>CBDANW010000003.1:0-3151856 GCA_965197825.1 Candidatus Marinacidobacterales bacterium | reverse complement strand
TGATGAGCGTCTCCATCTCTTCGGGGGCGACTCCCGGATAAGCGGTGACAACGGTAATCGCCGGGAACTCGATGTCCGGCATGAGATCCACGGGAAGCTGCGTGAACGCGATGCCGCCCAGGAGGACCGCTACCGCGGCGGCCATGTAAACGGTGATGGGTCTTCGAATCGCGAACTGCGGAAGGCTCATGGGCTATTCATCCTGAAAGGTTCGTTTATTCGGGAGGTACCTGAATGCGATCCCCGTCTTGCAGTAGGTTGGCACCGCGGGTGATGACGAGTTGGCCCGGCTCGATACCTTCTACGGCTTCGATGCGGTCCGCGTCCGCGACACCGATGAGAACTGGCTGGAATCGCGCCACCTCGGAGTCGACCACGAAGACCCCCGGCTCGCCGCCACGATAGACGAGCGCCTGTCGCGGGACGAAAACGGCTTCCCGCTTAAGGGTCAGGTCCAGGTCGCCGCGCGCGAACATCTCGGCCTTGAGACGACTTTCCGTATTGGCGATCTCGATCTCGACCTCCGCGGTTCGCGTCTGGGCGTCCAAGAGAGGGGAGATGCGAACCACGCGGCCCATCGTCTCCTCGCCGCCCAAGGCGTCCGTGGCGGCATCGTTGACTTGGATTTTGACGAGCTCGCGCTCGGGGACGTTGACCACCGTGACCATCCGCGCCAGGTTGATGACCAGCACGATCGCGTCGTTAGGATCGAGCAGTGCGCCCTGGTCGACGTAGCGCCGCCCAACGACACCGGCGATCGGCGAGAAGACTTGGGTTTGGCTGAGTCGAATGCGTAGCTCCTCGAGGAAGGCTTCTGCCTGCACCGTTTGGGCTCGGGCCAGCTCGACCTGGGCCTCCGCGACCCGCACCTGAGTCTGGACTTGTGCCGCCTGCTGGGAGGAGATGATCCCGTCCCGCTGGAGGCTTTGGTGTCGCTCTGTTTCCAGCTTCTGGTTCTCCAACTCCGCTTCGCGCTGGGCGACGCCGGCCTGGGAAACCTGAAGAGCCGCCTCGGCATGGCGCACCTGCTGCCGCAGCTCCCCGCCCTCAAGACGCGCGATGAGCTGGCCCGCTCTCACGGTGTCGCCCAGATCGACCCCGCAGCTCCACCAGCCGGCCCCCCTACCTTGGGCGCCACATCGACCTGCTCCTTGGCCCGCAAGAGCCCACCAGGGACACGTTCTCCGCTAGCTGGGTTCGTTCGGCTTGCGCCACCTCGACCGGCTGGGCCCGTCCCCCCGGGCCCCCGCGGCCGGGGCCACCGGTGCTTCTCCAGAGAGCGCCGTACAGGCGGAAGGCCAGGAGCGCCCCCAGGGCGACCAGGATTCCTACGACGGCTTTGTTTCGGGTTGTTCTCGGCTGGGTCATCTCGAGTCTACCCAATCTTCCTTCAGGCGGTCAGCCGCGTCCACTGAATCGGCCCGGGGCCCAAGCCGTCATCGCACACCTCACCATAGAAATGACCCATGAAATGGAGACGATGGCCGCCCACCATTTGTTTCGTCAGGAACGTAAAGAAAGCCCTGCGGGCCGGGGAGGTCGCGACCGTCAATGCGTCATCGCATAGACGACGTAGTTGATGCCCAGTTTGTAAGCCTCGTTGGTGATGTCGACGGGGAAGTAACCGGTATCCGACCACTCCCAATACTCGGCGACGTCATTGTTGTAGTTCACGATCGCCAGCATTCGTTTCGTGGGGTCATTGTCCTCGAAGATCCCGAAGTAGGTCGGGAATACGGGCACAAGGGGATGCGGAAAATTGATGGTCTTGAGATCGAAGAAACAGTGGAAGATGGGATGGTCGATATCGATCTCGATCGGGTGATACTCGGGGAGCACGCGTTGGATCTGTGCCTCGAAGTTGAGCCACTGCTCCCGCTCGAAGTCATCGAAGATGAGGAATCCTCCGCGAAGGAGGTAGCTCCGGACGCTCCGCGCCTCGCTGTCGGTCATCGTCCAAAAGCCGGGCTCGGAGACGTAGGCGAGGGGGCGTTTGAAGAGCTCCGGGTCGTCGAGATGGAAGACGTTCGTGCCCTCTTCGTTGACGCTGATGGTGGTCAGCTCCGCGAGCATCGTGGACAAGTGACGATCGGCTCGTGGGTAGTCATGGGCCCAGCGCGACCCGCCCCACCGAAAACCCCACGCGTCCCCCAGTGAACCGTAACGGATGCGGGTGAAGGCGAAATGGCCTTGGTAGGCCACGGTGGCCGAGGGGGATTCCGAATTCCGACGACTCCGGCCCTGTCCGCGGAGAGCCAGGGGCAGCGCCAGGAGTAGGAGGGCGATCGCCAGGCCGGCCCAGCCGCCCCGCGAACGAAAACCCGTCAACCTGGGAACCACGACTTCATACTGCCATTCGGGCCACCGCTAAGCAAAGCCAGCGGGGAGGGCCACGCTCTCATCGAGGGCGTTCTCCGATGCAGAATAAGTGCTGGTCGGTACGGATGAAGATCTGCCCTTCGGAGATGGCCGGCGACGCCAGGCTCCGTTCGCTGAGCGCGTTTTCTGCAACGATTCGAAACGTGCGTCCCGCCTCGAGAACGACGGTCTTGCCACTTTCTCCAAGAAGGTAGATCTCTCCGTCGGCCGCGATGGGTGAGGCGGTAAAGACGCCGCCCAACCTCTCTCTCCAGATGAGGCCGCCGGTCTCCGCGTCGATGGCGGTCACGATGCCGTTCTCGTTGGCCATGTAAACCAGGCCCTGGTAGTACAGAAGGGAAGATACGTAGGGAGCTCCGGTGGGAAAGCGCCACCGGATGTGACTTCCGGAAACGTCCCCTCGCCCCCCGCCGCGGATGGATGCATAGGGTCCACTCGAGTAGCCGCGGCTGGCGTAGAGGATTCCCTCGTGCGCGACGGGCATCGGGATGGCGAGTGGGGTCGGCTCGCCGGCGTACCAAAGGAGCTCGCCGGTCTTGGGGTCGAAGCTCTCGATGCGATGACTGGAGTTGACGATGAGCTCGTCGCCATCGGCGCTTCTCAGAATGAACGGCGTGGAGTACGAGCGAAGGCCGGAACCCCGCTCGACCTTCCAAATCTCCTTTCCGGTCCGTTTGTCCAAGGCGAGCAGATAGGCACCGGCCGGGTGATCGCAGAGCAGGTAGAGAAGATTCTCGTAGAGTGCCGGAGAGCTTCCGTGTCCCCACAGCACGTCGAAGGGTGCGTACTCCTGACCGAGATGACGTTGCCACAGCAATTCGCCTTCCATGCTCAAAGCGACGAGCTGGCCGGTTCCCACCCAGGCATAGACTGATTCCCCGTCGGTGACGCAGCTCGGGCTAGCCAGACTATGCTTGTAGTGAACGGCAGGCAGATCCCCTTCGGCAGCGAGCTCGTAACGCCACAGCAAGACCCCGTCGGATCGGTCGAACGCGTAGACGACAAACTGGACTTCGTCGTCGTCACGTCGATAGTCTCGAGCGAAAGGGGCTCCGGGGAACTGTGCGCCCCGGCGGTCGATCGGCCCTACACCCATCTGAGAAGTGAGGAATACCTTGTCCTCCCACACAACGGGTGACGACGTGCCGAGTCCCTCGAGCGGAGTTTTCCACGCGACGTTGTCTTCGGCGGTCCAACGAACCGGCAGACTCTCTTCCCTAGAGACGCCGGTTGCCTCGGGACCTCTCCACTGCGGCCAGTTGTCCGCGACCGCTTGAGAGGCGCAAAGAACGACGCAGAGCCCCGTGGTCAGACGGACTGCGGATAACACTGTCTACGGTCTAGAAGCGGAAAAGCTTGGTAAACTTCACCGCGAAGGTGCGGTTGGCCAAGAAAGGAGTCAAGGACAGATCCTCGCGTCCTTCACTATAGACGACGAAGAGATCGCTTCCCGGCTCGTACTCCCATCGAAAGCGAATGCTGGAGCTTACCGAGCCGCGGCTAGAGTTGTACTGAATGAAGCTGCTGACGAACATCCGCGGGCTAAAGGTGTAGTTCACCCGGGCGCTGACGAGGCGGGTATTGAAGTCCCCTTCCGGCAAGTCCACCCAGTTGAGCGAGAGGCGCGGCTCGATGGAGAATTTTGGGGAGATCTCGACACGGCCGTTGAAGCTCAGAGTGTCCAGGTTGCCGCTCCAAAAGCCCCCCGTCTGGTAACGGATCGTCGAGGGCAGCGGTCGTTGGGGGCCGAACGTGTATGCGAATTCAAGATCCTGGAAGCGATACTCGCCCACGGGAAGAATCACGTCATCGGAGATCTCGAACTCTTCGGGAAGAAACTCGAAGATGTCGTTGTACTGCACGCGCAACCGGTCGGAGTTGTCGAACTCGATGCTGAACTGCCCCTGGACGTTTCGGGTCTCGAGGCGACCTCCGGTGTCGGTGATGCGATCGACGTCAGCCTGCCACACGAACCGGCGAATGGCCTCGATGGAACGCGGTCGAGGACTAAAGCGGCCCTGAACGAAGTTCCGCCGAAAGGCTTCGCGTCGGAGAAAACCCAGCTCTGGCTGGAAATCCTCTCCCACGTAGAGGTGCTCGAGGATGAGCCCGTACCGGTCGCCGCCGTAATCGAGCTTGCCAAGATAGCTGGAGTTGTTGTCCCCGGTGGTGCCTCCCTGATCCAGAGGCGTGTCGCTCACTGCATAGTAGCTGTTCAGTTGCAGGGCCTCGAAAAACGCGAAGTTCCCGTCGAAGCCGAAGACGCCGTTGGATCCCGCCCCTTCGGTGAAAGAGCTGTTCCGGTACGTGGCGATCACGCCGATGTCACTGCGTTGGAGGAAGTCGCGCCTCACTCGCAACACGGAGAAGTTCGTGGCGGGGATCAGGGGGTCTTCTTCGACACCTTGCGTTTGGATGTTCAAGGCGCCAATACGGTAGTGACCGGCGCGGCCGGTGACGCGGCCCCCCACCCGGATGGGATCCTCACCGTCTTCGGTCAGGCCGATGCGGCGGCTGAAGAACATGATGGGCGTGAGTCCGCCCCGAAATCCCCGGGTCGCGGCTCCTCCAAACGCGAAGATCGACTGGCTCTCGAGGAAGAAATCTCGTTTCTCGGGGAAGAACAGGCTGAAGCGTGTCAGGTTGATCTGTTGCTGATCTTCCTCGACCTGAGCGAAATCGGTATTGTAGGTGAAGTCCCCGATGAGACCGCTGGTCAGACCGTACTTGACGTCGAAGCCGACATCCGCGTTGGGATCGTTCGAAAAAGGCTCATCGGCCTTCTGATTCGTCGTCAGCGAGGACAAGGCATACGGCTTGAGCTCAAGGTTTCGATTCGAGCCCGGGACCTCGACCCCGACGAGCGTGGCCGCATCCGAGAACCGAAACACCCCCGACATGGAATGGGCGGCGGCGATCGGCGCGAGGAAGGTCCGCTCGTTCTTCCAGGCCACGATGCGCCGCAAGTTGAAACTCCAAACTTGCGGGCCGACATTCTTGAACCGCAGCGATTTGAAGGGAACGGCCATCTCGAACACCCAACCGCGATCATCCATGGAGGCCCCGACATCCCAGACGGTGTTCCAGTCGGCGTTGTTGTTCTGGCCTTCGTCGCCAACCGACTGGTCCCGAAGGGCACCGAGGGGATTGGTGGCGAAGTAGAAGCCGTTGCGGCGATCGTAGTCCGTGTCAAGCACCAGAACGATGCTCTCGTTTCGAAAGATGTTGTTATGGTCGCGCCGCATTTCGTTGGCGATCATCCGCTCCGGATGGCTGTCCCAGCACCGGACGGAGACGTAGAAGTTGCGATCGTCGAAGAAGATCCACGCCTCGGTCTCCTCGCTGGCTGGCTCGCCTTCATCCGGTTCTTGCTGGATGAAGCCGCTGACTGACTTGACTCTCGAGTAAATTGGATCGTCAAGCTTGCCGTCGAGAACGATGGGCTCGGCCAGGCGGGTCGCCCGCAACGTGATGCGTCCCTCGGAGTCACGCGCCATCACCTCGGGAGCACGCGGCGCGGGCGGGGAAAAGGCGGGGAGAGAACCGGTCGAGGTTGGCGCGGCCTCCTCCGAGGGAGCGGTCGTTGCCGGCTCATGAGACAGCGCTGGTAGATTGAATGCCGTCCCGCCGTTTTCATCGGCGGGCGGCGTGGCGGGCGGCGGTACGTCTGCTACCGGTGGTAGCGCGGATTGAGGCTGCCCCGCGCCATTCAGCCTCTCGGTGGTTTCGAGATCGACCGAGCTGCGCGGCACCGAGCGAAGCTCACCATCCATCATCGTCATGACGAGCAGCTCGCCTTCAAGCCGGTAGCTCTGCACCGACAGACGCGACCCATCCATAAAGATCACGACGTCGGCGGCAGCGTTCTCAGCGCGCAGAAGCAGCAGAACGGTGAGGATTCCCACTAAGCGCACCTTGCCATTATAACCCTCGCATCTTTGCGACGGCGATGCAGTGCGCAGGTGCCTACAATCCATGACAATTTTGAGGGGCCGGTCTACGAAGAATCGCGAAGCTAGAACCGGAAGAGTTTGGTGAACTTCACCGCGAAGGTGCGGTTGGCCAAAAAAGGAGTCAAGGAGAGATCCTCGCGTCCTTCACTGTAAACGACGAAGAGATCGCTTCCCGGCTCGTACTCCCATCGAAAGCGGACGCTGGAGCTTACCGAGTCGGAGCGAGAATTGTACTGAATGAAGCTGCTGACGACCATCCGCGGGCTGAACGTGTAGTTGACGCGGGCGCTGACGAGGCGGGTATCGAAATCTCCTTCCGGCAAGTCCACCCAATTGAGCGAGAGGCGCGGCTCGATGGAGAATTTTGGGGAGATCTCGACACGGCCGTTGAAGCTCAGAGCGTCCCGGTCGCCACTCCAGAAGCTTCCCTTCTGGTAGCTGATGGTCCCGGGCAGCGGTTGCTGCTGGCCAAAGTTATAGGAGAAGCGCACGTCCTGGTAGCGGTACTCCCCGATGGGAAGGATCACGCCATCGGAGATCTCGAACTCTTCGGGAAGAAACTCGAAGATGTCGTTGTACTGCACGGTCGCCCGGTCGGAGTTGTCGAGCTCGATACGGAAGTGCGCCGTGGCCCTCCGGGTCTCGAGGCGACCTCCGGTGTCGGTGATGCGATCGACGTCAGCCTGCCACACGAACCGGCGAATGGCCTCGATGGAACGCGGTCGAGGACTAAAGCGGCCCTGAACGAAGTTCCGCCGAAAGGCTTCGCGTCGGAGAAAACCCAGCTCTGGCTGGAAATCCTCTCCCACGTAGAGGTGCTCGAGGATGAGCCCGTACCGGTCGCCGCCGTAATCGAGCTTGCCAAGATAGCTGGAGTTGTTGTCCCCGGTGGTGCCTCCCTGATCCAGAGGCGTGTCGCTCACTGCATAGTAGCTGTTCAGTTGCAGGGCCTCGAAAAACGCGAAGTTCCCGTCGAAGCCGAAGACGCCGTTGGATCCCGCCCCTTCGGTGAAAGAGCTGTTCCGGTACGTGGCGATCACGCCGATGTCACTGCGTTGGAGGAAGTCGCGCCTCACTCGCAACACGGAGAAGTTCGTGGCGGGGATCAGGGGGTCTTCTTCGACACCTCGCGTTTGGATGTTCAAGGCGCCAATACGGTAGTGACCGGCGCGGCCGGTGACGCGGCCCCCCACCCGGATGGGATCCTCACCGTCTTCGGTCAGGCCGATGCGGCGGCTGAAGAACATGATGGGCGTGAGTCCGCCCCGAAATCCCCGGGTCGCGGCTCCTCCAAACGCGAAGATCGACTGGCTCTCGAGGAAGAAATCTCGTTTCTCGGGGAAGAACAGGCTGAAGCGTGTCAGGTTGATCTGTTGCTGATCTTCCTCGACCTGAGCGAAATCGGTATTGTAGGTGAAGTCCCCGATGAGACCGCTGGTCAGACCGTACTTGACGTCGAAGCCGACATCCGCGTTGGGATCGTTCGAAAAAGGCTCATCGGCCTTCTGATTCGTCGTCAGCGAGGACAAGGCATACGGCTTGAGCTCAAGGTTTCGATTCGAGCCCGGGACCTCGACCCCGACGAGCGTGGCCGCATCCGAGAACCGAAACACCCCCGACATGGAATGGGCGGCGGCGATCGGCGCGAGGAAGGTCCGCTCGTTCTTCCAGGCCACGATGCGCCGCAAGTTGAAACTCCAAACTTGCGGGCCGATATTCTTGAACCGCAGCGATTTGAAGGGAACGGCCATCTCGAACACCCAACCGCGATCATCCATGGAGGCCCCGACATCCCAGACGGTGTTCCAGTCGGCGTTGTTGTTCTGGCCTTCGTCGCCAACCGACTGGTCCCGAAGGGCACCGAGGGGATTGGTGGCGAAGTAGAAGCCGTTGCGGCGATCGTAGTCCGTGTCAAGCACCAGAACGATGCTCTCGTTTCGAAAGATGTTGTTATGGTCGCGCCGCATTTCGTTGGCGATCATCCGCTCCGGATGGCTGTCCCAGCACCGGACGGAGACGTAGAAGTTGCGATCGTCGAAGAAGATCCACGCCTCGGTCTCCTCGCTGGCTGGCTCGCCTTCATCCGGTTCTTGCTGGATGAAGCCGCTGACTGACTTGACTCTCGAGTAAATTGGATCGTCAAGCTTGCCGTCGAGAACGATGGGCTCGGCCAGGCGGGTCGCCCGCAACGTGATGCGTCCCTCGGAGTCACGCGCCATCACCTCGGGAGCACGCGGCGCGGGCGGGGAAAAGGCGGGGAGAGAACCGGTCGAGGTTGGCGCGGCCTCCTCCGAGGGAGCGGTCGTTGCCGGCTCATGAGACAGCGCTGGTAGATTGAATGCCGTCCCGCCGTTTTCATCGGCGGGCGGCGTGGCGGGCGGCGGTACGTCTGCTACCGGTGGTAGCGCGGATTGAGGCTGCCCCGCGCCATTCAGCCTCTCGGTGGTTTCGAGATCGACCGAGCTGCGCGGCACCGAGCGAAGCTCACCATCCATCATCGTCATGACGAGCAGCTCGCCTTCAAGCCGGTAGCTCTGCACCGACAGACGCGACCCATCCATAAAGATCACGACGTCGGCGGCAGCGTTCTCAGCGCGCAGAAGCAGCAGAACGGTGAGGATTCCCACTAAGCGCACCTTGCCATTATAACCCTCGCATCTTTGCGACGGCGATGCAGTGCGCAGGTGCCTACAATCCATGACAATTTTGAGGGGCCGGTCTACGAAGAATCGCGAAGCTAGAACCGGAAGAGTTTGGTGAACTTCACCGCGAAGGTGCGGTTGGCCAAAAAAGGAGTCAAGGAGAGATCCTCGCGTCCTTCACTGTAAACGACGAAGAGATCGCTTCCCGGCTCGTACTCCCATCGAAAGCGGACGCTGGAGCTTACCGAGTCGGAGCGAGAATTGTACTGAATGAAGCTGCTGACGACCATCCGCGGGCTGAACGTGTAGTTGACGCGGGCGCTGACGAGGCGGGTATCGAAATCTCCTTCCGGCAAGTCCACCCAATTGAGCGAGAGGCGCGGCTCGATGGAGAATTTTGGGGAGATCTCGACACGGCCGTTGAAGCTCAGAGCGTCCCGGTCGCCACTCCAGAAGCTTCCCTTCTGGTAGCTGATGGTCCCGGGCAGCGGTTGCTGCTGGCCAAAGTTATAGGAGAAGCGCACGTCCTGGTAGCGGTACTCCCCGATGGGAAGGATCACGCCATCGGAGATCTCGAACTCCTCTGGAAGGAACTCGAAGTAGTTGGTGTACTGCACGGTCGCCCGGTCGGAGTTGTCGAGCTCGATACGGAAGTGCGCCGTGGCCCTCCGGGTCTCGAGGCGACCTCCGGTGTCGGTGATGCGATCGACGTCAGCCTGCCACACGAACCGGCGAATGGCCTCGATGGAACGCGGTCGAGGACTGAAGCGGCCCTGAACGAAGTTCCGCCGAAAGGCTTCCCGCCTGAGAAACCCTAGCTCCGGCTGGAACTCTTTACCCACGTAGAGGTGCTCGAGGATGAGCCCGTACCGGTCGCCGCCGTAATCGAGCTTGCCAAGATAGCTGGAGTTGTTGTCCCCGGTGGTGCCTCCCTGATCCAGAGGCGTGTCGCTCACTGCATAGTAGCTGTTCAGTTGCAGGGCCTCGAAAAACGCGAAGTTCCCGTCGAAGCCGAAGACGCCGTTGGATCCCGCCCCTTCGGTGAAAGAGCTGTTCCGGTACGTGGCGATCACGCCGATGTCACTGCGTTGGAGGAAGTCGCGCCTCACTCGCAACACGGAGAAGTTCGTGGCGGGGATCAGGGGGTCTTCTTCGACACCTCGCGTTTGGATGTTCAAGGCGCCAATACGGTAGTGACCGGCGCGGCCGGTGACGCGGCCCCCCACCCGGATGGGATCCTCACCGTCTTCGGTCAGGCCGATGCGGCGGCTGAAGAACATGATGGGCGTGAGTCCGCCCCGAAATCCCCGGGTCGCGGCTCCTCCAAACGCGAAGACCGACTGCCCCTCGAGGAAGAAATCTCGTTTCTCGGGGAAGAACAGGCTGAAGCGCGTCAGGTTGATCTGTTGCGCGTCTTCCTCGACCTGAGCGAAATCGGTGTTGTAGGTGAAGTCCCCAATCAGTCCGCTGGTCAAGCTATACTTGACGTCGAAGCCGAAATCGGCGTCGGGGTCGTTGGAAAAGGGCTCATCGGCCTTCTGATTCGTCGTCAGCGAGGACAGGGCATACGGCTTGAGCTCAAGGTTCCGGTTCGAACCTGGGACTTCGACCCCAACGAGCGTCGCCGCATCCGAGAACCGATACACCCCCGGCCCAGAATGAGCGTTGGCGATCGGCGCGATGTGGTGCATCTCGTTTTTCCAGGCCACCGTTCGCCGTAGGTTGATACTCCACACCTGTGGGCCGGATTGCTTGAACCGCAGCGATTTGAAGGGAATGGCTATCTCGACCATCCAACCCTGATCGTCCATCGAGGACTTGGCGTCCCACACGGTATTCCAGTCGACGTTGTTGCTCTGGCCCTCGTCTCCGATCGACATGTCCCGAAGGGCGGCAAGGGCCGAGACCCCGAAGTAGAAGCCGTTGCGGCGATCGTAATCCGTGTCGATCACCAGCACCATGTTCTCGTTTAGGCGGATGTTGTTATGGTCCCGACGCATCTCGTTGGCGATCATCCGCTCCGGATGGCTGTCCCAGCACCGGACGGAGACGTAGAAGTTGCGATCGTCGAAGAAGATCCACGCCTCGGTCTCCTCGCTGGCTGGCTCGCCTTCATCCGGTTCTTGCTGGATGAAGCCAGTCACAGATTTCACTCTCGCGTAAGCCGGATCGTCCAGCTTGCCGTCGAGAACGATGGGCTCGACCACGCGGGTTGCTCGCAACGTGATGCGCCCCTCGGAGTCACGCGTCATCACCTCGGGAGCACGCGGCGCGGGAGGGGAAAAAGTCGGGAGCGTTCTGATATCCGTTGACGCTGAAGCGGTCGTCCCCGGTGTTTCGGTTCGCTGAGCCGGCTGGCCCGGCGGCGACGGGCTTGGTGTCGCGGGACGCAGAGAGGCCACCCGTGGCTCGCCTCCCGTCACCGAAGCGTCCGGGGGTGGCTTCACGATCGGCTCTCGAGTCCGGTTCAAGCGTTCCGTTGTCTCGAGATCGACGAGGCTGAGAGGCACCGATCGCAGCTTGCCATCCAGGGTGGTCATCACGACCAGATTGCCCTTCAACTCGTAGCCCTGGACCGATACGTGCGAGCCATCTGCAAACGCCACGATCTCGGCAGCGGCGGCGTTCCAGGGAAGGAGCAGCACCAGGACTGCGACCACGCCGATCAGGAGTTGCATGTTTCCAATTATAGGGTGGCCGCTGCCGGCGAACGCTCGCCCGGCACATTCCTTACAATTCATTACTATCATGGTGTTCCGGGCGACCGATGCGAAACGTTCGAAAACTTGGATTGGGAAGAGCCTAAGACTCAGAACCGAAAGAGCTTGGTGAACTTCACCGCGAAGGTACGGTTGGCCAAGAAAGGAGTCAAGGACAGATCCTCGCGTCCTTCGCTGTAGACGACGAAGAGATCGCTTCCCGGTTCGTACTCCCAACGGAAGCGAACGCTGGAGCTCAAGGAGTCGGAGCTAGAGTTGTACTGGATGAAGCTGCTCAGGAACATCCGCGGGCTGAACGTGTAGTTCACCCGGGCGCTGACCAGGCGGGTATTGAAATTCCCTTCCGGCAAGTCCACCCAGTTGAGCGACAGGCGCGGCTCGATGGAGAACTTTGGAGAGATCTCGACGCGGCCGTTGAAGCCCAGGGCGTCCCGGTCGCCGCTCCAGAAGCTCCCGGTGCGGTAGCTAATCGTCGAGGGCAGCCATCGTTGTGCGCCGAACGTGTACGCGAAGTTAACGTCCTGAAAGCGGTACTCGCCGACGGGAAGGATCACGCCGTCCGAGATCTCGAACTCATCGGGAAGGAACTCGAAGGTGTCGTTGTACTCCACCCGCGCCCGGTCGGAGTTCTCGAAGTCGATGCGGAACTGCCCCTGGAGGGTCCGGGTCTCGAGGCGACCTCCGGTGTCGGTGATGCGATCGACGTCAGCCTGCCACACGAACCGACGAATCGCCTCGATGGAACGCGGGCGGGGACTGAAACGACCCTGAGAGAAGTTGCGCCGAAAGGCTTCTCGCCTGAGAAACCCGAGCTCCGGCTGGAAGTCCTCGCCTACGTAGAGATGCTCCAGAACGAGCCCGTAGCGGTCTCCGCCGTAATCGAGCTTGCCGGTGTAGCTTGCGTTGTCGTCCCCAGGTGTGCCTCCCTGATCCAAAGCCGTGTGGCTTACCGCGTAGTAGCTATTCAGTTGCAGGCTCTCGAAAAAGGCGAAATTCCCGTCGAAGCCGAAGACACCGTTGGAGCCCGCCCCTTCGTTGAGAGAGGTATTCCGGTAGGTGGCGATCGCGCCGATGTCGCTGCGTCGAAGGAAGTCGCGCCGTACTCTGAATACGGAGAAGTTAGTAGCAGGGATCAAGTCATTGTTCTCCACCCCGCGGGTTTGGATGTTCAAGGCGCCCATGCGGAATTTGCCGGCGCGGCCTGTGACACGGCCCCCCACCCGGATGGGATCCTCACCGTCTTGGGTCAGGCCGATGCGGCGGCTGAAGAACAGGATGGGGGTGAGACCACCGCCGAACCACCTGGCCGAGGCTCCTCCAAACGCGAAAATCGACTGGCCCTCGAGGAAAAACTCTCGTTTCTCGGGGAAGAACAGGCTGAAGCGCGTCAAATTGATTTGTTGCTGATCCTCCTCGACCTGAGCGAAATCGGTGTTGTAGGTGAAGTCTCCGATGAGCCCGCTGGTCAGACCATACTTGACGTCGAAGCCGAAATCGGCGTCGGGGTCGTTCGAAAAGGGCTCATCGGCCTTCTGATTTGTCGTCAGTGAGGACAGGGCATATGGCTTGAGCTCGAGGTTCCGGTTCGAGCCCGGGACCTCGACCCCGACCAGCGTGGCCGCATCCGAGAACCGATACACCCCCCACCGGGAATGGGCGACGGCGATCGGTGCGAGAAAGGAGGTCTCGTTCTTCCAGGCTACGACGCGCCGTAGGTTGATACTCCAGACCTGTGGGCCGGATTGCTTGAACCGCAGCGATTTGAAGGGAATGGCCATCTCGACCATCCAACCCTGATCGAATAGGGAGGCCTTGGCGTCCCAAACCGTATTCCAGTCGGTGTTGTTGCTCTGGCCCTCGTCTCCGACCGATTGGTCCCGAAGAGCACCGATGGCATTGACCGCAAAGTAGAAGCCATTGCGCCGGTCGTAATCCGTGTCCACCACCATCACGATGTGCTCGTTTCGGGTGATGTTGTTATGGTCGCGCCGCATCTCGTTGGCGATCATCCGCTCCGGATGGCTGTCCCAGCTCCGGACGCCGACGTAGAAATTCCGATCGTCGAAGAAGATCCACACCTCGGTTTCTTCGCTGGCGGGCTCGCCTTCGTCCGGTTCTTGCTCGATGAAGCCGCTGACTGACTTGACTCTCGAGTAGGCCGGATCGTCCAGCTTGCCGTCGAGAACGATGGGCTCGGCGAGGCGGGTCGCCCGCAACGTGATGCGTCCCTCGGAGTCACGCGTCATCACCTCGGGAGCACGCGGCACCGGAGGGGCAAAGGACGGCAGAGAACCGCCAGAACCGCCAGAACCGGTTGAGACTGGCCTGGACGCCTGCGACAGAGCGGTCGTTGTCGACTCATGAGGCAGTGCAGGCGGGTTGGACGCCGTCCTCCCGTTACCGCCGGAAGATGCAGGCGGCGGTGGCGGGGCTGCTAACGGTGGCGCAAGTCGCGCCGGGAGCGCCACTTGCTGTTGTCCGGACGAGTTCAGCCGCTCGGTGATTTCGAGATCGACGTAGCTGCGCGGAACGGACTGAAGCTTGCCGTTGAGGGTCGTCATCACGACCAGACCGTCCTTCAACTCGTAACTCTGAACGGTCAGCCGCGTGCCGTCGGCAAACGCCACGATCTCGGCAGCGGTGGCGTTCCAGGGGAGGAACAGCACTAGGACTGCGACCACGCCGATCGAGAGTTTCACGTTTCCAATTATAGGGTGGCCGCTGCCGGCGAACGCTCGCCCGGCATATTCCTTACAATTCATTACTATCATGGTTCCTGGGCGAGGCGTCGACGATGATCTTCCTCCAAGGCCAGCCCCAAGCGCTCGAAACCTTGGCAGTCGCGCACACCCCCGCCTTCATGGAACCTCTAATTCTAAGACGCGCCCGTTCGTCGGTTTGTTTCACGGTGACCGGAAAAAGGAAGGCCGCCTCAGTCTGGAAAGAGCCTAAGACTTAGAACCGGAAGAGCTTGGTGAACTTCACCGCAAAAGTGCGGTTGGCCAAGAAAGGAGTCAAGGAGAGATCGTCGCGTCCTTCGCTGTAGACGACGAAGAGATCGCTTCCCGGCTCGTATTCCCAACGAAAGCGAACGCTGGAGCTCAAGGAGTCGGAGCTAGAGTTGTACTGGATGAAGCTGCTCAGGAACATCCGCGGGCTGAACGTGTAGTTCACCCGGGCGCTGACCAGGCGGGTATTGAAATTCCCTTCCGGCAAGTCCACCCAGTTGAGCGACAGGCGTGGCTCGACGGAGAACTTTGGAGAGATCTCGACGCGGCCGTTGAAGCTCAGGGCGTCCCGGTCGCCGCTCCAGAAGCTCCCGGTGCGGTAGCTAATCGTCGAGGGCAGCCATCGTTGTGCGCCGAACGTGTACGCGAAGTTAACGTCCTGAAAGCGGTACTCGCCGACGGGAAGGATCACGCCGTCCGAGATCTCGAACTCATCGGGAAGGAACTCGAAGGTGTCGTTGTACTCCACCCGCGCCCGGTCGGAGTTCTCGAAGTCGATGCGGAACTGCCCCTGGAGGGTCCGGGTCTCGAGGCGACCTCCGGTGTCGGTGATGCGATCGACGTCAGCCTGCCACACGAACCGACGAATCGCCTCGATGGAACGCGGGCGGGGACTGAAACGACCCTGAGAGAAGTTGCGCTGAAAGGCTTCTCGCCTGAGAAACCCGAGCTCCGGCCGGAAGTCCTCGCCTACGTAGAGATGCTCCAGAACGAGCCCGTAGCGGTCTCCGCCGTAATCGAGCTTGCCGGTGTAGCTCGAGTTATCGTCCCCGGTGGTTCCCCCCCCATCCAATGTGGTTCGGCTCATGGCGTAGTAAGCATTGAGTCGCAGGTTCTGATAAAAGGCGAAGTTCCCGTCGAAGCCGAAGACACCGTTGGAGCCCGCCCCTTCGTTGAGAGAGGTATTCCGGTAGGTGGCGATCGCGCCGATGTCGCTGCGTCGAAGGAAGTCGCGCCGTACTCTGAATACGGAGAAGTTAGTAGCAGGGATCAAGTCATTGTTCTCCACCCCGCGGGTTTGGATGTTCAAGGCGCCCATGCGGAATTTGCCGGCGCGGCCTGTGACACGGCCCCCCACCCGGATGGGATCCTCACCGTCTTGGGTCAGGCCGATGCGGCGGCTGAAGAACAGGATGGGGGTGAGACCACCGCCGAACCACCTGGCCGAGGCTCCTCCAAACGCGAAAATCGACTGGCCCTCGAGGAAAAACTCTCGTTTCTCGGGGAAGAACAGGCTGAAGCGCGTCAAATTGATTTGTTGCTGATCCTCCTCGACCTGAGCGAAATCGGTGTTGTAGGTGAAGTCTCCGATGAGCCCGCTGGTCAGACCATACTTGACGTCGAAGCCGAAATCGGCGTCGGGGTCGTTGGAAAAGGGCTCATCGGCCTTCTGATCCGTGGTGAGCGAGGACAGGGCATATGGCTTGAGCTCGAGGTTCCGGTTCGAGCCCGGGACTTCGACCCCGACCAGCGTAGCCGCCTGGGCGAATTGGAACGGACCCTGCCCTCCATGGGAAGCGGCGATGGGCGCGAGGTAGGATGTCTCGTTCTTCCACTTCACGTTGCGCCGCAGATTGAAACTCCAGACCTGGGGGCCGGATTGCTTGAACCGCAGCGATTTGAACGGAACGGCCATCTCGAACACCCAACCCCGATCGTCCATGGAGGCTTTGAGATCCCAGACAGTGTTCCAGTCCAGGTTGTTGTTCTGGCCCTCGTCGCCGACCGACTGATCCCGAAGGGCACCGAGGGGATTGGTGGCGAAGTAGAAGCCGTTGCGCAGGTCGTAATCGGTGTCGATCGTTATCGTGAAGTTCTCGTTTTGGCGGATGTTGCGATGGTCGCGCCGCATTTCGTTGGCCACCATCCGCTCCGGATGGCTGTCCCAACAGCGGACGGCGATGTAGAAGTTGGCGTCGTCGAAGAAGATCCAAGCGTCACTGTCCTCGGTGGCCGGCTCTCCTTCGAGTGGCTCTTGCTGGATGAAGCCGTTGACCGGTTTCACCCTCGAGTAGACCGGATCGTCCAGTTTGCCGTCGAGAACGATGGGCTCGACCAGTCGCGTCGCTCGCACCGTGATGCGTCCCTCGGAGCTCCGCGCGATCACCTCGGGCGCGCGCGGCGCGGGCGGCGAGAAGACCGGGAGAGCACCGGTTGAGGTGGGCACGGCTGCCTGTCGGGGAGCTGTTGTTTCCGGTTGATGAGGTAGTGAAGGCGGATTGGACGGCACCCCCCCGTTCCCACTGGCGGGAGAAGGAGTAGGGGGCGCGATGGAATCGGCTGCTACCGGTGGCGCCGATTGAGCCGGTTGAGCCGGTTGAGATTGTCTCGAGCCGTTCAGGCGCGCGGTCGTCTCGAGATCGACGTGGCGACCCGCAACCGATTGAATCTTGCCATCCAGAGTGGTGATCAGAACGAGATCGTCCTTCAACTCGTAGCTCTGGACCGGCAACTTCGTCCCGTCCGAGAACACCACGACGTCGGCTTCCGCATTCCCAGCCAGCAGAAGCAGCAGGACGGCGAGCATTCCCATTAAAACGCAACATCTTTCCATTATAACTCACATTTTTTCTTCTTGGAGGCTCGGTTTAGGAAGAGTCCCGAGCTAGAAGCGGAAGAGTTTGGTGAACTTCACCGCGAACGTGCGGTTGGCCAGGAAGGGTTCTCCGGAAAGCTCGTCCCGACCTTCGCTGTACACCACGAAGAGATCGCTTCCCGGCTCGTACTCCCAACGGAAGCGGACGCTCGCGCTCACGGAGTCCGCGCCCGAGTTGTATTGGATAAGACTGCTGACGAACATCCGCGGGGTAAACGTGTAGTTCACCCGAGCTCTTACCAGTCGTTGCGTGAAGCTACCCTCGGCTAGATCCACCCAGTTGATCGCAACCCGCGGTTCGATTGAGAACTTGGAGGACAATTCGACGCGGCCGTTGAAGGTCACCTCTTGTCGGTCGCCGCTGAAGAAGCTTCCGGTGCGGAAGGTCATGGTAGAGGGCAGGAATGTCTGGGGACCGAGAGAGTAAAGGAACAGCACGTCCTGGAATCGATATTCCGCGACCGGAAGGATCACTCCATCTGAAATCTCGAACTCTTCGGGAAGGAACTCGTAGTAGTTGGTGTACACCACCCGTGCCTGATCGGAATTCTCGAACTCGATGCGGAAATGGCCTTCGGCTCGTTGGCTCTCCAGGCGACCGCTGGGATCGGTGATGTAATCGAACTCGCCTTGATACACCAGCCGGCGGATCGCCGCGATCGAGCTCGGGCGGGGACTGAACCGCGCCTGGGCGAAATTTCTACGAAAGGCGTCGCGTTTGAGAAAACCCAGCTCGGGCAGGAAATGCTCCCCCACGTAGAGGTGCTCCAGGATGAGCCCGTAGCGATCCGAAATGTAGGTAAGGTTGCCCCGATAGCTGGCGTCGTCGGTTCCCACCAATCCACCTTCGGCCCGAGGCGTGCTGGTGAGCGCGTAGTAGCTATTGATTGTCAGGTTCTGATGAAGGGCAAAGTTTCCGTCGACACCGAAGAGAGAATTCGAGCTGCCACCTTCAGTGGGGGAGGTGTTCCGATGCGTGGCGATCACGCCGATGTCGCTGCGTCGGAGAATGTCGCGGCGCAGGCGGAAAACGGAGAAGTTAGTCGCCGAAATCTCGCTGTTTTCGACCCCCCGAGTTTGAATGTTCAGGGCGCCGATTCGGTAGGGGCCGGCCCGGCCAGTCACCCGTCCACCGACGCGGATCGGATCGATGCCGTCTTCGGTGATGCCGATGCGCCGGCTGAAGAACATCACGGGAGTGAGATCCGCCCGCCGCGTTCCAGGGCGGGTGGAGCCGCTTCCGCGCAACGTCTGGACACCGCCGAAGTTGAAAATGGATTGCCCCTCCAGGAAGAAGTCGCGTTTCTCGGGGAAGAGCAGGTTGAAGCGTGTCAGGTTGACTTGCTGATCGTCCTCTTCGATCTGAGCGAAGTCGGTGTTGTAGGTGAAATCGGCGATGAGCCCGCGGGTCAATCCATATTTGACGTCGAAACCCACGTCCGCATCGGGGTCGTTTGTAAAGGGCTCATCGGCCGTTTGATCGGTCGTCAGCGAGGACACCGCATAAGGCTTCAGCTCCAGGTTTCGTGACGCGCCCGGCACCTCGACACCGACGAGCGTCGCCGCATCGGAGAACCGATAGACCCCACGGGTTCCGTATTCGGCCGATATCGGGGCCAGGAAGGAGCGCTCGTTCTTCCACGTCACGATGCGCCGCATGTTTAAACCCCAAACCTGCGCGCCCACCTGTTTGAACCGTATCGATTTGAAGGGAATAGCTATCTCGACGATCCAACCCCGATCGTCCATGGAGGCCTTGGCGTCCCAAACCGTGTTCCAGTCGACGTTGTTGGCCTGCCCCTCGTCGCCGATCAGCTGGTCCCGGAGGGCACCGAGGGCATTGACCTGGAACTGAACCCCGTTCCGCCGATCGTAGAACGTGTCGATCAGTACCCCGAGGTTCTCGTTCTGAAAGATGCCGGAGTTATCCCGACGCATCTCGTTCGCGACCATGCGATCGGGGTGACTGTCCCAGCAGCGCGCCGAGACGTAGAAGTTGCGATCGTCGAAGAGCAGCCAGACGTCGGTCTGTTCGGTAGCCAGCTCGCCGTCCTGAGGCTCTTGCTGGATGAACCCGGTGATCGCCTTCACCTGAGAGTAAACCGGATCGTCCAGCTTGCCGTCGAGGACGATAGGCTCGGCCAGTCGCGTTGCCCGTACCGTCGTGCGGCCCTCGCTGTCGCGCGCGATGACTTCTGGCGCCCGAGGTGCCGGAGGGGAGAAGGACGGCAGCATGGTCGTACTTGTGGAAGCCGACGCGGCCGCGGCCGTCTGGGTCAATACGGAGGACTCGGCGGGCTGCGGCGCTGGGCGCGCGTTTGGGACGGGCCGTAGCGAAGCGACACGTGGTTCGCCCCCCGTCACTGCCGAACGGTTTGCCTGCGAACGGTCCGCCGCCGACTGGGTCGGTTTCGCGGCCGGTTCGTCCGGTGCGTTCAGGCGCTCGGTCATCTCGAGATCGACGTAGCGACGCGCAACCGATTGAATCTCGCCACCCAGAGCAGTGATCACGACGACATCGCCCTTCAACTCGTAGCTCTGGACCGTCAGCCGCGTGCCGTCCGAGAACACCACGACGTCGGCTTCCGCATTCCCAGCGAGCAGAAGCAGCAGAACGGCGAGGATCCCTATTAAGCGCAAGATTTTCCCATTATAACCCTCGAATCTTCGCGACAGCGATGCAGTGCGCAGGTGCCTACAATCCATGACAAATCTTGGAGGGCTCGGTCTAGGAAGAGTCCCGAGCTAGAACCGGAAGAGTTTGGTGAACTTCACCGCGAAGGTACGGTTGGCCAAGAAAGGATCGAAGGAGAGATCGTCGCGTCCTTCGCTGTAGACGACGAAGAGATCGCTGCCCGGCTCGTACTCCCAACGGAAGCGAACGCTGGAGCTGAAAGAGTCCGAGCCCGAGTCGTATTGGACGAGACTGCTGACGAACATCCGCGGGGTGAACGTGTAGCTCACCCGTGCGCTCACCAGTCGTTGCGTAAAGCTACCCTCTTCGAGATCGACCCAATTGACGGCGACGCGCGGCTCGAGTGAGAACTTGGGGGACAATTCGACACGCCCGTTGAAAATCACCTCTTGTCGATCGCCGCTGAAGAAGCTTCCGGTGCGGAACGTCATCGTGGAGGGCAGGAATGTCTGAGCGCCGAGAGAGTAAAGGAAGAGCACGTCCTGGAATCGATATTCCGCGACCGGGAGGATCACCCCGTCGGAAATCTCGAACTCTTCGGGAAGGAACTCGTAGTAGTTGGTGTACACCCCGCGTGCCTGATTGGAGTTTTCGAACTCGATGCGGAAGTGAGCTTGGGCTCGTTGAGTCTCGAGGCGACCGCTGGGATCGGTGATGTAATCGAACTCGCCTTGATACACCAGCCGGCGGATCGCCGCGATCGAGCTCGGGCGGGGACTGAACCGCGCCTGGGCGAAATTTCTACGAAAGGCATCTCGGCGGAGAAAACCCAGCTCGGGCAGGAAATGCTCCCCCACGTAGAGGTGCTCCATGATGAGCCCGTAGCGATCCGAAGAGTAGGTAAGGTTGCCCCGATAGCTGGCGTCGTCGGTTCCCACCAATCCACCTTCGGCCAGAGACGTGCGGGTGAGCGCGTAGTGGCTATTGATCGTCAGGTTCTGATGGAGGGCAAAGTTTCCGTCGACACCGAAAAGGGAGTTGGAGCTCGCACCGTCGGTGAGGGAGGTGTTCCGATAGGTGGCAATGACGCCAATGTCGCTGCGGCGGAGGACGTCCCGCCGCAGCCGGAAAACGGAGAAGTTCGTGGCGGAGATCCCGGTATCCGCGATGCCTCGGGTCTGGATGTTCAGGGCGCCAATCCGGTAGCCGCCGGCCCGGCCGGTGACGCGGCCCCCGACCCGGATGGGGTCTTCACCATCTTCGGTGAGGCCGATGCGGCGGCTGAAGAACATGATGGGAGTGAGATCCGACCGGGGGATCCCGGGGCGGGCGGAGCCGCCGCCACGGAAGGTCTGGACGCCCCCAAAGGCGAAAATCGATTGCCCCTCGAGGAAGAAGTCGCGTTTTTCGGGGAAGAGCAGGTTGAAGCGCGTCAGATTGACCTGCTGTTGGTCCTCTTCGATCTGAGCGAAGTCGGTGTTGTAGGTGAAGTCGGCGATGAGTCCGCGGGTCAAGCCATACTTGACGTCGAAGCCGACGTCGGCGTCCGGGTCGTTGGTAAAGGGCTCATCGGCCTTTTGATCCGTGGTCAGCGAGGACACCGCATACGGCTTCAGCTCCAGGTTTCGTGTCGCGCCCGGCACGTCCACCCCCACAAGAGTAGCCGCGTCGGAGAACCGGTACGCTCCTCGCGTGCCGTATGACGCCGAGATCGGCGCGAGGAAGGAGCGCTCGTTCTTCCAGGTGACGATGCGTCGGATGTTCAAACCCCAAACCTGCGCGCCCCCCTGCTTGAACCGCAACGATTTGAGGGGAATGGCTATCTCGAGGGTCCAGCCCTGATCGAACCGGGATGCCTTGGCGTCCCAAACCGTGTTCCAGTCGAGATTGAGAGCCCGGCCTTCGTCGCCGACCGCCTGGTCCCGAATCGCACCGAGGGCATTGACTTGGAAATGGAAGCCGTTGCGGCGATCGTAGAACGTGTCGATCAGTACGGAGATGTTCTCGTTGCGGCCGACGCCGCTATGATCTCGACGCATCTCATTGACCACCATCCGCTCCGGATGACTGTCCCAGCACCGAGTGGCGACATAAAGATTACTGTCGTCGAAGAAGATCCATGCCTCAGTCTCCTCGGTGGCCGGCTCGCCTTCCCGCGGCTCCGTCTGGATGAAACCGGTCAGAGCCTTGACCCGAGAGTAGACCGGATCGTCCAGCTTACCGTCGAGAACGATGGGCTCGGCCAGGCGGGTCGCCCGCACCGTGATGCGTCCCTCGCTGTCTCGCGCCATGACTTCGGGAGCGCGAGGCGCCGGGGGGGAGAACGACGGGAGCGCCGTCGTCGATGCGGAAACCGCGGCCGGGGATTGAGGCGGCGACGCGGGAGGCTCGAGCGACACCGACTGGGTCGCGGACGCGGGAGGAGGCGGGGGACTAATCGAGGCTCGCAGCGACGGGGGAGGGGAAGCAGCTGGCGCGGTTTCGCGAGACGGCGGCAGGGTCGACGCCGCCGGCTCGACCGACCCGTTCATCCGCTCGGTCGCTTCGAGATCGACGTAGCTCCGCGGAACCGACTGCAGCTTACCATCCAGGGTGGTCATGACGACGAGTTCGCCCTTCAACTCGTAGCCCTGGACTGAGAGCCGCGTGCCATCCGCAAATGTCACCACTCCGGTGGCGGTGGCATTCTGCGGGAGCACCAGAAGCAACGAGACGGCCACAACCCCGGTTAACCGAAGCATGCTCCTACTGACTGGAAGGATGAACATCATAGGTGCGAGGGTCCAGGAAGAGGCCAAGACTAGAACCGGAAGAGCTTGGTGAACTTCACCGCAAAGCTTCGGTTGGCCAAGAAAGGCGAAAGAGAGAGATCCTCACGCCCTTCGCTATACACCACGAAGAGATCGCTTCCCGGTTCGTACTCCCAACGGAAGCGGATGCTGGAGCTAAAAGAGTCCGAGCCTGAGTTGTACTGGAGGAGACTGCTGACGAACATCCGAGGAGTAAACGTGTAGTTCACCCGCGCGCTCACCAGTCGTTGCGTGAAGCTGCCCTCTTCGAGATCCACCCAATTGACCGCAATGCGCGGCTCGAGTGAGAACTTGGAGGAGAGCTCGACGCGCCCATTGAAAGCCAGCTCTTGTCGGTCGCCGCTGAAGAAGCTTCCGGTTCTAAAGATGACGGTGCCGGGAATCGCCCGCTGGGCGCCGAGCACGTACGAGAGGCGCACGTCCTGAAATCGATATTCCGCGACCGGCAGGATCACTCCGTCGGAAATCTCGAACTCTTCGGGAAGGAATTCGAAATTGCGGTTGTACTCTACGCTAGCCAGGTCGGCGCTCTCGAACTCGATGCGGAACAATCCTTGGAACGTCTTGGTCTCGACACGCCCTCCGGGATCGGTGATGTAGTCGAGCTCG
The DNA here is from genome assembly GCA_965197825.1 of Candidatus Marinacidobacterales bacterium. GTDB lineage: Bacteria > Acidobacteriota > Vicinamibacteria > Marinacidobacterales > DATDRI01 > CBDANW01. Next base: position 3,128,504 of record CBDANW010000003.1, on the reverse strand, counting down.
CTTTGGAGCACCAGCCGGCGGATCGTCTCGATCGATCGCGGGCGAGGACTGAATCGCCCCTGAGCGAAGCTACGCCGAAAGGCATCTCGGCGGAGAAAACCCAGTTCCGGTTGGAAATGCTCTCCCGTGTAGAGGTGCTCCAGGATGAGCCCGTAGCGATCCGAAGAGTAGTTGAGGTTGCCCAGGTAGCTGGCGTCGTCGGTTCCCACCAGACCCCCTTCGGCGAGAGGCGTGCGGCTCATAGCGTAGTAACCGTTGATGGTCAGGTTCTGGAAAAAGGCAAAGTTTCCATCCACACCGAAAAGAGAGTTGGAGCTGGCACCGTCGGTGAGGGAGGCGTTCCGGTATGTGGCGATCAAGCCGATGTCGCTGCGGCGGAAGAGGTCACGCCGCAGCCGAAAAACGGAGAAGTTGGTGGCGGGGATCTTCGTATCCTCGACGCCTCGGGTCCGGATGTTGAGGGCTCCGATGCGGTAGGCGCCGGCCCGGCCGGTTACCCGACCGCCGACGCGGATCGGATCGACACCGTCTTCGGTGAGGCCGATGCGGCGGCTAAAGAACATGATGGGAGTGAGATCCGTCCGTCGCACTCCGGGCCGGACGGTACCGCCTCGGCGCAGCGTCTGGACGCCTCCGAAGTTGAAAATGGACTGTCCTTCCAAAAAGAAGTCGCGTTTTTCGGGGAAGAGCAGGTTGAAGCGGGTCAGGTTGACCTGCTGTTGGTCCTCTTCAATCTGAGCGAAGTCGGTGTTGTAAGTGAAGTCGGCGATGAGACCCTGGGTCAATCCATACTTGACGTCGAAACCGAAGTCCGCGTCCGGGTCATTGGTAAAGGGCTCGTCTGCAGTCTGGTCCGTCGTCAAAGTAGACACCGCATAAGGCTTGAGCTCCAGATTTCGCGTCGCGCCCACTACCTCCAGCCCCACGAGCGTGGCCGCGTCGGAGAACCGGTATGTCCCAGTCTGACCGTAAGAGGCGGAGATCGGCGCGATGAAGGAGCGCTCGTTCTTCCATGTCACGATGCGCCGCAAGTTGAAGCCCCAGACTTGTGCGCCTCCTTGCTGGAACCGCAGCGATTTGAAAGGAATGGCTATCTCAAGCATCCAGCCCTGCTCGAACGTCGAAGCCTTGGCCTCCCAGACGGTATTCCAGTCGGAGTTGATGGCCTGGCCCTCGTCGCCGACCGCCTGGTCCCGAAGCGCACCGAGGGGGTTGGTTTGGAAGTAGAAGCCGTTGCGGCGATCGTAGAAGGTGTCGATGAGCACAGTGAAATTCTCGTTCTGCCAGATGCCGCTGTTATCCCGGCGCATCTCGTTGGCTACCATGCGCTCTGGATGACTGTCCCAGCAGCGAGCGGAGACGTAGAGATAGCGATCGTCGAAGAGGATCCAGGCCTCGGTCTGCTCGGTAGCCAACTCGCCGTCATCAGGCTCTTGCTGGATGAAGCCGGTCACGGCCTTCACCTGGGCGTACACCGGATCGTCCAGCTTCCCGTCGAGTACGATGGGCTCAACCAACCGCGTCGCCCGCAAGGTGACCCTCCCCAGCTCGTCCCGAGCCATGACCTCGGGAGCGCTGGGCGGCGGCGGACCGAATATCTCGATGGGCCTGGCGGGATCCGCGGCGACACCCTCCTCAGCGGCCGTTCCCATTGCAGGGGCGGCGAAGACGACCGTCGCCGCGACGATGAAGACGGATCGCCGTATGGAGAGGCGTGGACCGGAGTAAAATACTAATGATAGGGTGCAAGCGTACACAGAACACAAGATAGTACGATTGCCGATCGCGCGCAAGGGCCGATCCGACAACGGTTGTTGATCGAGGGACTCGGGCGGCGTAGAATACAGCGCGACATCTTCAGAGGATCCCATCTATGGAGAATACTTGCCCCGACCCGTTTCCGGGGGTGGGGCAACGGAGGGAGAACCCCTAATCTTGGGGGAAAGGAGTCGATTCATGTCACGTAAGCTGCTCTTAATGGGCGCATTGCTCGGCGCGGTCTGCCTCACGGTGCCCTTGACAGTCTTGTCGGCCACGGCCGTCCCGGACGTTGGTCCGCAGTTCCAGTCCGGGGGACCGCTCACCTTCGGGCCGGAAGGGGTCTTGTTCGCCGCGGATATCAAAGCGGCGACCATCTATGCACTGGAGCTAGGCGACGCGGCCTCCGGGAAGACGCCGGGAATCGTCAGCATCCCGGCTATCGACCAGAAGATCGCCGCCTTGCTCGGAACGTCTCCTCGAGAGATTGCCGTGATGGATCTGGCGGTCGATCCTAGGTCCAAGAACGCGTTTCTTTCCGTCACCCGTGGCCAGGGAGCGGGTGCGCAGCCGGTACTGCTCCGGGTGGACGGCGCCGGCGAGATCGACGTGATTTCGTTGGACAGCGTCACCTACACTAAGGTGGCGCTACCGAATCCGCCGAAGGCCGATCCGAGCGCGCGTCGCGATCCGGGCATGCTGTCGATCACCGACATGGCTTACACCGAGGGACGTCTGTTCATCGCCGGACTTTCCAACGAGGAGTTCACTTCGAAGCTGCGGTCGGTGCGCTATCCCTTCGAGAGCATCGATGGGGGAACCAGCGTGGAGATCTGGCACGGCTCGCACGGGGAATGGGAGACGCGTTCTCCCGTCTACAGCTTCGTGCCGTACGAGATCGACAATGAGCCGCATCTCGTGGCCGGCTATCTCTGCACACCTTTGGTCAAATTCCCGCTCGCCGAGCTGAAAGCCGGTGAGAAAGTCGTCGGCACGACGATCGCCGAGCTCGGAAACCGCAATCGCCCCATCGATATGATCGTCTACCAGAAAGACGGCAAGGATTACCTGCTCATGTCGAACACCAGCCGGGGCGTCATGAAGATCCCGACCGACGGTTTTGGCAGTCAGGCCCCGATCACCAATCACATCGAAGACAAAGCTGGCGTTACCTACGAGACCATTGCGACGATGACCGGAGTGGAGCAGCTCGATCTGCTCGACGACACTCGGGTGCTCATCGCCGCGCGCACCGACTCGGGCGAGCTGAATCTCGAAACCGTCGAGCTGCCGTAGCACGTGCCGGCGCGGGTGAGGAACCCGCGCCGGCATTGCCCGTTCCGCGTCGTTCTGACGATGAGACGATGAAAGGTTTGGTTGCCTCGGCCCTCGCGATGACTGCACTCGCGTGTGGCTTGGCCCCCGCCCAGCCAGCCGAAGGTGGCCCCGATCTGCAGCTCCTCGCTCCCGAAGACGACCCGTCTCGCGCGTTCGTCGAGGTGAATGGGTTGTCCGCCCCGCTTGTTGAAGCCCTCCGCGCCGCATCTTTGTCGGACGAAGAATGGTCGAGGGTGCTCTGGATCTCTGTCTACGAGGAAGAGACGCCGGGCGAGAACACTCCCGCCGTCCTCGGTCGCTACGAGGTGGTGGGGGAGAGCCTGCGCTTTGCGCCCCTGTTCGGGCTCGATGCCGGGCGCCGCTACCGGGTCCGATTCGATCCCAATGCTCTCACCAAGCATTCCGAGGGGACCGCCGAGCCCGTGGAGTCCATCCTTTCACTGCCCATGCCAGACGTCGTGCCGACGACGATCGTCGAAGCCTTATACCCCTCGAGTGATTTGCTACCCGAGAACCAGTTGAAGCTCTACGTTCACTTCTCTGCGCCGATGCGGATGGGTGACGGGCTTCCGTTCATCAAGCTACTCGAGGCATCGGGCGAGGAGGTCGTCGATCCCTTTCTCCCCTTGGGTGGGGAGTTCTGGGATCGTGAGCGGCGGCGCTATACGGTTTTCTTCGATCCCGGCCGCGTCAAGAGGGGCATTCTTCCCAACGAGCAGCTCGGTCGATCCGTCCGCGAGGGTCAAGAGTACGCTCTGGTCATCGACGCGAGTTGGAGAGACGCGCAAGGCAATTCTCTTCGGGAGCCATATCGAAAGACCTTCCGTGTCGGGCCGCCCGACGAGACCCCTCTCGATACGTCGACCTGGGCCCTCGCGTCTCCCAGCCTCTCGACTCAGGAAGCGTTGGTGGTCGATTTTCCGGAGCCCCTCGATCGTGGGTTGATGGCGCGCGCCTTGGGTGTGGAGACCGCAGACGGTCGGCCCATTCAAGGTGAAATCGAGATCGAAGAAAACGAAACGCGATGGGCATTCACGCCAGATGAGCCATGGGAGGAAGGAAACTATCACCTCGTCGCGATGTCGATTCTGGAAGATCTAGCGGGGAACCGAATCGGCGGGCTCTTCGAGGTGGATGTTTTCGACCGCGTGGAACAGCCGGACGAGCGTGAAGTCTACCGCGTGCCGTTCACCGTCACCGAGTAGGTCGCGCCGGGTTCAGCGTTCTCCTTGGCGCCCTTCCGTTGTCAGCAGTGCCAACGTGGCCCAACCGGAAGTGGAGATGTATTGCGCGTAGCTGACTTGGCCTGCCGGTCGAGTCGTCTCGGGCCAGCTTCCGTCGGCTAGCTGACGTTCCAGCAGAAACGACCTGCCCGAACGAATGGCGTCGTCCAAATCGGCTTCCGCAAGCACAGGCTTCGCTAGCTCCGGCTTCTCGCTCAACGCGGTGAGCGCCAGGAGCACGACGGCGGTATCGAAGGGCTCGGCTGCCGAGGTGACATAGGCTCCCCAACCACCGGAAGGTGCCCTGCCTTCCACGATGAGACTCAGGCAGCGATGTCGCTGTTCGGCAGCCTGGGCGTCGCTCGCGTGTTCCAGGGCTAACAAGACGGCGGCGGCGTCGAGAACGGTTTTGACCTCTACGTGTCGCAGCCAGCGATCCGCCGCGGCGATCGCGGGCTGAAACCGTTCCGAGCCGGCCGCGTTCAGAACTTGTCGAGCGGCCCAGGTCGTCAGGAATCTTCCATAGGTGGCCGGCGAGCCGATGCTGTTGCTTGCGTCGAGACGCCAGGATCCGTCCGAGCTCTGGTCTTCGGCGACGAGGTCTCCCGCTCTAAGAAGGGCGTTGTGGTCCCCGCTAAGACCGGCTTGCCGCGCGCTCAAGAGCGCATTGGCGAATTGGATCCTCGCCAAGGTCCGGTCGTCGAACACTCCGTTGCCGCCGTTATCGTCCCATCGCTCGGGCCGCACCAACCAGTCGTTGGTCGTACGCAACGACTCGCTCGGGACCGCGTAATTTTGTTTCACGGCCAGATAGAGCGCCCGTGCGGCATCGCCGTTGTTGTGGCAGGAGTAACAATCATGCTCGGCCCGCCAGCGAGGCACCTCACGGGCAAGAAACTGGATGGCTTTCTGTTCGGCAGTGGGCTCGATGTCTTGCGGAGCGCTCGCGAAAAAGAGGCCCGCGGTGGAAACGAGCATTAGAAGAATGGTCAAGGCGAAACGCATTCGGCTGGGCCCCAGTCTCGGACTATTAGAGCCGATCCGCGGATCCGTCTCAAGTCGCGGTAGAGGTTCTTAGGGTCCGGGCAAGAATAGGTAGTTATTCTTGCCCGGGCCCTTAGGATTGGTAGCTTTCCTGCAACATCGAGATGAACTTCGAAACGGCACCAGATAGCGCCTTGTGTCGGCGGTGAATGAGCGCAATAGGACGTTCCAAGCGCACGTCCAGAGGAAGGGCGCGGAGCGTCTTCATCGCCACCTCGTTCTCGACCGTCGTGCTGGGGAGGATGCTCACTCCCACGCCGTTTTCGACCGCTTTCTTGATGCTCTCGACGTTATCGAACTCCATGACGATGTCGGTCCGCACGCCACACTGCCGCAGAACCTTGTCGATGGCCTTGCGGACGGGGAGATCTCGGTCGAACGCCACGAATGGCTCCTGTTCGAGAGTCTCCGTACGAGCCGTTTGGGCATTTGCGAGTCGATGCGATGGGCTGCAGACGAGACGCATCGCTTCATCACGTAAGGGTATGACGTTCAGCGCTCGATCGGCGGGCGGGTAGGAAAGGATACCGACATCGGTCAAATCGCCCAGCACGGACTGCACGACCGTCTCCGGGTGAAGGCACTCGAGCCGCACGCGCGTGTCGGGGTAGAGGGAGCGGAACTTCTGCATCTCTCCTCCCATGTCGTGCAAACCTACTGAGTAGATAGCCGCGACCCGCACGGTCCCGGCTACCTTCTGCTTGTCCTCGAGGATCTCTTCCCGCACGGTTTGGAATCGATCGAGCAGCTCCCGACAGGCCCGGTAGAACTTCTCGCCCTCGGGTGTGACGGTGAAAGGACGCTTGCTTCGATCCAGGAGGCGTGCCCCCAGCTCGTCTTCCAGACGTTGAATCGCCTGGCTCGCGGCCGCCTGGGTGACGCCGCTCTCCACCGCGGCGCGGGAGAAGCTCTGGCGCAGCACGATACTGCAGTAGAGATCCAGCGTATCCAGGTTCATAGGCAGATTGTATTGTATAACATAACATAACATAATATAATATAATTCTATGTATTAGAAAAAAAAGCTTTTCTTATGGGCCTGGAATACACTAGGCTGTTTACTCGAGGCAGTGACTCCGCCCGCCGGAGCCACTCAGGAGACAGGATCCGTTGATGAAATCGTCCGCTACACCTGTCGGTAAAGGACTGTACGATCCGGCCTTCGAGCACGATGCCTGCGGTGTCTGCTTCGTGGTGGATATCCAGGGGCGGCCAACCAGGCGAATCGTCGATCAGGCCCTGACCGGCTTGCTCAATCTCGCCCACCGGGGCGCCCGGGGCTGCGAGGAGAACACCGGTGACGGCGCGGGCATCCTCCTCCAGATGCCCGACCGCTTCTTGCGCAGAGTTTGCGGGGAGCAAGGGATGGAGCTTCCCTCGCCAGGGAAGTATGGGTCGGGGATCGTTTTCCTCCCTCCCGAGCCGGCACGGGCGAAAGAGTGCGAGCGCTTGTTCGAGACCGTCATCCGGGAGGAAGGCTGTCGGCTTCTGGGGTGGCGGGATGTTCCGACGGAGCTCGATCCCATCGGACCCAGCGCGCGAGAGCGAGCACCCTCGTTCCGGCAGGTGTTCATCGGTGGGCTGGACGCGCTCGCCGACCGGATGGCCGTGGAACGCCGACTCTACGTGATCCGCAAGCGTATCGAGCATGCGGTGAAAAAGTCGGATCTGGCCGACAAAGAATTCTTTCATATCCCGAGCCTTTCCTCGCAGACCCTGGTTTACAAGGGGATGCTAACCTCCGAGCAGCTGACGGTCGTCTATCCCGACCTCGTTGATCCGGAGCTGGAGTCAGCGCTTGCCCTGGTCCATTCGCGCTTTTCGACGAACACGTTTCCATCCTGGCCGCTCGCCCATCCCTATCGCTATCTGGCCCACAATGGCGAGATCAACACCATCCGTGGAAACATCAATTGGATGAAGGCGCGCGAAGCATTGTGCCAGTCGGAGCTCTTGCCGGAGCTCGAGCGCATCCTCCCCATCATCGAAGAGGAAGGAAGTGACTCGGCGATCTTCGACAACGTGCTCGAGTTTCTGTACATGGGAGGTCGCGAGCTCACTCATGCCATCCTGATGATGATCCCCGAGCCCTGGGCTAGTCACGGGTCCATGGACGAGGAGCGCAAGGCCTTCTACAAGTTTCACGCAGGCCTCATGGAGCCGTGGGATGGACCGGCGTCGATCGCGTTCACCGACGGTTCGGTGATCGGGGCGGTTCTCGATCGCAACGGACTACGCCCTTCACGCTACTACGTCACCTCGGAGGGGCTCGTGGTCATGGCCTCGGAGGTCGGCGTTCTGGACATTCCACCCGAGAACGTCCTGCAGAAGGAGAGGCTCCATCCAGGAAGGATATTCCTCGTGGATACCGAGGAGGGTCGCATCATCTCGGACGCGGAGATCAAGAGCCGTTACGCGCGAATGCACCCGTATCGAGATTGGCTGAAGAAGAATTCGGTTTTCCTGGCGGACCTCCCTGCCCCGCGTCGGGAGGGCGTTCCGAACCAGCGATCGCTCCGCGAGCTCCAGATGGCATTCGGTTATACGCAGGAAGATCTGCGATTCTTCCTCGAGCCCATGGCGGAAAAAGGCCAGGATCCGGTGGGCTCGATGGGCTCCGACACCGCTCTACCCGTTCTGTCCAACCGCGCTCGACTGCTGTACGACTACTTCAAGCAGCTCTTCGCGCAGGTAACCAACCCGCCCCTCGATGCCATTCGAGAAGAGCTGGTGACCCAGGTGTCCACGACGATCGGGGGAGAAGGGAATCTGCTCGAGCCCTCTGCTGCATCGTGCCGGCAAATCGAGCTTCCCACTCCCATCCTAACCAACGAGGAACTGGGCAAGCTGGTGGAGTTGGAACGGCCCGGGTTCCGGACGCTCACGCTTCCCATCCTATTCGAGGCCGGTCAGGGCGATTTAAGGCTGCACCAAGCTCTGGACGCTCTTTGTCGAGCGGCCAGCGAGGGCATCGCACAAGGTCACTCGATCATCCACCTCTCCGACCGAGGCGTCACCGACCATCTGGCGCCCATACCGGCGCTTCTGGCCACGGCGGCAGTGCACCACCATCTCATTCGAGAGGGGTCGCGAACCCGAGTCGCCCTCATCGTCGAGACGGGGGAGGCACGACTGGTCCATCACATGTGCGCGCTCATCGGGTACGGCGCGAGCGCCGTGAATCCCTATCTTGCATTCGAGACACTGGACGATGTCGTGCGGGACGGCTTCGTCGAGGGCATCGACCTGGATCAAGCCGTCCACAACTACATCAAGGCACTCAACAAGGGCGTGCTGAAGGTCCTTTCCAAGATGGGGATCTCGACCGTTCAGTCCTATCACGGCGCTCAGATCTTTGAAGCCGTCGGTTTGGGCGATGAGCTCATCGACCGGTACTTCACGGGCACGTCCTCGCGCATCGCAGGCGTCGGCATCGATGTCGTCGCCGCGGAAGTCCTGGCGCGGCACCGCAAGGCCTTTCCGGAAAGGCCGGTCGCGGAACCGCAGCTCGATGCGGGCGGTGAGATTCAGTGGCGCCGGGATGGTGAGTTCCATCTGTTCAACCCCGATACCGTCTTCAAGCTGCAGCACGCGACGAGCTCGGGTCAGTTCGAGATCTTCAAGGAGTACAGCGCCAAGGTCGACGCACAAAGCGATCAATTGGCGACGCTTCGCTCGCTCCTCGAAATGCAATGGGCCGACGAGCCGGTGCCGATCGAAGAAGTGGAGCCCGTGGAATCCATCGTGCGGCGCTTCGCGACTGGCGCGATGTCCTACGGCTCCATCGGCCAGGAGGCGCACGAGACCCTCGCCATCGCCATGAATCGGCTGGGCGGCAAGTCCAACACCGGGGAAGGTGGAGAAGACCCAGCTCGTTACACCCCCGATCCCAACGGCGACTCCCGCCGCAGCGCCGTCAAGCAGGTTGCTTCGGGTCGATTCGGCGTCACCAGCGAGTATCTCGTCCAGGCAGACGACTTGCAGATCAAGATAGCCCAGGGGGCCAAGCCCGGCGAGGGCGGTCAGCTTCCCGGTCACAAGGTTTATCCCTGGATCGCCAAGGTGCGTTACTCGACTCCGGGCGTCGGCCTCATTTCACCGCCGCCGCACCATGACATCTATTCCATCGAGGATATCGCTCAGCTCATTTACGACTTGAAGAACGCCAACCGTGAGGCGCGCATCCACGTCAAACTGGTTTCTGAAGTCGGCGTGGGTACGGTCGCGGCCGGCGTGGCCAAGGCTCGCTCCGACGTCGTGCTCATCTCCGGCCATGATGGTGGCACGGGCGCCTCTCCGATCACCAGCATCAAGCATGCCGGCACTCCCTGGGAGTTGGGGCTCGCGGAGACGCAGCAGGTTCTGGTGCAGAACCAATTGCGCGATCGTATCGTGGTCCAGGTCGACGGTCAGATGAAGACCGGTCGTGACGTCGTCATCGCCGCCCTGTTGGGCGCCGAGGAGTTCGGCTTTGCCACCGCGCCCCTGGTGGTGATGGGCTGCGTCATGATGAGGGTTTGTCATCTCAATACCTGTCCGGTGGGAATCGCTACACAGGATCCGGCGCTACGCGCGAAATTCACGGGCAAACCGGAGTTCGTGGAGAACTTCTTTCGCTTCGTTGCCGAGGAAGTGCGGCAGTACATGTCGCGTATGGGCTTTCGAACCCTCGAGGAGATGGTCGGACGGGTCGACAAGCTCAACCTCCGCAAGGCGGTGGATCACTGGAAGGCTCAGGGTCTCGATCTCAGCCCCATCCTCTACCAACCGGACGTGGGGCCGGATGTGCCGATCCGAAACGTTCGACGTCAAGACCATCGTCTCGAGGAGACGCTGGACTGGACGACGCTCGTTCCACAGTGCCGTGCGGCGCTGGAGTCGAAGCAGCCGGTGTCGCTGCGCCTTCCCATACGCAACGTGAACCGGGCGACCGGTACCATTCTGGGATACGAGATCACCAAGCGTTACGGAGCGGAAGGGCTTCCCGACGGCACGATTCGCATTCACTTCGAGGGTTCGGCGGGCCAGAGCTTCGGGGCTTTTCTTCCGAAGGGCGTCACGCTGATCCTGGAGGGAGACTCGAACGACTACTTCGCCAAAGGGCTATCGGGTGGAAGGATCGTCGCCTTCCCTCCCCACCAGGCGACGTTCCCGCCCGAGGTGAACATTCTCGTCGGCAACGTCGTTCTCTACGGGGCGACGGCAGGAGAAGCGTTTCTGCGAGGCGTCGCGGGCGAGCGTTTCGCCGTTCGGAACAGCGGGGCGCACGCGGTCGTCGAGGGAGTGGGCGACCATGGTTGCGAGTACATGACCGGCGGGCGAGTGATCGTGCTGGGGCGCACCGGGCGCAACTTCGCCGCTGGTATGTCGGGCGGCATCGCCTACGTTTTGGATGAGTCGGGCAACTTCGAAGCGCGTTGCAATCAGGAGATGGTATCTCTCGGCCCTCTCGTCGAGCCCGCCGATATCGAGGAAGTGAAAGAGCTTGTCGGTAAGCATGCCCGCCATACTGGGAGCCCGGTCGGCGCGCGCATCCTGGAATTCTGGGACCACTATCGAGGAAAGTTCGTCAAGGTCACGCCGCAGGACTACCAACGAGCCCTTCTGGCCATGAAGCGCGCCGAGGAGCAGGGGCTCAATTGGGAAGAGGCGGTGATGGAAGGGGCGCACGGGTAAGCGCCGGTAAGCTAAGGATCGAAATGGGTAAGCCCACCGGTTTTTTCGAGTTCCCCAGACGCGTCGCCCCACGGCGCCCGGTGGACGAGCGGCTACGCGATTGGAAGGAAGTTTATCTCCCCATCGCCGACGAGACGCTCCGCAGTCAGGGTGCCCGGTGCATGGATTGCGGTGTTCCCTTTTGTCACCAGGGGTGTCCGCTCGGCAATCTGATCCCGGACTGGAACGACTTGGTCTACCGGGACAATTGGGCCGAAGGCATCGCCCGCCTTCATGCCACCAACAATTTTCCGGAGTTTACCGGCCGTCTCTGCCCCGCACCTTGCGAGGGATCCTGCGTTCTGGCCATCAACGACGATCCCGTCACCATCAAGCAGATCGAAAACGCAATCATCGATCGCGCCTTCGAGAAGGGGTGGGTTCGACCCCAGCCTCCCGCCGAGCGAACGGGGAAGAAAGTCGCGGTGATCGGCTCCGGACCCGCCGGCCTGGCGGCCGCTCAACAACTGAACCGCGCGGGACACTTGGTGACCGTGTTCGAGCGCGACGACCGACTGGGTGGTCTGCTTCGTTACGGAATACCCGAGTTCAAGATGGAGAAGAGCCTGCTCGACCGGCGGCTGCAACAGATGGAGCAGGAAGGTGTCTTGTTCCAGACCGGCTGCGACGTGGGCGTGACGATCTCAGCGCACAAACTCCGCGAGGACTTCGATGCGATGGTTCTTGCCGGAGGCGCGTGCCAACCCCGGGATCTACCGATACCGGGTCGAGAGCTCGAAGGCATCCACTTTGCCATGCCGTATCTCACCCTTCAGAACCGACTGTGCGAAGGAGACGATGTTTCGCAAGATCCGTTCCTGAACGCCGCGGGCAAGCCCGTGGTCATCATAGGCGGCGGGGATACCGGCGCGGATTGTCTGGGGACCGTCCACCGGCAGGGAGCCACGTCGGTCACGCAGCTGGAGCTGCTGCCGCGTCCGCCAGATCAGCGGGACACCGAGAAGAATCCCTGGCCTCTCTATCCGCTGATCTTTCGCGTGTCGTCGGCACACGAGGAAGGTGGAGAGCGCCTGTACTCGATCTCCACCAAGCAATTCGTCGGCGAGGGCGGTGCGGTCAAGAAGCTCCAAACCATTCAAATCGAGATGAAAACCGGAGCGAACGGGCGTCCCACATTCGAGGAGCAGCCCGGCACCGAAAAAGAGATAGACGCCGAGCTGGTGTTGCTGGCCATGGGTTTCGTCGGTCCGGAGCGAAAGGGACTTCTCGACGAGCTGGGGGTGAAGCTCACGGAGCGGGGGAACGTTTGGCGGGACACGGCATGGACCACCAGCGTCCCCGGCGTGTTCACCGCCGGCGACATGCAGCGCGGTCAGTCACTCATCGTCTGGGCGATCGCCGAAGGCCGCTCCTGCGCACGCGCGGTGGATGCCTACCTGATGGGGTACTCGGACCTCCCCGCGCCGCTCGCCTGATCGCGTCTCGCTCAGGCCCTGTCAGCCCTCTCAGTTCTCCGCGATCTTGTACAGGCTTCGATAGCCCCTCAGGTACATCTCCTCACCCACGATCGCGGGCGATGCGTCGAAGCCGTCGTCGAGCGAGTTCTGAGCGAGTATCTTGAACTCCCGACCGTTCTCAATCACCAACGCGTTGCCGTCGCGCCCGAGGAGGTAGACGCGACCGGACGCGCCAACCGGAGACGCGTAGACCTCGGAGAGACCTTCCAATCGAATCGGACCATAGACGGGCTCGCCCGTCCGCACATCGAGCGTCGTGAGAATCGCCGAGTTGGACTTGAGAAAGTAGAGGTTGTTCTCGTAGAGCAATGGGGAAGAAACGTAGGGCGTGTCCTGATTGTGTTCCCACAAGACGGCGCTGGTGCCGGTGACGTCACCTTTCGCATCGGCCAGGCGCACGGCTCGCAGCGCGTTTCCGCGGTACCCACTGGTCAGATAGACGACGCCATCGGCGAAGACCGGCGAGGGGATCGGGTTCATCGTCAGGCCATCTCCCTCCCAGAGGAGCTCGCCGTTGGTGAGATTGTAGCTGCGCACGCGATTCGTCCCGGCGGTGATGACCTGCGGGACACCGTCGTGCTCGACCGCGAGCGGTGTGGCCCAGGTGTCGATCTCGTCCCGGTCCTTTCTCCAAAGCTCTTCACCGGTGTTCTTATTGAGGGCGACAATGAAAGAGGGCCCCTGGTGGTCCCAGGTGACAACGAGCGTGTCGCCGTGGAGCGCGGGGGTCGCGCCCTCGCCGAAGTCGTTCCGGATGTCCATGTCGCCGAAATCCGTCTCCCATCTGAGATTGCCGTCCATGTCGTAGCAGTAAAGGCCGCGCGAGCCGAAAAAAGCGACCACGTTCTCGCCGTCTGTGACGACCGAAGCGGAAGCGAACGTGCCCTCCGCTCGCGAGCCCTCGTGGGGTTGCTCGACGCGAGCGGTCTGATTCCAGATGGTAGAGCCATCCGCACGGCGGACCGCCAGCACATGGAACTCGTGCACGGGCTCAGCTCCAGAGCCCGCAGAGGCGTCTGTCGGAATCGCCGTGGTCACCATCACCCGGTCCTCCCAGACCACCGGCGTGCTCTTTCCTCTGCCCGGGATCTCGATCTTCCAGGCGACGTTTCTGTCCTCCGCCCATTCGATCGGTGGGTTGCCCTGGGGAGCGACGCCCGTCATAAGAGGACCTCGCCACTGCGTCCAGAACTGTTCGTCAACGGCAGAGGCGGTGGCCCTCAACAGGCCTACCAGCAAAGCCAAGCCTCCGATCGCGATGCCTATCTTCTTCATGCGCTAGTTCCTCCTCACTGCTCCGACGGACTATACCTCGGCCGCGGGTGGGTTCCGAAACGCCTCATCTCATTAACAGGCTTGACAGGGGGGGAGGGGGATGTTGTATGCTGTGGACATGAATCTGGGTGAGCGCAGGGCCTTCGGGAAGCGTACCGTTCGAGCCAGCGTACCCGTCCGCACCATCAGCATCGCTATTATCATTATTAATGGCGGGTGCGGGCCCCCCGGATAGAGGAAAGCAAAAAAAGCCCCGCACCCGAGACAGGGTGCGGGGCTTTTTTTTTGCGCCATTAACGTAGGCCAGAGTGCAGCAACGGAGAGAGGTAGGAGTATGACGAAGGTTCACATATACGACACGACGCTAAGGGACGGGACCCAGAGCGAGGGAGTCAGTCTCTCACTTCAGGACAAGCTCCACATCGCCCGCCTGCTGGACGGGCTCGGGGTTTCCTACATCGAGGGGGGCTGGCCTGGCTCGAACCCGAAGGACGCGCAGTTCTTCCGCGAGATGCAGATTACGCCTCTGACCACCTCCACCGTGGTAGCCTTCGGATCCACGCGAAGGGTTGGAAGCCAGCCCGCCAGCGATCTCAATCTCAAGGCCCTGCTAGACGCCAAGACCCCAGCGGTGGCTCTGGTGGGGAAATCATGGTCTCTCCACGTCACTGCTGTGTTGGGCACGACGTTCGACGAGAACCTCGCCATGATCCGGGACAGTGTCGGTTGGATGAAAGAACATGGCAAGGAAGTGATCTACGATGCCGAGCATTTCTTCGATGGGTATCGGTCGGATCCGGACTACGCGCTCCGAACGGTGCGCGCGGCCGCCGAGGCGGGCGCCGACTGGATCGTGCTGTGCGACACGAATGGAGGGAGCCTCTCCACTTGGGTTAGCCAGGTCGTCCGCGCGGTGCGGGAAGCAATTCCTTCCCCGTTGGGCATCCATGCCCACGACGACAGCGAGCTCGCGGTTGCCAATGCATTGGCGGCGGTGGAAGAGGGATGTACGCAGGTCCAGGGCACTATCAATGGCAACGGAGAGCGTTGCGGGAACGCCAACCTCATTTCGGTGATACCCGCCCTACAGCTCAAGATGAACCGCCAGTGTGTTCCAGATGAGGGGCTGTTGGGGCTAACCGAGCTTGCCCGCGCGGTCGGCCGTGTCGTGAATCGCGCCCCCAGCCCATTCGCGCCCTACGTGGGCGAGTCCGCGTTCGCGCACAAAGGCGGCATTCACGTGGCTGCGGTCGAGAAGGTTGCCGCCAGCTACGAGCACATCCCTCCCGAGCAAGTCGGTAACCGCCGTCGAGTCGTCGTCTCGGAGCTCTCGGGCCGCTCCAACGTGCGCGTACGCGCCGCCGAGCTCGGTTTGTCGACCAGGGGGCAGGAAGCGGCCATCCTGGCACGCATCAAGGAGCAAGAGAGTCTCGGCGTTCAGTACGAGGTGGCCGAGGGGTCGTTCGAGCTCTTGATTCGAAAGGGCCAGGCCGGCTATGCCGCACCGTTCGAGCTGCTCGACATGCGCGTGGAAGTTGCCGGTCAAAGTGACGAGGGCATGAGAAGTGAAGCCACGGTTTCGCTGCGCGCTGGTGGAAAGACGCTTTTGGAGTCAGCGAGAGCGGTCGGGCCGGTCGAGGCGCTCGAACGAGCCATGTGGAAGGCGTTGGTGCAGCACTATCCCGAATTGGAAAGCGTCAAGGTCGTCGATCACGAGATCCTGGTCCTCGATCCCGACCGTTCTGCAGGCGCAAGGACGCGCGTCGTCATCGAGGCGAGCAACGGGCGTGAAGCTTGGCGGACGGTCGGCTGCTCGGCGAACGTGGTGGAGGCGAGTTGCGAAGCGGTGATGGAGAGTTTCGAGCTCGCGCTCGCACGCGCGTCGGCCACCGATGCGGTGCGCGACGAAAGGGCCCGCCTCTCGACCTAGCCAGAACGCCCTGACGGGTCGCTCCGACAAGGGGAGCGTGTTGTCTCAGCGGCGCCGCGTCGCTCGGAGGTGATCGAGTGAGAGCCGTCCACCACCCATCAAGATCAAGGCCAGCATGATCAACAGAAAAAGAAGTGCCCTCTCGGGATTCCCCCAGCTACTGACCGTCTCCTCGGGCACTTCGAGTAGGCCGATCGCAATCAGAAGCTGCAAGTGAAACCGGTGCTGCAAGAAACTCGCGACGAACATGGCGAACGCCGCGAACGAAGCGGCGATCCGTGTGAAGAGCCCCGAGGCAACCAAGAGCCCACACCCAAACTCGGTGAGCGCCAAGCACCAGGCGAAAAAGCCTGGCATGGGAAATCCCAACCGAGCGATGCCCTCGAGTCGCCTCGTGGGATCACCCCAAACAAGCTGATCGACTTTGCCCCAGCCGTGGGCCAAGGCCAGTCCCAGCCCAGCCAGTCGCAGTATCAACAAGGCGAAGTCTTTCGTCAGCAATGAGTTCATAGCACCTCGACGACTCGCCGCTCGGGTTCAACCGGGGTCTCCCTCCCGGCGGTAGTCCCTCTGGCGTCAATACACGTGATCTTGCTATCAATCGCGCCAGAGATAAACCTCGCCCATGCCCCCCTTGCCGATGAGGGAGCCGAACTCATACGGCCCGAGGCGTGTTCCGGCGGCGAGTGACATCGAGAGAATTTAGCGCTACGACGGGGAAGTTACAACCGTGTCACTCTGGGAACGTAGTGAAGGGATCGTAGAACGGAGCGGGATACTGCTCGGCAACATCCGGAGTGACTGCCACGTGATCGGAAACAGCCACGAAATGAAAGCCTAGCTCCTCCGTGAGACGTGCCCAATTGGCGAGTGATTCAGGACTCACTCCCGGCCCGAAATTGATCAGATTCACGCCCACTTTCATCGAGTCTTCCCAAGATCCCGATTATGGCGTAGTACCTACGCGTGCGTTATCGCTGGGAGAAAGCAGAAGACTCTCCCGTGCGTGTGGTCATCGTTTCCAGTAGAGCAGAATTCTTCAACTCTGGGTCGAGACGAACTACGACCCCGTCCTTCATCACCATCACCACCCGTGGATCGCCCGGCACGGCTACGAGATCGGCAAGTTTGCCGGGCATGATGCTGCCGCGATCATCGAGACCCAGCGCCTCTGCCGCCTGACTAGTTCCGGCCCGAATCGCATCGAGCGGTGTCATGCCAAGGCGCACCAGATGCGCAAACTCCTGCGCGTTCGAGCCATGAGGGATCACGCCGGCATCCGTGCCCAGAATGATGTCGACGCCGTTGCGGCGCGCCGCCTGCATGCGTGCCCAGAGCGCGTTGAAGACGCTCGTGTCCGTTCTTCCCTGCAGCGAGGCGAGCGTTGATGCCAGCCAGATGTTATCGCGGCGCATGAGTCGAATGGTGTCGTCGTCGATGAACGCGGCATGCGCGAGTCCGCTTACTCCGGCTTGCACCGCCAGAGCGGCACCAGCCCGGCCGATCGCATACGCCACGACGGGACGGTGCAACTCGCGCCCTCGCGCGATCAGCGCCGCCACGTCGGCCGGTTCGAGTTCGACACTGTCGGGGTCAGCATAGCCATCAGCTGGCCAACCCGTAAGGCAGATTTTGATGACATCGGCCCCGCGCTCCGCGTCGATTCGCTCCCGTTCCAAGAGGGACGACGTAGACTGGGCTCCATTCCCGTTGAACTCGCAGACCCCTCCCGCGATCCCTTGCCAGAGTCCTGCGCTGATGATCCTCGGTCCGACACTTTGTCCCGCCGCAACCGAATCGCGCAGCTGGAGGTTGGCATAGCCCAAGGCGCCAAGATCCTGCACCGTCGTGAAGCCGGCCTCGAGAGTGGCACGAGCATTGGCGACAGGGCTACCCGCAACTGAAAGGTGCCGTGGGCGTCAATGAGACCTGGGAGCAGTGTCGCATCGCCCATGTCCAGTCGCTTGGCGGTTGCTGGGATGGTAGTCGACTCCCGGGAGGCTACCGAGAGAATCCGTTGGCTCCGAACCGTCACAACCGGATTGGCAATCATGCGGCCGCCAACTACGTCCAACATGCGGGCCGCGGTGATGACCTGAACCGAATCGTCGGGTGTCGTCTGGGCGAGCACGCCGGACGTGGCGAAGAGGGTAGCGACCAGGCCCCGGCGACAAGCTTTCATCGAAATAAAAGGATAGGGATTTTGACCGCGGGTGCCCCTCCGACGCCGGTGCACTTCCATCCCGGGTGGCTCGTTGGTAACTCCTCGCCGTGGCCCGTCGTGACAAGCGTGTCGGAATGTTCCATCGTGAGCAGTCTTGAAAGGAGTGCGAAGCGATGGAAGCGAGGACAGCATTTCGTAGGCGAGCACGTGAAGAAAATCGTGGCCGCACAGGTCGAGGGCGGCGTTACTCGCGGGAACAACGTCGCGAAGCGGTGCTGTATCTGAATCAGATGAAGGATCAGGGCGCGAGCCTTGAGGGTGTCGCGAGGGGGCTCGGGGTGAGTGGCTGGAGTCTATCTCGATGGAATCGAGAGGAGGCTATGAGGGGTATCGTTCGGCGTGTCGAAGTCATGGAATCGGAAAAACGCACGGAGATTACGCTGGTAACCCCGCGAGGGTATCGAATCGAGGGTCTGTCGGAACAGCGGCTGCTGCGGCTTGTTGAGCAGCTGGGATGAAGTGGAATAGCCGTCGGGTGTCGGCGTGGGCGTACGCGGCGCCGGCGGATCTCCGCAAGGGCTTTGACGGTCTGTCGGCGCTGGTGATGAACGAGCTTGGTCGTGACCCGCTGAGCGGTGAGCTGTACTTGTTCGTCAGCCGCAACCGAATCCGCGCGAAAGTTCTGCACTGGGACGGGACCGGACTGTGCGTCTACGCGAAACGTCTCGAAAAGGGAAAGTCCGCATGCCTGTGGTCCAGCGGTGACGGCGAGCCAGTGCGACTGACGACGACAGAGTTGTCGTTGTTTCTGGAGGGGAGCCGGTTGGTCGGAAAAATATCTTTGTCACCTCCTGAAATGAAGCATTTTTCACTTGCCGTGAGATCGTCTCTATGATCTAATCGTATTCCGTGGTTCGCATAAAAAACGAACACGACCTCGAAACACTCCGCCAGATAGCTCTCCTCGTTGATAACGAGAACCAGCGCCTCGTCAATGAAAACGTTCGTCTGCGAGTGGAACTGGCGAGACTCCATGGTGTGCCGGAAACGGAGCAACTTGAACTGTCGGTTCTCAAGCAACTACAGGAAAAGCGAGAGAGCATTTTCCGCATCGACGAAAAGCGGACCCGGAAGAAAACGAAGGCTAAAAAGAACAAGAAGAAAGGGCACGGCCCGCGCGAACAGCCTCATCTTCCCGTGGTCGACAAAGTAATCG
The DNA here is from genome assembly GCA_965197825.1 of Candidatus Marinacidobacterales bacterium. GTDB lineage: Bacteria > Acidobacteriota > Vicinamibacteria > Marinacidobacterales > DATDRI01 > CBDANW01. The sequence continues at coordinate 3,109,363 of CBDANW010000003.1, read as the reverse complement.
AACTCGCCGAGACAGAGAAAAAGTGCTCGGTGTGCGACGGCGAGATGGCGGGTCAATACGAGGAATCGGAAGTGGTGACGGTGGTGAAGCGGAGCTTCGTCATCGAACGGCATTTGCGGAAAAAGTACCGCTGCCGATGTAACGCGAACGTCGTCACCGCACCGGCGGCGACGAAGCTTCAGCCCGGAGGCCGCTACTCGGTGGAGTTCGCGACCGAAGTGGCCATCAGCAAGTACCTGGACCATATGCCTCTCGAGCGCCAGGTTCGGATGATGCGCCGCGAAGGGCTAGATATCGACAGCCAGACGCTGTGGGACCAGCTGAACGTACTGGCACGTCATCTGAATCCGGTGTACGACGCTCTGGGAGAGAAGGTTTTGGAGTCACCCGTCATCCACGCCGACGAAACGCGGTGGCCTCTGATGGGCTCGATGAAGAAGTCGGCGGGCACGGTGTGGGGCGTTTCGAGTCCGGACATCGCGTACTACCGAATGCTGCCGACGAAATCGACGGAAGATGGCCAAAAGGTGCTGGGGACCTACTCCGGCATCGCGGTTGTGGACGGCTACGCGGTGTACGAGGTGCTAGCTCGTGCCGGTCCAGACGGCTACGCGGCTCGTGCCGGTCCACAGTTTCGTCTCGCCCACTGCTGGGCGCACGTGAAAAGAAAGTTCGACGAAGCCAGCGAGCACTACCCGCAAGCTTGCTCCGAAGTGCTTCGTTTGATCGGAGAGCTGTACGAAGTCGAACGCGAGGTCCCGGGTCCGTTTCCCGGCGATGAAAAAGCTCAGAAACCGAGACTTCGTTTACGCAAGCAACGTTCGCAGCGGATCTTGAAAGCGATTCGGCAATGGGGCGAGAGCCAAAGAGGATTGCCGCGAAGCGACTTCGGCAAGGCGGTCCGCTACATGCTGGAGAGATGGGAGACACTCACGCTGTTCGCCGAGAACCCTCTCGTCTGGCTTGACAACAATCACGCCGAGCGCGCCCTGAGGGAACCTGTCGTCGGTCGCAAAAATCACTACGGCAGTCGAACGAAACGCGGAACCGACGTCGCAGCGCTGTTCTACACCCTGTGCGAGACCGCGAAGCTTCAGAACGTCGACCCCAGGGCCTACATGCTCGAAGCGGCCTACGCCGCCATCAACCAGCCAGGAACCGTGTTACTCCCCGACGCCCTACGCGACAACTCCGCTGCGTAGCTTCTTCTCCGAATCGCGACGTTCCAACCCGCTCCAGTGGGGCACGGCGAGGAGTTACCGCCAGACGCCCCTTTGAACGGCGCTCGAGACCACAACATAAAGGGAATTATTAATTTACGTTGACAAGCCCGTAGGAATTGTGTATCCTGTGGTCATGATGAAGACAAAGAAAACATACGAGGCCCCAGGGAAGTCCCACCGCGAAGGTATCACGCTCGTTGGGCTCATGGAACTGTTTCCGACCGAAGACGCCGCCCGTCAGTGGTTCGAGGAAATGTTCTGGAACGGCGAACGGCGCTGCGGCCACTGCGGAAGCCTCAGAACCAGCAAGGCTTCTCACGCCTATATGCCCTACTGGTGCTCGGACTGCCGCTCCTACTTCAGCGTCCGCACGGGCACCTTGCTTGAAAGCTCCAGAGTGCCGCTGCGAAAGTGGGCAATCGCCATTTACCTTGAAATCACGAGCTTGAAATCCGTCTCTAGCATGAAGCTGCACCGCGACATCGGCGTCTCCCAGCCCACGGCCTGGTTCATGCTTCATCGCATTAGGGAAGCCTGGAAGGTTCCTGGCGGCAACTCCTTCGGCGGCCCCGTCGAAGTAGATGAGACGTTTGTCGGCGGCAAGGCTCGCAATATGCACGCGCACAAGCGTGTGCAGACAATCAAGGGCCGTGGACCCGTCGGCAAGACGGCTGTCGTGGGTGCGAAGGACCGCGAGACCAACCGCGTCACCGCCGCGGTCATCAAGGACACCGGCCAGCCAACGCTCCATGGCTTCGTCTCGGATAACGTCAAGGCTGGCGCAAAGGTGTACACCGACGACCACGCCGGATACGATGGGCTACCGAATCACGAGACGGTCCGACACTCTGTGAAGGAATACGTCAACGGCATGGCTCATACGAACGGGATTGAAAGCTTCTGGGCAACTTTGAAGAGAGCGCACAAGGGAGTGTTCCACAAATTCTCACCCAAACACCTACAACGCTACGTCGATGAGTTCGCCGGCAAGCACAACGTCAGGAACGAGGACACTCTGGCTCAGATGATCGTGGTTGCCGCTAGTCTGGTTGGGAAGCGTCTGATGTATCGGGATCTGGTTGCGGACAACGGCCTCAGCTCGGGCGCACGGTCGTAGTCTGCTTGATCTGAGCGGGCTGAAACTCATACAATCTAAGGCGAAATAGAAAAAGCCGGGAAGTGGTTTCCCGGCTTTGACTACCTGCTAACCCAACTCGAAGGACCAAGCAGGGGCGCGACGCGTGCACGCATTCTAACTTGCTCGCGTTTCACCTTCAAGGCCATTCCCCCACAAGCCCAGACTTACATCTGGCCGAAGGGGGTGATTACATGCCGAAGCATCCACTTCTTGATGAGATCGCTTCAATGAAACCATGGGCTAGAGCTTGACGGAAGGTGCCTCTGGTCCATGGAAGGATTTTAGCCTTCCGGCTAGTCTGGGGCAACCGGCTCGGTGCCCCGGGCTAGTTCTTTTTGGCGCTGTCTTTCGGGTCGCTTCGCTGATGTACCGCGACCTAATCGCTTCGAACGGTCTTTCTTCCGGCGCGCGTTCCTAGGTCGCATGAGGGCGCGGGCCAAATCCTCCGGTGTCGCATTTCCGTAATCCGGTCGCTTGCTCATAGCCTAACCTTGATAGAGTGTGGTGAGCGTTTCAATCATTCGTTTGAAGCTCGACTCAAGCTTCTTTGCCGCTTCGCTCACTGCGCGCGCCAAGGTTTCTGGCGTCGCTCCAGCCAAATCACGTTTCGGATCTAACATCGCTTTTCCAGTAAAAATTCTCCTTCGCGAACTCGACTTGACTTATCGGTGCAAATTTGTGTTATACATTCAGCTCGGTAGCGTTGAAGAGGGCTGACTCGAATTTAGTTTCTCTTCTTTAGTCTGACTTGGGGAAGCTGAACTCTAATCAGCTTCCCCAAGTCATGTTAGAGCGTCAATTTCTTTGCTTGAAAACAAGCCGAAACCTGCGCTTTCTGTCATTCTGCACCCCCTCTCCGCCAGCCCAACTTCAACACGTTCTATTATTATACCCGCCTGCCAAACTCTCTAGGACAATCTAGAACCCGGAGGTGACTTTCTATAAGAAAGCCACCCCCAGCTGAAAAACAATTATTCGGTGGAAATCTGAGACCAAAGAACTCTCAAGCCTGAAACCTCTGTCTCTCCTCCGGTGAGTTGTAATTTCTTGTGATACCCGTTTTCATCGACAAATCGGTAGGTTGTTCGAACCGAATCGATGTCGTCTGGGTCCTGCCCTCCGACGCCGATGATCCATGTCAAGTCAACTCTTTCCTGTCCGTTTGCTGAAATGTCTTCGTTCACGTTGACCCTCTTGTTGATAATACGCCGCCCAGCTGGGTTAAATATCTCCAGTTGAGCATTCTGGAAGGTTACGGCAACGCCGGCCGTTTCCCTGATACGAAGGTCGTATGTCACTATCAGCCTTGGTGGGAAGATCGAGTAGATGCTGACTTCTGCAACTACCCTCTCAATTTCAACTCTTGCTTGTGGTGGTGGTGGTGCGGGACTTGACGGACGGGTTGGTGACGAATCGTCTCCGCAAGCAGCGAACGCCAGGAATATCAGAACGGCCAAACTACTTTTCATCAGCGACTCCTTCTCATCGAAGGACCCGATGACCTCGATTGGTCATCGGGCCGGTCGCCTAACGAATCGCGGACTTACCGCAAGTCCCCGCCTATTTCTCCTAAGGAGTCTTATATTTAGCGGGCAGCCCGATGTCGGACTACGCCGCGATTCGTTAGGCAGGTGGGTTATAATACGGATGCTAGGGTAATGTCAACGTAAATTAATAATTCCCAACATAAACGCTCTATCCTAGCGCATTTGTCTTGAATTGTAATCATTCATCTCACATTGTCCCGAGAGCAGAGGGTTACGCAGTTTGTTCTTTGGGCGCTGTTACCGGACAAATAGCTATTTTTCGGGAGCTGGGTTAGGTGTATGATCCCTTGCCGGAGACGGCCGCGAACCCCTCCAGCAGCAACGCTGTCCGCGGCCGGGCGCCTTCGGCGGGGGTTCCTACGCCGGCGCCAAGACTTACGAGGGTGGTGACGGGAGGTACGAAAGCAATGGAGCGATCTTTTTACGTTGTACTCTTGGCTGCGATGATCCTGGGCTGGAGCGTTCAGCTTCCCGCTCAGGTGTCCTCCCAGCAGCTTCCATTCAAGCTGGGCACTTTCGAGCTCGAGGGGCGCCAGTTCGTCGGCGCGGTCGTTCGAGACACGACGGTCATCGATATCGTCAGCGCCAACGAGGCGCTTCAGCGGCGGCCGAGCTGGGTCGAGCTTCCCATGGCCGAGGACATGAAGTCGCTGATCGCGCGCTATGACTATGGTCTACGGAACCGGGTCTACGAAATCGTGAATGCCGTCGAGCAAGCGGCAGGCCGACCTCACTACGTTCACGATCTGGGGTCTCTGAAGATTCTACCCCCGATCACGAACCCCCAGACGATTCTCAACGCGGCGGTCAATTACCGAGCACACGCGGAGGAGATGGCCGGACGTTCCCCGAACATACCCGCCGGCTCCGATGAGAATGCTCCCCAATCGATTCCCGGGATCTGGGAGCGGAAGCCGGGTGACACGCGGCACAATCCCTACTTCTTTCTCAAGCCCCCGGCGGCCATCATAGCCACCGGGGATATGATAGAAGCTCCGCCCAGCGGCAAGTTGGACTGGGAGTGCGAGATGACGGTGGTCATCGGGCGAACGGCCAAGGGAGTGAGCGTGGAAGATGCCAACGACTACATCTTCGGCTACACCATCGAGAACGACATCTCCTACCGAGGAGGCCGAGGGGATAGCCGGCACGGCTCGGATTGGCTGATCGGCAAGGGGCACGACACGTTTGCCCCGTTGGGTCCGTTCATCGTTCCCAAGGAGTTCATCGGGGATCCGATGGATCTCGACGTCAAGTTTACGCTGAACGGTCAGGTGATGCAGGACTCCAATACGTCCTACATGTGGCACAACGTGTACGAGCTGGTGCATTTCGGCTCCAACATCATCACGCTGCAGCCGGGCGATCTCGTGGCTACCGGAAGCCCTTCGGGCGTGGGTGCCGGTCGGACCCCTCCGGTTTTCATGAAGCCGGGGGATACCGCGGTGAGCTGGGTCGAGAATATTGGAACGCTGACCAACAAGGTCAAGTCAAGTAGCGCTAGCAAGGATTCTTCATCTTATTAGAGAGAGCTCAGCGAGGTAGATTTCGAAGTGCGGACCGGTGCTCGCGCATCGCGAACGCAAGAAAGATGTGGAGGAATACCATGAGTCGACTGTCATATGTTTTGGGCGCCGTCGTCCTTTTGACGATGGCGGCCTTCGCGGCCCCAGCGGCATCCCAAGATGTCGTGGAGCCGTTCAAGCTGGGCACCTTTGAGATTGAAGGGCAGCCCACTCTGGCATTGGTTCTGCGTGACCAATTCGTCGTAGAGCTGGAGACGGCCAATCAAGCTCTCCAGCGCGGCGCTCGGTACGCGGAAATCACCATGGCCAAGGACATGAAGGAGCTTGCGGCCCGCTACCATGTGGACCTGCAGGCCCGTCTTTACGCGATCGTCAACCACGTCACCGGCGCGAACCTTCTGGAAGGGAGCAGTCGTGCCTCGTACGTCCACAATGTGGGAGACGTTCGCACATTGCCCCCCATTATGTATCCCAACAAGATCCTGAACGCGGCGGGCAACTACTACGGGCACATCTCGGAGTCGCTGCCGCCCGTGGAACAACGCAAGATCGCGGAGGAGCGGCGGAGAAATCGGGGCACGCCCTATCTGTTCTACAAGACCGTCAGTGGCGCCGTGATCGGCCAGGACGATCCCATCATCATGCCCAAGGGCCGCCCCGATCTCGATTGGGAGTGTGAGTTCGGTGTGGTCATCGGTAGGCCGGCGAAGCAGGTCACCGCCGCGCAGGCGAAAGATCATATCTTCGGCTACACCATCGAGCTGGACATGTCTTCTCGCGGTGGGCGAGGCGACGAGCGCTTCGGCGGTTCCGACTGGCTTATGGGCAAGGGGCATGAGACGCATGCACCTTTGGGTCCTTACATCACCCCAGCGGAGTTCATCCCGAATCCGATGGACATTTGGCAGAAGCTGACGGTCAACGGGCAAGTCATGCAAGACGCCCGCACCACGGACATGATCCACAACATCTACGAGCTCATCGAGTATGGATCCTGGGTCCTGACCCTCGAGCCGGGTGATATCGTTGCCGGCGGCAGCTCGGCCGGAACCGCCGCCTCGCTGTCAGTCCGCGACGAGGTGGTCCCGTACCTGAAGCCCGGTGACAAGATCGTCGCCAGCATTGAAGGGATCGGGGAGCTACGACACACCGTGGTCGCCGAAACCGAGTCGCCGGCCACCACGTTCACGCTGACCGCGCCGACCGTGGCAGTTGCCGAGCCCTTCAAGTTCGGTACCTTCGACATCGATGGGCAGGCTGCCCTCGGCATCGTGCTGCGCGATCAGATCATCGTGGAGCTGGATGCCGCCAATACGCGTTTCGAGCGTGTGGCTCGCGCCGGCAACATTACGATGCCCGGTGACATGAAGGAGCTCGCCGGCCGTTACCAACTGGGTCTCAACAACCGCATCTACCAGATCGTCAACTACCTCATCGATGAGAATCTCGTCGAGGAGAGCGGTCGGCCGTCCTGGGTTCACCAACGGAATGACGTGGAGACGCTGGCTCCCATCCTCTATCCCGGCAAGATCTTGAACGGGGCGGGTAATTACTACGGCCACGTTGGAGAGACGGGTACACCGGAGGAACAGGCCGCGGCAGCCGCGGAGAGGCGCAGCGAGAAGGGCATCGCCTATCTCTTTCATAAGCCTTCCACCACGGCGGTCATCGGCGATGGCGCTCCCATCGTGATGGCGAAGGGACGCGAGAAACTCGACTGGGAGTGTGAATTGGGTGTGGTGATCGGCCAGCCGGCAAGGCACGTGACGGCGGATCAGGCCGCGAACTACATCTTCGGCTTTACCATCGAGCTCGATATGTCCGATCGCGGTGGCCGTCCAGAAGGCGGTTTTGGTACTGGTGGAGCCGACTGGCTAATCGGCAAGGGTCATGACACCTATGCGCCACTCGGACCGTTCGTCGTTCCTGCCGAGTTCATCGAGAATCCGATGGACATCGGTCAGACGCTGACCGTCAACGGCGAGACGATGCAGGACTCCCGCACCACCGACATGATCCACAGCATCTACGAGCTCATCGAGTTCGGCTCCTCAGTCGTCACTCTGGAGCCAGGAGATGTCATCGCCGGTGGTAGCCCCGCGGGTACCGGCATGTCGCGGAGCGTGCGGCCGGAGCAGATCTGGCTGAAGGTGGGTGACAAAGTCGTCGCCACCATCGAGGGTGTCGGGACGCTCACCCATACGGTCGTAGCTGAAGAGGAAGGTATGGGAACCCCGACGTCCGGTAGTCGGTAGTCGGCCGGTAGGCTAGATAATCTTCAAATAGCCTGGAAATAGAAGAAGGCGAGGCCAGCAGATGCTGGCCTCGCCTTTTGTTTTTCCGGCTCGGACGGAACGAGGTTAGACGACGTCCTGATACTCGGCGTCCACGACCTCGCCCTCACCCGAACCGCCCGAAGAGCTCGTCGGGGCACCGGGAGCAGAGCCGTTCTGACCCGCCTCGGCGGTAGACTTCTGGTACAGCGCTTCCGCGACGCGGTGCGAGGCCTGATTGACACGCTCCTCGGCCTGCTTGATTCGCTCGGTATCGTCCCCCTGGAGCGCCTCGCGCGCGTCGTTCAGAGTGGCTTCCACTTCGCTTACCAAGCTGGGCTCGAGCTTCTCGCGGCCCTCGTTGAGTGTTTGCTCCGTTGCATAGGACAGGGCATCGAGCCGATTTCTCGCCTCGGTTCGCTCGCGCGCCTTCTTGTCTTCCTCGCGATGAGACTCGGCGTCGGCGACCATCTTTTCCACTTCTTCCTTGTTGAGTCCGCTGGAGCTGGTAATGGTGATGGCCTGCTCCTTGCCGGTGGCGGTGTCCTTCGCTGAGACGTTGACGATGCCGTCAGCGTCGAGATCGAACGCGACCTCGATCTGCGGCATGCCACGCGGGGCGGGAGGAATACCGGTGAGATGGAAGCGCCCCAGAGAGCGGTTGTCCCGAGCCATCTCTCGCTCGCCTTGCAGCACGTGAACTTCGACGCTTGGTTGGTTGTCTGCCGCTGTCGAGAACGTCTCGCTCTTCCTGACCGGAATCGTCGTATTACGATCGATGAGCTTGGTGAAGACGCCACCCAGCGTCTCGATTCCCAGCGACAAGGGGGTCACATCGAGTAGGAGAACGTCTTTGACGTCTCCGGTCAGCACTCCCGCCTGAATGGCGGCTCCGACCGCAACGACCTCGTCCGGGTTGACTCCTTTGTGAGGTTCTTTTCCGAACAAGTCTTGCACCATTTTCTGGACGCGTGGAATGCGGGTCGTGCCTCCAACTAGGACGACCTCGTCGATTTGACCGGGCTCGAGTCCAGCATCCTTCAACGCCTGTCGGCTGGGCCCGAGACTCCGTTTGAGCAGGTCCTCGATCAGCTGCTCGAGCTTGGACCGCGTCAGCTTCAAGGAGAGATGTTTGGGCCCGGAGTTATCCACGGAAATGAAGGGGAGACTGATCTCTGTCTCGAGAGCCGAGGAGAGCTCGATCTTGGCTTTCTCGGCGGCTTCCTTCAATCGCTGCAGGGCCATCTTGTCCTTCGACAAGTCCAGGCCCTGGTCGCGACGGAACTCTTCGACGATCCAATCGATGATGCGTTGGTCGATGTTGTCGCCGCCCAGGTGGGTATCCCCGTTGGTCGCTTTGACCTCGACCACACCTTCTCCGACCTCCAAGATGGAGATGTCGAACGTGCCACCGCCGAAATCGTAGACGGCAATGGTCTCGTCCTTCTTCTTATCCAGACCGTAGGCCAGAGCGGCGGCGGTCGGTTCGTTGATAATCCGCTTCACGTTGAGTCCGGCGATGGTACCCGCATCCTTGGCGGCTTGGCGTTGACTGTCGTTGAAGTAGGCCGGTACGGTGATGACCGCGTCGACGACCTTTTCCCCCAAATAGTCCTCGGCCGCCTGCTTCAGCTTCTGGAGGATCATGGCCGAGATCTCGGGCGGCGAGTACTTCTTGCCGCGAACCTCGATGCGCACATCGCCGTTCGATCCCTTGGCGACGTTGTACGTGACGATGCGCGCTTCCTCGGGCACCTCGTCATGGCGACGACCCATGAACCGCTTGATGGAGTAGATGGTGTTTTCGGGGTTGGTGATGGCCTGGCGGCGGGCTACTTGCCCCACCAGCCGCTCCGAATCCTTGGCGAAGGCGACGACGCTTGGCGTCACACGATCCCCTTCGGAGTTGACGATCACCTTCGGCTGTCCGCCTTCCATTACGGCGAGGGCCGAGTTGGTGGTTCCCAGGTCGATTCCTATGGTTTTGCTCACTTTTCTACCTCCAAACCAATGATTCGTTAGGACTTAATGTCAATTTTTAAATGATTTTTCGAACAGGGAGCCTCTGGAGCTCTCAACTGTCCACGACCCATTATACGGATCCAAGTCAAGTTTGTCAATAAAACTAAGTGTTATTATATAATAAAACTTGATATTAATATCATTAGATTATATGTTAATCCCATGGCCAGTCGTCCCAGACGCCTAGTCGTGGGTGATCGGCCAGACGAACCGAAATCCAGGAGGACGAGATGGACTCTCAATAAGCTAACCCAGAAATCTCAAGAGGCAGTGGCGGCGGCTCAGTCCCTCGCCTCTCGCCGGAACCACCAGCAGCTCGAGGTGGAGCACCTCCTGCTCGCTTTGTTGCAGCAGGACGGTGGGCTGGTTCCAAGACTGTTGGGGCGACTGGAAGTGCCAGTTCAGGAGCTCACGAACCAGGTGGAGAGCGAGCTCGAGAAGATCCCCTCGGTCGCCTCGGTCGGAGGAGGCAGCGCAGAGATCTACCTCTCGCGACGGCTGAGCAAGGCTCTGGACGCCGCTCTCCAGCAAGCGGAGGAGCTGAAAGACGACTACGCGAGCGTCGAACATCTACTTCTCGCCATCTTCGAGGAAGGCGGGCCAGCGGCGCGCCTCTTGAAAGGCTATGGGCTGACCCGCGATCGGATTCTCGAAGTCCTGCGGGTCGTTCGGGGTAGTCAACGCGTGACCAGCCAGAACCCGGAGTCCACCTACGAGTCGCTCGAGCAATATGGCCGCGATCTGACCCTGCTCGCGGGCCAGGGAAAGCTCGATCCGGTCATCGGCTGAGACGACGAGATTCGGCGCGTGGTCCAGATCCTTTCTCGACGAACCAAGAACAACCCGGTCTTGATCGGCGAGCCCGGCGTCGGAAAAACCGCCATCGTCGAGGGGCTCGCCCAGCGAATCGTTCGCGGAGACGTGCCGGAGGGCTTGAAGAATAAGATGGTCATCGCGCTGGACATGGGAGCGCTGATTGCCGGCGCCAAGTACCGCGGGGAGTTCGAAGAGCGTCTCAAGGCGGTCTTGAAGGAAGTCCAGGAGTCCCAAGGACAGGTCGTTCTCTTCATCGACGAGCTGCACAACGTTGTAGGTGCCGGCCGAGCCGAAGGGGCTCCCATGGACGCGGGCAATCTCCTGAAACCCATGCTTGCGCGTGGCGAGCTTCACTGTATCGGTGCCACCACTCTGGACGAGCATCGGAAACACATCGAAAAGGACGCCGCTCTCGAGCGCCGCTTTCAGACGGTGACGGTGGACGAGCCCACCGTCGAAGACGCGATTTCGATCCTCCGGGGTTTGCAGGAGCGGTACGAGATCCACCATGGCGTGCGCATCAAGGATCCGGCGTTGGTGGCAGCTGCCACGCTCTCCCGACGCTACATTGCTGACCGGTTCCTCCCCGACAAGGCCATCGACCTGGTCGACGAAGCGGCGGCGCGACTCCGCACCGAGATCGACAGCATGCCGACCGAGCTCGACGAGCTGAAGCGTCGCCAGATGCAGCTCGAAATCGAGCGCCAAGCACCCCGAAAGGAAAAGGACAAGGCTTCCAAGCAGAGGCTGGGCCACTTAGAGAAACAGCTTGCCGAGATCCGATCCATCGCCGACGCCCTCACCATTCAGTGGCAAGAGGAAAAGGAGTCCATCGCGGACGTACGAGGGCTCAGGAAAGATATCGAAGAGACCAAGCTGGCGATCGAAAGAGCCGAAAGGGCGTACGAGCTGGACAAGGTGGCGGAGCTTCGCTACGGCCGCCTCAATGAGCTAGAGACCCAGCTCAAGGCAGCCGGGCAGGCTCTCGAGGAAAGAAAAAGCATGCTCCTCAAGGAAGAAGTGGACGAGGAGGACATCGCCCAAGTGGTCTCTCGCTGGACGGGGATTCCGATCTCCAAGCTCATGGAGGGGGAGGTAGAAAAGCTGCTGCATCTCGAGGAGCATCTCCACCAGCGAGTCGTTGGTCAAGACGAGGCGGTCCACGCGGTCGCGGACGCGGTGTTGCGGGCGCGAGCGGGGATCAAAGATCCGCAGCGGCCGATCGGGAGCTTCATCTTCCTTGGTCCCACCGGGGTCGGTAAGACCGAGTTGGCCCGCGCCTTGGCGGGTATCTCTTCAACGACGAAAAGGCCATGGTGCGGATCGACATGAGTGAGTACATGGAAAAGCATGCCGTGGCTCGGCTCGTCGGAGCACCTCCCGGTTACGTGGGTTACGAAGAGGGGGGGCAGCTGACAGAGTCGGTTCGGCGCAAGCCCTTCTCGGTTGTGCTCTTCGACGAGGTGGAAAAGGCACACCACGACGTGTTCAATCTGCTGCTCCAGATCTTGGATGAGGGGCGCCTCACCGACTCTCACGGCCGCACGGTCGATTTCCGCAATACCGTGCTCATCATGACCTCTAACATCGGGAGCTCGGACATCTTGGAGTTCCAAGGCTCGGTCGACGACGAGAGCTACACCAAGATGAAGAGTCGTGTGCTCGGACAAATCAAGAATCACTTCCGGCCCGAGTTCATCAACCGCGTGGACGAGCTCGTCGTCTTCCACGGGCTCACCAAGGAGCAGCTCGTGGCCATCGTCGATATGCAGTTGGATCGGCTGGCACACCGGCTGAAAAATCGCCGACTCGTTCTTGAGGTCACGGACGAAGCGAAACGCTTCCTGGCCGAGGTCGGATGGGATCCCGTCTACGGCGCCCGGCCGCTGCGCCGAGCCGTGCAGCGGGAGCTGGAAAGCGTGATCGCCCGCAAGTTGCTGTCGGGAGAGATCCAGTCCGGGGTAACCGTAGACGTGGTGCTCCGGGACGGAAAGCTCGTGTTCGAGCCGCTCGCCCCCCCAGCCATGGACGAGGCCGTCGACCAGGCCGTGAACGCCTAGCCCGTAGAGCTGCCCTTGCCTATCACGGTAGGGGCAGCTCGGCCACCCCCAGGAAATCCCCGTCCGACGTCGCAAGCCTGTCGGCTTCGTGCTAGCTTAACCACGCCAGCCCCGAAGCGAGGACACGAGTAAGGAGGAAGATCCATGAAAGGTATCGTGATATCGGTCGCGCTGCTTCTCGTCGGTCTCTCTGACGCCTCGGCGCAATCGCTAGCCGACGTGGCGGAGAAGGAGAAGGAAAGGCGAGAGGCGCTCGGCAGCACCAAGGCCGAGACCCACGACGATTCCACGCTGGCCGCCCGCCGCCGGGCCATGCCGCCCTCGAGGCGTCCGACCGCAGGGACTACCGAGCCAGCTGATACCGCCGAGCCAAGTGAAGAAGATGAGGAGGGCCTGGCGATCCAGGGAATCGAAGAAGAGGATCCCACCCAGACCCAGGCTTATTGGCGTGATCGGAAGGCCGGCATCGACCGGCGGATCGCAGATATCGAGGCGCAGCTCAACGCACCCGGCTTCGCCTCCGATCCGGACAACTTGCTGAGGCGGAATCAGCTCGAGCGGCAGCTCGAACAGGCGCGATCCGATTTGGCCGCGCTGCAGGCCGAAGCGCGAAGCCAGGGTATACCCCCGGGCTGGGTTCGCTGACTTGGAGCCTTCAGCTGCTGCGCAGCCGCCCGCCGGCCGCGGCCTTGAGGCGATGCACAGTCGCGTAAGTCGACGGAGCATCCTGGCTGAGGGTGTCCGCCTTCGTCCGTATTCGGGACCAAGAGAACTTCGGCGGACCAGCCGAAGCTTTCAGCGAAGGCTGGCTAGACTGCTGCTTCCACGCGGTTGCGGCCTCGTTGTTTCGCTCGGTAGAGCGCTAGATCCGCGCTCTTGAGCAGTACCTCCTCGGACGTGCCGTCGTCCGGGTAGGCGGCCGTTCCGATGCTCACGGTGATTCCCGAAAGCCCGGGGACCTGCTCTTCGAAGGACAGTTGCTCGATCGATTTCCGGATCTTCTCCGCGAGTGCCTTGGCCGCGTGGCCGATGGTCGACGGCAAGCTCCAGTGCTTTCGATCAACGCGTCAACTCCCATACGGTGCGGCTTTCGGTAGGGAAAGGCATCCCCCCCGTGAACCTGGCTGAAATAGCGACTGAGGGCCAGCCCTTCGAGCAGGGCCAAGCTTTCTCGAGTGGGTTTGTTGGTGAGAACGGCTATCTTCCTTCCCGGGTTCAGTGCTTCCAGCGCTTCTCTCACACCGGGGTAGGGACGGGTCGTGTCGAGAAGATGGCTCCGGTAAATCGGCAAGTGACGCTCGAGGGCGGCGTCTATTTCCTGTTCGTCGGCGCTACCTAAAAGCGACCGCTCCAGCAACATCCTTACCCCGTTACCAATGAAACCGAAGACACGCTGGGGCGGGAGCCGCTCGCGTCCCATACTAGACAAGGAGCTCGTTGACCGAGGCGGCGATGTCCCGACGGGAATCCACCAGCGTACCATCCAGATCGAAAATGATGAGATCCATGGACACTTTACTGCTTAGTGCCGTGTCCGCCGAAGTTCTCCCCTTTTGGAGTACAAACGAAGGCGGACACCGCCACCGCTCTGCCTTTCATCGGCGAGCATCACCCAGTGCTCGCTCACTCCTCGTTCGCTCGCCTGTCCTCCGCTCGCAGGCTCGCTGCGGACGGCGGCAGGGCGGGTGTCGATCGTCAATGCTAACTCAGAGCGAAAGGATCAGCGAATGGTACAGATCTAGGCCTGAATGCTCCGTTTTCCCCATTGGCTTGAACGGCGCGTCGGCCTGAACTATAATCACCACGTAGCTTCTATCGGGCGCGAAACATATGTTGGAACTGTCGCGGAAAAGCGACTATGCTTTACGAGCGGTCATCTATCTCGCGCGCTTGAACTCGGATCGGTTCGGTCGGGTCAGCGAGATCGCCAAGGCCAAAGACATCCCCCAGGCCTTCCTGGCCCAGATCTTGCCCATTCTCGCCAATCATGGCGTCGTGAAGTCGCAACAAGGCGCCCACGGAGGATACGCGCTGGCCAGGACCCCCGGTCAGATCACGTTCTTGGAAGTGATCGAAGCAGTTGAGGGCCCCCTGAAGCTCAACCGTTGTGTCGATGGACAGCACGATGATTGCTCGATCGTCGATGCTTGCGAAATGCAATCTGTCTGGAATATGGCACAACGGCAGACCGTCGAGTTCCTGAACGAGGTGACGATGGCTGATATGCTCAAGGCGCCGCATCATCCGTTGGTCACGATCGACCCGGCGTCTGACTAGGCCGAGTTTAGCAACCGGCGTCTGGCTACGCTCAGCTTAGCACCCACCCTTAATGACGCCAGCTGTGACGCCAGAAGCGAACCGCAAAAGCGTCTGACCACGTTGATTGGGGATGTCCCGCCGGATGTTGAATTTGGGGTAGCGGCGGCTCCTTGGCCGGCCTAAGAATTAGGTCTGCCAATAAACCGTCTCCAGAGGGGGACAAGGAGCCACCAATGCCTAGGAAATCGAAGAAGCCAGTAAGAAAGCAAACGCACTCGCCTACGGGCAAGGTAGTTGGCCAAGTCGGTCAGATACTGCTACCGATGATAGCTGGGATCGCGGCCACGAAGGCGGATCTGACGGAATGGGTGTACGAGCAAGGACTGACAGCTCTGCACCTACTGCTCAGAGAGGACGCCGAGGAGATCGCGGGGCTCAAGGGCAAGCACGAGAAGGAGCGAACTCATAACCACTGTGGGAGCACGAACGGAGAGCTGAGCTTCGGTGGTCGTCGCATCCAAGTGTCGCGACCTCGAGTTCGCTCGAAGTCGGGCGAGGAGGCGTCGCTTCCACACTTCGAAGCCTTCCGCGAAGAAGACCCGCTTCCAGAGCGAGTGTTGAATCAGGTCTTGGTGGGGGTATCGACCCGAAATTACGAATCGAGTCTGGACAAACCCGCGGCCAAGTTGAAGTCTCGTGGCACGAGTAAGAGTGCCGCCAGCCGTCACCTCGTGAGCCAGACGACTAAGAAGCTCGAGGAATACCTGTCTCGGCGGCTAGAGGAGTTCGAGCTTGCGGCACTGATGCTGGATGGCCTTGAGGTGGCCGGACAGACCGTCGTCGTAACTCTCGGTATCACAATAGATGGAACGAAGGTGCCCCTGGGTATATGGCTGGGCTCGACGGAGAACTCTCGGGTGTGCACCGCGATGTTGCAGGACCTTCTCGAGCGAGGCTTGCGCGTCGATGAGTCGACTCTCTGCGTAGTGGACGGAGGCAAAGGCATCCGCAAGGCACTCGTCGATGTTTTGGGGGACCTCGCGGTCATCCAAAGGTGCCAGATCCATAAACTCCAGAATCTTCGCTCGTACCTTCCCAAGTCTCGTCACGCCTACGTGCTCCAGACGATGAAGGAAGCCTACAAGTGCAAGAGTGCCGACAAGGCGCGCAAGCGACTTCAGGCATTGGTGTCGTGGCTCGAGCGAAACGGCTACGACGAAGCTGCCGGAAGCCTTCGTGAAGGGATGGAAGAGACACTCACGGTCGTGAAGCTCGCGCTGCCCGCCTTACTTCGCCAGTCTCTTGCCACGACGAACGCCATTGAGAATCTCAACGGAACCATTCGCAGAGTATCGAGAAACGTCAAGCGTTGGTAGAGTCCTTCCATGGTTCGCCGATGGACCGCTCTTGGCGTCGTCACCGCGCAGAAAAAGTTCCGGCGTATCAAAGGCTATCGCCATATGGGCGCTCTCGTTCACGCGCTTAGAAGCAAACAGAAATCTCTTGACAGCGATGAGTTTGCTGCCTAAGAGTATTCACAGGTGCCGCCGCTACCCGACCAAATTCAACAGCGGCCGGGACATCCCACGTTGATTAGGACGATCCGGTATATTGACGCCGGCGTCTAGCTAAGCGTCAATAGACGGGATCGCCCCGATCGGCCGAGTCAGACGCCCATGTTCGGCGTCGATATACGTGATCTTGCTAATCAGCGAGCCAGACGCGCTCTCGAACTGCCTTCTGGCGTCAATATGCGAGGTCTTACTAATTAGCTGGTCAGACGCCCCTCTTCGTACTCCTCGGCCCGACTGAGATCGAAAGGTCGATGTTCCGGATTGCGCACGAATCCGCGAAGCTCACAATGGCACCGGTAACAAACCGGAATCTCCCCGAGCCAGTGGTACAGCAGGAAGTCGATCACGCTGGCAGCGACCAGAACGGCCAACGAAGGTAAGAGACCCCATATCGCGTAGGCGAGCGTGGAGAGTGCGACGGTGATGCTCACCGCGGCGCACCCCAACTGCTGAGGAAAATCCTTTCGAAGGTAGAGTTCTTTGTTGCCACAGTGCGGACATCGATCGATCGGCCCGCCCGCCAACACCGCCTGGCTCGGAGAGCTTTCCGATTCGTGCCCGCAGTGAGAACAGGAGTGAATCCGCACCGTCGGCGAAACGACGTACTCGTTATAGCGAGAGCATTCAGGACAGAAAAAACCTATTCTAAAGTCTTTCTCGTTACCTTCGGAGGGTTGGTGTTCGTCTAGAGAGGTCATAACGGAAAACCGGTGGCCGATGTGAGGAATTGCGCGATCAACTCTCCGAAGAGGACCACCACCATGGCCACATAGAGGAGCCCGGTGGCAGACTGGGTCGAGCGCATCCTGACCGTTTGCAGGATCGGTCCGGCGAGCAACAAAGGGGCGATCAAGCCGGTAAGCGCCCGAAACAGGAAGAACAAGCCAAGCGTGGAATAGAATACGTCGGCGACGTCGGTTACTCGAACGACGTCCCATCCCTCACGAGCCAGGACCGTCAAGACGTTCAGCCAGCGCAAAGCCACCCCTGCCGCAAACCAGAGAGCCCCATCCTTGAGTGGAGCGATGGACAGTGTCGTGTCCACGAGGTACCAGTGGCCGAGTACCATGCTGACCGCCACCGAGCCCAGCAAGAGGGCCGAACCGATCGCACCGAACGAACAGAGCAACCATCCAGCCGATTCGTTGCCGCGACACTCGATGCCGAGGGCGACCAGAGCAACGGCTCCCGCCACCAAGACCGGGAAGGAAGAATCGCTGTCCTTGCGACGCAACCACCAGTAGCTGAACACGGCCGCCGCGGCGAGCAAACCATAAGCGAGGGACGGATGACCATGGCCGAGCTTCCACGCGAGGGCAGCGGAGATGGCGGAGGAAGCGGCACAGAATCGAAGAAAGGCGTGAGGAAGGCGATTCCGCAAGAGGAGAAGCGACGTAACGATCAAGCTGCCCGAGGCCAAGTGCGCAGCGAGGAGGAAGACGACGGTTGCGAACACCGCCTCATCTTATCTTATTGAGGGGCGTCGATCGGCACTACTCTAGCTTGCGATGAAGCCAGTACCTCAGGTCGGGAGTTAACTCGGACAGGATCATTCCAGCTTGCACGAAGGTTTGGCACCCCCGCGCCCGTTGGGGTTCCGCGTGATCCGCCGTCTGCAAGGTCACCTCGCAGTTGCCGCACTCGTTGTTCCAGCAGAATCGGCCGAGGACTACCCCCTCGTCGACGATGAACTGGACGCACCGGAGGAGAATGTTGTTTTCCGGGACGGCAAAAAAGCGGCCCTCGATTTGTATGTTTACCAGCTTTTCGAAAGGGTCGTAGATCGAGCTGTCACCTGAGCCCATGCCGCCTTCCTCGAAGCCACAAAAAAATACCCCCGGCAAGCTCCGAGGGTACCGCGATGAGTTCAGATGTATATTAGGGCACTAGACCTGAAAGGACTCCCCGCAGCCGCAGGTGCCCTTCGAGTTCGGGTTGGTGAAGCGGAACCCTGCGCCCATGACGTCTTCCACGTAGTCGATCTCGGTTCCATCGAGATGGAGAAGGCTCTTTTGGTCCACGAACAGCTTGACGCCTTCCTGTTCGTAGACTTTGTCCTCTGTCTCGGGCCGCTCGTCGAGAGCGAGCTGATACTGGAACCCGGAACAACCGCCGCCGACCACACGGACGCGCAAGCCCGCTTCGGGCTTGCCGTTCTGGACGAGAAACTCTTTCACCTTGCCTGCCGCGTTCGAAGTCAAAGTCAACATGAGTGTGCCTCTTCTGAATTGAGTCTAAGTTGTTTTCAGTTCTCGGGACAGGGTGTTAATCCCTATCAAATTAGTCAGACTAAAGTATACAAACGCCGCCAGAGGGTGTCAAGCGGCGGGCCCGACCAGCTTGACGAATTTGACAAAGCAGAAGGTGCACCGTAGCATAAAAGGTTCCTAAAACCGCCCAAAACTAAATGACGAGAGCACTTTACGATCTTCACTCCCATACCACTGCGTCCGACGGTCGACTGGGCTCCGCCGAGCTCGTTCAGAAGGCGATCCAGGAGAACCTAACCGCTCTGGCGGTAACGGATCATGACACGGTGGACGGCATTGACGCGGCTCGCGAGGAGGCGGCCGGGCATTCCGATAGCGGTCCCGAGATCATTGCCGGCATCGAGGTCAGCGCCAATTACGAAGATGCTTCGGTGCACGTGTTGGGCTTGTTCGTTCGCCACCGAGAACCGTGGCTCTTGGAGTTCTTCTCCAAAGCGCGAGAGCGGAGAATCGAGCGCATCCACCAAATCCTGGCGAAGCTCGATGCGGTAGACGTCCATATCGAAGCGGAGGACGTCTTTGCCAAATCGACCCACGGTACGGTGGGACGCCCGCACGTTGCAGAAGTGCTGGTCGACCGAGGTGTGGTGAGCAGCTTCACGGAAGCATTCGATCGGTACCTGGGGCATGGCACACCGGCCTACGTTGGATACGAAAAGGTTACCTTGCGGGATGCCACCGACCTGATCACGCGGGCCGGCGGCGTCGCGTCTCTCGCTCATCCGGGGCTGCTGGAACGGGACGAGCTCATTCCCAAGATGGTAGAGCACGGGCTCCAGGCTATCGAGGCGTATCACACCGATCACCCGCCGGAGGTCGCGGCACGCTATCTGGAAATGGCCGAACGTCTCGGTCTTCTAGTTACCGGTGGGTCCGACTTTCACACTCCGGAGGGGCCTGGCCCGACCCGTTTGGGCTGTCGGGAACTGACCACCGAAGCGCTCGAGAAGATTCGCGAAGCCTCCCAAAGCTGAGAACCTTTAGACAGGTTCTTCCTCTAGATCCACGAGCACGTCGTTTCCGTCGGTGCGCGTCTTATAGGTCCGAACCTTCGAAAGAGGGTTGACCGGGGAACGACCGTTTCGGAGATCGAACTGCCACATGTGCCACGGGCAGGACACGACACCTTCTCGAACGACACCCTCGTGGAGCGGGCCGCCGCGATGAGGGCAGGTTTCATCGAGAACGAAGAATTCTCCACTGTTTCGAAAGATGGCGAGGCGCTTTCCCTCGACATCGACGACGATTCCCTTTCCCTCGGGGACATCTCGAACCGAGGCGACGCGAACTTCGGCCATTGGAATCAGGAAGCGAAGGCTTTTTTCAGGCCGGCCCGCACGGCCCCAACCGTCTCGTCGAGATCCTGTTCGGTATGGGCGGTCGAAACGAAGAGAGCTTCGAATTGGGAGGGCGCCAGATAGATCCCACGCTGCAGCATCTCACGACAGAACGACGCATGTTGGTTCGTCCGGGCGCGCGTGGCGTCTGCGAAGCTCTTGACTTCGTGCTCGGTGAAGAAAACGGTCATCATCGAGCCCACGCGGTTGATGGTTAGCCCGAGCCCCATCTGGCTCATGATCTCCCGAAATCCAGATTCGAGTCTCGATGATGTTTCTTCTAGTCGGTCCCACGGTTTTTCTTCTTCGAGGAGATCGAGCTGGGCGAGCCCGGCGCTCATCGCTAGCGGATTCCCGGACAAAGTGCCCGCCTGGTACACGGGCCCCGCGGGCGCGAGCTGCTCCATGATGTCGCGGCGCCCCCCGTAGGCCGCAGCGGGCAGCCCCCCACCGACGATTTTTCCCAGCACGGTGAGATCGGGCAGTACCCCGAAACGCTCCTGGGCTCCGCCCCTGGCGAGCCGAAAGCCGGTGATGACTTCGTCGAAGATGAGGAAAGCCCCATGCTTGCTGCAAAGGTCTCGCAATCCTTTAAGGAACGAAGGAACAGGAGGGACAACGCCCATGTTGCCGGCGACCGGCTCTACGATGACCGCGGCGACACCATCGGGATGGGTCTCGAACAACCGAGTCACCGTCGCGAGGTCGTTGTAATCCGCGATGAGCGTGTCCTCGGCGAGCTTGCCAGGGACTCCAGGATTGTCGGGCACGCCAAGGGTGAGCGCCCCCGATCCCGCCTTGATCAGAAAACTGTCAGCATGTCCGTGATAACAGCCGGCGAACTTGATGATGGCGTCCCGTTCCGTGGCGCCCCGGGCGAGTCGGACCGCGCTCATGGCAGCTTCGGTACCGGAGTTGACCATGCGAACCATTTCCACCGACGGGACCATGTCGCAAATCCGCTCCGCCATCCGTAGCTCGAGCTCCGTGGGTGCGCCGAAGCTGGTACCGTCCGTGAGTGTTCGCCGAACGGCCTCCAACACTTTTGGGTGTGCGTGTCCAAAGATGAGTGGTCCCCAAGAGCAGACGTAGTCGATGTACTCGCGGCCGTCGACGTCGCGGATGCGGCTCCCTGCGCCGGACGCGATGAAAGGAGGTGTGATACCTAGGCTGCGGAACGCGCGCACCGGCGAGTTCACTCCTCCCGGAATTCTTTCTTGGGCACTGCGGAAGAGCGCTTCGCTTTTTTTCGTCATCAATGACTGGAGCGCTTCAGCGTTGGGCGAGAACACGCGCCACATCCTTTGCAAAGTAGGTGAGGATGAAGTCAGCTCCGGCGCGTTTGATGGAGGTGAGTGACTCCATCGCCATACGGGACTCATCGATCCAGCCCTGGGCACCGGCTGCCTTGATGACGGAGAACTCGCCACTTACCTGGTACGCCGCCACCGGCACGCGGAAAGTCTGCTTGACGCGGTAGATCACATCCAGGTAGGGAAGCGCGGGCTTGATCATCACCATGTCGGCTCCCTCCTCCAGATCGAGCGCCACTTCGCGCATTGCCTCGTCCGTGTTGGCGGGGTCCATTTGATGGGAGCGCCGATCCCCGAATTGGGGGGCGGATTCGGCGGCGTCGCGAAACGGGCCGTAGTAGCTCGAGGCGTACTTCACGGCGTAGGAGAGGATGGGTGTGTCCTGAAAGCCTGAGCCGTCCAGGGCCTGGCGGATGGCTCCTACTCGACCGTCCATCATGTCCGAAGGAGCGATGATGTCCGCTCCCGCCTGAGCGTGGGAGACAGCCTGTTTCGCCAGGAGCTCCAGCGTTGGATCGTTTAGGATTTCCTCGCCTCGCACCAAGCCACAGTGCCCGTGGCTCGTGTACTGGCAGAGGCACACATCCGTCACGACGAGCAACTGCGGGCAGGCTTCTTTGATGGGGCCGACGACTGATTGGATGATGCCTTGCGGGTCGTAGGCTTCCGAGCCCTTTTCGTCTTTGCGACTGGGGATGCCGAAAAGAATCACACCGGGGATCCCCAGGTCGGCGACTTCCCGACACTCCTTGACGATGTGATCGGGTGAAAGCTGGTAGTTGCCAGGTATCGACGGAATCTCTCGACGCACACTCTCCCCTGGGCAAACGAAGAGCGGATAAACGAGATCCTCTACTGAAAGCGTGGTCTCTCGAGCGAGGCTTCTGAGCGCCTCGCTCCGCCTCGTTCGCCGTAGTCTTGTCGTTGGAAAGCCCATGTGATTCTTCATCTAGTGCATTAGGCTCGCGGGGCCCCCAGCCTTCGCTGGAAGCTTCGGCTGGTCCGCCGAAGTTCTCTTCGTCTGGAGCACGGACGAAGGCGGACACCCCCACGAGTCGGCCTGTCGTCGGCGCGCATTACCTAGTGCCCACTCACTTCTCGTTCGCTCGCCTGTCCTCCGCTCGCAGGCTCGCTGCGGACGGCGTCGCGCCGGGCTCGCTCCGCTCGCGCAGGCTGGCTCGTTCTTCACCAGCCTGCTAATAGGTCTTGCTCCCCGGAAGGACCGTTCGTCCGGTCCGTTCTTCGGAGAAGTAGCGCTCGATGGCGTCGATCAAGCCGTCCACGGTGTAGACGCCAGCCTCGATAGCGGGCTCGAATCCTGCGTCGCGGAGAGCTTGACTCGTGATCGGCCCAATGCTGGCAGACGCGAACTTGCCATGCAACTCCCCTTTGTTCGGGACTGCCGACAGGAAGCTCCGCACCGTCGAGCCGCTCGTGAACGTCACGACGTCGACCCGACCGTCGCGGACGAGTCGCAGGGCACTGGCGATCTCTTCCGAAACGGAGACCGTCCGATAAGCGACGACGACCTCGACCTTCGCTCCTGCGGCGCGCAAGAGCCTGGGCAAGGTCTCCCGCGCGATATCAGCGCGAGGGAGGAGTACGCGTTTTCCTTGGAGCGGGCCGGCTTGCCTCAGCGCCTCGAAAACCTCTTCCGCCACGAACCGCTCGGGAACGATGTCGACCTCGACCCCTTCGGCCTTCAAGGTAGCTGCGGTGGCGGGACCGATGGCGGCGAGCTTGACTTTCTTAGCCGGCTTAACCGGTTTGACCGGGCCGCTTCCGGGAAACTCTTTGCCCAGCCCTCGCAGCCTTCCTAGAAAGGAACGCACACCATTCGCACTGGTAAAGACGATCCAATCGAAATCCGCCACGCGCTCGATGGCCGCGTCGAGGGGAGCCAGATCCGGCGGGGCCTCGATGCGAATGACCGGTGCTTCGACGACGTCGGCGCCTCGCCGGCGCAGGCCTTCCGCTAGCTCCGCTACCTGCTCTCGCGGACGGGTCACCATGACCCGCCGGCCGCTCAGTGAGCCGAAGTCAGCGCTCATCGAAGTCGATACTATCCTTTCGCCTCGGAACGGGTCTCTTCGAGAATCTCTCTGGCTCCATCCTCGAGCAACGCTTCGGCGAGGTTTTCGCCTAGCTCGCAGGCCCGCTCCACGGTTCCTTCCGCTTTGCGCCGCAAGTGGCGCCGTCCGTCGGTCGTGCCAACATAGGCCTCCAGCACCAGCTCGTTGTCGACGACTCGGCCACGCGCTCCGATGGGAACCTGGCAGCCTCCTTGGAGCCGTCTCAGCAAAGCACGCTCCGCCTCCACTTCCGCTGACGTGACCTCGTCACTGAGGCTTCTAAGGCATTCCAACACCTCGGCGTCGTCGGCGCGGGCCTCCAAACCGAGCGCGCCTTGGCCGATGGCGGGCAACATCTCCTCGGTAGGAATAGGCGTCGAGACATGCTCGACGAGTCCGAGCCTGGCGAGTCCGGCGCTCGCCAGAATCATCGAATCCCATGTCGACTCATCGAACTTGCGAAGCCTGGTGGTGATGTTGCCCCTCAGCTCGACGATTTGGAGATCGGGACGAGACGCCAGGGCTTGCGAACGGCGGCGCAGGCTGCCGGTCGCCAGCGTGGCGTTTCGCGGAAGCTCCTTCAGGGAACGAGCCTCCCGCGTGATGAGAACGTCACGCGAATCGAGCCGCTCGGTCACCGACGCCACCACCAGGCCAGCAGGGAGCTCGCTGGGAAGATCCTTCATACTATGGACCGCGAAGTCGACGCTTCCGTCCATCAGAGCGTTCTCCAGTTCCTTGATGAAAAGGCCGCGATCGCCTACTTGAGAGAGCGGGACATCGGTGACCAGGTCGCCCTTGGTACGGATGATCTGGATCTGGATGTCCACTTCGGGAAGCTTTTGCTTCAAGGAAGCCACGATACCGCGGGTCTGCACCATCGCGAGCTCGCTCCCCCGGGTACCCACGCGCAGGGCCCTCACCACCCATCTACTCCTTTTTCTTTCCGTCATCGCTGTGGGGGCGGTGGGTTTCGGCAGGATCGTCTTCCTCACCACGGGGGAGATCGAGGAGCTCGTATATCGTATCGATGCGCAGGGAGCCTAGGTGCCCGCTTCCACTCCAGCCGCGAATCTTGTCCATGGCTGGGTGTAGGATCTTCTTCATTAGGCTCTCGGTCAGACGGTCCAACTGTTCTCGGTCCTTGCCGCAGAACTGACCACCGTATCGTGCCACTTCTTGACGACGAATTTCCTCCAGCCGCTCCTTGAGCTGCTTGATCGCCGGCGTCGCCGAGAGAGACCGCCGCCAAACCAGGAACTTGTCCAGCTCTTGTTCCACGATGACTTCTGCATGCGGTATCTCAGTCCGGCGCTCCTCGAGGTTCTTTTCCACCAGCAGTTTCATGGCATCAAGGTTATGGAGAAAAACTCCGTCGAGACGTTCGATCGCTGGGTCGAAGTCGCGCGGGACGGCGATATCGATGATGTATATCGGCCTTCCGGACCGCCGGGAGACGATGTTCTTCATCTGGGTCCAGTTGATGATCGGTTCGGTCGAGCCGGTAGAGCTGATGACGATGTCGACGCGGGCGAGGGACTCCTCGACGCGATCGAGTGGGAGCGCCAGACCGTCGAGCTCGTCGGCCAGCTCCATGGCCTTGCTGAACGTGCGGTTGGCGATCGTGAGGTTGGCGGCACCTCTTTCCAGCATGTGTCGCGCGGTCAGCTCGCTCATCTCTCCCGCTCCGATCAGCAATACCGAGCGCGTCGACAAGTCTTCGAAGATCTTGCCGGCTAGCTCCGCGGCGGCACTCGCGACCGATACGGCCCCGCCCCCCAATTGCGTCTCGGTTCGAACTCTCTTTCCCGCCACCACCGCCGCGTGCAGCAGGTGGTTGAGCACCAGCCCGCAGGCACCGGCTTCCAGAGACAGTTGGTGTGCTTGCTTGACCTGCCCCAGGATCTGGGGCTCGCCGATGAGCATCGAATCGAGACCGGTGGCCACCCGCAAGAGGTGCCGCGCCGACTCGACGTCGGAAAGCGTATAGGCGTAGCCGGGGTGAGCCGCCAAATCCACTTGCCTCTGTTGGGAGAGGATGTTCCGGATGTACATCTCGGCGGTGCCGTTGTCGTTCGACAGCCCATAGAACTCGGTTCGATTGCAGGTGGAGAGCACGAGCACTTCGCCCAGAGTCTCTTCGGCGAGAGCCCGGGAGAGAATCTCCCGCACTTCCTTTTCACTGAATGCCACCCGCTCGCGCACATCGATAGGGGCGGTTCGGTGATTCATCCCGACGACGAGGAGGCTCATATCAGACGAACCCGTGGAACGAGGTGAAAAGAAGGTTCACCGCGACAAAGGAGAACAGGATCACGGCGAATCCGGCGAGAGATGCGAAGGCCACTCTTCGCGGAGACCACCCCCAGAGTCTGCGGCCCACCGTGCATGCCCCGTAGATGAGCCAGGCCGCGAACGTGATGGTGAGCTTCGGATCCCACTGCCAATGGGCTCCGTAGACTCTGGCCATCAAAAAGAGCCCGAGAACGATGGCAACGCTGAGGAAGACGAATCCCAAGGAGGCGGCTCGGTACGTGAAATTGGCCATGATCTCCAGAGAGGGGAGCTGCTTGTAGATGAGCCCGAAGCGGTGCTTCTTGATGTCGTAGAACAACATTAGGTAGAGCAAACCATAGATCGCGGAAATCGCCATAGCTGCGTAGCCCAATACGGCGGTCGAGGCATGCAGAATGAAAGAGGGGTCGGTGAGCAGTGGATTGATCTCGGTGGGCCGCGTGATGAAGGCCGAGGACACCAGCTGAAACGTGAAGACGACGCCCACGATGAAGAAACCGGTTGTCCGAACGCCGATGTGCCACTCGATCAGCAAGTAAACGACCAAGACCGAAAAGGCCACGACGGAAAAGGCTTCGAAAACCGTCGCCAGCGGGAAAATTCCCAGGTGGACGGCGAGCAGCACGAGAGCGACACCGTGCAGCGTGCCCGCGAGGGTGAGGAGCGGGGGGGCGGTTTTTTCGGCGAACGCATCATCGCGAAAGAACAGCAGGGCATAGTCCGCCCAGGCCAGGGCATAAAGCGTCGGAAGAAGGATGTTTAGTGTGTTTATCAGGGTGTCCACGGTCGTTCGATCCAGGGGGGGCTTCCACGCTTAAATCCAACTCCTGAAGTCAGTTAACTTTAGCTCAGGCCGGGGTCCGTGGCAAGGCGGTTGACATCTGATTCCTTAGTGCCGCGGGGCCCCACCGCCGCCTGGCTAGGTCCAGATTGGCAACAACCCATTTTGGCGGCGAGCGGGAACTGAGTGCCCGCCTGGCTAGTTTCGGTGAAGGCAACCACGTGATTTGGCGGCCAGCGGGCACCTGCGCCTTGGTCGGCGAACATCGGTTACTAGCTCACTCACTCACTCACTCACTCACTCACTCACTCACTCACTCCTCGTTCGCTCGCCTGTCCTCTGCTCGCAGGCTCGCTGCGGACGGCGGCGCGCCGGGCTCGCTCCGCTCGCAGGTGCTTTTTTTTCAGCACCCCGCCAGTGTGGATTGGGGTTACAATCGGAGCCGTTCCATACACAGCACCAAAAAGACAAATCGAGCGCTCAATGAGAACCGGACGCGTTATTCTTGTGGTCCTCGCCCTCGCGACGGCCTCTCAATGTCGGCCGACCGCGAAGGAGTTGCCTCGAGAGGAGACCCCCACCCGCGGAGGGCCTGCTTTTGGCGGTGTCCTGCGTGTGGGTATCCGTAGCGAGCCCATCACTTGGAACCGGCTGCTCGTCACCGATGCGGTCAGTTACCAGATTGCAGAACAGATTCACTCGGCTCTGCTGCGGGTAAACCGCGTCACGCAAGAAGTGGAGCCGGAGCTTGCCGAGTCGTGGGCGTTCTCCGACGACGGCCGCGAGCTGACCCTTCGTCTCCGCCCGGATGTTGTCTTCTCCGATGGAGAGCCATTCACAGCCGAGGATGTGGCGTTCACGTTCCGAGCCCTTCGCGATCCAGATGTCGCCAGCTCGCTGGGGGAGACCGCGCTCGTGGACGGTGAGCCCCTCGTGCCGGAGGTCGTCGATCCCCGAACGATCCGCTTCCGACTCCCTCGCCGCACCCCGGTCGTCGAGCGGATCTTCGACAGCATTCCGATGCTTCCCCGTCATCGGTTGGAGAAGTCCCTCGCGGAGGGTCCGTAATGAAACCATCGAAATCGTAGAACTGACCGTTGAAGAAGCTCGAAGAGCGGACGGCTGCCGGCATTATTTTTTGTGGCTGATCGGCCCTGCGAGAGTTCATAGGAGCGAACAGATGAAACGCGGAATCCTTTGGGTATAGGCGCCGGCCGACTGGGCCATCGTCTCTCCCGATCTTATTGATTGGTCGCAACTTACGGTGGGGGGCTGCACGAGCAGCCTCCCACCTTCATTCGACCCCTCTGCTTGACCGCACAGGGCCCCTGTGCTACCATCCCCTCTCTCCATTAAGGTCACATTGCGCTCATTCTTGTTGTCATAAAACCCGCTAAACGGGCGAAAAAACGATTCACCCGGACTTTTTAAGGTAGAGGTTTCTCAACTTTCTTAACTTTCTTGGCCGGGGCTCTTTCTCTTTGCGAACCGGGTTGGTGTGACAATGGACTGGCAAGATCGGCCAGCCAAGGTCAGGCTCTACGTCGCGGCGGTCGCCGCCGTCGCCCTCCCGATCTTCGTCTGGGCTATCTGGGAGCTCTTCCGGTTATCGCACGTCTATTCCTGGCGGGATTGGATAGCCCTCGCCGCCCTCATCGCGGTCGCTTCCCTCAGCTCCAAGTGGGTCGTCCGCATCCCCCGTACCCAGACCTGGATGGCAGTGGCGGACTGCCTGATCCTGTCCGTCACCATGATCTATGGCGTGGCTTCCGGAATCCTGGCCAATGGACTGTTTCATCTGGCCAGCTATTGGTTCGCGACGAAAAAGAAGCATTTGGTGCACCGCGCTGAGAATCTGACCTGGAAGAATAGCCAGGCCATCTTCAAAGCAGCCTCTGGTGGCATCTTCGCTTTCTTGTACGGTCAGGTCTACTGGGCCTTCCCACAACCGGCAGACGCCTACCAAATGGTCGCCCCCGTCGTGCTGCTCGCGGGGACGTATTTCTTGGTGAACTCGGCCTCCATGCACGCCATGATGGCCGTTACCGGCCGCAGCGGTTTCTGGAAGCTGTGGAAGGACAATCTTCCTCTGGTTCCTCTCTATTTTCTTGCGTCGGCTTCCGGCGCAGCGGTCATCTACTTCTTCCATCGCGTTGCGGGACCCTGGGCCTTCCTGTTGGGGCTACCGATCCTGCTGGTCGTCTATTACGCGCATCATTTTTACAACGAGAAATACGAGGATCTCAGCCAGCTTTACTTCCAGACCGCCGAGGCATTCGCCCTTTCGATCGATGCGCTCGAGCTCCACACGGATCATAAGCACAGTACGAGTACACACATACATCGTACCCGTCTGCTGACCCTCGTGCTGGCGCGGGCCTTGGGAGTGGACGACAAGACGTACGAGGGGCTCTGGTTCGCCTCGGTATTGCATGACGTAGGCAAGATCTCGATTCCGACCTACATCCTGCACAAGCCGACCCGGCTCACCGAGAGGGAGTTTCAGAAGATGAGCACCCATCCGGCGGTGGGCGCCCAGATCCTTGCGTCGATCAATTTCCCGGTACCCGTCATCCCCTTCGTCAAACACCATCATGAGAACTGGGACGGGAGTGGTTATCCGGATGGCCTCAAGGGGGAGGAGATCCCCTTGGGCGCCCGGATCATGTCGGTAGCCGATTGCTACGAGGCGCTCACTGCCAGCCGCGTCTACCGACGGTCGTTGGACCAGGGAACGGCCATCTCGATCATGAAGCAGGAAGAGCACCGGTTCGACCCACGGGTCTTCAACAAGTTTATCGAAATCGTGGACCACCTCGACGAGCAGTTGAGACGGCTAGAGGTTCGCGAACTGCCGCCACCCAAGGAGTACCGGGACAGCAAGCGCATGCCGGACATCGTAGGAGTGCCGCAGGCACCTGCCTTCAGCGGCTCGATTTCCGGGCCTCAGCGTGAAGTGTTCACTCTTTTCGAGATCCTGCAAACGATTGGCAACTCGCTATCCCGCCCCGAGACCCTGACCATCATCGCCGCCAAGATCGAGAAGATCATCCCCTTCACGACTCTGGTCATCTACCTGGTGGACGATAGCCAGGGGGTCTTAACGCCGGCCCACATCGCCGGTCAGAACAATGAGGCATTCAAGGAGCTCTCGATAAAGTTCGGCACTCGCTTGGCTGGCTGGGTCGCGGCCAACAACCGCATGCTCTACAACGTTCATCCCGGCCCCGACGTGATGCTCCTTCCCGAGCAGTTCCGCAAGGCCTATCACAATTCCATCCTCGCTCCTTTGGTGCACGAGGAACGACCCTTGGGGACCATCGGGCTGTATTGGTCGGGAAGTGAGCGCTATTCCCACGACCACATCCGATTGATGGAGATCATAGCCAACCGGTCCTCGATCGCTTTGTACAACGCCATTCGATTCGAGGAGACACAAGAAGACGCCTTTACGGATCGGCTCACCGGCCTTGCCAACTCCCGCTTCCTTTACATTTTCTTCGAGCAGACGCTGTCGGAAGCTAAACGGTACAACGAGCCCCTTACCGTCATCGAGATGGATCTCGATGATTTCAAGAGCGTGAACGATCGTTTCGGCCATCACGCGGGCGATCGTTTCCTCAAAGAAGTCGGTCGCATTTTGAAGGCTCAGATACGGGACAGTGACGTCCTGGTTCGTTACGCCGGAGACGAGTTCATCGCGGTCCTACCCAAGACCACGATGGAAAGGGCGACTCAATTCTCGAATCGTCTGCAGGAGGTGGTCGAGTCCGCCGCCATCGACGTAGGGATTGGCAAGATGTTGAACGTGGGCCTTTCGTTGGGTCTCGCCTCGTTCCCTACCGACGGTGCCGATCTCGAGTCACTTCTCATGGCTGCCGATCGGAACATGTACGACCAGAAGAGTCGCCGCAAGGTTCGTCGGCGGAAACCGGAAGAAGGGGAGTTGTCCGAGCAGCAGCGCAGCCTCTTCGGCGCTGAGGAGAAGAGGAAGCGGCGGGCGGTATGACGGCCGTCCGTATCCCTCACGCTGAGCGGCTAACCGCCCCCAACCAAACGTAGGGCGGCATGTTCCGTGTAGTTCTCGCGAGGGTTCTCGCTCTCATTCCCTTGCTTTTGGGAGTGAGCTTCGTTTCCTTCCTGCTCATTCACCTCGCGCCGGGATCTTTCGTCGACCGGCTGCGCCTCGACCCGGGGATTCCACCGTCGACGGTCGAAGCCCTGGTGAATCGCTTCGGGTTGGACAAACCCTGGTATCAGCAATACCTGTCGTGGTTGACCGGTGCGCTACAGGGAGACCTTGGAGTTTCTCTCGCTTTCCGGAGGCCGGTCGGAGAGCTGCTCGGCGAGGCGGTTTGGTACACCTTGAGCCTGGTGTTGGCGGGACTCATCGTCTCCTCATTGGCTGGTACTGCGCTGGGTCTGCTGGCCGTGATCCGTCAGGGGCGGACGCTGGATCGCATTCTGGGCGGCGTGGCGCTTCCGGTGGTCTCGGTGCCGACGCTCGTCGTAGCGCTAGCAGGCCTCGGGTTGGCCTCTGCGACGGGGCTGCTGCCGATTGGTGGCGGATCCGAGACGGTCGTGCTGGGCGCGCGTCTGCTGTTGCCGGCGCTCATTCTGAGCATCGGGATGTCCCCCTTGTTTTTCCTCCAAGCCGGAGGGGGCTTGCTCGAGGTGCTGCCGGCGGACTTCATGCGGGCGGCGCGTAGCCGAGGGTTGTCGGAGGCACAAATTCTCATTCGGCACGGTCTCCGTCCGTCCTTGGTTCCCCTCATTTCCTTTGCGGGGGTTTCCGTGACCCGGATGCTCAACGCGGCGCTTCTCATCGAAGTCGTCGTAGGGTGGCCCGGCCTTGGTCGGCTCGCCCTGCAGGGATTGCTCGCACGGGACTCGTTCTTGATACTCGGGGTGCTGGTCCTGAGCTCGACCCTCATCCTTTTCGCCAACCTGGCGACCGATTTGCTTCTCGGCGTCGCCGATCCGCGCATCCGTGTCGAAGAGGCGTGAGAGTTAGGACGATGCGGCCTACCGGTTGGTGGACGGACAAGCGAGCGCGGGTGGGTCTCGCCGGGCTCCTGTTCTTGGCCACCGTCGGCATCGCGGCCTCCTTCCTTGCGCCCTACAGCCCCCGCGCTCAGGACCGCGAGAGCTTCCATCGTCCTCCCTCGCTACCGGGGGAAGGTTGCTCGATTAGCCTGCTCGTTCAGGACGAGACGGGGGGAACTAGCCTGTTCGGGTTCTCCGGCTGTCGTGTGTATCTGCTGGGAAACGGACGCCCTGAGGAGGGACATGCTATCTCGACTTCTTTTCGGGGCGCGGGTCAGTGTTCTGGCCGCGTTTCTGGGAGTCATGTTTACGGTTTCCTTGGGAGCCTTGATGGGGGCAGCCGCTGCGCTCGGCGGCGGTCTATGGGATCGGATCTTGATGCGCGGTACCGAGCTGGTGATGGCTTTGCCGGCGCTGTATCTCATCCTGGCGGTCCGGAGCGTGTTCCCGGACGATGTCGCGCCGGCTTGGTCCTCGTTGATCCTGATCGGGTCGTTGGCAGTCGTGGGGTGGTGTGGGGTCAAGTCTTAATTTTCCTGTCAAATCTCCGTACGGTTCCCCGCGCTCGGTTAAGCTGCTGATTCCTCCGACGTGCCTTGCGGGAGAAGCTCGTTGCGAAGCTCCTCGACTTTCCTAGCGGCGAAGACATCCATCCTCACGCCGCGCCATTTGTTTGCGACGGCCAAGAGCACAGCGAACGAGAGTTTCATCGCGGCCTCCTCGGTGAAGAAGTGAGGAATGACCTTTGTGCGACGTTTGTGCTCTCCGAACGTGCGCTCAAGTAGATTCGACGTGCGAAGCCTTTTGTGATGCGCCGCAGGAAGGCGTAGCGCCTGAAGACACGCTTCGAGGGTCTCTTCCATGCACTTCATCGCGCTCGGGAATCGTTGACGGTACCGAGCGATCACCTCCCGACCCTTCTTCAGCCCTTGCTCGTAGCTGTTCGCATGGAACGACTCAAGGATGGCCGCCTTGAGTTCGTCGCGCACTTCCTTCGGAGCCTTGCCCAGGATGTTCTCGAGGCGGTGCTTCTGGCAACGTTGCTTGAGGCTTCGAGGGAAGACCTCTGCGATCGCTTTGAGCACTCCAGGATTCCCGTCCGTCACGATGAGCAACGGCTCCCTCATTCCTCGGGCCACTATCTCCTGCAAGAACCCCTTCCAGTTCTCGTAGGATTCTCGGTTGCCGACACCGATATGAAGAAGAACTCGCGTCCCATCAGCGCGATAGCCGGTCGCAACGAGGATGGGCTCTTTTCTCTCCGCTCCTTGGTGGTAGCGCAGGTACGTGCCGTCGAGCTCGAGATACAACAGCTTCTCGTTCGAGAGATCCCGTTTTCGAAACGCCTCGAAATCCTCCGACAGACACCGTGTGACCCGGCTCACCACCGACTTCGAGACACCCGTGCCGCTCAGCACGTCCGCGAACGTCGCCTCAATGTCACGCGTCGACATCCCGTGGACGTACATCCGCGCGATCAGTTCATCGAGTTTCTCGGTCCGGCTCACGTAGGCGTCGAGAATCTTTGACTGAAACACCTTCTCTGTTTCTCGTACCTGCGGCACTTGCACCGTTACCGCTCCCTCGCCCGTGAGGACCCGATGCGACTCATACCCGTTGCGTCGTCCCTTCTCCTTCGTCGTTGCCGGAGCGTTCTCATAGTAGTTTCGACCCAACGCCTCCGTCACCTCGCGCTCCAACGCATATTGAAGCATCATCTGAGCTCCCGACCGGACGATCTCCGAGAGATTCATCTCCCCAAATACCAGTTGTTCCTCGAACTGCTTGAGCAATCGCTGACTCGGTAGTACCTTTCCCATGATGTATGGTTCTCCTTTTCTGTCCCCATGACGGGGACGGGTTTGAGCTTGGGGAACCATACATCGTTTTTCTTTGACAGGAATCTTAAGACATCACCGTGGTGTGGCGTCTCCCGCATCGTTCGTGGCCATGTGCTGTCGTTGAGAGAGCGCGATTTCGTGACTGCAGCGGTTGCGGCAGGGGCGGGTCGGGGCCGTATTCTTTTCCGGCACATCCTTCCCAACGCACTACCCCTTCTGTGGCTTCAGGTCGGCATCACGCTTCCGTACTTCCTGCTCGGTGAGGCCACGCTTTCCTATCTGGGGCTGGGAGTCCAAGAGCCGAACGCCAGTTGGGGAAACATGCTCGCCTCCGCCGCACAGAGCTACACGTCGATGACAGAGCATTGGTGGACCCTGGTGGTGCCGGGAGGCGCCCTGACCTTTGCTGTGCTGGCGGCGAATCTCTGGATCGAAGGGCTTCGTGGGGCTCGTAGCAGTAACCAGAGATCTATTCAAATCTGTTCAAAAGGGCGATTTAGCGGGTTCACTCGTGGTAGCGTAAAAAGAAAAAATCCCAAATCGAGGGAGTGACAGATGAGGTGCTATTCTGGCGTCAATTAGCTTGGTTGCTGCTGTCAAGCCGTGTCAGACGCCGGGCAAAAAACTCGTCTTATTATGAGTAGGAACTTCAGAACCAGTCCCGATCGCGATGAGCGGCTGGTTGGTGTATCGAGGAGGACTTCGCGTCTCGGGCAACAAGCCTTGCGAGAGCCAAGCAAGCTAGAGCGTTGGGCGGCCGCGGAGAGTCGTCGAGTTGGAGAAGGAGGTGATGCGGTAAGTTGAGTTCTCAGCAGGGAGAACACTATCTAGGCCAAGGGCAGGGATGTTGTGGAGAGGGTTCGTCATTGAGGACTAAACTGGAACCTAGTGCCGTTCCAACTAGATTCGCTAAGGAACTGAGTAGCCAAGCTCAATCTCGGGGCTGCCACGCATCGCGGTCGTCCTTGGTGAGATTAGTGTCCCCTTCGGGGATGGTGGAAACCCCTCGCCTTTAGGCGAAGAAAAGATTGTCGA
This sequence comes from Candidatus Marinacidobacterales bacterium, assembly GCA_965197825.1. GTDB lineage: Bacteria > Acidobacteriota > Vicinamibacteria > Marinacidobacterales > DATDRI01 > CBDANW01. The sequence goes on along the minus strand of CBDANW010000003.1, from coordinate 3,074,935 downwards.
AGTCCCCGAAGGGGACGAGACTCCCCCGACTGAAGTTGGGGGGTTGAGAATGAAGCGGGCGCATGAAGTCGACTTCCAGTCGACGCGCCCGCGCAATCCACCGGCTTAAGCCGGTGGATGATTTAATTGGAACGGCACTAGTTGAGGGTACGTTTTTGTACGGTGAGCTCCACCGGAAGTCAAGCCTGTGGAGAGGAACGTTCTGGCTCCGGCGTGAGCCGAAGTGAAACGATCCTTGGTGAAGCAGGAACCTGGGCCTGATCAGGTTTGATCAGGTTTTGGAGAGCGGGCCTTCTGGGTGGGGGCGTCGTCGTCATCATAGACGAGATCGCACTAGTCAACTTGGCCAGACGCCAGTATTATAGGTCCCTTAGGAGGACGGGAATCTATGCGAAGTATCTTATCTTTTATGCTACTGGCGGTCCTGACGGTGCCTATCGCGCCACACGGGGCCGCTGCCCAAGAAGCCCAGGAGGAAGAAGCCGCGGGTCCGGATATCATCAGTCCGGTCATGGATGGCGATGCGCGTGCGGTTCGCAGCGCCATCGACGACGGAGCCGATCCCAACGCGGCTGACGACGGCCTGCCGGTGCTAGTCTATGCGGCGCTTCAGGGGCAAACGGATATTGTCACCGCCCTCATCGAGGCCGGTGCGAATGTCAACGCGACCGGTCCGAGCGAGGTCACGCCCCTCATGTACGCGGCGGCTGGCGGACACATGGAAGTGCTCCAGGCGCTCATCGAGGCGGGGGCTGACGTGAATGCGACGGACAGCTCTGGTTGGACAGCTTTGATGCGAGCGGCCTCCCCCGGTCAAACGGAGGCGGTCACCGCCCTCATCGAGGCCGGTGCCGACGTGAACGCGGCCGATCGGATCGGAGGCACGGCGCGCTGGATGGCAGAGGTCAACCATCACGACGAGACCGCTGCCGCTTTACAGTAAACAGGCGCGAACTAGAGCTAGGTTGTACCACCGGCCGTAACCTCGATGCCCGTTATGATCCAACGCGACAGGGGGCGGTTCTCCCCGGCGGTGAGATTGTATCTCGACAGCGTGAACCGGTAGAGTTTCTCACCCTCTTCCGTCGTCGTGATATTGACCATCACCTCTTTGGTGGCGACCTCACCACCGAAGCCCGCGAGGGTGGTGTTGGCCATCACCGACATGGAGGCTCGGCTGCGCTCCCTGTCGACCGTCGCAGCGGCTTCCCGGAGGGCAGTTTCGTAGCCGCTGCGTTCCTCGCGCCATTGGTCCCACTCGGTCTGGACCTCGCCGCGTCTTCCCGAAAAACGGTACTCGCGGTCCTCTTCGATCCGTTGCCGGATGACCTCGAGATCGTCGAAGTGCTCGTCCTGGAAGACGCCGAACTCCTCCCAATGCTCGTCACGCGCTACCTTGGATTGCTCGGCCGCCTCTTCGAGCTCGGTCAGACGGAAGGGCTGCACGGTGTCTTCGCCCACCGAGATTATCTCGTAGGCCTCTACCGTTCCCTCGAAACCGACCGCCGACATCGAGGCGATAGTCGTATTGTCGTTCGTTTGGAGAGCGGTGAAGAACGTACGGAGAAGCGTCCGCTCCGAACCACCTCCGCAAGCGATGAGCTGAAGCGTTAGTGGAGATATCAAGAATATCAGTGCCTTGAATCTAAGCATGACTCCCTCCTTCTAGTACCGATGGTTTCCCCAGGAAAGCCCGGCCGAACCGGGGCTAAGGGTATCAGAACTCGAGGAAGGGGGGCAAGACGGCTTTCCAATTTTTGCTCCGTTTGCCTGGGGTCGCACAAACCGCGTGCGGCGCGGCGTCCGTGCGGTACCGTGGTTGCAAACTGTTGATTCTGAATGCTTTCGTGAAGAGGCCATGCCGTCGCGGGCGTTCCGCACTACCGCTGGCTTCCTTTCGGTTGACTTCAGATTCGTCGACAATGTAATGTGAACGCGTCATGGATGCGTCGAGGCGGGAAAGAGTTGCCCTTCTCGCCGCGGAGCATACCGGGCCGGAAAAGGAGGAGGGTATGGATAAGAAGGTCCTCTCAGTCTTGCTACTAGCTGTCGTCATCGGCCTATTCGCCAGTACTGTCACCGCACAAGACGTTCCCAAGATCTCGTACCGGGACGCGGCAGACCATCTAGGTGAGACTCGCTGGGTGGAGGGGACGGTTCTCAAAACGGAAACTACCGCTGCGGGAGTCTTCCTTATTTTCAGCAACCAGACAAAGTACCTCCGCGTCGTCGTTCCCACCGAGTATCTCGGGAACTTCAAGGGATCCCCCAAGTACCTGTACGGTGGGAAGAAGATACAGGCGGGGGGCCGCATCGTCCAGGTCGACGAACAATTGTTGCTGGGTGTAGACCAACCCGACCAGATCAAGGTCATCGAGTAGTCGACCGCCGCTTTTCCAACGCGGGCGCACCCGTCCTCACGACTTGTCCGGCGGCGTCGGTCCCGGTTCGAAGCAGCGTCGGCAGCGTGCTTCGTAGGCCTCCGAACCTCCTACCATGACCCTCTCGTTTGAAGAAACCAACCGCTGCGTGTGGTTGGCGGGGTTGCCGCAGCGCACGCAAATCGCCAGTGTTTTCGTGATGTACTCCGCGATCGCCAGGAGCTGGGGCATCGGCTCGAAGGGTTCTCCCAAGTAGTCCTGGTCGAGCCCGGCGACGATGACACGCTTACCCATGTTGGCAAGCTGGTTGCACACCTGAACCAGTGAGGTATCGAAGAACTGGGCCTCGTCGATTCCCAAGATCTCCGTGCGGTGTTTCAGCCGCTTAACGATCTCTTCCGGATTGGGTACGAGCTCCGCTTCGATGCGCATTTCGCTATGAGAGACGATATGCTCCACGCTGTAGCGGCCATCGATGCTCGGCTTGAAGATCTGTACTCTCTGACGAGCGATTTGGGCGCGGCGCATGCGGCGGATCAACTCCTCGCTCTTGCCGCTGAACATGCTCCCGGTGATGACCTCGATCCAGCCGGGGTGGGAGCGGAAGACTTCCATCGCGTCGAGCCCTAGGCCTCTGGAGTGGGCGGCCTGGGCGCAGGTTTCTTGTCCTGCCGGGAAACGTCTCTGACTCGCGTCGCATAGGCGGAGGCGTTGTAAAAAGGCGCCAAGGCGTGCAGCAACGCTCGGACGAACGCCTCCTCCCGAGTCACGAGCTCCGCGGTCAGTATTCCGAACGTTCCCTGCCGGCCCGCGACATCTTGCTGGCCGTATAATTCGTCAGCCGCAGGCCCTAGATCTTCCCCGTCCGCGATCACCGCTCGAACGAGCTCGCCGGGCAGCGGCAAGCAACCACTGCTTCCGAAGAAGCCGTTGACTCCGTCGGTCGTGTAGGCCCATGCCTCCAGCGAAACGACCGGCTCATCGCTGCCCTCGGGGGTTTCACTCCGCAGTCCTCCCTCGAGCCCAATCGAGAGCGCGGGCACGGTACCCTCTTCCGATAGGGTTTCGAACAAACCTTGCGCCCGTGTTCGCGCCCCCTCCATGAGCTCGGCGCTCGAGAGGGGAGTGGATGCCCTCCCCGAGGGTACGGTCCTGGCGATTAGCCGGAGGCCATCACCAAGAAAGCCCGGGAAGCGTTCCTTGAGAATGGACAGCGCGTGTCGCACTGCCTCGACTTTGGGTCCTCGAGTGGAGCCGATAGAAACGATCAATTCCGATTCTCCTTCGCGCGGGTCGCGGTCACGATTTGACTCGCTCGACGTACTTCCCCTCGAAGGTGTCGACGCGGATCATCTCGTCCTCTTCGACGAAATAGGGTACTTGCACGACGAGACCGGTCTCCAGAGTCGCCGGCTTGGTTTGCGCCTGCGCCGAAGCACCCTTGATTCCGGGCTCGGTGTCGGCCACTTTGAGCTCGACCGATCCGGGCAGCTCGACACCCACGGCCGTCGCTTCGTGCATTTGTACTTTGATGGTTGTGTTCGGGACGATGTAGTTGAGCGCGTCGCCCAGCGTGTCTTTGGTTAGTATGATCTGCTCGTAGGATTCGTTGTTCATGAAGTGGTGCTCGTCGCCGGAGCTATAGAGGAAATTCATTTCCACGACCGTCAGAACTGCTTTGTCGACACTGTCGACAGAGCGAAAACGATGGTCCAAGAGGCGGCCGTTCTTGAGACCTCGCAACTTGGTTTGCACGAAGGCCTTGCCCTTGCCCGGTGTAATGTGATCCATGGCGAGAACCAAGAAGAGCTCGTTGTTCATCTTGATCACCCAGCCCTTGCGGATTTGTGTTGCCGTGGCCAAATCATCCCCCCTGTTGAATTCGTCGAATTTGTCGAATTCGTCTGTAGGCCTTGCGTATCGACGTGGAAGGCTACCAGGGAACCTCCGGCAGCGCGAATCGCTTCCTCTACCGGCTGGCGCCGGTCGGGCCTGGCAGCCACCAGCAAGCATCCCCCCCCGCCGGCACCGCACGCCTTGCCGGCGTCTGCCCCGGCTTCGATCGCCGAGTCCAGGATCCGTTCTAGCTCCGGGCTTGAGACGGCGGGCGCCAGGCGCCGTCGCGCCTCCCATTCTTCGCCAATCAACTCCGCCATTCGATCCAGGTCCTGGTGGACTAGCGCTTCTCGCATGTGAACGGCGATGCTGCCGATGGCCTCGAACGCCTGTCGCGTGCCGGCATCGCCGTCGAGGAAGCGCTTGATGACTTCCCAGTTGTTGGCTCCGGACCGGTGTGGTTGGTGCGTGTAGGCGAGCAAGAAACGCTGCTCGAAGCGCGGACCATCCAGCGGGAGAGGCTCCCGCCGGACTCTTCCCGTACCCCACCACAAGCAGCAAGCACCACCGTAAACCGGCGGATAGTGATCCTGCGACCCGGTCATCGTGCGCAGAATCCGAGCTTCGGTATTCTTCACGATCTCGATGAGGTCGGAAGGCTGGTGGCCAGCGCCAGTCAGCGCGTTCAGGCCACCGGCTATCGCGATGCCCAGCGATGAGGAAGCGCCCAGTCCGGACTGGGGGGGAGCTTTGCTGTGCGTCGTGATGGAAAGCGGTTGGTCTGGTGCAAAAAAACCGAGCAGCGTACCCGCGATCTCGGCGCCGGGCTGCCTAGCGAGCTCCTCCGGCGTCGAGCATTCGATCGCTTGCCCGCGGTCTTCCACCTTCACGCGCCAGCGGGTTCCGGTTTGCTCGATGCGCGCCTCCGCATAGGCGTCGATCGCTACGTTGATGGTGACAGCCTCTTCGAGCAAGAGATAGACGGGCCAGATGTCCAGCGTCCCTCCCGCTAAATCGATACGGGTAGGGGCGCGGGTGTGGAGGGTCGTCGGCACAAGGGGTTTCCTTATTCATATCGAGGTCTTTCCTTGCGAATTCACCACGCTCACTGCTTGAACTCGCGGAAAGGAGACGCATTATAGCCCATCGCCGGAATGCGCAGTAGAGCATAATACCTATGATGACCGACGATTATCCTAAGGGTCTGGGCAAAAATAAACGGAATTTCCTAGATTAAGGTCTTGACAAACTAGCCCAAGGTGTGAGAGTATTTGTTCTGTAAGGAACGCCCAACACCCGAAAGGCTAGTTTCATAAACATCATACAGATTTTCGAGCAGTTTCCAACCCAGCAAGCGTGCATCGAGCATCTTGAGCTGGCGCGGTGGAACGGCACCCCGCGCTGCCCGTACTGCGGCTCTGACCGGACGGCGCGGCTCCAGCATCGGCATCGCTGCTACGCCTGCAAGACATCGTTTAGCGTAACCGTCCGAACCATCTTTCACCATACCCACATGCCGCTTCAGAAGTGGTTCCTCGCTGTCATGTTGATACTCAATGCCAAGAAGGGGCTCTCGGCTCTCCAGCTGTCGCGGGATCTGAAGGTCAACAAGAACACCGCGTGGCGGATCGCCATGCAGATCCGTAAGGCCATGACACAGACGGAGCAGCGACACCTACTCACTGGGATCATCGAAATGGATGAAACCTACATCGGAGGGAGGCCACGCAAGGGTGGACCACCGTCAAAGCCTGGGCGCGGGACCAAGAAGACCCCAGTCATCGGTGCCGTCGAACGCGGTGGGCGAGTGGCGGCAAAGGCCACCCGGAAGGAAAAGCTCATCAAAGGTCGCAACCTCCGCGCTTTCGTCCGTGACCAAGTGCAGACGGACGAGGCCCACCTAATCACCGACGAGTACAAGGGCTACCTCGGAATGTCAAAGGTGCTCCCTCACTCCGTCATCCGGCACTCTCGCTGGTACGTTGACGGCGAGGTCCACACGAACACAATCGAGGGGTTCTGGGCTCTTTTGAAGCGTGGGATGTTCGGCCAGTTTCACAGCGTCAGCCGACGGCACCTACAGCGCTACGTCGATGAGTTCTGCTACCGCTACAACCTTCGTGGCGCCGCTTCGGACCACGCATTCGCGCTCACCATCGACCACGGACTCGGGGTAATTCAATGAGTATTCCGAAGGCAACACACACCGGAGAACTTCACATCGGTTCAGTCACCATAGAATGCGCTGTGCTCGAAGATGGTACGCGCGTACTGACCCAATCCAGCTTTCTCCGCGCCATAGGCCAATCTCACAAACCAGCAGGCCAGCGCATCGGCTTCGAACAAATAGCGCCCTTTCTCGCCTCAAATAACCTGAAACCATTTATAAGCAAAGAGTTGGCGTCTTCGAACACCAAGCTTAGATTTAAGCGATATCGTGGTGGGGTAGCAGTTGGCTACAGAGCAGAACTTCTACCTCAAGTCTGTGAAGTCTATCTGCAAGCCCGAGACGAAGGCGTATTGCTCGCTTCTCAGAAGCGCACCGCAGCCGCCTGCGAAGTGCTCATGCGAGGATTTGCACATGTTGGCATCATCGCGCTAGTTGACGAAGCGACGAAATATCAAGAGATTCGAGACCGAGAAGCGCTTCAAAAGATCCTGGACAAGTATCTTCTAGCCGACCGTGCAAAGTGGGCCAAGCGATTCCCGGATGAATTCTATAAGGAGATATTCAGGCTTCGAGGCTGGCAGTGGCAAGGCATGAAAATTAACCGTCCACAAGTTGTCGGGCACTACACCAACGATATTGTTTGGGACCGTCTTGCCCCAGGGGTTCGAGAGGAATTAGAACAACTAAACCCAAAGATGAGAAGAGGGGATCGGCGAGCCAAACACCACCAATGGCTTACTTACGACATTGGGCACTCGGCACTTCAAAAGCATCTAACCGGAGTCATCGCTCTTATGAAATCGGTTATCAACTCTAGTCCTAAACGCGCATGGGATGAGTTCATACGGAGACTTCAGCGGGTATTCCCAAAAGTTAATATCAATAGTTCACATAACTTCCCACTTCCATTTGATGAAGAGAACTGACGAAAAAGTCTCGTTTGGAAAATAGCTTCCGTTGGACCAGGAGATACCTAGATCGCTTCGTGCTTGAATACATGCGCACGAATGAATCCGCCTGTGCGGATTGATGTCGAGACCTTAATCTAGGAAATTACGAAAATAAATGCCCATTCTTGGGCGTCGAGGCGCCCGTCTGGCAAGGCGCGAGAAGTGAATAATATCTGGATATATGGGCATTCTTCCAGTTCGGCCGCTGACGCCGCCTAGCCCTCCGCTCGACAGGCTCGCTGCGGAAGGCGGCGAGCAACGCAGCCAGACGGGATGCATCGGCGTCCAAGAATAGGTAGTTATTCTTGCCCGGGCCCTAAGGAGTGCGGCAGGCCTCCGGCGAAGAGTCCACAAAACCCACGAAGACGGGTGCCCTCAGTCTCCCCTCTCGGGTAGTCTCGGCGTATTCGACCCTTGCAACCAAGGCAGGCTTCAGCCAACGCACCTCGCCGGGTGCGACGACCTTGAGTCCCTTTGGGGGCTCGCTCGCAAGCGGGCCGAGCTCCTTCTTGAGACCTCGAAGTGTCTCACCATCCAGGCCGCTTCCCACGTTACCCATCCAGATCAGCTCGTCGTCCCGATAGGCGCCGAGCACCAGGGACTTCACCCGACCCGTGCCTCGCTCGAGAACGGTTCCCAGTACGACGCAATCGATCGTTCGCCGCAACTTGATCTTGATCCAATCGCGCGTTCGCTTGCCCGGAAGGTAGCGGCCATCGAGTGTCTTGGCGACGATGCCTTCCAGGCCCCGCGCCGCGGCTTGTTGGTAGTAATCGATTCCCCGCTCCAGGATGAAGGCGGACTCGATGATGGGTTGGGGAGGGTTAGCGGTGAGCGGCTTCGATAGGAGCCGTTTGCGCTCCGATAGGGGCTCATCCATCAGGACGCGCCCATCCAAGTACAGGAGATCGAAGGCGATGTAGTAAGCTGGAATGTCGCGGGCGCGTTGAGCGATTTTCCCCGGATCCGAGACCAGCTCTCGCTCGAGGGCTCGCTCGAAGCTCGGTCTCTCGCCTTCGAAAACCACGACCTCTCCGTCCAGGATCCCCTCTCCCGAAAGTTTTCCCAGGGCGCGGACTATCTCCGGGTACCGGCGCGTCGTGTCCAGCAGGCGCCGCGTCTGGAGTCGTATCCCGCGCTTTCCAAAGAAGGCGAGCACTCGGATGCCGTCCCACTTGATCTCATACAGGTGCTTGCTGGAATCGAATGGCCGGCCCGAGTGGGCCAGCATGGGGGTGATCTGCCTATCGAGCCAATCGGTCATTCAAAGATGACGACTCCGTGGACACTACTTTTTGTCAGTCGTGCCGGTGGCAGGAAGTTCATCCTCGTCCTTAGCAGGGGCGGAGGGGACTTGCCCGCGCTCGAGGCTGCTCTTGAGGGCGTCCATGAAATTGATGACCTTACCGGTCTCGACCTGCGGTGGCGCGACGATCTCTTTGCCTTCGGCCTTCGCCTTGATGATCTCGAGAAGCTGCTTGCGGTAGTCGTCCTCGAAGGTCTCGGGCTCGAACGGCTTGGTGATGCTATCGATGAGCTGGCTCGCCAGCTTGACCTCCTGGGGATTGACGTCGGGCTGATTCTCGAGCTCCTCGAGTTCGCTCATGTTGCGAACCTCATCCCCGTAGTACAGGCTGGACATGACGAAGCCATCATCTTTCGGACGGATGGCCATGACTTGCTCCTTGCCGCTCAGGACGACTTTAGCGAGGGCGACCCGTCCTTTCTCCTTCATCACCTTGCGGATCGTGGCGAAGCTCTCGAGCGCCACCTGCCCGTCCGGAACGAGGTAATGGGACCCGTGGTAGTGCAGCGGGTCGATGTCACCTTCTTCGACGAACTGCACGATTGAGATCGACTTGGACGAATCGAGCCGAACCTTGTTGAAATCCTCGGCGTCGAGGATCACGTATTGGTCTTTGGCGAACTCGTAGCCTCTGACGAGGTCGTCGTTGCTCACACTGCAGTTACAGGTCGGACACTTCTTGTCGTACTTGATCCGCGTACTGCAGACCTTGTGAATCTGGTTGAAAGAGAGTGCCTGCGATCGAGCTGCCGGGTACATGCACACAGGAACGTTGACCAAAGACAGCTTAAGGAATCCTTTCCACGTGGGTCTCACTTTCAACCCCCTTCTTGCGAGCTCCCTGAAGTGATGCCCGCCCCTCATCCACGTGAGGGACGCTCCGAAGCGTCGAACGCGACGCCAGTGTAGAGGCGGCGGCGAGTCGCTGTCAACGAACAAGCCGATCGCGTTGACCGCACGGGCAACGTTCGACTCCGGCATCGCGATCCGGACGCAAGAAATGCAGAGACGAGAATTGGGCATTCTGAAGGATCTGTCAAGGAATAATGCGGCAAGACGCGCCATTTGCCCGGCTGCGTCCGGTGCGCTAGTTTAGGGACAGTGCAGACAATGCAGGTCGAGCGGGAGTCCTCGGACGTGAAAAGCAGAGGCCCAGAAGTTACTTCTTGTCAACGCCTTGCGGGGTCGGTGCTCGCGGCGATCCTGGCACGTTCGTTGCTAGGTTCCCATCGCCATGCAAACAAGCCTGTTCTTTTGGAGAAGGGGTACGGCTTCCAAACCTCGCAATCTATACGGGAATCTGATTTCTCAGATGGAGCATCGTCTCGACCAGCGTCCAGGCGATCTGCGACTTCGTTTCTCCCTCGTGTCGCACCTGCAAAAGGCTGGGCGATTCGAGGAGGCGATCCGTCAGGCGCGGGACCTGCTTCGTCTCAACCCCGACGACCGGCGGGCGAAAAGCGTCCTGCTCCAGCTGCGGCTGGAGCAGCGGTTGGCCGCCCTTCGCCAGGGTTTCAAATAGAATCGTCTCGGGGTCGCGGGCCGGGGAGACGGTGAGTCTATGCTCCACGGAGAAGCGATTCTCGTCATCGAGCCCGAGCTCAAGGAGCGGAAGGCCATCGTTGGCGCACTGACTCCTCGGGGGCTTTCGGTTGATGCCCCCGATCAACTCGAAGACGCCATCGAGCGCGCCTCGAGGAAAGGATACGGGTTGGTGATCCTGGATCTGGGCGTGCTGGGAGAGCACTGGGCCGACCGGCTTGCGAACCTCAAGCAGCAATCCCCGCAAACAGAAGTGATGGTCACTGCTTCCCACGGCTCCATCGAATCCGCCGTCGAGGCGATGCGAGAAGGCGCCTATGACTATCTCCTCAAGCCTCTCGATCTGGGAAGGCTGTCTGTGCTGGCGGAACGGGCACTCGAAAAGCGGCGCTTGAGGGAGGAGAACCAGAATCTCCGCCAGAGGCTTTCTCTGAAAGATGAGTATGGCAAGGTGGTGGGGAAAAGCCGTCTCATCAGCGAAGTCTACGAGGTCGCATCTCAAGTGGCGGTCACCAACGCTACGGTTCTTCTCACCGGGGAGAGCGGGACGGGAAAAGAGCTGGTGGCCAAGGCCATTCACAAGCGGAGCGATCGTCGCGATGGCGCTGTCATTTCTATCAACTGCGGAGCCCTGCCGGAAGGGTTGCTGGAGAGCGAGTTGTTCGGCTTCGAGCGTGGCGCTTTCACGGGCGCGGTAGAGGGGAAGGCGGGGAAGATCGAGCTTGCCCACGGTGGCACGTTGCTCTTGGACGAAGTGGGCGAGATGAGCGCGAAGACCCAGGTGGAGTTCCTAAGGGTTCTTCAGGAGAAAGAAGTGCAGCGGCTGGGGGGCGACAAGCTGATCCGAGTGGACGTCCGCATCATCGCCGCAACGAACAAGGACCTCGTGGAGGAAGTCAAGGCGGGCCGCTTTCGACAGGATCTCTACTACCGCCTGGCCGTCGTGCCGATTCACTTGCCCTCTCTTCGGGAGCGTCGAGAGGACATACCGCTCCTCGCCGATGGCTTTCTGAGAGAGTTCGCCCAGATGAACGGCAAGCGGGTCAAGAAAATGACTCGAGAAACGCTGGAAATTCTCATGCACTACAGCTGGCCGGGCAACATCCGGGAGCTTAGGAACGTAGTCGAGCGCATGACGGTCACCGTCGACGTGGCCAGCATTCGACCCGAGCATCTGCCCCCCGAGTTGGTGAGCGCAGACGGAAACGCTGGGGAGGTGCACGTTCCTCTGGGAACGCCGTTGCGTAAGGTAGAAGAAATGATGATCCGGAAGACCTTGGAGGAGGTCACCGACCACCGGCAAAAGGCGGCGAGGATCCTGGGAATTAGCCCGCGCGCCCTCCACTACAAGATCGCCCGCTACGGCGTTTCTCGTAAGCGCACCCGGCCCACAAGCCGGTGAGGCCCGGGAGGCCCGCGAGGCAAGGACTCGAAGGAAATGACGCCCTTTGTTTGTGGCCTCGGGATTGGCCTTGTATGCTGAGAGAAATGGAGCATGTCATCTTTCGCGCGGGCCTGGCCGGGGCCGCTCAGCGGGCGCAGGCAAGGCGCCTCCACCTCACCCACGCAATTCCGTGGCGAGAACCGCGTGTCACCCGTTCTGTGCTTTCAATAAACCTGAGTGATTTGATATCATGGTCTGATGCGCTAATGCCGCTAAAGTAAGTGTGGGGAGTCCGAGGATGTCCACAGAAGCGCTAGTTCGCGAGAAGCGAGAGCAGCACGGCCAGCCTGAGGCGGTCGTCAACGACTTCTCGATCCAAGTGGCCACGATCAACGGCTCGGGAAGCCAGTCCTCCAACAACGTCCTGATGCGCTCCATCTTCCGGATGGGCGTTCCGGTCAGCGGGAAGAATCTGTTTCCCTCGAACATTGCCGGCCTGCCAACCTGGTTCACCATTCGGGCCAGCAAACACGGTTACATTGCCCGCCGGAAAGAGATTGATTTTCTGGTGGCGATGAACCCCCAGACCGCGCGTGAAGACGTCCTGAGCCTGGAGCCTGGAGCGGCGGTCCTCTACGAGCAATCGTTGAAGCTCGAAGGGTTGAGGAAGGATCTGGTTTTCTATCCCGTTCCGTTTGCCGAGCTCGCCAAGAAGGTGACCCCGGAAGTCAAGCTCCGGAAGCTTCTGGCCAACATGATTTATGTCGGTGTGGTCGGCCAACTCCTGTCGATCGACAAGGAAGAAATCAACAAGGCAGTGGTCAAGCAGTTCGAATCGAAGGCCAAGGCGATCGAGCTCAATGAAAAGGCGATCGACCTAGGTTTCGGATACGCCGAACAGTCGCTCACCAAGACGGATCCGCTCCGCGTGGAGCGGATGGACAAGACCCAGGGCAAAGTCCTCATCGATGGTAACGCCGCCGCCGCGTTGGGAGCGATGTTTGGTGGCGTCACCGTCGTGACGTGGTACCCCATCACGCCCTCGTCCAGCTTGTGCGAGCAGCTGATCGATTATATGAACGAATACCGGATCGACCGAGAGACGGGTAAGGCCACCTTCGCGATCGTGCAAGCGGAGGATGAGCTGGCGGCGATCGGGATGGCCCTGGGAGCGGGCTGGGCAGGCGCCCGGTCCCTCACGTCCACCAGCGGCCCTGGCATCTCGTTGATGTCCGAGTTCGCCGGGCTCGGCTACTACGCCGAGATCCCCACGGTCATCTGGAACATCCAACGGGTTGGGCCATCGACCGGCCTTCCTACTCGGACGGCACAGGGAGACATTCTTTTCACCCACTTGCTTTCACAGGGAGACACCAAGCACATTTGTCTGATTCCCGCTTCGGTGGATGAGTGCTTCGAGTACGGTATGGAGGCCTTCAATCTTTCCGAGCGGTTCCAGACTCCCGTCTTCGTCCTTTCCGACTTGGACCTGGGTATGAACTACTGGATGGCGGAGCCGTTTCCCTATCCGGAGAAGCCTTTCGATCGTGGGAAAGTCCTAACTGCCAAGGATCTGGAGAAACTGGGGAGCTTCGGACGCTATCGTGATGTCGATGGAGACGGCATTCCCTACCGGACCCTGCCCGGGACGAACCACCCGGCGGCGGCCTACTTCACCCGCGGCAGCGGCCACGACGAGGACGCTGAGTACACCGAGCGGCCCGACGATTACCAGAACAACATGGATCGGCTGGCCCGCAAGTTCGAAACGGCGCGCAAGCACGTACCGGCCCCGGTGATCGTGGAGGAGCCGGATACCGAGGTGGGCATGATCGCCTTCGGCAGCTCCCACTGGGCGGTTACCGAAGCACGCGATCAGCTGAGATTGGACGAGAACCTGAGGGCCCGCTATCTCCGCCTGCGCGCGCTGCCCTTCACCGAGGAGTTGCGCTCCTTCGTCCGGTCCTGCAAGAGGGTCTATGTGATCGAGCAGAATCGGGACGCTCAGATGGCCCAGCTGATTCGGCTGGAGCTATCCAATGAGCCCGGGCAGCAGGACAAGATTCTGAGTGTTCTTCATTACAACGGCCTTCCTATCGATGCGCGCTCCGTGTTCGATGGGATCACGGCCGCCGAAAGCAAAGAAAGCAACGACGCAGCAGCAAGAAAGACTTCCAGCAAGAACTAGGAGTTTCGATGGCCACCGTAAAAGAGCCGCCCGTACCTCCCAAGAAAGTCAATCGAATCGGCCTTGCAGTGGTCGACTACAAGGGCAAGCCCTCCACCCTTTGCGATGGTTGTGGCCACGATGCCATCAGCAGCCAGCTGACCAAGGCGTTCTACGAGCTTGGCATTCCGCCCTACCAGGTGGCGAAGCTCTCTGGGATCGGTTGCTCCTCCAAGACACCGGCCTACTTTCTGGGGAAGAGTCACGGTTTCAATGGAGTTCACGGTCGCATGCCTTCCTTGGCGGCCGGCACCGTTCTCGCCAACCGGAACCTGCGGGCGGTGGGAGTCTCCGGAGATGGCGACACCGCCTCCATAGGCATCGGACAGTTCGTGCATCTTTTGCGTAGAAATCTGCCCATGGTCTACATCATCGAGAACAACGGCGTCTATGGGCTGACCAAGGGCCAGTTCTCCGCCACCGCGGATGTCGGCTCTAGATTGAAGACCGGGGTGGTCAATGAGCTACCCGCCATCGATCTCTGCAATCTAGCCGTCGAGCTCGGCGCCACCTACGTGGCTCGGTCTTTTGCCGGGGATCCGAAACAGCTCGTTCCCCTTCTCGAGGGGGCTCTCTCTCATAAGGGCACGGCGGTCTTGGACATCATCAGTCCGTGCGTGACGTTCAACAATCACCCCGGCTCCACTAAGAGCTATACCTGGGGGAAAGAGCACGAGGAGCTGCTGCACGAGGTGGGCTTCGTTCCCTATTTCAACCCGATAGAGGTCGACTACGAAGAAGGGATGGCCTTGGAGGTGTCTCTCCACGACGGGTCTCGCATTGTGCTGAAGAAGCTAGAGCGAGACTACGACCCTACCAGCCAGACGCGCGCTTTGGGCCTCCTACGTGAGACGAGAGGGGAGCACCAGTTCATTACCGGATTGATTTACGTCGAGCCCGAGAGGCAGAATTTTCTGGAGCTTCTCGATTTGGTAGACGAGCCGCTGGCGCACCTTCCAGCGGAAAAACTACGACCTTCCAAGGAGGCCTTGGACGAGGTCATGGAACGTCTGCGTTAAAGCACCCCCCGCCCAAAACCCGAAACCCCGCAACAGGCAAGCCGGCTCACGTTTTGACTATAATGGCAGACTGCGATTGATCCGGCGTGGCTCGGAGGGATGATGTCGAAGATTCAGGAAGCGGACGTTTTGGAAAAGCTCAAGGCGGTGCGGGATCCGGAGCTCCGTCGCGACATCGTGTCACTCGGGTTCGTGAAGAACATCCGGATCTGCTCCCCCATCATCAGTCTCGATATCGAGCGGACCTCCCCGGCCGGCATGGTTAGAGATCAGCTGAGAGCGGAGGCCAGCGCCGCGGTCGCGGAGCTTCCCGGAGTGGAGGAAGTCAACGTTCAAGTTTCCGCCGCCACACAAGCCGCCCAGGCCTCCGGAATCCAGAGCATGATCGCCGTGGCGTCGGGCAAGGGTGGAGTCGGAAAGTCCACCGTCGCCGCGAACCTCGCGGTAGCGCTCCAGCGCACCGGTGCCACCGTCGGATTGTGTGACGCCGACGTCTATGGACCTTCCCAAGGAACGATGTTCGGTGCGGATGAGAGGCCGGAGGCCGATGAAGAACGCCGATTGATCCCGGTCGAGGCGCACGGCATTAAGCTCATGTCCATGGGGTTGCTGACCAACAAGGAGACTCCGGTCATATGGCGCGGTCCCATGGCCAGCAAACTGATCCAGCAGTTCATGGGCGGTGTCGCCTGGGGCGAGCTTGACTATTTGATCATCGACCTGCCACCGGGAACGGGTGACGTCCAGCTCACCTTGACCCAGAGCGTCCCCTTGACGGGAGCGGTCATCGTGACGACGCCACAGGATGTCGCGCGTACCATCGCGGAGAAGGGGCTCCGGATGTTCGAACCGGTTCAGGTACCGGTGCTCGGCGTCATCGAGAACTTGAGTTATTTCGAGTGCTCTCACTGCCACGAGCGTACCCATATTTTCAGCCAAGGCGGGGGGCAAAAGATCTCGACCGAGTTGGGTCTCCCGTTCCTTGGGGAGATTCCGATCGAACCGGAGGTAGTGACGGCGGGAGACGAAGGAGAGCCCATCGTGGTTCGCAATCCAGAGTCCGCCGCGGCTCGGGCTTATGTGGAAATTGCCAAGCGCTTGGCTGCCGCGGTCTCGGTCGTCAAGTACGAGAGCGGGAGCTCCATGAAGCCGCGCGAGATCAGCGAAGGGGAGGGCAAGCTACGGATCGTGTGGACGGACGGCCACGATTCGCGCTACTCGTTCGAGCTCCTGCGCAACAACTGTCCCTGCGCTCTCTGCGTGGATGAATGGACCGGTAAGCGCAAGCACCTCATGTTACTCCTCCCGCCCGGTTTCCGGGCCCTGGACGTCAAGCCGGTCGGCAACTACGCCGTCAAGATCACTTGGTCCGATGGCCACGACTCGGGGATCTACAGTTTCAGCACCTTGCGGGAGCTTTGTCCCTGCGAGATCTGCAAGCCGGCGTCTTAGGCAGACACTTGGCAAATCCCTGTCTGGCGTCAATTTACGGGATTCTGCTCTTTCTGGCGTCGATACAGGCGATCGCACGAATCACTCAGCCGTCAATTAACGGGATCCACGAATGAACGTGGTCAGACGGCGGTCAGACGCCGGTCAGACGCCGGTCAGACGCCCTTGCGCAACGACGCCCGCTTGGCTACCATAGTCAGGTTATTGGAGAGGAAAGATGGCGAGAGTCTGTGAAATCTGTGGCAAGGGCCCCCGTAGCGGCAACAACGTGAGCCATGCCCACAACCTGACCAAGCGGAAATGGTATCCGAACCTCCAGAGGGTCCATGCGATCGTCGACGGCGTACGCAAGCGGATCCGCGTCTGCACGCGATGCATCCGCTCCGGCAAGGTCATCAAGGCTGCCTAAAAAGCCTTCCCCCCCCAACTGTTCCAACCCTGTCTATCTGACACCCCCGCGACCGCCGTCCGCAGCGAGCCCCGAGAGATGTTCGCCGACGAAACCCCGAGCTGTGGGGGGTGTCCGCCTTCGTCCGCACTCCGAACGAAAAGAACTTCGGCGCGGCCTCAGTGAGGGGTATGTCGGGCGATGTCCAGCACTCCGTGGATCGAACGTATCGACCGAGTAATCCGCTCCAAGTTTTTCAGGTTGTTGATGGAGAGCGTGACGTCGATGGCGCCCTTCCGATCCTCGAAGGTCTTGGCTTCGATGTTTCGGATATCGGTGTTGCTGCTGGCGATGATGGAGGTGATGTCGGCCAGGATGCCCTGCCGGTCCTCGACCTCCACGGAGATCGTCACGTCGTATCTGGCCTCGCTGTCGCGCTCCCACTCCACCTCGATCCTACGCTCTGGATCGTACATTAGGTTCAGCACGTTCGAGCAGTTCACCGAGTGGACCGACACGCCCTTACCGCGGGTAATGTAGCCGGTTATTTTCTCGCCGGGAATCGGGTTGCAGCACTTGGCTCGAAACACGAGCAGGTCGTTCACCCCTTTCACCAAGATCTTATCCTCGGGAGCTCGTAGCACCCGACGGACGACTTGGACCAGACTGGTCTTCTCGCCTTCGGCGGGAGCCATTTTTTCTGCGGGGACGAAGCGGGTGATCACCTGCCGAGGGGAGACCTTGCCGTAGCCGATGGCCGCGAAGAGGTCATCTGCTTTGCCGCTGCCGTAATCCTTCAGAACTTCGGGGAATTTCTCCGACTCGGTAATACTCTTCAGGAGCAGGCCGAACCGGCGGGTTTCTTTTTCAAAGACCTTTCTGCCAATCTCGATGCTGCGTTTCTTCTCGCTGGTGTTGATGTGGGTCTTGATCTTGCTGCGTGCACGGGACGTGACGACCAGGGACAACCAGTCCCGGCTCGGTTGGTGCCCGGTCGAGGTTATGATCTCCACGATATCGCCGTTCTTGAGGCGATATCGCAGCGGAACCAGCTTGCCGTTGACTCTGGCCCCCACGCATTGGTGGCCGACATCGGTATGGATGGCATAGGCAAAATCGATGGGTGTCGCGCCACGTGCGAATGACTTCACCTCTCCCTTGGGCGTGAAGCAGTAGACGTCCTCTGGATAGAGGTCGATTTTGAGGCTGTTCAGGAACTCGTGGGGGTCTGGGACTTCTCTTTGCCACTCGATGATTTGACGCAGCCAGGCGAAGTTGCGAACGTCGTTCTCATCCAAGGGCTGGCCCTCTTTGTACTTCCAATGGGCGGCGATGCCTTGCTCGGCGATTTGGTGCATCTCCGGCGTGCGGATTTGAATCTCGAAAGGCACGCCGGACGCCGGGATCACGCTGGTGTGGAGCGAGCGGTAGCCGTTCGGTCGAGGCATGGCGATGAAATCCTTGATTCTCCCCGGTACCGGCCGCCAGGTGTTGTGAATGATGCCTAGGGTTCCATAGCAGTTCGTCGCGGTGTCCGTCATGACCCGAAGGGCGATGAGATCGTAGACTTGATCCAACTCGATTCCCTGGCGCTTCATCTTTTGATAGATGCTATAGGTACGTTTGATGCGGCCGGTGACCTCGGCGGGGATCCCGTTCTCTTCCAGCTTCTTCTCCAGGATTCCCCTGACCTCGGCGATGAAGCTCTCGGTCCGTTTTCGTTTCGATTCCACGCGCTCCGTCAACGCGGCATGGGTTTCCGGCTCGGTGAAGCGGAAGCAAGAATCCTCCAGCTCGCTTCGTATGCGCCCCATTCCCAGCCGACCTGCCAGGGGGGCGTAGATCGAAAGCGTCTCGTCCGCGATGCGTCGGCGCCTGTCCTCGGGCAGATGCTGCAGTGTGCGCATGTTGTGGAGTCGGTCGGCGAGCTTGATGAGGATGATGCGGATGTCGTCGATCATCGCCATCAAGATTTTCCGGAAGTTTTCCGCTTGACGCTCCTCCATCGTGGAAAAGCTGATCTTGCTGATTTTGGTGAGCCCGTCGATGATGTGAGCAACCTCTTTGCCGAAGTGATCCTCTAGGTTCTCTAGAGTGGTGAGCGTGTCCTCCACGACGTCATGGAGTAGACCGCAGGCGACACACACCACGTCGAGCTTCATGTCGGCCAGAATGTCGGCGACCGCTAGCGGATGCACCAGATAGGGTTCGCCCGACATCCGAAGCTGGTCTCGATGCTCGCGGGCTGAGAACACGTACGCTCGGCGAAGGAGATCCACGTCTCCCTCGGGCTGGTACGCGCGCACCTTTTCTAGAATGTCCTCGAACCGAATCATGGCCATGGTGGTGGGGGCAAACTCCTCAAGCGTAAGGGCTTGCCTTATCCCATCATAGGACGGCCACCGTACCGGATCAACCCGACTCGCGCGCTAAGCGATAGCGTGCGGCGCAAATCTCCGTTGGTCTTACCTCGCGTCGCGCTTCCTTGACTTGTGTAAATGCCCGTAATATAATACGCTCCGTTTTCGTAAGGTGATGAGGATAAGGGGGATACGGTCATGAAGAGCCATCGCGGCGTCGCCGCAGCAATCATCGCAGTTACCGTTCTCGCATTGGGTGCGTGCACGGATCAACTCAACATGCTCAAGGCGCGGCGGGCATTCCAGGACGCCAACGCTCAATACGCCAACAAAGAATACGAGGTCGCCATCCACGAGTACGAGCGGGTGCTCGAGCTCGATCCGAACGGGGACCCACGGGTCATTATCCCCGCGCATTTCTATCTCGGCAGCTCTCATCATCTCATCTACCGCCCCACGCGAACCCGGGATCCGGAAAACCTCGCGCATATGGATGAAGCGATCAAGCACTATGCGCTGGTACTCGAGAAATCTCAGGGGGAGGACCCCACGCGCCAGTACGCGCTGGAGCAACTTGCGGCGATTTACCGTGACGTGAAGAGCGACCTCGCGACCGCCGAGAAATACTACCTCGAGCTCATCGCGCTTGCGCCAGAAAGTCCTGAGAGGTACTACACGCTCGGCGACCTGTACGAGCGTTTCCATGACCCCGAGCGCATGCCGCTTCTGGACAAGGCGATCGAGGCATACCAGCGGCCGGTGGAGATGAAGCCCGAGGATCCGGTGGCCTATCGCCACGTGGCGGCGGTTCTCAACCGATACGGTCGCTTCGACGAGACGATACAATGGCTTCAATTGGCGAAAGAGGCCCGGACTACTGACGCCGAGGGTTACTACCTGATCGCCACCCACTACTGGGACAAGGTGTATCGGGATCCCGATCTCACTACCGATCAGAGACGCGAGTTCACCGCCCTGGGCATCGGTGAGTTGGACGCTGCGCTTGCGATCAACGCCGAGTACGTAGATGCCATGGTTTACAAGGGCTTGCTACTTCGTGAGCAGGCCAAGTTGGAGCCTAACGCCACGACGAAGGCAGAGCTCGAGGCGGCAGCCAACGAGTTGAGAGACAAGGCATTGGAGCTCAAAGAGGCCCAGGAAGAGGCTGCCGCCATTGCGGAAGCGGCGGGAGGAGAGGTTCCTCCAGCTCACTAAGAGCTGTTACGGTCCTAGGTCAATCCTTTAAGGTAGCGAAAGCCAGAAAGCCACGCCACCGTTGCCACGCAGCGTCGCCATTTACGCCTCTCCCGGGCGCTGCGCCAAACGTGGCCGCTGGCTGCGCCCCCTCCCCCAGTCACCCACGCGCTATCGCTTCCTCTAGCCACGGCGAGGACAAGCAGGAGAGACCCGGTGTGTACGGGGCTGGGGACGGCGACTGGTCAGGTGCGACAAGCTCCTTAGAAGGCCCTTCAGGCCCATCAGGCATCCCGGGGCCCGTCAGATATCGTCCCAGGGGTCTGTCGGGGGCCTCTGTCAGGACAAAAAAAGAGGAGGCCAGACGGCCTCCTCTTGAAACAGATCCCTGATTCGGGGGAGAAGTGTCTTAACGGTCTCCTTCGAACTCTGGCCCCGCCGGCGGCACGATGCCCACCCGCTCGACTCCGTTACCCTTCGCCACGTCCAGCACGTCCACGACCTCGCCGTAGCTCAGTGTGGGTGCCGCGCGAAGGAACAGTGTCTTGTCGGAGCGAGTCTCGAAGATGTCCCGGATTCTCAGAGGGAGCTCCTCTCGTGTGACCGGCTGCTTGTTGATGGTCACCATGGCATCTTCGTCGATGTCGAGAATCAGCTGATCGCCTGGGTTCTGTGGCTGTTCCTGAATGAGATTCTTCTCGGACTCCGGCAACTGCACGTCCAGACCCTTCTGCGTGAGTGGTGTCACCACCATGAAGATGATGAGCAGGACCAGCAACACGTCGATAAAAGGTGTGACGTTGATATCAGAGGTGGGTCCACTACTTCCGCCTGATGCCATACCCATAAGCGGTTACTCCTTTTTTGAATGATGAGCCAGTCGAGGGGCTAGTTCCCACCGCCCGCGCCTCTTCTCAGCTCGGTAATAAGCCCGATTTCCTCGACTCCGCCTTCACGGGCGATGTCCATGACTTCCAACACGCGGCCGTAGTCCACCGCCTCGTCGGCCTTCAAGAGCAAGATCTTCTCGGCACGCGTGTCGAACTTCTCTCGAATGCTGGCGAGAAGTTCGGCACTCGGAACCGGGATCTGATCGATATAGAGGGTCCGATCCCGCTTCACGGCCAAGGTGACCACGCTTTCGTTGTCGGGATGGTCCGTTGGATATTCTGCCACCGGCAGAACGACATCGACGCCTTTTTGCAGCATAGGCGTGACCACCATGAAAATGATGAGCAAGACCAACATGATGTCGACGAAGGGTGTCACGTTGATATTGCTATTGAGCTTCTTGGTCCCTCCTCCTCCACTCATACCCATGGCATATCTCCTTATGGTTTTATGAAGCGACCTAAGTTTTCTTGGCCATGTAGTCGATGAGCTCGGAAGCGCTGTTATCCATCTCGACCGTGAAGCCCTCGACCTTGGTGGTGAAGTAGTTGTAAGCCCAGACCGCGGGCACCGCCACGAACAGACCAAACGCCGTCGCGACCAGAGCCTCGGAGATACCTGCGGATACTGCGCCGATACCGCCGGAACCAGTCAAGGCCATGCCTTGGAACGCGTTGATGATACCGACGACCGTACCGAAGAGTCCCACGAAGGGAGCCGTGGCGCCGATGGTAGCCAACCCGGCCAATCCTCGCTTCAGGTCGGTGAGGTTCACCGCGGTGGCCCGCTCGATGGCTCGATGCGCGGCCTCCATCATGTCCTCGCGGTTGGATCCGCCGCCGCTTTCCTGCTGGAACTGGAACTCCTGCAGGCCGGCCAAGAGGACCTTTGCCAGGTGGCTGTACCGGTTCTCTTTCCTGCCGCTCAACTTGATGGCGTCGCCGATCTTGCCATCCTTCAACATCTTGGCTACCTGAGGTGCATAGGCGCGGGATTGGGTCTTGGCTTGACGGTACGCCCACCACCGCTCAATCATGATTCCGATGGAGTACATCGACATGATCAGCAAAATGATGTTCGTGGCGATAGCCGCCGTACCCATCGATTCAATCATCTCCATGATTCCAAACTGCATTTTCTCCTCCTCCTTGGGACTATCTTACTTAGAATGCATCAAGACTAAGTCGTAACTAGCCTTGCAAAGTGAAATTCACGGTCACTGTCATGACAATCGGAACCGGCACGCCGTTCAACAGCGTTGGCTCGTACTTCCATCTCCGGACCGCGTCGATTGCTGCCTGATCCAACAACGCGATGGAACGTAGAACCCGCACGTTCGTCACGTTCCCCTGCGGATCGATGATGGCTTCCAGAATGACGATACCCTGGATCCGCGCCTGTCTCGCGATGTCGGGGTAAACGGGGGTGGCATCCCTCGTTTTGGTCGGGGGTTTGATATCGCCACCGACTCGCACCGGCGCGGCCGGGGCATCGGGCAGACCACCCACGATGCCGCCCAAGACTCCTCCCGGGATGCCTCCTTCCACGCCTCCCGGCGCGCCGAAGTCGCCGAAGCCGATGTCATCGGGGATATCCACGGGTGCCACGAACTTGGGCGTGCTAGTGAGAACGGGTCTTGGGGCGGTCGGCCTGCGGCGAGCCCTGGGTGGAGGTGGTGGCGGCGGCGGCGGCGGTGGCGGCGGTGGCGCAGCTGCCATGAACGTCATGATTCCTTGCGGTGATGGTAGTGCGTCGGTCGCCATCAGAGGGACGATAATGAGGGCAGCGAGGATGAATCCCTGCACTACGAAGGACGTAAGGAAGCTCGTCACTTGCGCCCCGTGCGACCTCTTCTCTGCAGAAGAATCCACCAGAAACGTGAGCATTTCCTTGGCCACGGTCTTCTATGCTCCTTTCAGAAAAGGGAGGAGGTGAACTGTCCGGCCTCCCTCTAAGAATCCATACCCAGTCGGGACGTCCGACCGGACCTCGGACTCTGTACAGCCGGGGTACCCCATTAGACACCGGTTCTCGGAAAAGGGTTCCCCGCTAGTCATTCTTGCCAGGCTTGCCAGGCTGGTGATTTTCGGCGCGGCGATCACAGGGTCGGTTGACATCATCATCTGTTTCTCGCATTCAGGGTTTCGGACGGGGTGAGACCGTACCGGAAACTCCACCGGAACCGACTATCCTTAATAAAATCAGAGCCTCAAGTCAAATCTTGGGAGTGGTTTGGGGAACCACGTAGCCCCACAAGCGGCCTATGCTAGCTTCCGAGGGTGGCCCTGTCAAGCGGTTTTGCTGCCGGGATCGAACCAAACCGGCGGCGCATATTGTATGCAACAACATGCGTATAAGAATGAAAACTTATATTTCACTTAGAAACTAGACGATTCGAAAGGTCTCGCCTCAGAAGAGGTTGAATGCGACGAGGAGCTCGGCGAGAGTGGGCACCGGGCGGTTGTTCTTCAGCGCCGGCCGGAAACGCCATTCGTTCTCGACGACTCTGATGGCCTCCTCGTC
Organism: Candidatus Marinacidobacterales bacterium; assembly: GCA_965197825.1. Classification (GTDB taxonomy): domain Bacteria; phylum Acidobacteriota; class Vicinamibacteria; order Marinacidobacterales; family DATDRI01; genus CBDANW01. The sequence goes on along the minus strand of CBDANW010000003.1, from coordinate 3,051,312 downwards.
GAGCTCTGGGATCGATTGAAGCACTCTTAGCACTTCGACGCGTCCCTGCGTATCGATGACCACCTGCAAGATGATTTCTCCGGTTATCTTCTGCCGGATCGCTTCCACGGTGTAGGAGGGACGCGGTGTCCGGATCGGGCGGGGTGGGACATCGGCCCGAGGGTACACCTCGGTGCCGGTGCCGCCGATGATGCCACCGACGATGCCTCCCAGCACGCCGCCGCCGACTCCGCCTTCGACCCCCCCTTCCATGCCCTCGAGCTCACCAAGATCGAATCCGTCTTCGACGCCGTATTGCACCTCGACGTTCGGTGACAGTATCTCTTCCGGGATCTCGAGGGGCACCAGTGGTTCGTCCTCCCGAAACGTGGGTCGCTCGTCGGGCTCCAACCGATCCGGTTGGGGTTGGGCGGGAGTGTCCACTACGCGTCGCAAGACAATCGGGGAGCCTCGCCTCTGGAGAGGCGGCGGCGGTGGTGCGGAATCGAAGAAGGTCCGCACCACCGCGGGTGCGGGCGGTGCGTCGGGCCAGAGGAAGGGCGCGAAAACGGCCACCGCCAGCACGACCACGTGGAGGCCGATCGCAGCCACTAGCCCCCAGCGCCTCCGGTCCTCCTTGTGAGGAAACGTAACGACAAGGGCTTCCGAAAGCAGCTCGGGTGTGGGCCTAGGACGTGTCCCGGAACGACTTGCGGAAGAGGAAGACGGACGCTGTTTCCTTCGCTTGCGTGCCCGCTCGAGGGCTCGCCTTCGGGCGTCAATACGCGCGGTCACACTAATCATTCAGGCGTCAAATGAACGGGATCTCACAATCAACTTGGCCAGACGCCGGTCAGACGCCGCTCTAGGCGCGGACTCGAGCCTGCGCCTTGGCTCCGTCCGGCGAGCGTTTCTCTCGCACCCTCCGCCACCAGCTCACGACTGGTGACGCGATCGCTATCGATGAGTAGGTTCCCACGACGATCCCCGCAACCAAGACGAACGAGAAGGACCGCAAGACTTCTCCTCCCAATAGGAAAAGGCTGAGGACGGTGAGGAACGTGATACCGGAAGTGAGGACCGTTCTCCTGAGGGTTTGGTTGATCGACAGGTTGATGATCTCGTCGAGCGACTTCCGCCTGAGAAAACGGCGGTTCTCTCGCACCCGATCGAAGATGACGATCGTGTCGTTCACCGAGTAGCCCACCAAGGTCAAGAAAGCCGCGATGACGTTGAGGCTGATCTCGTAGCCGAAGATCGACACTAACCCAAGGGTTAGCAGCACGTCATGCACCACCGCGATGGTCGCGGCTACCCCATAGATGAACTCGAAACGCAGGCCGATGTAGATGAGCATGGCAGCTAGCGCCAGGATGGTGGCGCTGGTGGCCTTGCGACGGAGCTCTTGCCCAACCACCGGGCCGACGATCTCGGTGCTGGAGTCGACGAGCAGGTTATCCTGATATTGTTCCCTGAGCGTGCTCAGGATTTGGTTCGCCGTCGTATCGAGATCGCCCGTTTGCTCCTCCTCGCGTTCCATGCGGATCATGACCTGGTTCAGGTTGGGCTGGTCGTAACGCTGGATGACGGCTTCGCCTAGACCGGAGTTGGCCAGCGTCTGGCGTATGGTTTCGATCTCCGGCGTGCTCTCGAACTTGGCGTAGACGATCGTGCCCTCCGAGAAATCGATGCCGTAGCGCAGGCCGCCGCTCCGATAAACATCGATGGCGCCGACCACAGACAGCACCATGGAGACCGTAATGAAGTACCAGCGGTACTTCAGCCAATTGATGTTTGTGTCACGGAGAATATCCATGGAACTCCCTGCTCAGATAGACAGCGCTTCGACCTGCCGACGCCCTCCGAGGACCAGATCGAAAATGAAGCGCGAGACGAAGATAGCGGTGAAGACGTTCGCCAGCAGGCCGATGCTTAGAGTCACCGCGAAGCCTTGCACCGGTCCCGTCCCGAACTGAAACAATATTAATGCAGCCACCAAGCTCGTCAGGTGGGTGTCGAAGATGGTCCAAAAAACCTTGCCGAACCCTGCCGAGATGGCGGTGCGCGGCGTCTTGCCCCCCCGCATCTCCTCTTTGATGCGCTCGAAGATGAGAACGTTCGAGTCCACGCCGATACCGATGGTGAGGATGACCCCCGCCATGCCCGGGAGCGTCAGGGTGGCACCGAAATAGGCCATCGCTCCCAACAGTATGACGAGGTTGAGCACCAGGGCCACCACCGCGTTGATCCCGGAGAGACGGTAATAAAAGAGCATCGCCAGGACGACCCCGGCGAAGCCCACGAGGGAGGCCGTGATACCGCTGCGGATGGAGTCTGCCCCCAAGCTGGGGCCCACCGTTCGCTCTTCCTGGTATTCCAGGGAGGCCGGTAGGGCACCCGATCGCAACACCAGCGCGAGATCCTGGGCTTCCTCGAGGCTGAACTGACCGGTGATCTGTCCCTGGTCGTAAATCACCCCCTCGATCACCGGCGCCGACATGATTTGGTCGTCGAGCATGATGGCTAGCTGGCGTCCGATGTTGGCTTGCGTGGCACGGCGAAACTTGTTCGCCCCTTCCGGCTGGAGCGTAAAGGAGACGTTCGGGGTGTTCGTCTCGTAGTCGATCGACTGCCGGGCGTTCTTGAGATCGCGACCAGTGATGACTGGCACCCGCTCCACCAGGTAGAACACCTGATCTCCCGCACCGGCTTGGGAAACACCTGGAACGATCTCGGTCCCCGCCGCCGGCTCGGTGCCTCCTTGCAGAAACTGTTCGCGGCTAGCAACCGGACCCGCTTCTACGAGCTTCAAGTCGAGTCTAGCCGTGGACCGGATGATCTCTTTGGCGCGTGCCACGTCGTCGAAGCCCGGCAGCTGCACCAGGATCTGATCGCCCCGATCTCCGTGGGGGGCGATCACCGGTTCCGCGACGCCCAGAGCATCTACTCTTCGTCGGATCGTCTCAATCGCTTGAGTGACCGTTTCATCTCGGATGACATTGAGGTCGGTGGGTCTCATCGCCAGCGCCCACACGCCTGGCTCCGGCCGGGTGGGGTCCCAGCTGGGGAAGTTGGTCTCGATGAGAGCTCGGAACGCTTGATCTTGGTTGATGTCGACGCCGTTGAGCCGAATCCGCGCCGGCTCCTCCGAACCGATATCCTGGAACGAAACGCTCTCTTCGTCGAGCAGGGTGCTGATCGCATCCACGGTCTCATCTGTGATGGCCGCCACCGCGTCTATGGTATTGACCTTCATGATCAGATGAATACCTCCCCGGAGATCGAGACCCAGATTGATCTTCTCCTCGGGAGGGTACATGGACCATGCGAACACGATAACGACCACGGCGATGAGGATCGCCTTCCACTGCAAGTTTTTTCTCATGAGCTATTCGTACTCCTGTTGGCCGGTCAAGAGTGCTATCCCTTGCCGCCTGACTCCTCAACGCGCCGCGCGACCGCGGATTTGGCGACCTGGATCTTGACCTGGTCGGCTACTCGAAGCTGAATGGCCTCCTCGGAAACCCCAACCACCGTTCCGTAGATGCCGCCGCTGGTCACGATGCGATCCCCGTTCTTCAGTCCCCCGCGCATCTCTTCCACCTCGCGTTGTCCCTTGCGCATGGGTCGGAAGACGATGAAGTAAAAGATGCCGAAAATGATCAGCATCAGCATCAGCTGATTGGCGAAGCCTGGTCCCGGTCCTCCGGGGGGGGCCATCAAGAGAGGTGACATCTCTTGATCATAGTTCAAGCTTCACGACCGCATCAAGTTGACGCGCCGGAGAGCCGGTCCGCCAGCTCACGGCGTTCCGATGCGAACCGATCCTCCTCGATCGCTTTCCTGAGTCTCGCCACCAGGCCCTGGTAGAAGGTCAAGTTGTGAATGGTGTTCAAAGTGGTGGCGGTCATCTCGCGAGCCATGAAGAGATGTCGAACGTAGGCGCGCGAGAAGTGGTGGCAAGTGTAGCACGAGCAGTCGGGGTCGATGGCAGAGGAATCATCCGTGAAACGGGCGTTCTTGATGGCGAGCTTTCCGTTGCTGGTGAAAAGCGTGCCGTTGCGGGCGTTGCGCGTGGGTAGAACACAGTCGAAAAGATCGACCCCACGTGCCACGGCTTCGACGATGTCGAAGGGCGTTCCCGAGCCCATCAGGTATCGGGGCCGATCGGCGGGAAGCTCTTCGACAGTCAGCCCGTCATCTCGCGCGTGAGCTCGGTTGGCTCTCCCACGGCCAAACCACCGATCCCGTAACCATCGAAACCGAGCTCGACGAGAGCGCGTGCGTTGTCGCGTCGTAGATCCGTGAAAACCCCTCCCTGTACAATCCCGTAGAGCGCCTGGTCGGGTCGTCGATGCGCCTCGAGCGAGCTGCGTGCCCATCGCAGACTGCGAGCCGCGGCCTCGCGGGCTCTTTCCTGACTGGCGGGATGGAGCACGCATTCATCGAGCACCATGGCGATGTCCGAGCCCAGTAGCCCCTGAATCGTCACCGCGCGCTCCGGTGTGAGCTCGTGGAGGCTTCCGTCTATATGGGAACGGAACGTGACGCCCCGTTCTTCCACCTGCCGCAATGACGCGAGGCTGGCGACCTGGAAGCCGCCGCTATCGGTGAGTATGGGGCGATCCCAGCCCATCAAGCGGTGAAGCCCGCCCAGGTTGGCCACCTGCTCGGCTCCAGGTCGCAACATGAGGTGGTAGGTGTTGGAGAGTACGATCTGGCTCCCGGTTTCTTCGACCTGTCTGGGGGTGAGCGCTTTGACCGTTCCCTGGGTAGCGACCGGCATGAACGCGGGCGTCTGTACTTCACCGTGCGGTGTGGTGAGGCGACCGCGCCGGGCACCCGAAGAGCTGGAAATAAGATGAAAGCTGGTCAAGCGAGCGCTCTCCCTTCTGAGGACGCATGTTACGCCACGCGGGCGTCGGTTAGAACCAGGCGATGAAAATGCTAGAATCCACGGAAGATCCCCATGTTGAAACGTCTAAAAGTGGGAGTGCTCTTCGGCGGCCGGTCGGCGGAGCACGAAGTCTCCCTGCGCTCTGCGGCGTCGGTCGTCGCTGCTCTCGATCGTAAGAAGTACGACGTGATACCCATCAAGATCAGACGTGATGGAAGCTGGCGGCTTCCGGCAGCGAGAGAGCACGCGTTCCTCGAGGGCGTGGCGGGTAGCGAGTCGAAGCAAACGGGATTGCTCGCAGATCCTACGGATTCGCGATTGTTGGTTAGGGATCCGTCGCAGTCTGACGTGCCGGTAAGCGAAGCGACCTGGGGGCCGCGGCCCAAGCTCGGCAAACTGGACGTCGTCTTTCCTGTTCTTCACGGAACCTACGGCGAAGACGGAACGGTTCAAGGTTTCCTCGAGTTGACCGGGATTCCCTATGTCGGTGCGGGAGTCGTGGCTTCCGCGGTGTCGATGGACAAGGCCTTCATGAAGTCCGTCTTTCACGAACACGGACTCCCGGTACTGCCGTGGAAGGTGATCTTGAGACACGAATGGGAAGGAGCCGCGGAGCGGATCACCTCCGAGATCGAGGCGGCTTTGTCCTATCCGATCTTTGTCAAACCGGCCAATATGGGGTCGAGCGTCGGTGTGAGTAAGGTCAAGACCCGGGAGAAAATCGCCCCCGGTCTTCGCGAGGCCTTTCGTTACGATCGCAAGGTTCTGGCGGAGCAAGGCGTCGACGCACGGGAAATCGAGGTCAGCGTTCTCGGCAACGACGAACCGAAAGCTTCGCTTCCTGGAGAAATCGTTTCCACTCGTGAGTTCTACGACTATCAAGCCAAGTACGTCGATGACTCGGAGCTTCTGATTCCCGCGCCTCTCGATGCCGAAACGACGCGGCGCGCTCAGGAGTTGGCGATCGAAGCTTTTCGGGCGGTTGATGCTGCGGGCATGGCGCGTGTCGATCTCTTTCTGAGTCGAGCGAAGGGTGAGCTCTTCGTGAACGAGATCAATACCGTTCCCGGTTTCACTTCGATCAGCATGTACCCGAAGCTTTGGGAAGCGAGTGGAGTGCCCGTGTCGGAGCTGGTCGATCGATTGATCGCGTTAGCGCTCGAGCGTGCGTCACAAAAAACGCGACAAGAAACGACCTACTCGCCCCAAAAAAATCAGAGTTAAATCAGAATTGACCGGCGACGACTTTCTCTTTTATATCTCCACAAACCTGGCTCGGCACGCCAACCCTTCATTTTACCTTCTTTTTCGCCATTCGTAAAACGGCCCTCAGGCTAACGCCCTCAATCCAAAGACAAAAACGACGGAGGGTGCAAAAAATGCTTGACAGGTCCCGGGAGCTTCCTTATCCTACATCTAGTATGTCAAGCTCAGGCTCAATCAACTGCTAGTTGTTCGGCCTCCTCGAGGTTCCATTCTGGGCCTTGGGGGACGGTCGAAATTTGAGCTGGAGCCTGGCAGGGCATGAGACGTGGAGCAAGGGTGGAAAGATCGGAACTTTCGATAAGAAGATCGATTCTTTCGTTGCTCGCGCGTCGTGACCAATGCCAAACCCCTAAATAGAGAGGAGGCGAAACAATGGCAAAACGCAGAAAGAAAGCTGCCAAGAAAAAGACCAGTAAGAAAAAGAAGTAACTGACTCTCTCAGGGGTACCGAGAGCGGGGGTGATTCAATCACCCCCTTTTTTTTATCTACTGTTCAGCTTCCCGACAAGACATAGCGTTCGAGCGCTTGCGCCACACCGCACTCGTCGTTGCTCGCGGTGATGGCGAACCCACTTGCTCGAAGCTCCGGCACGGCGTTGGCCATCACCACCCCCAAGCCCGCGGCTTCGAGCATCCCGAGGTCGTTCCAGTTGTCTCCGATGGCCATGGTTTCGTCCCGGGGGATTCCTTCGCTTTCCGCTATGAACCGCAACGCCTCCGCCTTGCTCGCCCCCGGTGCCAGCACGTCGAGAATTCCCAGATCGGACTTCTCGTACTCCGTGCGAGCCAGGTTGAGCTGCGAGCCGAGCTTTTCCTTGATGACCCGCGCCGTCTCCCGCATCTCCTGGATCGGACCGGCGAACATGATGTGAAGCAGATCCCTTCTCAAGGCAGCGGCGAGATCGGGAACGCGGTGAGGGGGAGGCGTCGCCTTGTCGATGTACAGGCGAAGCGAGGTGGTCAAAGGCGCTTGTGAATCCATCAGGAGACCGCCGTCCCCATCGGGTCCCACGTGTACGACGGGCACCGCACCGATCGCTCTGGCGAGGGCAAACACCTTCCGACTGACCTCCAGAGGGATGAGCTTCCGCAGAATGGGCCCATCCAGGCCGCGACGGATCAGCGCCCCGCCGTTCGGAACCATCAGGAGGTCTTGACTCAGGTGGCTCACGTAGCGCCGGACAGAGGGTAATCGGCGTCCGGTGACCAACGCCAGCTTCACACCTTGTTCTTGGGCGCGCTCGAGGGCGAGGCGATTTAGCTCCGGCACGGAGTGGCGGGAGTCGAGCAACGTCCCGTCGAGATCCATGGCCACGAGCCGGAAGCGCGGCATGAAGGAGGAAGGCTAGGGTTCGGAGAGGGAGGGGCGCTCGGGGTCGGTGACGCCGTCCCAGATCGTGATTCTCTGTATGACGTCGCCCGGCTCGAGCCGATCCACGAGCTCCATTCCCTTGATCACTTGGCCGAAGGCGGTAAAGTTGCCAGCGAGCTGTGGCTGGGGTAGATGGGAGATGAAGAACTGGCTTCCCGCGGTGTCTTTCCCGGCCGGAAGCGCCATCGCCAGTGTCCCGCGCAAGAACGGTCTGCGGTTGACTTCCGAGCGAATGCGGTAGCCCGGCCCACCGTTTCCGTCGCCTGTCGGATCGCCTGCTTGCACGAGGAGATTGGGGACCACGTGGTGAAATGTGAGGCCGTTGTAGAAGCCCTCCCGAGCGAGCGTCATGAAATTCCCCACGGTCACCGGGGCATCCACGACGAAAAGCTCCACTTCGATGGTTCCCTTCTCCGTGCGGATGAAAGCCTGCGGCGTGAAAGGAGGACTTATTAGGCTCAAGTAGTCGTCGAGAGTACGGCCCGTCTCGGGCTTGCCGGCATCCGCCGTCGGGTCCCCCTGGCTCGTCAAGATCTCTTTGGCCTTCTTGCGCACCAGCCAAGCTCGATCTTGGAGCGCGATTCGAGCCCCGCGTCCCAACGCTTCCGGTCCATAGACCTCGAGCGCCGACAAGATGGCGAGACCGAGTTCCGGCACGTCCACCTGGAGCGAGGCCTCGAGTGCCGCCAAGAGTGGCGTAACCGCGCCCTCTACTTGAAGCTCCCGCACGCCGTCAGCCGCTGCTGCCCGCTCGAAAAGATCTTCAGCCTGAAGGTGCTCCACGACGATGGGGCCCGCAGCCGACGGAGACGCGTTGACCAGCGCGCGCAACGCCTCAGGTCGTACTCGATAGTCCCGGTCGTCTACAAAACGTGTCAGCAGGGCGATGGCGCGGTCTCCGCCAATTTGACCCAGCAACCGCGCCAGGCTGGCTCGCACGCTCCAATCGCCGTCGGGGTCCATTCCTGCCAGCAAGAGCCAGAACGTGTCGCGGTCCTGGAAGGCAACCGCCCGCAAACCGGCGGCTCGCAACCAGGGACTCGGTGAAGAAATCTGATCGATGATCGGGTCCACCGCTCTCGGATCCGGTAGCGTGGCGAGCGCGCGAACGGTTTCCCATCGCACGTAGGGCGTGTCACTCGCAAGGAGCTCGAGAAGGCGGGGTACGGCTTCTTGAAGACCGAGGGTGCTAGCGGCGCGCACTGCTTCGATACGGACCTTTTCGTCGCTGTCGCGGAGCATCTGCAAAATGGCGCCGGTGGCTTGTTCGCGAGACAGTCGTCCCAATCCCCTCGCGCCCCAGACCCGCAAGTAGGGATCGTTCGAGCCACCGTAATGAAGAAGTAGCGGTGCCAGCTCCTCGGCCCTGAATTGCGCGGTGCTCCAAGCAGCAGGCCACCAGAGGAATCGGGGTTGGCTCTGCTCGGTGGCAAGCACACTCCACGCTGCGGGGATGTGGTTCAACTTCGCGAGCGCGAACAATCCGAGTCGTTGGTCGAGGTGCGGCATCTTGGGCTCGGAGCGCGCGATGTCTTCACCCCATGGATAGGGAGGCGCCCCAGGCGGTGGGTGTTCTCTCAGTGAAGCGGCGATCGGAACGGCCATTTCGGCCGGGCCCTTCCGACCGAGAGCTTCTGCCGCGCGACCGCGCACTCCGAGGTCGCTGTCGGACAGCGCCTCAAGCAATGCGGACAACGCTTCGGGAGGCAAAGGCCCTTCCGAGAGGCCCAAAGAAAGGGCCGCCGTGGATCGGATTTCGGCTTGAGGATCCGAAAGGAGCGCAACCAGAGGCAATGTGCCCTCTGGCGAGCCGATCCTGCCCAAGGCGAGCATGGCGCGCCGGCGAATGAGCGGGCTGCGATCGTCGATGCGGGTGAGAACCTCCCCGACCCCCAGGGATCGCTCGTCCTCGAGCATCATCAGTCGCGCGTACTTTTCGTTGAGACTGAGCGGACCGCGGTCGGCCGATGCGCAACCGATCACTAGCCAGGCGGTGATTAGAAAACGAAAAGATAGTCTCATCTGCGGAAAGGATTATATCCCGAAGTCAGGATCTATCGTCGCACGTCACGACGGCTTCAGGACGACCGAATGGAGCGCACGTTCCCGAATGCGGTTCTCTCACGCTGCGAGATCGTGGATGGCTTTCCCGCGCGCCAATCCGCCCACTCGGCCCGCCTTGGTATTGACGAGCAGGAAGCGCCGGTCATCGATCCGCGAGTAGCTGGTCTCGAAGGGAGTTAGGAGATCGAGCTTGAGCTCGAAGATCTCGATTCTCTCGATCTTCGAGTCTATGGAAGGAAGCGCCCGATGGATTCGATCTTGCTGAGGTCGATGTAGATGACCGTCACCATAAGAAGGAGCAAAAACAGGAAGCCCACCTGGAGCACCCGCTCTTTGAGCTGGAGACTGAAGTCCCGGCGGGCCAACCCCTCCACCAGGATGATGGCGATATGACCGCCATCCAGGACGGGGACCGGAAGAAGATTGAAGATACCGAGCTGCAGGCTGATGACGGCCATCAGCGTGAAGAGATTCCGTGCCCCGCTTCTCGCCGCTTCTCCCGAGACGCGAGCGATACCGATGGGGCCCATCATCTGCCGCATGGACAGCCTTCTCTGCACCAGGCGCCCCAGCACCACGAAAGTGAGCTCGGTGAGACGGACGCTTTCTCCGATGGCGGCGCCAAAAGCCCGGACAGGGTTGCGGATCTGTTGCATGGCGACCGGAGAAGGAAGCTCGATGCCGATGAGGAAGCGTTCCCCTTCGGCGACGGGCGTGACGCTGACCTCTTGTTGGACGTCGTCTCGCAAGATGGTGAGCTGCACCGACTCGCCCTGCTTGCCTTCGATCGCTTCGATGAGCTCTTGGTTGCTGAAAATGGGCTTGTCGTCGACCTTAATTAACAGATCGCCCTCGACGAGGCCAGCTTCCTCGGCGGGGTATCCCTCCGTCAGGCCCTCCACGCGCGGCTGCACCGCGGGAAAGAGTCCGGTATAGCCGATCTGTTCTTCTCCCCGCGCCTCGATCGCCAATTCGGTTTGGACGGTCTCTCCGTTTCGATCCAGCGTCATCGTCAACGTCTGGTTGGGACTGAGGTGAAAGGTATCCAAGACCTCGAGCCAGCTTTCTACCGCTTCCCCTTCGAGCGCGACGATGCGATCGCCGGACTCCACACCGGCCGCTGCGGCCGGTGAGTCGGCGGAGACGAATCGCACCACGGGGGCGTCTTCGAGACCGACCGGCCTCTGGATGCCGACCATGAAGAGGATGGTGAAGAGAAAGATGGTGAGAAAGACGTTCATGGCCGGGCCCATGACGAGGATGGCCATTCTCTCCAACTTGGTTCTCGAGAAGAACTCGTCCTTCTTGCCGCTTACTTCGCCGGGGTTCTCACCGGCCATCTTCACGTAGCCGCCTAGCGGGAGCAGGCCGATCCGGTACTCCGTGTCGCCCCATTTCTTGCCGATGAGCTTGGGCGGGAATCCTAGAGAAAAGACGTGGACCTTTACTCCAATCCACTTGGCTGTGAGGAAGTGACCGAGCTCATGAATGAAAATCATGACACCCAGGACGAACATGAAAGAGAGAATGGTTAGAAACAAGTTGTTAACTCCTGATTTTTGCAGGAACCGCGACGAGGCGCTGCGCCTCTTCGCGGGCCCAGGCATCCGCGGCCAGCACGGTTTCGAGATCGCTCGCGTCGCGACGGTCGTGACGTTCCAGTGTCTCTCTGATGACCTCGGGTATCTGAAGGAAGCCGATGCGCTCTTCGAGGTACGCGGCAACGGCGATCTCGTTCGCGGCGTTGAGTACGGCGGGAGCGGTACCGCCCGTCTCGATCGCTTGGTATGCGAACCCGACGCACGGAAATCGTTCCAGGTCGGGAGGGTGAAACTCCAGATTCATGGCGTTCTCCAGATCGAGGAACGGAAGGTCGGTGGGTAGCCTTTCCGGGTAGGTCAGGGCGTATTGGATTGGCAACCGCATGTCCGTCACGCCGAGCTGAGCCAACACGGACCCGTCTTCGAACTCGACCATCGAGTGAATCGTCGACTGCGGGTGGACGACGATACGCACCTGGGACGGTTTGACGCCGAAGAGCCAACAGGCCTCGATGACCTCGAAACCCTTGTTCATCAATGTCGCCGAATCGATGGTAATTTTCGGGCCCATTTGCCAAGTCGGATGCTTGAGCGCTTCCGCGGGTCGGGCTCGCCGCATCTCCTCGAGGCTCGCGTGTCGAAAGGGCCCGCCGGAAGCCGTCAGCCATAAGCGGCGCACGGTTTTTTCGCGGGGGCCGGCTAGGCATTGATGGATGGCGTTGTGCTCGCTGTCGACCGGAAGGAGCTCGGCCCCCGACGCATTCATAGCGCGGGTCATGATCTCGCCGGCGATGACCAGGGTCTCCTTGTTGGCGAGCGCCACGGTCTTGCCGGCCTCGAGCGCTCTGAGGGTCGGCACCAACCCGATCGCGCCGACGGTAGCCGACACGAGGAGATCCACGTCGGGGTGGGTCGCGACGTCCACCATTCCGTCTGTCGCGCTACCGACGGTAAGGTCCGCAAAGCGTTGCCTCAGAACACTGGCGTCCTCCTCGCGACGAACCGATGCCACCCGAGGGTGAAACCTCTCGATCTGCTCCGCCAGCTCCTCGATTTTGGAGCCGGCGCCCAGTCCGATCACCGCGAAGCGATCGTTCAGGCGCTCCACGACGCGAAGCGTGTTGGTTCCTATCGAACCGGTTGAGCCGAGAATGGCGATTCCCTTCACAGGAACTAGTTTCTCCTAGTGTTGACCACGGAAGAACGCAGACTTAAGAATATTCTAGCGGAGGACATCCATTATCCCAAACGTCCTAGTTAATCCATATATTTGCCGGTGAACTGCAGGTAGGCGAACAGGGCCGGCGCGCTGAAATACAGGCTATCGAGGCGATCCAGAACGCCGCCATGGCCGGGTATGAGCTCCGAGGCGTTTTTTACCCCGGCAGATCGTTTCAAGAGCGATTCGAAGAGATCTCCCGCCACTCCGAGGAGCGACAGGATCAACCCCAGGACCGCGGCGTGGAATAGATACACGTCTGGCAGGAGTAGATGAGATGCTACCAGGGCTGCGACGATGGACGCGGCGATCCCGCCCAACAGCCCTTCGACCGTCTTGTTGGGGCTTACCGAGGGTGCGAGCTTCCGTCTACCCAACGCTCTGCCCACGTAGTAGGCCCCCGTGTCTCCCATCATGATCACCGCCAGCAGGAACAAAACCCAGTAAAGTCCGGTCCCCTCGGCTCCGGTTAGCCGGACGCCGACCAGAGTTCCGATCGTCAACCCCGCGTACAAGGGTCCCATGATCGTGATCGCCACGTCGCCGGCCGTTTCTCTTTTTGGGCCTCCGCGGCCCACCGCCGCGAGCCCGACGGCCAAGAGCAATGCCAGAGTGACCCAGCCGGCCGGTGGCAGGCCCGGATAGAACGATGCGGTGAGGAAAACGGTCGCGAAGTATCCGATGGAACGAAAAGCCCGATAGCCGATCGGTTCTACGATCTCGAAAAGTTCCCGAACGCCGAGCAAACCAAAGACCTCGGCAAGCAGAAGGAAAGCCCAGGCGGGGGCGAAGAGGATGATGGCGAGGAGAGGGGGAAGAAGAAGGAGCGCGGTGATGACCCGGCTCATTCTTTCTCTTATGCGTAGCTGCGATTCGGAGACAGAGCGTGGATGCCGCCGTAGCGACGATCGCGCTTCTGGTAGTCGATAATGGCCTCGAAGAGCTGTCGCTTGCGGAAGTCCGGCCACCGTGTCTCGGTGACCCAGATCTCCGCGTAAGCGATCTGCCAGAGCAAGAAGTTGGACACGCGTAACTCGCCACTGGTTCGAATCAGCAGATCGGGGTCGGGCATCCCAGCGGTATACATGTGATCGGATAGCGCCTTCTCGTCCACGGTGAGCTGCCCTACGGAAGGAAGAGAATCGCTCCGGGACCTCGAAAGTGCCTCGCGAATCAGCGAACGGCACGCGTCCACGATTTCCGCGCGCCCCCCGTAGTTGAGTGCGATGTTGAAGAGAAGACCGGTATTGTCGTGGGTTCGCTCCATTCCCACTTCGAGTGTCGAGACGACATCATCGGGAAGCTCCGCGGTTCTTCCGATCACCTGGAAGCGGATGTTGTTCTTCTGCAGTGTGGAGAGCTCGAGACCCAGGTAGCGTTTCAGCAGTTTCATCAAGGTGTCGACCTCTTTCTTGGGCCGCTTCCAGTTTTCCAGCGAGAACGCGTATAGCGTCAGCACGCCGATGTCCATCCGCGCGCACGTCTCGACGACCTCCCGCACCGAGGCGATGCCGGCGCGGTGTCCTTCTACGCGGGGGAGGCCACGGTTCTGAGCCCACCGGCCATTGCCGTCCATGATGATGGCAATGTGTGCGGGCAGACGCTCGAAGTCGATGCGGTGGAGGAGCTCGTCTTCGACCGAACCTTTGGAGACGACTTTTTCGATGTCAGCGAGACTCATCTTAGAGATCCTACAACTCTAACACACGAGGTGGGACTGTCAACTTTTGCGGGAGACTTCTCGACAACGACAATACTGGCGGTTTGGATCGCGGCCCTTAGGCCGAGACCGGCACCCGGTGGCTCTTGAGGTGTCTTTTCAGAAAGCGTGCGGTGTGGGATCGGTTGCTCGACACCATCACCTCCGCGGGCGGTCCCCAGGCCACCAGCCGGCCACCGCGATCGCCTCCCTCCGGACCGAGATCGACGATGCAATCGGCCTCACGGATGACGTCCAGGTTGTGCTCGATGACGACGACGGTGTTGCCTTGATCGACCAAAGATTGCAACGCGCCGACTAGTTTCTCGATATCCGCCATGTGAAGGCCGGTGGTGGGCTCGTCGAGCAGATAGAGCGTCGTGCCGCGGCTCGGTTTCGCAAGCTCGTAGGCCAACTTGATCCGCTGCGCCTCGCCTCCCGATAGTGTGTTGGAAGGCTGCCCGAGGGTGAGGTAGCCCAGCCCCATCTCGTTGAGGATGTGCAGAGGCCGGTGAATCGATTCCACCGGACGAAAGAGCTGGGCGGCCTCGACGAGCGTCATCGCGAGGACTTGGTGGATGTTTTTTCCGCGGTAGGTCACCGACAACGTCTCGGGCGTGTAGCGGCGGCCGTCGCAGACTTTGCAGTGAACGTAGACGTTGGGCAGAAAGCTCATCTCCATCTTGATGCGTCCCTGGCCGGCGCAATGCTCGCAGCGACCTCCCTTAACGTTGAACGAGAAGCGCCCCGGTGGGTATCCGAGCATGCGCGCTTCGGGCGTCGAGGAGAAGAGCTTCCTGATGTCGTCGAAAAAACCGACGTATGAAGCGGGGACGGATCGCGGCGTCTTGCCGATGGGGGCCTGATCCACCTGGAGGACCCGTGTGAACGCGTCCGCGCCGACGATCTCGCGATGGGCACCGATGCGGCCTCCGCCTTCGGTCAATCGGCGTCGCACTGCCCGGTAGAGAATATCTCCTACCAGCGTCGATTTGCCCGAGCCGGAAACGCCGGTCACGACGGTGAGTCGACCGATGGGGAAGCGCACCGAAATGTTCTTCAGATTGTGCTCGCGCGCTCCGCGAACGATCACCGAAGGACACCCAGTCAATGGTCGCGACCGGCTTGCCGAACGTGTGCCTTGTCGTTTCAAGAACCGACCGGTCAAAGAGCGAGGGTTCGCTTCTATATCGGCAGGTTTTCCGACCGCGACGACTTCGCCGCCCTCCGCACCACCACCCGGTCCGAGATCGATGACGTAGTCTGCTTGCCGAATGGTCTCTTCGTCGTGCTCGACGATCACCACGGAGTTGCCTTCTTGTTGCAACCGACGCAAGGTGTCCAGCAACACGCGGTTGTCACGAACGTGGAGTCCGATGGTGGGCTCGTCCAGGATGTAGCAGACCCCTCTCAGATTGGCGCCGAGCTGCGCGGCGAGACGGATGCGTTGCGCTTCTCCTCCGGAGAGGGTGTCACTGCGGCGCGATAGCTGCAGATAGGACAGTCCCACCTCCACCAGAAAGGCGAGCCGTGATCGTATCTCCTTCAGAATGTTCTCGGCAATGACGCCGGTCCGTCCACGAAAATTCGCGCTGGCGAGGAACGCGAGAACGCCTTTCGGCGTCATGTCACTGACCTCGTGGATGCTCCGCCCGCCGATCCGTACTGCCCGCGCGACCGGATTGAGTCGCGCCCCGCGGCAATCGTGACAAGGCGTTTGCGAACGAAACTGCTCCAGGTGCTCAGAGGTCTCGCCACGGGTCTCGCGGTAGAGTCTCTCCAGATATGGGATCACGCCTTCCACCTCGTCGGTTCCGAACAAAATGGCTTGGTTCTGCTTTCGACTGAGCTTCCGAAAGGCCCGCTTCGGATCTATGCCGAGTCTAGCCGCCATCCTGAGCACGCGTGCCGTCCCGCCTCCCACTCGCGCAGACTTTCCCGATAGGGGCACCACCGCTCTTTCTCTCAGAGAGTGTTCCAAGTCAGGGACGACGAGCTCCGGGTCGAACGCCTCTCGAAACCCCATCCCTCGGCAGGTCGGGCAACCGCCGTAGCGACTGTTGAAGGAGAACAACCGCGGATCCATTTCTTCGTAGCTCGTCTCGCATCGCGGACAAGCGCGCTGCAGGTTGTAATAGCGGGTTTCTTTGGTGCCCGCGACCAGGACCGCGCCGCCACCTAGCTCGAGTGCGCCCCGTAGCGAGTTGGCGTCATTGCCCGTCAGGTTCGCGTCTCGGCCCGACTCGGCCACCACCGCCTCGATGTCGTGTTCCACATAGCGTCGCAGCGGGCGGGCGTCCGCGCTCAGAACCAACTTCCCGTCGATGCACAGCCGTCGATAGCCATCCTTCACGGCCTGCTCCAAGACTTCGCGGTGAGAGCCCTTGCGTGCCCGCACCAGTGGCGCTAGCAAGAGAATCTTCTGCTTCTTGAAGCGGCGCGCGATATCCGCGGCGATCTGATCTTCCGTCTGGGGAGTGATGGGGATATCGCAGTGCACGCAATGCTGCACGCCGACCTTCGAATAGAGCAGCCTCAGATAGTGGTAGATCTCGGTTGCGGTGGCCACGGTGGATTTCCGTCCGCCCTGGGTGAGCCTTTGCTCGATGGATACCGTCGGCGGAATGCCCGAGAGTAGATCGACTTCGGGCTTGTCCATCACCTGGATGTATTGGCGAGCATAGGCGGAAAGACTTTCGATGAAGCGGCGCTGTCCCTCGGCGAACAAAATGTCGAAGGCGAGCGTGCTCTTGCCCGAGCCAGAGAGCCCGGTGACCACGACCATCTGATCGCGCGGCGTGTCGACGCTGATGGCCTTGAGATTGTGCTCCCGAGCACCGATGACGCGGATGGCGTTGCCGTCGGATTCCACTGGTCGGGGAAGCGGCGCCGGTGAGATGCGCGGCGGCTCCTTCCGGAGGAAAGGTGCCAGGTAGCGCCCGGTGTGAGAACCGGTGGCTCGCACGATGTCTTCCGGAGTTCCGGTGGCGACGATGCGGCCGCCCGCTTCGCCGCCTTCCGGCCCCAGATCGATCACCCAGTCCGCATTCTTCACGACGTCGAGGTTGTGCTCGATAACCAGAATGCTGGCGCCCTGCTCGAGGAGATTATCGAATGCAGAGAGCAGCACCCGGATGTCGTCGTAGTGCAGGCCCGTGGTCGGCTCGTCGAAAAGGAATAGGGTGTCCCTCCCGGGGGCCGCGCTCATGTGGTGCGCGAGCTTCAAGCGTTGCGCTTCACCTCCCGAAAGAGTGTTGACCGGTTGCCCCAAGCGTAGATACCCTAGACCCACACGGCGAAGGACGTCCAGGGGGCCGATGATTTTGCTCTGGTCGGAGAAGAAGTGGAGCGCACCCGTCACGGTCATGGCCAAAACGTCTTGTATGTTCTTTCCGCGGAATCGGACTTCGAGCACCTCACGCTTGAAGCGGGTCCCACCGCACGACTCGCACGTGACGTAAACGTCCGAGAGGAATTGCATCTCGACTTTCTCGAAACCGTCCCCCGAGCAGAGAGGACAGCGGCCCCCATCCACATTGAAGCTGAACGTGCTGGCGGAGAAGCCTCGCTTTCGCGCAGCGCGGGTCGCAGCAAAGAGCTGGCGGACGGGAGCGTACACCTTCAAGTAGGTCAGGGCGTTGGATCGCGGTGTCCTACCGACCGGCGACTGATCCACGAGCACGACGTCCCGCACGAGCTCGAAACCCTCGATGCCGTCGCAGTCCCCCGGTGTGCCCCCTCCTCTACCTTTCCACTTCTGGTATCCGCGATAGAGGATCTCTTCGACCAACGTGCTCTTGCCGGAGCCCGAGACGCCCGTGATGGCGACCATGACACCGAGGGGGATATCGACGTCGATGTTTTGGATATTGTTCTGTCTGGCCTTCGCGATTCGAATCGTTCGCCCGGGACGGGGTTGGCGCGGCGTTTTGCGTCTCGGGACGCGCAGCCGGCCCGACAGGTACTTTCCGGTAAGGGACCGCGTAGACGCCGCCAGCTTGGCCGGGGTTCCGAAGAAGGTGAGCTCACCACCCTGTTCGCCCGCGCCCGGTCCCAGATCGATGACGCAGTCGGCACGCCGGATGACTTCCGGATCGTGCTCGACGACGGCGATGGTATTCTGGTTGTCGCGTAGTCGCTTCAGGATGTCCATCAAACGCGAGGTGTCGCGCGGATGGAGACCGACCGAGGGTTCGTCCAGCACGTAGAGCGTGTTCACCAGCGACGAACCGAGGGCGGTCGTCAGATCTACCCTTTGCACCTCGCCCCCAGAGAGAGTCCGGGACTGGCGTTCGAGCGTCAGGTAGCCGAGGCCCACGTCCCGGAGGTAGCCGAGACGGTTTACGATTTCCTCAAGTAGCATTTCTGCGACGCGATCGCCGGCGCGGCGCGGTAGCTTGGCGAAGAAATCCAGCGCGTCTTCGATGTTCGAGGCGTAGACCTCACCAATGGTTCTGCCTGCGAGCCGGTAGAGGGAAGTGTCCCTCTTGAGCCGCGTCCCGCCACAGGCCTCGCAGGGTACGTAGCTTCGGTACCTCGATAGGAGTACCCGGATGTGCATCTTGTACGTCCGGCTTTCCAGCCATTCGAAAAAGCCCTGGATGCCGTAGAAACTTCGATCGCCTTCGATCACCTGTCGCCGGTGGGTCGGGGAGAGTTTCTGCCAGGGCGCGTCCGCTGGAATCCGTCTTCTCCGACAGTAGGCCAGCAGGTCGTCATGGCCCTCGCGGTAGGAGGACGTGGTCCACGGTTTGATCGCTCCTTGCCGGAGCGATCGCCGTGGATCGGGAATGACGAGATCCAAATCGATGCCGATGGTGCGGCCGAAGCCCTTGCAGCTTTCGCACGCCCCCAGAGGGCTGTTGAACGAAAAAAGGTTGGGTACCGGGTCGGCGTAGTGGATGTCACAAGAAGGGCAATGGAAGTGCTCGCTGAATCTAGCTTCGGTGAGTCCCTTCTCATGCTGGACTCGAATGCTGACCTCGCCCTTGCCGAAGTGCAGGGCCTGCCCGATCGAGTCGATGAGCCGATCTCGGGAACCGGATCTACTGATGGCGCGGTCCACCAGGATCGAGATCGGTCTATTGCGGACACGGGAAAGAAGTCGGTGTGAGACCTCCGTGACGTCGCCGTCTATCAACACACGTTGGAGCCCCAGCCGCCGGAGACTGGATTCCACCTCGCCGAGCTCGCTACGTGCGGGGAGTCTTAGCGGAAAGGTGATGAACAGGCGCTTGTTCTCGAAACGCTGAAGGATCTTCTCCAAGACAGTGCCGGCTGTGTCTCGCTCGACTTTCTCACCGCAACCACGGCAGAAGAGCTCCGCCATTTTGGAGAAGAGCAACTTCACGTGATCGTTGATCTCGGTCATCGTGCCCACGGTGGAGCGGGAGTTCTTCACCGGGTTGCTCTGATCGATCGCGATGGCGGGAGGAATGCCTTCCATTCGGTCGACGCAAGGCTTGTCCATGCGGTCGAGGAACTGACGCGCGTAGGTCGAGAAGCTTTCGACGTAGCGGCGCTGGCCTTCCGCATAGAGCGTGTCGAACGCCAGGGAGGATTTGCCCGAACCGGATACTCCGGTCACCGCGATGAGGGAGCCAAGAGGCAAATCGAGATCGATGCCCTTGAGGTTGTTCTGACGCGCTCCGCGGATGCGGAGACACATCGAATCCGTTCGGACCTTGTGGCTCTTGCCTGGAGGCGGGTTTCTCTTAGAGGGCATCCCGACGCTAATAGTGGACGCGGATCAGATGAAGACCGCGGGCCGGCGCCGTCGGTCCGGCCTGCTTTCGGTCCTTTACTTCAAAGAGCCTATCGATGTCGTCGGGAGACTTCTTCCCGCGACCCACTTCGAGCAGCGTGCCCACGATGTTCCTCACCATATGATGTAGAAATCCGTTGGCCGCTATTTCGTAGACCAGCTCGCTTCCTTCCTCCGAGAAGCGCGAGACGCTGCATTCTCTTTCCGAGGTCTTCGCTTCACACGAGGAAGCCCGAAACGACTCGAAGTCGTGACGGCCGACGAACCGCTCTGCCGATTTGCATGCAGCTTCGAGATCGAGTGGGTAGGGATGGTGAAGCGTGTAGCGACTGCGAAAAGGAGAGGCGACCGGAGCGAGATCGAAGTAGTAACGATACGTCTTCGAGCGCGCGCTGTAACGCGCGTGAAAGTCCGACGGGGTCGGCTCCACATCCAGAATGCGAATGTCCTCGGGAAGCATCGAGTTCAAACCCTTTAGGAGCCCAGATGGTGGAACGGGTGTCGGGAGCTCGAAGTGCGCGACCTGTCCGTGTGCATGCACGCCGGCATCGGTCCGCCCCGCCCCCACCACGGTGATCGGTTCTCCCGCCATGTTGGCGAGCGCCTCCTGCAGCCGGGACTGAATCGTGACGCCCTGAGGCTGCAGCTGCCAGCCGAGGTAGTCGGTACCGTCATAGGCGAGTGTCATTCGATGAAGAGTCATGGATCGAGGGAACGTCCTCTCAAACCGACTTCTTCTCTTGCGTGCGGCTCCCCGGCTTCACCGCCGCGGAACCTTCTCGGCAGAGAGGGCAGCTAGACGGTTGATAGGTCGGAAAATCTAGTCGAGCCAGAGAAAAGAACGGCACCTCGTCTTCGCCTGCCGAGTTTACTTGCTCTTTGCTGCGATCGACGATGGCGGCCGTTGCAACGACCTTCCCACCGTGCGATCGCACGACGCTCATAGTCTCGTGTAACGATCGGCCGGTGGTCACGACATCTTCCAGCACGAGAGCCTTCTCGTTTGGCTCGACCTCGAAACCGCGGCGGAGCGTGAGCTTGCCCGAGGTGGGGTCCCGCTCCGCGAAGAGAGCGCGGACCCCCAGGGCCCGCGCGACTTCGTGTGCCACCAGGATGCCTCCCAAGGCCGGCGCGATGGTGACTTCCACACCGAGCTTGGCCGCTTGCTTTCCCAAGGCGGCCCCCACCTTCGTGGCCACGTCCGGGTGCGCCAGGAGGCGAGCGCACTGGAAGTAACGCGGGCTGTGGAGTCCCGAAGAAAGAATGAAGTGACCTTCTAATAGCGCTCCTCGGTCGCGGGCAAGATCCAGGAACTCCTCGGGTGACATGGCCAGAGCCTACCAACTGGGCGTTTCAAATGAAAGACCTGCGGCGGTGAGCCATCCGTACTAGAATGGCCTGAAACAAACGCACTGTTGGAAGCGTATGAACCATAGGGTGCCCCAACGGGGTTTCTTGCAAATAAACCATTTGTATTCAAGAGGAAGCAAGACGATGTGGATGAAAACATTACACCTTAGCGTTGCTCTCACCATGCTCCTTGCCATCCCACCCGTACAGGCGCAAGACCAGGCCACGCCCGACGCGACGACGAGTCAAGACCCACCGGCGCCGCTCGAGCTCACCATGGGGCTGGCCATCGAGATGGCCCTCGAGAACAATCTGGATGTCGTCATCGCCCGCCTCGGCTACCAGGCCCAGGGTGAATTCGTTGGACAGGCCCAAGGTGCCTACAACCCCCTCTTCGTCGCAAACTTCAACAATCTGAGCAGCCGAACCCCGGGAACCAGTCAGCTGAGCGGTGCGCAGACGTTGAGTAACGTCTCCGCCGCCTACAACATTTCCTGGCAACAAGAGCTGCCCACGGGCGGTAGTTACTTCATCGCGTTCGACAATCGCCGGATCAGCACCAACAACACGTTTACTTCGGTCAATCCCCGTTACGACTCCGCGGCCAGTGCATCCATCACGCAGCCATTACTCGCGAATCGCCAGCTGAACTTGCTCAAGCAGCGCGTGATCGTCGCCCAGAACGGGGAGCGCGTCGCCCGTCACGACTTCGAGTCGCAAGTGATGGATCTCGTCTCCGACGTGGAGCTGGCTTACTGGGACTGGGTCTACAGCATCCGAGATCTCGACGTGCGACATAGATATCTAGAGCTCGCGACGGACCTTCTTCGGAACAACCGCATTCAAGTCCAGGTCGGCACCATGGCGCCCATCGATGTTCTGGAGGCGCAAGCCGAAGTTGCCGCCCGGGAGAGCGAGGTGATCGTTGCGGAGGAGGCTGTCGAACGGAACGCGGATAGAGTGAGGCTCCTCATCAATGACCCGGAGACTCTGAATTTCTGGGACGTCGAGATCCGGCCGGTCGATGCCCCGCAGCTCGACGAGGTCGAAATCGATCTCGACGACGCGGTGCGGACCGCGTTGGCCCGACGCCCCACGCTTTCGGGTTCCCGGGTGGAGCTCGACACGCGCAACTTCAACGTTCGCTATACCAGGAACCAGATGCAGCCTCGCGTCGACCTCGTCGGTTCCTATACCGTGAACGGCCTGGGGGGACACCGGATCTTCAGGGAGGGATTCGGCGGCGAGATCACGTCGGAGATTCCCGGCGGCTACAACGACGCCTTGAGCCAACTCTTTGACAATGAGTTCCGCGACTGGTCGCTCGGGTTGAATCTTTCGTATCCTCTGGGAAACAGCACAGCGGACGCGGCTCATGCTCAAGCTCAGGTGGACTATCGACGCCAGCGCGCGATCGTGGAGAACCAGGAGCTCCTCATCGCCCAACAGGTTCGTGTCACGGCGCGGCTGATTCAAAGCAACCGTAAGCGGATCGAAGCGACTCGCGCTGCGCGGGAGCTGTCGCAGGAAAGGCTGGAGGCAGAGGAGAGGAAGTTCGAAGTCGGCATGTCCACGAGCTTCCTCATCGTTCAGGCGCAGCGCGATCTCGCGACCGCTGCCGGTAACGAGCTGCAAGCGGTCATCGATTACAACAAATCCATCGTCGCTTACCGACGCGTCACCGGAACCATCTTGGACGAGCAACAAATCGACGTGCGGTAACGCCAGGTTTCCTGCGAATGGAAACTTGACAGATGCTGTGTCGACGGCTTAAAGTTATTGAGTCCTTACTAGCATCCTTGTCATCACCCAGGACCCGCCTAGGAGGAATCATATGGGGGAGAAAACCCGCAGGCACGAGTCTCGAGAATTTCTAGCCGCGCGCCGCAAAGCCATCATGGAAAAAGCCGCTCAGCGACGCAAAGTATCGTCACCAAAGCAGCAGGGTCAAACCGCGCTGCATTCATTGCGGGCGCCTTTGCCGCCTCCCCCAGGCAGCGTATAAGAAGCCGTCCGAACGAAGATTCTAGTCAATAAGGAATCTTACTGATCTCCTGTCTTGCGGTCTGCGCCGCGATAACTGATTCTATGGTCACAAACCGAGGCGCTCGATCACGAACCCCACCGTGCGATCCGCCGCCCAGAACTTGCCCTTTGCGCGCGACTGTCCGAAAAAACCCACATGGCCGCCGGTCTCGCTGAGCTCCAGGCGGACTTCTGGCGCGAGCGGCCAACGGGTGATAGAGCGAGACGGAATGAGTGGATCATCCCGAGCGGAAAGTATCAGGGCCGGACGGTCGATATCGGTCAGGAGCGGCCCCGCGCTCGACTGTTCGTAATAGTCTCGCGCCCCGCGATAGCCCCCATAGCGGGCGGTGATGAGCTCGTCATACTCCCAAAGACCGCGGCAGTTTCTTTCCGCGTCGAGCGCGTAGAGATCCGGTCGCAGACTCTGGCGCTGTCGATAGGAAGCGCGCAGGCGCTCGAGGAAATATCTTCGGTAAACGTAGTTGCTCGGCCGGTCCAGCGCGTCGGCCGCCGCAGCCAGATCGAGCGGCGGGGAAACCGCCGCCACCGCCGCCACCGGATCGGGGATCGCCTCCCGGTGACGTGCCAGCGTTACCAGTGCTAGATTCGCCCCGAGCGAGAACCCCACCACCGCGACTTGTCGCACCTGGGCGGACACCCACTGCATCACTGCAAGCAAGTCTTGGCTGACACCGGCGTTGTAGAAGACCGGGCACAGGCGGGGCGCGTCGCCACAGCCACGTAGATCCATACGGATCACGTGGCAGCCGGCACGGTACGCGAGCTCTCCCGTGCTGAGAACATAGCCGGAGGCGTCGCATCCTTCCAGGCCGTGTACCAAAATCACGGCCGGACGATCCGCCCGTGTTCCATTCTGCCAGCTGATGCGGAGGAGGAGTTTAATTTCGCCGGGAGCGCTCACGACGGCATCCTCGACGGACCCCCGCCAGCTCAGATGTCTGCGCGCAAGATGGCCGGCCAGCGTTTGCCGATGGCCGCCGGTCAGGAGGGGAAAGGGACGGAAGGAGTCATTACTTGCATCAGTGCCGCAGGGCCCCCAGCCTTCGCTGGAAGCTTCGGCTGGTCCGCCGAAGTTCTCTTCGTTCGGAGCACCGACGAAGGCGGACACCCCCAAGCCGGATGCCCTGTCGACTTCGCGACCGCGCATTAGCTCACGGCTGCGGCTGGTCTTGTTTTTCATCGGCCTGCTACGAAGGTTTAGCGACGATATAGAGCTTTCCAACGCGTTCGGTTTCGTAGTCGAGGCCGCGTCCTTCGAGTTCGGCTACCGTGCTGCGGAAATCTAGGTCATTCCCGTATGCCAGCAGGAGGGCTCCACAGTCGTCACAGGTGGCAACGTCGCGATGCTTGTCGAGATGAAGCTTCGCTTCCTTCAAACAGCAGTCGTTCACGACTCTTTCGCTGGTCCCCTCTTAGGCTTGTTAGGCCGCTCGTTTCCGGAGCCGAAGAGCGCGTTTCAACTCGCACAGGTCGCAGTGGAGAGGGCGCGGGTGGCGAGGACAACGTTTGAGAATACCCATGCGAGACAGGACGAAGTCGTATTTGACCGGGTCTTCGGGATCGAGCCGGGCCAGCCAGCGGGTTATCTCCAGCGCCATTTTCCAGTCCGGCGTCTTGCGCCGCGCCCAGCCGAGATGAAGTCCGATACGGGCAATGTGTGTGTCGAGCGGAATCACCAGTCGGGACGGAGAAACGAACTCCCATAGCCCCAGATCGACCCCGTCGTCGGGCCGGACCATCCACCTTAGGAACATGTTGAGGCGCTTGCAGGCGCTGCCCGTCTTCGGGCTGGGGAAGAAGTAGCGCACGCCGGCCGAGCGAGGAAGCTCCCCCAATCCGTACAGTCCCCCGTGATCGAGGGCCAACGCGCCTTCCGAAAAACGCGCTAGAGACGTTCCGATGCCTTCTTCCGAGGGGTCGTAGACTTCGCGGAAGAAGGCGCCGACGGAACCGAACCGTTCGATCATCTGCCGCACGAAATACAGCAAGCAGACGACGTCTCTTCCGGTACTCCAGCGATGACGGAAATCCAGAAAGCGGTCCAACTCATGGTGCGGCTCGATGGACCGTACAAACGCTCCCGGGCGCGGACCTATGCGAGCGAGGACGCGCTCGACGCTGGCCCGGATCGTCGTGACGTTGCCGTACGCGAGACTCGAGGCGACCAGTCCAACGATTTCTCGATCCTCGCTGCGATCGAACCGTCGCGGAAACTCGAGCGGGTCGGAGGATAGGAAGCGCGCGCCGTAGCGAGCGCACAGAGTCTCCAACCCGGCGCGCCATTGCGTCAGCTTATCAGCCCGCATGGGTCCTTTCGGAGGAGGCTTGCCAAGCGATGCGGCCGCCGACGATTGTGGTAACCGGGCCGCCCAGGAGCTCCAGGCCCTTGAACGGGGTATTGCGTCCCTTGGATTGAAACGACTCCGGTTGCACGGTGACTTGTCGCTTTGGGTCCAGAATCGTAATGTCGGCGTCCGCACCCACCGCGAGACTTCCCTTGTTAATCTTGTTGAGCTTGTTAAGGCCGAGAGCACGAGCCGGTCCGGAGGAGAGCAGCTCCACGAGCCGCGACAAGGTGATGATTTCCTTCTTCACCAACCGATCCAGACACAGCGACACGGCGGTTTCCAAGCCAACGACCCCAAAGGCAGCCTTGTCGTATTCGACGCACTTGTCGTCGACGTGATGGGGGGCATGGTCGGTGGCGATGGCATCGACCGTCCCGTCGGCGAGGCCTTGCAGCAGAGCCTGCCTATCTTCCTCCGAGCGAAGCGGCGGCATCATCTTTGTATTGGTGTCGTAGCCTTGTACCGCTTCATCGGTGAGGAGTAGATGATGCGGAGTCACCTCGCAGGTCACCGGAATTCCCCTGCGTTTGGCTTCCCGGACCACCTCGAGGGCGCCGCGGGTAGAAAGGTGGGCGACGTGAAGTCGGGCTCCGGTGAGCTCGGCAAGGCTTACGTTTCGCCATACCGCGATTTCCTCCGAGGCGGAGGGGATCCCTCGCAAGCCGAGGGAGGTCGACCAGAACCCTTCGTGCATGCTTCCGTCGGGATGAAGTGCCGGGGTCTCGCAGTGCTCGATGATCGGGATGTCGAAGAAAGTCGCATACTCCATCGCGCGCCGCATCAGAAGAGGGTCTTCCACCGGGTGGCCGTCATCCGAGACCGCGACCGCTCCCGCGGAGACGAGCTCTCCGATCTCGGTGAGCCGCTTTCCCTCGAGGCCCTTGGAAATCGCCCCGACCGGGTAGACGGTTACCTTTCCTACTTCTGCGGCTCGGCGCAGCATGAACTCGGTGACGGCGGCCGTATCGTTGACGGGCGACGTGTTGGCCATGGCCACGACGGCGGTGAAGCCTCCAGCGGCGGCCGCCGCGGTACCACTCTCGATCGTCTCCTTGTACTCGAATCCCGGCTCACGGAGGTGGACGTGAATGTCGATGAGGCCGGGGGCCACGATGCGGCCGCTGGCATCCAGAACCTTCGCGCCATTTGCCTCGAGTCCCGGACCCACCGCGGCGATCCGGCCATCCTCCACGAGGACGTCCCCGGTCCCGTCCAGTTTGGAGACGGGATCGATGACGTGGCCGTTACTAACGAGGAGGCGCATTTTCCTCCTCGCTGCTCCCGCCGGCCAGAAGATAGAGGACCGCCATGCGAATGGCGACTCCGTTCGCCACCTGATCGAGAATCACGGAGTTGGGTCCGTCGGCAAGCGCGGAGTCGATCTCCACTCCCCGGTTCATGGGGCCGGGGTGCATGAGAATGGCGTTCGATTGCGCCCGAGCGAGTCGCGCAGGGGTTAGCCCGAAGAGGCGAAAGTACTCGCGTGCGGAGGGAAAAGCGTTTCCAGACAATCGCTCCGTTTGGATGCGCAACATCATGACCACGTCCGCTCCCTCCACCGCCTCGTCCACCGTACGAGCCACTCGCGCGCCCAAGCGTTCGACTCCGGGGGGCATGAGTGTGGGAGGTCCGGCGAGAACCACTTCGGCTCCCACTTTGCCCAGCAGCCACAGATTCGAGCGCGCCACGCGACTGTGAAGAATATCCCCGAGGATCGCAATTCGGAGCCCCTCGAGCTCGCCCTTTCGCTCGCGAATGGTGAAGGCGTCCAAGAGTGCCTGCGTGGGATGTTCATGCATTCCGTCACCGGCGTTCACCACCTTCGATCGACACATGCGAGCAATGAAATGAGGTGCGCCTGAAGAAGCATGTCGCATGACCAGGATGTCAGGCGCCATGGCCGCCAGCGTGCGGGCGGTGTCCAACAGACTCTCCCCCTTGGAGACGGAGCTACCCGCCGACGCAAAGCTGATGGTATCGGCGGACAGTCGTTTTTCGGCGATCTCGAACGAGGCCCGGGTACGCGTGCTCGTTTCGAAGAAGAGGTTGACGATCGTTCGGCCGCGAAGGGTCGGGACCTTCTTGATGGGACGCGCGGCGATCTCTTTGAAAGAGGAGGCGGTATCCAGGATCAACTGGATCTCACCAGCGGAAAGCTCTTCGATGCCGAGTAGATCCTTCCGCTCGAGCCCCATCCGTCAGACTTCCACCATGAGAACGACCTCGTCCCGGCCATCCTGCTCTTCCAATTTCACGCTGACCGTCTGTTGTTGCGAGGTCGGAACCTTTTTGCCGACGTAATCGGCTTGGATGGGGAGCTCGCGTCCTCCTCGGTCCACCAGTACCACGAGCTCGATGCGCTCGGGACGACCGAAGTCGATCAGCTGGTCGATGGCCGCCCGCACCGTGCGACCGGTGAAGAGCACGTCGTCCACCAGGACCATGCGTCGTCCGTCGATCGGAAAGGAGAGATCGGTCGCGCGGACCAGAGGCCGGGATCCGATATCGGTCAAATCATCCCGGTAGAGCGTGATGTCCAGGATGCCGACCGGGATGTCGCTGCCGCTACGAGCGCCGATGAGCTTCGTGAGACGTCGCGCCAATGGCACGCCCCGAGTTCGGATACCAACCAGGGCGAGCCGCTCGGAACCGCCGGGGCCATCGGCGATCTCGTTCACGATGCGGGAGATCGCCTCGCCGACCGCGTCTGCGTTCATCAGGATGGTCGTTTCTTTAAAGGGCATAACGGGTCAGCGAGACCCGCACCATCCTAGCAAGACTTACTCCATCTCGTCCAGAGTTCCCGGGAGAAGATCGAGGGGGGAGGGAAGCCCGAAAGAGGCTCCGTCGGTGCGCGGCTCGATCAGGAAGTTGTGGTATGAGGAGATGAGGGCTGCCGGTTGGTTGCGAACCAGGGACTCCTCCAGAACGTCCGTCAGGAGTCTCCCGTCCATGTCTTGGCCGAGGGGCAGGCCCAAGAGATAGAGCAACGTTGGCGTAATGTCCACGACCGAGCTTCCCTGTATCGTCACTCCCGGCTCGATACCTTGTCCGTAGAACAACACCATCCCGTCGGGACCCTGCTGGTGGTAGCCAGATAGATGCGAGTTGCCTTTGAAGGATTCCACGATGCGCTTGGCCAGCGGGAGCGGCTCGATGCCGTGACCCGAGAGAACGACCAGGATCTCGTTCGGGCGCATGGATTGAAGATGCTCTCCCACGACGGTGTCCAGCTGATTGTAGTAGGCGTTGACCACGCGACTGTATTTTCCGAGCTCGGCGGCGCTGACATCGCCGAAGGCGTCCGGGTCGTGGTATCGCATGAAGGTATGCCCGACCACGTCCAGTCCGAAGAAATAGATGCCGTAGACTTGAGGGTCATACCGGTCGCGCAGCATGCGACCGATGCTTTGATACGTGGCATCGTCGGCCAAAGCGCGTCTCCGGATCACCGGCTCCCAATCGAGGGTATCTCCGGGAACGGTCTCCGATGCGTCGATGAACCGGGCAAGCTGCGCGTCATTGATCGCTTCCGGCGAGACGACATGCTGTTTCAGAGACTCGAACAAATCTGCCGGGTGCGTCAGGTTGGGTAGCGGAGGGTCGAACCCTTCCCGGACCTGACGATGGAAGAGCTCGGAGACGATGAAGCCGTTGATCGGCTCTGCCGGATAGGTTCCCCACCACCGAACGAGTCCCGATTCGACGCCGAAGCTGCTCAGAATGCTCCAAAAGGTCTGGCAGCGGCGTTGCGTGGAAGACATGGCGGCTCGATGGATTAGCCCCACCCGCTCCAGGGACCGCAGGTACAACCCGTCGGGAAGCAACGAGAACGCCGACTCGACACCCGAAAAGCGGTAGCGGTAGAAACCGATGAGCCCGTGCTGGCGGGGGAGCTTTCCAGTCGCGATGCTGGTCCAAATTGCGAGTGACTCGGTGGGGTACAACGTTTGAAGCGTTCCGGCGGCGCCACCCTCGATGAGTCTGGCGAAGTTCGGAAGCCGTCCTGCCGCAACCGCGGGCAGCACGTAGGACATGGACGCTCCCTCGATGCCGATGATCGTCAGCCGACGGGGGAGCGGGTTATCAGCGAGAGGGAGGCGTGGAACCGCCGGAGTCGGCTGCTCGGTTGCGGGGCGAAAATACAGCGGAAGGACGAGGGAAGCCGCGGTGGCGCCGAGCACGACGGCATACGCGATCGCGCCGCCGCGCCGTCCAAAGGAGTATCGGAAGAGCGCGAGCGCCAGAACCATGGCTGCCGCAGCGGAAAGCGTGGTTGCGGCAGCGGCTATTGCCCAAATCGCATCGTGGGTCAGATAGAGCCTGAAGTGAAACAAATTGTGCCAGAGCAGGATGGCAGCCAGGACCAAATTGAGCATGACCAGCCAGGTGAGCAATCGGAAGGAGAGCCAGGCCGGCCGAAGCGGGTGCCCCCGCACCTGCTCCACGGCAATGAAGAACAGCCACCAGCCCAGGCTGGCCGCGATGCCGTAGGTCAAGGCCAACGTGCCCCACACTCGCCAAAACGTCGAGAAATCCAGCGGCACAGCTGGATTCAAGAGAAGGATCGCTTGGCTGACAAGGAAGGCGGCCAGGAACCCACCGAGCATGCAGTTGGTGAGTGTTCTCATCGTTTGTCTACCCTGTTTGGCCCGGCTTGCCGCAACTTCGTTAGCAGCTCCTCCATGTCGGGAGGCAGGGGGGCCTCGAAGCGAACGGGCTCACCGCTACCGGGATGGAGAAAGCTCAGGAACGCCGCGTGCAGTGCCGGCCGGCTCATTTCTCCCAAGATTTCCAAACTTCCCGCCGCGTCTTTGGAGGCAGGCGAAGAAGGTTGCCGCCGCCCGTAATCCTTATCGCCCACCACCGGGAAACCGGCTTCGGACAGGTGGACCCGGATCTGGTGCGTTCTCCCGGTCTCGATCCGGACCGCCAGAAGTGTAGTGAGTGGGAGGTGCTCGATCGATGTCGCTACCGTGATCGCGGGCTTGCCCCGCGGCGAGCGGCTCGAGATTTTCTTGCGATTGCGGATATCGCGGCCCAAGGGGGTTTCGATCCGGAGAGGCGAAGGGGGCCGTCCGTAGACCAGGGCTTGATAGCGCTTCTCGACCGACCGACGGGCGAACTGACGCGCGATCGCTCGATGCGCCCGGTCGTGTTTCGCCACCACCAGAAGTCCCGACGTGCCGCGATCGAGTCGGTGAACGATCCCTGGGCGCATGACGCCACCCACGCCGCTCAGGTCCGGGCAATGGTGCAGTAAGGCATTGACCAAAGTGCCGGATCGGTGGCCCGGTGCGGGGTGCACGACGAGGAACGGAGGTTTGTTGACCACCAGCAGGTCCTCGTCCTCGTAGACGACGTCCAGTGGGATCGGCTCGGGCGGCGTCCCTGCCGGCTCGGGTGGCGGCAACTTGACCACCACGGTTTCTCCCTCGCGGAGCGCTAGCGAAGGTCGCGCTCGCCTGCCTTCCACGCGGACTAGGCCGTTCTCGATCCATCGCTTGGCCTGAGCCCGGCTGGCATCGGGAACGTGGGCCGGGATCACGCGATCGAGACGCAGGCTCTCTTCCTCGCGGGCCACGGTCCAGCGTATGGAGCGACCGCTCGCTTCGGAATCGGCGTGGCTATGTTTAGCGATCAAAACCTAGTTAAGTGACAAGAACGACTAAGCTGTTTTGGACAGCGGCGTCTTGCGGAGAACGAAGATAGCGAACAAGGACATGGCCAGCATGAGCAAACCAATGAACTGTGAGGTCGAGAGCGCTCCCTCGAATACGAATCCCCTCGGGTCGCCTCGATAGAGCTCGATCACGAAGCGGGCCGCCGCATAGAGGCCGACGTACGTCCAGAAGATCTGGCCATCGAAACGTTTTCTGGTGGAGAGCCACAAGAGAAAAGTGAAAATCAGGAATTCGGCGCCCGCTTCATAGAGCTGCGTCGGATGAAGAGCGACTCCCAAGGGTACGGCTACGATCTGATGCGCGTAATCGGACGTGAACGTGACACCCAGAAAGGAGTTTGTCGGCTTCCCATAGCAACAACCGGCCGCGAAGCATCCCAAACGGCCGATGCCGTGCCCCAATGCGACGGACGGAACCATGACATCCGCCATCTTCCAAGCTGGGAGCCGGTGTTTCCGAAAGTACCAGGCCGAGACGGCAAGCGCGCCCAGCAGTCCGCCGTAGAAGACTCCGCCGGAACGCAAGAGGCTCCAGGGGTCGTGCTGCATATGTTCCCAGTTCACGATGACCAAGAGGAGCTTGGCACCAATGAGTGCAGAAATCAGAATGTAGAGCCCGAGATCCATCGTCATGCGGGTTTCGACGCCGATCTTCTGCGCTCGCCGGGCCGCGACCTTGAGTGCTACCAGGAATCCGATAGCGAGCAAGAACCCGTACGTGTGAAGGATGGGATGGAATGTGCGACCCCAAACCGCGATCTCACCGAAGTCGAAGAGTTTCGGAAACATAGTCGGGGGGCTCAGGACTCTCGGGCGCTCGGCTGTGAAATGGCCTCCTTGGGCTCGCTATGCATCAGAGTGTCCAAGAGGAGGAGACCAACCCCCGTGCAAATTGCGGTATCGGCGAGGTTGAAAGCGGGCCAATGAGAGCCACGATAGAAGACGTCGACGAAATCGACGACGTAGCCGAGGCGGCTGCGGTCGATGATGTTGCCTAACGCGCCTCCCAGCACGAAAGCGAGTCCCCAACGCGTGAGTGTCTGGTGCGCTGGTGTCTTGAGTGCGTATATCCCCACCGCGGTCAATGCCGCCAAGGATAGAAGCGTCACCAAGACGGTTTTGAAAGGTATGGTTTGAGCGGACAGTATCCCGAAGGCCATGCCCGTGTTGTGAACCAGCGTGATGTGTAGCAGGCCCGGCACAACCGGAACGGATTGCCCGAACGCCATCTGCGAGGTGATGGCGCTCTTGCTCGCCTGATCCAAGACGAGCACCGCCAGGACGATGATGGCGAAACCCAGTCGGGTTTGCATGATGGCGATTCTCTATCCTACCCGAAAAGTCCGTAAAATGCGGCTGGACGGCCGCCTGACCAGCCCCCCTCAACGCAACCAACTAAATTGGCGGCCAGCAACGGCCAACAGCGGCCAACAGGCCCGCCTGGCTCGCTCCAGTTTAGCACCCGGGCCAATTGACGGCGGACAGCGGGGTCTCCAGTCAGCCTGCTAGACCAAGCGCCGCCTCCTTGCTATGCGAGCCGGCACTGAAGTATATTACCAACATCGAGTTTCATCGCTTGTACCATCCGGACCATTCCGTATCTTTCTAATGTCGAGCTCGAGCGCCGATCTGCTTGGCCCACCGCCCCACGAGCACACGCTCGCCAACGGACTCAAGGTCCTGATGCGGCCCGCGGATACCGCGCCCCTGGTATCGGTTTGGTGTTGGTATCGGGTAGGCTCTAAGAACGAGCGACCGGGTATCACCGGAATCTCCCACTGGGTAGAGCACATGAACTTCAAGGGCACCCGTCACATCTCCCTGGAAGACATGACAAGCCGTATCGAGAGAACCGGGGGTACGTGGAACGGGTACACGTTCGTGGATCAAACGACCTACTTCGAGACCACGGCATGGACCGAGCTCGACAACCTATTGGAATTGGAAGCGGAACGGATGCATGCCTGTCTGTACGACCCGGCAGAAGTCGAGTCCGAGCGGACGGTCATTCTTTCAGAACTCCAAGGCGGAGAAAACGATCCCGAAGAATTGCTGGATAAGGAGACCACCGCGGTAGCCATCAAGGCTCATCCCTATCATTGGCCCACCGTCGGTTGGGAGAGCGACATTCAGGAGCTCACTCGAGATGATCTCTATCAGCACTATCGGTCTTACTACATACCCAACAACGTTACGCTGGTGCTGGTGGGGAAGTTCGATCCGGACGAGGCGCTGCGGCGGGTGGAGGCTCGGTTCGGTGACATACCTTCGGGGCCCATTCCGCCGCGGGTCACGACGCGCGAGCCGGAACAGAGAGGCGTGCGCCGAGTCGTGCTGAAGCGCGCGGGCTCGACTGGATTCCTCCGGCTGGCCTATCCGTCGCCGGCGTTCGCGGACGACGATTTCGCAGCCATGGCGTTGCTCGACGCCGTGCTGGCCGGCGGCAAAGGATTGAATCTCTGGTGCAGTTATTCCCGCACGAGCGCCAACCAGAGCGCCCGACTATCCCGCGCGCTGGTGGACGCCAGACTCTGCGCGTCCGTCAACTCCTACCTCATCCCCACCGAGCAGCCTTACGTCTACTCGATCGGTGCCACGATCATGACCGGTGCGAGCCCCGATGAGGCGGAGAGGGTGTTGACCGACCAGGTCGAGTCGCTCGCCACGGACTTGCCTTCCGAGCGGGAGTTGGAAAAAGCCCGGAATCAAATCCTCGCCCAGCTGGTTTTCGACAGCGAGGGCGTCACCCTTGCCGCGCATCAGATTGGCTACTTCGAGACCCTCGGCGCGAGCAGCGCCTTCCGGAAACTGCCGGAGCGCATCGCCGCTGTCACCGAAGATGATCTGGCCCGGGTCGCCGGTCGCTATCTGACCAGGCAGCGCCGTACCATCGGACAGTACGTACCCACTGGAAACGGGCACCGGTTGACATGAAACTGGAGCGCAAGGTCCTACCCAACGGGATGGTTCTTTTGGCAGTCGCGAACAGTGCCTCACCGGCGGCCCACCTACGATGCCTTCTTTCCGCCGGCGCTGCCTTCGATGAGGGGCGTCCCGGTCTGGCTTGCCTGGCCGCCCGGTTGCTCGATGCGGGCACCAAGAACCGCTCCCGAGCAGAGATCCACGAGGAGGTGGATTCCTTGGGTGCGGCTCTTACGATCGCGGAAGCCAGAGAGACCGTCTCGCTGGATGTGCATTTCCTCGCGAAAGACTTCCCCCGCATGGTAGAAATTCTAAGCGACATTCTCGCCTCTCCGACGTTTCCCGAGGAGGAACTTTCGAGGCGACGGGCGGCGCTCGTTACGTCGATTCTCACCGATGCTCAAGACACGGAAGCGGTCTGTGAAAACCGGCTCCACGCGGAGATCTTTCCAACCGGCCATCCGTACCACCATCCGATCAAAGGCTCCGAAGAAAGCGTGAGGGCGATCACGAGAGACGACGTTGTGACCTTCAGCCGGAAGTTCCATACGCCGCAGCGATCGATCCTTGCGTTGAGTGGTGACCTAGAGGTGGGAGAGGCACTGGCTCGGCTGGAGGCGGCGATGTCTCGAGACGGCGTGGAATCCGAGCGCTCCTCTGTCGACTTCGACTCCGCAACACCCGACCCGCTAGACGCGCCGGTGAAAGTGGTTGCTTCGCTCGCCGACAAGTCACAGGCCGATATCGGTTTCGGCCACCGCGGTCTACGAAGAAGCGATCCGGACTATTATCCGTTCCTCGTCATGAATCATGCTCTCGGTCGCTCCGGAACGGGGGGAAGACTCGGAACGGAGATCCGGGAAAAGCGAGGATTGGCCTACTACGCCTACAGCGCGTTCGCCGCTGGAATCGGTGCGGGAGCCTTCCGGGTACGGGCTGGCGTGAACCCGGCGAGAGTGGACGCCGCAGTGGAGTGCATCTTCTCGGAGTTGAGACGCGTTGCCGCCGAAGGCGTCACGGAGGCGGAAGTCGAGGAGAGCAAGCAGTACCTCATCGGCTCGCTGCCGCGTCGGCTGGAAACGCCCGCCGGCATCGCCCGCCATCTGGCCGATGCCGAGCGGCTCGAGCTCGGTGCGGATCACACGGAGAGATTTCCGGAGCTCGTCGGCGCGGTCTCCGTGTCCGACTGCCGTCGGGTGGCTGGCTCGCGCCTGGAGCCGGACAAAGGTGCACTCGTGATAGTGGGGCCGCCCAGGGGGGAAAGTCGGGAAGTCGGGAAGTCCGGCTCCGCGATCGCCGAGCGGCTCACCCGCTCCGTTTGAGTAAGCTATGGATTTGAAGAAGCTAACCATCCTTTTGGTGGACGACGTCGCCAAAGATCTGGCCTGGTTGGAGCAGAGTGTCGAACCCTTAGGCCTCAACCTCATCAAGGCCGAGAATCTCCAGGATGTGATCGGTCGGGTCGAGTCTGCCCGACCCGAACTAGTGATTCTGGACGCGTTGCTTCCGGGTATTTCCGGGTTCGATCTGTGCAAGAGGATCAAGACCCAGCCGGAGCTCGAGGGGACGCTGGTGGTCATCATCACCGGCGTTTACCTCAAGGAGCAGTATCGGCGGGACGCGCTCCAGTCGTTCCAGGCGGACGGATTCGTGACCAAGCCCTGTCGCCCGGTGGAGCTGCAACGCGTGGTGTTGGGTTTGTTGGCCAAGAAGCTCGGTACCACGCCGCTCGCACTCGGAGGAAAGCTGAAACATCCCGAAGAGGATTTGCCCCTCCTCAAGCTGGAAGAAGAGCCTGGCTGGTGGGCAAAGCTATGGAGACGGATCAAGGGCACGGACGGAATGAGCTTCGACGCTTCTCCGAGTGCGTCAGAGGAGAAGCAAGAAGAAGCGCTGGAGGAAGTACCGGAGGAGGTGCCGGAGGGTGTGCCGGAGGGTGTTGAAGACGGGGAAGTCGAAAGGAAACTCGCAGAGTTGCTTTCCGAGGATTCCCCGGGCGAGTCGGGGGACGAGCCCGAGTTAACCGAAGGCACGGTTCGATTACCACCGGGCGATCCCCTGGTGAATACGCCGAGTACGCCGAGCACGCCGAGTACGCCGCTCCCGACGGCTGAGCAAGGGATCGATGCGGAGGCCTCATCGCCCCCGCCGGCTACTTCTGAGCTGAGTCCGAAGCAGCGACAAGCCCATCGGCCGGAGGCGATTCATCGTGGTGTCCCCATCTATGGGGAGGAAGATTTTCTATACGAGCTGCGGCGTGAAGTCGCTCGGTGTCAACGCTTGGGAAGACCACTCACCCTCATCCTGATCCAGGTGACCGATCTGGGGCAGATCGTGGAGCTGGTGGGCTCGGGTTTCCGGCGGCAGTTGCTCTGGCACGTCGCCGAACAAGCCCTGGAGTCCCTTCGTCAAGTCGATCTTGCCGGGCACCTGACTTCCCAAGAGCTGGTGGGTCTCATCGCGTTCGGTTCGGGACGATATGGAGGCCGACGGATCGTGACTCGCGTACAGCGGGCCATCAAACGGGATCCTTTCAGTATCGGCGAGGGCCTGCCGGCGATCGTTCCCGCCTTGCGCTTCGGTATCGCCACCTTTCCGAAAGAGGGTGAAGACCTCGATGCTTTGATGGCACACGCGCGCCGCGAGCTGGCCCCTTAGGCGATCAGAGATTGGCGCTCGAATGCAACATGACTTCCGAGACGGGACACTAAGCCGTCATGAACGGCTTCCATTTGGCTTCCTCGGAGGGCGGCGTCACAAGGCTCACCACGATGAGGCAGAGGACGGAAGCTCCCCCGGCGGGATAGATGATGTAGTCGTAGCCCCACGAAGAGTATCCCAGCCAGTTCAGAGCACCGAAGACCACCGTCACCAGGATGCCCGCGGCAATAGATGCCACGCCACCTGCTGGCGTGACCCGTTTCCAGAGGAAAGCGGCGAGCAACGCTGGGGTCACCGCGGCACCCACCATCGTGTAAGCGTAGAGCGCCATGTCCAAGATGCTCACGAAGAAGGACGAGACCACATAGGCAATCAGGGCAAGCAGCACGATCATCGCCCGCTGGAAGGCGATGATGTGTTTCTCGCTGACGTTCGGGTTGATGAATCGCTGGTAGACATCGCGAGCCAGGTTCGTCGAGGGAACCATGAGGAACGTGTTGGCGGTGGAGAAGACGATCGCGACGCTCCCCGCGAGCAGCAAGCAGCCCGCAATCAGCGGGAGCTTGCGGCGAGCGAGTAGCAAGAGAATCGTTTCGGTGTTTCGTTGTTGGTCACCAGTGAACGTAGCCCCTGCGCCGACCAAGGAAGAATCTCCCCAGTACATCCCCGCTCCGAAAATGGCGGTGGTGTCGAGAAGCACCTCGACCACCACCACACCGAGTATCATCCCGATGACGGCCTTGCGCGCCGAAGCCTCGTTCCTTGCCGAGAAGAATTTCTGATACATGCTGCTTTCCCCTAGCAAGAGTAGAAGCGTCGGGAGGAAGAGCCCCAGTGCCGGAAGAATGCCGAGCCTCCCGAAGGCCGTGAAATGGGTCTCGGGTAGCGTCTGGGTGAGCTGCACCCATCCTCCCGCCCCGTCGAGCGCGAGGGGCGCCGCGATCAAGATGCTGACGATGATGATGATGCCGTTGAAGACGTCCATGGTCACGATGGACATCATCCCCGCAGAAACAGTGTAGAGAACCACCAAAACGCAGATGATGGCTTTGCCGACGTTGGGGTCGATGTCCGGGTTCAGGATGTTGAGAAGTCTGCCGCCGCCGATGAATTGATAGCTGGCGATGGTCAGGTAAGCGATGATGATCGCGAGTGAGCCGAGGAGTCGAGCGGCGGGATGATAGCGCATCTCCAGGATGTCGGGCACGGTGTATTGAGCGATCCGCCGCACCCTTCCGGCAAGGAAGTAAACGACGACGATCCCCACCCACGCCCCCGCGCTCATCCACAACGCGGAGAATCCCTCGCGGAACGCGCGGCCGGCTCCCCCGAAAAGACTTCCCGAGCCGATCCAGGTGCAGACCAGCGTCCCCACCAGAAGGTGCCAGGGGACGTTTCGTCCCGCGACCATGAAATCGTCCTGCGTCTTGACCGATCGACTGCGAAAGACGCTGACCGCGATCAGGAAGGCGAGATAGAGGCCGACGACCCAGAGGTAAACCATGAGCGATCCTTTCCTCGAGGAAAAGTCGGGAGGATACTACCATGGCTTGGCGGGAACTAACTCGTGCGCCTTCTCGTCCCAGTGCAGAACTTTCGCGCGGATTCGGTTGCGGCTGACGAACAAGTACAGCTCACCGCTCAGCGGGTCACGACCAAGCTCGTTCATCACCAGCGCCGACAGACCGTCAAAGCCCTTGCGGAGATCCGCCGGCGCCGCGTACGCCCACGCCGACACCCGACGGCTATTCCACTTCATCCCAGCTGCTCAACAAGCCGCAGCAGCCGCTGTTCCGACAGACCCTCGATTCGATACCCTCGCGGGGTTACCAGCGTAATCTCCGTGCGTTTTTCCGATTCCACGACTTCGACACGCCGAACGATACCCCTCATAGCCTCCTCTCGATTCCATCGAGATAGACTCCAGCCACTCACCCCGAGCCCCCTCGCGACACCCTCAAGGCTCGCGCCCTGATCCTTCATCTGATTCAGATACAGCACCGCTTCGCGACGTTGTTCCCGCGAGTAACGCCGCCCTCGACCTGTGCGGCCACGATTTTCTTCACGTGCTCGCCTACGAAATGCTGTCCTCGCTTCCATCGCTTCGCACTCCTTTCAAGACTGCTCACGATGGAACATTCCGACACGCTTGTCACGACGGGCCACGGCGAGGAGTTACACTATTTCTGCAAGCGCTCGATTTCGGCACCCAGTCGGGCGAGCTTTTCTTCAATGCGCTCGTAGCCGCGGTCGAGGTGGTACACGCGGTCGATGACGGTCTGACCATGGGCGGCCAGGCCGGCGAGCACGAGGCAGGCACTGGCTCGAAGGTCGGTCGCCATGACCCGCGCACCGGAGAGCGGTGTGGCTCCCTTGACCACCGCGGTGCGTCCGCCCAGTCGAATATGAGCGCCCATCCGGTTCAGCTCGGCGACGTGCATGAAACGGTTCTCGAAGATCGTCTCGGCGATCAAGCTCGTTCCTTCGGCCTGCGTCAGCAGCGTCATCAGTTGAGCCTGCATGTCGGTCGGGAAGCCGGGATAGGGAAGCGTCCGTAGGTTCGCCGCCCGGAGGCCGGCACCCCCCTTCACCCGCACCAGGTTCTCACCGACTTCGCTCTCGATACCGATCTCCGACAACTTCTCTAGCAGCGCGGTCAGATGATTGGGACCGCAGTGGACGATTTCAATCTCGCCACCCGCGATGGCGCCCGCTACCAGAAAAGTCCCCGCCTCGATGCGATCCGGAATCACGCGGTGCTCCGCGCCATGGAGACGCTCGACTCCCGCCACCCGGATGGTGCGGGTTCCTGCTCCTTCGATGCGAGCACCCATCCGCCCGAGCAGCTCGGCGAGGTCGACCACCTCCGGCTCCTGAGCACAATTGGAAAGAAGGGTCTCGCCTCTCGCCAAGCATGCGGCCATCAGAAGGTTCTCCGTCCCGGTCACTGTCACGTTGTCGAAATAAACCTCCGCCCCGCGCAGTCCGTCGGACCGGACGTCGACGAATCCGTGCTCGATGCGCACCGTCGCCCCGAGCTTTTCTAGGGCACTGAGGTGCAGATCGATGGGGCGAGCACCGATCGCGCAACCGCCGGGAAGGGAGACTCGCGCCCGACCGTGCCGCGCGAGCAGGGGGCCCAGTACCAGCACGGAGGCACGCATCGTCTTGACCAACTCGTAGGGCGCCTCGAAGGAACGAACCGCCGGAACGGATATTTCCATCCGATGTGGGATCTGGTGCGTCACCTGGGCTCCTAGCTTGCCGAGAAGCCGCCGCATCGTGGAGGTGTCCCAAACGGCGGGTACGTTGTCGAGCTTCAGAGTCTCGTCGGTGAGGAGGCTGGCGGCCATAGCGGGAAGGGAGGCGTTCTTGGCGCCGCTCACTTCCACACGACCCGAGAGCCGATGGCCACCAACGATACGAAGCTTGTCCATTACTTATGAGTGTACTTGAATTTCAGATGGGCATGACTTGCCGCGCTCGAGCGGCTCGGCTGCCGGAAGGAGTCCGCACTCCGTGTGACTCAAGTTGGACAATTTGCGACAAAAATCTTGTGCGGGCGAGATTCGTTACATTCCGTAACGCCGCTTGAGGGGGGGAATGGCTGGAGCGGTAGTCGGTAACCGCGCGAGCGAACCTTGCCTTTACTACTGAAGGCGAGTTGATTTCACTTGAGAGTGCTCGGAGCTAATGGCCGGAGCTTGCGCGCTGGTGCTGGTGATGGGGGCTCTTCGAGTAGTGCTCCGTCAGCGGGTCCGTCGACAGACCGAAGTCGCCCGTCAGGTCGCGCCAGACGGAGTGAACGTGATTCGCGCCGTTTTGCGTATTGTCGTACTCGATGAGAAACGTCGGCCCCTGGATCCGGTAGTAGTGGGGCTCGCCGGCCGCATCACTACCTGCCCAGGCGAAGTGAATGGAATCCGTTCCCTTCTTGTTGATGCGTGCCATCTCGGCCTCGGCGATCTCGGGCCGAAGCCGAGATGGCATATATCGTGATGAGACGCATCAGGAGATCTTTTTGCCCGGCCTCCAACGAGGACAGCGTAACTCCCTGCGGAATCCCGATCTCCGCTCTTCTGGATGCTCTGGTGATGATATCCTCCGGCGCCTCGGCCTGGATGAGAACTTTCGAGCGGTCGGCGAGCGTATGTAACAGCTCCCGTCCCATGAGCTCCTCCTCGGCGAGAGTCTGCATCCCTTTGTGCGGTCCGTCCTGCACGATCGCCGGATTCGACCCCATGAAAAGCGGCGAGGCCGAAGCAAGGCGACCGTTCCGAATGGAGAAATTCAACGAAAGGTGATGACCCTCAACGCGCCAGCCCCAATCGCCCGATGTCGACGGCTCTCCGAACACCGTTACGTAGTAGCGATCGGTGTCCCGGATCGCGCGGCGCTGGAGCTCGAACAGGATGTGGTCGAGGTACATAATATCGAGCGCCTTTTGCGCCCCCCGGGAGCTCAAGCCCGTGACCAGGAGACGGTGGGCGAGTTTTTGTTGATCGGGACTCATCGCCTTGAAGCGGGAGGCCTTTTCGTTCGCGAGGGATAAAATGCCAGTTGAACCGCTCCTCGTCGTCGAACTCGAAGGCAGCCACCCCTCGCTGATATTCCTGCAACCCACCGAGGAAATGGCTCGCCCCATCCACCATTTCCTGAACGACCTTATCGTCACTCGCCGAAAAGGCGAGGGGGACGGTGGCCACGAGAAGAACCAAAAAGAGTTTCTTCATGATTTCCATTTCCTTACTCCGTCGGGACGAGGCGTTTCAGTTCTTCGAACCAGTTGAGGACGACGTTGATTTGTTGCGTTGCGCCTGAGCTCTCTGCAAAGCTCTCTGGAGTCCGAATCATCACGAACCCCCGGCCGTCCGGCGCGATGTCGTAGTTGGCGGCACCAGGGCCCTCTTTCAAATCATAGGGCCCCTCGAACAGCAAGGTGGGCCTCCCTGGAGAAAGCTCCGGCCCCGTGGAGATGGTGACCGACATCATCATCTCCCGGTTCCGGTAGAAAAGCTCCCGGCTGTCTCGGGACCACATGGGCTCCGTGCCGCCCTCGGTCGATATCTGCCACTTGCCGCCTGTGGGGAAGCGAGTCACGAAGATCTCGTCTCGACCGGACTCATTGGAGACATAGGCGAGCCACCGGTCGTCCGGCGAGAGCTTCGGGGTGTGCTCAGCAAAGGATGTTTCAAGGAGCATCTCTGGCTCCCCGTCTCCCTCCAGACGCACCATCCCGATATCCAAGTTCCCGACCCCGCCACCCTGTCGGAAGACGATGGTCTTCCCGTCCGATGTGATAGCAGCGGGGAAGCGTTGGACGGGCCCGTTCGCTAGTCGTTCCTCGGCGGGGCCGCTGCCGTCCGCGGGCTTCGAGAAGACGTTGTAGAGGCCTGCTCGAATCGAAGCAAAAAAGACCGTTTCACCGTCGGGTGACCAAAGAGGGCGAAGACCGTCCTCGAAGGTCAACTTGGTCAAGGTCCCGCGGGAAAGCTTCGAGTAGCCAGACTTGCTGCCCGGTCTCGTCCAATTTTCTGACGGCCAGGCGTCCGCCATCGGGTGAGAATCGGGGGCTTTCCCAATCCCCGAGCGTTTCCGTCAGCGGCGCGGCATTCCCGTCGCGATCGACCCGGACCAACTCGCGACGAGCTTCATCGAAAGAGACCTCTCCTGGAACGTAGACGAGGGAGCCGTCGCCGGCCAGCGCGAAGTTCGCCAGACCGCCACCCGTGTTGACTTGAACCTCTTCGAGGACCGGCGTGAGCTCACCCGTCACCTCCAGCCGATCGCTATCGAACGGCACCGCCCAGAGTGAGTTCGCTCGCGCAAAGACGATGTGACCCGTAGGCGCATAACGAGGATGAGAACCATCCACGAGCGTCTGCCGCTCCCCGGTGTCCAGTGACTGGATGGCTATCCGTGCGTTCTCGAAATTGCCGGACCATAGCGTGAAGAGCACTGCCTTGCCTCCTGGCAAGATGTCGGCCCAGCGGTGATCGCTCTCATCGTTCTCCAGCGTGGTGATGGACTCGGGAGCACCCCCGGAGGCCGACACCTGCATGAGGCCAGGAGCTGCATCGGATGAAAACACAATGACGTCGTCCCGTCCCCAGCTCGCACCAAGGCGGTACCCCGCATCGCAGAGAGTCACGGGAGGGCCTCCCGCGTGCGATACTTTCTTGAGCTTGCCGTCGGCGAAAAAGCCGACCCACTCGCCGTCCGGCGAAAAGAAATGA
This sequence comes from Candidatus Marinacidobacterales bacterium, assembly GCA_965197825.1. Taxonomy (GTDB): domain Bacteria; phylum Acidobacteriota; class Vicinamibacteria; order Marinacidobacterales; family DATDRI01; genus CBDANW01. The sequence goes on along the minus strand of CBDANW010000003.1, from coordinate 3,008,262 downwards.
TACGCCGCACCTTCAGTGCCGCGGATTGGCACCGCCTCGAGTTGGTTCGGGGATGTCCCGCCGGATGTTGAATTTGGTGTAGCGGCGGCTCCTTGGCCGGCCTAAGAATAGGTCTGCCAATAAACCGTCTCCAGAGGGGGACAAGGAGCCACCAATGCCTAGGAAATCGAAGAAGCCAGTAAGAAAGCAAACGCACTCGCCTACGGGCAAGGTAGTTGGCCAAGTCGGTCAGATACTGCTACCGATGATAGCTGGGATCGCGGCCACGAAGGCGGATCTGACGGAATGGGTGTACGAGCAAGGACTGACAGCTCTGCACCTACTGCTCAGAGAGGACGCCGAGGAGATCGCGGGGCTCAAGGGCAAGCACGAGAAGGAGCGAACTCATAACCACTGTGGGAGCACGAACGGAGAGCTGAGCTTCGGTGGTCGTCGCATCCAAGTGTCGCGACCTCGAGTTCGCTCGAAGTCGGGCGAGGAGGCGTCGCTTCCACACTTCGAAGCCTTCCGCGAAGAAGACCTGCTTCCAGAGCGAGTGTTGAATCAGATCTTGGTGGGGGTATCGACCCGAAATTACGAATCGAGTCTGGACAAACCCACGGCCAAGTTGAAGTCTCGTGGCACGAGTAAGAGTGCCGCCAGCCGTCACCTCGTGAGCCAGACGACTAAGAAGCTCGAGGAATACCTGTCTCGGCGGCTAGAGGAGTTCGAGCTTGCGGCACTGATGCTGGATGGCCTTGAGGTGGCCGGACAGACCGTCGTCGTAACTCTCGGTATCACAATAGATGGAACGAAGGTGCCCCTGGGTATATGGCTGGGCTCGACGGAGAACTCTCGGGTGTGCACCGCGATGTTGCAGGACCTTCTCGAGCGAGGCTTGCGCGTCGATGAGTCGATTCTCTGCGTAGTGGACGGAGGCAAAGGCATCCGCAAGGCACTCGTCGACGTTTTGGGGGACCTCGCGGTCATCCAAAGGTGCCAGATCCATAAACTCCGGAATCTTCGCTCGTACCTTCCCAAGTCTCGTCACGCCTACGTGCTCCAGACGATGAAGGAAGCCTACAAGTGCAAGAGTGCCGACAAGGCGCGCAAGCGACTTCAGGCATTGGTGTCGTGGCTCGAGCGAAACGGCTACGACGAAGCTGCCGGAAGCCTTCGTGAAGGGATGGAAGAGACACTCACGGTCGTGAAGCTCGCGCTGCCCGCCTTACTTCGCCAGTTTCTTGCCACGACGAACGCCATTGAGAATCTCAACGGAACCATTCGCAGAGTATCGAGAAACGTCAAGCGTTGGTAGAGTCCTTCCATGGTTCGCCGATGGACCGCTCTTGGCGTCGTCACCGCGCAGAAAAAGTTCCGGCGTATCAAAGGCTATCGCCATATGGGCGCTCTCGTTCACGCGCTTAGAAGCAAACAGAAATCTCTTGACAGCGATGAGTTTGCTGCCTAAGAGTATTCACAGGTGCCGCCGCTACCCGACCAAATTCAACAGCGGCCGGGACATCCCCGTTGGTTCATCGACCGCCGGTAGAGCTGGGTGACGCCGTTGCGGTTTCCGACATAAACAAGGTCCCTGCCGTCAGCCGAAAGGGCGATGCCGCCACCCACGGGGTTTGCCGAACCAACCATGAGCTGATCGCCCGGCGGTAGCGTCACGGCAAACCGGGTCGGTAGCCGGGGGCCAGGACGCGTAACGCTCCAGACGGTGATGCCGGTGACCAGCGCCGCCGCGAGCACCGCTAGTCCCCAAGCGATCCGCGCGCGGCTTGGGAGACGGGCTGGCGCCAGCTCGCCGGCGCTCCCTTCCCAGCCGCCCTCCGCAATCCATTTCAATGGAGCCGCGAGGTCGTGGGCCGCTTGCCACCTGTCATCCGGGTCCTTCTCGAGGCACATCCTGATGACCTGATCCAGTCCCGGAGGCGTCATCGTCTGAAGCCCCGACATAGCGGGAGGGTTGGACGACATGATCGAAGAAATCAAGCTCGCCTGACTCTTTCCTTGAAAGGCCCGCTTTCCCGTCACCATCTCGTACAGCACGGCGCCGAAGGCAAAGAGGTCCGTACGCGCATCGGCTTCTTTGCCTTCAAGCTTGCTCCGGGGCCATGTACTGAAACGTGCCGAGGATGGAGCCTTCCGCGGTCAGCGACTTCCGCTGCGTGGGCAGAGCCGACCCGCCTTCGCCCGAGGCTTCGGCGGGCGAGGTCGCTAACTTAGCGAGCCCGAAGTCCAGCAGCTTGGCTCCTTCCTTCGTCAGCATGATGTTGCCAGGCTTCAGATCGCGATGCACCACACCGTGTCGGTGAGCCTTATCCAAGGCGTCGGCGATCTCGATGGCGTGGCGAAGCGCTTGGTTGATAGGGAGAGCGCCTTTCTTCAGACGCTTCGCGAGGTCTTCGCCCTCGAGATACTCCATGACCAGAAAGTCCACGCCGTCCTCTTGGCCGACGTCATGGAGGGTACAGATGTGAGGATGATTCAAGCTGGAGACGGCTCGGGCCTCACGCTCGAAACGCTCCCGTCGCTCGGGGTTGCCGGAAGATTGAGAGGGAAGAACTTTGATGGCGACCGTACGGTCGAGACGGGTGTCTTTGGCTTTGTAGACTTCTCCCATGCCACCCGCACCGGAGCTACCCTCAGAAGGTGTGGAAATAAAGTAAAGGCGGAGTAACCTTCCGCGTCACGAAACACGGCGTGAAGGGGCCAACGGAAGGAGACACCGCCATGAAGGAAAAGACCACAGGACGACGGAGCTCGTCAAGGGTGGCTTGGGAGTCGCTGGAGAAGTGGGCGAGGCTTGAGATCCAGGATTGGGTGCAGGAGCTGATGGTAGCCGAAGTCACGGAGCTTCTCGGGCGTGAGAAATCGGAGAGACGGAAGCCCGTGGACACAACGGCGGGCTATCGAAATGGATACGGTAAGCCTCGGAAGCTGACGATGAGCGTGGGCACAGTGACGGTTCGCCGGCCGAGAGTACGGGACGTGGAGGAGAGGTTCGAAAGTCGAGTGCTTCCGCTGTTCAAGCGTCGGAGCGAAACGGTGAGCGAGTTGATTCCGGAGCTGTACCTGCATGGACTAGCTCACGGAGATTTCGATCTGTCGCTCCGCGGGCTTCTAGGGGAGGACGCTCCACTTTCTCCCAGCACGGTGTCGCGGCTGAAACAGAAATGGCAGGGAGAGTACGAGCAGTGGCTAGCTCGCCCACTGGAAGAACTCGAGCTCGTGTACCTGTGGGTAGATGGCGTGTACGTGAAGGCCGGCCTTGAGAAGGACAAGGCGGCGGTGCTAGTTGCGGTTGGTGGCCTGTCCGACGGGACGAAAATCGTCCTGACGCTGGAGGCCGGGCATCGAGAATCCGAAGCGTCATGGTCGTCGCTGCTACGGAGACTGAAGAAGCGCGGTCTGAGATGTCCCCGTTTGGTGATCGGTGACGGGCATCTGGGCCGCGACCCGAAACGTATTTCCAGAAGCTGAGGAACAGCGGTGCTGGAACCACCGAATCCTCAACGTACTGGACCGGATTCCGAAAAGGGACCAGGCGCAGGCCAAGCCGCTGTTGACGGCGATCCCCTACGCCACCAGCCTGCAGGAGTGCGAGACGAAGAAGGCCAAGTTCCAGGATTGGTGCTTGCGCAAGGGTCTTCCGGGGGCCGCGCACGTGCTCGACGAGGACTGGGAGCGGATGGTCAGCTTTTATTCCTTTCCCAAGCCTCACTGGCAACACCTTCGCACGAGCAACGTCGTGGAGTCACCGTTCGCTGCACTGAGATTGAGAACGGATGCGGCCAAAAGGTTCAAGAAAATCGAGTCCGCCACTGCGACAATCTTCAAACTGCTTCTGGTTGCGGAGAAGAATTTTCGCCGGCTCAACGCACCGGAGCTGATGCGAGAGGTTCACCTGGGCGTTCGATTTGAAGATGGAGACAGGGTAACGGAGTCGTCGAAGGTTGCTGCTGCCTGAACTTTTTTACACACCTATTGACAAGAGCTCCCGCACCGAGGGGCGAGAGGATCTCGTAGGGACCTAGCTTGGTGCCAGCTTCAAGTGACATCAGTCAGTTCGCTCCTACGGATCCCTTCTGGCGTCGTTGGGCGTTGGTGCCACAGTCAGCCTAGTCAGACGCCGGGACGAGGCGCTTCAGTTGCTAAGGCGTTCTTCGCGAACTTCGTGAGCTTCCGCCCGATGACCTCGCCGGCATAGATGTCGCCGTCCGCATCAACCGTGATGCCTTCAGCGATCACCGGCTCGATCCGCGTCGTGATCGAGCCGTCCTGGGCGCTGCCAATCAAGAGCGCCTCGTGTTTCTGATAGTCGGCGACGTAGATGGTGTCGTCATCGTCGATGAAGATGCCGCTCGGCCTGCCGAACTGGTCCCACTCCTCGAGAAAGTTCCCATCCTGATCGAAAATCTGGATTCGCTCGTTCGACCGGTCGTCACCCACGAACAGCCGCCCTTGCGAGTCGATGGCAATGGTGTGCGGCAGGTCGAACTCACCCGGTCCGGTGCCCTTCCGCCCCCACGCCTTGATGAATGTCCCGTCATTCGAGAACTTGACGACCCCGATTGTTGAAGTGTCCGTCCGTGACGAAGATGTCCCCGTTGTCGGCGACCGCGACGTCGGTCGGCCCGTTGAAGGTGTCTGGCCCTTCTCCCTCGACCCTTCGTGCCGAGCGTCAGCAACACCTCGCCGTCGGGGCTGAACTTGAAGACCTGGTGGCCCTTGCCGTCCAGGCCGAGCTGGTCGGTCGCCCAGATGAAGCCTTCGGGGTCGATGTGAAAGCCGTGGGGCCGCACGAACATCCCCTCGCCGAAGCTCTTCACCAAATTGCCGTCCGCATCGAAACGCAGGATGGGCGGCTCGGCACGATGGAGGGCCCAGATATGCCGCCCGTCTGGGTCGGGGTCCACAGAGATGACCTGTCCCCATTCCATGCCCGCGGGGAGCTTCGCCCACCCCTCGACCAGCTCGTAACGGTCGTCGGCGAGTATCCCGCCTTCTGACGCTCCGAGCACCGCCGCCAGCACGCCAGCGGCGATCCATCCGAGCTTCTTGTCCCGGGCTCGGTAGACCTCACCCATGCCACCCGCACCGATGGCGGCGACAATTTCGTAAGAACCCAGCTTCCCGCCGGGAGTGAGTGACATGGCCGACCCTTGGATGTGAAACTAGTCCCTCACAGATTGAAAGTCAAGGAGCCCTTGCTCTCGCGCCGCGATGACGTGTTACTCGAGCCGCCGAGTTTGGGGACAGGATTCTCTTAGAGTTTTTGAGCCACGACGACGCGCGGGAAACCCTGCAGGTCCGGTCCGGTCGTCACCCACCCGAGACCGGTTTCGCCTAGGAGCTCTTTCACTTTCTGCTCCATCCCCATTCCGATCTCGAGCATCAGGAGACCCGCGGGCGCCAGCAACGACTCCGCCTGGGGAAGCAATCGGCGCACCACTTCAAGGCCGTCCGGCCCGGCGGTGAGCGCCACTCGAGGCTCAAAATCCCTGACCTCCGGTTGCAGCCCCGCCAGATCCATCTCGGGAACGTAGGGTGGATTGGAGACCACCACATCCAAGACCGGTGGGTCGGACTGGCTCAAAAGGGGCTGCAAGAGATCGCCGGCCAAGAAATCGATACGGGAGCTCACTCCGTTCCGGGTGGCGTTGTCGCGAGCCACCGCCACGGCGGCGGGGGAGATATCGATCGCATACACGCGGCTATTGGGAAGCGAGGATGCGATCGATATAGCCACACATCCACTTCCGCAGCCGACGTCGGCGATACGAGTCGCACGATCACCGACGCGTCGGATGGTTTCTTCGACCAGGCCCTCCGTCTCGGGGCGCGGGATGAAGACCGCCGGCGTCACTTGAAACGTGAGGCCCCAGAATTCCTGAGAGCCCAGGAGATATTGCAGGGGGACCCGTCCCCGACGACGCTCCACGAGCTGGAAGAAGTAACCGGCGGCTTCTGCGTCAACCGGCTCTCCGAGATCCGCGAGTAGCGTCTCGCGGGAACAACCCGTTGCTTGTCTAAGGAGTACTTCTGCTTCCCAGCGGCTTCGACCGACCCCGGCTCCTGCCAGCTCCTGGGCTCCCCGCTCTAGAAGCTTCCGCGCGCTCGGAGAGGAGGTGCTCACGGTTGGACGGGAGTAGCCTCCGCCTCCTTGAGTCTTTCGGCTTGATCGTGGGTGGCGAGCGCGTCCAGGATTTCTTCCAGGTCGCCGTCGAGGATGCCATCCAGACGATGGAGTGTGAGATTGATCCGGTGGTCCGTCACCCTGGTCTGATGGAAGTTGTAGGTTCGGATCTTCTCGCTTCGGTCTCCGGTGCCGACCTGACCCTTCCTCTCACGAGCGATCTTGTCCGCCTGCTCCTTTAGGGCTAGATCGTAGAGACGAGATCGAAGGACGCGCATGGCCTTCGCCTTGTTCTTGATCTGAGACTTCTCGTCTTGACACGAGACCACCAGGCCAGTGGCAATATGAGTAATGCGCACCGCCGAGTAGGTGGTATTGACGCTCTGCCCTCCCGGTCCCGACGAACAGAACGTGTCGATACGAAGGTCCTTGGCGTCGATCTGGACCTCCACATCCTTCACTTCCGGCAAGACGGCGACGGTGATGGCAGAAGTGTGGATACGGCCCGACGCCTCGGTCACCGGAACGCGTTGCACGCGATGGACGCCGCTCTCGTACTTCAAGCGGCTGTAGGCGCCCTTGCCTTCGATGACCGCCACGATTTCCTTCAGCCCGCCGATGCCGGTGGGATTGGCGCTCATCACCTCCACGCGCCACCCTCTTTTCTCCGCATAGCGGGAATACATCCGGTAGATCTCTTGTGCGAAGAGCGCCGCCTCCTCGCCACCGGTCCCGGCCCGAATCTCGATGATGACGTTGCGATCGTCGTTCGGGTCCTTGGGCAGCAAGAGCAACTTCAATTCTTGGGTCAGACGTTCCTCTTCGCTTTGGAGGCGTGCCAGTTCCTCCTCGGCGAGGGCGCGCATCTCTGGGTCGTCGCCCTCGCTGGCCATTTCCTTCGCTCCGTTCAGCTCGTTCATGAGCGATTTCAGCTCGCGATACTTTTCGACGAGCGGCTCCAAATCCGAGCGTGCCTTGGCTTGCTTCTGATAAGCAGACGGCGAGGCAACGAGATCGGACTTCCCGAGCTCCTCGGTGAGGTGCTCGTACCTCTGCTCCAATGCAGCGAGCTTGGTCTCTATATCGGACACGGAACTAAAAAGGACGGAGGGGTTAGGACTCGGTTTTGGCCGAAACCTTGACGTCGCGTTTGCCGAACTTCCGGTGGAACCGCTCCACGCGTCCCGCGGAGTCGATGAGCTTCTGTTTTCCGGTGAAGAAGGGGTGGCACTTCGAACAGATCTCGAGCCTGATGTTGTCACCCTTGGTGGAGCGGGTCTGAAAGGTCTCTCCGCAAGCACAGCCTACGGTGACGGTTTCGTACTTGGGATGGATATTGGGTTTCATGAACGTTTCTCCTCGATCGGGCTACAGCCACTCATTATAGCGCAGCTCCGCAAACGGCCACAGCCTGGGCGGGTCCGGGGCACTAGGGCTGCCCGGACATCGAGGCGAGGAACTCGCTGTTGTTCTTGGTCTTCCTCATCTTGTCCAGGAGAAGCTCCATGGCTTCGACCGGCGACAGCGGCGAGAGCACCTTGCGCAGAATCCAGACCCGGGTGAGCTCCTCTTTCGAGAGAAGGAGCTCTTCCTTTCTGGTGCCGCTCTTGTTGATGTCGATGGAGGGGAAGACTCGCTTGTCGACCAGCTTGCGATCGAGATGGATTTCCATGTTGCCGGTGCCTTTGAACTCCTCGAAGATCACGTCGTCCATGCGGCTGCCAGTCTCGATGAGGGCCGTGGCGATGATGGTCAGCGAGCCCCCTTCTTCGATGTTGCGAGCGGCTCCGAAGAACCTCTTGGGTCGCTGCAAAGCGTTGCTGTCCACGCCGCCCGAGAGCACTTTCCCGGAGGGGGGGACCACCGTGTTGTAGGCGCGGGCGAGCCGCGTGATCGAGTCCAGCACGATGACGACGTCACGCCGGTGCTCCACCAGGCGCTTCGCCTTCTCGATGACCATCTCCGCGACCTGAACGTGGCGTGAGGCGGGCTCGTCGAACGTGGAGCTGATGACTTCGCCTTGCACCGACCGCTGCATGTCCGTCACCTCTTCGGGGCGTTCGTCGATGAGGAGTACGATGAGAACGATCTCCGGCTGATTGGCGGTGATGCTGTTGGCGATATTCTGCAGCAACATCGTTTTTCCGGTGCGCGGTGCGGCGACGATGAGGCCGCGTTGCCCCTTGCCGACCGGGGTCATGAGATCCATGACGCGAGCCGAGAGGTTTCCCTTCTCGGTTTCGAGTTGGATCCGGTCCTGCGGATAGAGGGGCGTCAGGTTGTCAAAAAGGATACGGTCCCGTGACGCCTCGGGAGGCTCGAAATTAACCGCTTCCACTTTGATGAGTGCGAAGTAGCGCTCGCCTTCCTTGGGCGGTCGGATCTGCCCGGAAATCGTATCGCCGGTTCGCAGATCGAACTTTCGTATCTGAGACGGGGAGACGTAGATGTCATCGGGTCCGGGAAGATAGTTGTATTCGGGAGCTCTGAGAAAACCGAAACCGTCGGGTAGGCATTCCAAGACGCCCTCGGAAAAAATGAGACCGCTTCGTTCCGTCTGCGCCTGCAGAATCTTGAATATGAGCTCTTGCTTGCGCATGCCCGTTGCGCCGGCCACCGCAAGGTCTTTGCCGACTTTTGCCAGCGTAGAGATGTTCATCTCCTTGAGCTCGGCGATGTTCAAAGTCTTCGCCTTTGCGTCGTTGCGCGGCGGCTTCTCGGCCACTCCGCTTCGCGAGCCCTTGCTGCTCACTTCCTCTTGTGCGGGCTCTGCGGTCTCTGCCGGTTCAGTGGGTGCTCCGGCTCGCGTACGTGTTTCTCGATCACGTTCCATAACTCTTTCCTTCCTTCGCCCGTGACGGCGGAAAAGGTGATGAAGGGTACCCCACCCGGTGCGGCAAAAGCTTCTTCCAGCCTGGTTCTCTGTTTGGCCATTGCTGCCCGGGAGAGTTTGTCTGACTTGCTGGCGATAAGAACATAAGACATTCCACTGCGGTTGAGGAGCTCTACGACCTCGCGATCACTGGCCATCGGATCGCGCCGTGCATCAACGATTAGTAGTACGAGTCGAATCGCGGCTCGATCGAAAAGGTAACCGGTAACCAGAGATTCCCAACGCTTTCGAACCTGCGCCGGCGCGCGAGCAAAGCCGTAGCCCGGGAGATCCACCAAGTACAGCCTGTCTTCCACGCGGAAAAAGTTCACCAGCTGCGTTCTGCCCGGCGTTCTGGAAACCGCGGCCAATTTCTTTATGCCGGCCAGTTGGTTCAGCAAACTGGATTTCCCGACGTTGGATCGCCCCGCCACGGCGACTTCCGGCAGCCCATCGGACGGAAAGTCCGCGGGTGCGGCGGCGCTCAGGACGAACTCGGCTCGCGGCTGCTTGCTCATGACCCATAGGTTGTCTCCGGTACGATCCCTACCTTGGCAACGGACGGCTCGGCCCCAGCATCACTGGGTTGAACGGTTATTCGCTCCTTTGGCTGGCGTACTGGGCGGCGACTGTGCCCCGCCGGGCGATCATCCAGCCGGCATCGTGCCGGATGTTTCAAGTTTCAGACTAGCTATCCCTCAAAGGAATGACTCTCGGAGGCTACTTCCTTTAGGCTTCAGGCTTTAGGTTCTATGCCGAGCCTCTAATGGGCAATGGATTCGCCTTGGATCCCCGCATCTAGTTCGGGAGGCTCGTCCGAGTCCTCATCCGTTGCCGCGAGTTTCGGCACGGGAGCCGTTAGCGCGGATTCGAATACTTGGTCCATCGTTTCTACCATCTTGACGTTTAGAGCTTTCAGCACGTTCTCCGGGATATCGGCTAGATCCTTCTCGTTGTCGCGGGGAAGGATGATATGGGTGATGCCGGCTCGGTGCGCCGCCATCAGCTTTTCCTTGACCCCGCCGATGGGAAGGATTTTGCCGCGCAAAGTGATTTCTCCGGTCATGGCCACGTCGCTTCGCACCGATACGTTGGTCAGAGCTGAGACGAGAGCGGTGCACATGGTGATACCGGCCGATGGGCCGTCCTTGGGTATGGCACCTTCTGGGACGTGGATATGAACATCGATGCGTCGGTTGAAATCTCGGGCGATTCCCAGCTCCTCCGCTCGGGACCGAATGAACGACAGTGCTGTTTGCGCTGATTCTTGCATAACGTCGCCCAACTTGCCAGTCAAAGTCAGACCGCCCTTGCCGAACATGAGAGACGCCTCGGTCACGAGCAGCTCGCCTCCAACCTCGGTCCATGCGAGGCCGGTGGCCATGCCGACCTCGTTCTTCTTTTCGGTTTGGCGGGGGCGGAACTTGGGAATCCCCAGGTAGCCGGGAACGGACTCGCCGGTGACTTCGACGGTGATGTCGTGGCCTTCCTTGATCAGCTTCCGAGCGATCTTGCGGCAGATGGACGCTATCTCTCTTTCCAGATTCCTGACTCCAGCCTCCCGCGTGTAGCGTCTAAGGATCTCCGTGAGGGCTTCCGTCGTAATCGAGACCGCCTTGTTCTTGAGACCGTTGGCCTCCAACTGTTTCGGCACCAGGAAACGCGTCGCGATCTCGATCTTCTCCTCTTCCGTGTACCCAGGGAGGCGCAAGACCTCGAGCCGGTCCTGGAGCGCCTGGGGCATGGTGTGGAGCACGTTGGCGGTGGCTATGAACATCACGTTGGAAAGATTGTACTCGACGTCCAGGTAGTGATCCTGAAAGCAATAGTTCTGCTCGGGATCCAGAACCTCCAGCAGGGCCGCCGAGGGATCCCCCCGGAAGTCCATGCTCATTTTCTCGACCTCGTCGAGCAAGATGAGCGGATTCACGGTGCCCGCCTTCTTCATCATCTGGATAATCTGGCCCGGGAAGGCCCCGATGTAAGTGCGCCGGTGCCCGCGGACCTCCGCTTCATCCCGAACCCCCCCGAGAGACAGCCGAACGAACTTCCGGTTCGTGGCTCGGGCGATGGACTTGGCGAGCGAGGTCTTTCCCACGCCGGGAGGTCCCACGAAACAAAGGATCGGACCTCGCTGTTTGCGCACCAGTTGGCGTACCGCTAGAAACTCCAGCACGCGTTCTTTGACCTTCTCCAGCCCGTAATGATCTTCATCGAGGATCTCTTCCGAGCGTGTTAGGTTGCGGCTCTCCCGCGTGCGCTTGAACCAGGGTACGGCCAGCATCCAGTCCAGGTAGTTTCGGGACACGGTAGACTCGGCGGACATCGGCGGCATCGCCTCGAGTCGCTTGAGCTCCTGGAGAGACTTCTCCTCGGCCTCTTTGCTCATCTTGGCCTGGGCAATCTTCTTCCGGAGCTCATCCAGCTCGCCGGCCTTGTCGTCCTTGCGGCCCAACTCCTTCTGGATGGCCTTCATTTTCTCGTTGAGGTAGTACTCCTTTTGGGCCTTCTCCATCTGCTTGCGGACACGACCCTGGATGCGTCGTTCCACCTGAAGTTTGTCTACCTCCCGCTCGAGTATCCCGGCGATGCGAGTGAGCCTCTCGAGCGGATTCCAGGTCTCGAGCAGGTTTTGTTTCTCGTCGACAGGAAGGATCAGATGGCTGGCAATGGTATCGGCGAGCTTGCCGCCGTCGTCGACCTGGACGGCCGCATTTTTGACTTCTGCCTGCACCGTATTGGCCAGCTTGACGTATTGCTCGAAGAGCGAGACCACCTTGTTCATCAGCTTTTCGAGGTCGGGGGATGCCTCGCTGACCTTGGGTATCGTCTTGGCGACGATCTTGAAGAAGCCTTCCTCGTCCTGGCATTCGATGGTCCGGCCGCGATCGAGGCCTTCCACTAGCACCTTGATGTTGCCGTCCGGGAGCTTGACGGACTGTACGATGTTGGAAATCGTGCCCACCGTGTAGATGTCGGAAGCCTTCGGGTCGTCCGTGGTGGCATCGTGCTGAGCGGTCAGGAAGACGCGGCGGTCGTGAGCCAGAGAGTATTCCAGCGCCCTGACCGAAGAGGCACGGCCGATGACGAACGGCATCATCATATAGGGGAAGATGACGACGTCCCGGAGCGGCACCATGGCCAGGGTCTCGTAGATTTCCGCTCGATCTTGGGGTTTGTTTCCGAACATAGCTATCGTCGTTCCCTTCCGCTTTGCCTAGCGTCCACCGGTCGGCCGAGCCGTGCTGGGTTCTCCTATTGAATTTTTTGGAAACGAGCCGCGAAGCGCGGCGAGAACTCGGGAAAAGTGCTCTAACCTGCCTTTTCGACCAGCGTTACGGGTATCTCACGGTTCTCGACGACCTCCTTCGTGACGACGCATTCCCTTACCTTCTTCTGCGACGGCAAGTGATACATGAGGTCGAGCATGAGGTCTTCGATGATCATTCTTAGGCCACGAGCTCCGATCTTGCGTTCGCAGGCCAAGTCCGCTACGGCCTCGAGAGCATCGTCGGTGAAGCTGAGCTTGACGTTCTCGTACTCGAACAGTCGTTGATACTGTTTGACAATGGCATTGCGCGGCTCAGTCATGATGCGAATGAGAGCATTGCGGTCCAACTCGTGCAACGTGCCGACGACCGGCAACCTGCCTACGAACTCGGGGATGAGCCCGTACTTGATGAGATCGGTGGGTTGAACGAGTGTCATGACGTCATCCGGGCGGGTCGCCTTCTTCCCGAGCTCAGAGCGGAAGCCGAGTGACTTCTTGCCGATCCGGCGCTCGATGACCTTGTCCAGCCCCACGAACGCGCCACCGCAGATGAAAAGTATGTTCGTCGTGTCGATCTGATAGAACTCCTGGTGAGGATGTTTGCGCCCACCCTGCGGCGGCACGTTGGCGATGGTTCCCTCCAGGATCTTGAGCAAGGCCTGCTGCACTCCCTCACCGGAGACGTCCCGGGTAATCGAGGGGTTCTCGTCCTTACGGCAGATCTTGTCGATCTCGTCTATATAAATGATGCCTTCCTGACACTTCTCGATATCTCCGCCCGCCGCCTGCAGGAGCTTGAGGATGATGTTCTCGACGTCCTCTCCCACGTAGCCCGCTTCGGTAAGCGTGGTGGCATCGACGATGGAGAATGGAACCGAGAGCAGCTTTGCCAGGGTCTGAGCCATCAGCGTCTTGCCAGTACCGGTCGCTCCCACCAGCAGGATGTTGCTCTTGGTCAGCTCGACCTCCTGACGGGTCTTGGACTTCATGATCTGGACCCGCTTGTAGTGGTTGTATACGGCGACGGCTAGTTTCTTCTTGGCCTGGTCCTGCCCGATGACGAACTCTTCCAGAAATTGTTTGATCTCCACCGGCGTGGGGAGGGTGGAGCGTTGCGTGCGGTTCTCGAAGCGGTTGTCGTCGGCGATGATGTCGTTGCATACCTCGACACACTCGTCGCAGATGAAGACGGTGGGTCCGGCGATGAGCTTGCGCACATCGCTCTGGTCCTTGTTACAGAAGGAACAACGTAGGACCTCAGGATCGCCGTTTTTCTTCGACACGCTTCCCCCGATTAAAGCAGCTCAAACCCGTCGTGAGATGACCTGGTCAATGATTCCGTATTTCTTGGCCGCCTCGGCGGTCATGATGAAATCACGCTCCACGTCCTGTTCGATTTTCGAGAGGTTCTGGCCGGTATGCATCGCAAGGATCTCGTTCAAGCGCTGGCGAGTACGTAGGATCTCCTTGGCCTGAATGTTGATGTCCGTGGCTTGTCCGGAAAAACCGCCCGATGGCTGATGGATGATCATGCGGGAGTTCGGAAGCGCGAAGCGCTTACCCGGCGTTCCCGAGGCGAGGATCACCGCGGCCATACTGGCGGCCTGTCCGATGCAGTACGTAGTCACATCTGGCCTGATGAACTGGATCGTATCGTAGATGGCTAGACCCGCCGTCACCGACCCACCCGGACTATTGACGTAGACGGAGACTTCCTTCTCTGGGTCCTCGGCTTCGAGAAATAGCAATTGAGCGACCACCAAGTTGGCAAGGTTGTCGTCGATCGGAGTACCGATAAAGATGATGTTGTCTTTGAGGAGACGCGAATAAATATCGTAAGCACGTTCGCCTCGGTTGGTCTGTTCGACCACCATCGGGATCAGCATAGATACATCAACCCCTCTTGATTCTAGCATTTTCGCGGAGTAAGTCAACCGCCAACTCCCTCCGCAAGCGGCGTTTAAGGCGTTCCAGCCCCCCCTCTTTCATCAACTGAGCGCGCACCACCTGGGGGCTTTTCTTGATCGCGGAGGCTCCGCGCTTGATCTCTTTCTCGATGACGTCCTCGGTCTCTTTCATGTTCTCCTGTTCGACGATCCGGTCGAGCAAGATGGTCGCTCCCACGCTCCGAGCGGCCGCGTCGCGCTGACCTTCCCGTAACTCCCGCCAATCGATCTTCGCCCGAGCGGGATCGATCCCTCGATCGACGAGGCTTTTGGCCATCTCCTCGATCCTCTGATCCAGCTCGTGCTCGACCAAGGCCTCCGGCGCTTCGAACGGGTTGGCCTCGAGCAGTTTTTCCAACAAGTGATTGCGAAGATCCTGATCGGCTTCCTGACGCGTCTCCTCTTCCGCTTGCTGGCGGACTTGATCGCGGAGCTCGGCGAGATTCTCGAACTGTCCCAGATCCTTGGCCAGCTCGTCGTCGAGCGCAGGGAGCACCTTTTCCTTGACCTCGATCTTTTCCATCTGGACCGAGAAGGCTTTCCCGGCCCGCTTGGGGTCCGGGTGATCGTCGGGAAACACGACGTCCACCGTCACCGAGTCCCCGGACTTCGCGCCCCGCAGTTTTTCATGCAGGCTCGGGTGGTAGATGTCGGCACCAACCTCTATTAGTACGCCTTCTTGTTTGTTGGCCGGGCCCTTGCCATCGGCCGCTTTCTCGATCAGGGTTCCCGCGACATGGTCCCCGTCTCGGGCCCCGCGCTCCTCGACGGGATCGAAACGCGCGGCCCGCTCGCGGAGCGCTTGGAGGCGGGTCTCGATCTCTTCGTCCTTCACGTCGGCACTTCGCTCGGTGACCTTCAGGCCCTTGTAGTTCTTGACCTCGATCTTGGGCAGGATCTCGAAGGAAGCCTTGAAGGAGAGAGGTTGTCCGATCTCGATCTTCAGATCATGGACCTTCGGATCGCCGATCGGGTGGAGCGCATGTTGGTTCAAAGCTTGTTGCAGCACTTGGGGGAGCAGGTCCCGAAGCACTTCGTCCAGGATCTCCGTTCGGAAGCGGGTCTTGACCAGATCCTTGGGGATCTTGCCCTTTCTGAATCCGGGCAGCTTCAGAGAGCGGCCGAATCGGGACACCTCCTTCTCGAATGCCTCGGTCACCGTCTCGGCCGGGATCTCGACGTCGAGCCGGCGCTTGGACAGGCCTTCTTCAGTACACTCCGCCTTCAAAGTTACTCCTTTGGAATCTCGTCGAAAGATGAAGCCCGCCGTCGCCCTTCCGCTTTCCCCTTTGGCTTTCGGCGGACAGCCTTCGCCAAGCTGGCTTGCCAGCCGGAGCTCACGTCAACGATGTCCATCCGTGAGCGAAGGCTGGTGCGAAAGGGGGGATTCGAACCCCCACGGGTTGCCCCACTGGATCCTAAGTCCAGCGCGTCTGCCGTTCCGCCACTTTCGCGCGCGACGAGTCAGGCCCCCTCATTGGTGCCTTATGACGTCCTAGTGTCCCGTCCCGGAAGTCCATGTTGCATTCGAGCGCCGATGCATCCCGCCTCGCTGCGTTGCGCCTCGGTTGAATACGCCCGGTATTTCGCCCTCGCCACGCCTTGCGATCCGGGTGCCTCGACGCTCTCGATGCTAACATCACTTCCGAGACGAGACACTAGGAAGAAAGATCGGGAAAGACTGTCGCAAAGTCACTGGACGAAAGCCATTTTAGCGAGGGGGCGGGGTGGCGTCAATGTGGCGTTCAGGCGCACGCGGCACGACCACCTTCCCGTGCTGCGTGACTTTCGGGCCGAGCTTTCAGGGTCTGATAACGCTTGACGTTATTAACGAGACGCGTTATCATGGTGATTGACAGGGATGATCAAGAGCTTTCGGGACAGAGACACCGAGAGGGTTTTCCTGAGGGAGAAGTCCCGCAGGTGGGCCCCCGAACATTCAACGCGTGGCCCAAAGAAAACTACTGATCCTCGATGCCGCGGAGTCACTCAACGAGCTGCGAGTTCCTCCCGGCAATCGTTTGGAGAAACTGTCGGGCGAACGCCGGGGCCAATACAGTATTCGGATTAACGATCAATGGAGACTCTGTTTCCGCTGGAGTGAGGGCGACGCTTTCGAAGTAGAGATTACGGATTACCATTAGAGGGGCGCATATGGCACGCAAGAAATTTCCTCCTATCCATCCCGGCGAGATTCTCCTCGAGGAGTTCTTGAAGCCGATGGGTATCAGCCAATATCGGGTATCCAAAGATATTGGTGTACCGGCGCGACGTATCAACGAAATCGTCCACGGAAAGCGGTCGATTACTGCCGACACCGCTTTGAGACTCGCCCGCTACTTCCGGATGTCGGAGAGGTTTTGGATGAACCTTCAATCTCGCTACGACCTCGAGGTCGAGAAAGATAAGCTCGGCCGACGCCTCGAGAAAAAGGTCCATCCCGCTGCACAGGTCGGGTAGTCCAATGAGCGCAAAAACGGGCCGTTTCGTGCTTTGCATTAGGAACGACAGTTACGAGGCATCGCTCGAAACGCGGAAGATTTACCGTTTAATTCCAGACAAAGCTGCCACGGCGTTTGTGAGCCAGTAGAAAATCTGACGGAATCACTGCAGTAGTTCGATGGTAGTTCTGAGTTTAGGGGTCTTTGCTAAGCGGCGATCGGCGGTCACAAGGCTAGCTTCCAACGCTTCCGCGAGAGCAACATAGGCGGCGTCGTAGGCTGTAAGGTTGTCTCGTAGCACCCAAACGCGTCGAAGCAGGGAGTCGTGCGGGTAGCGATTCAAGTCGAGCATCGCGAAATGCTGCAAGGCGAGCCGACCTCGTTCTTCGGGAAGCGTGCGGTCCGCAACATACCTACGGAGCGTCTGCGCTACTTCGAGATCGATGAGGTGCGGAGCGTGGAGCGACACATCGGAAGACCGAAGACGCTCGGCCAGTTTCTTGCCGAGGCGCGTATTCAGTAGGAGTTCTACGGCGGCCGAGGCATCGAGAACGATCAACGACGCTCCCGTTCGGCACGGATCAAGTCGGCCGGCGACGGACGGAGCTTAGGCTCTGGCAACTCCGCGAGCCGGTCGAGCAGTTCCTCACGAGTGGGGCGCTCCAGCGATTCCTTGAGCTGCTGGAGGATGTACTCCGACATCGACATCCCCGCCAGTGCCGCCCGCGATTTGAGCTTCCGGTGGATGGAGACGGGCTTCGGCGGGGATCCGGTGACGCTCTACCTGTTCTCCTGGGTTTCCCGGGCGTTCGGCCCAGTGCTGGTGCTTCGCGGCAAGATGCCGAAGTTCCCCAATACCTTCATGGGAACGGGCGGGAAGGGCCTCGAGACCATGACCGACTGGGAGTCCCGCTACTGGTCGCTCGTCATCTGTGAGGCACCACCCTCCGGGTTGAGCAACGACGGTCTCACCGACATGCAGGTCCCGCTCGACGAGGACGGCAACTACACGATCGTGGTGTGCCGCGAGGAGGACCGGCCGAAGAACGCTACCGAAGACAACGGCGTCGCGTGGATGGACTGGTCAGCCCGCGGCGAGGGGATCGACGACCCATCCAACCGCGCCGATTTCGGAATGCTCGTCTTCCGCTACATGTACAACGATCCGGAATGGAAGCACAACCCGACCAACATCACCGTCCCGGGGACCGAGCCCGACGTGATGGGGCCGTACTACCCGCGGGGCGAGTACACCGACAAAGCCACTTTCGAAGCGAGAGGAACTCAAGAAGTGAAGACGCCGCCATTGACCAAGAACGAAAAGGCGGCGAACGGTCCCCTTCCCGGCGACCATTCACTCGTCGAAGCGGAGCGTCGCGGTGCCGCTAGCGTCGCCTCCGCCGGGTACTACCCCTCGCTGGCTGGAGCCGAGATCTCCGGCTCGGAGCGCAGCGGCTGCTTCCCGTCCACTTCGTTCACGAGGACGCGCAGGACCCTCTCAGTCGACTCCGGGGCCTGAGGCCGCATCGAGGGTGCGATTCGGCTGCTCGAACAGCCCGCACCGGTCTCTCACTTTGGAGACGGTTGTCGTGGGTGAAAGTGAACGATAAGGACTAGACGGACTTAGGTCCTGTTGGTGCCGAAGGGGGGATTTGAACCCCCACTCCCCGAAGAGAACTGCGCCCTGAACGCAGCGCGTCTGCCAGTTCCGCCACTTCGGCACGCTGGGAAGCGTTCGCGGAGGGCTCATCATAGGAACGCACCGGTTCGTTGTCAACAAACGGGATGCCCGCCGCGTGCTAAGATAGCGGCCGGTGTCCCCACCCCCAGATACCGGTATCCGCACCCGCGCTCTCGAGATCTTGGCGCGGCTCGGTCGTCCGACCACCGAGAAGGACCTTCTCAAGATGCTTCTGGTCAAGGGAGAGGCGCGCCTCACCGCCAAGCGCGTCCTCGAAGAGATGCTCGCCGAAGGGAAGTTGGCACGGACGCGTGCCAACCGTCTCGGTCTTCCCGAGAAGATGGACCTGGTCGCGGGCCGGCTTTCGTGCAAGCCGGGAGGCTTCGGTTTCGTGCGCCCGGATCGCCCCGACCGACCCGACCGAAAAGAGCAGCCCGACATCTATATAGCAGGCGGAGCGCTCGGCGAAGCGCTCCACGGTGATCGGGTTCTCGTTCACATCGACAGCAAGAATCGATACGGGAAGCCCGAGGGGCACATCGTGGAGGTCCTGGAACGTGTCTCGACGTGCGTGGTGGGCCGTTTCGAGAAGGACGCGGAAGGGGCGCGGGTCGTCCCTTTCGATCCCAACTTCCTCTACGAGGTGTTCATCAGCCATGGGGAGGAGTCGGGAGCGCAACCAGGTCAGATGGTGGTCGCCGAGCTGACCCGGTACCCCGGCCCGTTTCGTGCCCCTCTCGGAAAGGTCATCGAGGTTCTAGGACGGCTGGATGATCCCGGCGTGGACGTCCGGGTGATCATTGCCAAGTACGGCCTTCCCGACCCCTTTCCGGACGACGTGCTCCAGGAAGCCGAACGCATCTCGACCGAGGTTTCGGCAGAGGCCATCGCGGGACGTACCGACTTCCGGAACGAGGACATCGTCACCATCGACGGTGAGACGGCGAGGGACTTCGACGACGCGGTGCAGGTGGAATTGGAGCCAAACGGGAACTATATGCTGGGAGTTCACATCGCCGACGTCGCGCGCTACGTAATAGAAGGAAGCGCTCTCGACCGGGAGGCCTTGGAGCGCGGCACCTCGGTCTACTTTCCGGAGCGGGCGGTGCCGATGCTGCCGGAGCGACTTTCGAATGGGATATGTAGCCTGAATCCCGGTGTGGATCGCCTGGTGCAGTCGGTGCGGGTTGAAATCAGCCCGACCGGTCGCATCGTGAAGTACGACCTGTACGACGGCGTGATCCGAAGTGCCGCGCGCATGACCTACACCGAGGTGCGGCAGATCCTGGTCGATGAAGATCCGAAGGTTAGGGAGCGTTATCGGAGCCTGGTGCCGCTTTTCGAGCGCATGCTCGGCCTTTATCGGATCTTGCGCGCCCGGCGCGAAAAGAGAGGCTCCATCGATTTCGATTTGCCGGAGCCCGAGATTCTTCTGGACGTCGAGGGATTGGTGACCGGGATCGTCGCGGCCGAGCGCAACGTCGCGCACCAGATCATCGAAGAATTCATGCTGCTAGCGAACGAGATCGTTGCCG
Source organism: Candidatus Marinacidobacterales bacterium (assembly GCA_965197825.1). Taxonomy (GTDB): domain Bacteria; phylum Acidobacteriota; class Vicinamibacteria; order Marinacidobacterales; family DATDRI01; genus CBDANW01. Next base: position 2,988,389 of record CBDANW010000003.1, on the reverse strand, counting down.
GTCATCTCTTTCGGCTGGACGTTCCAAGTTTGTATCGTGTCCATGAAGAGCCCGACGAAGACCGCATCGAGGAGTTCGAGGAGCTCGTTTCCGGTTTCGGTTATCGACTGCGAGCCAGCTCGGAGAAACTCAAGCCCAAGAGTTTCCAGAAGCTTCTCGAGAAGATCGAGGGTAAACCCGAGGAGCGTTTGATTTCATTCTTGATGCTCCGAACCATGAAGCAGGCGAGATACGCCATGGAGAATAGCGGTCACTACGCCCTGGCGGCGCCCATCTATACGCACTTCACGTCGCCCATCCGGCGTTACCCGGACTTGGTCGTCCATCGTTTGCTGCGAGAGGTACGGACGAAGGGCATGCCGTCCGTCGAGATACAAAAAGAAAGGGAGTCCAAACTCCCCGGCGTGGCGGAACATTCATCGACCACCGAGCGGTGCGCCGAAGGGGCGGAGCGCGAGCTCATCGCATGGAAGAAAGTCCGCTTCATGGCCGACAAACTGGGTGATGTTTTCGTCGGTTACGTCACCGGCGTCATGAACTTCGGCCTATTCGTCGAGCTTGAGGAGTTTTTCGTGGAGGGTCTGGTCCACATCAGCACGCTGGCCGATGACTACTACCGATTCAACGAAAAGACCCATACGCTTCGCGGCGAGTCCACCGGCACGCTTTATCGGCTCGGCGATCGCCTGGAGGTTCAGGTCGTGCGAGTCGATCAGAAAAAGCGACAAATCGATCTCGCCATCGAAGGGTTGAAACCGGTGGGCGAGCGTGGACGCCGGCCGACGGGAAAGAAGCGCGCGGGCCCGAAGCCGTCTCGTGGCCGGCGGGGACGACGCTAGCGCGCGGGACTTTTCCGAAGTAACTTCGTAATGCTTTCGAGCTGGCTGCTCCGTTTACTGGAGCATCGATTCGATCACTTTCGAGAAGACCTCGAACGGCTGCGCGCCGTTGACTCGCAGCACGTTTACGAGCTGCCCGTCTTGCACCCGCCCGACGAAGTAGTGAGGCGTTCCTTGAACGGCCAGACTCTGACCGTAGGCCGCATCTTCGTCGACTCTTTTCGACTCCGCCGGATCCACTAGGCAAGATTGAAAAACTGCCTGGTCCAAGCCAAGTTCCTTCGCCGACGCCTCATATAGCTGCGGTCCCAGCTGCTTCTGGTTTGCGAACAATTGGTGGTGCATCTCCCAGTAAGCTCCCTGCTGGCCGGCACAGTTGGCGGCAATCGCCGCGGCCTTCGCTTGGGGGTGGATCTGAATCAAGGGGGAATCTCGAAAAAAGAAGCGCACTTTACCCGTGTCGATGTAACTCTTCTCGATCTGGGGGAACGTCTGTTGAAAAAAACGCGAACAGTAAGGGCATTGGTAGTCGGAGAACTCCACCATCGCCACCGCGGCGTCCGCACTTCCGAGGGCACGGCTCTCGTCCAAGTTGACGCTTTCCGGGGCTGGAGGAGCGCTCGGACGGACGGCGACGCGGTGGATGTCACCCACCTTTTCGCGTAGGTCGCCTACTTCCATCCGCAGCTTTCCGATCTCTTCGCGGATCGCTGCCAACTCTCGAAGGAGGGCCTCGTCCGCCTGCTGCTCTTTGTTTTCCGCGTTCGCGGTTTGGGTTGTCTGTGCTTCCGCTCCCATCGTGAGGGCGGCGGAGACGACGAACGGAAGGACGACGAGACGCAAAGAATTCATGGTCACCTCTCTTCCGTTCATGATAACACACGGTTGGGAGGGCCTTGCTTGGGTTTTGCTTATGGGGGGCCTCGGCTATCATAGCCAGCGATCGCCATGAAACACGTGATCGTCGGCACCGCCGGACACATCGACCACGGTAAGAGTGCGCTGGTGCAGGCGCTCACCGGCACCGATCCCGACCGACTCAAAGAGGAAAAGGAAAGAGGCATCACCATCGATCTGGGCTTCGCGTTTCTGCGGGATGCGGATCGCCTCAGCCTGGGGTTCGTGGACGTCCCAGGCCACGAACGCTTCGTCAAGAACATGCTGGCCGGAGTGGGCGGCATCGACATCGTGATGCTGGTCGTGGCGGCGGACGAGTCGGTCATGCCGCAGACTCGTGAGCACCTCGAAATCTGCCGCTTGCTTCACGTTCCCCGGGGGCTGGTCGTGATGACCAAGGTGGACTTGGTGGAGCCCGAGGTCCGCGAGGTCGCGGCGATCGAGGTCCGCGAGCTGATTCGCGGCAGCTCCCTCGAAGACGCACCGGTCGTTTTCGTCTCCTCGAAGACGGGAGAAGGAGTCGAACAAGTGAAACGCGCTCTCCTTGCGGTTGCCGCGGGCGTCGAGGGCCGCCACACCTCCGGCCTCTTCCGCCTCCCGGTGGACCGCGTTTTTTCCATGAAGGGATTTGGCGTGGTCGCGACCGGGACTCTCGTTTCTGGCTCCATCGACGTCGATGAAGAGGTGGAAATCGTTCCGCGAGGCTTGTCGGCACGCGTGCGCGGGCTACAGGTGCATGGCGCACCGGTCGATCGAGCCCTCGCCGGTCAACGCACCGCCGTCAACCTTCAGGGTGTCGAGGTGGGTCGGGTCCTACGTGGCGACTCGCTCATTCGTCCGCAAACTCTTCGTTCCAGCCTGATGTTGGACGCGGACTTGGAGGCATTGGCCTCGGCCCCCGCGCCCATCAAAGACTTGTCGCGCGTGCACCTCCATCTGGGAACCGCCGTCTCGGTGGCTCGCGTTCGCGTCCTAGGAAAGCAAGAAGCCATTCTGCCGGGCAGCCGAGGACTGGTGCAGTTTCGGCTCGAAACGCCCATGGTCGCGTCGCCTGGAGATCGGTTCATCGTTCGGCGTTACTCGCCGCTCGAGACCATCGGGGGCGGTGAAATTCTGGATGCGGCTCCTCCCAAGCACTCCGTCAGCAGCAGCGACGTCGTTGCGCGGCTCACCGCGATTCGCTCGGGAGATGCCGTCGAAGCAGCAGCCATCTTCGTTGCCGAAGCGGGCACTCGAGGGATCTTGGGCCCTGAGCTCGCCCGGCGGCTCGGCGTGGATGCGACCGCTCTCCCGCGAATCGTCGAGCGCCTGATCGACAAGGAACGCGTGTTCCCGGTCTCCCGACAGCCCCTGCTGCTCGTGTCGCCGGAATGCGTTCGAGACATCGCGGAGCGAATGGAGACGGAGCTGCGAACATTCCACGCGGCGAACCCGCTGCGAGAGGGGATGCCGAGAGGCGAGCTACGGGAAAAGACGACCGGCGCGGCACCGGTGGAGGTATTCGAATGGGTCCTGGCCCGCCTCCATCAAGTTGGCAAGGCGCGGACCTCACGCGAGTGGGTCGCCAGCGCCGATCACCGAATCGAGCTGTCCTCGGAAGAACAAGAGACTCGCGATTTTCTCACCGAGACCTATCGCCGGGCCGGATTCCAACCGGCTTCTCTGGCGGACGTCGCGGCTCGCCACCGCAAGGATCCCAAACTTCTGGCGCGGATCGAACGGCTGCTCATCAACGAGGGCACGTTGATCCGAGTCGCCGAGGGGATGGTGTTTCACGGTGAAGTACTGGAGGAGCTAAAGAGTGCCGTCCGCCGCGAAAAGCAGAAGAACGATCTCGTCGACGTCGCCTTCTTCAAGCAGCTCGTTGGGGTCACGCGCAAGTACGCGATTCCTCTGCTCGAGTGGCTCGATCGAGAGCGTGTGACGCGGCGGGTGGGCAAGGAACGGGTCGTTCTGTAGGCCAGTTTCTAATCTAACCTTTGACGCCCAGCACCCGGAAGCCGAGCAACGCCGACTTTATGACGAAGATCAAATCGTTGTTCGCCTCGGGATCGGCCGGCCAGAAGAAGAAGCCGCTGGCCTGAAGCAGATCGAGATGGTTCTCGATGACTCCTTCCATCGTCTCGTTGTCTTCGAACCGCAGTCGAACACGGAGGCCCGGGCGTTCCGGATCGGTGACCAAGATCTTGCTCTCTAAATGATTCTTGTTGCCGTCGAAGTCGCGGACGAAGAAGACTCCTTTGAGTTGATTGAGATCCACAGGCAACTCTTGGCTGTCGACCGTGGTCATGCGAAGGACGCCCCGTGTGATGAGGACTCGGCCGTCGCGCAAGTAGCCCTTCAAACATTTGCCGCTCTTGGTCCGGGCGACGATCTTCGGTCGCCCGGAAAGAAGCTCTTTGAGGGTCACTGGGAGTCGCTGTTGTCCGGAGGATGTTCGGCTCGCTTGGTGAAGGCACGGTCGACCCAACGCATGATGCCGACGTAGATCCAGATGAGACCCGCGACGGCGACCACGATGAGAGGCACGCCAAACGTAAGGAAAGAAAAAGCAGCGAAGAGAAGGGCCCCGACTACGATCACCAGGAGGCCGAGGGCGGCGGCTTCCTTTCCCGCCATCTCTTTCGGTGGATCGGTGCTAGGGGTCATCTGAATCGCCTCGTTAGATGCACCAAGCCAGGCTCGAGAACCTCCATTTCGGGTCAGGTTGGGTACTAGCTAGGACGAATCTAGCGCACATTCGGAGCCGGGCGCAATCCCCTTTTCTCTTCTCGAGAATCCGCTTCACGCACAACCGTCGGAGCACATCACCTTGCTCCACACCAGCGATCTGCACGCCTACATCTTTCCATACGACTATTTCCGAGCCCGAGAGGCAGACATTGGTTTGTCGCGCGTGGCGACCCTTGTAGACGGCGTGCGCGCGGAGGGGAATCCGGTGCTGCTACTGGACGCGGGAGACACGATCCAGGGGTCACCACTCGGCTACTACCATCATCGAAAGCACCCCGGCCCCCCTGATCCAACGATGCTGGCGATGAGCCACCTCCGTTTCGACGCCATGGCGGTTGGCAACCACGAGTTCAACTTCGGGCTGCCCGCAATCGAGAGCGCCCGCCACGACGCTTCTTTTCCCTGGCTTTCCGCCAACGTCGTGAAAGAGGACGGGACTCCGTTCTTTACTCCTTACTTGGTGAAGGAGATGGACGGGGTGCGCGTGGGAATCCTTGGCCTCATCACGCCCAACGTCCCAAATTGGGAGACTCCGGAGAACTACGCGGGACTTACGTTCTTGGATACCGTGGAGACGGCTCGCCGCTACGTCCCTTTGCTTCGTGAAAAGGAAGGGGTCGACGTCGTCGTGGCGGTGACGCATCAGGGACTGGAAAGGGATCTCCTCACGGGTCTATCCAATGAGACCGAGTACGAGAATCAGGCCTATCGGCTAACCAGAGATGTTCCCGGGATCGATGTCGTGCTCTTGGGACATGCCCATCAGAGAGTCGAGCCACAGGAGGTCAACGGAGTCGTCGTCTGCGAGCCGGGCCGCTGGGGAGATTCCCTTTGCCGCGTCGATCTCTACTTCGAACGAAGCGCGTCGGGTGAGCTGAGCCTCGAGCGATGGGAAGGAGCACTTCTTTCCACCGCCGGCGTCGAGCCCAGCGAGGAGTTGCTCAATCTCGCACGGCCCTACCACGATCGGACCATGGCCTACATTAATAGTGTCATCGGTGAGGCAGAGGCACGCATCAGCGCCGAACGTGCTCGTTTTCGGGATACCCCGATGATGGATCTTCTTCAGCGCGTCATGCTGGAGGAAAGCGGAGCCCAGCTCTCGATGGCGGCGCTCTTGCCCTACCGCTACCAGGGCATCCCGGCTGGACCGATCACCGTCCAGGAGCTCTTCTCCTTTTATATATACGACAACACGCTGGCCGTTGTGGAGGTAAGCGGTGACCAGATCAAGGAGGCACTGGAGCACTCGGCTCGCTACTACCAGAGCGGTCGTCCCGATCCCGAGACGGGCCAGCTCGTCATCGAGCCCGATCCCGGCGTGCGCGCCTACAATCTCGACATGCTGGCGGGAGCCCACTACCGGATCGACCCAACCCGACCGGTCGGGCAGCGCATACGAGAGCTCAGCTATCAGGGCCGCCAGATGGATCCCGAGGAGACCTTCAAGCTCGTGACCACGAACTATCGGGCGGCGGCGGGCGGAGGTTATCGGATGCTAAAAGGCGCCGACGTTCTCTGGCGATCCTCCGAAGAAGTCAGGAATCTACTCATCGAGCACATTACGAAGCAAGGTACCATCACGCCTTTCTGTGACTACAATTGGTACGTCGCACCCGACGTCACGCCTTGAAACGACCCAACGCTAGGGTTCCCAGCGCTTCTAGGCCACGCTCCTCGACACTGTCCCCTTTCGGTGGCACCGGTCCATCGTCGGAAAGCGCTCCCCCGGGCCGTATCTGGTTGGATTCAATTGACAAACTGGACTGCCGTTCCTATCATGGATTGTAAGCCAACTTTTCCACAAGACGACGATATGGCCGCTTCTATCTGAACACGGAGGGCAGAGCCTCATGAGTTTCAGTCAGGAGATTGTGTCCATCATCCACGGGCTTCAGGACCCGAAGCGATTCCGGGAACAGCATTGGGAAGGAAGTTTTTCTGACTTCCTTCAAATCGTCGCACAAGATCCGGAAGTCGCCCGCACCGCCTTCCAGCGCGTGCACGACATGATCGTCTCCCACGGCGTCACGGAGTACACGGAGAACAAACGAAACTACGTCAAGTACCATTTCTTCGAAGACCGATCCTTTGATGGAATCGATGCCATCTACGGTCTGGACGAGTCTCTGATGCACATGGTCAATGTCTTCAAGGCCGCTGCTCAGAACTATGGTACGGAGCGACGGGTGCTGCTTCTCCACGGCCCGGTTGGGAGCGCAAAGAGCACGGTGGTGCGACTCCTCAAAAAGGGATTGGAAGAATACGCGAAGACGCCAAAGGGAGCGCTCTATACGTTCCGTTGGAAGCGGCTCGCGGAGCCCTTGCCCGAACATGCCCAGAGCGGCGATGAGATGGATTGTCCCATGCATGAGGACCCGCTCCACCTGATCCCCGTCGAGTCTCGCCCGGCGGTTCTGGAAAAACTGAACGCCGGAAAAAAAGAGACGGAGCAGATCAACATCCAGGGGGAGCTATGCCCCGCCTGCCGGCAGATCTATCGTGAGCTGCTGCGCAAATACGACGGAGAGTGGCCGAAGGTCATCGACCACGTGACGATCCGCAGGCTGATTCTTTCGGAGAAGGACCGCATCGGCATCGGCACGTTTCAGCCCAAAGACGAGAAGAACCAGGACTCGACCGAGCTGACGGAGATATCAATTACCGGCGGATCGCCGAGTACGGCTCGGACAGCGATCCACGCGCCTTCAACTTCGACGGCGAGTTCAATATCGCCAACCGTGGGCTCATCGAATTCATCGAGGTCTTGAAGCTGGACGTGGCGTTTCTCTACGATCTGCTGGGCGCTTCTCAGGAGCACAAGATTAAGCCCAAGAAGTTTCCGCAAACGGATATCGACGAGGTGATCATCGGTCACACCAACGAGCCCGAGTACCGAAGGCTTCAGAACAACGAGTTCATGGAAGCTCTTCGCGATCGGACGGTGAAGATCGACTTTCCCTACATCACGCGTCGTCAGACGAGAAGAAGGTTTACGAGAAGGACTATAACGCGGCCAAGATTCGCGGGAAGCATATCGCTCCCCATACGGTGGACATGGCTGCCATGTGGGCGGTCTTGACTCGCCCGGAAGAACCGAAGAAAGCCGGGCTTACGGTCATTCAGAAGCTCAAGCTCTACGACGGCAAGACGCTGCCCGGTTTCACCGAAGACAACATCAAGGAGTTGAGGAAAGACTCGTCTCGGGAAGGGATGGAGGGTGTCTCACCGAGATACGTGCAGGACAAGATTTCGAACGCGCTCGTCTCCGATCAGGCCGGCACCTGCGTCAATCCGTTCATGGTGTTGAACGAGTTGGAGTCGGGCCTCAAGCATCACAGCCTCATTACCGCCGAGGATGAGAGGAAGCGTTTCAAGGAGCTCCTGTCGGTCGTCAAACAAGAATACGAAGACATCGTGAAGAACGAGGTGCAGCGGGCGATCATCGCCGACGAGGACGCCATCCGGAAACTCTGCGCCAACTACATCGACAACATCAAGGCCTACACCCAGAAGGAAAGAGTGCGTAACAAATACACGGGCCAAGATGAGGAGCCGGACGAACGATTGATGCGCTCCATCGAAGAGAAGATCGGGATCCCAGATTCACGCAAGGACGATTTCCGCCGCGAGATCATGAACTATATCGGAGCCCTCGCGATCGAGGGCAAGCAGTTCGATTACACCCCGAACGAGCGGCTGTACAAGGCACTCGAGCTGAAGTTGTTCGAAGACCAGAAGGACTCGATCAAGCTCACCAGCCTGGTGTCCAGCGTCGTCGACGAGGCGACCCAGGAGAAGATCGACGTCGTGAAGGGACGTCTCATCAAGAACTTCCGCTACTGCCAGGTTTGCGCCACGGACGTGTTGAATTTCGTGGCCAGCATCTTCGCCCGGGGAGATCTAAAGGAATAGCGCCCCAGCTTCAAACAAAGCGTCGGAATGGTTCTCAATATCGAGCTAGATCAAGAACCGGTTCAAACAGATCGTTCGTGGTGCCATCCGTAGAAACCTGAAGCGCTACATTACCCGCGGCGAGTTCATCGGCCGCCGGGGCAAAGACTACGTTTCCATCCCCGTACCGCAGGTCGAGCTCCCGACGTTTCGCTATGCCCCACGTCGTATTGGCGGCGTCGGTCAAGGCGAAGGTGAGTCCGGAACTCCTATCGGCGCGGCGCCCGGAGAAGGCGAGGGCGGTGGAGCGGGGAACATGCCCGGCGAGCATCTGCTAGAAGTGGATGTTCAGCTTTCCGAGCTAGCCAAGATTCTCGGCGAGGAGCTCGAGCTCCAGCGCATTCAGCCGCGGGGCAAAAAAAACATCATTCAGGAAGAGGACCGTTACGTCGGCATCAACCGCGTGGGGCCCGAGTCGCTCCGGCATTTCAAGCGGACTTACAAGCAGGCGCTCAAGCGCCAGATCGCCTCCGGAAGCTATTCTCCGGAGCAACCGGTCATCGTTCCCATTCGAGAGGATCTTCGATATCGCGATCGCAAGAAAGTTCCCGGACCTACCGCGAACGCGGTGATCGTGTACATGATGGATGTGTCCGGCTCGATGGAAGACGAGCAAAAGGAGATCGTTCGCATCGAATCCTTCTGGATCGACACATGGTTGCGCTCGCAGTATCGCGGGATCGAGAGCCGCTACATCGTTCACGACACGGATGCCAAAGAGGTGGACGAAGAAACGTTCTATCACCTGCGAGAGTCCGGAGGGACGCGAATCTCCTCGGCCTATCAGCTCGCCGCCGGCCTGATCGAGCGCCACTACCCGACCGATGACTGGAACATCTACCTCTTCCATTTCTCGGATGGCGACAATCTATCCGATGGCGACAACGAGTCCTGCATCGACTTGATAACCACGCGCCTGCTCCCCCGAGTGAACTTGTTCTGCTATGGCCAGGTCGAGGGGCGATACGGAAGCGGGAAGTTTCTGGACATGTTGGCGGATCGCTTCGAGGGCATCGATCACGTGTCCCTGTCTCGAATCGAGGGGCGGTAGCACATTTTCAACTCCATCAAGACTTTCCTCGGCAAGGGGCGGTAGACGGGCGATGAATCTACCTCCGGATTTGGAGAAGATCAGGCTTTCGGTTTGGGAGGATGCTCGCGACTACGGGCTCGATTTCAACGATACGATCTTCGAGCTTCTCGATTACGATCAACTGAACGAAGTCGCCTCCTATCAGGGTTTCCCCACTCGCTATCCTCACTGGCGTTTCGGGATGGAGTACGAAAAGCTCTCCAAAGGCTACACCTACGGCCTGTCGAAGATCTACGAGCTAGTCATCAATAGCGACCCCTGCTACGCCTACTTGATGAAGAACAACAGCGCGACCGATCAAAAGCTCGTGATCGCGCATGTGTATGGTCACTGTGACTTCTTCAAGAACAACCTGTGGTTCAGCCATACCAATCGCAAGATGATTGACCAGATGGCGAACCATGCCACCCGCGTCCGCCGCTACATCGATCGTTTTGGATTCGAGGTGGTAGAGGAGTTTCTGGACTCCGTGCTCTCGTTGGAAAATCTGATCGATCAGCACTTGCCATACATAAAACGTCGTGAAAAAGAGTTGCCGGACGATTCGGTTCCCGGGGACCGCGTCGCGGTGCCGAAGCTCCGCAGCAAGGACTACATGGACCGGTATATCAACCCGTCGGACTTTCTGGAGCAACAGAAGAAGCAAATCGAGGAAGGCCGCAAGCGCAAGCGAAGAGTGCCGGAATCCCCGGAAAAAGACATCCTCTTGTTTCTCATCGAGAATGCACCTCTCGAGGACTGGCAACAGGACATCCTTTCCATCGTGCGGAAGGAAAGTTATTACTTCGCCCCACAGGGTATGACCAAGATCATGAACGAAGGATGGGCCAGCTACTGGCACTCCAAGATCATGACCGAGAAACAGCTTTCGGATGCCGAGCTCATCGACTACGCCGATCACCATTCTGGGACGCTAGGCACGCGTCCGGGGGTCATAAACCCCTACAAGCTAGGCCTGGAGCTGTTTCGAGACATCGAAGATCGTTGGAACAAAGGGAGGTTCGGAAAAGAGTACGAGGAGTGTACCGACATCGAGACCAAGCGGCGATGGGACCGGTCGCTGGGTCAAGGCCGAGAGAAGATATTCGAAGTAAGAAAGATCTACAACGACGTATCCTTCATCGACACGCACCTGACGCCAGAGTTCTGTGAACATCACCGTCTGTTCAACTACGGCTACGATCCATCGACCGGCCAGTACGTGATCCTGGATCGTGACTACCAGAAGGTGAAGGAAAAGCTTCTGTTTCAGCTGACGAATCTCGGCGACCCCTTCATCTATGTAGGGGATTCCAACTACGAGAACCGGGGCGAGTTCTATCTCTTCCATCGCCACGATGGGATCGACCTGCGCCTGGACTACGCTCGCGACGTGCTGGTCAACATGCACAAGATCTGGGGCCGCCCGGTCAACCTCGAAACCATCGTCGAGGGCACCCGCCGACTGCTCTGCTTCGACGGTCAAGAGCAGAAGGACCGGGAGCTCGAGGAATCGCTCCAGCTTCAGTTCTGAATACGACGGTTCCCGATTCGCGCTGCCCCGCCGCAGCTCATTCCGTAGAACCGCAGCTCAGCCCCTCACAGCCGCCGCTCATGAGCTAGAACCGCAGCTCATGCGACGTGTCCGCGTCCTGAATGACGGCCTATCAACTCCGTGAGCGCCGAACGGCGTGACCACTACGGGAGGATGCGAAAGGCGTCGCAGTGCCTCGGTCGAATCGCCCCAAAGTGCCGATGGTCCAGCGTGAGGATGATATCCGTCTTGAAACGTTCGGCCAGCGAGATGACTGAAGCGTCGGTTCCTCCCAGTCCCAGCTTCTCGTATTGTTTGACAAGATCGGCTACCCGCGGCCACTCGTTAGGTATTGGCGCCTGCACATCGAAAGGCTCGAGGCCTCGGAGAAACGCCGCCTCCGCCCTCGCTCCCTCCCGCCGTCCCAGTAGGTAGGTCACCTCGGCAACACAGAGCGCAGGGATGACGAGCTGATATTCGGAAGACTGCAGAGCCTCAAGGCAAGGCTCGTGTTGCGGGTCGGCAGTGTTTGCAGAAGCGAGGAGCGGTCCGCTATCCACGATCGCGATCGATATCATCGCTCCATTCTCGTTCCAGCTCTTCGTCGATACTCTTGCCGTGAACCAGACTTGGGTCGTTCACGATTCCTGCCCACGGGATCTGACGAGGCCTTTCCTCCGTGCCCATAAAGGCTTGGGAGAGGAGTTGGCGAATCACCCCGGAAACCGACGCGCGCTGGCGTTGAGCCTCGAGCTCGACGAGCTCCGCGAGCTCATCCGAAAGTGTAATGGTGGTGCGTTTCATATCTGCATACTAGCATAACATATGAGAATCATCAAGCGGCCAAGCCGCTGCGATGGGGAGCGACTTGTATGGCCACATAGAAGAGACGACACAATCGAGAGTAAGCCGCCTTCGTCTCCACTCACATTCCGTCACATACGCAACAAGCGGAAGGCGGATCACGCCCACTTTTCTCGTCCCTACTCGGAGACGCACGCACGCGTTGCCTAGCAAGGGTGGGTAGAATAAACTCAGACGGTGCAACATGATGACAAAGCTCTCCGGGAAGCCGCCGAGCGGATCGCGAGCGCCAAGCGCGTGAGCGTCTTGACCGGCGCCGGCATCTCGGCGGAAAGCGGCGTACCGACTTTCCGCGGCCCCGACGGTTTGTGGAAGAAATTTAGAGCGGAAGAGCTTGCCACGCCCGAGGCCTTCGCGAGAGACCCAAAGCTGAGCTGGGAGTGGTACGACTGGCGACGGCAAAAGCTGGCCCCTTGCCTGCCCAATGCCGGGCACGAGGCGCTGGTGGGGCTCGAGCGGAGCGTCGAGGAGTTCACACTGGTGACGCAAAATGTGGATGGGCTTCATCGCCGGGCCGGAAGCCGAAACGTCGAGGAGCTTCACGGCAACATCTGGCGACTCCGCTGCACGAGCTGCCGGCATTGCGGCGAGGATCTGAGAGCGCCACTGCCCGAGCTTCCCCCGCGGTGCGAATGCGGAAGCCCGCTGCGCCCGGACGTCGTGTGGTTTGGAGAAGTCCTACCGCAAGAACCTTTCAGCCGTTCGGTCCAGGCCATGTCCCGCAGTGAGGTGCTTCTCGTGGTCGGAACGTCGGCCATGGTGTATCCCGCGGCTTCGCTCCCGCTGGTGGCCAAGCAAGCCGGTGGTTTCGTCATCGAGGTCAACAAAGAAGAGACACCACTCAGTCCGATGGCCGACGTGACGTTGGTCGGCCGAGCGGCCGAGCTTCTTCCCGCGATCATCAGTCGGTCTGGCGTCGCCTAAGAAACGGCATGGGGACCTGGGATATGGCACCGGAAGATCGCCCTCGGGAAAAACTGCTCGCCCGCGGTACGGAGGTCCTGGGAACGAACGAGCTCCTGGCGGTGGTTCTCGGAACTGGGACGCCCCGACTTTCCGCGCTCGAGCTCGCAAACGAGATCCTGTCTTCCGCGGGTGGGCTGACGGGTCTTGCGCATCTGTCGCCGCCCGGCTTGGCCAGGCTCAAAGGACTGAAGACGGCTCGCACGACGCGTTTGGTCGCCGCCCTGGAGCTGGGGAAGACGCATGCTCACCGAGCCTTCCGAGCCTTGCCCCATCTTTCGTACGCCCGACGACGTGGGGAAATACCTCTTGCCTCGTTTCGGTGCCAAGCCGGTCGAGGAGTTCGGTCTACTCATACTGGACACCCGCAATCGACTGAAACGGCTTCAGATCATCTCGCGGGGGAATCTCAATGGCAGTCTGGTCCATCCCCGCGAGGTATTTCGGGAGGCGGTCGCCCTGCAGACGGCGGGCCTCGTCCTCTTTCACAACCATCCCTCGGGTGTGACCTCACACCGTCCCGGGAGGACCGGTCGCTCACGCGACGTCTTCGCGAAGCAGGCAACATCATGGGGATCGAAGTGCTCGATCACGTCATCGTCGGACGAGGGCGATTCGTAAGTTTGAAAGAGAAAGGGCTACTCTAGGAACGTGGCAGAGCGTCTCATCTACTTCGATTGTTCGGCAGGTGTGAGCGGCGACATGACACTGGGAGCTCTCGTCGATCTCGGACTGCCGGCCAAGGAGCTAACCGCCGCGCTCAAGAAACTGCGAGTCGGGCGCTTTGAATTAAAAGCTCGCAAGGCGACCCGGCAGGGCATTCGGGGCACCGACGTTCGCGTCCAGACACCTGGCGATCCCGGTCACCGCCACTTCGCGGAGTTCGCGCGCATCATCGGGGCGAGCCGTCTATCGACCGACGTCAAGCAGCGCTCCCTCGAGCTCATCCGTCGCATCTATGCCGCGGAGGCGCGGGTGCACGGAAAGAGCGTGGATAAGATCCACCTTCATGAGCTCGGCTCCCTCGATACCCTCATCGACATCGTGGGCACGCTCTCCGGCCTAAAGCTTCTGGGAGTTTCGGTTGTAGAAAGCTCGCCCATCAACATCGGAGGAGGAGAGATCGAGATGGAGCACGGGCGGATGGCGGCCCCCGCTCCCGCGACCGCTCTACTACTGAAAGGAGCGCCCGTCTTTTCAGATGGTTCGAGCTTCGAGCGAACGACGCCCACCGGTGCTCTCCTGGTGACCGGGTTGGCACGACGGTTCGGCGGCTGGCCGGCCATGACGGTGAAGCAAGTGGGCTACGGATTGGGGAGCAAAGACCCCCAAGACGGTCGCCCCAATGCCCTGCGGTTGGTTCTAGGGGAGGTGCGTTCGGGCGGACACCAGACCGTGCTCGTCATGGAGGCGACGCTCGACGACATGAGTCCCGAGCTGGCCGGGTACTTACTCGATCGCTTGCTCTCGGCGGGGGCGCTGGACGTTTTTCTGACGCCGGTCCTAATGAAGAAGAGCCGACCGGGGGTCAACGTGACCGTGCTGGCGCCTCTTCGCTTGAGGCAGGATATGGCGGAGATTCTGTTCGCGGAGAGTACCACCTTGGGTTTGAGGTATAGCGAAGTCGAGCGAGAGGTGCTCGATCGCAAGCTGGTTCGTGTGTCGACGCGATTCGGGAAAGTGACCGTGAAGCTGGGACTGAGAGACGGTCGCGTTCTCAACGCCGCGCCGGAGTTCGAAGATTGTCGGCGTCTCGCCTCTCGAAAGGGTGTCTCTCTGAAAGAGGTGCAACAGGCCGCACTCGCCGCTTGGCGCGCCGAGTCCCCAAGATGACGCGACGGCTCTTGCTGCTGTCGGCCCTCGCCGCCTGGCTAGCCTATGCCTGTCAGCCGCCTTCCGTCGAGATCGAAGCACCCCTCGTCAGCGAGACGCCGGTAGCGGAGAAAGAGTGGGACGGGGTTCTCGTCGAGTTCGGCTCGCCGTCCGCACTTCCGCTCTTGGGTGAAGGCTGGTCTTTTGGGGAAACGGCGCCCGATGGCAACGCCTTTCGTTGGGCGGTCGGCGACGCGGCATCTTTCCGTTTCCAGAGCGCCTCGGCCGGTCGACGTCTCGCGTGGATCGAATGTCAGCCCCACCGTTTTCCCGGGGTGCCCGAACAGGCGCTTGGCATCACGCTGAACGGCAACGAGCTGCCTCCCCTGCATCTTCGCGAAGGCCGGAGCCGCTACCCGGTCGAGCTCTCGCTGGTCGAAGGCGAGAATGTCATGGAGATCCGATTTCGTTATGCACGCGCTCCCCGGGACGCGGGCGGTGACAGCCAAGACCGAAGGCGCCTAGCGGTGGCGTTCTATCGTTTCGACGTGCCGCCTGCGGGTGCGCCCGCCGTGGAAGGAAAGCCCGGACCGTTTGCCGTCGTCGAGCCTCTCACCGGCCCCGCGGGCGTTTTCTTGCCCGTCGGCGGTCGCGTTTCCTATTATCTTACGGTTCCCCCGCGGTCGCGCTTGAGCGTGCAAGTGGGAGCCCGCCAGCCGGAGCGACTTCTCGCGCCCGAGGGGGCGACGGTACGCCTACGCATTCGCTCCGAGGAGGCGCCGGAGGTCCCGGAAGTCGAAGAAGTGGTCGAGTCTTCGGCAGCCCGGGGTGACGTCGTCGGGCTCGAGGTCCCCCTCGATTCTCTCGAGGGACGACGAGTGGAGTTCTCGTTCCTCGCCGAGTCGGCCGACGTCTTCGTGAGGCCGACGCTCTGGCACGCACCGGTTGGTGAAGCGCCGGAGGTGCAGCCGGTCGAGGGACATGACGTACCGGCGGATCTCAACGTGTTGCTCCTCGTGCTCGACGGTGCCAGTGCCGGCCGGATGAGCGCGTATGGATACTCGAAGCCCACGACACCCGAGATCGAAGCGCTGGCTAAGGAGAGCGTCGTCTTCGACCATGCCATCTGTCAGGCGGTTTACACCATCGCGTCCATCGGCTCGGTGCTGACCGGCCAGTACCCGGAAAGACATCAAAGCGTCTCTTTTGCGGATCGCCTTCCTTCTTCCGCGGTGACGCTCCCCGGTATTCTGACTGGAGAAGGATTCAGGACGGCGGGTTTTTCCGGCAACGCGGTGGTCTCGTCCACCTTTGGACTCGATCGCGGCTATGAGGAGTTCCAGCTCGCCCGGGAGCTTCCGGGCTACACCGGACACGGTGACTCCGTGAAGAGCTCCTTTCTCGGCTGGCTGGAACAGAATGCGGAGAAACGTTTCCTTGCCTACGTGCATTTTCGGGAGCCTCATTTCCCCTACGATCCACCTTCGCCCTACGACACACTCTTTGGGCCGGCTTCTGTTTTTCCGAAGGGGCTCAAGGATTGGGAAGAGGTCGAGACTTACAATCGTGCCGCCGCTCGCGGCGAGGAGGTCCCGGCGGAAGTGCTCGAGCGGATCCGAGCGCTCTACGAAGGGAACCTCGCCTATGTGGATCACCTCGTTGGAGAGATCCTCGACGAACTGGATCGACTCGGCTTGTCGGAGCGCACGGCGGTCGTCTTGACTGCCGATCACGGCGAGGCTCTCTTCGAGCACGGGTTCATCGGACACAACACGCAAGTTTATAATGAAAGCGTTCGCGTTCCGCTCATGTTGCGTGTGCCCGGAGTCACCCCACGAAGAGTGGCAGATGTCGTGGAGCTCATCGATCTGGCACCGACCGTTCTCGACCTGGTGGGTCTGGGTTCTCTGCACGCGGTCGAGGAGATGCAGGGAAGGAGCCTTTTGCCACTCCTCGTGGGCGATCGACTCGTCCCCCAGCCAGCATTTTCCCGGACGCTCTGGAACAAACCGCGCTACGCGGTACAGGACTCACGCAGCAAGTACATCTGGGACAGCCGAAGCGGGGCGCGCGAGCTCTACGACCTGACGCGCGATCCGCTAGAAGCGGTCAATGTCGTAGGCGAGAGGGAATTCACGGCCGGATTCTGGCGCCAGCAAATCTTTCGCTGGCTTCGCGAACAAGAGCACCTGCGAGCAAGCGCCCCGCCTCCGGAGGAGGCACTGGTCCCGGAGGACTTGGGGCGCTATCTGGGCGGCGTCGGCTACCTTCAGTACGTCGAGCCCCAGCCCGACGACGACGGTCCACAGAAACAAATCGATGATTGATTCCCATGCACATCTCGAGATGGAAGCTTTCGACCGCGATCGCGAGGACGTTCTGCGGCGCGCCAAGATGGTCGGAGTCGAGACCATCCTTTCCCTCGGGCTCATGGACGAAGGGGCCACCTACAGCAAGGCTTTCCAGGTCGTCGATGATCATCCGGAGCTGCTGACGGCCATCGGTTGTCATCCCCACGATGCGAAGAGCTTTGGAAGCGAGGGCGAGCAGTTACTGAGGGAGCTCAGCCAGCGCCCGCGTCTGGTCGCCATCGGAGAGGTGGGCCTCGACTATCACTACAACCGGTCCCCCCCCGAGACGCAGCAGGACGTGTTTCGGCGGCAGATTCGCACGGCGAGAAGTCTCGGACTACCCCTCATCATCCACCAGCGGGAGGCAGAGAAGGATCTCATCACCATTCTCGACGAGGAGAAGTCCAGTGAGGTCGGGGGCATCCTGCACTCCTTCACCGCCGACCGGGAGACGGCCCTTGCAGCGATCGAGCGTGGCTTCTTGATCTCGTTCTCCGGAATCGTGACCTTCAAAAACGCCGGGCCACTCCGGGAAGTGGCTCGCGAGCTCCCGATGGACAAGATCCTGGTGGAGACAGACTGCCCGTATCTAGCACCCGTCCCCTACCGGGGCAAGCGGAACGAGCCCGCCTTCGTGCGGGAGACCGCCTCCTGCCTGGCGGACGTCAAAGGCGTCACGCTCAAGGAGTTAGAGGCGGCCACCGACGAGAATTTCCGGCGGTTTTTCGGTTCTTGACCCCTATCCCGCCGACTTCACCGGGCATGGCCTGGCGTTGCCTGCCATTGCTTGACCTAACGATTTCCGTAATAATGAGGGCCCTATGGCCAGCGGGCATTCCTTTGACGTCGTCTCCGAGGTGGACCTCCAGGAGGTCAAAAACGCCGTGCAACAGGCCCTCAAGGAAATCCAAACGCGTTTCGACTTCAAAGGGAGTAAGACCGAGATTCGTTTGAACGAGGGGGCGCTCGAGTTGTCATCCGCCGACGAATACAAGTTGAAGAGCGCCGTGGACGTCTTGCACGGAAGGCTCGTCAAGCGGAACGTCTCCTTGAAGGCGCTTCGACCAGGGAGCGTCGAAGCGGCTTTGGGCGGCAGCGTCCGACAGCGGATCGAGCTCCAAAACGGCATTCCGATCGAAAAGGCGCGAGAGATCGTCAAGCTGGTCAAGAACACCAAGCTCAAGGTTCAGACCGCGATTCAAGGGGATCAGTTACGGGTGAGCGGTAAGGACAAAGACGATCTTCAACAAATCATCCAGCTCTTGCGCGATACCGACCTGGATATTCATATGGAGTTCACGAACTACCGATAGGACGACGCATGCAGGCCTCCGAACCCATTCGACCCGCTTTGCCGACCGTCGGTCTCGACGAGATCTTCGCCGATGTACAGGAAGATCTCCTCGCGGTCGATCGCTTCATGGAGGAGAAGATCAACAGCAACGTTGATCTAATCCAAACCAGCGCCCGCTACATCTACAAGAGCGGCGGCAAGCGAATCCGTCCCGCGCTCTTACTCCTTGCGGCTAAACTCTGTGGCTACCAGGGCTCCAAAGCACACTACTACGCCGCGGTGATGGAGTTCATCCACACCGCAACGTTGATCCACGACGACATCATCGACGAGGCGGCCCTGAGGCGGGGGCAGACCTCCGTGAACACGCTCCTCGGCAACGATGTGACGGTCTTGTTGGGGGACTATCTTTACATTCGCTCGATGAGTCTGGCGATCGAATTGGGCAACTTGAAGATCCTCGAGGTCATCTGTGACGTCACGCTTCGGATGATCGAGGGCATGATCCTCGAGTTGAATCGTGGGGGCGACATCAAGATCAGTGAAGAGGAGTACCTCGAGATTCTGAATCTCAAGACGGCTTATCTCTTCAGCGGGTGCGCCAAGATCGGAGCGGTGTTGGCAGAGGTGGGAGAGGACCAGGTTCAGATTCTGGCCGACTACGGCCTCAATTTGGGAATGGCTTTCCAGGTCATCGACGACATGCTGGATTTCATGGCCAATGAGAAAGAGTTGGGAAAGCCCGTTCTCTCCGATCTCAAGGAGGGCCACGTCACGTTACCCGTGCTCTATGCGTTGCAGGCCGAACCAGGAGCGGCGGACATGATCCAGGGAGTCATCGATAGGAAAGCCATCGACGATGTGACTGGGAAAGAGATACTCGATTTGATCCGTCGTCATCGGGTTCTGGAGAAAGCCCGGGGCGTGGCGGAAGATTACTCCCGTAAGGCGAAGCGGACGCTGGCCCCTCTACCCGACTCGCATCTCAAGGAATCGTTGCTCGTTTTGCCCGATTACGTCATCGAACGGAATCTCTAGATACTAGCTCCAACTCTTGTGAGCACGCCCGGCCGGCGCACGTCGCGTCCCCCCCGCTATTCCAAGCGGTCGATGCCTCCCTATCAGCACCTTCCCGGGGAAACGCCGCACCCGGAGCGCGACCCGACGGGGCACATGTTCGGTCAGAGCGAGGTGGCGTCTAAAGACTGGAACGCCGAGGGTTGGCGAGAGAACGAGCTGTACCTTTATGGAGTCGATCTCTTCAATTTCGGCTACTGGTGGGAGGCGCACGCCGCCTGGGAGGCTCTGTGGCAGACGACCGGGCGACGCGAAGCGGGTCGGTTCTTGCAGGGTCTCATCCAGGTAGCCGCGGCATTGGTGCAACACCGGGCCGGGCGCATGGACGGCGCTCGGAGGTTGGCTTCGAAGGGCCTTGCCAAGCTCCGCGCTCTATCCGGGGAGCTCGGCCCAGCCGCAGGGAACCACGCGATCTTCTACATGGGGGTCGACGTCCACGGGTTCGCCGCAGCCACCGAGCATTTCTTCGAGTCCGAGCGGCCTCTCGAGCCTGCGGAAATTGAAGAGATCGGTCCTCCGCTCCTCGTACTCGCTTGAGGGCCTGGAGGCTCTTCCGCGAGGCGCCCCCGGACTTCGGGACCGCCAAATCTCTGTGCTATACTCCGCATGTTCATGAAAAAGCAGGAGCTCTTGATTGCCGCGGGCGTCGCCGCGGCTGTCGCGTTCATGCTTGGTCTCGTCCTGGCAGGAGTCGTCGCCCCCGGTTCTTCCTCCGCACTCCGCCCCTCGTTTCCCGACTCGGGGACGCAACGGGCCGCGAAATCGGACGCGCTCTCCGGGCTCGTCAACTTCGCGGATATCGTGGAGGCGGTCAATCCCGCGGTGGTCAACATCATCGCAACCGGCACGGATGAGGTGGCACTTTCGACCGAGAGCTCATCGAGAAATCCGTTCGATTTCTTCGGCGATCCTCATGAGGGTCTGCAGCTGCCGAGGCGAGGCTCTGGCTCGGGCTTCTTTATCGACCATGAAGGCTACCTGCTGACGAATCACCACGTTATCGATGGTGCTCAACGCGTCGAGGTGACGCTCATCGATTCGCGGACGGTTCGGGCGTCCGTGGTGGGAAGCGATCCCGAGACCGACCTCGCGCTCTTGAAGGTGGAGCCTGGTAATGATGGCGAGTATCCGGCCATCCCGCTCGGGGACTCCGACCTCCTGCGCGTGGGCGAGTGGGTGTGCGCGATCGGTAACCCACTGCGTCTCTACGACCATACCGTGACCGTCGGCGTCGTGAGCTACAAGGGGCGGGTGCTCTTCAATCCCAGCTTCGACAACTACATCCAAACCGATGCCGCCATCAACTTCGGGAATTCGGGCGGCCCGTTGATCAACTCCCAAGGAGAGGTCGTGGGGATCAACACCGCGGTCAGCCAGCAGGGACAAGGAATCGGCTTCGCCATACCGATCAATACGGCCAAAGCGGTATTGACGCAGCTCAGAGATCGCGGCGTCGTCTCACGCGGTCATCTGGGGGTGAGCCTCGACGACGTGGACGAGGAGTTCCAGAAGCAGCTCGGACTGCCCGAGCAACGAGGTGCCGTTGTCACGCGCGTCACGCCCGACTCGCCGGCCGACGAGGCGGGCGTGCAACGATACGATGTGATCGTGGCGGTGGATGGAAGCCTGATCGAAGCCGGTGCCGATTTGGTCAAGGCCATCAGCTCATCGCCGCCCGAGACGCCGGTCAAGATAAGCGTCTACCGGGACGGCGAACGATTGGAGCTCGAGGCGACCCTCGACGAGCGGGTGGCGCAAGTCGACAGGCCCGATCCCGAGGTCCCGACGCGACAGCCGGATCCGATCGACAAGCTCGGCCTCACGGTGCAACCGCTGACTCCCAACGCGATCCGACGCTACGGCTTTCCCGAGGGCTCGCATGGGGTGATGGTGGCGCGGGTCAATCCTCTGAGCTCCGCCGCGGACGAAGGGATTCGTCGCGGGGACGTCATCTCCGAAATCAACCGCCGGCCCATTCGGGATCTGAACGGTTACCTACAATCTATGGCGGGGGTCAGGTCTGGTGACGTGCTTCTTATCTACGTCGTGCGAAGCGCAGAAGTCTCGTTCATTGCCAAAGTCCGGGTCGAGTAGTCGAGACTTCCGCTCGTGAAACCGCGCATACTCGTCGTGGACGACGAAGAGCCCATCCGAAAAACGATGCGCATGACTTTGGAGTACGAAGGCTTCGAGGTCTTGGAGGCCGCCTCCGGCGCGGAGGCCCTCCAGGCAGTCGAGTCCGACCCTCCCGATCTCGTTTTCTTGGATATCAAGATGCCGGGCATCGACGGTCTGGATGCTCTCAAGCAGCTCAAGGAGAAGTCGCCGGCAACCCAGGTCATCATTATTAGTGGACACGGAAACGTGCAGACCGCGGTGCAGGCGACCAAGCTCGGCGCTTTCGATTTCATCGAGAAGCCCCTCGAAACCGAGCGTGTCTTGCTGGCGGTGCGGAACGCCTCCGAGCGCAAGGAGCTCGAAGAGGAGGTTGGCCGGCTGCGACTCCGTTTCCAACGCCACTATCAGATGGTCGGCGAGAGCCCAGCCATGAAGAAGGTCGAAGAAGTGATCCGGCGCTCCGCACCTACCAATGCGACCGTTCTCATCGCCGGCGAGTCGGGAACCGGCAAAGAGCTCGTCGCGCGGGCGATCCACGCGAACAGCAAGCGGACTCGCGGACCCTTCGTCCAAGTGAATTGCGCTGCTATCCCGGAAGACCTCATCGAGAGCGAGCTCTTTGGACACGAGAAGGGCTCGTTCACCGGCGCCACTGCCAAGCAGGTAGGAAAATTCGAGCAGGCACACCGTGGCACGATCTTCCTCGACGAGGTGGGCGACATGAGCGCCCGCACGCAGGCGAAAGTCCTGCGGGTTCTGCAGGAAGGAGAGGTCGAGCGGGTGGGCTCGGCGACGACCAATAAGGTGGAGGTGCGGGTGATCGCCGCAACGAACAAGAAGTTGGAAGACGAGATCGCGGCGGGAAACTTTCGCGAGGATCTCTACTTTAGGTTGACGGTCATACCGATCGACGTGTCACCGCTTCGCGAGCGAAGCGAGGATATTCCCGCCCTCATCTCTCACTTCATCGAGCTTTTTGCGCAGGAGGATCACCTGCGGAAGAAGAAGTTTTCACCCGAGGCGATGGAGCGTTTGCAGAAGCACTCGTGGAAGGGGAACATCCGCGAGCTGCGGAATACCGTGGAGCGGTTGCTCATCATGAGCAGCGGCGATGTCATCGGCGTCGACGACCTTCCGGAGAACATCCGCTACTCGAACGAGCTCGTTCAATCGGACCATCTCTCCGCCGGAACGCTGAAAGAGTTCAAGGAAGTCAGCGAAAGAGCGTTCCTGATTGCCAAGCTCAGGGAGAACGACTGGAACATCTCGCAGACCGCTCAGGTCATCGGAACCCCCCGCAGCAATCTCTACAAGAAGCTGGAACAGTACAAGATATCGCAAGAAACCGACGGTTGAAGGCGCCCAGCCATTTAGCGCGCTTGTCTGCTCAGCTGGAGGTTTTTTCCAATGGAAAACTCTGGTATGGTATCGCCGAGAAACCCGGGAAGGGGATACGTGCCCGCGCACGCACTCACGGTTTAATCTCTCAAAGCATCACCACCGGCTGAGGCGCACCCCGCCCTGGGGGAGAGCTGATGCCGCTGAACCCAGCAACCAGGATTGGGATCTATGAGATCCTCTCCGCCATCGGTGCGGGTGGCATGGGCGAAGTCTACCGCGCCCGCGACACCAAGCTGGGCCGGGAAGTCGCCATCAAAGTTCTTCCGAAAGAGTTTACGAAACATCCCCAAAAACTAGCTCGCTTCGAGCGAGAAGCGAGGCTCCTGGCCGCACTCAATCATCCGAACATCGCGACGCTCTATGGAGTCGAGGAATCCGAAGGCAAGCCCTTCTTGGTCATGGAGCTTGTCGAAGGCGAAACACTCGCCGAGCGGATCGCCCGCGGGCCACTCCCGGTGCAGGAAGCCGAGCCCCGTGCCTACGTCTACCCGCGCATCTCCCCCGATGGGAGCCAAGTCGCCCTCTCAGTGGCCGATCAGGAGAACGACATCTGGATCTGGAGTTTCGCCCGAAACACGCTGAGGCGGCTCACGTTCGACCCCAGTAACGACATCTATCCGGCCTGGACACCGGACGGTCGGCGGGTGGCCTTCGCATCTGCCCGTGAGGGAGCTTTGAATCTGTTCTCGAAAGCGGCAGACGGTACCGGCACGGTCGAGCGGCTCACCGAGAGCGAGAACGCCCAGTTTCCGTATGCCTTTTCCCCGGACGGGAAGCAGTTGATGTATCGAGAGTTCCATCCCCAAAGAGGAGGCGATCTCGTCGTGCGCTCGATGGACGGCGACGGCTCGTCGGAGCCTCTCCTGGTCACTGAGTTCAACGAGCGGAACGCGGAAGTTTCGCCCGATGGGCGATGGCTGGCGGTACCCAGCCCCTTTGGGCTCGGGACGGTCGCCAGTTGTTCTATCGAAACCCCGGTGGGCAGCTGATGGCGGTCTCTGTTCGGATCGATCCCAGCGTTACCTTCGGGAGCCCCGAAATCGTCTTCGAGCAAACATACTTTATTTACGTTGTCGGTCGCACCTACGACGTGTCTCCCAACGGCGAGCGTTTCTTGATGATCAAGGAAGGTGTTGCGGGCGACGAGACTCCTCCTGCGGAGCTCATCCTTGTCCAGAACTGGTTCGAGGAATTGAAACGCCTCGTTCCTACGGACTAAGTAATGGCAGCGGCTATGTAGAGCTCTGCATAACCGCTGCCAGTTCCCGGACTGGAGTTTCACGGCGGGGTCGCTCGAGAGGCGGGACCCGTTTACGGAGTCACCCGGCATAGGCGGTGGCTTAGGAGCGCCGTCCTAATTTGGCAAACGTTTTCCAAAGCCGGATCTGTGTCGAAAAGTAACACGGGCGGTGCGTTTCATCGCGAATCCGCCCGACGAGACTGCGGGCCCCGGCCGCTTCTTCAGGAACAGAAGAGGAACGGTCAAGAAATAGGCGATTTCTCTACCTCCGCTTGACCTCCGCATTGACTTTTGAACCTGTGCGGGGTTACTTTCAGTCCTGGCCGGGCCAGCCCTAACAGGGGAGCTTATGCTCGTGTCTCCGGGTTCCCACTTTGGCTCCTACGCGATTGTCTGCCTCCTCGGTACTGGTGTGGGCGAACCCCTGACACTTTTGAGAGGAGTTTGGCAAGTGAAGATCCTAACGACGACACATCTGGTGAGGAGAGTGGTGGGTCTCTTCTTCTGTCTCTTCTCGCTTCGGCAGGGTGGGCCAAGGAACCCATCACCCACGAAGATGTATGGCTGATGAAGCGCGTTGGCACACCGACTCTCAGTCCCGACGAAACTGGGGTGGTATTCCCGGTCACCGAGCCGTCGTACGAAAAGGACAAGACGGTCGACGAACTGTGGCTGGTACCGGCCGACGGCAGGCCTCAGCGGTAAACGTCTTTCCGATGTCCTACCTTGACGACGTAGACAATGAGATTCTCGTCCTCTATTGAATAGCCAATGCGAAACTTACCCTGACGAAGTCGATACCTGTCGCTGCCGGATAGCTTTTCACAACCTGGAGGTCGGGGATCGCCAGCAAGACCACGGATCCGACGCACGATACGCTGTCGGTCGCGTTTTTGGTCGATGGCTTCGATTTCCTTGAGCGCCGAGGTCTTGATAAAGATCCTATATCTTTCCACGCTTCTTGAGATCTTTCACGACGCGCTCGAAGGGAAGGTTGGGCTCGCGGGCGCGGTCTTCAAAGGCTGCTAGATCTTCGGCGTCTTCGGCGAGGGCAAGCTTCACCGCCTCGTTCACCAAATCGGAGATGGGCCGATCCGCCTCGGCGGCTTTGAGCCTCAGAGCCCGGTGGATCTCGGGATCGAAATAGACGGTCGCACGCTTCGGTGCTTCACTCACACCGGCATTTTAGCGTTTTAACGTCTAAACGTCAAGGACTGGTCATGAGGCCTACTTGGCGGGCAGCGATTGGCGGGCTCGCTCGATCTGCTCCTCGAGAGGCTGAGAGGCTACCCCACCGCGAGAAGACTTCCTTTCCACCGAGGCTCGGAAATCCCACACTCGCGCCACGTCTTCCTCGAAGACGTCGGAGAAGCCACGGAGCGTTTTCAGATCGAGCGTCGCGGGATCCACTCCCTTTTCGGCTGCGCTGGCCAGGATCTCTCCCACGACGGCGTGTGCCTGACGGAAGTTAACCCCCCGGTCCACGAGATAATCCGCGAGCTCGGTGGCAAGGAGATCCGAAGAGAGCGCCTTTTTCATAGCTTCCTCGCGGACGGTGAGCGTGGCGATCGTCTCCCGAATGACCGGGAGTGTCATGGTTAGGGTATCGATCGCATCGAAGACGGGCTCTTTGTCTTCCTGTAGGTCGCGTTGATAGCCCGTGGGAAGTCCTTTGATCGTCGTGAGAAGTGACATCAGGTTGCCCACGACACGGCCACTTTTTCCTCGCACCAGCTCCAGCCCGTCGGGATTTCGTTTCTGCGGCATCAAGCTGCTCCCAGTGGCATAGGCTTCGTCGATTTCCAAGAACCCGAACTCGGCCGTCGACCAGATAACGAGATCCTCGGCGATTCGGGAAAGATGGGTCGCCAAAATCGAGGCCGCGGCCAGGAACTCTAGCGCGAAGTCGCGAGAGGAGACCGCGTCGATGCTGTTCTCGATGATCGAAGCAAAGCCAAGCTCTTCGGCCAGCGCCTCGCGGTCGACACCCATCGAGTTTCCGGCCAGCGCCCCCGCGCCGAGCGGAAGCTGGAGAATGCGTGTGCGGGCTTGCTGGAACCGCTCTCGATCTCGACTGAGAGCCCAGAAGTAAGACAACAAGTATTGAGCGAAGACCACCGGTTGACCGCGACGGACGTGCGTATAGCCGGGGAGGATCACCTGGCGGGTCTCCTCCGCCCGATCCACGAGCGTCCTCTGCAGGTTTCGAATCTCTTCCTGCAGTCGTGAAAGATCCGCGGCTAGGCGTAGCCGAAAGCCGGTTACCGAAACGTCGTTGCGGCTTCGGCCTGCCGGAAGCTTGCCCGCCACCTCGGGACCAATGGCCTCGCCGAGCAGGCGCTCGACCGCGGTGTGGATGTCCTCGTCCGAGTCCGCGAAAGGCGGGGGCGTTTCGTTCAGCCGGCGACCGACTTGTTCCAACCCCTTCTCGATGGCGCGACATTCGTCGTCGGTGAGCCGCCCGGCCCGATGGAGGCCGCGCGCGTAGGCTTGGTTGATGCGGATCTCTTCCGCACCAAGACGGCGATCGAAATCGATGGACCGGCCCAACCGCTCCAGGGAAGGCGCGGTCTTTTTCCGGAACCGGCCTCCCCAGAGCTTCAATGGAAATATCCCGAGTGGGAGCTCACTCGTCGGATCCGCTTCCGGTGGAGGAGGGTGGTGCGGCGACGAGCGGCGTCGGTTTGGACGGAGAGCCCGATGAACCGACGACGCTCTTTAGTTTCTCGGCCCAGCGCTTCAGGGGCGGCGAAAGCTGCGGCGAGGATTTCGAAGCCATATGACGTATTCTCTGCGGGAGCCCAAAGAGCCGAATGAACCCCCCGGCGTCTGCCTGGCTATAGACCTCGTCCTCACCAAACGTGGCGAACTCTTCGCGGTAGAGACTGAAGGGCGACTGTCGTCCCGTCACCCCAATCGATCCCTTGTAGAGCTCCAGTCTGACGCGCCCGGTGACCGTTTCTTGCGTTGCGTCCACGAACGCATCGATCGCCTCGCGAAGCGGCGTGAACCACTGACCGTTGTAAACGAGCTCGGAGTAGCGAAGGGCAACCCCCGCCTTGAAGTGGGCGGTCTCTCGGTCGAGGCACATGGTCTCGACCGCCTGGTGCGCTTCCTGAAGGATCGTCGCGCCGGGCGTCTCGTAGACCCCGCGGGATTTCATGCCCACCAACCGGTTCTCGACGAGGTCCACCCGGCCCACTCCGTGACGGGAGCCGATCTCGTTCAATTTTTCCAACAGGCTCACGGGATCGAGCGCGTGACCGTTGACGGACTCGGGGAATCCTCGGTGGAACCCGACCTCCACCGTCTCCGGCGTCGACGGCGCATCCACGGGATTCTGCGTCATGAGATACATGTCGGCGGGCGGTGTCGCCCACGGGTCTTCGAGAATGCCTCCCTCGTGGCTCAGATGCATGAGGTTGGCGTCCCGGCTGTACAGTTTCTCCTTAGTTTGGGACACGGGGATGCCTCGTTCCGCCGCGTACCGCAGGGCGTCCTCCCGCGAGCGGATGTGCCACTCGCGCCACGGTGCGATCACCTTCAAGTGAGGCGCGAGCGCCAGATAGGTCAGCTCGAAACGGACCTGATCGTTTCCCTTACCCGTACACCCGTGCGACACCGCGGTGGCGCCTTCGCGCTCGGCGACCTCGACCTGCCGCCGGGCGATGATGGGACGGGCCAGCGACGTTCCCATCAGGTACTTGTCCTCGTACCGAGCACCCGCCCGTAGCGCATGAAACACGTAGTCGCGCACGAATTCGAGCTTGAGATCTTCCACCATGGCGCGCGAGGCTCCGGTGGCCAGCGCCTTGTCGGCGAGAGCCTCGAGATTCTCTCCCTGACCGACGTCCGCCAGCATGGCGATCACCTCGCAGTCGTAGTTCTCTTTGAGCCACGGGATCGCTACCGAAGTGTCGAGCCCCCCAGAATAGGCCAGGACGACTTTGATCTTCATCTTAGAACTCTCCCCCTGTTGTCGCTGCATAAATATGCACCATTAATGTATAAATTTGCATGAGGCAAGTCAAGCTCCCTGCCGCGAGCCGACCCGCACCACGGTCCCCCCATCGGGGAGTCCGATACCTTCCGCGCCGACGATCCGCACTCGAGGCACACCGGATTCGATCGCCCAGATCGCAGTCTGAAGCTTAGGACGCATTCCTTCCGAGGCGACGCCGTTCGAAAGCAATTGCCGGGTCTCCGTCAGATCGAGATCTTCGATGACCGAAGACGGCTCGTCTTTGACCAGCCACACGCCGCCGCTGTCGGTCACTTGGACGAGCTCCTCGGCGCCCAACTCCGCGGCGACTCGGGCCGCGGTCGTATCCGCATTGACGTTGAAGAGTGCGCCATCGTCACCGCCGGCGATCGAGGGAATGACCGGCACGGTGCCGTGCGAAAGCGCCGTCCTCACCAGCTCCTTGTCCACCCTTTCGATCTCGCCCACCAGACCGAAGTCCACCAATTCCCCATCGATTGTGAGTGGCGGGCGTCGCCGCGCGTGGAGCACGGAGGGGCCGGCCAAACCGACGGCTCGCATTCCCGCTGCGATGAGCGCGCTGATGACCTTGTTGTGGAGTAGACCTCCCAACACCATGACCACCAGCTCCAACGTGGCTTCATCGGTGATCCGTCGACCGGCGACCTTCCGAGTGGGCACGCCCAAGCGGGAGGCCATTTCGGAAACCTGCGGCCCGCCGCCGTGCACGATGACCTGCGGCTGGTCGGTTCGACCGAGCGCGGCGGCAATTCGCGGAAGATTCTGTTCCAGCGCGGCACCGCCCAGCTTGACGACCCGCATTAGAGACACCTCGGTAGGGCTTTAAGGAACGGAGCCGCGTCTTCCTTGGTCAGGATGAGTGGAGGCAAGAGCCGCAGCACATTCGGCTCAGCAGACGTGCCGACAATAATGTGATGCTCCAGAAGCCGCTTTTGGACGTCACCCGCTTTTTGCCCGAGCTTCAAGCCCAGCAGGAGGCCTCGTCCCCGTACTTCCTCGACGCCATCCAAGCCGGAAAGCTCGCGGCGAAGCCATGCGGACGTCTCGCTAACCCGTGCCAAGATGTTCTCCCGCTCCAAAACATCGAGGGTCGCGTTCAGAGCCGCACAGGCAAGCGGGCCGCCGCCGAAGGTCGAACCGAGATCGCCCGGTCGGATCTGTGAAGCGATCTTTTCGTTCGTAAGGAGCGCGCCCATGGGAACACCGCTCGCGATGCCCTTGGCCAAGGTCACCAGGTCGGCGTGCACGTCGTGCAGTCCCGAGTAGAGATAGCGCCCGGTGCGGCCGGCTCCGGTCTGTACCTCGTCGAAGACGAGAAAGGCGCCCCGTTTCGTCGTGACCTCGCGCAGCTTGCGAAGGAAATCACCCGACAACTCGCGCACACCCGCCATGCTCTGCACGGGCTCGACGATGACCGCCGCGGTCGCTCCGTCGATCGCGGTTTCCGCTGCGCCGATCTCGTTGGCCGGGATGAAGGAGACGTCCCGTGGTGGCGGACCCTTCTTCCTGGGCGTCGTGACCGAGGCGGCTCCCAATGTCCGCCCATGAAAGGCTCCGTCGATCGCCACGACTTTTTTCCGGCTGGTGAGCTGTCTCGCGATTCGCAGGGCCGTTTCGTTGGACTCCGCGCCGGAGTTCACGAAAAAGACTTGATGAAAGGGTGCCCCGGCGGTCTCGATGAGCCGGCCGGCGGCCTGCGCGCGAACCGGGCTCGTGACCACGTTGCTGTAGAAAAGGAGCTGCTTCGCTTGTCCAGCGATGGCTTCTACCACCCTAGGGTGACTGTGCCCGGTGGAGGACACGGCGTGGCCACCATAGAGATCCAAGAATCGTTGGCCGTCCTCGTCGAAGACATAAACGCCTTCCCCTCGTTGCAGCGAGAGAGGCAGCCGGTTGTAGGCTGGGAGCTGGTAACGGGCTTCGAGCGCGACGGTGTTCATGGTCATGGAAGCACTCCCGTCGGCCACCGAAGACCGGCATCTTCAGCCAGACCGAACCGCAGATTCATGCATTGGAGCGCTTGCGAGGCCGCGCCCTTGAGCAAGTTGTCGATGGCGACGAAAACGGTGGCGTTCTCCGAACGGGTGGAAACGGAAACCGCGGCCCGCGGCGTTCCAACGACATCGGCGAGCTGAGGGGGCTCTTCTCGAACTTCCACGAATGGCTCGTCCTCGAAACGCTGGCGGTAGAGCTCCAAGAGATCGGTGGACGGAACCGCCGGAAAAAAAGCACTGGCATAGATGCCGCGCACCAGGGGCGCGGAATGAACTTGAAGATGGAGAGGGAACTTCGAGGAGTTTAGATCCTGCAAGGCGGACTCGATCTCCGGCTGGTGGCGGTGCCCGTTCGGTTGATAACCGAAGAAGTTCAGTGCGCGCTCGGGGTGATGGGTTTTCGATGCCGGTCGATGCCCCGATCCCGAAGAGCCGGTCACGGCGGAGATCCACGGTGGACTTTGCATCGCGCCTGCTTCCAGGGCGGGAAGGAGCGCAAGGGAAGCTGCGGTCGCGAAGCACCCGGGCACGGCGATCCGCCGCGCCTCACGAAGGCGGGGGCGGTTCAGCTCCGGCAAACCGTAAACGAACTCCGATTGGAAATCCCAGGCCGGGTGCGGTCCGTAGGTGGCTTCGGCTCGTGTCCGATCGGCAATGCGGAAATCCGCGGCGAGATCGATGACCGGGAGCGCTCGCGGGATGGCACCGATCCGCTTCGAGGACTCACCGTGGGGCAAAGCAAGGAAGAGGAGATCGAGCTTCTCCATCTGGTCCGGCTCCAGACTCGTTTGGAGCCGCATGGTGCTCGCGCCGAAACGCGGCCGGATGGTGGCGAGCATTTCTCCGCCCGCTTGTCCCGCCGTAGCGGCCACGATCTCGACTTCTGGGTGATGGAAGAGAAGGCTCAGCAGCTCGCCTCCCACGTAACCGGAGGCGCCCTCCAACGCAACGCGGATCATAATTTCCCGGAAAAGAGCCGTGGGCGGATGATGGGGAAGAGACGTTGTCCATCCGAGCAAGCGTTGACCGCGGGCACACCCAATTGCTCTTCCACGGTCCGACAGGCGCCCGGGCTGTCGGTGACCGGACCGGTGACGATATCAACGGGAAGTCCCCAGCGACGGAGAAGCTCCAGGCCTCCCCAGGCCCCAACGTGATCCGAGGCGGTGAGCACGAGGGCGCGGATCGCGCCACGGAAAACGGGATCCTGAAGTAGGCGATCGACCCCGTAGGGGCCGATGATGCCGTCACCGAGCTCCGCCACGATCAGCTCGGGATTGGTTTCTTTGAGGTGATGAAAAAGTCCATTCACGTAGGAAATGAGATCGGGTTCGTGCACGGTCGAGGCCAGACCCGCATCGAGGAAGGAAACGGCTTCGAACGCACCCCGCGATCGCATGTCGAGGGTGTCTTTCAAGCACGCTACGCCGGTGAGCTTCACCGCCGCGACGCGAATCCCGGCTTGCGCGGCACCGGCGACGAGCTCCGAAGCCGCCCGGGTCTTGCCGGCGCCCATGGAAGTTCCCACCACGACGAGGATGGGGCAGTTGGTGTCGAGCGTTGCTCGCGGAGCGATGGCGCCTTCGGTGAGATTGTGAGGTCGACCGTCTTGGCCTAGACGATCGATCACCTCAACGGTCGTCGGCACACCGAGATCGAGGAGCCCACCTTCGAAGGCTCCGAGTAACCCCCCGAGGCTGAGGATCGAGAGCCGATCGCCCTGCTTCACGCTCGCCGGCGCGGAGCCGTAGAAGCCGCGCAGTGCCTGGCGAGTGCCCGCGACCCCTACCAATCGATCTCCGGGACGGAGCACTACCATCTCTCCGCTCGCCAGCTCCAGGCGATCGTAGCCGGGGTTGGTGTTCACGGTCCGAACGAGCAAGCCCTCTCCGGGCCGCACCGGGCCCGGCCCGAGTCCCGCCGTCTGGCCGTTGAGGGGCAGGCGTCCGCCTGCCGAGGCCACGTAGTCCCAGGGGATGCCGGCCCTTTTTGGATTTTTATGCAACATACCCGCATAATTATCCACAAAGAGGCGGTGCCAGTCAAGTGACGTCAAGTGGGATCTAGTCAGTTGGAGAGCGGCGGCACTAGCGCCGGGCAAGTAGCTTCAAACGGCGTTCCACGCGCCCGCCCTGGCTCTCGCTGTGGCAGATGATGAGGATCGTATCGTCGCCGGCGATGGTGCCCATGACCTCGGACCAGTCCGCCTGATCGATCCCCCGTGCTACTCCTTGGGCGTTTCCGGGAGGAGTCTTTACGACGAGGAGGTTTCGGCTCCGCGCCACGCTCTCCACGAAAGCGGCCACCGCGGGGAGAAGCGGCCCTTCACCCGTGCCCGGGGCGCCCGCCACGTAGCGGTAACCACCGCGACCGTCCGGCCCCTTCGATATGCCGAGGGCTTTGAGCTCTCGCGACAGCGTGGATTGGGTGAGCGCCAAGCCTCGCCGCCGGAGCTCGTTCAAGAGCGCCTCTTGCGTGCGGACCGTCTTTTTCGATAAGAGGCTCAGGATGATCTCCTGGCGACGAGTACGTTCCGACATGACTCCAGCGAAAATAGCATAACGGGACGATCGATGCTCGGTTGTGCGGGCTGCCGTATAATAGTCTTGCCTGTTCGAGTCGACCAGATGATCGCCGGCCTCGCGTCGGAGGAAAGTCCGAACTCCCCAGGGCAGTGCGCTGGGTAACCCCCAGTCCCGGTGACGGGAAGGAAAGTGCCACAGAAAACATACCGCCTCTTCTTAATGGAGGAGGTAAGGGTGAAAAGGTGCGGTAAGAGCGCACCGCTCGGGTGGTGACATCCGAGGCAGGGTAAACCCCGCACGGAGCAAGACCAAATAGGGAAGCGCTCGAGGGCGGCCCGTCCGAGGCTTCCGGGTAGGTCGCTTGATCGCGGCGAGCAATCGTCGTTGCTAGATAAATGATCATCGCCCTCCCGAGGGCAACCGGAGGAGGGAACAGAATTCGGCTTATGGATGGCTCGAACAGGTTTTCTCGTTACCCCAGGATGTGGTGGTCGAGGTGAGCGGCGGCACCGCGGTCACCTTGTTACTAGCGATCAACCTCCCCTTCCAAGGCGTCGACTTCATCGACACAAGATAGAATGAGCCGCGACTTGGGTACCAAAGAACCTCTCTGAGGGAGGACCGGATGCGAAAAATCCTACCGGCGCTGATCCTCTTCGGCATCGCGGTCTCGGTCCGTCTTGCCTTCCTCATTCAAATGGAGGCTTATCCCAAGTTCGAGCTCATCCGGAACCGTCTCGACGACCAAGTGGTCTCCGACTATTGGGCAAAATCGATTCTCCGCCGCGAGACTCCGGACTTTTCCACGACGGGGCATGAGTTTGCCTATTGGGCTGAAAAAAACAAAGGTGTATTCCCCCAGGCCCCGCTCTACCCCTACTTACTAGCTGCTCTTCTACAAGTTACTGGGTTTCCGCTATGACTGGGTACGGGGCATTCAGATGCTCCTGGGATCGCTGACCACCGTTCTCGTTTACCTCATTGGCCGTCGATACTTGTACCCCAGGCCTGCCTTTCTTTGCGGTCTGGCTGCGGCCTTCTACGGCCCCTTCGTTTTCTATGAAGCGACTTTCTTACGGGCCGCCATCGCGGGCTTCGTCACCGCGCTGTGCCTCTATTTGCTTCAGCTTTCGGCGGACGCCAGGCCGACACCGGGTCGCCCGTTCTACGTCCTCTGCTTTGGCGCCGGCGTGGCGCTCGCGGCGGGAGTCCTGCTGCGGGCCAACTTCTTGCTTTTCGCCTTTCCGGCGGTGCTGTGGCTCTACGTCGAGCGGTCATCGCGAAAAGAGCCCGGAGGCGTGCAGAGTCAATTCGCGAGTGCTCGCGGTGCGGCGGTTCTGATGCTGATCGGTCTCGTTCTCCCGCTGATACCAGTTATTGCCGTGAACTCCATCCGCAGCGGTCGGTTGGCGTTCCTTTCCTCCAACGGCCCTTACAACTTTTACATAGGGAATGTCCACGATGCTCCTGGTTACACTCCCAGCACCACGCCTTCTTATCGTGTCGTGAAGGCCTCGGGGCCGCCCGAGTCTGTCGATCTCTTCCAGGAGGCACTGAAAGACATCCGCCAACACCCCAACGAATACCTTCGACTACAGTTGAGGAAGGTCAAGTACTTCTTCGTTTCGGAAGAGATACCGAACAACCTGAGTTACAGTATGGCCAAGAAACTGAACCCTGCTCTCTCTCGCTTTTCTTGGGTTCAACTGGATCTTGCCCGCCGCTATTCTCGGGCTTGCTCTTAGCTTTCGGAACTGGCGGCCATTCAGCCTGCTGCATCTCTTCGTCCTCTGCTACCTGGTGGCGACCGTCGCCTTCTTCGTCCTGTCCCGATTAAGGCAACCGGTCGTCATCCCGCTCATTGTGTTCGCCGGGTTGGCCGCGCAGCAGTGGTGGCGCGCTGTGGCCGGGAGACGCTTTGTGAGGGCCCTTGCCGGGCTGGTACTCGTGATCCTGGCGGCCACTTATCTCAAGCCGCACCCTGCTCGCCACCGGACCGCGGACTACGAAATGGGCGCGGCGGCATACTTTTCCTTAGCCAGTGAGCTGGAGCGCGACATGCGGTTGGATGAGGCGCGGCGGTATTACATCCGTGCCCTTGTCTTGAATCCCGACCACGACAAAGCTCTGATGCAAGTTCTTACTCTCGGCTCTGGGACCCTCAACATTCCCAGCAGGGAGAGCTCTTCCAAGCGGATTCAGGCGGAACGGCTCTGCGACGAGGCTAGACAGCTTGTCGAAGGAAAAGAATACAAGAAAGCCCTACGGTTGCTTCAGAAGGCCGCCCGGTTGGCGCCTGATCATTTCCTACCCCACCAGTATCTCTCGAACGTGTATTTCTTAAACGGCGAGCACTTGCGGGCGCTGGAGCATCTAGAGAAGGCACTGGAGCTTGCCCCCGAAAACCGCCTCTTCCGTGAAAACCTTAAATCTCTCCGACGGGAAGTGGCGGCACTCTGAGCAAAAGGAGCTAGGATTCAGGCAAGCCCCAGATGGCTGCGGGCCAGAAACAGGGCGAAGCCTGCCAGCGCTCCTCCGACCCCAACGGCGAGGCTCCGGGCCTCCGCTACGCCCCAGCGCGCGGCGCGGATGCACTGAACGAGCGTCACTATCTGGATCACAGGGGCCAAGAACGGAACCCAGAAGAGAAGGACGGAAAGCACACCAAAGCCGGCGAGCCATGGTGGGCTCCAGCTCGCGGTTCCTCGTTCGTGACAGGGTGCCGTTCGATCACTCATCGTCGCTTACGCGCGGCACGACTAGCCAATTCAAGAGCTACTGTTCGGGCTCTTTTTCCTTGTCTTTGTCTTTCCTTCGGCGCAGCATATCCTTGATGCCTTCCATCGCCCCTTTGGGTTTGCTCCCTTCGAGCTTTTCCAGGGCGATCTCGTTGGCGGGATCGTAGTTGAGCGCCTGAGCGAACATCTTCTGGGCGCGACTCGACATGCCCGGCGTGTTCATATATCTCGGATCCGTCCCGCTTCCCGTGGAAATAAGAATGGCGTAACCTCCGGTTAAGCAAAACGAAACCACGCCTGGAAAGGCGAGGAGGAGGATTACACCATGAAGAAGCCTACCACCATATCGAAGGAGTCTGTAAGCGAGTACCGGGAGTTCGTCCAACTTCGGCTGCGTAAGCGGGTACTGGAGGCGATCGAGGTCGTGCTCGAGGAAGAAGTCAACCAAGCGCTGGGGTGTGGTAGCTACGAGCGTGCGGAAGACCGCCGTGGATATCGCAACGGAGCCGAAACCCGTCGCGTGACGACGTCGGTGGGAACTCGCGAGTTCCGGGTGCCACGAGCCCGCGTGCGAGACGAGGAAACGGGAGAGACGACAGAGTTCAGGAGCGAGCTGTTGCCCCGGTACGCGCGCCGGACTCGTGAGGTCGACGAGGCGATCTTGGGGACGTACTTGTCGGGCGCGAATAGCCGCCGGATCCGCAAAGCGCTGAAACCACTGCTCGGTGAGGAGCACCTATCGAAGAGCGCGGTGTCTCGCGTGGTTAGCCGGCTGAAGGAGCGCTTCGAGGAATGGCAGAACCGTGCTCTCAGCGAGGAGGTCTACGCGATCGTTTACCTGGACGGCTTCCACCTGAAAGTGCGGATGGCGAAACGTGTGATCAGCGTACCCGTACTGGTCGCGCTCGGGGTCGCGCCAGACGGGCACAAACGTCTGTTGTCATTGCGTCTGGCGGTGAGCGAAACCTCGACGCATTGGGGCTCCGTGCTGGAGGGACTCCAGGCTCGAGGACTCCGGGCTCCCAAGCTAGTGATCAGCGACGGCCACAAGGGGCTGACGAAAGCGCTGGAGAAGTGGCCGGGGTGCCGGTTGCAGCGATGTACCGAGCACAAGCGCGCCGACTTGCTCGAACATTGCCCGGCGCACGCACGCCGTGAGCTCCGGCGTGACTACAACCGGATCGTCTACGCCAAGAACGGGATCGATGCTCGCAAAGCCTATGACGAGCTCGTCGCCAAGTGGACGCCTCTCGCGCCGGCCGTCGTCCGAAGCCTAGAGGAGGCCGGTAATCAGCTGCTGACCTTCTACGAATTCCCTCGTGCCATGTGGAAATCGATTCGAACGACCAATGCTCTGGAGAATCTCAACCGCGAGTTTCGACGCCGGACGAAAACCCAAGCGTCGTTCTCCAGCGAGGAGTCCGCGGTCGCTTTGCTGTTTGGGCTTATCGCCTCTGGCCAGATTCAACTACGACGCATCGACGGCTACCAACGTCTGAGCGAGGTTCTCGAACGCGCGGAGGTTGCCGCCTGATATGATACTCTGATGACGGAGTGGAGGGCGCCGTTCTTTTTCCACGGACCTCGGGACACATCCTTATATCTCCCCCCAACCGACGAAACACTCAGGATCGAATTGATCCGGCTTGAGCGCCTGCTGGAAATGCTCTTCCGCTTCTTTCCTCCAGTGAGGATTCTTCACCAGGGCTTGGGCTAGGAGCTTGTGATAGTGCCCCTTGTCGGGAGCGAGGCGAACGGCTTCTCGCAAACACTGGATGGCGTCGAAGAAACGCGTTTCCAAGAAGTGCG
Source organism: Candidatus Marinacidobacterales bacterium (assembly GCA_965197825.1). GTDB lineage: Bacteria > Acidobacteriota > Vicinamibacteria > Marinacidobacterales > DATDRI01 > CBDANW01. The sequence goes on along the minus strand of CBDANW010000003.1, from coordinate 2,951,171 downwards.
CTTTGCCCTTTCGATACTGGGCCTCGGCCATCTTGTCCATAGGACGCGGCTCTTCTCCATCCGCCGGAACTTGGATGCCGGGCGCTCCCGGCGGTGGACCCGGCGTTGGCCCGAGCCCGGGTACCTCGCCGCGCGGCGCTTCCGTGCGAAGCGAGCTGTCGTAGCGGCGGCGGGCCAGTGGATCGGAGAGTTTCTGGTACGCCTGCTGGACTTTCAGGAAAAGCTCTTCCAGCTGCCCATGCACGTCGTGAAGGAACGGGGAATGATGTCGATCGGGATGGTACTCTTGGCCATGGCGTAGTAGGCCTTCTTGAGCTCGGCGGTGTTCGCGTTCATGCTGATGCCTAGCAGGTCGTAGTTCGTGTCGGTCGACAAAGAGGCGTGCCGGGCCAAGATATCGTTGCGGATCGCCTCCTCTTCAGGGGTGGGCCCGGCCGGTTTCGGCTGAGCAGCCGCGCCGCGGTCCAGGGTCTCTGCCTCGGGCATCGGAATATCGACCTTCTCTTCACTTTCCGTCACCGGCGCGACGGGCTCGGCGACCTGAATCTCGAGCACTCCCGCCGAGACTAGGCCGTAGATGCAGCGGATAGTCTCTTCCTCGCCCAACGGAGAGATAGCCGCGATATCGGCGACCGTGGACACGCCGTCCACGCGCGACAGCACGAACCCTTCGGAGGGAGTCAAGCTGATCTTCTGGTAGAGCAGGAGGGGATTCTCCGAGTGCCGCAACTTTCCGTGGGAGTTGCCCACGTCTCGACGCATGGCATCGATGTCATCCATCCGTCGGGTGCCTTCCAGGATGATGTCGGCGGTGGAGAGGTTCAGCACGATGTCCGCGTCGACGGGGTCTTCGTGGCGCTCCAGCTTCCATTCTGCTCGGTCACCCGGGACTGCATGTCCTCGGCGCTCATGTATCCCATCTCGACGATGGTCTTACCGAAGCGCTTCTTGGTCTCTTTCGCGACCTTGGAGGCCATCTCGAAGGAGGGGCGATCAATGGAGCCACTCCGAATCAAGAACTCGCCGATCCGGTCGTCGTTGACGTCCGAATTGGCGAAGATCATGGACCCCTTCTTAAAATAGATTCGCTTGGTGACCCCGTCCTGCTCGAGATGCAAGATCCCGCTGTTGCGGTCGATGTACAGGTTGCGGATAACCCCCGCGAGGGTTTCCTGGTCAAGGTTTCCCTGCAACAAGAAGCTCCCCGATTAGACGGTGATTCGACGGTGAAGGCGTTTCCCAGCAATTATCTTAACATAGGGTCGCCCCAACGGAAACAGCTTCGGGCCCCCCTGAAGCCGTAAGTCACAGTTGACGAGTCACATGCGGCTCCTCTACACTGATAACTGCTCAGTCTGACCAAACCATGGGTTTTCGAGGAGGCGAGTGGGGCTCTATCTAGTGACCGGCGGCGCCGGGTTCATCGGGTCTTGTCTCGTGCGCCAGCTGCTTGAAAAAGGGGAGAAGGTGCGGGTGTTGGACAATCTTTCCACCGGGAGAGAGTCCAACCTGGAGGAGGTTCGCACTGACATCGAGTTCCTGAAGGGCGATTTGTGCGATCCGCCGGTCGTCCAGGAAGCCGTTCACGGCGTCGACTTCGTGTTTCATGAGGCGGCCATTCCATCGGTGCCCCGGTCGGTCGACCAACCGCTCGAGTCTCATGCCGCCAACGTCACCGGTACGCTTGTCCTGCTCCGTGCCGCGCGGGATCGAGGGGTCCGCCGCCTCGTTTACGCCTCTTCATCCTCGGTGTATGGAGCGAATGAGGAGCTTCCTAAGCGAGAAGACATGCGGCCCGAGCCTCTTTCGCCATACGCGGTCGCCAAGTTGGCCGGCGAGCAGTACTGTATGGTATTCCATCGTCTGTACGGTTTGGAGACGGTGGCTCTGCGCTACTTCAATGTCTTCGGTCCACGCCAGGATCCGAGCTCGCACTACTCCGGTGTCGTCAGCCGGTTTATCGACGCCATCGCGTCCGGTAGCCGTCCCGTCATTTATGGAGACGGCGAGCAGACTCGGGACTTCACTTACGTGGAGAACGTGGCGGACATGAACCTCACTGCCTGTCACGAGCCGCGTGCGGCGGGTCGGGTCTACAACGTAGGATGCGGCGAGCGCACCTCTTTGAACGAGCTATGGAAGGTCATGGCGACGGTGTCGGGATCCAATCTGGAGCCGGTCTACGAGGCGAAGCGAGCGGGCGACGTGCCTCATTCCCAGGCGGATATCGGCCTGGCTGTCGACGAGCTGGGTTATCAGCCACGAGTTTCTCTCCGTGAGGGTATCGAGCGGAGCCTGGAATTTTACGGAGTCCGTGGACGTTCCGGGTCGGCCACGGCACCAAGCTCAGGAGGACGTTCTTGAGGAGGAGGCGTCGGAGGTCGCGCGTGAGGAAGGCACTCGTCGTGCTGAGTCGCTTCTCGTTCGCTTCGCTCGGGCTCTACGGAATCGGTCTCTTCGCGGTCATGGCATGGCAGCAGCTGGCGCTCCCCGCCATGCCGTCAATCCAGCCGATCGTCGCGACCCAGGAGCTCACCGTTCCGGTGGACTTGGCTCCAACAAGTCCCGATGCCGATGAACCTTGGCTCGCCATTCCCGATCGGATCGGTCGGGGGGAAACGCTGGCGGAGCTGCTCTACCGCAATGGGTTTTCTGCCATCCAGGTGCACGAGGTTTCGGAAGCCCTCGCGCCGCACTTGAACCTTCGCCACTTGCGACCGGGAGACGAAGTCGAGATCCGTTATGCCAATACCGGCGGCTTGGAGTCCGTTCGGGTCAACCGCGGTTTGCTCGAGACCTACGAGGCTCGCCCTGAAGGAGACGGCTGGGTCGCTGGTCAACTCTCTATCGTCATCGAACACCAAGAGGTAGCGCGTCACGGTGTGCTCAAAGGCAGTCTCTTCGCCAGCATGGAATCTTTGGGAGAGTCGGCCGCGCTAGTGATCGCCTTTGCGGAAGTATTCGCCTGGGACTTCGATTTCTATACCCAGAGCCGTCAGGGAGATCGGTTTTCGGTGTTGGCCGAAAAACTGTATCGCGACGACGTCTTCGTCGGCTACGGAGACTTGCTGGCCGCAAAGTACGTTTCTGGCGACACCTCGCTCTCCGCCTTCCTCTTCACCGACGCGACCGGGAAAAAGGGATTCTACGACCCGGAAGGGAAGTCGATGAAGAAAGCGTTCCTCAAGACGCCTCTGGAATTCCGGCGAATCAGCTCGCGGTTCTCCTATAGCCGCCTCCATCCCGTAACCGGTACCCGCCGGCCGCATCTCGGCGTGGACTACGCCGCCCCCACCGGAACACCCGTTCACACGGTTGCCGCGGGAACGGTGACCGGCATCTCGTCGTCGAGAGGCAATGGCCGCATGGTCAGCATTCGCCACGCCATGGGCTACGAGTCCAAATATCTTCACCTCTCGCGCTACGCGAAGGGACTGCGAGTCGGGCACCGCGTCCAGCAAAAGCAGCTAATCAGCTACGTGGGTGCGACGGGACTCGTGACCGGGCCCCACCTAGACTTCCGGCTCATCCGCTACGGAAAGCCGGTGAACCCTCTCACGCAGATCTTTCCTCCCGGTCCCCCGGTTGCCGCGGAGTACATGGAAGCATTCAAGCAGAGAATGGGAGAGCTCGTTACCAGACTCGAGCCCGCCGAGGAGCGCCGCCTGGCGAGCGGCGGGTCGCCGCGCCGACTATCCGAATAAATGTTTCCCGCCGGGTCGCAAGAGCTCGCCGCTCGGCGTTAGAGAGCATGGAAACGAACGGGCGACGGGCCATTTCCTTGCAAACGCGCTCCTTTCTTTTCGCTCTGGTTATGGGCCTGTCGCTTTGCACGTGCGGTGGCGGGTCCGTCGACGAGAACGACGATCGTACGTTTCTCAGTATCGGATCGGCCCCGCCGGGCGGCTCGTTCTTCATCGTGGGCGGTGCTCTTGCTGATCTTCTTGGTCGCCACGGGGGGATGTTCAGGGGGATGTTCAGTGGGTCGTGACTGCGGAGGGGACGAAGGGCTCTCTAGAGAACATTCGCCGTCTCGACAACGGCGAGCTCGAGCTGTCCCTCGCGAACTCCGGTATCACGTACTTCGCAGTGAACGGGACGGAGGGTTGGGATCGACCCTACCCGATGATGAGTCTGATGACGCTCGCTCCCAACGCGATGGTCTTCGTTACGCCGGAGAGCGCCGGCATCGAGACCATCGGCGATCTCGAGGGAGAGCGGGTGGTCGTGGGAGTGGCGGGCGCGGGTTGGGAGTTCATCCTCCGGCCGATTCTCACCGCCCACGGTTTGTCTTACCAGGATTTCACGCCGCTCTACAACACCCAGGCTCGGGCGGTGGATATGCTCGCCGATGGCTCGGCCCAGGCGGCGTTTCTGGGTGGGGCCGTTCCCACCGCGTCTATCGTGCAGGCGACGACCTCTCAGGACATTCGGTTCCTGCCGCTCGACGATGAGGCGAAGGCGAGCCTCGTCGCGGATTATCCTTTCTATTTTCCCGTTTCCATTCCCGCGGGGACCTATGCCGGTCAGGATGAGGAGATATCCACGGTGAGCTGTGGCTCCATGCACCTGATCGTCCGCGCCCAAATGGACGAAGAGCTTGCCTACGCCATTACCCGCACGATCTACGAGAACCGAGAACGCGTCGTCGAGCGACACGCCGCCGGCCGGTTCATCCGCCCGGACAATGTGGTACGCGAAACCGGAACGCCGTTTCATCCCGGCGCCATCCGATACTATCTGGAAATCGGGATTTGGCCAGAGCGGTAACGAGCTACGGGTGGACGGTCAGCGGGCTTCTCTCGTCGTCGGCCGGTAGCGGCTCAGATCCGCTTCCCACGCGATCTGGAACTCCTGATAGTCGAGGCCGATGATTTTGTTCAGGGAGTCGTTCATCGTGTAACGTCGCGCCAGCAAAACCAGGAGCTGGTTGAGCGCCTGTCTTCCCTTCCTATCGACGAGATACTGTGTGACAGCCAGCGACTCGAAGTAGACCAGACGGGCCTTCTCCGTCGGGACCGGTGCCGAGTCCCGGGCGAGCACCCCAGCGGGAACGGTTCCCACCGCTCGTTCCGCTTCCAAACGCGAGTCGAAAACCCCCCAAAAAACACGGTAACAAGAACGCCCCCGGTTGTCGAAGGCGAGGACGATTAGCTCTTCGGCGCCTCCGGAGCTGTTCACCACGCGGCCGACGTTGCTCGTGTCACAGAAGACACCCACCGCAATCGTGAACCTGTCCGCACCGACGCTCCGTAGATGGCTGAGGAAAGGTCGCGGCGGCCTGCGGGTAGTTCCCGCTGCGGAGCTGCTGTGCGCCCTGAGCCATCGGTCGGCCCGTGGGACGGGTCGGCGAGACGGTCGTCGGCGTGCACACTGGGGGTGTATCGGATGGACTCGTCGGTGTCGGGCCGGTCGTCGGGGGAGCCGTGGTCGGAGGTGCCGTAGTCGGAGGTGCCGTAGTCGACGGCGGAGGTTCGGTTGCTCCGGATTCTTCGTCGTCGGATGGCGTGTCGGGAGCCGGCTCGGCGGTGTCCGTTGTGTCAGGCACGATGCTTGCGGTCGTGTCCGAAGGGCTATCCAAAGTACCACCAGCGCTACTGCCAGAAGTACCGGAATTCCCGTTGGCTCCTTCCGATGAGCCTTGCGGCCAAAGGAAATAGTATGCCGCGCCGCCTCCGCCGAACAGGATAAGCGCGAGCAGTGCCAACAGGACCTTCTTGTTTCCGACACCTCCGACACCGCCCCGCCTCATGTTGCGCGGTCGCGGCATCCGCCTTTCTTCGCTGGGGGCAGTAATTGGAGTTTCGTCGAACACGAAGTCCGCTGCCGGTCGATTCTCCGGCGAGGCGATCTTCTCCGCCTCGTTCAGCGGAACCGGGCTCTGTGGGAGCCCTTCTGCGGCGGGCGGCTTCATGCCTCCCTCTCCGATATTGAGCGCCGTGGTTGCGGCCACCGCGTCTTCCGAGAAAGGTAGTCCGGCGTCGGGAGCCGGCGCGGGTGGAGCGGCCGGGGTTCCAAGGTCCAGGGGTGGTGCCGCGTCGGCAGCCTCGGACGAAGCTTTTGTAATAGCCCCGATCTGGATGGCGGCAGCCAGGATCTTGCACACTTCGAACTCGTCCAGGGCCGAGATGGCCCCGATCTGCTTGATGGATTTCACACCATCGACGAGTCGCAGCACCTCGCCGGCGCTCGGCTCGGGTTTGGTCGCGGTGAGAAAGTTGTCCAGCGCTTCGGGTGCCGAGGAGAGGACCGTGTCCAACGAGCCGAGCTGCGCCAGTACCCACTCGCGTTCCTGGACGCGTCGGATACTGTTGAAAAGCAAGCGCGGAGTAGAAAGCTCGAGATCGATGGCCCCCTTGGGCAGCGATCGCTCAACGAATTGGTACGAGCCTTGTTGCTCGGGTAAAGACTTTCGATCGCCGTCCCCTCATAGCCGGTGGTGAAGGGCGAGATCAGATGGTCCTTCATGCCCAACATGAACACGTGGCCGTAGAAAGGAGGTCGGTACTCCTGGCCCACGACAAGGATCTGCTCCGGAGTGGACAGGGGGTGAGGCCCTCCGCCGGGCACGAAAAACTGATAATCGAGAATCCGATTGTCCTTGTTGGCGATCAGCTCGTTGACGATGTCCTGATCTTCTGCCTCCGACATCATCATCAAGTTCTCGAGCGTGTTGTGAAGATTAACGACCGTCCGGAAGACGGAAAGCGGCGGCCCCTCCGGCGCCGCGACTATGGATCCAACCGCTTCGCGCCCGTTCCGGTGAAGGTGCCGGCAGCGACTCCCCGACGGGAGCCAGGAGCCGCCCCTGGGCGTCGTGGACTGCAAGGTGAGCGGAAAAGCGATTGCCGAGCCGCTCGAGCGTCGCTTGGAGCTCCGCGACGGGCGCATCGGTTTCGGGAAGCACTTCGGCCGCCAGCGCTGCGATGCCATCGAACAACATGAGATCGCGGCCACTGGGAGGCACGAAATACCAAGCGAGGCTGATGAGAACTCCGAGGAGGAGCAGGATGCCTACGAACGCGAGATAGACTTGCAGATAGAGTCGGCGCTTCATATATTCGTCAGGCTCCAGAGTCGTCGTCCTGTTTTCGAGCAAAGACGTATCCGGCACCCCGCACGGTGATCACGCGCCGAGGTCGTCTGGGGTCGTCTTCGATGGCGGCGCGGATGCGAGAGATGTGAACGTCGATGCTCCGATCGAAGGCATCCAGGCCGTGGCCACGGAGATGATTCATCAGCGCTTCCCGCGACAGGACCCGCCCCGCGTTCTCGGCGAGCGCGCTCAGCAGATCGAACTGATGACCCGTTAGAGATTTTCCTCGCCTTCGACGCGAACGGTCCGCGCGTCCCGATCGATCTCCAATCGGCCGAAGCGAAGGAATCGTGAGGACGTCTTTGGAGTGGCACTACGGCGCAAAATGGCCCGCAGGCGAGCGAGTAGCTCGCGGGGGTTGAAGGGCTTGGGGAGGTAATCGTCGGCCCCGAGCTCGAGCCCGACGATGCGATCCGTGTCTTCGCCCCGAGCGGTGAGCATCAGGATCGGGATGTTCGACTCGGCCCGTACGCGGCGGCAGACTTCGAATCCGTCCAGATCGGGGAGCATGACGTCGAGAATGAGGGCATCGAAGTCACCTCGCCCGAGAAGCTTAAGCCCCGACTTCGCGTCCGGCTTCGCGATGACTTCGATGCCCCGTTTGCCGAGATACTCGCCGACCATCTCCGACAAGCCCTCGTCATCCTCGATCATCAAGATGCGTTTTGCCACGTCTTGACTCTCCTGCTCTCCAAACCCGCGGGAGCATCACGCCCCGCGCTAGCGGTTGTGAAAGCGCTCGGCCATCTCTATGAGCTCGGTACGCTGCTCGGGCGTCAGTGCTTCCGCGGCATCGGCGAGTGCTTCCACGAGACGCACGCTCGCGGCATCGGCTGTTTCGAGCCCGTTCTGCCGAAGCTGCTCCAACGCCGTGCAAGTCGATGGTTGGCTTGGATAGCTCGGCGACCCACGCCTCTCGGCTCTGCCGGTGCTGCTCTGCCAGCGCCGTGAGGTCGTCCACCGAGCGTCCGATGATGGCCTTCACTTGCTCCTGTTGCTCGTCGGTGGCATCGATCCGGCCAAGCACCCAGGAAGCCGCGAACTCCGCGCGCTCGCGCGCGAGCTCGGGGTCGTGACTGAACTGCTCGTGGTGGCCGCGGCCGCCGTGCGACCATCCGGCCGCTCGAGTCGAGACGATCGCCCCGCCGGCCAGAACCGAGCCAACGAGCACGATCAGAAGGATACCGACCCGGAATTTCCTCGAGCGGCCCGTGCCTTCTTTGGATCGAACGTCTTCGCTATTGTTGAGATTCATCGTGTGGCTCCTTTGTTCGCGAGGTCTCGCTCCATTGCGATCCTCACCCCAAAGTTAGCCACGCCCGTTTTCGGAAGTTTGTCGGCTGTGTAAAGTTTTGTAAAGCTCGCCAGGCACGGCTAGGCGGCCTAGGAGCGGTCTCCCTGAATGGGCAGGGGCATTTGTCGGGAGGTGGATGGGGCGGTGCGGCCTTCTCGCTCCACGACGCTCATCACGAAGGCGATCCATATCTCGCGATTGCTTCCCGATAGGTGGTAGTAACGCAACCCCCGCTCCTGGAGCATCTGATCGACGAGTCGATCGATGGCGAGCTGAAACTCTGTATCCGCGTCCCGCACACCGTCTTTCTGAAGAACGAGCCCTACCGGGACCTTGAAGAGGTAGTCGTAGGTCGCCATCCAGTAGGTAACCAGCTGGTCGAGTAGTGGGTGGCCTCCCTCGGCGTGCACCAGGTAGGCGTAGTTGTCCAGGACGCTGCGGTCGCAGATCACGTTGTCATTCTGATCCTGGGAGACGATCTCCATTGCGATCTGCGAATGGAGAATCCAGGACTGTGCGGCAAGGGTGGTCTGGCGATTGATCGGCAGCGGACAGGCGCGGGCTACCTCTTTGACGATGTCGACGCTGCCGAGTTTCTTCTTGAGAATTCCCGCAAGATGGTAGCAGAGAGTCGTCTTGCCGACACCGTGGGTGCCGATGAATGCAATTTTCACCGGCTCAGAGCCTCCAGCGAATGAACTCGTCGATGGAAGTCGCTCCGTCCGTCACGTCGTGGAGACACCGTTCGCGAAGAGTTTCCATCCCGGATATTTCTGCGGCGGCCTCGATTTCGGGAAGGGAGGGCCGCGACGAGAGAAGCTCCCTCATCTCGTCGTCGATGATCATGGTCTCGAAGATGCCTTTGCGTTGTCGATAGCCGATACGGTTGCAGGTGGGGCAACCCTTGCCTCGATACAGTCTCAAGCCGGCAGCCTCCTCCCCAGTGATTCCGTGTGGAGCGAGCTTGTTCGGATCGGCGGGGTCGCCGCCCTCGCGACAATTCGTGCAGATGCGGCGGACCAGCCGCTGGTTCAATACCAGATTGAGCGATCGGCTGATGACGGACGGTGGGACGCCGTATTCGTAGAGCCGCCATAACGCCTCGACCGAGCTGAATGCGGGCAGGGTGGCGATGACTAGCACTGAGGTAGCGAGCTGGCAGACTTGGCTGGCCATGGCTTTGTCCGACAGATCCAGCGCGAACAGAACATCCGGCTTCACGGTCGTCAGAGAGCGTAGTGCTTCTTGGAATCCGAACCCGCGATCGTCGTTCACTTCGATCTGGTTGACGTAGGGCACCTGCCACTGGATGGATGGCTCGAGACTCACGACCTTGCGCTCCGATTTGGCGAGATGATCCATGAGCGAGTAACACGTCGTCATGGCGCCGTTGAAAGGAGGCGAAGAGACCAGTATCAGGTCCGCGGGAGCATCCATGGCACGAACCAGGAAGAGCTGATTGGCGGGAGTCAATCCTAGTGCCGTGAAGTTCTTGAGGAAGAAGCGGCGATCGACGAGCTTGATAGTCGTGCTGATCCCCCTCTGGGTCGGCAGCGTCTGTGCCAAGAGATCGTACTCACGCTCCATGAGCTGGGTGACCGCCCTTCCTTTTTGAGGTACGCCCTCGCGGGCTGGGTCGAGGCGGAACAGAGAGCCGATCTTGGCTGCCAAGGGTTTCAGCGAGCCTCGGGGAAGGGGCTTGAGCTTGTAGAAGTAGCCGTCGATTCGGAACTTGACCCCGACCTCGTCTTCGCTGGGCTCGATGTGGATGTCGGAAGCGCCCTTCTTCGCACCGATGGTCAGGAGATAAGTCAGAGTTTCCTGGGGAGAGGTGGACTCGCTGACCGCTGGGTTCGCTTGAACTTCCGCGCCGTCGACGTCCACCAGCGGCTTGTAGCCCTGGTAGCGGAGTGCGTCGTCTATGTCGCTCGCGCTGACCCAGCCGTTTTTTTCCAGGATCTTGCCTAGCAGGTCCCCGGTTCGTTTCTGCTCCACCAGGGCACGCAGGAGCTCGGGGGTCGTGAGCTTCTGGTTTCGAATGAGGATCTTGCCCAGCCGATCTTGGCTGCGCTCCAGAATCGCCACCTCTTCCTTGAGCGAGTCCGGAGCCAGCGCCCAAAACCCGCGCTTGTAGTCGTCGTCGGAGGGACAGAAGCACTGCAGGCAGAAAGGGCAGAGCCTGGTGGGCTTCCGGGGATCGCAGTTACACCAAACCGCTTCGATGGCTTCGAAGTCGTTCAGACAGTTCCAGCAACGAACGACGTAGGCTTGGCTAGTCTTGGTCTTGGCCATAGTGCCGGTTGGCTAGTTGTAGGGAAACGCCCTAACCGACTCTATTATAAGAGGCTCTCGTCATGGCAGCAAGAGCCGTTCCCTCGACATCCGTACCATAGAGGCAGTGAAATGGACGGCGCGAACCCCGTTGACCACTCTGATAGGATGGCACCCTACCATAGGGCTCGCGATGGTGTCACCTAAGAGAACGCCACTCAACTCCGTTCATCGAGAACTCAATGCACGGCTCGTGGACTTCGCCGGCTGGGAAATGCCGGTGGACTATGGTGCGGTCGTAGCCGAGCACCTCGCGGTTCGCAACGCGGCTGGACTCTTCGACGTGAGTCACATGGGCGAGCTCCTGATCGAGGGGGCGGGGGCACTCGGGCTCCTCCAGCGGTTGACGCCCAACGATGTGTCCCGACTCACGGTCGGGAAGGCGCAGTACTCCGCCCTCACCACGCCGAAGGGATGCTTCATCGACGACCTGATCATTTATCGGTTGGGAGATTCCAGCTACCTGGCCGTGGTCAACGCCGCGAACATCGAGAAGGATCTTGACTGGATCGAGTCGCATCGCGACGGCGAGGGTGAGGTCACGGACGTGAGCGATCGATACGCCCTCATGGCGCTTCAAGGACCGCGCGCCCAGGACATCCTCGGTGCTCTCACGCAGGCGGCCGTGCTGGAAGAGTTGAAGAATTACCACTTCGTCAAGGGAGAGGTTGCCGGGCAAGAGGCTATCATTTGCCGGACCGGCTACACCGGTGAAGACGGCTTCGAGCTTCTGGTCCAAGCGGAAACGGCGGAAGCGATCTGGCGCCGCCTCCTGGACGTGGGTGGGTCTCACGGGCTGAGACCCGTGGGATTGGGCGCGCGCGATACTCTGCGTCTCGAAGCCAAGATGGCGCTCTATGGAAACGACATCGACGAAGAGCACACCGTGCTGGAGGCGGATCTCGCTTGGCTCGTGAAGTTCGACAAGGGGGACTTTCTCGGGCGCGACGTTTTGGCACGGCAAAAAGAAGCGGGGATCTCGAGGAAGCTGGTGGGTTTCGAGATGGCCGACCGCGGGATTGCCCGGAGCGGGTATCCCGTCCTGGTTGGCGGCGAGTTCGAGGGAGACGTGACCAGCGGCAGCTTCGCGCCCTATCTGAAGAAAGCGATCGGGCTTTGTTATTTGCCTCCTTCTGCTTGGTCGCCTGGAAGTGAGCTCGAAATCGACGTCCGCGGCCGTCACGTCAAGGCCCGTGTGGTTCCAACCCCGTTCTACAAGAGGAAGAAAGTGCCTGCTGGCACGGCGGGGAGCGCTAGAATACATTGATGTGAGCGCGGCGAGTGCCCGACTGGAGACGCACATGTACCCTGATGATCGCCAATACTCCCCAGAGCACGAGTGGATCAAGATGGAAGGCGACCGTGGAACCGTCGGCATTACGGACCACGCCCAGAGGCAGCTCGGGGATGTCGTCTATGTCGAACTGCCCGAGGTGGGAAAGAAGTTCAAAGCCAACGGCGTCTTCGGCACCATCGAGTCGGTCAAGGCGGTCTCCGAGCTCTTCTGCCCCGTCGGTGGCGAGGTCATGGACGTCAACCAAGACGTGGTGGGATCGCCGGAGGAGGTAAACAAGGATCCTCACGGCAAGTCCTGGCTGATCGTCCTCCGCGTCGATGATGCGACCGAGCTCGGAAAGCTGCTTACCGCCTCCCAGTACCAGGAGCACATCGAAAAGGAAGGAAGCGATTGAAGGGCGGTCCAGGCGGTCAAGATGATCAAAACACCTAACACGAAAGGCCTGCCCAAGATGAGTGAGAGCGATACCTTTCCGCGCCGGCACATCGGGCCCAGTGACGAGGACATCGCAACGATGCTCGGGACGTTGGGCATCTCCTCTCTCGATGAGCTGATCGATGCCACCATCCCGGAGAGCATCCGTCTGCGGAGCTCCATCGACATTCCCGAAGCCCGCGGCGAGCGGGAGCTCATCGACGCGTTGCGACAGCTTGCGGAGCGTAATCGAGTCTTTCGCTCCTTCCAGGGCATGGGTTACCACGACTGCATCACACCCCCCGTCATCCAGCGCAATATCCTGGAGAACCCGGGCTGGTATACGCAGTACACACCCTATCAGTCGGAGATAGCCCAGGGACGTTTAGAAGCGCTTCTCAATTTCCAAACCATGGTCGCCGATCTGACCGGCCTGCCACTTGCCAACGCTTCGTTACTAGACGAGTCCACCGCGGCGGCCGAAGCCATGAGCATGTGCCTGGCCATCCACGGGGCAGAAGGGACAAAGCGGAAAGTCTTCTTCGTCTCGGAGGACTGTCATCCGCAGACCATCGCGGTTCTGGAAACGCGCGCGCAACCCCTCGGAATCCGCATCCAGGTGGGGTCGCCGCGGGCAGCCGATTTCGCAGACGCCGATCTCTTCGGCGTGCTCCTGCAGTACCCAGGTACGGACGGGGTGGTTCGCGATCCCAGCGACGCGATCGCGCGCGCGCACGCGGGCGGCGCCACGGTGGCGGTGGCGACGGATCTCTTGGCACTCACCCTGCTTCTCCCGCCGGGAGAATGCGGAGCCGACATCGCGGTCGGCTCGACGCAACGCTTCGGCGTGCCGCTCGGTTTCGGCGGTCCTCACGCGGCCTTCTTGGCAACTCGAGAGAAGCACGCTCGGCGTGTTCCGGGGCGGATCGTCGGTGTCTCGCAGGACGCGGAGGGTAGACCGGCCTACCGCTTGGCGCTCCAGACGCGCGAGCAGCACATCCGGCGAGACCGCGCCACCAGCAACATCTGCACCGCACAGGTGCTTCCCGCGATTCTGGCGAGCATGTACGCGGTCTATCACGGACCCGAAGGACTGCTCGCGATCGCGCGGCGCGTCCACGGTCTCACCGCGGCGCTCGCACGTGGCCTCGAGCGGCTGAAGCTCGACGTGGGCCGCGAGCTCTTCTTCGATACGTTGAAAGTGAGACTTCCTGCGGATGGTGCCGAAGCCGTTCATCGTAACGCTCGCTCGCACGGGATGAACCTCCGGGAGCTCGAGGACGGATCGGTCGGGGTGTCGCTCGATGAAACGACGACCGCCGATGACGTGAAGGCCTTGCTAGAAGTCTTCTCAGGTTCTGCTTCGGTTTCCTTCACCGTCGAGGAGTTGGCGGACGAGATGAATTCCGAGATTCCGTTGCCTCTCGCCCGCACCAGCCCTTTCATGACTCACGAGGCTTTTCACCGGTATCACTCGGAGCACGAGTTGTTGCGGTACATGCATCGACTCGAGGCACGCGACCTGTCCATGACCACTTCGATGATTCCTCTTGGCTCGTGCACCATGAAGTTGAATGCGACGACGGAGATGACGCCGATCACGTGGCCTGGCTTTGCCGCTCTCCACCCCTTCGCCCCTGCGGATCAAACCGAGGGCTACCAAGAGCTCTTCGCACAGCTCGAAAAGTGGCTCGGTGAGATCGCCGGACTCGGTGGCGTCTCGCTGCAGCCGAACGCCGGATCGCAAGGAGAGTACGGGGGCCTCTTGGTCATTCACGCCTATCACCAAAGCCTGGGCGAGGGTGGGCGTAACGTTTGCTTGATACCGGTGTCGGCGCACGGCACGAACCCCGCGAGTGCGGTGATGGCGGGATTCAAAGTCGTCGCGGTGGTCTGCGATGCGCGGGGCAACATTGATGTTGACGATCTGGAGGCGAAGGCTGCCGAGCACAGTGAATCACTCGGGGCTTTGATGATCACCTACCCTTCGACGCACGGTGTCTTCGAAGAGGGGATTCAGAGGATTTGCGAGATCGTCCACACCCATGGCGGACAGGTCTACTTGGACGGCGCCAACATGAACGCTCAGGTTGGGCTTACCCGACCGGGTGACATGGGCGCGGATGTCTGTCATCTCAACCTCCACAAGACGTTTTGCATCCCGCACGGAGGTGGGGGACCGGGCATGGGGCCGATCTGTGTCGCCGAGCACCTCGCGCCGTTTCTCCCCGGGCATCCTTTGGCGGCAATGGGAGGCGAGCAAGCCATTGGACCGGTTTCGGAAGCGCCCTACGGAAGCCCGAGCATCCTTCCGATCTCCTGGGCGTTCATCGCGCTCATGGGGGCGAAAGGGCTCACCAAAGCGACCGAGGTTGCCATTCTCAATGCGAACTACATGGCGAAGCGCCTCGAAGGCCACTACGGGATTCTCTACACCGGAAAGAACGGGCGCGTGGCTCACGAGTTCATTCTCGATGGCCGTCCTTTCAAGAAGAGCGCCGGTATCGAGGTCGAGGACATCGCAAAACGACTCATGGACTATGGGTTCCACGCTCCCACCATGTCTTGGCCTGTCGCGGGAACTTTGATGGTCGAGCCGACCGAGAGCGAGTCCAAGTCCGAGCTCGATCGCTACTGCGATGCTCTCATTGGGATTCGCAACGAGATCCGAGAGATCGAAGAAGGCCGAGCGGATCGCGAGAACAACGTTCTGAAGAACGCCCCGCACACCGCACACGTGGTGACCGCGGACGTCTGGAGCCGTCCTTACAGCCGCGAGCAAGCCGCCTTTCCGGCTCCCTGGGTGCGAGAGCACAAGTTCTGGCCGCCGGTGGCTCGGATCGATAACGCCTACGGCGACCGAAACTTGATGTGTACCTGCCCGCCAATAGAAGACTACGAGTAAATCATGTCTAGCAAGCGCCCCCTCAAGGTCGCCGCCGCACAGATTACGCCCGTTTTCATGAAAAAGCGCGAGACCGTGGAGAAATACGCCGAGACCATGTTGGAGGCGGGACGGCAAGGCGTAGAGCTCCTCGTCACGCCCGAGACCGGCATACCTACTTATCCTTACTGGCGTAACAACTTCGGCTATACCTCACCCGAATCGGCGGCTCTCTGGAAAGAGACGGTCGTCGATTTCTACGAGCAGCCGTCGACATACCGGGTCCCGAGACCGATCTTCTATGTCGTGCGGCTGCCGAGGCCGGGTTGGTGGCGGTCATCGGGCTCAATGAGCGAGACGATCGGCAGGGATCGGCCACTTTGTACAACACGTTGCTGTCATTGGGCGCGACGGACAGATCCTGGGAAGACACCGCAAGCTCATGCCCACCCATCAAGAGCGGTTTTTCTGGGGGCGCGGAGACGCCTCCGACCTCCGGGTGTTCGA
Organism: Candidatus Marinacidobacterales bacterium; assembly: GCA_965197825.1. Taxonomy (GTDB): domain Bacteria; phylum Acidobacteriota; class Vicinamibacteria; order Marinacidobacterales; family DATDRI01; genus CBDANW01. Next base: position 2,935,348 of record CBDANW010000003.1, on the reverse strand, counting down.
CACGTACTTCGGTCGACTCGGTGGACTGATCTGCTTCGAGAATCACATGACTTTGTTGAAGGCGGCCATGGCGACAAAAGGGGAAGAGGTGCACGCGGCGGTTTGGCCCGGCTGGTGGAGCTACGGGGAGGCGGGGAATTCCGTACGCGATATGACCGGTTCCAAGAGACCGCTCCACACATCGGATCAGGACTGCGCCATTCGCGAGTACGCGTTCGAGACGTGGAGGTCGAGGTCGACGGCTGATCCATCCCGGAGTCCCGACGATGTGCCTGCTGGCTTCGACGCCCTCGGCTTCGACGGGACTGTCGAGGGCACTCGTCCGCCTGTGACTTCAAGTTTGAAGCGCACCATTCGTTAGAGCCCATGGAAACGTTCCTCCGGTGTGCGGTAGCCGAGTCTCTTGCGGGGCCGTGAGTTGAGCTTGTTTGCGATACGATCGCAGTCGCGTTGCGTGAGCGCTGCTTGGCTGGTGCGCTTCGGCAGGTATTGTCGTAGCAGGCTATTGAAGTTCTCGTTGCTGCCTCTCTCCCATGAGTGATAGGGAGTTGCGAAGTAGAACTTGACGCCGGTCGCTTCCTCGACGGATTCGTAGTCGTGGAACTCCGTACCATTGTCCGCGGTGATCGTCTTGACCTGCTCCGGCACCCGCCGGAGCAACATCTTCGTTCGCTGACTAGTGCTGAACATGGTGCGGTCGGACAGCTTGCCGATCAGCGCATAGCCCGTCTTTCGTTCCACGAGCGTGGTTACGCAGTCCGGCGCGCCTTTTCCTACCACGGTGTCGATCTCCCAGTGGCCAACGGCACTGCGCTTGTCGACACAAGGCGGCCGCTCGGAGATATGACGCTTCCCGGCCAGGTGGCCTCGGCTGTCATAGCTGTTGTGGCGCTTGCGTCTAGGTTTGGGCGAGCATCGAAGGTGGCGGTATAGATGTCCTCCGGCCTCCTTGTCCCGCCAGACGTGGGTGTAGATCGTCTCGTGGCTGATCGAGAGCTCGCCGTGAAGGCGCAGGTGGCCGGAGATCTGCTCTGGGCTCCAGTCAGCCTTAAGCTTCTTCTCCACCAGGGCAAAGTCGGCCTTTGTGAAGTACTGGTTCCGGCGAGACCGCGATCGTCGTCCGTTCGTTTTCTCGATGGCCTTGCTCGGCCGGTAGCATCCATCACTACGTGAGCTGTTCCTCCTGACCTCTCTCGAGATTGTGCTCCGGTGGCACCCCAGGCGCCGCGCAATCTCGGCCGAGCAAAATCCCTCCCGTCGCAGCGCCGCGATGGTGTATCGTTCTTCCGAGGTGATTTGGTAATAAGTCATTAGCGAGTCCCCATTCTTGGTTGTTTGAGGAATCGTGGCACATTCCAGGTCACCTCATCCGGGAGCTGTGTTGCACTTACTTTATGAATTCGGGCTTGGTAACAGTCCTCGGTAGCGGACCGCCGAAGGCCCGGACACAAACGCCTGGTTGACGGCAGGACTGAGGGGATCACCGCTCCCGCCAGTCGAAAATCTGACTGCGCACCCGCCAAAGGCGAAAAGAGACACACTACTCCACCCCGAGGACTCCGTCGAATTGACAGCGTGTGAGCTAGGAAGCGGCAGATCCGGCCGCGGGCCATGACGTTTCAGCCGCAGCGGCCGTAGCTGCATCGACTGACCGGGCGCGAACGTCCGTCTCGCGGTCCGAGTGAAGGAGCGCTTCCTCCATGAGCCGCGGCAGTCGCCACTCGAGTCGATCCGGAGCCTTTCCTTTCACTCCGATCAAGCTGCTGTGCACCATCCGATGGTGGGAGGGGATGTCCCGGCCGCTGTTGAATTTGGTCGGGTAGCGGCGGCACCTGTGAATACTCTTAGGCAGTCAAACTCATCGCTGTCAAGAGATTTCTGTTTGCTTCTAAGCGCGTGAACGAGAGCGCCCATATGGCGATAGCCTTTGATACGCCGGAACTTTTTCTGCGCGGTGACGACGCCAAGAGCGGTCCATCGGCGAACCATGGAAGGACTCTACCAACGCTTGACGTTTCTCGATACTCTGCGAATGGTTCCGTTGAGATTCTCAATGGCGTTCGTCGTGGCAAGAGACTGGCGAAGTAAGGCGGGCAGCGCGAGCTTCACGACCGTGAGTGTCTCTTCCATCCCTTCACGAAGGCTTCCGGCAGCTTCGTCGTAGCCGTTTCGCTCGAGCCACGACACCAATGCCTGAAGTCGCTTGCGCGCCTTGTCGGCACTCTTGCACTTGTAGGCTTCTGACCCTGCCCGGGTTTTGTGGACATCAACCGAGGCGCGACAATGCGCCTGGAGGCGTCCATGGGAGAACGACGACGCAGGAAGTTCACGGGGGAGTTCAAGAAGGAAGCGGTCCGGCTGTTCAGGGAGGGCGAGGGCAGCATCGGCCAGGTCGCTAAGGAACTGGACCTGACGGAATCGGCCCTTCGAAACTGGGTGAAACAATACAAAGTTGATCACGGTGAAGGTCCACGCGAGGCTCTGACGACGGCGGAACGTGATGAGCTCCGTTCGCTACGGCGTCGAGTGCGTACGTTGGAGCAAGAGCGAGAAATATTAAAAAAGGCGGCGGCCTTCTTCGCGAAGGAAAGCGAATGAGATTCAAATTCATTCACGCGGAGCGGGCCAACTACCCGGTGCGGGTGATGTGCCGAGTTCTGAGGGTATCGACCAGCGGCTACTACGCTCAGATGAAGCGCGCGCCCAGCAAGCGACAGTGTGAGGATGGGAAGCTGAAGCTGCGCATCCAAGCGATCCACGCCCATAGCCGTGGTACCTACGGCAGGGAGCGTGTACGTCGCCAGCTTGACGGGGAGAACGTCGAGGTAGGCAAGCAGCGAGTGGCACGGCTGATGCGTGAGATGGGCCTGCAGGGTCTGCCCAGCAAGCGTTTTCGCCGCACGACCGACAGCAAGCACGATCGCCCCATCGCACCCAACGTGCTCGGCCGGAACTTCGAAGCCGAACGACCGAACCAGTTCTGGGTGACGGACATAACCTACATCCGGACTTGGGAAGGCTGGCTCTACTTGGCGGTCATCCTCGATCTGTTCTCGCGTCGTGTCGTAGGCTGGGCGATGCAGCCCCACCTGCGCGCGGAGCTTGCTCTCGAGGCGCTTCACATGGCCTTGGGGCGCCGCCTGCCGGAAAGTGGCTTGGTGCATCATTCAGACCGTGGTACTCAATACGCGGCTGCGACCTACCAGGCCGTGCTCGATGAGTACGGCATCGTGTGCTCGATGAGCCGCAAGGGTGATTGCTGGGACAACGCCGTGACCGAGAGCTTCTTAGGCACGCTCAAGCCCGAGCTCCTCCACCGGTGTAGTTGGCCAACACGACGTATGGCCAAAGACGCGGTCGCGAGCTACATCGAGGGGTTCTACAATCCGTATCGACTCCACTCGTCACTCGATTACAACAGCCCAATGGTGTTCGAACGGATTCATGACCTCAAAACGGCTCATGCGAGATAATCAACCTGTCCACTTTTCCTGGGCAAGGTCATCCTTCATCGTCTGGAGCACGTAGGCGTGACGAGACTTGGGAAGGTACGAGCGAAGATTCCGGAGTTTATGGATCTGGCACCTTTGGATGACCGCGAGGTCCCCCAAAACGTCGACGAGTGCCTTGCGGATGCCTTTGCCTCCGTCCACTACGCAGAGAATCGACTCATCGACGCGCAAGCCTCGCTCGAGAAGGTCCTGCAACATCGCGGTGCACACCCGAGAGTTCTCCGTCGAGCCCAGCCATATACCCAGGGGCACCTTCGTTCCATCTATTGTGATACCGAGAGTTACGACGACGGTCTGTCCGGCCACCTCAAGGCCATCCAGCATCAGTGCCGCAAGCTCGAACTCCTCTAGCCGCCGAGACAGGTATTCCTCGAGCTTCTTAGTCGTCTGGCTCACGAGGTGACGGCTGGCGGCACTCTTACTCGTGCCACGAGACTTCAACTTGGCCGCGGGTTTGTCCAGACTCGATTCGTAATTCCGGGTCGATACCCCCACCAAGATCTGATTCAACACTCGCTCTGGAAGCGGGTCTTCTTCGCGGAAGGCTTCGAAGTGTGGAAGCGAACGCCTCCTCGCCCGACTTCGAGCGAACTCGAGGTCGCGACACTTGGATGCGACGACCACCGAAGCTCAGCTCTCCGTTCGTGCTCCCACAGTGGTTATGAGTTCGCTCCTTCTCGTGCTTGCCCTTGAGCCCCGCGATCTCCTCGGCGTCCTCTCTGAGCAGTAGGTGCAGAGCTGTCAGTCCTTGCTCGTACACCCATTCCGTCAGATCCGCCTTCGTGGCCGCGATCCCAGCTATCATCGGTAGCAGTATCTGACCGACTTGGCCAACTACCTTGCCCGTAGGCGAGTGCGTTTGCTTTCTTACTGGCTTCTTCGATTTCCTAGGCATTGGTGGCTCCTTGTCCCCCTCTGGAGACGGTTTATTGGCAGACCTATTCTTAGGCCGGCCAAGGAGCCGCCGCTACACCAAATTCAACATCCGGCGGGACATCCCCTGGTGGAACACGCAGAGAGTCAGGAGATTCTCCGGCGAGTTGCTGCGCGCCCGGCTCTTTCGGCCCGTCTTACTTCGAAACACGATGTGATGGACGTGAAGATTGGCCATCGTCCCGCAGCCGGGATAGCCACACACGTAGCGATCCCGCTCCAACACTTGCAGGCAGGTCTTACCGTAGGGATACTGCCTCGAGCTGATCGCGGCGGAGTTCCTCGGGACCTACGCCAACCTGGCCTACCGGGAAGATGCTTGCGAGAAAGAGGAAGAGGAACGGTCGGCGGCACAAGAATCGGAAGAACGAGATGCGTCGGTCTCCGAGGAGGAGGATCGAGCCGTCTCCGAGGAACTAGCGGTTTTTTGTCCCGATGACGACTCACTTCCCCCGTCGTCGGAACAGCAACCCTAACCAAAGAAACCTTGATGGGGAATCGCGCCCTCCGGGCCATTGTCTGCCGTAAAGACGAAGATCGTGTTGTCTCGAATCCCCAGCTCGTCGACCGCATCAAGGAGTGCGCCGACATAGGCATCGGTTTGTGCCAAGACATCGGCCCAGTGGCCGTTTCCAGTCTTACCTTTGTTGTCGGGATGAGGTTCGACCGGCAGGTGAGTCTGGGTGTAGGGAACGAAGGCAAAGATGGGCTTGTCACCTGCTGCTTTGCGCCTGATGAAATCGATAGTGCGGTCCGTGATGTCGCGGTCGATGGTTAGCCGCTTGGCTGTGTCATAAACCTCCAATTCTCTCGGTGTCTGACCACGCTCGGCTTCCATGACGTACTCGTACTTGGCTAGCGGATGAACGCCGGGTCGAAACAGATCATTGTCTGGCCAGTAACTCTCATCCGACGAATTGGGAATGCCGAACCATTCGTCGAAACCCTGGTCGGTGGGATAGCGGCCCGGAGAATCTCCAAGATGCCACTTGCCGAACATGCCGGTTGTGTAGCCCGCGTCCGACAACATCTCGGCCAGGGTGTATTCCCACTAGGTCAGGCCATACTCCCCAACTCCGAGCGGCACCTCTGCGTTGCCGGTGCGAATGGCGTAGCGCCCCGTCATGATGGCGGCGCGGCTGGGTGTGCACTGCGCTTCGACATTGAAGTTCAGAAGTTGCAAGCCCTCATCCGCGAGAGAGTCGATCCGGGGTGTGGGGGCGCCGCGCAGGATACCACCGCCGTAGGCGCCGAGTTCACCCCACCCGAAATTGTCCATAAAGACCAGCACGATGTTCGGCCGCTCGGCCTGACCAAAGCTTGCCGGAGGTGTCGCGTAGAACGTGAGAATGGCGAGTACGAAGACTCTCTTCATCTTGTTGCTCCTAGGTCATGGTGCGTGGCTCGCGGGGGATGTGCTTTCCGCGTGGGATTCCTGGACCCGGGCGCGGAGCTCCTGGTCCACTTCGTTGACGACGCGGTTTTGTTGCATGAGGTAAGCCGCCTCGACAAAGAAGGCGACCAAGCCGGAAGCAACGGCCAGATAGCCCAGCGAACCGTGCACCCAGCTCGGCAGAGCTCGCGTGTGGGCGGCGCCGCCCATGACGAACGTCGTCATCAGAACCAACATCGCCCCTCCGGCCCAGGGGAACACTTGACTACGGAGGCGCCGGACTTGTTTCAAATGATCCGCGCCGATCCCGGTTTCTTCGACCGCCCGGCGAATGGAGCTGGCAATGCCGATGAAGTAGAAAAACGTCATGGTGTGTGCGAACACCGCGAGTAGGATGGCGAGGAGGCCGAGGGTTAGGTGCCGCCCCAGTGCGCCTCCGCCCTCGGGAATCATGATGCCGTAGAAGATCGTCACGGCGATGGCGACGAGTGAAATCACATTGAGGGTCAGGAGAGCGACAGTCATTATCTTCGGGGAGCGGCATTATAAGCCGCGCTCAGAATGGTCCGCAATCCTACGCTCCGATGCGTGAAGGAGGCGAGAATGGCGAGTCAGGTAGTCGTTAGACGAGTGGGTAAGTTCAAGAACGAGAGTTAGCCTGGTCAGGTAGGGCTACGGTTTGGACGCAGAGATCAGACGAGCGTGCCGCCGCAGCTCGATCCGGCCCCAGCCGTGCAACCGTAACAGTGGTCGGCGGTCGCGATCTGCCGATCGACCAGATCAGATACTTCAAGCTCCCAGAGAAATCGGTTTTTCAAACCCGGTGCGGGGAGCTCCAGGGCTTGGTTGAAATCGCAGTCGTAGATGCGGCCCTCGGGTCCGATGCTGATGAGATGGCGGCACATCAGGGCCGACAACGTCTCTGAGTTGAAGGCGTCGATCAGTTTGCTCATGTAGCCCTCGAGCGTGCCACTCCGCTCCAGGTCACGACGCCAGCGCTTGATGGGCATGTTGGTCAGGGTCCAGAGCTCGTTGAAGACGATGCCGAACTGCGCCGCGAGCTCGCGCTTGTAATCTGCCTCCAACGCCTTCTGCTCCGGTGGCAGGCTCGGACCCACCGGGTTGTAGACGAGGTTCAGCGGGAGGTTGGGATCGCGCCCATAGCCCACCTCGTTGAGCGCACGTAGCCCGCGGACCGACGCCTGGTAGGCACCCCGTCCGCGCTGCTGGTCGACGTTCTGCTCCAGGTAGCAGGGCATCGAGGCGATAACCTCGAGCCGATTGGCGGCATAGAAAGAAGGAATCCAAGAATAGTCCTCCGGCTGCTTCCAGCCGCGGTACTCGATGATGGTCGGATTGCAGCGGGTCATGACGTGACGGCCCGAGGCGACGAAGGCCTCGACCATCCAGCGATAGTTCGGGTTCATCTCCGGTGAGCCACCAGTGATATCGATCGAACCGATTTCTTTCTGGGCGAGCGCCCAATCGACGACCCTCCGCGCCGTCTCCTCGGACATGTTCTCGTGAGGTGCGGTCCGAGCCGGTGAAGACTCGACGTGACAGTGCTCGCAGGCCAGGTTGCAGACGCGCCCGATGTTGATTTGCAGCGTGCTCAGTGAGAGGCGGCGAAACGCTTCGGGGAGGCGAGCCCCGAAACTCGGGCGATCGACGATAGGAAGCTCGAGGGGTGTCATGGAGTCCTGCCCTCCGGAGTGGGGAGCCTCGGCTCGAAAGGCTCGAACTCACTCAATTTCGTCGTTTCCGAGTCCTTTCACAGTTAGCTTGGTCACATTATTCGCAGATACGCTGGCCAGCCGCAAGGTTGCGGAAGTAGGAGCTCCGGTACTATAAGGCGGTTTGGGCCTGCGCTTCCACACAAAGGGGGGGCTATGGAATCGACCAAGTTCCTGCTCAGCGAGAAAGACATCCCGACAGCCTGGTACAACATCCAGGCATCCATGCCCAATCGTCCCAAGCCGGTGCTCCATCCTGGGACGGGAAGCCCATTGGTCCGGAAGATCTAGAGCCACTTTTTCCAATGGCTTTGATCCAACAGGAGGTGTCCACGGAGCGCTTCGTTGCGGTCCCCGGCCCGGTTCTGGATGTCTACCGTCTGTGGAGACCGACGCCCCTTCATCGGGCCAGGAGGTTCGAGCTCGCCCTCGGAACCCCCGCCCGCATTTACTACAAATACGAAGGTGTAAGCCCCGCCGGCAGTCACAAGCCCAACACCGCGGTGGCGCAGGCGTACTACAACCAACAGGAGGGTATCAAACGCCTCGCCACCGAGACCGGCGCCGGACAATGGGGAAGCGCATTGTCGTTCGCCTGCAATCTTTTCGGCTTGGAGTGCAAAGTCTATATGGTCCGGGTGAGCTACGAGCAAAAACCCTACCGTCGCTCGATGATAGAAACATGGGGTGGGCAGGTGGTGCCGAGCCCGAGCCCGGATACGAAGGTAGGACGCAAGCTGCTCGAAACCGACCCGGATTCTCCTGGCAGCTTGGGGATGCCATCAGCGAGGCCGTCGAAGACGCCGCCGGCCGGGACGACACGAAGTACTCGCTGGGCAGCGTTTTGAATCATGTACTCATGCACCAGACCGTGATAGGGCAGGAAGCCAAGAAGCAGATGGCGCTGGCGGGCGACTATCCTGACGTGTTGGTTGGGTGCGTGGGAGGCGGGAGCAATTTCGGCGGGATCGCCTTTCCATTTCTTCAAGACAAAATCGAGGAGGGGAAGAATATTCAAGTCATCGCCGCCGAGCCGGCAGCGTGCCCCACGCTAACCCGCGGCTCTTTTGCCTATGATTTTGGCGACACGGCCAAGCTGACTCCGCTCGCGCCCATGCATACTCTTGGGCACTCCTTCGTGCCGCCCCGTATCCATTCCGGAGGACTTCGCTACCACGGTGCGGCGCCGCTGGTATCGCAGCTGATCCTGGATGGGCTTGTTGAAGCTCGAGCCTATAAGCAGGTCGACATCTTCGAGGCCGCCGTCACTCTTGCCCGAGCCGAAGGCATCATTCCTGCTCCTGAGCCGGCTCATGCCATCAAGGTGGTCATCGATGAGGCGATGGCTTGCAAGGAGGCTGGCGAGTCGAAGGTCATTCTTTTCAATCTCTGCGGACATGGACTCATGGACCTGTCGGCTTACGATGCGTACTTCTCAGGAAACCTGGAGAATTACGAGCTCCCCGAGGCGGAAATCCAAAAATCTCTCGATTCCATCAAGGATCTGCCGCGGCCGGTCTAGCGGCGCCTCTCTTCACTCGAACGGGGCTCTGCGGTTGCGTCTGAGGGTTCATGGCTTCTTGAGCAGGGAAGACCTGGTCATCTCCATGAGCTTGAAACGTTCGTTCTTCACCAGAGGTCCGGTGGTTTCGAAGATGCGGTGAACCCGCGGATCGTTCATCAGTGACTTCCACTTTCGGTCGAAATCGTTGATGTCTTCGAATCGTCAGATCTCGGTAAACTCCCCCGCGACACCCACGAGCGTCTTCCAGATCCCCACGGCCTCGAGCCCGTGCTCGCGGATAACGGGCACGAATTCTTTCTCGTAAAACTCCTCGTAACGCGCCACCTGGTGGGCTTCCACCGAGAACGTGATGTGCAGGTAGACCATGGTCCTCCTTGGTTCCGGCGAGCGATCAGTCTGCCTCCGCGGCTCGCACCTTTCTTTGCCAAAGGTATTTGGCCAGCAAGGCTCCTACGACGACTGCCAGCAAAACGATCGCGATAGTTCCGTAGTGTCGCTGGAGCACTTCCGCCGCCTGGTCTCCGAAGCGGGCTCCCAAATAGCCTTCTCCCAAATAGCGGACGAAACGTCCGGCGAAAACCGCCAGCAGGAACCGTCGTAGGCGCATCCCGAAGGCGCCGGCGACGAGAATGAAAAGCTTGGTGGGGAAGGGCGGTGGACCCATCATGGCGACGATGATGGCGAGAATGTCGTTGCGACGGAGCTTATCTGTTACCCAGTCGCGCTTTTTTTCATCGAAGCGGGCGAGGGCGAGCTCACCACCGCGTTTTCCCACCTGGTAGAGAATCCAGTTGCCTACCGTGGAGCCCGTTGCAGCGGCGAGCGCGATCCAGACCAACAGGTTCGGGCGTTGCCATGAAAGTAGCATGACCACCGCGTCCGGTCCGCCTGGTAAAGGCACTCCCGCGGAGTCCAGGAGGCAGATGAAGAAAAGGCCCGGCACGCCCCAGGTGAGGAGAATGTTCTTCAAGCTTTCCATAACAGACTCGAGTCGTCGCTTGCTCTGCGGCAACAAATTTGCCGTGTCAGATGTGTAGGTGTGATAGGGTACAATTTGGTTGTCTTCAGCAGGTTCTCTCCAAGGGGAGAGACTCACCGGGTCGCCGAGAATAGCACAATCCGAGCGAGGGGAGTCGTGTCCCGGTTAAGCGCTTGTTCTTGAATACTTAGAGAGATCATGTTATAATGAACATTCCTCAGTCGAGAAGGGTTTCCAGCAGCGCGCGCCGGACCTTCTTGTCAGACTGCCATCTTCGCTTCTTACCGTTTTTCCGGCGTTTGGTTCTAACAGCCCATGCTCCCCACCTGGCGGGCTGACAACGACCTCGACTTGCATTCCGCCTAGTCGGAGTGTGACCGCGGTCTTGCTTAGAAGAGAGGAGGACGCCACCATGCACGAAAAGCAACATGCCAACGACAAGCGAGATCAATCCCCCGACAGCCGCCGTTTACAGATCTATACGCGCCGGCACATGGATCAGATACCGCAGCTCGAAAGGCTATCGCCCACCGAGCTTACCTCGATGAAGGCGGTTTCGGCCGTCCTTCCGTTCAGGGTCAACAACTACGTCGTCGAGGAGCTTATCGATTGGTCCAACATCCCCGACGATCCCATCTACCAGCTCACGTTCCCTCAGCTAGACATGTTGAAGCAGGAGGACTTCGCGAGGATGTTCGCTCTCGTTCGAGGCGGCGCTACCGAAGACGAAGTCCAAATGGCCGCCCGGGAGATCCAGCAGACTCTAAACCCTCACCCCGCGCTGCAAATGGAGCTCAATGTGCCGCAGGTTGGAGGGCAACCGGTTGCGGGATTGCAGCACAAGTACGCGGAGACCGTGCTCTTCTTCCCGGCCGCGGGCCAAACGTGCCACGCGTACTGCACCTATTGCTTCCGGTGGGCGCAGTTCGTCGGGATCGACGAGCTCAAGTTCGCGGCGCGCGAGGCAGATTCCCTCGTGTCTTACCTACGCAGCCACCGAGAAGTGACGAACGTGATCTTCACCGGCGGCGACCCGATGATCATGAAGACTCAGGTCCTCCGCAGGTACGTGGAGCCTCTTCTCGATCCGTCGCTCGATCACATCGTCTCGATCCGCTTTGGCACCAAGGCGCCCGCCTATTGGCCGTACCGATTCGTTACTGATGATGATGCGGACGATCTCCTGCGCCTCTTCGAGGAGATTAGAGACAGCGGGCGGAGTGTCGCGGTCATGGCCCACTACAGCCACCCGCGCGAGCTCGGAACGCCGATCTCCCGGAAGGCGGTGCACCGAATCCGGGACACGGGTGCCGTGATCCGGTGTCAAGCACCCGTGATTCGGCGTGTAAACGATAGCGCCGCAGCTTGGGCAAAGATGTGGCGTCGCCAGGTTCGCGTAGGCGCGATTCCGTATTACATGTTCGTGGAGCGGGATACTGGCGCCAAGGACTACTTCGAGATCCCGCTGGCCCGAGCCCTGCAGATCTTCAATGACGCCTATCGACAGGTATCCGGGCTGGCCCGCACCGTGCGAGGGCCTTCCATGTCGGCGACTCCCGGCAAAGTTCTCGTGGACGGCGTGGCCCAGATAGGAGGCGAAAAGGTCTTCGTGTTGAAGTTCATTCAAGCACGGGACCCTCGCTGGGTGGCCCGCCCCTTCTTCGCACGCTTCGACCCCGAAGCGACCTGGCTGGATCAGCTGGAGCCGGCATTCGGTGAAAAAGAGTTCTTCTTCGAGACGCCGCTCCGACAGATCGAAGCGCGCCACAAGCCAAGCCGCCACCACGCCTTCTCTCCAACGATAAACCCGTAAGCTATTTCGGTGACAGCTACCTCATCTTTTTAGATGAAGTAGCTGTCACCGAAACTTCTGTCCCTCGCGACTGTGGTGTTTCTCCCCCATTTCGGTGTTGGAGAAATCCCGTGTTTTGACGCATGTCCGTCCTGCCCCGAGTCCGCTACTATTCTCAAAACGCAAGAAAATTGACGTCGTGCCCCAAACGATGACAAACCAAATCCCTCAATCCGTTCCACAAATCGAGCCGGCAGACATATCGGCTGGTGTCCGCGACCCTTCAGGAGGTGTTTCGTGCGGGGAACCCTAGATCAGTCCTACCTTCCGGAGATCATCCACTCGCTTCATGATTCTGGGGAAACGGGGATACTCAGTCTTACCCGGGACAGGATCAGCAAGAGAATCTATTTCGGCGAGGGAACGATGACGTTTGCCAATTCCAACTTCCGGGGAGACCGGCTGGGCGAGTTTCTGGTGCGGAACGGGAAGATGACGCAATCTCACCTGGCGCTGGCGTCGCAGAAGGTCACCGATACGGGACGGAGGTTGGGCGAAACGTTTGTGTCCATGGGCCTCCTCACCGAGACCGAAATGGAGGTGGGGGTCGCGGCGCAGGTTCTGTCAATCATCTACTCGGTCTTCCCCTGGGATAGTGGAGTATACCGTTTTCAGGAGCACGCGAGCCCCATCGCCGACGATCTGGCCTTGAAGCTCCCGACAATTCCAGTCATCTTGGAGGGGGTCCGCCACATTCAGGATACCGAGGCCATTCGGCGCGCCTTAGGCAAACCCAATAGCATCGTCAGTTATGCGAGAGATTCCTCGGTGCTCCCGACAGAGTGCAGGCTAACTCCCGAAGAGAGCTTCGTGCTTTCCCGCGTCGACGGACAGTCTTCCGTCACTGACATCATCTCCATATCGCCTCTGGGGGAAGACCACACTCTCCGCTGTCTCTACGCTTTGGTCTCCAGCGGGTTTCTGGAGCTGGGAGCCAAGAGTCACCACCTGACTCCTTCATCGAAGCGGATCGACCCGTTCCGCGGAGGAAGCCATCGATCGGAACCGCCCAAGAAAAAGGCTGAGTCGCGCACAACGGAGCTGTCGCCGGAAGAGGAGTGGATTCAAGACGACGTCATGGCGAAACGTTCCTCGGTCGCTAACGGAACCTACTACGACTGGTTGGAGTTGCGGCGCGGCGCGGGCAGCCGAGAGATCAAGAAGGCGTATCTGACCATGATCAAGCGATACCATCCCGATCGGCTACGCTCTCAACGACTTGCTTACTTGCGAGGCGACCTCGAGGAATTGTTGTCGAAGATGACCGAGGCGTACAAAACGCTATCCAATCCCGCGACCAGGCGCCGCTTCGACAGTTCGCTCCGTACCGAGGCTCCACGTGGGGAAGACTTGAGCCCGCGCAATTCCCTGCCGAATGTCGTCGGTCGAGAATATTGCCGCGCGCTACTACCGTGAGGCGAAGAGGCACTTCTCGCAGAACCATTTTCACGAGACCGTCGAGCTCATGGAAGAGGCGGTGCAGTTCGATCCCAGCAAGTACAAGTACCACAAGCTGCTCGCTCGCGCCCTCGCGAAGAACCCGTACTGGAGGAAAAGGGCGGAGGAGGAATTTCAGGCGGCCTTGGAGCTTAGTCCCTTCGACTTAGACTGCTTGGTGGGGCTCGGCGAGCTCTACGACACGGCGGGCATGACGAGCCGAGCGACCACGCTCTTTGCGCAAAGCGCTGGAACTCGATCCCGGCAATGCCGAGCTGAAAGAACGACTGAGTATGAACTAGGTGCCTAGATGAGGGGATGAGGGGATTTAGATCCTTCGTGTAGATGTTTCCCTACACAGATTCGAGAGCCCGTTTCCTGTAAGTTGTTCTCCAATAAAGCTATTCGCCTCTGACCGGAGTGGCGCGAGATTTGCCTATGTAGGACCTGGCGGGGAACCACGGGAGGTGGGGTTTCATTTGGGAAGCTCTGCGGGTTGGGACCCCCCGACCCCGCCGCGCTCTCATTCCTCGGAAGAACCAGGCTGGCGCGGCAAGGCTAGCGAGCGAGCACCTTCGGTGCCAGCTCCCGCAGCTTCACCTGAACCCTGAGAACATTGTCAGGGCCCATGCGAAAGAAGTGCTTCTGAGCGGCGGTAAGCGACTCCAGGCGGGGGTTCGCAAAGCCGTAGGTCTTGATGCGCGGCACCACCTCGATCGACTCCTCGGGAACGGGTGTTTCCAGTAGCTGACGCATGGCGAGAGTCAGTGTTTCGTCGAAGGTCCGGTCGGGGCGACCCACCTCGGCGTAGGCTTCATCGATCAGAGGCTTGACCGTTCGATAGAGCTCCGCCGAGCCCGCAGCGTCCAGCGAAGCAAAGACCTCGCCCACCGCGTCGTAGCGGCGGTAGCTTGCTGGATCGATGTACGTGCTCCCGGCTCGCTCGATCACACGAAACTCCTCGTCGGGCTCCAAGAAGAGAAGGTGCGCCCTAGGACTGACTCCTTCGGCGATGTTGTCCACGATCATCGTGAATCGGCGGATCAAGTTGTCGTGGAGGAGCCATGAGGCGAACCGCGGGTTGGACGAGAGTTTCGCGACGAGGTCGCGCAGGAGCGCGTCGCTTTCTCCGAGCGGCGGAAGCTCGATAGGAGGCGTGGCTTCTTCGACTTCTTCGGTTTCAATCGGCTCCGGTGGGGCTTCGGCAACCGGGGAGGGCTCGGGAGCCGCGCGGTTCCAGTAAAGGAAATAAAAGCCAGCACCGATCAACAACAACAACACGACAATCCCGACTGGCAAGAGCCCCGGCCTTCGGGGACCGAACCCTTCCGTCGGCTTTTCGATCTCGACGTCATCCCAATCGGTCATCTGTTTGCTCCGTGGCGCTGAATTTCGTCCATGGTAGATAGGTCAGCGAGGCGAAGCAAACGCCGTAGCAGGCGCAACTCGGGGACCAAACCCCGAGTCGCCCCCGCCCGTTCGGGTCGTTCAGGAGTTGCCGTTATGGTGGACACCGCCCGCCTTCCGTGGGCAACGGGCGAACCCGCGGTCAGTCTCGGGCACCTAGAGTTCGGAGAGCCGACATCATGGGGCACCAGTTGGTAAAGGCCGATTGGACCAGATTGAGCCCCACGAACGCGGTGAAGAAATAGAAGCCTGGATGGACCAGATAGCCCAAGACCAACGACGCAACGACGAAACTCCCCGCAATGAGGCGGAGATCGCGATTAACATCCATGTGTTTCCTCTTAGCTGGCCCAGCGAGCGTTCATCCCTTTAGATGCAAAGGGGAGACAGAGGTTCCCCCAGAACCGCCGCGGCGAGCTTCCGAGGATCGTCGCCAACCTGCTGTCGTAACGCGTCCACCGCGGCGATGCGCTGGTTTGGCTCGAGGGCGAGCGCGAGCTCGAACCCGCGCGCGAGGGAGTCCTCATCTAGCGCGAGAATAATCGGGTCCTCGTTCGAAAGCGCCCGCCGTACCCGGGGCCAGTTGCGTTCCTGGAACTGCGGCTCACGCTCGGCATCAGACGACTCGGCTCGAGCGAGGGAGAACTGGTAAAGCCCCGAGGCGTAGCTCAGAACCGAAGAGCGAGAAAGCGTGTCCTTGCGGTACCAATGCGTGACCTTGCTAGGTGGGATCTGTAATCTGAGCGCAGAGATCCATCAAGGAGGTCAAATCGATGCGCTCGAGGAAAGCGGGACTTTCAGAGGTTGAGAAACAGTTCGAATCATGGAGGTCGAAGCCACACGGACGTTTGATCCCGGAGGAGTTGTGGAATGCGGCGGTGGGGCTGCTGGATCGGTATACGCCGAGCGCGATCTGCCGTCATCTCCGCTTGAATTCGGCGCGATTCAAGAAGGTCCGAAAGACTCATGGAGCGGTTGTGAGCGCCAAACGTCTCAAGGGAGGACAACGAAGGGTTTCTGGAGTAGGCTCCCTGAGCAAGAAGCCTGGACGGAGTGGAACGGAGCAGGTGAGCGCGATAGCTCCGAGTCGGACTGCGTTCGTGGAGCTGGCGCATGGGATGGGCTTGTCGGGCGGCATGATGACGCCTCCGCTGAACTCGGTTCAGGGTGAAGGAACGATGTGCCGTCTGACGGTAGAGAGCGCATCGGGGAGCCTGACGGTCGTAACGTCGAATCGCGAGGGAGAGAATGAGCTGGTCGAATCTGTTTGTCGCTTCGTGGTCGGCGCGCTCGGCAACGGCACTCACACATGATCCAGATCGTTCCTCAACTGAAGGTATTGGTGGCTTGCGAGCCGGTTGATTTCCGCAAGGGTATCGATTCTTTGGCTTGCGTGTGCCGACAACAATTCCAGCTCGATCCGTTCCTCGGCACGTTATTCGTTTTTCGTAATCGTTCAGGCACGGCGCTCAAATTTTTGGTGTACGACGGACAGGGGTTTTGGTTATTTCAGAAGCGTTTTTCGAAGGGCCGTCTGCAAGCGGATATACCAGGCACCGTTTCACCGGTCGCACGAACCCAACCCAATGACTCGCAGATCGTGCTCGCAAGCTCGTGCCGCGACAGCCGCATGAGTCGATGACCTCGTGCAGAATATTCCATTCCTCATCGGTCACACCCTTGCCGCAAAAGCTCGGGCGCTTCCACACCATGGCCTTCGTCTCGTTGCTCACCTGGGCCACGCTCCTTTCCTCCCAGCTGAGACTACACAAATGGTCCCGCTTTGTCCAGGACTTTTTTCCTTTTTGTTTCAAACCTCCGTCAACAACGAGCGACCCCCGGGCAGACTACTTATCGCATCCCGTCATGTCACGCACCGTTGCCGAAAGGACACCGTAGCTCAGAACCGAAGAGCGAGAAAGCCACTGGATGGCGCTGTCCAGGGCGTCGTTCGCTTCCACGTCTCGCAGCGAGGCGGGATGCATCGGCGTTCGAATGCAACATGACTTCCGAGACGGGACACTAGCATGGCCGGCTCCCACCAAACTCGTGACGCCCCGTTCCGTGGAAACCGGCCGTTGTCCAGATAGAGGCACCGATAGCTTTGCCGATGGCGGTGAAATCTCCCTTCTTGAGGGTGGGTGTTGTGAGAGATACCCTAAGACAATCTTTTACATTTCCTCGGGACGTCTTGGCTTGCACCAACTCTTCAAGTACTGATACAGTGCGCCCCCTAGGTATCCTGTGTGCGGTTGGCCCCGGGCCAACCCGTCGCGGTCAGCGACAGAGTCAGGGCAAAGGAGACTAAATGATGCGCGGACCAAATTTGTTTGTTGCCATTATGTTAGCGGTAGTGCTGGTGGCACCCGCCTGCGCCCCTCCAGGGGACGGTGGGGGAACGGGCTCCGGGGCGGCCACCATGTCCTCGGATGCGGAAAGGGGCTTTCAGGAAGAGTTCGGGCCCTACAACTTCGTGGAAAATTGGCCCAACGGGTTGGCGGATGGAGACGATGGCGTGACCCATGCCGGATGGACCTGGGGCTCGCAGGGCGCGGTCTACGCCGAGAGCCCGGATCGTATCTGGTACGCACAGCGTGGCGAGCTGCCGCTGCCCGAGGGGGCGGAAGATTGGACGCCCTTTTCGTTGCTCGATCCCCCGATTCGTACGACCGGTAACCTGGACGGGGTAAACGCCACGTGTGGGGAATCAACGAATCTGCGAGGCTGGGAGCGGCGCATGCA
The DNA here is from genome assembly GCA_965197825.1 of Candidatus Marinacidobacterales bacterium. Taxonomy (GTDB): domain Bacteria; phylum Acidobacteriota; class Vicinamibacteria; order Marinacidobacterales; family DATDRI01; genus CBDANW01. Next base: position 2,917,835 of record CBDANW010000003.1, on the reverse strand, counting down.
TCACGTCCTTTTCGTGGTGGATGGCGCCGGCAATCTGGTTCAGGAGTGGCTGCAGCACGACGCTCTCTTCGAGGCCCCCTGCGCGCGCGGACCGCACAAGATCAAGATGAGCCCCTATGATGCCGACAAGCACGTCTGGGTGATCGACGATCAGCTACACCTGATCCACAAGTTCACGTACGACGGCGAGCTCGTCATGACCCTCGGCACGAAGGGCGAGAGAGGCCGTGACACCGGGAAGCTGTTCGACCGGCCGACCGACATTGCCTGGTTGCCCGACGGGACGTTCTTCATCAGCGACGGTTACGGAGGAACGCGCGTGGCGAAGTTCGACGCGGACGGTAACTTCCTGAAGGAGTGGGGGGGACCACCTGCCGATCCGGACAACCCGGGCCCCAGCGAGTTCCGTACCGTTCACAGTATCGCTGTCAGCGCCGACCGTCGAGTGTTCGTCTCCGATCGCAGCCACCGGCGGCTGCAGGTCTTCGACGAGGAGGGCGAGTTCCTCGACATGTTCTCCACCGGCATGCGGTCGTCACCGTACTACCACATGATCACCGAAGACCAGGCCCTGTGGGTGTCCGACGGCGGGACGGATCGGATCCTCAAGTACGATCTGAACGGGTATTTCCAGTATGGCTGGGGCGTGTCTGGAACCCAACTGGGACAATTCGAGGGCCCGCACCAGATGTCGGTTGACCAGGACGGCAACCTCTTCGTCGCCGAGGTTTTCAATGGCCGGATCCAGAAGTTCGTGCCCCGGCCCGGCGCCGACCCCGCCAAGATGGTCGGCCAGGAAGTGCGTTACTCGGGTGCCAGCTCGCGCTAACGCATCGGGCAACTCGTAGTTTGACTCACCCGGGGCGGAGAGCGAGTCTCTCCGCTCCGGTTTACTTTCTCCGCCTGCACTCGCGGGCTCGTCGTGTTCAAAAGGTGAGAAGCCAGTCGACCCGCTACGGATTCAGGTTGTGGACAGAGAGGTAAGCCCAGCCCACTGATACTCCAATGTACAATGCGATTCGCTTCTTCCGGCTGAGCTTCTTCCCAACGTAGTAGACAGCCAAGGTGGCGGCGACGGTGGCGGCGACTCGTACCCCCTGATTCTGTAACAACGGATTTGCCTCGCGGGTCCCGCCTCTCGCGAGGGCGATTTCGGTGCTGGCCAAGTCGCCAAACGAGGTGATCATTAACGAGGCAAAAAGAAGCGGCATCGGTTCCGCCGCTTTTGGGGTGTCTATTTCCGGGACCTCAAGAAGGATTGGGCGACTACAGTCGGGCGGTGCCACGCATGGTCGCTCGGCGTTCAGGACGAGCTCTGCTTCTTTCGGTGGATCCTCCGCGACTTTCTCTTTCTCTCGCCTTTCGTCAGCCTGGGCCGCGGCCGCCGATAGCAGGAACGCAATACCCGCGATGATATGTCTCATGATTTCGTCCTTTGGTTATCATCATGAATCCAGGACGGTTTGGTTGGGTAGGCGCGTCCGGCGCTTTCTCGTCAGAAGGAAGCGCGGAGGGGATCATATCCGACCCCGATTTGTGAGGCAACAGCCAAAAAACAAGGTCGAGCTGGCCCAAGGGTCGCCGCTCCGCTTCCCCTTCATCTCGAGTCGCGGCTAAACCCGCCTCCATGTGATAAACGTTTGCAGATGGTTTCCTGCCCGCGCTCTTCCGCCTTCTACTCCTTGCGATCGCTTGCTGTAACGGGAACACCTCTCCCGAAGCAGTGGTGGACGATCTGGACGCCTTGATACGTGAACTCCGGGACAAGGGGGCCACCGTCAACATTGTCGGTTCGGTCACGCAGCCGTTCTTCTCCGCCCTCGGTCAGATCCTCAGCGTCAATGGAGAGACGTGCAAGTGTTCGAGTATGAGAACGCGGCGGCTGCTCAAGAGGAAGCAGCTCGTGTCTCACCGGACGGTTCCTCTGTGGGTACGACGATCATCACCTGGGTTTCCACTCCTCACTTCTACAGATCCGGCGAGAACATCGTCGTCTACGTAGGCACCAGTCGGGAGCTTCTAAGCCTGCTTGACTCCGTGTTAGGTCCTCAGTTCGCCGGTGGTTGAGTTGGGTCGCAGGCGCATGCGCCGGATCTAGTGTCTCGTCTCGGAAGTGATGTTAGCATCGAGAGCGCCGAGGCGGGATGCATCGGCGCTCGAATGCAACAGGACTCCCGAGACGGGACACTAGTGGGACTGTAACATTTAAGTATTTAGTTGTAATATCTCTCTCATGCGAGGGAGAGCCGTTGTGTTGACTCAAGCGGAACATAGGGAGCTTGGCAAACGAGTTTCGAGCCGTAGCGGTCGAGCGGATGACGCGCGGATCGCTCGGATGTTGCTCTTGCTGGCAGACGGTGCAAGCTATACGCAGGTGCAGCAGACGGTGGGCTGCACGGCGCCTTTTATCAGCAAGTGGAAACGCCGATTCTTGGAGGAGCGTCTGGCAGGTCTGTACGCGCGTCACGAGGGGCGTCCGATTCAAGTGCTCACGCCTCGGATGGAAGCACGGATTCTTTCGTGGACGCAGAAAAAACCGACCGACGGCTCGACTCACTGGAGCACGCGTCGACTTGCGAAGAAGCTGGGAATCCATCACATGATGGTGGCTCGCACTTGGAAAAAGCATGGTCTCCAGCCACACCGAATTGAGCATTACAAGGCCTCCAACGATCCGGATTTCGAGACGAAGGCAGCGGATATCATCGGTCTATATATGAATCCACCTCAGCACGCTGCGGTGTTTTGTATTGATGAGAAAACGGCGATCCAAGCCCTGGATCGACGGGACCCGATCTTGCCGTTGTCTCCCGGGCGGGCCGAGCGACACGGTTTCGAGTACGTCCGGCATGGAACGCTTTCTCTCTACGCCGCCTTCGACACGAAGACGGGGGTGGTTTTGGGCAAGACTGTCCGCCGCCATACCAGCCAGGAGTTCGTCGCCTTCTTGGAGCAGCTGGTTGCGAGCCAAAAGCGAAAGCGCGAAATACATGTCATCCTCGACAATCTGTCGGCTCACAAGACCGCCAAGGTCGCACAGTTCCTCGAGGCCAACCCAAAAGTCCGACTCCACTTCACACCCACATATTCCTCCTGGCTGAACAAAATCGAACTCTGGTTCTCCAAGATCGAGCGTGCCCTGATCCATCGAGGCGTGTTCACGTCAACCCACGACCTGACCCGCAAGATCATGCGCTACATTCGCAAGTACAACGAAGACCCCAAGCCCGTGAAGTGGACCTACAACGATCCGTCACGACGCATTAAAACCACTAAACGTTCAGTTGTTACAGTCCACTAGTACACTGCCGCTTTCCAAGGAGGAGTGACATGCGGAAGAACCTCAAACCCGAAGACCTCGGTGATCTGCTCGACGGCGCGAGGAGCTCGCGGCTTACTGCAAGCATGTCACCGCTGTGCTGGAGACATTTCGATACTCGCTGGATCAACTCAACCTGTCGAGCAGAGACGAGGCACGCCGCCACATTCGCAAGGAGATGAAACGGCTGTTCGGGGGTTGAATCGCCTTGAGAGCCGGAATGTCGCGAGATCTCGCGAAAACTCGCCCGGGCAAGATTTTTCCCTTGGGATTTTCACTCTTGGACGAGCGAAGGCTGGTTTACCTAATGTGTGACCCTGCCCGGGTTTTGTGGACATCAACCGAGGCGCGACAATGCGCCTGGAGGCGTCCATGGGAGAACGACGACGCAGGAAGTTCACGGGGGAAGTTCAAGAAGGAAGCGGTCCGGCTGTTCAGGGAGGGCGAGGGCAGCATCGGCCAGGTCGCTAAGGAACTGGACCTGACGGAATCGGCCCTTCGAAACTGGGTGAAACAATACAAAGTTGATCACGGTGAAGGTCCACGCGAGGCTCTGACGACGGCGGAACGTGATGAGCTCCGTTCGCTACGGCGTCGAGTGCGTACGTTGGAGCAAGAGCGAGAAATATTAAAAAAGGCGGCGGCCTTCTTCGCGAAGGAAAGCGAATGAGATTCAAATTCATTCACGCGGAGCGGGCCAACTACCCGGTGCGGGTGATGTGCCGAGTTCTGAGGGTATCGACCAGCGGCTACTACGCTCAGATGAAGCGCGCGCCCAGCAAGCGACAGTGTGAGGATGGGAAGCTGAAGCTGCGCATCCAAGCGATCCACGCCCATAGCCGTGGTACCTACGGCAGGGAGCGTGTACGTCGCCAGCTTGACGGGGAGAACGTCGAGGTAGGCAAGCAGCGAGTGGCACGGCTGATGCGTGAGATGGGCCTGCAGGGTCTGCCCAGCAAGCGTTTTCGCCGCACGACCGACAGCAAGCACGATCGCCCCATCGCACCCAACGTGCTCGGCCGGAACTTCGAAGCCGAACGACCGAACCAGTTCTGGGTGACGGACATAACCTACATCCGGACTTGGGAAGGCTGGCTCTACTTGGCGGTCATCCTCGATCTGTTCTCGCGTCGTGTCGTCGGCTGGGCGATGCAGCCCCACCTGCGCGCGGAGCTTGCTCTCGAGGCGCTTCACATGGCCTTGGGGCGCCGCCTGCCGGAAAGTGGCTTGGTGCATCATTCAGACCGTGGTACTCAATACGCGGCTGCGACCTACCAGGCCGTGCTCGATGAGTACGGCATCGTGTGCTCGATGAGCCGCAAGGGTGATTGCTGGGACAACGCCGTGACCGAGAGCTTCTTAGGCACGCTCAAGACCGAGCTCCTCCACCGGTGTAGTTGGCCAACACGACGTATGGCCAAAGACGCGGTCGCGAGCTACATCGAGGGGTTCTACAATCCGTATCGACTCCACTCGTCACTCGATTACAACAGCCCAATGGTGTTCGAACGGATTCATGACCTCAAAACGGCTCATGCGAGATAATCAACCTGTCCACTTTTCCTGGGCAAGGTCATGTGAGACGCCTGAATCTCATGCTCGGAATGCCGTTGGAATGGTTACATAAGCAGCGACATTCCACATATCAACACAAGCCTTTTTCAAGCTTATGCCGGGATGGACCCAAAAGTTATCACTCGCGATCTAAATGCTCTGAGAGATATGGGGCTTGTCGAAAGGGAGGGACGCGCTTATCGCCCCTTAAAGAGGAAAATCAGGGCATTTCTACCTGGCCCCATAGAGCCCCCAACAGACTAAAGAAGCTACACAGTGAAGAAGCGTGTCATCCGGCCTATCGAGACCAAGTTACAGTTGCAAGAACCGTACTGCCATCTTCAATTCAAGAGAGGAAGCGATTAAGGCGGGATACAGACCCGGAGGGCATTGCAAGCCCTAGGATCCCGCGACGAAGTTTCCAACTTAGGGTCCGGGCAAGAATCGGTAGTTATTCTTGCCCGGGCCCTTAGGGGAGGGAACCATGGGAGTGGGGATGTCCCGGCCGCTGTTGAATTTGGTCGGGTAGCGGCGGCACCTGTGAATACTCTTAGGCAGCAAACTCATCGCTGTCAAGAGATTTCTGTTTGCTTCTAAGCGCGTGAACGAGAGCGCCCATATGGCGATAGCCTTTGATACGCCGGAACTTTTTCTGCGCGGTGACGACGCCAAGAGCGGTCCATCGGCGAACCATGGAAGGACTCTACCAACGCTTGACGTTTCTCGATACTCTGCGAATGGTTCCGTTGAGATTCTCAATGGCGTTCGTCGTGGCAAGAGACTGGCGAAGTAAGGCGGGCAGCGCGAGCTTCACGACCGTGAGTGTCTCTTCCATCCCTTCACGAAGGCTTCCGGCAGCTTCGTCGTAGCCGTTTCGCTCGAGCCACGACACCAATGCCTGAAGTCGCTTGCGCGCCTTGTCGGCACTCTTGCACTTGTAGGCTTCCTTCATCGTCTGGAGCACGTAGGCGTGACGAGACTTGGGAAGGTACGAGCGAAGATTCCGGAGTTTATGGATCTGGCACCTTTGGATGACCGCGAGGTCCCCCAAAACGTCGACGAGTGCCTTGCGGATGCCTTTGCCTCCGTCCACTACGCAGAGAATCGACTCATCGACGCGCAAGCCTCGCTCGAGAAGGTCCTGCAACATCGCGGTGCACACCCGAGAGTTCTCCGTCGAGCCCAGCCATATACCCAGGGGCACCTTCGTTCCATCTATTGTGATACCGAGAGTTACGACGACGGTCTGTCCGGCCACCTCAAGGCCATCCAGCATCAGTGCCGCAAGCTCGAACTCCTCTAGCCGCCGAGACAGGTATTCCTCGAGCTTCTTAGTCGTCTGGCTCACGAGGTGACGAGTCAAGCCCATTCTTAGTTGAAACTCTCCACGGCTCACGTTTAAGCGACCTTCTTCTTCGATACGGTTGATGTCTTCGCCTCGATCTTCAGTTCCCGCTTGAGAGCTTCGCGAAGCTTGGGAAGATGGCGGTAGCCCACCACCTTCCTCAAGCGCGGTTCGATGTCTACGAGCGCCGTTGCCAACCAGCGCTGGCGTTGGCTCGAGTTCTTCCAGTGGTCGACCTTCGCGCAGCGTTCCTCGACGAGAGCATTGACGGACTCAAAGGCAGTTCGTCGTCTTGAACGAACGGCCCAGCACCGCGTGCACGCCGAGTCGATGCAACGTCAGCGTCTCCTCAAGGCCTTCCTCCAGGCTGCCAGCTGCGGATTGGTTCCGCTCTTCTAACTCACCGTGGAGTTGCTCGAGCGCAGTGAGGGCCTCTTCGTACTCCGGCCTGTTGTAGGCCCACTGGAGCCGCTTGCGCCATGACGCCTGCTCGCCCTTGGACAGGTAGCTCACTACGTTTTCACGTTTGTGCCACTGGCAGCGTTGTATCAGAGCCCGCTTACGGAATGCTTTCTTGACTGCCGCTTGGAGACCCTTGCCGCCGTCGATGATCACCAGCAGACCCTGGGAGATATCGAGTCCCCGCTCGAGCAGTGAACGCAGGAACGGCGTCAACACCTGCCCGTTCTCCGTGTCCGTCTCCACGAAGCCCAAGAAGCGTTTTTCCCCGCAAAGCGTGATGCCCAGAGCCACGACCATCGTTGCCTCGGCGAATGTCTTCCCATCCAGAAACAGCGCCACCACATCCTCGCCGGTCAGATCCCGTTCCTGCATCTCCCGCAGCTTCGCAGCGCTCGCTTGCACGAACCCTCGGGACACCGTTGAGCTCGACAGCCCGATGGCGCCCGGAATCGCTTCCGCTGCCGCCTCGTAGTTGCGACAAGAGATTCCGTAGAGAACTCGTTTCAGCAGAAGATCATTCACCTCACCGCCGTGGCTCACCGCCTCGTAGCAGCGAAGCGGAATCTCTCCTCCTCGATGCTCCGAACCCGTGGCACACGGATCGGTACCCGCTGGCCGCCAAGCCCTACCGTGCCCGGGTTGCTTCCGGGACGGCGACCGCGCTCCAGCTCGTCCTTGCGAGACTATCGCTCTCCCGCCAACGCCTTCACTTCGTCGTCGAGCAACTCGTGAACGTGCATTAGACCAAGGGGGACCAACGAACGGATCATCTCTACCTTGGCGTCCAGCGCGAGTTCCCCGTAATCCTCGTGCCTCACCATCTCGACCTCACCCAAACGACGCGACTTCTTGCGTTTCTTGACCGAACGTAGCAGACTTCCCATCTCGGCTTCCTTTCTTCGCGGCTTGATTTTGTTTTGTCCAACGCCATCAAACCACGGAGTTTGGAGCCGTTTCAATTCCTAATTAAATCAACCACCGGCTTAAGCCGGTGGATTGCGCGGGCGCGTCGACTGGAAGTCGACTTCATGCGCCCGCTTCATTCTCAACCCCCCGACTTCAGTCTGGGGAGTCTCGTCCCCTTCGGGGACTTCGACGATCTTTTCTTCGCCTAAAGGCGAGGGGTTTCCACCATCCCCGAAGGGGACACTAAGATTGGCACACTTTCGAGGTGACGGCTGGCGGCACTCTTACTCGTGCCACGAGACTTCAACTTGGCCGTGGGTTTGTCCAGACTCGATTCGTAATTTCGGGTCGATACCCCCACCAAGATCTGATTCAACACTCGCTCTGGAAGCGGGTCTTCTTCGCGGAAGGCTTCGAAGTGTGGAAGCGACGCCTCCTCGCCCGACTTCGAGCGAACTCGAGGTCGCGACACTTGGATGCGACGACCACCGAAGCTCAGCTCTCCGTTCGTGCTCCCACAGTGGTTATGAGTTCGCTCCTTCTCGTGCTTGCCCTTGAGCCCCGCGATCTCCTCGGCGTCCTCTCTGAGCAGTAGGTGCAGAGCTGTCAGTCCTTGCTCGTACACCCATTCCGTCAGATCCGCCTTCGTGGCCGCGATCCCAGCTATCATCGGTAGCAGTATCTGACCGACTTGGCCAACTACCTTGCCCGTAGGCGAGTGCGTTTGCTTTCTTACTGGCTTCTTCGATTTCCTAGGCATTGGTGGCTCCTTGTCCCCCTCTGGAGACGGTTTATTGGCAGACCTATTCTTAGGCCGGCCAAGGAGCCGCCGCTACCCCAAATTCAACATCCGGCGGGACATCCCCCCTTGTTTCCGATTGCGCCGGAATGACGAAACGCGAGGCGGAGGAATACCTCGTCGCGCTCCGGCCCAAGCCGGTCTTTGCTCCCTCAATTCGAAAGACGCCTTCTCGGCCAGCCTTGACCTCACCACTGGCCATGCAACCTACGCCGACGCGGCCGGAAGCCACAGCACCGCGCCCCGTTCCCCGTGTGTCGCCGAGTATCCTTGAGCCAGCGAGACCGGAGACCTTTAACTTCCGCTTCGCGGCCGACCGCAAGTTCAAAGAGAAGTTCGAGCGTCTTGCGGAAGTTCTAGGGGTCGAGAATCCTCTTTAACACATGGCTGAGATCATGGAACAAAGCCATGGACGTCGCGCTCGACAAGAAAGACGTAAAGAGAAAGCGTGCACGGCGACTTAAACGGAAGCCGAGTAGCGTCGACAATTCCAGACAAAGACCTTGTCCGGACGAGGTCGCGGCCAAGTCGCGTTACATTCCTTCAGAGACCCGCGAGCGCGTGTATGAGAGGGCGAGCTACCAGTGCGAATACCGAGGGCCCGACGGGACTCGGTGTCGCTCGCGGACCGGACTTGAGGTTGAACACCTACGGCCCTTTGCGTTGTATCGAAGCCACGACGAGAAGTATTTACGACTTTACTGTGGTCCGCACAATCGTTTGAGCGCGGAGAAGGTCTTTGGGGTCGCATTCATCCAAGAGAAGATCGCCACCGCTCGGCGGAAGTCCTCTCCGGACGGCCGCGCCGACTCACCGTAGCGAGCCACGCCCCCGAGTGACCTTGCCCAGGAAAAGTGGACAGGTTGATTATCTCGCATGAGCCGTTTTGAGGTCATGAATCCGTTCGAACACCATTGGGCTGTTGTAATCGAGTGACGAGTGGAGTCGATACGGATTGTAGAACCCCTCGATGTAGCTCGCGACCGCGTCTTTGGCCATACGTCGTGTTGGCCAACTACATCGGTGGAGGAGCTCGGTCTTGAGCGTGCCTAAGAAGCTCTCGGTCACGGCGTTGTCCCAGCAATCACCCTTGCGGCTCATCGAGCACACGATGCCGTACTCATCGAGCACGGCCTGGTAGGTCGCAGCCGCGTATTGAGTACCACGGTCTGAATGATGCACCAAGCCACTTTCCGGCAGGCGGCGCCCCAAGGCCATGTGAAGCGCCTCGAGAGCAAGCTCCGCGCGCAGGTGGGGCTGCATCGCCCAGCCTACGACACGACGCGAGAACAGATCGAGGATGACCGCCAAGTAGAGCCAGCCTTCCCAAGTCCGGATGTAGGTTATGTCCGTCACCCAGAACTGGTTCGGTCGTGCGGCTTCGAAGTTCCGGCCGAGCACGTTGGGTGCGATGGGGCGATCGTGCTTGCTGTCGGTCGTGCGGCGAAAACGCTTGCTGGGCAGACCCTGCAGGCCCATCTCACGCATCAGCCGTGCCACTCGCTGCTTGCCTACCTCGACGTTCTCCCCGTCAAGCTGGCGACGTACACGCTCCCTGCCGTAGGTACCACGGCTATGGGCGTGGATCGCTTGGATGCGCAGCTTCAGCTTCCCATCCTCACACTGTCGCTTGCTGGGCGCGCGCTTCATCTGAGCGTAGTAGCCGCTGGTCGATACCCTCAGAACTCGGCACATCACCCGCACCGGGTAGTTGGCCCGCTCCGCGTGAATGAATTTGAATCTCATTCGCTTTCCTTCGCGAAGAAGGCCGCCGCCTTTTTTAATATTTCTCGCTCTTGCTCCAACGTACGCACTCGACGCCGTAGCGAACGGAGCTCATCACGTTCCGCCGTCGTCAGAGCCTCGCGTGGACCTTCACCGTGATCAACTTTGTATTGTTTCACCCAGTTTCGAAGGGCCGATTCCGTCAGGTCCAGTTCCTTAGCGACCTGGCCGATGCTGCCCTCGCCCTCCCTGAACAGCCGGACCGCTTCCTTCTTGAACTCCCCCGTGAACTTCCTGCGTCGTCGTTCTCCCATGGACGCCTCCAGGCGCATTGTCGCGCCTCGGTTGATGTCCACAAAACCCGGGCAGGGTCAGAGTCACTTGGACGCGTAGGTCCGGCTGAACTGGTTTCGCCCGTTGATGAGGGTGTAGCTGCTGCCGTCGGGTTGCACGACCGCCTTGACCCAATACCCTGAGTCGTCTTTCTCGGTGAGATTCGCCGTCATCTCTGCGGCCGCGTTATGGTCGTCGTCAGTGTCCAGCGCTCGGTGCAGCTGCCAGACGGCCTCGAGATCGGGGATGACTTGGAGCGCCTCGAACCCCTCAGGGCTGCCCCCCTTGTCAGGACCATTGTTCAACACGGCCACGGCGGGATTGACGACCGCAGTGAGCTGAGGGGCGATGTCATTACCGTGGTGGGGCACCTGAAGGATGTCCACGACCCCTAGACGGTATTCTGGGCAAGCCAGCTCGTGCTGCACGTTGACGGTCAGATCACCCAGGTTCAGGAATTGAAATTCTCCGAGCGATAACAGGTAGCCAACGCTACGGCTGTTCTCGCCCAAGTCCTCCTCCCCGGGAAACGCACCGGCGCAATACGAGTTTGGTCCATGGGCCTCGAGCGCCCGCCGTGGAATCTCTCCATTCGATGTGACGAACGTGAGCTCAACGCCGTCGAGGGACAATTCGTCGCCAGGCACAACGCTGCGCCGTTTACCCTTGGCGACACTGAGGTACCCGTCCCATGCGGGGCCACCGCGTTCGCTATCCTGCTCGACGCTGTCGCCGTGATCGATGAACTGCTTGATGGGGACTCGCCTGGCTAAAGCTGGCAGGCCGCCCACATGATCGCGATGGAAATGGGAGGCGATGAAGTAGTCGAGCTCCGTGATTCCGACGTCTGCCATGGCGGCCTGAATCCGCTGCGTATCACGCTCGTCTTCCCGGTTATAACCAGCATCCATGAGGAACGATTGCCGGTCCGGCGTCACAATCAAAGTCGCGGCACCGCCTTCCACGTCGATCCAGTAGATGTCCAAAGTGGCCTGCTGCGCATTGGCGTGAGGCACCAAGGCACAGAGCAAGAACGCGCTTGCGATGATCAACTGACGCATGTCGACCTCCTGTTTACTCGAAACGAATACCCGATACACGGGCGGCTAGCCGCCGTGGATCGGTTGCCGAGGCGGTCCTCACTTCGGACCACCGAAGAACCAGCCTCTCGATCTCGCGTTCGCGGCGATCGGGAAGAGGAAGGCGGAGCTCCGTCCAGCCGGAGCCGAGCGTCGCCGTGCCGAGCGTCGTGCCCTCCAGTCGGGCCGTGACCTCGAGGGGCGACTCCGCATTTGGCTCAAGGGGAGCGATCTCGAGTATCACTTCCTGCACCGACTCACTGGGACGGCGCAGCAAGAGCGTGGAGCGTCCGTCGTTGGCCCAACGGAATCGACGGCCTTCCGCCTGCTCCGGTCGCGACCAGCCGGTCGCGAAATACATCCGCGATTCGCCCGCCCCTGGATCGATCGCCCTCGGGGCGTTGGGAAGCTCATCCGGACGGACGCGCAGCACGACACGTTCGTCGTCCTCCTGAAAACGATCCGTCGGCAACACTTGCTCTAGGAAGTCGACGACGCCTCGTTTGGCAAAGGCTTTGTCGATGACGAAGTAGCGAAGGTCGAGGAAGCTTGCCACGCGAGGCGCGTCGATTCCTTGCTGCTCGATGAGCTCGGGAGTCAACGAGATCCTCCCGCGGCGCAAATCGACCAGTGGGCGAATGAGCGGTAGACCAAAGTAGTAGTCCATCTTTTCGCGAGGCACTCGGGCAGCCGTGCCGATGAGAATGCGTTTTCCGTGCACCGTTTGGTGATACATGATGCGGCCCGGCACCTGCTCGATCCCGGGGATCCCGACGACCGTGTAGTCCCCGTCTTCATCGGCTAGCTGGTAGTAGACGGGCGCCACCGCCGCTCCGAAAACGGGAACGGGAATGGCGATGTACTCGGCGATCAAGATCCCGGCAGCGGCAGCCGTGAGAAGTAGTCGCCATGAAAGACGCGGGACGCGCTCCATCCACGAAGTCCAAATGGCCGCCAACAGAGTCGCACCACAGAAGACGACCAGAATGGAAAACCGCGACGGTGCCCGCATCTGATCGAGTAGCGGGATCTGTCGAAGCAAAGCGAAGGGAAGTGGGATGCCCGATTCCCAGCCTCCGATCTTCAACGTGTCACCCAGACTGAGCAGGAAGAAGACTCCCGCCGCGACCATCCAGAATCCGTACTGCCGACGCACGGAACGATGCGCCAAGGCCGCGACGAACATCAGGAGGACCAGATAACCCGGGAAGACCGCCGACTCCGTCAGATTCCGATCGAAGCGCTGGCCCCAGGTCTCTCCGAGAAGATTCTGTTGGGGACCGGGCACGGCATAGGCCGCCAGGTCCGCCCCATAGCGGTCGGAGCCTGGATAGGCCGGATAGCTCCAAGAAGAAAGATCGGCACTGAGTTGCACGAGAAGGGGCAGGAGCAGCGCGGCGGCCAAAAGGCCGATACCGGCCGCGGTTCCAACGAGCTTTCCGGGAGGGCGACCATGGCGAGCCGTTTCCCACACCAGATAAAGGATGGTCCACAGCGCCAAGAAGACCAAGTAGGTCAGTGTCGTGTAGCCACACGCCGCCGCGAGTCCCGCCGCACCCAGTAGGAGAACCAACGTGTGTTTGTCCTCTCGGAGCGCCTTCAAGAAGACGAGCGCGTAGAGCGGGATCCATTCCGTCCCCAGCAGGTCATAGTGCCCGGCCAGTCGGGCAAGCCGATAGGGGCAAAAGGCGAATGCCATACCGGCCAGGAAGGCACCCAGGGGCGAAGCTCCCAGATAGCGGGCGAGCGCGTACATGGCCCCCGCCGACGCGACGAAGGTCCACATCACGATCGCGTTGGCGGCCGATACGTCGCCCAGGAGAGCCTTCATTGGGATGAAAAGCAGTCCCTGAAAGAAGCCGAGTGTATGAAGCGACAACCCGATTCCAAGTGGATAGAAGATGAAATCGGTTTCAAACGGATTGGTGTGCAGATCCGTCAGTGCCTTGTCCACCCACCACATGTTCCAGAGGTAGACTCGCGCGTCTCCTCCTTCCTCGCCAACATGGTGCGTTCCGAAGAACCACACCAGAGGATACGTGAAAAGGATGGTGAGGGCGGTGTAGAGAAGAAGGAGGGTCAGAACGGTGCCAACCCTCTTACGTGTCATGAAGAGCCTGACGGTTTTCTTTGCTCACGCCGTCTCTGGCGGAAATACTCGATCTGGTATCGGCGCACGGCGTTGGTGTGCTCTCTCAACGTGGTTGAGAAGTGATGCGAGCCGTCGTTTTTCGAAACGAAATAGAGGTACTTGGTTTCTGGAGGTGAGAGCACGGCGTCGATGGCGGCTTGCCCGGGCGAAGCGATCGGCCCCGGTGGGAGTCCCGCAACACGGTAGGTGTTGTAGGGGGAATCCAATTGAAGATCGTCCCGCCGAAGGTTCCCATCGTAGCGGCCCTCCAGCTTCAGGCCGTAGATGATCGTGGGATCGGATTGCAGCGGCATGCGGCGGTTGAGTCTGTTCCAGAAAACCGAAGCGATGAGCGGTCTTTCTTCAGCGAGGCCGGTCTCCTTTTCGACGATCGACGCCAAGGTGACGATCTGGCGCGCGGTCATGTCCAGAGAGCTTGCCTTAGCGCGGCGCTCGTCGTCGAAGACCCTCGTGAAGTGGGAGACCAGGGCGCGGGCCACGTCGTCCGGCGAGGAACTCCGCGGAAACGGGTAGGTTTCCGGAAAAAGATATCCTTCGAGATCGGAAGCTTCTGGATCCAACGACGCGATGAGATCCGGGCGAGAGAAGGCGGCCCGGAGGGCTTCGGCATCGCCCAGACCTTTTTGAGACAAGTGCTCGGCGGTCTCCGAGCGCGTCAATCCCTCCGGAATCGTCACCGAAAGAGAGTAGATGTCACCTGCAACCAGTCCGTCGATGACCTCGAGCGTTGAGAGCGGGCCCTCGAAGCGATACTCGCCCGCTTGCAGACGGCCTGCCGCCTTCTTGAACCAGAGAGCGGCGACAAACAAGCGATGATCGCGCGTGATGCCCTCACTTTCGAGCCCACGGGCTATCGAGCCACTCGGTTGGCCGGGTGTCACGGTGAAAAAGATCTCGCCCCCGGTGTATCCTTTGAACGGTTCGGTGGCTTGTTGGTAAGCGAAGTACGCGGCCCCTGCGCCGGCCAGACATAGGAGCAGCACGAGGAGGGAGGCGACGAGCTTCATGGGGCTAGACGTCGTCCTTTCCCGAGTGCGGTGAGCTATCGTGTTCAGTAGGCTCTGGAGCGGTAGGCCCGTCTCGCCCGTCGCGAACGACGCTACGGTAGTCCAAATAACCCTGCAATATGAGAGCCGCCGCGACCTGGTCGACGACCTTCTTCCGATGAGCGCGAGACACGTTCCCTTCGATGAGGGCCCTCTCCGCCGCGACCGTGGTCAACCTCTCGTCCCAGGGACGCACGTGGAGTCCGGAGTGGAGCTTCAGAGTCTTGATGAACTCCATCACCTTCCGGGCTTGTGGTCCTTCGCTTCCGTCCAGCGAGAGTGGCATGCCGACCAGAATCTCCTCGACGCCCTCTCTACGGGCAAGCTCGGTCAGCCACGCGATGTCTTTGTCCCGGTTCGAGCGGCGAAGCGTGTCACGCGGTGAGGCAATCAGTCCGGCTTCGTCCGAGATGGCGATACCGATGGACTTAGCACCGAAATCGAGTCCCATGATTCTCATTGATCTTCGTCGTCCAGTGAAGAAATCAGTATAGCTACGTGTCAAAAGAACCGTCAAACAAGGTCAATGTCCGGACCGATGTCTAACCTGGTTCGAATCGACGGGACGCGCGGTGAGGGCGGGGGGCAGGTGCTCCGCACGGCACTGGCCCTGTCTGTCGTCACCGGCCGACCCTTCCACCTCACGGGAATCCGCGCGCGTCGGTCTCGGCCGGGTCTCGCGCCCCAGCATCTTCATGCGGTGCGGGTCTTCCGTGAGTTGAGCGGCGCGACCTGCACGGGCGACACGGAAGGCTCGGGCGAGCTGAGCTTCTCCCCTGGCGAGGTGCGATCTGGATCCTATCGGGTGGACGTGGGCACCGCCGGCTCCGTCACGCTTATTTTGCAGGCGATGGCCTTGCCTTTGGCGCTTACCGAGGGAAGCTCCGAAATCGACCTGCAGGGAGGGACGCACGTTCCCTGGAGCCCGCCGTTCAACTTCATCGAGTCGTGCTGGAACCCGTTCATGCGCGAGCTCGGCATCGAGCTGCACGTTGAGCTCGAGCGCGCGGGTTTCTATCCGAGGGGTGGCGGGCACATCATCGCTCGGGTTGAGGGCGGAGCGAAGCTCGAGCCTCTGCAACTCATCGAGAGCGGCCCGCTAAGAGCCGTAGAGATCGTCTCGGCGGCGGCGACGGTCCTTCCCGCTCACGTGCGGCAGAGGCAGGCGAGCCGAGCTCACGCCGGCGTGCGGTCGGCTGGATGCGAAGTCTCGGTACAGCTCCTGAAGCTTCCTGCGGGGACCCCGGGGAGCGTGGTCGCCATTACCGGCCGTTTCGAGAGGACTCGCGTCACGACATCGGCACTAGGGGCCCGAGGCAAGTCCGCCGAGACGGTCGGCGAGGAAGCGGCGTCCGCGTTCCGCGACTATCTGAATCGGCCGGGCGCGGTGGATGGGAAGCTCGCGGATCAGCTCGTGCTCCCGCTCGCCCTGGCATTGGGCCCCTCGGAGTTTACGACGGTCCGCATTACCCAGCATCTCAAGACCAACGTGGAGACGATCCATGCGTTCGTCGATCGCTCCCTGGAAGTCGTAGGCGGCCTGGGGCAGCCTGGCCGCGTCATCATCCGCTGAGCCCGGCCCGAGAAACCAGTTGTCAGCGAGGCAATGAGCCCTTATAATGACTGGAGTTAACCTCCATTCTTTGAGAAGAATCTTGAGCCTTTCCCGACTAGGCTGCCGGATTCCGGCTAGCAGAACGCTTGTTTTAGGCGTCGTCGTGACTCTCTGCTTCCGGGCGGTTTTTTCCCTGGCCGCGCCGATGAAGCCCGTTACCCCCGTCACCGAAGCAGAAGACCGCCTGGCTGAGGAGGAGGCCAAGCTCGAGCTCATCTCGGAAAAGCTTGCGGGGTTGAAAAACGAGCTCGGAACTCTAGACGAGCGTCAAACCACCGTTATCGGTGAGCTTCACCGCTTGGAAGTCGAGATCGGTGTTGCCTACCAGACGCTCGAGCTATTGAAAGTCCAACTGGAGCGCGGGTATCGGGAGATCGATGAGAATCTGAAACAGATTCAAGCATTGGAAGAGTCCATTAGAGAGCTCAGACCCTACTTGGCCGGACGCGCGGTGAGCCTCTACAAGCTGGGCAAGCTGAGCTACATGCGTTTGCTTCTCTCCGTCGAGAAGCCGAGCGAGCTCACACGCGCCTATCGCTACATTTCCCGTTTGGCGCGAGTGGACACGGAGAAGATCAGTCGTTTCCTTTCGGACCAGGAAGCGCTCGAGCAAACGAAGGTAGAGCTGGTCGCCCGTACCAAGAAGAATCTGGAGACGAGGGCAGAGCTCGAGCAGACCACAAAGACGCTGGAGCAACGTCGCGCGACCCGGGCGTTCTTGCTGGAAGAGATTCATGAGCGTCGAGAGATGGCCGAAATATTGGTTGCCGAGCTAGAGCAGGCGCGCACCCAGTTGGGTGTCCTGATCGCCGATTGGGAAATGGGGAGAATAGGCGAGGTTGCCCCGACGTTTCTACCCATCCGCCTCTTTCAAGGCGAGCTGAGCTGGCCGGTGGAAGGCACCGTTGCCGCCCGTTTCGGCAAGCAACACCATCCTCGCTTTCGAACTGTGACGGTTCAAAACGGCATCGAGATCAAAGCGCCCATAGGCATGTCGGTTCAGGCCATCTACGACGGCGAGGCGGTTTTTGCTTCCTGGTTCCAGGGCTATGGAACCCTTCTCATTCTCAGCCATCCCCATAACGTCTACAGTCTGTACGGACATCTTTCCGAGATTAAGGTGCGCGAGGGAGACAAGGTACGTCGGGGTGATGAAGTTGCCTTCGTAGGGGATACCGGGTCCTTGACCGGACCGGGTCTCTATTTCGAGATCAGGGAGGAGGGCAAGCCGGTGGATCCGGAGCAGTGGTTGGTTGCCCTACTGGTCCGCACCACCGAACCGCTGGGAGAGCGTTCTCCTTGACGATCCCGACGAGCGCAGGCAAAATGGGGTTGGAGGCTCCGCTTTCATGAAATCCACACGCGCCAAGCGCTTGATTCTGCTGCTTTCCGGGCCCTTCGTGGTCTACGCCGTTCTCGGCGGGTTCCTGGGCAGCGCCATCGCCCGAGATTCTGCGTACCGCTATCTCTCCGTTTTCCAGGATGTGGTCACGCTCATCATGAACAACTACGTCGATCCGGTGCAGATGGACTCGGTGCTCGAAGGCGGGATCCGCGGGATGATGGATGCTCTCGATCCGGACAGCGCGTACCTGTCTCCGGAAGAGTTCGCCGCGTTTCAGCAGCCGCAAGACGGTATTGCGGGTATCTGGGTCGAGGTGACCAAGCGCTACTACCTTCAGGTCGTGGGTGTGCTTCCCGAGTCGGCCGCTGATAAGGCCGGCCTTCGAGCGGGAGATCTTCTGAAGTCAGTGGACGGCGTCAACACCCGCGAGGTGAGCACCACCATCGGCGAGTCCCTCCTAAGGGGAGAGGCGGGGACCAGCGTCGATCTGGAAGTGATCCGCGGCCGGCAGGCGGATCCGATTGCGATAACGGTCGAGCGAGCGACGTATTCGTCGGATCCCGTTGCCTACAAGATGTTGACCGGGACCATTGGCTACATCCGCGTCGCTGCCTTTCAGGCGGGATCGGGCGAGAGAGTCGCACGCGCCGTGCAAAGCGCTAGGAACGCCGGGGCCACGGAACTGGTCTTGGATGTACGAAACAGTTTCGGCCGTATGGCTGGAGAAGGAGCCGAAGTAGCCGGGCTGTTCGTGTCAGGAGGAGTCGCCGCCATTCTCCAGAACCGTAAGGGAGACAACACCGATCTCGAGATCGAATCCGGCCGGGTCGTCTTCGACGGCCCCATGACCCTCTTGGTGAACCGCGGAACGTCTGGTGCCGCCGAGATTCTAGGGAGTGCGTTTCACCATGCCAAGCGAGGCGAGCTCGTGGGAGAGCGAACCGCGGGAAGGGGAGGCATCCAGAAGGCCATCCCTCTCAAGGACGGCTCCGGCCTCATCCTGTCGGTCTCGCACTACTCGACGCCTGCGAACGAGCCTCTTCTCGGAACCGGCCTCAAGCCCACGATAGAAGTGGAAGGGACTTCGGTTTCTCAAGGCGAAAGCGGCGACGGCGATCCCGCACTCGAGAAAGCGATCGAGATTCTCTCGGCCGAACAGTCGAAGGCCGCGGCCTAGTACCGTTCCAACTTGATTTCCCTACGTGACAGTCTCGGCTCTCACTCCAATACGAACTCGACGTCTTCGGTGATCGTCTGGTTGGCCACCTGGTCGATCACCTTGACCTGGATTTTGTAGTTGCCAGGGTCGAAGCTTTCGAGTGGAACCTCGAGATGCCCGATGCCTTGGTCCGCACCGGCTTGAACTGGTCGCGCCGGCGTTTGTCCACTTGACTCACCGTCGCGTGAGAAAACGAACTGGCTGGTGACGCTGGGTTGGCCGGATGCGTTGAGGCCGAAGCCATAAACAAAGAAAAAAAGCCCCAGGGCGTCGCTTTGCGTGAAGGTGGGCACATCGCCCGTCTTGGGAATGAACTGGTTTGTGCCGAATTGAAAGGCGTGGCCGGGTACTCCTGCTCCCTCTGTGGTCTCACGGAGTCGCGAGTAGACGAGGATCGAGGACAGTTTCACGCCGTCGGTGCTCAGGTTCGGGACCTCGACCTCGAGCACCCTCGTGCCGACTTTGGAAGTTTCCTGATCCATCACGCCGAAACAGAAGGTGTAGAGGCCAGGCGCTACCTCAATGGGAACGTCGTAAACTACGAGGCCATCGTCGTTCTTCTCTAGCTCGACCGGTTGCTCGAACGGGTAGAGGGATTGCCCCTCGGCGTTCTCCACCGCTCCGAAGATCGTGATTTCGGTTTCGTTTCCATCCCAGCTCACCGCGTCGCCGTCGATCTCGAAGAGGATGGGAACGTAGACCGCCCCTTCCGTAGCTCGGAAGAAAGAGACCCTGGCATCGAAGGGTATGGCCGGGTTTCCGGTCTTGTTGGCCATCAACTCCTGCAGGATCCGTTTGGCCGGGCTATTGGGATCGAATTGAGCATCAGGCTTCAGCAAGCGGCCGTCTGAGTCTCTGATGTAAGTGATGGCCCGATTCGTCAGATAATAGGTCTTGGTAGTTTCCAGGATCGCTTCGACCTCATCGCCACTAGCCAGGCGGTAGCCGAGCGGGGATTGTCGGAACTGGAAGGTGTGACCTTCTGGAATGCCCAGAGGAGGGTTGGCGGCGTACGTCCAGGTTATGCGCTGATCCCGCTGATCGACTTCGGCGGGTCCCCCGAAAAGAATGAAGATCTCACCCATGTCGGTCTGTGACCCTCTTCCTCGTTCTTGGGTGATGGCTTCATCGGCGGCCTTGACTCGCTCCTCGTACCACTGGAGGAACTCGTTAGCGGGCGTCATGGGATCGAAATCCCGGCGGGCCCAGAAGAGCTCCTTGAAGAGCTTCCGGTCCCTCGACTGGAGGTTTTCGAATATTTCGATCTCCTCTGCCGTGATGAGAGCGGATACTTCCTCTTCCAACCACTTCTTGTCATCGTTGCTCAATTCGTCCTGGGACATGACTACGGCAGAAGACGCCACTATTATGGCGATTCCCAGGATCGCTACGCGGCTCAACTTGTCTCGAAACATGAAGCACTAACCTCCTGTGATTTGGTTGCGGGCCCGAAAAACTCCACGACCTGTCGCGACAATCTGGAACAATCCGGATACCTCAGTAACGCCGAATAGCATACGTTGCCGGGCGGGCAAACTGCAAGCTGCCCTCGCGTTAGGTAGACGCTAAATAGCGAGACGGATGTTGAGGGGCGTCGTCTCTCCCCGCCGGATTTCGACGTCCGTCGCAAAGACGGAAGTGCCCGCGCGGTGTAACTCGATCCGGTGGATTCCGGCCGGCAGGTGGATCGAGATTTCCCCCATTCCTCCCAACGTGCCCCAGGGCTCGCTGTCGATGCGGATCTCGCCCGCGGCTGGCTGCACGCGTAGCCGCAGGACGCCGAACTGGCCTCGGGTCACGACGCTCGTTGCCGGTGGTGGTGGGGAAGGGCGTGCCGGCTCGGGCGGCGGTAATTGTCGATCTGCGGCAGGCGGTACGTCCTCGCGTGACACGCTAGGAGGATTGGGCTTGCTGGTGGCTGGCTGGGGGTTCGCCTCGCCGGGGCCGAGCAGCTCCATCCGGTAATGGCAGAACCGTGCTCTCGCGAGGAGGTCTACGCGATCGTTTACCTGGATGGCTTCCACCTGAAAGTGCGGATGGCGAAACGTGTGATCAGCGTACCCGTACTGGTCGCGCTCAGGGTCGCGCCAGACGGGCACAAACGTCTGTTGTCATTGCGTCTGGCGGTGAGCGAAGCTTCGACGCATTGGGGCTCCGTGCTGGAGGGACTCCAGGCTCAAGGACTCCGGGCTCCCAAGCTAGTGGACTGTACATTTAAGTGTTTAGTTGTAATATCTCTCTCATGCGAGGGAGAGCCGTTGCGTTGACTCAAGCGGAACATAGGGAGCTTGGCAAACGAGTTTCGAGCCGTAGCGGTCGAGCGGATGACGCGCGGATCGCTCGGATGTTGCTCTTGCTGGCAGACGGTGCAAGCTATACGCAGGTGCAGCAGACGGTGGGCTGCACGGCGCCTTTTATCAGCAAGTGGAAACGCCGATTCTTGGAGGAGCGTCTGGCAGGTCTGTACGCGCGTCACGAGGGGCGTCCGATTCAAGTGCTCACGCCTCGGATGGAAGCACGGATTCTTTCGTGGACGCAGAAAAAACCGACCGACGGCTCGACTCACTGGAGCACGCGTCGACTTGCGAAGAAGCTGGGAATCCATCACATGATGGTGGCTCGCACTTGGAAAAAGCATGGTCTCCAGCCACACCGAATTGAGCATTACAAGGCCTCCAACGATCCGGATTTCGAGACGAAGGCAGCGGATATCATCGGTCTATATATGAATCCACCTCAGCACGCTGCGGTGTTTTGTATTGATGAGAAAACGGCGATCCAAGCCCTGGATCGACGGGACCCGATCTTGCCGTTGTCTCCCGGGCGGGCCGAGCGACACGGTTTCGAGTACGTCCGGCATGGAACGCTTTCTCTCTACGCCGCCTTCGACACGAAGACGGGGGTGGTTTTGGGCAAGACTGTCCGCCGCCATACCAGCCAGGAGTTCGTCGCCTTCTTGGAGCAGCTGGTTGCGAGCCACAAGCGAAAGCGCGAAATACATGTCATCCTCGACAATCTGTCGGCTCACAAGACCGCCAAGGTCGCACAGTTCCTCGAGGCCAACCCAAAAGTCCGACTCCACTTCACACCCACATATTCCTCCTGGCTGAACAAAATCGAACTCTGGTTCTCCAAGATCGAGCGTGCCCTGATCCATCGAGGCGTGTTCACGTCAACCCACGACCTGACCCGCAAGATCATGCGCTACATTCGCAAGTACAACGAAGACCCCAAGCCCGTGAAGTGGACCTACAACGATCCGTCACGACGCATTAAAACCACTAAACGTTCAGTTGTTACAGTCCACTAGCACGTAGCGGATGCCGTCGGCCAACGGATGCGCGTCCTGCAGATAGAGGGCTACCCGACGTTGAGACAGGGGATGTCCCGGCCGCTGTTGAATTTGGTCGGGTAGCGGCGGCACCTGTGAATACTCTTAGGCAGCAAACTCATCGCTGTCAAGAGATTTCTGTTTGCTTCTAAGCGCGTGAACGAGAGCGCCCATATGGCGATAGCCTTTGATACGCCGGAACTTTTTCTGCGCGGTGACGACGCCAAGAGCGGTCCATCGGCGAACCATGGAAGGACTCTACCAACGCTTGACGTTTCTCGATACTCTGCGAATGGTTCCGTTGAGATTCTCAATGGCGTTCGTCGTGGCAAGAGACTGGCGAAGTAAGGCGGGCAGCGCGAGCTTCACGACCGTGAGTGTCTCTTCCATCCCTTCACGAAGGCTTCCGGCAGCTTCGTCGTAGCCGTTTCGCTCGAGCCACGACACCAATGCCTGAAGTCGCTTGCGCGCCTTGTCGGCACTCTTGCACTTGTAGGCTTCCTTCATCGTCTGGAGCACGTAGGCGTGACGAGACTTGGGAAGGTACGAGCGAAGATTCCGGAGTTTATGGATCTGGCACCTTTGGATGACCGCGAGGTCCCCCAAAACGTCGACGAGTGCCTTGCGGATGCCTTTGCCTCCGTCCACTACGCAGAGAATCGACTCATCGACGCGCAAGCCTCGCTCGAGAAGGTCCTGCAACATCGCGGTGCACACCCGAGAGTTCTCCGTCGAGCCCAGCCATATACCCAGGGGCACCTTCGTTCCATCTATTGTGATACCGAGAGTTACGACGACGGTCTGTCCGGCCACCTCAAGGCCATCCAGCATCAGTGCCGCAAGCTCGAACTCCTCTAGCCGCCGAGACAGGTATTCCTCGAGCTTCTTAGTCGTCTGGCTCACGAGGTGACGGCTGGCGGCACTCTTACTCGTGCCACGAGACTTCAACTTGGCCGCGGGTTTGTCCAGACTCGATTCGTAATTTCGGGTCGATACCCCCACCAAGATCTGATTCAACACTCGCTCTGGAAGCGGGTCTTCTTCGCGGAAGGCTTCGAAGTGTGGAAGCGACGCCTCCTCGCCCGACTTCGAGCGAACTCGAGGTCGCGACACTTGGATGCGACGACCACCGAAGCTCAGCTCTCCGTTCGTGCTCCCACAGTGGTTATGAGTTCGCTCCTTCTCGTGCTTGCCCTTGAGCCCCGCGATCTCCTCGGCGTCCTCTCTGAGCAGTAGGTGCAGAGCTGTCAGTCCTTGCTCGTACACCCATTCCGTCAGATCCGCCTTCGTGGCCGCGATCCCAGCTATCATCGGTAGCAGTATCTGACCGACTTGGCCAACTACCTTGCCCGTAGGCGAGTGCGTTTGCTTTCTTACTGGCTTCTTTGATTTCCTAGGCATTGGTGGCTCCTTGTCCCCCTCTGGAGACGGTTTATTGGCAGACCTATTCTTAGGCCGGCCAAGGAGCCGCCGCTACCCCAAATTCAACATCCGGCGGGACATCCCCTTGAGACATGGAGAGACAGGATAATAGCGGCCAGCAACGAATCAAAGGGGATGTTTCAGGCGGTTCGCCTTGCGGGTACCGATCGCCGAAGGGCGTGGGCCAGCTCGTCCTGATGGGTCTCGAAGAAACGGCGGGCGGTTCGGTAGCCGAGCTCGAGGCTCTCGAGTCTCCTCGATCCGTCACCGGGCTCTGGAGGAAGGCCAGGGCCTTGTGGGGCTCGGGCTCCACCACAAACACGCGAGGCAGGTGGTGGGTTTCTTGTTTCAGCTTCGCCGCTCGGCTGATGCGCCCCGCTTGCTCGACCACGTAGAAGAATCCCTTTTCGCCCAGCGTCGCGCAGGATCCGTCGAAGTCGGCAAAACAGACCTCGGCGCGGTCATTGTCAACGGGCACGAAAGGGTTGAAGACGAGCAGGGTTTGAGCACCGGCCCCGACGGCGATATCAATGTGCGTGATCTGTCCAACGCCGCCGTCGATGTGAAGGGAGTCGTTGATTGCAACCGGTGCAAAGAGGCCGGGAATAGCACAAGACGCTGCGATTCGCAAGGGAAATCGGGATGGCGGGTGCGGTCGCGGTCCCGAAGACGGTCCGCGCACCGGTGTCGAGTTGGAAGGTGGGGATATAGAGCTCGCGGGACAACGCGGAAGCAGGGTGCCTTCCAACTAGATGACGACGTGAACGACTTGCTACCCTTTGCCGTCCACCCGGAAGCAGCCATAACGATTCGGCAGCTCCTGACGCACACGTCCTCGATCTCAGATGGCACGTCCTATTCGAGGAACTATAAGTGTGGCGATCCCGATATTTCACTCGGCACATGGCTTGAGGAGTACTTCACTCCCGGGGGGACGGTTCCACAATGCCGGAGAGACCTACCATGGGTGGGCTCCGGGCGAGCGACACTCGTATAACAATGTGGCCTTCGGACTTTTGGGCTACATCGTTGAAGTTCTCTCTGGCGAGCCGTTCGCAGATTACTGCAAAAACCATATCTTCTCGCCTCTCCGTATGAATGAGACGTCCTGGTATCTCGCGGACATCGACACCTCAAAGCACGCGATACCCTACGCATGGGTGGAAGACGCTGAATCGCGAGCACCAACGTGGGGAGGAGAATCACTGGGCGTGATCGGAGCCCCGCCGGAACGAGACGGATACGCCGCCAACTGTTTGTACAACCACCCGAACTATCCGGATGGGTTCCTTCGTACAAGCGTGCGGCAACTCGCCCTCTATATGACCGCTTACTTGCGAGGTGGTGACCCTATCCTCAAGCCGGAGAGCGTAGACACGATCTTGCGTGTGCACCACGGCGATGTTTGGGGGCTTTGCTGGTTCATGCGCAACATCGACGGCCGTCCGTTCTGGGGTCACGACGGGGGAGACCCAGGTGTGAACACCATAATGGAGTTGAACCGCGACGAGGGAGTCGGCGCTATCATCTCTTGACAGCGATGAGTTTGCTGCCTAAGAGTATTCACAGGTGCCGCCGCTACCCGACCAAATTCAACAGCGGCCGGGACATCCCCAATAGATTTCAATAGATCTCTAGTTACTGCTAGAAACCCCGATCCGAAATTCTCGATACTAACCTTAGCGAGGTTTTTCGGATCGGGGCTAACCCAAGCAGCGCTTGGGCCCAACTCATTGGACACTTTGAGCTTGACAGTCCGGTGGGCGTCGGTTAGACTAAATTGAAATCGGGTTTCATTTTCAAGTCATTGCCCGAATGAGCCTGAATAAGTAAGACCAGCTAGATAACCGCTACCGACGAGACATGCCGCCCGAGGTCCCCCCTCCCGAAGCCGTCGCTCCTCCCCAGTTGATTCCTACCGCTGCCGTAGGACAGACCGAAGGGAAGGGCAGCGCGTCAAGGTTCTCGAAAACCCAGACCCAGAAAGGGAAGATCGCCCTCGTAGGTAATCCCAACGTTGGGAAGAGCGTTATCTTCAACCGACTGACGGGGCAATACGTCTACGTCTCCAACTATCCGGGTACGACGGTCGCGCTCACGCGCGGCGGTGCCCAGTTCGGCGGAAGAAGCTACGAGGTTGTCGACACCCCTGGGGTCAACTCGCTCGTTCCCCATTCGGAAGACGAGCGCGTCACCCGTGACATTCTTCTCGAGGAAAGGCCGGACATCGTTCTGGTGGTGGCCGACGCCAAGAACCTCAGGCGGACTCTGCTTCTCTTGAGCCAGCTCGTGGAGCTTGGTTTGCCCACGGTCCTCGATCTCAACATGGTCGATGAATCGCGCAAGCGTGGCATCGAAGTCGATGTGATCTCGCTTCAGGAACTCTTCGGCATCCCGGTGGTGGAGACGGTGGCCACCGAGGGACATGGAATCCGCGAATTGGAACGCGCTCTGGCCGCGCCCGCCGTGCCGCGTAATCCGTCACCGGAGTTGAAGGCGGTCGTCACCGAGCTCGAGGGGAACTTAACGCCTGGGCCCAGCGGGGCGAATGGGCCGGTCCTTCCTTTGGGGCTCTTCGCCGAATGGCTCGGCTCGGGTGACGAGGGGGTCAAAAGCACGCTCCCGGGTCTGGCGGGTGAAGAACGCGTGGGTGCCATCCTTCACTCGCTGGGCTCGTACCAGCGGAAACACCGTCGGCCGGCCGCGGCAGTGATCGTTCAGGCTCGCAGTCAATGGATCGACTCTACCGTCGGGAACCTACGGCGCGTGAAGGTCGGGGAAGTCTCCGCGTTGGCGGACCGATTGGGACGTTGGTGTCGAGAGCCTCTCACCGGATTCCCAGTTCTGATTGGCGTCCTCTTGCTCATGTATTACTTCGTAGGAGTCTTCGGAGCCGGCACGGCGGTGGATTTTCTCGAGTCGACGGTGTTCGGAGTCTATCTCGTACCCGGAATCACCTGGATTGTGGATCGGCTGCTGCCGTTCGCCTTCGTGAAAGATCTGTTGGTCGGGCCTTACGGGGCGATCTCGATGGGGTTAACCTACTCGGTTGCCATCGTCTTGCCCGTGGTGACGACCTTCTTCATGGCCTTCGGTTTTCTCGAAGACAGCGGTTATCTTCCCCGGCTCGCCGTTCTTGCCGATCGGATGTTTCGTTTCATGGGTCTCAACGGCAAAGCGGTCCTCCCGATGGTGCTGGGGCTGGGCTGTGTGACGATGGCTACCTTGACCACCCGCATCCTCTCGACGCGCAAGGAGCGCATGCTCGCGACGTTGCTTCTGGCTCTCGCCGTGCCGTGCGCGGCACAGCTGGGCGTGGTGTTGGGGATGTTGGCTTGGGTTTCCTTCGGAGCTCTGCTCTTCCTATCCGGTATTCTGTTGTCCCAGCTGCTCCTGGTCGGGTGGATCGCCGACAAGATTATCCCGGGAACGCGTTCCGACTTCATGGTCGAGCTTCCGCCGATGCGACTTCCGGTATGGGGCAACCTGGTGCGTAAGACATGGAGTCGCGTCCGCTGGTTTCTTCGGGAGGCGGTGCCCTTGTTCGTCCTCGGCACCGTCGTCCTCTTCGTTCTGGATCGTTTGTCCATCCTCCCCTTGATCGTGCGGGCGGCCGAACCGGTGGTCGTAGGTCTTCTGGGACTGCCGGCGAAAGCCGGTGAAGCCTTCGTCATGGGTTTCCTACGTCGTGACTACGGCGCCGCCGGCCTGTTCGATCTCGCTCGACAAGGCATGATGGATCACACGCAGATTATCGTTTCTCTGGTGACCATGACTCTGTTCGTTCCGTGTGTGGCTAACTTCTTAGTCATGATCAAAGAGCTCGATTTCCGCAAGGCCGCTTTGATGGTGGGTTTCATCGTTCCATATGCAATTGCTGTGGGGACGGGCGTGAACTTCTTCTTGCGTTGGACGGGGTTGAAACTATGAAAGAGATGACACCTGCCCCGCAAGAAAGAGGCCTCGAAGAAGTGCTAGAGGCGCTATGGACGGAGGACGAGAAGGGGTCGACGCGTCGGGAAGACCTGGCTCGCGTTGTCGACATCGAGCTCACCGAGGAGCTGATCGAAGAGCTCAAGACTCGCGGGCAAGTCGTCGAGAACAGCGATGGTTCGCTCGCATTTACCGAAACGGGACGAAGTCGGGCGCGAGCCATCATTCGGCGCCATCGGTTGGCGGAACGCTTGGTGAACGACATTCTCGGAATGCCGATGCCCGAAGTCGAGGTCAATGCTTGTGAGTTCGAGCATCTGGTTGCCCCCGGCATCACTGAGAGCATTTGCACGTTGCTTGGGCATCCACGCCAGTGTCCCCACGGGCGGCCGATTCCGCAGGGGCGTTGCTGTCTCGAAGCCCAACGCAGCATCGAGGCGGTGGTGGTGAGCGCGAATCAAATGCACACCGGAGAGACAGCCCGCGTCGCATACGTCAATACCAAGAACTACTCGAGACTTCACAAGCTGTCTTCCTTCGGTTTTACTCCGGGAGTGAAGATCAAGCTACAGCAACGCTCTCCGGCGTTCGTACTGGAATGCGATGAGACACAGCTGGCGATCGAGGAAGCCCTGGCGGAGGAAATCTATGTGCTCCGCGAGCCGCGGGTGGAACGGTAACGGCTGGGAGAAAAAGGTTGCCATCGAGTAGCTCATCTGGAAGCCGCGAGGAGTTTCGCGTGTTCGAGCAGTATCTTGCCGACAACGGGCTCAAACATTCCCGACAGCGCGAGGTGATTCTGCAGTACTTCTTGGAGACCGGCGGTCACATGACAGTGGATGATCTCTACCGCGTGATCCATCGCAAGCATCCGGAGATCGGTCGGACCACGATATACAGGACTCTCAAGCTGTTCTGCGATGCCAAATTGGCCGAGTCCATCGAGCTGAAAGACGGCCTCACGCGGTTCGAGCATCACTATAAACACTCGCACCACGACCACATGATCTGCATCGAATGTGGCACCATCATCGAGTTCGTGAGCGCCGAGATCGAAAACCTGCAAGATGAGATTGCGGACGCCTATGGGTTCAGCATCGATTCTCATCGGCACCAGATCTTCGGCGTCTGTCAGAAGTGCAATCAGCGTCGACGAACCGCTGCGAAAGCCCGCCGCAAGAAGAGAACGGTGACCGCCCGCCGGGCCGGCGCCGATTCCCGCCCCAGGTCGTTGCACTAGGGGGAGCGTTTTGCTCTTGACTCGAGGAAACGCCCCATGGTTAAATCATCATGAAAATGAAAGTCACTTTCAAATTCATTTTCAAACTCAATGCGGCCAGCACCGAAAGCAGGATGGGATGAAGAAACAGATGGTCTTTTGGGCGTTCTTAGGGGCTCTCGCCTGGTCTTCCGGAGCCTGGGCGGGGGGAAACGGGCCAGAGGCGGACAACTCGAACCGGCCGGAAGGTCCAGACAGTGAAGGCCCGTCCTCTCAAGAAGAGCCGATGTCGGAAGACGAAGAGCGGCTTGCGAACTGGAGCGCCAAGTTCAATTACTGGCCGAAGAGATCGAGAAGCTACGGTTCGGACAGGTGGCCGAGGAGGAACCCCTCGCGGCGCGCTACGGCCTGGCACCCTCGGCCTCCAAGATTTACGGCGTCGAGCGCGGGGCTTCCCTCGGGGGCTACGGTGAGGTTGTGTTCCAAGATTTTTCCAACCAGAGGGATGATGGAGCCGCGTCGGGAAAGCTGAATGAGTTCGACTTCTTGAGGGCCATCGTGTATTTGGGCTACAAGTGGAACGAACGCTTCCTCTTCAATTCGGAGCTCGAGCATGCTTCGACGGACCAGGGGGGCTCGGTGTCGGTGGAGTTCGCCTACATCGACTACCTGTATCGATCCGAGCTCAATCTGCGAGGCGGCATGGTTCTCGTCCCGGTGGGTTTCGTAAATGAGCTTCACGAACCGACCGTTTTCTACGGATCGACGCGACCGCAGGTGGAACGTGTCATCATCCCGACCACGTGGCGCGAGAATGGAGGCGGTGTCTTCGGTACCGTTGCCAGCTTGGAGGCTTGTGGACTCCCGGAGCCGGAGCTGGACGAAGTTATCAGCCTGGCGTACCGCGAGATAGAAGCCGTCGACGAGATCATGAGTCTCTACCGAACGGAGAGTGAGCTCAGTCTGGTCAGTCGACAACCAATCGATACCGCGATGCCTCTTTCGCGGCCCACGTTCGATGTCCTCGTCGAAGCGTTGCACATCGCCGAGGCGTCGCAGGGCGCTTTCGATCCAACCGTCGGACCGCTGGTTGATCTTTGGGGATTCGGCAGCGGTGAGCCTGCAGTTCCCAGCCCTTCAGAGCTTGCCGAAACCAGGGCAAGAGTTGGATTTCAGTTCGTTCGCTTGGACCAGAGAGCGACCACGATCTCGCTCGCTCGCCGCGGAGTCGAGATCGATCTGGGGGCGATCGCCAAGGGCTATGCGGTGGATCGTGCCCTGGCGCGCCTGAAGGCAGCGGGGGTCACCAAGGCGGTCGTCGATCTGGGCGAGAGCAGCGTCTGTTTTTTCGACGATGGTGATTCCTCGATTCCTTTTCTCATTAGAAATCCTTCACCTCGATCCATCACGTTCGAGATCCACGAGGGGTGCATCTCCACCTCGGGCGGCGGCCAGCAGGGCTTCGAGGTGGAAGGACAGTGGTTCTCGCACATTCTCGATCCGCGGACGGGATGGCCGGTCCGCGACTCCGTCTCGGCTACGGTGGTAGTGAGAATCGGTCAAGCGATGAGAGCGGACGCACTCGCAACTGCGGGGTTCGTCGCCGGGCCGGAGGGAGCGCTCGACCTCTGGCAACGGTTCGGCGTCGAGTCGAGGGAACCTTCTACTTTCGCGCGGAGGGCACGATCCAATCCGTGCAAACGCCCGGCTTCCCCGTCTCGACGACGGACCCCTAACACACTCCCGATTCTCGGGCGAGAAGCCTTCGAATCTGTGATGGCCCCGGGAATTGCATGAGAGCGGACAGAATGGGTTCCGGAACGCCGGTGCGTTAGGCCGGTGGTCCAATCGGTGCGTTCACCTCGGTGGCTCTAGTTCGATCATCACGATATCCGAGTCTTCGCTCAATCGATCGAAGACGATCCGGTGGCCGTCCGGCGTGATGTCGAAGGTGCGCATGGTGGCGGTCGGGTCGAGCCGGGTCAGACGGCGGCTCTTCATCGTGGCGACATCGAGCAGCCAGAAATCCTGGGAGGGCTGCCTTTCCTGCATGTATACCATTCCCGTCGACCGACCAGATCGGGTGGTGCTGGTGCATCCCCGCGGGCGAACCGAGGATCAGCCGGCTGTTCGTTCCGTTGGGGTCGGCGACGTAGACCGGGTCGCCCGAGGTCTTCTCGTGATAGACGACGTGCTCGCCGTCGGGCGACCAATCCAAGTCGATCACCTCTTCGCCCAGAAAGTTACGCACTGGCCCGCCCAGAAGGGGCAGCGTCCGCATCCGCTGGCGCGGGCCGCAGCTGAACCAGATCTCTGACCCGTCTCCGGTGAACCCGAGTGGGCGTACTGGTGCGCGGACATCCTCCAGCGCGAACTCGTCCTCGCCCTGCGTGAGGCTGCGGAATGCGCCCGTACCGATCTGACTGACGAAAATATTGAATGGTCCGTCGCGGTCAGAGACGAAGGAGACGAACCTGCCGTCAGGCGAGAGCACGGTGCCGAACTCGGACCCTTCAAAATTAGTGGCCTTGCTGAACCTCGCGCCGGCGAGGGGGTTGTCGCCCCGTGAATCCGAACGATCGGCGGCCGGCCACGAGAAGGACAGCAGTGCAACGGTCAGGCTCGCGATCAGGGCCACCGCCAGCACCGTGACGGCGATCTTGTAGCCGCGCGTGGAGCCCCCCGCGACGGGCGGAGAAGGATCCGAGTCCTCCAACTCGATCCGCGCGTCGGCGATGTGATGCAATCGTTCGCGCGGGTCCTTGGCCAGGCAGCGTCGCAGCAGGCGCCGCACGGTCGGGGGGGGGTCCGCGGGAAGACGTACCCAATCCGGTTCGGTGTGCAGGATCGCGCCGATCGAATCGGACAACGTTGCGCCGGCGAACAACGTTTTTCCCGTCAGGCATTCCCATAGCACGCATGCGAACGACCAGATGTCGGTGCGCTTGTCGACTGGTCTGCCCCGCGCTTGCTCCGGACTCATGTACTAGTGGACTGTAACATTTAAGTATTTAGTTGTAATATCTCTCTCATGCGAGGGAGAGCCGTTGTGTTGACTCAAGCGGAACATAGGGAGCTTGGCAAACGAGTTTCGAGCCGTAGCGGTCGAGCGGATGACGCGCGGATCGCTCGGATGTTGCTCTTGCTGGCAGACGGTGCAAGCTATACGCAGGTGCAGCAGACGGTGGGCTGCACGGCGCCTTTTATCAGCAAGTGGAAACGCCGATTCTTGGAGGAGCGTCTGGCAGGTCTGTACGCGCGTCACGAGGGGCGTCCGATTCAAGTGCTCACGCCTCGGATGGAAGCACGGATTCTTTCGTGGACGCAGAAAAAACCGACCGACGGCTCGACTCACTGGAGCACGCGTCGACTTGCGAAGAAGCTGGGAATCCATCACATGATGGTGGCTCGCACTTGGAAAAAGCATGGTCTCCAGCCACACCGAATTGAGCATTACAAGGCCTCCAACGATCCGGATTTCGAGACGAAGGCAGCGGATATCATCGGTCTATATATGAATCCACCTCAGCACGCTGCGGTGTTTTGTATTGATGAGAAAACGGCGATCCAAGCCCTGGATCGACGGGACCCGATCTTGCCGTTGTCTCCCGGGCGGGCCGAGCGACACGGTTTCGAGTACGTCCGGCATGGAACGCTTTCTCTCTACGCCGCCTTCGACACGAAGACGGGGGTGGTTTTGGGCAAGACTGTCCGCCGCCATACCAGCCAGGAGTTCGTCGCCTTCTTGGAGCAGCTGGTTGCGAGCCACAAGCGAAAGCGCGAAATACATGTCATCCTCGACAATCTGTCGGCTCACAAGACCGCCAAGGTCGCACAGTTCCTCGAGGCCAACCCAAAAGTCCGACTCCACTTCACACCCACATATTCCTCCTGGCTGAACAAAATCGAACTCTGGTTCTCCAAGATCGAGCGTGCCCTGATCCATCGAGGCGTGTTCACGTCAACCCACGACCTGACCCGCAAGATCATGCGCTACATTCGCAAGTACAACGAAGACCCCAAGCCCGTGAAGTGGACCTACAACGATCCGTCACGACGCATTAAAACCACTAAACGTTCAGTTGTTACAGTCCACTAGGCGGTTCCCATGATGACACCGAGCGCCGTATCCTTGGTCAGCGTCGGCGACTGCGACCTCGCAGCGGAAGCGTCTTCGTCGGGTACAAAGGCTTTCGCGAGACCGAAGTCCAGGATCTTGATTTTCCCGCCCGGCGTGATCTTGACGTTCGCCGGCTTCAGGTCGCGGTGGACGATGCCTTTCTCGTGCGCGGACTCGAGACCCTCGGCCATCTGAATGAACAGCGAGAGCGCTTCATCAACGGGGATCGGCCCTCTCGCGATGCGCTCCGCGAGGGTCTCCCCTTCGACGAACTCCATGACGAGGAACTGCTGGCCGTCCGCTTCTTCCAATCCGAAGAGCGTCGCAATGTTCGCATGGTTCAAGGCGGCAAGAAGCTTTGCTTCCCGCTCGAAGCGGTCGAGCCGCTTCCGGTGCTGAGAGAACTCTTCGGGCAGGACTTTGATCGCAACGTTCACGTCCGAGCTTGGTGTCGCGGGCGCGGTAGACCTCACCCATTCCACCGGCACCGATGGCGGCGATGATCTCGTAGGTGCCGAGCTTGGTTCCAGGATTGTAGGGGCATCGTCCGGCTTTCGGGAGTCAGCACAAGCCAAGGAGGAGATTCTAGTCGGGTAAAGACACAATGTCCGAGGGAAAGGCTTAAGGTTCCTGATTCGGCCTGTAGACCGTGACGGCAGAGTGATTAATCTGCTAGAATCCGTGAGTCATCGAATCGACTCCTCAATATGAGCGTCTCTTCTCAACCGTTCCCTCTTCGCCCTCCCCGTGTTTTCGCCGACCCCGCTTCCGGGATCGAGATCGTCGAGCTCACCAGTCTGAGTCCGGACGATCTGGAGGGTCTGTGGTCAGAAGAGCGAAGGCATTGGAAGGAATTGCTCTACTGGGATTCCGAGCCAGCGACGGCGTTGGTACGCGCCGCAGTCCGACGACGAAGACTGGCGGGGGAAGTCATCCTTCGAAATGACCTGGCAACAGGCCGACGGACCTCAACGGAACACGGCGCGTTTCAGTTCGAGCCCTGGGCCGCTTCCTACACGAGTCGGGCCGCCGCACTGATGCAACAGGCTCACCTCGGGAGTGTCGATGCGGAGATGAACGAGATGTACAGAACCCAAGAGGGGTGTCGGAGCCTGCTGGATAACATTATGGAGCAGCACGGCTGTGGACAGCTCGTTCCCGCCGCTTCTTATGCCCTGCGTAAGCCGCGGGCGCAATCGCTTTCGGGGTTCCTCCTGACCACCGAAATCTCGGCCGGCCATGCGCACTTGGCGCAGGTGGCCGTGAGTCCGTCCGCACAAGGACTCGGGCTTGGTAAGCTGCTCCTCGGCCGAGCCATCGATGCTCTGGCCCGAGCCGGCTATCGAAGCGTCTCGCTCATGGTAAGCGAGACCAACCAGAGGGCGTTGTCGCTCTACGAATCGATGGGATTCCGCGCCGTCCTCGGGTTTCCGGTCTTCAGCTGGGATCGTCTGCCCCCAGGATCTCGATAGCGGTCACGTCGGGCGCGCCATCGTAGCCGGTCAGGCGCAGCTTGATGGTATCCGTGGTGAACGTCTCGAATGAGTCGGACGCCCGGAAGGCCTCGAAGGCCTCGAAAGTAAGACTCTGGGACCCATGGTCCGGATGCTCTAGCAATCCCGATATGAGCTCGGTCAGCGCAGGCCAATCGGTGGGGCTGGTCCAGACGACTTCCCACTCTTCGTCAGCTTCTCCAGCAGGCGTCGCACTACCGATGCTCACCGGCTCCCCCGGCCTTGCCGGCCTCGGCGGCCTGGCCGGCCTGACTGGTAAGTACAGCTCGACCCGAGTAACTGGGGAGAGCGGGATGCGGCCATAGAGTAGTCGGACACCCGTTATCTGGCGGGGAGACGTGAGCGAGACGACCGTTTCCACGATGGCGTCTTCCGGCAACGGCACCAAACGCGTCGGCTCGCCGAGCGTGGGGAGAACGGTCTGAGGCAGAGGAGGCGGGCCTTGGGTTCTGGAAGGGATGACCTCCAACACCAGGTCGCGACCGAAGTCTCGGATTTTCAGTAGCTCGGCCCGATGGGTCTCGAGACCGTTGAGCATGCGGATGAGTGCTGGAGGGCGGTACGCACCCAGGTGTAAGACGACGTAACGCACCTGGAGCTTTCGCAGCAAGGCGATGGAGTCCGGAGAGGGGAAGCGTAAGAAGAGATTCTTCAGCCAGCGATGAGACGGTGGAACGAATCCGCTGTCACCGTTCAGCGTTGCGCGAAAACCGTGATGTCTCGCCCAGAACATGTATCGGGTGTCGAGCACCAAGAAGGGTAGCTCCACGATCGGACCGGGTGCCCCGCCTCGCGCCAACCACCCATAGACTTCCGGAGGCTCGTCTCTGAATGGTTCGAGCGTATAGGGCAATGCAGTCGACTCTGCGATGAACAACGCACCGACAATCCACGCCGCCCATTTTCGGTCGTGCAACAAGCCCCGGCCCTCGAAGAGCCAGCTCAATCCGTACCCAGCTAGCAGACTCAGACTGAGCAGTGGCAAGAGAGCGAATCGACTGAGCGCGCGAAGCCCACGGAAGAAGACGATGTGCTCGTGGAGAAACGAGTAGACCGGCGTCTGCGGGCCCAGAGAGAGCACAACGCCGGCCGACAAGATCAAAACGTAACAGACGGCCGTGGTCCGGGGGCGTTCGGTTTCTCTCTGGCGCGTCACCAAGACGATCAATCCCAGAAGGGCTAGTGCCGGTAGTGTCAGTCCTGGGAACAGGAAATCTCGACGCCTGTCTTGTTCCACCCAGTTGTCCGTTAGGGGGCGATACAGGTGGCTCGAAGCGGCCAGATAGCTCTCGGGTGTCGCGGAGAGGGATTCGATGCCGGCAAGATCCCACTCGATACCGAGGTGCTGATTCACCCACAAATAAGGGCGGGCGAACGGATAGATACTGAGAGCGACAACCGCGAACGCGAGGACTAGGCTCTGGAGCTCCGTCCGCGATCGCCCCGAACCTACGACTAGGGTCGCGAAGGCAATCAGAATGGCCACCGCCGCCATGGCAGCCAGATACGTTCCCGAGAGAACCTGAAGTACAAAGAACGCGGCGCTCCCCCAAGCCCAGTGACGCTTGCCCGTTTCCAGGAATTTGTGGAGACCGAGCAATGCCAGGGGAAGAAAAGCGTAGAGCTGCATTTGGAGATGGGGAAGGCGGTTGAATCGAAAGGCGGCAAACGAGAAGAACAGCCCCGCCAGAATCCCTGCGATCCGCCCGCCGGTGAGCGAGAAAGTCAAAAAGTACATGCCAAGCGCGGAGAGAAAAATGGAGGCCAGCAACACCAGGTTGTAAGAGAGGACGAGATCATTCGTCACCAAGAGAAGTGGTAGCGCCATCAGTCCTGGAACGAACAGGTGCTCGGAGAATGCCAGCGTTTTCGCCAAGGGATAGAACGTGTTGGCATCGAAGAGGTGGAGAGGATCGTGGACCACTTGATGCGCGACCCAGGATATCGCCCAGGCATTGAGTCGGGCGTCCCCGTTGTCGAAGCGCCCAAGGCTCGCCGGCGACGTAGCCAAAGGATACGTCAGCACCAAGGTCGCGACGGCGAAGACGGCCGATGCAAGAAGCAGTTCACTCCAATCCCCCCCGCGTGACAGCCTGGACGGTCTTTTTATTCTCGCCGTGCGTCTTACTGTATTGGCGAGATCGGAGCGTGCTAGATAAGGGCGTTGGGGGCTGGCTGGGGTTTTTCGCTGCACGGAATCGATTCAATCCAAGAGAGCGCCTAGTGTACTGTATCAGTGGATCGTTGCCTAAGGCTCGAGGCCATTTTGCGTGCTGGCGAGGCGTGCCGACGAAGTCATATCTGGATATTTCGAGAAGGCACAACGAAGCCAGCGCGCAAAAGGGGCCGAGACCTAGGTGACGAACTACTGATACAGGGCACTAGCTTCAAGTATACCGAAAGCCAAGGGAAGCGACGCGGCTCGATCGGATCGGTCCCGCCCGTTGTCATCTATGGCGGGCTTTGACCTTGCCGCAGGTCTATGTTACAAAAGGCAGCTTTGCCGCTGATCCCAAAGAGAAACCCCAACCTGGAGGCGTAGATGAGTAAGGATGGTCAGCACCTTTTTACATCCGAGTCGGTTACGGAAGGCCACCCGGACAAGATAGCGGATCAGATCTCGGACTCGATTCTGGATGCTCTTATTAAGGATGATCCCAATTCCCGCGTCGCCTGCGAAACGATGGTGACCACCGGGTTGGCCATCATTGCCGGCGAAATTACCAGCAAAGCGTCCGCCGATCTCTCTCAGATCGTGCGGGATACGATTCGCGACGTAGGCTATACACGGGCGAAGTTTGGCTTCGACTACGAGACGTGCGGCGTCATTTCAGCCATCAAGGAGCAATCGCCCGACATCGCCCAGGGAGTCGATCCCGGTGGGGCGGGGGACCAGGGTTTGATGTTCGGTTACGCATGTGACGAGACCGAAGAGCTAATGCCCATGCCCATCATGCTGGCGCACAAACTGGTTCAACGTCTGTCGGAAGCGAGGAGGAAGAACGTTCTCGATTTCCTGCGACCTGACGGCAAGAGCCAGGTCACCGTTCAGTATGACGGCGACCGTCCGGTCAGGATCGAAGCGGTCGTCATTTCGTCTCAGCATTCGGATTCTGTAACGAACGAAACGCTGCGCGCGGAGATCAAGGAAAAGATCATCAAACATGTCGTGCCCGAGAAACTGCTCGACAAAGACACGAAGTACTACATCAATCCCACCGGTCGTTTCGTGATCGGCGGCCCGATGGGTGATTGTGGCGTGACGGGCCGGAAGATCATCGTGGATACCTACGGTGGCGTGGGAAGTCACGGTGGCGGGGCTTTCTCCGGCAAGGATCCGACGAAGGTCGATCGTTCCGCTTCCTATATGGCGCGGCACATTGCCAAGAACATCGTCGCGGCGGGATTGGCCAGGCGTATCGAAGTCCAGTTGGCGTATGCCATCGGTGTGCCCGATCCCGTCTCGATCATGGTGGACACGTTCGGTACGGGCAAAGTGAGCGAAGACAAGATTCGGGAGCTTATCCGGTCTCATTTCGTGCTCACTCCCAAGAAGATCATCGAGAGCCTCGACTTGAGGAGACCGATTTTCAAGAAGACGGCCGCTTTCGGGCATTTCGGTCGTAATGAACCAGAGTTCACTTGGGAAAAGACCGGTAAGGCCGAGGCCCTTCGCAAAGACGCTGGAGTCTAGACCGGAGTCTAGACCGCAGTAGGAAGGGCGCGCCTCCCAGGCGTGGTCTATCCATGAGACTCGTTCGCTCTCTGGCTCTTGCGTCGCTCGTTCTCCTGGCGATCCTCTCCCTGGCCGTCTTCCTCAGCCTCCCGTCGAGCGTTCCAGAGCTCGCCCCGGCCGAGCCTTTACCGGACGCGGCTCGCCGCGCCGTGGGTGTCCTCCACGTTCATTCCAGCTATTCGGATGGTGCCGGTGCGGTGTCGGAGATCCTGTGCGCCGCCGCCGAGGCAGGCCTCGACTTCGTCGTGCTGACCGACCACGGCGACCCCGACGCGCTGAGTGAGGAAGGGGAGGGGTACTCGGAAGGAGTCCTGCTCTTGGTGGGGAGCGAGATCGCAACCGAGGGAGGCCATCTTCTCGCGCTCGACATCCCGGATCCGGTCTTCCGTTTCGGAACCGAAACCGCAGGGGTGCTGCGTGACGTGGATGAGATGGGCGGGTTCTCCATCGCGGCTCATCCAAGTGCGCGCCGCCCGAACTTCGCGTGGGACGGATGGGAGCTCCCCGGGCTCACCGGCATCGAGCTCTTCAATTTCTTTACCGGCTGGAGACGCCAGGACGCAGGGAGCATTGGGGGAGCGCTTCTTGCCTATCCCTTCTCCGCGCGGCGGGGCTTGGCGGTCGCGCTGGAATGGGATCCCCGTCTCGTCGAGAAATGGGACGCCATGCTGTCCGATCGGGATCTGACAGCGTGGGTAGGTCTCGACGCACACGGTCGGCTGTCGCTTTCCGAGCGAGTGCGAATTCCATGGCCCGGCTACCGTGAGGTCTTCCTGATGGCTCGCAACCATTTGGTGCTGGACGAGCCCCTGCTCGGTGACGCCGAAGCGGATCGCGAAGCGATCTACCGAGCCCTCGAACGAGGCCAGGGTTACGTGAGCTTCGATGGGATCGCCGACGGGACAGGTTTCAGTTTCTTCGCCCAGGGAGTTTCTAGAGCGTGGCCCATGGGGAGTCATGTTCCCGCAAGCCTCGTCGAGACCGAGGAGATTCGGTTGGTCGCTTCGATCCAGGCTCTCCATGGATCGCGGCTCAGAATTCTGCGAAACGGAATCCTGGCGACCGAGACCACCGAGGACACGCTTTCGCTCGTCGTTGACGAAGCAGGCGTCTACCGCGCCGAGGTGCGTCTCGACCCCGGTTTCGTCCCCGGCGGGCGCGATCAACCGTGGATCGTCTCCAATCCCATTTTCATTCTGGCGCGAGAGGAGATCGATCGACGCTCGGCGTTGAGAAAGAGCTTTCCGCAGGCTGCTTCTGCAGACGGGATGACATGCCGCCCTATGGGGGGGGAACCCTGGGCGGTGGCTTTTCATGCCGAGCATGATCCCGCTTCTCGCATGGACGAAGCCGCGGCGGAATCCTCTCAGGGCTCCTTCCGCATCGACTTCCAGCTTTCAGAACCCTCCGTAGATCGTCCCTATGTCTGGTGTGCCGTGGCGGATCGCACCTCACGCGACCTCACCGGTTTCGAGGCCGTCCGATTCCAGGCACGAGGCGACGAGGTCTATCGGATCGATTTCCAGATTCGGGACGCGCACCCCGAGGCCTCGGAAGAGCAAACCGAATGGTGGGCGGCATCCTTCAAGACGGCACCGGAGTGGCAAGAGGTGGTCATCCCTTTCGACCGTCTCCGCAGCATCAGTGAAAGCTCGGACGGGCGCCTCGATGTCGACCAGACTCGCGGGATGTTCTTCGTCTTGGATGCGGGGAACACGCGGCCGGGCGTCTCCGGGAGAATCGAAGTTCGTAATCTGGAGTTGTGCGCTGCGGGCCGCTAGCTCGGTCCGGCGTCAATAGGGGGATGTCCCGCCGGATGTTGAATTTGGGGTAGCGGCGGCTCCTTGGCCGGCCTAAGAATAGGTCTGCCAATAAACCGTCTCCAGAGGGGGACAAGGAGCCACCAATGCCTAGGAAATCGAAGAAGCCAGTAAGAAAGCAAACGCACTCGCCTACGGGCAAGGTAGTTGGCCAAGTCGGTCAGATACTGCTACCGATGATAGCTGGGATCGCGGCCACGAAGGCGGATCTGACGGAATGGGTGTACGAGCAAGGACTGACAGCTCTGCACCTACTGCTCAGAGAGGACGCCGAGGAGATCGCGGGGCTCAAGGGCAAGCACGAGAAGGAGCGAACTCATAACCACTGTGGGAGCACGAACGGAGAGCTGAGCTTCGGTGGTCGTCGCATCCAAGTGTCGCGACCTCGAGTTCGCTCGAAGTCGGGCGAGGAGGCGTCGCTTCCACACTTCGAAGCCTTCCGCGAAGAAGACCCGCTTCCAGAGCGAGTGTTGAATTGTAACTCCTCGCCGTGCCCCACTGGAG
Organism: Candidatus Marinacidobacterales bacterium; assembly: GCA_965197825.1. Taxonomy (GTDB): domain Bacteria; phylum Acidobacteriota; class Vicinamibacteria; order Marinacidobacterales; family DATDRI01; genus CBDANW01. Next base: position 2,877,337 of record CBDANW010000003.1, on the reverse strand, counting down.
CGGGTTGGAACGTCGCGATTCGGAGGAGAAGCTACGCAGCGGAGTTGTCGCGTAGGGCGTCGGGGAGTAACACGGTTCCTGGCTGGTTGATGGCGGCGTAGGCCGCTTCGAGCATGTAGGCCCTGGGGTCGACGTTCTGAAGCTTCGCGGTCTCGCACAGGGTGTAGAACAGCGCTGCGACGTCGGTTCCGCGTTTCGTTCGACTGCCGTAGTGATTTTTGCGACCGACGACAGGTTCCCTCAGGGCGCGCTCGGCGTGATTGTTGTCAAGCCAGACGAGAGGGTTTTCGGCGAACAGCGTGAGTGTCTCCCATCTCTCCAGCATGTAGCGGACCGCCTTGCCGAAGTCGCTTCGCGGCAATCCTCTTTGGCTCTCGCCCCATTGCCGAATCGCTTTCAAGATCCGCTGCGAACGTTGCTTGCGTAAACGAAGTCTCAGTTTCTGAGCTTTTTCATCGCCGGGAAACGGACCCGGGACCTCGCGTTCGACTTCGTACAGCTCTCCGATCAAACGAAGCACTTCGGAGCAAGCTTGCGGGTAGTGCTCGCTGGCTTCGTCGAACTTTCTTTTCACGTGCGCCCAGCAGTGGGCGAGACGAAACTGTGGACCGGCACGAGCCGCGTAGCCGTCTGGACCGGCTCGAGCTAGCACCTCGTACACCGCGTAGCCGTCCACAACCGCGATGCCGGAGTAGGTCCCCAGCACCTTTTGGCCATCTTCCGTCGATTTCGTCGGCAGCATTCGGTAGTACGCGATGTCCGGACTCGAAACGCCCCACACCGTGCCCGCCGACTTCTTCATCGAGCCCATCAGAGGCCACCGCGTTTCGTCGGCGTGGATGACGGGTGACTCCAAAACCTTCTCTCCCAGAGCGTCGTACACCGGATTCAGATGACGTGCCAGTACGTTCAGCTGGTCCCACAGCGTCTGGCTGTCGATATCTGGCCCTTCGCGGCGCATCATCCGAACCTGGCGCTCAAGAGGCATATGGTCCAGGTACTGGGAGTCTCTGTCGATCCCCCGAGGACAATCGGAAAGGTTTTTCTGCCTGAAGTGAGCGCCTAGGCTGTCTGCAAGGCCTGCCTGGCGAGAGAATGCAAGGACGCGAGTCTAATCTCGATCGGCTGCCGAAACAATAAACCTAGCCCATGCTTGTCGGGCCACCACGGCCGACGCCACCACCAGACCCGCCAGATCCGATTGCCCGCCAGGCAGCATGAGAAAAAGGGCTCCCGCTAGGAGCCCGGCGCGAACGAACGGGCCCGCGCGGCGAAACAAATATCCCTCCATACCCGCAGCAAGAGCGATGACGCCCACCACCGCGGTCGAAAGGGCCATCACGAGTCCGGGAACGGTGAACTCATGCAGGAGCAACACCGGAGAGAATATAAAGATGTAAGGCACCACGAAGCCCGCCGTCGCGAGCTTCACGGATTGGAGCCCGGCCGCCCAGGGTTTCGCTCCCGCAATCCCCGCGCGGCATAGACCGCGAGCATCACCGGTGGGGTGAGATCGGCGAGCGTTCCGAAGTACATGACGAAAAGATGGGCCGCCAAGGGCAGGACCCCTAACTCCAGAAGGACCGGGGCCGCCATCGTGACACAAATGATGTAAGTCGGAATGGTGGGAAGTCCGAAGCCGAGAACGATGCAGGCGAGCATCGTCAGCACCGCCGCGGCCAGGACGGAGCCACCGGAAAGCGCCAGGATGGCTCCCGACAACTTGAGCCCTAGTCCGGTCTGCGTGACGGCACCAACGATAATGCCCACCACCGCACAAGCGATGGCCACCGGCACCGTGTTTTGCGCGCCTCGCTCGAGGGCGCCCGCAATCTCTGCGACCCCGACTCCCCGGCGCCTGAAAGCCTCCGATGTGGAGAGCCCCTCCGATTTTCTAAGATCCACCAGCGCCCCCGTGGCGCTACCAAGACGGTAAACAGAATAGCGTACACGGCAGCGTAGGTCGGCGTGTAGCCGGAGAACAACAGATAGAGAAGAGCGGCCACCGGCAACGAGAGATAACCGCGACGAAAGAGAAGAGGTCCGAGACGAGGCAGCTCCTCTCGCGTTAGCCCGCGGTGGCCTTCACGGGACGCTCGGAAATGGATCATCGCGCCCGCCGCAAAGAAGTAGAGGAACGCCGGAATGATCGCCGCGGCGGCGATCCGCGCGTAAGGAATCGCCAGCATGTCGGCCATCAGGAAGGCGGCCACGCCCATGATGGGCGGCATGAGCTGGCCTCCCATCGAAGCCGTGGCTTCCACCGCCGCGGCGTAGGCGGGAGAGAACCCGCTTCGTTTCATCAACGGGATGGTGAAGCTCCCCACTGTCACTACATTCGCGATGGCGCTCCCATTAATCGTGCCCAGCAAGGCGCTCGAGACGACGGAAACCTTCGCCAGGCGGAGCATGCTGGCGAGGGCGGAGCCCACGCTGGCCGCACCATACCCGATCTCGCTTTCGTGTCTTGCCCGCTTTCCCGCTTGGATGGCCACCTGAAAGAGTCGTTCCAGGAAGATGCCAAGCCTTCGCGCCTCCTTCGCGGCCGTCCGGGCCTGCTTGATCTGCGACAGTATCTGCACATCACCCAGGACTGCCGAGTCCAGCCCGCAAGCGACTCGGAAGAGATGCCGCGCCGCAGACTCACCTCGAAGGTGATATAGGGTTTCGTTCGAGGAGGCACTGCCGGGCCGGAGGCTATCGGCAATCTGTCGAAACCATCGATCCAGGTAGTCAGTCTGTATCGGGGCCGAAGTGTAAATCTCGGTGCGATTGCAGGTAGAAAGGACGACGAGTTCCAACTCCTCTGGTTCGTCCGGCAAGAAGCGCGCTTCGGTCTCGGCGACGAGGTTGCTGAGAGACTCCCTAACCTCGACCGGCGCCGTACGGCAGCTCGCGCCAAGCAGCCGAAGCTCTTTTTCTTCCATTCCCAGCATGGCATAGAAATAGTCCTCCCAGAAGTTGAAACGTTACAACCCGGGTTTCAGCTTGTAACGAAACGCTTCGTAAATGGACTAGGCGTATGAATGTCGATCGTCCCGGGTGAACGATCGCCCAAGGGCACGAACCGAAACAGGAGGATTGCGATGTTTTCAATTAGAGATTGGAGAAAAACGAGGAGTTCGCTTCTGGGTGGGGGGCTCTTGCTAGCAGCCGCATTGCTTGTGATTCTGCCGTTGCAGACTGTCGAAGGCGGCGTCCAGCAGTTGGAGTCTGCAGTCGAGAGCTCGTCGGCTCCAAATCAATCAGACGCGGGGAAATCGTTATACGAGCGGCTCGGCGGGTACGATGCGATCTCTGCCGTGGTCGATGATTTCGCGGCGAAGTTGTTCGAAGATCCTCGCATTGCCCAATTTTTCAGGGACATGGGCGATGATACAAGACAACAGTTCAGACAGAAGAACAAGAATCTGGTCTGCAACGTCACCGGAGGCCCCTGTAAGATCATCAGCCGGCCAGCCAAGACCATCCATGCTGGACTCGGTATCACGGAGACGGAATTCAACATTGTGGTGCAACATCTGGTTGACACATTGGACAAGTTCTAAGTTCCCGCAGCCGAGAAATCAGAGCTTCTCGAGATCATTGGCTCCCTGAAGCCGGATATCGTCGAAGAGAACTAGTTTGCTTGCCGGGGCCCGAGGAGCTGCCAACAGAGCAGCTCCAGGGCCCCTCTTGTTGGGGCGAGGCTGCTGCATGGTCCACGCGACGCGCGTGGCACTTACATGGGCAAGCCCATGCGGTTGATCAACTCTTGGTATCGTGAATCGGAGCGTAACGGCTCATATTCAGGCGCGACTTTCAGCCAAACAAGGTAGCGAGAGCGCTGCTCGTAAGCTTGTTCCAGCAACCGAAATGCGTTATCTGTCTCGCCGAGTGCCGCGTGGATATAAGCCAAGAAGGCGGGCGAGACGTACATCTCCTTCCGCCGGGCATTCAGTTCGTCCAGAATCCGGAGAGCTTCCGATCGCTGGCCCGCGACGGCGTAGGCGTGCCCGAGCGAAGCAACGGAGACGGCATTCCCTCCTGAGAGCGCGACGGCTTTTTCGAACTCTTCCGCAGCCTCCGAGTACTTGCCTGTTTGGCGATAACAGATGCCGAGAAGTGATGCGATATAATTCCGTATTCCAACAACATAATAAGAGTATATTTGGGGACCGCAGGTCTAAAAGAGCTTGACATTCATCTGTAAACTCACATAATATGGCTTACACAGAATCCACGATGGATACGAGATGAGCCGCTCCAAACGAACCAACGCCAAGCGCCAGATACTACAAAAGCACGGCTGCCTGCACCCTCATCCCGAAACGGTCAGCAACGAGGCGTTTGTCCACCAAGAGTTCTTCGATCCCTCGGACTTGGTGCAGGTCAAGTACGAGATGTTGCGTGGTGTCCGTGTCGACGGTCAGCCCGTTCTCGAAGCCGCGCGCTCTTTTGGTTTGTCTCGGCCCACCTTCTACCAGGCACAAGCAGCCTTCGAGCGCTCTGGCTTGCCTGGTTTGCTTCCTGCAAAAAAGGGACCTCGACGCTCCCACAAGCTTACCGAGGAGGTCATGGACTTCGTCATGGAGGAGTTGACGGTGGACTCGTCACTGCAAGCTTCCGAGCTGGCAAGGCGCATCCAACACCGCTTCGATATCACCGTTCATCCGCGGAGCATCCGACGGGCGTTAGCTCATCGCAAGCAAAAAAAAACCGAGTAGAGACCACCGCTGGCAGCTCGGCTCCACGAGCCGATATCGATACGGATTGCTCTTCCGCTCGGCCCGCGTTCGCACGATTTCAGCTTCACCGGGCCCTTCAGCCGCGGAAGTTCCGACTCCTCGGCGTGATTTTGGTATCGTGCTTCCGGGGGCCCAGGCTTAGAAGCTCCTATCCGTGAAAAGCAAAGGTCTTGCTCGTTCGCGAAATCTTGTCCGGACGAGGTTTCTCCCTGGGAGTTTTTAACGCAACAGGTAGGTGTACTTGAGAGCGAGGACTCGATCAGTCTGCTCTTTCTGGATATCGTGCTGTTGGTTGTAGACAAAGAACAGATCGCTTGAGGTACGATGGATCAGGCGCAATCGGATGTGGGAGTCGAACTGGCCTTTTTCACTGTTGTAGCGGATCAGAGCATTCAGAAACAACCTGGGACTGAAGGTGAACTTCGTCTGTAAGCCCACCTCATAGGTCGCTAGGGAACCGTCCTGTAACTCGATATTGTTTCTCGCGTAGTCCGCACTGATGTTAATCCGGGTACTGGGTTGGAGTCTTCCTGCCACCGTCAGCGTGCTCTTGTTAGCTATAGAGACGTCGCACTTTTTGTATTTGGTGTCGACGGAAAAGACTCTGCTCTTGTCGGAGAAGTACCGGGCCTCGAATTCATTGAACCTGTAATCTCCGGCGGGAAGAGAAATGGAGCAGGGTTTCTTTTCGGACCGCTTGAAATTTTGAATGTACTGGGTTTCAAAGCCGCCTCCATCCTGAAACTCGATCTCGATCCGTGGACGCAACAACTTGACTTCGGTCTCTCCGTTGGGAAGGATCGTGTAATCGGAGATGAGCAGGGGAAAAATGTCCCGTATGAACGAGTTCCTCTCTTCCTGCAGACGCGCGCTGAGGCCCATCTCGGCGTGAATTATCCTCCTTCCTGTCTTGCGGACCGATCCCAGCTCGGGGTTGAAATTTTCCTGAATATCCGAATATGACCCAAGAACACGGAGGAGATTACTCTGCCATGTCATCTCCACTGTGGCCATCCCATCGTCACCGGGGCGATCCGGGGTCACGGTTTTCGCCAGCACGGCGTTAAACCTCAGGTCGTCGAAGAACTTGAAATTGGCATCGGCCGCAAAAGTCCGGTTAGAGTCGTTGGGCTCCTCCGACTGGCGGTTGATGAACAACACACCCAGGTCGGAGTGGGCCAAGATATCCCGGTTGACCCGTGCCACGGTGAAGTTGTTGGCTGGCACAGCGTCCTCAGATCTGGTCTGAACGGTGACGAAACCCAGGTAGTAAGGCCCGGCCCGGCCTGTCAGCCGCGCACCGCCCCAGATGGGAACCGGTGCTCCTTTGTCTGAAAGCCCAATGTTTCGGCTCTTGAAAAGGACGGCTTCTGCCTTTCTGCGAGGCCCCAACCGGTAGGTTTCCCCCACTTTAAAATACCCGGTATTTTGAAGGAAAAAGGGGCGTGATTCAGGGAACGTGTCCTTGAACTTAGTCAGGTCGGCTTTTTTTTTGACGTCTACCTCGACAAAGGCAAAAGCGGGGTTGAGAGTCAAGTCCAGAGTCAGGCCCGAGGTCACGTTGTATTTCGCATCCACGCCCCCTTGGAAAACCCCCTCCGACTGCAGCCCTTGCGAGCGGAACTGGTCTATGCCTGCCAGGGCATAGAGTTTGACGCCCAGCTTTCCTGCTGGATCTTCTTCTCTTGCTTGCCCTCCTCCTCCTTGTCCTTGCGCTTGCAGGACGCTCAATTCGCTGACGGGGGAGATCTGGAAAGAGCGGGATTGCCATGGAAGGGCTGACCACCCGGCGGATTCATTGCTGCGCCGCATCACTTCCTTTTCGACGCTTTCAAGGGTTCTCAATTCGCCGGCGCGGGAGATCTGGAAGTAGCCGTATCGCCGCGGAACAGGTGACCACCAGGTGGTCTCATTCCTGCGCCGGATCAGCCGAAAGAAGTTGATTCCCCAGACCTGGAAGTTTTCTTTGCTGGAGCTCAAGGTCTCGAAAGGAATAGCGAATTCTGCAGTCCACCCATTCTCGTGAATGCGGACTTCGACGTACCAGACTCCCACCCAGGCAAAGTTCACATCTCGGCCTTCGTTAAAAAATTGAATGTTCCGTTGTCCCCCCTTGGGAGTGCTGGCCATCAGGAAGCCGTTTCGGTCATCGTTGAAGGTGTCCACGTGGAAACCGAAGAGATCCTGGTCCAGCCAGTTATTCACCACGTGGAAGCCGAACTCATCCTCCTCCAACCATTCAAATTCTCTGGTGATATCGTTGACGACGATTTCCTCCGGCTCTCCATCGTGGCAGTAGGCGCCGATATAGATGTTCTTGTCATCGTAAAGAACCCTGACCTCGGTCCATTCGGTGGCGGGTTCTCCTTCCGATGGGTCTTTTTGAATAAAATCTGTGGCGGGCTGGGCCGTTGCCCAGGCGGATTCCGTCAGGCCGCCGTCGATGGTGATCACGGATTCAGTATAGGCGGCGACCACCACTTTGGTATTTGCCTGGGAATCTTGACTGTAAAGAGTCGTGGGGATGGTGAGTAAACTAACCAGAACGACGCCCTTCTCCAGGCCGTTGATTCGAGCGGAGTGTTTCCAGGGCGTACTCATGAGCTGCGAAGACATCGTTGGTTAGAAGTGCCAGGCTAACACGTGTGAAAATACTCCCTCACACGTTGAAAGGTCAAGGGACTTCCTTGCGTTGAGATGGGTCCGTAGCGGCGACAATTTCAGACAAAAATCTAGCCCGGGCGAGTTTTTCGCGAAGTCGCTTCGACCGCCATCATCTTCTCGCCGGGACCTCCGGGGTGCCGCCGTTGGCCGACACCCGAAGGATGCCGCCCCCACCTTGCCCGAAGAGGATCGTGTCGTCGGCTCCCCAGCTCGCACCAAAGAGATTGCCGGCCTGGCATAGGGTCACCGGGGCCCCGCCCGTCACGGAGACCTTCCTGAGGTTTCCATCAGCATAAAAGCCAACCCACTGACCGTCGGGGGAGAAAAAAGGGCTTCTTGGGTTTACGTCGGAGCCGCGGATGAGCGCTGCCTCCAGCTGATCCATCTCGCGCAGGTATAGCTGCTCGTTAGCGCCATAGACGAAGCGAGTGCCGTCGGGCGAGAGAGCTACGAGATGACGGCCGGTGCCCGTAAAGCTGTCACCCGGTGGCAACGTTAGAGGAAAGCGTGCGATGGTCTGTGGCGCAGGACGCACCACGCCCCAGACGGTGAGGCCGGTGACGAGCGCCCCGACGACTATCGCTAACCCCCAAGTGACCCTTTCTCGCGCTCGACTCGGGGCGGAAACGGCGAGCGGTTGTTGCGCGGTCGCAGCGGTCGGGTCGGCAAGGATTTCTTCGATCTTGTTCCCTACGTCACCAATGTCTCGCAGACGCTTCTTGCGATCTTTCCTGAGGCACCGGCGCAACAGGGAATCGACCCGCGGATCGAGACCAGATGGGATCGCTTCCCAATCGGGATCCAGCTTCATAATCGAAGCGAGAACATCTGAGACATCTTCCCCGGCGAACGCTTTCTTTCCGGTCAACATCTCATAGAGCACGACGCCGAAGGAGAAAATGTCGGTGCGTTTATCAACCGTCTTGCCTTTCGCTTGCTCGGGGCTCATGTAAGCTGCGGTGCCGAGAATCACCCCGGCCCGCGTCGCGTCTCGGCTAAGGGTTGGAGACGCGGAAAGCTCGCTCTCCGGTACTTCGTCTGCGAACGCTTTAGCGAGCCCGAAGTCGAGCACTTTCACCTGACCCTCGGGATCGACTTTGATGTTCGAAGGCTTCAGGTCGCGGTGGATGACGCCCTTTTCGTGTGCGGCTTCGAGTGCTTCTGCAATTTGCTGGGAGAGCGTGAGGGCTTCATTGGCGGGAATCGGCCCGTGGGCGATGCGCTCTTGTAATGTTTCCCCCTCGACCAGCTCCATGACCAAGAAGGGCTTGCCTTCCGCTTCTTCGAGGCCATGAAGTGTGGCGATGCCCGGATGGTTCAGCCCCGCGAGAAGCCTCGCTTCCCGCTCGAAGCGCGCAAACTTTTGCGGATGCTGCGTGAACTCTTCGGGAAGGACTTTGATGGCGACTTCGCGCCCGAGCTTGTTATCCCGGGCGCGGTAGACCTCGCCCATGCCGCCCGCACCAATGGCGGCGACGATCTCGTAGGAACCCAGCTTAGTGCTGGGAGTGAGTGACATAGCCGGCCCCTTGCGCGTGGAAATAGCCCTGCACAGGGTGAAAAGCCAAGAGCCTTTCACCTTGCGATGCGAATCACGCCTCAGATTCGAGGAGCAACTCGGTCCAGACCGAGTTCAGCACCGACAATTCCCGACAAAAAACTCGCGCGTGCGAGTTTTCTTCCAAAGTTGCTTTCCAAAGACGACGACACAGTTACGCGCGGTTAGGTCCCCTCCTCGGACGATGGTCGGGTTTTTTCATCATGGGCGCGCTTGATCACGTAGGCTTGAATCGCTCGCACTTCTTCTTCGGATAGCAGCTCCTGGAAGCTCGGCATTCCCATGGACTTCAGACCCGAGCGTACGTTGCCAACGAACGCCCGGTGCCCGAGCTCGTCCAGGTACCTCAAATCCGACACCACACCCCCTGCGACCGCCGATGGTCCATGGCAACGCCTGCAGTGCTGGTGGTAAAGATCCCGGGAGCATTGTCGAAGCGGGTGACGCCGACAAGAGTGGGCTGGCCCTAGCGGTGTCACGTGGTCGCAAACCCCGTTTCTTGTACCGGACTACTGGATGTACCCAAGGCTTCGTAGCTCACGAGCAGCGCCGAGCCCGATCCCGGTGTTTGTTGCACGTTGGCGTGGCTCGTCGGGACCCGGGCCTGTTCCTTCGGCTCCTGGCTGGACGTCGCCTGGGCTAAGAACGGGAAGGCCATCGTCACGCCCAGCGCGCAGGCTGCTGCGCGCCAGGATCGAGTCGAATGAAGCAGTTTTCGAGTGACGCGTTCGGTTCGCATGGCGCCTAGTGAACCATGGTCGACTCTGGACTGTCAAGAAGTCTTGGACAGACGTCACAGACCTTTGAGAGAGCGGTCCAGCCGCACGCACACCTGCGTGGAGCACCGCGAGCAAGCTGTTGAAGGTCTTCGGAGCAGGGAAGTAGGACACGCGCCGTTTTCGATCCAGAGATGCGAGAGGCTCGCTTGGTCTTGCCTCAACACCAACAACTCTTCTGCTCGCCGACAGCGCGTCCCAGAAGGCGGCATGGTCGAAGTGACCGCGTCCGGTAAGCTGACACACCCGCCGCCAGAGCCGTCCTTGTTCGACCATCTGGGTGCTAGCTCCCCAGCGGCCGCTCACGAGGGCTCTTGCCCGCTTCCGTCTTCCACGGTACCCATCGATGACAGATTTCGTCTTCCTCCGTTATGGGCACGGTGGCGGTGTCTCCCACTCTCCGGCCTGGCGGCAACGTTTGCCCGCCTGCCTACAGACGGCGCCACCCGCGCGCAACCTCCCTCTATCAGCTCCTTGACGTCCACTACGAGACCGTCAAGGGAGTGTGGGAGGAGCGATTCGAGCGACGCTACGGCTTCTGGCGAGGGCTTTATGATGGCTGACACACCCGCCGCCAGAGCCGTCCTTGTTCGACCATCTGGGTGCTAGCTCCCCAGCGGCCGCTCACGAGGGCTCTTGCCCGCTTCCGTCTTCCACGGTACCCATCGATGACAGATTTCGTCTTCCTCCGTTATGGGCACGGTGGCGGTGTCTCCCACTCTCCGGCCTGGCGGCAACGTTTGCCCGCCTGCCTACAGACGGCGCCACCCGCGCGCAACCTCCCTCTATCAGCTCCTTGACGTCCACTACGAGACCGTCAAGGGAGTGTGGGAGGAGCGATTCGAGCGACGCTACGGCTTCTGGCGAGGGCTTTATGATGCTGGCGTTGCCAAGTACCTCGACGGTGGCCTGTTCGAATCGGGTTTCGCCCGCGTGAAGTGCACGAAGTGTCCCGCCGAGTTTCTCGTCGCCTTCTCCTGCAAAGGTAGAGGTCTATGTCCATCCTGTGGGGCGAAGCGTGCCGCGATTTTCTCCGACTTGCTTCAGAACAAGATTCTCGCTGATGTCCCGCACGCGCAATGGGGTGTTTTCCATCCCAAAGATGCTCAGGCTCTACTTCCTCCACCACCGAGAGCTTCTTGGGGAGCTAGCGAGACTCGCCTACGAAACCGTCCGCGAGATGATGGCCGCCGTCGTCGAGGAGCCCCACGCTCGGCCCGGCATGGTGGCTGTCATCCAGAGCTTCGGAGCCTCGTTGAAGTGGAACCCCCACATCCATGCCATCGTCACCCGCGGGGTTTTCTTCGATGATGGTTCGTGGCATCCCATCCCCTACGTCGCTACCCATCGGGCCGAGCTCGTCTTCCGTCACAAGGTGGCTGCGCCTTCTCCGAGACCGGGTGCTCATCACCCAAGAGCGCATCGACCTGCTCCTGTCCTGGCGCCATTCCGGCTTCAGCGTGCATAACCCACACGACGGTCTATCCCAGCGACAGCGAGGGGCTCCATCGACTTGCCTGCTATTTGATGCGCTCGCCGGTGAACCTCTCCCGGCTTCGCTATCATCCAGACTCCCAGCTCATCTTCTACCAGCCCAAGTCCGGACAGGACCTCGACGACGACGGTGTCGTCGACCCCCTCGAGTTTTTGGCCCGCGTGTTCATTCACATCCCGCAGCCCAACCAGCACGGGGTCCATTTCTACGACGCCTACGCCAACCGCGTGCGCTCCACCTGCCAGGCCGAGGGTACGGCTGCACCCAGTCAAGCAACAGGCGCCGTGCTTCCCAGGCGCGCTCTGAGTAAGCGGTGGGCCGAGCTTATCTTCCGCATCTACGAGGTCGACCCTTTGACCTGTACCCGGTGCGGCGCTCCGATGAAGCTCCTCGCCTTCATCACCGAGCCCGCCGTCATCAAGAGAGTCTTGGACCATCTCGACCGAAAGACTTCGCGTCCACGAGCTCCCCCGATCTCCGACGGGAACTTCGTTCACTGACCACCACCCCAGGCCGCGCCACCCGTGCGCCTAAAGCCTCGAGACAACACGGATTGCTCTTCCGCTCGGCCCGCGTTCGCACGATTTCAGCTTCACCGGGCCCTTCAGCCGCGGAAGTTCGACTCCTCGGCGTGATTTTGGTATCGTGCTTCCGAGGGCCCAGGCTTAGAAGCTCCTATCCGTCTTTCGGGAGGAGACGACTTCGCGCGGTTCCAAGCGTTCTCCAATAACCAGCAATTCCGAGGAGAATCGACGAACTCTTCTCGACCGGCTGTGAAACGGCCCTCCTGGTATCCCGACTACGAACATCTCGCGAGCGTGAAGGAGGATTCGGTGCGTAAAAAAGCTCGATTTGAAACGGCGCGTTTAGTCGTAGGTTTGCTACTTGCCATGTGCATGTCGGCGCCCGCGGTCTGGGCTCAAGTTCTTCGGTCTGGAGACAAGGCGGAGCCGCCCACCGGGACGATCGCGATTCGTGCTGCGCGTTTATTCGACGCCAACGCGGGTACCATGTTGACCAACCAAGTGATACTCATCGAGGGCGACCGGATTGCGGCCGTCGGCTCGGACGTGAGGGTCCCGCCCAATGCGACGGTGATCGATCTGGGCAGTGCTACCGTGCTCCCGGGTATGATCGATTCCCACTTGAACATCATGCAGGGGATGTCCCGGCCGCTGTTGAATTTGGTCGGGTAGCGGCGGCACCTGTGAATACTCTTAGGCAGCAAACACATCGCTGTCAAGAGATTTCTGTTTGCTTCTAAGCGCGTGAACGAGAGCGCCCATATGGCGATAGCCTTTGATACGCCGGAACTTTTTCTGCGCGGTGACGACGCCAAGAGCGGTCCATCGGCGAACCATGGAAGGACTCTACCAACGCTTGACGTTTCTCGATACTCTGCGAATGGTTCCGTTGAGATTCTCAATGGCGTTCGTCGTGGCAAGAGACTGGCGAAGTAAGGCGGGCAGCGCGAGCTTCACGACCGTGAGTGTCTCTTCCATCCCTTCACGAAGGCTTCCGGCAGCTTCGTCGTAGCCGTTTCGCTCGAGCCACGACACCAATGCCTGAAGTCGCTTGCGCGCCTTGTCGGCACTCTTGCACTTGTAGGCTTCCTTCATCGTCTGGAGCACGTAGGCGTGACGAGACTTGGGAAGGTACGAGCGAAGATTCTGGAGTTTATGGATCTGGCACCTTTGGATGACCGCGAGGTCCCCCAAAACGTCGACGAGTGCCTTGCGGATGCCTTTGCCTCCGTCCACTACGCAGAGAATCGACTCATCGACGCGCAAGCCTCGCTCGAGAAGGTCCTGCAACATCGCGGTGCACACCCGAGAGTTCTCCGTCGAGCCCAGCCATATACCCAGGGGCACCTTCGTTCCATCTATTGTGATACCGAGAGTTACGACGACGGTCTGTCCGGCCACCTCAAGGCCATCCAGCATCAGTGCCGCAAGCTCGAACTCCTCTAGCCGCCGAGACAGGTATTCCTCGAGCTTCTTAGTCGTCTGGCTCACGAGGTGACGGCTGGCGGCACTCTCTTGACAGCGATGAGTTTGCTGCCTAAGAGTATTCACAGGTGCCGCCGCTACCCGACCAAATTCAACAGCGGCCGGGACATCCCCGTCTTATTCCCTTTCAGCGTTACTGGCAACGAAGGCGATACGGGATTGTGATGGGCTATCTAGAGCCGGATGGCCGGGTCCTGGATGTGGGTTGTGGTTCCAGTCGCATTATTCAGGGACTAACCAAAGGAGTCGGCTTAGACACTCAATTGAACAAGCTCAGATATCTCCGGGGCCGAGCACCCATGTTGGTGGCGGGGAGCTTGACCCATCTGCCCTTTCGCGAGGGCGCCTTCAGACAAATGGTGTGCTCTGAAGTCATCGAGCACGTGCCCCGAGACCAGGTGCGCCTCGCGGAGTTTCATCGTGTTCTGGTACCGGGAGGGGCTCTCGTTCTATGCACTCCCGACTATTCCAGCTGGATCTGGAATGCCATCGAGTGGATCTATGGGTTCTGCTGCCCGGGGGGCTACGCCAACGAGCATATCAATCACTATACAGAAAAAGGACTTCGGAGCGAGCTCGAAGCCAATGGTTTCATCGTTGATGATCTGAACAAGATTTGCCGGTCGGAAATGGTTTTCAGGGCTATCAAGACCTCGGTGTGACGAGAAGGAACTAACGAGATAGAGGGAAGTCCCCGGGGTAGGCTGGCTGGCGCGGATGCTCAACGCCGGATGCCTCCTCAACGGATCCCCAGCGCCACCGGCTGCACCGCGAGCTCGAGGCCTCGTCTTCTTAAACTCGTAAAGCCGCGATCGTATGATTGAAGATGCCTGCGGCAACCCTCATCCCGGAGCTTCGACTACCCGCGCCTGCTCATGTACTTGAACACCGCTGCCCTGGGACTCTACTTCGCTGTGGGGAAGCTCCTGGGGCATTACGACAAGGTGTTCGACTTCCTTTCGATGTTGCCGTTCTTCGCCCGGGACTCCACTACCGCGTCTACCGAATGGTCAGGGTGCTATTTGGTGTCGCCCCCTTCGCGGTAACCTATCGGCTTGGCCGGGAGGGCTATCGCGATCGGGCGATCGGCCTACTCGCCGCGGTCGCGGCTCTCTTTGCCATCCCCGGCTGTATCCGTTCGGCACAGTTCGAGTGGTAATCACCACGGTTCTCATACTCGCCAAGTCGTTCCCGAAGCGTCACTGCATGTACCCAAGGGCTTGCAATCGTTCCCGGACCTCGTCGTCTATCACCACCGGGCCACCTTTCTCCTGATCGGCCCGGAATCTCCGCGCTCTCTCGAGGTGCGCGCGCAACTCTTCGCGGAATGCTGTCATGTCATCGGACGTTTCGAGATTGTTCTTCTCTTCGGGATCCGCTGTCAAATCATAGAGCTCTTCGCTCACCATCTTACCAATCGTCAGATCGTCACCGGTTGTTCCCTGGAACGTGGCTATGTATTTCAGGTTTCGGGCCCGCAGTGACACCTTCTTGCCGGTCGGCTCCGGAGACCACCAGATGACCTCGCTGATCGTGGTGTCGCCTTTGGGCGTCTCGGACGATGGCAAGTAACGGGCGAGGCTCTTTCCCTGTGCCCGCCTAGTGGACTGTAACAACTGAACGTTTAGTGGTTTTAATGCGTCGTGACGGATCGTTGTAGGTCCACTTCACGGGCTTGGGGTCTTCGTTGTACTTGCGAATGTAGCGCATGATCTTGCGGGTCAGGTCGTGGGTTGACGTGAACACGCCTCGATGGATCAGGGCACGCTCGATCTTGGAGAACCAGAGTTCGATTTTGTTCAGCCAGGAGGAATATGTGGGTGTGAAGTGGAGTCGGACTTTTGGGTTGGCCTCGAGGAACTGTGCGACCTTGGCGGTCTTGTGAGCCGACAGATTGTCGAGGATGACATGTATTTCGCGCTTTCGCTTGTGGCTCGCAACCAGCTGCTCCAAGAAGGCGACGAACTCCTGGCTGGTATGGCGGCGGACAGTCTTGCCCAAAACCACCCCCGTCTTCGTGTCGAAGGCGGCGTAGAGAGAAAGCGTTCCATGCCGGACGTACTCGAAACCGTGTCGCTCGGCCCGCCTCACCGGCGTATCGATTCTCAGTGGGTGCCGTTCCTGCCATTCGGTGGGCCATTTGACTATTAGGGGGACGTGGGTCATTTCCTCGTAGAGGGTCTCGCTATGCTGCCAATGATCGTGCTCGTAGAACGCCTCGCCGTGGTCCGACGTGATGATGATCAGTGAGCTCTCGTACAGTCCTTGCTCCTGGAGCCAATCGAGCAAACGGCCGATCTCTCGATCCACGTACGCGATCTCGCCATCGTAGAGATTCTTGAGCTGCTCGATGTCCTGCGGTCCCGATGGCGGCTGGCGCTCGATCACCTTGTTCAGGAGCGCGTCGAGCTGAGGTGACCGCGGGCCGAATCGCTCGACGAAGTCTTCCGGCGGCAGATAGCGCCAGTGAGGGTCGAAGAGATGGACGAACAGGAAAAAATCTCGACCCTCGGTCTGTTGCAGAAGCTCGAGCACCTGATCGACGGTTTGTTCGGCACGGAGATCGGCGAGAACGCGGTAGTTGTGGAATCCCCGTTCGAAACCGAAATTGGGAGAGAGGTAGGCTCCGGACACGACCCCGTTGATCTCATAACCCGCTTCCGACAAGACCTGCGGCAAGTAAGCGACCGAGGTCGCGAGTTTCGTCTGTCGGCTGACCGCATGGAAAGAGGGCGTGAGGCCGGTCAGCATGGACATGTGCGATGGAAGGGTCCAGGAGGAAGCGCTGGACGCCGCCGTGAAGATTACGCTGTCTTGAGAAAACAGATCCAGGCGCGGAGTGGTGTGGTGTTCCTTTCATAGCCGTAGAGCCCCATGTGATCGGGGCGCAGACAATCTATCGAGAGCAAGACGATGGACGGACGTTCCTGGCGGTTCTGGCGACTGTAGAGGACCGGGTTTCCCCATACCGGGTAGACGGGATCGGCATAAGCATTCGCGTCGTCGGTTTGGACCTCGAAAAGGATCCGGACTTCTCTCTCCGACCAGCGGGTGAGATCCAGGTTCCGGTCCAATCATTGGTTACGTTGCCGACGATCCACGGTCTCGCTGAAGGCCGTCGTTTCGCCGCTACCGTCATTGAGGGCTATACGAAAATGGACGGGAGACCACAGCTCCGGCCTTCCGAGCGTCGCCACACCAAGTGAAAAACTTAGACTAGATTCGGGAGGGAGCGTGGCGACGAACGTGAGCCGTGAGGGCAAGGAAGGCGTGAGCGCTCGCCGCGTGCCATCGCTCAAGGTGACCCGAAGCCGCGGGCCAACCCTCCTCATAGAGCGCTGGCAGATCGGCTCGGTTGACGGCGTGGAGTGGGCCGGGAGGCACCTGTTCAACGAAGAACGTCGGCGGAAAACGTTTGTTGTCGTCGTCGCGACAGGCGGCGAGCGACAGGGCGAGTAGGAACGCGCAGGAAGATCCACGAAGGTTCAAGACGCGAAATGTGTAGGTAATCAAGAATCAACGGTGTCAGGAGACGATTCGTCCGGCGCCAGCGTAGGCGTTCATGGATTCGCCGCGCAAGAAACCGACGAGTCCCATGTTAGAGCCTTCCGCGAGCTCCACCGCCAGGCTGGATGCCGCTGAAACCGCCGCCACGAACGGGATGCGTGCCATTAGTGCCTTCTGAACGATCTCGAAGCTCGTTCTCCCGCTGACCATCAGCATCCGTCCGCTCAAGGGAAGCTGGCCGTTCCAGAGAGCCGCTCCGATAATCTTATCAACAGCGTTGTGTCGTCCGATGTCTTCGCGAAGGAGCAGCAATCGGCCTTCGGCGTCGAACAACCCGGCGGCATGGAGGCCACCCGTCTCGTCGAAGCCGGCCTGGCCGGAACGGAGTTGGTTAGGGAGGCTCAGCAGCACGCGTGTGGAGACACGGAAGCCGTCGTCCACGGCGGGTGCATGGAGATGCACGGATTCGATAGTGAGCTTCCCGCACAGGCCGCAGCTCGATGACGAGACGAAATTGCGCTGCCAGCCGCGCTCGGAGAGATCCACGCCCGACTGGGGAGTCACGTTTATGACGTTGCAGAGCTTCGGGTTCTTGGGATCCCGGCAGTGTTCGATCCGACTGACCTCCCCCTTGCCCTTCAAGATCCCTTCCGTAAAGAGGAAGCCGGCCGCCAGCTCGTGATCTTCTCCCGGGCTGCGCATCACCACGGCGACGCTCTTGCCGCCCAGGCGAATCTCGAGCGGTTCTTCCACCGCCACCCGATCTTCTCGCTCTTCGAGAGACTGTTGCCTCAAACGCGCGATCTGAGTAGACGCCGTCCGCTCGTTCCTCCGCTTGACCCGCACCGCGCCCATCATAGCAGGGGTTAATTAATGTAGCCCAGGCTCCTGAGTCGCTCCAGGGTCGTTTCGTCCTCCACGACGCTCTCCGACTGGCGGCCGGCCTGCATTGTTCTTGCTTCGTTCAGGTAGTTGGCCAACTCACGACGGAACGGCTCGGCGTCAGGACTCGAACCAGCCAGCAGGTTGTTCTGCTCCTTTGGATCCTGGATCAAATCATAGAGCTCTTCGCGGCGAATCTCACTCTCACCCAACTCGGTTCCGGGCGGACCGGACGTGGTGGCGACGTACTTGAGCTTTGCCGTTCGGAACGAGATCGTCAGACCCCAGCTTTCCGAAGGCTTCCAACCGATCTCGCTGACCACGCTTCGCCTCGCTCGCGCCGTGGCGGTATCCTTCACGAACTCGATCAGATCAGTTCCCTGCGACCGCGGAGGCTCGATGCTCGCCGTCTCCAGAATCGTGGCTAGGATGTCGACCTGACTGACCGGTGCGCTTATCCGACCCTTCGGAGAATCCCCCGGCCACTTGACGATCAATGGAATGCGCAGCAACTCCTCGTACAGGTTTATGCTGTGCTGCCAATGTCCATGATCGTAGAGTCCCTCGCCATGGTCTGCGGTCAAGATGATGAGCGAGGCATCGTAGAGTTCCATCATCTTCATCTCCTCGAGCAGCCGGCCCACTGCCCTATCGACCGAGGTGAGCTCGGCGTCGTATAGATTCACGATATGGTCAATCTCCTTCGGATCGCTCGGGGGCTCGTTCTGAACCACTTTCTGGAGTAGCGCGTCGAGATCGGGCGGCCGGGGACCGAAGCGGTCCATGAGCTCCTCGGGAGGCCGGTAGGGCCAGTGAGGATCGATTAGATGTAGGAATAGAAACTGGTCCGTCCCCCGGCCGAGCCGAAGAAGGTCGATGGCCTGCTCCACAGCCTCGGCGGCAGAAGCGCGGTGGTCGAGCCGATAAACGTCGAAGCCTCTTTCGAAACCAAAGCTTTGTGAAATGTATGCCCCCCGTCGCCACCCCGTCTGTCTGGTAACCCGCCCGAGACAAGATCTCCGGAAGGACGGGGACGGAAGTGGCGAGCTTCACCCAATTGTTCGCGCCATGCATCGAGGGGTAGAGACCGGTGAACATGGACGTGTGAGCGGGGAACGTGTTGGGGGCGGTGCTCAGCGCCGTCTCGAACAGCATCGCCTGTTCCGCAAACCCGTCGATGTGGGGAGTCGTTTCACGCTCGTACCCGTAGGCCCCCACGTGATCGGCCCGAAGACAATCGATGGAGATCAAGACGATGCGGGGTCTCTCGCTACAGCAATCGGCGCTTACGAGGACCGGATTTCCCCAGAGAGGAACCAATGTCTCAGGGGATGACGCCGCAACGGATTCGGCCGAAGTTCGCACTCGTGTCTCAAGGGTAAGGCGTATGGATGAGCCGGACCAAGGACCGAGGTCGATCTCTCTGGACAGCCAACGATTGCGGTCGCGCCGCGCGACGGTTTCCGTGAATACGATACTTTCATCCTCGCCAGTGTCCGCGACGATGCGGAATCGAATTGGAGACTAGTGTTCGTTATCGAGAGTGGCTACCGCGATCGCGAGGCGAAGACTTGGCTGGGACGGAACATCCACAACGAAAGTCAGATCGGAGGCGAGTGCCGTCGCGAATCCCCGCCGCGTCTCATCCCCCAGCGTCACCGGAGCCCAGCTATTGGGTCTTTGGCGCAGCTCTCCCAGCTCGTGGCGCTCGAAGGTTCTTCCCAGATCAGGAAGCTCGTCCACGAATCGGCGGGGAAGCGTTTGCTCGGTCGGCGAGCCTTCGCACGCCAGCAGAGTACAAGCCGGGATGGCCAGGATGGGAAGCCAACGAAACCATCTTGCCGTCACTTTTTGCGAGCCTTCTCCTTGCGGTAGTCATAGACTCCGCGGCCCACCTTGCGACCCAGGCGGCCTTCCTCGACGTACCGTACTAGCAGGGGACTGGGGCAATACGTCTCCCCCAAGCGTTCGTGAAGGTAGTTCAAAACTCCGAGCCGGGTGTCGAGGCCGACCAGATCGATCATCTCGAACGGACCCATGGGGTGGTTGAGACCGAGCTTGACCGCCTTGTCGATGTCTTCGGGGCTGGCCACGCCCGCTTCCAGCATGTGAAACGCTTCGTTTCCGATGAGGGCGTTGATGCGGCTGGTCACGAACCCAGGAGATTCGCGGATGTCGACGGTTTGCTTCCCCATCTTGTGGGCAACATCCTCGACTATTTTGAACGTTTTCTCCGCGGTCTCCACGCCGCGCACGATCTCGACGAGCTTCATCTTGGCGACTGGGTTGAAGAAGTGCATGCCGATGACCCGTGAAGGATCGCTGGTGGCGGCGGCGATCTCGGTAATGCTGAGCGAAGAGGTATTCGTCGCGAGCACGGTGCTCGGAGAAGTGTTCTTGTCGAGGCGACGAAGATCTTGTGCTTGAGCGTCATGTCTTTGGGAACCGCCTCAATCACTAGCTCCGCTCCGTCGACCGCCGCCATGAGATCCTGTTCCAGCACGAGTCGCGACAGAGTCGCCGACTTGTCTTCGGGCCTGAGTTTTCCCCGCTCGATGCCGCCGTCGAGGAGCGAGGTGATCGACCGCAACCCTTGGTCCAGATACTCGGTGGATAGATCGTTGAGAACCGTGTCGAAGCCGGCAACGGCGGCGGCGTAGGCTATGCCGCTCCCCATGATCCCGCCGCCCACAATCGTAATCCTCATAGGCCGTCTCCCCTCGAGTTTTGTCGGCCATTATACTCCGCAATAAAATTTTGCTTGGGCGAGGCTCACTCTGCCGGCTGGTCGAGACGCTCGGCGAGCTCTCGGGGCGATCCACGCGGAAAGGTGAGAGACAGCGCGAACGCAAGCAAGGCGATGACGAGACCGGTCACAAAGACTCCGTGCAGTGATTCGGCGAGCGCGCCGCGAAGCCAGGCGGTCGCTTCCGGGGACAGGGCTTGCCGCGTGGCTTCGTTGACGATGGAGTCGGGGTTGGCTGCGAGCTGGGCCAGCGCCGGGTCGGTCGTGCCGTCGAGACGGGCCGTCATCCGATGTCCCATGACCGAGCCCATGATGGCGACGCCGATCGCGCCGCCGATGGTCCGGAAGAAGAGCTGCGCCGACGTCGCGATCCCGAGAAGGTTCCGCGGCACGGTGTTCTGAACCGCTAGCATCATCGTGACCATCGAGAGTCCCATGGCGATTCCCAGTACGGCCATCGATGGAAGAAGCTCGATGTAGGCACTGTTGGTTTCGAGTTGCGTCAGCGCCAGAAAACCGATCGCAAAGGAAGTCATGCCGGCAATCACCAGAGGTCGATAGCTGAACCGAAGGAAGAGAGGGCCGGCGGCGATGGAAAGGACCGTCCATCCCAGCAGGAGGGGCGTCAGCGCCGAGCCCGCTTGTGTTGCGGTGCCAAAGAAGACGCCTTGGACGAACAGGGGAATGAAGGAGATCGAGCCGAAGAGACCCATCCCCGCGAGAAGACCGATACCGGAGCAGGTGCGGAAAACCGGATTCCGGAAGAGGGAGATCGGGAGCATGGGTTCTTGTGCCTTCCGTTCCCATCGGAGAAAGACGAAGAAGAGTCCTACTGATATCGCAATGAGTGCGAGCAGATCGGGCTCCAGGATGGAGCCGCGTTTTCCCGCCTGGATGAGGGCTAAGAGGAGCGCAGTCACGGAGGCGGAGAACATGCCCACGCCGCGGTAGTCGATCGAATGGCTGGAACGAAGATGCGCGGGCTCGGAAAGATTCGAGCCGATGAGGGCGCCCGCGACGAGCCCGAAGGGAATGTTCACGTAGAAGACCCAGTGCCAGGACAGGACATCGGTGAGGATCCCGCCGACCAGAGGGCCGGCGACGCTGGCGACTCCCCAGACGCCGCTGAATAGTCCCTGTATCTTCGCGCGCTCCTGCAAGGAGTAAATCTCGCCGACGATGGTGAAACCGATCGGAAAGACGCCCCCGCCGCCGATGCCTTGAATCGCCCGGAAGAGAATGAGTGACGTCATCGAGTGCGCCTGCCCGCAAAGCGCCGAGCCCACGATGAAAAGGCCGATACTGAAGAGATAGCAGTTGCGTCGTCCGTAGACATCGGAGAGACGTCCCCAAACCGGCACGCTGACGGTGAAGGTGAGGAGATAGATCGAAAAGACCCAGCTATAGATGTCCAGACCGCCCAAGCTCGAGACGACGGTCGGCATGGCGGTGGCGACCACGGTTTGCTCGATGGCGGCTAGGAAAAGCCCCATCATGATGCCGAGCGTCACGGCCGTGCGCCGGCCACGCGGCAGCACGTTGCCCGCATCGAGCCTGGACGATGTGACCACCTCGAGCCTCGATGATGTGGATGCCGGGACGCGGGGTTCTTTCATTCAGATGCGAAGCACGATCTCCCCGAACTGCTCGCGATTTTCCAGCCGCCGATGCGCGTCCGCGGCTTCTTCGAGGGAAAAGACTCGATCGACAACCGGTTTCAGCGCGCCGGTGTTGAAAAAGGGGAGAAGCTCCGCCAGCTCATGTTTGCCGCCCATATGCGAGCCAAGAAGGGCGAGGTGGCGGGCGAAGACGTAACGGAGATCGATATCGACGTCCGGTCCCGATGTGGCACCGCAGGTCACCACGCGCCCCCCTCGTGCCAGGCTCGCGATGCTCTTCCCGAACGTGTCCTTGCCCACGTGGTCGGTGACCACGTCCACGCCTTTCTTGTGCGTGAGGCGGCGAACTTCTTTGGCGAAGTCCAGCTCTCGATAGTTAATGACGTCGTCGGCGCCCAGTTCCCGCGCTTTGGAGAGCTTGGCGTCCGTGGATGCGGTGGCGATGATGCGGGCTCGGTAGAGCTTGGCGATCTGTATCGCGGCGATGCCGACGCCGCTTCCCGCCGCCAATATCAACACGTCTTCTCCCGGTTGCAGGCGCGCCCGCGCCACGAGCATGTGCCAGGCGGTCAAGAACACCAGCGGGACCGACGCCGCCTCTTCGAAGGAGAGCCGCTTCGGTTTGGGGAGAAGGTTCAAGACGGGGACGTTCAGCCGTTCGGTGTAGCCGCCGTCCACCTGCGAACCGAGAAGCTTGTAGTGCCGGCATTCGTTGTCGCGACCCTCGAGGCAGCGTAGGCAACCACCGCAGGAGAGACCGGGCTGCACGACGACCTCTTCGCCCACCGAGACGTCGGTCACCGCCTCGCCGGTCTCGACGACCACCCCCGAGACGTCGGAGCCGAGGATACGGGGCATCTCGATCGTGAGATTGGGCAACCCCTTGCGAACCCAAAGATCGAGGTGGTTCAGGGCACAGGCCTTGACCTCGACGGTGACTTCCCCCGCAAGAGGCTGCGGCGGCTCGATCTCGTCGAGTTGGAGGACTTCGGGACCGCCGTGCCGGTGAATTCTGATTGCGCGCATAAGTTATGCTCGAAGCTGCTCCTCTTGACTCAATTCCTCCCCGCCTCCGCCGTAGCTTCGGCGAAGGCGGACCGGCCGGGCGGCCCTGACGGGCCGCTTATGCTATCCTCGAATTCCTTTTCCATGCCAGGGCAAAACCTCGTTTCAAACCCCCGCGGGAAGTGGATCTATCTCTGGACGCTCGCTGTGTTTGCGTCGAGCATGCTCGTCGCTCGATGGCTGGGTGTTCGCTTTGCCGACAACGGCATCGAGTTCTTTTATCAGTACTTGGATCCGGAAATCCTTCGCAACGATCTGTCACGCGGTCTGTACTTCTTGCACGCCCAGCCACCGCTGTTCAATCTATTCCTGGGACTCGTTCTCAAGGCGTTTCCTGGAGTCACGACGGAGGTTTTTGCCGTCTGCTTCGCGGCGCTCGCCCTCAGCGTGCTGGCGGGCATGGTTTGGTTGATGCGGGCGCTCGGCGTACCGGACGTCATCGTGGGCGTGTCATGCTTGCTGTTCGCCTTCAACCCGAATTTCATGGTCTATAGCCAATGGCTGTTCTATACGCTGCCGGTAGCATTCATCGTTCTTTTGATGGCGATCTTCTTGACCAGATATCTGGACACGGGGAAGGTGGTGCTGGCCCACGCCTTTTCCTGGTCGGCGGCCGTGCTCATGCTCACCCGTGCCCTCTACCACCCCCTGTGGTTCGTCGCGGCGGTCGCGGGCGTCGCGGCGTTCGCCACTCGCGAAAGACGGAAGACACTGCTCGTTTCCGCGATCGTTCCTTTGTTGTTAGTCAATGGTTTGTATCTCAAGAACTATCTTCAGGTGGGCAGCTACAGCGGAAGCTCCTGGCTGGGCATGAACCTGTCGAAGCGCTGGCCGCTTTCTCAAAACGAAATGGCCACGTTGAGAGAGCAAGGGATACTGCCTTCCGTGTGGCATCGTCGTCCGTTCCGCGAGCCCAACGAGCTCCGGCACCTCGGCTACTTCGGGCCGCTACCGGGAGTCCACCCCGCGCTCGGCGCGCCCTACAAGAGCAATGGTGAGCCCAATTTCAATCATCGCGACTACGCGTCCATCTCCAAAGAGATGGAGCGAGTCGACCGCTACCTCATGGCTCACTACCCAGGGCGCTATCTTCAGCGCTCGATAACGGCGTTTCTTCTCTTTCTCCAACCCGGTCCCAATTCGGTGGACTTCCTCGTGGACTACGACTTCTCCGGTATTCGCCGTCTGCAGAGTTTCTTGACCCGGACGATTTTTAGAGGTGGTCCGATCCGAAGACCGATTCGCATGCTCGAGCCGCCCATCAACCTTTGGTTGCTCGGATTCCCGGCGCTCTTGGCCTTTGCTTTCTATCGCGTCTTGCGTGGTGACGCGTCTCGGCAGCCAGACGCGAGGCCGGTCTTTGCCTTCCTGTTGGTCACCATCGTCTGGGTGACCCTGACGTCCAACCTCATCGAGATCGGAGAGAACGACAGGATGCGGTGGGAAGTGGAGCCGCTCCTGATGGTGTTCCTCGCGACCGCGGCAGCAGCCGTCTACAGAAGAGTCACTTCTTCCGGGGTGGTTGGAAGGGCCTGAGCTCGACACGGCTCGGCAGGGCACGCTTCTCGTGCGCGAGCAGATCGAGCACGACCCGAGCCACGTCGCCGGGGATGAGCTTCCAGCTTTCGCGTTCCGAAACCTCCCGACCGGCAAACTCCGTAGATACGCTCCCCGGCATGATGTAGCTCACTTTGATGTTCTCGTGGCGGAGATCGAGCATGAGTGCTTCGCTGAAACCCTCGAGGCCGAACTTCGACGCGTTGTACGCCGTGCCGTCATTGAAGGCGTTTTTTCCGGCGAGGCTACTGATATTAAGGATGTAGCCTCCGCCCCGTTTGCGAAGAAATGGAATGGCCGCATGGCAACAATAGAAGACCCCGGTAAGGTTCGTGTCGATGACTCGATCCCACTCTTCGGGAGAAATGTCGGCCACATGGCGGAAGATGCCGATGCCCGCATTGTTGACCAGGATGTCGACGCCACCCGCGTCCTCGGCGGCAAAGCGCATGAGACCCTCCGCGTCCGAGTACTTGCGCACGTCGCAGGCTTTGCCGCGCACCTCGAGGTCCGCCTGGCGCATGGCTTCCACCGTCCGCTCGACATCTTCGGCCTTTCGACCCGAAACAACCACTCTGGCGCCCTGCTTGGCAAGCGCCTCGGCGATGGTCCTTCCGATGCCTCGCGTCGACCCGGTCACCACCGCTACCTTTTCTCGTATCGAGCTCATGGTTCTTTCCTCAACCTGTGTTAACGAAAAAGGAGCCGGTTTTCAAGTAAAATAGTCGCCGTATCTTGAGCGGAGTTTGGCAGCCGTGCAACGCGCGTTGGGCGGCGAGGACGCTGAGTGAGTAAAATCCAAAGACGATAATCAGCGACAATCAGCGCGTAGAACAGGATAGAATACCCGGCGGGCTGGAGAACATCGTGAAGGAGACTGGTTGATGGCAAAGGACACACTCTCGATTACCGATAACCGGACCGGCAAGACTTACGAGATTCCTGTCGAGAACGACACCATACGTGCCTCCGAGCTCCGTCAGATCAAGGTCGCCGCCGACGATTTCGGGATGATGAGCTACGACCCAGCGTTCCTGAACACGGCCTCATGCAAGAGTCGCATCACCTATATCGACGGTGAGAAGGGGATCTTGCGCTACCGCGGCTATCCGATCGAGCAACTCGCCGAGAAATCGAACTATCTGGAAGTCGCCTACCTCATCCTCAACGGCGAGCTCCCCACTTCGGAACAATACAAGGAGTGGTCTTTCCATATCACCCACCACACGATCGTCCACGAGAACATGAAAAAGGTAGTAGATGGCTTCCATTACGACGCTCACCCTATGGGTATGCTGGTGAGCACGGTGGCGGCGCTGTCCACTTTCTATCCCAACGCCCGGAAGGTTCACGACGGAGAGAATCGGCGCAAGCAGATCCATCGGCTCATCGCCAAGATGCCGACCCTCGCCGCGTACGCCTATCGTCATAGCGTGGGCATGCCCTACACGACGCCGGACAACGAGCTCTCCTACACCGGGAATCTGCTGAACATGATGTTCCGGATGACCGAGCCGAAGTACAAGCCGAACCCCGTGTTGGAGAAGGCCCTGGACGTTCTGTTCATTCTTCATGCCGACCACGAGCAAAACTGCAGCACCAGCGCGATGCGAAGCGTAGGCAGCTCGCAGGTGGATGTCTACTCCGCCACCACCGCCGCCGCCGCCGCTCTCTACGGCCCGCTGCACGGTGGCGCCAACGCAGCCGTCCTAAGAATGTTGGCGGAGATTCAGACGAAAGATGCCATCCCCGCCTACGTCAAACGCGTGAAGGGCGGTGACGTACGGTTGATGGGCTTCGGCCACCGCGTCTACAAGAGCTATGACCCCCGCGCCACGATCATCAAGGACATCGCTTACAAGGTCTTCGAGGTGACCGGCCGCAATCCCCAGATCGACATCGCCATCGAGCTCGAGCGGATCGCTCTCCAGGACGAATACTTCGTCAAGAGAAAGCTCTACCCTAACGTGGACTTCTACTCCGGCATCATCTATCAGGCGATGGGCTTCCCGGTGGACATGTTTCCGGTGCTCTTCGCCATTGGGCGCACCTCCGGCTGGCTGGCGCAATGGGAAGAGATGCTGACGGACTCGGAGCAGAAAATCGCCCGCCCCCGCCAGGTTTACCAGGGCTCCGGAGAAAGAGATTTCGTTCCGATAGACAAGAGGGGATAGAGGACATCGGCCGGCAGAACGCGGCGGACAAGTACCTAGTGTCCCGTCCCGGAAGTCATGTTGCATTCGAGCGCCGATGCATCCCGCCTCGCTGCGTTGCGGCTCGGTTGAATACGCCCGGTATTTCGCCCTCGCCACGCCTTGCGATCCGAGCGCCTCGACGTTCTCGATGCTAACATCACTTCCGAGACGAGACACTAACCCAGCACTGCTAAAGAGCCTGAACCAGTCCGGTCTTGCTGGAGCGAAGCCGATCCTATTGGCTGGTCTCTCAAGGTATTCACGTTCAAAGCTTGACACCGCACGGCGAAAAAAAAAGTAAAAGAAGCATTCCCACCGCGACGCCGCGAAGCGCCCGTGAGGCCCACAAGCTTGCGAGGGGAAGCGCCGCCAAAAGACACGCGACGGGGGAACAGAACAAATCCTCCTTGGCATGGAGGAAGACTTTGGGGAGAAAGATCGGGTCCTTCAGAATGAGCATGATGACGTACGTCAACACCGCCGCGATCAGAATTCGCCGGTCAAACCCCATCGCTTTCCACTGCCCTAGGCTGAACAAACCCACTATGGAGAGCACCACGTAAAGAGGATATCCGTTCGACAAGATACGGACTGTGTCGCGCATCTGATTACGAAGAAAAAAGAACGCTGCTCGCGGATCGTAATCGAAAGTGTGCCAATCTTAGTTGGGAATTGAAACGGCTCCAAACTCCGTGGTTTGATGGCGTTGGACAAAACAAAATCAAGCCGCGAAGAAAGGAAGCCGAGATGGGAAGTCTGCTACGTTCGGTCAAGAAACGCAAGAAGTCGCGTCGTTTGGGTGAGGTCGAGATGGTGAGGCACGAGGATTACGGGGAACTCGCGCTGGACGCCAAGGTAGAGATGATCCGTTCGTTGGTCCCCCTTGGTCTAATGCACGTTCACGAGTTGCTCGACGACGGAGTGAAGGCGTTGGCGGGAGAGCGATAGTCTCGCAAGGACGAGCTGGAGCGCGGTCGCCGTCCCGGAAGCAACCCGGGCACGGTAGGGCTTGGCGGCCAGCGGGTACCGATCCGTGTGCCACGGGTTCGGAGCATCGAGGGAGGAGAGATTCCGCTTCGCTGCTACGAGGCGGTGAGCCACGGCGGTGAGGTGAATGATCTTCTGCTGAAACGAGTTCTCTACGGAATCTCTTGTCGCAACTACGAGGCGGCAGGGGAAGCGATTCCGGGCGCCATCGGGCTGTCGCGCTCAACGGTGTCCCGAGGGTTCGTGCAAGCGAGCGCTGCGAAGCTGCGGGAGATGCAGGAACGGGATCTGACCGGCGAGGATGTGGTGGCGCTGTTTCTGGATGGGAAGACATTCGCCGAGGCAACGATGGTCGTGGCTCTGGGCATCACGCTTTGCGGGGAAAAACGCTTCTTGGGCTTCGTGGAGACGGACACGGAGAACGGGCAGGTGTTGACGCCGTTCCTGCGTTCACTGCTCGAGCGGGGACTCGATATCTCCCAGGGTCTGCTGGTGATCATCGACGGCGGCAAGGGTCTCCAAGCGGCAGTCAAGAAGGCATTCCGTAAGCGGGCTCTGATACAACGCTGCCAGTGGCACAAACGTGAAAACGTAGTGAGCTACCTGTCCAAGGGCGAGCAGGCGTCATGGCGCAAGCGGCTCCAGTGGGCCTACAACAGGCCGGAGTACGAAGAGGCCCTCACTGCGCTCGAGCAACTCCACGGTGAGTTAGAAGAGCGGAACCAATCCGCAGCTGGCAGCCTGGAGGAAGGCCTCGAGGAGACGCTGACGTTGCATCGACTCGGCGTGCACGCGGTGCTGGGCCGTTCGTTCAAGACGACGAACTGCCTTGAGTCCGTCAATGCTCTCGTCGAGGAACGCTGCGCGAAGGTCGACCACTGGAAGAACTCGAGCCAACGCCAGCGCTGGTTGGCAACGGCGCTCGTAGACATCGAACCGTGCTTGAGGAAGGTGGTGGGCTACCGCCATCTTCCCAGGCTTCGCGAAGCTCTCAAGCGGGAACTGAAGATCGAGGCGAAGACATCAACCGTATCGAAGAAGAAGGTCGCTTAAACGTGAGCCGTGGAGAGTTTCAACTAAGAATGGGCTTGACTCTCGTAATCACCCCGATCGGGAATGATGTCCGCTTTCGCAAAAGCATCGATGGCGTAAGGGGCGTAGTAGATCGCCACGGCTACTCCGGCTCCCAAACTGAAACCGCCGAGCAAACCTTTAAATACGGATCGCTCCTCGCTGGCCACCCCAACGAGCAGGGTAAGCCACGCCACCAAGATTGAAAGCTGAACGACAGGTGCGGGGTATGAGATCAAAGTTACGGCCGATAGCCCGGCGAACCACACCACGCCCTTTCTGGTTTGCAATGAATCGCGGTAGGCAACCAGGAAAAACATGAAACAGAGGACGAAGAACTCCCCCAGAATGCCTGGACCATGGACGCGGTGGACATGGTGCCAGAGCGAGATCTCGAGCGCCAAAAGTATTGCCGCAAGACGGGCGATCAAAACGTTCCCCCACACGACCTTCGCGATCAAATAGACCATCACAAGCATGAGCGAACCGACCAGGACGGGAATGAACTCTAGCAAGAAGCGGCGTCACCGTGGACTTTCGAAACCGCAAACGTTAGAAAGTATAAGAAAGGCGGATAAGGAGCACCGTAGGCAACGCCGAAGCGCGGACGGACATGCCCGTCGTCGAACACGTCGCTCGACGTGGAGTAACGGAAGAGTGCTTCTGTTGACAAATCCAATGTGTCGAGCCACTCGACTTGCGGCAAGTGGTTCCAAATATCGGGCGGAGCGTGGTTGGGCGAGTAGATCAATAACGAATGTCCCAGACTGCTCGCCACGAAGAGCCACCCCAGGAAAGTTATCTCCCCCGGGTTGAGCCGTGGTCTTAGACGGTGACCAAACGCGACCGCCAACCCACGCTTAAGCGCCAAGCCAAGAGGGAATACGACCCAGAGTCTGGATAGCACCATGGGGGTCTGAAGAGGGAATACGACCCAGAGTCTGGATAGCACCATGGGGGTCTGAAGAGGGAAGGATGCGTTGAGCAAATTAATTGTCACCACCACGATGCAAAGAGCGCCCAGCGAGCCCCAATAAGAAACCCCGCTGTTACGTGTGAACAGGAAGACAAGAAGTGGAAAGGCCATGGCCATCAGCAGGTGTCGTGGTAATGGCCACAGTACAACTCCACGGGAGAGTGGCTCCAACTCGATCCAGTCGACGCCTACACCGAAATCCTCCGGAATGTGGCTCGAGGAGAGCTCGGAGTCGCGGGTTTCCAGCTCGATTGTAAGCGCTCCCCGCTCCGCGACCTCTTGCGGGATGATGGTTTGGACACCTCCCCATGGATAGGAACGCTCGGAAAAAACGAAGTCTTCGAGGTGCTCACCGTTGACGATGAGCGCAACCGTTCCGTCCAGGCCGAAGCGGTGGCAGCGGATACGGATGCTGCACCGGTGATCGAAACGCATGGTAAGGGAGCTTGAACGCGGCCCGCCTCTTCGTGAGACGTGCATAGAACTCGATCACCTCGACTGTGTTGTCGGGGCGTCGGATGGGCCCCTCCATCGGGGGATGTCCCGCCGGATGTTGAATTTGGGGTAGCGGCGGCTCCTTGGCCGGCCTAAGAATTAGGTCTGCCAATAAACCGTCTCCAGAGGGGGACAAGGAGCCACCAATGCCTAGGAAATCGAAGAAGCCAGTAAGAAAGCAAACGCACTCGCCTACGGGCAAGGTAGTTGGCCAAGTCGGTCAGATACTGCTACCGATGATAGCTGGGATCGCGGCCACGAAGGCGGATCTGACGGAATGGGTGTACGAGCAAGGACTGACAGCTCTGCACCTACTGCTCAGAGAGGACGCCGAGGAGATCGCGGGGCTCAAGGGCAAGCACGAGAAGGAGCGAACTCATAACCACTGTGGGAGCACGAACGGAGAGCTGAGCTTCGGTGGTCGTCGCATCCAAGTGTCGCGACCTCGAGTTCGCTCGAAGTCGGGCGAGGAGGCGTCGCTTCCACACTTCGAAGCCTTCCGCGAAGAAGACCCGCTTCCAGAGCGAGTGTTGAATCAGATCTTGGTGGGGGTATCGACCCGAAATTACGAATCGAGTCTGGACAAACCCGCGGCCAAGTTGAAGTCTCGTGGCACGAGTAAGAGTGCCGCCAGCCGTCACCTCGTGAGCCAGACGACTAAGAAGCTCGAGGAATACCTGTCTCGACGGCTAGAGGAGTTCGAGCTTGCGGCACTGATGCTGGATGGCCTTGAGGTGGCCGGACAGACCGTCGTCGTAACTCTCGGTATCACAATAGATGGAACGAAGGTGCCCCTGGGTATATGGCTGGGCTCGACGGAGAACTCTCGGGTGTGCACCGCGATGTTGCAGGACCTTCTCGAGCGAGGCTTGCGCGTCGATGAGTCGATTCTCTGCGTAGTGGACGGAGGCAAAGGCATCCGCAAGGCACTCGTCGACGTTTTGGGGGACCTCGCGGTCATCCAAAGGTGCCAGATCCATAAACTCCGGAATCTTCGCTCGTACCTTCCCAAGTCTCGTCACGCCTACGTGCTCCAGACGATGAAGGAAGCCTACAAGTGCAAGAGTGCCGACAAGGCGCGCAAGCGACTTCAGGCATTGGTGTCGTGGCTCGAGCGAAACGGCTACGACGAAGCTGCCGGAAGCCTTCGTGAAGGGATGGAAGAGACACTCACGGTCGTGAAGCTCGCGCTGCCCGCCTTACTTCGCCAGTCTCTTGCCACGACGAACGCCATTGAGAATCTCAACGGAACCATTCGCAGAGTATCGAGAAACGTCAAGCGTTGGTAGAGTCCTTCCATGGTTCGCCGATGGACCGCTCTTGGCGTCGTCACCGCGCAGAAAAAGTTCCGGCGTATCAAAGGCTATCGCCATATGGGCGCTCTCGTTCACGCGCTTAGAAGCAAACAGAAATCTCTTGACAGCGATGAGTTTGCTGCCTAAGAGTATTCACAGGTGCCGCCGCTACCCGACCAAATTCAACAGCGGCCGGGACATCCCCTGAATTGGCGGCCAACAGCGATAGCGGACCCGCCTGACTAGCTCCAGTTACCGCACCCACGTAACTTGGCGGCCGACAGGTGTTTACGGATCCGCCTGACGAACTCCCCTCAGAGCAACCGCTGTCTGACCAACTCCCGTCGGAGCAACCACCTAGTTTGACGGCCCAGCAGGCGGCCAAGCGCTGCGGGATCCGCCTGGCTAGCTCCTGTCTAAAATGGCCACACCCACGGCGTGATCACGATCGCCACGATCCAAACCAATAAGGTCATGGGTACTCCGATGCGCAGGAAATCCGTGAAGCGGTACCTCCCGGCACCGTACACCATGAGGTTGGTTTGGTAGCCGAGAGGACTCGCAAAACTGGCGGAGCTCCCTACGATGAGCGCTATCACGAACGGCAGGGGGTCTGCCTGGAGCTGCTGCGCGGTTGCCATCGCGATGGGAAAGACGATCACCGCGGTGGCGTTGCTCGTGATCGCTGCGGCTAGTGCCCCTGCGATGAGAACCACGAGCGCCAGGGCGATGCGCGGCTCGTCTCCAGCATAGGGGATGAGCGTCTCCGCGAAGGTCCGCGCCGCGCCGGTGGAGTCGAGCGCGTGTCCGAGACCGAACGAGGCCGCAATGGCCACGAGGAGCGTCCAATCGATGCTCCGCCGGGCCGTTTCGTCCGAGCAGCACCGCGTGGCCAACATGGCAACGGCCGCCAGCAAGGCAGCCTGGAGCATGCTGAGAAGGCCCGTTGCCGCGGCAACGACCATCCCCGCGAAGATGACGAGAGACGTCCCTTGTCGTTCGTGTCTCGGCGGCGCGGTGTTCTCGAACCGACTGACCACGTAGAAATCGCTGCTGTTCCGCTGCTGCTCCACGAAGGCAGGCGATGCCTCGAGTAGGAGCACGTCGCCGGGGTGAAGCGTGATATCGCCAATGCGACTGCTGATGCGCGCGCCGTTCCGCGCCACCGCAATCACCACTGCGTTGTAGTGAGTTCGGAAACGTCCGTCACGAATCGTCTTCCCGACGAGCGGGCAAGACGGTGAGACGACCGCCTCCACGAACCAACGCTCGGACCGGGGAGCGTCGAGCTTGAACAGCTGCTGGCGCGCCGGCGCGAGCCCCGTCATCTTCTGGAGATCCATGACCGAGTCGACGACGCCCACGAAGATGAGTTGGTCATCGGCGTCGAGGGGCTCGGTGGGACCTACCATCGGCACGACGTGCCCCCTTCGATGGATCTCCATCAAGTAGATCCCCGGCAAATGCCGGAGCCCCGCTTGCTCGACGGTCTTTCCCACGAGCGGGCCTCCCGGGACCACGACCATCTCCAAAGTGAACTCTTTCGGGTCCTGTTGAAGCTCGAGACCAGTGGTTCTGGTCGGCAACAGACGGGGACCGAAGACGAGAAGAAAGGCGAGCCCGACGACAGCGCACGGGACTCCGACGGAGGTGAGGTCGAACATGCCCAGGCCGGGCAAGCCCGAATCGAGCAAGAGTCCGTGAACGATGAGGTTGGTGCTCGTCCCGATCAACGTGCAGAGCCCACCCAAGATGGCGGCGTAGCTCAGCGGGATGAGTAGCTGGGAGGCGGGAATGCGGGTTCTTCGTGCCCAGTCCGTGACGACCGGCATGAGCATGGCCACCACCGGAGTGTTGTTGAGAAAGGCGCTTCCGAAGGCCACCGGAAACACCAAGCGAGCCTGGGCGCCGCGGGCTGAATTAGGTCGTCCCAAAGCCGTCCGGACCAAAGAAGTGAGAACGCCGGTCTCGTTCAGCGCGGCGGCGACGACGAACAGGGCCGCCACGGTGATCACACCCTCGTTGGCAAATCCGGCGAGCGCCGCGGTGGGGGTCAGGATACCGAGCACCAACAACACCACGACCGCCCCGAGAAGAACCAAATAAGGAGCGACGCTGGTCGTCGCCAGCAGAAGCACGGCGGCCACGACAATCGCAGTACTCACCCAGGCTTGGAAAGGCATCTAGTGTCTCACTGCGCGCTTGGCGCCTCGCTCGGCGCTCCTTCGTCGGCCCATTCGGGCCGGGCTTGCTCCGCTCGCTTAAACTTGGCTCAGTGCGCTCGGCTGGAGCGGCATTAGTATCGGGGGGAGAGGCAGGTCACCGCAAGTCGGTCGCGACCGCGGCAGGGAGTTCGTGACCTCTTTAGAGCTTCGTTCAGAATCTACGCGAGGGCGGTACCGCAGGAGGAGCAGAACTTGGCGCCGGGCGTCACCGCCGCCTTGCACTTGGAGCAGCTTCGCTCTTGCGGCGCACCGCAGTGACTGCAGAAGGCCAATCCGACGGTGATGGACTTCGCGCACTTGACGCAGGTCGTGCTGGCGCTGGATGGTGCTTGAGCCGCCTGGGCTTGGTTGCCCATGGCTCCCATCATCGACTGTCCCATCGCGACACCGGCACCGATGCCGACTCCGGCTCCGGCGACACCGCCAGGATTCTCGGCCGCCGTTTCGATCGCCTTAGCGGTTTGAAACTGCGTGAAGCGGTTCAGGTCGCTCACCACGCCCATGCTGGCGCGCTTGTCGAGCATCTTCTCGACCTCGGCGGGCAGGGAAATATTCTCTACGTAGAACTTGGAAAGCGATAAGCCGTGGATCTTGAACTCCAAATCGAGCTTCGCTTTTGCTTTGGCTGACAGCTCGTCGTATTTCGAGGCCAGGTCGGACGCGGCGATGTTGGATTCCGCGAGCAGGTCGCTGAAGCCGGAGATCGTAAGGCCCTTCAACTGACCGTTGATCTTTTCGGTTGTGAAGTGCCCGTCGGTTCCCACGATTTCCTTCATGAACACGGCGGGATCGTCGACCTTGAACGAGAAGATCCCGAAGGCACGCAGACGGATCGCGCCCAGCTCGGGATCGCGGAGCATCACCGGATTCGAGGTTCCCCATTTCTGGTCGATGAACTGGCGTGCCGAGACGAAATAGACCTCGGCCTTGAAAGGCGAGTTGAAGCCATACTTCCACGCCATGAGCTTGGTGAGGATGGGGAGGTTCCGAGTCGAGAGCGCGTGCAGGCCGGGATTGAAGACGTCGGCGATACGGCCCTCGTTTACGAAGACGGCGAATTGGCCCTCCCGCACCGTCAGGCGGGCGCCCATTTTGATCTCCTGCCCCTGGACCGGGAACCGGTAGACCATGGTGTCCGCCGGAGTCATCGAGCCACTCGACGACCTCTATGAACTGGGACTTGATGAAGTCCTTAAGAGCCACGGGGACCTCCTTCTGAAAAGTGTGTGCTGAACCGCCGGAATAAATAATGATACCACACCGACTTACGGCTTGGCCAGTGAGCTAGGACCGTTCCAACTTCGTGGTGGCTTGGAGTTGGAACGGTCCGGTGGCAACGGCCAGGACATCGGAGAGCAGCGCGTAGGCGGTTTGCTCGATGCCGGAGTCCTTCTCCACGACAACGAGCTCTTTCATGGTGTCGGTCTGGATGGCCAGCGCGTTCGTTGTTCCGCGAATTGTGGATAGAAGGTCGCTCGAGTCCAAGAGCTCCGGCGCGACCCTCGCTCTGACCTTCTTACCCTCGCGGCTCGCCCGGCCAATGAGCCGAAGAGCCTTTCCCTTCTGGCGCGCCCGTTTCAAGTCCTCTGGCCTCACCGCGCCGATTCCCATGCGCGTCACATCCGTGGGTCGAAGGTTGGCGTCCAGGAGAACGTTGGCCAGCACCGCCGTCTTGGTGGCGGTGTCCCATCCTTCGATGTCGTGGCTGGCATCGGCCTCCGCCACTCCCATGGCGCGGGCTTTTTCGAGCGCACTCTCGCGGCCTCTCCCCTCTTCCATCTCGGAGAGAACGAGATTGCTGGTGCTGTTGAGGATGCCGTGAAATCCGAGAATCTGCGTTCCGAGAAGCGTGTGCTCGACGAGGTTAAAGACCGGCGTCCCGTCCAGAACTGTTCCCTCGAATCGGAACGCCAGTTTTTTCTTCCGAGCCAGTTGGCTGAGCTCCCGGTACGCGATGGCGACCGGGCCCTTGTTGGCGGTGACGACGTGGATGCCTTTCTGTAGGGCGACTCGGATGTGATCCAATGCCGGCCGGCCGGTCCAAGGATTGAGAGTCGTGATTTCGCAGACGAGGCGCGCCGGTCTACGGCGGATGAGATCCAGTGCATTGGTGACTGGGATTCCTACGTGGAGATCCGCGATCGACTTGCCGGCATCAGCGCATCGCAACGCCTTCTTGCAGTCCAGTCCGTCGGGATCGATCGCGGACCCGTGGAATCTGGTGGTGATGCCGGTAACTCGGAAGGAAAGGTCGTAGCGGCGGAGCAGCTCACGACGCTCGGAGAGCAAGAGCCGGACGAAAGCCCGTCCCGCGTTCCCGAAGCCAATGAGACCAAGCGTGAGCTCCATTGGCATCTATTAACAGGGGACAGTTAAGGCTTGGTGGCGACCTCGGAGCGAATCGTTTCTAAGAGCTCGGAGAAAAGTCCCAGACCCTTCTCCAAATTCTCGCGATCGTAGCCGAAGCCGATCCGTACGTAATGATCCATTCCAAAGTGATCCCCCGGCACGACCAGAACGCTTTTTTCCTCGCGCAGGCGCGTGATGAGCTCGGTGGAGCTCACGTCTATATCGTAACGAAGATACGCGATGGCGCCCGCCTGCGGTCGCACCATGGAGAACAGTCCACGCTGCTCCTCGACCCACTGCTCCACCAGAGGCAACTGACTGCGGAGGATCGTTCGGGTTCGCTCCAGGATCTGGTGACGCTTTTTCGGTCCCAAAGCCACCCGCGCCAGCTTCTCCGACAGCGCACCGGGGCCGATGGTCGTGTAGTCCTTGTACGACCACAGCTCTTCCACCTGATCCACCGGACCGACCACCCAACCGATCCGAAGTCCAGGGAGTCCATACGCTTTGGAAAGCCCGCAGGTGACCAACAGCCGGTCGTACCAACCCCACAGCGTTGCCGACGGCTCATCTCCGAGCTCCGCTCCGGTGTAGACCTCATCGGCAAGGATCCAAGCCCCAACTTTCCCCGCGACTTTACAGATCTCGCGCAGGTCGTCGTCGCGCGCCATGACACCGGTTGGGTTGTTGGGGTTGCAAATGGCGATGAGGCGCGTCTTGTCGCTGACAGCGCCGGCAAGCTCATCCAGGTCGGGACGCCAGTTGTTTTCCTCTCGCAAGGGTAGTGGCTTCACGTTGGCTTTGAGCGATCGCGCCAGCCCCCAGATCTGCATGTAGTTGGGGAACATCACCACGACGTCGTCGCCCGGTTCCACCAAGTTGAGAACGCTGATGAAGTTGGCCTCCGCGGCCCCGTTGGTCACGAGCACGTTCGTCGCGTCGGAGCCGGGATAGAGATCGCTCACCAACTCGCGGAGCTCTTGGCTGCCGCTGGTTTGTGGGTAGCCGAGGGGCGTGTCGCCGAGCGCCGCGGGATCGAGGAGCTCTTCCAGGCGGAGAGGTTTTACACCGCTCTCCGAGAGGTTGAACCGGACGCGGTTCTCCCAGACCGATTGCATCCTTTCCACTCGGAAGGTTTCGAATCGCATGACGCTGCGGCCGGGACGTAGCCGACGAGAGGGAAATTCTCTTCGGCTTCCTTAGCTGGCTTAGCTTTCTTAACTGGGCTGCTGCTCCATAAGGACGCGGATGGCTTCGCTCAGTCTTCGCTGCGTGACGTCATCCAAAGCTCGGAAGACCAGTCCGTAGTGATCGGTCTGGTCTTGGGGTGAAACGGCGTGCCAACGGATGGCGGCGTCCAAGGTGATGGATTCACCACTTCCATCGAAGTTCAAGATAAGCTTGATCTTACTGATACCAAAATCAGTCTTGGATTCCAGGAGAGCACCTTGAGGGGAGATGTTGTGGACCCGGCCGGGCTCCTGTCCCTTTTCCCACTCGACCGTACATTTGAGGGAACCTTCCGGGACGAGCCGCGCCTGCGATCTTTTCTCCATGAGCCCTCCAGGCCCATGCTATCCGGAGACTCGTTTTTGTACAACCAGAATCGGCAAGTCGGCCGGGCGACTTGCAGCCAACCCGGAACCGGGTGACACTAACTAGGTCATGAAGAAGTTCCTTTTGCTGGTCGCTCTCGGTGCATGCGCCGAGCCTCCTCTCACCGACGTCGAGACCGGCGCTCACGGGCTGGTGAGAGTCATGATGGCCGAGGAGGGTGGTCGCGTGGATTTCTCGGACCTCCATAACAACGACCAGCTGACCGCCGACCAGCTGGAGTACCTGGGTCGTCTCTATGAAGTCTTCTTCGCGCTGCCCGCATACTTACAGAGCGAGTTTCGGGCCACCGGTGAGATCCCCGCGATCGGGGACATCGCCGATGACTATCGGATCCATCCCGATGGCGTTCGGTTGCTCCTTACCGTCATGACGTCGGAGCCGCGAATGCCTGAGCTCATCTTGTTGGATGAAGCTTCCGGCGAGATCGCTTCTATCGATGAAGAAGAGATCGACGAGTTCGTCGAAAAAAGAGGCTCGCAGGTCAAGGTCGTTGGGTGGGTGGGAAGGCCGGTTCCGGCGTTCGAAGTCAGCACGTTGGATGGAGAGACGATTACGAATCAAGATCTCCTCGGTAAGAACGCCATGATCTTTTTTTGGGAGACCCGCTGTC
Source organism: Candidatus Marinacidobacterales bacterium (assembly GCA_965197825.1). Lineage (GTDB taxonomy): Bacteria > Acidobacteriota > Vicinamibacteria > Marinacidobacterales > DATDRI01 > CBDANW01. Next base: position 2,838,912 of record CBDANW010000003.1, on the reverse strand, counting down.
CTATTTGCCGCCGGATCACGCCGAGCATGGTCGAGCTCTACAAGAAGTACGGGTCGACCGAGCTCGAGATCCTCGGGCTGAACGTTGATGATGTGCTGGAGCTGAAAGTGTCGGATCGTGAGAGACGCAAGTTCATCGCGGACAGGGGAATCGAGTACCCCGTTGCGATGTTGGATGAGGAGACCCGCGCCGCTTTCGGCAATATCAACGTGTTTCCGGCAATGTTTTGGGTCGCCTCCGATGGGACGATCGGAGAGCTACTTTTCAACTACCAAGACCTGGCGACGTTGGAGAACCTGGTTCAAGGGGACTAATAATCGCTATGGGTCAAAGCACACCGCGAAACCAGACCCGCCGCATTCGCATCGGTGGGATTAGCATCGGCGGCGGCGAACCGATCGCCGTCCAGAGCATGTGCGCCACCAAGACGCAGGATGTCGAGGCCACGGCCGCACAGGCCGAAGCACTTCGCCAAGCTGGTGCGGGGGTCGTGCGGGTGGCCGTGGACAGCACCAAGGACGCGGAAGCCTTGCGCGCCATCCGTGAACGAACGCCGGCCAATCTTTCCGTGGACCTTCAGGAAAACTACCGCCTCGCGGAAGTCGTAGCGCCCTTCGTCGACAAGATCCGATACAACCCCGGTCATCTCTATCACCATGAACGGTCGCGGCCGGTCCGTGACAAAGTTCGCTACTTGGCCGATGTGGCCGCGGAAAACGACTGTGCCATGCGCGTCGGCGTCAACTGCGGCTCGGTGGATCCCGTGATTACGGAAAAATTCGGCGACGATTCGGTCGGTGCCATGGTCGCGTCGGCCCTCGAGCATGTAGAAATGCTGGACGACATCGGGTTCACTCGGTACTGCGTTTCCCTCAAGGACTCCGATCCCGCGAAGGTCGTGGACGCCAACACGCGCTTCGCGTCGGAGCGTCCGGAGATTCCTTTGCACCTTGGTGTCACCGAGGCAGGGCTCCCACCGGACGGAGTCATCAAGACCCGTATCGCCTTCGAGCAGCTCTTGGCGCGCGGAATAGGAGACACGATACGAGTGTCCTTGACTCTGCCCAACCCGCGCAAGCATGAAGAGGTCGGGGTCGGGCATGAAATCCTGGAAGACATCGCCTCCGGACGCTTTCGATCCGTTCCCGAGTTCGACAACGATCGCCTCAACATCATCTCCTGCCCGTCCTGCTCCCGAGTCGAGAACGAGCAGTTCGTGGAGTTGGCGGAAAAGGTTCGCGAGCTCACCGCGTATGCGCAAGAGCACGCCCTCACCATCGCGGTGATGGGATGCCGGGTGAACGGGCCGGGTGAGACCGACGATGCCGATCTGGGGTTGTGGTGCGGGCCCCGCTTCGTCAACCTGAAGCGTGGCGAAGAGACGGTCGGAGCTTTTTCTTACGACGAGATCATCTCGCACTTGCGCCGGGAGCTCGATCGCCTGATCGAGATCCGCACCTCTCCCACCAAGGCGTGATCATTTTCTGCGAATCGACGTCTTCTTGCCCCACTTGTCCACCGCAACGAAGACGAACGTGGTGTGGACGATCTCCCGAGTCGCCGAGCTAGCCGGGTCTTCGGCCAGCACCTGCATTTCGATCGAGATCGAGGTCCTACCCGTCTTGGCGACCCGGCCGTAGATGCCGAGCACGTCTCCCATCCTGCCCGGAGCGATGAAATCTATCTCCTCGATGTGGCGGGTCACCAGGCCCGTGACCAGGGCCTGGAGCATGGCGTAGCTTGCCCCCGCTTCGTCCAGCCAGGCGAGCATCGTCCCGCCGAAGAGGCGGTCCGCCCCACCTAGATCTTTCACCGCGACGATGTGGCGGGCAATGAGATCGAACTCGGGTTTTTCCATGGAGGCCCTCGCCAAACAAGCGAGGTTAAGGATTTCCTCACCGGGATGCAAATCCGGCTTCCGCCGAGAGGATCGATGGATGTAGAGCAACTCGTCTATTGAGACGAGAAAAAGGACCGGCAACCTCCTCAAGAGCGGGGTTGCCCCAAACATCTTCATGCCATACGATGTCGGCTTTACGGGTCGAAAAGAATATGCCTCTCATGGCCGGCGACAAGCTTGGATCCTATGAGATCCTCTCCCCCCTCGGGGCCGGGGGCATGGGTGAGGTGTACCGCGCTAGGGACACAAAACTCGGCCGTGAAGTCGCCATCAAAGTCCTTCCCGAAGAGTTCACGCAACATCCGCAAAAGTTAGCCCGCTTCGAGCGGGAAGCGAGGCTCCTCGCAGCACTGAATCATCCTGGAATCGCCACGCTCTATGGAGTCGAGGAGTCCCAAGGCAAGCCCTTCTTGGTCATGGAGCTTGTGGAGGGAGAGACGCTCGCGGAGCGCATCGCGAAAGGTCCGATCCCAGTTGATGAAGCACTCCCGTTGTTCATCCAGATGGCCGAGGGTCTCGAAGCCGCTCACGAGAAAGGCATCATCCACCGCGACTTGAAGCCGGCGAACGTCAAAATCACGCCCGAGGGGAAGCTCAAGATTCTGGATTTTGGTCTTGTGAAGGCGTTTACGCCTGAAGAAGAGGTTTCCGAGGCCATGTCGCAATCGCCGACGCTGACCAAGGGCACAGCACTCGGCGTGATTCTGGGCACGGCGTCTTACACGAGCCCGGAGCAGGCGCGAGGAAAGCCGGTCGACAAGCGCACGGACATATGGGCGTTCGGGTGCTGTCTCTACGAAGCCCTGACAGGGAAAATCGCCTTCGGCGGAGATACCGTCACCGACATCCTCGCGGCCGTCGTCCATCGCGAGCCAGACTGGGGCTCGCTTCCCGCATCGACTCCTTGGCGACTGCGAGAGCTCCTCGAGCGATGCCTTCGTAAGGCTTCGCGAGGCCGGTTGCGGGACATTGGCGATGCACGCATTCAGTTAGCGACTGCAGATACGGCACCTAGTTACGAAGCTCCGGCCTCGCAGAGCCGTCGCCACGTCCACACAGCCCTGGGGGCCGTCGTGGGTGCGATCGTGGCAAGCGCAGCGGTTTACTTCCTCATCCCCGACCCGCCTCGCCCGACCTCGGTGCACTTTCGCGAGCCACTTCCCGACCAGGTCGGCCAGAAATTTTCGCCACCGCTACGCGAGGCGATATCTGGGTTTCCACGCGTAAAGGGGATGCTCGCCCGCTTATCGTATCGGAGCCCAGCGAGCAACAACCAGACCTCTCGCCCGACGGCCGTTGGCTCGCCTACCAATCGGACGAGTCCGGACAGGACGAGATTTACATCGACCGTTTTCCGGATCTCGGAGAACGCGTCACCGCATCCGTCGATGGAGGAAGAGAGCCCCTCTGGTCTCCCAAGGGCGACGAGCTCTTCTACCGCCAGGAAGATCGCATGATGGCGGTGTCCGTTCAGATGACCCCTCGCTTTCGCGCGAGCCGTTCCTTCAACTCATCAAACCAGTTGAGAACAACACTGAGCTCTAGTTCCCCTCCGGCCTCTCCCATCTCGAGCATCAAAAAGTGCTCGCCGTACTTTGATGGCAACTTCACGCCCGAGCTTGGTATCCCGGGCACGGTAGACTTCGCCCATACCTCCCGCACCAATGGCGGCGAGGATCTCATAACCACCCAGCTTAGTGTTGGGAGTCAGTGGCATGGCCGGCCCTTCGTGTGTGAAAGTATCCGTGCACACGCTGCAAAGTCAAGCGGCTTCTTACGGTTAATGTAGTAGATAGGCACAGGTTCCGATACCTGACTCCCTGAGCGCCTGTACCGCTCCATCAACCTCTTTGCCGTAGTCCTGCTCGGCCAGATAACCGTTATGGACCTGACAAACCTCGCAATCGCCGACGTTGACCAAAGGCACCGCGCTCGGCGTGATTCTGGGCACGGCGTCCTACATGAGCCCCGAGCAGGCGCGAGGAAAGCCGGTCGACAAGCGCACGGACATCTGGGCGTTCGGCTGTTGTCTCTACGAAGCGCTGACGGGGAAGCTCGCCTTCGGCGGAGAAACGGCCACGGATTCACTCTCGAGAATCCTGCAGCTCGAGCCCGACTGGGAAGCGTTGCCGTCGACGCTATCGCCGACTGTGCGACGCCTTCTGTCGAGGTGCCTTCAGAAAGACTCGCGCGAGCGGCTGCACGACATTGCCGATGCCCGATTGGAGCTCAAAGAGCCTCGTACCGACGGAGGAGTGACCACCCAAGGGCATGCTGAAAGCACCAAGCGCTTGGTTGCGGGAGTCTTGATCGCTTCGATCATCACGGGACTCGTTGTTGCCGCTCTCATGCGTCGGGACGATTCCTCGTCGAACCCCACCGTCCCGTTTTTCGATCCATCTACCCCGCACTGACCGCCTAACCGGGTCGAATCCGCGCGCTTCCCTGACGCTTTCTCCTGACGGACGAACGCTGGTGTACGAAGGCGAGCGGAACGGGATCCCACAGTTGTTTCGGCGCTCGATGGACGAGCTGGAGCCCGTTCCTATCGCTGGTACCGAGCTCGCGAGACACCCCACAATCTCCCCAGAAGGTCGCTGGGTGGCGTTTTTCGCCGCGGGCGAACTGCGAAAGATTTCGCTTCTGGGCGGAGCGCACGTGAGGCTCGGCCCTGCGCCCATATTCTGGGCGGCGACGTGGACCGAGGAAGACAGCATCATCTTTGGCGGGGGCTCGGGACTCGTTCAAATCTCCGCGGAAGGGGGTGAGCCGGAAGTGGTCACCACCCTGGGAGGCCCGGCGGCTATTCATGGTCACCCTCAGCTCCTTCCGGATGGCAAGAACGTGCTCTTCACGTCATTGGAACGTCGACGCCATCACGTCGCTATTCATCCACGGGACGGAGGCGACACGAAATTGTTTTTCGAATGCGCCGGCGCGCGCTTCTCGCCGACGGGTCATCTGATCTTTGGCCGCAGCAGCACGCTTTGGGCTGTGCCGTTCGACGTCGATCGACTCGAGACGTACGGGGAGGCCGTTCCGTTAATAGAAGGCGTCGAGCGGGGCGGCTTCGGCTTCCCGCAATTCACGCTCGGCAGCGACGGCACCCTTGCCTACGTCCCTGCGGGGTCAACGGGTGGCGGCACCTTCGTGCTAGTCAACCGTTCCGAAGAAGTCGTCGAAACACTGCAAGAACTTTCAGCGAATGCTTACCTTCCTCGGTTTTCCCCCGATGGGCGTTTTGTTCTGATCGGCATCCAAGATTCCGCTAGCGCGCGCTATGACGTATGGAGGTTCGACCTCGAACGCGGAGGCTCAACCAATCTAACCGGCGACGAGATAGAGGGGGGTACTCCTGTCTGGAGCCCCGACGGCCGGCGCTTTGCTTATTCGACCACCACTGAAATCAAGACCAGGGCCGCCGATGGCTCGGGAGACGACAAGCATCTGATCGATCTCGACTACACCGGATGGGCGGTATCCTGGTCCCCAGATGGGAGGTGGCTGGCCATCAACGAAAGGAGGCCGGACACTGGATGGGATGCCATCGCCATCTCTCTTGAAGACGGAGCGAGGAAGACCATCGTTGCTACGCCCTACAACGAGCAGTTTCCTGTGTTCTTCTCCGGACGGACAATGGATCGCCTACGAGTCCGACCGTTCTGGCCGCATCGAGGTCTACGTGAGAGCTTTTCCGGAAGGCGAGAAGTACGGCGTATCCGTCGAGGGAGGACGCCGGGCCATCTGGTCGAGAGACGGGACGGAGCTCTACTATCAGGGCGGCGGCAGCGGGTTGATGGTCGTCGACATCGACACGACGAACGGCTTCGCGCCAGGAGCCCCACGGCCACTCTTCGAAGCTCACGCCCAGATTGAGGCAGCGCACTACGACGTGTCCCCCGACGGCGAACGTTTCGTGATGGTGCGCTATAGGGAGGAGTCGAGCCGGGAGGAGCTTTCCGTTTGATTCCCTCGACAAAGCCCCTCGCGCCGGCGTGGTGCACCGGGACCTGAAGCCCGGGAACATCATGCTGACGAAAGCAGGCGTGAAGCTTCTGGACTTCGGCTTGGCGAAACTAGCGGCTTCGCCCGCCGAAGCCCTTGGCGAAGGCGGGTCGGCACTACCGACACAACAAAAAACCCCTGACGGAAGAAGGCTCCATCCTCGGCACGTTTCAGTACATGGCGCCCGAGCAGCTCGAAGGAAGAGAGGCCGACGAGCGCACCGACATCTTCGCCTTCGGCGCGGTGCTCTATGAAATGCTGACCGGCAAGAAAGCCTTCGAGGGCAAGAGCCAAGCGAGCCTCATCGTCGCGATCATGGAGCGCGAACCAAAGGCTCTCTCAGAGCTACAGCCGATGATGCCGCCCGCTCTCGAGCGCCTGGTGAAGCTTTGCCTTGCGAAGGATCCCGACGATCGGTGGCAGTCCGCCCTCGACATGGCGCTCCAAGTGAAGTGGATTGCCGAGGCGGGCGTGGCCGACTCCGATGCGACGCCCAAGGTAAACCGGGCGCTCGGTGTGGCTCGATAGATTGATGAGCGTAGCCGCCGGAGCTGCCGTCGTGGGGATTCTGTTTTGGGCTTTTCTATCCTCGGCTCCTCCTGCGGAGCGCTCGGTTTCCCGCCTTGTGATGAACGTCGGACCGGCCGAAGAGCTAGGAACCGGCGATCCACTGACGCAGACTGCCATGGCCTTTTCTCCCGACGGTTCCGAGCTCGTCTTCGTCGGCTGGCGCGACGGCGTGCAGCAACTCTACGTACGCTCGATGGGGGGATGTCCCGGCCGCTGTTGAATTTGGTCGGGTAGCGGCGGCACCTGTGAATACTCTTAGGCAGCAAACTCATCGCTGTCAAGAGATTTCTGTTTGCTTCTAAGCGCGTGAACGAGAGCGCCCATATGGCGATAGCCTTTGATACGCCGGAACTTTTTCTGCGCGGTGACGACGCCAAGAGCGGTCCATCGGCGAACCATGGAAGGACTCTACCAACGCTTGACGTTTCTCGATACTCTGCGAATGGTTCCGTTGAGATTCTCAATGGCGTTCGTCGTGGCAAGAGACTGGCGAAGTAAGGCGGGCAGCGCGAGCTTCACGACCGTGAGTGTCTCTTCCATCCCTTCACGAAGGCTTCCGGCAGCTTCGTCGTAGCCGTTTCGCTCGAGCCACGACACCAATGCCTGAAGTCGCTTGCGCGCCTTGTCGGCACTCTTGCACTTGTAGGCTTCCTTCATCGTCTGGAGCACGTAGGCGTGACGAGACTTGGGAAGGTACGAGCGAAGATTCTGGAGTTTATGGATCTGGCACCTTTGGATGACCGCGAGGTCCCCCAAAACGTCGACGAGTGCCTTGCGGATGCCTTTGCCTCCGTCCACTACGCAGAGAATCGACTCATCGACGCGCAAGCCTCGCTCGAGAAGGTCCTGCAACATCGCGGTGCACACCCGAGAGTTCTCCGTCGAGCCCAGCCATATACCCAGGGGCACCTTCGTTCCATCTATTGTGATACCGAGAGTTACGACGACGGTCTGTCCGGCCACCTCAAGGCCATCCAGCATCAGTGCCGCAAGCTCGAACTCCTCTAGCCGCCGAGACAGGTATTCCTCGAGCTTCTTAGTCGTCTGGCTCACGAGGTGACGGCTGGCGGCACTCTTACTCGTGCCACGAGACTTCAACTTGGCCGCGGGTTTGTCCAGACTCGATTCGTAATTTCGGGTCGATACCCCCACCAAGATCTGATTCAATACTCGCTCTGGAAGCGGGTCTTCTTCGCGGAAGGCTTCGAAGTGTGGAAGCGACGCCTCCTCGCCCGACTTCGAGCGAACTCGAGGTCGCGACACTTGGATGCGACGACCACCGAAGCTCAGCTCTCCGTTCGTGCTCCCACAGTGGTTATGAGTTCGCTCCTTCTCGTGCTTGCCCTTGAGCCCCGCGATCTCCTCGGCGTCCTCTCTGAGCAGTAGGTGCAGAGCTGTCAGTCCTTGCTCGTACACCCATTCCGTCAGATCCGCCTTCGTGGCCGCGATCCCAGCTATCATCGGTAGCAGTATCTGACCGACTTGGCCAACTACCTTGCCCGTAGGCGAGTGCGTTTGCTTTCTTACTGGCTTCTTTGATTTCCTAGGCATTGGTGGCTCCTTGTCCCCCTCTGGAGACGGTTTATTGGCAGACCTATTCTTAGGCCGGCCAAGGAGCCGCCGCTACCCCAAATTCAACATCCGGCGGGACATCCCCCTCGATGGATCAGTACGAGGCAAGACCGCTTTCCGGAACCGAGGGCGCGGTGAACTCTTTTCTTTCGCCGGATGGGGAGTGGGTGGGCTTTTGGGCCGGCGGAGCGATCAAGAGAATTCCGTCCGCGGGAGGATCGACCGTGACCGTGTCTGTGCTCTCGGCGCCACCCTGGGGAATCACCTGGACGGAGGATGACACCATCATCTATGCCGGAAGGCGTACGGGAGGGCTCCTGCGAGTCCCGTCGACTGGAGGGAGTTCACTACACTCGACAGCGGGCGAGGTGAGAGGATCCATCGCCTCCCGGCGAGTTTGCCGGGACGACGAGCCGTGCTGTTTACCGCAAAAAAGGGCTCGGCGCTTGGATGGGATACGTCGGAAATCATCGTCGCGTCCCTCGACTACCGGCGAGCGCAAGGTCCTGCTCGAAGGAGGCACCGACGCGCGCTATGTCTCGACGGGCCATCTGGTCTACGCCCATATGGGCACGTTGATGGCGGCGCCTTTCGATGTCGAAAAGCTCGAGGTGACGGGTGATCCGGTGGCGTTGCTCGATGGGGTCGCGCAGGCCGTACATGGGTCTATCAACAGCTTGGATACGGGAGCGGCTCGGTTTAGCGTCTCGCCTTCGGGTACTCTGGCCTACGTGCCGGGAGGGGTTTTTCCTGAGGACAGACGGCGCCTCGTCTGGGTCGATCGTACCGGCGCTGTCGAGGCTCTCGACGCTCCAGCCAGCGCGTACTGGTCGCCGCGCCTTTCTCCTGACGGTCATCGCATTGCCCTCTATGATGCAGAGGCGTTGATTTACGATGTTCGACGGGGCGCGCTCACGCCCTTGACGCCAGGGGAACAGAGTTCGTTCCCCGTCTGGACACCGGATGGAGCCCGCGTGGTCTACTCCCAAGTCTCCAGTGGCAGAGCCAGAGATCCCTACTGGGTGCCTGCAGATGGAAGCGGTGCTCCGGAACGCGTGTTAGAGGCTGAAGGAACCACCGTTCCGGGTGAGTGGACGCCTGACGGGGAAACGCTCGTCTACATGGCAAGTCGTCCCGATTCCGGCTCGGACATCTGGGTGCTTTCCATCGACGGTGAGCGGGAGCCGCGCCCGCTTCTCCAAGGACCCTCTAACGAGATCGAGCCAAGCCTTTCTCCCGACGGGAGCTGGTTGGCCTACGTCAGCGCATCTGGCGAATTCGCTACGCTTGGTTCTCAAGACGAGCAATCCGGGAACTGGGTTGGTGCGGAGGTTTGGGTGCAGCCTTACCCTGGCCCGGGTGCTCGCGTCCAGATCTCGACCAACGGCGGCCAGGAGCCCATCTGGGCGAAAGATGGTCGAGAGCTTTTCTATCGGAGCCACGACCCTCGGCAAGTGATGGCGGTGACCATCGACACGTCATCCGGCCTTACCCCGTCCAGACCTCGGCCGCTGTTCGATGATCCTTTCTTGAGAGGCTCGAGACGAAACTACGACGTTGCCGCGGACGGCCGCTTTCTCATGATTCGGCGCGAGCCCATGGAGTTAGAAGCGACCAACGAGATCCACATCGTCCAGAACTGGACCAAGGAGCTCGAGGAGCGCGTCGTTCCCACTCGCTAGTGTCCTTGACTGCGAGCACTCGCCTCCGTAACCCGATACTCCCTGTTAGCCGAGCTCGATGGGCCAGTGGTATACTAGTGTCTAGATAGTAGGTGAGTTCCTCCGCCGAAAGCCCTTGGACCTGTCGTTCAATTCGCTCGACGTCGCTCATTACATCGATCGCCAGCGAGAAGGCTGGCCACGCTGCTCATCCGGCCTTTTAGCCTTACTATCCGAAAAAACGATGCCCATCGATCTCAACGGTGACGTCGGCGAGGGTTTCGACGACGAGGCGTTCATGCCGCTCCTAACCTCCGCCAACATTGCCTGCGGTTTTCACGCCGGCGATCCGCAAACCATGGATCGAACAGTGGCGCTCGCTAAGCGGCACGGTGTGGCGGTCGGGGCGCATCCTGGTTACCACGACTTGAGCGGTTTTGGCCGGCGGCCGATGGAGGCGAGTCCAGAGGACGTCGAAGCAGACGTCGCATATCAGGTCGCGGCCCTCGCCGGGTTCGCCCGCGCGCACGGTGTCGAGCTCGTTCATGTGAAAGCACACGGTGCCCTCTACAATCAGGCGGCCTCCGATCCTGCGCTCGCGGGCGCCATCGCGCGAGGAGTCGCGCGCTTCAGCCGAGAGCTGGTGCTGGTCGGTTTGGCGACTTCGCCCACGATGCGCGAGGCCGCCGAGGCAGAGCAGCTTCGCTTCGCAGGCGAGGCGTTTGCCGATCGCGTCTACAATCCAGACGGGGCGCTCCAATCGCGGCAAGTCGCGGGCTCGGTGATCACCGACGCCAAGACGGTAGCCGCGCAGGCGGTCAGTATCGCCCGCGACGGAAGGGTGAAAGCGTACGATGGGAGCGACGTGACCTTTAGCGCGGAAACCCTGTGTCTACACGGCGACAATCCCGGTGCCGTTCGCAACGCACAGGCGGTTCGGCAAGCACTCGAAGAAGCGGGCGTCGAGTTACGCCCGCTCACGAGTCGATAAGAAGTCATCCCCGCAACTTCCATGAACGCTCCCCGAATTCTCTACGCGGGCGAAGCGGCCGTCGCGGTGGAGTTTGGCGACAGGATTGACCCCCGTCTCAACGCGCGGGTACAAGCTCTCGATCGAAAGCTCCTTTCTCGGCCTTTCGCCGGATTCCAGGAGGCCGTACCGACCTATCGATCGCTGCTTGTTTTCTTCGACCCCTTTCGGGTCGAACCCAGTGAGGTAGCCGAACATCTCCTCGAGCTCGCTCGCGATCTTTCCGACGAGGCGCCCGCTGCGGCGCCGCTGAAGGAAGTTCCCACCGTGTATGACGGCGAAGACCTGGATGCGGTAGCGCACGCTGCCGGGCTGAGCCCGTCCGAAGTGATTGCGATCCATTCTGGAAGCGAGTACCGCGTTTACATGCTCGGGTTTTCTCCTGGCTTCGCCTACATGGGAATGCTTCCCGAATCGATCGCCACGTCACGCATGGCCACGCCGCGCACGCGCGTTCCGGCTGGCTCGGTTGCCATCGCCGGAAGGCAGACCGCGGTCTACCCGTCGGCGACTCCCGGCGGATGGAATCTGATCGGCCGTTCCTCGCTGCGGTTGTTCGATGCGCGGTCGAGCCCGCCGACTTTCTTCTTGCCCGGGGATCGAGTGCGATTCGTTTCCGTTGCCAACGTCGACGAGGCGCCGGCTCCCGGGGCCATGGACGAGCCACCTGCCGGCGATCCCACGCTCGAAGTACTGGACGGTGGCCTTCTCACCACGGTTCAAGATCTCGGTCGCGCGGGCTACCAACGTTACGGGGTTCCGGTAGCGGGCGCTGCGGACGCGGCGGCACTGCGCGCCGCCAACTTTCTTGTGGGGAACGCGCCGGGAGCGGCTGCGCTCGAGTGCACCGTCGCGGGGCCATCCCTGAAGTTGCTGCGTACGGTCGTTGTCTCGGTGTGTGGCGCCGATCTCGGCGCGGTTCTGGATCGAGGGGATCTCGGACCGTGGTCGGTCCCGGTGAGCTCTTCTTTTCTAGCCCGAGCGGGAAACGTGCTTACCTTCAATGGTCGCCGGACCGGATGCCGCGCGTATGTGGCCGTGGCGGGAGGATTGGGAGTGGCCGAGGTGCTCGGGGCGCGTTCGACCTATGTCGCGTCCGCTCTAGGAGGACATAAGGGCCGCGCTATCGAACGAGGCGACGTCTTGACGACGTTGGCTCCCGAAGGTGTTGCGGCACCGGGCCGCCGCTGGTCAGTGGCCGCGACTCCGGAAGGCTCCGTGACGACCGTGCGACTCGTCTTCGGTCTCCAAGAGAGCTCTTTCGCCAACAAGGCCAAGGCCACGCTCACGTCTTCGGAGTACGTCGTCGCACCGTCATCGGATCGAATGGGGTGTCGCTTACAAGGACCGCGCCTCGAGCACCAAGGGCCGAGTGAGATCACAACGGATGGGATGGTTCTGGGAGCGGTGCAAGTACCACCGGATGGGCAACCGATTGCCATGTTGGCCGACCGCGCGACCACGGGAGGCTATCCCAAAATCGGAACCATCGTCGGAGCGGACATACCGCGCCTCGCCCAGCTCGTGCCCGGCGATCGTTTGAGGTTCGATCCGGTCGATCTCGACGAGGCGAGAAGAGCTCTGCTCGCGGTCCGGCGGGAAGAGGAAAAGGCGCGCAGGGTCCTGTAATGTAGCGCGATGGTACATTCGGTGGGGCGGCTCTTCTGTTCGTTGCTCCTCGTCTTTGCTGGTGCTGCTTGCGATGTCAGCGAAGACTCGGGAAATGGAGAGCTCCTCGTTTCAGCCGCCGCCAGTCTGCGCGAGGTCATGACCGCCGTCTCGGAGGATTTTCAGAAGACGCATCCTCATTTGTCTTTGCAGCTCAACTTCGCCGGATCGGGCGCTCTACGGCAACAAATCGAGGTGGGATCGCCGGCGGAGGTTTTCATCTCCGCGGCGACGGAGCACGTCGATCGGCTCTCCGAGTCGGGCCTCGTGGCGCCAGGGGGCCGCCGGATCTTTGCGCGCAATCACCTGGTGCTGGTGAGCACGAAAGAGGGCGTCCGATCGCTCGGAGATTTGCAAGACGAAACGGTGACGCGGGTGGCCATCGGAGATCCTCGCTCGGTGCCCGCGGGAAAGTACGCTCGCCAGTGGCTGGAAGCCGAAGGACTCTGGACCGGCATCGAGGAAAAGATCGTGCTGGGTGGTGATGTGCGGCAGGTCTTGAGCTATGTCCAGAGAGAGGAAGTCGACGGCGTCGTCGTCTACGCAACGGACGCGAAGCTTCTGGGGCTCGAGCCCGTTTGGATCGCTTCGGGCCCTAATGCTCCTGACGTCGTCTACGAAGCGGTCCTGGTCGGCGGAGCTCTGGAACCTCGACCGGTGGCGCGACGATTCTTCGAGTATCTTGCGTCGGATGCGGTCGTTCGCGAGCTCGTGGCAGTGGGGTTCATGGCGCCGTGAACGGTACCGCGTTCCCCCTCTTCCTTTCGTTGCGCGTGGCCCTTGCCGCGCTTACGGTGATCGTGCCGATTGGTCTGGTCCTCGGATACCTCCAAGCGCGCCATGACTACAGAGGGCGGTCGCTGGTGGATGTCCTGATCGTCCTTCCCATCGTGCTACCTCCATCGGTGACCGGCTATTACTTGATCGTGGTGCTGGGGAGGAAGGGTATCGTCGGGGGCCCTCTCTACGAGCTGATGGGAGTCTCTATCATCTTTACTTTCTGGGCGGCGGTGATCGCGGCCGTCGTGGTCTCCTTGCCGCTATTCATCAAGTTCGCGCAAGCGGCCTTTCACGGCGTCGATCCCGATCTGGAAGCGGTAGCGAGAACGCTCGGAGCCGGACCGATAGCGACTTTTTTTCGGGTGACCGTGCCCGTCGCTTGGCGGGGTCTGGTCGCCGGGGCGGTCTTGTGCTTTGCCCGGGCGCTGGGCGAGTTCGGAGCGACGCTCATGTTCGCGGGGAACCTTCCCGGCAAGACCAACACGATGACGCTCGAGATCTGGAGCTCTTATCAGGCGGGTGACGACGCCCGTGCCGTGGCGCTCGTCGTCACGTTGACAGTGGTTTCGGTGGCCGTCGTCTTCGCCTTTTCGCGTCTGGAAAAACTACAAGGGAAGGATAGGCGCTGACGTGACGTCGGTTTCCGCCGCGCTCGATGTCGACGTCGCGATCCCGGTAGGCCCCTTGGGTGGCGTCCGAGATCGCGCCGCCGTGCAGGCGCGGTTCACGCTTCCCGGGGGTATTCTCGTGATCTTCGGTCCGTCGGGAACGGGCAAGACCCTGACCGTCCGTGCGGTGGCGGGCCTGGTCGCGGCGACGGGAATCATACGAGTCGGCGGAGAGACTCTTCTCGACGCCGAAGCAAACCTGGCGCCCGAGCACCGCCGCGTCGGCTACGTTCCACAACACGCTGCGCTCTTTCCACATCTCAGCGTCCGCGATAACGTTGCCTTCGGATTGCGGGTCCGCGGGAATCGGAAAGAATCGGGTCCGCTCGCCGAGCAGTGGCTCAAACGACTCGGAGTTTCACATCTCGCGGATCGGATGCCGCGTCGCCTTTCCGGTGGCGAGTCGCAACGCGTGTCGCTTGCTCGGGCCCTGGTGCCGGAACCGCGGGTCGTTTTGCTAGATGAGCCTTTCGCCAGTCTCGATCTGACCACGCGTCGAGAGATGCGTCGCGTCGTGCGGCAGGTACAAGAGGGGAGTGGAATACCGATGGTCTTCGTCACCCACAGCCCACGCGAGGCGATCGAGATGGGGGATCACTTGGTTCGCTATGGTGTCGGCGGAAGCCAGGAGGAAGGTCGCCCCGAGGATCTCGTCGAGCAGGATTTGGAGTAGGCGATCAAAGCGACTCGAAAAACTCTTGAACCTTGGCGCGGATTCGATCGCGGACCCGCCGGAATTGTTCCCGAACCTCCTCGCCGGAGCCCTTGGCCGCGGCCGGGTCTTCGAAGGGCCATGCCAGCCGTCTTACTTCTCCAGGGAACACCGGGCAGACTTCTTCGGCACAGAGGGTGATGGCGGTACCAATACGCTCCGCCGGTACCTCGTCGACGGACTTCGAGCGGTGGGAGGAAATGTCGATGCCTAACTCCAGCATGACGTCTAGGGCGAAGGGATTGACACGCGATGGTGCGGAGCCGGCGCTATAAATCTCGAAACCCTCAGGGGCGATGGCACGTGCCAAACCCTCCGCCATTTGGCTCCGGGCGGAGTTGGCGACGCAGAGAAAAAGAATCCCCTTTTCGCCCTCGGCCATTAGCTCGCCGGGCCGACTCGTATCTCGAGGCCCTTGCCTTCTCGTTGTGAGTGTTCCCTGTGACCAACGACCCTGGACATGGGCAACATCACCAGCGTCGTTGCCTCTTCCTTCAGATCCGGAAAAAGGTGGATGATGGCGCTTTCCTTGGTGGTGTCGAGGGTGTCGGCCTCTTCTTTGGTCAGGTATCCAATCAATATGATGCTGCCGTCGGGGAGCTTATGTGTCTCGTAGGAGTTGATTTCACGTTTCTTGAACAGCGGGAAGTTGTCGGCAGCCGGTGAATAGGTGAATCCGTAGACGCCGCCAAGCAGCCGGTCGACACCGGTACCTTCTTCTTCATCGGATACCAGTCTCAGCTGGTGTTTGGTGCGTAGTCCCTTGAGCTCTTTTGTTTCGGTCGGCATGAGCAAATATTCCTTTCTACTGATGGCTTTCTGGTTCGCGGATCATAACTTCGTCGTCCGGGCATTTCAACGGCGAGATCCCTCTTTGACACGGCGGCAGACCTCACTCTAAGATCCGTTCCCGAATGCGTCTCCGCCTTGCACTCGGGACGGTTCTCCTTCTGGCCGCCGTCCTTCGCTTCATGGGACTCTCCTGGGATCTCCGCCACACCCCGCACGTCGACGAACGCTATTTCGTAGAGAACGTCGCCTTGATGTTGTCGGAAGGGGATTTGGACTACCGTTTCTACGAATATCCGGGACTCTTTTTCTACCTTCTCTATCCGGTTCTCGCCGTCATCGACGTGAGCGTTCCCGCCGGTGCGACTGCCTACTTGGCAGCGCGCGGTCTCGTCGCGGCTTTCGGTGTGCTGAGCGTGGGCTTGGTTTATCTGCTCGGGACGCGATTGGCCGGACCGACGGCGGGCCTCGTGGCGGCGCTCTTTCTGGCTGTCTCCCCCGTGGAAGTTCAAACCGCACACAGCGTGCGGCCGGACGTCGTTCTCGAGGCCTTCGCTCTTTTCGCCCTCTTGATGTTTTCGACCGTTGGAGAGTCGAGTCGGCGAGACGTGGCTTCGGGGATCGCGCTGGGCGCCGCGACGGCGGTGAAGTTCTCCGGAATTCTGCTGGTCCCTTCCTACATTGGTTACCGTTTGCTCGCGCCGGGACCCCGCTTGGTTCGCATGCTCCTGGCGGGAACGATCTCGCTGGTCACGTTTCTCGTCTTCTCTCCCTACACCGTGTTCAACGTCCCCGGTTTCATCGACGGCGTCTTGACGCAAGTCGGTTACCACTACGCGGAAGGGTCGGCGGTAGCGACGGACTATTTGGGGAGGCTGTGGGTGCTCGTCGGACACCCGCAGGGCACACTGCGCAAGGCGATGGGGACGTTGGGACTGCTGCTCGTTATCGCGGGGCTCTTCTATGCTCTTAGAGAGTGGAGGAAGTGGACTCCCTTACTGCTCTTTCCAGCTGTCGCCATCGGCGTCTTCGCCAGCTCCCCGGTTCATCACGATCGATTCCTGGTTCCGACGCTCGGCGTCCTCGCTCTTCTGGCGGGACAGGCAGCGCAATCGCTGGCCGGCCAACATCCTCGCGCCACACTCGCGCTCGTTCTCGTGGCCGTGGCGTTCCCATTCTCTGCCTCGATGTCCTACGTGCGCGACGTGGCGCGGCCCAGCACGCGAGATCGTGCGCTCGATTGGATCGAGACCAACCTTCCGCCTGGTGCTCGGGTCGTCAGCTCGTTGACGGATTTGGGTGGCGGCGAGGAAAGCCAGTTCGAGCTGCTGGGGCTTGCCTCGCCCGATCGGTTCCGGCTGCAATCCCTGAACGCCAACGCGGTGCTGCTGCGCCCGGCCAACGAGGAGCAATATGAAGTGGAGTGGCCTATGACGCAGGCATTCGAGCCGGAGAGTGCCTATTCGGGGCCGCCGCTCAACCTTTATGTAGTCCCTGACGGGCGGCGATCCCAGTACGAAGAGATCCCACTTGAAGTCTCTTGGCTTACCGCTTCCGAGTCCCCAGGGAGAGTGTCCAACCTGATCGACGGTCGTCTTTCCACGTTCTGGGGGACCGGTGGGCCCCAGCGTCCCGGGAACTGGATTCAAATCCAGATGCCGGAGCCGATGGTTGTGGCGCGCGTGGAGTTGAGCCTGGGACGCCGTCCGCTTCGTAACGCCCGCCAGCTTCGGCTCGAGGGTAGAACCGAAGACGCCTGGATCGAGATCCCGTATGTCATGGGGCGACCCGGTGTGCAGGGACAGTTCCTCGACGAAAACGGAGCGAGCCAGGTCCTTATCTTCGAGCCGACGTTGCTTCAAGGCATCCGGCTTCTTCAAACGGGTCGCAGGACTCGCCCGTGGTCGATCGCCGAGCTGCGCCTGGACGCGCTTCAATCGACGCCATAGGATTCAGACTATGGTTTTGAACGACGTATTCAAAAGATAGGGGGGAGTCCTGATTCCAGCACAGGGGTCTGGTCTTCATGTACTATACGGCCATGAACCTAAGGGCGTTTTTCTTGCTGTTGGCACTGACTGCCGCACCCTTTCAGGAGGTGACCGGGCAGGCTGCGAGCGACGAAGAGACCGCCGACGAGTTCGTGGCGCGCGTGAATCGAGAGCTCGAGGAGATAAGAAAAGAGAGCGCCTCGGCGGGCTGGGTTCGCGCGACGTACATCACTCCCGACACGGCCATATTGGCCGCCCGGGCACAGTCCCGGTTTCTCGAGTACCAGAATCGGGTGGTCGCGGAGTCGACCCGCTACTTGGGCCAGGACCTGAGCGCGGACGCCGAGCGTTCCCTCCACTTGCTTCGGCTTGCGGATACCGCCCGCCCGGCTCCCGCCGATCCCACCAAACGTGATGAGCTCACGCGTCTCTACAACGAGCTGACCGGTGCGTACGGGGAGGGGAAGTACTGTCCCCAAGGACCCGACTCCTGCAAGACGGGGACCGAGCTCGAGCGCCTCGTCGGGGAAAGCCGCGACTACGACGAGCTCCTTGACTTCTGGCGCGGTTGGCGGACGGTATCACCGCCCATGCGAGAGTCGTATACGCGATTCGTCGAGCTCGCGAACGAAGGCTCACGCAATCTCGGGTTCGGCGATCTCGGCGAGATGTGGCGTTCGGCCTATGACATGAGCCCCGCCGAGTTTGCGGAAGAAACGGATCGACTCTGGGGGCAAGTCAAACCTCTTTACGATCAGCTTCACTGCTACGTGCGATCCCAGCTCGCCGAGCATTACGGCAGCGACAAGGTTCCCGCCGGAGAGCCCATCCCCGCCCATCTCCTCGGAAACATGTGGGCCCAGGAGTGGGGCAACATCTTCGATCTCGTCGAGCCCTACCCCGGCGCGTTGGATCTCGATGTCGGCGAGGCGCTCGTCGACCAAGGATACGACGCGGTGCGGATAACGAAGCTGGCGGAAGGCTTTTTCGTCTCTCTCGGCATGCCCTCGTTACCTCAGACTTTCTGGGAACGGTCCCTGCTGACCAGGCCTCGGGATCGCGAGGTCGTTTGCCACGCGAGCGCGTGGGATATGAATTCGGCTGAGGAGGACGTCCGCATCAAGCAGTGTATCGAGTCCACCGAAGACCAGCTCATTACGGTCCATCACGAGCTCGGGCACGTTTACTACTATCTCCACTACAACGACCTTCCCGTTCTCTATCGTTCGAGTGCCAACCCGGGATTTCACGAGGGGATCGGCGACACCATCAATCTCTCCATGACGCCCGCTTACCTTCATCGGGTCGGACTCGTCGACGCCGTCGAGTCGAGTCAGGAAGCGACGATCAACCAGCAGATGAAGATGGCAATGGACAAGATTGCCTTCTTACCGTTCGGCAAGTTGATCGACGAGTGGCGCTTTCGTGTTTTCTCCGGGGAGATCACTCCCGACAACTACAACACGTCCTGGTGGGATCTCCGCACGCGGTATCAGGGCGTAGCACCTCCGGTTGCGCGCAGCGAAGCGGATTTCGATCCCGGCGCCAAGTACCACATCCCCGCCAACGTGGAATACACGCGCTACTTCATCGCTCGGATTTTGCAGTTCCAGTTCCACCGAGCTCTCTGCGAAGCGGCGGGGTTCGAAGGGCCTCTACACGAATGTTCCATTTACGGGAGCGAGGAAGCCGGCCAACGACTGGCGGCCATGCTGGAGAAGGGACGGTCGCAACCCTGGCCGGACACGTTGGAGGAGCTCACCGGCGGTCGGGAAATCGACGCCACCGCCATCATCGACTACTTCGCGCCTTTGATGGCCTGGTTGGAAGAGCGCAATCAGGGAGAGACGTGCGGCTGGTGATCTAAGGGCCTAAAAAGGCTACCAGCTCCCTCCACCCCCGCCACCGAACCCCCCGCCGCTGAATCCGCCGCCCCCACTGAAGCCGCTGAAGCCACCCTCGCCTTCGCTGCTACGCGGTTGCGACGTGAGCGTGGAACCCATCGCCTGCATGCTGTGGCCCTAATTTGTGTGACGACGTTGATTTTGACTGGTGAGGCTAAGCACCCTTTGTGATCGGCTGACCCGGGAGCAGGGGAGGCATGGGGCAGCCGAGTGCGTCGGCGGTGCCGCGGAGCAGCTCGCCCTCGATGACGGTGACGCGCTTGTCTGCGCTGACGCAAGCGACTCCCGCCTCGAGCAGATCGTGCTTCAGCTTGAAGGTCACCGTGTCGAGAACCGTGAGCGCTTGGTCCAGCTCGGCCAGGCCGCATTGGCGTCGATCGAGAAGCTGCAGGCGAGGAAGCTCGAGGTGGGAGCGGCCCTGCTCGAAAGCTGACTGAGCCCCGGTAGGGTCGTGATGACCGCTGTGGGACAGCGCGGAGAGCAGGACCGCACAGGGGTGCTCGAGCCGAGCCAACGAGTGGTGCTTCACGCGAGCCGTCTCCACCTTTTTGAACTGCGGCTCGAGATGCCGCAGGATCATCCGTTGCAGAACCCACTCGAACAGACTCAACTTCTCGTCGGCTTTCATCAGAGCCACGACGTTGCCGCGGAACACCGAGTACTGTGACGCCGTCAGCTCGCGCAGAGTCGCCGTCGTCAGGTCGATCAGCGGCAGGCGCGCCTCCGCGGCGACCTCTTCCATCGGCTGCAGCAGGCTGTGCACGAGCTTGGTGA
The DNA here is from genome assembly GCA_965197825.1 of Candidatus Marinacidobacterales bacterium. Classification (GTDB taxonomy): domain Bacteria; phylum Acidobacteriota; class Vicinamibacteria; order Marinacidobacterales; family DATDRI01; genus CBDANW01. Next base: position 2,818,888 of record CBDANW010000003.1, on the reverse strand, counting down.
CACCCTCATCGGCGTGCTCGGCGAGATGCTGTAGCTGGACGCGGCGCACATCGGTTTCCCGGTTCAATAGCATGGCGTAGATCACGGCGCGGGCACCGTACGATTCGCGCGCCGCCGCCACGACCGGCGCCGGGAGGCCGCGTACCAGACCGGCCGCGTACTCGACGTGCGCCATGGTCGGTCGGCCGATCTGCGACACGGCGCCGCCCGCCTCCCCCGCAGCCCCGCCCTCGCCGGCGGCCCCAGCCAGGATGGCGGCTCTGGTGACGACTTCGGCGACGTCGAGACCCGAAGGATGCCTACCCCGATTGGGCGCCGGCTCTTCAGGTCTGACAATCCTCGGAGGCGGGTCGGTGCCGTCCCAGCCGGGCTCGATCCGACGGATACGATCCTCGAGCCGCGGGTGTGTGGCGAACATGGAGGTGAGACCCGAGGTCAACGCCTTGGCGAAGAACATATGACTGGCCTCTGGGGCGTTGGGACTCGCGATCCCGGATCCCTTCACGAAGGCCCCGATCCTCTTGAGCGCACCGGCGATGGAGCTCGGATCTCGTGTGAACTGCACGGCAGAGGCATCGGCCAGGTACTCGCGCTGCCGGCTGACGGCGGCCTTGATGAGGTTTCCAAACAGCGTTCCCATGAATCCCACGACCGCGAGCCCCGCGCCAAGGGCCATTATGGCGACGACCCCTCCGCCATCCTTGCTCCTGCCGCGGCTGCGGCCGGACCCGGCAAAGGCGATGCTCCTCAAGATGAAATACCCGATGATGCCGATGACCAGGATGCCGTTGAGGATTCCGATCAGGCGGATGTTCAGGCGCATGTCCCCGTTGAGGATGTGGCTGAACTCGTGAGCGATCACTCCCTGTAGCTCGGAGCGGGTCAACTGCTCGATGGTTCCCTGCGTCACTCCGATCACAGCGTCGTTGGGTGTGTATCCAGCTGCAAACGCGTTGATCCCCTTCTCGCCCGCCATCAGGTAGACAGGTGGCACCGGCGTGCCGGAGGCGATCGCCATCTCTTCGACAACGTTCAGGATCTTGCGCTGCTGGGAATCCGTGGTGTCGCGCGGGATGAGACGGCCACCGAGAGCTTCGGCGACCACCCGCCCACCGCCCCTGAGCTGCGCCATCTTGTACAGACTTCCGCACGCGACGACGGCCACCGTCGCCGTGACGACGGCCATGAACAGCCCCGGGTGCCAGAGCCGTGCCTCCTCCGTCTCCGTCGTGAAAAGGAGTGCGACGCTGACCACTACATAGACCGACACGATGATCGACACGACCGCCAGCACGAAGAGAAACACCAGGCGGCCGGTTTTCTCGCGCGCAGCGTCCTGACTTTCGAAAAAATCCATGCGCTTCAGCTAAACGAGACCTTGGGCGCTTCCTGTATCTTCGCGCTATCCTCGAACTCGAGCAGCGACGCGTCCTGGCTGTGGCCGAACATCCCCGCGAGGATCACCGGCGGGAACGTTTGCTTGTAGGTGTTGTAGCCGGTGACGGCGTCGTTGAAGGCCTGGCGCGAGAAGGCGACCTTGTTCTCGGTGGAGGTGAGCTCCTCGCTAAGCTGCATCATGTTCTGATTGGCCTTCAGGTCGGGGTACTGCTCGACCACGACGCTCATGCGACTCAGGGCGCCGGTCAGCATCCCCTCGGCTCCCGCCAGCTGCTTCATGGCGTCGGCGGAGCCCGGCGCGGAGGCGGCAGCCTTCAGACCGGCCATCGCTTGGTTTCGCGCCGCGATCACGGCCTCGAGCGTCTCTCGCTCGTGGGCCATGTAGCCCTTGGCCGTCTCCACCAGATTCGGGATCAGATCGTAGCGCCGCTTGAGCTGCACCTCGATCTGAGCGAACGCGTTCGTGTAACGGTTCTTGAGCGTGACGAGACGGTTGTAGATGCCGACAGTAAAGAGCGCGACCAGCAGCACGATCCCGCTGACGACGATCAGGAAGATCACAGCTGTCATGTGGTTCCCCTCTCTCCGCTGGCAGCGGACTATGGCGGGAACACCCCGCACCACGACTAATGATATCGTGCCACGACCAGGATTTGTTCGACTACCACCGAGGTTCTTACTCTGGACGGCCGTTCTCTGGCAACCCTCCTATGATCCTTGAAGACATGGCGGAAGGGAAGTAGTTGACCTTGCTGCGCTTACCTCCCCCGCGACTCGGACCCGATGCGACGCGTGGACTCCGGACGGTCTTTGTGCAAGGAGAGCTCGTCGTCGCTCGGATCAGAGGAGGCGAGGCGCAATGAGCGATCGTATTTCCGTCGCCTGACCGACTGCACTAAGTTGCGCGCGTACTGCCGCTGCTACACAATGGGCTCGGAGTTTTTGGACAAGCCCCTGCCGGCTGCTCGAAATCCCGCGGAGTTTGACAAGTGACGAACGTGAGCAATTTCACCAAGATTATGGCGGCCAATCGCGGCGAGATCGCCATCCGGATCTTCCGCGCCTGTACCGAGCTCGGTATCCGCACGCTAGCCATCTACGCCCACGCCGACCAACTCTCCATTCATCGCTACAAGGCCGACGAGGCGTTTCCCGTAGGGTCTCCGGAGCAGCCGGTGGGCGCGTATCTGGATCAGGATGCGATTCTGGACATTGCCCTCGCTCACGGGGTAGACGCCATCCATCCCGGCTACGGTTTCCTCGCGGAGAACGCCGAGTTCGCCCGCCGGTGCGCGGACGCGGGAGTGACGTTCATTGGGCCGCCACCGGAAGTGATCGAGGTGTTCGGCGACAAGAACGCCGCCCGACGGCTTGCCACCGAGGCCGGGGTGCCGGTCGTGCCGGGAACCGACGCTCCCGTCACGTCTGTCGAAGAGGTCGGAAAATTCGCGGCGGCCCACGGTTATCCGATCATGCTGAAGGCGACGTTCGGCGGCGGCGGTCGAGGTGTGCGGGTCGTGCGATCGGAAACCGACGTCGCAGAGGCGCTCGAACGAGCTCAGGGCGAAGCGCTGGCAGCCTTCGGGCATGGCGAGGTTTATTGCGAGAAACTCCTGGAGCGACAGAAGCACATCGAGGTGCAGATTCTCGCCGATTCCCATGGTGACTGCGTGCATCTCTTCGAGCGCGACTGCTCCGTGCAACGGCGCCATCAGAAAGTCGTGGAGATCGCGCCGTCTGTTTCCGTCGGAGACGCCCTGCGCGAGGAGCTCTACCAGGCCGCCATGCGAATCGCCAGGAAAGCGGACTACGTCAACGCCGGAACGGTCGAGTTCCTCGTTGGCAGCGAGGGCTACTATTTCATCGAGGTCAACCCGCGTATCCAGGTGGAGCATACGGTTACCGAATGCATCACCGGCCGCGATCTCGTCCAAGCGCAAATACGAGTCGCGGAAGGGCATCATCTGAGCGATCCGAAGATCGGTATCGACAACCAAGCGGCGGTGACCCGGCACGGATTCGCGGTGCAGTGCCGCATCACCACCGAGGACCCTCAGACGGGTTTCGCCCCGGACACCGGAAAGATCCGGGCTTACCGTGCGGCGACCGGATTCGGCATCCGTCTCGACGACGGGACCGGGGGAGCGGGGACCCTTGTCTCGAGCCACTACGACAGTTTGCTCGTCAAGGTAACGGCCTTTGCGCCGCAGTTTCGTGATGCGTGCGCCAAGCTGCTCCGATCGCTCCGGGAGTTCCGTATTCGCGGCGTCATGACCAACACGCGCTTCCTCGAGAACGTCATCTCCCACCCCCGATTCCTTTCGGGAGATACGAACACCGTTTTCCTCGACGAGACGCCGGAGCTCTTCGAGTTCCCACCCGGCCGTGACCGGGGCACGAAGCTACTCCGAGCGTTTGCCAACGCGGTCGTCAACGGACCGCCTGGGCTGAAGGGCCCGGTGAAACGGCCGCCCACTTTGTTCGCGGCGATACCTCCCGCAATCGATCCCGCAATGACAAGCCGGCCACCCGAGGACGGGCCGGCCATGGCGGTCTTCCGCGCCAAAGGTGCGGAAGGGCTCTCCCGCTGGCTCAAAGAGGAATCGCGAGTCTGGATCACGGATACGACGTTCCGGGACGCGCACCAGTCGCTGCTCGCCACGCGCGTTCGGACCGCGGACATGCGGGCCATTGCGCCGGCCACCGCTTTTCTTGGGCGCGATCTCTTTAGTCTCGAAATGTGGGGCGGGGCGACGTTCGACGTGGCCTATCGCTTCCTGAAGGAAGATCCTTGGGATCGTCTCAGCCAGCTGCGGGAAGCCATACCCAACGTCCTCTTTCAAACATTACTGCGCGGGGCGAACGCCGTCGGCTACAAGAACTATCCCGACAATGTCATTCGTCGCTTCGTCCGGTGCTCGGCAGAGGCCGGGATCGATATCTTTCGCATCTTCGACGCCTTCAACTGGGTTCCCAACATGAGGATCACGATGGAAGAAGTAGCAGGTGCCGGCAAGGTCGTGGAGGCTGCGATCTGTTACACCGGCGACATATCCGATCCGAAGCGATCGAAGTACAACCTCGACTACTACGTTCAGCTCGCCAAGGAGCTGGCGCGGCATGGGGCTCATATCCTGGCCATCAAGGACATGGCCGGTCTCTTGAAGCCCTACGCGGCCAAGCAGTTGATTCAAGCTCTACGCGACGAGACGGGCCTGCCGATTCACCTTCACACGCACGATACCAGCGGCAACGGTGTCGCGACTTGTCTCATGGCCTGTGATGCCGGAGTCGACGCCGTGGATCTTGCTCTGTCCAGCATGTCGGGACTGACCAGCCAGCCGTCGCTGAACGCCGTGTGCGGTGCCCTCATAGGACATCAACGCGCGCCCTCGCTCGACTGGCAGGCCATGAACGATCTGGCCATCTACTGGGAACGCGTGCGCGACCACTACCAGATGTTCGAGTCCGGTCTTCTGGCGAGCACCGCGGAAGTCTACGAGCACGAGATTCCCGGCGGGCAGTACTCGAACCTACGACCGCGTGCCATCGAGCTCGGCCTGGGCGAACGCTGGGGGGAGATCAAACGAAGATACCGTGAGGTCAACGATGCCTTTGGCGACATCCCCAAAGTGACTCCGAGCTCGAAGGCGGTGGCGGACTTCGCCATGTTCCTGGTGCAGAACAACCTCACGGTGGACGACGCGATCGAAAAGTCGGAGCGCCTCGATTTTCCCCAGTCGTTCGTCGAGCTCATGTCGGGAAGGCTCGGTCAGATTCACGGCGGGTTTCCCCAACGGTTGCGGGACGCGGTGATGAAGGGACGGCCGACGGTGTCCGATCGTTACGGTGAGCATCTGCCCCCGCATGATTTCGATGCCGCGAAAGAGCGGCTCGGCAAACGACTAGACCGCGGCCCCGACGAAGCGAGGCTTCTGAGCGATGCCCTCTATCCCGAGGTGTTCAGCGACTATGTCGCGCATCAAGAGGTCTTCGGTGATGCTTCCATTCTCCCCACGCGTGCCTTCTTGTACGGACTTCAGGTGGGTGAAGAGGTCAGTGTCGATATCGAGCCCGGTAAGACGCTTATCGTGAAACTGGTCGCTGTCGGCGGATTGACACCCGATGGACATCGCATGGTCTACTTCGAGCTCAACGGCCAGCCTCGCGAGGTCGTCATCCGCGACCTGAGCGCCGAGGTCACGGAGGAGACACGGCCGATGGCCGATCCCACCGATCCTCTCGACATCGGTGCCAGCATGCCGGGTAAGGTTTTGAAGATCTTGTGCGAGGTGGGTCACCGGATCGAGCCAGGCGACACGCTGCTGGTGCTGGAAGCCATGAAGATGGAGACTGCGGTGACGGCCTCGACGATCGGAGTCGTCGAGCGCATCGAGGTGGAGGTCGGCGACGAGGCGGTGGCAGGGGAGTTGCTGGTGCGTCTCCGCCCCGACGCTTAAAGTGTCTCGTTTCGTAAGGAGATCCTCACGATGAAGCAACGTTCCTTCCGTCTCCTCGTTCTCACGCTCATGGCAACGCTGGCGATCGCCTCGCGTGGGCTGGCGCAGGAGATCTTCACGCCCGAGCACCTCGCCTCTCTGCGGTCGGTCGTCTCGGTTCATGTCTCCCCCGATGGGGAGCGTATCGCGTACGTGCTCGTGGTGCCGCGCGGGCCGTTCGAAGAAGAGGACGGGCCGGCTTGGCGAGAGCTCCACGTCGTCGACGAGAGCGGAGAGTCACGGCCCTACGTCACGGGTGCCACCACGGTACAGAGGGTCGCCTGGTCGGCGGACGGCCAGAGCCTATCTTTTCTCGCCGAGCGTGAAGGAGACGAAGAGAGATCGCTCTATGTCCTTCCGGTGACGGGAGGGGAAGCCCGAAAAGTGCTCGGCCACGACACCGATATCAGGGAGTACGCCTGGGCCCCCGACGGAAAGCGGGTTGCGTTTCTCGCTCAGGAGGCCGAAGCAGAGGAACAAGAGAAGCTGAAGGAGAAGGGGTTCAATCAGATCGTTTTCGAGGAGAACCTTCGAAACACGCGGGTCTGGGTCGTGGACCTCTCACAAGAGGATTCCGAGCCCGTGATGCTGCCTCTCGAAGGTTCGGCGTCGAGCCTCCATTGGAGTCCGGTGGGATCGACCTTGGTCCTCACCCTGGCGCCTACGCCGTTGGTGGATGACTCCTATGTCGGGCGCAAGATTCGTTTCGTGGACGCCGAAACGGGACATATTGTCGCCGGTGCCGAGAATCCCGGTAAGCTCGGTTCCATGTCGTGGAGCCCCGACGGACATCACTTGGCGGTGATCGCGGCGGCGGATCCTCACGATCCGTTGGAGGGGCGGCTCATGGTCGTTCCCGCAGAAGGCGGCGAGCTTCGCGATCTGCTTGCTGACTACGACGATGGACACGTGAGCTCCGTCGGATGGTTGGACGAGGACACGCTTCTGTTCGTCATGGACGAAGGCGTATGGAGTTTCGTCGCTCAGGTCGAGCTGGACGGCAGCAGTTTAAAGCGTCTCATTTCCACCGAGGGTCCTGTTCTCGCCGCCATGAGCGTTTCCAGTGACGGTAATGTCGCCGCGTTCGTTGGGAGCACCCCCACGCACCCGAACGAGGTCTATCGCTGGAATCCGGGAGCGACGCTTGCCAAACGCTTGACCAACAACAATCCGTGGCTCGAGAACGTGAGGCTGGCCAAGCAGGAAGTCGTGGGCTTCAAGGCGAGAGACGGGCTCGAGCTCGAAGGGATGCTCATCCATCCCGTCGGTGGAGAAGCTTCCGATGCCCCACTCATCTTGACCGTACATGGAGGGCCCGAAGCTCACTACTCGAATCGATGGATCACGAGCTACTCTCTTCCCGGTCAAGTTGCCGCGGCGCGGGGTTTCGCGGTCTTCTATCCCAACTATCGAGGCAGCACCGGCAGGGGAGTGAGGTTCTCCATTCTGAGTCAGGGTGATGCCGCGGGAAAAGAGTTCGACGACCTCGTCGACGCCGTCGATCACCTGGTTGCGGAAGGCCTGGTCGATCGCGACCGGGTGGGCATCACCGGCGGTTCCTACGGAGGGTACGCTTCCGCCTGGGGCGCGACCTACTACACGGATCGGTTCGCGGCCGCCGTGATGTTCGTTGGCGTTAGCGACAAGGTCTCGAAAGTGGGCACCAGCGACATCCCTCGTGAGCTCTATCTCGTTCATCAAAAAAAGTGGCTCTGGGAAGCGTGGGACTACTATCGTGAGCGAAGTCCCATCTACTACGTGGAAAAAGCCAGGACACCGATTCTCATTCTGGGCGGAGACCGGGATCCTCGCGTGCATCCCAGCCAATCTCTCGCGCTCTACCGACACCTCAAGACTCTCGGGAACACGCCAGTCCGGCTGATCTGGTACCCGGGCGAAGGACATGGCAACCGAAGGGCCGCATCGAGGCTCGATTACAACCTGCGCATGATGCGCTGGATGGAGCACTACCTCACGGGGCCGCGAGGCGACCCACCACCTCCTGACGTGGACTACGGTCGGCAAGAAGACAAGAGCGCGGGGGAGGCCACACCCTAATCACGTTTCCGATGCCGTGAAAACTAAGGGCCCGCGCAAGAATAACTACCGATTCTTGGACGCCGATGCATCCCGTCTGGCTGCGTTGCTCGCCGCCTTCCGCAGCGAGCCTGTCGAGCGAAGGGCTAGGCCGCGTTAGCGGCTGAACTGGAAGAATGCCCATATATCCAGATATTATTCACTTCTCGCGCCTTGCCCGAGGGGCGCCTCGACACCCAAGAATGGGCATTTATTCTTGCGCGGACCCTAAGAGCCGACGATTCCTCATTCTGTGCCATCGCGTTCGCCACCGTGAGCGTCCGGAGTCGCAGGGCCGTCTGAGCGAAAGCGTCGCTTCCCGAGATCAACACTTCGTACTGGTCGGCATCGAACTCCATCTGTCGCATCAGGATGGAGCTGATGCCGTGTCCCACTACCATGAGCACCCAGAGGACTCGGCGCGAAAGCCAGACGAAGAAGCGGCCCAGCAATGCGATGAGCGAGAACCACGACTCGTTTTGCGACCACTCCACGAGCTGTTGATCCCATTCGTCTCGCTCGTAGACCACTCGAGCGAACCAATGATTGAGGCGACGGATGAGCTGGGAAATGCGCATGCCCGAGCCTTGCCGGAAGTGCCCGAACTCGTGAGAGAGAACGCCGGTGAGTTCGGTCAGGCTCATTCCCGCGACCAGCGGAAGCCCGATGGTGAGGATGGTGTCTTTGGCGGCGGCTGAAAAACCGCTCGGGACTAATTATCTAAAAGTATACCAGACGTCAGAGCAGATGCTCGGACCAAGCCTCGGGAATCAACCCCGCGCTTAGATCCTTGGTGACGTAGTAGCGCCAGATCTTGGCGGCGTAGTGCTTGCGGAACGACTCGGGCCAGCTCGCCTCGAGGGTGGCGATCTCCTCGTCGGTCAAGGGAGCCAGCTCGCCGAGTTGGCTAGCGAGAACCTGCGCCCTGGCGTTTTCCTCGAAATGGATGCAGGCCATGAAGAGCTCGAACACACCAGTGGCCGCGAGCACCGCGCCGTGGGCGCGCAACAGCACCGCGTCGCCGTCGCCCATCGTCTCGGCGAGGGCGCGACCCTGCTCTGCAGACTTGATGCGGCTCGGATCGCCATGCGTCGGAACGCCACGAGCCCAACGAGCTCCGTCACATCGCATCGCTCGAATCTGCGCGCCCTTGGCAAGCGTAAAGGCGATGGCGTTCTCGGAATGGATGTGAGCCACGGCCATCACGTCCGGGCGGGCGCGATAGATCTCGCCATGGATAGGAAACTCGCTGGGTAGCCAGCGTCCTTCCACTGTTTCGAGGACCCGACCATCGAGATCAGCCAACAACAAGAGCTCCGGGACGACCTCCGCACGGCTGTCCACCAGCGAATGGATCAGAAAGCCATTCGCATCCGGGACGCGGGCGCTGACGTGGCCGTTGTAGGTGAGAAGCCCCTCCATGTGGAGCAGGCGCACGCAGGCGGCCAGTCGGATGCGGTCGAACTCGGTTCCCGATCTTTCCGCCATGGCTTTAACAAGCCACACTAACATCCTGACCGTGACTTGTTCCAGCCTGCCGTGTTGGATCGAGGAGCGTCGACAATTTCAGACAATAATCTCGTCCGCGCAAGTTTTTTTCTAAGTCCCTTTACATCCCGGTATCGATGCTACGGAAACGCATCGACTGGGTTGCCCCAAGAATCTTCATGCCATAGGATTACCACTTTACGGGCGGAAAATACGATGGCTCTAACGGCCGGCGACAAACTCGGATCCTACGAGATCCTCTCCCCCTTGGGCGGGGGGCATGGGGGAGGTCTACCGCGCCCTCGACAGCAAACTGGGGCGTGAAGTCGCCATCAAAGTCCTTCCCGAAGAGTTCACGCAGCATCCGCAAAAGCTGGCTCGTTTCGAGCGAGAAGCGAGGTTGCTCGCTGCACTGAACCATCCCGGGATAGCCACTATCTATGAAGTCGAGGAATCGGAAGGCAAGCCCTTCTTGGTCATGGAGCTTGTCGAGGGGGAAACCCTCGCCGAGCGGATTGCCCGCGGGCCAGTCCCCGTGACTGAGGCCTTGACGCTCTCCCAGCAAATCGCCGAGGCAGTGGAAGCCGCACATGAAAAGGGCGTCATCCATCGTGACCTGAAGCCAGCCAACATTAAAGTTGATCCCGAAGGCCATGTGAAGGTTCTCGACTTTGGGCTCGCCAAGGCTTTCGCGGACGACGTACCGGAGGGCGAGCTCTCGCAGTCTCCTACCCTTAGCCGGGACGCGACCCGGGCGGGAGTCATCCTTGGCACCGCTGCTTACATGAGCCCGGAGCAGGCCAAAGGTAAGACGGTCGATAAGCGCACCGACATCTTCTCTTTCGGCATCGTGCTCTATGAGATGTTGACGGGAAAGAGAGCGTTTGCGGGCGAGGACGCCTCAGACGTTCTGGCCGCGGTCATCAGGGCGGAGCCCGATTGGAAGGCGGTTCCGCGCGATCTCGATTGGCGTGCCCACAACCTCTTGCGCCGGTGCCTCACGAAAGATCGCAAGAACCGTCTGCGTGACATGGGGGACGCCCGCTTCGAGATTCAAGAAATCCTCGCCGAGCCGACAGCGACATCCGAAGTGGTGAAGGCTCGGGCTCCCGTGCTCGCGTGGGGGCTAGCGGTACTCGTCGCGGCGCTCCTGACCGGCATCGTCGTCTGGAGCGTGATGCGTGCGGAGCCACCCGCGAAGACCATCATGCGCTTTTCGCAATGTTGCCACCGGGTGATGGTTTTACAAATTTAATTATGTAGAAAAGTGCCGAAAACCCACGGCCTAACCGGCAGGCTTCGGGCGGTTAATCCAACGAATCTTGACTGGCTGTGTTAGGACCTTGACAGCTTCCTCGAACGTCACGTCCATGCGTATGTCCTCCTCTAACTCCGCCTTCGTCGGCTGGTAGTCCGACTTGACCAATTCGACTGTCGGCTTGGGGATGTCCCGGCCGCTGTTGAATTTGGTCGGGTAGCGGCGGCACCTGTGAATACTCGCCTTCGTGGCCGCGATCCCAGCTATCATCGGTAGCAGTATCTGACCGACTTGGCCAACTACCTTGCCCGTAGGCGAGTGCGTTTGCTTTCTTACTGGCTTCTTCGATTTCCTAGGCATTGGTGGCTCCTTGTCCCCCTCTGGAGACGGTTTATTGGCAGCCTATTCTTAGGCCGGCCAAGGAGCCGCCGCTACCCCAAATTCAACATCCGGCGGGACATCCCCGTCGGCTTTGTGGCTTTTGCTACCTGACGCGCCGTGGCATTGCCATAGTCGGCTTTTCGATTCAGACGTTTTGGCTTGGCAGTTTTCTTAGAAGTCATCGAGTCAACCCCTCATACGTGATTGTGTGATATGGCCTTTGACGTACGGCCAGTACGGTTGCCGCTCAATAATCTTTTCAATTGTTATTTCGTCTATGCCTCCGTTACGCCAAGGTACTTGAATAGTTAAGACGGACAACTTCTCCTTGTAGCACTGTCGGCCATAGCCGTACCGCCACTTTTGATGGTTTATCATTGAGGCGATTAAGTAGGCTGTCGTTATTCGCATGTCGCGAAGTGGCACGCACACAATCACATTATCGGTGGCTATGAAGTTCTCGACCTGGACAAAGGCGTCTCCGCTCACTGTGCTTACCGTCACTAGGCCAGGAGCGTATTTAATGCTTACTTCCGGTTGTTCGAAATACCCGACAACGCCGTTGTCATTCTCGGTGCGGGAAACGGTTGCGCAAGACCCCTTCCCCAGATTTTTGAGGGAATGGAAATTCCCACGCTGGAGTTCGAAAATGTCGCTAAGGAACTTTGTCTCCCAATTGATCAAAGGCATAGCGTTCAATTGACGCTTCTTCCTCAGATTCGGGCGCATGTCCATGTCTCGCATGCCGACAATCTTGTCGATGTAGGACTCGTCAATCTGAATAAGGCCTTTATGATGTGTCACGGGCACTTTGATCTCCATTTGCTTGAGCTTTGTTCTGAAACACTTCCTGCCGTACGAAAACCTCCAACGCATCGAATTTAACAGCGAGGCGATATAGGCCAAAGTTAATTCGCCTAGCGGCTGATGAGCTATGAGTATGCCGATGTCGTCTTTGGCCCCGAATTCGTACGGCCTGAACTTAGCGCTCAAAGGCCATGACCCGTTGTAAGCGACCGTAATCGTGTCGCGATATCGCTTTTCTGGGGGAATGTCAAAGCGCCCAATAAACCCGTGGTTTACGTCTCCGCACGACACCAGCGGTGTATCCCCATCATCCAATTCGTCTACTGCGTGGCAGTCGCCTGACTTGACGTCGAAAAGCGCATCCATCCTAACGCGCATCTTCATAGATCACGCGTCCCATGTAGCGCTGATATGGTTCCGAATCAGAAAGGCAGCACAATCCCGCAGTACATTATCGACGCCTTCTATTATGGCGCTGTCGGAAAACGAGTCCTGATCAAGATAGACTTCCGGCACTAATTCAAAGAGTTCGTCGTCGAAGTCTATCCGCGCAGCGATCATGTATTGTGGTTGGTTTTCGACTTCTATCTCGGGGTCGTTGAGGAATGCCTTCAATACTGGAATACAGTTCTCCAATTGATTAGTTGTATTCGGGCTGGACAACCGCTTTCCCTTGGACTTCAGATGTCCATCCGTTTCAGCTCGTATCCACAGCGTGTTCTGCTCGCGTGTATGCGGCGTTCCCTTCCTGACGAAAATCCCCACGGGGGGGGCGCTAACCGGATAAAAGATGTCAATTGGGAACGTAACTATGGCCAGCAAGGCGTTCTGCTTTAATAGCTCCTGCCGCCATGTCCTGAAAGCTCCCGGCTTCACCATCACGGAATAAGGAAGGATGCTGAACAGTAGTCCGTGTTCTTCTATCTGCCTGAGTGCGTGTGTGACGAAGTGATATTCCTTGTCGTCCTTTAGTGCGAACGGCGGATTCATGAGGACACGGGTAACGGGCGGGGTCTGCGACGGTTGTTTTACGAATTTGGCCGTCGGGCCGTCCGCGTCCTTCGCCGGCGCAAGGTATCTCGCTAGGCAGTTCGCTTGTTCGATATTATTCTTGCCGTCGCCGCGGAAGATCATGTTGACGATGGCTAATGCAGCTATTCCGTCGTCTTGCTCCAATCCAAAGACCGAATTTCTTTTGAACTTTTCGACTTGCGCTTGGCTGGACGACTTTTTAACTTCCTCGAACACGGATACGAGAAAGCCGCCCGTCCCGCATGTAGGGTCATACACAATGTCGTGCGCACTAATGTTCATGACGCGGGCGGCGAAGCGTGTGATGTGGCGAGGCGTCAAGACGATACCTAGATCCTGAGCCCATCGAGCGTACTTCAGAAAGACCTCGTAGAAGGTTCCCAGCCAGTCAGCCCCGGATTTCATGGCCGAATGAATGTTCAACCCGCGCAGTTCTTGGAGGGACTCGACCAAGGCGCGTCTGAACTTGACATGGTTATCCGTTGCCGATGGTAAGGGGATCTTGATGTATTCGTGGAACCCGCTCTTCCCTTGACGTTTCAAGACACTTCGGACGCGGGTGTTGATGTCGTCAATCAAGATCGACGTGTCTTTTATTTCGATGTCCGGCCCGTTCTGGCTCAGCATCGAGAGTAACAGCGCCGACACAACATTTGCCCGTTGATGGGGGTTCACGGCCCCGGAATGCAGAATTTCGTTGATCTTCTCTGCCGTCGTTACGAACCGTCGATCATCGATCGGTGGGTCTTCTATGTTCGGGCGACGGGTGTCAAGCAAAGCCTGGCATTCGTCCGGCGACAGCAGCCCCGTTGCTTCGATCGAGTTAATTTGAACGGTGACCCAGATATTTTTCTTCAGAAGTTGCGTTCGAACGATGAATCCGTCCTCGTCGTTTCCAGCCACACCCGATATGATGCGAGTCTTGTAGAACGCCCCTTTATTGAGCTTCGCAGCGTACTGCTGAGCTTCTGCAATGGCTTGGTCGATTTTGCCATGACTGCGTTTAGCCTCGATCACCCATAGCTGCTCCTCTGTGACTTTGACAATATTCTCGGGCCGCTCCAGCTTGAGCTGCCTTTTGATATGTCGATTCGATAGACACTCGTTCTGCGTGTAGACTTGTCCGCTTGGGTTGCGTTCGGGATTTCGTGCATTCCATCCCAACTCGCCGAGTTTACGCTTGATAAACACATAGGCATCAACTTCCGTAGCCGCAGGACGTTTTCGGCTCATCCTCGCGCCCCGGAATCCAATCCGTTATCGGCGATCAAGTCCCAGTACCGGAGCCGTTTCCCGTCCATGCGGGAGACAATCGCCGCCATCTGGTCGAGCGTGTCCATTTCCCGCATGTTATGGCGACCGGCGAACTCATCCACATAGCGGCCAAGATGCTTCGCGCTCAGCTTGTGAAACGTCCCCTTGTGGGCTCGTTTCAGCATCGACCAGAACGATTCGATCCCGTTGGTGTGGGCTTGTCCGCGCACGTACTCGGCTACGGAGTGCTTGACCGATTCGTGGTTCCGCAGTCCACTGTATGCCGTCGCTTCGTCCATATAGACCTTCGCGCCTTCCTCAACGTTCTCATGGATGAATCCGTGCAGCGTTACGGCATCGGTATGTTCAACGACCGTTGCGATCACCTGCTTGGTCTCCCGATCCTTGACGCCGACAATGGCCGTTTTCCCGACGGGTCCGCGCCCTTCGAGCTTCCGTCGTTTCGACTTCGACATGTTCCGACGCCGCCCGCCCATGTGCGTCTCATCGACTTCCACCGGGCCCGAGAATACCCCTGCTTTCTGGGCTAAGACAACACGTAGCCGGTGGGCCAGGAACCATGCGCTTCTCTGGTTGATATTCAGATCGCGGTGCAACTTCATCGAGGATATAGACTTCAGGCTGGTGGTGATCTGGTAGGTGGCGATCATCCATGCTTGAAACCCGAGCTTCGAGGATTCCATGACCGTTCTGGTCTTCGCGCTGAACCGCTTAGCACATTCTTTCTCTCGGCAGCGGTACGGCATGGTCTTATGCTTTGCGCCAGTCTGCACGTTCATGGAGCCACAATGCGGGCATCCAATTCCGTTCGGCCAACGCCGCTCGACAAACCACGCTTCAGCGGTGGCGTCGTCGGGGAACATCTTGAACAGATCGACAATCGAGAGACCTTTGCGGTAGGATTTCCCAGTAGTTTTGCGAGGCATTCTCTATCCTCCTGACAAACTACATGTTACAGGAGAGTGCCGATAGAGTCAAGGGGTTTCGGCACTTTTCTACATAATTCCCTTTACAAACCCCAACCGTCATCTTGTGGCTCTCTCGCCCGCCGGCACTCGCTTGGTCTATAACGCCAATTTGCAGCTCTACCTGCGCGAGATGGATCAGCTGGAGGCAGCGCCCATCCGCGGCACCGACATTATCGCAATAGGCCCTTTCTTCTCTCCCGACGGTCAGTGGGTTGGCTTTTGGTCCAACGGCAGCCTCAGGAAGGTCTCGGTGACGGGCGGGGCATCCTTCGGGTGTCGGCCGCGGGTGGCACGCCCGAAATTCTTATCCCCATGGACGCCGATAAGAACGAGAGGGCCCATGGGCCGCAGATCCTGCCAGATGGGAAAACCGTACTCTTCACTCTGTCGACAACTCCATCATGGGACGAGGCTCAGATTGTGGCGCATTCGCTCGAAACGGGGGAGCGGCGAGTGCCCATAGAAGGAGGCAGCGATGCCCGCTACGTCCCCACCGGCACCTGGTTTATGCGGTTGCGGCGACGCTCCTCGCGGTGCCGTTCGACGCCGAGCGCCTGGAGGTGACCGGTGATCCCGTTCTTGTTATCGGAGTCAAGCCCATTCTTAGTTGAAACTCTCCACGGCTCACGTTTAAGCGACCTTCTTCTTCGATACGGTTGATGTCTTCGCCTCGATCTTCAGTTCCCGCTTGAGAGCTTCGCGAAGCCTGGGAAGATGGCGGTAGCCCACCACCTTCCTCAAGCGCGGTTCGATGTCTACGAGCGCCGTTGCCAACCAGCGCTGGCGTTGGCTCGAGTTCTTCCAGTGGTCGACCTTCGCGCAGCGTTCCTCGACGAGAGCATTGACGGACTCAAGGCAGTTCGTCGTCTTGAACGAACGGCCCAGCACCGCGTGCACGCCGAGTCGATGCAACGTCAGCGTCTCCTCGAGGCCTTCCTCCAGGCTGCCAGCTGCGGATTGGTTCCGCTCTTCTAACTCACCGTGGAGTTGCTCGAGCGCAGTGAGGGCCTCTTCGTACTCCGGCCTGTTGTAGGCCCACTGGAGCCGCTTGCGCCATGACGCCTGCTCGCCCTTGGACAGGTAGCTCACTACGTTTTCACGTTTGTGCCACTGGCAGCGTTGTATCAGAGCCCGCTTACGGAATGCCTTCTTGACTGCCGCTTGGAGACCCTTGCCGCCGTCGATGATCACCAGCAGACCCTGGGAGATATCGAGTCCCCGCTCGAGCAGTGAACGCAGGAACGGCGTCAACACCTGCCCGTTCTCCGTGTCCGTCTCCACGAAGCCCAAGAAGCGTTTTTCCCCGCAAAGCGTGATGCCCAGAGCCACGACCATCGTTGCCTCAGCGAATGTCTTCCCATCCAGAAACAGCGCCACCACATCCTCGCCGGTCAGATCCCGTTCCTGCATCTCCCGCAGCTTCGCAGCGCTCGCTTGCACGAACCCTCGGGACACCGTTGAGCTCGACAGCCCGATGGCGCCCGGAATCGCTTCCGCTGCCGCCTCGTAGTTGCGACAAGAGATTCCGTAGAGAACTCGTTTCAGCAGAAGATCATTCACCTCACCGCCGTGGCTCACCGCCTCGTAGCAGCGAAGCGGAATCTCTCCTCCCTCGATGCTCCGAACCCGTGGCACACGGATCGGTACCCGCTGGCCGCCAAGCCCTACCGTGCCCGGGTTGCTTCCGGGACGGCGACCGCGCTCCAGCTCGTCCTTGCGAGACTATCGCTCTCCCGCCAACGCCTTCACTTCGTCGTCGAGCAACTCGTGAAGGGGATGTCCCGGCCGCTGTTGAATTTGGTCGGGTAGCGGCGGCACCTGTGAATACTCTTAGGCAGCAAACTCATCGCTGTCAAGAGATTTCTGTTTGCTTCTAAGCGCGTGAACGAGAGCGCCCATATGGCGATAGCCTTTGATACGCCGGAACTTTTTCTGCGCGGTGACGACGCCAAGAGCGGTCCATCGGCGAACCATGGAAGGACTCTACCAACGCTTGACGTTTCTCGATACTCTGCGAATGGTTCCGTTGAGATTCTCAATGGCGTTCGTCGTGGCAAGAGACTGGCGAAGTAAGGCGGGCAGCGCGAGCTTCACGACCGTGAGTGTCTCTTCCATCCCTTCACGAAGGCTTCCGGCAGCTTCGTCGTAGCCGTTTCGCTCGAGCCACGACACCAATGCCTGAAGTCGCTTGCGCGCCTTGTCGGCACTCTTGCACTTGTAGGCTTCCTTCATCGTCTGGAGCACGTAGGCGTGACGAGACTTGGGAAGGTACGAGCGAAGATTCCGGAGTTTATGGATCTGGCACCTTTGGATGACCGCGAGGTCCCCCAAAACGTCGACGAGTGCCTTGCGGATGCCTTTGCCTCCGTCCACTACGCAGAGAATCGACTCATCGACGCGCAAGCCTCGCTCGAGAAGGTCCTGCAACATCGCGGTGCACACCCGAGAGTTCTCCGTCGAGCCCAGCCATATACCCAGGGGCACCTTCGTTCCATCTATTGTGATACCGAGAGTTACGACGACGGTCTGTCCGGCCACCTCAAGGCCATCCAGCATCAGTGCCGCAAGCTCGAACTCCTCTAGCCGCCGAGACAGGTATTCCTCGAGCTTCTTAGTCGTCTGGCTCACGAGGTGACGGCTGGCGGCACTCTTACTCGTGCCACGAGACTTCAACTTGGCCGCGGGTTTGTCCAGACTCGATTCGTAATTTCGGGTCGATACCCCCACCAAGACCTGATTCAACACTCGCTCTGGAAGCGGGTCTTCTTCGCGGAAGGCTTCGAAGTGTGGAAGCGACGCCTCCTCGCCCGACTTCGAGCGAACTCGAGGTCGCGACACTTGGATGCGACGACCACCGAAGCTCAGCTCTCCGTTCGTGCTCCCACAGTGGTTATGAGTTCGCTCCTTCTCGTGCTTGCCCTTGAGCCCCGCGATCTCCTCGGCGTCCTCTCTGAGCAGTAGGTGCAGAGCTGTCAGTCCTTGCTCGTACACCCATTCCGTCAGATCCGCCTTCGTGGCCGCGATCCCAGCTATCATCGGTAGCAGTATCTGACCGACTTGGCCAACTACCTTGCCCGTAGGCGAGTGCGTTTGCTTTCTTACTGGCTTCTTTGATTTCCTAGGCATTGGTGGCTCCTTGTCCCCCTCTGGAGACGGTTTATTGGCAGACCTATTCTTAGGCCGGCCAAGGAGCCGCCGCTACCCCAAATTCAACATCCGGCGGGACATCCCCCTCGTGAACGTGCATTAGACCAAGGGGGACCAACGAACGGATCATCTCTACCTTGGCGTCCAGCGCGAGTTCCCCGTAATCCTCGTGCCTCACCATCTCGGGTCAAGTCTTAATTTTCCTGTCAAATCTCCGTACGGTTCCCCGCGCTCGGTTAAGCTGCTGATTCCTCCGACGTGCCTTGCGGGAGAAGCTCGTTGCGAAGCTCCTCGACTTTCCTAGCGGCGAAGACATCCATCCTCACGCCGCGCCATTTGTTTGCGACGGCCAAGAGCACAGCGAACGAGAGTTTCATCGCGGCCTCCTCGGTGAAGAAGTGAGGAATGACCTTTGTGCGACGTTTGTGCTCTCCGAACGTGCGCTCAAGTAGATTCGACGTGCGAAGCCTTTTGTGATGCGCCGCAGGAAGGCGTAGCGCCTGAAGACACGCTTCGAGGGTCTCTTCCATGCACTTCATCGCGCTCGGGAATCGTTGACGGTACCGAGCGATCACCTCCCGACCCTTCTTCAGCCCTTGCTCGTAGCTGTTCGCATGGAACGACTCAAGGATGGCCGCCTTGAGTTCGTCGCGCACTTCCTTCGGAGCCTTGCCCAGGATGTTCTCGAGGCGGTGCTTCTGGCAACGTTGCTTGAGGCTTCGAGGGAAGACCTCTGCGATCGCTTTGAGCACTCCAGGATTCCCGTCCGTCACGATGAGCAACGGCTCCCTCATTCCTCGGGCCACTATCTCCTGCAAGAACCCCTTCCAGTTCTCGTAGGATTCTCGGTTGCCGACACCGATATGAAGAAGAACTCGCGTCCCATCAGCGCGATAGCCGGTCGCAACGAGGATGGGCTCTTTTCTCTCCGCTCCTTGGTGGTAGCGCAGGTACGTGCCGTCGAGCTCGAGATACAACAGCTTCTCGTTCGAGAGATCCCGTTTTCGAAACGCCTCGAAATCCTCCGACAGACACCGTGTGACCCGGCTCACCACCGACTTCGAGACACCCGTGCCGCTCAGCACGTCCGCGAACGTCGCCTCAATGTCACGCGTCGACATCCCGTGGACGTACATCCGCGCGATCAGTTCATCGAGTTTCTCGGTCCGGCTCACGTAGGCGTCGAGAATCTTTGACTGAAACACCTTCTCTGTTTCTCGTACCCGCGGCACTTGCACCGTCACCGCTCCCTCGCCCGTGAGGACCCGATGCGACTCATACCCGTTGCGTCGTCCCTTCTCCTTCGTCGTTGCCGGAGCGTTCTCATAGTAGTTTCGACCCAACGCCTCCGTCACCTCGCGCTCCAACGCATATTGAAGCATCATCTGAGCTCCCGACCGGACGATCTCCGAGAGATTCATCTCCCCAAATACCAGTTGTTCCTCGAACTGCTTGAGCAATCGCTGACTCGGTAGTACCTTTCCCATGATGTATGGTTCTCCTTTTCTGTCCCCATGACGGGGACGGGTTTGAGCTTGGGGAACCATACATCGTTTTTCTTTGACAGGAATCTTAAGACATCACCACCATCTCGACCTCACCCAAACGACGCGACTTCTTGCGTTTCTTGACCGAACGTAGCAGACTTCCCATCTCGGCTTCCTTTCTTCGCGGCTTGATTTTGTTTTGTCCAACGCCATCAAACCACGGAGTTTGGAGCCGTTTCAATTCCTAACTAAGATTGGCACACTTTCTGTTATCGAAGGTGTTGGTTGCAGTCCTAACGCTGCGACCGCTTGCGACTCACGCTAGCTTCTCCGATTCCGGATCGCTCGTCTATCTCCCGGGTGTTGCTCAGGTCCACAGGAGGTTAGTGTGGGTGTATCGAGACGGGAGAGAAGAGGCGCTCCCAGCCGAGCCCCGTGCGTACACCTACGCGCGCATATCCCCCGACGGGAGCCAAGTCGCCCTCGACGTGCGCGATCAGGAGAGCGACATCTGGATCTGGGATTTCACCCGCGAGACGCTGAGCCGACTCACGTTCGACCCCGCAAACGAGTGGTATCCGGTCTGGACGCCAGATGGCCGGCGCCTGGCCTTCGGATCTTGGCTCGACGGTAATATTAACCTATTCTCGAAAGCCACCGACGGTACTGCGACAGTCGAGCGACTCACCGACGGCGAGAATAACGTGCTTCCGTATGACTTTTCCCCGGACGGGAAGCAGTTGGTGTATCGGGAGAACCATCCCCAAACAGGAGGCGATCTCGGGGTGCGATCGATGGACGGCGACGGATCGTCGGAGCCTCTACTTGTCACCGAGTTCGACGAGCGGAACGCCGAGATCTCGCCCGGCGGGCGATGGCTCGTCTTCCAATCCGACGCCTCGGGTCAATACGAAATCTATGTACCTCCGATCCTCATTTCCTCGTTCGGCCCAACAATTTACTAGATCTCACGAAATCTTGCCCGGGCAAGTTTCTTGTCTGAAATTGTCGCAGCTTTTTGACGAAACGATCAGTCCGTGGGCACGCGGCGTTTCAGCTCTTCGAACCAGTTGAGGACGATGTGGATTTGTTGTGGTGCGCCCGTGGTCTCTGCCGGTCCCTCTGGAGTCCGAATCATCACGAACCGGCCGTCCTCCGCGACGTCGTAATTGGAGGCACCAGAACCGATCTTCAAATCATAGGGTTCCTCGAACAGTAGGGTAGGCCTCCCTGGTGAAAGCTCCGGCCCTGCGGAGATCGCGACCGCCATCATCTTGTCGCCATTTCGGTAGAAGAGCTCCCGGCCGTCTCGGGACCACATGGGCTCCTTCCACCCTCGGTCGATATCTGCCACTTCCCGACTCTGGGGAAGCGCGTCCCGTAGATCTCGTCTCGACCTGACTCATTAGAGACATAGGCCAGCCATTGGTCATCCTGGGCTTGATCCGGTTTCGTAGACGGTTTAGTTAAGCTGGCGAAGTCCTCATCCGTCGTTCAAACTCGGCCGGACTGACCTGGCCGAGGGTCGAGTGTCGTCGTCTCTGGTTGTAGAATACCTCGATGAAGTCGAAGAGGGCCATCTTGGCCTCGCCGCAACTTAGGAAATGCTCCCCAAGCTCGTGCTTGACTGTGGAGAACCAGCTCTCGATGACGGCGTTGTCGTAGCAGTTGCCCCGTCGGCTCATGCTCCCGGTCATGCCATGCGTCTCAAGGAGACGTTGGTAGTCTTTGCTGGCATACGGACTGCCCTGATCGGAGTGATGCAAGAGCCCTGCGGCCGGTTGGCGACGTTTCAGTGCCATCCGCAACGCCTTGATAACCAGGTGACGGTCGTTAATAGCACTTACGGCCCACCCAACGAGGAATCGCGAGTAGAGGTCGAGGAGCGCCGCGAGATAAAGCTTCCCGCCGCTGCCGATCACGAACTCGGTCGTGTCCCCGACCCACCGTTGGTTCGGCGCATCGGCGACGAAGTCTTGCCCGAGCACATTGGCCGCGACGGGCTGGCCATGACCGCTTACCGTCGTGCGCTTGAAGCGTTTGCGTACTCGAGCAATGAGGCCTTCTGCCTGTTTCAACCGAATCACCCGCTTCCGACTCACTCGATACCCCTGCTCGTGCAGGTCGTGATGAATCCGCGGACTCCCATAGGTGCGGCGACTCGCCTCATGGGAGGCACGAATCAACACGCGCAACTGGCGGTCCCGGCGCGCGTGGGCCGACGGCGGCCGACGTGCCCAGGCATAAAAGCCACTCCGAGAGACGTTGAGAATCTGACACAGGTGAGCGACCGGTACGGTGGCCTTCTCCGCCTGGATGAACGCGAATCTTACTCGCTCTCCCTCGCGAAGAAGGCCGCGGCTTTTTTTAAAACGTCGCGCTCCACCCGCAACCGCCGATTCTCTTTGCGGAGCCGCCGAAGCTCCTCGCGTTCCACGCCCGTCAAGCCCGTCCGGCCCTTCGTCCGATCGGCCCGGGCCTGACGGACCCAGTTGCGAAACGCCGATTCGGTGAGGTCAAGCTCCCGGGCCACCCGACCCACGCTCTGGCCCTCATCAAGCACCAGCCGGACCGCGCCTGCCTTAAACTCGTCATCAAACTCCCGGCGGGGTCGCCGGGGCTGCGTTGTCTTTGCCATTGTGGACATCGTATCCGCCTTTCAGAAAGTGTCCACGAAACTGGATCAAGCCCAATCCGGCGAGAGCTTCGCGGTATGCTCATCAAAGGATGTTTGAAGGATCAGCTCCGGCTCCCCCTCTCCCTCTGTTCCCGATTGCCATGGACCTCGGCATCGACGCCGTCCACCTCGGCATCATCATGGTGGTGAACCTGGAAATCGGAATGGTCACGCCGCCGGTGGGTCTGAACCTGTTTGTCACGGCCGGCGTGGCCGACATGCCCATCGAACAGGTTGTCGTAGCGGCTCTACCGTGGCTGCTGGTGCTGCTGAGCGTGTTGATCGTTGTTACTTATGTTCCGCGTTTGTCCCTGTTCCTACCGAATATGATGTTGTGATGTCGCGAGATCTCGCGAAACCTCGCCCGGGCGAGGTCTTTGTCTGAAATTGTCGACTTGTTGGCTCTCGGCCAAAACGGCGGGTCATTCCTCACAAGCAGCGAAACTAGCTTACCCGTCGCTTGTCCCGACCTCGCTCACGCTCGATCCGCTCCGCCAGAAAGACCTTCATGAGCGACTGGTAGGGAACGTCGCGCTTGTTTGCCAGCACCTTCAGCTCTTCGAGCATGGACTCCGGGAGGCGGAGCGAGATGGTTGCCGTCGAGGGCTTCAGGTTGGGAAGCCGAGCCTGAACAGCACTCTTCCAGTCGACGTATTCCGTCGAATCGTGTGTCGCCCAAAATTCGCGCTCCTCGTCCTCGCTGCTGAAACGGGGGACTTGCTTCTTACTTTTCGGCTTGCTCATAAGCTCTTCGCTCCCGGCGACTCATGTCGCGTGCAGAGATGACCCGCATCAACTCGCCGCGGATGGTAAAAACCACAAAAAGGGTGCGACCGGCGTTTGTTTGGCCGAGCCCAAAATACCGTACCTCACTTTGAGAATGCACTTCATCCTCGGCTAACAGGAGCGGAGTGTTGAAGAAGACCTGCTCGCACTCCCCTCGGGACACGTGATGACGCTCCCAGCTCTTTTCGGCATTGCCCTCGTCCCACTGGAAGCCGGTGCAATTCTCGAGCTCGTCAAACGGGCGCGCCACTCAACCATGTATATCATGAATATATACAAATGTCTAGTAGTAGTCTAAGGCCACCCGGCCGCTTCAGCCTTGATTTTGGAGTCCACACATTTGAGCGTTAACAGGAAGACAAGAAGCGCGCTGCCGACACCGAGACCACATCTCTGTCTTTGGCCCGGAGCACGCCATGCTCCCTTACGAGCTGAACCACCGGAATACCTCCCAGCTTCCTCGCGAACAGCAAGTGATGACTTTCTAAGGCGGCCCTCCTCGACTTGCACTCGAGCAGGCACCACGGTTTTCTTCCCCGGAGGAGCACGAAGTCGGTTTCCTTCCCTTCGCGGGTCCGCACGTACTGAAGCCCCCACTCCTCGTTCCCTGTATCAGTCCATAGATGGGTGCGCGCGAGGAGCTCTAGAGCCACGAGATTTTCAAAGCGAGCTCCTGGATCTTCCACACTGCTCCACTCGTCTGTCGCGCGGGCTTCTAGCGAGCGGACCGGTGCGGCTCACGCTAGCTTCTCCGATCCGTGAATGTCCTCCAAATCCTTTGCTCGCCGTTGTTCGTCATCCAGGAACGCGACGACTTTGAGCAAAAACAAGACCGGGGGAGGCACGACTTTCATATGGAATCCGGACGCCAGCTCGAAATGCACGGCGTCCAGGAACACGTGCTCGAATCCAACGAGGCTCATCCTCATCTCGCTTTCCGGCCACGTGATATGACCGACGCGACGCGCTTTAGGTCCGGTCGGCAGAATATCGACTATGCTCCCGCTAGGTCCCCGCCAGCGCTGCTCTTGATTTCGGTCGTGCTCCCAACCGTCCTCAATCAGCTTGTCTTTGAAGCGGTCATACTCATCAAGGTCGAGAGCCATAGCGACATCTACGTCCACGGTATAAAGCATGTTGATCGGAGGACCCGATCGTTTATCTGATCCACGACTCGCGTCCGCTCGTTTTCGTCGTCGATGGTGCGCAGCATCTCCTTGAGTGTCCAGATTTCCTTTCGAAGCTCCATCTCTCGGGGGAGAAAGCCGGCATCCTTGAGCAGCTCGTACGCTAGGCGGAGCTCTTCCGGAACGTAGGGGTTCGTCTTGAAGACCAGCTTCGTGCCTCTCAGAGGCGAGTCGTCGAAGCGACCTCGCTCCATGGCTTCACGGATTCTCCGCTCCGCGATCTGGGTGGGCTAATCCATGTGTTCACCCTACCAACGAGACGGGCCGGTGGCAATGGCGAGCAAGTCGGAGAGCAGCGCGGAAGCGGTTTGCTCGACGCCGGGGTCTTTCTGCACCAACGTCAGCTCCTTCATGGTGTCCGTTTGGATCGCGAGGACGTTGGTGGTCCTTACCGCAGTGGACATGGGATCGCTTCGCTCGAGCAGCTCCGGTGCGACTCTGGTTGTCAGCCCTTCTCCATCTCGGAGAGAACGACGTTGCAAGTACTGTTGAGAATTCCGTGAAACCCGAGAATCCGTGTGCCAGGGAGAGTCTTCTCTACTAGGTTGAAGACGGGGCCCCATCGAGCACGGTTCCCTCGAAACGAAAGGCGAGCTTCTCTTCACGAGCGAGCTTGCTTAGCTCTCGGTAGGCGAGAGCCACCGGTCCTTTTGTTCGCTGTCACGACGTGCATTCCCTTCCGCAAGGCGGTCCTGACATGATCGATGGCGGGCAGACCGCTCCCAACGTGGAGCTCTTCGATGGATTGGCCGGCTTCCACACGCCGTATGGTTTTTGCGACAGTCGAGGCCCTTCGGGTCGATCGCCGATCCGTGGGACCTAGTGGCAATGCCCGTTACCCGGAAGGTGAAAGCGTATTTGGAGAGGAGCTCCCGGCATTTTTCGAGGAGAAGTTGATGTTCGCGACGACTAGGACCCATATAAGTGTCCAGACCAGATCTAGCCGTTCGAGCATCAGAGTCGGCCCCGGCTGAATGCCGAGGACGAGGAATGCTCCCAGCAGAATCGCCATGCCCGAGCTTGTCCGGCACGCCGAAGAACAGGGTCGGCAAGAGCGAGCCGCCTT
Organism: Candidatus Marinacidobacterales bacterium; assembly: GCA_965197825.1. Classification (GTDB taxonomy): domain Bacteria; phylum Acidobacteriota; class Vicinamibacteria; order Marinacidobacterales; family DATDRI01; genus CBDANW01. The sequence goes on along the minus strand of CBDANW010000003.1, from coordinate 2,793,356 downwards.
CTTTTGCGTTATTGGCGGTTTCGGGGGCGATGACACCTTCCACCGTCCCCTTGCCGAAGCGTTCCGGATGTTTGGAGGTCTGAACGGCGTGGCCGTAGCAAATCCAAGACGCCGCGTCGCCCCCCAACCCCGGAATCATCCCGATGATGGCGCCGATGATAGAGGTGCGCAGGGTCAACCAGCGGTGGCGGAAGACATCGAAGACACCCTGCATCGAATCGTGGAAGCCGTACTTGGCTTCTTTAAGACTCACCGCCGAAACCGATCCACCTTTGACACCCAGTGCGATCATTTCCGGCACCGCGAACAGAGCGAGTATGGCGGTAACGACATCCACGCCTTTCCCACAGAAACAAAAGCTCGCCAGAGTAGCGCGGCACCCCGGTTTGCGGGTCCATGCCCACGAAGGCGAGCATCAAGGCCGTAGAGTCCCACGGTGACGCCCTTGATGAGACTCTTGCCGCTCAAGAACGCGATGAAGGTAATCCCCAAGAAGGGCGAGCAAGAAAAACTCGGCCGGGCTGAACGCTAGCACCACCGGTCTGAGTACCGGAATGAGGAGCGCCAAAACCACCGCCCCAATGACGCCGCCTATTCCGGAGGCGCCGAGGCTGGCACCGAGGGCGCGGCCCGCCTGTCCTTTTTTCGCCATGGGGAATCCGTCGACGATCGTGGCGGCGTCGGCCCCGGTACCGGGGACGCCGAACAAGGATGCTTGGGATTTGTCCGCCGGTGTGGACCACGGCGTGCATGGCAAGCAGAAACACCGCACCCGGCACCATGTCCATGTTGAAAACGAAGGGGATCAGTAATGCGATTTCCGAGTTTTCCGCCCAAGCCCGGGACGGAGCCGAAGAACGTCCCGATGGGAATGGCCAGGAGAATGAGGCCCATGAGATAGGGCGAGGAAATCAATCCCAGGAAGCTGGCGACGATGGTTTCAATCACGCCTGTCGCGTCCGACTATTCTTCGCGACCGGGTCGCGGGGTTGCGGGCCTACCGTGCCGGGGGACTCAGAAACCTTCCGCGCGCTCGAGCTGTTCGAACCAGTCGAAGCCGATGTTTTTGATGATCCGGCTATTGACGACGATGATGCGGGCCTCGTTCTCAGGATCGGCGTTGCAATGCTGGTGCGCGCAATAGGGCGGGATGTACACGAAGTCACCCTGTTGCCAATCGAAGCGTTTCGGTTCCTCGTCCCACTCCCAAACGAACTCTTCTTTGCAGTCGAACCTCACGTCCCAATGCAAATCGTAGCCGCGGCCCTCGACGACGTAGAAAATCTCTTCGCTCAGATGACGATGCTTGCCGGAAGCTTTGCCGGCTTCTAGAAACTGCATGTAAATATCGACGCAGCACTCCTTGGTGTCCATCTTCTTATGGACAATATGCTTGATCAGGCCGTCGGGCGAACGCTCCATGGGCATCTCGTTTGCCTTGACGACGCCTTTTCGTTCCATGTATTCCTTGCGGAACGCGGCGGAATCTCGCAACGCGTCGGCATAGAAGCTGGACGTCGAACCGCTTTGGCGAGCCACTGCTTTTTCGTCGATGCTGCTCATCGCTTTTGTTACCTCCGAATCGGCCTGCTCACAATTCTTGCGGTGGCGTGTAGTCCTCGTGCCCGGGCACCGGTCCCTTGGGCGGATAAACGACCACCTTCTGGAAGATCATGTGCATGAACAAGAACAGAGGTTTGGCTTTCATGATCAGTACGATCGCTTCGTTGTCCGGATCGTCGTTGAAGTGCTGATGGACGCAACTATTCTCGACGAACATGGCGTCGCCCGCTTCCCAGAGAATCTTCCGTCCATCGTGGATGTCGTGGCCGCGGCCCTTGAGCACATAGAACACCGCGCTGTTCATGTGACCGTGCTTTTGCCCGTGGCCGCCCGGAGCATAAGCATCGATGTGACATTCGATGGATTGCGCGATTTCAACAGTTTGCGGGTTTATGATCTTCTTGCCATAGTTCTGTGGTCCGCCCTTCCACTTCCAGGAACGGGAGCTGTAGACGCGGGGTTGGGTGTAAAGCGCCTCGTAGAGCTCGCCGTAGGTTCCCTCCAGGGCGCGGACGAAGGTGCGTTTCTTCTGCCAACGTTCCCAGACCGCGTCTTGTTTGTTTTCACCCGCCGCGGCGTCTACGCCAGCCCCTTTCTTACCGTGCACGTGATCGGTCATCGTCACATTGCTCCTGTTCCAAACGGGGGAGTTTGGATCGTGAAGTACTCGAACTCCGTCTGATCCGTTCAAGATATCGCAGTAACCCTTATCACGGAAGACAACGAGCGGCAAATCCGGTGCTGCGCAGAACGCAACTTGTGTAATCTGCCTTACGCCAATCGGGTGCCGATCCGCGTTACGTGCTCTCGAGGTGCAGCGATTCGGCGAGCCGCTGGTCACCCACGGGAACCAGAGCCCGCGATCTCATGAGAGCTCCAAGACTGCCCAAGACAATCCCGCCGATGCCGAGAAACGTCAGGGGATCGAGAGCGTGTAGGACAGGGCCGCCTTCGTGGAGATGGGGCATCACCTGCCCGCCGATTCAATTAGCGCTGTGGGCGACGAGTAACGTGTTTGTGTCCTGCCAGGTAACGTGCGCCGGATCCAGGTAGTTGCGACGGACGTTCTCTCCGAATCGTCTCATCGCCCGGTCGAACTCGCTTGGCCCGTAGAGTGCGAACGTGGAGTAATGGTGGTTTCTTGCTTGCTCGAGCAGCCAGTCGAGTGAGGCTGCGCGATGGAATCGAAAACCCTGGACTTCGTCGAGCTCGAGTCCCGGCGTTCCCGCCACGAGCTCTTCAAGCTCTTCGATCTCGAAAAGCCGCGTCTCCTTTTCGGCGAAGGAAGGAAAATACCGTCCCCAAATGTTGCGGCGATTTTGAGAGCGCGTTCGGGTGTAGATGAGAACCGCACCGTCGGGGCGCAGGACCCGTGCGCATTCTCTTAGGAAAGTAGGGACGTTGAAGTGGTGGATGGCGTTGAACGTGAGCACGGAGTCTAGGTGCTGCCCCCGGAAGGGAAGGCTGCGCGCAGAACCTTGCAACACGTCATAGCCATCCAAGCGTTGCCGTCCGAGCTCTTGGTGAAGGGTGCGAAGCATTTCGAAATTGTAGTCCAGGCAGAACAAACTCAATGCTTCCTCAAGCCTGGACAGCAGCTCGATATCATACCGGCCACTTCCACAACCGACGTCCACGATGCGGAGCGGTTGTCGGGCTGGTAGCTTCTCAATCACGCGCGTGATGACTTCCAGATCGGTGGTGCGAAGGCCGCTGTAGCGCGGTGCGATAGCCGAGAAGTGATCGACGATGCCGTTTGAAACGGTGGCTGGCGCTTGCTTCACGTCAGATCTCCTCCTGTTTAGGGGCGTGTGCCCGCGGGTTGTTGGGTAGTACCTAACTGAAGAGGAGCGGTCTCGCATACCGCGTGACCGCGACACTCGGCGCAGATACTCTTGAAGCCCCCCAAGAATGCGTCAAGAGACCCGGCCGCGTCAAGTGAAATCTGAAAGTCCTTTGGTTTCAGTGGAAAACGACATGACAAAGGACGAGCGAAGCGAGGAGCCCTAGCGCGAAGTGCCCTACCCGTGGGTGAGATACCTCGAGGAAGTGACGGTCGGGCAGGCACCAACCGTTTCGGTAGACGGTGGGGATGGCGACGATTGCAAAGGTGATCACGATGACCCACCCGGAGCGCACGAAATAGTTCATGGAGGGAAAGACCAAGCTCGAGACGTAGTACAGCAAACCGCTCGACATCAACACGATGAAAACCAGCCTCCTAGGGGGCTTCACCAGGAAGACCGCCGCCAAGATCAGCAAAACGAAGCCGTTCTTGACGTAGTAGGAGAGCTCGTTGAACCAGTGAGTGTAGGCGGATGATTGATCGCTTAGCTTGGTGCTGATCATCATGAAGGCGAAAACGAGACCACAGAGCATGGTGCCGATCATGGCCATTCGGGCGGCCCGCACCATCTGAGAATCGCTCGCTGCCGGTCGCAGGTGCCTCTTATAGATGTCCACCGACCACATCGTCGACACCGAGTTGTAGATGGAGTCCACCGTGCTCATCAGCGAGGCGAAAAGACCGCAGAGGACGAGCCCCCGGAGGCCGGCCGGTAGCAGAGCCTTCACCAGAGTCAGATACGCTTGATCGGGATCCTCGAGCGGATCGTCTCGGAGGATTCCGGCGAGCGCGATGCCCGGAACGACCACGATGAGTGCCATGAGGTATTTGACGACCCCGCCTGCCAAGAGGCCGATTTGAGCTTGCCGCAGATCTTTGGCCGCTAGCGCCCGTTGCAGAATGACTTGATTGGTCCCCCAGTAGTTCAGATTGAGAAGGTTCATACCGAAGAGCCCGATCCAGGGGAGTGCCTCGTGATCCCGCGGTAGGTGCAAGTGCATCAAGTCTCCGGTTTGCGTCCAGAGCTCCGACCATCCGCCCAGTTGCTTGATGGCCATGAAAACCATGACCAGTCCACCGCCAACGAGCAAGATGAACTGTGCCACGTCGGTGCGGACCACTGCCCGCAGGCCGCCCAGGTATGTGTAGAAGGCGGAAAACACCGCGAGGACAACTGCCAAGGAGAAAAGACGCCAGAGCGGGTCGAAAGCCCCTAGCCCGAGCAACTCGCCGAACAGCCCATCGATGGCATAGGAGGCCCAAAAGAGCGCCGAGCCTATGTACAAGAACGCGTACAAGATGATCATGAACGAGGAGTATGCCAGCGCGACAGGGGGTCCTAGTTTGCTCTCCAGGAACTGGGTGATCGTCGTGACACGTTGTTTCAGAAAGAGGGGCACGAAGAAGAGCGTAGCGATCAGGATGCCGAAGATGGCGTTGATCTCGAGGTTGGCCTGTGCGAGACCGTAGAGGTAGGCGGAGCCGGTCATCCCGATGAAGTGCCCGGCATGGATGTTCGTCGCGATGGTCGAGATGGCTATGGAGGGCCACTTGAGCGAGCGCGAGCTAAGGAAGTACTGATCGGGTGTAACGTCCTTGCCGACTCGGGACCGCAATCCGATGACGAGAACGATCAGGAAGTAGCTGGCGATGATTCCGAGATCGAGGAGCAACGGAAGGCCCTCCGCTGCAGGATGTTAGCACAAGGGTATCGAAGCGGAGAATAGCAGAGCCGAGTTGGAGAAGGAGGTGATGCCCCCCCCGCGAGGGTATCGAATCGAGGGTCTGTCGGAACAGCGGCTGCTGCGGCTTGTTGAGCAGCTGGGATGAAGTAGAATAGCCGTCGGGTGTCGGCGTGGGCGTACGCGGCGCCGGCGGATCTCCGCAAGGGCTTTGACGGTCTGTCGGCGCTGGTGATGAACGAGCTTGGTCGTGACCCGCTGAGCGGTGAGCTGTACTTGTTCGTCAGCCGCAACCGAATCCGCGCGAAAGTTCTGCACTGGGACGGGACCGGACTGTGCGTCTACGCGAAACGTCTCGAAGAGGGAAAGTTCGCATGCCTGTGGTCCAGCGGTGACGGCGAGCCAGTGCGACTGACGACGACAGAGTTGTCGTTGTTTCTGGAGGGGAGCCGGTTGGTCGGAAAAATATCTTTGTCACCTTCTGAAATGAAGCATTTTTCACTTGCCGTGAGATCGTCTCTATGATCTAATCGTATTCCGTGGTTCGCATAAAAAACGAACACGACCTCGAAACACTCCGCCAGATAGCTCTCCTCGTTGATAACGAGAACCAGCGCCTCGTCAATGAAAACGTTCGTCTGCGAGTGGAACTGGCGAGACTCCATGGTGTGCCGGAAACGGAGCAACTTGAACTGTCGGTTCTCAAGCAACTACAGGAAAAGCGAGAGAGCATTTTCCGCATCGACGAAAAGCGGACCCGGAAGAAAACGAAGGCTAAAAAGAACAAGAAGAAAGGGCACGGCCCGCGCGAACAGCCTCATCTTCCCGTGGTCGACAAAGTAATCGAACTCGCCGAGACAGAGAAAAAGTGCTCGGTGTGCGACGGCGAGATGGCGGGTCAATACGAGGAATCGGAAGTGGTGACGGTGGTGAAGCGGAGCTTCGTCATCGAACGGCATTTGCGGAAAAAGTACCGCTGCCGATGTAACGCGAACGTCGTCACCGCACCGGCGGCGACGAAGCTTCAGCCCGGAGGCCGCTACTCGGTGGAGTTCGCGACCGAAGTGGCCATCAGCAAGTACCTGGACCATATGCCTCTCGAGCGCCAGGTTCGGATGATGCGCCGCGAAGGGCTAGATATCGACAGCCAGACGCTGTGGGACCAGCTGAACGTACTGGCACGTCATCTGAATCCGGTGTACGACGCTCTGGGAGAGAAGGTTTTGGAGTCACCCGTCATCCACGCCGACGAAACGCGGAACCGACGTCGCAGCGCTGTTCTACACCCTGTGCGAGACCGCGAAGCTTCAGAACGTCGACCCCAGGGCCTACATGCTCGAAGCGGCCTACGCCGCCATCAACCAGCCAGGAACCGTGTTACTCCCCGACGCCCTACGCGACAACTCCGCTGCGTGGCTTCTCCTCCGAATCGCGACGTTCCAACCCGCTCCAGTGGGGCACGGCGAGGAGTTACTGACCATAGTGGGTCATGGGCGTCTCGTAGGCCATGACCAGGTAGACCACGCTCGGGTTAGCCTCTCGAAACCCGCGTGCGATGGCGACTTCACGGGCCGAGGTAGGTTCCGGAGCCCAATGGCCGTGGTCGAGCCAGCCCGAATTGGAAATCATCTTGCGATAGCCGGTTAGATCGATGTTCATGGTGGAAAGGAAATCGGCGACGATCTCGTTCTCGTCAAAAGACATGTCGGCATCCCGCATGGCCCTGCGAAGATCCGCTACCATGTCTTGTTTCTTGTGGATTTCTCCACGGTGCTCCAGATCTTGAATCACTTGCTTGAATTGCGGTCGGCGGCCACTTACCCGCTCGAACCACTCCTGAGCTACCTCCAACTCGTTGGCCCCAGGGACCGGGTTGAGGTGACCGATGTACGAACTATCAACATATCCCTCGGGGTTTCGAGCCCGCACTTCCGTGGTGGGAAGATAGGTTCGTCTGGGTTCGGCGGGATCCTGTCTCTGCTCGTCCCACTGCTGGCGCAGATTTGCCGGCCCACCCGTGCCCCACCCAATCGATAGCCCATTCAACCTGGAACGCAGGCGGTCTTTTAACAGGAATTGTATTTCTCCCGCGGTGGAGTGCCCGGCGATCAGCACGCGTCCTTCGATTGCTTTATCGATTAGCTGAGCGACACCTTCGGAGATGAGCGTGAATGTGAACATGGCGTTCCGCGCGGACGTCTGTTCGCGGCTCAGGTCTCGGTCGAGCAGGTAGGCAGGTTTTCTCTCTGCGATGGGTTTGCTCCAGCCGCCCGGCTTGAAGTTCCCGGGGATGGTGATCAAGAGGACCGGAAGCTCTTGCGCTAAGTACTGTGCCAGCCCAGGATCATTCAAAGGATCCACGAAGAACTCATACCAGTTGGCGGAACCTCCATGGATGATCACGAGCGTGGGTAGTTCCGGCGTCGGGTCGATCGGTTGGAGTAGGAGTCCGGTAATGTCCCATTTCAACCCGTAGTAAGGGTACCGATGCACCCACCAGCTGGGCTGGTAGCCGAGACCGGCTGTGTTCAGCTCGCTCAGATCGTTTGGATCGAAAGCCCAGTTCTCTGCAGATTCTGCAAGGGTTTTCACTTGGCTCCATCGATCGGGGAGAGCCCATCCCAGCCCTTCAAAGAGGCCATCGGAGACGATCGTGTAGGGTTGATCCAGATGCGTGAGCTCGAGAAGCTCCGCTTCCGGATCTTGGTGAGATTCAGGGCTGGCACCAAGGAGAAGGGACAACGATACAAGGGCGATCCAGAATCTACTGAACCATCGTTCCCTCATGGACCACTCAGTCGGTACTTGCGGTCGAGTCGTTGGCGGCAAAAAGTAGCGACTTGATGACGAGCGGGACCACGTGCGTCGGCTCGATCAGCTCGCCGATATCGACGAAGTCGAACTGCCTCAACTGCACGCTGTCGATGGAGATGATGTTTCCTTCGACGCTTAGCTCTCGTCTTAGGATTTCCCCCAATGTCCGTGCGATATCGCCGTCCATCAAAAGAATCAAAGGAGCTCGCGCCCCAATCGTTTTCGGGAAACCCATGCAGATTCCCTGTGCCAGTGCATGGAGTCTCGCGTGGAGAGGATCGCCCGACCAGCGAAACGCCAGCGCCGCCAAGCCCTCACCTTCAACCAAGTCGAACGATTCCAATGCGTGCCGAATGTCTCTAGCCAAATCCTCTGGCACGATCTCGTCCTGTAGGTCGCCCGGGAGATGCACGACCGGAATATTGCGTAGCGGCAGAGATTCCTTTCCGGCGATCAGGATCGTGTTGCCGCCGACCTGAACCGAGTACTGCGACGCACCGATCACCGTCGCTCGAATGCCCTGGCCCGGATCGTAAACAGGATAGGGGATCCGCTTGTCCTTAAGAGACCCGACCAGTTTGGCAGCTAGGGCGCTACCCAAATCATTATAGTCTCCCTTCTCGCGCTGGTAGATGTACTCCGCGACGCCGCCCGAAAAAGTCACCACGTCGATCTTGGTGCCTTCCGGCAAGGGTGCGGTCAACGCGAGATCTTCTCCGAGATCGTGCCACGGCCGTAGAAGGATCGCCGAGACCAGCACGTCGGCCATCGTCTGAGTCAGCTTGCCGCGCTCGGTTGCGTCCAGCTTTCCGCCGGGCTCCAGCGCAACACCGGCGGCCTTGGCTATCTTGAGCGCCGGCTGCTCGATCCGAGTCAGCTCACCGTCTTCGCCGAAGGCTACCAGGCGTCCGCCCACGGCGACCGCCGCGTTCGCTAGCACCTGCCCCCCATGGACCAGTGCCAGCTTGGTCGTCCCGCCACCGATGTCGACATTGAGGACCGTCTTGTGTTCCCGCCGCGAGTAGGCGACCGCCCCCGATCCATGGGCGGCCATAACCGCCTCCATATTGTGCCCGGCCGATGCGCACACGAATTTGCCGGACTCTTCGGCAAACAAATCAGCGATAGCGCGGGCATTGCGACGCTTGAGCGCCTCGCCGGTCAGGATCACCGCGCCGTTTTGGACCTCGTCGGAGGTCAGCCCGGCGTCGCGGTAGGCATCGCTAACGAAGCGCTTCAGCTGCTCCGCATCGATCCAGTTTCCGGAGCGATACGGTGTCAAGAGGATGGCCGAGCGCCAAAGGATTTCCCGGTTCACCACGACGAAGCGGCTGGACAGCGCCTCCGACAGCCGCTGCAGGTGCACACGGGCAAACATGAGATGGGAAGTGGAGGAGCCGATGTCGACGCCGACCGTGGTCAGCTCGATGTTGTCGGCCGACCAGATAGTCTCGCTCAGGCGTGCTTTTTCTTCCGGTGCCGGGTGCAGATGATCGAATCCGATGTCATGCATGGAAATTTCAGTGTATTAGTGCCGTGGGGCCCCACCGCCGCCTGGCTAGCTTCGGTGAAAGCAACCACGTAATTTGGCGGCCGCCTAGGGCTTCGTCGGCGCGTTTCTTCAATGCTCGCTCACTCCTCGTTCGCTCGCCGGTCCTCCGCTCGCACGCTCGCTGCGGACGGCGGCGCGCCGGGCTCGCTCCGCTCGCGCAGGCTGACTGGTTTTCCATCAGCCTGCTACTCGTTTTCGTCGATGACGTCCCCCATGCGCGAGCGAACGCCGCTCTTTTCGAGTTCGTCGAGGTAGATTCGATGGATGCGCGGATCCTGATCTTTGTACTCGATCTGCGCCCCCCCGTCGCGGACGTTGACGTCCACGCCCTTGAATAGCCGCCATTTGGCCGAGGTGAACGGATAGCGCAGGCTGCCCAGGGCAACCGCCAGGTACCGCGCGGGCTCGGAGCCGGTGTTGTAGTGCTGGTGGTACATGCCATCGGGAGGGGCGAACACGACACCGTGGCGCCAATCCAGGCGCTGGAAGTCTTCGTCGCCCTCGTACCAGAGCAGTGAATACCCCTGACCGGTCACGGTGTAGACGTGGAAGTCGGGGCCGTGGCGGTGCGCCTTCTTATAAGTACCCACCGGCATTTCTGACGAGTGGGCGTGCATCGTGCCGTCGGCCAGGATGAATTTCATGTTGGAGCTTCCGGCACCGCGTTGATCCCAAGCTTTCAGCTCGAAACCGCTCAAGTCGGGAACGAAATTCGTTTCCCACATGTGCCGGCCCGGCTTCTTGGGGATGAACTCGCCCTCGCCGGAAAAGAAGGTTGCCTTGCCTTCACGCTCCGGAAACGCGAAGGAATTGGCGAAGACGAAATCTTGATTGTGGAAGAGATTCATGACTACCGGCAGGTTGTTGGTAGAAGACAACCGCGCCGGTTTCTGTCCACTGCCGTTGAAGTGACGATACTTGGCGTTCAGGGGAAGAGCGAACAGGCTCTTCGGTCCCCACTCGAAGCTGTGGCGGCTGCCGTCGTGAGACTCGACAGTGGTGCTGCCATGGCCGTCGAGGACGTAGACGACTTCCTCGAAGAGATGTTGTTGGGGTTCCGTCTTGCCGCCGGGGGGGAGATCGATAACGAAGACAGAGACGAAATCGCCGCGACCCTCGAGATGCACGATGGCGCCATGGGCTCCCATGCGGGGCCAGGCTTCCGTTCCCACGCCGAGAAGGTCGACGCCGAGCCCCTCGACGATCGGCAATCCTTCTCCCCGGGCCCAGTCCAGGTAAGGATCGAAGAGAAACTTTGGCTCGGGTGTTGCGGTCATTTTTCGTCGATAAACCCGCGCATGCCCGATTCGACTCCGTTTTTCTTCAGCTCCTCGAGATAGATGCGGTGGATGCGTGGCTCCTGGTCCTCGTACTCGATCTGAGCTCCGCCGTCGCGTACGTTCACGTCCATTCCCGTGAAGACCGCGCGCTTTTCCGCGAGCATGGGGTAGCGGAGTCCGCCCAGGGCGATGGCGAGGTACCGCGCTGGTTCCGGGCTGGTGTTGAAGTGCTGGTGGTACATGCCGTCGGGCGGCGCGAACGCGACACCGTGATTCCAATCGACGCGGACGAAATCCTCGTCACCCTCGTACCAGAGCAGTGAATAACCGGTGCCGGTGATGCACGAGACGTGGAAATCGGCGCCGTGTCGATGTGCCTTCTTGTAGGTGCCCACCGGCATTTCCGAGCAGTGGGCGTGCATCGTCCCGTCTGCGAGAACGAACATGATGTTGGAGCCACCCGCCCCACGCTTTTCCCATTTCACCAGCTCGAACTTCGTGAGGTCGGGTACGAAGTTCGTCTCCCACATGTGGCGTCCCGGTGTCTTGGGAATGAACTCGCCCTCCCCCGAGAAAAAGCTTTCCCTACCTTCACGCTCCGGAAACGAGAACGGGTTTTGGAAAACGAACTCCTCGTTGTGAAAGAGGTTCAGGACCATCGGTAGGTTGTTGGTAGAGGATAAGCGGGCGCGTTCCTGACCGCTGCCATTGAAGTGCTGGTACTCCGCGTTCAGCGGCAGGGCGAAGAGGCTTCCTTTACCCCACTCGAAGCTGTGTGTTTTGCCCTCCTGCGTTTTAAGGGTCGTGCTGCCGTGGCCCTCGAGGATGTAGACAACCTCTTCGATCATGTGTCGCTGTGGCTCCGATTTCCCGCCGGGAGGCAGATCGATCAAGAAGATGCCCAGGAAGTCGCCTCTCCCTTTAAGGTGTACGAAGGCTCCGTCGGTGCCCATACGCGCCCAGGGCTTCGTTTCCACCTTGTTAAGATCGACACCGAAGTCCTCGACGACGGGTATGCCTTCGCCTTTCGTCCAGTCGAGGTAGGGGTCGAATAGGAATTTCGCTTCTTTGGTTTCGCTCGTGTCGCTCATGGGTTCAGGAAGAGTACTCCATCGATGGAATTTCTGTCTAGCATCCACTCATCGAATATAGGGCTGAAGCGCCGGAAGCCACGTGCCCAGGAAGGTCTGCGGCCACGGAATCGCCAACAGTCGGTCGAACAGAATCCAGCTGAACGTGGTGATGCCGACCGCAAGAGCCACACTGCGGGTGATGGTCTCGTTGCCCCAGAAGCGGATGCAGAGGGTGGCGAAGAGGAACATTGCTGCCAGCATGCTGAAGGCCTTGGCGAGCAAGAGATAGGCCGAGCACCAGGCAAAAAAGACAACGGCGCGACGGAGAGTCTGCCCGTCACCGAGTTTCGCCGCGCTCGCTTTGGCGTCGATAGACGAGATCTTGCTAGGCAATGGCGCCAGACGCCGGGTGAAGACCTCGAAGAGCAAGCTGAGCAGCACACAGACGAGCGCGGTGTAGCCCACCGCCTGGGGCACGATCTTGGCTTCGAAATTCCACGTCGAGGAAACGGCAATAGACCCAGCCACGATACCCAACACCACCATGGTGAACAGGGTCGAGAGTGAAAAATGTGGTCGCGCGGTCGAAAGCGACCAGCCCTGTTGCGCCGCGCCCTTGACATTACGAACGAGGGGGCCAATGAAGCCGAGGAACGCCAGGGTAAACAGAATGATGACCAGCGGCCGTGTCATCCATGTCCATTCGTAGCGGCCGACGGAAATAAACAGATACCGTTCGAGGACCCCACCGAGCACCACGCCGAGGATCAGCGGGGGCCGGGGCCAGCTAAGCCGTTTCATGATCCAGCCGAAAAGACCGAAACCAAGCAGCACGTAGAGGTCGCCCCATTGGCGGGAACCCTGGAAGGCACCCATAAAAATGATCGCCAACACTAGGGGCAAGAGGATGCCGATCCTTACGCTGGCGATGCGGGCCAACTGGTTGCTGAAGTACAGGCACACGCCGGCACCGAGAATATTGGCCAGCGCGATGCTCCAGACGATGGAATACGTCACGTCCAGATGTTCCGTCAGCATTCTCGGCCCGGGGGTCAGGCCGTGCATCATGAAGGCACCGAGCAGGATCGCCATAGAGGCGCTGCCGGGCACGCCAAAGGCCAGTGTCGGGACTAGGGCACCGCCTTCCTTTGCGTTGTTGGAGCTTTCCGAGGCGATGACGCCCCGTATATCGCCCTCGCCGAAACCCTCGGTATTCTTTTCAGTTTTCGCCGCATGCCCGTAGGCAATCCATCCGATGACCGCGGCGCCGAGACCGGGGACCGCCCCGAGCGAGGCGCCCAGCCAACTGCAGCGAAGCACCAGCCACCAGTGCCGGAACGCGTCCCGGATGCCCGCGAGCTGGCCGGCCCGGGCATCCACAGGGGCCCCGCCGGCGATGCTGCTCCGAGCGATCGCCAAGTCGGCGAGCTCCGGGATGGCGAAAAGACCGAGCGTGATCGGCACCAGAGGGATGCCGTCCCATAGATAGAGCTGACCGAAGGTCCACCGCATGGTGCCTGTCTGAGGGTCGGCGCCCACCATGGCCACCAAAAGGCCGAGGCCGGCGGCCGCCATTCCCTTCAAGGGCGCTTTTCCGCTCAGCACCGCCACCATGGAGAGTCCGAAGACGCAGATCGCCAAGAGCTCCGGAGAGCCGAGGTAGAGAATGATGGGGCGTAGGATTGGAATACTAACCGCGAGCAGAAAGGCGCCGGCGATGCCGCCGAGGAGCGAGGCGGTGTAGGCAGCACCAAAGGCGCGCCCTGCCTGGCCTTTCTTCGCCAGAGGATGACCGTCCAAGATGGTGGCGGCCGATCCGGTCGTTCCGGGCACTCCGAACAGCACCGCCGGCACCGTGTCCGATGTCGTGGTCACCGATCCCATCCCAATGAGGAAAGCGAACGCGGAATAAGCGTCCATCTCGAAGGTGAACGGGATCAGGAGAGCCATGCCGACGATTCCGCCCAAGCCCGGAATCACGCCGATGGCGAGGCCCACGAGCACGCCGGCGCTGAGCACCGCCAGACGGGTGGGGTCGAGCATGATGCCAAGCGCCACCATGGCCGCATCGAAAGCGCTTGCGTCCACTAAGACACCCCTTCCCGCATGGGATTCCCGTATTTGGCAGCGACCCAGAGAGCGCCGGGTCGAGTAGAGTCGGGGGATTCTAACTCATGATCCAGAAGAGATTCACCGCTTTCCCTCGAGTCTCAAAGGGACCCTGACGGTGAAGGTCGAACCTTCGCCCAAGCGACTATCGACGGTCAGCCTGCCGCCATGTTGTTGAACGATTTGACCGCAGATCGTCAATCCGAGTCCGGCACTCATGCGATCGCCTTTCCTGGAAAACCCCGGATCGAAGATGGACTTCAAGTTCGGCTCGCTAATCCCTTTGCCGGTATCTCGGAACGACACGCGAGCCATGTCGTTATCGACGGCCGTGGAAATCGTGATCGTACCCTTGCTTTCGATGGCGTGCGAAGCGTTGGTCAGAATGTTCAAGAAGACCTGGTTGAGCTTGGCGGGATAGCAGACAAGGGTCGGAAGATCTCCATATTCGCGCACGACATCGATTCTTCCTTCGAGCTCACCGTGAAGGAGCGCCAGTGTGCTCTCGATGCCCCTATGGAGGTCCGCCCGTTTCAGCTCCGCTTCGTCTAGGAGAACGAAGCTACGAAGTCGCTGAACGATCTCGGTGACGCGATCCGCACCGGTGCCAATCACGTAATCTGCCTCCGAGATCGCCTTGAGCGCGGATCGGATTGACGGGTTCTCCGTGAGCTTCAGATTCTTCAGCTCTCCCTCGAGCTGCGCCACAGCAGTAGACAGAGTGCTCTGCACGGAGTTGATGGCTCCCGATCGGAGAATTCAACTCATGTGTGATGCTGGCTACCAGGTGAATTTGGTCGGGTAGCGGCGGCACCTGTGAATACTCTTAGGCAGCAAACTCATCGCTGTCAAGAGATTTCTGTTTGCTTCTAAGCGCGTGAACGAGAGCGCCCATATGGCGATAGCCTTTGATACGCCGGAACTTTTTCTGCGCGGTGACGACGCCAAGAGCGGTCCATCGGCGAACCATGGAAGGACTCTACCAACGCTTGACGTTTCTCGATACTCTGCGAATGGTTCCGTTGAGATTCTCAATGGCGTTCGTCGTGGCAAGAGACTGGCGAAGTAAGGCGGGCAGCGCGAGCTTCACGACCGTGAGTGTCTCTTTCATCCCTTCACGAAGGCTTCCGGCAGCTTCGTCGTAGCCGTTTCGCTCGAGCCACGACACCAATGCCTGAAGTCGCTTGCGCGCCTTGTCGGCACTCTTGCACTTGTAGGCTTCCTTCATCGTCTGGAGCACGTAGGCGTGACGAGACTTGGGAAGGTACGAGCGAAGATTCCGGAGTTTATGGATCTGGCACCTTTGGATGACCGCGAGGTCCCCCAAAACGTCGACGAGTGCCTTGCGGATGCCTTTGCCTCCGTCCACTACGCAGAGAATCGACTCATCGACGCGCAAGCCTCGCTCGAGAAGGTCCTGCAACATCGCGGTGCACACCCGAGAGTTCTCCGTCGAGCCCAGCCATATACCCAGGGGCACCTTCGTTCCATCTATTGTGATACCGAGAGTTACGACGACGGTCTGTCCGGCCACCTCAAGGCCATCCAGCATCAGTGCCGCAAGCTCGAACTCCTCTAGCCGCCGAGACAGGTATTCCTCGAGCTTCTTAGTCGTCTGGCTCACGAGGTGACGGCTGGCGGCACTCTTACTCGTGCCACGAGACTTCAACTTGGCCGCGGGTTTGTCCAGACTCGATTCGTAATTTCGGGTCGATACCCCCACCAAGATCTGATTCAACACTCGCTCTGGAAGCGGGTCTTCTTCGCGGAAGGCTTCGAAGTGTGGAAGCGACGCCTCCTCGCCCGACTTCGAACGAACTCGAGGTCGCGACACTTGGATGCGACGACCACCGAAGCTCAGCTCTCCGTTCGTGCTCCCCCAGTGGTTATGAGTTCGCTCCTTCTCGTGCTTGCCCTTGAGCCCCGCGATCTCCTCGGCGTCCTCTCTGAGCAGTAGGTGCAGAGCTGTCAGTCCTTGCTCGTACACCCATTCCGTCAGATCCGCCTTCGTGGCCGCGATCCCAGCTATCATCGGTAGCAGTATCTGACCGACTTGGCCAACTACCTTGCCCGTAGGCGAGTGCGTTTGCTTTCTTACTGGCTTCTTCGATTTCCTAGGCATTGGTGGCTCCTTGTCCCCCTCTGGAGACGGTTTATTGGCAGCCTATTCTTAGGCCGGCCAAGGAGCCGCCGCTACCCCAAATTCAACATCCGGCGGGACATCCCCCTCCGGGATGCACCCGAGCTATTCCGGCGCATGTGCTTTAACGCCCTGATCTCGAATACTGACGATCATCCGCGCAACCATGCGGTGATCGCCATGGATACGGATTGGAAGCTCTCGCCAGCCTACGACCTGATACCATCTACCCCAGTTAGCATTGAGCGCCGCGACCTGGCTCTGATAGGCGGCGATACCGGCCGCCATGCTCAAGCCGATAACCTGCTGTCGCAAAGTGCGCGCTTTCTGGTCGATGCCGACGTCGCTGGAAAGATCGTTGATGAAAGGGAACAAACCGTTAGAGCTAAGTGGTACGAGATCGCTCGGAGAGAAGGCGTCACCGAAAAAGACTACGAGAAAATCGCCGGTGCCTTTGCATATCCTGGATTCCGGCTCGCGATCACTGGATGAGGGCACCCTTCTGATAACCGTCGGCGAACTGAACTGACACAACGAGCTCCTTCCATGAAACGAAAAGTCCTCATCATGGGAGGCGGTTCGGTGCCCGCCCATCCGGTCCGACACAGAAGTATTTTGGACATATGTACAAAATACTAGCAAGTATTTTTGACACATGTCAAAAAAAGTGATACAGTCGGCGCGTGCTTCTTCGACGATACCTTCTCGCTCAGGTCGAAAAGGACCTCCGCCGCAAGATGGTTTTCGTCGGTGGTGCGCGCCAAGTGGGAAAGACGACCCTGGCGCGAAGCATTCCGGGAGCCGACCGAGGCTATCTGAGCTGGGACGTTCCCGAGCACCGAGAGCGAATTCTAAGGCGCGAGCTACCGCCGGCTCGCTTGTGGGTGTTCGACGAGCTTCACAAATATCGTGGGTGGCGCAACTATCTGAAGGGTCTCCATGACGCACCGAGCCAGTCCGCCAAGAAGATCCTCGTCACCGGAAGCGCTCGGCTCGATCTCTATCGGCATGGGGGAGACTCGCTCCAGGGCCGATACCACTATCTGAGGCTGCACCCGTTCTCCGTCGCGGAGCTCGACATCGACTCTCGCCGGGATTTCCTTCAGCTTCTGGAGCTCGGCGGCTTCCCAGAGCCCTTCCTCGGTGGATCCAAGACGGAGGCCAAGCGCTGGTCGCGAGAGTACAGGACGCGACTCATCCGCGAGGACTTGGTCTCGCTCGAACGGGTCCACGATCTGGGCCGGATCGAGCTCCTGATGTTGCGTCTGCCCGAGCTCGTGGGGAGCCCTCTATCAATCAACGCCACGCGGGAAGATCTGGACGTAAGCCATAAGACGGTGGCCAAGTGGCTCGATGTGTTCGAAAGGCTTTACGCCATCTTCAGGCTCGCACCTTTTGGAGCGCCCAAGCTCCGAGCCGTCAAGAAAGAACGGAAGCACTACCATTCGGATTGGAGTCTGGTGGATGAGCCTTCCCTCCGGCTCGAGAACCTCGTTGCCTCGCACCTTTTCAAGTGGGTTCATTTCGAAGAAGACTCCAAAGGGCGGGATCTCGAGCTTCGCTATTTCCGAGATGTAACCGGACGCGAAGTGGACTTCGTCATCACCGAGAAGCGAAAGCCGATTCTCTTTGTCGAGTGCAAGTGGGGCGATGCCGAGCCCAGCCCGAGCTTGAGGTATCTGAAAGCTCGTTATCCGAGTGTTCACGCCGAGCAGATTCACGGCACGGGCAAGAAAGACTACGAGACGCGGGAAGGCATTCGGGTCCGTCCCGCGAGGGCGTTCCTGCGCTCGCTGGTATGAGCCGGGCCGTTATGCCACACCGCCCATTCGCAGCAGTGATGTAGAGAGGAGTTCGTTACCGCTTCTGGGTCACCACGTCTACCAGTGCCGGTCGACCGCCTTTGACCTGATCGACGGCGTCGCGCAGGGCCGCCGCTAGGTCCTTGGCATCTTCGATCGGACCCGTCCCGTACCAGCCCATGGATCTGGCGAGCATGGCGAAGTTCGGTTCCGGGCCGTAGAGATCCATGCCGATGTGAGCGCGCTCCTCCGGCGTGCCGCGCAGGCGGGCCATTCGGATTTGATGCTCCCAGTCATTGTAGTAAGCGCGGTTGTTGAACATGACGACCAGCATAGGAATCTCGTACTTGGCGGCGATCCAGAGAGCTCCGGGATCGAACATGAGATCCCCATCGGGCTGGATGTCGACGACGAGCCGGCCGGTGCCCTTGTGGGCCAGCGCCACACCCAAAGAAATGCCGATCTGGGTGGCGGTGCCGAGTGATTCACCCGGATGTCGATAGTGTGCGTCGAAATTCCATAGGCGTCGCGTCCAACCGCGAAGCGTATTGGCGGTGAGCACCCAATCCTCGCCCTGAATCACTTCCCACAGCTCACCCGCCAGGCGTGGCAACGAGATGGGGGAGTCGTCCCATCGTTCTCGCGCTTCCCGGGACCACTCCTCTCGCGCGGCGGCATGGCGGCGCGCGATGTGTTTCCGCCGCTCGGCGTTGCGTGCCTCGATACTTGCATCCGCGACGAGTCGATCGCGACAGAGGGACGTGAGTTGTGGAACCGCGGTGACGGTATCGGCGAGTATTCTCAAGTCCGCCTTGCGAAATCGCTGGTAGTCCATGGACCAGCTACTGATCTCGAGATCGGCGAAACCCAGATCGATCCACCGGCAGGTCTCGGGCACGATGTCGGTGGTCACGCGCGTGGTCTTATCGAGTTGGGTGGTGGAACGCTCCCAGTTCCTCACGTCGAGGCAAAGGACCAGGTCGGCGTCGACGAAGGCGTCTTCGACCAGGCTCAGGGACAGGGGATGACGGTTGGGGAAGTTCAAGCGGCTTCCGACATCGACGACCGGCGCCGAAACCGTCTCCGCGAGATCGATGTTATGAGCGTAACCGCCGCGTCGGCCACCGGCGTACTCCGCCATGATGACGGGACGCTCGGCTTCCACCAGCATCCTGGCCGCTGTCTCGAGTGCGCTTGTTTCCGCCGCCAAGGGTGTCGGCACACGCTGACCCGAGGTGGCTTCGAGGGAAACCGTCCGGTCTAGAGCGGTCTCCTGGAGCCCGGCGTCGTAACACATGTAAATGGGTCCTTGCGGCTCGGTCATCATGACGCCGTAAGCGCGCGCGAAAGAATCGGGGAAGCCGTCGATGCTGGCTGGTTGATAGTCCCACTTGGTATAGGCACGCACCGCTTCTCCCTGGACGTTGGCGGTGTGAATCCAGTCGATCATCGGCCGACGCTGAGCTTCCGCCAAGGGGCCGGTGGCACCGATGATGAACACTGGGGCGCGATCGATATACGCGTAGTAGACGGCCATAGAAGAGTGCAGTAGCCCGACGACATCGTGAACGATGGCGACCATGGGGCGGCCGCTCGCTTTGGCGTAGCCGTGTGCGATTTGAACGGCGATTTCCTCGTGGGGACAAAGCAGCATCTGGGGTTGATTGCCGCCGTAATTGACCATGGAGTCGTGAAGTCCGCGAAAGCTGGATCCGGGGTTGATGGCAGCGTAGGGGAGCTCGTAGGCCCGCATGAGGTCCACGATGACGTCGGAGCCCCACCGCTGCTGACCGTCCTTGCTCTTCATCGAGACCAACGGCACTAGTGGACTGTAACAACTGAACGTTTAGTGATTTTAATGCGTCGTGACGGATCGTTGTAGGTCCACTTCACGGGCTTGGGGTCTTCGTTGTACTTGCGAATGTAGCGCATGATCTTGCGGGTCAGGTCGTGGGTTGACGTGAACACGCCTCGATGGATCAGGGCACGCTCGATCTTGGAGAACCAGAGTTCGATTTTGTTCAGCCAGGAGGAATATGTGGGTGTGAAGTGGAGTCGGACTTTTGGGTTGGCCTCGAGGAACTGTGCGACCTTGGCGGTCTTGTGAGCCGACAGATTGTCGAGGATGACATGTATTTCGCGCTTTCGCTTGTGGCTCGCAACCAGCTGCTCCAAGAAGGCGACGAACTCCTGGCTGGTATGGCGGCGGACAGTCTTGCCCAAAACCACCCCCGTCTTCGTGTCGAAGGCGGCGTAGAGAGAAAGCGTTCCATGCCGGACGTACTCGAAACCGTGTCGCTCGGCCCGCCCGGGAGACAACGGCAAGATCGGGTCCCGTCGATCCAGGGCTTGGATCGCCGTTTTCTCATCAATACAAAACACCGCAGCGTGCTGAGGTGGATTCATATATAGACCGATGATATCCGCTGCCTTCGTCTCGAAATCCGGATCGTTGGAGGCCTTGTAATGCTCAATTCGGTGTGGCTGGAGACCATGCTTTTTCCAAGTGCGAGCCACCATCATGTGATGGATTCCCAGCTTCTTCGCAAGTCGACGCGTGCTCCAGTGAGTCGAGCCGTCGGTCGGTTTTTTCTGCGTCCACGAAAGAATCCGTGCTTCCATCCGAGGCGTGAGCACTTGAATCGGACGCCCCTCGTGACGCGCGTACAGACCTGCCAGACGCTCCTCCAAGAATCGGCGTTTCCACTTGCTGATAAAAGGCGCCGTGCAGCCCACCGTCTGCTGCACCTGCGTATAGCTTGCACCGTCTGCCAGCAAGAGCAACATCCGAGCGATCCGCGCGTCATCCGCTCGACCGCTACGGCTCGAAACTCGTTTGCCAAGCTCCCTATGTTCCGCTTGAGTCAACACAACGGCTCTCCCTCGCATGAGAGAGATATTACAACTAAATACTTAAATGTTACGGTCCACTAGTCGGGTTTTTCCATCGCGGTGAAGGTTCGCCCGAGGTACGGCGCCTCGTCACCATGGAGAAGGTCCTTGACGGCCTCTGGTGTAAACAGTTTGATGAGCTGGTCGACTTGACCGAAGAGAGGTAGCACCAGGTTTCCTTGCCGGATGAGCTCTTGGACGATCTCCATGTCCTTCTGCGGCCAGGTGAAAAGCGTCTTGTCCCAATGCTCGAGCGTGCCGTTGGTCGCCGGGCACTGGAGTAGGATCTCTCGCAACTTCTGCGCGTCCAACCCATGCCGTTTGGCCAGCAGGAGTGCCTCGTAATTGGTGATGTTGTGCGCCCAGTGAAGCATGTTGTTGATCGCCTTCGCCAGCTGACCCTTGCCGAGCGACCCGACATGATGCACGGACTTGCTATAGGCCTCGAGCACGGGGCGTGCCTTCTCGACATCCTCGGCCGCGCCACCACAGAGACTCGCGAGCGTGCCTTCTCGTGCACCGTGAAGGCCCCAACAGACCGGCGCGTCGATGACCCGCATGCTCGCTGCGACGACGATCTTCTCGACCTCGAGCATCGTGGCTGGACGTACCGTCGCGGAAATGACGATCAGAGTATCTTTGCGGCCGCCGGCAGCCAACGCGCGCGAGACCTCGACGACCTGGGCGTCGTTCACCACCATCACGATGATGATGTCGGCGGACTGGCTCATTTCAGCTAGGTCCGCGACCACCTTGGCACCCTCGGCGGCTAATGGTGCCGATGCCTCCGCCCGAACGTCGTAAACGAACACCTCGTCGCGACCGCGGGTGAGAACATGGCCAGCCATGGCTCCGCCCATGGCCCCGATGCCGACGAATCCCACGTTTGCCATCGAGCTACCGTCCCCCGTCGAGGTTGATGCGGTCGGTCTTTTTGATGGCCTTGGACGCTAACCGGATCGCGGTGGGCGAGGCGGCGTAGATGCGGGCGATCACGCGCTCGATCTCTTCGCCGCTGACCGGATTGAGCTCGAGATCCACTTTTTGGATATCGGCTTTGAACTCGGGATCCTTGACCATGTTCAGGAAAGCTTGACGTAGCGCCTCGCGGCGTTCGGCCGGTATCCCGGGCGGCGCCACGTAGGGCCGGCCCATCACCTGTCGGGCGAAGATCAGCTCCATTGCCATCTCCTCGTCCTCGTTATCTGCGAGATCCATGACGAGCGGCACGTCGGGAAGATCAGGATGCTTCTGCAGTGCCATCTGCACCAGAACGTTGATCTTGTTCTCCTTGAGCCAATCACCCCGCCGGGAGACGACGCTGGACCAGGACCAGCCACATCGGCCGTCGACTTCTCCCCGTTCCATGGCCAGCAGAATATCGTTGCCTCCCGGATAGCCCGAGATGAGCTTGATGTTGGCGTCCAGCAGGTTGCTCATGACGATGGGATACGTGTCGGTGTCGGCGCCCGAACCGGTGCCGCCGACGATGAGCTGCATGGTTTTCAGATCCTCCATCGTCTTGACGTTCGAGGTATGCCAGGATGCGCAGATGCTGACTTCATTATTGAGGCTGCCAATCCAGGAGAGCTTCGTCGCGTCGAACTGCGTGCCGTCTCCACCGAGAAGCGGCTCCATGGCCATGCCGCGAGCGATGGTGCCAAAGACGGTCCCGTCCTTTGGCGCGACGTTGTATAGGAAATTCGTGAGCGTGAGGCTTCCCGCGCCCGGCATGTTCTGTGGCACGACGGTGGGGTTACCGGGGATGTGTTTGCCGATGTGGCGGGCCAAGATGCGGGCATAGGTGTCGTAGCCGCCGCCGGCGCTGTAGCCGATGAGGAGGCGCACCTGCTTCCCTCGATAGAAGTTGGCAACGTCTTGTGAGACAGCGGCAGTCGGTATGACGAACGCCGCGATGAGACCGAGAAAACCGGTGACAAACACATTCCGCGTTGCCTTCATGACCGCCTCCCTTTTAAAGCCCCCCACTCAACCCCGTCACGCTCACCAGAAGCCAGGCCAGAAGACCCGCGGCCGGCGGTAGCGCCAGACAAGAAACTAGACGTACCATAGAAAAGCGCCATCCCATCAACGGAATCTCGTAAGAAATCATACGGTGCACGGCAAATACCGACCACGCGGCCAGAAAAGCTGTGAGCTGAGGGATGCCGGCGCCGGTGTTAAAGAGCACGACCGCGATCGGAAAGGATAGCATGGGTCCGCCGGGCACCAACCCTCCCATCACCGATGCGACGAAGATGCCGGCGATCCCGGTGTTCGCCCCCAGCCACGATGCCATCGCTTCCTGTGGGATGAGCGAGCCTAGAAAGCTTGCCGTCAGGATCGCCATAATGACTCGGGGCATGATGTTTTTGAACTGGTCGACCGCCAGCCGGAAGCCGGTCTTGTGGGCGTCGTCCGGCCGGGTATAGGCGAGGCCACCAAGAACGAGCGCGAGGGTCCAGATGAAGATGGCGGAAAGCACCGCCTCAACCCCTTTCTTCCACGTGGAGCTCGAAGGTGATCGGCACCCGCCGCGCGATCAGCCCCACCAGTGGCGGAAGCACCAGGCAAGCTAGGTAGCGCACTAAAACGAATTCGCTGCCGAGCAATGGAATCTCCCACACCATGACTCGCTGGACGCCGAGCAACGTCCACGCGGTGATATACGTGATCAGCGCGCCCCGTTCGGCACCTGAGTTGTAGAGGGCTACCACGAGCGGAAAAGAAGTCATCGGCCCTCCGGGCGTAAAGATGCCGGCGACGGTGGCCACCACCAGCCCTCGAAACCCCGACTCCTCGCCCAGCCATCGCGCCACCAGATCGCGGGGCACGAGCACCTGCACGAACCCCGCTACCAGGACGGCGCCACAGATCTGGGGTAAAAGCGTGAGGGTGATGCCGGCCCCTTCCGCGAAAACGCGCCGGAATTCCAGATCGCCTTTCTGGTAGTAACAAAGGGCGCCGCTGGCCAGTACGAGGAAGACGTAGAATGCGAAGGGCTTGAGCTTGTTCGTTAATCCGTTTTGCGTTTGATCCTTGGATACCTCCGTCACGAGATCAAGTGGCTCCACTTTTTCAGCGTTTTGGCCTTGAGCTCGGGACTCGACTCGGCGACCGGGGGAAACTCGTCGATCCAATCGAAGGGTCGGCAAGCATCGAGGATGCCGCGCGAATTGAAGTTGTCGCCCACGCGCTTGCGCGGATCGAGGGCACCGCTCCAAGCCTTGCGAACGATGTCCAGATCTTCATCCGGATCACAACGGGATGCGATCGCCCAGATCACGTCGAACGTGTTGGTGGGGTCGATGTCCTCGTCTACGACCACAACGAAGCGGCCGAGATAGTTGCCGGCGTGACAATTGGAGGCCAGCATCGCCGCCTGCTTCGAATGCCCGGGATACGCTTGTTTGATCGAAATGATGTTGAAGAGGCGGCCGCCCCCGGCCTCGTGACACCACACGCCCTGGACGCCGGGTAGCCCAGCCTTCTCGACCTCATCCCATATCATTGCGGACTTGATCACGCATTTGCTGAAGGAATAGTCGGATGGTGGGCGGCCGGGCCGGGCCATGGTCAGGATGGGATCGTTCCGGTGGTAGATGCGGCGTACCCGGACCACCGGATCGGGCCGCACGGAGCTCGCGTAGTAACCGGTCCACTCCCCGAAGGGTCCCTCCGGCCGGACATCATCGGGCAGGATCTCGCCTTCCAGAACGATCTCGCCGTGCGCGGGCATCGGCAATCCGAAGAGCTCGCTTTCGACAATCTCGATCGGCCGTCCGCGGTGGCCGCCGGCGTGGGCAAACTCCGATGTGCCGTATTCGACCTCGTTGCCAGAGGAGAGAAACAGTAGAGGATCGTGACCGATGCTGATGAGGACTGGGCAGGGTTTACCGTTTGCGAAGTATTTCTCGCGGATGAGTCGGCCGTGCTTACCCGGCGACATCCACAAACCGACAGTGTTGCTGTCATGGACCATGACGCGGTAGGTCCCGATGTTGACCCAGTTATCCTCGGGATCCCGCATGATGATCAGATCGCCCGTACCAATGTAGCGTCCACCATCTTTCTCGTGGAGGAACGGTGCCGGGAATTTCAGGACGTCAACTTCCTCGTCTGGGATGACGTTTTCCATGACCGGCCCACTGTCGACCTTCTTGGGCTCGATGAGCTGGAATGTCTTCATGCGGTCGCGGTAGGCGCGGACCACGTCCATGCCGTGCCGGGCGTCGGGGAGTCCCAAGGTCAGAGCTAACCGACGCGGCGAATTGGTCATGCCGGCAAGCACGCGGAACGCCTTGGGGTATCCTGGGATCTCGTCGAAGAGAAGGGCAGGCGGGTTCTCCGGGCGGGCGTGGTAGATCATCTCGGCGACGGCGCCCATCTCCAAGTTCCAGTCGACTCCCTCGATCTTCGTGAGCTCTCCGATTGCGTTGACCATCGTGAGCCAGTCGCGAAGGTCGACGTGCGGCTCATGGAGTCGCACCTTGGCTTCAACCGAGGTTGCCATCTTTTCCTCCGATGTCTGGCCTCATTCGAATCCTTCCGCGTTTTTCGTCCGCCATGATTAGTAGAGCAATTCTATTCGCCAGGCCTCTTGAAGTCGACCGAAGCATCGTTTCCGTGGTAGCTAAGCAAGATCGCCCAACGCGATCTCGTCGCGGTGCCCTAAACTCACCGAGTTATCGATGAAGAAAGCCCGTTCCGGCGTCACCTCGTACCAGGCGACCTTGTCCAAGGCCTGGGCGATTTGGAGCGGCGCGTCCTCTCCCACAATAGGGAACTTGGCTTCGTACCGCGCCCTTGCGTTGGATTGTTGTTCGCCATCGAGTTGCCGGCAGGTTCCTTCGAGTTGGATCCCCCGGATCGCCAGCCAATCCCGATAATCCTCCTGAATCGTTGCCGCGACGTGTGGATTCTCCGCGAGGTTGCGGCTGTGGCGGGTGGTCGGTGCCGACAAGAAGAACAGCTTGAAACCGTCGCTCACATAGAAGACCGCCGCCGCCCATAGACCTTCCGGCCCATGGGTGGCCAACGTCATCACGTTATGGCTCTCGAGGTAAGCGAGAGTATTTTCCAGTGACTGCTTCATTGAACCGCTTTCCAGATCTCCACGCCCGTCTTCGTATCCTGAACGTAGGTCCCGTGTTCATGGCCTAGGACTTTACCGATGATCCACAGATCTCCGGTCGCGCCCAGAGTGTTGATCCCAAAGCAAAGGGCGGAAAAGAGTTTGAGGAATCCCGCCGCGTAGAGCGCCACGAAGGCGATGTCCAGGAAGAGAAAAGGGGCGACGGCGATTGCAACGTGTCCTTGCGGTACCAATGCGTGACCTTGCTAGGTGGGATCTGTAATCTGAGCGCAGAGATCCATCAAGGAGGTCAAATCGATGCGCTCGAGGAAAGCGGGACTTTCAGAGGTTGAGAAACAGTTCGAATCATGGAGGTCGAAGCCACACGGACGTTTGATCCCGGAGGAGTTGTGGAATGCGGCGGTGGGGCTGCTGGATCGGTATACGCCGAGCGCGATCTGCCGTCATCTCCGCTTGAATTCGGCGCGATTCAAGAAGGTCCGAAAGACTCATGGAGCGGTTGTGAGCGCCAAACGTCTCAAGGGAGGACAACGAAGGGTTTCTGGAGTAGGCTCCCTGAGCAAGAAGCCTGGACGGAGTGGAACGGAGCAGGTGAGCGCGATAGCTCCGAGTCGGACTGCGTTCGTGGAGCTGGCGCATGGGATGGGCTTGTCGGGCGGCATGATGACGCCTCCGCTGAACTCGGTTCAGGGTGAAGGAACGATGTGCCGTCTGACGGTAGAGAGCGCATCGGGGAGCCTGACGGTCGTAACGTCGAATCGCGAGGGAGAGAATGAGCTGGTCGAATCTGTTTGTCGCTTCGTGGTCGGCGCGCTCGGCAACGGCACTCACACATGATCCAGATCGTTCCTCAACTGAAGGTATTGGTGGCTTGCGAGCCGGTTGATTTCCGCAAGGGTATCGATTCTTTGGCTTGCGTGTGCCGACAACAATTCCAGCTCGATCCGTTCCTCGGCACGTTATTCGTTTTTCGTAATCGTTCAGGCACGGCGCTCAAATTTTTGGTGTACGACGGACAGGGGTTTTGGTTATTTCAGAAGCGTTTTTCGAAGGGCCGTCTGCAGTGGTGGCCGCGTCATACCACGGATGGAGTTGCGGCGCTGCCCGCCGAGCAATTGGCGGTGCTAATCTACAATGGACTTCCGTTGCGGGCGGGAATGGCGGAGGCGTGGCGTCGGGTCAGTTGAGCCTGTTCAACGTTTCCTGATAGCTCCAAGGCAGCCACGACTCGGGTGCGGCTCTAGCGTCTTGGGCGTGCATGGAGATGTTCGTCAGGTAGTGCACCGGGTCGATACTGTTTTTTACCGAGGTCCGGATCATGCTCAGGAGCACGTCGCCGACATCGGCGCCAGCCTGTGTCCTGAAAAACAGTGAGTTCTTACGATGCCGTTGTGAGGGCTTCAGCTCCTGTTCGCTAACGTTGTTGTCGAGGGGCACACCCGGCACTTCGAGGAACCGGGTTAGCCCTTGCCAGTGATTCTTGACGTAGGAAAAGGTTTTGCCGAGGCGGCTGTTGGGCTCAACCACACGCTCGCGGAACTGCTCTTCGATCCACTTATAGAGCGCATCCATTATCGGCCGGCTGTGTTGTTGGTGATAGGCAAGTCGCTCATCGGGGTCCATGCCGCGTGTGTCGTCGTCGTTGCGGTAGATGGCTGCGATGTCCTCGAGCACCCGGTCACAGTGCTCAGGAAAGGCGGGCTCGGCTTCGATGAAGTAGCGGCGTGCATGCACCATACACTTGGCAGTGATCCGCAGCGGTGAACGCGGCGCCATCGAAGAGGCGTCGGCCATATGGATGACCTTGCTTGCCTGGACCGTGCGCTGATTCAACAGCTGGTCCATGTTCTCGCCCGCATGACGTCGTCCGCTCGCGTACAGAACGATCGGAGCAAGCGTTTTGTCCAAGCCACGGGCAACAATGCCCGTGGTGAAGATGCCCGTTCGCTCGCCTTGAGCTAAAGTCTCGTTCTCCGCCATCAATGTGAGAATCCGAACTCCGGTGTCGTCACTGTGAACCAGAGGCCGGTTCGCGGCGAGTGTTTCCATGTGGCGAAAAACCGGCAACACGGCGTTGGCCATTGCTTCGGCGCGTTCGAACTGCGTGGAGGCCCCCGCCCACTTCTGCCACTGCGCCAGGCGATGATGAGGCATGCCCATGGCGTAGCGCAATACCGAAACGACCGCATCCACACTCGGATGGTACTTGCTTGCTCCAGCCTGAGGCGGAAGCGGCGCGGTGAACGTCTTCTGGCAACCTGCGCATCGCAGCATCTGGCGTTCGTATACCGTCGCCTGGATCGGGGGCTGAGCTTTCAGCTCCACATCCTTTCTCGGAGCTTGGGTGTCATAGAGCTTGCCTTGGCACAGAGGCTCGGGGTATGGGCCGCCCGCTTTCACTTCGCCATGGCTCACCGTCTCCCGTTTGGCGCCTGTGTAGTCCTTGGCCCCATTACGGCCATGACACTTTCTCTTTCCTTTCCTTTTCAGCTTCTTTCCGTTTCGCGCGACGTTCCGTAACCAGGACAATAGCCGCCACCAGCCAACCGATGAGTGCGGGCCGGGGGGTGAAGTCGACGTCGAGAAACGCATTGACGACGCCCAGCAGAATCCCGACCCCTGCCCCGTACACCCCCAGCTTCACGCGAGAGACGGTGTACTCCGCTACCTTCTCCAGCTCGTCGGGCGGAACGAGACGTCGCATCTGTTTCAAAACCTGTCGGTGGAACCAGGTACATCGAGTTCCCCAGCTAGAGACCGAGGGGTCCCGCTTACCCGTTCTTCAACGCGGGCTTGGTCACGCTCGAGACGGCAAGCCGTTCAGAAAAGCTCTTGCCCAATCTCGATTGGACGTCGAGCACGTGCTCGAGCATGAGCTGGTAGGCGGCCTCCTCGTCCCGTCGCTCGATCGCCGCCAGGATCTGCCGATGGAAAACGATGACGTTCTCGCGTGTGTCGTGGGACACGTCGATGTCGGAGATGGCTTCTAGGGTGAGATCGGCGACCGAGTTCATCATGATCTTGAGAGGCAGGTTCTTCGCGCATTCGCCGAGCAACCGGTGGAACTGGAGCTCGTAGCGTTGCGGGTTCTCGTTTCCCCGCAGCGCTTCGACCTGTCGGCCGATGAGAGCGCGCAAGGCCTCGATGTCTTCGCTCGTGGCGCGGCTGGCGGCGAACCGAGCAATGGGTGGCTCGATGAGTAGGCGTGCCTCGGTCAGCTCCTGGTGGGTCGTCTTGCCGAGATGGAGCATCAGGGATAGGGAGTCCGTCATCGTCTCGTGACCGAAGTCCGCAATGAAGGCGCCCCCGTCGGTGCCCCTACGGATTCGAATCAGCCCCAATCCTTCGAGGGTCCGGTAGGCCTCTCTTACCGACACGCGGCTGGTCTTGAGCTGCTGCGCCAGGTCTCTTTCGGAGGGCAGTTTTTGGCCCGGTGCCAGCTTCCGCTCGGAGATATCTTCCTTAATACGTGCCGCGATGGACTCCGAGACGCGGGGTCGTTTGGGCTCGGCCGGACCACGGGCTCTTTTCTTGCGAGCGCCATCCGCCGCACACATGCGGCGAGTATGGGTCGCCGCCATCCTTCCGTCAAGCCTCTTTCGAGTACCCCCAACGCGAGAAACGCCTTGACAGACAACGCGTTTCGATGGTACTCCGTCAATGGTCATACCTTTCCCCGGAGAAGGGATCCGAGGACCTTGCCGCGACGTAACCGGGCGACGAATACTAGTGCCCTGTATCAGTGGATCGTTGCCTAAGGCTCGAGGCCATTTTGTGTCCTCGTCGTGGTATGGCGACGAAGTTTACCGGGTGATGATCCACGACGAGGACACGCTGGGTTTCTACATCTCGCCCGGCAAGCAGGGTCGCATCATGCGGGAAAAATACTTCGCCCGGGGAACCCTGTAAAGTAGCCGTCTCTTTCGGGCAAGATCCTCTGATTTACCTGGCGAGAGGGATGGAGGTTCCTCACGGCGTCTCGGAGTACGAATGGGTGGGCGGACTGCAAGGTGGTCCTGTTCAGGTCATCGAAGGCGACTACACTGGGCTGCCCATCCCCGCGCACGCGGAGATCGTGATCGAAGCGGAAGCGCTCCCCGGTGAGACGCGCGAGGAAGGGCCATTCGGCGAGTGGACCGGTTACTACGCGAGTGCTATGCGACACGAGCCGATCATGAAGGTCAAACGGGCTCTATCACCGAAACGATCCAATCCTTCTCGGAGCTCCACCGACTCGTCCGCCGTGCGAGTTCAACTACATGCGGTGCTTCATGCGCGCAGCGATGGTGTGGCAGGAGCTCGAAGCGGCGGGCGTGCCCGACGTGCGCGGTGTGTGGTGCCACGAGTCGGGCGGAAGCCGGCTTCTGACGTTCGTCTCCATCAAGCAGCGGTATCCGGGCCACGCGCGTCAAGCGGGCATGATAGCTGCTTATTGCCATGCCGGTGGTTACTTACCTCGGCCGCTACGTTGTCGTAGTGGATGACGATATCGATGTGACGAATACCAACGACGTGCTCTGGGCAGTCGCTACGCGTTCGAATCCCGAGCAAGACATCGAGATCATACGACGTAGTTGGAGCGGTGCCTTGGATCCCATTATTCCAAAGGGGCAGAAGGGCCACAGCTCCCGCGCCGTCATCGATGCCTGTCGGCCGTACGAATGGATTGGGGAGTTTCCGCCCGTCGCCGAATCCAGCCCTGAGGTCCGGCGCGCCGTGGAGGAGAAGTGGGGCAAGATTCTTTTCGAATGACTTCGAGGAGCCTATGACGAAATCCGCGCCCCGCCGACTCGTCGTCGCCATCACCGGAGCGACCGGTACGATCTATGGGGTCCGCGTCCTGCAGATGCTCCGCCAGACGGATGTCGAGACGTATCTGGTGGTGAGCAAGTGGGGTGCCCGAACGCTCATCCACGAGACGCCATACACGGTCGAGCAGGTGCAAGGAATGGCGACTCACATCTGTGCCGAGAACGACCAGGGTGCCAAGATCTCGAGCGGTTCGTTTCAAACCTCGGGCATGATCGTCGCTCCCTGTAGCATGAAAACGCTCGCCGCCATTGCTACCGGACTAAGCGACAACCTCGTTCACCGGGCGGCCGACGTGATCTTGAAGGAGCGCCGCAAGCTCGTGCTGGTCGTTCGGGAGGCACCGCTCAGCGACGTGCACCTTGAGAACATGTTGAAGCTGTCGCGGATGGGAGTCGTCATCTCCCCACCGGTCCCGGCTTTCTACAATCGTCCGCAGACCATCGAGGAAATCGTCGACCAAACCGCGATGCGATTGCTGGATCAATTGGGGATCCATTTGGACGAAGCACCGCGCTGGGACGGCGTCATGTCGATCGGGTCGAAAAAAGAAGAAGTCGGCAGCGGTCAGTAGAGAATGAGCGACGCTCTTGAAGGAGTCACCGGTGTCGAGTTCGGTAGTTTCGCGGCCGGTCCGGGAATCGGCAAGTATCTTGCGAACTTCGGTGCCCGGGTCATTCATGTAGAGTCGGTGCAGCGCCCCGACGGGCTCCGCACGCACTACCCTCCGTTCAAGGACGACAAGGCAGGGTTGAACCGTGCGGGTGCGTTCGCTTTTTGGAACGACTCGAAGTACGGCGTCACACTCAATCTGAAGCATGCGCAGGGGCTGGCGTTGGCGCATCAACTCGTCGAGAAATCGGACTTCGTCATCGAGAACATGCGTCCTGGCGTGATGGCCAGATTGGGTCTCGGGTACAAAAAGCTTCATGAGCGGAACCCGGGACTAGTCCTGCTGAGCACCAGCAACATGGGTCAAACCGGCCCTTACGCCGATCATCCCGGATTCGGTTCGCAGCTGTCTTCGTTGAGCGGATTCAGCGAGCTCATTGGCCGCGCGGACGGCCCGCCACTGTTCATTTACGGACCGTATATCGACCTCATTGCCGTCGCCTACGGTGGGATCGCCGTTCTGGCAGCGCTCGATCACCAGCGCCGAACGGGGGAGGGTGCCCACATCGACCTATCGCAGTACGAGGCGGGGCTTCAGTTCGTCGCCGCACCATTGCTCGACTTCGCGGCCAACGGCAACGTCGCACGCCGCAACGGCAATCGCGATCCGGTCGCCGTCCCGCACGGCTGCTACCCGTGTCGAGACGGACGTTGGTGCGTGATCAGCTGCTGGGACGAGGAGGAGTGGCAGCAGTTCTGTTACGCCGCCGGCCTGCCGGCTTTGTGCAAGGATCCGCGGTTCTCCACGGCGTCCGAGCGACGGGCGCACGAAACCGAGTTGAATGACTTGATTTCCCAATGCACGCGCGATGAGGACGCGGAGAAACTCATGCATCGACTGCAGAAGTCCAAAGTTCATGCAGCCGTCGTCCGTTCCATGCGAGAGCTCTTTACCGATCCGCAGATCGTTTCCCGCGACATCTGGCAGAAGCAGCGGCATCCCGAGATGGGAGAGCATCGCTACCGGATGGGATCCTTTCGGCTCGCAGAGACTCCCGGACACGTCCGCAAGCCCGCCCCTTGCCTCGGGGAACACAACGCGGAGATCTTTTGCGGCTGGCTCGGTCTCGATCCGGAAGACTATCGAGAGCTTGAGAAGCAGGGCGTGTTCTCGTGACGATGATGCTGGAACCGTATCGTGTGCTGGACGCGACCGGACCGCTCGGTTTCCTGACCGGGAAGATTCTAGGAGATCTGGGAGCCGACGTCGTCAAGGTCGAGCCGCCCGGAGGGGATCCTTCTCGACAATGGCCTCCACAGGTCAGCGACGGCGATCGTCTGCAGGAGAGTCTGTCCTGGCTCGCTTGCAACATCAACAAGCGTGAGATCCAGCTGGATCTCGAAACCGATGAGGGCCGCGATGGGTTCCGCACCCTGGCCGGGGACGCCGACTTTGTTCTAGAGACGTTTCCCCCCGGCAAGCTCGACGAATGGGATCTCGGCTACGAGGCGCTCCGGAAAGACAACCCCGGTCTCATCTTTGTCTCGATGACTCCATTCGGGCAAGACGGTCCCTACCGCGATTTCGTGGCGTCCGATCTCGAGATCATGGCTCTCGGGGGAGTGATGTCGTTGACCGGAGACGAGGGCGGCGAGCCCATGAGGGTGACCGCTCCCGCCGCACCCATGTGGGTTGGAGTGGAAGCGGCGATGGGCGCTCTCACCGCGCTGTTGCACCGAACCATGACCGGGCAGGGACAGCGGGTCGACGTTTCGGCTCAAGTCGCCGCCATGGCTGCGGTCGCCCACGCTCCTATTTATTGGGATCTCAACCGCGTCAATCCGGAACGTTCCGGTATCTTCATGACCGGCCGCACCCTCACCGGTGCCCGTATGCGAGTCATGTGGCCGTGCCAGGATGGGTGGATCAACTTCATTATCTACGGGGGGCCGGCCGGACGTCACACGAACCGAGAGCTCGTCACATGGATGGCGGAGAGGGACATGGCTCCCGACTGGCTTCAGAAAATGGATTGGAGTACGTTCACCGTTCCCGAGCTGACCCAGGAAAAAATCGATAAGTTGGAGACACCTATCCTTTCCTTCATGGCGACCATCACTAAGCACCAATTCTACGAGAGAGTGATGGATCGCGGCATGCTCGGCTATCCGGTAGCCACGGCGAAGGAAATCCTTCAAGATCCCCAGCTGGAAGAACGTAAGTTCTGGCAGGATGTTCGCATTCCTGGCTCGGAACGCACGTTGAGATTTCCGGGTGGTTTCGCGATCGTCAACGGAAAGCGGTTACAAGTCCGGGTTCCCGACCGAGCGCCCGATGAAGAGGTTGAAGAAGCCGAAAGGAGAAAACGTTCATGAGCGCAATCGCTAGAGAGACTGTCCGTCCGCCGGCCGAGGCCGTCGCGGATCTGCGAAACACGTTGGAGTGGCTCAGATCCGAGGGGCAGCTCATCGAGACCGACAAGGAAGTCGATCCCAATCTCCAGATCACCGGGTTACAAAAACACCTGGATGGCGGTTGTCCGATCTTGTTCAACAACGTCAAGGGAAAGCCAAACCATCGGGTGGTGACGAATCTCTTCGGCGACATCGACATCATCAACAAGATGTTTGGCTGGAAGGACGACACCGAGCGCACGCGCAGCCTGGCCCATGCTCTCACGCATCCCTTGAAGCCGGTCGAGGTCTCCCAGGACCAAGCTCCCTGTCAGGAGCACGTGATCGAGAACCCCAAGGATGTCAACGAGCTCGTGGTCGCCATCCGACACACCGAGTACGAGCCCGAGCTCACCGTCGGCTCCGGCATCCGCGTGGTCAGCGGCGAGCACTTCGGTGGTGGCACCGATCTCGGATACAACCGCATGAACTTCCGTTGGGGCAACGTGGGCACGTTTCAGATCTCGCCCGGCTCGCACATGTGGCAGGTCGTGTCGAAGTACTACAAGGATGACGAGCCGGTTCCCATCACGATGTGCTTCGGAGTCCCGCCGGCGTGCACGTTGCTCGCGGGAGCGGGTTTCGACTACGTGATCCTGCCTCAGGGCTGTGACGAGATCGGGATCGCGGGCGCCGTACAAGGAAACCCTGTTCGTCTCGTCAAGGCGCGTACCGTCGACGCGACGGCCTTGGCCGACTGCGAGTTGGTCATGGAAGGCTACGTCAACCCCCGCGACCGGCGTTTCGAGACCGAGGAGGCCGAAGAGGCGAACGTGCAAGGCCGTTACCACTTTCACCCCGAGTGGGCGGGCTACATGGGCAAGTCCTACAAGGCGCCGACGTTTCATGTGACCGCGGTAACGATGCGGAAGCCCGAAACGAAACCCATCATCTTCGCCCTTGGCGTGCACATGCTCGATTGCCACAATATCGACTCGACGGTGCGCGAGTCGGCCATGTTCGAGCTCTGCGAACGGTTGCAGCCTGGCCTCATCCAGGACGTCAACATTCCGTACTGCATGACCGACTGGGGGGGCGCCATCATCCAGGTGAAAAAGCGGAACAAGATCGACGAAGGTTGGCAGCGCAATTTCATGGCCGCTCTGCTCTCGTGCTCGCAGGGGATGCGGCTTTGCATCGCGGTCAGCGAGGACACCGATCCCTACGACATGGACGATCTCATGTGGTGTCTCACGACACGGGTGAATCCCAAGACCGATATCATCAATCCACTGCCCGGCGGACGAGGGCAAACCTTCATGCCCGCGGAGCGGATGACGGCCGGGGAAAAAGAATGGACAGCCTCCAACACTCAGTTCGAGGGTGGGATGGGGATCGACGCCACCGTGCCCTTCGGATACGAGAGCGACTTCATGCGGCCGATCTACCCCATCGACAAGGTCCGGCCGGAGGATTTCTTCTCGGCGAAAGACATCGAAAAGGCGAAGTCGCGAATGAAGGGCTGGGTGCGTTCGCTCGCCCGAACCGGCCGTTAGGCCGGCGGGCTCGGGATCTCCTCCCAGAACCGAAGACCGAATGCGTGTGCTGATATGGTCGCTCCCGGTTGGTGGATTCGGTTTCTTGCGGGCCCAGCCGCTTTTGCTGCTCTTTACCTTGGCAATCTGAGCGGGCTGAGCGGGCTCTCCTACGAAGGCCGGGTGGCCCTGGCCACATTTGTTTGGGCCATCGTGTGGTGGATGCTTCAGCCGATTCCTTTGGGTGTCACCGCACTTCTACCTCTCGTCGTTTTCCCCGTCCTTGGAGCGGCCAACGCCGGCACCACCGCATCGCTCTATGGCCAAAACATATTCTTCTGGATCCTGGGGACGACCATGCTCGGCTACGCCATGCAAAAACACGGCTTGGCCAAGCGTTTTTCCCTTTGGTTCCTTGGTCTGCCGGGAGTCGCGGCGTCCACGCCCAGGTTGGTATTCGTTTACATGCTCACCACCGCGCTCGTGTCCATGTTCGTCTCCGACACCGCGACCGTCGCCCTGATGATCCCCATCGGCATGTCTATCTACGCCTATGTCCAGGGGATCCAACACAGCGAGGGCGATGTGGCCTTGAGCTCGAGAGGCTCCCTCGCATCGTCTATCGATTGCTTCAAGTTCAGGAATCGCCTCGGCATCGAAGTCGCCGTGGAGACTCGCCGCCGCGCTCGAAGGCTGGCTCGCTTCCCGTCTCGGCATGGTGGAGCGAGTCCTTGTCGTGACGGCGGGATTGACGTTGATGGATGCCAGGATCTACACGGATGGAGTCGGCATCTTTCTATTTTTCGCTATCTTGCTCAGACAGATCGTCGTGGTTCGAGCACGATCGGTTCAGAGAAAGGAGACGCTATGAGCTCACCGGTGACGACCGAGCTATCCGACGTACAATTCGAGGCGCTGCAACGTGGATGCGCCGGTCTATTGGTGACGGTCGGAGAAGATCGTTTTCCGACCACGGCCTTCGTATGGACGGTTGCAGTGTCCAGCAAGACGCTGCGGTTCGGAGTCGAAGGAAGTGCCACGTTATCCAACCTGGAGCGGGAACGCAGAGCTTCGCTCCAAATCATCGGCTCCCAGAATCAGGTCTTTCTTGTCAAGGGAAAGACGGCTCTCGCGAAGCCGCGTCTTGAAGCACTGCCCTTCGAGAGCGCGATGATGAGCCTCGAGGTGACGGAAATAAAAGATCAGACCTGGCCCGAGGTCCACGTGCGGGAGCTCAGCTACGAGTGGATTTCCGACCGTCGCGAAGAGTGGCAGGCCATCGAGCAGGCCGTCTACAAAGAGATGAGAGAGCAGCCTTGAGCGAGCGGAGCGAGCCCGGCCCGAATGGGCCGACGACACCGGGGCGCCGAGCGAAGAGCGAGGCGCCAGCGCGCACTAATTCCATAATGACGCTAGTCGGGCGAGTCGTCACCGGCGTCGCACACGGTGCCCTTTTCACTCAGTTGCCCTGGGTGCGGAAAGCGTTCCTCACCCTGCTGGGATTCGATCCTTATCCGGGAACGCTCAACCTGAAGCTCGATGAGCCGGACGCCTTGCAAAGATGGAAGAGTGTGAGGGCGGGCTCGGGATACGCGATGATCCCGCCCGACGCGGAGTCTTGCCAAGCGCGGTGCTATCCGGTCCTGGTGGAAGGTCGGCTCCGGGCGGCCATCGTGTGTCCCGGAGTTCCCGACTATCCAGAAGACCAGGTCGAGCTCATCGCCGCGGTCTCGATCCGCGAAACTCTATCGCTGGAAGACGGCCTTGGGGACCCTGTACGCCGCCCAGGGGGGAGGCGTGGCGACTCTGGTGGGGATCCCGCACAACGCCTTGGCTGCATCGCTCGCCGAGCGCATCACCGGACAAGGCATCGGTTGGTTCCAGTGGATGCTGGTGGGATTCCCGCTCTCCCTGTTGCTGCTGGTGAGCTTCTATGGGGTGCTTCGTTACTTCTTTCCCCCCGAGCTGGCAAGCATCCCGGGCGGAGAAGACTTCATCCGCGAGCAAGCTTCGAAACTCGGCAAGTGGCGTCGTGGCGAGGTCAACGCGCTCTTGGCGTTCCTGGTGATGTTGGCCTTGTTCGCGTTGCCCACCGCGGTCGTCTTGCTGCTCGGTCCAGAAAGTCCGGCTAGCCTGCAAGTGAGGGCCGCGCTTCCCATCTGAGTCGTCCCGCCCATTGTGTTCTTCCTGTTGTTCGTTCTTCCCGTGGGACCGGTGGCCGAGGGGACGCTCGTCTGGGCGGACGTCGCCCAACATGCGCCCTGGAACATCATGCTCCTTTGTGCGGGGGCGGTCGCCATGACGGACGCTCTAGCGAACTTCGGTTTCATCGAGCTGCTCCTCCAAGAATCGGCGTTTCCACTTGCTGATAAAAGGCGCCGTGCAGCCCACCGTCTGCTGCACCTGCGTATAGCTTGCACCGTCTGCCAGCAAGAGCAACATCCGAGCGATCCGCGCGTCATCCGCTCGACCGCTACGGCTCGAAACTCGTTTGCCAAGCTCCCTATGTTCCGCTTGAGTCAACACAACGGCTCTCCCTTCGCATGAGAGAAATATTACTACTAAACATTTAAATGTTACGGTCCACTAGCCCCGTCCGAGAGCATATTAGGGGGTGCGATGGTGGTGCCTTCTCCGGACGGAAAGACACTGGTTTTCGTGGGGCGGGTACCCGACGGGAATTCTCAGCTCTTCATCCGGCACCTCGACAATCTGGAAGCCACACCGCTCAGCGGCACCGAAGGTGCCCGCTTCCCTTCGCGCAGAGGTCTACGCCATCCCCTTTCCCGGCCCCGGTGGCAAGTTGCAGATATCGACCGAGGGTGGCACGGAGCCCATGTGGTCACAAGACGGCCGGGAGCTCTTCTACCGAAATGGAGAGAAGATGATGGCGGTCGCCATCGCGACGGAGCCGCGGCTTGCGCCGGAGAGCCCCACTTTGTTATTCGAGGGACCTTATCGATCGGGCGTTGCGGGTGCTAATCCCGTCACCGGCTATGACGTCGCGCCGGACGGCCGGTTCGTGATGATCCGAGCCGAGAAGAGCTCGGGCGGACTGCAACAAATCAATCTCGTCCTTAACTGGTTCGAAGAGCTGGAGCGACTCGTCCCGACGTCTGACTAGGCTGAGTTTGGCACCGCCGCTCATTCGCGATTCGTTGATTGTCATGGCCAGCTGCTAGGGGGAGTCATGAGACATAGACTATTGGCTTTTTGTGCAATACAGGCGCTGATGGCCTGGACGGCAGCCGCCCAGGATGCCCAGAGCGTTTTGCAGGCCGCCGCAACGGCCATGGGTGCTACCAACTTGAAATCCATCCAGTATTCCGGGACCGGGTGGAGAGGCGCGGTGGGCCAGAACTTCAGGCCGGAGCTGGATTGGCCACGATTTCAAATGACCAGTTACACCCGAACCATTGACTTCGAGGCTCGATCTTCGAAAGAGGAAATGGTTCTCATCCAGGGGAGCAATCCCGCCCGCGGCGGCGGTAGAACGCCGATCGAGGGGGAACGGCGGCAGGTATTCCTCGTCCGCGGGAACTACGCCTGGAACATGCGAGGAGACAATGTGATTCCCGCGCCGGCCGCGGCCGAGGTACGACAGCTCGAGATCTGGCTCACCCCGCACGGTTTCCTCAAAGCGGCCATGGCGGCGGAGAATCCAACGGCAGTCACCCGAAACGAGTATGACCAGAGGGTAACGGTGGTCTCGTTTACCGCGCTCGGCAAGTACCAGGTGAACGGCACGATCAACAGTGAGAACCTGGTGGCCAGGGTACAGACGTGGGTTCCCAACCCCGTGGTCGGGGACATGTATTATGAAAACGTCTACACCAACTATCAGGATTTCGGTGGGGTAAAGCTTCCCACCTTCCATCAGCACCAGGACATCGATGACAACGAACGGAAACCGAACGTTAGTGGTGGCGACCATTCCTTTGGCCTCAACGTAGCCAACGTTGAAGTGAACGTGGGCGGCGCCGCACTCGATGTCCCCGCTGCGGTACGGGAAGCAACCGTCCCACCGGTCCGTGTGGAGTCGCAACAACTAGCGGAAGGGGTGTGGTATCTGGGAGGCTCGTCTCACAACAGCTTGGCAGTCGAGTTCCTCGAATACGCGGCCATCGTCGAGGCCCCCCAGAACGAGGAACGGTCCCTGGCGGTGATTGAAGAAGTCGCCAGATTGATTCCCAACAAGCCGATTCGGTTCCTAGTGGACTGTAACATTTAAATATTTAGTTATAATATCTCTCTCATGCGAGGGAGAGCCGTTGTGTTGACTCAAGCGGAACATAGGGAGCTTGGCAAACGAGTTTCGAGCCGTAGCGGTCGAGCGGATGACGCGCGGATCGCTCGGATGTTGCTCTTGCTGGCAGACGGTGCAAGCTATACGCAGGTGCAGCAGACGGTGGGCTGCACGGCGCCTTTTATCAGCAAGTGGAAACGCCGATTCTTGGAGGAGCGTCTGGCAGGTCTGTACGCGCGTCACGAGGGGCGTCCGATTCAAGTGCTCACGCCTCGGATGGAAGCACGGATTCTTTCGTGGACGCAGAAAAAACCGACCGACGGCTCGACTCACTGGAGCACGCGTCGACTTGCGAAGAAGCTGGGAATCCATCACATGATGGTGGCTCGCACTTGGAAAAAGCATGGTCTCCAGCCACACCGAATTGAGCATTACAAGGCCTCCAACGATCCGGATTTCGAGACGAAGGCAGCGGATATCATCGGTCTATATATGAATCCACCTCAGCACGCTGCGGTGTTTTGTATTGATGAGAAAACGGCGATCCAAGCCCTGGATCGACGGGACCCGATCTTGCCGTTGTCTCCCGGGCGGGCCGAGCGACACGGTTTCGAGTACGTCCGGCATGGAACGCTTTCTCTCTACGCCGCCTTCGACACGAAGACGGGGGTGGTTTTGGGCAAGACTGTCCGCCGCCATACCAGCCAGGAGTTCGTCGCCTTCTTGGAGCAGCTGGTTGCGAGCCACAAGCGAAAGCGCGAAATACATGTCATCCTCGACAATCTGTCGGCTCACAAGACCGCCAAGGTCGCACAGTTCCTCGAGGCCAACCCAAAAGTCCGACTCCACTTCACACCCACATATTCCTCCTGGCTGAACAAAATCGAACTCTGGTTCTCCAAGATCGAGCGTGCCCTGATCCATCGAGGCGTGTTCACGTCAACCCACGACCTGACCCGCAAGATCATGCGCTACATTCGCAAGTACAACGAAGACCCCAAGCCCGTGAAGTGGACCTACAACGATCCGTCACGACGCATTAAAACCACTAAACGTTCAGTTGTTACAGTCCACTAGTGAGTACGCACCATCACTGGGACCACATAGGAGGCATGCGCGCTTATGTCCACGAGGGCGCTACCGTCATCGCGCACGACGGGAATCGCCCATACTACGAAGAGCTCGTGATCACGCGGCGATGGATCCAGCAGCCGGACAGGCTGTCCCTCTATCCGCCGGAGGAAATCGCAGAGGGCTACACTTTTGTAACTCCTCGCCGTGCCCCACTGGAGCGGGTTGGAACGTCGCGATTCGGAGGAGAAGCTACGCAGCGGAGTTGTCGCGTAGGGCGTCGGGGAGTAACACGGTTCCTGGCTGGTTGATGGCGGCGTAGGCCGCTTCGAGCATGTAGGCCCTGGGGTCGACGTTCTGAAGCTTCGCGGTCTCGCACAGGGTGTAGAACAGCGCTGCGACGTCGGTTCCGCGTTTCGTTCGACTGCCGTAGTGATTTTTGCGACCGACGACAGGTTCCCTAGGGCGCGCTCGGCGTGATTGTTGTCAAGCCAAGACGAGAGGGTTTTCGGCGAACAGCGTGAGTGTCTCCCATCTCTCCAGCATGTAGCGGACCGCCTTGCCGAAGTCGCTTCGCGGCAATCCTCTTTGGCTCTCGCCCCATTGCCGAATCGCTTTCAAGATCCGCTGCGAACGTTGCTTGCGTAAACGAAGTCTCAGTTTCTGAGCTTTTTCATCGCCGGGAAACGGACCCGGGACCTCGCGTTCGACTTCGTACAGCTCTCCGATCAAACGAAGCACTTCGGAGCAAGCTTGCGGGTAGTGCTCGCTGGCTTCGTCGAACTTTCTTTTCACGTGCGCCCAGCAGTGGGCGAGACGAAACTGTGGACCGGCACGAGCCGCGTAGCCGTCTGGACCGGCACGAGCTAGCACCTCGTACACCGCGTAGCCGTCCACAACCGCGATGCCGGAGTAGGTCCCCAGCACCTTTTGGCCATCTTCCGTCGATTTCGTCTGCAGCATTCGGTAGTACGCGATGTCCGGACTCGAAACGCCCCACACCGTGCCCGCCGACTTCTTCATCGAGCCCATCAGAGGCCACCGCGTTTCGTCGGCGTGGATGACGGGTGACTCCAAAACCTTCTCTCCCAGAGCGTCGTACACCGGATTCAGATGACGTGCCAGTACGTTCAGCTGGTCCCACAGCGTCTGGCTGTCGATATCTAGCCCTTCGCGGCGCATCATCCGAACCTGGCGCTCGAGAGGCATATGGTCCAGGTACTTGCTGATGGCCACTTCGGTCGCGAACTCCACCGAGTAGCGGCCTCCGGGCTGAAGCTTCGTCGCCGCCGGTGCGGTGACGACGTTCGCGTTACATCGGCAGCGGTACTTTTTCCGCAAATGCCGTTCGATGACGAAGCTCCGCTTCACCACCGTCACCACTTCCGATTCCTCGTATTGACCCGCCATCTCGCCCAGCTCGCCGTCGCACACCGAGCACTTTTTCTCTGTCTCGGCGAGTTCGATTACTTTGTCGACCACGGGAAGATGAGGCTGTTCGCGCGGGCCGTGCCCTTTCTTCTTGTTCTTTTTAGCCTTCGTTTTCTTCCGGGTCCGCTTTTCGTCGATGCGGAAAATGCTCTCTCGCTTTTCCTGTAGTTGCTTGAGAACCGACAGTTCAAGTTGCTCCGTTTCCGGCACACCATGGAGTCTCGCCAGTTCCACTCGCAGACGAACGTTTTCATTGACGAGGCGCTGGTTCTCGTTATCAACGAGGAGAGTTATCTGGCGGAGTGTTTCGAGGTCGTGTTCGTTTTTTATGCGAACCACGGAATACGATTAGATCATAGAGACGATCTCACGGCAAGTGAAAAATGCTTCATTTCAGGAGGTGACAAAGATATTTTTCCGACCAACCGGCTCACCTCCAGAAACAACGACAACTCTGTCGTCGTCAGTCGCACTGGCTCGCCGTCACCGCTGGACCACAGGCATGCGAACTTTCCCTCTTCGAGACGTTTCGCGTAGACGCACAGTCCG
This sequence comes from Candidatus Marinacidobacterales bacterium, assembly GCA_965197825.1. Classification (GTDB taxonomy): domain Bacteria; phylum Acidobacteriota; class Vicinamibacteria; order Marinacidobacterales; family DATDRI01; genus CBDANW01. Next base: position 2,750,861 of record CBDANW010000003.1, on the reverse strand, counting down.
GTCCCGTCCCAGTGCAGAACTTTCGCGCGGATTCGGTTGCGGCTGACGAACAAGTACAGCTCACCGCTCAGCGGGTCACGACCAAGCTCGTTCATCACCAGCGCCGACAGACCGTCAAAACCCTTGCGGAGATCCGCCGGCGCCGCGTACGCCCACGCCGACACCCGACGGCTATTCCACTTCATCCCAGCTGCTCAACAAGCCGCAGCAGCCGCTGTTCCGACAGACCCTCGATTCGATACCCTCGCGGGGTTACCAGCGTAATCTCCGTGCGTTTTTCCGATTCCACGACTTCGACACGCCGAACGATACCCCTCATAGCCTCCTCTCGATTCCATCGAGATAGACTCCAGCCACTCACCCCGAGCCCCCTCGCGACACCCTCAAGGCTCGCGCCCTGATCCTTCATCTGATTCAGATACAGCACCGCTTCGCGACGTTGTTCCCGCGAGTAACGCCGCCCTCGACCTGTGCGGCCACGATTTTCTTCACGTGCTCGCCTACGAAATGCTGTCCTCGCTTCCATCGCTTCGCACTCCTTTCAAGACTGCTCACGATGGAACATTCCGACACGCTTGTCACGACGGGCCACGGAGAGGAGTTACTCTGAGGCTGGCCGTCGTACTCCACGTCGATGGTGGCGTCTCGCCGGATCGCTGCAGTCTGAGGAATCTGAGCCTCCAAGACGGGACTCCTCCGCCTCCTCGGTGCCCGCGACCGATGCCCGCAGATGGGCCATGTCACCGTCGGCTTCGATTGCCAGGAAGCTCTCCGGGAGCTCGTCCGGCGCGACGAAGCTCCACGGCCCGCCTCCGTTTCCTCCTCGGGGATGAACCGGGTGATCGTCTCTGGTACTTGCGGGGCTATCCGCCAGGGGCCGAGCGCATCGCTCGCCTGGTACCAGGTGTCGTGTCCGGCGTGCAGATAGAAACGCCCGGTCCCGGGGTCGTTGACGATGACGAACGGAGAGTTGACCAACGTGGCGTAAGTTCGTCCCCTCGATCTCTTGCAGGACCGGCTCGCCGTCGATGAAGACCAATACCGTGGGCGTCGTCGCGAAGAGGATCTCCGGAGGCTCGTTGTTCAAGCCTTCTGCAGCCGAACGGCGAGTTTCTGAAACACCGAGGGAAGTCAGCATCCGATCGAGAGAGATGTCCAGATCCATCCGGGGGACCTCCGTCTCGAGCAAATCGGTAAGGGTCTCCTGATCCTCGTCTGTCGCGTCGGCGAAGTGCACGCGTGGGATCTCGACTTCGAGGATGGCGACGGTGCGGGTGTCACGGTCGGTAAGGATGCGGGCATCGAACCAGACCGCGCCGAAGACCCTCTCGTCCTCATCGGCGAGCGTTACCGCGACGGCGGCGCGGCCGGTGAGCCGATCGCCTTCCAAAGCGTCCACCTGCGGTTGGAAGATGACCACGCGGGCTCCCCCCGGAGCGGTGAACTCGCGCGGCCAGCCGACATCCTCTTGCGCCGCGATCGGGATCGCGGCAACGGTGACGAGCATGAAGATCGCCGCTCTACGTAGTAGTTCCCGTCGTGTTTCACGCATGAAGCTTCACCCTTCTCTCGTCAGTTCTGTCGCTCACGAGTCGGCTACGGCGTGTACCAGAACGGCGACGTGTAGGCGCGATCTTGAATCGTCGGCGGCACGATGTCCGGGAGGTCGATCCCGAAAAACGCGGCGTCGTACGTGGTCCAACGGGGCGTTGGAATCTCGAGCACACGCACGTAATAGAAGGCGCTCTCTCCGGGATCGAAGTCCGGATCCTCCCAGTGCGCGGCCATGACCGCGTCACCGATCGTGTTGGTAAAGGTGGCGGTGGCAATATCTACCGTGTTGCCGACGGGCTCCCGGCTGCGACCGTCGGAGACCGCCACGTCATAGATCCGCTCGTGCGTCTCTCCATCCGAATCCAACCACCCCTTGATAACTTGAATCCGATCGAGATTGGCACCATCCGGATCGCGCAGAGCACGGATCATGAAACTCGGGGCTCCACCATCGGGCGCTTCGAAAAGAGTGCCACCCATCGGCACGCCACGCCGGTAGCCCTGGGAAACGAAGTCAGGCCGCACCACTTCGTCGGCCTCGAAATCCCACCCGCCGAAGACCCGTACTCTGATTCTCGTGCCGGTGGTCGCATAGACTTCCTTGCGCCTCATCGCATCGAACAGCGCCTCACGCGTGTTCTCTCGAGCCCAGACAGCCGTCAGCCCGGAGGCCACTTCCTGAGAGGTCATCACTCTCAGTGCTTGGTCATCGGCAGGAATCACTTCCTTATTGTGGCGATCCGGGGAGGGCTCGGTCTGCGCGTATTTGCCGAAGTAGTTCTCCTCCCGTGTCGTCGCGAGTCCAGTATGTGCGTCGCTGGCTGCGGTCAGTCCGAACTTGTAGGGATTGGCACCGAGCTCCTGGCCGAGCTTGAGCCCTAGCTTGAGCGCCGAGCGGCCGTACTCGTACTGCAGCATCCAGTCTTCCTTGGGCGCCGACCCATCGATATTGCTGACGTCCCAGGTTTCATAGTCCGCGAACTCGTCCTCCGTCGAGAGCAACGGGTGGGTCTCGCCATCACCCTTGATCTGCGAAATCTCCATGATGGGCTCTCAGCGAATCCGTGCTTCGGCATACGCGCGGTCCATCGCCTCGCCGGAGTGGATCTTGTCGGAGAACATCAGGCCATTGCTGAGGTTGCCGTTGTGAGGAATGGCAATGGCCTGCCCCCCTGTCTTCTCCCCATGGGCCGAAAGGTACGCCCATAGGTCCTCAGGGTCATCACTGTCAAACAACGAGAATGGCGTGGTCTGGCCCGCCTTGTCGGCGCCATTCCTGAACACGACGACACGATGGAGATTGTCGCCATTGGGGGTTGACGTCCATTCGAAACCGATCATCGCGGTGAAGCGACCGGGTTGGTTGTATTGATCCGCGATGTCTATGAACTGCCCCCAAATCGACCGCGTTAGATCGTCGGAGCCGAACGGGTTTACGCCCGTTGTTCCCCTGTCAACCACATCCCTCACCGCTTCCATGCGGCCTTCCTGACCGGGCTCGATTCTCGGATCGCGGGCGCAAGTCCGATCATCTCGGCATGATCCGTGATTGCCAGGAAGTCTAAAGGCCGTTTCAGCTGCCCGGGTTGGCCGGTATTGGAAATCACTTTCTCGCCCCGCGCCATCCGAAACCCGCTGTGCGCATCCAGTGTGGTTCCAATGAGCCCCGCGTCGAAAGAGAGGTCAGTGTGAAAATGCATGTCGCCGAAGAACACTTCGTCGGCGTAGGCCCGACCGGCGTAGGGCGAATAAACTCTCTCCTCGACGAAGTCGTCCTCGGTGACGTGGTAGGTCTCGGGTCCCTGAGCGGACAGGTTCGCCGGAACCAGTGCGAGATACAACAGGCCAGCCCCGCCAACGGGGCCACGGTCAAACTCCAAACTCTCATCAGTCTTCTCCTTCTAGCAACCGCTACGCGCAGTATCGCGGCTACGGCGTGTACCAGATCGGCGACGTGTAAGCGCGGTCTTGGGTCGTCGCCGGCACGTTGTCCGGGAGATCGATCCCGAAAAACGCGGCGTCGTACGTGGTCCAACGCGGTGTTGGAATCTCGAGCACGCGCACGTAATAGAAGGCGTGCTCTCCGGGATCGAAATCCGGATCCTCCCAGTGCGCGGCCATGACCGCGTCACCAATCGTATTCGTAAACGTGGCGGTGGCCACGTCTACCGTGTTGCCGACGGGCTGCCCGCTTCGACTGTCGGCACCAACCTGGCGACCGTCGGAGACCGCGACGTCGTAGATGCGCTCGTGCGTCTCCCCGCCGGCATCCAACCACCCCTTGATGATTTGAATCCGATCGAGATTGGCGCCATCGGGATCGCGTAGCGCCCGGATCATGAAGGTCGGCGCCTCACCAGCCGGGGCGTCCCTCAGGTCACCACCCATCGGCACCCCACGCCGATAGCCCTCGGAGATGAAATCGGTCGCGACACCTCGTCCGCCTCGAAGTCCCACCCGGCGAAGACGCGCACCCGGATCCGGGTGCCAGTCGTAGCGAAGACCTCCCTGCGTTTCATGGCGTCGAAGATGGCCGCGCGGGTGTTCTCGCGGGCCCACACCGCGGTGAGCCCAGAGGCCACCTCCTGAGAGGTCAGGATTCTCAGCGACGGGTCGTCGGCAGGAATGACCTCATTGTTGTGCCGATCCGGCGAGGGCTCCGTGCTCTGGTACTTTCCGAAGTAGTTCTCTTCTCGCGTCGTGGCGAGCCCGGTGTGACTGTCGGTAGCGCCACTCAGTCCGAACTTGTAGAGGTTCAAGAAGGCACTAGATGAAGGGAGGCTCGGTTGGACCAAGGCGAGCCGGATCGCCCGGGTGGCCACGAGCGAGGACGAGGCGATGTGGCTGGACTCGGCGCTCTCCCTGTCCGTCCGCGAGCTCGATCGGAAGATCGAGGGCGAGAGGGACGTCGCGGGTGTGAAAGTGAGAGCGTGGCTGACCCAGGATCAAGCGGCGGTGTTCGACTATGCCGTGGAGGTCTGCCGTCGCGTAGCGGGAGCCGACATCGACATCGGACGGTGTCTCGAGTTCATGGCGGGAGAGCTTATTGCGACCTACGCGCACCTTGGGCCGAAGCAGGAATATAGTGAATGCGCCGGCGACGACCCCGGCGACGACGCCGAACAGCCGATCCTCTCGGACGAAGAGAGCGCCGCTGTGGAGCAGCGCATCTGTCCGGAAGGCGACGAGATGCCTTGGCCGAATCGTCCAGGCCTACGGCAAGACCTGGAGTGGAGTGTTGGAGAGAGACGATTACCGGTGTCAATATCCGGACTGTGCTGCCCGCGCGCAGTTGCACGTTCATCACATCAGGTTCCGGAGTCGCAGCGGCCGAAAGAGCCGTGCCGAAAGCAACTCACCACCGAATTTGATCTCAGTCTGCGTTTTTCATCACCGAATGATCCACGCGGCAACGATTGGGGTGAAGGGCCGAGCGCCGACGGAGCTCGAATGGCACCGGCCGGCGTTGATGGAGAAAGTACGGCAGCGCAACCAGTCTTGGCAAACGTTTGCCAAAGACGAATCTGTGTCGAAAAGTAACAGTACCGTTTGTTAGTGGTACTTCTCGAGCAGCGCCTGATGGGGTGGTTGACCCCTTGCGGGATCTTGTTCCGGCTCGAGCTACGTAGGCCGGACCCTCCCCCGCCTCACCGAACATGACAAAAAGTTCATGTTGCGGAAAGAGGCCCGTAATGCGGCTTTCTCTACACTGGCTCTAGGTCGGACTCAACCCAGGACGGGACACCGAGCGCGACCTAGGGCGCGCCTCCTTCGGGGCGCGCCCATCACAAAGTAGGGGAGGTCTACATGACTGATACCAGGAACATTAGCAAATCGAAGCGGTTCTTCAGAATGGCTGCCGCCACGCTGGCTCTTTCGGGCGCCATCGCAATATGGCAATGGGGTCCACTCCCCGGTGCCGGCCCGGGCATGAGCTTGGTGGCTGCGGTCGCCGGGCTCCATCATGCCGAGCTTTTTCTGGAGGACAACCAGCCGGGTCTGCGAGTGGTGGTGAGCTTGGCAACTTGGTGAGACGGACTAGTGGACTGTAACAACTGAACGTTTAGTGGTTTTAATGCGTCGTGACGGATCGTTGTAGGTCCACTTCACGGGCTTGGGGTCTTCGTTGTACTTGCGAATGTAGCGCATGATCTTGCGGGTCAGGTCGTGGGTTGACGTGAACACGCCTCGATGGATCAGGGCACGCTCGATCTTGGAGAACCAGAGTTCGATTTTGTTCAGCCAGGAGGAATATGTGGGTGTGAAGTGGAGTCGGACTTTTGGGTTGGCCTCGAGGAACTGTGCGACCTTGGCGGTCTTGTGAGCCGACAGATTGTCGAGGATGACATGTATTTCGCGCTTTCGCTTGTGGCTCGCAACCAGCTGCTCCAAGAAGGCGACGAACTCCTGGCTGGTATGGCGGCGGACAGTCTTGCCCAAAACCACCCCCGTCTTCGTGTCGAAGGCGGCGTAGAGAGAAAGCGTTCCATGCCGGACGTACTCGAAACCGTGTCGCTCGGCCCGCCCGGGAGACAACGGCAAGATCGGGTCCCGTCGATCCAGGGCTTGGATCGCCGTTTTCTCATCAATACAAAACACCGCAGCGTGCTGAGGTGGATTCATATATAGACCGATGATATCCGCTGCCTTCGTCTCGAAATCCGGATCGTTGGAGGCCTTGTAATGCTCAATTCGGTGTGGCTGGAGACCATGCTTTTTCCAAGTGCGAGCCACCATCATGTGATGGATTCCCAGCTTCTTCGCAAGTCGACGCGTGCTCCAGTGAGTCGAGCCGTCGGTCGGTTTTTTCTGCGTCCACGAAAGAATCCGTGCTTCCATCCGAGGCGTGAGCACTTGAATCGGACGCCCCTCGTGACGCGCGTACAGACCTGCCAGACGCTCCTCCAAGAATCGGCGTTTCCACTTGCTGATAAAAGGCGCCGTGCAGCCCACCGTCTGCTGCACCTGCGTATAGCTTGCACCGTCTGCCAGCAAGAGCAACATCCGAGCGATCCGCGCGTCATCCGCTCGACCGCTACGGCTCGAAACTCGTTTGCCAAGCTCCCTATGTTCCGCTTGAGTCAACACAACGGCTCTCCCTCGCATGAGAGAGATATTACAACTAAATACTTAAATGTTACAGTCCACTAGGCGAACGAGTGTGAGAACCTAGGCCAGCAATTTGATAGCGGCGGACGCATCCTGGGATAATAGGTCAAATCGAGTTGACCAATGACCAAGAATCGCGAAATGAGCGTTAGCGACCTCAAGTCTCACTGTTCCCGGGTGATCGAGGAACTGTCGAAGCGGCGCAAGCCGGTTGTCATTACCAAGCGCGGAAAGCCGGTTGCGATGCTCGTGCCGGTCCAAGAGCAAGAAAGCAAGACGTTGTTCGGGTTTGCCCGCGGTTTCGTCAAGGTTCATGGCGGCATCTTGGAGCCAATTGATGTTGAATGGGAGGCTGAGCGCTGATGCTTCTTCTCGACACTCACGTGCTGCTCTCGTTGAAGCGGTGGCTGGCGGAACGTCGTCGCCGCGGATTAGAGGCGGAGATCGCTGCCTACTACGCCGAACGACGAGAAGTCGAGCGTTGCGAGGACGACGAGTGGGCCGACCTTAGTGCTCGTCATCTCGATGAGAGCTGGCAGTGATCGGGTCGATCGGGATTCCGCTCAATAACGCCCTAGCCTTTGGCTTCCTTCACGACTTTCGTGAGAGCGGGCAGATACTCGAAGAGATCTCCCACCACGCCCACGTCGGCGACACCGAAGATGGGGGCGTCGGCATCTTTATTAATAGCGACGATGTAGCCCGAGCCCTTCATTCCCACGACGTGCTGGATCGCGCCCGAGATGCCGGCGGCCACGTAGAGCTTGGGGTTGACGCTCACGCCGCTGCTTCCGATCTGGTGTTCGTGCGGCAACCAACCTGCATCGATCACCGCACGGGAGGCTCCTACCTGGCCGCCCAGCGCCTCGGCGAGCTCTTTCACGACGTCCAGCTTCTCGGCGTCCCCGATGCCGCGTCCACCCGAGACGATGATCTGAGCCTGCGTGAGATCGACCCCACCCGACTCTCCCTTCTTGACTTCAACGAAGTGCGCCTTGAGATCGGATTCTTGAACTGGGGCACCCATCTTGAGCACCGTTCCTTGCGCGCTTCCGGAGACGGGCTCGGCGGCGCCCTTATCCACAGTAGCGATTAGCGGCGATGCGTTCTCGATCTCAACCTCGTGGACGAATTTTCCGTTGAACGCCTTCCGCACGAAGCGCATCTTGCCCCCTTTGAGCTTGTCGAGCGTGATGTTGGAGCAGCCCGTGGCGAGAGGAACGTCGAGGCCTGCCGCCACCAAGGGAGCGACGTCCCAACCGTTTGGCGTATGGCCGATGAGAACGAGCTCGGGTGATTCTTCCTGGATGACGGCCTCCAGGACTCGCCGGTAGCCGTCTCCGGTGTAGTTGGCGACGGCCGATCCTTCCGCGTAAATCACTTCGCCCGCGCCGCGCTTGGCGAGCTCGTTGGCTAGGTCGTGGGCACCCTGGCCGAGAAGGATGGCCTTGACGTCGGTTGGCCCCGTCCAACCGGCTTCGCCCGCCACCCGGTGCGCCATGCCCAGGAGCTCGAAGGAAATATCCTTGACCGCTCCATCCTCGTGCTCTGCCAGAATCAATACCTTGCAGCCCATCGCTAGATCACTCCCGTATTCTCGCGGATCCGTTTCAATAGCTCTTTTGCCACATCGTCCGGGCCTCCTTCGAGGATCTCGGCACCCTTGCCTTTGGGTGGTTGGGAGAAGCCGACGGTTTTCATCCGGGCAGCTCTCCCACCGAAGTTGCCGGCCTCGAGGCCAAGATCGCCGAGACCGACGGTGCGGATCTCTTTTTTCTTGGCAGCCATGATCCCCTTCAGGCTCGAGTAGCGCGGCGTATTGATCCCGGTCTGTACGGTCACCACCGCCGGAAGCGCCAGGTCGACGACCTGGAGTCGGTTGTTCTCGAGCTCTCTCTCGACGCGAATCTCGTCTTCACTTTGCAGCGAGAGACTCATCGCCGCGGTGGCGCATGGCCAGTCGAGAAGGCGGGCCACCAGGGCTCCGACCTGGGTATGGTTGTCGTCGTCCGCCTGAAGTCCGGCGAGGATCAGAGAGAACCCTTCGTTCTGGAGCGCTGCTTTGATGACTTTCGCGAGTGAGAGCGGATCGCATCCTTCGAGCGCATCGTCTTTGACGTGAATGGCGCGATCGACGCCGGTGGCGAGGCAGGTCCTGAGCGCGGACGTAGCCGCGGCCGGGCCCATCGTCAGCGCGACGACTTCAGAGGCCTTGCCGGCGTCTTTGAGCGCCAAGAGCTCTTCGAGAGCGTAGCGATCGTACTCGTTGAGGACAAAGCTCAGGTTGGCATCGTCCACCCACGTCGCCGAGCCGTTGATCCGGAAAGGAGAGTTCGAATCGGGGATGTACTTCACCAGGACTAATGTCTTCATCTGTTCCCGTTATCATACTCCTAGAAGAAGCTCGCGGGCGTCGACTAGTGTCCTGTATCAGTGGATCGTTGCCTAAGGCTCGAGGCCATTTTGTGTGCTGGCGAGGCGTGCCGACGAAGTCGTATCTGGATATTTCGAGGAGGCGCAACGAAGCCAGCGCGCAAAAGGGGCCGAGACTTAGGTGACGAATTACTGATACAGGGCACTAGCCCGCTCCGGTTATTCCATTCCCAGTAGTCGGGGAAGAAACGCCGTCAACGCCGGTATGTAGGTCACCAGCAAGACCCCCACGGCTCGGATCGCCAGGAAGGGAAACGCGGCGCGATAGATGTCGGGCAGCGACCGTTTGAAGCGATAGGATGCCAAGAAGAGATTCATGCCGACCGGTGGGGTCAGGTAGCCGAGCTCGAGGTTAGTGAGGAAGATGATGCCCAGATGAAAAGGATCCACACCGAAGACGAGCGCCAGCGGAGTAATGAGAGGAACCACCACCACGATCGCCGAGTAGATGTCCATGAGGCATCCGACGATGAGGAGAAAGATGTTGAGGAGAAGGAGGAAGAACAAAGGCGATTCGACGAAGGTTTGAACCCACTCGACGGCCTGTAGGGGGATTCGAGCAATGACCAGGTAGTTGGTGAGGCCGAGCGCCACGCCGAGGATGATCAACACGCCTCCGATCAGGGTGGCCGCGTTTCCAACGACCCGGAGCAAATCGCGGCGCAACTCGAGATCCCGGTGGATGGCGAACTCGAGCACGAGCGCGTAGAGCACCGTGACCGCCGCCGCCTCGACCAGCGTGGCGAACCCGCCCAAGATGCTGCCCACTACGATCACCGGAATGGCAATCTCCCACTTCGCCTTCCATGCGGCCTCTAACGCTTGGCGGCCATGAAAGGGAACGCGAACGACCTGGGAACGCCTGCTGTAGACGAGCGCGAAGGCGGCGACGAGTGCGATCTCGAGGATCGCTGGCACCCACCCGCTGACGAAGAGCTTTCGGATATCGATCCCCGCCACGAGCCCATAGAGGATCACCGCCAGAGAAGGAGGGAAGAGGAGCCCCAGGGAGCCGGCGGATGTGAGGAGTCCGGAGCTGAACTGCTCGCGGTATTTTTCTTCGATCAGCATCGGGTAGAGCAACCCGCCCATGGCGAGGATCGTGACGCCGCTTCCGCCGGTAAAGCTCGTAAAGAACGCACAAACCCCTATGGCCGCGATCGCAACGCCGCCGGGCATCCAGCCGAAGACGGCACGGAAGAGGCGCACCAATCGTCGAGGCGTCCCACCCTCGGCTAGGATGTAGCCGGCCAACGTGAAGAGGGGAATGGTGGGCAGGATCGGTTTGAGAGCCAGGTTGTAAGTCTCGACCGCGATGGCGGAGACCGGATCGTAGTTGTTCCAGAGAAGCACCGCCGCCACGCCTGCTAGTCCCACGAAGATGGGGGCTCCCAGCGCGGTGGCCAGAATGATGGTGAGAACGAGTGGCAGCAGGACGCCGCTGCCGGGGAGATCCTCCATCCATCCGAGGAGGATGGGCACGACGACGAAGCTCGCGGCGATAACGCGCGAAGACCAGCCTCCTGGCAGGCGCTGAAGAATGCGGACCCCGATCACCGCGAAGGCCACCGGCATGATGACCTCTGCGAACCAGACCGGAACGCCGAGTGCCAGCTCGCGGCCGCCTTCCCGTTCCACTAGAACGAGCTCGAGGCTTCCCTTCGCCAGGACCGCGCAGACCGCGAAGCCGACGCCGGCGGTGAAGATCTCCGCCGCGGTCTTCCACTTGTTCCGGAGAAGCGTGCCGCCAGCGGTAAGGGACAACATCTCGCCTTTGCGAGCCGCGATGGCGGCACCCAGGAAGCCGACCCAGAGTGCCAGATGCTGCACCCAGGTCGCGGAGCCGGGGATGCCACTGGTGTAGAATTTCCGGATGACGATCTCCAGCAGCGGCAGGAGGGCCATCGTGAGAAGCGCGAGGGCAGACAGGCTGTCCTCGAGGAGATGTAGTTTTCTCACGATGAAGGGATGCGCTCGGCTCCTATCGCGCCGCTCTGAACTCGTCGCGCAACTGCTGGACGCGATCGAACATGTCCGGGGGCACTAGCTTCTCGCGAACCTGAGGGTAAGCGGCCTCGGCGGTTCGGCGCCATTCGGCGAGGGCCGTTTCATCCACCGGCAGGACCTGAAGCCCCCTCTTCTTCATGGCTTCCAGGGAGAGTTGTTCCTGGCGACGCGTGTCCTCTCTGAGATCCGTTCCCACCTGATGGGCGATGGTCACGATCGTGTTCTGTTGCGCGGGCGTCAGCTTGTCCCATCCATCCTCGTGCATGACGAGAGCTCCCTGGAGCGGCGCCCATCTCATATCAGTCATGTGGCGCGCGTGCCGGTAGAACTGCGAGCCTTCAGCCAGAATAATGGGCAGATAGAAGGAGTCGATGAGACCCGTCTGTAAACCGGTGGCCATGTCCACCGCGGATATAGGCACGGGATTGAAACCGGCCCATTTCATGATCGCGACCGTCGCCGCTTCGGTTGCCGACGCAGCCAGCTTCATCTTCTGTAGCTGGCTCGGTCTCTGAAGAGGTTCTTTGGAGAAGAAGTAGACCCAGCCCACGTCCGACCAGGCAAGAACCACGAACCCTTTTTCTCTGAGCTTCGCTTCGAGCGTCGGATTGACCTTCTGCCGCACGTAGTCCCATTCCTCGTAGCTGTCGAACATCATGGGCAACATCAAAGCGTAGCCGGACGGATCGATCTCGGCGAGACCGGCGTTTGAGATAGCGGCGGCCTGTAATTGTCCGATCCGCATCTTACGGATCATTTCACCTTCATCTCCGACGATGCCTCCGGCGTAGATGCGGAGTACGAGCTCTCCGTCCGTAGACGTTCGCCAGTCGGCACCCATTTGTCTGAGGATCTTGTGCCAGGCGGAGCCGTCCGGTGCCAACGTTCCCATTCGGATGATCACGCGCGCTTCGAGCACCGAGCCGAGACTCAACAGGAACAATGTGAACAGCAGGATCGAAACTCTTCGCGTCACGGTAGGTCACCTTCCAGAAAAAGCTCGTCGATGCGTCCCAGTAACCGAAGGGCGCGGCGCTGAGCGAGAATATTGAGCAGTCGATCCTCGGGATGGGCGTCGACGTCGAACGACTGAACTTTGCCAAGGAGCTCTTTGAACTCCGCCAGGTCTTGCTCGGGGACGGCTACGTTCTCCGCCCACATCAGCCAGGTCGAACAACGGGTTCCCTGCGCGAGCTCCAGGGCACGCTGATAGTACTCCCTGGCAGTTTCCATCGAGCCCCCCACGCGCTGTGACTCATAGATGACGAGGAGCTCGTAGAGGATGCCGTCTCCGTACTCCGCGTCCAGTTCCAGGCACCGGTTGAGAAGTGCCCCTACCACGGCGATATCCGCCGTGGCTTCGGGATCGTCCTTGGAAACACCGATCGCTCCACCGAGGGCGGCGGCGGTCCACAAGGCGAGCGGAACGTCTTCCACGGTGAGCTGGGCCGCGGTCGTCTCGGGCTCGATCGACAAGGTCTTGCCGAAACCCGGGTGCTCGACATCGAGGCCACGGATTCCGTAACGATAGGCTCGCCAGTACAGACGGGCGGCGCGATCGCGAATCACTTCCGCCTGCTCGAAGTCTTCGTCCTCGATCCGATCGGCCAGGGGCTCGACGAACCCATAGGCGTAGAACGTGAATCCAGTGGCGGCGGATAGGAGCAGCCCCCGGTGATCCGGGCTCGATTGGAGAAGGGTCTCGAGGGTCTTCAAATTGAAGGGCAACGCCTCGGCGACGAGCTCCGGATCCTCGTCGGAAAGATACACGACTTCCGATTCGGCAAGCACCTCCGCGAGGGTATTCACCGCGCGCTTCTTGAGCGAACAAGACGTGCCCAAAAGAGAAAGCAGGGCAAGCAATAGACCGCTCACCAGGAACGTCCTCGAGCCGTTTCGTCCCGTTTTCAGCATCGGCCACACTCGTTGCGAGTGAGAAGGGGAGGATCCTACCTTTCATTGGCCCGGCGGGCAAAGCCGACGGAGGACTCTCTTGTTTTTCGGGCTTTCAGTGGGATCATTTATAGTGGGTACCGTCGGCGAGCGGGGGAAACGAGATGACCGAGGCACGAACATGAAGATAACGGTTGCCATCTTATTGCTGGGAATCGGCGTCCTTCTGGGAAGCCACCTCTTTTCAGAAAGAGACGTCGCGGACGAGGTCGGAAGGCCCTACGCGCTGGAGCTTCTGAACAGCGTCCTGTGGATGCAAACCGCGGGAGAGTGGCGCGCTCTGACCAGGCAGACTTATCGGCAAGGCGAGCGGATGCTCGATGCGGCCCTCGAGGACCCGACTTGGACCGCCGCCATCGAGCAGGCCGAGGATGCCTCCGAGCTTCCCCCCGCGGTGATCTTGGACGTGGACGAGACCGTCCTGGACAATTCCTCTTTCGAGGCGAACCTCATCGCCCAGGATACAACCTTCCAGACCGGTACCTGGAACGAATGGTGCCGTCTGGAGCAGGCGCTACCGATTCCCGGGGCCGTCGAGTTCACCCAGTACGCGGCCGAGCGCGGCGTGACCGTGATATATCTGACCAACCGGCGGCACGAGGTGGAAGAAGCCACCCGGAGAAACTTGGAAAAGCACGGATTTCCTCTGGATCCCGACGAGGACACGCTGTACACGCGTGCCGAGAGAGAAGAATGGGATGTCTCCGACAAGTCGGGGAGACGTGCCGAGATTGCCTCTCGCTATCGGGTCTTGTTGCTGTTCGGGGACGACCTGAACGACTTCGTGACCGGGTCGCGGGCTTCCCTGGAGGAAAGAAACGCGCTGGTTGAGGAGCACGACGCCTACTGGGGTAGCCGGTGGTTCGTTCTTCCCAATCCCTCATACGGAGGGTGGGAGGGCGCCCTCACCGAGTTCGATTACGGGCTCGATCCCGACCCGCGGCTCGGCCGGAAATACGAGCACTTGCGGCTTCCCTAGTCCCGTTCCACTTTCCGCTAGCTAGCTTCCACCCACTCCAACTACTGCTACGCTGACGGCACTTTCGGATTAGCCCCGCCTTCCAGCCTCGCTTTGACCAGCCGACCAAGAAAATTTGCGAAGGGCTCAATATCCTGTTTTACGCTTGCTGTTTCCAGAGCGGCCATGTAATCGTCCCGTTGCTGAAGGGGGATGATCGTCCACGGATAGCCACCGGCCGCCAGCATAACGTTCATCAAAAAGCGTCCCATGCGGCCATTGCCGTCCATGTAGGGATGAATATGGACAAATACAAAATGCCCCAGCACGACATGGACTGATGGTTCGAGCTCGTCTCTTAGAAGATCAAATAAAGCAGGCATACAGTCGCGTACCGCTTCCCGCGGTGGCGGCACATGCATAGAACGGCGGATATAGACCGGACCACTACAATATCCAGCTAGATCGGCAGCGCGCACAATGCCGGTTGTCACGCTTGGCCGAAAGAACTCCCTATACCATGTGCGGTGGTCATCATCGGCTACTGCGCGGGATTGTTACCGACGAGAACTTTTTCAACGCTGCCCTTCACCGTCAAGAACGCATCGTAATAGCCTCGTGCAGCAAGGGCATTACGATGTTCACGATCATTAGCACTATTCTCAGGGTCCCACGCGCCGCTACGGACCCGTTTGATGAGTTCCGGGCTCACTCTGTACCCTTCAATAGACAGCGAATGGTAGGCGTCACTTACATACACTTCGTCGACGGCCTTCAGATAGGCATTCGGATCATCTGGAATCCCAGGCGGTGCTGGGAAGGCATCAAGCACATGCTGACGCAGGTCCTGCCACATCAGTCGGATACGGTTGACATAGGGCGAGGCTTCCCGCGTGGTCAGTACCAGTGCTGGTTTGCTTTCAAACGGATCGGATTCCCGCACGGTATATCCCGCAGCATCCATGATTCTTAGGATTTCATCGGCAACACGGTCGCGCCCCGCATTCCGAAATGCACCGGCTAGACGCCCGGCGATAGTGCTATGACCGCCTTCAAGCAGGAGTACTAGTACGTCTGAAGAATCCTTCACCGTTGCCATGGCAGCGCGCGCGTCAGTTGCGGTTTGCCGGAAGAAGTGCTCCGGGCAGGCAATCAGAGCGGCCGGCACCGAATATAGGCGCAGACCACCGCACTCGACGATTTCGCTTTCCTTGGGCATTGCGTAACGCACGTCAAAAAGTGACGTCCCATGCGGCAGTGTTGTCGGCTTGTTGCCCCCTTTCGCCGCGCGCACAAGCAGTTGGGTTGGCACTGTCCGGTTGCCAGCATGCAGCAAAAGCGAGAGCTACCCTCAGAAGGTGTGGAAATAAAGTAAAGGCGGAGTAACCTTCCGCGTCACGAAACACGGCCTGAAGGGGCCAACGGAAGGAGACACCGCCATGAAGGAAAAGACCACAGGACGACGGAGCTCGTCAAGGGTGGCTTGGGAGTCGCTGGAGAAGTGGGCGAGGCTTGAGATCCAGGATTGGGTGCAGGAGCTGATGGTAGCCGAAGTCACGGAGCTTCTCGGGCGTGAGAAATCGGAGAGACGGAAGCCCGTGGACACAACGGCGGGCTATCGAAATGGATACGGTAAGCCTCGGAAGCTGACGATGAGCGTGGGCACAGTGACGGTTCGCCGGCCGAGAGTACGGAACGTGGAGGAGAGGTTCGAAAGTCGAGTGCTTCCGCTGTTCAAGCGTCGGAGCGAAACGGTGAGCGAGTTGATTCCGGAGCTGTACCTGCATGGACTAGCTCACGGAGATTTCGATCTGGCGCTCCGCGGGCTTCTAGGGGAGGACGCTCCACTTTCTCCCAGCACGGTGTCGCGGCTGAAACAGAAATGGCAGGGAGAGTACGAGCAGTGGCTAGCTAGCCCACTGGAAGAACTCGAGCTCGCGTACCTGTGGGTAGATGGCGTGTACGTGAAGGCCGGCCTTGAGAAGGACAAGGCGGCGGTGCTAGTTGCGGTTGGTGGCCTGTCCGACGGGACGAAAATCGTTCTGACGCTGGAGGCCGGGCATCGAGAATCCGAAGCGTCATGGTCGTCGCTGCTACGGAGACTGAAGAAGCGCGGTCTGAGATGTCCCCGTTTGGTGATCGGTGACGGTCATCTCGGCATCTGGGCCGCGACCCGAAACGTATTTCCAGAAGCTGAGGAACAGCGGTGCTGGAACCACCGAATCCTCAACGTACTGGACCGGATTCCGAAAAGGGACCAGGCGCAGGCCAAGCCGCTGTTGACGGCGATCCCCTACGCCACCAGCCTGCAGGAGTGCGAGACGAAGAAGGCCAAGTTCCAGGATTGGTGCTTGCGCAAGGGTCTTCCGGGGGCCGCGCACGTGCTCGACGAGGACTGGGAGCGGATGGTCAGCTTCTATTCCTTTCCCAAGGGGAATTATATACGGTTTTTGACAAACGCCTTGAAATTTTTCAAAACCGCTACGGAACGTGGGAACCGCACCTGTACGAATGCCTAGTGGACGTAAAAAACGAAAGGATCCTATCGTTGAAGGTCGCGCCGCGCCGCTGAACGCTGATTCATGGTAGGATAGAGGCCGTAACGCAAGAGCCCCGGGGAATTACCCCCGGGGCTTCTTAAAACAATTTCGCAAGCCGAACACAACATCGGCCAGGAGGTTTTTACTCTCATGAGAGAACTTATCACCGGAATCGCCCCCAGTCAAATTATAATCGAGCAGTTTTCGAGAGAAGCCAAAATTGTGATGGAGGAGCTTGCTCCGTTTGTGGAGGAGGTTGCTCTCTTGATGGAGCATGACTACCGGGCGGTGGTTCAAATGCGCCGCAACGTAGAAGTCTTATTGGGACTATGAGTTCATGGGCGCGCTGGGGTACGAGCCGGGAGTCTCCTTCGTCGGACCGCTCCCGGGGTCGTCCCTCATCGGTGAGTTCTGCCAGGTGGCCGTTTTTGGCCAGCCATCCTCGGGCCTCGGCCCAGCCCCGGCGCGCCCTCTAAGGTAGAGGTGTCAAAAAAAGTATATAATTCCCTTCCCAAGCCTCACTGGCAACACCTTCGCACGAGCAACGTCGTGGAGTCACCGTTCGCTGCACTGAGATTGAGAACGGTTGCGGCCAAAAGGTTCAAGAAAATCGAGTCCGCCACTGCGACAATCTTCAAACTGCTTCTGGTTGCGGAGAAGAATTTTCGCCGGCTCAACGCACCGGAGCTGATGCGAGAGGTTCACCTGGGCGTTCGATTTGAAGATGGAGACAGGGTAACGGAGTCGTCGAAGGTTGCTGCTGCCTGAACTTTTTTACACACCTATTGACAAGAGCTCAAAAGCGACTGTTCAGGCGACAAGCACCAGTCTTTGCCGAACCGCTTGGCCAGATAGGCAGCGCAGAAGTTCCAAAAAGAGGCATACCAGGCCGTGCTGTCACCGGGAACTTCATCCGGGCAGGCAGGGATATACCATCCCTTCATGACTTGCTTCAGGAAGCCATTTTTGACAAGGCGTTCCCGATGAATCCGGCTGAGATCGCGCGACCTGATCGCAACGACGCCCCGCTCTTGCAGGCCGCGAAGAGCTTCAAGGGATTCAGCCAGTTTTTCCTGTGGGCCTGCCATGCGAGCCGCTCTCTCTATAGGTTATCCTGATGCTCTATTTCTAGGGGTTCGTGCTGTGTTAATCATAGGTAATGACATTATATCATTTATAGGGTTTTCTGTCGACCTAAAAATAGGTTTTTTTCCGGTTGAGAATGGCTTTGACCCCAAATAGAATCAACGACTTACCACATATTTATGCAACAAACGCTCGGGCTTCGGTCACGGCCCACGGCTTCGGATTTATTGAAAATGAAGTTGAAATTCAGTTTCATTGGCTTTAGAATCTAGATGATGAAGCAAGTAGAACCCCGAAGGAGGCCTCAGCGATGATCGTCTGCCTCTGTGAGGGTGTGACGGACCGCACCGTTCGGGAACTGGCGCGGCAGGGCGCCTCGAGCCTCTACGAAGTCGGGCTGGCCTGCTCGGCCGGGGCGTGCTGTGGCGCCTGCCGGGAAACGCTTGTTCAGATCCTGCACTCGGAAAAGAGAATCGAACAACCCTCCGATCGCCAGCTGGCGACCGCCAGCTAGTGCACTAGACCTTCCTCTTCCTTGCTCTCCTTCCCGGCGAGGGATTAGTATACGTGGCTCATGCTCGACTAGCGGGACGGAGGGGACTACATGCAGGGTGATCAGGAAGTCATAAAGGTCTTGAACGAGGTGCTGACCGCGGAGCTGACTGCGATCAACCAGTATTTCGCGCATGCAAAGATGTGTGCGAATTGGGGATATGAAAAGCTCGCCAAGAAGAAGCACGACGAGTCGCTCGAAGAGATGAAAGACGCCGACAGAATCATCGACCGAATTCTTTATCTGGACGGCCTACCGAACATGCAGCGCCTCAATCCCATCAAGCTGGGCGAGGATCCCGTCGAGCAGCACGAAGCGGACCTGGATTTGGAGAACGCAGCCGTCAAGCGCTTGAACATAGCCATCGCGCTCTGCCGCGACAAGGCGGACAACGGCACCCGCGAGATTCTGGAGACGATCCTTAAGGGCGAAGAGGAAGCCGTCGACTGGTTGGAGGCTCAGCTCCACATCGTCAAGGAAATCGGTCGAGAGCGGTACCTCGCGGAGCACATCCACGGATGACCCTCAACGGGGCCAGAGCCAGCCGAAGACACCCGCGGTCAGCAGCGCGTAGATGAGACCGTCCACGATGTGTTTGATGGCCGTGCTCCATCGCTGTCTCTTCCAGATCGATTCCTGGATGGTTCCCACCCCATAGCCGAGAAATGCGACGGTACCGGCGATGCGGAAGACCGCCAGGTAGTGCTCACCGGCGCTCAGCGTGCGCCCGGTGAGGTAGGCCACGATCACACCGACCAACAAGCAGTAGGCGAACCACATAGCCAGGTACTTGGGCATCGCCGGCGGGCCAGATGGGAGTACGTGTACGAGGCCGACCGGTCCTTTCTTGTATTTCTCGATCATTTCCGGCGAGCTCATGTCTTTGAGAGAGGCCGGACACGGAAAGCGATAGTTCCCAGGACTGACTGCTGCTTTCCGCATCGCATCGAGCAGGTTTTGCTCGTCGGGCAACTTCCCGTAGTCGTGGTGATGGTACGTAAAGAGCATATGCAAGAGAGAGCTGGCGACGAACACGATCACCGCCGAGATCAAGATCGGGAGCCATAGAGCCGATATATAGACCATGATTTTCCTCCGCCTGGAGAAGGTAGTTACAAGGTAGCTATCACAGGGGGCTCAAGCCAGCACACTCGCCCGAGTTTCTGGAAGAGCTCACGAATCAACGTGGCCAGACGCCGTTCGCCACGAGCGCTATTTCTTCTTCAAACCCGTAAAGGCGACGGACTCTTTGTCAGCTCCTTCGCGAATGACTTCGAAGGAGTCGATGGCGCGATCCAAGCGGCCGCGGAAGAGGGAGCCTTCCACGTGCTGAGATGGATCCATTTCGAAGGCTTCGCCGCCCGGTGTGGAGTCCCAGGACGCGACCCCCCGGGACAACGAGCCCTCGGACACCTTGAGTTCCGACAGGTCGTGCCCTAGTCCTTCTAGCTTGCTGATGGCCGCGTTGAACTCGAGGACGTGACTTTCGTGGACATCGCCCTTTTCCGGAAGGGCCCGGCGGAGCTTGAGCAGAAGCTCGTAGGTGCTTTGCGACAGCTCTCGCTCGTCGAGAGTCTTATGGCTGTCGTCCGGCAAGACCGTCTGCTCGTTCGTATGGGCGTCCGCCAGAGCATCGGGGGCCAGACCACGGACTCCCGCAAGGTTCGTACCTTCGAGATGGGTTCCTAGCAGGAGGCACGCGCTCATGTCGGCGCCTCTAAGGTCGGCGGCGGGGAGGAGGGACTCTCGCAAGTCGGCTCCTGCCAGGTTCGCGTTCCGGAGATCGGCTTCCCGGAGATTGATGACCCCCGCCTGGGCTCGCCGTAGGTCGGCTTTCGTCAGCTTCGCTTGAATCAATTTGGAGCCGAGAAGCTGGGCCTGACTCAGGTTGGCCTCGCTCAGATCAGCGCCGCAGAGATCCGCTTCCAAAATGCGAGCCTCCTCTAGGTCTGCTCCTCTGAGGTCGGCGCCGGTCAGTTTCGCCCTGGTGAAGTTGGTTCGCTTGAGGCTGGCGCCCGCGAGCTCCGCTCGGACGAGGTTGGCCGCGTCGAGATCGGGTGTGATCTCCGCATGCTCTTTTCTCCAATCGTTCCAGGCTGCCACCCCGCGCCGGATGCGATCGAGATGTTCTTTGTTCGACATCAGTCCTTTGCCTAGTGTCCCGTCCCGGAAGTCATGTTGCATTCGAGCGCCGATGCATCCCGCCTCGCTGCGTTGCGCCTCGGTTGAATACGCCCGGTATTTCGCCCTCGCCACGCCTTGCGATCCGGGTGCCTCGACGCTCTCGATGCTAACATCACTT
Organism: Candidatus Marinacidobacterales bacterium; assembly: GCA_965197825.1. Classification (GTDB taxonomy): domain Bacteria; phylum Acidobacteriota; class Vicinamibacteria; order Marinacidobacterales; family DATDRI01; genus CBDANW01. The sequence continues at coordinate 2,730,366 of CBDANW010000003.1, read as the reverse complement.
CCGAGACGAGACACTAGATAATCTCAGAACGGACTTCGCCGGGCAAGGCCGAGGGCAAGGGAGAGGACGAGCTCACGAAATTGAATATGGCGCCCGCGCCACCGCACGGATCTCTTTTTCGCTTGAAAGGGTCTACAATGAAGGCAGTCAGTCTTCATTCCGCAGACAAGACGCGCTCTCGAGCGAGCTCGCCAAAGCGAAGAGGGGAGGTACACGTTGGAGATAGTCTCTCTCATCGTTGCGGTTGGACTCTTTTTGCTCGCCGGGCCTGTATTGGGTCTCGTCGCGCTGATTCGAATCGCCAACCTCGGACGGAGGTCGGAGACGCCTCTACCTCCGAAGGTCGACGCCCGAATCAGCGCGTTGGAGCATCGGGTCGAGCAGTTAGACCAAAGGCTTCGAGCCGCGAGCGTCGCGCCCGAGGCCGCCTCGCCATCTTCGTTAGGGCGGGCGCCTTCCGCCACTGCCGGCGACGCCGCTGAGCCCTCCGCGGAGTTCGCTCCGCCTAGCTCGCCCCCGCAAGCTGCGCCCGTTCGCTCACCCAAGAGCTCTCCCAAAGGCGGGCTAGATCTCGAAACGCTCATCGCCGGACGGTGGCTGAATCGCGTTGGAATCCTCGCGCTGCTGCTCGCTGCCGGTTTCTTCCTTAAGTACGCCTTCGACAGCGAATGGGTCGGGCCGAGGGGGCAAGTTGTCCTCGGACTTCTTTCGGGCACGGCGCTCCTCGTTTTCAGCCAGTGGCTGTTACGGCGTGGCTATGGCTACTTCTCCGGCGGCATGGCGGGACTGGCGGCGGGCGTGCTCTATCTTTCTTTGTACGCCGCGTGGAGCTTTTACCAGCTTGTGCCGCAACCGGTGGCCTTCTTCGGTATGGTCGTGGTGACCGGCACGATGGTGGTGCTGGCGCTGGGAAGAGACTCGCAACCCCTGGCGCTTCTCGCGCTCGTCGGGGGTTTCCTGACACCCATACTTCTCAGCACCGGGCGAGACGCCCAGGTCCCGCTGTTCATCTACTTAGCGGTGCTCAATGCCGGGTTGCTCGTCATCGCGCGCCTGCGCACATGGCGCAGTTTGGAGTTAGTGGCTTTCGTCGGAACGGCCATCTATTACTGGACCTGGATCGAGAGCTTTTACAGCGTTTCCAAGTTGGGCCGCACCGCGTTCTTTGCGACGCTCTTCTTCTTGGAGTTCTCGGCTTTCCCGTTCGTTCAGTCGCGTCGGCTCGGAAAGATCGCGCCAGAACATGTGGTTTTGGTGCTGGTTAACGCGACGTCCTTCCTGGTCGCCTTGCAGTACTTGCTCTATCTGGATCACCGTTGGGTGCTGACTTGTGCGGTTCTCGCGCTTGCCGCGGCGCACCTGGCCGCCGTTCGATTGCTCCCCCCGCCGAAGACGGGCGAACGGTCTGTCCCGCGGTTGTTGTTTACTGGGTTGGCTCTGACGTTCGTCACTCTAGCGATACCGATACGACTGGAGGGGAAGTGGATCACGATCGCCTGGGCGGTGGAAGGTGCGGTGCTCGTGTGGAGCGGCTTTCAAGGGAACCAGCGGTTGCTGCGTTGGGCGGGTATCGTGCTCTTCGGCGGAGCGGCGGCGCGTCTGATTCTGTTCCAGATGTCCGCCCAGGCGTTCCTGTGGAATCCTCGTTTTCTGACGTATGCGGTCGTGGTGATCTGCCTGGCGGCGGCGTTCGCTTTCTCCCGGCGCCATCAGGAGAAGCTTTCGGCGGGAGAGCGCCAGGCGTTCGGCATCGTCGGGCTCTCGGCTAACTTCTTCCTCCTATCATCGCTCTCAATAGAAGTATGGGGACTCTTCGGACGCATGCGTTTGGACTTGGGTGCGGACACGAGGCTGACGCAACAGCTCGCCCTATCCCAATTGTGGACGCTCTATGCAACGGCGCTGATGTTATGGGGGTTTCGCAAGAGTAGTCCGGCCCTTCGCTGGTCTAGTCTGGCGCTCTTCTCGGTCGTCGTCGTGAAGGTATTTCTTTACGACCTGTCCTTCTTGGAACGTGTCTATCGCATCGCTTCGTTCACCGTTCTCGGTGTCTTGCTGGTCCTGGTGTCGTTCTTTTACCAGCAGAAAGTCACCGCCAGATCGGAAAAAGCCTAGCTCACGATGAAAAGACTGAGCCTGGTCACGGTTTTTCTGTTCTCCACCCTTTCCACTATTGACCTCGTACCGGCTAATGCCCAGCTCGTCGAAGCCTGGACACATTGGCAGTACTTTCGACCGATCTCTCTCCCGCGGGTCGCCGAGCCACGCCTCGTCCGAGTCACTTTGGCCATGGAGATCTACGGTCTTGCCCAACCGAGACTTGCCGATCTCCGCGTCGTTCAAGAGGACGGCACCGAAGTTCCCTTCGTGCTCCACGCGCGAGTCGGTAAAGAAGAGCGGCATTGGCGACAAGCGGAGATCGCCGACCTCGGTTTCATTCCCGGTGAGCACACACAGATCGTAGTCGATGTCGGCTCGGACCATGACGCCCACAACTCGCTGGAGATCCAAACCGGAGTCAACGAGTTTTTCGCGTGGGTGGAGGTTGCTGCCAGCGACGATCGGGAGGCTTGGCGGATTCTGAACGAAAAGGCCCCCATCTACCGATTCGAGGACACCCGGGACGGCAACACCGTGGTCTCTTATCCTGATTCTCAGGCTCGTTGGCTGCGACTGAAGATACTGCAAGAAGAAAGGCGCTTTGCAGTTTACGGCTGCCGCGTCGTCTACGAGCTCGTCGAGGCCCCCGAGTTGCTCGGTCTTCCCGGCCGTCTTGAGCCCGATCCGAGCACCGAGCCTCTGGAGAGCCGATGGCAGGTGGATCTGGGAGTCGAGAACGTACCGGCGTCTTCGGTGCGTTTCGAGGCCGATCAGCCGGAATTCCATCGAACAGTTCGCGTCCGTGCCAGCTCGGATGGAGAAGATTGGCGGGAGGTGGGGCGGGGTGAAATCTACCGTTACCCGAATCCCGAAGTCGGCGACGGCGAGCCGGAGCAGCGAACCTCCACGCAGGTGCGGTTCCCGGAAGCGCGGGGACGCCATTGGTGCATCACCGTGCTCAACCGCAACGATGTGCCCGTCGTGGGCGTGGCTCCGATCCTAGAAGGAACACCGCGCCACGTCGTCTTCCGCCAGCAGCCTGGAACCACGTATCAACTTCTCTACGGAAGCAGCCGCTCCCCGGTGCCCCAGTACGATCTGGCGCGGCTCACCCCCCGAGAAGACCTCGAGGAAGCTACCTTCGGGGAGCTCGGTCCTGAGGCGGTCAACGCGAACTACTTCAGCCCGGAGCCTTGGAGCGAGCGACACCCGGTTGTGCTCTGGCTTGCGCTCGCGAGTCGCGGTGGTCGTGCTGGGATTTCTCGCCCTGCGCTCGATGCGATAGTCGTCGCAACCTTCCTTCCCCAACGGCATTTTGTCATCGGGCGGTCTTTAGTCTATAAACCACTTGTCTGGAGCGATGCTCCAAGCGGTTTTCTCGCGAAGGGTGATGTCTTAAGATTCCTGTCAAAGAAAAACGATGTATGGTTCCCCAAGCTCAAACCCGTCCCCGTCATGGGGACAGAAAAGGAGAACCATACATCATGGGAAAGGTACTACCGAGTCAGCGATTGCTCAAGCAGTTCGAGGAACAACTGGTATTTGGGGAGATGAATCTCTCGGAGATCGTCCGGTCGGGAGCTCAGATGATGCTTCAATATGCGTTGGAGCGCGAGGTGACGGAGGCGTTGGGTCGAAACTACTATGAGAACGCTCCGGCAACGACGAAGGAGAAGGGACGACGCAACGGGTATGAGTCGCATCGGGTCCTCACGGGCGAGGGAGCGGTAACGGTGCAAGTGCCGCAGGTACGAGAAACAGAGAAGGTGTTTCAGTCAAAGATTCTCGACGCCTACGTGAGCCGGACCGAGAAACTCGATGAACTGATCGCGCGGATGTACGTCCACGGGATGTCGACGCGTGACATTGAGGCGACGTTCGCGGACGTGCTGAGCGGCACGGGTGTCTCGAAGTCGGTGGTGAGCCGGGTCACACGGTGTCTGTCGGAGGATTTCGAGGCGTTTCGAAAACGGGATCTCTCGAACGAGAAGCTGTTGTATCTCGAGCTCGACGGCACGTACCTGCGCTACCACCAAGGAGCGGAGAGAAAAGAGCCCATCCTCGTTGCGACCGGCTATCGCGCTGATGGGACGCGAGTTCTTCTTCATATCGGTGTCGGCAACCGAGAATCCTACGAGAACTGGAAGGGGTTCTTGCAGGAGATAGTGGCCCGAGGAATGAGGGAGCCGTTGCTCATCGTGACGGACGGGAATCCTGGAGTGCTCAAAGCGATCGCAGAGGTCTTCCCTCGAAGCCTCAAGCAACGTTGCCAGAAGCACCGCCTCGAGAACATCCTGGGCAAGGCTCCGAAGGAAGTGCGCGACGAACTCAAGGCGGCCATCCTTGAGTCGTTCCATGCGAACAGCTACGAGCAAGGGCTGAAGAAGGGTCGGGAGGTGATCGCTCGGTACCGTCAACGATTCCCGAGCGCGATGAAGTGCATGGAAGAGACCCTCGAAGCGTGTCTTCAGGCGCTACGCCTTCCTGCGGCGCATCACAAAAGGCTTCGCACGTCGAATCTACTTGAGCGCACGTTCGGAGAGCACAAACGTCGCACAAAGGTCATTCCTCACTTCTTCACCGAGGAGGCCGCGATGAAACTCTCGTTCGCTGTGCTCTTGGCCGTCGCAAACAAATGGCGCGGCGTGAGGATGGATGTCTTCGCCGCTAGGAAAGTCGAGGAGCTTCGCAACGAGCTTCTCCCGCAAGGCACGTCGGAGGAATCAGCAGCTTAACCGAGCGCGGGGAACCGTACGGAGATTTGACAGGAAAATTAAGACTTGACCTCGCGAAGTGAATCGGGCCTTTTCCCGCCCCAACAGGAGGATCTCATGCGTTTAGGATTCGCACTGCCCCAAATCGGCAACGCCGCCGGACCGGAGGCGGTTTCGACCGTCGCCAAGCGAGCGGAGGAGCTGGGTTTCGACAGTCTCTGGGTGCTCGATCGCTTGCTCTACCCGGTCGAGCCGCGCGCTCCGTACCCGGTTGGTGATGGCACCCTGCTCATCCAGTACAAGACTTCGATGGATCCGCTGCAGACGCTGGCGTTTGCGGCGGCCCAAACCAAACGCATTGCCGTGGGCAGCAGCGTGCTGAATCTCCCCTGGTACAACCCGGTCTTGTTGGCGCGATCCCTGGCGACGCTGGACGTTCTTTCCAACGGTCGTTTGCAGTGTCGGGCTGGGGATGGGATGGTCCCCCGATGAATACGAAGCGGCCGGCGTGTCGTGGTCGGGCCGTGGCAAGCGGGCGGACGAGCTCATTCGGGCGATCAAGACGATTTGGACGACGAACCCAGTGGAATTCAAGGGCGAGTACGTCCAGATTGCGAAGTCGTTCATCGAGCCCAAGCCGGTACAAAAACCGCATCCACCGGCTGGAGCAGCTCTGGGACGTGGCGAAGAAGTAGTGCCCAAGTAAGCCACGACAAAGCAGCGACGCGTTTGGAGCGGTCGGCGGTGCCGGCTATTTTCCCATCGCCGAATAGAGAACGACCGTTCGGCGCTACAGGCGAAAGCACAGGCCGAGGCTGAAGGTGCCGAGATCCTGCTTCAGCTGAACGGCCGCACCCGGGACCTCGAGTATCTGGCTTCGGTTTCGGTGCGTGAAGGCGTAGACCGCGCTCCCCACGATGTCGACAGACTCGGTGACGGCAACCGTAACTCCGGCGGACACCGAGTTGGTGTTGATGGCCGGAAGCTGAATGTTGAAGAGCGTTGCCGCCTCCGGAATTGGGTTTTGGTTGTAGAGGTATCCCACCTGCGTCGAGACGGCGTCGTTGATGCGGTAGTGGGCTCCCACCGCAAACGCCCAGATGCTTCTCCAGCCCAGGCCGCCATTTTCGGGTGCGCTGCCGAAGAGATCGCCGGGTGCGTCGCCGAAGAGCTCGGCGTGGCCGTAGTCGAAGCGCCGCACGTCGAAGGCGATGAGCGCGCGATCGCTCACGTGGTAACCGACGCCAAGCGAGAGGATCGAGGGAAGTGCGAATTGAAGTTCGAGATCGCGGGCGCGTCCGATCGAATCCTTGGAGTGGTATCGGAACGTCTCGAACCACTGCTCGCTCTTGAAAGAGGCGCCGAAGTTCCATTTCTCCTGGTCGGAATAGAAGAGGCCGACTTGGAAACCGGCACCCCAGCGAGGCCGGCTATTGGTGGCGGGTGGGAAAGTGCCGTTTGGGTTTCGCTCTGCGAACAACGCGGGATCGAGAGCGAGATTGACAGAGTCGACGGTCAAACCCCCTCCGACGGCCATGTACCTGGAAATCTGTTTCGACATCAACAAGGAGACTTGGAGACCGGTCGCGCTTGCCGAGACCGGACCAAACCCGAACGAGTTGGGTGGATCGTAGGGAGCCAAGACAGGGTTGCTTTCGCTGCCGGGGAAATCGATCGTCCTGCCGAGGAGAGAGTAGATCCCCAAACCAAAGGTGTACGTGGAGTTGCCCGGCCGGCTGATCACGCCGATGACGGGTGCGACGGACAGGCCGCTGTCGCTCCGGTTCTCCCCCGCGCTATTCAAACTCTCCAGGCTGGAAGCCAAGAAGGTGTCGCCGTATACGAAATCGCCGCCCACGAGAATCTCGGTCCCGGTGAACGCGCTCATCGTCGCGGGGTTCCAATAAGTCGCGCCTGCCGGGTCCAGGGGAGCGGCGGTCGACGCCCCGGACATCGCACGGTTCACCGCACCTGCGCTCGGGAAGATGATGCCCTGCGCGATGACGTTCGGAACGACGGTCAGCTGCAAGAACGAGAGCCCGAGAATCAGCCAGCGCATGGACATAAATAACACCTCCGGAAAGGGAATGAGTCGGTCAGTTTGTCGGCCCGATGGGTACCTGGAATCATATGCACTTCATCGCAGGAGGTCAGGATATTGTATGCCTAGCCAGAAAGGGGCCTAAATATTGTGGTTTACGGGGCGTGAAATCGCAGCCTGGGACCTCGGGCTCTTGACGTGCCCGCCTCGTGATGGAGCCTGTCTTGCGGTGGCAGAGACTAGGTGAGGGAGGCTAGTGTTGCTCTGGCGGGCTCATCTCACGCTGGCCAGATGCTTCCTGTCACGAACGTGGATTCTTCCTTTGACCATCGTCAGCATTCCCTCCCGGCTAAAGCGGCTCAACGTCGAGCAGACCGTCTCCCGGCTGCCTTGGTGCACAGCTCGCGATCTCGGTCCACAATTGTCCTGTACTCGCGGATACGAGGTTCCCCATGAGCATTTTCAAACGCACTCAGCGGAAGTATATGAAGAAGGCCTATCGCGTGAGGAATTGGCGTGAATATGAGGCGGGTCTACGCAACCGCGGGAGCCTGACCGTCTGGGTCTCGCTCACCGCCGGCAAGCTTGTGAACTGGGACGCGCCCCGGCCAAGGAGGAGGAAACCGGGCCGTCAACGCAAGTACTCGAACCACGCCATCGAGACGGCTGTCACCCTGGGCATGGTGTTTCATCTGTCATCTAGGCAGAACGAGGGATTGCTGCGGTCGTTGTTCGCTCTGATGAAGCTAGACAATGATGTGCCCGATCACACCACGATCTCGAGGCGCAAGCCGAATCTGGGTAAGGTCCCCTTCTACCAAGTCAAGCAGAAGACGCCGTTGCACATCTTGATCGACAGCAGCGGTCTCGCTGTCCACGCCGGCCAGCTGCGCAGAGCACAAAAGAGCAGGGACTATCGCAAGCTCCATCTGTGTGTCGACGAGCAGAGTGGCGAAGTCGTCGCCGGCGAGCTGACGAGCAAAAGAGCCCGCGATTCATCGCGGGTTGCATCGCTTGTCGGACAGATCGACAGTCCCATCTCATCGGCCAGAGCTGACACCGCATACGACGCCGGCGGCGTCTATGAGGCAATCGAGAATCACAGCGCTCATCGCTCGCCGAGGGTGCTGATACCGCCGCGCAAGGGCGCCCTGCTCGCATCGGGGCCGGCGAGCAGCCGACAGCGCAATCGCAACATTGCAGCACAAGCTCGGCTCGGCAAACGAAAGTGGCACACAGAATCGGGCTACAGCAAACGGAGCAAAGTCGAGACAACGTTCCATCGCTACAAGGCTATCGTGGGCTCAGCGATGCGAGCGAGAGGGTTGGCGGCACAGAGAGTTGAGGCAAGGATCGGGTGCAAGATTCTCAACACCATGACGGCGCTCGGGATGCCTGATAGCGAGATGATCGGATGATGGGAGTCGGGGCCAAGCGAGCTCTCGGCCTCTATCGGAGTTGTGCACCAAGGCAGAAGCATGGGGGCGCGCTCCTATATCGTCCGGGGGAAAGGAAACCGTGAGAGCTTCGAGTCGTGCAGTCACGGTGCCGGGCGCGTCATGTCCCGCAACGAAGCCAAGAAGCGCTTCACTCTAGACGATCACGCCGCGGCGACAGCCGGGGTCGAGTGCCGCAAGGACGTGAGGGTTCTCGACGAGACTCCCGGAGCCTATAAGGACATCGACGCCGTGATGGAGGCACAGAGCGACCTCGTAGAGATCGTCCACCGGCTCAAGCAGATCGTTTGCGTGAAGGGCTAGTTCCTCCGACAGCAAGCCGTCCTTCCCGACGCTTCGGCACGACGAGCAGGTCCTTACCGCACCGCGCTCCCCGTGACAGAATCCATTAGTCGAAAGGATGATCGGCTCCATTCGACGTGAGTGGGTGCTTCCGTCATCAAGTGTTGGTGGCTGCCGCGTAACCCGCTCGTGTGCTAGAGTTTGAGCCTGATTTCGAGAGACGCAGTTCTTTCGGCGATGCGGGCTGGGCTGACCACACGGTGCCTGACGTTCAGAGACACCTTCGTGTGCACGCCGTCATCCTTGATTAATGGCGTTCGCCGATACAGGCAGGCCAGCTGACACTAGCATTCAAACACGGCGTAGCAACACTTGATGGCGGAAGCACCCACCTTTCCGAGGGCTGCTTGAATCTGGCATCGCGGTCGGATACGTATTTCTTCCGGGTGCGCAGTTCGTTGCCTGCAGCTCGCCCCGCAGCCGATTTGAGCCAGCCGTGCGCACCCCCGGTGGGCCTGTCGCCCGCCACCCGCAGCCCAGGGGTCGGAAGCCAGTCCTGCGGCGCGAAATACCCTGGATTCTGCGCGGATTCCAAGGGCGTCTAAGCTGCTGATTTGCGGTCTATTTCAAAAGGGCCGAGTTTTGGCACAGGACGGGAAGACCATGCTGAGCTACATCTCAGGACCCGTGGATGAGGAGTTGCTCCTGCGCAACGAGTATCTTGTGGTCGAGAATCGAGTTCTTCGAAATCAGATCCAGGGTCGTTTGCGCCTGACCGATGGCGAACGGCGGTCTCTGGCCGAGGACGGGAAGTAGTTGCCACCTAGGGCGATGTTCAGGAGGCAGCGTCGCTCAGGTACCGATTGATGATGGTGAAGGATTCGAGAAAGTTGTTGCCCCGGTGCTCCCATGGAGCCCGGCGGCGACAGAGTGCAGATTTTCACCGAGGCGACGAACTCGCAAGACCTCGCTCTCATGGCTGTCTGCCCGTCGATACGCGATCTTCTTTTTTGCGGATCACAGCTGCGAACCGTAGTCGCGGCCAATCCAAAGATTCCGGGAATTTACTGATGGACAATCACTTCATCCAGGGAGCGGATTGGTCAAGCAGGTCAATCGTGAGAATATTGGATCGAGCATGAAGAAACGTTCCCTCCGATACGCTGGCGACAAGGCCGTTCGCGCTGTATTGGAGCGTTATGCGTGTCCGACGTCATTCCATGTCGTCCGCACACGACTCCTCGGCAACATCGCGACGCCCAGGCTCGACGCATCGCCACTCCGAGCTATAGAGAGCTGTTGGGAAGGTGAGTTGCCGGGGTTCGACAATGTCGGCGCAGCCAGTGAGCTATTCGAATCCCTGATGGGGTTTTGGAACGAACTGGCAAGGCATCAATCGGCAACCAAGCCATTCCGTTTGACGCGGATGGAGACTAAGCCGGATACGGATGACATTCGCCGCTTGTGCCGGACCCGCACCGAGGAGCTTGAAGGCTTCATCGACGGACTGTTCGGTGACGCGGAGCTCATGGACCTGCCCGAACGGGCCAACGAGGCTCTGGACAACCTCGGCCGGATCTATGCCATGACCCGCGGTATCATCGATATCCTGGAGAGAGAGTCGGCGTCAGAGAGGGACCTTAGGGGAATTCTCAAGGACGTTGGGGAGCTCTCACACATCGCAGAGAAAGAACTGCACGCAGTGATGCTTGCCTGCAAGCGCGCCCGCCAACAGACCCTTTCCACTATCGCCGTGGGCAAACCCACCGTCCATTGAAGGGAAGTGTCACGAGCAGCCGGAAGTAGTTCTCACCAGGGCGATGTCCCGGAAGTGGCGTCGCTCAGATGCCGATTTGTAACGTTGCCAGTGGATCAAGTTTTGGCACAGGACGGGGGAGCTTGACGAAGAGACCAACACGATAAAAGTAACAGCAGTCACCGCGCCCGAGGACGAGTCCAAGTAAGAGCTGCCTGGTCAAAGAAATCGCTTCCGGTACGGGAATTCTCGCGATGGTGCAGCCCGGTAATCCTGGCTACCATCCGCAGGAGACGCTAGCTTTTCGTCAATTTGACAGTATCCTTCGCTGTCTTCTTCGCCTTCTTCGCCTTCTTCGCCGCTTTGGCTTCCCGCACCCTTAGCCACGCCCGGACCTCCCCCAGACGGAATTGAGACGCCACGCCGCGCCCTCTAGTGTGGACCGGCATCCCAGACCGCTCCCATTTCGTTACCATCTGTTTATCGACACCCAAATGCTCGGCTAGTTCCGACCGCGTCAACACTCGCGCTTTTGTCATAGTTCTCCTCCAAATGGCGCTGCCCCTTTTTGTATTGAAAGACGCCCCCAGGGTACTACGGTTTCCCCTTGAACGAGAATTTCAATTTGCGATCGGCGCGAAGCAGCTGATCGTGGCAGGTCTAAACCGCGCAATCAACGGTGGACCGACTTTTTGCGGAGCACAGGAAGCACCCGCAACAGCACCGGTGCTTGCGCTGTTTGCTGTTGGTGATGTGTACGTATCCATTTGCAAAAAAGCGCTTACGCTCCATTTAGCGCGCGGCGAAGGTCGTGAGCGCTATTTTGGCTGTAATTTAATGCAGCGTAAAGTCTTAGCGTCATCTCACCAACACTTAATGGCGGAAGCACCCACGCTTGCCCGTCCTGTGCCAAAACTCGGCCCTTTTGAAATAGGCCATAAATCAGCAACTTAGTGTCTGTGTTTGCGACCGGGCCAAGGGCCGTGGGCTTTACAATCGTCTTGGGCGGGCGGGTCGTCACCATGCAGATGACCACCTAGTCGAGAGCGAATATCGAAGCATGTTCCTGAAGCTGTTTCCACGCTACGCCGGTCGAGCCCGCCGAGGGGCTACCGTCGCCGGCGACCATCTACGCGGCACGGCAGTAATAGTTGAGAATGCCCCCAAGTCGCTCTCGCGACACGATGGGGCCAGTGTCATTCGCGCTTGCCGGCAGAGGTGTGAGGAGCTCGTTGCCGAGACCTTGGTGGTTCCGTTCTGTGTGATAGTGCACTACGTATTCGGTTACCGCTGTGCGCAGGTGTCGCTCGCTGAGAGGTACGAAGCGGTCGAGACACTCTCGACGTATGGAGAGAACGAATCTTTCCGTGTATGCGTTCAGATTCGGACTATTGGCGGGAAGGCGCAGGGGCTTCACGCCTGAATCTCTCAACAGCCCACGTACCGCCTCGGTGAATAGCGGAGCTCTTGTCAATAGGTGTGTAAAAAAGTTCAGGCAGCAGCAACCTTCGACGACTCCGTTACCCTGTCTCCATCTTCAAATCGAACGCCCAGGTGAACCTCTCGCATCAGCTCCGGTGCGTTGAGCCGGCGAAAATTCTTCTCCGCAACCAGAAGCAGTTTGAAGATTGTCGCAGTGGCGGACTCGACTTTCTTGAACCTTTTGGCCGCATCCGTTCTCAATCTCAGTGCAGCGAACGGTGACTCCACGACGTTGCTCGTGCGAAGGTGTTGCCAGTGAGGCTTGGGAAAGGAATAAAAGCTGACCATCCGCTCCCAGTCCTCGTCGAGCACGTGCGCGGCCCCCGGAAGACCCTTGCGCAAGCACCAATCCTGGAACTTGGCCTTCTTCGTCTCGCACTCCTGCAGGCTGGTGGCGTAGGGGATCGCCGTCAACAGCGGCTTGGCCTGCGCCTGGTCCCTTTTCGGAATCCGGTCCAGTACGTTGAGGATTCGGTGGTTCCAGCACCGCTGTTCCTCAGCTTCTGGAAATACGTTTCGGGTCGCGGCCCAGATGCCGAGATGACCGTCACCGATCACCAAACGGGGACATCTCAGACCGCGCTTCTTCAGTCTCCGTAGCAGCGACGACCATGACGCTTCGGATTCTCGATGCCCGGCCTCCAGCGTCAGGACGATTTTCGTCCCGTCGGACAGGCCACCAACCGCAACTAGCACCGCCGCCTTGTCCTTCTCAAGGCCGGCCTTCACGTACACGCCATCTACCCACAGGTACACGAGCTCGAGTTCTTCCAGTGGGCGAGCTAGCCACTGCTCGTACTCTCCCTGCCATTTCTGTTTCAGCCGCGACACCGTGCTGGGAGAAAGTGGAGCGTCCTCCCCTAGAAGCCCGCGGAGCGACAGATCGAAATCTCCGTGAGCTAGTCCATGCAGGTACAGCTCCGGAATCAACTCGCTCACCGTTTCGCTCCGACGCTTGAACAGCGGAAGCACTCGACTTTCGAACCTCTCCTCCACGTCCCGTACTCTCGGCCGGCGAACCGTCACTGTGCCCACGCTCATCGTCAGCTTCCGAGGCTTACCGTATCCATTTCGATAGCCCGCCGTTGTGTCCACGGGCTTCCGTCTCTCCGATTTCTCACGCCCGAGAAGCTCCGTGACTTCGGCTACCATCAGCTCCTGCACCCAATCCTGGATCTCAAGCCTCGCCCACTTCTCCAGCGACTCCCAAGCCACCCTTGACGAGCTCCGTCGTCCTGTGGTCTTTTCCTTCATGGCGGTGTCTCCTTCCGTTGGCCCCTTCACGCCGTGTTTCGTGACGCGGAAGGTTACTCCGCCTTTACTTTATTTCCACACCTTCTGAGGGTAGCTCATTGGATGTAGTCGCCGTGGTCAAGTGCCAATTCCTGAAAAGACTTCGAAACAGCCCGGTCAGCGGGTCAATCTGGAAAAGCTTCTTCGTTACTGGCAGCACGGTGCGAATCAGCTTCGCGCTCTCGATTAGTACTCTCGCTGGACTTCCAATTCCAGCGAACACTACGACGGGCGTCGCCAGTACACTGGTGGTGACAACCTGACACCAAGTGTTATTCCAATCGTCATTGAGGGCGGAGGTACGAAGCACCCAGGATTCCGGATCCGCCGCATTGACGTTTCGGTGAAGGTAGCAAACGTTGATGCGTTTCTGCCTCGGTAAATCCTCTGGGCACTCAATTACTCCGACCATGTGCCCAGCACCAAGCTCACTGAGCGCGTTCGACAGGGCAAGGTCGAAGTTGAGGGTAAGGATGGAGGACACGGCGCCCTCGCAGAGCATCGCTGCCGCGATGCGGTACCCGTCGTTGGGGGGTACCAGCTTTAGGTCGTACTGGTCGCGAAGTAATTCGACTACGTCTCGCTGCGACTGCTTCTTCGCGAATACTGCATCAGCCACCAGCGACAGGTCAGTGGGATCAGGGCAGTCACCATTCTGGAGCACGCCATTCGCAACGAGACGCCGATGCACTTCCACCGAGCAGTCGCTTGCCACCGGAACGCACGTCGGTGCTTCAACCGAACAACCGGCACCCACCACGATAGCGATCTTTCCACCGCCCGGTGAAGACACAGCATTGAGTAGTTGGGCGGGTAGAGGCATGACAAGTCCAAGCAAGGGATTGTCCGAAACATAGACTGCCGGAACCCATCGCAGACACACCCCAGCTTGGAGGTGCAGTGTATACGTGAGTACGTTCTAAATAAAGCTTTCAGTTCGGCCAAAGCCGTGAGGTCAAAATACTCATGCGGCTTCCCGATGGTAGAAACGTAGCAGCCCGCCAAGCCGTTCACGGGAGCGCACCTTGCGCTCGGACGGGGGTAACTATTCGCTGGCTGGGAACAGCAGTAGATTCTCCTCGCCTTGACGATTCCTCTCGTGATGATAGTAGACGACGTACTCCCGTCGTGTCCAAAAACACAAACGAACTCAAGACCGGCTTGTCGGGACGTTTCGGAATAGACGTGTCTATGCTTGGTTCGCAGCACTTGAATGACCGGGTTGATTTCTCCGGGATTGCAGGCTAGCGTAATCTCTAAACAGACAGCGAGGAGAGGAGAGACAAATGCAGCCACTTTACGATCCCGAGGGTGTTCGGCCCATGTGGGAGGAGCTTGCCCAATGCGGGGTCGAGCCCGTGCAAACAAGAGAGAACGTCGACGAGGCCTTGAAGAGGCCTGGGACAACGCTCGTGGTGGTGAACTCGGTTTGTGGATGTGCTGCCGGCTCGGCGCGCCCGGGTGTGACTCGCGCCCTGCAACACAGCACAATTCCCGATCACCTCACGACGGTCTTCGCCGGCGTGGACCGTGAGGCCACGGAGCGCGCCAGAGAGCACATGGTCGGCGTTGCTCCGAGCTCACCGTCGGTGGCTCTTTTCAAAGACGGCGAGCTCGTGCACATGCTTGAGCGACGACATATAGAGATGATGAACGACGAGATGGTGGCGCAGAACCTGACCGAGGTTTTCGACAAGTACTGCTCTCGACAGGGACCGTCCGTCCCCAGAGAAGAGTACGAGAAGGTGGTGCACGCGCGGCAGTGTGGCTCCTCGGTGCCGTTGTTCGATCCCCTCTCAAGCCACTAGCAGGCGCTCTTCTCCCCGGCAAAGTCCAGTCCCGTCTCGGCCTTGGGGGCTGTTCCCCGCCCGTGGCGTGTCCCACCACCCATCCGGCCAGCCGTGCGCACCTGTGCTCCGCAAAAAGTCGATCCAGCGGTACGCGATCTTCTTTTTTTTTGCGGATCACAGGTCGACCGGAGCTGGCCGGTCTTGGCTGGAAACCAATGAGAAACAGGGAAAAACAGGCAATTCGGGGCCATTTTGGCTCTGATCTTGAGTTCGTTTGTATTTTTGGACAGGACGGCCTTGATGAAGGTGCTCCACGACATGCTCTTGCCCCGCTCCGGAGCCGGCGCGATACCGTGCTCGGCGAGGACCCTCTTGATGGTGTTGCGTCCGAGTTCATGTCCGAGGTTCTTGAGTGCGCCCCGCAGGCGCGTATATCCCCACGTCGGGTTCTCGCGCGCCACGCGCACAATGAGTTCACGGATATTCCTTCGCCGTCGGAGGTCGGCCTGGGCTCCGGTTCTTGCTGCCATCGTACTTGGCTGCGATGAGGCAGCGGTACCAGCGCAGAAGCGTAGCGGGTGTGGCAACGGACGCAATCTGGGCCAGCGCCTCGCGGCCTAAAGCCTGGGCCTTGACGGCGAGCCTACGCCGGTCGTCGTCCGAGAGCTTGAGACGCTTGCCCCGAAGCCCGGCTCGGAGCACACGGTTCTCCTCTTGCTGGTAGTCGATCACATCCTGCTGCTGGCGGTTGACCCAGCCAGCCAGAACGAGCAGTAGGAATTGCACGTGGTAGGTCATCATGGAGCTGAAGATAACACCCTCGGGCCAGACGATTGTAAAGCCTACGGCCCTTGGCCCGGTCGCAAACACAGACACTAAGCTGCTGATTGATGGTCTATTTCAAAAGGGCCGAGTTTTGGCACAGGACGAGGTCGCAGACGTCGCAGGCGTCAATAAGGCCACGTTCTACGCCTGGATCACGCGTGGGGAGCAGGCCAAGAGCGGCCTATCTCGTCAATTTTATCAAGAACGGAACCTATGGTAAAATTCCCAGAAAAATGGCTGGGCGGAAAACCAAACTCACCCCCGAGCGCCAAGAGAAGATCCTCAAGTGCGTTCGAGCAGGGATGACCTATAAGGCGGCAGCGGAGTCCGCTGGCATAGCCCTAGAGACGCTTTGTAGGTGGATCGCACGTGGGGAGAAGGCGGAGAGCGGCCTATTTCATGAATTTTACGAGTCCGTCCAGGAGGCCCTGGCACACTTCGAATGGGTTCACCTCGAGAACATCGAGCGGAGCGCCCTCGAGGAGAGCAAGATCACCCGGCAGACGGAGAGATACGAGGTCGGCGAAATCCTAAACGGCCAGTTGAAAGACGGGAAGGTCAAGTACGCTACGACCGTGACGGAGTCTCGCCCGCGGAACTGGAAGAGGTCGGCGTGGCTGCTCGCGCGGCGGTTCCCCGATAGGTGGGGGCCACGAGCAAGAGGAGAAGCTCACGAAGGAGAGGCTCGCGATAGACAACCCACCCTCATTTACCTGATACCGGATAATGGACGTATGCGCCGAATGGGGGGAGAATAAGACTGCGCAATTGCCAGGAAAGAGGCCAAGCGCGGACAATTCCGTGAATTTTAAGATTCCCCCAAACATGGCTGGACGGAAAACTAAACTCACCCCCGAGCGCCAAGAGAAGATCCTCAGGTGCGTTCGAGCAGGGATGAGCTATAAGGATGCAGCGCAGTCCGCTGGCATAACCCCAGAGACACTTTGCAGGTGGATCGCACGTGGGAAGGTAGAGGGCGGTCTATTTCATGAATTTTACGAGTCCGTCCAGGAGGCCCTGGCACACTTCGAATGGGTTCACCTCGATAACATCGAGCGGAGCGCCCTTGGGGCGAGCAAGATTATCCGGCAGACGGTGAAATACAAGGGCGGCGAAATCCTAAACGGCCAGTTGAAAGACGGGAAGGTCAAGTCCGCCGAGATCGTGTCGAAGTTTCGCCCGCCGAAGGCGGAGGCTTCGATGTGGCTGCTCGCGCGGCGGTTCCCCGAGAGGTGGGGGCCACAAGCAAAAGGAGCAGCTCACGAAGGAAAGGCTCCCGATAGACGAGCCACTGTCATATTCTACAAACGGGATAAAAATGGACGTGTATGCGACTTGGTGCTCCCCTCCGATCCTCACTTTAGTAGCGAAATGCTGAAAGCACCCGATGTTCTGCGGAGTATTCAGAAGGCGCTATTGGCGGCGGGTCATCCAGTAGACGAGTTCGGGCATTCGCGTCCGACTGCATAGAGTCCGTGTCCGCCCCGCCTATCGCGGAGCACCCGTGGCCGAATCACGGCGGAGGACAACGATGGAGCCTGACCAGAAGCCCGCTGCGCTGGACGGTTCCCCCGCTGATGCTCAGGGTGCCGATAATAATAATGATGAAGGTCACGCAACCGATGCACCGATGGGTGCTTCCGCAGTCAAGTGTTGGCGGCCGCCGCGTAACCTGTTCGCGTGCTAGAATTTTAGCCTGATTTCGAGAGGCGCAGTTCTTTCGTCAATGCCGGCTGGGCCGAGTTTTTGCACAGGACGGGGTCGGTGAGATTCCGACCGACCTGCATCATGAACGCGCCGTCCGGCCGGGGAGTGATTCCAGCAATGTGTACTTTTCGCGAAGACAGCTCGATGACGACGAGCACATGGTAGGTCACAAGCCTGCGGACCGTGGCGACCTCAATGGTGAAGAAGTCAGTCGCAGCAACGGTTCCCCAATGGGCGGCGAGAAACGTGCGCCACGGCGTTCGCTCACCTCTATCCGGCGCGGGCTCGATGCCATGTTCCCGCAGAATATTGGCGATGGTGCTCCTGGCTACGGTATCGCCGAGATTCGAGAGGCGCCGCGAATGCGTGTATACCCCCACCTCGGATTCGACTTCGCCATTCCCACCACGAACTCGCAGAACTTCTGTGAGACGAAGCTTCCTCCCGCAAAGCCGAGCCTTGAGGACTCTGTTCTCTTCGAGCAAGTAGGCGATAGCAGCCTACGACGAGCGACGTCGTCTCGCGGTAAAGGGTAAGGCGCTTGGCCGGAAACTCTTGGCAGAAGTCGCCGGTATTCGTTCCTGGCGCCCATTCTGGCGAATCGCTATGATGAAAGATTGGACGGTGCCCGCCATGACCGAGAGAAAATCCTCGCTTGACGATTTGCGAATCGATCGTTCTTCGATTGTAGAAGATCTATCGCGATCCTGGCTTTGGTTCGCGCTCTTCGGCGCGTTCCTCGTCGTCGCGGCCCTCGTATGGTGGATGACGCGGGCGATGGGAGCGGAAGTGATTACCGCGCTGGCACAGGAAGTTCAGCTCGGCGAGGGCCAGACGGTGCTGAACGCATCCGGTTATGTGACGGCGCGTCGGCGGGCAACCGTTTCCTCCAAAGTGACGGCCAAGGTTCTCGAGGTGCTGATCGAAGAAGGCATGGTCGTCGAGGAAGGCCAAGTCCTGGCGCGTCTCGACACCACCAACGTCGATGCCAGCTTTCGGCTGGCTCGCGCGGAGCTGGTAGCGGTCAAAACCGCACTCGAGGAAACGAAAGTCCGGCTCGCCGAAGCGAATCTGAATCTCGACCGGACCAAGGCGCTCGTCGCGGATTCGGTGGTCAGTCAAGCGGAGCTCGATCGGGTGCAGGCCAGCGTCGACGTCATCGAGGCGCGCATGGCGAGACAGGGCGAAGAAGAAACGGTCGCGGAGAGACGCATTGCGGTGTGGAATCAACAGCTGGAAGATACGATCATCCGCGCGCCCTTCGACGGCGTCGTCACCACCAAAAATGCACAGCCGGGCGAGATGATCTCTCCGGTCTCGGCCGGCGGAGGGTTCACCCGGACCGGGATCGGGACCGTTGTCGACATGAGTTCACTCGAGATCGAGGTCGACGTCAACGAGAGCTACATCAATCGTGTTCAAGCGGGGCAAACGGTCGAAGCTACGCTCGACGCTTACCCAACCTGGCGCATTCCGAGTCACGTCATCGCCATCGTCCCGACCGCCGATCGCGATCGCGCGACCGTGCGAGTGCGCATTGGGTTTGACGAGCTCGATCCGCGCGTTCTTCCGGACATGGGAGTCAAGGTGGCATTCCAGGGCGACGAAGCGGAGCAAGCCGGTGGCAGCGCGGTCAGGATTCCGAAGGGAGCCGTTAGCCGCGACGAAGGTCGAGACGTGGTCTTCGTCGTTCGTGATGGACAGGTCGAGCGACGCGCGGTGAGGCTGGGAACGATTGAAGACGGGGAAGCGCTGGTTCTTTCCGGGATTTCGCCCGGAGAGAGCGTGGTGGTAGAAGGACCAGACGAACTGGCAGATGGAGAACGGGTAGAGGAGCGCAGTCGATGAGTGCAAGCAATGGGAATCTAGTTGAAGTCAAAGAAGTCACGAAATACTTCCGCCGCGGCTCAGAGGAGATCCAAGTGCTGGAGGGCCTCGACCTAAGTATTCCAGCTGGCAAGTTCCTTGCCTTGATGGGGCCCTCGGGGTCGGGCAAAAGTACTTTGCTGAACCTAATCGGCGGCCTCGATCGACCCAACAAAGGAGAGGTCAGCGTCAACGAAGAGAGGATCGATAAACTCTCCGAGCGAAATCTCGCCGCTTGGCGGGCCCGGCACGTTGGTCTGGTCTTTCAGTTCTATAACTTGTTGCCTGTTTTGAGCGCGGCTAGGAACGTCGAGCTGCCACTTCTCCTTACGCATTTGTCCAAGGCGGAGCGCACGAAACATGTCGAGGCGGCGCTCGACGTCGTGGGCTTGTCTCACCGCATGAAGCATCTTCCGCGCGAGCTCTCCGGTGGTGAGCAGCAACGAGTCGGCATCGCCCGCGGCATCGTCACCGACCCGACATTGATGCTGTGCGACGAGCCTACCGGCGACCTCGACCGCAAGTCCGGCGACGGGGTTCTCGATCTTCTCCAAGCGCTCAACCGTGACCACAAGAAGACCATCGTCATGGTCACGCACGATCCGCACGCCGCCGACCGTGCCTCGCGCACGCTTTACCTCAGTGAGGGAAAACTCGGTACGGAGTCGGTGGAATGAGGTTCGTCAACCTGGTCTGGAGCAACCTCAACCGCAAGAAAGTCCGCACACTTCTCACGCTCTTGTCGATCGCGGTCGCCTTTCTCCTGTTCGGATACCTTGCCGCCATTCGAGTGGCGCTGAGCTCGGGCGTGGATGTCGCCAGCGCCGACCGGTTGATCGTTCGGCACAAGGTCTCCATCATTCAACAATTGCCCGAAAGCTACGAGGCGCGGATCGAGCAGATACCGAGCGTCGCCGATGCCACGCACGCCACCTGGTTCGGCGGAATCTACCAGGAACCCAAGAACTTCTTCGCGCAGATGCCGGTGAAACCGGAAGAGTTTCTGGAAATGTATCCGGAGTACCTCATCACCGAAGAGGAGAAGGCGCGCTGGCTCGAGACGAGAACCGGTGCCATCGCCGGACGTGTCACCGCCGATCGCTTCGGGTGGAAGGTGGGGGATCGCATCCCGATTCAAGCCACTATTTGGACCCATGGCGGGGGTAAGCAGACCTGGGAGTTCGATCTGGTGGGCATCTACGAAGGCGCCGAGAAGGGGACCGATACTTCGAATTTCTTCTTTCGACATGATTTTTTCGACGAGGCCCGCGATTTCGGAAGAGGGCAGATCGGCTGGTACTACGTCCGCGTCGAGGATCCGGATAAAGCGGTCGACGTGGCCAAGGCGATCGACGATCAGTTCGCGAATTCTCCCTTCGAGACCAAGGCCGAGACCGAGGGCGCATTCGTCCAAGCGTTCGCAAACCAGGTTGGAGACATCGGGACCATCATCATGGCGATACTTGCCGCGGTATTCTTCACGATCTTATTGGTGGCGGGGAATACGATGGCTTACTCGGTGCGTGAGCGGGTCGGAGAGCTAGCGGTCCTCAAGGCAGTCGGTTTTACCGACCGGCAGGTATTGGGTCTAGTTCTAGCGGAGGCGTTGTGGCTCGCCGCCATCGGTGGCTTTCTGGGGCTTGGAATCGGTTGGTACCTGATCTCGTTGGGTGACCCTACCCGTGGATCTCTTCCTGTGTTTTACCTACCGCTGCGTGACATTGTTTTCGGAGCGGTCCTAGTGTTGGTACTGGGTTTCGCCGCCGGCATCCTGCCCGCAATAGAGGCCGGGCGGCTCCGCATCGCCGACGCGCTCAGGAGGCTGTAGTCGATGACTGGCCCCATCAATTGGCTCCGACAAATCTTCTCGCTTTCGAAGTTCAACCTGATGACCGTCTTCACCCGCAAGGGGTCGACCGCCGCGGCGGTTTTCGGGATCGCCGGCGTGGTGGCAGTCTTGGTGGCGGTCTTGTCGATCGCAAAAGGATTCCGCCACGCTATGACTGTCTCCGGTTCTCCCGACACCGCGATTATTCTCCGGAGCGGCGCCGATGGCGAGATGATGAGCGATCTCGGTGGCCCGACCACCCGCATCATCGTCGACACCGAGGGTGTGGCTCGCGGTGCGGAAGGCCCGAAGGCTTCGGCGGAGCTCTTCGTCATTATTAATATGCCCATGCGGTCTACCGGCTCCGATGCTAATGTTCCTCTCCGAGGCGTCGAGCGAGCAGCCTACGAGGTGCGCGACGATCTAGAAATCATCGAAGGGCGCAAGTTCGAATGGGGGAAGAACGAAGTTATCGTGGGTTCCGGAGCAAGTCTAGAGTTCGCCGGTCTGGAAGTGGGAGACAAGATCCCGGTCGGAAAGGTCGAATGGTCGGTGGTCGGCCGCTTTGCCGCGAACGGCGGCATCGCCGAGTCCGAGATCTGGACTGATGCGGCTGTACTGCAGCCGGCCTACAGGCGCGGGAACAGCTTTCAAGCGGTCTATGCGAAGCTCGATTCGCCCAACGCGTTCCAGGATTTCAAGGATCGGCTCACCACAGATCCGCGCCTCAACGTCAAGGTGGTGCGCCAGACCGACTTTTATGCGGAGCAGTCGACGATGATCACCAACCTCATCACCGGTCTGGGCACGCTGGTGGCGGTGTTGATGGGGATCGGTGCCATCTTCGGTGCCTTGAATACGATGTACACCGCTGTTTCTTCACGGACACGAGAGATCGCGACGCTGCGCGCGCTTGGATTCCGTGGAGCTCCGGTGGTGATCTCGGTTCTTGTCGAGTCTCTCGTTCTGGCTCTGGTGGGTGGGGCGATCGGTGGCGGTCTGGCTTACATTGTCTTCGACGGTTTCCGCGCCGCAACGCTCAATTGGCAAACTTTCTCCCAAGTAGCCTTTGCCTTTGATGTCACGCCGGAGCTGCTGGTGCAGGGGATCGTCTACGCCTCGGCCATCGGGTTGGTGGGCGGGCTCTTTCCCGCTGTCCGCGCCGCCCGCATGCCGGTGGCAACGGCGCTTCGAGAGCTGTAAGGGAGGAGGCTAAAATCGGGGGATCGTCACGCGTGGAGGTTCGCGTACCAAGTCGAGTAGCCTTGGCACCGGCGATGTTGGGTCGAGCCATTCGTCGAACCGGTCGGGACCGATGATGGCGGGCTGTCGATGGTGAATGTCGGCAAGCTCTGGAGAGGCCGTCGTCGTGATGATGGTGAAGGATTCGAGGGAGTTGTTGCCCTTGCCCCAGTGCTCCCACAGAGCGGCAAACGAAAGCGGCGACCCGTTTGGCTTGGCTGCGGGCGAGTGGACTGATGGACACGTCCATGGCACTGTGCCTAGCCGACAGCCTGCTGACGTGCGGGGAGTTCGATGCCGTGGACCAGCTGCAGCGCTATCTTCGCTGGCGGCGGGAAGGGTATCTCAGCTCCAACGGGCATTGCTTCGATGTGGGCGGGACGGTTGACCAAGTGTGCTCCGCAAAAAGTCGATCCAGCGGTACGCGATCTTCTTTTTTGCGGTTCACAGCCGAGTTTTGGCACAGGACGGCGTCGGCACGCTCGACCTGGAACTCACGCTCGAGGTAAATGAGCGCGAAGTAGTCATTCCGGACGCCCCCGCACGTCGCCTTCAGGTCGGAGTACGCCTGGTCGATCATTTGGTTGGTAATCGCCATTTACCTTTACCTTTGCCTCGCGTTACACGTTGGAAGTGGCCGGCTGCACCGAGATGACTGACAGTTCGGCAATGATTTTCACATTGCCCTCACCCTCAGGTGTCAAGCACTCTACGCACTCTAGTTCTTCCATTGCGTCTATGGCCACACCGCCGTCCTTATGTATCGATGTCGGCGAGACCGACAGCGTCAACACCGGCGGGTCGCCCCACTCCCGTCACCAACGCAGCGGCTAGGAGTAGACCCGCGCATCGTTTCCAAGTCCTGGGTGTTACTAGCAAGCTCGTTGTGTCCAAAAATACAAACGAACTCTAAGACCTGCGCGCCGGGCCGTCGCAGAGTTCATCTATCATTATCGTGGAGAGCGCAATCATCAAGGGCTTGGCAACGCGTTTGTGTTTTTCGACACGATGCGTTCAGGAGCACGGAATCGGCTCAGAAGACCGACGAGAGGAACCATCACCCAGCCACTGAATTTGGCAAAGCTGAATATCGACGGCATAGCCGGAACAGCCGCCACCGGCGTCACTCCATTCACCGTCGAATCGCTCCGTGCTATCCTGGGCTTGGAGGTGGTCATATTGAACGTTACTGCATCTCTTGCTGCAGCGTATGAGACGGCGCTGCCGGCAATCAAGGCGCTCGAAGAGTTTCTTCCGCAGTACATTCATGCGCTTGAGCAGCGAAAGAAACGGAACGAATCTGTTGATACCTGGCTTACAGAAGCTACAGCCTGTAGGCGTTGCAGGACTCCGTTTGTTCGTGTGGAGAAACCGGAACCTCCCGACCTTGTCAAACATTTTGCTCCCGTCCTGTGCCAAAACTCGGCCCTCTTGAAATAGGCCATAAATCAGCAGCCTAGTGTCTGTGTTTGCGACCGGGCCAAGGGCCGTGAGCTTTACAATCGTCTTGGGCGGGCGGGTCGTCACCATGCAGATGACCACCTAAGTCGAGAGCGAATATCGAAGCATGTTCCCCGTGAGGTTAAAATACTCATGCGGCTTCCCGCCCGTGTGGCGTGCCCCACGCCCCATTTAAGCCAGCTGTGCGCACCCCCGGCAAAATCATCCCAGAATGTCCCGGGGATGACGACGGCAAAACCCGAGTCGTAGAAACCGCGCTCTCGATTGAAGCGCGTATCGGCCACGACGTCCTGCGCGGCGGCGCCAGCAAGTGACGACAGAACGACGGAAACGAAAGCCGCCATCGTCGTAGGAAGAAACTGATGCATATCGACCCCGCGAGTTTAGCGGGTGACGCGGCCTAGGACCAGCACGACTGCTTGGAAGAGCCAGGATGAGATATAATCGCTCGTTATGTGGCCCCAGAATCTAGGACCCGAGTCCACCTTGGTGCTCAACTGCGCCGCAAATATGCTCATCGGCGGAAGTCTCGCGCTCTACATCCGAGAGCTCTATAAGCGCTTCGGCACTTCCATCTCCAACCGTGACAATTTCTCCGGCGTTTTCCCGATGCTCACCATGGTAACGGTCGTCATCATTTTCGTCGTGAAGTCCTCGCTGGCACTTTCCCTGGGACTAGTCGGGGCGCTCTCGATCGTCCGCTTCCGCGCGGCGATTAAGACATCGGAGGAACTCGTTTATCTCTTTTTATGCATCGGGGTGGGGCTCGCGCTCGGCGCCGAGCACCGATTGCTTGCCGCGGTTGCCGTGGTCATCGTCACGGTCTTCGTCATCGGCCGGCGCGTTCTCGGGTGGAGCGCGTGGCGGCAGAACCTTCTCCTGACCGTCATCGGCGATGCCGAGCGCTTTCTCGAAACCGCCGACGAGACTAGTGTCGTCGAAGCTCTCGAGCGATTGACGGGCGGGCTGACGATTCAGAGGTTTGATCTCGAGGGTGGCCAAGTGCAGATTCGAGCCAGGGTCACCCCGAAGGGCCCCAAAGAAACGACCCAGATGATAACCGAGATCAAGAAGGAGTTTCCCCACCTCCAGGTTTCCTACGTGAACTTGGACTCGCTCGTGTAGGAAGCGGGTGCCACAATTCTAGCGAATCGTTTCGGCCGAGGAAGCGCCTACGGATTCCCGGTAGCGGACAATCCTGTGCTCCGCAAAAACTCGATCCGTCGTTGATTCTGCAGTTTAGACCTCGTTGGTCAAAATACTCGAACGCCCAGCGGTTCAGCAGTTTGCACCTTTCCAAAGGCTGCTTGAATCCGCCATCGTGGTCGGATACGTATTCCAGTTCAGCGGAAGGAGTCGCGATGGACTGGAAGACCATGCTAAGCTACATCTCAGGGTCCGTGGATGAGGAGTTGCTCCTGCGCAACGAGTATCTTGTAGCAGAGAATCGAGTTCTTCGAAATCAGCTCCAGGGTCGCTTGCGTCTGACCGATGGCGAACGGCGGTCTCTGGCCGAGCTCGGAAAGCGTCTGGGTAAGCAAGCCCTTGATGAGGTCACGAGTATCGTGAACCCCGACACGATCCTAGGTTGGCACCGGAGGCTTGTCGCGAAGAAGTTCGATGGCTCCAAGAACCGTCAGTATCCAGGGCGACCGCGGATCGACGCCGACATCGAAGAGCTGGTGGTGCGTCTCGCCAAGGAGAACAAATCCTGGGGTTACGACCGGATTGCCGGTGCGCTAGCCAACCTCGGGCATGAAGTGGCCGACCAAACCGTCGGTAACATTCTGAAACGCCACGGCATTCCGCTTGCACCAGAGCGTCGGAAGACCACGACTTGGAGGGAGTTCATCCGCTCGCACATGGACGTCCTCGCGGCGACAGATTTCTTCACCACGGAAGTGTGGACTCAGGGCGGGTTGGTGACGTACTACGTTCTGTTCTTCATACACCTGGCTACCCGTCGAGTCCACGTTGCCGGCATCACGCCGCATCCGAACGAACAGTGGATGACTCAAGTGGCTCGCAACGTGACCATGGCGGATGTCGGCTTTCTGTCCTCGAGCCGATACCTCATTCACGACCGGGACACGAAGTTCTGCCAGTCGTTCCACCGGACCATCGAGGCGGTTGGCGTCGCGCCCGTCAAGCTGGCCGCACGGAGCCCGGATTTGAACTCGTTCGCGGAGCGCTGGGTGAAGTCAGTCAAAGAGGAATGTCTCTCGAAGCTCATCCTGTTCGGCGAGAAGTCGCTCCGTCATGCGCTTAGGGAGTACGTCGTCTACCATCATCACGGGAGGAATCATCAAGGCAAAGAGAATCTGCTGCTGTTCCCAGCCAGCGACCAGTTACCTCAGTCCGAGCGCAAGGTACGCTCCCGTGAACGGCTTGGCGGGTTACTACGTTTCTACCATCGGGAAGCCGCATGAGTATTTTGACCTCACGGGCTACAATGACGCCAACTTGACAGTACCTTTCGGAGACCTCGTGAATCGGGCATTCATCCTCATCGTCCTGGCGCTTTCCGGATGTGACCGACCTCGGACATCGCTCGTCGAGCGCGGCGTTCCGGCGGAACGCGTGCAGATCGAGCTCTCGGGTGCTGCACGTGATGCCTTGGTCTTTCCTTTTCCCGCCGAGCGCCGTTTCGAGGTGAATCTCCCGAGTGCGGCTTTTCTCCGTGTTTCGCCGGCGCTCGTCACTGAGCAGATTGTCCGCCGCGCCCGCGTTTCTTTTCTGGTCATCGTCGAAACGGAAGACGACTCAGTAGAGGTCTTCGACGAGGTATTCCGATTCGGCGACGCCAACCGCTGGCACTCGCGCGTTGTGGACTTGAGCGCGTGGTCGGAAGAGCGCGTCACGCTCGTGCTCGTCACGCGTACGCCCGAGGATCGTAGTGTCGATATTCTGTGGGCCGACCGGATCCGGGCGGTCTGGGGCGAGCTCGCGCTTGTCTCGAACCCGGAACGTATGCTCGCGAAAGAGGCGGGCGACCTCACACGCGATGCGGAATCCTGGCTTGTGGAACAAGGTGGAGTCACGCCCGTCGACTACAACCAAGGCGTGAGTCTCGCCACGAATCTTATCCTGGCTGGCCTGTTTGCGCTCGTCATACGCGGGCTCTATATCCGCTGCGCCCCCGTCCCATCGAATCGCCACGCCTTCGCTAACCTGTTTCCCGTGTTTACCCTTACGACCGTTCTTGTCATCGTCGTCGTAGAGTCGTCACTCGCTCTGTCGCTCGGGCTCATCGGTGCACTTTCGATCATTCGCTTTCGCACCGCCGTCAAGACGCCGGACGAGATCGCCTATCTGCTGTTTTGCATCGCGGTGGGTGTCGCCCTCGGGGCGCGCCAACGCCCTCTGGCCGTCGCGGTCGTAGTGCTCGTCTCCTTCTTCGTGGTTGTGCACCAACGGCTGTGGCCACGTACACCTGACAGGACGCTCCTTCTCATCGTTTCTGGAGATGCCGACCGTTTCTTTGAGGGGCATGCTTTAGAACAGCTACGGCCCGTCGTTCAAGATTTCCGGATGCAAAGACTCGAGCAGGAAGGTGACCGCATAGAGCTCTCGGCCGTGGTCACGGTTACCGGCTCGCGGGGCGTGGCCCGACTCGAGGCAGACATTCGGAAACAGCTCCCCGCTTTCCAGTTCTCGTTTGTCGAGGCCGATGAGATCCCCTGAAGCGCCGTCGTTTGCTCTAGAGGCTACGAGCGTCGCCGCACCTGGCCGCCGCGAGGTCAAGTTCTCGCTTCCAAATGTGGACGCCGGGAAATTTAGCTCCATACTGGACGTCAATTGCCGCCGCGTGAGCTACGCCGGTGCGACGTCGCGTGTGTGCAGCATCTATTTCGACGACGCGGCCTTGAGCGCTTTCCGAGCTAACCTCGACGGCACGTCGCGGCGCTCGAAGACCCGCATCCGTTGGTACGATACCCCGTTTCCAGAAAAGAGGTTATTTTTCGAGGTCAAACGTCGCGAGGATCACGCGATCTTCAAAGAGAGAGCACCGATAGTGGCTAGCGCCTCGCTCGCCTCGATGTCCTTTCACGAGATCGTCGTGGGACTCGCGCGCGTTCTTCCGGCGCGCCTACGGGAGCACCTGATAGCCCGCTCGGAGCCTAAGCTCATGATCGAGTACGAGCGCACTTACTACGAAGCTTTGAATGGCCCTATCCGCATCACGCTCGATCGCGGCCTCACCTTCTGGAGACAGGGCGGGCTGTATCCGAACCGCCGCTTCCCAGCGCGTGTCCCCGGCTTGACGATCCTCGAAGGGAAAGCTCCGTTTGGTCACCAAGAACGCATCCGGGAGATCCTCCACCCCCTCGATCCTTGGGTAACCCGGTCGTCGAAATACGTCCTCGCGTGCCAACACATCGGGCTGTCGCCACCGTGAGGCGTTGGTGCATGAGTCCGTTCGTGCTCGCACGGAACCTTTTGGCGGCCCAATTTACTCCCCACCATCTATTCTTCGACGAAAACGATTTTCGAGCGGCTGGAAGCTCGTATCCAACCGGGCTCGGTCATCGTTTTCGACGAGTACTTCAACTACGCCGGCAGGCAGCAGCACGAATACAAAGCCTTCGCCGATCTGGTGCAAAGGACGGGGTGGAGTTTCGAGTACCTGGGCTATTGCCGATACGGCTCACAAGTGGCGGTCCGGATTGGTCCGATGGAAAGCTCGAAGACAGGTTGAGCATGAGCGTGCGGGGCAGCCGTGCCGGCTGAGCTGCTGGTGCTCGTCGCCAGTGCCTCCCTCAAGTCCGGCGAGGTGAGCGAGCTTCGAAAGCTCGCTCAGAGTGGAGCCCGAATCGTCGCTTGGCAACACCCGTCCATCGTTCAGGAGCGTTTCCGAAGTCCGGATGTGGCGGGCTATCTGACTGGCCAAGGTATCTCTAGCACGCCGCTCGAGGCGGCTCTGGGCGAATCCGCCGGCGCAGAGATCGACGATGCGGTCATTGCCTGGCTCAAAGAGTTTGGCCGCAAGCCTCTCGGCCCCGCAGGAAGCTTTCGAGATCAGTTTCGGCACCAAGGTCTCGCTCTCTGGTGGTGGGCGGAGCTGTTTTTATATCACGACACACCTTTGCGACTATTTGTGCGCGACATCGAGGCCTTGTCGCGTTTGATCGACCAGGAGAGGCCCTCGCGCCTGTTCATCTTCGGGACGGCCCGAGTACTGGCGGCTGCAGCTCGCCGGCGGTTAACCCACGTTGAGCTGCGCGGTCGTTTCAACAGCCTGCCATCCAACTTTCTCAGAACGTCGATACGATTCAAGATCGCGCAGCTCAAGATGCTGGGAACGGGCCTCAAGAACGTCTTCGTGCGAAAGCGGAAGCAGGCGGAGGCGAGCTCGAGCAGTCGACGGATCTTGTTCCTCACGCATGCCTCCATGTGGCGGCAACGGGAGAATGAAGAGACGGGAGCTACCGAGCTCGTCGATATGTACTTCGACCAGCTGCCGTTGCGGCTCGCGGCCGGCGGTGATGCCGTGGGGATGGTGGCCTTCGGTCCCACCGTGCCGTTCAAGCAGCGCGGTCCCACCGGCGTGCTGAAAGAGATTCTGGAGCTGGACGACAGTGCCGGTCACCCCTACACCCCCGCGCGCAACTACACCACACTGGGGATGGCCCTACGACTCATCCCGGCGTCCCTCCGGTGCTGGTGTATGTGGCGCGCGTTTCGCGCGCAGCCGGACCTGGACCGGGCGCTCAGTCATCATGGTGTGCCACTCGGAGCCCTGGCGCTGCCGTCGTTTCGAGATACGATGCTGCTGCAGCTTCCCTGGGCCATTCGCTCTTTTCATGAAGTCGAAGCTGCGCTGGCATGGGAGAGGCCCGACGTGCTGGTTCTCTATGCCGAGTACAGCGGTCTGGGAAGGGCGGCGATCGCTGCGGCAGCGAGAGTGGGTGTTGTTTCTTTTGCCGTCCAGCACGGCATTCTCTATCCGCGGCTGTACGGAGCCGAGCACAGCGCGGAGGAAGTCGGGCCGGCCGCGGACGGCAGGGACTGTGTTCCTATTCCGACCCGTACCGCGGTTTTCGGCAGCATGGCGAAGGACATTCTGATGCAGCGGGGACACTACCGGGCGGAGCAGCTCGTCGTTACCGGAAGCCCCAAGTTCGATGCTCTCGTAAGTGCGGGAAAGCGCTTCGATCGCCGGGCGACGCGACAGCGCCTCGGTGTCGACGAGGGGACCAACCTGCTCGTCCTGGCCTCTCGATTTTCCGCGGTCGGTCCGGTCTTCACCGAGCTGGTGCGCGCCGTGGAGGACACGCCGGGTGTGTGCTTGCTGGTCAAACCGCATCAGGCCGAGCTAGTCGCTCCGTACGAAGAGGTGGTGAAACAGGAGCGGGCCAGGGCCGTGCGTTTTTCCAGCGCCAAAGAAAACCTTCTCGAGTTTCTCTTTGCTTCGGACGGCCTGGTTACGGTAGACTCCTTCGCTTCGTCCGAATCGCTCGTTCTGGGAAAGCCCGTGCTGGTGGTGAACCTTCCCAGCAACCTGAGCGCTCTGGTCAGACGGGGCGTGGCGCTCGGCGCGGCCCACGGCGAATCCATCAAGGAGGCGCTCCAAAAACTCCTTTTCGACGAGGCGTTTGCCGAGGTGCTCGAGACTCGGCGGCGTGCCTATATCATGGAGTTTGCTTTCGGTGCGGATGGTCGGTCGACCGAGCGCATCCTCGAGGCCATCCGGCGGCTCGCCGGAGAAAAACAAGAACGAGCAGCGAGGAAATGAAGATACAGAACCCGACGAACGGGTTCGTCCGTGTGGAGTCGAACGACTATGTACTGGTCTGTGACCCGTGGCTCAGCAAGGGTATTTTCGACGGCGTCCTGTGCCAAAACTCAGCCCTTTTGAAATAGGCCATAAATCAGCAGCTTAGTGTCTGTGTTTGCGACCGGGCCGTGGGCCGTGGGCTTTACAATCGTCTGGCCCGAGGGTGTTATCTTCAGCTCCATGATGACCTACCACGTGCAATTCCTACTGCTCGTTCTGGCTGGCTGGGTCAACCGCCAGCAGCAGGATGTGATCGACTACCAGCAAGAGGAGAACCGTGTGCTCCGAGCCGGGCTTCGGGGCAAGCGTCTCAGGCTCTCGGACGACGACCGGCGCAGGCTCGCCGTCAAGGCCCAAGCTTTAGGCCGCGAGGCGCTGGCCCAGATTGCGTCGGTTGCCACACCCGCTACGTTCCTGCGCTGGTACCGCTGCCTCATCGCAGCCAAGTACGATGGCAGCAAGAACCGGAGCCCAGGCCGACCTCCGACGGCGAAGGACATCCGTGAGCTCATTGTACCATGGCGCAGGAGAACCCGACGTGGGGATATACGCGCCTGCGGGGTGCACTCGAGAACCTCGGACATGAACTCGGACGCAACACCATCAAAAGGACCCTCGCCGACCACGGTATCGCGCCAGCCCCAGAGCGGGGCAAGAGCATGTCGTGGAGCACCTTCATCAAGGCTCATTGGGGCACCATCGCTGCGACAGACCTGTTCACCGTCGAGGTTGTGAACCCGTTCGGGCTCGTTCGCTACCATGTCCTGTTTGTCATCGATATCGCCACTCGCTGCGTGTGCATCGGTGGGATAACGTCGGACCCCAACGGGGAGTGGATGAAGCAGGTGGCAAGAAACCTCACGGACATGTGGGATGGTTTCCTCCTTGGCAAGCGATACCTCATCCACGACCGGGACCCACTATTCACCGAGGCGGTACGTGGGCTCTTGAGAGATTCAGGCGTGAAGCCCCTTCGCCTTCCCGCTAATAGTCCGAATCTGAACGCATATGCGGAAAGATTCGTTCTCTCCATACGTCGAGAGTGTCTCGACCGCTTCGTACCTCTCAGTGAGCGACACCTGCGCACAGCGGTAACCGAATACGTAGTGCACTATCACACAGAACGGAACCACCAAGGTCTCGGCGACGAGCTCCTCACACCTCTGCCGACAAGCGCGAATAGCGCTGGCCCCATCGTGTCGCGAGAGCGACTTGGGGGCATTCTCAACTACTACTGCCGTGCCGCGTAGATGGTCGCTGGCGACGGTAGCCCCTCGGTGGGCCCGCTCGGCGTAGCGTGAAAACAGCTTCAGGAACACGCTTGGATATTCGCTCTCGACTAGGTGGTCATCTGCATGGTGACGACCCGTCCAAAGGGTAGCTCTGCTCAATGGTTGTCGCGGGCCTCACCGCCCACGCCGCGTCAACTGTTCGCTTGTAACGTTGCAAGTGGATCAAATTTTGGCACAGGACGCGCATCAACCCGTCCGGCACGCCTGTCGCGCCGGGCACACCTCCAGTACAACCACGTGCGGCCTCACAGTGCCCTCGGCGGCGTGCCACCAGCGGTCGCTGCACGCCACGATCGACGGACGAGGACTTGAACCGTTTGGGCGCGGGCGGGCAGGGTGTTACATTCGGAATGGACTCGACATGAACCACAGCGAGATAGCTAGCTTCATTTGGGGCGTGGCGGATCTGATTCGCGACACCTTCAAGCGAGGCAAGTACCAGGACGTAATCCTTCCGCTCACGGTGCTGCGCCGGCTCGACTCCGTGCTGGCCCCCACGAAGCGGAAGGTGCTGGCGGTCCAGGCCGAGTACAGGGGCAGGATCGAGAACCTCGATCCGCAGCTTCGGCGCGCATCTGGATTCGCGTTCTACAACACGTCCCGCTACGACTTCGAGAGGTGCACCCAACGGACGTGAACGTAGCTTGCTGCTATACTGCCGCCCATTCGGCACGCACCTCATATCGTTTCTAGAGGAGGAGTTCATGAAAAAAATCACGACGGTCTGTCGCTTCGCAGCGGTGGTGTTTCTCCTGGCCGGCTCATCCGCAGCGCAGTTCGAGAACGTGGGCTCACTCGATTTTCCGACGTCGGGATCGCCCGAAGCACAGACGCACTTCCTGCGAGGCATCGCCATTCTTCACAGCTTCGGGTGGAAGCAGGCCGTCGAGCAGTTCCACAAGGCGCAGGAGCTCGATCCCGATTTCGCGATGGCGTACTGGGGTGAGAGCCTATGCTACAACCACCCGTTGCACCAGGACCAGGACCTCGAATCTCCTCGCGCGGTGTTGAAGCGCCTCGGCGAGACTCGAGAGGAGCGCCTGTCAAAAGCTCCTACCGATCGCGAGAAAGGGTTTCTCGAGGCCGTGGAGATCCTCTGGGGAGAGGGTGACGTCGTCGAGCGCAAAGTCGGCTATATGGAGGCCATGCGCCGCCTCTACGAAAGATACCCCGACGAAGACGAAGTGGCGAGCTTTTACGCGCTCTCGACGATTGCGGCGGTGCGGCCGTCCGGCGACACGACGTTTCGCTTGTATGTTCAGGCCGGCGCGCTGGCGATGCAGGTCTTCGCGAGGAATCCGAACCACCCTGGAGCGGCCCACTACATCATTCACGCGTTCGACGATCCCGTCCACGCGCCGCTGGCACTTCCCGCCGCAAGGCGTTTTGCGGAGATCGCTCCCGCCGTCTCGCACGCACGCCACATGCCTTCACACATTTTCATCCAGCGGGGAATGTGGGAGCAGGTATCGAAGTCGAACCGTTCTGCCTACGACGCGGCGGTCGAGCTCTGGGAGCCGGGTGACAGCGTCGGCGACACGGTTCATGCGCTCGATTGGGGGCAGTACGGTGACCTGCAGCGGGGAGATTACGAGCAGGCGGCCTCGTGGAGGAAGGCGCTCGACGAGGTCGTCGAGAAGAGCGCGGCCGCCGAGCGGGCCGTCTCGAGCGTGCCGCTGCTCCGCGCCCGATACATCGTGGAGACGGAGAGTTGGGAGACCAAGCCCGTCGCTGTGGAATCTCCATCTCACGAGCTTTTGGCAACCGGGATCAGCGCGTTCAAGCTCGGAGAGGGGGATCTGCTCAAGAAGGCGGCGGCTCAGCTTCGGGCCACCGCCGACGGTCAGGCGAAAGACTCCTCGGTCTATAACCGGGATGCCAAGCCCACGCGCATCATGCAGCACGAGGTCGAAGCGCTCGCCGCACTGACCAAAGGAGACGAGGACGGCGCCATCGAGCTCTTGAAGCTGGGTATCGAAGTGGCGGAGAGCATGCGCCCGCCCAACGGCGCCGCGAATCCGGTCAAGCCGGTACACGAACTCGCGGGCGAAGTGTCCCTCGAGATCGACCGGCCGTCGGACGCCGTCAAGTTTTTCGAGAAACAACTCCTTCGAACCCCCAATCGACCGCGCTCTCTCCTCGGGAAAGCGCGAGCCTACGCCAAGCTCGGGAACCGGCCGCTCGCGAGCGAGCAGTACGAGAAGCTTCTTAATGCCTGGAGCTCGTTCGACCTTCCGGAAAAGGAAGAGGCGACTCGGTATCTGACAGCAACCGATGCCGACGATCGTTGACGCCCCGGTGCTTCCGCCATTAAGTGTTGGTGAGATGACGCTAAGATTTTACGCTGCATTAAGTTACAGCCAAAATAGCGCTCACGACCTTCGCCGCACGCTAAATGGAGCTTAAGCGCCTCTTTTGCAAAGGGATACGTACACATCACCAACAGCAAACAGCGCAAGCACCGTCAAAACTGCAACGTCTACCACGCGCGTCTCGTCCCCTACATGTCCGAAACCGCCGACTGTTTTGGCCGGCAATTAGGTAGATACCCAGCAGGGATATATCATGTCTCCATGACCAGCTTCCGGATTTCGGTGACGGTTCTCGCTGTGATTCACGCGGTCTTCGCAGGATTCACGGCCCTGGTTGGAGCATTCGCTAACGGTGGAGACGTCTGGCAACGGCTGCTGGTGGTCCTCCTGCACCCTCTGGGCGCCGCGGGATTACTTCTGCTCGTGCTGCGGCCCCGCCTCGCCACGACGAAGATCCTCGCCATGATGGCGCTCCTGACGGCGAACGTGATCGCCGACCTGTGGGTTGCGCAGATGATTGCCGCGGGAAGAGTGCGAGGAGATTGGGAGCTTGCGCTGGCATTTTCGGTGGTTCCGGCCATCGGGATTGTCTACGCGTTGGCGCTGCTGCGAACTGCCCGCTAGCGGTGCGGGTAAAGCTCCGTTCGGAACCGGAGACGCACAGGAAGTAGCCGTTGTAACTCCTGGTCTTCCAGTCAGGTTCTCCAACCGGGGGCATCGCTCGGTCGCGACCGCCTATGTCTGGGATGAGCCCGATTACGGGGGGACCGGTTTCGGGCTCCGCAGAATCGCACCGATTCTCTGCCTTGGTGCACAACTCCGATAGAGGCCGAGAGCTCGCTTGGCCCCGGCTCCCATCATCCGATCATCTCGCTATCAGGCATCCCGAGCGCCGTCATGGTGTTGAGAATCTTGCACCCGATCCTTGCCTCAACTCTCTGTGCCGCCAACCCTCTCGCTCGCATCGCTGAGCCCACGATAGCCTTGTAGCGATGGAACGTTGTCTCGACTTTGCTCCGTTTGCTGTAGCCCGATTCTGTGTGCCACTTTCGTTTGCCGAGCCGAGCTTGTGCTGCAATGTTGCGATTGCGCTGTCGGCTGCTCGCCGGCCCCGATGTGAGCAGGGCGCCCTTGCGCGGCGGTATCAGCACCCTCGGCGAGCGATGAGCGCTGTGATTCTCGATTGCCTCATAGACGCCGCCGGCGTCGTATGCGGTGTCAGCTCTGGCCGATGAGATGGGACTGTCGATCTGTCCGACAAGCGATGCAACCCGCGATGAATCGCGGGCTCTTTTGCTCGTCAGCTCGCCGGCGACGACTTCGCCACTCTGCTCGTCGACACACAGATGGAGCTTGCGATAGTCCCTGCTCTTTTGTGCTCTGCGCAGCTGGCCGGCGTGGACAGCGAGACCGCTGCTGTCGATCAAGATGTGCAACGGCGTCTTCTGCTTGTCTTGGTAGAAGGGGACCTTACCCAGATTCGGCTTGCGCCTCGAGATCGTGGTGTGATCGGACACATCATTGTCTAGCTTCATCAGAGCGAACAACGACCGCAGCAATCCCTCGCTCTGCCTAGATGACAGATGAAACACCATGCCCA
The DNA here is from genome assembly GCA_965197825.1 of Candidatus Marinacidobacterales bacterium. GTDB lineage: Bacteria > Acidobacteriota > Vicinamibacteria > Marinacidobacterales > DATDRI01 > CBDANW01. The sequence continues at coordinate 2,694,540 of CBDANW010000003.1, read as the reverse complement.
GGGTGACAGCCGTCTCGATGGCGTGGTTCGAGTACTTGCGTTGACGGCCCGGTTTCCTCCTCCTTGGCCGGGGCGCGTCCCAGCTCACAAGCTTGCCGGCGGTGAGCGAGATCCAGACGGTCAGGCTCCCGCGGTTGCGTAGACCCGCCTCATATTCACGCCAATTCCTCACGCGATAGGCCTTCTTCACATACTTCCGCTGAGTGCGTTTGAAAATGCTCATGGGGAACCTCGTATCCGCGAGTACAGGACAATTGTGGACCGAGATCGCGAGTTGTGCACCAAGGCAGGCCCGGGCGGCCCGGGACGGCCACACCCGCAGTACCGAGGACGTCACCACCCGCCGACAGCGGCAAACCATGGGCGCCGATGGCGGGGCGTTCACGATTGCCGAGTATGAAACCCAATCGTCGGCGGGCAACCCGCAGTACTTGGCCGTCGAACAGCGGTGTGATGAATTCGTCGCTCAGTTGCTCGGGCTTCACGAGAGGCAGGTGGCCTTGACGCCCGCGGATAACGTTTTGCCCGAGGGTGTCCGCCAGCTGAAGGAGCTCAGCACCGAGACCCTGGAACGCGTCCAAGCGGATCTCAATCGATCTTCTGAAGACCAAAAAACAGGAAAAGATCGTCATGGCCGCACCTAATCCTCTGACCCAAGTTCTATATGATCCTGCCATTGTGGCTGCCGAGCTTGAGCGGCGGCAGGTCCAAAAGGGCCCAGATGCAGCGGTGTTAACCTGGGTCGAAGCCACCTTCGGAGTGCGGATTCCTGTCAAGGCATGCTGCCCGGGCCACGTAGCACCAGCCGAGGCGTTCCTCGACGCCCTGTTCGCCCGGTCGTCGGTGGCGCTCTGGATTGCTTCCCGCGGCTTCGGTGGCAAGACTTCCTTGCTCGCCTTGCTCGCGGCCGCCAATGCGATTTTGTTTGAGACGGACGTGACCATCCTCGGCGGCTCCGCGCAGCAATCAGTACGCGTGGTCGAGCGTCTGCACCGCCTGTGGGCAGCGGGCCCAGTCCCTCGTGCATGGCTTGCGAGTGACCCGGGCCTATATAAGACGAAGCTGGTCTGGGGCAACACCATCGAGGCTCTGCATGCCTCGCAGACTTCCGTGCGCGGTGCCCACCCGACACGCCTTCTGCTCGACGAGATCGATGAGATGGACCTGCGGATCCTGGAAGCTGCCCAGGGACAACCGATGGATCGCGATGGCGTGCAAGCTCAGACGGTGTGCAGCTCGACGCATCAGCACCCGGACGGGACCGTGACGGCCATGCGCCGCCGGGCGGCCGAGCTGGGATGGCCCGTCTTCCAGTGGTGCTATCGTGAGACGATGGAACCTCACGGGTGGCTGTCTCCGGAGCAGGTTACCCGAAAGCAACAGGAACTCTCGCGCACGATGTGGGCGACGGAGTATGAACTCCAGGAACCGAGCGCCGAAGGGCGTGCTATCGATCCGGCGGCCGTCGAGGAGATGTTCGACGCAGCGTTCGGAGAGGTTCTCTCGCCAGCTACTCGGGAGCACGTGTGGCGGGGTGAGCCCGCTCCAGGCCCCAAGACGCTGTCACCCTCCAAGGGGGGACCTTGGTACTGCATCGGGATCGACTGGGCCCAGAAACGCGACTACACCGTGGCCGTCGTACTCCGCTGCGACACAACCCCAATGCGGGTCGTGGCCGTCTATCGGACTCACCGGCGGTCTTGGCCGGACATGACGGAGCAGGTCGGAGCCCTACTCGACGAGTATCCGGGACCCGTCGCCCATGACTCCACGGGTATCGGCAGTGCGATTCGGGAGTATCCGGCGCTCGCGGGCTACTATCAGCTCGAGGACGTCACGATGGTCGGGCGGGCACGCATCGACCTTTTCCGGAACTATATCGGTGCCGTCGAGCGGCACGAGTTCGTCTGTCCGCGCATCGATGTGCTCTACACCGAGCACAAATACTGCGGGGAAGATGACCTATTCAGCTCTGGCCATCCTCCGGACACGGTGGTCGCCCTGGCAATGGCGTACCATGCCTTCAAGACCGGCCGTCGGCCAGGTGATTACGGGATCACGATCTGAGAATGGACCTGCAGCGCGCGACGCGATGCGGACGGGCATAGCGGATTGCCTTGCGCACGCGGGCCGTTGGGATGGCGTCTTCCAAGGCAATCTCCTCATAGGTTTTGCCTGCCTTGATTCGGTCGAGCCAGGAGAGGGCGTTGGCGATGCCGTTCCGGCCAACCCCTGTATCCTGCAGCATCACCGAACGTTCGCTCTTCTGCTCGATAAAGTCCAGTCTAATGAGGGACTTCCGGGTGCGAAGTCCGCTGCCCGCAGCTCGCCCCGCAGCCGATTTGAGCCAGCCGTGCGCACGCCCGGTGGGCCTGTCGCTCGCCACCTGCAGCCCAGGGGTCAGAAGCCAGCCCTGCGGCGCGAAATACCCTCGATTCTGCGCGGATTCCAAGGGCGTCTAAGCTGCTGATTTGTGGTCTATTTCAAAAGGGCCGAGTTTTGGCACAGGACGGGAAGCCGGATCGTGGCTACAATGGATGTCGTGGCCGATCCCAACCGGAGACTCGAAGCGAACGCCCCCGGGCCTTGGTTCGTCGATGATTCCTGCATCGATTGTGACGCCTGTCGACATATTGCACCCCGCGTCTTTGCAGAAGGCCATGGGCATGCCATCGTCTCGCAACAACCCGTACCTGGCGCTGTAGATGCGTTCCGCGCTCTGGTCGCGTGCCCCGTCGCGGCCATCGGTCGGAAGGACTCGGGACCCTTTCCCGAGGGGCTCTTTCCGCAGCTCCTAGAAGACGGTGTCTTCTACGCGGGCTTCAACTCCAGGGACTCGTATGGTGCCAACAGCTTCTTCGTTCAACGACACGCAGGTAACCTTCTGGTCGATTCGCCTCGCTGGGCCAAGCTTCTGGTTCGCGAGATCGAGAAAAGAGGAGGTCTTTCCGACATCTTGCTATCCCACCAGGATGACGTCGCGGATGCGGATCGGTATCAGGAGCATTTCGGCGCTCGAGTGTGGATTCACGAGGGCGATCGCTGCGCCGCTCATTTCACCACCGATGTGCTCGAAGGAGACGAGCCGCGAGAGATTCGCCCCGGTCTTCTGGCGATTCCTGTTCCCGGTCACACGCGTGGAAGCGTTGTCTATCTTCTCGAGGAGAAGTTCCTCTTCACCGGGGACTCGCTCTATTGGAGCCGCAAGAGACAGGAGCTGACCGCTTCGAAGAGCTGCTGCTGGTACTCTTGGAAGAAACAGGTCGAGTCTCTGGCGCGGCTTGCCAACTACCGCTTCGAGTGGGTGCTTGCCGGCCACGGGGATCGTATTCGACTGCCGCACGACCACGCGAGAGAGAGCTTGCTGGCGCTGACCCGTCAGTACTCTCGCGTGTGAATCATCGCCCGCTCGCCGCACTCGCTACCGAGCATGAATCTGTTCGTGCGCGCAACGTAGCAACCCGCCAAGCCGTTCACGAGAGCGCACCATAGACACTAAGCTTCTGATTTATGGTCTATTTCAAAAGGGCCGAGTTTTGGCACAGGACGACCAGCAAGAGGAGAACCGTGTGCTCCGAGCCGGGCTTCGGGGCAAGCGTCTCAGTCTCTCGGACGACGACCGTCGTAGGCTCGCCGTCAAGGCCCAGGCTTTGGGCCGCGAGGCGCTGGCCCAGATTGCGTCCGTTGCCACACCCGCTACGCTTCTGCGTTGGTACCGCTGCCTCATCGCAGCCAAGTACGATGGCAGCAAGAACCGGAGCCCAGGCCGATCTCCGACGGCGAAGGACATCCGTGAGCTCATTGTGCGCGTGGCGCAGGAGAACCCGACGTGGGGATATACGCGCCTGCGAGGCGCACTCAAGAACCTCGGACATGAACTCGGACGCAACACCATCAAGAGGCTCCTCGCCGACCACGGTATCGCGCCTGCCCCGGAGCGGGGCAAGAGCATGTCGTGGAGCACCTTCATCAAGGCTCATTGGGGCGCCATCGCTGCGACAGACCTGTTCACCGTCGAGGTTGTGAACCCGTTCGGGCTCGTCCGCTACCATGTCCTGTTTGTCATCGATATCGCCACTCGCTGCGTGTGCATCGGTGGGATAACGTCGGACCCCAACGGGGAGTGGATGAAACAGGTGGCAAGAAACCTCACTGACATGTGGGATGGTTTCCTCCTTGGCAAGCGATACCTCATCCACGACCGGGACCCACTATTCACGAGCTCTTGTCAATAGGTGTGTAAAAAAGTTCAGGCAGCAGCAACCTTCGACGACTCCGTTACCCTGTCTCCATCTTCAAATCGAACGCCCAGGTGAACCTCTCGCATCAGCTCCGGTGCGTTGAGCCGGCGAAAATTCTTCTCCGCAACCAGAAGCAGTTTGAAGATTGTCGCAGTGGCGGACTCGACTTTCTTGAACCTTTTGGCCGCATCCGTTCTCAATCTCAGTGCAGCGAACGGTGACTCCACGACGTTGCTCGTGCGAAGGTGTTGCCAGTGAGGCTTGGGAAAGGAATAAAAGCTGACCATCCGCTCCCAGTCCTCGTCGAGCACGTGCGCGGCCCCCGGAAGACCCTTGCGCAAGCACCAATCCTGGAACTTGGCCTTCTTCGTCTCGCACTCCTGCAGGCTGGTGGCGTAGGGGATCGCCGTCAACAGCGGCTTGGCCTGCGCCTGGTCCCTTTTCGGAATCCGGTCCAGTACGTTGAGGATTCGGTGGTTCCAGCACCGCTGTTCCTCAGCTTCTGGAAATACGTTTCGGGTCGCGGCCCAGATGCCGAGATGACCGTCACCGATCACCAAACGGGGACATCTCAGACCGCGCTTCTTCAGTCTCCGTAGCAGCGACGACCATGACGCTTCGGATTCTCGATGCCCGGCCTCCAGCGTCAGGACGATTTTCGTCCCGTCGGACAGGCCACCAACCGCAACTAGCACCGCCGCCTTGTCCTTCTCAAGGCCGGCCTTCACGTACACGCCATCTACCCACAGGTACACGAGCTCGAGTTCTTCCAGTGGGCGAGCTAGCCACTGCTCGTACTCTCCCTGCCATTTCTGTTTCAGCCGCGACACCGTGCTGGGAGAAAGTGGAGCGTCCTCCCCTAGAAGCCCGCGGAGCGACAGATCGAAATCTCCGTGAGCTAGTCCATGCAGGTACAGCTCCGGAATCAACTCGCTCACCGTTTCGCTCCGACGCTTGAACAGCGGAAGCACTCGACTTTCGAACCTCTCCTCCACGTCCCGTACTCTCGGCCGGCGAACCGTCACTGTGCCCACGCTCATCGTCAGCTTCCGAGGCTTACCGTATCCATTTCGGTAGCCCGCCGTTGTGTCCACGGGCTTCCGTCTCTCCGATTTCTCACGCCCGAGAAGCTCCGTGACTTCGGCTACCATCAGCTCCTGCACCCAATCCTGGATCTCAAGCCTCGCCCACTTCTCCAGCGACTCCCAAGCCACCCTTGACGAGCTCCGTCGTCCTGTGGTCTTTTCCTTCATGGCGGTGTCTCCTTCCGTTGGCCCCTTCACGCCGTGTTTCGTGACGCGGAAGGTTACTCCGCCTTTACTTTATTTCCACACCTTCTGAGGGTAGCTCCCTTTGGACGGGTCGTCACCATGCAGATGACCACCTAGTCGAGAGCGAATATCCAAGCGTGTTCCTGAAGCTGTTTTCACGCTACGCCGAGCGGGCCCACCGAGGGGCTACCGTCGCCAGCGACCATCTACGCGGCACGGCAGTAGTAGTTGAGAATGCCCCCAAGTCGCTCTCGCGACACGATGGGGCCAGCGCTATTCGCGCTTGCCAGCAGAGGTGTGAGGAGCTCGTTGCCGAGACTTTGGTGGTTCCGTTCTGTGTGATAGTGCACTACGTATTCGGTTACCGCTGTGCGCAGGTGTCGCTCACTGAGAGGTACCAAGCGGTCGAGACACTCTCGACGTATGGAGAGAACGAATCTTTCCGCGTATGCGTTCAGATTCGGACTGTTCGCTGGAAGGCGGAGGGGCTTCACGCCTGAATCTCTCAAGAGCCCACGTACCGCCTCGGTGAATAGCGGGTCCCGGTCGTGGATGAGGTACCGCTTGCCAAGGAGGAAACCATCCCACATGTCCGTGAGGTTTCTTGCCGCCTGCTTCATCCACTCCCCGTTTGGGTCCGAGGTCATCCCACCGATGCACACGCAGCGAGTGGCGATATCGATGACAAACAGGACATGGTAGCGGACGAGGCCGAACGGGTTCACAACCTCGACGGTGAACAGGTCTGTCGCAGCGATAGCGCCCCAATGAGCCTTGAGGAAAGTGCTCCACGACATGCTCTTGCCCCGCTCCGGAGCCGGCGCGATACCGTGCTCGGCGAGGAGCCTCTTGATGGTGTTGCGTCCGAGTTCATGTCCGAGGTTCTTGAGTGCACCCCGCAGGCGCGTATATCCCCACGTCGGGTTCTCCTGCGCCACGCGCACAATGAGCTCACGGATGTCCTTCGCCGTCGGAGGTCGGCCTGGGCTGATGAGGCAGCGGTACCAGCGCAGGAGCGTAGCGGGTGTGGCAACCGACGCAATCTGGGCCAGCGCCTCGCGGCCTAAAGCTTGGGCCTTGACGGCGAGCCTGCGCCGGTCGTCGTCCGAGAGCCCGAGACGCTTGCCCCGAAGCCCGGCTCGGAGCACACGGTTCTCCTCTCGCAGGTAGTCGATCACATCCTGCTGCTGGCGGTTGACCCAGCCAGCCAGAACGAGCAGTAGGAATTGCACGTGGTAGGTCATCATGGAGCTGAAGATAACACCCTCGGGCCAGACGATTGTAAAGCCCACGGCCCACGGCCCGGTCGCAAACACAGACACTAAGCTGCTGATTTATGGCCTATTTCAAAAGGGCTGAGTTTTGGCACAGGACGGGGTCTTCTCCCCACCGGTCGCGCTCCAGGAAACGTCCTGGAACGGTCCTAGAACAGCCCAAGACACCCTGAGAGGGTTTTAGAAGGAATCGTCGATGTCTCCCACCGATGTCTACCTCACTCAGTCAGGTACGAAGCCCAACTCGATGCCGAAAATCATCGGCCCGAGAAGCAGCAGCAACGCGACCACGATGGGAACCAGCAAGATGTTCAACAGGAACCCGGCCCTCGCCATCTGCGGCAGCGTGATGAGGCCGCTGCCGTAGATGATCGCGTTCGGGGGCGTGCCAACCGGAAGCATGTACGAGCTGTTCGCCGCGAGCGCGATCGGAATCGTGAGCAGCAGAGGGTTGTGACCAAGGCTCACCGCCAGCGCCCCGCCGATCGGCAGGAACGTGGCGGCGGTGGCGGTGTTGCTCGTCAACTCGGTCAGCAGCAGCACCCCGAAGCAGATCGCGCAGAGCATGAATATCAACGGCACGTCTCCGAGACCCATCGCGAGGTTGCCGAGATAGGTCGCCAGGCCATGCCGCTCGATGTTGCCTGCCAAGCTGAGTCCCCCGCCGAAGAGCAGGAGCACGCCCCAGGGCAGCTCTTTGGTGGTCTCCCAGTTCATCACGAAGTCGCCGCTTCGAAGGTCCACCGGGACCATGAAGAGCAGGAGCGCGCCGGCCATCGCGATGGTCGTGTCGGTGACCAGTGGCACGGCGCCGGCGATGAGCGGCCGGAACACCCAGCAGCCCGCCGTCAGCACGAACACCACAGCCACGGCGAGCTCTCCGCGGGCCATTCGACCTTGCGCGGCCTTTTCAGCCGTGATCAAGTCGGCCATCCCCGGAAGTTCGCGAGCATCGAGGGTGAACATGATCCTGGTCAGCACGAGGTACACCGCGGGTAGGGCGACGAGCACTACCGGGACGCCGAGCAACATCCACTGACCGAAGCCGATGGTCACGTCGTAGACATTCGCGATGTACCCAACCAGGAGCGCGTTTGGCGGGGTGCCGATCAGCGTGCCCATTCCTCCCGTCGTCGCACCATAGGCGATGGACAGGAGCAGCGCCGTGCTGAACCCCCGCACCTCTCGCGTCTGGTGGGCCGGGTCCGGCAGTAACTGCACGACCGACAAGGCGATCGGCAGCATCATCAGCGATGTCGCCGTGTTGCTGACCCACATGCTCACGAGCGCCGAGCCCAGCAGGAACCCCGCGATGATCGACGACGGCTTCGTGCCGAGCATGCCGATCAGTCCGATGGCCACGCGACGGTGGAGATTCCACCGCTGCATCGCGAGCGCGAGGATGAACCCGCCAAGGAACAGGAAGATGATCGGGTTGGCGAACGGGGCTGCCGTCTCGGTAATGTTCCCGAGTCCGAGCGCGGGAAACAGCACGAGCGGCAGCAACGCCGTCGCCGGAATCGGGATCGACTCGGCGATCCAGAAGGCGGCCATCAGCATGGCAGCGCCGGCCGTCAGCCACCCTTCGACGCTGAGACCCGGCGGGGGTGGCAGCAGCAGCGTGAGCAGCAGGGCCGTGGGTCCAACCACCCAGCCGGTCCGCTGGCGCAGGCCATACGACGCATCTGGCGCCTTGGACGTCACGCCGCGGTCCCCACGGGCGCATTGTTTCTGAGTGCGTCGGTCACTACTGGCTCCTCCGGAAGCCTCAGTGGATTAGAGCCGAATCTCCGGTTCTCGCTCAGTCTGGGGTTCGCCCGTCGCCAGTAGCGTCTCGCCAGGAATGAGTACCCCATGCCACACACAACGAATGCTCCTGAGTGCCCTCGTCGCGGTGCTTGCGCTGGCGCTGCTCCCGTCACCGGTCTTGGGCTAGGCCCGCACGGTCGACGTGCGGACCTAGGTTGGCTACCATACCCTATTGGCCGAGATTTCCATTTTGGTCGCCGAGTCAGAACCCATGAACACTGAAACCATCTCCAGACGGCCTGTGCTCCGCAAGAAGTCGAGCCGGCGTTGATTGCGCGGGTTAGACCTACCATAGTCGGCTGCTTCTGGCCGGTTTTCTTTTTTGCGGATCACAGCCGAGTTTTGGCACAGGACGGGATCGATGCTCGCAAAGCCTATGACGAGCTCGTCGCCAAGTGGACGCCTCTCGCGCCGGCCGTCGTCCGAAGCCTAGAGGAGGCCGGTAATCAGCTGCTGACTTCTACGAATTCCCTCGTGCCATGTGGAAATCGATTCGAACGACCAATGCTCTGGAGAATCTCAACCGCGAGTTTCGACGCCGGACGAAAACCCAAGCGTCGTTCTCCAGCGAGGAGTCTGCGGTCGCTTTGCTGTTTGGGCTTATCGCCTCTGGCCAGATTCAACTACGACGCATCGACGGCTACCAACGTCTGAGCGAGGTTCTCGAACACGCAGAGGTTGCCGCCTGATATGATACTCTGATGACGGAGTGGAGGGCGCCGTTCTTTTTCCACGGACCTCGGGACACATCCCAATAATTAAGAAAGTGTGCTCCTTCTGCACCCGACGCGCGATTGCACTTGTCCGACCCGTTGAAACTGAGTAGCATTTAAGCGTGCAACCGTACTTCATAGCGTTTGGGATCTGAGACTAAGCACCTTGGGGACGAACTCTCTCTTGGCAGTTCCGGGCTACCCAGGTCTGTCGAGTCTTCAGGAGGAAGCTGTCTTGGGAGCCGAGTTGAATCGAGTATTTCAACAACGGTCATCGCCTTAGATTTTTCACATTCAAACCGGTTAACGGGTCGTTCACATGCTCTGGAGGGAATTATGACGCTCAGAATCAATGACGAAGCGCCGAACTTTAACGCAGAAACGACAGAAGGGACGGTCAACTTTCATGATTGGATTGGCGAAGGTTGGGCCATCTTGTTCTCGCATCCAAAGGACTTCACGCCGGTCTGCACGACGGAACTCGGCTATATGGCGGGGCTCAAGCCTGAGTTCGAAAAGCGCAACTGCAAGGTTCTCGGCATCAGCGTCGATGGGGTCAGCGACCACAAGAGGTGGTCGAAGGAAATCGAGGCATCCCAGGGACACGCGATCAACTATCCGCTGATCGGGGATCCAGAACTGAAGGTCGTCAAGCTCTACGACATGCTGCCGGCGGACGAGGGCGACACCTCCACCGGAAGGACGGCGGCGGACAACGCGACGGCCCGGTCCGTGTTTATCATCGGTCCCGATAAGAAGATCAAGGCGACCTTGACTTACCCGATGAGCACGGGCCGCAACTTCGATGAGATCCTCCGCCTCCTAGACTCCTGCCAACTCACAGCGACCCACAAGGTGGCAACACCGGTCAATTGGAAACAGGGCAACGACGTGATCATTGTTCCAGCCGTGTCCGACGACGAGGCCAAGAAGAAGTATCCTGCCGGTTGGCAGTCGCCGCTACCCTACATCCGGATCGTTCCCCAACCGAAGTAGCGGAAGCATTGTATTCGTCCCCTTCCGGGGTTGTCCCAGTGGACGCCCCCGGGTAGGGGTGGAGCCGCGGCCCGGGGCTTTCCCAGACCACTGAGTAATGCGGGTGCTTGCGCCGTTTACTGTTGGTGATGTGTACGCATCCCTTTGCAAAAAAGGCGCTTACGCTCCATTCAGCGCGCAGCGAAGGTCACGAACGCTAATTTGGCTGTAAATTAATGCACTGTAGGGTCTTAGCGTCATCTCACCAACACTTAATGGCGGAAGCACCGCTACAAGCAACTCTTGCACGAGCCGTTCATGGGCGGCGGGCTGTGGACCAGTGCCGCCATTCCGCTGGCGCTGGCCTACGATCCGGTGTGGGTTCTCGGCATCAGCGCCGGGGCAGTGGCCCTGTGGCTGCTTGTGTGGGCGCTGTTGTTTCGCGGTCGCCTCGGGCTCGGGTGAATCGACACCGGCGGGCGTGAGGTAGGTGCCTAGTGGAGCAATCCCTGGAGAGCGTGCCCTCCAGCAGACCTTATTCCTCTTCCTTTTAGGCTGAGGTCTCAGCTGCTGATTCTTAGTCTGTTGGAAAAGGGCCGAGTTTTGGCACAGGACGGGGTCATAGTACGCTGAGCGCGCCCGAAGTCCTGAGAATGCTCACGGAACCTGTAACGGAATTCATAGCGCATGGTCAGACCGAACCGGATGGGGCTAGAGTGTTCAGGGGAGCCCAAGCTCCGGAAGACGATCTTGCGAACGTCCGATGTAAGTGTTCCTCGACATCTTGGTCTCTATACGGGCCAGGGAATAACGTCCGTCACCATCAAGCGCATCACCACGAGGCAGATCTACACTATTCGTCTTCTGGCCGACGAGAGCACGCGATCCAAGGCCGAAGAGCTTCGGCGACGTGAAATTATGAACACCTTTACGAGGAAACACACATGTCCGATGTGCTCGACACCGATCGCGTTGGGCAAAGATGGTGATCCAGAATGCGTTTCGTGTCGCACGATCTTGTACCCGCCTCCAAGCTCATACCTGAAACATCTTGCAGACAGTTATGTAGATGCTCGACGTGATGTCCGTGACAGGTCTGACTGGGCATCTCCGGGAACGAGGATATTCCTGGCGCACCACGCCATTGAACTGTACCTGAAATCCCTGGGAGCGCATTCGGTATTCGCGAACGACGGCCAAGATGAGTACCTGTATGGATCTATATTCGACGTCACTGACCACGACTCGGCGCGTTTGTTCTGCCTTGGTGCACAACTCCGATAGAGGCCGAGAGCTCGCTTGGCCCCGACTCCCATCATCCGATCATCTCGCTATCAGGCATCCCGAGCGCCGTCATGGTGTTGAGAATCTTGCACCCGATCCTTGCCTCAACTCTCTGTGCCGCCAACCCTCTCGCTCGCATCGCTGAGCCCACGATAGCCTTGTAGCGATGGAACGTTGTCTCGACTTTGCTCCGTTTGCTGTAGCCCGATTCTGTGTGCCACTTTCGTTTGCCGAGCCGAGCTTGTGCTGCAATGTTGCGATTGCGCTGTCGGCTGCTCGCCGGCCCCGATGCGAGCAGGGCGCCCTTGCGCGGCGGTATCAGCACCCTCGGCGAGCGATGAGCGCTGTGATTCTCGATTGCCTCATAGACGCCGCCGGCGTCGTATGCGGTGTCAGCTCTGGCCGATGAGATGGGACTGTCGATCTGTCCGACAAGCGATGCAACCCGCGATGAATCGCGGGCTCTTTTGCTCGTCAGCTCGCCGGCGACGACTTCGCCACTCTGCTCGTCGACACACAGATGGAGCTTGCGATAGTCCCTGCTCTTTTGTGCTCTGCGCAGCTGGCCGGTGTGGACAGCGAGACCGCTGCTGTCGATCAAAATGTGCAACGGCGTCTTCTGCTTGACTTGGTAGAAGGGGACCTTACCCAGATTCGGCTTGCGCCTCGAGAGCGTGGTGTGATCGGGCACATCATTGTCTAGCTTCATCAGAGCGAACAACGACCGCAGCAATCCCTCGCTCTGCCTAGATGACAGATGAAACACCATGCCCAGGGTGACAGCCGTCTCGATGGCGTGGTTCGAGTACTTGCGTTGACGGCCCGGTTTCCTCCTCCTTGGCCGGGGCGCGTCCCAGTTCACAAGCTTGCCGGCGGTGAGCGAGATCCAGACGGTCAGGCTCCCGCGGTTGCGTAGACCCGCCTCATATTCACGCCAATTCCTCACGCGATAGGCCTTCTTCACATACTTCCGCTGAGTGCGTTTGAAAATGCTCATGGGGAACCTCGTATCCGCGAGTACAGGACAATTGTGGACCGAGATCGCGAGTTGTGCACCAAGGCACGATTTTGGGGCTTATCGGGCCGTTTTTCCACTTAATCGCGCAGACAATGAGAAGACGCTCTACGCCTAGATCGCGCCTGAGGAGAAGGCGAATAGCGGAATTCGAATTGGCCAAACCTCGAATTCATCCAGCGAAGCTTTACGAAGGAGACGAAGATGACTCCGCCAGACGGTCCAGTATAAGGAGCTATCCGCTCTAATAGATGTCGCTTCTAACCCGATGTCTATTTCGGGGGTGATGTCTTAAGATTCCTGTCAAAGAAAACGATGTATGGTTCCTCGATCTCACAACCGTCCCCGTCCTGTGCCAAAACTTGATCCACTGGCAACGTTACAAGCAAGCAGTTGACGCGGCGTGGACGGTGGGGCCTGCAACAACCATTGAGCAAAGCTACCCTCCTTGGCCCGGTCGCAAACACAGACATTAAATCAACCACCGGCTTAAGCCGGTGGATTGCGCGGGCGCGTCGACTGGAAGTCGACTTCATGCGCCCGCTTCATTCTCAACCCCCCGACTTCAGTCGGGGGAGTCTCGTCCCCTTCGGGGACTTCGACAATCTTTTCTTCGCCTAAAGGCGAGGGGTTTCCACCATCCCCGAAGGGGACACTAATCTGGGTGATGTCTTAAGATTCCTGTCAAAGAAAAACGATGTATGGTCCCCAAGCTCAAACCCGTCCCCGTCATGGGGACAGAAAAGGAGAACCATACATCATGGGAAAGGTACTACCGAGTCAGCGATTGCTCAAGCAGTTCGAGGAACAACTGGTATTTGGGGAGATGAATCTCTCGGAGATCGTCCGGTCGGGAGCTCAGATGATGCTTCAATATGCGTTGGAGCGCGAGGTGACGGAGGCGTTGGGTCGAAACTACTATGAGAACGCTCCGGCAACGACGAAGGAGAAGGGACGACGCAACGGGTATGAGTCGCATCGGGTCCTCACGGGCGAGGGAGCGGTGACGGTGCAAGTGCCGCAGGTACGAGAAACAGAGAAGGTGTTTCAGTCAAAGATTCTCGACGCCTACGTGAGCCGGACCGAGAAACTCGATGAACTGATCGCGCGGATGTACGTCCACGGGATGTCGACGCGTGACATTGAGGCGACGTTCGCGGACGTGCTGAGCGGCACGGGTGTCTCGAAGTCGGTGGTGAGCCGGGTCACACGGTGTCTGTCGGAGGATTTCGAGGCGTTTCGAAAACGGGATCTCTCGAACGAGAAGCTGTTGTATCTCGAGCTCGACGGCACGTACCTGCGCTACCACCAAGGAGCGGAGAGAAAAGAGCCCATCCTCGTTGCGACCGGCTATCGCGCTGATGGGACGCGAGTTCTTCTTCATATCGGTGTCGGCAACCGAGAATCCTACGAGAACTGGAAGGGGTTCTTGCAGGAGATAGTGGCCCGAGGAATGAGGGAGCCGTTGCTCATCGTGACGGACGGGAATCCTGGAGTGCTCAAAGCGATCGCAGAGGTCTTCCCTCGAAGCCTCAAGCAACGTTGCCAGAAGCACCGCCTCGAGAACATCCTGGGCAAGGCTCCGAAGGAAGTGCGCGACGAACTCAAGGCGGCCATCCTTGAGTCGTTCCATGCGAACAGCTACGAGCAAGGGCTGAAGAAGGGTCGGGAGGTGATCGCTCGGTACCGTCAACGATTCCCGAGCGCGATGAAGTGCATGGAAGAGACCCTCGAAGCGTGTCTTCAGGCGCTACGCCTTCCTGCGGCGCATCACAAAAGGCTTCGCACGTCGAATCTACTTGAGCGCACGTTCGGAGAGCACAAACGTCGCACAAAGGTCATTCCTCACTTCTTCACCGAGGAGGCCGCGATGAAACTCTCGTTCGCTGTGCTCTTGGCCGTCGCAAACAAATGGCGCGGCGTGAGGATGGATGTCTTCGCCGCTAGGAAAGTCGAGGAGCTTCGCAACGAGCTTCTCCCGCAAGGCACGTCGGAGGAATCAGCAGCTTAACCGAGCGCGGGGAACCGTACGGAGATTTGACAGGAAAATTAAGACTTGACCCTAATCTGCTGATTTATGGTCTATTTCAAAAGGGCCGAGTTTTGGCACAGGACGGGGTCGTGTCTATTTCACTCGGAAGCTCTCTCCATCCGACAATGTGAGTTGTGTACCGTCGAAGCTCGCGGTCGTCGTGTCGTCGCGCCGGTAGGACACCTTCGTTGCCTGAGCTTCCGCCCAGCGCAGAACTTCCAGAGTGTAGGAGTCTCCTTCACGCTCGGCGTCTCCGAGCCGCCTGAAGGTCTGCTCCGTTCCGCTGCCGAACGTGATCACCAGGGTTTCCCCCAGACGCTCCACCGATAGCTTGTGCTCCGTTCTACCCAGCTCTGAGAACGGCGGTGTCTTCTCGGGCGAGACACTGATCGTTTGTTCGGCGACCAGTTCGATCCCGTGCCGCCCCTCGCGATAGGTCCCCGCATGCGCGTCGTGTCCAAAAACACAAACGAACTCAAGACCCACGCGCCGGATTGACAGGAGAGATAGAATATATTAGTAATAAACCGCCCCGATCAGGGAGGCCGCGTGTGGCTGGGTCGGTGTTGCGACCCGGCCCTGCGCCCGATAGGGGAGGCGACAGGTACGCTATTCTTCGCAACTCACAGGGCTCGGACACTAAGGCAAGGACCACATGATGGACGCATTCAAATGGATCGGCGGGGGCGGAAAGGCGCAGCGCCAGGTGGAGGATCTCCACAAGCTGATCGAGACGGCGCGGGAGGAGCGGGGAGCGCTCAGTGCCATGCTCACCCAGGTCTCGACGCGCAGCTCGAAGCTGGGCCAGGTCGGCAAGTCGCTTAAGGCGGTCGACCAGAAGGCGAATTCGATCGGCGAGCGGCTCGGTGAGGTGCTGTCGCGTATCGACGGCCTCGAGGCCCGGACCAAGGCGTTCGACGAGGTGGAACAACGCGTCGAGGCGATGCTGCAAACGGCCGGGGCGGCGCAGGAGGTTGCCGAGAAGCTGATGGCGCCCGACGGCGACCTCCAGAAGCACCGCCAGCAGGTGCAGCACCTTTCCTCGCAGACGCTGGAGACGCGGGCGAGCGTCGAGGCGCTGGCGCACGAACGGGCCGTGCTCGAAGATCTGCGCAAACAGATCGCCCAGTCGAAGGCCGAGACGTGCCAGGCGATCGAGGCGGCCGGGGGGCTTCGTGGCGAGATCGAGCAGGTGCGTGGCACCGCGGGACAGCTCGGCCAGGACTACGCGAAGCTGCGGGACACGACCCGCGCGGCGCGAGAGGATGCCTCCGTGGCGACGGCCGCGGTGAAGGACATCGAGAGCCGGCTCGGCCCGCTGATGCAACTCCAGAATCGGAGTGAGACGACCGAGGACAAGCTCACCGCGCTCAACGCGCTGGCCGAGCATGTCACGCAGAAGGCCAAAGCGCTGGAGAGCCAGAAACACATGATCGACCGGGCCACGGTGGAGGCGAACCGGCTCAACGAGATGGTCTGGGCGATGGACGTGCAGATCGGCAAGCTGAACGAAGGGCTCAAGAAAGCCGCCCGCGGCGAGAAGGTGGTGACGCGCGTCGAAAAGCTCGTCGAGGACGTGACCGCCCGGGCGGAGGGTGCCGCCAAGGTGCGGGACGAGATGGCCCGCGAGGCCGCGCGATTCGAGAAGGACTGGCGGGCGCTGGTGGATCAGATGCGCGCCGCGCTCGATCGGGTCGGGCAGGAGAACAAGAGCCTCGAGGTCTATCAGCAGCGGGTGGGTGTGCTGCAGTCGTCGGTGGGCGAGGCCGAGAGCCGGATCAAGGCGCTGAGCGCCCGCGAGCGGCACCTGGCACCGCTCGGCCAGCGCGTCGATGGTCTGAGCAAGGCGTTCGAGGGCTTGCTGGCCCGGGCGGGGGAGCTCTCCACCAAGCAGGCCGATCTGGAGTCGCTCGGCGAGCGGCTGACGGAGGTCGATGCGCTGTCGAAGCAGACGACAACGCAGTTCGAGGGCTTGAAGCAGACGCGGAACGATCTCGACCGCCTGCGGGTCGACATCCAGGACTTCCACAAGTCGCACGCCGAGGCCGTACGGCTGCGTGACCAGATGGGGGCGGACCGGTCGGCGCTCGAAGGCTTCATCGGCCGGATCAGTGAGTTCAAGGCGCGGACGCCCGAGATCGAGGCGCGCCTCGACACCGTGCTGGGCAAGTTGGCGCAGGCCGAGGAGGGCACCCGGCAGGCGGTCAAGCTCGGCGAGGTGGTGGGCGAGCTCGACGCCCAGGCCACCCGCGTGGGCGCGCGCGTGCAGTTCCTCGACAAGCTCGACGGGCGGGTCGATGCGCTGCACACGCTCACCGTCGACATTGACGGCAAGCTCGCGGAGCAGCTCGCGCGCCGCACCGAGCTCGACACCCTGCAGGCCCAGTGCGACGCCGTCGTGGCTCAGATGTTGGAGGCGCACCAGAAAGTCGAGGCCGTGGCGGCGCTGCAGGCGAAGGTGCTGCCGATGGAGAACCGCGTCGCCATCCTGCAGGATCACCTGGGGAAGACGCAGGCGCAGGTGACGGCCGTCCAGCAGGACGCTGCCGCGCTCGACTCGCAGGAGGCGCGGCTCGGCGCGCTGGTCGAGTCGAGCCGGAGCCTGACCGCCGAGACCGAGGAGCGCCTCACGCAGATCCAGTCGCTCAACGATCAGCTGGCACGGGCGGGGACGGCGAGAGACGAGCTGGTGGGCGAGCTGGCGCGCGTGCAGGCCAGCCAGCGCGACGCGGTGTCGCAGACCAAAGCCGCGGAGGATCAGCTCAAACGCGTTGAGACGATGTACGCGTCGTTGGAGCAGCGCCGGTCGCAGCTGGCGTTTGCCGAGAAGCGCGTCGGGGCGGTCGAGGCGCAGCTGGGCAGTCTCGCCGGCCAGCAGCAGGCCGTCGAGGAGAAAATCAAGGCCCTGGCCGACCGCGACGCGATCGTCGCCGCGGTGCGGACCCAGGTGGAGGGGGTGCACGAGGTGAGCGCCCGAAGCAAGGCCGACCTGGAGTACGTCGCCGCGCATCGCGACGAGGTGGCGGCTGCGCGCGCGGGGGTGCAGAGCCTCCTGTCGATGGCCCGCGACACCGAGCAGAAGATCGCGTCGATCGAGGGACGGCACGCCGTCGTCACCGATGTGCAGGCCAAGACGAACCAGATCACCCACCTCCTTGAGGACGTGCGGGTGAATCTCGAGATGGTCGGCGAACAGAAGGCGGTCATCGACGATGTGGGCGAACGGATCGCTCGTCTCGAGTTCGTGATGCGAGAAGCGCAGGGGACGTTGCAGACTCTGCAGCACGAGCGCGAGCTTGCGGAACGCATCGAGAAGAACATCCAGCAGCTGCGCGGACAGACGGCCCGCGGCAAAAAGAGCCCCGCGAAGTCCGCCTAGCGCCGCGACGGAACCAGAACCCGATCTCTTGTTGGTGGGTCGTGTGCGCGTTCAACCATCGGCCCGCCTCGAGGGCCTGTGCTCCGCAAAAAGTCGATCCAGCGTTGATTGCGCGGTTTAGACCTGCCACGATCGGCTGGTCCGTATCGGTCGACCCGACGATGCAACAGGCGTCTTATGAACGTAGAGAGGCTCGCTCTCGCGACTGGCAAGGGTACCTGCTGTGGTGGCAGAATCAACTTGTCTCGCAGCAGAACGAATACATTGAGCAGCAAACTAGAGCCAGTCAGGGACAGTCGGTAAATTTTCTCATCTCACGTTGACTTTTGAGGACGACGTGAAAAACGAGGTCGCGCTCGTTCAGCTGATTGAGTATGGGGAGCCCGGATTCGACGCGATTACCCGCCTTGCGAGTACTTCGTCTAAGTACGAGCTGAAAAATGCAGTGTGGCGAGTGCTATTGAACCAAGGAAACGAGCACTCTCCGTCACAAATTTCACGGGTGCTCACGTTGGCTGCGTCGGAAATGCGTTCTCGGCACTACGCACTTAGTGATCAATTGTCGCGAAGAATTGAGTACGAAGGACTCGAGCGGATCAAGTATGAAAACTGAATAGTTCGCGAGTTCCGGAGACACACAGGAAAGAGATTTCCGTCTGCGGTTGATGACTATCTTCGAGACATAGTCACTAGTGGACTGTAACATTTAAATGTTTAGTTGTAATATCTCTCTCATGCGAGGGAGAGCCGTTGCGTTGACTCAAGCGGAACATAGGGAGCTTGGCAAACGAGTTTCGAGCCGTAGCGGTCGAGCGGATGACGCGCGGATCGCTCGGATGTTGCTCTTGCTGGCAGACGGTGCAAGCTATACGCAGGTGCAGCAGACGGTGGGCTGCACGGCGCCTTTTATCAGCAAGTGGAAACGCCGATTCTTGGAGGAGCGTCTGGCAGGTCTGTACGCGCGTCACGAGGGGCGTCCGATTCAAGTGCTCACGCCTCGGATGGAAGCACGGATTCTTTCGTGGACGCAGAAAAAACCGACCGACGGCTCGACTCACTGGAGCACGCGTCGACTTGCGAAGAAGCTGGGAATCCATCACATAATGGTGGCTCGCACTTGGAAAAAGCATGGTCTCCAGCCACACCGAATTGAGCATTACAAGGCCTCCAACGATCCGGATTTCGAGACGAAGGCAGCGGATATCATCGGTCTATATATGAATCCACCTCAGCACGCTGCGGTGTTTTGTATTGATGAGAAAACGGCGATCCAAGCCCTGGATCGACGGGACCCGATCTTGCCGTTGTCTCCCGGGCGGGCCGAGCGACACGGTTTCGAGTACGTCCGGCATGGAACGCTTTCTCTCTACGCCGCCTTCGACACGAAGACGGGGGTGGTTTTGGGCAAGACTGTCCGCCGCCATACCAGCCAGGAGTTCGTCGCCTTCTTGGAGCAGCTGGTTGCGAGCCACAAGCGAAAGCGCGAAATACATGTCATCCTCGACAATCTGTCGGCTCACAAGACCGCCAAGGTCGCACAGTTCCTCGAGGCCAATCCAAAAGTCCGACTCCCGTCCTGTGCCAAAACTCGGCCCTCTTGAAATAGCCCATAAATCAACAGCTTAGAGTTTGTGTTTGTGACCGTGCCAAGGGCCGAGCGCGAACAAACGACGAAATCAATGTAGGCATGGTCACGGCAGACCGGAGACCGATCAAGTTCGGGGCGCGCGGATGAAGAAATAGAAGGCACAGGGATCTCAACCTGACTCGAATGCCCCCCCATGTGCTGCTCGTGACTTTTCCCTGTTCTTCCAGAGCAATTCCCTGTTCAGTGATCTTACATTCCCTGTTCTTTGGGAACAGGGAATGTCCACCTAACCATCTGAAATATAGAGCGTTACCATGTGTGAAAATGGCCCCATGAGCCCCCAAAAAACTTAAATTCCCTGTTTTTCACTGTTATTCATGGTTGCCAGCTGAGACCGGATAGCTCCACACTGCCCCATCCGCCACCCCGTCCTGTGCCAAAACTCAGCCCTTTTGAAATAGGCCATAAATCAGCAGCTTAGTGTCTGTGTTTGCGACCGGGCCAAGGGCCGTGGGCTTTACAATCGTCTGGCCCGAGGGTGTTATCTTCAGCTCCATGATGACCTACCACGTGCAATTCCTACTGCTCGTTCTGGCTGGCTGGGTCAACCGCCAGCAGCAGGATGTGATCGACTACCAGCAAGAGGAGAACCGTGTGCTCCGAGCCGGGCTTCGGGGCAAGCGTCTCAGGCTCTCGGACGACGACCGGCGCAGGCTCGCCGTCAAGGCCCAAGCTTTAGGCCGCGAGGCGCTGGCCCAGATTGCGTCGGTTGCCACACCCGCTACGCTCCTGCGCTGGTACCGCTGCCTCATCGCAGCCAAGTACGATGGCAGCAAGAACCGGAGCCCAGGCCGACCTCCGACGGCGAAGGACATCCGTGAGCTCATTGTGCGCGTGGCGCAGGAGAACCCGACGTGGGGATATACGCGCCTGCGGGGTGCACTCAAGAACCTCGGACATGAACTCGGACACAACACCATCAAGAGGCTCCTCGCCGAGCACGGTATCGCGCCGGCTCCGGAGCGGGGCAAGAGCATGTCGTGGAGCACTTTCCTCAAGGCTCATTGGGGCGCTATCGCTGCGACAGACCTGTTCACCGTCGAGGTTGTGAACCCGTTCGGCCTCGTCCGCTACCATGTCCTGTTTGTCATCGATATCGCCACTCGCTGCGTGTGCATCGGTGGGATGACCTCGGACCCAAACGGGGAGTGGATGAAGCAGGCGGCAAGAAACCTCACGGACATGTGGGATGGTTTCCTCCTTGGCAAGCGGTACCTCATCCACGACCGGGACCCGCTATTCACCGAGGCGGTACGTGGGCTCTTGAGAGATTCAGGCGTGAAGCCCCTCCGCCTTCCAGCGAACAGTCCGAATCTGAACGCATACGCGGAAAGATTCGTTCTCTCCATACGTCGAGAGTGTCTCGACCGCTTCGTACCTCTCAGTGAGCGACACCTGCGCACAGCGGTAACCGAATACGTAGTGCACTATCACACAGAACGGAACCACCAAGGTCTCGGCAACGAGCTCCTCACACCTCTGCCGGCAAGCGCGAATAGCGCTGGCCCCATCGTGTCGCGAGAGCGACTTGGGGGCAATTCTCAACTACTACTGCCGTGCCGCGTAGATTGTCGCTGGCGACGGTAGCCCCTCGGTGGGCCCGCTCGGCGTAGCGTGAAAACAGCTTCAGGAACACGCTTGGATATTCGCTCTCGACTAGTGGACTGTAACAACTGAACGTTTAGTGGTTTTAATGCGTCGTGACGGATCGTTGTAGGTCCACTTCACGGGCTTGGGGTCTTCGTTGTACTTGCGAATGTAGCGCATGATCTTGCGGGTCAGGTCGTGGGTTGACGTGAACACGCCTCGATGGATCAGGGCACGCTCGATCTTGGAGAACCAGAGTTCGATTTTGTTCAGCCAGGAGGAATATGTGGGTGTGAAGTGGAGTCGGACTTTTGGGTTGGCCTCGAGGAACTGTGCGACCTTGGCGGTCTTGTGAGCCGACAGATTGTCGAGGATGACATGTATTTCGCGCTTTCGCTTGTGGCTCGCAACCAGCTGCTCCAAGAAGGCGACGAACTCCTGGCTGGTATGGCGGCGGACAGTCTTGCCCAAAACCATCCCCGTCTTCGTGTCGAAGGCGGCGTAGAGAGAAAGCGTTCCATGCCGGACGTACTCGAAACCGTGTCGCTCGGCCCGCCCGGGAGACAACGGCAAAATCGGGTCCCGTCGATCCAGGGCTTGGATCGCCGTTTTCTCATCAATACAAAACACCGCAGCGTGCTGAGGTGGATTCATATATAGACCGATGATATCCGCTGCCTTCGTCTCGAAATCCGGATCGTTGGAGGCCTTGTAATGCTCAATTCGGTGTGGCTGGAGACCATGCTTTTTCCAAGTGCGAGCCACCATCATGTGATGGATTCCCAGCTTCTTCGCAAGTCGACGCGTGCTCCAGTGAGTCGAGCCGTCGGTCGGTTTTTTCTGCGTCCACGAAAGAATCCGTGCTTCCATCCGAGGCGTGAGCACTTGAATCGGACGCCCCTCGTGACGCGCGTACAGACCTGCCAGACGCTCCTCCAAGAATCGGCGTTTCCACTTGCTGATAAAAGGCGCCGTGCAGCCCACCGTCTGCTGCACCTGCGTATAGCTTGCACCGTCTGCCAGCAAGAGCAACATCCGAGCGATCCGCGCGTCATCCGCTCGACCGCTACGGCTCGAAACTCGTTTGCCAAGCTCCCTATGTTCCGCTTGAGTCAACACAACGGCTCTCCCTCGCATGAGAGAGATATTACTACTAAACACTTAAATGTTACAATCCACTAGGTGGTCATCTGCATGGTGACGACCCGTCCAAAGGGTAGCTCTGCTCAATGGTTGTCGCGGGCCTCACCGCCCACGCCGCGTCAACTGTTCGCTTGTAACGTTGCAAGTGGATCAAATTTTGGCACAGGACGGGGTATTTCACTTGGACTCCCCGTGGCGTAAATGTCGATCCGAGTGACCAGAGCAAACCAACCCTTCTCGAAGTGTTGTTGCGGTCGCCCTCGCCCACTCACTGTGCGGCCAACATAGATGCACCGTTGGCGGGCCCAGAATATGTATATGCAGTTGTTATAGCGAATGTTGTTACCGTACCAAATCTTGAAGTTCCTCTTTCGGGCGTCTGTCCTCCATCCTTTGCCCCGTTTGGGGTGCCACTGCTTCTTTTGAACATCGCTAGATCGGAAGTGCTGCTTAAAGGCGACCGGACTTTTTGCCCGTGAATATATTTTTTTGAGTAGCTCTCCGGCTTTGCGGCGTCTAGCCTGTGAAAACGAGAGAGAACGTCCCCGCGGTTTGCGAACGAGATGTCGCAGAACCGCCGTGCGAGACTTGTACAGCTGATCCAATTCCAGCTCGAACTGTTTCGCTGTTCTTTCAATCATCTTGGAACAACCCTCCATACAGCCGCGTGCGTAGCCGCCGCCGAAAGGTTAACTTTCAGGTGCTTCTGCCATCAAGTGTTGCTAAGCTGCTAGAGGCATTTGAATGCGATCGCGTCCAATAAGAACATCGGCGTGCCTACGAAGCGTGAGCTCTTCGGGCGTCTCGGTCTCACGAGCCGTGAGGTCAAGCACTTGCTCGCGCTCGGCCGGCAGATCCGAGAAGTCGGACGCTTCGCTCAGCGTTTCAAGAGCCCTTGAGATGTTTGCCGAAGAAAGCTTGCACTCGGTTCCAGGCATCACGTGCCGCACTCGCGTCGTAGGCATTACGCTCGTCGTTGAAGAACGCGTGGTCGACACCAGGGTAAATGTGAAAGTCGAGCGTGACCCCAGCGGTCTTCAGACTTCTCTCAAGCTCCCGCACTACGTCCGGGTTCACGAAGCCGTCGTTCTCCGCGAAAAGGCCGAGAACCGAAGCCCTTATAGCTTCTAAAACGGGCTTTACGTTAGGATGAATGCCGTAGAAGTCGACGCAAGCCCCAATGTTCTCGTTCTTGCTAGCCGCGTACAATGCTAGCTGACCACCCATACAGAAGCCGACAACGCCGAGCCGACCTCCCGAAGAACGGCTCGCAAGATAGTCGCACGCACCGCGGAGATCCTTCTCCGCCCGATCGATGTTCAACGCCATCATGAGCTTCCCCGCATCGTCGGGCGACGTGGTCTCTTTCCCGTGGTACAGATCCGGTGCGAGCGCCACATAGCCGGCTGCGGCGAAACGGTCGGCCACTTTCTTGATGTGACCGACGAGACCCCACCATTCTTGGAGGACGATCACCCCCGGACCACCGCCTTCGGGCTCGCTCAGATATCCTTGAGACGAACTGCCGTTGGCCACAAACTCGACGATGGTGCCTTTCTCGGACATGGATGCCCTTTCTCGGATGCCAGCGCGCGAGCTGCGATCCTACCGCCAACGGAGGATATTGCAAGCCGAATGAAGATCGCGTATTGGCGGGCGGACAACCATGAGAGCGAGGTCCTGCGAACTCGTCTTCGACGCGGTGGAAATATCGCCGCTGGGCCCACGTTCATAAGACGCCGGTGGTGTCGGGTCGACCGGTACGAGGCAGCCGATCATGGAAGGTTTAAACCGCGTGAGCAACGCCGGACCGACTTTTTGCGGAGCACAGGCGTCCCTTCGTTCAATAACCCGGTAACGACGACCGAGACATTACCTAACTCTCCGTAGGTCTGGGCTCTTCAGAATCCGTGCCTAGCTGCCCCGCGGTCATATGTCTCTTGAAGAAACACCGACAAGAGTTCAATCCATGCTCATTCCCTCGGGTGGATTCTCGCGGATCTCCTGCAGCCTCGCTTTGATCAGGTCCATCTCGTTCAACAGCTTTTTCATTACCGCATGTTTTTTGGCAGCTTTGAATTTTTCTAACAGGGCATCAATTTTCTCCAACAATTCTAGCCGTTGCGCGACCCAACGATCGTAGACGCCCTTCTCCTCCTTCGTCGAAGGACCAACGATCCGCGCGGTGCCGGCCCGCAGGTCGAGCTTGATATGATCGGGATGCGGCAAGGGCTGCGGGGCATCGGTAATGCCGTGCTTTTTACGGCGCTCGAGTTCCTGCTCCCAGGCGAACTTGTAGTTCATGGCCGTACCGACGTACGCGTCATAAGCCGCCTTGTCTTCTCGCTCGATCGAGGTCAGCATCTCCGTGGCGAGCCGTTGGGCGCGAAACTGACCCTTCGCGGCACCAACGTTTAGCGCACGGATGATGGCCTGCGCCATCGTCAGGGAGATGGTACGGTCTCCCTCGCGCATGTCTATTGTGCGATAGGCCTCTTTGAGCACGATAGCCCTCAGCCGCTCTTCGGGCAGCGCTAGTCTGCGGGACTTCGCGCCCTTCGGCCGACCGCGCGGATTTCCGGACTCTCCCTTTTGGAAGCGGTTCTTCTTTGGCGGCTTGCCGTAGCCGACCGTGTAGTTGTGGAGGCGACCGCGCAGACGGATGTTGCGGCCGTTGCTCATTCCGCCGCCTCCAGACACCGGGCTTCCACCGGCTGACCGCCAACCAGCCGCTCGGCATCGTCTTTCGCATACTGCTCCCAGCGGGCGAGGATGCGGTCGCAATACACGGCATCAAGCTCACAGAGTCTAGCCCTCCGGCCGGTCTTCTCTGCAGCGATCAGGGTCGAGCCGGACCCGCCGAAAATATCGAGAACGATCTCGCCCCGGCCCGAGACATCGCGGATCGCGTCCGCGATCATTTGAACCGGTTTCACCGTCGGGTGGAGCGCAAGTTCCTCCATGCGGCCCGCCCGCAGCGTATTGACACCGCGGTATTGCCACACGTTTGTGCGATAACGACCGTGTTGTCCTAGCTCGAAGGCATTGACGTACAAAACTAGACAAAGCAGAGCTTGCCGAAACACTTCTAAGTGCATGAATCTTATGAATCTTATTGGCTGGCGAAAAGTCTAACTTTGTTCTGATACAAGGGACTAGAATCCTCGGTCATGAGCACGCCGATCCAGCCCTTGACCTTGTTGGTCGTCGCCATCGCTGGTTGGCTCCAGCGTGACCAACAGGTCGCTATGGCGTCCTGTCCAAAAATACAACCGAACTCAAGATCAGACCCAAAATGGCCCCGAATTGCCTGGTTTTCCCTGTTTCCCATTGGTTTCCAGCCAAGACCCGCCCGCTCCGGTCGGCCTGTGATCCGCAAAAAGGAAGATCGCGTACCGCTGGATCGACTTTTTGCGGAGCACAACCTCAGTCCGAGCGCAAGGTGCGCTTCCGTAAACGGCTTGGCGGGTTGCTACGTTTCTACCATTGGGAAGCCGCATGAGTATTTTGACCTCACGAGTGCGCACGGCTGGCTCAAATCGGCTGTGGAGCGAGCTACTGGCAGCGGACTGCGCACCAGGAAGTCCCTCATTAGACTGGACTTTAGCCTCCCCACTGCCCCGAGCTCAGAATGCTTGCGTTGTCTGGCGGCACCGACGGGTTCACCGCCCGCCGGCAGGCGTCGGCACCCCTTCTTTTCGCGTTGCAGAACGAAAGCGGAACTTGATCTCGCCCAGCACCGTCCGCCGCAGCAGGTCGCCGAAGATGTGCTGCTGAACTGTCTGGTTGAACAGGTTGCTCACCTTCACGGTCGTTGTGATGGCGCCGCCTTGCCACTTCACGCCGAAGCTGCCGTTCACCGTAGCGTACCCGTCGGTGTAGCCGTGGAATCCCGCCGTGAGCACATCGCTCCAGAACGCACCGGTGGCGGCGTTCACAGAAGCGGAACCGAGCAGCCTCGACCTGTTCCACCTCACCTCCGCGTTGAACCGATGCGTCGGAGACAGGTTGAGTTCAGCCGGCAGATACGGGTTCGGATCGTCCAGGATCTTCGGCTCGGATTGCCACGAGTAGTTGACGGACGCGGCCAGCGACCGCGAGAACTGCTGGTCGAGCCACAGCTCCAGGCCGGTCTGACGGATCGGGCCCAGGTTCAGGTACGTGAACGCCGTTCGCGGCAGAAAGATCCCGCGCTGCGCTATCTGCGCTAGCAAGACCGGAGGCAGCCGCCAGCCGGGCGGCGGATTCGCCGCGGTGTACGGGTCGAGTGACCGCGACAAGGAAACGAAGTTGATGGAATCGTCGCGGCGGTTGACGTAGAACGAGCCGCCGAGCGTCGTGCCGCGCGGGAACACGCCAGTGTAGCTCACTTCATACGCCGTCAGCGATTCCTCGAGCAACTCCTCCTGGGTCATTCCGCCGATCGGGATGTCGCTGCCGACCGCGTTGACGACGAGCGGAAACGGTTGGGCGACCGCCGGCTGCAGCAGCGGCGGCAGTAGCGGCGCGAGGCCACTCAGGTCCACCGGGCTGACGATGCTCGTCCGGAGTAAGTTGTTGATGACCGACGGCGAGCGGAACGCCCGGTTGTACGACAGCGTGACGGAGTGATCCTCCGCCGGCTTGACGATGAACGCGATGCGTGGTGAGAACTTCGGATCGGACAGGTTGCCAAACTTGTCCACCCGCCCGCCTAGCACGAGGCGGAACCGATCCCAGAAGATCTCGTCCTGTAGGTACCCGCCTACCTCGAGCCGGGTTTCCGCCATCGGCGCAAGGGTGATATCGAAGTTGTTCTGCCGCACGTTGCCGCCGTAGCTCAGCCGGTGCCGGTTGCTGAGGAATACCGAATGGCCAATCTCGCCGTCGAACGTCTGTGTCTTGAAGTTGAGTTGCAGCGGCATCCCGGTGGCGATGTCCGGCAGCAACAGGTTCGGCGCCTTGCCGTCCAGGAAGTTCGTGAAGAACTGTATCTGCAGGTCACCCCGCTTGTAGTTCAGCTTGCCGTAGGCCAGATATGTCCCCGACTGCATGTCGAACGGCCCGATGCCGCTGTGGGCGAGCCCTGATGTGCCGGCCACGCCACCCGAGTAGGTGATCGTGGCGTCTGACAATTCGTGGTCCACCCGCACGTCGAACTTCGGCTGGCTGGTGCCCCGGTTCGCAAATCCGGTCCCGAAGCCAGCGGTAGCCGAGTCGAGCGGATAGAATGCCCCGCCCACGGTTTGGCTCGGCTGACGCGGGTCGTCGATCACCGGGATTTGGCCGGTGGGCCGGGCGAACGCGTCGGACGTGAAGTAGCCGCCGCTGACACGGTACGACAACCGGTCGCTTGGCGCCCGCGTCACGGTTGCGTTGGCGCCGAACATCAACCCGGCACCGAGTCCCACGCTCGAGCCGTCGTTGCGGTCGATGTGTCCGCCGCTGAGCGTCACCGTCGTGCCGACCGATTCCCGCGGCGACTTGGTGATGATGTTGACCGCTCCGGTCATGGCGTTGGCACCCCATACCGCAGACGCCGGCCCCCGCACCACCTCGATCTGCTCCACGTCGTCGAAGTTGGTCGGCAGTAGATCCCACATCACGAGGCCGAAAAAGTCGAGGTAGACGCTGCGCCCGTCCACCAGCAAAAGCTGCGTGTTAGTCAGCGTGTTGCCTGCGCTGCGGCTGGCCACCTGTACGTCGCGCGCCGAAAGCTGGATGACGTTGACGCCCGGCGTCGCGCGCAATATATCGCCGTAGTTCTGGGCCGACGTGGTCTCCAGCGTCGAGGCAGAGATGACCGACGTCGATACCGGCGCATCGAGCAATCGGACTTCATTGCGCGACGCGGTCACGACCACCGTGTCGCCGAAGCTGGCGAGCTGCAGCTCGATCGGCAGCAGCTCGATCGGCGTGCTGGATACCCTCACGTCCTCGACGGTCGTGTCGGAGAAACCGGCGAGCGACACAGTCAGCGTATACGTGCCCGGCGCAACCCCGGCCAGCTCGAAGTTGCCTCGCTCGTCCGAATAGGTGGTGCGCGGTACGCCGTCTCCACGCAGCGTCACGGTAGCACCCGGCAGCACTAAGCCGGTCTGGTCGACGACAGTGCCGGTGATGCTGTCGTCCTGCGCGAAACCTTTCGAGGGCGTCAAGGCGAGCCAAAACATCAGGATGCACGGTGTAATGAGACGAAGATTCATCGATTTTCTCCTCTACGATTCCAACAGGAATTATGCACTAAATCGATGACGACGGAACGAACCCCGTCCTGTGCCAAAACTCGGCCCTTTTGAAATAGGCCATAAATCAGCAACTTAGTGTCTGTGTCCCGGCCGCTGTTGAATCTGGTCGGGTAGCGGCGGCACCTGTGAATACTCTTAGGCAGCAAACTCATCGCTGTCAAGAGATTTCTGTTTGCTTCTAAGCGCGTGAACGAGAGCGCCCATATGGCGATAGCCTTTGATACGCCGGAACTTTTTCTGCGCGGTGACGACGCCAAGAGCGGTCCATCGGCGAACCATGGAAGGACTCTACCAACGCTTGACGTTTCTCGATACTCTGCGAATGGTTCCGTTGAGATTCTCAATGGCGTTCGTCGTGGCAAGAGACTGGCGAAGTAAGGCGGGCAGCGCGAGCTTCACGACCGTGAGTGTCTCTTCCATCCCTTCACGAAGGCTTCCGGCAGCCCTGTCGGCCAATAGCCGGACGGGGCACGCGGGTGGTCCCTATGCCGCGTCGCGGTGGTAATAACTGAGCAAGCCGCCTAGTGGTGCGACACGTAAATATCGCTAGAGTTTCTTCCAGACGTAGGGTCTCGGGTGTTCATTCAAATAGGCGATACCACGTAGGAGACCTGATTCGATCTCGCGAGGCGTTCGGTAGTGGGTATTCTGAAGTGCGGTTCGACCGAGCGTCGCAAAATACGATTCGACGAGGTTCAACCACGAGCTGTTTGTAAGTAGCCAATGAAATTTAATTCTTCCTCTGCGGTGTTCGGCCCACTCGCGAACCGCAGGCGCCTTGTGCGCGCTCAGGTTGTCCAGGATCATGATGATTCCTCTCGTTGTGATGGTAGACGACGTACTCCCTAAGCGCATGACGGAGCGACTTCTCGCCGAACAGGATGAGCTTCGAGAGACATTCCTCTTTGACGGACTTCACCCAGCGCTCCACGAACGAGTTCAAATCCGGGCTCCGTGCAGGCAGCTTGACGGGCGTGACGCCAACCGCCCAGATGGTCCGGTGGAACGACTCGCAAAACTTCGAGTCCCGGTCGTGAATGAGGTATCGGCTCGAGGACAGAAAGCCGACATCTGCCATGGTCACGTTGCGAGCCCGTCCTGTCCAAAAATACAAACGAGCTCATAGATCAGACCCAAAATGGCCCCGAATTGCCTGTTTTTCCCTGTTTCTCATTGGTTTCCAGCCAAGACCGGCCAGCTCCGGTCGGCCTGTGCTCCGCAAAAAGGAAGATCGCGTACCGCTGAATCGACTTTTTGCGGAGCACAGCTGCGAATCGAGTAGCGAGTTGCCATCGCTGCGAATCTTCACGCGCGGGTCCCGCTGTGCGGATTGTCGCCAGACCACGGGCTCGTCGAAAACCTGCTCGCTATTGTCCATAATGTCTGTGTGAGCAGCACCGTTCGCGTTTTTGGACACGACGGGCTCCATCACGATGGATCCGTCCCGCTTCCCGTGGAAATAAGAATGGCGTAACCTCCGGTTAAGCAAAACGAAACCGCGCCTGGAAAGGCGAGGAGGAGGATTACGCCATGAAGAAGCCTACTACCATATCGAAGGAGTCTGTAAGCGAGTACCGGGAGTTCGTCCAACTTCGGCTGCGTAAGCGGGTACTGGAGGCGATCGAGGTCGTGCTCGAGGAAGAAGTCAACCAAGCGCTGGGGTGTGGTAGCTACGAGCGTGCGGAAGACCGCCGTGGATATCGCAACGGAGCCGAAACCCGTCGCGTGACGACGTCGGTGGGAACTCGCGAGCTCCGTGTGCCACGAGCCCGCGTGCGAGACGAGGAAACGGGAGAGACGACAGAGTTCAGGAGCGAGCTGTTGCCCCGGTACGCGCGCCGGACTCGTGAGGTCGACGAGGCGATCTTGGGGACGTACTTGTCGGGCGCGAATAGCCGCCGGATCCGCAAAGCGCTGAAACCACTGCTCGGTGAGGAGCACCTATCGAAGAGCGCGGTGTCTCGCGTGGTTAGCCGGCTGAAGGAGCGCTTCGAGGAATGGCAGAACCGTGCTCTCAGCGAGGAGGTCTACGCGATCGTTTACCTGGACGGCTTCCACCTGAAAGTGCGGATGGCGAAACGTGTGATCAGCGTACCCGTACTGGTCGCGCTCGGGGTCGCGCCAGACGGGCACAAACGTCTGTTGTCATTGCGTCTGGCGGTGAGCGAAGCCTCGACGCATTGGGGCTCCGTGCTGGAGGGACTCCAGGCTCGAGGACTCCGGGCTCCCAAGCTAGTGATCAGCGACGGCCACAAGGGGCTGACGAAAGCGCTGGAGAAGTGGCCGGGGTGCCGGTTGCAGCGATGTACCGAGCACAAGCGCGCCGACTTGCTCGAACATTGCCCGGCGCACGCACGCCGTGAGCTCCGGCGTGACTACAACCGGGTCGTCTACGCCAAGAACGGGATCGATGCTCGCAAAGTCTATGACGAGCTCGTCGCCAAGTGGACGCCTCTCTCGCTGGCCGTCGTCCGAAGCCTAGAGGAGGCCGGTAATCAGCTGCTGACCTTCTACGAATTCCCTCGTGCCATGTGGAAATCGATTCGAACGACCAATGCTCTGGAGAATCTCAACCGCGAGTTTCGACGCCGGACGAAAACCCAAGCGTCGTTCTCCAGCGAGGAGTCCGCGGTCGCTTTGCTGTTTGAGCTTATCGCCTCTGGCCAGATTCAACTACGACGCATCGACGGCTACCAACGTCTGAGCGAGGTTCTCGAACGCGCGGAGGTTGCCGCCTGATATGATACTCTGATGACGGAGTGGAGGGTGCCGTTCTTTTTCAACGGACCTCGGGACACATCCATCACGATTACCGGTTGTCGCCCGTTGCCTGACTGACCCAGCTTTTCGCGGCGAATAACATGTTCTTCTCTAGCATGTTATTGCGTCGGTCCCAACCGATTTATTCTCGGCCGATCGAGAAGCGCTGATATGATGGCGCGAACAGAGAAAAGCGATTGAGGAAAACAGCTACGACGAAAGCAAACTCTGGATGCTTTTCTGCGTGGCGCCATGCGGTTATTGCGCTATCGGCCCTCTTGATGCTGTCGTTCGCCGAGCCGGTGAGTGCCGGGAGCAACGATGCTGCATTCGATTGGGCAGGGACTTATGCGGGTGCCTTCGCTAGCCTTGGTCGAACGGATAACCGAATCGTCGATATCGACGGTTTTGCGAACTGGGGCAATCCCGGATCGACTGTCGACTACGACAATTCCGGGTTCGTCGGTGGTGCGCTAATCGGGAAGCAGTTCGAGATCGGCAGCGCGCCGCTCAGGGTTGAACTCGATGGGACATTCGGTCGCTTATCGGCGACATCGAACAGGCTTGATCCGGAGGGATTGGACGAGACGGTGCAATCGGAGTTTCGATGGATCGCCACGGCACGTGCAGGGATTGAGCAATCCATGGGTCCCGCAACGGTATTCGCCTCTGGCGGGATTGCGGTCGCTGGGATCGATAATTCAGTAACCGACATCGATTTCGGCCCGAACACGCCGACACGGATTGATCCCGACGATTCCTTTCGCGACGGCTCTATGGAGGTCGGCTGGGTGATTGGTCTTGGTGTCGAGGCTTTGCTAGCTGGTGCTTGGGCGCTGCGGCTCGAAGGATCGTATTTGGATTTCGGGCGGAGCACCCATTATGTAAATCACTCCGGCGATGGCCGTTGCGGACCGGGAATGCCGCGAAGGCCGTGTCCTTACAATATCGAAAACAAGATCATTGGCGTGCGCCTGGCGATCATTCGCCGATTTGGCCGGTAGCCCGCCTGTACCCGTGTAAGATTTGCCAGAGCAATACGTAGTGCACTATCACACAGAACGGAACCACCAAGGTCTCGGCAACGAGCTCCTCACACCTCTGCCGACAAGCGCGAATAGCGCTGGCCCCATCGTGTCGCGAGAGCGACTTGGGGGCATTCTCAACTACTACTGCCGTGCCGCGTAGATTGTCGCTGGCGACGGTAGCCCCTCGGTGGGCCCGCTCGGCGTAGCGTGAAAACAGCTTCAGGAACACGCTTGGATATTCGCTCTCGACTAGGTGGTCATCTGCATGGTGACGACCCGTCCAAAGGGTAGCTCTGCTCAATGGTTGTCGCGGGCCTCACCGCCCACGCCGCGTCAACTGTTCGCTTGTAACGTTGCAAGTGGATCAAATTTTGGCACAGGACGGGACTGAAGCGCCAAGCATAGCTGGTGGGGTCTTTCGCCTGGCCTGTCACACCTGCCAACCGCTCCACACCACGAACCCGGAGCTGCTCCTCCAAGTACCGCAGAGTGTCCGCGAACTGCGTGAAGACGATGATCTTTTCCTTCGGGTGTCGCTTCGTGAGAAGAGTTCCCACCGACGTCGTCACGCGACGGGTTTCGGCTCCGTTGCGATATCCACGGCGGTCTTCCGCACGCTCGTAGCTACCACACCCCAGCGCTTGGTTGACTTCTTCCTCGAGCACGACCTCGATCGCCTCCCGTACCCGCTTACGCAGCCGAAGTTGGACGAACTCCCGGTACTCGCTTACAGACTCCTTCGATATGGTAGTAGGCTTCTTCATGGCGTAATCCTCCTCCTCGCCTTTCCAGGCGCGGTTTCGTTTTGCTTAACCGGAGGTTACGCCATTCTTATTTCCACGGGAAGCGGGACGGATCCCTTCGTCGTCATCCCTTCTGTCCTGAGCAGCGGCATCATTTGTAATCCATCTAACGGAACGTGTCAACGACATTGAGACACCCGCGTGTTGCATTTAGTGAGCCTCGATTGGTGTCGCCGGGCTCATGACGACGTCGCGGTCCACGTCCGCTTCGATCGCGAACGCGCCACAAGGAGTGGAAACAGGGGGTAGCTCAGGTATGGACCACCCCGAGCAAGTCGCTGTTTCAGCCTCCTGGTGCGTTGTTTTTTCCGGCGGAGGGTTGATCCAGGCCTGAGGAGGCAAAACGGGAGGTTGAGGGGTTCCGCGAACGAATCGTTCGGGGTGAGCCCGCTGAGCTTGGACGAGGGTCTGGCGTCGAGCCGTGGTGAGTTTTTCCGCGCGCCCATGATGAACGACGGCTGGAGTCATGAGACCGATTCCCGAGTGTCGGTGTTCGTGGTTGTAGTAGCCGAAGAAGTTACGGCAGAACAGGCGAGCATCCTCGATGGAACCGAACCGCTGCGGGAACTGAGGGCAATACTTCAGCGTCTTGAATTGAGACTCGGAGTAGGGATTGTCGTTCGAGACATGAGGTCGCGAGTGAGTCTTGGTCACGCCGAGGTCGGCTAGGAGCAAGGCTACGGGCTTGCTTTGCATCGAGCTGCCGCGATCCGCGTGGAGGGTGAGCTCACCCCGTCCTGTGCCAAAACTCGGCCCTTTTGAAATAGACCGCAAATCAGCAGCTTAGACGCCCTTGGAATCCGCGCAGAATCCAGGGTATTTCACGCCGCAGGACTGGCTTCCGACCCCTGGGCTGCGGGTGGCGGGCGACATGATGAAGGTGCTCCACGACATGCTCTTGCCCCGCTCCGGGGCAGGCGCGATACCGTGGTCGGCGAGGATCCTCTTGATAGTGTTGCGTCCGAGTTCATGTCCTAGGTTCTTGAGTGCGCCTCGCAGGCGTGTATATCCCCACGTCGGGTTCTCCCGCGCCACGCGCACAATGAGCTCACGGATGTCCTTCGCCGTCGGAGGTCGGCCTGGGCTCCGGTTCTTGCTGCCATCGTACTTGGCTGCGATGAGGCAGCGGTACCAGCGCAGAAGCGTAGCGGGTGTGGCAACGGACGCAATCTGGGCCAGCGCCTCGCGGCCCAAAGCCTGGGCCTTGACGGCGAGCCTGCGCCGGTCGTCGTCCGAGAGACTGAGACGCTTGCCCCGAAGCCCGGCTCGGAGCACACGGTTCTCCTCTTGCTGGTAGTCGATCACATCCTGCTGCTGGCGGTTGACCCAGCCGGCTGGAACGAGCAGTAGGAATTGCACGTGGTACGTCATCATGGAGCTGAAGATAACACCCTCGGGCCGACGATTGTAAAGCCTACGGCCCTTGGTCCGGTCGCAAACACAGACACTAAGCTGCTGATTTATGGTCTATTTCAAAAGGGCCGAGTTTTGGCACAGGACGGGGTCGCCTATCGCAGAGCCAGTGCCGCGTCGGCTGGTCTCCGCGAATTTCGACAACGCCTCTAGGATTCGAGCTTTCGGCTCCGTTCGCATTTTCGGACACGACGGGCTTCACATAGGCTCGTTGGCTCATCGTTCGAGGCTTCCTTGCCCCGTTCCTCGCGCGCGAGCAGTCACTGCCCGCCGCTGGCCAGGGCACATTTACATACACACAGATAGTGTGTATCATCAGGGAGTCAGAGTTGCATTTCGTGAGGCCCCCAATGAACCGACGGCTCAACATCACCCTGCCAGAAGAGACGGTCAGCATGCTTGATCGCACTGTGTCTCGAGGCCAGCGCTCCCGTTTGATTGACGAAGCCGTGAGACGCTTCATCAATGAGCAGGGGAGAGCGAATCTTCGAAAGCAGCTCGAGCTAGGTGCGAAAGCTCGGTCCGAGCGTGACCGGGAGATCGCTGAAGAATGGTTCGTCCTTCCTGACTAACCCTCATGATTCGACCAAAGAGGGGAGACATCTATCTGGTCAATTTCGACCCGACTATTGGCGCTGAGATCCGGAAGACGCGCCCGGCGCTAGTCTTGCAAAACGATATCGCCAACAAGTACCTAATAACTCTATCAGAGCAAGTGACGGCCTCGCCGAAAGCCAAAACATCGCGGTAGGGTCGAGGGCTGGCGCGGTGCTCCGTAGGCGCGGCCTATCTGTTTCTCCCCGTTTCCTGTGGGAGTGCCTCACTAGCCGCACCGTAAGTCCGTTTCCAGCCCCCGCCACATCGCACGCAGCGTGCGGCTTTCCCGCACTACGCGCTCCTGCACACTTCCCGCGAAGGGTTATGTGACCTATCGAGCCGGGGCGTCTTTCGGCGAAGCTACGAGATATCGAACTCGGTAATCTGTGAACAGTCCGACAGTCGCGTACATCCATCGCCTACTCCATCGCTTCCAGCCGAAACCTTGGCGCAAGAAGCGCCAAGACTTCTCGGCCTTCGCCTTGACGTATATCCTTCGTCTCAGCTCCTGCAAAGTGATGGGTGATTTTGTCATCTCACCTGTCCCTTCCATAAACTCGAGCTGTATGAAGAAGCCTTTTCTACGGTGGAGGTCGAACAGATGAGCTGGACCAAGTCGCCCTCCACCGGAACGCCGTATGGTCTGGCCCGTGTCCTGGGGGCCTGGGGCGTGCCCCGGTCGACGTACTATTGGCAACGGACTCGGCGGCACAATCCGCTCGAGGCACGCAAGCGCGGGCCGAAGACCGCGTTCAGCGACAAGGAACTGACCGAACAGCTCCGGCAGGAGATCGCGGCCGCGCCGTTTACCGGAGAAGGCCATCGTAAATTCTGGGCCCGGCTCCGGTTCGCGGGTGTCCGGACCTCGAAGGCCCGGGTCCTGCGCCTGATGCGGGACGCGCTGCTGCTGGATGTGTCCCGAGGTCCGTGGAAAAAGAACGGCACCCTCTACTCCGTCATCAGAGTATCATATCAGGCGGCAACCTCCGCGTGTTCGAGAACCTCGCTCAGACGTTGGTAGCCGTCGATGCGTCGTAGTTGAATCTGGCCAGAGGCGATAAGCCCAAACAGCAAAGCGACCGCGGACTCCTCGCTGGAGAACGACGCTTGGGTTTCCGTCCGGCGTCGAAACTCGCGGTTGAGATTCTCCAGAGCATTGGTCGTTCGAATCGATTTCCACATGGCACGAGGGAATTCGTAGAAGGTCAGCAGCTGATTACCGGCCTCCTCTAGGCTTCGGACGACGGCCGGCGCGAGAGGCGTCCACTTGGCGACGAGCTCGTCATAGACTTTGCGAGCATCGATCCCGTTCTTGGCGTAGACGATCCGGTTGTAGTCACGCCGGAGCTCACGGCGTGCGTGCGCCGGGCAATGTTCGAGCAAGTCGGCGCGCTTGTGCTCGGTACATCGCTGCAACCGGCACCCCGGCCACTTCTCCAGCGCTTTCGTCAGCCCCTTGTGGCCGTCGCTGATCACTAGCTTGGGAACCCGGAGTCCTCGAGCCTGGAGTCCCTCCAGCACGGAGCCCCAATGCGTCGAGGTTTCGCTCACCGCCAGACGTAATGACAACAGACGTTTGTGCCCGTCTGGCGCGACCCCGAGCGCGACCAGTACGGGTACGCTGATCACACGTTTCGCCATCCGCACTTTCAGGTGGAAGCCGTCCAGGTAAACGATCGCGTAGACCTCCTCGCTGAGAGCACGGTTCTGCCATTCCTCGAAGCGCTCCTTCAGCCGGCTAACCACGCGAGACACCGCGCTCTTCGATAGGTGCTCCTCACCGAGCAGTGGTTTCAGCGCTTTGCGGATCCGGCGGCTATTCGCGCCCGACAAGTACGTCCCCAAGATCGCCTCGTCGACCTCACGAGTCCGGCGCGCGTACCGGGGCAACAGCTCGCTCCTGAACTCTGTCGTCTCTCCCGTTTACTCGTCTCGCACGCGGGCTCGTGGCACACGGAGCTCGCGAGTTCCCACCGACGTCGTCACGCGACGGGTTTCGGCTCCGTTGCGATATCCACGGCGGTCTTCCGCACGCTCGTAGCTACCACACCCCAGCGCTTGGTTGACTTCTTCCTCGAGCACGACCTCGATCGCCTCCAGTACCCGCTTACGCAGCCGAAGTTGGACGAACTCCCGGTACTCGCTTACAGACTCCTTCGATATGGTGGTAGGCTTCTTCATGGCGTAATCCTCCTCCTCGCCTTTCCAGGCGCGGTTTCGTTTTGTTTAACCGGAGGTTACGCCATTCTTATTTCCACGGGAATCGGGACGGATCCGAAAATCGTCTTGCTATATTTGAGGAAGCACTATTCGGAAGAGGGGGAGACTGTCATGATCGAAAAAGTGAAGACGTACTTCGAGAGACTAGAAGGTCTTTCAACCGAAGAGCTGGACAGGTCGGTGGAGAAGCTGGTCCGCGCCGAGAAACGAAACGTGGCGCTGGTTATTGCTCATATTTCGGAGATGTCGAGAAGAAAGGGTCACCTCGAGCGGGGGTACAAGAATCTCTTCGATTACTGCACGAGGCGCTTGAATCTGAGTGAAGGGTCGGTCTATCTGCACATTCAGGTGGCGAAGGTCTCGCGACGTTTCCCTCAGATACTCGTAGCACTGGCGGAGAACCGAACGAGTCTCACTGTGGCAGGCCTCCTCGCGCCCGTGCTTACAGAGGCGAACGTCGACACGCTTGTTTCGGGGATGTCCCGGCCGCTGTTGAATTTGGTCGGGTAGCGGCGGCACCTGTGAATACTCTTAGGCAGCAAACTCATCGCTGTCAAGAGATTTCTGTTTGCTTCTAAGCGCGTGAACGAGAGCGCCCATATGGCGATAGCCTTTGATACGCCGGAACTTTTTCTGCGCGGTGACGACGCCAAGAGCGGTCCATCGGCGAACCATGGAAGGACTCTACCAACGCTTGACGTTTCTCGATACTCTGCGAATGGTTCCGTTGAGATTCTCAATGGCGTTCGTCGTGGCAAGAGACTGGCGAAGTAAGGCGGGCAGCGCGAGCTTCACGACCGTGAGTGTCTCTTCCATCCCTTCACGAAGGCTTCCGGCAGCTTCGTCGTAGCCGTTTCGCTCGAGCCACGACACCAATGCCTGAAGTCGCTTGCGCGCCTTGTCGGCACTCTTGCACTTGTAGGCTTCCTTCATCGTCTGGAGCACGTAGGCGTGACGAGACTTGGGAAGGTACGAGCGAAGATTCCGGAGTTTATGGATCTGGCACCTTTGGATGACCGCGAGGTCCCCCAAAACGTCGACGAGTGCCTTGCGGATGCCTTTGCCTCCGTCCACTACGCAGAGAATCGACTCATCGACGCGCAAGCCTCGCTCGATAAGGTCCTGCAACATCGCGGTGCACACCCGAGAGTTCTCCGTCGAGCCCAGCCATATACCCAGGGGCACCTTCGTTCCATCTATTGTGATACCGAGAGTTACGACGACGGTCTGTCCGGCCACCTCAAGGCCATCCAGCATCAGTGCCGCAAGCTCGAACTCCTCTAGCCGCCGAGACAGGTATTCCTCGAGCTTCTTAGTCGTCTGGCTCACGAGGTGACGGCTGGCGGCACTCTTACTCGTGCCACGAGACTTCAACTTGGCCGCGGGTTTGTCCAGACTCGATTCGTAATTTCGGGTCGATACCCCCACCAAGATCTGATTCAACACTCGCTCTGGAAGCGGGTCTTCTTCGCGGAAGGCTTCGAAGTGTGGAAGCGACGCCTCCTCGCCCGACTTCGAGCGAACTCGAGGTCGCGACACTTGGATGCGACGACCACCGAAGCTCAGCTCTCCGTTCGTGCTCCCACAGTGGTTATGAGTTCGCTCCTTCTCGTGCTTGCCCTTGAGCCCCGCGATCTCCTCGGCGTCCTCTCTGAGCAGTAGGTGCAGAGCTGTCAGTCCTTGCTCGTACACCCATTCCGTCAGATCCGCCTTCGTGGCCGCGATCCCAGCTATCATCGGTAGCAGTATCTGACCGACTTGGCCAACTACCTTGCCCGTAGGCGAGTGCGTTTGCTTTCTTACTGGCTTCTTCGATTTCCTGGGCATTGGTGGCTCCTTGTCCCCCTCTGGAGACGGTTTATTGGCAGACCTATTCTTAGGCCGGCCAAGGAGCCGCCGCTACACCAAATTCAACATCCGGCGGGACATCCCCATGGGAGTTCTGTCAGGACTTCTCGGCCATGCGTCCGAGATTGATATCAAGGCACTCGAAAAAGAGTTCGAAGCGATCCTTACGGACGGGGAGGAGATAGAAAGGGCGTTCAAGGTGATCCGGGATCTTATCGTGTTTACGAACAAACGCCTGGTGCTTGTAGATAAACAAGGCATGACTGGGAAGAAAGTCGAGTATCATTCCGTACCCTATCGGGCGGTGATGCATTTCAGCGTGGAGACCGCTGGTCGGCTTGACCTCGACGCCGAGTTGAAGATCTACATCACAGGAACCTCTGAACCCATCCGAAAGGAGTTTAGGAAAGACGCCAATATTTACGACATCCAAAAGACTCTTGCCGCTCATATTCTCAAGCAGTGAGCACGAAGCGATTGTCCGCTCATCCCTCTGCAACGGATCGATTTTGGCTGTCCGATTTGAGCACGCAAGCAGCCCCCTCGCCTTGCCAGAACGGCCCGTCCCCTCGCTCAGAATGCCCCCAGAAGGATCTGGGATCCCGTCTGAGGATCTCTCAGGCCTCGGCCTGATCCAGACCATTCCCTAGGTTCCCCAAGGCCGCTAGGGATCGCTGAGGGCTTTTCCTGGTCCCCCCATTGACTTTTCACCTTGAGCAGAATATTTTCATGCTCAAAGGGCCGCCATGCCACTTACTCCCAGCACCAAGTTGGGTGCTTACCAGATCCTTGAGTCCATCGGTGCGGGCGGCATGGGTGAAGTCTATGTCGCCGAGGATCCCAAGCTCAGCCGGAAAGTAGCGCTTAAGGTCCTACCGCCCGAGATGGCCGCACGCCCCGAGCGGCTCATGCGGTTCGAGCGGGAGGCCAAGGCGGTGGCGGCGCTCAACCATCCCAACATCGTCACCATCCACTCCGTAGAAGAAGCCGACGGCCTCCACTTCCTCACCATGGAGCTCGTCGAGGGGAAGACGCTCAGCGAGCGCATCCCCAAGAAAGGCCTTCCTCTTGATAACTTCTTGGACATCGCCATCGCTCTGGCCGATGCCGTCGCTGCCGCCCACCAGAAAGGCATCACCCATCGGGATCTAAAGCCCGACAACATGATGGTTAGCAACGAAGGACGACTCAAGATCCTCGATTTCGGTCTGGCGAAGTTCAAGCAAGAGCTGGCTCGGGAAGGCATCAGCGAGCTACCCACGCAGTCGGGAACCCAGGAAGGCCGGATTCTGGGCACGGTGGCGTATATGTCCCCCGAGCAAGCAGCGGGTAAGACGGTGGATCACCGCACGGATATCTTCTCCATCGGTATCATTCTTTATCAGATGCTGACCGGCCAGCGTCCCTTCTCGGGAGACACGACCACCACCCTGCTGTCCTCCATCATCAAGGACACACCGACTTCGGTGACCGAAATCAATCCTGCCGTTCCCCGCGACCTAGGAAGGATCATCAAACGTTGCCTGACCAAGGATCCCGAGCGTCGCTATCAGATCGCCAAGGACCTCCGGAACGAACTGGAGGAAACCAAGCAGGAGGTGGTATCGGGCGAAGCGATCGTGGGCGCGGCTCCTTCTCGGATGAAGCCTACCTCGTGGAGCAAGACTCTATGGGTGGCCAGGACTGTCGTCGCCCTATTTGTGGTGACATGGATAGCAACAAGGGGGCCATCCCCGGACGGGATCCTTCGGCTCGCCAACCCTGTCCAGG
Organism: Candidatus Marinacidobacterales bacterium; assembly: GCA_965197825.1. Taxonomy (GTDB): domain Bacteria; phylum Acidobacteriota; class Vicinamibacteria; order Marinacidobacterales; family DATDRI01; genus CBDANW01. The sequence goes on along the minus strand of CBDANW010000003.1, from coordinate 2,653,503 downwards.
TCACCACCGCTATCGGCGTAGAAGACTATCCCTCCTGGTCTCCGGATGGACGGACGGTGATGTCTTAAGATCCCTGTCAAAGAAAAACGATGTATGGTTCCCCAAACTCAAAACCCGTCCCCGTCATGGGGACAGAAAAGGAGAACCATACATCATGGGAAAGGTACTACCGAGTCAGCGATTGCTCAAGCAGTTCGAGGAACAACTGGTATTTGGGGAGATGAATCTCTCGGAGATCGTCCGGTCGGGAGCTCAGATGATGCTTCAATATGCGTTGGAGCGCGAGGTGACGGAGGCGTTGGGTCGAAACTACTATGAGAACGCTCCGGCAACGACGAAGGAGAAGGGACGACGCAACGGGTATGAGTCGCATCGGGTCCTCACGGGCGAGGGAGCGGTAACGGTGCAAGTGCCGCGGGTACGAGAAACAGAGAAGGTGTTTCAGTCAAAGATTCTCGACGCCTACGTGAGCCGGACCGAGAAACTCGATGAACTGATCGCGCGGATGTACGTCCACGGGATGTCGACGCGTGACATTGAGGCGACGTTCGCGGACGTGCTGAGCGGCACGGGTGTCTCGAAGTCGGTGGTGAGCCGGGTCACACGGTGTCTGTCGGAGGATTTCGAGGCGTTTCGAAAACGGGATCTCTCGAACGAGAAGCTGTTGTATCTCGAGCTCGACGGCACGTACCTGCGCTACCACCAAGGAGCGGAGAGGAAAGAGCCCATCCTCGTTGCGACCGGCTATCGCGCTGATGGGACGCGAGTTCTTCTTCATATCGGTGTCGGCAACCGAGAATCCTACGAGAACTGGAAGGGGTTTTTGCAGGAGATGGTGGCCCGAGGAATGAGGGAGCCGTTGCTCATCGTGACGGACGGGAATCCTGGAGTGCTCAAAGCGATCGCAGAGGTCTTCCCTCGAAGCCTCAAGCAACGTTGCCAGAAGCACCGCCTCGAGAACATCCTGGGCAAGGCTCCGAAGGAAGTGCGCGACGAACTCAAGGCGGCCATCCTTGAGTCGTTCCATGCGAACAGCTACGAGCAAGGGCTGAAGAAGGGTCGGGAGGTGATCGCTCGGTACCGTCAACGATTCCCGAGCGCGATGAAGTGCATGGAAGAGACCCTCGAAGCGTGTCTTCAGGCGCTACGCCTTCCTGCGGCGCATCACAAAAGGCTTCGCACGTCGAATCTACTTGAGCGCACGTTCGGAGAGCACAAACGTCGCACAAAGGTCATTCCTCACTTCTTCACCGAGGAGGCCGCGATGAAACTCTCGTTCGCTGTGCTCTTGGCCGTCGCAAACAAATGGCGCGGCGTGAGGATGGATGTCTTCGCCGCTAGGAAAGTCGAGGAGCTTCGCAACGAGCTTCTCCCGCAAGGCACGTCGGAGGAATCAGCAGCTTAACCGAGCGCGGGGAACCGTACGGAGATTTGACAGGAAAATTAAGACTTGACCGGACGGACTCTCGCTTATCATCAATATTAACAGGAAGGGTATGCTATTTGGGCAACGCAGGTGGGGACTGGACAGCCGCTCAATCGAACCTCGGACCATGCCGGAGTCGATTGTTGTCCGAGCTGGTCTCCAGACGGAAGCGAGATTGCGTTTTGGTCCGACCGCGATGGCGGGGGCCTATTCGTGATGCCTGCAGTGGCGGGTGCCCCCCGCAAGGTGGCGACAAGGCAAATTAACGTGCAACCCGCAGCTCCGGCGTGGTCGCGGGATGGAACGAAGCTCGCCTATCCGCTGCTTGAGGGGGACAGGAGTCCACGATGTCAGACACAGGACGACGGTATCCGGCTTCCGAACCCATAGGCGTCCTGATGCCCCGGGACGATGGGCGTCTTCCCCCCTCGACTCCCGAGCTTTACGGACGATTTGTCCTCCCAGAACCGATCGCCCTCGGTTGGAGTCTCCTATCCGTACGTCATCAATCGTGACGACGGACGGCGCGGACCTTCGGTCCGGAAACCTCGGTTACTCCGCGACCCACTTGTCGAAGTGCGCGGCATAGGTGTGGGCCATATAGAGGGTATTCTCATCCGGGCATGCAATCTGGTGCACAGAGTCGACGTTACCGAGCATGCGGCCACGGCGGCCGAAGGCGCCCAGGATCTTGCCGTTGAGATCCATCTTGTAGACCCGGCCCGTGCTGCCGACGAACATCACCTGTTCGGGTCCATTGGTAAGGCAGAGCGTCCAGGGCGCGGTCGGTAGGTCCCAAACAGCCTTCTGATTGCCCTCGGTGTCGAAGACCTGGATGCGGCTGTTGCCGCGATCGGCGACATAGACGATGTCGTTGTTGTCGATCACGATACCGTGAAGGGTGCTGAACTGGCCCGGCCGCCTACCTCGCTCACCCCAGGCCATGGCGAAGTTCCCGTCCTTGTCGAACTTGGCAACGCGCGAATTGCCGTATCCGTCCGCGACGAAACTGCTGCCATCCTGGCTCCAGGCGATATCGGTCGGCTGATACAAGGCGGTCACGCGCCGCGCACCCTGCTCGTACACGTGCGTCAGCCAGGTCCAGGGCTCTGGATTCGTTCCCAGCGTTCCAACGGTACGGCGTTCGGAGTCGAAGCGGTAGACGACGTTGTCGCCGGCATTCACGTACCAGAGATCGCCTTGAGCATCGAAGCGCACGGTATGGGCGCCATGGAACATCGTGGAGCCCTCGCCCCAGTAACGCAGGAAGGTGCCGTCCGAGTTGAACTCGATTATGGGGCGATAGCCGCGATTGAGCGTGACGATATTGCCCTCGGGCCCGACCGTTATGCCGGTCGTGCGGCCGATGATCGAGCCCGCGGGATACTTGAAAAAGTCCTGCTCGAGGCGGTAATGCAGTTGCGGTATCGGCGCTTCGCCCCCGCCATCCTGCGCGAACATTGGAGGGACTGCGCAAAGCGAAATCGCCACGGCACCGATCGCTGACATCAGTAAACGTCTCCTCAATTTCATCTCTCTCATCTCTCTTCCTCCAGTTCGTTTTGTGAATCTTCAACTCTGCAGGCCAGGGGCAGCGTGGGAGGTCAATACATAATACATAGGCGATTGGCTTCGCGCGGGCCACGGTGCGGAGTTGCCGAGCGGCTTGGGAGCATGCGCAGGCTGACCCACGCTGCCATCAAACCCTGCCTCGCGCAAGCGGGCGCCTGTTTGCCTGGGCTCGCCATCGTCTGACCGCCGTGCTCCGGGCGCAGAGCCTGACCTGCAATGGTACGCCCTTGCCCGGGAGTTCGTTTGTGGTCGAACGTTTCGAAAAGCTTCCCCCTCCACAGATAGGCCATTCTATCCCGGGACGCGGAGCAATCTGAGGGGAATTTTCCCCGAGGATGGGGAAACAGTCACGCGTGGAGGATGAAGCGCAAGTGCCGAACGGAATGTGCGAGAGGTTGGTTCATGTATCCAAAGCTCTCTTGCAAGCTACTGTTACCGAAAGAGATTGGGCGCTGTTCCGAAAACTGTCCGAAAGATGAGCCTAACGCGTCCGTGGAGTCCGACGGTCGCCTGGGGAAACGCTTCTAGATTGGAGGGCGCTTTGTTTGAGAGGGCTCGAAAGCGACGCTATGCTGAGACAGATGACTCTCGACGACTACAAGATGGTCCTCTACAGGCAGGGAGACGGCGCCTGGGTAGCCGAGGTTCCCGCGATCTCTGGCTGCTATGCGCTCATGCCGACACTGAGCGGAGGCCTTGTCGGAGTTGGCAGACGTCTTCGAATTGATCGCCGAGGAATACCGGGAGAAGGACCAGCCGCTCCCAGACGATACGACTGAAATCGTGAATGCCTAGCGCCACTGCCCGTGGATTCCGGAAGGTAGCCAGCAAGCTAGGATTCACCAAGTCTCGCCAGACGGGTAGCCACGAACGCTGGAATCATCCGGATGGCCGGGCGGTAACGATTCCAATCCACGGTGGTAAAGAAATCGGCCCACCCCTATTCCAGAAAGTTCTGCGGCGCTGGGCGTGTCGCTCGATGAGTTTCAGAAACTGCGCTGAAGCTGGGAGCGCTGGTGTCGTCTGCCTTCGCCCTTCGGGCTTCGGCGAGACAGCTGACCTTGCCCAGGAAAAGTGGACAGGTTGATTATCTCGCATGAGCCGTTTTGAGGTCATGAATCCGTTCGAACACCATTGGGCTGTTGTAATCGAGTGACGAGTGGAGTCGATACGGATTGTAGAACCCCTCGATGTAGCTCGCGACCGCGTCTTTGGCCATACGTCGTGTTGGCCAACTACATCGGTGGAGGAGCTCGGTCTTGAGCGTGCCTAAGAAGCTCTCGGTCACGGCGTTGTCCCAGCAATCACCCTTGCGGCTCATCGAGCACACGATGCCGTACTCATCGAGCACGGCCTGGTAGGTCGCAGCCGCGTATTGAGTACCACGGTCTGAATGATGCACCAAGCCACTTTCCGGCAGGCGGCGCCCCAAGGCCATGTGAAGCGCCTCGAGAGCAAGCTCCGCGCGCAGGTGGGGCTGCATCGCCCAGCCTACGACACGACGCGAGAACAGATCGAGGATGACCGCCAAGTAGAGCCAGCCTTCCCAAGTCCGGATGTAGGTTATGTCCGTCACCCAGAACTGGTTCGGTCGTTCGGCTTCGAAGTTCCGGCCGAGCACGTTGGGTGCGATGGGGCGATCGTGCTTGCTGTCAGTCGTGCGGCGAAAACGCTTGCTGGGCAGACCCTGCAGGCCCATCTCACGCATCAGCCGTGCCACTCGCTGCTTGCCTACCTCGACGTTCTCCCCGTCAAGCTGGCGACGTACACGCTCCCTGCCGTAGGTACCACGGCTATGGGCGTGGATCGCTTGGATGCGCAGCTTCAGCTTCCCATCCTCACACTGTCGCTTGCTGGGCGCGCGCTTCATCTGAGCGTAGTAGCCGCTGGTCGATACCCTCAGAACTCGGCACATCACCCGCACCGGGTAGTTGGCCCGCTCCGCGTGAATGAATTTGAATCTCATTCGCTTTCCTTCGCGAAGAAGGCCGCCGCCTTTTTTAATATTTCTCGCTCTTGCTCCAACGTACGCACTCGACGCCGTAGCGAACGGAGCTCATCACGTTCCGCCGTCGTCAGAGCCTCGCGTGGACCTTCACCGTGATCAACTTTGTATTGTTTCACCCAGTTTCGAAGGGCCGATTCCGTCAGGTCCAGTTCCTTAGCGACCTGGCCGATGCTGCCCTCGCCCTCCCTGAACAGATTGTCGCGCCTCGGTTGATGTCCACAAAACCCGGGCAGGGTCACAGCCTTCGCAGTGTGACTTGCCAGCCGTAGCTCAGTTGACGATGACAGCCGTGAGCGAGGGTGAATCTGTTGTGATGAAAGCCCGCCTTCGCTTGTGTTAGTCGCTAGAAGCTACGGCGGGCAATTTTCGCGGCTAGCCGCGAAAATTGGTGGCGGGGGCAGGATTTGAACCTGCGACCTTTGGGTTATGAGCCCAACGAGCTACCAGACTGCTCCACCCCGCGTCAAGGAGAGGAGACGTAGTCTAGCCGTGTCCTTGTTGGCTGTCAAGGTCCGCCTTCGCCCAATGGGCTTCGGCGGATCTTTGAAGTCGCGCGTGTAGAAGCGATAGAGCGGAAAAAGAAAGGGTGGCGGCCCGGAGGTCCTGACGCGGCTAGTTTACCTAGCTGACTCGGGGGTACAGCTCCTGTGTGAGTCCCCGTAGCTGGCTTATTTCCTCTTCGTTTTCGGCGAGGAACACGATCCCCACGTCGTAGCGTTTCTCCGAGCCCTGCTCGATCTCCTCGAGACGCACGACCCGGCCCTTGAGGGAGTAGCTCTGCTCGGACCTTCTAATATTGAGCTGGAGCTCCATGCGGAGATGTCCCGCCGGATGTTGAATTTGGGGTAGCGGCGGCTCCTTGGCCGGCCTAAGAATAGGTCTGCCAATAAACCGTCTCCAGAGGGGGACAAGGAGCCACCAATGCCTAGGAAATCGAAGAAGCCAGTAAGAAAGCAAACGCACTCGCCTACGGGCAAGGTAGTTGGCCAAGTCGGTCAGATACTGCTACCGATGATAGCTGGGATCGCGGCCACGAAGGCGGATCTGACGGAATGGGTGTACGAGCAAGGACTGACAGCTCTGCACCTACTGCTCAGAGAGGACGCCGAGGAGATCGCGGGGCTCAAGGGCAAGCACGAGAAGGAGCGAACTCATAACCACTGTGGGAGCACGAACGGAGAGCTGAGCTTCGGTAGTCGTCGCATCCAAGTGTCGCGACCTCGAGTTCGCTCGAAGTCGGGCGAGGAGGCGTCGCTTCCACACTTCGAAGCCTTCCGCGAAGAAGACCCGCTTCCAGAGCGAGTGTTGAATCAGATCTTGGTGGGGGTATCGACCCGAAATTACGAATCGAGTCTGGACAAACCCGCGGCCAAGTTGAAGTCTCGTGGCACGAGTAAGAGTGCCGCCAGCCGTCACCTCGTGAGCCAGACGACTAAGAAGCTCGAGGAATACCTGTCTCGGCGGCTAGAGGAGTTCGAGCTTGCGGCACTGATGCTGGATGGCCTTGAGGTGGCCGGACAGACCGTCGTCGTAACTCTCGGTATCACAATAGATGGAACGAAGGTGCCCCTGGGTATATGGCTGGGCTCAACGGAGAACTCTCGGGTGTGCACCGCGATGTTGCAGGACCTTCTCGAGCGAGGCTTGCGCGTCGATGAGTCGATTCTCTGCGTAGTGGACGGAGGCAAAGGCATCCGCAAGGCACTCGTCGACGTTTTGGGGGACCTCGCGGTCATCCAAAGGTGCCAGATCCATAAACTCCGGAATCTTCGCTCGTACCTTCCCAAGTCTCGTCACGCCTACGTGCTCCAGACGATGAAGGAAGCCTACAAGTGCAAGAGTGCCGACAAGGCGCGCAAGCGACTTCAGGCATTGGTGTCGTGGCTCGAGCGAAACGGCTACGACGAAGCTGCCGGAAGCCTTCGTGAAGGGATGGAAGAGACACTCACGGTCGTGAAGCTCGCGCTGCCCGCCTTACTTCGCCAGTCTCTTGCCACGACGAACGCCATTGAGAATCTCAACGGAACCATTCGCAGAGTATCGAGAAACGTCAAGCGTTGGTAGAGTCCTTCCATGGTTCGCCGATGGACCGCTCTTGGCGTCGTCACCGCGCAGAAAAAGTTCCGGCGTATCAAAGGCTATCGCCATATGGGCGCTCTCGTTCACGCGCTTAGAAGCAAACAGAAATCTCTTGACAGCGATGAGTTTGCTGCCTAAGAGTATTCACAGGTGCCGCCGCTACCCGACCAAATTCAACAGCGGCCGGGACATCCCCCTCCATGCCGACGCTCAGCGGTACCTGGCTCTCCACTAGAGCACCGCTTTGGGATAGGTTCTTCGTTTCGCTGGTGACCTCGCTGCTGTCCCCTCGTTCACCAATCTGGAAAAAGAGCGTCTTGTGCGCGTCGAAACGTGGGTAGTTCCTCTTTTCGTCGGCGTGGAGTGTGATGCGGTTCTTGCCGTCGTGCTTGGACCGATAGAGTGCCTGGTCGGCCATGCTGAGAAGCTCTTCTTCTGACTCGGTGTCGATGGGGAAAATCGCCACCCCGCCGCTGAGGCTCAGGTCAAGCTTGTAGTTGCGGATGGGTTTGTTGCGAAAGAGCTGCTCGACGTCACTTCGGATCCGTTCCGAGACGATGAAGGCGCCCGCCCTTTCGGTTTCGGGAAGAATGATGGCGAACTCCTCGCCTCCATAGCGGCAAGCCACGTCGATCTCGCGCACGCTGTCGAGAATGATGTCCGAGCAGGCCCTGAGAGCTGCGTCGCCCACCTGGTGCCCATGGTGATCGTTGACCTCTTTGAAGTTGTCGAGGTCGAGGAGAACGAGAGAATAGGTGAGCCCGTAGCGTGACGCCCGTTTGGACTCACGTCTCATGCTGGTGTCGAAGAAATGGCGGTTGTAGAGGCCGGTGAGGCCGTCGGTCACGGCGTTTCGCTCGGTAGCGAGGAACGTCCCGATCTCGATGAGTTTAGGATTGTGGAGCTCGGATTGAACGTTGAGGAAATAGTCGAGCGCGGTTACCTGAAGGCTCGCGTCTCGATCCAAGCGGGCGGAGAGCTTCTTCTGGTGGGCCTCGATGCCGTGCCAGTGGCGGCGGGCCTCTTCCTCCTCAAACTCCAAATGGGTGAGAAGCCGAATGACGGAGGAGTAAGGTTCTTTGTCTTCCTTGACGATTCGCTGAAAGCAAGAATTCCAGGTATCGGATGAGTCGTGCCGTTCTACTAATCGAATCAGGTTCTGCCAAAAATCTCCTCGATCCTGCATTTCCATGTGCGCGCCTCCAAAGTACTAGAGGCCGGCAGTTCTTAGGAGGTTGGGGTTCCCTAACGAAGCATCGCCTCTCGGCGAGCCGGCGCAAGGTTGAGGTTACAACAATTCTAGCAGAGAAGGTGGCCCCGTATCAAGCCGAGAACGTTAATTTCTGGGAGGCCACTACTGGGGAGGGAGCAAGAGCTCCAAAAGCCCCACATGAAAGAGCTTTTTTCGCCGCTTCGGCCGCAGATACACCACCAACGGTATCAGCCCGGCCACGTGGTACACCGCCAAGACCATGAATAACGGGGTCGAGCTCATTCCCGGGGTTCCCTTCAAATAGAGTAGGAAAGCCCCCACATAGGTGGCGAGCAACGCGTAGCCGTAGACCAGTCCCGCCAGTCTCCCCAACCACGTGAGCTGCCAGATGAGGTAGGCCGCGGCTAGATAGATCGCCACGTGCGTGGCGAGGTGCCAGACCGAGTGCTCCGAAAGGGGGTTGAAGATCAGAGGCGCGCCCCACTCACGGTATTGTTGGATGGCTTCGAGAAAGCCCGAGACCACGAAATAGAGTGAGGCGAGATAGACACCAAGAGGTCTTCCGACCACTTTTTCTGGCTGCATTGTTTGGCTTCCCATCATTATAGATCTCGGTGTCGCCCCAGGCTACCGACCGACACGCGAGCCGGCCGGCTATCCTCACGCTCCCGCGACGGCGGCGGGGAGGCCCGTTTGAGCCTGTTGAGGTATGTATAATGAATGGACACGCTAAACATCAAACGGCAGAGAGGTCCCAATCTTGCTCGCTGTTCCGTTGAGCCTGGCCCTGCTCCTTGCGGCACCTAACAAGACGCTCGTAGCTCCTTTCGACAACCTGTCTCCGCAGGGGACTCATGGTTGGATCGGAGAAGCGATCGCCGAATCACTGACGGCCCACTACCGTTTGGCCGGACACGAGGTCGTCTCTTCGGAAGAGCGGCGACAAAGCTTGCGTGAAAACGGAGTGGACCCAGGCGAGCCTTCAACGCTCGCGATGCTGGCCGCGGTGGGTGAGGAGTTGGGTGCCGGGCGCATCATACTCGGCAGCTTCCGGAGTACGGACGGGCGGCTCGAAGTCTTGGCTCGAATCGTGGATGTCGCTTCAGGCAGAACGGTTGGGCTCGTGGACGATCACGGGAAACTCGAGGAGCTGGCGGGTATCGAGAACCAGCTGGCGAAGAACATCCTTCGCTTGGAAGGCCGGCCGGTGCCCGGATATTTTCCCTTGGCAGCCGACCGACATGAAGCGATCTCTTTCGAGGCTTATGAAGCCTTCATCAAGGCAAAGCAGAGCGATTCGGCGTCCGAGCGGAGGAAGCTCTTGGAGGAAGCACTCCGGTCGGATCCGACCTTTGCGGACGCGTCCCTTCTTCTCGGACAAGTTCTTCTCGAACAGGCTGAGGTCGAGCAAGCCATTGAAGTGCTGCGATCTATTCCGCCGGAAGACCCCACCTATCGTGAGGCGTACTTCACACTGGGGATCGCATACCTGGCAGTGGATCAAACGCGATTGGCCGCGGAGATTTTCGAGTATCTTGCGGAGCAAGAGCAAGCCGCCAGTTTTTCGAACAACCTCGGCGTGGTCTTCCTCCGCCGAGGGGAAATCGAAAACGCGGTGATCGCGTTCCGGGAAGCCGTCGAGCTCGAACCCTCGGCGATTTACGCGTTCAACCTCGGGTGGGGTGCGTGGCGAGCCCAGCGTAACCATGAAGCCCGTCACTGGCTCACGGAAGCAGCACAGCTCGAGCCGGAAGACGCCGAGGCGCATCTTCTGCTTGCCACTCTGGCAAGCCTTGCGGGCGAGCCGGAAGAAGCGGAGCGGGAACGCGAAACGGCGCTTTCGATCGTCCCGGATCTCGCGGACGTCGACGTTTCGTCTCTCGATGGGCTGGAGCGAATCGTGGAGCGGCTGCCGTTCGGGATGGCGAGCTATCGTTTCCCTGCGACGCCAGCGACTCCATCGAGTGGCGTATCGGCCGAGTCTTCCGAGGCGCTCGCACCAGACGCGAGTGCGCTCGAGACCGCTGCCTTCGAGCCGGCATCGCCGGCACCTCGAGGGAACGATGCGGTCGACGATGTGGCAGGTCCCCAACAGCGCCTCGAGAAAGCGCGTGAGCTTCGTGAGTCGGATGATCTGGCCGGGGCCGCGCAAGAGCTCGAGCGCGCGGTCTATCTCGATCCCTATTCCGTCGAGATCCGGACCGAGCTCGCCGAGGTTTTTGAGGAAATGGGTGAGCTCGATAAGGCCGCCGGCGAGTTGCAAATCGCCTTGTGGAACCACGAAGACGGTCCGACCCTCCTTCGGCTAGCCGAGCTCTACGAGTCCATGGGCGAGCTCGACAAAGCCGTTGCCCGCGCGGAGAGGGCGACCGAGCTCGACGGCAAGGACGTAAGAGCGCGTGAGCTGCTCGAACGCCTGTCCAGCCTGTCCAGCCTGTCCATGACCACCAGCCAACCGTAGCCCCTGTAGCCCCCCACCGAGTTGCCGCCCGCTTTCGGCTTGCCCGGCTTGCCGGGCTTGCCGATCTGGGAGGGGCTTGGGTAGTATGACTGTATGAGGGGAATGGGCAGGCGGGCGCTGGGCTTGATCGTCGCTACCGGGCTCTTGGGGGCATTCGCCTTTCCCAGACAAGAGCAGGCCCAAGAGCCCGCCCAATCGTCCACGAAGAAGGTCGACCCTCCCGCTGCGGACTCCCTCGATCGCAAGCTGAAAACGATCCGCCAGCGCCACGCCGATGGCGCCGAAAGCCCGAAGCGTTACAACGTGACCGAGGAGGAAGCGGACGCCTATTTGCTCTACCGCGTGTCCGAGCACTTACCGGAAGAGGTGACGGAGCCTTGGGTGCGCTTCAGCCAGGACCAGGTGCAGGGCGGGGCGATGCTCGACATGAAATTGCTTCGGGCGCATCTTGGTGAGTCCACCCTGACGAAATACCTCGAGGGCGAGGTGCCGGTGGAAATACTGGCGCGGGTACGTGCCGAGGGTGGGGTGGGACAAGTGGAGCTCGAAAGCGTGACACTCGCCGGATTTCCCCTGCCCCAGACGCTCATCGATCAACTTCTCAGCGACGCCGCCAAGAGTCCTGCTCTACCCGAAGGTGTTCGTCTTAACGACGTCTTCCCGTTACCCTACGGTCTGACCAGTGCGCGATTCCGGACCGGTAGGGTCATTCTTCGGCAAGGTGGTACGGAAGGGGACACCCGGGCTCGCCTCGGTCCGCCGGCTCGTTGAAGTCGGACGGATGAAGAACACCCCGGTCCGCTCCGGCACGGGGAGCCCGGTGGATGCTTGAGCTTTCCTCGAAGGTCCAATACGTAAAAGGAGTCGGCCCCCGCAAGGCGGAAGCCTTGGCCGAGGTCGGCATCCGCACCGTTTCCGATCTCCTCTTTTATCTTCCCTTCCGCTACGAGGACCGCAGTCGCGTGCGGTCCATCCGCGATCTCCGCGCCGGAGAGGACGCCACGGTGATGGCAAAGGTTCTGGGTGTCCGCGTGAAGCGAACCCGTCGTCCCCGATTCAAGGTATTGGAGGCCGTAGTCGACGATGAGACGGGCTCGATTACGGCGGTCTGGTTCAACCAAGAGTTCCTCAAAGACATATTGCAGACGGGCCGTCGCGTGCTTCTCTACGGCAAGGTCGCCGTGGCTCGGCGTGGCCTCGGCCTCCAGTTGAAGAATCCTCAGTACGAGCTCGTCGAGGACGGTGACTTCGAGCCCACGCATACCGGACGCGTGGTGCCCGTCTACGAGCGGGTGGGACCCATCAGCCCTCGAATGCTCCGGCGAATCTGTCACTCTCTTCTGGAGAGTCTGCCGGCAGAGGTACCGGAGCTGCTGCCGGATGCGTTGCGCCGCCGGCATAGGCTCCCTCCACTCCGCGAAGCGTTGTCTCGCGCTCACTTTCCCGAAGAAGGTGCCTCGCTCGGGCTTTACAACACATTCCGCTCTCCCGCTCAGCGGCGTCTCATCTTCGAAGAGCTCTTCTCGTTCTCCGTGGGGCTCGCTCTTCGCAGGGAGGAGGCCGCCTCGCTCGCCAAACCCCGCGCCTTCGAAGTCGACGACCGTATCCGGGAGAAAGTTCGCCAGATCTTGCCGTTTCGCCTGACGGAAGCCCAGAAAAAAGTCTTGAAGACACTCGCGGGGGAGCTGTCTTCTCACCGTCCGATGCAGCGTTTGCTGCAAGGCGACGTGGGGTCAGGAAAGACCATTGTGGCCGTGGTGGCGTCCGTGATCGTGATGGAGAACGGGGCGCAGGTGGCGCTCATGGTTCCCACCGAGGTCTTGGCGGAGCAGCATTTCGCGAACGTATCGCGGATCCTCGGTCGAGCCGGATACCGGATCGCGCTGCTGACCTCGGCGCTAAAGAAGAGCGAGCGAGAAGAGCTTCTCGCGTCCATCGCGGCAGGTGAAGTCAACATGGTCGTCGGCACGCACGCGCTCATCCAACAGGAAGTGCGATTCCAGTCGCTCGGTTTGGTCGTTATCGACGAGCAGCATCGTTTCGGCGTGCTTCAGCGAGCGGAGCTCCGTGCCAAGGGCTACTCGCCCGACCTTCTGGTGATGACGGCCACGCCCATTCCCCGCTCCTTGGCGATGGCTCTCTATGGAGATCTCGATCATTCCATATTGGATGAGCTGCCTCCGGGACGGCCACCGGTCGATACATTACTAATGGAGAGCGGCCCCCGGGAACGGGTCCACCATCTGATCGAGGAGCAGGTGGCGGCGGGGCACCAGGTCTACGTGATCTGTCCGGTGGTGGAAGAGTCTGAGCGGTCGGATCTCAAGGCCGCCGTCGAGACACACCGCTTCCTTGCCACGGGTCGTTTTTCGCATCGGCGCGTCGCGCTGGCGCATGGACAGTTGAGCACCGCGGAGCGGGCTGAGGCCATGTCCGCCTTCACGGCGGGCGAGGTGGATATCCTGGTGGCGACGACAGTGGTGGAAGTGGGCGTCGACGTTCCGAACGCCACGCTGGTCGTGATCGAGCAAGCGGAGCGCTTTGGTCTCTCGCAGCTTCATCAGCTTCGAGGTCGGGTAGGAAGGGGAACGGCTCCATCGGCCGCGGTTCTCGTCTACCGTCCTCCGTTGACGCCTGAGGCCAAGCGCCGTCTCGAGGCGATGGCGGAGACGAACGACGGGTTCCAGATCGCCGAGTGGGATTTGGACATCCGCGGACCGGGCGACTATTTCGGCACCAGACAGTGGGGAGAGCCCTTGTTTCGCGTCGCAGACGTGGTGCGGGATCGGGATCTGCTCGACCTGGCGCGACGGGAAGCGGAAGATTTGATCGCTTCACCTCCGACGACGGAACGGGATCGCATCGTGAACCACGTCATCGAGACCTGGGGACATCGCTTTGGCCTCGCCACAGCCGGATAGGGTGCGATGAAGATCGCGAGTGGGAAGTTCAGGGGAAGGGAAATCGAGACTCCCCGCGGGAAAAAGACGAGACCCACTGGCGGCCGATTGAAGAAGTCCCTCTTCGACATCCTCGCCCCGAGGCTACCCGGCGCCCGCGTTCTCGATCTCTTTGCCGGTGCGGGCGCTCTCGGTCTGGAAGCTCTTTCCCGCGGCGCGGTGCACGTCACGTTCGTGGAGCGCAATCGAGCCGCCGCCGATACGGTTCGCAAGAACCTAGAGCGCTTGGGCCTCGGCGAAGAGGGCAAGCTACTGCGACGGGAGGTCCGTTCGGCCATCGACTTTCTGGCCGAGCAGGAGCAGACATTCGATATCATCTTGCTCGACCCTCCCTACCGATCCGATCTCCACGTATCTCTCTTGCGGCGAATCGGCGCGGCGTCGCTGGTGAGTCACGAGGGGCTCGTGATCCTGGAGCATCATCACAAGACGGCGCTCGCCGACTCTTACGGGGGCCTCACCAGGGTGCGGGAGGTGCGTGCCGGCGAAAGCTGTCTGTCTTTCTACTCCGCGTGACGTTTTCGCCTTCAGGGGCGCTATGCTACACTTCGCCGAGTCTCCTCCAATGGCTATTCGCACGGCGATCTATCCCGGTACTTTCGATCCGCTTACCTTGGGACACGTGGACATCATTACCCGCGGCAGCTCGCTCTTCGACAAGATCATCGTCGCGGTACTGCGCAACGTAGAGAAGGCACCGCTTTTCTCGGTCGAAGAGCGCATCGAAATGATCAACGAGGCCTTTGTCGATCGAGACAATGTCGAGACCGACTCCTTTACCGGGTTGCTGGTCGGCTACGCCAAGACAAGAAAGGCTGCCGCCATCGTGCGCGGCGTACGCGCTATTTCCGACTTCGAATACGAGTTTCAGATGGCTCTCATGAACCGCCGGCTCGCTCCCACGATCGAGACCGTCTTTATGATGCCCGCCGAGGAATACTCCTACGTCAGCTCGCGGTTGATCAAAGAGGTGGCGGAGCTCGGTGGCTCGATTCATGGGCTGGTCCCCCCCGGTGTGGAGCGGCGCCTCAAGGAGAAACTCGGAAAGAGTTCATGAGCTCGCCGGCCGACTCCCGGGCCCCTAATAAGGTTGGCAAGGACGACAAGGTGAGGAAGGCCAGGCCGAGTCTGGCGCGCCGGCTCTCCTGGCTTTCCGCGTCCCCCACGATGGCGGTGATGGCCGAAGCCACCCGGCTTCGATCAGAGGGGGTGAAGGTCGTCGACTTCGGAGCTGGAGAGCCCGACTTTGAGACTCCAGAGTACATAAAGGAAGCCGGCCACCAGGCTATCCGCGAGAACTTCACTCACTACACTCTCAACCCTGGCATCACCGAGCTACGGCAGGCCGTTTGCGATCGCTACCGTGTCGACTACGGTCTCGAGTTCGAGCCCCCCGAGGTCATCGTGACTCACGGCGGAAAGCACGCGCTCTTCGAGCTCATGATGACCCTGCTTGAGCCGGGCGATGAGGTCGTGATCCCCAACCCGCACTGGAAGACTTTTTCCGAGCAGGCTCGACTCCTTGCGGCAAAGCCGGTCTTCGTGGAGACGAAAGAATCAGAAGGCTTTCGTATCTCGGCGGAGCTGGTGAGCGCGGCGGTGACCCCTCGCACCAAGGTGGTCTTGCTGAACTTCCCTTCCAACCCGGCGGGGGCGATGGTGGAAGCCGAAGATCTCAACGTCCTCGGGGAGCTCGCCGCCAGCCACGGTTTTTATATCCTCTGGGACGATGCCTACGGGAGGCTGAGCTATGAGCCGCTGCCTTCCGCGGCGCTCAGGATGTTGCGCGAGAAGATAGGGGATCGATTTCTCATCGCGGGTACGGCTTCCAAGTCGTACGCCATGACCGGCTGGCGACTCGGCTGGGCGATGGGGCCGAAAGAGGTCATCGCGGGATGCGCCAAGCTCCAGAGCCACATGACCTCGAACGCTTCTTCGATTTCACAACGTGCGGCGCTCGAGGCGCTCCGCGGAGACGCTTCCTCGGTGCGCGAGATGCTTGACGAGTACCGCTCCCGGCGGAATCGTCTGCGGGCGGCGCTTCTTGAGATACCCGGCGTGACCTGTGCGGAGCCGCGAGGTGGTTTCTATTTGTTTCCAGGCATCGCCTCGTTTCTCGGTGGAGACGTGGGGAGCGCGACCGATCTCGCCTCCGCCCTTCTGAAAGAAGAGCACGTCGCCGTCGTACCGGGACCGGCGTTCGACCGCGAGGGCCATTTTCGCGTATCGTTCTCGACGTCCCGCGACGAGATCGAAGAAGGGATCATGCGCATGAAACGTTTCTTCGGCCGCCGGGCGCCCTAAGGACCCGCCAATGGATATGAACAGGCATTCTGCGGTAGTCCTCAATCTCCACAGCCCACGTGAGAAGGTTTGGGGAATCCTGATGTCGATCAGCGATGCCGGCGTCAACATCCGGGGGATCGATCTGGACTCCTTCGAGGATTGGACGCGCTCCGTCGCTCGCGGTGAGGAAACGATGGGTTTGTCGACCACGTTTTTCCCCATGCACCGAGTCGAACGCATCAATCTCGACGAGAACGTCGGCGGGATTCCATCCTGTGCCGATACCTTCGAGTCTCGGGTAGGGAAAGATATCTGGTCTCACCTCGGACTCGATAGACCGGCTCCCGAGCCCAAATAGGATCGTTTTTTCGTTTCGACATCGGCTCTTGACTCAAGGGCCGGCGTTGCCTACTATCGGTCCCTTCCCGAAGAGGGTGCCGATTCGATGATTCGAGTTCTTATCGCCGAAGGTTCTCCGTTCCAAGCCAACTTCATCTCACGCGCTCTAAAAGACTCGGGCGTGGGGGAATCCGTGGGAGTGGCTCGAAACGGTGAAGAAGCCATCCTGCTGACGCATCGGCTGAAGCCCGACGTGATCGTCATGGAGGCGGGGTTGACGGTTTTGCGTGCCGCTTTGGCGACACGCCACATTATGGAGCATGCTCCCTCCCCGACCTTGATTACTGCCGAGCCCAATTCACGCGCCGAAAGCCTGGCGTTCGTCGCGTTGGATGAGGGAGCCGTGGATCTGATTCCTCGCGGATCGTCTTCTGGGCAGGGGAGTCCATCACCTCTCACGCGACTCCTGGTGAAACGAGTCGAGCTCGCCGCCCGATCCTGCATCGCCGCTGCTTCATGCCGACGCCCTGCCCCTTTGGCAACCACTGGATCGAAACGCGTGTCACCACCCTCGATCCTGGTCGGCGGCGCCGTGGGAGGAATCCAGGCCACCAGCGATATTCTTCGCCGCTTGCCGCGGTCGTTTACCGGTTCGGTGTGTCTGGTGCAGCACCTCCCGTCGGGTTTTCTCGCCGGCTATGCTCACTGGTTGGAAGCCGAGACCGGCTTCCGGGTCGCAATCTGCGAGCAGGCGCAGCCGCTGGTGCCACGCACGCTTTATCTTTCGCCGCCAGACGCTCATCTGGTTGTCGACGGACCGGATTCGGTCGCGTCGCAGCGCGGTCGCACCATCGGTGGGCACCGCCCTTCGATTACCACTCTTTTCCGGTCTGCGGCTTCCGTCCGGCCAACCACCTCGTGTGCCGTCGTGCTCTCCGGCGAGGGAAGCGATGGCGTCGATGGCGTCAGACGGATGGCGAAAAAGGGTGGAACGGTGCTGGTGCAAAAGGCGGAGACGTGTCTGGTGTCGGAGATGCCGCGCCATGCTCTCCGCGCTCACGCCGCGAGCCTCGAGTTCTCGCCCGCCGAGATAGCCCAGAGGCTAGCCAACGGCTGATGTCTGTCATAAACTAGAGCCGGCGAAAAACGAGTCGGCCTGCGCGAGGAGCCTTCAGCTGTCGCGCAGTGCGCGAGCGCCGCTAGCCGCCAAACTAGGTGGTTGCTTGGATTGGAGCTCGTCAGGCGGCGGTTGATTTTACCTGCCCGGACGAGTTTCATTGACGGCCCTTTGACGAGCTGAGCACAGCGTACACCGAAGCCTTTGGCTCGAAATTCTGTGCCCCTAGCCCAGTAACAAACCAAACAGAACAGGAGTCTTATGGCTGCGACCAAACCAACTGAACCGCCCAAAGAAGGCGGGCGCATAGAAATCAAGAACGGTAAGCTGCAAGTTCCCGACCAACCCATCATTCCTTTTATCGAAGGGGATGGCACCGGCCGTGACATTTGGCGGGCCAGTCAACGTGTCTTCGACGCGGCAGTCGACAAGGCCTACGGTGGCAAACGGCGTCTCGTCTGGTACGAGGTTCTCGCCGGCGAGAAGTCGTTCAATGAGACCGGCGAATGGCTTCCCCAGCAGACCTACGATGCCTTCAAGGAATACTCGGTGGGGATCAAGGGGCCGTTGACCACCCCGATCGGCGGTGGCATTCGCTCGCTCAACGTCGCGTTGCGTCAGCGACTGGACCTCTATGTTTGCTTGCGGCCGGTGAAGTACTTCAAGGGAGTTCCCAGCCCGGTGAACCGTCCCGAAGATGTCGACATGGTTATCTTCCGCGAGAACACCGAAGACATCTACGCGGGGATCGAGTACGCCGCTGAAACTCCGGAAGTGAAGAAGATTATTTCCTTTCTTCAGAACGAGATTGGCGTCAAGAACATTCGTTTCCCCGAAACCAGCGCGATCGGCATCAAGCCAGTCAGCCGAGAAGGATCGCAGCGCCTAATCCGGGCCGCGATCCAGTACGCGCTCGATCTCGGCCGGCGCAGCGTGACCCTCGTCCACAAGGGTAACGTCATGAAATTCACCGAAGGCGCGTTTCGCGATTGGGGCTACCAGGTGGCGGCCCGCGATTTCCGGAGCGAAACGGTGAGCGAGCGCGAGAGCTGGATCCTCTCCAATCGAGAAGCGGACGCCAACATCTCCGCCGAGGACAACGCGCGGGCGATCGAGCCCGGCTACGACCTGATGACGGAAGACAACAAGGCGAAAATCAGGAAAGAAGTCGAGGCCTGTCTGAGCGCCATTTGGGGAACGCACGGCGACGGGAAGTGGAAGAAGAAGGTTCTCGTTCGGGACGCCATTGCTGATATTACCTTTCAGCAGGTGCTGACCAGAGCCAAACAGTTCGACGTCATCGCCACGATGAACCTGAACGGGGACTTTCTATCCGACGCTCTGGCTGCTCAAATAGGAGGCATCGGTATCGCTCCGGGAGGCAACATCAACTACGACACCGGGCACGCCATCTTCGAGGCGACGCACGGGACCGCTCCCAAGTACGCCGACAAGGATCAGGTCAACCCGGGCTCGGTGATCCTCTCTGGCGTGATGATGTTCCGCCATCTCGGTTGGAATGAAGTGGCGGATTCTATCGAGAAGGCGATCGAAAAAACTATCGCCCAGAAACGGGTCACCTATGACTTCCATCGTTTGATGGAAGGGGCGACCAAGCTCAAGACGTCCGAGTTCGCCGGTGCAATTATCGAGAACTTGTGACACTAATGGCCAGCAACTGCCGGGAGTAATGTCATGAAGAAGAAAACAACCGTCGTCGGCGCCGGTTTCGTGGGTGCCACGACGGCGCAACGCATCGTGGATGCCGAGTTGTCGGACGTCGTGTTGATCGACATCCTCGAGGGAGTTCCGCAGGGCCGGGGGCTCGACATGCTCGAGTCCTGCCCGGTGAGCGGCTCCGATGCTCACATCATCGGGACCAACAATTACAAAGATACAGCCGGTTCCGACGCCGTCATTATCACTGCCGGTCTCCCACGCAAGCCCGGCATGAGTCGCGATGACCTCCTCATCAAGAACTACAACATCGTCAAAGAGGTCACCGAGAACGTCGTCAAGCACTCGCCCAACGCGTGCTTGATCGTGGTCTCCAATCCTCTCGACGCGATGGTGCAGACAGCCTACAAAGTGAGTGGTTTCCCGAAGAACCGGGTCATCGGCATGGCGGGAATTTTGGACTCGGCTCGTATGCGGGCGTTCATCGCGATGGAGCTCAATGTATCGGTGGAGAACGTCAGCGCCTTCGTCCTCGGTGGGCATGGTGACACCATGGTGCCGTTGCCGAGATACTCCACGGTATCGGGCATTCCGATCACCGAGCTTTTGGCGCAAGACGTCATCGACCGCATCTTCGAGCGCACGCGAAAAGGTGGTGGGGAGATCGTCAGCCTTCTCAAGACAGGGTCGGCCTACTACGCGCCATCCGCGGCCGCGGTCGAGATGCTCGAGGCCATCTACAAGGACAAGAAGAAGATTATGCCGTGTGCGGCATATTTGGAAGGTGAATACGGCATCCAAGGCCTCTACGTCGGGGTCCCGGTGAAGCTTGGCGCGGAAGGTGTGGAGCAGATCATCGAGATTCATTTGTCCAACGAAGAGCGAGCACAATTGCAGAAGTCGGCGGCTGCGGTGCAAGAGCTGGTGGGTGTGATCGGGGTCGGATGAACGTCCACGAATACCAGGCCAAGGAGCTTCTCGCTCGCTACGGCGTCAAGGTCCCCCGCGGAAAGATGGTGGAGTCGGTCGCCGATGCCGTCCGGGCGGCCGACGAGCTCGGTCTTCCCGTGGTCGTCAAGGCGCAGATCCATGCCGGAGGTCGAGGCAAGGCGGGGGGTGTCAAGTTGGCTCGTTCCTCCGCCGACGTCGAGAAGGTTGCCGGTGAGATCCTTGGCAAGAAGTTGGTGACTCCCCAGACGGGAGCCGACGGTAAGGAAGTCCGGAAGCTCTTGGTCGAGGAGGGCCTAGCCATCAAGAAGGAGCTTTACCTGAGCTTCCTGGTGGACCGCTCGGTCGGTCGGCCGGTGTGCATCGCCAGCTCGGCGGGAGGCATGGAGATCGAAAAAGTCGCTGCCGAGACTCCCGAAAAGATCCTCCGCGCCGAAGTCGATCCCGCCGTCGGGTTGAGGCCTCATCAGGCACGGCGCATCGCCTACGGACTCGGGCTGTCGGGAGATGTGCACAAGAAGGCGGTGGCGTTCATTCTTTCTCTCTACAAAGCCTTCCGCGGCCTCGACGCCTCCCTGTTGGAGATCAACCCCTGTTTGGTGACCGAGGACGGCGAGGTGCTGGCCCTCGATGCCAAGTTCAATCTCGATGACAACGCTCTCTTTCGTCACAAGGACTTGATTCCCCTGCGCGACATCACCGAGGAGGCTCCGCTGGAGGTCGAAGCGTCCAAGTTCGGCCTGAACTACATCAAGCTCGATGGCAACGTGGGCTGCATGGTCAACGGCGCGGGATTGGCGATGGCGACGATGGACATCATCAAGCTGTCGGGAAGCTCGCCGGCTAATTTTCTCGACGTGGGTGGTGGGGCGAGCGCGGAGCAAGTGAAGAACGCCTTTCGCATCCTGACGTCGGATCCTCAGGTCAAGGCAGTGCTCATCAATATATTCGGCGGGATTCTGCGCTGCGACCGATTGGCCAAGGGTGTCATCGCCGCGGTCGAGGAGCTCGGGATCCAGGCACCCATCGTCATCCGAATGGAGGGCACCAACGTGGAGCTTGGCAAGAAGATGCTCGCGGAGTCGGGGCTGAACTTCACGACCGCCAACAGCATGAAGGAAGCGGCGGAGAAGGTGGTGGCTCTGGCTGGGGGCAGGGGGTGAGCGTCCTCATCGACCGCGAGACGCGTCTCCTTGTACAGGGCATTACCGGCAAAGAGGGACAGTTCCACGCCCGCGGGGCCATCGATTATGGAACACAAGTCGTAGCCGGCGTCACGCCCGGAAAGGGCGGCACATCGGTCGAAGGCGTTCCGGTTCTCGATACCGTGGCCCAGGCCGTGTCCGAGACGGGCGCCAATGCTTCTGCCATCTTCGTTCCCCCTCCTTTTGCCGCCGACGCGATCCTGGAAGCGGTCGATGCTGGAGTGGCGCTCGTCGTGTGCATTACGGAAGGAGTTCCGACCCTCGACATGGTGGACGTGATGCGGGTCGTGAGCGAGAGCGAGTCTCGTCTGATAGGCCCCAACTGTCCGGGGATCATCTCACCGGGTAAGGCGAAGATCGGCATCATGCCAGGGCACATCCACAAGGAAGGCCGAGTAGGATGCGTCTCACGCAGCGGCACGCTCACATACGAGGCGGTGTATCAGCTCACGCAGCGGGGCATCGGCCAGTCGACCTGTATCGGGATCGGCGGCGACCCGGTGATCGGCACCAACTTCGTTGACGCGCTCGAGCTTTTCCAGCAGGATCCCGAGACCGATGCGGTGGTGATGATCGGCGAGATCGGGGGCAACGCCGAGGAAACGGCCGCTCAGTACATCAAGGAATCCGTCACCAAGCCGGTGGTTTCCTTTATCGCCGGACAGACCGCACCGCCGGGAAGACGCATGGGTCATGCCGGCGCCATCATCATGGGAGGAAAGGGCACCGCGGCGGACAAGATGGCGACGCTAGAGCAAGCGGGGGTCAATGTGATCAAGAGCCCGGCCGATATCGGTGAGGCCGTCGAACGGGTGCTTGAGAACTAACACCATGCAAAAAACGTTATCCATTATTAAGCCCGACGGCGTGCGCCAGGGAGATGCGGGCAAGATTCTCGCGCGGCTCGAAGCAGAGGGATTCACGATTCTCGGCCTCAAGTTGATTCACATGAGCAAGAAGGAAGCGGAGGGTCTCTACGCTGTTCACCGAGAACGGCCCTTCTTTGGAAGCTTGACCGACTCCATGTCGTCGGGGCCATCGGTGGTCCTGGTTCTCGAGAAAGACGATGCGATCGAGTCGCTTCGCGAGCTGATGGGGGCAACCGATCCCGCCAAGGCGGCGGATGGGACCATTCGCAAGGAATTCGCGACCGACGTCGAGCACAATGTCATTCATGGATCGGATTCGCTCGAATCCACCGCCATCGAGATTCCCTATTTCTTCAACGCACTGGAGATCCACTCTGATGTCCATTAAACCTGATCACTGGATAAAGAAGATGGCGCTCGACCACGGGATGATCGACCCGTTCGTCGACCACCAGGTTCGCGACGGGGTGATCTCCTACGGTCTTTCCGCCTATGGCTACGACATCCGCATCGCCGACGAGTTCAAGATCTTCACCAATGTCAACACCGCCGTGGTCGATCCCAAGAACTTCGATCCGCGAAGCTTCGTCGACTACCAAGGGGATGTCTGCATCATCCCGCCCAACTCCTTCGCACTGTCACGCACGGTGGAGGACTTCCGGATGCCCAGAAACGTGTACGGGCTCACCATCGGGAAGTCCACCTACGCGCGCTGCGGCATCATTATCAATGTCACGGGTTTCGACGCGGAATGGGAAGGCAACGCCACCCTCGAAATCTCCAACACCACGCCGCTGCCTTGCCGCATCTATGCCAACGAAGGCATTGCGCAGGTCTTGTTCTTCGAGAGCGACGAGGTCTGCGAGCGTTCCTATAAGGACAAGCAGGGGAAGTACCAATCGCAGCAGAATATTACGTTACCTCGGATATAATTCCCTGTGAAGCTTATTCACGGCCAAGAACTCGTTCGCCGACTTCAAGCCGCTCCTCCGCTCATCGAGCACCTCCGCGACCCCGAGACCCAGATCCAAATGGACGGCGTGGACTTCACGCTCCGAGAGGTCTCGGTCTTTCGAAGTGAGCCGGGGGCGATCGACTTCGACAACACGCAACGCCGAACGCCGGAGACGGATCCGCTTACTGCGGATGACACCGGCTGGTGGAAACTGAAACCGGGCCCCTACTGGGTGGTCTACAACGAGATCGTGAACATTCCTCCCGACGCCTTCGCTCTTGCTCGCACTCGTTCCAGTCTTCTGCGAAGCGGGGCCAGCGTCAAGACCGCTCTCTGGGACTCCGGCTACTCCGGCCGCAGCGGTTCGCTTCTCGTCGTCGAGAATCCGGCCGGCCTTCACCTGCAAAAAGACGCGCGCATCATCCAGCTCGTCTTCTTCGGTCTCGATGAGCCGGCAGATAAAACCTACGCCGGGTTGTACCTGGACGAGAACAAGTAACGGAAGCTACTCGCGTCTCCGCGAAAACACCGCGTTCTATGCCCCGAGGTGGACTTCGTTCCGGAACGAGTAACTTTTCTACACACTCCGGCACCGTTCCGTCGATGCCTTCCGCCCAGAGCCAGGTTGGGAGGGGCGTGGTTGGCGGAGGCCGGGAGTCGGGGCTCGCAGTCTGAGATACTTTTTTCGACGATACAATGTACATTATGGCGTTTTTCGACAGAAGATAGTTGATTTTCGACGATCCTTGGTGGTAGAGTGTTTTCGACGATATGGCACTAAAATAGTCTTCTTTCGACACACGATGGGTAGATTTCGACGATGCGTATTGAAGTGGGAGTTTGAAGGTTTTCCAGGGCGAGATTATTCCTCAGGATACCAGGCTGGCAGGCTGGGCGGCGGTGACGCAAGCCCTCGGAGTAAAGGGACCGGTGCGCGGGCCGGTGTGTGTGTCAGCAAAGCACGTAAGTGGCAGCGTCCGTGAGGAGAAGACTTGGCGCATTTTCGACAGAAGGTATTGGCCCGGAGAGACTTTCGCGGACCAGCTGACCTTTGCTCTTCGCCACGAGAATCTCGACCTGCTTCTGTTGAGGCGGATATTCGATGCGGTCGATCCGAAGGATGTCGAGGCGTTTGTTCATGGGACGCCGACCGGAATTCAGGCGCGGCGCGCCTGGTTTCTGTATGAACAGTTGACGGGACGCACGCTGGATGTGGCGGACGATCCGGGAGTGCCGGCCGTGGATGTCCTTGACCCGAAGGTGTACTTCACCGGGAAGTCGCGTCTTTCGCGGCGGCATCGCGTGCGCGACAACCTTCTGGGGACCGGGAAATTCTGTCCCATCATACGCCGGACGAAAACGCTGACCGATTTTGTGGGGCGCGGACTTGCAGCGAAGGCAGCCGAAACAGTGGGGCGCACAGCCGCTCATCTCCTTGCCCGTGCGGCAAGTTTCCTGCTTCTGGCTGACAGCCGGGCGAGTTTTGAAATAGAGGGGGAGAGGCCTCCACGCAACCGGCTAGAGCGTTGGGGCCGGGCCGTGCTGCAGGCCGGCAAAAACAAGCTGACTCTTGATGAGATCGTTCGGCTTCAGGGCGTGCTGATAGAGGACCAGCGGTTCGTGCACGTGGGACTGCGGCCCGACGGCGTGTTTCTGGGCGAGCGTGATCACAACGGTGACCCGCTGCCAGAGTTCATTGGCGCACGGCCCTCCGACTTGCAGGACTTGATGGCTGCGATGCTGGAAGCTAACGATCGAATGAGCAAGGACGGGGTTGACCCTGTTGTGCAAGCAGCGGGGACGGCCTTCGGATTTGTCTATATCCACCCCTTTCAGGACGGGAACGGGCGGGTGCATCGCTGTCTGATTCATCATGTTCTCGCCGAGCGGAAATTCGCGCCGCCGGGCATGGTGTTTCCGGTGTCGTCTGTGATGCTTGACCGGATCGATGACTACCGAAAGACGCTGCAAGAGCATTCAGGGCCGTTGATGAACTTCATCGAGTGGCGGGCGGCGCCAGGACGGAATGTAGAAGTCTTGAACGACACCGCCGATCTGTATCGGTATTTTGACGGCACGGAGGAGGCGGAGTTCCTCTATGCTTGTGTCATGCGGACGGTTGAGCACGA
The DNA here is from genome assembly GCA_965197825.1 of Candidatus Marinacidobacterales bacterium. GTDB lineage: Bacteria > Acidobacteriota > Vicinamibacteria > Marinacidobacterales > DATDRI01 > CBDANW01. The sequence continues at coordinate 2,628,259 of CBDANW010000003.1, read as the reverse complement.
TTTGCCGTGCGAAATCGACTATCTCCGCCGTCACGATGAAGCACTCGGGCGCATCATGGACACCGTCGAAATGCCCGACAGACTGGCCGAAAATCTTCTGATGTTTACACGGCGGAACAAGGGGAAGTTACCCAGCAGGCGGCGAACGGGTGAATTCAAGAAACTGACCGACACCGAAGTCGCGATGCTCGAAGCCGTCGTGCGGGAGGCGTTCGAAGGCTTTGACGATGTATGGGTGGGGGTGGGCGACATTGTCTCGAGGTGAATAGGCCGTCATCGAACCGCTCGAGCTCCGCGACTGGGGCTAGTGGACTGTAACAACTGAACGTTTAGTGGTTTTAATGCGTCGTGACGGATCGTTGTAGGTCCACTTCACGGGCTTGGGGTCTTCGTTGTACTTGCGAATGTAGCGCATGATCTTGCGGGTCAGGTCGTGGGTTGACGTGAACACGCCTCGATGGATCAGGGCACGCTCGATCTTGGAGAACCAGAGTTCGATTTTGTTCAGCCAGGAGGAATATGTGGGTGTGAAGTGGAGTCGGACTTTTGGGTTGGCCTCGAGGAACTGTGCGACCTTGGCGGTCTTGTGAGCCGACAGATTGTCGAGGATGACATGTATTTCGCGCTTTCGCTTTTGGCTCGCAACCAGCTGCTCCAAGAAGGCGACGAACTCCTGGCTGGTATGGCGGCGGACAGTCTTGCCCAAAACCACCCCCGTCTTCGTGTCGAAGGCGGCGTAGAGAGAAAGCGTTCCATGCCGGACGTACTCGAAACCGTGTCGCTCGGCCCGCCCGGGAGACAACGGCAAGATCGGGTCCCGTCGATCCAGGGCTTGGATCGCCGTTTTCTCATCAATACAAAACACCGCAGCGTGCTGAGGTGGATTCATATATAGACCGATGATATCCGCTGCCTTCGTCTCGAAATCCGGATCGTTGGAGGCCTTGTAATGCTCAATTCGGTGTGGTTGGAGACCATGCTTTTTCCAAGTGCGAGCCACCATCATGTGATGGATTCCCAGCTTCTTCGCAAGTCGACGCGTGCTCCAGTGAGTCGAGCCGTCGGTCGGTTTTTTCTGCGTCCACGAAAGAATCCGTGCTTCCATCCGAGGCGTGAGCACTTGAATCGGACGCCCCTCGTGACGCGCGTACAGACCTGCCAGACGCTCCTCCAAGAATCGGCGTTTCCACTTGCTGATAAAAGGCGCCGTGCAGCCCACCGTCTGCTGCACCTGCGTATAGCTTGCACCGTCTGCCAGCAAGAGCAACATCCGAGCGATCCGCGCGTCATCCGCTCGACCGCTACGGCTCGAAACTCGTTTGCCAAGCTCCCTATGTTCCGCTTGAGTCAACACAACGGCTCTCCCTCGCATGAGAGAGATATTACAACTAAACACTTAAATGTACAGTCCACTAGTTGCTTCCTCGACCCGTAAACGCGAGCTACGGTTTCGAAGTCCCCACCTTTCTCTTTACATCGTGTCAACGAGAGAATAGAATCCTGGCGCTCCCTCCTAAATTCTGTGCGAAGGAGCAAAGGAGGACAATATGCGACGATTAACGACAAGTGTCGTCGTGGGGCTTCTGCTCTGTGCCGGTCCTGCCCTCGCTCAGTTTGAACCTGCCACAGCGAGGGATACCACACCGGAAATCCCATACGACTCGGTCGCCAATTTCTTCAAGATGCCGCCTGGGCTGTACATGGGCGAGGGCATAGCCGTCGCCACGAACTCGAAGGGTCACATCTACGTGTTCGTGCGCAGCGGCGACTCGCGCGTGTTCGAGTTCGACCCGGACGGAAACTTTGTCAAAGAGTTCGGTAAGGAAAGCTACGCCTACTCCTTCGCCCACGGCGTGCGTGTCGATTACGACGACAACGTCTGGATCGTCGATGAGGGTACGAACGTCATCGTGAAGTACAGCCCGGAAGGAAAGCTTCTGATGGTGATGGGCAAACGGCCGGATCCGCTCTATCAGTTGGACATGATGCCCGGGGTCGCCCCGTACTCTGGAGCGAACAGGCCGTACTCCTACCATCGGCCGACCGATATCGGGTTCGACCGGGCGGGTAACGTCTATGTCACGGACGGCTACCGGGACTCCCGCGTCGTGAAGTACGACAAGAACGGCCGATTCATCAAGTCAGTTGGTACGCGCGGTGACGGTCGGCTGCAGTTCAGCACGCCGCACACCGTCGCGGTCGCCCACGACGGCACCGTCTTTGTCGGTGACCGAGGCAACCGCCGGATCGTCGTACTGGACACCGATCTGAATTGGAAGGCCGATTACGAGAACGTCGGTGCGCCCTGGGGACTCTGCATCTCCGCGGGTGAGCACCAGATTCTCTACAGCTCCAACTCCATCTCGACGTCCATCGATTCGCGCCAGATGCCGACGAGAGGCGAAATCTACAAGCTGGAGCTGGATGGCACGGTGCTGGGTCGGTTCGGCAAGGCTGGCAAAGCGCTCAAGGAGTTCGCCAGCACCCACCATCTGGATTGCCGCGATCCCAACACAGTCTACGTGGCTGAGATTCAGGGCATGCGGGTTCAGAAGATCCTTTTGCATCCGGATCAGATGAGCTCGAGCGGGAACTAAGGAGGCATTTATGAAGCGCATACTACAGTTCATTGTGGTGGCGATCTTCGCTGCCAGCAGCACGCTTCTTGCCCAATCGGCGCCTGAAATCAGCTACGACGCGGATGCGCACTTCCTCTCGCTTCCGGCTCACGGCGAAGTGGCCGGTGTGGCGAGGAACTCGAGGGGTCACATCTTTGTGTACGCCCGGACAGGGAATCCTTACGCCGAGATCGGTGGGGAGCGGACCTTCTACCATGGTGGCTCGCGTCTCTTCGAGTTCGATCAGAACGGAACGTTCCTGAAGGAGATCGGCCAGGAAACCTACGCCATGAATTCCGCGCAGCAAGTGCGGGTCGACGCCGATGACAACATCTGGATCGTCGATGCCGGATCCAACATGCTGATGAAGTTCAATCAGGATGGGCAGTTTCTGTTGGTCATGGGCCGAAAACCGGAAGCCATCCGCGTGCGACCTGGCCCCGGCCTCCCGGCACGTGCCATCGACCCCGAGCCTCCCGAGATTCCCGCCGGAGGTGGAGGCGGCGCGCTGGCCGGTTTGCCTCCGGGAGCCGGAGTGCCGGGCAACTCGTTCAACCGGCCGTCGGACGTCACCTGGGATTCCGCCGGCAACATCTACGTGGCCGACGGATTCGGTAACAACAACCGCGTCGCGAAGTTCAATCCCGACGCGAACTTCATCAAGACGTGGGGTCAGACCGGATCGGAACCAGGCCAATTCAACGAGATTCGCGGGATTGCCAGCGACGCCTCGGATAACATCTACGTGGCCGATGCCGGGAACAATCGCATCCAGGTCTTCGACAGCGAGGGCACCTTCAAGTCGGAGATCACCGGGATCGGAACGCCCCAGGCGATCTGCATCTCGGGCGGTCCGACGCAGTATCTCTACAGCTCCAACTCGAACGATGCGGAAAGCATGGCCAACGGTGAGATCTACAAGATCACACTAGATGGCCGGGTTGTCGGCCAGTTCGGCCAGGCAGGTAAGATCGAGGGGGACTTCGGTATGGTCAACGCCCTCGACTGCCAGAGCGAGAACGATCTGCTCGTCGGGGAAGTTTGGAACTGGCGGGCGACGAAGGTTGCGCTTCGACCCTAACTGATCTCGGGGAGATTTGTTTCAGGGGGCCGGCCACTCGGTCGGCTCCCTATTTTCTTGTCAGGACAGCCTACAGAAGAGTGAAGTCCACCGTGATCTCGGCGATCACGTCCACCGCTTGGCTCTTGAACATTCCAGGCTTGAACTGCCACTGCCGGACGGCCTCGACGGCCTTGAGGTCGAGACCTCGGTCCAGGCTGCGGAGGATTCTGACTGGCCCCACCTGTCCCGTCTTGAGGATCACGACTTCAAGAATCACCGTGCCCTGGATCTTGCGCGCCAAGGCTTCATCCGTGTATTGGGGTCGGACCTGGCATCGGAGCTGCGGCGGCACGATGCCCGTTCCAATGCGGTAGGCGCCGCCACCGAAGCCGCCACCCTCGCCTTCGCCCAGACCGGGTCCGACGCCCTCTCCGTGGCCGTTGCCCGATCTCGGGCCAGCCGATGCGACGAGTTGTTCCGGAGCTTCCAGCTCACCTTCGGCGTCGACGTCGTCGGGTGCCTGGGGCACAACCGGAGCCTTGACCTCCGTTTCGTCTTCGAGCTCGTCTTCTAGCGGGTCTTCTTCCTCGATTCCTTCTACTTCTTCCTCGAAGACCAACCTATCTTCGTCTTCGATGTCGATCGCGACCGTGGCCAGATCCTCACCTTCGATCTTGAGCACCGAAGGAGGATCTTCAGAAAGATTCCCGCCACCACCGCCCCCCGGCCCCGGCTCGACCATGAAAACCAGGCTGGGCAGCCGAATCTCCGGCAGCAGATCGGGGCGGCCGGGCATGCCGGGCGCCCACCAGAGAAGGAGGAAGACCAAGATGTGGGCGTATAACGACCACCGGGTCGTCTGCACCGCGCGGCTCAGATCCGGGAAGAGGCCATCCATGGGCTCCCCGGTAAGCGGGCTGGGCATGCGGGTGGGCGGTTTTCGCTTCATGAGTCGCAAACCCCATTATCCCCTTGCATCGGCGTTGGAGCAAGGGATCCCGCCGGTGCGGCGCTAGCGGCGAGGTTCCTGCTATACTCCTCAGATTACACTCGAGAAACGCCGCGACCAATGAGTTCCGTCACGCCGTCCACGAAAAGCGGGCCCCTCACTCTCACTGTCGAGGAGGGGATCGGCTGGTTGACCTTCGACCTGCCGGGGGAGAAGGTGAACAAGCTTTCGGCTAGCGTGATGACCGGACTGGGCCAGGCACTGGAAGAGCTTCAGCGACGGACGGACCTCGAGGGAGTGGTCATTCGCTCCGGCAAGGAGGGCATGTTCATCGCCGGCGCCGACCTCCAGGAGATTGGCGGGTTCGAAAAGCGGGAAGACGCCATCCGCGCCGCCCGCCTCGGCCACGACGTGTTCGGGCGAATCCAGAAGCTTTCGGTTCCAGTAGTGGCGGCCATCGATGGGGTGTGCCTGGGAGGAGGCACCGAGTTGGCTCTCGCTTGTCATGGGCGACTCGGCACCGATCACCTACGGTTCGGGATGGGGCTGCCCGAGGTCAACTTTGGGATCATTCCCGGCTGGGGAGGCACCACACGCCTTCCGCGTCTCGTCGGGTTGCGGCAGGCGCTAGAGATGATTCTCACCGGACGAACCGTCGATGCACGGAAGGCGGCACGCATCGGTCTGGTGGATCGAGCCGTGCCCCACGCCGAGCTGGAAAAGCACGCCGTCGAGCTTGTGCGCCGGCTTCGCCGTCAGGGGCGCTTTAGGAAGAAGCTGCGGCACACGGCCAAGGGAGTGGGCGGCTGGCTTCTCGAAGGAAATGCGGTGGGCCGAGCGCTCGTCTTCCATCAGGCACGCAAGAAGGTGATGGGAAGGACGCACGGACACTACCCGGCACCGCTCAAAGCACTCGAAGTAATTCGCCGCGGTTGGGGAATGACCATCGAGAAGGCTCTTGCTCTCGAAGCGGATGCGCTCGGGGAACTGATCGTGGGCCCGATCTCGAAGAGCCTGGTTCAGCTGTTCTTCCTTTCGGAAAAGGCGAAGAAGGACCCGGGAGTCGAGGGAGAACTCGGTTCGCTTCCGGAGGTTCGAGGTGCTGGTCTGCTGGGGGCTGGAACCATGGGAGGCGCGATGGCCTGGGCGCTTTCTTCACGCGACATTCCGGTCCGCCTCAAGGACGTGCGGCCCGAGGCGTTGGGCGCCGGATTGGCCGCTGCGCATCGTATCTATGAGCGACGCATGAAACGAGGCCGTCTCACGGCTTGGGAGCTCGATAAGAAGATGGCCCTGGTGAGCCCCACTCTGGACTGGAGCGGTTTCGGTCGAGTCGACATCGTGTTGGAGGCTATCGTCGAAGACCTGGCGATTAAGAAGAAGGTGTTGCAAGAGATGGAGCCCGAGTTTTCGGACTCGTGTCTCATTGGGAGCAACACCTCGACGCTCCCCATCACCGAGCTGCAAGGCGCGCTCGGACTACCCGAGCGCATGGCCGGGTTCCACTTCTTCAATCCTGTCGATCGCATGCCTCTCATCGAGGTGATCCGGGGCGAGGCAACGAGCCGGGAGACCGTGGCCGCGTTCGTCGCTCTGGCCAAGCGGTTGGGAAAGACGCCGGTCGTCGTGGCGGACTGTCCCGGATTCCTGGTGAATCGCGTCCTGGGTCCTTATTTGAACGAAGCCAGCCACTTATTGAAAGAGACTGGCGACGTGGAAGGGATCGACCGCGCGCTGTTGGAGTTCGGTATGCCGATGGGGCCCCTGCGTTTGCTGGACGAAGTCGGCATCGACATCGCGGAAAAGGCGGGGAAGGTGCTCGCCGCCGCCTACGGAGATCGCGCCGCCCCGGCGGGCGTCACCGGCAAGCTGGTCGCCGCGGGAAGGCTCGGAAAGAAGTCGGGGAGCGGTTTTTACCGTTACCGAGGCAAGAAGGCGACGCCCGATCCGGAGGCCCTCAGCTTGCTCGGAATCGCTCGCCGAGGATCGGTCGATCGGCAAGAAGCCGTGGAACGATGCGTCTACGCGATGATCGCCGAGGCGGCACGCTGCCTCGACGAAGAGGTCGTAAGAGGCCCCGAATGGCTGGATTTGGCCATGGTGATGGGAGCGGGCTTCCCTCCGTTTCGCGGAGGACTGTTACGTTATGCGGACTCTCTCAGGCTCGAGAGTGTAGTGGAAAAGCTGCAGATCCAAGAAGGCGGATTGGGGGCTCGCTTCCAACCCCCGGAAGCGCTGGTCCGCAAAGCGCGATCAGGAAAAGGTTTTTACGCCTAAGTCTTGAAATTTCTTCCCACGAGCGTAAAGAAAAGGGGACATGCGGTTCCGCCTGCAAAAGGCGTCCTCTGTGACCGCGGTCGGGTTTAAGGCCTTTCCAGTTAACAGGTTATCGTCTATCGACCACCTCTACTCTCATTTTGGCACGTCGATTGCTACGAAAGTAATTGACGACCGCATCAAGGAGAGAGCTCTAGGAGGTGCACGATGGCGCGAGCGATTCACAAACGCGAGTGGCTGGAAGTAGAAGAGGACCTCTGCCGTACCGCATTGCTGGAGTATCTCATGGAGCATTGGCTCTGGGAGCGCCCGCTCTCGGGAGGACACGTGTCTCCGTTGGCACTGTTCTCCGAGCCCGGTCAGGGCGACATCGCCCAACGCCTCATGGCCGTTCATGCTATTCAAGACTTTGGTTGGTTCGAGGAGCCGGAATCCGACGCCGGCGTCTGACTGACGTCTCCCCGGCGTCTGGCGAAGTCGTCGGTAGCAAGATCCCGCGAATCGACGCCTGAAGGGCGTCTGGCCGGCGTCTGAAGAGTTCACTAGTAAGATCCCGTGGATTGACGCCGAAACAGCAAGATCCCGTACGCCACCCGCCGCCAGAAAGTACTGGCCGGTAAGCGGCTAAGTTTGTTATGGTTTTGCCAGAGTGACCACAAAGCCCGGATTCAGCAGCCACAACCGGGTGCGCAACCGCCGCCGCCTGCTGTGGACCCTGCTCCTCACCGGCGTCACCTTCATTGCCGAGGCGGTCGGGGGCCTCCTAACCAACTCGCTGGCACTGCTTTCCGACGCGGGCCACATGTTCACCCATCTGCTGGCGCTCGGTGTTTCTTACCTGGCGGTCTTGTTCTCTCAGCGCCCGGCAACCGAACGGCGCACCTACGGGCTGAACCGGCTCGAAATCCTGGCGGCGCTCTTCAACGGTGCAACTCTCTTTGCGATCTCCATCGGCATCTCCTACGAAGCCTACCGGCGACTGCTCGAGCCGTTGCCCATCGCCACCGGACCGGTGCTCGTCATTGCGGTCATCGGTCTCGTCGTCAACTTGATCGGCGCTCTGATCTTGAGCGGCGCCGAGCACAAAGACTTGAACGTGCGGGGAGCCTTCGTCCACCTGCTGACGGACACTTTCTCGTCGGTTGCGGTGATCGTTGGGGTGTTGATCATCTCTTTGACCGGCTGGACGGTGATCGATCCGCTTCTTTCGGTTGTCATCTGTGTCGTCATTCTTTTCTGGGCCCTGCGGCTGGTTTGGGACTCCGTGGATATCCTGCTCGAAGCGACGCCCCGTGACGTCAATATGCAGGCCGTCGTGCAAGGTCTGCGTCAGATTCCCGGCATACGGGACGTGCACCATCTTCACGTCTGGTGCATTACCTCTGGGATGTACGCTCTGTCGGCTCACGTAGACGTGGACGATCTTCGAGTGAGCGAGACCGAGCGACTCGCCAAAAAGGCGGAAGCATTCTTGAGAGACCGATTCAACATCAATCACGCCACGTTCCAGTTCGAATGTCAGAGTGGCCGGACGGTGGACGAAGTCTTGAGTGGAATCAATATTGCCACTAATAAAGGAGGGACGGACCACGATGAAAAAGAGCCCTAGAGCGGTCCTGATGATGGTCATGATGGCGCTTACTTCGCTTACGCTCTTCGCGGTTTCCGACGCAAAGACCGCGGCTCCCGAGTGGGTCCGCTTCGATACGATTCCGGATCTGGCCGTTCTGATCGTCTACGCTCGCCTGAACGGCAGCGAGGGGTATCCTTTTCTGCTCGATCTGTCGATCCCCGAGGTCCTTCTAGACAACACGCTCGTCGCAGGTAGCGGCATGGAGCTCGCCAACCGGGGCGAAATGCAGGAGATCGACTACTTAGGCGATAAAGAGGACGTTCCCGTGGTCTACCTGGCGACGCTCGAGATCGGGGCGATCGGCGCCGAGGGTGTGAAGGGGCTCATCATCGAGGGGGATGATCTGGCGCGTTCGCAAGGCATCCCGAGCTACGGGAGGATCGGCAGAGACTTTCTAGAGCCCTTCCGGCTCACCATCCATTACCCTCGCCGACTCCTGCTGCTCGAGCTCTCTCCGGAGGGGCCGGACGTTCCGGCGGGCGGTGTTTTCTTCGACAAAGAGCTTCGAGGGGTTCAGGTGGAAACCGTCCTCAACCGTTCGGTCTCGACGACGTTCATCGTCGACCCTTCGGTCGCGATTTGTTTCTTGGACCGCGATTGGGCTCGCGATCAGAAGCTCGCCGAAAAAGACGACAAGATGATCGAGCTCGAAGCGTTGACCATTGGCGGGTTTACCGCTCCGCGCGTGCCCGTCCAACTCGTCGAGATGAGAAAACTCCCCTACCAGGAGGGACCCGTGGGAGTGCTGGGCAGCTTCGTGTTGCGCCAGCTCTCCGTTACCTATGACTTCACGCGGGGCCTCATCTGGCTCCGTAAGCTCGAGGATAAGACGTGATCCGCCCCTTCGGGGGCAGGCATCCCCGTCTCGCCAAGGGTGTGTTCATCGAGGATAGCGCTCAGGTGATTGGCGATGTGGAGCTCGGAGACGACGCGAACGTCTGGTTCGGGGCCGTAGTACGCGGGGATGTCCACTACATCCGGATCGGTGCGCGGACCAATATTCAAGACCTCACCGTTATCCACGTGAGCGAGAAGACCCATCCCACGGTTCTGGACGAAGACATCACGATAGGGCATCGAGCCATTCTTCACGGGTGTCACGTGATGAGGGGCTGCCTGATCGGCATGGGGGCGGTTGTGATGGACGGTGCCAAGGTAGGCCCCGATTCCTTGGTGGCGGCGGGCGCTCTCGTTGGTCCGGGGGTCGAGATCCCGCCTCGCAGCTTGGCGCGCGGCGTTCCAGCGCGTGTCGTGAGGTCTCTCACCGACGCGGAGCTCGAGCACCTCGTCTACTCGTCACAGCACTATGTCGATCTCAAGAAAGTGTACCTCGATGAAAGAATCCGCCCTGCATGAGTAGCTGGAAGCGCACACATTCTTGTGGCGAGCTGAAAACTTCGGATTCCGGAAAAGACGCCGTCCTCATGGGTTGGGTGAACGGCGTTCGAGATCTAGGAGGCATCACCTTCATCGATCTCCGCGATCGCAAGGGAGTCACGCAAGTCCTGGTCCCGCCCGATGCCGGGCAGGAGGTTTCCGGGGCGGCGAAGAAAGTGGGATCGGAATGGGTGATCGCCGTTCGTGGCAAGGTGGCGCGACGATCCCAATCGACCATCAACCCGAATCTTCCTACCGGAGAGATTGAAGTCGTGGCCGGCGAGCTCCAGATCCTGTCCGAGTCGAAAACGCCTCCTTTCGTTCCAGAGGAGGAGCTGAACGTCAGCGAAGAGATTCGACTTCGGCACCGTTACCTGGATCTGAGGCGCCCGATTCTGTTACGCAACCTGGCCACCCGCAGCCGCTTGGCCCTGTCGGTACGAAGCTACCTGGACCAACGAGACTTCTATGAGATCGAAACCCCCTTCCTGACCAAGTCCACACCCGAGGGCGCGCGCGACTACTTGGTGCCCAGCCGCACGCAAAAAGGGTCCTTCTACGCGCTTCCCCAGTCTCCTCAGCTCTTCAAACAAATCCTCATGGTGGCGGGGTTCGATCGATATTTTCAGATCGTCCGTTGCTTCAGGGATGAGGACCTCCGCGCCGACCGCCAACCCGAGTTCACCCAGATCGACATCGAGATGTCCTTCGCCGACCAGGACGATGTGTTCGAGGTCGTGGAGGGGCTCTTCGTGCACATGCTCAAAGCGGTCGGCATCGAGGCGAGCGCACCCTTTCCGAGATTGACCTGGGCGGAGGCGATGGATCGTTACGGAACCGATAAGCCCGATCTCCGCTACGGCCTCGAGATTGCCGACGTCTCGAAGGTGTTCTCCGGTTCGGGTTACGGCGTCTTCGACAAGGTGATCGTAGGCGGTGGGGCGGTCCGTGCCATGGTCGCTCCCGCATGCGCGGGCTACTCGAGAAAAGACATCGATGGTCTGGAAAAACTGGCCAAGTCCCAGGGAGCGGCGGGTCTCGGTTGGGCTCGCTGGACGGATGCCGAGCTGAGCTCTCCCATGAGCAAGCACGTGGGCGAGGCGCGTCTCAAAGAAGCCTTTGAGCAAGCGAAGGGTGGGCCGGGCGATCTTCTGCTTTTGGTGGCGGGGGAGCCGAGACAGGCCTCGGTCGTGCTCGGTGCTCTCCGGCTCGAGGTGGCGCGTCGTGAAAACCTGGCCAAGCCGGGGACGTGGCGTCTGGCGTGGATCACGGAGTTTCCCCTCTTCGAGTGGGACAAGACATCCAAACGGTGGACCTCGAGCCATCATCCTTTTACCTCGCCCCATCCCGATGACCTGGATCGGCTGGAATCCGATCCCGGCTCGGTGCGGTCGCTCGCTTACGATGTCGTGGCGTGCGGCTATGAGCTCGGAAGCGGTAGCATCCGTATTCATCGCGCCGACGTCCAATCACGCATCTTCCGGGTGCTTGCGATAGAAGACGAGGAGGCGCAGGCGAAGTTCGGCTTCTTCTTGGAGGCGCTTCAATACGGGGCCCCGCCACACGGAGGCATCGCGCTCGGTTTCGATCGCATCGCCATGGTCGTGGTTGGCGGCACCAGTCTGCGCGACGTCATCGCATTCCCCAAGACGACATCAGCCCTGGATTTGATGGCGGGCTCGCCGTCTCCGGTCACCGAGGAGCAGCTTCGAGAGCTGGGTTTGGCCCGGATCAAGTCGGATCAAGAAGAAAAGGAGTAGAACCATGCGCAAGATGACTCTGGCGGCGGTACTTCTGTTTGGTTCCACCCTGGCGGCGCAGGATGTGCCTCGTTACGAGGTCGATCCGTCCTGGCCCAAGCCGTTGCCGGAAGGTTGGATCACCGGCCAGCTCGGGGGCGTCTGTGTCGACTCGCACGATCATGTCGTTGTCGTCAACCGGCGGAATATCACCGAGGAAAAAGCCGAGACGTCATTGCAGGCGCCATCCATCATCATGCATCATGTTCGACGCTACGGGTAACCTGGTGGCCTCTTGGGGTGACCCAGACAAAGTGCCGCAATCCATCCACGGCTGTACGTTCGATACCGAGGACAACGTCTGGGTGAGTGGCAACCAAGACGCGATCGTCCAGAAGTACAGCCACGAGGGCGAGCTCCTCACGCAAATCGGTACGCGTGGCGATTTCGACTCGTCCACGGGGAGAAGGGACGGTGAAGCGCAGAACTCCGGTCGAGAACGGCTCTTCAATCCCGCCGGAGTCGCCATCGATCCGGAAAACGGCGACGTCTACGTGGCGGACGGTTACGGCAACCGGCGTATCGCGGTCTTCGATAAGACGGGCGAGTTTCTGCGCCAATGGGGCCGGCAGGCGACCAGAGAAGAAACGGAAGCGGGTGTTGGTGGCGTGTTTTCGCAGGTCGTCCACTGTGTCGCCATGAGCAATGCCGGTAACGTGTATGTGTGCGACCGGCAGAGCGATCGCGTTCAAGTGTTCGACAAGACCGGAAAGTTTCTACGCAGCATCTGGATCAGGAATGGAACCCCGACCCTGCCCGATCCTCGCGGCACCGCATGGTGGGTGGCTTTCTCGCGAGATCCTGAGCAGAGATATATGTACGTGATGAACGGCCGTAACGAGACGGTTTACGTTCTCGATCACGCGAGCGGCGAGATCCTTTCGTCCTTCGGCCGTCCCGGCCACCAAAGCGGGAACTTTACGCACGGTCATACCATCGCCCTCGATTCTTCGGGCAATATCTACGTTGCGGAGACCAACTTCGGGAGACGAGTCCAGCGGTTCAATCCTGTCCACAGCCGCTAGAGCGGATTCGGATTGTAGACCGATAGTCTATAGGGAGGGAAGACCGATGCGGACGCGATGGATGCTGCTAATTGTTGTGATGGCGTCGCTGAGCAAATCGGCGGTAGCAGAGCCCGACGAGCGGCTCGAGCAGCTCAAGAAAGAGGCTCTCGTCGAGGTGGAGAACCGGGCCAAGCTCACCCAAGTGGTGGTCGACAGCATCTTCAGTTTCGGTGAGCTGGGTTTTCAAGAGATTGAAACCTCCCGCTTCGTGACCGGGATCCTCGAGGAGAATAGTTTCACCGTAGAGCGAGGAGTCGCCGGCATGCCCACTGCTTGGGTGGCGCGTTGGGGATCGGGCAAGCCGGTGATCGCGTTCGGCAGCGACATCGACGGCATCCCCAAAGCCTTTCAGAAGCCAGGGGTGGCGTATCACTCTCCGATCATCGAAGGAGCCCCGGGCCACGGCGAGGGGCACAACTCCGGCCAGGCCGTCAACGTCATCGCGGCCCTGGTGCTCAAAGAGATCATGGCGCGAGAAGGCATCTCGGGCACCTTGATGCTCTGGCCCGGAGTCGCGGAGGAGCTGCTGGGGAGCAAAGCCTACTTCGTGCGGGAGGGTCTCTTCGACGACGTGGACCTGGTGTTCTTCACCCACGTCAGTCACGACCTCAACGTGAGCTGGGGTGACGCCTCCGGAAGCGGGTTGGTCTCGGTAGAGTCGACGTTCAAAGGGAAAGCGGCCCACGGCGCCGGTGCCCCCTGGCGTGGTCGAAGCGCGCTCGATGCGGTCGAGCTGATGAACACCGCGTGGAACTTTCGTCGCGAGCATCTCCGCCTTCCCACTCGCATCCACTACGTGATTACCAACGGCGGCGATCAGCCGAATGTCGTGCCTCCGCTGGCATCGGTCTGGTACTTTTACCGTGAGCTCGACTATGACCATATCAAGCGCCTCTTCGACATCGGAGAGACGATCGGCCAGGCTGCCGCGGCGATGACCGACACCGAGGTGGAGTTTCAAATCCTGGGGTCAGCATGGCCTCGGCACTTCAATAAGGTGATCGCCGAGACAATGCACGAGAATATCGTGCACGTCGGTCTGCCGGAATGGAGCGAGGCGGACATCGCGCTGGCCCTGGCTCTACAGGCGGAGATGGGATTCGACCCGGAGGAGGACAACCGCGGTCCGTGGTCTGGTGTCGCCGGTCTCCGGACAGAGCTCACGGAGATGCGCGGGCCGGCTCCGCCGCCCCGCACCGGTGGCGGCTCCGACGATATCGGCGACGTGTCCTGGGTCGTACCGACCGTGACGCTTCGCTACCCGGCCAACTTTGCAACGGGTGGCGGCGGCCACCACTGGTCGAGTGCCGTGGCGATGGTGACGCTGATCGCGCACAAGGGCTCAACGACTGGCGCCAAGGTGCTGGCGTTGACCGCGCTAGACTTTTTTCTCGATCCGGAGAAGGTCCGATCCGCGTGGAGCTACTTCCACGAGGTGCAGACGAAGGACATGAAGTACACACCTTTCATCCGGGAGACGGACTCGCCCGCCGTCCACTTGAACACCGAGGCGATGGCCGAGTTCCGCGAGGAGATGCGGAAGTACTACTACGACCCCTCGAGGTACGACACCTACCTCGAGCAGCTGGGCATCGAGTACCCGACGGTGCGACCAACGGATCGATAGGGGGCAGCACGGCACCCGTTCCCAAAGTGGAGAGATGAAATCAATATGAAGAGACCCGTTGCCTTCTTCAACGTATTGTTTCTGGGCGTCTTCGCCCTGAGCTCGGCCTGTTCGAGTCAGGATGAGCCGACGCCCGGTGGCGCTGAGGCCAGCTCGTTCGAACCCGGCACCGCGTCCACGGCTTCTTCTACGGCTTCTTCTAGCCAGGTCGCCGCCGTTCTGGAGGCGATGCCGGACGTCGTGGCAAAGGTCAACGGTACCGAGATCACGAAAGCAGCGCTCGTGGCCAGGGCGGAGTCGATCCAGGGACAGCTACCGGCAAGCACCGGGCAAGACAGCCTCGATTTCTATCGGCGCGTTCTCGATGATCTCATCAGCTCGGAGCTTCTCCATCAGTCCTCCACCGCGAAGGGCTTCGTTCCGACACAAGCCGAGCTGGACACGCAGGTCGCGCAGGTCCGATCGCGGTTCCCCGATCAGGTGAAGTTCGACCAACTCCTCGCAGCGCGGGGGCTGAACGAAGAAACGCTCCGGGAAATGATGATTCGGGACCTCGGGATTCAAAAGATGATCGAATCGGAATTTGCCGCTGAGATCGAGGTGACCGCGGAGCAGAAGCAGACCTTCTACCAAGAAAACAGCGAGCAGATGAAGGAGCCCGAGCAGGTCAGGCTCAGTCACATCCTGGTGGGTGCCGACGAGAACGCGACTCCCGAGCAACGCGAGCAGGCCAAGAAGAAGACCGAGGAAATCCGTACCCTGGCGATGGCAGGCGAGGACTTTGCCGCTCTGGCCAGCGAGAACTCCGACGACCCCGGCTCGAAGGTGAACGGTGGCGAGCTGCCTTGGGTCAGCCGCGGTGACACCGTTCCACCGTTCGAAGCGGCGGCCTTCGCTCTATCTCCGGGGGAGATTAGCGAGGTGGTCGAGACCCGTTTCGGCTATCACGTGATCAAGGTGGCGGAGCGTAAGGAAGGCGGGACCATCCCGTTCGAGCAGGCCGAAGCCCGAATCGATCAGTTCTTGAGGGAACAAGCCATCCGGGATCGCGTGCAAATTGAAGTCGATGCGCTCAAGGCGGCGGGAGACGTCGAGATCTTGATCTGACCGAATAGCTCCGACCCAGAGCTATTTCCCAGTGCTAACCGCTGTCCCCCAAAATTGCGCATCCGGCAGGGCGCAGGTACAATATTAGTTAACCGAATCCAGAACATCCGAATATCAGTGGGAGCCCTGCCGATGAGCTTCGAGCAGGAAGTCGAAATCAGTCTGCGTTGTCGTTTCCCACTGCTGTCCGTCTCCTCACGATGGCGGACTGAGACGAAGGAGCCCAGCTAAATGTTCCGCAACGATACCGGCGCCACCCTCAACCTGCATGCCGCTCTGAGCTCGAGCCGATCCAATGGGCCGGGGACGCGGTACGTGATCTGGTTTCAAGGTTGCACTCTCGGCTGCAACGGTTGTTTCAATCCGCAGACGCACCAACCGGAGGAACGCTCATTGGTCACCGTGAGTGAGCTGATGTGGAGAATCCGCGGGGTCGAGCATCGGATCGATGGGATCACGATTAGCGGTGGTGAGCCGTTGCAACAACCCCGGGGTTTGTTGCGTCTGCTCCGGACCGTGCGCCGCGAGACCGAGCTCACGACACTTCTTTTTTCCGGCTACGAATTGTCCGAGATCGAGCGGATGGAGCTGGGAAAAGCGATTCTGGGCGAGCTCGACGTGTTGGTCGCCCGACGCTACCAGCAGGAGCAGCATCTCGGAGTGGGCCTTCGCGGCTCGTCCAACCAGAAGATTCACCTGCTGAACGAGGAGTACACTCTACGGCAAGTCGAAGCCACACTCGACAGCGAGATCCACATCCAGCCCGGGGGAACCATCCTGGTTACCGGCATCGGTGGCGTCTCCGTTCGCACCGACGTCTGACTGCGTCCAGTTTGGCACCCCAGTCGATTGACGTCCGAAATGTTCGGACCGAGTCTTTTCCGCCCCACGGGCGGAGTCTGCGTAATGGTAGAATCCAGCCCCGCTCGTGAAAGCCGACCTCATCATTCGTAACGGCCGCATCCTGGATGGAACTGGCGCTCCCGAACGGCGCGGAGATATTGCCGTCGCGTCCGGGAAGATCCACGCCGTCTCCGACCGGTTGGAGCGTCTCGAGGCCGATGAGGTGATCGATGCTGTGGGCCTGATCGTCGCCCCGGGCTTCGTCGACATCCACTCGCACGGTGATCTAGTGCTGGCCTGGCCTTCGGAAGATCGCTTGCCGCTTCTTGAGGGAAGACTGGCGCAGGGCATCACGACCGAGGTGGTGGGGAACTGCGGCCTCGGCGCGTCACCCCTCTTCGGCTACGGCAAGGAGCTCCTGCCTCACCTCAACGGATGGATGTCACCGGCGACCTTCGACTGGCACTGGTCCGATCTGAACAGCTACTTCTCGCATCTGGAGGGCGTCGGTATCCCGGTGAACGTGGGAGCACTCGTGCCCCACGGGCCGCTGCGGTTGGGCGCCGCGCATCTAGCCTCCGGTGAGACGGATGAAGCCGCCCGTCGGCAGATGACCGATGCACTCGATGCGGCTCTTGATGACGGCGCCCTCGGTCTCTCCGCGGGTCTCATCTATCCGCCCGGGATGTACACGTCGACCGAAGAGCTCACCGTGTTGGCTCGGCGCCTCGCCCGCAGAGGCGGTGTGTTTACCGCGCATGTTCGCGGGTCGAGCGAGACGCTCCTCGACGCGGTCGGAGAGCTCATCCAGATCGGCCGCGACGCCGAGGTGCCCATCCATCATTCTCATGCCGAAGCGGTGGGGCGCGCTCATTGGTCGAAGCTTTCTCGTGTTCTCGAGCTCGAGGACGACGCGCGCGCCGCGGGGGTGACCTTGAGCGCCGACATGTTTCCCTATCCGGTGGCCGCCACCATGATGCTCGCCATCTACCCACCGTGGTCTCTGGAAGGTGGGCTGCCGCGACTTCTGGAACACCTCGCCAATTCCCCGACTCGCGAGCGCATTCGTCGCGACATCGAGACCGTGGTTCCCGAGTGGCCGCCGTGGAAGGAGAATGGTTGGCCACACAATCTGGTGAAAGCGGTCGGTTGGGATCGAATCCGTGTCTCCTCTGTCGGCTCAGACCGCAACAAGGGTGCCGAGGGTCATTCGCTCGAGGAGCTGGGCCGACAAAGAAGTAGTCGTCCCTTCGACGCCATCTCCGATCTGATGATCGAGGAGGGCGGAAACGTCGGGCAGTTCGTGTTGGACATTTCGGGAGACGACGGGCTCCAGCAACTCGTGCAGCGTCCTGACGTCGCGTTCATCACCGACGCCAACGACTATGGCAAAGGCAAGCCTCATCCCGCCGCGTACGGAAGTTTTCCTCGAGTGTTGGGGCGTTACGTGCGGGAAGAGTCGCTGCTTAGCCTTCCCGAAGCCGTTCGGAGAATGACGTCGTTCCCCGCGGATACACTGAGACTCGAAGGCCGCGGCCGGCTCCAAGTCGGCGCGCACGCCGACGTCGTACTCTTCGACAGCGAAGCAATCTCGGATCGAGCGACGCTCGAAGATCCGCGTCGCAAGGCGCTCGGTGTCGACACAGTCCTGGTCAACGGGCGTGCGGTCTATCGAAAAGGCACCGCCACCGGCACGCTGCCGGGGCAGATCCTCCGCCGATGAGCGGCGTCGAGCGCGCGCGTTCCTTTCATCTGCCGCGACGTGCTAAGCTTCTCGCTTCCCGGAAAGGGAGGTAGGCGCAGTGCGTCAGAAACGGATCTTTATGGTCTTGTTATTTATCGGTTTCG
Organism: Candidatus Marinacidobacterales bacterium; assembly: GCA_965197825.1. Taxonomy (GTDB): domain Bacteria; phylum Acidobacteriota; class Vicinamibacteria; order Marinacidobacterales; family DATDRI01; genus CBDANW01. The sequence continues at coordinate 2,610,051 of CBDANW010000003.1, read as the reverse complement.
CCGGTTGCGGCCCGCGCGATTCGCCCGACGCGGATGATTCTGGTGCCGGGTGGGATGCATTCACCGTCCGCATGCTGGGAGAGCACTTCGAGGCAAATCCACCTTTTTCCGTTCAGACGGGTCGCCATGATTTCGATGGTAGGCTGCCCGACTGGAGCGAAGCGGGCCTGCGTTCGGAGATCGAACGGCTTCACGCTGCGCGTGATGAGCTCGAGCGTTTCGATCCGAAGTCGTTGGACGAAGGACGGCGTTTCGAACGCGAGAATCTTCTCGCTGCCATCGATCTCAGCCTCTTCTGGATCGAGCGGGCTGAATCCCCATGGAAGAATCCGGATTTCTATGTCGGCTTCTGATTTCTGGGCTCGGGTCTGTCACCCGACGTCTATCTCACCCGGCCCTACGCGCCGCTTCTTGATCGCATGCGCGCCTACGTGAAGTGGGCACGCGCGGTGCCGCAGGCGGTGGAGCAAGCGCGCACCAATCTCCGCACGCCGCTGCCCCGCACCTACATCGACATCGGGCACACGCGCTACGGTGGGCTGGCGACTTATCTCCGCGACGATGTACCTGGCGTGTTCGCCGAGGTCGAAGACGACGCGCTGCAGCAAGAGTTCGCCGACGCCAACGCGGCCGCCGCCTCGGCCTTTGCGGTGCTGGACGACTGGCTGCTCGCGCAACGGCCGGAGCAGACCGAAGACTTCGTGCTGGGGGCCGATGTCTTCCGCGAAATGCTTTGAGCCACCGAGCGCGTCGACGTGCCGCTCGAGGATGTGGAAGCGTTTGGTCGCCGAGATCTCGAGCGCAATCGGCAGGCTCTCGAGGAGGCCTGTGCCGCGTTTGCACCCGGCAAGAGCATCGCCGAGTGTTTCGAGCTCATGGGCGCGAACAAGCCGGAAGGTGGCGCGGTGGGAGCGGCCCGACGGCAGCTCGATGACTTGGAGGTCTTCGTACGCGAGCAGAACCTGGCGGGCATACCAGGCACCGAGAAGGCTCAGGTGGAAGAGGCGCCCCCTCACCAGCGAGGTAACTTCGCGTACATCGATATCGCCGGACCGTTCGAGGAAGGGCTGCCCTCTGTCTATTACATCGCTCCGCCCGATCCCAACTGGCCCTTGGAAGAGCAGCACGCCTACGTGCCTGGCGTGGCGGATCTGCTTTTCACCAGCGTTCACGAGGTGTGGCCCGGTCACTTCTTGCAGTTCCTGCATTCAAACCGGGTCGATTCTCTGACGGGTCGCGTCTTCGTCGGCTACGCGTTTGCCGAGGGATGGGCTCATTACACCGAGGAGCTGATGTGGGAGGCCGGTTACGGCGAAGGGAACCCCGAGACCCATATTGGCCAGCTATCCAATGCCCTCCTACGGAACGCGCGGTTCCTGTCTGCGATCGGGCTTCACGCGGGCGGCATGAGCGTCGAAGAGTCGGAACGGCTATTCCGCGAGGACGCGTTTCAGGACCCGGGCACCGCACGTCAGCAGGCGGCGCGGGGCACGTACGATCCGGCGTATCTCAACTACACGATGGGCAAGCTGATGATCCGGAAGCTGCTCGAAGACTGGACGGCGTCGCGAGGCGGACGCGAAGCCTGGCGCGAGTTCCACAATACTTTCCTGTCTTTCGGCGGTCCGCCGATCCCACTTGTACGGGACGCGATGATGGGCGTGGAGTCCGGCGATCTGTTTTGAGCCCGGCTCCCACAGGTCGACTTCTTCACGAACCTACTGGCTTTCTTTGTTCCAGGATACGCTGGTTGATGTACCCCTTATCGGTCGTCTCGTTGGCCTCCATGGAGAGTGGCTCGCTCATGACCATGGCGCGGGTTAGACGCGCCGAGCTACCGGTCCCACCGCCGTCGGCGACCCGACGCAAGGCATCGGCCACCTTCGTGCGAATCGCATCGGCACTGAGTTTCTTGGCCGCCGCGTCGTTGAGGAAGACGAGGGCACCAACCTCCAACCGGTCGTGCCCGGTGATCACGGCGTCCCGAATCAACGGATCGCCCGCGGCGATCAGCTTCACCCGCAACGCTCCCACACTGACCCAGGTACCTGTCGAGAGCTTGAAATCTTCCGCCACGCGACCGTCGAACATCAAACCCATTTCCGGCTTGGACGGGTCGGCGAGCTTGAGGGCGTCGCCGATCTGGTAGAACCCTTCCTCGTCGAAAGCGCCCCGGGTGAGGTCGTCGCGCCCGTAGTAGCCGGGGGTGATGTTGGGACCGCGCAACCGCGCCTCGAGCTTGTCCCCCGATGGCACTAGCTTGAGCTCGCATCCCGGCACCGGCAAACCAATCAACCCGGCGCGGTCGATCGGATAGTGCACCGCCGTCGCGCCGGGCGCCGTTTCCGTCGAGCCCCAGGCGGAAATGAACGCGAAGGTTTCCGCGCTCCTCCCGCGCCAACGACGCGAGCCGTTTCCAAAGAGTCTGCGGGAGCGCGGCACCGGCGTAGCACGCGACCTCCAGCTTCCGAAAGAAACTGCGCCGCAACCCCGCGTCGGACTCCAGAAACGGCAGGAGCAGAGCGAACCCGGCGGGAACGTTGAAGTAGAGAATCGGAGATACCTCTTTTAGATTCCTCACCGATGTCTCGATGAGGCCGGGTAGGGGTCTACCGCCGTCGATGTAGAGCGTCCCCCCGTTTCGGAGCACGGTTCCGAAACTAAAACTGCCCCCGAAGCAGTGGTTCCAGGGTAACCAATCAACGAGCACAGGTGGCCGATCCTCCAGGAAGCCCCACACCTGTGCAAACGCCTGCTGATTCGAGCAGAGCATGCGCTGGGTGTTGAGCACTCCTTTGGGCGTGCCGGTGGAGCCCGAGGTGAACAAGATCTTGGCGATCGTATCGGGTCCAACTTCGTCGGAAGGCCTTGCCGACGTCGGAGCGAGGAGACATCTCGAGCAGCCGCGCAAACGGGATCGAGGGAAGATCATCAGGAGGCTGGGCGCCCAATACGATCTTCGCATCACCGATGGAGACGGCGCGGATGGCCGGTGCGAAGCGCGCACCGTCTGCCGCGAAGAGGAGGCCGGGTCGTATCAGCTCCAGAACGTGTTTGAGCTTGCCGTAATCCTTCGTCATGAGCGAGTACGCGGGTGAGATGGGCACGACCGGGACACCCACGTGCATGGACGCCAGGCTGAGTAGCGCGTGGTCGATGGAATTCTCGGAAAGGATGGCGACCGGTTGCGAGGCGTCGAGCCCCTGGTCGAGCAGGAATTGTGCGATGCGCCGCACGGAATCGTGCGCTTCCCCATAGGTGAGCTCGCGCCATGTGTCGGCGTTGGCGCGCTCGGCGAGGAACGTCCGATCGGCTACGGTGGAGCGAAGGAGGATGCACCCATCGTCGCGGCGCTCGATGCGAACGGCGGCCGGCGCAAAACGCGGTTTCGGGACCGGACTGGCACCCATGACGTCTTCTATCACGTTCTATTCTGGTTTGCCCGTATACAGTGTTCCAGCACTTGCGCGGTGTGGTATGCTACGCCACGGCCAGGAGGTCAGCGCCGGTCTGTCTACGTATCTACTTACTTCTCCATCACTTATGGCACCCGAGGCACCACCACTTCTCAGCTGACTAGGAAGGATCTCCCGACTGGGCCGACGGTCACAGCGGACAAGTCATTCCGGCTTGTGTAGGAAAAAGAGGCAGTGAACATGAAACAGCCGAGCAGATCGCTCGCATTCTCAACGCTCCTAACAGTGCTTGCTCTGGGGTTCCTCGTTTCGATTCAGGGTACGACGTACTCGCAGAGTGCCGCACCCGGTGGGGAAGGCAACAACATGCGGCTCGTGGGATACAGCGACCTGCAGGGTCGTGAATCGCTCGAAGTCCATGTCAGGTCGAATGACGCCAACGGAAGTTGGGCCTATGTGGGACATTCCAACAACTATTGGGGTGATGAGGACGGGCACATGAACCCCATCACCGGTCAGGTGGAGTTGAATGGCACCTCGATCCTCGACATCTCCGATCCGGCGAATCCCAAGCTGGTTTGGCACATACCGAACGTAACCAGCGCTAATTCCCGTCACGTAGGAGCCGTCTACGATTACCTAGGAACCGGAAGAGACTACCTGGTTCGTAGCTCCGACGATGGCGTGAACAGGAAGTTCCAGGTCTTCGATATCACCTCTCGGGACACGGACTCTTCGCAGATCCGCCTGGTCTCGGAAATCTCCGGGACACCAAAGAACTCGTGCGGCCTCGGCTGCGGCGGCCCTTTCATGTATCGGGCTCATAAGGGCTACTGGTCCGAGGATTCGGGCTATTACTACACCTCGGCCGGTGAGGCGGGTTTCCGCTCCGCTCTGATACAAGTCTGGGACTTGAAAGATCCCGCGAACCCCAAGTTCGTGAGCCGGATGTGGCTGCCAGGTCAAAAGAATGGCGAGTTCGGATACGAGGGACAGTACGCGCACCATCCTATCGTCGACGAAGAGAACAATCGGGTCTATGCAGGCTTCCGAGGTTCTGGTTGGCTGGTGGCCTGGGACATATCGGATATCACCAACCCGGAGATTGTTTATTCGGTGGACACCTCGCCGCCGGGACGGGGGCCTCACACCCTATCGCCTATTGTCTACAACCAGGTTCCCAACTTCATGCCGAGTGCTTTGCCCAGGACGTACTTATTCGTCACCGACGAGGCCGGAGGCCGAGCGGATATGAAGCCGTGCGGGAGCGGCGTCCGGACCAAGGCCTACATGTTCGATGTCACCGACGAGACCCATCCGTTCCCGGTGGAAACCTGGCAAGTCCTGACCGGAAACTTCTGCGACAAGGGAGGCCGCTTCGGTCCGCACCAGCATGCCGAGACTCGTAATGGTCGGATCAACCGCTTCGAGGACAAGCTCGCTTGGGTTGCGTATTTCAACGCCGGCGTCCGTGTGGTCGATCTCTCGGATCCGTACAACCTGAGGCAATTGGGATCTTACATTCCTGAAGAGAACGCGAGCTCGCACCCGATGTCCCAGGGTCAGCCGACGGCGATTCAGATCAACGACGTGACCGTCGATCATCGTGGTCTGGGCTATGCCACCGACCGCGTGGGCACGGGCCTCTTTATTCTGGAGTACACGGGTCCCGCGGCAGGGGCCAGCACAGAGTAGGAGAGTTATCAGTCAGTTAGTGGGGACGAGGCGCTTCAATTCATCGAGCCAGTTCTGGACGAGGGTGAGTTCCACCGCAGGCGTCTCGTCGCCCGCACCACCTTCCTTGATCATCAAGAAACGCTCGCCGTCGGGAGACACGTCGTACGTGCGACCGGCAAAGGTAGAATAGTATGTTTGCTCGAAGACGATGTCGGGGTTGCCGAAGTCGAGGCTGGGATCGGTACGAACGGAGACCGCCATCAGCCGCCCACCTGGGTTGAGGTAGAACAGCTCGCGGCCGTCCCGAGCCCAAAGCGGTCGGGTACCGCCACCTCTCGAGACCTGCTGCAGACCCTCCTCCACGTCAGGGAACGGGCGCACGTAGATTTCGAATTGACCCGATGCGTCGGATTGGTAGGCCAGCCATCGACCGTCAGGCGAAATTTCTGCGTTCCGCTCGTTGAACTCGGTGACAAGGAGGGGCCCGGCCGATCCGTCACCGTCCATCGAGCGCACGCCGAGGTCGTCTCCTGTTTCGGGATAGGTCTCCCGATACACCAACTGCTTCCCGTCCGGGGAAAAGACATACGGAAACTGGGTGTTCTCGTTTTCGGTGAGCCGCTCGACCGTGCCGGTGCCGTCCGCCGCTTTCAAGAACAGACTTCTAGCTCCGCCACGGCCTGAACTGAATGCAAGGTGCCGACCGTTCGGTGTCCAAGACTGGGTACCAGTCAACACCGGGGTCGAACGTGAGCCGCCTCAGCGTCCCGCGCGTGAAATCCCAGATCCAGATGTCATCTTCCTGATCGCGCAGGTCGAGGGCAACTTGGCTCCCATCGGGGGAGATGCGCGGGTAGGCGTAGGTACGCGGTCGAGGCGGGTGTCCTTGGCTTTGTAGACTTCTCCCATGCCCCCGGCCCCGAGGGGCGAGAGAATCTCGTAAGGACCTAACTTGGTGCCAGCTTCGAGTGCCACTAGTGGACTGTACATTTAAGTGTTTAGTTGTAATATCTCTCTCATGCGAGGGAGAGCCGTTGTGTTGACTCAAGCGGAACATAGGGAGCTTGGCAAACGAGTTTCGAGCCGTAGCGGTCGAGCGGATGACGCGCGGATCGCTCGGATGTTGCTCTTGCTGGCAGACGGTGCAAGCTATACGCAGGTGCAGCAGACGGTGGGCTGCACGGCGCCTTTTATCAGCAAGTGGAAACGCCGATTCTTGGAGGAGCGTCTGGCAGGTCTGTACGCGCGTCACGAGGGGCGTCCGATTCAAGTGCTCACGCCTCGGATGGAAGCACGGATTCTTTCGTGGACGCAGAAAAAACCGACCGACGGCTCGACTCACTGGAGCACGCGTCGACTTGCGAAGAAGCTGGGAATCCATCACATGATGGTGGCTCGCACTTGGAAAAAGCATGGTCTCCAGCCACACCGAATTGAGCATTACAAGGCCTCCAACGATCCGGATTTCGAGACGAAGGCAGCGGATATCATCGGTCTATATATGAATCCACCTCAGCACGCTGCGGTGTTTTGTATTGATGAGAAAACGGCGATCCAAGCCCTGGATCGACGGGACCCGATCTTGCCGTTGTCTCCCGGGCGGGCCGAGCGACACGGTTTCGAGTACGTCCGGCATGGAACGCTTTCTCTCTACGCCGCCTTCGACACGAAGACGGGGGTGGTTTTGGGCAAGACTGTCCGCCGCCATACCAGCCAGGAGTTCGTCGCCTTCTTGGAGCAGCTGGTTGCGAGCCACAAGCGAAAGCGCGAAATACATGTCATCCTCGACAATCTGTCGGCTCACAAGACCGCCAAGGTCGCACAGTTCCTCGAGGCCAACCCAAAAGTCCGACTCCACTTCACACCCACATATTCCTCCTGGCTGAACAAAATCGAACTCTGGTTCTCCAAGATCGAGCGTGCCCTGATCCATCGAGGCGTGTTCACGTCAACCCACGACCTGACCCGCAAGATCATGCGCTACATTCGCAAGTACAACGAAGACCCCAAGCCCGTGAAGTGGACCTACAACGATCCGTCACGACGCATTAAAACCACTAAACGTTCAGTTGTTACAGTCCACTAGTCAGTTCGTCGGGACGAGGTGTTTCAATTCCTCGAACCAGTTCAGGACGACGTTGATTTGTTGGATCCAGGCAGAATCCTCCTCTGGCAGAATCATTACGAATCGCTCGCCATTAGGGGTGACGTCGTATGGCGTAAGCGGCTATTTGAGGCCACAGCTTTTTCGAAAAGCAACCTGGGAGTGCCTGCCGTGAGCGCACCCTCAGCGGCAATGTCGACTGCCATCATCCCGCCGTTGGGGGTGAGGTAGAAAAGCTCGCGACGGTGCCAAAGTGGGCCCCGACCCCCCTCCGTCGAGATCTGGTATTTACCACCGGGACCGGGAAACGGTTGTGCGTAAACCTCTACCCTGCCCGATTCATTGGACACGTAGGCCAACCAGCGACCGTCAGGCGCGAACCAGGACGCGGCCTCATTGAACGGTGTTTGGAGGAACGGTTGTGGCTCGCCATCGCCTTCAAGCGAAAGAACCCAGAGGTCCGGAAGAGCGAGGCCATGCTCGTGGAAAGCTAGCATTCGGCCATCGGGAGACATGGAGTCGACGTGCTGGTTGAACTCGCGGATCGGATCGGAACCGGTCTCTTTATTCTTGAATACACTGGCAGTCGCGCAACGAGCAGATAGCGCAGATTGCTGTTGCGGGGACGGCTACGAAATAGCTGTCCCCGTTTGCGCTCTTCTAGAACCGAAAGAGGCGGGTGAACTTCACGACCAGACTACGGTCCTGGAGGGTAGGGAACCCACTCGACAGAGTGTCTCTCCCATCGCTGTAGACGATGAAGAGATCGCTTCCCGGCTGATACTCCCAGCGAAAGCGAACGTTGGCGGTCGTCAGGTTAAGCCACCGGTCTCCAGCCGAACCGATCCCGATACTCTTCGCTGTGGCCCAAATCGATAGTTGCCGGAGACTCGGTCGAAGGTATATCCGCCGATTGGAATGATCACGTCATCAGTGATATCGAACTCATCCTCCAGGAACTCGTAGTTGCGCCGGTATGAAAAATGGATCTGATCTCCCACCTCGAGCTCGGTCTGGAACTGAAATTCGACCTGCCGGGACTCGAGCAGCCCCGACCCATTTTCGATGTAGTCCACGCCGGTCTCGAAGGTGAACTTGCGGATCGCCTCGATGCTTCGAGGGCGCGGGCTGAAACGCACCTTTCCGAGGCTCTGTTCGAGATTTTCGCGTCGCGTGAAGCCGATCTCGGGATTGAAATTCTCCTCGACCACCAGGTGCTCGAACTCTAAGCCGTACCGGTCGCCGCCGTACTGAAAACGTCCCCGGTAGCTCGAGTCGCGCCCCGACCTGTCGGGCGTGACGGTGCGCGCATAGTAGGTGTTGATGTCCACGTTCTCGTAGAAGGAGAAGTTTCCATCGAAGCCCACCAGCTGGTTCGCGCCGTCGGCATCGGTCGCGGGCGAGCGGTATGTGCCGATGACGCCTATATTGCTGCGGCGAAGGACGTCCCGCTTGAGCCGGAAGACGCCGAAATTCGTCGTAGGAACGGCCTCGTCCTGAAGTCCATCGGTCTGAATCGCAAGGATCCCGAGCGTGTAGGCACCCGCACGACCCGTCACTCGGCCTCCCGCATTGATCGGGACGACGAGGTCGTCGGCGAGTCCGATTTGCCGGCTGAAGAACATGATCGGTGTGTTACCACCACCGCGGCCGGCGGCGACACCAGAGAAACCGAACACGTCTTTCCCCTCTAGAAAGAAGTCCCGTTTCTCGGGAAAGAAAAGACCGAACCGCGTGAGATTGACTTGCTGTTCGTCCGCTTCTACCTGGGCGAAGTCCGTGTTGTACGTGAAGTCGGCCGTGAGGCCACGAGTCAGGCCGTACTTGAGATCCAATCCGAGGTCGCCATCGAGGTCGTTCGAATAGGGATCGTCCGCTGCGAGATCCGTTCGGACGCCCGCGGTCGCATAGGGCTTGAGTTCCAGGTTGAGGGCCTGCCTCGGCGGTTCGTGGCACACCATTGTTCCCGCGGTAGAAAGCTTCTGGATTCCCTGCCAATTGTAGGCGGCGGGGACCGGGGTCAGATAGCTCCACTCGTTTTTCCACTGCACGATGCGTCGGAAATTGATGCCCCAGATTTCGGCGTCCGATCCTTGGTAGCGGAGCGACTTAAAAAGGATGGCCATCTCAACCGCCCACCCTTCGGACCAAAGACCAGTCTTTACATGCCAGACGGTGTTCCAATCCGAGTTCAAATTGGTCTCGTCGGTCACCTGGCCGTCGAAGATGGCGCTCAAGGGATTCGTATGGAATAAGAAACCGTTGCGTCGATCGTGAAACGTATCAAAGATGACGGCGAAGTTCGCGTTGTTGTCGATGGCATTGTTGTCTCTCCGTATCTCGTCGGCCACCATTCGGTGCGGTTGGCTGTCCCAGCACCTGGCGACAACGTAGATGTTGTCACATCGAAAAAGACCCAGACCTCCGTCTGTTCGGTGGCCGGCTCGCCTTCGAGTGGCTCCTGCTGGATGAATCCGCCGATCGACGAGACCTCAGCGTAGATCGGCTCCGTGAGTTGGCCGTCCAGCACGATGGGCTCCACGAGACGCGTGGCGCGGATTGTGATCCGACCTTGGTCGTCCCGGCTCACGACCGGACGGGGGCGACGGGGGCGTAGGCCCGTCAATCACTGGGTATTCGGGGGCGGGAACCTCAGCTCGCTCCGCGAAAAGAGTGGGAGGTGCAAGGATCACCCATAGCAGGACGCAGAACGCCCTAGGCCAAGCGCACGGCATACGGATGGTTATGTCAATTTTTTTTGAACCGGTGGTGGAAAAGAAGAACCAAACTCCCATCACAGAGTATATCACAGTGAACCATCTACTCCCGTAGAACTCGCCGCTCAGAAACCGGAGCAGCCGCGTGTGCCCGTTGGCAGTGGCGCCGAGACCGAGAGACCTCGCGAACCGCTCCGCGACAAAAAAAAACAATTCTCAACATATCCTTACTTCCCGGCCTGCGGCACCGGGTCAGTGATTCTAACCCATACACCTGGGCGAGTTTGAGGATGTGGGGGGAGCTCCCACGACCGCGACCGGCCGAGCCTAGGGCACCCTCACCGTCGCCTCGGGGATTGCACCGTTGAATCATGAGTTAGGATGCCGTCGCGAAGGGCCGTGCAACCCGGTTGACGCCGGGGCCACATCGGTGACACGGGACGACGCACAGAGGGGAAAGGAGAGTCACGATGCGCGCACGATATGGATCACTCATACTTTTGTTGGCCGTGGTGTTGCTGGCGCCTATGGCCTTCACGCAAGACAAGGGAGGCGAGGGCTTATCCGGGCCCTACGACGCTGTCCCTAATTGGCCACAGCCCTTGCCCGGGGATCATCTCGGATGGACCTGGGGATCGGTCGGTGGAGTCTACGCCGAGAACGTGGACCGGATTTGGTACGCGATGCGCGGCGAGCTGCCCATTCCACGCGACGTCGCGCCGTTTGCCTCGTGGGGAGAGCTGGGGCTGCGGACCACCGGAGGAGACAAGACTCTGAATCGCCTGTGGGAACGGCGCTACGAGCATTGCATCTTCGTGGTGGATCGGAATGGCAAGATGGTCGAGGCCTGGACCCAGCACGACCAGCTCTTCGATGTGCCGGGCGGGCGCGGGCCGCACAAGATCAAGATGAGCCCCTACGATCCCGACAAGCACGTCTGGGTGATCGACGACAACCTGCACCTCATCCACAAGTTCACGTACGACGGCGATCTGGTGATGACGCTCGGCGAGCGGGGCGTTCCGGGGAGAGACGGGAATCACTTCATGCGGCCGACCGACATCGATTGGCTGCCCGACGGGACGTTCTTCATCAGCGACGGGTACGTTGGCAAGCGCGTCGCGAAGTTCGACAAGGACGGCAACTTCTTGATGGATTGGGGTGAAGAGGGCACTGCTCCAGGTCAATTTAACACCGTTCATAGCGTTGCGGTCGGAAAGGATCGCCGCGTTTACGTCTCGGATCGCTCGAACAGCCGGGTCCAGGTCTTCGACGAGAACGGCACGTTTATCGATCAATGGCCCGACATTCGATCGCCCTACTACGTCCATATGTCGGCCGACCAGCATCTTTGGGTGACGGACGGCGTGACCCAAAAGATCCTCAAGTACGATCTGAACGGCAAACTCCTCTACGGTTGGGGCACCTCGGGCGGAAACCTCGGGTACCTGAATGGTGAGCACCAGATTTCAGTCGATGAGGAGGGTAACTTGTACTCCGCCTCGGTCTTCAACGGCCGCGTGACGAAGTTCCGTCCGAAGCCCGGCGCCGACCCGGCGCACCTGGTGGGTGCGGAGCTCCACTATTCACCCACAGATTAGTCAACGACGGACAGCGGAGTAATAGACGGGAATAAGAGGTAGGACGGCCGGAGCAACGTGATTGGCCCCGGCCGTCCGACTTCTTTGTTTGCCTCCTGGAGTCTATGCTAGGCTCGTCCCGGCTCGAAAGGAGGTTCCGTGTTGCCGTTCTCGCTAGTTCCTCTGCTTCTACTGCTGCTATCCAATCCTCAGATCCAGGCCCAGAGTAGTTGCGGCGATTGCCACGTGGCCAACCCCGACGCGCCGCTCGCGTCTCATCTTCTTGACTGGGAATACTCCGCTCACGGCCGCAATGCGGTCGGTTGCGAGGCCTGCCATGGAGGCAATGTAACACGTTCGAGTCGTTCCGGGCGCATCAAGGAATCCTCCATAGCAGCAACCCGGCCAGCCCGGTGAATTGGCGCAACCTTCCCCGATCGTGCGGTGGTTGCCATATCGGACCTTTTGTTGCATTTCAGAAAAGCGCGCACTTCGACTTGTTGAAGGAGGGAGACGAGGATTCGCCGAACTGCTCCATCTGCCACGGGGAAGTCGCCGCGAACCTTCTGTCACCGAAGAGACTGGCCAGCCAATGCAAGCCGTGTCATGGCGACCCAGGCGGTGATTCCTATCACCCGGACTACTCGGCTCTGGGTCAGCTCCTCCTCGAGTTAGTGTCGGAAACTCGCGCATTGCTTTCTCAAGCGCCGCCGCTGATCGAACGTATCGAGGACGCCGACCGACGTGCCCGTTTCGAAGAAGCGTACCAACAGGCCGAAGTGCCGCTCATCGAAGCGGTCAACACGGCCCATTCGTTCGACTTCGCGGAGCTGGAGGAAAGGCTTACCCTCGCCCCCTGCTACACGAACTGGCCAATCCCTAGCGCTCGACCGCGCGATTGGGCTGCAATCATCTGCTCTGTTCCGCTGCTGACTTCAACCAACGGGCGGTGGCGTCGAGGATGTCTGCCGTAATCTCCGCGGCGCTCCTTCCGGTCCGCTTGGGAACCTTGAAAGAGTGGTCTCCGTCCTCGATGACGTGGAGCGAAGCTAGCTCACCGATCTCCTCGAGGGTTGCCTGTAGATAATCGAACTTGCTGAACGGATCGCGCGTACCCGCGATAAAGAGCATCGGTACCGAAATGCCGGGCAGATGGGCTTTGCGAAGGCGATCCGTTTTCCCGGGAGGATGGAGAGGATAACCGAGGAAAACGAGCCCGGCGCACGGGTAGCCTTCTGCCGCGAGATAGGACGCCATGCGGCCGCCCATCGACTTCCCGCCCAAGAACAAGGAGGCCGTGCCGAGCTCCTGCTTCAGCCAGTCCGCGGCCGATCGCCAGCACGCCAGGAGCTGCGGTTGACGATCCGGTGCTCTCTTCTTGTTTTCGCTATAGAGGAAGTTGAATCGTGCGGCAGCGATTTCTTGCTCTGCCAACCCGCGAGTGATGTCCTTGAGCGGCGGCGAGTGCAAGTTCCCACCCGCACCGTGCGCCAACATTAGGGCAAGATGGAATTTCTTGGGCCGCGTCACGACGACCGAGACCTTTCCAAGCTCTTTCCCGTCCATTTCGACTGGGAACTTGGTAAGGATCTCCTCGAAGTCCGCCATCGCCGCGCCGATCGTAACATATGCGGTATGGAGTAGAATGACGTCCCTGGCAGAAGCATTGCTTTGCCTCGGATTCATGGAGTTCGAACAATAAGGAGGGAATCAACGATGAAGCGATCCATATTCATATCGGCGGTGCTCGGAGTCATGTTCTCGTTGACGATGGGCTGTGGTGGGGGCACGAGCGAGACGCAAGAGGCCGAGCCGACAACAGGAGAAGACATCATGGGAGCCGTGGAGGAGGCTGCCGAGACCGCGGGCGACGCCCTCGAGGACGCCGTGACGGGGTTCGAAAGCGAGGTCGAAGCGAAGCTCACGACCATCCAAAGAGGTATCGATAACCTCAAATCCCAGGCCGGCGAGTATGGGGACGATGCCGTGCAGCAGGCCAACCAGGTGTTGGGGCCCCTCGGCGAGCAACGGCAGGCTATCCAGCAAGACTTGGAGGGGCTGAAGGACGAGAGCGGCGAGGCGATGGAACAAATGCGCGCGGGTATCGAGAGCGCCATCGCTGAATTGGAAAGGGCCTACCAGGAAGCCAGGTCTCAGTTGCAGCAGTAGTGTCGAGGTGCCAAACCCTAAAAGAGGTTGACCGGAGCTCTTGTCAATAGGTGTGTAAAAAAGTTCAGGCAGCAGCAACCTTCGACGACTCCGTTACCCTGTCTCCATCTTCAAATCGAACGCCCAGGTGAACCTCTCGCATCAGCTCCGGTGCGTTGAGCCGGCGAAAATTCTTCTCCGCAACCAGAAGCAGTTTGAAGATTGTCGCAGTGGCGGACTCGACTTTCTTGAACCTTTTGGCCGCATCCGTTCTCAATCTCAGTGCAGCGAACGGTGACTCCACGACGTTGCTCGTGCGAAGGTGTTGCCAGTGAGGCTTGGGAAAGGAATAGAAGCTGACCATCCGCTCCCAGTCCTCGTCGAGCACGTGCGCGGCCCCCGGAAGACCCTTGCGCAAGCACCAATCCTGGAACTTGGTCTTCTTCGTCTCGCACTCCTGCAGGCTGGTGGCGTAGGGGATCGCCGTCAACAGCGGCTTGGCCTGCGCCTGGTCCCTTTTCGGAATCCGGTCCAGTACGTTGAGGATTCGGTGGTTCCAGCACCGCTGTTCCTCAGCTTCTGGAAATACGTTTCGGGTCGCGGCCCAGATGCCCGTCACCGATCACCAAACGGGGACATCTCAGACCGCGCTTCTTCAGTCTCCGTAGCAGCGACGACCATGACGCTTCGGATTCTCGATGCCCGGCCTCCAGCGTCAGGACGATTTTCGTCCCGTCGGACAGGCCACCAACCGCAACTAGCACCGCCGCCTTGTCCTTCTCAAGGCCGGCCTTCACGTACACGCCATCTACCCACAGGTACACGAGCTCGAGTTCTTCCAGTGGGCGAGCTAGCCACTGCTCGTACTCTCCCTGCCATTTCTGTTTCAGCCGCGACACCGTGCTGGGAGAAAGTGGAGCGTCCTCCCCTAGAAGCCCGCGGAGCGACAGATCGAAATCTCCGTGAGCTAGTCCATGCAGGTACAGCTCCGGAATCAACTCGCTCACCGTTTCGCTCCGACGCTTGAACAGCGGAAGCACTCGACTTTCGAACCTCTCCTCCACGTTCCGTACTCTCGGCCGGCGAACCGTCACTGTGCCCACGCTCATCGTCAGCTTCCGAGGCTTACCGTATCCATTTCGATAGCCCGCCGTTGTGTCCACGGGCTTCCGTCTCTCCGATTTCTCACGCCCGAGAAGCTCCGTGACTTCGGCTACCATCGGCTCCTGCACCCAATCCTGGATCTCAAGCCTCGCCCACTTCTCCAGCGACTCCCAAGCCACCCTTGACGAGCTCCGTCGTCCTGTGGTCTTTTCCTTCATGGCGGTGTCTCCTTCCGTTGGCCCCTTCACGCCGTGTTTCGTGACGCGGAAGGTTACTCCGCCTTTACTTTATTTCCACACCTTCTGAGGGTAGCTCGAATAGCGGGTCCCGGTCGTGGATGAGGTATCGCTTGCCGAGGAGGAAACCATCCCACATGTCAGTGAGGTTTCTTGCCACCTGCTTCATCCACTCCCCGTTTGGGTCCGAGGTCATCCCACCGATGCACACGCAGCGAGTGGCGATATCGATGACAAACAGGACATGGTAGCGGACGAGCCCGAACGGGTTCACAACCTCGACGGTGAACAGGTCTGTCGCAGCGATAGCGCCCCAATGAGCCTTGATGAAGGTGCTCCACGACATGCTCTTGCCCCGCTCCGGAGCCGGCGCGATACCGTGCTCGGCGAGGAGCCTCTTGATGGTGTTGCGTCCGAGTTCATGTCCTAGGTTCTTGAGTACACCCCGCAGGCGCGTATATCCCCACGTCGGGTTCTCCTGCGCCACGCGCACAATGAGCTCACGGATGTCCTTCGCCGTCGGAGGTCGGCCTGGGCTCCGGTTCTTGCTGCCATCGTACTTGGCTGCGATGAGGCAGCGGTACCAACGCAGAAGCGTAGCGGGTGTGGCAACCAACGCAATCTGGGCCAGCGCCTCGCGGCCCAAAGCCTGGGCCTTGACGGCGAGCCTGCGCCGGTCGTCGTCCGAGAGCCTGAGACGCTTGCCCCGAAGCCCGGCTCGGAGCACACGGTTCTCCTCTTGCAGGTAGTCGATCACATCCTGCTGCTGGCGGTTGACCCAGCCAGCTAGAACGAGCAGTAGGAATTGCACGTGGTACGTCATCATGGATCTGAAGATAACACCCTCGGGCCAGACGATTGTAAAGCCTACGGCGTCCTGTGCCAAAACTCGGCCCTTTTGTAATAGACCACAAATCAGCAGCTTAGACGCCCTTGGAATCCGCGCAGAATCCAGGGTATTTCGCGCCGCAGGGCCGACTTCCGACCCATGGGCTGGCGGATGAATAAATAGAAGGCACAGGCACACAGAATCGGGCTACAGCAAACGGAGCAAAGTCGAGACAACGTTCCATCGCTACAAGGCTATCGTGGGCTCAGCGATGCGAGCGAGAGGGTTGGCGGCACAGAGAGTTGAGGCAAGGATCGGGTGCAAGATTCTCAACACCATGACGGCGCTCGGGATGCCTGATAGCGAGATGATCGGATGATGGGAGTCGGGGCCAAGCGAGCTCTCGGCCTCTATCGGAGTTGTGCACCAAGGCAGTCCTGCGGCGCGAAATACCCTGGATTCTGCGCGGATTCCAAGGGCGTCTAAGCTGCTGATTTGTGGTCTATTACAAAAGGGCCGAGTTTTGGCACAGGACGGGATGCAATTTGAAGCCAGGCGCGTCCGCGCTACGCGGATGCGATGCCTCTTGTAGCCGGAACAGGATTCGCCGAAGCCGAGGGACCAAGATCGCGGGCAGTCGGGCCGCGTCGTCTCGTTCGTGTAGTGCGCACAATCCCTTGTGCCTGATCTTCATGGACCAAACGTACCGATTGTAACGCGCTGCGCCACACGCTGCAACACTCGTCTCTGCCCGGCCGCCCTCGCCGACGAAGAAGCTCAGCTAGGGCAAACCGCCCAGGGCGCACCGCTTCAAGAAAGGCCAGCCTCGCGAGACAAGGAGGTGCTTCCGCCATTAAGTGTTGGTGAGATGACGCTAAGACCTTACGCTGCATTAAATTACAGCCAAAATAGCTGAGCAGCACGTGACGGGTTGATTAAAAAAGGGTGCGATGAAGTCCCGCCCGGAGTTGCGTCTGATTCCCAAGCTCAGGCGATACACCCATCAGGGCAACCTTGTGCCATTCCTCGGAGGAGGCGTGGGTAGCATCGCCCAGCTAATGCACCGCTCGGCATCATCAAGCCAACTTGCCGCACCGGGATCCTTAAGCAGGGGTAGTCCAAGCTTGACCAGACAACAAGGCAAGTCCAACTCCTCCGGTAGCTCCGTCCCCAACCAGCGCACGCCCTTTGCTGCGCCCTCAATCGTCCAGGCTGTCACGCACTGAACCATGACCCGGTGCTCGGGTCCCTGGATGAGCCACCCCACTGCGCCGACCCAGGTGTTCCTGATGCTTAGAAAGTATTCGGGGGATCCGGGTAACGGCACCGCTTGCCCGCCGGTGGCCACCTTGATGATGGACTGCAACGCAGCCAATGTCTCGGAACGAACATCCGAGCGTCGCGTCTGGAACACGTGGTGCGTCGATAGGTGGTAGTGGTGCATCATCGACTCGCTGGCAAGGAATGTCCAAGGGTAGCAACCCGTTCGCCAACATCTCCCTCGCCCGTTGGCTCCTCCGGCCGAATTGGTGGGGGTTCTGGAACCTACAATGCTTTGGTTTCCGTCGGATTCTCAGTGTCCGCCTTCGCCCGATCCTTCGCCCGCTTTTTACGCCGGGCACATCGCCAGCGTGCATCCGTCGTTCGGTAGGACATTCCGAGGCGTCGCTTGTGAGCTACTTCTTCGGTGAGACGACGGCGTCCAGGCAAGCTTTCGCTACTCGAAACTTGACCACCGTCTTTTTCGGGATTCGAATCTGTTCGCCGGTCCGGGGGTTGTGTCCCTTGCGCGCCTTTCGTTGCGCCTTCACGAGTTTTCCAATTCCGGGAATGATGAACTGGCCCGTCCGCTTCGTCTCCTTCGCCGCGAGATCGGCAATCGACTTGAACCATGCCGCGGCCTGCTTTTTCGGAACCTGCATCGTTTCCGACATCTGGGCTACGATTTGGGTTTTGGTTATGGGTTTTTTCGCCATTCCTCAAGTCTCCTCCGTTTTGAAGCTAACTTAACGTTAGCCGGTGCACCCACCGCGTGGGCGACCGGAGGTTGGTGCTCGAGCTTCGAGCGAAACTCAAACGGCGCTATTTTAATGGCGTTACACGAAGTTAGCAAGCCAGAACGGTGTTGGTGCATGAATGGTGATGTCCTAAGATTCCTGTCAAAGAAAAACGATGTATGGTTCCCCGGTCTCACAAACCGTCCCGATGCTTCCGCCATCAAGTGTTGCTACGCGGCTGCGGGCAGTGGTACAGGTGTGGAAGAGACCGGGTTGCGCGCGCCAGTGAGCAGGAAAACCTCGATCCGCAACCACAAAGGAATCGTCGTCGCAAAGAAGATGTCTCGAAAGGTGAGCCGTCGCGTGGTGAGACCGGCCTGCATAGCCGGAGTTCGGATCTCACGTCCGAACTTCAGAGCTCCGTGCGGTCTGGTAGTCGATCACATCCTGCTGCTGGCGGTTGACCCAGCCAGCTAGAACGAGCAGTAGGAATTGCACGTGGTACGTCATCATGGACCTGAAGATAACACCCTCGGGCCAGACGATTGTAAAGCCCACGGCCCTTGGTCCGGTCGCAAACACAGACACTAAGCTGCTGATTTATGGTCTATTTCAAAAGGGCCGAGTTTTGGCACAGGACGCCCACATCCTCGGCTGGACGCTCTACATGAAGAGCGAGGAACTCGACTGGAAGTAGTGTAGAATACCCGCTTTCGGGCAGGAAGCCACCCACCGATCAGGAGGATAAACAAGTGACGAACGCCGCCATCAACGTACCCGTTCCGAGGAACGAGCCGATCTACGAGTACGCGCCGGGAAGCCCGGAGCGCGCCGAGCTCCAGGCCGCCATCAAGGACATGGCGTCCAAGGAGATCGAGATTCCCATCGTCGTGGGCGGTAAGGAAATCCGCACCGGCGATATGGGCGATTGCGTCTGCCCGCACGACCACGGACACGTCCTGGGCCGCTACCACAAGGCCACCGCGGACATCATCGACCAAGCGGCGAAAGCTGCCTCGGATGCCTGGCACGAGTGGTCGGTCATGGACCACCGGGCCCGGGCGAGCATTTTCCTCAAGATGGCCGAGCTCCTCGCCGGCAAGTACCGGCCCACCGTCAACGCCGCTACGATGCTCGTCCAGTCCAAGACCCCTCATCAGTCGGAGATCGATGCAGCGGCAGAGCTGGTGGATTTCTACCGCTTCAACGTGCACTACATGGAGCAGATCTACTCGGGGCAGCCCGTCTCCAGCGACGGCGTCTGGAACTACGTCGAGTACCGGGCACTCGAAGGATTCGTCTTCGCAGTCACCCCGTTCAATTTCACCTCGATCGCCGGCAATCTGCCCACCGCGCCAGCCCTGATGGGAAACACCGTGCTGTGGAAGCCGGCCTCGAGTGCCGTCTTGTCGGCCCACTACCTGGTGCAGCTCTTCAAAGAAGCCGGCCTGCCGGACGGCGTCGTCAACTTCATCCCCGGCTCCGGTGGCAAAGTCGGTGGCCCGGTCATGGACCTCGCAGGCCTTTCCGGAATTCACTTCACTGGTTCCACCGAAGTCTTCCAGAACATGTGGCGGACGGTGGGCAACAACATTACGAACTACAGGGTCTACCCCCGCATCGTGGGCGAGACCGGCGGGAAGAACTATATCTTCGTCCATCCCTCGGCACAGATCGACGCGGTGGTCGCCAATACGCTGCGCGCCGCGTTCGAGTACCAGGGGCAGAAATGCTCCGCTGCTTCGCGGACTTACATCCCGGAGAGCGCCTGGCCGGAGTTCAAAGAGCGCTGGGTCGAGCAGGTCAAGACGATCAAGATGGGCGACCCCACGGACTTCGAACACTTCATGGGGGCCGTAATCGACAAGGCCGCTTTCAGCGACATCACCGAGTACATCGACTATGCGAAAGATTCGTCGGACGCAGAGCTCCTCACCGGTGGCAACTACGATTCGGAGAAAGGCTACTTCGTCGAGCCGACCACTGTCGTGACCAAGGATCCGAGGTTCCGGCTGATGGAGGAGGAGATCTTCGGCCCGGTGTTGACCGTCTACGTCTACCCGGACGGGAAGTTCGAGGAGACTCTCGAGCTCTGCAACGACACCTCGCCCTACGGTCTCACCGGGGCGATCTTCTCCCAGGATCGCGTGGCCATCGAAAAGGCCTATGCGGCGCTTCGCCAGACGGCAGGCAACTTCTACATCAACGACAAGCCGACCGGTGCCGTCGTCGGCCAGCAGCCGTTCGGTGGAAGTCGCGCCTCTGGGACCAACGACAAAGCGGGCTCTGCCGGCAACCTCATGCGATGGACGAGCTTGCGGACCGTCAAAGAGACCTTCGTGCCGGCCACCGACTACCGCTACCCTTTCATGGAGAAGGAAGAGGGTGGCATAAGGGAAGTGCCGAAGCGGGCAGCTTCGTAACCCGGCCATTTCTGTCCGAGCCGCTGATCCACCCAGGGCCAGCGGCTTTTTCTTTTGCAGGCGAAGGCGTCCTGTGCCAAAACTCGGCCCAGCCGGCATCGACGAAAGAACTACGCCTCTCGAAATCAGGCTCAAACTCTAGCACGCGAACGGGTTACACGGCAGGCGCCAACATTTGACTACGGAAGCACCCGAGTTCCATTCTTCGCCGCTGTACGCTACTAGATGGAGGATCGCGATATGCGTCTCCATCGCGCGCAATCGACCGAGAGAACGACGGCATAGCCTGTGAGAGGTAAGACTAAGATGCGACACTTCCCCATTCCCGTATGGATCGCTGTGCTCGCCACGGGCTCGTGGCACAACCCCGCCACGGCCCAGACGTCGTGGCGGGGCTTGGTGGTTGCCCCCGAATCCCGTCCTGTGCCAAAACTCGGACAGCCACGGCATCCCCAAGCGCCGGCCTACGGCCCTTGGCCCGGTCGCAAACACAGACGCTAAGTTGCTGATTTATTGCCTTGGTGCACAACTCCGATAGAGGCCGAGAGCTCGCTTGGCCCCGACTCCCATCATCCGATCATCTCGCTATCAGGCATTCCGAGCGCCGTCATGGTGTTGAGAATCTTGCACCCGATCCTTGCCTCAACTCTCTGTGCCGCCAACCCTCTCGCTCGCATCGCTGAGCCCACGATAGCCTTGTAGCGATGGAACGTTGTCTCGACTTTGCTCCGTTTGCTGTAGCCCGATTCTGTGTGCCACTTTCGTTTGCCGAGCCGAGCTTGTGCTGCAATGTTGCGATTGCGCTGTCGGCTGCTCGCCGGCCCCGATGCGAGCAGGGCGCCCTTGCGCGGCGGTATCAGCACCCTCGACGAGCGATGAGCGCTGTGATTCTCGATTGCCTCATAGACGCCGCCGGCGTCGTATGCGGTGTCAGCTCTGGCCGATGAGATGGGACTGTCGATCTGTCCGACAAGCGATGCAACCCGCGATGAATCGCGGGCTCTTTTGCTCGTCAGCTCGCCGGCGACGACTTCGCCACTCTGCTCGTCGACACACAGATGGAGCTTGCGATAGTCCCTGCTCTTTTGTGCTCTGCGCAGCTGGCCGGCGTGGACAGCGAGACCGCTGCTGTCGATCAAGATGTGAACCGCCCCGGGTTTCCCGGAGACTCCAACTCTTGAGAGGATGGAGTCATGACAAGACGAAGCAGGTATTCACCGGAGGTAAAAGAGCGCGCAGTGCGGATGGTTTTCGACCAGCAGGCTCAGCACGAATCTCAGTGGTCAGCGATTTCATCGATTGCGTCGAAGATTGACTGTACGCGGGAAACGCTACGCACGTGGGTGCGGCGAGCAGAGCGTGATGCTGGGAAACGAGCGGGACTGACGACGGACGAGCGTCAGCGGCTGAAGGAGCTTGAGCGAGAGAACCGTGAGCTAAAGCGGGCGAACGAGATCCTTCTCAAGGCGTCGGCGTTTTTCGCCCAGGCTGGTCTCGACCGCCGACCGAGGTGAATGTGTTGTTCGTGGACGCGAACCGTGAAAAATACGGGGTCGAGCCGATCTGCCGGATGCTCCCGATCGCCCCGTCGACCTATTACGAGCAGAAAGCGAGAGAGAAGGACCCAAGCCGCCAGCCAGCGAGAGCGAAGCGCGACGTCCAACTCCGCGGCGAGATTCGTCGTGTACGGCAAGAGAACTTTGACGTGTATGGCGTGCGCAAGGTCTGGCGTCAGCTGTGCCGTGAGGGCCGCGACGTGGCTCGATGCACGGTGGCCTGTCTGATGCGTGAAATGGGTCTCCAGGGGGCGGTCCGTGGACGTCGATTCAAGACGACGAAGCCGGATTCGAGCGGCGCTCGCCCGATGGACCTCGTGGAGCGCGACTTCAACGCCACACGCCCGAACGAGCTCTGGGTTTCGGACCTGACCTACATCGCCACGTGGCGCGGCTTCGTGTATGTCGCCTTCGTCATCGACGTCTTCGCTCGACTCATCGTTGGTTGGCGAGCGACGACATCGTTGACTGCCGGCATCGCTCTCGATGCGTTGGAGCAGGCGCTGCACGAGCGCCGACTAAACCCAGAACACCCATTGGTGCATCACAGCGACCGCGGCGTGCAGTACGTCTCGATCCGTTACACCGAGCGGCTCGCCGAGGCGGGTATTGAGCCGTCCGTCGGCAGCCGAGGCGACTCTTACGATAACGCTTTGGCTGAATCCAGCATCGGCCTTTACAAGACCGAGGTGATCCGTCGACGTGGGCCCTGGCGTGGTCTCGAAGACGTTGAGTTCGCCACCCTCGAGTGGGTCCATTGGTACAACACGCAACGACTCTTGGAGCCGATCGGTAATGTCTCCCCCGTCGAGTACGAGATGAACTACTATCGCTCGCAGGAAGGCTCGCTAGAGATGGCGAGACTCAACTAAAACAGTCTCCGGAAAATCCGGGGCGGTTCAATGTGCAACGGCGTCTTCTGCTTGACTTGGTAGAAGGGGACCTTACCCAGATTCGGCTTGCGCCTCGAGATCGTGGTGTGATCGGGCACATCATTGTCTAGCTTCATCAGAGCGAACAACGACCGCAGCAATCCCTCGCTCTGCCTAGATGACAGATGAAACACCATGCCCAGGGTGACAGCCGTATCGATGGCGTGGTTCGAGTACTTGCGTTGACGGCCCGGTTTCCTCCTCCTTGGCCGGGGCGCGTCCCAGTTCACAAGCTTGCCGGCGGTGAGCGAGATCCAGACGGTCAGGCTCCCGCGGTTGCGTAGACCCGCCTCATATTCACGCCAATTCCTCACGCGATAGGCCTTCTTCATATACTTCCGCTGAGTGCGTTTGAAAATGCTCATGGGGAACCTCGTATCCGCGAGTACAGGACAATTGTGGACCGAGATCGCGAGTTGTGCACCAAGGCAACCGCGAGGAACAGCTCGAGACGCTGGTTTCGGAAAGGACCCGGGAGCTGCAACATAGCAACCATCAATTGCGCATGGCACATGAAGCCATGGAAGAGGATCTGGCGATGGCGAAGCTCGTGCAGCACGCTTTGGTGCGGGAAGGGGGCGCCGAGTTGGGCCCCTTCTCCGCCTACGCGCGGATGACTCCGGCGAAGCAAGTGGGTGGCGATTTCGTCGATGTCGTGGGGCCGTCGGACGGGATGCTGTTCTTCACCATCGGCGACGTCTCGGGCAAGGGGGTGGCCGCGGCCCTGTTCATGGCGGCGTCCCAGTCGGCGGTCAAGTCCGCTTTCCTCGGGCGCGCCGATATCGCCACGATTGCCGCCGAGGTCGCCGCGATCGCCGAGGACACGAACCGCCGTCTGTGCAGCCAGAACCCGATGGGTATGTTCGTCACCTGCATGCTCGCCATGGTCAACCTCGAAAACGGCGCGGTCGACTACGTCTGCGCCGGGCACGAGCCCCCGTTTGTGATAGGCGCCGACGACTCCAGGCGGGCGCTCGCCCTGACCGGCGGACTCGCGATGGGTTTGTTGGAGGACTTTGACTACTCGAGCGGACATGAGGTCCTTCAGCCGGGAGAAACACTGTTCATGTATACCGACGGCCTCACCGACGCCACGAACGGCAACGGCGAGCTGTTCGGCAAGGAGCGGCTGGAGGGAACGCTGGACGGTTCTTCGCGGCAATCGCCGGAGCACATCGTGAACAATGTCTGGGACCGGATCGGAAACTTCTCGGCCGGCACCGCGGCCGCCGACGACATGACCTGCCTCGTCCTGCGGCGCCGCTGAGCTTCACGGAATCGTGAAGGTTCGTTTCCCTGCGTGATCGCACGCGGAATGCTGTGGAGGTTAGAACGGCTTAAATCGTCAAGGAGCAACCAACACTATGTCTGATGAATTACGTGTCACACTACCCGCCCGGCTGTCCGAGCTCCGCGATCTGGCGACCATGGTTGAAGATTTCGGAGAGGCCAATAACGTGCCCGCACTGAAAGTTTTCGCCATCAACCTGGAACTGGACGAGTTAATCACGAACACCGTGACTCACGGCAGCTTCGAGGCCGGGGTCGATCCCAGGATCGATATCCACTTGAAGGTCAAGTGCGATATCCTGATCCTAACGATGGAGGACAATGGAAGTCCGTTCGACCCGACCCTCAACACAGACCCGGACACCGCGGCGCCGCTGGAAGCCCGTAATGTGGGCGGCTTGGGCCTCCATCTGGTCAAAAACTTCGCCAGCCGCATCTCCTACGAGTTCGTGGGGGGCAAGAACCGTTTGACCTTGGAGCACGATCTCAAGCCCGCATAGCAATAACACCGTCTGGAATTGCTCCCAACCCGAGGAAGAGGCGTATCGATGAACATTGAAGTTGTTGAAAAACGAGACAACGACGTCTTGGTACTGTTGCCGGTCGACCGGCTCGACAGCACGAACGCACGCGCATTCGAAACCATCGTCATGGATCACATCAGCAAAGGCGAACAGCGCATGATCGTCGATTTCAGCCGTCTGAACTTCATCAGTAGTTCCGGCCTGAGGGTGCTTCTCATCGCGGCCAAGAAGCTCAGCGCGACCCAGGGGAAGCTCGTCCTGTGCGACATGCAGGAGCACATCCATGAAGTTTTCATGATCAGCGGCTTCGATCAGCTCATCCCGGTCCAGGACTCCCGTAAGGCTTCCATGAATTTGTTCTGACCGCACCCCGATCCTTGCACAGTGCGGCGGCTTATCGGAGGAAGGCGGAGACACAGTCATACGGTGTGAACGAAACCGGATCGATGAATTTCCCAAGCACTGCCTGCAGCTGGATTCGTTGCGGGTTCACCCCGGCGCCATAGCGTCGATTATCAGGCTCGGACAATGACGGATGTGAAGAAGGCACACCCCATGACCGTGCACTCCCATCTACCGGGCCTGCTGCGATGCGTCCTGGGTGCGTTCCTGGTTCTGGCGTCTGCCTCGGCGGCAGCCGCACAAACCGAATTCCACTATCAGTATGGCAAGCTCACGAACCCGTTCTCGGGTGCACGGGAATACACCTCCATACTCACCGTCCAGCATGCGACGAGTTGGCGGTTGGGAGACAGCTACTTTTTTGTCGACATCCTCGACGATGGCGGTCATGACGGTTTCAACGACAAGGACCTCTATGGCGAGTGGTATCCAACCCTGAGCTTCAGCAAGCTGTCAGGCACGGAGTTTCAGCTGGGGCCGATCCGCGACATCGCGCTCATCGGCGGCATCAACTTCGGCGCGGACGCCGACGTCTTCAAGTACCTGCCCGGCGTGCGAGCGTCCTGGCAGGTGCCGGGCTTCGCGTTCTTTAACACCGACTTGACGGCCTTCATCGACGCCAACAGCGGCGTCAAGGGAGGTGGCGCTCCCCGAACCAGCAGCAGCTTCATGTTCGATGTCAGTTGGGCGCTCCCCTTTCAGCTCGGCAGCCAATCATTCTTGTTTGGCGGTCATGCCGAGTACATCGGCGGGACGAGGGACGAGTTCGGCAATCGGAGCAAGGGCTGGATTCTCGCGCAGCCCCAACTCACCTGGGATTTGGGAGCGTTGTTTGAAGCGGCGAATCAATTGCTGGTGGGAATAGAGTACCAGTACTGGCGGAACAAGCTGGGCGCGGACGAAGATGGACAACGTGCCGCAACTGCTGGTGATCTGGCGGTTCTGACGGACTCGCTTCAATGAGGCTCCGTGCCGGCAGGCGTGGAATGCGGTAGAATCCACACCGCACGCCGGCTGGTGTCACCGATGGATATCGAAGTTGTGGAAGAACGGCATCACGATGTGCTCGTGCTGCTCCCCATCGGACGCCTGGACAGCGGGAACGCCAGCGCGTTCGAATCGATCGTCATGGAGCACATCAACAGCGGTGAGCGGCATCTGATCGTCGATTTCAGCCGTCTCGACTTCATCAGCAGCGCCGGTCTGCGGGTCGCTCTGCTCGCCACACGGGCGCTGCAGGCGAGCCAGGGGCGGATCGTTCTCTGCGCCATGAGGGAACACATCGAGGAGGTCTTCCGAATCAGCGGTTTCGACCGGATCATCGTGATCAAGGAGTCGTGCCAAGCGGCTCTGGACGTCTTCGCCTAAGCTTCGACACGCCCCGGCGTTACGATACCGGCGCCCCGCTCCATCAGGGCTTCAACGCCGGTAGGCCCGCAAGGTCTGAACCAGGGCATCTTCTTTTTTGGCCCAGGCCGACCGGATCATCTGCAACGCCGATTCGGCGGTCGGCGCCTGCAGGGCCAACGCCCGGTTTTTCCCCTTCAGCAGCCTCTCGGCGACCGCGTGGTCCAGGAACTTGAACAGGTAGTCGTAGTAGCCGTCGCTGTTCAGCAAGACGCAAGGCTTCTCATGCAGCTCGATCTGCGCCCAGGTGAGCGCTTCGAATATCTCCTCGATCGTTCCAAAGCCCCCGGGCAAGGCCAGCGACGCGTCCGCCAACGACTGCATCTTGTATTTCCGTTCATGCATGGTGTCGACCACATGCAGTTGGCTCAGGCCGTCGTGGGCCACGTCCTGGTATTCCAGATGTCGTGGGATGACGCCGGTGACGCTGCCGCCGTGCGCAAGGACGGCGTCGGCCAGGGCGCCCATCAGCCCGACCCGCGCCCCGCCGTACACCAGACCGATCCCTTCCGTCGCCATCAGGCGGCCCAGGGTCTCGGCCTGTCGGACATGCTCTTCGCGGTTTCCGATGTTCCCGGCCAGATAGACGCAGATGTGTTTTACGCTGGGCGACTGAGTTGGATTGCCGCCGCGTTCGGGGCCGTCTCTGTTCGGTGATCCTTTGGTCGACATCTATGCTTGCATCCGAAGCTATGTCCGACCTTCCGGTTCCACCTCCGGATCCGCGCTTCCAACTGCGGATGGTGGGGAACCCAGGGACACGGGGGAACTGCTTGCGATCGGCAGGCCCACCTGCACCCAACGTGGAGAGTTTGCGCTGGCGACCGTGACGTACTTGTAGACGGCGCCGTCCGAGGCCCGCGGCGCGGTGTCATACACGACTTGCGTCGTCCCTTCCGTGAGCCGAACCCGATCATCGGCATGCGGCAGGCCGGCCGGGAAGTGGCTCGCGGGGAACGACGGAAGGCTGGTGTAGACCGCATCGCCGCCCAGGGTCACGACGTGAATCTCGCCTATCATGGTGGAGTCCACGATGCGGCGCAGCCTGCCGTGGATCTCCTCGGTCGGCCACCCGGCCTCCTCGGCGGCCGCTACGAAGTAATCCACGAGCGTGGCCTGCACGATCATTTGCTGGCCGAGGATCCCCTCAAGGACGATCCTTATTTCGGCCAGCCGACTGGTATAGGTGTTGCTCAGAATCTTCGGCTCGCCAAAGGCCGCCATTACCGCCGTCATGACCGGCGAGGTATAGGCATTGCTCAAGACGTCCTGCTCGTCAAAGGCCGGCGCATTGCCCACTCGCACAATCCGATGCCGATCGACACCGCTGACTCCGACGTACTTGTAGATCTCGTGATCGATCTCCCGCACCTGCGCCGGCTGTGTCACGGCATCGTCGCTATCGAGGGAAGATGCAAGCAGGGTATAGAACGTCGAGGCCTGCGGCTGCACCGCGGGATCGAGACCGAACCGGAAAGGCACCAGCGCGCCGGTTTCATCCCGGACGGTGGTGAGATAGGCTACGCCCTGCTCGTCCGTGATCCAGATCTCGTCGAGCACCGTGCTCGCGACGATGGCGTCGAGGGTCTCGATCACGCGCGCCGAGTCATCCCCGGCCGCTTCGGCCGCGGCCACAAGATGTGCGGCGATACGCGCCTGTGCCGTCATCTGATCGTCCAGCATCGCGTCAAGCGCGCGTGCGATCGTAGCGAGCGAAAGTTTGTCCATCTCAGTCAAGCTGGCGTGTCCTCGACTCGGCCGAAGCGTTCCACGGGATTGCCGAACGGCCGGTCAAGAAGGTCCCCGCCCTCTCCGATCCCGGCGATGGTCTCGGCGTACTTGTTCTCGATCGTGCTTTCAGTCAGGTCGTCTTCGGTGAACGTGATCACGTCCTTGATGCTGTTGGGGTCCCTCTTAAGCCCCTCTCCCAGGCTCATGATCTCCTTGATCATGATCGGGGTTCTGGAAAGCACCTGCCGGACGCGCAGTTGACCGCGCTCGATCCGTTTCGCGATCTCGACCTCGCCGTCGCGCGTCAACAGGGGAACGGTGCCCATTTCAAGTCCCGCCGGGAAAACTGGTCCAGCGCCTGATGCCTTTCCGCTCTCCCGCTTCCATGCCTTCAGTTGCTTCAGCACGGCGACAATCGGAACCAATTGGCGTGGGAGAAGTGCGGAGTGTGATAAGCGACGAAGATCGAGTAAGAGGATCTTGACCATTCCACTCCCATCTTTTTTAACCCTAATCGCAAAATCTTCGAAGCACGAAAACGCGAAACAGCCGCACTGGGCGCAGGCGAGAAGCTCGTGCTGGGGCACCCGCTCGCCGCCACTATAGGTGATTCTGCACGGTGTATGCAGAACCTGGAAAAGGTGCTATTCACGGGGCCAAAGACCTCAGACACGGTGACGTTTATTTGCGATTAGGGTTAAGTGTCCCTCGTCCCGCACCAGTTTTCCTGGGGGGCGCTTTAGACCGCCCTCCAGACGCTTTGCGCGGTTCTCAAGCGACCGTCGCAAGGCGTTGAAAGAGGCAGGGAATTGCCTGCTAACCATTTGAAATCTGGAGAGTTATCACGTGGGAAGACGGTCCAATCAGCGCAATAATAGCCCAGATTCCCTGTTATTCATAGTTTCCAGCCGAGACCGGATAGCTCCAGACTACGCCCACCGCCACCCCGTCCTGTGCCAAAACTCGGCCCTTTTGAAATAGACCATAAATCAGCAGCTTAGTGTCTGTGTTTGCGCCCGGACTAAGGGCCGTAGGCTTTCCAATCGTCTGGCCGAGGGTGTTATCTTCAGGTCCATGATGACGTACCACGCGCAATTCCTACTGCTCGTTCTGGCTGGCTGGGTCAACCGCCAGCAGCAGAGCTACCCTCAGAAGGTGTGGAAATAAAGTAAAGGCGGAGTAACCTTCCGCGTCACGAAACACGGCGTGAAGGGGCCAACGGAAGGAGACACCGCCATGAAGGAAAAGACCACAGGACGACGGAGCTCGTCAAGGGTGGCTTGGGAGTCGCTGGAGAAGTGGGCGAGGCTTGAGATCCAGGATTGGGTGCAGGAGCTGATGGTAGCCGAAGTCACGGAGCTTCTCGGGCGTGAGAAATCGGAGAGACGGAAGCCCGTGGACACAACGGCGGGCTATCGAAATGGATACGGTAAGCCTCGGAAGCTGACGATGAGCGTGGGCACAGTGACGGTTCGCCGGCCGAGAGTACGGGACGTGGAGGAGAGGTTCGAAAGTCGAGTGCTTCCGCTGTTCAAGCGTCGGAGCGAAACGGTGAGCGAGTTGATTCCGGAGCTGTACCTGCATGGACTAGCTCACGGAGATTTCGATCTGTCGCTCCGCGGGCTTCTAGGGGAGGACGCTCCACTTTCTCCCAGCACGGTGTCGCGGCTGAAACAGAAATGGCAGGGAGAGTACGAGCAGTGGCTAGCTCGCCCACTGGAAGAACTCGAGCTCGTGTACCTGTGGGTAGATGGCGTGTACGTGAAGGCCGGCCTTGAGAAGGACAAGGCGGCGGTGCTAGTTGCGGTTGGTGGCCTGTCCGACGGGACGAAAATCGTCCTGACGCTGGAGGCCGGGCATCGAGAATCCTAAGCGTCATGGTCGTCGCTGCTACGGAGACTGAAGAAGCGCGGTCTGAGATGTCCCCGTTTGGTGATCGGTGACGGGCATCTGGGCCGCGACCCGAAACGTATTTCCAGAAGCTGAGGAACAGCGGTGCTGGAACCACCGAATCCTCAACGTACTGGACCGGATTCCGAAAAGGGACCAGGCGCAGGCCAAGCCGCTGTTGACGGCGATCCCCTACGCCACCAGCCTGCAGGAGTGCGAGACGAAGAAGGCCAAGTTCCAGGATTGGTGCTTGCGCAAGGGTCTTCCGGGGGCCGCGCACGTGCTCGACGAGGACTGGGAGCGGATGGTCAGCTTTTATTCCTTTCCCAAGCCTCACTGGCAACACCTTCGCACGAGCAACGTCGTGGAGTCACCGTTCGCTGCACTGAGATTGAGAACGGATGCGGCCAAAAGGTTCAAGAAAGTCGAGTCCGCCACTGCGACAATCTTCAAACTGCTTCTGGTTGCGGAGAAGAATTTTCGCCGGCTCAACGCACCGGAGCTGATGCGAGAGGTTCACCTGGGCGGAGCTGTCAGTCTCCGAAGCGATAGGTCAGCGCCACCTTGAACCGGCGCCCCTTCGGGTCGTGCGTGAAGCCGTCGTACGACTGCTCGATGTTGGCCCATGGCGGCAAAGTGCCGGTCAGGTTCAGCGCATAGAGCGTGATGTCGATCCCGCTGCCTGGGAAGCGCCACAGGAAGCTCGCATCCCATGTCAGGAACGGGTCGATGCGGGGGACGGTGGTGTTGCTGCCACGGTCCCCGTAGGACGAAATGTAGCTCACATAGTTCGCGAAAGTGTATGTGTTCCAGGCGTACGAAGCCGACCACCGGCTCTTCCAGCGGGGCAGCGGCACCGCGATCGGGTGGGCGAAGTTCAGGTAGCCGGCCGTGTTCCGCTTGGCGTAGAGCGTCAGGTCCGTACCCTCCAGCATCAGGGCCTTTGTCTCGTACTCCACCGTGTAGGTGGAGTCCCAACTGGCCGAGAGCTGGCCCGGTCCCGCGTCGAACCGGGTGGCGAAGTGCGTGTCGATCCCGGAGGTCGTGAGCCCCGGCCAGTTCACGAGGTCAATCTGGACGCGCTCAAGGTTTGCGGCGGCGCACCTGCTCTCAGGCATCAGGTCCGAGGCCCTGCCTCCCGGACAGATGATGAATGGCGACACGGCCTCCTGGGTCGCCGGATTGTCGCTGTTGTAGAGGCTGGTGATGGCATCGTAGGGCATCGAGCCGATCACGTTCTCGAAGTCGTAGCTCCAGTAGTCGACCGTCGCTTCGATGCTCCCCTCCAGGAAGAGCACGGCGCCGACGTTGTAGGTGAACGCCTGCTCGGGGAGGAGGTCAGGGCGCCCGAAACGATCCACCGCCTGGTAGGCACCTGTCTCCGAGATCCACTCGAGGGTCGTCAGCGGGCTGGTGTTGAGGTCGTCCAGCGACGGCGTCCGGAAGGTGGTCTGCACCGAGCCGCGCAGCGCCAGGGAGTAGTCTTGGTTTTCGGCGACCTGCAGGCGCCCGCCGATCTTCGGGTCGAAGCTACTGACGTGGCGGCCGGCGACGTTGTAGAACTCGTAGTTCGCAGCGATCTGCGTGTCGACCCTGGGCCCAACGCTCAGCGCGACCTCGCCGAAGAACCGCTGCACCTGCTGGTCCGCGTCATAGGGGCGGTGGATGTTGGTGAAAAGGTAGGGGCCGAACCGGTCGCCCGCCGCGCAGCCTGCGTCGCCCGCCACCGAGCAGGGGTTCAGTGTGGCGTCGCCGGCATCGTTTGGATTGCCGTCGGCGCGCATCGCGCGGTACTGTTACCCCACGGCGAAGTCGGCCACGTTCTCGACCAGGTTGCCGCTCAGCGTGGCGTCCGCCACGAACAGGTCGGTCGTGCTGACCAAGTTCACTTCTTCGTTGAGCCATAGTCGCAACTGCTCCGGGTTCGCCAGGCCGGCGACGTAGTCGGGATTCGGCGTGTTCTCGAACGGCGAGTCCGGTTGGTCGGAGTACTGGACGGCGTTGCTGAACGGGTTGTAATACATACACGGGCCCTGGCCCGCCACGGTGCCGTTGAGTGCTCCGAGCACCATGCCGGCTGGGGAGGTCTGATCCGCCACGACGCCGACGGCGCAGTCCGGCCCGCCGAAGCCGCGGAAGGCCCGGAAGACCCGGTCGGTGTATACCGCCGGCAGGTTCAGATTGCCCTTGGCCCGGGAGTAGGAGACGCCGACGTCCCAATGAGCATCCCGTCCCCCGAGCAGGAAGTCGCCGTCGACCGACCCCGCGATCCGCTGGGTTCGGGACTCTCGTCTCAGCCTGCGCCCGGGACCTGAGTTCCCAAACGGACGGCCGTTGAAATACCAGAGGTCGCTGCTGGCGCAGGCGCTGCTGGGGTCGGCCTTCCCGTCACCTGCGTAGCCGGAGCAGAACGCCTGCCGTCCCGGGTGGTCGGGCGCTACCTCCATGATGGTGGTGCTCGTCAGCGGGAAGGGCGGGTACGACGGCGTCGTGTACCAGTTCGGAATCGTCGCATTGGCCCAGAGACCCTCGACGTGGTAATTAGTCCGCGCGTTCAGGGGGCCATTGAGCTCGACGAAGGCGCGGGTCTGTTGCTGCTCGTCGATCAGATTGTCGTACGGCGCGTAGCGGAACCGGCAGGTCCAGCCCTCGTCCTGGCCACCGAATTCCGTGCACCGGGGATCGAAGACATCGGCCGTCCATGGAACCGGGGCCCCGACGGCGAACGTGCCAGGATTCCCGATGCTGGACCATCCGGCGCGGTTCCCCCCGACGTGCGTACTCAGCCGATCAAGAGTCCAGGGACGCTCCGCCATCTGCAGCTCCTGGCGGCCGACCCGTTCCGCGGCGAGTACCACGCTGGAATTGCCGATCCGTCCGCCCCAGATGCCGGCGACGGTCGTATCACCCGCGCTGTCGAAGTAGTCATGCGAGACGTTGAGCTCCAACCCCCGGAAATCACCGCGCGTCACGAAGTTGGCGACGCCGCCGACTGCGTCGGAGCCGTAAGTCGCCGCCGCGCCCTCCTTCAGCACCTCCAGCCTGCCGACCGCGATCGCCGGAATAGTGTTCACGTCGACGAAACGCCCGCCGATGAGACGCGCGGGGACCGGCACGTGACGGCGGCCGTTGAACAGCACGAGCGTCCGCGAGGCACCGAGGCCGCGCAGGTTGACGTTGGCCACGTTCTCGGTGAGTGTCGAGGGTTGGTTGGAGTTGTACCAACTGCTCCGCTCGCCGATCACGCCGTGGCTCACGCTCAGGTTCTTGAAGAGATCGACGAGTTGCGTGGACCCTTGCTGCTCAATCGTGTCGCGGCTGACCACCACGACCGCGTGGGGCATGTTGATCGCGGGCGCGTCGATGGCGGTGCCTGTCACCGTCACGGTCACTTCCTCGAACAGGCCGCCGACCCGCAGGCTGACGTCCACCGTCGGCGCGGACGCGGCGGCCAGCTCGACGGTACGCGCCAACTCCTCGAAGCCTGGCAGTGTGAACGTGATGGTGTACGCGCCCGGCGGTAGCGCCTCGAACGCGTAACTCCCGTCCCCATCGGTTACAACCACGTGCGGGCCGCCGGCCAGCGCGGATCCCGCGGCTGCGACGGTCACGCCAGGCAGCACACCACCGGTTTCGTCGGTGACCGTGCCCGCTATCCGGCCGTCTTGCGCGCTAGCGGCGCACGGGGCCACCAGCAGGCACGTCACGATCAGAGCGGTCCTCATTGCTACTCTCCCCGCGTCACTCGGGCTGCGAATATGACGCTGCTTCGTGCCGGTCGATCCGACGACGCCACCGGCGTCTTAGGAACGTGGAGAGCGTCGTGTCCAAAAACACAAACGATAGCGGCCTGTTGGTCACGCTGGATCCAACCAGGGATGGCGACGACCAACAAGGTTCAGGGCTGGCTCTGCCTCCTCATGACCGAGGATTCTAGCTTCCATTGGCCAACCAAGCCTCAGACGTCTCTGATCCGAAACGTCCCGGCGCGCCAGCCTTGAGTTCGTTTGTGTTTTTGGACAGGACGCCTCCCCCTTACATGCCTCCCCACCGGTAGTTGAGGCGCGTGTAGTAGTAGGCGCCATTGAAGCCAAACGGTGAGAACTGGCCGTATTGATTGCCGACCGTGTCGACGCCGAACCTGTTCACGTCGGGGTACGTGCCCAGCACGTTTTCACCGCCGACCACCAGGGTGACGGCATCGCCGAACGGAATGCCGAGTTCGAGGTCAAGCAACGCCTTGCCTGAATAGGCAGGGTACAGCCAGGACTCCGCCGGTCCGCCAGCGACATCGACGGCATTCCGTCCATCTTCGCTGTCCCAGAACTGGCCGAAGTAGTTCAGCCGGCCCATCAGGCTCCACCGGTCGGCGCGGTGGATGGTGCTGACGTTCCATCGGGTATTCGGCAATCCCCGTTCCAGCGTGTTGATACGGAATTCATCGATCACGGCGCTCTCGATATTCTTGACTGCTGTGTCCGTGTAGTTGAAGACCGCGCTGACCGTCGTGCGCCCGACCGCTAGGCTCGAAATCAAGTCGAGACCCTGGGTCGTCGTCGAGAAGTCGTTCAGGAAGAACCGGAACACGGGGAAATTCCGCGCCTCGGGAATCCCTTCCTCGAGCAGCGTCAGGATCTCGGGCTCCGACAGTGCGATTTCCTGCGCCAAGGCGACACGATCGTCAATATTGATCCGGAAGTAGTCGGCGGTGAAAGTGAATGGGCCTTGCTCGAAGACCACGCCCGCGCTGACGTTGAGTGATTTTTCAGGCTGGAGCTGCCCGCCGCCCCGCGCGACGGCCACCGCGGAGGTAGCCGGGACGACGCCGTTGTTGGTCAACTGCCCGCCGATGAACGCAGTCGTCACGTTGAACGCGTGCTGCTGCCCTGGGGTCGGTGCCCGGAACCCGCTGCTCACGGCGCCACGCAGCGAGAACGCGTCGGTCAGTCCGACGCGCGCCGCGAGCTTGCCGTTCGTCGTTGTGCCGAAGTCCTCGAAGTTCTCGAACCGGACGGCCGTGCCGACCGTCCACTGGCCGCCCGGGTCGTTAAACTCGACGTCCCCGTAGACCGCCACGTTGCTGCGGTTCCAGCTGCCCGCCGTCGTGTCAGCTCGGTAACCGTTGAAGCCGTTCGACCCGGAGCTAAAGCCCTGGGCGGCATACGGGCCGATCTCCCACGACGGCTGCCCGCCCGCGCCGATCGTGAACTGCTCGTCACGCCACTCCGTGCCGCCCGCGACGTTCACCATGTCGCTGACCGGGTACGAGACGTCGAAGTTGACGTTGACGTCGTGCTGCCGGTAGCTGCCGGGCTTGAACGACGTCGGCGTGTCGTAGCCGAGCGACGCGTTGACCGTATCAACGATGAACTGATCGACTTGGCTGGTGCCGATGTTGATGCTCGCGTCCCAGTTGAGGCCGGTGCTTGAGAGCCGGCGCAGGCCGGCGACTACCGAATGGTCGATGAGGTCGCCGCCGAACTGCGGCGTGAACCCGCCGGGGAACCGGCTGTGGAGCGTGAAGCAGTTCGGGTCGGCCTCGACCTGCTGGAGGGCGGCCGCATCGGGGACGTTGCCGATGATCGGGACCGCGGGGCAGCCGCCGGCGCCCTTGACGCCAGTCTCGGCCCAGACCCGGTCGCCGACGAGCAGGGTCGGGAGGCCGTCGACCATGGGGCCGCGGAAGACCCCGCCGCGGGTATGCGGGTTCCGGAAGTAGAAGCCGCCAGTCACCGTGCGGCTCGCGTAGTTGGTGTGGCCGTAAAATTGCCATTGGTTCGCGAACAGATGACCGAAGTTAACGAACAGCTTCAGGTCGTCCTCGAGTTTCGGCGATCCCCAGACCTGGGCCGGGTTGCGCAGGTTCGTATTGCCGGCCTCGATGATGTTCTGCGCATCCGTGCGCTGAATGCTGCGGTTGGTCGGCCCGGCGTTGCCGTACTCCAGGCTGAGGTTCACGAACCCGTTCCTGCCGAGCGGCAGTCCGGCATTCCCGGCGACCGTGAACGCCTGCCCCCGGCCGCCGATCCCGTTGCAGGAATGCTTGATGTCGCCGATGATGCCCTCCCCGCAGGTGGACAGGCTACCCGGGTTCGCATCGAGGTAGGCGCCTGTGCGGAACTCCAGGCTGCCGCCCGAACGGGCATCCTTGAGCTGGAAGTTCATGACGCCGGCAATGGCATCCGAGCCGTATTGCGCCGCTGCGCCGTCGCGCAGCACCTCGGCCTGCCGAATCGCAATCGAGGGGATGACGGAGAGATCCGGTCCCTGCGAACCATCCGCGATGCCGTTGCCGAGCCAGGTGATGACCGCCGCGCGGTGGCGGCGCTTGCCGTTGACTAGGACCAGCGTGTGATCCGGCGCCAAATTGCGCAGGGACGCTGGCCGGACGATGGTCGCCGCGTCGCTGATCGGTTGAATGCTGATGTTGAACGAGGGGACTACGGTCCGCAACTGCTCGGCCAGGTCCGTACTGCCCTGGCTGACGAAATCCTCGCTTCGGATAACGTCGACCGGCACGGCCGAGTCGGTCACCGACCGCGGCTGGGCACGGGTCCCGACAACGACCACCAGTTCTTCGAATCCTCCGACCGCCATCTCCACGTTGATGGAGGCCGTGGCGCCGGCGCTCACCTCCACCACCTGCGCGGGCGCGGTGAAGCCGGAGAGGGTGAACGTCACGTCGTACATCCCCGAGGCGAGACCGCTGAACGTGAACTGGCCAGTCCCGTCGGTGACGGTCACCTGCCCGCTGCCCGCCGCGTCCCGCGCTTCCACGGTGACGCCGGGGAGAATGCTGCCCGTGACGTCGGTAACCGTCCCGGAGATCGTCGCGTCCTGGGCGTCGGCGACGCCGGGCGCGTACACGACGGCAGCGAAAACCAGCACCAGCGAAAGGAAACCCGGCCTGTGATTGCAACGTGTCACTATTTGTCGCTCCATTTGTCGCTCCATTTGTCGCTCCATTTGTCGCTCCATTTGTCGCTAGAAAAGCCGACGGCCTGTTTCGTTTGGAACCGGGGTATTGTCAAGTTTCAGGGTGCTTGCGCTGTTTGCTGTTGGTGATGTGTACGTATCCCTTTGCAAAAAAAGCGCTTACGCTCCATTTAGCGCGCGGCGAAGGTCGTGAGCGCTATTTTGGCTGTAATTTAATGCACCGTAAAGTCTTAGCGTCATCTCACCAACACTTAATGGCGGAAGCACCCGCGGATTCCAAGGGCGTCTAAGCCGCTGATTTGTGGTCTATTTCAAAGGGGATTATATATTTAAGTTTACTCAGGACCCGATCCCGACACCAGTACCATAACCGGTGTCGCTGCCGTTCTTGGCGATCCCCCCTCTCAGAAAACCCCCTCTCAGAAAAATCCAGCCGTTGAGCTTGAATTGTCCGCCCGCGGCAAAGCTCGTCTCTTCTCCGAACGCTCCGAGCCCGATGCCAATCGAGAATCGATCCGCCACCGAATACGGGATACTCTCAATCGCCATGGCGATTGAGACGCCCGCCCTGTTTTGGTCAACGTCAGATCGAAGAACATCCATGTTCTGGCTCAGACTAGTGACCTGTCGGAGATTCGCGTCGATGTCCACTCGGTTGTTGGAAATGCCTTGCTGATTTGCGCTGATGTTTGCTTCGTTTCGCTCAACCCCCTGCTGGTTCGACTCGATAGCTGCTCCGTTTCGTAGTATACCCCGTCCTGTGCCAAAACTCAGCCCTTTTGAAATAGCCCATAAATCAGCAACTTAGAGTCTGTGTTTGCGGCCGTGCCCAGGGCCGAGCGCGAACAAACGACGAAATCATGCAGGCATAGTCCCGGCAGATCGGAGACCGATCAGGTTCGGGGCGTGCGGATGAATAAATAGAAGGCACAGCTCAGTATCATGATAGATACACACTATCATAATAATCTGAACGATATCTTGGACGAATCAGCGGATTACTGGCATCCTTGGGTCAGGAAAACGACGAAAGGAGACACCAAGAGATGATGTACCCAAGCCCGAGCATGCTATCCGAACAAGCACGCCGCCGTGTCATCGAGAGCCTGAACGCACGGCTCGCGGACGGACTCGATCTGCACAGCCACATCAAAGTCGCGCACTGGAACATCCGGGGACCTCAGTTCCCGTCGCTCCATCCCCTGTTCGAGACGTTCGCGGTCAGCCTCGCCAACCACAACGATGCCGTTGCCGAGCGCGCGGTCACTCTCGGCGGCCAAGCGTACGGAACCGCCCGGCACGTCGCCGGAGCGTCGGCACTGACCGAATACCCTCGAGACACGACCCGCGATATGGAGCACGTGAAGTTGCTGGCGGATCGGATCGAAGCCTACTTGATCGGTCTACGCGAATCGCGCGAAATTGCCAACGACACAGGCGATACCGATACCGCCGATCTGTTGACCTCCATCATCACCGAGTTCGAGAAGCACGACTGGTTCTTGCGGGCCTCGTTGGACGGCTAGCTAGATCGTCCCTCCGCCAGGCTCGGCGGAGGGACACCCAACATCGAATATTACGGTTCTAACCTTCTTCCACAGTAATCGTTATGCTTTGGCAGAGGCCGGGCTCTTCGAGGGTAACGTGCTCGCCATCGCCGAAGTGAACTCCCGGGGGCGGAGATGGAGCTCTTTTGACCGGAGAGGGGCAGAAAACCATTCGTGTGCTCGAATGGAACCCCTCACGTGCTGCTCGTGACATTTCCCTGTTCACCTATTTCAAATTCCCTGGGCCACGCGGCAAGTACAGCAGCGAGAACACGATCAGCGTGGACTGAGAAGGACTTTTCTGCGGCCACTCTCGACGTATGGAGAGAATGAATCTTTCCGCACATGCGTTCAGATTCGGACTATTAGCGGGAAGGCGAAGGGGCTTCACGCCTGAATCTCTCAACAGCCCACGTACCGCCTCGGTGAATAGCGGGTCCCGGTCGTGGATGAGGTATCGCTTGCCAAGGAGGAAACCATCCCACATGTCCGTGAGGTTTCTTGCCACCTGCTTCATCCACTCCCCGTTGGGGTCCGACGTTATCCCACCGATGCACACGCAGCGAGTGGCGATATCGATGACAAACAGGACATGGTAGCGGACGAGCCCGAACGGGTTCACAACCTCGACGGTGAACAGGTCTGTCGCAGCGATGGCGCCCCAATGAGCCTTGATGAAGGTGCTCCACGACATGCTCCTGCCCCGCTCCGGGGCAGGAGCGATACCGTGGTCGGCGAGGAGCCTCTTGATAGTGTTGCGTCCGAGTTCATGTCCTAGGTTCTTGAGTGCGCCTCGCAGGCGCGTATATCCCCATGTCGGGTTCTCCTGCGCCACGCGCACAATGAGCTCACGGATGTCCTTCGCCGTCGGAGGTCGGCCTGGACTCCGGTTCTTGCTGCCATCGTACTTGGCTGCGATGAGGTGGCGGTACCAGCGCAGAAGCGTAAGCGGGTGTGGCAACGGACGCAATCTGGGCCAGCGCCTCGCGGCCCAAAGCCTGGGCCTTGACCGCGAGCCTGCGCCGCTCGTCGTCCGAGAGCCTGAGACGCTTGCCCCGAAGCCCGGCTCGGAGCACACGGTTCTCCTCTTGCTGGTAGTCGATCACATCCTGCTGCTGGCGGTTGACCCAGCCAGCTAGAACGAGCAGTAGGAATTGCGCGTGGTACGTCATCATGGATCTGAAGATAACACCCTCTGGTCAGACGATTGTAAAGCCTACGGCCCTTGGCCCGGTCGCAAACACAGACTCTAAGCTGCTGATTTATGGCCTACTTCAAAGGGGCCGAGTTTTGGCACAGGACGGGGTAGCAGGCACCTTAGTTTTTCACCATGCCAGGATCGTTGAAGTACAGGGGTGTATCGCTCCAAACCAAAAAGCTCCAAGCGACGGCCGACTCCCACCCGAGCGCGTAATCCCGATCGAGATCCTTCACGTTAGTAAATCGCCCGGAGCAAATCGGACTTGGCCGACTGAAGAAAACGCCGGCCGCAATGTGAGCCGTATCCTCGGACGTGGGCGCTAGCCATATCTGAAAATTGAACACGGAGCCACCTTTCTCTTGGACGGTGTGCGCTCGAAGCCAAACGTCAGGACCAATCTCGACCAGCTTCGCGGAATCAATCGCCAGCCGCGTTCGTGGTCGCAGGCGCTCAATCAACGCGGAGTTGGAATCGCGATAGCTTTCAACCTGGGCAATAGCCGGCGCTCGCATTGATATGGACCATGGCCACGTCCTCCCGGACTTCAAGAGGTTGAACTTTCGACGATTCGATCGCCTTCCGCAACCAATTGGTCATTTTAGCCATGAGATTTTCCACCCGTAAGCCTTTGTTATATTTGATTTTGCTAAGCGGTCCGTGAGCCGCCAGAGGGGTATGGCAAGGGCGGACCTTTACAGAGCTTTTAGACGGCGAATGTGCAAGCCTGTTTTCGTGGGAGACGATGATCTCCTTAGATCGCGCCTTGCCACCGGAACACCTGCACCTATCACCGTGGAGGTATCGACGAACCCGGACTCGTCTCCCTCGTCTTTACCCTTAGTCGGTCGATGGCGGTCAAGGCATCGCCCACACCACGCCAGCTTGTCAGCATGGCAAGGGCACGGACAGCCGTTTCGGATGGTCGGATATTTCAATTTCAATTCAGCACCCCGTCCTGTGCCAAAACTCGGCCCTTTTGAAATAGACCGGTGCTTCCGCCATTAAGTGTTGGTGAGATGACGCTAAGACTTTACGGTGCATTAAATTACCGCCCAAATAGGGCTCACGACCTTCGCTACGCGCTAAATGAAGCGTAAGCCCATTTTTTGCAAAGGGATGCGTACACATCACCAACAGCAAACAGCGCAAGCACCCCCTAGCGAAGGAGCCCATTCAGAAGCGCCGCGAGCCGGTACCCGGCGAGCGCCATCTGCCGATCGGCGACCTCTTGGGCTTCGTCCTGATACTGCTTCGGCGGCCGCGCATCTCGAACAAGATACGACGGGTACAAGCGCGTCCTTGCAAGCTTGGCGCCGGCTTTGGACCAGTCGGTGAATCCTTGAACGCTCATCTCGCTCGCGAGCGTTGCGCGTGAATGAAGCGTTGTGATCTCGCCCGCGATCCGGTCGACCCATGCCGGATAGCCTTCGCTGTGGTGCTTGCGACGGGCGCGCATCTGTATCGAGTCCCAAAACGCGTGTAAGTTCCCCCAGGACTCCGGGTCGTCGAGCACGAAATCGTTCCCTCCGCGATCGCCGTGCGGTTCGGCGTTGGTGACCAGCGCGCTCGAGTGAAGCGGTTGATGAACGTCACCGACGAGGTGGAGCAACCACGCGAGCTCGACAGCGTCGGGGACGGTGCCCGCGAGCGCCTCGAGTCGTTCGAGGAGTTCACCGTTCA
The DNA here is from genome assembly GCA_965197825.1 of Candidatus Marinacidobacterales bacterium. Taxonomy (GTDB): domain Bacteria; phylum Acidobacteriota; class Vicinamibacteria; order Marinacidobacterales; family DATDRI01; genus CBDANW01. Next base: position 2,568,724 of record CBDANW010000003.1, on the reverse strand, counting down.
GCCCCATCTCCGGTAGCGGCGTACCGTCTTCTCGCCAGAAATGATTGACGTAGTGCCACGTCTGGTGATCGTATTTTTCTTTGCGCACCGGCCACGCCTCATCGCGCACGACGTCGGGCCAGTACCCGCTGCGGACGAAGAGCTCTCGCGGGCCGAACCCCGATAGCGCGAGGCCGGCGTCTCTCGGCGCAGCGCGAAGAATCTCGACTGCCCGCTCGCGCGTGGGCTCGCTCATGTGCTCCCACGCGATAGCATCCACAACGAGATGTCCCACGCGATCCCACGCCGAGGCCGACGACGCACAACAAATAGCGAAGAAAACGACCTTCGAAACTCTCATTAAGCGCGTGATAATAGCATGAGCCATGGCCGGTGGGTCCTGGGTTGGTAGGGTCGAGGGCTGGCGCGGTGCTCCGTAGGCGCGGCCTATCTGTTTCTCCCCGTTTGGTGCTTCCGCCATCAAGTTGTTGCTACGCGGCTGCGGGCAGTGGTAACAGGTGCGGAAGAGACCGGGTTACGCGCCCAACTGAGAAGGAAAACCTCGATCCGCGACCACAAAGGAATCGTCGTCGCCAAGAAGAAGATGTCTCGAAAGGTGAGCCGTCGCGTGGTCAGACCGGCTTGCATAGCCGGAGTTCGGATCTCACGTCCGAACTTCAGAGCTCCGTGCGGTCGGACGAAGTTGTAATAGCAACGGAGCAACTCCAGGTGCTCATCGAGCCTCTCCGTCGAGCGAGCGTGGGAAAGCGTTCGTCTCGAAAGGTATGCCGAGCTTTGCCGGATGGCCAGATTCAACCGCTCGATGAACGCCGTGTTCAATGTCGAGGAGTCCTCGGAGTTATTGAGCGCGTCTTCGAATCGCCACGCGGCTCCGTGCAGCGCTCTGCGTTCGACCTTGATGATACGATCGTTCCTGCGCGTCTTGAGGACCTGGCCGTAAAGACATGGATGAGGTATCGCTTGCCAAGGAGGAAACCATCCCACATGTCCGTGAGGTTTCTTGCCACCTGCTTCATCCACTACTTTCGGCACATGGCCGAGCTGTTCACGCGCCGGGACGAGACGTACTTCGCCCGCACGTTGGGCGTCAACAACCTGCGCGCGCACTTCAACCAGATGGAGAAGGCCCTGCGTAATCGAGTCGGACACGACCTGACCGATGTCTCCGAACAGTTGACCGAGACGCATGAGATCCTCTTCTCCGACCAGATCTTCCGCCACCTCGTCGTGCAGCGCAGCCGCGCCTACGCGCGCGAAAGCCAGATCCGCGAGACTGGGAAGACGGTCGCCTTCCCCGAGCGCAAGCCGCCGCAGGTAGCCGCGTATTCCATTCGTAAGACCTACGGGCGGCTGCTCGACATGTTCGAGAACGCGTTCACGCGGCTGAACCCGCTGTTCGCGCTCCCGATGTACTACCCACTCGCCTGGTACAAGGGACCGGACACAAGCATCGATCCGTTCGAACAGAACCGGCAGAAGCAAGTCGTTGGCCTGATCCGTACGAACTTCCTCAAGCGCTTCGAAAGCTCCGTTGTCGCGTTCGAACTCTCCTGCGACCGGCTGCTCCGGAAGCTTCTGGCCTTCCTCGAGGTTCACAGCGAGACCGCTGCGGAGAAGAAGAAGCTTGAGCACTGGAAATCCGACAACGCTGAGATCCTTGGCTACGCACGTAGTCGGCAACTCGAGTTCTGGGGTCAGGACAGAGACGAGTCGGAGGACGAAGACATCGTTCCCCCGGAGATGCTAAACGCTGTTAAAAGGCTGGACAGAAAACAGTTTGATGTACCAGCCATGATCACGGAAACTTTTCGTGATCTCGACCAGCTTGCGTACTTCACTGCCGAGGCCAGGAAGTTCGAGCCCAAGCACGACGACAAGCTCCAGAAGCTCAGCCGGCTGCTCAAGGCAAAAGAGCTTGTCGACCAGAAGATCCTCATCTTCACCGAGTTCGCCGACACCGCCCGCTACCTGAAGCGCCAACTCGATCAAGCCGGCATTGACGGCGTCGCCCAGGTCGACAGCGCCTCCAAAGGCAACCGCGCCGACGTCATCCAGCGCTTCTCGCCCTACTACAACGGCCTCTCCTCGGCAGAGCTTGCGGAGAAAGGCCGCACGGAGATCCGCGTCCTCATTTCCACGGACGTCCTGTCCGAGGGCCTGAACCTCCAGGACGCGTCGCGAATGATCAACTACGACATCCACTGGAACCCGGTTCGTCTGATGCAGCGCATCGGCCGCGTGGATCGGCGCATGAATCCGGAAATCGAGAAACGACTGGTCGCCGACCACCCGGAGGTCGCCGGCTCCCGCGGGACGGTGAGCTTCTGGAACTTCCTGCCGCCCGCCGAGCTGAACGCGATCCTCACGCTCTACACCAAGGTCACGCAGAAGACGCTGCTGATCTCGACAACGCTCGGGATCGAGGGAAAAAAGCTCCTGACTCCCCAGGACAACTTCGCTGCGCTCAAAGAGTTCAATCACACCTACGAGGGCACCAAGACCGCGGTCGAGGACATGCACCTCGAGTACCAGGCCCTGCTTCAGGCCGACCCCAAACTGGAGGCATGCCTCAAGCGCCTGCCCGGCGCCACCTTCAGCGGCCGTAAGCGCGTGGCCCAAGGGGCGCGCGGCGTGTTCTTCTGCTACACGCTTCCCGCCCTCGACAAGGAGGCGGGCGAGTTCACCGAGGCGGCGGGCACGACCCGCTGGTACCTCTACGACCTCGAACGCAAAGCCATTCTCGAAGAGCCGGGCGAGATCGTCGCGAGCATCCGCTCGAAGCCCGAGACGTCCCGGCGCTGCACCACGGAGGAGAAGACGCTCCTCCACATCCGCAAGCAGATCGAGAGGCACATCAAGAACAGCTACCTGAAGCGCGTGGACGCCCCCGTCGGCGTCAAGCCGCAGCTTCGCTGCTGGATGGAACTGAACGAGGGCTGAACCGATGCCGACCGACCACCGCGAACGCCTCGCCCGCATCCGCCGCTTCGACCAGCTTATCGCCTACCTGCGCGACGAGCTCGGCTGGCCGATCGATGCGGACGACTTCGAGGAGCTGACCTTCGAGTACACCCCGGAGGAGCTCGGGATCGACGCGAAGAACGCGGCCAAGATCCAGGAGATCAAGCGCCTACGCCCGCTCGTGCCGGGCCAGCCCTGGGGCATCTTCTTCATCAAGTTCGAGCCGAAGCGCCTGCCCGTGGTGGCGCTGCGCCGCATCCTCGGCCAGGTGGCGCTCAAAAAGCGCGCCTCGGCCAACAAGTCCGAGCGCCAAGCCTGGGCCGACGACGACCTGCTCTTCGTGTCCAACTACGGCGAGGGCGAGGAGCGCCGCATCGCCTTCGCCCACTTCTCGAAGCCCCAGGACGGCCACGACTTGCCGACCCTCAAGGTGCTCGGATGGGACAACCTAGACACGCCGCTCCACCTCGACGCCGTCGCCCGCGAGCTGAGCGACCACCTCGCTTGGCCCGATGACGAGGAAGACACCGACGCCTGGCGCGAGCGCTGGCGCGACGCCTTTAAGCTGTGCCACCGCGAGGTCACCACCACCTCGAAGGAGCTCTCCGAGCGCTTGGCCGAGCTAGCCCGCGCGATCCGCGACCGCATCCGGACGGCGCTCGCCATCGAGACCGAGACTGGTCCGCTCACGAAGCTCATGAAGGCGTTCCAGACCGCACTCGTCCACGCCCTGGACAAGGCCGGCTTCGCCGACATGTACGCCCAGACCATCGCCTACGGCCTGCTCTCGGCCCGTATCACCGATCCCGCGCGGCGTACCGCCGACGACTTCGCCGCCCACATGCGGACGAACCCGTTCCTCCGGGAGATGATGGAAACCTTCCTGCGCGTGGGCGGACGCCGCGGCAAAGCCGGCGGGTCAGGCATCGACTTCGACGAGCTGGGCGTCTCCGAGGTGGTGGAGCTCCTCGACCGGGCCAACATGGGGGAGGTGGTCCGCGACTTCAGCGACCGCAACCCCCAGGAAGACCCGGTCATTCACTTCTACGAGCACTTCCTCGCCGCCTACGACAAGAAGCAGAAGGTGAGCCGCGGCGTCTTCTACACCCCGCGCCCCGTGGTCTCCTACATCGTGCGCTCGGTGGACGAGCTGCTGCGCAAGGAGTTTGGGCTAGAGGATGGCCTCGCCGACACCACGACCTGGAGCGAGATGGCGAGGCGCCACGAAGATCTGGAAATCCCGGAAGGCACCTCGCCCGATCAGGCCTTTGTCCAGATCCTCGACCCGGCCACCGGAACCGGCACTTTCCTCGTCGAGGTCATCGACCTCGTTCACAATACGATGGTCGAGAAGTGGAAGGTCCAGGGTCACGGCGAGAAGAAGATCCAGGCGCTCTGGAACGAGTACGTCCCGAGGCACCTCTTGCCGCGCCTGCACGGCTACGAGCTGCTGATGGCCCCGTACGCCATCGCCCATCTCAAGATCGGCCTCAAGCTCTTCGAGGCCGGCTACCGCTTCGCAAGCGACGAGCGGGCGCGGGTGTACCTGACGAATGCGCTGGAGCCAGCGGGGGACGAGCAGCTCATGCTCGACTTCCTGCCCGCGCTGGCGCACGAGGCCAAGGCGGTCAACGAGATCAAGCGAAAGCAGCGGTTCACGGTGGTGATTGGAAATCCGCCTTATTCAGGCCTTTCTTCGAACAAGGGGCCCTGGATAGACGGCCTCCTGAAGGGTCGGCTACCCGATGGAATCCAGACCGAGAGCTACTACCACGTTAATGGGGAACCGCTGGGCGAACGGAAAGTGTGGCTGCAAGACGACTACGTGAAGTTCGTTCGGCTCTCCCAGTGGCTTCTGGACCGTACGAGCGTCGGGATTCACGGCTACATCAGTAACCACGGGTACATCGACAACCCCACGTTCCGCGGCATGCGCTGGTCTCTGATGCGCTCTTTCCACCGGGTTCGTGTGCTCGACCTCCACGGAAACCTCAAGAAAAAAGAGATTGCGCCGGGAGGGGGGCGGGACGTCAACGTGTTCAACATCCAGCAAGGCGTAGCGATCGGGCTGTTCACGAAGCTTGGCTCGGCGGCCGCACGCGTCAGCCACTCCGATCTTTGGGGCGAGCGGGAAGATAAGTACGGCTGGCTTCTGGGTCATGACTCCGGCGATACCGAATGGACTGAGCTCACCCCCGGCGCGTCCTTCTACCTCTTTAAGCCGTTCGACGACACGGGCGCTGACAGTTACTACGATTGGCAGGCGATCAACAAGGTCATGCCCGTGAACGTGACCGGAATCGTCACGGCACGAGACGGCTTTGTAATCGACTTGGACCCGGAATCTCTTCGAAGTCGTATCGTGAACCTCCGTTCCAAGTCCCTGTCCGACGACGCGATCCGGAAGAAATACTTCGCCGGAAAGGGCTCCAAGAAGTATCCGCCAGGGGATTCCAGGGGTTGGAAACTACCCGAGGCTCGGCGGAAGATCCGCAAAGACCGCCAGTGGGACCGACGGTATGTCCCGGTGCTTTATCGCCCGTTCGACATCCGTGAGATGTACTACGTTCCCTGGATGGTCGATTGGCCTCGGACCGAGGCGATGCCGCACATGCTGGCGGGGGGGAATCTCGCACTGATTACTTCCCGCATGACGAAAGGGGAGGTCTTTAAGCACGCTCAGGTGACTCGGAACATCGCTGAAGTCATCTGTATGTCACCTAAGACTTCGAACAACGGGTTCGTCCTTCCAATCTATCTCTACCCCGGCGTCGGCAAGGCCGACGCGTCGCTGTTCAGCCGCTGGTCCAAGGGGAAAGGTGGTCGCACGCCGAACCTGGACTTGGGGTTTGTCGAGCAGCTAGCAGCCGCCACCGAACTGCGATTCGTCAGCGACGGCCGCGGCGATCTAGGGAAGACCTTCGGCCCCGAGGACGTAGTTACTTACATCTATGCGGTGTTCCACAGTCCCGGTTACCGCGAGCGCTACAAGGCCCCACTCAAGCTCGACTTTCCCCGGGTGCCTCTGCCCGAAAGTGTCGACCTCTTCCGAAGGCTGGCGGAGGCCGGCCATGACCTGCTGGCCCTCCACCTGCTCGAATCTCCGAAGCTCGGTAAGCCCATCACCAGCTACCCCGGCCCCAGGAACCCAAAAGTCGGACGCGTCGGCTGGTCGGACGGCACCGTCTGGCTCGATGCCGGCAAGACCAGTGCGCGCGAGGGCCACCGCGCGACGAAGCCCGGCACGATAGGTTTCCAGGGCGTGCCCGAGGAGGTCTGGGACTTCCACATCGGCGGCTACCAGGTTTGCCACAAGTGGCTCAAGGACCGGAAGGGCCGCACGCTTTCCGAGGACGACATTGATCACTACCGAAAGATCGTCGCCGCCCTCGGCGAAACTCGCCGCCTGATGGCCGAAATCGACGAAACCATCGGACGGCACGGCGGATGGCCTGGCGCTTTCCGAACGGACAAGTCCGATGGTCACGGTCCAACTGACAGACGGAATGTCACTTGACCTCACGAGGTCACGCCGTAAGCCAATCTGCGGCCGCGGCCACGCTCGCTCTTGGTCTCCATCAGTCGGCGAACGGCATCGCCTGTGCTTTCTATTTATTCATCCGCTGTCCGTATGGTGCAAATAGTACGTCGAGTTCGACGTCGGCCTGTGGAGGGTCGATGACCGGATCCGCGGGAAGCGAGGATTCGATGGGCCGCCAGCCGAGGTCAATGCCACGTCGATACGAAACCCACGGGCGGCTTGGACGGCACTCGAACGTATCTACTCAGGCAAGCTCTTCGACGAGACCGGGGACCGGCTGACGCCGAGCCACACCAAAAAGAAAAACGGGCAACGGCTCCGCTACTACGTCTCCCGGCGTCTCATCCAGCACAGTGGCCAAAAGGACCTCTCCGGCTAGCGCCTGCCCGCCCCGATGCTCGAACAGACCGTCGTGCATCTCATCCGACAGCATGTGGATGCCACGACCTTCCCGGCCTCGCTGGCCCATACTCCGACGATGCAAGAGCTCGCCTCGGTGCGTCGCTTTTTAGACGGACTGTGTTCCGGTAGTAATGGCAGTAATGATGATAGGGCCTCGGTAGCCCGCCTGCTCCGCATCCCGTCCTGTGCCAAAACTCGGCCCTTTTGAAATAGACCACAAATCAGCAGCTTAGACGCTGTGCCTTCTATTTATTCATCCTCGTGATGGAGATCACGGATATACTCAGCCAGAACGTGCCCCTGGAGGACGTGCAGTATCTGGCCGGACACTCCAACCCCTCGGGCCACACGGATCTATGACCGGTGTAGACAGCACGTCACTCGCAACATCGTGGAGCGTGTCTCGATATGAAAGAAGGACCAGGGAAGAGAGACATCCTTTCGAGGCCTGCTAGCAAGAAAGCCGCCGTACGGCCTCGTTCGGCTCCCCTCAATGAGCCCAAGCCGGTTCCTCTGCCCGAAGGTGTCCGCCACCAGCGGGTGGGTGAAACGACGGAACGTTCCACGCCCGCGCATCTCAAGAAACTTAAGCAACTCTTCGAGGCGGCCCCGATCAGCCGCTACCTGGGCATGACACTCGGCTATTGCGAGAACGGCGTGGCACGCGTGCGGTTGCCGTTTCGGGCCGAGTTCGAAGAAGGGCATGGCGTCATCCACGGGGGTCTCATCGGTCTGCTGGCGGACACGGCGGGTAACTTCGCGGTGGGTTCGGTCTCGCCGGGCTCCACGGTCAAGACGGTGGAGTTCAAGATGAGCTTGCTGGCGGGAGTCCAGGGAGACCTGCTCGCCATCGGAGAGGTCGTCCGCAAGGGACGCTCGCTCGCCACCTGCCGGCTCGAGGTCGTTGGGGGCAACGACCATGTGGTGGCCATCGGGCTGGCCACTTATGCCCTCCAGGCTCCGTCTTCGGGTTCGCGCATCCGCCAACGGCCGGTCGATGGAAGAGGAGGCACGGCTGATCCTGGCCGAGGCGGTTGATCGGGAGCCCGCTCCGGCGGAGGGGCTAGGGACGGCGATCCACGAACTGTTCAAGCCCTTCGGCGGCGTTGAACTGGAGTTGCTGCTGCCTTGGTGCACAACTCCGATAGAGGCCGAGAGCTCGCTTGGCCCCGACTCCCATCATCCGATCATCTCGCTATCAAGCATCCCGAGCGCCGTCATGGTGTTGAGAATCTTGCACCCGATCCTTGCCTCAACTCTCTGTGCCGCCAACCCTCTCGCTCGCATCGCTGAGCCCACGATAGCCTTGTAGCGATGGAACGTTGTCTCGACTTTGCTCCGTTTGCTGTAGCCCGATTCTGTGTGCCACTTTCGTTTGCCGAGCCGAGCTTGTGCTGCAATGTTGCGATTGCGCTGTCGGTTGCTCGCCGGCCCCGATGCGAGCAGGGCGCCCTTGCGCGGCGGTATCAGCACCCTCGGCGAGCGATGAGCGCTGTGATTCTCGATTGCCTCATAGACGCCGCCGGCGTCGTATGCGGTGTCAGCTCTGGCCGATGAGATGGGACTGTCGATCTGTCCGACAAGCGATGCAACCCGCGATGAATCGCGGGCTCTTTTGCTCGTCAGCTCGCCGGCGACGACTTCGCCACTCTGCTCGTCGACACACAGATGGAGCTTGCGATAGGGCAGCCGAGGCGACTCTTACGATAACGCTTTGGCTGAATCCATCATCGGCCTCTACAAGACCGAGGTGACCCATCGACGCGGGCCCTGGCGTGGTCCTGAGGACGTCGAGTTCGCCACCCTCGAGGGAAACCCGGTGCGGTTCACTTTTCCTGTTAAATGTCCGCCTGGTTCCCCGAGTTCGGTTAGGCTGCACCAAGGTACCGAGGCGCCGTATCCCATGGAATAGCAACCATCCACGAGATTCTCTCCTAGGAGCACTCGGGCGACGATTTCAATAGGGTAAGTCGTGCACGCCAATGGTTCGCTGTCGTCGAACCGTTGGGCGTGGGCGGGCAGGGTGTTACATTCGGAATGGACCCGATATGAACCACAGCAAGATCGCCAGCTTCATTTGGGGCGTGGCCGACCTGATCCGCGACACCTTCAAGCGAGGCAAGTACCAGGACGTGATCCTGCCGCTCACCGTGCTGCGTCGGCTCGATTGCGTGCTGACCCCCACGAAGCGGAAGGTGCTGGCGGTCCAGGCCAAGTACAGGGGCAGGATCGAAAACCTCGACCCACAGCTTCGGCGCGCCTCTGGATTCGCGTTCTACAACACGTCCCGCTACGACTTCGAGAAGCTGCTCGCCGACGCCCCCCACATCGCTCAAAACCTGCGCAACTACATCGCCGGGTTCAGCCCCAACATGCGCGAGGTGCTGGATAAGTTCGACTTCGACAACACCATCGCCAAGCTCGACGAGGCGGGGCTCCTGTTCCAGGTCGTGCAGCGGTTCGGCGATCCGAAAGTGAACCTCCACCCGGACGTGATCGACAACTTCACGATGGGCACGATCTTTGAGGAGCTTATCCGAAAGTTCAACGAGGCGCTGAACGAGAACCCGGGTGAGCACTTCACCCCCCGTGACGTCGTCCATCTCATGGTCGACCTACTGTTGGCCGGGGACGAGGAGCGGTTACGCACGAAGGGGGTCGTGCTGAGCGTCTGCGACCCGTGCTGCGGCTCGGGCGGCATGCTCACCATCGCCAAGGAGCACATCACCCTCGGAGAGAGACGCGAAGGCGAACGCCGCGGCAACGCCGTGAACCCGGACGCCGACACCCATCTGTTCGGCCAGGAAGTGAACCCGGAGACCTTCGCCGTCTGCAAGTCGGACCTCTTCATGAAGTCGGAAGACGGCCGCGACGCGGAGAACGTCCTCTTCGGAAGCACGCTCTCGAACGAACGGCACACCGGGTCCACCTTCGACTACATGATCGCCAATCCGCCCTACGGCAAGGACTGGAAGCGCGACGAAGACGCCGTGCGGAGCGAGCACGACCGAGGCGCCGCCGGGCGCTTCGCGCCTGGTCTGCCGCGGATCAGCGATGGCCAGCTCCTGTTCCTGCTGCACATGCTCGCGCACACCAAGGAGCGAGCCCAGGGCGGCTCCCGGGTTGCGATCATCATGAACGGCTCGCCGCTCTTCACCGGCGACGCCGGCAGCGGCGAGAGCGAGATTCGCCGCTGGGTCCTCGAGAACGACTTGCTCGAAGCGCTGATTGCACTGCCCGAGCAGCTCTTCTACAACACCGGCATCGCGACCTACGTCTGGGTGCTCACGAACAGGAAACGGCCGGAGCGGGCTGGCAGGGTCCAGCTCATCGATGCCACCTCGTTTTGGGTCTTGCTGCGCAAGAGCCTGGGCGCCAAGCGTCGCGAGATCCCGTTCGACCGGAAGGAAGACATCCTCCGGCTACTGGCCGACTTCGAGGACGGCGCACCCGCAAGGTCGTCCAGGATGGTGAGGAGCGAGAGGTCGTCGTCAGCCGTGTCTACCCGACCACGCACTTCGGCTTCCGCAAGATCACGGTCGAACGCCCGCTCAAGCTCGACCTCCAGGCCAGCCCGGAGAGGATTGCGCGGCTCGACGACGAGCGCGCCTTCGTCAACTTGGCCGTGTCGCGCAAGAAAGGCGCTGCCAAGGCTGGGGATGAGGCGGCGGGTCGGGAGCAGCAGGCCGCGCTCCGAACCTTGCTCCAGAGTCTGCCGGACACGCTCTTCCTGGATCGGACAATCTCCGAGGCTAAGCTTTCCGAAGCCGCTCGAAAGGCGAAGCTCAAACTCGCTGCGCCCATCAGGAAGGCCATTCTCTCCGCGTTGTCCGAGCGCAACGACGAGGCGGAGGTTTGCCGAGACCGGGAGGGTCGCGCCGAGCCCGACCCGGAGCTCCGCGATACAGAGAACGTGTCTCTTCCGGAGGATGTTGAGTCGTTCTTCGAGCGCCAGGTGAAGCCCCACGTTCCCGACGCGTGGATCGACACGACGCGCCGGGATCCGCAGGATGGGGAGGTCGGGCTCGTGGGCTACGAGATCAACTTCAACCGTTACTTCTACGAGTACCGCCCGCCCCGCCCGCTGGAGGAGATCGAGGCTGACATCCAGCAGTTGGAGAAAGAGATCTTGGCCATGCTACGGGAAGTGGCGGGTTAACGATGTTCTTAGAGGGATGTCGTTCGCCGACGAGAGACCTATGGCGTTGCTCCCAGACTTCTACGAGGACACGATGCGCGCGCAGCGCTGGCAGGAATTGGAGCGGCAGATCGGCACGAACGCCGACAGTCCGGCTCGACTCGCGGACACCGGCGAGGAGCTACGGGACTTCCTAGGACCAGTCTGCGACAGCTTGATCGAAGAGAATCGTTCACGCAGACCTGGCCACGCTGGCGGGCCCTGATGGCTGAGGATTCAGGCTCGGACGGAAGGTGAAGGACTGTGACTGAGGTTACTGACCGGATCGGCGAGGCGCGACCCCGGCGATTCCGACCTTACCCAGAGTACAGGGACTCCGGCGTCGAGTGGCTGGGTAAGATCCCAACCCATTGGAAGGTGATAAGACTCAAGACTATGGCCTCGGTGCAATTGAGCAATGTCGACAAGAAGTCCAAAGCAGGCCAGGTTCCCGTAAAGCTCTGCAACTACGTCGACGTCTACTACAACGACCGTATCACGGCCGAGCTCGAGTTTATGAATGCAACTGCCACACCCGAGCAGGCGCGACGATTCTTGCTTCGGGTTGACGACGTTATGATTACCAAGGATTCTGAATCCTGGAATGACATCGCAGTGCCTGCTGTCGTGGCAGAAGACCTAACGGATGTGTTGTGTGGATACCACCTGGCACAGATCAAGCCGCGACCGGACTTCAATGGCCGGTTTCTTGCCCGCCAATTCTCGGCAATTGGCGGGCGGGATCAGTTCCAAATTGCAGCGAATGGAATAACTAGGTTCGGCCTGGGTGGAAACGCGATCCGCACTGGTCTCTTTCCGATCGCGCCGGTCGAAGAACAACGCGCCATCGCCGCTTTTCTCGACCGCAAGACGGCGAAGATCGATGGGTTGGTGGAACGGGAGGAGCGGTTGATCGAGCTGCTTCAGGAGAAACGCATCGCCCTCATCACCCGCGCCGTCAACCGGGGCCTCGACCCGAACGTTCCCATGAAGGATTCCGGCGTCGAGTGGCTGGGCGAGATTCCGGCGCACTGGGAGATGAAGAGACTATCGTGGCTGACCAAGTGCCTAGATGGCAAGCGCATACCGCTCAATGCAGAAGAACGCGGCCGAATGCAAGGTGGCTATCCTTACTGGGGAACCAACTCAATCGTCGATTATGTGGATAATTGGCTGTTTGATGAGGAGCTAGTTCTACTGGGCGAGGACGGCGCACCATTTTTCGATATACTGAGGCCTGTCGCATTCCGGGTCACGGGCAAAATCTGGGTAAACAACCACGCGCATGTCCTACGCCCACAGCCAACTATGGATGCTGAGTTTCTTGCACATGTGCTCAACTGCGTCGACTATCGCGCATTCATTGACGGGTCAACACGCGACAAGCTCACACAGGGCGATATGGAGGGGATCCCAATCCAGTGCCCTGAGGTGAAGGAACAGCGCGTAATTGCCGCTTTTCTAGATCGCAAGACGGCTAAGATCGACGCCCTCATCGCCAAAGTTCACCAAGCCATCGACCGGCTCAAAGAATTCCGCACCGCGCTCATTTCCGCAGCGGTCACCGGCCAGATCGATGTCCGGGAGGAAGCGTCATGAGTCCCGAGATCTCGGAGCGGGCCTTCGAGGAGGCGATCGAGTGCGCGCTGTTGCGGCACGGGCCCGATGCCTGCCCGGGCGATACGACCGCAGTGCAGGAGTCGGCGCTGGCGTACGGCGACGAGCCGGTGCCAGGGGGCTACCGCAAGCGCCGACCGGAGGACTACGACCGGGGGCTCTGCCTGATTCCAGCCGACGTCGTCGATTTCCTCCTGGCCACCCAGCCGAAGGAGTGGGAGAAGCTCAAGCAGCATCACGGCGCTGACGTGAAGCCGCGCTTCCTTGGCCGACTCTCGCGCGAGATCGGCCGGCGGGGGGCACTCGACATGCTGCGAAACGGCGTCAAGGACTCGGGCTGCAAGTTCCAGCTGGCGCACTTCCGGCCAGCAAGCGGGCTCAACGAAGAGCTGCAGCGCCTGCATGCGGCAAACCTCTTCGCTGTAGTGCGCCAACTCCGCTTCAGCGAGCAGGACGAGGAGAGCCTCGACCTCGCGCTCTTCCTAAACGGCGTTCCCATCTTCACGGCGGAACTTAAAAACCCGCTCAACGGCCAGGACGTCGAGGACGCGATCCGGCAGTACCGGACCGGCCGCGACCCGCGGGAGCCGCTCTTCGCATACGGGCGCTGCCTTGCCCACTTCGCGGTAGACCCGGAGCTGGTGTTCGTGACGACCCGGCTAGTAGGACCCGCGACCCGTTTTCTGCCCTTCAATCAGGGGCACTTCGGCGGCGCGGGGAATCCACCGGTGCCGCCCACCCGTCCAGGCTTTCCGACCGATTACCTGTGGAAGCGGATCTGCGCCCGGAACAGTGTCCTCGACCTGGTCCGCCAGTTCATCCACGAGGTCGAGGAGGAGGATGATCGCGGGCGCAAGACCGGCAAGCGCTTTCTGATTTTTCCCCGCTACCAGCAGCTCGACTGCGTGCGCCAGCTCGTCCGCCACGCGCGCAACCACGGCACCGGCGAGCGCTACCTGGTCCAGCACTCAGCCGGCAGCGGCAAGAGCTTCACCATTGCTTGGCTCGCCCACCAGCTTTCGGTGCTGCATGATAGTGACGACCGTCGCGTCTTCGACTCGGTCATCGTGGTGACAGATCGACGTGTGCTCGACCGCCAGCTCCAGCGGACCATCCGGCAGTTCGAGCAGACCCTCGGTGTGGTGGAAAACATCGACCAGACCTCCCGCCAGCTCCGCGAGGCCCTCGAAGCTGGCCGTACGATCATCGTCACCACCCTGCAGAAGTTTCCCGTTATCGCCGAGCAGATCGGCCAGCTTCCCGGCCAGCGCTTCGCCGTGATTGTGGACGAAGCTCATTCGTCGCAGTCCGGCGAAAGCACGAAGAGCCTGAAGGCGGTGCTCGCGGCAGGGAGCCTGGAGGACGCCGAAAAGGAGGAAGCGAGTGCCGAGACCCCGGAAGAGGAGGTTGAGAACCGGATCCTCGAGGAAATCCGCAGCCGCGGACGGATGCCGAACCTCTCGACGTTCGCCTTTACGGCGACCCCGAAACCCAAGACCCTTGAGCTCTTCGGCCGGAAGCGGACGGACGGAAAGTTCGAGCCCTTCCACCGCTACAGCATGCGCCAGGCGATCGAAGAAGGGTTCATCCTCGACGTGCTCGCGAACTACACGACCTACAAGGCCTACTGGCGTCTGCTGAAGAAGATCGAGGACGACCCGCAGTACGACAAGCGGCAGGCGGAGTATCTGCTCAAGTCCTTCGTCGAGCTGCACCGGCATGCGATCCGCGAGAAGATCGCTATCTGTGTGGAGCATTTCGAGGCGCAGGTCGCGGGCGAGATCGGCGGGCGGGCCAAGGCGATGATCGTGACGCGCTCGCGCCTGCACGCGGTGCACACCGAGCTCGCCCTGGATCGCTACTTGGCCGAGAAGGGCCATGCGTGGAAAGCGCTCGTCGCCTTCTCTGGAACGGTGAAGGACAGTGGCGAGTCCTACACGGAGTCCGGCATGAACTCGGCCGGGCAGGAACGGGTCATCGGCGAACGGCAAACGGCAGCCGAGTTCGACAAGCCCGAGTACCGCTTCCTGGTGGTTGCCAACAAGTTCCAGACCGGCTTCGACCAACCCCTGCTCCACACGATGTACGTGGACAAGAAGCTCGGCGGTGTGAACGCGGTCCAGACACTGTCCCGCCTAAATCGCACGCACCTCGGCAAGAAGGGCACGATGGTGCTCGACTTCGCCAACGAAGCCGAGGAGATCAGGAAGGCTTTCGAGCCGTACTACGAGACCACTTTGCTCTCGGAGGAGACCGACCCCAACCTTCTCTACGAGATTCAGGGCAGACTGCTCAACTTCGGCGTGTTCATGTCCGACGATGTCGAGACCTTCGGACGGGTGTACTTCGACCCCAAGGCGAACCAGGACAGGCTATACGCGGCGCTGGAACCGGCACGCCAGCGCTGCATCGAGCTTGCCCCCGCCGAGGGGCGCGACTTCCGCGGCCAGCTCACCGACTACGTACGCCTGTACGTCTTCCTGTCCCAAGTGCTGAGATTTGCGGACCCCGATCTCGAAAAACTCTACGTTTTCGCCCAACACCTCCGGCGGCTGTTGCCGGCCAGCCGTGAGGAGTTACCTCGCGAGGTTCAGCAGAACATCGACATGGAGTCCTTCCGCATCCAACAGACGAGCCGCGGCCGGATCCCGCTGGAACGGCAGGTTTGGCCTCTCGAACCCGTCGGGAGCAAGTTGCAGAGCGGTGTCGGCGCGCAGGAGCTGGAGGCGCTCTCGCGGATCATCGAGGCGTTAAACGAACGCTTCGGTCTGAACCTCGGCCCCGAGCACCGCGTCACGCTCGAGCACATCCGCTCGGCCCTCGACGAGGACGCCGGCCTCGACGCCAGCGCCCGGGTGAACACGCGCGAGAATGTGCGGCTGACCTTCGACCCCAAGGTTGAGGACAAGATCCAGGAGATCGTCGAGACCAACTTCGAACTGTACAAGCGCATCACCGACGACCCCGACTTTGGCCGGGCGTTCAAGAACGTCCTCTTTGACGACTACATCCGGCGGCACCGGCGAGCAGAGGAGTTGCTCAAGCTGCAGGAATCGAAAACGCTCGAGTTCAAGTCGAGCCTGCGCTGGAACCTGCAGGAGGACCGCAAGGACGACAAGCACGTAACCCACGCGGCACTCAAGACCATCGCCGCGTTCCTCAACACCGAGGGCGGTGACCTTCTGGTCGGCGTGGACGACAACCGCGAAGTTCTTGGCATCGAGAATGATCGCTTGGAGACCGAAGACAAGTTCATGCGGCACTTGGCCCAGGCCGTTCGCAATGGTCTCGGTGACCGCGCCGCCACCTGCATCGATCCGAAGGCGCAGATCGTCAAGGGCAAGACCATCTGCCTCGTGAGCTGCCAGCGGAGTCCCGAGCCGGTGTACTTGCAATGGAAGGGCTTGGAGAAGGCCAGTGACGGCGATCTCTACGTCCGGAGCGGCCCGGGTACGGTGCGACTCGGCGAGGAGGACGCCAAGAAGTACGTCGCCACCAGATTCGGCTCGAAGTGATCTCCACCCGACTAGTCTGCTTTTACGAGATATCCTTGACCGTATCCGCACCGAGAGTCAGGACGAGTCCGAGAAGGGGCGCTGGTTCGAGCAGTTGTTCATGCGCATTGCGCTTCAACAACCTGAATTCGAGCTCAACGGGATCTGGCGCTGGCCCGACTGGCCCGAGCGTGAGGCGTTGACCGGTCTCAATGGCCGAGACATTGGAATAGACTTCGTCGCACGGTGGACCACAGGCGAGCGGGTCGCCATCCAGTGCAAGTGCTACGAGGATCGCTGTACTCTTGGGAAGGACGAGATCGACAAGTTTCTCGGAGGCTCCCAACAACTGGTCTTCCGCCTTCGCTGGATCGTGAAAGTTATATAATTCAAGAACTGCGACGCCTGCGGGCACCGGGAAGGGGAAGGGCATGGACTACGCGGTACTCAAGGACACCATCCTCAAGCTCAAGAAACAAATCATTGCCTTGGTGCACAACTCCGATAGAGGCCGAGAGCTCGCTTGGCCCCGACTCCCATCATCCGATCATCTCGCTATCAGGCATCCCGAGCGCCGTCATGGTGTTGAGAATCTTACACCCGATCCTTGCCTCAACTCTCTGTGCCGCCAACCCTCTCGCTCGCATCGCTGAGCCCACGATAGCCTTGTAGCGATGGAACGTTGTCTCGACTTTGCTCCGTTTGCTGTAGCCCGATTCTGTGTGCCACTTTCGTTTGCCGAGCCGAGCTTGTGCTGCAATGTTGCGATTGCGCTGTCGGCTGCTCGCCGGCCCCGATGCGAGCAGGGCGCCCTTGCGCGGCGGTATCAGCACCCTCGGCGAGCGATGAGCGCTGTGATTCTCGATTGCCTCATAGACGCCGCCGGAGCTACCCTCAGAAGGTGTGGAAATAAAGTAAAGGCGGAGTAACCTTCCGCGTCACGAAACACGGCGTGAAGGGGCCAACGGAAGGAGACACCGCCATGAAGGAAAAGACCACAGGACGACGGAGCTCGTCAAGGGTGGCTTGGGAGTCGCTGGAGAAGTGGGCGAGGCTTGAGATCCAGGATTGGGTGCAGGAGCTGATGGTAGCCGAAGTCACGGAGCTTCTCGGGCGTGAGAAATCGGAGAGACGGAAGCCCGTGGACACAACGGCGGGCTATCGAAATGGATACGGTAAGCCTCGGAAGCTGACGATGAGCGTGGGCACAGTGACGGTTCGCCGGCCGAGAGTACGGAACGTGGAGGAGAGGTTCGAAAGTCGAGTGCTTCCGCTGTTCAAGCGTCGGAGCGAAACGGTGAGCGAGTTGATTCCGGAGCTGTACCTGCATGGACTAGCTCACGGAGATTTCGATCTGGCGCTCCGCGGGCTTCTAGGGGAGGACGCTCCACTTTCTCCCAGCACGGTGTCGCGGCTGAAACAGAAATGGCAGGGAGAGTACGAGCAGTGGCTAGCTAGCCCACTGGAAGAACTCGAGCTCGTGTACCTGTGGGTAGATGGCGTGTACGTGAAGGCCGGCCTTGAGAAGGACAAGGCGGCGGTGCTAGTTGCGGTTGGTGGCCTGTCCGACGGGACGAAAATCGTCCTGACGCTGGAGGCCGGGCATCGAGAATCCGAAGCGTCATGGTCGTCGCTGCTACGGAGACTGAAGAAGCGCGGTCTGAGATGTCCCCGTTTGGTGATCGGTGACGGTCATCTCGGCATCTGGGCCGCGACCCGAAACGTATTTCCAGAAGCTGAGGAACAGCGGTGCTGGAACCACCGAATCCTCAACGTACTGGACCGGATTCCGAAAAGGGACCAGGCGCAGGCCAAGCCGCTGTTGACGGCGATGAACCGCCCCGGGTTTCCCGGAGACTCCAACTCTTGAGAGGATGGAGTCATGACAAGACGAAGCAGGTATTCACCGGAGGTAAAAGAGCGCGCAGTGCGGATGGTTTTCGACCAGCAGGCTCAGCACGAATCTCAGTGGTCAGCGATCTCATCGATTGCGTCGAAGATTGACTGTACGCGGGAAACGCTACGCACGTGGGTGCGGCGAGCAGAGCGTGATGCTGGGAAACGAGCGGGACTGACGACGGACGAGCGTCAGCGGCTGAAGGAGCTTGAGCGAGAGAACCGTGAGCTAAAGCGGGCGAACGAGATCCTTCTCAAGGCGTCGGCGTTTTTCGCCCAGGCTGGTCTCGACCGCCGACCGAGGTGAATGTGTTGTTCGTGGACGCGAACCGTGAAAAATACGGGGTCGAGCCGATCTGCCGGATGCTCCCGATCGCCCCGTCGACCTATTACGAGCAGAAAGCGAGAGAGAAGGACCCAAGCCGCCAGCCAGCGAGAGCGAAGCGCGACGTCCAACTCCGCGGCGAGATTCGTCGTGTACGGCAAGAGAACTTTGACGTGTATGGCGTGCGCAAGGTCTGGCGTCAGCTGTGCCGTGAGGGCCGCGACGTGGCTCGATGCACGGTGGCCCGTCTGATGCGTGAAATGGGTCTCCAGGGGGCGGTCCGTGGACGTCGATTCAAGACGACGAAGCCGGATTCGAGCGGCGCTCGCCCGATGGACCTCGTGGAGCGCGACTTCAACGCCACACGCCCGAACGAGCTCTGGGTTTCGGACCTGACCTACATCGCCACGTGGCGCGGCTTCGTGTATGTCGCCTTCGTCATCGACGTCTTCGCTCGACTCATCGTTGGTTGGCGAGCGACGACATCGTTGACTGCCGGCATCGCTCTCGATGCGTTGGAGCAGGCGCTGCACGAGCGCCGACTAAACCCAGAACACCCATTGGTGCATCACAGCGACCGCGGCGTGCAGTACGTCTCGATCCGTTACACCGAGCGGCTCGCCGAGGCGGGTATTGAGCCGTCCGTCGGCAGCCGAGGCGACTCTTACGATAACGCTTTGGCTGAATCCATCATCGGCCTCTACAAGACCGAGGTGATCCGTCGACGTGGGCCCTGGCGTGGTCTCGAAGACGTTGAGTTCGCCACCCTCGAGTGGGTCCATTGGTACAACACGCAACGACTCTTGGAGCCGATCGGTAATGTCTCCCCCGTCGAGTACGAGATGAACTACTATCGGTCGCAGGAAGGCTCGCTAGAGATGGCGAGACTCAACTAAAACAGTCTCCGGAAAATCCGGGGCGGTTCAGCGATCCCCTACGCCACCAGCCTGCAGGAGTGCGAGACGAAGAAGGCCAAGTTCCAGGATTGGTGCTTGCGCAAGGGTCTTCCGGGGGCCGCGCACGTGCTCGACGAGGACTGGGAGCGGATGGTCAGCTTTTATTCCTTTCCCAAGCCTCACTGGCAACACCTTCGCACGAGCAACGTCGTGGAGTCACCGTTCGCTGCACTGAGATTGAGAACGGATGCGGCCAAAAGGTTCAAGAAAGTCGAGTCCGCCACTGCGACAATCTTCAAACTGCTTCTGGTTGCGGAGAAGAATTTTCGCCGGCTCAACGCACCGGAGCTGATGCGAGAGGTTCACCTGGGCGTTCGATTTGAAGATGGAGACAGGGTAACGGAGTCGTCGAAGGTTGCTGCTGCCTGAACTTTTTTACACACCTATTGACAAGAGCTCCGCCGCCGGCGTCGTATGCGGTGTCAGCTCTGGCCGATGAGATGGGACTGTCGATCTGTCCGACAAGCGATGCAACCCGCGATGAATCGCGGGCTCTTTTGCTCGTCAGCTCGCCGGCGACGACTTCGCCACTCTGCTCGTCGACACACAGATGGAGCTTGCGATAGTCCCTGCTCTTTTGTGCTCTGCGCAGCTGGCCGGCGTGGACAGCGAGACCGCTGCTGTCGATCAAGATGTGCAACGGCGTCTTCTGCTTGACTTGGTAGAAGGGGACCTTACCCAGATTCGGCTTGCGCCTCGAGAGCGTGGTGTGATCGGGCACATCATTGTCTAGCTTCATCAGAGCGAACAACGACCGCAGCAATCCCTCGCTCTGCCTAGATGACAGATGAAACACCATGCCCAGGGTGACAGCCGTCTCGATGGCGTGGTTCGAGTACTTGCGTTGACGGCCCGGTTTCCTCCTCCTTGGCCGGGGCGCGTCCCAGTTCACAAGCTTGCCGGCGGTGAGCGAGATCCAGACGGTCAGGCTCCCGCGGTTGCGTAGACCCGCCTCATATTCACGCCAATTCCTCACGCGATAGGCCTTCTTCACATACTTCCGCTGAGTGCGTTTGAAAATGCTCATGGGGAACCTCGTATCCGCGAGTACAGGACAATTGTGGACCGAGATCGCGAGTTGTGCACCAAGGCAATAAATCAGCAACTTAGTGTCTGTGTCTGTGTTTGTGACCGGGCCAAGGGCCATGGGCTTTACAATCGTCTTGGGCGGGCGGGTCGTCACCATGCAGATGACCACCTAGTCGAGAGCGAATATCGAAGCGTGTGCCTGAAGCTGTTTTCACGCTACGCTGAGCGGGCCCCGGCGGCCAAGCGATTGTAAAGCCATCCGAAGATGAGTCCCGCGACCGCCCCGTCCACGAGTCCATAGACAGTCATCAGCATCACTTGTCCGATTGAGGCCGCCGCATCGTAGCCGGGATACACCGATGCCATGAGGTTCAGAAAAGCTTGGCCGTAATCGGCCCAGACCAGGTTGGCGAGGCCCACAAACAGCAGCGCCCCTCCCCAGATCACACTAGAAGTCAATGCCAGCGCCTTGATATTGAAGTGCATCGTGCCCTCCTCACTTTCAATTGTACTGCACTCCAAAAGGGTTTCTAATCGTTCTTGGACAACATCCATCCAAAGCCTGCCGGATCATGGGCTTGTGATCCGCAAAAAAAGATCGCGTACAGCTGGACCGACTTTTTGCGGAGCACACGTTCTCGAAATTCGCGGATACCAGCCGACGCGTGTATTGGATCTGCGATAGACGATCCCGAGCAGACCTCCGTCTGGTCAAAATACTCGAACGCCCAGCTGGTCAATAGTTTGCACCTTTCCAAAGACCGCTTGAATCCGCCATCGCGGTCGGATACGTATTCCAGTTCAGCGGAAGGGGTCGCGATGGACTGGAATACCACGGTGAGCTACATCTCAGGGTCCGTGGATGAGGAGTTGGTCCTGCGCAACGAGTAGTTACCTCAGTCCGAGCGCACGGTGCGCTCCCGTGAATGGCTTGGCGGGTTGCTACGTTTCTACCATCGGGAAGCCGCATGAGTATTTTGACCTCACGGCCATCGGGTCGACCGGCGCGAAGCAGTCGATCATGGCAAGTCTAGACCGCGCAATCAACGCTGGATTGACTTTTTTGCGGAGCACAGCCACAAATCGACAGGTCTCGCTCCCTTGGCCAGCTCGACCTCCGCCTCCCTAAGCTTGCGCACGATCTGCTCAGCGCTGTGTCGCTTCTTCCCCATTTCGACCTCCCTTCCACGACCCAGATTATGAGATTACATCTGGACCCGTTTCAGGGTGTGCCTTCTATTTATTCATCCGCGCGCACCGAACTTGATTAGTCTCCGGTCTGCCGGGACCATGCCGGCATGATTTCGTCGTTGGTTCCCGCTCTCGTCTCTAGAGGACCTAGAATCGAGGCCGGGGCTACCGCGGCGCAGCGGGCTAGCACGTTCTGGTCCAGGTGCGGCCCGGGCCTGGACCCAGGTTTCCGCTCGGGAGCGTGGCATCCCCTTGCTGGACGGTGTTTTCCCTGCGCGTACGGGGAACTCGAATCGCCGACATCTGTGAAGTGGAGTCGGACTTTTGGGTTGGCCTCGAGGAACTGTGCGACCTTGGCGGTCTTGTGAGCCGATAGATTGTCGAGGATGACATGTATTTCGCGCTTTCGCTTTTGGCTCGCAACCAGCTGCTCCAAGAAGGCGACGAACTCCTGGCTGGTATGGCGGCGGACAGTCTTGCCCAAAACCACCCCCGTCTTCGTGTCGAAGGCGGCGTAGAGAGAAAGCGTTCCATGCCGGACGTACTCGAAACCGTGTCGCTCGGCCCGCCCGGGAGACAACGGCAAGATCGGGTCCCGTCGATCCAGGGCTTGGATCGCCGTTTTCTCATCAATACAAAACACCGCAGCGTGCTGAGGTGGATTCATATATAGACCGATGATATCCGCTGCCTTCGTCTCGAAATCCGGATCGTTGGAGGCCTTGTAATGCTCAATTCGGTGTGGCTGGAGACCATGCTTTTTCCAAGTGCGAGCCACCATCATGTGATGGATTCCCAGCTTCTTCGCAAGTCGACGCGTGCTCCAGTGAGTCGAGCCGTCGGTCGGTTTTTTCTGCGTCCACGAAAGAATCCGTGCTTCCATCCGAGGCGTGAGCACTTGAATCGGACGCCCCTCGTGACGCGCGTACAGACCTGCCAGACGCTCCTCCAAGAATCGGCGTTTCCACTTGCTGATAAAAGGCGCCGTGCAGCCCACCGTCTGCTGCACCTGTGTATAGCTTGCACCGTCTGCCAGCAAGAGCAACATCCGAGCGATCCGCGCGTCATCCGCGCAAGCCCTCCTAGCAGCACTTTCGACGGCCACGAGCCGCATCAATCGGCATCGGAGCGACGCCGCTTCCGGAACATCGCCTCGGTGAGAACTACTTCCGGCTGCTCGTGACACTTCCCTTCAATGGACGGTGGGCTTGCCCACGGCGATAGTGGAAAGGGTCTGTTGGCGGGCGCGCTTGCAGGCAAGCATCACCGCGTGCAGTTCTTTCTCTGCGATGTGTGAGAGCTCCCCAACCTCCTTGAGAATTCCCCTCAGGTCCCCCTCTGACGCCGGTAACGCCGACTCTCTCTCCAGGAGATCGATGATACCGCGGGTCTTGGTATGGACTTGGCCGAGGTTGTCCAGAGCCTCGTTGGCCCACTCGGGCAGATCCATGAGCTCCGCGTCACCGAACAGTCCGTCGATGAAGCCTTCGAGCTCCTCGGTGCGGGTCCGGCACAGACGGCGAATGTCATCCGTATCCGGCTTAGCCTCCATCCGCGTCAAACGGAACGGCTTGGTTGCTGATTGATGCCTTGCCAGTTCGTTCCAAAGCCCCATCAGGGACTCGAATAGCTCATTGGCTGCGCCGACATTGTCGAACTCCGGCAGCTCACCTTCCCAACAGCTCTCTATAGCCCGGAGGGGCGATGCGTCGAGCTTGGGCGTCGCGATGTTGCCGAGGAGTCGTGTGCGGACGACATGGAATGACGTCGGACACGCATAACGCTCCAATACAGCGCGAACGGCCTTGTCGCCAGCGTATCGGAGGGAACGTTTCTTCATGCTCGATCCAATATTCTCACGATTGACCTGCTTGACCAATCCGCTCCCTGGATGAAGTGATTGTCCATCAGTAAATTCCCGGAATCTTTGGATTGGCCGCGACTACGGTTTGCAGCGCCTCGACCACCGCCGCGTCCCGCGTGGTGGTGTCCACCGGTGGGGCATACGAGGGCGTCCTGTGCCAAAACTCGGCCCTTTTGAAATAAACCATAAATCAGCAGCTTGAACCGCGTCATGTCCGAAAATTCGAACTGAGCCGAAAGCTCGAATCCTGGAGGCGTTGTCGAAATTCGCGGAGACCCGCCGACGCGGCACGGGCTCAACGATAGGCGAGCCCGTGACAACGAGCACGTAGTAGGTTACGAGCCTGCGGACCGTGGCGACCTCGACGGTGAAAAAGTCGGTCGCAGCAACGGTTTCCCAATGGGCGGGGAGAAACGTGCGCCACGACGTCCGCTCGCCTCGCTCCGGCGCGGGCTCGATGCCGTGCTTCCGCAGAATATCGGCGATGGTGCTCCTGGCTACCGTATGGCCGAGATTCGAGAGGGCTGTGCCTTCTATTTATTCATCCGCGCGCATCGAACTGGATTAGTCTCCAGTCTGCCGGCATCATGCCTGCATGATTTCGTCGTTCGTTCGCGCTCTCATCGCAGCCCTCAAGGCTCGGCCCGAGCTAGCTCTCGGGAAAATCGCTCTTCGCGCGTCTGGAGATTCAGGGTTTAGTCCGACATCTGCTGGTAGCCGCTTCCGGCTCCCTTCGCGTTTTCAGACACGACGGGGTCCAGGCGCGCCTGTCTTGAGTTCGTTTGTATTCTCGGACACGACGCGAAGAGCGACAGGACTACGCCGGCCGTTGCGCGCTGATGTGTGCAACGCCGCGAAAACCGGACGACGCACAACCCGACCTGAACGCGAGGACTGATACTGAACGCGCGATGCGAGGTCTGATTCTGGTGGCGGTCGGCGCCGCCTCTCTTGCCGCCGGCGGTTTCATCGCGCTGAGACGCGCCCACGTGGAACGCGCGCGATCGGGCCGGGTCACCGTGCCGACGGTCATCGCCGCCTTTGTCGCCTACCTTGGGCCGAGCGTCTGTTCGCTGCTGGCGTCGTGGTGGTCGGCCTGGCTGCTTCCGCTTCCGCGCGGGCTGGCCTACCCGCTCGGCGGCGCGTTGCTGGTGCTGGCCTGGTCGGGTACAACGCGGCCCGGCGCGAGTTTCACTCGCTGCGGTGCAACTGGGGTATGAAAACCGACCGGCTGATCAAGCAGTGAACGCAGAAACGGCGTCAACACCTGCGCGTTCTCCGTGTCCGTCTCCACGAAGCCCAAGAAGCGTTTTTCCCCGGAAAGCGTAATGCCCAGCGCCACAACCATCGTGGCGTCGGCGAACGTCTTCCCGTCTAGAAACAGCGCCACCACATCCTCGCCGGATAGATCCCGTTCCTGCATCTCTCGGAGCTTCGTCGCGCTTGCTTCAACGAACTCTCGGGACACCGTCGAGCTCGACAGCCCGATGGCGCCCGGAATCGCTTCCGCTGCCGCCTCGTAGTTGCGACAGGAGATTCCGTAGAGAACTCGTTTCAGCAGTAGATCATTCACCTCACCGCCGTGGCTCAGCGCCTCGTACGACCGCAGCGGAATCTCTCCTCCCTCGATGCTCCGAACCCGGGGCACACGGATCGGTACCCGCTGGCCGGCAAGCCCTACCGTGCCCGGGTTGGTTCCGTGACGGCGACCACGCACCGACTCTTCCTTGCGAGCGTATCGCCCCCCGGCCAACGCCTTTCACTTCGTCGTCGAGCAACTCGTGAACGCGCATTAGCCCCAGGGGGACCAACGAACGGATCATCTCTATCTTGGCATCCAGATCGAGCTCCGCGTACTCCTCGCGACTCACGAGCGCGACCGCACCCAAACGACGTGACTTCTTGCGTTTCTTGACTGAACGTAGCAGACTTCCCATCTCGGCTCCTTTCTCTTGCCGCTTGATGTTGTTCGTTCAAACGTCATCAAACCACGGGGTTTGGAGCCGTTTCAATTCCCAACTAAGATTGGCACACTTTCATACAGAAAAATACCACTTGACAAATGAAGATTCTTCGTCTATAATTCCGCTTCAAAATGGACCCAGGAGTTCCTGTGAGTACTCCTGGAAAAGATTATACATAAGCCCATGGCTAGCCCATGGGCTTATGTATTAGGGAGAGAGTAGTTGTGGGAGTTGCAGCAGTCTTCATTGACGGTGGATACCTTGAGAAGGTTCTACGGTACGACCACAAAAGGCCCGGAATTGACTTTGAGAAACTGTCTCATGTTATGAGCGAGCCAAACGAACACCTACGAACCTACTACTATCACTGCTTGCCCTACCAGAGTAATCCACCAACCCCCGAGGAGCGATCACGATATTCTAAAAGGCATGGCTTTACGACCGCTCTTTCGCATCTTCCTAGGTTTGAAGTTAGACTCGGCAAACTCGCGTATCGTGGTAACGATCCTCAAGGAAATCCTATCTTCATACAAAAAAAGGTTGACTGCATGGTAGGGGTCGATATGGCCCTACTTGCTAGTAAAGGTAAAATTACTACTGCTGCCGTCTTTACTGGTGACAGCGACCTCGTGCCTGCGATGGTCAAGTCTTAATTTTCCTGTCAAATCTCCGTACGGTTCCCCGCGCTCGGTTAAGCTGCTGATTCCTCCGACGTGCCTTGCGGGAGAAGCTCGTTGCGAAGCTCCTCGACTTTCCTAGCGGCGAAGACATCCATCCTCACGCCGCGCCATTTGTTTGCGACGGCCAAGAGCACAGCGAACGAGAGTTTCATCGCGGCCTCCTCGGTGAAGAAGTGAGGAATGACCTTTGTGCGACGTTTGTGCTCTCCGAACGTGCGCTCAAGTAGATTCGACGTGCGAAGCCTTTTGTGATGCGCCGCAGGAAGGCGTAGCGCCTGAAGACACGCTTCGAGGGTCTCTTCCATGCACTTCATCGCGCTCGGGAATCGTTGACGGTACCGAGCGATCACCTCCCGACCCTTCTTCAGCCCTTGCTCGTAGCTGTTCGCATGGAACGACTCAAGGATGGCCGCCTTGAGTTCGTCGCGCACTTCCTTCGGAGCCTTGCCCAGGATGTTCTCGAGGCGGTGCTTCTGGCAACGTTGCTTGAGGCTTCGAGGGAAGACCTCTGCGATCGCTTTGAGCACTCCAGGATTCCCGTCCGTCACGATGAGCAACGGCTCCCTCATTCCTCGGGCCACTATCTCCTGCAAAAACCCCTTCCAGTTCTCGTAGGATTCTCGGTTGCCGACACCGATATGAAGAAGAACTCGCGTCCCATCAGCGCGATAGCCGGTCGCAACGAGGATGGGCTCTTTTCTCTCCGCTCCTTGGTGGTAGCGCAGGTACGTGCCGTCGAGCTCGAGATACAACAGCTTCTCGTTCGAGAGATCCCGTTTTCGAAACGCCTCGAAATCCTCCGACAGACACCGTGTGACCCGGCTCACCACCGACTTCGAGACACCCGTGCCGCTCAGCACGTCCGCGAACGTCGCCTCAATGTCACGCGTCGACATCCCGTGGACGTACATCCGCGCGATCAGTTCATCGAGTTTCTCGGTCCGGCTCACGTAGGCGTCGAGAATCTTTGACTGAAACACCTTCTCTGTTTCTCGTACCCGCGGCACTTGCACCGTCACCGCTCCCTCGCCCGTGAGGACCCGATGCGACTCATACCCGTTGCGTCGTCCCTTCTCCTTCGTCGTTGCCGGAGCGTTCTCATAGTAGTTTCGACCCAACGCCTCCGTCACCTCGCGCTCCAACGCATATTGAAGCATCATCTGAGCTCCCGACCGGACGATCTCCGAGAGATTCATCTCCCCAAATACCAGTTGTTCCTCGAACTGCTTGAGTAATCGCTGACTCGGTAGTACCTTTCCCATGATGTATGGTTCTCCTTTTCTGTCCCCATGACGGGGACGGGTTTTGAGTTTGGGGAACCATACATCGTTTTTCTTTGACAGGAATCTTAAGACATCACCCCTGCGATTGAGGCAGTTAAGAGTGAGAGTGTTCTGGTAACTCTATGGCATGGAACCACACCTCAGACGCGGCCAAGCCGTGAACTCTTTATGTTGGCGGATGAACGACGAGAATTGACTACTGATATTGTAACTCGACTCATGAAGGACCGATGACTGGGCAACTATGCGAAAGAAATCGCCTGAACTCATCGAATGGGACGAGGCCCTGGACCGCTTCAGCAAGGCCCTCAAGTTGTAAAAACCTAGCGAGCCACCCTGGGCTACTTCTCTTTCTTTGGTTTGGGAGTGGCCTTCATCTTCCTCGCCATAGTTCGGCCTCGCTCTTTTCGGTACTTCCGCTCCTTGGTCCGGTCGCAAACACAGACACTAAGCTGCTGATTTATGGTCTATTTCAAAAGGGCCGAGTTTTGGCACAGGACGGGATACGATCCGCTCCAGCGGGTACGTCGTTCACACGCTCGAAGCCGCCATCTGGTCAGTCGCCCGCACCGGAGACTTCCGCGGCGCGGTGCTGCTCGCGGCCAACCTGGCCGACGACGCCGATACGGTAGCAGCAGTGACTGGGCAGCTCGCCGGCGCCCTCTACGGCCTGAACGCCATCCCCGACCACTGGCGGGAACGCATTGCCTGGAAGGATCGACTCCTGGCAGCGGCGCGGCGGTTGCTGTCGGCTCCCCTTGCCGACCGGTAGAAGTTGGGTGGGTAGCCGAAGCACAGCCGACCAGTTGACCTGACCCCGTCCTGTGCCAAAACTCGGCCCTTTTGAAAGACCATGGCTGTAATTTAATGCACTGTAAAGTCTTAGTGTCATTTTGCCAACACTTAATGGTGGAAGCACCCATGAGGTCTGTGTGAGCGGCAGGGCTGCCCGATCGAACAACGGCTGCCTGACCAACAGTAGGAATTGCACATGGTACGTCATGATGGATCCGAAGATAACACCCTCGGGCCAGACGATTGTAAAGGCCACGGCCCTTGGCACCATCGCAAAACACAGACGCTAAGCTGCTGATTTATCGGCTATTTCAAGAGGGCCGAGTTTTGGCACAGGACGGGATGATCCTCGCATCACAGCAAGGGCCCTCCGAATAAAGAGCGGGTGAGAATCGGTTATAGCCGATAAAATGGATCGGTTATATAGTTGCGGCCGATTCGGTGGGTGCCTGAGCGAAAAGTGCCCGGATTTCGAGGCGATTTCGCAGATTATAACTGAAAAAAAGCCTCTAAAATATAACCGCTTTGGTATAACCGATATAACCTAGCGACCTAAGGCCACTTTTTCGGATTTCGAGCCTCCCAATGCCCTGTTTGTATGGAATCCAGTGGAGACCGGATAGCTCCGAACTGCACCATCCGCCACCCAGTCTGGCCAATTGTGGCACTGCAGAGACGGGTGAGATTTTCCGCGCGGTTTGCGGGGTTTTGCAAGGGTAGGTGTCACCAGAGATGCGCAAGAGGGGCTGAAGGGGCCTCATTTTCGGTATTGGTCTCTAATCTCGATTTTCGAGTGCCAAGTTTGCGCCAAATAAGGGAGCAGGCGCTGACCGGGCTATGCGGGCGGCGGGAAAAGAAGCAACCCGAGAGGCCCAGAATTGAGGCCGGGGCTACCGCGCCGGGGCGGGCTAGCACGTTCTGGTCCAGGTGCGGCCCGGGCCTGGATCAGGTCTCCGCCCGGGAGCGTGGCATCCCGTTGTTGGACCGTGTTTTCCCTGCGCGTACGGGGAACCCGAATCGCCGACATCGCCTCCGACACGCCCCAGATCTGGGGCTCGCCACGGGGCGATGACGATCGAAACGGCCCGGCGCGCCAGTCTTGAGTTCGTTTGTGTTTTTGGACAGGACGCCCTCGGCGGGCTCGACCGGCGTAGCGTGGAAACAGCTTCAAGAACACGCTTCGATATTCGCTCTCGACTAGGTGGTCATCTACATGGTGACGACCCGCCCAAAGGGTAGCTCTGCTCAATGGTTGTCGCGGGCCCCACCGTCCACGTCGCGTCAACTGCTCGCTTGTAACGTTGCCAGTGGATCAAGTTTCGGCACAGGACGACGGTTAATCTCGTTCCCAAGTCCCGTATTCGTTCAGAGCACTCCACTCGTCGCCCCGCCGTGAACGTCCCTTGAGGTTGGGAGAGAAAGGAATCCTCGAAACGGCTTCGCTGAAACTGTGTGCTGTAGGGTTTCGTGGGTCGCTTCCATCAAGAGTGTAGTAGACCTTTTCCGCTCCCGCTGGGCGCCGGATGGTGATGCTGTCAGAAGCTCGTTCGAACACCGGCGGGTCGAGGGTGGGATAGTAATCATGGTCTCGAAGCGCACGAATGAACCTTTCGACGTTTCCGTCCATCAAGTCTAGAACGTAGTCCCGCGACCGCTTCCAATGTACATCCCGTGTGCGGGGACGATTCTCTCTTCCAGGGCTCGCGTCCCCCCAACGGGCCGACTCACAAAGCATCGCCGACTCCACATAATCCGCTAGCCTTCGGAAATTGGCCTTGTTTACACTGTCCGTGAGCGGTCCGCCATCATAGCAAGCGCGGTAGACGCGATCCGCGAACTCCAATCTGAATTCCGGGCTGTCCGCCAAGGCCATCCATAGTTGATGTAGCGCGGACGTCCCGCCCGACACGAACTCGGGTGGAACCCATGCCCCGGCATTTCCGTATTTGGCAAAGAGCCCATAGGTGATCTCCGAATCCCAGCAAAAATACAAACCTGGACCGGGAGGGTGAATCCGAATCCCTCCGTACCAATTCGTTTTCCCCCAATCCCCTGTGCCGGAAAACCAATTGAGCAGGATGTAGTCGCTAAACTGGGCCGTATTCAATAGGGTTTTCATCTCTCGGTATTTTGCGGGCTCCGAGAGGTCATGCTCACGCGCATAACGGTGCATGGTGATATACCAGCGCGGGTGGTTCGGCTTGCCGACTACGCCCGAATGGTTGATAGCAAACCAGTCAGCCGAGTCACCGCCATAGTACGAAGCGAGAAAACGCCGCTCTGGACGCTCCACCGCGTTGTATACGCCCCAGTAAATCCCGTTCAGATAGAGATGCACAAAAATGCCGCGCGCGGCGTTACCGCTCAAGGAAAGCTGCGAGTCCCGAACGTGTTGGTCGCGGACATAGACTGCCTGATCGCTGATCTCGTCTCTCGACCAGTTTTCTTGCCCTCCCCCCCGCAGAACGAGGGTGTTGAATTCTTTCACGGCAGATTCGGCATGGTGCACGGCGCTCTCGAAAAAAGGATATCTCAACATCCCCAGACCGAAGTCTTTGTTGAAGACCAGGCGGAACGATCGCTTTTCCTTGGGAAGCGCCGAACTATGCATTCTAACTCCGCAATCGACCTGGAAACCCTCGAAGTCGGAAAACTTGCTGGGGTAGAGGAGTTCAACCGAGGCGGGACGGGTCAGTGGACCCTTTCCAAAGTAGAGCCCTTGGCTCTCATTAAAGAGATGGTCCACGTCCATGACAATGGAGAGGGTGGGAATCGACGTCAGTCCTTCCACGAACTCCCGCTGGTTGCTCGTATTCACGACATCGGGATCGATCCCGACGTCGAGATCTGCGTACGGAGCCATATTGAAGGAGCGAAACGGAGCCGGATAATCGAATGGCAAGGTCGCCTGGTCCTTCACCGTAGTCGGAAAGATATAGGTATGGGTGTCAACGTTCGTGCTCGTCGCACCAGGTTTGTACGCCATGACTCGAAGGACGGTCGTTTTGTCCACAAGAACCTTGTTGCCAACGATTCCATGACTCACGCTCGGCTTACTGCCGTCGGTGGTATAGACGATCGTTGCGCCGGGGGTGGCGGTGGTGAGGATCACTTCGAAAGGAGTCTCATAGAAGCCGCGGTCGTGGCTGAACTTCGTATCGCCTACTGAGTCCATCCGGCCGGGTCGGCGATGCCAATCATTGAAGAGCTCGACCGATTGCCCCAACCTGGCGTTCGCAGGCACGCTCGCAAGAACCGGATCGCCCCATACCGGACCAAGT
Source organism: Candidatus Marinacidobacterales bacterium (assembly GCA_965197825.1). GTDB lineage: Bacteria > Acidobacteriota > Vicinamibacteria > Marinacidobacterales > DATDRI01 > CBDANW01. Next base: position 2,537,268 of record CBDANW010000003.1, on the reverse strand, counting down.
GGTTGCGGATGAGCGCCGCTCGAGGCGTCCAGCACAGGCCGCGCCGTGAATACCAGCGAGACCGCTCTCCCCTCCCACGGAGTGAGATCAACCATGCGGTCGTTCCAACGATTCCCCTCCTGTGCAGCAAGGGTCTCGCGGAACGCGCGCCTCCGCTTGCCATCGACTTCGATCTCGATCAGGAACTCTGTCGCAGGCAGACCGGCACTGGGTGTGCCCAATACAGCTATCGAGAACTGGAGCACGGCGTTCTGCGGTACCTTTAGCAGGGACACCCACCTCAAGCCGTCCAACGCTGTTCGGGATTTTCCTTCCAACTCCACTTCCCTGGAAGCCTGAGAAGAAGCGAGAAGGGAAACAGAGCGCGCTCTCGGTAAGTCGCTGCAAGCCGCTGCAGATGCTAGCAGCATCAGGACCAGCGTGCGGATTCGTCTCCCCATCATGACGTTGTGCGAGAGCCAGCTGGGGCCGTCGGCAGACGTCTCCGTTCGAGTCATGCCGCTCATGTTACTGCGTCCCCGTCCTTGTGCCAAAACTCGGCCCTTTTGAAATAGGCAATAAATCAGCAGCTTAGTGTCTGTGTTTGCGACCGGGCCAAGGGCCGTAGGCTTTACAATCGTCTGGTCCGAGGATGTTATCTTCAGACCCATGATGACGTACCACGTCTAATTCCTACTGCTCGTTCTAGCTGGCTGGGTCAGCCGCCAGCAGCAGGATGTGATCGACTACCTGCAAGAGGAGAACCGTGTGCTCCGAGCCGGACTTCGGGGCAAGCGTCTCAGTCTCTCGGACGATGATCGGCGCAGGCTCGCCGTCAAGGCCCAGGCTTTGGGCCGCGAAGCGCTGGCCCAGATTGCGTCGGTTGCCACACCCGCGACGCTTCTGCGCTGGTACCGCTGCCTCATCGCAGCCAAGTACGATGGCAGCAAGAACCGGAGCCCAGGCCGACCTCCGACGGCGAAGGACATCCGTGAGCTCATTGTGCGCGTGGCGCGGGAGAACCCGACGTGGCGACATACGCGCCTGCGGGACGCACTCAAGAACCTCGGACATAAACTCGGACGCAACACCTGTGCTCTGCAAAAACTCGATCCGTCGTTGATTCCGAAGTTTAGACCTGCCAGGATTGACCGTTTCGCGGCGAACGGATGAGGTGATCCGACGTCATTGTAAACGTGGAAAGGTTCGCTCTTGCGTCTGCTCTCGAATATTGTGCCCGCTTTCGTCAACGCCCTCGCGTTAGCTCAGAATCTTGTCCGTTCGCAGGGTGCCCTCGCCGCCGAGAATCTCTTTTTCCGTAAGCAGCTCACCTTTTTCGTCGATCGTGAGCAGACGCCACACCGACAACGCGACGCGGTTCGCGATGGCGGCGCTGGGTTGCCTTGGTGCACAACTCCGATAGAGGCCGAGAGCTCGCTTGGCCCCGACTCCCATCATCCGATCATCTCGCTATCAGGCATCCCGAGCGCCGTCATGGTGTTGAGAATCTTGCACCCGATCCTTGCCTCAACTCTCTGTGGCGCCAACCCTCTCGCTCGCATCGCTGAGCCCACGATAGCCTTGTAGCGATGGAACGTTGTCTCGACTTTGCTCCGTTTGCTGTAGCCCGATTCTGTGTGCCACTTTCGTTTGCCGAGCCGAGCTTGTGCTGCAATGTTGCGATTGCGCTGTCGGCTGCTCGCCGGCCCCGATGCGAGCAGGGCGCCCTTGCGCGGCGGTATCAGCACCCTCGGCGAGCGATGAGCGCTGTGATTCTCGATTGCCTCATAGACGCCGCCGGCGTCGTATGCGGTGTCAGCTCTGGCCGATGAGATGGGACTGTCGATCTGTCCGACAAGCGATGCAACCCGCGATGAATCGCGGGCTCTTTTGCTCGTCAGCTGCCGGCGACGACTTCGCCACTCTGCTCGTCGACACACAGATGAAGCTTGCGATAGTCCCTGCTCTTTTGTGCTCTGCGCAGCTGGCCGGCGTGGACAGCGAGACCGCTGCTGTCGATCAAGATGTACAACGGCGTCTTCTGCTTGACTTGGTAGAAGGGGACCTTACCCAGCTTCGGCTTGCGCCTCGAGATCGTGGTGTGATCGGGCACATCATTGTCTAGCTTCATCAGAGCGAACAACGACCGCAGCAATCCCTCGCTCTGCCTAGATGACAGATGAAACACCATGCCCAGGGTGACAGCCGTCTCGATGGCGTGGTTCGAGTACTTGCGTTGACGGCCCGGTTTCCTCCTCCTTGGCCGGGGCGCGTCCCAGTTCACAAGCTTGCCGGCGGTGAGCGAGACCCAGACGGTCAGGCTCCCGCGGTTGCGTAGACCCGCCTCATATTCACGCCAATTCCTCACGCGATAGGCCTTCTTCACATACTTCCGCTGAGTGCGTTTGAAAATGCTCATGGGGAACCTCGTATCCGCGAGTACAGGACAATTGTGGACCGAGATCGCGAGTTGTGCACCAAGGCAAGGATTTGTTCTCCTTGGCGAGACGCACCACCAGTTCTTCGATGTCGGCGTCGATCCGCGGTCGCCCTGGATACTGACGGTTCTTGGAGCCATCGAACTTCTTCGCGACAAGCCTCCGGTGCCAACCTAGGATCGTGTCGGGGTTCACGATACTCGCGACCTCATCAAGGGCTTGCTTACCCAGACGCTTTCCGAGCTCGGCCAGAGACCGCCGTTCGCCATCGGTCAGGCGCAAGCGACCCTGGAGCTGATTTCGAAGAACTCGATTCTCTGCTACAAGATACTCGTTGCGCAGGAGCAACTCCTCATCCACGGACCCTGAGATGTAGCTCAGCATGGTCTTCCAGTCCATCGCGACTCCTTCCGCTGAACTGGAATACGTATCCGACCACGATGGCGGATTCAAGCAGCCTTTGGAAAGGTGCAAACTGCTGAACCGCTGGGCGTTCGAGTATTTTGACCAACGAGGTCTAAACTGCAGAATCAACGACGGATCGAGTTTTTGCGGAGCACAGGATTGTCCGCTACCGGGAATCCGTAGGCGCTTCCTCGGCCGAAACGATTTGCTAGAATTGTGGCACCCGCTTCCTACACGAGCGAGTCCAAGTTCACGTAGGAAACCTGGAGGTGGGGAAACTCCTTCTTGATCTCGGTTATCATCTGGGTCGTTTCTTTGGGGCCCTTCGGGGTGACCCTGGCTCGAATCTGCACTTGGCCACCCTCGAGATCAAATCTCTGAATCGTCAGCCCGCCCGTCAATCGCTCGAGAGCTTCGACGACACTAGCCTCGTCGGCGGCTTCGAGAAAGCGCTCGGCATCGCCGATGACGGTCAGGAGAAGGTTCTGCCGCCACGCGCTCCACCCGAGAACGCGCCGACCGATGACGAAGACCGTGACGATGACCACGGCAACCGCGGCAAGCAATCGGTGCTCGGCGCCGAGCGCGAGCCCCACCCCGATGCATAAAAAGAGATAAACGAGTTCCTCCGATGTCTTAATCGCCGCGCGGAAGCGGACGATCGAGAGCGCCCCGACCAGTCCCAGGGAAAGTGCCAGCGAGGACTTCACGACGAAAATGATGACGACCGTTACCATGGTGAGCATCGGGAAAACGCCGGAGAAATTGTCACGGTTGGAGATGGAAGTGCCGAAGCGCTTATAGAGCTCTCGGATGTAGAGCGCGAGACTTCCGCCGATGAGCATATTTGCGGCGCAGTTGAGCACCAAGGTGGACTCGGGTCCTAGATTCTGGGGCCACATAACGAGCGATTATATCTCATCCTGGCTCTTCCAAGCAGTCGTGCTGGTCCTAGGCCGCGTCACCCGCTAAACTCGCGGGGTCGATATGCATCAGTTTCTTCCTACGACGATGGCGGCTTTCGTTTCCGTCGTTCTGTCGTCACTTGCTGGCGCCGCCGCGCAGGACGTCGTGGCCGATACGCGCTTCAATCGAGAGCGCGGTTTCTACGACTCGGGTTTTGCCGTCGTCATCCAGTCCCGCACCGCTGGCGCACATATTCGATACACTACCGATGGAAGCGCGCCGAGCACCACGCACGGTCTCGGCGACGAGAACCCCGTCCTGTGCCAAAACTCGGCCCTTTTGAAATAGACCACAAATCAGCAGCTTAGACACCCTTGGAATCCGCGCAGAATCCAGGGCATTTCGCGCCGCAGGGCTGGCTTCCGACCCCTGGGCTACGGGTTGGCGGCGACAGGCCCACCGGGGGTGCGCACGGCTGGCTCAAATCGGCTGTGGGGCGAGCTACGGGCAGTGAACTGCGCACTCGGAAGCCGTGAGGTCAAAATACTCATGCGGCTTCCTGATGGTAGAAACGTAGCAGCCCGCCAAGCCGTTCACGGGAGCTGTGCCTTCTATTTATTCATCCGCGCGCACCGAACTTGATTAGTCTCCGGTCTGCCGGGACCATGCCGGCATGATTTCGTCGTTGGTTCCCGCTCTCGTCTCTAGAGGACCTAGAATCGAGGCCGGGGCTACCGCGGCGCAGCGGGCTAGCACGTTCTGGTCCAGGTGCGGCCCGGGCCTGGACCCAGGTTTCCGCTCGGGAGCGTGGCATCCCCTTGCTGGACGGTGTTTTCCCTGCGCGTACGGGGAACTCGAATCGCCGACATCGTCTCCGACCCCCAGATCTGGGGCTCGCCACGGGTTGATGACGATCGAAACGGCCCCGGCGCGCCGATCTTGAGTTCGTTTGTGTTTTTGGACACAACGAGATAGGCCGCGCCTACGGAGCACCGCGCCAGCCCTCGACCCTACCGCGCTTCTCCGTACTGCCTTCCTAGAGGTCGATGTCGACACCGACTGGGCAGTGGTCGGAGCCCCGCTCGTTGGGCCAGATGAAGGCGTCCTTCAATCGTTCCATCGCGCTCGGCGACGCGAGGACGTAGTCGATCCGCCACCCGACGTTCCGCTCGCGCGCGCCGCCCCACTGCCGCCACCAAGTGTAATGGTCCGGCTGGTCGGGATGCAGGGCGCGAAAGGTGTCCACCCAGCCCGCTTCGAGCCAGCGGTCGAGCTCGACCCGCTCCTCGGGGAGGAACCCGCTGTTCTTGACATTGGATTTCGGGCGAGCGAGGTCGATCTCGCGGTGCGCGGTGTTGAAATCCCCGATCACGAGCACTGGACATCGGCGCCGCAGTTGCTGCGCCCGGTCGAACACAGCCCGATAGAAGTCGAGTTTGTAGCCGACCCGGCTGTTGTCTCGGTCCTTCCCGCTTCCCTTGGGAAAATAGCCGTTTACAACCGCGAACCGCCCGCGATCGGTCCGGAAGTGAGCAGCGATGAACCGGCCCTCGATATCGAACTGAGGCTCTCCGAGGGAGGTCTCCACTAGAACGGGCCGGAACTTCGAGTAGATGCCGACACCACTGTATCCCCGGCGCTCGGCTACCGCGAACGCGGCGTGCCAGTCGGTCGGCGTCCGTGCGGCGGAAGGGATCTCCTCGGGTAGCGCGCGGACCTCTTGGGCGCCGAGGATGTCGGCTCCAGACCGGTCCAAAAAGTCCACGAACCCGCGCCGCACGCAAGCGCGAATCCCATTTACGTTCCAACTCACGACCCGCATCGGTTCGACCTCCGCCACACCAACCACTAGACGTTCGTCAGGCCGCTCTTAGTAGATGGTGTCCCTTCCATAAACTCGAGCTGCATGAGATTGGCAAACTGCCTGCAACCAGGACGCTTTGGTCGTCTTCATGTAGGACGTTTTGAGAGCCGGCGTCGGCTCTACTCAGGGGGAGAGGTGTAAGCTGGTGCAAAGTACAGCAGCCGTCCCGAGCAGATCGGACTCAAGCAGCGCGTCGAGTGTAATAATAATGGAGACCACCGACCTTTGGAATGGCACTCACTTTGCCCATTGCTGGCGACTCTACGCGGCGAGGCTCGGGCGCGTCCTTCTCAAGCGACAAATGAGTCCGGCACGAATGATAGTAGTCGACGTATTCGCGTAGGATTCGCCTCAGGTGCTGCTCGTCGAGGACGATCACATGGTCAAGACACTCACGCCGAATGGAGCCGATCATCCTTTCGACTAATGGATTCTGTCACGGGGAGCACGGTGCGGTAAGGACCTGCTCGTCGTGCCGAAGCGTCGGGAAGGACGGCTTGCTGTCGGAGGAACTAGCCCTTCACGCAGACGATCTGCTTGAGCCGGTGGACGATCTCTACGAGGTCGCTCTGTGCCTCCATCACGGCGTCGATGTCCTTATAGGCTCCGGGAGTCTCGTCGAGAACCCTCACGTCCTTGCGGCACTCGACCCCGGCTGTCGCCGCGGCGTGATCGTCTAGAGTGAAGCGCTTCTTGGCTTCGTTGCGGGACATGACGCGCCCGGCACCGTGACTGCACGACTCGAAGCTCTCACGGTTTCCTTTCCCCCGGACGATATAGGAGCGCGCCCCCATGCTTCCGGGAATGATGCCCAGGTCGCCCCGCCCAGCCCGCACCGCACCCTTCCGCGTGACGAAAACCTCCGACCCGTAGTGGTGCTCCTTCGCGACGTAGTTGTGGTGGCAATTGACGACTTCTTTCTTGGGTCGAAACGCGGGCACGAGGCCGGTATCGTGAACCGCCTCGACGACCGCCTCCATCATCAGTCGACGATTCGTCGCCGCGTAGCGCTGGGCCCAATCGACGGCGAACCAATAGTCGTCGAAGTGCTCGCTGCCTTCCTCGAAGTACGCGAGATCCTTGTCGGGGAGGTTTTGAAGGTGTCGGCCCATGTCCTTCTGCGCCAGCTGAATGAAGTGCATGCCGGTGCGATTGCCCACACCGCGCGAGCCCGAGTGCAGCATGAACCATACATCGTCGGATTCATCGAGGCAGACTTCGATGAAATGGTTCCCGGTCCCCAGCGTGCCGAGCTGGTTTGCCGGGTGCGTGTTGCGGTCCAGTTGGGGATGCTTGTCGAGCACTCGCTCGTAGCCGTCGCGAAGCATCCTCCACGCTACCGCGTTTCGCCGGGGTGCGTCGCGAAACGACCCCTTGTCTCCGCGACGGCCGTGATGCGAGCGTCCGTGGGGCACGGCCTTTTCGATGGCCGAGCGAATCGCCGACAGGTTGTCGGGAAGGTCCGAAGCCGTCAGTGTCGTGTGCATCGCTGCCATTCCACAGCCGATGTCGACACCGACGGCAGCAGGAATGATGGCTTTGCGCGTCGGGATGACACTTCCCACGGTGGCCCCAAGCCCCCAGTGCACGTCCGGCATGGCCGCCAGCCACCGGTGAATGAACGGAAGCTGGGCGGTGCGTAAAAGCTGGTCCTTTGCCTTCGGATCGAGCGGCACGCCTCGGACCCACGCTTTTATGGGAAGCGACTTCGGGTCTTTGCGTCCTCCTTGAATCGTGACGTAACGCGTGCTCATGGTGCGATTGTAACGCCCGCAAAAGTGGTCGGTCCGGTTGCAAGCTACTTTTTTCTTCCGAATCTACCAATTGTTAGTAGGGACAGGGGGGCGCAATTTTGGTGCGGAAGGCTGTCCCTTCCATAAACTCGAGCTGTATGAGATTGGCGAACTTCCTGCAACCAGGATGCTTTGGTCGTCTTCATGTAGGACGTTTTAAGAGCCGGCGTCGGCTCTACTCAGGGGTAGAGGTGTAAGCTGGTGCGAAGTCCAGCAGCCGTCCCGAGCAGATCGGACTCAAGCAGCGCGTCGAGTGTAATAATAATGGAGACCACCGACCTTTGGAATGGCCCTCACTTTGCCCATTGCTGGCGACTCTACGCGGCGAGGCTCGGGCGCGTCTTTCTCAAGCGACAAATGAGTCCGGCACGAATGATAGTTGAACCGCCCCGGGTTTTCCGGAGACTGTTTTAGTTGAGTCTCGCCATCTCTAGCGAGCCTTCCTGCGACCGATAGTAGTTCATCTCGTACTCGACGGGGGAGACATTACCGATCGGCTCCAAGAGTCGTTGCGTGTTGTACCAATGGACCCACTCGAGGGTGGAGAACTCGACGTTCTCAGGACCACGCCAGGGCCCGCGTCGACGGATCACCTCGGTCTTGTAGAGGCCGATGATGGATTCAGCCAAAGCGTTATCGTAAGAGTCGCCTCGGCTGCCGACGGACGGCTCAATGCCCGCCTCGGCGAGCCGCTCGGTGTAACGGATCGAGACGTACTGCACGCCGCGGTCGCTGTGATGCACCAATGGGTGTTCTGGGTTTAGTCGTCGCTCGTGCAGCGCCTGCTCCAACGCATCGAGAGCGATGCTGGCAGTCAACGATGTCGTCGCTCGCCAACCGACGATGAGTCGAGCGAAGACGTCGATGACGAAGGCGACATACACGAAGCCGCGCCACGTGGCGATGTAGGTCAGGTCCGAAACCCAGAGCTCGTTCGGGCGTGTGGCGTTGAAGTCGCGCTCCACGAGGTCCATCGGGCGAGCGCCGCTCGAATCCGGCTTCGTCGTCTTGAATCGACGTCCACGGACCGCCCCCTGGAGACCCATTCCACGCATCAGACGGGCCACCGTGCATCGAGCCACGTCGCGGCCCTCACGGCACAGCTGACGCCAGACCTTGCGCACGCCATACACGTCAAAGTTCTCTTGCCGTACACGACGAATCTCGCCGCGGAGTTGGACGTCGCGCTTCGCTCTCGCTGGCTGGCGGCTTGGGTCCTTCTCTCTCGCTTTCTGCTCGTAATAGGTCGACGGGGCGATCGGGAGCATCCGGCAGATCGGCTCGACCCCGTATTTTTCACGGTTCGCGTCCACGAACAACACATTCACCTCGGTCGGCGGTCGAGCTCCGCCTGGGCGAAAAACGCCGACGCCTTGAGAAGGATCTCGTTCGCCCGCTTTAGCTCACGGTTCTCTCGCTCAAGCTCCTTCAGCCGCTGACGCTCGTCCGTCGTCAGTCCCGCTCGTTTCCCAGCATCACGCTCTGCTCGCCGCACCCACGTGCGTAGCGTTTCCCGCGTACAGTCAATCTTCGACGCAATCGATGAGATCGCTGACCACTGAGATTCGTGCTGAGCCTGCTGGTCGAAAACCATCCGCACTGCGCGCTCTTTTACCTCCGGTGAATACCTGCTTCGTCTTGTCATGACTCCATCCTCTCAAGAGTTGGAGTCTCCGGGAAACCCGGGGCGGTTCACTCGCCGCACCGGTATCGACGGCGTTTCCCAGACCTCGTTCTGTAGAATCCGTTGTGAATAATGCTTCTGGAACCGACTGTTCCATACGACGGACATGCGAGATTGAGACATCTGCGATTCTTCACTTCGGCTCGGCCCTGACGATGAGAGAACTGTGTCTTCAGAATTCTGGTTCAAACTCTAGCACGCAGACGGGTTAGGGGCTGGCCGCCAACACTTAATTGCGGAAGCACCTGTCGAAGAACTGTTCTCCAGAGTCCCGCACGTATCGGTCTGTTCGGGGATCCTCACTGAGTGGCAGCGTGCACTTCTTTGCGCCTTGAGGCGCATGAAACCAGTCGCCACCGCAATTCCGCTCGCGGGTGTCACCCAGGGTGACTGTTGCGCCGGCCATCGGCGTCACGCAGGTCTACGTGAGTGATGTCGCGCGCCAGCGGTATTCGACGATCACTGTCGCGCGTGGAGGTCGCGCGCCATGGCGTTGCGCGTGCGGCTGGCCTGCGGTTCACACGTCCCGGTGGCCTCCTGGTGGTTTTCTGGTGCGTTCTGGACGTCCGCCGCGCATCACACGAACTGTTGGTGTCTGACGCGCTCGACGTCGTCCTGTGCCAAAACTCGGCCCTTTTGAAATAGACCATAAATCAGAAGCTTAGTGTCTATGGTGCGCTCTCGTGAACGGCTTGGCGGGTTGCTACGTTGCGCGCACGAACAGATTCATGCTCGGTAGCGAGTGCGGCGAGCGGGCGATGATTCACACGCGAGAGTACTGACGGGTCAGCGCCAGCAAGCTCTCTCTCGCGTGGTCGTGCGGCAGTCGAATACGATCCCCGTGGCCGGCAAGCACCCACTCGAAGCGGTAGTTGGCAAGCCGCGCCAGAGACTCGACCTGTTTCTTCCAAGAGTACCAGCAGCAGCTCTTCGAAGCGGTCAGCTCCTGTCTCTTGCGGCTCCAATAGAGCGAGTCCCCGGTGAAGAGGAACTTCTCCTCGAGAAGATAGACAACGCTTCCACGCGTGTGACCGGGAACAGGAATCGCCAGAAGACCGGGGCGAATCTCTCGCGGCTCGTCTCCTTCGAGCACATCGGTGGTGAAATGAGCGGCGCAGCGATCGCCCTCGTGAATCCACACTCGAGCGCCGAAATGCTCCTGATACCGATCCGCATCCGCGACGTCATCCTGGTGGGATAGCAAGATGTCGGAAAGACCTCCTCTTTTCTCGATCTCGCGAACCAGAAGCTTGGCCCAGCGAGGCGAATCGACCAGAAGGTTACCTGCGTGTCGTTGAACGAAGAAGCTGTTGGCACCATACGAGTCCCTGGAGTTGAAGCCCGCGTAGAAGACACCGTCTTCTAGGAGCTGCGGAAAGAGCCCCTCGGGAAAGGGTCCCGAGTCCTTCCGACCGATGGCCGCGACGGGGCACGCGACCAGAGCGCGGAACGCATCTACAGCGCCAGGTACGGGTTGTTGCGAGACGATGGCATGCCCATGGCCTTCTGCAAAGACGCGGGGTGCAATATGTCGACAGGCGTCACAATCGATGCAGGAATCATCGACGAACCAAGGCCCGGGGGCGTTCGCTTCGAGTCTCCGGTTGGGATCGGCCACGACATCCATTGTAGCCACGATCCGGCTTCCCGTCCTGTGCCAAAACTCGGCCCTTTTGAAATAGACCACAAATCAGCAGCTTAGACGCTGTGCCTTCTATTTATTCATCCGCGTGATGGAGATCACGGATATACTCAGCCAGAACGTGCCCCTGGAGGACGTGCAGTATCTGGCCGGACACTCCAACCCCTCGGGCCACACAGATATCTATGACCGGCGTAGACAGCACGTCACTCGCAACATCGTGGAGCGTGTCTCGATATGAAAGAAGGACCAGGGAAGAGAGACATCCTTTCGAGGCCTGCTAGCAAGAAAGCCGCTGCACGGCCTCGTTCGGCTCCCCGCAATGAATCCAAGCCCGTGCCGGTTCCTTCTGCCCGAAAGTGTCCGCCACCAGCGGGTGGGTGAAACGACGGAACGTTCCGCGCATCTCGAAAAACTCAAACAACTCTTCGAGGCGGCTCCGATCAGCCGCTACCTGGGCATGACACTCAGCTATTGCGAGAACGGCGTGGCGCGCGTGCGTTTGCCGTTTCGGGCCGAGTTCGAAGAAAGGCATGGCGTCATCCACGGGGGTCTCATCGGTCTGCTGGCGGACACGGCGGGTAACTTCGCGGTGGGTTCGGTCTCGCCGGGCTCCACGGTCAAGACGGTGGAGTTCAAGATGAGCTTGCTGGCGGGAGTCCAGGGAGACCTGCTCGCCATCGGAGAGGTCGTCCGCAAGAGACGCTCGCTCGCCACCTGCCGGCTCGAGGACATCAGACAATGGGGTCCATGTGCACGAAAAACGCGTTTCGACGTGCACGGCAGCGCTTCTGTATGTTGCTGTTTTCGTTGCGGTTCCGGCCCTTTCGTGGCGCCGGCTGTGCCGATCCGGGGACAACGGAGGTGGACGGGAGCGACCCCCCCTTTTGGCCCCCCTGGATCAGCACCGGGGAGCATCGGCATGTGCACGCCGATGCTCCCCTCCAAGGGGGGTCGCTCCCGTCCAAATTATCCCTGCGGGAAGGCGGAGGAGTCGATGAGGAATCCAGAGATGCGGTTGTCCCGTGACGTGAGGCCGGAGGGCGGCGGCGCCGATGCGGATTAAGGTAACGGCGATCTGTTATGATGCTCATGTTCTTGTCATCTTCCGCGTCAAACAAAGGGATACGGGTAGAACGGCCTGATATTTGACGTGATGTAATGTCGCAACTTACCTTCGACCGATGCGCCTTGTGTGCCGGGACTTCGGATCTACAGGCGAGCCATATCATTCCAGGATTTGTCTTCGACTGGTTTCGGGAGACGTCAGCCACCGGTCATTTCCGTTTTTCGCAATCCCCCAACCGGCGTATCCAGGACAGCTTGAAGCCTCGAATGTTGTGTTGGGATTGCGAACAACGGTTTTCTTCTTGGGAGGCAAAGTTTGCCGAGAAATGTTTTGTCCCGATCAACAATGGCCGCGTTAGGAAAATCAGCTATGAACCATGGATGCTGAAGTTTGCGACCTCCGTATCATGGCGGGTGCTACGAGTTTTCGCTGCTACTGGTGGCCTTTCCGGATTCCCCGATCACATCTTGACCAAGATCGATGATGCCCTTCGAAATTGGGCACGCTTTCTTCTGGGGCATCAGCCCGATCCCGATCCTCACGAACAGCACATGTTCTTGGCAGATGTGCTCGAGGGCAGTTCTATTGCAAATGTGCCTCCCAATCTCAGCCGATATCTCGCTCGTGGGATTGAGTTCTACGTAGCTCACACTCAGGACTCGGCGATTTCCTATGCGAAGATGGGTAGATTCGTCCTGTTTGGCTTTGTCGCGATGCAGTACCCGCGCCGCTGGAAAGGAACGAGATTGAACGTTCAGCACGGGCTGTTTGGCCAACACGACATAGAGTTACCGTCGAATGTTGGAGATTTCATCTTCCAACGCGCCCGATTGGCCGCAGAGCAATACTCTCAGATTTCAGAACGGCAACAAACGAAGATTCGGCAATCTTTTGAACGGAACCCTGATCGTGCAGCTCGAAGCGAGACTCTCCGAGCCATGCATCACGACGTATTGATGTTCGGAACAGACGCCTTTAGGGCCACGCAGCCGACTATTCTGGAGAGCACCAAGAAGAATAAGGAATAGAGTCAACGCTAAACGACCGTAGTCTGATCGACCAGTATTGCCTGCCTGTCCCTTCCATAAACTTGAGCTGCGTGAGATTGGCAAACTGCCTGCAACCAGGACGCTTTGGTCGTCTTCATGTAGGACGTTTTGAGAGCCGACGTCGGCTCTACTCAGGGGTAGAGGTGTAAGCTGGTGCGAAGTCTCGCAGCCGTCCCGAGCAGATCGGACTCAAGCAGCGCGTCGAGTGTAATAATGATGGAGACCACCGACCTTTGGAATGGCACTCACTTTGCCCATTGCTGGCGACTCTACGCGGCGAGGCTCGGGCGCGTCTTTCTCAAGCGACAAATGAGTTCGGCAAGAATGATAGTAGTCGACGTATTTGCGTAGGATTCGCCTCAGGTGCTGCTCGTCGAGGACGATCACGTGGTCGAGACACTCACGTCGAATGGAGCCGATCATCCTTTCGACTAATGGATTCTGCCACGGGGAACGCGGTGCGGTAAGGACCTGCTCGATCCCGAGACCGTCGACGCGACTATCGAAGTACGCTCCGTAGGTCTGGTCTCGGTCTCGAGTTCCCCGCACGCGCGGGGATGAACCGGAATAGTTAAGCGTTCGGCTGGCGAGTACGTCCGCGAGCAAGCTCATATCAACGGCATCGAAAGTTTCTGGGCGACGCTCAAACGGGCGCACAAAGGCGTTTTCCACAAGCTCAGCCCAAAGCATCTTGACCGCTACGTCACCGAGTTCGCCGGCAAGCACAACGTCAGGGACGAGGACACTCTGGCTCAGATGGTTGTCGTTGCGGCTGGTCTTGTTGGGAAGCGTCTGATCCATCGAACGGCCAGAGCCTCGCGCCTTCGGCGAGGGCGGGTCGTAGCACCTCCGTCCATCCCGACAGGGCGGCGCGCCCGACCTGCTTGGGACCGAGGGTCCAGAACAGGCATTCGGCTGCCGGACGGTCCAACTGACCACGGTCACACTCTCGCAGCAGGTCCTCCCAGCGGGTCGCGCGGAAGGCTTCGACGAGGTCATCCTTGCGGGTCCCCCTGCCGTTACCCTCTGGGTAGAAGGGGCGGTGGAGGGAGATCTCGGCAGCGACGCGGGCCGGCTTGGCGAACTCATCCCACGGCGGTGCGCCGAGGCCGTCGAGGAGAGCGCGGAAGCGTCGGACACCGGCTACCCGTGCATAAGCGGTGGGCACGCCAATAGGAAAATCAAATCCCGCGAGGATGGTCGCTGAGGGTGAGGGCATCAAGGACGCGATCAATCGCCGGGCGTCGCCGACGGAGCGGGGCGCATCGGCGACGTAGCCGTCGCCTCGGAGGTGCGCTGTCGCTACCCAGCGCTTCGCCGGTAAGATGCTCCAGTCCGCGTGGGCGACGACTGTAGGAACGTTCGTCATCGGTCACGCCATCCTACCTTGAACCGATAAGGTGGCATTCAGACAGCTTTCCCCGCAGCCGCGTCCACCAGCGCACTGAGCATAATGGGATGATCTTAGCATCATCACAAGGGCCCGACGGATCGGCCACAACGCTCGCCGCCCTGAAGATCCGAGTCGAAGAACTCTAATCCACGCCGCGGGCCGCGCTAGTGAGGATCTGCTGGATAAACCGCGGGTTGACTCCGACGTTCTCGCAGAGCCAAATGAGGCAATCCATTCGAGGCTACCTCGCTTCGAAAATCATCGAGCTGCGCCAGGTTGTGCCTTCTACTTATTCATCCGCGCGCACCGAACTTGATTAGTCTCCAGTCTGCCGGCATCATGCCTGCATGATTTCATCGTTTGTTCGCGCTCTCATCTCTGCCTTCAAGGCTCGTCTCGAGCTAGCTCTCGAGAGTGTCGCTCTTCGCGCGTCTGGAGATTCAGGGTTTAGTCCGGCATCTGCTGGTAGCCGCTCCGGCTCCATTCGCTTTTTCAGACACGACGGGCTCTGGAATGACCAGGTATAGTGTGGGCGGCTCTCGGCCAGTGGTCTCGGTGCTTGGGCGAGGCCCCCCCATACCCACCCTTGCCCGTTTTTCCACGAAATCGAGGTGCGTAATGGAGATTCGGAACCTCAACCAGCTTCTCTCGAACGCGGCGAAGAAGTACGACAAGCCGGACGCCCTCCTGTACAAGAAAAAGGGGGAGTGGCGGCGGATCTCCTCGCGCGAGCTCATCGAAAAGGCAGGCAACTTGGCACTCGGGCTGAACGGCCTGGGTATCGGCCGGGGCGACAAGGTCACTCTCCTCTCGGAGAACCGCCACGAGTGGTTCATTATCGATGCCTCCCTCCAGATCCTGGGCGCGGTCAACGTGCCGATCTACGCGACGCTCCCGCCTCCTCAGATCACCTATATCGTCTCGAACTCCGAGTCGAAGGTCATTATCGCCTCGACCGCCGACCAGCAAAAGAAGATCGCCGCCATCCGTTCGGACCTCCCTTCGGTACGCCCGCCGGATGCTTGGCTGCTGCGGGCTGTCCTCGCAGACCTCGGTTACGGGATGGCCGGTCGGACACCGCTTCGTCGGAACACCGCGGGTCGGCTTCGGGTCGTCCGAGACGGGGCAAAACTACCGGTTGGGCTACAGCCTCGGCCTGCTGGATAGCGGGGAGGGTCCCGCGTTCGAGTTGGGCGTCAATGCCGAGCGCCGGAAGCACACCCACATCAACAGCACGGAGCATGCCCTCCTCGCCCGGGCCACGGCGCGCTGGTAGGCACAGTTCCAAGGGTGCTTCCGTCATCAAGTGTTGCTACGCTGCGTTTGAATGCTAGTGTCCGTTGGCGTGCCTCTGTCAGCGAATGCCAATAATAAGGATGCCGGCGTGCACACGAAGATATCCCTGTCAAGGGCTGGATCGGCGCTCATGAGTGAGGATTCTAGCTTCCATTGGCGAACCAAGCTTAGACACGTCTAATCCGAAACGTCCCGGAGCGTGGGTCTTGAGTTCGTTTGTGTTTTGGACACGACGCCATCGGCCTGAAGCCCAGCGCCGACGGCGGGAAGCCTACGCGAAGGAGGTCAAGGCAAAGTATCCGCGGGCTAAGGTCACGACACGCCCGCGGCATCCGTAAGGGCGGTGAGCAGAGGCGGTCGGCCGGACGCCCTATGCGCTCGCCGGATTTGGAATTCTTGGAAGTCGTGCAGCCCGCGAGTTTCGAGACATCGAGTGCCTAAAAGCTATCCCAGAACGTCCGCGTAAGAGCTTTCGTCGAAGCCGACCAGCAACGTTTTCCCGACGCGCATCGTGGGGGCGCGCAGGTTTCCCGTTGGCCCTAACAGCGCGTCCACGATTTCCTTGGACGCCTTCCCGCCGGGAAGGCTTTGGATTTTCTTGCCTTTGGCGACGAGGACTGTTTCGGCGCCTTTGATGAGCGCCACAGCGTCTTTGCGACCCAGCTTTTTCGATGCGGAGACGACTTCCTTCGCTTCGATTTTCTTGGCGTCCATGAACTTGGACGCTCGACCACAGCTTGTTCACCCGTTGCGGTGGTAGTACCAGTCGACTTTCTTCGGCATCTCTCTTTGTCGCCCCTTGTTGGCCCCGACCTCGTGTTCAGGTCAAAGGTAGGAGTTTATTCTATCAATTAACATTGATAATATTGATAATAATGATGATGATGTTACCGAGCTGTCACGCCTAGTCGAACCGGAGAACGCGGAGAGCATTCTAACTATGTGTGGCCGTTTCACACAGAAGCTGACCTGGCATCAGATTCACGACCTCTACAACCTGACGGCACCGACGGTCCCGCTGAATCTGCAGCCTCGCTACAATGGTGCACCGGGGCAAGAATTCGCCGCGTGCAGGCTGGATGGCGACGGCAACCGCACCATGGTTCAGCTCCGCTGGGGATTGGTGCCGTCTTGGGCACGAGACGTCAGAGGCATCCGCCTCATCAATGCCCGGACGGAGACCATCCACACGAAGCCGTCATTCAGCGCCGCCTTCCGTTCGCGTCGGTGCCTGGTGCCGGCCGATGGGTGGTGTTCGAGTGGAAACGGACCGGGTACGGCAAGCAGCCTTACTTCTTGGCGCTTGAGGGCGGATTGCCGCTTTCGTTTGCCGCTCTGTGGGAGCACTGGGGCAAGGGCAACAACTCCCTCGAATCCTTCACCATCATCACGACGACGGCCTCTCCAGAGCTTGCCGACATTCACCATCGACAGCCCGCCATCATCGCTCCAGACCGTTTCGACGACTGGCTCGACCCAACGTCGCCGGTGCCAAGACTACTCGACTTGGTGCGTGAACCCTATGGCGGCCCTTATGAGAAGCGTACCGTTAGCACCAGAGTGAACAGCGTTCGGAACGACGACCCGGATATTCTTGCTCCCAGGTCGGAGATGGGACTCTTCTGACCGGTGGGGCAGAAAGCCATTCGTGTGCTCGAATGGAACGCTCACGTTCTGCTCTCTGATTTAGTTTCTCAAATCACTGTCCAAAGAAATCGTAGGGCGGGGGACATTTTGCGCACAGCGAAGGTCACGAGCGCTAATCTTGGCTGTAATTTAATGCGCGGTAAAGTTTTAGCGTTATCTCACCAACACTTAATGGC
Source organism: Candidatus Marinacidobacterales bacterium (assembly GCA_965197825.1). Classification (GTDB taxonomy): domain Bacteria; phylum Acidobacteriota; class Vicinamibacteria; order Marinacidobacterales; family DATDRI01; genus CBDANW01. The sequence continues at coordinate 2,519,927 of CBDANW010000003.1, read as the reverse complement.
GGAAGCACCCGCAAAGTGTGAGATATCAGTTCTTCGGTGTGAGTTTGAGCAAGCGTCCTGTACTCTCGTCCTCGTCGTCCTCCAGGACCCAGATCGCACCGTCCGGCCCCTCGACGACTGCGCGGGTCAAGTCTTAATTTTCCTGTCAAATCTCCGTACGGTTCCCCGCGCTCGGTTAAGCTGCTGATTCCTCCGACGTGCCTTGCGGGAGAAGCTCGTTGCGAAGCTCCTCGACTTTCCTAGCGGCGAAGACATCCATCCTCACGCCGCGCCATTTGTTTGCGACGGCCAAGAGCACAGCGAACGAGAGTTTCATCGCGGCCTCCTCGGTGAAGAAGTGAGGAATGACCTTTGTGCGACGTTTGTGCTCTCCGAACGTGCGCTCAAGTAGATTCGACGTGCGAAGCCTTTTGTGATGCGCCGCAGGAAGGAGTAGCGCCTGAAGACACGCTTCGAGGGTCTCTTCCATGCACTTCATCGCGCTCGGGAATCGTTGACGGTACCGAGCGATCACCTCCCGACCCTTCTTCAGCCCTTGCTCGTAGCTGTTCGCATGGAACGACTCAAGGATGGCCGCCTTGAGTTCGTCGCGCACTTCCTTCGGAGCCTTGCCCAGGATGTTCTCGAGGCGGTGCTTCTGGCAACGTTGCTTGAGGCTTCGAGGGAAGACCTCTGCGATCGCTTTGAGCACTCCAGGATTCCCGTCCGTCACGATGAGCAACGGCTCCCTCATTCCTCGGGCCACTATCTCCTGCAAGAACCCCTTCCAGTTCTCGTAGGATTCTCGGTTGCCGACACCGATATGAAGAAGAACTCGCGTCCCATCAGCGCGATAGCCGGTCGCAACGAGGATGGGCTCTTTTCTCTCCGCTCCTTGGTGGTAGCGCAGGTACGTGCCGTCGAGCTCGAGATACAACAGCTTCTCGTTCGAGAGATCCCGTTTTCGAAACGCCTCGAAATCCTCCGACAGACACCGTGTGACCCGGCTCACCACCGACTTCGAGACACCCGTGCCGCTCAGCACGTCCGCGAACGTCGCCTCAATGTCACGCGTCGACATCCCGTGGACGTACATCCGCGCGATCAGTTCATCGAGTTTCTCGGTCCGGCTCACGTAGGCGTCGAGAATCTTTGACTGAAACACCTTCTCTGTTTCTCGTACCCGCGGCACTTGCACCGTCACCGCTCCCTCGCCCGTGAGGACCCGATGCGACTCATACCCGTTGCGTCGTCCCTTCTCCTTCGTCGTTGCCGGAGCGTTCTCATAGTAGTTTCGACCCAACGCCTCCGTCACCTCGCGCTCCAACGCATATTGAAGCATCATCTGAGCTCCCGACCGGACGATCTCCGAGAGATTCATCTCCCCAAATACCAGTTGTTCCTCGAACTGCTTGAGCAATCGCTGACTCGGTAGTACCTTTCCCATGATGTATGGTTCTCCTTTTCTGTCCCCATGACGGGGACGGGTTTGAGCTTGGGGAACCATACATCGTTTTTCTTTGACAGGAATCTTAAGACATCACCACGGCGCGAATCCGCGCACCCATCTCGTAACGCTCGACGTCGCGGGCATCGACGCCGTCGAGCTCGATACGCACGATCGCGTGGGACGAGAGCCCGGCCGCGAATGCATCGCCGTGCCAGTCGGAGAACAGATCGCCGCCATAAATCATTAGGTCACCCGGCGAAATGGCGGGGTTCCACGAAACCGCTGCCTTGGTGCACAACTCGCGATCTCGGTCCACAATTGTCCTGTACTCGCGGATACGAGGTTCCCCATGAGCATTTTCAAACGCACTCAGCGGAAGTATGTGAAGAAGGCCTATCGCGTGAGGAATTGGCGTGAATATGAGGCGGGTCTACGCAACCGTGGGAGCCTGACCGTCTGGATCTCGCTCACCGCCGGCAAGCTTGTGAACTGGGACGCGCCCCGGCCAAGGAGGAGGAAACCGGGCCGTCAACGCAAGTACTCGAACCACGCCATCGATACGGCTGTTACCCTGGGCATGGTGTTTCATCTGTCATCTAGGCAGAGCGAGGGATTGCTGCGGTCGTTGTTCGCTCTGATGAAGCTAGACAATGATGTGCCCGATCACACCACGATCTCGAGGCGCAAGGCGAATCTGGGTAAGGTCCCCTTCTACCAAGTCAAGCAGAAGACGCCGTTGCACATCTTGATCGACAGCAGCGGTCTCGCTGTCCACGCCGGCCAGCTGCGCAGAGCACAAAAGAGCAGGGACTATCGCAAGCTCCATCTGTGTGTCGACGAGCAGAGTGGCGAAGTCGTCGCCGGCGAGCTGACGAGCAAAAGAGCCCGCGATTCATCGCGGGTTGCATCGCTTGTCGGACAGATCGACAGTCCCATCTCATCGGCCAGAGCTGACACCGCATACGACGCCGGCGGCGTCTATGAGGCAATCGAGAATCACAGCGCTCATCGCTCGCCGAGGGTGCTGATACCGCCGCGCAAGGGCGCCCTGCTCGCATCGGGGCCGGCGAGCAACCGACAGCGCAATCGCAACATTGCAGCACAAGCTCGGCTCGGCAAACGAAAGTGGCACACAGAATCGGGCTACAGCAAACGGAGCAAAGTCGAGACAACGTTCCATCGCTACAAGGCTATCGTGGGCTCAGCGATGCGAGCGAGAGGGTTGGCGGCACAGAGAGTTGAGGCAAGGATCGGGTGCAAGATTCTCAACACCATGACGGCGCTCGGGATGCCTGATAGCGAGATGATCGGATGATGGGAGTCGGGGCCAAGCGAGCTCTCGGCCTCTATCGGAGTTGTGCACCAAGGCACCTCCTTGGCCGGGGCGCGTCCCAGTTCACAAGCTTGCCGGCGGTGAGCGAGACCCAGACGGTCAGCCTCCCGCGGTTGCGTAGACCCGCCTCATATTCACGCCAATTCCTCACGCGATAGGCCTTCTTCACATACTTCCGCTGAGTGCGTTTGAAAATGCTCATGGGGAACCTCGTATCCGCGAGTACAGGACAATTGTGGACCGAGATCGCGAGTTGTGCACCAAGGCACCAAGGAGGAGGAAACCGGGCCGTCAACGCAAGTACTCGAACCACGCCATCGAGACGGCTGTCACCCTGGGCATGGTGTTTCATCTGTCATCTAGGCAGAACGAGGGATTGCTGCGGTCGTTGTTCGCTCTGATGAAGCTAGACAATGATGTGCCCGATCACACCACGATCTCGAGGCGCAAGGCGAATCTGGGTAAGGTCCCCTTCTACCAAGTCAAGCAGAAGACGCCGTTGCACATCTTGATCGACAGCAGCGGTCTCGCTGTCCACGCCGGCCAGCTGCGCAGAGCACAAAAGAGCAGGGACTATCGCAAGCTCCATCTGTGTGTCGACGAGCAGAGTGGCGAAGTCGTCGCCGGCGAGCTGACGAGCAAAAGAGCCCGCGATTCATCGCGGGTTGCATCGCTTGTCGGACAGATCGACAGTCCCATCTCATCGGCCAGAGCTGACACCGCATACGACGCCGGCGGCGTCTATGAGGCAATCGAGAATCACAGCGCTCATCGCTCGCCGAGGGTGCTGATACCGCCGCGCAAGGGCGCCTTGCTCACATCGGGGCCGGCGAGCAGCCGACAGCGCAATCGCAACATTGCAGCACAAGCTCGGCTCGGCAAACGAAAGTGGCACACAGAATCGGGCTACAGCAAACGGAGCAAAGTCGAGACAACGTTCCATCGCTACAAGGCTATCGTGGGCTCAGCGATGCGAGCGAGAGGGTTGGCGGCACAGAGAGTTGAGGCAAGGATCGGGTGCAAGATTCTCAACACCATGACGGCGCTCGGGATGCCTGATAGCGAGATGATCGGATGATGGGAGTCGGGGCCAAGCGAGCTCTCGGCCTCTATCGGAGTTGTGCACCAAGGCATCATGGCCCTGCCAACCAGACTCCAGTTCGCGATCGCCGATTCTAAAGTGCTACAATTCTTGTCGGCAGGTCAATCGTGCCGACGGCACCAGCTGGCCCTCGCAACGTAATGATGGAGAGACGAATCGGCACGCTTGTCCTGATGCTGCTAGCATTTGGCGCAGCTTGCAGCGACTCATCGAGAGCGCGCGCTGTTTCCCTTCTCGCTCCTTCTCAGCCTTCCATGGAAGTGGAGTTGGAAGGAAAGTCCCGAACAGCGTTTGACGGATCGAGGTGTGTGTCCCCGCTAAAGGTACCACAGAACGCCGTTCTCCAGTTCTCGATGGCTGTATTGGGCACACCCAGTGCAGGCCTGCCTGCGACAGAGTTCCTGATCGAGATCGAAGCCGATAGCAAGCGGAGCCGCGTGTTCCGCGAGACCCTTGCTGCACAGGAGGGGAATCGTTGGAACGACCGCATGGTTGATCTCACTCCGTGGGAGGGGAGAGCGGTCTCGCTGGTATTCACGGCGCGGCCTGTGCTGGACGCCTCGGGCGCGGTGCATCGGCAGTCACTGGTTCCGGTTTGGGGCGATCCGGTTCTTGCGAGCGCGCCTGCGAACGCCCGGTTGGGGCAATCGGTCGAGCTCTTCAATGATTGGCATCGCCGACCCGGCCGGATGGACTCAGTAGGCGATACGAAGTTCAGCCACGACCGCGGCTTCTATGAGACCCCTTTCGAAGTGATCCTCACCACCGCCACTCCCGGCGCAACGATCGTCTATACCACCGACGGCAGTAAGCCGAGCGTAAGTCATGGAATCGTCGGCAACAAGGTTCTTGTGGATAAAACGACTGTCCTTCGGGCCGTGGCGTACAAGCCTGGTGCGACGAGCACGAACGTTGACACCCATACCTATATCTTTCCGACCACGGTGAAGGACCAGGCGACCTTGCCATTCGATTATCCGGCTTCGTTTCGCTCCTTCAATATGGTTCCGTACGCAGATCTCGACGTCGGGATCGATCCCGATGTCGTGAATACGAGCAACCAGCGGGAGTTCGTGGAAGGACTGACATCGATTCCCACCCTCTCCATTGTCATGGACATGGACCATCTCTTTAATGAGAGCCAAGGGCTCTACCTTGGAAAGGGTCCACTGACCCGTCCCGCCTCGGTTGAGCTCCTCTATCCCAGTAAGTTTTCCCACTTCGAGGGCTTTCAGGTCGATTGCGGAGTTAGAAGGCATAGTTGGTCGCATCCCAAGGAAAAGAACTCGTTCCGCCTGGTCTTCAGCAAAGATTTCGGTCCAGGAATGTTGAGATACCCTTTTTTCGAGAGCGCCGTGCATCATGCCGAATCTGCAGTGAAAGAGTTCAATACCATCGTTCTTCGGGCAGGGGGGGAAGAAAACTGGTCGAGAGGCAGGATCCTCGTCTGGCCGGGAGTGAGCGAATTGGCGGTCTATGTCCGCGACCAACACGCTCGAGACTCGCAGCTTTCTTTGAGCGGTACGGCTGCGCACGGCATTTTCGTGCATCTCTATCTGAACGGGATTTACTGGGGCGTATATAACGCGGTGGAGCGTCCAGAGCGGCGTTTTCTCGCTTCGTACTATGGCGGCGATCCGGCTGACTGGTTTGCTATCAACCATTCGGGCGTAGTCGGCAAGCTGGACCACCCGCGCTGGTATATCACCATGCACCGTTATGCGCGTGAGCATGACCTCTCGGAGCCCGCAAAATACCGGGAGATGAAAACCCTATTGAATACGGCCCAGTTTAGCGACTACATCCTGCTGAATTGGTTTTCCGGTACGGGAGATTGGGGAAAACGAAATTGGTATGGAGGGATTCGGATTCACCCTCCCGGTGCCGGATTGTATTTCTGCTGGGATTCGGAGAATATCTACGGGCTTGCTGACAAAGTTGGGCATGCGGGGGCTTGGGTTCCACCCAAGTTCGTATCGGGCGGAACGTCCGTGCTACACCAACTATGGATGGCTTTGGCGGACAGCCCAGAGTTCCGGCTGGAGTTCGCGGATCGCGTCTATCGTGCCTGCTACAATGGCGGTCCCCTCGCGGACCATATAAACCAAACCAATTTTCGAAAGCTAGCGGACTACGTGGAAGCGGCGATGTTTTGTGAGTCGGCCCGCTGGGGCGATGCGGGCCCCGGAAGGGAGAATCGTCCCCGCACGCGGGATGTGCATTGGAAGCGGGCGCGGGACTATGTTCTAGACTTGATGGACGGAAACGTGGAAAGGTTCATTCGAGCGCTTCGGGACCATGATTACTATCCCACCCTCGACCCGCCGGTGTTCGAACGAGCTTCTGACAGCGTCACTATCCGACGCCCGGCGGGAGCGGAAAGGGTCTACTACACCCTTGATGGAAGCGACCCACGAAACCCCACAGCACACAGTTTCAGCGAAGCCATTTCGACAATTCCTTTCTCTCCCAATCTCAAGGGACGTTCACGGCGGGGCGACGAGTGGAGTGCTCTGAACGAATACAGGACTTGGGAACGAGATTAACCGTACAGCGATTCGATATCGGCGAGGTCGGCTTTAGTTGTGGCGGGGGCTGGAAACGGACTTACGGTGCGGCTAGTGAGGCACTCCCACAGGAAACGGGGAGAAACAGATAGGCCGCGCCTACGGAGCACCGCGCCAGCCCTCAACCCTACCGCGTTCGAATATTTTGACCAGACGGGTAGTTTGGCGTGGCTCTGACCATGGGTATAGACTGCCAGCGATCGGCTCAAGTGGGCAAGTCCATGGTGATGTTTCTCGCGGGAGTGGCGGCAGGTGTTGTACTCGGCGCAGCGCTGGGGTGGCGCGGACTGGCTGTGCTGGCAGCGGTCGGAATCGCTCTCCTTCTGGCGACCACGTCTGGGATCGACCTGGCTGCGCTGTGGGCCCAACTCGGCGAGTATGGGGCCACACTCACGGACTCTTTGACGCCGTAGGCGAACGAGCCCGTCGTCACCAAAAACACAAACGCGTTGCCAAGCCCTTGATGGTGGCGCTCTCCATAATAATGATAGATGAACTCGACGACGGCCCGTCGCGCGGGTCTTAGAGTGCGTTTGTATTTTTGGACACGACGGGGTAGGACTGGAGTTCCCCGCACGCGCGGGGATGAACCGCAAAAAGTCGATTTACACCGACCCTGCCGTGAGAGTCCCCCGTCCTGTGCCAAAATTTGATCCACTTGCAACGTTACAAGCGAACAGTTGACGCGGCGTGGGCGGTGAGGCCCGCGACAACCATTGAGCAGAGCTACCCTTTGGACGGGTCGTCACCATGCAGATGACCACCTAGTCGAGAGCGAATATCCAAGCGTGTTCCTGAAGCTGTTTTCACGCTACGCCGAGCGGGCCCACCGAGGGGCTACCGTCGCCGGCGACAATCTACGCGGCACGGCAGTAGTAGTTGAGAATGCCCCCAAGTCGCTCTCGCGGCACGATGGGGCCAGCGTCATTCGCGCTTGCCGGCAGAGGTGTGAGGAGCTCGTTGCCGAGACCTTGGTGGTTCCGTTCTGTGTGATAGTGCACTACGTATTCGGTTACCGCTGTGCGCAGGTGTCGCTCACTGAGAGGTACGAAGCGGTCGAGACACTCTCGACGTATGGAGAGAACGAATCTTTCCGCATATGCGTTCAGATTCGGACTATTGGCGGGAAGGCGCAGGGGCTTCACGCCTGAATCTCTCAACAGCCCACGTACCGCCTCGGTGAATAGCGGGTCCCGGTCGTGGATGAGGTATCGCTTGCCAAGGAGGAAACCATCCCACATGTCCGTGAGGTTTCTTGCCGCCTGCTTCATCCACTCCCCGTTTGGGTCCGACGTTATCCCACCGATGCACACGCAGCGAGTGGCGATATCGATGACAAACAGGACATGGTAGCGGACGAGCCCGAACGGGTTCACAACCTCGACGGTGAACAGGTCTGTCGCAGCGATGGCGCCCCAATGAGCCTTGATGAAAGTGCTCCACGACATGCTCTTGCCCCGCTCCGGAGCCGGCGCGATACCGTGCTCGGCGAGGGTCCTTTTGATGGTGTTGCGTCCGAGTTCATGTCCGAGGTTCTTGAGTGCACCCCGCAGGCGCGTATATCCCCACGTCGGGTTCTCCTGCGCCACGCGTACAATGAGCTCACGGATGTCCTTCGCCGTCGGAGGTCGGCCTGGGCTCCGGTTCTTGCTGCCATCGTACTTGGCTGCGATGAGGCAGCGGTACCAGCGCAGGAGCGTAGCGGGTGTGGCAACCGACGCAATCTGGGCCAGCGCCTCGCGGCCTAAAGCTTGGGCCTTGACGGCGAGCCTGCGCCGGTCGTCGTCCGAGAGCCTGAGACGCTTGCCCCGAAGCCCGGCTCGGAGGAGCTACCCTCAGAAGGTGTGGAAATAAAGTAAAGGCGAAGTAACCTTCCGCGTCACGAAACACGGCCTGAAGGGGCCAACGGAAGGAGACACCGCCATGAAGGAAAAGACCACAGGACGACGGAGCTCGTCAAGGGTGGCTTGGGAGTCGCTGGAGAAGTGGGCGAGGCTTGAGATCCAGGATTGGGTGAGCGAATATCCAAGCGTGTTCCTGAAGCGGTTTCCACGCTACGCCGGTCGAGCCCGCCGAGGGGCTACCGTCGCCGGCGACCATCTACGCGGCACGGCAGTAGTAGTTGAGAATGCCCCCAAGTCGCTCTCGCGACACGATGGGGCCAGCGTCATTCGCGCTTGCCGGCAGAGGTGTGAGGAACTCGTTGCCGAGACCTTGGTGGTTCCGTTCCGTGTGATAGTGCACTACGTATTCGGTTACCGCTGTGCGCAGGTGTCGCTCACTGAGAGGTACGAAGCGGTCGAGACACTCTCGACGTATGGAGAGAACGAATCTTTCCGCATATGCGTTCAGATTCGGACTATGACCCTGCCCGGGTTTTGTGGACATCAACCGAGGCGCGACAATGCGCCTGGAGGCGTCCATGGGAGAACGACGACGCAGGAAGTTCACGGGGGAGTTCAAGAAGGAAGCGGTCCGGCTGTTCAGGGAGGGCGAGGGCAGCATCGGCCAGGTCGCTAAGGAACTGGACCTGACGGAATCGGCCCTTCGAAACTGGGTGAAACAATACAAAGTTGATCACGGTGAAGGTCCACGCGAGGCTCTGACGACGGCGGAACGTGATGAGCTCCGTTCGCTACGGCGTCGAGTGCGTACGTTGGAGCAAGAGCGAGAAATATTAAAAAAGGCGGCGGCCTTCTTCGCGAAGGAAAGCGAATGAGATTCAAATTCATTCACGCGGAGCGGGCCAACTACCCGGTGCGGGTGATGTGCCGAGTTCTGAGGGTATCGACCAGCGGCTACTACGCTCAGATGAAGCGCGCGCCCAGCAAGCGACAGTGTGAGGATGGGAAGCTGAAGCTGCGCATCCAAGCGATCCACGCCCATAGCCGTGGTACCTACGGCAGGGAGCGTGTACGTCGCCAGCTTGACGGGGAGAACGTCGAGGTAGGCAAGCAGCGAGTGGCACGGCTGATGCGTGAGATGGGTCTGCAGGGTCTGCCCAGCAAGCGTTTTCGCCGCACGACCGACAGCAAGCACGATCGCCCCATCGCACCCAACGTGCTCGGCCGGAACTTCGAAGCCGAACGACCGAACCAGTTCTGGGTGACGGACATAACCTACATCCGGACTTGGGAAGGCTGGCTCTACTTGGCGGTCATCCTCGATCTGTTCTCGCGTCGTGTCGTAGGCTGGGCGATGCAGCCCCACCTGCGCGCGGAGCTTGCTCTCGAGGCGCTTCACATGGCCTTGGGGCGCCGCCTGCCGGAAAGTGGCTTGGTGCATCATTCAGACCGTGGTACTCAATACGCGGCTGCGACCTACCAGGCCGTGCTCGATGAGTACGGCATCGTGTGCTCGATGAGCCGCAAGGGTGATTGCTGGGACAACGCCGTGACCGAGAGCTTCTTAGGCACGCTCAAGACCGAGCTCCTCCACCGGTGTAGTTGGCCAACACGACGTATGGCCAAAGACGCGGTCGCGAGCTACATCGAGGGGTTCTACAATCCGTATCGACTCCACTCGTCACTCGATCACAACAGCCCAATGGTGTTCGAACGGATTCATGACCTCAAAACGGCTCATGCGAGATAATCAACCTGTCCACTTTTCCTGGGCAAGGTCTATGAACCGCCCCGGGTTTTCCGGAGACTGTTTTAGTTGAGTCTCGCCATCTCTAGCGAGCCTTCCTGCTACCGATAGTAGTTCATCTCGTACTCGACGGGGGAGACATTTCCGATCGGCTCCAAGAGTCGTTGCGTGTTGTACCAATGGACCCACTCGAGGGTGGCGAACTCAACGTCTTCGAGACCACGCAGGGCCCACGTCGACGGATCACCTCGGTCTTGTAGAGGCCGATGATGGATTCAGCCAAAGCGTTATCGTAAGAGTCGCCTCGGCTGCCGACGGACGGCTCAATGCCCGCCTGGGCGAGCCGCTCGGTGTAACGGATCGAGACGTACTGCACGCCGCGGTCGCTGTGATGCACCAATGGGTGTTCTGGGTTTAGTCGGCGCTCGTGCAGCGCCTGCTCCAACACATCGAGAGCGATGCCGGCAGTCAACGATGTCGTCGCTCGCCAACCGACGATGAGTGAGCGAAGACGTCGATGACGAAGGCGACATACACGAAGCCGCGCCACGTGGCGATGTAGGTCAGGTCCGAAACCCAGAGCTCGTTCGGGCGTGTGGCGTTGAAGTCGCGCTCCACGAGGTCCATCGGGCGAGCGCCGCTCGAATCCGGCTTCGTCGTCTTGAATCGACGTCCACGGACCGCCCCCTGGAGACCCATTTCACGCATCAGACGGGCCACCGTGCATCGAGCCACGTCGCGGCCCTCACGGCACAGCTGACGCCAGACCTTGCGCACGCCATACACGTCAAAGTTCTCTTGCCGTACACGACGAATCTCGCCGCGGAGTTGGACGTCGCGCTTCGCTCTCGCTGGCTGGCGGCTTGGGTCCTTCTCTCTCGCTTTCTGCTCGTAATAGGTCGACGGGGCGATCGGGAGCATCCGGCAGATCGGCTCGACCCCGTATTTTTCACGGTTCGCGTCCACGAACAACACATTCACCTCGGTCGGCGGTCGAGCTCCGCCTGGGCGAAAAACGCCGACGCCTTGAGAAGGATCTCGTTCGCCCGCTTTAGCTCACGGTTCTCTCGCTCAAGCTCCTTCAGCCGCTGACGCTCGTCCGTCGTCAGTCCCGCTCGTTTCCCAGCATCACGCTCTGCTCGCCGCACCCACGTGCGTAGCGTTTCCCGCGTACAGTCAATCTTCGACGCAATCGATGAGATCGCTGACCACTGAGATTCGTGCTGAGCCTGCTGGTCGAAAACCATCCGCACTGCGCGCTCTTTTACCTCCGGTGAATACCTGCTTCGTCTTGTCATGACTCCATCCTCTCAAGAGTTGGAGTCTCCGGGAAACCCGGGGCGGTTCAGTTTCAATTCCCAACTAAGATTGGCACACTTTCCGACGGGCCACGGCGAGGAGTTACACGCGGTCTGGGTCTACCCTCGCGAGGGGTCGACGAGCTGGAGTTCTGCGAAACGAGCAAAATCTCGGTCGGTTGTGCAGACGCTCGCACCTTGCTCGATGGCCATGGCGGCTAGAGCGGCATCCGTTACGAGGGGACCTGAGACCTGGGCCTCGACTAGCAGGTTCCCCAAGATCTCCCAGTAACGTTCGCCCGGCACGACCACTCGAACGGCGGCCACATCGAACCATGACGACGCGATCGCTGCCGCTTCTTTCATGGTGAGCGGTTTTTCGAACGCACGAGGATTCGTACTAATGCGTAGGAATGCCCAGATGGTGAGCCAGGGAAGCCCGATTGGCGATGGCGCGGAGAAGTTTTCCTCGATCCACACGCGGCAGGCTTTGTGATGCTCCGAATGGGGATGGTAGGCGTGGAGAAGGATGTTGGCGTCGACGAGGATCACCGGTGGACCGGGCCTTCAAGTTGCTCCAAAAGGTCGCCAACGTTATCCAAGCTAAGCCCGGGACGAAGCGCACCCAGGTCTCGCGCTTCGACGCGAAAGGGTCTTCGGGGCCGCTGAGTTTTTTTCGCGTAGAGTCCCAGACGGAGATACTCATTCACGACGTCCTTGAGAGACCTACCGCTACGTCGAATTTCCGCCTTGAGCTTGGCGGCCACGTCATCGTCCAGAGTGAGCGTCGTTCTCATGCATTGATGATAGCCGTTTGACATCATGATGTCAAATATGTGGCATACTGATGGAAGAAATAGGAAGAGCCGTGTTTGGTTCCAACTTGGTTCCAAACCAGCTTGATCTACGGTGACCGACGAGCAACTATCCGCCCGTCTTGGTCCACGTGATCACCTGAAGACTACGGCGGACGGGCAGGTCGGTGGTTTCGGGTACTCAACCCCCATCACGGTCCATTATCGTTGCCGCCTTCGTCTTCCTTGAAAACGGTGCGAGACCACCGATATCATCGCGCACGGCTCCCCAGTTCTCGGCCGCGGCACGAAACCGGAGAGCGCATTCAGACAGCAGGAGACGGTACGTGCGTGTACGGATGATGACCTACAACATTCACCGCGCCATCGGGGTCGATCGGCGCTTTCGGCCGGAGCGTATCGTGGAGATCGTCACGCACTACACTCCGGACGTCCTGTTGCTCCAGGAGGTGGATGAGGGAGCGCCGCGATCACGAGAGATGGATCTCGGGCGCGATCTTGCCGGCGCGCTGGACTATCCGCACTTCGTCGTCGGACACAACGTCTCACTGCGCAAGGGTCGCTACGGGAATGCTACGCTCAGTCGCTACCCGATTCTGAGAGAGCGCAACATCGATCTCACGATCGATTCGCGCAAACGCCGGGGCTGCCAGCACACGACCATCGAGATAGAAAAAGCGCACGGGCATCCCCACAAGATGGACGTGTTCAACTTACATCTGGGATTGGGGGCACAGGAACGCATCCGTCAGATCGGACATCTGGTTCGCTCTAGGGAGTTTTTCGATCTAGATCCTGACCAACCGTCCGTCGTCGGCGGTGATTTCAACGACTGGCGATCCTTGCTACATCCAATCTTCACGGAGATTCTCCGCTTCGGGAGCGCCACACACAAAGGCGACAGCTACAAAGGAGCCCTGCGTACGTACCCATCTTTCTCCCCAAGAGGCGGCCTCGATCGCATTTACTACCGGGGACCGATTCGCGCGGTCACGGCGCACACTTGCCGATTGCGGCTATCCAAAGTCGCTAGCGATCATCTTCCGGTGATCGCCGATTTCGATCTGCACTGAGTAGGCTGAGGGGCCGGCTCCAGCGTTTTCCATTACCTTCCGGAGTTGGTTTTCTCCTTTGGGTCGTTCTGGTCGCAACGAGATTTCTTGTTAGAGCTTCTGCCGGACGCGTCACTGTGTTACGGTTCGGCCATGTTCGAGCCCGCTGAGCTTGGCCGCACGACGAGCAAAGAAGACTATTAAGGAGTACGAAGAGGCCTTTCGGGTCGGTCTCCTGACGGTCCAGTACGATCTGCGTGAAGCGGCGAGTTTCCCCGTCATCCTCGTAGTTGGAGGCGCCGATCGTTTCGGGTGTCAAGAGGTTCTCAATCTGCTCCACGAGTGGATGGATCCTCGCTACCTCGAGGCCAATGTCTTCGAGATCCCGACTTCGGAAGAGCTTGAGCGGCCCCGTTTTTGGCGTTACTGGCGGACGCTACCGGCCGCGGGCCGTATCGGCATTTACTACCGGGAGTGGACGCTCCGAGCGATTGCGGATCGCCTTCTCGGCCACATCAACGAAACGGAGCCTGATCAGAGGCTTCGCCATATCGAGATTTTTGAGAAAGCCTTGACGGATGACGGCGCGCTCCTTCTCAAATTCTGGCTCCACATGCCGAAATCGAAAGCGAAGAAGCGTCTCATGGGAAAAGGGATGAGCTCCCGTTTGGCATTCAAGCCAACGAAACAGGACCGTCTTCTGGTCAAACGTTACGACGACGTTCACGACATCGCGGAGCGTGCACTTCGCCGTACCAGCTCCGGCGAGGCGTCGTGGAACGTTATTGAAAGTACGGGTTTTCGGTACCGGAATGTAACGATCGCCCAGTGGGTCATCCGTTCGCTCACCAAACGCCTGGCGGAGCCACCGAAGAAGGCGCCCGCGTCGCCCGTATCGCAGGAGAACGCGACGACGGTCCTGGACCAGATCGATCTAAGCAAGACACTCAGCAAACCGGATTACGAAGCGAAGCTGCAGAAGGGATGGCGCCGTCTGGCCAAGCTCAGCCGCAAGGTGCACCGGAAGGGTATCTCTTCGGTCTTTGTGTTCGAGGGATGGGATGCGGCCGGTAAAGGGGGAGTCATCCGTCGCGTCACCGCGGCAATGGACGCGGGTCACTACCGCGTCATTCCCATTGTCGCACCCACCGACGAGGAGCTAGCGCATCACTATCTTTGGCGACTCTGGAGGAATCTCCCGCGCGCCGGACACACGGCGATCTTCGACCGGAGCTGGTACGGACGCGTTCTTGTGGAACGACTGGAGGGCTTTGCTTCCGAGATCGAGTGGAGGCGTGCTTACGTAGAGATCAACGACTTCGAAGAGCAGATCGTCCAACAGGGAAGTGTGGTGATGAAATTCTGGCTCCACATCGATGCCGATGAGCAACTGCGCCGTTTCAAAGCCCGCGAGAAGATTCCCTTCAAGAAGTATAAGATCACCGACGACGACTATCGCAATCGCGAGCGGTGGAACGGCTACGGGATCGCCGCGGACGAAATGATCCAACGGACAAGCACCGAATTTGCCCGCTGGCACCTGATCGCGGCCAATGACAAGCGGTGGGCGCGCATCCAGGTGCTGGAAACCGTTTGCGAAGAGCTCGAGAAGCGACTGGAAAAATAGAAGACCCGTCGCGCGAGGTGGGTAATCCGTTCGAGGCGGTCAGCTCTGGGCTCAGGATTGAACCAGGCGCCCGGGATGGGTATATTCACGGGTCGGTATACGAAGAGATTTCTGGCGGTTTTTTTCTGCTTCAAGGAGTAAAGACCATGATGATGAACGGTATGTCACGCTATGGTGGACGGATGGCCCTATTCGTTCTGGTTCTATTCGCCCTGATCGCGGTCCTCAGCACGTCAGCCGAGGCGCAGCAGGACGAGGAATCGATTTTTCGCCTCTTGACTTTCCAGACCACCGGCGAGCTGCGCCTCGGTGCGACAGAGGGGAACGGTCAGAAGGACATCGTCGATATCCACAATGCCATCCTGGTGTTGAAGGCTACCGGCGCTCCGGAGGTCGAGAACCTGGCCTACATTCCAGCGGACATGAGGAGCCTGATCGAGGTTGGCGACTCCGCGGTGAACGGTGTCAAGACGGTGTACCAAGCGGCCCTTGCCCACAAGGCGGATGGTAACTTGGTCGATCTCGGGGGAGAGTATCGCGTCTTCCATCCGCCCACTTCGGTCCGCGTGAAGACGCCGATCCCGAACCCCCACAAGATGTTTGGGATCGCCGGCAACTTTTTTCGACCCGGGGGCCCGATGGAAAATCCGCCTCCGCTGGAACGCACCCCGCAGGAGGGATTCGGTCGCGAGGCGGACCGGGGGCGCCCCTCTCCGTTCTTGAAGTCCGTGGCCTCGCTTTGTGATCCGGACGACGAGATCGTCATGACCGACCTCCTTCTGGACGGGTATCCGAACACCCACGAAGTGGAGTTCGCCTATATTATCGGCAAGCGGGCGAAAAACGTGTCCGAGGCCGACGCCATGGACTACGTGTTCGGCTACACGATCCACAACGACGTGAGCGGGCGCACGCTGCAAACGGGTGCCAGTGGCACCGAGGGATCGAGCATGACGAAGGGCATGGATTGCTTCGGGCCGACCGGCCCGTACATCACGCTCAAGGAAGATGTGCCCAATCCCTACAACCTCGCACTCGAGACGAAGCTCAACGGTGAGGTGCACGAGATGGACAACGCCAACACCAGCTTCATGAGACACCGCATCCCGACGCAGCTGTCGCTCATCTCGCACATCATGACGCTCGAGCCGGGGGATATCGTGGCGACGGGGGTGCCGAGGCCGACGGGGCAGCTGGAAGCCGGTGATACGGTCGAGATTTCGATCGAGCGGCTGGGCACGTTGCGCAACTACGTCGTGCTGCGCGCATCCGAGCCCACCAGCGACTAGGACTAGGTGAGTTTGGCGGCGAGTGGATTCGTTCCACTCGCCGCCGGACGCTCTCTCAGTTGAAGCTTAGGAGCGCCAGCGTCGAAACGTCCTTGACGAACACTTTGCCACCGAAGATCGTGGGTTGCGTCCAGGTCGCGCTGGTAGCGACTTCATAGCGCTCGAGCACGTCGAACCCGGTACGGCTGTTACGGAACACGACCAGCTCGGCATCATCCTCGACCGAGAATATTGTGTCGCCCGCCCGGACGATAGCGGCGTTTTCCGCCAGCCGCGGATCGCTCGTCCACAGGACCTGACCCGTATCGAGGTCGAGTCCGAAGTACTGTCCGCTGTTCAGGTGGGAAAGCCCGTACAACACGCCGTTCGATGGCGACCGCGTTGGCCATGTGCAAGGAAACTTCATCCGTTGTGCCATACGTTTTCGGTTCTCCACCCGTCGCCGTCCCGCACGACGTTCACGGCCGTGATGCCGTTTCCGCGCCCGGCCTCGATCACCGTGTTCCTGTAGAGAATCGGCGTCTGCGACGTCGTGTCGCTCCGGGTCTCGAACGGGCGGCGCCACAGGAGCTCTCCGGTCGCGAGCGAGACGCCGACGAAGTTCTTGTGGGTAAACGGATACGGCTGGAAGGTGGGCGCTCCGGCCTATGCGGTAGCGGGCTACGTCGCGGGCTCCCGGCTGAGCGAGAACAAGCACTATCTGAGTGACGTCATCTTCGGCGCTGCCGTCGGGATCATGGTTGGGCGAACCGTCACCATCGATCTGGCCGAGGCACGCTTCGCGGTCAGCCCCTTGCTGACGCCCGGCGAGCTACCCTCAGAAGGTGTGGAAATAAAGTAAAGGCGGAGTAACCTTCCGCGTCACGAAACACGGCGTGAAGGGGCCAACGGAAGGAGACACCGCCATGAAGGAAAAGACCACAGGACGACGGAGCTCGTCAAGGGTGGCTTGGGAGTCGCTGGAGAAGTGGGCGAGGCTTGAGATCCAGGATTGGGTGCAGGAGCTGATGGTAGCCGAAGTCACGGAGCTTCTCGGGCGTGAGAAATCGGAGAGACGGAAGCCCGTGGACACAACGGCGGGCTATCGAAATGGATACGGTAAGCCTCGGAAGCTGACGATGAGCGTGGGCACAGTGACGGTTCGCCGGCCGAGAGTACGGGACGTGGAGGAGAGGTTCGAAAGTCGAGTGCTTCCGCTGTTCAAGCGTCGGAGCGAAACGGTGAGCGAGTTGATTCCGGAGCTGTACCTGCATGGACTAGCTCACGGAGATTTCGATCTGGCGCTCCGCGGGCTTCTAGGGGAGGACGCTCCACTTTCTCCCAGCACGGTGTCGCGGCTGAAACAGAAATGGCAGGGAGAGTACGAGCAGTGGCTAGCTCGCCCACTGGAAGAACTCGAGCTCGTGTACCTGTGGGTAGATGGCGTGTACGTGAAGGCCGGCCTTGAGAAGGACAAGGCGGCGGTGCTAGTTGCGGTTGGTGGCCTGTCCGACGGGACGAAAATCGTCCTGACGCTGGAGGCCGGGCATCGAGAATCCGAAGCGTCATGGTCGTCGCTGCTACGGAGACTGAAGAAGCGCGGTCTGAGATGTCCCCGTTTGGTGATCGGTGACGGTCATCTCGGCATCTGGGCCGCGACCCGAAACGTATTTCCAGAAGCTGAGGAACAGCGGTGCTGGAACCACCGAATCCTCAACGTACTGGACCGGATTCCGAAAAGGGACCAGGCGCAGGCCAAGCCGCTGTTGACGGCGATCCCCTACGCCACCAGCCTGCAGGAGTGCGAGACGAAGAAGGCCAAGTTCCAGGATTGGTGCTTGCGCAAGGGTCTTCCGGGGGCCGCGCACGTGCTCGACGAGGACTGGGAGCGGATGGTCAGCTTTTATTCCTTTCCCAAGCCTCACTGGCAACACCTTCGCACGAGCAACGTCGTGGAGTCACCGTTCGCTGCACTGAGATTGAGAACGGATGCGGCCAAAAGGTTCAAGAAAGTCGAGTCCGCCACTGCGACAATCTTCAAACTGCTTCTGGTTGCGGAGAAGAATTTTCGCCGGCTCAACGCACCGGAGCTGATGCGAGAGGTTCACCTGGGCGTTCGATTTGAAGATGGAGACAGGGTAACGGAGTCGTCGAAGGTTGCTGCTGCCTGAACTTTTTTACACACCTATTGACAAGAGCTCCGCCCGGCGGAGCGGGAGTGCAACTGACCTAGCTCGGCTCGAGCCGTGATCTCCACTGAGATCCAAACCTTTTCGAAAATCATCCCAAGGGCAGCCGTCTACGGGGACGACCCCAACAACTTGGGGTACAACCTGAGTATGGAGTCGATGCTATGATGGCGCCGGGTGCTGACTCGCCTTAGTGCCTCGAAGGCGAGGGGAGAATGATCATGCGACGATTCGTGTACGGTTTGAGCATCGCGCTCGTGTTCTCATTGAATCTACCTTTGGCGTGGTCTCAGGTTCCGCCTCCTCCGGACGGAGAAGAGGCCCTTTCCGATCGTTATTCGGGGAGATCGTACTCGCCGTATGCGGGGCGCGGATTTCCGAGCCGAGTCTTCTGGGGCGACACGCATTTGCACACCGCCCTTTCGATGGATGCCGGTGCGTTCGGCAACCGGCTCGGCCTCGACGAAGCGTACCGCTTCGCACGGGGCGAAGAAATCACCACATCAACAGGCGTGAAGGCGAAGCTGTCTAGGCCGCTCGATTTCCTCGTGGTGTCCGATCACTCGGACAACATGGGGTTTTTCCCAGATTTGTTCGATGGCAAGCCCCATATACTGAAAGACCCGACCGGCAAGGACTGGTGCGACCGGGTCATGGCCGAAGAGGGTGTCGGCGTGGCAATGGAACTCATCGGCATGTTTTCACAAGGGGAGTTCCCGGAAACACTGCTCTACACCCCCGACTCGGCTACAAATCCGCGTGGCAGAACACCGTAGATGCCGCGGAAACGTATGACGACCCAGGAACCTTCACCGCCTTCATCGGCTACGAGTGGACCTCCCTCGTCAGGGGCAACAACATGCACCGCGTCGTCGTCTATCGGGATGGTGAGGATAAGGGCGGGCAAATGGTGCCGTTTACTACCTACCCACCGATGGGCAGTATCAACCCACGCGACCTTTGGAATTGGCTGACGACGTACGAGGAGAGAACCGGTGGCGATGTGCTGGCAATCGCCCACAACGGCAATCTCGCCAACGGCATCATGTTTCCGCTCGAGGCGCAATATGACGGAGTCGTGCTCGACGAAGAGTACGTCACCACACGGGCCCACTGGGAACCACTCTATGAGGTCACGCAGATCAATGGCGATGGCGAAGCGCATCCATTCCTATCACCGGATGACGAATTCGCCGATTATGAGACGTGGGCCATCGGGAATCTCGACGTCTCGGAGGCCAAGACCAACGACATGCTGGCCGGCGAATATGGACGCGAAGCGCTGAAGCGCGGTCTCGCCATCGAGACCAGGCTCGGCACGAATCCCTACAAGTTCGGCATGATTGGCTCGACCGACAGCCACACGTCACTGGCGACCGCACAGGAAGATAATTTCTTCGGCAAGCACTCGGGCTATGAACCCACCCCGGAGCGTATGACCCATCCGTTCATGAGCAATGAGAACGGCACGATCTATGCCTGGCAGCAGGTTGCTTCGGGGCTGGCGGCTGTTTGGGCGACAGAAAACACTCGCGAGGCGATTCTCGATGCCATGGAGCGCAAGGAAGTCTATGCGACGACCGGCTCCCGCATGGGGGTTCGCCTCTTCGGAGGCTGGGAGTTCACCGACCGAGATTTGAATAGCCGCCAGCCAGCCTTCGGCGGCTATGACAAAGGCGTGCCGATGGGGAGCGATCTGCCAGCGAAGCCGGGCAGCGCGTCGGCTCCTACCTTCATGGTCTACGCATTGCGCGATCCGATCGGGGCCAACCTCGATCGGATCCAAATCATCAAGGGCTGGCTAGCCGAGAACGGCGAGACGCAAGAAAAGGTCTACGATGTGGCGTGGTCTGGCGATCGAAGGATCGGAGGCAATGGCAAGCTGCCGCCGGTGGGTAATACGGTCGACGTCCAGAACGCGAACTGGATCAACACGATTGGCGCATCGGAGCTTGGGGCCGTGTGGACGGATCCGGATTTCGATCCCGGCCAAAAGGCTTTCTATTATGCTCGCGTGATAGAGATCCCGACGCCTCGCTGGTCGACCTATGACGCCTTCCGGTTCGGCATCCCTCTGCCAGAGGGGGTGCCTACCTCCACACAGGAAAGGGCTTATACGTCGCCCATTTGGTATACGCCATAGGTTCCAAGGTAGTACCGCGGTACTATCGTCATCATTAGACGTTTCGCGAGGAGGAGGATGCATGCCGATTCATCCAATGTGGGGATACCCCTGGCCGAGTAGCTTGAGGCTGCGTCCGTTTCTCGCCGCTCCCGCGGCGCTCGTTTTTCTGAGCCCGACCGCCGGAGCGCAGGGACAGGTCGATGAGAACCTCTTTTTCGAAGAGCGGGATGAGATTCCCCTGGCATACCGTTGGGATCTCGATGCTATCTTTCCCAACCGAGAAGCCTGGGAGGCGTCTCGCGAGCAGGTCGAGCAGGCGCTGCCCGGTCTCTCTTCTTACCAGGGTCGCCTCGGCGAATCGCCCGAGGTCTTGAGCGAAGCTCTTCAAACGAAGTTCGATCTCGAGCGTCACTTCGAAGATGTCTTCGTCTATGCGTTTCAGCTCTTCTATACCGACACCGAGGACCCTACTGCAAAGGAGCTATCCGGGCTGGCACGAGCGCTTGCTAGCAAGGTTCAGGAGGCCGCGTCATACGTCGAGCCAGAGATCGCCCAGCTCCCTCCCGACCGCTTGACGGAGCTCCTGAAGGCCGACAGCGTGCGACCCTACGCCCACTACATCGACAACATCATCCGCACCAAGGCTCACATCCGCAGCGCCGAAATCGAAGAGATTCTCGCCGGCTCCTCGCTTCCCGGCGCGGCTCACCAGCAGGCTTTCACGAGTCTCGAGACCTCCGATATCGAATGGCCGATGGTGAAGGATGAAAAAGGTATCGAGCAGAACGTCGTGCCCGGGCAATACATCCGCTTCGTGATGAGCCCGGATCGGCGGGTCCGGCGCGAAGGGTCGTTGGCCCTTTTCAGTACCTACGATCAGTTCGCGAACACGTTCGCGTCCACTTTGGGAGGCAGCATCCAACGGGATGCCTGGCTGGCTCGTACCCGACACTACGACTCGAGCCTGGACATGGCGCTCGACGGCACCAACGTACCTCGCGCGGTAGTGGATACTCTCGTCGAGACCGTGCACGACAACATCGAGCAAATTCACGGCTATGCTGCGCTCCGAAAGCGAATGCTCGGTGTCGACGAGCTCCACATCTATGACATGTACGTCAACCTCTTACCTGGCCTCGATCGTATCTATACCTTCGAGGAGGGTTGGGCGCTGGCCATGGCCTTCTGGCGCGAGACCTTCGGAGAAGAGTACGCCCAAGCCGCGGAGCGGGCGCGCGAAGATCGGTGGGTGGACGTTTATACCAACCAAAGCAAGCGGCCGGGAGCATTCGCTTGGGGTACCTACAATTCACATCCTTACTTGTTTCTCAATTGGAACGGAAAGCTCGACGCGGTCTCGACGCTGGTGCACGAGATGGGACACGCGATCCACAAACACCTCACCGACCAGACTCAACCTTATCAATCTTCGAGTTACAGCTTGTTTGTAGCCGAGGTTGCCTCGGTTGCTAGCGAGTCGCTCTTTCTCGAATGGTTCTTCAAACGCAGCGAAGATCCCATCGAGCGCCAGCTGTTACTGAATCAGGCCATGAACAGCATCACCGGCACGTTCGTGCGACAAATCTTCTTTCACGAGTGGGAGGCGGGTGCGCACGCGATGGCCGAGCGCGGCGAGTCGCTCACCAAGGAGTCCCTCGGAAAAGCCTACCAAGAGCTTTGGGAGACGTACTACGGGCCCGATCTGATCGTGGACGATGTCTATCAGTCCGGCTGGTCTCGTGTCAGCCACTTCTATCGAACCTTCTATGTTTGGGTCTATGCCACCAGCTTCGCCGCCGGTGAGGCGATTGCGAAGCGCTTTCGCGCCGGCGACGAGACCGCGGTCCAGGACTACCTGGCGATGCTGAAGCTGGGCGGCTCGGTCTATCCGATGGAAGCGGTGCAGCGCGCCGGTGTCGACATGACGGATCCTCAAGTGATCCGCGCAGTGATGGTTCGTTATGGCGAGCTCCAGCAACGTCTGGACGAGGAGTTGGTGGGCACCGGCGGGCGTTGAAGCGGATTCCCTCCGGCGGCCCACTGCGGTCTTCATCCTTCGAGTGGCGTGACTCAGAACGTCAAGCCAAGCTGCACGTTGATGTGGTGATCCCCGCCCTCGACGGGAAAGTGATCCACGACCTCAATTCTGATGGCCGCCCCCCCTTGAGGGTCCACAAATTCACGCCGCCGCCGAAGCTGCCGAAGGTGACGCCGCCATAGCCGAGCTCCCCACCGCTTCCGATACCTACTTTGACGAAAGGGACGACACGACACGACTCGACGCGCGAACGAAGTGGTAGGAAGTGTTGAGCGACGCCACACCGAATCCGAACGCGCCGTTGCCGAAGATCGCGACATCGCCGCCCAAACCCAAACCGTCGTAGACAAGAAAGTCCATCCCGAACCCGAGCCGTAGGTCGCGGAACCACCGGCACCGGAGGGAAAAGCGCCGAAGGAGCCATTGAGATAGGGCTGAAAACGGAGATCTTCTTCGAACGACCTCGAGACGTTCGATTCCTGCGCGGTAGCTTCGGAGCTCATCGAGAGTGCTGCCAGCAAGACCAAGCTAACCACCATTGTCGACCGGTACCTCGTCATCGGAACCTCCCTGGGCAGCTCTTTGACGCCGCCCTTGATTCCCGTGAACTGCAACGGGCGTGCCGATCTCGAGGAGCGGGACATGGTTTCACACAACCCGCTTTTCACGGCTATTTTACGGTTACTTGCGTCGCTACGTGCGGTGAGGTTGGGAGGATGGTTGCGAAGAAAGGCTATCCGTCTGGCCAACTCTGCTATCCGGAAGGATAAGATCCGCTCATGGCAAACGGAGAGTCGACCCTCGCTCGCGCGCTGAGGCGCGGGCTCGAGAGCCCGCGAATCATCTGGCTGGCGGTGCTCCTGGCCATCGCCCTCACGCTTCCATCGCTTGTCGGTGGGTTGGCGATCGACGATCACATCCAGCATGTGGCGGCCGTTGGTCACCCTTCGGTTGCCGGGACTCCGCGCGCTCCCTGGGATCTTTTCAGCTTCATGCGGGGCGACCCTTCCGAAAAGCACGACATCCTTGATCGGATCGGGGGCGCTTGGATGGTTCCCGAGGACTTTCAAATCGCCTTCCTCCGGCCTCTGAGCTCACTCACCCACGCGCTCGATTACCGTCTTTGGCCCGATCACGCCTGGCTCATGCATCTGCAGAACGTCGTCTGGTACGGAGGCCTCGCCTATTTGGTCGGGCTCTTGTATCGAAGCGTGCTTGGACCCGGTCCCACCGCCGGCTTGGCCCTGCTTCTATATGCGGTAGACGACGCGCACGGAGTGACTGTGGGATGGATTGCCAATCGCAACGCTCTCGTCGCCGCCACGTTCGGCGTGCTCACGATCCTCGCTTACGACCGATGGCGCCGACAGCATTGGCGACCGGGAGCGTGGCTGGGCCCGCTCTGCTTCGCGGTGGCGCTGACAGGAGGGGAGTCGGCTATCGCCGTCGGTGCGTATCTAATAGCTCACGCCGTTTGCCTGGCGCGGGACGACTGGCGAAACCGGTTCGCGAATCTCGCACCGTACGGTGTCCTCGTCGTGGTATGGCGACTGCTCTACTCGGCGCTTGGCTACGGGGCACTGGGTACCGACCTCTACATCGATCCCGGCCGCGAACCGGCGGTCTTCCTCATCACGATCGTCGAGAGACTTCCCGTGCTGATGCTGGGGCAGCTGGGGCTCCCACCTGCGGGGGCTGTGGGTGCTTCTGTCGGACTGCGGACGGCTCTTACTGGCCCTATCCGGAGCGCTGTTCCTTGCGATGGTCATCGTGCTTGCCATGCCTTTGCTCAGACGGAGCCCGGAAGCTCGTTTCTTCGGCCTTCGCCGCGCTCCTCGCGGCGATTCCGATCTCCGCGACGTACCCTTTCGATCGATTGCTGATCTACGTCGGGATCGGTGCCCTTGGCCTGGTCGCACAGTTCCTCGTCTACTTCTTCGAGGC
The DNA here is from genome assembly GCA_965197825.1 of Candidatus Marinacidobacterales bacterium. Classification (GTDB taxonomy): domain Bacteria; phylum Acidobacteriota; class Vicinamibacteria; order Marinacidobacterales; family DATDRI01; genus CBDANW01. The sequence continues at coordinate 2,495,549 of CBDANW010000003.1, read as the reverse complement.
ACGAGAGCGCCGGATGGTTTGGCGTCTCCCGGCGTTCTTCCTCGGCGGCGTGTGGATCCTGGTTCACGTTCTCATCGCGCCGCTCGTTTTGCCCTTTCGAGTCCTGGAGCCGTCTCGATGGGACGCCCTCGGGGAGCGGGTCAATCACACGCTGCCGGTGAGTCAGCCCCTCGGCGACGAGCATTGGATCTTCGTGAACGCGCCCGACGTCGCAGTGAGCTTCTACGTCATGCTTCGTCGCGTGTCGTTAGGGGAACTGCTCCCCGGTTTCGTTCGATACCTTTCCATCAGCGTCTCGCCGATCGAGGTGCGACGGGAGAGCATCGATTCTCTGACCATCCGTTGGGCCGACGGTCTCCTGACGCGCCCCTTCGACCGGATGCTGCGCGGGCGGCGTCATACTTTCCGGGTCGGGGATACCTTCGAGCTGACCGATTTCCGCGCCGAGGTGACTGCCGTGACCCCAGATGGCCGGGCGGCCGAGGTGCGGTTCCGATTCGCGGTTCCTCCCGAGGACTCGTCGCTAAGGTGGATGACCTGGGTGGGGAGAGGCTACGAGCCGTTCGTGACTCCGGCGGTGGGAGAGACTCGAACGCTTCCGGCTATCGATCTCATCGAAGCGCTCCGCTGACTCGATCTACTGGCCCGTTTGGTCCGACTGGACTGTAAGGCGGCAGACCACGTGATTATCGAGGCCGAGGTTACTCGTCCAGATGAATTGGGCTCCCGCGAAGAGCGTGTCTTCGTAGTTGCGGAACCCGTCGGCGTTGGTCACCTCGTCGGCGGTGTAGATGGTCGCGAGCAGCCATGCCGTATCGTCATACTCCGAGCTCATCCAGTCGTTCGGTAAGGGCAAGTGAGCCGCCCGACACATGTTGGTGGGGTCATTGCTGATGCAGGAGACTGTATCGTCGGTGCTGGGACAGCCCGAAGAGTCGAGGTTGCCGTGCTCATCGATGACGATGCAACCGGGATCGTCGAGCGGCGCCACGTAGAAGGCCTTGCACTTCCAATCTTCGTTGGTGACCGTCCCGTCGCTGAAAGTAGCGATGAACCCGGCGTCACCGATATGGATGCGCTCTTGCTGATCTTCCAAACCGACACCGAGGTATCCTTCCCAATCAACGAGCGACACGGCGTACGTGACCGGGTAGTCGACTCGATAGCGGGCGACGTGGGAGTTGAACGGCGTGAAGGCCACGGCATCGCGACCCATGAACTGGCCATTCACGTAAAACTCGAAGTAGTTGTCGCCGAAGAGAAAGGCGGTGATCTCTTCACCGTCTTCACTCAGGATCGTCGGTGTGAGCTCCGATTCGTACTCGGGATTGGCTCCTCCGCCGGTACATTCGTTGAAGACGTCGAGGGCCGGCTCGCTACCGACGGCCGATTCCGTATGACTACCTTCACAGCTTGCCAGCATCAAAACGGCGCCGAAGAAACAAGAAGATGGCAACGTGCCTTTCATGAACGCCCTCCCTGGCCCGGTAGCCTATCACGGTCGTGCGGTAAAACACGTTCTCGGGCCGGCTCCGCCGTGCTATGCTCCGTTGGCTGTCAGTCTTTTGGGAAGGGGGAATCCCCCGAAAGGAGGGGACATGTCTAAGTATCTCATTCGTGCGTCTTACACCCAGGAAGGTGTAAAGGGTTTGCTGAAGGACGGTGGTTCGAAGCGCGTCCGGGCGGTCGAAGAAGCTCTGAGGCCTCTCGGCGCCAAGGTGGAGTCTTTCTACTTCGCGCTGGGAGAAGCGGACGTCTATGTGATCGTCGATGCGCCGGACGTTGAAACAGTCAGCGCGGTATCGATGGTCACCAACGCCTCGGGCGCCGTTCGTTTGACCACGACAGTGCTCATGACTCCGCAGCAAGTGGACGAAGCCGTCAAGAAGTCCGTGGCCTACACGCCGCCGGGAGGGTAGCAAGAAAACCGGGAGCCGGCGTTCCAGCGAGCCGGGGCCAGACTCCCGTTCAGGCGTCGATACACGAGATCTTGCTATCCAGCCCGCCAGACGCCGGTCGTTCAGCGATACTCGACCACGCCTCCGCGAGAGCGGAATCGTTCGAGCAACGGAGATACGGCACCTTGGAGCTCGGAGTACGCGACCCACGAGTGTTGGTGGAGCCGGACCTCGGAGGCGCGAAGAAGCTCGTCGCTGAAACGAGTAAGAAGCTCCTCGCCAGTGCCTTCGGCCTCTGAATCGACGTACTTCATGTAAAGACGCTCGCAGTCGACATCGAGCACGTGCTTCTGGCCCACGCTCACGCGAAAAAAATCCCGGCGATTCATGAGTGTCAGCTGGCGAGCTCGAGAAGCGTGCGGCGCACGAGATTCTCAGTCATAGGAATCTTGTAGGCGTTCTTCGATAGCGGCTCGGCTCCAGACACCGCCTGTCGACCCGCCCGAGCCGCGAGCTCCTCGGTGATCCGTTGCCCGCTGAGCATGGCCTCGACTTCCGGCAACCGCCAGGGAATGGGAGCGACGCCTCCGAGAACGACGCGGGCATCTCGGCAGATCCCACTCTCCATGTGAAGCACCATGGCCGCGCTTACCACGGCGTGGGTCCAGGCCTCGCGGTCCAGAACCTTGGCATAGCGGCTCCTCGTACCAGGCGGCGCGGCAGGTATCTCTACCTCGGTGACGAGCTCGTCTGGTTCGAGGACGTTCTCGCGAGAGACCTCGGTTTCGGGCAGGATGAAGAACTCGGAGGCCGGAACCAATCGCTCGCCCGGGGGGCCTGCAATGCGAAAACGCGCGTCGAGCGCGACGAGCGCCGGTGCGGTATCGGAGGGATGCACGATGTAGCTCGGCCCTCCCCCGAAGATGGCGTTGAATTGATTCTCTCCGATCCACGAGAAACACATGTCGCCGCCGTTTTTGAAACAGGGAAAGCCCGCCCGAAGATACCAGCACCAAGGTCGCTGGCAGATATTGCCGGCTAGTGTACCCACGTTTCGGATCTGTGGCGTTCCCACAGAGCCCGCGGCTTCCGCCAGGGTCGTGTAGTCGGTGAGAATGCGGGGATGCTCGGCGAGAGTGTTGAGAGTTATCAGTCCTCCAACGCGGACGCCGTCCCCATTGGGTGTGACGGCACGCAGTCCCTCGATAGGCTTGAGATTCACCAGAACATCGGGCGCGACCAGATCGTCTTTGATCATTCCGAGTAGATCGCTCCCGCCGCCCGCCAAGCTGACATTGCGGCTCTCCTGGCGACCGTCCTGCAGCAGCCGTACGGCTTCTTCGACGTTCCGGGCGTCGACGTTCGCAAAGTTCTTCATGACAACGCCTCCAGAATGCGATCGCGGGTCATGGGAAGCTCCTTCAGGCGTACGCCGGTGGCATTGAAGATTGCGTTTCCAATCGCCGCCACCACGGGAACGATGGTTGCTTCTCCGAGGCTCTTGGCGCCGTACGGACCGTATTCGTCGATGGAGTCGAGGAACTGCACCTCGATCTCGGGCGTGTCGAGGTGGGTCATCACCCGGGCACCATAGTAGCCGGGGTTCAAGGGAATACCGGTGTTCTGGTCGTAGAGGAGCTCTTCGTGAAGCGCCATCCCGATACCCTGGGTGACGCCGCCTTTCACCTGACTCACCGCGGTCAAGGGATTGATGATGCGGCCGCTTTCGTGAACGGCGAGGTACTTCAGGATCCGGACCCCGCCCAGTTCCGTGTCCACTTCCAACTCGACGAAGTGAGCCGCGGACGCATAGCGAGCCTTGCCATCGAGCGACGGCTCGGGCGCCGCCTCGCCGATCCGAATCTCGTCACCTTCGGGTAACCCCTGTTCGGTGATTTGACGTTTGAGGTTCTCCGCCGCCTGAATCACTGCATAGCCGGTGTAGTTCGTGGTGCGGCTTCCCGACTCTCCGACCGAGTAGGGAGCGCGATCGGTGTCGCCCCACACGACTTCGACCTGGTCGAGGTCGACGCCCATCGCTTCGGCGGCGATCATTGCCATCGTCGTCTTGGCTCCGGTGCCGATGTCGGTCACTCCCACGTGAAGAAAGAGCCGCCCCGCGCTGTCGAGCCGCAGGACAGCGTTGCTCCTTCCCACGCGCGCCGAGAAAGCAGCCATCGCCACCCCCACTCCCTTTTTCACCGGACCGGCGTCGGTGCCCGGTGGACGCCATCGCTCGGACCACTGGAAACGCTGGGCGCCTGTCCGGATGACTTCGGGCATCGCCCAACTCACGAATGGCGTCTCGTCGTGATACATCCGCGCCGCGTTCTTCAACCGGAACGCCACTGGATCCATCTCTAGGCGGTGCGCGAGGTCGTCCATGATCGACTCGATGCCGAAGACGCCCTGCGGATAGGCCGGTGCGCGAAAGTTGGCGCTCACCGACATGTTCGTGTAGACGGGATAGATCTCTTTACGCATGTTCGGGCAGGTGTAGAGCTCCGTCCCGGCGATATCGCCGCTGCTCTTTCGGTGCGGTCCCATGCCGCTGTAACCGCGTAGCTCGACGGCCTGGAGCGTGCCGTCTCGCCGCGCGCCCACTCTATAGTGCTGTCGCGTGGGCCACCGGCCGTGGACGCAAAGAAAATCTTCTAGCCGCGTGAACTCGACCTTCACCGGCCGTCCGGCTTCTTTCGCCAGGGCAGCGACCATCAAATCCGAATCCTGGCACTGGTTCTTGTTGCCAAAGCCTCCGCCCATGTAGTGACAGATGACCCGAACGTCTTCCTGGGGGAGATTCATGCCGCGCGCGATGTCTCGGCGGCAGTTGGCGATGCCCTGGGTGCCCGTCCAGACCGTGAGCTTTTCGTCTTCCCACTGCGCGATGGCAACGCGCGGTTCCATCTGCGCGTTGTTGACGTGCTTCGTGATGTACGTGTCTTCCAACACGACATCCGAGGCGGCGAATCCTGCTTCCAGGTTGCCGCGCTGATAGACCTCCGGCTCGCGCGCCCCGTCCCGGGTCGGCGAGAGATTCCCCCCCGGCTGAATCACCGGCGCGTCCGGCTCCAGGGCTTGCTCCGCATCCAGCACGAAGTCCAGGGGCTCGTAGTCGACCTGAATTTTTTTGAGCGCCTCTTCCGCCAGGTGTCGATCGCGCGTCGCGACGGCGGCCACCGCGTCGCCGTAATATTTCACCGGATTGTTGAAGAGCAGGCGCTCGTTCCGGGAGTCGCCAGAGGTCCATTGGATGGTGCAGTTCTCGTGCGTCAACACCGCCTCCACGCCGGGCATGGCGCGGGCTTGCGAGGTATCGATGCGAAGGATCCTCGCATGGGGATGAGGGCTCCGCAGGACCCTGGCGTAGAGCATGCCGGGGATCTTGACGTCGCCGGTGTAGTCGGCTCTTCCCGTCACGCGGTAGATGGCATCCAGTCTCGGCGTGGAGTTCCCGACCGAGCTCATGGGCTCGGCCACGACGCTGTTTCTATCCGCCTCCAAGGGTTTCCGCGACACCGAGTCAACGTATCGGTTGTAGTTGGAGCAGCGGCAGATGTTGCCCGCCAATCCCTGGCGGACTTCGTCACGGGTCGGATTAGGGTTCTGTGCGAGAAGAGCCGTCGCCGACATGAGCTGGCCGGACGTGCAAAACCCGCACTGCGGTCCGTCGTGATCGATGAACGATTGCTGCAGGGGGTTGAGCTCGTTTCCCTGTGCCAGTCCCTCTACCGTGGCGAGCTCGCGACCGTCGGCCCACGCCGCGAGATAAGTGCACGAGTAAACGGGTGCGCCGTCCAGCAGAACGGTGCAGGCGCCGCACTGGGCCCGATCGCAGCCGATTTTCGTCCCGGTGAGACCGAGGTGATCCCGAAAGACCTCGGCCAGGGTCCACCAGTCTTCGACTTCGAGTCGGTGATCCTCCCCGTTGACTTTGAGAAGAATGGAGGTCGTGGGTGTCGGAGCGGTGCTTCCTCCCCCTTCATTTTGTCTAGCTTGCAGCTCCTTCGACGACAGCGTGCCCGCCGCCGCGAGGCCCGCACTGGTCGTTCCGATAAAGCGGCGTCTCGAGATCGGTTTCATGAATACGGCTTTCTATTGGGTTTGCGGAAGCATTTCCGTCCCGTCAGAGATACCCCATGCCCGTCGTCGTGTCAATGTCGCTACTGTCAATGCGCGCGACGTCGTCAGCTTCTTCTGAGAAGCTTTCGCTCCGTCACGAGGAAGAAGGGAAGCGCAAGCGTAGCCAGGGCCGCGGCGATGCCGAAGGCGGTCGCGTAGTCGGCGATCTCGATGATGTAGCCCAAAGCGATCGAGCCAGTGCCGATGCCTGTGTCGAAGGCGGCGAGCATCCCCCCAAACGCCGCACCCCGGCGGGCGGTCGAGACGTGCTGCATCACGTAAGCGCTGTACACGGGAAAGGCCGAGCCCATACCCAGGCCGAAGACGACGGCGGACGTCAGAAGCCATGGAAGCGATCCTCCCGGTACCAGCAACCCCAGCCCGATCGCCATGAGGACGAGGCAGGGGAGGAGAATTTTCTTGTGACCGATTCGATCGGCCACCCTTCCCAGAACAGGACGTGTGACGAGAATGACCAGCGCTAGGACCGTGAAGTAAACGCCGCGCGGCTCGCCGTTTGACTCGGCGTAGAGAGCGATGAAACTGGTAATGCCGCCGTAGCCGAACGTAAACAAGAAGAGAGTAAGAGAAACGACGAGCACGCGCCACTCGATGAGGCCGGCACCGTCGCGGTGGTCGATGTAGGTGCTGTCAGGCTCGTCAGGCTTGTCAGGCTGAAGAGGCGAATCTTCCCGATCCAGGACGGCGAAGGCGATCGCCGCCATCAGCAGATTGGCGCCCGCCGAAGTGATGCAGATCCAAAGCCAACCCCACTGGTAGAGCCAGAAAGCCAACGGCGGCGCCACCGCAATCGCGGCCACGATGGCGAGACCCCAGTAGGCTAGCCCTTCCGCCCGACGCGACGCCGGAATCTGATCCACCAGATAAGCGGCGGAGGTCGTCATTAGACCCGACCAGAAAAGTCCGTGAACGGGGGCCACCGTGAGTAGTACGGTGTAGGTAGGACTGGCGGCATAGAGAACACAGATGCCTATCAGGCTGGAGCTGGCAACGAACAGTACGCGGCGCTTGCCGAGTCGATCGGCCAGTGCGCCGGTAAACGGTGCCGAAAAGGCCGAGGCATAAGTGAAGAACCCGAGAAAGAGACCGGCTGTAAACTCGGTCCCCCCGAAATCGAGAACGTGGAACGGAGCGGTGGGGAACAGCATGAACCCCGACAGGAACACCATGAAGGTGAAACCGCACATCACGAAGAAGCGCGGCGTGAAGAGACGGCCCCCCGACATGAGCCCGCCACTATAACATTCAAAGCCGGTGGGAACGGTGGTTGGCCCACTTCCACTTGCGGGTCAACCAGCCATGCTATAATGGGTTCTGTAACGATGTGGGTGTAAAGATGTATGGTACACGCCTCGCCTTCCCCCCCGTTCTGGCCAGCCTGTTGATGCTTCAGATGACTTCCTGTGCCGTACAGACCGCCCAGTTGTACACGCCGGAAGAAGCAGGCACCGAGCTCGACCACCGCGTCTCTGCCGAGATGCGGGATCAGGTCGTCGTCCCGTTCGAAATAGACGACGAGATCCGTCAAGTGGCTCAGGACATCACGAAAAACGTTTTTGACGACCGCGCAAAGGCGGCGGCCATTATCAACAAGATCATCGACTTGACCGGACTTTCCATCTCCTACGACTGGCTATCCAACAAGACGGCGCGGGAAGTCTTCCGGGAAGGTCGAGGCAACTGCCTCGCGTACTCCAATCTCTTCGTAGGCATGGCGCGTGAGGTTGGGATAGAAGCGGTGTACGTCGACGTCACGATGATCGAGCGCATCTCTAGAGAGGCCGAGGTCATCGTCAACAACGGTCACATCACGGCCGGATACAAGCACGGCAGCGAGGTCAGGATCGTCGACTTCACCCGCACGCCCGAGCGGGAGTACATCGGGTACAAGGTGATCGACGATCTGGAAGCCATCGCCAACTACTACAACAACCAGGGCTTCCTCTACGGATACTTCGTCGAGAACGACGATCTCGATTTCGACCCGGCGGAGAAGGAAATCGAGATGTATGAGCTAGCGCTAGAGATCCTTCCCTCCTTTCACCGCGCGCGTAACAACCTCGGCGTCGCCTTCAAGCGCCGCGGCAGGATCGAGGAAGGTATCGAGCAATACAAGATGGCTATCGAGCTCGATCCAGATTTCGCCGACGCTCACTCGAACTTGGGTGCGGCTTACTATGCCCTGGGGCGCAACGAAGAAGCCATTGGGGAATTCGAGCTTGCCACGAAGCACGCGGGCTCGAACGCCTACTTCTTCCATCATCTGGGAGTCGTACACTACCAGCTCAAGCAGTACGATGAGGCGATCGAGCAGTTCAAGAAGGCCATTTCCAAAGAGCCCTTGCTGGCGGAGGCACGGTTTTTTCTCGCTGAGTGCTACCTGAGGCAGGGGAACGAAAGCAAGGCGATCGAAGAGTACGAGGCAACGCTCGAAGTGGATCCGAACTACGTGTCCGCCCGCGCTAGGCTCGACGCGCTGATGGCTGCTCCGGCGGCAAACTAAGCTCTCCCCCTTTACTTTCCCATCTCTGGAAATCGTTACGGCAGGTTTCTAGGCGTCGGGGTTCTTGGGAAGCTGGAAATTGATCTTGACTTCTACGACAGCCTCGACGGGTGTCCCACTCCGCACTGCCGGCGTGAATTTCCACCGACGAACGACTCGTGCTGCGCTCCGGTTGAGGCTGGGCTCGAGGCCTATCGAAACGTTCGCCGGCCCCACCGAACCGTCTCGGCGAACAAGAATGATGAGAACCACCGTCCCCTCGATGCCTTCCTTGAATCCCGTCAGCGTGTATGGGGCTGGTGTGGAATAGATGAGTTTGGGAGGCGCTGTTTCTGTTTCGTCCTGCCGCGCGCTTTGACGGTCATCCGCCCGAGCGGCAGCATGGAGTACGTCGATCACGTCGGCGTTTTTGTTGTCGAAAGCGCGGTAGAAGGGCGAGTGTCCGATCGCATCGGGCGCCTCGTAGTCGGCGCCGGCTCTGAGTAGAGCTTCGGCAATCTCGCTGCGGTCGTACTCCGCCGCCACGTGAAGGGCGGTGCCTCCGTCGTTGTTCTCCGAGTGAACGTTGGCACCGTGCTCGAGAAGCACCTCGACGGTTTTCTCGTGGCCGCCGCGGACGGCATGCATCAACGCCGTCCACCCGTCGTCGTCGCGCACGCCGATGTCGACTTCCTCGTTCTCGTCCAGAAGCTTCCGCACCGCATCGTCCCGGCCAGTCGCCGACCAGGTCAGTAGTTGACCATCGGGACCCGGACCGCTTTGGATAGGAAACCACAGTGCGAAAACAAGCGCGACGACACCGGAGCCGCTCGAGATAGATTGAAAGGAGTTCTTCACGGGAGACGTGTTACGGCATCCGTTCCGAGCCGCTGTAGTAGCCGAGGCGAGTTCGCACGATGAGATTCTTGCGTTTGGACATTCTTACTTCGATCTCGTGCCAGTCGCTCCGCTCCTCGGGAGCCTCCGGAAAGTAAACCATCCGGTACTGACGATGGAGCTCGTCCTGGATTCTATCGAAAGCCCTGCTCATCTCGTCCTCGTCCGTGGGGAAGAAAGCACGGCCGCCTGTGTACTCGGCCATTTGCGTAAGCAGTCTCTCGTTGGTATTCATCCCCTCCTCATCGTTCCATCCAACGAGTCCCACGGTGTAGATCGTCGCCTGGGAGCGGCGGGCCGCCTCCAAGGTGTCTTCCATGGACGCCTGGCTTCCGCCGTCGTCCCCATCGGTGAAGATCAGCAAGGACTTTCGATCCGGAATGACGGAAAGCTCTTCGAGCGAAGCGAGGAGCGCATCGTAGAGGAGTGTGCTCCGCTGCGGCCGCATCCGCTTGATGACGGCCATGTGCTGTTTCATATCGTCCGTGAATTCCGGTCCGAAGATGACGTGGGTGTGAAAGAGGCCGATGCGGGCCTGGTCTCCACGCTGCAGCTTGTCGACGAAGCGATTGGCCGACTTCTGAACCTCTCTAAGGTGTGAGCGGACGCTGGAGGAGCTGTCGAGAAGAAGAAGAACGGTCACGGGCGTGACTCCCGAGGTGAAATAGGTGAGCTCCTGGGGAACGCCATCCTCCTGTATCACGAAGTCTTCTTCCTTCAGCCCCTTTACGAAGCGGCCCTTCTGGTCGGTCACCACCACGTCCAGTGCAACGGCGTTTACATCGACCGAGAAACGGTGAGTTCGTTCCTGTGGCGAGGCCCGCAGTCCCACGAGTCCAATCATGCCCAGTATGACGGTCAGGCCTGTCAGAACGATTCTTGCTCTAAACATAGGGCTCTTCCCGATTCTAGACCGGAGCCCCGCAATCCAGCAAACGGGCGTCTATGCTGACGCCAAGAATGGGAAGAATGCTCCGTCTGACGGGTCTCTGAACGCGGTTCCGGGACGCCAGGCAAGCCCCTACTCGCGATTCCTCGAATTCTGGCGTCGAAATGCGGGAGATCCTGGTATTAATTTAGCCAGACGCCGGTCCAATTTCTTGATCTACCGTGGCGCCGGTTGCGTTAAAGTATGGGGTTGGGCCGCAGAAAGTATTGTTCCGCAAATCGATGGGGCTTTACAAGATACGAAAAGGCTTGCGTCTGCCCATTTTGGGCGAGCCCGAACAAACCGTTCGCGAAGGCAGATCGCCGGGGAGAATCGCTCTCCTGGCCGCTGACTACGTGGGGCTGCGCCCAACCATGCACGTGGCGGTGGGCGACGACGTCCGGCGCGGCCAGCTACTCTTCGAAGACAAGAAAATACCGGGTGTCCTCAACACGGCACCCGGCGCGGGCAGAGTCGTCGGCATCCATCGCGGAGAACGCCGGGCGTTCCAGTCCATCGTCATCGAGCTCAGTCAAGGAGAGCGCGGCGGCCGGGGGGGCGAGGAAGTATCTTTCCGCTCCTTCACCGGCAAGCATCCCAGCGCGCTGTCTCGAGACGAAGTCAGCGAGCTTCTTATCGAGTCGGGAATGTGGACGGCTCTCAGAGGACGTCCCTTCAGCCGTGTTGCGGACCCGAAGGACCGACCGCACTCGATCTTCGTCACCGCCATCGACACCGATCCCTTGGCGCCCTCCGTCGGTCAGATCCTAGAAGGTTACGCATCCGACTTCGAGCGCGGCCTCCAGGCCTTGGCGAAACTGACCGAGGGTTCGATCTTCGTTTGTACCGACGGGTCGACCCAGGTTTCTGTCCCTTCGGTCGAACAGTTTCGGTTGGAGCGCTTCCAGGGGCCTCACCCGGCCGGCACGGTAGGGCTTCACATTCACCGCCTCGATCCCGTGGACCGGAACAAGATAGTTTGGCACTTGGGCTTCCAGGACGTGATCGCTTTTGGCAAGCTCTTCGAATCGGGCAATCTGTATGTGGACCGAATCATTTCTCTGGGCGGTCCGTCGGTGAAGAAGCCTCGGTTGCTCCGCACGCGTTTAGGAGCTTCCACCGACGATTTGGTTCACGGCGAGCTCGCGCAAGGAGACCATCGCGTCGTCTCCGGCTCCGTGTTCTCTGGCCGAAAGGCTTCCGGGGAAATCTTCGGATACCTCGGGCGATATCATCAACAGATTGCCGTTCTTCCCGAGGGCCGCGAGCGCGAGTTCCTTGGCTGGCTCGTCCCGGGCTTGGACAAGTTCTCCGTCATCAATACGTTCGTGTCCAAGCTCATTCCGGGGAAGAGGTTCGCGTTCACCACGTCCACCAACGGATCGGTTCGCGCCATCGTTCCCATCGGTATGTACGAGAAGGTCATGCCGATGGACATCATGCCGACGTTCCTACTCCGCTCGCTCTTGATGCGCGATGTCGTACGCGCGGAGGAGCTTGGGTGCCTGGAGCTGGACGAAGAAGACCTTGGGCTCTGTACTTTTGTGGATCCGGGGAAGAACGACTACGGACCGTACTTGCGCAACGTGCTCACGACGATTGAAAAAGAGGGTTAGCGTTTGAAATCCCTGCGCAATCTGCTGGACAGGCAAGCCAAGCACTTCCAGAAAGGCGGCAAGCTCGAGAAGCTCTATCCACTGTGGGAAGCGAACGACACCTTCCTGTTCACTCCCGGGGAGGTCACCAAGCGAGCGTCCCATGCACGCGACGGTCTCGATCTCAAGCGCATGATGATGACAGTCGTGATCGCGCTGGCCGGCTGCCTCTACATGGCTTTGTACAACACCGGATATCAGGCCAACCTCGCCATCTCGCATGGCGCGGCGCCTCTCGCGACGTGGCAGAGCCGAGTGATAGAGGGCTTGGGCCTAGGCTTCGATCCCGGGAACATCTTGGCGTGTATCGTTCATGGCGCGCTCTATTTCGTCCCCATTTTCATCGTTACTTTTGCGGTGGGCGGGTTCTGGGAAGTCCTCTTCGCCGGGGTCCGCAAGCACGACGTGAACGAGGGTTTCATCGTCACCGGGTTCTTGTTTCCGCTCATTCTGCCGCCCAACACTCCTCTCTGGCAGGTCGCACTCGGCATCACATTTGGCGTGGTCATCGGCAAAGAAGTCTTCGGCGGCACGGGGTTCAACATCTTGAACCCGGTCTTGACCGCACGAGCCTTCTTGTTCTTCGCCTATCCGGCCGAGATCACGGGAGACAAGGTTTGGATCGCCGCCGCGACGGCTGCCGATGGAGTGAGCGGCGCGACATGGTTAGCTAATGCCGTCGAGGGAGGTCAAGCGGCTGTCGTCCAGGGAGTCACTTGGTGGGACGCGTTCGTAGGCCTCATTCCTGGCTCGATGGGTGAAACGTCAGGGCTGGCTTGCCTAGCGGGAGCCGTTCTGCTCATTGTCACCGGGGTCGGTTCCTGGCGCATCATGAGTAGCGTCGCGGTCGGTACCATCGTCATGACGGTTCTCCTCAACTCGATCGGCTCGGCCACTAATCCCTTCTTCGATATGCCTTTTTGGTGGCACTTCGTTCTGGGAGGATGGGCCTTCGGCATGGTGTACATGGCCACCGATCCGGTGTCCGCCCCGGTATCCAACAAAGGGGCCTACATATACGGATTTCTGATTGGTGTGTTGGTCGTCTTGATCCGGGTCGTCAACCCAGCCTATCCGGAGGGGATGATGCTGGCGATCCTTCTGATGAACGTGTTCGCCCCTGTCATTGACCATTTCGTGGTGCAGGCTAATATAAAACGTAGGCAGGCTCGCTATGCAGCATAGCGCCTCATACAACCTTCGGTTCGCGGCGGTGATATCGGTCGTCTGCGCGGTGTTCGTCTCGGGGGCGGCGGTCTCCCTCAAAGACCGGCAGGAGATCAATGTGGCACTGGACAAGCAGAGGAATGTCCTGATTGCGGCCGGGCTGGCGAAAGACGGGGAGAAACTGAGCCGTCAAGAGATCGAGGAACGCTTCGCCCCCATCCAGCAGGTGGTCATCGACCTCGAGACGGGAGAAGAGCTCTCCGGTATCGACCCGATGACGTTCGATTACCGCAAGGAAGCCATGGATCTCGAGACGAGTCGGCCTGCGCCCGACAACCCGTCCCGGGTTCAGCGTCTCGCTCACAACATCATGGTGTATCAGCTCCTAGGTGGCGACGGCGCAATTCAGACGCTGATTCTGCCCATCGAGGGATACGGCCTCTGGGGAACGCTCTATGGTTTTCTCGCGCTGGATGCCGATCTGAACACCATCCGCGGCATTACGTTTTACGAGCACAAAGAGACCCCCGGGCTGGGTGGCGAGGTCGACAATCCGATTTGGAAGGCCCGCTGGGACGGACGACTGGCCTTCGACGGGGAGCACAATCCACGGATCACCGTCATCAAAGGACCCGCCGGCCCGCCCGCCGAGGATCCGTTCCGGGTAGACGGTCTCTCCGGCGCCACGATAACCAGCCGCGGGGTCACCAACATGATTCACTTCTGGCTGGCGGACAACGGCTTCGGCCCCTATCTCCAACGATTGAGGCAAAGCGAGGGAGTGACCTGATGGCTGGCAAGGCGCGAGACGCTCTCGCCGATCCACTTTTTAACAACAACCCCATCGCTCTTCAAGTGCTGGGGATCTGCTCGGCCCTCGCCGTAACGACCAAGATGGATACCGCCCTGGTCATGAGCGTGGCGGTGCTGGCGGTTCTGACGCTGTCGAATCTTTTCGTGAGCCTTCTTCGAAATCAGATTCCGACCAACATTCGCATCATCGTGCAGTTGACCATTATCGCATCTCTGGTGATCGTCACCGATCAGATCCTCAAGGCCTACGTCTACGAAATCTCGAAACAGCTATCGGTCTTCGTAGGTCTCATCATCACCAATTGCATCATCATGGGCCGAGCCGAGGCTTACGCCATGCAGAACCCACCGATCCAAAGCATCTTGGACGGCATTGGCAACGCCTTGGGCTACTCACTGATTCTGATGATGACGGCCTTCCTGAGAGAGTTGTTCGGTTCCGGTTCGCTCTTCGGCCTCACCGTGATGCCACTCGTCACCGAGGGTGGCTGGTACAATCCCAACGCCCTTATGCTGCTGTCTCCCGCGGCGTTCTTCATCATCGGACTGTTCATCTGGGTCCTAAGAACTTGGAAACCCGAACAGGTGGAGGCGGAGTGACATGTTCGAACACTATTTGAACCTCGCCATCAAGAGTATTTTCGTGGAGAACATGGCTCTCGCCTTCTTCCTCGGCATGTGCTCCTTTCTCGCCGTGTCGAGAAAAGTGGAAACGGCCATCGGTCTCGGAAGCGCCGTCATCTTCGTTCTCACGATTACGGTTCCCATGAATTATCTGATCTACACGTACCTGCTCAAGGAAGGGGCGCTCTCCTGGGTCAGTTCCGATCTGGCCTTGTACGATTTGTCCTTTCTCGGCTTTCTCACCTATATCGGCACCATCGCCGCCATGGTGCAGATCGTGGAGATGACTCTCGATCGATTCCTTCCTAAGCTGCATGCGGCCCTGGGCGTGTTCCTTCCGTTGATCGCTGTCAACTGCGCGATTCTCGGCGCCTCGCTCTTCATGGTCGAGCGGAACTACACCTTCGGCGAGAGTGTGGTCTTCGGCTTCGGTTCGGGAGTGGGTTGGGCGCTGGCCATCATCGCGCTGGCCGGTATCCGAGAGCGCCTCCGCTATAGCAACATCCCCGCCGGGCTCCGCGGCTTGGGGATCACGTTTATCATTACCGGCCTGATGGCCATCGGGTTCATGGCCTTCGGAGGCATACAGCTTTAGCATGCTCACCGTTTCGCTCGGCGTCTTCATGTTCACCTTCGTCATCGTGGCGTTGGTGGGCGTGTTGATGGTCGCCCGGCGAGAGCTGGTGGCCACCGGAGAAGTGGCGATCACGGTGAACGACGATCCCGACAAGGCGCTCTACACCGCGGCGGGAGGGACGCTGTTGGGCACGCTAGCTGCCAATAGGATATTCATCCCCTCCGCCTGTGGCGGAAAGGGAACGTGCGGCGTCTGCAAGGTAACCGTGGCGGAAGGCGGCGGGGCTATGGTCCCGGTCGAGGAAAACCACATCACGCGCGGGGAGGCGCGAGAGGGCGTGCGCTTGTCTTGCCAGGTGAAGGTCAAGCAGGACATGAAGATCGGGTTGCCCCCCGAGGTCTTCAGTATTCGCAAATGGAAGTGCAAGGTCCGCTCGAATCACAACGTTGCGACCTTCATCAAAGAACTGGTACTGGAGCTTCCCCCCGGAGAGTCGGTGCCTTTCCGAGCCGGAGGGTACATCCAAATCGAGTCCCCACCTCACGTCGCGGACTACGAGGATTTCGACGTCGAGGAGGAGTACCGGGACGATTGGGACAAATTCAACGTGTGGCGGTACGTATCCACCGTGGACGAGACGGTCACCCGCGCATACTCGATGGCGAACTACCCAGAGGAGAAGGGCATCATCTTGCTGAACGTGCGGATCGCCTCGCCCCCACCTCGTGCTCCGGAGGGGACCCCGCCGGGCAAGATGTCGTCCTACCTCTTCAGTTTGGAACCGGGAGACGAGGTCACCATCTCCGGTCCTTTCGGCGAGTTCTTCGCCAAAGAGACCGATGCCGAGATGCTCTTCATCGGTGGAGGAGCGGGTATGGCACCGATGCGCTCGCACATCTTCGATCAGTTCCGCCGACTCCACACCAAGCGCAAGGTCACATTTTGGTACGGGGCCCGGAGCCTGCGCGAGGCGTTTTATATTGAAGATTTCGACACGATTCAAGGGGAGTTCGACAATTTCAAGTGGTACCTCGCCCTCTCGGAACCGCTCCCCGAGGACAACTGGACCGGTAAAACCGGCTTCATCCATCAGGTCGTGTATGACAACTACCTGAAGGACCACCCCGCCCCTGAGGACATCGAGTACTATCTCTGCGGCCCCCCATTGATGCTACAGGCTTGCGGGCAGATGCTGGACGATCTCGGTGTCGAGCGGGAGAATATCCTGTTCGATGATTTCGGTTGATATCCGGTTATCCGTGGTCTGGCATTACGATCTCTCGAGCGGCGCTCCCTAGAGGGAGACGATGCTGGAGTTCTTGCCCTTTGTCGTTTTCGGCTCGGCCTTCACCGCCCTCGTGGCGTGGCTCACGCTGAAGAGTCGTCAGGCCAAGGCCGCTCAGGCCCGCAAGCTTGCGCAGATGGAGTTCACGCCTTGCGACCGGGAAATGGGGGCTCTGGTTGAACGAGTCACGGGCCTCGAAAACAACTCCGAGTACCGATACAGCGTCGAGAAACCGCTGCGGGCGTCGTTCAACGGGCGTGTCGTCTACTTCTACCGCAAGTCGCGGCATCGGCAGGGCTCGATCGTCGTCGCCGATGAGTTCTACTCCCGCTGAAGCGGCCGAGCGAGCAGGGCCTGCTGCTGTTCGTCAAACCAACCAACATACCGCAAGGGACAGCGCTGAAGGTGATCGGCGCCGTCGCCACGGGGGCCTGGGATTCGCAGCCGGACGATCTGACCAAGCTCCCAATTCCGCCGGAGCTCCAAGGGACGAACCTCATCGGCGTGCTGGGTCCGGCGGGCACTTCGCTCTACGACCTGATCGACACGAGCACGTTGACGTTGCTGCAGCAGGTTGGCGACGCGGGAGCCCTGTCGGTCATGTGTCGCGGTCCCTGGTGCAGCCTGTCGAGCCCCAGCGCCCGAATGCCCCTCGATCTCGACAAGATGTTGCCGATCGTACGCGGTCTCGTCTAGGGCGCCGTTCCGCGCCATCTCGATCGGGCCACCCATTCCGAGCTGGCCCCGCACCAGTCACCAAGAATCCGAAGTATCCCAAGACGCTGTATGTCGATGAGCTGATCGGTGAGGACACCGTCAACACTGTACCCACCGAGACGTATGTTCTGTTCCGTTCCAAGGGGCGCGTCCGCGCCGCCTTCACCGAAAACTGGGCCGACAACCAAGCACGGGCCAAAGAGACGATGCAAACCTTGGCCGACGTCGGGGTCTCCATGAAAGACGGCTGACGTCCACCAGAAAATGGACACTAAATCCATTAATGACCACAATCATGAACGTTATAGGGTCTTGCCAGCAGCCGAACAAACGAGCTGGACGGAGCGATACAGCTTTTGGCTACTGGCTAGATGACATGCGGAAATAGCCGACCAGCGGAGTTCGGTCGGCATCCCATCTGGGCGGTGGACGCGAAGAACGCATTGAGCTTCTGCTTTCGTGGAGTCGCAGGCACCACGTACCGATCTTGACTTAACGTCCACCTTAGTGTACATTGAGATACGTAGTGACCACTATGGCGGACGTTAAAATCAGTAAAGGTCAGTTAACTTCAGGTTTGCCCATACCGGTGCGCCGCGCGCTCCGCAAGCTCGGGCACGATATCCGGGACGCCCGCCGGCGCCGGCGCATACCCGTTGCTATCCTGGCACAGAGGGCCTCGATCAGCCGAACGACGCTCAGCAAGGTCGAGAAAGGCGATCCCGGCGTGTCGCTGGGCATTTACGCCACTGTGCTCTTCGTCCTAGGGATGGCCGACCGGTTGGCCGATCTGGCTGACCCCAAGCACGACGCTGTCGGCCTTGCGCTTGAAGAGGAGCGCCTGCCGGAACGCGTCCGGCTCTCACGCAAGCGCAAGCCTGTCAAGCCGGAAGGCGCAGAGTAATGGAAAGGGACGTTCTCGTATATGCAGACCTGGAAGGCACCCCACACCTCGTGGGGCGGCTGTGGGCGCGTACACGCAAGAACGGGGAGAGCGCCACCTTTGAATACGACCAGAGCTGGCTCGCTCATCCCGATCGTTTCTCACTTGAACCGGCCCTGAAGCTCGGGCCGGGTCCATTCCACACGCTGTCCGACAAACCTTTGTTCGGTGCCATCGGTGACTCCGCGCCCGACCGCTGGGGGCGAGTCTTGATGCGGCGCGCCGAGCGCCGCCGCGCCGAGAGCCAAGGAGAGACGCCGCGTACGGTCAGGGAAATAGACTACCTGCTCATGGTGGATGATGAGGCGCGCCAGGGCGCGTTGCGCTTTGCCGAGCGGGAAGGGGGGCCGTTTCTGGCCACGCACGGTCCCACAAAGATACCGCCCCTCGTCGAGTTGCCGCGCCTCCTGTCAGCGGCCGAGCACGTCGTGGGCAACTCCGACACGGATGACGATTTGCGCCTGCTCCTGGCCCCCGGCTCTTCGCTCGGCGGGGCCCGCCCAAAGGCATCGGTCCGGGACCGCGACGGCCACCTCGCGATCGCCAAGTTTCCAAACAAGGGAGATGAGATCAATACGGTGGTGTGAGAAGCCGTGGCCTCAAGACCGCGCTCATCCCTGTTTCGTCTGCGCAAGGCACGTGATGCTTGATGGGCTCGGGAACGTGGATGAGAACTCCAGCCAAGAACTCCAGAGGGTTTCCTCTCCTGGCGGAGAGCCCAGCTATAGTATGCGATCTCAATTGATCGCCACGTTCCAATGAGTTACGTTCCAACGAGGAGCCCGGAGGCGACCGTCATGTCCAATCCCATCTACACGATTAGCCCCATCAGGGAAGTCCAGAAGCTGGGACAAAGCATCTGGTACGACAATATTCGCCGTGGCCTCATCACCTCGGGCGAGCTCGAAGAGATGGTGGAGCATGATGGCTTACTCGGCGTCACGTCCAATCCATCGATCTTCGAGAAGGCCCTGGCGGGGAGCACCGACTACGACGCCGCCATCAAAGAGCTCGTGTCGCAAGACGGCGGAACGGCCAAAGACATCTACGAAGGGTTGGCGATCGAGGACATCCGCATGGCGGCCGACGTGTTGAAGCCGGTGTACGAGCGAACGGGTGGCGCCGACGGTTTCGTGAGCATGGAGGTCTCGCCGTACCTGGCCCACGATACGGAGGCGACCCTCGAGGAGGCGCGGCGCCTGCACGAGGCTATCCGCCGGTCGAACGTCATGATCAAGGTCCCCGCGACGCCCGAGGGCGTGCCGGCCATCAAGCAGCTCATCGGCGAGGGCATCCATATTAATGTCACGCTCTTGTTCGCGGTGGAGGCTTACGAAGCCGTCGCCAGGGCATACCTGGAAGGCCTGGAGATGCTTGCTTCGTCTGGAGGAGACTTGAGCCGTGTTTCGAGTGTGGCCAGCTTCTTCGTGAGCCGCATCGATTCCCTTATCGATCAGAAGCTTTGCGAGGCGCTGGACGAAACACGAGACTCCGGACGGCGAGCGAAATTGAAGAGCTTGCTGGGGAAAGTTGCCATCGCCAACGCCAAGGTGGCCTACGCGCTCTATCGGGAGCTCCAAGCCGGAGAGCTCTGGAAGTCTTTGGCCTCGAAGGGCGCGCGACCGCAGCGGCTCCTTTGGGCTAGCACCGGCACCAAGAATCCGAAGTATCCCAAGACGCTATACGTCGATGAGTTGATAGGAAAGGACACCGTCAACACGGTTCCCACCGAGACGTATCTCGCCTTCCGCTCCAAGGGCCGCGTCCGCGCCGCCCTCACCGAGAACTGGGCCGACAACCAAGCACGGGCCAAAGAGACGATGCAGACCTTGGCCGTCGTCGGGATCTCCATGAAAGACGCCACCGATCATCTTCTCGCTGATGGGGTGAAGAAATTCGCAGACGCCTTCGACAAGCTGTTGAGCGCGGCGGAGAAGAAGAGGCAGTTGCTCCTTGGCGGGGAGCTGGCCAAACAAACCCGTGCGCTCGGCGACGCGGAGAAATCACTCCAGGAGACGCTGAGCGATTGGCGATCGGAGGGGAAGGTCAGGCGGCTGTGGCGGGGCGACACCACGCTTTGGTCCGGGGCCGATGAAGACCGATGGCTGGGCTGGCTACATATCGTGAGCGGCCAGATGGACCACGCCGAGCACATCCGTGCGATCGTGGAGGATGTCAAGTCGGCCGGCTTCCGGCACGCGCTCGTGCTCGGCATGGGAGGATCCAGTCTTTGCCCCGACGTCATGCGGCGGACCTTCGGCGTCGTAGACGGTTTTCCCGAGCTTCTGGTGCTCGATTCCACCGTGCCGGCTCAGGTCCGGGCAATTGACCGAGCGATCGATCCGGCGAAGACATTGTTCATCGTCTCCTCGAAGTCCGGGAGCACGACCGAGCCGAACGTATTCAAGCAGTATTTCTTCGAAAGGGTCCGGCAAGCGGTAGGCCCAGACCGTGCCGGCTCGCACTTCATCGCCATCACCGACCCCGGCTCGAGCCTGCATCGCTTGGCGAAGGCCGATCGCTTCCGACACATCGCTCATGGCGTGCCCACGATCGGCGGGAGATACTCCGCCCTGTCCCATTTCGGCATGGTCCCCTCGGCGAACATGGGGGTCGACGTGCCGCAGTTTCTGGATCGCGCCGAGATCATGGTGCAGTCGTGTGCATCGGTCGTGCCGCCGGACGTCAATCCGGGCGTGGAGCTGGGCGCGATCCTGGGGACTCTCGCCCGCCAGGGCCGCGACAAGGTAACCTTGGTGGCGTCTCCCGCCATCGGTTCGCTGGGCGCTTGGCTGGAGCAGTTGCTGGCGGAGTCCATCGGAAAGGAAGGCAGCGGGCTCGTTCCGATTGACGGCGAATCGTTGGGAACACCGGAGGTGTACGGAGACGACCGATTGTTCGTGTATCTGAGACTTCGCTCGGCTGCGGACAAGAAGCAGGACGACGGCGTCGCTGCGCTCGAAGAGGCGGGCCACCCGGTGGTTCGGATTACGCTCGAGGACACGATGGACCTGGGACAAGAGTTCTTTCGGTGGGAAGTTGCCGCCGCGGTCGCCGGTTCCGTTCTCGGCATCAACCCGTTCAACCAGCCGGATGTCGAGGCCAGCAAGGACGCGACGAGGAAGCTCACCGCCGAGTACGAGAAGATCGGGAAGTTACCCGCGGAGACACCCATCCTCGAAGAAGACGGTGTGAGCCTCTTCACCGATCGCGACAACGCGGATGCGATCGGCGCGAGCGCGAAGGGGAAAGGGTTGAAAGAATACTTAAAGGCGCACCTCTCCCGGCTCGGTGTCGGCGACTACTTTGCCGTCAACGCTTATCTGGAGATGAGCGACGAGAACGACAAGGAGCTAGCTTCATTGCGACGGGCAGTTCGGGACAGCAAGCGCGTGGCCACGACACTCGGCTATGGCCCGCGGTTTCTTCATTCCACGGGTCAACTACACAAGGGAGGTCCGAACAGTGGCGTCTTTCTCCAACTCACATCGGAAGACGCGGACGATCTCGCCATCCCCGGCCAGAAATATACCTTCGGCGTTCTGAAGCGGTTCCAGGCTCAAGGAGATTTCGACGTATTGGTGGATCGCAAGCGACGGGCGCTGCGCGTGGATTTAGGGCCGGACGTCAAGGCGGGCCTGGCTCGACTGCGCGCTCTCGTGCAGGATGTCGTGTAGGCGATGGCAAGATGACGGCGGCAGAGCGTGCTCTCGAGGCGATCGAGGACGATCATCTCGTAGGTCTGGGCACCGGGCGAGCGGCTACCGAGTTCGTGCGCCGACTAGGCGAGCGGGTCCAGAAGGGACTCCGTGTCCAAGGCGTCGCGACGTCGGAAGTAACCGCCCAGCTCGCCTCCCAGCTCTCGATCCCGTTGATCAGGCTGGAAGAAGCGAGGCGCCTCGACGTCACGGTTGACGGAGCCGATGAGGTGGATCCGAAGCTCGATGTGATCAAGGGTTACGGCGGCGCGCTGGTGAGGGAGAAGATCGTGGCCGCAAGTAGCGAGCGGTTGATCATCCTCGTCGGGCCGGAGAAGCTCGTGAAACAGTTGGGAGCGCGCGGACGCCTGCCGGTCGAGATCGTGCCCTTTGGGTTGTCTCTCGCCACGGGCCGCCTGAGCGCACTGGGATTGAAGCCCGAGCAAAGGATGCACGACGGCAAAGCCTACGTGACCGACAACGGCAACTACATCCTCGATTGCGGAACCCCCGTGATCGAGAGTCCGGCCGGGCTCGAGCGCGACATCCGTTCCATCCCGGGTGTCGTCGGCACGGGTTTGTTTCTCGGCATGGCGGACACGGTTCTCGTCCAGGGGCCCGAGGGCGTCGAGGAACTGCGCCGGAGTAGGAAGTAGTACAGGAGACTGAGGAAGACTGGGAGCAAGAAATGACCGAAGCGATCAAGCTGGCACCTTCCATCCTATCGGCGGACTTCACCCGACTTGGCGAGCAGGTCCGGGAGGCCGAGGCCGCAGGCGCCGATCGGATCCATGTCGACGTCATGGATGGACACTTCGTGCCCAACATTACGATCGGGCCCCTTGTCGTCCGAGCCCTGCGCAAAGTCACCGAGCTTCCGTTGGAGACCCACCTGATGATCGAGGAGCCCGACCGCTACGCGAAGGCCTTTGCCGATGCCGGGTCGACATCCTTGCTGGTGCACGTGGAGGGCGCGACACACCTGCATCGAACCTTGGAGCTCATCAGGTCGCTGGATGTGGGCGCGGGGGTGGTCCTCAATCCCGCCACGCCCGCCTCGTCGGCCGAAGAGATTCTGCCCGACATCGACCAGGTGCTGGTCATGACGGTCAACCCCGGTTTCGGTGGACAGAAGTTCATCACCAGCACTCTTCCCAAGATTGCTCGGGTTCGGGAGATGATCGATCGAGTCCATCCGGAATGTCAGCTCGAGGTGGACGGTGGAATCGACGCGGCGACGGCTCCCCTAGCCGCGCGCGCCGGCGCTCTGGTGCTGGTGGCCGGCTCCGCCATCTTCAACGCCTCGGAGGGGATCGCTGCGGCCATGGATCGCATGCGCGATAGCGTGGCGAAGGTGGCGAGCTCCATCTGACGTGAACGAAACGGCGAGGATCCTCGCGGGCGACATCGGCGGTACCAAGACCGTCCTGAGTCTCTACGACGGTTCGGAAGCCGATCTGCGGCAAGTTCGCGAAGAGACGTTCCCTAGCCAAGAGCACGATTCCCTGGACGAGATTCTCCTAGAGTTTCTGAAGAAAGAGACCGGGCCCGCGCCACGAGCGATCTGCCTGGGAGTCGCCGGTGCCGTGATCGAGGGTAAGAGCAACATCACCAATCTGCCGTGGGAGCTCGATGAAAGGGACCTCGCTCGAGTCACCGGCGTGTCGCGAGTCAAACTGCTCAACGATCTGGAAGCCGCCGCCCGCGGAATGCTCCACCTGGAAGGCGACGAGCTCTCTGTGCTGAACCGGGGTGCCGGGCCGGCACAGCAGGGAAACATCGCCGTGATCGCCGCCGGAACCGGGCTGGGCGAAGCGATCCTTTACTGGGATGGTGAGCAACATCAGGTCATGGCGTCGGAGGGCGGTCACGCCGACTTCGCACCGCGAACCGACGAGGAGATCGAGCTCTTGAAGTATCTTCGCAAGAAGTACGGCGGCCACGTGAGCTACGAACGGGTGCTCTCCGGTCCCGGGTTCTTCAACATCTATTCCTTTCTCCGCGACACGGGCTACGCCCCTGAACCAGACACGATGAAGGAGAAACTCGGATCGGGTGACCCGAGCGCGGTAGTCACCAAGGCTGGGCTCGAGGACAACGATCCTTTGAGCGTGCGGACGCTCGAGATATTTGCCTCTATCTACGGGGCGGAGGCGGCGAATCTCGCCCTCAAATGTCTGGCGGTGGGAGGCGTTTACGTCGGTGGGGGGATCGCACCCAAGATCCTTCCCACGTTAATGGCCGGGCACTTCATGGAGGGCTTTACCAACAAGGGCCGATTCTCCGACCTGGTCCAGAGCATGCCGGTCTTGGTCGCGCTGAACTCTCGCACACCGCTCCTCGGCGCCGCTCACTACGCTTTTGACCTCTGAGCCAGCGTCACATACGTCGCCGATATCGTGCTTTGGTACACAACTCCGATAGAGGCCGAGAGCTCGCTTGGCCCCGACTCCCATCATCCGATCATCTCGCTATCAGGCATCCCGAGCGCCGTCATGGTGTTGAGAATCTTGCACCCGATCCTTGCCTCAACTCTCTGTGCCGCCAACCCTCTCGCTCGCATCGCTGAGCCCACGATAGCCTTGTAGCGATGGAACGTTGTCTCGACTTTGCTCCGTTTGCTGTAGCCCGATTCTGTGTGCCACTTTCGTTTGCCGAGCCGAGCTTGTGCTGCAATGTTGCGATTGCGCTGTCGGCTGCTCGCCGGCCCCGATGCGAGCAGGGCGCCCTTGCGCGGCGGTATCAGCACCCTCGGCGAGCGATGAGCGCTGTGATTCTCGATTGCCTCATAGACGCCGCCGGCGTCGTATGCGGTGTCAGCTCTGGCCGATGAGATGGGACTGTCGATCTGTCCGACAAGCGATGCAACCCGCGATGAATCGCGGGCTCTTTTGCTCGTCAGCTCGCCGGCGACGACTTCGCCACTCTGCTCGTCGACACACAGATGGAGCTTGCGATAGTCCCTGCTCTTTTGTGCTCTGCGCAGCTGGCCGGCGTGGACAGCGAGACCGCTGCTGTCGATCAAGATGTGCAACGGCGTCTTCTGCTTGACTTGGTAGAAGGGGACCTTACCCAGATTCGGCTTGCGCCTCGAGATCGTGGTGTGATCGGGCACATCATTGTCTAGCTTCATCAGAGCGAACAACGACCGCAGCAATCCCTCGCTCTGCCTAGATGACAGATGAAACACCATGCCCAGGGTGACAGCCGTCTCGATGGCGTGGTTCGAGTACTTGCGTTGACGGCCCGGTTTCCTCCTCCTTGGCCGGGGCGCGTCCCAGCTCACAAGCTTGCCGGCGGTGAGCGGGGGATGTCCCGGCCGCTGTTGAATTTGGTCGGGTAGCGGCGGCACCTGTGAATACTCTTAGGCAGCAAACTCATCGCTGTCAAGAGATTTCTGTTTGCTTCTAAGCGCGTGAACGAGAGCGCCCATATGGCGATAGCCTTTGATACGCCGGAACTTTTTCTGCGCGGTGATGACGCCAAGAGCGGTCCATCGGCGAACCATGGAAGGACTC
The DNA here is from genome assembly GCA_965197825.1 of Candidatus Marinacidobacterales bacterium. Classification (GTDB taxonomy): domain Bacteria; phylum Acidobacteriota; class Vicinamibacteria; order Marinacidobacterales; family DATDRI01; genus CBDANW01. Next base: position 2,470,204 of record CBDANW010000003.1, on the reverse strand, counting down.
TACCAACGCTTGACGTTTCTCGATACTCTGCGAATGGTTCCGTTGAGATTCTCAATGGCGTTCGTCGTGGCAAGAGACTGGCGAAGTAAGGCGGGCAGCGCGAGCTTCACGACCGTGAGTGTCTCTTCCATCCCTTCACGAAGGCTTCCGGCAGCTTCGTCGTAGCCGTTTCGCTCGAGCCACGACACCAATGCCTGAAGTCGCTTGCGCGCCTTGTCGGCACTCTTGCACTTGTAGGCTTCCTTCATCGTCTGGAGCACGTAGGCGTGACGAGACTTGGGAAGGTACGAGCGAAGATTCCGGAGTTTATGGATCTGGCACCTTTGGATGACCGCGAGGTCCCCCAAAACGTCGACGAGTGCCTTGCGGATGCCTTTGCCTCCGTCCACTACGCAGAGAATCGACTCATCGACGCGCAAGCCTCGCTCGAGAAGGTCCTGCAACATCGCGGTGCACACCCGAGAGTTCTCCGTCGAGCCCAGCCATATACCCAGGGGCACCTTCGTTCCATCTATTGTGATACCGAGAGTTACGACGACGGTCTGTCCGGCCACCTCAAGGCCATCCAGCATCAGTGCCGCAAGCTCGAACTCCTCTAGCCGCCGAGACAGGTATTCCTCGAGCTTCTTAGTCGTCTGGCTCACGAGGTGACGGCTGGCGGCACTCTTACTCGTGCCACGAGACTTCAACTTGGCCGTGGGTTTGTCCAGACTCGATTCGTAATTTCGGGTCGATACCCCCACCAAGATCTGATCCAACACTCGCTCTGGAAGCGGGTCTTCTTCGCGGAAGGCTTCGAAGTGTGGAAGCGACGCCTCCTCGCCCGACTTCGAGCGAACTCGAGGTCGCGACACTTGGATGCGACGACCACCGAAGCTCAGCTCTCCGTTCGTGCTCCCACAGTGGTTATGAGTTCGCTCCTTCTCGTGCTTGCCCTTGAGCCCCGCGATCTCCTCGGCGTCCTCTCTGAGCAGTAGGTGCAGAGCTGTCAGTCCTTGCTCGTACACCCATTCCGTCAGATCCGCCTTCGTGGCCGCGATCCCAGCTATCATCGGTAGCAGTATCTGACCGACTTGGCCAACTACCTTGCCCGTAGGCGAGTGCGTTTGCTTTCTTACTGGCTTCTTCGATTTCCTAGGCATTGGTGGCTCCTTGTCCCCCTCTGGAGACGGTTTATTGGCAGACCTATTCTTAGGCCGGCCAAGGAGCCGCCGCTACCCCAAATTCAACATCCGGCGGGCATCCCCAGTGAGCGAGATCCAGACGGTCAGGCTCCCGCGGTTGCGTAGACCCGCCTCATATTCACGCCAATTCCTCACGCGATAGGCCTTCTTCACATACTTCCGCTGAGTGCGTTTGAAAATGCTCATGGGGAACCTCGTATCCGCGAGTACAGGACAATTGTGGACCGAGATTGCGAGTTGTGCACCAAGGCAGCGATGAGGTAGCGGTACCAGCGCAGGAGCGTAGCGGGTGTGGCAACCGACGCAATCTGGGCCAGCGCCTCGCGGCCCAAAGCCTGGCCTTGACGGCAAGCCTGCGCCGATCGTCGTCCGAGAGCCTGAGACGCTTGCCCCGAAGCCCGGCTCGGAGCACACGGTTCTCCTCTCGCAGGTAGTCAATCACATCCTGCTGCTGGCGGTTGACCCAGCCAGCCACAACGAGCAGTAGGAATTGCACGTGGTACGTCATCATGGATTTGAAGATAACACCCTCGGGCCAGACGATTGTAAAGCCCACGCCCCTTAGCCCGGTCGCAAACACAGACACTAAGTTGCTGATTTATGGTCTATTTCAAAAGGGCTGAGTTTTGGCACAGGACGGGATAGAAAACGCAATTTGGGGTACGCGCAGGACTCCCAGCCAAACTTGACAACGGGCTCAGTCGCACCAACGTTGAGCCGACCTCTGAGCCGGTGCCACCTCCAGAGACTATCGCGTTTCATTCATTCGGGGTGGCCGTCAGGCCGTGGAAAACTTGACAGTACCCCGACGAAGGTGTTCTTGCACCGATTCAAGCGGCCCAGCCAGTGGACAACACCTCCGCCTGTTCGAGCACGGTCCGGGTCGCCTTCTCCTGTTTGTCCGGCGGGTAGCCGTGTCAGCGAAGGTCAAACCGATCCAAATCGGAAAAAGAAGCTGCAAGATAAAGTATAATCCGGCTACTTGTTCGCTAGGGGCTGCTGCGGGATGCACGTGCCCGTTGCAGCATATGAGTCCTGGGGTGAATGAAGATGATACAGGACATGGGCACGAGTGATCGAGAACCCCGCGGCCGGCGGCACCCATGAAGGGTCTGCGCCTGGCGGTCCGCGTGTTTATCGCCCTGGCGGGACTGCTGTCGGTCGCGATCCTGACGACCTCGGCTACCCTGCTTTACAATTCCGGGACGGCCTTGCGCGACGAAGCTGAAATCGCGGCCGTGCATCTGGCCGAGTTGATTTCGGGAACCTTTGCCGAAATGGGCGAGATCTCGCTGGCCAATGTCGCGCGGACATTGGATTCCACGCTCGACGAGCCGATGACGGCCCAGGCGCGCATTGTCGCTCACATGGTCGACGCCGCCGAAGCCGCCGGATACGACCCGTCCCGGATCATCGAGATCCTTGAAGCGATCGTCCGGGACACGGTGCTCGACGAGTTCTGGATCACCGACGATCAGGGTTTCTCCTATCTCACTAATGTCCGGGATGAAACCGGCGCGCTGGTACCCTTCCAGTTCGATCCCGATCCCGCGGTGCAGCCGCAGGCATCCAAGTTCTACACTTTGCTGATGGCGCCCCTCGACGGCGATGACTTCATCACGCAGCCGGCGCAGGTGCGGGAGATCAACCAACAGGTTTTCAAGTACGTCGGCGTCGGCGGCGTCGACCAGCCGAGGATCGTGCAAGTCGGGGATGCTCTGGTGTTCGGCGATCAGGAGCTCCTGAGGAATGTCTATGCCTCGCAGCGACCTGATGTCTCGGCCGTGATCGAAGGTATCCTGGGCCAGCACATGACCGTGCAGACCACGATTCTGGATTACTTTATTTCCACCGCGGAGGCGGCCGAGTGGACGACCGAAGAGATCGACCTCCGGCTGCGGCGCATCGTCGACACCACCACCATCGGAGAGATTCGCATCGTCGACTCCAGGCGCGGCACAATCTATTCCAATTTCCCTCCCGGCGGGGCGGACCGGTCTCTGGCCGACACGCCGCATTTCGAGGACCTCGGCGCCCTGCTGGACGGGTTGGAGCCGGTGGCCGAGCACCCGACATCGCCGCGCGCCTCCGACGGCACCGTCTACAAGTACGTCACAAGGGCCAGCCGGGACTCGTCGCGCCTGATCCAGGTCGGCGTGCCCATCGAAAGCAGTGCGGGCAACCTGCTCTACTCGGTCTACCAGCAGCAGGCCGACATCCTGGTCCGTTCCCGAAACCTCCAGGCGCTCTGGATCGTCAATCTCGAGGGTGAGCTGGCCGCGGTTGCGCCGCGCGCCGAGATGCAAACCGGTGACGAGATCGTCGACACGGCGGGGATCTTCGAGCGCCGCGGCGAAGGGATCATGGAAAATGCGCTGGCCCAGGAAAGCGTGGTCAGCAGGGCGAGTCTGAGTCTGTTCTCACCCGATGACCGCGGCATCGTGGTCGCATCCCCGATCGTCAACACCGGTGGGATCCTGATCGGCGGCCTGGCCATTGCCGTCAGTCTAGACGACATCGCGCTCGCGGTGCGCGGCGAAGCGCGAAACACAGCCCTGATTGCGTTCGCGCTGCTCGGTCTCACCGCCGTGGCTGCGCTCTTCGGCTCGCGATTGCTGACGCATCCGATCGAAATCATCGCCGACGCCGCTCGGCAGGTGGAAACCGGAGAACAACCCGATTCCGGCGTCATGGAACCGGTGATGCGCAGATCCGACGAGATCGGCAGCCTGGCGCGCGTCTTCAGCGACATGACGGTCCAGGTCTTCAACCGCGAGGAACAGCTCGAGACGCTGGTTTCGGAAAGGACCCGGGAGCTGCAACATAGCAACCATCAATTGCGCATGGCACATGAAGCCATGGAAGAGGATCTGGCGATGGCGAAGCTCGTGCAGCACGCTTTGGTGCGGGAAGGGGGCGCCGAGTTGGGCCCCTTCTCCGCCTACGCGCGGATGACTCCGGCGAAGCAAGTGGGTGGCGATTTCGTCGATGTCGTGGGGCCGTCGGACGGGATGCTGTTCTTCACCATCGGCGACGTCTCGGGCAAGGGGGTGGCCGCGGCCCTGTTCATGGCGGCGTCCCAGTCGGCGGTCAAGTCCGCTTTCCTCGGGCGCGCCGATATCGCCACGATTGCCGCCGAGGTCGCCGCGATCGCCGAGGACACGAACCGCCGTCTGTGCAGCCAGAACCCGATGGGTATGTTCGTCACCTGCATGCTCGCCATGGTCAACCTCGAAAACGGCGCGGTCGACTACGTCTGCGCCGGGCACGAGCCCCCGTTTGTGATAGGCGCCGACGACTCCAGGCGGGCGCTCGCCCTGACCGGCGGACTCGCGATGGGTTTGTTGGAGGACTTTGACTACTCGAGCGGACATGAGGTCCTTCAGCCGGGAGAAACACTGTTCATGTATACCGACGGCCTCACCGACGCCACGAACGGCAACGGCGAGCTGTTCGGCAAGGAGCGGCTGGAGGGAACGCTGGACGGTTCTTCGCGGCAATCGCCGGAGCACATCGTGAACAATGTCTGGGACCGGATCGGAAACTTCTCGGCCGGCACCGCGGCCGCCGACGACATGACCTGCCTCGTCCTGCGGCGCCGCTGAGCTTCACGGAATCGTGAAGGTTCGTTTCCCTGCGTGATCGCACGCGGAATGCTGTGGAGGTTAGAACGGCTTAAATCGTCAAGGAGCAACCAACACTATGTCTGATGAATTACGTGTCACACTACCCGCCCGGCTGTCCGAGCTCCGCGATCTGGCGACCATGGTTGAAGATTTCGGAGAGGCCAATAACGTGCCCGCACTGAAAGTTTTCGCCATCAACCTGGAACTGGACGAGTTAATCACGAACACCGTGACTCACGGCAGCTTCGAGGCCGGGGTCGATCCCAGGATCGATATCCACTTGAAGGTCAAGTGCGATATCCTGATCCTAACGATGGAGGACAATGGAAGTCCGTTCGACCCGACCCTCAACACAGACCCGGACACCGCGGCGCCGCTGGAAGCCCGTAATGTGGGCGGCTTGGGCCTCCATCTGGTCAAAAACTTCGCCAGCCGCATCTCCTACGAGTTCGTGGGGGGCAAGAACCGTTTGACCTTGGAGCACGATCTCAAGCCCGCATAGCAATAACACCGTCTGGAATTGCTCCCAACCCGAGGAAGAGGCGTATCGATGAACATTGAAGTTGTTGAAAAACGAGACAACGACGTCTTGGTACTGTTGCCGGTCGACCGGCTCGACAGCACGAACGCACGCGCATTCGAAACCATCGTCATGGATCACATCAGCAAAGGCGAACAGCGCATGATCGTCGATTTCAGCCGTCTGAACTTCATCAGTAGTTCCGGCCTGAGGGTGCTTCTCATCGCGGCCAAGAAGCTCAGCGCGACCCAGGGGAAGCTCGTCCTGTGCGACATGCAGGAGCACATCCATGAAGTTTTCATGATCAGCGGCTTCGATCAGCTCATCCCGGTCCAGGACTCCCGTAAGGCTTCCATGAATTTGTTCTGACCGCACCCCGATCCTTGCACAGTGCGGCGGCTTATCGGAGGAAGGCGGAGACACAGTCATACGGTGTGAACGAAACCGGATCGATGAATTTCCCAAGCACTGCCTGCAGCTGGATTCGTTGCGGGTTCACCCCGGCGCCATAGCGTCGATTATCAGGCTCGGACAATGACGGATGTGAAGAAGGCACACCCCATGACCGTGCACTCCCATCTACCGGGCCTGCTGCGATGCGTCCTGGGTGCGTTCCTGGTTCTGGCGTCTGCCTCGGCGGCAGCCGCACAAACCGAATTCCACTATCAGTATGGCAAGCTCACGAACCCGTTCTCGGGTGCACGGGAATACACCTCCATACTCACCGTCCAGCATGCGACGAGTTGGCGGTTGGGAGACAGCTACTTTTTTGTCGACATCCTCGACGATGGCGGTCATGACGGTTTCAACGACAAGGACCTCTATGGCGAGTGGTATCCAACCCTGAGCTTCAGCAAGCTGTCAGGCACGGAGTTTCAGCTGGGGCCGATCCGCGACATCGCGCTCATCGGCGGCATCAACTTCGGCGCGGACGCCGACGTCTTCAAGTACCTGCCCGGCGTGCGAGCGTCCTGGCAGGTGCCGGGCTTCGCGTTCCTTAACACCGACTTGACGGCCTTCATCGACGCCAACAGCGGCGTCAAGGGAGGTGGCGCTCCCCGAACCAGCAGCAGCTTCATGTTCGATGTCAGTTGGGCGCTCCCCTTTCAGCTTGGCAGCCAATCATTCTTGTTTGGCGGTCATGCCGAGTACATCGGCGGGACGAGGGACGAGTTCGGCAATCGAGGTAGGGGCTGGATTCTCGCGCAGCCCCAACTCACCTGGGATTTGGGAGCGTTGTTTGGAGCGGCGAATCAATTGCTGGTGGGAATAGAGTACCAGTACTGGCGGAACAAGCTGGGCGCAGACGAAGATGACAACGTGCCGCAACTGCTGGTGATCTGGCGGTTCTGACGGACTCGCTTCAATGAGGCTCCGCGCCGACAGGCGTGGAATGCGGTGGAATCCACACCGCACGCCGGCTGGTGTCACCGATGGATATCGAAGTTGCGGAAGAACGGCATCACGATGTGCTCGTGCTGTTCCCCATCGGACGCCTGGACAGCGGGAACGCCAGAACGCCAGTGCCGGACCCATGGCGGGCATTCGGCTGCAACCCGGCGCATTCTGGCCGCCATGGTGAACGGGACACCAGGCAACGGCGCCGCCGCTCCCGCAGGGTCCGTTTCTCCCGGCACCCATCTCGTCCGCGAGTGGAATGGCCGGACCTCGTCCTGTGCCAAAACACGGCCCTTTTGAAATAGGCCATAAATCAGCAACTTAGTGTCTGTGTTTGCGACCGGGCCAAGGGCCGTGGGCTTTACAATCGTCTTGGCGGGCGGGTCGTCACCATGCAGATGACCACCTCGTCCTGTGCCAAAACTCAGCCCTTTTGAAATAGACCATAAATCAGCAGCTTAGTGTCTGTGTTTGCGACCGGGCCAAGGGCCGTGGGCTTTACAATCGTCTGGCCCGAGGGTGTTATCTTCAGCTCCATGATGACCTACCACGTGCACAATTCCTACTGCTCGTTCTGACTGGTTGGGTCAACCGCCAGCAGCAGGATGTGATCGACTACCAGCAAGAGGAGAACCGTGTGCTCCGAGCCGGGCTTCGGGGCAAGCGTCTCAGGCTCTCGGACGACGACCGGCGCAGGCTCGCCGTCAAGGCCCAAGCTTTAGGCCGCGAGGCGCTGGCCCAGATTGCGTCGGTTGCCACACCCGCTACGCTCCTGCGCTGGTACCGCTGCCTCATCGCAGCCAAGTACGATGGCAGCAAGAACCGGAGCCCAGGCCGACCTCCGACGGCGAAGGACATCCGTGAGCTCATTGTGCGCGTGGCGCAGGAGAACCCGACGTGGGGATATACGCGCCTGCGGGGTGCACTCAAGAACCTCGGACATGAACTCGGACACAACACCATCAAGAGGCTCCTCGCCGAGCACGGTATCGCGCCGGCTCCGGAGCGGGGCAAGAGCATGTCGTGGAGCACTTTCCTCAAGGCTCATTGGGGCGCTATCGCTGCGACAGACCTGTTCACCGTCGAGGTTGTGAACCCGTTCGGCCTCGTCCGCTACCATGTCCTGTTTGTCATCGATATCGCCACTCGCTGCGTGTGCATCGGTGGGATGACCTCGGACCCAAACGGGGAGTGGATGAAGCAGGCGGCAAGAAACCTCACGGACATGTGGGATGGTTTCCTCCTTGGCAAGCGGTACCTCATCCACGACCGGGACCCGCTATTCACCGAGGCGGTACGTGGGCTCTTGAGAGATTCAGGCGTGAAGCCCCTCCGCCTTCCAGCGAACAGTCCGAATCTGAACGCATACGCGGAAAGATTCGTTCTCTCCATACGTCGAGAGTGTCTCGACCGCTTGGTACCTCTCAGTGAGCGACACCTGCGGACAGCGGTAACCGAATACGTAGTGCACTATCACACAGAACGGAACCACCAAGGTCTCGGCAACGAGCTCCTCACACCTCTGCCGGCAAGCGCGAATAGCGCTGGCCCCATCGTGTCGCGAGAGCGACTTTGGGGCAATTCTCAACTACTACTGCCGTGCCGCGTAGATTGTCGCCGGCGACGGTAGCCCCTCGGTGGGCCCGCTCGGCGTAGCGTGAAAACAGCTTCAGGAACACGCTTGGATATTCGCTCTCGACTAGGTGGTCATCTGCATGGTGACGACCCGTTCAACAGGAAGGTCTTTCCCCCGAAAGCTCGGGACGCGTTCCAAACCGTGACAGGCGTCCGGGCGAAGTAGCTGTCGCAGAAAGCATCAGCGGGGGTCCGGTGTCCGGCGCAGCAGCGAACCTGCGGAATCCTCACCCCAAAGGTCTCCTCCACGTACTGCAGGAGCTCCGCGTTGGTCGTGGTCGGCATCGCACGCCGACGGAGCTCGGCGCGAATCGCATCCGGGCGGAGCGTGGTGCGGAGAGCTTCAAGTGTCGGTGATTTCGGCAAGAGCCTTCTCCAAGGTAGCGCTGCTGATCCGCGTCAGCAACCCGGCGTCAGAAGAGGATGCGGAGGCGTCCGGAAGCTCGGTGCGGGCAGGGAGACCCCGGTCGCGATAAACCTCCGGCCGCTTGGCCTTCAACAGAAACATCAAGAGAGAGTCGCTGAAAACGGGAACATGCCCGATCTGATTGCCTTTGTGGAAGAGCGGCTTCTCCGTCCCAACCAGTGCCCGGCGACGAGCCTCTGTCTCCAGCGCTTGGATGGACTGTTCCTCGGCCTCCGCAAAACGCGCCGCGTAGCGTTTACCCTTTAGCCAGCGATAGTGCTCCGAGCGCGGGACGCCGGCTACCTCGCAGGCCTTGGCCACCGTTCCATAAACTGCGTAGGCGTTCAGCACAGCCTGTTGCCGCAGGGCAACGCGTTCACGCTGGGCGCGGCTCACCCCCATATTAAAGTCTCTAAACCTTCACCGCTGTCTGGCCGGTAAAAGCTTCCCACCGATCGATGATGGACTGGACATGCGTGGGCAGGATTTCCATCGCGTAGCAAACGCGCCCCAGCCGTTCCGCGGCAATCACTGCGGAGCCGCTACCCGCGAATGAGTCGTACATCGCCTCGCCAGGCTCGGTGTGGTTCAGGAGCGGTGTCTCGAAGAGAGCGACCGGTTTTTGGGTCGCGTGCCCGGTGGGCGCGTTCGCCGCCGTCGCGTCCCCACCGAAGGGGTTATTGTTCGGCACTGACCACACCGTGGTCTGCCCGTCCACCGGGACGAACGACCCGTACGGACGGCGTACCAACAAGCCTCATGCTGCCAGTGATAATCGCCACGACTCAGGGCGAAATGCTGTTTTGTCCAAATAATTTAGGACCGGATCTCGAGCCCCGCCGTGCGCAACGCCGTCGCCACTACCCCGCCGTGTAAGCCCGCGTGCCACACGTAAGCGACATCTCCCGGGAACAACCGGAATGCGGGCGTCCAGTCGACCCGGTCATCATTGGCCACGGGACTCACAGCATGCTTCCTGCTGCCATCGACGCCGGCACGCCATTTCGGATCGTATTGAACTCCGTACGGGGGATCCGTGGCCATGAGGCAGGGCCTCCGGTCGCCGAGAAGGGTTTGGACATCGGCCGAGTCGGTGCTGTCTCCGCAGCGTAGGTGATGCGCGCCGAGCCGGAACTGGTTGCCGCGCACGATAGTTGTCGACCGGGGCGCGACAGTCGCATCGGGGTCGGTGCGGCCTTCGTTCGCTCTCTCGGGGCCTACGGCAGCCCGCCATTCCGGTGCAGCCCAATCGGGATCGCGCTCGGCATAATCGAGCAGCTTGGCATTCCAGCCGCTCAATTCACTGGCACGATTGTCATCGATGATAACCCGGATCTTCTGGGGCGGGCTGAGGTTTGTCCTCTGGACAAATACCGGGCGCGTTCCGTCGACGCGCACTACGATGGCATCACGATAGCCGGCTTGAACTGCGGCCTCCCGCATCCCGTTTCCAGCAAGGATGACACGGTCTTCGTCAATAACGCCCGAGCGTGCAGCCCCCACGCGATCGAGCGACGATGCAATAAAGTCGATGCCGCGGGTCGTGTGGCTGCGGGGATTGTCCGCAAGCGGCGTCAGTTTCGTGAGTGTAACTACGGAAACCTCGGCCGGCGATGACACTCCTTTATCTTCCCGGTCGGGGAGTCAGTTCCGTGCCCGTCATCATTATCAGAATTAGAGACATTAGGATCGACGCCGTGGGTATCAACACGCTTCTGAACAAGACCCATCGGCTCTCCCCTATAGGTTGACTCGGCCACGGCCGCTACACGACGAACAGGTTGGGCCCGTGCCACCACTATTCTCTCGCACCCTCTTGAGAATCCAGTCATTTTGGAAAGTGCGGCGAATTTCGCGAAATCCGTGAAGGCCGTCTGGCACAAACTAGGCGCCTTGCGGCGTGTCGTCGCGCTGCAAGACACCGATCAGGAACGCCAGAACTCATAGAAAGCAAGGACCAGCTCGTAGAGAGAAGTCACAGTAGGTGACGGGGATCTTGGAGGTATAGATTTTCGCAAAGGCGAGCGAGCAGAAGACGTCGATGAGAACTTGGACGTAGACAAGGGCAACCCCCGTTGAGTGTGCCCCAGAAGAAGGAATCCTGGTTGAGTCTCCAGGTCGGCTCGCCTCGACGTGCCGACATCGAAAGTCAACACTGTAGCGCTCGAATAGATGGAGCTGATCTTCGGCGAGGACGACGGTTCGCTCCTGAGCGTGTCGCTCCAAACGGAACAATCGCTCACGTCGGGTCTCCAGATCGTTTATAGCCAGATACCTCAGACTACGTCCAGTCGAGGACGATGCCGTGATTCCGCAGAAATGTCTCCGCCAACGCCGTGAATTGTTCATCCCGGTAATCGTAAAAAGTCTGAACGGCCTCATCATCATTAACGTTCTTCTTCCATCTCCCGATCGAGCCAGAATGTGCGTCCTCCGCACTATGGCGCTACCTCTCATCGTCAGTCCACGACGATCTCAGGAACTGCTTGAGAATATTGTGATGCTCGCCGTGGTCGAGGCCGGGGATCGCCAAGTATCTGTCCGGATCTGCGTCCACAAGTTCGCGGTCCCGGCGGTTGTCTTCAGCGTCTATACCGAGTTCAAACGGGGCATCGTCGTCTTTTTCGCAGAGCCAGAGCACGTTACCCGTGCGCCGGTCGAAGTAGGTCATTTGTGGATGGTTGTCGTGGAAATCGACATCCCGGCCAAAAGCCATCATAAATACTTGTTTGTCCACTCTCAGTCCGGCGCTCTCGCTAGCCATGTTGAGGCTCCCTTCACTCGCTAAATTGTAGACCGTTCCGGCTCCGCATCACCCGACTGGCGAGGGCACTCCCGCATCGTCCAATCTCCCGGATCGCGGCTGGGAGCAGCGTCTTCAGCAGGTGCAGCTCTCGGCACGGTGGCACGCGGGCGCGCGGCCTTGGTGCGACGGCGTGAACGGCGTTTCGTCATGTCTCAGGTTCTCTTTGTTCATGAACAACATAGCGGGTTTGAAATAGATGTGCAACATTTGTAATATAATTTAACGTTGTGACATTCAGGAGGGACACTCATAAGCCATGACCGTTAAGAGAAAACGCTCGAGCCGCAAAAAGGTGTCGGTATCCGTTGCGACGAGGCGTCGAAGCCAGGTCCATACCCGCCGTCTGGCAAAACTCGTGGAGTTCGCCCAGACGGAACTTACAGCAGAGGCGGCCAACCGGTTGGCGAGAGAACTGCCGGAAATAAGGTTAAGCAGTATTCGTCGCGTGCTTCCCCGCGGGTCAACCGATGATGAGCTCACACCCGTAGCCCTGCTTGCCCTGCAACGCGAGGTCCTGAATAAGCTGGATCACCTCGTCTCGTTTCCGGATGCCCCTCTAGTGCAGATAGAGATCCGCGCACATCAAGTGATGTTGTTAAAGAACGAGGGACAGCTCGAACGAAGCATCTTGGCCGAGTGGCCCAACTCGTTCTGGATCGCGGTGGTCGAGATCCTAGAGGACAGCGGCCACCGGCTCGCCCGGTGTCTCCGGCCAGCGTGCCAACGTCTAATCGTGAAGACGCGGCGTCAGCTATACTGCTCCTCGAGCTGTTCCCAGATGGTGCGGTCGCATCGCTGGTACGAAGTCCATAGGCCTGAAGCCCAGCGCCGACGACGGGAGGCTTACGCGAAAGAGGTCAAGGCAAAGTATCCGCGGGCGAAGATCAAAACCATACGCCCACGGCACCCGCGATGATGAAGGTCGTCCGTCAGAGCGAGGTCGGCTCGGTGCCCTTTATCATTAATAGTGCCGCCATGGGGATGTCCCGGCCGCTGTTGAATTTGGTCGGGTAGCGGCGGCACCTGTGAATACTCTTAGGCAGCAAACTCATCGCTGTCAAGAGATTTCTGTTTGCTTCTAAGCGCGTGAACGAGAGCGCCCATATGGCGATAGCCTTTGATACGCCGGAACTTTTTCTGCGCGGTGACGACGCCAAGAGCGGTCCATCGGCGAACCATGGAAGGACTCTACCAACGCTTGACGTTTCTCGATACTCTGCGAATGGTTCCGTTGAGATTCTCAATGGCGTTCGTCGTGGCAAGAGACTGGCGAAGTAAGGCGGGCAGCGCGAGCTTCACGACCGTGAGTGTCTCTTCCATCCCTTCACGAAGGCTTCCGGCAGCTTCGTCGTAGCCGTTTCGCTCGAGCCACGACACCAATGCCTGAAGTCGCTTGCGCGCCTTGTCGGCACTCTTGCACTTGTAGGCTTCCTTCATCGTCTGGAGCACGTAGGCGTGACGAGACTTGGGAAGGTACGAGCGAAGATTCCGGAGTTTATGGATCTGGCACCTTTGGATGACCGCGAGGTCCCCCAAAACGTCGACGAGTGCCTTGCGGATGCCTTTGCCTCCGTCCACTACGCAGAGAATCGACTCATCGACGCGCAAGCCTCGCTCGATAAGGTCCTGCAACATCGCGGTGCACACCCGAGAGTTCTCCGTCGAGCCCAGCCATATACCCAGGGGCACCTTCGTTCCATCTATTGTGATACCGAGAGTTACGACGACGGTCTGTCCGGCCACCTCAAGGCCATCCAGCATCAGTGCCGCAAGCTCGAACTCCTCTAGCCGCCGAGACAGGTATTCCTCGAGCTTCCTAGTCGTCTGGCTTACGAGGTGACGGCTGGCGGCACTCTTACTCGTGCCACGAGTGACCCTGCCCGGGTTTTGTGGACATCAACCGAGGCGCGACAATGCGCCTGGAGGCGTCCATGGGAGAACGACGACGCAGGAAGTTCACGGGGGAGTTCAAGAAGGAAGCGGTCCGGCTGTTCAGGGAGGGCGAGGGCAGCATCGGCCAGGTCGCTAAGGAACTGGACCTGACGGAATCGGCCCTTCGAAACTGGGTGAAACAATACAAAGTTGATCACGGTGAAGGTCCACGCGAGGCTCTGACGACGGCGGAACGTGATGAGCTCCGTTCGCTACGGCGTCGAGTGCGTACGTTGGAGCAAGAGCGAGAAATATTAAAAAAGGCGGCGGCCTTCTTCGCGAAGGAAAGCGAATGAGATTCAAATCCATTCACGCGGAGCGGGCCAACTACCCGGTGCGGGTGATGTGCCGAGTTCTGAGGGTATCGACCAGCGGCTACTACGCTCAGATGAAGCGCGCGCCCAGCAAGCGACAGTGTGAGGATGGGAAGCTGAAGCTGCGCATCCAAGCGATCCACGCCCATAGCCGTGGTACCTACGGCAGGGAGCGTGTACGTCGCCAGCTTGACGGGGAGAACGTCGAGGTAGGCAAGCAGCGAGTGGCACGGCTGATGCGTGAGATGGGCCTGCAGGGTCTGCCCAGCAAGCGTTTTCGCCGCACGACCGACAGCAAGCACGATCGCCCCATCGCACCCAACGTGCTCGGCCGGAACTTCGAAGCCGAACGACCGAACCAGTTCTGGGTGACGGACATAACCTACATCCGGACTTGGGAAGGCTGGCTCTACTTGGCGGTCATCCTCGATCTGTTCTCGCGTCGTGTCGTAGGCTGGGCGATGCAGCCCCACCTGCGCGCGGAGCTTGCTCTCGAGGCGCTTCACATGGCCTTGGGGCGCCGCCTGCCGGAAAGTGGCTTGGTGCATCATTCAGACCGTGGTACTCAATACGCGGCTGCGACCTACCAGGCCGTGCTCGATGAGTACGGCATCGTGTGCTCGATGAGCCGCAAGGGTGATTGCTGGGACAACGCCGTGACCGAGAGCTTCTTAGGCACGCTCAAGACCGAGCTCCTCCACCGGTGTAGTTGGCCAACACGACGTATGGCCAAAGACGCGGTCGCGAGCTACATCGAGGGGTTCTACAATCCGTATCGACTCCACTCGTCACTCGATTACAACAGCCCAATGGTGTTCGAACGGATTCATGACCTCAAAACGGCTCATGCGAGATAATCAACCTGTCCACTTTTCCTGGGCAAGGTCACGAGACTTCAACTTGGCCGTGGGTTTGTCCAGACTCGATTCGTAATTTCGGGTCGATACCCCCACCAAGATCTGATTCAACACTCGCTCTGGAAGCGGGTCTTCTTCGCGGAAGGCTTCGAAGTGTGGAGGCGACGCCTCCTCGCCCGACTTCGAGCGAACTCGAGGTCGCGACACTTGGATGCGACGACCACCGAAGCTCAGCTCTCCGTTCGTGCTCCCCCAGTGGTTATGAGTTCGCTCCTTCTCGTGCTTGCCCTTGAGCCCCGCGATCTCCTCGGCGTCCTCTCTGAGCAGTAGGTGCAGAGCTGTCAGTCCTTGCTCGTACACCCATTCCGTCAGATCCGCCTTCGTGGCCGCGATCCCAGCTATCATCGGTAGCAGTATCTGACCGACTTGGCCAACTACCTTGCCCGTAGGCGAGTGCGTTTGCTTTCTTACTGGCTTCTTCGATTTCCTAGGCATTGGTGGCTCCTTGTCCCCCTCTGGAGACGGTTTATTGGCAGACCTATTCTTAGGCCGGCCAAGGAGCCGCCGCTACCCCAAATTCAACATCCGGCGGGACATCCCCGCCGCCATCATTATTAGAATTTGCGCTGTTTGGGCAACACTATGGGAATTAGCGGGCTTATCGAGGAAGGTCGACCGACACAGACCAGAAGCCTGCGGCGTGCCATCGCGCTGTAAGACGCCAATTCTGATACGGCGCACGATAGACAGTTTCGTTTTATATTCGTAATTTGACCCCACATTCTGAGAAACCCCCCTCTAGGTGTATGGACGTGTACGGACGTAAGTCCCTCTAAAATCGATGGTTCTCAAATTCGGGTTTTACAAAATGTCCCATTATTGTCGAATCTGGCCCGAGACCGGATAGCTCTAGACTTCACCATCCGCCACCCCGTCCTGTGCCAAAACTCGGCCCTTTTTTGAAATAGACCATAAATCAGCAGCTTAGTGTCTGTGTTTGAGGTTCTTGAGTGCGCCCCGCAGGCGCGTATATTCCCACATCGGGTTCTCCTGCGCCCCGCGTACAATGAGCTCACGGATGTCCTTCGCCGTCGGAGGTTGGCCTGGGCTCCGGTTCTTGCTGCCATCGTACTTGGCTGCGATAAGGTAGCGGTACCAGCGCAGAAGCGTAGCGGGTGTGGTAACGGACGCAATCTGGGCCAGCGCCTCGCGGCCCAAAGCCTGGGCCCTGACAGCGAGCCTGCCCCGATCGTCGTCAGAGAGCCTGAGACGCTTGCCCCGAAGCCCGGCTCGGAGCACACGGTTCTCCTCTCGCAGGTAGTCGATCACATCCTGCTGCTCGCGGTTGACCCAGCCAGCCAGAACGAGCAGTAGGAATTGGACGTGGTACGTCATCATGGGTCTGAAGATAACACCCTCGGGCCAGACGATTGTAAAGCCTACGGCCCTTGGCCCAGCCGCAAACACAGACACCAAGCTGCTAATTTATGGTCTATTTCAAAAGGGCCGAGTTTTGGCACAGGACGGGGTATCGAGATATGGACCCGGCGGGTCTTCAGCTGAATCGCGAACAAGACGTAGAACGTAACCAGACCCGCGGGAGTCCAGATTTCGGTGGTGAAGAAATCGGCAGCGGCAAGGGTGTCCCAGTGACTCCGAAGAAACTGCGCCCATGTCGTGGTCTCATGACTTGTGGTAGATACTCTTCAAGGGCTTGCTTTTACGCTTGTCCGGAGCCCGTGCTGCTTCGGCTTGGGGGAGGCCGCGGGTCAGCGCCTTGAAGAGGAGTGTCAGCGCCAAATTCGAGCGCACCAGGGTGCTGGTGACTACGGTGACCGCACGCACGCTGCGGCGCGAGATCTTGACCTCCCGCTCGTTCCGGAACGTTGGCGTCGCGTGAATGCGGCGCAGGGTCAGCACGGCCATCCCCAAGGCCCACAGGCAGTGTCGGCGAATGCCGGTTTCATGGGCCGGAATGAGCTGGATAAACCGCAACGCGTCCGCCAGATGCTGGCGGGCGATCCCCACCAGCGTGAACAGCCCGTCGGTGAAGCGGGGGTCATTTTGCCCCGCGGACAGGGAGCGCAGCTCGAACCCGGCTTCAAGGAAGATGTCCCGCGGCAGCCAGCACGCCCCGCGCTGCCGGTCGTCCCATACATCCTTGAGGATGTTGGTCATCTGCAGCCCTTGGCCGAAGAAGACTGCCAGCGGGAGCAGTTCGTTGCGACGTTCGTTGATTCCGGCGGAGTAGTCGCAGAACAGCTCGGTGAGCATCTCGCCGACCACGCCGGCGACGTGGTAGCAATAGCGATCGAGGTGGGGCAGGTCGTTCAAGCCGGCGGCTGTCACGTGCTGCTGAAACTCCGCCATGCCGTGCGCCATGATCCGCACGCAGCGTTCGAGCGCGCCTCGTTGGGCAGCACGAAACCCGTTTGTGATGCGGATGACCCGGGCGGTGTTGGCGATCAGGTCATGCTCGCTGGCGGTCGACGCCGACGACAGCCCCGCGCCGAGCTCGCGCGCAAACGGCTCCGCTGCTTCTCGACCGGCCACGACCTCGACGAAGCGTTCCGCAAACGCCTGCTTCTGCCCGGCGGACAGCGTGGGCTCGTCCTCAATGGTGTCTGTGATTCGGCACAGGAGATAGGCATTGCCCACCACGTCACGGAGAGCGCCTGGAAGCTGCGGAATCGTGAGCGCAAAGGTGCGGGACACGCCTTGCAGGATTGCAGCCTGGTAGGCGAGGTCGCCCTTCGTCGACACGTTCGAGGAGGACGCCGTCATCCTGGACGCTTGTCCCATTTTCTCTTCGCCTAATGGAAGTTATATGGACTTCACCGTGGGGCTGTCAAGCGGGGCCGGGCGCTTCCGGCAAGGCCTTCGTCCGGGCCCTGGGTGGTTGACATCGGTCCGCTAGGCAGGCATTCTCTGCGATGAGGCTCGCGGTGTTGTACAGCTACGAAGCCAAAGAGGGAGCGGTCGTTCAAAGTGAGAACGATGCAAGTCATTCTAGCGCAACCGCGCGGGTTTTGTGCCGGTGTCGAGCGCGCCATCGAGATCGTCGAAGCGGCGCTGCAACAGTACGGGCCCCCAATCTATGTGCGGCACGAAATCGTCCATAATCTTCGGGTCGTGGAAAACCTGAAGGCGAAAGGCGTACGCTTCGTCGAACAGATCGATCAGATTCCCAATGGGGCCATCACGGTGTTCAGCGCCCACGGCGTGTCGGAGAAGGTCGAGCAGGACGCGTCGGTGCGCGGCCTGCGTCCGCTGGATGCCACCTGCCCGCTGGTCTCCAAGGTGCACATAGAGGGCCGGCGCTACGCGGCCAACGGCTACGACATCATCCTGATCGGCCACGAGAACCACCCCGAGGTGGAAGGCACCGTCGGCCAGATTCTCCGGGGCCAGTTTTTCTGGTGAGCGATGTGGACGGGGTGGAAGCGCTACAGGTACGCGACCCCGACAAGGTCGCCTACATCACCCAGACGACCCTGTCGGTCGACGATACCCTGGACGTGATCTCGGCCCTGCGGCAGCGATTCCCGAAAATCGTCGGTCCGGACGTCAAGGACATCTGCTACGCGACCCAGAACCGTCAGGCTGCCGTGCGCACGCTGGCCTCCATCGTAGACCTGGTGCTGGTGGTCGGCGCCCAGAACAGCTCCAACTCCAACCGCTTGTGCGAAGTCAGCACGACAGCGGCGTGCCGAGCTACCTGGTCGAGGATCCGTCGAAGCTCGATCCCGCATGGTTGCGGGGGAAGAAGAGCATCGGCATTACCGCCGGCGCCTCGACCCCCGAGGAACTGGTGCACGACCTGATCGAGAAGCTGCGCGAGTACACCGACCTGGAAATCTCCACGATGGACGGCATCTGTCGAGAACGTCCGCTTCAGCCTGCCGCCTGCCCTGGACCGCGCCGCCGCGCACCAATAACGGCACGGAGTCGCATCTCTCACCTGCCCGCCGGGCCGTCAGGCCCGCTACGATGGTCAGCGACGGCGCTCAAGAGGGGAGCATTCACTCACTCTTTCCGGTCGACGGCAATCAGCAGCGTCGGAAGGAGCAGGAAATCCGCGGCAAGCGCAAGGAGGATCGTCATCGTCACCAGGAGCCCGAGCGACCAGCTGACCTCGAATCCGGATGTGGCAAACGCCATGAAGCCTGCCGACAGGACCACGGTCGTCGTAAGCAACGCCTGGCCGACGGTGTGAAAAGCGGAACGCACGGCCTCGGCCGCCGAGAGGCCCTCGCGCCTGGCCTTCAGATACTCGCTCAAGAAATGAATCGTGTCGTCCACGATAATTCCGAAGACGATGGCGACGACCACCGAAGAAGCAATACCCACGTGACCCACGAGATAGCCCCACAGGCCAAAGCTCATGATGGCCGGGATGAAATTCGGCACAAGACTGAGCAGGCCGATCCGAATGCTCCGGAAAATGAAAATCAGGATGAACGAAATAAGAACCATGGCAGAGATCGTGCCGCCCAGCATGCTGTCGATGCTTCGCTGCGAGACGTGAGCGGACATGATGCTGAGGCCCGATGCCCCGGCCGAAAAACCGGGCGCATTGGCACGGATCCAGACCTGCGCGCGCTCATCGAGCTCACGCAGCTCCCTGGACCATGAGCTGCTGGTCGAGATGACCAGGCGCGTCGCGGACTTGGCGACGTCGATACGGTCGTTGAGATCGGCGCCGAACGGGAGCGAAAGCTCGTAGAGCAACAGATACTGCGCCGCGAGGTTCCCGTCTTCAGGCAGGCGATGGAAGGCCGGATCGTCGCCGTGCATGTTCTTGTTGAGACGCTTCATGATGTCCGGAAAAGACTGGACGTAGGTTACTTCGGGCTGCTCCCGGAACCATTCGGCCAGCGCATCGACCGTGCGCAGATACCCGGGATCGGTAATGCCGCCTTCGCGCCCGGCGTCCAGCGAATATTCCAGCCTGTCCAGGCTCGTCAGGTTCTCGGCGACGTAATCCGAATCACGCCGGAACTCGTAACGTTCATCGAAGTACTGTGTCAGGTTGTCGCTCAACTCGATGCGCGGCACTCCGGTCGCCAGAACAACCACCGCCGCCGCGACGGACCAGAGCAGGACAGTGCGCCGCGCGACGACGAAGTCGGCAAAGCGGTCGAAGTAGGCGGCCTGGCCGGGCTGATAGCGGCGTGCGCGCAGCGGCAGGAGCGCAAGCAACGCCGGCAGGAGCGTCATGGTGTATACGAAGGCGCACAGCACACCGAACGCCACGTAATTTCCCAGGTCGTGGAAAGGCGGCGATTCGGCGGTGTTCAGGCTGAGGAAGCCAATCGCGGTTGTTACCGATGTGAGAAATATCGGATAGGCATTGATGTGAAACGACTCGACGATCGCCGCATTCCTGTCCAGTCCGCGCCTCATGCCCAGCAGGACGGTGGTGACAACATGGATCGAATCCGCGACGGCTACCACCGTGACGATGATCGGCACGCCGGAACTGGTGGGGCTGAATACCACGCCCATCCAGCCCGCGAACCCCATGGTAGTGTTGACGGCAAACATGAGCACGGCGACGATGGCCGCTGTGCCGAGAATCGAGCGCAGAAACAGGGCCGTGACGGCCACGATGATGAGAAATACGATTGGCGTCAGCGTCTGGAGATCATCCGCGGTGGCTTCGGCGAACGCGTGGTTCAGGGCGATGTCACCGGTCATGTAATAGTCGATGCCGGGATGGCGCGCGCGGGCCTGGTCGAGGAGCAGGTCGAGATACTCGGTGATCTCGATCACCGCCTGGTCGTGGTTCTCGGGGAGAACGAAATTGATCACCACCCCGGCCGCACGCCCGTCACGGGAGACCAGACGCCCGACGATCTCGATTGCGTCCAGAGCGATCGTTTCAACGCGGGTCAGATCGGCGTCGCTCAGCGAACTCGCGTCCTCGACGAGTGGGGCGACGACCAGATCGTCCTCGCCGAGCGCCTCGCTATGGGAATAGTTGGTGAGGGAGTCGACCCGACTGGAATAGGGCGTCTCCCACGCGGCGTCGGTCAATTCCACAACGGCGCCGAGTGCCTCGCGGGTGAACACCGATCCCTCTCGAGGCGCAACGGCAATCAACGCGCGGTCGGTGGCGGAGTACGTATTCTCCAGGGCCTTGAACGCGAGGAGTTGCGGATTGTCGTCCTTGAACAGGATGAAGTAGTCGTTCGTAACGACGATGAAGCGGGCGCCGGCCGTCACGGCCAGCATGAACAAGGCAGCGAGCGCAACGACCAGCCACCGGTAGCGCACAGTGGCGGCGACGTAGCGGTCCAGCAGCGAAGGAGTCAGCGTCTCGACCATCTCGGACTGGGAGCGACGAGCTACTCGATTATTACCACGGGTTCGATTTCGACGTGTAGACGTGGTCCGGCATCTTGTAGCTCAGCCCCTCGCTGTCGTACGCCGATATCTGGAGAAGCTGAGTGAAATTGTCCGATCTGACCATTTTGTTGGTTCGCAACAATCGCAGAACGCGCTGCTTCAGCCGGTACTTGAATAGGGTCGCCCACTTGGGATCCGGTGGAAACTCGAAACTGTCGGCGAGCTCTTTTCCAATGAGGGCGCGTGACAGGCGGTAGGCCAGTTCCACCGTTTGCTTTTGCTCAGCCGGGTCCTTGACGTCCGCAACCTTTGGAATGGACTGGATCAACAAATTGGCTACGGCTACCGAATCGGCGTCCGGCTTCGGCTCGCACAGGTAACCGATCTTGTACATTTTTTCCGCCTCCTCGCCGTTCTTATAGAGGATGGTTTCCGGTATCCCCATGAGGTAGCCGGCGTAGCGCCAGACGGCGAGAACGCTCTCCTGTTCTTCCTGGCTGAACTTCGCGCCCAGCATCGTCGAGTACTCCAGCAGGCGCTTGGAAAAGACGGAGATGGCGAAACCCAGGTGCGCCGCGCTTACCGGCGTGCCCCAGGCTTCGTGATTCCAGTCATCTGACTTCGCCAGCAGGCCCCGTATCCGAGTATGAACGAACCGAATGCGCGTGGACAGCTTCCATCCCTCGCCGTTTCTCTGCAAGTTGCCGGGAAAGAAGATCTCCAGCATGTGGCGGTTGTTCTGCTGGAGGCGTCTTCTGGTGGACGCCACTCGCCCGGTAATATTGAAAGACTTGGCGATGAGCGTCGAAAAGCCTTCTACCAGCACTCCCGTGACAAAGGCGACGAGCATCAGGTCTACGTTTTCATGAAAGGCGCGGATCCCGGGACGAAAACCTTCGTAGTAGAGCCAGGGAGGCTCCTTGAGATCCCTGAAGAAATCGCGCAGAGAACGCGGCGCGAGGTGCAGAACCTCCTCGTTCTGCTCTATGCCGGCCCCGATGAACCGGTGCAGGTCGCTTGGAGACAACTCCGCTGAGAGCTCCTCCATGATCGGGTCGAGCTCGGGATCACCGATGGTGGTGTGCTTGAGATAGTTGTCGGCCGCGGCCTGATCGTAGAGACGGGCCTTCTCGTACCCTTCGAGGTATGCGTAAGACATTGTCCCAGTCAAGTTTTCGGCAGTTGGCGAAGGAACAACGGGATTTATGGAAGGCCCTCTTTTTCGAGAGCTGATCTCTCTGGTCTCACCTTCCTACAATAAGCCACAGATGAATGGTGCCAGCAGCGCGGAGCGATGTCAAGCTGTGGCCTGCGGGGAAACCCCGGCTGCTAGAAGTTGTAGATCAGGCCCAGATCGACGAAACTGTCGCTTCGCATCTCATAGTGGAGGTCCGCTTCGTCCACACTGAGAAGCGCGATTGCCTCATGAAACGCCTGAACAAAAACATGAACGGCGACGATCCGGTCTTCGATCGCCTGCCCGAGGATGCGGACCTCGTGGCGCAGTATCTGTTGCTCTACGAGCTCTCGCTTCCGTTCGGCAGCGACATCAACGACCGCATCGACATCGGCAAGTCCGCCAAGCGCATGGTCGTCGCGACCGATAATTCATGGTCTCAAGAGCTGCGCGAGCTTGACGAGCGCGCACAGGTCTGGCTCCGGGCGAATGCGCCTGATTTTGCGAACGAAGCATCGGGCGTCAGCGTCATCTTCGCTCACATGTCGCAGCGCAACATCGACAGCATGCTGGGCGGCACGATATCCGCCATGGTTCTCATTTCGTTCATACTGATTTTTGTTTTCAGGAGCGTTGGGATCGGTCTCCTCAGCCTCTTGCCGCATTTCATCCCCGCAATCATGAGCTTCGGTCTGTGGGGCTACCTCGTGGGCCACGTGGGCATTGTGTCCTCGGTGGTCGTCGCCGTTGTCTTCGGGATTGTCGTGGATGATACCATTCATTTTCTGAGCAAATATCTGAAAATCCGGCGCGAAGGCCTTCCCGCACCGGAAGCCGTGCGCGCCGCCTTTCGTACCGTGGGCCATGCGTTGTTGACGACGACCGCGGTCCTGTCGGCCGGCTTTCTGGTGTTCGCCACATGAGATTCGAGGTGAGCTGGGCGCTCGGCGTCCTGGTGACGATGACGATCATCCTGGCGCTCGCCGCCGATTTCCTGCTTCTGCCGACGCTGCTGATTACCATAGACCAGGGAGATTCATGATGCCTGCATGCCTTCCCGCACGACTGCTGTTCCTGTTATGCGCGCTGTCGCTGGCCATTGTGACGGGGCTGGGCGCACCGGTGCCCACTCACGCGGCAAACGACACGCCCGAGGAAGCCGGGCTGAAGATCGCGCAGGATGCCCGGGCGCGCGAGGAAGGGTTCGTCAACTTTACGGCCCAGCAGGTCATGGTGCTGCGCAACAAGCAGGGGCAGGAGAGCCGACGTCAGCTCCGGGTCCAGGTTTTCGAGGTGTCCGACGACGGGGACAAGAGCCTGTTCGTGTTCGATGAGCCACGCGACGTCCAAGGAACGGCGTTCCTCATTCACGCCCACCGGGAGGACGCTGACGATCAATGGCTCTATCTCCCCGCGCTGAAACGCGTCAAGCGCATCAGCTCGGCGAACCGGTCCGGCTCCTTCATGGGCAGCGAGTTTGCGTATGAGGACATGACCGCCCAGGAAGTGGAGAAATTCACCTACCGGTACCTGCGCGACGAGCCGTGCGGCGATTCAACATGCACGGTCACTGAGCGCTTCCCCGTGGACAAGAAGTCGATCTATCGCCGTCAGCTGGTCTGGCGCGACCAGGACGAGCGTCGCATCCGGAAAGTTGAGTACTACGACCGCAAGGACGCCCATCTGAAAACGCTCACCCTGGACAACTACGCGCAGTACCTGGATCGTTACTGGCGGGCCAGCAAGATGACGATGGTGAATCATTTGACCGGGAAAAGCACGGTGCTGACCCAGACCGATTTTCAGTTCCAAACAGACCTAGACGACAGCGATTTCACACAAACGGGGCTGAGACGGGCGCGGTGATGCGACCCCGTGCCGCTCTTTGCCACGGACTCCTGGGCGCTGTCTGGTTCGTGGCCACCATTTTCGCCACCGACGCACATGCCGGAACCGAGGAGACCGAGGAGACTGTCGAATACGAGTTTTCCGGACGCCTGAGCGCCGAAAGCCGGTGGTTTCCCGAAGCGGGCACCTTTTCCGGCCAGCGCTCGCTTGCCAGCGGCTTCGTTGCGGCACCGCGATTCTATCTGGAAGACGCCGACGGCAGAAACCTCACGCTGGCGCCGTTCTTTCGCTACGATCATTCGGACCCGCGCCGCACCCACTTCGATCTGCACGAAGCCTATCTTCTGCTGTTCGGCGAAATCGGCGATAGCGGATGGGAGTTGCGTCTGGGCGTCGACCAGGTGTTCTGGGGAGTCACCGAATCGCAGCACCTGGTCGATATCGTCAACCAGGTCGACTTCGTCGAGCATCCGAACGGAGAGGCCAAACTGGGGCAACCCATGGTGCACGTCACCTGGTTTGGCGACTGGGGCGTATTTGAAATATTCGGTCTGCCCTATCACCGCGCGCGCACGTTTCAAGGTCGCAGAGGCCGCCTGCGCCTGCCGTTCGTCGTGGACCACGAGCGTATCGAGTACGAGAGCGCGGCCGGGGAGTGGCACCTGGATCTCGCCTCCCGATACAGCCGCAGCTTCGGACCACTCGATCTTGGCGTGAGCGTATTCGACGGCACCAACCGGGAGCCGTTTCTGCTGCCGGGCAGCGACCCGGACGGCGGGCCGGCTCTGATTCAGTACTACGCGCAGATCCGCCAATTCGGGCTGGACGCCCAGATGACCATCGGCTCCTGGTTGTTCAAGCTCGAGGCCATTCAGCGGGCCGGCGCTCGAAACCTGTCCGGCCGGGAAGAGGACTACTTTGCCACCGTTTTCGGTGGAGAGTACACGTTCTATTCCGTGGCCGGATCCGCCGTCGATCTCAGCGTCGTCAGCGAATGGAATTACGATGGGCGGGGCCGAAATGCGACGCCAAGCCGTTCGCCCAATACCCTCGAGAATGATCTCTTCCTCGCCACGCGCCTTGTGTTCAACGACGTCCAGAGCACCGAAGTCGTTGCCGGCGTTCTGGCGGACGCGGGCCGCGCCACACGCTCACTGGCTGTCGAATTCAACCGGCGCATCACCGACCAGTGGTTACTGCACATAGAGATGATCGCCCTTCTCAGTGTCGATGAAGCGGATCTCCACTATGAGATGCGACGCGACAGCTTCCTCGATCTGAGCCTGACTTATAGTTTCTAAGAGTTCCTCAACGACCGCATTTGACGTCGCCAAATCCGCTACGCGCATGACCATCACCTGCATGCCTTCCCGCACGACTGCTGTTCCTGTTATGCGCGCTGTCGCTGGCCATTGTGACGGGGCTGGGCGCACCGGTGCCCACTCACGCGGCAAACGACACGCCCGAGGAAGCCGGGCTGAAGATCGCGCAGGATGCCCGGGCGCACGAGGAAGGGTTCGTCAACTTTACGGCCCAGCAGGTCATGGTGCTGCGCAACAAGCAGGGGCAGGAGAGCCGACGTCAGCTCCGGGTCCAGGTTCTCGAGGTGTCCGACGACGGGGACAAGAGCCTGTTCGTGTTCGATGAGCCACGCGACGTCCGAGGAACGGCGTTCCTCATTCACGCCCACCGGGAGGACGCTGACGATCAATGGCTCTATCTCACCGCGCTGAAACGCGTCAAGCACATCAGCTCGGCGAACCGGTCCGGCTCCTTCATGGGCAGCGAGTTTGCGTATGAGGACATGACCGCCCAGGAAGTGGAGAAATTCACCTACCGGTACCTGCGCGACGAGCCGTGCGGCGATTCAACATGCACGGTCACTGAGCGCTTCCCCGTGGACAAGAAGTCGATCTATCGCCGTCAGCTGGTCTGGCGCGACCAGGACGAGCGTCGCATCCGGAAAGTTGAGTACTACGACCGCAAGGACGCCCATCTGAAAACGCCCCGCCCGGCTGTCCGAGCTCCGCGATCTGGCGACCATGGTTGAAAATTTCGGAGAGGCCAATAACGTGTCCGCACCAAAAGTGTTCGCCATCAACCTGGAACTGGACGAGTTAATCACGAACACCGTGACTCACGGCAGCTTCGAGGCCGGGGTCGATCCCAGGATCGATATCCACTTGAAAGTCGAGTACGATATCCTGACCCTGACGATGGAGGACAATGGGAGTCCGTTCGACCCGACCCTCAACACAGACCCGGACACCGCGGCGCCGCTGGAAGCTCGTAACGTGGGCGGCTTGGGCCTCCATCTGGTCAAGAACTTCGCCAGCCGCATCTCCTACGAGTTCGTGGGGGGCAAGAACCGTTTGACCTTGGAGCACGATCTCAAGCCCGCATAGCAATAACACCGTCGGGAATCGCTCCCGACCCGAGGAAGAGGCGTATCGATGAACATTGAAGTTGTTGAAGAACGAGACAACGACGTCTTGGTGCTGTTGCCGGTCGACCGGCTCGATAGCACGAACGCACGCGCATTCGAAACCATCGTCATGGATCACATCAGCAAAGGCGAACAGCGCATGATCGTCGATTTCAGCCGTCTGAACTTCATCAGTAGTTCCGGCCTGAGGGTGCTTCTCATCGCGGCCAAGAAGCTCAGCGCAACCCAGGGGAAGCTCGTCCTGTGCGACATGCATGAGCACATCCATGAAGTTTTCATGATCAGCGGCTTCGATCAGCTCATCCCGATCCGGAACTCCCGTAAGGCTTCCATGAATTTGTTCTGACCGCACCCCGATCCTTGCACGGTGCGGCGGCTTATCGGAGGAAGGCGGAGACACAGTCATACGGTGTGAACGAAACCGGATCGATGAATTTTCCAAGCACTGCCTGCAGCTGGATTCGTTGCGGCTTCACCCCGGCGCCATAGCGTCGATTATCAGGCTCGGACAATGACGAATGTGAAGAAGGCACACCCCATGACCGTGCACTCCCATCTACCGGACCTGCTGCGATGCGTCCTGGGTGCGTTCCTGGTTCTGGCGTCTGCCTCGGCGGCAGCCGCACAAACCGAATTCCACTATCAGTATGGCAAGCTCACGAACCCGTTCTCGGGTGCACGGGAATACACCTCCATACTCACCGTCCAGCATGCGACGAGTTGGCGGTTGGGAGACAGCTACTTTTTTGTCGACATCCTCGACGATGGCGGTCATGACGGTTTCAACGACAAGGACCTCTATGGCGAGTGGTATCCAACCCTGAGCTTCAGCAAGCTGTCAGGCACGGAGTTTCAGCTGGGGCCGATCCGCGACATCGCGCTCACCGGCTGCATCAACTTCGGCGCGGACGCCGACGTCTTCAAGTACCTGCCCGGCGTGCGAGCGTCCTGGCAGGTGCCGGGCTTCGCGTTCCTTAACACCGACTTGACGGCCTTCATCAATGCCAACAGCGGCGTCAAGGGGGGCGGCGCTCCCCGTCCTGTGCCAAAACTCAGCCCTTTTGAAATAGGCCATCAATCAGCAGCTTAGTGTCTGTGTTTGTGACCGGGCCAAGGGCCGTGGGCTTTACAATCGTCTGGCCCGAGGGTGTTATCTTCAGCTCCATGATGACCTACCACGTGCAATTCCTACTGCTCGTTCTGGCTGGCTGGGTCAACCGCCAGCAGCAGGATGTGATCGACTACCTGCAAGAGGAGAACCGTGTGCTCCGAGCCGGGCTTCGGGGCAAGCGTCTCAAGCTCTCGGACGACGACCGGCGCAGGCTCGCCGTCAAGGCCCAAGCTTTAGGCCGCGAGGCGCTGGCCCAGATTGCGTCCGTTGCCACACCCGCTACGCTTCTGCGCTGGTACCGCTGCCTCATCGCAGCCAAGTACGATGACAGCAAGAACCGGAGCCCAGGCCGACCTCCGACGGCGAAGGATATCCGTGAGCTCATTGTGCGCGTGGCGCAGGAGAACCCGACGTGGGGATATACGCGCCTGCGGGGTGCACTCAAGAACCTCGGACATGAACTCGGACGCAACACCATCAAGAGGCTCCTCGCCGAGCACGGTATCGCGCCGGCTCCGGAGCGGGGCAAGAGCATGTCGTGGAGCACTTTCCTCAAGGCTCATTGGGGCGCTATCGCTGCGACAGACCTGTTCACCGTCGAGGTTGTGAACCCGTTCGGGCTCGTCCGCTACCATGTCCTGTTTGTCATCGATATCGCCACTCGCTGCGTGTGCATCGGTGGGATGACCTCGGACCCAAACAGGGAGTGGATGAAGCAGGCGGCAAGAAACCTCACGGACATGTGGGATGGTTTCCTCCTTGGCAAGCGGTACCTCATCCACGACCGGGACCCGCTATTCACCGAGGCGGTACGTGGGCTCTTGAGAGATTCAGGTGTGAAGCCCCTCCGCCTTCCAGCGAACAGTCCGAATCTGAACGCATACGCGGAAAGATTCGTTCTCTCCATACGTCGAGAGTGTCTCGACCGCTTCGTACCTCTCAGTGAGCGACACCTGCGGACAGCGGTAACCGAATACGTAGTGCACTATCACACAGAACGGAACCACCAAGGTCTCGGCAACGAGCTCATCACACCTCTGCCGGCAAGCGCGAATGACACTGGCCCCATCATGTCGCGAGAGCGACTTGGGGGCATTCTCAACTACTACTGCCGTGCCGCGTAGATTGTCGCTGGCGACGGTAGCCCCTCGGTGGGCCCGCTCGGCGTAGCGTGAAAACAGCTTCAGGAACACGCTTGGATATTCGCTCTCGACTAGGTGGTCATCTGCATGGTGACGACCCGTCCAAAGGGTAGCTCTGCTCAATGGTTGTCGCGGGCCTCACCGCCCACGCCGCGTCAACTGTTCGCTTGTAACGTTGCAAGTGGATCAAATTCTGGCACAGGACGGGCTATGCGCTGATCGGCAAGCTGTCCGACCGCACCATGTTCAGCACTAGTCAGCGAACGAAGATGTTGCTCCGGCGGGTGCCGGAGCAGGTCAAGACGATCACCGCGGACAATGGTACGGAGTTCCACAACTACGAATCCGTCGAGGAAGCGACCGGCGTCAAGTTCTACTTCGCAACTCCCTATCACTCATGGGAGAGAGGCAGCAACGAGAACTTCAATGGCCTGCTACGACAATACCTGCCGAAGCGCACCAGCCAAGCAGCGCTCACGCAACGCGACTGCGATCGTATCGCAAACAAGCTCAACTCACGGCCCCGCAAGAGACTCGGCTACCGCACACCGGAGGAACGTTTCCATGGGCTCTAACGAATGGTGCGCTTCAAACTTGAAGCCACACATCGATATCGCCACTCGCTGCGTGTGCATCGGTGGGATAACGTCGGACCCCAACGGGGAGTGGATGAAGCAGGTGGCAAGAAACCTCACGGACATGTGGGATGGTTTCCTCCTTGGCAAGCGATACCTCATCCACGACCGGGACCCACTATTCACCGAGGCGGTACGTGGGCTGTTGAGAGATTCAGGCGTGAAGCCCCTGCGCCTTCCCGCCAATAGTCCGAATCTGAACGCATATGCGGAAAGATTCGTTCTCTCCATACGTCGAGAGTGTCTCGACCGCTTCGTACCTCTCAGTGAGCGACACCTGCGCACAGCGGTAACCGAATACATAGTGCACTATCACACAGAACGGAACCACCAAGGTCTCGGCAACGAGCTCCTCACACCTCTGCCGGCAAGCGCGAATGACACTGGCCCCATCGTGTCGCGAGAGCGACTTTTGGGCATTCTCAACTACTACTGCCGTGCCGCGTAGATGGTCGCCGGCGACGGTAGCCCCTCGGCGGGCTCGACCGGCGTAGCGTGGAAACAGCTTCAGGAACATGCTTCGATATTCGCTCTCGACTAGGTGGTCATCTGCATGGTGACGACCCGCCCGCCCAAGACGATTGTAAAGCCTACGGCCCTTGGCCCGGTCGCAAACACAGACACTAAGTTGCTGATTTATGGCCTATTTCGAAAGGGACGAGTTTTGGCACAGGACGGGGTCGGGGATAGGCGTGTGATCCGCAAAAAAGAAGATCGCGTATTGACGGGCAGACAGCCATGGGAGTTGAGGTCCTGCGAACTCGTGTTCGCCTCGGTGGAGGTTCTGCACTCTGTCGCTGCCGGGCCACCGACGCAATAACGTGCTTGAGAAAGAACGCGTTGTTCCCCGCGAGAAGCTAGCTCAGTCAGGCGACGCGTGACAACCGGTAATCGTGATGGAGCCCACCAAGGACCGGCCTCGAGGCAACGGCGCGCTGGGCGGGTAATTGATGCCGGTGCTGGTCCGGTTTCATCGGAAGCTCGACAGAAGTGGTGGGAAGGCCTGGCCCGAGCTCCAGAACAATAGACCGGATATTGGAAAACAGTGGCACGAGCGAACCTCTCCTCGTTCCCAAGACGCTGGTGGCGTCGTCGGGTCGACCGGCACGAAGCAGCCGAGCATGGCAGGTCTAAACCGCATAATCAACGCCGGATCGACTTTTTGCGGAGCACAGCCGGTGGCGTCGTCGGGTCCACCGGCGCAAAGCAGCCGAGGATGGCAGCTCTAAACCGCATAGTCAACGCCGGATCGACTTTTTGCGGAGCACAACAGCCGAGACATTTGCCAGGGTTGCGCCTCGCATAAACTTGGAGTTATCTACAAATCCGAAGTGTAAATGCCGACCGGTCTGTGCAAACCTGCTAAACGTTCGACGAGTTTCGTCCGTTCTTCGAGAACTATCGAGCTATTTCTTGCTCGTCACGCTCGTGGTCTTATTCTTCATCGTCTGCCTTCGGTCGGTCCGCGTTCCAAGCTTGATATTCGTATGGATGCGCGGTGCGCCCATTTCGTGGACGACTTCGTGACATCGCTTCACCACGCAAAATACTTCGTCCCAATCCCCTTCGATGTTGGTGCCGTTTGCGTGCAGCTCGTGCGATAGCCCCGCGGCTTCTATGACGCGCTCGCAAGCGGCAACGTACTTCGACAGGGAGACCCCGACACCGAGCGGAACGATGCAGAGATCGGCAATGACGTTCATGGCAGCAGTATACTCCAGGGATCCCCGGCCTTTGCT
This sequence comes from Candidatus Marinacidobacterales bacterium, assembly GCA_965197825.1. Taxonomy (GTDB): domain Bacteria; phylum Acidobacteriota; class Vicinamibacteria; order Marinacidobacterales; family DATDRI01; genus CBDANW01. Next base: position 2,439,077 of record CBDANW010000003.1, on the reverse strand, counting down.
GGCGTTGACGCCTGGCGAGCCCATCCATCATATTTGCGCCTCTTGAGTTCTGCTTCGACCATTGCGTTTCGGTTGATGCAGCTGGGTGCTTCCGCTATCAAATGTTGCTACGTGGCTGCGGGCAGTGGTACAGGAAGAGACCGGGTTGCGCGCCACAAACGAACTCAAGCCCCGCGCACCGGGCTTTCGGTCACCACCCCGTCCTGTGCCAAAACTCGGCCCAGCCGGCATCGACGAAAGAACTGCGCCTCTCGAAATCAGGCTAAAACTCTAGCACGCGAACAGGTTAACTACTTTCACGCAGTGTTTGAATCAATGAAGAGCATCGCTGCCAAGATTCGCTCTCTGTCTGGACTAACCTCAGACGGTGCGGCGCTCGTGCAGCAAGCTTTCGGTATGCCAAAGGCGAAGCAGCCGATACTAGCAATCAATTCACTATTGACTGAGACGGACCAGGGCGAGCAGCGGGGCTTCGCACACCTACTCATCGGCCTATTCGGAACGATACGAAACCCCACAGCCCACAATCCGAAGATCGAGTGGGACATGGCAGAGCAAGACGCACTGGATATTTTGACCTTGGCATCGTTGATCCACCGAAAGCTCGATGTAGCCCGACGAACTACGAAATAGGCTCGCACCCTAGCCCACGTGGTAGGGTCGGGGGCTGGCTCGGTAGATAGAGATAAGGGGAGTAGCTGTTGCCGGCGGCTTTCGCCAAGTGCCGGTACCACAGTCCTTACCATGTCCCCGTTTCCAGCCCCCTGTGCTCCGCAAGAAGTCGATCCGGCGTTGATTGCGCGATTTAGAGCTGCCATGCTCGGCTGCTTCGTGCCGGTCGACCCAACGACGCCACGGGCGTCTTAGGAACGTGGAGAGGCTCGCTCGTGCAAAGGCACTCTCGCTTGAGGCCGGGGATCCTTGAAGTATACTGCTGCGATGAACGTCATTGCCGGTCTCTGCATCGTTCCGCTCGGTGTCGGGGTCTCCCTGTGAAGTACGTTGCCGCTTGCGAGCGCGTCATCGAAGCCGCGGGGCTATCGCACGAGCTGCACGGTGCTTCCGCAAGCAAATGTTGGTGGCTGCCACGTAACCCGTTCTCGTGCTAGAGTTTGAGCTTGATTTCGAGAGACGCAGTTCTTTCTGCGATGCCGGCTGGCTGACCACGCGATGCCTCACCTTCAAGGATGTCTCTGTGTGCACGTCGACATACTTATTTGGCGTGCGCCGACACAGGCAGGCCAACCGACACTAGCATTCAAATGCTGCGTAGCAACACTTGATGGCGTAAGCACCAGAAGGTCTTCGCGACAGCGATACGGGGATGGACTGGAAGATCACGCAGCAGAGACGCAAGGCGGCCGCAGCCAGGAAGAACGCAAGGATTGAGGCCATTCCCTAAACACGGGTCTGGTACTTCCTCGAGAATGGAGTAAAGCAATGGCCACGCAACGGGACGCACCGCTCGACTTCGAAGCCATCACGCTCGAATCTCTTGACGTGGCGGCGATCGCTCGCGACTTGCTGGGCTCCGAAGAGCTCGCCCGCAACGGCCGCTCGGCGCGCACGCTGGCGAAGGGTAAAGGAATGACGGCCGTACTCACCGCCGTCCGGACAGGTGGAGAGATTCACGAACACGTGGCACCTGGCCCCGTCGTCATCGTGCCGGTCACCGGGGCGGTCACTGTCGAGGGACTCGAGAACCGTCAATCTCTCACGCTGGGCTCAGGCCGGACGCTATTCATCGGACAAGGCAAAAAGCACCGGGTTTCGGCCGCGGAAGATGCCGCGTTCCTCTTGCTTATCGGATTCCAGTCTTGAGGAGGCGGTGGAGCGACGGCGGGGGTTGTGCTCCGCAAAAAGTCAATCCGGCGTTGATTACGCGGGTTAGGCCTACCATAGTCGGCTGCTTTTGGCCGGTCTTCTTTTTTGCGGATCACAACGGACCGAGGGACAGTATCTGATCAGTGCCGCGTCCGATCCGGGACCCGCGCTGCTTCTCTTCGGTTTCCACGGCCACAGCGAACGCGCGGGGACGAGAGTATCGGGCTGGACGACGGCGAGCTGGACACCCTGGTCCCCGCCTACGCCGCGACCGTGCACAAGAGCCAGGGCTCGAGCCGGTCGTGAATCCGCCATGCTGGGCACCAGATACGGCAGTCAGCCTCAACTTAACAATGCCGCCTCGGGTTGTCTCGCGGCGTCGACCGTCAGCTCGTGATGCCGTAGTCACCCGGGGCGCGGCCAGTGCGAAATGCGTGATAGGCCAACGCGCAGGCGACGACAGTGTCGGGCGGTGACCGTTCCCAAAGAGATCGTCGACGCTGCAGTACTTGTGCTCCCGGTAGAACGGTTCGAGCCGCGGCATCTTGATCTCGTGGTATTCAAGCGCCGAGATGTAACTAATAAATAGGTCTCGGCGTTGACGGCCCGTCATCTGAAAATCAATGACCTCACGCGCGGTCACGTGCTCGGCAACCACGGACCCGCCGCCGGTGACATCGTGGGCACTGGCCCCGGGTAGCGTTCCGCAGCACGATTCAGCAAGTCGATCATGACGTCCCAGGGACGCCGGTGGGTGCGCGCGGCGGCGACTAGCTTGAGCGGCTTCACATCACACTGTAAGGTCGCCATCACCGTGTAGTCGACCGCTTGCGCCCAGTCGGCCCCGTGGGCGTATCGGCCGGGACGTGGCTGCTTCCCCTGTCCGCCGGGCACAACCTCCCACCCTTGCTCAAGTGCAACGGCGTTGCTGTCAGGTAGTCGATCACATCCTGCTGCTGGCGGTTGACCCAGCCGGCTAGAACGAGCAGTAGGAATTGCACGGGGTACGTCATCATGGATCTGAAGATAACACCCTCGGGACAGACGATTGTAAAGCCTAACGGCCCTTGGTCCGGTCGCAAACACAGACACTAAGCTGCTGATTTATGGCCTATTTCAAAAGGGCCGAGTTTTGGCACAGGACGGGGAAGCATCACATCTGATTCGACCCCAGACTTGATCGAGACCCATCTACGCGGTGATCCCGCACTCTCTTCAGAGGCTGCGGGACGAATCGCCGGGATCGTGCGCGAGTTCTACGACCAGCTCGCTAACCCCAAGGAGGTCGCGATTGCTTGTCACTTCCGTGCAGCTCCTACCTTCAGACCCGAGGTGTCTGCGCTTTTTGCCGAACTTCTTCGGGAAATGCGCGACGCTCTTCTAGCCGAGGACTAGCCTGTGTCTCTCCGCCGTGGGTTCAAAGCGGAAGCTGAGCGCCTCGCGAAGGACATCTGGGATGCGATGGGACTCTCGCACAGCGACCGTATGGATGCCGTGGAGCTCGCCAAACACGTGGGCTGCATCGTTCGCCCCGCAGATACACTCGTCAACATCGCGAGGCTGGAGGAACTCAAGCGAGTCCAAGACGATGCGTTCTTTGCCTGTACGTTCGAACTTCCCAGCGGTCGCCGCGCCATCGTCTTCAACCAGTTGACGCCAGATACGAGGCGACACAGTGACGTCGCTCATGAGGTCTCTCACATCATTCTGGAACACCGTCTCTCGCGTCTCGAACGGCTCGGCAATGTTGCGTTCCTCTCCTGTGACAAACGGCAAGAAGAGGAGGCGGCATGGCTTTCGGGATGCCTCCTCCTTCCGCGGTTCGTTCTGATCCACGACCTAAGGAAACAGAAGGAACTCAAAACGATCGCAAAGACCCGGATGTTGAGCGATGACATGGTGGGCTATCGTGTGCGGGTCACCGGAATCGCACGACAACTCGCTGCTGACGGGCTTCAGCGCTCTTATTGAATCGTTCGCGTCGTGTTCTAAAATTCGAACTGAGCCGGAAGCCTGAATCCTGAAGGCGTTCTCGAAATTCGCGGAGACCCGCCGACGAGGCACGGGCTCTGTGATAGGCGAGCCCGAGCAGAAGCTCTCCTCCAGACCATCCGTTGCGTCCAGCTTGTGCGCCGGAACTTGTCCCTTCCATAAACTTGAGCTGCATGAGATTGACGGACTGCCGGCGACCAGGATGCTTTGGTCGTCTTCAATGTAGGACGTTTTGAGGGCCGGTGTCCGGCTCTACTCCGAGCGGACGGACTCAAGCAGCCCGTCGAGCGTAAGGGTCGCGTGTGAGCGAACCGAGGTGTCAGCCTTCAGATCGTGATGCCGTAATCACCCGGTGCGCGGCCGGTGCGAAAGGCGTAATAGGCCAATGCGCAGGCGACGACCGTGTCCGGCGGGTGACCGTTCCCATAAAGAGCATCCACACTGCAGTACTTGTGCTCGCAGTAGAAGGGTTCGAGACGCGGCATCTTGAGCTCATGGCGTTCGAGCGCCGCAATATAGCTGATGAAAAGGTCCCTGCGTTGACGACCCGTCATCTGAAAATCGATGACTTCGCGTGCCGTCACGTACTCGGCGACCACGGACCCACCGCCGGTGGCATCGTGAGCGACAGGCCCAGGGCAGCGTTTCGCGGCGCGATTCAGCAAGTCGATCATGACAGGCCAGGGCCGCCGGTGCGTGCGAACGGCGGCCACTAGCTGGAGCGGCTTCACATCACACCGTAAGGTCGCCACCACCGTGAAGTCGACCGCTTGTGCCCAGTCAGCCCCGTGAGCGTATCGGCGGCGCGGGCGGGGCTTTTTCCCCGGTCCGCCCGGCACAGCCTCCCACCCATGTTCGAGCGCGGCGGCGTCACTGTCGCCGAGCGAGGCATCGAACGTCCACTCCACAGCATCGGGGTCGATGGCTCGCCCCTCGGCGGTCGGTTCCTGGAGGTCAAATTCCGTACGCCACATCTGGGCTGTGATCTCGGACCGTTTCCGCTGCACCTGTGCTGGTGAGAGCCAGCCGTTGGGTTCCAGCGTTTCCTTCCAGCACCACTCGTACACGGGCCAGCCCTGCTCGGCGGCTCGGCGGAGCACCTCCGTCATCGTTCCGTCAGGGTGCTGATGGGTGGAGGCGATGACGGTCTGCGCCCGTACACTTTTTTGATCCATCGGTTGGCCCTGGGCGGCTTCGAGGATCGAAAGGCGCATCTCGTCGGCCTCATCGATACGCAACCGCGCCGGATGCAAACCGCGGACGGCTGTCTGGGACGCCGTGAGAGCCGTGATGGTATTGCCCCAGAGTAAACGGGTCTTGTTGAGTTTAGGAAGTCCATCGAGCAGATGGCGCGGCGCATGGGGTGCCCCCCAATGCCCGTGCATCGCATCGAGGACACGAACGGACTGCTCCCCCGAACCGCCCAGCACGGTGACGCTGGTTTCGAGAGTCACCGATTCCGTCAAGGCGAGAAGGCTCAGCAGGAAGGTCTTTCCCCCAAAGGCCCGGGACGCGTTCCAAACCGTGACGGGCATCTGGGCAAAATAGCTGTCGCAAAATGCCTCGGCGGGTGTCCGGTGCCCGGCGCAACAGCGAACCTGCGGAATCCGGACCCCGAAGGTGTCCTCCACGTACTGCAGGAGCTCCGCGTTGGTCGTGGTCGGCATCGCACGCCGACGGAGCTCGGCGCGAATCGCATCCGGGCGGAGCGTGGTTCGGAGAGCCTCAAGCGTCGTTGATTTCGGCAAGAGCCTTCTCCAAGGTTGCGCTGCTGATCCGCGTCAGCAGTCCGGCGTCAGAAGAAGATGCCGAGGCGTCCGGAAGCTCGGTACGGGCAGGGAGCCTCCGGTCGCGATAGACCTCCGGCCGCTTGGCCTTCAATAGAAACATCATGAGGGGGTCACTGAACGTGCGGGTGTAGACATGAAGGACGCTCAGGCGCACCTGGACCAGAACGTGCTAGGGCAGCTACGCCGCGGTAGCCTCGGCCTCGATTCTGGTCTCTCGGGTGGCCTCTTTCCCGCTGCCGCCCGGCCCCCGGACAGCACCCGCTCCCCTATTTGGCGCAAACGTGTCCCTCGGAAATCGGGATTAGAGTGCCTTGGTGCACAACTCGCGATCTCGGTCCACAATTGTCCTGTACTCGCGGATACGAGGTTCCCCATGAGCATTTTCAAACGCACTCAGCGGAAGTATGTGAAGAAGGCCTATCGCGTGAGGAATTGGCGTGAATATGAGGCGGGTCTACGCAACCGCGGGAGGCTGACCGTCTGGGTCTCGCTCACCGCCGGCAAGCTTGTGAACTGGGACGCGCCCCGGCCAAGGAGGAGGAAACCGGGCCGTCAACGCAAGTACTCGAACCACGCCATCGAGACGGCTGTCACCCTGGGCATGGTGTTTCATCTGTCATCTAGGCAGAGCGAGGGATTGCTGCGGTCGTTGTTCGCTCTGATGAAGCTAGACAATGATGTGCCCGATCACACCACGATCTCGAGGCGCAAGCCGAATCTGGGTAAGGTCCCCTTCTACCAAGTCAAGCAGAAGACGCCGTTGCACATCTTGATCGACAGCAGCGGTCTCGCTGTCCACGCCGGCCAGCTGCGCAGAGCACAAAAGAGCAGGGACTATCGCAAGCTCCATCTGTGTGTCGACGAGCAGAGTGGCGAAGTCGTCGCCGGCGAGCTGACGAGCAAAAGAGCCCGCGATTCATCGCGGGTTGCATCGCTTGTCGGACAGATCGACAGTCCCATCTCATCGGCCAGAGCTGACACCGCATACGACGCCGGCGGCGTCTATGAGGCAATCGAGAATCACAGCGCTCATCGCTCGCCGAGGGTGCTGATACCGCCGCGCAAGGGCGCCCAGCTCGCATCGGGGCCGGCGAGCAGCCGACAGCGCAATCGCAACATTGCAGCACAAGCTCGGCTCGGCAAACGAAAGTGGCACACAGAATCGGGCTACAGCAAACGGAGCAAAGTCGAGACAACGTTCCATCGCTACAAGGCTATCGTGGGCTCAGCGATGCGAGCGAGAGGGTTGGCGGCACAGAGAGTTGAGGCAAGGATCGGGTGCAAGATTCTCAACACCATGACGGCGCTCGGGATGCCTGATAGCGAGATGATCGGATGATGGGAGTCGGGGCCAAGCGAGCTCTCGGCCTCTATCGGAGTTGTGCACCAAGGCAGTGGGAGGCCGGTCGTCGTCGGAGAGCCTGAGACGTTTGCCCCGAACCCGGCTCGGAGCACACGGCTCTCCTCTCGCAGTTAGTCAATCACGTCCTGCTGCTGGCGGTTGACCTAGCCAGAACGAGCAGTAAGAATTGCACATGGTACGTCATGATGGAGCTGAAGATAACACCCTCGGGCCAGACGATTGTAAAGCCCACGGCCCTTGACCTAGTCGCAAAACACAGACTCTAAGTGGCTGATTTATGGCCTATTTCAAAAGGGCCGTGTTTTGGCACAGGACGGGGTGTCTCGGACAGTGAGGTCAAACGCATCCGCCGTTTCATCCGCGAGCCGTACGGAATGGTATTGGTGACGGGGCCCGAGCACGAGTCGGGATCATCCGCCGATGCCGTCGGCAGAGAGGTAGGCGTCGAGCGAGTGGAGCTCCTGCGACAGGTCGTCGACCATGTTCCTCAACAAGTGTCGCGTCGATAGCATCCCGGCGACGTTCCCCCCGCGGTCGATGATGGGAAGATGGCGAATGTGGTTGCTCGTCATCATCGCGAGGGCCTCGCGATGATGCATGTTGCTGGCAGCAACGATGGGCGGCGAGGTCATCACGTCGCGGATTGGGGTCTCATCCAAGTGGCTTCCTTTGGCCACCACACGCTTCAGGAGATCGCTAGCGGTGAAGATGCCCTTCGCCGATTGGTTCTCCACCACCACGACTGCGCCGGCACCGCAGTCAACCATTGTTTCCACGGCGTGTCGGACCGTGGACTCGGTTCCGATCGTCACCGCCGGAGTCCGGGCGATCTTGAGCAGCTTCATAAACTGGCCTCCTTGTCTCGCACCTTCGGCGTGGCGTTGGACGCGATCCCCGTACGGGCGTTCAGTTAGGCAACCGAGAAATCAGGTATAGCGTGCCTCCTCACGAGTAGGGGGAGGGCGACTTGTAGACGTAAATCTTATACACCAATAAGCGGTCGGATTTCAACTCCAAGTCACATCGCAGCGCTGCTACTTCGACGTGAAAACATCTGGGTGTGGGCTCCGAGATATTGGGTCTGGGAACTAGCTCAGGGTTCGGGTTCCGGTTGCATTCTGGTGAGGAGGCGCCCGACGATTGCAGGTAACTGGGCTTGATCCAGTTTCGTGGACACATTCTGAACGGCGGATACGATGTCCACAATGGCAAAGACAACGCAGCCCCGGCGACCCCTGTGATCCGCAAAAAAGAAGAACGGCCAGAAGCAGCCGACCATAGCAGGTCTAAAACGCGCAATCAACGCTGGATGGACTTTTTGCGGAGCACAACGTCATCATGGAGCTGAAGATAACACCCTCGGGCCAGACGATTGTAAAGTCTACGGCCGGGGATGTCCCGGCCGCTGTTGAATTTGGTCGGGTAGCGGCGGCACCTGTGAATACTCTTAGGCAGCAAACTCATCGCTGTCAAGAGATTTCTGTTTGCTTCTAAGCGCGTGAACGAGAGCGCCCATATGGCGATAGCCTTTGATACGCCGGAACTTTTTCTGCGCGGTGACGACGCCAAGAGCGGTCCATCGGCGAACCATGGAAGGACTCTACCAACGCTTGACGTTTCTCGATACTCTGCGAATGGTTCCGTTGAGATTCTCAATGGCGTTCGTCGTGGCAAGAGACTGGCGAAGTAAGGCGGGCAGCGCGAGCTTCACGACCGTGAGTGTCTCTTCCATCCCTTCACGAAGGCTTCCGGCAGCTTCGTCGTAGCCGTTTCGCTCGAGCCACGACACCAATGCCTGAAGTCGCTTGCGCGCCTTGTCGGCACTCTTGCACTTGTCGGCACTCTTGCACTTGTCGGCACTCTTGCACTTGTCGGCACTCTTGCACTTGTCGGCACTCTTGCACTTGTCGGCACTCTTGCACTTGTCGGCACTCTTGCACTTGTAGGCTTCCTTCATCGTCTGGAGCACGTAGGCGTGACGAGACTTGGGAAGGTACGAGCGAAGATTCCGGAGTTTATGGATCTGGCACCTTTGGATGACCGCGAGGTCCCCCAAAACGTCGACGAGTGCCTTGCGGATGCCTTTGCCTCCGTCCACTACGCAGAGAATCGACTCATCGACGCGCAAGCCTCGCTCGAGAAGGTCCTGCAACATCGCGGTGCACACCCGAGGGTTCTCCGTCGAGCCCAGCCATATACCCAGGGGCACCTTCGTTCCATCTATTGTGATACCGAGAGTTACGACGACGGTCTGTCCGGCCACCTCAAGGCCATCCAGCATCAGTGCCGCAAGCTCGAACTCCTCTAGCCGCCGAGACAGGTATTCCTCGAGCTTCTTAGTCGTCTGGCTCACGAGGTGACGGCTGGCGGCACTCTTACTCGTGCCACGAGACTTCAACTTGGCCGCGGGTTTGTCCAGACTCGATTCGTAATTTCGGGTCGATACCCCCACCAAGATCTGATTCAATACTCGCTCTGGAAGCGGGTCTTCTTCGCGGAAGGCTTCGAAGTGTGGAAGCGACGCCTCCTCGCCCGACTTCGAGCGAACTCGAGGTCGCGACACTTGGATGCGACGACCACCGAAGCTCAGCTCTCCGTTCGTGCTCCCCCAGTGGTTATGAGTTCGCTCCTTCTCGTGCTTGCCCTTGAGCCCCGCGATCTCCTCGGCGTCCTCTCTGAGCAGTAGGTGCAGAGCTGTCAGTCCTTGCTCGTACACCCATTCCGTCAGATCCGCCTTCGTGGCCGCGATCCCAGCTATCATCGGTAGCAGTATCTGACCGACTTGGCCAACTACCTTGCCCGTAGGCGAGTGCGTTTGCTTTCTTACTGGCTTCTTCGATTTCCTAGGCATTGGTGGCTCCTTGTCCCCCTCTGGAGACGGTTTATTGGCAGACCTATTCTTAGGCCGGCCAAGGAGCCGCCGCTACCCCAAATTCAACATCCGGCGGGACATCCCCCTACGGCCCTTGGCCCCGGCGCAAACACAGACACTAAGCTGCTGATTTATGGCCTATTTCAAAAGGGCCGAGTTTTGGCACAGGACGGGGTAACGGAGTCGTCGAAGGTTGCTGCTGCCTGAACTTTTTTACACACACCTATTGACAAGAGCTCATAGGGTATTCCCATATTGAGTATAAGATAAGGATGACAGCCATGATCCGCGGTAAGAGTGAGCCTGCTATCCCTCTTGGGCCGCCTCCCTGGACGCCCGAGATCGCGGAAGAGACAGAGCATCTCTACGAGCGGTTGCGGGATTTCGTGCCGGCGCTTGAATGGCGCGTGCATGCGCCGTACATCCATGCCATCGAGGTATGGAAGCGCGAGCGTAACGCGATCGTCCTCGCTCACAACTATCAGACGCCGGAGATTTTTCACGGCGTTGCCGATCGGGTCGGGGACTCGCTGGGGCTCGCCCGGCTCGCAGCGGCGACGGATGCAGACGTGATCGTTCTTGCCGGTGTGTACTTCATGGCAGAAACGGCCAACCTTTTGAACCCGAACAAGACTGTCCTCATTCCAGATGCGGAGGCCGGTTGTTCTCTTGCCGCCTCCATCACCGGCGCCGACGTGCGGCTTCTGCGAGAACGCTACCCGGACGTTCCGGTTGTTACCTACGTAAACACATCGGCCGAAGTGAAGGCGGAGAGCGACATCTGCTGCACCTCGTCGAACGCTGTCAAGGTCGTCGAGTCACTCGGTACGGAACGCGTCATCTTTCTTCCTGACGAGTACCTCGGGCGATGGGTTAGCCAGCAGACGAACGTCGACGTCATCCTGTGGAAAGGCCATTGCGAGGTGCACGAGCGGTTTACGGCGGAGGAACTGCTTGGCGCACGCGAGCAATACGGCAAGATTACGATTCTGGCGCACCCGGAATGTCCGCCCGATGTCCTCGCGGAAGCCGATTTCGTCGGCTCGACGTCGGCGATGAGTGGGTACGTTTCGCAGCAGAAGCCCGCAAGGGTTCTCATGGTGACCGAGTGCTCGATGAGCGACAATGTCCAGGTCGACAACCCGTCAACGGAATTCATTCGTCCTTGCAATCTCTGCCCGCACATGAAGCGCATCACCCTTCCCAAAATCCTTCTTTCGCTTCAGACGCTGACGCATAGAGTGGAGATTGCTTCTGACGTTGCAGCGAGGGCGCGACGAGCCGTCGAGCGGATGCTCGAGTTATGAGACGTGTTCGATGAACCTGCCTCGCCCCGAGCCACCCCATGCGATGATGACCGACCTCCTTGTCGAGCAAGCTCTGAGAGAGGACCTCGCAGCAGCGGGCGACATTACGACACAGGCTATCGTGCCATCGGAAGCGCAAACCACTGCGCGTCTCGTCGCAAGACAGTCAGGATGTCTTGTCGGCCTCTTCATGGCGCGGCGCGTTTTCGCTCAGCTTGATCCTGGCCTCACTTTCGAATCGATGATCGCTGAGGGTAGCGATGTCGACGCGGGTGAGCCCATAGTCCGCCTCTCCGGAAGCGCACGCTCGATCCTCACCGGCGAGCGCACCGCGCTCAATTTCGTTGGGCACCTTTCCGGCATCGCCACCTTGACGCGGACCTTCGCAAGCGCCATCGGCCGCAGGCCACCGGAGCTCGTGAGCACGAGAAAAACGACGCCGGGACTTCGCGCGCTCGAGAAGTACGCCGTGGTCGCGGGCGGCGGTGGGACCCATCGCTTCGGCCTCTACGACGCGGTGCTGGTCAAAGACAACCACGTCGCGCTCGCGGGCGGCATCCGTCAGGCGGTCACAAGAGCTCGTGAGAGCGTTGGCCCATCGGTCCCGCTGCAAGTCGAAGTCGACCGTCTCGACCAGCTTGAGGAACTCCTCCCGCTAGGCGTCGATGCCGTCTTGCTCGACAACATGGAGCTCGAAACGCTGCGACGCGCGGTCGAGATGTGTGCCGGGAAGCTCCTCACCGAGGCTTCTGGGGGCATCACACTCGAGAATATTCGCACGGTCGCCGACTCAGGTGTCGACCGAATCTCCGTGGGTGCCTTGACCCACAGCGCTCCCTCTTTCGATGTCGCTGTCGATGTTGAGGTTTGAGGGAAGCCGCCGACTCACTTTCGATCTGTAACTCCATGAACCATGTGAATGAACTGAGGATTCTCGGCGGCAACCACAACCTGTGCTCCGCAAAAAAAAGAAGATCGCGAATTGACGGGCAGACAGCCATGGGAGTTGAAGTCCTGCGAACTCGTGTGGCATCGCCTCGGTGGAGGTTCTGCACTCTGTCGCTGCCGGGCCACCGACGCAATAACGTGCTCGAGAAAGAACGCGTTGTTCCCCGTCCTGTGCCAAAACTCGGCCCTTTTGAAATAGACCACAAATCAGCAGCTTAGACGCGTGAGGTCAAAATACTCATGCGGCTTCCCGATGGTAGAAACGTAGCAACCCGCCAAGCCGTTCACGGGAGCGCACCTTGCGCTCGGACTGAGGTAACTGGTCGCAGGCTGGGAACAGCAGCAGATTCTCCTTGCCTTGATGATTCCTCCCGCTGAACTGGAATACGTATCCGACCGCAATGGCCGATTTCAAGCGGCCTTGGGGAAGGTGCAAACTGCTGACCCACTGCGCGTTCGAGTTTTTGACCAGACGGCCAGCTCAATTTGACAGTACCTAATTCGATAATACCGCGGCAGCCACCAACACTTGATTGCGGAAGCACCTCGATTCTGCTTACTTGATAATACCGTTGCGCTACATGTATCCCGTTATGCGAAAGAAGAATCGTCACGCACACTACGCGCTCGTCGCCGGAGCGGTGACTGTCTGTCTGCTCGGCGCGGGTGAGACCAGCGCCCAGGAGAGCCACAGCGGCTTCTATTTCGGCGTCGATATCGGCATCGCAAGCGCCGCCCCTCTGGACTCGTCCGTTTCCGCGGTCACAACCCCGACGAAGTGCGACACGTTGCTATATCTCGACCCGTCCATGACGCCGAGCGACGCGCCGGAATGCATGGACACGACCCCGAGAGCACTCTCCTCCAACGGTTTTGAGCCGGGCGGCGGGTTCACGGGCGGCTTCAGCGTCGGCTACGCCTTCAACCTGCTGCGCGTCGAGTTCGAATACAGGGCGCGGACCCACGGGCCCGATGCGTCGCCGATCATCGAATCAAGCACCAACCAGGCCGTGGTCAGCAAGGCCAGCGAATGGAGCCCGGTGTACCCCCCGACCGAGTTCATCTCGAGCTACCGCGCCCACCAATTCTTCGTAAACGTATACTACGACTTCGCGAACGACTCCCTTTGGACGCCCTCCGTGGGCGCGGGCGTCGGTATAGCCCGCACCGACCTCCACTACAACAGGCGTTTGCTGCGCAAGACGATCGCCCAGGGGTACCAGGACGTCGAGCCGCCGCTCACCGTCGCCGACAGGCCGACACGGGCCGCCGGCACGTTAAGCCTGCTGGAAACCACGGCCACCGGCACGCCGCTCGGCTTTCAGGTGCTGGGCGGTGTGGATTACGCCGTCGACGAACGGACCTCGATTAGAATCAACGCGCACTGGACCCGTTTCGGGGACATGACAGAAGACGTCGTGTGGTCGATCATCCGAAGCCACACACCTGTGCGGGCAGACGGCGTGACCCCGTTCTCGGGCGAGTTGATGTTCGATGGCCTGGAATACTGGGCGGTGACGCTCGGGCTGAAGTACCGCTTCTGAGGGGCGTTGGTGCATGAATCGTCTTGACTTGGGCAACCGTTTCGACCCGGTCCTGTGCCAAAATTCGGCCCTTTTGAAATAGACCATAAATCAGCATCAGCAGCTTGGACGCCCCAAGCGTAATACGCGATCCCGCCTACTCCGAAACGTCCCGGCGCACCGGTCTTGAGTTCGTTTGTATTTTTGGACACGACGGGAGTTGCTCCTGCGCAACGAGTATCTTGTGGTCGAGAATCGAGTTCTTCGCAATCAGATCCAGGGTCGCTTGCGCCTGACCGATGGGCTGTCTAAACTCGGCTATGACAACGCTTGGCGCACCGAGATTTGGAGAAACATCGAAGCGGTTTGGGAGGATGAAGATTCGACTTGGGAGGACGAGAATTTCTAATCCACTAGTCACCGCCGTCGCGGCTGGATCTGCGCCTTGGAAGGATTCAGGACGAAGACGTCCTCGGCAGTCTTGTAGCGCAGCCCCGGCCAGGCGTCTTGCGGGATGATAGACAGAATCAAGTAGCCTGCGCCTATCGACTCCGCGCAGGGTTCGAATTGGAGGATTTGTGGGGATCGATCCTTTAAGAGCTTCCTCTTCTTCTCGATGGCATTATTGGAAGACGCCTGTGCTGTTCGGCGTCGGATTTTGTGTTCTGCAAATCCTGGTCGCTCTTGTCCGGTTCGGCTCCATGGATTCTTGGAATCCAGAGGAGTTGCTGTTTGCGATTCCGGCCTTGTTCTCCGGCTTGGTGCTGTTTTTTCTAGGCGGTGTGCTGGTTGGGTTGCTTGCGCAACGTCTCTTGAGAGGAGTTGTCGGAGCCTGGCGGAGCGTTTTACTGATCACGCTCGGGGTGGCGACTCCGCTTGCTGTACTGTTCAGCCTTGTCGGCGGATTGCTCGGCCCACATATGGTGCTTATCGGCGTTCTCGCTCCGTATCTGCTCCTGGTCGGAATCCCGCTGTTGATCCGGCAAGGCTGGCAGCGTCTCCGAAATCGGCCTCGACCGAAGGAGTGATCCTGCCGGCTTCGGAGAACCGAACGTTCACAGAATCGTTGAAAGGGACCGCGTCTGTCCCCGCTCCCCCGATATAGAATGGCCAAGCTCGGTGCACCCCTCGCCGACGCGGGTGAGGTATTGTGCCCGCTAGCGCCATATGAAACTAGAGGAACTCCAGCCGAAGGCTACCGTCAAGGGCATCCTGCCGGACGGCTGTCCTTCGCACAATTCGAACGGGAGGTCACGGCCGAGCGGATCCGTGACAAGGTCGCTGCCTCCAAGCGCAAGGGGCTATGGATGGGCGGCCATGTACCGCTCGGCTACGAGCAGGACGGGCGCACGCTGCGCATCAACGAGGCTGAGGCCGAAACAGTCCGGACACTCTATGCGCTGTACCGGAAGCACGGAACCCTCCGTCAGGTGAAGGCCGAGGCCGACCGTCTAGGACTGCGCACCAAGCAACGGCTTGCCGCTGATGGAATGCGGACAGGTGGTCTACCGTTCCGCCGCGGGCACCTCCACTGCCTGCTGACCAATCCTCTCTACGCCGGCCGCATCCGGCACCGCGGCCGGGTCTACCCGGGCCAGCATCCACCGATTATCGCTCCCGAGCTTTGGAGCGCGGTCCAGACACAGCTACAGACGGGGGCTGCCAAACCGAGGAAACGCACGACCAAGGGCCGTGCAGCCCGCTCCCGTCCTGTGCCAAAACTCGGCCCTTTTGAAATAGGCCATAAATCAGCAACTTAGTGTCTGTGTTTGCGACCGGGCCAAGGGCCGTGGGCTTTACAATCGTCTTGGGCGGGCGGGTCGTCACCATGCAGATGACCACCTAGTCGAGAGCGAATATCGAAGCATGTTCCTGAAGCTGTTTCCACGCTACGCCGGTCGAGCCCGCCGAGGGGCTACCGTCGCCGGCGACCATCTACGCGGCACGGCAGTAGTAGTTGAGAATGCCCCCAAGTCGCTCTCGCGACACGATGGGGCCAGCGTCATTCGCGCTTGCCGGCAGAGGTGTGAGGAGTTCGTTGCCGAGACCTTGGTGGTTCCGTTCTGTGTGATAGTGCACTACGTATTCGGTTACTGAGCTCTTGTCAATAGGTGTGTAAAAAAGTTCAGGCAGCAGCAACCTTCGACGACTCCGTTACCCTGTCTCCATCTTCAAATCGAATGCCCAGGTGAACCTCTCGCATCAGCTCCGGTGCGTTGAGCCGGCGAAAATTCTTCTCCGCAACCAGAAGCAGTTTGAAGATTGTCGCAGTGGCGGACTCGACTTTCTTGAACCTTTTGGCCGCATCCGTTCTCAATCTCAGTGCAGCGAACGGTGACTCCACGACGTTGCTCGTGCGAAGGTGTTGCCAGTGAGGCTTGGGAAAGGAATAGAAGCTGACCATCCGCTCCCAGTCCTCGTCGAGCACGTGCGCGGCCCCCGGAAGACCCTTGCGCAAGCACCAATCCTGGAACTTGGCCTTCTTCGTCTCGCACTCCTGCAGGCTGGTGGCGTAGGGGATCGCCGTCAACAGCGGCTTGGCCTGCGCCTGGTCCCTTTTCGGAATCCGGTCCAGTACGTTGAGGATTCGGTGGTTCCAGCACCGCTGTTCCTCAGCTTCTGGAAATACGTTTCGGGTCGCGGCCCAGATGCCGAGATGACCGTCACCGATCACCAAACGGGGACATCTCAGACCGCGCTTCTTCAGTCTCCGTAGCAGCGACGACCATGACGCTTCGGATTCTCGATGCCCGGCCTCCAGCGTCAGAACGATTTTCGTCCCGTCGGACAGGCCACCAACCGCAACTAGCACCGCCGCCTTGTCCTTCTCAAGGCCGGCCTTCACGTACACGCCATCTACCCACAGGTACACGAGCTCGAGTTCTTCCAGTGGGCGAGCTAGCCACTGCTCGTACTCTCCCTGCCATTTCTGTTTCAGCCGCGACACCGTGCTGGGAGAAAGTGGAGCGTCCTTCCCTAGAAGCCCGCGGAGCGCCAGATCGAAATCTCCGTGAGCTAGTCCATGCAGATACAGCTCCGGAATCAACTCGCTCACCGTTTCGCTCCGACGCTTGAACAGCGGAAGCACTCGACTTTCGAACCTCTCCTCCACGTCCCGTACTCTCGGCCGGCGAACCGTCACTGTGCCCACGCTCATCGTCAGCTTCCGAGGCTTACCGTATCCATTTCGATAGCCCGCCGTTGTGTCCACGGGCTTCCGTCTCTCCGATTTCTCACGCCCGAGAAGCTCCGTGACTTCGGCTACCATCAGCTCCTGCACCCAATCCTGGATCTCAAGCCTCGCCCACTTCTCCAGCGACTCCCAAGCCACCCTTGACGAGCTCCGTCGTCCTGTGGTCTTTTCCTTCATGGCGGTGTCTCCTTCCGTTGGCCCCTTCACGCCGTGTTTCGTGACGCGGAAGGTTACTCCGCCTTTACTTTATTTCCACACCTTCTGAGGGTAGCTCTCGGTTACTGCTGTGCGCAGGTGTCGCTCACTGAGAGGTACGAAGAGGTCGAGACACTCTCGACGTATGGAGAGAACGAATCTTTCCGCATATGCGTTCAGATTCGGACTATTAGCGGGAAGGCGAAGGGGCTTCACGCCTGAATCTCTCAACAGCCCACGTACCGCCTCGGTGAATAGCGGGTCCCGGTCGTGGATGAGGTATCGCTTGCCAAGGAGGAAACCATCCTACATGTCCGTGAGGTTTCTTGCCACCTGCTTCATCCACTCCCCGTTGGGGTCCGACGTTATCCCACCGATGCACACGCAGCGAGTGGCGATATCGATGACAAACAGGAGATGGTAGCGGACGAGCCCGAACGGGTTCACAACCTCGACGGTGAACAGGTCTGTCGCAGCGATGGCGCCCCAATGAGCCTTGATGAAGGTGCTCCACGACATGCTCTTGCCCCGCTCCGGCGCCGGCGCGATACCGTGCTCGGCGAGGAGCCTCTTGATGGTGTTGCGTCCGAGTTCATGTCCGAGGTTCTTGAGTGCGCCTCGCAGGCGCGTATATCCCCACGTCGGGTTCTCCCGCGCCACGCGCACAATGAGCTCACGGATGTCCTTCGCCGTCGGAGGTCGGCCTGGGCTCCGGTTCTTGCTGCCATCGTACTTGACTGCGATGAGGCAGCGGTACCAACGCAGAAGCGTAGCGGGTGTGGCAACGGACGCAATCTGGGCCAGCGCCTCGCGGCCCAAAGCCTGGGCCTTGACCGCGAGCCTGCGCCGGTCGTCGTCCGAGAGCCTGAGACGCTTGCCCCGAAGCCCGGCTCAGAGCACACGGTTCTCCTCTTGCTGGTAGTCGATCACATCCTGCTGCTGGCGGTTGACCCAGCCGGCTGGAACGAGCAGTAGGAATTGCACGTGGTAGGTCATCATGGAGCTGAAGATAACACTCTCGGGCCAGACGATTGTAAAGCCTACGGCCCTTGGTCCGGTCGCAAACACAGACACTAAGCTGCTGATTTATGGCCTATTTCAAAAGGGCCGAGTTTTGGTACAGGACGGGCACAGGTCACCCTGATGCTAGACCTGTACAACTTCTTCAACTCCAACGCGGTCAGGAACTTCTCGCTGCGGACCGGCGACAACGCGGGCCGGGCTACCGTCATCTCGAATGGGTATGTACTTCCGAACGATGCGCGGCGAGACGCGGACGCCAAGCTTGACGAGCAGCTCGTGGGCGATCCTCTCTTCGCCCCACGTGATGTTCGCGACCGCCATTTCAGCGATTAGTTTTTTCAGCTCCTCTGGCAGCGTTGGACGTCCCTTTAGCCGAGACTTCCAACGCCAGAACAGCCGAAACCCTTTCCTGTGCCACAGAACGAGCGTGTCGGGCTTGACCACGATAAGGCTTCCTTCCAGTCGAATAGCCTCGCGAGAGTCGCCATCGTGACCCGTGTGGCGTTATCCGTGCGCCGAGGCGCCTGCTTACGCTCGACAAAGAACGTAAGCTGCTTCCGAAGGAAAAGGTTCTCTGCGGCGAGGGCGCTGCGCGAGCGGCATAGGTTCCGAGCGAACGCGATGGCGTCCAGAACAATAGACCGGATATTCCAAAACAGTCGCACAAGCGAGCCTCTCCACGTTCCTAAGACGCCGGTGGCGTCGTCGGGTCGACCGGAACGAAGCAGCCGAGCATGGCAGGTCTAAACCGCGCAATCAACGCCGGATCGACTTTTTTGCGGAGCACAGCCTCTTTTCTGCTGCCGCACGGCCTGCTCAGCGCCCGCTCCCCTATTTGGCGCGCGTCGGCACCCGAAGGCGATGTCCGATCCGGATTGTGGTCTTACGCCCCATGTTGTTGGCGGCCTGGATCGCTCGGACGCTCGTGCCGTACTTGCTCGCGAGGCCCAGGAGGGTGTCGCCGCGCGACACCTTGTGGGTGGCGTAGGTTGGATTGGGCGGCGATGGTCTCACCTTGAGCACCGTACCAGGCCGAAGCGTCTCGTCCCAGAACAAGTTGTTGTCCCGGATGATCCGCCACGGCTGAGACTTCATCACCTTGGCCACCGACCTCAGGGTGTCACCCGGCTTCGTCTCGTACTCGTTGTACTTTCCCTTCCAGGTCAGCGGAATCTGTAGCACTTGGTCGGCCGGAAGTGTCTGCAGGCGCCAGAGCCCGTTCTGATCGCGCAGCGCGTCTCGGTCCACGTCGAGGACGAACGACAGGAGCAGGTAGTTATCGCCGTGGCGGGTCCGATACTCGAGTCCCTCGCCATTGGACACGAACAGATCCGTGCGCGGCGTCGGCGGGAACGCGACGAGTTGTCCGACTCTCAGCGCGCGGGTTGCCAGAAACGGGTTGTGCATGCGGAGCTGCAACACCGACACATCAAGCCGTTCGGAGATCGTCCACCAGTCGTCGCCCTCACGGACCTCGTCAAGCTGCATTTGGGACGCGTGATGCCGGACCGACGGCTCGTGCAGCTTCAGGACGTTGCGGTACTGGCCTACGAACAGGATGTACTGCAGGGTTTCGAGCAAAGGACGGCCGCGGGCGACCCGCCCCGGCCCACCGTTGTATGCGCCAAGCGCGTAGTCCTCACGGTCGAACCGCCGGATCATCTGCGACAGGTACTTGATGCCCGCCTCGATGTTCGTCTTGACCTTCAGCGTCCGGAACGTAGATGGCATGACCTGGAAGTAGCCTTTCGCGCCGGCCCACGAGTTCAGGTTCGCGTTGCCCCCAGATTCTTGGATGCACAGGGCGCGTGCCAACGTCAGGTCAACGTCGTACTTGTCGGCATACTTGGAGATGTCGTCCTCGATCTCCATGACCTTGCGATACATGCCCAGGAATCCCGGCGAAAGGGCCTCGACCGGTAGCAGGCCGTCGGGTGCCTGGGACGTCTCGGCGTGTAGCAGGGCAGGCAGGAGCATCGCGACGACGAGGGCCGCGACAGCGCTCCGGGTGGTGTGGGCTAGCATGTGCAGCATCAGAATCTCCTGTTTGCACTATCGAACGTTCCCACCCTTTACATTAAAGCATAATGATCGCCATGTCGAAGCTCGCGACAGCTCGGCGCACCCACGGCTTTACCGAGTCGGTCATTCGAGAGATGACCCGGCTCTGTCATGCCCACGATGGGGTCAACTTGTCCCAGGGATTTCCCAATTGCCCAGCCCCAGACGCCGTCAAGCGTGCGGCATGTGAGGCCGTCGGCGACGACATCAACCAATACGCGGTCACGTGGGGTACCCCTGATCTGCGCCAGGCCATCGCGCGCGCGTCGGAGGACGAACCTGGCGCACGTACTCTTTCACCTGCGTGTCGCCGCCTTCGTAACCCGCCAACTGGGCGCCTGCTTACGCTCGACAAAGAACGTAAGCTGCTTCTGCGCGAGCGGCACAGGTTGCGAGCGAACGCGATGGCGTCCAGCTCGAGATCGTCTAGCGGGCGCGCCAGCCACTGTTCGTACTCTCCCTGCCATTTCTGTTTCAGCCGCGACACCGTGCTGGGAGAAAGCGGAGCGTTCTCTCCGAGAAGCCCTCGCAGTGCCAAATCGAAGTTCTCCATGAGCCAAGCCGTGCAGGTACAACTCGGGGATCAGCTCGCTCACCGTCTCGCTCCGTCGCTTGAACAGCGGAAGCACTCGACTTTCGAACCTCTCCTCTACGTCCCGTACTCTCGGGCGACGAACCGTCACCGTGCCCACGCTCATCGTTAGATTCCAAGGCTTACCGTATCCATTTCGATAGCCCACCATTGTATCTACGGGCTTCCGTCTCTCCGATTTCTCACGCCCTAGAAGCTCCGTGACTTCGGCTACCATCAGCTCCCGCACCCAATCCTGAATCTCCAGCCGCGCCCACTTCTCCAGCGACTCCCAAGCCACCCTTGACGAGTTCCGTCGTCTTGTGGTCTTTTCCTTCATGGCAGTGTCTCCTTCCGTTGGCCCCTTCAGGCCGTGTTTCGTGACGCGGAAGGTTACTCCGCCTTTACTTCATTTCCACACCTTCTGAGGGTAGCTCCGGTGCTTGCGCTGTTTGCTGTTGGTGATGTGTACGTATCCCTTTGCAAAAAAAAAGCGCTTATGCTCCATTTAGCGCGCGGCGAAGGTCGCGAGCGTTATTTTAGCTGTAATTTAATGCAGCGTAAAGTCTTAGCGTCATCTCACCAACACTTAATGGCGGAAGCACCAGTTATCCGCTAGTCGTCCGAGCCGGCGGAGGCCCGATCTGTCATCTCCGCCTCGTCGGATGATGCGACCTCTCCGTTGATAACATCGTCACGGGTCTCCTGGTTGACCTGTTCTGCCTGCTCGGTCTGTGGAGCTTCGACTAGCAGTTGCTGAATACCTGCCGTGAACCGCCCCGGGTTTCCCGGAGACTCCAACTCTTGAGAGGATGGAGTCATGACAAGACGAAGCAGGTATTCACCGGAGGTAAAAGAGCGCGCAGTGCGGATGGTTTTCGACCAGCAGGCTCAGCACGAATCTCAGTGGTCAGCGATCTCATCGATTGCGTCGAAGATTGACTGTACGCGGGAAACGCTACGCACGTGGGTGCGGCGAGCAGAGCGTGATGCTGGGAAACGAGCGGGACTGACGACGGACGAGCGTCAGCGGCTGAAGGAGCTTGAGCGAGAGAACCGTGAGCTAAAGCGGGCGAACGAGATCCTTCTCAAGGCGTCGGCGTTTTTCGCCCAGGCGGAGCTCGACCGCCGACCGAGGTGAATGTGTTGTTCGTGGACGCGAACCGTGAAAAATACGGGGTCGAGCCGATCTGCCGGATGCTCCCGATCGCCCCGTCGACCTATTACGAGCAGAAAGCGAGAGAGAAGGACCCAAGCCGCCAGCCAGCGAGAGCGAAGCGCGACGTCCAACTCCGCGGCGAGATTCGTCGTGTACGGCAAGAGAACTTTGACGTGTATGGCGTGCGCAAGGTCTGGCGTCAGCTGTGCCGTGAGGGCCGCGACGTGGCTCGATGCACGGTGGCCCGTCTGATGCGTGAAATGGGTCTCCAGGGGGCGGTCCGTGGACGTCGATTCAAGACGACGAAGCCGGATTCGAGCGGCGCTCGCCCGATGGACCTCGTGGAGCGCGACTTCAACGCCACACGCCCGAACGAGCTCTGGGTTTCGGACCTGACCTACATCGCCACGTGGCGCGGCTTCGTGTATGTCGCCTTCGTCATCGACGTCTTCGCTCGACTCATCGTCGGTTGGCGAGCGAAGACATCGTTGACTGCCGGCATCGCTCTCGATGCGTTGGAGCAGGCGCTGCACGAGCGCCGACTAAACCCAGAACACCCATTGGTGCATCACAGCGACCGCGGCGTGCAGTACGTCTCGATCCGTTACACCGAGCGGCTCGCCGAGGCGGGTATTGAGCCGTCCGTCGGCAGCCGAGGCGACTCTTACGATAACGCTTTGGCTGAATCCATCATCGGCCTCTACAAGACCGAGGTGATCCGTCGACGTGGGCCCTGGCGTGGTCTCGAAGACGTTGAGTTCGCCACCCTCGAGTGGGTCCATTGGTACAACACGCAACGACTCTTGGAGCCGATCGGTAATGTCTCACCCGGTCGAGTACGAGATGAACTACTATCGCTCGCAGGAAGGCTCGCTAGAGATGGCGAGACTCAACTAAAACAGTCTCCGGAAAACCCGGGGCGGTTCACAGGGCAAGCACCAAAACTTGACAGCAATGGCACCGCCCGCGTGGGCGGAGGTCATCGGGGAGTGACCGAAATCGTTCGTTCACTCGAAAGTACCAAAGAATGGAATGAACGCATCATTCGACACGGCGAAAAGCATGAAAATCGGCGAGGTCTTTCGGTACTCTGAGACCTACAATCCAGCCTCCCCCGCGCATAGACGGTTTACCCAACTACTTCCGGGCAACGCAGACCTCCGGCAGAAAGTTTGCTCTCCTGATGAAGGCAAGTGTCGTTGCCAAGGCATCTGCTGGAGGAGGCTCCGTTGATTGAAGGCGCAATGAGTTCGAGCACATCAGGTGTCGAGGACCAGGGCGGGCGCCGAGCGATGCGCAGAGCTTCAAGCGGCCTGCTCCGCTTGGCGGTCTACACGGCTGCTGCGCTTCCGATCTTCGTCTCCTGGATAGGGGTAGATTGGAGCCTGCAGGTCACCCACCAACGCCTGAGGAACGTCGAGGCTACGGTCCCCGCGATGATCCATGGTGAGGCAGAAAAGCCTTGGGTCCGTCGGACGCTGGTGCCATCGACGGCTCTTCTGATCAGGTCTGCCGTGCCCGACTCCGTGGCCGACTGGCTGGTAGCAAGGCTCGACACCGGAGCCATGCGGCGTGCGGCTCGTGAGTTCCGGGTGCCCCGCCGTCACTTCCTTGAATCTCTGATCGCCATCGCGCTGTCCTACGTGGCCCTCGTGGGCTTCCCGCTCGCATTCAGGGTCCTTGCCGAGAGTCTCTACGAGTTCTCCTCGAAAGGCACACCCGATCTTCTGGCCCTGATGGCCCTCTGCATGCTCCCCGCGTTTTTCGGGGGCTTCGGTGCGCACACGCTCTACGACTTCCCGGCCCTGACGCTGTTCACGCTCGGTCTCACGTTTCTCTGGCGACGGCAGTGGGTGCTGTTCTACGCTGTCTACGCTCTAGCGCTCTGGAACAAGGAAACGACATTTCTCCTCAGTGTTCCATTCTTCGCACACCTGAGGTGTCGGATGTCGGCCCCGGCCCTAGCGCTGCACCTGTCAGGCCAGCTGGTTCTCTTTGGGGCGACGTTGGCGTTCCTCCTTAACCACTTCGAGCAGAACCCGGGTTCGGCCATCGAGTTTCACCTCGCCGATAATCTCCGCGCCATTTTTTCGACTCTGGAACCCCGAGGGGTCGGGACATGGGGAGTGCTGGCGCTGGCCCTGTTTGGTATCCGTGGAAAGTGCCCTTTCCTGCGCGATTGCACGTGGGTCCTGGCTCCCTTCCTGGGGCTGTACCTCGTCGGCGGCATCTACGGAGAGATCCGCGTGCTCTACGAAACATTCCCGATCGTACTTCTCCTCTGCCTTGAGTCGCTGGCGATGGCGGTACGTCGTCCCTTAACTCACGCGCGGTTGCCCGGACCGTCTTCGGCATGAACCAACACCGAACAAGCCTGAGTTCCCGACGCATGGCTCTCAGCGCGTTTCGAACGAGCTGCAGCTCCAGGGCACCGAAGTCAGCCCCTGCGGCGCCCGAAGTGTCTGGCTACGAAACGATCTGGAGAGCCGACATAAGCGATTGCTCCGTCTGGAGCGACACGCTCAGGAGCAAACTCGTCGTCTTCACCGGGGAGCACATCCATCTACTCGAGCGCCACAGCGTCGACACCTACTGGCCATCTGTCCGGAAGCCGAACCATCGGTGCTTCCGTTGGCGGTTGCCGCGTAACCTACCCAGCGCTCCGCGAACGAGTTCAAATCCGAGCTCCGTGCGGGCGGCTTGACCGGCGCGACGCCAACCGCCTCGATGGTCTGGTGGAACGACTTGCAAAACTTCGAGTCCCGGTCGTGAATGAGGTATCGGATCGAGGACACAAAGCCGACATCTGCCATGGTCACGTTGCGAGCCACTTGAGTCATCCACTGTTCGTTCGGATGCGGCGTGATGCCAGCGACGTGGACTACGTTTCGATATTCGCTCTCGACTAGTGACTGTAACAACTGAACGTTTAGTGGTTTTAATGCGTCGTGACGGATCGTTGTAGGTCCACTTCACGGGCTTGGGGTCTTCGTTGTACTTGCGAATGTAGCGCATGATCTTGCGGGTCAGGTCGTGGGTTGACGTGAACACGCCTCGATGGATCAGGGCACGCTCGATCTTGGAGAACCAGAGTTCGATTTTGTTCAGCCAGGAGGAATATGTGGGTGTGAAGTGGAGTCGGACTTTTGGGTTGGCCTCGAGGAACTGTGCGACCTTGGCGGTCTTGTGAGCCGACAGATTGTCGAGGATGACATGTATTTCGCGCTTTCGCTTGTGGCTCGCAACCAGCTGCTCCAAGAAGGCGACGAACTCCTGGCTGGTATGGCGGCGGACAGTCTTGCCCAAAACCACCCCCGTCTTCGTGTCGAAGGCGGCGTAGAGAGAAAGCGTTCCATGCCGGACGTACTCGAAACCGTGTCGCTCGGCCCACCCGGGAGACAACGGCAAAATCGGGTCCCGTCGATCCAGGGCTTGGATCGCCGTTTTCTCATCAATACGAAACACCGCAGCGTGCTGAGGTGGATTCATATATAGACCGATGATATCCGCTGCCTTCGTCTCGAAATCCGGATCGTTGGAGGCCTTGTAATGCTCAATTCGGTGTGGCTGGAGACCATGCTTTTTCCAAGTGCGAGCCACCATCATGTGATGGATTCCCAGCTTCTTCGCAAGTCGACGCGTGCTCCAGTGAGTCGAGCCGTCGGTCGGTTTTTTCTGCGTCCACGAAAGAATCCGTGCTTCCATCCGAGGCGTGAGCACTTGAATCGGACGCCCCTCGTGACGCGCGTACAGACCTGCCAGACGCTCCTCCAAGAATCGGCGTTTCCACTTGCTGATAAAAGGCGCCGTGCAGCCCACCGTTTGCTGCACCTGCGTATAGCTTGCACCGTCTGCCAGCAAGAGCAACATCCGAGCGATCCGCGCGTCATCTGCTCGACCGCTACGGCTCGAAACTCGTTTGCCAAGCTCCCTATGTTCCGCTTGAGTCAACACAACGGCTCTCCCTCGCATGAGAGAGATATTATCACTAAATACTTAAATGTTACAGTCCGCTAGGTGGTCATCTGCATGGTGACGACCCGCCCGCCCAAGACGATTGTAAAGCCCACGGCCCTTGGCCCGGTCGCAAACACAGACACTAAGTTGCTGATTTATGGCCTATTTCAAAAGGGCCGAGTTTTGGCACAGGACGACCGCCGACTCTATGAAAGCTACCAGTCGCCTCCAACGGGCAATGGACCACTCTTCGGTGAGCACGCCCCGGAAACAGTGTTTGATAGACTCATTTCTCACCGCCCAAATGCTCCGAGGTAAACCATCCTTCCGGACGCTCGGCCTCGTTGTAGAGAGCCCGGTAGAAGCCAGTCAGATACAGTGCGATTCAACCGCGCAATCGACCTGGAAACCACGATCGGGTAACTTCGGATAGATGCATGGAGCTCTCGCCTGTTAGCATGATAGGTGACCACTTCGGCAATGCCGTTACCACTAAAGCTGACCTCGCCGATATCGAATCGCTGTACGGTTAATCTCGTTCCCAAGTTCCGTATTCGTTCAGAGCACTCCACTCGTTACCACGCCGGGAACGTCCCTTGAGATTGGGAGAGAAAGGAACCGTCGAAACGGCTTTGCTGAAACTGTGCGCCGTGGGGTTTCGTGGGTCGCTTCCATCGAGGGTGTAGTAGACTTTTTCCGCTCCTGCTGGGCGCCGGATGGTGACGCTGTCAGAAGCTCGCTCGAACACCGGCGGGTCAAGCGTGGGGTAGTAATCATGGTCTCGTAGCGCTCGAATGAACCTTTCGACGTTGCCGTCCATCAAATCTAGAACATAGTCCCGCGCCTGCTTCCAATGCACATCCCGCGTGAAGGGACGATTCTCCCTTCCAGGGTTCGCGTCGCCCCAACGGGCTGACTCACAAAGCATCGCCGGCTCCACATAATCCGCTAGCCTTCGGAAATTGGTTTTATTTACATGGTCCGCGAGGGGACCGCCATTGTAGCAGGCACGATAGACGCGATCTGCAAACTCCAGCCGGAACTCTGGGCTGTCCGCCAAAGCCATCCATAGTTGGTGTAGCGCGGACGTCCCGCCCGACACGAAACTTGGCGGAACCCAAGCCCCCCACGCATGCCCGTATCTTTCGTCGTAGAGCCCGTAGCTCATCTCCGCATCCCAGCAGAAATACAGTCCGGCGCCGGGAGGGTGAATCCGAATCCCTCCGTACCAATTTCCTTGTCCCCAATCTCCCGTACCGGAAAACCAATTGACCAGGATGTAGTCGCTGAACAGGGTCGTATTCAGTAGGGTTTTCATCTCCCGGTACTTTGCGGGTTCCGAGAGGTCATGGTTACGCGCATAACGGTGCATGGCAGCCCATCTGGGTCAAGTCTTAATTTTCCTGTCAAATCTCCGTACGGTTCCCCGCGCTCGGTTAAGCTGCTGATTCCTCCGACGTGCCTTGCGGGAGAAGCTCGTTGCGAAGCTCCTCGACTTTCCTAGCGGCGAAGACATCCATCCTCACGCCGCGCCATTTGTTTGCGACGGCCAAGAGCACAGCGAACGAGAGTTTCATCGCGGCCTCCTCGGTGAAGAAGTGAGGAATGACCTTTGTGCGACGTTTGTGCTCTCCGAACGTGCGCTCAAGTAGATTCGACGTGCGAAGCCTTTTGTGATGCGCCGCAGGAAGGCGTAGCGCCTGAAGACACGCTTCGAGGGTCTCTTCCATGCACTTCATCGCGCTCGGGAATCGTTGACGGTACCGAGCGATCACCTCCCGACCCTTCTTCAGCCCTTGCTCGTAGCTGTTCGCATGGAACGACTCAAGGATGGCCGCCTTGAGTTCGTCGCGCACTTCCTTCGGAGCCTTGCCCAGGATGTTCTCGAGGCGGTGCTTCTGGCAACGTTGCTTGAGGCTTCGAGGGAAGACCTCTGCGATCGCTTTGAGCACTCCAGGATTCCCGTCCGTCACGATGAGCAACGGCTCCCTCATTCCTCGGGCCACCATCTCCTGCAAGAACCCCTTCCAGTTCTCGTAGGATTCTCGGTTGCCGACACCGATATGAAGAAGAACTCGCGTCCCATCAGCGCGATAGCCGGTCGCAACGAGGATGGGCTCTTTCCTCTCCGCTCCTTGGTGGTAGCGCAGGTACGTGCCGTCGAGCTCGAGATACAACAGCTTCTCGTTCGAGAGATCCCGTTTTCGAAACGCCTCGAAATCCTCCGACAGACACCGTGTGACCCGGCTCACCACCGACTTCGAGACACCCGTGCCGCTCAGCACGTCCGCGAACGTCGCCTCAATGTCATGCGTCGACATCCCGTGGACGTACATCCGCGCGATCAGTTCATCGAGTTTCTCGGTCCGGCTCACGTAGGCGTCGAGAATCTTTGACTGAAACACCTTCTCTGTTTCTCGTACCCGCGGCACTTGCACCGTTACCGCTCCCTCGCCCGTGAGGACCCGATGCGACTCATACCCGTTGCGTCGTCCCTTCTCCTTCGTCGTTGCCGGAGCGTTCTCATAGTAGTTTCGACCCAACGCCTCCGTCACCTCGCGCTCCAACGCATATTGAAGCATCATCTGAGCTCCCGACCGGACGATCTCCGAGAGATTCATCTCCCCAAATACCAGTTGTTCCTCGAACTGCTTGAGTAATCGCTGACTCGGTAGTACCTTTCCCATGATGTATGGTTCTCCTTTTCTGTCCCCATGACGGGGACGGGTTTGAGCTTGGGGAACCATACATCGTTTTTCTTTGACAGGAATCTTAAGACATCACCGCCCATCTGTCGATTATGCCTAAACGGTCGATATTGATACCCAACCAGTCTTCAGCCGAGTCGCCACCATAGTACGAAGCGAGAAAACGCCGATCCGGACGCTCCACCGCGTTGTATACGCCCCAGTAAATCCCGTTCAGATAGAGATGCACAAAAATGCCGCGCGCGGCGTTACCGCTCAAGGAAAGCTGCGAGTCCCGAACATGTTGGTCGCGGACATAGACTGCCTGATCGCTGATCTCGTCTCTCGACCAGTTTTCTTGCCCTCCCCCCCGCAGAACGAGGGTGTTGAATTCTTTCACGGCAGATTCGGCATGCTGCACGGCGCTCTCGAAAAAAGGGTATCTCAGCATTCCCGGACCGAAGTCTTTGCTGAAGACCAGGCGAAACGAGCGCTTTTCCTTGGGAAGCGCCGAACTGTGCATTCTAATTCCGCAATCAACCTGGAAGCCCTCGAAGTCGGAAAACTTGCTTGGATAGAGGAGCTCAACAGAGGCGGGACGGGTCAGTGGACCCTTTCTAAAGTAGAGCCCTTGGCTCTCATTAAAGAGATGGTTCACGTCCATGACGATGGAGAGGGTGGGAATCGATGTCAGTCCGTCCACGAACTTCCGCTTGTTGCTCGTATTCACAACCTCGGGATCGATCTCGAGGTCTGCATACGGAGCCATGTTGAAGGAGCGAAACTGGGCCGGATCATCGAATGGCAAGGTCGCCTGGTCCTTCACCGTAGTCGGGAAGATATAGGTATGGGTGTCAACGTTCGTGCTCGTCGCACCAGGTTTGTACGCCATGACTCGAAGGACGGTCGTTTTGTCCACAAGAACCTTGTTGCCAACGATTCCATGACTCACGCTCGGCTTACTGGGTGATGTCTTAAGATTCCTGTCAAAGAAAAACGATGTATGGTTCCCCAAGCTCAAACCCGTCCCCGTCATGGGGACAGAAAAGGAGAACCATACATCATGGGAAAGGTACTACCGAGTCAGCGATTGCTCAAGCAGTTCGAGGAACAACTGGTATTTGGGGAGATGAATCTCTCGGAGATCGTCCGGTCGGGAGCTCAGATGATGCTTCAATATGCGTTGGAGCGCGAGGTGACGGAGGCGTTGGGTCGAAACTACTATGAGAACGCTCCGGCAACGACGAAGGAGAAGGGACGACGCAACGGGTATGAGTCGCATCGGGTCCTCACGGGCGAGGGAGCGGTGACGGTGCAAGTGCCGCGGGTACGAGAAACAGAGAAGGTGTTTCAGTCAAAGATTCTCGACGCCTACGTGAGCCGGACCGAGAAACTCGATGAACTGATCGCGCGGATGTACGTCCACGGGATGTCGACGCGTGACATTGAGGCGACGTTCGCGGACGTGCTGAGCGGCACGGGTGTCTCGAAGTCGGTGGTGAGCCGGGTCACACGGTGTCTGTCGGAGGATTTCGAGGCGTTTCGAAAACGGGATCTCTCGAACGAGAAGCTGTTGTATCTCGAGCTCGACGGCACGTACCTGCGCTACCACCAAGGAGCGGAGAGGAAAGAGCCCATCCTCGTTGCGACCGGCTATCGCGCTGATGGGACGCGAGTTCTTCTTCATATCGGTGTCGGCAACCGAGAATCCTACGAGAACTGGAAGGGGTTTTTGCAGGAGATGGTGGCCCGAGGAATGAGGGAGCCGTTGCTCATCGTGACGGACGGGAATCCTGGAGTGCTCAAAGCGATCGCAGAGGTCTTCCCTCGAAGCCTCAAGCAACGTTGCCAGAAGCACCGCCTCGAGAACATCCTGGGCAAGGCTCCGAAGGAAGTGCGCGACGAACTCAAGGCGGCCATCCTTGAGTCGTTCCATGCGAACAGCTACGAGCAAGGGCTGAAGAAGGGTCGGGAGGTGATCGCTCGGTACCGTCAACGATTCCCGAGCGCGATGAAGTGCATGGAAGAGACCCTCGAAGCGTGTCTTCAGGCGCTACGCCTTCCTGCGGCGCATCACAAAAGGCTTCGCACGTCGAATCTACTTGAGCGCACGTTCGGAGAGCACAAACGTCGCACAAAGGTCATTCCTCACTTCTTCACCGAGGAGGCCGCGATGAAACTCTCGTTCGCTGTGCTCTTGGCCGTCGCAAACAAATGGCGCGGCGTGAGGATGGATGTCTTCGCCGCTAGGAAAGTCGAGGAGCTTCGCAACGAGCTTCTCCCGCAAGGCACGTCGGAGGAATCAGCAGCTTAACCGAGCGCGGGGAACCGTACGGAGATTTGACAGGAAAATTAAGACTTGACCTTACTGCCGTCGGTGGTATAGACGATCGTTGCGCCGGGGGTGGCGGTGGTGAGGATCACTTCGAAAGGAGTCTCATAGAAGCCGCGGTCGTGGCTGAACTTCGTATCGCCTACCGAGTGCGTCCGGCCGGGTCGGCGATGCCAATCATTGAAGAGCTCGACCGATTGCCCCAACCTGGCGTTCGCAGGCACGCTCGCAAGAACCGGATCGCCCCATACCGGAACCAGTGACTGCCGATGCACCGCGCCCGAGGCGTCCAGCACAGGCCGCGCCGTGAATACCAGCGAGACCGCTCTCCCCTCCCACGGAGTGAGATCAACCATGCGGTCGTTCCAACGATTCCCCTCCTGTGCAGCAAGGGTCTCGCGGAACACGCGGCTCCGCTTGCTATCGGCTTCGATCTCGATCAGGAACTCTGTCGCAAGCAGACCGGCACTGGGTGTGCCTAATACGGCCATCGAGAACTGGAGCACGGCGTTCTGCGGTACCTTTAGCGGGGACACCCACCGCGATCCGTCCAACGCTGTTCGGGATTCTCCTTCCAACTCCACTTCCATGGAAGGCTGAGAAGGAGCGAGAAGGGAAACAGCGCGCGCGCTCGATGAGTCGCTGCAAGCTGCGCCAAATGCTAGCAGCATCAGGACAAGCGTGCCGGTTCGTCTCTCCATCATAACGTTGCGAGGGCCAGCTGGTGCCGTCGGCAAAGACTAACCTGTCCACAGAAATTGTACTACTTTTAAGTTAGAGATTGGGGCATGGTGACGAACCGCTCTACGGCGCTATCCAAAATCGACCTTTGTCCGGTATTGACAAGTTAATGAAAACTCGGCTGACCGACCCCCAACATGCCAGATTCACGACGGACTCGAGCCCATCATCTTGGGGGGTTGATCAGCCGAGTTTTCATTAACTTGTCAATACTCGTTCGGCAAGAATGATAGTAGTCGACGTATTTGCGTAGGATTCGCCTCAGGTGCCGCTCGTCGAGGACGATTACATGGTCGAGACACTCACATCGAATAGAGCCGATCATCCTTTCGACCAATGGATTCTGCCACGGGGAGCGCGGTGCGGTAAGGACCTGCTCCATCCCGAGACCGTCGACGCGACTGTCGAAGTACGCTCCGTAGGCGTCGTGCCCAAAAACACAAACGAACTCAAAGATCCTTGCGCCGCCTCGGCCCAGTCGCAAACACAGACACTAAACTACTGATTTGTGGTCATTTCAAAAGGGCCGAGTTTTGGCACAGGACGGGGAACGGCTGTGATCCGCAAGAAAGAAGATCGGCCAGAAGCAGACGAACATAGCAGGTCCAAAACGCGCAATCAACGCCGGATTGACTTTTTGCGGAGCACAGGTAGAGCGACCACATGGACACGATGAACGAGCGTTTCAGCGCGTGGCTAGCCCAGTGAACCAGCAGCGACTGGGAAACGAGTAATGGCGGTCAAGATGACACCGCTTTTACGTCTGAAGCCTTATGCACGCAATCCGCGCTACCGACCCGCAGCAGCGGTTGCGGCTGGAGAGCATCGATCCCCGGGCACTCGGGGCCGACTTCCTCGTGCTCCCTGGACAGCTCATCGAGCGGCTCCCACAAGGCTCTTTCGGACTCGTCATCAATACTCGCTCCATGATGGAGATGGACCTTCCCACGGTTTCCTTCTATATCGGTCACATTCAAGACAAGCTCCCGTCCGGCGGCTCATTCTATTGCGTGAACCGCTATGAGAAGAAGACACGTCTCAAGGCTTACCCCTTCGATGACAAGTGGTACGTCAGCCACTCTGCGCCTTGGCCGAAGTTCATCGACGAGAACCCCCATCACGAGCTCGTCGCGGTGCGGGATCGATATCCGGTCTTGGGTGAGCTGCGGGAGCACGTCGCAAGTTTCCCTCCGTTTCCCTTCGGTATAAAAAGGATTCAGCAGAAGCTCATGCGGCGAGATTGAGGGAGGAGAAGCTCGCGGCAGGTCGGAAAACGTCAGCGCGGGCAGTAGGGTCGAGGGCTGGCGCGGTGCTCCGTAGGCGCGGCCTATCTGTTTCTCCCCGTTTGGTGCTTCCGCAATTAAGTGTTGGCGGCCAGCCCGTCCTGAACTACGTGGGCTGTTGAGAGATTCAGGCGTGAAGCCCCTGCGCCTTCCCGCCAATAGTCCGAATCTGAACGCATACGCGGAAAGATTCGTTCCTCCATACGTCGAGAGTGTCTCGACCGCTTCGTACCTCTCAATGAGCGACACCTGCGGACCGCGATAACCGAATATGTAGTGCACTATCACACAGAACGGAACCACCAAGGTCTCGGCAACGAGCTCCTCACACCTCTGCCGGCAAGCGCGAATGACGCTGGCCCCATCGTGTCGCGAGAGCGACTTGGGGGCATTCTCAACTACTACTGCCGTGCCGCGTAGATGGTCGCCGGCGACGGTAGCCCCTCGGCGGGCTCGACCGGCGTAGCATGGAAACAGCTTCAGGAACATGCTTCGATATTCGCTCTCGACTAGGTGGTCATCTGCATGGTGACGACCCGCCCGCCCAAGACGATTGTAAAGCCCACGGCCCTTGGCCCGGTCGCAAACACAGACACTAAGTTGCTGATTTATGGCCTATTTCAAAAGGGCCGAGTTTTGGCACAGGACGGGGAACAACGGTTACTACTAAGGCTGACCCCGCCGGTCTCGAATCGCTGTACCGTTAATCTCGTTCCCAAGTCCCGTATTCGTTCAGAGCACTCCACTCGTCGCCCCGCCGTGAACGTCCCTTGAGATTGGGAGAGAAAGGAATCGTCGAAACGGCTTCGCTGAAACTGTGTGCTGTGGGGTTTCGTGGGTCGCTTCCATCGAGGGTGTAGTAGACCTTTTCCGCTCCCGCTGGGCGCTGGATGGTGATGCTGTCAGAAGCTCGTTCGAACACCGGCGGGTCGAGGGTGGGATAGTAATCATGGTCTCGAAGCGCCCGAATGAACCTTTCGACGTTTCCGTCCATCAAGTCTAGAACATAGTCCCGCGCCCGATTCCAATGCACATCCCGCGTGCGAGGACGATTCTCCCTTCCGGGACCCGCGTCGCCCCAACGGGCAGACTCACAAAACATCGCCGCTTCCACATAATCCGCTAGCTTTCGAAAATTGGTTTGGTTTACATGGTCCGCGAGGGGACCGTCATTGTAGCAGGCGCGGTAGACGCGATCCGCGAACTCCAGCCGGAACTCTGGGCTGTCCGCCAATGACTTCCATAGTTGGTGTAGCACGGACGTTCCGCCCGACACGAACTTGGGCGGAACCCAAGCCCCCGCGTGCCCGTAAGAGTCATGCCCGGATTTGTCGAAGAACCCATAGCTTATCTCCGCATCCCAGCAGAAATACAGTCCGGCACCGGGAGGGTGAATCCGAATTCCTCCGTACCAATTCTGTTGCCCCCAATCTCCTGTACCGGAAAACCAATTCAGAAGAATGTAGTCGCTAAACTGGGCCGTATTCAATAGGGTTTTCATCTCCTGGTACTTTGCGGGCTTAGAGAGGTCGTGCTTACGCGCATAACGGTACATGGTGATATACCAGCGCGGGTGGTTCGGCTTGCCGACTACGCCGGAATGGTTGACAGCAAACCAGTCCGCCGAGTCACCACCATAGTACGAAGCGAGAAAACGCCGGTCCGGACGCTCCACCGCGTTATATACGCCCCAGTAAGTCCCGTTCAGGTATAGGTGCACGAAAATGCCGCGCGCGGCGTTACCGCTCAAAGAAAGCTGCGAGTCCCGAACGTGTTGGTCGCGGACATAGACCGTGAACTCGCTGGTATCACCGATCTCACCTCTCGAGTAGTTTTCTTGCCTCCCTCCCCGAAGAACGACGGTATTGAATTCTTTCACTGCAGATTCGGCATGGTGCACGGCGCTCTCGAAAAAAGGATATCTCAACATTCCCGGACCGAAGTCTTTGTTGAAGACCAGGCGGAACGATCGCTTTTCCTTGGGAAGCGTCGAACTATGCATTCTAACTCCGCAATCGACCTGGAAACCCTCGAAGTCGGAAAACTTGCTGGGGTAGAGGAGCTCAACCGAGGCGGGACGGGTCAGTGGACCCTTTCCAAAGTAGAGCCCTTGGCTCTCATTAAAGAGATGGTCCACGTCCATGACAATGGAGAGGGTGGGAATCGACGTCAGTCCTTCCACGAACTCCCGCTGGTTGCTCGTATTCACGACATCGGGATCGATCCCGACGTCGAGATCTGCGTACGGAGCCATATTGAAGGAGCGAAACTGGGCCGGATCATCGAATGGCAAGGTCGCCTGGTCCTTCACCGTAGTCGGGAAGATATAGGTATGGGTGTCAACGTTCGTGCTCGTCGCACCAGGTTTGTACGCCATGACTCGAAGGACGGTCGTTTTGTCCACAAGAACCTTGTTGCCAACGATTCCATGACTCACGCTCGGCTTACTGCCGTCGGTGGTATAGACGATCGTTGCGCCGGGGGTGGCGGTGGTGAGGATCACTTCGAAAGGAGTCTCATAGAAGCCGCGGTCGTGGCTGAACTTCGTATCGCCTACCGAGTGCGTCCGGCCGGGTCGGCGATGCCAATCATTGAAGAGCTCGACCGATTGCCCCAACCTGGCGTTCGCAGGCACGCTCGCAAGAACCGGATCGCCCCATACCGGACCAAGTGGTTGCGGATGAGCGCCGCTCGAGGCGTCCAGCACAGGCCACGCCGTGAATACCAGCGAGACCGCTCTCCCCTCCCACGGAGTGAGATCAACCATGCGGTCGTTCCAACGATTCCCCTCCTGTGCAGCAAGGGTCTCGCGGAACACGCGGCTCCGCTTGCTATCGGCTTCGATCTCGATCAGGAACTCTGTCGCAAGCAGACCGGCACTGGGTGTGCCTAATACGGCCATCGAGAACTGGAGCACGGCGTTCTGCGGTACCTTTAGCGGGGACACCCACCGCGATCCGTCCAACGCTGTTCGGGATTCTCCTTCCAACTCCACTTCCATGGAAGGCTGAGAAGGAGCGAGAAGGGAAACAGCGCGCGCGCTCGATGAGTCGCTGCAAGCTGCGCCAAATGCTAGCAGCATCAGGACAAGCGTGCCGGTTCGTCTCTCCATCAAGTGTTGCGAGCTTATCAAACGGTGCTTCCGCCATCAAGTGTTGGTGGCCGCCGCGTAACCCGCTCGCGTGCTAGAGTTTGAACCAGAATTCTGAAGACACAGTTCTCTCATCGTCAGGGCCGAGCCGAAGTGAAGAATCGCAGATGTCTCAATCCCGCATGTCCGTCGTATGGAAAAGTCGGTTCCAGAAGCATTATTCACAACGGATTCTACAGAACGAGGTCCGGGAAACGCCGTCGATACCGGTGCGGCGAGTGCGGAAAGACGTTCTCTTCGACGAAAGGCACGCCCTACTACCGTCTCCAACATCGAAGAGCTACTTTCGATGGGGTCATCGCTCTCAGAGTCGAGGGTGTCAGCATTTCCGCGATTTCCCGGATCAAAGGGATTGCCTGGAACACCGTCGCCCGCTGGCTCAAGAAGGCAGCCCAAGTGTGTCGTCGATTCAATCACAGAAGGATCGCTGGCTTCGCTGCCGAAGAGCTTCAAGCCGACGAGATTCGCACGTTCGTGGGCAACAAGAAGACACCGAGTTGGGTCTTCGTTACGATCGAGGTCTGGTCTCGGCTCTGGCCATCGACGGTGACGGGAAGACGAAGCTACCGGAACACTCACGCTCTGTTTCGCGACTTTTCGAAGCGGATGAATTTCGGGCGTCTTCCCCTGATCGTCACGGATGGATTCGAATTCTACCAGAAGGTCATCCGTCGCTTCTTCGGGCCAGCGTGTCTTTACGGCCAGGTCCTCAAGACGCGCAGGAACAATCGTATCATCAAGGTCGAACGGAGAGCGCTGCACGGAGCCGCGTGGCGATTTGATGACGCGCTCAATAACTCCGAGGACTCCTCAACATTGAACACGTCGTTCACCGAGCGGTTGAATTTGACCATCCGGCAAAGCTCGGCATACCTTTAGAGACGAACGCTTTCCCACGGTCGCTCGACGGAAAGGCTTGATGAGCACCTGGAGTTGCTCCGTTGCTATTACAACTTCGTCCGACCGCACGGAGCTCTGAAGTTCGGACGTGAGATCCGAACTCCGGCTATGCAGGCCGGTCTGACCACGCGACGGCTCACCTTTCGAGACATCTTCTTGGCGACGACGATTCCTTTGTGGTCGCGGATCGAGGTTTTCCTGCTCACTGGGGCGCGCAACCCGGTCTCTTCCGCACCTGTACCACTGCCCGCAGCCGCGTAGCAACACTTGATAGCGGAAGCACCATTCCGAGACTTACGACGACGATGTGTCCGGCAACCTCCAGATCATCCACCATCAGCGCCGCAAGCTCGAGCTCCTCCAGTCTCCAAGACAAGTACTCCTCGCGCTTTTTGTTCGTCTGGCTAACAAAGAGGTCGACGTGCCTTATCCTACCCGAGCGCATGATGGCACGCTCCGTCCCTACGACCACTTCGGAGCACGGTTGCGTGCGGAGTGGTAGAATTGTCGCGGCGTGAAACGCGACACGGTGATTGTGCTCGCCCTGCTGGTGTTGGTGCCGTGTCTCTGTTTCTGGGAGGTGTTCCAAGGACAACTCCTATTGCCGACGGATTGGGTGTACCGGGACCTCGAGCCGTGGAAGCGCGCGGCGGAAGTCACCGAAGTTACGAACTCTCGTATCAAGGACGCCGTCCTCGATGGCTATGCGCTGGACCTCGTTTCGGCACGCGGGGCGGCGGACGGACGATTGGTCTTGTGGAACCCATACGCCGGAGGTGGCGTTCCGCATCTGGCAGGCGGCTTCAGCCGCATGCTCTATCCACCGTTTTGGGTCTACGCCGTCGCCGAGCCCGAAACGGCGCGCAACGCGGAGATCCTCCTGCACCTGTTCCTAGCGGAGATTTTCGCGTTCGTCTTGCTCCGCCGATTGGGTGCGAGGCTCGGTGGTGCGTGCTTCGGCGCGATCGCCTTTGCGTTCACACCTAGTCTCGTCCACCGGGCCGAGATCTCTTTCATCCTTCCATCGCTCGTCTGGTTTCCGCTGCTTGTTTACTTCGTTGACGGCATCGTCACGACCGGCAAACTGCGATGGGTGGCCGGATTGTCGCTCGCCGTTTCGTTGCAGTTCCTGGCAGGACACTTTCCTGACATATTTCTTCATTTTTCCGGAGCCGGATTGTACGGCGTCGTGCGGCTGGTCCAGCTGCATTGGAAACAAAACGCTGATGTCCGCGCGAGCTTGACGAGGCTCGCACTGTGCCTTGCGGCAGTGGCGTTCGGCGCTTCTCTTGCGGCTCCTTTCCTTCTACCGGCGTTCGAGCTCATTCAGCAAGCGAACCGTCCGACGACGCCACTGGAGAATCTCGTTGCCTCGGAGCTCCCCGCAACCGATGTCGCTGCGTCGTTATTTTCTCCCTGGTTCAGCCGTAGCCAGCTCTACATTGGGCTCGCCGCCTTAGTCTTTGTTCCGGGAGCATTCGGGCGAGACCGTCGTGCGGCAGCATGGGGGCTGGCGGCGACAGCGATTCTCGGAGTCGCCATCGCGACCGGGAGCCCCGTGTTGGTTCTACTCTACGAGTGGGTCCCTGGTTTCGAGAACCTCCAATATATCCACACCCACATCTCTCTCGCGGCGTTCAGTCTGGCGCTTTTGTCCGGAATCGGGATGTCTCGGTTCCTCGATCAGAAGACGACGCTTGCGCCGGTGCTCGCTCTCGTCGGGGTCGTTGGACTCGTGGCGGCGTGGGCCTTCGGCTCAAGGGAACTTGGGTCATTCGTCCGCGTTCCGGGCGCGATCGGTGTCGCGGCGGTACTTGCCGTCGCCGGCGAGTTATATCGTCGACATCACATGCCTCGTTTGATTTTCACTACCACGGTCACTTGCGTGCTTTTGGCTGAACTATTCTCGTACGCCCGGATATACAACCCGCGAACGGATCCTGATGCTTTGCCGATGTTCCCCGAGTTTCCGAGCATCGCGTTTCTCGACCAAGACCCAGACCAGTTTCGCGTCGCGAGTCTTCTGGGAAACTATGACATGCCATTTTGGCCGAATACGCTCGGCGCGTACGGAATCGAGGATGTCGCGGCGTATCACTCGCTTCTGCCCGGTCAGGTCGGACGCTACATGGAGAGGGTCAATCGATACATGGCGGGGGCGAACCCGAGCACGGTCATCGGCTCCGATGCCGCCGGCAACTGGCTCTCAATAAAGAGTTTCCGACCTACGACGCTCGCGCGTCTGTGGAACATCAAGTACTTCGTATTGCCGCAGGGCGCGCAGAATCCGGATACAGAATGGCTCGAGCTGGCGTACGACGATGAAGTGCGATTGTTTCGCGACCGGTCGTGGCTACCACGCGCGTGGCTCGCGGACGCCGCGATCGTCCTTCCGAGCGAGGCAGGGATTACGTCCAAGCTGCTCGATTCTCGCTTCGATCCGCGGCGAACGGTCATTCTGAACGAGGAGCCTCTGTGCGCTTTCGATGAAGGAGTTGGTGGGGAAGTCGGTTCGGATACGGAGCCGATGGTGGAGCTCGTGGCACACGAGGGCGAGCGCATCGTTGTTCGGACGCGTTCGCCTCACTTCAATTATCTGGTGCTCGCGGAAACATTCTACCCGGGATGGAGCGCTGAGGTGGACGGGGCGGTAGTTCCCGTCTTGAAGGCAAACATGAATTTCCGCGCCATTGCTCTGACTCCCGGCCACCATGAAGTAACTCTGACCTATCGACCCGCGTCGTTTCGATGGGGCGTGGCCGTTGCCGCGGTAAGCATCGTATCGCTGTTGATGAGCGCCTTGTTCCTGCCAGGACGCATAGCCTGGACGCTGGGATTGGCGATGGCGCCACTGATGATAGGGGTTGTCGGCTGGCAACGCGTGTCCGCAGAGTCCGCCAACCAAAGTTGTGGACAACTCCAGCTCACCCGTCGTCTTCTTGATGGGGAGAACACGAGTTCGCTCACGCTCCGAAACGCGACGCTCGCTGGCTCGACCCAACAGCAACGGTCGTGGCAGTTCACGGGGAACGGACCTGCCTTATTCGATTTCCGCGTCGCCCGGGGCGATGCTGCGGCGACGGTGTCTACGGATGGGGAGACGCTCCTTTCGATCGCACACGACAGCGCGCAACCGCGGTGGCTTTTCCACCGCGGCGTGATTCCAGAATCGACTGAAGAGATCTCTTTGCAAACCACTCCGGACACTGTCATTGGGGGAGCTTTTTTGTTTGCGCCCGGCCCGAGGCGGCAGAGTCGTGTTGTGTTTCTGAGTCCGGACGCAAGAATCGAGGATGTCATCTTAGATGACGATATCGCTTTCCGAGTGCTTGTGATGCGAGATTCTGCTTCGCCATCTCCTGAAGGCTTCGACGTCGTCTACGAGAGCGCTCGTGAAGGCCGGTTCTCCGATCGCCTTGTCGCGGTCGCGGCTGAACTCTACCGCTTCGAAACGCTCGTCGTCGTGCAGCCTGAGCTCGAAGGCGGCGATGGTACTTTTTCTGAAAGGCAACGCGCACTCTTCGAACGTGAGCTCGAGCGTCTCGGCATTCGAGAGTCAGTAGTGTTGGAGTAACGGACCCAAGGGTACGGCGTTTGTGCACGAATCCGTCTTGACTCGGGCAACCGTTTCGACGCCGCGCGCAAATCCACCAGAGTGCACCGTAAATACAAGACAAAGTATCGCGTGACCAACTGGTAGGAGTACGAGCGCGGTAGGGTCGAGGGCTGGCCAACGAGCGTTTCCTGCTGGTGCTTGCGCCATTTACTGTTGGTGATGTGTGCGCATCTCTTTGCAAAAGAGGCGCTTACACTCCGTTTAGCGCGCAGCGAAGGTCACGAGCGCTATTTGGGCTGTAATTTAATGCACCATAAAGTCTTAGCGTCATCTCACCAACACTCAATGGCAGAAGCACCCAGCGTGTGTGAAAACGTAGTCAGCAAGACGCGCGCATTCTGGTTGGCGCGGGCCAGGAAGACGGCGCGATGCAGCGCCACAATCGTCTTCCCCGTGCCGGCGGAGCCGGAAACCCTTGCGGGCCCGGTGTAGTGTCGTTCAACCAGCTGCCTCTGCTCAGGATGGAGGAACACCGACCATCTGTCCCACGGGAACTCCAGGGCGCGCTGAAGTTCCTCGACGTTGCTCATCACGCGGAATCGGCGTTGCGCATCAGGATGCTCGAACGGATTCATCACCGGTACGGTCGGCTGAGGCGGAATCGGCCTGCCGCCAGTGGCCAGTTCCAAGAGCGCCTCGGCGGCCTCGCCTGGTAGTCGGTCGGCCAGCGAGAGGAGACTGTACTCATCGACCTGGCGCACATCTGACAGCCACTCCGGTGGCACCGCGTAGGTCAGCAAGTCGTCATCGGACATTTCTGCAAACAGCGGTAGCTTGGCCGTCGCTGACTTCGGTGCCTCCAAAATAGGTCGGGATGAGGATCTCCTGAACGGTTTCTCGAATCTCCACGAGCTGGGCAGCACCCGTCTTGGGGTGCGTCTCCAGTCGGCGCCGTTCCGCCCAGTCATACGCCTTGTCGTGATGGTCGACATAGCAGAGCAGGAGGCTCGTCTCACTCTTGTGCACGATCAGCCGGAGGTCGCCACTAACCCGCACCGACCAGAAATTCTTGTCCCTGGCCTTGTGGAGCCTGTGGAAGCTCATGCCTGGGTTGACGGGGTTGTGAACCGCTCCAGGTTTTCCGGAGACTGTTTTAGTTGAGTCTCGCCATCTCAAGCGAGCCTTCCTGCGACCGATAGTAGTTCATCTCGTACTCGACGGGGGAGACATTTCCGATCGGCTCCAAGAGTCGTTGCGTGTTGTACCAATGCACCCACTCGAGGGTGGCGAACTCGACATCCTCAGGACCACGCCAGGGCCCGCGTCGACGGATCACC
This sequence comes from Candidatus Marinacidobacterales bacterium, assembly GCA_965197825.1. GTDB lineage: Bacteria > Acidobacteriota > Vicinamibacteria > Marinacidobacterales > DATDRI01 > CBDANW01. The sequence goes on along the minus strand of CBDANW010000003.1, from coordinate 2,397,312 downwards.
TCGGTCTTGTAAAGGGCGATGATGGATTCAGCCAAAGCGTTATCGTAAGAGTCGCCTCGGCTGCCGACGGACGGCTCAATATCCGCCTGGGCGAGCCGCTCGGTGTAACGGATCGAGACGTACTGCACGCCACGATCGCTGTGATGCACCAATGGATCTTTTGGGTTTAGTCGGCGCTCGTGCAGCGCCTGCTCCAACGCATCGAGAGCGATGCCGGCAGTCAACGATGTCGTCGCTCGCCAACCGACGATGAGTCGAGCGAAGACGTCGATGACGAAGGCGACATACACGAAGCCGCGCCACGTGGCGATGTAGGTCAGGTCCGAAACCCAGAGCTCGTTCGGGCGTGTGGCGTTGAAGTCGCGCTCCACGAGGTCCATCGGGCGAGCGCCGCTCGAATCCGGCTTCGTCGTCTTGAATCGACGTCCACGGACCGCCCCCTGGAGACCCATTTCACGCATCAGACGGGCCACCGTGCATCGAGCCACGTCGCGGCCCTCACGGCACAGCTGACGCCAGACCTTGCGCACGCCATACACGTCAAAGTTCTCTTGCCGTACACGACGAATCTCGCCGCAGAGTTGGACGTCGCGCTTCGCTCTCACTGGCTGGCGGCTTGGGTCCTTCTCTCTCGCTTTCTGCTCGTAATAGGTCGACGGGGCGATCGGAAGCATCTGGCAGATCGGCTCGACCCCGTATTTTTCACGGTTCGCGTCCACGAACAACACATTCACCTCGGTCGGCGGTCGAGCTCCGCCTGGGCGAAAAACGCCGACGCCTTGAGAAGGATCTCGCTCGCCCGCTTTAGCTCACGGTTCTCTCGCTCAAGCTCCTTCAGCCGCTGACGCTCGTCCGTCGTCAGTCCCGCTCGTTTCCCAGCATCACGCTCTGCTCGCCGCACCCACGTGCGTAGCGTTTCCCGCGTACAGTCAATCTTCGACGCAATCGATGAGATCGCTGACCACTGAGATTCGTGCTGAGCCTGCTGGTCGAAAACCATCCGCACTGCGCGCTCTTTTACCTCCGGTGAATACCTGCTTCGCGTCGTGTCCAAAAATACAAACGAACTCAAGACCCTTGCGCCGCCTTGGCCCGGTCGCAAACATAGACACTTAAGTTGCTGATTTATGGTCTATTTCAAAAGGGCCGAGTTTTGGCACAGGACGCGGACTGCCAGAGGAGCAGCGATCGCACCTTCCAGCAGCGTTACGTAGCCTAGAGCGGCGAGGGGAACGATGATGTCGAAACGCCGCCCTCCAAATGTATCGCTGCTGTTCCAGCCAAAAGCCGGCGGTGAGTGAAGCCTCGACGCATTGGGGCTCGCGAACACCTTGGAGAACCTGAATCGCGAGTTCCGACGACGCACGAAAACACAGGCATCATCCAACACGGCGGCGGCGGCGGTCACCTTGCTGTTCTGGCTCATCGCTTCTGGCCAGATCAGACCACGTTCCATTGATAGCTATCACCACCTCGCAGAAGTTCTTGCTCAAGGCGAGGTCACCGCGTGACCTGATACTGTCACAAGGAACGGGAGATGCGCCGTTCTTTTTCGACGGGAGTCGAGACGCATCCGTTGTTCGCACCCACGTGCACTCAAGGGCATTCTGGGCTCCTGATCTTGCCCGCCGGCGATAGCGCCTCGGCGGCCTCGCCTCTTTGACCTTCGCGCTCTTCCCGCGATACAATTCCTGGTTCCCTCAAGGTGCTTCATGGCGAGCCCTCGACGAAGCGAGGAGCCGAGTCGAGTTGATGGAACAGCGAGGCGGCCAGCGCGCGTCCGACTTCGCCAATGTTTCGTCGAGACCTAACCGAAGGGCGTAGGCGGGAACGAGGAGTGAGCGCACACTGAGCAGTAGGACACTCATTGCCGGATCGAGAGAAGGAAGAAACACCGCGCGTCACCGTAGCCATTCCCTGCTACAACGAAGCCACGACCATCGCAAAAGTCGTCGAGGATTTCCGGGTGCAGCTACCGGAAGCGGATATCGTGGTTTTCGACAATGCCTCGACCGATGGCACCGCCGAGGTGGCGCGCCGGTCCGGTGCTGCAGTGGTACGTGAAAAGCGGCGTGGAAAGGGCTATGTCGTCCAGAGCATCTTTGACAGCGTTGACTGCGACCTGTGCGTCATGGTGGACGGCGACGACACCTACGAGGCGGCTGACGTACACAAGCTCATCGAGCCCGTCGTCCAGGACGAGGCGGACATGGCGGTTGGGGATCGGCACCAGGCGGCCAGCGACAAGGCCTTTACCGACCTACGAAAGTTCGGCAATCGTTTCATCCTGTGGATCATCAACCTCGTTTTCCGAACGTCTTTCCGCGACGTTCTCTCCGGCTATCGGGTGATGAATCGCAACTTCCTCCGCACGGTGCCGCTCATCACCGGTGGCTTCGAAACCGAGACGGAGCTGACCCTGCAGGCCCTCGCCAAAGATATGGTCGTCCGTGAAGTCGCCACCCGATACCGGGAGCGTCCTTCGGGGAGTCACTCCAAGCTGAGTCCGTTCGCGGACGGATATCGGATTCTAATCACCATCACGCTGCTTCTCCGGAGCCATCGCCCGCTCTATTTTTTCAGCTTTATGGCGGTGGTGCTTCTGGTCGTCTCGCTGGCTTACGGTGTTCTGTGGACTTACGGGCAGTTGCCGGATGTCGCGCGGTGGTTTCACGCCCTGGTCGTCGGTGGCCTAGTCCTTCTGGCGGGTGGGCTCGTTATCGTGGGACTGGTGATGAACGCTATCAATACCGGCTTTCGCGAGACGGCTGCTCTCCAAAGGAGAGTCCTTTGAGCTCGTTGGCGGAGCGCGAGCCGAGCGACTCGCAGCTCGAGGAGGTGGCCTGCGCCATTTGTGGAGGTGACAGCTACGAGGTAGTCATTCCGTTGAAACGGGATCTCTCCCAGCCGATCGACCTCGATGTCGTCTTCCGCTCCTCGGCGGACGAGCCTCTGATGGACCAGGCCGTCCGGTGCAGCGACTGTGGTCTCGTCTACGTTCGGCCACGACTTTCGGGCGATTTGATCCTGGAGGGCTATTCGGATGCGACGGACGAGCAGTTCGTTTCCCAGGTCGCTTTTCGTGAGCGGACCTTTGCCCACTGTCTCGATCGCGTCGAGAAAGCGGCGAAACTTCCCGGCAAACGCGTGCTGGACATCGGCACGGCAGGAGGCTCGTTCCTGTCCGTGGCGAAGGCGAGAGGTTACGAGCCCCATGGCTGTGAGCCGAGTCGGTGGATGTGCGCGTTTGCGCGCGATCACTATGGTCTCGAGCTGCACCAAGGCACCCTTTTCGATGCGCCGTTCGAGCCGGGGAGCATCGATCTGCTGACGCTGTGGGATGTCCTCGAACATACCACCGACCCCAAGGCGACCCTTCTGCGCGCCAACGAGCTCCTGACAATCGATGGCATCCTTGCTTTGTCAATTCCTGATTACGGGAGCTGGGCGGCGCGCTTTCTCGGTGAGCGTTGGCCCTTTCTGCTGACGGTTCACCTCTATTACTTCGAGCCAGTGACGATTCGCGAGATTCTGCTGCGCACCGGATTCGAGCCGGTCGAGTCGCGCGCCCACCTCCAGACCCTTGAAATGGGCTACGTCGCGAAACGCGCCGAGCCGTACCTCGGCCCGCTCGGCCCGCTGTTGACGAAGGTAGTTCACGGTATCGGCCTCGCCCGTCTGCCGTTTCACTACTGGGTGGGGCAGACGATGGTCGTGGCCCGGAAAGCCGTTTTCTGAACCATCGGACAGAATCGATGAGCGAGTCCCGATCGATCGTCGTGCTCGGGGGCGGTGTCGCCGGCCTGGCGGCAGCGTACTATCTCTCCCGCGATGGTCATCGGGTGACGATCGTCGAACGGGCTCCGGTTCTCGGCGGGTTGTGCGCGAGCTTCGAGAGTCACGGCTTCACGCTCGATCACGGTCCTCACAAGATGTATTCGATCGTGCCCGGTGTGCTGGAAGAGCTTGAGAGCATTATGGAAGGACGGCTTCTAAAACACGAAAAGCAGAACCGACTTCGCCTGCTCGATCGCTTCCTCGACTATCCTCTTTCAATGAGAAGCCTTCTGCCAGCGCTGGGACCACTCCGCTCGATGCGGATGGGTCTCGACTATGCCATAGCTCTCACCGGGGGCGTACTCAGCGGCCACGAGCCACGCTCGTACGAAGACTACGTACTTCGCCGGTTCGGGCGCAGCGTCTACGAGCTGGTTTTCGAGCCACTTGCCTGGAAAGTCTGGGGCGACCCGAAGACGCTCGCGGCCGAGCTGGCCGCGGCGCGCATCCCGTCGGGGGGTACTACCGAGCTCATCCTGCGTCTTCTCAAGCTCAAAGAGAACACTCCCGACGTCGATGCGCCCTACTTCTACTACCCGCGAAAAGGGTTCGGCGACTTTCCCCGGCGGCTGGCCGAGCTCATCCATGGATCCGGCGGGCGGATTCTCAAGAAGACGACGCCGACGAAAATCCAGCGGGACGGAGCGCGCGTTCGGGCCGTCGAGGTTGATGGGGACGCCGGAACCGAGTCCTTGTCCTGCGATCTGGTGGTTTCCTCGATTCCTATCCACGCGTTGGCCGAACTTCTACATCCCGGCGATCGCGAAGTGGACCAGGAAACGGCATCACTACGGTTTCGCCAGCTCATTCTGGTCTACCTCGTTCTGGAACATGACCGGCTACTGAATGACCACTGGATCTTCTTCCCGGAGAGGAAATTCCCGTTCAGTCGCCTCTTCGAGCAGAAGGCGCTCAGCGAGGAGCTGGGTCCGGCGGGAAAGACGGTGGTCTGCTGCGACATGACGTGTGAGCTCGACGACGCGACCTGGAAGGCCTCGGACGAGGAGCTCGTGGGCAGATGCCTCGATTCTCTGGTAGACATCGGCTTGACCAGCAAGTGTCGGTTCCTCACCGGCTTCACCAGACGCTTTCGCGATTTCTATCCGGTCTACGCCGTCGACTATCGGGAAACGCTCGGACGGGTCTACCGGCGACTCCAGGTGGCCGACAATCTCGTCCTCACCGGCCGCCTCGGGATGTTCAACTACAACAATTCCGATCACTGCCTCGACATGGGTCGATTCATCGCGAGGGGCCTGGCCAACGGCAATGCGCCGACCGACATCTGGAACGGTCTCGAGGAGCGCGTCCGCAGCTACCGCATCGTGGATTGATGCCACGCCTGGCTTCTGTCCTTGCGGCGGCGGGCCTGCTGTCGCTTCTCGGCGTCGGCGTTGCTTCCCATGTCGGCGCGAGGGGTCCCCTTGAGTTCCGGCTGAATCTCGGTCCCGGCGACAGTCCCTACATCCAGGGCTTCCATCCGGACTACGAGATCGTCAACAAAGTCGCCACTCACTGGACGCGCTACGACGCCACCGCAAAGCTGCCGCTCACGGTAAGCGGCGGACCGGTGACGGCGACGTACCGTTTCGCCCGCGTGTTCTCCGAGACCGCCCAAGTGGAAGTGGCCATCGATGGCCGGCTGATCGACCAGTTCTCCTGCCGGGGAGGGCAGTACCTCAAGCGCCAGGCGACGGTGACGGTGATGGATGGGCCACTAGCGATCTCGATCGTAAGCGATTCGCATGAGCGCGAGGACAAGGGGCTGAAGCTGGACTGGCTGCGCTTCGATCTGGGCGCGCAAGCACGGGTTCGACTCACCGGCTGGGCGAGGTGGCAGCCGCTCTTCCTTTCTCTTGTCCTGCTTGGCACTCTCGCCGGTGTCGGATGGAGCGTGCGGAGTTCGCTCTCCCTCTCGCTCCTCTGTACCCTGCCTCTCTCGGTCGCGCTACTCCAGAATCCGTGGCTGAGTCATCGCTACCTGCATGGATGGTCGGTCGCGCTGCCGCTGTTCGGGGTCTTCCTCATCGTGCTGAACCGGTTCTGGTCGGTTCGCAGTGCTTTGACGCTCATGCTCGCGGCGTTTCTGATTCGATCTCTGCTGGTGAGCCACCCGGACTTCTACTATCCGGACTTGAGGACCCACGCCCGTCTGGTCGGCTTCGTTCACGACGCGGGCGGGCAGTTCCTCGTTTCCCCCTCGTCGGTGATCGATGATCACGGCGTTTGGGTGACCGGTGCGCTTGGGAAAACCTATGCGTTTCCCTATACGCCCGTGTTCCATTTGCCCTTCGCCGTTCTCGATATCGCCTATGACGATCTCCTCACGACGTTGAAGCTGGCAACGGCGGCTCTTTCCACGATTTCCGTCGCGCTGGTGTGGGCGTTTGCGGCGCGGCTGGCATTCGCGGGAGCACCTCTTCTGTCCGCAGTGACGATGGTCGTCATTCCTACGTACTCCTCACGGCTGAGCTTCGCGTTTCTTCCGGCTCTGCTCGGGAACGCGGTGGATCTGGCGCTGATTCTCTACCTGTTCGTTCGGCTGCCACAGATTACCGAAAGACGAGCCTGGCTGGCAGGTTCGGTTCTCGTGGTCGGCTCCTACCTCGCCTATGTGTCTGGCGTCCTGAACACGACCCTTCTTCTCGGCGTGCTGGCGGTACTGGTGTTCTACGGATCGGAGGGCGACGGCCGCGCGCGCTGCTGGCGCGCCATCGCGACTCTCGGGATGGGGCTTGTGGGCGGTCTCATTGCGTTCATTCTTTTTTACAGAGATTTTCTACCGATGGTCCTCGACCTGCTCGGCCGCATCATCGGAGGCGTCGAGGGAGTGGAGTCACAGTACCCGATCCGCAGCTTCCTCGAGATGACGGCATCCCGCACCTGGAGCTTTTTCGGCTGGTGGTATCCGGCGTTGGCGGGGCTCGGGATGTACTTGGCCTTCCGTAAGGGCGTCCCGCGCCTCGTGCTCTCCGCATGGCTGGGGACCTATTTCGTCCTGCTACTCGGTCGAGCGAAGATCCCGGACATCTTCCTTCACGGCCACGAAACGCTGTTTGTCGCTCCGCTGATCTGCCTCATGTCCGGCGTGGCGCTATCGGTCTGGGTCGATGCCGGCCGAACGGAGCGGCTGATGGTTGCTGCTGCGGTCCTCACGCTCGCCGTGGTCGGTCTCGTCGACCAGTGGAGCTTCTTCGCCGACCAGCTCGCGAACGCTCGTTGAGCGATCGCGTCGCGACCACACAGACGATGGCGCGCCGGTGTGGTGCACTCCGTGTTGAAGCGCCCATCAGTAGGACGCACGCTTGTTATCAAACTACTCATGCCAACATTGGATCCACCGAGCGCGTACGGTCTCACGGCGGCCCGTGTCGTCACAACACAAGTTGCCGGAAGGTAGGGTCTGGTGAAACAGAATGGGGTTCTGACACTCTCTGTCCCATGGGAACGCCTTCGGAGTGAGTTCGCGCGAGCCAGCCCTTCTACTGTAACGTCACGACTGGCTGGCGGACTCTAAAACGAGTAAGGTTCTTCGAGGGAGGTCTGCGATGCTCGCCCAGCAAGCTTCAGGGTGAGGGGATACCGACTCCAAAGAGGCTGGCAGATGACGTGGTCGTCAGCCAGGACACCGAGCGGGGGTAGCGACTTCCGCCCAACCAGGTTCGGACGAAGAAGTGGCCGGTGCTAGACACTCACAGCCCACCCGATATCGACAGCGACACTTGAGAGTTCTCTCAATGGCGAGCGAGAAAAGCCAGATTCGCGAAAGGGCGATGGCGGTGACGATAGCGTCACTGAACCAAATGCGAGACTTTGATGTTGAGACGCTTCCTCGCGTATGGGATCTGGGCAGAGGTCCCCATCGTCAACGGCGAACTCATGAGGGCACAGCGACACCGTGCAGTGAAGACGACCGCTGAAAAAATAAAGAAAATGAAGACCGGGAGTGTCTTCACTGAGAATCCTCTCGAGGCGGAGACTGGAATATTTCTACTTCCGGAATTCTCCACTCGGGCATGGCGTCGTCCAGAACGGTTCTCTGAAGGAACAGGCGCACGCGCTCGAGCTTCCGCGGTTCCCGGAGCACGAGGTCCATGGTTGCCGTAGCGGGATCCTGGACGAGATGGGCGACGAGCCGCGCGGGTGCCCAGGGGTCGTCCAAAAGCTGCAGGCGCTCCCAACGATGGGACGTATGATAGCCGTTGACGGCGAGCTCCCGAGGAAACTCGCTATACGGATAGACGAATCCAAGCGAGATCCGGCTCACCCAGAACTCGGCGCCGAGATCGACATCGAAGTACTGACCCTTCCACTGCGGGGCCATCGAGCTCCAGCTCGTGAATAGGTCGCCGTCGATCACCGCGCGAGGATCAGCCTTGGAGGACGACTCGAAGCGAAAGCCCTCGCTCGGAATGAGAGCCTCTTCCCTCAGACGTGGCGGCGGCATCCTCCCAGGAAGGACGGCGAATACGACCTCATCACCGTAGCCCATCGCCTCCGCTGGACCGCTCACGCTCCCGAAGCTACGGAGCTCGTCGTAGCTGCGGTCGGCGCGCAGCCGCCGGAGGGCATCCTGAGAGCTTGCCACCGAGTCTCGACGGGGATGGTAGATGACGGCACGCACCCCCAACGATTGAAGCACTCGACTCGCCTCGGGGGAAGGGAATCGTCGGAACGTCCAGAGCAGGTACTCGAGAGCCGGGGGATAAAAGCTCGGTCGCCCGAAGAAAAGTCGTTTCCAGTGAAATGTCGAGAAGTAGTTCTCGTAGCCGTAGAAGCGAAGTTGCCGTCGGCCGTAGACCGGAAATTCCGCCACCGCGAAATCGCCAGGTACCGTCTTGAGCCAACGGTAGACCTCGGGTAGCTCGGCCGGCGTCGGCACTTGCGGGTAGGGCCGAGTGGGGATGCGTGCCTGCTCAAGGGGCACGAGAATCAGAAACAAGGCCGAGAGGATCCAGAGACTCTTAGAGCTGAGCTTGGCCGTCACCCTTGAAACACCGACTCCTACTAGTAGCGCGAACGTCATGGAAAAATAGACGGAGAGGCGCTCGGGCACTCGTGCAAGGTTGAAGAACGGGACGTAGTCGTAGAGGAGGCGGTAGAGCCCAGGTCCGAAATAGCGTCCCCCCACGAAAGTGTAAGCGCCGGCGGAGAGAAACACGAAGAGCACACCAAGCACGGTGAGACATCGAAGGAGTCGGCGGTTCTCGCGGTCCATGCGTTGAGACGATACGAGGCCGATCGCCGCCAGTGCGAGGGCAGTGAATCCGAGGAAGTGCTCGTTCGCGCCGCTAAGCTCGGCCCTGGTCTCGAACCACCCATAGAGAAGGCTATTGAAGGGGGGCAAGACGTAGCGGGCGAGATCGGTCCCTTCGGGCAAGGCCTGGACAAAACGGTACGAGCGAAACGTATCGAGATAGACGAGTTCCACGGGGAGAAACAAAAGAGACAGGATTGCTACGGGAAGAGCAAGCTTCCCAAGCTCGGAAGCTCGCCTTCGTTCCGGATACCAGTAGAGGAGCATGAGCCCGAAAGGAGCAAGGAACAGGGGAAGTGAGATCAAGTAGTAGTGACTCGCGAAACCCTGCAGCACGAAGCTCAGTCCGAAGCCAACCGAACTCATCCACGACCCCGTGCGGAAGAAACGCACCAGAAACATCAGCCCGAGCGGAATCCCCGGCATGAAGAGAATGTGGAGCCGTGCGACCTCCTCCAGGTTGAAAGTGCACAACGAGGCGACGACGCCCGCCGCCACGGAGCCCGCCGTCCCAGCACCGAGTTCTCGTGCCAGGAGGAACACCGAAATGCCGATGGCGACGAGTATCCCCACGGCCAGCAGGTTGTAGGCGAGCACGAGGTTGGCACCGAGCGCCATCAAGACCCCGACGAGGATGCCCTGCGGGATGCAGTGCTCCGAATAGGCGAGACCGCGCGGGTGGGGGAAGTACAAGTTCGCATTGAAGAGACTCGTCGGCTCTTCCGGGAGTCGGTGTGCGACCCATGCCAAAATCCACGCCGATTGAAGAGCGTCGCCATCGTCCGGGAGCTGCGAGCCGGGCGCGGTGGACAGGGGATAGAAGAGTAGAAAGCACGAACCGAGAACGTACAGGGCGAGGAAGAGTGACCAGAAAGCAACGCGCCCGAAGTTAGTTTTCGGTCTAGACTTCACCGCCGGCGAGGATAGCATTGATACCGTCGTGTCCAAAAATACAAACGAAGAGCTACGGGGCACCCCACAGGGTGCCTAGCGCAAGTGCTAGGTTCCAAAGAGGACGTCGAGAGTCAAGCCCATTCTTAGTTGAAACTCTCCACGGCTCACGTTTAAGCGACCTTCTTCTTCGATACGGTTGATGTCTTCGCCTCGATCTTCAGTTCCCGCTTGAGAGCTTCGCGAAGCTTGGGAAGATGGCGGTAGCCCACCACCTTCCTCAAGCGCGGTTCGATGTCTACGAGCGCCGTTGCCAACCAGCGCTGGCGTTGGCTCGAGTTCTTCCAGTGGTCGACCTTCGCGCAGCGTTCCTCGACGAGAGCATTGACGGACTCAAAGGCAGTTCGTCGTCTTGAACGAACGGCCCAGCACCGCGTGCACGCCGAGTCGATGCAACGTCAGCGTCTCCTCGAGGCCTTCCTCCAGGCTGCCAGCTGCGGATTGGTTCCGCTCTTCTAACTCACCGTGGAGTTGCTCGAGCGCAGTGAGGGCCTCTTCGTACTCCGGCCTGTTGTAGGCCCACTGGAGCCGCTTGCGCCATGACGCCTGCTCGCCCTTGGACAGGTAGCTCACTACGTTTTCACGTTTGTGCCACTGGCAGCGTTGTATCAGGGCCCGCTTACGGAATGCCTTCTTGACTGCCGCTTGGAGACCCTTGCCGCCGTCGATGATCACCAGCAGACCCTGGGAGATATCGAGTCCCCGCTCGAGCAGTGAACGCAGGAACGGCGTCAACACCTGCCCGTTCTCCGTGTCCGTCTCCACGAAGCCCAAGAAGCGTTTTTCCCCGCAAAGCGTGATGCCCAGAGCCACGACCATCGTTGCCTCGGCGAATGTCTTCCCATCCAGAAACAGCGCCACCACATCCTCGCCGGTCAGATCCCGTCCTGTGCCAAAACTCGGCCCTTTTGAAATAGACCGCAAATCAGCAGCTTAGACGCCCTTGGAATCCGCGCAGAATCCAGGGTATTTCGCGCCGCAGGACTGGCTTCCGACCCCGTCCTGTGCCAAAACTCGGCCCTTTTTAAAAGACTATAAATCAGTAACTTAGTGTCTGTGTTTGCGACCGTGCCAAGGGCCTTAGACTTTACAATCGTCTGGCCCGCCAGGTGTGCCTTCTATTTATTGGGGATTATATACTAAAGTCCCCAGCGACCACCCCTATGGAGACCGGCGCGAGCGCGGTTTCTTGATGCGACGGAAGTTGACCGGCTGGGTCATGGCCTTGCCGAGTTCACCCATCACCGAGTCTATGTCGTTCAAGTCAGCGCTGCCATCCGAGCGGAGCGCGAATTCTTCCTCCATATCGGCCTTCGTCGGCTGGTAGGTCGAGCGAACAAGTTCAACGGTCTTCGGTTTCTCGTGGCTGTGAATGGGTCCGGATTGTTTCTGTTTCATCGTTCCCTCCATCAGATTGAGAAGCTAGACAGCGAGTTAAACACGTATAGAACGCGACAAGAAACAAACTACCTCGCCATACACAGGCCCCTCTAAGTCGTCGAACTCTGGATGAACAATATCTTCACGATCACCTAGCTTGCTTGTCCATTTTCCACAGGGAAGCTGCCGGGCTGCATGCTTGACCTCCTCCACCCGATTCACTATCGCATACAATGCGATCTTTTGTATCCCGTCCTCCAGCCTGTCATCATCGCATTGGCTATACCCAATGGTCCGGTACGCAGCAATAAATGCATTTCTTGAACTGGAATGCTCAATCCCCGCCGGCCAGTAGGTAGCCCGCTCGGGCCACCAGCGCCGGTCTCGTTCGCCAGCCGCCCAAGCGATGCAGTTGTACTGGCAATCAGGATCGCTCGTGATAATCGAACCGCTGTGAGCAAGGCGAGGGAAGGCGAGGGAAGGCGAGGGAAGGCGGTTTTGAATGGTTCAGATCTGAATTTTAGTTCTGCTTTCTCCACTTAAGCCAAGCCTCACCCATCTTTTGGTAGTTTCCTCGATCCTCAATCTGGACTGGCTGTTCGCAGGTAATTAACTCCAATGCCATGAACCAGTGGTTCATAACTCCATTCTCGATCTGCTCCATAATTAATGGAACTGCATCCCACCCCATAGCCAAGATGCCCAAGTGCGCAGGACACGCCTCGATCTCGTCCTGGGCCGATTTGAATCCCTTTTGGAGGTCCCACTGTGTGAGCAGGTCGAAAAACCTAGCGCGGTCATTTTGCTCTTTGCATACAGTGGCGCTAACTTCGCTTGTTGGGACAACCTGTTCAAATACAGACTCTGAGTGTAGGCCGAAATCCCGCCATCGATTTACGTGGAGGTATTCAAGGGCATTGGGACTGATGCCATCCTCGTGCGTAGAATAGATCTCATCGAGGGTACCTTGTACGTTTGTCTGGATATTCTGAATCGATGCTTGCATTTTACTGTGTCTCACCTTTATCTTGTAGAAGTTCGTCCGGTACATCCACAGACATCACATTCGCGGACTTGATCACGTATAGCGGTTTTCCATCCTTGTCTAATTCTTTTAGTCTGAAGGCTTCAGTGGCGACTACTTTTATATTGGCGATAGTGCCATCGGAGAGTTTGATTGTTGAGGACCGAACCGTGGACTCCTCGATCTCAAGTTGGACACCTTGGCACGAACGTCCTTGGAACCGTACCGTTACTACCTTACGTTTGCGTGCCATGGTGTCCTCCTTCTAGGATTTTGATGATCTTGTCTATCTCACCAAGTCATTATAGCGGAGCTGGGCTCCGTCCATCTTCGAGGCGATGAACGCCATCTGGTCGAGCGTATCCAGCTCGCGGAAGTTGTGACGGGCGACAAACTCATCGACGTAGCGGTGGAGGTGCTTGGGAGAGAGTTTGTGGAATGTCCCCTTGTGGGCACGTTTCAACATCGACCAAAACGACTCGATCCCATTTGTGTGAATGTCGCCTTTGACGTACTCGTAGACCGAGTGTCGGACTGATTCGTGATTCGGTAGCGTCGTGTAGGCTCTGGCGTCGTCGGTGTAGACCGGAGCTTCGGTCGTAACATTGCTATGGATGAAGCCCTGGATAGTGGCGGCGGTCGTATCGCCCACGACCTTTGCCGAGACTCGGTTGGACCGGCGGTCCTTCATCCCCACTACGGCAGTTTTGCCCGAAGGCCCGCGCCCTGTCAAGCCCTTCCTCTTCGACTTGCTCATATTCTTGCGGCTGCCACCGAAGTAGGTTTCATCAACCTCTACCGGCCCCTCGAACAGTCCCTTGTCGTCGTGCGCCAGTGCGCGGCGGACGCGGTGTGCCATATGCCACGTTGTCTTTTGCGTTTTGCCGAGTTCACGATGAAGCTTCATCGACGAAACGCTCTTCAGATTTGTAGCCACGAGGTAAAGCACGTATAGCCAGTCTAGATAGTCGAGCGGGCTGGACTGCATGAACGTCCCCATCTTCGGGCTGAAGTGCCTCTTGCACTCCCGCTCCCGGCACCGGAACGGCATGGTCTTGTGCTTGGCCTTCAGGTTCACGTTGGTCGAGCCACAGTAGATGCAGCAGATCCCGCTAGGCCACCGCTGGGCGATGAACCATTCCTCGGCCTTCTTCTCGTCAAAGAGCCGGTAGAACTCGCGGGTCGAAATCCCCTTCCTGAAGTGCTTTCCCGGTGCGTTGTAAGTCATTGCGTTATCTCCTATGTACAACGCAATCGTATCGCAAAGTCCCCAGAATGTCAAGCACTATTTGGGGACTTTAGTATATAATCCCCAATAAATAGAAGGCACAGGGTGTTCAAGAGCGAGTTCCGAAACACGCACTTCAGTTACGCCATGGGTGAAAACGGCGTGGAAAAATTCGTGTCGACGCCGGAGCTGCATAGCGACGAAGCGATCGAACTAGACCCACTGCCGCCAGGACAGGTTTGGGGAATCAGTCCAGGCGGACCGGAGACGGGCGCCAGCCTATACCGACTTGAGGTGACGGTCGGCAAGGGGAGCGGGGTTAAGATCCTGAATGCACCGGTTCCACCTACATTTCGCGAGAGTGTCAGATACGCCGAGCAGAACCTGTATACAAGGTCAAAGCAACTGGTTGGAGACCGCGATCCGCGCTCTCACGAGTTTTCGTTACAGCTCCGTGCTATGGATAACGATCGAAGCGGAACGTCGCTCGGCCTGCCGGCACTTATGGCCCTTTGCAGCGGACTACTTGAGAAGAGCACCAAGGGTGGTCTGATCGTGGTGGGCGCACTCAATCTCGGTGGTTCGGTGGAGCCACTGGCCAATGCTGTCGGTATTATCGAAGTCGCCGTTGAGAAAGGCGCTAATACCATGCTCATGCCAGTGTCGGCAAGGAAGCAACTGTTCCAACTCTCCGACGATATGGCGACGCGGATCAACATCCAGTTTTACTCCGACACACCAGATGCACTACTCAAGGCGTTGCTTGAGTGACAGGGTGCTTCCGCAATTAAGTGTTGGTGAGACGACGCTAAGACTTCACAGGGCATTAAATTACAGCCAAAATAGCGTTCGTGACCTTCGCTTCGGGCTAAATGGAGCGTAGGCGCCTTTTTTGTAAAGGGATGCGTACACATCACCAACAGTAAACAGCGCAAGCACCCACGGCGGCGCAAGTGGAGGCGCTGCACGCGGCGGGGTGCGAGCGCATCTTTCACGAGAAGGCGTCCGGTGGACGGTGAGATCAGCCCCAACTCCTCTGGCTCCTCACCCACCTGCATACCGGGGACATCGTGGTCTGGAAGTTGGATCGGCTCTCGCGCTCTCTTGTGCTTGGCTTCAATGACCAGAAGCCTGACCACGCTTGTCCTTGGAAACGACTTCAATCCGGGGAGGCCCGCGCTTGGGAAAGCGTTCGGCAGACAGTGCCGTGATGTCTTTCAGGTTCGCCTCCAAGAGAAGAATCGCATCGCGGTTGGCAGCGAACAGCTCTGCTGTCATGGCCTTTAACTGTGCAATGAGGTCCTTGCCGAGCATCCGACTGAATGTTTCCTCGTCCTCGGCACCGTCAATATCCTTATCCTTCGCCTGAAGCGCGGCCACGCGGCTCTGAAGCGCAAGGTGTTCGTCATTTCTGATGGTGATGATCTTTCGGACCGTCTGGTATCGCGCCTCGCCTACGACCAACCTGTTCAGAAGATCCGGGTCTGAACTCTCGAAAGTAAAAGCCAGCTCCGGAATATTCACGGTCGGCGCTGCGAAACCAAGCCTCATTGGGTGGAGTCGTAGCCAGGCATCTGCCTGGCTTTCGAGGTCCCTCAAGTAGGAGTCCCGTAGTGTGATGAGCTCTTGGTACTGGCTCATTACGGCGAAGTGAGCGAGCCTGATCGCCGCGTATTGGTTGTCCTTCTGCCTGCGCTTCTGACGACTGCTCTCAAGAAGGAAGGCCGCCCAAGCGCCGCCGAGAGCCGCCAATCCAGTCGGAATCACGTTCGCGGCAACATCTGCCCAGTTCATGTCCGATCAATATAGCGTAAGTGGGAGCGTATTACCGGCTCGGCCCAAAGTCCCGCTCCGGCCGGCGCTCGTGCTCGTCTGGTCAAAATACTCGAAAGCCCAGCGGGTCAGCAGTTTGCACCTTTCCAAACGCCGCCTACCCGTGAGGTCAAAATACTCATGCGGCTTCCCGATGGTAGAAACGTAGCAACCCGCCAAGCCGTTCACGGGAGCGCACCTTGCGCTCGGACTGAGGTAACTGGTCGCTGGCTGGGAACAGCAGCAGATTCTCCTTGCCTTGATGATTCCTCTCGTGGTGATAGTAGACAACGTACTCCCTAAGCGCATGACGGAGCGACTTCTCGCCGAACAGGATGAGCTTCGAGAGACATTCCTCTTTGACTGACTTCACCCAGCGCTCCGCGAACGAGTTCAAATCCGGGCTCCGTGCGGGCAGCTTGACGGGCGCGACGCCAACCGCCTCGATGGTCCGGTGGAACGACTCGCAGAACTTCGAGTCCCGGTCGTGAATGAGGTATCGGCTCGAGGACAGAAAGCCGACATCTGCCATGGTCACGTTGCGAGCCACTTGAGTCATCCACTGTTCGTTCGGATGCGGCGTGATGCCGGCGACGTAGACTCGACGGGTAGCCAGGTGCATGAAGAACAAAACGTAGTACGTCACCAACCCGCCCTGAGTCCACACTTGCGTGGTGAAGAAATCTGTCGCCGCGAGCACGTCCATGTGCGAGCGGATGAACTCCCTCCACGTCGTGGTCTTCCAACGCTCTGGTGCGAGCGGAATGCCGTGGCGTTTCAGAATGTTACCGACGGTTTGGTCGGCCACTTCATGCCCGAGGTTGGCTAGCGCCTGTCCATCATCATTATTAATCCGGGACTGGGCTCTAGGGCCCGGACCGCCCTCGAGCACATGCTGGAGAGCGTGGTCAGCGCGCGAGGGAAGGTGCTGAGGACGAACTTCTCGGCGACCAGCCGAGTAACGCGAGCGACCAAGCTGACTCAGGCTGCCTCTCGCCACTCGTATCGATGGTGCAGTCCACCGACTCGCGGCAGTGCGACTACTTTCGCCGTAGGAGACGGTCGGTGCGTGACCGTTCTCAAGCTCGGTGTGTCCTTGTTCAGCCCCAAGTGGCAACGGTCCTCGTGATAGTAGCTGATGTAAGCTCGCACGAGCCGGATGAGATGACGTGCGCCGAGAACCACGACGTGCTCAAGGAGCTCGCGACGGCAGCTGCCGACCCACCGCTCCGCAGTTCCGTTTTGCCATGGGCTGCGAAACGAAGTGCGAACGGGTTTTGTGCCCGTTGCATTGATGAAATCGATGACCGCAGCGCTAAAGATGAAGTCGCGATCGAAGATGAGATATTTCGGAGCGGTGTCGTAGGGAAACGCCTCACGCAGTTGCTGAATAACCCAAGCAGACGTCGGGTGGAGGGTGGCGTTGAAGTGAACGATGTTCCGACGGCCGTGCTCGATGACGAAGAAGCCGTACAGCAGCCGGAGCGACGCGGTGGGCACGGTGAACAGATCCATGGCGGCGATATCATCTTTATGGTTGCGCAAGAAAGTCATCCATCGCTTCAGCTGGTCGGGCTCCGCGGGATGCCGCGGCATGTACCGCGACACCGTAATCTCGGAGATGATGAAACCGAGCTTGGTGAGCTCAGCATGGATGCGTGGCGCCCCCCAGCCGTCTTGCGCCATCGTGCGGACGAGGCGACGAATCTCGGCATCAATCCGAGGCCGACCGGGATGGCGGCGCTGCGAGCTCTTTGCCCAGTACCGTCGGAATCGGTCGCGATGCCAACGGGCCACGGTGTCCGCGTGGACGATGAGCAGGCGGCTCGCCCACACGGGCCACGAACCTCGAAGGGCAACCCAGAAAGCCCGTTCCGTGTCTTCGAGCGGTGGGCGTGGGCGCTCTTTCTTCAGCGCCGTCACTTGCTGCCGCAAAGCGACGTTCTCCAACACCAGGCCGGCGCGGCGCCGACACATCGCCCGAATGGCACGGACGCCAAGTGAGACGAGGAACACAACAACGTTGAGCATAGCGGCGGAGTTTCGCCGTCTTCGGCCCAGAATTCAAGCGGAGCGTAAGTCCCTGATTTCGTGGGCGGAGCAGTTTTGACGATGCACAGGGAGGAGAATGGGCCCACCGAGCCAAAGGTGGTCGCTAGCGCACTCCGAGCTTGATTCCGAAGAGTAGCGTTCGGGGTAGGCCCGGGCGGACACCCGCCGGGCGGCGGGCCACGATATAGGCGGAGTCCGCGATGTTCTGCAGGTTCGCAAATGCGCGGACGTTCTGTCCCAAGCCCACCTCTCCGAACAGGTTGAAAACGAGGAACGCGTCGGTTCCCTGCAGTGGCGGAATCGGGCCTTGACCGGCCTGGGTTCGCATACGGCTGTTGTAGTTGGCGTTGATGCCGGTGATCCATCTCTCGTCTTCCACTGCGACCGAACCGTAGAACTGATGGCGGGGGAGATAAGGAAAGTTGTCACCAGCTTCCACGTCGGCCCAGGAGCCGAAATCACTCTCGAAGCTCGTGCGGAACTCACCTTCGGTGAACGTGTACGAGCCACGAATAGGGACTCTCAAGCGGCTTTCGGGAGCCGCCATGTCGTAGAAGGCGGACGCCTCGAAGCCGATGGTGCGGGCGGAGCCGCCGTTGTAGAGATCTCCTTCTCCGGTGCCACCCGCGGACAGGGTGTCGGCACCGAGGAGATTGCTGTAGTCGTTGTAGAAAAAGACGGCATCGGCTCCCAGCGTGTTCTTGCGAGCCCGCAACCCGAGCTCGTAGCTGATACTTTCCTCGGCCTCGGTGAACGCAGTGGCGCCGGGCCCGGGCGGGCTAAAGCCTTTGTGGACCCCGCCGAACAGGTGCATTCCGGGTCGAGCCGCATAAGTGATACCCACGCCCGGGATGAAGGCGCTGGCCGCATTTTCGCGGACCCGCTCGGGCGAGGTGCGCTCGGGAGCGGTCTTGCTGTAGTCGCTCCGCGTGAAGTCGATGTTCTCGTAACGAAATCCTGGCACGATCGTGAACCGCGAGAACACGATCCGGTCCTGGGCGAAGAAGGCGACGGCCGATGCATCACTCACGCGATTGGTCTGGCTTCCCGGCGCCCCTCGGCTAGTGAAGTTCATAATCCCATTAACCATCTGCCAACCGTCCTCGTGCTGGAAGCGGTCTTCCTCATCTTCGTGGTAGCGGAAACCCACCTCGATACCGTGCCGGACGTCACCGGTGGTCGCATTGAAGCCCGCGACGGACTGCACGCCCTGAGAATAGTAAGAGCGGTTGTTGGCCCGCACCTTGAGAACATCCGGAGCGCTCGTCGCGCCCCTCGCGATGTCGAGCTGGTGCGCGTTGGCAACGGGATCGTCGAACAAATTTGCCAGGCCGGTTCCGAGGATGCTTTGCAGTTTGTACCAATTGCGAGCGAAGTTGTTGCGATAGACCGTGGTGGTCACGTCGAAGCCGCTCGGCAATTCGAGGAAGTGCTGCACCTGATACTGCTCGTGATCCCAGGTAATCCTGTCCGGTTGAGATGCGGCATAACGACGTACCGGGTTGGCGTCGAAATCCCCGTCGGTCAGACCCAAATAGGTCTCGTCGGAATCCTCCTTGCCGGCCCCGATCTTGATCTCGACCGCCTGGAAGATGCGTGCCTGCGGAGACGTGTTGAAACGGAGCTTGCCCAGATAGTCTTGTACGTAGAAGCCCGTGTTGTCCCCGCCGTCGAGTTCCTTGAATCCGTCAGTCCGGAGCTGATACGTCTCGAACATCCACCCCACGTTCTCGTAGGAGTCGCCGATATTGAAGTGTCCCTTGAAGGTGCGGTCATCGCCGAAACCTAGATCGGCGTTGAGCTGCAACTCTGTCGGTACCCGAGTCGAGATAAAATTCAATGCACCCCCGTTGGTCCGTGGACCGAACTTGATCTGGCTCGAGCCTTTCCGCACCTCGATCGCCGACATCCGTCCGGTCACCGGGAAGTAATAAGCCGAGGGGGCGGTGTAGGGCGCGGGCGCGATCAGGACGCCGTCTTCCATCAGCGTAATCGTCGCGCTGCGCTCGGTGCCCGAACCGCGCATGCCGATGTTGGGGCGGAGACCGTAGCCTTCCTCTTCTTGAATGTTGACGCCCGGCACTTGACGAAGAATCCGATGTACATCGTCGTACGCTTGTTTCTCGAGCTCGAGCGTCTCCCCCTCAAGAAGCATGGCCGAGCCCGGGATGGTCTCGAGCGCGTCTTGGGTCGCCACCACATTCACGAGCTCGCTCACGCGGATCTTCGCGTTGGTGATGGCCTCTTGCAGGGTCTTGGTCTCTTCCGAACTTTCTTGTTGAGAGGAGTCTTGATTGTCCGATTCATCTTGGGCGGCACCAGCGGCTGCCAAGAGCAATGTTGTGCTTAGAGTAAGAAGGAACGTCTTCATAAGTTGTTCTCCGCTATTGGTTGGCTGTTAGTTCAACGTACCGCGCAAGGCGAGATAGCTCCTGGTCGTCGACATACTTGCCGATCTCTCGCCGGAACTGCTCCATGCTGCGGTAAGGCCGGTACTCCATGAACTCGTGTAGCATGCGTTTTCCAACGCCTGGGATACTGAGGATGTCGTCTTCGGACGCTTTGTTGAGATCGATGGGGACGAACACGTACTGCTCCAATTGTGCCAACTCTTCGTCATCTACGTACTTGCCGATCTCCCGCCGGAACTGTACGAGCGCTCGATAGGGTCGGTACTCTTCGAACTCGTGGGCCATGCGTGGGCCGATACCGGGAACGAGAAGGATTTCTTCGCGACTCGCGGTGTTGAGATTGATAGGGACGAAGAGCCGCGGGTAGAGCTCCTTGAGCTGTTCTTCGCTAAGGGAATCCTTGAGAACGCGATGGAGCGCGAGCATGTCGAGGTAGGGGCGTCCCCCAGGGATCGATTCCGCGAGCTTCTCGTCGAGGTGTGGCAGGTCGGCAAGCTCTTCCTTCCCGGCGAGGTTGGGATTGACGACCCCGCCATTGGTGCCGACTTGGGCGAATGCCTCTCCGGCATGAAGCGCGAGGGAGAGCGTGAAAAAAATTGCAAGATGATTCGGTCGAAAATCCAAAATCAGTCTCCTAAGGACAATCTGTACGTCGAGGCTAGGCCGAGAAGCCCGAGATGGGTCATCGTCGCCGGGGCGATCACGGGGAGGGCGCCGGTCAATGCCTCCCGAACCAACTCCACGCCCGTAAGGGACGGGAACATCTCGAGTTCGAACTCCAGGTTGGCTCGGAAGTGCAAATAGAGGCCCACCACCCCACTCACAACGAACAAGAACATCAGGACTCGGAATACGAGGAAGCTGGCGGACCGCGGCTGGCCGACGATCCATATAAGTGCGAGCAGCCCGAGCCCGAGTAGGATCAAGGGCACGAGCTGCAGCCGATCCTCGGTATGACCTAAGAAGAGGAGTTCGCCCCCGGTCCCAAGTGTGCCAACGGCGAACAACAAGAACAGTAGGCGGCGCAGTCCTCTCATCGAGTCGGTCTCAGCGTCCATGGTGTCGGCGGTCCAATTATGAAAATGAAATCCACTTTCAGTGCAGCACCAATATAAGCATGACTCGGGGGTGGAGTCAAGATGAAAATGAATGTCGATTTCAGTAAATATGAACAGCGAGACTTGTAGGAAAACCTAATTTTTATAACTATTGGTGCTTCCCTGCCTTGGTGCACAACTCGCGATCTCGGTCCACAATTGTCCTGTACTCGCGGATACGAGGTTCCCCATGAGCATTTTCAAACGCACTCAGCGGAAGTATGTGAAGAAGGCCTATCGCGTGAGGAATTGGCGTGAATATGAGGCGGGTCTACGCAACCGCGGGAGCCTGACCGTCTGGGTCTCGCTCACCGCCGGCAAGCTTGTGAACTGGGACGCGCCCCGGCCAAGGAGGAGGAAACCGGGCCGTCAACGCAAGTACTCGAACCACGCCATCGAGACGGCTGTCACCCTGGGCTGGTGTTTCATCTGTCATCTAGGCAGAGCGAGGGATTGCTGCGGTCGTTGTTCGCTCTGATGAAGCTAGACAATGATGTGCCCGATCACACCACGATTTCGAGGCGCAAGGCGAAGCTGGGTAAGGTCCCCTTCTACCAAGTCAAGCAGAAGACGCCGTTGCACACCTTGATCGACAGCAGCGGTCTCGCTGTCCACGCCGGCCAGCTGCGCAGAGCACAAAAGAGCAGGGACTATCGCAAGCTCCATCTGTGTGTCGACGAGCAGAGTGGCGAAGTCGTCGCCGGCGAGCTGACGAGCAAAAGAGCCCGCGATTCATCGCGGGTTGCATCGCTTGTCGGACAGATCGACAGTCCCGTCTCATCGGCCAGAGCTGACACCGCATACGACGCCGGCGGCGTCTATGAGGCAATCGAGAATCACAGCGCTCATCGCTCGCCGAGGGTGCTGATACCGCCGCGCAAGGGTGCCCTGCTCGCATCGGGGCCGGCGAGCAGCCGACAGCGCAATCGCAACATTGCAGCACAAGCTCGGCTCGGCAAACGAAAGTGGCACACAGAATCGGGCTACAGCAAACGGAGCAAAGTCGAGACAACGTTCCATCGCTACAAGGCTATCGTGGGCTCAGCGATGCGAGCGAGAGGGTTGGCGGCACAGAGAGTTGAGGCAAGGATCGGGTGCAAGATTCTCAACACCATGACGGCGCTCGGGATGCCTGATAGCGAGATGATCGGATGATGGGAGTCGGGGCCAAGCGAGCTCTCGGCCTCTATCGGAGTTGTGCACCAAGGCAGCTCGACGGCACGTACCTGCGCTACCACCAAGGAGCGGAGAGGAAAGAGCCCATCCTCGTTGCGACCGGCTATCGCGCTGATGGGACGCGAGTTCTTCTTCATATCGGTGTCGGCAACCGAGAATCCTACGAGAACTGGAAGGGGTTCTTGCAGGAGATGGTGGCCCGAGGAATGAGGGAGCCGTTGCTCATCGTGACGGACGGGAATCCTGGAGTGCTCAAAGCGATCGCAGAGGTCTTCCCTCGAAGCCTCAAGCAACGTTGCCAGAAGCACCGCCTCGAGAACATCCTGGGCAAGGCTCCGAAGGAAGTGCGCGACGAACTCAAGGCGGCCATCCTTGAGTCGTTCCATGCGAACAGCTACGAGCAAGGGCTGAAGAAGGGTCGGGAGGTGATCGCATGGAAGAGACCCTCGAAGCGTGTCTTCAGGCGCTACTCCTTCCTGCGGCGCATCACAAAAGGCTTCGCACGTCGAATCTACTTGAGCGCACGTTCGGAGAGCACAAACGTCGCACAAAGGTCATTCCTCACTTCTTCACCGAGGAGGCCGCGATGAAACTCTCGTTCGCTGTGCTCTTGGCCGTCGCAAACAAATGGCGCGGCGTGAGGATGGATGTCTTCGCCGCTAGGAAAGTCGAGGAGCTTCGCAACGAGCTTCTCCCGCAAGGCACGTCGGAGGAATCAGCAGCTTAACCGAGCGCGGGGAACCGTACGGAGATTTGACAGGAAAATTAAGACTTGACCGTTAGGACGAATGCGCGCACGCGAGCGTTGACAAGGGCCTGTAGTTCCAGTTCGCGCCGCCGAATGTGTCGATCCTTGGTGAGGACGATCCACCCTCGTTTCCCAACTATCGGAAGCCAGTCGGCGTCTCTAGTTCCTGCAGGGAATTCGGACCGAGCAAGCCGAACGTCAACACCCTCCTTCCGCAGAACTGCGGACAGATGGTGGCCACCTAGGCACTCGTCGATGAAGAAGGTCGGTGGAAGCTCACGCCGCTGCGTCGAGCTCGCAGCGGATCGCCTCCCAGATTTCTTCCGCGGTCCGGTCATAGTCCTTCGAGAGATCCTCTGGTGACTCACCAGCCTTGAAACGATCTGCAACGTCCGCCGTGGTAACACGAGAACCAGCAATCACTGGCCTCCCATAGGCTACTAACGGGTCGATCGAGACAAAGCGCGGGCTGTCAGTTCCGCGACGCGTGAAGGGGTATAGGCGAATCGCGAGGCCCTGCTCGTCGCGCTCGATGCGCCGGAGGTAAGCTTCGAGGATCTCCTCCATCGCGCCCTGGCCCTCTTGAGAAGCGTTGATAAGTTTACCGAACTTCTTGACAAACAGGTACTTGCCGTCAGTCTGCATCGCCTCTTCGATCAGCGGGTGTGCACTGTGGAATCGTCGTCGAAGGAAGTCCAGAGCGCTCCGGATCTGCCTCATATGAACAAGGTGGTCCCGCCGAATCGCACCTAGTACGTGCAGTTCGAGCATGTTGACGAAAGACAACATGCCTCTTTGCCCCGCCGGGCGCACGAGGGGCACGGCCCGCTGAATTCCTGCAGATGTCGTGTAGGAGCGACCGTATACCCACGACCGAATGGTATTCGCAGGAATCCGAAGATAGTGAGCCGCCTCTGCTGGGCTGTAGATCGGAACCTCTCTCGGGTTTCGGTTGCCGTAGATCGCAAACTTAGCCAAGATAGCGCCTCCCTGCCGTCGAGCAACGGGCAAGTCCCGGAATCGTACCTCAAGACTGGCTCTGATCCGCAAAAAAGAAGACCGGACCCGTTACCGTGCGAGTGGCCGGCATTGGGCCATGGTTTCCCCCGCACGCGCGGGGATGTACCTTGCAGGATCGTGACTACATCACCCATCGCGTGGTTTCCCCCGCACGCGCGGGGATGTACCCCGTCCTGTGCCAAAACTCGGCCCTTTTGAAAGACCATGGCTGTAATTTAATGCACTGTAAAGTCTTAGTGTCATTTTGCCAACACTTAATGGTGGAAGCACCCATGAGGTCTGTGTGAGCGGCAGGGCTGCCCGATCGAACAACGGCTGCCTGACCAACAGTAGGAATTGCACCATGGTACGTCATGATGGATCCGAAGATAACACCCTCGGGCCAGACGATTGTAAAGGCCACGGCCCTTGGCACCATCGCAAAACACAGACGCTAAGCTGCTGATTTATCGGCTATTTCAAGAGGGCCGAGTTTTGGCACAGGACGGGGGAGGACGGCGAGCTGCTGCCGAAGAGCGACATTCTCGAGAGCCAGCTCGCGAGGAGCCTTGAAGGCAGAGACGAGAGCGCGAACAAATGACGAAATCATGCCGGCATGGTCCCGGCAGACCGGAGACTAATCAAGTTCGGTGCGCGCGGATGAATAAATAGAAGGCACAGGTGCGCGGAACCTAGCGTGCATGGTGGCAAGAGCACCCGCATACAGTGACGGTTCGTCGCCCGAGAGTACGGGACGTAGAGGAGAGGTTCGAAAGTCGAGTGCTTCCGCTGTTCAAGCGACGGAGCGAGACGGTGAGCGAGCTGATCCCCGAGTTGTACCTGCACGGCCTGGCTCATGGAGACTTCGATTTGGCACTGCGAGGGCTTCTCGGAGAGAACGCTCCGCTTTCTCCCAGCACGGCGTCCTGTGCCAAAACTCGGCCTTTTTGAAATAGCCCATAAATCAGCAGCTTAGTGTCTGTGTTTGCGACCGAGCCGAGGGCGGCAATGTGCCTTCCGGCCGGACAGGCAAGCGCCGAGCCTGTGCCTTCGATTTATTCATCCGGGCGCCCCAAACTTGATTAGTCTCCGGTCTGCCGGCACCATGCCTGCTTGATTTCGTCGTTTGTTCGCGCTCTCATCTCCGCCTTCAAGGCTCGTCGCGAGCTGGCTCTCGACAATGTCGCTCTTCGGCAGCAGCTCGCCGTCCTCCGCCGTTCGGTGAAACGGCTGCGGCTCTCGAACGTCGACCGCGGGTTTTGGGTAACTGTAGAGCCTAAGGGCGTCCTGTGCCAAAACTCGGCCCTCTTGAAATAGCCGATAAATCAGCAGCTTAGCGTCTGTGTTTTGCGACGGTGCCAAAGGCTGTGGGCTTTACAATCGTCTGGCTCGAGGGTGTTACCTTCGGATCCATCATGACGTACCATGTGCAAATCCTACTGTTGGTCAGGCAGCCGTTGTTCGATCGGACAGCCCTTGCTGCTCACACAGACCTCATGGGTGCTTCCGCCATTAAGTGTTGATAAAATGACGCTAAGACTTTACGGTGCATTAAATTACAGACATGGTCTTTCAAAAGGGCCGAGTTTTGGCACAGGACGGGCTCGAGCCCAGTATTTTGGGGGTCGGTCAGCTAGTTTTTCGTCAACTTGACAGCAATGGCATCGCCCGGGCGGGCGAAGGTAATCGGAGACTGACCCTTTGAGATCTGTGGGAGGAAGTAGACTCCGATCGAGTGCAGCCGGGAGTCAAGGCCGAAGGTACGATGGTGCTCAGTGCCCGTTTGACAGCAAGGTCTGGAGGGTTAGCGGGAGTATCCGTGGTGGCATGTCGCGAGGCATGACCCCGTTCGAAAGAATGTTTTGAATCGCCCCTCTCTCCTGGTTGCGCCGAAAGGAGCGAGAAATGGCACGTCGCGTCAGGACAAAAAGCAGTCGTCAAGCAAGACGGAAAAAATTGGAGCACGAGCTCGACACGGTAAATCTAGATGCTGCAGGGATTGATATTGGAGCGGAGTCAATCGTGGCGGCAGTCCCGAAGGGGCGCACTCCTGAGGGCGAACATGTCCGCACGTTTCAGAGCTTTGTATGCTCGCTGCGAGAGCTGGCCAATTGGCTGAAGGCGTGCGGCGTGTGCACGGTGGCGATGGAGTCGACCGGAGTTTATTGGATTCCACTGTACGAGTTGTTGGAAGACGAGGGATTTGAAGTCTATCTGGTCGATGCTCGCAAAGTGAAAAACGTATCTGGGCGCAAGTCAGACGTGTCGGATGCGGAGTGGCTGCAACAGCTGCATACATTCGGGCTACTCCCAAAAACCTTTCGGCCGGAATCGGCGATTTGCGAGCTAAGGGCATACACCCGCCAACGAAGCTCGCTGGTGGAGTCAGCGGCTCGCCACATTCAGCATATGCACAAAGCGCTCAACCAAATGGGGCTCCAGCTACAACACGTCCTGCGCGACGTGACCGGAGTCACCGGCCTTGCGATCATCCGAGCGATCTTGAGAGGAGAGCGAGATCCTCGTGACCTAGCAAAACTGAGGCATGAACGTTGCCACAACGATGAGGCCACGATCGCGAAAGCCTTAGAAGGTAACTATCGGAGCGAGCATGTTTTCGCTCTTCAACAGTCGGTGGAGTTGTACGATTTCTATCAAGAGAAAATGGAAGACTGTGACAAGCGGATCGAGAGATGCCTGTCCAAATTGGAGACCCGGCCTCAGGACGCTCGGCCTAAGCCGAAACCACGGACACGGCGAGCGCGTAGCGGCAACGGGCCGCGCTTTCCGCTCGCTGAGTCTCTATTGGGACTCACGGGGGTGGACCTAACCAGGGTTCCCGGCTTAGGTAGCTATGCCGTTCTGCAGCTCGTAGGAGAAACCGGTTGCGACATGAGCCCGTGGAAAAGTGACAAGCACTTCACCTCATGGCTAGCTCTCGCACCGAATAATAAGGAGTCCGCTGGTCGAATCTTTCGCCGGGCCACCCCAATGAGCTCCAGTCGTGCTGCAAAACTCTTTCGCCTCGCCGCGTGCGCTGTCCGCAATACCCAAACCGCGCTCGGCGCTTTCTATCGACGAATCCGATCGCGACGAGGTGCTCCAAAGGCCATCACAGCTACCGCCCGTAAAATAGCGACCATCTACTTCCGCATGCTTGCGACTGGAGAGGAGTTCATTGAGCTCGGTCAGGACGCCTATGAAAGGCAATACCAGCAACGCCTCCTGAGTAATCTCCGACGCAAAGCTACCCGACTCGGCTTCAGCCTCGTTCCCGATCAATCCATATCATGAAAAATGCCTTCGGCCGGGAGTGTCAGTCGAAAGTACCAGCCACCCGGAACGCGACCCGGAAAACGCTCCGCCAAGCTCCGACTACTCCTCTCAAGAGGCGTTGCGCTAGCCACCGGTTTCGTGTAAGAGTCCCGTCATATATTTGCGAATAACACTGACTCTGAAAAGAACTCCGTCGCCGAGGAAACGTGAAAACCATCGTCACCATGCCCGCCTACAAAGCGGCGCGAACCATCGAAAAGACCTATCGGACGATCCCTGGCGAGTCCTATGACGAAGTCTTGGTGGTCGACGACGCAAGCCCGGATGATACTTGTGCGGTTGCCGAGAAGCTCCACCTAGCCACCCGCCGGCATCCGCAAAATCGCGGCTATGGTGGAAGCCAAAAGACCTGCTACGACTGGGCTCTCGAGCGGGGCGCAGATATCGTCGTGCTCCTTCATCCCGACTATCAGTACGCACCCCACCGAGTTCCGGAGCTGGTGGAGCCGATTCGCTCGGGACGCGCCGATTTCGTTTTCGGCTCGCGCTTCAAGGACGGCGGCAAACCCATTGCGGGCGGCATGTCCTTGCACCGTTACATCGGAAACCGTTTCACGACCATAGTAGAGAACATCTGTCTCGGAACGTCTTTCACCGAGCTTCATAGCGGGATGAAGGCGTATTCGCGTCGCTTCTTGGAGCTCATCGGCTACCACCGTTTTTCCGACCAGTTTGTGTTCGACAGCCAGATGGTGATCGAGGCGGTCTTACTCGGCTTTCGTATTCAGGAAGTGGCCATCCCGACCCGCTACGCGAGCGACTCTTCGTCGGTCGACGTCGTCAACTCCGTCCGCTACATTCTCGAGACCTTTGGAACTCTCTACAAGAGTCTCCGACACCGCGACCGGCTGCGGCGAGAGTACCTTGAGCGGTCCAACGCCCTCGGGCATTGAGCCAGCCGTCTGTCTTCTTTGTGGCGGTGCCCTTCGCCTGCCCTACCCTTGGCACGTGCCGTGCGGACCCGCAATCGAGCGCGGCGAGATCGCCTACACTGGCTTCCAGCTTGCTCTTCACCACAACATCTTGATGTGCGATAGGTGCGGCCTCGCTCGCTCCGTTCCCGTGATCGATTGCTTCTGCTTGTCAGGCCGAAGTGCAAGCATGGTCGAGGCCGTCCCGTGCTTCGAGTAGCGCACGTCCGCGGTGGCACCCGCCCAGTCCGTCGCCCACTTGTGCGCTGTTATGCCAATCATCGTGGAAGATTGAGGCCGTGAGACTGCCCGTGGGGATCGAGACAGGATGATCGTTAACGGCAAGTCACTCGACACGTTGCGCCGATACCCAGTCGCGACAGTACTGGTGATCTACGTCTTGCTCGCCGTAGCTACGAGCCACCCGCTCGCCACGACTCCGTCTGAAGTACTGCCGGACAGCAACAACAGCTTGTTGAGCGCGTGGACGACCAGTTGGGTCGCACGAGCTCTGCAGGCGTCGCCGTCCACCCTGTTTGCTGCCAACATCTTCTATCCCGATCGCGCTGCGCTTCTCTATGGTGAGCCGATGATCGGCGTGGGTCTTCTCGCGTGGCCAATTTGGATGGTCACCGGTGATGTGGCCGTCACCTACAACCTCACCTTCGTGCTGACCATCGTGTTGTCGGCACTGAGCATGTTTCTGCTCGTGCGCGAGGTGCTCGGGTCCCTGGTCGCGGCGACAGTCGCGGGTGTCGTGTTCGCCTTCACGACAGCGAACTACGACTCGGCGGCGCGGCTTCAGATCGTATCGGGTCAGTGGACACCTCTGCTGCTGTTCTTTCTAGTCCGGTTTTGGCGCCAGGGGCGCACGCGAGACGCTCTCGGTATGAGCGCCGCCGCTGTGATGCAGGGACTGAGCTGCCACTACTACACCCTGTACCTTGCTACGTTGCTCGTCGTTCTCGCTCCAATGCTGCTAATAGTCCGGGGCGACCGTGAGCTGTGGGGCAGGCGATGGCGCGGGTTAGCTCTCGCCCTCGTTGTCGCGTTCCCCCTGCTTGTCCCCCTCTACGCCGCGCAATCGGAGCGTCTCCAGAGCGTGCGAACCGCAAAACCGCTCCGTGTTGGTGCGCTACCCCAGACAAGTTACTGGAACGTGCCCTCCAGCAATTGGCTCTATGGAGGTCGACTCGGGGTCGAACACACAGGGTACGACGATCGGTACTTCCTGGGCTTCGCCACACTCTCGTTGGCGGTGCTCGGGCTGGTCACGGCAGGGTCGAGAAGAAGCAGATCGTTCGGCCCAGAGGATCGCTACCGATGGCTGATGTTCCTTGCTGCGTTCGGAGCGCTGGCCTTTCTGCTCGGTTGCGGCAAGTTCCTACCGATCCCTGGAATCGGAGATCTGCCCGGTCCTTACGCCTGGCTGCATGAGCATGTGCCGGGCTACGACCAGACACGCGTTCCATCTCGCTTCTCGATGTTCGTCCGCCTTTCAGTCGCCGTATTCGCTGGGCTCGGCGCTCAGCTCTTGACGCGGCACGCCGCCCTGACCCGCCCCTGGTTGCCGCTCGGCGTGCTCGTCTTCGCGTTACCCCTCGAGCACCTGTCGACACCCCTCGCAACCTACCGGCTGCCAGTTGGTTCCAGTGAACCCGAGGTCTACAACTGGCTTGAGTCGTTACCAGCCGGCACCCCGATCCTCGAATACCCCATGAACCCGAGTCGCGGAAGGCACTGGGAGTCGCTCTGGGTGTTTCAGTCGGCGCGCCACTGGCTACCTATAGTTAACGGTTACGGCGCGAACCATCCATTGGCTCATTACTTCGTTCTGGATCAGCTCGTTACGATGTTCCCCAACATCGACTCGTTGTGGCTTGTCCGGGCTCTGGGAGTACGCTACGTGGTCTTTCACCCCGACTACGGACGCTACCCGGAGGTAAGGCATGCAGCGCGACGCTTCGAGCGCAGGTTGGCTGCCTACAGAGAGAATCTCAAGCTGGTGAAGAAGTTCGCCGACCGGGGTGTGTTCGATTCTGACCTCGGCGCTTTGGGTGGCGAACGCGTCTACCGCGTCTCGCCCGAGGAGCCGCCCTCAGTCATGATCGAGACAGACGATTGGCCTCGACTGGAACAAGACGGGTGGCGATGCGAGACCCTGAGCCGCCACAGCGGCTGCGAAGCGGCCTTCGATGGGCGGCTCGACACCTACTTCACCACCAAGATCGCCCAGACGAGTGGTGATCTCGTCTGGCTGCGACTTCCCCGGCCCGTGCGCCTCCGAGGCATCTCGATCGTCACGGGGCGCTACTCTCACGAGTATCCCCGCCGACTCGAGTTGTTCGCGGAGACGAAAGGCACGCTGCGGCTACTCGCCAATTGGAAGAACCTCGACAGCGTGGAGTACCTCGGTGACTTGCTCGAATCGCCCGAGCGTGCCTCGATGGACTATAGCTTCGAGCCGGTCGAGGTCACTGTGCTGCTCGCCAGGATAGGTCCGGGCGTTAACGACGGTTCGCGCCCTCTGCTCCACTACGTTATGCACCCGTGGATTCTTCCAGAGATCGAGCTGCTGCCTGCTCCTTGAAGTGTCGTGGACTACGAATTCACCGGAGCACAGGCACACGGTCGAGGCAACCTGACCACGAGCCTGACCCCGTTCCAAGGAGGCCAGATTGACGTTCAATCTATTTTTCACCTCCTCACGAGTTGTCGGTCGTGTTATCGCGCTCCGGCCATAGGATGCACGGAACGTCGCCTTTGATTGCGAACGCTATCGCTATTGTCGTTCTCTTCGGGGATGTCCCGCCGGATGTTGAATTTGGGGTAGCGGCGGCTCCTTGGCCGGCCTAAGAATAGGTCTGCCAATAAACCGTCTCCAGAGGGGGACAAGGAGCCACCAATGCCTAGGAAATCGAAGAAGCCAGTAAGAAAGCAAACGCACTCGCCTACGGGCAAGGTAGTTGGCCAAGTCGGTCAGATACTGCTACCGATGATAGCTGGGATCGCGGCCACGAAGGCGGATCTGACGGAATGGGTGTACGAGCAAGGACTGACAGCTCTGCACCTACTGCTCAGAGAGGACGCCGAGGAGATCGCGGGGCTCAAGGGCAAGCACGAGAAGGAGCGAACTCATAACCACTGTGGGAGCACGAACGGAGAGCTGAGCTTCGGTGGTCGTCGCATCCAAGTGTCGCGACCTCGAGTTCGCTCGAAGTCGGGCGAGGAGGCGTCGCTTCCACACTTCGAAGCCTTCCGCGAAGAAGACCCGCTTCCAGAGCGAGTATTGAATCAGATCTTGGTGGGGGTATCGACCCGAAATTACGAATCGAGTCTGGACAAACCCGCGGCCAAGTTGAAGTCTCGTGGCACGAGTAAGAGTGCCGCCAGCCGTCACCTCGTGAGCCAGACGACTAAGAAGCTCGAGGAATACCTGTCTCGGCGGCTAGAGGAGTTCGAGCTTGCGGCACTGATGCTGGATGGCCTTGAGGTGGCCGGACAGACCGTCGTCGTAACTCTCGGTATCACAATAGATGGAACGAAGGTGCCCCTGGGTATATGGCTGGGCTCGACGGAGAACTCTCGGGTGTGCACCGCGATGTTGCAGGACCTTCTCGAGCGAGGCTTGCGCGTCGATGAGTCGATTCTCTGCGTAGTGGACGGAGGCAAAGGCATCCGCAAGACTGACCTTGCCCAGGAAAAGTGGACAGGTTGATTATCTCGCATGAGCCGTTTTGAGGTCATGAATCCGTTCGAACACCATTGGGCTGTTGTAATCGAGTGACGAGTGGAGTCGATACGGATTGTAGAACCCCTCGATGTAGCTCGCGACCGCGTCTTTGGCCATACGTCGTGTTGGCCAACTACATCGGTGGAGGAGCTCGGTCTTGAGCGTGCCTAAGAAGCTCTCGGTCACGGCGTTGTCCCAGCAATCACCCTTGCGGCTCATCGAGCACACGATGCCGTACTCATCGAGCACGGCCTGGTAGGTCGCAGCCGCGTATTGAGTACCACGGTCTGAATGATGCACCAAGCCACTTTCCGGCAGGCGGCGCCCCAAGGCCATGTGAAGCGCCTCGAGAGCAAGCTCCGCGCGCAGGTGGGGCTGCATCGCCCAGCCTACGACACGACGCGAGAACAGATCGAGGATGACCGCCAAGTAGAGCCAGCCTTCCCAAGTCCGGATGTAGGTTATGTCCGTCACCCAGAACTGGTTCGGTCGTTCGGCTTCGAAGTTCCGGCCGAGCACGTTGGGTGCGATGGGGCGATCGTGCTTGCTGTCGGTCGTGCGGCGAAAACGCTTGCTGGGTAGACCCTGCAGGCCCATCTCACGCATCAGCCGTGCCACTCGCTGCTTGCCTACCTCGACGTTCTCCCCGTCAAGCTGGCGACGTACACGCTCCCTGCCGTAGGTACCACGGCTATGGGCGTGGATCGCTTGGATGCGCAGCTTCAGCTTCCCATCCTCACACTGTCGCTTGCTGGGCGCGCGCTTCATCTGAGCGTAGTAGCCGCTGGTCGATACCCTCAGAACTCGGCACATCACCCGCACCGGGTAGTTGGCCCGCTCCGCGTGAATGAATTTGAATCTCATTCGCTTTCCTTCGCGAAGAAGGCCGCCGCCTTTTTTAATATTTCTCGCTCTTGCTCCAACGTACGCACTCGACGCCGTAGCGAACGGAGCTCATCACGTTCCGCCGTCGTCAGAGCCTCGCGTGGACCTTCACCGTGATCAACTTTGTATTGTTTCACCCAGTTTCGAAGGGCCGATTCCGTCAGGTCCAGTTCCTTAGCGACCTGGCCGATGCTGCCCTCGCCCTCCCTGAACAGCCGGACCGCTTCCTTCTTGAACTCCCCCGTGAACTTCCTGCGTCGTCGTTCTCCCATGGACGCCTCCAGGCGCATTGTCGCGCCTCGGTTGATGTCCACAAAACCCGGGCAGGGTCAAACCTACCGTGGACACGAAGTAGCCCCTCGCCCAGAAACTCTCCCCCGTGAAGTTACGCTTGCGCCCCAGGAAGTTTCGAGCTATCGAAATTGGTCGAACTGGCCAGCCCCCGCTCAACTGTCAGGTAAGTGCGATACCTTTCCAGAACCGCCTCAAGCGCCGTCGGTTCCGTCACCGGTGGGGGCGGCACGGCACCCAAGGTTCACAGAAATTTTAGCAGCGGCTCCAGCGCCTTCGGTGTTCTGTAGTTCGTGTAACCAGTGGCTCGGCGAGCGGAAAAAAATCTCTCTATGACACCCGGCGTTAGCTCAGCTATCTTCGCACTCTCTTCGACAAGCCAGCGGCTCAAGTGTGCCATCAACCGAAGCTGGAAAGCCGCCGACACCCGCGTGTAGCCCAACCGGAGCAGCTCCGCGCCGAAGTCGCGTGCGTAGAGTTCCAACGGCCCGCAGACTCTGACTCGCAATGGATCTGTCATGATTGCCTCCTCTCTAAAATGAGGGGGCAAGCATCGATCAAGCTGACAGGATTATGCCGACCTCAATCTCACGCACATCGCCGCTGGAGCCAACTCCACGTCGCGTGTCGGCATAAGATCCATAAACTCCGGAATCTTCGCTCGTACCTTCCCAAGTCTCGTCACGCCTACGTGCTCCAGACGATGAAGGAAGCCTACAAGTGCAAGAGTGCCGACAAGGCGCGCAAGCGACTTCAGGCATTGGTGTCGTGGCTCGAGCGAAACGGTTACGACGAAGCTGCCGGAAGCCTTCGTGAAGGGATGGAAGAGACACTCACGGTCGTGAAGCTCGCGCTGCCCGCCTTACTTCGCCAGTCTCTTGCCACGACGAACGCCATTGAGAATCTCAACGGAACCATTCGCAGAGTATCGAGAAACGTCAAGCGTTGGAAGAGTCCTTCCATGGTTCGCCGATGGACCGCTCTTGGCGTCGTCACCGCGCAGAAAAAGTTCCGGCGTATCAAAGGCTATCGCCATATGGGCGCTCTCGTTCACGCGCTTAGAAGCAAACAGAAATCTCTTGACAGCGATGAGTTTGCTGCCTAAGAGTATTCACAGGTGCCGTCGCTACCCAACCAAATTCAACAGCGGCCGGGACATCCCCTTCTCTTCCTCAACAACTGCTAGTTAAGTTATAGGACTCGTCGTAAGCTTTTCGATGGGATCCGTCCCGCTTCCCGTGGAAATAAGAATGGCGTAACCTCCGGTTAAGCAAAACGAAACCGCGCCTGGAAAGGCGAGGAGGAGGATTACGCCATGAAGAAGCCTACCACCATATCGAAGGAGTCTGTAAGCGAGTACCGGGAGTTCGTCCAACTTCGGCTGCGTAAGCGGGTACTGGAGGCGATCGAGGTTGTGCTTGAGGAAGAAGTCAACCAAGCGCTGGGGTGTGGTAGCTACGAGCGTGCGGAAGACCGCCGTGGATATCGCAACGGAGCCGAAACCCGTCGCGTGACGACGTCGGTGGGAACTCGCGAGCTCCGTGTGCCACGAGCCCGCGTGCGAGACGAGGAAACGGGAGAGACGACAGAGTTCAGGAGCGAGCTGTTGCCCCGGTACGCGCGCCGGACTCGTGAGGTCGACGAGGCGATCTTGGGGACGTACTTGTCGGGCGCGAATAGCCGCCGGATCCGCAAAGCGCTGAAACCACTGCTCGGTGAGGAGCACCTATCGAAGAGCGCGGTGTCTCGCGTGGTTAGCCGGCTGAAGGAGCGCTTCGAGGAATGGCAGAACCGTGCTCTCAGCGAGGAGGTCTACGCGATCGTTTACCTGGACGGCTTCCACCTGAAAGTGCGGATGGCGAAACGTGTGATCAGCGTACCCGTACTGGTCGCGCTCGGGGTCGCGCCAGACGGGCACAAACGTCTGTTGTCATTGCGTCTGGCGGTGAGCGAAGCCTCGACGCATTGGGACTCCGTGCTGGAGGGACTCCAGGCTCCAGGACTCCGGGCTCCCAAGCTAGTGATCAGCGACGGCCACAAGGGGCTGACGAAAGCGCTGGAGAAGTGGCCGGGGTGCCGGTTGCAGCGATGTACCGAGCACAAGCGCGCCGACTTGCTCGAACATTGCCCGGCGCACGCACGCCGTGAGCTCCGGCGTGACTACAACCGGATCGTCTACGCCAAGAACGGGATCGATGCTCGCAAAGCCTATGACGAGCTCGTCGCCAAGTGGACGCCTCTCGCGCCGGCCGTCGTCCGAAGCCTAGAGGAGGCCGGTAATCAGCTGCTGACCTTCTACGAATTCCCTCGTGCCATGTGGAAATCGATTCGAACGACCAATGCTCTGGAGAATCTCAACCGCGAGTTTCGACGCCGGACGAAAACCCAAGCGTCGTTCTCCAGCGAGGAGTCCGCGGTCGCTTTGCTGTTTGGGCTTATCGCCTCTGGCCAGATTCAACTACGACGCATCGACGGCTACCAACGTCTGAGCGAGGTTCTCGAACGCGCGGAGGTTGCCGCCTGATATGATACTCTGATGACGGAGTGGAGGGTGCCGTTCTTTTTCCACGGACCTCGGGACACATCTTTTCGATGGCTTCTCTGCGTGTTTCTTTCCCGGCTCATCTAGTTTCTTTCCTCCTCTCTGCCTCGACCTCCACCGGTCCAGCCCATGAAAACTTGGCATCGTCTTATTGATCCACACTAGTTTGAAGTATCTTCTCCCGCGGGTGGTTGCATGAAAGACAAGGAAGACGCTCTCCCTGCGTGCCGCCGCACGGCGTTCCTTGCCGTCACGGTCGCGCTGGGTGCCTTCCTGAGCCTGGCTGTTCTGGAGGGTGGTGCCCGCGCCTTCCTTGCGTGGCGCGCCCGCGACGCGCAGCAGCCGGCGGAGCGGCTCGACCTGCTCCGGCCGAACCCACATGGTACTGGCTCCTACCGCCTGAAACCCAACCTCAACCTCACCGCGCGGGTGGGTGGGCGCGAGGTGCAAATCCGCACCAACAGCCACGGCATGCCCTGGCGCGAGGTCTCACTTGAGCGTCGTGACCGGCGTCGCCGCATCGCCTTTTTGGGTGATTCCTTCACCTTCGGCTGCTGGGCCGACTCCTGGGAGCAGGCCTTCCCGGCGGTCTTCGAAACCTCCGTCTCCCGCCAACGGTTTGAAGTGATGAGCTTCGGCGTGGGCGGCTATGGCCTCGCCGACATGGAGCTACTGCTTCACGAAGAGGTGGTGCGCTTCGGGGTCGACTATGTGGTGATCGCGCTCTTCAACGGGAACGACCTGCGGGACACTTGGCTAGGAGTAAACAAGGAGCGGCTGGTCCACGGCACGGTCGAGCTGGACGATGCTGTGGTGCGTGCCCGCGTACCCGCGTCGGAGCTAGAGGAGGACGACACAATCCCCACGCCGTGTTCTCCCGGTCTCTGGCGCCGCCTGCTCGAGCGCTCGGCCGCCTTCTCACTCGCTGCGCCCCTTTTCGGATGGGAGAACCGCTGCGTCGACTTCGCCGTGAACCGCAACTTCACCATGTATTCCTACTGGTCTCAGCACCCCTATCCTCCCGCAGCATTATCGGCTCGGGACGTCACCCTGGAGACCCTGGCTCGCATCGACGCCTTCCTGCTTGAGCGTGGCGCCCGTCTGGCGGTGGCGACGATCCCGACTCGGCAGCAGGTCCACGCGCGGCACACTTCTGGACCCAGCTATGACACCGCCTTCCCGCAAGCCTGGATCCAGGTCTTCGCCCGGGAGCACGGTATTCCGTTCCTGGACCTGCTGCCACCGCTGCGCGAGCACGCCCGCGGGGACGGCAGGCGCCTCTACTTAGCCGGGGACACCCACCTCAACAACCGCGGGCACGAGTTGGTGGGGCAGTTAATGGCAGATTGGTTCCGCTACTGTGTCGAAGACCAGCCTCGCCCCGCCGCGTCTCCGTAATCGCCGATCGGAGTTGCGCTGAGTCCTTAGGAAGTCCCAGGTTCGACGAATGCGGCGCAAGGGCAACCCCGGACGGAGGCCGGCGACAGATCGATCGTCCTCGATCACCATGAGGGGTAGTGAGTCCGCGCAAAGCTCCTTGCCCGTGATGAACCTTACGGTCTGCTTTTTTGTCTAGCCACCTTCATCTGCTACCCTTCAATCACT
This sequence comes from Candidatus Marinacidobacterales bacterium, assembly GCA_965197825.1. Taxonomy (GTDB): domain Bacteria; phylum Acidobacteriota; class Vicinamibacteria; order Marinacidobacterales; family DATDRI01; genus CBDANW01. Next base: position 2,360,037 of record CBDANW010000003.1, on the reverse strand, counting down.
CGGTGGAATAATCTCAATGAACAACGCTGACGACAAACCCAAGGTTGGTCGAGATTGGATCGCCTTCCTTATCGCGTGGATCCCCTACTCGTTGTTGACCTATAGATTTTGGCACAACATCGACGACGCCTTCATCAGTTTCCGTTACGCGAAGAACTGGGCGATGGGGTACGGCCTCCGCTACAACCTGGGGCCTCAGCAACCGGAAGAGGGATACAGCAACCTCCTGTGGGTCGCGGTGTGCGCGTTTGTCGAGTACTTGGAACTCGACGTTACTTTCTGGGCACCGATGCTCGGTTTTGCCTGTGGCTCTTTGCTCTTGTACCTCGTTTTTCGAACGCTACGGCGAGATTTCAGCATGGGGCTCAGTGTGGCTTTCCCCATAACGCTGGGCCTTGGTCTGTTTCCACCCTATGCTTTGTGGTCGACCGGCGGTCTTGAAACCATGGCGTTCGCCCTTTCCACCTTCGCGACGGCCTACTTTCTTGTTCTGCGTCCGGGTGGCATCGCGCCTTACTGCGGTGCGCTTGCTGGTGTGGCTATCGCGTTGTTGCGTACAGAAGGCATTGCCTGGGCTTTGCTCATCGCCCTGTTGGGTATCGTTACCCGACGGATGAAAGGGGAAGCAGTCTGGCGACCTGTGGCCATCTACGTCGCGATCGTAGGCACCGCTTTTTCAGTCTATTTCGCGTGGCGATATTCCTATTACCAGCTTCTCTTTCCCAATCCGGTCTACGCCAAGGTTGGTTTCAGTCCCCAAGTCGCACTGCGAGGCTTCCGCTACGTAGCCTCCTTCGCTCTCACATTTGTGACACCGCTTCTTTTATTGCCGGCGGCTAGCTACGTGGCTTGGCGGGAAGCACCGAAACCGGTAGCACTTGCCCTCGGAACCTTGAGCCTGGCATTTCCCACCTACGCTGTGGTGGTCGGCGGAGATTGGATGGCCATGGGACGGTTTCTAGTTCCGGGTTTCGCCTTCGGAGCACTCTTGATGGGATGGTTGGCCGCTCGACTGTGGGAACACCTTTCATCCATCGAGACGGCGACTGTGCCTAGGCTCGTCAAGCTCTTTGTATTCGTGGTGCTTGTCGGCTCCACAATCTCGGTCGGTCTGCTTCCCGCTTGGAACGCACATCTCATACCCGAGTCAGCACACCGTGTCTTTCATTTTCGTTACACAAGTGCCTTCAGCACCGAGTACGAGTTTTGGAGTATGGGAGTCGAAGACCTCCCCCTCTGGAGGGAGATCGCGGTGACGCTCAAGCGGCACTTCGAACCGGAAGACAGCATTGTTCATGTAGGGATCGGCGCGCTCGGGTACTATTCCGACCTGTACATCTACGACCGTTTCGGCTTAGTCGACCGCCGCGTCGCGATGCGTGAGCCCGAACTTGTTCTTTTCCCAGGCCACGATATAGAGGTCCCGGTGGAATTCTTTCTCTCCCACGAACCGACCATCCTGCGGATCGTGAGAATGGAGGGACCGCCACCGGATCGCGACGATCCCGAGTATCCGTTATCGCGGCGCATTCGATTAAGAGCCGAGCGTTGGAGGGAATGGGGTCCGGGTCCGATCTGGCGGCGCTATGCGCCAGAGATTCTACCGTTGAATCCGTCGCCCCGCGGTAGTCGTAACGTGCTCTTGATTCTTCGATTGATTGAAGAAGCTCCACATATCTCCACACTCCCCCGTCCCGAGCGCGTCGCCACCCGCAAGCAACGTGCTAGAAAAGTGTGGGGTGACTTTTCCGCTGATTTAGATTCTTCCTTGATAGAGGGAAACGACTGAACTCCTGCTTTTTGCCGAGACCGGATGGCACCAAACTGTACCATCCGCCACCCCGTCCTGTGCCAAAACTCGGCCCTCTTGAAATAGCCGATAAATCAGCAGCTTAGCGTCTATGTTTTGCGACGGTGCCAAGGGCTGTGGGCTTTACAATCGTCTGGCCCGAGGGTGTTATCTTCGGATCCATCATGACGTACCATGTGCAATTCCTACTGTTGGTCAGGCAGCCGTTGTTCGATCGGGCAGCCCTGCTGCTCACACAGACCTCATGGGTGCTTCCGCCATTAAGTGTTGGTAAAATGACGCTAAGACTTTACGGTGCATTAAATTACAGCCATGGTCTTTCAAAAGGGCCGAGTTTTGGCACAGGACGGGGTCTCATCGGCCCATTGTGTCAGTCACCGACTCAATTTGACAGTACCGTTGGCGCAGTCGAGTTGCCCAACCGCTGGAGGTCGAACGGGTGGGGTCAAGTCTTAATTTTCCTGTCAAATCTCCGTACGGTTCCCCGCGCTCGGTTAAGCTGCTGATTCCTCCGACGTGCCTTGCGGGAGAAGCTCGTTGCGAAGCTCCTCGACTTTCCTAGCGGCGAAGACATCCATCCTCACGCCGCGCCATTTGTTTGCGACGGCCAAGAGCACAGCGAACGAGAGTTTCATCGCGGCCTCCTCGGTGAAGAAGTGAGGAATGACCTTTGTGCGACGTTTGTGCTCTCCGAACGTGCGCTCAAGTAGATTCGACGTGCGAAGCCTTTTGTGATGCGCCGCAGGAAGGCGTAGCGCCTGAAGACACGCTTCGAGGGTCTCTTCCATGCACTTCATCGCGCTCGGGAATCGTTGACGGTACCGAGCGATCACCTCCCGACCCTTCTTCAGCCCTTGCTCGTAGCTGTTCGCATGGAACGACTCAAGGATGGCCGCCTTGAGTTCGTCGCGCACTTCCTTCGGAGCCTTGCCCAGGATGTTCTCGAGGCGGTGCTTCTGGCAACGTTGCTTGAGGCTTCGAGGGAAGACCTCTGCGATCGCTTTGAGCACTCCAGGATTCCCGTCCGTCACGATGAGCAACGGCTCCCTCATTCCTCGGGCCACCATCTCCTGCAAAAACCCCTTCCAGTTCTCGTAGGATTCTCGGTTGCCGACACCGATATGAAGAAGAACTCGCGTCCCATCAGCGCGATAGCCGGTCGCAACGAGGATGGGCTCTTTCCTCTCCGCTCCTTGGTGGTAGCGCAGGTACGTGCCGTCGAGCTCGAGATACAACAGCTTCTCGTTCGAGAGATCCCGTTTTCGAAACGCCTCGAAATCCTCCGACAGACACCGTGTGACCCGGCTCACCACCGACTTCGAGACACCCGTGCCGCTCAGCACGTCCGCGAACGTCGCCTCAATGTCACGCGTCGACATCCCGTGGACGTACATCCGCGCGATCAGTTCATCGAGTTTCTCGGTCCGGCTCACGTAGGCGTCGAGAATCTTTGACTGAAACACCTTCTCTGTTTCTCGTACCCGCGGCACTTGCACCGTTACCGCTCCCTCGCCCGTGAGGACCCGATGCGACTCATACCCGTTGCGTCGTCCCTTCTGGGCTTGATCCGGTTTCGTAGACGGTTTAGTTAAGCTGGCGAAGTCCTCATCCGTCGTTCAAACTCGGCCGGACTGACCTGGCCGAGGGTCGAGTGTCGTCGTCTCTGGTTGTAGAATACCTCGATGAAGTCGAAGAGGGCCATCTTGGCCTCGCCGCAACTTAGGAAATGCTCCCCAAGCTCGTGCTTGACTGTGGAGAACCAGCTCTCGATGACGGCGTTGTCGTAGCAGTTGCCCCGTCGGCTCATGCTCCCGGTCATGCCATGCGTCTCAAGGAGACGTTGGTAGTCTTTGCTGGCATACGGACTGCCCTGATCGGAGTGATGCAAGAGCCCTGCGGCCGGTTGGCGACGTTTCAGTGCCATCCGCAACGCCTTGATAACCAGGTGACGGTCGTTAATAGCACTTACGGCCCACCCAACGAGGAATCGCGAGTAGAGGTCGAGGAGCGCCGCGAGATAAAGCTTCCCGCCGCTGCCGATCACGAACTCGGTCGTGTCCCCGACCCACCGTTGGTTCGGCGCATCGGCGACGAAGTCTTGCCCGAGCACATTGGCCGCGACGGGCTGGCCATGACCGCTTACCGTCGTGCGCTTGAAGCGTTTGCGTACTCGAGCAATGAGGCCTTCTGCCTGTTTCAACCGAATCACCCGCTTCCGACTCACTCGATACCCCTGCTCGTGCAGGTCGTGATGAATCCGCGGACTCCCATAGGTGCGGCGACTCGCCTCATGGGAGGCACGAATCAACACGCGCAACTGGCGGTCCCGGCGCGCGTGGGCCGACGGCGGCCGACGTGCCCAGGCATAAAAGCCACTCCGAGAGACGTTGAGAATCTGACACAGGTGAGCGACCGGTACGGTGGCCTTCTCCGCCTGGATGAACGCGAATCTTACTCGCTCTCCCTCGCGAAGAAGGCCGCGGCTTTTTTTAAAACGTCGCGCTCCACCCGCAACCGCCGATTCTCTTTGCGGAGCCGCCGAAGCTCCTCGCGTTCCACGCCCGTCAAGCCCGTCCGGCCCTTCGTCCGATCGGCCCGGGCCTGACGGACCCAGTTGCGAAACGCCGATTCGGTGAGGTCAAGCTCCCGGGCCACCCGACCCACGCTCTGGCCCTCATCAAGCACCAGCCGGACCGCGCCTGCCTTAAACTCGTCATCAAACTCCCGGCGGGGTCGCCGGGGCTGCGTTGTCTTTGCCATTGTGGACATCGTATCCGCCTTTCAGAAAGTGTCCACGAAACTGGATCAAGCCCAGGTTGGCTGTTGGTCCTGCTAGGCGTCGGTGTGCTGCTTCCGCTCATTGGCTTTGAAGCGCGCGACCCAGATTCAAGCCTATACGCGGCGATGGCCGCAGATTTGTCGACCCGCCCCGTCAGCCAGTGGCTGACACCGGAATGGCGGGGCCAGTGGGGTAATGAGGGCCTCTTTAGAGAGCATCCGGTCGGGATCTTTCTGCCCTCGGCCACGCTGGCCTCGCTTGGCTATCCCGCCGCACAGGCGGCATATCTTGTCAACGCGGTGTATCAAGTACTGACGCTCGTACTGCTCCAACGCCTCGCCGCGTTCTACGTTCCGGGAGCGGTGGCGAGATCACTTGCGTGGATCATCCAACTGCTCCCTATTGCCTTCGCGTACCGTATCCGAGCGAACCATGAGCAGGCCGTAGTCCTATGCCTCATAGCGGCCCTCTACGCTACGGTGAGGTCGCGATCTGACGCCCGGTGGATGGTCGTGACAACCTTGGCCTGTCTGTACATGTTCCTGGTGAAGGGTCTCTTGATGGCATTCGCTCCTATTTCGTGTGCTTGGTTGCTGCTCGTGAGTCGGTGGGCTTCGTCGCACCGGGGCGTTCGCGACGTTTACGCCTGGGCCGGACTCCCTGTCGCCGTTTGCGTGACAGGGGCTGCAGCCGGTCTCTACGAATTCGTCTATCTGTTCACGACCGGCGAGTCGTTCTTCGCTGTCTATCTTGAAAAGTGGACCTCCCTCGGATTTCAAACGGGGGCGCAATCGTGGGTGCTACAGAAGGGTGACAATTTCTTCTGGTATCTCGGACGGCTGCTGTGGTTCGCCTTCCCGTGGAGCCTGGCGGCCTGCTGGGCAGCATGGAGCCTCAAGGGCGAACTCGGTCAGCTCAGGAACGACGCGCCGCAGAGTCGAGACGACGAACAGAAGCGTCGCGCCCTGGAAGGTCTCGTGATCGGACTGGGCATCGTGGCGCTCTATATCGGGCTCTTGAGTCTGTCGAACCATCGCGCCGACCGTTACCTGTTCCCTGGCTACATCGTTCTGGGCGCTTGCGGTGCCGCCGTGGCAGGCTGGGACCGGGGGTCAGCGCGACGAACGGTACTCGCGATGGACCGGTGGCATCCCTACACGCCGATGCTCGTCTATTGCACCGGGCTCGGGCTGTATCTCGCGTCAAGACTCACTGATTGGCTGTAAACAGCCGAAGCGGCGCTGCCGTTGCCACGCGCCGGAGACCTATTCCCGCCGGAGTACGGTCCAACCGTGCTCCTCAAAGATGACTCGATAGCCGCGCTGCTCACGATCATCCAGGATTGACTGGATGTCCGCGTAGCTTTCATTTGGCCACGGATTCAGATCAGTACCGGTGATCACAAACTCGGCGTCGGGCGCAGACGGCTCGAGTACGTAGATCACATCCCGTCCTGTGCCAAAACTCAGCCCCTTTGAAATAGCCCATAAATCAGCAACTTAGAGTCTGTGTTTGCGGCCGTGCCCAGGGCCGAGCGCGAACAAACGACGAAATCATGCAGGCATAGTCCCGGCAGATCGGAGACCGATCAGGTTCGGGGCGCGCGGATGAATAAATAGAAGGCACAAGGTGTGGCAACGGACGCAATCTGGGCCAGCGCCTCGCGGCCCAAAGCCTGGGCCTTGACGGTGAGCCTGCGCCGGTCGTCGTCAGAGAGCCTGAGACACTTGCCCCGAAGCCCGGCTCGGAGCACACGATTCTCCTCTCGCAGGTAGTCGATCACATCCTGCTGCTGGCGGTTGACCCAGCCAGAACGAGCAGTAGGAATTGCACGTGGTAGGTCATCATGGGTCTGAAGATAACACTCTCGGGCCAGACGATTGTGAAGCCCACGGCCCTTGGCCCGGTCGCGAACACAGACACTAAGCTGTTGATTTATGGGGCTATTTCAAAAGGGCCGAGTTTTGGCACAGGACGGGGAACCCGAATCGCCGGCCGCAACGTCACCCTCCTAGGGCATTGGTATCACCTCGTTCGAATAAGCGAGGATCTCCACGACCGCCTAGGGTTAGCCCTGGCGTCCAGAACAAATAGGCCGGGTATTCGAAATAGTCGCAAGAGCGAGCCTCTTCACATTCATAAGACGCCGGTTGCGTCGTCGGGTCGACCGGCACGAAGCAGCCGATCGTGGCACGTCTAAACCGTGCAATCAACGCCGGATCGACTTATTGCGGAGCACAATGGCTCGGTGTCAGCCGGTCGCCAGTCTTGTCGAAGAGCTTGCCGGCAACTGTGAACTCGCCCCTCGGGTTCCAATCCACTCTCCCCGCCTAAAGCAAGGGGAAAGCAGATCCTTGATATTAGTCGGCTTCACGTCCGTGGGCAGATGATGGTACGCTGAGTCGCCGTCGGCGTCCCGAAACCGTCAAAGGCTTCCGTCGATTGCCTGCGGTCGCGGATTACCGCTTGTCGAGGCGCTCCGTGGCGATCCAACAACGCAAGGGATTCAGAGCGACCGTGTTTTGGCAATAACTCGGTGTACAGACGGTGACATATGTCCACCCAACCCAACTCTAAGCGATTCAAAAAGTTACGCCAGCAGCTCAGCAGAGCCTCGAACGAGGAAGAAGTTCGGCTGGCGTGGGTCCGGGCCTTAGAGGCTGCCCTTGGCATCACGTTCGACGCCGAACGTGGAAATCGCGACCTGAGCTACAACAACGTCGTTATCGAGTTCAAGGGTCCTAGGAAGTTCAACGGTAAGGTTACGAGCCCCGCATTCCAGGAAGCCTTGCACGAGCGCTTGTTGCTCTACATTCGCCGGGCGGCTAGAAAGGAGCACGTCGATGAAAGCGACTATATTGGCATTGCGATCGATGACAGCCACTTAGCATTCGCACAAGTCGTTGACGGCGAGATTACCCACCAGAACTTGCTCCCCATAACAGGCAGGACGTTTGGCATGGTCGTCGAAGCCTGCCGCACGTGCTACCGCCGAGCAGTCACAGCGAGCAACCTCATTGAGGATTTCGGCCACGAGTCTTCGCGAGGAATAGCTTTGATGCGCGCGATGGCACAAGCCCTTGCTAATGCTGAGAGCCATCGAAACGGCAACAAGATCCGCATGCTGTTCCAGGAATGGCGGACGCTTTACGGGCAGGTCGCTGATCTGTCGAGGGAGCAACTGAAGGGCATCAACAGCACGCTGCGTTTTGCTCGCTCGAACAACAACACGGAGGTTCCTGCTCGGCTATTCGTAGTGCACACGTTTAACTCTCTTCTGACCAAGCTGCTTGCCGCAGAGATCGTGACTGCCCACGGTCTAGCGTCCGGCAGAGCCTTCGCGGGGGACCTCGTTGCTATAGAAGACGACCTAGAGATTCTGCGGAGGCTTCGAGACGACATTGAGGATGGAGGTTTTTTCGAAGCCACCGGCGTCCACGGTTTTATTGAAGAGCCGATATTCAGCTGGTACCTCGATGCGGCGACCAACAAGCGCCACCGTTTCGCGATCGGCACAGCTATCAGGGACGTGCTCACACAGTTATCGCTCTACCGTACGGATAAGCTGACTCATTCCCGCGATGTTCTGCGCGACTTCTACCAAGACCTCGTGCCCGAACTTTTGAGGAAGACGCTCGGAGAGTTCTACACACCTGATTGGCTGGTCGAGTTCGCGAGCGACCAGGCTGGCGTGAGCGATTGGACTAGGACGCGGGCGCTCGACCCTACTTGCGGTTCTGGCGCTTTTCTCGTTGAGATAATCCGACGGAAGCGTGAGGCGGCGATCGGTCTCAAGATGTCAGCCGAGAGCACCGTGCGGATGATCATAGAATCCGTATGGGGCTTCGATCTTAACCCCCTGGCCGTGCAGGTTTCGCGTACCAACTTTCTGATGGCCATAGCGGATTTGCTGAAGGATGCGCCCGGGCAGCGGATCGAAATTCCAGTCCTGCTTGCGGATGCTGTCTACTCTCCGGCGCGGCTCCCAGATTCTGAGGAAAGGTTGGTTGAGTATCAAATCGGCAGCCAGATTGCCAACCTCAAGGTTTTGCTTCCAGCTGAGCTTGCCTTCGATCGGTCAAAACTTGATCAAGTCTTTGAGGTTATGGGCGAACTCGTCGAAGAAGGTGCTGACTACGAAGGTTGCAAGACAGCGCTGGCGAAGCGGAAGGTTCTCGGTCGGCAACAGCTCAAGAAGTGGGCCGACCCATTGAAGAGCACGTACGACCAAGTGCTCAGTTTGCATCGACAGCGCTGGAACGGCATCTGGTTTCGGATCGTTCGTAATTTCTTTTGGTCGGCAACTGCGGGTGAGTTCGATTTGATCGTTGGAAACCCTCCCTGGGTTCGCTGGTCGAAGCTCCCAGACGCCTACCGTGACCGCGCGAAACCGACCTGCGAGCAATACGAGATCTTCTCGGAGACCCCCCATCACGGCGGTAATGAACTCGACATCTCCGGTATGATCACCTACACCACGGCCGACAAGTGGCTCAGGCCAGGCGGGACGCTCACCTTCGTTATCACACAGACTCACTTTCAGAGCCCCTCTTCGCAAGGCTTCCGCCGCTTCCGCATCGACTCTACCTACCGTCTTGCACCGTTGTCTGTTGTCGACATGAAGGCTCTTAAGCCATTCCCCGAGGCCGCGAACAAAACAAGCGTCGTCGTCTTTCGCAAGAAGACCAAGCCACCTAAGTACCCGGTTCCCTATCGAATGTGGACCGTTTCGAAGGGTAACACGAGAGCTATCCCGCCAACTCTTCCCTTAGCGGCTGTGATGGACAAAGTTGACGTTCAGGATTATGAAGCGAACCCTGTAGGTCTTGAAGGCTCTCCGTGGGCAATCTTGCCCCCTGGGCGTTTCCTTGCCGTTTCCGGCATCAGCGGTCGCTCGACTTGGGTTCAGGGCCGCAAAGGCATTACGGCTGATCTGAACGCCGTCTATTTTATATCCGTCGAGGCAAGCAATAAATCTACCGGCCTCGTGCGAGTTTCCACTCGTCCGGAAGCTGGCAGGACCAACATCGGAGCCACTCGCTCATTCTTGGTTGAGCCCACACTCCTTTATCCGCTTCTCAAGGGTGCGGCTGATTTCGAGACCTGCTACCTGAAGCCGCGACACAAGCTCTTCACATTCGTCCCAAATAACGGCATCACACGGGATGCTTACGAAGCCGCAGAACTCCGCATGAACACGTCTTGTCCAAAAACGAAGAGCTACTTCAAGGTCTATGAGCGTTGGCTCCGCAAACGGTCGACCTGGAGCAAGCGAATGCCCAACGCTCCGTTCTATGCCGTCTACAACGTCGGTTCCTATACGTTCGCGCCATACAAGGTCATCTGGGCAGAACAGTCCGGGACCTTCGAAGCCGCCGTAGCGACTGCAGGCGAAGTCCCACTGTTGGGCCAACGCCCGTACATCCCGGATCACAAGATTTTTTTCGTTGAGTTCCAGGAAGCCGCGCCAGCCTACTTCCTGTGCGGATTGCTAGCTTCCTCTCTCGTTAAGGAATTCGTCGAAAGCCACAATATTTCGATCCAAGTCGGAGACATTTTCAAACACATGAGTTTGCCCTCTTTCGACCGTACTCAACAAGCCCACAGACGATTGGTACAGTTGGTCGAGCGTGCTCATCAGGAGCATGACACGACCAAGAGGGTTGAACGTGTCGGCGCGTTACGGGTTGAAGCAGAGAGAATTATCGCAGCTTCGGTGTAGATCGGCATTCCCGACCTGTCCCTTCCATAAATTCGAGCTTGCATGAGATTGGCAACTCCGGTGCTTCCGCCATTAAGTGTTGGTAAAATGACGCTAAGACTTTACGGTGCATTAAATTACAGCCATGGTCTTTCAAAAGGGCCGAGTTTTGGCACAGGACGGGGTCGGCGGTTAGCAATCGCGATTCATTCGAGGCGTGACTGGTTGACTTAGAACACCCAAAGCAGAGGAATTACATTCTAACTTATCCAAGGCGGAGGCGCTAGTGTGTTTGTCCACTCGGCCTGGCTCACGTTGCTCATTTGGTTTGGCCCACGCCAATCGAGTGACCCTGCCCGGGTTTTGTGGACATCAACCGAGGCGCGACAATGCGCCTGGAGGCGTCCATGGGAGAACGACGACGCAGGAAGTACACGGGGGAGTTCAAGAAGGAAGCGGTCCGGCTGTTCAGGGAGGGCGAGGGCAGCATCGGCCAGGTCGCTAAGGAACTGGACCTGACGGAATCGGCCCTTCGAAACTGGGTGAAACAATACAAAGTTGATCACGGTGAAGGTCCACGCGAGGCTCTGACGACGGCGGAACGTGATGAGCTCCGTTCGCTACGGCGTCGAGTGCGTACGTTGGAGCAAGAGCGAGAAATATTAAAAAAGGCGGCGGCCTTCTTCGCGAAGGAAAGCGAATGAGATTCAAATTCATTCACGCGGAGCGGGCCAACTACCCCGTCCTGTGCCAAAACTCGGCCCTCTTGAAATAGCCGATAAATCAGCAGCTTAGCGTCTGTGTTTTGCGACGGTGCCAAGGGCTGTGGGCTTTACAATCGTCTGGCCCGAGGGTGTTATCTTCGGATCCATCATGACGTACCATGTGCAAATCCTACTGTTGGTCAGGCAGCCGTTGTTCGATCGGGCAGCCCTGCTGCTCACACAAACCTCATGGGTGCTTCCGCCATTAAAGTGTTGGTAAAACGACGCTAAGACTTTACGGTGCATTGAATTACAGCCATGGTCTTTCAAAAGGGCCGAGTTTTGGCACAGGACGGGATCGGCGTCCTCATGACCGAGGATTCTAGCTCCCATCGGCCAACCAAGCGTATACACGTCTATTCCGAAACGTCCCGGCGAGCCGATCTTGAGTTCGTTTGTATTTTTGGACACGCCGGACGCTCGAACGCTAGCGGACGACGAGCCGAGCACCCCGCCGTAGCTGCTGTGCAAGGCTCTTTCGCGCGTCACGCTCACTCACCGGAGGCCAGCCCACGACGAGGGCATGCCTAGGTGGCGGCACAGAAGGCCGAACATCGAGCCGCCATGCTCCAGCTCGACTCATCCTCGCGGCCGGAGCCGCGAAGTCGCCACGAGCCTGAACAGGACGCGCGGAAGCTTCGGCGGCAGTTCTCTGTCCGAGGGTCCACACGACGCCGTCGGCTAGTGTTTCCGTTCTCATGATGGAAACTTCCTTCGTATGTTCCCCTTTCTTAGGAGGTAGGAACCGCCGGAAATCGATTCGTCCGGTTGAGGCTGTGAATCCGCCCTGATCGAAGATGAACCGCGATAGACGCTCGGTGTTGCTGATCGGACCGTCCTCGTAAGGATCGGGTGCCGAGGCGGTCGTGTGAGGCTCGCTAACCGAGTCGTGCTGACGGGTAGAGCCGCGCCAGAACGTAACGAAGCGTCTCAGAAAGCCCATCAACGCACTCGACCCTCCCGTAAAGAGGTTCCTGTCCGAAAAGCGCCGAAAGGCCAATCTGGTTAGAGTTGTCGACAGTGAGGCTTATGACTCGCTGGTGGTCTTCGTCCCAATCCAACCCGATCTCGTCCTCCGACTCGACGACGACGCTAGGCAACGGCAGTTCGGTGGGGAGCGACATCATGAATTCCCGCGTCTTCGTGAAGACGCTGAACGACACGGTTGTCCTGTCGCTGGCCGAGGCATGCGGGAGGGCCTCAAGAAGGCGGCAGAGGATCTCCCTCCTCCTGTCGTCAATCGCAGGTGCGACGGCCTCGTCCAACTCCTCACGTAGGCCTTCCGCCTCTGGCCCCAGCGCTCGGTCCTCGGAGAGGTAGGTAGGCCAAGGTAGGGTGGCTGCGAAGTTCATTCGTAAAAGCTGACGGTTTCGTCCGTGAGCAGTGAGAAGAAAGTCTCGTTCTTCAACATTCTAAGGGAATCCAAGATCTCCCGCAAGGCAGTCGAATCAACAGGAAAGTCCCCCGTCTGAAACACATCTACGTCAATCGTGATCGTGATCGGCGACCCCGCCTGTTGCTTCTTGAGTTGCTGGATCACGACCGCCGTTGCCTGTCGTTGCGCATCGTGTCCGACGATGCGCGAAAGAAACTCACTGATCTGTTGGGGCGCGCCTTCAGGTAGCTCTGGGGGGGATGTGAGATACCGAGTGAATTCGGTGCCCTCAATGAGGGGCAACTCCAATCGGTTGATGTAGCGTAGCGCTACGCGTGACACGATCTCAGGTTTTGTGCGTTCGACCAACAACTCCCAGAGTGTCAATGATTTGTCGATGAGCTGGTCACCGCCCACGTAAACTTTCATGTTGTTCAGGGTGAAGCCATCGGTTCGGAACTGCACATAGATTGTCTGAGCCGCGTTCGCTATCCGGACACCTCCAAAGACTTGAGAATGGACGTGCGACGGCACGAGCTTGCCATCCTTGATCTCTATCTTCGCTTTAATGTCGCGCCGACCCCGCCTGGTTGGGAACTCGTCCTTCAACTCATCGGCGAGAGCCTTGAACATCTTGGGATCGCCTGGTACCGACGCTCGCAGGTCGACAAGAGCTTCAACGATGGGTGGGCGGTTGAGGGGCCTCGGCTGCGTCATGTGATGAGCCAATCGTAACGCAACGGACCCCGTCGTGTCCAAGAACACAAACGCGTTGCCAAGCCCTTGATGATTGGGCTCTCCACGATAATGACAGATGAACTCGGCGCCGGACCGGCGCGCGGGTCTTAGAGTTCGTTTGTATTTTTGGACACGACGGCCGTGGGCTTTACAATCGTCTTGGGCGGGCGGGTCGTCACCATGCAGATGACCACCTAGTCGAGAGCGAATATCCAAGCGTGTTCCTGAAGCGGTTTCCACGCTACGCCGGTCGAGCCCGCCGAGGGGCTACCGTCGCCGGCGACCATCTACGCGGCACGGCAGTAGTAGTTGAGAATGCCCCCCAGGTCGCTCTCGCGACACGATGGGGCCAGCGTCATTCGCGCTTGCCGGCAGAGGTGTGATGAGCTCGTTGCCGAAACCTTGGTGGTTCCGTTCTGTGTGATAGTGCACTACGTATTCGGTTATCGCTGTCCGCAGGTGTCGCTCACTGAGAGGTACGAAGCGGTCGAGACACTCTCGACGTATGGAGAGAACGAATCTTTCCGCGTATGCGTTCAGATTCGGACTATTCGCAGGAAAGCGAAGGGGCTTCACGCCTGAATCTCTCAAGAGCCCACGTACCGCCTCGGTGAATAGTGGGTCCCGGTCGTGGATGAGGTATCGCTTGCCAAGGAGGAACCCATCCCACATGTCAGTGAGGTTTCTTGCCCGTCCTGTGCCAAAACTCAGCCCTTTTGAAATAGACCATAAGTCAGCAACTTAGTGTCTGTGTTTGCGACCGGGCCAAGAGCCGTAGGCTTGACAATCGTCTGGCCCGAGCGTGTTATCTTCAGGTCCATGATGACGTACCACGTGCAATTCCTACTGCTCGTTCCAGCGTAGGCAAACTCGAGCGAGTGGTGGTAGAAAAAATATGAGGTGTGAGATTGCGGGGTGCGAGTCGGGACATGAAGGAGTCCGTTCTTCATCGGCACGATCTCGTTCGCGGAGGGCTGGACGGGGCCTGCCGTACCAGTCCAGCACGGTGCGGCCGCTTTGGTGTCGAGCTCGACGACTGCGCGGAGCGCGTCCACCACGTTATCGATCTTCGCCTGTGACAGCGCGAACGGTAGCGTTCCTTTTTCGGGATGTTTGAAATGAGCATGTTCGAGCCGCCGATATGCTTCTCCCCGAACATGCTTCGGGTCCATCACGAGCCCGTCCTGTGCCAAAACTTGATCCTGTCCCTTCCATAAACTCGAGCTGTATGAGATTGGCGAACTTCCTGCAACCGGAATGCTTTGGTCGTCTTCATGTAGGACGTTTTAAGAGCCGGCGTCGGCTCTACTCAGGGGTAGAGGTGTAAGCTGGTGTGAACCGCCCCGGGTTTCCCGGAGACTCTAACTCTTGAGAGGATGGAGTCATGACAAGACGAAGCAGGTATTCACCGGAGGTAAAAGAGCGCGCAGTGCGGATGGTTTTCGACCAGCAGGCTCAGCACGAATCTCAGTGGTCAGCGATCTCATCGATTGCGTCGAAGATTGACTGTACGCGGGAAACGCTACGCACGTGGGTGCGGCGAGCAGAGCGTGATGCTGGGAAACGAGCGGGACTGACGACGGACGAGCGTCAGCGGCTGAAGGAGCTTGAGCGAGAGAACCGTGAGCTAAAGCGGGCGAACGAGATCCTTCGCAAGGCGTCGGCGTTTTTCGCCCAGGCTGGTCTCGACCGCCGACCGAAGTGAATGTGTTGTTCGTGGACGCGAACCGTGAGAGTTACGGGGTCGAGCCGATCTGCCGGATGCTCCCGATCGCCCCGTCGACCTATTACGAGCAGAAAGCGAGAGAGAAGGACCCAAGCCGCCAGCCAGCGAGAGCGAAGCGCGACGTCCAACTCCGCGGCGAGATTCGTCGTGTACGGCAAGAGAACTTTGACGTGTATGGCGTGCGCAAGGTCTGGCGTCAGCTGTGCCGTGAGGGCCGCGACGTGGCTCGATGCACGGTGGCCCGTCTGATGCGTGAAATGGGCCTCCAGGGCGCGGTTCGTGGACGTCGATTCAAGACGACGAAGCCGGATTCGAGCGGTGCTCGCCCGATGGACCTCGTGGAGCGCGACTTCAACGCCACACGCCCGAACGAGCTCTGGGTCTCGGACCTGACCTACATTGCCACGTGGCGCGGCTTCGTGTATGTCGCCTTCGTCATCGACGTCTTCGCTCGACTCATCGTCGGTTGGCGAGCGACGACATCGTTGACTGCCGGCATCGCTCTCGATGCGTTGGAGCAGGCGCTGCTCGAGCGCCGACTAAACCCAGAAGATCCATTGGTGCATCACAGCGATCGCGGCGTGCAGTACGTCTCGACCCGTTACACCGAGCGGCTCGCCGAGGCGGGTATTGAGCCGTCCGTCGGCAGCCGAGGCGACTCTTACGATAACGCTTTGGCTGAATCCATCATCGGCCTCTACAAGACCGAGGTGATCCGTCGACGCGGGCCCTGGCGTGGTCCTGAGGACGTTGAGTTCGCCACCCTCGAGTGGGTCCATTGGTACAACACGCAACGACTCTTGGAGCCGATCGGAAATGTCTCCCCCGTCGAGTACGAGATGAACTACTATCGCTCGCAGGAAGGCTCGCTAGAGATGGCGAGACTCAACTAAAACAGTCTCCGGAAAACCCGGGGCGGTTCACGACCTCTATCGGAGTTGTGCACCAAGGCAGCCTGTTGGTCACGCTGGACCCAACCAGCGATGGCAACCACCAACAGTGTCAAGGGCTGGAGCGGCGTCCTCATGACTGAGGATCTAGCTCCCATTGGCGAACCAAGCGTAGGCAACTCTAATCCGAAACACCCCGACGCGCGGGGTCTTGAGTTCGTTTGTATTATTGGACACGACGGGGGCGAGGCTGGTTATTGACGCAGCAGCGGAACCAATCTGCCATCAACCTCCCCACTAGTTCGTGCCCGCGGTTGTTGAGGTGGGTGTCCCCAGTTAAGTAGAGGTGCTTGCCACCTCCGCGGGCGTGCTCACGCAGCGGCGGTAGTAAGTTTAGGAAGGGGATGCCACGCTCCCGGGCGAAGACCTGGATCCAGGCTTGCGGGAAGGCGATGTCGTAGCCGGGTCCAGAGGCGTGCCGAGCGTGAACCTGCTGTCGGGTCGGGATCGTCGCAACAGCCAGACGTGCACCTCGCTTGAGCAGGAACGCCTCGATGCGAGCCAGGGTCTCCAGGGTGAGGTTCCGAGCCGCTAATGCAGCCGGAGGATAGGGGTACTGCGACCAGTAGGAATACATGGTGAAATTGTGGTTCACGGCGAAGTCGACGCACCGATTCTCCCAACCGAAAAGCGGCGCAGCAAGAGAGAAGGCAGCCGAGCGCTCTAGCAGGCGGCGCCCGGGACCTGTAGGACACGGCTTGGTGATTGTGTCGTCCTCATCAAGCTCCGATGCGGGCACGCGGGCACGCACCACAGCATCATCCAACTCGGCGGTTCCATCGACCAGCCGCTCCTTGTTTATTCCCAGCCAGGTGTCCCGCAAGTCGTTCCCGTTGAAAAGCGAGATCACAACATAGTCGACCCCGAAGCGCACCACCTCTTCGTGAAGTAGTAGCTCCACATCGGCGAGGCCATAGCCGCCCACGCCGAAGCTCATCACCTCAAATCGTTGGCGGGAGACGGAGGTCTCGAAGACTCCTGGGAAGGCCTGTTCCCAGGAGTCAGCCCAGCAGCCAAAGGTGAAGGAATCACCCAAGAAGGCGATGCGGCGACGCCCATCACGGCGCTCAAGTGAGACCTCGCGCCAGGGCATGCCGTGGTTATTGGTGCGGATCTGCACCTTGCGTCCGCCCACCCTCGCGGTGAGGTTGAGATTTGGCTTCAGGCGGTAGGAGCCGGTACCATGCGGGTTCGGCCGGAGCAGGTCGAGCCGCTCCGTCGGTTGCTGCGCTTCGCGGGCGCGCCAAGCAAGGAAGGCGTGGGCACCGCCCTCCAGAACAGCCAGGCTCAGAAAGGCACCCAGGGCGACGGTGACGGCGGCGAACACCTTCCGTCGGCACGCGGGGAGAGCGTCGTCCTTGTCTTTCATGCAACGACCCAAGCGAGAAGATACTTCCAACTGGCGTGGATCAACAAGACGATGCCAAGTCTTTGCAGGCTAGGTCCGGTACTTGAGTCATCCACTTCTCTTTGTCGCCCCTTGTTGGCCCCGACCTCGTGTTCAGGTCAAAGGTAGGAGTTTATTCTATCAATTAACATTGATAATAATAATGATGATGTTACCGAGCTGTCACGCCTAGTCGAACCGGAGAACGCGGAGAGCATTCTAACTATGTGTGGCCGTTTCACACAGAAGCTGACCTGGTATCAGATTCACGACCTCTACAACCTGACGGCACCGACGGTCCCGCTGAATCTGCAGCCTCGCTACAATGGTGCACCGGGGCAAGAATTCGCCGCGTGCAGGCTGGATGGCAACGGCAACCGCACCATGGTTCAGCTCCGCTGGGGATTGGTGCCGTCTTGGGCACGAGACGTCAGAGGCATCCGCCTCATCAATGCCCGGACGGAGACCATCCACACGAAGCCGTCATTCAGCGCCGCCTTCCGTTCGCGTCGGTGCCTGGTGCCGGCCGATGGGTGGTTCGAGTGGAAACGGACCGGGTACGGCAAGCAGCCTTACTTCTTGGCGCTTGAGGGCGGATTGCCGCTTTCGTTTGCCGCTCTGTGGGAGCACTGGGGCAAGGGCAACAACTCCCTCGAATCCTTCACCATCATCACGACGACGGCCTCTCCAGAGCTTGCCGACATTCACCATCGACAGCCCGCCATCATCGCTCCAGACCGTTTCGACGACTGGCTCGACCCAACGTCGCCGGTGCCAAGACTACTCGACTTGGTGCGTGAACCCTATGGCGGCCCTTATGAGAAGCGTACCGTTAGCACCAGAGTGAACAGCGTTCGGAACGACGACCCGGATATTCTTGCTCCCAGGTCGGAGATGGGACTCTTTTGACCGGTGGGGCAGAAAGCCATTCGTGTGCTCGAATGGAACGCTCACGTTCTGCTCGTAACATCTCCCTGTTCGCCCATCTCAATTCCCCGTCCTGTGCCAAAACTCGGCCCTTTAGAAATAGACCACAAATCAGCAGCTTAGACGCCCTTGGAATCCGCGCAGAATCCAGGGTATTTCGCGACGCAGGGCTGACTTCCGACCCATGGGCTGGCGGATGAATAAATAGAAGGCACACTCTACTGCAAGTGAGTTACCGCTTCTGACCGATGACGTAGGCAATCCAGGCCTCCTCGTCGCCGCCACGCTCGACTCTCCTGAATACCCCGTTGCCTTCCCCGGTATTGCGGTCGGTGCCTTCCCAGAGCACGTGGATGTCCGAAAACCCCGCGTCCTGTGCCAAAACTCGGCCCTTTAGAAATAGACCACAAATCAGCAGCTTAGACGCCCTTGGAATCCGCGCAGAATCCAGGGTATTTCGCGCCGCAGGGCTGGCTTCCGACCCCTGGGCTGCGGGTGGCGAGCGACAGACTCACCGGGGGTGCGCACGGCTGGCTCAAATCGGCTGCGGGGCAAGCTACGGGCAGCGGACTTCGCACCCGGAAGTCCCTCATTAGACTGGACTTTATCGAGCAGAAGAGCGAACGTTCGGTGATGCCGCAGGATACAGGGGTTGGCCGGAACGTCGTTTTGGACGGTTTGGACTTCGCCAGCTTCCGGCGCTCCCGCAGGGTCCGTTTCTCCCGGCACCCATCTCGTCCGTGAGTGGAATGGCCGGACCTACCAAGTCGAGATACTCGACAACGGCTATCGGTTCGATGGCAAAACCTATCCGTCCCTCACCGCCATCACAAAGCGAATCACCGGCACCCACTGGTCTGGACCACGCTTTTTCGGTCTGACGCCCAAGCGCAAGGCCTAACATGAAGAAAATCCGCTGTGCCATCTATACGCGAAAGAGCGCGGAAGAGGGTCTCGAGCAGGAGTTCAACTCCCTCGATGCGCAGCGAGAGGCCTGCGCCGCGTATGTCGCGAGCCACAAGGCGGAGGGCTGGGTGCTGCTGCCAACCGTCTACGAGGACGCGGGGATCTCGGGAGGAACCCTGGAGCGCCCGGGCCTGCAGCGCTTGCTCGCCGACATCGATGCCGGTCTCGTCGAGCAGATCGTGGTCTACAAGGTCGACCGGCTGACCCGTTCCCTCTCCGACTTTGCGAAGCTCGTCGAACGGCTCGAGGCGGCCGGCGCGGTTTTCGTCTCGGTGACCCAGTCCTTCAACACCGCGACCAGCATGGGACGACTGACGCTGCATATGCTGCTGTCCTTCGCACAATTCGAACGCGAGGTCACGGCCGAGCGGATCCGCGATAAGGTCGCTGCCTCCAAGCGCAAGGGACTATGGATGGGCGGCCGCGTACCGCTCGGCTATGAGAAGGACGAGCGCACGTTGCGCATCAACGAGGCTGAGGCCGAAACGGTCCGGACGCTCTATGCGCTGTACCGGAAGCACGGAACGCTCCGGCAGGTGAAGGCCGAGGCGGACCATCTGGGACTGCGCACCAAGCGACGCTTCGCCGCGGATGGAACCCGGACAGGCGGGCTGCCGTTCCGTCGC
This sequence comes from Candidatus Marinacidobacterales bacterium, assembly GCA_965197825.1. GTDB lineage: Bacteria > Acidobacteriota > Vicinamibacteria > Marinacidobacterales > DATDRI01 > CBDANW01. The sequence continues at coordinate 2,340,288 of CBDANW010000003.1, read as the reverse complement.
GGACACCTCCACTGCCTGCTGACCAGTCCTCTCTACGCCGGCCGCATCCGGCACCAGAGGCGTGTCTACGAGGGCCAGCATCCATCGATCATTGCTCCGGAGCTCTGGGACGCGGTCCAGGCGCAGCTGCAGGCAGGGGCTGCCAAACCAAGGAGACGCACGACGAAGGGCCGTGCAGCCCCTTCCCCACTGGTAGGCAAGCTCTTCGACGAGACCGGGGACCGGCTGACGCCGAGCCACACCAAAAAGAAAAACGGGCAACGGCTCCGCTACTACGTCTCCCGGCGCCTCATCCAGCACAGTGGCCAAAAGGACCTCTCCGGCTGGCGGCTGCCCGCACCCATGCTGGAACAGACCGTCGTGCATCTCGTCCAACAGCATATGGGGGCATCGACCTTCCCGGCCTCGCTGACCCATACTCCGACGATGCAAGAGCTCGCCTCGGTGCGTCGCTTTTTAGACGGGCTGTGTTCCGGTAGTAATGATGATAGTGCCTCGGCAGTCCCCCTGCTCCGTCTTATCCGGCGGGTCGATATCAGCCCCGGCTCTGTGTCTATCCTCCTCGACCGCAATGCGTTCGCTGCTTGCCTCTCTATGGGACCTGACCGCATTCGCGAGGATGCACTCCGCATCCTCGCACCGTTCCGCTTGCGTCGACGCGGCGTCGAGACCAAGCTCGTTCTGGGCAACCCCACGAAATCCGTCGACCGCACACTCCTGCGCAATATCGCCAACGCCTTCTCCTGGCTCGACCGAATCAAAGCAGGCAAAACCTATGAGGAGATTGCCACCGAAGACGCCATCCCAACGGACCGTGTGCGCAAGGCAATCCGCTATGCCTTCCTGGCACCCGACATCGTCCGCGCCATTGTCGAAGGCCGCCAGCCCGTTGGGCTGACCTCGAGCTACCTCTTGCATCATCCGCTTCCCGACGATTGGGAGAAACAGCGAGTGCTCGTCAAAACGCTGTGAGCCTGCAAGCGCTCACTCCGTGAATGGGCTCGGTTAGCAGCAAGCTGCTCTCCGACACTGGCCTCCACCAATCAAACTGGCCCGAATTCCCTGTCATGGTTTCCAGACTCGGATAGCTCCTTGTACTGGACCGTCTGCGGAGTCATCTTCGTTTCCTCCGTAAAACTCCGCTGGATGAATTCGAGGTTTGACCAATTCGAATTCCGCTATTCGCCTTCTCCTCAGACGCGATCTAGGGTTAAGCGTCTTCTCATTGTCTGCGCGATTAAGCGCAAAAATGGACACGATAAGCCCCCAAATCGTCCCAAATTGCACGCTAAGGGCCTGTTTTGCTCTGTTTCTGATCGTTTCCAGCCAAGAATCGGAAGCTCCACTCGCCCCCACTCGAGCCTGCCGACTGCGATAGCCGGAAAGGTGTTCCCGTCGACGAAACGTCCGCCGATGAGACGTAAAGCCTGTTACGACAATGAGTAACGGCCTGAGCCTCCTCCGGAGGGTTTACGACACGGCCCTCTTTCAGGCGTCAAGGAAGTTGAAATTGCCGTATAGAAAAGCTGATTGAAGCAAATTCGATTCCGGCTCGAACGACCACCCGTCGATGAGGTGTGCGTGAGCCAGCACGTGACGGCGTCCGTTAAATCACTGTAGAGGAAGTAGATAGAACGATGTGGGCACCGGGGCTTCTCTGAGTATTCGCTACATTGCCGCACTACCCGCGCGGCGAAAAAGGGGGGGGGATACTGAATAAACTGAAAAAACACCTTTTGGCCGAGACCGGATAGCTCCGAACTGCACCATCCGCCACACAGTCCGGCCAATTGTGGCACTGAAGAGACGGGTGAGATTTTTCGCGCGGTTGGCGGGGTTTTGCAGGGGTAGGTGGCACCAGAGAAGCGCTAGAAGGGCTGAACTGGCCTCATTATCGGTTTTGGTCTCTAATCTCGATTTTCGGGGGTGCCACGTTTGCGCCAAAGGGGGGAGCGGGCCGCTGACAGGGCCGTGCAGCGTCGGAAAAGAGGCCACCCGAGGGGCTCTCAAATCGAGGTCGGGGCTACCGCGGCGTAGCTGGCCTAGCACGTTCTGGTCCTTGTGCGGCCCGGGCCTGGATCCAGGTCTCCGTCCGGGAGCGTGGCATCCCGTTGCTGGATGGTGTTTTCCCTGCGCGTACGGGGAACCCGAATCCCCGACATCGTCTCCGACACGCCTCAGATCTGGGGCTCGCCACGGGTCGATGACGATCGAAATGGCCCGGCGCGCCAGTATTGAGTTCGTTTGTATTTTTGGACACGACGGGCACGAGGATTACGGGGAACTCGCGCTGGACGCCAAGGTAGAGATGATCCGTTCGTTGGTCCCCCTTGGTCTAATGCACGTTCACGAGTTGCCACGTTTGCACCAAATAGGGGAGCGGGCCGCTGACCGGGCCATGCGGGCGGCGGAAAAGAGGCCACCCGAGAGGCCCAGAATCGAGGCCGGGGCTACCGTGGCGTAGCTGGCCTAGCACGTTCTGGTCCAGGTGCGCCTAGGCCTCCTTAATGTCCTTACTTGTCTCGGATTCGGCCTCAATCAGGGGCCGGCGAGGATCTGCGTCGTGAAGGGCCGCCCGGCACGGGCCAGGATCACGTGGGTGCGTGCCTGCCGCGCGGTGAGACGCCGCACGCGGGCGTGGAGCCGAGGAGATGAGTCCATGGGGTACTTTCGACTGACACTCCCGGCCGAAGGCATTTTTCATGATATGGATTGATCGGGAACGAGGCTGAAGCCGAGTCGGGTAGCTTTGCGTCGGAGATTACTCAGGAGGCGTTGCTGGTATTGCCTTTCATAGGCGTCCTGACCGAGCTCAATGAACTCCTCTCCAGTCGCAAGCATGCGGAAGTAGATGGTCGCTATTTTACGGGCGGTAGCTGTGATGGCCTTTGGAGCACCTCGTCGCGATCGGATTCGTCGATAGAAAGCGCCGAGCGCGGTTTGGGTATTGCGGACAGCGCACGCGGCGAGGCGAAAGAGTTTTGCAGCACGACTGGAGCTCATTGGGGTGGCCCGGCGAAAGATTCGACCAGCGGACTCCTTATTATTCGGTGCGAGAGCTAGCCATGAGGTGAAGTGCTTGTCACTTTTCCACGGGCTCATGTCGCAACCGGTTTCTCCTACGAGCTGCAGAACGGCATAGCTACCTAAGCCGGGAACCCTGGTTAGGTCCACCCCCGTGAGTCCCAATAGAGACTCAGCGAGCGGAAAGCGCGGCCCGTTGCCGCTACGCGCTCGCCGTGTCCGTGGTTTCGGCTTAGGCCGAGCGTCCTGAGGCCGGGTCTCCAATTTGGACAGGCATCTCTCGATCCGCTTGTCACAGTCTTCCATTTTCTCTTGATAGAAATCGTACAACTCCACCGACTGTTGAAGAGCGAAAACATGCTCGCTCCGATAGTTACCTTCTAAGGCTTTCGCGATCGTGGCCTCATCGTTGTGGCAACGTTCATGCCTCAGTTTTGCTAGGTCACGAGGATCTCGCTCTCCTCTCAAGATCGCTCGGATGATCGCAAGGCCGGTGACTCCGGTCACGTCGCGCAGGACGTGTTGTAGCTGGAGCCCCATTTGGTTGAGCGCTTTGTGCATATGCTGAATGTGGCGAGCCGCTGACTCCACCAGCGAGCTTCGTTGGCGGGTGTATGCCCTTAGCTCGCAAATCGCCGATTCCGGCCGAAAGGTTTTTGGGAGTAGCCCGAATGTATGCAGCTGTTGCAGCCACTCCGCATCCGACACGTCTGACTTGCGCCCAGATACGTTTTTCACTTTGCGAGCATCGACCAGATAGACTTCAAATCCCTCGTCTTCCAACAACTCGTACAGTGGAATCCAATAAACTCCGGTCGACTCCATCGCCACCGTGCACACGCCGCACGCCTTCAGCCAATTGGCCAGCTCTCGCAGCGAGCATACAAAGCTCTGAAACGTGCGGACATGTTCGCCCTCAGGAGTGCGCCCCTTCGGGACTGCCGCCACGATTGACTCCGCTCCAATATCAATCCCTGCAGCATCTAGATTTACCGTGTCGAGCTCGTGCTCCAATTTTTTCCGTCTTGCTTGACGACTGCTTTTTGTCCTGACGCGACGTGCCATTTCTCGCTCCTTTCGGCGCAACCAGGAGAGAGGGGCGATTCAAAACATTCTTTCGAACGGGGTCATGCCTCGCGACATGCCACCACGGATACTCCCGCTAACCCTCCAGACCTTGCTGTCAAACGGGCACTGAGCACCATCGTACCTTCGGCCTTGACTCCCGGCTGCACTCGATCGGAGTCTACTTCCTCCCACAGATCTCAAAGGGTCAGTCTCCGATTACCTTCGCCCGCCCGGGCGATGCCATTGCTGTCAAATTACCGAGATTCACAACAGCACCACGCCCGTTGGCTTGCACCGCGGGCTTGCCGATTTATGGCGGAACATCGAGCGCTACCAGGTGCAATACGACATCGGCACGACCTACGTCCCGGAATCCAACCCAGTGAAAAAGTCATTCCACACTTTTCTAGCGCGCTTCTTGCGCGTGGCGACGCGCTCGGGACGGGGAAGTGTGGCGACACGGGGCTCTTCCTCGATCAACCGCCAGACCATGAGCACGTTTGGGCTGCCGTCTGGCGACGGTTTCAGAGGCAAAACCTCTGGCACGTATCGCTGCCACGACGGGCGGTACCATTCCTTCCATTCCTCAGCTTTCATTCGGACACGCCGAATCAGCGGATACTCTGGATTCTTTCGGCTAGGTGGAGGTCCGTCGATCCTCTCGCTGAGCAGGATAGTTGGTTCGTCCGAGTAAAAGAATCTGAGCGAAGCCTTCTTGTCATGCCCCGGGGAACGGACCAATGTACTGGGGAGCATCGCGACGCGCCGGTCGACCAGACCGAAGCGGTCGTAGACGTGTAGGTTGGAATAGTAGCCGAGTGCTCCTATACGGCCGGACACGATGCTGTCTCCTGGCTTAAAGCGCTTCTCCAGCGCCAGCGCTGCTTCCTTGTCTTCTTCCTGGGCTTGGTCGTTTTCACTCTTCCACATATCGTACTCGGTGAGATATCCGCAGCATCCAAAGTAGCGGAAATGAAAGACGCGGCGCACCGACTCTGGTACCAGATGCACGTTCCATGCAGGAAGCAGACCCACCGTGATAGTTGTTATCACTACCGCCAAGACCACAAGGCGCGACGTCAGTCGTTCCCACAGCCCAGCCACCAACCATCCCATCAAGAGTGCTCCGAAGGCAAAACCGGGAACTAGAAACCGTCCCATGGCCATCCAATCCCCGCCGACCACCACAGCATAGGCGGGAAATGCCAGGCTCAAAGTTCCGAGGGCAAGTGCTACCGGCTTCGGTGCTTCCCGCCAAGCCACGTAGCCAGCTGTCGGCAACAATAGAATCGGTGTCACAAATGTGAGAGCAAAGGAAGCCACGTAGCGGAAGCCTCGTAGTGCGACTTCGGGACTGAAACCAACCTTGGCGTAGACCGGATTGGGAAAGAGAAGCTGGTAATAGGAGTATCGCCACGCAAAATAGACTGAAAAAGCGGTGCTCACGATCGCGACATAGACGGCCACCGGTCGCCAGACTGCTTCCCCTTTCATCCGTCGGGTGACGATGCCCAGCAGAGCAATGAGCAAAGCCCAGGCAATGCCTTCAGTACGCAACAACGCCATGGCTACGCCGGCAAGCGCACCGCGGTAAGGCGCGATGCCACCCGGACGCAGAACAAGAAAGTAAGCCGTCGCGAAGGTGGAAAGGGCGAACGCCATGGTTCCAAGACCGCCGGTCGACCACAAAGCGTAGGGTGGAAACAGACCAAAGCCCAGCGTGATGGAGAAAGCCACACCAAGCCCCATACCGAAGTCTCGCCGTAGCGTTCGAAAAACAAGGTACAAGAGCAAAGAGCCACAGATGATGCCGAGCATTGGTGCCCAGAAAGTGATGTCGAGTTCCAGGTATTCGATAAACGTACACAGGACTACCCACAGGAAGTTGCTGTATCCCTCTTCGGGTTGCTGAGGCCCCAGGTTGAAGCGGAGGTTGTATCCCATCGCCCAGTTCTTCGCGTAACGGAAACTGATGAAGGCGTCGTCGACGTTGTGCCAGAATCTATAGGTCAATAGGGAGTAGGGGAGCCACGCGATAACGAAGGCGATCCATTCTCGACCTACTTTGGGTTTGTCGTCAGCGTTATTCATCAGGCTAATTCTACCGGAGTGATTGAAGGGTAGCAGATCCGAGCGTCAGGTCAGGAGTGCTTCGTAAGGTACCGTAAAATAAAGGCAACCACAACAAGATCCCAAGTATGGATACGTCCCTAGGTCCGTGGAAAAAGATTGATGATGGCTCGCCGGTCCGAGTGAACGCAATGCCCGACCTGCGCCTTTCGACGCGAGGCCTCCAGGTGGTGCTTCCGCCATTAAGTGTTGGCGGCTGCCGCGTAAACTGGTCATGTGCTAGAGCTTTGAGCCTGATTTCGAGAGACGCAGTTCTTTCGGCGATGCTGGCTAGGCTGACCACGCGGTGGCTGACGTTCAGGGACATCTTCGTGTGTACGCCGATGTCCTTACTGGACGAGGTGATGCCTCTAGCAGCGTAGCAACACTTGATGGAAGAAGCACCAATCAAGGATACTACGTCCTGCGCAATCAGCGCTGGATCGACTTTTTGCGGAGCACAGGTGTCAGGAGTTTTTATCGCGTGAAGGTTCACCGTAGTGTATTCTTCCTGGCGTAATGTGGATTGCTTCCGGCACGCTCCGCCCGGGGTACGACTGCTATGTAATCGGCTCTGGCCCGACGGGCATCACGCTCGCCCTGGAGCTAGCCAAAGCAAATAAGAAGGTACTGCTCTTTGAGTCTGGAACTGCAACCGATGCGCGGGCCGACATGCCAAACGCCATCAACCAAGGACACCTCCCAGACGGCTGGTGGGATCAACACTCTATCCGCACACTCGGTGGCACCTCAAAGGTTTGGACGGGCTGGTGTATCACGCTGACGGAACGGGATTTCGATAACCCGGCCGTCGGCGTTCGCTGGCCGATTACTCGCCCCGAGTTGGTGCCGTACTATCGGCGCGCGACTGAAGTCTTGGACCGAGACACCTCTATCGTCGATGTCGAGACACCCCTGGTGCCCGGGTTCGTCTACCGACCGTTCTCAAGAGCTACTCCGACCCGCCTCGGCCTCAAGTATCTCGATGTACTGGAGAAGTCCTCGACGATTCACGTTGCGCTCGGATTCTCGGTGGTTGGCCTCGACGCCGATACGTCGCGCTCCGCGGTACGGACGCTGACGTATTGTCATCATTCTTCGGGCACCACGCACCAGCTTGCCATCCATCCCGCACAGCCGGTCGTCCTCGCGGGCGGCGGCATCAGCAACGCGCAACTGCTACTTCAGCCTCGATCGGACGGTGCGGTTCCGGTCGGCAACGAGAGCGACCAGGCGGGGAAGTTCCTGATGGAGCATCCGCATTTCTTTCATGTGGCCGAACTCGTGCTTGATGAAGACCTGAACCATCAACCCAGGCCTGCGGCCTTTGGGGGAATCACCCATGCGATGGTACCGGACGATGCGCTGACAATGCGGCACGGGCTATTCGGGTGCAGTGTGGACTGTCAGGACCAAACCACCGATCATTCAATGGTCAAATATCTCTCCAGGGAGTACGGGAAGCCCTTCTATCACTACATCAGCACTGTACGATCCGAAATGTTGCCCTCTGCCAGTAATCGTGTGTTGCTGACCGGCGAGCGCGACGCCGCTGGGTTCTACCGGCCCAGCGTCCGATGTGTCTTCAACGCCGGGGACTTCCTCAACGTGGAGACGACGCTGCGGCTCCTCGGAGAATCGCTGATCGAGTCGAAGAAGGGCCGGGTACGCATTCACAATAATGTCCTATACCGGGGGGCGTACGGTGGCGGGCACATCATGGGGACAACCAGAATGGGCACGAGTCGGTCGACTTCGGTGGTCGATCGGGACTGCCGGGTGCACGGGTACCGCAACCTGTTCGTGGCTGGCTCGTCCGTGTTTCCCACCGGCGGGTACGCGAACCCAACGCTGACGATTGTCGCGCTGTCACTGCGACTGGCTGACACGCTTCGACGTCAGGGTGAAGGTGCCTGACATGACACGCCGCATCTCACGACGGACATTCGTGATGGGCGTCGGCGGCGGTGCCGCTTCCGCGACGCTCGTCTGGGGACTCTGGGGGTTTAGGCGTTGGCCGCGAACGCCTGGCGAAAAACATCCGGTCATCGCGGGGTGTTGTGCCTACGCCGAGTACGATGGGTGGCTGGTCACGACCGAGGACAAAAGGCGCCTCCCCTTTTCACTGGCCTACACCAGCGGCTGGTACCCGGAGGAAACGGCTCCGGAATCGATGTGGCGATGGACCCATCAGACCGCAACGTTGTCGTTTTTGAACCCGAAAGCGGACGCAACGTTCACCCTCGACTACGCCGCACGCGCGAGGCAGGCGGTCACGGTCAGCGTCGGTGACCAACTGCTGCAGCAATTAGTCACCGAGACGTCCGGTCGTCGCCGTCACCGTATCCCCATCCCCGCAGCGGCGCTGGGAAATGGGGACAAGGCCGAGGTTCAGGTCACCGTGGACCGAACGTTCGTGCCGGCAAATCTGAACGTGGACTCCCGCGACGCCCGCGAACTTGGCATTAAAGTCTACCATGCAGCCGTTGAACGCGACCCCGTTCCAACTCCCTGACAGGTACTGCCACGTTGACGATTAGCTAGTTCCTGTCCAGAAACACCATAACTTGTGGTGTGCGACAGGCTTACCGAAGATGTGGGTATTATACGTTTTCGGTAGGGAACTTCGTAGGGTTGAGAGCGAATGAAAATCTTGGACGAAACGAGAGGCGAATCGTCAGGAATCCAAGGCTATGGGAGCGGAAGATTAATAGTTATTATCTTAATAGACGTCTCGCCATCACCAGTAGATTGCAGGTGATGATGGAACCCCATACGTACGATTTAAAAGAAGGCAATGAGCGCCATGTGCATCGGTCGAGACCAAAGACTCGTTTCAAGAACGAAATGACGCCTTCGATCCCGTCCTGTGCCAAAACTCGGCCCTCTTGAAATAGATCGCAAGAGCGAACCTTTCGACGTTTACAATGACGTCGGATCACCCCATCCGTTCGCCGCGAAACGGCCAATCCTGGCAGCTCTGAACTGCCTTGGTGCACAACTCGCGATCTCGGTCCACAATTGTCCTGTACTCGCGGATACGAGGTTCCCCATGAGCATTTTCAAACGCACTCAGCGGAAGTATGTGAAGAAGGCCTATCGCGTGAGGAATTGGCGTGAATATGAGGCGGGTCTACGCAACCGCGGGAGCCTGACCGTCTGGATCTCGCTCACCGCCGGCAAGCTTGTGAACTGGGACACGCCCCGGCCAAGGAGGAGGAAACCGGGCCGTCAACGCAAGTACTCGAACCACGCCATCGAGACGGCTGTCACCCCGGGCATGGTGTTTCATCTGTCATCTAGGCAGAGCGAGGGATTGCTGCGGTCGTTGTTCGCTCTGATGAAGCTAGACAATGATGTGCCCGATCACACCACGATCTCGAGGCGCAAGCCGAAGCTGGGTAAGGTCCCCTTCTACCAAGACAAGCAGAAGACGCCGTTGCACATCTTGATCGACAGCAGCGGTCTCGCTGTCCACGCCGGCCAGCTGCGCAGAGCACAAAAGAGCAGGGACTATCGCAAGCTCCATCTGTGTGTCGACGAGCAGAGTGGCGAAGTCGTCGCCGGCGAGCTGACGAGCAAAAGAGCCCGCGATTCATCGCGGGTTGCATCGCTTGTCGGACAAATCGACAGTCCCATCTCATCGGCCAGAGCTGACACCGCATACGACGCCGGCGGCGTCTATGAGGCAATCGAGAATCACAGCGCTCATCGCTCGCCGAGGGTGCTGATACCGCCGCGCAAGGGCGCCCTGCTCGCATCGGGGCCGGCGAGCAGCCGACAGCGCAATCGCAACATTGCAGCACAAGCTCGGCTCGGCAAACGAAAGTGGCACACAGAATCGGGCTACAGCAAACGGAGCAAAGTCGAGACAACGTTCCATCGCTACAAGGCTATCGTGGGCTCAGCGATGCGAGCGAGAGGGTTGGCGCCACAGAGAGTTGAGGCAAGGATCGGGTGCAAGATTCTCAACACCATGACGGCGCTCGGGATGCCTGATAGCGAGATGATCGGATGATGGGAGTCGGGGCCAAGCGAGCTCTCGGCCTCTATCGGAGTTGTGCACCAAGGCACCTCTCCTCTCGCATCTCCCCTCCTCGGCTCCACGAAAAAGGACATTTCTACTTTGCACAAACCGGACATTCTCACTTTGCTCCGACACTCACCGCCCACGGGTTTCGTATTCGTCTTTGGTGCTGTAGACTCAAAAGCGGGCGGCCCATTTTAGGGACCGCCCGCCGCTCCCGTCTCGACGTGAAGGGCAGAAAGACCTAACGATTTGAGGCATGAACAGAATCAAACCAACATCAACACCGCATGCTCTCAACCCTGAACACCTAGCCGATCTACGGCGTAGCGGCCTGCCCTTCCGGAGCCTTTGTTTTCTCACGACCCTGGTGGCGAAAACACTGAGCAAGGCCTGTTGACGAAGATCCGTCTCGCCGCCATTGTCCCGGTGTTGCTGGCGACGGGACCGCTCTACTACCTCGCCTACCAGATCACTCCCGAGCGACGATTCGAGCTTGGCTCCATGGATCGCGACTTCAGTGTGAGGCAGGGAGAACTCCATCCGTCCTCCCTCATGAGCGGACCCATTCGGTACGAAGACGGGTCCGTCGAGGTCATAGACTTCTACGGACGGCTCACTCCACGGCGTGAGGAATTTCTTCTCCCATACCACGCGCGGCGGTCGCCCCTCGAGATCTTCGTTCGCGCTCATCGCTTCAGACTTCAGGGAAGCGTCTTCCTCACAGTCAACGGGGAGCCGGTCGAAGAGTTCGTTTTCGGAGAGACGTCCTACCCCTGGGGGGGGATGCGGACCGTCATACCGGAGGAGGTCGCAGAACGCGGTCCGCTTCTAATCGAGCTTCTTACCCAAGGTGGGACGACGCCACCGAGTCACTTGCCCGTGGACCTAGGAGTGGGGATCGATTGGATCGAAATCGCTCCTATGTCCGAAGGCGTCGAGCTTGCGCCCCTGAGGCGCGAGTACGCGGCGCTTTACGTATTTGTGGGACTCGTTTTCGGGTTCGCGCTACTGACCGGGATGACGGCCTCCTCCGCTGCCCTCGTCGCGGCCATCGGTCTGGTCCTTTGCCTCAGTCTCACCGCACTCGTTCCGATCGAGACGTCGATGGCCCTCGCGCGCCTCTGGGTCGTCCTGCCGTTCGCGGCTCTCGTCTACTGGCTGCTCGATCGCCGCTACGCGGCTTTTGTCGCGCGGCTGGTCGCGGTGGCGGCTCTCGTCCACTCGGCGCTGATTTTCTTTCCCAACCATTCTCCGCCCGATGCGCAGCTGCACGCGATGCAGACTTCGTGGCTCAGTGGTTTCGAATGGAGTGTCTCGAACCTTTCGGGATACTCCAAGCAGCTGAGTCGCTATATCACACCGGATGGCAATTACATGGAGGTCACGCCGGATGGCAATTTCATGGAGGGAGATACGAGTCAGGCTTCGAGCAGCTACAGAGCCCCCTACCCTCCCTACTTCTTCATGCTCATTTTCGGTGCTTCTCGGGCCTACGACGACCTGCGCTTTTTGGTGGAGTTCGTCCCCGTTCTCATGGCTTCCATCATGCTCGTGCTCGTCTTTCTCATCGCGAGAACGGTCTTTGCTGACGAGGTCGTCGCACGACTCGCCGGGATCTTGTTCGCGCTCGAGATCTCGGTATGGCATCACGTGCACCGCGGTCACGGCCCAGGGATCTTTGGCGGGCTCGCCGTGCTTACATTCATCTGGTTCGTCATCTCGCGGAGAGAGTTCTTCGCGCTACGGAGATGGTTCTTCGCCCTCGCGCTCGCTTCGATGGGGGTCGCGCTCCTCTATACCTCCGCTTTCTTTCAGGTCTCGATCTTCATGGCTTGTCTCCTAGCCCTCGGGATGCTGTCCAAAGAGGGACGGCAGTCGAAAGCCCTCGCTCCCACGGCGCTCGGCTTCGCTCTCGGAATCGCTGGTGCCGTTGCGATCTATTACGGTCCCTACGCGCTCGCAGCTCTGAGACCGGAAAGCGTGGTTCTCGACCGTGGGGGCGTCTACGACCCACCGGCCACGTTCTTGTTTATGAGAAACCAACTGAGGGACACGGTGCGTCTTCTCCAGAATGGGCACGCACTCTTCGTCCTCGCCTCTTTCGTCGGGCTCTTCTATCTCCCACAGAGCGGCGCGAGCCCCGACAACCGTCGCATCGTCTGGGCCGCGCTGGGCACCTACGCGATCATGCTGCTGCTGAAAGACCCGGCGTTCTTGCCGCGTATTTTCCTGAACGCCAAGGAAGATCTCTTCTACGCTCCCTTCGCCTGCATGGTCTTGGCACTTCCGCTGGTACGACTATGGAGGACACCTCTCGGCCGCTTCGTCGTCGTGGCAATCCTCGCTGGGCTTTTTTCGCTCGCGGTACGCGATCAAGCCTGGAACGCCAATACCCTGCACCCACAGCCCATCGCCTTCGTCGGAGTACCTGCGGTTTTGCCTGAGCTCTACGACTGAATCCACCATCGCGGTCGGATACGTATTCCAGTTCAGCGGAAGGAATCGCGATGGCGTCGTGTCCGAAAATGCGAACGGAGCCAAAATCTCTAATCCTAGAGGCGTTGTCGAAATTCGCGGAGACTAGCCGACGCTGTTGCGAGCTTATCAAACGGTGCTTCCGCCATCAAGTGTTGGTGGCCGCCGCGTAACCCGCTCGCGTGCTAGAGTTTGAACCAGAATTCTGAAGACACAGTTCTCTCATCGTCAGGGCCGAGCCGAAGTGAAGAATCGCAGATGTCTCAATCCCGTCCTGTGCCAAAACTCGGCCCTCTTGAAATAGCCGATAAATCAGCAGCTTAGCGTCTGTGTTTTGCGACGGTGCCAAGGGCTGTGGCCTCTACAATCGTCTGGCCCGAGGGTGTTATCTTCGGATCCATCATGACGTACCATGTGCAATTCCTACTGTTGGTCAGGCAGCCGTTGTTCGATCGGGCAGCCCTGCCGCTCACACAGACCTCATGGGTGCTTCCACCATTAGTATTGGCAAAATGACACTAAGACTTTACAGTGCATTAAATTACAGCCATGGTCTTTCAAAAGGGCCGAGTTTTGGCACAGGACGGGGCAGGCGCGATACCGTGGTCGGCGAGGATCCTCTTGATAGTGTTGCGTCCGAGTTCATGTCCTAGGTTCTTGAGTGCGCCTCGCAGGCGCGTATATCCCCACGTCGGGTTCTCCCGCGCCACGCGCACAATGAGCTCACGGATGTCCTTCGCCGTCGGAGGTCGGCCTGGGCTCCGGTTCTTGCTGCCATCGTACTTGGCTGCGATGAGGCAGCGGTACCAACGCAGAAGCGTAGCGGGTGTGGCAACGGACGCAATCTGGGCCAGCGCCTCGCGGCCCAAAGCCTGGGCCTTGACGGCGAGCCTGCGCCGCTCGTCGTCCGAGAGCCTGAGACGCTTGCCCCGAAGCCCGGCTCGGAGCACACGGTTCTCCTCTTGCTGGTAGTCGATCACATCCTGCTGCTGGCGGTTGACCCAGCCAGCTAGAACGAGCAGTAGGAATTGCACGTGGTACGTCATCATGGATCTGAAGATAACACCCTCGGGCCAGACGATTGTAAAGCCTACGGCCCTTGGTCCGGTCGCAAACACAGACACTAAGCTGCTGATTTATGGCCTATTTCAAAAGGGCCGAGTTTTGGCACAGGACGGGGAACGCGAATCGCCGACATCGCCTCCGACACGCCCCAGATCTGGGGCTCGCCACAGGTCGATGACGATCGAAACGGCCCGGCGCGCCAGTCTTGAGTTCGTTTGTGTTTTTGGACAGGACGGTGTTCGGCCGTTGAGGACGCCGCGCAGAGCACCGCAGGCGAATGCCTATTGTGAGAGACTCATCGGCACCACACGCCGGGAGTGCTTGGATTTTCTGATACCGCTGTCAGAGGAACATCTCCGCCGCCTCTTGACCGAATGGCGTGACTACTACAATGGGGCGAGACCGCATTCATCGCTCGGGCCAGGCCTTCCCACCACCTGTGTCGAGCTTCCGATGAAACCGGACCAGCACCGGCATCAATTACCCGCCCAGCGCGCCGTTGCCTCGAGGCCGGTCCTTGGTGGGCTCCATCACGATTACCGGTTGTCACGCGTCGCCTGACGGACCTAGCTTCTCTCGGGGAACAACGCGTTCTTTCTCGAGCACGCTATTGCGTCGGTGGCCCGGCAGCGACAGAGTGCAGAACCTCCACCGAGGCGAAGACGAGTTCGCAGGACCTCAACTCCCATGGCTGTCTGCCCGTCAATACGTGATCTTCTTTTTTGCGGATCACGCACCCTGCGTCCAAAGTCTTGTGTGCCTGCGGCACACGGTGGTACAGCCAAACCCCGTGGCTGATGATTTCGGGCGGAAATCGATATCCGCGGTAGCTCGGCGTGTCGCTTTTCACCCGCCCAGTCTGTCAGGCGTCGGCTCAATTTGACAGCAATGGCATCGCCCGGGCGGGCGAAGGTAATCGGAGACTGACCCTTTGAGATCTGTGGGAGGAAGTAGACTCCGATCGAGTGCAGCCGGGAGTCAAGGCCGAAGGTACGATGGTGCTCAGTGCCCGTTTGACAGCAAGGTCTGGAGGGTTAGCGGGAGTATCCGTGGTGGCATGTCGCGAGGCATGACCCCGTTCGAAAGAATGTTTTGAATCGCCCCTCTCTCCTGGTTGCGCCGAAAGGAGCGAGAAATGGCACGTCGCGTCAGGACAAAAAGCAGTCGTCAAGCAAGACGGAAAAAATTGGAGCACGAGCTCGACACGGTAAATCTAGATGCTGCAGGGATTGATATTGGAGCGGAGTCAATCGTGGCGGCAGTCCCGAAGGGGCGCACTCCTGAGGGCGAACATGTCCGCACGTTTCAGAGCTTTGTATGCTCGCTGCGAGAGCTGGCCAATTGGCTGAAGGCGTGCGGCGTGTGCACGGTGGCGATGGAGTCGACCGGAGTTTATTGGATTCCACTGTACGAGTTGTTGGAAGACGAGGGATTTGAAGTCTATCTGGTCGATGCTCGCAAAGTGAAAAACGTATCTGGGCGCAAGTCAGACGTGTCGGATGCGGAGTGGCTGCAACAGCTGCATACATTCGGGCTACTCCCAAAAACCTTTCGGCCGGAATCGGCGATTTGCGAGCTAAGGGCATACACCCGCCAACGAAGCTCGCTGGTGGAGTCAGCGGCTCGCCACATTCAGCATATGCACAAAGCGCTCAACCAAATGGGGCTCCAGCTACAACACGTCCTGCGCGACGTGACCGGAGTCACCGGCCTTGCGATCATCCGAGCGATCTTGAGAGGAGAGCGAGATCCTCGTGACCTAGCAAAACTGAGGCATGAACGTTGCCACAACGATGAGGCCACGATCGCGAAAGCCTTAGAAGGTAACTATCGGAGCGAGCATGTTTTCGCTCTTCAACAGTCGGTGGAGTTGTACGATTTCTATCAAGAGAAAATGGAAGACTGTGACAAGCGGATCGAGAGATGCCTGTCCAAATTGGAGACCCGGCCTCAGGACGCTCGGCCTAAGCCGAAACCACGGACACGGCGAGCGCGTAGCGGCAACGGGCCGCGCTTTCCGCTCGCTGAGTCTCTATTGGGACTCACGGGGGTGGACCTAACCAGGGTTCCCGGCTTAGGTAGCTATGCCGTTCTGCAGCTCGTAGGAGAAACCGGTTGCGACATGAGCCCGTGGAAAAGTGACAAGCACTTCACCTCATGGCTAGCTCTCGCACCGAATAATAAGGAGTCCGCTGGTCGAATCTTTCGCCGGGCCACCCCAATGAGCTCCAGTCGTGCTGCAAAACTCTTTCGCCTCGCCGCGTGCGCTGTCCGCAATACCCAAACCGCGCTCGGCGCTTTCTATCGACGAATCCGATCGCGACGAGGTGCTCCAAAGGCCATCACAGCTACCGCCCGTAAAATAGCGACCATCTACTTCCGCATGCTTGCGACTGGAGAGGAGTTCATTGAGCTCGGTCAGGACGCCTATGAAAGGCAATACCAGCAACGCCTCCTGAGTAATCTCCGACGCAAAGCTACCCGACTCGGCTTCAGCCTCGTTCCCGATCAATCCATATCATGAAAAATGCCTTCGGCCGGGAGTGTCAGTCGAAAGTACACTTGGGGAGCCTGGTGGCCCGTAGGGCCGGTTCCGTCATCTATCTGGCTCTGTAGATGACATAAACGTCGCCAACTTGGTGGACTTTCCGAAAAAGCCCGCTCGACTCCAGCAATGTCCGATCGAGCTGCCGGTAGATCTCGCTGAGGGAGGGATCGAGGACCAGGACCGTGGCTCCCAGAGCGACCCATGCTCGTCTCATTTTCACGGGGTCCCCGGACAACAAGAAGGCACGTATCTTGCGATTAAGGGCCCGACGTTCGTCTCGAGGCAAGACCCGCACCGCGGTGAGCACGCGCCTTCCGGTCAGGGCGGCAATCCACTCTCCGGTATCGTTGCCGGTCAAGATCGTCTCGTGCCCGCTCGTGTTGGCCAGCACCCAGCGCTCGAGGCGTTCGACAGATGTGTTAATGGGCCGCAAGCTGGGGTAGTAGAGGGCATCCATTCTGAGAGGGTGCCAGAGGAAAAGCGCGCTGGTGGGCAGCAGAAACACGACCGTCACGACAAATGCCGCCGGCCCACAGGTACCATTCTTTAGCCATCCCCGTATGCGGTCGAGAGGCCTCCCTTCGCCGGAGCTGCCTAAGCGTTCGATCAGCCAACGCGCGACGTGAAATCCGCCGACACCCGCGGCGAGCGCCACGCTGAACCGAAGCAGATGGAACACCTCGCCGGGCTCGAGGAGCGGACGCCAAAAGCGTGTAGCCGCTGCGAAAACCCACAGCGCATAACTGGCGATCAGTAGGGAGAGAATCCCTCGGTCAGATGGCTCCCTCCTCCTCCAGAGGATGGGTACCGACAGCACGGCAAAGACAAAGATCCACTCCATGTCACTCGATGCCGCAAACACGTTCCAAAGAGCGATCTGGAGGGACTCGAAAACCTCCGGCGAAGGCCCTCGGAACAGCACCTCAGAGCGATGAAGTGCAAGAAGCTGTGGCATTGCAAGCAATCCCGCCAGAAGAACGGTTCTCCATGAACCGCCGCTCAGCGGCTTGTCCACCTGTATCGTGTTCAAAACATCCACGGCCAGGAGACTTATGGCTCCCCACGCAAAGAGGCCCAGGTCGAGCCATCCTACAATCCCCAGCAACACCCCTGCCACGAACTTGTGCCACCCTCGCCCATTCCAGGCAAGTCCCAGAACGCCGAGCACGATGAGGAGACCGACGGCACGGTGGGGAGAAACGAAAAAGGAACGACAAAACATTCCAAAGGGCTGAAAAGCGTCGAGGGGAACCGAGGAAGCAAAAACGGCGGCGAAAGCACAGGTCAACGCTTCCCAAGTACCGTCGCGAGGTCTCGAACGAAACAGCATGTAGACAGCCACGGGGAGAAGAACGAGCGTCAAGAGCGGCACCAGCTCGTACATTCGGCGCGCCTGATCGGGTCGTCCCGGCGATAGAACGGACCACAGCAGACTCCAGGCGGGACGGGGGTTTCTCCACCCCTCGACCCAACCCTCGAAAGGCGTGTCCGTGACCGAGCCTCCGGTAACGAGCGCTAGTTCGAAAGAACTCGGCGATCCAACCTGAAGACCGTACGGGCGTTCTAGAGGAAGCCAGGTGAAGAGCCAAGTTAGCGCTCCCAGTAGCGCCAGGGTGCATACCGCTAGCTTTTGGGATTGCAGGCGCAAAGTCGCCCAGAGCCCGACCGCCGCAACCAGTACCATCAGGTACCGGAAGACGAGAAAATGGAAGCTGAACTGCTCTCCAATCACCGCGTTCCCGCGCCGCCCGGAAGTTCGGTTTCCTCCCAGCGAATGGCGAAGACCTCAACTCGCCCATCGTCATAGACACGTTCCAGCCACGGCAGCGATTCGAACTTCGCCTCCTCAGCGTTCAGAGTTGACAGATACTCGGGCTCAAGCGCCAGATGACTCACCTGGTAGCGGCGCCACGCCTTGAGAAACGCTTCCCGTTCCTGCTCCACCAGCATGCGTCTCTCCAGATCGCGCCGCTCGGCGTAATCAAACGGAGGGCGATGGTGACCGGTCAGAAGGACCCTTCGGCCAGAAAGAGCAGCAATCCAAAGTGAGGTGTCCGCGTCGGCGACAAATACGGCGTCAGGGGAAGCGTTCTCTCGAATCCACTGCCCGAGAACCGATATCCTCTCAGGAATCGGCTCGAGTCCAACGTGATAGTAGCGATCCATCTGCGGCGGGTTCCACCAATAAGGGAAGCTCTGCGGCAGAGTAAGAATGAGGAACACACCAACCATCTTCGGCCGGATGCCACCTGGGCTCAACCGCCCGACTTCAGTCGATATCCACTTCAGGAGGAAGTAGGCTCCGGAGCCGGCAGCCACGGAGAGCAGGAAGCGCGAGTAGAAGTAGAACTCGTCGGGCTGGATGACCTTCTTTAATCCGAACAGAGCAAGGTAGGTCGCCCACCCTACTGCCGAGCCGGCCAAAAGAGCAAGCCACAGGATATCTTCCTTCCGCCGACGGGACGCCATGCCGACAATTCCCGCCAGCGACAGGAAAAAGAGGACGCCATGCTCATAGCCTACCGAGAATATATTGAAGTATCCCTCCGCGTACGCGGGCTTCAACCAGATCTTACGCGCTAACTCACCGCCATAGCCCCAGTGGAAATTCAGAAGAAGGACAAGCACATAGGGGAACGCTGCCAGTAATGAAATCCCCGCCACCATGGCCGTCCGTCCAAGTTCCGGGGCCCGTCCGGCCCATCGAGCGACTAGCGGATAGACCAGCAGGCCGAGCAGCACATAACTCCAGTGCATGAGGAAAGCCCATGCAAGGACCCCCAGGACAACTCCGGCACCCCAAGTGCGCACCAGCGGGCGACAGCCCGTCCAGGCCCGTAGCCACAAAGGGATCAATACAAACCCTAGAGCGTGGTTGGGCTTGAGCAGAAAGTTCATGGGCCAGAAAGAGCGGAAGACACCGAACTGCTCGTTAACGGAGGAGTTCAACAGCATCACCGCGTAAACGACGAGCGCGAGCTCCCACCGTCGCTCAAGCGCCCCCGAGTCGGCGTCACCGACCTCCTTCCGGGCAAGCCCAAGATATAAAGAAAGGGGAAGTAGGATCAGAACGACCGCAGGCAGATACGGGTAAATCTTCAACACGTTCTCTGGTCGGCCCAGCGCGGCGACGCTCATCACCGCACGCCAGAACGGCTCCAGGTCGGCCGCCCCCACCTGGTAGCTCTCAAACGGCGAGTGACCGGTCGCCGCCGTCGCCGACATGGCTACGTTGAAGGCGCGATCGAGGGGGGGCTGAAAGCTATAGAGCCGATGCAACGGGGCCTGCATGGCAGTCCAGGCAAAAAGGCAGAAGAAGATCGCTCCCCCCACCAATATCCACGGCGCCCCCCAGCGGAACCACACCAACAACCAGAGACCAAAGAGGACAGCGAACACGTACTTGACGGCCAAAAAGTAGGCAGGGAGCTCGCTTGGGCTGAGAATGGAGTCTAGTTCCATCATGAAGAAGCCTACCACTGCCTTGGTGCACAACTCCGATAGAGGCCGAGAGCTCGCTTGGCCCCGACTCCCATCATCCGATCATCTCGCTATCAGGCATCCCGAGCGCCGTCATGGTGTTGAGAATCTTGCACACGATCCTTGCCTCGACTCTCTGTGCTGCCAACTCTCTCGCTCGGATCCGTCCCGCTTCCCGTGGAAATAAGAATGGCGTAACCTCCGGTTAAGCAAAACGAAACCGCGCCTGGAAAGGCAAGGAGGAGGATTATGCCATGAAGAAGCCTACCACCATATCGAAGGAGTCTGTAAGCGAGTACCGGGAGTTCGTCCAACTTCGGCTG
Organism: Candidatus Marinacidobacterales bacterium; assembly: GCA_965197825.1. GTDB lineage: Bacteria > Acidobacteriota > Vicinamibacteria > Marinacidobacterales > DATDRI01 > CBDANW01. The sequence goes on along the minus strand of CBDANW010000003.1, from coordinate 2,320,166 downwards.
CGTAAGCGGGTACTGGAGGCGATCGAGGTCGTGCTCGAGGAAGAAGTCGACCAAGCGCTGGGGTGTGGTAGCTACGAGCGTGCGGAAGACCGCCGTGGATATCGCAACGGAGCCGAAACCCGTCGCGTGACGACGCCATAGGTCAGGCGCAAGCGACCCTGGAGCTGATTTCGAAGAACTCGATTCTCGGCCACAAGATACTCGTTGCGCAGGAGCCACTCCTCATCCACGGACCCTGAGATGTCTGAACCGCCCCGGGTTTCCCGGAGACTCCAACTCTTGAGAGGATGGAGTCATGACAAGACGAAGCAGGTATTCACCGGAGGTAAAAGAGCGCGCAGTGCGGATGGTTTTCGACCAGCAGGCTCAGCACGAATCTCAGTGGTCAGCGATCTCATCGATTGCGTCGAAGATTGACTGTACGCGGGAAACGCTACGCACGTGGGTGCGGCGAGCAGAGCGTGATGCTGGGAAACGAGCGGGACTGACGACGGACGAGCGTCAGCGGCTGAAGGAGCTTGAGCGAGAGAACCGTGAGCTAAAGCGGGCGAACGAGATCCTTCGCAAGGCGTCGGCGTTTTTCGCCCAGGCGGAGCTCGACCGCCGACCGAGGTGAATGTGTTGTTCGTGGACGCGAACCGTGAAAAATACGGGGTCGAGCCGATCTGCCGGATGCTCCCGATCGCCCCGTCGACCTATTACGAGCAGAAAGCGAGAGAGAAGGACCCAAGCCGCCAGCCAGCGAGAGCGAAGCGCGACGTCCAACTCCGCGGCGAGATTCGTCGTGTACGGCAAGAGAACTTTGACGTGTATGGCGTGCGCAAGGTCTGGCGTCAGCTGTGCCGTGAGGGCCGCGACGTGGCTCGATGCACGGTGGCCCGTCTGATGCGTGAAATGGGTCTCCAGGGGGCGGTCCGTGGACGTCGATTCAAGACGACGAAGCCGGATTCGAGCGGCGCTCGCCCGATGGACCTCGTGGAGCGCGACTTCAACGCCACACGCCCGAACGAGCTCTGGGTTTCGGACCTGACCTACATCGCCACGTGGCGCGGCTTCGTGTATGTCGCCTTCGTCATCGACGTCTTCGCTCGACTCATCGTCGGTTGGCGAGCGACGACATCGTTGACTGCCGGCATCGCTCTCGATGCGTTGGAGCAGGCGCTGCACGAGCGCCGACTAAACCCAGAACACCCATTGGTGCATCACAGCGACCGCGGCGTGCAGTACGTCTCGATCCGTTACACCGAGCGGCTCGCCGAGGCGGGTATTGAGCCGTCCGTCGGCAGCCGAGGCGACTCTTACGATAACGCTTTGGCTGAATCCAGCATCGGCCTCTACAAGACCGAGGTGATCCGTCGACGTGGGCCCTGGCGTGGTCTCGAAGACGTTGAGTTCGCCACCCTCGAGTGGGTCCATTGGTACAACACGCAACGACTCTTGGAGCCGATCGGAAATGTCTCACCCGGTCGAGTACGAGATGAACTACTATCGCTCGCAGGAAGGCTCGCTAGAGATGGCGAGACTCAACTAAAACAGTCTCCGGAAAACCCGGGGCGGTTCACTCAATCATACCGACGAACTTCTGGTACGGATGCAGGCGTTGCCATTTGAGGCTGTCTTTCCAACGAGTGAAAAAGGCGCGAGCGCCGCGTTCGGTGCGGTAATCCCAGAGTTGCCTGAAGGCCTCCTTGAAAATATAGGCGGTGTTCAGGCGCCGGTTGGCATGGAGCAACTGGCGACCGCGTCCTGTCCAAAAACACAAACGAACTCAAGACTGGCGCGCCGGGACGTTTCGGATCAGAGACGTCTGAGGCTTGGTTGGCCAATGGAAGCTAGAATCCTCGGTCATGAGGAGGCAGAGCCAGCCCTGAACCTTGTTGGTCGTCGCCATCCCTGGTTGGATCCAGCGTGACCAACAGGCCGCTATCGTTTGTGTTTTTGGACACGACGGGAAGGGGCGGCGCGGCCCTTCGTCGTGCGTCTCCTTGGTTTGGCAGCCCCTGCCTGCAGCTGCGCCTGGACCGCGTCCCAGAGCTCCGGAGCAATGATCGATGGATGCTGGCCCTCGTAGACACGCCTCTGGTGCCGGATGCGGCCGGCGTAGAGAGGACTGGTCAGCAGGCAGTGGAGGTGTCCGCGACGGAACGGCAGCCCGCCTGTCCGGGTTCCATCCGCGGCGAAGCGTCGCTTGGTGCGCAGTCCCAGATGGTCCGCCTCGGCCTTCACCTGCCGGAGCGTTCCGTGCTTCCGGTACAGCGCATAGAGCGTCCGGACCGTTTCGGCCTCAGCCTCGTTGATGCGCAACGTGCGCTCGTCCTTCTCATAGCCGAGCGGTACGCGGCCGCCCATCCATAGTCCCTTGCGCTTGGAGGCAGCGACCTTATCGCGGATCCGCTCGGCCGTGACCTCGCGTTCGAATTGTGCGAAGGACAGCAGCATATGCAGCGTCAGTCGTCCCATGCTGGTCGCGGTGTTGAAGGACTGGGTCACCGAGACGAAAACCGCGCCGGCCGCCTCGAGCCGTTCGACGAGCTTCGCAAAGTCGGAGAGGGAACGGGTCAGCCGGTCGACCTTGTAGACCACGATCTGCTCGACGAGACCGGCATCGATGTCGGCGAGCAAGCGCTGCAGGCCCGGGCGCTCCAGGGTTCCTCCCGAGATCCCCGCGTCCTCGTAGACGGTTGGCAGCAGCACCCAGCCCTCCGCCTTGTGGCTCGCGACATACGCGGCGCAGGCCTCTCGCTGCGCATCGAGGGAGTTGAACTCCTGCTCGAGACCCTCTTCCGCGCTCTTTCGCGTATAGATGGCACAGCGGATTTTCTTCATGTTAGGCCTTGCGCTTGGGCGTCAGACCGAAAAAGCGTGGTCCTGACCAGTGGGTTCCGGTGATTCGCTTTGTGACGGCGGTGAGGGACGGATAGGTTTTGCCATCGAACCGATAGCCGTTGTCGACTACCTCGACCTGGTAGGTCCGGCCATTCCACTCGCGGACGAGATGGGTGCCGGCAGAAACGGACCCTGCGGGAGCGGCGTTGCCTGGTGTCTCGTTCGCCATGGCGGCCAGAGCGCGCCGGGTTGCGGCCGAAAGCCCGCCATGGGTCCGGCACTGGCGTTCGTGCAAGAGAACGCGGCGCATGAAGATACGCGAGAGCGAGCTTGGCGGAACTGCCCCAAAGGTCTGCTCCCAGACCCGCCGTAAGCTGGCGAAGTCCAAACCGTCCAAAACGACGTTCCGGCCAACCCCTGTATCCCGCGGCATCACCGAACGTTCGCTCTTCTGCTCGATAAAGTCCAGTCTAATGAGGGACTTCCGGGTGCGAAGTCCGCTGCCCGCAGCTCGCCCCGCAGCCGATTTGAGCCAGCCGTGCGCACCCCCGGTGGGCCTGTCGCTCGCCACCCGCAGCCCAGGGGGCAGAAGCCAGCCCTGCGGCGCGAAATACCCTCGATTCTGCGCGGATTCCAAGGGCGTCTAAGCTGCCGATCTGTGGTCTATTTCAAAAGGGCCGAGTTTTGGCACAGGACTGGATGGTGTGCCGCTTTCAGCCATCGATTCGCATCCTTCTTGCACCGCGCCAGCCCTAGACCCTACCGAGGTCGGGTTCTAAATCCATTCGGATCGATTAAATGGGAAGGGACAGCCTGTTGTCCGCAAAAAATCAGGGCTTCAACGCCGGTAGGCTCGCAAGGTCTGGACCAGGGTATCTTCTGTTTTGGCCCAAGCCGACTGGATCATCTGCAACGCCGATTCGGCGGTCGGTGCCTGCAGGGCCAACGCGCGATTTTTCCCCTTCAGCAGCCCCTCGGCGACTGCGTGGTCCAGGAACTTGAACAGGTAGTCGTAGTAGCCGTCACTGTTCAGCAAGACGCACGGCTTCTCATGCAGCTCGATCTGCGCCCAGGTGAGCGCTTCGAATATCTCCTCGATCGTTCCAAAACCCCCGGGCAAGGCCAGCGACGCGTCCGCCAACGACTGCATCTTGTATTTCCGTTCATGCATGGTGTCGACCACATGCAGTTGGCTCAGGCCGTCGTGGGCCACGTCCTGGTATTCCAGATGTCGTGGGATGACGCCGGTGACGCTGCCGCCGTGCGCAAGGACGGCGTCGGCCAGAATGCCCATCAGCCCGACCCGCGCCCCGCCGTACACCAGACCGATCCCTTCCGTCGCCATCAGGCGGCCCAGGGTCTTGGCCTGTCGGACATGCCCTTTGCGGTTTCCGATGTTCCCGGCCAGATAGACGCAGATGTGTTTTGCGCTGGGCGACTGAGTTGGATTGCCGCCGCCTTCGGGGCCGTCTCCGTTCGGTGATCCTTTGGGCGACATCTATACCTGCATCCGAAGCTCTGTCCGACCTTCCAGTTACACCTCTGGATCCGCGCTTCCAACTGCGGATGGTGGGGAACCCAGGGACACGGGGGAACTGCTTGCGATCGGCAGGCCCACCTGCACCCAACGTGGAGAGTTTGCGCTGGCAAGCGTGACGTATTTGTATGGAACGCCATCGGAGGCGCGCGGCACGGTTTCATGGACAATTTGCGTCGTCCCTTCCACCGTCTCTTTCATGAGCGGAGCCAGGTCATCGACATGCGGTAGATCGGTCGGGAAGCGGCTTGCTGGGTAAGACGGGAAAGTAGTGTAAACGGCATCACCGCTGAGGGCTACGATGTGAAATCTCGCCAATAATGGTGGAGTTCAAAATGCGGTGAAGCCTGTTCTGGATTTCCTCCACCGACCACCCGGCCTCCTCGGCTCCGACCACAAAATAATCCACCAGCATGGCCTGCACGATCATTTGATGGCCAAGGATCCCCTCAAGGACGCTCCTGATTTCGGCTAGCCGGTTGGTATAGGTGTTGCTCAGAATTTCGGGCTCGCCAAAGGCTGCCATCACCGCTGTCATGACCGGTGAGGTATAGGCATTGCTCAAAACATCCTGCTCGTCAAAGGCCGGCGCATTGCCCACTTGCACAATCCGATGCCGGTCAACACCGCTGACTCCGACGTACTTGTAGATCTCGTGATCGATCTCCCGCACCTGCGCTGGCTGTGTCACGGCATCGTCGCTATCGAGGGAAGATGCAAGCAGGGAATAGAACGTGGATGCCTGTGGTTGGACCGCAGGGTCTGGATCGAACTGGAAAGGCACCAATGCTCCGGTCTCATCTCGGACGGTAGTGAGATAGGCAACGCCTTCCTCGTCCGTGATCCAGATCTCGTCCAGTACCGTGCTCGCGATGATGGCATCTAGAATCTCGATGACGCGCACCGAGTCATGCCCAGCCGCTTCAGCTGCGGCCACAAGATGGGCGGCGATACGTGCCTGGGCTGTCATCTGCTCGTCTAGCATCGTGTCAAGCGCGCGTGCGATCGTAGCGAGCGAAAGTTCGACCATCTCAGTCAACCTGTGTTTCCGTCATCAAGTGTTGCTAGGCCGCGTTTGAATGCTGGTGTCAGTTGGCCTGTTCTGTGTCGACGAACGCCATAAATTGAATGATGTCGGCGTGCACACGAAGATGTCTCTGAACGTCGGGCACCCGCGCGGCCCGCAGTCGTGGCCGTTTCACTGGGCTAGCCACGCGCTGAAGCGCTCGTTCATCGCGTCCATGTGGTCGCTCCCACCACAACCAGTCACTCTGCAGGACGCGCACGGTATTGTCAGGGTACGTTAGCATGTGGGGGTTCATGTCGACACCGGCCTCAACGTGCGTTCCGAGCAAAGGTAAGCTCGACCGGCGCGCGGGGCTGTAAGCAATGTAGCCGCTGACGGCTGCCATCGACTCTGCAGTTGTGGCGAACCGGACGAACTCTAGTGCAGTCTTGAGGTTCCGCGTTCCTGCGACGATGCCGAGCTGGCCTGTGTCCAGCACTTGACTATCCCAAACGATCACGAAAGGTTGTCTCTCGATCCCCTGCGCGAGCATCTCACCCGCATCGGCGGCCGTCGCGGAGCACACCCCAAGTCGCTCTCGTGACACGATGGGGCCAGCGTCATTCGCGGTCCTGCTCACCTTGATGGCCTTGGGCGCATCGTGTCCAAAAACACAAACGAGCTCAAGGTCGGCGCGCCGGGACGGTTGACTAACTGCCCCATCCGTACCCGAGTCGCACGTAGTAGTAGGCGCCGTTGAAGCCCCATGGCGTGTACTCGCTGTACTTCTCGCCGACCGACATCGCGCGCGCACTCTCGTCCGGGTAGGTGTTGAACGCGTTCTGGGCGCCCACCGTCACCGTCGCGCCGCCGCCAGCGTCGATGGTCAACTCCAGATCGACGACCGGCTTGCCGCCGAAGAAGCCGTTGTCGATGCCGCCCGATGGCGTGTAGAGCTTGGCGAATCCGCTGTCGTAGTCGTACCAGCCACCGTAATAGTTGACCCGGCCGAGGAAGCTCATGCGCCCCATCCGCTGGGTGAGGCCGATGTTCCACCGGGTCCGTGGCAGCGCGTAGGCAAACTCGGTGAGCCGCCGGTCGTTGAGCAGTCCCTGGTCGTTGTCGGTCACCTTGGTGTCGGTGTAGTTGAAGACGGCGCTGATGACGGTGTTGCCTCGCAGGGCGATAGGAGTGAAGGTCGAGACCAGGTCGATGCCCTGCGACCGGGTGGCGAACGCGTTGGTGAAGAACCTGAATCGTTTCAGGTCACGGGCGGCGTCCACACCCTGCGCCAGTAGCGCGTCGATCTCGTCATTCTCAAGAGTGAAGTTGCTCGTGATGCCGATCCGGTCCGAGACGTCGATGCGGAAGTAGTCGGCCGTGAAATTGAACAGCCCGGTATCGAAAACCACTCCGGCTGTGTAGTTGATCGACGTTTCGGGACGCAGAGGCACACCGCCGCGAAGTGCCGCCACCGGGGAGTTCGACGGGATGGTACCGTTGTTCACCAGATCGCCGAGCGCCGGGTCGAAGACGGTCGCAATGTTGAACCCGTTCTGCTGGCCGGGGGTGGGCGCGCGGAAGCCGCTGCTCACGCTGGCGCGCACGAAGCCGAGCCGGCCGGAGACCTTACCGTTCGTCGTCGTGCCGAAATCTTCGAAGTTCTCGACCCGGACTGCGGCTCCGAGGGTCCAGCCGTCGTCTGGGTCGTTCAGCTCCAGATCGCCGTAGACCGCGACGTTGCTCCGGTTCCAGGTGCCCGCGGCGAGCGGCCCGTAGCCGAAGAAGCCGTTGGAACCAGCCGAGAAGCCCTGCCCGCGTCCATAGGGACCGACTGTCCACGATGTCGGATGACCCTCGGTGGTCTGGTACTGTTCATCACGCCATTCCACACCGGCGGCTATATTGACCATCTCGGTGGCGGCGTAGGAGACATCGAAGTTGACGCCGACCTCCCGCTGCCGGTTGCTGCCGAGCTCGAACCCGGTCGGCGTGTCGGGGCCGAGCGAGGCGTTGACGGTGTCGGAGATGAACAGATCGGTCTCGTGAGCCCCGACCGAGCCGCTCACGTCCCAGACGAAGCCGGCCGCAGTGAGGCGGCGGACGCCGCCGACGAGTGACACGTCCGTGGCTTTGCCACCGAAATTCGGGGTGAAACCGCCTGGAAACCGCTCCCGGAACGAGAAGCAGTTTGGGTCGTCGAACACCTGCTCCAGGGCGGCCGCGTCGGCGACGTGGTCAGTGATCGCGACCGTGGGGCAGTTCGCCGAGCTGGTACCTGCCGCCATGAGCGCGTCGCCGATCAGCAGCGTTTTGCCGCCGTCGATGCTGAAGACGCCGCCCCGCGTGTTCGGGTTCCGGAAGAAGAATCCCCCCGTCACTTTTTTGCTGGCGTAGTTCGTGTGGCTGTAGAACTGCACGCCGTTGGCGGCGGTGTAGCCGAAGTTCCCGAACAGCTTCAGGTCGTCGTCGACCCGCGGCGAGCCCCAGACCTGAGGCGTGTCGGAGGCGATGTCCGAATTCCCGGCCGCCCGCAGCGCGATCGCATCGCTGCGAGGCGCGCTCCGATTGGTCGGGTTCGAGCTGCCGTACTCCAAGCTGAGGTTGGCGAAGCCGGTGGCGCCAAGCGGCAGCCCAACATTTCCGGCGACGTTGAAGGCTTCACCGTCGCCCGATCCGAAAGTGCCGGTGTTGAACGCGAGTGTGCCCCCCGATGGAGCATCCTTGAGCTGGAAGTTCATCACGCCGGCGATCGTGTCCGAGCCGTACTGCGCCGCCGCGCCGTCGCGCAGCACCTCGACCTGCCGCAACGCAATCGACGGAATGGCCGAGATATCGGGGCCCTGTGACCCGAAGGCGACGCCGTTGCCGCCGTGCCAGTCAATGATCGACGAGCGGTGGCGGCGCTTGCCGTTGATCAGGACGAGCGTATGGTCCGGCGCGAGGTTGCGTAGCATTGCCGGCCGAACGACCGTCGAGGCGTCGCTTATCGGCTGTGTGTTGATGTTGAACGACGGGACGATCGTCCTAAGCTGCTCCTGCAGGTTGACGGCGCCCTGCCTGGTGATGTCGAAGGAGGAGAGAACATCGACCGGAACCGGTGACTCGGCGACCGTCCGCGGCTGCGCACGAGTACCGACGACGACCGTCTCCTCGGTATAGCCCTCCAGCAAAAACTGCATCTCCTCGGAGGACAGATCCATCGCCTCGATCTCCGCCGTGGTCATCCCGAGCACCCGGCTCAGCGCCTCGATCTGCCCCTGACGATCGTCCTGGGCGGCGCTGCGTGCCTCCGCTTCGATGGGCAGCCAGGAAAGCACAAGTGCTGCTAGCAGCCCAGCGGCACGTCTCCGACCACTCTTCTTCACGTCCCTGCTCCCTTCACGTCCTTCTCCGCTTCCGCCCGTACCGCTTGCGACAGCGACGGACATCAACTCCTCAAATTTCGACGATAGGACGTATTCTATACCGGATTATGGGTGGTTGCTCCGTCTACTGTTGCCGGCTGTCGTCCGCAAAAAAGAAAGATCTCAATTCGCTGCGACAGAACCGGGAGGGCGATGCTCGTGAAATCGATCTTGGGGCGTCGTTGATGTCGGTGCTTGCGCTGTTTACTGTTGGTGATGTGTACGTATCCATTTGCAAAAAAGGCGCTTACGCTCTATTTAGCGCGCAGCGAAGGTCACGAGCGCTATTTTGGCTGTAATTTAATGCAGTGTAAAGTCTTAGCGTCATCTCACCAACACTTGATGGCAGAAGCACCCAAGCAAATGTTGGTGGCTGCCACGTAACCCGTTCTCGTGCTAGAGTTTGAGCCTGATTTCGAGAGACGCGGTTCTTTTTACGATGCCGGCTGGACTGACCACGCGGTGCCTGACCTTCAAGGATGTCTCCGTGTGCACGCCGACATACTTATTTGGCGTGCGCCGACACAGGCAGGCCAACTGACACTAGCATTCAAACGCGGCGTAGCAACACTTGATGGCGTAAGCACCAGAAGGTCTTCGCGACAGCGATACGGGGATGGACTGGAAGATCACGCAGCAGAGACGTAAGGCGGCCGCAGCCAGGAAGAACGCAAGGATTGAGGCCATTCCCTAAACACGGGTCTGGTACTTCCTCGAGAATGGAGTAAAGCAATGGCCACGCAACGGGACGCACCGCTCGACTTCGGAGCCATCACGCTCGAATCTCTTGACGTGGCAGCGATCGCTCACGACTTGCTGGGCTCCGAAGAGCTCGCCCGCAACGGCCGCTCGGCGCGCACGCTGGCGAAGGGTAAAGGAATGACGGCCGTACTCACCGCCGTCCGGGCGGGTGGAGAGATTCACGAACACGTGGCGCCTGGCCCCGTCGTCATCGTGCCGGTCACCGGGGCGGTCACTGTCGAGGGACTCGAGAACCGTCAATCTCTCACGCTGGGCTCGGGCCGGACGCTATTCATCGGACAAGGCAAAAGGCACCGGGTTTCGGCTGCGGAAGATGCCGCGTTCCTCTTGCTTATCGGATTCCAGTCTTGAGGAGGCGGTGGAGCGACGGCGGGGGTTGTGCCAAAACTCAGCCCTTTTGAAATAGCCGAGCGCGAACAAACGACGAAATCATGCAGGCATAGTCCCGGCAGATCGGAGACCGATCAGGTTCGGGTCGGCGCGGATGAATAAATAGAAGGCACAGCATCCCAACTGAGGGTGAGCGCATCCGAGCGATTGTCCGCAGGCACTTGTGATCCGCAAAAAAGAAGATCGCCTACCGCTGGATCGACTTTTTGCGGAGCACAGCCCTGGAGGCTTCGGTTTCACGCAGGATACGTTCGAGAAGCTCGGACGGATGGCTCGTATGCTCCGCCGCGTAGCGCTCGATTCGCTCGTCTACCAATGGGATCATGAAGTGAGTCCTCCCGGTTCAGCCTAGGATTTGAATAATGTAGTCCCGAGATCGGGGGCTCGTGTCGAAGTCGACGAGAATGATTTGCTGCCAGGTTCCGAGGGTCAATCTGGAGCTCGTGAAGGGAACGCTCACAGAGGGTCCCAACATCGAAGCGCGAACGTGGCTGTGCCCGTTGTCGTCGCCCCAGCGCTCGTGGTGTCGGTATTCCATCGCTCGGGGATAGAGACGTTCGAAAGCTTCCGTGAGATCTTGCACGAGGCCGGGCTCATACTCGATGGTCGTAAGGGAGGCCGTCGATCCTGTAACAAACACGGTGGCGAGACCCTCTTTTAGGCCAGAGCTCTCGACGGCCTGGGAAACGGCGCTAGTAATGTCCAGGATATGGCCGTTGCCACGGGTTTGGATGCTTTCTCTGAAGGTTCGAACCGCCATCACCCACCGGGTTCCCATCATACTTTAAGTCGGTGAGGCTCTCGCCGCCGAGGAATTCCTGCGCCACTTGGCGCTTGAACTCAATGCTATAGGTACGGTGTCGGGTCATGGGTTTACCTCCAGAGATCCCCACGCCCTGTCAATCCTTCCACCACAAACCGTCCACTTCAAGGGGCGCACTCCACATGGCGGGTGAAAATTGCACATCCGACGATTGAGTGACGAACTCTAAGACGCCTGTTGTGATCCGCAAAAAAGAAGATCGCGTACTGACGGGCAGACAGCCATGGGAGTTGAGGTCCTGCGAACTCGTGTTCGCCTCGGTGGAGGTTCTGCACTCTGTCGCTGCCGGGCCACCGACGCAATAACGTGCTTGAGAAAGAACACGTTGTTCCCGCCGTGTCCAAGAACACAAACGAACGCAAGACCGGCGCGCCGAGACGTTTCGGATTAGAGGTGCCTGGCTTTTGGCCTTCTGCCGAGGCGCGAGCTAGGCGTAGAGCGTCTTCTCATTGGCTGGGCGATTGGCTGGAAAAACGGCCCGATCAGCCCAGAAATGACCCCAAATTGCCCGTTGATGGCCTGTTTTGCTCTGTTTCTGATGGTTTCCAGCCAAGAACCGGATAGCTCCACTCACCCCCACTCGAGCTTACCGACTGCGATAGCTGGAAAGGTGTTCCCGTCGAGGAGACATCCGCAGATGAGGTGTAAGTACATTTTACAATAATGATTTGCGGTCAGAGCCGCGGCCGGATGGTTTACGACAAGGCCGTCTCTCAGGCGCCAAGGAAGTTGAAATTGCCATATGGAAAATCGAATTGAACCCAAATTCTAATTCCGGCTCGAACGACCACCCGTCGATGAGGTGTGCGTGGACCAGCACGTGACGGGCTGCCTTTAAATCACTGTAGGGGAATCAGATAGAACGATATGGGCACCGTGGCTTCTCTGAGCATTCGCTACATTGCCGCACTACGCGCGCGGCGAAAAGGACGAGGAAGGCTGAAGAAACTGCAAAAACACCTTTTGGCCGAGACCGGATAGCTCCGAACTGCACCATCCGCCACCCAGTCTGCCCAATTGCGGCTCTGCAGAGACGGGTGAGATTTTCCGCGCGGTTGGCGGGGTTTTGCAAGATCAGCTGGCACTAGAGACGCGCTAGAAGGGCTGAAAGGGCCTCATTTTCGGTTTTCGTCTCTAATCTCGATTTTCGAGTGCCACGTTTGCGCCAAATAGGAGATGGGCGCTGACCGGAAGCCGTACGGCAGCGGAAAAGAGGCCACTCGACAGGCCCAGAATCAAGGCCGGGGCTACCCGCGACGTAGCGGGCTTGCACGTTCTGGTCCAAGCGCGCCTGGATCTCCTTGATGTCCTTACTTGTCTCGGATTTGGCGTACCAGCGGGCGATCCTAGATGCCTTCCACGAGCCGGGGGTCAAGGTCGCCCCCGCGCCGACCGGGCCCGTGCGCATTGTGTGACAGGAAAAAAAGGCGCGAGTCCGGGCGGAACCGCTCCCCTCGACATCGCCCCGAACATTGTGTGTTCCGCCGTCGCAATCTAGTCAGTGCATAAAGGACAGGGCCTTCCAATTCGAAATAGTCCTCATCGATCCGTTTGACCTTCATAGCGTATCTTCCGGCGCACCCCAATGTCGTGCGTGACCATGAGACGCGCGAGTTCTTCTCCATTGATCAGCACGATGCGCTTTGGACTCCGCGCCACATAGCCTTTGGCGACGTTGGTGGAGGCGGAAGTGGTGACGAACACGCCTTTGCTCGTGCCCCCCAAGCCAGCAGGGTGTTCGGTGTGACGATACCGGCGACTTCTGCCAAGAGTTTCCGGCCAAGCGCCTTACCCTTTACCGCGAGCCAACGTCGCTCATCGTCCGTGAGCAAAGCTTCCTCCCGCGAGCTTTGAGGACTCTGTTCTCCTCGAGCAAGTAGTGGGCTTGATCCGGTTTCGTAGACGGTTTAGTTAAGCTGGCGAAGTCATCATCCGTCGTTCAAATTCGGCCGGACCGACCTGGCCGAGGGTCGAGTGTCGTCGTCTCTGGTTGTAGAATACCTCGATGAAGTCGAAGAGGGCCATCTCGGCCTCGCCGCAACTGAGGAAATGCTCCCCAAGCTCGTGCTTGACCGTGGAGAACCAGCTCTCGATGACGGCGTTGTCGTAGCAGTTGCCCCGTCGGCTCATGCTCCCGGTCATGCCATGCGTCTCAAGGAGACGTTGGTAGTCTTTGCTGGCATACGGACTGCCCTGAGGTGATGTCTTAAGATTCCTGTCAAAGAAAAACGATGTATGGTTCCCCAAGCTCAAAACCCGTCCCCGTCATGGGGACAGAAAAGGAGAACCATACATCATGGGAAAGGTACTACCGAGTCAGCGATTGCTCAAGCAGTTCGAGGAACAACTGGTATTTGGGGAGATGAATCTCTCGGAGATCGTCCGGTCGGGAGCTCAGATGATGCTTCAATATGCGTTGGAGCGCGAGGTGACGGAGGCGTTGGGTCGAAACTACTATGAGAACGCTCCGGCAACGACGAAGGAGAAGGGACGACGCAACGGGTATGAGTCGCATCGGGTCCTCACGGGCGAGGGAGCGGTAACGGTGCAAGTGCCGCGGGTACGAGAAACAGAGAAGGTGTTTCAGTCAAAGATTCTCGACGCCTACGTGAGCCGGACCGAGAAACTCGATGAACTGATCGCGCGGATGTACGTCCACGGGATGTCGACGCGTGACATTGAGGCGACGTTCGCGGACGTGCTGAGCGGCACGGGTGTCTCGAAGTCGGTGGTGAGCCGGGTCACACGGTGTCTGTCGGAGGATTTCGAGGCGTTTCGAAAACGGGATCTCTCGAACGAGAAGCTGTTGTATCTCGAGCTCGACGGCACGTACCTGCGCTACCACCAAGGAGCGGAGAGGAAAGAGCCCATCCTCGTTGCGACCGGCTATCGCGCTGATGGGACGCGAGTTCTTCTTCATATCGGTGTCGGCAACCGAGAATCCTACGAGAACTGGAAGGGGTTTTTGCAGGAGATGGTGGCCCGAGGAATGAGGGAGCCGTTGCTCATCGTGACGGACGGGAATCCTGGAGTGCTCAAAGCGATCGCAGAGGTCTTCCCTCGAAGCCTCAAGCAACGTTGCCAGAAGCACCGCCTCGAGAACATCCTGGGCAAGGCTCCGAAGGAAGTGCGCGACGAACTCAAGGCGGCCATCCTTGAGTCGTTCCATGCGAACAGCTACGAGCAAGGGCTGAAGAAGGGTCGGGAGGTGATCGCTCGGTACCGTCAACGATTCCCGAGCGCGATGAAGTGCATGGAAGAGACCTTCGAAGCGTGTCTTCAGGCGCTACGCCTTCCTGCGGCGCATCACAAAAGGCTTCGCACGTCGAATCTACTTGAGCGCACGTTCGGAGAGCACAAACGTCGCACAAAGGTCATTCCTCACTTCTTCACCGAGGAGGCCGCGATGAAACTCTCGTTCGCTGTGCTCTTGGCCGTCGCAAACAAATGGCGCGGCGTGAGGATGGATGTCTTCGCCGCTAGGAAAGTCGAGGAGCTTCGCAACGAGCTTCTCCCGCAAGGCACGTCGGAGGAATCAGCAGCTTAACCGAGCGCGGGGAACCGTACGGAGATTTGACAGGAAAATTAAGACTTGACCATGCCCTGATCGGAGTGATGCAAGAGCCCCGCGGCCGGTTGGCGACGTTTCAGTGCCATCCGCAACGCCTTGATAACCAGGTGACGGTCGTTAATAGCACTTACGGCCCACCCAACGAGGAATCGCGAGTAGAGGTCGAGGAGCGCCGCGAGATAAAGCTTCCCGCCACTGCCGATCACGAACTCGGTCGTGTCCCCGACCCCGTCCTGTGCCAAAACTCGTCCCTTTCGAAATAGGCCATAAATCAGCAACTTAGTGTCTGTGTTTGCGACCGGGCCAAGGGCCGTAGGCTTTACAATCGTCTTGGGCGGGCGGGTCGTCACCATGCAGATGACCACCTAGTCGAGAGCGAATATCGAAGCATGTTCCTGAAGCTGTTTCCACGCTACGCCGGTCGAGCCCGCCGAGGGGCTACCGTCGCCGGCGACCATCTACGCGGCACGGCAGTAGTAGTTGAGAATGCCCAAAAGTCGCTCTCGCGACACGATGGGGCCAGTGTCATTCGCGCTTGCCGGCAGAGGTGTGAGGAGCTCGTTGCCGAGACCTTGGTGGTTCCGTTCTGTGTGATAGTGCACTACGTATTCGGTTACCGCTGTGCGCAGGTGTCGCTCACTGAGAGGTACGAAGCGGTCGAGACACTCTCGACGTATGGAGAGAACGAATCTTTCCGCGTATGCGTTCAGATTCGGACTATTGGCGGGAAGGCGCAGGGGCTTCACGCCTGAATCTCTCAAGAGCCCACGTACCGCCTCGGTGAATAGTGGGTCCCGGTCGTGGATGAGGTATCGCTTGCCAAGGAGGAAACCATCCCACATGTCTGTGAGGTTTCTTGCCACCTGCTTCATCCACTCCCCGTTGGGGTCCGACGTTATCCCACCGATGCACACGCAGCGAGTGGCGATATCGATGACAAACAGGACATGGTAGCGGACGAGCCCGAACGGGTTCACAACCTCGACGGTGAACAGGTCTGTCGCAGCGATGGCGCCCCAATGAGCCTTGATGAAGGTGCTCCACGACATGCTCTTGCCCCGCTCCGGGGCAGGCGCGATACCGTGCTCGGCGAGGATCCTCTTGATAGTGTTGCGTCCGAGTTCATGTCCTAGGTTCTTGAGTGCGCCTCGCAGGCGTGTATATCCCCACGTCGGGTTCTCCTGCGCCACGCGCACAATGAGCTCACGGATGTCCTTCGCCGTCGGAGGTCGGCCTGGGCTCCGGTTCTTGCTGCCATCGTACTTGGCTGCGATGAGGTGGCGGTACCAACGCAGAAGCGTAGCGGGTGTGGCAACGGACGCAATCTGGGCCAGCGCCTCGCGGCCCAAGGCCTGGGCCTTGACGGCGAGCCTGCGCCGGTCGTCGTCCGAGAGCCTGAGACGCTTGCCCCGAAGCCCGGCTTGGAGCACACGGTTCTCCTCTTGCTGATAGTCGATCACATCCTGCTGCTGGCGGTTGACCCAGCCAGCTAGAACGAGCAGTAGGAATTGCACGTGGTACGTCATCATGGATCTGAAGATAACACCCTCGGGCCAGACGATTGTAAAGCCCACGGCCCTTGGTCCGGTCGCAAACACAGACACTAAGCTGCTGATTTATGGTCTATTTCAAAAGGGCCGAGTTTTGGCACAGGACGGGGAGCAGGCTCACTGACAGGGCCGTGCGGCGGCGGAAAAAGAGGCCACCCGAGAGGCCCAGAATCGAGATCGAGGCTACCGCGGCGTGGCTGGCCTAGCACTTTCTGGTCCAGGTGCGGCCCGGGCCTCCTTGATGTCCATCTTCCCCAAGCCTCGGGATCGAGACCAGAACTACGGAGCGTACTTCGACACTCGCGTCGACGGTCTCGGGATAGAGCAGGTCCTTACCGCACCGCCGCGCTCCCCGTGGCAGAATTCATTAGTCGAAAGGATGCTCGGCTCCATTCGACGTGAGTGTCTCGACCATGTGATCGTCCTCGACGAGCAGCACCTGAGACGAATCCTACGCAAATATGTCGACTACTATCATTCTTGCCGAACTCATTTGTCGCTTGAGAAGGACGCGCCCGAGCCTCGCCGGGTAGAGTCACCGGCGATGGGCAAAGTCAGCGCCATTCCAAAGGTGGGTGGTCTCCATCATCATTACACTCGATGCGCTGCTTGAGCCGATCCGCTCGGAACGGCTGCGGGACTTCGCACCAGCTTACACCTCTACCCCTGAGTAGAGCCGACGCCGGCTCTTAAACGTCCTACATGAAGACGACCAAAGCATCCTGGTTGTAGGCAGTTCGCCAATCTCATACAGCTCGAGTTTATAGAAGGGACAGGCCGAGTTTTGGCACAGGACGGGAAGCCGCATGAGTATTTTGACCTCATGGGTCACGAACATCATGCCATGGCACAAGGGAATCTAACAGAGTGCGGCGTGAGAGCACCGCGTCACGCGAGTGTGAACGGCGCTGCCTCGGTGCCTCGCTGCGAGAACCAGAAGAGCCCTTCGTTGACGAGATCGAGACGGAGCGAGCTCGTATCTGCGTCCGCATCGAGGAAAAAGTCGAGTTCGAGCTTGAGCGCCTCTCCCGGCGGGAGTTCGCGCGGAAGGCGGTGGCGCGGGCGCGCTTCGTGGTAGTCCGGCGCGTCCAATGGGGTGCTCCGAAGCGCGATGCTCACCCAGCCAGCGGCGCGTGGGCGATGTAGCCACACGGTATCGCCGGTGTTCGTCAATTTCACGCTGATGGTGATCTTGCGGTCGCGTGGCTCGAAGCGCGCGCCTGCGATCTCGATCCGCGCCCGCGTCGCCGCTTTGGCGTCCGCGCTCGTCGGTCCATTGAACCTCGTCTTTCTCGCCACGAGGGTGTTGCTGTGTTCGGCCCGGCTCTGCGCTGCCTCGGCAATCGCCGTCGCACCCATCTCCTCGGGAAACAGCCCGTTCACCGCGTGGTAGCGGATCACGTCGCGGAAGCCGCAACTTTCGAGAAGCTCGTCGAGGTATTCGCAGGTGAACGGACTTTCGTGGGTGCCGAACCGATCGATCTCTTCTTCGAGCGCGGACTCCTGCTCGCGGTTGCCGGGCTGCCACGCGTCTTCACCGATACCGAGCACACCTCCCGGCTTGAGAACGCGCGCGCACGTCTCAAGCGTGACGCGCTCGTCGATGACGTGGTGGAGGGCGTCATGAAACAGCACCGCGTCGAACGTCTCGAGCTCGAAGTCCACGGACTCGATGGTGGTTTCATGGAAGACGACGTTGGGCGTCGACGGCAACCGATAGTGCGCGGCAGCCCGTTCGATGCGCTCGCGAGCGACGGCGACGAGGTCGGCCGACGGCTCGATACCGTCGACGTCGTAGCCGAGGAGCATCAGAAGCTCGCTCACCCACCCGGGTCCGCTCCCGACTCCGAGGATACGGCCGCCGTGGCGAATATCCATCGCGCGCACGAGGTTCATGACCGCGTAGGCTTGGAGATAGAACTGCTCGTTCCCGGGACGGTTGTCGTAGGGTTTGCGGTACAGCCAGTCGAGCTCGAACCCGGACATCGCGCCCATGTAATTGCGCGCGGCGTCGAGGAAGGCTTTTTCTTCTCTCTTGGCGCGCTCGCTCAAGAAACGTTTGTCGGGATTCGACATCGTGCCAGGGGTTGCGACGGCATTCTAGCGTTGAGGTGAGGTGGGGGGCAAGGATTGGCCGTGAGCCCATCGCCGGTTCGGCGAACCACCGTGCTCGGCCGCGTCAAGGTTCCCCCTCAACTCCATTTGACGAAGTTGTCGCCGCAGCGCGCAAGTTGGTGGTCTCCATCGCTGGTTGGTTCCAGCATGAGCAACAGACCGCTACCGTCTACTTGCCTGAGGAGTGAACCGCCCCAGGTTTCCCGGAGACTCCAACTCTTGAGAGGATGGAGTCATGACAAGACGAAGCAGGTATTCACCGGAGGTAAAAGAGCGCGCAGTGCGGATGGTTTTCGACCAGCAGGCTCAGCACGAATCTCAGTGGTCAGCGATCTCATCGATTGCGTCGAAGATTGACTGTACGCGGGAAACGCTACGCACGTGGGTGCGGCGAGCAGAGCGTGATGCTGGGAAACGAGCGGGACTGACGACGGACGAGCGTCAGCGGCTGAAGGAGCTTGAGCGAGAGAACCGTGAGCTAAAGCGGGCGAACGAGATCCTTCTCAAGGCGTCGGCGTTTTTCGCCCAGGCGGAGCTCGACCGCCGACCGAGGTGAATGTGTTGTTCGTGGACGCGAACCGTGAAAAATAGGGACTTATAACGATTGATTGACAGGCATTTCTCAAACCACCACATCTTGTGCTCTCGCACTTTACTACATGTTGCGGTGTCGGGGGTATGAAGCTTGCGCTACCCTAGGGTGCGCCGGGGATGGAGGTGCTCAGCGATACGTGAACGAGTTCGCGGGGTAAAGCACAACGTCAGGGACGAGGACACTCTGGCTCAGATGGTCGTCGTGGCCGCTGGTCCGGCATGGACGGCAAGCGATTGCGCTACAAGGACCTCATCGCGTAAGCCCGAAAGCAGGGAAGTCTTGACTTTTATGGAAACAGTGTGACATAGATTCACGCCTATAGTACGTGCTGGAGTTGAACCCAACTGAGATTTATCTCAGTCCTGGTTTAAGACTGGGGGCAACGGATTGATGGTCCGTTGCCCCCAGTCACGTTAAATCGGGGTTTACTGAACCTAGCAGTCCGGAACCGATTCTCTTCATTGAGGCACCTCCCTTCCGTCAGGAGCAACCCCAGCGGGACTCATTCTAGCATTTCGGCCTATTCTACGCTAACCAAGTAGCTTTTCGAGGCTCTGCCAATTTCCCGCCTATTTCCCGTGCGGGTGTTGTATTCAGCGGGAAGGGTTGAACCCCAAGATGTAGTGGTCAGGGTCTAAAACGCGGAACCACTATATGTAGAGGTGGGATGATTGGGGTGTCTTTGATAAGCTGCTCAAACGCAAGGGGTTACTAACATTGTCAATCAATCGTTATAAGTCCCGAAAAATACGGGGTCGAGCCGATCTGCCGGATGCTCCCGATCGCCCCGTCGACCTATTACGAGCAGAAAGCGAGAGAGAAGGACCCAAGCCGCCAGCCAGCGAGAGCGAAGCGCGACGTCCAACTCCGCGGCGAGATTCGTCGTGTACGGCAAGAGAACTTTGACGTGTATGGCGTGCGCAAGGTCTGGCGTCAGCTGTGCCGTGAGGGCCGCGACGTGGCTCGATGCACGGTGGCCCGTCTGATGCGTGAAATGGGTCTCCAGGGGGCGGTCCGTGGACGTCGATTCAAGACGACGAAGCCGGATTCGAGCGGCGCTCGCCCGATGGACCTCGTGGAGCGCGACTTCAACGCCACACGCCCGAACGAGTTCTGGGTTTCGGACCTGACCTACATCGCCACGTGGCGCGGCTTCGTGTATGTCGCCTTCGTCATCGACGTCTTCGCTCGACTCATCGTCGGTTGGCGAGCGACGACATCGTTGACTGCCGGCATCGCTCTCGATGCGTTGGAGCAGGCGCTGCACGAGCGCCGACTAAACCCAGAACACCCATTGGTGCATCACAGCGACCGCGGCGTGCAGTACGTCTCGATCCGTTACACCGAGCGGCTCGCCGAGGCGGGCATTGAGCCGTCCATCGGCAGCCGAGGCGACTCTTACGATAACGCTTTGGCTGAATCCAGCATCGGCCTCTACAAGACCGAGGTGATCCGTCGACGTGGGCCCTGGCGTGGTCTCGAAGACGTTGAGTTCGCCACCCTCGAGTGGGTCCATTGGTACAACACGCAACGACTCTTGGAGCCGATCGGTAATGTCTCCCCCGTCGAGTACGAGATGAACTACTATCGCTCGCAGGAAGGCTCGCTGGAGATGGCGAGACTCAACTAAAACAGTCTCCGGAAAACCCGGGGCGGTTCATACCACCGAATCTGTATAGCGGTGGAGCAAGGAGTTTCTCGAGCCGGGGCACCTAGAAATCTCCCTTCTATGCGTCCGCGTGATGGAGATCACGGATATACTCAGCCAGAACGTGCCCCTGGAGGACGTGCGGTATCTGGCCGGACACTCCAACCCCTCGGGCCACACAGATCTATGACCGGCGTAGACAGCACGTCACTCGCAACATCGTGGAGCGTGTCTCGATATGAAAGAAGGACCAGGAAGAGAGACATCCTTTCGAAAGCAACTCAGTCGGTCCATGCAGGAACGGATCGAGACGGACCTTCGCATGGTCCTGAAGGCTCTCCCTGAAGCAGGATTGAAGGAGCCAATAGGTTGAGTTGGGAGATCCTGTCGTGCTCATGACCAAGAACGCGTGGCCCGCTCACTACAACTTTCAGAGAAGCCATTAAGGGTATCGTCTCAAGGGGGTGACCGGTCTGTTTCAAAAGGGCCGAGTTTTGGCACAGGACGGGGAGCTTAAAAGATGTTCGGACCCTATGTCCATAATGTCGATCCGATCATTGCCGAAGTGGGCGGCGTCTATCTCTGGTGGTATGGGCTTAGCTATTCGCTGGGATTCCTGCATTTGCATCTGTTTCTGCGCCGCCACAGGCTTCGGCTCGGACTCACTTCCAGAGACGTATACACCCTCACCCTTTTCATCGTGGTGGGCGTTTTGGTCGGGGCGCGTCTCATCGAAGTCGCATTCGACGAGTGGCCCTTCTACAGCGCGCACCCTACCCTCATTCCGGCATACTGGCTTGGGGGCCTGGCGTCTCATGGGGTCCTTCTCGGAGCGACTGTAGCTGTCACCTCCTTCGCCTTGCTCTATCGAAAGGACCTGCTCGCGCTGTTTGATGCAGTCGTGATCCCCGGTTCGTTTCTGATGGGAATGGGAAGGATCGGGAACTTCATCGACGGCCAGATCGTGGGTGCTCTCACCGATGTGCCGTGGGGCGTGCGGTTTCCCGACGCAGTTGGAATCCGGCATCCAGTGGTTCTCTATGACGGCATCAAGAATCTTCTGCTGGTGCCTTTCCTCCTCCGTGTTCGAAAGATGAACCCAACGCCGGGGGCAACCGCAGCTCGTTTCGTCTTCTGGTATGCGTTCTTGCGTGTATTCATTGATCTGTTTCGCGACTATCCGACTCACCGTTTGGCTCTCGGGACCGGGCAGACCCTGAACCTCATCATGGTGTCGATCGGTGTCGTTTCTTTGATCCGATCGCGCATTCGGCGTCTGGGTCGGCTGCGAAGTGGTGCCAGAGAGGCACTGGAGGTGGAAGCCCCGCTTGAAAAAGCGCCATTCGTGTTACAGAGAATCGTACTCGTTGTTTTACTGGTGTGCTGTCTGACGTTGCCCAGCAACTGGACACAGAACATACCGGAACGATACAGGAAGCGACACGCCGGACTCGAACACTCGTGGCTCTACCCAGACATCAACACGTCGGCGCCGACCGATGAACCCTAGAGGGGAGTCGCCGACAACGACGACTGGTGGTTTTGAGCGAGGTGTGACAGGTTGACTAAGCCTCGGAGGAAAAGACCATGAGCAATCGAACCGTGACGCAGCTGGGCGCCATCGTGCTGATGGCGTCGTCGATAGTGCCCCTATCGGCGAAAACCCAGACGGTAAAGGGAAACACATACGCGGACACGGCAGAGGTAGGTGTCCGGACTCTCATGTTGATCGGTGCCGGACTTCGTGAGCGGTGGTGGCTTGACGTCTACACGATGGGCGCGTATGCTGAGAACCGCACCTGCGATCCGCAGATGCTGATCTCGATGGATGGGGCAAAATCTCTCCGTATCGATCTGCTCCGCGACGTCGACGCGAAGAATATGGCCGACGCGCTCGAAGATGCTCTCGATAAGAACTTGCCGCCCGACGGCTCCCCCGGTATCCGATCTCAGATCGATACCTTCCTAGGCTACTTTGAAAAGGACCTGGAGAAGGGGGACAGCATGGAGTTGACCTACGTTCCCGGCGTGGGTACGGCGCTAATGCAGAACCGGGAGCAGCAGGGAGCCACGATGCCGGGCAAGGGGTTTGCCGACATCCTGTGGGCTTCCTATTTCAGTTCCGAAACTTGCTGTTCGGGGCTCAAGAAGCAGATTCTCGACCATTGTTCCCAGTGAGAGGTTCGCAGGAGGATGGATGTCTTCACGACCAGGCAAGTCGAGGAGCTTCGCAATGAGCTGTTAGCGGCGGCTGTAAATTGCACATTTGTGGCGGACGAAAATTGCACACCCGGTACCCCGTTGTGCTCCGCAAAAAGTCGATCCAGCGTTGATTTCGCCCGGGCGTTGCGGCCGGCGATTCGGGGTCCCCGGTACGCGCGGGGAAACAACGTCCAGAAACGGGATGCCACACTTTCGGGCGAGGACCTGGATCCATGCCTGGGGAAAGATGGACATCAAGGAGGCCCGGGTTGCACCTGGACCAAAACGTGCCAGGCCTGCTACGCCGCGATAGCCTTGGCCTCGATTCTGGGCCTCTCGGGTGGCCTCTTTTCCGCTGCCGCACGGCCAGGTCAGCGCCCGTTCTCCTATTTGGGCGCAAACGTGGCACTCGAAAATCGAGATTAGAGACCAAAACCGAAAATCGGGTTTCAACCTTGGTGCCCATTTCGTTCTATCCGCTTGGGGCGATTTTGGGGCTTATCGGGACGTTTTTCCACTTAATCGCGCAGGCAATGAGAAGACGCTCAACGCCTAGATCGCGCCTGAGGAGAAGGCGAATAGCGGAATTCGAATTGGCCAAACCTCGAATTCATCCAGCGGAGTTTTATGGAGGAAACGAAGATGACTCCGCAGACGGTCCAGTACAAGGAGCTATCCGAGTCTGGAAACCATGACTGAAGTGACCCTGCTTTCGTGGACAGGTTAAGAGTTAGGGATCAAGCGGCGCGATAGTACCTCCTTTCGAATTGGATCGGCGAGCAATAGTCGATGGCGGAGTGTCGGCGTCGCGGGTTGTACCAGCCTTCGATGAAATCGAAGATCGCCATGCGCGCCTCAGCGTGGGAGCGAAACGACCGGCGCTCGATCAGCTCGCACTCGAGCGGCGCGAAGAAGCTCTCGCACATCGCATTGTCGTAACAGTCCCCGACCGAACCCATCGACGGTCGCACCCCGGCCTCCCGGCATCGCTGGCCGAACGCTAGTGACGTGTACTGCGTGCCCTGGTCCGAGTGATGGGTGACGTCGCCGGGCTTGCCGTTGGAACAGCGCCATGTCGAGGGCGCTCAAGACGAGCGACGTCCGCAGGTGGGTAGCCATCGCCCATCCAACGATGCGTCGGCTGAAGGCGTCCAGCACGACGGCAAGGAACAAGAAGCTCGACCACGTGGGCACGTAGGTGATATCGGCGACCCACAGGCGGTCGGGCCGGTCCACCTCGAAATTCCTGTCGACGAGATCGGGGGCGGGACGGGCGTCGTCATCGCGAATCGTGGTGTGCGCTCTCTTGCGCCGGTGAACGCCTTGAATGCCAGCCTCGCGCATCAGCCGTGCTACACGCTTGCGTGAGACGTGGAGCTCGTGTGTCTCTCGTAGCTCGTGGAGAATCCTCGGCGCGCCGTACGTGCCCCGCGACGCGATGTGAATCGCCCGGATCTTCTCGAGCAACTCTGCATCCGACACCGCGCGGGCCGACGGGGCACGCTCCGGCCACGCATAGTAGCCGCTGGCGGAGACGTCCAGCAGTCGGCACATCGTTGCCTTGGTGCACAACTCGCGATCTCGGTCCACAATTGTCCTGTACTCGCGGATACGAGGTTCCCCATGAGCATTTTCAAACGCACTCAGCGGAAGTATGTGAAGAAGGCCTATCGCGTGAGGAATTGGCGTGAATATGAGGCGGGTCTACGCAACCGCGGGAGCCTGACCGTCTGGATCTCGCTCACCGCCGGCAAGCTTGTGAACTGGGACGCGCCCCGGCCAAGGAGGAGGAAACCGGGCCGTCAACGCAAGTACTCGAACCACGCCATCGAGACGGCTGTCACCCTGGGCATGGTGTTTCATCTGTCATCTAGGCAGAGCGAGGGATTGCTGCGGTCGTTGTTCGCTCTGATGAAGCTAGACAATGATGTGCCCGATCACACCACGATCTCGAGGCGCAAGGGGATGTCCCGGCCGCTGTTGAATTTGGTCGGGTAGCGGCGGCACCTGTGAATACTCTTAGGCAGCAAACTCATCGCTGTCAAGAGATTTCTGTTTGCTTCTAAGCGCGTGAACGAGAGCGCCCATATGGCGATAGCCTTTGATACGCCGGAACTTTTTCTGCGCGGTGACGACGCCAAGAGCGGTCCATCGGCGAACCATGGAAGGACTCTACCAACGCTTGACGTTTCTCGATACTCTGCGAATGGTTCCGTTGAGATTCTCAATGGCGTTCGTCGTGGCAAGAGACTGGCGAAGTAAGGCGGGCAGCGCGAGCTTCACGACCGTGAGTGTCTCTTCCATCCCTTCACGAAGGCTTCCGGCAGCTTCGTCGTAGCCGTTTCGCTCGAGCCACGACACCAATGCCTGAAGTCGCTTGCGCGCCTTGTCGGCACTCTTGCACTTGTAGGCTTCCTTCATCGTCTGGAGCACGTAGGCGTGACGAGACTTGGGAAGGTACGAGCGAAGATTCCGGAGTTTATGGATCTGGCACCTTTGGATGACCGCGAGGTCCCCCAAAACGTCGACGAGTGCCTTGCGGATGCCTTTGCCTCCGTCCACTACGCAGAGAATCGACTCATCGACGCGCAAGCCTCGCTCGAGAAGGTCCTGCAACATCGCGGTGCACACCCGAGAGTTCTCCGTCGAGCCCAGCCATATACCCAGGGGCACCTTCGTTCCATCTATTGTGATACCGAGAGTTACGACGACGGTCTGTCCGGCCACCTCAAGGCCATCCAGCATCAGTGCCGCAAGCTCGAACTCCTCTAGCCGCCGAGACAGGTATTCCTCGAGCTTCTTAGTCGTCTGGCTCACGAGGTGACGGCTGGCGGCACTCTTACTCGTGCCACGAGACTTCAACTTGGCCGCGGGTTTGTCCAGACTCGATTCGTAATTTCGGGTCGATACCCCCACCAAGATCTGATTCAACACTCGCTCTGGAAGCGGGTCTTCTTCGCGGAAGGCTTCGAAGTGTGGAAGCGACGCCTCCTCGCCCGACTTCGAGCGAACTCGAGGTCGCGACACTTGGATGCGACGACCACCGAAGCTCAGCTCTCCGTTCGTGCTCCCACAGTGGTTATGAGTTCGCTCCTTCTCGTGCTTGCCCTTGAGCCCCGCGATCTCCTCGGCGTCCTCTCTGAGCAGTAGGTGCAGAGCTGTCAGTCCTTGCTCGTACACCCATTCCGTCAGATCCGCCTTCGTGGCCGCGATCCCAGCTATCATCGGTAGCAGTATCTGACCGACTTGGCCAACTACCTTGCCCGTAGGCGAGTGCGTTTGCTTTCTTACTGGCTTCTTCGATTTCCTAGGCATTGGTGGCTCCTTGTCCCCCTCTGGAGACGGTTTATTGGCAGACCTATTCTTAGGCCGGCCAAGGAGCCGCCGCTACACCAAATTCAACATCCGGCGGGACATCCCCAGGCGCAAGCCGAATCTGGGTAAGGTCCCCTTCTACCAAGTCAAGCAGAAGACGCCGTTGCACATCTTGATCGACAGCAGCGGTCTCGCTGTCCACGCCGGCCAGCTGCGCAGAGCACAAAAGAGCAGGGACTATCGCAAGCTCCATCTGTGTGTCGACGAGCAGAGTGGCGAAGTCGTCGCCGGCGAGCTGACGAGCAAAAGAGCCCGCGATTCATCGCGGGTTGCATCGCTTGTCGGACAGATCGACAGTCCCATCTCATCGGCCAGAGCTGACACCGCATACGACGCCGGCGGCGTCTATGAGGCAATCGAGAATCACAGCGCTCATCGCTCGCCGAGGGTGCTGATACCGCCGCGCAAGGGCGCCCTGCTCGCATCGGGGCCGGCGAGCAACCGACAGCGCAATCGCAACATTGCAGCACAAGCTCGGCTCGGCAAACGAAAGTGGCACACAGAATCGGGCTACAGCAAACGGAGCAAAGTCGAGACAACGTTCCATCGCTACAAGGCTATCGTGGGCTCAGCGATGCGAGCGAGAGGGTTGGCGGCACAGAGAGTTGAGGCAAGGATCGGGTGCAAGATTCTCAACACCATGACGGCGCTCGGGATGCCTGATAGCGAGATGATCGGATGATGGGAGCCGGGGCCAAGCGAGCTCTCGGCCTCTATCGGAATTGTGCACCAAGGCAGTCCTGCGGCGCGAAATACCCTGGATTCTGCGCGGATTCCAAGGGCGTCTAAGCTGCTGATTTGCGGTCTATTTCAAAAGGGCCGAGTTTTGGCACAGGACGGGATGGCTGAGCTGGGCAAGCCTGAATCACAAGCGAACGGCAGAGACCAAGTCGGGCCGCAAAAAAATTCCGTGCGCGTACGAACGGATTCATGCACCAACGCCACAAGCAACTAGGGCGCAGCCCACACCGCGGACAGGTCGACGACGGCGGCGTCGGGCGCTGCCCCTCTGAACAGGTCGACTATCCACTCATGGCAGGTGAGCACGAGCACTTGGTTGGTGCGGGAGAGCTCGACGAAGGCGGCGGCGGCACACCGCGCGCGCTCAAGGTCGAAGTTCACGAGGACCTCGTCGACGACGACCGGAAGCCGTTCCGTCTCTTCGCCCACGCTCTTGATGAGTCCGAACCGGAGCGCTAGGTAGAGTTGCTCGAGCGTTCCACGACTGAGTTGCTCTGGCACCTTTCTGCGTCCGGTCTTGTCGACAACTGTGATCTCCTGCTCCCCCACCGTGACGTGAATCTTGGTATATCTGCCGCCGGTCAAACGCTGAAAGAAGGTTGCCGCGCGGCGAACTACATCAGGCTGGCGTTCCTCCTGATGTTTGTTACGGGCCCTGACGAGCAGGAATCGCGCCACGACGAGCTTTGACCACTCGGTCGCAAGGGCCCGGAGCTCTTCGACGAGCTCCTCGCGTCGCCCGCGCAGGAGGGACGCGGCTTCGTCGCTCGAAAGCGATTGCATCCGCTCCTGGAGACGCCCGCGCTCTTCGTACTGTTCGGTGGTCCGACTACCTAGTTCCGCCAGAGTTGATTCGGCCTGCCGGAGTGCATCGTCTGTCTCCTCTTTCGTTGTAGAGGCGAATGTGCTTCGTAGGTCATCAATGTCTCGCTCGTGCCCGCAGGCGGCGCGCAGGCCGGCCGCATACTCTTTGCGTTGCCGTTCGAGGTCTTGCCGTTCGAGGTGCTGCCGTGCCCATCGCCGAAACTCTTCGCCGTCGTTGGTCTGTGCCTGAGACAACAAGTAGCGGATGCGGTTGTCTATGCCCGTACGCCGGCTGGTGGCCTGGGCCAGACTGGTTTCACGATCTTCGAGCACGCGCACTGCTTCCGTCCGGGCTCGGACCGCCTCCTGCGTCTGGTTAAACCGTTCAACGATGCGGTCGGCGAGCTGTGCGACCGCCATCGAAGAATCGTTCCCACTGGTGCTGAAGCCAGGATGGCCGTTGGCAACAACCTTGACGTCAGTGCTGTAGGCATCAATGTCCTTCTGGATGGCTGCGATACGAGCACGCTTTTCACTGGCTGTCTGAACAACGACACGCGCGGTTTCAACACGGGAGAAAAGCTCGGAGATCGTATCTGGCATCAGCGTCTCGGGTAGACATTGCTGTCTGAGCCATGACGACCATTCAGCGGTCGCCGTGTCGACGGTTGCTTGCTGCTCATCCCGCTGGCGCCCGGCGGCTTCGAATCGCTCCTGTTGGCGTTCGGCATTTTTGGTGACATCATCCAGCGCTGCCACGCGCCGTGCACGGTCTTGGTGCTGCTCGTCATCCCTCTTGAGTGCCACCTCGACCGCATTCAACTCGTCGTGCCCTGGGAGCCGACTGGCCTCGAGGTCGAATGTGAACGGCTGCAACGCGGCCACGAACGCCGCGCGTGTGTCATCGGCTTGGCGACATGCCCCCTCCATGCGTCGGCGTGGCCCCCGTTCCTCGGCCCGCGTCGACGCCAGTGTCAGGGCGTAGGCAACCGCTGCTGCAGCCACGAGGGCCACGCCCACAACGAGAATTGCAGGCTCCCTGCCAGAGGTGAAACCCAGGACGCCCAACATGATGCCCAGCAGGCCCAGCACAACGGGCATGGCGAAACGTTGCCAGCGCGAGGTCGCCTCGGAATCATCGAGCGCCAGCGCGGCGAGGTCACGGCATCGCTGTTCCGCCTGTTCGTATTCGATGAGGCAACTGCGAGCGGTGGGCAGAGCCGAGCGTTGTGCATCCAGTGTGTCACGGGACATCTGGCTGGCGGCCGGGTCGTTGTCCAACCGTTCCTGTGCGTCCTGAAGCCGCTGTCGGGCCTCATCGGCCGCCTGATGCACCCGTTCAGCTTCGGCAGCGAGGTCCCGCAAACGTTGCCTCGCCGAGGCGAGACGGCCCTTCCACTGCTCAACTTCATCGCGGCGTGGTATGGAGGTGTCGAACTCGACGAGACGCTCCTCGTCCCAATCCGGGCCCAGCTCTCGCAAGGCCCTGGCCACCTCGAGCTCTTTAGCGCGCAGTTCAGCCTTTCGCTTGGGTAAGTCGCGTACCAACGCGTCGAAACTGCCGCGCACACGGCGAATCGCCTCGACCGCAGCAGCGTCGCGCAGCAACTCTTCACCGTTAACTGACCGCTCTGCCGGCTCTCGGGCACGCTTCAACTGGTCGCGAGCGGAGGATACACCGTCGTCGGCTTCGCGGAGTTGATCCTCCAGGTTGCTGAGCCTGACAATCGGATCGTCAGGGAACCCTTTGCGATCAGGAATCTCGGACAACCGCGTCTCGACTTCGAGCAACGCCTCCCATGTGTCCCACGCTTGGCGCCGCCGCCGCAGCTCCTCCACCAGGGCGCGCGTGGCAACACGCTCGGCGTCGGTCGCCACGCCTTCTCTTTCGAGCTTGGCGCTGCGGGACACCGCCTCGCCATACTCCTGCGACTGTGACTGTGTTTCGCGCAACTTGCCGTCGAGGTCCTGCAGCTCGGCCAGCACCCTGGCCACCGGCTGCTTGGAGCCTCGTGGCGCATAGATGTCTTCTGCGCGCTCTTTTAGCTGCTTGAGGGCCTGCGGCAACTGTGCCGCGCCGCTACCGGCACTGTAGATGCGGCTGTTGATACCACTGTCATCTCCAGACTCGAGCTGCTGTAGCTTGTCGAGGTCGAAGGCGAAGACCGACCGGAAGGTAGACGCGGTCGCGTGTCCCAGCAGAGCGGGCCGAGCAAAATCGGAAACGACCAACCCGTCTGCGGTCGTGATGGTCATCGGGCCACCCTTGGGGCCACGATGGCGTTCAACAGTGAAATGCTCACCCACGTCGGACACGAACTCAATACGTCCGCCGTGATTACCGCCAGCATGCGGTGGATAGTACTCGACCGCGCCACGCAGCGGGAAACCGAACAACACCGTCTGGATGAACGCCAGCAACGTGCTCTTCCCGGCTTCGTTCGGGCCGTAGAAGATCGTGACGGGCCGATCCATCGGTGGCAGCGACGCCCCGCCGTACTCGCCGAACCCGTCGATCTGGATGTGGTCAATCTTCATGGTGGCGACTACCCGCCAACCTCATCGTCAACGATGAGACCGAGCGCGACATCTTCGGCCGCCGCCACCAGATCCCGGACGTCGTCCTCCCGCGGAAGACTCCCGTCGAAATACCTGCGGGCACGCGGGTTGTCGTAGAGCAGTGCGAGTTCGTGTCGCAGGTCGGCGACGAGGCTCTCGTCCCGCGAGGCCTCATCGGTCAATGCCAGGAAGTCACCGATAAAGTCCCTCCTGGCGAACAGCGCCTCGCGGTCGAGCTCGGATCTCGTCGTGTCCGTTATCCCGCCGCAGAACGCGAACGGGTGGCGGCTGGCCCACGTGTCGTTAAGCTGGTTGACAAGATCATCGACGGTCCCCGACCGCGACAGCCACTCGTGCACCACCCCTCGTCCCACGAGATGGACGCGATAGACGACATGACGGCCGGACGCTTGGTTCAGGAGACCGTCAACGAGAGCCTCCAGACAATTGAACAGGGCACTCTCGTCCTCAATACCCTCGATCGGGATATCCAGCTGTTCCCACCGCACGGTGTCGACCGCGACGAACTCGGGCGAAATCGTCCCGTGGTCGTCCACGTCGACGACGAAGACCCCACGTGGGCCCCGCTCGTTCGGGTGACGCCCCTGTGTGTTGCCGGGATACACGACCATCGGTGCTTGTTCACGCAGGATGGCGGGGGTGTGGACGTGACCCAGCGCCCAATAGTCGTAACCGGTCGCGGTAAGATCGTCGATCGAGCAGGGCGCGTAGGCTTCGTGCTCGGTGCTCGTACCCACGTTCGCGTGGAGCAGCCCGATGGTGAAGCGACCACGCTCGTGGGCCGGAAACCCTGGAAGCAGACTGCTCCGCATCTCCCGTGTCGGATAGCTGATGCCGCAGACCACCGGCCCAGAAGCTAACGTCGGGTCGATCGGCACGGCCTCCGCACGAGCCCCAAACTGATGCGCGTTCGACGGCATCGTCAAACGCGCCCCCCAGCCGTCAAGTGGGTCGTGATTGCCGTGGCATAAGAACGCTCGAATGCCAGCGTCCTTCAGCCGTTCGAGACCCCGGACGAACTGGATCTGCGCCGCGAGACTGCGATCAGCGCTGTCGAATATGTCGCCGGCTACGAGAATCGCAGCAGCATGACGATCTATACAGAGGTCGATCACGCGCTCGTAAGCATCGAACGTGGCACGCCGAAGGATCTTCGCAACCTGCGGCTCCGTCTCACGAATGCCCTTAAACGGGCTGTCGAGGTGAAGGTCGGCCGAATGCACAAAGCGAAAGGGCACGTCGCGAGTATACCATGT
The DNA here is from genome assembly GCA_965197825.1 of Candidatus Marinacidobacterales bacterium. Lineage (GTDB taxonomy): Bacteria > Acidobacteriota > Vicinamibacteria > Marinacidobacterales > DATDRI01 > CBDANW01. The sequence goes on along the minus strand of CBDANW010000003.1, from coordinate 2,288,978 downwards.
TGTGCTCCGCAAAAAGTCGGTCCAGCGTTGATTGCGCGGTTTAGACCTGCAATGATCAGCTGCTTCGCGGCGATCGACCTGACGACGCCACCTGCGTCCTATGAACTTGGAGAGGCTCCCTCGGGCCAGACAATTGTAAAGCCTACGGTCCTTGGTCCGGTCGCAAACACAGACACTAAGCTGCTGATTTATGGTCTATTTCAAAAGGGCCGAGTTTTGGCACAGGACGGGATGGCTGGCTGTTCATCGGCTCATTGTGTCAGTCGCCGTCTCAACTTGATAGCACCTGACAATACCCTAGCACGCTACCGAACCGTCTCACGCTAGAATGGCTTCGTTATGTCGAAGCTGTACTTTCGGACTCTATGGGCCGGCGTCGCGTCGCCCTTTGCGGCAGCGGGTCTTGGCCTGTTCGTCTATCGGAGTCTGACGCGCGCGCGCCGACAGGGACGCCGACTTCGTCTTCCGTCTCTCCATAGTCGCGATCGCGATGGCCTTGCCGGGCGTCATCACTCTCGTCCTCGCGCTCGCCGACCACCGCAAAGGAGCCTTCTCAACCGTGAGCAAGGTGGGCCTGATGCTCGGCATTTTGTCGCTCGGTCTCGTGTTCCTTCCGATTCGAGGCGTCGTCGAGCGTGCTACGCAGGCGCGGAATCTGGCGCTCAGTGACGTCGAGGCGCCGCCTTTCTCGACGGCGGACATCCATGGCAACACGCATCGTCTCGACGAGCATGGAGGAAAGGTCGTGCTCGTAAACGTTTGGGCGACCTGGTGTCCGCCGTGCCGCAAGGAAATGTCGGGTCTCGACAAGCTCTATCAGGAACGCAAGAAACAGGGATTCATGGTCTTCGGCCTCTCCAGAGAGGACCTCGAAACGCAGCTCGACTTCGAAGAAAACGTCCTGTCGGTGAGCTACCCCCTCCTGACGATCGAGGGGGACGTCCCCGAGATTTATCAGACGACGGCGCGATACCCCGCCAACTACCTAATCGATCGCGAAGGACGGCTGCAACCCGCTCCGAGTACGGAGCAGCCTTTCGAGAATCTCGTCGTCGCCGTCGACGCGCTCCTGAAGCAGCAGGTCATTCGTCGGTAGCGACGGCCACCCTAGGTGGGCGGCGCGGGCCCGAGCTCTCGCTCAAGCCTTTCCTTCTCAGCTTCGAAGTCGGCCCGGAATGCGTCCGCAACGGGCGGACCTGGCGGGTAGATCTGCGTCAGAGGAGGTCCAAACTTTAGTTTGTCGCGCTTCACCAGATCCCGTCCTGTGCCAAGACTCGGCCCTTTTGAAATAGACCATAAACCAGCAGCATAGTTTCTGTGTTTGCGACTGGTGTGCTCCGCAAAAAATCGATCCAGCGTTGATTGCGCGTTCTAGACCTGCTATGTTCGGCTGCTTCTGGCCAATCTTCTTTATTGCGGAGCACAGGACGGATTCTACGATTTGCTGACAGAGAGACTCTCCGAGTTCGGGTAGACGATGGAGCCACGATCACTCGGCCTTCTGATCATTGGCGCTGGCGTGCTGCTTGCCGCCGTCGGTGTCGCCGTCTACTACGGCGGGTTTTCTTGGTTCGGCCGACTTCCGGGCGATATTCGCTACCATGGAGAAAGCACGCGCGTGTTCATCCCTATCACGTCGATGGTCCTTGCGTCGGTCGTCTTGACGCTTGTCGCGAATCTCGTGAAGCGATGGTTCTGAAGGGTGACGTGGTTCCGCAATCAAGTGTTAGTTAGTGGCTGCCGCGTAACCCGCCCGCGCGCTGAAGTTTGAGCCTGATTTCGAGAGACGCAGTTCTTTCGGCGATACAGGCTGGGCTGACCATGCAGTGCCTGACGTTCCGGGACATCTTGGCCGAGGACCGCGCGGAGCAGCTAAAGCGCGAGACGGATCAGGTTGCGCAGGAACTAGAGCGACGTCTGTTGGCGAACGTGTCGTCCCCGGGCGATTTCGCTGCCGTCCATGCACTGCCTCGCTCCAGCGTCGACATTCCTGACGACCCGAACGAGCTGTGCTCCGCAAAAAGTCGATCCAGCCTTGATTGCACGGTTTAGACCTGTCATGGATCGGTGGCTGCTTCGCGCCGGTCGACCCGACGACGCCACCGATGGGTGCTTCGGCAGTCAAATGTTGGCCGCCGCCGCGTAACCCGTTCGCGTGCTAGAGTTTGAGTTTGATTTCGAGAGGCACGGTTCTTTCGTCGATGCCGGCTGGGCCGAGTTTTGGCACAGGACGGGGTCGTAGAGAGCGGCCAATGTCGCGTCCGGGTGAGTAGCGCGGGCGTCGAGCACGGCCTGCGCCAGCGGCTCCACTGCCGACACTTTCGCATTCTCGCTCTTGAAACCGGGCGGTACCGGGAAGTTGTTGTAAACGACACCGATGGAGTAGCGGTAATCGCTTTTCAACCGCCCGCCGATGTGGCGTAGCCATGCCATGTGCATGGCTGAGGTCAGCACGGCGAAATCAGCTAATGTGGCGTCTTTCAGAACCCGAACAAGGTTGCTCGGGATTACCGGCGGCTTCAGCCAGCCTATAGGGACGTATTCACGCCGTTCAGAGCTGACCTCCGGCAGAACGAGGAACGGGGCGGCCGGCAGGATGTTCACTTGCCAGAGCGTGGGTGTCTCAGCCAGTTTCAGTGTGGACGTTCGTTTGCTGGTCCTTCGGTAAGCGCGAACGGCGGCGATGCGTTCTCTGACTCGTGGCAGTTGCGCCAGAGTAGCGGGCGAAGCGTCATGCAACGCAAGAATCCAGCGCTCGCCACCTTGTAGGTACTCACGAGCGCCGACGAAAGGACGCAACAAAGTCGCTGCGTCCGGTTCGGCATCCAGGAACGCGAGTCGTTCTTCAGCATTGAAAATGTAGAGTCCATCGTCGATGGGCTGGGAGCCGGTGACCAGTTGAATCAGTCCGTTTATCGTCCTGCCCTCTTCTCGGACGACGAGGTGGGGATTGGCTAGTGCCCCGCCGTCGAACAGGTAGGGCGTGATCACGGCGTGGCGGCTTTCGAGCGGCTCCCCGTTGAGGTCCCCGTAGGCGAACAGCTGCCTTGGTGCACAACTCCGATAGAGGCCGAGAGCTCGCTTGGCCCCGACTCCCATCATCCGATCATCTCGCTATCAGGCATCCTGAGCGCCGTCATGGTGTTGAGAATCTTGCACCCGATCCTTGCCTCAACTCTCTGTGCCGCCAACCCTCTCGCTCGCATCGCTTGACCTTGCCCAGGAAAAGTGGACAGGTTGATTATCTCGCATGAGCCGTTTTGAGGTCATGAATCCGTTCGAACACCATTGGGCTGTTGTAATCGAGTGACGAGTGGAGTCGATACGGATTGTAGAACCCCTCGATGTAGCTCGCGACCGCGTCTTTGGCCATACGTCGTGTTGGCCAACTACATCGGTGGAGGAGCTCGGTCTTGAGCGTGCCTAAGAAGCTCTCGGTCACGGCGTTGTCCCAGCAATCACCCTTGCGGCTCATCGAGCACACGATGCCGTACTCATCGAGCACGGCCTGGTAGGTCGCAGCCGCGTATTGAGTACCACGGTCTGAATGATGCACCAAGCCACTTTCCGGCAGGCGGCGCCCCAAGGCCATGTGAAGCGCCTCGAGAGCAAGCTCCGCGCGCAGGTGGGGCTGCATCGCCCAGCCGACGACACGACGCGAGAACAGATCGAGGATGACCGCCAAGTAGAGCCAGCCTTCCCAAGTCCGGATGTAGGTTATGTCCGTCACCCAGAACTGGTTCGGTCGTTCGGCTTCGAAGTTCCGGCCGAGCACGTTGGGTGCGATGGGGCGATCGTGCTTGCTGTCGGTCGTGCGGCGAAAACGCTTGCTGGGCAGACCCTGCAGGCCCATCTCACGCATCAGCCGTGCCACTCGCTGCTTGCCTACCTCGACGTTCTCCCCGTCAAGCTGGCGACGTACACGCTCCCTGCCGTAGGTACCACGGCTATGGGCGTGGATCGCTTGGATGCGCAGCTTCAGCTTCCCATCCTCACACTGTCGCTTGCTGGGCGCGCGCTTCATCTGAGCGTAGTAGCCGCTGGTCGATACCCTCAGAACTCGGCACATCACCCGCACCGGGTAGTTGGCCCGCTCCGCGTGAATGAATTTGAATCTCATTCGCTTTCCTTCGCGAAGAAGGCCGCCGCCTTTTTTAATATTTCTCGCTCTTGCTCCAACGTACGCACTCGACGCCGTAGCGAACGGAGCTCATCACGTTCCGCCGTCGTCAGAGCCTCGCGTGGACCTTCACCGTGATCAACTTTGTATTGTTTCACCCAGTTTCGAAGGGCCGATTCCGTCAGGTCCAGTTCCTTAGCGACCTGGCCGATGCTGCGCTCGCCCCTCCCTGAACAGCCGGACCGCTTCCTTCTTGAACTCCCCCGTGAACTTCCTGCGTCGTCGTTCTCCCATGGACGCCTCCAGGCGCATTGTCGCGCCTCGGTTGATGTCCACAAAACCCGGGCAGGGTCATCTGAGCCCACGATAGCCTTGTAGCGATGGAACGTTGTCTCGACTTTGCTCCGTTTGCTGTAGCCCGATTCTGTGTGCCACTTTCGTTTGCCGAGCCGAGCTTGTGCTGCAATGTTGCGATTGCGCTGTCGGCTGCTCGCCGGCCCCGATGTGAGCAGGGCGCCCTTGCGCGGCGGTATCAGCACCCTCGGCGAGCGATGAGCGCTGTGATTCTCGATTGCCTCATAGACGCCGCCGGCGTCGTATGCGGTGTCAGCTCTGGCCGATGAGATGGGACTGTCGATCTGTCCGACAAGCGATGCAACCCGCGATGAATCGCGGGCTCTTTTGCTCGTCAGCTCGCCGGCGACGACTTCGCCACTCTGCTCGTCGACACACAGATGGAGCTTGCGATAGTCCCTGCTCTTTTGTGCTCTGCGCAGCTGGCCGGCGTGGACAGCGAGACCGCTGCTGTCGATTAAGATGTGCAACGGCGTCTTCTGCTTGACTTGGTAGAAGGGGACCTTACCCAGATTCGGCTTGCGCCTCGAGAGCGTGGTGTGATCGGGCACATCATTGTCTAGCTTCATCAGAGCGAACAACGACCGCAGCAATCCCTCGCTCTGCCTAGATGACAGATGAAACACCATGCCCAGGGTGACAGCCGTCTCGATGGCGTGGTTCGAGTACTTGCGTTGACGGCCCGGTTTCCTCCTCCTTGGCCGGGGCGCGTCCCAGTTCACAAGCTTGCCGGCGGTGAGCGAGATCCAGACGGTCAGGCTCCCGCGGTTGCGTAGACCCGCCTCATATTCACGCCAATTCCTCACGCGATAGGCCTTCTTCACATACTTCCGCTGAGTGCGTTTGAAAATGCTCATGGGGAACCTCGTATCCGCGAGTACAGGACAATTGTGGACCGAGATCGCGAGTTGTGCACCAAGGCAATGCTGAGCTACATCTGAGGGTCCGTGGCGCTTAGGAAGTACGTCGTCTACCATCACCACGAGAGGAATCATCAAGGCAAGGAGAATCTGCTGCTATTCTTAGCCAGCGACCAGTTACCTCAGTCCGAGCGCAAGGTGCGCTCCCTTGAACGGCTTGGCGGGCTGCTACGTTTCCACCATCGGGAAGCCGCATGAGTATTTTGACCTCACGGCATCACAGCGACGAAATCGTCATCGGGAGGGGCGTCGTAGGTTAGCCTTTCGGCCAGGGAGCCACGCCGCAGCCAGCAACCCGATCACCATCAACGAGGAGGCCGCACTCGCGATGGCACCTGTGCGCAAAGACCTTGGTCGGTACCGAAATGTCACGCGGTGCTCCCCCGCGGGTACCGAAACCGCGCGCATCGTCCACTGTGCTCTCAGAATTGGAGTTTCCACCCCGTCTACCTCGGCCATCCAACCGGGGCGAAACGTGTCCGCGAGCACGACGAAGCCATCGCGCGGTGAGCTCGTCTCGAGTTCGATCCATTCCGGCTGATAGCGGTTGATCCGTACCGCATTTTTGCGAAAAAGACCGGATACCCCTTTTCCCGTCTCTGGATCTCGAATTTGAACTCCCTGATGTACGCTCCAACACTTCAAATTTTCGAGGGTTTGAAGCTCACTCGGCACCGGTGACGGCACCATGAAATAGGCACGCGGCAACGTATGCAAGTTGATTTTTATTTTCTCAAGAACGAGAAAATCGGCTTTAAGCCCTATGGGATTAAGATCGATTTCGATGGATTCGATGCGGACGCCGTGGCTTGGCCGAACGAGTCGGACCGTGAGTTCTTCGATGAGCTCGGGCTTCTCGAAATGGACGTCGAGCGGAGTTCCCGGTCCGAGGCGGTAGGTGGTTCCGCCCAGCTCGATCACGATACTTGTCGGGTCGCCGAGCGCCTGCCAATCGAGGCGAAAGCTCGACGCCGTGACCGGAGGTAACAGCCGAATCGAGACTGGCGCGATCTGGGGAGGGATATCGAGCAGCGGAAGTGGTGAAGCAAAGCGCGATCCGCACCAAGGGTAGTTCGTGGTGGGCCCACGGCGAGCGATGAACTTGGCGTTTAGAAGCGCTAACGCGTTCGCGCTCGAATCGCTCAGGTCGAGGAGCTCGGAGTAGCGGGCGTCCACGAGTGCTTCGTGGCCGCCGGCGAAGTCGACACCGTGAAGAGTCGCGTAGTTCGCGAGGTTCGATTCAGAAACGTAGCGGCTGCGGTAGCCTTGCGCGCGCGTTATGAGTTGAACCGGTCGCACGTTCGCGCGCGCCAGGGTCTGAAACGGCCGCTCGCCGCGATCCTTGACGAAGGCACCCAAGTCGATGACAGCAATAGCGAGCACAACGGGAGCAACCCACCGCTCCTTCGGTCGCCAAATCACGTAAGCCACCAGAATGACGTTCAGCATGCCCAGAAGCACTGCCCAGTAGCCCCCACCAACCAGTCGCTCCATTTGCTCTGGCTCGAGCATGCCGTTACGAACGACGTTGGAGTGAAGATATGCAGTCCAAGCGGCGAGCAGGGCCAATACGACGAAGGCCGCCTTGACGATTCCTCGCAAGCGAGTTCGGATCCTGCGACCAGCATCTTCGAGCACGTTCACTCCAAGCCCGGCAAGCACGGCCACACCCATCGTGTAGATGCCAAGAAGACGATAGGGAACGCGGAACTTTTCGAAACCAGGCACTGCGGCGTAAAACAAATCGAATAGCGGCGAGTCACGACCGAACGAAAGCAGAAGTGCCACGAGAGCGGACGCCGCAAAAAACAAACGCCACCGCTCCGGTGCGAGCATGAGACCAACAGCGGCGAGTAGCAACGTACCGATACCGGCGTATAGATGAAGAGGAGCGGCGCTGTTTTGACCAGGTAGCCGGATTTGTGCCCGGGGGACAAACGCTGATGAGAGCAAGTAGGGTGAGAACGCGAACGATGTCGAGTACTCGTAGCCGAGTTTGGAACGCGAGGAGTCCTCGGCGAGTTGGTACGTCGGGAGAAGCTGTACGGCACTCAAGCCAAGAGCCAACAGCACGGAGGGTACGACGCGTGTGCAAGTCCTCTTGAATCCTCCCATTGCCACCGCGAACGCCAGCGCCAGCAATATCCCATAGTACGCCACTTGCGGGTGTCCAGCCAAGATCATAGCGGCGAGGCCGAGCGTGACAACGCCGAGGTGTGCCGCCCCCTTACCCAGCATCGCGCGTTTTACCGCGTACAGCGTCCACGGAATCCAGCTTGCCGTGAGCACGATCGCGTGGTGTCCGGGCGTGGTGAAAAATCCCGTGAACATAAAAACGAGCGCGGCAAAAAGCGCTCCGAGATTCGAAGCACCGAACGAGCGCATGAGAAGCCACATCCCAAGACCGGCGAAGACCTGGTGGAGAAGCTGGTAAGCCTCCAGGGCGATGTAGTTCACCTGAGCGTCGACTTGAAACGGCAGAAGCAAATAAGTAGGAGGGTAAAAAATCCCGACCTGAGGATTGGCGTGAATCGCGACGCCCCCTAGAACATGCGGGTTCCAGAGTGGAAGCTCGCCGCTCGCCACTCGGGTGAGCGCATAACTCTTCCAGACATAGTGCTGATTCAGAAAATCGCCGCGGAAAATCTTTCGTTCGTCGGCGTCGAACGTGAACAGCCTCCAGTGGAAAACGAAGGGAAGCAAGCCCAGCACCACGAGGGCCGCGAGCTTTGGTAGCTTGCTCCTCATAGGACCATGGTCGGAACGGATGCTTCTGCCATTAAGTGTTGGTCGCCGCTAGAGGTGTTTGATGCTGGTTTCAGTCGGATTGCGTGTGCCGACGAACGTCATCTGCTTAACGCCTCTCGGCATCACAGATTATTGCGCCCTTACAAGGATCCAGCAAAACGGAGGAAATCCGTGCGTGGTGCTTCCGCCATTAAGTGTTGGTGAGATGACGCTAAAACTTTACAGTGCATTAAATTACATCGCAAATAGCGCCTGCGGCCTTCGCTGCGCGCTAAATGGAGCGTAAGCGCTTCTTTTGAAATGGGATACGTACACATCACCAACAGCAAACAGCGCAAGCACCGGCCCGGTCGCTAACACAGACAGTAAGTTACTGATTTATAGTCTATTTCAAAAAGGCCGAGTTTTGCCACAGGGGGATGTCCCGGCCGCTGTTGAATTTGGTCGGGTAGCGGCGGCACCTGTGAATACTCTTAGGCAGCAGACTCATCGCTGTCAAGAGATTTTTGTTTGCTTCTAAGCGCGTGAACGAGAGCGCCCATATGGCGATAGCCTTTGATACGCCGGAACTTTTTCTGCGCGGTGACGACGCCAAGAGCGGTCCATCGGCGAACCATGGAAGGACTCTTCCAACGCTTGACGTTTCTCGATACTCTGCGAATGGTTCCGTTGAGATTCTCAATGGCGTTCGTCGTGGCAAGAGACTGGCGAAGTAAGGCGGGCAGCGCGAGCTTCACGACCGTGAGTGTCTCTTCCATCCCTTCACGAAGGCTTCCGGCAGCTTCGTCGTAGCCGTTTCGCTCGAGCCACGACACCAATGCCTGAAGTCGCTTGCGCGCCTTGTCGGCACTCTTGCACTTGTAGGCTTCCTTCATCGTCTGGAGCACGTAGGCGTGACGAGACTTGGGAAGGTACGAGCGAAGATTCCGGAGTTTATGGATCTGGCACCTTTGGATGACCGCGAGGTCTGACCTTGCCCAGGAAAAGTGGACAGGTTGATTATCTCGCATGAGCCGTTTTGAGGTCATGAATCCGTTCGAACACCATTGGGCTGTTGTAATCGAGTGACGAGTGGAGTCGATACGGATTGTAGAACCCCTCGATGTAGCTCGCGACCGCGTCTTTGGCCATACGTCGTGTTGGCCAACTACATCGGTGGAGGAGCTCGGTCTTGAGCGTGCCTAAGAAGCTCTCGGTCACGGCGTTGTCCCAGCAATCACCCTTGCGGCTCATCGAGCACACGATGCCGTACTCATCGAGCACGGCCTGGTAGGTCGCAGCCGCGTATTGAGTACCACGGTCTGAATGATGCACCAAGCCACTTTCCGGCAGGCGGCGCCCCAAGGCCATGTGAAGCGCCTCGAGAGCAAGCTCCGCGCGCAGGTGGGGCTGCATCGCCCAGCCTACGACACGACGCGAGAACAGATCGAGGATGACCGCCAAGTAGAGCCAGCCTTCCCAAGTCCGGATGTAGGTTATGTCCGTCACCCAGAACTGGTTCGGTCGTTCGGCTTCGAAGTTCCGGCCGAGCACGTTGGGTGCGATGGGGCGATCGTGCTTGCTGTCGGTCGTGCGGCGAAAACGCTTGCTGGGCAGACCCTGCAGGCCCATCTCACGCATCAGCCGTGCCACTCGCTGCTTGCCTACCTCGACGTTCTCCCCGTCAAGCTGGCGACGTACACGCTCCCTGCCGTAGGTACTACGGCTATGGGCGTGGATCGCTTGGATGCGCAGCTTCAGCTTCCCATCCTCACACTGTCGCTTGCTGGGCGCGCGCTTCATCTGAGCGTAGTAGCCGCTGGTCGATACCCTCAGAACTCGGCACATCACCCGCACCGGGTAGTTGGCCCGCTCCGCGTGAATGAATTTGAATCTCATTCGCTTTCCTTCGTGAAGAAGGCCGCCGCCTTTTTTAATATTTCTCGCTCTTGCTCCAACGTACGCACTCGACGCCGTAGCGAACGGAGCTCATCACGTTCCGCCGTCGTCAGAGCCTCGCGTGGACCTTCACCGTGATCAACTTTGTATTGTTTCACCCAGTTTCGAAGGGCCGATTCCGTCAGGTCCAGTTCCTTAGCGACCTGGCCGATGCTGCGCTCGCCCCTCCCTGAACAGCCGGACCGCTTCCTTCTTGAACTCCCCCGTGAACTTCCTGCGTCGTCGTTCTCCCATGGACGCCTCCAGGCGCATTGTCGCGCCTCGGTTGATGTCCACAAAACCCGGGCAGGGTCAATCCCCCAAAACGTCGACGAGTGCCTTGCGGATGCCTTTGCCTCCGTCCACTACGCAGAGAATCGACTCATCGACGCGCAAGCCTCGCTCGAGAAGGTCCTGCAACATCGCGGTGCACACCCGAGAGTTCTCCGTCGAGCCCAGCCATATACCCAGGGGCACCTTCGTTCCATCTATTGTGATACCGAGAGTTACGACGACGGTCTGTCCGGCCACCTCAAGGCCATCCAGCATCAGTGCCGCAAGCTCGAACTCCTCTAGCCGCCGAGACAGGTATTCCTCAGGCTTCTTAGTCGTCTGGCTCACGAGGTGACGGCTGGCGGCACTCTTACTCGTGCCACGAGACTTCAACTTGGCCGCGGGTTTGTCCAGACTCGATTCGTAATTTCGGGTCGATACCCCCACCAAGATCTGATTCAACACTCGCTCTGGAAGCGGGTCTTCTTCGCGGAAGGCTTCGAAGTGTGGAAGCGACGCCTCCTCGCCCGATTTCGAGCGAACTCGAGGTCGCGACACTTGGATGCGACGACCACCGAAGCTCAGCTCTCCGTTCGTGCTCCCACAGTGGTTATGAGTTCGCTCCTTCTCGTGCTTGCCCTTGAGCCCCGCGATCTCCTCGGCGTCCTCTCTGAGCAGTAGGTGCAGAGCTGTCAGTCCTTGCTTGTACACCCATTCCGTCAGATCCGCCTTCGTGGCCGCGATCCCAGCTATCATCGGTAGCAGTATCTGACCGACTTGGCCAACTACCTTGCCCGTAGGCGAGTGCGTTTGCTTCCCCTTCTACCAAGACAAGCAGAAGACGCCGTTGCACATCTTGATCGACAGCAGCGGTCTCGCTGTCCACGCCGGCCAGCTGCGCAGAGCACAAAAGAGCAGGGACTATCGCAAGCTCCATCTGTGTGTCGACGAGCAGAGTGGCGAAGTCGTCGCCGGCGAGCTGACGAGCAAAAGAGCCCGCGATTCATCGCGGGTTGCATCGCTTGTCGGACAGATCGACAGTCCCATCTCATCGGCCAGAGCTGACACCGCATACGACGCCGGCGGCGTCTATGAGGCAATCGAGAATCACAGCGCTCATCGCTCGCCGAGGGTACTGATACCGCCGCGCAAGGGCGCCCTGCTCACATCGGGGCCGGCGAGCAGCCGACAGCGCAATCGCAACATTGCAGCACAAGCTCGGCTCGGCAAACGAAAGTGGCACACAGAATCGGGCTACAGCAAACGGAGCAAAGTCGAGACAACGTTCCATCGCTACAAGGCTATCGTGGGCTCAGCGATGCGAGCGAGAGGGTTGGCGGCACAGAGAGTTGAGGCAAGGATCGGGTGCAAGATTCTCAACACCATGACGGCGCTCGGGATGCCTGATAGCGAGATGATCGGATGATGGGAGTCGGGGCCAAGCGAGCTCTCGGCCTCTATCGGAGTTGTGCACCAAGGCAGTGCCACGCCGAAAGCTGTGAGGAGTACAAACTCTCTCGACGCAGAAGCGCGACAATATCCCCGTCACCCTTGCAGACATCAGCTTCGCGAACGATCCGCAGCTTGTACTCCGCTGTGAAGCGTCGACGCTTCGGACGTTCACTCACTTCGGGATCCGCTACCATCGCCTCGCGGCCGGCGTGATCTCCACTCGCCCTACTGGCTCCTTCCGACCCCGCCGAGTTCTCTTTCTCAGTCAATAAATTCATCCATGACCCTCCTCTGCCCTCGACACTAATCTCAAGGGGCGGAGTGTCTCAGGGATGTTGACACGGAGGGCCGGACGAAAACCCAAGCGTCGTTCTCCAGTGAGGAGTCCGCGGTCGCTTTGCTGTTTGGGCTTATCGCCTCTGGCCAGATTCAACTACGACGCATCGACGGCTACCAACGTCTGAGCGAGGTTCTCGAACACGCGGAGGCCACCGCCTGATATGATACTCTGATGACGGAGTGGAGGCCGCCGTTCTTTTTCCACGGACCTCGGGACACATCCCGGGAAAGCGCAGGGGCTTCACGCGTGAACCTCTCAACAGCCCACGTACCGCTTCGGTGAATAGCGGGTCCCGGTCGTGGATGAGGTACCGTTTGCCAAGGAGGAAACCATCCCACATGTCCGTGAGGTTTCTTGCCACCTGCTTCATCCACTCCCCGTTTGGGTCCGAGCTTATCCCACCGATGCACACGCAGCGAGTGACGATATCAATGACAAACAGGACATGGTAGCGGACGAGCCCGAACGGGTTCACAACTTCGACGGTGAACAGGTCTGCCGCAGCGATAGCGCCCCAATGAGCCTTGAGGAAGGTGCTCCACGGCATGCTCTTGCTCCGCTCCGGGGCAGGCGCGATACCGTGCTCGGCAAGGATCCTCTTGATGGTGTTGCGTCCGAGTTCATGTCCGAGGTTCTTGAGTGCACCCCGCAGGCGCGTATATCCCCACGTCGGGTTCTCCCGCGCCATGCGTACAATGAACTCACGAATGTCCTTCGCCGTGGGAGGTCGGCCTAGACTCCGGTTCTTGCTGCCATCGTACTTGGCTGCGATGAGGTAGCGATACCAGCGCAGCAGCGTAGCGGGTGTGGCAACGGAGGCAATCTGGGCCAGTGCCTCGCGGCCCAAGGCCTGGGCCTTGACGGCGAGCCTGCGCCGGTCGTCGTCAGAGAGCTTGAGACGCTTGCCCCGAAGCCCGGCTCGGAGCACACGGTTCTCCTCTTGCAGGTAGTCGATCACATCCTGCTGCTGGCGGTTGACCCAGCCAGCCAGAACGAGCAGTAGGAATTGCACGTGGTAGGTCATCATGGAGCTGAAGATAACACCCTCGGGCCAGACGATTGCAAAGCCCACGGCCCTTGACCCGGTCGCAAAACACAGACTCTAAGTTGCTGATTTATGGTCTATTTCAAAAGGGCCGAGTTTTGGCACAGGACGCGGTTCACTTGATTGCAGAAGCACCACATCTTTAAGGTTGATGGCGCGCGCCTGGAGCATACGTTTTGAAGCGAGCGACGATCGGTGGCAGTTTCGTAGCCGTCATGGTGTCCGGTGGCGTCGCGTATGCCCAGCCTGACGCTCCGATCTTCACATGGGCCGGACAGGTTGAGGTGTCGACCCCCGTTCTGACGATTAACGAGGGCGAATTAGCCAGCTATTGGCTACGGCTCACCGAGCAACCAACGGCAGACGGGTGGTGGGTCCGGGTGCAGGTCGATGGCGTCGTGTACATCGACGGCATGCTGGAAGACAAGGGGATCACCTGGGTACCGTCGGTCGGATGGGAGTTTGCCCCGAGCGGCGAAGGTCCAACACCATGGCGACGGGTATCGATACACGCGCTGCCAGATGATGACGATCAAAACGAGGTAGTGACATTTACGCACGAGGTATGGGACGAGCGCGCGAATTGCCCGCCATCCCTCCACGGTGTTGCTTCGGTGACGGTGCGGATCATCGATGACAAGCGGCCAGAGCCCGAGCCTGAACCGGAACCGGAACCGGAACCTAAACCAGAGCCGGAACCCCAGCCTAAGCCCGAGCCTGAACCGGAACCGGAACCGGAACCTAAACCAGAGCCGGAACCCCAGCCTAAGCCCGAGCCTGAACCGGAACCGGAACCGGAACCGGAACCGGAACCGGAACCGGAACCGGAGCCGGAACCGGAACCGGAACCTAAACCAGAGCCGGAACCCCAGCCTAAGCCCGAGCCTGAACCGGAACCCGAGAAAAAGCCTGTGGTGGTCGAGCGCGTCGTCCTGCCAGAGCTCGGGAGGGCGCTGGCGTTCGCCGCCGACTGTCGGATCGAACAGGTGATATCAAGATATGAGAAGCAAGCAGTTGGTCTTTCGTTCTCTCCGGCGCTGACCACCCCTGCACATGGCGTGACATCGCTGCCAGTCAAGCAGGCGCTTGACGACTCACTACTTCTCGTCACATCGACGGACGACGGGAATGGTGCCGGGCGCTTGGCGACGTGGGGCTGCGGTAACTACCGTTACGTGGGCGGTGGCCGTAACGTTGCTTGGAGCGGTGACGTATTCACCGCACATGCCGGAGCCGACGTGCAGTTGAGCTCCACTGTTTTGGCGGGAGTGTCTGTCTCTCGATCGATGGGCTCGTTCGATTACGATGCGGGCAACATAAGCGGCGACTACGAGCTGCGAATGACCGGCGTTCATCCATACTTGGCTTGGTCCGTCTCGAGCTTGAACGTGTGGGCCACAGTCGGTCACGGACGGGGAGAGTTGCGATTCGTGGACAACGTACGCCCCACGACGCTGAACTCGAGCATGGTTGGCGTGAGCGGCCGGTTGCTGGCGCGGGAGGGGACACGTGTGCAAGTGGCGGGAGAATGGGCCATGGCACGAATGGACGTTGCGGGTGTTGAGTCAGGGACGGCGAATATGCGGCGGGTCAGACTCAGGCTCGAGGCCAGCCATATGCATGTGTTGTCCTCCGGTCAGTCAATTACTTCGTGGGGAGAGCTGGGCCTGAGACATGATGGTGGCGACGGCGAAACCGGATCCGGCCTGGAAGTCGGCGGCGGACTGCGCTACCAGCATCCTGCGGGGTTGATCGCAGAAGGACGTGCCAGGCGGTTGGCCATGCACGAAGGTACGATCCGGGAGTGGGGGGTCGGCGTGTTGCTGCGTTTCGATCCCGGTATGGTTGGGCGCGGCCTGTCGGTGAGTCTGGCGCCCTCGTGGGGTGAGACCGTGAGTGGCGTGCAGCATGTGTGGGAGCATGGCGCAACCGACTTGGTACCGCAGGACGTATTGGGCATGCGTATGGATACGCGGGTCGGATACGGCTTGCGCGCCTTTCGCGGTCGTGTCGTGCTTAGCCCTGAGATGAGTCTTGCTCGCGGGATGGTACATGGCTACCGATGGTCGTTCGTGGCGATGATGCACGGTACGATACAGTTTTAAACGCGGTAGGGTCGAGGGCTGGCGCGGTGCTCCGTAGGCGCGGCCTGTTAGGGTGCTTGCGCTGTTTGCTGTTGGTGATGTGTACGCATCCCTTTGCAAAAAAGTCGCTTACGCTCCGTTTTGCGCACAGCGAAGGTCACGAGCGCTAATCTTGGCTGTAATTTAATGCGCGATAAAGTTTTAGCGTTATCTCACCAACACTTAATGGCGGGTCAAGTCTTAATTTTCCTGTCAAATCTCCGTACGGTTCCCCGCGCTCGGTTAAGCTGCTGATTCCTCCGACGTGCCTTGCGGGAGAAGCTCGTTGCGAAGCTCCTCGACTTTCCTAGCGGCGAAGACATCCATCCTCACGCCGCGCCATTTGTTTGCGACGGCCAAGAGCACAGCGAACGAGAGTTTCATCGCGGCCTCCTCGGTGAAGAAGTGAGGAATGACCTTTGTGCGACGTTTGTGCTCTCCGAACGTGCGCTCAAGTAGATTCGACGTGCGAAGCCTTTTGTGATGCGCCGCAGGAAGGAGTAGCGCCTGAAGACACGCTTCGAGGGTCTCTTCCATGCACTTCATCGCGCTCGGGAATCGTTGACGGTACCGAGCGATCACCTCCCGACCCTTCTTCAGCCCTTGCTCGTAGCTGTTCGCATGGAACGACTCAAGGATGGCCGCCTTGAGTTCGTCGCGCACTTCCTTCGGAGCCTTGCCCAGGATGTTCTCGAGGCGGTGCTTCTGGCAACGTTGCTTGAGGCTTCGAGGGAAGACCTCTGCGATCGCTTTGAGCACTCCAGGATTCCCGTCCGTCACGATGAGCAACGGCTCCCTCATTCCTCGGGCCACCATCTCCTGCAAGAACCCCTTCCAGTTCTCGTAGGATTCTCGGTTGCCGACACCGATATGAAGAAGAACTCGCGTCCCATCAGCGCGATAGCCGGTCGCAACGAGGATGGGCTCTTTCCTCTCCGCTCCTTGGTGGTAGCGCAGGTACGTGCCGTCGAGCTCGAGATACAACAGCTTCTCGTTCGAGAGATCCCGTTTTCGAAACGCCTCGAAATCCTCCGGTGATGTCTTAAGATTCCTGTCAAAGAAAAACGATGTATGGTTCCCCAAGCTCAAACCCGTCCCCGTCATGGGGACAGAAAAGGAGAACCATACATCATGGGAAAGGTACTACCGAGTCAGCGATTGCTCAAGCAGTTCGAGGAACAACTGGTATTTGGGGAGATGAATCTCTCGGAGATCGTCCGGTCGGGAGCTCAGATGATGCTTCAATATGCGTTGGAGCGCGAGGTGACGGAGGCGTTGGGTCGAAACTACTATGAGAACGCTCCGGCAACGACGAAGGAGAAGGGACGACGCAACGGGTATGAGTCGCATCGGGTCCTCACGGGCGAGGGAGCGGTAACGATGCAAGTGCCGCGGGTACGAGAAACAGAGAAGGTGTTTCAGTCAAAGATTCTCGACGCCTACGTGAGCCGGACCGAGAAACTCGATGAACTGATCGCGCGGATGTACGTCCACGGGATGTCGACGCGTGACATTGAGGCGACGTTCGCGGACGTGCTGAGCGGCACGGGTGTCTCGAAGTCGGTGGTGAGCCGGGTCACACGGTGTCTGTCGGAGGATTTCGAGGCGTTTCGAAAACGGGATCTCTCGAACGAGAAGCTGTTGTATCTCGAGCTCGACGGCACGTACCTGCGCTACCACCAAGGAGCGGAGAGGAAAGAGCCCATCCTCGTTGCGACCGGCTATCGCGCTGATGGGACGCGAGTTCTTCTTCATATCGGTGTCGGCAACCGAGAATCCTACGAGAACTGGAAGGGGTTTTTGCAGGAGATGGTGGCCCGAGGAATGAGGGAGCCGTTGCTCATCGTGACGGACGGGAATCCTGGAGTGCTCAAAGCGATCGCAGAGGTCTTCCCTCGAAGCCTCAAGCAACGTTGCCAGAAGCACCGCCTCGAGAACATCCTGGGCAAGGCTCCGAAGGAAGTGCGCGACGAACTCAAGGCGGCCATCCTTGAGTCGTTCCATGCGAACAGCTACGAGCAAGGGCTGAAGAAGGGTCGGGAGGTGATCGCTCGGTACCGTCAACGATTCCCGAGCGCGATGAAGTGCATGGAAGAGACCCTCGAAGCGTGTCTTCAGGCGCTACGCCTTCCTGCGGCGCATCACAAAAGGCTTCGCACGTCGAATCTACTTGAGCGCACGTTCGGAGAGCACAAACGTCGCACAAAGGTCATTCCTCACTTCTTCACCGAGGAGGCCGCGATGAAACTCTCGTTCGCTGTGCTCTTGGCCGTCGCAAACAAATGGCGCGGCGTGAGGATGGATGTCTTCGCCGCTAGGAAAGTCGAGGAGCTTCGCAACGAGCTTCTCCCGCAAGGCACGTCGGAGGAATCAGCAGCTTAACCGAGCGCGGGAAACCGTACGGAGATTTGACAGGAAAATTAAGACTTGACCAATCCTCCGACAGACACCGTGTGACCCGGCTCACCACCGACTTCGAGACACCCGTGCCGCTCAGCACGTCCGCGAACGTCGCCTCAATGTCACGCGTCGACATCCCGTGGACGTACATCCGCGCGATCAGTTCATCGAGTTTCTCGGTCCGGCTCACGTAGGCGTCGAGAATCTTTGACTGAAACACCTTCTCTGTTTCTCGTACCCGCGGCACTTGCACCGTTACCGCTCCCTCGCCCGTGAGGACCCGATGCGACTCATACCCGTTGCGTCGTCCCTTCTCCTTCGTCGTTGCCGGAGCGTTCTCATAGTAGTTTCGACCCAACGCCTCCGTCACCTCGCGCTCCAACGCATATTGAAGCATCATCTGAGCTCCCGACCGGACGATCTCCGAGAGATTCATCTCCCCAAATACCAGTTGTTCCTCGAACTGCTTGAGCAATCGCTGACTCGGTAGTACCTTTCCCATGATGTATGGTTCTCCTTTTCTGTCCCTATGACGGGGACGGGTTTGAGCTTGGGGAACCATACATCGTTTTTCTTTGACAGGGATCTTAAGACATCACCTAATGGCGGAAGCACCCTCCCACAGGAAACGGGGAGAAACAGATAGGCCGCGCCTACGGAGCACCGCGCCATCCGGTGAATACCTGCTTCGTCTTGTCATGACTCCATCCTCTCAAGAGTTGGAGTCTCCGGGAAACCCGGGGCGGTTCAGATCTCCAATCTTTGGTGTTACTGCCCAAGCTGTGATATGGAACTGGTCTGCAGTGAAGATATTCTTACTCAAAGAACGGATTTCATATGCGAACGGTGTTCTCCTGGCCAATCACGTCGCAGAGTTGTCGTAACAGTGGAAGGTGGTGATAGGGGCTATGCGATGAATGCAGCAAAGAGGGAGATCCGAAGGAGAATTAGAACTGGTAAGAATGTTGCCCCCAATGTCTAAGATCGATGTATTGCCCGGCGCCCGTGGGTTTTCGGTGACGGGCCTGGCTCGTGCGACTCCTCGGTCGGACTAGTCAGCCCCGGCCTTTGATTCTAGGCCTCTCGCGTGGCCTCTTTTCGGCCGCCGTACGGCCCGGTCAGCCGTCTGGTCAAAATACTCGAACGCCGAGCGGGTCAGCAGTTTACACCTTTCCAAGGGCCGCTTGAATCTGCCATCGCGGGTGGAGATTCTGCACGCTGTCGCCGCCGGGCCACCGACCGAAACGTCTTGGCGCGCCGGTCTTGAGTTCGTTTGTGTTTTTGAATACGACGCCTTCGCCGCGCGCTAAATGGAGCGTAAGCGCTTTTTTTGCAAAGGGATACGTACACATCACCAACAGCAAACAGCGCAAGCACCTTTTCTATCCCGTCGTGTCCAAAAACACAAACGAACTCAAGACCCTTGGCCGCCTTGGCCCGGTCGCAAACAAAGACACTAAGCTGCTGATTTATGGTTTTTCAAAAGGGCCGAGTTTTAGCACAGGACGGGAAAGCAGTTCAAGACGACGCTCCCGGATGAGGCGGCGTTGCGACCACCGGACCTGGTCGGTCGCGACTTCCGAGCAGCCCGCCCGAACGCCCTTTAGGTGGCAGATCTCACCTACGTTGCGACGTGGCAAGGTTTCGTCTACGTCGCGTTTGTCATCGACAGGACGCCGTTCAGCGCTCGCAGACAACTCCGTCTCCGTCAGCATCTCGCATGTAGGGATACGCAGGATGGCCGCGGCGCACTGGCGCGATCCCGTGGCGCCGTGCTTCAGCGCAAGTGATGCGGCCGTTGCCGTTGTCGTCGTACTGACGGAGCGCGCTACTGCCGCTGGTCGCGCGGGCCGAGCCTTGGCGCGCCGTGCCGCCCTTGGCCTCAACCGCCACCAGCTTCGCAGACAATCCCGTCGCCGTCACCATCGCGCATATAGGCGTAGGCCGGATGGTCGCGGCGCACCGGGGCGATCCCATGGGTGCGAGCCTCGGCGCACGTGATACGGCCATCGTCGTTGTCGCCCACTGGGTGAGTATCTCACGCGCATCGGCGGCCGTCGGGGTGATGTCCTGAGCGACCGGTGAGGCACCACGGGCCACCATGACGAGGTCGGTCGACTGGCATCCAGACAACACGCGTTCAAGGGTGTCTGCTTCGCGCTCGTCTATCGTCAGACCGTACTTTCGGCGGACAGCGACGCTACGGTCTGCGAACCAGCACCGGTTCTGGTCGGGTAACCACTCCGCGGCATCCCGAGCGCGCTTCTGGTTCCGGTTCACGCCGGGACTTGCCAGCGTCAGATTCAGAAGATCCGTTGCGAAGCGTCGGCGGGTCGCCTCATCCGCCACACAAAGTCCGCTGTCGTGTGCCTCGGAGCGGGCGACGATATGTTCAATGTCCGTCTCCCGTTTGTTGGCGAACCAGCGGCCCGTGTAGGGACCATAGACGCCGCCAAGCTCGGCGATGACCCGGTCCTCCACAGACTGCGGATACCGATAGTCGTCAGCATCGTACGGGGAGCAACGGGATTCGGGGGCAACTACCAAGCCTCGCCAAGACGTCTGGGCCGTGGCGAGGTTACCTTCTATGAATTCCCTCGTGCCATGTGGAAATCGATTCGAACGACCAATGCTCTGGAGAATCTCAACCGCGAGTTTCGACGCCGGACGAAAACCCAAGCGTCGTTCTCCAGCGAGGAGTCCGCGGTCGCTTTGCTGTTTGGGCTTATCGCCTCTGGCCAGATTCAACTACGACGCATCGACGGCTACCAACGTCTGAGCGAGGTTCTCGAACGCGCGGAGGTTGCCGCCTGATCTGATACCCTGATGACGGAGTGGAGGGCGCCGTTCTTTTTCCACGGACCTCGGGACACATCCCGCACGAGCAACGTCATGGAGTCACCGTTCGCTGCACTGAGATTGAGAACGGATGCTGCCAAAAGGTTCAAGAAAATCGAGTCCGCCACTGCGGTAATCTTCAAACTGCCTCGATCACAAGAAGTTCTGCCTCGCGCTCGTATGATCGTTGGTTTTCTGGCTTGTCGGCTTCCGTCTTTCTGGCTCACCGGGTTCAGCATCGCGCTCGGCGCTCTCGCATGGCCGTACACGGCACGGCGCTCTGCCGGCTTCTGGAGCGTCGGGTTTGTAGTGTCAGCGTTCACTCTGCTCGGGCACGTACCTGTCGTTTCTGCACGGCTCGGATTTCGTATCTCCGCGCTCGTCGTCTACGATCAGCTCGCTCCGAAGATCACCCAACATCCGACCCGCGAGGATATTCGCGCATGGTGTCGCCACAAAGATCTCGCCGTCGAGCACCTCGACTTATGCACCGGGAACAGTTGGCGCGCCGACAAGGCTCACGGTCTTGAGGCTCGTGTACCGTACTTGGATCTGGAGCTTGTCGAGTTTTGCTGGCTCTTCCGACGTCGTTGAAGATGAACTCGAAACAGGGCAATGTACTGCTCCGGAACTGTGAACGAGGGCACTACCCCGAAACTCTGGCGCGGGTTCCGAAGAAAGGCTTCAACATGCCGCTCGCAAGCTGGTTTCGCAAGGACATCTTTCGGTTGCGCCTTCGATGCGTTTCTCGGTCATGATGGAATTCGGCAACGTGAGGCCTCGAGGAGGGACCGATCACGGTTACCTTCTGTACAGCCTTCTTGTGCTTGAGCGCATCCGCTCGTGAACGAGATCGCAATTGAGACTGTCCAGTTTCTCGTCTATCGCTACTCCGTCATCGGACTCACGCTCATCGCGCTGTTCATCACGATTCGATTCGACTCGCGGAAAGCCGCGCTCGCCCTCCCAGCTGGGCTCGCGGCACTGATGTGGCTGTACAGCTACCTTCCGCTCGTGCAACCCTATGGCCTCAGGCCGGGAACGACGACGTCATTCGACCTTGCTCTCTTGAGCCACGGCGCCGTCCGAGGAGAGATCACAGAGGGATGGCTTACGGACACGCGAAACCCCCGCCCTCTCTGGAGTGCTCTCGGGGCGGTCGCGAGTGCGGGTTCGTCCGCGCGCGCACGACAGATGATAGTGTTCCTTCCGCTGGTGCTGCTAATCGTGTTTCCTCTGATGCTTTATTGGCTGTTGCGAACTGGCCTTTCCCTCGATCCCTGGCTGTCGCTCGCGGGTGCCTTTGCCGGAGCTCTGGCCCCGGCGGTCTCGTTGGACTCGTTCGCTCCCTACGAGCTCTTCCACCAGGAGATGTTCTTCGTGAGCCCGCGGCGCGCCCTGGCTCTCGTGATCGGGATCGCGGCGCTCGGGCTCGTGTGGGGCAAGCCAAACGCATTGCGGATCGCGGGCGGGATCCTTCTTGGAGCACTCTCTTGGCTCGACGGGCAGCTGTCGTCTGGACGATGATCTCCTCTTTGCTTGGGTTCATCCTCGGTGCGCGGAAAATATTACTGAGGCGTACCGAGTGGATCGCGATGATCGTCTCCGAGCGCTGCAGGAATACTTCCGCGGCCACGAGCTGACTGCGACCGAGTGGGATGAAACTCGCTCGAAGATGTTTTCCCGGACCGACCGCTATCAGCAAGAGGCCTACCGGGCGCTCATGAAAATTGCCCGCCAGCATGGCGGCGCGTTCCTGTGCGACGGCGTCGGCCTAGGCAAGACCTTCGTCGGCCTGATGCTGATCGAGCGGTTGGTGCTGCACGAAGGGAAGCGCGTGGTGCTCTTCGCTCCCAAGGCGACGAAGGAGGGCATCTGGGAACCGCACCTGCGCGAGTGGTTGCCGCACATCGGCGGCGTCGGTGGGCACGCGGACTTCAGCAACCTCGCAGTCTTCAGCCACACGGACCTCGGCCGCAAGGGCGACTTCCCGGAGAGGTTCCGACGCATCGCCGAGCTTGCAGACATCGTGGTGATCGACGAAGCGCACCACTTCCGCAACCCCGGGACACGGGGCGACAATGATGAGGACGCGGAGCCGTCGCGCTACTATCGCCTCTACGACCTGCTCGACAACGCGAAGCGGCCCAAAACCCTTCTCATGCTTACCGCCACGCCGATCAACAACCGGCTGAGCGACTTTCGGCACATGGCCGAGCTGTTCACGCGCCGGGACGAGACGTACTTCGCCCGCACGTTGGGCGTCAACAACCTGCGCGCGCACTTCAACCAGATGGAGAAGGCCTTGCGCAATCGAGTCGGACACGACCTGACCGATGTCTCCGAACAGTTGACCGAGACGCATGAGATCCTCTTCTCCGACCAGATCTTCCGCCACCTCGTCGTGCAGCGCAGCCGCGCCTACGCGCGCGAAAGCCAGATCCGCGAGACGGGGAAGACGGCCGCCTTCCCCGAGCGCAAGCCGCCGCAGGTAGCCGCGTACTCCATTCGTAAGACCTACGGGCGGCTGCTCGACATGTTAGAGAACGCGTTCACGCGGCTGAACCCGCCTACGAGGGCACCAAGACTGTGGTCGAAGACATGCATCTCGAGTACCAGGCCCTGCTTCAGGCCGACCCCGAGCTGGAGGCGCGCCTCAAGCGCCTGCCCGGCGCCACCTTCAGCGGCCGTAAGTGCGTGGCCCAAGGGGGGCGCGGCGTGTTCTTCTGCTACACGCTTCCCGCCCTCGACAAGGAGGCGAGGGAGTTCACCGAGGAGGCTGGCACGACCCGCTGGTACCTCTATGACCTCGAACGCAAGGCCATTCTCGAAGAGCCGGGCGAGATCGCGGGCAGCATTCGGTCCAAACCCGAGACGCTGCGCCAGTGCACCGCCGAGAAGAAGACCCTGGTCGACATCCGGGCCAAGATCGAGAGACACATCAAGAACACCTATCTCAAGCGTATCGACGCGCCGGTGGGCGTGAAGCCCTCGCTCAAGTGCTGGATGGAACTCAACGAAGCCTGAGCCGATGCCGACCGACCACCGTAGCGCCCTCGCGAGCATCAAGCGCTTCGACCAGCTTATCGCCTACCTGCGCGACGAGATGGGCTGGCCGATTGCGCGGGACTCGTTCGAGGACGTGGACGATCTGTTCTACGACTTCACCGCCGATGAGCTCGGCATCGACCCGAAGACCGCGGCCAAAATCGAGAGTATCAAGCGCCTACGCCCCCTCTCGCCGCGCCAGCCCTGGGGCATCTTCTTCGTCGAGTTCGAGCCGAAGAAGCTCCCCGTCGTGGCGCTGCGCCGCATCTTGAGCCAGGTGGCACTCAAGAAGCGTGCCTCCGCCAACAGCGCCGAGCGGACCGCCTGGGCCAAGGATGACCTGCTCTTCGTCTCCAACTACGGCGAGGGTGACGAGCGGCAGATCAGCTTCGCCCACTTCTCGACGCCCACGGACGGCCACGACCTGCCGACCCTCAAGGTGCTCGGCTGGGACAACCGCGACACCGCGTTGCACCTCGACACCGTTGCCACGGAGCTAACCGAGCACCTCGCCTGGCCCAAAAACGACGGTGACGCCAACGCGTGGCGCGAGCAGTGGCGTGCCGCCTTCACGCTTCGCCACCGTGAGGTCATCACCACGTTCCGCGAGCTTTCGGTTCGTCTGGCCAAACTCGCGCGCACCATCCGCGACCGGATTAAGGCCGCTCTCGCCATTGAGACCGAGCGTGGCCCGTTGAACAAGCTCATGAAGGCGTTCCAGGCAGCGCTCGTTCACGATCTGGACACGGACGGCTTCGCCGACATGTACGCCCAGACGATCGCGTACGGTCTGCTCTCCGCGCGCATCGCCGATCCGCACAAAAAGACAGCCGACGACTTCGCGAGTCACATGCGCACGAACCCATTGCTCCGCGACTTGATGGAGACATTCCTTCAGGTCGGCGGGCGCCACACCAAGCCGGGCGCTGAGGGGATCGACTTCGACGAGCTCGGCGTCGCTGAGGTCGTCGAACTACTCGACAACGCCAACATGGAAGCCGTGGTCCGAGACTTCGGCGACCGAAACCCGCGAGAAGACCCAGTTATCCACTTCTACGAGCTGTTCCTGAAGGAGTACGACGCGGAGAAGCGGATGCAGCGCGGCGTGTTCTACACGCCGCGCCCGGTGGTCTCCTACATCGTCCGTTCCGTGCATGCCTTGCTGCGGAGCGAATTCGGACTGAAAGACGGTCTCGCGGACACTGCGACGTGGGGGGAGATGGCCGAGCGCTGCGAGGATCTGCGCATCCCCGACGCCATCTCGCCGGATCAGGGTTTCGTGCAGATCCTCGATCCCGCCACCGGCACGGGCACCTTCCTCGTGGAGGCCATTGACCTCATCCACAAGACGCTCGTCGCCAAGTGGCAGGCACACGGGCACGGCGAGACGAAGATCGACGCGCTCTGGAACGAGTACGTGCCCGAACACCTCCTGCCGCGCCTGCACGGCTACGAATTCTTGATGGCGCCCTATGCCATCGCCCACCTCAAGATCGGCCTCAAGCTCTACGAGACCGGCTACCGCTTCGGCAGTAACCAGCGAGCACAGGTGTATCTCACCAATGCCCTGGAAACGGCGCAGGATTTTTCACAAGGAGCTTTCGATTTCGCGATCCCGGCGCTGGCGCACGAGGCACGGGCGGTCAACAAGGTCAAAGGCGATCAACGATTTACGGTGGTGATTGGAAATCCGCCGTATTCGGGCCACTCCGCCAACAAGGGTGAGTGGATCGCTAGCTTAATCGACGATTACAAGAAAAGCTTCCCGGAACTGAGAAAGCCAGCGCAGGCGAAGTGGCTCAGTGATGATTACGTGAAGTTCATTCGCCTGGCTCAATGGCAGATCGAGCGCACAGGCGAGGGCGTGCTCGGTTTCATTACAAATCACAGTTATCTGGACAATCCAACCTTTCGCGGTATGCGTCAGAGTCTCCGGAAGGATTTCACGGAAATTCGCCTCCTGGACCTGCATGGCAACTCAAAGAAGAAGGAAAGAGCGCCGGGTGGCGGGAAGGATGAGAACGTCTTCGACATTCAACAGGGCGTAGCTATTGGCCTGTTTGTACAGTGTGCGGTCAAGGACGAGGTTGCCTCAGTAGCCCACGCTGATCTATGGGGCAAACGTGACACGTCGACGGACGGAAAATATGACTGGCTCGCCGCCAGGGATGTCGAGAGCACGGGCTGGGCGCCGCTTTCGCCTAGATCACCTCTCCATTTGTTCGAGCTGCGCGACGAGACATTGAGCGATGAATACGAAGCGACTTGGCCGATCCCCAAGATCTTTTCGCCGAGCGGCGATCCCGCGCCGGGTATCGTCACCACGCATGACCAGTTCGCCATTTCATGGACGCGCAAGGAAGCGGCGTCAAAGGTCGAGCGGCTTCTCACCACGACATCTGAGGAAGAGGCACGGTCGATCTGGCGTCTGTGCTCGCAGAACCAGTGGCAGTACGACCGGGCCAAGCGGGAACTCGCCGATGGCTCCTGGCGTGGCCGAATTGAACCGGTCCTTTATCGCCCCTTCGACATCCGTGCGACCGTTTTTGATCGCAATGTGGCTGTTCATCGCCGCGAACGTGTCATGCGGCACATGCTGGCAGGGGAGAATCTCGGCATCGTTACCACACGCCAATGTCAGCGAAACTGGAGCGCGATAGTGTCCAACACGATCATCGCGCACAAGGCACTGGCGGCGTACGACATCAACTCGTTGTTCCCGCTCTATTTCTATGCAACGGCGACGCCGGCCCACGGTGCTGCTGGCCGGGCACCGAACCTCGACAGCAAGTTCGTGCTGGCATTTGGTTCTGCCCTCGGCCTCGACTTTACTCCCGACGGCACCGGCGATCTCGGCACCACCTTCGGACCGGAGGACGTGTTCCACTACCTCTACACCGTCCTCTACAGCCCGGAATACCGCCGCCGCTACGCCGACTTCCTCAAATCCGACTTCCCACGCGTTCCGCTGCCAGGCGACCGTGCGTTGTTCGCCGATCTCATCCGCCTCGGCACGCGCCTCGTCAGCCTGCACCTGATGGAAGCGGAGGGCGCGCAGGCGATGTTCCCGGACACCGGTAGCAACCAGGTGGACAAGGTGCGTTACGCGCACCCGACCGGCGGTTTGCCGGGACGCGTATGGATCAACCGCGAACAGTATTTCGAGAGCGTCGAGCCTAAAATTTGGGCGTTCACTATCGGCGGTTACCGCCCGGCGGAGAAGTGGCTCAAGGATCGTAAGGGCCGCACGCTTTCCGAGGAAGACATCGACCACTACCGAAAGATTATCGCCGCCCTTGACGAAACTCGGCGGCTGATGGCCGAGATAGACGAAATCATCGAACAGCACGGCGGCTGGCCTGGCGCTTTCCGGACGAAAAAGACCGAAGGGCGAAGTCCAGCGGATCGTAGCTACTCAGCTACGTTCCGCCCAAACGACGTGACTTCTTGCGGTTCTTGACCGAACGTAGCAGACTTCCCGTCCTGTGCGGTGCTTCCGCCATTAAGTGTTGGTGTAAGGTCTCGGCAACGAGCTCCTCACACCTCTGCCGGCAAGCGCGAATGACGCTGGCCCCATCGTGTCGCGAGAGCGACTTGGGGGCATTCTCAACTACTACTGCCGTGCCGCGTAGATGGTTTGTTGCGACGTGGGGATATACGCGCCTGCGGGGTGTACTCAAGAACCTCGGACATGAACTCGGACGCAACACCATCAAGAGGCTCCTCGCCGAGCACGGTATCGCGCCGGCTCCGGAGCGGGGCAAGAGCATGTCGTGGAGCACTTTCCTCAAGGCTCATTGGGGCGCTATCGCTGCGACAGACCTGTTCACCGTCGAGGTTGTGAACCCGTTCGGGCTCGTCCGCTACCATGTCCTGTTTGTCATCGATATCGCCACTCGCTGCGTGTACATCGGTGGGATGACCTCGGACCCAAACGGGGAGTGGATGAAGCAGGCGGCAAGAAACCTCACGGACATGTGGGATGGTTTCCTCCTTGGCAAGCGGTACCTCATCCACGACCGGGACCCGCTATTCACCGAGGCGGTACGTGGGCTCTTGAGAGATTCAGGCGTGAAGCCCCTCCGCCTTCCAGCGAACAGTCCGAATCTGAACGCATACGCGGAAAGATTCGTTCTCTCCATACGTCGAGAGTGTCTCGACCGGAGCTCTTGTCAATAGGTGTGTAAAAAAGTTCAGGCAGCAGCAACCTTCGACGACTCCGTTACCCTGTCTCCATCTTCAAATCGAACGCCCAGGTGAACCTCTCGCATCAGCTCCGGTGCGTTGAGCCGGCGAAAATTCTTCTCCGCAACCAGAAGCAGTTTGAAGATTGTCGCAGTGGCGGACTCGACTTTCTTGAACCTTTTGGCCGCATCCGTTCTCAATCTCAGTGCAGCGAACGGTGACTCCACGACGTTGCTCGTGCGAAGGTGTTGCCAGTGAGGCTTGGGAAAGGAATAGAAGCTGACCATCCGCTCCCAGTCCTCGTCGAGCACGTGCGCGGCCCCCGGAAGACCCTTGCGCAAGCACCAATCCTGGAACTTGGCCTTCTTCGTCTCGCACTCCTGCAGGCTGGTGGCGTAGGGGATCGCCGTCAACAGCGGCTTGGCCTGCGCCTGGTCCCTTTTCGGAATCCGGTCCAGTACGTTGAGGATTCGGTGGTTCCAGCACCGCTGTTCCTCAGCTTCTGGAAATACGTTTCGGGTCGCGGCCCAGATGCCGAGATGACCGTCACCGATCACCAAACGGGGACATCTCAGACCGCGCTTCTTCAGTCTCCGTAGCAGCGACGACCATGACGCTTCGGATTCTCGATGCCCGGCCTCCAGCGTCAGGACGATTTTCGTCCCGTCGGACAAGCCACCAACCGCAACTAGCACCGCCGCCTTGTCCTTCTCAAGGCCGGCCTTCACGTACACGCCATCTACCCACAGGTACACGAGCTCGAGTTCTTCCAGTGGGCTAGCTAGCCACTGCTCGTACTCTCCCTGCCATTTCTGTTTCAGCCGCGACACCGTGCTGGGAGAAAGTGGAGCGTCCTCCCCTAGAAGCCCGCGGAGCGCCAGATCGAAATCTCCGTGAGCTAGTCCATGCAGGTACAGCTCCGGAATCAACTCGCTCACCGTTTCGCTCCGACGCTTGAACAGCGGAAGCACTCGACTTTCGAACCTCTCCTCCACGTCCCGTACTCTCGGCCGGCGAACCGTCACTGTGCCCACGCTCATCGTCAGCTTCCGAGGCTTACCGTATCCATTTCGATAGCCCGCCGTTGTGTCCACGGGCTTCCGTCTCTCCGATTTCTCACGCCCGAGAAGCTCCGTGACTTCGGCTACCATCGGCTCCTGCACCCAATCCTGGATCTCAAGCCTCGCCCACTTCTCCAGCGACTCCCAAGCCACCCTTGACGAGCTCCGTCGTCCTGTGGTCTTTTCCTTCATGGCGGTGTCTCCTTCCGTTGGCCCCTTCAGGCCGTGTTTCGTGACGCGGAAGGTTACTCCGCCTTTACTTTATTTCCACACCTTCTGAGGGTAGCTCCTCGACCGCTTCGTACCTCTCAGTGAGCGACACCTGCGGACAGCGGTAACCGAATACGTAGTGCACTATCACACAGAACGGAACCACCAAGGTCTCGGCAACGAGCTCCTCACACCTCTGCCGGCAAGCGCGAATAGCGCTGGCCCCATCGTGTCGCGAGAGCGACTTGGGGGCATTCTCAACTACTACTGCCGTGCCGCGTAGATTGTCGCTGGCGACGGTAGCCCCTCGGTGGGCCCGCTCGGCGTAGCGTGAAAACAGCTTCAGGAACACGCTTGGATATTCGCTCTCGACTAGGTGGTCATCTGCATGGTGACGACCCGTCCAAAGGGTAGCTCTGCTCAATGGTTGTCGCGGGCCTCACCGCCCACGCCGCGTCAACTGTTCGCTTGTAACGTTGCAAGTGGATCAAATTTTGGCACAGGACGGGAAGCCCCCACGAGACTAGCTCAGGGCTGGTGCCTAGAAGTCGATTAGGCGGGAACCTCGCCCGGCTCTGTATCCCCATGGACAGTGAAAGAATCGGCCCTGATGGCAGCTAGTGACCCCACTGGTAGTTGATGCGGGCGTAGTAGTACCCGCCACTTAAACCCCACGGCGTGAACTGGCTGTAGGGGAGGCCGAACTCGGCAGCGAAAAGGTCCATCCTGTCCGAGAAAACGTCAAATATGTTTTGGCCACCGATCGCCAGCGTCACCTCGTTGGCGAGTGAGATGCTGGTCTCAAGGTCGACGATGTACCGGCCGTCCAGGACCGGCGAGTCTGCGCCGCGGACGAACCGTGCGTCGAAGTGGTCGACCCAGGAGCCGTAATAGTTCAGGCGACTGAGCAAGCCCACCCGCCCGACGCGCTGACTGAGGGCGACGTTCCAGCGGGTCTTGGGCACACCTCGCGTCAGACCGAGAATATCGCCGGGGCCGAGCAGGTCCGATTCCTTTGTCACCGCCGTGTCGGTGTAGTTCATGGTGAAGCTGAAGACCGTGTCGCCGACGAACGCGGGGGGCGTGTAGGTCGAGACGAGGTCAATCCCCTGCGTCCGGCTCGAGAAGTCGTTGATGAAGAACCGGAAGAAGGCCAGAGTGCCCGCCGAGGTGATACCTTCTGACAGAAGGAGTGCGCGTTCGTCCGCCGTGAGCGTGAAGGTCTGCGACAGGGCGAGGCGATCGGAGACATCGACGCGGAAGTAGTCGGCGGTCAACGTGAACGGCCCGGTATCGACGACCAGCCCGACCGTCGAGTTGAACGACGTCTCGGGCTGGAGCGGCTGGCCGCCCCGCAACTCCGCGGCCCTGAAGGTGGACGGCACGTTGGCGCTGTCAACCAGTTCCAGTGTCTCAGGGTCGATAGTCGTCTGTACGTTGAGCGTGTTCTGCTGGCCGGGCGTCGGCGCGCGGAACCCGGTGCTCACGCCGCCACGCACCGAGACGGCGTCGCCCAGCCCGTAGCGGGCTGACAGCTTGCCGTTCGTTGTGGTGCCGAAGATGTCGAAGTGCTCGAACCTGACAGCACCGCCGACCGTCCACCGGTCATCGGGGTCCCGCAGCTCGACGTCGCCGTAGAGTGCGACGTTGCTGCGGGTCCAGATGCCGGCCGTATAGTCGGGAAATCCGGGAAAGCCGTTGGAGCCGGAGACGAAGCCCTGCACGGCGTACGGGCCGACGTCCCACGATGGCCGTCCCCCGGCGCCGATCGTGAAGCGCTCGTCACGCCACTCGGCGCCGCTGGCGATGTTGATCATGTCGGTGGCGGCATAGGAGACGTCGAAGTTCAGATTGACCTCCTCCTGCCGGTACAGACCCGGGTCGAAGTCGCGCGGGGTGTCGGGGCCGAGCGACGCGTTGACGGTGTTGTTGAAGAAGAAGTCCGACTGGTGAGCGCCGTAGCTGGCGCTCGCGTCCCAGGTTAGACCGTTGGTCGCAAGCCGGCGTAGGCCGACAACCGCCGACATGTCGCTCACGTCACCGCCGAACTGCGGCGTGAAACCGCCCGGAGCGATCTCCTGGAAAGAGAAGCAATCGGGGTCGGCGAATACCTGCGCGAGGGCTGCCTGATCCGGCACGTTGTCGGCGATCGCCACGGTGGGACAGTTGGCGGAGCCCCTGCCGTTCGCGGCGAGCACGTCGCCGATGAGTAGCGTCTGGCCGCCGTCGAGACTGTAGATGTTCGCCCGCGTGTTGGGATTCCGGAAGTAGAACCCCTCCGTCACCTTCTTGTCGGCGTAATTGGTATGGCCGTAGACTTGCAGGCCGCTCGCGAACAGGTAGCCGAAGTTGCCAAATAGCTTTAGATCGTCCTCGATCGTCGGGTTGCCCCAGATCTGCACCGGGTCGGCCACGGCGGTGTTGCCGGCCGCGATGAGCGCCGCCGCGTCGGCGCGCTGCACGCTGCGGTTCGTCGGGTCGGCGTTGCCGTACTCGAGGCTTAGGTTAGCGAACCCGGTCTGGCCCAGCGGCAGCCCGACGTTGCCGGCGAAGATGTACGCGTCGCCGTCGCCCGCGCGGTAGGTGCCGGTGTTGAACTCGAGGCTCCCCCCCGCCCGGTCGTCCTTGAGCAGGAAATTCATGACGCCGGCGATGGCGTCGGAGCCGTACTGCGCCGACGCGCCGTCGCGCAGCACCTCCACCTGCCGCAGAGCGATCGACGGAATGGTCGAGATGTCCGGACCTTGCGAGCCGTCCGTCACGCCGGCGAACCAGGCGATGACCGACGAGCGGTGGCGGCGCTTGCCGTTCACCAGGACCAGAGTATGGTCGTGGGCAAGGTTGCGCAGGCTGGCCGGCCGCACGAGCGTGGCCGCGTCACTGATCGGATGCGTCGCAACGTTGAACGAGGGCACGAGGGTCCGCAACTGGTAGTCGAGCGAGGTGCCGCCCTGGCGGACGATATCCTGGAACGGGATGGCATCGATCGGCACCGGAGACTTGGTCACCGACCGGGGCTGTGCGCGGCTGCCGACGACAACCACGTGCTGCTGGATTCCCTCCACCGACATCACGACATCGAGGGCAACTGTGGCCCCGGCGCTGATCTTCACACCGTCGCGCACGAACGTGCTAAAGCCGGGCAGGGTGAACGCCACGTTGTACGTGCCGGACTGAAGCGCGGTGATGGTGAACATGCCGGTGACATCAGTGATGGCGGTCTGGACCGCCCCGCCGGCCGCCGTGCCCCGCACCTCCACGGTCACGCCGGGCAGCACAGCACCCGTGGCGTCTCTGACCGTGCCGCTAATGGTCCCGTCCTCCTGGGCGCTGACGCTCGGAGCGAGCGCCAGCGCGGCGAGGACCGCCCAGGTGATCATGACGGTTGACTGTCGGCGAGACTGAGGCATCTTCATGTGAAAAAGCTCCCTTTCGCTGAATTGACTGCTGTACTAGAGGTGTCGGGGTCGCGCGCCCCGGCGGGCGCGGGAGACGGCTGCGAATCAGAGCGAGAGGATGCGCCCCTCCGCGCGCAAGGCGCAGTCACGGGCTTGGTGCTTCCGCCATTCGCCGCACGGTAAATGGAGCGTAAGCTATTTTTTTGCAAAGGGATACGTACACATCACCAACAGCAAACAGCGCAAGCACCCACGACGGGGTCGAGGGCTGGCGGGTGAACCCAAAGCGCGTGCAACGGTGGGAACGGCATGTACGCATGAGTATTCCAACAAGAGTGGGAGAGACTTCATGAACAAGTCTTTTCCTGCTTTTGTAGCTATTTCCATTACGTTCTGGATAGGCACCCCGGCACAGGACGCCCGCGTCCTTGCCCCGTGTCCTACCCACGTAAAGGCGTCCATCTACGGGATGGCGGTGCACCATGGTTTCCTCTCTGCTGCGGGCAACCCAAGACGTTCTTCCGTCTGCGAAGTGCACGGCAGCAATTCCGTGCTTGTGGGCGTATTCTATAGCACCGCGCTGAAAACCAGCAGTAGAAAATATCATCGCTTTTTGAGCGCCAACTTCGAGTAACTTGCTATGGAGTACAAGTACATCATTCCGGAACGTGTCAACGACATTGAGACACCCGCGTGTTGCATTTAGTGAGCCTCGATTGGTGTCGCCGGGCTCATGACGACGTCGTGGTCCACGTCCGCTTCGATCGCGAACGCGCCACAAGGAGTGGAAACAGGGGGTAGCTCAGGTATGGACCACCCCGAGCAAGTCGCTGTTTCAGCCTCCTGGTGCGTTGTTTTTTCCGGCGGAGGGTTGATCCAGGCCTGAGGAGGCAAAACGGGAGGTTGAGGGGTTCCGCGAACGAATCGTTCGGGGTGAGCCCGCTGAGCTTGGACGAGGGTCTGGCGTCGAGCCGTGGTGAGTTTTTCCGCGCGCCCATGATGAACGACGGCTGGAGTCATGAGACCGATTCCCGAGTGTCGGTGTTCGTGGTTGTAGTAGCCGAAGAAGTTACGGCAGAACAGGCGAGCATCCTCGATGGAACCGAACCGCTGCGGGAACTGAGGGCAATACTTCAGCGTCTTGAATTGAGACTCGGAGTAGGGATTGTCGTTCGAGACATGAGGTCGCGAGTGAGTCTTGGTCACGCCGAGGTCGGCTAGGAGCAAGGCTACGGGCTTGCTTTGCATCGAGCTGCCGCGATCCGCGTGGAGGGTGAGCTCACCCGGTTCAATGTCCTGCTTGCGACAGCTCTCGGCGATGAGGCGGCGTGCGAGCTCGGCACTTTCGCGGTGAGCCAGCATCCAGCCCGTCACGTAGCGGGAGAAGATGTCGAGGATGACGTACAGGTAGTAGTAGGTCCACTTGACGGGGTCACGAAGCTTCGTGATGTCCCAAGACCAAACCTGGTTGGGCGCTTCGGCCAACAGCTCCGGTTTGCGGTAGTGCGGACGGCGCAGTTGGTTCCGGCGTTCTCGGACCTCCCCGTCCTGTGCCAAAACTCGGCCCTCTTGAAATAGGCCATAAATCAGCAGCTTAGTGTCTGTGTTTGCGAGCGGGCCAAGGGCCGTAGGCTTTACAATCGTCTGGCCCGAGGGTGTTATCTTCAGCTCCATGATGACGTCGTGCGGGCAGCTTGACGGGCGCGACGCCAATCGCCTCGATGGTCCGGTGGAACGACTGGCAGAACTTCGTGTCCCGGTCGTGAATGAGGTATCGGCTCGAGGACAGAAAGCCGACATCCGCCATGGTCACGTTGCGAGCCACTTGAGTCATCCACTGTTCGTTCGGATGCGGCGTGATGCCGGCAACGTGGACTCGACGGGTAGCCAGGTGTATGAAGAACAGAACGTAGTACGTCACCAACCCGCCCTGAGTCCACACTTCCGTGGTGAAAAAATCTGTTGCCGCGAGGACGTCCATGTGCGAGCGGATGAACTCCCTCCACGTCGTGGTCTTCCGACGCTCTGGTGCGAGCGGAATGCCGTGGCGTTTCAGAATGTTACCGACGGTTTGATCGGCTATTTCATGCCCGAGGTTGGCTAGCGCCCCGGCAATCCGGTCGTAACCCCAGGATTTGTTCTCCTTGGCGAGACGCACCACCAGTTCTTCGATGTCGGCGTCGATCCGCGGTCGCCCTGGATACTGACGGTTCTTGGAGCCATCGAACTTCTTCGCGACAAGCCTCCGGTGCCAACCTAGGATCGTGTCGGGGTTCACGATACTCGCGACCTCATCAAGGGCTTGCTTACCCAGACGCTTTCCGAGCTCGGCCAGAGACCGCCGTTCGCCATCGGTCAGACGCAAGCGACCCTGGAGCTGATTTCGAAGAACTCGATTCTCTGCTACAAGATACTCGTTGCGCAGGAGCAACTCCTCATCCACGGACCCTGAGATGCAGCTCAGCATGGTCTTCCAGTCCATCGCGACTCCTTCCGCTGAACTGGAATACGTATCCGACCACGATAGCGGATTCAAGCAGCCTTTGGAAAGGTGCAAACTGCTGAACCGCTGGGCGTTCGAGTATTTTGACCAGACGAGCTCGCCGGCACCCTCTACGGCCTGAACGCCATCCCCGACCACTGGCGGCGGCGCGGCGGTTGCTGTCGGAACCCCTTACCGACCGGTAGAAGTTGGGCCGAAGTACGCGCACCCGCTCAGTTCAAAACTCGCATTCCCAAGGCACCCAAAATACGAGTCGCTTCGTTGACCAAGGTCAGGACGTCAGCACGGCAAAGAGGGCGACTATGAGCAATAGCCTTCCGTACCGGATGGAGCCGGCGAAGCGACACCGTGAAGTCCTCGCGATTTCGGAAAATCGGTTGAAACACATCATCCCAATTATTCGTTTGTCCCACTACGTCGGCCAAATCCATGAAATCCGCATATTGGATAGTGGCATAAACTAGCCGGCCAGCAATACGATCGTTTTCTTGGCGTTCCTCCCAACGCTGGCGCACGGATTGGGAGACTCTCTGCTTAATCCAGTTTGAGCCGACAAGTTCGGTCAGAGTTTTCTCTACGATATGACGGAGTCGCTGCTCAAGCTCGGTGAGCAACCGACAATGCATCGGATCGAACGCGGTATAAAGATCGGCCGATTCAGATGCCTGCGGTGCTGTCATAGGAGTGAAGCGAACATTGAACCCCGCCGCGAGCACTACTTCACCGTATGCAGCGCGTGGAAACGCGATCAGATCGGGGTTGAGACCAGCACGCACCGCCGCCGCATCGCGCTCATCTGCATTGTCGTCCGGCTGAGTTTCGAAGCTGTCACCAAGCTCGGCGGAGATCAACTCCGCAACTTGCGGAGAATAAGGCTCCGACGTATGGACGGCATCACTCAGGCGCGACAAGCGCGCGAAGTCAATGACGGATTGTTCAAAGCGGTCCGGCAGCATCCATGACGTTTTCAGCGCTGTCATGCGCGCAGTCAAGCTTGCCTCCCAAGCCGATAACGAAGCAACGCCGGCTCCGGAGGGTTTTAATGCACGCGCCAGTTCTGCGCCCAACGACTCAAGCGTGCTGGTCGTTGGTACAAAAGCGTCGGCTACGAGATTCACCGTTGAGTGGAGCGCGACGCTGTCCCGCGCGATCATGCTTGCGAGCGTCTCACTGACGAGCGCGGAGTTCGCACTTAGCCGATCATGCCACCGGACCGCGGTGTCTCCGAGCGCAAATGCCAAAGAAGCTTTCTCGAAGTCGATCGTGCCGGCGACCCTTGCTGCGTTCTCCGCAGCGATAGCGAGTTCGCTCATATCAATGCCTGCAGTTGCGCGTTCTATCGTCTTGCGCGCCGCGTCGAGGTCTGCCCAGAATCTCTCATCCATTACCTGTGCTCCTCCGGAGAATAGTCATTCGGCGAAATAACCACAATTGGAAATATACCATCAATCGGGCTGTACTAAGCCGCCAACCACAACATCTAGCACCCCGTCCAGTTAATGGCCTGGTTTTGGCTTTTTTTGATCGTTTTTGGTCGAGAACCGGAAGCTCCACTCGCCCCCTGTGCCTTCTATTTATTCATCCGCGTGATGGAGATCACGGATATACTCAGCCAGAACGTGCCCCTGGAGGACGTGCAGTATCTGGCCGGACACTCCAACCCCTCGGGCCACACAGTTCTATGACCTGTGTAGACAGCACGTCACTCGCAACATCGTGGAGCGTGTCTCGATATGAAAGAAGGACCAAGGAAGAGAGACATCCTTTCGAGGCCTACTAGCAAGAAAGCCGCTGCACGGCCTCGTTCGGCTCCCCGCAATGAATCCAAGCCCGTGCCGGTTCCTCTGCCCGAAAGTGTCCGCCACCAGCGGGCGGGTGAAACGACGGAACGTTCCGCGCATCTCGAAAAACTCAAACAACTCTTCGAGGCGGCTCCGATCAGCCGCTACCTGGGCATGACACTCAGCTATTGCGAGAACGGCGTGGCACGCGTGCGTTTGCCCTTTCGGGCCGAGTTCGAAGACGGGCATGGCGTCATCCACGGGGGTCTCATCAGTCTGCTGGCGGACACGGCGGGTAACTTCGCGGTGGGTTCGGTCTCGCCGGGCTCCACGGTCAAGACGGTGGAGTTCAAGATGAGCTTGCTGGCAGGAGTCCAGGGAGACCTGCTCGCCATCGGAGAGGTCGTCCGCAAGGGACGCTCGCTCGCCACCTGCCGGCTCGAGGTCGTTGGGGGCAACGACCATGTGGCGGCCATCGGGCTGGCCACTTATGCCCTCCAGGCTGTTTAGCCATCTGCACCTGCTTGTTGCAGCCCAGGCGGGTCTTGAGTTCGTTTGTGTTTTTGGACACGACGCCATCGACGGTGACGGGAAGGCGAAGCTACCGGAACACTCACGCTCTGTTTCGCGACCTTTCGAGGCGGATGAATTTCGAGCGTCTTCCCCTGGTCGTCACGGATGGATTCGAATTCTACCAGAAGGTCATCCGTCGCTTCTTCGGGCCAGCGTGCCTCTACGGCCAGGTCCTCAAAACGCGCAGGAACGATCGCATCATCAAGGTCGAACGCAGAGCGCTGCACGGAGCCGCGTGGCGATTTGATGACGCGCTCAATAACTCCGAGGACTCCTCGACATTGAACACGTCGTTCATCGAGCGGTTGAATCTGACGATCCGGCAAAGCTCAGCATATCTTTCGAGACGAACACTTTCCCACGCTCGCTCGACGGAGAGGCTCGATGAGCACATGGAATTGCTCCGTTGCTATTACAACTTCGTCCGACCGCACGGAGCTCTGAAGTTCGGACGTGAGATCCGAACTCCGGCTATGCAGGCCTGTCTGACCACGCGACGGCTCACCTTTCGAGACATCTTCTTGGCGACGACGATTCCTTTGTGGTTGCGGATCGAGGTTTTCCTGCTCACTGGGGCGCGCAACCCGGTCTCTTCCGCACCTGTACCACTGCCCGCAGCCGCGTAGCAACACTTGATGGCGGAAGCACCCATGGGGATCAGGTCACCAGTGCCGGTGCCCTTGTTGCCAGCGCAGCGATGCGCACCGCTACACCGCCGCGTCCTCGCCGCGGGCGTGCGCCCGCTCGCGCGCACTCGGATTGACTGAAGGACGGAACGGGACCTCGCATACCTGTGCCCAGTCGGGTTGTCCCGGCTCACTTGCGTACTCGTTGGGCAGCCAGACCAGAAGCTTGGTCCCCACCGCCGACTTGCCGACCGGCACGTAGCCCAACGCAATGTTGCAGCCCAGCTCGGGGGCGTACCACGGCGAGGTCAGGTAACCGATCGGATCGTCGCCAGTGGCATCCGAGACCAGCCAGAAGTCCGGCGCGTAGTCGTCGATCGGCTTGCCGCCCAGCGTCATGCCGACCATCACCATCGAGAACGGCGGCCGACCCGCGGCGATCTCGGCGCGTATCCGTTCGAGGGCCGCCCGGCCGATATAGTCGCCCTGCTTCTTGCGCGGCACCTGATAGGCCAGGTTGCACTGGAACGGCACCGTCTCGTGGTCGATGTCCTGCCCCCAAGACATGATGCCGGCCTGGATGCGGCGCTGATGGCCGGGGGCGATGACCATGAGCTGGTGCGCTTTGCCCGCCTCCAGCACCGCGTGCCACAGCATCTCAGCATGCAGAGTGGCATTGCGCAGATAGATTTCGTAGCCCTTCTCGCCGGAGAAGCCGGATTGGGAAACGACCACCCGGCAGCCAGCGATCTCGGCGTCGAGGAGACCATAATACGGGATGTCCCGGATGCCGTCACCGATCAAATCGACCATCAGCGCAAGCGATTTCGGTCCCTGGATCTGCACCGGGCAGACGTCGATCTCGTCGATCGCTACTTCCATGCGCATCCCAACGTTGATGCCTTGCAGCCAGAACAGCATGTCGGAGTCCGCCACCGAGAACCAGAACTCGTCCGTGGACAGGCGCAGCAGCACCGGATCGTTTAGAATGCCGCCCTGTTCGTTGCAGAGAATGACGTACTTTGCGTGCATCGGCTCGATGCGGGTCGCGTCGCGGGTGATGACGTAATCGACGAACCTTTCCGCATCCGGGCCCTCGACCCGGATCTGCCGCTCGACCGCGACGTTCCACAGCGTTACGTGCTTCGTCAGCGCTTCGTACTCCGCCGCGGCGCCCCCATCTTCCAGCCGAACGTAGCCGCGCGGATGGTAGATGCGGTTGTAGACCGTGGCCCGCCAGCAGCCCGCCTCGTGGGAGAGATGCAAGTAGGGCGACTTTCGTACACGCGTGGAGATGAGCAGTTCCACCGGTGTCCGGCCACTCTGGCGCAGGTTGACAGGAACGATACGGTCGGATTGGTCGACGCTACGGGGCTGACCACTCATGGCGCCTCCTGCTCCGCTATGCCGAACGGTTCCCGGCCGCGGACACGGTGTGCGATCGACTTGCAACACGCCAGCGGCAGTGACTGCACCGACGATGGAGCCGCGCAGCAGTGCCGGAAGTCCACGACGTCCTGATACTGGGGATGCTCCGCGGTCGCATGCGTTGCGGTTGTCACCACGGTGCCCTCGACTCTACAGATCCTTGTGCTGACTGCTCCTCGCATGGATTATTGCATAATTGAACTGCTGGTCAACGCGCCGTGTGGACACTGGTCCCGTTCACGAGGACCAAGCCCGTAATCGACGCCGCCGGCAGGAGCGACTCCGGGGCTGATCACGTCGCGGCCTCGAGTCCGTTACCCGTTACAATGAACTGGGGGACCGATTATGGAAGACTCCAGCAGCAGCATCGCCGTGAGCGCCTCGCGAGTGCTTCCGGCGCGGGCAACGATCGCCGTGATCGGTGCCGGTATCGTCGGCAATTGCCTGGTCGGGCATCTGGCGGAGCTCGGGTGGGAGGACCTGCTGCTGATCGATAAGGGGCCGCTGCCCAACCCCGGCGGCTCCACCGACCACGCGTCGAACTTCATCTTCCCCACCGATCACAACCGCGAGATCGCGATGCTGACCCTGGAGAGCCAGCGCCAGTATGCCGCGCTCGGCGTCAACACCATGTGCGGCGGGATCGAGGTGGCGCGCACCGAGGCCCGCCTGGAGGAACTGCGCCGGCGGATGACATCGGCGCGCGCCTGGGGCATCGAAACCGAGTTACTCACGCCCGCCGAGGTCGTCGCGAAGGCTCCGTTCGTGAACGGCGACGTGATCCTGGGCGGTTTCTACACGCCGAGCGTGTCGGTGGTCGACTCGGTCCGTGCGGGCGCCATCATGCGTGAGCGGGCGCAGGTGCGGGGCGTGCTCACCGTGCTAGACAACACCGAGGTCACCGGGCTGGAGGTGTCGCGCCCGCCGTTCGGCCGCCCGCGTATCCGCGCTGTGGTGACTGCGGGCGGTGCGATCGCGGTGGAACAGGTGGTGATCGCGTGCGGCGTCTGGAGTCCGCGTCTCGCAGCGATGGCCGGCGCGACGATCCCGCTCACCCCGGCGGTGCACCAGATGGCCGACATGGGCCCGATCGACCTCCTGTACAAGACAGGAAACGAGATCGGCTATCCGATCGTGCGCGACATGGACACCTTCATGTACGAGCGCCAGAGCAACGAGCTGATGGAGATCGGCTCGTACGCCCATCGCCCCATCTTGGTACATCCCGACGACATTCCTTCCTTTGCAGAGGCGGAACGGACTCCCACCGAGATGCCCTTCACCGCCATCGACTTCGCGCCACAGCTCGAACACGCCCGCGAGATCATGGGCGAGCTACTCGCCGGCTCCGAAATGCAGTACGCAGTCAATGGCTTGCTGTCGCTGACCCCCGACGCGCAGCAGGTGCTGGGCGAGACCGCCGCGGTGGAGAAGCTCTGGTCGGCGGCTGCGGTCTGGGTCAAGGAGGGGCCCGGCACCGCACGCCTGATTGCCGAGTGGATCACGTATGGCTACCCGCGCCTTTGCGATCCGCACGGATCGGACGTCACCCGCTTCTACCCGCACGAGCGTACCGAGCAGCACATCCGTGACCGCTGCAACGAGCACTTCAACAAAACCTACGGGATCGTGCACCCGCGCGAGCAGTGGGCATCCGCCCGCGGTATGCACCGCGCACCCTTTCACGATCGGACCACGGCCCTGAGCGCCGAGTTTCACGAGGCACGCGGCTGGGAGCGCCCGCAGTGGTACGCGTCGAACGAGGACCTGGTCGCGCACTACCGCATCGCGGA
Source organism: Candidatus Marinacidobacterales bacterium (assembly GCA_965197825.1). Classification (GTDB taxonomy): domain Bacteria; phylum Acidobacteriota; class Vicinamibacteria; order Marinacidobacterales; family DATDRI01; genus CBDANW01. Next base: position 2,247,842 of record CBDANW010000003.1, on the reverse strand, counting down.
TCGCCCTCACGAGTGGGACCGCCGCTGGTGGTCGCCGATCATCGACGCCGAGCATCTCCACCTGCGGGAGAAGGTCGGGATCGTCGATCTGAGCGCTTTCCAGGTCTTCGACGTGTCCGGGCCCGGCGTCGTGCCCTATCTGGAACGGCTGACGGTCAACCGCTGTGACCGGCCTGTCGGTAGCTCAATTTACACCCCGCTGCTGACGCCCGACGGCGGCATCCGCGCCGATCTCACCATCCAGCGGCTGGCCGGCGATCGGTTCCGTATCGTGACCGGCGCCTTCCACGGGGCACGCGACGAGGTCTGGTTCCGCCGGCATCTGCCTGCGGACCGCTCCGTGCAGTTCGAGAATCTGTCGTCCGCGCTGTGCACCATCGGCGTGTGGGGACCGGATGCCCGCGCGCTGCTCTCCACGATCACCGACACCCCGCTTTCACAGGCGGTGTTCCCGTACAGGACAGTGCGGGACGTGATCATCGACGGGGTCTCGGCGACGATGCTGCGCATCTCCTACGTGGGTGAGAGCGGCTGGGAGATCTACACCCGCATGCCGCACGGCGTGCGCCTGTGGGACGTGATTCGGAAGGCGGGTCATGCCTTTGACGCCCGCCCGGTCGGCATCGGCGTCTACGGCACCACGGGCCGACTGGAGAAGGGCTATGCGCTCATGGGCGTTGATCTCACCTCGGAGTACTCGCCGGTCGAGGCGGGCCTGGCGCGAGCTGGTGTGAAGGACGCTGACTTCATCGGCAAGGCAGCCTACCTGACGGCGCGCGCGGAGGGACCGGCGGCGAAGCTTTGCACGCTGACGATGGACCACCACACCAGCGCGTCCGGGGTGTCACGCTTCCCGACCGGGGGCAATGAACCGATTCTAACGCGGGACGGCGCGCGCATCGTCGACGGCCGCGGCCGGGAGTCCCGCGTCACCTCCGCCGGCATGGGGCCGTCCGTCGGCCAGTACCTCCTGCTGGCCTATCTGCCAACCGAACACGCGGTGGCCGGTGCCGAGCTGCAGGTGCTGTACATGAACGAGTGCTTCCCCGTGACCGTGGCTGCCGACGCGGCAGTGTTCGATCCCGAGAATACCCGGATGAATGCATAGCGTGGCGTCACCCTCCCAGAGCATTGGTGTCACCTCGTTCGAATAGGCGAGGATCTCTGACCTGACCCCGTTCTGTGCCAAAACTCGGCCCTCTTGAAATAGATCATAAATTAGTAGCTTAGTGTCTGTGTTTGCGGAGGTGCCAAGGGCTGAGCGCGAACAAACGACGAAATCATGCAGGCATGGTCCCGGCAGACCGGAGACCGATCAAGTTCGGGGCGCGCGGATGAATAAATAGAAGGCACAACCAGTCGACTTGCTTCCGCATCCCTCTTTGTCGCCCCTTGTTGGGCCCGACCCCGTGTTCAGGTCGAAGGTAGGAGCCCTATTCTATCCATTGACATTAAAAATGATGTTACCGAGCTGTCGCCTTCACTCGAGCCAGAGAACGCGGAGAGCATTCTAACGATGTGTGGCCGTTTCACACAGAAGCTGACCTGGCCTGAGATTCACGACCTCTACAGCCTGACGGCACCGTCGCTGCCTCTGAATCTGCAGCCTCGCTACAATGGCGCGCCGGAGCAAGAATTCGTCGCGTGCAGGCTGGACGCCGACGGCAACCGCACCATGGTCCAGCTCCGCTGGGGACTGGTGCCGTCTTGGGCACGAGACATCAGGATAGCCACCCGCCTCATTAATGCCCGGTCGGAGACCATCCACACGAAGCCGTCATTTGGTGCCGCCTTCCGTTCGCGTCGATGCCTGGTGCCAGCCGATGGGTGGTTCGAGTGGCAACGGACCGGGTACGGCAAGCAGCCTTACTTCTTGGCGCTTGGCGACGGGTTGCCGCTTTCGTTTGCCGCTCTGGGGAGCACTGGGACAAGGGGAACAACTCCCTCGAATCCTTCACCATCATCACGACGACGGCCTCTCCAGAGCTTGCTGACATTCACCATCGACAGCCCGCCATCATCGCTCCAGACTGTTTCGACGAGTCAAGCCCATTCTTAGTTGAAACTCTCCACGGCTCACGTTTAAGCGACCTTCTTCTTCGATACGGTTGATGTCTTCGCCTCGATCTTCAGTTCCCGCTTGAGAGCTTCGCGAAGCTTGGGAAGATGGCGGTAGCCCACCACCTTCCTCAAGCGCGGTTCGATGTCTACGAGCGCCGTTGCCAACCAGCGCTGGCGTTGGCTCGAGTTCTTCCAGTGGTCGACCTTCGCGCAGCGTTCCTCGACGAGAGCATTGACGGACTCAAGGCAGTTCGTCGTCTTGAACGAACGGCCCAGCACCGCGTGCACGCCGAGTCGATGCAACGTCAGCGTCTCCTCAAGGCCTTCCTCCAGGCTGCCAGCTGCGGATTGGTTCCGCTCTTCTAACTCACCGTGGAGTTGCTCGAGCGCAGTGAGGGCCTCTTCGTACTCCGGCCTGTTGTAGGCCCACTGGAGCCGCTTGCGCCATGACGCCTGCTCGCCCTTGGACAGGTAGCTCACTACGTTTTCACGTTTGTGCCACTGGCAGCGTTGTATCAGGGCCCGCTTACGGAATGCCTTCTTGACTGCCGCTTGGAGACCCTTGCCGCCGTCGATGATCACCAGCAGACCCTGGGAGATATCGAGTCCCCGCTCGAGCAGTGAACGCAGGAACGGCGTCAACACCTGCGCGTTCTCCGTGTCCGTCTCCACGAAGCCCAAGAAGCGTTTTTCCCCGCAAAGCGTGATGCCCAGAGCCACGACCATCGTTGCCTCGGCGAATGTCTTCCCATCCAGAAACAGCGCCACCACATCCTCGCCGGTCAGATCCCGTTCCTGCATCTCCCGCAGCTTCGCAGCGCTCGCTTGCACGAACCCTCGGGACACCGTTGAGCTCGACAGCCCGATGGCGCCCGGAATCGCTTCCGCTGCCGCCTCGTAGTTGCGACAAGAGATTCCGTAGAGAACTCGTTTCAGCAGAAGATCATTCACCTCACCGCCGTGGCTCACCGCCTCGTAGCAGCGAAGCGGAATCTCTCCTCCCTCGATGCTCCGAACCCGTGGCACACGGATCGGTACCCGCTGGCCGCCAAGCCCTACCGTGCCCGGGTTGCTTCCGGGACGGCGACCGCGCTCCAGCTCGTCCTTGCGAGACTATCGCTCTCCCGCCAACGCCTTCACTTCGTCGTCGAGCAACTCGTGAACGTGCATTAGACCAAGGGGGACCAACGAACGGATCATCTCTACCTTGGCGTCCAGCGCGAGTTCCCCGTAATCCTCGTGCCTCACCATCTCGACCTCACCCAAACGACGCGACTTCTTGCGTTTCTTGACCGAACGTAGCAGACTTCCCATCTCGGCTTCCTTTCTTCGCGGCTTGATTTTGTTTTGTCCAACGCCATCAAACCACGGAGTTTGGAGCCGTTTCAATTCCCAACTAAGATTGGCACACTTTCGTTTCGACGACTGGCTCGACCCAACGTTCGCCGGTTGACCAGAAGCCTGCTGGGCCGGACAGTTCCCCCGCTGATGCCCAGGGTGCCGACTATAATAGTGATGAAGGAGCCTCATCGGTGGGCCTTTTACTGGCCCGGTCGCAAACACAGACACTAAGCTGCTGATTTATGGTCTATTTCGAAAGGGTCGAGTTTTGGCACAGGACGGGGATGCTTTGGTCGTCTTCAATGTAGGACGTTCTTGAGGGTCGGCGTCGGCTCTACTCAGGGGCAGAGGTGTAACCTGGTGCGAAGTCCCGCAGCCGTTCCGAGCGGCTCGGATTTAAGCAGCGTGTCGAGTGTAATAATGATGGAGACCACCGACCTTTGGAATGGCTTTCACTTGGCCGTCCTGTCCAAAAACACAAATGGACTCAAGACTGGCGCGCCGGGACGTTTCGGATCAGAGACGTCTGAGGCTTGGTTGGCCAATGGAAGCTAGAATCCTCGGTCATGAGGAGGCAGAGCCAGCCCTGAATCTTGTTGGTCGTCGCAATCGCTGGTTGGCTCCAGCGTGACCAACAGGCCGCTATCGTTTGTGTTTTTGGACACGACGCGCAGCGCTCTTCCGAACGCTCGTAGGCTCGACAGCCGAGCGCCTGGTCGAGCTCTTCGTCGATGACGACCTCGATCGCCTCGAGCACCAGTTTGCGCAGACGCAGCTCGATAAACTCCCGGTACTCGCTCACAGACTCAGATGTGATCGTGGTAGGTTTCTTCATGGCGTAGTCCTCCTTCTCGCTCTCTCCAAGCGAGTTTTTCTTTTGGCTAAAAGGAGGTTACGCCATTCTTATTTCCACGAGAAGAGGGACGGATCCCGTTTATTACGAAACGTCCCGGCGAGCCGGTCTTGAGTTCGTTTGTGTTTTTGGACACGACGAGATCGAGAGTAGCGACGGAGTCTACCGCTAGTCTTCCATAGCCTGTTTCGTGGCGGCGAGATTTTTCTCGTGCCCGATCACAACCAAGGTATCTCCTGCGCTCAGTGCTTGCTCCGGCCCAAGGTTGAAAACCATCTTTCCGTCGGTAAGTTTGACAGCGACGACCGTAACGCCGAAGCTCGTGCGCAAGTCCGCCTCGCCGAGGCTTCGCCCCGCGATTTTGGCGTGTTCACCGATACGCGCCTCACCTAGGTTCATCTCGAGTGCGGCTCGGTCGGCGATGTGGTCCATGAACTGCAGAACCGTCGGAGCCATCGCCGCCTGAACGATCCGATGGCTCGCGAGCCGGTACGGGGAGAACACCTCGGTCGCACCGGCGCGACGGAGCTTCAGCTCACCGCGCTCGTCGAGCGTCCGCGCAATGATGCGCACGGACGGGTTTAGCGCCTTGGCCGTCACCGTGACGTAGAGGTTGTCGGCATCCGAGGGGAGTAGGGCAAGGACGGCGGCGGCCTTCTTGACGCCGGCGTTGAGGAGGGCCTCGTCCGACGTTGCGTCCTCGAGAAGATACAAGTAATGGAGCTCGCGGAGAGTCGGCTCTCTCGAAGCGTCCGACTCGACGATGCAGAAGGGGTGGTTCTTATGATCGAGATCCTCGGCGACGGACCTCGAGAAACGGCCGAATCCACAGAGTATGTAGTGACCGACGAGTTCGTTCAGCTCTTTCCGCATTCGTCTCCTTCCTAGGTTCCCAAACAGCTCTCCCTCGAGGACGACCTGCCCCAGTCGGGTGAGCGTATAGATGGACAACGAGAGCCCCCCTACGATTAGAAAGCTCGCGAAGAGCTTCCCGGGTGCCGAAAGGGGTTGCACTTCGCCGTATCCCACTGTGGAGATTGTGATTACGGACATATAGAGGGCGTCCATCCAACGCCAGCCTTCGATCCAGGCGAAGCCCAGTGAGCCCACGAACGTCCAGATCAGCATCGCCATCACGCCGATGAGAAGACTGCGCTGGGTCCATTCGATGGTTCCAGCAGACTTCAATGGCGGTTACTCTGGTTCGTGCGAGTACCGCTACAGTATGCCCGATGCGAGGCGGATCGGGGTTCTGTTTTGGGTACGCTCACGGGGTGAAAGCGGAGTGTGTCTTTTGGCGCAAGTGCCTTTCTCGATCACATCGTCGATGATCTCCGCCGGCTGATCGAATCCGAGGGAGCGAGAGCTCCACAGCCGCATCAATCAGCATCTGAGCGACACCGCCTTCCGGAACATCTGCGCCATCCCACGGCGTGCGGCTCGCCCTCGGTGTAGAACCGCCGCTCCCGTCCTGTGCCAAAACTCGGCCCTTTCGAAATAGGCCATAAATCAGCAACTTAGTGTCTGTGTTTGCGACCGGGCCAAGGGCCGTGGGCTTTGCAATCGTCTGGCCCGAGGGTGTTATCTTCAGCTCCATGATGACCTACCACGTGCAATTCCTACTGCTCGTTCTGGCTGGCTGGGTCAACCGCCAGCAGCAGGATGTGATCGACTACCAGCAAGAGGAGAACCGTGTGCTCCGAGCCGGGCTTCGGGGCAAGCGTCTCAGTCTCTCGGACGACGAGCGGCGCAGGCTCGCCGTCAAGGCCCAAGCTTTAGGCCGCGAGGCGCTGGCCCAGATTGCGTCGGTTGCCACACCCGCTACGCTCCTGCGCTGGTACCGCTGCCTCATCGCAGCCAAGTACGATGGCAGCAAGAACCGGAGCCCAGGCCGACCTCCGACGGCGAAGGACATCCGTGAGCTCATTGTGCGCGTGGCGCAGGAGAACCCGACGTGGGGATATACGCGCCTGCGGGGGTGCACTCAAGAACCTCGGACATGAACTCGGACGCAACACCATCAAGAGGCTCCTCGCCGAGCACGGTATCGCGCCGGCTCCGGAGCGGGGCAAGAGCATGTCGTGGAGCACTTTCCTCAAGGCTCATTGGGGCGCTATCGCTGCGACAGACCTGTTCACCGTCGAGGTTGTGAACCCGTTCGGGCTCGTCCGCTACCATGTCCTGTTTGTCATCGATATCGCCACTCGCTGCGTGTGCATCGGTGGGATGACCTCGGACCCAAACGGGGAGTGGATGAAGCAGGCGGCAAGAAACCTCACGGACATGTGGGATGGTTTCCTCCTTGGCAAGCGGTACCTCATCCACGACCGGGACCCGCTATTCACCGAGGCGGTACGTGGGCTCTTGAGAGATTCAGGCGTGAAGCCCCTCCGCCTTCCAGCGAACAGTCCGAATCTGAACGCATACGCGGAAAGATTCGTTCTCTCCATACGTCGAGAGTGTCTCGACCGCTTCGTACCTCTCAGTGAGCGACACCTGCGGACAGCGGTAACCGAATACGTAGTGCACTATCACACAGAACGGAACCACCAAGGTCTCGGCAACGAGCTCCTCACACCTCTGCCGGCAAGCGCGAATGACACTGGCCCCATCGTGTCGCGAGAGCGACTTGGGGGCATTCTCAACTACTACTGCCGTGCCGCGTAGATTGTCGCTGGCGACGGTAGCCCCTCGGTGGGCCCGCTCGGCGTAGCGTGAAAACAGCTTCAGGAACACGCTTGGATATTCGCTCTCGACTAGGTGGTCATCTGCATGGTGACGACCCGTCCAAAGGGTAGCTCTGCTCAATGGTTGTCGCGGGCCTCACCGCCCACGCCGCGTCAACTGTTCGCTTGTAACGTTGTAAGTGGATCAAATTTTGGCACAGTGAACCGCCCCGGGTTTTCCGGAGACTGTTTTAGTTGAGTCTCGCCATCTCTAGCGAGCCTTCCTGCGACCGATAGTAGTTCATCTCGTACTCGACGGGGGAGACATTACCGATCGGCTCCAAGAGTCGTTGCGTGTTGTACCAATGGACCCACTCGAGGGTGGCGAACTCAACGTCTTCGAGACCACGCCAGGGCCCACGTCGACGGATCACCTCGGTCTTGTAGAGGCCGATGATGGATTCAGCCAAAGCGTTATCGTAAGAGTCGCCTCGGCTGCCGACGGACGGCTCAATACCCGCCTCGGCGAGCCGCTCGGTGTAACGGATCGAGACGTACTGCACGCCGCGGTCGCTGTGATGCACCAATGGGTGTTCTGGGTTTAGTCGGCGCTCGTGCAGCGCCTGCTCCAACGCATCGAGAGCGATGCCGGCAGTCAACGATGTCGTCGCTCGCCAACCGACGATGAGTCGAGCGAAGACGTCGATGACGAAGGCGACATACACGAAGCCGCGCCACGTGGCGATGTAGGTCAGGTCCGAAACCCAGAGCTCGTTCGGGCGTGTGGCGTTGAAGTCGCGCTCCACGAGGTCCATCGGGCGAGCGCCGCTCGAATCCGGCTTCGTCGTCTTGAATCGACGTCCACGGACCGCCCCCTGGAGACCCATTCCACGCATCAGACGGGCCACCGTGCTCGGTGGAGGAGCTCGGTCTTGAGCGTGCCTAAGAAGCTCTCGGTCACGGCGTTGTCCCAGCAATCACCCTTGCGGCTCATCGAGCACACGATGCCGTACTCATCGAGCACGGCCTGGTAGGTCGCAGCCGCGTATTGAGTACCACGGTCTGAATGATGCACCAAGCCACTTTCCGGCAGGCGGCGCCCCAAGGCCATGTGAAGCGCCTCGAGAGCAAGCTCCGCGCGCAGGTGGGGCTGCATCGCCCAGCCTACGACACGACGCGAGAACAGATCGAGGATGACCGCCAAGTAGAGCCAGCCTTCCCAAGTCCGGATGTAGGTTATGTCCGTCACCCAAAACTGGTTCGGTCGTTCGGCTTCGAAGTTCCGGCCGAGCACGTTGGGTGCGATGGGGCGATCGTGCTTGCTGTCGGTCGTGCGGCGAAAACGCTTGCTGGGCAGACCCTGCAGGCCCATCTCACGCATCAGCCGTGCCACTCGCTGCTTGCCTACCTCGACGTTCTCCCCGTCAAGCTGGCGACGTACACGCTCCCTGCCGTAGGTACCACGGCTATGGGCGTGGATCGCTTGGATGCGCAGCTTCGGCTTCCCATCCTCACACTGTCGCTTGCTGGGCGCGCGCTTCATCTGAGCGTAGTAGCCGCTGGTCGATACCCTCAGAACTCGGCACATCACCCGCACCGGGTAGTTGGCCCGCTCCGCGTGAATGAATTTGAATCTCATTCGCTTTCCTTCGCGAAGAAGGCCGCCGCCTTTTTTAATATTTCTCGCTCTTGCTCCAACGTACGCACTCGACGCCGTAGCGAACGGAGCTCATCACGTTCCGCCGTCGTCAGAGCCTCGCGTGGACCTTCACCGTGATCAATTTTGTATTGTTTCACCCAGTTTCGAAGGGCCGATTCCGTCAGGTCCAGTTCCTTAGCGACCTGGCCGATGCTGCGCTCGCCCTCCCTGAACAGCCGGACCGCTTCCTTCTTGAACTCCCCCGTGAACTTCCTGCGTCGTCGTTCTCCCATGGACGCCTCCAGGCGCATTGTCGCGCCTCGGTTGATGTCCACAAAACCCGGGCAGGGTCAGTGCCCCTGGGTATATGGCTGGGCTCGACGGAGAACTCTCGGGTGTGCACCGCGATGTTGCAGGACCTTCTCGAGCGAGGCTTGCGCGTCGATGAGTCGATTCTCTGCGTAGTGGACGGAGGCAAAGGCATCCGCAAGGCACTCGTCGACGTTTTGGGGGACCTCGCGGTCATCCAAAGGTGCTAGATCCATAAACTCCGGAATCTTCGCTCGTACCTTCCCAAGTCTCGTCACGCCTACGTGCTCCAGACGATGAAGGAAGCCTACAAGTGCAAGAGTGCCGACAAGGCGCGCAAGCGACTTCAGGCATTGGTGTCGTGGCTCGAGCGAAACGGCTACGACGAAGCTGCCGGAAGCCTTCGTGAAGGGATGGAAGAGACACTCACGGTCGTGAAGCTCGCGCTGCCCGCCTTACTTCGCCAGTTTCTTGCCACGACGAACGCCATTGAGAATCTCAACGGAACCATTCGCAGAGTATCGAGAAACGTCAAGCGTTGGTAGAGTCCTTCCATGGTTCGCCGATGGACCGCTCTTGGCGTCGTCACCGCGCAGAAAAAGTTCCGGCGTATCAAAGGCTATCGCCATATGGGCGCTCTCGTTCACGCGCTTAGAAGCAAACAGAAATCTCTTGACAGCGATGAGTCTGCTGCCTAAGAGTATTCACAGGTGCCGCCGCTACCCGACCAAATTCAACAGCTTGGGAGCCCGGAGTCCTAACTTCTCTGTGATGCGGGACTATGCAAAGAGGAGGTGTTGGGCCGTCGCCACCGAGGTTCAACACGTAGGGTCTGGAGCCACGACACGCCCTCAGCGGGGAGAAGCTCACCGAGGCGGCCCGCCGGCGGGAAATCGCCAAGCGCCTCGGGGTCAGTCGCACACCTCAGTCATCCGCTTGCTACGGCCTAAGAAGCACCCTTAGCGCCTTGACGTGCGATTTTGACCCATGGAGGAGTGGACCCCTACGGCAAGACGCGGCTCACCTGGAAGGCTTGCGCTAGGCCATCACCGGCTTGGCCGCTGCCAGCTAGGACGAAAAGCCATGGCAACGAAAACCGCTACCGCGATAGAGGGACGAAGATGAAGTTCAAGAGCGCCATAATCAAGGACTTCAAGCGCTTCAAGCATTTGACCGACCACGCCTTCGCTCCAGGTGGTTACGTTGACCGAGATTCACCGGCTACTTTCGTGAGATTTGGCGGTAGTTGACAAACAAGGACACGAGCCCGTCGTGTCCAAAAATACAACCGAACCCTCGAAGACTCTATCCACCAAGGGCAGAGTTTTGGCACAGGACACGTGGCAGGGTTAACTGGCCCTGCCCACTGTGCTTGCGCGCAGCCCCTTCCAGGTGCTGTAGCACATGGCGACCAGCACCAAAGCGAAGGGGAGGCCGGTGGCGAGGGTGGCTGCCTGTGCAGCCACGAGGCCGCCGCCGAGCAGCAGCGCGATGGCGATGATCCCCTCGAGAACGCACCAGAACACTCGCTGGCCGCCTGGCGCATCCAGCTTGCCGCCGGCGGTGATGGTGTCGATGACCAGCGATCCAGAGTCGGAGGATGTGACGAAGAACACTACAATCAGCACGATGCCGAGGAACGACGTGATGTTCGCAAGCGGCAGCGTCTCCAGCATCGTAAACAGGGCTATCTCCGGCTGCTGCGCCTGCACCGCCGCGATCACCTCGGGATGACCGTGGTCAACGTACTGCGATACCGCAGTCCCGCCGAAGGCGTTCATCCAGATCGCGGCAACCAGCGTCGGGATGATCAGCATGCAGGCAGTCAGCTCGCGCACCGTCCGGCCGCGAGAGATCCGCGCGATAAACAAACCGACGAACGGGGACCATGAGATCCACCAGGCCCAGAAGAAGACAGTCCAGCCGTGCATGAAGTCGAGATCCTCTCGGCCCACCCAGTTGCTGAGGGGGCCGATCGCCGCGAGATACTGGCCGAGGCTGGTCACGGTGCCGGTGACAATGTCGAGCGTCGGTCCGACCGTCAGCATGAACGCCAGCAGTAGCAGGGCGAGCAGCAGGTTGGCCTCGCTCAGCCGCTTGACGCCCTTCTCCATCCCGCTAACAACCGACGCCAGCGCCATGCTGGTGATGCCGACGATCAGCAGCACCTGGGTGGTGGTGGTGTTGGTCGCCGGCGCGCCCAACAGGTGGGCCAGCCCCGCCGCCGCCTGTTGGGCACCCAGGCCGAGCGACGTGGCCAGCCCAAAGAGCGTGGCGAAGACGGCGAGGGTGTCGATGCCGTGGCCGAACCGGCCCCACACCGCATCCCCCATGAGCGGATAGAACGCCGACCGTAGTGTCATCGGCAGGCCGAGGTTGTACGATGCGAAGGCAATCCCCAGCGCCACCACTGCGTACATGGCCCACCCATGGATTCCCCAGTGGTAGATGGCGCTGGCCAAGCCGAGGCGGGCTGCCGCCGTGTCGGTCGCCTTGAGACCGAGCGGCGGTTGCAGGAAGTGCTCCACCGGCTCCGACACCCCGAAGAACATCAGGCCGATGCCTATCCCGGCAGCGAACAGCATGGCGAACCAAGCCGAGCGGGAGTAGTCCGGCCGGGCATTCGCGCCTCCCAGACGCACGCGGCCGAGCGGCGTTACCACCAACATCAGGCAGAAGAGCACGAAGAGGTTGCCCGCGCTCATGAACACCCAGTCGAAGGTCGACATGAGCCATGCGCGCAGCGCCCCGAAGGCGGCCGCCGCCCCGGCCTGGAACACTAGCACGCCTGAAACGAACGCGATGATGGTCAGACTGGAGACGACGAAGACCGGATTGTGGATGTCGAGGCCGAGGAGTTGGACGTTGTCCTGACCCAGCTTGTAGTCGATCTTCGAGACCTCAGCCATATGGTTTCGTCAGTGGTCATCGTGTCCAAAAACACAAACGAACTCAACGATCCTCTCACCGATCGGGGAGGTGGTCAAGATGTAACAGCCCGTATATGGACTCCTCCCGTCAAACAAGTGAGGTGGACGCTATTTACTGGACAAAAATCGAGTACTGCTGGTGCGGCGCCGAATTACTGAGATTGACCCTGCCCGGGTTTTGTGGACATCAACCGAGGCGCGACAATGCGCCTGGAGGCGTCCATGGGAGAACGACGACGCAGGAAGTTCACGGGGGAGTTCAAGAAGGAAGCGGTCCGGCTGTTCAGGGAGGGCGAGCGCAGCATCGGCCAGGTCGCTAAGGAACTGGACCTGACGGAATCGGCCCTTCGAAACTGGGTGAAACAATGCCTTGGTGCACAACTCGCGATCTCGGTCCACAATTGTCCTGTACTCGCGGATACGAGGTTCCCCATGAGCATTTTCAAACGCACTCAGCGGAAGTATGTGAAGAAGGCCTATCGCGTGAGGAATTGGCGTGAATATGAGGCGGGTCTACGCAACCGCGGGAGCCTGACCGTCTGGATCTCGCTCACCGCCGGCAAGCTTGTGAGCTGGGACGCGCCCCGGCCAAGGAGGAGGAAACCGGGCCGTCAACGCAAGTACTCGAACCACGCCATCGAGACGGCTGTCACCCTGGGCATGGTGTTTCATCTGTCATCTAGGCAGAGCGAGGGATTGCTGCGGTCGTTGTTCGCTCTGATGAAGCTAGACAATGATGTGCCCGATCACACCACGATCTCGAGGCGCAAGCCGAATCTGGGTAAGGTCCCCTTCTACCAAGTCAAGCAGAAGACGCCGTTGCACATTTTGATCGACAGCAGCGGTCTCGCTGTCCACGCCGGCCAGCTGCGCAGAGCACAAAAGAGCAGGGACTATCGCAAGCTCCATCTGTGTGTCGACGAGCAGAGTGGCGAAGTCGTCGCCGGCGAGCTGACGAGCAAAAGAGCCCGCGATTCATCGCGGGTTGCATCGCTTGTCGGACAGATCGACAGTCCCATCTCATCGGCCAGAGCTGACACCGCATACGACGCCGGCGGCGTCTATGAGGCAATCGAGAATCACAGCGCTCATCGCTCGCCGAGGGTGCTGATACCGCCGCGCAAGGGCGCCCTGCTCACATCGGGGCCGGCGAGCAGCCGACAGCGCAATCGCAACATTGCAGCACAAGCTCGGCTCGGCAAACGAAAGTGGCACACAGAATCGGGCTACAGCAAACGGAGCAAAGTCGAGACAACGTTCCATCGCTACAAGGCTATCGTGGGCTCAGCGATGCGAGCGAGAGGGTTGGCGGCACAGAGAGTTGAGGCAAGGATCGGGTGCAAGATTCTCAACACCATGACGGCGCTCGGGATGCCTGATAGCGAGATGATCGGATGATGGGAGTCGGGGCCAAGCGAGCTCTCGGCCTCTATCGGAGTTGTGCACCAAGGCACCTCATCGCAGCCAAGTACGATGGCAGCAAGAACCGGGGGGAGCCCAGGCCGACCTCCGACGGCGAAGGAAAGGGATCTCTTGACAGCGATGAGTTTGCTGCCTAAGAGTATTCACAGGTGCCGCCGCTACCCGACCAAATTCAACAGCGGCCGGGACATCCCCAACGAGAGAATGTCGTGAGCTATTTGTCCAAGAGCGAGCAGTCGTTGTGGCGCAAGCGGCTGCAGCGCGCGTACGGCCGGCCGACGCACAAGGAGGCGCTTGAGGCCCTCGAGCAACTCCACCGCGAGCTGGAAGAGAGGAATCAGTCTGCGGCCTCTAGCCTCGAAGAGGGGCTGGAGAATTTCTGTTTGCTTCTAAGCGCGTGAACGAGAGCGCCCATATGGCGATAGCCTTTGATACGCCGGAACTTTTTCTGCGCGGTGACGACGCCAAGAGCGGTCCATCGGCGAACCATGGAAGGACTCTACCAACGCTTGACGTTTCTCGATACTCTGCGAATGGTTCCGTTGAGATTCTCAATGGCGTTCGTCGTGGCAAGAGACTGGCGAAGTAAGGCGGGCAGCGCGAGCTTCACGACCGTGAGTGTCTCTTTCATCCCTTCACGAAGGCTTCCGGCAGCTTCGTCGTAGCCGTTTCGCTCGAGCCACGACACCAATGCCTGAAGTCGCTTGCGCGCCTTGTCGGCACTCTTGCACTTGTAGGCTTCCTTCATCGTCTGGAGCACGTAGGCGTGACGAGACTTGGGAAGGTACGAGCGAAGATTCCGGAGTTTATGGATCTGGCACCTTTGGATGACCGCGAGGTCCCCCAAAACGTCGACGAGTGCCTTGCGGATGCCTTTGCCTCCGTCCACTACGCAGAGAATCGACTCATCGACGCGCAAGCCTCGCTCGAGAAGGTCCTGCAACATCGCGGTGCACACCCGAGAGTTCTCCGTCGAGCCCAGCCATATACCCAGGGGCACCTTTTCGTGTAGGGCCATTAGAATAGCGCCGTTTGAGTATCGCTCGAAGCTCAACCACCTAATACGTCGAGTTAGCTGCAAACGAAAAAGGAGACTTGAGGAATGGCGAAAAAAACCATGACGTGTCTCGACCGCTTCGTACCTCTCAGTGAGCGACACCTGCGGACAGCGGTAACCGAATACGTAGTGCACTATCACACAGAACGGAACCACCAAGGTCTCGGCAACGAGCTCCTCACACCTCTGCCGGCAAGCGCGAATGACACTGGCCCCATCGTGTCGCGAGAGCGACTTGGGGGCATTCTCAACTACTACTGCCGTGCCGCGTAGATGGTCGCCGGCGACGGTAGCCCCTCGGCGGGCTCGACCGGCGTAGCGTGGAAACAGCTTCAGGAACATGCTTCGATATTCGCTCTCGACTAGGTGGTCATCTGCATGGTGACGACCCGCCCGCCCAAGACGATTGTAAAGCCCACGGCCCTTGGCCCGGTCGCAAACACAGACACTAAGTTGCTGATTTATGGCCTATTTCAAAAGGGCCGAGTTTTGGCACAGGACGGCGTCGATCAGCGGTGCGTGAAAGAAGTTTTCCGATCTTCATTGGTTGCACTCCTGGGCAATGCGCACCCCTTCCAGGACGAGGTCCGGGTGAACGACGCTGAAGATACCGGCCTCGGCGAAGAGACCGGCGAATCCTCCGGTCCCGACGACCACCGGGGTGGTTGCTCTAAAGCACTCCTTAACAAGTTGGTTCCGGATCTCGCGGGTCGCCCCCAAATGCCCCCAGAAGAGGCCGGCTTGGATGCTCTCGACGGTCGAACGCCCGCAGGTATGGTCGGGACGGATGATCTCTACCTTTGGAAGGCGGGCGGTGTTCTGTTCGAGAGCGCGCATCGAGATGCTGAGACCTGGAACGATGACGCCGCCGAGGTACTCGCGCTCGGCATTGACCGCCTCGATGGTGGTGGCGGTGCCGAAGTCGATGATGACCAGATCCTTGCCCGGGTAGCGGTCGACCGCGCCGACGGCGCACGCGATACGGTCGGCCCCGACTTCGGACGGGTTTTTGTAGCGGATCTTGAGGCCGATCTTGAGGCCGGCACGAAGGATAAAGGGCTCGAGGTCGAAGTATCGGCGGCAGGCGTTGACCAGCGAGTGGTTGAGATCGGGCACCACCGAACAGAATCCGACCGCCGACACAGCCGCCGGATCGTGCCCATTTTCGCGCACTACCTGTCTGAGAAAGAGACCGAGCTCGTCGGACGAGGTGCCACGCTGGGTGATCTTTCGAAATCTCGACTGAAGACCACTGTCGTCGAATATCCCGCCGTAGATCTGAGAGTTCCCGACATCAAGGCTGAGTTTCACGAGGCATCTCCCTCACCGGCATTGTCGCGGACGACCAAGTCGGCCACGCAGGCGCACTTCGAAGTCCTGGTCGACGAGCAACGACGCCAGCGCCGCCGTCTTGAAGGCGGTCATCGGCCCCACGATCTGCGGCAGAATTCTACTCCCGGACATTGTCGATCAACCTCACCTTTCCAAGGCGCACCGCCCCGAGCACGCGGCCCTCCCAACGTTCGACATAGTCAACTCCGAAGCCGGCCCGCTCCAGCGCCTCCCGCGTGGCTCCCGGAGCTTTGCCACTCGATAGCACGCGATAAAACTCGGGCGCCAGCTGCCGTTCGTCCTCGCTGAGGCGGATGTTGCGTGAACTCATCGCCAGGCCGTCTGGTTCGCGCACCACCGGACAGGGCACGATCTCCGTGTCGAGAAAGAACGCCGCCGCCATGTCGCGAACCAGGACATACTGCTGCCAGTCCTTCTCTCCGAAGTAGGCGCGGTCGGGCCGGACGATCGCGAAGAGCTTGAGGACCACAGTTAGCACACCGTCGAAGTGGCCAGCGCGATAGGCGCCCTCGAACTTGCGGCTGACGACCGACTCGGTGACCCGAAAGCGGTAGTCGTCGTGATAGACGACTTCGCTCCTCGGAAAGACCACGACATCAGCGCCGACGCTTTCCGCCTTTTGAAGGTCGGCCTCGAAAGTCCTCGGGTAGGCCTTGAGGTCGGCGGGGTCGTCGTACTGGGTCGAGTTGACGAAGATCGAGACCACCACGCAGTCGTTCTCGCTCCGCGCTCGTTCGATCAGGCTCAGATGCCCGTCGTGGAGCGCACCCATGGTCGGCGTCAATCCGATCGAGCGGCCCTCCTTGGTAACCTCGCGCATTCTCGTGCGCGCCTCGGCGATGTCGCGGAACACCTCGATCATTTGTAGCTCTCTTGAGGGTTGGGGAACGCTCCCGAGGTGACGTCGTTGTGGTAGGCCTGGAGAGCCTCCTGGATGAGCTTCGCTCCGTCCATCCAGGTGCGGACGAACTTGGGTCGGAACGCGGTGTTGACACCGAGCAGATCCTGGAGCACCAGCACTTGGCCACCAACATCGGGTCCGGCACCGATGCCGATGGTGGGTATCTCCAGTGCTCTGGTGACCTCGGCACCGACCGTCGCCGGGACCGCTTCGAGCACCAGCGCGAAGCACCCAGCTCGCTCGAGCGCGAGCGCCTGCTCCATCAGGGCGGCGGCCGCCTCCTCATCGCGCGCCTGGACCTTGAATCCACCCAACTGATGGATCGACTGTGGGGTCAGACCGAGGTGTCCAATGACCGGAATCCCAGACTCGACGATGTGCCGCACCAGTTCGACGTTGCCGTTGGCACCCTCGAGCTTGACTGCGTTGGCGCCTGCGTTCATGAGCTTGCCGACGTTGCTCATCGCGATCTCCAGCCCCTTTCGGTAAGACAGGAAGGGCATATCTCCTATCAGGAACTTCTTCGGCATCCCCCGATGTACCGCGGCCGTGTGCGCGGCCATGGTGTCGATGTCCACCGGCAGGGTGGTGTCGTGGCCGTAGACCACCATTGCCAGGCTGTCGCCGACGAGCACGCAGTCGATGTCGGTCTCGGCGATCAGGGCAGCACTCCAGCTGTCATAGCAGGTGACCATCGAGATGGGCACGCCTTTCCTTTTCTTATCGACAAAGCTCTGAACGATCATTGTCCCCCCTCCTGCTCGTCGAATGCACCGATGAACGCGCGGTAGACCTCGTAGTAGGGATCTCCTTCGAGGGCCCGGAGATCGCGTTCGACGGTCCGTCGGTCTCCCCTGGCCAGCGATCCCGTGAGGGCGTCACGGCCGGAAACGGCGATGTTGAGCCTCGTCCTCTCCAGGTAGGGCTTGAGCACTTCGGGCGGCAGATCCAGTCGGTGCTCGAAATCGTCGAAGGCCTTGGCCCACAGCATGGTGGTGAAGTTGCCCGCGAGAACGCAGAGCGCGTGGTAGAGCGGTTTGAGCTCGGGGTCGATCGACCACGAGGGGTTACGAAGGGACGGAAAGACCTCGTGAAAGCCGAGCCCTCCCTCTTCGACGACAAAGGGCGCCGTCCGGTAGGTCTCAAGGCTGTACGGTTCGGGACCAAAGGTCATCAGCGGATGAAGGCCGTGGGCGCCCTCGATGGTCAGGCTTCCCGAAAAGTGCACTGTCGGCCGGTTTCGGAGTTCGGGGTGGTCGGCAAGGAACGACGCCAGAGCATCGTCGCTTATCGCCAAAAGCATGATATCGGCGACCGCCAACGCCTCCTCGGGCGCCACGCCCTCGCCACGATGCCAGCTAAGAAATGGTTGGGCTTCGAGCTCTAGGTAGCGGGCCATGTGGGTGGCCACACGCCCGCGGCCGATCAGGCCATAGGTAGGCTTTTCCATGGCGGTACCTGTCCTTTAGATCAAGTCCGTATTGTCGAACAACAGTGGGTGTTGTACTCGTCACCGTCGCAAGCGATCGATGCGCACCCACTGCTAGGATAGGGCAATCCTAGCTTTTCTACAAGCCCACGAATCTGGACGTTCCACAGCACCCCGGCGACAACCAGGATCGCTAGCGAAACGATCCCGTGAGGTCAAAATACTCATGCGGCTTCCCGATGGTAGAAACGTAGCAACCCGCCAAGCCGTTCACGGAAGCGCACCTTGCGCTCGGACTGAGGTAACTGGTCGCTGGCTGGGAACAGCAGCAGATTCGGTGCTTCCGCCATCAAGTGTTGCTACGCGGCTGCGGGCAGTGGTACAGGTGCGGAAGAGACCGGGTTGCGCGCCCCAGTGAGCAGGAAAACCTCGATCGGCGACCACAAAGGAATCGTCGTCGCCAAGAAGAAGATGTCTCGAAAGGTGAGCCGTCGCGTGGTCAGACTGGCTTGCATAGCCGGAGTTCGGATCTCACGTCCGAACTTCAGAGCTCCGTGCGGTCGGACGAAGTTGTAATAGCAACGGAGTAACTCCATGTGCTCATCGAGCCTCTCCGTCGAGCGAGCGTGGGAAAGCGTTCGTCTCGAAAGGTATGCCGATCTTTGCCGGATAGTCAGATTCAACCGCTCGATGAACGACGTGTTCAATGTCGAGGAGTCCTCGGAGTTATTGAGCGCGTCTTCGAATCGCCACGCGGCTCCGTGCAGCGCTCTGCGTTCGACCTTGATGATACGATTGTTCCTGCGCGTCTTGAGGACCTGGCCGTATAGATACGCTGGCCCGAAGAAGCGACGGATGACCTTCTGGTAGAATTCGAATCCATCCGTGACGATCAGGGGAAGACGTCCGAAATTCATCCGCTTCGAAAGGTCGCGAAACAGAGCGTGAGTGTTCCGGTAGCTTCGCCTTCCCGTCACCGTCGATGGCCAGAGCCGAGACCAGACCTCGATCGTAACGAAGACCCAACTCGGCGTCTTCTTGTTGCCCGCGAACGTGCGAATCTCGTCGGCTTGAAGCTCTTTGGCAGCGAAGCCAGCGATCCTTCTGTGATTGAATCGACGACACACCTGGGCTGCCTTCTCGAGCCAGCGGGCGACGGTGTTCCAGGCAATCCCTTTGATCCGGGAAATCGAGGAAATGCTGACACCCTCGACTCTGAGAGCGATGACCCCATCGAAAGTAGCTCTTCGATGTTGGAGACGGTAGTAGGGCGTGCCTTTCGTCGAAGAGAACGTCTTTCCGCACTCGCCGCACCGGTATCGACGGCGTTTCCCGGACCTCGTTCTGTAGAATCCGTTGTGAATAATGCTTCTGGAAGCGACTTTTCCATACGACGGACATGCGGGATCGAGACATCTGCGATTCTTCACTTCGGCTCGGCCCCTGACGATGAGAGAACTGTGTCTTCAGAATTCTGGTTCAAACTCTAGCACGCAGACGGGTTAGGGGCTGGCCGCCAACACTTAATTGCGGAAGCACCCTCCAATCCGCCCTACGGCAAGAGCTGGAAAAACGATCTGGAGCGCCTGGGCGGCAGGGGAGCCGGTTGGTCGGAAAAATATCTTTGTCACCTCCTGAAATGAAGCATTTTTCACTTGCCGTGAGATCGTCTCTATGATCTAATCGTATTCCGTGGTTCGCATAAAAAACGAACACGACCTCGAAACACTCCGCCAGATAACTCTCCTCGTTGATAACGAGAACCAGCGCCTCGTCAATGAAAACGTTCGTCTGCGAGTGGAACTGGCGAGACTCCATGGTGTGCCGGAAACGGAGCAACTTGAACTGTCGGTTCTCAAGCAACTACAGGAAAAGCGAGAGAGCATTTTCCGCATCGACGAAAAGCGGACCCGGAAGAAAACGAAGGCTAAAAAGAACAAGAAGAAAGGGCACGGCCCGCGCGAACAGCCTCATCTTCCCGTGGTCGACAAAGTAATCGAACTCGCCGAGACAGAGAAAAAGTGCTCGGTGTGCGACGGCGAGCTGGGCGAGATGGCGGGTCAATACGAGGAATCGGAAGTGGTGACGGTGGTGAAGCGGAGCTTCGTCATCGAACGGCATTTGCGGAAAAAGTACCGCTGCCGATGTAACGCGAACGTCGTCACCGCACCGGCGGCGACGAAGCTTCAGCCCGGAGGCCGCTACTCGGTGGAGTTCGCGACCGAAGTGGCCATCAGCAAGTACCTGGACCATATGCCTCTCGAGCGCCAGGTTCGGATGATGCGCCGCGAAGGGCTAGATATCGACAGCCAGACGCTGTGGGACCAGCTGAACGTACTGGCACGTCATCTGAATCCGGTGTACGACGCTCTGGGAGAGAAGGTTTTGGAGTCACCCGTCATCCACGCCGACGAAACGCGGTGGCCTCTGATGGGCTCGATGAAGAAGTCGGCGGGCACGGTGTGGGGCGTTTCGAGTCCGGACATCGCGTACTACCGAATGCTGCCGACGAAATCGACGGAAGATGGCCAAAAGGTGCTGGGGACCTACTCCGGCATCGCGGTTGTGGACGGCTACGCGGTGTACGAGGTGCTAGCTCGTGCCGGTCCAGACGGCTACGCGGCTCGTGCCGGTCCACAGTTTCGTCTCACCCACTGCTGGGCGCACGTGAAAAGAAAGTTCGACGAAGCCAGCGAGCACTACCCGCAAGCTTGCTCCGAAGTGCTTCGTTTGATCGGAGAGCTGTACGAAGTCGAACGCGAGGTCCCGGGTCCGTTTCCCGGCGATGAAAAAGCTCAGAAACTGAGACTTTGTTTACGCAAGCAACGTTCGCAGCGGATCTTGAAAGCGATTCGGCAATGGGGCGAGAGCCAAAGAAGATTGCCGCGAAGCGACTTCGGCAAGGCGGTCCGCTACATGCTGGAGAGATGGGAGACACTCACGCTGTTCGCCGAAAACCCTCTCGTCTGGCTTGACAACAATCACGCCGAGCGCGCCCTGAGGGGACCTGTCGTCGGTCGCAAAAATCACTACGGCAGTCGAACGAAACGCGGAACCGACGTCGCAGCGCTGTTCTACACCCTGTGCGAGACCGCGAAGCTTCAGAACGTCGACCCCAGGGCCTACATGCTCGAAGCGGCCTACGCCGCCATCAACCAGCCAGGAACCGTGTTACTCCCCGACGCCCTACGCGACAACTCCGCTGCGTAGCTTCTCCTCCGAATCGCGACGTTCCAACCCGCTCCAGTGGGGCACGGCGAGGTGTTACGTGCGCTACCTGCCGCGCCGTCCGGACACCGAGCGGCGCACGCTGGATCTTCGCGGCGACCTGTTCGCGCTGGCGCACGGCGACGCCCCCGGTTCGGACGCCGGCCTCACCTTCAATCTGCCGCTTGTCACGCGGACGCTGGCACTGCGCGGCTCCGTCGACCGCTTCGCCGACCCCGGGTTCATCGACTACGACTATCTGCTACGTACCCCGGGCGTTTCCGAGCCGGAACCGGACCCGACCGATCCCGGGGCGGTAGCGGCGAACCTCCGCCGGGAGCCGGACGCCAACACGGAGGAAACGCTCTCCGCGCGGCTCTCCCTGTTGTGGGAGGCAACCCCGGATCTGTCGGCGCTCCTCGCGTACCACCTGCAGGATCAACGAGTCGGTGCGCGGCAAATCAATCACGCGCGGTCATTCGACACGGGCCGCTACGTCTCCGCGCACCGTTTCCTGGAGCCGAACGACCGCAAGAACGAGCTGCTGAGCCTGGAGCTGACCTGGGCGCTGGGGCCCGCAGAATTGGTCTCCGCCACCGGCTACTCCCGCTTCTCGGCGCGGGGACAGCGCGACCAGACTGACCTGCTGATCCAGGAGTTCGGCATCGCGGGGCTCCTGCCGGGCGAATTCCCGTCGCTGGCACAGGCGCGAGCGAGCGAGCCGGACGTGTCGGCCACCGACCTGACGTCGCAGTTCCGCTCCTTTGCCGCCTATACGCGGGAGGATGCGCGGGAGGAGCGCTTCAATTGGGAGACGCGCCTGGTCTCGACCGGCAGCCTCACCGAGTTCCCGTACACGCCGATGTACAACTCGCCCTTCAGCGATTTCGAGTCCGACGACCGCGGCGTCCTGTTCAAGGGGAGCGTCAGTTACCGGTTCAACGAGGAGACGAACGCCTACGTCACCCGCTCCGAGGGTTATCGCATCGGCGGCGGCAACAACTTCCGGGTCTGCACCGACGAGGAGGTTGCCCTGCTTACCGACGCCGACGACAGCAACGACCCGCCGCAGTCAGGCTGCATCTACGCCGACCAAGCGCTGATCAAGCCGGACACCACGACCAACTACGAATTGGGGCTGCGCCGCTCGTGGCGCGACGGGAGGGTCAGTGTCAGCGGCACCCTGTTCCATGTCGACTGGACAGACATTCAGGTGGCAGGTCGCACCCCGTTCAGCGCAGAGCCGATCACGCTGAACGGCGGCGGGGCCATGAGTCGAGGCGTCGAGCTCGCTTCGGACGTCAGCCTGACGACCGCGTTGCGCCTCCGCGGGTCCTGGTCGTATACGCGCGCGGAGCTGAGCCGGGATTCGCCAGGCCTGCTCGACGACGGTACCGATGCCTTCAAAGGCGACCGCCTGCCGGGCACGCCGCAGCAGCAGGGGAGCTTGCTCGCCTCCTACGCCACGCTGCTCGGCAACGACATCGCGTTCGAGCTGCTGTACAGCTACAGCTACGTCGGCGACGTGCTCGCCCGGATCGGGTTGCGCGCCGGTGGCGAGACGCTGCCGGCCTACGACCTCCACAACCTGTCGGCGTCGGTCTCGAAGGACGCCTGGGCTCTGACCTTCTACGCGGACAATCTGTTCGACGAGTACGCGGTGACCGGCGTGCGTCAGACGCCCGAACTCATCGGCCGCACCGAGGACGGCTTCAGGTCGCGCCGCTACTTCGCCAACGTGCTCGCCCCGCGCCAGGCGGGCCTGCGCGTCCGGTACGCCTTCCGGTAGGCCCTGAGCCCGTCGCCCGGCCGCCTCGACGGCCCCATGACCGTCTGGTTAAAATACTCGAACGCCCAGCTGGTCAGCAGTTTGCACCTTTCCAAAGGCCGCTTGAATCCGCCATCGCGGTCGGATACGTGTTCCAGTTCAGCGGAAGGAGTCGCGATGTACTGGAAGACCATGCTGGGCTACACCTCAGGGTCCGTGGATGAGGACTTGCTCCTGCGCAACGAGTATCTTGTGGCCGAGAATCGAGTTCTTCGAAATCAGTTCCAGGGTTGCTTGCGCCTGACCGATAGCGAACGGCGGTCTCTGGCCGAGTTCGGAAAGCGTCTGGGTAAGCAAGCCCTTGATGAGATCGCGAGTACGGAATCATCAAGGCAAGGAGAATCTGCTGCTGTTCCCAACCAGAGACCAGTTACCTCAGTCCGAGCGCAAGCACCCGCGGATTCCAAGGGCGTCTAGGCTGTTGATTTGTGGTCTATTTCAAAAGGGCCGAGTTTTGGCACAGGACGGGGGCGCGCAACCCGCTCTCTTCCGCACCTGAACCACTGCCCGCAGCCGCGTAGCAACACTTGATGGCGGAAGCACCAGGGACAGACTCACTCGGTGGCGAAGCAGTAGAACAGCCCGTTCCCGCCCGTGCCAATCAAGTCCTGCTGGCTGCAGCCTCGGCTTCCGTGGGCGGAATTCCACGAAGTGGGATGCTCGCCTCCACCGTTGCGGTCGTGATGGCCCACCCGGGCGCTGCCCTCGCCGTTGCTCGTCCAGTTGCCGCAGGTCGTGTCCTCGTCCCCCGAGAAAGCGGTGCCGTCGAGCTCAGAGCCGGTCAGAATATCGTGCCGGTTGGGAGCGTCCCCACGACCGTTGACGACCTCGCCCTTTTCGTCGATCGAGTTCTCTTTCGAGAGCTTGTTTTGGTCGCTGTGCAAGTCGTCCACGTCGCTTGCCACCTGAACGCCCTTGGCGTTGTGCCAGGGCCCGCTGCCGATCCGGTCGCGTGCGTTCACGCCCCCTTGGCCCGTGGTGCTGAGATAGGCGCGCCAAGTCTTGTTGCCGACCCCGACGGCATCGGCCAGCTTTTGACAGTGCGCGTCGGCCCCGGCGAGGCCGCCGAGATTGGCTCCGTCGCCGGGACCCACGCTCGTGATGAAAAAGCTCATGCGGGAGTCCGCATTCTGCGCGAGCGCCGCAAAAGCACCCAGCACCGCCAAGATCGAGAGAGTCGAAACGAGCAGTCTTTTATTCATTGAAATCCCCCTGTGACGGGCGATTCGGATGTGTCCCGAGGTCCGTGGAAAAAGAACGGCACCCTCTACTCCGTCATCAGAGTATCATATCAGGCGGCAACCTCCGCGCGTTCGAGAACCTCGCTCAGACGTTGGTAGCCGTCGATGCGTCGTAGTTGAATCTGGCCAGAGGCGATAAGCCCAAACAGCAAAGCGACCGCGGACTCCTCGCTGGAGAACGACGCTTGGGTTTTCGTCCGGCGTCGAAACTCGCGGTTGAGATTCTCCAGAGCATTGGTCGTTCGAATCGATTTCCACATGGCACGAGGGAATTCGTAGAAGGTCAGCAGCTGATTACCGGCCTCCTCTAGGCTTCGGACGATGGCCGGCGCGAGAGGCGTCCACTTGGCGACGAGCTCGTCATAGGCTTTGCGAGCATCGATCCCGTTCTTGGCGTAGACGATCCGGTTGTAGTCACGCCGGAGCTCACGGCGTGCGTGCGCCGGGCAATGTTCGAGCAAGTCGGCGCGCTTGTGCTCGGTACATCGCTGCAACCGGCACGAGCTACCCTCAGAAGGTGTGGAAATAAAGTAAAGGCGGAGTAACCTTCCGCGTCACGAAACACGGCGTGAAGGGGCCAACGGAAGGAGACACCGCCATGAAGGAAAAGACCACAGGACGACGGAGCTCGTCAAGGGTGGCTTGGGAGTCGCTGGAGAAGTGGGCGAGGCTTGAGATCCAGGATTGGGTGCAGGAGCTGATGGTAGCCGAAGTCACGGAGCTTCTCGGGCGTGAGAAATCGGAGAGACGGAAGCCCGTGGACACAACGGCGGGCTATCGAAATGGATACGGTAAGCCTCGGAAGCTGACGATGAGCGTGGGCACAGTGACGGTTCGCCGGCCGAGAGTACGGGACGTGGAGGAGAGGTTCGAAAGTCGAGTGCTTCCGCTGTTCAAGCGTCGGAGCGAAACGGTGAGCGAGTTGATTCCGGAGCTGTACCTGCATGGACTAGCTCACGGAGATTTCGATCTGTCGCTCCGCGGGCTTCTAGGGGAGGACGCTCCACTTTCTCCCAGCACGGTGTCGCGGCTGAAACAGAAATGGCAGGGAGAGTACGAGCAGTGGCTAGCTAGCCCACTGGAAGAACTCGAGCTCGTGTACCTGTGGGTAGATGGCGTGTACGTGAAGGCCGGCCTTGAGAAGGACAAGGCGGCGGTGCTAGTTGCGGTTGGTGGCCTGTCCGACGGGACGAAAATCGTCCTGACGCTGGAGGCCGGGCATCGAGAATCCTAAGCGTCATGGTCGTCGCTGCTACGGAGACTGAAGAAGCGCGGTCTGAGATGTCCCCGTTTGGTGATCGGTGACGGGCATCTGGGCCGCGACCCGAAACGTATTTCCAGAAGCTGAGGAACAGCGGTGCTGGAACCACCGAATCCTCAACGTACTGGACCGGATTCCGAAAAGGGACCAGGCGCAGGCCAAGCCGCTGTTGACGGCGATCCCCTACGCCACCAGCCTGCAGGAGTGCGAGACGAAGAAGACCAAGTTCCAGGATTGGTGCTTGCGCAAGGGTCTTCCGGGGGCCGCGCACGTGCTCGACGAGGACTGGGAGCGGATGGTCAGCTTTTATTCCTTTCCCAAGCCTCACTGGCAACACCTTCGCACGAGCAACGTCGTGGAGTCACCGTTCGCTGCACTGAGATTGAGAACGGATGCGGCCAAAAGGTTCAAGAAAATCGAGTCCGCCACTGCGACAATCTTCAAACTGCTTCTGGTTGCGGAGAAGAATTTTCGCCGGCTCAACGCACCGGAGCTGATGCGAGAGGTTCACCTGGGCGTTCGATTTGAAGATGGAGACAGGGTAACGGAGTCGTCGAAGGTTGCTGCTGCCTGAACTTTTTTACACACCTATTGACAAGAGCTCACCGGCACTTCGTCGAGCTCCTGCATGGGGTCGAGTTCCCGCATGAGAATGATGGGATGCGTACCTAATCTCGTGAAAAAAAATGGCGCTTCTCCGCGTCCTCGTGATGGTATCAGATCAGGCGGCGACCTCGCCTCGAGCAAGAATGTCGGCGAGGTGCTGGTAACCATCGATGCGTCGTAGTCTGATCTGACCCGAGGCAACGAGACCAAACAAGAGCGCGACCACCGACGCCTCGGTCGTGAACGACGCCTGGGCCTTCGTCCGACGGCGGAACTCGCGGTTGAGATTTTCGAGGGCGTTGGTCGTGCGGATCGACTTCCACATGGGCGAGGGAACTCGTAGAAAGTGAGCAGCTGTTCGCCGGCTTCCTCGATGCTTCGAACGACGGCCGGGGCGAGCGCTTCCCATTACTGTCCGCAGCCAGCTAGCAACACTCGATGACGGAAGCACCCCTCCAATCACTCCGGTAGAATTAGCCTGATGAGCAACGCTGACGACAAATCCAGAGACGACAAATCCAGAGTAGATCGAGCTTGGATCGTCTTCGTTGTCGCGTGGATCCCCTACTCGTTGTTGACCTATAGATTTTGGCACAACATCAACGACGCCTTCATCAGTTTCCGATACGCAAAGAACTGGGCGATGGGATACGGCCTCCGCTACCACTTGGGGCCTCAGCAACCGGAAGAGGGGTACAGCAACTTCCTGTGGGTAGTCGTGTGTACGTTTATCGAATACCTGGAACTCGACATCACTTTCTGGGCACCGATGCTCGGTTTCACCTGTGGTTCTTTGCTCTTGTACCTCGTTTTTCGAACGCTACGGCGAGATTTCAGCATGGGGCTCAGTGTGGCTTTCCCCATAACGCTGGGCCTTGGTCTGTTTCCACCCTATGCTTTGTGGTCGACCGGCGGTCTTGGAACCATGGCGTTCGCCCTTTCTACCTTCGCGACGGCTTACTTTCTTGTTCTGCGTCCAGGCGGCATCGCGCCTTACCGCGGTGTGCTCGCCGGCGTAGCCACGGCGTTGTTGCGTACGGAAGGCATTGCCTGGGCTTTGCTCATTGCCCTGCTGGGTATCGTTACCCGACGGATGAGAGAGGAAGCGGTCTGGCGACCAGTGGCCGTCTACGTCGCGATCGTGGGCACTGTTTTTCGGTCTATTTCGCATGGCGATACTCCTATTACCAGCTTCTCTTTCCCAATCCGGTCTACGCCAAGGTTGGTTTCAGTCCCCAAGTCGCACTGCGAGGCTTCCGCTACGTAGCCTCCTTCGCTCTCACATTTGTGACACCGCTTCTTTTATTGCCGGCGGCTAGCTACGTGGCTTGGCGGGAAGCACCGAAACCGGTAGCGCTTGCCCTCGGAACCTTAAGCCTGGCATTTCCCACCTACGCTGTGGTGGTCGGCGGGGATTGGATGGCCATGGGACGGTTTCTAGTTCCCGGTTTCGCCTTCGGAGTACTCTTGATGGGATGGTTGGTGGCTAGGCTGTGGAAACGCCTGACGTCGCGCCTTGTGGTTATGGCAGTCGTGATAACAACGATCACAGTGGGTCTCCTTCCTGCTTGGAACGTGCACCTCGTGCCTGAGTCGGCGCGCCGTCTCTTTCATTTCCGTTATGCCTAAAATTACCTCACTGAATATGAGTTGTGGAAGGCACACACCAACACTGTCAAGAACGTCAAAGAAGAGGCTTTGGCACTGAAGGCCCGTTTCAAACCTGGAGATAGCATCATTGCGGGGGATGTCCCGGCCACTGTTGAATTTGGTCGGGTAGCGGCGGCACCTGTGAATACTCTTAGGCAGCAAACTCATCGCTGTCAAGAGATTTCTGTTTGCTTCTAAGCGCGTGAACGAGAGCGCCCATATGGCGATAGCCTTTGATACGCCGGAACTTTTTCTGCGCGGTGACGACGCCAAGAGCGGTCCATCGGCGAACCATGGAAGGACTCTTCCAACGCTTGACGTTTCTCGATACTCTGCGAATGGTTCCGTTGAGATTCTCAATGGCGTTCGTCGTGGCAAGAGACTGGCGAAGTAAGGCGGGCAGCGCGAGCTTCACGACCGTGAGTGTCTCTTCCATCCCTTCACGAAGGCTTCCGGCAGCTTCGTCGTAGCCGTTTCGCTCGAGCCACGACACCAATGCCTGAAGTCGCTTGCGCGCCTTGTCGGCACTCTTGCACTTGTAGGCTTCCTTCATCGTCTGGAGCACGTAGGCGTGACGAGACTTGGGAAGGTACGAGCGAAGATTCCGGAGTTTATGGATCTGGCACCTTTGGATGACCGCGAGGTCCCGTGACCCTGCCCGGGTTTTGTGGACATCAACCGAGGCGCGACAATGCGCCTGGAGGCGTCCATGGGAGAACGACGACGCAGGAAGTTCACGGGGGAGTTCAAGAAGGAAGCGGTCCGGCTGTTCAGGGAGGGCGAGGGCAGCATCGGCCAGGTCGCTAAGGAACTGGACCTGACGGAATCGGCCCTTCGAAACTGGGTGAAACAATACAAAGTTGATCACGGTGAAGGTCCACGCGAGGCTCTGACGACGGCGGAACGTGATGAGCTCCGTTCGCTACGGCGTCGAGTGCGTACGTTGGAGCAAGAGCGAGAAATATTAAAAAAGGCGGCGGCCTTCTTCGCGAAGGAAAGCGAATGAGATTCAAATTCATTCACGCGGAGCGGGCCAACTACCCGGTGCGGGTGATGTGCCGAGTTCTGAGGGTATCGACCAGCGGCTACTACGCTCAGATGAAGCGCGCGCCCAGCAAGCGACAGTGTGAGGATGGGAAGCTGAAGCTGCGCATCCAAGCGATCCACGCCCATAGCCGTGGTACCTACGGCAGGGAGCGTGTACGTCGCCAGCTTGACGGGGAGAACGTCGAGGTAGGCAAGCAGCGAGTGGCACGGCTGATGTGTGAGATGGGCCTGCAGGGTCTGCCCAGCAAGCGTTCTCGCCGCACGACCGACAGCAAGCACGATCGCCCCATCGCACCCAACGTGCTCGGCCGGAACTTCGAAGCCGAACGACCGAACCAGTTCTGGGTGACGGACATAACCTACATCCGGACTTGGGAAGGCTGGCTCTACTTGGCGGTCATCCTCGATCTGTTCTCGCGTCGTGTCGTAGGCTGGGCGATGCAGCCCCACCTGCGCGCGGAGCTTGCTCTCGAGGCGCTTCACATGGCCTTGGGGCGCCGCCTGCCGGAAAGTGGCTTGGTGCATCATTCAGACCGTGGTACTCAATACGCGGCTGCGACCTACCAGGCCGTGCTCGATGAGTACGGCATCGTGTGCTCGATGAGCCGCAAGGGTGATTGCTGGGACAACGCCGTGACCGAGAGCTTCTTAGGCACGCTCAAGACCGAGCTCCTCCACCGGTGTAGTTGGCCAACACGACGTATGGCCAAAGACGCGGTCGCGAGCTACATCGAGGGGTTCTACAATCCGTATCGACTCCACTCGTCACTCGATTACAACAGCCCAATGGTGTTCGAACGGATTCATGACCTCAAAACGGCTCATGCGAGATAATCAACCTGTCCACTTTTCCTGGGCAAGGTCAGGATGCCTTTGCCTCCGTCCACTACGCAGAGAATCGACTCATCGACGCGCAAGCCTCGCTCGAGAAGGTCCTGCAACATCGCGGTGCACACCCGAGAGTTCTCCGTCGAGCCCAGCCATATACCCAGGGGCACCTTCGTTCCATCTATTGTGATACCGAGAGTTACGACGACGGTCTGTCCGGCCACCTCAAGGCCATCCAGCATCAGTGCCGCAAGCTCGAACTCCTCTAGCCGCCGAGACAGGTATTCCTCGAGCTTCTTAGTCGTCTGGCTCACGAGGTGACGGTTGGCGGCACTCTTACTCGTGCCACGAGACTTCAACTTGGGGCTCCAACGTACACACTCGACGCCGTAGCGAACGGAGCTCATCACGTTCCGCCGTCGTCAGAGCCTCGCGTGGACCTTCACCGTGATCAACTTTGTATTGTTTCACCCAGTTTCGAAGGGCCGATTCCGTCAGGTCCAGTTCCTTAGCGACCTGGCCGATGCTGCGCTCGCCCTCCCTGAACAGCCGGACCGCTTCCTTCTTGAACTCCCCCGTGAACTTCCTGCGTCGTCGTTCTCCCATGGACGCCTCCAGGCGCATTGTCGCGCCTCGGTTGATGTCCACAAAACCCGGGCAGGGTCAGGGTTTGTCCAGACTCGATTCGTAATTTCGGGTCGATACCCCCACCAAGATCTGATTCAATACTCGCTCTGGAAGCGGGTCTTCTTCGCGGAAGGCTTCGAAGTGTGGAAGCGACGCCTCCTCGCCCGACTTCGAGCGAACTCGAGGTCGCGACACTTGGATGCGACGACCACCGAAGCTCAGCTCTCCGTTCGTGCTCCCACAGTGGTTATGAGTTCGCTCCTTCTCGTGCTTGCCCTTGAGCCCCGCGATCTCCTCGGCGTCCTCTCTGAGCAGTAGGTGCAGAGCTGTCAGTCCTTGCTCGTACACCCATTCCGTCAGATCCGCCTTCGTGGCCGCGATCCCAGCTATCATCGGTAGCAGTATCTGACCGACTTGGCCAACTACCTTGCCCGTAGGCGAGTGCGTTTGCTTTCTTACTGGCTTCTTCGATTTCCTAGGCATTGGTGGCTCCTTGTCCCCCTCTGGAGACGGTTTATTGGCAGACCTATTCTTAGGCCGGCCAAGGAGCCGCCGCTACCCCAAATTCAACATCCGGCGGGACATCCCCTCATTGCGGGCGGGATCGGAGTGCGCGGTTATTATTCTGGCCTACATATGTTAGATCCCCACGGGCTGGTTAGTAGACGTGTCGCAATGCTTCCTAAAGAGCATGCGCTCGGCACACCCGGTCATGATATCGGACTCACAAGAGATTTCCTTTATCCTGAGGGCCCGACGATTACTCATACCCGAAGGATAGGAGGACCTCCCCCTGGTCGAAAGAACCCCGAGTATCCGTTGGCGCGTAGAATTAGAGAAGTCGCCGAATCTTGGGAAGAAGATGGTAGCCACTGGCGTCGATACGTCCCTGAGGTTCTGCCCCTACCGCCGTCGCCAGACGGCACCGAAAACGCGCTCTTGGTCTGGAGGTTGATTGAGGAATCTCCCCACGTGGCGACGCTTCCCGATGCCGAGCACCGCGCTGTGCGCAAGAGGCGAGCTCGAAAAGAGTGGGCCGACTTCTACGCTGGGCTGGATTCTGCTCTCACGGTGAAGGAGCCAAGACCTTAATCTAGGAAATTATTTTTCCTATTAATTTTGGTTGTACCTTCTATTTATTCATCCGCGCGCACCGAACTTGATTAATCTCCGGTCTGCCAGCACCATGCCGGCATGATTTCGTCGTTTGTTCCCCATCGTGTCCAATAATACAAACGAGCTCAGGATTGGCGCGCCGGGACGTTTCGGATTAAAGGGTGCTTCCGCCATCAAGTGTTGCTACGCGGCTGCGGGCAGTGGTTCAGGTGCGGAAGAGACCGGGAGCGTTTGGCGAAACTAGCATCGCCATATCTACGCGGGAGCCTCAGTGTCCCGGTGGGTTATGGCCTGGTGCTACACAACCCGTTGGTCATGCCGGAAAGACTGGTCGCTCGGCTGGTCAACGAAGCCTGGGAGAGTGTCCGCTTACCAGCACCGTAACTCCTCGCCGTGCCCCACTGGAGCGGGTTGGAACGTCGCGATTCGGAGGAGAAGCTACGCAGCGGAGTTGTCGCGTAGGGCGTCGGGGAGTAACACGGTTCCTGGCTGGTTGATGGCGGCGTAGGCCGCTTCGAGCATGTAGGCCCTGGGGTCGACGTTCTGAAGCTTCGCGGTCTCGCACAGGGTGTAGAACAGCGCTGCGACGTCGGTTCCGCGTTTCGTTCGACTGCCGTAGTGATTTTTGCGACCGACGACAGGTTCCCTCAGGGCGCGCTCGGCGTGATTGTTGTCAAGCCAGACGAGAGGGTTTTCGGCGAACAGCGTGAGTGTCTCCCATCTCTCCAGCATGTAGCGGACCGCCTTGCCGAAGTCGCTTCGCGGCAATCTTCTTTGGCTCTCGCCCCATTGCCGAATCGCTTTCAAGATCCGCTGCGAACGTTGCTTGCGTAAACGAAGTCTCAGTTTCTGAGCTTTTTCATCGCCGGGAAACGGACCCGGGACCTCGCGTTCGACTTCGTACAGCTCTCCGATCAAACGAAGCACTTCGGAGCAAGCTTGCGGGTAGTGCTCGCTGGCTTCGTCGAACTTTCTTTTCACGTGCGCCCAGCAGTGGGCGAGACGAAACTGTGGACCGGCACGAGCCGCGTAGCCGTCTGGACCGGCACGAGCTAGCACCTCGTACACCGCGTAGCCGTCCACAACCGCGATGCCGGAGTAGGTCCCCAGCACCTTTTGGCCATCTTCCGTCGATTTCGTCGGCAGCATTCGGTAGTACGCGATGTCCGGACTCGAAACGCCCCACACCGTGCCCGCCGACTTCTTCATCGAGCCCATCAGAGGCCACCGCGTTTCGTCGGCGTGGATGACGGGTGACTCCAAAACCTTCTCTCCCAGAGCGTCGTACACCGGATTCAGATGACGTGCCAGTACGTTCAGCTGGTCCCACAGCGTCTGGCTGTCGATATCTAGCCCTTCGCGGCGCATCATCCGAACCTGGCGCTCGAGAGGCATATGGTCCAGGTACTTGCTGATGGCCACTTCGGTCGCGAACTCCACCGAGTAGCGGCCTCCGGGCTGAAGCTTCGTCGCCGCCGGTGCGGTGACGACGTTCGCGTTACATCGGCAGCGGTACTTTTTCCGCAAATGCCGTTCGATGACGAAGCTCCGCTTCACCACCGTCACCACTTCCGATTCCTCGTATTGACCCGCCATCTCGCCCAGCTCGCCGTCGCACACCGAGCACTTTTTCTCTGTCTCGGCGAGTTCGATTACTTTGTCGACCACGGGAAGATGAGGCTGTTCGCGCGGGCCGTGCCCTTTCTTCTTGTTCTTTTTAGCCTTCGTTTTCTTCCGGGTCCGCTTTTCGTCGATGCGGAAAATGCTCTCTCGCTTTTCCTGTAGTTGCTTGAGAACCGACAGTTCAAGTTGCTCCGTTTCCGGCACACCATGGAGTCTCGCCAGTTCCACTCGCAGACGAACGTTTTCATTGACGAGGCGCTGGTTCTCGTTATCAACGAGGAGAGCTATCTGGCGGAGTGTTTCGAGGTCGTGTTCGTTTTTTATGCGAACCACGGAATACGATTAGATCATAGAGACGATCTCACGGCAAGTGAAAAATGCTTCATTTCAGGAGGTGACAAAGATATTTTTCCGACCAACCGGCTCCCCTCCAGAAACAACGACAACTCTGTCGTCGTCAGTCGCACTGGCTCGCCGTCACCGCTGGACCACAGGCATGCGAACTTTCCCTTTTCGAGACGTTTCGCGTAGACGCACAGTCCGGTCCCGTCCCAGTGCAGAACTTTCGCGCGGATTCGGTTGCGGCTGACGAACAAGTACAGCTCACCGCTCAGCGGGTCACGACCAAGCTCGTTCATCACCAGCGCCGACAGACCGTCAAAGCCCTTGCGGAGATCCGCCGGCGCCGCGTACGCCCACGCCGACACCCGACGGCTATTCCACTTCATCCCAGCTGCTCAACAAGCCGCAGCAGCCGCTGTTCCGACAGACCCTCGATTCGATACCCTCGCGGGGTTACCAGCGTAATCTCCGTGCGTTTTTCCGATTCCACGACTTCGACACGCCGAACGATACCCCTCATAGCCTCCTCTCGATTCCATCGAGATAGACTCCAGCCACTCACCCCGAGCCCCCTCGCGACACCCTCAAGGCTCGCGCCCTGATCCTTCATCTGATTCAGATACAGCACCGCTTCGCGACGTTGTTCCCGCGAGTAACGCCGCCCTCGACCTGTGCGGCCACGATTTTCTTCACGTGCTCGCCTACGAAATGCTGTCCTCGCTTCCATCGCTTCGCACTCCTTTCAAGACTGCTCACGATGGAACATTCCGACACGCTTGTCACGACAGGCCACGGCGAGGAGTTACTTGGCAACTGCAGCGCGCCTTCAAGAACCGGGCCCAGCTCCTGGAGATCATTCTCAACGACGACTTGAGAACTCTCTTTCAGCCCATCTACCGGATCGACAGCCGGGAGAGTATGGGTTTCGAGGCTTTGACTCGCGGTCCCGCGGGAACCGTGTTCGAGAGTCCGCTTCATCTCTTCGACGCTGCGGCGGACGCCGACCTGGTCTTCGAGCTCGACCGTGCTTGTCGGCAGCGGGCGCTCCGGGCTGCCAAGAACCTTCCCGCGGGAGCGAAGCTCTTCATCAACATCCTGCCGTCCTCTATGTACGATCCCGATCTCAACGGCCCGGGCCTACTCGACATCCTGGAAAGGCTGGAGCTTCTCTCCGGACCGAGTCGTTCTGGAGATCACCGAGAAATACGCGATCGAGAACTACGCTCTCTTCGGAGAAGCCGTTCGCAACTTCACGGAAATGGGCATTGCGATCGCGGTCGACGACATCGGCGCCGGCCACTCGGGACTGGAAAAAATCGCGAACTTGAACCCCAAGTTCTTGAAGTTCGATATGGAGTTGGTACGGGACATCGACGCCAGCTACGTGCGCCAAGAGATGGTCAAGGCGCTCAAGAGCTTCTCCGACAAGATGGGCTCTACCATCATCGCCGAGGGGATCGAGCGGCAAGAAGAGCTGGATACGTTATTGGTTTTGGGGGTGGATCACGGCCAAGGCTTTCTGCTGGGCCGTCCCGAGAGCGGATTCGGCGAAAAAGATCCCACGCTTGAACTTCGGGTAGCGGGTAAGCCCAAGATCCGAGGACTTGCCAGCAAGCGGGCCAGCTCGTAGCTTCCTAAGTCTCAGCGCCTGCGGTGATCCGGTCGACGCCGCCGAGATAGGGTCGAAGCGCCTTAGGGATCGAAACCGAACCGTCACGGTCCTGGAAGTTCTCCAGTATCGCCACCAGCGTTCTTCCCACCGCCAGACCGGAACCGTTCAACGTGTGGACGAAGCGGACCTTGGATTTCGCGTCGGGCCGATAACGAATCTTGGCGCGCCGTGCCTGAAAGTCGGTACAGTTGCTGCACGAGCTGATCTCGCGAAAAACCTCCTGACTGGGGAGCCATACTTCCAGGTCGTAGGTCTTCGCGGCCTGAAACCCCATGTCCCCGGTTGCGAGCGTGACAACGCGGTAGGGAAGCTCGAGCTGTTTGAGCACCTCCTCGGCGTCCAGAGTCATCTTTTCCAGCTCCTGGTAGGAGGTTTCGGGGGTCGTGAGCTTCACCAGTTCCACTTTGTTGAACTGGTGCTGGCGAATGAGCCCCCGCACGTCCTTACCGTAGGAGCCCGCCTCGCTGCGGAAGCAGGGTGTGTAGGCGGCGTAGTACAGCGGCAACCGATCCCCGTCCAAGACTTCGTCTCGGTGCAGGTTGGTGAGCGGGACCTCGGCGGTGGGGATGAGGTAGAGGTCTGCTTCTCTTACTTTGAAGAGATCCCCCTCGAATTTGGGGAGCTGGCCGGTACCCTCGAGGGTCGCGGAATTCACCAACAGGGGAGGCAGAATTTCCCGATACCCGTGCTTGTTGGTTTGAAGATCGAGCATGAAGTTGATGAGCGCTCGTTCCAGTTTTGCACCCAGACCCAGATACACGACGAATCGCGCTCCGGAAAGCTTGGCGGCGCGATCGAAATCCAGGATCCCCAACTCGACTCCGACTTCCCAATGAGGTCGCGGCGTGAAGTCGAAGCTCGGAAGCTCCCCATGGCGGCGGACCTCGACGTTGGCGGAGCTGTCGGGTCCCAGGGGGACGCTCTCGTCGGGGAGGTTGGGAAGTGTTATGACCAGCTGGCGCAGAAGTCCCTCGACCTCTCCTTGCCACTCCTCCTTTTCCTTGATGGCATTGGAGGCCTCCCGCAGCCGTCCGCGTAGTTCGTCCGCCTCTTCCTTTTTCTTTTCCTTCATCAGAGCCCCAATCTGTTGGGATTCCTTTTGATGGTCGTGGCGCATCTGGCTGATTTCGGTCTGCAGTCTTTTTCGCTCGGCGTTGAGTGCGGCGACTTCCGAAAGGTCGATCTCTAGGCCACGATCTTTAAGCCGCGAAGAAACCAGGTCCAGATTGTCGGCGACGAAGTTCAAGTCCAGCATGAGGCACATGTTAGCCTCGACCGGCCACGCTTTCAAAGTCTTGCGCATCTTGCCCCTACGAAGGGGAGAGGTTAAGATGCCTTTCTCCCTTTTTCGAAACATCAGGAGGATCTCTTCGATCTCGAGGGAGGAAACGACGAGAGCCATGAAACTTCGCAAGGCCGTGCTCCCTGCCGCAGGATTGGGCACTCGATTCTTGCCGGCCACCAAGGCGCAGCCAAAGGAAATGCTTGCCCTGGTGGACAAGCCGCTCATTCAGTATGTGGTGGAGGAGGCGGTGGCCGCCGGAATCGAGGACATCATCATCGTGACCGGCCGCGGCAAGACGGCGATCGAGGACCATTTCGATGTCTCCTTCGAGCTCGAGCGGTTCCTCGAGGACCGTGGCAAGACGGATGAGTTGGCGGCGGTAAAGGCCATTTCCGACCTCATCCATGTGTCCTACGTGAGGCAGAAAGAGGCGCTGGGGTTGGGACATGCGGTCGGAGTTACCGAGCACTTGATTGGCAACGAGCCCTTCGCCGTGATGCTAGGCGACGATCTCATCGACTCCGAGGTGCCCTGCATCAAGCAGATGCTCGACATCTTCGAAAAAGAACAAGGACCCGTGCTGGCGGTGATGAAGGTTCCTCGCGAAGAGATTTCGAGCTACGGAGTGATCGCCGGCGAGCAGGTCGGTGAGCGACTGTACCGAATCCGGGACATGGTGGAGAAGCCTGCCGCTCGAGAAGCACCTTCCGATCTCGCGATCATCGGTCGCTACATCTTGACGCCCGACCTCTTCCCGCATCTGGCTAGCACCGGAGTGGATCAGCGCGGCGAGATTCAGCTGACGAACGGATTGCGTTCCCTCGCTTCCGAGCGGCCGGTTTTCGGCTTCGAGTTCGAAGGGAAACGTCATGACTGTGGCAATAAACTCGGGTTTCTCAAGGCCAGCGTCGAGTACGCCCTCAAGCGCTCGGACCTGGGCGAAGCCTTCCGCGCCTATCTCGAGGGACTTCGGCTGGACTGATACAGGGGACTAGGCCGTGTCACTCGGGCCGCGTTGTCCTGGGTGATCTTACCCCCACCCGCAGCGGCGGTTCCCAACGAAACATAATGTTTTCAGTAGTTTGAGAGCGGTCATCGCTGGCACGGATTCTGTATTCTTAAGTCGATGTGGAATTGTACACCGCATCGGCTTACGGCCCCCTAGAGGACTTGCTCCCGGCGATACTGCCTTACCTTGGCTGGGAGTCTGGAAAAAAGATCCTCGTCCTCCTCGCCCTGTACTGGCTGCTGAGGCGGCTCCTTCTGAAAGACGGCTGGTTCTCGACGCTGGGGGCCACGCTTTTCGGTGCACGGTTCCACGAGGCTCAGCTACAACGCGAGGCACGCAAAGCCGAACGAGCTGGAGATTGGTCGTCCGCGGCACACATTCACGAGGAGCTCGGCGATCTGAATCGGGCGCTCGATTGCTTCGAGCGGTCGGAGGAGTATAACCCCGCCAACCGCGCGGAAAATCCCACCCGTCTCTGCGGGGCCACAATTGGCCAGACTGAGTGGCGGATGGTGCAGTTCGGAGCTATCCGGTCTCCGCAAAAAGTGGTCCGCTTTACGAATCTGGACACGAAAAATCGGTTATCAATGACGGTTATCACCCGCGGCGTGCCTGAGCGCCGAAGATCGTGGATTCTCCTTTAAAATGAGGCATTTCAGGCCCATTCGACGACGTGCGAACGGTAAAAAGCGATAACCGATCCCTCCAAGACTCTATTCATTTAAAAAAGGGGGTTTATTGTGACAAAGGCAGTGCGCACTCGGGTGCGGCCGGTCAACATACGTCAGAGCATAAGCGGCCTGTCGTGGGTGTGGGCGCTGGAGGCTCTAGGCGCGACCACCGATTCCTCGGCCTTACCCTCGCGAGGCGGCTCGCCGTCGTTGCTGCCGGTCTCGTTGGGCGTCCCGCTTCCACCATGGCACCGGCCGGTCCTTCCGCGTAATCACTTGCTGCCAGTCTTCCGGCCTCCCCGGCTGGTCTGTATGCAGGCGGGCCGCGAGGTTCAGGATTGCGCCGGCCTGTCGTGACAAGCGTGTCGGAATGTTCCATCGTGAGCAGTCTTGAAAGGAGTGCGAAGCGATGGAAGCGAGGACAGCATTTCGTAGGCGAGCACGTGAAGAAAATCGTGGCCGCACAGGTCGAGGGCGGCGTTACTCGCGGGAACAACGTCGCGAAGCGGTGCTGTATCTGAATCAGATGAAGGATCAGGGCGCGAGCCTTGAGGGTGTCGCGAGGGGGCTCGGGGTGAGTGGCTGGAGTCTATCTCGATGGAATCGAGAGGAGGCTATGAGGGGTATCGTTCGGCGTGTCGAAGTCGTGGAATCGGAAAAACGCACGGAGATTACGCTGGTAACCCCGCGAGGGTATCGAATCGAGGGTCTGTCGGAACAGCGGCTGCTGCGGCTTGTTGAGCAGCTGGGATGAAGTGGAATAGCCGTCGGGTGTCGGCGTGGGCGTACGCGGCGCCGGCGGATCTCCGCAAGGGCTTTGACGGTCTGTCGGCGCTAGTGATGAACGAGCTTGGTCGTGACCCGCTGAGCGGTGAGCTGTACTTGTTCGTCAGCCGCAACCGAATCCGCGCGAAAGTTCTGCACTGGGTGTGCTCGAGCTTCTCGGGCGTGAGAAATCGGAGAGACGGAAGCCCGTGGACACAACGGCGGGCTATCGAAATGGATACGGTAAGCCTCGGAAGCTGACGATGAGCGTGGGCACAGTGACGGTTCGCCGGCCGAGAGTACGGGACGTGGAGGAGAGGTTCGAAAGTCGAGTGCTTCCGCTGTTCAAGCGTCGGAGCGAAACGGTGAGCGAGTTGATTCCGGAGCTGTACCTGCATGGACTAGCTCACGGAGATTTCGATCTGTCGCTCCGCGGGCTTCTAGGGGAGGACGCTCCACTTTCTCCCAGCACGGTGTCGCGGCTGAAACAGAAATGGCAGGGAGAGTACGAGCAGTGGCTAGCTCGCCCACTGGAAGAACTCGAGCTCGTGTACCTGTGGGTAGATGGCGTGTACGTGAAGGCCGGCCTTGAGAAGGACAAGGCGGCGGTGCTAGTTGCGGTTGGTGGCCTGTCCGACGGGACGAAAATCGTCCTGACGCTGGAGGCCGGGCATCGAGAATCCGAAGCGTCATGGTCGTCGCTGCTACGGAGACTGAAGAAGCGCGGTCTGAGATGTCCCCGTTTGGTGATCGGTGACGGTCATCTCGGCATCTGGGCCGCGACCCGAAACGTATTTCCAGAAGCTGAGGAACAGCGGTGCTGGAACCACCGAATCCTCAACGTACTGGACCGGATTCCGAAAAGGGACCAGGCGCAGGCCAAGCCGCTGTTGACGGCGATCCCCTACGCCACCAGCCTGCAGGAGTGCGAGACGAAGAAGGCCAAGTTCCAGGATTGGTGCTTGCGCAAGGGTCTTCCGGGGGCCGCGCACGTGCTCGACGAGGACTGGGAGCGGATGGTCAGCTTTTATTCCTTTCCCAAGCCTCACTGGCAACACCTTCGCACGAGCAACGTCGTGGAGTCACCGTTCGCTGCACTGAGATTGAGAACGGATGCGGCCAAAAGGTTCAAGAAAATCGAGTCCGCCACTGCGACAATCTTCAAACTGCTTCTGGTTGCGGAGAAGAATTTTCGCCGGCTCAACGCACCGGAGCTGATGCGAGAGGTTCACCTGGGCGTTCGATTTGAAGATGGAGACAGGGTAACGGAGTCGTCGAAGGTTGCTGCTGCCTGAACTTTTTTACACACCTATTGACAAGAGCTCCTCGGCAACGAGCTCCTCACACCTCTGCCGGCAAGCGCAAATGACACTGGCCCCATCGTGTCGCGAGAGCGACTTGGGGGCATTCTCAACTACTACTGCCGTGCCGCGTAGATGGTCGCCGGCGACGGTAGCCCCTCGGCGGGCTCGACCGGCGTAGCGTGGAAACAGCTTCAGGAACATGCTTCGATATTCGCTCTCGACGAGGTGGTCATCTGCATGGTGACGACTCGCCCGCCCAAGACGATTGTAAAGCCCACGGCCCTTGGCTCGGTCGCAAACACAGACACTAAGTTGCTGATTTATGGCCTATTTCAAAAGGGCCGAGTTTTGGCACAGGACGGGATCGAAGACGTGGTAGAGAAGACGTGGCGGATTACCGAAGCGGGTAGGCAGGCCGCCGGCGAAGGTCGTGAGCGCTATTTTGGCTGTAATTTAATGCAGCGTAAAGTCTTAGCGTCATCTCACCAACACTTAATGGCGGAAGCACCCGCAACAGCACCCAAAACTCGCGGTCGACATTCGAGAGCCGCGGCCGTTTCACCGAACGGGGGGAGGACGGCGAGCTGCTGGCGAAGAGCGACATTCTCGAGAGCTAGCTCGCGACGAGCCTTGAAGGCAGAGACGAGAGCGCGAACAAGCGACGAAATCATGCCGGCATGGTCCCGGCAGACCGGAGACTAATCAAGTTCGGTGTGCGCGGATGAATAAATAGAAGGCACAGCCATTCTAAAGGTCGGTGGTCTCCATCATTACTACATTCGACGCGCTACTTGAGTCCGATCTGCTCGGGACGGCTGCGGGACTTCGCACCAGCTTACACCTCTACCCCTGAGTAGAGCCGACGCCGGCTCTCAAAACGTCCTACATGAAGACGACCAAAGCGTCCTGGTTGCAGGCAGTTTGCCAATCTCATGCAGCTCAAGTTTATGGAAGGGACAAGGTTGCTCAATTCTCTTTATGGTCTTGTCCTTCATTGGCTCCCTCCTCCGTTTATGATTCGGTGAGAGAGAGGACCTGGTAAGAGCCAGAGTCCGGCCTTCCCTCTTCCTGGAGGTTGGAGATCTCGAGAGTATACGAGCCGGCTGGTTCTTCTTCCGCGGTGATTCGAATAGGCTTTGCTGGCGGTTCACCGATTGAAGACGCGACAACGTCTTCGCACGCATTCCTCTGGGAAAGCCGACAATTACATTGGCCACGATAAATGACGGCGTCAAGCCTGTTGGAACTTCGATTCCAGTCAACAACGGCCTCGATGTCACCTAAGACTGTCGTGCTGAACGAGAAGAACCTAAGGAAATCGCAGTCTAACATTTGTGAGGACTCGAGAGTGCCAATTTCGAAACTACCGTCAGCTATCACTCTGCTTACATCGAAAACTGGCGCCACTGCGCCAGCAGGTGGCTTGCAGTGAGTCATCAGCCCGGCCAGAAAACCGCCGAGGATGACTCGACTCAGATTGATTTGACCCACTCGACACCTCCTTGGGATCCGTCCCGCTTCTTGTGGAAATAGGAATAGCGTAACCGTTCTCTTCGACGAAAGGCACGCCCTACTACCGTCTCCAACATCGAAGAGCTACTTTCGATGTGGTCATCGCTCTCAGAGTCGAGGGTGTCAGCATTTCCGCGATTTCCAGGATCAAAGGGATTGCCTGGAACACCGTCGCCCGCTGGCTCGAGAAGGCAGCCCAAGTGTGTCGTCGATTCAATCACAGATAGGATCGCTGGCTTCGCTGCC
The DNA here is from genome assembly GCA_965197825.1 of Candidatus Marinacidobacterales bacterium. Classification (GTDB taxonomy): domain Bacteria; phylum Acidobacteriota; class Vicinamibacteria; order Marinacidobacterales; family DATDRI01; genus CBDANW01. Next base: position 2,206,041 of record CBDANW010000003.1, on the reverse strand, counting down.
GAAGAGCTTCAAGCCGACGAGATTCGCACGTTCGCGGGCAACAAGAAGACGCCGAGTTGGGTCTTCGTTACGATCGAGGTCTGGTCTCGGCTCTGGCCATCGACGGTGACGGGAAGGCGAAGCTACCGGAACACTCACGCTCTGTTTCGCGACCTTTCGAAGCGGATGAATTTCGGACGTCTTCCCCTGATCGTCACGGATGGATTCTAATTCTACCAGAAGGTCATCCGTCGCTTGGTGCTTCCGCCATCAAGTGTTGGTAAGATGACGCTAAGACTTTACGCTGCATTAAATTACAGCCAAAATAGCGCTCGTGACCTTCGCTGCGCGCTAAATAGAGCGTAAGCGCCTTTTTTGCAAATGGATGCGTACACATCACCAACAGTAAACAGCGCAAGCACCGCGCTTAGAAGCAAACAGAAATCTCTTGACAGCGATGAGTTTGCTGCCTAAGAGTATTCACAGGTGCCGCCGCTACCCGACCAAATTCAACAGCGGCCGGGATATCCCCGGAAACGGGGAGAAACAGATAGGCCGCGCCTACGGAGCACCGCGCCAGCCCTCGACCCTACCGAGCTGATCGGATGTGTCCCGAGGTCCGTGGAAAAAGAACGGCACCCTCTACTCCGTCATCAGAGTATCATATCAGGCGGCAACCTCCGCGCGTTCGAGAACCTCGCTCAGACGTTGGTAGCCGTCGAGGCGTCGTAGTTGAATCTGGCCAGAGGCGATAAGCCCAAACAGCAAAGCGACCGCGGACTCCTCGCTGGAGAACGACGCTTGGGTTTTCGTCCGGCGTCGAAACTCGCGGTTGAGATTCTCCAGAGCATTGGTCGTTCGAATCGATTTCCACATGGCACGAGGGAATTCGTAGGCTGATCACTAGCTTGGGAGCCCGGAGTCCTCGAGCCTGGAGTCCCTCCAGCACGGAGCCCCAATGCGTCGAGGCTTCGCTCACCGCCAGACGCAATGACAACAGACGTTTGTGCCCGTCTGGCGCGACCCCGAGCGCGACCAGTACGGGTACGCTGATCACACGTTTCGCCATCCGCACTTTCAGGTGGAAGCCGTCCAGGTAAACGATCGCGTAGACCTCCTCGCTGAGAGCACGGTTCTGCCATTCCTCGAAGCGCTCCTTCAGCCGGCTAACCACGCGAGACACCGCGCTCTTCGATAGGTGCTCCTCACCGAGCAGTGGTTTCAGCGCTTTGCGGATCCCGTCCTGTGCCAAAACTCGGCCCTTTTGAAATAGGCCATAAATCAGCAGCTTAGTGTCTGTGTTTGCGACCGGACCAAGGGCCGTGGGCTTTACAATCGTCTGGCCCGAGGGTGTTATCTTCAGATCCATGATGACGTACCACGTGCAATTCCTACTGCTCGTTCCAGCTGGCTGGGTCAACCGCCAGCAGCAGGATGTGATCGACTACCAGCAAGAGGAGAACCGTGTGCTCCGAGCCGGGCTTCGGGGCAAGCGTCTCAGGCTCTCGGACGACGAGCGGCGCAGGCTCGCGGTCAAGGCCCAGGCTTTGGGCCGCGAGGCGCTGGCCCAGATTGCGTCCGTTGCCACACCCGCTACGCTTCTGCGTTGGTACCGCTGCCTCATCGCAGCCAAGTACGATGGCAGCAAGAACCGGAGCCCAGGCCGATCTCCGACGGCGAAGGACATCCGTGAGCTCATTGTGCGCGTGGCGCGGGAGAACCCGACGTGGGGATATACGCGCCTGCGAGGCGCACTCAAGAACCTAGGACATGAACTCGGACGCAACACCATCAAGAGGATCCTCGCCGAGCACGGTATCGCTCCTGCCCCGGAGCGGGGCAAGAGCATGTCGTGGAGCACCTTCATCAAGGCTCATTGGGGCGCCATCGCTGCGACAGACCTGTTCACCGTCGAGGTTGTGAACCCGTTCGGGCTCGTCCGCTACCATGTCCTGTTTGTCATCGATATCGCCACTCGCTGCGTGTGCATCGGTGGGATAACGTCGGACCCCAACGGGGAGTGGATGAAGCAGGTGGCAAGAAACCTCACGGACATGTGGGATGGTTTCCTCCTTGGCAAGCGATACCTCATCCACGACCGGGACCCACTATTCACCGAGGCGGTACGTGGGCTCTTGAGAGATTCAGGCGTGAAGCCCCTGCGCCTTCCCGCCAATAGTCCGAATCTGAACGCATACCAGGAACATGCTTCGATATTCGCTCTCGACGAGGTGGTCATCTGCATGGTGACGACCCGCCCGCCCAAGACGATTGTAAAGCCCACGGCCCTTGGCCCGGTCGCAAACACAGACACTAAGTTGCTGATTTATGGCCTATTTCAAAAGGGCCGAGTTTTGGCACAGGCGGGGTTGGCCCTGCTCATGTTCCGTATCAGCTCACATATTTCGGGAGCGACGCCTGGTCGTCCGGGCCTACGCCGTCGGCTCTTCCAAGTCCAATATCGTCTGAACCCACAACGGTGCCAGCGGACGACCGTCTCAGGTTTCACGATGACGAGGACGCTCTCCCAGTCAGTCCAGATTCTGCGCAACAGCACCCAAAACCCGCGGTCGACATTCGAGAGCCGCGGCCGTTTCACCGAACGACGGAGAACGGCGAGCTGCTGCCGAAGAGCGACATTCTCGAGAGCCAGCTCGCGACGAGCCTTGAAGGCAGAGATGAGAGCGGGAACCAACGACGAAATCATACCGGCATGGTGCTGGCAGACCGGAGATTAATCAAGTTCGGTGCGCGCGGATGAATAAATAGAAGGCACAAGAATCTACTGCTGTTCCCAGCCATCGAACAGTTACCTCAGTCCGAGCGCAAGGTGCGCTCCCGTGAACGGCTTGGCGGACTGCTACGTTTCTACCATCGGGAAGCCGCATGAGTATTTTGACCTCACGGGTAATAGAGCGTACCTTCCGTCGAAGAGAACGTCTTTCCGCACTCGCCGCACCGGTATCGACGGCGTTTCTCGGACCTGGTTCGGTAGAATCCATGGCGAACGATGTTTCCGGAACTGACTTTGCCCCGCAACGGACATGCGAGATTGAGACATCTGCGATTCTTCACTTCGGCTTGGCCCTGACGATGAGAGAACTGTGTCTTCGAAATTCTGGTTCAAACTCTAGCACGCAGACGGGTTAGGGGCTGGCCGCCAACACTTAATTGCGAAAGCACCCACCTACAGAGACTACCGCGTTTCATTCATTCGGGGTGGCCGTCAGGCCGTGGAAAACTTGAACATGCCCGTCGCGGCGCTCATCGCGTGCGCCGTCTGGGGCGTCGCTCGTCCCCCGGTGAACCTTGCCGCAAACCGGCGAGCACCTCGCGAAAACTATTCAAGCCAGCCGCGAGAGTTTCGATGATCTCTTCGGCAAGGTCGTCGGGCTCCGGCAAGTTGTCCAGGTCCGTCAGGCTCTTGTCCTTGAGCCAGAAGATGTCGAGGTTGGTCTTGTCGCGCGCTCTAAGCTCCTTGTAGCTGTAGCTGCGCCAACGGCCTTCCGGTCTATCCTTCTCGTCCCAGGTCGCCTTGCGCTTGTGCCGGTTCTGCGGGTTGTAGCAGTTGACGAAGTCCGCGAGATCGTCAAAGCGCATGGGCTTCTTCTTTAGCGTGTGGTGGATGTTAGTACGGTAGTCGTAGTACCAAACTTGCTTCGTCCAGGGATCGGGGCTGGCCTCCCGGTTGTCGAAGAAAATGACGTTCGCCTTGACCCCTTGAGCGTAGAACACGCCGGTCGGAAGGCGCAGGATCGTGTGCAAGTCAGTGTTGTCCAGCAGCTTCTTGCGGATCGTCTCTCCGGCGCCGCCTTCAAACAGCACGTTGTCCGGCACTACGACGGCAGCGCGGCCCGTGGTTCTTAGCATCGTGCGAATGTGCTGTACGAAATTGAGCTGTTTGTTCGAGGTAGTCGCCCAGAAGTCCTGCCGGTTGTAGGTCAGGTCGTCCTTTTCCTGTTCGCCTTCTTCGTTCGTGAAGCTCATTGAACTCTTCTTGCCGAAAGGCGGGTTCGCGAGCACATAGTCAAAGCGCTTGCCAGCATCGGCCACAAGCGAGTCATTCGGCGATATGGGCGCGCCGCCCTCAATCTCACCGATGTTGTGCAAGAACATGTTCATCAGGCACAGGCGGCGCGTGTTGGCGACGATCTCGTAGCCATGAAACGCCTCGTGCTTCAGGAACGCCTTCTGCTTCTTGTCGAGCTTGAAGTTGTCAGGATTGGTAATAAAGTCGTAGGCGGCTAGGAAGAAACCGCCCGTGCCACAGGCAGGGTCGGCGATGAGCATGCCCGGTTCGGGCCGTACACATTCGACCATGGCACGGATGAGCGCGCGCGGCGTGAAATACTGGCCGGCACCTGATTTGGTGTCCTCGGCGTTTCGCTCCAGCAAGTTTTCGTAGATATCGCCCTTGATGTCGGCACCCATGGTGACCCACTCGGTGTCGTCGACCATGTCGATAAGGCGATACAGTTTCGCCGGGTCCTGGATTTTGTTCTGGGTCTTGGTGAAGATCTGCCCCAGCATGCCCGTCTTGGTGCCGAGCTCGTGAAGCAGGGCAATGTAGTGGTCTTCGAGTTCTGAGCCCCTCTTCGATTTCAAGCTTTGCCAGTTGTATTCGGCGGGGACATCGACATTGCGATTGTAAGGCGGTTTGACGTACTCGTCGGCCATTTTGAGGAAGATCAGATAGGTGAGCTGCTCCAGGTAGTCGCCATAGCCGACTCCGTCATCGCGCAGCGTGGTACAGAAACTCCAGACTTTGGAAACAATGGGCGCGGTGTTCACGCGGCAGTTTCCCTTTTATTTTTCTTCTTTGGGGTTTTGTTCTTCACAGTCTTCTCTTTTTCGGCCTTGATCCTGTTCAGTAGAATGGATGCCGGTTCGTCGTGCGGATCCTGGGCGACGAGTTGACCGGCGAAGGCTTTCTTCAGAATCGACTGGCGCAAGGCGTCGGATTTAAGTAGCTGATTGTCGAGCAATCCATTTTGAGCATCTATCACGGAGAGAACCGCCTCAAGTTGATCAACGAGTACTTGTTGCTCTTGTAACGAACACAGAGGAACAACAAGATTCTCGAGTGTGGTCAGGTTGATGTTCTTCTGCGCTGTTGCCGGTGCGTAAGCCTCAATCCGTGTGCGAACCGACTTGATGAACAGCTCTACGTATTCTGGCAAGACCAAAGTTTTCGTAGCCGTGAAGCCTACAACGCTGTCAGGAAAGCAACTGTCAAATCCGAGAAAGGCTGTCTCAGCGATATTCGCCGCGATAGTGATACACAGCGTCCCTCCCGGCCAAAGCTTGCTTTGCTCAAGGCCAAGTTCGCTGTAGGTTTGAGAGTGGTCACCGATGATGCGACCAGCCGCCTTGATTTCCCCTGTCTGGATGAAGGGATACGGTCCCCCGAAGAGTTCGGGTGCGTTTCGCGGCCTGTGCTTCGACTTTCCGCGTCCCAGTTCGCCTAGGTTAGCCAAATAGGTATATGCATGGCCTTCGGGCGACGGCGGAAGCTTCGCGAGTTCGCCGGAGCCCAACCTAGGCAAATCGGCCGTTTTTCTAGGTTTCGAAGGTTTCTTGCCTTGCTTACCACAACTTTCCAATTTGTTGACGTCAGCTCTCCACTCTTTGAGTTGCCGCTCGTAGCGCGACGCCCGCTCTCGCTTGATGCGAGCGAGCAATGGCTCGGGTTTTTCAAGCTTGTCTTTGTTCTCTTCGCGCCATTGCGCCGTTAGCTTGCCTTCGAAGGCGTGCTTGAGGACGGCTTGGCGGTAGGTTGCCAGTTGTGTGCGCGCCGTCTTCAGGCTCTCGATGCCCTTGTCCAGCTCGGAAAAGAGCGTTTCGATTTTTTCTACCGTTCGGACTTGCTCGTTAGCTGGTGCTACCGGAATTTCAATTGTTTTTGCACGGGAAAGAGGAAGCGAAGGCATGTTGGTGGCATGAGCTAGCGTCCCTAAATCAACCAATTTGAGGAAGTGGAATATCCACTTATTTTCTAAGCCACTAAATGGTATCGCTACCGCGATATGACTTACGACATAACTATCTTTTGCGAGAATCGCTTTTTGATTTAGTAATGTCGAAGCGCCGCTTTTTGTAAATAAAATGCTTCCTGAAGGAAATAGGCGTAACTTTGTCGCCGCTTTGTCGTTAATGAGGTCACGTGTTTTACTTAAAAAGGTACTGTTGCAATTTTCTCCCATATCATGCACTCGGACGAAGTTATGTGCACCGCCGTCAAAATATTCGTTTCCTTGAGGTGCAGGATTACCAGCAACAACTGTGGCTACCTGATCAAGGCGAGCGTAGACCCAGGTTTTGGGTAGTTCTTCTCTCACGTTATGCCGCCAATGCCTCGTTAAGTTCGTCAATCACATCATCCATCCGATCCACGAAAAGCTTGTACATCTGCCCCATACCGCCCTTGGCATCGAACGGAGCCATGTCGAGGTCGTCGCTGTCCATATGAAAGGAGCTGATGATGTGGTCGCGAATCATGCGCAGCCATGACATCTGCTCCTCATTGAATTTCTGTCCGCTGCCACTATGTCGCGTCATGATCCAGTTCTGGAAATTGCGACGCACGGTTTCTGAATAGGGCGAGACCTTCGCATCAATGCCGCAGACGCGGCGGATCAGCGCCACGAGCGCTGTCAGATCGCTGGCGGGTTGCCGACCCTTGTAGTCGTCGAGCAGGGCATAGGCCTGCCAAACTCGCAATGGGGCGAGGCGGGGTTTATCGTTCTTCAGTCTGTCAAACACCTCGCGGATCATCGCGTAAGTCAGCTGTCTGCGCCGATGCGGCTGGGCGTAGAAGATGGTCAGGGCTTCGATTTCGTCGCAGTTGGCTTCCAGATATTGCTGGAAGTCCTGTGCCATCGCCTCTGCATTCTCCTTGGCGTCGCCATCCCATTCGGCCCGGAGCACGGTGTCGAGGCTCTCATGGTCGATGGTCTGTTCCTTCGGCGTCGACAATCACATAGTGCGTCTTGCCGCAGGCGACTGAGGGCGAAACCTTCTTGAGGTCGTCATGGTCGAGTGTGCGGGTGCCGCGGCCTTTCATCTGTTCGAAATAGTTGCGGCTCCTGACGTCGTGCATGAAGAGCAGGCATTCGAGCGGTTTGACGTCGGTGCCCGTGGCGATCATATCTACGGTCACAGCGATGCGCGGGTAGTAGTCGTTTCGGAACTGGGCGAGGACAGATTTCGGATCTTCTTCGACCTTCTGCTCGGGGTCGCCTATCGCAGAGCCAGTACCGCGTCGGCTGGTCTCCGCGAGTTTTGAGAACGCCTCTAGGATTCGACCTTGCCGCTCCGTTCGCGTTTTCGGACAGGACGGGCTTGGTTGGCCAATGGAAGCTAGAATCCTCGGTCATGAGGAGGCAGAGCCAGCCCTGAACCTTGTTGGTCGTCGCCATCGCTGGTTGGCTCCAGCGTGACCAACAGGCCGCTATCGTTTGTGTTTTTGGACACGACGGGCTCGCTGGAGATGGCGAGACTCAACTAAAACAGTCTCCGGAAAACCCGGGGCGGTTCAGCTCCGTCTCACGGGTTGAATCGTGCAATAGCGCCAATCAGAACGCGTAACGCAGGGACAGTCGAAGCCCGTGGTTCCTCAATTTCGCCTGTGTCGGGGCTAGATCGAGCGCCAACGGTTCCCGGCTTCCGTCGCGCCATTCTACCAAGCCTTCACCTTCGCCGGTTTCGATGACGCCGTAATCCGTATAACGCCAGGTGAGTTCGAGCGTCGTCCGCTCGCCCAACGACATCCCCAGTCCGGCTGTCAACATCCAGGTCAAACCACTCCGGCTGGTGCCCGGAATGATGGTCGTCGTCTTTGGGAACGTCATGCGCGTCTCACCGATTGCAACTCGGGCGACCCCGATGCCTCCGCCGATGAATGGGCTGAACGGGCCGAGCTTGTGTAAACCCAATTCCGGGAGATCAACATAAGCGGCCAGCATCCCGGAGAGAGAGGATAGGTCCGTGGAAACCGATTGCAGGCGTTCGGGGTCTAGGAAGTTAGCACGACCATCGAAAGTCAATCGCGGCCAATATTCAACTAGAGTCTCTAGTCTGACGGAGGGGGCAACGGCGTAACCGAGCCCAAGCTCAAGGCCCGCAGCCGTACTGAAGTTCCCAACCGAACGGAGCGGCGCGCCGTCGCCGCCCGTGCCGCAACCGTAAAGAGCGGCTGGGAAAACGCTTGAGCAGTCCTCGTCGGTGAATTGGGTTTCGGCCGGCCGGTCTAGGCCAATCCCTGCTCGCAGGTAGATGTCTTCAGCCGCGACCGTTTCGGGAAGCAGCCACACCGCAGCCGCGCTCGAAGCTACCACCGCCGCTTGGCCCCAGTGGTTCCAAAGCTTCTTTGTTCGCGGGGGAGGAGCGTCAAGAGCGCTTGTCATCGGTTTCGTGATAAGCCTATTATCCTTCGTTGTAACCTAGGCCTGTACTCCGCAAAAAATCAATCCAGCGTTGATTGCGCGGTCTAGACCTGCCATGATCGGCTGCTTCGCGCCGATCGACCTGACGACGCCACCGGCGTCTTATGAATCATGTGCCCGAGGATTCTAGCTTCCATTGGCGAACCCAGCGTAGACACGTCTAGTCCGAAACATCCGGGTGCGACGGTCTTGAGTTCGTTTGTGTTTTTGGACACGACGAGCTCAGCACGGTCTTCCAGTCCATCGCGACTTCTTCCGCTAAACTGGAATACCTATCAGACCGCGATGGCGGATTCAAGCCGCCTTTGGAAAGGTACAAACTGCTGACCAGCTGTGGAGAAAAAGCTTAAGGCTGACTGGAGCCCAGAGCAGATCTCCGGCCACCTGCGCCTTCACGGCGAGCTCTCGATCAGCCACGAGACGATCTACACCCACGTCTGGCGGGACAAGGAGGCCGGAGGACATCTATACCGCCACCTTCGATGCTCGCCCAAACTTAGACGCAAGCGCCACAACAGCTATGACAGCCGAGGCCACCTGGCCGGGAAGCGTCATATCTCCGAGCGGCCGCCTTGTGTCGACAAGCGCAGTGCCGTTGGCCACTGGGAGATCGACACCGTGGTAGGAAAAGGCGCGCCGGACTGCGTAACCACGCTCGTGGAACGAAAGACGGGCTATGCGCTGATCGGCAAGCTGTCCGACCGCACCATGTTCAGCACTAGTCAGCGAACGAAGATGTTGCTCCGGCGGGTGCCGGAGCAGGTCAAGACGATCACCGCGGACAATGGTACGGAGTTCCACGACTACGAATCCGTCGAGGAAGCGACCGGCGTCAAGTTCTACTTCGCAACTCCCTATCACTCATGGGAGAGAGGCAGCAACGAGAACTTCAATGGCCTGCTACGACAATACCTGCCGAAGCGCACCAGGGGGATGTCCCGGCCGCTGTTGAATTTGGTCGGGTAGCGGCGGCACCTGTGAATACTCTTAGGCAGTCAAACTCATCGCTGTCAAGAGATTTCTGTTTGCTTCTAAGCGCGTGAACGAGAGCGCCCATATGGCGATAGCCTTTGATACGCCGGAACTTTTTCTGCGCGGTGACGACGCCAAGAGCGGTCCATCGGCGAACCATGGAAGGACTCTACCAACGCTTGACGTTTCTCGATACTCTGCGAATGGTTCCGTTGAGATTCTCAATGGCGTTCGTCGTGGCAAGAGACTGACGAAGTAAGGCGGGCAGCGCGAGCTTCACGACCGTGAGTGTCTCTTCCATCCCTTCACGAAGGCTTCCGGCAGCTTCGTCGTAGCCGTTTCGCTCGAGCCACGACACCAATGCCTGAAGTCGCTTGCGCGCCTTGTCGGCACTCTTGCATTTGTAGGCTTCCTTCATCGTCTGGAACACGTAGGCGTGACGAGACTTGGGAAGGTACGAGCGAAGATTCCGGAGTTTATGGATCTGGCACCTTTGGATGACCGCGAGGTCCCCCAAAACGTCGACGAGTGCCTTGCGGATGCCTTTGCCTCCGTCCACTACGCAGAGAATCGACTCATCGACGCGCAAGCCTCGCTCGATAAGGTCCTGCAACATCGCGGTGCACACCCGAGAGTTCTCCGTCGAGCCCAGCCATATACCCAGGGGCACCTTCGTTCCATCTATTGTGATACCGAGAGTTACGACGACGGTCTGTCCGGCCACCTCAAGGCCATCCAGCATCAGTGCCGCAAGCTCGAACTCCTCTAGCCGCCGAGACAGGTATTCCTCGAGCTTCTTAGTCGTCTGGCTCACGAGGTGACGGCTGGCGGCACTCTTACTCGTGCCACGAGACTTCAACTTGGCCGTGGGTTTGTCCAGACTCGATTCGTAATTTCGGGTCGATACCCCCACCAAGATCTGATTCAACACTCGCTCTGGAAGCGGGTCTTCTTCGCGGAAGGCTTCGAAGTGTGGAAGCGACGCCTCCTCGCCCGACTTCGAGCGAACTCGAGGTCGCGACACTTGGATGCGACGACCACCGAAGCTCAGCTCTCCGTTCGTGCTCCCACAGTGGTTATGAGTTCGCTCCTTCTCGTGCTTGCCCTTGAGCCCCGCGATCTCCTCGGCGTCCTCTCTGAGCAGTAGGTGCAGAGCTGTCAGTCCTTGCTCGTACACCCATTCCGTCAGATCCGCCTTCGTGGCCGCGATCCCAGCTATCATCGGTAGCAGTATCTGACCGACTTGGCCAACTACCTTGCCCGTAGGCGAGTGCGTTTGCTTTCTTACTGGCTTCTTCGATTTCCTAGGCATTGGTGGCTCCTTGTCCCCCTCTGGAGACGGTTTATTGGCAGACCTATTCTTAGGCCGGCCAAGGAGCCGCCGCTACCCCAAATTCAACATCCGGCGGGACATCCCCCGCACCAGCCAAGCAGCGCTCACGCAACGCGACTGCGATCGTATCGCAAACAAGCTCAACTCACGGCCCCGCAAGAGACTCGGCTACCGCACCCCGGAGGAACGTTTCCATGGGCTCTAACGAATGGTGCGCTTCAAACTTGAAGTCACAGGATATCGTCACTCGCTGCGTGTGCATTGGTGGGATAAGCTCGGACCCAAACGGGGAGTGGATGAAGCAGGTGGTAAGAAACCTCACGGACATGTGGGATGGTTTCCTCCTTGCAAGCGGTACCTCATCCACGACCGGGACCCGCTATTCACCGAGGCGGTACGTGGGCTGTTGAGAGGTTCAGGCGTGAAGCCCCTCTGCCTTCCCGCTAATAGTCCGAATCTGAACGCATATGCGGAAAGATTCGTTCTCTCCATTACGTCGAGAGTGTCTCGACCGCTTCGTACCTCTCAGTGAGCGACACCTGCGGACAGCAGTAACCGAATACGTCGTGCACTATCACACCGAACGGAACCACCAAGGTCTCGGCAACGAGCTCATCACACCTCTGCCGGCAAGCCCGACTGACGCTGGCCCCATCGTGTCGCGAGAGCGACTTGGGGGCATTCTCAACTACCGCCTAGATTGTGGCCGGGACGGTGGCCCCTCGGTGGACTCGACCGGTGTAGCGTGGAAACACAGCTTCAGGAACACGCTTGGATATTCGCTCTCGACCAGGTGGTCGTCTGCATGGTGACGACCCGTCCGCCCAAGACGATTGTAGAGCCTACGGCCCTTGGCACGGTCGCAAACACAGACACTAAGTCGCTGATTTATGGCCTATTTCAAAAGGGCCGAGTTTTGGCACAGGACGAGGTCGTGGATTTGGCTCTAGCCATCCGTTTCTTGTACTTAGCCTTGCCTTTGGCCTTCGCGCGGGTCTTGGTTTTCAGTGCTTCGAGCTCCTGCCGCAAAGCAAGAACCTCAGCATCTGATTCCGTCTTGGCGGTCAATCTCGCCTGCTGTACAGGGCCGATTTGAGGAACAGCTACCGCGCGGTGCGACAAGTCTAACGACGTTGACCGTCGACCGCCTTCCAAGAAGGTCACCGACTCGTAGTAGTCATCTAGGGGAATAAACTTCCCCTTTGCAGTTGCCCACTCACGCAAGGTCCGACGGCACGACCTCTCCCAGCTGACGACCTCGACGCCCCAACCTGCCGCGTGCATCCGCTCCATGTCCGCGTGAAAGCCAACACCATCGTCGTACCCTCGACCGTCGCCGGTCATCAGGATAGCGATCTGAGGGTCACGATGGTCGCTGATCGCCCGAAGCATGTGGACCTGCAGGCACTGATCAAGTCCTTGCTCTCCACCTGAGAACTGACCGCGCTCGTAAAGTTCCGGGCGTATACCAGTGGCAGTCTCGAGCTGCTCCCATACAGCACGCTGCTCGGGAGGTATTGAACCGACGACGAATGCGTTGGCTAGAAGTCTACCGGCGAGTGCGAGCTGAAGCAGTAGATCGAATTGCAGCCGGATCTGGTCCCTGGCTGGCCTGCCTTCGCGACGAAAAGCCTCATCCTTAGCCGAAATGAAGATGTTTGAGTTGTCCACGAAGAGTAAGACTTTCGGCATATTCGAGGGTACTGTCGAGATATTGTCAAAAGTTGTGGATCGTGAATCGGTCAAGCGGCGTTCCCCACGTTCTTCGTTTCGGCTAAACCATCAACGAACTTCTCTCCAAGCAACACCCGCGCGACGAGCTCGGGTGGGTTGACGCGCCTCCATCGTAGGCTCGCCATGTACAAAAGCTTGTAGGCCATCCACAGCGCCTTGGCTCGCGAGCCCGCACCTTTGGTCACCCGCTGGCGCAATCGAAGCGTCGCGAATACGGATTCGATCGGGTTGCCGAGCGGATATGTTCCCAATGCTCGGCCGGGAAGTCGAAGAAGCTCAGCAGTTGCTTCTGGTTGTCGATAAGCGAGGCAACCGCCTTCTGATACTTGGCACCATAATCGTTGAGAAACTGCCCGCATGCTTGCTCTGCCTGCTCACGCGTCGGAACGTGTCAACGACATTGAGACACCCGCGTGTTGCATTTAGTGAGCCTCGATTGGTGTCGCCGGGCTCATGACGACGTCGCGGTCCACGTCCGCTTCGATCGCGAACGCGCCACAAGGAGTGGAAACAGGGGGTAGCTCAGGTATGGACCACCCCGAGCAAGTCGCTGTTTCAGCCTCCTGGTGCGTTGTTTTTTCCGGCGGAGGGTTGATCCAGGCCTGAGGAGGCAAAACGGGAGGTTGAGGGGTTCCGCGAACGAATCGTTCGGGGTGAGCCCGCTGAGCTTGGACGAGGGTCTGGCGTCGAGCCGTGGTGAGTTTTTCCGCGCGCCCATGATGAACGACGGCTGGAGTCATGAGACCGATTCCCGAGTGTCGGTGTTCGTGGTTGTAGTAGCCGAAGAAGTTACGGCAGAACAGGCGAGCATCCTCGATGGAACCGAACCGCTGCGGGAACTGAGGGCAATACTTCAGCGTCTTGAATTGAGACTCGGAGTAGGGATTGTCGTTCGAGACATGAGGTCGCGAGTGAGTCTTGGTCACGCCGAGGTCGGCTAGGAGCAAGGCTACGGGCTTGCTTTGCATCGAGCTGCCGCGATCCGCGTGGAGGGTGAGCTCACCCGGTTCAATGTCCTGCTTGCGACAGCTCTCGGCGATGAGGCGGCGTGCGAGCTCGGCACTTTCGCGGTGAGCCAGCATCCAGCCCGTCACGTAGCGGGAGAAGATGTCGAGGATGACGTACAGGTGCAGCGACTTCTTCGCGCGGAGAATACTCCCACTGCAGTTTTCCGTCGTTGCCGGCTTATCTGGGAACTGGCGGCGGGCTGCAGCCTGAGTGAGGCCGCCGAACAGACAGGACTGCATTACACCAATGCTCACCTTTGGGTGAAGCGCTTCGAAGCGGACGGGGTGGTGAGCTTAAAGGGGCGAGCCCGGCCGGGACGGCCCCGACGGTACGGCCAAAAGGTCGAGAGGATGCGCAGCTTCAGCTTCCCATCCTCACACTGTCGCTTGCTGGGCGCGCGCTTCATCTGAGCGTAGTAGCCGCTGGTCGATACCCTCAGAACTCGGCACATCACCCGCACCGGGTAGTTGGCCCGCTCCGCGTGAATGAATCTCATTCGCTTTCCTTCGCGAAGAAGGCCGCCGCCTTTTTTAATATTTCTCGCTCTTGCTCCAACGTACGCACTCGACGCCGTAGCGAACGGAGCTCATCACGTTCCGCCGTCGTCAGAGCCTCGCGTGGACCTTCACCGTGATCAACTTTGTATTGTTTCACCCAGTTTCGAAGGGCCGATTCCGTCAGGTCCAGTTCCTTAGCGACCTGGCCGATGCTGCCCTCGCCCTCCCTGAACAGCCGGACCGCTTCCTTCTTGAACTCCCCCGTGAACTTCCTGCGTCGTCGTTCTCCCATGGACGCCTCCAGGCGCATTGTCGCGCCTCGGTTGATGTCCACAAAACCCGGGCAGGGTCACGTCGAGAATGAAGCGGGCGCATGAAGTCGACTTCCAGTCGACGCGCCCGCGCAATCCACCGGCTTAAGCCGGTGGTTGATTTAATTATCGCGGTGAGCCTTCGGGAAGGATACTGCCGTGCCGCCGCTCATCGCTGCTGTTAGACCGAGCTAGCCTCGCCAGGAGTCTTCTCTTGACTATATGTACGTTTGTACATATAATTGACGGGTGGACTTTGAATGGGACGGCCGCAAGGCCGCCTCAAACCTCAACAAGCACGGCGTTGACTTCGCTGACGCTGTCACTGTCCTTGACGACGAACTCGCAGTTACTGTGCGGGACGAAAGTACCGGTGAAGATCGGTATGTCTGTCACCATTGGGATGGATGCGCTCGGCCGCCTCCTAGTCGTCGTCTACGCCTGGCGCGGGGAGCGGGTAGGGGTCATCTCTGCGAGGAGAGCGACGCCAAGGGAGCGCCAGAGTTACGAAGGCTAGCCTTATGAAGAAAGAGTACGACTTCAGTCGAGGGAAACGTGGGGCCGTTCTCAAGGCACCACCGGGTAAGACCCGTATTACCATTCGAATTGACGATGACGTCTTGCGGTGGTTTCGCAAGCAAGTTCACGCAGCCGGCGGGGGGAACTACCAGACCTTGATCAACAATGCGCTGCGGGAGTACATGAATTTGAGCGATGATCGTCTCGCGGACACCCTAAGGAGTGTTGTTCGTGAGGAGCTCGTCAAATACGGGAAGAAGGGCGGCAAGTAAGAACGGCCGGTCTAACCCCTATCAGGCCCCCGTGTGTCAAGAGGTAGAGGGGATCTCTGCCGAAGGCACGCGCGCGTACCTGTGACGATGCCGAAGGCTCGCTAGATTTGCTCTGACTTCGTTTCCAGGAGCGGGTACGTGAAGCCGAAGTACCAAACACCTATAGAGGCTCAGCTGTCACAGCGGTGAAGGGATGAAGCTTCGGCCGTTGACGGTGCAGGAACGGTGGAGCGTCCTGCGGCGCTAGAAACACATGGGTTCCCTCGTACCGCCCCAATCAAAGGGGTAGGACCTCGAGCGAGCTCGGGTTCGTTAGAACCGGGGTAGGGTGAGGGGCAGAGCTGCAGGAGAGGTGATGTCTTAAGATTCCTGTCAAAGAAAAACGATGTATGGTTCCCCAAGCTCAAACCCGTCCCCGTCATGGGGACAGAAAAGGAGAACCATACATCATGGGAAAGGTACTACCGAGTCAGCGATTGCTCAAGCAGTTCGAGGAACAACTGGTATTTGGGGAGATGAATCTCTCGGAGATCGTCCGGTCGGGAGCTCAGATGATGCTTCAATATGCGTTGGAGCGCGAGGTGACGGAGGCGTTGGGTCGAAACTACTATGAGAACGCTCCGGCAACGACGAAGGAGAAGGGACGACGCAACGGGTATGAGTCGCATCGGGTCCTCACGGGCGAGGGAGCGGTGACGGTGCAAGTGCCGCGGGTACGAGAAACAGAGAAGGTGTTTCAGTCAAAGATTCTCGACGCCTACGTGAGCCGGACCGAGAAACTCGATGAACTGATCGCGCGGATGTACGTCCACGGGATGTCGACGCGTGACATTGAGGCGACGTTCGCGGACGTGCTGAGCGGCACGGGTGTCTCGAAGTCGGTGGTGAGCCGGGTCACACGGTGTCTGTCGGAGGATTTCGAGGCGTTTCGAAAACGGGATCTCTCGAACGAGAAGCTGTTGTATCTCGAGCTCGACGGCACGTACCTGCGCTACCACCAAGGAGCGGAGAGAAAAGAGCCCATCCTCGTTGCGACCGGCTATCGCGCTGATGGGACGCGAGTTCTTCTTCATATCGGTGTCGGCAACCGAGAATCCTACGAGAACTGGAAGGGGTTCTTGCAGGAGATAGTGGCCCGAGGAATGAGGGAGCCGTTGCTCATCGTGACGGACGGGAATCCTGGAGTGCTCAAAGCGATCGCAGAGGTCTTCCCTCGAAGCCTCAAGCAACGTTGCCAGAAGCACCGCCTCGAGAACATCCTGGGCAAGGCTCCGAAGGAAGTGCGCGACGAACTCAAGGCGGCCATCCTTGAGTCGTTCCATGCGAACAGCTACGAGCAAGGGCTGAAGAAGGGTCGGGAGGTGATCGCTCGGTACCGTCAACGATTCCCGAGCGCGATGAAGTGCATGGAAGAGACCCTCGAAGCGTGTCTTCAGGCGCTACGCCTTCCTGCGGCGCATCACAAAAGGCTTCGCACGTCGAATCTACTTGAGCGCACGTTCGGAGAGCACAAACGTCGCACAAAGGTCATTCCTCACTTCTTCACCGAGGAGGCCGCGATGAAACTCTCGTTCGCTGTGCTCTTGGCCGTCGCAAACAAATGGCGCGGCGTGAGGATGGATGTCTTCGCCGCTAGGAAAGTCGAGGAGCTTCGCAACGAGCTTCTCCCGCAAGGCACGTCGGAGGAATCAGCAGCTTAACCGAGCGCGGGGAACCGTACGGAGATTTGACAGGAAAATTAAGACTTGACCGCAGGAGACCACGAGCCCGCGAGCGAAAAGTTGTTGGTCGGGGAGCAAGCGAGGCGCCAATCACGCGGAGGGGCTGCCGGGGCGTGTAACTACGATGCGGCTGGGTGCTCGAAGGGCACAGTTTGAAGGAGGGCATCGTTGTGGTCTGATCCCTGGTTTGGCTCCAGTTATTAGACGTCGGGCTTGCCGCGCTTGCTCCCCGTCAAGCCATGCGAAAAGCTTCGATGGAGAAGGGTTTTTTCTGCTTGATCATGAAGTAGACGGCTCGGCCCAGCTTGTGGGCGAGGATGGAAAGGGACTTGGCCTTCCCGTGTTTGTTTCGAAGCTTCTCGATGTAGCGCTGCGCGGGTGGGTTGGCGCGGAGAAAGAGCACGGCAGCTTCGGAGAAAGCCCACTTCAAGTGGACATTCCCGATCTTTGCGCCGCCGGTTCCGAGTCTTTTCCCTGAGGAGCTTTTCTCGCATTTGACGAGTCGAGCATAGGAGGCGAAGTTCTGGACGCGCTCGAAGCGAGCGATATCGTGAATCTCGTAGAGCATGGTCATGGCGAGGATCTTACCGACGCCGGGAATGGAGCGGAGTCTGAAGAAGTTATCCTGGTCATGGACTTTGGCCTTTCGGGTGAGGAAGAGCTCGAGGTCCTTCATGAGTAAGTCATAGTGGCCGGCGAGCTCGATATCCGAGGAAATGCTCTCGAAAACGGAGGGGTCCGAGAATTTCTCGGCGATATCTTCTCGATTACATCGATAGTTGATGCGTGCTTTCGGTGTCGGAAGATTGTATTGGTGGTGGGTGTTCTGAATGTGAGCGAGGAGATGGCCTCTCTGGCGCACCAACTTGAGTCGTCGACGAAGAAGATCTCTGACATATTGTCAAGAGGGGTAGGCTTTGGGTGAGCAACCGGGAACATGGCTAACAGAACGTCCGGGGACATGGTTAACACTGACCGCGGAGAGAAGGGGCGCCGCGGGAGGTCGCTGGCTATAATGAATCGGCGTGGCCGTTGGGCGATGGTCTCCTCCAAGAAGCCTCGATCGTCTCTTGGACGAAATCGTCCGCCCTCTCGTGCACGAGCGCGTGAAGGAAAGTAACGCGATTCAGCGGAAATCTTGCGCGCGCAAGATTTTTGTCTGGAATTGTCGCTAGTTCCCAACTCTCGTTCGAGCCGCCGCGCGCGGCCGTGCGTCAATTCGGTTCCGTCGGTGTGACCGGCTGCCGGAAACCGAAGACGATATAGGCTAGAGAGTCGACCGGCCTCCCATCTCGGCGAGCGGGACGAAACTTCCACTGAGCCGCCGCTTTCGTCGCCGCATCGTCGAAGCCAGCCACCGATCGTACGGCGCGGGCCTGCTTCACCGTACCGTCGCTTTCCACCAAGGCTTCCACCAGAACTACGGCATCCACCAACGCGTTCGGCGGATAGTCGGGCGCCGCGATGCTGTAGGGGACCGGTATCTCGTTGGTGGCAGCCCCTATATCGTGGCGAGCTTCTTCGGCTGTCGGACCGATGAGAGTCGGGGGGCGAAAAAGCCCCGCCACAAGGACCGCCGACTCCACCTCTTTTCCTTCCAGCTCGGCGGGCGCGAACTTCCATAGGCGGATTGCTTCCAGCAGGAGATCGGTAAACGGCGGCGTGGCTCGCAGCGTAGACGCTTGGATCACGTTGCCGTCGAGGCCGATCTTCACCTCCAGCAGCACTTCGCCGCCTCCCGCGACCTGTGGAGGTTGAGTGGGTAGCGACCCGCTCCGGTAGCGTGGTGGCACGAAGAGAGGTTGGAGGACTTGGAACGAGGCCAGTGAAAAGGCAACCACCCCGATCGCTCTCATCATTCCACTATCCTCGGCTCATGATATCTCAGAAGTTGACAATCGGTTCCCAGACCATAGAATGGCCGCGCCTTTTATGCTGGTTTTTGGACACATCGCCTCGGCCACGCTCCCCGCTCGTTGGGCGATGGCCAAAGCCGATCTGCGCTGGGTTATTTTCTTCGCGCTGCTCGCCGACCTGATAGACAAACCGCTCGGGTTGGTCATCTTTCGGGAGACGCTGAACAACGGGCGGGTCTACTTTCACTCTCTGCTCGTCAACTTGCTGGTGATGCTTGTGCTCGTCCTCTGGCGCAAGCCCCTCATCTACGTTCTGGCGCTGTGGATACACCAGCTTTGCGACCGAATGTGGATGCGCCCGTGGGTTGCCCTGTGGCCCTTCACCGGCACGTTCGGGTATCGGGACCTCCCGTTGGAGAATTGGGTCTACAGTGTCTTGAACCCCTACAACCTCACCACCGAGGCCATCGGTCTAGCCATTACGGTCTGGGTGGTGCTCCGTTTCCGTTTGTACGACCAGCGTCGCCTGCGGGCATGGTTGCGGACAGGGCGGCTCGGGACAGGCTAGTGCCGTTCCAACTAGTGGATTGTAACAACTGAACGTTTAGTGGTTTTAATGCGTCGTGACGGATCGTTGTAGGTCCACTTCACGGGCTTGGGGTCTTCGTTGTACTTGCGAATGTAGCGCATGATCTTGCGGGTCAGGTCGTGGGTTGACGTGAACACGCCTCGATGGATCAGGGCACGCTCGATCTTGGAGAACCAGAGTTCGATTTTGTTCAGCCAGGAGGAATATGTGGGTGTGAAGTGGAGTCGGACTTTTGGGTTGGCCTCGAGGAACTGTGCGACCTTGGCGGTCTTGTGAGCCGACAGATTGTCGAGGATGACATGTATTTCGCGCTTTCGCTTGTGGCTCGCAACCAGCTGCTCCAAGAAGGCGACGAACTCCTGGCTGGTATGGCGGCGGACAGTCTTGCCCAAAACCACCCCCGTCTTCGTGTCGAAGGCGGCGTAGAGAGAAAGCGTTCCATGCCGGACGTACTCGAAACCGTGTCGCTCGGCCCGCCCGGGAGACAACGGCAAGATCGGGTCCCGTCGATCCAGGGCTTGGATCGCCGTTTTCTCATCAATACAAAACACCGCAGCGTGCTGAGGTGGATTCATATATAGACCGATGATATCCGCTGCCTTCGTCTCGAAATCCGGATCGTTGGAGGCCTTGTAATGCTCAATTCGGTGTGGCTGGAGACCATGCTTTTTCCAAGTGCGAGCCACCATCATGTGATGGATTCCCAGCTTCTTCGCAAGTCGACGCGTGCTCCAGTGAGTCGAGCCGTCGGTCGGTTTTTTCTGCGTCCACGAAAGAATCCGTGCTTCCATCCGAGGCGTGAGCACTTGAATCGGACGCCCCTCGTGACGCGCGTACAGACCTGCCAGACGCTCCTCCAAGAATCGGCGTTTCCACTTGCTGATAAAAGGCGCCGTGCAGCCCACCGTCTGCTGCACCTGCGTATAGCTTGCACCGTCTGCCAGCAAGAGCAACATCCGAGCGATCCGCGCGTCATCCGCTCGACCGCTACGGCTCGAAACTCGTTTGCCAAGCTCCCTATGTTCCGCTTGAGTCAACACAACGGCTCTCCCTCGCATGAGAGAGATATTACAACTAAACACTTAAATGTTACAGTCCACTAGTATCGTCTAGAGGGGTCGTTGCTTCGTGCGGACGGCACCGACACCGGAAGCACCCGCGCCTGATCATCGAGACCGCGAGTGGCGTGGTGGTTGGGTGGCGCATTCACGGGGAGCTCCACGGGCACTCACTCGCCAGCGCGGAGCAACTCGAGCGCCGCGCTTCACTAGTTGCCGGAGCGTTGCTGATCGCCCTGTCCATCTTCATTTTCGTTGGAGTGACCCTGCCCGGGTTTTGTGGACATCAACCGAGGCGCGACAATGCGCCTGGAGGCGTCCATGGGAGAACGACGACGCAGGAAGTTCACGGGGGAGTTCAAGAAGGAAGCGGTCCGGCTGTTCAGGGAGGGCGAGCGCAGCATCGGTCAGGTCGCTAAGGAACTGGACCTGACGGAATCGGCCCTTCGAAACTGGGTGAAACAATACAAAGTTGATCACGGTGAAGGTCCACGCGAGGCTCTGACGACGGCGGAACGTGATGAGCTCCGTTCGCTACGGCGTCGAGTGCGTACGTTGGAGCAAGAGCGAGAAATATTAAAAAAGGCGGCGGCCTTCTTCGCGAAGGAAAGCGAATGAGATTCAAATTCATTCACGCGGAGCGGGCCAACTACCCGGTGCGGGTGATGTGCCGAGTTCTGAGGGTATCGACCAGCGGCTACTACGCTCAGATGAAGCGCGCGCCCAGCAAGCGACAGTGTGAGGATGGGAAGCTGAAGCTGCGCATCCAAGCGATCCACGCCCATAGCCGTGGTACCTACGGCAGGGAGCGTGTACGTCGCCAGCTTGACGGGGAGAACGTCGAGGTAGGCAAGCAGCGAGTGGCACGGCTGATGCGTGAGATGGGCCTGCAGGGTCTGCCCAGCAAGCGTTTTCGCCGCACGACCGACAGCAAGCACGATCGCCCCATCGCACCCAACGTGCTCGGCCGGAACTTCGAAGCCGAACGACCGAACCAGTTCTGGGTGACGGACATAACCTACATCCGGACTTGGGAAGGCTGGCTCTACTTGGCGGTCATCCTCGATCTGTTCTCGCGTCGTGTCGTAGGCTGGGCGATGCAGCCCCACCTGCGCGCGGAGCTTGCTCTCGAGGCGCTTCACATGGCCTTGGGGCGCCGCCTGCCGGAAAGTGGCTTGGTGCATCATTCAGACCGTGGTACTCAATACGCGGCTGCGACCTACCAGGCCGTGCTCGATGAGTACGGCATCGTGTGCTCGATGAGCCGCAAGGGTGATTGCTGGGACAACGCCGTGACCGAGAGCTTCTTAGGCACGCTCAAGCCCGAGCTCCTCCACCGGTGTAGTTGGCCAACACGACGTATGGCCAAAGACGCGGTCGCGAGCTACATCGAGGGGTTCTACAATCCGTATCGACTCCACTCGTCACTCGATTACAACAGCCCAATGGTGTTCGAACGGATTCATGACCTCAAAACGGCTCATGCGAGACAATCAACCTGTCCACTTTTCCTGGGCAAGGTCAGAGCAGGACGCCGCCTTCTCGGATTCGGCGAGCCCGCCCAAGAGAGCACGGTCGGAATCGTCTTGACCGCGGTTTCGCTGGCAGTGATGCCCTTCCTCGGGTGGGCAAAGCTGAAAACGGCACGGGAGCTTGAGGTGTCCTTTCGGCAACGGTGCGTGACATGACGGGATGCGAGAAGTAGTCTGCCCGGGGGTCGCTCGTTGTTGACGGAGGCGCGCAAGCGACTTCAGGCATTGGTGTCGTGGCTCGAGCGAAACGGCTACGACGAAGCTGCCGGAAGCCTTCGTGAAGGGATGGAAGAGACACTCACGGTCGTGAAGCTCGCGCTGCCCGCCTTACTTCGCCAGTCTCTTGCCACGACGAACGCCATTGAGAATCTCAACGGAACCATTCGCAGAGTATCGAGAAACGTCAAGCGTTGGAAGAGTCCTTCCATGGTTCGCCGATGGACCGCTCTTGGCGTCGTCACCGCGCAGAAAAAGTTCCGGCGTATCAAAGGCTATCGCCATATGGGCGCTCTCGTTCACGCGCTTAGAAGCAAACAGAAATCTCTTGACAGCGATGAGTTTGCTGCCTAAGAGTATTCACAGGTGCCGCCGCTACCCGACCAAATTCAACAGCGGCCGGGACATCCCCCCCCCCGGAGCTGCAGTTGTGGGAAACCCCCGGATCTTGTACCCTAAAGGCAAGCCATAAAACCGAATAGCACATAGGAAAACGCTGCCAGGGGGCTCGTGTATGGACGTCAAGCGGCTCGACAAGCAGAGGACCGAGATCTTTCACTTCGTTCTCTGGCTTCTGCTCGTGCTCCTGGCGGTGATCGGCTTCCTCTCATTCCAGCAGGGTCAGGGCGGCACTATTCCCTTGCTGGTCATCGTTTCCCTCTCCGCCTGTCTCTACGCAGTGAGTAAGGAACGGCGGCTCAGACGGCGACAGATGGACCTCAGGCGAGAGCTTTCGCAAGAGCAGGACAAGTCGGCCGATCTGGAAACCCGCCTCAAGGAGCTCTCCGGGTTGTATCGCGCGATCAGCGCGGTCAACGCGGGCGCCGTGCCGGAAAGGACCTTTGCGGCGGTCCTCACCGCGGGGTTGGAGCTGGTCGGGGGAAACCGAGGTTCCTTGATGCTGGTGGACGAAGAGGAAGAGCACCTCGTGATGGTCGCCGCTGAGGGCATCGGCGAGGATATCGTGGCCCTAACGAAGCAACGGTTGGGAGATGGCGTAGCAGGTTGGGTGGCCGCAAACCGAGAGTCCGTGTTGTTGAACGGCCCCGCGGCAGACGACGGCCGTTTCGTGAGCCTCACCGCACACGATGAGTCTGTACGGTTTTCGCTCTCCGTTCTGCTTCAGCTACGCGATAGTCTCCTAGGCGTTCTCAACGTCGGGATCGTGACGGACGATCCCGAGCTGCAATTCACGGACTACCACATGCGCATGGCCACCATTTTCGCTCAGCACGCCTCGATCGCCATCGAGAACGCTCGGCTCCGGTTGATGCAAAGCGTTCTCCTCACCGTGGTCGAGTCCTGACACCCCCCACACCCGGTAGCGCATCCACCTTCGCCGCCAGGACGAAATCACTCTCGGTTAAACCATCGATCTTGTGCGTCCAAATGGTGAGCTTCACCCTTCCCCAGGCCAGATAGATATCGGGGTGGTGCCCCTGGGATTCCGCCAGCTCGCCGACCTCGTTTGTAAACGCGAGCGCCTCGCGGAAGTCCTTGAAAGTAAACTCTTTTTCCAGATGGTGCTGGTCGACGGTCCGCCAGGAGCCTTCCAGTCTTTGCTCCAACTCTGCTAGTTCGCTCCCCTTCAGGGGAGGGACGCCTCCTTTGCAGGGCACGCACTCCATTTTCGCTAGATCCTTGGCCATTCGCGCCTCCTTCCGTTGCCTTTCTCGATCAGTCTATTTATAGCATGGAAAATTTCTCTAAATTTCCCTTGCTATTTCTCTTTTCTTTCGTTAAATATGGATCAAGCGGGAGGCATTGCCATGATCCTTACGAAACGCCAGAAACAGATCTTGGACTATATCGGCGAGTCCATTCGAAAAAACGGCTATGCTCCGAGCCTCGTTGAAATCAGCCAGCACTTCAAGCTCAACTCCATATCCACGATTCACAAGCACCTCGTCCACCTAGAGGAGAAGGGACTCATCCATCGTCACTGGAACCGCGCCCGGGCCATCGAGGTCGTTCCCACGGAATCGAGACCGGAAGCTCGGGACGTGCCCCTCATCGGCCTGATCTCCGCCGGACAGCCGATCGAGGCCATCCGTACCAACGAGGTGGTAGCCGTACCAGAAGACATGATTGGGCGTCGAGACGTCTGCGTCCTCCGGGTCAAGGGGGAGTCGATGGTCGAGGACCAGGTGCGCGACGGCGACTACGTCATCGTGGAGAACCGGGCCTCAGCGCGTAACGGAGAGATGGTCGTCGCGCTCCTTCAAGGGGAGAACGCCACCTTGAAGAAGTACTACCGGGAAAAAGGACAGATCCGGCTGCAGCCCGCTCACCCGACTATGAAACCCATCTTGGCCAAAGAAGAAGACGTGAAGATCCAGGGTGTGGTCATTGGCCTCATGCGGAAGTACTGACGCCCGAGGCTCAACCCTGTCAGTACTGACAATCCTGAAAGCCCTGAAAGGGAAGAGAGGACCGAGTCATGGAGCAAAAAAAGTCGATCAACTTTACCGTCGTTCCCAGTGAGGTCGAGGCGACCGAGCGGGTCTATGCGAATTTCTGTGCGATTGCCCACACGCCGTTCGACTTCACGCTGACGTTCTGCGAGATGATTCCGATCTCCGAGCGCGAGGTCAAAAAAGCACAAGACGGCTCGACGCAGGTCGTCCAAGCCCCGGTCAGAGTCAAGGTCGTGGTTCCCGTTCAGCTCATACCCGCTCTGATGGCCGCGCTACAGGAGAACATGCGCATCTTTCAGGACGCATACTCCAACGTCGGCTGGGGAAAGAAGCAGGTGCACTAGCACACGATGAAACGCGAAACGCAGCAGGTTGCTCATGTCACGCTCGACAACTTCTTCGAGGAACAGCAGGTGGGAGCCGACCTTGATGCACTCCTGTCCAGAACGGCTCGTTTCGAGCGCTGCTTGGAGCGGCACGGCGTTGGTGACGCGCCCGGAACAACTCCCGCTCTTCTCCCGCCCCCCCGTTCGAGACGTCTATGTCCGCATGGGTAGGCACTGGGATGTCAGCCCCCGCCCGCATGCTACTGCACTGCCAACCTAGGACATCCCCGTACTGACTCGCTCTTTCCTTTCTGAGCCTCCCCATCCGGGCTCCTCGCGGTTTCGAAGCCCCCGGCCCCTGTGTGTTTTTCACTCGGACTGCGGTGTAGATCCCACAGCGTGCGCCACCGGTCAAAATGTTAACCGTAGTCTTATCAGTCACTTGGGAGGTTGGCCCACTGGTTCGCGACGGAACGAGTTTTGCACAAGAGAGAAGAGAGCAAGGTCAGGGGGAGAGGAGATTCCCATGGATCGTCGACGACAGCCTCGGGTACGAACTGAAGGGGAGATCAAGGTTCACATTCTCGCCTCGGGAAAACTATCAGAAGGCCAGCTGGTCGATTTAAACAATGCCGGCGCCTTCGTGGCCACGGATCTGGCGTTGGAGAAGGGCGAAAAGGTTCATCTCGAGCTCGACATCCCCGGCGATCCCAAGACGCAGCCGCTCCAAGCGGTGGTAGCCCGTCGCAGTGCCGAAATCCAGGGACACCACAAGGTGATCCCCGCCGGCTTGGGCTTGGTTTTCGTGGGTCAGGATCAAGCGGAGAAAAAGCTCATCCAGCGAGTGGTGATGATGACCCTCGCCGTCGACCTGCTTGGGTACGGCGCGCGCCAGAACCCGCTCCAGCCCGACGATATGCGAAACGTCGAGGAGCCTGCCTACCGGCCCGGTCCGCACGTCTCCTGAACGTCGTCGCGTTCAGGACGTCAAGCTCTGTGTTTGGATAATCTTTCTCAGCCGGGCGTAGTCGATGTTCCCACCGGTGAACAGCAGTCCCACACGTCTCAGTTTCGGGTCGACGAGACCGTCCAGTAGAGCCGCCACGACCACGGCCGCAGAACCCTCGATGGCGACAATCACGTCATCGATATACTTGTCCGCGAGCTCGAAAACCCTCTGCGAGATCCCACCTTCCAGCCCTTCCGCTAAGGTTGGTTTCGACTCGAGTGTGAGCCGAGCCTTTCCGTCTAGGCGGGACAGGTGGAAGGCCGGGGAGGCAGACGTGTTGACCCCCACGATCCGCGTCGAAGGCGACATGGCTCTGGCCGCGATGGACACGCCTACTGCGAGCCCTCCTCCACCAACTGGGATCAGCAACGCGTCGAGGTCATCGAGCTCCTCGAAGATTTCGCATCCGGTCGTACCCGCCCCGGCCATGACCAGGGGGGGCATCGTACGGAGAGATCCAGGCCTTGCCTTCTCTCTCGCAAGCCTCCAGAGCCTTCGCCTCCGCGGCATCGTAGGCTTCGTGCCGACCGACAATGACCTTGGCGCCGAAACGCTCGATCGCTTCCCGTTTCGTGCTCGGGATGACCGAGAGCACGTAGACGGTGGCTTCGATTCCCATCTCGCGTGCGATCCAGGCAACACCCTGCCCGTGATTGCCCGCGGAAGCCGCGACGACACCGCGGCGCATCTCGTCCTTGCTGAGCAAGGTCATCTTCGCCGTCGCGCCTCGGATCTTGAAAGATCCAGTGCGTTGGAGGTTCTCACACTTCACGAAAACTTCGCGTCCCGACATTGCGGACAGCTCGGGCGAAGGATCGAGAGGGGTGCGGCGCGCTCTGGTTTCGACGCGTTGGCCGCACTTCCCGGATTAACGCGAAGTCTGGCTCGAAGTTCGGCTCCAAGAGTTCACCGTTTTGGAGGGTTGTTAGTCCAGACCGGTGACATGGATCCCGGCGGACTTCACACCGTAGCCCTTGTTGATCTTAAGCATCAGGGCAGTGATGGCTTCGACGATGCGAGCGTGTTTCAGCGGACCCGACCTGATGCCTCGCAGGCCGCCCTGACGCATGCAGTCGATGGCTTCCTGGCAAGCTGCCGCATCGTCCCCGCAAACGAGAACGTCTTCTTCCATCTCTTCGTCGATGGCTTGGAGTGCCAGGGCGGAAACGGTTTGAAACGCGGCCACGACACGGACGCCATCGCCCAAGACGGTTTGCGCCTCCTCGGCTGCCGATGGCCGGTCCATGGAACCGGGGGGCCAAATGACCGTGGCCACCATAAGAAGCTTGTCCTGAAGCTCTTGTCGGATGTTCTCGAGAATCTCCCGATGACCCTGGTGGGGCAGTGTGGATACGACGATTGCGGCGTTACCGGCGGCTTCGCGGTTGTCGAATCCCCGACACGCCTGGACAGACGGTTGTCCGAGGCGTTCTCCGAGCTCCGAAGCGATGCGCTCCGCTTTGCTACGCTCCCTCGAGCCGATCAGAACCTCGGCACCGCCTTTGGCCCAACGAAGCGCCAGCCCCTGCCCCTCTTTGCCTGTCCCACCGAGTATCGCGATCTTCAAAGCAGCTCCTCTATTTCATCTCATCGAAAGAGGTCTTTGTCGGCCGGTCTGACCAGATCCACACCCTTGCCGTCACCGGGTTCATACACATAGCCGCGAATCAACGCCGCGGGGATTCGATCCAGCTTCCCCATGACCAACTCTGCCGCGGATGCCAGCTCGTCGGCTACTGCGATCACCGTGGCGAGGAGGGGACGGCCTTGAGGGTCCTTCTGGCCTCGATAGTCCACGAGGGGTGATAGTCCGTCGACTCCGATGGCGACGTTTACGAGTCCTTCACGCCAGGGCCGTCCGAACGTGTCGGAGATGATGATCGCAACGTCCGCGCCGATTCGCTCGCGAATCGAAGATCGCAAAGCGGCCGCCGAGCGATCGGGATCGGCGGGAAGAAGAGCCACCTCGTCCAGATCGGGAACGTTGGACGCGTCGACGCCGGCGTGGGCGCAAACCATTCCTTGAGCGGTTTCGGTAATGAGAATGCCGCGATCCATCTTGACGATACGACGGGCCTCGCCCAGGACGACCTCGACGGAACGAGGATCCCGATTTCCATCCTCGGCAAAGGCTTCGGCCAACGACGAAGGTTTGACTTCGGACAATCGGACGAGGCGACCTTCCGATTTCGAGACGACCTTTTGCGTGATCACCAGGATGTCTCGATCACGGAGGCGGAGATCTTGGCGGTCTACGCCTTCCAGGATCAAGCCGATCAGATCGCTGCCGGGAGTCACTTCGGGAAGACCGGTGATTCCGACGACTCGGATCTCCGGGAACGCGCTCATGAGCGCGGTATTATCTCACAGCCATGCTATCATCGCACGCATGAGCGACCCCGCGGACGCGGCTAAGCGCTATCACGAGGACACGAAACACTCCGTTCATAGCATCCGTACCACACCGCACTTTCTCGATTGGCCCAATCAACCGCTGCCTTTCAAGCTGTATCGTGATTTGGAGCCGCTGCCTCTGCCGAAAGAGAGGGAGCTCTCGCCGGTGCCCGCTCTAAACGCCATCGCCGCGGGAGGAGACGCAACGCAAGGAGAGAAGATCCCCGATATCGAAGATCTCGCCCGAATTCTCTACTACTCGGCCGGTATCACCAAAGTGAAAAATCTTGCAGGCGGTCAGATCTTGTTTCGCGCAGCCGCCTGCACGGGAGCGCTCTACCATGTGGAGCTATATCTTGCTTGCCGTTCCGTTGCGGGTCTCGAAGCGAGCGTCTACCACTTCGGTCCGTCGGACTTTGGTTTGAGAAAGCTGAGGGAAGGCGACTGGCGAGCCAGCTTGGTGTCAGCGAGCGGGGACGAGCCCGCGATGGAATCCGCGCCGGCGGTCATCCTTTTTACCAGCACGTTTTGGCGCAACGCGTGGAAATATCAGCAGCGCGCTTATCGCCATTGTTTCTGGGATAGTGGGACGTTGATGGCGAACCTTTTGGCCGAGGCCGCGGCACTGGAATTGCCGGTGCAGGTGGTCCTAGGATTCGAAGATGCTCCGGTCAACAGGCTGCTGGATTTGGATCCCGATCGAGAAGTGACCCTCGCTCTGGTCGCCTTGGGTCGAGACGCAGAGCGGCCTCCTCAGGCGCCCGGCGCGCCTAGCGGGATGACAGCTCTCGGTTACCAGACGGTGCCGCTTTCTGCTTCCGAGGTCGACTATCCCGAAATTCGGCAAGTACACAATGCCTCCGCACTTCAGAGTGTCGAGGAAGCACGTCAGTGGCGAGGGTCCGCTCCGAAATCGGATCGCGCCGACCCTGGCAATTCTACCAGACCTATCTTCCCGCTGAAAGGCCTGGCGGCGGCGGATCTCCCGCAAGATCCTCTGGAAGGGGTGATCGTGAGGCGGGGATCCTCACGTCGATTCGCGCGAGAGGGCATCACCGACGCGCAGCTATCGACGATACTGGATCGTGCGACGCGCGGGATACCGGCCGACTATCTCGGGCCCTTCGGTTCCTACATCAACGATCTGTATCTTGTCGTCAACGCCGTCGACGGCCTTCCTTCCGGCGCGTACTTTCATCATCGGCTGGGCAACGCGCTCGAGCAACTTCAGGAAGGCGACTTTCGTCGGGAAGCCGGGCACCTCGATCTGGGACAGGATCTTGCCGCGGACGCAAGCGTGAACATATACGTCATGTGCTCTTTGGATCCTGTTCTGGAGCGCTTTGGAAACCGCGGATACCGCGCGGCCCAGCTCGAGGGCGGCATCGTTGGTGGGAAAATCTACCTTGCCGCCTATGCGCTCGGTCTCGGCGCATCGGGGCTGACCTTCTTCGACGACGATGTGACGCGATTCTTCTCGCCTCACGCCGAGGGGAAGAGTGTGATGTTTCTGGTTGCGGTGGGTCGCCCCGCCCGGAGGCGCGTGCTCTATGAACGTTGAAGAGACCTACCGCGAACCATCACCGGAGCCGAGCTGTCGAAAGTCGTCCTCGTCGGTCTCGACGGAATATTTTTCATAGTCCGTATAGGAGTAGACGATCCGTCTGCGGTACTTCTTGAGGAAGTAGAATCGTGCGTCGAGAGATACGGTGATGTTGTCGAGGAGCCAGAGACCGTTCTCGTCCTGCCACTGTTCGGCTGTCGCTTCTGAGCCTTTGGATACTCTGCCGAATAGACCAAAGAAGAACTTCATGTCTTCGCGGAACACGATGTGCAGCCGGGCGATTTGAGATTGCTTGGGATCGATCCAGACCGTGCCTTCGAGACGGTTGAGGGTCTTCGCTCCGCGGGAGTCGGGCTGGTAGTTGTTGCGCGGCGAGAACTGAAACCGCCTGAGATGTCTGCCGTTTAGTGTCCCCTTCGGGGATGGTGGAAACCCCTCGCCTTTAGGCGAAGAAAAGATTGTCGAAGTCCCCGAAGGGGACGAGACTCCCCCGACTGAAGTCGGGGGGTTGAGAATGAAGCGGGCGCATGAAGTCGACTTCCAGTCGACGCGCCCGCGCAATCCACCGGCTTAAGCCGGTGGTTGATTTAATTTCTCGTCGGGAAGCGGCGTGAACTCGTACACCTCGAGAGCTTCGCGCAGGCGGGTTTGAAACCGGCTGACCAGGCTGGCCAGCTTCTCGTTGGTGCCACGCTGCCGCTCGGCGTCGGACAGCTTCATCTGTTTCTCGAGATACTTTTGGAACTCTTCCTCTTCCTTCTTTTCTTTCTTGGGTGTGAGCGGGCGCCCGTTCTCGGCGACCAGTCGGCGGTACTCTCCTTCCGGGGAAGGGGTCACTCGAAACGTCTTGCTTTCGACCTTGTGGATGGTTCCGTCCTTGCGTGAGTGCTCGGTGGTGACCGTTTCCGGATACGAGTACTCCCGTTGCTGCTCTTGACGGAGCTCCTGTTTTTCGATGACTTTCTCGATGAGACTCCGTGCATCGGGCCGGGCCGTACCGCCGGTACCGCCAGTACCGAAAGCCCCGGAAATCGAGGCCACCAGGGCGAACAGGATGGAAGCGCAAGAAGACATCCAGGCGGCATGATAGAAGGAGCGAGGCCTCGCCGCAAGGTATCGATGGGGAACAGCGGGGCGCAGGACGCGCCTAGTTTTGAATCCGTGTTGCGTCTGTGACAAGATGCGGGTGTTTGATCGGACTGCCTTCCGTTTTTCCTCGAAGTAGACGCGGCCTCGTTTTCTTGTTTGCTCTCGCCACTGTGCGGGAATCCGACTCCTCGGCGAGCAGGGCGCTCGTCTCGGGCCGCTGTCCTTCCCTTCGATGGGACTGCTGTGGTTGCTCGGCCCGTGCGTGCTGGTCTTTTTTCTCGCGCCGGTCTCGTCGCGTCGGCCCCATGTGCTTGTCTTTCTGGGTCTCGCACTTGGTCTGGGTTTGCTGTATTGGCCGCTTGCCGTCTGGCGGGCGGGCGTCCTCGAGCCGACTCCTTCTCTCGAGCTCAACGCCTCTCGACTGTCCACGGGTGAGTGACCCGGTTCGGGCGAGAAGCCGAGTGGGGACGCTTTCTATCGTAAGCCCGCCGAGACCTCAACCGGCTCGTCGGACGCCGACACGACGTGCGAATCGAGCTACGGGGCTCGCTGGTGGCTTCCAAGTCTGGTCGCTATCGCTTCGATCTGGAGTGCGATGATCGATGCGGCCTCCGCATCGGTGGGAGGAGACTCACGCGCGCCTCCGGGTTGGCCAGTATCGAGACATCCTTGGAGGAGGGGCGCCACGCATTTTCGATTCTTTTCCATCAGCGCCAGGGGCAGCTCATCTGAGAGTTCGTTGGAGGCGACCGGCGTTACTCGGGGGATGGGACACCCGCAAGGACGGCGGCTGGAAGGCCTGTGGCATCGCTTTACTCACGATGACCGTCTTGGTCGGTCCCTACCTTGTGAGCTGCTATCGAGCGCACGGCGACCCGTTCTACGCCATCAGCTTTCACACCGAGTTCTGGCTGCGAGCCGAGGACCCCGGTGAGTCCGCCAGCCAGGTGAACGTCTTCCGATACGTTCTGGAGTTTCATGGCATGGGCGAGTTGCTCGCCGGACAGCTGCGCGGCCTCACGGTCCTACCCGTTCGGTCGTTCTGGAACGGGCTCCGCCATTTCCCCATGCTCGGTGTGCTGGTGATTGCGGGCGGGCTCGTCGGCCTTCTGCTCAGCCTCCCCACGCGCTTTCGCTTCCTTCCGGTAGCCTATCTGGGGCACCTCATTCCCTTTGCGTACATTCTGAATTTCCCTTCGGGCAGGGCGCTGCGTTTCGTCATGCCCGCCTTTTTTTGGGAATTATACGTTTGACAGAGGATGTTGCCCGCGCTCTGATGCGACCTAGGAACGGGCGCCGGAAGGCAGCCCGTTGTCCGCAACCAGATCCCGATACATCAGCCGCTTCCCCACAAGACCAGCCGCCACGACAACCATCTGAGCCAGAGTGTCCTCGTCCCTGACGTTGTGCTTTCCGGCAAACTCGGTGACGTAGCGGTCCAGATGCTTTGGGCTGAGCTTGTGGAAAACGCCCTTGTGCGCCCGTTTGAGCGTAGCCCAGAAGGACTCGACGCCGTTGATATGAGCTTGCTCGCGGACGTACTCGCCAGCCGAGTGCCGCACGGTTTCGAGGTTTCGCGGTAGCCCGTAGTAGGCTACTGCGTCATCGGCGTAGACCTTCGCGTCCGGTGCGGCATTGTCCAGCACGAAGCCCTGGAGTGTAGGCTTGTCGGCATTCTCAATCACCTTGGCCCGGACGTGATTGCTCGCCCGATCCTTCATTGCGACGACGGCGGTCTTACCTTTGGCACCACGGCCAGTCAGAGCCTTCCGCTTCGACGCTGCCTTGGTGCACAACTCCGATAGAGGCCGAGAGCTCGCTTGGCCCCGACTCCCATCATCCGGTCATCTCGCTATCAGGCATCCCGAGCGCCGTCATGGTGTTGAGAATCTTGCACCCGATCCTTGCCTCAACTCTCTGTGCCGCCAACCCTCTCGCTCGCATCGCTGAGCCCACGATAGCCTTGTAGCGATGGAACGTTGTCTCGACTTTGCTCCGTTTGCTGTAGCCCGATTCTGTGTGCCACTTTCGTTTGCCGAGCCGAGCTTGTGCTGCAATGTTGCGATTGCGCTGTCGGTTGCTCGCCGGCCCCGATGCGAGCAGGGCGCCCTTGCGCGGCGGTATCAGCACCCTCGGCGAGCGATGAGCGCTGTGATTCTCGATTGCCTCATAGACGCCGCCGGCGTCGTATGCGGTGTCAGCTCTGGCCGATGAGATGGGACTGTCGATCTGTCCGACAAGCGATGCAACCCGCGATGAATCGCGGGCTCTTTTGCTCGTCAGCTCGCCGGCGACGACTTCGCCACTCTGCTCGTCGACACACAGATGGAGCTTGCGATAGTCCCTGCTCTTTTGTGCTCTGCGCAGCTGGCCGGCGTGGACAGCGAGACCGCTGCTGTCGATCAAGATGTGCAACGGCGTCTTCTGCTTG
Organism: Candidatus Marinacidobacterales bacterium; assembly: GCA_965197825.1. Classification (GTDB taxonomy): domain Bacteria; phylum Acidobacteriota; class Vicinamibacteria; order Marinacidobacterales; family DATDRI01; genus CBDANW01. The sequence continues at coordinate 2,172,770 of CBDANW010000003.1, read as the reverse complement.
ACTTGGTAGAAGGGGACCTTACCCAGATTCGCCTTGCGCCTCGAGATCGTGGTGTGATCGGGCACATCATTGTCTAGCTTCATCAGAGCGAACAACGACCGCAGCAATCCCTCGCTCTGCCTAGATGACAGATGAAACACCATGCCCAGGGTAACAGCCGTATCGATGGCGTGGTTCGAGTACTTGCGTTGACGGCCCGGTTTCCTCCTCCTTGGCCGGGGCGCGTCCCAGTTCACAAGCTTGCCGGCGGTGAGCGAGACCCAGACGGTCAGCCTCCCGCGGTTGCGTAGACCCGCCTCATATTCACGCCAATTCCTCACGCGATAGGCCTTCTTCACATACTTCCGCTGAGTGCGTTTGAAAATGCTCATGGGGAACCTCGTATCCGCGAGTACAGGACAATTGTGGACCGAGATCGCGAGTTGTGCACCAAGGCAGCTTTCGAGCGCATCTTTGACTATTTTGATCAGTACCAGTGGCACTTGGACGAGCGGCCTCTCCGGGCCGACAACGAAATCAACCCAGACGTTCTGGGATACATCTTCGAGAAGTACATCAACCAAAAGCAAATGGGGGCGTATTACACGAAGGAGGACATCACCGAGTACAACAGCAAGACCACGGTTCTTCCGTTCCTCTTCGACGATGCCCGATCCACATGCAAGGTCGCGTTCGAGAATCCGAAGGGCCCAACGGTGTGGGATCTGCTGAGAAACGACCCCGACCGCTACATCTATCCAGCAATACGACATGGGGCAGGGTTACCGCTTCAAGAGGAGATCGCCATGGGGCTTGATACGCCGACTCTGCACGAGTTGGTCGGCGACGGACCCGTGGAGACCCTGGAATTACGTAAGGGTTGGAACAAGCTGGCAACTTCAGAGTTTGGCTTACCGACTGAGACTTGGCGCGAAGTGGTTGCGCGCCGAAAGCGTTACGAGGAAATCAAGACTAAGCTTGCGGACGGGGAAGTCTGAGAAATCAATGAGCCGATCACTCTAAACCTCGACATCCGACAGTTCGCGCAGGATGTGATCGAGAATTGCGAAGGTCCGGAACTCCTGCGCGCCTTGTGGAACGCTATCGAGAAGATCACCGTTCTCGATCCGACGTGTGGATCGGGAGCATTTTTGTTTGCTGCAGTTAATATTCTCGACCCGCTGTACGAAGCCTGTCTCGACCGCATGGAGGCGTTCGTCGAAGACGCTGAGCGTTCCGGCGAAAAGGGTCGGCGAGAGAAGTTTACCGACTTTCGCAGAATCCTGGAGAGGGTTGCCGCGCATCCCAACCGCCGGTACTTCGTTTACAAGAGCATCATTCTTAACAATCTCTTCGGCGTAGACATCATGGAGGAGGCGGTTGAGATCTGTAAGCTCCGGCTCTTCCTCAAACTCGCCGCCCAGGTGGACCCCGACGGCTCGTACGACAACCTTGGCATCGAGCCGTTGCCGGACATCGACTTCAACATCCGTGTCGGCAACACACTCGTCGGCTATGCCAGTTATGACGAGGTGAGGCGGGCGGCGACGAGCAAGCTCGATTTTGAAAACACGATGGAGGAGATCTCCCTGAAGGCTGCGGAGCTACAGGAGGAGTTCGATGCCTTCCGAGATCGTCAAGTCGAAGGCGACGGGTCCGTACCGGTGGAGAATAAGGAGGTCGTGCGCGAGCGCCTGGCTGATCTGGACAACGAACTCAACCACTATCTGGCGGGCAATTATGGCGTCAAGTCCTTGAAGAAGGCCGTCTATGCCAAGTGGCTTTAAGTCACATCAGCCATTCCATTGGTTCGTGGAGTTCTACAGAATCGTGCATGAGGGTGGGTTCGACGTGATCATTGGGAATCCGCCGTATGTGGAGTACAAAGACATCAAGAAGACCTACGAAGTAAGTGGTTTTCGAAGTGAACAATGTGGCGACTTGTACTCATTTTGTACGGAACGGTCCCTGGCCCTTCTCCGTGCAAGGGGTCGGTTGGGTTTGATCCTCCCGATATCGATATTCGGCACTGACGGGTTTGCGCCACTGCAAAAGTTTGTGTTGAACTCGGTCGACTCAGCGTGGGTTTCATGCTATGCGAACCGCCCGTCCCAATTGTTTGATGGAGCCCAGAAACGCCTCACCATCCTTGTGGCGCGACGCTTCACGCCGAAGGACGCGACAATATTTACGACGCAGTACCTTCGATGGCGGCGAGCGGCATTTCAAAACGTGTTTCAGTCGCGGATAGAGTACGCACCAGGACACTCAAACTTCTCGGTGTTCCCTGCAGCACTTGAAAAGCTAGGAAGCCGCCTAGAGGTTCAAGCGTTCAGCCGTCTGACAGCAACTGTGGAACGAGAGAGATTGGCCAATGCGCTTACTGTCGCGACGCGCTACCGCGTTTACTACACTCGTAAGTTCGGCTATTTTCTTGCTTTTCTGGATTTCGTTCCAGAGATCATCGACGTTATAACTGGCCGTCGTGTTCCTCCGTCAGAACTGAAGGAGCTTGGCTTCGCATCAGCGGAGTCGGTGAGCGCAGTTGTGGCGCTGTTGAGTTCGTCAACATTCTTCTGGTTCTGGAATGTGCTCTCCGATTGTCGGAATTTGAACCGCCGAGACCTACTGGCGTTTCCGTTAAATCCCGAGCGTGTCCATCCAGAACTTCGGCAAGCCTTCGTCGCTCTAGGGGAGCGCTATCTGCGTGAACTCAAGGGGACCTCGCACAGGATGTGGGTGATGTCTTAAGATTCCTGTCAAAGAAAAACGATGTATGGTTCCCCAAGCTCAAACCCGTCCCCGTCATGGGGACAGAAAAGGAGAACCATACATCATGGGAAAGGTACTACCGAGTCAGCGATTGCTCAAGCAGTTCGAGGAACAACTGGTATTTGGGGAGATGAATCTCTCGGAGATCGTCCGGTCGGGAGCTCAGATGATGCTTCAATATGCGTTGGAGCGCGAGGTGACGGAGGCGTTGGGTCGAAACTACTATGAGAACGCTCCGGCAACGACGAAGGAGAAGGGACGACGCAACGGGTATGAGTCGCATCGGGTCCTCACGGGCGAGGGAGCGGTGACGGTGCAAGTGCCGCGGGTACGAGAAACAGAGAAGGTGTTTCAGTCAAAGATTCTCGACGCCTACGTGAGCCGGACCGAGAAACTCGATGAACTGATCGCGCGGATGTACGTCCACGGGATGTCGACGCGTGACATTGAGGCGACGTTCGCGGACGTGCTGAGCGGCACGGGTGTCTCGAAGTCGGTGGTGAGCCGGGTCACACGGTGTCTGTCGGAGGATTTCGAGGCGTTTCGAAAACGGGATCTCTCGAACGAGAAGCTGTTGTATCTCGAGCTCGACGGCACGTACCTGCGCTACCACCAAGGAGCGGAGAGGAAAGAGCCCATCCTCGTTGCGACCGGCTATCGCGCTGATGGGACGCGAGTTCTTCTTCATATCGGTGTCGGCAACCGAGAATCCTACGAGAACTGGAAGGGGTTCTTGCAGGAGATAGTGGCCCGAGGAATGAGGGAGCCGTTGCTCATCGTGACGGACGGGAATCCTGGAGTGCTCAAAGCGATCGCAGAGGTCTTCCCTCGAAGCCTCAAGCAACGTTGCCAGAAGCACCGCCTCGAGAACATCCTGGGCAAGGCTCCGAAGGAAGTGCGCGACGAACTCAAGGCGGCCATCCTTGAGTCGTTCCATGCGAACAGCTACGAGCAAGGGCTGAAGAAGGGTCGGGAGGTGATCGCTCGGTACCGTCAACGATTCCCGAGCGCGATGAAGTGCATGGAAGAGACCCTCGAAGCGTGTCTTCAGGCGCTACGCCTTCCTGCGGCGCATCACAAAAGGCTTCGCACGTCGAATCTACTTGAGCGCACGTTCGGAGAGCACAAACGTCGCACAAAGGTCATTCCTCACTTCTTCACCGAGGAGGCCGCGATGAAACTCTCGTTCGCTGTGCTCTTGGCCGTCGCAAACAAATGGCGCGGCGTGAGGATGGATGTCTTCGCCGCCAGGAAAGTCGAGGAGCTTCGCAACGAGCTTCTCCCGCAAGGCACGTCGGAGGAATCAGCAGCTTAACCGAGCGCGGGGAACCGTACGGAGATTTGACAGGAAAATTAAGACTTGACCCAGGATGTGTAAGGGAAACCTTAAGATAGAGACGTTTAAATATGCTGAGTGCAAGCCTATCGTTGATGAAATCGACTTGGTCCTCGCGCGCCACTTCGGCTTCACAGAAGAGGAACTGGACTTCATCATCAACTACGACATTACGTACCGGACGAGTGCTGCCTTGGAGTGACTGGCAAAACTGGCGAAATCGACCACGCTTAGATTTCTGGCCGCGGCGACGATGAACGGGATGCTCTCAAGCATTGCCGTTCCGAATGTTGACGTAAGCGTGTTTCCGACTTTTGTCTTGGGCGTAGGTGTGCCTTCTATTTATTCACCCGCGCGCACCAAACTTGATTGGTGCTTCCGCGTCCTGTCCAAAAACACAAACGAACTCAAGACTGGCGCGCCGGGCCGTTTCGATCGTCATCGACCCATGGCGAGCCCCAGATCTGGGGCGTGTCGGAGGCGATGTCGGCGATTCGGGTTCCCCGCACGCGCAGGGAAAACACCGTCCAGCAACGGGATGCCACGCTCCCGGGCGGAGACCTGGATCCAGGCCGCACCTGGACCAGAACGTGCTAGCCGGCTACGCCGTGGTAGCCCTGGCCTTGATTCTGGACCCCTCGGGCGGCCTCTTTTCCGACGCTGCACGGCCCTGTCAGCGACCCGCTCCCCCCCTTTGGCGCAAACGTGGCACTCGAAAATCGAGATTAGAGACCAAAACCGAAAATGAGGCCTCTTCAGCCCTTCTAGCGCGTCTCTGGTGACACCTACCCCTGCAAAACCCCGCCAACCGCGCGGAAATCTCACCCGTCTCTGCAGTGCCACAATTGGCCAGACTGGGTGGCGGATGGTGCAGTTCGGAGCTATCCGGTCTCCACTGGATTCCATACAAACAGGGCATTGAGAGGCTCGAAATCCGAAAAAGTGGCCTTAGGTCGCTAGGTTATATCGGTTATACCAAAGCGGTTATATTTTAGAGGCTTTTTTTCAGTTATAATCTGCGAAATCGCCTCGAAATCCGGGCACTTTTCGCTCAGGCACCCACCGAATCGGCCGCAACTATATAACCGATCCATTTTATCGGCTATAACCGATTCTCACCCGCTCTTTATTCGGAGGGCCCTTGCTGTGATGCGAGGATCATCCCGTCCTGTGCCAAAACTCGGCCCTCTTGAAATAGCCGATAAATCAGCAGCTTAGCGTCTGTGTTTTGCGATGGTGCCAAGGGCCGTGGCCTTTACAATCGTCTGGCCCGAGGGTGTTATCTTCGGATCCATCATGACGTACCATGTGCAATTCCTACTGTTGGTCAGGCAGCCCTGCCGCTCACACAGACCTCATGGGTGCTTCCACCATTAAGTGTTGGCAAAATGACACTAAGACTTTACAGTGCATTAAATTACAGCCATGGTCTTTCAAAAGGGCCGAGTTTTGGCACAGGACGGGATGGCGGATAGTGCAGTTTGGAGCTATCCGGTCTCGGCTGGCAACCGTGAAAAACAGGGAGTTCACAGAGAATAATGGACACAAAGTGACCCCCCGAGCGCCAAAAACCATCCGGGAGTGCGTTCTGGCTAAGGATGCCGGGGGTAGGTCGCAGACGTCGCAGGCGTCAATAAGGCCACGTTCTACGCCTGTTTCGCGCGTGGGGAGCAGGCCAAGAGCAGCCTATCTCGTCAATTTTATCAAGAACGGAACCTATGGTAAAATTTCCCGAAACATGGCTGGGCGGAAAACCAAACTCACCCCCGAGCGCCAAGAGAAGATCCTCAAGTGCGTTCGAGCAGGGATGACCTATAAGGCGGCAGCGGAGTCCGCTGGCATAGCCCTAGAGACGCTTTGTAGGTGGATCGCACGTGGGGAGAAGGCGGAGAGCGGCCTATTTCATGAATTTTACGAGTCCGTCCAGGAGGCCCTGGCACACTTCGAATGGGTTCACTTCGGGAACATCGAGCGGAGCGCCCTCGAGGAGAGCAAGATCACCCGGCAGACGGAGAGATACGAGGTCGGCGAAATCCTAAACGGCCAGTTGAAAGACGGGAAGGTCAAGTACGCTACGACCGTGACGGAGTCTCGCCCGCGGAACTGGAAGAGGTCGGCGTGGCTGCTCGCGCGGCGGTTCCCCGATAGGTGGGGGCCACGAGCAAGAGGAGAAGCTCACGAAGGAGAGGCTCGCGATAGATAACCCACCCTCATTTACCTGATACCGGATAATGGACGTATGCGCCGAATGGGGGAGAATAAGACTGCGCAATTGCCAGGAAAGAGGCCAAGCGCGGACAATTCCGTGAATTTTAAGATTCCCCCAAACATGGCTGGACGGAAAACTAAACTCACCCCCGAGCGCCAAGAGAAGATCCTCAGGTGCGTTCGAGCAGGGATGAGCTATAAGGATGCAACGCAGTCCGCTGGCATAACCCCAGAGACACTTTGCAGGTGGCTCGCACGTGGGAAGGTAGAGAGCGGCCTATTTCATGAGTTTTACGAGTCCGTCCGGAAGGCCCTGGTACACTTCGAATTGGTTCACCTCGAGAACATCGATCGGAGCGCCCTCGAGGAGAGCAAGATTATCCAGCAGACGGTGAAATACAAGGGCGGCGAAATTCTAAACGGCCAGTTGAAAGACGGGAAGGTCAAGTACGCTACGATCGTGTCGAAGTTTCGCCCGCCGAACTGCGAGGCTTCGATGTGGCTGCTCGCGCGGCGGTTCCCCGAGAGGTGGGGGCCACAAGCAAAAGGAGCAGCTCACGAAGGAAAGGCTCCCGATAGACGAGCCACTGTCATATTCTACAAACTGGATAAAAATGGACGTGTATGCGACTTGGTGCTCCCCTCCGATCCTCACTTTAGTAGCGAAATGCTGAAAGCACCCGATGTTCTGCGGAGAGTTCAGAAGGCGCTATTGGCGGCGGGGCATCCGCGTCCGACTGCATAGAGTTCGTGTCCGCCCCGCCTATCGCGGAGCACCCGTGGCCGAATCACGGCGGAGGACAACGATGGCGCCTGACCAGAAGCCCGCTGCGCCGGACGGTTCCCCCGCTGATGCTCAGGGTGCCGATAATAATGATGATGAAGGACACGCAACCGATGCACCGATGGGTGCTTCCGCAGTCAAGTGTTGGCGGCCGCCGCGTAACCTGTTCGCGTGCTAGAGTCTTAGCCTGATTTCGAGAGGCGCAGTTCTTTCGTCGATGCCGGCTGGGCCGAGTTTTGGCACAGGACGGGCTTTTCGCCATTGAAAGGGTCTTTTCTCTTATGAAGACGAATCTTCGGGCCAAGGAGCTGAGTTGGCTCTCTTTCAATGCCCGGGTCCTCCAAGAAGCCGCCGACCCTAAGGTTCCCATACTGGAGCGCATCAAGTTCTTGGGAATTTATTCCTCCAATCTTGACGAGTTCTTCCGTGTCCGGGTGGCCACTCTGAGACGTATCGCGCAGCTAAGGAAGAAAGCCAGACGGATCTTGGGATACGACCCAAAGAAGGTACTGAAGGAGATCCAAGAGACGTCGCTGGCCCTGCATCGAGATTTCGACGCGACGTATAACCAGGTTCTGAAGGAGTTGGCCAAAGAGAGGATCTTTATTGTCAACAACGAGCAATTGACTAGCGAACAAGGGGAGTTCATCAGAGACTACTTCCAGACCCACCTACGCTCCAAATTGATGCCCATCATGCTCCACCCTCGGGACAAGTTCCCGACGCTTCGTGACGAATCGATCTATTTGGCGATCTTGTTTCCCGAGAGAGCTCGCGTGGTCAAGGCCAAATATGCGCTCATCGAAGTGCCCCAGAGCGGTCCAGAAAGGTTCTTGCAGTTGCCGTCTCCGAACGGCGATTACTTCATCATTTTGGTCGATGATGTCATCCGGTTCTGTTTGGGCGACATCTTTTCTCTCCTGAACGTCGACCGGTTGGAGGCATTCACAATCAAAGTCTCTCGAGACGCGGAGCTCGACATCGAAAGCGATCTCTCGGAGAGCTACATCCGCAAAGTCACCAAGAGCTTGAAACAAAGAACGCAGGGCGCTCCGGTCCGTTTCGTCTATGATGCCGACATATCGCCACCGCTGCTGAAATTTCTGACCAGCAAGCTCCGCTTGACGAGGCAGGATACTTTGATTCCGGGCGCGAAGTATCACAACTTCAAAGACTTTATGAAGTTCCCACGTGTTGGGTCGAGCTCGTTACGGGACGAACCTCGCTCTGCACTCGCGAACCGACATTTGAGTTCGCAGGGGAGTTTCCTTACTACGGTAGCCAAACGAGACGTGCTTCTCCACTTTCCCTATCAGTCTTTCGAGTCTGTGGTCGCGCTTCTCAGAGAAGCTGCCATCGACCCGTATGTGACCTCGATAAAGACGACCCTCTATCGGATCGCGAGAGACTCTGCGGTGGTTAACGCCCTCATCAACGCGGTGCAAAACCGCAAGGATGTCACGGCGGTCATCGAGCTGAGGGCCCGTTTCGACGAAATGACCAACATCGAGCTAGCAAACCGGCTCGAAGACGAGGGCGTTCGCGTCATCCATGGCGTCCCTGAGCTCAAGGTCCACTCGAAACTATGCTTGATTGAGCGCAGAGTGAAGCGCCAAACGCTCTACTGTGCGGTTGTCGGAACGGGAAACTTCAACGATGACACGACGAAAATCTACAGCGACCATGCCTTACTGACTGCTGACAGCCGGTTGACGCGGGAGGTTCGTACGATTTTCGATTTCTTCGAAAGCAAGTACCCGGTTGATGCCTATAAGCATTTGATCGTCTCTCCTTTCAACGTGCGCCCGCGGTTGGCGAAGCTGATTCGAAATGAGGCCAAGAATGCCAGCCGAGGTCGCCAAGCGTTCATCGATTTGAAGCTCAACAATCTTACCGACCCCGAGCTCATCGGCCTTCTTTACGACGCGTGCGATGCGGGGGTGAAACTGAGACTGAACGTAAGAGGAATGTTCTCGATGCTACCCGATGAGGTGGAACGAGCCGATGGGATCAAGGCAATGGGTATCGTAGACAAATACCTCGAGCACTCCCGTATCATGGTTTTCTGTAACGGCGGAGCACCCAAGTATTTCATTTCATCGGCGGACTGGATGCCACGAAACTTGGACGGGCGAGTTGAGGTGGGTGTCCCCATCTACGACACCTCACTTCAGAACGAGCTGCAGTCGTTTCTAGACCTTCAGTGGGAGGACAATACCAAGGTCCGCATCCTCGATCAGACGCTTGACAATCGCTACCAACGCACCCCCGGCAACAAGTCGGTCCGGATGCAGGAAGACTTCTACTTGGTGCTCCGACGGCTACACGAACGACGAGCAAGACCCCAGAACAGGCAACCCACAAAACCGAAAACCACTGCTCGGACTGGCCGCGTCCCTTTAAGGTTCGAGCCCACGAAGAAGCGGGACAAGCCAGCTCCTGGCTAGTTCCTCAGCTTCACAGCCGGATCCGTCCTGTGCATCGTCAAAACTGCTTCGCCCACGAAATCAAGGACTTACGCTCCGCTTGAATTCTGGGCCGAAGACGGCGAAACTCCGCCGCTATGCTCGACGTTGTTGTCTTCCTCGTCTCACTTGGCGTCCGTGCCATTCGGGTGATGTGTCGGCACCGCGCCGACCTGGTGTTGGAGAACGTTGCTTTGTGGCAGCAAGTGACGGCGCTGAAGAAAGAGCGCCCACGCCCACCGCTCGACGACACGGAACGGGCTTTCTGGGTTGCCCTTCGAGGTTCGTGGCCCGTGTGGGCGAGCCGCCTGCTCATCGTCCACGCGGACACCGTGGCCCGTTGGCATCGCGACCGATTCCGACGGTACTGGGCAAAGATCTCGCAGCGCCGCCATCCCGGTCGGCCTCGGATTGATGCCGAGATTCGCCGCCTCGTCCGCACGATGGCGCAAGACGGCTGGGGGGCGCCACGCATCCATGCTGAGCTCACCAAGCTTGGTTTCATCATCTCCGAGAGCACGGTGTCGCGATACCTGCGCGGCGTCCCGCGGAGCCCGACCAGCTGAAGCGATGGATGGCTTTCTTGCGCAACCATAAAGACGATATCGCCGCCATGGATCTGTTCACCGTGCCCACCGCGTCGCTCCGGCTGCTGTACGGCTTCTTCGTCATCGAGCACGGCCGTCGGCACATCGTTCACTTCAACGCCACCTTCCACCCGACGTCTGCTTGGGTTATTCAGCAACTGCGTGAGGCGTTTCCCTACGACACCGCTCCGAAATATCTCATCTTCGATCGCGACTTCATCTTTAGCGCTGCGGTCATCGAGTTCATCAATGCAACGGGCACAAAACCCGTTCGCACTTCGTTTCGCAGCCCATGGCAAAACGGAACTGCGGAGCGGTGGGTCGGCAGCTGCCGTCGCGAGCTCCTTGAGCACGTCGTGGTTCTCGGCGCACGTCATCTCATCCGGCTCGTGCGAGCTTACATCAGCTACTATCACGAGGACCGTTGCCACTTGGGGCTGAACAAGGACACACCGAGCTTGAGAACGGTCACGCACCGACCGTCTCCTACGGCGAAAGTAGTCGCACTGCCGCGAGTCGGTGGACTGCACCATCGATACGAGTGGCGAGAGGCAGCCTGAGTCAGCTTGGTCGCTCGCGTTACTCGGCTGGTCGCCGAGAAGTTCGTCCTCAGCACCTTCCCTCGCGCGCTGACCACGCTCTCCAGCATGTGCTCGAGGGCGGTCCGGGCCCTAGAGTCCAGTCCCGGATTAATAATGATGATGGACAGCCTGTACGCTGAGGAGATCGCCCGAAGACGGTTTCACAACCGCAGCCATGTTTACCGTGCTATAGGCAGCACGTTGCTCGTCAAGGAGCTCGAATACGATCATGCGGTAGTCCTGCGCGGACCGGACTGGCAGAGGAACTGGGGCGGCTACTACGACCTCTACGTTGCTCTTACACGCGGCTCGAAAACCGCTACTCTCATAGAAATGACTGCATGAGAAAGAGACGGAGTTGCCGAAGAAGAGCACAAGAACGACGCGTTCATGATGTAGGTGGTGCTTCCGTCATCAAGTGTTGGTGGCTGCCGCGTAACCCGCTCGTGTGCTAGAGTTTGAGCCTGATTTCGAGAGACGCAGTTCTTTCGGCGATGCGGGCTGGGCTGACCACACGGTGCCTGACGTTCAGGGACACCTTCGTGTGCACGCCGTCATCCTTATTAATGGCGTTCGCCGATACAGGCAGGCCAGCTGACACTAGCATTCAAACACGGCGTAGCAACACTTGATGGCGGAAGCACCCGATCTCGTCCCCCGTCCTGTGCCAAAACTTGGCCCTTTTGAAAGACCATGGCTGTAATTTAATGCACCGTAAAGTCTTAGCGCCATTTTACCAACACTTAATGGCGGAAGCACCCATGAGGTCTGTGTGAGCAGCAGGGCTGCCCGATCGAACAACGGCTGCCTGACCAACAGTAGGATTTGCACATGGTACGTCATGATGGATCCGAAGATAACACCCTCGGGCCAGACGATTGTAAAGCCCACAGCCCTTGGCACCGTCGCAAAACACAGACGCTAAGCTGCTGATTTATCGGCTATTTCAAGAGGGCCGAGTTTTGGCACAGGACGGCATAGAGTCCGTGTCCACCCCGCCTATCGCGGAGCGGCCGTGGCCGAATCACGGCGGAGGACAACGATGGAGCCTGACCAGAAGCCCGCTGCGCCAGACGGTTCCCCCGCTGATGCTCAGGGTGCCGACTATAATAATGATGAAGGACACGCAACCGATCCCCCGATGGGTGCTTCCGCAGTCAAGTGTTGGCGGCCGCTGCGTAACCTGTTCGCGTGCTAGAGTTTTGCCTGATTTCGATAGACGCAGTTCTTTCGTCGATGCCGGCTGGGCCAAGTTTTGGCACAGGACGGGGGCGCTGAGAGCGTGGGCCGATTCATTGAAAGCCGCCCCGCGCGGTGGTGCGCAACCGACGAGCATCGCGATGATCTACTGTCGCCTGGGAGATAAAGAACGGGCGTTCGAGTTCCTAGAACAAGGCTACAAAGAACGAACGCGAGGCCTGGTGTACCTTCAGGTAGAACCGCAGTACGATCCGATCCGCGGCGATCCGAGATTCCAGGACATGCTAGCTCGAATGAATTTCCCGAAGTGATACCAAGAAAGGAGCAGGGCCAGTGATGAAGACATTCCATGTGTTGGGGGCAATTGCCCTTCTGTTCGGACTCGTTTCGTGCCAACCCGCGCAGCAGGCGCAGCAAGCTGAGCCGGCGGAGCCTCCCATGAAAGAGGAACCCGTCAAGCTATCACCTGCTGAGCAAATGGAGAAAATCAATGCGGTGCTCGACGACACCAAGTCCGAGCTGGCCAACGCCGGCAAATACAGCTGTTGCACCTTTCCGAGCTGCAATTGGTGCGCTCTCCATGAAGGACAATGTGCCTGCTACCCGAACGTCGAGGCCAAGAAAGAGGTCTGCCCCGGATGCGGTCTCGGTTGGCACAATGGCAACGGAATGGTGGATGGCTTTACGGCCAAGGATGTGAAATGGAACATCACGCATGAGCATCCCGCTGAGAGAGGTCACGCCCACTGAGGAGGTTAACGATGAAAACCAAAGTGGGGCAAGTGTATTCGTGGGACTATTGGTCGTGATGGCGACCCACCTGGGCGCACGCGCGGAAACGCAGCAGCCACGAGCCAAATCGGTCAAGAAGATCTTACCGCGGTGGAGCCCAATCCGAACGACACCAAGGTCTTCCCGCTCTACTCGTGGAATCAACGGCTCCCCGGGACCAAGCGTTTCGAACTGGTCTTCAACGGTAGTGGAGTACTCGACCGAGAGACCGGGTTGGTATGGCAGCGCTACATCGGTGGGAGTCACGATGGTCTTAATTGGCAGGGTGCGTTGCAGTATTGCTGGCAAGCCCAATCTGGAAAGCGTATGGGATGGCGTCTTCCTACCGCGGAGGAGTTCACCAGCCTTTTGGAGGTTGGTGGGCGGACCGGTCGAGAACCTCGGCTACCAGCCGGCCACCCGTTCAAGTCCGACAAGGGACAAAACTTTCGGGGTGGCGGTGGGTTTTGGTCGAGCAGCCGATTCCTGACCCCCCACGAATCGAGCGTCAGGGAGATCGTGATGCAGTGCGGTACATATGACGGTTGCAACGGCTTTCCGTTCTCCACCGCCAGCACCATGAAGGGCTCGGTGTGGTGCGTACGCGGAAACAACAACTCCAACTAAGTGATCGCCATGGCAAAGAACAGAGTAGAAAACAAGGTAAGTCTCGACAACCCGGACATCAGCCAACCGAATCGCAAGAAGATCAAGAACAAAATCTATGAGAAGGTCCTCGCCGGTTTCCAAGTAGAGCTGGTCAAGCTTCAGAAGTGGATCAAGGACAAGGGCCTCAAGGTCGTCGTGATCTTCGAGGGCCGAGATGCGGCGGGCAAGGGTGGCTCCATCCGACGCATTACGCAAAGTCTCAATCCGCGCATCTGCCGGGTGGTGGCGCTCGGGACGCCCACCGAGCGAGAGAAAACGCAATGGTACTTCCAACGCTACGTCGCTCACCTCCCGACCGCGGGAGAGATGGTTCTCTTCGATCGAAGCTGGTACAACCGGGCGGGCGTCGAGCGGGTGATGGGGTTCTGTACCGAGGAGGAGTATCAAGAGTTCCTCCGTTCCGCACCGGAGTTCGAGCGCATGCTGGTTCGTTCCGGCGTTCAGGTCATCAAGTACTGGTTCTCGGTGAGCGATGAAGAACAGGAGCGTCGGTTCAAACAGCGCATCAAGGACCCCATGCGCCGCTGGAAGATCAGCGAGATGGACTTGAAATCGCGCGGGAAATGGGTCGAGTACTCGATGGCCAAGGACGAGATGTTCAAATACACCGACATCAAGCAAGCGCCCTGGTTCGTCGTGCGTGCGGACGACAAGAAGCGGGCCCGACTCAATGTAATCGCTCACTTGCTAGATCAGATTCCCTACAATGAGCTCAAGGACCCCAAGATCAAATTGCCGGATCGCCAGGAGAACGTCGGTTACGTTCGGCCGCCGATCACCGAACAGACTTTTGTTCCCGAAGTGTACTAGGAAGAAGAGACCATCTTAGAGGAGACCGGATGTCCCAATTGAAAAACTTGCGCACTTCCCTTGTTCTCGTAGCCCTGCTTGCCGCCACGCCTTCCTTCGCCGACGACGGCGAAATCACCGGCGGTGCTTGCGCCATTTACTGTTGGTGATGTGTGCGCATCCCTTTGCAAAAGAGGCGCTTACGCTCCATTTAGCGTGCAGCGAAGGTCACGAGCGCTATTTGGGCTGTAATTTAATGCACCATATAGCCTTAGCGTCATCTCACCAACACTTGATGGCGGAAGCACCGAAGTTGGCGCAAATAGAGTGCTGGATGATTTCGAGGTTTGGTCAATTCGAATTCCGCTGTGCCTTCTATTCATTCATCCGCGCGCACCGAACTTGATTAGTCTCCGGTCTGCCGGCACCATGGTTGCATGATTTCGTCGTTTGTTCGCGCTCTCATCTGCCCGTAGCTTGCCCCGCAGCCGATTTGAGCCAGCCGTGCGCACCCCCGGTGGGCCTGTCGCTCGCCACCCGCAGCCCAGGGGTCGGAAGCCAGCCCTGCGGCGCGAAATACCCTCGATTCTGCGCGGATTCCAAGGGCGTCTAAGCTGCTAATTTGTGGTCTATTTCAAAAGGGCCGAGTTTTGGCACAGGACGGGGTGGCGGATGGTGCAGGTTGGAGCTATCCGGTCTCGGCTGGAAACCATCAAGAACAGGGAAAAACAGGGAATTTGGGCCATTATTGAGGCTGATCGGAGCGTTTTTGACGTGGTAACCATCTGTATCTCAAGGTCAAGTCTTAATTTTCCTGTCAAATCTCCGTACGGTTCCCCGCGCTCGGTTAAGCTGCTGATTCCTCCGACGTGCCTTGCGGGAGAAGCTCGTTGCGAAGCTCCTCGACTTTCCTAGCGGCGAAGACATCCATCCTCACGCCGCGCCATTTGTTTGCGACGGCCAAGAGCACAGCGAACGAGAGTTTCATCGCGGCCTCCTCGGTGAAGAAGTGAGGAATGACCTTTGTGCGACGTTTGTGCTCTCCGAACGTGCGCTCAAGTAGATTCGACGTGCGAAGCCTTTTGTGATGCGCCGCAGGAAGGAGTAGCGCCTGAAGACACGCTTCGAAGGTCTCTTCCATGCACTTCATCGCGCTCGGGAATCGTTGACGGTACCGAGCGATCACCTCCCGACCCTTCTTCAGCCCTTGCTCGTAGCTGTTCGCATGGAACGACTCAAGGATGGCCGCCTTGAGTTTGTCGCGCACTTCCTTCGGAGCCTTGCCCAGGATGTTCTCGAGGCGGTGCTTCTGGCAACGTTGCTTGAGGCTTCGAGGGAAGACCTCTGCGATCGCTTTGAGCACTCCAGGATTCCCGTCCGTCACGATGAGCAACGGCTCCCTCATTCCTCGGGCCACCATCTCCTGCAAAAACCCCTTCCAGTTCTCGTAGGATTCTCGGTTGCCGACACCGATATGAAGAAGAACTCGCGTCCCATCAGCGCGATAGCCGGTCGCAACGAGGATGGGCTCTTTCCTCTCCGCTCCTTGGTGGTAGCGCAGGTACGTGCCGTCGAGCTCGAGATACAACAGCTTCTCGTTCGAGAGATCCCGTTTTCGAAACGCCTCGAAATCCTCCGACAGACACCGTGTGACCCGGCTCACCACCGACTTCGAGACACCCGTGCCGCTCAGCACGTCCGCGAACGTCGCCTCAATGTCACGCGTCGACATCCCGTGGACGTACATCCGCGCGATCAGTTCATCGAGTTTCTCGGTCCGGCTCACGTAGGCGTCGAGAATCTTTGACTGAAACACCTTCTCTGTTTCTCGTACCCGCGGCACTTGCACCGTTACCGCTCCCTCGCCCGTGAGGACCCGATGCGACTCATACCCGTTGCGTCGTCCCTTCTCCTTCGTCGTTGCCGGAGCGTTCTCATAGTAGTTTCGACCCAACGCCTCCGTCACCTCGCGCTCCAACGCATATTGAAGCATCATCTGAGCTCCCGACCGGACGATCTCCGAGAGATTCATCTCCCCAAATACCAGTTGTTCCTCGAACTGCTTGAGCAATCGCTGACTCGGTAGTACCTTTCCCATGATGTATGGTTCTCCTTTTCTGTCCCCATGACGGGGACGGGTTTGAGCTTGGGGAACCATACATCGTTTTTCTTTGACAGGAATCTTAAGACATCACCTATCTCAAATGGTTAGATGGCAATTCCCTGTTCCGAAATAACAGGGAATTTGAGATGACCGAACAGGGAATTTGAAATAGGCGAACAGGGAATCGCTCTGGAAGAACAGGGAATTAAGATCACGCGCTCGCCCATGCGGCCGCCGCGTAACCCGCTTGCGAGCTGGAGTTTGAGCCTGATTTCGAGAGACGCCGTTCTTTCGGCGATGCCGGTTGGGCTGACCACGCGGTTCCTGACGTTCAGGGGCATCTTCATGTGCACGCCGACATCCTTATTAGTGGCGATAGCGTTCGCCGACACACCCGGACCAACTAACACTAGCATTCAAATACTTCTACCGCGACGACCAAGAACGTCCAGGGTTGGATCGGCGTGCTACCGAAGCTCAGCTCTCCGTTCGTGCTCCCCCAGTGGTTATGAGTTCGCTCCTTCTCGTGCTTGCCCTTGAGCCCCGCGATCTCCTCGGCGTCCTCTCTGAGCAGTAGGTGCAGAACCTGTCTCGGCGGCTAGAGGAGTTCGAGCTTGCGGCACTGATGCTGGATGGCCTTGAGGTGGCCGGACAGACCGTCGTCGTAACTCTCGGTATCACAATAGATGGAACGAAGGTGCCCCTGGGTATATGGCTGGGCTCGACGGAGAACTCTCGGGTGTGCACCGCGATGTTGCAGGACCTTATCGAGCGAGGCTTGCGCGTCGATGAGTCGATTCTCTGCGTAGTGGACGGAGGCAAAGGCATCCGCAAGGCACTCGTCGACGTTTTGGGGGGACCTCGCGGTCATCCAAAGGTGCCAGATCCATAAACTCCGGAATCTTCGCTCGTACCTTCCCAAGTCTCGTCACGCCTACGTGCTCCAGACGATGAAGGAAACCTACAAGTGCAAGAGTGCCGACAAGGCGCGCAAGCGACTTCAGGCATTGGTGTCGTGGCTCGAGCGAAACGGCTACGACGAAGCTGCCGGAAGCCTTCGTGAAGGGATGGAAGAGACACTCACGGTCGTGAAGCTCGCGCTGCCCGCCTTACTTCGCCAGTCTCTTGCCACGACGAACGCCATTGAGAATCTCAACGGAACCATTCGCAGAGTATCGAGAAACGTCAAGCGTTGGTAGAGTCCTTCCATGGTTCGCCGATGGACCGCTCTTGGCGTCGTCACCGCGCAGAAAAAGTTCCGGCGTATCAAAGGCTATCGCCATATGGGCGCTCTCGTTCACGCGCTTAGAAGCAAACAGAAATCTCTTGACAGCGATGAGTTTGCTGCCTAAGAGTATTCACAGGTGCCGCCGCTACCCGACCAAATTCAACAGCGGTCGGGACATCCCCGCATTATTGATGATGAAGGGTAACGGAGCCGACCTCGTTCCGACGAATGAACCCCATCATCGCGGGTCCCGCGGGCGTGTGGTTTTGATCTTCGCCCCCGGATACTTCGCCTTGACCTCCTTAGCGTAAGCCTCCCGCCGTCGGCGCTGGGCTTCAGGCCGATGGGCTTCGTACCAGCGGTGCGACCGCACCATCTGGGAACAGCTCGAGGAGCAGTACCGCTGACGCCGCGTCTTTACGATTAGACGTTGACACGCTGGCCGGAGACACCGGGCGAGCCGGTGCCCACTGTCCTCCAGGATCTCGACCACCGCGATCCAGAACGAGTCGGGCCACTTGGCCAAGATGCTTCGTTCGAGCTGTCCCTCGTACTTTAACAACATCACTTGATGTGCTCGGATCTCTATCTGCACCAGAGGGGCATCCGGAAACGAGACGAGGTGATCCAGCTTGTCCAGGACCTCGTGTTGCAGGGCAAGCAGGGCTACGGGTGTGAGCTCACCATCGGTTGGCCCGCGTGGATGCACGCGACGAATACCGCTTAACCTTATTTCCGGCAGTTCTCTCGACCACCGGTCGGCTGACTCAGCCGTCAATTCCGTCTGGGCAAACTCCACGAGTTTTGCCAGACGGCGTGCATGGATGTGGCTTCGGCGCCTCGTCGCAACGGATGCCGGCACCTTTTTGCGGCTCGAGCGTTTTCTCTTAACGGTCATGGCGTATGAATGTCCCCCCTAAATGTCATAACGTTGAATTATATCATAACCGTTGAACATCTGTTTCGAACGCGCTATCTTGTTCATGAACAACGAGAACCGGAGACATGACGAAATCCAGTTCACGCCGTCGCACCAAGGCCAAGCGCCCGCGTGCCGCTGTGCCGAAAACCGTACCCGCCGACAACGCTGCTTCCAGACGCGATCCGAAAAATGCGGAGACGCCCTCGCTGGTCGAGGTGTCGGTCGTCCCGCTCACGAAGCTGACGCCGCTAGAGGACAACCCGAGAACGCATATGACCCGCGGGATTGATTTCATTGCGGCGTCCCTCGATCGCGTGGGGGCTGCGCGCTCGGGCGTCATTGACGAAGAGCGCGTGATCCTGGCGGGCAACGGAATGCGGGAGGCTGCGGTACAGGCCGGCTATCGAGACGCCATCGTGGTGAGTGTCGACGGCACACGGCCGGTGTTCGTGCAGCGGGCAAATCTTAGCCCGCCGCAAAAGACGCGGGTCATCATCGACGACAATCGCGCAAGCGAGCTGAGCGGCTGGAATGCGAGGTTGCTCGATTATGCCGAACAAGACCCGAGCATAAAGCGGGAGTGGACGGCGCCGGAATGGCGCGCCGCCGTGGGACCCGGGCCGATCACCGAAGGCCGCACCGATCCCGATGCCACTGTCGAGTCCCGGCCGACCTCCATCGTGCGCGGCGACCAGTTCCAACTCGGCGCGCATCACCTACGCTGCGGCGACAGCACCGACTCCGCTGACGTCCAGGCCCTTCTCGGCGACCGGAAGCCCTGCCTCATGGCCACGGATCCCCCGTACGGAGTTCAATACGATCCGAAATGGCGCGCCGGGGTCGATGGCGGCAAGAAGCATGCAGTGGGTCCCGTGGCCAATGATGACCGGGTCGACTGGACGGCGGCGTTCCAGCTGTTCCCCGGTGATGTTGCTTATTGCTGGCACGCGAGCCTTCACGGTGGGGTGGTCGCTACCGCGTTGCGCACGGCCGGGCTTGAAATCCGGTCCCAAATTATTTGGTGCAAGCAGCACTTTGTTTTCAGCCGTGCGGATTACCATTGGCGGCATGAGGTCTGTTGGTATGCCGTGCGCACAGGTCGTACGTCCCGATGGAAGGGTGACCGCACACAGACCACAGTGTGGTCGGTTCCGAACAATAACCCGTTCGGTGGGGACGCGACTTCGGCGAACGCGCCCACGGGGCATTCGACGCAAAAGCCAGTAGCTCTTTTCGAAGCGCCGCTTCTAAATCACACCGAGCCCGGCGAGGCACTGGAGGTAAACAACGAGTGCCACGACAGCCCGAGCAAGGCCTTCTCTGCCGTGACCAGCAAATCGGGGAACGGGTGGGACTACTGGTACTGCCGCGACGCAAGCGGCGAGTGGCAGAGGATCGGTGCTCTCCGAAGTGAGTATCGCCAGCAAGTCGGGAAAGCGAAGCTCGCGCCGATCTATGACGCGAAGCCCAACAAGGCCTAGCGCGACCAGCCATCTGTGGACCAGACGGATGGCCGCGTAATGCCTGGAAGTGGGAATGAACAGTTGAAACCCGAGAGCGCGTATAAACAGCCTTGCGAAACTAGAAAAACTCCCGTGCAAGCACTAGGAAAAAACATGGACGCGATACCCTTTTCGAAAACCGTGACGCTTCATTCCGTTGGGCTCGATGAGGCTTGGCTGCAAGCCCAAATATGGGAGAGCCCTTCTTGTCTTGGGCTCGGCGAACTTGAAGGCGTGACGAAGGAGCGCGCCGTAAGCTCTGGTGGGCGACTCGATATTCTGCTCAAGAACCCCGTCGATGATTCGATGTACGAAGTCGAAACGATGCTCGGAGAAACTGATCCAGACCACATCGTGAGAACCATCGAGTATTGGGACCTCATGAAGCGAAAATGGCCGCAACGACAACACTATGCAGTCTTGGTTGCAGAGCGTATTACAAAGCGATTCTTCAACGTCATTCAAATTCTCAGCGGTGCGGTGCCGTTGATCGCCATTCAGGTCAACGTCGTGGAAAGCCCGCACGGCAAAAGCCTTCATTTCACCAAAATCATAGATGTGTACGAGGAGCCAGACGACAACGCCTCGTCAGGAGATGGTGAGATCTACGATGAGGCTTATTGGGTAAAGAAATCTCAAAAAACATTGGCCAGTGCAAGGTATCTATTGAGCCTTACGCAGACGGTTTATTCAAATCCAAAGCTAGGATTCAACAAGTTCTCTGTTGTGATCACTTCAAGCGGCTACAACCAGTTGCTGCTCGAGAACCGAAGCGGAAACAATGTGCTCGTCCATTTTCATTACGGGGGCAAGCGCGAGGAGATTCTAGAATTACTCAGCGACAAAGGCTTTCAATACACCGAGAGAAGGCAACGCGTTCACTTCCAAATAGCATCCGATATGCTTGAGGACAAAGCGGAGATGTTCGTGCAAATCGCGGAGCTGAACAAAGACTGGTGGATGCAATAGCACGCCCCTGGCGCCCGGTAGGGTCGAGGGCTGGCGCGGTGCTCCGTAGGCGCGGCCTACGGCTCCGCTACTACGTCTCCCGGCGCCTCATCCAGCACAGTGGCCAAAAGGACCTCTCCGGCTGGCGGCTGCCCGCCCCGATGCTGGAACAGACCGTCGTGCATCTCATCCGACAGCATGTGGATGCCCCGACCTTCCCGGCCTCGCTGACCCACGCTCCAACGATGCAAGAGCTCGCCTCGGTGCGTCGCTTTTTAGACGGGCTGTGTTCCGGCAGTAATAATGATGGTGCCTCGGCAGCCCCCCTGCTCCGTCTCATCCGGCGGGTCGATATCAGCCGGTGATGTCTTAAGATTCCTGTCAAAGAAAAACGATGTATGGTTCCCAAGCTCAAACCCGTCCCCGTCATGGGGACAGAAAAGGAGAACCATACATCATGGGAAAGGTACTACCGAGTCAGCGATTACTCAAGCAGTTCGAGGAACAACTGGTATTTGGGGAGATGAATCTCTCGGAGATCGTCCGGTCGGGAGCTCAGATGATGCTTCAATATGCGTTGGAGCGCGAGGTGACGGAGGCGTTGGGTCGAAACTACTATGAGAACGCTCCGGCAACGACGAAGGAGAAGGGACGACGCAACGGGTATGAGTCGCATCGGGTCCTCACGGGCGAGGGAGCGGTAACGGTGCAAGTGCCGCGGGTACGAGAAACAGAGAAGGTGTTTCAGTCAAAGATTCTCGACGCCTACGTGAGCCGGACCGAGAAACTCGATGAACTGATCGCGCGGATGTACGTCCACGGGATGTCGACGCGTGACATTGAGGCGACGTTCGCGGACGTGCTGAGCGGCACGGGTGTCTCGAAGTCGGTGGTGAGCCGGGTCACACGGTGTCTGTCGGAGGATTTCGAGGCGTTTCGAAAACGGGATCTCTCGAACGAGAAGCTGTTGTATCTCGAGCTCGACGGCACGTACCTGCGCTACCACCAAGGAGCGGAGAGGAAAGAGCCCATCCTCGTTGCGACCGGCTATCGCGCTGATGGGACGCGAGTTCTTCTTCATATCGGTGTCGGCAACCGAGAATCCTACGAGAACTGGAAGGGGTTTTTGCAGGAGATGGTGGCCCGAGGAATGAGGGAGCCGTTGCTCATCGTGACGGACGGGAATCCTGGAGTGCTCAAAGCGATCGCAGAGGTCTTCCCTCGAAGCCTCAAGCAACGTTGCCAGAAGCACCGCCTCGAGAACATCCTGGGCAAGGCTCCGAAGGAAGTGCGCGACGAACTCAAGGCGGCCATCCTTGAGTCGTTCCATGCGAACAGCTACGAGCAAGGGCTGAAGAAGGGTCGGGAGGTGATCGCTCGGTACCGTCAACGATTCCCGAGCGCGATGAAGTGCATGGAAGAGACCCTCGAAGCGTGTCTTCAGGCGCTACGCCTTCCTGCGGCGCATCACAAAAGGCTTCGCACGTCGAATCTACTTGAGCGCACGTTCGGAGAGCACAAACGTCGCACAAAGGTCATTCCTCACTTCTTCACCGAGGAGGCCGCGATGAAACTCTCGTTCGCTGTGCTCTTGGCCGTCGCAAACAAATGGCGCGGCGTGAGGATGGATGTCTTCGCCGCTAGGAAAGTCGAGGAGCTTCGCAACGAGCTTCTCCCGCAAGGCACGTCGGAGGAATCAGCAGCTTAACCGAGCGCGGGGAACCGTACGGAGATTTGACAGGAAAATTAAGACTTGACCTATGAGCGCTTGCGCTACCTAGACTTGATCCGCTGGTCATCGTGGCCCTGGTCTGATTGGGAAGCGTCTGATGTATCGAGAGCTGGTTGCGGACAACGGCTTGCCTTCCGGCGCGCGTACCAGCTAGCGTTCTTAGGCCGAATCAGCGCCAGGGCTAGGTCTTCGGGCGTAGCGTCTCCGTAATCTGGTCGCTTGCTCATCGTGCTATTCTACCCCCTATAGAGGAATGGAAAGCTATGAAAGAACTAGCAATTGTAATCACCGTCGGCGATTTTGAGTTGTCCAGGTTGGTAGTGCGGGATGTTTCTGAGGGGGTCGAGATTGTTGACGAAACTCCTCGCGCTCAGATTCAGAAATCCGACCCTCAGCCAGCAGACGATCAAGAATCGTCTCATACGGTTTGCAAATAGACTTTATAGTAGGCTCAAGGTTTATAATGAGCTCATTCCCAAAGACTTCTATGATATGATCTAACATTAGAAACCTCTATGGCGGCGCTGTTCTTGTACATGCGGCACCGCCGGTTTTAGACGCCCCGGTTGCTGGCCGGGGCGTTTCCTCTTTTCTGGCTTTATTCTACTACCACAGGGCCCCAGGGGGTTACTCTGTCGGGGTCGAGTTCTGGCGGAAGGGTTGAACCCCAAGATGTAGTGGTCAGGGTCTAAAACGCGGAACCACTATATGTAGATGGGGGATGATTCGGCCCGTTCGAGCTGGATCATTAGAACGCCAGGACTTACGGTTTCTGTCAATCTAACGGTATAAGTCCCATTTCAAAAGGGCTGAGTTTTGGCACAGGACGACCACCGGCACCAGTCCGTGTGGTACTAACCGTGGGGTCAGGTCAGTCTCTTCGCGATTCTAAACGAAGAGCGCATCAGGAAACGACCGACGCTTGATGAGCAGTTCTTTCTCCAGGATGTGCTTCCGGCGGCCGGGCGCGTTGACGTAGGCCCGCAAGCTCTTCCCTTGCGGTGCTGTCACCAACACAAGGTATTGATCTTCATGTGTGCCTTTGGCCTCTCGGCGGCGCTTGACCAGCTCTTGGAGCTGTGGAAGCGTGAGGCACGCAATTTCGCGGTCTTTGACGCACACGAGGGCGATAAACGTGTTCGACACCTGACTGTTGTCGACTTCAGCTAGTTCTCGCAGGTGGTCGGCAGTAAATGTAAAGGTGTATTCTCTGAAAGTTCTTGAAGGCTTGGATGCGTACTTCAGAAAGATTCCGATGCTGTCATTGATTCGGTAGGCACTGCGAGATTTCTGGCCTGAGACCTCAATTGAGTTTATGGCCGTGAATCTTGGATCCTCAGCAATCTGCAGCAATGCAGCTCCGTGATACATGTGGTCGTCGTTGATTTTCATGGGTCAACCCCCTCAATTTGGGAGATAGAGTAGCATGAACTCGGAAAAAAGGGTTGTGCTCCGCAAAAACTCGATCCGTCGTTGATTCCGCGGTTTAGACCTGCCAGGATTGGCCGTTTCGCGGCGAACGGATGAGGTGATCCGGCGTCATTGTAAACGTGGAATGGTTCGCTCTTGCGTCTTCCAGCGCGAGTTCCCCGTAATCCTCGTGCCTCACCATCTCGACCTCACCCAAACGACGCGACTTCTTGCGTTTCTTGACCGAACGTAGCAGACTTCCCATCTCGGCTCCTTTCTTCGCGGCTTGATTTTGTCTTGTCAAACGCCATCAAACCACGGGGTTTGGAGCCGTTTCAATTCCCAACTAAGATTGGCACACTTTCCCTCGCAGTGTGGCTACAATGTCTCGACTGCGCCGGACTAACCGGGACTGCCGCTACAGAAAGGAGAATCGAGCATGTCCAACCGTTCCAGATACGGTCAGACAGTCTACCTCCCAAAACTTAAGGGAAGCCGCGCGGTTCCGTTGCACCGGCGTCGACTGGAGATCGGGTCCGGCGGTAACGGGTATGACGAGGACTGGCTGCAACAGCTTCTGTTCGAGACTCCTGAAATCCTTCCCATCGGAGAAATCGATCCCTCGTTCGCTCCTGCCACACCGCTTTGTCGCGAGTTGCCAACCGCGGCCGGCCCGATCGACCTCGCCTACATGAGCGAGGAGGGTCGATTGTCCATCGTTGAGTGCAAGCTGTGGCGTAACCCGGAGGCGCGGCGCGGTGCTGTCTCCCAGATCCTCGACTATGCGAAGGAGATCAGTCGCTGGTCGTACGATGAGCTGAACGATGCCGTTTGCCGGGCTGCAAGACGTTCCGGAAACACCAACGCGTTGTTCGATATCGTGCGGGCGCAGCACGATACGATTGACGAGGCGACCTTCGTGGACGACGTCGCGCGTAGCCTTACCAGCGGCCGCTTTCTCCTGATCGTGGTGGGCGACGGCATACGCGAAGGGGTTGAACGAATTGCGGGTTATCTCAACCAGTCCGCCGGCATTCGAATCGCGTTCGGGCTCGTGGAGTTGGCCATCTTCGATATGCCGGAGGGCTCGGCGGGCGGAATCATGGTAGAGCCGAGGGTACTCGCCAAGACGGTCGAAATCGAGCGTGCTGTCGTGCGACGGGCCGACGCGGAGGTCGTGGTGGAAGACCCGCCGCCAGCGTCAGGTGGTGTAAGAGTCAGGACGCGGATCACGGAGAAGGAGTTCTACGAACAGATCGAACAGGTCGATCCGGCACTACCGTTGCGCGTGCGGGCATTCTTCCAGAGCTACGAGGCCCAGGGCGACGATTTCGAAGTCACCTTGTCACGCGCCTCGTACATCCTGAACTGGCATCGGAGCGATGGAAGCAAAGTTAACTTCGGCACGTTGTTTCCGAATGGAGATCTCAACACGAACTACGTGGTCGATTACGCGAAGCAAAGCGGCGATCCGCAAGTAGGGGTGGATTACCTGGAGGCCGTGGCCCGGCTCGTTCGCGGCGCGACGGTGAAGAAGGACGGCAACTATTGGACATGGCGTGTGGTCGTCGACGGGAGCAAGCCGAAGATCGGCGATCTACTCGAACACTCCCATGAATGGCTGACCGCGATAGGCGAGGTGGTAAAAGCCTTCAATCGGCTCGACGAGGACTAATCATCTCGTCCGGCGTCTTCTGTGAACAGGGACCGCTACCCGCTGACCCGGATCTCGTGCTGGGCGCGCCGACCGAGGTCGCGGCACCCGTGCGCGGAAGAGCCTGCTTACAAGTTTTTGGAACAGCTGGTCTTGAGTTCGTTTGTGTTTTTGGCACAGGACGGGATCGATGCTCGCAAAGCCTATGACGAGCTCGTCGCCAAGTGGACGCCTCTCGCGCCGGCCGTCGTCCGAAGCCTAGAGGAGGCCGGTAATCAGCTGCTGACTTCTACGAATTCCCTCGTGCCATGTGGAAATCGATTCGAACGACCAATGCTCTGGAGAATCTCAACCGCGAGTTTCGACGCCGGACGAAAACCCAAGCGTCGTTCTCCAGCGAGGAGTCTGCGGTCGCTTTGCTGTTTGGGCTTATCGCCTCTGGCCAGATTCAACTACGACGCATCGACGGCTACCAACGTCTGAGCGAGGTTCTCGAACACGCAGAGGTTGCCGCCTGATATGATACTCTGATGACGGAGTGGAGGGCGCCGTTCTTTTTCCACGGACCTCGGGACACATCCCAATAATTAAGAAAGTGTGCTCCTTCTGCACCCGACGCGCGATTGCACTTGTCCGACCCGTTGAAACTGAGTAGCATTTAAGCGTGCAACCGTACTTCATAGCGTTTGGGATCTGAGACTAAGCACCTTGGGGACGAACTCTCTCTTGGCAGTTCCGGGCTACCCAGGTCTGTCGAGTCTTCAGGAGGAAGCTGTCTTGGGAGCCGAGTTGAATCGAGTATTTCAACAACGGTCATCGCCTTAGATTTTTCACATTCAAACCGGTTAACGGGTCGTTCACATGCTCTGGAGGGAATTATGACGCTCAGAATCAATGACGAAGCGCCGAACTTTAACGCAGAAACGACAGAAGGGACGGTCAACTTTCATGATTGGATTGGCGAAGGTTGGGCCATCTTGTTCTCGCATCCAAAGGACTTCACGCCGGTCTGCACGACGGAACTCGGCTATATGGCGGGGCTCAAGCCTGAGTTCGAAAAGCGCAACTGCAAGGTTCTCGGCATCAGCGTCGATGGGGTCAGCGACCACAAGAGGTGGTCGAAGGAAATCGAGGCATCCCAGGGACACGCGATCAACTATCCGCTGATCGGGGATCCAGAACTGAAGGTCGTCAAGCTCTACGACATGCTGCCGGCGGACGAGGGCGACACCTCCACCGGAAGGACGGCGGCGGACAACGCGACGGCCCGGTCCGTGTTTATCATCGGTCCCGATAAGAAGATCAAGGCGACCTTGACTTACCCGATGAGCACGGGCCGCAACTTCGATGAGATCCTCCGCCTCCTAGACTCCTGCCAACTCACAGCGACCCACAAGGTGGCAACACCGGTCAATTGGAAACAGGGCAACGACGTGATCATTGTTCCAGCCGTGTCCGACGACGAGGCCAAGAAGAAGTATCCTGCCGGTTGGCAGTCGCCGCTACCCTACATCCGGATCGTTCCCCAACCGAAGTAGCGGAAGCATTGTATTCGTCCCCTTCCGGGGTTGTCCCAGTGGACGCCCCCGGGTAGGGGTGGAGCCGCGGCCCGGGGCTTTCCCAGACCACTGAGTAATGCGGGTGCTTGCGCCGTTTACTGTTGGTGATGTGTACGCATCCCTTTGCAAAAAAGGCGCTTACGCTCCATTCAGCGCGCAGCGAAGGTCACGAACGCTAATTTGGCTGTAAATTAATGCACTGTAGGGTCTTAGCGTCATCTCACCAACACTTAATGGCGGAAGCACCCGCCGGCGACGGTAGCCCTTCGGCGGGCTCGACCGGCGTAGCGTGGAAAACAGCTTCAGGAACATGCTTCGATATTCGCTCTCGACTAGGTGGTCATCTGCATGGTGACGACCCGCCCGCCCAAGACGATTGTAAAGCCCACGGCCCTTGGCCCGGTCGCAAACACAGACACTAAGTTGCTGATTTATGGCCTATTTCAAAAGGGCCGAGTTTTGGCACAGGACGGGGACGCGCCCCGGCCAAGGAGGAGGAAACCGGGCCGTCAACGCAAGTACTCGAACCACGCCATCGAGACGGCTGTCACCCTGGGCATGGTGTTTCATCTGTCATCTAGGCAGAGCGAGAGATTGCTGCGGTCGTTGTTCGCTCTGATGAAGCTAGACAATGATGTGCCCGATCACACCACGATCTCGAGGCGCAAGCCGAATCTGGGTAAGGTTCCCCTTCTACCAAGACAAGCAGAAGACGCCGTTGCACATCTTGATCGACAGCAGCGGTCTCGCTGTCCACGCCGGCCAGCTGCGCAGAGCACAAAAGAGCAGGGACTATCGCAAGCTCCATCTGTGTGTCGACGAGCAGAGTGGCGAAGTCGTCGCCGGCGAGCTGACGAGCAAAAGAGCCCGCGATTCATCGCGGGTTGCATCGCGGGTTGCATCGCTTGTCGGACAGATCGACAGTCCCATCTCATCGGCCAGAGCTGACACCGCATACGACGCCGGCGGCGTCTATGAGGCAATCGAGAATCACAGCGCTCATCGCTCGCCGAGGGTGCTGATACCGCCGCGCAAGGGCGCCCTGCTCACATCGGGGCCGGCGAGCAGCCGACAGCGCAATCGCAACATTGCAGCACAAGCTCGGCTCGGCAAACGAAAGTGGCACACAGAATCGGGCTACAGCAAACGGAGCAAAGTCGAGACAACGTTCCATCGCTACAAGGCTATCGTGGGCTCAGCGATGCGAGCGAGAGGGTTGGCGGCACAGAGAGTTGAGGCAAGGATCGGGTGCAAGATTCTCAACACCATGACGGCGCTCGGGATGCCTGATAGCGAGATGATCGGATGATGGGAGTCGGGGCCAAGCGAGCTCTCGGCCTCTATCGGAGTTGTGCACCAAGGCACCTTCACGCCGTGTTTCGTGACGCGGAAGGTTACTCCGCCTTTACTTTATTTCCACACCTTCTGAGGGTAGCTCCTCAATGAAGTGCAAACGCCATATCGATAAATGGACCGATCGACCTCCCAAGCACTGCGAGACCCGCGTCGTGTGGAAACGGTATCTTGAAGCGACTCCTTGCAGCCCCGTTAAGCGCAAAGGCGTGGCCGTTGATGTTTACAATGCAAAACGTATTATCCCGGCATTCAATAATCACCCTATCAATTCGGAATGGCCACTCCACTCCAAACTCGGCTTTTGTGACAATTCGCGTTGGCCATTTACCTCCGATGGGCTTGATCCGGTTTCGTAGACGGTTTAGTTAAGCTGGCGAAGTCCTCATCCGTCGTTCAAACTCGGCCGGACTGACCTGGCCGAGGGTCGAGTGTCGTCGTCTCTGGTTGTAGAATACCTCGATGAAGTCGAAGAGGGCCATCTTGGCCTCGCCGCAACTTAGGAAATGCTCCCCAAGCTCGTGCTTGACTGTGGAGAACCAGCTCTCGATGACGGCGTTGTCGTAGCAGTTGCCCCGTCGGCTCATGCTCCCGGTCATGCCATGCGTCTCAAGGAGACGTTGGTAGTCTTTGCTGGCATACGGACTGCCCTGATCGGAGTGATGCAAGAGCCCTGCGGCCGGTTGGCGACGTTTCAGTGCCATCCGCAACGCCTTGATAACCAGGTGACGGTCGTTAATAGCACTTACGGCCCACCCAACGAGGAATCGCGAGTAGAGGTCGAGGAGCGCCGCGAGATAAAGCTTCCCGCCGCTGCCGATCACGAACTCGGTCGTGTCCCCGACCCACCGTTGGTTCGGCGCATCGGCGACGAAGTCTTGCCCGAGCACATTGGCCGCGACGGGCTGGCCATGACCGCTTACCGTCGTGCGCTTGAAGCGTTTGCGTACTCGAGCAATGAGGCCTTCTGCCTGTTTCAACCGAATCACCCGCTTCCGACTCACTCGATACCCCTGCTCGTGCAGGTCGTGATGAATCCGCGGACTCCCATAGGTGCGGCGACTCGCCTCATGGGAGGCACGAATCAACACGCGCAACTGGCGGTCCCGGCGCGCGTGGGCCGACGGCGGCCGACGTGCCCAGGCATAAAAGCCACTCCGAGAGACGTTGAGAATCTGACACAGGTGAGCGACCGGTACGGTGGCCTTCTCCGCCTGGATGAACGCGAATCTTACTCGCTCTCCCTCGCGAAGAAGGCCGCGGCTTTTTTTAAAACGTCGCGCTCCACCCGCAACCGCCGATTCTCTTTGCGGAGCCGCCGAAGCTCCTCGCGTTCCACGCCCGTCAAGCCCGTCCGGCCCTTCGTCCGATCGGCCCGGGCCTGACGGACCCAGTTGCGAAACGCCGATTCGGTGAGGTCAAGCTCCCGGGCCACCCGACCCACGCTCTGGCCCTCATCAAGCACCAGCCGGACCGCGCCTGCCTTAAACTCGTCATCAAACTCCCGGCGGGGTCGCCGGGGCTGCGTTGTCTTTGCCATTGTGGACATCGTATCCGCCTTTCAGAAAGTGTCCACGAAACTGGATCAAGCCCACCGATAATTGTTTTGTCCGATCGCTTGATCCATTTTTCTTTTTCTTGCTCATGAATCCGCACGGAACGACGATAGTCGATGGTACCAAGTTGCTCATCGAGAAGGTTTCTAAAGTGCCTGTATACGACTGACATCTGGCTGAGTCTTCCGCTTCGATCAGCGTGATCGCCGATGCTAAATTGCATAGCAATAGCTCTGACGAGCCGCTCCATTTTTGCAATCAACCGGGAATGGACTCGCGGAAAATAATCACGATGAAGCGCCTCTGAATCTTTCAGAAAAGGTGTAGCGTTCTCAACTTTCGACTCAAGTTCCCTCCATTCTCCCGTCGGATCGATTGCTGTTTCAACGGAACCAGTAACAACGTCAAGATTGTAGTAGCGTCCTTTCTTGCCAAACAGTGAGAGAATCCGAATGCACTGTTGCAGGAACTGATCTGTCGTAATGAAGTCAAATTCTTTCTGAACGAAAGGCCGCGCGTTCCCACCGTAAAAATCGGCGCAAATCCGTTCGAGGAGATCCTCCAGGTTATGTCCAAGAGACAGCATGTATTGCCTGTCTGGGTACGAGCCATGTTGACCCTCGTAGACCAACGAGATGTAGCATTTCATTAACCGCTCTAACCCACTGGCTATTAGCTGATGGGGTAAGTGGTAAAACGTGTTAGTCATGTCGATCTCTTGGAGATGGCCGAAGCCAGATTTGATCAATTCACTCGACGTCTCCAATTCTTCCAATAGACATAGAAACTTCAGTCCGTCTTCCTGTTTTTCGAGATTATTTTCTTTTCTCACAATCTCCTCACAACGTGAGCGTGCTCTCTAGACCTGTGCCTTCTATTTATTCATCCGTCAAGTGGTCACCGATTTGTCGGTCTAGAAAATCTCGTCCATATCTTTGTCCCGAACGGAAGTCATTAGGCTGCCGTACCGTTCGCCAGATTTGAACGCTCACGTCGAAAGCCTGCG
Organism: Candidatus Marinacidobacterales bacterium; assembly: GCA_965197825.1. Classification (GTDB taxonomy): domain Bacteria; phylum Acidobacteriota; class Vicinamibacteria; order Marinacidobacterales; family DATDRI01; genus CBDANW01. The sequence continues at coordinate 2,141,655 of CBDANW010000003.1, read as the reverse complement.
CCGTCGTCAAAGAGCCTGAGACGCTTGCCCCGAAGCCCGCCTCGGAGCAGACGGTTCTCCTCTCGCAAGTAGTCAATCACATCCTGCTGCTGGCGGTTGACCCGGCCGGAACGAGCAGTAGGAATTGCACGTGGTACGCCATCATGGACCTGAAGATAACACGCTCGGGACAGACGATTGTAAAGCCTGCGGCCCTTGGCCCGGTCGCAAACACAGACACTAAGTTGATGACTTATGGTCTATTTTCAAAAGGGCTGAGTTTTGGCACAGGACGGATTTCGAACCTTTGTTCACACCCGGACCTATCCTGGCGAACATAGCTGCGGGTGAGACGCCGGCCGTCGAAAGCCAGCGTGGCTGGACGGAGCCCTTCCAGTTCCATGGTACCCTGAAGGTCCGGTAGCCCGACCTGGCAAGAGATTAAGGGTGGCACAATAAACTTTGCATGAAACTCAAAAAAACGAACGACGACCTCAATGACCTCATTGAAAATCCCAGAGAGAATGAGGGAATCGAATTCAAGGCATGGGTCGACCTTGATAACCAAATTCAGAAAGCCAAGCTTGCACGTCACTTGGGAGCGTTGGCCAATCACGGCGGCGGCTATCTGATTTTTGGATTCCAGGATAATCTAAAGCACGCGGAGAATCGTCCCTCGTCACTCAAGGAATACAATCGAGATACATTCGCGGCAATTATAAAGCGTTACTTGACACCGATTTTTCAGTGCGACGTTTTTTTTATTACACACAGTAACGGAAAAGACTTTCCTGTTATTAGAGTGCCTGGCCACAAGGGTGTGCCAATTGCCGCGAAGGCTGACGGACCTCAGGACGATAGAGGAAAGCCACAGGGTATCGTTAGTGGAACATACTATATTCGCAAGCCAGGACCGGAAAGCGCACCGATCAGCGGTGCCGAAGAATGGCGGCTATTGATCAGGCGATGCGTGCTCAACGATGGAGACCAGTTGCTAAGCGATATTACCAGCCTTCTGCAGACACGAGGAACACGAGGACCGACTGGGTGGAAACGATTGGAGCAGTGGCACAACGATGGCGAAAGACGTTTCCTCCATTTGTTGTCTCAGGCCAAAGGATTTCACTGGCCGGTGCCGATCGAAGAGGACCGTTATCAATTGAGCTACCTGATCTCTTCCGACGGAAATGATCCTCTTCCCACGGATTCACTAATCAGAGTCCTAGTCGAGGTGAACAACGAGGTCCGTGATACGGTGTGGACCGGTTGGAGCATGTTCTACCCGTTCAGTAAGCCAAGCATCGCGCCGGCAACCTATCCTGAACAACCCGATGGAACCGGCGCGGACATCCTTGAGACCAACCTTATGGGCGAAGGAGATTTCGACCAGTACCTGCCAGATTATTGGCGCGTGGCGCCCGATGGACGTGCGACGCTGGTTCGAGCTTACAGAGAGGACCGTAAGCGTAGCGTTGACCGTTTGGGTCGGCAGGCCGGCACTTGGCTGTCTCCTGAAACAGTCGTTCGGGAAACGACCGAACTCGTTGCCCATGCGAAGTCGCTGGTAAGACGAATAGAAAAGGCAACACGGGTCGGCTTTCGTTGTACATGGATGGGTCTCAAGGACAGGGAGATCAATGATTTTAACTCTGAAGACTATTGGCGGCCGGGCCACGCTGCGAGCGCGGACAAACGTACGACCGAAGGAGAGTGGAGCGTGGTGCAACTACGAGCCGCTCGTTCAACTATCGTCGCGGAATTGAGCTGCCCGATACTGCGGCTCTTCGGCTTTGATGGATGCAATGCTGCATTCGTGGAGAGAATGGCAGAGAGGTTTATCAAACTGTAAGAGAAAACGGCGCGCCGAGCGATTTTAAAGTATCTTCGACTAAGTTTTTCGTGGCCGCATCGAGATTCGGTGGGTCATCGACCACCCGATGCGGTGATAGAGCTCGCGCTTTTTTCAACTACTGGGAGGACCATCAAGCCGGCACGGGAATACGGTCGCTATTGAGCTGCCCCCACCAAGGAAACCACCCCGTCCTGTGCCAAAACTCGGCCCTTTTGAAATAGACCATAAATCAGCAGCTTAGTGTCTGTGTTTGCGACCGGACCAACGTCGCGGCCCCACGAGCATCCACTACACGAAGGCTGGACGAAAGGGGTCTCGTCGAGAGGGCAATCTATCGGACGTGGCGCCGGTAACTCTGGGCTTGGTGGCGCACGCTGATGGCAACCAGCGAGACGTGGGAGCGATTGGCGTCGATGAAGTCGAGCAGCGCGTCGACCGAGAGCAGCGTCTCGGCGGCTTCGACCCCGTCCTGTGCCAAAACTCGGCCCTTTTAAATAGACCATAAATCAGCAGCTTAGTGTCCGTGTTTGCGACCGGGCCAAGGGCCGTAAGTGCGGACGATCAAGACTGGTTCGCGGTCGAATGGGACGACGGCGGCGGCGAAGGCGACAACGCCCCGCACCTGGACCGGAATGTGCTAGGCTGGCTACGCCGCGGGTAGCTCCGGCCTCGATTCTGGGCCTCTCGGGTGGCCTCTTTTTCGCTGCCGTACGGCCCGGTTAGCGCCCGCCTCTTATTTGGGGCGCAAACGTGTCCCTCGAAAATCGGGATTAGAGACGAAAACCGAAAATGAGGCCCGTTCAGCCCTTCTAGCGCGTCTCTGGTGCCACCTACCCCTGCAAAACCCCGCAAACCGCGCGGAAAATCCCCCCCGTCTCTGCAGGGCAGCAATTGGCCAGACTGAGTGGCGGATGGTGCAGTTCGGAGCTATCCGGTCTCGGCAAAAGGTATTTCTTCAGTTTCTTCAGTATCCCCCCCCCCTTTTTCGCCGCGCGGGTAGTGCGGCAATGTAGCGAATACTCAGAGAAGCCCCGGTGCCCACATCGTTCTATCTGCTTCCTCTACAGTGATTTAACGGACGCCGTCACGTGCTGGCCCACGCACACCTCATCGACGGGTGGTCGTTCGAGCCTGAATTCAAATCGGCTTCAATCAGCTTTTCTATACGGTAATTTCAACTTCCTTGACGCCTGAAAGAGGGCCGTGTCGTAAACCCTCCGGAGGAGGCTAAGGCCGTTACTCATTGTCGCAAAAGGCTTTACGCCTCATCGGCGGACGTTTCGTCGACGGGAACACCTTTCCGGCTATCGCAGTCGGCAGGCTCGAGTGGGGGCGAGTGGAGCTTCCGATTCTTGGCTGGAAACGATCAGAAACAGAGCAAAACAGGCCATCAACTGGCAATTTGGGGCGATTTGGGGGCTTATCGTGTCCATTTTTGCGCTTAATCGCGCAGACAATGAGAAGACGCTTAACGCCTAGATCGCGTCTGAGGAGAAGGCGAATAGCGGAATTCGAATTGGTCAAACCTCGAATTCATCCAGCGGAGCTTTACGGAGGAGACGAAGATGACTCCGCCAGACGGTGCAGTACAAGGAGCTATCCGCTCTTGTCTGGAAACCATGACAGGGAATTTGGGCCAGTTTGAGTCTGATTGGTGGAGGCCAGTGTCGGAGAGCAGCTTGCTGCTAACCGAGGCCATTCACGAAGTGGGCGCTGGCAGATGCAGCAGGCAGGCTCACAGCGTTGCGACGAGCACTCGCTGTTTCTCCCAATCGTCGGGAAGCGGATGATGCAGGAGGTAGCTCGAGGTCAGCCCAACGGGCTGGCGGCCTTCGACAATGGCGCGGACGATGTCGGGGGCCAGGAAGGCATAACGGATTGCCTTGCGCACGCGGGCCGTTGGGATGGCGTCTTCGGTGGCAATCTCCTCATAGGTTTTGCCTGCTTTGATTCGGTCGAGCCAGAAGAGGGCGTTGGCGATATTGCGCAGGAGGGTGCGGTCGACGGATTTCGTGGGGTTGCCCAGAACGAGCTTGGTCTCGACGCCGCGTCGACGCAAGCGGAACGGTGCGTGGATGCGGAGTGCATCCTCGCGAATGCGGTCGGGCCCCATAGACAGGCAAGCAGCGAACGCATTGCGGTCGAGGAGGATAGACACAGAGCCGGGGCTGATATCAACCCGCCGGATAAGGCGGAGCAGGGGGACTGCCGAGGCACTATCATTATTGCTACCGGAACACAGCCCGTCTAAAAAGCGATGTACCGAGGCGAGCTCTTGCATCGTCGGAATATGGGTCAGCGAGGCCGGGAAGGTCGTGGCATCCACATGCTGTCGGATGAGATGCACGACGGTCTGTTCCAGCATGGGCGCGGGCAGGCGCCAGCCGGAGAGGTCCTTTTGGCCACTGTGCTGGATGAGGCGCCGGGAGACGTAGTAGCGGAGCCGTTGCCCGTTTTTCTTTTTGGTGTGGCTCGGCGTCAGCCGGTCCCCGGTCTCGTCGAAGAGCTTGCCTGCCAGTGGGGAAGGGGCGGCGCGGCCCTTCGTCGTGCGTCTCCTTGGTTTGGCAGCCCCTGCCTGCAGCTGCGCCTGGACCGCGTCCCAGAGCTCCGGAGCAATGATCGATGGATGCTGGCCCTCGTAGACACGCCTCTGGTGCCGGATGCGGCCGGCGTAGAGAGGACTGGTCAGCAGGCAGTGGAGGTGTCCGCGACGGAACGGCAGCCCTCCTGTCCGGGTTCCATCCGCGGCGAAGCGTTGCTTGGTGCGCAGTCCCAGATGGTCCGCCTACTACACGTTCAGCCCGCGGATGTTCCTGAGCAGCTTCATCCAGTACAACTCTAGCTCCGACTCCTTGAGCTCCAGCGTTCGCTTTCGTTGGGAATACGAGCCGGGAAGCGATCTCTTCGTCGTCTACAGCGAAGGACGCGAGGATCTGTCCTTGACTCCACTCCTTTCTTGGCCAACCGCACTTTTGCGGTGAAGTTCACCAAGCTCTTCCGGTTCTAAGTCTTAGGCTCTTTCCAGACTGAGGCGGCCTTCCTTTTTCCGGTCACCGTGAAACAAACCGACGAACGGGCGCCGTCTTAGAATTAGAGGTTCCATGAAGCATGATAGTAATGAATTGTAAGGGATATGCCGGGCGAGCGTTCGCCGGCAGCGGCCACCCTATAATTGGAAACGTGAAACTCTCGATCGGCGTGGTCGCAGTCCTAGTGCTGTTCCTCCCCTGGAACGCCACCGCTGCCGAGATCGTGGCGTTTGCCGACGGCACGCGGCTGACCGTTCAGAGTTACGAGTTGAAGGACGGTCTGGTCGTGATGACGACCCTCAACGGCAAGCTTCAGTCCGTTCCGCGCAGCTACGTCGATCTCGAAATCACCGAGCGGCTGAACTCGTCCGGACAACAGCAAGTGGCGCCCCCGGCGCGACTTGCGCCACCGTTAGCAGCCCCGCCACCGCCGCCTGCATCTTCCGGCGGTAACGGGAGGACGGCGTCCAACCCGCCTGCACTGCCTCATGAGTCGACAACGACCGCTCTGTCGCAGGCGTCCAGGCCAGTCTCAACCGGTTCTGGCGGTTCTGGCGGTTCTCTGCCGTCCTTTGCCCCTCCGGTGCCGCGTGCTCCCGAGGTGATGACGCGTGACTCCGAGGGACGCATCACGTTGCGGGCGACCCGCCTCGCCGAGCCCATCGTTCTCGACGGCAAGCTGGACGATCCGGCCTACTCGAGAGTCAAGTCAGTCAGCGGCTTCATCGAGCAAGAACCGGACGAAGGCGAGCCCGCCAGCGAAGAAACCGAGGTGTGGATCTTCTTCGACGATCGGAATTTCTACGTCGGCGTCCGGAGCTGGGACAGCCATCCGGAGCGGATGATCGCCAACGAGATGCGGCGCGACCATAACAACATCACCCGAAACGAGCACATCGTGATGGTGGTGGACACGGATTACGACCGGCGCAATGGCTTCTACTTTGCGGTCAATGCCATCGGTGCTCTTCGGGACCAATCGGTCGGAGACGAGGGCCAGAGCAACAACACCGACTGGAATACGGTTTGGGACGCCAAGGCCTCCCTATTCGATCAGGGTTGGATGGTCGAGATGGCCATTCCCTTCAAATCGCTGCGGTTCAAGCAATCCGGCCCACAGGTCTGGAGTATCAACCTACGGCGCGTCGTAGCCTGGAAGAACGAGACCTCCTTTCTCGCACCGATCGCCGTCGCCCATTCCCGGTGGGGGGTGTATCGGTTCTCGGATGCGGCCACGCTGGTCGGGGTCGAGGTCCCGGGCTCGAACCGGAACCTCGAGCTCAAGCCATATGCCCTGTCCTCACTGACGACAAATCAGAAGGCCGATGAGCCCTTTTCGAACGACCCCGACGCCGATTTCGGCTTCGACGTCAAGTATGGTCTGACCAGCGGGCTCATCGGAGACTTCACGTACAACACCGATTTCGCTCAGGTCGAGGAGGATCAGCAACAAATCAATTTGACGCGCTTCAGCCTGTTCTTCCCCGAGAAACGAGAGTTTTTCCTCGAGGGCCAGTCGATTTTCGCGTTTGGAGGAGCCTCGGCCAGGTGGTTCGGCGGTGGTCTCACCCCCATCCTGTTCTTCAGTCGCCGCATCGGCCTGACCCAAGACGGTGAGGATCCCATCCGGGTGGGGGGCCGTGTCACAGGCCGCGCCGGCAAATTCCGCATGGGCGCCTTGAACATCCAAACCCGCGGGGTGGAGAACAATGACTTGATCCCCGCTACTAACTTCTCCGTATTCAGAGTACGGCGCGACTTCCTTCGACGCAGCGACATCGGCGCGATCGCCACCTACCGGAATACCTCTCTCAACGAAGGGGCGGGCTCCAACGGTGTCTTCGGCTTCGACGGGAACTTCGCCTTTTATCAGAACCTGCGACTCAATGCTTACTACGCCATGAGCCGAACCACATTGGATGGGGAGGGAATCACCGGGGACGATAACTCGAGCTACACCGGCAAGCTCGATTACGGCGGAGACCGCTACGGGCTCGTTCTGGAGCATCTCTACGTAGGCGAGGACTTCCAGCCGGAGCTCGGGTTTCTCAGGCGAGAAGCCTTTCGGCGCAACTTCTCTCAGGGTCGTTTCAGTCCCCGCCCGCGTTCCATCGAGGCGATTCGTCGGTTCGTGTGGCAGGCTGACGTCGATCGCATCACCGACACCGGAGGTCGCCTCGAGACCCGGACCCTCCAGGGGCAGTTCCGCATCGACTTCGAGAACTCCGACCGGGCGCGGGTGGAGTACAACGACACCTTCGAGTTCCTTCCCGATGAGTTCAAGATCTCGGACGGCGTGATCCTTCCCGTCGGCGAGTACCGCTTTCAGGACGTTAACTTCGCGTACACGTTCGGCGCACAACGATGGCTGCCCTCGACGATTAGCTACCGCACCGGGAGCTTCTGGAGCGGCGACCGGGACGCCCTGAGCTTCAACGGCCGCGTCGAGATCTCTCCAAAGTTCTCCGTCGAGCCACGCCTGTCGCTCAACTGGGTGGACTTGCCGGAAGGGAATTTCAGTACCCGCCTGGTCAGCGCCCGGGTGAACTACACGTTCAGCCCGCGGATGTTCCTGAGCAGCTTCATCCAGTACAACTCTAGCTCCGACTCCTTGAGCTCCAGCGTTCGCTTCCGTTGGGAGTACGAACCGGGAAGCGATCTCTTCGTCGTCTACAGCGAAGGACGCGACGATCTCTCCTTGACTCCTTTCTTGGCCAACCGTACCTTCGCGGTGAAGTTCACCAAGCTCTTTCGGTTCTGAGTCTTAGGCTCTTCCCAATCCAAGTTTCCGAACGTTTCGCATCGGTCGTCCGGAACACCATGATAGTAATGAATTGTAAGGAATGTGCCGGGCGAGCGTTCGCCGGCAGCGGCCACCCCGTCCTGTGCCAAAATTTGATCCACTAACGAGCAGTAGGAATTGCACGTGGTACGTCATCATGGAGCTGAAGATAACACCCTCGGGCCAGACGATTGTAAAGCCCACGGCCCTTGGCCCGGTCGCAAACACAGACACTAAGCTGCTGATTTATGGCCTATTTCAAAAGGGCTGAGTTTTGGCACAGGACGCCGTCGGAAACCTTCCAGGCGTGGATCTTCTTTCGTCTCAAGGACAGTGATAAGCATCTCCGGATCGCCACACAATTCATCGGCGATCGCAACAACGTCACCTAGATAGCGCTCGCTCAAGGCACCACTATTTTCGATAGCTTCGCGATCGACCGGCCGGCCCCTTCCCTGTTTCCACAACTCACAGAAGACCTCAAGCAGGTCCAACCGGAACGCGATTTCCTGCGAAGATATCGAGCGAGAACCCAATTTATCGGCCAGCGCGGTACCTGAAACGATTTTCCATTGTCCTGCCGACTCGATGCCGTTCACCAGAAAATCATGCAGCAGGTCCGGATCGTCCCACAGGACATAGAAAAAGTGCTGCGCCGCATATCCAAGAGCAGGTTCCAATAAGGGTACGCCAAGAGCCACACCATATTCTGTGGCTGATAATCCATTGGGTGCCAGGACCTTTGGCCTCTGCTCGACATGGAGCGCAAGCGGCCCGCTCACGCTAGCTCGTCTGGTCAAAATACTCGAACGCCCAGCGGTTCAGCAGTTTGCACCTTTCCAAAGGCTGCTTGAATCCGCCATCGTGGTCGGATACGTATTCGAGTTCAGCGGAAGGAGTCGCGATGGACTGGAAGACCATGCTGAGCTACATCTCAGGGTCCGTGGATGAGGAGTTGCTCCTGCGCAACGAGTATCTTGTAGCAGAGAATCGAGTTCTTCGAAATCAGCTCCAGGGTCGCTTGCGCCTGACCGATGGCGAACGGCGGTCTCTGGCCGAGCTCGGAAAGCGTCTGGGTAAGCAAGCCCTTGATGAGGTCGCGAGTATCGTGAACCCCGACACGATCCTAGGTTGGCACCGGAGGTTTGTCGCGAAGAAGTTCGATGGCTCCAAGAACCGTCAGTATCCAGGGCGACCGCGGATCGACGCCGACATCGAAGAGCTGGTGGTGCGTCTCGCCAAGGAGAACAAGTCCTGGGGTTACGACCGGATTGCCGGGGCGCTAGCCAACCTCGGGCATGAAGTAGCCGATCAAACCGTCGGTAACATTCTGAAACGCCACGGCATTCCGCTCGCACCAGAGCGTCGGAAGACCACGACGTGGAGGGAGTTCATCCGCTCGCACATGGACGTCCTCGCGGCAACAGATTTTTTCACCACGGAAGTGTGGACTCAGGGCGGGTTGGTGACGTACTACGTTCTGTTCTTCATACACCTGGCTACCCGTCGAGTCCACGTTGCCGGCATCACGCCGCATCCGAACGAACAGTGGATGACTCAAGTGGCTCGCAACGTGACCATGGCGGATGTCGGGTTTCTGTCCTCGAGCCGATACCTCATTCACGACCGGGACTCGAAGTTTTGCGAGTCGTTCCACCGGACCATCGAGGCGGTTGGCGTCGCGCCCGTCAAGCTGCCCGCACGGAGCCCGGATTTGAACTCGTTCGCGGAGCGCTGGGTGAAGTCAGTCAAAGAGGAATGTCTCTCGAAGCTCATCCTGTTCGGCGAGAAGTCGCTCCGTCATGCGCTTAGGGAGTACGTCGTCTACTATCACCACGAGAGGAATCATCAAGGCAAGGAGAATCTGCTGCTGTTCCCAGCCAGCGACCAGTTACCTCAGTCCGAGCGCAAGGTACGCTCCCGTGAACGGCTTGGCGGGTTACTACGTTTCTACCATCGGGAAGCCGCATGAGTATTTTGACCTCACGGCGTCTAAGCTGCTGATTTGTGGTCTATTTCTAAAGGGCCGAGTTTTGGCACAGGACGGGGTCAGGTCCAATCTTCAGTGCTTCCGCAATCAAGTGTTGGTGGCCGCCGCGTAACCCGCTCGTGTGCTAGAGTTTGAGCCTGATTTCGAGAGACGCAGTTCTTTCAGCGATGCGGGATGGGCTGACCACACGGTGCCTGACGTTCAGAGACACGCGACATCCTTAATTAATGGCGTTCGCCGACACAGGCAAGCCAGCTGACACTAGCATTCAAACACGGCGTAGCAACACTTGATGGCGGAAGCACCTCTTCGATGCCATCGACCACGGATGGCTGATGACAGTCGTCGAGCATCGAACACTGCACCCGTATCCCGAACAGCGACTGCGCGTCATGACCTGAGGTAGGAGCCCAGTGCGTTAGCAGCGCTCGCTGGGATCTGTGCGGGGGGCCGCCCGTAAGGGCGGTCCCTACCGCGAAAGCAACAGATAGGCCACGCCTTCGGGGTACCGCGCCAGCCCTCGACCCTACCGGGTTGCAAGCTGCATTGGCGCACCTGGCGTCAGAATGACGCTTGCAGCAAATATGGATAAACCGCTATATTTTGATATGCCCAAAGAGGTGCTGAAGCCTGTCGAATGGGTCGGCTCAAGCAAGGGAGACCTGAAGAAGTTTCCAGCTGTCGTGCAGGATCAGGCCGGCTTTGCTCTATATCAGGCCCAGGCCGGACTCAAACACCGCGACGCCAAACCGCTCAAGGGGTTGGGGGCCCATGTCCTAGAGGTCGTCTCACGTCACGACGGCGATACCTACCGGGTGGTGTACACGGTGCGGTTCAAGGCCGCCGTTTATGTCCTGCGTGCCTTCCAAAAGAAAGCCAGGCGGGGCATCGCGACACCAAAGCAGGAGATCGATCTGGTCAAGGACAGGCTGAAGGCAGCGGAGCAACACTACACAGCAAAAACAAGAATAAAAGCAGAAAAAGCCAATGAAGATAGAAAAAAATGAATACGGAAAAAAGAAGATCGAACGTGGCAGCGGCAACGTGTTCGCGGACCTGGGGCGTCCTGACGCCGAGGCTCACCTGTTAAAAGCAGAACTCGTCACCCGTATTGACAAGATTGTTCGTCAGCGCGGATTCAAGCAGGTAGAGGCGGCGAAGTTGCTTGGACTGTCCCAACCTGATGTTTCGCGTCTCCTACGGGGAAGCTTTCGGAAGTATTCCATTGAGCGCCTCCTACGCCTGTTGACGGCACTTGGGCGTGATGTGGAAATCGTCATTCGAGAGCCCCGTTCACAGCGACAGGGCAGGCTCAGTATCGAAGCATAAGCCCGACACGTATTGTTAAGTTGAGGGGTGCTTCCGCCATCAAGTGTTGCTACGCGGCTGCGGGCAGTGGTACAGGTGCGGAAGAGACCGGGTTGCGCGCCCCAGTGAGCAGGAAAACCTCGATCCGCGACCACAAAGGAATCGTCGTCGCCAAGAAGATGTCTCGAAAGGTGAGCCGTCGAATGGTCAGACCGGCCTGCATAGCCGGAGTTCGGATCTCACGTCCGAACTTCAGAGCTCCGTGGGGGCGGACGAAGTTGTAATAGCAACGGAGCAACTCCAGGTGCTCATCGAGCCTCTCCGTCGAGCGAGCGTGGGAAAGCGTTCGTCTCGAAAGGTATGCTGAGCTTTGCCGGATGGTCAGATTTAACCGCTCGGGGTGCTTCCGCAATTAAGTGTTGGCGGCCAGCTCCTAACCGGTCTGGGTCAAGTCTTAATTTTCCTGTCAAATCTCCGTACGGTTCCCCGCGCTCGGTTAAGCTGCTGATTCCTCCGATGTGCCTTGCGGGAGAAGCTCGTTGCGAAGCTCCTCGACTTTCCTAGCGGCGAAGACATCCATCCCGTCCTGTGCCAAAACTCAGCCCTTTTGAAATAGGCCATAAATCAGCAACTTAGAGTCTGTGTTTTGCGACCGGGTCAAGGCCGGTGGGCTTTACAATCGTCTGGCCCGAAGGTGTTATCTTTGGAGCCATCATGACGGACCATGTGCAATTCTTACTGCTCGTTCTGGCTGGGTCAACCGCCAGCAGCAGGATGTGATTGACTACCTGCGAGAGGAGAACCGCGTCCTGTGCCAAAACTCGGCCCTTTTGAAATAGACCATAAATCAGCAGCTTAGCGACTGGGCCGAGGGCCCCTAGGCTTTACAGTTACCCAACCCGCGGTCGACCTTCGAGAGCCGCGGCCGTTTCACCGGACGGCAGAGGACGGCGAGCTGCTGCCGAAGAGCGACATTGTCGAGAGCCAGCTCGCGATGAGCCTTGAAGGCGGAGATGAGAGCGCGAACAAACGACGAAATCAAGCAGGTATGGTGCTGGCAGACCGGAGACTAATCAAGTTCGGGGCGCCCGGATGAATAAATAGAAGGCACAGGTGGTACTTTCCGAAGGCGTTTTCGAATGAGAGGGAGGCTTGGGACCGGTTGCGAAACGAGTTCTTGCAGGCATTCGAGCTAGCAGAGCGTGGCGAGTGGGAACGCATCGACGCGCTCGAGACGCTAGGACTCGGACCGGCGTTGAAACTGAAGTCGCTCCACGTGTATTTCCCCAAGGAGGTGCTGCCCGTCTACTCGACCACCCACCTGCGACATTACCTGCGTTCGTTGGATCGCCCCTTGGAGGAGGTCAACGCGTCGTCGGTAGTGACGCTGAATCGGTTCGTGCTTGCAGCCTTGCGGCGCGAACGTGCGGTGGAGGGCTGGAACACTGAGGAGCTGCAGCGACTGCTATACAAGTGGCGCGATCCTCGTGAGACGAGGCGGGTGTTGAAGATTGAACCAGGAAAGGATGCGCGGTTCTGGGAGGATTGCTTGCGGGAGGGCTACATCTGCGTCGGCTGGGATGAAGTGGGCGATCTCTCGCAGTTTGAATCAAAGGAGTTATTCCATATTCGGTTCGAGGAGGCTTACCCCTACAAGGGGCCCGTCCAGGCGAAACGGAAGGGCAACCAGCTGTGGACGCTTAACGAGCTGGAGCCCGGCGACCTCGTCGTAGCCAATCGAGGTATCAGCCGAGTGCTTGCCCTGGGAGCGGTCGTCGAACCGGGATATCGATGGGCCGATGAGCGTTCCGAATACCGGCACACGGTGGCGGTTAAATGGGATACGACCTACGAGCAAAGTGTGGTGCCACAGAAGCGCTGGGCAACCGCAACGATCGCCAAAGTGCCTGACACGCTGCTGAGGACCATCGTGGGCGGCAAGGAGCGCGAACCGATGGTGGTCGATCCTTTGTACGGGCGCCTCGCCACGGCGCTCGAGCGCAAAGGTCAGCTCATTTTGTATGGGCCACCGGGAACAGGAAAGACCTACAAGGCCAGGCGATTCGCGGTCTGGTGGTTGTTGAGACAGATCGGCCACGAGAAGGCCGACGCGGTGCTTGGCGATTCTGATCGTCTGCGCGAGGCGGAGCGTGAGCTCTCGACCTCCCACCTGTCGTCGCGGGTCTGGTGGGCGGTGGCCAACCGGAAGGAGTGGAGCTGGGACCAGCTCTTTCGGGACGGCAAAGCCGACTATAGATACGGTCGCCTCAAACGAAACTATCCGCTGGTACAACGGGGTGATCTAGTAATCGGGTACCAGAGTACGCCCGACAAGCGCGTCGTAGCCCTTGCACGGGTGAGTCGGGAGTTCCAGAGCGTCGGCGACAACTCACCAACTATTGGGCTAGAGCCTGTTGAGCAACTCGACCGAGGACTGAGCCATGCCGAGCTGACGCAAGACGCGGTAATGGCGCAGAGTGAGCCGATACGGTTCAACAACCAGGGCACGCTCTTCGCGCTGACGGAGACCGAAGCTGAGCACCTCTTCATGCAGCTGGCGGAACGTCATCCACAGCGTGCCATCCTGGAGCAGGCCTGTGATTCGGGCACGACGGCCAGCGTGGGCCAGCTGACCCGCATGACGTTTCATCCGTCCTACACATACGAGGATTTCATCGAAGGGTTTCGTCCTGACTCTAGCGGAGCTGGCGGGTTGTCGCTGGCGCTCGAAGACGGCGTCTTCAAAAGGGTCTGCCGCGCCGCCCAGGTGAATCCCGGTCGTCCGTATCTCCTGCTTATAGACGAGATCAACCGTGGCAATGTCGCCAAGATCATGGGTGAGCTGCTGACGCTGCTCGAGCGAGACAAGCGTGGCCTCACCGTGACCCTGCCGCAGAGCAAGGAGACCTTCAGCGTGCCGCTCAACGTGTTTTTGCTGGGTACGATGAATACCGCTGATCGCAGCATCAAGTTACTTGATGCTGCCCTGCGACGGCGCTTCGCGTTTCTCGAGTGCATGCCCGACAGCGAGCTGCTGCACGGCGCCGTAGTCGGTGACCTCGCGCTCGATGACTTCCTCGATGGGCTGAATCAGCGGATCGCCAGATTCGAGGGACGCGAAAAACAAGTCGGTCATTCGTATCTGCTGGTCGACGGTCAGCCGGTGGACGAGGTCGAGGAGTTCGCGGCCCGGTTCCGAGAGGAAATTCTGCCGCTGCTCCAGGAGTACTGCTACGACGAGTACGCGACGCTGGCGAAGTTCATCGGCAGTGAGCTGGTCGATGCCAACGCTGGCGCGCTGGACGCGGAGAAGGTTGACGACGCCGAGCAACTGATTGCGGCGTTGGCGCGGGAATTCGGTGAAGGTGGAGTCTCGTCGGCATGACTGGTCCGGAGGGTGTGCGGCTCCTTGGGCCCTTGACTGAGTGGACGAGTGAGTTCTACCACGGCGTCGCACTCACACAGGAGGACCGCGCCGTTGTCGAGAAGTGGTCGGCCTCGACCGATAACCGGCTGCAGATCGAGGAACTGCGTCGGGGGCTGCGCGTTCGGACCCAGTCGTGGGTGGGTGTTGTGCGCCTGCCGACCGTCGAGATTCGGGTCGTACCGAAGGTGACCGGCGACCAGCTCGGGCTGGTGCGGCTACTCGAGTACGCGTCGGGGGTCGACGCGCTGATTCGCCTTAGTGACGGTGCGACTTTGGAGGCTTCCGGTGATAGCCTGTTCGAGCTCGTCGTCCTGCTCTTCGTTGAGGCCAGCGAGCGGGTGCTGCGACGGGGCCTGCTGTCAGGCTATGTCGAACGCGAGGACGACCTGCTGATAGCGCGTGGCCGGATTCTCGGCGACCGCCAGCTACTCGAACGATTCGGCCAGCTCGACCGCATCATCTGCCGCTTCGACGAGTTGGAACACGATGTCGTCGAGAACCAGTTGCTGACCGCGGCCCTACAGGTGGCGTCTCCGCGGGTCACCTCCGTCGGGCTGCAGCGCCGCATCTCGCGGCTTCGGGGCGTGCTCGAGCCAATATGCGACACCAATCAGCTCAACCTCGCGGGCGCGCGGACAACCATGACCTACAATCGGTTGAACGCGCACTACGAGACGGCCCACCAGTTGGTATGGCTGCTGTTCGACGCTCTGGGTATCGATGATCTGTTCGCGCCCGGTGAGGCCCAGTCGTTCTCGTTTCTGCTGAACATGAACCAGTTGTTCGAGCGCTTTGTTACCCGAATCGTCGAGCAGGTCCTGCCGGCGGCCCGGTATCGCGTGACGTCTCAGAGCCCTTTCAAGTCGGTCGTGTGGAATGTCTCGAGCCAGCGTCCTTACACGAGCATCATCCCGGATGTCGTCGTCGAGCGGCGGGGAGAGTCGGATTGCCGGGTGGCGATCGACGCAAAGTATAAGTTGTACGATGAGCGCGGGTTCGATCAGGGCGACATTTACCAGACGTTCCTTTATGCGTTCGCCCTCGGGGCGACAGCCTCGGGTGGGGTGCCGACATCCCTGCTGCTGTATCCGGCGACGGCTGAAGAACCTAGAAGCACGCGGCTTCGGATTCGTCGGCTGTCCGGCGGGGCGGGAGCGGAAATCGTCGGTATTGGTTTGCCGGTGGCGGCACTACTGAAGGAGTTGACGGCTGGCGTCGGAGAGACGCCGTTACGCGACGGCTTGGCGACAGTCATCGACAAGTCGTTCGGGATTCTTGGTGCGGCGGAAGTACGTCCCGAGGTGGCCACTTCGGCGTAACAACAGGTTCGCCACAACGGCGTCCTGTGCCAAAACTCGGCCCTCTTGAAATAGTGAACCGCCCCGGATTTTCCGGAGACTGGCGAGCTGCAAAGCTGGGCATCTCCATTTCCCAGGCTATCGTCTCCAAGTATATGGTTCGCCATCGCACCCCACTGCCGATACTCGGCGGAGCTTTCTTGGTAATCATGCAAACGACTTGGTCTGCGTGACCTGCACCGAGTAGACGGTCAGCACCACCACCGCAACTGCAACGACCTAGATGGCAGCTCGAAGCACCTGCTTTCGGTGCTTGCACTGTTCACTGTTGGTGATGTGTACGCATCCCTTTGCAAAAGAGGCGCTTACGCTCCATTTAGCGCGCAGCAAAGGCCACGAGCTCTATTTTGGTTGTACCTTAATGCACTGTAGTGTTTTAGCGTCATTTCACCAACACTTGATGGCGGAAGCACCGGTGGGGTATGTGTCCGCTAGCGCCGTGTGAAACTAGAGGAACTCCAACCGACGACTACCGTCAGAGGCATCTGCCGGACGGCCCCATCACGGTTGTCAGCGCCCAGTGGTATGGAGCGGACGCGCTCGAACTGACTTATAAGACACTGGATGGCCGGGTTGGCAGCCAGCTTCTCGCCCGACACGACGAGCCGCGCTTGGAGTTGGTAGAGGCCGGTCGCCCCTGGAGCTTCGACGGCGATGGGGCCCTCTTCAGGCTGGTCTCCGAGGCACAGCGGATTCGGCTCGCGCACCTGTTTGACCCCGTCCTGTGCCAAAACTCGGCCCTTTTGAAATAGACCACAAATCAGCAGCTTAGACGTCCTTGGAATCCGCGCAGAATCCAGGGTATTTCGCGCCGCAGGGCTGACTTCCGACCCATGGGCTGGCGGATGAATAAATAGAAGGCACAACGACGCATCGACGGCTACCAACGTCTGAGCGAGGTTCTCGAACACGCGGAGGTTGCCGCCTGATATGATACTCTGATGACGGAGTGGAGGGTGCCGTTCTTTTTCCACGGACCTCGGGACACATCCGCCGAGACCAGACTTCGATTGTAACGAAGACCCAACTCGGTGTCTTCTTGTTGCCCGCGAACGTGCGAATCTCGTCGGCTTGAAGCTCTTCGGCAGCGAAGCCAGCGATCCTTCTGTGATTGAATCGACGACACACTTGGGCTGCCTTCTCGAGCCAGCGGGCGACGGTGTTCCAGGCAATCCCTTTGATCCGGGAAATCGAGGAAATGCTGACACCCTCGACTCTGAGAGCGATGACCCCATCGAAAGTAGCTCTTCGATGTTGGAGACGGTAGTAGGGCGTGCCTTTCGTCGAGGAGAACGTCTTTCCGCACTCGCCGCACCGGTATCGACGGCGTTTCCCGGACCTGGTTCGGTAGAATCCGTGGCGAACGATGTTTCCGGAACTGACTTTGCCCCGCAACGGACATGCGAGATTGAGACATCTGCGATTCTTCACTTTGGCTCGGCCCTGACGATGAGAGAACTGTGTCTTCGGAATTCTGGTTCAAACTCTAGCACGCAGACCGGTTAGGGGCTGGCCGCCAACACTTAATTGCGGAAGCACCCACCATCCCGGAACTGACACGCTCGTCAAAGCTGAGAACAGTGGCGATAAGGAGGATGCAAGAAGGAAGATGCAAGAAGGAAGATGCAAGAAGGAAGATGAGCACTTTCCCGTACCAGTGTCCCTTCTGCGGCCACTACTCAACGGTCAGCGGGAACAATTTCGCGGTCAACAGCTCTAACTTCGGGCGCGGCAACAAGTACGGCATACAATCGGTGTGCTGGACTGCCACCTCGTGTCCGAATCCCAAATGTGGCGAGTACTCATTCAAAATCCAAATCAGCGACGATGAGTCATTCGGGAAAGTTCGCCACAGTTGGGAGCTCGTTCCGCCAGCCAAAATGAAGGTGCTACCAAGTTATGTGCCAGACGCGATACGCGAGGACTACGGAGAAGCCTGTCTGATTGCTGCCCTTTCGCCGAAGGCCTCAGCGACGCTTGCGCGTCGTTGTCTCCAAGGCATGATTCGCGACTTCTGGGGTATCAGTAAGGATCGTTTAGTCGATGAGGTCAAAGCTCTCAAAGAGAAAGTGGACGAGCTCACATGGAATGCAATCGACGCTGTTCGCAGTATTGGCAACATTGGTGCGCATATGGAGAAAGACATCAACGTCATCGTTGACGTTGAATCCAACGAGGCACAGTTACTTATTTCACTCATCGAAAACTTGATTGACGAGTGGTATGTGGCGAGGCATGACCGCGAGGAACGATTCGAGAAGCTAGTTTCGACAGCGTCGGACAAGAAGGCCCAGAAAGCTCCAACTACAAATAGCACCGACCACGTCGTGTCCGAAAATACGAGCGGAGCCCGAAAGCTCGAATCCTAGAGGCGTTCTCGAAATTCACAGAGGCTGGCCCTGCCCGGGTTTTGTGGACACCAACCGAGGCGCGACAATGCGTCTGGAGGCGTCCATGGGAAAACGACGACGCAGGAAGTCCACGGGGGTGTGCCTTCTATTTATTCATCCGCGCGCACCGAACTTGCTAAGCTGCTGATTTATGGTCTATTTCGAAAGATCCGAGTTTTGGCACAGGACGGGGTCGATCTCCACCAAGATCACAGTGTCACCGGCGGCTTAGGCTTTGGCGACGAGTGCTAGAGTCTCTTCCACACTCAGCCAGTTCCTAACCTGGGCGAGCCGCGCCGTCGCTCGGATCACCTCCGGCGTCAACCATGTAGCGCGCAGTTTGTAGTTGTAGGAGTGCTCCCTGCTTAGAATGCGACTGTCCAACCGGCCTCCCACTCGACCGCTACTCCCGTCGTGTCTAAAAACACGAACGAACTCAAGACCTGCATCAGCCCGGCGTGCCGCAGGTGAACGGCAAGCCGTGATGCTGGTCGATTCGATGCGTTCAACAGACAGATGACAGCTCGGAAAATGTCGTTCCCCTCAGATATCAAGGGATGCATGAAGGACTGCGTCCTCGCGATTTTTTGGCCGCGCAAAGACATCCTCGGATTTTTTCGAGACCACGACTGTACAAGCAGGGAGTTGCGCGAGATCGAGGATTTCAAAGAACGGGGCCTGTCGAGGGTAGCGATGGTCGACGTGATATTCGAGCGACTGGACTCGCGAACGGACAGTGGACTCGGCCCCTTCCGAGCGATGTTGCGCTCACTCGTCACCTGGAACCGATTTGACCCGTACTACTTCGAAACACTCAAGAAGCTCAACCGGGCTACAGCAGAGCGATGTATTTCCCATCTTTGCCAATTGCAGGAGATTAGAGACGCCAAGATCAAGGCTGACCGAACGCGTCGTGAAGGGCAACAGGTTGAGAGGCAGCGCCCCGAGAAGGACCTACGAGAATTGCTCGATGAGTTCCTGCGGCTGCACGCGGGTGAACTGAAACCCCAGCAACGCGGCTACGCTCTAGAGAGAATTCTGGTAGAACTGGCAAAAGTCGAGTCCCTCGAGGTGACTGAGCCATTCAAGACTTATGGAGAACAGATAGACGGCGCGATCAAGTACGACGGCGAACATTACTTGGTCGAGGCGAAGTGGCAGGATATCTCAGCCGCCAACGAGCCCGTTTACCAGTTCGTCGCAAAGATCGAAGGCAAGATGTACGGGCGCGGCCTCTTCGTGTCAGTTCACGGATTCAGCAGCAACGTCATCGACAGCGTCGTTCGAGGAAAGGCTATCAAGACAATCTTTATCGACGGCGAAGACCTCGTCCTAGTCTTGGAAGGACATGTCTCGTTTCGCGACATGATCGACACCAAGGTGAAGGCCGCGCAAACGAGGGGCCTAGTGTACGCGCATCCGATCTCTGGGAGTCGGAAGGACGGAACGGCATAACAAGGCGTTACACTTGACAGCCAGATGTGTCCTGGCGGGCTACAGGTGAACGCCACCCGTCCGCACCGCGTCCTGTCCAAAAATACAACCGAACTCAAGATCAGACCCAAAATGGCCCCGAATTGCCTGGTTTTCCCTGTTTCCCATTGGTTTCCAGCCAAGACCCGCCCGCTCCGGTCGGCCTGTGATCCGCAAAAAGGAAGATCGCGTACCGCTGGATCGACTTTTTGCGGAGCACAACCTCAGTCCGAGCGCAAGGTGCGCTTTCGTAAACGGCTTGGCGGGTTGCTACGTTTCTACCATTGGGAAGCCGTATGAGTATTTTGACCTCACGAGCATCACTCACTCTGGTACTGTCAAGTTTTCCACGCGTCTGGTCAAAATACTCGAACGCCCAGTGGGTCAGCTGTGCCTTCTATTTATTCATCCGCCAGCCCCATGGGTCGGAAGTCAGCCCTGCGGCGCGAAATACCCTGGATTCTGCGCGGATTCCAAGGGCGTCTAAGCTGCTGATTTGTGGTCTATTTCAAAAGGGCCGAGTTTTGGCACAGGACGCCCTCGTGCCAGACGATTGTAAAGCCCACGGCCCTTGGCCCGGTCGCAAACACAGACACTAAGCTGCTGATTTATGGCCTATTTCAAAAGGGCTGAGTTTTGGCACAGGACGGCAGCCCGGACCGGCGCAATGCGTCGCATCGCTGGGCGACATTCGTGCGGAATCACGCAAAAGCGGTTGTCGCTGCGTATTTTTTTAACGTAGTCACCGTCAGCTTTCGCGTGCTTTACGTCTTCGTCATCATGGAAATCGGTACCCGCAAGATGCTTCACTTCAACGTGACGGCGCATCCGACCGCGGAGTGGACGCTGCAACAGTTCCTGGAGGCGATTGGGTGCGAGCACGACTATCGATTCGTCATCGTGGACCGCGATGACAAGTTCTCAGCAGACCTCCGTCGCTCCGTCCGGGGGATGGGTGTTCGGCCGTTGAGGACGCCGCGCAGAGCACCGCAGGCGAATGCCTATTGTGAGAGACTCATCGGCACCACACGCCGGGAGTGCTTGGATTTTCTGATACCGCTGTCAGAGGAACATCTCCGCCGACTCTTGAGCGAATGGCATGACTACTACAATAGGGCGAGACCGCATTCATCGCTCGGGCCAGGCCTTCCCCGTCCTGTGCCAAAACTAGGCCCTTTTGAAATAGACCATAAATCAGCAGCTTAGTGTCTATGGTGCGCTCCCGTGAACGGCTTGGCGGGTTGCTACGTTTCTACCATCGGGAAGCCGCATGAGTATTTTGACCTCACGGGCTAAGGGTCTTGAGTCGTTTGTGTTTTTGGACACGACGGGTGCTCCCATTTTTTTTCAACATCAACCTCGCTAATTGCGACGCTGCTCTCGGTGATTGTGTTCAGCACAGCTTCAAGCCGGGAATAGTCATACGAGGATTTACGCGATTTCTGTACAAGGAAATTGCGCAGGTAGCGTGACTTACCCTCCAGTTCACCCTGATAGGCATCGGCCTTGGCGTTGTAACTGGTCCAGCGCACGCGAGCCCCGGCGTCCAGATCCAGGTAGCACTCGATTGCCGCTCCGCAGCCATTGATGTCGGCTCTATGTTCGCCGTTCGGTCCTATCGCCTGAAAAGATCTGAGGTCAGGAAGATCGGGTAGCTTTAAGATGCATATGTTCGGCAAGACTTTGAGTTCCCTACAGCGTTTGTAATTAGCAACGCCTTCTGCATCGTTGTCGAAGAGAACCAGAATCTTGTTTTGCACTGAGATGCTGATGAGGCCCTGCACGAACCGGAACAAGTTCCCAGTGCCCGAAAACGGGTAGCCTTCCTCCATGTCAACGAAATCAAAGAAGTCCGCCACATGCGGGCGCAACATCTTCAAGGCATGTCGAAGGATCGCCGCGTCCGAGCTGCCCTCTGTTACGATTAGGAAACGGTCAACAGGATCAAGCGGCCGAACGAAGTCTTCGCGGCGCGCGTAACTGCCTTGCTCGATGTCATTGAATGCCCACTGCACCGGCAGGTCGCACGCACGAGAGTTGCGGAGCTACCCTCAGAAGGTGTGGAAATAAAGTAAAGGCGGAGTAACCTTCCGCGTCACGAAACACGGCCTGAAGGGGCCAACGGAAGGAGACACCGCCATAAAGGAAAAGACCACAGGACGACGGAGCTCGTCAAGGGTGGCTTGGGAGTCGCTGGAGAAGTGGGCGAGGCTTGAGATCCAGGATTGGGTGCAGGAGCTGATGGTAGCCGAAGTCACGGAGCTTCTCGGGCGTGAGAAATCGGAGAGACGGAAGCCCGTGGACACAACGGCGGGCTATCGAAATGGATACGGTAAGCCTCGGAAGCTGACGATGAGCGTGGGCACAGTGACGGTTCGCCGGCCGAGAGTACGGAACGTGGAGGAGAGGTTCGAAAGTCGAGTGCTTCCGCTGTTCAAGCGTCGGAGCGAAACGGTGAGCGAGTTGATTCCGGAGCTGTACCTGCATGGACTAGCTCACGGAGATTTCGATCTGTCGCTCCGCGGGCTTCTAGGGGAGGACGCTCCACTTTCTCCCAGCACGGTGTCGCGGCTGAAACAGAAATGGCAGGGAGAGTACGAGCAGTGGCTAGCTCGCCCACTGGAAGAACTCGAGCTCGTGTACCTGTGGGTAGATGGCGTGTACGTGAAGGCCGGCCTTGAGAAGGACAAGGCGGCGGTGCTAGTTGCGGTTGGTGGCCTGTCCGACGGGACGAAAATCGTCCTGACGCTGGAGGCCGGGCATCGAGAATCCGAAGCGTCATGGTCGTCGCTGCTACGGAGACTGAAGAAGCGCGGTCTGAGATGTCCCCGTTTGGTGATCGGTGACGGTCATCTCGGCATCTGGGCCGCGACCCGAAACGTATTTCCAGAAGCTGAGGAACAGCGGTGCTGGAACCACCGAATCCTCAACGTACTGGACCGGATTCCGAAAAGGGACCAGGCGCAGGCCAAGCCGCTGTTGACGGCGATCCCCTACGCCACCAGCCTGCAGGAGTGCGAGACGAAGAAGGCCAAGTTCCAGGATTGGTGCTTGCGCAAGGGTCTTCCGGGGGCCGCGCACGTGCTCGACGAGGACTGGGAGCGGATGGTCAGCTTCTATTCCTTTCCCAAGCCTCACTGGCAACACCTTCGCACGAGCAACGTCGTGGAGTCACCGTTCGCTGCACTGAGATTGAGAACGGATGCGGCCAAAAGGTTCAAGAAAATCGAGTCCGCCACTGCGACAATCTTCAAACTGCTTCTGGTTGCGGAGAAGAATTTTCGCCGGCTCAACGCACCGGAGCTGATGCGAGAGGTTCACCTGGGCGTTCGATTTGAAGATGGAGACAGGGTAACGGAGTCGTCGAAGGTTGCTGCTGCCTGAACTTTTTTACACACCTATTGACAAGAGCTCGAGTTGCGGGCGAGTAAGTGTAGGATGGTGTAGGCGCTCAGGTTTTCCATAGCCTCTGATATAGCGCCGCCTTTACCCAGGTCGGCCTCTATGCGCTTGTCTAGACCGAGACGGGGTGCAAGCTCGCGCCGAAAGAACTTTCCGAAATCCTCGCCGCCCTCGCCATAATTGGCTGATATGGTGTTTAAATCGACACCTGCCAGAGCATCGCGCATATGCCCAAAGCAAAAGCGGGTCATGTCAAATCCAATGAATGCCGCAAGAAAGGCAAACTCCCGTTTGCACTGTTTGTAGGTATGTCCAAGCAGATTGAGGCGGTCTATGACTTGGGACAGAGGTTTCGACAAACCTTCTTCTAACTCGACGATGGGCTTCCATTTTGTATCGCCTTCAAAGTCGGTGCCGTCTTCCTCACCAACGTAATAATAGGGAACATTCGCGACGTCAGTCTCCCCCTGAAACAGAGCGGAGTGGTCGCGGAAAACACTGTTCTTGCCCCAATCAATTTCAAGGCGGCCAACAGCCAAGTGAATCATCGAGCCCATGTCGTTGTCTTATAGACTGGTATTTTCCAATTGGTTCGTCAATCAATAGCCGCCTACGATGTCAGATGCATTGAATAGTTGGATGACGGCTTGACGCGAGCCGGGCTTCCTTCTCAGAAGGTCTATGACGTTCGCTACTTGGTCAATATCCCCTCCGAACAATCGTGGCCCGTATGCTCCCCAAAGGCTAGATCCTTCAGCAAGATCTCTGTACCGCGATAAGTAATACGAAATGAAATCAACGTCGTCACTTTTTTCTAAGTACCAGCAGAGCTCCCCAAGACAACTGAAAGGCTTTCCACGTGTCTCGGTTCGGCTTAAACGAGATCTCGGATTCGTGAGTTCGAGCAGCACGCCAGTCAATTCTCGATTAGGACCTTTAGACGATTGAATTGGCTCGCCGTGCGATAGGAGCTCTTCGATGACGCGGCGCATCACATCATCAAGTGTGGCCGCGGCGAAAGGATTTCTAGGCAAACCGATCCTTCCTCAGAAGATGTTCCACTGGTAGTTGAAGGTTAGCCTTGAGGATGCGTCCCTGAAGTCCCCCCAAAAAAACGGCGCTCCTCCACAGGGCATTGGCGAAGGCGTCACCCGTCATGCTAACAATGGCGTTCGTCTGAGATTCGGTAAACCATTCATCTTTAAGGCTTCGAATGGCTTTCACGGTGTCGAACGTAACGTTCTTCATACCACTCTCCCGTTCAACAGCTATCATACCGCCACAGAATTGCCCCGTCTGAGGGTATTCTAGGCCCTCCTGACCGGTGTGCTCCGCAAAAAGTCGATCCCGTCCTGTGCCAAAACTCGGCCCTTTTGAAATAGGCCATCAATCAGCAGCTTAGTGTCTGTGTTTGCGACCGGGGGTCAAGTCTTAATTTTCCTGTCAAATCTCCGTACGGTTCCCCGCGCTCGGTTAAGCTGCTGATTCCTCCGACGTGCCTTGCGGGAGAAGCTCGTTGCGAAGCTCCTCGACTTTCCTAGCGGCGAAGACATCCATCCTCACGCCGTGCCATTTGTTTGCGACGGCCAAGAGCACAGCGAACGAGAGTTTCATCGCGGCCTCCTCGGTGAAGAAGTGAGGAATGACCTTTGTGCGACGTTTGTGCTCTCCGAACGTGCGCTCAAGTAGATTCGACGTGCGAAGCCTTTTGTGATGCGCCGCAGGAAGGCGTAGCGCCTGAAGACACGCTTCGAGGGTCTCTTCCATGCACTTCATCGCGCTCGGGAATCGTTGACGGTACCGAGCGATCACCTCCCGACCCTTCTTCAGCCCTTGCTCGTAGCTGTTCGCATGGAACGACTCAAGGATGGCCGCCTTGAGTTCGTCGCGCACTTCCTTCGGAGCCTTGCCCAGGATGTTCTCGAGGCGGTGCTTCTGGCAACGTTGCTTGAGGCTTCGAGGGAAGACCTCTGCGATCGCTTTGAGCACTCCAGGATTCCCGTCCGTCACGATGAGCAACGGCTCCCTCATTCCTCGGGCCACCATCTCCTGCAAGAACCCCTTCCAGTTCTCGTAGGATTCTCGGTTGCCGACACCGATATGAAGAAGAACTCGCGTCCCATCAGCGCGATAGCCGGTCGCAACGAGGATGGGCTCTTTCCTCTCCGCTCCTTGGTGGTAGCGCAGGTACGTGCCGTCGAGCTCGAGATACAACAGCTTCTCGTTCGAGAGATCCCATTTTCGAAACGCCTCGAAATCCTCCGACAGACACCGTGTGACCCGGCTCACCACCGACTTCGAGACACCCGTGCCGCTCAGCACGTCCGCGAACGTCGCCTCAATGTCACGCGTCGACATCCCGTGGACGTACATCCGCGCGATCAGTTCATCGAGTTTCTCGGTCCGGCTCACGTAGGCGTCGAGAATCTTTGACTGAAACACCTTCTCTGTTTCTCGTACCCGCGGCACTTGCACCGTTACCGCTCCCTCGCCCGTGAGGACCCGATGCGACTCATACCCGTTGCGTCGTCCCTTCTCCTTCGTCGTTGCCGGAGCGTTCTCATAGTAGTTTCGACCCAACGCCTCCGTCACCTCGCGCTCCAACGCATATTGAAGCATCATCTGAGCTCCCGACCGGACGATCTCCGAGAGATTCATCTCCCCAAATACCAGTTGTTCCTCGAACTGCTTGAGCAATCGCTGACTCGGTAGTACCTTTCCCATGATGTATGGTTCTCCTTTTCTGTCCCCATGACGGGGACGGGTTTGAGCTTGGGGAACCATACATCGTTTTTCTTTGACAGGAATCTTAAGACATCACCCGACCGGGCCGTGGGCCGTGGGCTTTACAATCGTCTGGCCCGAGGGTGTTATCTTCAGCTCCATGATGACCTACCACGTGCAATTCCTACTGCTCGTTCTGGCTGGCTGGGTCAACCGCCAGCAGCAGGATGTGATCGACTACCTGCAAGAGGAGAACCGTGTGCTCCGAGCCGGGCTTCGGGGCAAGCGTCTCAGGCTCGCCGTCAAGGCCCAGGCTTTGGGCCGCGAGGCGCTGGCCCAGATTGCGTCGGTTGCCACACCCGCTACGCTCCTGCGTTGGTACCGCTGCCTCATCGCAGCCAAGTACGATAGCAGCAAGAACCGGAGCCCAGGCCGACCTCCGACGGCGAAGGACATCCGTGAGCTCATTGTGCGCGTGGCGCAGGAGAACCCGACGTGGGGATATACGCGCCTGCGGGGTGCACTCAAGAACCTCGGACATGAACTCGGACGCAACACCATCAAGAGGCTCCTCGCCGAGCACGGTATCGCGCCAGCCCCAGAGCGGGGCAAGAGCATGTCGTGGAGCACCTTCATCAAGGCTCATTGGGGCGCTATCGCTGCGACAGACCTGTTCACCGTCGAGGTGGTGAACCCGTTCGGGCTCGTCCGCTACCATGTCCTGTTTGTCATCGATATCGCCACTCGCTGCGTGTGCATCGGTAGGATGACCTCGGACCCCAACGGGGAGTGGATGAAGCAGGTGGCAAGAAACCTCACGGACATGTGGGATGGGTTCCTCCTTGGCAAGCGATACCTCATCCACGACCGGGACCCACTATTCACCGAGGCGGTACGTGGGCTCTTGAGAGATTCAGGTGTGAAGCCCCTCCGCCTTCCCGCCAATAGTCCGAATCTGAACGCATATGCGGAAAGATTCGTTCTCTCCATACGTCGAGAGTGTCTCGACCGCTTCGTACCTCTCAGTGAGCGACACCTGCGCACAGCGGTAACCGAATACGTAGTGCACTATCACACAGAACGGAACCACCAAGGTCTCGGCAACGAGCTCCTCACACCTCTGCCGGCAAGCGCGAATGACGCTGGCCCCATCGTGTCGCGAGAGCGACTTGGGGGCATTCTCAACTACTACTGCCGTGCCGCGTAGATGGTCGCCGGCGACGGTAGCCCCTCGGCGGGCTCGACCGGCGTAGCGTGGAAACAGCTTCAGGAACATGCTTCGATATTCGCTCTCGACTAGGTGGTCATCTGCATGGTGACGACCCGCCCGCCCAAGACGATTGTAAAGCCCACGGCCCTTGGCCCGGTCGCAAACACAGACACTAAGTTGCTGATTTATGGCCTATTTCAAAAGGGCCGAGTTTTGGCACAGGACGGGAGACTAATCAAGTTCGGGGCGCCCGGATGAATGAATAGAAGGCACAAGCGAAATGCTGAAAGCACCCGATGTTCTGCGGAGTATTCAGAAGGCGCTATTGGCGGCGGGTCATCCAGTAGACGAGTTTGGGCATTCGCGTCCGACTGCATAGAGTCCGTGTCCGCCCCGCCTATCGCGGAGCACCCGTGGCCGAATCACGGCGGAGGACAACGATGGAGCCTGACCAGAAGCCTGCTGCGCCGGACGGTTCCCCCGCTGCTGCTCAGGGTGCCGACTATAATAATGATGAAGGTCACGCAACCGATGCACCGATGGGTGCTTCCGCAGTCAAGTGTTGGCGGCCGCCGCGTAACCTGTTCGCGTGCTAGAGTTTTGCCTGATTTCGATAGACGCAGTTCTTTCGTCGATGCCGGCTGGGCGAGTCTTGGCACAGGACGGGGTCAGGTCAATTCGAGCTTTCCCCTCCGAGTGGTACCACTCTCTAAGTTAGCCTAGCTGAGTCTCTGCGCCGACCGCCTCGGCACGTTTGCGCGCTCTCATTCGTGCGTTCGCCAAATCGTAACTGGCTTGGTACCGCATCCAGAAATCGGCATTCGACCAGCCGGCCGCCTCGAAGCGCAAAGCCATGTCGGCCGAGATTCCGCCACGGCCGTTGAGCACGCGGTCCAGCGTCGTGCGGGCCACGCCCAATTTCTCGGCTGCGGCGGTCACGGTCAACCCTTCGGCCTTCAGACAATCTTCCCGCAATGCTTCGCCGGGGTGGATGTTGGCCACGATCTTATCGCCCATCATGCTCATGTTGTTCCTCCTAATGGTTAGTGATAATCGGTCAAGTCAACGTCGAACACGTCGCCGTCCTCCATGCGGAACAGGATTCGCCAGTTCGCCGACACCCGTACGGACCAGTAGCCGGCAAGCTTACCCTTCAGCTTGTGCAGCCGGTAACCCGGCAAGGCCATGTCTCGGGGGGTGATGGCGATGTCCAGTTCCCTCAAGATGCGCACAATTCGCGCCGCGTGTTCCTGCGGAAGGCTGCTGTGGTCACCGCGAACCGCTCGTTTCAACGCTCGATGTCGCACCGATTTGAGCACGGCAATACTGTCGCATGCTGCGCGTCGTACGTCAAATTGAGCGAGAGAATACCTGATCTGGCGTGGCCCCGGGATGCGAACCGGCGTTGGTTGTGTCTTCTATTTATTCATCCGCACGCCCCGAACTTGATCGGTCTCCGCTCTGCCGGGACCATGCCTGCATGATTTCGTCGTTTGTTCGCGCTCGGCCCTTGGCACGGCCGCAAACACAGACACTAAGCTACTGATTTATGGCCTATTTCAAAAGGGCCGAGTTTTGGCACAGGACGGGGTCCGGCGTAACCAACAGGCCGCTATCGTCTACTTG
Organism: Candidatus Marinacidobacterales bacterium; assembly: GCA_965197825.1. Taxonomy (GTDB): domain Bacteria; phylum Acidobacteriota; class Vicinamibacteria; order Marinacidobacterales; family DATDRI01; genus CBDANW01. The sequence continues at coordinate 2,113,105 of CBDANW010000003.1, read as the reverse complement.
CTCGTTGAGTTGGAACTGTGCAAGGAACCAGCCACATCCTTACCGTCTACGTGGTGGAAGGCTTGAGTATCGCTGAACCCTTCGATAAGATTATTGATCTACGGCTCGACGACCGTGGCGACGGTGGCTGCATTGGCAGCTGTCGTCGGTCGCAGGGTTCGCGTCCGCACTTTCCTTCGTGCGGCATCGACGAACAGGTTGGGACGCGGGCGCGGGAGTCTTTCGACGGAGGAAGCAAAATTCTAGGTAGAGAGGTTTACCGTGGATGAATCTAAGATTCGCAAAGAAGTTGAATCGAGGAAGCTCGTTGTTGAGGCAACGGCGAATTGGGACACACCGGCTGGAAACCGGCGGTCTGCTCCAATTTACGAGGCCGAGGTCGAGAATGAGTATCTGAACAAGCGACAAACGGTCAAAGCCAAGACCACGGATGAGTTGGAATCCAAAGTACGGCAAGTCGTGGGGACTTGGGCTGAACAAGAAATCAGAAAACGAATAGTTGGCGGCAAACGCGATGCAAAGGAACAAGGCCAAGCCGAGGCGCAACGCCTCGACACGGAGGCGAAGCAGACCATTACCGAGGCCGAGGGGCTTCTTGCGGCAACCCTTGCGGTTGACGATCGCCTCGATTGGGACGCGGAGCGCGATACGCGACAATTTAAGGCGTTCTCGTTCCCAGATCGTCCGCAGAGGCCAGCATCCAGAGACCTTGTCCTTCCACCTAAGCCCGGTCTTGGGTGGTTACTGCGAGGTCGCCTTCGAAAGTGGGAGGATGCGTGCGAGAAGCAGGAAAGCCTTCACCTAGAAGCGGAAGCGAAGGCGCAGGAAGACTGGAAGGAGGCCGTACGCCAATACGAAAAGGCAAGGGAAGACGCTCGACAACAATACGAGAGCGACAAGACGCAGTTCCTTAATGAACAGAAGCGTTCAAACAAGGCGCTTGCCGAGTTTAGACGGGTTTTCGAAGCTGGAGAGGTATCCGCAATTGTCGAGTACTGCTCCCGCGTTCTCGAGAGGTCGCATTATCCGGACTGGGTGGTGATAAGCAACAAGGTCGAGTTCGATGAGGAATTAAGGTTCGTAGTCGTTGATCTTGAGCTTCCTGCCGTAGAGACAACCCCTACAACAGCCGGGTACAAGTTCGTCTCTCGTGACAATAGCGCAGAACCAATCCCGCTCAAGAAGAAGGAAGCCGACGCGCTTTATGAATCGATCCTAGACCAACTCGTCCTGAGAACGATCCATGAAATTATCGAGGCCTGCTATATTGGCACAGTTAAGGGAGTACTTCTCAATGGCTGGGTGACCAGCGTCGATAGGGTGACTGGAAACGATTCCCACCAACGCCTTCGTTCAGTTCTTGCAGACAGAGTTACCTGGTCAAGTCTTAATTTTCCTGTCAAATCTCCGTACGGTTCCCCGCGCTCGGTTAAGCTGCTGATTCCTCCGACGTGCCTTGCGGGAGAAGCTCGTTGCGAAGCTCCTCGACTTTCCTAGCGGCGAAGACATCCATCCTCACGCCGCGCCATTTGTTTGCGACGGCCAAGAGCACAGCGAACGAGAGTTTCATCGCGGCCTCCTCGGTGAAGAAGTGAGGAATGACCTTTGTGCGACGTTTGTGCTCTCCGAACGTGCGCTCAAGTAGATTCGACGTGCGAAGCCTTTTGTGATGCGCCGCAGGAAGGCGTAGCGCCTGAAGACACGCTTCGAGGGTCTCTTCCATGCACTTCATCGCGCTCGGGAATCGTTGACGGTACCGAGCGATCACCTCCCGACCCTTCTTCAGCCCTTGCTCGTAGCTGTTCGCATGGAACGACTCAAGGATGGCCGCCTTGAGTTCGTCGCGCACTTCCTTCGGAGCCTTGCCCAGGATGTTCTCGAGGCGGTGCTTCTGGCAACGTTGCTTGAGGCTTCGAGGGAAGACCTCTGCGATCGCTTTGAGCACTCCAGGATTCCCGTCCGTCACGATGAGCAACGGCTCCCTCATTCCTCGGGCCACTATCTCCTGCAAGAACCCCTTCCAGTTCTCGTAGGATTCTCGGTTGCCGACACCGATATGAAGAAGAACTCGCGTCCCATCAGCGCGATAGCCGGTCGCAACGAGGATGGGCTCTTTTCTCTCCGCTCCTTGGTGGTAGCGCAGGTACGTGCCGTCGAGCTCGAGATACAACAGCTTCTCGTTCGAGAGATCCCGTTTTCGAAACGCCTCGAAATCCTCCGACAGACACCGTGTGACCCGGCTCACCACCGACTTCGAGACACCCGTGCCGCTCAGCACGTCCGCGAACGTCGCCTCAATGTCACGCGTCGACATCCCGTGGACGTACATCCGCGCGATCAGTTCATCGAGTTTCTCGGTCCGGCTCACGTAGGCGTCGAGAATCTTTGACTGAAACACCTTCTCTGTTTCTCGTACCCGCGGCACTTGCACCGTTACCGCTCCCTCGCCCGTGAGGACCCGATGCGACTCATACCCGTTGCGTCGTCCCTTCTCCTTCGTCGTTGCCGGAGCGTTCTCATAGTAGTTTCGACCCAACGCCTCCGTCACCTCGCGCTCCAACGCATATTGAAGCATCATCTGAGCTCCCGACCGGACGATCTCCGAGAGATTCATCTCCCCAAATACCAGTTGTTCCTCGAACTGCTTGAGCAATCGCTGACTCGGTAGTACCTTTCCCATGATGTATGGTTCTCCTTTTCTGTCCCCATGACGGGGACGGGTTTTGAGCTTGGGGAACCATACATCGTTTTTCTTTGACAGGAATCTTAAGACATCACCAGTTACCTTTGAAGCTTTCGACCTTAATCGTATCGACCCCGCCGCTTGTATTCAGCACCTTAGCGAAGGGGTGGGTCAAGTCGAGTAGGCGGACCGATGATTCACTGCTGCGAGAACTGTGGTGCGAAACAAGAATCTAATGCTCGGTTCTGTGCTCAGTGCGGCAGAGAGCTACCACAGGTTGCTCCTGTACAAGGAGTTGAAGCCGAAGCCCTACGCGCAGAAATTGTTCGTTTGCATGCGGAGCTAGAGTCGGTCGAGGACGCGATCGAGATTCAGTCTTTCGGATTCTATGAACCGAGGTATGGTTTCGAAACCTCCAAGGAGTATGTTGACCGCGTCGATGCTATTCGAGACGAACAGAAGGCCATGATTCGAGACAAATCTGCAACAGTCTGCCCGAGAAACTGGGTGGTGGATGGCAGCCTCGTGAAAGGCCGACAGATGATGGCCGAACACTCGCAACTGATGTTGCGCGCGTTCAATGGCGATTGCGATGCGGCAATCGCCAGGGTTAGGTACGACAACGTTGCAAGGATCGAAAAGCGAACCAGTAAGGCTTTCGAGGCTATCAACAAGCTAGGAGCGACGAAGAGAATCGCTATTGCTGAAGAGTACCTCCAGAAGAAGCTGGCGGAGCTACATCTCGTTCATGAACACAGAGAGAAACTTTACGAAGAGAAAGAGGAACAGAGAGAAATTCGAGAGCGGATGCGTGAAGAACAAAGGGCAGAGAAAGAAATCGAAAAGGCATCCCGTGACGCAGAAGAAGAAGAGCAACGCTACGCCAAGTCGTTGGAGGAGGCACGGGCCCAATTAGACAAAGCCACGGGTGCTCAGGTTAAGAAGCTTGAAGGCCTCGTGCAGAAGCTGGAGCAGGAGCTTGGGGCGGCGGTCGACAGGAAGGCGAAGAGCATGGCACGCGCCCAGCTCACGAGGTCAGGGCACGTCTACGTGCTGTCGAACGTCGGTTCGTTCGGCGAGGGCATCTACAAGATCGGAATGACAAGAAGACTCGAACCACTTGAGCGGGTGAATGAGTTAGGCGATGCTTCGGTTCCGTTTCGGTTTGACGTTCACGCAATGATTTACTCCGAAGATGCTCCAAGACTTGAGAATGCCCTGCACGAGGAGTTCGCTGCTCGTAGGGTTAATTGCATAAACCTTCGACGTGAGTACTTCCGCGTCACTATTGACGAAATCATGGCGGCAGTCGAAAGGCGTCACGGCACCGTGACTTTTGTGACCAAGCCGGAGGCAGAAGAGTTCCGTAAGTCCAGTGCCATCCGCGCCGATGAAGAACTAAGCACCAGATCATCTGCTGGGCAATCTGAAGACGGACTCTAGTCGATCCAGCTGTACTGGTCGCGATTGTTCACGGAATCCGGGGTAGCTCCGGCCTCGATTCCGGGCCTCTCGGGTGGCCTCTTTTCTGCCGCCCGCACGGCCCCCGGTCAGCGCCCGGTCCCGTCCTGTGCCAAAACTCGGCCCTCTTGAAATAGCCGATAAATCAGCAGCTTAGCGTCTGTGTTTTGCGATGGTGCCAAGGGCCGTGGCCTTTACAATCGTCTGGCCCGAGGGTGTTATCTTCGGATCCATCATGACGTACCGTGTGCAATTCCTACTGTTGGTCAGGCAACCGTTGTTCGATCGGGCAGCCCTGCCGCTCACACAGACCTCATGGGTGCTTCCGCCATTAAGTGTTGGTAAAATGACACTAAGACTATACGGTGCATTAAATTACAGCCATGGGCTATTTCAAAAGGGCCGAGTTTTGGCACAGGACGGGGGCGCGCGGCGTCAGGATTCAGCGAAGCTGACGACCGTGTTTCCCCTGCCACGGTTGTTCTCGAACAGCTCGAACGCCTCAAGAAAACTCTCGAGCGGAAACACCCGGTTGACACGCGGCTGGACCCGGCCGGTCGCCAAAAAGTCGATGATCTCCGCCACGTTCTGTTGATGCTCGCGCGGATGGCGACCAGCCCATCCACTCCAGAGGCTCCCGATGACAGCCGCTTCCTTGATGAGTAACAACCCAGGGCGGATCGGCTTCTGTCCCGCAGTGAAGCCGACGAGACAGATCCGTCCGAGCGGTCGGATCACCGACATGAGCGCCGCCTCGAAGAGCTCTCCCTGCACCATGTCGATCACGACGTCGACGCCCTCCGAGTGGCCGAGCTCGGTGGCCGCTTGCTTCACCTCCGTCTTGAACGTGCGGTAACTGTCGCCGTCTCGACCGTAGCAGAGCACTCGGTCGGCGCCAGCGGCGGTCGCAAACTCCTTCTTGTCCGGGACGCTGACGCCAGCGATCACTGATGCACCCATCGCCTTCGCCAGCTCCACCGCCGCCATCCCCACCCCCCCGGACGCTCCATCGACCAACACCAGATCTCCTGCCGTGACCTCACCGAGAATCTTCAAGGAGTAGTAGGCTGGAAAGAAGTTTCGCCCCAGATTCGCACACGCAGACAGGGGGACCCCGGTCGGCGCCGGCCAGACCGACGACGCCGGCGCAGCGGCGACCTCGGCCAGACCGCCCACGCTCATTTGCGCGAAGACCTCGTCGCCCACCGCCAACCCGTCGACACCATCGCCTAGCTCCAGGACCATGCCCGACACGTCCATCCCTGGCACATACGGAAGCCGTGGCCGCTGCTGGTAAAGGCCCTGCGCCTGCAGGGCATCCGGATACTGCACACCGGCATACCGAGTTTGAACCAACACCTGCCCCGGTTCGCAGGCCGGTGGCGGAATCTCGTCCAACGAGAGGGCCTCTCGGAGCGAAGCCGGAGTCGCCAGGGGTCGCCCCTGGTCGTCGAGACCGACGTAGCGGTGACAGCGGACGGCTTTCATCAAGCTACTCATGGCGGTGTGCGAACCAGCTCGCCGGGTCTAGAAGTTTCCCGAGGAGACTTCACGTGGTACGTCATCATGGATCTGAAGATAACACCCTCGGGCCAGACGATTGTAAAGCCTACGGCCCTTGGTCCGGTCGCAAACACAGACACTAAGCTGCTGATCTATGGTCTATTTCAAAAGGGCCGAGTTTTGGCACAGGACGCGGTCGAGTTCACGCTGCACCTCCGACTCCCAGAGCCGAAGTACGCTCCATCCATCCTTCTTCAGGCGCTCTGTGATCTCCCTGTCTCGACCTATGTTGCGCTCAATCTTGGCGACCCAATAGCCCGGGTTTGCGCCATGCAGCAGCTTATTCCTGCGCTTCGACCAGTGGGTTGTGCTCCGTGGTCAAGTCTTAATTTTCCTGTCAAATCTCCGTACGGTTCCCCGCGCTCGGTTAAGCTGCTGATTCCTCCGACGTGCCTTGCGGGAGAAGCTCGTTGCGAAGCTCCTCGACTTTCCTAGCGGCGAAGACATCCATCCTCACGCCGCGCCATTTGTTTGCGACGGCCAAGAGCACAGCGAACGAGAGTTTCATCGCGGCCTCCTCGGTGAAGAAGTGAGGAATGACCTTTGTGCGACGTTTGTGCTCTCCGAACGTGCGCTCAAGTAGATTCGACGTGCGAAGCCTTTTGTGATGCGCCGCAGGAAGGCGTAGCGCCTGAAGACACGCTTCGAGGGTCTCTTCCATGCACTTCATCGCGCTCGGGAATCGTTGACGGTACCGAGCGATCACCTCCCGACCCTTCTTCAGCCCTTGCTCGTAGCTGTTCGCATGGAACGACTCAAGGATGGCCGCCTTGAGTTCGTCGCGCACTTCCTTCGGAGTCTTGCCCAGGATGTTCTCGAGGCGGTGCTTCTGGCAACGTTGCTTGAGGCTTCGAGGGAAGACCTCTGCGATCGCTTTGAGCACTCCAGGATTCCCGTCCGTCACGATGAGCAACGGCTCCCTCATTCCTCGGGCCACTATCTCCTGCAAGAACCCCTTCCAGTTCTCGTAGGATTCTCGGTTGCCGACACCGATATGAAGAAGAACTCGCGTCCCATCAGCGCGATAGCCGGTCGCAACGAGGATGGGCTCTTTCCTCTCCGCTCCTTGGTGGTAGCGCAGGTACGTGCCGTCGAGCTCGAGATACAACAGCTTCTCGTTCGAGAGATCCCGTTTTCGAAACGCCTCGAAATCCTCCGACAGACACCGTGTGACCCGGCTCACCACCGACTTCGAGACACCCGTGCCGCTCAGCACGTCCGCGAACGTCGCCTCAATGTCACGCGTCGACATCCCGTGGACGTACATCCGCGCGATCAGTTCATCGAGTTTCTCGGTCCGGCTCACGTAGGCGTCGAGAATCTTTGACTGAAACACCTTCTCTGTTTCTCGTACCCGCGGCACTTGCACCGTTACCGCTCCCTCGCCCGTGAGGACCCGATGCGACTCATACCCGTTGCGTCGTCCCTTCTCCTTCGTCGTTGCCGGAGCGTTCTCATAGTAGTTTCGACCCAACGCCTCCGTCACCTCGCGCTCCAACGCATATTGAAGCATCATCTGAGCTCCCGACCGGACGATCTCCGAGAGATTCATCTCCCCAAATACCAGTTGTTCCTCGAACTGCTTGAGTAATCGCTGACTCGGTAGTACCTTTCCCATGATGTATGGTTCTCCTTTTCTGTCCCCATGACGGGGACGGGTTTGAGCTTGGGGAACCATACATCGTTTTTCTTTGACAGGAATCTTAAGACATCACCTGCTCCGCAAAAAGTCGATCCAGAGTTGATTGGCGGTTTAGACCTGCCATGCTCGGCTGCTTCGTGCCGGTCGACCCGACAATGGCACCCGCTTCTTAGGAACGTGAAGAGGCTCGCTAGTGGAACTGTTTTCGAATATTCGGTCTATTGTTCTGAACGCCATCGCGTTCGCTCGCAACCTATGCCGCTCGCGCAGCGCCCTCGCCGCAGAGAACCTTTTCCTCGGAAGCAGCTTACGTTCTTCGTCGAGCGTAAGCAGGCGCCTCGGTGCACCGACTTTTACAGGGAGGTTAGAACTTCACCATTTTTTGAAGTACGGTACAGCATCGGAACACCGATACAGCAGGCGACTGAATGGGCAAACAGATAAGGACGGATGTCTCAGCAGTCGGTTTCCACTGGTCATCCGGATGGGATCGCGATGCTACGATCGAGGTTGCGCATTTCCTGGGAGCACCCGTTGGTGAGCGTAGAAATCCACTGTTGGTTCGCACAATTCGACCTCAAAAATCTGAAAACGCGCCACCAAATACGTTGTCCAGTCGCTATGGTCTGGGAGCTTTTCCATTTCACACCGAGTCCGCGTACTTGCGTCGGCCTCCGCGTTTTCTCCTTCTCTACTGTGACAATCCAGGCTTGGGAAAGCGTCCGACGTTTCTTATTGACGTAGCTGGCTGGGAGCTCAGTGAGAAGCACGTTCAGAAGCTTCGAGCTGGTGTTTGGAAGACTGGGGGAACTCGGCCGTTCCTGTGCTCTCTTATTCAACACCACGAGAGAGGGTTGCGAATCCGATTTGATGTTGAATGCATGAAGCCGATGAATCGCAGTGCTGTCGACGGTTCGTCATTGATGAACTCGAGAATCCGGTCGAGTCACCCGATTTCAATACCGTGGAAGAGAGGCGACCTCCTTGTTGTTGACAACCACCGCATGCTGCACGCTCGGGGAGCTGCGGCAGAGCTCGATCATGATCGAATGTTGGTTCGGGTACTTGTGCAGGAGCCATCTCCATGAATTGGAATTATGAGGACCTTTATCTCAAAGCAAAAGTCTACATCGATCGCGCAAACGAGAATGAACATTCGTCAAGTCAGTTTCCTTTTTGGTCTGCCCTCGCACTGGAGCTGCTTGCGCGTGCTTCACTTGCAAAGATTCATCCTGTTCTAAACGCTGATCCGAAGGAGCTGAATAACATACTCCATGCTTTGGGGTACGACACCACTGGATCTCCGCGGTCGATACCGGTTCACGCTGTATACCTACGTCTGGAAAAGGTTCTCCCAAACTATGGTAGAGAGCATCGTGCTCTGTGCGACTACATGGCCGTTCTTCGCAATGAAGAAATCCATACGGGTGGAGTTCCGTTTGAGGATCTCAAGGAATCTTCCTGGCTGCCACGTTTTTACGAGGTCTGCAAAATACTCTGCACTCACTTGGGATATCAGCTTGACGCGTTCCTGGGTGCGGAACTAGCTGAATCTGCCGATGAATTGATTAAGACTCTAAATCAGGAAATTCTATCAAAGGTAAAAAATAAGATCCAAAAACATGCAACCGAATTCCGTACGAACTCTCAAGAAGAACAAGAACGAAACGAATTGAGGGAAACACTCGCACGAACGCAGCTACTCGGAATAACCAAATCGCTCACCGATGCTATTGCGCAACAGTGTCCTGCCTGCGAAAGTGACGGTATCATGCGAGGAAACCTAATCAGGGAACTGCAGCCCAAATACGTTGATGAAGCACTTTACGTCGACGAGGAATATCTTGCAGCTGAATTTGAGTGTTTAGTGTGTGGACTAAGTCTTTCCAGCCTCGAAGAGATCATTCATGGAGATCTTGAGCCTAGGTTCAGCAAAACGCGAGAAGCCGATCTACATGAATTGTTTCAGCTAGAATCGTACGACGACTACATGAACATGTGAAGAAATGCCGCCTGGATGTTGACGCCAAGATGATTGTAAGTCTTGCAGCAAAGCACTCGCGTCATCGGAGCACGGGCGGGACTACCGGCTGGGCTACGGCCTGACGGTGTTGCAAGGCGGCGCTCTGAATTTTGATCTGGGCGTCGATGCCCAGGTCGGAGGTTCGTGACCTACTATGTGCTCGTCGTCATCGAGCTGTCTTCGCGAAAGGTGCAAGTGGGTGAAGCGGTGGGCGCAATTCAGAGACTCGCCCATCTAACAAGGATGAAGGGAAGCGTGGCCGAGAAGAAGCTCCAGCAAGAATGGCTGAGAACAGGAAATACCCGTTGAGTACTGAAGCTGTGCTCCGGGAAGGACAGGTTCTGACCGGTCCGCTGTTCAGCGAGCCGATGCGGGTGGAGACCGTTCGTTCAAACGGGCCCGATGTCTGGGTCGCGGGTCTCGTCGGCCAGCAGTCGGAGCAGTTCCGTCTGGTCACGCTCACGTCCGATGACATTTCCAGCCTGACCATCGCCGATGCTGCTCTTTCCTATGACGGCGACGGGCGGCTTCTGCGCATCGGGCTCCATGCCTATTTGCTCGGCATCGCCTACGAGTTCGACCCTTATTTCGGACTTTCGATTTCGCGCGTGGACCCTCTGCCACACCAGCTCGAAGCGGTCTACGAGCACCTCCTCAAGCTTCCCACCGTACGCTTCCTGCTCGCCGACGATGCCGGTGCGGGCAAGACGATTATGGCGGGTCTGCTCATCCGCGAGCTCAAGCTCAGGGGTCTCATTGAACGGGTTCTCGTCGTCTGCCCCGCGAACCTTGCATTTCAGTGGCAGCGGGAACTCAAGGAAAAGTTCGACGAGAAGTTCCTCGTGCTCAAGGGCAGCGACATCCGAGACCAATTTGGTGTCAACCAGTGGCTGGAGCAAAAGCAAATCATCACCTCGCTCGACCTCGCCAAGCGCACCGAGATCTTGCCAGGACTACAGCAGGTGCACTGGGATTTGGTGATCGTCGACGAGGCGCACCGCATGTCGGCCCGTGACGAGACCCATAAGAGCCAGCGCTACCGGCTAGGGGAACTGCTGCGCGACAGTGCCGATCACATGCTTCTGCTGACCGCCACGCCCCACAAGGGCGACCCGCAGAACTTCACACTGTTTCTGCAGCTTCTCGACCGGGATGCCTACGCCGACGTGAAATCTATCCACGAGGCCATGGAGCGGAGGCGGGCACCCTTCTACCTGCGCCGCACCAAGGAGACGATGGTTTACTTCCCGGAACTTCAGCCAGACGGAAAGTGGAACGCGAAACCGGTATTCACCAAGCGTATCCCGCGCACGGCCAACTTCTCCATCAATGGTCCCGAGTTAGAGCTGTACCAGAAGGTCACGCGGTTCGTGAAACGGCAGAGCGCCCGGGCCGCTGCACAGGGCGACGACCCTCGGGCTCGGGCGGTTGGTTTCCTGATGTCGTTGTACCAAAGGCGTCTTGCCTCGAGCACGTACGCCTTGCGGCGATCGCTTGAGAAACGAGCCAAGCGTCTGGAGGATGGCCTCAAGCATGCCCAGAAACTGGTGCGGACAGCACCACCGAACCTTCCCGATTGGGAGGAGCTCGAGGAGTTCGAGGACGCCGAGCGCGAGCGCCTGGAAAGGACGCTGGAGGCGATCACGCTGACCGGCAACACAGAGCAGGTACGTAGAGAGATTGCCGAACTTCTGGAACTTGCCGAAGAGGCGAAGGCAGTCGAAGGCTCGGGCAGCGAGGCAAAACTCGGACATCTTCGGGAGATCATGCAGAAGGAGGGGTTCTTCGACCGTTCCGACCAGCGACTGCTGCTCTTCACGGAGTTCAAGGATACCCTCGACTATCTGATGGAGCATCTGAAAGCCTGGGGCTTTAGCGTCGGCTGCATCCACGGCGGTATGAAGCCCGGCTCACGTGACGAACGGGGAAGCCGACTCTATACCGAACAGCAGTTCCGCGAAGGCGCCATCCAGGTTCTGGTGGCCACCGAGGCAGCCGGCGAAGGCATCAACCTTCAGTGCTGCCATATCCTCTTCAACTACGACATCCCCTGGAACCCGAACCGGCTCGAACAGCGCATGGGCCGCATCCACCGCTACGGACAGTCGGAGGATTGCCTAATCTTCAACTTCGTTGCGACCAACACCATCGAGGGACGGGTGCTCCAACGTCTGCATCAAAAGCTCCAGGAGATCAGGGACGCCCTCGATGACGATGCGGTGTTCAACGTGGTGGGAGAGGTCTTGCCGTCCGCCCACGTGGAGCGCGTGCTCCGTGACTTCTATGCAGAGAAGCTGGGCGAAGTGGATCTCGAGGAGCGGCTCTTGAAGGATGTGGATGAGGGCCACTTTCGGGAAATCTGCCAGACGGCTCTGGAAGGTTTGGCTGCCAAGAAGCTCAACCTCGATATGCTCACGGAGCGACGGGCCCGGGCACAGGAGCGGCGCGTAGTGCCAGAGACCATCGCACGGTTCATCAAAGAGAGCGCCCAGAATGCAGGTTTGACTCTGAAGCCGTTGAGCAGCATGGCGCATACTTTCGAGCCGGGTCGGACACCGTCTGGCTTGAAAAAGTATGAGCGCGAGCAGGGCTGGAAGCTCCCGGAGCTGGCGATTCGCTATCCACGCCTGTCGACGGACCGCAAGACAGCAGAGGAGAACAACCTCGAATGGGTTACTCCCGGGCATCCGCTCTTCGAAGCCCTGCGTCGTCACAGCCTCGATCTTGGCCGGGATACCTTCGCCAAGGGGGTCTGCTTTCATTCCCTGGTGCACGAAGCGCCGACACGTCTTGATTTCTACCGGGCAAAGGTCGTAGATGGTCTCGGACACGTCATCCACGAACGGCTGTTCATTGTGGAACTGACGGAGGAAGGCGAACCGTGCCTTCGCGAACCGGATATCCTCGGCGACTTCAGCCCCGCCATGGTACCAGTCGACCTGCCCTCCATCGCTTCTCTTCCGGAAGCGACGACTTGGCTCAACGAAAACGCCCTGGTGCCCTTTATCAACGATGTTCGCTCGGAGCGCTTGTCTGAGGTCGAGCGCATCGAGAAGCACGTCGAACTCTCCTTGACCGAGGTTCTCCAACGGATGGATGATGAGATCGGTCGCGCCGCAGAGGAAGTGGACAAGGAGGTCACTGGCGCCGAGGGCCGTCTCGCGCAAGCCGAAACCCGCCACGCCGAGGTGCTGGAGCGGCGCGAACGCCGGCGCAAAGAACTTAAGCGGCAGCGGGCGGTGACCCTGCAGGGGGTCGAGCGGCTGGCAAGCGTGCTCGTCTTACCCCACCCCGACCGCGAGACCCTGGACGTCCGGCGCCTGCGTCCGAATCCCGAAACCGAAATGACGGCCATGCAGGTGGTTATGGAACACGAGACCGCCCAGGGACGTAAAGTTGAGGACGTCCACGAAAAGAACCTCGGCTACGATATAACCAGCTTCGATCGGCAAACGGGCGAGCTGCGTCTGATCGAAGTAAAGGGTCTCGCCGGCGCCACCGGCAGTATCTTGCTCACGCCAAACGAGCGTCGCGTTGCCGAGGATCGCCGCGATTGCTTTTGGCTCTACGCAGTGACCCACTGTGCGAGCTCCCCGGAACTCCAAGAGCCGATCAGAGACCCTGCCCGGTTCCCGTGGCACGAGGTCACAAGGGTGCAGCACTACTGGCTCGAAGTGAACGCGATGACCAAGCCGATGCAAGTTAGAGAGAATCCGCCAAGGTGAGGTCGAGGTCACCATAAGGGTTCGTGTCTTTCTCGTAGACCTCGTCCTGTGCCAAAACTCGGCCCTCTTGAAATAGCCGATAAATCAGCAGCTTAGCGTCTGTGTTTGCGACCGGGCCAAGGGCCGTGGCCTTTACAATCGTCTGGCCCGAGGGTGTTATCTTCGGATCCATCATGACGTACCATGTGCAATTCCTACTGTTGGTCAGGCAGCCGTTGTTCGATCGGGCAGCCCTGCCGCTCACACAGACCTCATGGGTGCTTCCGCCATTAAGTGTTGGCAAAATGACACTAAGACTTTACAGTGCATTAAATTACAGCCATGGTCTTTCAAAAGGGCCGAGTCTTGGCACAGGACGGGAGCGATGCTCGCAAAGCCTATGACGAGCTCGTCGCCAAGTGGACGCCTCTCGCGCCGGCCGTCGTCCGAAGCCTAGAGGAGGCCGGTAATCAGCTGCTGACCTTCTACGAATTCCATCGTGCCATGTGGAAATCGATTCGAACGACCAATGCTCTGGAGAATCTCAACCGCGAGTTTCGACGCCGGACGAAAACCCAAGCGTCGTTCTCCAGCGAGGAGTCCGCGGTCGCTTTGCTGTTTGGGCTTATCGCCTCTGGCCAGATTCAACTACGACGCATCGACGGCTACCAACGTCTGAGCGAGGTTCTCGAACACGCGGAGGTTGCCGCCTGATATGATACTCTGATGACGGAGTGGAGGGTGCCGTTCTTTTTCCACGGACCTCGGGACACATCCAACCAGCCCTTGTCAGCACCGAATTACTGAGATACAACGTGGTACTAACCGTGGGGTCCCGGTCACCCGCATCTGAAAATACACGGTTGAATTGCCGCTTGGATGAGAGTGTATGGAAGGCAGCACTAAAATCGTCGAGCGTCCACGTTCACCGCAACTGGACGAAATTCTAGGCACGAGTTTTCCAGTCCTCGATGACGGATTCGTTCGCGTAATCGATTACATGGGGACGGACCAATCGATCGTCCAGGCGGCCCGCGTCTCGTATGGCAAAGGGACGAAGAAGGTGCATCAAGATCGTGGCCTTATTAGATATTTGATGCGTAATCGTCACACGACACCGTTTGAAATGTGCGAAATCAAGTTCCACGTTCGCGTTCCCATGGATTGTTGGCGTCAGTGGATACGTCACCGAACGGCTAATGTCAATGAATATTCGACTCGATACTCTGAGGCTATAGGCGCGGCGCAAAGAATACGGAAAGATGCATGGCGTAAGCAGGGTTCCGCAGATCGGCAAGCAAGCACCGAGGCCCTGGACATCGAGACGGGTAGTTATCTCTCAGCTCAGGAAGGAAAACTGCAGGACGAGGCGAGGAAAATTTACAAAGAGCGTTTATCCAGAGGCGTGGCACGAGAACAAGCTCGAAAAGATCTGCCACTGTCGACGTACACCGAGGCGTACTGGAAAATCGACTTACACAATCTTTTTCATTTTCTCGCATTACGCATGGATGCACACGCACAGTTGGAAATCCGTAATTACGCCAAGACCATTGGACACGAAGTCGTCGCAAAATGGTGCCCTGTTGCGTGGGAAGCTTTCTTGGATTATCGCCTGAACGCCATCGTTTTATCAGGGATAGAGAGGGATATACTGTCTCAGGTTTCGCAGAGAAACCTCGAAGAAGCGAGACGAATTGCCGCTGCAAGCGGCTGGACAACACCAGGTAAAGATGGTCTGGCACGCAATAGAGAGAGGGAGGAGTTCGAGACTAAACTGCGCGACTTGGGGCTGCCTCGACCCTGGTAGGGAAAACTAACCTACCCCCACCACCGACTCCACATGATTCCGGCTCTAACTCAGAGGGTTGTATCACTCGTCGTGGCAGGTCATAAGTGGTGCATCGCCGAAGACAACCTCAAGTCCTTTCGACCTCTTGCCTGAGAAGAGATTGGAGCGACACCTCAAAATAGTCCCGGTTAAAGCCCTTGGAGTAGTCACCTGTGTAGTATGTGAGAGACGATACGTAGGCGACGGAGACCCTGGGATGATGGTGCGCAAACGCGAAAGTAGCGAGGGATTGCGGCTTCGTTCCCAGAGGGCAGATGGTTACCTCGGCATTCTCGTATTCCTTCTGGACCTCTTCATATATTTGGAGCAATTGCCTGTGAGCGGTTACCACATCGAAAGTGTGTAACTGTCGGAGATCAGCTCGACTACCTAGCTTATCTAGTAGCTCTGAATTGTTGCGTTTTGCAATCTCACAAAACTCCTGTCGGTAGGGAGGATCCCCGATTAGTGCGATCGTCTTCGACGCTCCTAGCTGTTCCCAGGCATAGACGGACTTGTAGCCCTCGAACCCAAGGATCAAAACCAGTATTGTCGCCCCGAAGCCTACTCCATCTCCTTCGAAGCCAGGGATAGCATGCACGCTGCGAACTCCGCGACTCAACTGGCTGCCGTACGTTTCAGGTTTGTAGTAGCGGACCGTCGTATTGATTTCCGAATCAGCTAGTAGGTGACAAACCGTAAAGAGGTAATTGCGAGGCAAAGTAGAAATGTCCAAAATGACTTTCGCCGGCCGCGCTTCGTTGAGCTCTTCCTCAAGTCGCCGTTTACCGGCGAGGGGTGAATTTAGATTCACATGGAGTGTTCTCGCCGAACACCCAGCGTCGTCGAGGGTTTTGCGCAACGTCGCCCGATTTGCAAGGTATGGATCGACGTTGTCGTAGCCGTTGAAGTCGAGTACCAATGCCTGCTTCTCAGTATCATCACTTGCCCCAATGTCGGAAGCCAGAGCGAGGCAACGATCTTCGAAGCTAACGCCCATTATGTATAGTGTCATCTATCAAATCCAAATCTCGACAGGAATTCTTTGACTCCGTTGAGCAACTCAGATTGATCACGATAATCAAAGACGGATTTCGACTTCGCGTTAGTGAACATAGGAGTGCTCTGATCTTTCGAACGATTCACTACATTCGCAAAGGACTTCCCGTAACCTAGAGCCATTCCCAGATACATTGCCCTAACGGGGTTCTCGAAAGTTGTGTCAATGATGCAGTATTTCGACTTTGCGATTGCTACTGTGGCTCGCTGAAGATCTTGGAGGGCTCTTCCGTGCCGCTGCATATGCACATTAAGCCCCTGCTGTTCTAGGTAGTCTTTAAGTTGAGGAAGTAAAGTCTCTTGGGAGTAGGAGTCATCGGGCAGTGCTATGAACACGCCGGAAGCATCCTCAAGAGGCCTCGGATCCAACAATCCGAGTGTGATCGTCTTGCGATCTCTGCCTTGTTGAAGAAACGGAATAATCTGCTGCTCAACTAGGCGCTTGACGTCATTCGGGGTTATTGAGTACGGAAGGTACTCTAGACTAGAGAACGGCTCGTCAACATCCTTTTGTTCTTCCCGGTTGAAGAGAAGATAGGTTGGGATACTTCTGGCCAAGCAGAAGCCCAGCTCCATCGCCACACTTGGCGAGAAACCACTCAGTTCAACGAGCACGAATTCCGATTCAGCGACAGCGCTGCAAACCTTGCAAGAGATGTCCCCACTGGGCGGATAGTTCTCTGCCGTCAAGAGTTGATAGCTGGACGACTCTGCAGATTCAAAGGCCTCTTCAAGTAGCTTGATTGCATCGCGAATGGTGCCAGCCTCAGGCAAACGACACGACAGGAATCCTCTTCTAGGCTGAGGACGTCTTGTCGGGCAGTCGGCATCCAAAACCGGGCAGTATTGTGGAAGTAGCGGATTAAGATCCCTGCCGCGCTTAGCAGCTCGGCGTCTCGTTGGGCTCTTAAGAATATTCGATGTGACTTCGTCCGGATGAGTGACAAGTTTCTGTAGATTGTCCGAACTGATCTCGAAGTCCCATCGACTCTCGGGTTCAAGCCGAAAGTGAACACAAAGCAGCCGGTGTAGTAAATACCCCTTACTTGGAATGCCTCGATTCTTCTGAAGGCGTTCTCGGTTCGGTTTCACCAACGCTTCGTACTCAAGGGCAGTCGCTAGCAGCTCACGAAGGAACGTAGTCGCTTCATCGAAATCGACGATCTCCAGCCTAATGATTTGCTTTTCTGATCCAACTTCCGACTGTTTCTTAAACACATTTGCAATCTGTTCGATCAAGCGCTGCAACTCGGGGCGTGCGGAGTTATCAGTTGCCAGAGAGTTCCAACGATTAGACGCGTGGGTCTTAACGACACTATCCTGAATAGGGATCGCAACCGGCCAAACATTGGGCTCTGGCGTCCGCGAATAAATGTCTCTGCATAGTTCCAGAAAAGTGCGTACGATGCCCGAGGAAAGAATAACGATGTGCTCGAACCCTCCATATTTGCGCTCTCCTTTTGATTTAGGCCGACGCGCTTTCCTACCCAGCAGGTCCCCAATAGTCACATCCAAACCCACATTCTTGAGGCGCTTATTTCCAATAGCCTCTACATAGGACGAGAAGGTCCCTCCGAGGCCCAAGTCTTCATCGTCCAACTGAACCTGCGTAAAATCGCCAGAAGGGTTGAGAGGACGGCTGTGGATGTCTTCGGTAACCAGCCGATGCTTCTTGCAGGCGATCTTGAACGTCAGTGGAAAGTCTCGCTTTCTTAGGTAGGTGTTTAGGATCCGCTGCTGACGCTCGCTCAAATTATCGTATTCATCCACGAGAAGGTGCATGCGCTGTCCTTTGAAGGACGCCGCTCCGGACAAAACCTCCGCGAATTCCCATAGCACCTCCGGTTGCGACCGCTGAGTTGGTTTATACGATCGCGCGTTGAGCCCCCGTCGAAGGAGCCGGCGTTCATCTCGAAGCGCTTCCCGCAATTCCTCAAGGCTGTCGGCATGGCGTAGGGCTAGATGGCACAGTTTCTGTACTAGCTTATGGTTAGCCCCAAGACTTACGTCCTGCCCGTCCAGTTCCACCAAAGCCTGTATCACGCACTCCATCGCATAGACATTGAAAAACTCCCGGAAAGCCTCAACAAAGCCAGACTCCCATTCGTCTTCGTGCGGGCCGAACAAGGTAGGGGCCAACTTGACATAGATGCCTAAGAAGGGCGTGTGGTTAGGCAGCGGTTCAACCTTGCCTTGCTTTGCCAGTTGTTCGTAGATTGTTTTCGCCTGAACCGACAGCAGGCGTAGGTACATTGATTTGCCTGATCCTCTACTCCCGTCTAGGAAAACGTTACTACTGCTGAGCAGCGGCCCCGCTAAACCCTCCTTGAAATACATTAGGCTCGCGAGCTCATCAAGACTGTGGTTAAACTCCTCCGCCTTGATCACATCGAAGGGATTCTTTGTCATCAGCGTCGTCGTAGCCAAACCACGCGTTCATCGTCAATTGTGTTCGACGTCCCGTGCCGTGCCGTCATCAACCCGCGACTAGGAATGTTGTCGATCAACACGGCAACGATCCTGAGCCCGGCCTTTTCTGCGGCAGTGCGAAAGAACCCGTCCCAGGCAACGGGGATTCCTGACACATGGCCCGTACCAAATGTGACGAAAGCCTCGCCCCCTGACTTAAGTACCCGGAAACACTCCCTTGCGAAACGACTCAGATAACGTATGTATTCAGCAGTCATCAGCGCCCGAGTGGTATTTCGCTGAGCGATTTTCCGAATAAGCGTGTTGGCTTCTGTAAGGGGCGTGTCGAGGCGCTCGTTGACATTTGTCACGCTCACCCGTTCAGTCCCGAGAGTTCTTCGGTCGGTCTCTGCAATTTCAGCGTGACCAAAACCGAGCAAAAGCATCTCGAGTCGGACACTCCGAACATACTTCTGGGCACCGCAATACGGTGGCGAAGTGATGATTAGGTCGACTGATTGGGTCGGTAACCCTGTCTCAGCCGCTTCGGCCGATTCAAGGACTCGCGCAGTTCCGTAGTCTTTACAGCGGCGGAGCTCCGACATCCTCGCAATGTTCGACTCCACGTTCCTCCGGAACAAGTCGTGAACAGTATGACTCGACACGCTGAGTGCGCGTCGAAGATCACGTGCGTATCTGCTGGAGCCACGCCTTTCGCGCGCGCCCGAAAGGCGAACGGGAGGAGCAACGGATGGGTCCGCCAGCGAAGACCGGCGTACCGTCGCACTCAAGCAAACACGCAAGAAGTCGCGATGGGACTTATACGCTACTCTCTGAACCTCACGGTACGCTGCTACCAGCGCCCGCCTCGCGCCTGGCAGGAACCAGTAGGCGGGTAGCGCATCGACCCGTTGATTGCCGCGACTCGCTCTCGCTCGACTCAACATCTGGTCGGCGCGGTGGGAAAGAGAAGCTACGTCTAACCGCGTCGTCTTGACCCTACTAATGAGCCTTGCGAGAGGATTGACGTCGATGCCAATCGCCGAATGACCTCGTAACGCTGCCTCCAACAGTACAGTACCTGACCCGCAGAACGGATCTAAGACTGTAAGTCCCTCGCTCGTCAAAGAAGTCAAAATCTCGGCGGGAATTCTATGGAACATCTTGGCCGGGTACCAGTGGATCCAGTGTGTAGCAAAATCACGGCGGCCAACTTCTCCTTGGGATCCGCGGAATCTAATGTTAATATTAGCTGGGATTTCCTCCGAGCGATCTCGGCACACCCTGATTACGTCGGCGACATGTGTTAGTTCCCCGTTTTGCTCAAACGGGTTTTGTGGTGCAGATCTCACCAAGGAGTCAAGCCCATTCTTAGTTGAAACTCTCCACGGCTCACGATTACGCGACCTTCTTCTTCGATACGGTTGATGTCTTCGCCTCGATCTTCAGTTCCAGCTTGAGAGCTTCGCGAAGCTTGGGAAGATGGCGGTAGCCCACCACCTTCCTCAAGCGCGGTTCGATGTCTACGAGCGCCGTTGCCAACCAGCGCTGGCGTTGGATCGAGTTCTTCCAGTGGTCGACCTTCGCGCAGCGTTCCTCGACGAGAGCATTGACGGACTCAAGGCAGTTCGTCGTCTTGAACGAACGGCCCAGCACCGCGTGCACGCCGAGTCGATGCAACGTCAGCGTCTCCTCGAGGCCTTCCTCCAGGCTGCCAGCTGCGGATTGGTTCCGCTCTTCTAACTCACCGTGAAGTTGCTAGAGCGCAGTGAGGGCCTCTTCGTACTCCGGCCTGTTGTAGGCCCACTGGAGCCGCTTGCGCCATGACGCCTGCTCGCCCTTGGACAGGTAGCTCACTACGTTTTCACGTTTGTGCCACTGGCAGCGTTGTATCAGGGCCCGCTTACGGAATGCCTTCTTGACTGCCGCTTGGAGACCCTTGCCGCCGTCGATGATCACCAGCAGACCCTGGGAGATATCGAGTCCCCGCTCGAGCAGTGAACGCAGGAACGGCGTCAACACCTGCGCGTTCTCCGTGTCCGTCTCCACGAAGCCCAAGAAGCGTTTTTCCCCGCAAAGCGTGATGCCCAGAGCCACGACCATCGTTGCCTCGGCGAATGTCTTCCCATCCAGAAACAGCGCCACCACATCCTCGCCGGTCAAATCCCGTTCCTGCATCTCCCGCAGCTTCGCAGCGCTCGCTTGCACGAACCCTCGGGACACCGTTGAGCTCGACAGCCCGATGGCGCCCGGAATCGCTTCCGCTGCCGCCTCGTAGTTGCGACAAGAGATTCCGTAGAGAACTCGTTTCAGCAGAAGATCATTCACCTCACCGCCGTGGCTCACCGCCTCGTAGCAGCGAAGCGGAACCTCTCCTCCCTCGATGCTCCGAACCCGGGGCACACGGATCGGTACCCGCTGGCCGCCAAGCCCTACCGTGCCCGGGTTGCTTCCGGGACGGTGACCGCGCTCCAGCTCGTCCTTGCGAGAGTATCGCTCTCCCGCCAACGCCTTCACTTCGTCGTCGAGCAACTCGTGAACGTGCATTAGACCAAGGGGGACCAACGAACGGATCATCTCTACCTTGGCGTCCAGCGCGAGTTCCCCGTAATCCTCGTGCCTCACCATCTCGACCTCACCCAAACGACGCGACTTCTTGCGTTTCTTGACCGAACGTAGCAGACTTCCCATCTCGGCTTCCTTTCTTCGTGGCTTGATTTTGTTTTGTCCAACGCCATCAAACCACGGAGTTTGGAGCCGTTTCAATTCCCAACTAAGATTGGCACACTTTCTCACCAAGCAACTCAGTCATAGAAGGGCAGCACCTCGTCGTGGAAATACATGTGGAGCAACTTCAGCTTCACCGCCGGCCCGAGTCCCAGCGTCTTGAGCTCGTCGATGCGTTCGCACTCGCCACGCTCCGCTAGCTCGAATGCCTGCAAGAACTCGCTTCGCAACCGGTCTCGTTCGAAAACAACTTCCGAAAATACCACCCCTCCCGTTTCTTCCGTTTGTAAAGGATCAGCTTCCCGGCAGCTTCACCTTGCATGCTGCCCATCCACTGACACTTGTACTCCAGCCAGCGGCAGTAGGTGTCCTCAACCGCTGGCTGGCCCAGCGGGTGGTCGTGCAGCCTCATCTCTGACCAATTGTCGCGTGGAAAGCGCTTCAGGATCTCCGCACGCTGCGATCGATACCCTTCGGTGGCTGAACTTGTGGGCGATCGGTCGACCTGCGTGATCGTTTGGCTGGGTGTAATGTTGCCCTTGAGCATTGTAGGCCAATTATCGCCTATGACGGACGGGGCAAACAAGGGTCGTCATGGGCCGCGACGGACCAACGCCCTAACCATCACCGGAACCGCGTCGTGTCCAAAAATACAAACGAACTCAAGACCCCGCGCGCCGGGGCGTTTCGGATTAGAGGCACCTAGGCTTGGTTCGCCAATGGAAGCTAGAATCCCCGGTCATGAGGACGCCGATCCAGCCGTTGACACTGTTGCTAGTCGCCATCGCTGGTTGGATCCAGCGTGACCAACAGGCGGCTATCGTCTACTTACTCGAGGAGAACAGAGTCCTCAAGGCTCGGCTCTGCGGGGGGAAGCTTCGCCTCACAGACGACGAGCGACGTCGGCTCGCGGTAAAGGGTCAGGCGCTTGGCCGGAAACTTCTGACAGAAGTCGCCGGTATCGTCACTCCGGAAACGCTGCTGGCTTGGCACCGAAGGCTCATTGCACGGAAGTGGGACTACAGCGCGCGGCGAAAACAGCTCGGACGGCCTCGGGTCATGGCGGAGATGAGCGAGCTCGTCGTGGAGATGGCGAAGTCGAATCCGAGGTGGGGGTATACACGAATTCGCGGTGCCCTATCGAATCTCGGCCATACGGTAGCCAGGAGCACCATCGCCAATATTTTGCGGGACCACGGCATCGAGCCCGCGCCGGAGAGAGGTAAGCGGACGCCGTGGCGCACGTTTCTCGCCGCCCATTGGGGAACCGTTGCTGCGACCGACTTCTTCACCGTCGAGGTCGCTACGGTCCGCAGGCTCGTGACCTACTATGTGCTCGTCGTGATTGAGCTGTCATCGCGAAAAGTGCAGATTGCTGGAATCACTCCCAGGCCGGATGGCGGATTCATGATGCAAGTCGGTCGGAATCTCACCGACCCTGTCCTGTGCCAAAATTTGATCCACTTGCAACGTTACAAGCGAACAGTTGACGCGGCGTGGGCGGTGAGGCCCGCGACAACCATTGAGCAGAGCTACCCTTTGGCCGGGTCGTCACCATGCAGATGACCACCTAGTCGAGAGCGAATATCCAAGCGTGTTCCTGAAGCTGTTTCCACGCTACGCCGGTAGAGCGCACCGAGGGGCTACCGTCGCCAGCAAACCATCTACGCGGCACGGCAGTAGTAGTTGAGAATGCCTCCAAGTCGCTCTCGCGACACGATGGGACCAGCGTCATTCGCGCTTGCCGGCAGAGGTGTGATGAACTCGTTGCCGAGACCTTGGTGGTTCCGTTCTGTGTGATAGTGCACTACGTATTCGGTTATCGCTGTCCGCAGGTGTCGCTCATTGAGAGGTACGAAGCGGTCGAGACACTCTCGACGTATGGAGAGAACGAATCTTTCCGCGTATGCGTTCAGATTCGGACTATTGGCGGGAAGGCGGAGGGGCTTCACGCCTGAATCTCTCAACAGCCCACGTACTGCCTCGGTGAATAGCGGGTCCCGGTCGTGGATGAGGTACCGTTTGCCAAGGAGGAAACCATCCCACATGTCCGTGAGGTTTCTTGCCGCCTGCTTCATCCACTCCCCGTTTGGGTCCGAGGTTATCCCACCGATGCGCACGCAGCGAGTGGCGATATCGATGACAAACAGGACATGGTAGCGGACGAGCCCGAACGGGTTCACAACCTCGACGGTGAACAGGTCTGTCGCAGCGATGGCGCCCCAATGAGCCTTGAGGAAGGTGCTCCACGACATGCTCTTGCCCCGCTCCGACGCAGGAGCGATACCGTGCTCGGCGAGGAGCCTCTTGATGGTGTTGCGTCCAAGTTCATGTCCGAGGTTCTTGAGTGCGCCCCGCAGGCGCGTATATCCCCACGTCGGGTTCTCTCGCGCCACGCGTACAATGAGCTCACGGATATCCTTCGCCGTCGGAGGTCGGCCTGGGCTCCGGTTCTTGCTGCCATCGTACTTAGCTGCGATGAGGTAGCGGTACCAGCGCAGAAGCGTAGCGGGTGTGGCAACGGACGCAATCTGGGCCAGCGCCTCGCGGCCCAAAGCTTGGGCCTTGACGGCGAGCCTGCGCCGGTCGTCGTCCGAGAGCCTGAGACGGTATTGTCAAGTTGACGTTGAGCGAGCGAACCTATCGCGTCGAGCTGACTTCCTTTGCTCTCATCGGACGGCACAGGTTACCTCCTGCCAGACGATGAAAGCGCGGTCTCGTAGCTCCCGATGATGATGCGCTTGCAACAAATGCCGTCCGACGCGAAAGAGATTTTGCACGAGTCCATGCACGGTCAAGAATCGTTGCGCCTGCCCAGGAGCTTTAAACTTCCGCATCTGTCGTTCCCGTTGTCGCGTCGGTTCGTGCGAGACTTCGGCTAGGTTGTTTCTGTACTGGTCAGTGTCGTGGACGACGGACGGCATGACCTCGCGGTGAGCGGCGCTGTAGCTTCTCAGTTTGTCGGTGACCAGCTGCCAGGGCGGACGGCCTTGCCCCTTCAACAGCTTGCGGAAGAATCGTTTGGCGGCTTTCTGATCACGGCGAGGCTGGACGAGGATATCGATTACATCACCATCTTGGTCTACCGCGCGCCAGAGGTATTGGCGTTCACCTTGTATCTTTATGAAGACCTCGTCCAGGTGCCATGTGTCACCGAGACGACCCTGCCGACGCTTCAGTCGCCGAGCGTATTCCGGCCCGAACTTAATGCACCACAGTCGGACCGCTTCGTAAGAAACCGTGATGCCTCGCTGAGCGAGCAACTCTTCGACGTTTCGAAAGCTCACGCAGAATCGGTGGTAGAGCCAGACGGCGTGGCTGATGATTTCCGGTGGAAATCGATAGCCGTGGTAGCTTGGCGCATCGGTCTTCATTGGACCATTCTGTCAGTCACCAGCTCAATTTGACAATACCGTTTCAGTCAAAGATTCTCGACGCCTACGTGAGCCGGACCGAGAAACTCGATGAACTGATCGCGCGGATGTACGTCCACGGGATGTCGACGCGTGACATTGAGGCGACGTTCGCGGACGTGCTGAGCGGCACGGGTGTCTCGAAGTCGGTGGTGAGCCGGGTCACACGGTGTCTGTCGGAGGATTTCGAGCGTTTCGAAAACGGGATCTCTCGAACGAGAAGCTGTTGTATCTCGAGCTCGACGGCACGTACCTGCGCTACCACCAAGGAGCGGAGAGGAAAGAGCCCATCCTCGTTGCGACCGCGTCCTGTGCCAAAACTCGGCCCTTTTGAAAGACCATGGCTGTATTTTAATGCACCGTAAAGTCTTAGCGTCATTTTACCAACACTTAATGGCGGAAGCACCCATGAGGTCTGTGTGAGCAGCAAGGGCTGCCCGATCGAACAACGGCTGCCTGACCAACAGTAGGAATTGCACATGGTACGTCATGCTGGATCCGAAGATAACACCCTCGGGCCAGACGATTGTAAAGCCCACAGCCCTTGGCACCGTCGCAAAACACAGACGCTAAGCTGCTGATTTATCGGCTATTTCAAGAGGGCCGAGTTTTGGCACAGGACGCCATCGACCAGATGGTCGCGATGGTGCACGGCATGGACCACAAGCGCCTACGCTACAAGGACTTGATTCGGAAGTGACGTTTGACAGCCTAGATCATGGGTTGTATATCTCATGCGAGGATGAGACCGTGTAGCCGCTCCGAACTACCTGTACTTTTGGGACTGCCTCGATGTTATGCGCGAGGACCTATGGTCGGAATCAGCTCACGGGCAGACGTGGATAAGGTCGTATATAATCCCCTTTGGAAACCTCTAAATCATTGCACGCGAATTATTTGCGCCGTTAAGGAGAAACATGCCCAACGAAAAAAACCAGCCCGACGAAATCGAGATCAAGTGGGAGTACGATAAGGACTACCGGCTGGTTCCGGCTAACGGGATGTGGGGTGGAATCACTCCGAGAGGAGACCTGCGGATCGAGTTTTTCGTTGAAGCCATTTCTGTCCCCAGTGATGGCGAGACTGCACTTTTTAATGAAGGGAAAGGGCGCTATAAGGAGCGCCCAAAGGGTTCTAGGCAAGCCGTAGTAGTCCGACGAGTACAAGTAGGCGTAATGGTTTCTCCACATCAAATTCCGAGTTTCGCAGAATGGTTCAAGGACAAAGCTCAGAACGCAACGACAGTCACAGAAAATCCTTCAAAAAAGGTGAACTAACCATGTACGGGTATAAGAATGTCGCTTGTGAGAACGGCGTACAGATGGTCCTTGATCCTCACACGCTAGCTGGTGAGGTTTATAAATATGAATCGCCTTCCACTCCCTACTTTACGGTTGACGATAAAAAAGAGAGGGTGATTGCTGCCGAGATGCAGTCCATGGTCACTCGGAAACTCATCCGCGAAGCCGTTAGCGGGGATACTTCTCATTGTGACTTTTTCCACAATTTTTACAAGATTTTTTTCTCAGGGGCCGACACCGCAGATTTCAAAGACCGGAAATTTCTTACAAATTTCGCGGATGAACCCTACGAAGTCTTGAAGGCGATTCCAGTTATTGTTCGTAGCCTTGATGGCCGAGAGGGAGTTGAGGCGTTTTTTGAGGAAGGGAACATTGCATGGGTTGGTAACGATAGAGTTGAGGCTATAAATGGCTTGAAGGTGGAAATTCTCAACACCATAGAGGATTTCGAGGCGAACCAAGGCATGCTAGGACCAGAACCCACGAGGCAATTAGCCATTCTCCGCACATACCTGAAGAGCACCCAGTAAAGAGAATGCTTACCGCGCAAGATGGCCTAAAAATTGCTAAAAAACTTGGTGCTCAGGTTACTGAAAGAAGGAGGCACACCAGCGTCCTTGTTGTAATTAACAACACTGTCATAGGCAGATATGGATTATCGAGAAATTCTCGAGAACGAAATCACGATTTTATAGCGAAACAGATAGGCCGTATCTGCACAAGACAGGCAAGGCAGCTTTCTCTTTGTCCCCTTTCTAAAAAAGAGTACGTGGAGATAATCCGCAAAAACGGCTTTCTAGTACCATGAAGGGGAAGGAACCGAAGGCCAAGCGCGGCCCCGGACGCCCAATCACACGCAAGATTGAGATCCACGCAACGGCGGAGGAAATAGCGCGTGCGATGTTCGCGGCAGCCAAACCGCCAGACCCGAGCAAGCGAATCAAGACGAAGCGCGACTAGCGGCGGCTCTGCTGGCTAGTTTGCTGGATAATTCCCATTTCAAAAGGGCTGAGTTTTGGCACAGGACGGGATCGACTTTCTGCGGAGCACAGCTGAGTTTTGGCACAGGACGAGGTGGTCATCTGCATGGTGACGACCCGTCCGCCCAAGACAATTGTAGAGCCTACGGCCCTTGGCCCAGTCGCAAACACAGACACTAAGCTGTTGATTTATCAGCTATTTCAAAAGGGCTGAGTTTTGGCACAGGACGGGATTTTCTTCCAGCCAGACGATGCTAAAAGTTCGGCAACGATTTCACTTGGCGGATTTTGACTCCCAAAAGGAGTTGGTCAGTTAAACTCAATCTGGAATAGGAGCCGAATATGAAAAACCCAAAGGAACTTTTGTTCGATATTGAGAAGCAGAACGATGTCGAGGCCCGCCTCAAGCGTCGCAACGTCCTGAACGAATTAAGGAATCGGCTCCACGCATGGATCGAAGAGCTTGACGGGCGCAAACTTGGACCATCTGAAAAAGAGGCTGGATGTATCGCAGACGAACTCGAAGGATACATATGTCAGTTTCGGAACACCTAGTTTTGCCACCCTCGATCGCCCATTCGACATCGCCTTCGAACTCAAAGATCCGCCCGATAAGAGACCAGGCAAAGTGGAACAGGTCGAGATCGGAGAATATTAGGACAATTCCTTTGTCCGCATGAAACCCAACTGGTCAAACCGCACTCTCTTTCACAGGGACAACCTCAAGTTCTTGCAGGCCATGAATAGCGAGAGCGTTCACCTTATCGCCACCGACCCGCCTTTCAACAAGGGCCGTGATTTTCATGCGACCCCGGACAGTTTGGCCAAAGGCGCATCTTTTCAGGACCGGTGGTCTTGGGAGAATGACGTTCACCAGGAATGGGTGGACCAAATTACGGATGACTACCCCAACGTCATGAACGTCGTGCAGGGTTCGCGTTCAAGCTACGGAGATGACATGGGCGCGTTCCTGTGCTTCATGGCCGTTCGGCTGCTCGCTATGCGGCGAGTGCTGCGTCCGGACGGGAGTATCTACCTCCACTGTGACCAGACCGCCAGCCACTATTTGAAGGAACTCTTAGATTCGGTCTTCGGTCACGACTGTTTTCAGAATGAGATCATCTGGCAAAAGGTTCGCTCGTCCAAGGGACAGACCAAAGGTTTCGGATCGGTTCATGACACGATATTCGCCTACAGGAAAACGAAGGGTTCTTTTTTTAGCAAGCTCTACACGCCCCTTTCGGACGAACGCGTCTCCAAACACTACAGGCAAGTCGAGCAAGGTACTGGACGTAGGTACATGCTAGACAATTTCACTCAGGCCGGACAGGGCAAAGCACGAAGATTTGGAGACAAAGTAATCGCGCCGCCTTCAGGAAAGCACTGGATTTGGGATCAAGACCGCATCGATACAGCCATGAAGAAAGGACGGCTGGTATTCACCTCCGAAAAGATGGTGCGCGTTAAGCGTTATTTAGATGAGTCTCGCGGCAACCCGATGGAAGATGTTTGGATAGACATCCCTCCTATAAATGCGATGGCACGGGAGCGGGTTGGCTACCCGACCCAAAAACCTTTGGCACTCTACGAGAGAATCATACGAGCTAGTAGCAACAAGGACGATATCGTCCTCGACCCGTTTGCCGGTTGCGCCACAACGTGTGTTGCCGCCGAAAGATTGGGCCGTCAATGGGTTGGTATTGACATCTGGGACAAGGCCCATGAGACCGTCATCGATCGCTTGAAACGTGAGGCGGCAGGCGGTAGAGATGGCCTATCGACAGACAGCGGCTCAATGCTTCCGTTCGGGAAGGTTCACTATGTCACGAAGCCACCAGAACGCACCGACCACGGAAAGACAGCCGTACCTTTCCTCCGCGTGAAAGAGTCGGTGTATGAACCGCCTGGGCCGCACATGAGCCGATCCGAAATGTACAATATCCTGCTGTCCAAACAGGGTACGAAGTGCCAAGGGTGCGACCGGAAGTTCGATGACCCGCGTTACCTGGAGCTTGACCACAACACACCGCGCGCCGATGGAGGACTCAATCACATCTCGAACCGCGTGCTCCTATGCGGCCCGTGCAACCGAGCCAAGAGCAACGTCTACACGCTCTCAGGGCTAAGACGAGTGAACAAGAAGAAAGGCTGGATGGCAGGATGAAGGAACAATCAGGCAAAAGGCCTAGGGGAAGGCGGAGGAAAGCAGATCCGCCAGTGCCTTACCCGCGTCCTCCGAGCCCCGAAGCGCTGGCGAAGGCGCTGCGGCGCAAGCCTGCTGAAGGGTCTGCTTAGTCAAGTCTGTAATCCCCTTTGAAATAGGCCATAAATCAGCAG
Source organism: Candidatus Marinacidobacterales bacterium (assembly GCA_965197825.1). GTDB lineage: Bacteria > Acidobacteriota > Vicinamibacteria > Marinacidobacterales > DATDRI01 > CBDANW01. Next base: position 2,083,972 of record CBDANW010000003.1, on the reverse strand, counting down.
CTTAGTGTCTGTGTTTGCGACCGGGCCGTGGGCCGTGGGCTTTACAATCGTTTGGCCCGAGGGTGTTATCTTCAGCTCGTCTGGTCAAAATACTCGAACGCCCAGCGGGTCAGCAGTTTGCACCTTTCCGAGGGCTGCTTGAATCTGGCATCGCGGTCGGATACGTATTTCTTCCGGGAGCGCAGTTCGTTGCCTGCAGCTCGCCCCGGCAGCCGATTTGAGCCAGCCGTGCGCACCCCCGGTGGGCCCGTCCTGTGCCAAAACTCGGCCCTCTTGAAATAGCCGATAAATCAGCAGCTTAGTGTCTGTGTTTTGCGATGGTGCCAAGGGCCGTGGGCTTTACAATCGTCTGGCCCGAGGGTGTTATCTTCGGATCCAGCGTGACCAACGGACTGCTATCGTCGCGGGACGCGACGGTGATCGAGACGCTGCGAACCGTAGTCGCGGCCAATCCAAAGATGCCGGGAATTTACTGATGGACAATCACTTCATCCAGGGAGCGGATTGGTCAAGCAGGTCAATCGTGAGAATATTGGACCGAGCATGAAGAAACGTTCCCTCCGATACGCTGGCGACAAGGCTGTTCGCGCTGTATTGGAACGTTATGCGTGCCCGACGTCATTCCATGTCATCCGCACACGACTCCTCGGCAACATCGCGACGCCCAGGCTCGACGCATCGCCACTCCGAGCTATAGAGAGCTGTTGGGAAGGTGAGTTGCCGGGGTTCGACAATGTCGGCGCAGCCAGTGAGCTATTCGAGTCCCTGATGGGGCTTTGGAATGAACTGGCAAGGCATCAATCGGCAACCAAGCCATTCCGTTTGACACGGATGGAGGCTAAGCCGGATACGGATGACATTCGCCGCTTGTGCCGGACCCGCACCGAGGAGCTTGAAGGCTTCATCGACGGACTGTTCGGCGACGTAGAGCTCATGGATCTGCCCGAACGGGCCAACGAGGCTCTGGACAACCTCGGCAAGATCTATGCCATGACCCGCGTTATCATCGATATCCTGGAGAGAGAGTCGGCGTCAGAGAGGGACCTTAGGGGAATTCTCAAGGACGTTGGGGAGCTCTCACACATCGCAGAGAAAGAACTGCACGCAGTAATGCTTGCCTGCAAGCGCGCCCGCCAACAGACCCTTTCCACTATCGCCGTGGGCAAACCCACCGTCCATTGAAGGGAAGTGTCACGAGCAGCCGGAAGTAGTTCTCACCAGGGCGATGTCCCGGAAGTGGCGTCGCTCAGATGCCGATTTGTAACGTTGCCAGTGGATCAAGTTTTGGCACAGGACGAGGTGGTCATCTGCATGGTGACGACCCGCCCGCCCAAGACGATTGTAAAGCCCACGGCCCTTGGCCCGGTCGCAAACACAGACACTAAGTTGCTGATTTATGGCCTATTTCAAAAGGGCCGAGTTTTGGCACAGGACGGGATCGAGACCAGACCTACGGAGCGTACTTCGATACTCGCGTCGACGGTCTCGGGATAGAGCAGGTCCTTACCGCACCGCGCTCCCCGTGGCAGAATCCATTTGTCGAAAGGATGATCGGCTCCATTCGACGTGAGTGTCTCGACCACGTGATCGTCCTTGATGAGCAGCACCTGAGGCGAATCCTACGCGAATACGTCGACTACTATCATTCGTGCCGGACTCATTTGTCGCTTGAGAAGGACGCGCCCGAGCCTCGCCGGGTAGAGTCACCGGCGATGGGCAAAGTGAGAGCCATTCCAAAGGTGGGTGGTCTCCATCATTATTACACTCGACGCGCTGCTTGAGTCCGATAAGCGATGAGTAGCATGAAGCGTACCTGCCTGGACTGCGGCGCCCGCCAACAGCACAACTCCCCAGCAGCTATCCGGCGAGCGGTCGGCGCGCCTGCGTGCCGAGCCTCAACAGCAGGACGTCGTCTCTCAAGGGGAGCGCCGCTCGACCGGGGAGGGAAGAGAACGGCCGCTCCATGGTACGGGCTCGACCTGCCCTACGCGTTTCGCGGTTGTCCGATTTCTGTAGCTTCCGCGATGTCGCAACAGGCGGAGTAACGCCAGTTCCTGGTACCAGAGCGACAGCTGCCATGCGTCGGAGACAGCCGCCCTGCCGACCGACCCGAAGACGACGCTCCTGCGTTCCTCGTTCGGGTGTACAAATCCGTGCCGCAGCTCCACCAGCGCTTCACACGAGTCTGACTTGCCGTACTTCTCGGCGAACGCGGTCAGCACCGCGTACCGTGGTGGAATGTCCGCTGGGACACCCAGCGCCTTCAGCAGGGCGCGAGGCTTCTTCGCCGCATTGAGTTGGTCGTGTTTCTGCGCTGACATCGAGCGACAGCGACCGACGACGATGAGTGCGCTCAGGAGATCGAGCGCAGCCATGCCGAGAACGAGCGATCCCTCTTTGCCGCTCGAATTCATGTTGCAGTGGCGGTACCAATGCAGCGCCAGGACCAACGACTCGCGGAGTCTCTCGTCATTGTGAACCCGACAGAACGGGTCGAACAGCTCACTAAGGAGTGAGCCATGCCTCTCGTCAAACCACGAGTGCGGTTGTCGCCACCTGTCGACGATCGGTGACCCGAAATTTCGCCACACGATCTCACCGTCGATTCCGCGCCCCCACCGAATCGGGAGACCGCATGCAGCGCCACGCGCGAACGACAGGAAGACCCTCAGCGACTCGAGGATCCTCTCCGCCTGCTGCACGGAGAATGTCGAGCCGTCGATTCTCGTCAACTGTCCGACGTGGGTGAAGGAGTATCCGCCGATAGCCTTCAGACGCTCGTAACGGTCGCGGGATTCCGGCAAGGCGACGAGACCGACGCGCCAACCATCGTGCATGAGGTCGACTGTTGCGCACGTGACCGACTGAACCGGCTTGGTCGGCGAGCCTGTAGGGGTAACTCCCCCCAACAGTCGTTCGGTCCCGTTGACACTGGCGATCGCCGTCGGGTCTCCGGGAGCGGCGGACAACCCGGGTGTGATGAAGTCGGTGAAATTGACGACCTGGAATTCTACGGAGAGAAGATTCTGTTGACGATCCGATTCCATCGCACTCGCGAAGGCACGGATTCTGCTGGTCAAGCCCAGAGTCATCGAGTGAGCGAGGACGTTCTCCGTCCTGAAGCCCGGCAGTTCCACGGTCAAGGAATCGAAATCGACACCGGGAAACGGTTCTGTGATCTCGATGTCGAACTCGATGCCCGGTGATGGCAGCCATCGCAAATGGGCCGAGCCGCTTCCTTCGACGCAACGATCGCCCCGCCGAATGCGAAACCTGCCCTCGTGCAGCAGGATCGGTTCATTCACGTCGCTCTGTGGATACTGCTGGAACATGATTCGCCTTTAGTGCGTCCCTCGGGCGCATCGAGAGTGTTACGCAGTTGCTCGGCTGCGCACTAGGGTCTGATCGTGCCACATCAGAAGCCTTCTGGTCCTCCTCGATGACCCGGTCCGGGAGCCCGTATGGTCAAAATACTCGAACGCTCAGCTGGTCATCAGTTTGCACCTTGCTCAACGCTCCTTGAATCCCCTCCTGTGTCAAAATTCGGCCTTTTTGAAATAGACCATCAATCAGCAGCTTAGATGCCCGTGCCGTGTCGGCTGGTCTCCGCGAATTTCGAGAAAGCCTCCAGGATTCGAGCTTTCGGCTCCGTTCGTATTTTCGGGCACGACGCGGTCAGGTCAAGGTGGTGATGTCTTAAGATTCCTGTCAAAGAAAAACGATGTATGGTTCCCCAAGCTCAAACCCGTCCCCGTCATGGGGACAGAAAAGGAGAACCATACATCATGGGAAAGGTACTACCGAGTCAGCGATTACTCAAGCAGTTCGAGGAACAACTGGTATTTGGGGAGATGAATCTCTCGGAGATCGTCCGGTCGGGAGCTCAGATGATGCTTCAATATGCGTTGGAGCGCGAGGTGACGGAGGCGTTGGGTCGAAACTACTATGAGAACGCTCCGGCAACGACGAAGGAGAAGGGACGACGCAACGGGTATGAGTCGCATCGGGTCCTCACGGGCGCGGGAGCGGTAACGGTGCAAGTGCCGCAGGTACGAGAAACAGAGAAGGTGTTTCAGTCAAAGATTCTCGACGCCTACGTGAGCCGGACCGAGAAACTCGATGAACTGATCGCGCGGATGTACGTCCACGGGATGTCGACGCGTGACATTGAGGCGACGTTCGCGGACGTGCTGAGCGGCACGGGTGTCTCGAAGTCGGTGGTGAGCCGGGTCACACGGTGTCTGTCGGAGGATTTCGAGGCGTTTCGAAAACGGGATCTCTCGAACGAGAAGCTGTTGTATCTCGAGCTCGACGGCACGTACCTGCGCTACCACCAAGGAGCGGAGAGAAAAGAGCCCATCCTCGTTGCGACCGGCTATCGCGCTGATGGGACGCGAGTTCTTCTTCATATCGGTGTCGGCAACCGAGAATCCTACGAGAACTGGAAGGGGTTCTTGCAGGAGATGGTGGCCCGAGGAATGAGGGAGCCGTTGCTCATCGTGACGGACGGGAATCCTGGAGTGCTCAAAGCGATCGCAGAGGTCTTCCCTCGAAGCCTCAAGCAACGTTGCCAGAAGCACCGCCTCGAGAACATCCTGGGCAAGGCTCCGAAGGAAGTGCGCGACGAACTCAAGGCGGCCATCCTTGAGTCGTTCCATGCGAACAGCTACGAGCAAGGGCTGAAGAAGGGTCGGGAGGTGATCGCTCGGTACCGTCAACGATTCCCGAGCGCGATGAAGTGCATGGAAGAGACCTTCGAAGCGTGTCTTCAGGCGCTACGCCTTCCTGCGGCGCATCACAAAAGGCTTCGCACGTCGAATCTACTTGAGCGCACGTTCGGAGAGCACAAACGTCGCACAAAGGTCATTCCTCACTTCTTCACCGAGGAGGCCGCGATGAAACTCTCGTTCGCTGTGCTCTTGGCCGTCGCAAACAAATGGCGCGGCGTGAGGATGGATGTCTTCGCCGCTAGGAAAGTCGAGGAGCTTCGCAACGAGCTTCTCCCGCAAGGCACGTCGGAGGAATCAGCAGCTTAACCGAGCGCGGGGAACCGTACGGAGATTTGACAGGAAAATTAAGACTTGACCCACTTGATGGCAGAAGCACCTCAGTTCTTAACCCTAATCGCAAATAAACGTCACCGTGTCTGAGGTCTTTGGCCCCGTGAATAGCACCTTTTCCAGGTTCTGCATACACCGTGCAGAATCACCTATAGTGGCGGCGAGCGGGTGCCCCAGCACGAGCTTCTCGCCTGCGCCCAGTGCGGCTGTTTCGCGTTTTCGTGCTTCGAAGATTTTGCGATTAGGGCTAAGTATTGAGAACACGTTTGCAGAGTTTCGGGGTTTTACGAAAATCGCGTCCATTTTGGGCGTAAGCCATCGAACAAGAAAATAGGAAATTTGAGGCGTTTGCACAGTTGCAACTGACAGCGGTGGTAGAGACCTACTTCACCGAGCTTCGGCGGATGCGCGCGTCGGGCGGCTCGACCGGGGAGCGGTCGAGCTATGGGCCACTTGCAAACCTGCTTAATGCCGTTGGTGCGACGCTCAGGCCAAAGGTGTTTTGCGTCGGCGAGCTTGCGGAGCAGGACCCGGTCGCCCGGCGCCGCCCGACGAGCATCCAGTTGGGATTGGCAATCTCGATCCCCCTATCAAGAAGGCCTTCGAGATGCGATTCCGAATCCAGCGCCGCGACGGGAACGCGGGACAGCTGCTCGTCGATACGCCAGACTCCGAGTTCCACAGGCATGCCACAGAGTCTATCAGCGACGGATGCGGCGGCAAAGCTGCAGGTAAGCCGAGCGGATGGTTTTGCTCAAGGCGTTTCCAGCCTACGACCTCCACAACCTGTCGGCGTCGGTCTCGAAGGACGCCTGGACCCTGACGTCGTCACCGCTCTGCTTCTTGCTATTCTCAAGGTGATTTTCGGAGCGCTGGGGACCAGGCATGCTATGAGCCCTGTCTTCCACTAGCTCCTAACCGGACCAATCTTGTATCGAGAACTTAACCTCGTCGGCACCAACATCTGAGCCAAGAGAATTCCAGAAATCACGATGGAACAATATGAGGAGATCGGGAATTTCATCAGCGTTTCCTAGGAGATATCTAGGAAAAGTTATTTGTCCTGGTCGAAATATTGGCGGAGCAAATCGGGCCAAATAAAACGAATCACGGTTGTGAACCACTACCGGTCCTCCTATGGCGATCATTTCGAATTCAAGAGCATATTCCGCCGTTGGAGCGAAGGCCTGCCTTCTGACACGGTCAGCCCAAACGGCCAAGTTTGCAAACATGTCAATGGGCAAGTCGGGTGGCAAGGGGAAAGGGTGGATTTTTTCTCCATCAGGATAATTGGGGCGTGAAACATAGCCCAATTCGGTCAGCCCGTCACAGTGAAGTTCCCGGTAGCTGTTATCGAGAAGGTTGTTGGAAAGAGGGAAAGTGGGTTCCGCTCGCGCGGCGCGGAGCGTGGGTCGCCAGATCCGGGGAAAGACGACACTGGCGGAGCCTAATCCATTTCCAAGTTGGCGTTCGTTGCCGCCCTGCCGCTGTAAGACCTTGTGCCACGGCTCGTTGAATTCTTCGGCGAGGGCGCGTTGACGGAAAACACGATCGATGCGGATTTCGTCTCCGACGGGCGCAGCGGTTAGTCGGATACCCCATGCATCCTCAGGGGTTTCAAGGCGCTTGAACTCCTGTCGGAAGCGTTTCGCACGTTCCAAGAACCGCCTTTCCAACCGCTCGAGTCCCCGCGACACGTTCAGTGTCATGTCCTGGATTTCCCTCATTGACATTTCCTCGCATCGGTCGGATCGCCGGATCGGGCAAACGAGCAATCCCGTAACCCGATGTGGTGCCAACCTTGACCGCCCAACACGAATAATGACAACGCCGCTCTCGCCCTCGGTCTGAACAGCGAAGATATCAATCCGGGGAAGCTGCGGCTCCACGCGATCACGGAACACCAGCTTCAGACGTTCCGCTAGGTCCGCACATCGCTGAACCGGCACGATTCTAGCCGCAACCGGCGGATTTGCTTCGGACTCACCGATACCTAACAGCACAGCCCCACCGTGAGCGTTTGCGAATCCTATGACTTCCTTGAGGAGGGCATCTTTCGCTCGATCTCCAATCTTGTTCTTGCCGGTATTCCATGGATCGTCGGAGCCTCCCTTCGTTGACAGGCCTTCTTTGAACTCGATCTGTTCACCTTCGGGAACTTCCGACTCAATCAACGATTCGATGTCGGAAATGTCAATTTGGTCGGCAGGCTTGGAAAGCACCTCTATCAATGGATCGCTCCTTCATTCTTGGTGAGACGGGGATGCGCACCCAATGTCGTGGAAAAAGAACGGGCGCTCCTCCCACTACGACGTGACCTTATCAGATCAGACCGCGACCGCACCGTTCACGAGCACGTCGGCCAGGTGCTGGTGGCCGTCGATGCGGCGTAGCTTGATTTGACCAGAGGCGACGACGCCAAATAGCCAGGCGACAGCCGACTCCTTCGTTGGTGAACGACGCCTGTGTTTTTGTGCGACGGCGGAACTCCCGGTTGAGGTTTTCGAGGGCGTTGGTGGTACGGATCGATTTCCACATCGCTCGCAGTAGCCCCGGCCTCGATTCTGGGCCTCTCGGGTGGCCTCTTTTCCGCCGCCGCACGGCCCGGTCGGCGGCCCGCCACCCTATTTGGCGCAAACGTGGCACTCGAAAATCGGGATTAGAGACGAATGCCGAAAATGAGGCCAGTTCAGCCCTTCTAGCGCGTCTCTGGTGACACCTATCCCTGCAAAACCCCGCCAACCGCGCGTAAAATCTCATCCGTCTCTGCAGTGCCACAATTGGCCGGGACGGGGTGGCGGATGGTGCAGGCTGGAGCCATCCGGTCTCTGTGAAAGGTGTATTGCAAGTTTTGCAAGTCTGATGTGGCCCTTTCGCCGCGCGCGTGGTGGGGCAATGTAGCGAAAACTCAGAGAAGCCCTGGTGCCCACGTCGTTCTATCCTATTGTACTACAGCGATTTAAAGCCATTCGTCACGTGCTGGTCCCCGCACGCCTCATCGACGGGTGGTCGCTCGATCTTATTTGCGAATTGACAGTCAAACTGATTTTCTAGACGGCAATCTCAACCTCCTTAACGCCTGAAAGAGGGCCGTGTCGTAAACCCTCCGACGGAGGCTACACTCGTAAGTCATTGTAGTGACAAGCTCTTACGCCTCATCGATGGACGCTTCGTTGACGGGAACACCTTTCCGACTATCGCAGTCGTAAGGCTCAAGTGGGAGCAAGTGGAGCTATTCGGGTCTTGGCAGCAAACAAGCAGTAACGGTGCAAAACAGGTCATCAAAATGCAATTGGAGGCCATTTCGGGGCTGAATCGAGCGCTAATCGCTCAGCAATGGGAAGACGCCGTCGTGTCCAAAAACACAAACGAACTCAAGACCCGCACGCCGCCGATGTCATCATTAGTAAGGGGCGATGCCGTTCGCCGACTGATGGAGACCAAGAGTGAGCGTGGCAGCAGCGGGTTGGCTTACAGCGTGACCTGCCTCACAGCGTTGCGACGAGGGCACGCTGCTCCTCCCAATCGTTGGGAAGTGGATGATGGAGGAGTTAGCTCGAGGTCAGCCCAACGGGCTAGCGGTCGTCGACAATGGTGCGGACGATGTCGGGCGCCAGAAAGGCATAACGGATTGCCTTGCGCACGCGGGCCTTTGGGATGGCGTCTTCGGTGGCAATCTCCTCATAGGTCTTGCTTGCCTTGATTTGGTCAAGCCAGGAGAGGGCATTGGCGATATTGCGCAGGAGGGTGTGGTCAACCGATTTTGAGGAATTGCCCAGAACGAGCTTGGTCTCGACGCCGCGTCGACGCAAGCGGAACGGCGCGTGGATGCGGAGTGCGTCCTCGCGAATGCGGTCGGGCCTGTGTCTTCTATTTATTCATCCGCACGCCCCGAACTTGATCGGTCTCCGGTCTGCCGGAACCATGCCTGCATGATTTCGTCGTTTGTTCGCGCTCGGCCCTGGGCACGGCCGCAAATACAAGACACTAAGCTACTGATTTATGATCTATTTCAAAAGGGCCGAGTTTTGGCACAGGACGGGGTCGCGACTTCCGAGCAGCCCGCCCGAACGCCCTTTGGGTGGCAGATCTCACCTACGTTGCGACGTGGCAAGGTTTCGTCTACGTCGCGTTTGTCATCGACAGGACGCCGTTCAGCGCTCGCAGACAACTCCGTCTCCGTCGGCATCTCGCATGTAGGGATACGCAGGATGGCCGCGGCGCACTGGCGCGATCCCGTGGCGCCGTGCTTCAGCGCAAGTGATGCGGCCGTTGCCGTTGTCGTCGTACTGACGGAGCGCGCTACTGCCGCTGGTCGCGGGGGCCGAGCCTTGGCGCGCCGTGCCGCCCTTGGCCTCACCGCCACCAGCTTCGCAGACAATCCCGTCGCCGTCACCATCGCGCATATAGGCGTAGGCCGGATGGTCGCGGCGCACCGGGGCGATCCCATGGGTGCGAGCCTCGGCGCACGTGATACGGCCATCGTCGTTGTCGTCCCACTGGGTGAGTATCTCACGCGCATCGGCGGCCGTCGGGGTGATGTCCTGAGCGACCGGTGAGGCACCACGGGCCACCATGACGAGGTCGGTCGACTGGCATCCAGACAACACGCGTTCAAGGGTGTCTGCTTCGCGCTCGTCTATCGTCAGACCGTACTTTCGGCGGACAGCGACGCTACGGTCTGCGAACCAGCACCGGTTCTGGTCGGGTAACCACTCCGCGGCATCCCGAGCGCGCTTCTGGTTCCGGTTCACGCCGGGACTTGCCAGCGTCAGATTCAGAAGATCCGTTGCGAAGCGTCGGCGGGTCGCCTCATCCGCCACACAAAGTCCGCTATCGTGTGCCTCGGAGCGGGCGACGATATGTTCAATGTCCGTCTCCCGTTTGTTGGCGAACCAGCGGCCCGTGTAGGGACCATAGACGCCGCCAAGCTCGGCGATGACCCGGTCCTCCACAGACTGCGGATACCGATAGTCGTCAGCATCGTACGGGGAGCAACGGGATTCGGGGGCAACCACCAAGCCCCGCCACGACGTCTGGGCCGTGGTGGGGTTGTGCCACGAGCCCGTGGCGAGCACAGCGATCCATACGGGAATGGGGAAGTGTCGCATCTTATCTTACCTCTCACAGGCTATGCCGTCGTTCTCTCGGTCGATTGCGCGCGATGGAGACGCATATCGCGGTCCTCCACCTAGTAGCGTACAGCGGCGAAGAATGGAACTCGGGTGCTTCCGCAGTCAAATGTTGGCGCCTGCCGTGTAACCCGTTCGCGTGCTAGAGTTTGAGCCTGATTTCGAGAGGCGCAGTTCTTTCGTCGATGCCGGCTGGGCCGAGTTTTGGCACAGGACGGGGAGCGTGTACGTCGCCAGCTTGACGGGGAGAACGTCGAGGTGGGCAAGCAGCGAGTGGCACGGCTGATGCGTGAGATGGGTCTGCAGGGCCTGCCCAGCAAGCGTTTTCGCCGCACGACCGACAGCAAGCACGATCGTCCTGTCGCACCCAACGTGCTCGGTCGGAACTTCGAAGCCGAACGACCGAACCAGTTCTGGGTGACGGACATAACCTTCATCCGGACTTGGGAAGGCTGGCTCTACTTGGCGGTCATCCTCGATCTGTTCTCGCGTCGTGTCGTCGGCTGGGCGATGCAGCCCCACCTGCGCGCGGAGCTTGCTCTCGAGGCGCTTCACATAGCCTTGGGGCGCCGCCTGCCGGAAAGTGGCTTGGTGCATCATTCAGACCGTGGTACTCAATACGCGGCTGCGACCTACCAGGCCGTGCTCGATGAGTACGGCATCGTGTGCTCGATGAGCCGCAAGGGTGATTGCTGGGACAACGCCGTGACCGAGAGCTTCTTCGGCACACTCAAGACCGAACTCCTCCACCGACGTAGTTGGCCAACACGACGTATGGCCAAAGACGCGGTCGCGAGCTACATCGAGGGGTTCTACAATCCGTATCGACTCCACTCGTCACTCGATTACAACAGCCCAATGGTGTTCGAACGGATTCATGACCTCAAAACGGCTCATGCGAGATAATCAACCCGTCCACTTTTCCTGGGCAAGGTCAGATCGGACAATAGCGCTCTGGTCTCCTGGTGTTCTTTTATGAGCCTTCCCAGAATCGCATCCTGGTCTTTCTGTGTCATAACGTCCATCCCCGCATAATATACCGGGCTGCCTACTGGGCCGTTTCAAGATATGAAGCAACGAGTGACCGCGCTTCGTCGGAAGTGAAGCCACGTTTTTCAAGGAGGGGACATTCCAGTATCACCTCCGCTGCTTCATTGCCTGAGAAGCCAAATTGTTTTGAGGTCAACATCTTATAAGCCCTGCCAACAACCTCCATCGCCTGACGCTCTCGCTCTTCCTTGTCAGCCTTCGCGAATGCCTCGTCATTTTGCCGATCCTCCCAGAACCTAGCCTCTTCAGCCAAATACTTCTCTAGGTCCGTGTCCTCCGGCTCAGCAGCCTCTGGCTCAGCAGCCTCCGGTTCGGTAGCCTCTGACTCAGCAGCCTCCGGCTCAGCAACCTCTGGCTCAGAAGCCTCCGGTTCAGAAGCCTCCGGTTCAGAAGCCTCCGGTTCAGAAGCCTCCGGTTCGGCAGCCTCCGGTTCGGCAGCCTCTGACTCAGCAGCCTCTGGCTCAGAAGCCTCCGGTTCAGAAGCCTCCGGCTCAGCAGTCTCTGGTTCAGCAGCCTCCGGTTCAGAAGCCTCCGGTTCGGCAGCCTCCGGTTCGGCAGCCTCTGGCCCAGCAGCCTCCGGTTCAGAAGCCTCTGGCTCAGCAGCCTCCGGTTCAGAAGCCTCTGGCTCAGCAAGAACAGTAGTAATTCGTGAATTTAGCTCATGCAGCTGCTTCTCCAACTGTGCTACAAACTCCGATATCAACTCGGCAATCATTCTATTGTCTTTCATTGAAACCTCCCAAGTTCCTGGCTTTTCTCAAGTCCGTGGACACGTTGCATCGGGTTTCCGGGTGATGTCTTAAGATTCCTGTCAAAGAAAAACGATGTATGGTTCCCCAAGCTCAAACCCGTCCCCGTCATGGGGACAGAAAAGGAGAACCATACATCATGGGAAAGGTACTACCGAGTCAGCGATTGCTCAAGCAGTTCGAGGAACAACTGGTATTTGGGGAGATGAATCTCTCGGAGATCGTCCGGTCGGGAGCTCAGATGATGCTTCAATATGCGTTGGAGCGCGAGGTGACGGAGGCGTTGGGTCGAAACTACTATGAGAACGCTCCGGCAACGACGAAGGAGAAGGGACGACGCAACGGGTATGAGTCGCATCGGGTCCTCACGGGCGAGGGAGCGGTAACGGTGCAAGTGCCGCGGGTACGAGAAACAGAGAAGGTGTTTCAGTCAAAGATTCTCGACGCCTACGTGAGCCGGACCGAGAAACTCGATGAACTGATCGCGCGGATGTACGTCCACGGGATGTCGACGCGTGACATTGAGGCGACGTTCGCGGACGTGCTGAGCGGCACGGGTGTCTCGAAGTCGGTGGTGAGCCGGGTCACACGGTGTCTGTCGGAGGATTTCGAGGCGTTTCGAAAATGGGATCTCTCGAACGAGAAGCTGTTGTATCTCGAGCTCGACGGCACGTACCTGCGCTACCACCAAGGAGCGGAGAGGAAAGAGCCCATCCTCGTTGCGACCGGCTATCGCGCTGATGGGACGCGAGTTCTTCTTCATATCGGTGTCGGCAACCGAGAATCCTACGAGAACTGGAAGGGGTTCTTGCAGGAGATGGTGGCCCGAGGAATGAGGGAGCCGTTGCTCATCGTGACGGACGGGAATCCTGGAGTGCTCAAAGCGATCGCAGAGGTCTTCCCTCGAAGCCTCAAGCAACGTTGCCAGAAGCACCGCCTCGAGAACATCCTGGGCAAGGCTCCGAAGGAAGTGCGCGACGAACTCAAGGCTTACTAAGTTGCGGTTGGACCGCAATTCCAGATCAGCTAAACTGATTGTTGTCCTGATGTGGAGCTCCCAGGTGTTGCGGTTGGACCGCAATTCCAGATCAGCTAAACTGTAACCAAGAACAACCCCTTGATAAATCAGGGGGTTGTTCTTTTATGTCCGATGAAAAAAAGGAGGAGGATGCCATAGGAACGCTCGTCGACGTCAAAATAAGACGAACTGTTTGGGATTTTTTTTGATTGCGCCTCGCTCCCGTCCGCGGAAACTGATGATCGTTTCGTACTGCTTGTCGGTGAATTGAAGGATATCCACTTTGCCGCTCGACGGCAGGGACACCTCCACTTCCCGGGTCATTGCTTCCACTGCCTCCTTGCCCGACGTATGACGCACATATACTGAGAATTGTGCCATCTCAAACCCCTGATCGAGTAGAAAATTTCTGAAACCGGTTGCAGCCTTGCGTTCTTCGGGTTCGGTCACGGGCAGGTCGAACAGTACCATCATCCACATGATCCGGTATCCACTCAGACAGCACATTTCTAATTCATCGGGGTGAAGAGGCCCAAGGTCGGGCCGGCAATACGAGTTGACCTTTTTTCTCCATGTAAACCAGAGCCGGCGATGTTGCGAGACGGTCCAGACAGGTTTGTAAGGGGGACACGCCTCTCGGGCCTTCGAGGTCAAGTGTCGTGACACTGACGAGGGCTGCCTTGGCGTCGCGATCAAGGCCGTCTCCTACAGTTTCCAGCAACCGTTTGACGATGCCGTCGACAAAGGGACGGAACGGTTCCATCAGGTCGTCCGCGAGCCGCAACGCGGTGCCGCGACTCTGGTGGTGGATGGAAAGAGACGGATGCAATCCCGCCGCCAGTATTGACCGCGCGGTTGCGGCGCGTAGAACCATATATCCGTAGTTCAGTAGAGCATTGGCTCCCCCCGCGCCGCGATCGCGCCGGAAACCATCTCCCATCATCTGAGTCCAGTACTGTCGGGCGGCCATGCCCTCGATATTGTCGGGGTCGCCAGAGCGCACTTTCCTAGCCAAATCCCGGAGTGCGCCGGAGCGATGGCCGATCGTATCCAGCGCGTCAGCCTGCGCTGATATCTTGGCTTTCACGAGTGTTTTCCACAGGCGTTTGCGGGTCGGCAGCGATGCTTCGGCCTGGGCCTGCATGCGCCGACCCTGCTCGTAATGACCGTCTATCGGCCAGACCAGTGCGATAGGCGCGTGATTCGAGCCGCAAATGACCATCGGCGCACCGCGCTCCGATAAACGGGCGGTCAAATTCGCCGACCAGGTTGCGCCATGACAGTTGATGACCAGGGCAGCGATGTCGTCGAGGGCGATCTGGCTTGTTTTCTCTCGATCCCGGCTGACGGTCATGAACCCCCGGTCGACGGCAAGATGCACCCGGTCGGAGGCGACTTCGACGATCCGGCCGATCATTCCAGCGGTCCGGAATCGAACAACCGTCCGGCCGGAGTGACGGAAACCAGTCGCGCGCCTGATCTCTGCATGCTGGCGGGGGACATGGTTGTGTAATTGAACGTATCGTTATTGTCAGCGTCGCGAGTCTTCAACGCGCCAGCTTCAAAATGAGCGGCCATGACTATCTGTCCGGAGGAGAACTTGACGATGCACATGATCCGCCGTTCATGTCCGCTGCCGATTGCGATCATGTCGCTCTTCCTTATCCGCATGATCGGGGGCGTTCCGTCCGGTAAGGCATGGAGGTCTGGGTCGAATGCCTTTTGGTTGGCATCGAAACGGGAGACAACATGCCCGTCCCATATTCCCTTGTCGTTTAGGAAAATGTCGTAACAATAGTTCGCGTCGCCCTTGTAGGCTTTCAGAATCCGACCGTTTGTATCGGTGACGGTCGGGACCACACTTAACTTTTCAACAATGCGGACTTTCCTGACCGGCGGACTCATGCCCTCGCCGGCGTTGACCAGCGCCTGGGTTAATTCTTTCCCGTCAAGGCCGGCCGTTTTTGCCTTCAGGTGCGCACGGATCAAAGGGTCGCGAATGCTACAGATTTTTTGGGGATTCTTCAGGGCATTGAGCGGAACGCGGTGGACCACCTTGGAGACTCCCTTGGTGTCTGCTGGTTTCACAGTGCCATAAGCGGTGTCGTTGTGCAGGGCGCCTTGAACGCCGTGGTCGGGTTTATGGCTGACGACAATCCGTTCGATCCTTTTGCGCACCGAGTCCTGGAAACCGGGCCACGGATCTTCAATACCGGCCAGGTAGCGTTTGTTGAAACGTTTTTCCGCCCTCCCGGCAAGGGTGGCAACGTGTTGCAAAGTTCTGCGGTCGGTCAGCGCGACCACGACCGCGTCGATGGCGTGATGTCGGTGGTCGTTACGGTTCTTCGCTGGAGCGATTGTTGCGTCACGGTTGTGTCCGGCGAGGACGGAATCAAGCCCCCAGGCCCAACGCAGGTCGGCCGTGAGTCGGCCCGGCGTCACCCAGACATCCGCGCCTGTTCGCTTCAGATAAAGGGTGGCGAGGCGGCTCATATACCGGGTATCGGCAAGTTGCCGGGCCAGAAACCCCCGTTCCTCGTTGTCGTAGCGCTCCATGGCGTCGGGGCCGAACCGCCAGGACTTATTGTTGGCGAGGTTGGCGGCGCACGAAGATATCCGGTCCCAGTCATATCCATCGGGCGAGGAACTGAAAGCCTCGTGCGGCGAGCATTGCCCCTTGAACCGGTTGGCAGAACGCATGGACAGCGTTTTGTTGCCGATGCCGTCATCTAATGTACGCGAAAACGGAAGGATATGATCGATTTCGACCTGGTCGGAAAAGACCAGATTCCAGCCAATTTGCTTACCCGTATAGGGGCAACACCTGGAGAGCGGATCTTTCGGATTGAGTTCTTCCCAAAGTCGTAGACGCAGGCGATTCTCGTAGGAATCCGCCAAGCCTTTTTCTTTAAGCATTTGGCGGCGAATGTCGTTGGCCTTCTTATTATCTCTCTGTCGGCTCTCCAGTTCCGCCTTTCCCTTGGCCGACAGAGGTAGATCGCGCGCCAGCTCGACGACGACTTCATCGGGTGCGCCAAAACGCTTTATCAAGTCGTTCACGAGGCGGCGGACCTGATTAAGGGCGACATGAACAGTCGGATTGGCGATCTTACCGTACCGCTTTTCCGGAATGTCCGCCGGGTCGCCCGAGCCGAACGCAACATGACGCTCCAGTACTTCGCCGTAGTAGGGAAGTACACTAAGAATCTCGCCGTCGAAATCCAGTTGAGCGTGATCCACATACCCGGCCGCACGAACCGCTTGGTCATATGTGACGACCTCCTCTGCCAGCGCTACCAGAACTTTCGATCCGGCGGTTCTGCCAAGCTGTCCGTGACCGTCAGGCAGGCGAGCCTCTATGACAGCTTCCGCCGTTTCAGTGAAAATCCCGTGCTGTTCCGTTAGCCAGGCAAGGAGAACGGCTCCATTTTCTTCTTCGAGTAATTTCTCAACGATGGCGTCTTGGGTGGTTAAGGGCAACGTACGCCACCCTGCGCCCCAGCGTTTGCGGCTGGCCAGTATCGTGGCGGTTTTGTCCCCGTCCAAATGCTTGCGCTTTTCGCTTTCCAGGTTGAAGCGTGCATCCTGTTGCGCTCCCAGAATTTTGCGCGCTGCATCGAATGTTAGTTCTTTCACAGCCAGGGCTCTTTGGACGAGACTGTCGCGTTCTTCGAGGGTCAATTGCCGCGCCGCTTTGCCCGGCAGACGCAGGGTGAGATGATTAATTTCCTGATAGATGCGAAGCCTTTGCGCCGATGGCAGTGCCTTTGGCGCGCGTTCTTCCTCCGGATTGAGAGAGCATTTTCCGACCGCTTGCGGTTTTAAGGGGCGTTGGAAAAACAGGATGTCATGCAACTCGTTCCGCGCCGCATCCGTCAAGGCTCTACTGTGAAATTTCTCCTGTGCATGCCATAAGCAATCGAATTCTCGTTCGATTAGTTCGCGTGTCGGATAAAAGTCATAAGACGTCTGCGCGCCGACACCTTTTAGCCTCGCACGGACGGGGTGCTGAGCTGCGGCTTTATGATTCGTGACGCCGCCTTCGACACGCGGCCTAGCGAGATATTCACCGAGGGTTCTCGCGCCGGTCTTTTCCATCCGGGATTGAACATCTTTGGCCGCTGTCTTGATCTTGCCACTTTCATCTTCGGCACCCTTGTCAGTCTTGCGATTGGATTTGAAGCCGCGACGCTGTTGAAGATGAAAAAGTGCCCGCCCGAACTGGTACAGAGACAATTTGTGGTCAAGTCTTAATTTTCCTGTCAAATCTCCGTACGGTTCCCCGCGCTCGGTTAAGCTGCTGATTCCTCCGACGTGCCTTGCGGGAGAAGCTCGTTGCGAAGCTCCTCGACTTTCCTAGCGGCGAAGACATCCATCCTCACGCCGCGCCATTTGTTTGCGACGGCCAAGAGCACAGCGAACGAGAGTTTCATCGCGGCCTCCTCGGTGAAGAAGTGAGGAATGACCTTTGTGCGACGTTTGTGCTCTCCGAACGTGCGCTCAAGTAGATTCGACGTGCGAAGCCTTTTGTGATGCGCCGCAGGAAGGCGTAGCGCCTGAAGACACGCTTCGAGGGTCTCTTCCATGCACTTCATCGCGCTCGGGAATCGTTGACGGTACCGAGCGATCACCTCCCGACCCTTCTTCAGCCCTTGCTCGTAGCTGTTCGCATGGAACGACTCAAGGATGGCCGCCTTGAGTTCGTCGCGCACTTCCTTCGGAGCCTTGCCCAGGATGTTCTCGAGGCGGTGCTTCTGGCAACGTTGCTTGAGGCTTCGAGGGAAGACCTCTGCGATCGCTTTGAGCACTCCAGGATTCCCGTCCGTCACGATGAGCAACGGCTCCCTCATTCCTCGGGCCACTATCTCCTGCAAGAACCCCTTCCAGTTCTCGTAGGATTCTCGGTTGCCGACACCGATATGAAGAAGAACTCGCGTCCCATCAGCGCGATAGCCGGTCGCAACGAGGATGGGCTCTTTTCTCTCCGCTCCTTGGTGGTAGCGCAGGTACGTGCCGTCGAGCTCGAGATACAACAGCTTCTCGTTCGAGAGATCCCGTTTTCGAAACGCCTCGAAATCCTCCGACAGACACCGTGTGACCCGGCTCACCACCGACTTCGAGACACCCGTGCCGCTCAGCACGTCCGCGAACGTCGCCTCAATGTCACGCGTCGACATCCCGTGGACGTACATCCGCGCGATCAGTTCATCGAGTTTCTCGGTCCGGCTCACGTAGGCGTCGAGAATCTTTGACTGAAACACCTTCTCTGTTTCTCGTACCCGCGGCACTTGCACCGTCACCGCTCCCTCGCCCGTGAGGACCCGATGCGACTCATACCCGTTGCGTCGTCCCTTCTCCTTCGTCGTTGCCGGAGCGTTCTCATAGTAGTTTCGACCCAACGCCTCCGTCACCTCGCGCTCCAACGCATATTGAAGCATCATCTGAGCTCCCGACCGGACGATCTCCGAGAGATTCATCTCCCCAAATACCAGTTGTTCCTCGAACTGCTTGAGCAATCGCTGACTCGGTAGTACCTTTCCCATGATGTATGGTTCTCCTTTTCTGTCCCCATGACGGGGACGGGTTTGAGCTTGGGGACCATACATCGTTTTTCTTTGACAGGAATCTTAAGACATCACCCAATTTGTCATCAAGGCCATTCACCCGTAACGTCCACGGGTCTTCCTGTTCCAGCTCCCTTCTCTCCTCGGCGCCATCAGGCATCAGCCCATGCCGGATCAGGGCATCCATGAAACGTTTGCGCCGCTTCAGATACCTGTCGCGCATCCTGCGCTGTTGGCGGGAAAGACGGCGAGCCACAGCGTTCGACTGCCGGTTTTTCGGGTTACGGCCATCGGTAAAGATACGCACACCGGAATCGACAAGCGCCGACGGATGACGTTCTTCATTCTCGCCCGTCAAGGACAGCATCGCCCATCCGATAGAATTCGTGCCGATATCCAGTCCCATCCTCAAGGCCATTCTTTTTCCCTTCCAGTTCTGGTGTCGAACTGTGATTTTGCGGTTGAATTCCGCTTTCTTAAAGGATAATCTATGGCGTCCTGGTTTTAGCTGATCTGGAATTGTGGTCTTTCCGTTAACAAGATGAAAGATTCACAAAATAAGGGCCGCCCTCCGGGCGGCCCTTATTCATTGGTGTGCCGAGCATAATCGATAGCTGGGGGAACTACAGCAAGCCTGAGTCGCTTGCCTCGAAGCCCGGCTCGGAGCACACGGTTCTCCTCTCGCAGGTAGTCGACCTGTGCTCCGCAAAAAGTCTATCCCAGTGTTGATTTCGCGATTTAGGGCTGCCATGCTTGGCGACCAGTTACCTCAGTCCGAGCGCAAGGTGTGTTAGCGGCGGCTGTAAATTGCACATCTGTGGCGGACGAAAATTGCACACTCGGCACCCCGTCCTGTGCCAAAACTCGGTCCTTTTGAAATAGACCATAAATCAGCAGCTTAGTGTCTGTGTTTGCGACCGGGCCAAGGGCGTGGGCTTTACGGTTGTCTAGCCCGATGGTGTTATCTTCAGATCTATGATGACGTACCACTCGCCGCGAAACGGTCAATCCTGTCAGGTTTAAACTGCGGAATCAAGGGGATGTCCCGCCGGATGTTGAATTTGGTGTAGCGGCGGCTCCTTGGCCGGCCTAAGAATAGGTCTGCCAATAAACCGTCTCCAGAGGGGGACAAGGAGCCACCAATGCCTAGGAAATCGAAGAAGCCAGTAAGAAAGCAAACGCACTCGCCTACGGGCAAGGTAGTTGGCCAAGTCGGTCAGATACTGCTACCGATGATAGCTGGGATCGCGGCCACGAAGGCGGATCTGACGGAATGGGTGTACGAGCAAGGACTGACAGCTCTGCACCTACTGCTCAGAGAGGACGCCGAGGAGATCGCGGGGCTCAAGGGCAAGCACGAGAAGGAGCGAACTCATAACCACTGGGGGAGCACGAACGGAGAGCTGAGCTTCGGTGGTCGTCGCATCCAAGTGTCGCGACCTCGAGTTCGCTCGAAGTCGGGCGAGGAGGCGTCGCTTCCACACTTCGAAGCCTTCCGCGAAGAAGACCCGCTTCCAGAGCGAGTGTTGAATCAGATCTTGGTGGGGGTATCGACCCGAAATTACGAATCGAGTCTGGACAAACCCGCGGCCAAGTTGAAGTCTCGTGGCACGAGTAAGAGTGCCGCCAGCCGTCACCTCGTGAGCCAGACGACTAAGAAGCTCGAGGAATACCTGTCTCGGCGGCTAGAGGAGTTCGAGCTTGCGGCACTGATGCTGGATGGCCTTGAGGTGGCCGGACAGACCGTCGTCGTAACTCTCGGTATCACAATAGATGGAACGAAGGTGCCCCTGGGTATATGGCTGGGCTCGACGGAGAACTCTCGGGTGTGCACCGCGATGTTGCAGGACCTTCTCGAGCGAGGCTTGCGCGTCGATGAGTCGATTCTCTGCGTAGTGGACGGAGGCAAAGGCATCCGCAAGGCACTCGTCGACGTTTTGGGGGACCTCGCGGTCATCCAAAGGTGCCAGATCCATAAACTCCGGAATCTTCGCTCGTACCTTCCCAAGTCTCGTCACGCCTACGTGCTCCAGACGATGAAGGAAGCCTACAAGTGCAAGAGTGCCGACAAGGCGCGCAAGCGACTTCAGGCATTGGTGTCGTGGCTCGAGCGAAACGGCTACGACGAAGCTGCCGGAAGCCTTCGTGAAGGGATGGAAGAGACACTCACGATCGTGAAGCTCGCGCTGCCCGCCTTACTTCGCCAGTCTCTTGCCACGACGAACGCCATTGAGAATCTCAACGGAACCATTCGCAGAGTATCGAGAAACGTCAAGCGTTGGTAGAGTCCTTCCATGGTTCGCCGATGGACCGCTCTTGGCGTCGTCACCGCGCAGAAAAAGTTCCGGCGTATCAAAGGCTATCGCCATATGGGCGCTCTCGTTCACGCGCTTAGAAGCAAACAGAAATCTCTTGACAGCGATGAGTTTGCTGCCTAAGAGTATTCACAGGTGCCGCCGCTACCCGACCAAATTCAACAGCGGCCGGGACATCCCCATTTGCTATCCGATGATGCTACGATCATCTCGTTATGCCCCGACGCAAGATACGTGTCCTTCTGGCTGGCTGGGTCAACCCGTCTGGTCAAAAAACTCGAACGCCCAGCAGGTCAGCAGTTTGCACTTTCCCCAAGGCCGTTTGAATCGGCCATTGCGGTCGGATATGTATTCCAGTTCAGCGGAAGGAGTCGCGAGGGACTGGAAGACCATGCTGAGCTACATCTCAGGACCCGTGGATGAGGAGTTGCTCCTGCGCAACGAGTATCTTGTGGTCGAGAATCGAGTTCTTCGAAATCAGATCCAGGGTCGCTTGCGCCTGACCGATGGCGAACGGCGGTCTCTGGCCGAGGACGGGAAGTAGTTGCCACCTAGGGCGATGTTCAGGAAGGCAGCGTCGCTCAGGTACCGATTGATGATGGTGAAGGATTCGAGAAAGTTGTTGCCCCGGTGCTCCCACGGAGCCCGGCGGCGACAGAGTGCAGATTTTCACCGAGGCGACGAACTCGCAAGACCTCGCTCTCATGGCTGTCTGCCCGTCGATACGCGATCTTCTTTTTTGCGGATCACAGCTGCGAACCGTAGTCGCGGCCAATCCAAAGATGCCGGGAATTTACTGATGGACAATCACTTCATCCAGGGAGCGGATTGGTCAAGCAGGTCAATCGTGAGAATATTGGATCGAGCATGAAGAAACGTTCCCTCCGATACGCTGGCGACAAGGCCGTTCGCGCTGTATTGGAACGTTATGCGTGCCCGACGTCATTCCATGTCGTCCGTACACGACTCCTCGGCAACATCGCGACGCCCAGGCTCGACGCATCGCCACTCCGAGCTATAGAGAGCTGTTGGGAAGGTGAGTTGCCGGGGTTCGACAATGTCGGCGCAGCCAGTGAGCTATTCGAATCCCTGATGGGGTTTTGGAACGAACTGGCAAGGCATCAATCGGCAACTAAGCCGTTCCGTTTGACGCGGATGGAGGCTAAGCCGGATACGGATGACATTCGCCGCTTGTGCCGGACCCGCACCGAGGAGCTTGAAGGCTTCATCGACGGACTGTTCGGTGACGCGGAGCTCATGGACCTGCCCGAACGGGCCAACGAGGCTCTGGACAACCTCGGCCGGATCTATGCCATGACCCGCAGTATCATCGATATCCTGGAGAGAGAGTCGGCGTCAGAGAGGGACCTTAGGGGAATTCTCAAGGACGTTGGGGAGCTCTCACACATCGCAGAGAAAGAACTGCACGCAGTGATGCTTGCCTGCAAGCGCGCCCGCCAACAGACCCTTTCCCCTATCGTCGTGGGCAAACCCACCGTCCATTGAAGGGAAGTGTCACGAGCAGCCGGAAGTAGTTCTCACCAGGGCGATGTCCCGGAAGTGGCGTCGCTCAGATGCCGATTTGTAACGTTGCCAGTGGATCAAGTTTTGGCACAGGACGGGGGAGCTTGACGAAGAGACCAACACGATAAAAGTAACGGCAGTCACCGCGCCCGAGGACGAGTCCAAGTAAGAGCTGCCTGGTCAAAGAAATCGCTTCCGGTACGGGAATTCTCGCGATGGTGCAGCCCGGTAATCCTGGCTACCATCCGCAGGAGACGCTAGCTTTTCGTCAATTTGACAGTATCCTTCGCTGTCTTCTTCGCCTTCTCTGCCGCTTTGGCTTCCCGCACCCTTAGCCACGCCCGGACCTCCCCCAGACGGAATTGAGACGCCACGCCGCGCCCTCTAGTGTGGACCGGCATCCCAGACCGCTCCCATTTCGTTACCATCTGTTTATCGACACCCAAATGCTCGGCTAGTTCCGACCGCGTCAACACTCGCGCTTTTGTCATAGTTCTCCTCCAAATGGCGCTGCCCCCTTTTGTATTGAAAGACGCCCCCAGGGTACTACGGTTTCCCCTTGAACGAGAATTTCAATTTGCGATCGGCGCGAAGCAGCTGATCGTGGCAGGTCTAAACCGCGCAATCAACGGTGGAGCGACTTTTTGCGGAGCACAGGAAGCACCCGCAACAGCACCGGTGCTTGCGCTGTTTGCTGTTGGTGATGTGTACATATCCCTTCGCAAAAAAAGCGCTTACGCTCCATTTAGCGCGCGGCGAAGGTCGTGAGCGCTATTTTGGCTGTAATTTAATGCAGCGTAAAGGGTATTGTCAAGTTGACGTTGAGCGAGCGAACCTATCGCGTCGAGCTGACTTCCTTTGCTCTCATCGGACGGCACAGGTTACCTCCTGCCAGACGATGAAAGCGCGGTCTCGTAGCTCCCGATGATGATGCGCTTGCAACAAATGCCGTCCGACGCGAAAGAGATTTTGCACGAGTCCATGCACGGTCAAGAATCGTTGCGCCTGCCCAGGAGCTTTAAACTTCCGCATCTGTCGTTCCCGTTGTCGCGTCGGTTCGTGCGAGACTTCGGCTAGGTTGTTTCTGTACTGGTCAGTGTCGTGGACGACGGACGGCATGACCTTGCGGTGAGCGGCGCTGTAGCTTCTCAGTTTGTCGGTGACCAGCTGCCAGGGCGGACGGCCTTGCCCCTTCAACAGCTTGCGGAAGAATCGTTTGGCGGCTTTCTGATCACGGCGAGGCTGGACGAGGATATCGATTACATCACCATCTTGGTCTACCGCGCGCCAGAGGTATTGGCGTTCACCTTGTATCTTTATGAAGACCTCGTCCAGGTGCCATGTGTCACCGAGACGACCCTGCCGACGCTTCAGTCGCCGAGCGTATTCCGGCCCGAACTTAATGCACCACAGTCGGACCGCTTCGTAAGAAACCGTGATGCCTCGCTGAGCGAGCAACTCTTCGACGTTTCGAAAGCTCACGCAGAATCGGTGGTAGAGCCAGACGGCGTGGCTGATGATTTCCGGTGGAAATCGATAGCCGTGGTAGCTTGGCGCATCGGTCTTCATTGGACCATTCTGTCAGTCACCAGCTCAATTTGACAATACCTGGGGAGCATTTCCTAAGTTGCGGCGAGGCCAAGATGGCCCTCTTCGACTTCATCGAGGTATTCTACAACCAGAGACGACGACACTCGACCCTCGGCCAGGTCAGTCCGGCCGAGTTTGAACGACGGATGAGGACTTCGCCAGCTTAACTAAACCGTCTACGAAACCGGATCAAGCCCACAACGCCCGAGAAGTGAGGTCGGATCGGCCACGGGACGAATGTGTAACCCTGGGTGCCGTTTTGGAAGGACTCCAAGCAGGCCGGCGCACCGGTCTTGAGTGCGTTTGTGTTTTTGGACACGACGGCCGCGCCTACGGAGCACCGCGCCAGCCCTCGACCCTACTGCGGTGTGACACCGTTCTCCCGGCAGAACGGCTATTCCTCATTCGACGCAGATTACACACCTTGACCTTCAGACTCCTCCAGAAGTGCATGATTCCATCGGAGCCGGTATCGACGCTCGCGTTCGAGAAAAGCGCGTTCTCCTCCTTCAAGGATCTCGCACACAGCCGCTCGGATACTCGCGTTCTCCAACGAACCCATCTTGTAGTTGATCTTCGGTAGTCTTCCTTTTTCATCTTGAGTCGATGAAGCAATGATCACTTGGTCGGCATCAGTATTCACGACAAGATTTGCATTGTGCGTCACGACGATGACCTGTCGCCTATTGCGTGCTTCACGAAAATGCGGTACGAGTTCGTTGAATACGGAATTGGGATCGAGGTTCTCCTCAGGCTGATCAACGATGAGAGGGCGTTGATCATAGAGATCAACAGCGAGGTAAAGGAGCAACAAGACGACGCCTCTTGTGCCGGGCGACAATCGCTCAATCGCAATGCCATCGTACTCGATACCATATCGCAACTTGATATGCCCCGTACTGTATAGCCAAGCAGTAACAGCTTTGTACCAAGTCCGGCGTTGGTCGGCGTTGACCCATGGTGGCATTGTCTTCAGCTCAGTCCTGAGATCGTCGCGAAAGCGATCCATGGCAGATGCTACGTCTTCAGCCGAGCCTGTCTTCCACGCAACAAGAAGGTGTTTCTCAGCTATTTTCTTGATCGCGCCTCGACCCCTGAACCTGTTGCCAGATCGCAGATCAAATTGCTCCTCTCCTCGGTGAGACCAAGCGTCGACGTCCACCATTCGTTCTGTGACAAACGCGAGCTTCTCCAATGCACCCTTGGCCCCAATGAAGCGCTCTTTTAGAGGTCCATACAACTCACCGAGGACGCTTTCTTCTTGTACGATCTGCTCGAACATCTTCACGTACAGCTGTCGTCGGAGCGTGATGTGAACGTCACGGCGAGCAGATGCTCCACTTGCTTGCTCCAATTGCGTGTCGATCTTGGTTAACGCAAGCTCGTCCCGTGCAATTTGTCTTTGCGCGTCCTCGTAGCGTTTCTGGCGCTGTGCGTCAATTCCGACAGTTGCTTTGACATTATCGCGCTCTGCCTTTAACGGATTCAGCGGCCATTGCTTGTACGGCAGTTGTTTGTGTGCAATTGGTATTGTTGAATCGATATCTTGTAGTGCCTTGAGAGCTCTCGCCGATCTGGTCCTGGCAGCAGCAATTGCCTTCGATGTGTCCCCCTCAAAGCGACGTCGAAACGCGTTCCATTCATCCGAGGTTAGCTGGGCACCTGCAAATTTCTGTTGCATTGCGGCGAATCGAACGGGCTCAGCCGAGTCATTGAAGTACTTTGCAGCAGCATGAAGGTCCTCGATTGATTTCCGCCGATGCCGAGCTCTTTCGATTCGTGCTTGGGCGGCTATACATGCCTGCTCCAGGCGCGCAAGGAGTGTCGCTCGTTCTTCGTTGCCCTTGGGAATAAGTTTCTTCTGTTCCTTCTTTGCACTCTCTATCTTCTTAGCCAACGCGGCACGCTGTATCTTCAAAGTGCCTAGTTTGTCATGGAGGATATCCTCATGGACGATTGCATCTCCTATCGTATCGATCTGAACCTGCAGATCGGCATAAGTTGACTGAATCGGCTCCAATAAACGCGTCGCCAGATCGTCGAATGTATCGGCCTCCATGCGTTCAGTTGGGTCAATGCTGGCAAAGACAACCTCTTCCATTGCGGCACGCAGTTCGGTCGCAAGGCCAGACGACGAACATAGTCGGTCGACAAAGTGCTGCGATAGATAGCGCACGTCCTCGGGGACGTCAGAGGCATGTGCCGCTGACATTTGTGTTTGCGTTGACGTTCCGTCTTCCCAAGTGACCCGAACCTCTGCGGAACCGAGGTAGTCCGTCGGCGAGGATGCTCGTTTCAGGAACGACGCGTCCCCTGTCCCCGAATCGGCAGCGTGACCTGCTCTCGCAACAATCTCGGCAAGGGCGGTTTTTCCTGATCCTCTCGGACCGATGATGGTAACCAGTCCACTGTTCAATGGGATGTTACCCAACGCCATCCAACTCGCGTTCACGAAGGCGACATCTTGAATAACCGCCGCTGGAACCGTCGTGGAAGGAGGTTGAGATCCGATAAGGACGCGACCTCTGGGCTCAACGACAGCCTGGCGCAGAGTCTCGAAAATTAGGTCACCCTTGAGCCAGCAATAGCGATCCTGCGCCGGCTGCCCGGTAGTGTCCTGCTTGTGGGCATCGGACCCATTCAGGCAGGGCTTGAGATAGCGATAGCGTTCCTCAATGAAGTTGCTAGAAAAGTCAGGGTGCTCTCCAAGCCAGAAGATCCTGTCTTTGTCGCGCCCGGAGAAGATGATGTCCGCGAAACTCTCTAGTTCGATGCGCATGGCGGCGAACGCAGCATCGTTCTGCAATCCGGCGGTCCCATCACCCGTCTTTGTGGTGATGGCGACCAAAGCGTTGTCGCGCATCCAGCGTTCGTTCTTGAACAGGGCCTTCAAGTCCTTGAGAGTGGTCTTAAACTGATTAGCCCCAATCTTCAAAGCCGCCAAGTCATTGGTCTGCGATGGATCATGGTGTTTACCGAGTGCTATCAATTGGTCACGGGTGCAGCGGTATCTTGTGTCTTTGTAGTCGAACTTCAGATGGCCGAGGATACGCTCGATCTGAGCTTCGTGTTCGGAGTCGGCTGATGAGAATAGAAGGTGGATGTTGATCGGATGGTCGTCGGCTGTCTTCGTTTCAATCCGCATTTCGACGTTCGGGAAGAGCAGCTGCACACCTTCGAGGCGGCCCGCCGCCTTCCGAGCCCTGACAGCGCTGTAAGTCTGGATACAGAAGTAATCGGTTACGCCAAGAGCCTCTATGCGAGGAGATGAAGTCTCGATGCGTGCAAGGTACGCGTCCCAGTTTCCTGCGAACTGATCATTGAGGAGCGTTCCGGGGGCGTGAAGGTGGGGGTCCCAGCGGTGCCAGAGCGAGCCACGTTCATCCAATAACGTCATCCAGGTCTCTCCACATCAAGCTCCGACGTGATTGTATCCTGCGGCATCAGTGGACGTTCGCTTTTCTGCAGCTGACCTGACTCCACTCGAGCTCGGTAGGGTCGAGGGCTGGCGCGGCCTATCTGTTTCTCCCCGTTTCCTGTGGGAGTGCCTCACTAGCCGCACCGTAAGTCCGTTTCCAGCCCCCGCCACACATCGCACGCAGCGTGCGGCTTTCCCGCACTACGCGCTCCTGCACACTTCCCGCGAAGGGTTATGTGACCTATCGAGCCGGGGCGTCTTTCGGCGAATCTACGAGATATCGAACTCGGTGTAATCTGTGAACAGTCCGACAGTCGCGTACATCCATCGCCTACTCCATCGCTTCCAGCCGAGAAGTATATCCTTCGTCTCAGCTCCTGCAGAGTGATGGGTGACACCCCTGCCTCGCTTGTTGACGCGAACAAACGACGAAATCATGCCGGCATGGTCCCGGCAGACCGGAGACCGAGCAAGTTCGGTGCGCGCGGATGCTGTGGAACTATACCTTAAGTGTCTTGGAACCTATACCTAGGGGATGTCCCGCCGGATGTTGAATTTGGTGTAGCGGCGGCTCCTTGGCCGGCCTAAGAATAGGTCTGCCAATAAACCGTCTCCAGAGGGGGACAAGGAGCCACCAATGCCTAGGAAATCGAAGAAGCCAGTAAGAAAGCAAACGCACTCGCCTACGGGCAAGGTAGTTGGCCAAGTCGGTCAGATACTGCTACCGATGATAGCTGGGATCGCGGCCACGAAGGCGGATCTGACGGAATGGGTGTACGAGCAAGGACTGACAGCTCTGCACCTACTGCTCAGAGAGGACGCCGAGGAGATCGCGGGGCTCAAGGGCAAGCACGAGAAGGGGCGAACTCATAACCTGTGCCTTCTATTTATTCATCCGCGCGCCCCGAACTTGCTCGGTCTCCGGTCTGCCGGGACCATGCCGGCATGATTTCGTCGTTTGTTCGCGCTCAGCCCTTGGCACGTCCGCAAACACAAACACTAAGCTACTGATTTATGATCTATTTCAAAAAGGCCGAGTTTTGGCACAGGACGGGGTCGAGCCGATCTGCCGGATGCTTCCGATCGCGCCAGCCGTCACCTCGTGAGCCAGACGTGTGCCAAAACTCGGCCCTTTTGAATAGACCACAAATCAGCAGCTTAGTGTCTATGGTGCGCTTCCGTAAACGGCTTGGCGGGTTGCTACGTTTCTACCATCGGGAAGCCGTATGAGTATTTTGACCTCACGCCCAAGCTTCACGGCAAGCGCCGTCTTCGTTAGCCCCTGCTCCAAATACTCTCTGCGCCCCCTAGGGTGGGCCGGGGATCTGTCTGGCGAGAGCGGCGACTGTAAATTGCACATTTGTGGCGGACGACCCGGCGTTTCGTCAACTTGAAAATGCCGTGATCAGAGTTAGGTGATGAACGGCACCACCACGTCACGGTCACGCCCTAGCGCCAATCCGGCCACTTTAACTGCAGCCTTAATGAGAGATTCCTTCATCCGATTGGTGAGATTCGTAGAGATACGCCAGCCACCCTCAAGTCGTACGTGCCGCTTCCACAGGTGAGGACGACCTGGAAAGAGATCTTCGACGCGCTGAGCCAGATACTGCCGTTTATTCCCCTGGAATGCAGGGTCCTGAGCGCAACGTTGCAGAAAATCTGAATCCAACCTTGCCAACTCGCGCAGCACGATGACCATCGCTTCCTGGCAGTTCTTGTATGGGAATTGATTGCCTCGTATGACAAGGTCGCCTTTGACCCGCTCAGCAGTGCCCGCGTTAAGGTGCTTGGTACGGGAATTGACCGCCGGTATCGCAAGGTTTTCGCCACCACCCGGCTCAGGCTTTTCCGTCAGATAAAGACCCGCCGCTTCGGCTTGCCGTCGCAATGACTTGACGAGCCTTCCTTGGGCACGGTTGACAATCAACCGTTTCGATTGCTCGTCAATCTGCTGGTTTTCCAATTCTTCATATTCCTCTTTCCAGTCAGCAAACTCTTTTATGAGCTTGTCATGCCATTCAACATGCAAGCGGCTCCGATGAATAGTGTTTCTAGGGCGTTGCTCGCTCGGAATGTTATTCAGGTGATCCGCAAACAGCCTATCCAGGATCGAGTTGTCGGCCAACTGCGCCTCACGTGTTTCGATCCTGGATCGTAGGGACCGACGACGCTGCTCTGCGTCACTGAGAATCCTTTGGCACTCATCCTCAAGCAACTTCTTGACAATCGAGTCAAGCTCCGGTTCCGACGTGTCGTTTCGACTATTGGGTGCGGCGTTCGGGTCCATAGTTTTACCTCCAGACAACCACTTCATCAGATCGAGAATCGGTAGGTGGGATCGGATGTGGGCGTCGAGATGACAACGGTCGCAGACCAACGCATGTGCATTGTCACAATACTCTTCCAGGCTCCAATCCGTCCATGGGCGCCACTTGCCGCATCGGTCACAGTCTTTTCCGAACGGTACAGCGCAGGTGCCGCAACGATGGCTGGCAGCGGAAGACACCGCCTTGCAATCCGGACACCAAACCACTGGGGCTTCGCCATCCGTTTCCTCACCTCGGGGAGCAAGGGACCATCTACGGTCTTCCTCTGGCAATCCGTGATCCATCGCGTTGCCCGCTAGATCCAGAAGCACGCAATCGCCTCCGTTCTCCTTTGGGCGTAATCCTCGACCGGCCATTTGCAGATACAGGGCAAGGCTCTTCGTGGGTCTCGCAAGGACAATGCAACTCGCGTCCGGCAGATCGAATCCCTCAGTTGCGACCGCGACGTTGACGAGGACCCTGAGCGCCTCCTTCTTAAACTTGTTTATAGCGCTAACACGTTCCGGCAAAGGGGTGTCAGCAAGTATTATCGCCGCCGGTATGCCGGCATCGTTGAAAATGTTAACCAAGTTCCTGGCATGCTTCACGGAGACGGCGTAGATGATGGTCTGACGCGAGTGAGCATGTCGTTGCCAGAACAGCAGCACTTGGGCCGTCATCACGTCATGCCGATCCCGGTTCGCCAGTTCAATACCGGACTCGGTGTACTCGCCGGTGGCAGTTTGGACTTCACCACCGAGTATACGTTGCTCGGACGGCGGTAACAGTACCTGCGCTTCACATAGCCAGCGTCGAGATTGCAGTTCCGAGGTTTGCGGGCCGCAAATCAGTTCACCGAATAGGTGATCGAATCCCTCCTTTTTCGACAGGCGCCACGGTGTCGCCGTCATGCCGATGATCCGGCCGGGCCACTGCTGCATGGCCCGCACCCAGCCAGGAGCAGCAGCGTGATGCGCTTCATCAATCACCAGCAGATCATCCGCGCCATAGTCATGCCAGATGCTCATGACAGCCGTCCGCCGGCTGACTTTCTGGGCCATGAGGATAACAACCCCTCTGCTGATGGCCGGAGCCGCGGTGCCAGGGTCCCATCGAACATCAGCGATGGCCGGAATGTGGACGGTGGTCAACATTCCGCATGTCTGGTCGGCCAACTCTTTCCGATGGGTGAGCCAGACGGCTTTGCGTCCATTCCGTATCAAGTTGTCCAGCAGGTGAGCGGCGATGATGGTTTTGCCGCCACCCGTCGGCAGTTGCATCATTACGCGCGCCTTGTCGGGACCAAGGGCAGTCTCGGCTCGCCGCATCAATTCGTGCTGGTAATCGCGTAGCTCAATCATGAATGTTGGCTCATGCGCTGCAACCGAATGACCTCGAATGCACGGCATCGGCTATCGCCGGCAGTCTGTTTTTACCCCATATAGATCACCGTGGCCGTTTTCAAGAATAACATTCGCCAGCCTACTCTTGTCGTAACTGCTTTTCGGCTTTGCCCTGGTACTGATTGAGACTGCATCGGCCACGTCTGCAAGGAGCTGCTTCTGCCATAAGGTGGGTACTGTCAAGTTGACGAAAAGCTAGCTGACCGACCCCCAAGATACTGGGCTCGAGTACGCAAACGCTTCAAGCGCACGACGGTAAGCGGTCATGACCAGCCCGTCGCGGCCAATGTGCTCGGGCAAGACTTCGTCGCCGATGCGCCGAACCAACGGTGGGTCGGGGACACGACCGAGTTCGTGATCGGCAGCGGCGGGAAGCTTTATCTCGCGGCGCTCCTCGATCTCTACTCGCGATTCCTCGTTGGGTGGGCCGTAAGTGCTATTAACGACCGTCACCTGGTTATCAAGGCGTTGCGGATGGCACTGAAACGTCGCCAACCGGCCGCAGGGCTTTTGCATCACTCCGATCAGGGCAGTCCGTATGCCAGCAAAGACTACCAACGTCTCCTTGAGACGCATGGCATGACCGGGAGCATGAGCCGACGGGGCAACTGCTACGACAACGCCGTCATCGAGAGCTGGTTCTCCACGGTCAAGCACGAGCTTGGGGAGCATTTCCTCAGTTGCGGCGAGGCCAAGATGGCCCTCTTCGACTTCATCGAGGTATTCTACAACCATAGACGACGACACTCGACCCTCGGCCAGGTCAGTCCGGCCGAGTTTGAACGACGGATGAGGACTTCGCCAGCTTAACTAAACCGTCTACGAAACCGGATCAAGCCCATGGACGCACTCGTGTCCGAAAACACAAACGAACTCGAGACCGAGGCGCCGGGCCGTTTCGGCTCAGTGGTCGTCTGGTCAAAATACTCGAACGCCCAGCGGGTCAGCAGTTTGCACCTTTCCAATGGCTGCTTGAATCCGGCATCGCGGTCGGATAAGTATTCCTTCCGGGTGCACAGTTCGTTGCCTGCAGCTCGCCCCGCAGCCGATTTGAGCCAGCCGTGCCACCCCAGTGGGCCTGTCGTGCGCCACCCGCAGCCCAGGGATCGGAAGCCAGCCTTGGCGCGAAATACCCTGGATTCTGCGCGGATTCCAAGGGCGTCTAAGCTGCTGATTTGTGGTCTATTTCAAAAGGGCCGAGTTTTGGCACAGGACGGGGAAGCCGCTCTGCCTACTCTCCTTTTCCCCGGTTCAGCTGGGACCTAACCCGCCGTTTACATGAAAGGTTACGTCGATTTGCGGCGGCGAACCCCTCGTGTTCGCGGTCGGCGCTTGCCTTTGCCCGCAGCCTTTGCGGCCAGCGGAGCCTGCAGGCGCTCGTACAAAGCAAAGAGGTACTCGACGCGTTCGCGCTCGGACGTGAAGCGCGCACGGCGGTAGAGACGGTCGACGGCGCGATCCAGCGCGTGATGTGCTCTTCGGAGATTCGGCGGCATCAGGTCGGGGTCGTAGAGATCGGCCAGCGTCGCGTCCGGGTGAGTAGCGCGGGCGTCGAGCACGGCCTGCGCCAGCGGCTCCACTGCCGACACTTTCGCATTCTCGCTCTTGAAACCGGGCGGTACCGGGAAGTTGTTGTAAACGACACCGATGGAGTAGCGGTAATCGCTTTTCAACCGCCCGCCGATGTGGCGTAGCCATGCCATGTGCATGGCTGAGGTCAGCACGGCGAAATCAGCTAATGTGGCGTCTTTCAGAACCCGAACAAGGTTGCTCGGGATTACCGGCGGCTTCAGCCAGCCTATAGGGACGTATTCACGCCGTTCAGAGCTGACCTCCGGCAGAACGAGGAACGGGGCGGCCGGCAGGATGTTCACTTGCCAGAGCGTGGGTGTCTCAGCCAGTTTCAGTGTGGACGTTCGTTTGCTGGTCCTTCGGTAAGCGCGAACGGCGGCGATGCGTTCTCTGACTCGTGGCAGTTGCGCCAGAGTAGCGGGCGAAGCGTCATGCAACGCAAGAATCCAGCGCTCGCCACCTTGTAGGTACTCACGAGCGCCGACGAAAGGACGCAACAAAGTCGCTGCGTCCGGTTCGGCATCCAGGAACGCGAGTCGTTCTTCAGCATTGAAAATGTAGAGTCCATCGTCGATGGGCTGGGAGCCGGTGACCAGTTGAATCAGTCCGTTTATCGTCCTGCCCTCTTCTCGGACGACGAGGTGAGGATTGGCTAGTGCCCCGCCGTCGAACAGGTAGGGCGTGATCACGGCGTGGCGGCTTTCGAGCGGCTCCCCGTTGAGGTCCTCGTAGGCGAACAACCGCCTGTCCCGTGGCGCATGCTCGGTCGTGTTTAGTCCGATGATGACCACATGCACGTGGGCTTTGCCGCGGGCGTCAGAACCCCAGGCAAACGTCCGGTGGGCAAAGGCGATTTCCAAACGGTGGCGATCGAGTAGCAGCGGCCACAGCTGCGCGACCTGCTCGCCTTGAGTGATCGAGTTGGTTGCGACGAAGCCGATCTTCGGTGGCCGAGTGCTGTTCTCCGACCGGCCATGCTGCACGTACTCGCCGGCGCGAATGAACCACGCGGCCACGTAGTCGAGTGTGCCGCCGCTGCCGCCAAGCGCCGCGATGTGGCGCACCTGTGCGCGCTGCCCGGCCGACTGGAATTTGGCTCCACCAAATGGCGGATTGCCGAAGACATACGAGCACTGATTCGGCGGCAACACTTCACCCCAGTCGATCTCCAACGCGTCGCCGTGGCGAATGTGCGGCGACTTCTCGATCGGAATCCGCGCGTACGTCTTGCCGAACTCCAGGCTCAGCCGGTTGTTCATGATGTGATCCATCATCCAGAGCGCGGTCGCTGCGATACGCGCCGGGAACTCGCCGATCTCGATGCCGTAGAACTGATCCACATCGACTACCGACTGCACCTCGAGCTTCAGTTGGGTAGCGTCCGTGCGTGCCGCCATCTCCCGTAACACTTCGATTTCCAGAGAGCGCAGCTCCCGGTAGGCGATGATGAGGAAGTTGCCGCAACCGCACGCCGGATCGAACAGGCGAAGCGTGCCGAGTCGGTCCCGAAACTTCCGGAGATCGGCTATGCTGCGGTCGTCCCGGCGTTTCTGAAGCTTCTGGAACTCCGCGCGCAGATCGTCTAGAAACAACGGCTCGATCACCTTCAGGATGTTCTTCTCGGTGGTGTAGTGCGCACCCTGCGCGCGCCGGTCGGCTGGTTCCATTACCGCCTGGAAGAGTGCACCGAAGATGGCTGGCGAGATCGCCGTCCAGTCGAACCGGCTCGCGTCGAGGAGCGCCTGCCGCATCGAGGCATTGAAATCCGGGATACGCAGGGTTTCGGCAAACAGCTCGCCGTTCACGTGCGGAAAGCGCGCCAAATCCTCATCGAGCGCCGCTTGACGGCGCTCAATCGGCGTGTTCAGCACCTGGAAGAGCCGTGCCAGCCATGGACCGAGGTCGGCTCCGTCGTCCGACGTGCGCTCCTCGATGAACTGCAGAAAGATGTCGCGCGGCTCGAAGATCCCGGTGTCGTCGGCGAACAGGCAGAACACGATTCGGACCAGAAACAACTCCAGGTCGTGGCCGTCGTAGCCGGATGATTTGAGCGCGTCGTGCAAGCGCGCGATCAGCTCGGACGCCTTGATGTTGACTGGATCCTGATCGCGGAACGCGCGGCGTTGCACACCGATGATGAACCCGAATTTCTCGACGTGCTGGGGCAGGTCGACAAGTGCGAAGCGAGACTCCTCGCGCTCTTCCCGGTCGAGCAGCTCGCACGTCTGGAAATCGCAGAGTAGCTGGTAGCGGGGGCGGTCCCGCTCGGGAAGCGCATCGAAGTACCGGCCAGCTTGACGGCGCGCAATGGCTAAATCGCGACCGGCGCTCTTCTGCTCGACTAGCAGGACGCCAGGCCAGAACAGATCGATGAAACCGGAGGTGTTGTCCAGTCGCCGGACGTGTTCCTCGTACCGCGCGACGGTGCGCCGCCGGACACCGAAGATGTCGAAGAACTCGTTGTAGAAGCTCTGCGTCTCGCCCTTCTCGTATGTAGCGTCCGCCCATTCACGGGCGAAGTCGGCGGCGCGCGCTCGAATCTCGTTCCAGGAAAGCCTCATCGACGTTCGCCGATCGTCGTGCAGTTCGGAAGGTGGCTGAACTCGCTGGTGGCAATGCAGATGTCGAAATGGACGGCCAGCATCGCGTCTGTTACCGCTCGAGTCTTGAGGTAGGCGCGGTCGTAGAACGGCTCCTCGAGCGTCGCCACCCCGACGTGGCGCCAATCCTGGCGCGGGCTATTGTTGAGATGGACTGATCGAAAGACGACGGCGGTTACCCCCAACGCCATCGACGGCGTTCGCTGCACGTTGTAGTTATGGATGCCCCATCGCCAGGATCTTGCGCACCGCCATCGGGCATGCTCAGCTTCATATCACGAGCCGGACGGACGGCCAACACCTGTGCGCTTCCGTTGCCCTGTCTCGTGGACCGTAATCAGAGGGCGGCTGACAAGAGGGTGGATGATCGATCTCTGCTCGGAAATAGAAGATAGAGGCCCAATACGAGACAAGTAAGGACATGAAGGACGCTCAGGCACACCTGGACCAGAACGTGCTAGCCCGCTACGCCTCGTGGTAGCCCCGGCCTCGATCTCGGATGGCCTTCTTTCCGCTGCCGCACGGCCCCGGTCAGCGCCCGTCTCCTATTTGGCCCGAACTTGGCACTCGAAAATCGCGATTAGAGACGAATACCGAAAATGAAGCCTTTTCAGCCTTTCTAGCGCGTCTCTGGTGCCACCTACCCCTGCAAAACCCCGCCAACCGCGCGGAAAATCTCACCCGTCTCTGCGGTGCCACGATTGGCCAGACTGTGTGGCGGATGGGACAGTTTGGAGCTATCCGGTCTCGGCTGGAAACCCTTAGGATTCGAGCTTTCGGGCTCCGTTCGTATTTTCGGACACGAGGACAGGACGGGATTGCCTATCGCAGATCAAGTGCCGCGTCGGCTGACCTCCGCAGATTTCGAGAACGCCTCTAGGATTCGAGCTTTCCGCTCCGTTCGCGTTTTCGGACATGATGGCCTCGGCCAGTGATGGTTTATCTTCAAGGTATCTGTCATGATGCCCTTGTCTGGTCGCATGAAGAACACGGACCTGGACCGGTGCTGCGGCGCGGTTGATGATCAAGAGAAGGAGGAGACTTGCGGGTTTCGACCGTCTACATCAGGTTCTACCGGGCCTTCAACTTCGACTACTTGAGGAAGCATCACAAGGACGCAGTCGCGGACCCGTGGGACCAGTACAACGATCTCTTCTATCCGTACGTGAAGATCGATCTCGACCCCATGATCACGTGCGTCGTGGGTGCGAACGAATCAGGTAAATCGCAGCTTCTCGACGCCATCGAGCACGCACTCGGCGTTCGCGAACCAGCAGAGGCAGCCGACTTCTGCCGTTACTCGCAATTCTTCACCGTGGACGCAACGCCGCGGACTCCACACTTTGGGCTGCGACTATCGGACCTGACCGAAGCAGACAGAACTGCCATCGGCGCGTTGCTGAAAGCCGAGCCCGACGAGTCGTATGACTCCATCAGGATCTTCCGGGAAGACCCTGGATTCGTGAAGCTTTTCGTCGGAGACAACACGACACCTATCATCGTCAACGACGATGAGCATAAAGATTTCTTCGGGGCGCTGCCACGGTCCTTTCGGATCGACCCGGCGAAACCTATCCCCGACAGCGTTCCTATCGAGTACATCGTGCAAAGGTCAAAAGAGTCAGTGGAAAGAGTAATCAGCAGGGAGGACCGCTGGTTACTGATTGATCTTCTCGTACGCGGCGACGGCCTCCGCTCTGCGCTGGCAAAGGACCCGCCCGATACGGGGCTCCTTAAATCGCTGCTCGCCCGCGCAGACAGCTTGATGGTTCGCGGCGATGAGAAACAAAATCATCGAGATCAGCTACATCTCGCATTCGATCTGCTGGTAACTGTCGGTGGAGTCGACGTGTCGACGTTTACGAAGCTTGAACAAGCTCTCCGGGCCCAGAACGAGGGGTTTGCCAACGGGATCGTTGCCGCGATCAACCGCCAACTGTCCGAGGCGCTGAACTTGCATAGGTGGTGGACTCAGGATGAGAAGTTCGAACTCCAGGTTGCGGCCCGAGATTTCGATCTCGTGTTTACGATCAGGGATCGGACATCGAGCGAGTATTCGTTCGCTGAGCGTAGTAGTGGACTCAAGTACTTTCTGAGCTATCTCGTCCAGTACCTGGCTCACTTAGCTCGTGGAAATTCCGCGGGGCTTCTCTTGATGGATGAGCCTGATGCGTTCTTGTCGAATCAGGGCCAACAGGATCTGCTTCGCTTGTTCCAAGACTTCGCTGGTGGTAGTGATGAGGTGCTGAGTCGGCAGGTTGCGTTCGTCACCCACTCGCCGTTCTTCATTGACAAGAACCGCGCCGATCGGGTGCGAGTTCTCGACAAGGGCGCTGACGACGAAGGAACCCGTGTCGTTCGCGACGTGGGAAGGAATCACTTCGAACCGCTACGCTCCGCCTTTGGCGGATACGTTGGCGAGGCAACCTTCATCGGGAACTGTAACCTGATGTTGGAGGGCGTGGCCGACCAAGTGTACGTCGCCGGAATCTCGAGCGCCCTGCTACGGCGAGATGTCCCTGGCGCTGAGCGGCTTGACCTCAACGACCTGACTCTCGTACCGGCGGGATCAGCTAGCCATATCCCCTACATGACATTCCTCGCACGTGGTCGCGACGCCGATCAGCCTTCGGTGATCGTGTTGCTTGATGGCGGTGAGGCTGGGAACGACGCCCTAAAAGACCTGGTCCGCGGTGGGCCCAAGGGTAAGCGGATGCTCGACCCAAGGTTCGTGCTCCAGATCTCGAAAGAAGCGCTTCCCGAGGTCGTATGTGAGCGGCCGGGCGGACCGCAGGAGATCGAGGACCTCCTTCCGTCGTCTGTGATCGTGCAGGCATGCGAGTCCTACGTGGCGGAGGTTGGTCGCGGTCAGAGCATCACGTTAACCACAGAGCGGATAGTGAGTGAACTCTCAAAGAGCGTCGGCATGTTTAAAGCGACCGAGAAGGCCCTGAAGGCAGCTGGATCGACTTTGCGTCTGGACAAGGTTGGTCTCGCCCGCCATGTCGTCAGGGTGCTCAACGAAGGCTGTTCCACAGGTGCAGATACAGTGGGTGCGGACATAGCGCGCCAGAATTTCATAAGATTGTTCGTTAAGCTAGGGGAGAGACAGCGGTTGGCAGTAAACGAGAAGTTAGGAGCCGCGGTCGGCGCACGGATTGACCGAGTGGTACGATCTTTTCTCGCCGATCACAAGTCATCTGCTACCCGTTCGGACCTGAAGATCTTCTTAGAGAAAGTCGAGGCTCTGCTCGACTCGACACTAGCGTCGGAGGAGATCCGCAAACAGATTCACAGACTACAAGTTGATCATTCACTCACATCGGACCTCGGTAGGCCGGTCATCGATTACGAAAAGGTCCGCGGGGCGATCGGATCTATCAAATACGCTGGCCTACTTGCATCGCAGGGACAATGAGATGATCCAGAGGGCGGTAGGGTCGAGGGCTGGCGCGGTACCCCGAAGGCGTGGCCTATCTGTTGCTCCCCGTTTCCTCTGGGAGTGCCTCACTAGCCACACCGTAAGTCCGTTTCCAGCCCCCGCCTCTTCGCACGCAGCGTGCGGATTTCCCGCACTACGCGCTCCTGCACACTTCGCGTCAAGGGTTATGTGACCGGGATGGCCTTCGCCTTGACGTATATCCTTCATCTCAGCTCCTGCAGTAAGAATGGGTGAGTTTTATCAGCTCGCCCCTGCCTCGCTTTGTCGAAACAAGGAGTTGTGTGCAGCAGGGCCCCTTTGCTCCGCGGGCGTTACTCCGCTTCAACGCTACTACGGACCCCGTCCTGTGCCAAAACTCGGCCCTCTTGAAATAGCCGATAAATCAGCAGCTTAGCGTCTGTGTTTTGCGATGGTGCCAAGGGCCGTGGCCTTTACAATCGTCTGGCCCGAGGGTGTTATCTTCGGATCCATCATGACGTACCATGTGCAATTCCTACTGTTGGTCAGGCAGCCGTTGTTCGATCGGGCAGCCCTGCCGCTCACACAGACCTCATGGGTGCTTCCGCCATTAAGTGTTGGCAAAATGACACTAAGACTTTACAGTGCATTAAATTACAGCCATGGTCTTTCAAAAGGGCCGAGTTTTGGCACAGGATGGGGTCCAGATTTCTGTGGTGAAGAAATCGGCAGCGGCAAGGGTAGTCGGCGCAGCGCGACAGGAAAAGCAAGTCGAGCTATTCGAGGAATCGCTCGCGTAGGTTGTAATGGGCAACAAAAACAGGTGATAGGTGCTGCATGAAGCGGGCGTCACCGAAAGGGGGTTTGCATCACAACTGTTTCACGCCCTTCCCGGCGAAACTCACGAGCTAGATCCTCGGCATCCGCCCGATAAACGAATTCTCCGACCCAAACACGATAGTAAAGCCGACCGCTCGCCCGGAATCCAGAGATCTCGACCGGACGATGTCCTTCCCGCTTGATCTCATCGGCGAGCTCTTTGGCGGCCGACTCGTCGCGGAACGAGCCGAGCTGGACTCTCCAACGGGTGGCCAGACGACTTTGATCTACTTGGATGACTTCAATCTGGACCGGCGCTACGCCCTTTTGGACCATGTCGATCGCCTTCGCTGCGCCGTAGGAAAGATCCAGGACCCGTCCGTCGATAAAAGGGCCCCGGTCGTTGACCACCACCACCACGCTGCGCCCGTTATCGGGGTCGGTGACCCGCAACACGGTGCCGAAGGGAAAGGTCCGATGGGCTGCAGTGAACCATTCAGGGTCCATCGGCTCTCCGCTCGCGGTGGCCCGACCTTCTTCTTCCAGCCCGTACCAGGAAGCAAGGCCCTCGAAAGTGGTTCCGCGAAGCGGAGCCGGGGCTGGCGTGCCGGAGGGTGTCGTCGCCGACGGTCCGCGGCTGGCACAGGCTGCGACAAAGGAGCAAAGCAGGATTGTGGGGAAAGTCCGCTTCACAAACTTTAATTATACCTGCTTTGCCGTCGTGTCCGAACAGGAGAATCCGACGTGGGGATATACGCGCCTGCGGGGCGCAGTCAAGAACCTCGGACATGAACTCGGACGCAACACTATCAAGAGGGTTGTGCCTTCTATTTATTCATCCGCGCGCACCGAACTTGATTAGTCTCCGGTCTGCCGGCACCATGCCGGCATGATTTCGTCATTGGTTCCCGCTCTCATCTCTGCCTTCAAGGCTCGTCGCAAGCTAGCTCTTGAGAATGTCGCGTCGCTCTTCGGCAGCAGCTCGCCGTCCTCCGTCGTTCGGTGAAACGGACGCGGCTCTCGAATGTCGACCGCGGGTTTTGGGTGCTGTTGTGCAGAATCTGGACTGACTGGGAGAGTTGTCCTCGTCATCGTGAAACCTGAGACGGTCGTCCGCTGGCACCGTTGTGGGTTCAGAACGATATTGGGCGTGGAAGAGCCGACGGCGTAGGCCCGGACGAAGCGTGTCGGGCTTCACGACGACTAGGGCATTCTTCCAGTCGAACAGCCGAGCCAGCGCCGCCATCGTGAACCGCCTCCTGTGTCAAAACTCGGCTGTGCCTTCTATTTATTCATCCGCCAGCCCCATGGGTCGGAAGTCAGCCCTGCGGCGCGAAATACCCTGGATTCTGTGCGGATTCCAAGGACGTCTAAGCTGCTGATTTGTGGTCTATTTCAAAAGGGCCGAGTTTTGGCACAGGACGGGGTAGTAAGTTGGGCGCACGAACGAATTCATGCACCAACGCCGATAATTTCGGGTGGGAATCGATATTCGTGGTAACTCAGCAAGTTGGGTCGCATCGGCCCATTGTGTCGATCACCTTCTCAATTTGACTTACCCTTCGGCGCCAAGATCGGTTCGGGTAAGCCCTCGACGATGCGCGTTGATTCCACGCTGACATGGACGATGCGGCGGATCATCGCGATCAGCTCGCGTGGATCGTCGAACCAAGCATTGGGATCGTTGACGATGCCGCTTTCCTTGTTTCGCGTGATTCGGTAGCGGTCGATGAACCACTCTAGCGGTGTCCGCCCGTTGACCTGGTACTGGTGCGCCCCTGGCGGTATCCCGCCGAGTCGGAGATGGTCGTTGACGATAAGGACTGTCCTGTCGTTATCGGAATATCGCATCGCCCGCTCACCTACTCGGAATTGCTCCGGTCGCGGTTCTCCGAGTTGTGTGAAGGTAACGTCTAGCGGATATTCCTGGCAGGTCTCATAGCCGAGATGAAGTTCCGCAAGCTCACGCCCAGCTCTCGCAAAGGCATGGAAATCGTGTGCGAGCGGGAGGCGCGGCAGCTCCTTCGCTAGGTCGTTGGCGAAGCGCTCCCGGTATCCGGGCGCGTGCAGAACGCCGTAGACGTAA
This sequence comes from Candidatus Marinacidobacterales bacterium, assembly GCA_965197825.1. GTDB lineage: Bacteria > Acidobacteriota > Vicinamibacteria > Marinacidobacterales > DATDRI01 > CBDANW01. The sequence continues at coordinate 2,042,363 of CBDANW010000003.1, read as the reverse complement.
TCGAAAATCCCGTCCTTGGTGATTGAGTTGTCGTTGTAGCGTACGCGGAAGGCGCGCAACGCCGTGTCCGTGACGTTGTCGATACGCTCCAGTTCCTGTCCGACACCCGGAAGGGCGCCCTGCGCATCCGTCGGTTGCCGATACCGGTAGCGCGGGAAGCATTGGCCCTTCGATATCAGTTCAAGATCCGGCATCAAGTCGACCACGAGGGCGGAGAACGGCTTGGTCGAGCCCACGCCCGGGACGCAGATCGCTCGGTTTTCGCTGGCTTCGTTTGGAAACAATGCCGAAGTTTGAGCAGGTCGTTGCGCGAAGAACTCATCAGCATACAAATGCTGATTCACGAAAGGCCGGTAGACCACCTTGCGTGGCGAACTTAAAGGGGAATTTGGAATCCGACCAGCCTTGAGAGAGGTCTGTAATTTTGCATCCCATATGACAGATTTCGAATGCCGCTTGGTGGCTTCTGTGACGTCTTTGTCGGGATAATCGCTGAGCCAATCAAGGGCGCTCATGTATTCATCTGTCATTCTCTTTCCGTTCTCGGCGCAAACGTCATGGGAAAAGTTGTACAAGTAGGCATCTCGGCCGGTCTTGTAGCCGTTGCTGAACAGCTTGAAGATCGCATCGTCCGCCGTGCCGGCCTTCGCGCCCTTCGACCCCATCGGATAGAGCCTTTGGAACGCATCGCTGCGCTGGCCGATCCAGTCGTGATGCCGGTCGGGTGTGATCGTCCGCCAGTCCTCAATACCTGCGATAGAGCCCGCCTTGCGCAGGATCGCCAGTTTCTCCTCGCGCTTCAGATAGTCACCGATATCGCGGTAGAGGATGCGACAGCCATCGTGAGCGGCATCAGGGTTGCGGACCAGAATCGTGATTGCGACCGGTGCCCGGGAGCCTTGGCCGAAGACCTTACCTCCCTCCCGGCGCGAGCGTTCTCCTTGCGTTCGCTGATTTCCCCGCAAGTTCAAAACATGGATTGAGCTGAACTCCTCGGCCAGACAGGCGCGAACGCCCGAATCCACGTTACCGTCTATCCAGGAGCCGTTGGTGACCAAAGCGATGACGCCCTGGTCGCCGATCCGGTCCGACGCCCAGCGGATCGCCATCTTGTAGGTGTCGTAGAGGCTGTTCTTCAGCGTCGACTTGGAGCGTGCGGCATAGGTCTCTGCGATGCGCTTCTCAAGCTCGGGATAGTCGACGTTGGGGTTGTTGTCCGCCGAGCTCCTCTGGCCTGCCGACCACGGCGGATTGCCGACGATGACCTGGATCGGCAGATCCTGCTGGCGCTCCGCACGCTCGCTGTTGTCCGGAAGCCATGCCTTCGGAAAGCCGGTCCTGTCCATGTATAGATTGAACGTATCGGTCAGTACGATGCCGTCGAAGGGCGCATAAGCGCTGTCTGGCCCGCGACGGCCGTGGAATGCTTCCTCGATGTGAATGGCCGCAATGTAATAGGCCAGTAGGACGAGCTCGTTGGCGTGAAGCTCTCTGTGGTACTTCCTTGCGAGATCGGAGTCCAGGATCAGCGCGGACTGAAGCAGCCGGACGAGGAAGATGCCGGTGCCGGTGAACGGGTCGAGGACATGAACGTCCTCGTCGCTCAAGCTGCGGCCGAACTCTTGGCGCACCACGTGGTCGGCGCTGTTCACGATGAAATCCACGACTTCTACCGGTGTGTAGACGATGCCGAGGCGGTCTGCGTCTTTCTTGAGGGCCGTGGAGAAGAACTTTTCGTAGAGTTCCATCAGCACGTGCTGCCGCGCTTCGCTGTTGTCAAGGCCGCGGGCGCGCATGCGGACGCTTTCGTAGAAGCGCTCCAGATCTCGGGTTTCGTTCTCGAGACCGAACTCTCCGAAATTCCGCCCCAGGGAGTCCAGCGCCTGCGCCACCGGGTTGCCGGCGGAGAAATCGTAGTGTTCGAACAGCGCCTCGAAGACCGGCCGCGTCAAGGTGTGCTGCGCCATCATTTCGATGGCGTTATCCCGGCTGATCGAGGCGTTGATTGAGACCTTGAGCTCCTCGTGGAAAGCGTCGAACCATTCGCGCAGGGTTTCGTTATCGGGACTGGCCAGAAGAGCCTCGATCCGGTGGACGAGCCGCGAGAAGATATCTGCAACGTCCCTGGCCCAGGTCTCCCAGTATTTCCGGTCCCCGCATCTCTCGACGACCTTGGCGAATATCGCGCCGGGTGGCAGGTCGAGCGGCGGAAAGGGCAGTTCGGGGGTGCCCTGTCCGTCGAGCCCATCACCGCTGAAGATGATCCGATCGGTCGGCGTGTCATTGAGGTCGATCTTGTTGATCTCGGCATCGAACCTGTCATCGTGCGAGCGCAGCGCCCGCAAGACGCTCCAGACCACGGCGAACCGTTCGTTGTCGTCGAGAGCCGCGGCCGGGTCGACGCCCGTCGGCACGGCGACCGGAAGCACGATGTAGCCGTACTGCTTGCCGTCGGCCTTACGCATGACGCGGCCGACGGCCTGCACGATGTCGACCTGCGAGTTTTTCGGGTTCATGAAGAGCACCGCGTCGAGCGCCGGCACGTCGATTCCCTCGGATAGGCACCGGGCGTTCGAGAGAATGCGGCAGGTTCCCTCGGAATCGGCCTTGAGCCATTCGATACGGGCCTTACGCTCAAGCGCGTGATGCTGTCCATCGACGTGGCGCGTTTTGCAGCGGAACGCGTCCGGCCGCTCCGCCTCGGGCAACAAATCGATGGCGTGCCCGACGATACTGTCCCAATGCGCTTCCAGCCGCTTCGAGGAGACGATCGTGTTCGTGAATGCGATCGCGCGGGTTAGATGCTGGATAGGTGCATCGCTGAGACGCTTGTTCTCCGGGTTCTGCAACGCGCGCCAGCAACCGACGATCTTCGCCGCGTCGGTGATGTTGATCTCGCTGTCGCCCGACGCCAGATGTGCCTGCAACGCGGCATCGACGTGTTGCTCGGACATGGCGAGGACCACAACCTTGTAGTCGGATAACAGGTCCCGCTCGACCGCCCTGGAAAAGGGAAGGCGGTGAAGCTCCGGCCCATAGGTCGCCGGATCATCCATGGAGAATACTTCGACATCGTGATTGGCCGCCTTCGCCTTCGCGCCTTCCGTATAGAGACGCGGGGTGGCGGTCATGTAGAGGCGCTTCGCAGCCCGAATTCTTTGGGCGTCGTGCACGAGCACGAACGGTGACGTCTTGTCGCCGGGACGCTCCACGCCGGTCGTTCTGTGCGCTTCGTCACAGAGAACAATGTCGAATGCCGGCGCTCCGTCGTCCTGGGCGTCTTCCACGATACCGAGCGAGTGGTAGGTGCAGAAGACCACCGTCATCGCGTCTGGCCGAGCTTCCCTGAGCGCCTGGGAGATCGTCTTGGGGTCCGTGGTGACCGGGATTTCAAGCTCCTGGAGCGACGCGTCCTCGTCGTTTCGTCCGGCGCGTGTATCGGAGCAGATCCCGATATACCGATGCGGGATCGACCGTTGCGTTGCCCATTCCCGCATCGATTGCTGGAACAGCGATATCGACGGCACCAGATAGAGCACCCGCCCCCCGATACCCGCAACGGCTTCTGCTATGCGCAGCGCTGCAAAGGTCTTGCCCGTGCCGCACGCCATGATCAGCTTGCCGCGATCGTGATCATTGAATCCGCCGGTCACGTCGTCGAACGCGACCTTCTGATGGGGGCGCAGGCTGAACGGCTCGTGCCTAAAGGAAAGGTCTTCCGGTTTATCGTGGATCAGGTCGGGCCAGTCGAACGGCCGACTAGCGAGATCGCCGAAGCGAAGCACGGTGCATGCGGGCTTCAGTGGAGTAATGGTCTTGACCGCGTTCGGCCCCCATCCGTCGCCGGTATCGACCACGATACGGGCGGTGAAGGGGTCACGGGCCGATGCGGAGATGAACGAATCGAGATGAGGCTTCGAAATCTGGGTGCCAGGCGCGTAGCACTTGCACTGAATGGCGCAGTAACCGCCCTCACGCTCCTCGGCGACCAGGTCGATACCGGTATCGGCGCCATCGAATCCCTGCTTCAGGTTCACCCATTCGGACCACAGCCAGACTTTGGAGAACCGTTCCTTGTAGAGGGGATCCTTGACGAAGTACGTCTTCATCAGCCGCTCGAAGAGGCGCCCCTTTTCAGCTTCGGAATCGGCGATGGACCGTATGTGGTCCAGCGTTCTCTGGAAACCGTCAGTCAATTCTCACTCTCCCGATGCATCACTGGACTCTGGCCGCCTCGAAGATCTTTTGCAAGTCAAGCTGAACGAGCAGAGGTACGCCTTGCACCTCCTGCTCCGAAGCTCTCTCCGTTCTTTTCCCAGGCAAAATCACGCGTCTCGGCAGAACTGGAACGCCCTGAGCCATCGTACTTGTTTACCACACCGAGGAGCATTCGGGAGCAGGCACAGCATTGTCAATTTCGTCCGCTCTCCAGGTGTATCGGGCGTTTCAATGCTCGGGTAGGAAGAAGTGCGCCGGGGAAGAACCGCAGAAGGGTCCGGACCCTGGTTGAGGCCAAATTCGAGACAAGTAAGGACATAAAGGAGGCCCAGGCGGACTTGGTCCCAAACGTACTAGCCCCCGCTACGCCACAGTAGCCCCGGCCTCGATTCTGGGCCTCTCGGGTGGCCTCTTTTCCGTTGCCGCACGGCCCGTTCAGCGCCCGCTCCCCTATTTGGCGCAAACGTGGCACTCGGAAAATCGAGATTAGAGACGAATACCGAAAGTGAGGCCCGTTCAGCCCTTATAGCGCGTCTCTGGTGCCACCTACTCCTGCGAAACCCCACCAACCGCGCGGAAAATCTCACCCGTCTCTGCAGTGCCGCAATTGGCCAGACTGTGTGGCGGATGGTGCAGTTCGGAGCTATCCGGTCTCCACTGGATTCCATACAAACAGGGCATTGAGAGGCTCGAAATCCGAAAAAGTGGCCTTAGGTCGCTAGGTTATATCGGTTATACCAAAGCGGTTATATTTTAGAGGCTTTTTTTCAGTTATAATCTGCGAAATCGCCTCGAAATCCGGGCACTTTTCGCTCAGGCACCCACCGAATCGGCCGCAACTATATAACCGATCCATTTTATCGGCTATAACCGATTCTCACCCGCTCTTTATTCGGAGGGCCCTTGCTGTGATGCGAGGATCATCCCGTCCTGTGCCAAAACTCGGCCCTCTTGAAATGACCACAAATCAGCAGTTTAGTGTCTGTGTTTGCGACTGGGCCGAGGCGGCGCAAGGATCTTTGAGTTCGTTTGTGTTTTTGGACACGACGCCTACGGAGCGTACTTCGACAGTCGCGTCGACGGTCTCGGGATGGAGCAGGTCCTTACCGCACCGCGCTCCCCGTGGCAGAATCCATTGGTCGAAAGGATGATCGGCTCTATTCGATGTGAGTGTCTCGACCCGAAACCTCACGTCGAGCCCTCTTCACGCAAAATCGGTGCCTGACGGTCCGCGGACCGGTTACGTGTCCGGGCAAGCCGACCCAGAACGGTTCGTCGAGAGCTTCAACGGGAAGTTCCGCGAGGACTGGTTGAAACAGCACTGGTTCGCAGGCTTCGACCACGCTCGGGAGATCGCCTATCGCAGAGCCATGGCCACGTCGACTGGTCTCCGCGAGTTTCAAGAACGCCTCTAGGTATTCCAGCTTTCGGCTCCGTTCGCGTTTTCGGACACGACGGGAGGGACAAACGGATGAGTCGTACGTCGCGCGGAGACCAGAGACTTCGCTTCTTTAAGCTGGGTAACGACCGATGCCCGATCTGCTTGACTGCTTTTTCAGAACGGGAAGCTGAACGAGGTGAGGTGGTAACGCTGGAGCATGTCCCACCAAGATCGTTCAAGGTTGGTGGTTTCGCAATGTGTCTCACCTGTGCTGACTGCAACAACAGCGCCAGTCGCGCGGAGCACGCAGCAGTCGAGGCAAAACGAGAACCGAAAGTGCGAGTAGACATGCCTGGTCTTCCGAGTCAAACCGGATATATATCGACGGACAGAAGTGGGCGCATTCACCTTCGCATGCCGAAGCCCCGTGCTCCAAAAGAGGCAATGCTTGAAGCATTGCGCTCTCGTCAATCGTTCAGCTTGACAGGCGCAGAGCCTAATCCACACTACGCGAGCGTGCCGTGGCTAAAGTCTGCCTACCTGTCAGTGTTCTCGCTGCTAGGGATGCACGGCTACAGGTACGCGAAGGGCAAGGCCGTCGAACGGGTGCGTAAGCAGATTATGAAACCTGAAAAAGAAATCATCCATCACTTTGCTTTCAAGTCTCCTGCTGCACGGCGGGAGGATGACGGCATTATCATGAACCGTGAGCAGAGGCCATGTTGGGCGGTGAAGATGGGAGATTGTTTCGTCTTGCTCCCAAGAAGCTAGGACACGTCGTTCTACGAATGGACCCGCAAGTCTATTTTTTTTCGCCAGATGTCAAAATCGATATTGGCGGTGGACCTATCTGGTATCTCGCTAAGTTTGGTCGCTGCTCCGTGACCTCCATTACTTTTCGAAAAGGGTTCAACGCAAGGAAGGTACTTGGCTCGAGCTTATTCGGTACGCAGATTCGAGCGACTCAAGGCGATATGATGACGTCGTTTGTCGTTGCTGACTATAGCGGCCAAGACGCTACGCTGATAAATTCGGCGAGGCTCAGCAGGGATTGAGAAATGTGGGATGAAATTGCTCGACTCCATCTGCGTTGAAGGAGTTGATGCGTCGGAATGCTGAATCGTAGACGAGATAGAGGCTAATGCCATAGATGAACGGTAACAGCCCGATCGTCAACCAAACCGGCAGGCCGAACTGCAGCTGGAGCGCACGCGCGTCAATCTGATCCCAGCCTAGATATATCCGCCAGCAGGCCTGGCAGATTCCTCAAGTTCGGGGACATCTTCGTGGCATGCCGACATCATTACTTAATGATACGCGATGGGGTTCAGGTACACGCGGGCCAACCGACACTAGCATTAGCATTCAAATGCCCCTTCGCAGCTCCCGAGCCTCCATCATCGTTGGTTGGAAGGCAGTTTACGATTTCGATACCGGAACCCTGGTAGAGAATTTATAAGACCGGTATCAATATTAAACTGAAAACACACTAATGGCACGTATTACAACGTCACGATAAAATTGTATTGTTATGCCCCGACGCACGACTGAGAGGCACCCACCAGACCAGCTCCACGCTGTGACTCGCGCGTGGTTACTTGAGGTCATCCGCACGGATTGTCCAGAGGTGCTCGAAGACCTGTGGGAGAATATTTTCGTGCCGTTCAGGAAATTCTTGTCACCTACATCGGCGGGGACTCCCCTCAAGCGTCGCGGCTCTCAAGCAGAAGACGTCATCCGGGGCTCCCTGCACCGAAGGGTGTTCGCAGCCATCTTCAGATGGGCACGACGGTGGAATTTAAATGCGCCGTGGATATGCGATCAAGCGCGGCGCACGTTGTTGTTCTGGGCCAAGTATCTCCGGTCAGTCAAGAGCATTCCTATTAGGTCGACAGATCCTGCGGCGTCTCCCGGTCCGGTCAGGGGCCGGGTCCTGCGCTGGGGACCGGTGATCATCACGGGTTCCAGACCCGGGAGCCGTACCGGCGACGAGGTGCGGCGACCAAGGGACGACGTGCACTTCGTGTGGTTCGTTCGGCACCGTGTGTGCCGTCCGCCCACGCCGCTAAAGGAACTCGCCGCAGGGGCGGCCGCCACGAATCGTCGCGTTGACATCGATACGGTGCGCATCGCGTTGAATCGTCTTGCTCCAACGCTCGATCTCCCCGTCCGGCCCCGCGGCCGACCCCGGAAGAAGCGTTAGCCGGGTCCCCACATTGGCCAGGTTGGTCACGATGGTCATAGTGGCCATAGCAAAATCGCACTGTATTTCCCGTTAAACACGCCCGTGTACCGGCACCCACCGGTGAAGAGTGTTGCGGAACTTACATGCTGCGGCGATCCCGAACATGTACATTTTCACGTCGCCTCGCTTGTGCCATTTTGGCTTCCATGAAAGAGGTACTCAAAATCGTCCCGCCACCATCGATACCCATGGCCGTGGCACGCGCATTAGCGAAGTCGTTCTTCTCGACAGCCACGGGAGTTTTTACTTTACGTGTTCACCGGGGCCACTTCTACCAATGGAACGGGGGGCACTGGTCCGCGATGGATACGGATGATGTTCGGGGAGAAGTTTATCGACAACTGGAGCACGCTCAGTACGAACACCCCCGAAAGGGAACGCTGTCGTTCGCTCCCTCACAGGGCAAGATCAACAACGTGATGGATGCGCTGCGCGCAATCGTCGAGCTCGACACCAACGTGGAGGCGCCTTGCTGGACCGATGCGGCGAGCGTCGACCGGCTCCCCGCGAACGAGATCGTGTCGATGGCAAACGGGCTCCTTCATATCCCGACTCGCACCCTAAAACCCCACACCCCGCATTTTTTCTGCCACCACTCGCTCGAGTTTGCGTACGTTCCCGATGCTGATTCTCCGAAGAGGTGGCTCACGTTTCTGGGTGAGCTGTGGAGACATGACGAATCGTCCATCAACGCGCTCCACGAAATGATGGGGTACCTCCTCGGCGGTGGCACGCGCCTGCAGAAAATGTTCCTGTTGGTCGGACCCAAGCGCGCCGGCAAGGGAACAATCGGGCGGGTCCTCACCGGCCTACTCGGTGCCCATAACGTGGCCGCACCAACCCTAGCGAGTCTCTCGGCGCACTTCGGACTGTCTGCTCTGATCGGCAAACCTCTCGGACTGATTTCGGACGTTCGCCTTTCGAAGCGGCCGGAGAACAGCATCGTTGTGGAGCGGCTCCTGTCGGTGTCGGGCGAGGACCGTCTGACGATCGACCGGAAATACCGCAAACCCTGGACCGGCCGACTTCCAACGCGGGTCGTCGTGATGACGAATGAGTTACCCCGGCTGACTGATTCCTCCGGAGCGTTGGCGTCACGGTTCGTCGTCTTCGTTCTCACGAAGTCGTTCTACAGGAGGGAGAACCCTCAACTCACGGATGAACTGCTTACCGAGGCGCCGGCGATCTTCAATTGGGCGCTCGAAGGTCTCGACCGGCTCAATCAGCGCGGCTACTTCGTTGAGCCGGAGTCGGGCAAAGCGGCGACCCAGGAACTCGAAGACCTATCGTCGCCGGTCGCGGCTTTCGTCCGAAATAGGTGCGTCGTGGGTCGAGACCGGCAGGTCGAGGTGGGCCGATTGTGGAGCGCGTGGAAAAGCTGGTGCGAAACCGAAAATCACGCCCCCGGCACCAAAGTTCTCTTCGGGCGAGATCTGCACGCGGCAATGCCGACGGTTCGTAAGACAAGGCGCAGGAAGGGTGAGCATCGAGTCGCGACCTACGAGGGGATCGGCTTGCGTTTGGCGTAGTGGAAAATGTTTGGACTCCTGCGATGACCTGATTCCACCCAATCGGCCGTGTTGGTCACGGTGGTCGTAGCAAACGAGCAATGTATTCACCAAACGCGCCGGTGTACCGGCATTCCGCCCAGTATGCCGGATGCTCGATCTCCCCGTCTGCCCCGTAGTCGACCCCGCACGACGCGTTAGCCGGCCCCACCGCGCCACCGTCTCGTCCCGGATGGCCGCGCGGATGCTGCAGGGCCAAACATGTACATTTTATCGGCACTCCTTTTCTGCGATCCTCATTTGAGCATGCGTTAGCAAGCGCCGATGCACAACGGAGGAAACCGATGAGTAAGTCCAAGAGCCGAGCTACCAAGCGCCGCACCGCGAAGCGGAGCGCGACATCCGCCCGCCGATCTGACCACGAGCTGCACATCGACCCACGTAACGCAAACCTAGGTACAGAGCGCGGCCGCGCGTTGTTGGAAACCTCGCTTCGAGAATACGGGGCGGGCCGGGCGGTTCTTGCCGACCGCGACGGCGTCCTCATCGCGGGAAATAAGACCTTCGAGGTGGCGCAACGTCTCGGCATTCCCACCCGGTTGGTTGAGACGGACGGACGGGAGCTCGTGGTGGTTCGCCGACAAGATTTGCAGCTGGCCTCCGATCCACGTGCCCAGGCGCTCGCGATCGCCGACAACCGTGTCGGGGAACTCGATCTTGCCTGGGATCCGGAAATTCTCGCAGCGTTAAAGGCGGATGGGGTCGAACTCGACACCTTCTGGACGGATGAAGAATTTGCGGCGATGCTTGGGGAGCAGCCCTACACGGGTCTGACGGACGAGAACGCGGTCATCGAACCGCCCGATACGGACATCGCACGTGGCGATCTATTTACCCTCGACCGCCATCGGGTCCTGTGCGGCGATGCCACCGTTGCCGCAGACATGGAACGCCTGCTTGCGGGGCATACTCCCGTCCTGCTCGTCACGGACCCGCCGTACGGCGTCGCTTATGACCCCTTGTGGCGGCACCGCGTCAACCCTCGCCAGCGTACCGCCGCCGGCCGCGTGGCGAATGACGACCGGGTCGATTGGCGCGAGGCCTTTGCGCTTTTCACCGGCGATGTCGCCTATGTCTGGCATGCGGCACTTCATGCCGGCACGGTCGGAGACGCGCTCACGTCCACGGGCTTCAAGCTCCGGAGCCAGATCGTGTGGGTGAAGCAGTCGCTCGTACTCAGCCGCGGTGACTACCACTGGCGCCACGAAACGTGTTGGTACGCGGTCAGAAACGGGCGACCCGCTAGCTGGCGGGGCGACCGACGGCAATCGACCGTCTGGGAAGTCCCCAATCTGAACCCGCTGGGCGGCTCAAGAGATGGCGAGAACCCCGTCAGTGGCCATAGCACCCAGAAGCCCGTACGGCTCTGGGAGATTCCGATCCTCCATCACACCGCGGCAAAAGATGCCATCGTCGATCTTTTCTGCGGTAGTGGGACCGCCGTCATCGCGGCCGAAAAGACCGGGCGCACTTGTTTCGCCATGGAGCTCGACCCGCGCTATGTGCAAGTGATTGTGACCCGCTGGGAAGAGTTCACCGGTAAGCGAGCACGTCTCGTTCACAAGCGGCGCTCACGGAGGACCCGGTGAGCCCGCGCGCGCGACAGCGGAGGGCACGCGGAGGGAAAGAGGGGGCCGAGGCGCTGGTGACGATCCGGGCGCGCGAGCAACAGGTCTTAGAACTCAGCGAGCAAGGCTGCACCCAACAGATGATCGCGAAGGAGGTGGGGGTAACCCAGGCGGCGGTCTCCAAGATTCTGCGGCGTGCGGACGTGCGTGCGCTCGATAGGATAAACGCCGAGCAGACGCAAGTGAAGATGCGCCGTTCTCGCCACCTAGAATACATCAGTCGCGAGGGTCGCCGTGGGTGGGAGACCAGCAAGCAGGGCCGCGTCCGGCGTCGGCAACGGAAGGTGGCGGATGCCAATGGTGCGACCGTGGTCACGCAGGATGTAGTCGTCGATGAGCAGCCCGACCCACGTTTCCTAGACCAGGCCCGCAAGTCCGAAGAGGCTCTGGCTAACTTCCATGGCCTCACCGCCACGCCAGACCGTCCGCGGGGACGGGCGGCCGACACCACTGCCATATCTTCACCGCTCACCCAGGTGAGCGACGAAACTCTGGAGCGTGCATATGCCGAACTCACTCAGCCGCGAAACTCTAAGAACGATCCTCAGTGATCTGCCAACCATTCGCACCGAACGGCAGCGGCGACGTGTGCCCTCGGGCACGGACGAGGAACTGCTCGCCTTCGTCGCGGACACCTTTGGCTACCGGATCCCAGATGTTGCCTGCTGCCCGGAGCATCAGACCCCTGCCCGGGCCTTCTGCGATGCCTACTTTGGCCGGGATGCCGTCGTCATCTGGAAAGCCTCGCGGGGGTTCGGGGGCAAATCCACCTTGCTTGCGCTCCTTGCCCTCACCGAGGCTGTCACGCTTCGGGCGGACGTCACGGTGCTGGGCGGCTCCGGGCAACAGTCCGAGCGGGTCCTCGAGACCCTGGCCCAGATATGGAGGGGCCGGTCCGGCATTCAGTACCTCTTTGCCAGTGGGCCCGGTGTCCGCCGCACCACCTTGACCTTCGGGAACACCATTACGGCGCTCCCGGCCTCCCAGACTGCTGTCCGGGGGCCTCACCCTCAGCGTCTCCGGATCGACGAGGCGGACGAAATGAGCCTGCCCCTACTGGATGCTGCGCAAGGCCAGCCGATGGACCGCTCAGGCGTGCAAGCCCAGACTGTGATCAGTAGCACACATCAATATCCCGACGGTACGATGACCACCCTGCTGCAGCGGGCCGCGAGCCAGGGTTGGCCGCTCTACACTTGGTGTTGGCAGGAGACACTGGAGCCAAACGGCTGGCTCTCACCGGCACAGGTGCAGCGGAAACGGTCCGAGATCACGGCCCAGATGTGGCGCACGGAATTTGACCTCCAGGAGCCGACCGCCGAAGGGCGCGCCATCGTTCCGGAGGCCGTAGAGCAGATGTTTGACGCAGGGCTCGGGGCGATTCTCTCGCCAGCCGCCCTAGAGCACGTGTGGCGCGGTGAGTCCGGTCCAAGCCCCGAGGCACCGTCACCCGTCAATGGGGGCCCCTGGTACTGCATTGGCATCGACTGGGCTCAGAAACAGAACTACACGGTGGCCATCGTCCTCCGCTGCGACACGACCCCACTGCGGATCGTGGCGGTCTATCGGACTCACCGGCGGTCCTGGCTGGACATGACGGAGCAGGTCGGAGCCCTGCTCGACGAGTATCCGGGACCCATTGCCCATGACTCCACGGGTATCGGCAGTGCGATTCGGGAGTACCCGGCGCTCGCGGGCTACTATCAGCTCGAGGACGTCACGATGGTCGGGCGGGCACGCATCGACCTTTTCCGGAACTATATCGGTGCCGTCGAGCGGCACGAGTTCGTCTGTCCGCGTATCGATGTGCTCTACACCGAGCACAAGTACTGCGGGGAAGATGACCTATTCGGCTCTGGCCATCCTCCGGACACGGTGGTAGCCCTGGCAATGGCGTACCACGCCTTCAAGACCGGCCGTCGGCCAGGCGATTACGGGATCACGATATAAGGGTGAACCCGGAACGTCCGACGCGATGCGGACGGACCAATTTAGCCCGTCCGCATCAGTCCGCCTACCAACTTTGGTTTCTCTCTATTATCATGGAGAGCGCAACCAGCAAGGGCTCAGGTTCATCGAACACGTCTCATAACTCGAGCATCTGCTCGACGGCTCGTCGCGCCCTCGCTGCAACGTCAGAAGCAATCTCCACTCTATGCGTCAGCGTCTGAAGCGAAAGAAGGATTTTGGGAAGGGTGATGCGCTTCATGTGCGGGCAGAGATTGCAAGGACGAATGAATTCCGTTGACGGGTTGTCGACCTGGACATTGTCGCTCATCGAGCACTCGGTCACCATGAGAACCCTTGCGGGCTTCTGCTGCGAAACGTACCCACTCATCGCCGACGTCGAGCCGACGAAATCGGCTTCCGCGAGGACATCGGGCGGACATTCCGGGTGCGCCAGAATCGTAATCTTGCCGTATTGCTCGCGTGCGCCAAGCAGTTCCTCCGCCGTAAACCGCTCGTGCACCTCGCAATGGCCTTTCCACAGGATGACGTCGACGTTCGTCTGCTGGCTAACCCATCGCCCGAGGTACTCGTCAGGAAGAAAGATGACGCGTTCCGTACCGAGTGACTCGACGACCTTGACAGCGTTCGACGAGGTGCAGCAGATGTCGCTCTCCGCCTTCACTTCGGCCGATGTGTTTACGTAGGTAACAACCGGAACGTCCGGGTAGCGTTCTCGCAGAAGCCGCACGTCGGCGCCGGTGATGGAGGCGGCAAGAGAACAACCGGCCTCCGCATCTGGAATGAGGACAGTCTTGTTCGGGTTCAAAAGGTTGGCCGTTTCTGCCATGAAGTACACACCGGCAAGAACGATCACGTCTGCATCCGTCGCCGCTGCAAGCCGGGCGAGCCCCAGCGAGTCCCCGACCCGATCGGCAACGCCGTGAAAAATCTCCGGCGTCTGATAGTTGTGAGCGAGGACGATCGCGTTACGCTCGCGCTTCCATACCTCGATGGCATGGATGTACGGCGCATGCACGCGCCATTCAAGCGCCGGCACGAAATCCCGCAACCGCTCGTAGAGATGCTCGGTTTCTTCCGCGATCTCGGGCGTCCAGGGAGGCGGCCCAAGAGGGATAGCAGGCTCACTCTTACCGCGGATCATGGCTGTCATCCTTAATCTTATACTCAATATGGGAATACCCTATGAGCTCTTGTCAATAGGTGTGTGTAAAAAAGTTCAGGCAGCAGCAACCTTCGACGACTCCGTTACCCCGTCCTGTGCCAAAACTCGGCTGTTCCTTCCATAAACTAAGAAGCGCCCCACGGCGCGGCCATAGGCAAGGGTGGCGACCAGACCTACAACATCCTATTTCAGGAGAAAGACAGACACGAAACTTGAAACGATTTGGTTGAAACCGGCTTTGCCACGCCGGCTTCAACCAGCCCTTGTCAGCACCGAATGACTGAGATACAACGTGGTACTAACCGTGGGGTCAGGTCATCCTGCCATGATAAGTCCCGCCCCAAGGGTAAGGACTTCAAAAAAACGATGAATCTCGAGGTCCTCGAAGCTGACTTGAACAACTTCAAGCATGCCGAGGCGGTTCGGCAGTTGGTGGACGAGTATGCGCGGCTACCGATCGGCCAGGGAACTCCGCTGGCGGCCAGGGTGTTGGAGCAACTCGTACCCGGACTAAAGAGACACCCGGGGACGCTGGTTTTTCTCGCTTGGCTGGACCGCCGCGCGGTGGGGGTCACGGTTTGCATGACTGGTTTCTCCACGTTCACCGCCAAACCTCTGATCAACATTCACGATCTGGCCGTTACCGCCGGCTGCCGCGGACGGGGCGTCGGGCGTCTGTTGCTCAAAGCGGTCTGAACCGCCCCGGGTTTCCCGGAGACTCCAACTCTTGAGAGGATGGAGTCATGACAAGACGAAGCAGGTATTCACCGGAGGTAAAAGAGCGCGCAGTGCGGATGGTTTTCGACCAGCAGGCTCAGCACGAATCTCAGTGGTCAGCGATCTCATCGATTGCGTCGAAGATTGACTGTACGCGGGAAACGCTACGCACGTGGGTGCGGCGAGCAGAGCGTGATGCTGGGAAACGAGCGGGACTGACGACGGACGAGCGTCAGCGGCTGAAGGAGCTTGAGCGAGAGAACCGTGAGCTAAAGCGGGCGAACGAGATCCTTCGCAAGGCGTCGGCGTTTTTCGCCCAGGCGGAGCTCGACCGCCGACCGAGGTGAATGTGTTGTTCGTGGACGCGAACCGTGAAAAATACGGGGTCGAGCCGATCTGCCGGATGCTCCCGATCGCCCCGTCGACCTATTACGAGCAGAAAGCGAGAGAGAAGGACCCAAGCCGCCAGCCAGCGAGAGCGAAGCGCGACGTCCAACTCCGCGGCGAGATTCGTCGTGTACGGCAAGAGAACTTTGACGTGTATGGCGTGCGCAAGGTCTGGCGTCAGCTGTGCCGTGAGGGCCGCGACGTGGCTCGATGCACGGTGGCCCGTCTGATGCGTGAAATGGGTCTCCAGGGGGCGGTCCGTGGACGTCGATTCAAGACGACGAAGCCGGATTCGAGCGGCGCTCGCCCGATGGACCTCGTGGAGCGCGACTTCAACGCCACACGCCCGAACGAGCTCTGGGTTTCGGACCTGACCTACATCGCCACGTGGCGCGGCTTCGTGTATGTCGCCTTCGTCATCGACGTCTTCGCTCGACTCATCGTTGGTTGGCGAGCGACGACATCGTTGACTGCCGGCATCGCTCTCGATGCGTTGGAGCAGGCGCTGCACGAGCGCTGACTAAACCCAGAACACCCATTGGTGCATCACAGCGACCGCGGCGTGCAGTACGTCTCGATCCGTTACACCGAGCGGCTCGCCGAGGCGGGTATTGAGCCGTCCGTCGGCAGCCGAGGCGACTCTTACGATAACGCTTTGGCTGAATCCATCATCGGCCTCTACAAGACCGAGGTGATCCGTCGACGTGGGCCCTGGCGTGGTCTCGAAGACGTTGAGTTCGCCACCCTCGAGTGGGTCCATTGGTACAACACGCAACGACTCTTGGAGCCGATCGGAAATGTCTCCCCCGTCGAGTACGAGATGAACTACTATCGGTCGCAGGAAGGCTCGCTAGAGATGGCGAGACTCAACTAAAACAGTCTCCGGAAAACTCGGGGCGGTTCAGTCGAAGCCAAAGCCCGCGAATTGGACTGCGGAAAAGTGACTCTGGAGGTGCGCGAAGATAACGCCCTGGCGCGGCAGCTTTACCAGCGCTTTGGTTTTCGCGACGGGGAGAGTGGCCCGGCGACTTTTTTTCTAGTCAAGACCTTGTAAGGTGAAAAGAGGGATACCCGTCTGGTCAAAATACTCGAACGCCCAGCGGGTCAGCAGTTTGCACCTTTCCGAGGGCTGCTTGAATCTGGCATCGCGGTCGGATACGTATTTCTTCCGGGTGCGCAGTTCGTTGCCTGCAGCTCGCCCCGGCAGCCGATTTGAGCCAGCCGTGCGCACCCCCGGTGGGCCTGTCGCCCGCCACCCGCAGCCCAGGGGTCGGAAGCCAGTCCTGCGGCGCGAAATACCCTGGATTCTGCGCGGATTCCAAGGGCGTCTAAGCTGCTGATTTGCGGTCTATTTCAAAAGGGCCGAGTTTTGGCACATGACGGGGTCACCGAGACGAAAACCGCGCCGGCCGCCTCGAGCCGTTCGACGAGCTTCGCAAAGTCGGAGAGGGAACGGGTCAGCCGGTCGACCTTGTAGACCACGATCTGCTCGACGAGACCGGCATCGATGTCGGCGAGCAAGCGCTGCAGGCCCGGGCACTCCAGGGTTCCTCCCGAGCTCCCCGCGTCCTCGTAGACAGTTGGCAGCAGCACCCAGGCCTCCGCTTTCTGGCTCGCGACATACGCGGCGCAGGCTTCTCGCTGCGCATCGAGGGAGTTGAAATCCTGCTCGAAACCTTCTTCCGCGCTCTTTCGCGTATAGATGGCAGAGCGGATTTTCTTCATGTTAGGCCTTGCGCTTGGGCGTCAGACCGAAAAAGCGTGGCCCAGACCAGTGGGTTCCGGTGATTCGCTTTGTGATGGCCGTGAGGGACGGATAGGTTTTGCCATCGAACCGATAGCCGCTGTCGAGTATCTCGACCTGGTAGGTCCGGCCATTCCACTCGCGGACGAGATGGGTGCCGGCAGAAACGGACCCTGCGAGAGCGCCGGAGCTTGGTGTCTCGTTCGCCATGGCGGCCAGAGCGCGCCGGGTTGCGGCCGAAAGCCCGCCATGGGTCCGGCACTGGCGTTCGTGCAAGAGAACGCGGCGCAGGAAAACGCGCGAGAGCGAGCTTGGCAGAGTAGCCCCAAAGGTTTGCTCCCAGACCCGCCGTAAGCTGGCGAAGTCCAAACCGTCCAGAACGACGTTCCGGCCAACCCCTGTATCCTGCGGCATCACCGAACGTTCGCTCTTGTGCTCGATAAAGTCCAGTCTAATGAGGGACTTCCGGGTGCGAAGTCCGCTGCCCGCAGCTCGCCACCCGCAGCCCAGGGGTCGGAAGCCAGCCCTGCGGCGCGAAATACCCTCGATTCTGCGCGGATTCCAAGGGCGTCTAAGCTGCTGATTTGTGGTCTATTTCAAAAGGGCCGAGTTTTGGCACAGGACGAGGTTCGTCGAGGCCAGGAACAAGCCGATGGCCATGGCGCCATAGCCAAGGCCAAGCCGAGGCGATCGCTGCCTCGACTCCCGGCCGGAGATTAGGACCCAGTCGACGCACCGGACAACAGAATGGTCCGATTCCTTCGCAATAATTGCTCCACCGACGCCGGGTCAGATCCCCAACACTGCGCCAACGCGTCGACTGCTACATCGACGTCCCAGGGGAAGATCGATCTTCCGCCGATTCGCGCAAATGGCCCGTCGGATTCCGTTAAGACTCGGCCACGTGGCATCCGTCTTGTCAATTCCATTCCACGTTTGCCCCTCGACATCGCTGGGCCGACGCTAAACCAACATCCTAGAGCAATAGCCCGATCCAGTTCACGTACGGTTCCAGAGAACCAGTGAAGTATCGATGTACCAGACCCCGAATACTGCTCCAATAGGTCAAGCACCGCTGTGCTTGCTCGTCGGCTGTGAATCGACATGACCCTGCCGCCGGCTCTGTTGCATGCGTTGAGCACGTGTCGAAAAACATCGATTTGATCTTGCCAATGCGCCTTAAACTCCGGAGCGCCATCTAGACCCACCTCACCCACATACTCGCAGCCAGGTAGTAATCGATCGAATAACGACAATTCAGCCTTTCGCTCATGCGCGAGGTGAGGGTGAAGACCAAGTGCGGTCATTATCGCTCCGCCACCTAGAACCGAGGTCCCTGCCCACGCGCTCGGCGTCGTCGTCACTGACAGTACGTCGAGCTGGCGCCTACGACATTCCCGGGCAATCTCGTGTGGATCCGGGAACAGGTCGACGTGGCAGTGAAAATCAATCATTTCACTCCGGCCGCCGATAGAAAGTCACCGACTTCCTTGATGCCGCGTGTCAGAACCTTCCGGTAGGGTGCCAGGTCGCCCATGCGCAGGGCGTTGAGATTAGTACTCGGCAGAGCATCAATGCCGTCCGCCTCTACGAGTGCCGCCGCCATCGCCGCGCAGCGCACGTCATCGAAACGGGCGTGCCGGGCATCGTCCTTTGACAAGTCGCCGTAGACGTAGGCTGTTTTGTCGAGGTTGCCCCGAGCGTGGAATGCGGCCCGCCTTATCAGGCACGGCAGGCAGCGCCCGCAATGCTTCCATCCGTTGCGGGCATATCTGCCGCAACTGGTCGTCCTCGCAGCGTGCTTGGCAAGAAACGCCTGATCTCTACAGTCACGCAGCATTTCGCCCTTGGTCTTAAACTGATACGGATTCTTCACCGTGACCTTTAGCCCGGCGGCATCGAGCAGCTCCTGGAACATGCGGACAAAAACCGGATGCGTTGTGCGTGTGCTCAGGCTGCCGAGCCGCGTGGGTGTCAATGGCGGGTTGAGCGATATCAGTCCGTTCTCGCACATATAGAGATCGACGTTGTGATCGTCTTTGTAGTGCTGCAGCGCTGTAGCAACGAGAACGCCGTAGGCCAGGAAGATGATTGAGCGTGCACGCTGCGAGCGGTCGCTATCGCTGGGGCACTTGACGTTGTGGTTGAGTTGCAGATGACTGAGCCCGCCGCCGATCTTGGACGCAAAGTATGACTGTGAGTGCTTGTCTCCGGCCGAGACCTGGCTGACCGCATAAGGTGTCTTGCCGTCTGCGACGAGGTCGACGGTGCCGATGAGACTATCGAGACCGCCGGACAGCAAGGCCACGCAGTCTTCATCGGGAAACACCGGATCTTTCGGAGGCTTAGGGAGTAAACCGAGGCCGGTAAACTCCAGTTGCCAAATGTCAGTCGTTAGGAATTTGAGTTGGTCTTCGATAAGCTCTCTGTGCGCATTCCAGAAGTCAGGATTACTAACGGCAACCTTAAGCGCGATCTGACGCGTCCAGCCGTCCGGGCTTTCGCTACGATGTACTGCCGTATCGGCACAGATGACAGACAAGGCAAGCGAAAGCAGATCCCAGGCACGCGCGACCGGAACAAGCTTGGCGCGCTGGATCAGCTTAAGCAGCGTTGCGCCGGCGGAGCCTTGCGACGATTTCTCTGGAAAGCCGTAGAGCAGGCAGCGCAGATCGCCTTTGCGATGGCGCCCGAGCTTGGAATTGGACGGACCGCAGAGAATCGTCATCTAGAGATACCCTTCGAAAACCCCAATCGCCTGCCCGAGGGCGTCACGGACGATCGCGGCGACTTTGCTCCTGCCAAGAGCGGCTGCGCCGGTCGCCAGCTTCCTAAATTCCGCTGCGACCGTTTGTGTGATGAAGTCCCTCACCTCTTTAAGGCGGGAAAGAGCGCTCGCGACACTTGGCGCCTTCTCCTGGATCGTCTTGCCAAGATCAAGCTCGAACCGGTTGAACACGTCCCATGCGATAAAGCGCTCAATAGCGAGTAGCCGTTGTCCCTCTGACAGGTTGAGCAGGTCGGCATCTGGGAACTGTGTAAGCAGCTCGGAGAGTGCTTTGCCGATAGCGGCGCGGCTGGATTCACCGTCCAGGGTGCCGTCTACGGGACGCACCGCCTCGACGACGGCGCTCATGACTTCGTCGGCGCTGCGGCCTGCGAGAACGGCCGGGTCAAGCTCATTTCCCGAGCCTGACGCTTGCCCGGCAGCCGCCGCTGATAACGCACCAAACAGCGTGCCGGCGGTGCGGGCAGTACCGCCAAGGCGGCGCACGGCTGTCCCGCCGCCACCGAGACCCTTGCGGGCGTAATGTCCCACACCTCTTCGCATGTCATCGGCCGAACCTGTGTGGGCAAAGCTGCCGAGCCTCGTGCGTGCACCGCGAAAACGCGCGCGCGGCGCAATGGGTACAGGCTGTGCTGGCGGCGGCACAGCCTGATCGGGCGCATCGCCGTCCGACGGCGCTGCGTCATTGTCGCCGGGGCCGTCACTAGGCGGTGGCACGGGGTCGGGCACCCAGGGCGGTACCATGGGCGTGCCGGAGGGTGAACCGGAACTCGACGACGACGTGCCCATCAACTCTTCTCCACAGCTTTGATCGCCCTTTTAACGGGACCGCTCACCTCAGCGTCCTTCCAGCGCGCAAACACATCGGCAGCCCACGGCTGGTCGCTGATCTTCGGCACGATACCGGGCTTGATCTGGCCGGGCGGGAGCTCGCTCAAGAAGCCTACGACGCGCGTCCCGAGCGACGGATCGGCCTTGGCAACGGCGATACACGCGTCAAGGATCGCCGGCGTACCCCACTCTTGCTCGCGCCGTCCTCTTTCGAGTACGCGGTCCATGATGACAGTGGTTTCTGGCCGTGGCAATGCCACAAGGCGATCATGCAGACTCGCGGCCATATCAGGACTCGTGAGGATGGCGGTGAGCAGTTCCGCTCCTTCTGATGACAACCGGTCTTCCGGCGTGATCAAGGGCGCATGCTCGCGGCTGACATAAAGGACGCCGCGCAGGTCCGTATCGGCAAACGGCGGCGTGATCGCAAGCCATTCGCGGATGAAGGGATCGTCCCAAAGCTTGTCCAGCTCAAGCTCCTCGCCGGCAGTGGCCTTCTGCTCCCATTCGGCCAGAAAGACCGGCTTGCCGTCGGGATCATTGTTCACGGCCGCCGTTAGGGCGCCATAAGCCTTCTGGTTCACGCAGCGCTCGAAGAGCAGCATCTTGGCCAGAACCGCCTCATCGACACCGACATCATGAGCGCGCGAGATGGCCATCCTGATTGAGAGTGCATTAAGGAAACGTTTGACGAGGCGCGGATTGCCGGCGATCTGGCTGGCACTGACCATGAGCGGCGCCAGACGATCGGCCGTGTCGAAGCGCGCGACGAGTTCGGCCGGCGCGTCCTCATAGACGGTCTGCATGAAGGCCCGGTCAACCCGTTCGCCGCGCCAGCTCTTAGCAAGCTGGGCACAGACGCTCTCGCGCATGCTCTCCCTTTGATCATCGTGAATGTCGGCCGCTTCGACAAAAAGAAGCATCATGTAGGCGCGTACTTCCTGGGTGCCGAGCGGCGGGACGCGGATCGGTATCTGTATGAGTTTGTCGAAATAGTTGATGACAAGATCATCCTCAACATTCCCGAAATGCTGCCGAACGGCATGCTTAATCATCGCGTCGTCTGCAGCGATGACAAATGCTGTGTTGTCCAGAAATAGAAACAGCCGTATCGCTTCCAGCGTGGAAATGGTGGTAGGAGGCAGGCAGCGGTCCAGGTCGTCGATGAGTACGACCAGTGTCACACCCATCTGTTTGAGCGTTTGCTCGAAACACTCCCGGATAGCATGAATCTCGCGTGGCGGCGAGAGTTCCGGTTTGGCCTTGATCAGACCGCCGGATGTCGTGAAGGCATCGGCAGCCAGTTCCTCGGCACCTTCCGCATCACCTTCAGTCAGATCACCAGAGAGCGCCCTCTTACCAAAAGCGACGGCCTCGCCGATCAGCCCGGTCGGCGGCAGTCCGAGGGCCAGCGCAAGCGCGGACCCAGCCCCCAATTTGGCGGCACGAAGCCAGTTCACACGCTCCAGAAGCTCTTTGGCCTTGTCGGTGCCGGTCTTTCGCTTTTCACTCTCTTCGTTGAGCTTTGTTGCGATGACTTCGAGTAGCGCGGCACGAGCGTCATCGTAGCCCTGATACAGCCAGGCATTGAACTCTACATAAATGAACTGCTCTGGATCGTTCTGGTCCTTCTCGGCAAGCGCTGCACGCACAAGTTTGATCATCGAGGACTTGCCGGCACCCCAGGAGCCTGATATCCCGATCGAGGTCGGCCGCCCGGTCGCCTGCGTGATGATCTCAGCGACCGTACCGGCAACGCCCGAGAAATTCAGAAAGTCCTTTTCTGTTTCGTTGTCAGGCCACATTTCTCATGACTCGCAGCATAATCACTCGAGCAGCGCCTTCAGCCCCGGACATCCGCCGTGGCATAGGAAATCATCACCTGATCTTCGATCATTCGCTCAACATTGCCCGCAGGTCCTTCATGAGCAAGAACAGGTGATAGGGATCCGTGGGGTGCTTCCGCCATTAAGTGTTGGTGAGATGACGCTAAGATTTTATGGTGCATTAAATTACAGCCAAAATAGAGCTCTTGACCTTCGCTGCGCGCTAAATGGAGCGTAAGCGCCTCTTTTGCAAAAGGGATACGTACACATCACCAACAGTAAACAGCGCAGGCACCCGCGCAACCGGAAACTAGAGCGTTTCGGTCACTCGGAGCTTGCCTTCGGATAGATCTTCTCGCCATCGTAGTCTCTCATCCCGCAGAAACCGATGACCTCGAACCCTTTTTCTTTCAGCAAGGCCGCGGCACGCGCGGCTCGTCCTCCGCCGTTTCAGGCGGTGAGGATGGGTTCGTCCTTCGGTAGCTCGTCGAGCCGATCGGCAAGTTGGTCGATGGGGATGTTGGTGTAGCCCTCGACCGTACCCAATTCCTCCAACTCTTCGGGGTTTCGTACATCGAGGAGAAAGACGTTCGAGTCATTCAGCGCTGCCGCGAGCTCCTCGCCTTTGAGCTGCCGCGCTTCGTCGATCGTGTCGGTCGCCGATTCAGCCGGCTCGACCGGCGCCGATGAGGAAGCGGGCTCCTCGTGTCCCCCGCCGTCCCCACCACCGCAGGCGAACAGCGCTGCCGCGGGGAGCCAATAGAGTCGTTTCATGGTCACCTCCACTGCGACCTATAGCACATCTAGGCGTTCGGCTGCCGCTGGCACCGCTGGCACAGATACCGCGAGAGATAGACGCTCGAGGTCCAGACCCGGATATTCGAAAACAGTCGCAAGAGCGAGCCCGTCGTGTCCAAAAATACAAACGAACTCAAGACCAGCTCGCCGGGACGTTTCGGAATAGACGTATCTACGCTTGATTGGCCAATGGGAGCTAGAATCCTCGGTCATGAGCACGCCGGTCCAGCCCTTGACCTTGTTGGTTGTCGCCATCGCTGGTTGGTTCCAGCGTGACCAACAGGCCGCTATGGTCTACTTGCTCGAGGAGAACAAAGTCCTCAAAGCTCGGCTTTGCGGGAGGAAGCTTCGTCTCACAGACGCCGAGCGACGTCGGCTCGCGGTAAAGGGTCAGGCGCTTGGCCGGAAACTTCTGACAGAAGTCGCCGGTATCGTCACTCCGGAAACGCTGCTGGCTTGGCACCGAAGGCTCATTGCACGGAAGTGGGACTACAGCGCGCGGCGAAAACAGCTCGGACGGCCTCGGGTCATGGCGGAGATGAGCGAGCTCGTCGTGGAGATGGCGAAGTCGAATCCGAGGTGGGGGTATACACGAATTCGCGGTGCCCTATCGAATCTCGGCCATACCGTAGCCAGGAGCACCATCGCCAATATTCTGCGAGAACATGGCATCGAGCCCGCGCCGGAGCGAAGTGAGCGAACGCCATGGCGCACGTTTCTCGCCGCCCATTGGGAAACCGTTGCTGCGACCGATTTCTTCACCGTCGAGGTCGCCACAGTTCGCAGGCTCGTGACCTACTATGTGCTCGTCGTCATCGAGCTGTCTTCGCG
This sequence comes from Candidatus Marinacidobacterales bacterium, assembly GCA_965197825.1. Classification (GTDB taxonomy): domain Bacteria; phylum Acidobacteriota; class Vicinamibacteria; order Marinacidobacterales; family DATDRI01; genus CBDANW01. The sequence goes on along the minus strand of CBDANW010000003.1, from coordinate 2,018,268 downwards.
AAAAGTGCACATTGCCGGAATAACTCCCAGGCCGGACGGCCCGTTCATGATGCAGGTCGGTCGGAATCTCACCGACCCATTCGACGGCTTTCTGCGCGGCAAGCGATTCCTCATCCTGGACCGCGACAAGAAGTTCACCACGGAGTTTCGCGATTTGCTCGAGCACGCCGGAACGGACGTCATTCGGCTGCCGCACCGTTCGCCGAATCTGAACGCTTACGTCGAAAGGTTTGTTTTGTCGATCAAGAGCGAGTGCTTGGAGCGGATGATCTTCTTCAGTGAGCAATCGCTGCGCCGTGCCGTCACTGAGTTCATCCATCATTATCACGGAGAGCGCAACCATCAAGGGCTCGGGAACGCGTTGCTCGAAGCGGAAGAATGCGTCGGCAGTCCTCACGGGAAGGTGCGATGTCGTAAGCGATTGGGCGGCTTGCTCAGCTATTACCACCGCGCCGCCGCATAGGAGTTCGGGCGCGCCAGTTGGACGGAACGGATGGTCTGCAGGAGAGGTCTGCTCGGGGTCGCCTATCGCAGAGCCAGTACCGCGTCGGCTGGTCTCCGCGAGTTTTGAGAACGCCTCTAGGATTCGACCTTGCCGCTCCGTTCGCATTTTCGGACAGAACGCGCACCCCTTCAGAGATGCTGGCCGCAGAATTGCGGCCAGCAATGCCCTCAGTGGGGTGGAACCTCTGAACGAAGCTACCCCGTGGGGGCTTCGTTCCAAGGAGAAAAGGAAAGGAGAATCAATCGTGACAGAAGAAAAAGACGGCGGGTCAGCTTTTCCCGTCCCTCGACCACACACCGCTGCGAGTGGCGGTATGAGCCTCCGCGACTGGTTTGCAGGCCAAGCAGGCCGTTGCGGTTTCGGATCGCTCGAACTATTGGTGTCGGTATTTCATGTGTCATCCAATCACCCTTGTGAAGACCGTCCGCTTAATCACGTGAGCCGCCTCTCACCTGCCCAAGAACTTCCGCAACCGGTGCTCCATTAACGCACCGTCCTTTACCTCACACTCCCACACTACGAGCGCCTGCCAACCTCTCGCTTTCAAGGCTTTCAGATGTTCCTGGTCGCGTTCCTTGTTCCGTCCGATCTTCTGTAGCCAGTAATCGTGGTTGTTCTTTGGCATCCGGTCGCCCCGCTTGCATGCGTGGCCGTGCCAAAAGCATCCATGGACGAAGACCACCTTCCTGCGCGGCCCAAACACCAAATCAGGATTGCCAGGCAGCTCTTTCAGATGCAGGCGGTAGCGATAACCCATGCTATGCACCAATCGCCGCATTGTCATCTCCGGGCCGGTATCCTTGCTTTTGACGGCCCGCATGATGCGGCTGCGCTGTTGCAACGTTTCCGTCATCGACCAAGTTCGATCTTCAAGCTCGGATCGGTTTCCCACTCTTCGACGATGTTATTGTACCGTGTCACGAGATCGTTCAAGGCCGTCCGGCGGCCTTCTCCCTTGAACTGCCCGAGTTCGTACAAATTCAGTGCAATGAACTGCTCGACTTCGAATATGTCGATTCGCTCCTCGATACCTTTGTTTCTCGCCAGTTCCTGGGCTACCAGCAAGCCGCGTTCCATCGTCACGAGTATTGGCCGGTAGCCGTCATTCAGATTGTCGCGGCAACGCTCGATTACCGCTTCGCCCGGCGATGTCGTCACATGAATCGCCACATCGCCGACGAAAAAGTCTCCTGCCCTGCCGCCGGGCGCATCCGCGGTCGAGAAACTGTTATGTTCAAAGTTGCCTTGTCCAAGCGCGCAATCCAGCTTCGCGCCGACAAAATGCTGCAACACCGCGCCGGCGTAATATGTGCCGCCGGATTCCTTTTGGCGCTCGACCGCCTGCTCGACAACATCGCGCACGACGGTACGCAGGCTGTGCGAAGTGTCGAGCCTGATTTTGAACGGTCGCGCGGCGAAAAACGCTTTGACCTGCTCGATCCAGTATGTCTCGACGGCATCGAGATCGACCCCCTCTCCCAGCTCCTTCAGGAAGGTCACATACTCCCGCATGTTGCCGAGACTGCCGCGGCTTGTCCGGCCGCCTTCCGCTGCCAACACGCGTTCGATCCCGTGCCGTCTTAGCACCGATTGCACAGCGCTCTTGCCAAGCCCACGCACTTGGCCGCCGCTCTCTGTCACCAGCGAATCGGCATTGAGAAGTAAGCCGTCGCTCTTCGCGTGCTGGGTAACGACCAGGGCGACACAGAGCGGACCTTTGCCGCGGAATTTCTTGTCCTTCGTAAACGCGGTTAGCGCCACCTGCAGCGCGTTATCTGCCATTCACGTTGCTTCCTACTTGTTCAATCCGTTCTGCTGCCGTCAGCACCGGCTCAAGTACGTGCGCCGCCAGATGACGTACGACCGGCACAACCAAACCATCGCCGGCGAGGTAGTAGGCATCGTTGTAATTCTCCGGCAGCTCGTAATCGTCTGACAAACCCATCAGACGGCTTGCTTCTCTGGGCGTGAGCAGCCGAGACCGCACCTTGGCACCGTCTACGAACATGATGGTCTGGCGACTTGAGCCACCTACGGGCGTACGCAGACAGCCGGCGATGTTGTCAAACCGGATCTCGGCTCGCTGAGTCCGACCACTGTTGCCGTTCGGCCGCGTGCGCCGGTAGATTGTACCGACCATGCGTTGGCCCGCTTTCTTAGCAGTAGTTACCTTCTTGCGATTCACGTCGCTCATAAGGCTCATCAGATAGCGCGTTTCACTGCGAGTATGCCATCTCACGCCAATCGGCTCTTCCTCAATCAGGTCGGCAAGCACCGTGCGGCGCTCCGGCGGCCGAGGCAGGCTCCACCAGATCCAATTGTCCCGATTTGGTTTCGACAGCCTCTCGTAAGCGCCGATCAGCATTCCGCTGTGCCATTGATTGTCGGGACCGTCCAACGTCACCTCGTTCGGTATATCGATATCCTCTTGAACCGCCACGATAAACAACCTCGGCCGGGATTGCGGCACGAAGTACACTGCGTCGATAACGACCGCGCCAAACCGGTAACCCGTAGCCGAGACCGCCTTACCGATCGTTTCGAAATCTTTCCCCTTATGTGAAGTTAGAGCACCGCAGACGTTCTCCAGCACGATGACGGTCGGCGCTCGCTCTTCCGCGCTCAGCGCCTCCATCAGGTGCCAGAACGGCCAGAACGTCCCCGACCGTTTGCCTTCGAGTCCCGAACCGCTCCCAGCCAACGACAGATCCTGGCACGGGAAAGACGCCCAGGCCAGCCCGGCCATTTCCGGTAGATCACCAGTCGTCACCTCGCTCACATCAGCGACCTGCAGTTCGTCGTGACCCCAGTTCCGTGCATAGCTTGCCGCTTTCTTCTCGTCGATGTCGTTCGCGTACAGGCATTGCCAGCCTTCGCCGAGGCCTGCACGCGCCATGCCGCCCCCCGAAAAGAATTCATAGAATCGGTGCACAATCCTTCCGGTATCGTTTGTCATCATCGCCGCCCCTGTTCCTCAGAGGTCAGCGCCAACGGCAGTTGCAGTTCTTCAACCCGATAGCGCTCCAGAAAGTCACGAATCGCCTGCCGACCGAGCCACGCCATCGACACCAGATATTTGTTCGCCATTACGGACAGCTCCCGGTATTCCTCCTCGGCAAGATTGACGCTGACACGGTGCTTGGCGGCCACAGTGGTGTCTGGCTGAACATGCAGCACCGCGGCAAGATACTTCAGACCTGATCACCGGTCAAGACGGTATTGCCAACTCGGCTGACCGGAGCCAGATGGCTACGGCACAGTGACGATCCGACTGCCCGAGACGCAGGACTGCGATGCACGGGGGCTATCTGTACCGGGGACGGTCGGCCGTTATCCCATTCCCGGTAGGGTCGAGGGCTGGCGCGGTGCTCCGCAGGCGCGGCCTATCTGTTTCTCCCCGTTTCCTGTGGGAGTGCCTCACTAGCCGCACCGTAAGTCCGTTTCCAGCCCCCGCCACATCGCACGCAGCGTGCGGCTTTCCCGCACTACGCGCTCCTGCACACTTCCCGCCAAGGGTTATGTGACCTATCGAGCCGGGGCGTCTTTCGGCGAAGCTGCGAGATATCGAACTCGGTAATCTGTGAACAGTCCGACAGTCGCGTACATCCATCGCCTACTCCATCGCTTCCAGCCGAAACCTTGGCGCAAGAAGCGCCAAGACTTCTCGGCCTTCGCCTTGACGTATATCCTTCGTCTCAGCTCCTGCAGAGTGATGGGTGATTTTGTCATCTCACCCCTGCCTCGCTTGTTGACGAAGGAGTTGTGTGCAGCAGAGCCCCTTTGCTCCACGGGCGTTGCCCCGTTTCAACGCTACTACGGACCCAGCCGCCACCGTCTCATCTTCGACCGTTTTCCCGGGGCCTCCGGTTATGCGGTCTACCTTGCCCCGTCGATTTCTCGACGGGACAAGGACGGCTTCTCCAGTGGCTTGGCATGTCCTTGTCACCGTGCTGTCCCTACCACCCCGCCAGAGGGATGTGCCTCATCAGATAGTCTGGCGACACATCCTGTTGCCTTCGTCCGACACGAGAAAACTCGGCCTCTGGGGTCTATTTTTTGTCGGGGCCACCTATGGGTTCACTTGTGTTACGGCCCGGTGACTCGCTCATCATCCTCAAGATGGCTTTGTCAGTCAGCTTCATCCGTCTCGTTTCCTCCACGAACGTGACTCAAGCTACGGGGCGCTAACTTTTTCCCCGGTGGGACTGTCTCCCACTGAACATGCCAGCCTTCGCTGGACGCACTCGGGGGATGTCCCGCCGGATGTTGAATTTGGGGTAGCGGCGGCTCCTTGGCCGGCCTAAGAATAGGTCTGCCAATAAACCGTCTCCAGAGGGGGACAAGGAGCCACCAATGTCTAGGAAATCGAAGAAGCCAGTAAGAAAGCAAACGCACTCGCCTACGGGCAAGGTAGTTGGCCAAGTCGGTCAGATACTGCTACCGATGATAGCTGGGATCGCGGCCACGAAGGCGGATCTGACGGAATGGGTGTACGAGCAAGGACTGACAGCTCTGCACCTACTGCTCAGAGAGGATGCCGAGGAGATCGCGGGGCTCAAGGGCAAGCACGAGAAGGAGCGAACTCATGACCACTGGGGGAGCACGAACGGAGAGCTGAGCTTCGGTGGTCGTCGCATCCAAGTGTCGCGACCTCGAGTTCGCTCGAAGTCGGGCGAGGAGGCGTCGCTTCCACACTTCGAAGCCTTCCGCGAAGAAGACCCGCTTCCAGAGCGAGTGTTGAATCAGATCTTGGTGGGGGTATCGACCCGAAATTACGAATCGAGTCTGGACAAACCCGCGGCCAAGTTGAAGTCTCGTGGCACGAGTAAGAGTGCCGCCAGCCGTCACCTCGTGAGCCAGACGACTAAGAAGCTCGAGGAATACCTGTCTCGGCGGCTAGAGGAGTTCGAGCTTGCGGCACTGATGCTGGATGGCCTTGAGGTGGCCGGACAGACCGTCGTCGTAACTCTCGGTATCACAATAGATGGAACGAAGGTGCCCCTGGGTATATGGCTGGGCTCGACGGAGAACTCTCGGGTGTGCACCGCGATGTTGCAGGACCTTCTCGAGCGAGGCTTGCGCGTCGATGAGTCGATTCTCTGCGTAGTGGACGGAGGCAAAGGCATCCGCAAGGCACTCGTCGACGTTTTGGGGGACCTCGCGGTCATTCAAAGGTGCCAGATCCATAAACTCCGGAATCTTCGCTCGTACCTTCCCAAGTCTCGTCACGCCTACGTGCTCCAGACGATGAAGGAAGCCTACAAGTGCAAGAGTGCCGACAAGGCGCGCAAGCGACTTCAGGCATTGGTGTCGTGGCTCGAGCGAAACGGCTACGACGAAGCTGCCGGAAGCCTTCGTGAAGGGATGGAAGAGACACTCACGGTCGTGAAGCTCGCGCTGCCCGCCTTACTTCGCCAGTCTCTTGCCACGACGAACGCCATTGAGAATCTCAACGGAACCATTCGCAGAGTATCGAGAAACGTCAAGCGTTGGAAGAGTCCTTCCATGGTTCGCCGATGGACCGCTCTTGGCGTCGTCACCGCGCAGAAAAAGTTCCGGCGTATCAAAGGCTATCGCCATATGGGCGCTCTCGTTCACGCGCTTAGAAGCAAACAGAAATCTCTTGACAGCGATGAGTTTGCTGCCTAAGAGTATTCACAGGTGCCGCCGCTACCCGACCAAATTCAACAGCGGCCGGGACATCCCCCGCACTCGTGTCCAAAAACACAAACAAACTCAAGACGGGCGCGCCCGGGGGCGTTTCGGATTAGCTCTACGTTCCGAACTCTCGGTCGACGAACTGTCACCTTGCCCATGCCCAAGCATGGCAGGGAGAAAGTCACCTGGCTAGCCGGACCCCTTGAATGCCAGGTACTTACAGAGGTGTCGAACGTTCGCTCTCCGCACTCCAGAAGGATCGTACGAACAGCACGGCTCCGTGCTGGAGGGACTCCAGGCCCGAGGACTCCGGGCTCCCAAGCTAGTGATCAGCGACGGCCACAAGGGGCTGACGAAAGCGCTGGAGAAGTGGCCGGGGTGCCGGTTGCAGCGATATACCGAGCACAAGCGCGCCAACTTGCTCCAACGTTGCCCGGCGCACGCACGCCGTGAGCTCCGGCGTGACTACAACCGGGTCGTCTACGCCAAGAACGGGATCGATGCTCGCAAAGCCTATGACGAGGCTCGTCGCCAAGTGGACGCCTCTCGCGCCGGCCGTCGTCCGAAGCCTAGAGGAGGCTGGCAATCAGCTGCTGACCTTCTACGAATTCCATCGTGCCATGTGGAAATCGATTCGAACGACCAATGCTCTGGAGAATCTCAACCGCGAGTTTCGACGCCGGACGAAAACCCAAGCGTCGTTCTCCAGCGAGGAGTCCGTGGTCGCTTTACTGTTTGGGCTTATCGCCTCTGGCCAGATTCAACTACGACGCATCGACGGCTACCAACGTCTGAGCGAGGTTCTCGAACACGCGAGAGGCTCAACGCGCATATGGTACGGGCCTGCGTTCGAGATCTTGCTTTCGAGGGTCCGGCTAGTGGCGATGGTGTGCCGGCCGAGAACGTTCTGGAGGCGTTTTTTGGCGAGGTCGACCCAGCGTCTGACCTTAGGGTTGGTAGTTTTGGCAGCCACGGATATGACGGTTGTGGGCGCTATAGAGCAGAAAAAAAAGATAAGGAGACAGTCACGAGGTGGTTATTAATATATGAGTATTATGGGGATGGTGGGTCCGGGGTGTGTGGAGTTTCAGAGGCGGTCATGGAAGTCCAGGAAATGTGCTAAAGCATCATGAAGATCATGAGATGTAACTGATTGTATGCCGGTTATGTCGTGTCGTACGGGCTTTTCCGTTTTGGGAGTGAGCGGCGTATTTCAATCAACTGCAACGGAGTTCAACAACTGGATTCTTCTGAGAGGGAGTATCGCCAAGAACGGCAGCGACACCGGTTATGGTACTGGTGTCGGGATCGGGTTCTGAGTAAACTTAAATATATAGGGTCTACGCGGATTCGTGTGGGTTGAAAACTGCATTTCTGGGTAATAGCGGAAGGAAAGCCGCCACGATCTTCAGCTTGAGATATTCCTCGTCGCGATAGCCGTAGGCGCGTCGTTGCAGAACACGGATTTTGTTGTTGACCCCTTCAACTAGGCCGAGACTGACTTTGTTCTCCGGATGACAGTAGGAGGCGATACCATCCCAATGGGACTCAATCATACCGACGAACTTCTGGTACGGATGCAGGCGTTGCCATTTGAGGCTGTCTTTCCAACGAGTGAAAAAGGCGCGAGCGCCGCGTTCGGTGCGGTAATCCCAGAGTTGCCTGAAATGCCTCCTTGAAAATATAGGCGGTGTTCAGGCACCGGTTGGCCTGGAGCAACTTTTTGAGTGCGCGGCGACCGCGTCCTGTAGTTTCGCGATTTGCTCGAGAACACCGGAACTGATGTCTCGCGGCTGCCGTACCGTTCGCCGTATCTGAACACTTACGTCGAAAGGTTTTTTTTGTCGATCAAGAGCGAGTGCCTGGCTCGGATGCTCTTCTTCAGTGAGCAATCGCTGCGCCGTACCGTCGCTGAGTTCATCCATCATTATCACGGAGAGCGCAACCATCAAGGGCTTGGCAACGCGTTTGTGTTGTTGGACGCGACCCGGTCAGGTCACGTTGGCAGCAAAGGTTTGAAGAAGTAATCTCGAATTATTGGGTCAGTTGAGGAGAGGAGCATTGCCCGCATCGACACCCCGCCTTGTCGTCATTGACTGTGAGACCACCGGTCTAGGGCAAAATGACCGTATTGTAGAGATCGCGGCGATTACCCTTAATCCGCTGACCTGGGAGCTGACGGACGAGTACGACACCCTGATTAACCCCGAGCGCGATGTCGGCCCCGTGGGCATCCATGGAATAACGGCATCAATGGTCGAAGCTGCACCCACCTTTTCCGAGGTTGCTGCTGCACTGGCTCGTCGGCTCCATGGCTCGATTTTGATCGCACATAACCTCCCCTTCGACACCCGAATGCTGGGGTACGAGTTTGACCGGCTCGGAGTTACGTTCAACGTCGGCTCAGGTCTGTGCACCCTCAGAGCCACGGGCGAAAAACTCGTAGCCGCGTGCCACAGGTTCGGGATCGCGCTGAACTTCCAGCACCGAGCGCTCGCCGACGCCCGCGCCACCGCCGCCCTTGCCAGAGAGGTTTTGGTCGGCGACGAAGTCGACTCCGAAGCGGCGACGGTCGAGTACATCTCCGGGGGCGTCAATCCAAGGACCTTACGAAGGGAGAGTACGGATGTAGGAATTAGCGAGTTAGCACGCGTCGTGTCTCTTGCTTATTACCCGTCCTCAGACGAGGCGCTACTCGAGTACCTTGACGCCCTAGACTGGGCGCTTGACGATAACCATATTAACGATCAGGAACGCGCAGCCATTGAAAAGTTGGCCGCGACTCTCGGCATCTCCAACGAGTCTCGCCAGGATTTGCACCGTGCTTATCTGGCATTGATTATCGCTGCCGCCAAACACGATGGCATCATCACCGAAGCCGAACAACGCCTCATCAGTCAGCTCGCGGACGCGCTGGGGGCACCGGGGTGATCATCCCCGAGGTGACAGACCTTCCGAACACGACCAGCCTTCGCAAGGGGATGCGCGTTTGCTTCACAGGCGAGGCCGTCGTCGCTGGGAATTCGATCTCCAGATCTTTCCTGGAGGAAACTGCAGCTCTATCCGGAATGCAACCTGTTGGTTCCGTTACGAAGAAAGGCTGTGATCTGCTGGTGGCGGCTGATTCCTCCAGTCAGTCGGGAAAAGCAAGGAAAGCGCACGACTACGGTATTCCGGTGATGACGGTGGTGGATTTCCTAAACAAGGTCGGGTCATAGCTGTATCTGGGAACATGTATCCGACAGGCGCGGAGTCCCGCAGAATTATGTGTCGGCGCATATGTGGCTGAACCCGTCATGTCCAAAAATACAAATGAACTCAAAGACCGGCTTGCCGGGACGTTTCGGATTAGAGATGTCTAGGCTTGGTTGGACAATGGAAGCTAGAATCTGAACCGCCCCGGGTTTTCCGGAGACTGTTTTAGTTGAGTCTCGCCATCTCAAGCGAGCCTTCCTGCGACCGATAGTAGTTCATCTCGTACTCGACGGGGGAGACATTACCGATCGGCTCCAAGAGTCGTTGCGTGTTGTACCAATGGACCCACTCGAGGGTGGCGAACTCAACGTCTTCGAGACCACGCCAGGGCCCGCGTCGACGGATCACCTCGGTCTTGTAGAGGCCGATGATGGATTCAGCCAAAGCGTTATCGTAAGAGTCGCCTCGGCTGCCGACGGACGGCTCAATGCCCGCCTCGGCGAGCCGCTCGGTGTAACGGGTCGAGACGTACTGCACGCCGCGGTCGCTGTGATGCACCAATGGGTGTTCTGGGTTTAGTCGGCGCTCGTGCAGCGCCTGCTCCAACGCATCGAGAGCGATGCCGGCAGTCAACGATGTCGTCGCTCGCCAACCGACGATGAGTCGAGCGAAGACGTCGATGACGAAGGCGACATACACGAAGCCGCGCCACGTGGCGATGTAGGTCAGGTCCGAAACCCAGAGCTCGTTCGGGCGTGTGGCGTTGAAGTCGCGCTCCACGAGGTCCATCGGGCGAGCGCCGCTCGAATCCGGCTTCGTCGTCTTGAATCGACGTCCACGGACCGCCCCCTGGAGGCCCATTTCACGCGAGTTGGGCCCACAGCGCAGCCAGGTCGATCCCAGACGTGGTCGCTAGAAGGAGAGCGATTCCGACCGCTGCCAGCACCGCCAGTCCGCGCCACCCCAGCGCTGCGCCGAGTACAACACCTGTCGCCACTCCCGAGAGAAACATCGCCATGGACTTGCCCACTTGAGCCGATCGCTAGCAGTCTATAGCCATGGTCAGAGCCACGCCAAACTACCCGTCTGGTCAAAATACTCGAACGCCCAGCGGGTCAGCGGTTTGCACCTTTCCAAGGGCCGCTTGAATCCGTCATGCGCTTAGGGAGTACGTCGTCTACCATCACCACGACTCAGTCCGAGCGCAAGGTGCGCTCCCGGGAACGGCTTGGCGGATTGCTACGTTTCTACCATCGGGAAGCCGCATGAGTATTTTGACCTCACGGGATGAGAACTGACGTGGATTGCGCTGAGATAACCCTCAGGCCCTATGCCGGCGACGGGCGGGATAGGCTGCCGAACGCGACGCTGCGGCACTACCGTAATCTTCGGCGGCACAGAAGCACGATACTTGAGGGCGTCCGGCGTATCGCGGTGCGCAACATCAATCATCTGACGCGCACGATGACCCGCCTGGGCATCCGGGATCTGGGCCGAGAGGGAGATGCAAAAGAGGTGCTCAACCTGCTGTATGACGAGCAGGGAATGGGAGCGGATGTGAACAGTCGTCCTATGGTGGACTACATCAACATGGTTCCCTGGGAGATGTATCTGTGTCTGCTCTATGTCGAGCTGGAGAACTACCGCTCGGCGTCAAGACGGGATCCCGGTCTTGCGTTCGGTCCGCTTGAGGAGTTGTTCGACTCAAAGAGCGCCGCCATCGAGGACCTGAAGACCGTTCGCGACAAGGTCTTGCACCCGGCCAAAGGCATTGAGCTTGGAGATGCGCTCGACAGCTTCATGGAAGCGGGCGCACGGGTCGACGATCACTACTTCAAGCTGGTGTTCGACGCGCAGCGACGACTGGACGCATATTGCGCTTGGCTGCGGGCATCGTTGTCTAGGTTAGTTGCCATGGAGCGCGCGGACGCCGGCAGACCGTTGGGGCAACGGCGCGGCATGGCGGCGAAGCTACGGATAGCCAAGGCAGCCCTCGCCGGCCCATTGCCGCAGTTCGTCGGGAAGCGGGACGATGGTGCACTGCAGACGCCGTTCGACCTGCGCAAGTGGCTCATCCTCGGGTTGAATGAGGCTGGGGATGGACGAAGCGGCTGAGCTATCCGGCTTTCGTTCGGGAGCGAAAACGGACTGCAATCGGATGCTGATGCGGTCGCTCGTGTTCTCGAACGAGTTCGTACACCTGATGGACTTCCAGAAGCTGCGAGCTGTTGAGACGCGAGCAGAGCTTGATGCCCACGAACCATTCGAGTTCCTCGCGGCGGAGACATCGACCATGACCGAGCAGCAGATCGAGGACCTGCTCGCCCCGGTGCGGGTAAGCAATGCGCTGCTCGCCGAACCGCTGCGGATTTACTACCAGGCGGTGACGGAGGTGCCGGCGCTGCGTGATCGGGCGCTGGAGGAGATCGCGGGGCCGGGTGCCATGTCGCCGGTGTTTGGCCGGTACAGGAACCTGGTCTTTCACGTCGGTTCGGACGGGGCCAACCCGACCGAGTCGGAGTTCGAGTTCCTGGAGCAGATGGAGGAAGCGATGAACTCGCTATCGCTGCTGCCCCGTCTGCGGAGCTTCTTCATGGCGGTTTGAGCGGTCGGGAAAAACGGGTATGGGTGGAAATCGCCGAAAATTGACAATTTTGGGTTGGGGTCGTTTCACTGGAAGCAATCGCGTCGTTCTTTCCAGGCGAGGGTTTGTGCAGATCGAGGATGCGGGAGGCGGCTGAGCGAATTTCGAACAGTATCGCGGGCGAGTTCCTCAAGGGCTGGGTGGAGCGCTCGTCCCCCCGAGGACCGGGACCACTTCGATCGCGGTGCCCGCGCACGTCGTGTCCAAAAATACAAACGAACTCTAGGACCCGTGCGCCGGGCCGTCGCCGAGTTCATCTATCATTATCATGGAGAGCGCAACCATCAAGGGCTTGGCAACGCCTTTGTGTTTTTAGACACGAGTGCGTCCAGCGAAGGCTGGCATGTTCAGTGGGAGAGAGTCCCACCGGGGAAAAAGTTAGCGCCCCGTAGCTTGAGTCACGTTCGTGGAGGAAACGAGACGGATGAAGCTGACTGACAAAGCTGTCGGCACTCTTGCACTTGTAGGCTTCCTTCATCGTCTGGAGCACGTAGGCGTGACGAGACTTGGGAAGGTACGAGCGAAGATTCCGGAGTTTATGGATCTGGCACCTTTGGATGACCGCGAGGTCCCCCAAAACGTCGACGAGTGCCTTGCGGATGCCTTTGCCTCCGTCCACTACGCAGAGAATCGACTCATCGACGCGCAAGCCTCGCTCGAGAAGGTTTTCTTACTGGCTTCTTCGATTTCCTAGGCATTGGTGGCTCCTTGTCCCCCTCTGGAGACGGTTTATTGGCAGACCTATTCTTAGGCCGGCCAAGGAGCCGCCGCTACCCCAAATTCAACATCCGGCGGGACATCCCCGCCATCATTATTAGAGTTTGCGCCGTTTGGGCAACACTATGGGAATTAGCGGGCTTATCGAGGAAGGTCGACCGACACAGACCAGAAGCCTGCGGCGTGCCATCGCGCTGCAAGACGCCAATTCTGATACGGCGCACGATAGACAGTTTCGTTTTATATTCGTAATTTGACCCCACATTCTGAGAAACCCCGTCCTGTGCCAAAACTCGGCCCTTTTGAAATAGGCCATAAATCAGCAGCTTAGTGTCTGTGTTTGCGCCGGGGCCAAGGGCCGTAGGCTTTACAATCGTCTGGCCCGAGGGTGTTATCTTCAGATCCATGATGACGTACCACGTGCAACCAAGCCGGCGGCGCTCGTCAGTCGCACCGCGCAATCAACGCTGGATCGACTTTCTGCGGAGCACAACCTCAATCCGAAATGTCCCGGCGCGCTGGTCTTGAGTTCGTTTGTGCTATTGGACACGACGCGCACGAGAGGAAAGCTGAGGCATTCCTTATTTAAACTCTCGTCCGCCGATAAGTTGTTGGACAGCCGCCGGAAATGAGTCGAACTCCTGACCGTCGGGGCCACCCGGATAACAGTTTGAGCCACCAGAGTTCGCTACCCTAGACCCGCATACGATTTTCACTGACCAGTGGGTTCCATCACAAACAGGCAGCTCGTAATGCTCTCGCCAGCTCCACACACCAAGACGATTCAGCTGTGTGAGGAATGACTGCCACTGAGAGGCAGAGGGACTGACTAGTTCTCTGAGAGGATTATCGAGAGCTTCCACCGTCGGGGTATGGGCATAGACCAGTGCATCGCCTTCTTTCCGCAGTGAGTACCAGGGGCCAGGATAGCCACCAATGGATATCTCGACCTCCGAGGGGATCTGATACCTCTCTACCTTCATCGTCGCGACTCGCACAGCACTGGTGGAACCGACAGGCTCAGCGCCGCAGTCACTTTCATTTCGTTGTAGTCGGGGCCTTCCTCAGACGGTCTCAAGCTTTAAGATTTCGGCTTCGACATAGGTGCGAAATTCTGCAATCGTCGTGAAACAGCGGAAGCCAGCAGCACTCGCCAGCGCCAAGACCTCCGCGGTTTCGTTCAGAAGCACCGCTACCGGTTCCGTCAGGCCGGGCTGGAGCCCCTCCGGCCAAACTAGATCAAAGACGGCCTTCTGGACTCCCGTTTCGGCATCGGCATACTCGAAGGCCACATGTCCGAGTGGAAGCCCCTGTTCCTCCACCCATTGGTTTACGGCTTTCAGCTCCTCCTCTTCGGTCTCCCCCGTGATTCCCCCGACCACCGCTGGCGACGGCGTTGGTGGGACCTCTGTTATGCCAGAAAGCCAGTGCGTATCGCCGTGCAGCAGCTCTTCGAATCGCTTGTTGGCTTCCGCCGCCAGCAGCGCTTTTCGTGCTTCGAGGAAGTCGAAATAACGTTCGATCTTCCAGAGCGCCGGATCCATGGGAATCCACTGAGAGGCTAGCGCGCCGGAATGCTTCGCCTTCACCTCGGCAAAGTATTCCTCGGGCAAGCGCTTGCTGATATCCAGGTTAGTGTCCTTGGTCAGGAGGCAGAAGTTCGCCAGCGCGTTTACTTCGTCCTTCCTATAGTCGCGCTTGTAGAGCCTCGCCTTTGGAAAGATGTGGTGCACCTCCAGGCGGTTCATCTTGCCGAGCAAGTTCGCCGTGAGCGGCAAGCCGGTGCCCCAATCGAGGGTGTCGCCCATGCGGGTAAGCATGTATAGCACCGGATAGAACCGTGCGCCGAGGCTCCAGCCAGTGAAATGGTCAGGTTCAACCCGTAAGCTCCCGTGCCACAGGCGCAATTGTTCGATCAGCGCATCGAGTCCACCTTTCGGTCCCTCTAGGGCAGCGAGGTCTTGGTCGACGACCGTTTCGGTGGATCCCGAGAAACGGCCCCACATGCCCGCCTGCGCGAACCAGAAGAGTAGCTTGTCCCGCTCTCTCGCGCCCAGCGGACCGCTCTTCTTGTCCATGTAGCGCACCATAACCGGCAGGCCGAAGCGGCCGAAGAGGACCCGATCATGGTCGAGGCCAAGCCGCCCCGCGATAAGGTTTAGTGACGTGTCGATGTGCTTCGAGGCGCGTTTCAACCCGTCCTGGATATCGAGCGCCCCCTTGGCATGGAGAAAGCTGAACTTGGCCTCGCCGGTCAGAATCGTGTTTATCGACCGCAGTAACCAGTCCAGGTTGAAATGATACCCCGCGGCGTCCCACTCTTGCAGCTTGGCCTTCATGGATTCGCGGGCGTCTGGCCATTCCGTGCAAATCTTCGCCAAGGCCAGATCGCCCTTGGACAGCTTGGTGCCGCCGCTGTTTACGCGGTTGAAGATGTCGACAACGATATCGAGGGTCTTGCCTGGACCTGTCAACTCTTCGACGTGCAGGTCAATATCGGTGATGCTGAGGATTTTGCTCAGGCGCGCGGCCATATCACCGACCAGAGCCGCGTGCTGGGGATTCGCGGCAAGCTGGGCAACGAAGCTACCTAGACCCTCCGTGCCTCTCTGCATCAGCTCCGTCAAGTCGATCCACAGGGGATCGTCCTGCATCTTGATAGGTTGATAGAAGGCGAAGGTTTCGGTGCCGAGGTGAAACCGAAGCTCCGTGAACGCCTGGGAGTTGCCGTCAAAGAACTTCGGCGGTTTGCCCCGTACGACGCCATAGACCGATGTCATGCGCTGTTGTCCATCCAGCAGCAGTTTGACAATGCCCGCGGCGACCGGACCGTCGCCGCGATGGACAGCGGTATTCGCCTCCGTGGCCCAGACCAGGAGCCCACCGACCGGGTGTCGGTGGTAGAGGGAATCGAACAGGCCGCGCACTTGATCGCGGTTCCAGACATAACCGCGCTGGAATTCCGGGAGCGCCACGTGTCCACTGTCGATGTGATCCAATATCGTCGAAATTTTCACGGCGTTTTTGTACGATTAGTTACTTGCTTACAAACTTTCTAGAAACGGAATTCCTAATCAAAGATTTTGACTTCACGGCCAACCTGTGGGAGACGTAACCTGCATCCAGCGTCGAGTGCGGCCTCCGGGTGTTGTACTCCTCCGCCATTACCTCGATCACAATCTGGGCCTCCTTCAACGAGTAGAAAATTTCTACGTTCAGGCGTTCGTCTTTCAGCTTCCCGTTAACACTTTCACCATACCGGGTTCTCCCAAGGAACTGCCCGGTCCCCCAGCTTTCCCAGCCAGGGCCGTAAGTCCTGGGCATGCAACTCTAGACCATGATCGGACCGAATGCGCTCTGGAATCCCTAGCGAGGGTATCACATCCGGACAACGTCTTGATTACCTTCGGGCGAGTCTGTCAGGAATTTTGCATTTGTGAGCCATACTGACGCCCGAAAGTGGGGAGGAGGATGCGTACCCAATCCTGTGGAAAAAAGAACGGCGCACCTCGACGTCATGGTGACGGTATCAGATTCAGGCGGCGACCTCTCGAGCAGCGACGTCGCGTCGGGCAAGACCATCGGCATCTTGTGATCTTTATTGAGTTTTTTGGGGTTTGAAACCATTTCTCTCTCCATGCGCGAAATCTGGCCACTGTTTGCCCCGATGCCCACCGAATCGGCTGCCACGTTGTAAAACTGCGCATAGATATCAGATCAACACTAGATCCCGGCGCTTTGGCTTGGCACAATGAACATTAGATAAATTGTGTTCCCAATGACCGATAACGACCGTGATACTCAGATGCGAATGGCGGCTTTCGAGCACGTTCGAGGGCTCAACGAAGTGCACGATCTGCTGACCGCAAAGGAGTTGAAACCAGGTTTTGTTTTCGACGGCGAGCGTATCCCTCTCATCAATCCGCAACGCGGCATTTTCAAGCCGCAGCAGATGCGATTCTTGCTTTCGATCAAAACCGTATTCCCGAGACCGGGCACCAAAATCTGGTACGACGATCAGCGCGACGTTCACCGCCAGATTTTTGAGGGTGACGAGACGGTGGATTACGCATTCATGGGGGGAAATCCGGAGGCTGCTGACAATCGCTGGCTGCGCGAGGCGTTTGAGAACCAAATACCGGTGATCTATTTCCTCGGCATCGCGCCCGGCCGCTACCAGGCTATGCTGCCAGCTTTCATTTCAGGATGGGACGCCGAGGCATTAAAGGCGCGTGTTGTGTTCGGAGTGATCAACCGAGAAGCACTGACGCCACCGGAGAGCGCTCTGGAACGGCGCTATGCTCTGCGTTCTGTCAAGCAACGATTGCACCAGGCATCGTTTCGAGAAGCTATCATCAGTGCCTATAATGGCCGCTGCGCGCTGTCGAGGATACCTGAACCACTGCTCCTGGACGTGGCGCATATTGTTTCGGACAAGGATGAACGGCTTGGCCAGCCGGTGATCCCCAACGGTATCCCACTATCGAAAATCTATCATGCTGCCTTCGACGCGCATCTGATTGGCATCGACCCGGACTACCGCTTGCATGTTTCTGATCGACTGCTCAGCCAGAGCGACGGCCCCATGCTCGAAGCCCTAAAACAGCTCAACGGTGGAACCATTCACCTGCCTAGCCGCATAAAGGACCGACCCGATCGAGACCGGCTTGCGCTGCGCTTCGAACGCTTCAAGGCCGCGGCTTGAGATGCCCGTCTTCCGGCCGTCGCGCAGAGCCGGTCCCGTCCTGTGCCAAAACTCGGCCCTTTTGAAATAGGCCATAAATCAGCAACTTCGTGTCTGTGATTTACGACCGGGCCAAGGGCCATGGGCTTTACAATCGTCTTGGGCGGGCGGGTCGTCACCATGCAGATGACCACCTAGTCGAGAGCGAATATCGAAGCGTACTCCTGTTTTGACCGAGCGCACGAAGCGCTCCGCGTGAGGATTGCAGTTCGGAGATTTGGTCGGAATCGGGACGATGTCCACGTCGTTTTCCTTCAGAACTTCTCGAAACTCCGTTGTGTATTTCGAATCTCGGTCGATGATGAGGTGCGAGTAGCCTGTTGGAGCAGGCGCTGCACGAGCGCCGACTAAACCCAGAACACCCATTGGTGCATCACAGCGATCGCGGCGTGCAGTACGTCTCGATCCGTTACACCGAGCGGCTCGCCGAGGCGGGCATTGAGCCGTCCGTCGGCAGCCGAGGCGACTCTTACGATAACGCTTTGGCTGAATCCATCATCGGCCTCTACAAGACCGAGGTGATCCGTCGACGTGGGCCCTGGCGTGGTCTCGAAGACGTTGAGTTCGCCACCCTCGAGTGGGTGCATTGGTACAACACGCAACGACTTCTTGGAGCCGATCGGAAATGTCTCCCCCGTCGAGTACGAGATGAACTACTATCGGTTCGCAGGAAGGCTCGCTAGAGATGGCGAGACTCAACTAAAACAGTCTCCGGAAAACCCGGGGCGGTTCACCCGCGTCATCCAGCTCAAGAGGCGAAAAAAACAGCTGTTTGCTCTTACTGTGGGCAACGGTGCCGGGGGCGCTATGACAAGCAAGTGTGCCGGGTCCGCGACCTGTCGTTGGCAGGCTGGCGGATCTATCTGGAATACGAGCGTTGGCGCGTCAACTGTCCTGGGTGCGGCGGTAATTGAAACGGCTCCAAACTCCGTGGTTTGATGGCGTTGGACAAAACAAAATCAAGCCGCGAAGAAAGGAAGCCGAGATGGGAAGTCTGCTACGTTCGGTCAAGAAACGCAAGAAGTCGCGTCGTTTGGGTGAGGTCGAGATGGTGAGGCACGAGGATTACGGGGAACTCGCGCTGGACGCCAAGGTAGAGATGATCCGTTCGTTGGTCCCCCTTGGTCTAATGCACGTTCACGAGTTGCTCGACGACGAAGTGAAGGCGTTGGCGGGAGAGCGATAGTCTCGCAAGGACGAGCTGGAGCGCGGTCGCCGTCCCGGAAGCAACCCGGGCACGGTAGGGCTTGGCGGCCAGCGGGTACCGATCCGTGTGCCACGGGTTCGGAGCATCGAGGGAGGAGAGATTCCGCTTCGCTGCTACGAGGCGGTGAGCCACGGCGGTGAGGTGAATGATCTTCTGCTGAAACGAGTTCTCTACGGAATCTCTTGTCGCAACTACGAGGCGGCAGCGGAAGCGATTCCGGGCGCCATCGGGCTGTCGAGCTCAACGGTGTCCCGAGGGTTCGTGCAAGCGAGCGCTGCGAAGCTGCGGGAGATGCAGGAACGGGATCTGACCGGCGAGGATGTGGTGGCGCTGTTTCTGGATGGGAAGACATTCGCCGAGGCAACGATGGTCGTGGCTCTGGGCATCACGCTTTGCGGGGAAAAACGCTTCTTGGGCTTCGTGGAGACGGACACGGAGAACGGGCAGGTGTTGACGCCGTTCCTGCGTTCACTGCTCGAGCGGGGACTCGATATCTCCCAGGGTCTGCTGGTGATCATCGACGGCGGCAAGGGTCTCCAAGCGGCAGTCAAGAAGGCATTCCGTAAGCGGGCCCTGATACAACGCTGCCAGTGGCACAAACGTGAAAACGTAGTGAGCTACCTGTCCAAGGGCGAGCAGGCGTCATGGCGCAAGCGGCTCCAGTGGGCCTACAACAGGCCGGAGTACGAAGAGGCCCTCACTGCGCTCGAGCAACTCCACGGTGAGTTAGAAGAGCGGAACCAATCCGCAGCTGGCAGCCTGGAGGAAGGCCTTTGGGCTTGATCCGGTTTCGTAGACGGTTTAGTTAAGCTGGCGAAGTCCTCATCCGTCGTTCAAACTCGGCCGGACTGACCTGGCCGAGGGTCGAGTGTCGTCGTCTCTGGTTGTAGAATACCTCGATGAAGTCGAAGAGGGCCATCTTGGCCTCGCCGCAACTTAGGAAATGCTCCCCAAGCTCGTGCTTGACTGTGGAGAACCAGCTCTCGATGACGGCGTTGTCGTAGCAGTTGCCCCGTCGGCTCATGCTCCCGGTCATGCCATGCGTCTCAAGGAGACGTTGGTAGTCTTTGCTGGCATACGGACTGCCCTGATCGGAGTGATGCAAGAGCCCTGCGGCCGGTTGGCGACGTTTCAGTGCCATCCGCAACGCCTTGATAACCAGGTGACGGTCGTTAATAGCACTTACGGCCCACCCAACGAGGAATCGCGAGTAGAGGTCGAGGAGCGCCGCGAGATAAAGCTTCCCGCCGCTGCCGATCACGAACTCGGTCGTGTCCCCGACCCACCGTTGGTTCGGCGCATCGGCGACGAAGTCTTGCCCGAGCACATTGGCCGCGACGGGCTGGCCATGACCGCTTACCGTCGTGCGCTTGAAGCGTTTGCGTACTCGAGCAATGAGGCCTTCTGCCTGTTTCAACCGAATCACCCGCTTCCGACTCACTCGATACCCCTGCTCGTGCAGGTCGTGATGAATCCGCGGACTCCCATAGGTGCGGCGACTCGCCTCATGGGAGGCACGAATCAACACGCGCAACTGGCGGTCCCGGCGCGCGTGGGCCGACGGCGGCCGACGTGCCCAGGCATAAAAGCCACTCCGAGAGACGTTGAGAATCTGACACAGGTGAGCGACCGGTACGGTGGCCTTCTCCGCCTGGATGAACGCGAATCTTACTCGCTCTCCCTCGCGAAGAAGGCCGCGGCTTTTTTTAAAACGTCGCGCTCCACCCGCAACCGCCGATTCTCTTTGCGGAGCCGCCGAAGCTCCTCGCGTTCCACGCCCGTCAAGCCCGTCCGGCCCTTCGTCCGATCGGCCCGGGCCTGACGGACCCAGTTGCGAAACGCCGATTCGGTGAGGTCAAGCTCCCGGGCCACCCGACCCACGCTCTGGCCCTCATCAAGCACCAGCCGGACCGCGCCTGCCTTAAACTCGTCATCAAACTCCCGGCGGGGTCGCCGGGGCTGCGTTGTCTTTGCCATTGTGGACATCGTATCCGCCTTTCAGAAAGTGTCCACGAAACTGGATCAAGCCCACTTGAGGAGACGCTGACGTTGCATCGACTCGGCGTGCACGCGGTGCTGGGCCGTTCGTTCAAGACGACGAACTGCCTTGAGTCCGTCAATGCTCTCGTCGAGGAACGCTGCGCGAAGGTCGACCACTGGAAGAACTCGAGCCAACGCCAGCGCTGGTTGGCAACGGCGCTCGTAGACATCGAACCGCGCTTGAGGAAGGTGGTGGGCTACCGCCATCTTCCCAAGCTTCGCGAAGCTCTCAAGCGGGAACTGAAGATCGAGGCGAAGACATCAACCGTATCGAAGAAGAAGGTCGCTTAAACGTGAGCCGTGGAGAGTTTCAACTAAGAATGGGCTTGACTCGGCGCGGAAAAGGTCAAGTCTTAATTTTCCTGTCAAATCTCCGTACGGTTCCCCGCGCTCGGTTAAGCTGCTGATTCCTCCGACGTGCCTTGCGGGAGAAGCTCGTTGCGAAGCTCCTCGACTTTCCTAGCGGCGAAGACATCCATCCTCACGCCGCGCCATTTGTTTGCGACGGCCAAGAGCACAGCGAACGAGAGTTTCATCGCGGCCTCCTCGGTGAAGAAGTGAGGAATGACCTTTGTGCGACGTTTGTGCTCTCCGAACGTGCGCTCAAGTAGATTCGACGTGCGAAGCCTTTTGTGATGCGCCGCAGGAAGGCGTAGCGCCTGAAGACACGCTTCGAGGGTCTCTTCCATGCACTTCATCGCGCTCGGGAATCGTTGACGGTACCGAGCGATCACCTCCCGACCCTTCTTCAGCCCTTGCTCGTAGCTGTTCGCATGGAACGACTCAAGGATGGCCGCCTTGAGTTCGTCGCGCACTTCCTTCGGAGCCTTGCCCAGGATGTTCTCGAGGCGGTGCTTCTGGCAACGTTGCTTGAGGCTTCGAGGGAAGACCTCTGCGATCGCTTTGAGCACTCCAGGATTCCCGTCCGTCACGATGAGCAACGGCTCCCTCATTCCTCGGGCCACTATCTCCTGCAAGAACCCCTTCCAGTTCTCGTAGGATTCTCGGTTGCCGACACCGATATGAAGAAGAACTCGCGTCCCATCAGCGCGATAGCCGGTCGCAACGAGGATGGGCTCTTTTCTCTCCGCTCCTTGGTGGTAGCGCAGGTACGTGCCGTCGAGCTCGAGATACAACAGCTTCTCGTTCGAGAGATCCCGTTTTCGAAACGCCTCGAAATCCTCCGACAGACACCGTGTGACCCGGCTCACCACCGACTTCGAGACACCCGTGCCGCTCAGCACGTCCGCGAACGTCGCCTCAATGTCACGCGTCGACATCCCGTGGACGTACATCCGCGCGATCAGTTCATCGAGTTTCTCGGTCCGGCTCACGTAGGCGTCGAGAATCTTTGACTGAAACACCTTCTCTGTTTCTCGTACCCGCGGCACTTGCACCGTTACCGCTCCCTCGCCCGTGAGGACCCGATGCGACTCATACCCGTTGCGTCGTCCCTTCTCCTTCGTCGTTGCCGGAGCGTTCTCATAGTAGTTTCGACCCAACGCCTCCGTCACCTCGCGCTCCAACGCATATTGAAGCATCATCTGAGCTCCCGACCGGACGATCTCCGAGAGATTCATCTCCCCAAATACCAGTTGTTCCTCGAACTGCTTGAGCAATCGCTGACTCGGTAGTACCTTTCCCATAATGTATGGTTCTCCTTTTCTGTCCCCATGACGGGGACGGGTTTGAGCTTGGGGAACCATACATCGTTTTTCTTTGACAGGAATCTTAAGACATCACCGCGGAAAACACTATTCAGGAGTTGATAAATGCGGAAAAATCTCAATTTAGCGAATCCCAATCCTTATCTTGTGGAGGGAGCCTTTAGTAGGCGGGGCAATCTCGTAGTGATACCCATCAGATGTCCACACTGTAGGACAATGGGGAGTTTTAAATCTGTATTGCAGGACTCTTCCTCAATAACATATCAGAAGAGATCTATTCGTCCAGGGATCTTCGTTTCTTTCTACGCAACCATAAGGATTTGTCCAAATCCAGATTGCAAAGGACTAGTTTCAACGATTGAGCAGGGCGACAAGCTAATCAGCGTACACCCACCGGAGTTGATCGACTTTGATCCTAAAGACATACCTGAAATTCTACTAACAACGCTGGTGGAAGCGATCTCCTGCCACGCAGCAGGTGCCTATCGCGCCGCAGCGATGATGGTTCGGCGGCTCCTGGAGGAAATATGTGACGATAATTCGGCGCATGGGGACAACCTCCACCGTCGACTTATGGATCTAAAGAACAAGATCACTCTCCCCCAGGAACTCTTCGACGCCATGGGCGAACTTAAGGCCCTGGGGAATGACGCTGCTCATGTCAAGGCAACGACCTATAACACCATTGGAATGGAGGAAGCTGAGGATTCCGTGGCATTAGCCAAAGAAATCTTAAAAGCACGTTATCAATTGAAAGGACTGGTTGAGCGACTGCGGGGCCGCAAGAATAAGAATACAGACTAAGAATGATTTGAATAGATGACCTCCATCGGTCGAGTGTATGTCGTCAAGCTAATTCGGACACATTCGTTCGAAAGCTAAGAGACGGTCTTTGGTTGAAGCCGCGGCTGGCTCTACTGACGAGCATGGATGCCAAGCGCCTCAAGCAGCTGGAGAAGGGGAACACCCGGCTGAAGAAGCTGCTGGCCGAGAAAGGAGCTGGACCTGTCGATTCTCCAGGAGGTGGCGGAGGGAAACTTCTGAGCCCGGCCCGCGCCCGACATTGTCCGCTCCATTGGCGACAGCTGCCAGCCCGTTGGACTGACGTCGAACACACTTGGGCTCCGCAAGAAGTCGATCCGGCGTTGATTGCACGGTTTAGAGCTGCCATGCTCGGCTGCTTCGTGCCGGTCGACCCAACGACGCCACCGGCGTCTTATGAACGTGGAGAGGCTCGCTCTTGCAACCGTTTCCGAATCTCCGGCCGATTGTTCTGAACGCCAGGGCTGACCCCTAGGCGGTTGTGGAAATCCTCGCCTATTCGAACGAGGTGACACCAATGCCCTAGTCCCCTGTATCAGAAAAAACTAGACAAAGCAGAGCTTGCCGAAACCATTCTAAGTGCGTGAATCTTATGAATCTTATGGGCTGGAGAAAAGCCTAACTTTGTATAGTAATCAAAGATCCAGGGGACTAGAAGGGTGACATTGCGGCAAGCAATTCGGGTTCCCCCGTACTGGGAAACAACGTCCAGAAACGGGATGCCATGCTCCCGGGCGAAGACCCTGGATCCGGGTCTGGGGCAAGATGGAAATCCAGTAGGCCAGGGCCGCACCTGGACCAGAACGTGCTAGGCGAGCTACGCTGCGGTATCCCCGGCCTCGATTCTGGGCTTCTCGGGTGGCCTCTTTTCCGCCGCCGCACGGCCCGGTCAGTGCCCGTTCTCCCCTTTAGCGCAAACGTGGCACTCGAAAATCGAGATTAGAGACGAATACCGAAAATGAGGCCCGTTCCGCCCTTCTAGCGCGTCTATCCAAAGGTGCCAGATCCATAAACTCCGGAATCTTCGCTCGTACCTTCCCAAGTCTCGTCACGCCTACGTGCTCCAGACGATGAAGGAAGCCTACAAGTGCAAGAGTGCCGACAAGGCGCGCAAGCGACTTCAGGCATTGGTGTCGTGGCTCGAGCGAAACGGCTACGACGAAGCTGCCGGAAGCCTTCGTGAAGGGATTTGTAGTCACGCCGGAGCTCACAGCGTGCGTGCGCCGGGCAATGTTCGAGCAAGTCGGCGCGCTTGTGCTCGGTACATCGCTGCAACCGGCATGCCGCTTGGATATTCGCTCTCGACTAGGTGGTCTTCTGCATGGTGACGACCCGTCCGGGTGATGTCTTAAGATTCCTGTCAAAGAAAAACGATGTATGGTTCCCCAAGCTCAAACCCGTCCCCGTCATGGGGACAGAAAAGGAGAACCATACATTATGGGAAAGGTACTACCGAGTCAGCGATTGCTCAAGCAGTTCGAGGAACAACTGGTATTTGGGGAGATGAATCTCTCGGAGATCGTCCGGTCGGGAGCTCAGATGATGCTTCAATATGCGTTGGAGCGCGAGGTGACGGAGGCGTTGGGTCGAAACTACTATGAGAACGCTCCGGCAACGACGAAGGAGAAGGGACGACGCAACGGGTATGAGTCGCATCGGGTCCTCACGGGCGAGGGAGCGGTAACGGTGCAAGTGCCGCGGGTACGAGAAACAGAGAAGGTGTTTCAGTCAAAGATTCTCGACGCCTACGTGAGCCGGACCGAGAAACTCGATGAACTGATCGCGCGGATGTACGTCCACGGGATGTCGACGCGTGACATTGAGGCGACGTTCGCGGACGTGCTGAGCGGCACGGGTGTCTCGAAGTCGGTGGTGAGCCGGGTCACACGGTGTCTGTCGGAGGATTTCGAGGCGTTTCGAAAACGGGATCTCTCGAACGAGAAGCTGTTGTATCTCGAGCTCGACGGCACGTACCTGCGCTACCACCAAGGAGCGGAGAGGAAAGAGCCCATCCTCGTTGCGACCGGCTATCGCGCTGATGGGACGCGAGTTCTTCTTCATATCGGTGTCGGCAACCGAGAATCCTACGAGAACTGGAAGGGGTTCTTGCAGGAGATAGTGGCCCGAGGAATGAGGGAGCCGTTGCTCATCGTGACGGACGGGAATCCTGGAGTGCTCAAAGCGATCGCAGAGGTCTTCCCTCGAAGCCTCAAGCAACGTTGCCAGAAGCACCGCCTCGAGAACATCCTGGGCAAGGCTCCGAAGGAAGTGCGCGACGAACTCAAGGCGGCCATCCTTGAGTCGTTCCATGCGAACAGCTACGAGCAAGGGCTGAAGAAGGGTCGGGAGGTGATCGCTCGGTACCGTCAACGATTCCCGAGCGCGATGAAGTGCATGGAAGAGACCCTCGAAGCGTGTCTTCAGGCGCTACGCCTTCCTGCGGCGCATCACAAAAGGCTTCGCACGTCGAATCTACTTGAGCGCACGTTCGGAGAGCACAAACGTCGCACAAAGGTCATTCCTCACTTCTTCACCGAGGAGGCCGCGATGAAACTCTCGTTCGCTGTGCTCTTGGCCGTCGCAAACAAATGGCGCGGCGTGAGGATGGATGTCTTCGCCGCTAGGAAAGTCGAGGAGCTTCGCAACGAGCTTCTCCCGCAAGGCACGTCGGAGGAATCAGCAGCTTAACCGAGCGCGGGGAACCGTACGGAGATTTGACAGGAAAATTAAGACTTGACCCCCGTCCGCCCAAGACGATTGTAAAGCCTACGGCCCTTGGCACGGTCGCAAACACAGACACTAAGCTGCTGATTTATCGTCTATTTCAAAAGGGCCGAGTTTTGGCACAGGACGCGCGGAAAGTGATTGTGACGGTGCGTTTCCTGCGGCAAACTACAAGGCTAGAATCTCCTCAATCGTACCGACGTGCGTGTCCGCTAATGCGTCAATTTTTGCGTATTGCATGGGTACGACGCCACTACAAACAAGGCAGGAAACAATCTGAGGCCGCTGAATGCTGGTGAAGTGCCGAAGTTGTCCATGACTTTCCTGGAGCAGCGAGACTCGGTTGAGGTGTTTCTTGAGCTTATCCGCTTCTCCGTCGGCTTCGATACCCTGGTAGTCAGCAAGCAAGGCAGCAATTTCTGAGTAATTGCGCGCCGTAGAAAGATCTTTGCATTCGATTACAAGCATCTGGTTCCGATCCGATCTCCAAGCAAGTACATCAATATCCCCAAAGTCGTGCTCCATTTTGCGATTAAGGACTTCTGGAAGTTCGATATTTTTTCGGACTTGCCAGCCAGCATCTGATAAGGCCCGCGCGACTGCAGCATTGAAGCTGTGACCCTCACGTGCCTTGCCCCACCAGGCATCCTTCATCTTCTTCGTGCGAAAAAAAGATCGTCCGAGTCGACCGCTATGGGCACCATCGAAGACATAGGCAAAGCCCTTTCGTAACACGGCTGGAGCAATGACTAGCAGCTGGTCATCGTTGTTGTCTATTTTCAGAATAGGGCGCGTCACGAAAGAAAGTCTTCGACCAAAACGCCACGGATAGATATCTTTCCGCAGAAAGCCTTTGGGAGGATCCCGCCACTGCGGGCGCGATGCCAGGGAGAATTGGCTCAAGAACTTTTTGGCTGCTTCTTTGGATACAGAATCCGAGCACACTACTGAGAGATATTCGCTTTGAGTGATCTCTAGAATCGCAGTGTGTTCCGCAATGCCTTTATCCTCTAAAGCATCTATGATGTTGCGCGCTTCATTCATGTCGAAGCCCATCTCAATCTTCCAGATATCCCAAAACTCGTCACGGATTTTCCCTCGAGCATCAGGCAGGATTCCGGGGTTTTCATAGTTTTTCTTTTGCAGTGGGGCGTGGGCAATGAATCTGTCACCCACTATGCGGGATAGCATCGGTTCAACTACCAATTCACCCAATTCATCACGAAAGAGAATGTCACCCAATGGAGAGATCTTTATTTCTGGGGCAAGCGCATTGTAATAGATCGCATCAGACAGGCCGCCAATACTGACAACAAGGGCGGCGCGCGCGATCAATTTGCTCATTTCAATGCCGGATAACTTGGTGCCACCTTCCGAAGGGCAGGCACACAAAGCAATTTCGATCAAAAGGCGACTTGCAACGGAGGCACCGGAAAACTTCGACAGCTGCTCGACAACGCGATCAACGGTTTCTGGAACCTGCCCGTGCAGGCCGAGAATGGAGGCCGATGTTAGCTTCCAATGATCTTCCTTCGCGCCTGCCTTCTCGCAATTGGCCACAAGCCGTTTGAGTGTGGAAAGCCGATCGAAAGTGGAAAACGTATCGATCATGTCGTCCAGCAAAACATCAACGACCTTCGCCAAAAGGCCGGTGCATACCTCTCGTCCTTCGAACCTATTACCCTGGTCTTTCCCAATAACACGCCAACCCAGCCCAATCTTGACGGCAGCATAGTCAATGGGATCTATCGCGATAAGTTCCTTGGGTAGTGCATCTTGAACATGATCCATGAATTTCTGGGCATGGAAAAGGTGAAAGCTGCGTGCTTCGTTGTTTTGAACGATACGAGACTCAATTGCCTCGGCCTCACCATCACCATTCTCCACACCGAGAAGACGTAGGAAGGCTGGCAAAAGACTTCGAACAAATAGGCGTTCGGCGATGTTTTCAGCGATAAGAAAGCCACTCAAGAAACCGACCCCGAAGACAGCTTTGAAAGCGTTCGGCTCGCTATGTGTCTCGATTGTGCAGAGCGGGATGAGCTCCTCTGGCGTCGGCTTTCCGTCTACCTCCTTGGGCGGGTCGAAATCCCAAAACTCAACATAGACCTTGAGATTGAGTGTCCCCGTCGCACCTTCAGCGCGTGCATCAAGAGCAGCGCCGATGCGATGCAGCCATTCGTTGGCCATTTCCCAAAGCTGATACTTGACCTCTTTTTGGGTGAGGTTCGGCGTGGCAACAGAGAGCCAGAGATGAAGCGTACCTTCGTAAACGGATGTCAGGGTTCCGCTCCGCAGATCATCCATAGAGCGATAGACGCGGCTGCTGCTCTCACTGTCAAAGAACAAGTTGGGTGAGGCACGTCGAACATCGTGCCACTTCCCAGTGTTGTCGAACGAGCGGTGGCGGTCGTAACCCTGGTCGGATTCAGCGCGTACCTCCCTCAATAGGTTAAGTGGCGGGTTGAGCATCAATGGTCGCTCGGGCGAGATCTCGTCATCTGAAAGCTGCGCATGTGGCACGAAATGGCCTTGATTGCCGCGCACCCAGCCGATAAGGTTCAGGATACCGTTGGGATTTACAATCTTCACGCCAGCCTTCGCCACAGCCTCCAGCCCATCTTGAATGCGCCAAAAATACTTGGGATTCATATCGCCCAACCAGCTGAGCCGCACGAGGTCCGCCGCAGACATGCTTTCGAAACGCCATTTGGGATGATTCAACTCAATGCCTTGAATGACATAGCCCTTGCCCCAACCGCAGCCAACGAGGATGACCAGTCCTTCTTTAAAGTCGGGCTGCTCCACTAAATCCCTGATAACGTCATCGATCGACTTTTGCAGCGCTTCAGTCAGAGTGTCTTCTATTTGATAGTCGCTTTTGAAGCCTCCGTTCACATGCGTTAGCACAGATGGCAGAAAGAGGTGATAGGAGATGTAGTATCCTTCGTCGACCTTGAAGGAGAAAGTAGACCAGCGATGATCGCCAACTTTGTTCCATTGGACAGGCGCGTGCATCGGTCCGCCGAGTAAAGGCGTGTCACTAAACAGTTCCGCATATTTCCTTGCAAGTATGCCATCGAAGGTCTTGCTCAATCCGCCTTCGATGATGCTGGCAATTGCGTAATTCCGCATTGCGACCGATAGCGCTGAGGGAAGAGTGACTGTCACATGCGTGTCCGCCTGCATGATCAGCGGATAGTGGTCCAAATAGCTGCCTCCGATTTCCTGTACAGTGAGATCTTTCTTCATTTGCGGACGAAACAGGAATGGCTCGATATCAGAGTGTGTGACCCCACGCCCTTGGAGCTCAGCGAAAGTAACCGTCACGCGAGAGATCAGGGTATTTCGTCCAGGAAGTTTACTTGGCGACAGCGCGGAGTGCAGCTTATCGGAGCCAAGCTGATAGCGTTGTAATTTAGCCTTGTCGCACACCATATCGGAGATAATGAGCATCGCGCGAAAGCTTTTATTGATCTGTCCAAATTGCCCCTTGTCGGGCATCGTTGCAATGACATCAAGAACGCGCTGGGTATAAAAGCTCGCCTCTTCCCGAACACCTTCGAGGAGACGGTAATTTCCGCGGTCGTCCTGGATGAGCGAAACAAAGACATCTTCGGCTGGATCCTCGGAGGCCGCGCATCGCGAGTTTCCGAGCTGAGAGAACCAGCGCTGCGCTTCGTTGACATTCGCTTTCTTCCGACCATGGCAGTAAGCGACCGCCAGCGCCACTAGTATTTCGAGTCGAAGGCAATGCGATTGATATTCAGGCAAGGTCAAGAGACCTCCTAAGAGCGGGACGGCCACAGTCGGATCGTAAGTCGAGAGAACTCGGACAAGCGCCTTGTTATCCTCAGCGATCTCGTCGATTGTCACAAAAAGTCTCGCCCAGCGCATGCGTTCGTACATGAGCGCGTTGAATTTCTTGAAATCTAATTCGGCGTTTTCCTCAGGCAATTTTTGCTTCCTAATCTGCTAACAGCGGTAAGCGAATACGTAGTGCACTATCACACAGAACGGAACCACCAAAGCCTCGGCAACGAGCTCATCACACCTCTGCCCGCAAGCGCCAATGACGCTAGCCCCATCGTGTCGGGTGATGTCCTAAGATTCTGACCTGCTCCCATTTTTTGGTACACAGACGAATCAGATTCTTTGCCGAAATTCTGGCCCCTAGGCGACTCGACCACGAGCGAACTCAACCGGTGTGAGGTTGCCGAGCGAGCTGTGAGGTCGAATCGTGTTGTAGTCCTGGCACCATTGTTCGATGATGCGCTGGGCGTCCGCCAGGGTGACGAACCCGTGCTAATTGAGACACTCATCGCGGAACCGGCCGTTGAAGCTTTCGACGAAAGCGTTCTGCGTTGGCTTGCCCGGTTCGATGAATCGAAGCTCGACGCCCTTGTCATAGGCCCACGCATCGAGAACTCGACCCGTGAACTCGGGCCCGTTGTCGATGACGATTTGCTTCGGGTAACCCCGCAGCGCTGCGATCGCTTCTAGTACGTCCACAACGGCAACACCAGGGAGGGAGTACTCGGCTTCGCTTGCTAGAGCCTCTCGACTACAACCATCGACCACGTTCAGAATCCGAAATCGTCGCCCTTGCGCGAGCTGGTCGCTCATGAAATCCATCGCCCAGCGGTCGTTGACATGCTTCGGCTCAACGAGCTTCTGCCGAGGATGACGGCTCACACGCTTGCGCTTCTTGGGGCGCAGCTTTAGCCCTCCCAGGCGGTACAGACGGTAGATCCGCTTCGGGTTCACTTCATGGCCTTCTTGCCGTAGAAGCAGCCACAGGCGGCAGTAGCCGAACCGCGGGCGCTCCTCAGCGAGCTCGAAGAGACGCTTGCGGACCTCACCGCCGTCAACTCTCCGACTCACGTAGCGGCACGTCGAGAGGCCTAGCCCTAATGTCCTGCACGCTCGACGCTGACTGACCTCGTACTCGCCAACCAGCCACGTCGCAGCCTCTCGTTTCGCGGCAGGACTCACCATTTTCTTGCGTTCACCGCCCTCAACATCTGGATGTCTAGCGCCTCGTCCGCCACCAGACGCTTCAGACGACGATTCTCGTCCTCGAGTTGCTTCAGGCGACGAGCCTCGCTCACGTCCATCCCGCCGTACTTCCTCCGCCACTTGTAGAACGTCGTGTTCGACATTCCGTGTTTACGGCAAAGCTCAGGCACAGCCGTTCCCGATTCCGCTTCACGCTGAATCCCGATGATCTGCTCTTCCGTGAATCGCTTCCTCTTCATGACCGCTCCTCTTCGCGGCCATTATCTCAGCTCCGATTCAACTCGGCTTTGTCCTAGTTTTCGGGGAGCACGTCAACAGGACGGGATCGGACCACGTACGGGCTATTTCTCCAGAGGCTGTTAGAACACCGTCTTGATAATCTTGTTGATTCCAGAAATCAGTTCATCGACCTGAGCGTTCGTGGGTTCGGATTCCCTATCATGGTCACAGAGATTTCTCAAATCCGCTAGATGCTGAATGAATCGCCACATCGGAACATCCACTACATCTGCCTTTTTGAGCAGTTCGTTGAAGTCATTGATAGTTAGTTTCTTCTTCCGAATTGCTACCGAGTGACTCTTGCAAACTTGGCGCAGGTGCTTCTCTAAGACGACTCCTGCGAGCGCTCCAGCAGCCCGCAGAAACTTCTTCTTCGCTAGCTCCGACGCGGCGTCGAGTTCTGAATTGAAGAGGTCTGCTGTAACGAGTTGTTGAATATCGAATAGCGAACTCTCGAATCGTGCTTTCACCGCCTTCACAATGTTCAACTGCTGTTGGAAGTGCGGGATCGCGGCATGTGGACTAACGACCACCAAACCACGCTTGATAGTCAATCCTTGAAGACGGTCTTCGATGCGATAGTTTTCATAGTTAATGTTTCTCCGATGTCTTGGCTTTTCATAGTAACGAACGAAATCGTCGAGTCGGTCTGGCAAGAGCTGTTTTATAAGGGCTTTCGCCTCCGAATACCACGTTTGGTATTCGGAGTTGAACGACGGCAAACGGTTGACCAATTTCTTCAGATCCTCTTTACCCTCGTCGCTTTCTCTTGATTGGAGTTCGTCCGAAAGCTCTTCAACCTTGATCGCGGCCTCCAAGGCTTCGCCGACCGTGACAAGAATTTCTAGATCCTTCTTGTATCGGTCGAGATTAGTTGCCATAAGCGATGCTAACTTTGGGTCCGTCCCGCTTCCCGTGCAAATAAGAATGGCGTAACCTCCGGTTAAGCAAAACGAAACCGCGCCTGGAAAGGCGAGGAGGAAGATTACGCCATGAAGAAGCCTACCACCATATCGAAGGAGTCTGTAAGCGAGTACCGGGAGTTCGTCCAACTCCGGCTGCGTAAGCGGGTACTGGAGGCGATCGAGGTCGTGCTCGAGGAAGAAGTCAACCAAGCGCTGGAGTGTGGTAGCTACGAGCGTGCAGAAGACCGCTGTGGATATCGCAACGGAGCCGAAACCCGTCGCGTGACGACGTCGGTGGGAACTCGCGAGCTCCGTGTGCCACGAGCCCGCGTGCGAGACGAGGAAACGGGAGAGACGACAGAGTTCAGGAGCGAGCTGTTGCCCCGGTACGCGCGCCGGACTCGTGAGGTCGACGAGGCGATCTTGGGGACGTACTTGTCGGGCGCGAATAGCCGCCGGATCCGCAAAGCGCTGAAACCACTGCTCGGTGAGGAGCACCTATCGAAGAGCGCGGTGTCTCGCGTGGTTAGCCGGCTGAAGGAGCGCTTCGAGGAATGGCAGAACCGTGCTCTCAGCGAGGAGGTCTACGCGATCGTTTACCTGGACGGCTTCCACCTGAAAGTGCGGATGGCGAAACGTGTGATCAGCGTACCCGTACTGCCCGCGCTCGGGGTCGCTGTGCTCCGCAAAAAGTCGATCCAGCGTTGATTGCACGGTTTAGACCTGCCACGATTGGCTGCTCCGTACCGGTTGACCCGTCGGTGCCACCGGCGTCTTAGGAACGTGGAGAGGCTCGCTCTTGTGCCTGGTTTCGAATATTCGGCCTATTTGTTCTGGACGCCAGGGCTGATCCTGGGCGGTCGTGGAGATCCTCGTATATTCGAACGAGATGACACCAATGCCCTGGGAGGGTGACTTTGCGGCCGGCGATTCGAGTTTTCCGGTACGCACAGGGAAACACCGTCGAGAAACGGGATGCCACGCTCCCCGGGCGAATATCTGGATCGAGGCCTGGGGAAAGATAGACATCAATGAGGCCCGGGCCGCACCTGGACCAGAACTTGCTAGCCTGCTGCGCCACGGTAGCGCCGGCCTCGATTCTGGGCCTCTCGGGTGGCCTCTTTGCGGTCGCCACACGGCCGGGTCAGCGCCCATCTCCTATTTGGCGCAAACGTGGCACTCGAAAATCGAGATTAGAGACGAAACCCGAAAATGAGGTCCGTTCGGCCCTTCTAGCGCGTCTCTGGTGCCACCTACCCCTGCAAAACCCTGCCAACAGTGCGGAAAATCTCACCCGTCTCTGCAGTGCCACAATTGGGCAGACTAGGTGGCGGAGGGAGAGGGATTCGAACCCCCGGACCTTTCGGTCAACGGTTTTCAAGACCGCCGCCTTCAACCACTCGGCCATCCCTCCGGCCAGGGGAATCATTGTAGCGCCGAATCCTCAGAGAGAGAACCATGGGCATTTCCACCGTCGTGTAGGGGTTTGGGGATGTCCCGCCGGATGTTGAATTTGGGGTAGCGGCGGCTCCTTGGCCGGCCTAAGAATAGGTCTGCCAATAAACCGTCTCCAGAGGGGGACAAGGAGCCACCAATGCCTAGGAAATCGAAGAAGCCAGTAAGAAAGCAAACGCACTCGCCTACGGGCAAGGTAGTTGGCCAAGTCGGTCAGATACTGCTACCGATGATAGCTGGGATCGCGGCCACGAAGGCGGATCTGACGGAATGGGTGTACGAGCAAGGACTGACAGCTCTGCACCTACTGCTCAGAGAGGACGCCGAGGAGATCGCGGGGCTCAAGGGCAAGCACGAGAAGGAGCGAACTCATAACCACTGTGGGAGCACGAACGGAGAGCTGAGCTTCGGTGGTCGTCGCATCCAAGTGTCGCGACCTCGAGTTCGCTCGAAGTCGGGCGAGGAGGCGTCGCTTCCACACTTCGAAGCCTTCCGCGAAGAAGACCCGCTTCCAGAGCGAGTGTTGAATCAGATCTTGGTGGGGGTATCGACCCGAAATTACGAATCGAGTCTGGACAAACCCGCGGCCAAGTTGAAGTCTCGTGGCACGAGTAAGAGTGCCGCCAGCCGTCACCTCGTGAGCCAGACGACTAGGAAGCTCGAGGAATACCTGTCTCGGCGGCTAGAGGAGTTCGAGCTTGCGGCACTGATGCTGGATGGCCTTGAGGTGGCCGGACAGACCGTCGTCGTAACTCTCGGTATCACAATAGATGGAACGAAGGTGCCCCTGGGTATATGGCTGGGCTCGACGGAGAACTCTCGGGTGTGCACCGCGATGTTGCAGGACCTTTTCGAGCGAGGCTTGCGCGTCGATGAGTCGATTCTCTGCGTAGTGGATGGAGGCAAAGGCATCCGCAAGGCACTCGTCGACGTTTTGGGGGACCTCGCGGTCATCCAAAGGTGCCAGATCCATAAACTCCGGAATCTTCGCTCGTACCTTCCCAAGTCTCGTCACGCCTACGTGCTCCAGACGATGAAGGAAGCCTACAAGTGCAAGAGTGCCGACAAGGCGCGCAAGCGACTTCAGGCATTGGTGTCGTGGCTCGAGCGAAACGGCTACGACGAAGCTGCCGGAAGCCTTCGTGAAGGGATGGAAGAGACACTCACGGTCGTGAAGCTCGCGCTGCCCGCCTTACTTCGCCAGTCTCTTGCCACGACGAACGCCATTGAGAATCTCAACGGAACCATTCGCAGAGTATCGAGAAACGTCAAGCGTTGGTAGAGTCCTTCCATGGTTCGCCGATGGACCGCTCTTGGCGTCGTCACCGCGCAGAAAAAGTTCCGGCGTATCAAAGGCTATCGCCATATGGGCGCTCTCGTTCACGCGCTTAGAAGCAAACAGAAATCTCTTGACAGCGATGAGTTTGCTGCCTAAGAGTATTCACAGGTGCCGCCGCTACCCGACCAAATTCAACAGCGGCCGGGACATCCCCGTCAAGTCTTATGGGCCTCATAAGCCTTACAGACAATACACACGTTCCCCAGTATGTCACGCCGAGGCCTGTACCAGTAACCAGAGACAGATCTGTTGAAATCTGTTCAAGAAAGGCGATTTAGCGGGTTCACTCGTCGCAGCGATGAGGTGCTATTCTGGCGTCATTTAGCTTGGCTGCTGCTGTTAAGCCGTGTCAGACGCCCTATAGGGATTTGCGATCTCGGGCTTCCTCCCGGCCGCCCGGGACCCCGTCGGCACCGTAGCTGATGACGACTAGCTCGCCACTGCTCGTGTCAAGAGCCCAGGGGTTGCCCCAAGGGTCGGTCGCCGACGGTGCACGGAGGAAGCCCTCCGCCACTAGCTCGTCGACGGTTGCCGGATAGCCACCGCGATCCGCGCGGTATTTCCGCGCAGCGGATTTGATGTTGATGAAGTACACATTCATCGCTGTATCGTTGATCCTAGCAACCGTCTTATCTCCGAGATTCGGCTCCTGCCGTTCGCCGGAGTCGCAAGAAACGACCGCCAAGAGGAAGAGCGGAGCCCAGACCAAGAACTGTCGTCTCATTGGATCACTCCCTTGTCGTGTTGATGGTGTTCACTGAGTATATAATGAAGTACACCCCCGAGAGGAGCTCGATGGCGCCTGTCTCCGTCTAGAATTCGTTTCGGCGGTGGTCTGGCATACGACTTGAATAGTGAATGCGAATATTGGGAAGCCCGCGTAAAGAAAGGCGATGGCAAGATTGAGCGAGCGCAACGTGTGGGGGCTCACCCGCGGCGCCCGAGAGCTCGTCCGATGGTCTCGAGGTGCCGCGGCCGTCGCCGCTGTCTTCGTGGTGGCGGCTTCCGAGGGGACGGCCGCCGAGAGCTCGTCGCCGGTCCCCAATCGCGAGCTCCAGCTCTTCATCGACTCCATGGCGGAAAAGCACGGGTTCGATATCGCCTCCTTGGAGGGGCTCTTCAACCAGGCGAAATTCCAGCCGCGGATCATCGACGCGATGACCCAGTCCGCCAGGCGCAAGAGCTGGGACGATTACCGATTATTGTTCGTGAACGCGGATCACGTTCAAAGAGGGGTTCGGTTCTGGAACGAGAACGCGGAAACGCTGGCGAAGGCGCGGGAGTCTTACGGCGTTCCCGAAGAGCTCGTCACGGCCATCATCGGAATAGAGACCCACTACGGAAGAAACACCGGCCGCTTCCGGGTCCTCGATGCTCTCACCACGCTCGCTTTCCAGTATCCACCGCGCGCGGACACCTTTCGTGCCGAGCTCGAACAGTTCCTGCTGCTGACTCGAGAAGAAGAGATAGGCGCCCTGGATGCCAGAGGCTCCTACGCGGGAGCGATGGGAATCGCGCAGTTCATGCCGGGCAGCTACCGTTACTTCGCGGTGGACTTCGACGGCGACGGTCGCCGAGACTTGTTTCGGAATACGGCCGACGCCATTGGTAGCGTTGCAAACTACTTGAATCGCCACGGATGGCGCGCCGGCGAGCGCACGGTGATTCGTGCTCGCGTCGCCGGGGAGCACTATTTGCCCTACGCGAACTCGGGGCTGGAGCTCAACTACCTCGTGGCGCAGTGGAAGTGGCTCGGTGTCACGCCGACCGAGGAGCTCCTTGGTAGCGAGGCGGCGATCCTCTTCAGCCTGACGAGGCCGGACGGGCCCGAGTACTGGCTGGGATTGAACAACTTCTACGTCATCACTCGTTACAACCGAAGCGCGTACTACGCGATGGCCGTGCATGAGCTAGGCCGGGAGATTCGGTCCCTTCGCGAGCAACCGCGGAGCGCGGCGGCTCCCTAACCGTCATTCCCATCCTGGCTTTCCGATTGCACGACCTCCCATCTTCGAACTAACATCGCTCGCTGCGATGCCTACTCCTTTCACTCGAGCCCGATCTTGAAGTCGTCGAATTTCTGGTTTTTGGTTCTGGCGCCGTCTCTGGTCCTTCTTCATCAAGGTTCGTGGTTCTGGAGCGACGCCCGCCTCGTTCTTGGACTCCCGGTCAATCTCTTCTACCACTTGATTCTGAGTCTTCTCCTTTCCGCAATCATGATCGTCGTCGTTCTGCTAGCTTGGCCGCGCTACCTCGACAAAGATTGACTCGAGCTCCGGTATGATCCTCGGCATCATCCTCGCCTATCTCGTCGTTGTCCTGATCGTCGGGACTCTCGCCCATCGGACCTTCCGCGGAACCGGAGAAGACTACTTCTTGGCGAGTCGCACCATCGGACCCTTCGTGCTCTTGATGACCCTCTTTGGAACGAACATGACTGCCTTCACCATGTTGGGGGCTTCCGGGCAGGCGTATCGAGAAGGCATCATCGTGTTTATTCTGATGGGATCGAGCTCGTCACTCGTCATCCCACTGGTCATCTATTTCGTTGGGACTCGGCTGTGGTGGTTGGGCAAAAAAGAGGGGTATCTGACCCAAGTGCAATTCTTTCGCGAGAGATACGAGTCAGATCTGCTTGGTCTGTTCCTGTTTGTCGTCCTGGTTTCTCTCATGCTTCCCTATGTCTTGATCGGTGTGAAAGGGGGAGGAGACGCGTTGCAGGCCATTACCGGGGGGCCGGAGCAAGGCGTTGCTTCATGGATTGGAAGCTTGCTCATCTGCGGCGTGGTGTTCATCTACGTTAGCTATGGCGGCATGCGCAGCACGGCCTGGGCCAACACGTTCCAGACCCTGGTTTTCATGATCGTGGGCGGCGTTACCTTCCTCGTCATCCTAAACAACTACGGGGGGCTCCGGGGCGCGATGGCAACGCTAGCCGAGACCCACCCTTCTTTACTCGCGATAGGGGACAGCAGCCACGATTCGCACCTTCGCTACCGGGTGTTTTCTTTCCTCCTCCTCCCATTCTCGGTCGGTGTCTTTCCACACATTTTTAGTCACTGGCTTTCAGCGAAAGACGCGCGATCGTTTCGCTACAGCATCGTCTTCTATCCCTTGTGCATCACGCTGGTATGGGTTCCCATGGTCGTGCTGGGGACGATAGGGAATATCGACTACCAGGCGCCTCTAGACGGTCCCATCTTGGTGAAGCTCATTCTCGATAACGCCGGGGGCGTTCTGGCGGGGTTCCTGGCGGCCGGTGTCTTCGCCGCCATCATGTCGTCTCTCGATTCCCAGACGCTGGCCACCGGCACGATGTTCACTCAAGACATCGTGCGTCACTACGGATTCCACGACCGGCTCTCGGAAAAGCAACAGGTTCTTTTCGGGCGTCTGTTCGTCATGGTGCTCTTGGCGCTGGCCTTCGTTTTCTCGATGCTCACCGACCAGTCCATTTTCAGCCTCGGCGTGTGGTCTTTGACCGGTTATACGGGGTTGTTCCCCATCATCCTTGCGGCACTCTTTTGGAAACGAAGCACGAAGGAAGGCGCGATGGCGGCGGTCCTTCTTGTTGCCGTTCTCTGGGTCTATTTCTTTCTCGACTCTCTCGGTGTGCCAGGCGAGTACTCGGTGGGCGGGACGGGCATCCTTCCGGTGGTTGTGATCGTGCTCGGCAGCTCGTTGGCCGTGGTAGCGGTGTCGTTGCTAACGCGACCTCCTGAAGAGGCGGCGACTGCGAAGTTCTTCCCTCGATAGCTTAGGTCGCTTCTGCAACGGTTTGCGCGGCTGGCTGGCGGTTCGGAGCAGGTGCGGCGTCCCTGTCGCCTGACAGCGTCTTGTAGAGCGCGATCTGGCTTCCATACCTCGTGACTCGCATGCCAACACGCCACAAGACGTAGAGTTGCTGGGCCACGATCGCGGTCACCACCAGACTCATGGTCGATCCATCGAGTGCGGCAGAGATCGGAAGGTACGTAAGAAGCGCAACCGCGCCCAGTACCACGATGGAGACAGCCAGTCCCACGGTCCGAATCGGATTTCGAACCGCAAAACGCACGCCATGCCACAGGGAACGACGCATTTTCGTCTCGTCGTGGATGACGGCGTGTATGCGCGCGTAGTCGAAGCAGATTCTGAAAAAAAAGAGAGCGACGAGGATGACTCCAGCACGGATCCAGGTCCCCCAGTAGGAGACGTACTGGTAAGGATCGGAGCCGAAGACCAGCCCCTCAGTCCACCGAGTGCTCACGGGCAGCAGGGAAAGCGCGGCTAGAACCAGCGTGCTCCAGAGGGTCAGTCGAAGAAAACGGCCAAAGAACTTCGCCGCCGCGCCCCAGAACTCGTCGGCTCGATATCGTCCGTCGCCGGCGAGAATCGCGAGCGCACCTCCCGACAGAAAGAGGGACAGCAACCAAGAAGCGATGGAGCCGAACACGAGCATACCGACGAGCGCGGGCGCTGCCGCTCGGTTCGCCGTGATGAGCTCGGCCAGGAAATCGACAGTTACTCCATGGACGAGCTCCGAGCCCGCCAAGGAGGAACCCCCGAAACCCATTAGCACCTTTCGCAAGGGAAGCGCGACGGACAGTCCAGCCAGGAGGCTTGCCAGATAGAGAACGAGCAACAGGCGCTTGGTCGACCACGCCCGCCCCAGACCCGATTTCAGAGAGCTCCAAATCATAGCGATATCGAAGACCAACACTACAGGGTCAAAAGATCGAGAAGGCACTGCCACCAGAACGACCAACGTGCGACGACCTTGTTGATGCCGAGTGCACGGGGCTCGAGAGTCCGACTGTTGTTCGTGTAGCTGATGTCGAGCGGGATCTTCTTGTCAGGATCGACCGTCGCCGATGACAGCCGGACCGGCCGTTGGTAGGCGAATTTTTTCCAGAGCTCATGGCCGTCCCAGCTCTCTCGTATCACCTCGCCGTCTTCGAAGACAATTTCTATCTCGACCGGGAATCTGAACTCGCCCAGACGCCGAATGCTGACCTCGTTCATGTAGAGCTTTGCGGCATCGGTTTCTTTTCGATCGGCATCAGGAGGGACCGAGTCCTCGTCGGTTTCTTTCGACACGCTCCAAGGCGCCTCCACGGAGCGGTCGAAATCGTATCCCGTTTCTTGGAGCTCGTCGCTCTTGAGGTTCGAGACCGCGTAATCCAGGACGGCGTTCGTGAAGAGCGCCTGATGGAAGTACCAGTTCAGATCTTCACCAGCGACATCGCTCATCACCTGGACGAAATCCCCTGTCTTCGGATGCTTGAAGCGCCAGCGGCTCACATAGGCGCGCATCGCATCGTTCATCGTCTCCGGCCCCAGGTAATTGCGGAGCGTCTGCAAGACGAGTCCCGGCCTCGAATAGGAGTTCGCACCATAACTGTTTCGGTCGTAATTCTCCCAGGCCTTTCGGTAGATCGGATCCGACTTGGGAGCGACGATATGGTTCACGCGGTTTCCTTGCTCTTCGCTCAGCTTGAAGCCCAGAAGGTCGATGACATACCCTCCGTAATGTTCTTCGAACACCCGGCCCTCGGTATAGGTATTGATGCCTTCGT
This sequence comes from Candidatus Marinacidobacterales bacterium, assembly GCA_965197825.1. GTDB lineage: Bacteria > Acidobacteriota > Vicinamibacteria > Marinacidobacterales > DATDRI01 > CBDANW01. The sequence goes on along the minus strand of CBDANW010000003.1, from coordinate 1,977,790 downwards.
CCATCCAGGCTTCTTCGAACTCGTTGCTGGCGAGCAGGTGATACCAGTAGTTGTGACCGAACTCATGAATGATGACCATCTCGACGCTACGCAAGCCCGCGGGTAAGTTGTAATGGGTTCCGGCGGTGATGAGCGTGGGATACTCCATGCCACCCGAACCGCCGGCGCCTCGCCGCGGATCCACGACCGTCAAGTTGGGATAGGGATAGTCGCCGTAATGGTCTGAAAATACTCGATGGCCACCTTGGCCGCCTCAACGTGCCGCTCACCCTGGGCTGCATGATCGGGTTGAAATAAAGCGCGTATCTCCACGTCTTGCGCTTCACCTTCGAAGACGCGGAACTCGGGACTCGCGGTCCAAGCAAAGTCGTGGACGTCTTCGGCGTGGTAATAATGTGTCGCCGTTCCGTTCCCGTTATCGGCCACCTCCACTTCCGTGCCGGTGGCCCCCACGACGAAATCGGTCGGCAGCGTCATCCGCACGTCGTAGACGCCGTAGTCGGCGAAGAACTCGGAGTTGTAGTGGAATTGGTGGGCGTTCCATTCCCCGCGATCGTAGACTGCAATCTTTGGGAACCATTGGCCGACGAAGAAGTATTCCTCCTTGGCGCCGGTGCGCGCGAAAGGGGGACTAGGCGATTGTGCCCGGAACTCGAAATCGAGTGCGATCGCCTCTCCGGGCGCGAGGGGCGCCGGCAGCGGGACACGGAAGACGGTCCAGTCGTGCGGGTTGCCGTCGTCCGGCCGAACGAACTCCATCTGCTCGGTAAGGTCGCCTGACGAGCCTGACAGATTGGACGAGTTGGAATTGATGCGGAAGACCTGGCGCCAATCCGCACCAACGCCCGGCTGGTAGACTCGAAGACGATCTCCGATTGCCTCCTCGAGCCGAGAGAGCCCGAGGCGATCGACCTCGATGAAACCCCAGCCCTCCTCATCGATGGCGTGGCCCCGCATGGTGCCGCTGGACTCGCGCATGAAGGTGGTGCGGGAGTTACGAAAAGCAAGGCAGCGGATATCATCGGTCTATATATGAATCCACCTCAGCACGCTGCGGTGTTTTGTATTGATGAGAAAACGGCGATCCAAGCCCTGGATCGACGGGACCCGATCTTGCCGTTGTCTCCCGGGCGGGCCGAGCGACACGGTTTCGAGTACGTCCGGCATGGAACGCTTTCTCTCTACGCCGCCTTCGACACGAAGACGGGGGTGGTTTTGGGCAAGACTGTCCGCCGCCATACCAGCCAGGAGTTCGTCGCCTTCTTGGAGCAGCTGGTTGCGAGCCACAAGCGAAAGCGCGAAATACATGTCATCCTCGACAATCTGTCGGCTCACAAGACCGCCAAGGTCGCACAGTTCCTCGAGGCCAACCCAAAAGTCCGACTCCACTTCACATCCACATATTCCTCCTGGCTGAACAAAATCGAACTCTGGTTCTCCAAGATCGAGCGTGCCCTGATCCATCGAGGCGTGTTCACGTCAACCCACGACCTGACCCGCAAGATCATGCGCTACATTCGCAAGTACAACGAAGACCCCAAGCCCGTGAAGTGGACCTACAACGATCCGTCACGACGCATTAAAACCACTAAACGTTCAGTTGTTACAGTCCACTAGGAGGTCTGGGCAGGGGGTTGAGGCGGGTCGGCATGGAGCGGTATTTCTATCGTAAAGACCGACCCTTCGCCAACTTGGCTTTCGACGTGAATCCTCCCGTTATGGTTCTCGATGATTCGATAGGAGATGGATAGCCCCAAGCCTGTACCCACCCCTACTCCCCGCGTGGTGAAGCCGGGATCGAAAATCCGTTCGATCTGATCGGAAGGAATCCCGTGCCCGCTGTCCGAAATCTTGATCACCGCCCGATCCGCCAGCCGAGATGTCTCGATTCGAACCTCACCTTCACCGTCGATTGCCTGCGAGGCGTTCATCAGGAGGCTGAGGAAGACCTGGTTGAGCTGCTTCGGATAGCAAGGAACGTCAGGAAGATCGCCGTAGGATCTGACGACCTCGATCCGATCCCCAAACTCGGGCCGGACGATTTCCAAGGTGTCTTCGAGCGCCTTCTTCAAGTCGGCCCTCTTCCATTCCGCTTCATCGAGTCGGGCGAAGCTGCGGAGATTGTCCACGATCCGGATGATGCGCCTACAGGCGACTCGATTCACCGCATTCATCTCTTCGAGATGCGCCAGCGACTTCTCGATTCGCGCTCGTGCCGGTTCGCTAGAGTGCTTATTGCCTTCCATCACACTGCGAACCTGCGCCAGCGCGTGCTCGGCGACTTGGGCGTTGCTATCGAGGGCTCCCATGGGCGTGTTGAGCTCGTGGGCAACCCCCGCGACTCACCCCCTTCGTGACCGACGTTTGTCTGCCCGTGGCGACCGACGTTTGTCTGGAAGACTCGATGTTCCCGCCACGCGGCAACCATTTCTGGGAACTCCGGTAAGTTTGACAGAGCCAGATTGCCCGTCGGTTTGGTTAGACGCTCTGGCGCGTCACGGTAGATTCGTAGTGTATCCGCCTCTTCATCGAAGATCGTGATCGAGCATAGTGAGAACGCCAGGCCCAGCCCATGGAGCTCATCCTGCATCACGCGGATCGCCTTGGCCAAATCGGCGCTTCTTTCCATCAGGAATACCTGCCGTACGACCTGGCTGACCGCCCTCGCCCTCAAGAGCTCGCGATTCTGCTCTTCGAGCGTCATACGCTCGATGGCCTCGAACAGCTCGTGCGGCGTCATCCGTGTGTTTCCATAAGGCATCTCGTAGATCCAGCGGACGATGCCGTATTTATCCACCAGAATCGCAGTCGGAAACGCGAGATTTGCTTTTCGGTATTGGTCGGAGTGTCGGATGTTGAGCCGGTCGATGAGCCGTTTCTCCTGGTCGGAGAGAAACGTGAACTCGGCGCCTAGGTGGGCGCGAAACGCCGCCTGAGTCTCAGGCGGGTCTACGCTGATGGCGAAAACGCGGACTCCGGGGATGTCCCGCCGGATGTTGAATTTGGGGTAGCGGCGGCTCTTTGGCCGGCCTAAGAATAGGTCTGCCAATAAACCGTCTCCAGAGGGGGACAAGGAGCCACCAATGCCTAGGAAATCGAAGAAGCCAGTAAGAAAGCAAACGCACTCGCCTACGGGCAAGGTAGTTGGCCAAGTCGGTCAGATACTGCTACCGATGATAGCTGGGATCGCGGCCACGAAGGCGGATCTGACGGAATGGGTGTACGAGCAAGGACTGACAGCTCTGCACCTACTGCTCAGAGAGGACGCCGAGGAGATCGCGGGGCTCAAGGGCAAGCACGAGAAGGAGCGAACTCATAACCACTGGGGGAGCACGAACGGAGAGCTGAGCTTCGGTGGTCGTCGCATCCAAGTGTCGCGACCTCGAGTTCGCTCGAAGTCGGGCGAGGAGGCGTCGCTTCCACACTTCGAAGCCTTCCGCGAAGAAGACCCGCTTCCAGAGCGAGTGTTGAATCAGATCTTGGTGGGGGTATCGACCCGAAATTACGAATCGAGTCTGGACAAACCCGCGGCCAAGTTGAAGTCTCGTGGCACGAGTAAGAGTGCCGCCAGCCGTCACCTCGTGAGCCAGACGACTAAGAAGCTCGAGGAATACCTGTCTCGGCGGCTAGAGGAGTTCGAGCTTGCGGCACTGATGCTGGATGGCCTTGAGGTGGCCGGACAGACCGTCGTCGTAACTCTCGGTATCACAATAGATGGAACGAAGGTGCCCCTGGGTATATGGCTGGGCTCGACGGAGAACTCTCGGGTGTGCACCGCGATGTTGCAGGACCTTCTCGAGCGAGGCTTGCGCGTCGATGAGTCGATTCTCTGCGTAGTGGACGGAGGCAAAGGCATCCGCAAGGCACTCGTCGACGTTTTGGGGGACCTCGCGGTCATCCAAAGGTGCCAGATCCATAAACTCCGGAATCTTCGCTCGTACCTTCCCAAGTCTCGTCACGCCTACGTGCTCCAGACGATGAAGGAAGCCTACAAGTGCAAGAGTGCCGACAAGGCGCGCAAGCGACTTCAGGCATTGGTGTCGTGGCTCGAGCGAAACGGCTACGACGAAGCTGCCGGAAGCCTTCGTGAAGGGATGGAAGAGACACTCACGGTCGTGAAGCTCGCGCTGCCCGCCTTACTTCGCCAGTCTCTTGCCACGACGAACGCCATTGAGAATCTCAACGGAACCATTCGCAGAGTATCGAGAAACGTCAAGCGTTGGTAGAGTCCTTCCATGGTTCGCCGATGGACCGCTCTTGGCGTCGTCACCGCGCAGAAAAAGTTCCGGCGTATCAAAGGCTATCGCCATATGGGCGCTCTCGTTCACGCGCTTAGAAGCAAACAGAAATCTCTTGACAGCGATGAGTTTGCTGCCTAAGAGTATTCACAGGTGCCGCCGCTACCCGACCAAATTCAACAGCGGCCGGGACATCCCACGGACTCCGGTCTCGGTGACTTTCCGGTAAAACTTATGGAGCTGACCCAGCTCCGTCGTGCAGAAGGGTCACCACCAGTCGCCCCGGAAAAAGAGATAGAGCGCCATCCCACTTCCTCCAAGCTTCGCGAGTGAAACACCTGGCCCTCGGAATCGGGAAGGGAGATCTCGGGAAAGTGATCGCCGACGACGAGTGCCAGATTCTCCCGAGGGAAGATCGACCCCCAGTGCACGTACCAGACGAGCCCTCCCAGAAACGAGATCCCCATCGCGAACAAAGCCCCATGGAGCAAGGAAGGGTCGCGAACCAACGCGTAAAGACCAATCCCGGCCGCGCCGGCGAAGGCGCCGTACTGCTCGACCGGAACGCGCCGGAAGATCCCTAGGAGGTTCAGCGTTCCCCAGTAGAGGGCAATGCCGAGGACCAAAAGGGAGTAACCAACGAGGGCCAACATGGGTCGTCCCTATCATAGTGCCCTGTATCAGTAGTTCGTCACCTAATTCTCGGCCCCTTTTGCCCGCTGGCTTCGTTGCGCCATCGTTGCAGTTCGGCCTTCGGCCTAGCCCTCCGCTCGACAGGCTCGCTGCGGAAGGCGGCTCGAAATATCCAGATATGACTTCGTCGGCACGCCTCGCCAGCACACAAAATGGCCTCGAGCCTTAGGCAACGATCCACTGATACAGGGCACTAGCCGAGCTCGCGGAGACAGGATGCGTTTAGCCGCCGTCCGCTTTCTTCCGCCTCCATTGCGCCAAGACGACCGCGCCCAATACCCCGGCGCCTAGGACGTCGAAGACCGAGAGCCGCAAGCCGCCAGTCCAGTCTTGCTGCACGGGTGTCAAGAGCAGAGCAGAGGCAAGGAAAAGGCTCACCCGACTCGCCACGGAAAGAGGGGTCCAGAGGTGTCCCGCAATCCCGGCAGCCAAGGGGATGATGCCGAGAATGGCAACCGCCACCGCGACCGCAACACTCGCAAAGTGCGGCGTCTCTCCGGCCTCGGTCAAGAGCAGGAGCTCGGGACGAAAAACGAACATGAAGGGTAGCGTGAACCCGACGAGGGCAAACCGGAAGGAGGCGAAGGCGGTGGGCATGATTCGCGCGCCCGCGATCGAAGCGGAGGTGTAGGCAGCGAGTGCCACGGGTGGCGTCACCATCGACATCATTCCGAAATAGAAAATGAAGAGATGGGCCGCCAGGGGAACCACACCCAACTGGCTCAGAATCGAGCCGATGAGCGTGGCCATGAGGAGATAACAAACGGCGGATGGCAGGCCCATACCGAGGACGATGGAGCCCACCATGATCAAGACGAGAGCCAGGGTAAGGCTCTCGCCGGCCAACGCGAGGATGGCGGAGGGGAACTTCGTTCCAATGCCGGTAAGCGTCACCACGCCGAGGATGATTCCGACGCAGGCCGAAGCCGATATCAAGGCGATGCCGCCCTGCGCGGCCTTCACCATCGCTTCCGCGATGCGCTTGGCGTTGATGCGCGTGCGGGGATGGAAGAGGCTCACGATCACGACGACTCCCAAGGCAAGCGTGACGGCCCGAAACACGGTATATCCAGAAAGGAGGAAGAAGATCAGCGAGCCCAGCGCACTGAAGAACACGATGCCTTCGAAACCGAGTCCCTTTGCCTCGGGGGCGGAAGCCGGCCTGGCCGGGCCGGCTTGTCCGGTGGCGTCAGCCGCGCCCACCCGCATCGCGTAGAAGTGGACGATGAGAAACAACGCCAAGTAGTAGAGGACGGCCGGTATGATGGCGGCCTGGACGATCTGAAGATAGGTCACCGGAGGGTCGATGATCTCGAGCATCATGTAGGCGCCGGCCCCCATGACGGGTGGAACAAGCGCGCCGCCAGAGCTCGCCGCCGCCGTCACTCCCGCCGCGATGTGGGGACTGAATCCGGAGCTCCGCATGAGGGGAATGGTGAAGGTCCCGGTGGTTGCCGCGTTGGCCACCGCGCTGCCCGACAAAGACCCCATGAGTCCGCTACTGAGTATCGCCACCTTGGCTGCACCACCCCGCGTGCCCAGGAGAAGTCTTTGCGCATACGTGACGATAAACTGCGTGGCGCCGGTCGCCTCGAGCAGAGCTCCGAAGAGCACGAAGAGAAAAACGTAGCTGAACATCACCTGGAGCGCGACGCCAAAGACTCCTTGGCTGTGAAGGAAGGTCTGGGCGACGATCCGATCGACGGAATAGCCGCGATGGGGAAAGAGCCAGTCGGGAAAGTACGCGCCGAAATAGGCGTAACCTAGGAAGGTGGCTGCTAGCAGCGGCAAGGCGACACCGATCGACCGGCGCGTCACCTCGAGGACGAGCAGGATTCCGACCAGCCCAACGGCGAAGTCGAGCCCGACTTCCGCCCCGGCCCGATTGCCCAGCGATCGCCCATCCAACCAAAAGCGCTGGAAGAACGGTTCGGTTTGCACGACGATGTAGAGGCAAGTCACGCCCGTCGCGAGCGCTAGGGCGATATCCAGCATCCGCCCGAGGCGACCGCCCTTCCATCGCGTCAGTTGTAGGAAAACCTCCGGCTCGACCAGGATGGCCGGCACGGTTAGGAAGCAAAGGACGATCCCCAGCATGGCGAAGATGGCTAGCTGAGATTGAGGCGACAGGTGGGGGTAGTTGACCTCGAACAGGGTGAAGACACAGAGAAGGATCGCGAGCACACGGATCACGTGCTGGCGCGGCCCGCTCGACATGGGATGATTCGACTACTGGCTCTGTGAAGCTCCCGCCGCGGCTTGGCTCTCGGCGTCCGGTTCTCCGGGCCAGATGCCGATTTCCTGATAGTAGCGAATGGCACCCGGATGAAACGGTGTTCCGGTGTCGCGAACTACGTTCTCCGGGTTGATGGATCGACCGGCGGCGTGTTTCTCGATGACGCGCTCACGATTCTCGTAAATGGTTCGCGCCACTTGATAGATCAGCTCTTCGTCCGCGGCGGCGTTCGCGATCAAGTGCATCGAGCCCACGTCCAAGCCGTGGAAATCTTCGTCTTGACTGCGATACGTTCCGGCGGGAATGGTCGCCGGTCGAAAGAACGGATACTCGCGCACGACGGATTCCTGCGCTTCCGCGGAAAAAGGTACGAAGAAGATGTCTTGGGACGTGGCGGCTTGCGTGATGGAGGCCGTCGGAACCGCTCCACCAATAAACGCCGCCGCGGCCGAGCCGTTGGCCAGCATGTCCACGGATCCCATCTGCGTGCTGTTGAGGGGTGTGAAATCTTCATAGCTGACTCCGTGAGCTGCCAGGAGCGGACCCACGAAGAACTCGAAGCCGGCACCGGCCGGCCCGACGACGACCCTTTTGCCCTTCAGATCGGGAATCTCCCGTATCCCCGAATCGGCGGGAGCGATGAAAAGCGCGATGTTGGACGCGAGAGTCATCACCGTCCGCATCAGATAGGGTTTTTCCCACCCTTCTGTTCCTCGCGCCGCGAAATACGTGATGGCCGAGTTGGAGAGCGCGAGATCCAACTCGCCGGTGTCGAGGCGACGGATGTTCTCCTGGGAGCCTTTGGTCGCCTCGGCGTTGACTTCCCAGCCGGCCTCCGCCTGGTACCCGTCCAAGACTTCTGCCAGCGCTCCTCCCACGACGAAAAACGCACCCCCGGGAGGCGCCGTTCCGATGCTCAAAAACCTCCTGCCCGTGGATTCCGAACCGTCTTCGGGCTGCGACGGGGTGCACCCGAAGAGCAGGGCCACGACGAGCATCAACGCGCTCCCGCTTCCAAACAGATTCCTCATGAGCTCTCCCCCTGGATTCGAGATGATGGCCTACCGGTCTTTGCCCGGGCGCGCTCCCAGCGTTCCGGTTGGCAGGAGCCGCTAATCTATCAGAGCCGCCTGACTAGCTCCAGTTCAAGCAACCACCTAGTTTGGCGGCCAACAGGGAGTTGCCTAGATCCATCCGAACTGGGAGCTGAGCTCGGACACCAGGCGACCCGCGTCGGTAATGACACCGTCCACGAAACGGATATCGGCTCCGTAGGCTTCATATTCGGCCACGTTGGCTCGGGGCATGTCGCGGGGCATCACGACGTGAGAAGGAAGACCGGCCCGCGCCGCATACGCCGCCATCGCCCCGCCGGCATTCCCGGCTGACGGAATCGCGAGCTCCTCGACGCCGACCTGCTTCGCCATCGATACCGCCAAGCACAACCCGCGCGCTTTGAAGCTGCCCGTGGGATTGAGCGATTCGTCCTTGATGTAAAGATGTGTCATGCCGAGTCGCGCGCCTAATCGAGAGGCTCCGAGTAGCGGTGTCCCTCCTTCACCCAACGACACGCGGAATTCGGGCTCTCGAACGGGCAGCATTTCTTCGTATCGCCACAGGTCCCACCGTCGGTCTCGAAGGACGGCGGGGTTTCCGAACACCTGACGGCCTTTCGGGAGGTCGTAACGAGCGAGCAAAGGAGAGCCGCAGAGACAGAGGCGATGGGGAAGCGCCGGATCGAGCTCACGCTCGCAACGCGAGCATTGCAGGTGGGTAAGGAGGGAGGGGGACATGGGATATCGGGGGATAATACCGGGGTGGGAGTCTCTTAAACTCCCTCAGACTTTGAGTAGGTCTTCCTCCTTCCTATGGGCGAGTTCATCCACCGCCTTGATATGTTCATCGGTGAGGTTCTGAGTTTTCTTGAGCGCGTGCTTTTCCTCGTCTTCCGAGAGCTCCTTCTCTTTCAGCATTTTCTTCAAGTGGTCGTTGGCATCCCGGCGCACCTGTCGGATTGCGGTGCGGGCATCCTCGGCGACCTTGCCGACTTGTTTGACGAGGGTTTTGCGCCTCTCCTCGGTAAGAGAGGGAATGGGAATACGTAGTATCTTTCCATCGTTCGCGGGGTTTAGATCCAGATCCGCGGAAAGAATCGCCTTCTCGATAATCGGTAACATCGCGGGTTCCCATGGCTGCACGGTGATGAGGTTGCCTTCCGGTACCGCCAAATTGGCTACTTGATTTACGGGGGTGGGCGTGCCGTAGTAGTCCACGGTCACCCCATCGAGGATAGCCAGTGAAGCCCGGCCCGTTCGAATCGTCACCAGCTCGTCTTTCAAGACCTGGACTGACATATCCATGCGTTTTTTCGCATCGTCGATGATTTCCTTTGACATGGCCCAGATCTCCTTCAAGATCTCCGGCTAGGCAGGCCCACGGCGGATCCGCTACGGACCATCGTGCCGATCTTCTCGCCGCAGACAACGCGCTTCATGTTGCCCGACTTTCTCGCATCGAACACGATCAACGGAAGCTGATTATCCATGCACAAAGATATGGCCGTCGTGTCCATAACCTTGAGCCCCTTTTCGATGACCTCGAGGTATGTGATGGTCTCGAAAAACGTGGCGTTCGGCTCTCGCTCGGGGTCTGCCGAGTAGATACCGGCCACCTTCGTCCCTTTCAGGATGATCTCCGCCTTGATTTCCATTGCTCGAAGAGCGGCAGCGGTGTCGGTGGAAAAGTAGGGGTTGCCAGTGCCGGCAGCGAAGATAACGACGCGGCCTTTCTCGAGATGACGAATCGCGCGTCGACGGATGAATGGCTCGGCCACCTGACGCATTTCGATAGCAGATAGGACGCGAGTGTGTGTCCCCAGCTTCTCGAGAGCATCTTGAAGAGCGAGCGCGTTGATCACGGTCGCCAGCATTCCCATGTGATCGGCGGCCACGCGGTCCATCTCGCGAGCGGAGGGCGCTATCCCTCTAAAGATGTTGCCACCGCCGATCACCGCCGTGGTTTCGACGCCCATGGACTGTACCTCGTGGATCTCGCGGGCCATCATTTGAAATATCTTGGGATCGATGCCGAACTCTTGCCCTCCCATCAGGGCTTCGCCCGAGAGTTTCAAGAGCACGCGTTTGTAGATGGGCTTTTGAGTCGGCATCTTTCTTGTTCGCCCGCCGAGAAGTCGCCCGCGTCGGGCCAGCCCGCAACGGCGCAGGCACTAGTCTACACCGGTTCGCCGCGCTCGAATCTAGCGAAACGGCGGACCTGGATGTTTTCCTTGAGGACGCTGATTATCGACGTGACATGTTGCTGGATCGTGGTGTCCGCGTTCTTGATGAAGGGCTGTTCCAGCAAGACCGTCTCCGAGTAAAACTTCGCCAACTTGCCTTCGACGATCTTTTCGATGATTTGGGCTGGCTTGCCGGAGGATTCCGCCTGGCTTTTGAGAATCTCACGCTCCTTGGCCAGCACTTCTTCCGGCACGTCCTCTCGGCGAACGAAGCGGGGGCTGGACGCCGCCACCTGCATCGCCAGATCTTTGACAAGCTCTTGGAACTGGGGAGTTTTCGCCACGAAGTCCGTTTCGCAATTGACCTCGATGAGGACTCCGATCTTGCCACCGTGAATATACGAGCCGATGAGGCCTTCGGAGGTGGTTCGGCCTGCCTTCTTTTCGGCAGCGGCTTGGCCCCGCTTCCGAAGGACCGTGACCGCCTGCTCCAGGTCCCCGCCAGCCTCGACCAGGGCTTTCTTACACTCCATGAGGCCGGCACCCGTTTTCTGCCTCAGGTTCTTGACTTGTTCTGCAGATATGTCGCTCAACCGATTCGCCTGCTTTCTCCCATTACGGGCGATTCTAACTCCGAAGTGAAATCCAAATCCATCGCGAGAATAGATCCGAGAGTATATGCAGGGGTGGCAGAGCACTCAAATGAAGGGGGTGTCGAGTGTCTTGGGTGGTCAGTATTAGTCAGGCGGGTGAAGGAGCTTCCTGGGTTGACTGGGCCCCCTCTTTCTTTTCTTGACTGGCTTGACCTGCCTGACCTGCTTGACTGGCGCTCGCACTCTCGGTGTCGTCGGAATCCGCAGCTTCTCCGGTTCCTTCAGGAGGAAGGCTCTCGCGCATCTGTCGACCTTCGATGATCGCATCGGCCAGGCGAGACGTGAAGAGCTTGATGGCCCGGAGCGCGTCGTCGTTGCCGGGGATAACGTGATCCACCTTGCCCGGGTCGCAGTTGGTATCGACGATCGCGATGACTGGAATTCTGAGCTTACGGGCCTCGTGAACCGCAATCTCCTCTCGATTCGAGTCGACTACGTAGACCGCGTCGGGCAAGCGGTTCATATCCTGGATGCCACGCAAGTTCTTTTCCAAACGCTTCCGCTCCTTTTCCAACCGGGAAACCTCTTTTTTGGAAAGCTCGTCGAAGCCGCCCTCGGTTTTCATCGCGTTCAGCTCTCGCAGCCGTGCGATGCTTTTCTGGACGGTGACGAAGTTGGTGAGAATCCCACCCAGCCAACGCTGGTTGACGAAGAACATTTCGGCTCGAACGGCCTCTTCGGCTACGATTTCTTGGGCCTGCCGCTTCGTACCGACGAAGAGAACGGTCTTGCTTTCTGCCCCCAGCTGGGTCGAGAACTTGAGTGCTTCGCGGAAGAGCCGGAGTGTCTTTTGGAGATCGACGATGTAGATCCCGTTTCTCTCTCCGAAGATGTACTCCTTCATCTTCGGATTCCACCGCTTGGTCTGGTGTCCAAAGTGGACACCCGCCTCGAGCAGCTCTTTCATCGATACCGAAGTTGATGCCAAAAATGGTCCTCCGTCTTTTCGAGTTTTTCCAGGCAGGCTCAGCGCTTCGAGTACTGGAAGCGCTTGCGAGCGCCGGGCTGGCCGTATTTCTTACGCTCCTTGATCCGCGCATCCCGGGTCAGAAAACCGGCCGACTTCAAGCGGCTTCGGAGCTCTTGATTGAAATCGCAAAGTGCGCGGCTGAGTCCGAGACGCAGTGCCCACGCCTGACCACTGAGCCCACCACCTCGAATCTTGGCGTGCACATCGAACTTGTCCGAGGATTCCGTCAGTTGCAGGGGTTGCTTGACGACCATCTTGAGGGTATCGCTCGGGAAGTAGTCCTCGAGGGGACGTCCGTTGACCAGGATCTGACCCTTGCCCGGTCGCAGGAAAACGCGGGCTATCGAAGTCTTCCTCTTGCCCGTTCCGTAGTATTGAATCTGAGTGGTAGCTGCCAACGTTTCCTTGCTCTGGGGTTAACCTTGCATTCCGGCGCTGGTTTTGCCCGCTGGAGAAGCCGTCGATTCGCGGTATCCCAGCGGTTGCGGCTGCTGCGCCTGATGCGGATGCTCGGCGCCGGCATAGACTTTCAGCTTTCGGAACTGCGCCCTGCCGAGCCGATTCTTGGGGAGCATACCTCGCACCGCTGCTTCGACGAGTCTTTCCGGATGCCGAGCTCTCACTTGGCGCGCGGGAAGCTGCCGAATCCCCCCCGGATAACCCGAGTGCCGGTAGTACTGTTTGTCTTGTTCTTTCGCACCGGTGAGTCGCACCTTGTCAGCGTTGATCACGATGACATGGTCTCCCGTATCGAGGAAAGGAGTGTAGATGGGTTTTTCTTTGCCGGTCAAAATGCGCGCGATGCGGCTCGCCAGGCGTCCGAGAACTTGTCCCTCGGCGTCCATGACGAACCACTTGTGTTCAATCTCGGCTTTCTTGGCGAACGATGTTTGCATTTGACCTCTGCCGGGCGCGCGAAGCGCGTCAACGTCGACGAGCCTTGAACATACCACGCGACGGCAATCTGACAATCTAACCGTCCTTAGCAGTGCTGTCAAGGAAAAAGCCAGCCTCGGGTGCCGGGACCTCCTGAACCTGTGAGCCCAGGACGGCCTGTCTGAGGACCCCCAGAGGAGGAGGAGAGTAGGGGGATCCCTACGGGGGGCCTGACCCATGAAACCCCCTTGACGAATCGCCCGCCATGCCTCCATAATGTGTAGCCAAAGCCAAAACTCACATTATGTTCATGTTATTGTTCATGGGGGTTTTTTTCTTGACAGTTCGAACCTTGATACTGTAGCCTCACATAGTACTTTAACTCTCTTCCATTAAGTCTTCATCAAATCGGGGTTGAGTAGCGGGAGACGAACCTGTGGCTCTGTTCGGCAAGAAGAAAAACCTCGTTGGGTTGGACATCGGATCCAGTTCCATCAAGGCCGTGGAGTGCCGGGCGGCCAAGGGGGACAACTGGGAGCTGACCAATGTCGGCATCGAGCCACTCCCTCCCGAGGCCATCGTCGATGGTCAAATCATGGACTCCACCACGGTAATCGACGCCATCCACAGGCTCTTTACGGAATACAAGATCAAGACCCAAGAAGTGGCGACAGGCATCAGCGGTAACTCAGTGATTGTAAAGAAGATTCAGCTTCCGAGCATGACCGAGCAGGAGCTCGCGGAGTCCATCCATTGGGAAGCCGAGCAGTACATTCCTTTCGACATCCAGGACGTCAATCTCGACTACCAGGTGCTGGACCCAGGGGCGGCCGGCGGCAACATGGATATCCTTTTGGTAGCGGCGAAGAAGGACAAGATCAACGACTACATGAGCGTCATCACCCAGGCGGGCCGGAACCCCGTGGTCATGGACATCGACGCCTTCGCGCTTCAGAACGCCTACGACGTCAACTATGGGCCGGGCCCGGGGCGGGTCGTTGCGCTGGTGAACATCGGCGCCAGCCAGGCCAACATCAATGCCATCAAAGGTGACCAGTCGGTCTTCACCCGCGACATCACGACGGTCGGGGGGAACCAGTACACCGATGCCATCCAGAAGGATCTCAGCGTTAGTTTCGAGCAGGCCGAGAACCTGAAAACCGGGCAGGGTGGGCAGGGCATGGACTCGGTGATGCCCATCATCGACCAGGTTACCGAAACGGTGCTAATGGAGATCCAGAAGACTTTCGATTTCTTCAAGGCAACGACCTCGGAGGATCGAATCGATCTCATCGTCCTCAGTGGCGGTAGCGCGCGGGTCTTCGGTTTGGCTGACAAGATGTCGGAGCGGTTCGACACCCGTGTCGAGCTGTTCGATCCCTTTCAGAGTGTGAGTTTCAGCCCCAAGGACTTCGATGCTGAGTATCTTCAGGAAGTGGGGCCAGCTTGTGCCATTGCGGTGGGGTTGGCCCTAAGAAAGGTGGGTGACTGATGGTTCGGGTAAACCTGCTTGGCGCAAAGGAGCCGGCCGCCCGGGGAGGCGTTTTCAGCGGCGGCGGCGAGCCGGGAATACCCTCCGAGCCTTCGGAGAAGAGCGGACTTCTATTGGCGATACTGATTCTCGGAGGGTCGTTGGCGTTCATCGGGTGGCAGTGGTGGTCGGCACAGCAAACCATGGCTCGACTCGATGAGGACATCGCTTCGTTGGAACAAGAGCAGGCGCGTCTGGCGACGATCATCGCGCAAGTCGAAGAGTACGAGCGGCAGTTGCAGCAGCTACAGGCGAAGGAGGAGCTCATTCAACGCCTGATGAGCGAGCGGGAAGGGCCGGTGATCATGCTGGACCAGCTGTCTGCCCAGCTGCCGGATTTCATTTGGCTAACCGGCTTGAACCAGTCCGCAAACGGTGTGTCGGTCAACGGGATGGCGGCCTCCTACGTCAGCATTGCCGACTACATCCGAAAGCTCGAGGACACCGACTACTTCCGAAACGTAGAGCTCATCGACGCGAGACAGGCCGACGAGTTCACGACCTTTCAACTGCGCGCCCAAACAGTAAACCCAACGCCGCCGGGCGGCGCCGATCAACAGCAGGTGGCGGAAGCCGCCGGCTCCAGGTGAGGGAGGAGGATAGCGATGGATTTATCGAAAATATCCTTCGGTGCTCAGCTGGCACTTTTCATCGTCTTGGGCGCTCTGTCGTATGGAGCCTTTCACTGGCTGATCTACAGTGGCATGCAAGAGGAGATCGCGGCGAAAGAACAGCAACGCCAGGAGCTCTCCGACAGGGTGGAGGCTGGCAAGCTTACGGCTGCCAGACTGCCGGAGTTCAAGCGTGAGGTCGAGCGGCGGGAAGCCCAACTGCAAACGCTCTCGCGGATTCTGCCCAGCAGCAAGGAAGTGGACGACCTTCTCCGGAAGGTACAGGCCCTCGCCGCCCAGTCGAATCTCGAAGTACTTCGTTTCAAGCCGGAAGCGACGCAGCCGGTCGACTTCTACGCAAGGTGGCCCATCACTTTGGAGCTCGATGGGACGTATCACAATCTTGCCTACTTCTTCGACCGACTGAGCAAGCTGTCGCGAATCGTGAACGTCAGCGGGTTGAGAATCTCCGCCAACCGGAGCCCTACGGCCTCCTCGACCATTCGGGCCAACTGCACCGCGACGACTTTTGTCTTCATCGAGCGGGCGGTAGCGCCTCCCCAGGCGGAAGGCAGAGGGAGAAGGGGTCGCCGGCGCTGAACGAGGACTAGGGAGCAGCTAAGTCATGCGGTCTGAAAAGTTCTTGAGACTCTTTTGCGGGGCGACGCTCCTTCTGTTCGTCCTTGCCTCTGGAGTCCAGGCTCAGGAAACCGAGGAACCCCCCGCTGCCGATAATGAGTCGCAAGCCGAGGGTGCCGAGGGTGGCACCGAAGCGGCTCCCGGAGCGCCGGGAGGCATCGAGATTCCGGACGAGATCGGCATCATGGAGGGGACCGGTTTCAGCTACGACGCCCGTGGCAGGCGGGATCCTTTCATCAGCTTAGCTCTGGGGCTGAACATCTTGCCTCCGGACAAGAGGATTCCGGGCTTGGGCGGCATGCTTATCCAAGGAGTCAGTCTCCGGGGCATCGTCAGGACATCGGAAGGCTACATCGCCATGGTCCAAGGTACTGACAACAAGAGCTACTTTGCCCGGGAAGGGGAGCGAATGTACGACGGTATGATCGAAGCCATTGATTCGGAGAAAATTGTTTTCCGCCAGGAAATCAATGACCCTCTCCGAATTGAGAAGTTTCAACGACTGGAAAAGTGGCTCCATCCGTTGGAGGAGGGGCAATGATGAAACCTTGGTCGTCATGGGTTCGGGCCGCGGTGTTGGCACCCGCGATGGTTCTCTCGAGCGTCGCCATGGTCGCCGCTCAGGCAGAGGACTCGCTGGAGCTCGATCCTGCGGTCATCAGGGCGGTCCGCTACCACGTGGAGCCCGCTCGGACGCGGGTTTGGTTCGAGACCAGTGGCACCTTGTTCTATACCCACTACAGTCCCGACCCACTCACTCTGGTCATCGATCTGCCGAGCGTCGACATCACCGCGATTTCCGATCGCACGGTCGTAGGAAGCCAGGAAGTCGAGTCCATCATCGCCACCGAGTTGGACGGTGCCGGAGGCAAGAGCTTGTCCCGCATCGAGGTCAAATTGTCGTCGCTGGTTCCCTACCAGATCACGGCGACCGAGCACGCATTGACCGTCTTGTTCGAGGGGGCGGGCTCACCCGCTGAGGCACTACCGATCTCCGGCACCCCTTCGGCGCCGTTGGCCGAGGCGCCTATCACGAACGTCACGCCTGTCACTAGCGTCACTAGCGTCACGAGCGACGCTGCCGACGTGCCGCCGGTCCCTGCCCCTGCTGACGCATTGGTCGGCCACGACGAGATTGCGACGCTTCCGCTTCCGACCGAGCCTGCTGAACTTGATCACCCGGCTGAACCTGCTAATGACGACGCGCCCGTTGTCCCGGTCGCCCCAGTCGCCCCGGTCCACATTGTCCCCAGCGTGCCCGTGAGAGCGGCCTCGACCGTCGACTCCATCTCGCACACCGTATCCGAGGGGCTTCTCACCGTGACCGTGGGAGGGGACGGCCGGCTGAACTACACAAGCTTCCGCCTGGCCGATCCGCCGCGGTTGGTCTTCGATTTCGCCGCGACCGTGAACCGCGTTCCGGCACCGAGGCTTGCGATCGATGCCGCAGGCGTCTATCGCGCCCGCGTGGCGCAGTTTCAGAGCGCTAATCCCCAGATCACGAGAATCGTCTTCGACCTCGATGGCGAAGTGCACCATCGAGCTCTGTCGGAGGGGAGCGACCTCACGATCTATTTTTCCGTGTCGGCGGTTCGGCTCGCCGAGCTTGTGGGCGACGCAGACGACGTCTCGAGCAACGAGGTGGCGGGGGTGGCCATTCGGTCCAATGGTCAGGGAGATTTCACGGCCTTCGGACTCGATGGACTCGATGAGCCGGGCTCACCGTCTCCGGTGGCCTCGATGGAGCCGGTCGCGGTCGTCGCTCAGAGCTTCGCCCCATCTCAGACGGCGCCGCCCGAAGCGGGCGGACTGCCCGAGCCCCCCCAGGAACCTCCGCTCGGGGAGCCGGGGATGACCACCCCACCTGCTGCGCGGGTCCTTCAGCAGCGAACGATCGGCGGTGGCCCAACAGAGTACACGGGTGAGCTCATCAGCCTCGACTTCAGGGATGGTGACATCCAGGACATTTTCCGGCTCTTTGCCGACATCAGCGGGCTCAACATCGTCGTGCAGCCCGGTGTGAGCGGTCGGATTACGCTCGTACTCACCGAGGTGCCGTGGGATCAGGCTCTGGACCTCATCTTGAAGTCCCACCGCCTGGGCTATATCGTCGAGGGCAACGTGATCCGCATCGCGCCTCTCGGTGAGCTCGCTCAGGAGGAGGCGGAGCGACGCCGGTTGGCCGAGGAGCAGGCGTTGGCAGGGGATCTCAGCACGATGCTTCGCGAGCTCTCTTACGCCAGGGCCAGCGATGTCCAAGGGCTCATCAACAGAAACCTTTCCGCGCGCGGAGACGTCGTTATCGATGAACGGACCAACACCTTGATCATCACCGACCTCGCCGCTTCGCTCGATACCATCGATGCCCTCATCGACACGTTGGACGCGCCCATCCCCGGTGTCGAGATCGAAGCCCGCATCGTCGTCACGACTCGGAACTTCACCAGAAACCTGGGAATTCAGTGGGGTTTCACGGGGCACGCCGACTCCGCATTCGGCAACACCAACGAGCTGACGTTCCCCAACTCGGTCCTACTCGACGGGCAGTCCATTGGCTCGGACATCGACCAGCAATTCGCTACCGCGCCGCCTCGGGCCACGGGCACGTTGCCTCCCGAAAGCGCGGTCGGCCAGCGGGGCTATGCCGTGAACCTGCCTATTCCCACTACGCCCACCGGCGCCATCGGGCTCGCGCTGGGTAGCATCTCCGGTGCTTTCAGTCTCGACGTGGCCCTGTCGGCCGCGGAGAGCAGAGGTCAGGTGCGCATCATCTCGTCACCCAGGATCGTGACGCAGAACAACCAAACTGCCACGATCAAGCAAGGTTTGACCTTTCCCGTCCAGGTGGTCGCCAACAACACCGTCACGGTGACGTTCAAGGACGCGGTGCTGGATCTCGCCGTCACGCCGCAGATCACCTCTGCGGACACGATCATCCTGGACATTACCGTGAACAACGATACTCCCGACTTCGGCCGGGAAGTGAACGGTATCCCTAGCATCATCACGCAGTCAGCGACCACCCAGGTCCTCGTCCCGGACGGATCGACGACGGTTATTGGCGGTGTCTTCGTCAACAGCCAGAGTGAGAGTACTGACTATGTGCCGTTGCTTCACAAAATCCCTGGTTTGGGTGCTCTGTTCAGATCCAAGCAGAGCGCGTCTGAGAATCAGGAGCTGTTGATCTTCCTCACGCCGAGGATTCGGAAGGGCGAGGTCTAGGAGGCATGGGATAATGACTTCGTTTCTCAAAGCAAACGCGTTCGTAGTCGTTTCGGCGATGGCGGCCATCCACCTGGCGAGCTGCAGTACGCCGAACGTGCTGGAGCAAGACACGACCAACACGTTTCTCGTCGTCGAGCAGGTACAGGGTTTGCAGGAGTCGCCCACCGGGGAGCCGACGGACGAGCTCGAATCCGATGTCTGCGTGAATGACAGCGCCGTCGAACTAACGTGCACCGTCTTGGCCGACTATGGTCTCGTCCAAATGGCGGCGGTTCTCAAGAACCAGGAACAATTCGACAGCTCGTTCCTGAACGACATCACGATCACGTCCTATCGGGTGACCTTCACTCGGGCCGACGGGCGCAATACACCTGGCGTGGATCTTCATTCTGGTGAGGAACCAAGCGAAGCTTGAGTCACCACTTCGAAATCCCGCGTTTGGAGGAGGGGCCGTGGTCCTTTCCGCCATGGCCGAGATTGAGTTCTTCGGCCATGACGGTGCCGGCCGTGCGATTTCGGCCAAAGGGTTTTTGAATATTCATTTCGCGGATTACGCGGAAAACTAGGCAGGAAGACGAGGAGGAGCCAAGATCGGTCAACTGCCGAAGAAGGCTACCTTGCTTCACGGAGGCGTGCATGTGGAATAGAGTCAAGTGGGCGATGGTCATTGCGCTGATTCCGGTTGCGCTGGGCCAAGCGGGTTGTAACCTCGAGGACGCTACCCGGCCGCCACTCGCTGGGCCCTCGGAGCTGTCCGCGGCTCTGAACATGTCGGCTCATCCGGACCAGCTGACCGCCAACGGGAGTTCTAGCTCGGTCGTCGAGGCGACCTTGCGTGGCCAAGACGGCAGTCCCAGATCGGGGGTCGAGATCAGCTTCGATTTAACGACCCTAAGCGCGGGTGCGTTTTTCGACATCGGCGTTCTAGCCCAAGTAGGCCAATCGCGACCTGTTCCGGGAGGCCCGAACCGGCCGAAGGCCGTGTCCGCGGTCACTAACGAAAACGGCGTGGCCCGTGCGCGCTACTGGTCGTCACCCTTCCGAACGGATCAAGAGAACGACATCATAGTCACCATCACGGGGAGGCCCGTCGGGAATAGCGACTTTCGGGATGCGGTCTTCCGGCAAGTGGACATCTTTCTGCGCGCCGCCAACCGACCGATGTTCTCCGGCACCGACGTTTGCGGCATTCAAGTCGAGCCTTCCGACGCGTTCTATGCTGCAGGCGAGATTGTTTTCTTCACCGCCACGCAGATCGATCACTGGCGCGACCGGACAACCTATAGCGCGATACGAGTGGGAATTCGGAGACGGAACGTCGGCCCGCGAAGTGGAGCGTAACACTTCGCACGCCTTCAGTAGCCCTGGCCAGTACGTTGTCACCCTTTTCACCACAGAGTCTCTATAAGTGGACTCCAGACGTCCTGCCAGGAGACCATCAATGTGAGTTCGGATGGAGCGGGGCCACCGCCCGAGCCTGTGCCTGAGGAAGACTGCCTGATACCCTCAGCGTCCTTCGCCGTCAGCGGGACCTGCAACACTTTTGGTGACATCCTCGCCGACGGCACAGCGGTTACCAGTTTCAACGCTAGCGCCTCGAATGCCGGTCACACGGGGACCGGTGCGGCTCCGTTACAGACCATCGACCAATACATATGGGACTTCGGTGACGGCACACCGCAAGAGATTCGCGGAACGCCAGCTCGTGAATCATGTTTACTCGCCCGCCCTAGCCGGTCGAGCGGTCAACATCACGCTCACCGTCGTGACCAACTGCGGTTCGAGCGCCTCAACCAGTCAGGCACATTCAGTTCTGGCTGTGTGCCCGTAGCTTTAGCGCTCGGTAAGACGAAGGCGGAGCGGAACCACGTTCCGCTCCGCCTTTATGCGTTACACTAGAATGAAGAGCGATGAGTCGGATTGAAGATCTAGAGAAGCGGCTAACGGCGGATCCGAACTCCAAGATCTTCGTCCAACTTGCGGAAGAGTATCGCAAGGCGGGCCAGCCAGAAGACGCCGTTGCGACCTGCCGCGATGGTCTGGAAAAACACCCCAACTACTTTTCGGCTCGCGTCGCCCTCGGGCGCGCGCTTCTCGAGACGGACGGGTTGGAAGAGGCCCGTGCGGAATTCGAGACGGTGCTCCAGCAGGTTCCCGATAACCTGTTGGCGCTCAAGTTTCTGGGGGAGTCTTTTCACAAGCTTGGACGGCTGGACGAGGCGCTTTCCAAATACGAGCTTGCGAGCACCTTGTCGCCGGAAGACGCGGACCTGGCCGAGAGGATCCAGCAAGTCCAGGCTGCGGCGGCTGCGGCCCAAGCCGGCCCTTCGCCGGCCGCCGACCCATCCACCCCGCCGGGCGAGCAAAGCACGCCTCCAACCATTCCACCGCCAAACCCGGCGTCTCGTTTCATCGAGCGTCAGGCGCAGGAGATGGGTTCTGAGGAGGTTTCCGACGACGTGTTGTCGATGCAAGAGGAGTTCGAGGATCAGCCCGTTACCTCCATATTCAAGCGCACGGCTCGGGAGATTCAAGATCTTGCCTCGATCCCGTCGCCCGCGCCCAGGCGTGCCTCTCCGCCCGTGGAGCCCGCTAGTCTTCCTAGTTCCGATGACCTGACCGCGCCGCCAGCAGCAGAAGATGCAGCTCCCGCTCCGCGCGAGACAGCGGTCATCGATCTAGGCGGAGCCAAGATAAGGAAACCGTTTGACGATACCCGGAAGCCGCCCGTGCTGCCCGACACTTCCGCGGAGCCCCCGTTGCCTGAGGTGCCTGAAGTGAAAGCCACGGTGCCTCCATCGATCGCGCCATCGGCGGAGGAGGCCCAGCGCGGCGCGAATGTCCTCGGCGACGCCAACGAAGAGGACAACCCGGACAGGCCTGGCTTGGCGACGACGACGCTTGCCGAGCTCTACGTCTCTCAGGGTCATCTGGATCGCGCGGTCAACGTCTACCGGGAGCTCGTCGTTTCCAATCCGGATAATCTAGAGTTCCAATCACGGCTCGAGGAGCTCGAGCTGCTCGTGACGGCGTCCAAAGAACCGGAACGTTGGAGCGCCCCGTCCTCGAGATCCTCAGGTGCCTCTTCCACGGCCCCGTCAATGGATCCGGACGTACGCTTCCTCGAGGACGCGATCCGAGAGCTCGAAGGTTGGCTGGCCGCCATGGGAAGATCCTGAAGGGGCAGGGATGGTTTTCGCGGACGTCTTACGGGATCTGACTGAGCGGGTCGAGGGTTGGCTCGGCCTCGTCGTCATGGGGTTCGACGGAATTCCCATCGAGCGCCTCACGCTCGACGATAGCATCAACTTCGAAACGCTGGCCGCCGAATGCACCGCGCTCCTCAAGACGACCCGACAAGCTTCCGCGGAAGTGGGAGCGGGGGATCTTCGAGAGATCGTGATCACGACCGAGCACTTGGTTATCCTGGCGGTCGCCATCACGGAAGACTATATCCTGCTGGGCGCCATGCGACGCGGCGCCAATCACGGACTGGCCCGATACGTCATGCGACGCGCGACTCTGCGGCTGGAAAAAGAATTGGCATAGCGCCGCATCACTCGGCCGCCCAGCCGGGGCCTAGTTGCTCACCGTCCCCGTTAACCCAATGAAAACAAGCCAGTTCGCGGACCGCCGCAGGCGCCTGCTCGAATCCCTCCGGACGCTCGGTGGGGAAGCCCTGCTGGTGACGCACCTGCCCAACGTCAGGTACCTGACCGGTTTCTCCGGCACCGCCGGCATCCTGGTGCTTGAATCGGGTGGCGAGGACGTTCTCATCACGGACTCTAGGTATCTGAGCCAATCCAGAGAAGAGATCGGCGAGCTCGAGATCTACAAGGTGGTCGGGTCCTATGACGAAACCCTGGTTCGATTTGCGCGCGCCCGCGCCTACCGCAGCTTGGCGTACGAAGAGGCTCACTGTCGGGTTTCTCGGTTACGTTTCTTGGAATCGGGGCTTTCAGAAGACGCTCGCTTGCTCGGGTGCCAGGGATGGATCGAAAGCCTGCGCGCCGTCAAAGACAGGAGCGAGCTCGAGCGGCTCGAGCGAGCCGCCCGCGGGCTCGGGCCAACGGTGAACGCTCTGAAAGAGAAAATACGACCGGGTGTGTCCGAGCGCACGGTGGCCGCAGAGCTCGACTACCGGCTCCGCCAGAACGGATACGAGAAAACGGCCTTCGATACCATCGTTGCCTCTGGACCGCGCGCGGCACTTCCGCACGGACGCCCGACCGATCGCCGTTTTGAGCTGGGAGATCTCGTTATCATCGACTTCGGCGGCGTGATGGAAGGTTACTCGAGCGACGTCACGCGAACTTTTTGCGTCGGAGAGCCTTCGCCCGAAGCGGAGCGCATCTACGAAGTGGTCCGAGCGGCGCAGCAGGCAGCGATCGAGAGCGTCCGCCCAGGGATTGAAGCGCAGGAGGTCGACCGGGCGGCGCGCGATGTGATCGAATCCGCCGACTTCGGTGAGTTTTTTGGACACGGGACCGGACACGGCATTGGTCTCGAGGTTCACGAATCGCCATGGATCTCTCCTGGACGAGCCGAACGACTCGAATCGGGAATGGTCTTCACCATCGAACCAGGGATATACATTCCCGGCAAAGGAGGCGTTCGACTGGAAGACGACGTGTTGGTCACCGAAGGAGGATGCCGGCTCCTTAGTCGCGGCGAGAAGGAATTGCGGGGGATTTCGTGGGTGTGTTATGTTTAGCTCTTTCTGTGGCGATCGGTGCCGTTGAAGGAAGAAGAGGATTGTCATTGAATCTAAAAGAGTTCAAAGAGCTGCTTGAGCTAGTTCTCGAAAATGGAATAACCGAGTTCGAGCTCGAGGAGAAGGGGGTCCGGCTCAAGATCAAGAAAGGCCCTGACCCGCAACCGCAGGCCGAAGCGATCGAATCAAAGCCAGCTGCCCAGCTTCCTGCACCGCCGACCGCCGGAACCAATTCTTCCGCGGATTCCGTCGAGGAGGCTGGCGTCACGCTTGTCCGGTCGCCTATGGTCGGTACCTTCTATCGCTCACCAGATCCCAACGCCCCTCCTTTCGTCAACGAGGGGGACAAGGTGAGTGGGGGGCAGGTTCTCTGCATCATCGAAGCCATGAAGCTCATGAACGAGATCGAGTCTGAAGAGGCCGGAGAGATCGTACGGGTGTTCGTGGAGAACGGCCAACCCGTTCAATACGGCGACGAGCTGTTTGCCCTTCGAGTGAGTACCTAGAGATTGCTCCGCACTCCGCGGAGCGCTCCGGAAACCACGCCCATGTTCAAGAAGATCTTGATCGCCAATCGCGGCGAGATTGCTGTGAGGGTGATCTCGGCTTGCAAAGAACTGGGTATCCGAACCGTTGCCGTGTACTCGGAAGCGGATCGGGATTCGCTTCACGTTCGGTTTGCAGATGAAGAGGTCTGCATCGGACCGGCGCAGAGCGTGGACAGTTACCTCAATATTCCCGGGATCATTTCTGCCGCGGAGATCACCGGCTCCGACGCGATTCATCCTGGCTACGGCTTTCTCGCCGAGAGCTCCTACCTAGCCGAGGTGTGCGAGGCATGCCACATCAAGTTCATCGGACCGACTCCGCGTGCGATCCGCTTGATGGGCGATAAGTCGCTGGCGCGGCGGACCATGAGCAAAGCCGGGGTTCCGGTCCTACCCGGTTCGAATGGCTTGCTGGAAACTGCCGAGCAGGCCAGCGAGATGGCGAAAAAGATCGGATACCCGGTCATTCTCAAGGCATCCGCCGGTGGCGGTGGGCGCGGGATGCGGATTGTCGAGAATCCCGAGGAGCTTGCCAGGGCATTCGGTGCGGCGCAGCGGGAAGCCGAGGCGGCCTTTGGAGCGGGGGACGTCTACCTGGAGAAGTACCTCAAGAATCCTCGCCACGTCGAATTTCAAATCCTGGCCGATTCGAAGGGCAACGTGGTGCATCTGGGAGAGCGAGAATGCTCGATTCAGAGGCGTCATCAGAAGTTACTGGAGGAATCTCCTTCGCCGGCGGTTTCGGACCGGCTGCGAAAGAAGATGGGCCGGGTAGCCGTGGATGGCGTGCGTGCGGTGGGTTACGTGAACGCCGGTACCATCGAGTTCCTGCTGGACGAGAACGAGCGGTTCTATTTCATGGAGATGAATACCCGGATCCAGGTCGAGCACCCGGTCACCGAAATGGTCACCGGCGTGGATCTCGTCAAAGAGCAGATTCGTGTGGCTGCCGGTCAGCGGCTCGCTTTCTCCCAAAAGGAGATCTCGTTTCGCGGCGCGAGTATCGAGTGCCGTATCAATGCCGAAGACCCGGACACGTTCATGCCCTCGCCAGGTACGATCCATACCTTCAACCTTCCGGGCGGCCCAGGGGTGCGCATCGACACCGCAGCTCACTCAGAGTGCCAGGTGCTGCCATACTACGACTCTCTCATTGCCAAACTCGTCGTCCACGACTCCGATCGAAGAGCCGCCATCGAGCGCATGAGGCGTTGTCTGGAGCTAACGGTCATCGAAGGAGTCAAGACGACTATCCCGTTACACAGAAAAGTCCTGTCCGATCCAGACTTTCAGAAGGGGAGCTACGATACGCGCTTCCTGAAGCGTTTTCTGGTCAAAGACGCTGCGCCCACACATTGAATCATCAGAGTTTGACCGAGGAGGATATTTGAGCGCACGATTACTCGATGGCAAACGTGTGGCGAAGGAGATTCGAGAAGAGGTCAAGCGTGAGGTGAGCGAGCTCGTGGCTCAAGGAGTCGAACCGGGGCTGGCCGCCATTCTGGTCGGGGAGAATCCGGCGTCCGAGATATACGTCAGGAACAAGACACGCGCCTCGGTCGAGGCGGACATCCATTCGGAGACGATTCGGCTTGCCGCCGACACGACGCCGGCGGCGCTCACCGAGACGATCGACGCCCTCAATCGGAGGGAGGACATCGACGCCATTCTCCTCCAGCTTCCTCTTCCTTCTCATCTGGATCCAGGTGAGTTCATTTCGCGCATCGAACCGGACAAAGACGTAGACGGGTTTCATCCCATTAACGTCGGACGGCTGGTTCAGAACGACCCCGGCCCGAGACCCTGTACCCCCGCCGGTATCATGGAGCTACTGCGACGTGAGAAGATAGAAGTCAAAGGGGCAAGGGCGGTCGTCGTCGGTCGGAGCAACATCGTGGGCAAGCCCATGGCGTTACTTCTTCTGCACCAGCATGCGACGGTGACCGTTTGCCACTCGAGGACCCGTGAGCTGGCAAAGGTAGCCAGTGAGGCGGACATTCTGATCGCGGCGATGGGAAGGCCCGGCTTCGTGAGAGGGGATTTCATCAGGCCGGGCGCGACGGTCATAGACGTTGGAATCAACCGAGTGGAAGGGCGCGACGCTGTTGTCGATTATTTCGGTGAAGACGAATCTCGATTGGCGCAGCTCGAGACCAAGGGATACACGTTGGTGGGAGACGTCCATCCTAGAGAAGCACAGAGAGTTGCTGGCGCGCTGACCCCCGTGCCAGGAGGCGTGGGGCCGTTAACGATCGCCATGCTCTTGCACAACACCATGCGCTTGGCTCGCCGCCGACGCCTATCATCCTAGTCCCCCCCTTATGCTCAGGGTCGGCCTGACCGGCGGCATCGCCTGCGGCAAGACCGTTGTTCGAGAGCTCCTCGCTGATCGAGGAGCGCTTACCATCGACGCGGACGCGATCGTTCATCAGCTGATGGCAGCGGGGACGGACCTGACGCGCCGAATCGGCGAAGCGTTTGGTTCGGACGTGTTGTCCGCAGACGGATCCGTCGATCGAACGAAGTTGGGTCGCCTGGTATTCTCCGATCCCTCGGCGCGGTCGAAGCTCAACGCCTTGGTGCACCCGGACGTGATCCGGGAAGAGAAGCGACTATTGAGGGAGGCGGAGGGCAGGGGAGTGGGTGTCGCGGTAGTCGATGCCGCTCTGATGATCGAAGCGGGCACGTACCGTGACTACGACAAACTGTTGGTGGTGCACTGCCCTCGCGCCTTACAGTTGGAACGGCTGGTGGTGCGGGACGGCCTGTCTCGTGCTGAGGCAGCCCGCCGCGTCGAAGCACAGATGCCGGTCGAAGAAAAAAAGCCTTACGCGGACTTCCTTATCGATACTTCGGGTAGCCTAGCGGATACCGAGCGGCAAGTGGAGCAAATATGGAAGAGACTGAGTTCTAGTGTTTCGTCTCGGAAGTGATGTTAGCATCGAGAGCGCCGAGGCGCCCGGATCGCAAGGCGCGGGGAGGGCGAAATACCGAGCGTATTCAACCGAGCCGCAACGCAGCGAGGCGGGATGCATCGGCGCTCGAATGCAACATGACTTCCGAGACGGGACACTAGCCAGTGGGTGGTCTCCGCGAAGCCAGCCGCTCCTCCACGAAGGTGTTCCACTCCTGACAATGGGGGCATCGCCACAGGATGCCGTTCGCCCGATAGTGACAGGTCACGCAGACGTGTGGGTCGAGAAAGAAAACGGAGCATCGCACGTTATCCAGGTAGCTGCGGATGTGGTCCTGCGAGACCCCATTGGCGAGGAGAAGGTTCCAAAACTCTAGGTGAACGTCGATGGCGTGCGGATTGTTAGCCACCGCCTCCTCGAGAAGTCGGAAGGCCTCCTCTGTTTTCCCTTCGCGGTTTTTCCTGCGCGACAATGCGAGATGAGCACGCCAATCCTTGCGATCGCTGGCGATCGCCTCTTGATACAGGCGATCCAGTTTCGCTTCTTCTCCGATCTGCGGAAGGACTCGCTCCAGACGGTCGAAGGTCAAGTAGGCATGCTCCGGTCTCTCGCGCACCAACGTCTCCCACTGAGTCACCGCTTCCGACAGTGCGCCCTGTCGTTCTAGGAGATCGCCTAGGTGAAGGTACGGGGGGGGGAGCGTCCGGTCGTATTGGATCGCGGTCTCGAAGCTCCGGGCAGCGCGTTTTTCGTCCGCTCCGGCCAAGGCTGCCTCGCCGGCTCGGTCGTGAAGAAACGCCGCCAGTGTGGCGTTCGGTTCGTCAGTTGCGGCATCTAGTTTCTGCAGGACCGCGAGCGCCTGCTCCCAGTTTTGTTCCTCTTCATAGGTGCGCAGGAGGTGGAGGAGCGCGTAAGAGTTTTTCGGATCGAGCCGAAGGACTTCTTGCAGAGTATCGGCGGCACGATCGCGAAAGCCCGCCCGCTTGAAGTCCACCCCCAAGCACAGGAGTGCGTGAGCCTTTTCTTGCGCGGTGAGCCCGGGGCGATGGAGGATACTTTGGTGAATCTGAATGGCGCGCTCGAGCTGTCCTTTTTCCCGAAAAAGGTTTCCGAGAATCAGATAGATCTCGATGGCTTCGGTATCAGAGCGGGCGGCACGCGCAAGCTCCGAGATGGCGCGGTCGATCTGCCGCGAAGCCAGCAGATCCAGCCCCAGAATGTAAGCTAGCGACACGCCGACACCCTTGCGCGCCTGCTGCTGCCTTCCCGTCAGTCTTCCCCAAAGCTGCCCCAATGCGATCCCGGCGACGAAGGCGACGAGTGCCACCAGGAGGGTCTGCTCGTTGAAGTTCATGGGAAGGAGGCGGCAATCGCCTCAGTCGACAGAAGGGCGAGGCGACGCGTGGTCCTCATTCGTCTCCGAATCCGAGCGACTCTCCGAGGCGGGTAGAGACGTCAAGGGCAGGTTCCGGAGCCCAGCGATCTCGGATTCCAATCTTTCGTTGGTCTTTCGAAGCCGTCGCATTCGGTTTCGCAATCGGAACTGCTGGGCGAAAGCGAGTAGGGCCGTCACCAGGAAGCCCGCCACCATGGCTCCAAAGAGAGCAAGCGCCAGCGGAATCGCAACGGTGCGATAGCTATTGGTGAAGTAAATGACGACGCTTTGCTCGAAATTGGAATAGATGAAAATGGTGAGGGTCGAGCCAACGAGCAGGTAGAAGAGCATGGTCAAGGTTTTCATGGCTGCCTCAGATATTCCTGAATCAAGTTTTGGAGCAGGCCCTTGGCAGTGAGGATTTCATCCACCAGCTCGCGAACCGCCCCGAATCCGCCACGGGCGCTGGTCACATAGTTGACGCGCGACTTGACCTCGGCGTGTGCGTCCGCTACGGACGCCGAGAGCCCGACGCGGGTCAATACCGGTAGATCGGGAAGGTCATCACCCATGAAGGCGACCTGCTCTTCCGACAGCCCTTCCTGCTCGAGGGCCTGCTGGAGGGCGGATAGCTTATCATCTGTCCCGAGCCGAACGAAATCCAGCTTCAGCTCATGCGCGCGACGCTCGACCGCTTTGGAGCTTCTTCCCGAGATGAGTCCGACCTTGAGACCCGCGCGGCGCGCCAGCACGAAACCGATGCCGTCGCGCGAGTGAAACCGCTTGAGCTCGTCGTCGCCGTGACGTTCGAAGGTGCCGTCGGTGAGAACGCCGTCCACGTCGAGGAGAAGCATTTGGATGCGCTTAGCCTTGTCGCGAAAAGTGTTGTCCATAATTTAGTGCGCGCGAGGCTCCTCGCCTCGCGCGCTGGCGCTCGCTCTTCGCTCGCGCCTGAAGCCACGGCCGGGTTCCCTTGCCGCGTATTCTATGATCAATTCCTCTCCGCCTTCGCTAAACACTTCCCGCGCGTTTGAGCTTCGGCGGATCCGCCGGAGCCTTTGGCGAAGGCGGACCGGCCGGCGGCCCTGAGGGGCCGTTACTCTTTGCTGGCTAGAAATACTGGCCGAAGCGCCACAGGTCATGAAGATGGATGACGCCGGCGATCCCACCGCCTTCATCGGGAACCAGGAGCGACGTGATCTTGCGCTCCTCCATCAGGGCCAGGGCCCGTGTAGCTAGCTCGTGCCGGTCGATGGTGACCGGGTTTCGGGTCATGCAATCGCCGGCCTTCTTCCCGAGGATGCCCTCGTCTTTTTCGAGCTGGCGCCGCAAGTCGCCATCCGAAATGACGCCTACCAGGTGGCCGCGCTCGTCCACGACGCTGGTAACGCCAAGGCCCTTGCGAGACATTTCGTATATCACGTCGCGCATCAGGGCATCCGTTCTCACCGAGGGAAGCTCTTTTTCCTTGTGCATCAGGTTCTCGACGCGCTGTAGCTTGAACCCGAGCTGGCCGCGGGGATGAAGGACGGCGAAGTCTTCGGTCGTGAAGCCCTTTTTCTCCAAGACCGCCATGGCCAGGGCGTCTCCCAGCGCGAGCAGAGCCGTCGTGCTGGCGGTAGGGGCCAGACCTATCGGGCAGGCCTCCTCGTCGACCGAGACGTCCAGAACGACCTCGGACGCGTCCCCGAGTGTGGAGCAGGTGCGGCCGAGGAGGGAGATGAGAGGTACGCTGAGGCGCTTCAGCGTCTCGAGGAGCTGCACCAGCTCCTCGGTCTCCCCGCTGTTGGAAACCGCAATCACCACGTCATTCTTGACCACCATCCCGAGATCACCGTGAAGCGCCTCGGCGGGGTGCAGGAAAACCGAGGGCGTTCCCGTGCTATTGAATGTGGCGGCGATTTTTCTGCAGATGATTCCGGACTTGCCCATGCCGGTGACAACAACGCGGCCCCCGCATTGCGACACCAGCTCGACGGCGCGGGAAAACGTCTCGTCGAGGCGCTCAATAAGGTTCTCGATGGCACGAGCCTCGATGGCCAGCACGCGCCGGGCCAAGTCGAGGCTCACGAGCCGGTCTCCCGCACTGCTTTCTCGATGGCTTTCAGGCGCCGGAGCACCGGAGCCAGGCGATCGAGAGGACAGCTGTTCGGACCGTCGGAACGAGCTTGCTCCGGGCGATCGTGCACCTCCATGAAGATGCCGTCCACGCCTGCCGCGACGCCCGCCGAGGCGAGCTCGGAGATGAATCGAGCTTCGCCTCCCGACGACTTGCCCGCTCCCCCCGGGAGCTGCAGGCTGTGGGTCACGTCGAATACCACCGGGCAGCCGGACTCGCGGATGATGGAGAAGCTCCTTATGTCCACCACCAGATTGTTATAGCCGAAGCTGGTCCCGCGCTCGGTGACCAGCACATCTCGATTCCCGGTGGAGATGGCTTTTTCCGCCGCGTGAACCATGTCCCAGGGCGCCAAGAACTGGCCCTTCTTGATGTTCACCGGCTTGCCCGTGTTTGCGGAGGCCAGGATGAGATCCGTTTGGCGGCAGAGAAAAGCTGGGATTTGAAGGAGGTCGACGACGGCGGCCGCAGCCTCCACTTGATGGGTTTCGTGAACATCAGTGGTGACGGGGAGATCGAACTTTCGTCGGACCTCCGCCAGCACGGCGAGTCCCTCCTCTAAACCAGGGCCGCGGAACGACTCCACGGAAGTTCGGTTCGCCTTGTCGAATGATGCTTTGAAAACCAGAGAGACGCCTACTTCTTCCGCAATCGCTCTCAGCTGCTCCGCCATGAAGAGGGGGTGGCGAGCGTCCTCGATCACGCAGGGGCCGGCGATCAGAACGAAAGGATGGCCGCCACCAAGAGTCGTGGGGCCTACGGGAACCGCGCGGGTGGACTGACGGTTGGGCATGGGTTTCCCGGGATCTTACCCGAAATCGCCGTCTGGCTGCCTACCCTCGAAGCAACGACCTGTTTTGACGGCCAACAGTGATCTGCAGACCCGCCTGACTACCCTGAGTTACAGCAACCACTCATTTTGGTGGCCAACAGAAGACTGCAGATCACTCGCACTTGAGCCTGTCACCGCGGTTGGGGTATTTCCTTGTCGGCGGAGGCGACTCGGGGCGTCCGGGCCTCTTGGCGGGAGAGCTGATGCTTCCGCACCGCGCCTACGAACTCCCGGAACAACGGGTGAGCAGCCAGCGGCTGAGATTTGAACTCCGGATGGAACTGAACCGCCAGAAACCAGGGATGGGTCGGAATCTCTACGATTTCTACAAACTTCGAGTCCGGTGACCGACCAGTGATTCGTATGCCGGCACGTGAAAGCACTTGTTCGTACTGCCGGTTGAACTCAAATCGGTGGCGGTGTCGTTCGACGATGTCGAGCGCTCCGTAGGCTCGATGCGCCAACGAGTCTGGCTCCAGGACGCAAGGATAGCCGCCCAACCTCATGGTGCCGCCCAAATCTTCGACACCCTCCAGCTCTTCGAGCTTGATGATGACGCGCTCGGCGGCGTCGGGGTCGCATTCGGTGGAGTTGGCTCCCTTCAATCCGCACACGTTCCTCGCGTACTCTACGACCGACCACTGAAATCCGTAGCAAATCCCGAAGTAGGGGATGCTATGCGTCCTCGCGTAGCCTGCCGCCGCGGTCATCCCTTCAGTACCCCTCTGGCCGAAGCCGCCGGGAACAAGGATGCCATCGACGTGCTCCAGCGAGGACAGGTCGCCGGTCTCGAGATCTTCCGCCTCGATCCACTCGAGATTGACTTCGAGCCCGTGGGCAAAGCCGCCGTGAGCGAGCGCTTCGGAAAGGCTCTTGTACGCATCTTCAAGGCGCACGTACTTCCCGATGATGCCAATCGTGATCTCTCCCTTGGGGTTTCGGATACGCTGGACCAGATCTTCCCAATTTTGGATGTCTTTCCTTCCCGGCGGCAGGTCGAGAAGTTTCAAGATTATGGTATCCAGACCTTCGTCCGACAGGGACAGGGGAACTTCATAGATCGTGTCCACGTCCTTGGCGGTCTTCACGGCTTCCTCGTCGAGATTGCAGAAGAGGGCAATCTTGGACTTCAGATCGCGAGGCAACGCGCGATCGGTACGGCAAAGAAGGACGTCGGGCTGGATTCCGATGGCGCGTAGCTCACGCACGCTGTGCTGGGTCGGTTTGGTCTTCTGCTCGCCGGCGGCGCCGATGAACGGGACGAGGGTGAGGTGAATGAAGATGGCTCCCTTGCGGCCGACGTCCTGGCGAAACTGGCGAACGGCCTCCAGGAAGGGGAGTCCCTCGATGTCGCCGACCGTGCCTCCGATCTCCACGATCACGATGTCGGCGTCCTTGGCCACCGGCTCGAGCCGGCTCTTGATCTCGTTCGTGATATGAGGGATGACCTGAACGGTTCGTCCCAAATAGTCTCCGCGCCGTTCCTTGGTAATCACGGTATCGTAAATCTGTCCCGTGGTGGCGTTCGAAGCACGGCTCAGTCTCACCCGCGTGAACCGTTCGTAGTGCCCCAGGTCCAAGTCTGTCTCGGCACCGTCGTCGGTGACGAAGACCTCGCCGTGCTGGTAGGGGCTCATGGTTCCCGGATCGACGTTGATATACGGGTCGAACTTTAGAAAGGAGACTCGATATCCGTGCGATTCCATCAGCAGGCCGATGGAGGCTGAAGCCAATCCCTTGCCCAGCGACGAAACGACACCCCCGGTGACGAAAATGAATTTAGTGTTGCTCGAGGGGGTTTTCTGCATCCATGTCCTCCTTCTTCACAAGGTTCTTGTCGTCGCGTCGCTTGTTTCCGCAAACAGCTTGCGTGCTCGTTCTAGGTCTGCCGGCGTGTCCACTGCGATGCTCCTCGCGTTGGTGAGTTCGACGTAGATCGGCAGCCCGCATTCGAGAGCGCGGAGTTGTTCCAGGCGCTCTTGGCGCTCGAGAGGGCTCGGTTCGCTCTTGGTAAGCTCGAGCAGCAGGGGCTTTGGATATACATACAGCCCAAGGTGCTTGAGGCAAGAACCAACCGTGGGCGCAGCTGCTTCTTCGTAGAGTCGGCGTATTTCGCCCACGCTCATCTGTGGGTTTGCCACGAATGGGATGGGCCACCGGGAAAAATAGAGCGCAAAGCCCCGGCGGTCTACCACCACCTTGACCACGTTGGGATCCCAAAACTCTTCGGCGGTTGAAACCGGACTGGCCAGCGTCGCGATCGTCCGTTCGTGCTTCTCACCTGCGCCAATCGCCTGATCGATCGTCTGCGTCTCGATGAAGGGCTCGTCGCCCTGCACGTTGACGACGAAGTCGACATCGAGGTCGGCTACCGCTTCGGCTACGCGGTCGGTGCCGCTACGATGGTCCGTCGAGGTCAGGACGCACTCCCCTCCGAAGGAGGTCACCGCTTCTTGGATCCTGGGATCGTCGGTAGCTACCAGCACCCGATCGACCAGACGGGCTGCTGCCGTGCGGCGGTAGACGTGCTCTATGAGAGTGTGGTCGCCGATCTTAGCGAGGGGTTTTCCAGGGAGACGTTGAGACCCAAAGCGGGCGGGGATAACCGCTATGTTTCGCATTCAACCAGTAAACGGAGCAGCCTCGTTAGAATGCACACGATATCATAGTCCCCGTGGATCTTCCGTGTCAATCACCTTTTCCCGTTTCCCCTTGGTTGTTATAGTGACGTGATGGTGCGAGCTCTGGCAACGGTGTGCCTTC
Organism: Candidatus Marinacidobacterales bacterium; assembly: GCA_965197825.1. Taxonomy (GTDB): domain Bacteria; phylum Acidobacteriota; class Vicinamibacteria; order Marinacidobacterales; family DATDRI01; genus CBDANW01. The sequence continues at coordinate 1,943,614 of CBDANW010000003.1, read as the reverse complement.
TGCTGATGGCTCGCGGTGCCAACGCTGATTCCGGCCCAAAGCTAGTGGGCGCGCGGGCCACCGCACTGGCCGGCGCTTTCACCGCCGTGGCCGACGACGCGACTGCGTTTTACTGGAATCCGGCTGGTATCGTTCACGGGAGCCTGCTCCGGGCCGGTTTCTACGGCGGCACTTCCTTTCAGGATCGGAACGAGCTGGTCGACCGTTTGCGTTCCGAGCTTCCCGGCGACGACTCCGTGCTCGACGGCGGTCCGTCGCTCGGTTTCTCGACGAGCTTCACGGTGTTGGGCGTTGCCGTGTCCCGTTTCACCGAGACCGACACGTTTCTGGAGGACACCACCTTGAGCTCCCGAGGGCTAAAGACGCTCGATGTCGCCGTGACTTTCGTGCAATCCCTCCCGGTCGACGTGCTGACTGTCGGCGCGAACGTCAACGTCATTCGCGGTACCGCCTTCGAGCGAGAAGGGCCTGCGGCACTGGTTCCGCCCTCGGATCGCAATTTGAGAGATCTCGTCGAAGCGGCCACATCGTTCGAAGGCCGGTCGGAAACCGAGTTTGGTCTGGATGCTGGGGTTCTCTATCAGCCGAGAGATTGGGTACGCGTGGGTCTCATGGCGCGCAACCTCGTAAGGCCGACCTTTCACACGCCGAGTGGCGGAGAGATCTCCCGCGACCGACACGCTCGCGCCGGCGTCGCCTTCATGAAGGACCCGGGCTGGCTCGTCGCTGCCGATTTCGATCTGACGTCCCGCGACTCGTCAGGGCTCGCGACGGCAGAGCCGTCCTGGCGTGAGCTGTCGCTCGGCGCGGAGAGAGTGTGGGGGGATCGTCGTGTTGCGCTGCGTGGCGGTTTTCGATCGGAGGTGGCGAGCGGCACGATGCGGCGGCCAGGGTTCTCTCTGGGGGTCGGCGTCCGTATCGCAATGCTGATCGTGGATGTGGGCGCGATCACCAGCACGGAAAGGCGCCAAGGAGGCGCCTGGCTGGGGCTGAGCCTAAGGCGGTGAACCTCCCCGGGGGCCTCCCCGTCCGGGTTCCGTCTCCCGACCGGCGAGGGCCTCTAACCCCCATCGGAAGCGGCGTTTCGGCGGGAGGGTGTCCCTTGGGTAGTGGGGTCTTTTGAAATTCACGCGCCACGCTTCCGGTAGGGTCCGCGCTTCCGAGACACCTTCGCCTCTTTGGCTTCGAGCAGTCCGACGATTTCTTCGATACTCCACACGTGGTCGCTGACCTTGGCTTCCATCGCTGGTGTTACGCGGAGCGACTGATGTGTGCGCCCGAAGTTGTAGTACATCACGAACAGGCTGAACGCGGCTACGTGGTTCGAGAGTTTCTTCGAGAAGGCGTTCGTTAGCCGAGCGTATCGACGAACCGCCATCCGGATCGTCAGGTTGTGACGCTCTACGTAGCTGGTGCTGATGTGGTCCTCGTCAGGGTCTCCGGTGACGCGCATCTTCGTCGCTCCGGTGCAGACGGCGGGGCTGTACCGCCGCTGGCCCTCCGGCGCGTCACCGTAGTGCTTGACCAGCATGGCGTAGTCGACGTTCGCGCCGAACGCATCCTCGACCGCCGAGAGGTACGCCCTGTGGCCGTCGCTCGTAAGCTGCACGCGGTTGGCAAGACGACCGGCCAGATCCTGTATGAACTCGGTGGCGTATCCGGCGTCACGCCCGCCGACGAGCCAGGAGACGATCAGCTTGGAGTCGGCGTCGAGCGCTGTCCAGGTCCAGGTGTCGCCTGCGCCCTCGGGAGCGGCCTTCGCCCGCTCGACGTTCTTCTGCTTCGCGTAGGTGAAGCTCCAAACCTCATCTAGTTGGAGGTGGCGGCAATCTAGGTTGCGGAGCCCGTCGTTCTGGTACTCGTGGCAAGCCTCTCCGAGTTCGACAATCAGCCTGGTGATCGCCCTCTTGGTCACCCCAGTGATTCGCTCGGTCGAGCGGATCGAGTTTCCCTCGACGATGCAGCGTATGACCTGCGCCCGTTTCTTTGTGTCCAGCCTTTTCATAAGACATATTATGCCTGTCTTGCTGTATTAAGTCAAGTATAAAAGAAGTTATAAAATAAAAAACTACGCTTTTGGTGGTGGACGTGCTAGAACATGGACGAGGCGACGATCGGTAGCCGTCTGGTATATTGTGTTTTGCACATTTGCCTCCTGATCGGTTGTGTCCAAACGATCGTTAGCCCCAAGCAGGTTTGGGGGCCGTCCCTCAAGACTTAGCCCTCAACCTGCTTCCTTTTTTATGCTATTAACCCCTTCGCTCTCAGAATTTTGGCGTCAACACACCACTTTAATCCTGAATGCGTACGAACTCGATTCAATACTGAGTTCGGAAGATCCCTCATGGCATGGCGAGCGGATCTGAATAACGAACCAAGACGCTTGCTATTATCAAGCCCGAGGGCGACTGTCAGATCCTCGGAACTGATCCCATCTTTTCCAGCGTCAGCAATTGCCTGGAGGACCGCTCGTCCCTTCGCATTGTCGGATGTTCTGCGCGTAGCAGGTCGGATTGGTCTACTATTCAGTGCATCTTCGGCCAGACGCTTTGATAGCGCAACTGCCTCATCCAGGGTCTCTGCTAGGATTACACCGTCCGGTCTCACTTGGTACATCCTTCCCTCCTTGATTGCGTTCAGTGCACACCGTAGCACGACAGACGACTGAGATCAACAGTTATGACTCAGAGAATCAAACGTGCCGAAACACAACTGGTCGAACCGGACGATCTGGACTGGCGACAACCTCTCCGTCATGCGGGGCGTGCAACTCTGTGAAGGGCGACCGACCCAACGCGGCGCTACTTGTACTTGCTACGCTACGCGAGCGCGGGATTCTGTGACGGGGCTTTTACTCTTCCCAGCGGGTGTTTGCGGCTTTACGAGCGATTTCGGAGCGGCGCTCTGCGCTCAGCTTCGAGGCTCTGGCACGGCCCCCGACGACGCCTCCCTTGCGGGCGCGCTCCGTCAGCTTCGGATTCGTCGGCTTGGCTGGCTCAAGAGGTGTCCCGTCCAGCCGCTCGCCGATCACCTGCTCCAGGACGGAGCGGGCATTGACGGCAAAATCGTGATCCCTGGGAAGTCCTTTGCGTTTAGGCATGGTCGCGATACTGCCAGACGGCGAGGCCGGAATCAAGCCTCTTAAATTTCAAAAGACCCCACTACCGTCCCTTGACAGTTCTCGACCCGGAGGGTAAAGTATTTTATCGCGGTAATCCATAGTGAAAAGAGAAACTTAAGGCTCTGGCCAGATCCCAGTTCGAGTGGGGTAGTGGATGTCAATTAAGCTCGGCGAGCTGCTGGTTAAGGAAAACCTGATTTCACCCCAGCAACTCCAAGAAGCCCTGACCTATCAAAAACAACACGGCGGAAAGCTAGGTTACAAGGAAACCGCCATCATGGAATCGATCGACAAGTACTACGGGTCGGCGCATTCGCTGCAGCTCAAGGAAGTGATGAGCGAGCTGGCGGAAACGGACGCCGGCGACGTCGAGGTTCTCGAGGAAGCGTCGGACATCGACCTCGAGGAGCTGGAGCGCTCCAGTGAAGAGGCGCCCGTCGTCAAACTCTGCAATCTCATCCTGACCGATGCGCTTCGTCGCGGAGCCAGTGATATCCACATCGAGCCTTATGAACGGGAGTTTCGCGTACGGTTTCATATCGACGGCGTCTTGTACGTCGTGATGAACCCACCGATGAAGCTTCGGGACGCGATTACCTCCCGGCTCAAGATCATGGCCAAGCTCGACATCTCGGAAAAACGTCTGCCGCAGGACGGTCGCATCAAGATTCGCATGAACAGCAACGGCAAGATGCGAGAGCTCGACTATCGCGTCTCGACCCTACCCACGCTTTTCGGGGAGAAGGTCGTGCTCGACTTCTGGACAAAGAGAACCTGATGTTGGACATGACCAAGCTCGGGTTCGAGCAAGCCTCGCTGACGCGCTTCGAGGAGGCGATTTTGAAGCCGTGGGGCATGGTCCTGGTGACGGGGCCGACGGGGAGTGGAAAGACTAACACGCTCTATTCCGCCATCAGCCGGCTCAATACGCCCGAGACGAACATCATGACCGCGGAGGATCCCGTCGAGTTCAACCTGGTGGGCATCAACCAGGTACAAATGAAAGAGTCCATCGGTCTCAACTTCGCCGCAGCGCTGCGATCGTTCCTCCGGCAGGATCCGAACATCGTGCTGGTTGGTGAGATTCGAGACTTCGAAACGGCGGAGATTGCCGTCAAGGCGGCCTTGACCGGCCATTTGGTGTTGTCTACTCTACACACCAACGACGCTCCTCCACCATCAATCGGCTCATGAACATGGGGATCGAGCCCTTCCTGGTCGCGACATCGGTCCACCTGATCTGCGCACAGCGCTTGATTCGGAAGATTTGCAAGGAGTGCCGTGGGCCGACGGAGCTCCCTCCTCAGGCTCTCATCGACGTCGGTTTCGAGCCCGATGAAGCCAAGAGCGTCACGGTCTTCAAGGGCAAGGGCTGCACGACCTGCAACAACACCGGCTACAAGGGTCGGTTGGGTCTGTACGAGGTTCTAGAATGCTCCGATGAGATTCGTCAGATGGTCTTGGAAGGCGCGTCGGCGATGGAAATCAAGAAGCAAGCCATCGAAGAGGGTATGCTGACGCTCAGGCGGAGCGGACTTCAAAAGATTGCGGATGGGATGACGACCATCGATGAAGTCGTTCGTGAGACCGTGAGGTAGGCACGAAGTCTACGACAAACGTGAACCTCATTCTTATCTGCCGAGGGAAATTAGAGAGGATCGAATATGGCGGTTAGCCTTCATCAACTACTAAAAACCATGCTCAAGATGGGCGGGTCGGACCTGCACGTGACGAACAACTCCGCTCCTCAGGTTCGGGTCGACGGTAAGCTGCGTCCGCTCGATATGCCGCCGCTCACTTAGGTGGAAACCAAACAGATCGCCTATAGCGTTCTGACCGACAATCAGAAGCACCGTTTCGAAGAGAACCTGGAGCTCGACTTCTCCTTCGGCATCAAGAATCTCGCTAGATTTCGCGCCAACGTTTTCATGCAGCGCGGATCGGTTGCCGCCGTCTATCGAACCATTCCTTACGAGATTCTCGGGTTCAAGCAGCTCGGATTGCCTCCAGTAGTGGCTCAAGTGTGCGAAAAACCACGGGGCCTGGTGCTGGTAACGGGACCCACCGGAAGCGGGAAGTCTACGACGCTCGCTGCCATGTTGGACAAGGTCAACAAGGAAAGAGCTGAGCACATCGTCACCATCGAAGACCCGATCGAGTATCTGCACAATCATCAAAAGTGCCTGGTGAATCAACGCGAGCTCCACGCCGATACGCACAGTTTTCCCAACGCGCTCCGGTCTGTCCTTCGTGAGGATCCGGACGTCGTTCTGATCGGAGAAATGCGCGACCTCGAGACGATCGAATCCGCGCTCCGTATCGCCGAGACGGGTCACTTGACCTTTGCCACCCTACACACCAACTCGGCCGCTCAAACCATCAACCGTATTGTGGACATCTTCCCCGCTCACCAGCAGCTCCAGATTCGCGCACAGCTATCTTTCGTGCTCGAGGGAATCATGTGTCAAACGCTGCTGCCGCGCGCGAGTGGGACGGGCCGGGTATTGTCGATGGAAATCCTCATTCCCAACTCGGCTATTCGCAACCTGATTCGAGAGGACAAGATCCATCAGATTTACTCGTCCATGCAGACCGGTCAAGAAAAGCACGGTATGCAGACCTTCAACCAGTCGCTGTCGACCCTGTACTTTCAGAAGCAGATCACTCTGCAACTGGCTCTTTCGATGTCATCCAACCCAGATGAGCTCCAAGACATGATCAATCGCGGCGCCGGATTGGCGGGTGGCCATCGACCGGCGATGGCAGCTAACCAGAGGCGCTAGTAAGGCATACTCGATGTCCGCGTATGGACGGGAAGTTGGACCCAGGGCGGGAGCATACCGCCTAGACTCATCAGTCCTTTAGGAGACTGAAGGCGCAAAGGAGGCACAGGATGCCGGCGTACGTTTGGAAAGGCAAGACCCGTCGCGGGGTGGCTACCAGCGGTGAGAGGGTGGCCGATTCGAAGGACGCGGTGATTGCCATGCTCCGCCGTGAGCAGGTCCTGGTCACCAGTATCAAGGAGAAAGGCAAAGAGTTCGCGCTCCCCAAGCTCGGGGGCGGCATCAAGCCAAAGGACATCGCGATCTTCACGCGTCAATTCTCAGTTATGATCGACGCCGGTTTGCCGCTGGTGCAGTGCTTGGAGATCCTCGGCACCCAGCAGGAAAACGCCAACTTCCAGAAGGTGCTGCTAGGGGTTCGTCAAGACGTAGAGGGAGGTTTCTCGCTCGCGGACGCGATGAAGAAGCACCCGCAAGCTTTTGACAATCTGTATACCAACATGATTGCCGCGGGTGAGGCGGGTGGTATCTTGGATACCATCCTCAAGCGTCTGGCGGTCTACATCGAAAAGTCCGTCAAGCTGAAGTCTCAGGTCCAGTCGGCGATGATCTATCCCATTGCCGTGGTCAGCATCGCGGGCTTGGTCGTCGGCGTCATCCTGTGGAAGGTCATTCCGACCTTTGCGGCGCTGTTCGCCGGCCTCGGTGCTCAATTGCCCTTGCCGACGCGAATCGTCATCGGGCTGTCCAATTGGTTGGTTCGACTCTTGCCGTTTCTGGTCGTCGGCTCGGTCGTTCTGTCCATTGCGCTCCACAGATACTATGCGACCTACAAAGGTCGGCGGGTTATCGATGGTCTTCTGCTGAAACTTCCCATTCTGGGCATGATACTGCAGAAGATCTCCGTGGCAAGGTTCTGCCGGACTCTCGCGACACTGATGTCGAGTGGTGTTCCTATCTTGGACGGGCTGGAGATCACAGCGCGCACCTCCGGGAACGCCATCATCGAAGACGCGATCATGGTTACTACCCGGAAGAGCGTGGAAGGCGGGCAGACTCTGGCTCAACCGCTCAAGGCCACCGAGGTGTTTCCATCCATGGTGGTGCAAATGATCTCGGTCGGCGAGCAAACCGGTGCGCTCGATACGATGCTCTCGAAAATTGCGGATTTCTACGAGGATGAAGTGGATACCGCGGTCGCCAATCTGATGACCCTGATGGAGCCTATCCTGATCCTGTTCCTGGGGACGATCGTTGGCGGAATCGTGGTTTCCATGTATCTGCCTATCTTCGACCTGATCAATCAGTTGAGCTAGTCACTTAGTGCCGCTCCAGCGCGGGACGTCGTCGCCCGCACGGGAAACACTGCTGGAGAGCGAGCTCTTCGGTCATCTCAAGGGCTCCTTCACGGGGGCCAGCACGAATCACAAGGGGCTCTTCGAGGTGGCCCATAACGGGACCATCTTGCTGGATGAGGTCGCCGAGATGAGTACCTTCGATGCAGGTCAAACTCCTTCGCGTCCTGCAAGAAAAGAAGATCCGGCGAATCGGTGCCACGGAAGAGCTCGAGGTGGACGTTCGCGTTATCGCCGCCACGAACAAGGACTTGGAAGAGATGATGGGGGAAAAGGCCTTCCGAGAGGATCTCTTTTATCGGCTGAACGTCATTCCTATCCACATGGTTCCCCTGCGGGAGCGCCGGGAAGATATACCGATGTTGGCGGAACACTTCTTGCTCAAAGCCAACCAGAGTATGAACAAGCACGTCGCGAAAATCTCCGATGAGGCGATGGATCTGCTGGCCAAGTGTGATTGGCCAGGAAACGTACGAGAGTTGGCAAACGTGATCGAGCTGGCCGTGGCGATGGAGACTTCGCGGATCATCCTACCGGAAAGGCTGCCGGAGAAGCTGCAGCAGGGCAACGGGGACATGGTGGTCGCGCTAGGCGGTCCATCCTTGGAGGAGCTGCCCGAGGACGGCATTGATTTTCAGGAACACATGGATTCGATACAAAAGCGTCTCTCGTCGCTGGCGTTGGCACGGGCCGGCGGTGTACAAACGCGAGCCGCAAAGTTTCTTCGAATGAATCTGCGTTCGTTCCGGTATCTGTTACAAAAGTATGATCTGAGGTGAGCATGTTGGGCTGGGGGAGGTTGTTTCTAGGTGCGCTGGGAATCGTTGCCGGTGCGACCGTCGTGGGACTCGTTCACAACCATGTTTCGGCGGAGGGAATCGGTCTTACCCAGCATCCGCTGCAGGCCGTCAGTGACCTCGAGGAATCCTGGTTCTTAGACACGCCGGCCGCGAAGAGAAAGTGGGACGAAGGCGTTACTTTCGTGGATGCGCGCGCGGAAGACTTCTATCTCTATGAGGGACATATCGCAGGGGCGATTTCCTTGCCGGTCCTGGAGTTCGATTCGGTGTTTCCCCTGGTCGAGGATCGCTTGCCCTCTCTCGACGAAGAGATCGTTTGCTACTGCAGCGGGTTCGGCTGCGAAGAGAGCACCGAGTTGGCTCGCAGGCTCACGGAGGCGGGCTACCGCCTCGTTTACGTGTACAAAGGGGGCTGGCCAGAGTGGAGCGAAGCGAAGCTGCCCTCGGAAGTCGAAGGAAGCTAACGGGGGGAACAGCATGAGAAAGCTTCTGGACAATCGTTGGTTGGTGCTCGGTTGCCGGCTCGTGCTGGGGGCGGTTTTCGTCTACGCCAGCTGGGACAAGATTCAACATCCGGCTGCCTTCGCCAAACAAGTGTACAACTATCAAATGCTGCCCGTGATGGCTTCGAACCTCTTCGCGATCGCTCTTCCCTGGATGGAGCTCCTTGCTGGCGTGGCGCTCATCATCGGAGTGTTCAAGGGTGAGAGCTCGCTTCTTCTCAGCGTTCTGCTCGTTCTCTTCATCGGTGCCATCTCGGTAAACCTTTATCGAGGTGTCAACCTGGATTGCGGCTGCTTCAGCACTGCAGAAGGCGAGGGGCGGAGTATCGGCATGCACACGGTGACCCAGGACGTGGGTTTGCTGGCCGCGGGTTTGGTGGTGCTGCGCGCGGCGAGACGCGAGCGCCGACGAGACGTTACCGCCGCAACTGGCTGACCGTGAAGCGTTTGTGCGGAACGGCCCTAAGATGATGGGGCCCGCCCCGGACGCATCGAAGGCCAGTCGCCACGTAAGTTCTCCGCGGCGGTTCTCATAGCAATGAACGAGTAGGCTACCCCACTCAGAAGCCACTTGCCCTGCTAGACCGAATCATCAAGGCTAGCTCAAACGAAAACGACATCGTGCTCGACCCGTTCTGCGGCTGCGCTACGGCCTGCATATCGGCTCAAGCACTGCACCGCCAGTGGGTCGGGATCGACATCTCACCGAAGGCGTCAGAGTTAGTCCGCCAGCGAATGAGAAATGAGCTCGGCATGTTCTACCAGGGCGCTCACCGAACGGACGTCCCAAAGCGAACCGACATCGGGAAGCTTCCGAAGTACAGCAGCCCGGAGAACCGGAAGCGGCTATACGGCGAACAGGGCGGAAACTGTCCCGGTTGCGCCACCCACTTTGAGCCGCGCCACTTCGACGTGGATCACATTATCGCCCGTGCCAAAGGCGGAACCGACCACATCGAGAATCTTCAACTGCTGTGCGGCTCATGCAACAGCATCAAGGGCGACCGTGGAATGGAGTATTTGCGGGCGAAGCTCGCTCTATGAGTTAATATGAAGATCAAGGGTCAATGAGCCAGCATATCCACATAATTTACAGCGGTGAATCTGTGCGCGAAGGCTCAATGGACGTTCGTGAGCTAGGTCGGCTCTTATGGGACTTGGGTCCTTGTGCCATTCAGCAAATGCCATACTCAATGAAGGCCGAGCAACCATAAAAGTCATCGTTAATTCTAGGTTCCGCAAAGGCTCGTTTGAGATCCTTGATGAAAGACGAGACCTTTGTATCTAAGCTGCACAACAGGGAGATTTCATTCTCGAAAGGCGACATGCTGAAGGTTCGGATGACTTCGAGAACTTCCCAGTTTTCGGATGGGTCGCTGCACACGGATAATACGATAACGGAAGTAATCGAGCACATTAAAGCAGGTAGGCAGCGACGTCTATTCCGTCAAGGAGGAAACATGAAGCGACCTGACTACGGAGACGCGACGCCAGAGGATGTTGCCCGAGCGTTGATGAGGTCTAGGAACGTGCGTCTGAGGAAAGCCCGTTGTCCGCAACCAGATCCCGATACATCAACCGCTTCCCAACCAGACCCGCCGCCACGACGACCATCTGAGCGATAGTGTCCTCGTCCCTGACGTTGTGCTTGCCGGCGAACTCATCGACGTAGCGTTGTAGGTGCTTCGGGCTCATTTTGTGAAAAACTCCCTTGTGCGCTCTCTTGAGCGTAGCCCAGAAGCTTTCAATCCCGTTCGTATGAGCCATGCCGTTGACGTACTCGGCAACGGAGTGTCGGACCGTCTCGTGGTTTGGCAGGCCGTCGTAACCTCGGTGGTCGTCGGTGTAGACCTTTGCGCCGTCCACGACGTGTTCGGCCACGAATCCTTGGAGCGTCTGCTGGTCTGTGTTGTCGATAACGGCGGCGGTAACGCGATTCGTCCGGCGGTCCTTCGCACCCACGACGGCCGTCTTGCCGACGGTGCCACGACCCTTGATGACCTGCTCGCGCTTGTGCGCGTGCATGTTGCGAGCTTTGCCGCCGAAGTAGGTTTCGTCGTAACTCCTCGCCGTGCCCCACTGGAGCGGGTTGGAACGTCGCGATTCGGAGGAGAAGCCACGCAGCGGAGTTGTCGCGTAGGGCGTCGGGGAGTAACACGGTTCCTGGCTGGTTGATAGCGGCGTAGGCCGCTTCGAGCATGTAGGCCCTGGGGTCGCGACGTTCTGAAGCTTCGCGGTCTCGCACAGGGTGTAGAACAGCGCTGCGACGTCGGTTCCGCGTTTCGATCGACTGCCGTAGTGATTTTTGCGACCGACGACAGGTCCCCTCGGGGCGCGCTCGGCGTGATTGTTGTCAAGCCAGACGAGAGGGTTTTCGGCGAACAGCGTGAGTGTCTCCCATCTCTCCAGCATGTAGCGGACCGCCTTGCCGAAGTCGCTTCGCGGCAATCCTCTTTGGCTCTCGCCCCATTGCCGAATCGCTTTCAAGATCCGCTGCGAACGTTGCTTGCGTAAACGAAGTCTCAGTTTCTGAGCTTTTTCATCGCCGGGAAACGGACCCGGGACCTCGCGTTCGACTTCGTACAGCTCTCCGATCAAACGAAGCACTTCGGAGCAAGCTTGCGGGTAGTGCTCGCTGGCTTCGTCGAACTTTCTTTTCACGTGCGCCCAGCAGTGGGCGAGACGAAACTGTGGACCGGCACGAGCCGCGTAGCCGTCTGGACCGGCACGAGCTAGCACCTCGTACACCGCGTAGCCGTCCACAACCGCGATGCCGGAGTAGATCCCCAGCACGTCCAGAAACAACGACAACTCTGTCGTCGTCAGTCGCACTGGCTCGCCGTCACCGCTGGACCACAGGCATGCGAACTTTCCCCTTTCGAGACGTTTCGCGTAGACGCACAGTCCGGTCCCGTCCCAGTGCAGAACTTTCGCGCGGATTCGGTTGCGGCTGACGAAACAAGTACAGCTCACCGCTCAGCGGGTTCACGACCAAGCTCGTTCATCAACCAGCGCCGACAGACCGTCAAAGCCCTTGCGGAGATCCGCCGGCGCCGCGTACGCCCACGCCGACACCCGACGGCTATTCCACTTCATCCCAGCTGCTCAACAAAGCCGCAGCAGCCGCTGTTCCGACAGACCCTCGATTCGATACCCTCGCTTGTGGCTCGCAACCAGCTGCTCCAAGAAGGCGACGAACTCCTGGCTGGTATGGCGGCGGACAGTCTTGCCCAAAACCACCCCCGTCTTCGTGTCGAAGGCGGCGTAGAGAGAAAGCGTTCCATGCCGGACGTACTCGAAACCGTGTCGCTCGGCCCGCCCGGGAGACAACGGCAAGATCGGGTCCCGTCGATCCAGGGCTTGGATCGCCGTTTTCTCATCAATACAAAACACCGCAGCGTGCTGAGGTGGATTCATATATAGACCGATGATATCCGCTGCCTTCGTCTCGAAATCCGGATCGTTGGAGGCCTTGTAATGCTCAATTCGGTGTGGTTGGAGACCATGCTTTTTCCAAGTGCGAGCCACCATCATGTGATGGATTCCCAGCTTCTTCGCAAGTCGACGCGTGCTCCAGTGAGTCGAGCCGTCGGTCGGTTTTTTCTGCGTCCACGAAAGAATCCGTGCTTCCATCCGAGGCGTGAGCACTTGAATCGGACGCCCCTCGTGACGCGCGTACAGACCTGCCAGACGCTCCTCCAAGAATCGGCGTTTCCACTTGCTGATAAAAAGCGCCGTGCAGCCCACCGTCTGCTGCACCTGCGTATAGCTTGCACCGTCTGCCAGCAAGAGCAACATCCGAGCGATCCGCGCGTCATCCGCTCGACCGCTACGGCTCGAAACTCGTTTGCCAAGCTCCCTATGTTCCGCTTGAGTCAACACAACGGCTCTCCCTCGCATGAGAGAGATATTACAACTAAACACTTAAATGTTACATACCACTAGTCGATGGGACCACATCTTGACCTTCTTGACGTTCTTGACAGGCTCATTTGGAGGGTGGTACGTTCGCTTTGCGTGAAGGCCCTCGACCATTAGGCATCCGCACACCTCAGTGCAAGAAATCAGGCGCCAATGCCTTCACTCTCCAAAGGACTGAAGACCCGGTGAGTCATGGAAGCGGTGAAAGAGTTCAAGACCGATCACGAAAAGCACCTGAAGACTGCCATGGACGATTTGATTGCGTCCGGCGCGGAGGAGGGTTTCGTGATCTTCGAAACGGACGACGGGAAGTTCCTCCAGTTTACCTACGACAAGGGGGAGGGGCTTACCTTCGACCTGCCACGGGTCAACATGTCCCCTCAGGAGCGGCAGCGCCTCAAAGAGCTCGAGGGCATGGAAGCGATCACTGAAACCGAGCTCTCCTACCTTTTGCAGGTCGGTGTCGACACGCGCATGGGCGCCGAGCTGGCCAACCGTATCTTCCTAGATGTCTTTCAATGCGGGGACGCCTATCGCGTCGTTGCCACGCTAGACATCGAAACCACCGAATAGCCATTTTTTTCATAGATCTTCACCTCTCCGGGTGAGGTCGGCCCACGTTTTTGTCCCTTCTTGTTGTGCTTTCTTGCGCGATGACCGGAGCGACGCGCGGTATCGAAGGACTGCTGGTACGCGTCGAGGTCTATTTGGCTGATGGCGTCCCCGGGTTCCATACGGTTGGGGGGGTGCCTATGGTACATACTTCCTGGTGGATCCAAATGAGGAGTTGTTAGCCCTTTCTCTTCCCCAGCTACGACGGACTCACCAGCATCCGATCCGTCGGCAATTCAACAACGCGGTGTATCAGGCGCTCGTTAACTGACCCGACGGGGGAGGGAAGAGTCGTCTGGAGGAGATCCCCCTTCTCAAAAGCTCGCCCACCATGCCGGGATCAATCGCTTTCCTCCGTGACGACGTCCATCACCCAGATGTCGCCGGTGTCCTCCCCCCAACTGAAGTAAAGATATTGCCCGTCGGTCGTCAGGCTCAATATGCCCAACTCACCGCGCTTCCCCACGAGATCCGTCAGTCGCCGCTCGTCCCCGCCGGTTGCGGATACCATCCAGATATTCTGGTCCCGCAAAAAATAGATGGAAGTCCCATCGGGGGACCAGCGAGCGACCCAGCCATCGGAATCCGCGAGCCTTTGCGCGTTCTCCCCTGTGTTGGACGCTTTCCATACCTCGGTATCGCCCCAAAAGACATTGGCGTTCGTATAAAGGATATAGTTCCCGTCGGGTGACCATTCAGGCATTGCCTGCGTATTAGGCGCCTCGACCAGAGGCCCTCTGGAGCCGTCCTCCGTCGAAACGACCCAAAGATCCGTCGATGACCAGTGTAGATACGCGACGCGTTGGCCGTCCGGCGAGAAGCTCGCCTCGATCTCGAGCTCCGGAGACTGGATCAGCGGCCGGACGGCACCTCCTTCGCTTGGCACGATGAAAAGGTCGCGCGTGCCGTCACGGTACGAGTGGAACACAACCTCCTTGCCGTCAGCGGAAAAACGAGGCGCCCAGTCGGGGCCCCGGTGCGTGGTCAACGCTCACCATTCGCCGCCGCCGTCGAGCGGCACGACCCACAGGTCCAAATTCCCGGCGCGATCGGAGTTCAATACGAGCTCCGAACCGTCCGGTGAAACGTCCAACTCTTCGATGTAGGCTTGCTCGGAGGTGACCGGCTCGGCATCGGCCCAGGTTGCCAGACGGTCATACAGGATCGGGACGCGCCAGACATTTGATACGCGTCTTCCCTTGGAGTAGGCGAGCTTCGAACCGTCCTTCGAAAACGATGCGCTTCGCATCCCGATACCCACGGTGACCGGAACCGCAGTGCCTACAGGCCCGCGCTCGGAGTCAATCTGTTGAACCCACAAGTCCATGGCACCGCCTCGATTGGAGATGAAGTAGAGGAAGGCGCCGTCGCGGGACCAGACCGGGCTCCAGTCGTTCCCGTCCTTCGTGACCAGAAAGGATTCGCCATCACCTACGCGCATGACCCATATCCGCGAGATCTGGGCAATGCGACTCAACGCTTCTACGTACGCCAAAAGCCGCCCGTCCGGTGACCAGCTCCAGTCGGCCGTGCCTCGTGCTTCGACCGGGAGCGCGACCCGGCGCGATTGTCTCGTGTCCAGTTGGACGATCTCGAGGCCAGTACCATCTTCTTCCAGTCCGGCCAACTCGTCGCCATCGCTTAGCCATCGAGGAGTGCTGAAGATGAGCGTTCCAGCGGTGTCGAATACCCTTCGTGCCTCTCCCCCAAGTGCCGGCATGACGTAAGTAGGCCCGGCCCTCTCGTTGGGAGATGAACGCGATGTTCCTTCCGTCGGCGACCAGCTGGGATTGGAGTCGATCCAGTCGTTGTCGGGAGTCCGGTTCACGGGTGGTCCACCTCCAATTTGAGCCACCCAGATGTCCATATTGCCGCTTTGGTTGGATTCGTAGGCCAGAGTTTGTCCATCCGGTGACCAGGTTGGAAAGTCCTCTACACCGATGGCCGACGTAATCTGGCGGGCATTCGTGAACGTTGGAACCGCTGGGACGGCGGGCTCTCCGAACGGCGTCGGGATGAGGTCGCTCATCCATAAGGCAATGAGCAGTCCGCCCGCCGCTGTGGCTATCCACGGGAGCACACGCCACGAAGAAGGCGAACGGCCTGAGAGGACCGGATCCACCATCGTCTCGCCCGAGTCGAGGGCCTTCGCGAGCTCCTCGAGCTCGTTGCGCACGTCGATTGCCGTTTGGTACCGGCGCGACGGATCTTTTGCCAGGCACCGTCTGACGATGCGCACTATGTCGCGCGGCAGGGACGGCGCGAGCTCCGTCATCGACCGCGCCTCGTCCTTGATGACGGCAGAGAGTGTCGACGCCAGTGTATCTCCTTGGAACGGCCGGTTGCCGGCAAGCATTTCGTAGAAATTGACACCCAGCGCGAAGATGTCCGATCGGGCATCGACGGTCTTTCCTGCCGCCTGTTCGGGAGACATGTAAGCGACCGTCCCGAGAATCCGCCCCTCCTTGGTCATCTCCTCTGTGGGCAGCTTGCTGTCGCTCGCCGCCGATCCGAGGCGGGCGTCAAGCTTTGCTAGACCGAAATCAAGTACTTTGACCAGGCCCTCGGCACTTACGATGATGTTGTGCGGTTTCAAGTCCCGGTGCGTGATGCCGTGTTCATGGGCGGCCGCGACCGCGTTGACGAGGGGGATCGCGAGATCCAGAAACCGACGCAGCGAGAATCCATGCCTCGGCAAAGCCGCGGCGACCGTTTTTCCTTTCACGTACTCCATCGTGATGAAGTGAACGCCCTCCGCTTCCTCGACGGAGTAGACCGTCACGATGTTTGGGTGATTGAGGGCCGCGTTCGCCTTCGCTTCCCGCGTGAACCGAGCGCGCCGTTGTTGGTTCTCCGCGAGCTCAGGCGGCAGCACCTTGAGGGCCACGCTTCTGCCGAGCTTGGTGTCTTTAGCCAGGAAGACCTCACCCATGCCTCCTGAGCCAATTCTCTCTATGATCTTGTAGTGGGCGAGGTCTTAGCCAACCAAAACGAGACGCTCCTAACGGGAGTGGGCGACAATCTTACCGGATTTGAAAACCTCCTGCAATGATTCACCGTGAGAGCATTCTTCTCCGCGAGTGATAGCATGGCGTGGAGCCCCATGCCATTGAGAGGGAGCCCTCAGCCGTCGCGCAGGTGCGAAGTCGGCGGAGCGGCGGCCGCCCGAACGAGGAGTGAGAGCGCCATCAGTTGATAGACTGAACGCAGCCTTGAGCGGATGTGGAGTCGCCTGCTGGCCGCCAGATTACGTGGTTGCTTTGAGGGGAGCTCGTCAGGCGGCGGTGGGGCCCCATGCCATTGAGTGATGCCTGAACCACCGCTCTTGGAAAGAGCATCCGAGCTCTTCAATCGCAAGAAGTATTTCGAGTGTCACGATCTGCTTGAAGACGCGTGGACGGGCACCCGCGGTCCGGAGCGCGACTTCCTCCAAGGACTCATCCACACCGCGGTGGGCATGTACCACATCGCAGCGGAAAACTACAAAGGTGCGGTCAGCCAGCTCGGGGCCGGCGTCGTCGCCCTCGAGCGGTTTCGCCCGGAACGGGAAGGGTTAGACGTCGACGGCCTGCTCGCCGGAGTCTGGCGATGCCTCGAAAAATCCGAGCAGGCCGAAGCGATGGTTCCGTCACCTGGTCGGCCGAGGACATTCCACGGATGGACTACCGCGGTTTGGTGTAGGATCGGAGCATGAAAGCGTACGCGGTGGCTATCTTGCTGCTGGCCACGATCTTCTATTATCTCGATGTCGCGGTGCAGCGATCGGAAATAGCCGGCGGCGCGGTGGACTCGGACTCCTCCTACCGGATCATGCTCCTCGGTTTCGACGGAACCGATCCCGAATTCCTCACCTCACTGATATCGCAAGGTAAGCTTCCCAACTTCGAACGGCTCCTTCGGGAAGGAGCGTACGGACCATGCCGTACCTTCAAGCCCACTAAGTCGAATGTGATCTGGACTTCCGTCGCGACCGGCAAGCGGATGGAGAAGCATGGGATCGTCGACTGGATGGTGCTGTCGGAGGACGGTCAGGAGCGGCTTCTCACCACGGGAAACCAGCGGCGCACCGAAGCCTTGTGGAACATCGCGACCGAACGCGGCAGGAGCGTGCAAGTCGTGAACTGGTGGGCAACGTGGCCCGCGGAGTCGGTCGCCGGCGAGATGGTGTCGAACCATTTCACGAAGGTACGGCGCGCGCGCATCGAAGAAGCGACCTATCCGGCAGCCCTCTATGAGGAGCTCCAGCCGTTCGCGCAAATGGAGACCGAGACCATCCATGAGGAAATGCGCGCGGCGGGAATCCCGGTGTACTCCGAGGAGATCATGCAGGGCATGTTCCGCCCCACGGAGAACTTCCGAAGGCGTTTTCAGACGTCCGTCGACCTTTTCGCGGAAGACATGTTGGTGGAGCGAGTGGCGACCCATCTCATGGAGACCCGCGGGCAGCGGGATTTTTTCGGGGTCATTTTCCGGAACGCGGATATCTTTTCCCACTTCCTCTGGCGCTTCATCGATGTCCGGCTGGCTACCGAAGTCTACGAGCTCCTAAATGAGAAGAAGGGGCCGCTCACCGCGGAAATCGAACAAACGATGGACGAGGCCTACGCGTCGGTCCTCGAGGCCGTCTACATCCACGAAGACCGGCGGCTGGGTCGCTTCATGAAGCAGGCCGGTCCGGACACGGTCGTGATGGTCGTCTCGGACCACGGGTTCCAGTTCCGCAACTACGGCTTTTACCACTACGCCCTCGGCCCTCCCGGGGCCAGGGCGCCTGGTAGTGTGGAGACATTGGCGCCCCCTGGGGTGGTTTTCCTATGGGGTCCCCCGATCCGAGCCGGAGCAAGGCTCGGGGATGCCAGCGTTTTCGATGTCACGCCCACCGCCCTTTACCTAATGGGATTGCCGGTCGGTCAGGACATGGATGGCCGTGTATTGGTAGAAGCTATTTCCCCTGAACTACTTGCAGCCAGACCGGTGGAGTGGACGCCCACCCACGACACCGGTACCCGGGGCGGGGATCCTCGCGAGAGCCCCGTCGACGAGGAGATTCTCAAGGAGCTCGAGACCCTCGGATACGTGTCCTAGGGAGGCACGTGGCTTGCAAGGACTATCCTCGGTGAACCGACTCTTGTGTTTAGGGCTTGACAGCCACCCGAAGGCTGTAGTACCCAAAGGGGCGCTTTTTCGTGTACTTGGGTCCATCGCTCTCATAATTGAGCCAACCTCGAGAGGTCGGTAGGATGGCTAATCGCTTTTACACGTTTATTTTAGTGCCCCATGCGGAAGCCAAGTTCCGCAAGATCCATTTCTCCAAACGCACCGCCATTATCGTCGCTTCATTTCTTGGATTGATGGTCCTGGTCGCCGGGCTGTTGACTTTTCACTACTGGCAATTCTACGGCGAGATGCGGGACCTGCGACGGCTGCGGATGGTCAATGCGGAGCTTCGACGTCAGAACCTGGACTACGAGGTCTCGGTGGAGCATCTCAACAACCGCGTCACTTCGCTCCAGGACTTCGTCAAGAAGCTCTCGGTGATGGCGGGGCTAGACACTCAGCTCCCCACCGAACCGGGTGGTGGCATGGGAGGGTTCCGAGACGAAGATCCGACCTCAATACCCAACGCCTACGATGAGGTCAAGGACAGTCTCCATCGAATGGCGGGTGATCTGACCGCGATCGAAGAAAAGGGCCACGTGCTCGAGCGTTTTTACGAGGAACACTCGCTCATGCTCGCCTCGACCCCCTCGATCTGGCCGGTGCGCGGCTATATATCTTCGTCCTACGGTCAGCGCAACGATCCCTTCAGCGGAGAGCGCGAGTTCCACTTTGGTATCGACGTCTCGACGCCTGTCGGGCGTCCGGTGGTCGCTCCTGCCGATGGCGTCGTGTTGTACGCCTCGAAGCGCGGAAGCTATGGCAACGTCATCGTGCTCGACCACAAGTTCGGCATGATGACGCGTTATGCGCATCTGTCCCGCTTCAACGTCCGAGCCGGAAAGAGAGTCAAGCGAGGTGATGTGGTTGGCTACGTCGGCAGCACGGGAAGAAGCAACGGGCCGCATCTTCACTATGAAGTCTGGGTCTCGGATCGGCCCACGCACCCGCTCAATTACATTCTCGAATACAGCAAGACCTTCAAGGTCGCCGGCCGCCAGACGGCTGCCGCCGGCGGGCCATAGCCGTCCGGACCTGCACCTCCCGCCACCTTGGAGACCGAAGCCTTAGCTTCTCTTCGACCGCCCGCGGGGTGCCACCCGTTTCTCTCCGGCGCGGCGGTGGTCGGCGCTTGCAAAGTCAGTGGCGCCGTTTCAGAATAGCTTCCTTGTCTCCCCGAAACCTCCTCCATGTCCGGCAAGACCACAAGCCGAGCCTAATGCGACGAACGGTCCTTGTATCGGTCCTGGTATTGGCCGCATGCGATGCACCCCGCCCCCTGGCTCCGTCCAGGGAGAGCACGAGCTCGCTCGACGCCGCTGCGGTGAGCGCTTACGACTCTCGCGTCGCCCAAGCGAAAGCAACCATACGCGTCCTTTGTTTCGGTGACAGCTTCACGTTTGGCACGACCCAACGCGTAGCGCCGGGGTTCGCGACGCTGTCTCCGATCGAGGGCTATGTGCCCAAACTAAAGAGATTGCTGGAAGCCGAGCTCGACCACGACTTCAGCATGGTCAACTCGGGCTTGGGAGGTGAAGACACGAGCGAGGGATTGGCGAGGCTTCCCGCCGAGTTACGCATCTACAAACCCGATTTCGTGCTGCTTTGGCTGGGGGTGGTGGACGTCAACACGACGGAGAAGGCCCGCTTCACCGTCGCGCGAAACAATCTCACGGCGATGATGCAAATGGTCGATAAGCACGGTGCCCAGGTCGTCATCGGTACGTTTCCGCCAATGAATCCGGACGGGTTCCGCGCCCTGGCGCCCCAGCACATCCCGCGTCTGAACGACATCATCCGTCAAGAAGCCAATGCGGAACAGGTGCCAATCGCCGGACACGAGCGCGCATTCGGTGATGATTTGACGCTGATCGGAACCGACGGGCTCCATCCCAACGACAACGGCTACCGGGTCATCGCCGAGACCTGGTTCGACGTGATACGGGAGCTCAGCCTTCCGTAAGGGACCGTGACGGTCCTACGGGCGCTCCGGCGCCTCAACATTCCACACCGCGTTCTTGAGCAATCCCTACGCTTGCCTTACCCGAACACTCTCAATTGATTAGCCCTGGGTCATTTGCTAGACTGGCTCTTCATCAATCGGGGCAGGTCCTGGTAATTAGTGTCCCCTTCGGGGATGGTGGAAACCCCTCGCCTTTAGGCGAAGAAAAGATTGTCGAAGTCCCCGAAGGGGACGAGACTCCCCCGACTGAAGTCGGGGGGTTGAGAATGAAGCGGGCGCATGAAGTCGACTTCCAGTCGACGCGCCCGCGCAATCCACCGGCTTAAGCCGGTGGTTGATTTAATTCATCAACTGATGTTTAACAGCATCCTCACAAAACTCATCGGCAGCCAGAACGAGCGCGAGCTTAAGAAGATCCTTCCGTTTGTTACCCTCATCAACGAGCGGGAGCCCGAGATGCAGGCGCTCTCCGATTCACAGCTGACCGCGAAGACGGCCGAGTTCCGCGAGCGGCTGGACCGCGGAGAGCCTCTCGACGATCTCATTCCCGAAGCCTTCGCCGCGTGCCGCGAAGCGGGTCGGAGGGTGCTGGAGATGCGCCACTTCGACGTCCAACTGATCGGCGGGATGGTGCTCCATCAGGGCAAGATAGCCGAGATGAAGACCGGTGAGGGCAAGACGCTGGTTGCCACGCTAGCGGTCTACTTGAACTCCCTGATCGGCAAGGGCGTCCACGTGGTGACTGTCAACGACTACCTGGCCCGCCGTGACGCCGAGTGGATGGGCAAGCTTTATCAGTTCTTGGGGCTGACGGTCGACAGCATCCAGCACGATCTCAACGATACCGATCGCCAGCGCGCATACCGAGCGGATGTCACCTACGGGACGAACAACGAGTTCGGGTTCGACTACCTGCGCGACAACATGAAGTTCGATCCCTCGCTCTTCGTGCACAAGATCTTTCCCGAAACCGTCAAGAATAGGGATGGGAAAGACGTCGAAAAGCTCTTCAACTATGCCATTGTGGACGAGGTCGATTCGATTCTCATCGACGAGGCCCGCACTCCGCTCATCATTAGCGGCCCCGCGGAAGAGTCGACGGATCTCTACTACCAGATCGATCGCATCATTCCCAAGCTGCGCCGGGATCTCGACTACACGATCGACGAGAAGACCCGCACTGTCACGCTCACTGAGGATGGCGTGCCGCATTGCGAGACGTTGCTCGGAGTGGGGAACCTCTACGATCCCTCTCAGATGCATATCCTTCACCATGTCTATCAGGGGCTCCGTGCTCACTCGCTTTTCAAACGTGATGTGGACTATATGGTGAAAGACGGCCAGGTCGTCATCGTCGACGAGTTCACGGGTCGATTGATGCCCGGTCGCCGTTGGTCGGACGGTCTTCATCAGTCCATCGAGGCCAAAGAACACGTAAAGATCGAGAGAGAAAACCAGACGCTCGCCACCATTACGTTCCAGAACTACTTCCGGATGTACGAGAAGTTGGCGGGCATGACCGGGACGGCGGAGACCGAGGCTCCGGAATTCGAGAAGATCTACGACTTGGAAGTCGTGGTCGCGCCGACTAATCGCGAATTGATTCGCGACCAGTATCCGGATCTCATCTATCGAACCGAGCGTGAGAAGCTCAATGCGGTGGTCGAGGAGATTAAAGAGCTACATCAGTTGGGACGTCCCGTTCTTGTGGGCACGACGTCCATCGGAAAGAGCGAGAAGCTGTCTCAGCTCCTCAAGCGTTCGGGTGTGAAGCATGTCGTGTTGAACGCGAAGTACCACGAGATGGAAGCGGAGATCGTCGCCCAGGCGGGCCGAGGGGACGCCGTGACCATCGCGACAAACATGGCGGGGCGCGGTACCGACATCCTCTTGGGAGGAAACCCCGAGTACCAGGCCCGAGCCGCTCTGAAAGACAAGGGCGTGGATTTCCGCGAGGCGCCGGAGGAAACCTGGAAAGAAGAATACGAAAAGGCCCGGAAGCAGGTCGCGCAAGCGCACGATAAGGTCGTGGAACTCGGAGGATTGCACATTCTCGCGACCGAGAGACACGAGGCACGCCGCATCGACAACCAGTTGCGGGGGCGCGCCGGCCGACAAGGCGACCCGGGTAGCTCTCGTTTCTACCTGTCTCTCGAAGACGATCTCATGCGGATTTTCGGAAGCGATCGGATTAGCGGCTTGATGCAGCGTTTGGGGATGGAAGAGGGAGTACCCATCGAGCACGGCATGGTCACGCGCGCCATCGAAAGAGCCCAGAAGCAGGTCGAGGGCCAGAACTTCTCGATCCGGAAGCATCTGCTCGAGTACGACGATGTCATGAACGCGCAGCGTGTGGCGGTCTATCGGCTTCGTCGCGAGATTCTGGAAGGGAAGGACGAACGGGAATACGTCTTGGAGCTTGCCGAGGAGATCCTCAAGGACAACGTCGACCAATTTCTTTCGGAACAAGCGGATCCCAGCGAGTGGGACTCCGAAGGGTTCCAGATGGAGATGGGCAGGCAGTACGGTTTGGAGAGCTCTCAGCTGCGAGGGATCGATTGGGAGGGGCTGAATCGCGATGAGATCCGCGAGACCTTGTGGCAAACCATCCAGGACAAGTACCAGGACAAGGAAACCCTCATCGGGCCCGAGCTCATGCGCACGCACGAGCGCATCGTGATGCTGCAGATCGTCGACTCACAGTGGAAGGACCACCTCTACGCGATGGACCACCTGAAGGAGGGCATCGGGCTCCGGGGCTACGGGCAGCGGGATCCCCTCATGGAGTACAAGAAGGAAAGTTTTCAGATGTTCGAGGCGACGTGGCAGCGCATCGAGGAGGAGATCGTCCGGTACTTGTTCCTTTTGCAGCCGGCGCGGGAAAGCGCGGCCGAACCCGCACCCCGGCCGCGACTGAGTCGACTTTCGTTCAACGATCCTGGATCCTCTCCGTCCGCCTTCGCGAGGCGAGAGTCGCAGGGCGGAGCAAACGCCGCGGTGAAGACCATCAAACGTGATACCGCGAAAGTAGGACGGAACCAACCCTGCCCTTGTGGAAGCGGAAAGAAGTACAAGAAATGCTGCGGCGCGTAGCTCGCAGCGGGGAGCGTGAGCCGTGACCGAACCTCAGATTCCAGTCGCTCTCACTTTCGAAGACGTTCTCCTCGTTCCTCAGAAATCCGACGTCCTTCCCTCCGAGGTCGACACCACAACCGGTTTCAGCCGGCGCATCCGGCTCAACATTCCGGTGGTTAGCTCCGGTATGGATACCGTGACCGAATCACGACTCGCCATCGCGATTGCGCAGCTCGGTGGGCTCGGCGTCATCCATCGTAACCTCACGCCAGAGCAGCAGGCCGAAGAGATCGACAAAGTCAAGCGCTCGGAGAGCGGCATGATCGTGCATCCGGTCACGATGACGCCCGACCGCACGATTGCCGAAGCAGAGGCGGTCATGGCCAAGTACCGGTTCTCGGGTGTGCCCATCGTGGTGGATCGCAAGCTGGTTGGGATCCTCACCAACCGAGATCTGCGTTTCGAGACACGGATGGATCTCCGGATCTCGGAAGTCATGACCAAGGAGAATCTCATCACCGTCCCGGTGGGGACCGGCTTGGAAGAGGCCAAGAAGATCCTGCATAAACACAAGGTAGAGAAACTGCTGGTCGTGGACGAGGAGTACAACCTCAAAGGATTGATTACCGTCAAAGACATACAGAAAGCCATCAAGTACCCGCTGGCTTCCAAGGACGAGCTCGGACGGCTACGTTGCGCGGCGGCAATCGGCGTCGGCGAGGAAGCCCTGGAGAGGGCGCTCACGCTCGTTACGGCCCAGGTTGATGCGCTCGTCGTGGATACAGCTCACGGACACAGCAAGAAAGTCTTGGAAACGGTGGAGAAGCTCAAGAGTGATTTCGCCGACGTGGATGTCGTCGCGGGCAACGTAGGCACAGCGGAGGCCGCAGGCGATCTCATTCGGGCCGGCGTGGATGCGGTCAAGGTGGGAATGGGGCCGGGATCGATTTGCACGACGCGCGTCATTTCCGGAGCGGGCATGCCCCAAATCACCGCCATTGTCGATTGCGCCGGAGCCGCGAGCAAGTCTGGCGTGCCCGTGATTGCGGACGGCGGGATCAAGTTCAGTGGAGACATCACCAAGGCAATTGCCGCGGGAGCGGACGTGGTGATGATCGGGGGACTGTTCGCCGGCACGGACGAGAGTCCGGGCGAGACCATCTTGTATCAGGGACGGACCTTCAAGGCCTATCGCGGCATGGGATCCATGGGAGCGATGAGCGACGCCACGCGAGATCGGTACTTCCAGCAGGACGTCGAGGCGTCGAAGCTCGTGCCGGAGGGTATCGAGGGCCGGGTCCCGTCCAAGGGGAGCCTGTCGGGAGTCGTCACGCAGCTCGTCGGGGGCCTCAAGTCGGGGATGGGTTACTGCGGCTGCCGCGACATCAAGGAGCTGAAGACGCGGGCCAAGTTCGTTCGCGTGACCCAGGCCGGACACCGGGAGGGCCACGTCCATGACGTCATCATCACCAAAGAAGCTCCCAACTACCAACTGGACTAGGCGACGCCTCTTCGCCCTATTGGCGTCGGTGTCCATCGCCGCATTGCCGGCGGCCTGCGGTCGCGACGCCGGGACACTGATCACCGTTTATTCCCCAACCATGGGGGCGTCGATTCCCGTACCCGCCGGCTGGAGCACCGAGGTCGGCTCGCAGGGCGGGTTCTTGATGCAAATTTTCACCGGTCCCTCGGTAGACGTTCCAGAGCGGGCGGGCATCCGAGTCCAGGTGATGACCGGTCCCATGCCCTCCGGAAGCAACGTCGACGAGCTTTCCAGGCGCTACACCGAGGGGCAGCAGGTTTCCGGCGAGAGCGGTTTCACGCTTCACGGCTATGAAGGCAAAACTTGGGTCTTCGTTCCCGAGGATGGGGCCGAGAGCTCCCGCTTGGCACTGATTTCCATCGACGGAACGCTATACGGTATCTACGCCCACGGCGAAGCCCCGACGGTCGAAGCTTACGGTGCCGCGTTGGACGTGATGTGGGACGAGTTCTCTCTGGAGCGAGTGGCTTTCTTCGAAACGTACGCGCGCCCGGAGCTCGGCTTGCAGTTCGGTTATCCGCGATCTTGGGAGAGAACCAACCTCTTGATTGAGGCTGGGGAGTCCCTCTTCGTCGCGTTTCTGAGTCCGCCACTGGCGACGGACGAGACAGGGGCGACCATCCACGCCACACTCGAAGTCAGCGTCAATACGGTGTCGCCGGAAACAACGCTGGAAGGCTTCTACACTCAGAGGGCGGAGCTCCTGGGCGACAATTATCGGCTCGTGCGTCACGGTCCGGTGAACGATGGAACCGCAATCTCCGTTCTCTACTCGACGGAAACCCAGCTGGCAAGTTATCTGGAGCGGACGTTCTACTTCGTTCGGGACGGCCGGAGTTACATCTACAAGTTCATCACTCAAACCACCGTCTACTATCAGGTTGAGCCATGGATCGACGAGATTGCGAAGTCGTTCCAGCCATCTTCTGGCGCGACGGAGTCTGATTGAGACGACTGTCTCGGTGAGATATACTCGCTAATACCATGGCCACGGTGCTCGATAGGGTCGGTACTTTACTCGGTCGCAAGGCCGAAACTCGCGCGGAGCTATCTGCTAGAAAGGGTACGAGCAGGGACGGTTCCCTCCGGATGATGAACGAGGGGGATGGCTGCTACGAGCTCGTCGAGCTCGAGGGGTTGAGCGCGGCCACGCCCGACCGGCACTCGCAATATCTCTACTTCGCCGTCGCCCCTGAGCTTCGCGAAAAACTGACGGATCGGCTGGTCATCGAGATCGACTATTTAGGAAAGAGCTTCGGGACGTTTCGGCTCCAGTACAGCTCCACGGACCCTTCTGCGCCATACGAGGGACGCTACAAGGAAGCCGAGCAGTTTTGGAGCGGAACTGAGACCGCGGAGCCGACGTGGAAGCGCTGCCGTTTCGTGATCGAAGACTTCGATCCGCAGACCGTCCAGAATCTCGGCGCGAGCTTTCGACTGGAGCTGAGACAGGATTTTTACATATCGCGGGTCGCGGTCTCAGCGGAGCTACCCGATGACGCGGCCGGCCTCACGGTCAAGGCACCGCTTCCCTCACTGCGTAAGTCGCCGGAACGCGTCTACCCCATCTGGTGGCTCTTCGTGGAGCTCACGAACGTCTGCAATTTCCACTGCACGTTCTGCCCGGACGAGATCATGGAGAGAAAGCGCGGCATGATGAGCTTCGACGAGGCCCGCCGCATTTTCGACATGATTGCGGAACAGAAGGGGAGGCTCGGACCACTCTATCCGGTCAAGCTACACCAGATGGGGGAGCCCACGCTGCATCCCAATCTGGTCGATATCGTTGCCTACGCCGAGTCGAACGGAATACCCATCGAGCTCAATACAAACTGCAGCATGTTGACGCCCGAGCTCGTCGATGGGCTCTACGACGCGGGACTCACGAACTTCATCCTGAGCTACCAGACCCCCGATGAAGAATCGTTCAAGACACGCAAGGTGATCAACAAGAAGCTGACCTTCGACATCTATATGGAGCAGGTTCGGATGGCGATCGAGCGAAGAGCCGCGCTCTCCGCTTCGACGCATCTCGAGATCGACGTGATGAATACCGTCGGCTCGCCGGAAATCCACATCGTCAACGAAGGGAGCCGCGCTAGCCGCGTGCTCGTGGAGTGGATCGCCTTCGCCCGGTCACTCGAGCGGAAGTACGGGCTGCCCCCCACGCCACACGACATGGACGCCGTGCAGGGCGGTTTCCGATTCCTGGAGCACGAAGAAGATACCGGGCGTTACACTTTGCTTCCGGGAGTCGATCTCCTTTGGAAGCGCCTTCACAGCTGGGGCAACGTGATCCAGCCGGAAGAGGTGCGACAGACGGTCGATGGCTACTGCCCGGCTCCCAACGAGCAGTTCGTGATTTTGTGGGACGGTCGAGTCACCGTTTGTTGCACCGACTATGAGGGACGGTTGGCGGTAGGGGACATCAAGCAGCAAACCATCGAGGAGATCTGGACCGGTCCAAAATGGCGCCACATGAGAGAGCAAATGTGGCGCGACGTCTTGGAGCATCAGACCTGCCGCGTGTGTAAGGGTGTAGAAGCCCCGAGCTTGGTCCAGATTAGCGTCTAGTGGCTCTTCGGACAACTTTTAGCTAGTGGCGGGCTGCGGCTTGGCAGCCTTGATTCATCAGTCAATCGGCCTGGGGCCCCACCCCCAGGCCATCGCGCTTCGTCGGCAAGCGACTGCGCGCGAGCTGAGGGCTCTCCGGCCCTGCCTTTAGTCCTCCTTGCTGCCCAAATAGCCTAGCGCTTCCAGGTTCCGTAGCGTTTCCTCCGATAGCTCTTCGTCTTGACGCGCCGGGGCTCCCTGGCGCCGTCGATCGGTCTCCTGCTGCCAGGCGACGGTGCGCGTGCGAAAGCTCGCAAGCTCGGCTTCCATCGTAGCGATCGCCTCGCGCGATTCCGGATAGCGGTCGTTCAACTCGTCTGGATCGTGCCAAGTATCATAGAGCTCGAGGTAGCTCCCTTCTTGTTCCGTCGGGGGATGGAAGATCAGTTTCAGGCGACCGTCCGAAATACCCACCAGGTGGTGGTCGTTCTGAAAAAAAATCCGGTCGTGAAGCCGGTCCTCACTGCGACGCACGAGAGGCAATAGAGATCGGCCCTGCAAGCCCGGTGGGAACGTGACCTGAGCCAGGTCGAGAACGGACGGAAAGATATCCAGAGTCGATACCGCGGCCTGCACGATCTCCCCCTGAGGCAAGATACCTGGAAAAGAGAGAATAAGAGGAACTCGGAGAGAGGGATCGAAGAGATCGTATCCGTGGTCGAAGTAGTAGTCATGCTCACCCAGGCTCTCGCCGTGATCCGACGTGAGAACGACGAGCGTCGAGCCGTTGTGGGGGCTCTTGTCCAGTGCCTCCAGAACGTGACCGATATGGCGATCGGCAAAGGCGATCTCGGCATCGTAGCTGTCGACGTAGTCTCCCCAACGTGACTCGCCGGTGATGGGGAGGTGGCGGTTGACGCCGCCACGATACCCGACCACTGGTTCGAGCTCCGGGCCACGCGGAACGATTTCGTCTCCGCGAAACAAATCGAGCAGCTCCTCCGGTGGCTCGTACGGCGTGTGTGGGTTGACGTAGTGGATCCACAAGAAGAAGGGCTCCGGCTGCTGGTAGCTCTCGAGAAAATCGATGGCGAAATGCGTGAGCCGCTCGGTACGTTCCGCCTCCGTATCTCCAGTGAGCCAGACCTGTTCGTAACGGTCGAAACCCTGTGCGAAACCGAGCTCACGATCGAGATTTCCGTTGTCGACGGCGGCAGCGGTTTGATATCCGCTGTCTTTCAACATCTCCGCCAAAGTCTGGTTATAGCTGGGCAGATCGCGTTCCCGAACCGTGAGACCGTGTTGCGCCGCATAGAGTGACGTGAACATGGCGGCAAAGCTTCCGCGGGTCTTTGGCCAATAGGTGAAAGCGTTCTCGAAGAGAACGCCACGGGCGGCGAGCCCATCTATGGCGGGGCTGGTCTGCCGCGGATAACCGTAGCCGCTGAGATGGTCGGCGCGCAACGTGTCGATGGTGAGGAGCACGACGTTGATGCCGGCATGAGTGCGTGGAGGCCCAGCCTCTCCGCAAGCGAAGAGGAATGGGGCTGCCAGGACTGCGGCAAAGCAAAACTTCACGAGTCGCTCACCGCAACCCGCGTCGCCCGTCCGTGGATTTCCAGGAGCTTCTCGCGAACCTCGGCTGAGACGCCGCGCAGAGGTTTCCTAGGGAGACCTCCGTAGGAACCGAGCTGGTCGAGGAGCGACTTGAGTCCGGCAACTCCGTAGTCGGCAGTGACTGCCTTGTTGATCGGGGCCAGGCGTTGTTGGAGCGTTCGCGCTCGAGCCAGGTCGCCGCGCTGGAAGGCTAGAAGGAGGTCGACAGAGAGATCGCAAGCCACGTTGGCTACCGCCAGTATCGCTCCCCGTGCTCCGACCACCAGCGAGGCGAGCAGCAGGCTGCCGGCGCCGGTAAGCACGGCAAAATCGTCCGGTGCCAAACGGCAAATCTCCTGCAACTGCTGCACATCCCCCGAGCTGTCTTTGATCCCCGCGATGTTGGAGTGGGTCGCGAGTTCGGCGACGAGCTCGGCGGACAGGTTCAACACCGTGAAGCCGGGCATGTTGTAGAGCACGACTGGTATCGGACTATTCTCCGCAACTTCGAAATAGTGGGCGCGCAAGACCTCGGGTTTCATGGCCCGCTTGTAATAGGCAGGCGTGATGACCAGCGCGAAGTCTGCCCCCGCATTCGCCGCAAAGCGTGTCAGAGCGATCGTCTCTCGCGTCGACTCGCAGCCGGTGCCGGCCAACATGACGCTTTGGGCGGGGATGGCCTCGCGAGCCCGACCCAAGACCCTTTTTTTCTCTTCATGCGTCAGGTAGACGAACTCACCGGTGGAACCCAGAACCGCGAAGCCGGACAGTCGGGATTGGCTCCAACGTTCGATGTTGTCTGCCATTCGATCGAGAGCCAAATCTTCGCGCTCGTCGAAGCTGGTCGGAATGGGTGCGATGATGCCGTTCAAGTCTTTCAAGGCTGCGCTCCTGTGGCTCCAGTTTCGGTGATTCGGATCCGTCGGCTGTCTCCGTTTACGACTTCCAGCCGCACTTGAACGGCATTCTTTCTCCGGTAGCCGCCTAGCGCATCGAGCCTCTCCGACCACTCTACCACTATCACCGCAGTCTCTTCTTCGAGGCCGTCTTCGCGCTCTTCCCGTTGGTCTTCTAGTTCGTCTAGGCCAAGCTCCGCCAGCTCGCGTTCGTTCTCAATGCGATAGAGGTCGATGTGATAGAGCGTTCGACTGCCGCTGCTGTATCGATTCACCAGGGCAAAGGTCGGGCTGACCACGCGATCGGGCGGCACGCCATAGCCGGATGCGATCCCTTTGGTGAGAAGCGTCTTCCCGGCACCCAGATCTCCCTCTAGATAGAAACATGCTCCCTTGGGATGCGTGAGGGCGAGCAACTTTCCGATGGCGACGGTCTCGTCGGGCGATTCGCTTGCGTAGATCGTCTCGGCAAACGTCGGCGATGTACTCACGCAGCCCCCAAACGAAGCAAGGCTTTCGGCAAGCCGCGGATCACGTCGGTCGCCATGAGGGAGGTTTGACCAACGCTTTCTGCCGCCAGATCTCCGGCCAAGCCGTGGAGGTGAGCCGCGACGCGCAGCGCGACATCCACCGGAAGCCGGTTGATCAGCACGCCCACCACTCCGGTCAGGACATCGCCGCTTCCCCCGGTGGCCAGACCGGGGTTGCCGGTCAGGTTGATGAACACATGGCCTGCGGGATTACAGACGAGCGTGCGATGCCCCTTGAGGAGCACGGAGGTATCGGTTTGCGCCGCGAGCTTGCGCACGGAGTCGAGCCTGTTCTTTTGTATGTCGCGTGCCGCGCAGCCAAGTAGTCTAGCGGCTTCTCCCGGGTGTGGCGTCAGCGCGAGCGATCGCTTCGGCGGAAAGGCGTCGGCATCCCCTTGGTAAGCGTTGAGTCCGTCGGCGTCGATCACGGTGGGAAGCTCGGTCTCGAGCACCAATTTTTTGACCAACCCCACGGTTTCCGGGTTCTGACCGAGACCCGGTCCGATGGCCAGAGAGGTCTTGCCCCCCAGCAGCTCTTGCAAGCGACCATAGGCATTCACGGCGATGGCTCCGTCTCCTGTTTGATCGAGGGGCTCCCACATTGCCTCCGGCAGAGTAGAAGCCATGAGAGGAAGCGCTGCTCGGGGGCCGGCGACGGTGACGAGGCCTACGCCCGCTCGGAGCGCAGCGTGAGCCGCCATAACGGCCGCGCCCGGCTTGCTCACCGAGCCGCCGACGATGAGGAGATGGCCGAAGTCTCCTTTGTGAGCCTCGGCCCGACGCTTCGGAAGAAAACCGCGGAGCTCCTCCGATTCGATGGTCTCGATACGGCTTCCCACGTTCT
Source organism: Candidatus Marinacidobacterales bacterium (assembly GCA_965197825.1). Lineage (GTDB taxonomy): Bacteria > Acidobacteriota > Vicinamibacteria > Marinacidobacterales > DATDRI01 > CBDANW01. The sequence continues at coordinate 1,912,362 of CBDANW010000003.1, read as the reverse complement.
CCAATACGGATTTCGGAATGCCGATGTCGACGACTTCGAGTCGGGACGAGCGTAGAGAAGCCGGTGGGATGAGGTGACACACCTTCGGTGTCGCCAGGGCTACGGTCAGGTCGGCATGGACCGATAGTCCACAGATCTCGCCGGTGTCGGAGGAGAGTCCAGAAGGCACATCCACGGCCACTTTGAAACCGGGTAGCTTGTTGATGTCACGGATCGCCTGCTCGACGAGCCCGGCTGCGGCCCGCGTAAGGCCGGTGCCAAGGATGGCGTCCACGATCACGTTCGAGTGGGAGATCTCGGAGAGGGCCTGGCGCCAGCTGGCCTCATCCGGCGCTGCATCGACGGAGAGCCCTGCTTTCTGCGCCGCATCGAGGTTGTAGCGCGCATCCCCCGAGAGCTGCTCCAACGGACAAAGTACCCACGCCTTGACCGCCACGCCTTGGGTCGCGAGGGATCGCAGAACGACCAGCCCGTCGCCTCCGTTGTTACCTTTGCCGCAAATCACGGCGACTCTACGCGAGTGGAGGTCGGGAAGCTCCTGTCCCATGGTTCGTGCCACCGCCTGCCCGGCGGTCTCCATAAGAGAGCGTCCCGGAATCCCGATGTCCTCGATGGTGCGGCGATCCGCCTCTCGCATCTCAGAACCCGTGAGAACATGCATGATCCAACAGTATATATCCTCGACTCTTTCCCGGACATGTTGCCCCTAGTTACAAAAAGTCGCGAGGAAATCACAAAGAAGTCGCGACCTCGCCTTGACTACCTTTCATGACTGCAGTTAGGCTTAGTAGTTTGCGCCGAAATTCTAGGGAGACTCGATGGGCATTCGGATCAACGTCAACGGAAAGTTGGGAGACGAAAAAAAGCATCTGCTGTCTCCGTTGGATCTGGGTTTCGTCTTCGGTGCAAGCGTCTATGAAACGCTGCGCACTTATCAACGACGGCCGTTCCTGTTGGAAAGGCACCTAGCCCGGCTTCGTGAGTCTACGGCGAGCCTGGATATTCCCCTCGATGTCAGTGATGAAGAGATTATTGGGCGGATCGAGGAGACGCTAACCGCCGCTTCCAATCCGGAGTCCTACGTTCGGCTCATCGTATCGGCCGGAGTGGGGGAGCTGGACTATCGTCAAGGTTCGACGCTTCGTCCCACCGTCGTGCTTCTCGTCAAGCCGCTCCCGGAGGTGCCGCCCCGGTTCTACAAGGAAGGCATTCGCGTGGTCGTCGTCGACGTCGTGCGGAACCATCCGAAAAGCGTCAGTCCCCGCATCAAGACGTCCAGCCTCCTCAACAACATGTTTGCGATGCGTGAGGCCTATGCGCGCGGAGCAGAAGAAGCCGTGATGTTGAGTTATCGCGGTGAAGTGGCGGAGGGATCGCAGACGAACGTCTTTCTAGTCCAGGGCCGAACGGTGAAGACGCCGACGGTGGAGGTAGGCATTCTGGCAGGGATTACGCGGGAGCTAGTTCTGACCCTGGCCCAGGAGCAGGGATTCGAGATCGAAGAGTGTGTGTTCGCACCGGAGGAGTTTCTTCGGGCAGACGAGGTCTTCATCACCAGCAGCACGAGAGAGGTCGTCCCGGTGGTTCGCGTCGATGAGAAGCAAATCGCCGATGGGCGGCCGGGGCCGGTGACGCTGGCGCTCTTGCAGGCTTACCGCAAGCGGGTGGCTGCCAGCTGAAGACCTAGTGCTCTACTAGATCCGCCGCTCTACGTCCGGGAAGCTCTGCCAAACCGGCACCCCACAGAAGCGATCACCCTCCGTGCAACGGGGCGATACCACACCGTTCCGCACCACGCAGGGTGGACCGATGTAGCTTGCGATGCGAGGGTGCACGCGACGCACCTGATCGAGCTCGTCGATGGAAGCCTGATAGATTTCCTCTTGCGCATTGAAGCAGGTGCGCATCGTCCATTTGTGGATCAGATAGATCAGAGAGCCGGACTCCATGAAGCGGACAGCTTTCGCATTGGGAAGGACGTAGAGTGCCCATTCGAGCGGCACACCCAATTCAAGAAGACGGTTTTTCGCGTCCCATGCTTGCTCCATGGCTTCGCGGTAGATCGACTCCGCTTCCGGGTTGCGGCCGATGAGCATGGGCACGATGTAATCGGGCTCCCGGGTATCGGTTAGCGTCATGAGCGGGCGTGAGCCGGGAACCATGCGGTGGCGCTGGTCTTGAGAATCGGCGCTATGGCTGATCTTCTTCAAGAAAACGTAGTTCGCATGGTACAAGGATCGCATCATCGGTGAGTGGACGGCGACGTTGAGTGTGTCGGTCCGGAGAGAGTTCATGCGAGGATCGAGAAGTCGCTGGAGGGCTTCTTCGGTCGTTAGCTCGTTCTCGGATACGCCGAGCACGGCGCGTAGCGCATCGGCTACCATTTCTTCGGCGTCTTCGGAAAAATCGACCAACTTCGCGGTCCGTCCGTTTAGTTTTTGATCGAAATCCTTGCAGAATGATTCTGCGTCTCGCTGAACGCCCGGAAACGTAAACTCCGGGAGAGTGTCTCGCTCGAGCGGAGGCTCACCAATCTTGTCGAAAAACAGCGGATCGATATCCCTCACCACACGGACCATCTCATCGATCACCAGTCCCGCTTCGTGGGGGACGTCGCTCGCTTGTTGCATTCGGCGGAGACGGTGAAGCGTGATGCCGGAGATGGTGTGGACCATCGAGGTGTAGGCGGCGATCGGAATGACGTAGCGAGCGGTCTCGATGGCCTTCTTTTCCGCTTCTCGTTCTATCCTTTTCCGACGCTTGTCGCCACCATCGGCCTCATGGAAGTGGCGAAGCTCAGCCATGATCGTCCAGGTGTCGCGCTTCAGGACATCGGTGAGCCGTCGATAGTGATCCCATGCGCGAACGACGGCACCATCGTAGACCGTTCGTGCCTCTCCCTCCACCGGCGGAACGAACGCCTGCACCTCGTCAAGACGGACGAAGCGTTGGCTGGATTGCTCCGAGTTGTAGAAGGGATAACTATGCAGGAAGCTCCAGACAAACTGGCGGGAGATGTTCTCCATGCCGAAAACGAAGTGGGCGTGTTGATAAACGGTGTGATGCCCTCCGTCGTAAGTGGCGCGGCTGATGGATTCTCTCTGCCGGTCGGTGACCTCCGACGTCTCCACCACGCGGGGCATGTAGCAGGTGCGGGCCGCCGCGATGGAAAGATCGAAGGGATCGGCGAAGAAGGAAAGGAGCCGAATCCGGGGTTGTTGTGCGACGAGGCGTTGCCCGGCTTCGGTCACCATGGTCGTTGAACGACTAACTCCAGGCGGCTACTTGCACTGAGGGCGCTACAGGGCACTAGAGTCCCACTCCATCGAATTCCTTCGAGGCGGGTATCCTATCACATCCGTGCACGTGGCCGGCGACCGCCGGTTTCATACCGCTCAGGTTCCACCCCAGCCGATTGTCACCTTGTCGCCTTCCACGATCACGGGGACGCTACGCCGGCCGTTGGAAAACTCCAGCATCCGATCCATTGCGTCGGGTTGCTTCTTGACGTCGAAGTACTCAAAGGAGACGTTCCTCTTGGCGAAATCCTCACGGGCCGCCGAGGTGTAGGGTCAGGTGGATTTGCCGAAGATCAGCACGGTGTCCATAGATCGTATCCTTTCACTTCGGGTCATTTCGGGGAAAGCCTCAATCCATGCTCTGCCCTCCGCAGAGATTATACGTCTGGCCGGTGATGGCGGAGGCATCGTCGGAGGCCAGGTAGAGGACGAGCTTGGCGACTTCTTCCGGCTCGATGAAGCGCCGCAGGGGGACCGCGGCGATCGCATCGTCGCGGAAGGTTTGCGCGGAGATTCCCATTGCCTCCGACGCCTCCCGAATGCCTTGTTCCGCCATGTCGGTAGAGACCCAGCCGGGACAGATGGCATTGACTGCAATCTGGCGAGAGGCGAGCTCGAGTGCCAGTGCTCGGGTTAGACCGAGCAGACCATGTTTGGAGGTGCAATAAGCGGCGTACCCGGGAACGCCGAATCGACCGAGAACCGATGACATGTTGATGATGCGGCCCCAGCCTGAGTTCATGAGTCCGAGCGATGCCTTCGTGACGAGATACGTTCCGGTGAGGTTGGTGCTCAAGATATCGTGCCAACGATCGTCGGATGGATCTTCTAGAGGAGTGCGCCCGGAAACGCCCGCATTGTTCACCAGGATGTGAAGCTTCCCCCATGTTTTTCCAAGCTCGTCCAGCGCTTTCTCGACGTCGGATTTGACGCGGACGTCGCACTCGAGTGCGATGGCCCGACGTTCTTCGTGATTGAGCTCGTCGGCGAGCCGCTCGATGTCGTCCACGGTGCGGGCGCAGAGAGCAACCTGGGCTCCCTCGTCCGCAAAAGCCTCCACTACCGCGCGGCCGATGCCGCGGCTGGCGCCAGTGACTAACACGACTTTACCGAGGAATCTTTTCATGACTTACTTAGTTATTCGCTCGGCATCAATCAATCGCCTGGTGCCCCACCCCCAGGCTTGTTGCTCCGGCGACTTCGCGCCTGCGCAACGGCTGAAGGCTCTCCCGCCTGGCCGCCCTCACCGGTCGCTATCATTTGGGACACATGAATCGGCGAATGTAATCTCGCAGGGCGTCTCGCGTGCTGGTAAAGGCAAGATCGTCCCAGGGAATCTTGGCCGGCTCATAGCCCTGGACTTCCAAACATTCGTCGGCCGCCACGGGTTCTCCTCCAACCACTTCGGCGGCATAGACCAACACCACGACCGGAGTATCGTCGTAGGAATAAACATTGATGAGCTCCGCCAGCTCGACTTCCACGTTCATCTCCTCGCGCGTTTCTCTCAAGGCCGCCGCTTCGATCGTCTCGCCGCGATCGACGAATCCGCCTGAAAAGACCCATTTTCCGTACGCGGGTTCGATGGCCCGACGTGCGAGTATAATCTCTCCATCGACCGCGAAAATCGTGCCGGCGGCGACCTTGGGATCCAAGAAGAAGACGAACTCGCATTCCTCGCAAACCAGTCGCTCTGGATCGCCGGCTTTCAACAGCTTGAGTGCGAGGCGTCCACCACACCGGGGACAGAATCGATAATCCGAGGACACCGCCAAGCTCACCGATGGCAAGATAGGCGGCGACTCTATCATTGGGCCGATGTAGTGTCAATGAATGCGCACCAATGTGAAATAGTGAAGGAAGGGAGACGCGCATGGCGGTTTTTTTCACGGAAGGTGAGGTCACGGGCCTGTTGTCCATGCACGACGCGGTCGAGGCGGTCGAGGATGCTTTTCGCCAACTGGGCGAGGGAAACGCGGTTAACCGTCCGCGGTCGCGTGTTCACGTCCCCGGGACGACGCTTCATGTCATGCCGGCGGGGAGCAAGGCGTGGGGGATGCTCGGACTCAAGGCCTACATCACGACGCGTCGCGGTGCGCGCTTCCTTTTTCACCTCTACGGAATGGATGGGGAGCTTCTGGCGTTGATGGAAGCCGACAAGCTGGGGCAGATGCGGACCGGTGCAGCCAGCGGTGTGGCACGCGATTCATGGCTCGCGGGGACGCCGCCACGGTTGGGCTCTACGGTACCGGATGGCAGGCCCGCTCGCAGCTGGAAGCGGTCGCGCGAGCGCGAACGTTGCGTTGTGCCGTGGTCTTCGGCCGAGATACTGCCCGGAAGACCCGTTTCTGTGAAGAAATGAGCGAGTTGTTGAGCCTCGACGTTCGGCCGGCGAGCAGCCCTGAGAAAGTGTCCGAAGACGCAGACATCCTCATCACGGCAACCAACTCTAAAGAGCCGGTGCTGCGGGGGGAGTGGCTGCGTCCGGGACAACATATCAACGCCATCGGTGCGAACGTCGCGAACAAGCAGGAGGTCGACTCGGAGGTCGTTCGGAAAGCGACGAGAATAGCAACCGACTCCAAGGAACAGGCACTCTTGGAATGTGGCGATCTCATTGCGCCCAACGCGGCGGGTGACCTGGATTGGGATGACGTCGTCGAGCTCGGTGACATCGTATCCGGGAAGTTGACGGGACGAGAGCACGTAACGGACATCACGCTCTTCGAATCGCAGGGCCTCGCCATTGAGGACGTCGCGGTGGATGGGAGCCCAGTTACCCTTTTGATTTCGCGCTTGCTTCCAATAGCTGACGCGCGTTGTCCAAGCTCGCGGTGACGAACTCCTCTAGCTTTTGTCGAACGTAGAGTCGATGGGCCAGCGAGTTGACGAGTCCCTTCGGCATTCGATACGTCAGAAGCTCGCGGACGCGAGTCGTCTGTCCCTGTTGATCGAGTTGAGCAAAGTGATGCTCATGGCTCCACTCGAGGAACTGCCCGTTGGCCTGGACGTTTACGAAGCGCTCCGGGGGCTGGTATTCCGAGAGCAAGGCTTCCCAACGCAGATCGACCGGCCAACCGCGGAGTCGATACGCGAACACGGAGCCGGGTCGGAAATCAGAGGGGAGTCGCTCCAACTCGACCCCGGCGACGCCATCGGTAACGCGTCGAAAATTGGCTGGGGTCTCGTAGAACTCGAAAACGTCTCGGATCGGACGCGCGATCTCAGTGCTACGCTCGATGAGGATGACGGTTCCTTTCCTCATAGGAGGCCCATCCTATGTCGATGCGGAGGACGAGTTCAACGGTCCTGTCAGCAGTGGGACCAACCCGTCCGAAATCGTTTTCACGCGTTTCAACGCGGCGCGTCGTGCCGGATCGGCCAGCGGTTGATCCAGCTCGATTGCCAAGAGGGCCCGTGGATTGACACGGTGCACGATGAGCGTAGGCGAGTGAGCCTCCCTTCCTTCTCCAAGCAAGGCTTCCAGCAGCGGATCGCCGCCTGCCCGCCCGGTGAGCGAAGAGATAGGGTAGGGGAGCGGGAACTCCACGTTCCCGAACGCTCCGAAGGGAGTCCCGGCCTCGTCCACTAGAAAGGCCGAACGGGCTCCTAACTCCGAGACCAACTCGGAAAGAAGGTGGCGAATCGGAGCAATCGCCCCGGGGCGCGTTAGGATCTCGTCGGATAAGGACAATGGAAGCGACCTCTTGATATGTTATGTCAAGTGAGGAGGTGAGGGTGGCAGAAGATAGGCTCCACGCGAGGTCGCTTTCGCTCGCCGACATGATCGTCGTTGGGCTATACATCGGTGCCGAGCTCACCGCCAACGTTACCGAGGCCAAGCCGATTTTGTTCCTGGGGCTCACCGTGGACGGTGGCACGCTCATCTATGCACTCACCTTCACGCTGCTCGATCTGATCAACGAGAGGCAGGGGAAAAGGGGAGCGCAGAAAGTCGTCGTGGCGGCCGTCGCCGCAAACGTGCTTCTTGCCGCCTATGTGCATCTCACGATCCGGCTACCCTATCCGTCCTTCTTCGAGAACCAGGAAAGCTACGAGCAAGTGCTGGGGCCTACGCCGCGCATCGTCGCAGCGAGTCTGGCCGCTTTCTTCCTCGCCTCGCTGGTCGACAGCGAGGTCTACGCTTGGCTCAGGACCCGTATTCGAGGCTATCGATGGCTGCCCGTTCTGGGCAGCAACGCGGTGGGAACGCTACTGGACAGCGCCCTTTTCATCAGCCTTGCCTTCTACGGTCGGTTTCCTCTCCTACCACTCATCGTCGGCAACTACGCGATCAAGATGATGGTGACCGCACTGAGTCTCCCCTTGATTTACGCTCGGCCCCGCTCGTGGTAGGATCGCTTGGGCGCCTCAGAAATCTGGCAGTCTGACAGCCTGACATACTGATAGGCGACCGAGGAGACTGAAATGCTTTTACCCCTGTTTTTTGGCCCGCTCGGTGTTCCGGAGCTGCTCATCATTTTCTTCATCATCTTCCTGATTTTTGGTGCGAACAAGCTCCCGCAGCTGGGTTCCGGCTTGGGCGAAGGGATCAAGAACTTCAAGCGCTCCATCAAGGGAGAGGGTGACGAGCTGCCACCCGATGATTCCTCGAACAGCTCCAAGGACAAAGACGCCTAACCACTACCCTGGCTATTTGTCGCGCTGGGTCGCCTTCGGGCGGAGCGCTTTCCGTTCTGAACCCCCCGAGATCTACCGGGGCAAACGTCGGTAATGATCAGCGTATTGGTGCGATCGTCGAAAGCGATCTGGCCGCGCGACGACAGAGATTTCTCGAGCAGAGGCGCTAGCTCGCGCGCTCGGGCGTAAGAGAGCCGTCGGTAGGTCGTACGGAGCGGCCCGGCTAGACTCTTTTCCTCTTCGTATCGCCGCCTCTCCTGTTGTTCGCGGGTGAGTTGATCTAAGGTCGCCACCCGGATCAGGTTCTCTCCCATCCTGTCCTCTCCCAGACGGCAGCTTCGAAGCGTCAGCTCCATCACCTGCTGCCAGGTGACTGATTGGAGGCTGAGCGTGAATCGATATCGCACCTCGGAATCCGCGACCAGGTTGAAGTCGCCTAGCCTTGCCAGCAATCGCAGTATGTCCAATACATCGGCGTTTTTGACGTCGAGGTTGATAAGCGCTTCTACTTCGCCTTCGCCAGGCTCTGACGTCTCTGGCGTCTGGGCGAGGAAAAGACTGAGAGCGATGCTGAGCAGTGTCATAAGCGCACCTCCTGGCCGTCATCGGCGAGCTCGAAACCAACCAGCTCCGAGCGGCGTCGAATCGTCGCCCGCATGCAGCAATAGCGTCCGCTTGGCGCCGATCTCCGTGCGGTTGAGCCTCGAGCTCCCGGTAGGACATGTGATAATCCGTTTTCTCCTCGAAGCTCAAGCACTCGCAAATGAATAGATCGGCACCCTGACTCTGGCGGCCGAGCTCATCCGTCCATTCCGTGTCCCCGGAGTAGACGACGGTGCGTTCGTGAACACGGAGGCGATATCCCAGAGCGATTCCCCGGAGAAAGTGAGCGACCTTGAATGCCGTCGCTTCTAGAGGCCCCCATTGCTCTGTTTCTCCCGGTTCGATCTCGCGGTACGCCAACTCGAATCCCAGCGGCTTTTCGACCAGACCGGGAAAGAGAAGCGAGCTCACTCGCTCGATGATCTGCCGGGTGTCGCGCGGTCCGACGACGGTGAGAGGTCGCTTGCGAATCTCCTGATGTTGGAACTCGAGCAGGAGGAAGGGGAGCCCGGAGAAGTGATCGCCGTGATGATGGCTAATGAACACGAAGTCTATCCGAGCAGCCGATCGCCCGAGCTGTTTCAGCATTCGTAGCGCCGAGGGTCCGCAGTCGAGTAGCGCGCCCGCGTCCTCGGTTTGAACCAGGATGGAGACCGGATTTCGCCCACCGCTGCCGAAAGCGTTCCCGGTCCCCAGAAAGAGGACATCCACTCCGCCGTCCTGGGAAGACCCGTTCTTCAAGATGACGGAGCTCGGGAGAAAATCAAAATAGCATCGGCAGACGGGCGCTCGCCGGTCGGGTCGGAAGGCGAGTTGACGACGCGATCGCGGACGACCATGGCGGTCGATCCGCCACCATCTAGATTGATCGCCGAAACGGCGCCCAACTCGACGAACAGATCGGTCAGTTCGGGTAACGACATGCCGACGCTCTTGAGGGGCTGACGACCATCTACGGTGACGAAGAGAAGCGTGCCATCGGGTCGAATCCCCACGCCAGTGCGCGGGTGACGCGACAGAAAAAAGACACGGGAGATCGACTCGACCTCTGGATTTTCCACGCGGCGGCCCTCATCGAGAAGAAGGGGGCCTCCGCCGACGATAGAGCCGGCCTGGGCCCACTGCGCGGCTTCGTTTGGCTCGTTCGGTTCCGCGGGAAGGAGCGATATTGCAGTCGTCAGACGTGCACCTACGCGCAAACGCGACCCAAACTCGATCGCACGCGACGGTGAGAGGGATACGACGAGCCCCGCGGGGGGTATGATAGCAGCTGCCCTGTCGCTCTCTTATTTCTAGAATGCGGTCGTCGACGACGATGGCTTCGATGCCACCCGGCGGAGTCAGGGTCGTCCGGTGAAACTCGGGGTATAAAGGATGATCTCTGCTGTAGATCGGCGGCGGTTGATACCGTTCACTTTTGCCCGCGTGCCGTCTTCGAAGAGCAGCTCTCCGCGGAAACGGAGACGGCCGAATAGAAATTCGGACTTGGACTTGGACTTGGACTCGGTCTCGATAATTCCAAGCGCGGCCCGACCTCGATCCGGTTCCGAAACGAGCGTGCCGTTAAGCTGGAGCACGCCGAGTGCGTCGCCCTGCAGGATTCCCGTGCGTAGGTAGTAGCCTCCGTTGACTGCGGCCATCGCACCCCTTCGGCGAGACAAACCGCTCGTCGTTTCCAGGCCGATCGCGGTGTCATAGGCATGGCCGACCTCGACCCGTACCGTTTCTTGAGAGGCTTCCAACACGTGAATTTCCCAAGGGCCTCCGGCATGTGTCACGTCCTGGCCGTACTCCTCGATGCTGAGCTGGGAGAAGCCGGCGGCTTCCAGTGAAGCCCTTGTTGCATCGGCTTCCCGTCGCGTCGGCAAGGCGTCTACACTGATGCGATAGCGACCGCGGCGGTAATGGGGTCCGGCTGAAAAACCTGCGCTTTCGAGACGAGAGCATCCCATCCGCGCGCGCCTGCGAGTTGAAAGCGCCGACGAGGACGCGGTAGCGAACTACGGTCGACGCATTGCCGCGAAGGACTCGAATGTGCCGGAGCCCGCGGGCGACGACCTCTTCCGTTCTTTCGTCCAGATTCCTGAGCGCCTTGGACGCCGGGCGCGCGCGAGCTCCAAATAGAGACGGACGCAAAAGCCAGGAAGAGGAGCGCGACAAGTGAGCGGGAACGGCGTGGAGCCATTATCGGGGAGGACCGCAGTCCGGGCACAGGAACTCGGCCACGGTGCTATCGGTGGTGATGACTCGAGAACACCCGTTGCATTCCCTGCCATCACGACCGAGAAAGCGGTTGGCTTTCCGGTCGACCAGCTCGATGAGGTAACGCTTCAGGGCTTCGAGATCGCCGCCGGCGAACCACCGGGAATCCTCGGCGGGATCTTCTCCGGAGTGGTCTCGCTCGAGAGTCGCCACCTCGATGGTTCGACCCTCACCATCATGGGTCTCCCAGGAGCTCTCGATGCGGATCTCGATGGCCATGACGCGAATTGCCTGAAACCCCTAAGAAAGCCTGCAAAGTTTGCAAAGCCTGAAAAGAAAGTCCAGGGGTTGCTTCGGTAGGGCGATTATACCACCGGGAGTTGGGGTGACGTAGGCAGCGCCTCGTTGAGGCTTCCGGTTCGGTAACCTTGGAGATCGACCGTCACGAAGGTGAACCCGAGCGCTTTCAGGGCATCCACGAGGCGAGGCATCATCTCGGTCGCTAGCGCGCGGGACATCTCCTCGGGCGCGAACTCGAGGCGGGCCAGCTGGCCGTGATGGCGAACGCGGAAATGCCGGAAGCCGAGCCTACGGAGCGCGGACTCGCCCTCTTCGACGGCTCGAAGCTTCTCGGGAGTGATGGGGCTTTGGTAGGGGATGCGAGACGATAGGCAAGCGGACGCTGGCTCTTCGGCGGTAGGCAGCGACGCCAGCTCCGAGAGGTAGCGGATCTCTCGCTTCGTGAGCTCCACTTCCTCCAACGGGCTCCGTACACCTAGGGACTTGGCGGCTTGCCGTCCCGGTCGATAGTCGCCTCGGTCATCGGCGTTCGAGCCATCGACCACGTACTGGAAACCTCGTTCGTTGGCGAGTGCGGTCAACGATGTGTACAGCTCGTTCTTGCAGTGAAAACATCGGTCCGCGTTATTCGATCGATAGGCCTCGCTCTCCATCTCGTGCGTCTGAATAAACAGGTGGGGAATTCCGAACTTCGAGGAGAGCTCCTTCGCCATCTGCCGCTGATAGTCGGGGTAGCTCGGGCTTTCACCGGTGACGGCCAGCGCCGAGTTACCGAGAGTGTGGTACGCCGCGTAGGCCAAGTAGGCGCTATCGACGCCGCCGCTAAAGGCTACCATCACGGAGCCCATTTCCTCCAGAACCGAAACGAGCTTCTGCCCTTTCCGGTCCGCGCGTTCGGGCAACGACGGGAGTGAAGTTGGATCCGGGCTCCGGTGGTTGCCTCGCTTCAAATCTCGTCCCATTCGCCTCCCTCGAGCGGCGCCAACTCGAGCTCGATTGGCCCCAGACTCAACACTCTCAGGTCCACGCCGCACTCCGGGCAACTGATGACTTCGCCTTCGTCCACGTCGAAATCATCGATCTCGAGCTCGGACTCGCATTCTGGACACACAGGATGCATGGCATTTCCCATCGGGCGGACTGAAAGAGTTGCTCGCTAGTGTCCCGTCCCGGAAGTCATGTTGCATTCGATCGCCGATGCATCCCGCCTCGCTGCGTTGCGCCTCGGTTGAATACGCCCGGTATTCGCCCTCGCCACGCCTTGCGATCCGGGCGCCTCGACGCTCTCGATGCTAACATCACTTCCGAGACGAGACACTAGGCAAACTCACCTGGTACATTCACGCGGCTCCCCCTGGGATGGAGCCAGTATCGAGTAGAAAATCGTGCCACTTCGTCCGGAGCGAAATTATAGCTTTCCGGAAATGGCAAGGCAAGCTTGCGATGAAGCTTGATACTATTTAGAATCAGTTCCCTAGTGTCCTGTATCAGTGGATCGTTGCCTAAGGCTCGAGGCCATTTTGTGTGCTGGCGAGGCGTGCCGACGAAGTCATATCTCGATATTGCGACCGCCTTCCGCAGCGAGCCTGTCGAGCGGAGGGCTAGGCCGAAGGCCGAACTGGCACGATGCCGCAACGAAGCCAGCGCGCAAAAGGGGCCGAGAATTAGGTGACGAACTACTGATACAGGGCACTAGATCCGACACTGGGAAGGGGAGGTCAATTGGGCGAACTGGATGAGGCAGGACGCAAGGTGCTGGATGCCGTCCTTGAGATTGCTACGGCTTTCGATCGCAAAGACCTCAATGCGTTGGTCGGGGCCCATTACCAGGGGCCGGAGTCGAGCATGATCCCCGCGGGCGTGACGACGCGTTCGAGCGGCTGGGAGGCGGTACGCGACCGACTGGAGACACAATTGGGAGAGTTTCAGCAATCGAAGACCACCATCGACAAGGCCGAGGTATCCCTATTCGGCGAGGTCGCCATCATCGATTACGAGCAGAAGATCCTGAGCCGCGTTCACGACATCGAGTTCGCGTGGGAAGGATGGGTGTCCGACGTATTTCTACAGCAAGAGGGGCGTTGGCTGAGAGTCCATCATCACGCTTCCGATCGGCGTCAGCCGTGAAGGAATGGTGGGATTAGGGGATAAACACGGTCCTCTTCGATTCTAAGGATTCAGGAGGAGCCGCCCCTCCAAAGTACTTTCCAGTTGCAATCTGTCGAAAAGCAACGGGTGATTGCGACCGGTCTGCCAATCTCGGTTCTGGTCGAAGTAGTGGGAGCTCAGCGGATGGCCGGAAGCGCCGGTTGGAACTACTGAGCTCGTGGTGTTCCAGTTACCGACATCCATCACCATTCGCAAGGAAGTGCCGGCCCGAGCTCGGAACGGCTCGCTGAGCGAGACCATAGAATTGGCAATGGTGTAGGTCGAGCCGCCGAACGGAGTAGGCCCGCGGTTGAACAACCAACCGAGTACCTTCTCCCGTCCCAGCGTATGCTCGAACGACACGCCGTGAAGGGTTGCCCAGTCCCAGTCGGACATGTTGGAGCCCTGCAGTGTCTCGAGTAGCGCGATCGCTTCTTCAAGGCTGCGTAGGAGGATCGCGGTCCGATCCTCGGCCGCGGGAGTCGACCGATCGTCCCACCAGCCGGAGCCGGGATCGTCGATGATCGCGTATACGCCTCCGGGAAATCCCATCTCGATGAAATCAAGGAGATCCCGGTACAGCGTTTCTCCCACATCGTCTTGGAACGTGTTCTCGACCAGCCTGCTGTAAAAAGCCTGATAGAGGGCGGGCGCGGCGCCTCGTTGCATCTTCCCATCCCAGGATCTCAGCAGGTCTTGTGCCGCGCTCATGGGGCCCGGTTCGACGTTCAGCGCAACCAGGTAGCGCAAGATCGACTCGGTCGAAATATCGTAGCAATCCGCCTGGATGGCTTGGAAGTCGGCTGCCGCGAGCTGCGCACGCGAGCCGAGCAACGCCGTAATGCGATCGGCACGAAACGGGGCCAACTGATCCAGCCCAAGCGGATAGTCGGGATCGTCGTGGATCACACGGTGGTTGGCGGAAACAATGAATCCTTCTTCAGGATTGAGGAGGTGCGGCTTGAGCTCGTGTGGAACGTAGCCTTCCCATTCGAACTCGCCCGACGCCCCGTCGACCGGCACCGAACCATCGAATCCCGTACGGACGGGAAACTGTCCGGCGGGAAAAAGGCCGATGTTTCCTTCGGTGTCGGCATAGACGAACGCCAGCGCGGGGCTGCTCAACGTTCGTAGGGCTTCGGTGAAGTCGAGCCAGCCGGCGGCGCGGTTCAGTCTCAGCAACGCTAGGGCGGTGTCACCGGTCCAGATGGCGTCCCAGCGAAGGGCGAGCACTTTGCCGCTCTGGGACTCGTCGCTGACGACGATGCCGTGACGCGTTCGCTCGATCTCGACGGTGACCGGGTTGCCTCCGGCGACCTCGATGGTTTCTGCAAACGTTTCGAAGCTCTCCCAGTCAGCTCCGGCGGCGTACTGTCCGGAGTCGGACGGGTTCAGCGTTTCCACGTAGTGATCTTGCACGTCGGCATAGAGCGCGGTCGCACCCCAGGCGATGCGATCGTTATGGCCGATCACGATCAGCGGCAGGCCGGGAATGCTGGCTCCGGACACATTGAGTCCGTCTCCTGACAGATGAATCTCGTACCAGGGAGATGGTATGCCGAGAGGTAGGTGTGGGTCGGATGCGAGAATCGGTCTCCCGGTAACGGATCGCGCTCCCGACACGGCCCAAGCGTTGCTTGCGCCTCGGGTTCTCAAGGCTAGAACGGGTGGACGGAAGGACGCGACGGCGGCAAGCTCATCCCAAGCTCCAACTCCCGCTGGCCTTCTCGCCGGCAAAACGGCTTGGTCTTCCGGTGCTGGTCGTAGGCCGGTCACGAGATAAGCAGACTCGATCCCAACGATGTCAACCAATCGCGCACGCAACAGCTCGACCGAGGCGTTCTCCGAGAGGATATAGGCCATCCACTTGACGATCGCCAGGCTATCCGCGGGCTCCCAGCGTGCGGGTGTCACACCGAGTATCTGGAATTCGGGCGGGAGGTTGTCCCGCCGAGCTTCCAGGTAGCTGTTCACACCCTCCGCGTAGGCTTCGAGGAGACCGCGTACCTCGGGATCGGCTCGATCGAGCTCGATCCTCGCTGCGAGACCCAAGCCGTGAAGACGCACGGTTCGATCGAGCGGCAGCGCGGTCGCACCCAACATCTCCGCCAATCGGCCCGAGCCCATGCGGCGTGTCACCTCCATCTGAAACAGCCGATCCTGCGCGTGAACGTATCCCGTGGCGCGTGCCAGATCGTTGAGAGCGGATCCGAAGAGATGAGGCACACCAAAGGGATCTCGGAGCACCTCGACCGATGCGGAAAGCCCGGCTAGCGTGAGGGTGCCGTCGATCTGAGGCAGGGAAGCGCGTCCCCGGTGGTAGAGGTAGCCCGCGCTCCCGACGACGGCGACGAGCAACAGCAAGAACAAAGCCTTCAACCACAGGGGTAACGGACGTCGCGGCGTCTTGGGACGAGAGGGACGGGGTGGAGCCATCTTGCGCGGGAGCTTGCGTGGCGGAACCGGTGCGCTTGGCGCGGCCGGGTGTTGCGTGGACCCGGGAGGTGGAGGAAACCTTCGCGGGCCTCCGGGAGGGCGGGGTCGGGGAGGACGGGGTTTGTGCGCTTGGATACGACGACCCGATCGAGATAGGGGTTTCACGTCGATCTCACTTGCCTTTGTGGCGAACGTACTCGCCGCTTCGCCCGCCGGATTTCTTCAAGAGCCGAACGTCTCCGATGACCACGGATCGATCGACTGCCTTGATCATGTCGTAGATGGTGAGCGCGGCGACCGACACGGCGGTAAGCGCCTCCATCTCCACGCCCGTCTTCGCCGAGGTGCGTACGTCGGCCTCGATTTCGAAGCCTGCGCCAATGTCTCGGATCGCGATCGCGACGTGCTCTAGCGGTAGCGAATGGCAAAGAGGTATCAACTCCGCGGTTTTCTTCGCGGCCATGATGCCTGCCAGGCGAGCCGTCTCCACCACGCTGCCCTTGGCGATCCTTCCGGCCCGCACCTCGTCCATTGCCTTCTCGGACACTTGGACCCGCGCGGCTGCCACTGCGCGCCTCTCGGAGACCGCCTTGTCTGCTACGTCCACCATGCGAACCTGCCCGTCAGGCGTTACGTGTGTCAGCTTGGATGTGCGGCGTGCCATCGGCTCTCACTGAAAAGAAAACGGTCGAGTGGGTACACCCCGACGGTCTGGCCCGCCCCAAGGCGTTCCGTATCCTCCGGGACGATGAGTAGGGAGTTTGCCTTGGCGAACGCAACGATATCGGCGGACCCGCATGTCGTGATGGGATACGCCACCAAGCCCGCGGTTTCTGGTTCGATCCATCCGGGGAGGAAGGCGCGTCGAGGGCCCCGGCTGGATAGAGAATGTTTCAGCTTGGCGGAAAGGATGGGTCGCTGCGGCTGCTCGCAACCTTCCATCTTGGCAAGAGCCGGGCGAACGAAGAGCTCGAACGTCACCATTGTGGAGACGGGGTTGCCGGGCAGTCCGAATACCAGGCCATCGCCCGCAACACCCGCAACGAGTGGTTTGCCAGGTTTCAAGGCAACCGCCTCGAACAGAGTGCGCACGCCGAACTTGGCGAGGGTTTTCTCCACCAGATCGTATTGGCCCATCGAGACGCCACCGGAAAGCAAGAGCACATCGCGACCAAGACCCTGGCCGATGAGCTCGCCTAGCGACGCCTCTGTGTCCCGCGCCACACCCAGGTAGCTTACATCCGCACCACTGGCACGGGCCTGTGCCACCAGAGAGAAACTGTTGCTGTTGCGAATTTGTCCCGGATTCGGTGTGGTGGCCGGATCGACGAGCTCGTCTCCCGTTGCGACGACGGCCACGCGTGGTCGTGAGCCGACCAGTAACTCGACCTTCCCGACCGTCGCTGCCACCGCCAGCGAGGCCGGATCGAGTCGCGTTCCCTTCCGGAGAACGATCTCGCCGGCCTTCACTTCCTGTCCGCGCGGGGCTATGTTCCGCCCGGTCGTCACCGCTTCCAAAACCTCCACTCGATCGCCGGCAACACGCGTGCGCTCGACCATCTGCACCGCGTCCGCCCCTTCGGGGACGGGGGCACCCGTCATGACGTGTGCCGCTTCGCCGCGTTTGATCTCGAAGGACGGGATGGAACCGGCGGGGACCATGCCGACGACGCGAAGCTCGGCGGGCAACGATCGAAGATCGGCCGCCTGCAAGGCGAACCCGTCCACTGCGGACCGCGAAAAGGGGGGGAGATCCGTGTCGGACGGGACGTCTTCTGCAACCACACGGCCACTTGCTTCCTGGAAGTCCACGATCTCGTTGGGTAGACCGCGAGTGTTCTCGAGAACGATGCGAAGCGCTTCTTCAACAGGGATCATGTGACATCTCGCCTTCGACTCGGCTCAGCTTGATCTAGCCGAGCAGGCGGCTGAGTTTCTCCTCGATGGCGCGAAGTTTCGCTTTTAAGCGAGCGAGTCCTCTCATTTCGGCTTGCGCACGCAAGACCTCTCGATGTGGGCGGGCCGGGTAACCAGATACCTTGGCGCGTGCGGGAACGTCACCGATCACGCCCGACTGAGCGATGACAATGCTGTCGTCGCCTATTTTCACGTGATCCGCCATGCCGACCTGGCCGCCCATCATGACCCGCTTGCCGATGACGGTGCTGCCGGACACGCCACACTGCGCGGCCATCACCGTATCTTCGTCGATTTCCACGTTGTGGCCGATATGAACGAGATTATCGAGCCGCACGCCGCGCCGGATCAAAGTGCGTCCAAAATTGGCCCGGTCGATAGTTGTGTTCGCGCCGATCTCGACATCGTCCTCGATGAGCACGATACCCACGTGTCGCAGCTTGATGAAGCTCCCGTTTCGTCTGGCGAACCCAAAACCGTCTGCTCCGATCACCGCACCGGCGTGGATCGTGACGCGCGAGCCAATCACCGAGCCCTCGCGGATCACGACGTTGGGCCAGACTACCACCTTATCACCCAGGTGGACTTTCGGGCCGATGTAGGCGCCGCTGTGGATCACGGTGCGGGCGCCGATCGAAGCTCCTTCGCCCACGAAAACAAACGGGCCGATCGAAGCTCCTTCTCCGATCCGGGCAGAGTCCGACACTTTGGCTTGCGGATCGATGCCGGTAGGAGGCTTCGCCCCATCGGGAGGATGAAAGAGATCGATGAGACTGTTGATGCCGAGAAACGGATCGGGCAATACGATCTGCGGAATCTTGAGCATCGGGACTTGTTTGGCGGTGAGCAGAGCACCGGCGCGCGTTTTGGCGAGCGCGTCGGAGTACTTGTCGCTGGCGAAGAAACTAAGATCCTTGGGTCCCGCCTCGGCTAGTGAGGCGACGCCTGTGATCTCGACGCTTCCGTCGCCGATCAGGCTCCCTCTGGCCTGCTTGGCCAACTCGTCGACGCGGAAGGACCGCCGGCTCTTCAAATGTGTTTCTCTTTCGTTCGTCTTGCGAGTCCGAGAGGCAATTCTAAGAAAACGGGATCGTGAAGTCAAAGCGACCGGCAGTTGGTTCGGGGTATAAAGGGATTTCGGGGGCCCTAAGGAGGGGATTCCATGGAGATCCGCGGGAAGACGGTACTACTGCTCGGCGGGGGAGGCATGGTGGGGACGGCGCTCGCCCGCCGGCTCTTGGAGGAACGGCCCCACAGGATGATCCTGCTCTCTCTCACCCGGGACGAATCCGTCGCCGCGGCGGCCGAGCTCCGGCCTTTCGTAGGGAGGACAAAGCTCGTGCTGCAGTGGGGCGATATCTTCGCCTTGACGCGCTTCAAGGACAAGTCCGCCGGCGAGATCCGGTCCAGATCGAGCTGGAAGCGAGAGCGCATGCAGTCCCTCATCGCGCAGCTCGACGAGCCTTTGTTGAAGCGCTACTTTCTCATCGGGTCATCTGGCGTTTCAAGCCCGAGGTGGTCGTCGACGCGGTCAACACGGCGACCGCGATCGCCTATCAGGACGTCTATCGAACCTCTCAGCTCGCCTTCGAGGCCTTGCAGACGGGCAAGAACGTGGAGGAGTGCCTCGAGGATCTGTTAAGCGCCAACTGCGTACCTCAGCTCATCCGCCACATTCAGGTTATCTACCAGTCAATGGCGAAGGCGGGGACGAAACTCTATCTGAAGATTGGGACATCGGGAACGGGCGGCATGGGGCTCAATATTCCTTATACCCATTCCGAGGAGAGACCGAGCCGGGTGCTCTTGTCGAAGTCCGCGGTTGCGGGTGCTCACAGCCTACTGCTATTTCTGATGGCGCGGACGCCCGACGGGCCGATCGTGAGAGAGATCAAGCCGACCGCGGCCATCGCCTGGAAGCAAGTTGCATTCGGTGACGTTGCCATCCGGGGACGTCCTATCGAGTTGAACGATGCGCCGATGGAATCGGCCCAACGTCTCGGTCGGGCCTTCTCGCCACGAGATGCGCGATTCCGGAAGCTGGTCGGTCGCCCTTTGCAGTCCGTCTTCATCGACACTGGCGAGAACGGGATCTTCTCGCTCGAAGAGTTCAGCACCCTGACCACCGCGGAGCAGATGGAGTTCGTGACTCCGGAAGAAATTGCCGATTTTTCCGTCTACGAGATCAAAGGGGGTAGCACGGGGCACGACATTATCAACGCGCTCGACAATGCGACGCTCGGGCCTACCTACCGTGCCGGTCTCATGCGCCACTGGGCGATGGAGAAAATGATCGCGCTCGAGAAAGAGCACGGGGTGTCGAGTGTGGCGTTCGAGATGTTGGGGCCGCCTCGTCTGTCGAAGTTGCTCTTCGAGGCCCATCTCTTGCGAAGGAGTTTCGTCACGATGTCCGCGGTCTTGGAAACCCGTGCAGCGCGGATTTCGGAGAGCTTGGCTTCCGATCTCGCCGCCAACCCCGATCTCCGCATGGAGATCATTTCCATTGGAATCCCGATTCTGTTTCCCGACGGGCGCCTCCTGCGAGGGCCGGAAGTCAAGGTGCCGGCGGCGGTGACGGAAAAGGATTCCTATCGCGTGACGCCGGAGCGCTTGGAGATTTGGGTCGAAGCTGGATGGGTGGATCTGAGGCCCAAGAACATGCGGCGCTGGTTGAAGCGTTTTCGAACGATCGAAAAAGAAGTGGCCGCCGTTCCTCCGGCCGATACGAGCTCTCGTTTCCTCCGGGACCGGGCTTTCTGGCAGGCAGCCGGCGAGATCCAGCCGGGTAAAGTCGTGGGTTGGGTTTTCGCCGTGGAGGAATCCGGCGCTCGAATGAAATAAAGGCCCTTACTCGAGGCTCTCGAGCCGCTGCTCCGCGAGCTCCATATTGATGTCGTCCGGAGCGAGCTCGAGGAAAGCCTCCAAATGCACCCTCGCCTCATCCGGCGTGCATGAAGGCTCTTCGATACACAAAACGCCCAGAGTGAGACGCGCTTCTGTGTTTCGCGGCGCCACGTCGAGCAGCGCACGCAGCACGTTCGTTGCTTCCGGCAGACGTTCGTCGGTGAGCAAGATCATCGCGAGGCTCCAGAGAAGCGCCGGGTCCTCCCGACTTACCTCGAGCGCCTGTTCGTAGAGCGCAGCCTCTCCCGCGAAATCGAGGGCCTCGCGTCTTTCTCGAGCCATGGTGAGAAAGGCCGACGTCCTAGATTCGACCATCGCGTCGAGCGTCGGGGATGTCCCGGCCGCTGTTGAATTTGGTCGGGTAGCGGCGGCACCTGTGAATACTCTTAGGCAGCAAACTCATCGCTGTCAAGAGATTTCTGTTTGTTTCTAAGCGCGTGAACGAGAGCGCCCATATGGCGATAGCCTTTGATTGACCTTGCCCAGGAAAAGTGGAAAGGTTGATTATCTCGCATGAGCCGTTTTGAGGTCATGAATCCGTTCGAACACCATCGGGCTGTTGTAATCGAGTGACGAGTGGAGTCGATACGGATTGTAGAACCCCTCGATGTAGCTCGCGACCGCGTCTTTGGCCATACGTCGTGTTGGCCAACTACATCGGTGGAGGAGCTCGGTCTTGAGCGTGCCTAAGAAGCTCTCGGTCACGGCGTTGTCCCAGCAATCACCCTTGCGGCTCATCGAGCACACGATGCCGTACTCATCGAGCACGGCCTGGTAGGTCGCAGCCGCGTATTGAGTACCACGGTCTGAATGATGCACCAAGCCACTTTCCGGCAGGCGGCGCCCCAAGGCCATGTGAAGCGCCTCGAGAGCAAGCTCCGCGCGCAGGTGGGGCTGCATCGCCCAGCCTACGACACGACGCGAGAACAGATCGAGGATGACCGCCAAGTAGAGCCAGCCTTCCCAAGTCCGGATGTAGGTTATGTCCGTCACCCAGAACTGGTTCGGTCGTTCGGCTTCGAAGTTCCGGCCGAGCACGTTGGGTGCGATGGGGCGATCGTGCTTGCTGTCGGTCGTGCGGCGAAAACGCTTGCTGGGCAGACCCTGCAGGCCCATCTCACGCATCAGCCGTGCCACTCGCTGCTTGCCTATCTCGACGTTCTCCCCGTCAAGCTGGCGACGTACACGCTCCCTGCCGTAGGTACCACGGCTATGGGCGTGGATCGCTTGGATGCGCAGCTTCAGCTTCCCATCCTCACACTGTCGCTTGCTGGGCGCGCGCTTCATCTGAGCGTAGTAGCCGCTGGTCGATACCCTCAGAACTCGGCACATCACCCGCACCGGGTAGTTGGCCCGCTCCGCGTGAATGAATTTGAATCTCATTCGCTTTCCTTCGCGAAGAAGGCCGCCGCCTTTTTTAATATTTCTCGCTCTTGCTCCAACGTACGCACTCGACGCCGTAGCGAACGGAGCTCATCACGTTCCGCCGTCGTCAGAGCCTCGCGTGGACCTTCACCGTGATCAACTTTGTATTGTTTCACCCAGTTTCGAAGGGCCGATTCCGTCAGGTCCAGTTCCTTAGCGACCTGGCCGATGCTGCCCTCGCCCTCCCTGAACAGCCGGACCGCTTCCTTCTTGAACTCCCCCGTGAACTTCCTGCGTCGTCGTTCTCCCATGGACGCCTCCAGGCGCATTGTCGCGCCTCGGTTGATGTCCACAAAACCCGGGCAGGGTCAGATACGCCGGAACTTTTTCTGCGCGGTGACGACGCCAAGAGCGGTCCATCGGCGAACCATGGAAGGACTCTTCCAATGCTTGACGTTTCTCGATACTCTGCGAATGGTTCCGTTGAGATTCTCAATGGCGTTCGTCGTGGCAAGAGACTGGCGAAGTAAGGCGGGCAGCGCGAGCTTCACGACCGTGAGTGTCTCTTCCATCCCTTCACGAAGGGGCGCCGCGAGTGCGCGACACGCCGGAGGCACGGCAACGGCTGCAAAAAACGTGACGAAGTGCCGCGAAAAAAGGGAGAGGAGCAGGAACCCGGCGGTTGCCAGGGCTTCAAACGGCATGGCGAGAGGCGGCGCCGTCAGTGCGAGCACTCCGGTGATGGTTGCCAACAGGAAGTACAGTGCGTCTCCGCGGAAAGTCGCTCCCTGCCACCGTTGGCTTCCTGCTTCCTGTAGAAGCACGGCCTCGCTGAAAGGGTTCCCGACGAATTGCTGCTGGGGCGACGTCAGGATCACGAGCATTACCGCGGCAGCTCCAACCGCGCCGAAGAGCAACGGCTCTTGAAAAGCAATCAAGCGTCCTTTTGTGTTTTCCTGGCGACGCGTGAGGCGAATCGCTCCAACGAGCGACGTGCAATAGGGCCAGCGCCGCTAGAGCGAATCCCACCATCGACTCGCGATTCAGAAAAGGCCATGCGCCTAGCGGAAGGAGCAGGAGAAGCAACCACCACTTGCTCTTCGGTCGCAGCGTGCTCCAGCAGAAGACCACCAACGCCACCAGCGGCCAGGAAAAAAGAGAGGTGGAGATGCCGAGCGTGCTCCCAGCCAACGATGCCGCCGCCGCGGCCGCCGCAAAACCGGTGCCGCCCGGGCTTACGAAATAGAGGAGTAGCGTTCCGGCTGCCAAGCAAAAGGTGCCGAGTAATTGCAGGCTGCGCTCGCCGCCGGCGCGATGGACTAGAAAAAGTAACCAGCTTCCCAGCCAGCCGCTCGTTTCACTCGGACTCGCCGGGCGCAACAGCGTATCGGGGGGCGTGAGCGGACCGGTTTCGGCAATCTGCCGGCCTTGAGCGAGGTCGAGGTAGCTGCTATCGGTCTTTTCCTTCATGGCGGTGTCTCCTTCCGTTGGCCCCTTCAGGCCGTGTTTCGTGACGCGGAAGGTTACTCCGCCTTTATTTTATTTCCACACCTTCTGAGGGTAGCTCAGCTTCAGACTCAGCAGTCTCAGCAACAAAGGCAAGGCCAGATAGCCGCACAACTGAAACAGGGTACGGCGTACCTCGAGGTCGGTGAGTATGACAGCGCGATCGGTGGCTTACGACGGAGTGCTGAACCTTGATCCAACGAATGCGACCGCCGCGGCTGGAAAGCAGCAAGCGGTAGGCCTGAAGCGGCAGGTCGAGCTGGATGCGCAGCGCAGGCAGGAGCTCGAGCAGAAAACCGCCGTGGCTCCGAGACGCACCATCGTGGAGAGCAAGACCGAGTTCACCGATCCCCGTGGACAGGACGGGCCGAAGGGCTTCGAGGTGGGGGGCGTCGAAGTGAGGAAGGCGACGAGCGCGCCCACGTTTCCGGCCCAAGTCATCATCGAGGTGAACCCGTTGAACGCTCAGCCCGGTCAACCCTACGTGTTGCGCGTCAGGGTGTTCAACGAGGGGAATCGGCCCATTCATGTCAAGAGCCTCGAGTTAATCAGTAGCTACGGGGGTAAGACGATTGGCAAGGGCCAGCAGATCCCCGCCCGAACGCAGCGCGTTAATCCCAACGTTGCCCATCGCCGACAGCAAGGTGAAGGGAGTCGAATACTACATCTGGACCATCGACGATGGCTTCGAGTCCAAGAGAACGCGTACCTACGCGATCGCCGTCGTGCCCGAGGTGCCTTGCGAGTACCCGGTTTTCGACGACGACACGGAGCGTACGTCCAACCTCGAAGTCAATGCGACGTCAGCCAAGCAGGGAGACACCCTGGAGGATTTCAGCAACAAGGGCGTCGTGAAGTACGTGCCGATCACCCGCAGAGATTAGCGGCGAAGATGGAGCCAGACGCCGGTCTCTGGCGTCAATGGATCCCGTTGCTGCTATCGAGTTAGCCAGACGCCCCTCGTCCATCTCTCTCTTCCGGCTCTTCCGTTTCCCGTTGGTCAGGTGACGCTCAGAACAGGTAGAATTCGCCTGCTGGTTTTCCTGGTAACGCATCTAGAGGGGCAAGGAGGTTTCGATGGGGTAGCGAGCCATTTACGTGATCCCCGTCACACTTCTACTGCTTGCCGAACCCTCGCCGAGCGCCGGCTCAGGAGTTTGATTTCCGCGATTCACAGGCCCAGGTGCTCTCCCTGGAGGAGGCCGTGCACATTGCCCTGGCCCACAACCTGAATCTGCAGAACACCGTCGATTCCGTCTCCAGTGCCCGGATCTCTCAAGGGCTCGCCGCGTCGCGCTTCGATATCAAGCTAACCCCCGCGTTCGCAGGTGGTTTCGGCTCGCAGGTTGGACAGGATCGTCGCTACGGCTTGGAAGCCGCCAAGCTGCTTCCATATGGTGCGACGGTGACCGCGAGTGCGGCCAGCGACTTCGGCCGCAGCGCGTTCGGCAGCGTGAACGCGTCGAACCTCAGCTTTACCGTCACGCAGCCCCTCTTGCGCGGTTTCGGTCGCAAGACGTAACTCCTCGCCGTGCCCCACTGGAGCGGGTTGGGACGTCGCGATTCGGAGGAGAAGCTACGCAGCGGAGTTGTCGCGTAGGGCGTCGGGGAGTAACACGGTTCCTGGCTGGTTGATAGCGGCGTAGGCCGCTTCGAGCATGTAGGCCCTGGGGTCGACGTTCTGAAGCTTCGCGGTCTCGCACAGGGTGTAGAACAGCGCTGCGACGTCGGTTCCGCGTTTCGATCGACTGCCGTAGTGATTTTTGCGACCGACGACAGGTTCCCTCAGGGCGCGCTCGGCGTGATTGTTGTCAAGCCAGACGAGAGGGTTTTCGGCGAACAGCGTGAGTGTCTCCCATCTCTCCAGCATGTAGCGGACCGCCTTGCCGAAGTCGCTTCGCGGCAATCTTCTTTGGCTCTCGCCCCATTGCCGAATCGCTTTCAAGATCCGCTGCGAACGTTGCTTGCGTAAACGAAGTCTCAGTTTCTGAGCTTTTTCGTGTCCTTGCGGTACCAATGCGTGACCTTGCTAGGTGGGATCTGTAATCTGAGCGCAGAGATCCATCAAGGAGGTCAAATCGATGCGCTCGAGGAAAGCGGGACTTTCAGAGGTTGAGAAACAGTTCGAATCATGGAGGTCGAAGCCACACGGACGTTTGATCCCGGAGGAGTTGTGGAATGCGGCGGTGGGGCTGCTGGATCGGTATACGCCGAGCGCGATCTGCCGTCATCTCCGCTTGAATTCGGCGCGATTCAAGAAGGTCCGAAAGACTCATGGAGCGGTTGTGAGCGCCAAACGTCTCAAGGGAGGACAACGAAGGGTTTCTGGAGTAGGCTCCCTGAGCAAGAAGCCTGGACGGAGTGGAACGGAGCAGGTGAGCGCGATAGCTCCGAGTCGGACTGCGTTCGTGGAGCTGGCGCATGGGATGGGCTTGTCGGGCGGCATGATGACGCCTCCGCTGAACTCGGTTCAGGGTGAAGGAACGATGTGCCGTCTGACGGTAGAGAGCGCATCGGGGAGCCTGACGGTCGTAACGTCGAATCGCGAGGGAGAGAATGAGCTGGTCGAATCTGTTTGTCGCTTCGTGGTCGGCGCGCTCGGCAACGGCACTCACACATGATCCAGATCGTTCCTCAACTGAAGGTATTGGTGGCTTGCGAGCCGGTTGATTTCCGCAAGGGTATCGATTCTTTGGCTTGCGTGTGCCGACAACAATTCCAGCTCGATCCGTTCCTCTGCGCCCTCGTGTCGGTGAGAGCGCCGGAGAGCGAATCGATTGCTGGGGCGGTGGCCGTTCCGGTAACCCACGTGGGAAAGCTCGTGGTGCCGTGACAGCAAGGCGACCAGGATTCCTAGGATGACAAGCCTGAAAGAACGTATCTATGGTTGCCTCGTGGGTGTAGCCGCGGGTGACGCCATGGGGATGCCAACCTCTCTCATGAGTCCGGCCTCCATCCAGTCGACCTTCGTTGACTACGTGGAGGATTTTTTGCCTGCGCCAAGGGGCCACGTCATTCACGACAAGATGGTGGCGGGACAAGTTACCGATGATACCCAGCTGACGTTGCTACTTGCCGACGCGCTGATAGAGAGGGGACATGTGGATCCTCGGGATATCGCGAGTCGCTTGTTGAAATGGGCCGAGGACATGGGGGCTTTCGATTCCATGCTGGTTGGTCCCAGCTCCTTGCGTGCCCTTCACTTGATACGCTCGGGTGTCGCCATAGAGAAGTCGGGCATCACGGGGGATACCAACGGAGCCACGATGCGGATCGCCCCGGTGGGGATTTACGGAAGAGGCGAGTTGGAGAAGACCGTTGACGCGGTTGCTGCCGCCTGCATGCCCACGCATTACACGAACATCGCTATTGCCGGAGCGAGCGCCGTGGCCATGATCATTGGACGCGGCATTCACGGTGTGAACGACTTGGATGAGTTGGTTGGGTCCGCCATGCAAGCGGTGGATCTCGGCATGACGAGAGGAACCACTTGGTTCGGCGCGTCGATAAAGAGCCGTACCTCGTTGGCTCTCGAAATCGTGAGCCGGTCTGAGGACAAGCTCGGAGTCATGAGGGACCTATACGAAACGATCGGCGCCGGAGTCGCGACGACGGAGGCGGTACCGGTCTGTCTTGCCATTCTGAAATTCGCAAACGGGCAACCCGTCGAGGCCATACGCATGGCTGCGAACCTGGGGGGTGATTGCGATACCACGGCAAGCATTGTCGGTGGGATGTGCGGCGCTATCTCGGGAGTGAGCGCTTTCCCTAGCCAATGGATAGATAAGTTGGAGGAGGTCAACAACCTTCATCTGGAGGAGTATGCGGACAAGTTGGCAGAGATCGTTGCGAAGGGGAGGGGAGGCAACGGGTAGGCCGGGTCGGAATGCCCGGCTCGGTCTTGCCAAGGCGAGCGTTCTCTGCTGTGCCGTACTCTTTTGGGCGGAGGCGAGCCTTTCCGGGTTTACTGGTCAGGCCGGTCAGGCAGGACTCGTACTCGGTCCCTCACTCGATTTCCAACACCTGTCCGGCGACCAGGAGAAACGGTACATCTTGGAGACCACGGGCTCAGGGGTTGCGCTTTTCGACTACGACGGAGACGGTGACCTGGACATCTATCTGGTCAACGCCTCTACACTGGACAGGTTGGCGGCCGGGACCCCGGGTGAGCCCAACCGTCTCTTCCGGAATGAGGGAGGCTCCGCGTATGTCGACGTTACCGAGCTCGCCGGGGTGGGAGATCGAGGCTTTGGACAAGGTGTGGCCTCGGCCGATTTCGACAACGACGGCGACCTCGATCTCTATGTAACGAACTATGGCCCGAACATCCTCTACAGAAACAACGGGGACGGCACCTTCTCGCCAGCCCTTGAGCGAGCGGGGGATCCCGGCTGGGGAGCGAGCGCGGCCTGGGGAGACATCGACAGCGACGGCTTCTTGGATCTCTACGTGTGCAATTACCTCGAGTTCGATCGGGAGCTCCTCGACAAAGTCATTCCCCGACAGTTTTGTCTTTGGAAGGGATTGACCGTGAGCTGTGGACCACAGGGGTTCGGTTTTCAGTCTGGAGTCCTCTATCGGAATCGCGGCGATGGGACCTTCCAAGATTGGACCGACGAGGCGGGGGTTGTCCATGGGGACACCTACCAGCTCGGTGCGGTGTTCTTTGATCTGGATCTCGATGGAGATCAAGATCTGTACGTGGCTTCCGACTCCACGTTGAATCTCCTCTTCGAAAACCTAGGAGCGGGACGCTTCCGGGACGTGTCCCTCGTTTCCGGTGCGGGTCTGTCTCAGTTCGGAAGCGAACAAGCCGGAATGGGGGTGGACGCCGGAGACGTCAACGGAGACGGACGTGTCGATCTCTTCGTCACCAACTTCTCCAACGATTACAACACGCTCTACCTCAACCGGGGTGAGCACAGCTTCGTCGACTCCACTGATGCGGCCGGCCTGGCGCTAGCGAGTCTCTCGTATCTCGGCTGGAGCACGCGTTTGGCCGATCTCGATGCCGATGGGGACTTGGATATTTTCCTTGTCAACGGCCACGTCTATCCTCAGGTGGATGGCTCGGACGTCGGGGAGAGTTTTCGCCAGCCCATGCAGCTATTTCTCAATCGAGGTGATGGTACGTTCGAGGATGGAAGCTCAGGCTTCGACGCCGAGCTACGGGAACCGCAACCGGCGCGCGGCGCGGCGCTCGGGGATCTGGATGGCGACCTGCTTCAAGATGCGGTGGTTCAGATAATGGACGGAACGCCGCTCTTGGTGATGAACCGGCTCGCGTCGCCGGCGCGTATCGTCGTGCTCGAGCTCGTGGGGCGGGCGGCGAACCGTGACGGCGTGGGGGCGGTCGTCTGGGGCAAAGTAGGCGAAAAAACGATGGTCAGGGAGGTGCGTGGAGACCGAGGTTACCTCTCGCACAGCGATTCCCGTCTCTACTTGGGCCTCGGTAGCGCCGACAAGATCTATGAGCTCACCGTTCAGTGGCCTGGTGGGCGGCGTGAGAAACTCGTTGATCTCTTCCCCGGCTCCTATACGGTCGTCGAGGGTGTCGGCATCGTTGCGAAAAGGACTAACTAGATCCGACCGACGCATCGATTTTGCTTCGCTATGACGCCTCACTCCGATAGAATCCCCAGTGGTTTTGCCTGCGTGGAGAAGGGATAAGTCATGGCGGAAAAACGATGGGACAACCCGAGACGCTTCGTGGTCTTTCTCATCATGTACGGTTTCTGGCTGATCTTTTCCGGGCATTACGACGCGTTCCATCTCAGTCTGGGCCTCGTTTGCGCCGCACTGGTGGCGTTTTTCTCGTCTGACCTACTATTCCCGGATGTGACCTCCCCCAACAAGTTATTGAAAGCGTGGAGGTTTCTCCAATACATACCCTGGCTTCTGTACCAAGTCATCCTGGCGAACCTGCATGTCGTCTATCTGGTCCTCTTCCCCGGAAAGATCCGTCCTCAGATCGTGCGTTTCAAGACCACCTTGACGAGCGACTTATCGAAGGTCAGCCTCGGCAACTCCATCACCCTCACTCCCGGAACCATCACCATGGATATCGACGACGGGGAATTCTATGTCCACGCCTTGAGCGACAAGGTGGCGCGGGACCTCCTGTCCGGTGAAATGGAGCGGCGGGTTGCACGTGTGTTTCTCGAACCACCGGAGAGGTGATGCAGGTCTTCTTTCTCGGCGCTTCGCTGGTCATTCTGTTTGCGGTCTTGCTGTGTCTCTATCGGGTGGTCAAGGGACCGGTCATCATGGATCGCATCATCGGGGTGAACGTCATCGGCACGAAGACCATCGCCGTCGTTGTATTGACCGGATACATATTCGATCGGGTCGAGTTTTTCATCGACATCGCCTTCGTTTACGCCCTCATCAACTTCCTCGGTGCTCTTACCCTTTCGAAGTACTTCGAGAGGAAAGGCGTGGTTCGTAGGACGACGGGATGACCGCGTTGGCAGTAGTCTTCGTTTGTGCGGGAGTTTTCTTTCTTTTGATGGGTGCGATCGGTCTGCTCCGCTTCCCGGATTTCTACACGAGGATGCACGCCGCCGGAAAGAGTGACACCCTGGGTAGTCTGCTCGTGCTCACGGGTCTCGCCTCCTATGGAGGGCTCGATCTCCCGAGCGTGAAGATCTTCTTTATCGCCTTCTTTATCTTCGTTACCAGTCCTACCGCCACCCATGCCATGGCCAGGGCCGCCTTCAAGAACAAGATGCCGCTCTGGACAAGTGTCTCGTCTCGGAAGTGATGTTAGCATCGAGAGCGTCGAGGCGCCCGGATCGCAAGGCGTGGCGAGGGCGAAATACCGGGCGTATTCAACCGAGGCGCAACGCAGCGAGGCGGGATGCATCGGCGCTCGAATGCAACAGGACTTCCGAGACGGGACACTAGTGGACTGTAACATTTAAGTATTTAGTAGTAATATCTCTCTCATGCGAGGGAGAGCCGTTGTGTTGACTCAAGCGGAACATAGGGAGCTTGGCAAACGAGTTTCGAGCCGTAGCGGTCGAGCGGATGACGCGCGGATCGCTCGGATGTTGCTCTTGCTGGCAGACGGTGCAAGCTATACGCAGGTGCAGCAGACGGTGGGCTGCACGGCGCCTTTTATCAGCAAGTGGAAACGCCGATTCTTGGAGGAGCGTCTGGCAGGTCTGTACGCGCGTCACGAGGGGCGTCCGATTCAAGTGCTCACGCCTCGGATGGAAGCACGGATTCTTTCGTGGACGCAGAAAAAACCGACCGACGGCTCGACTCACTGGAGCACGCGTCGACTTGCGAAGAAGCTGGGAATCCATCACATGATGGTGGCTCGCACTTGGAAAAAGCATGGTCTCCAGCCACACCGAATTGAGCATTACAAGGCCTCCAACGATCCGGATTTCGAGACGAAGGCAGCGGATATCATCGGTCTATATATGAATCCACCTCAGCACGCTGCGGTGTTTTGTATTGATGAGAAAACGGCGATCCAAGCCCTGGATCGACGGGACCCGATCTTGCCGTTGTCTCCCGGGCGGGCCGAGCGACACGGTTTCGAGTACGTCCGGCATGGAACGCTTTCTCTCTACGCCGCCTTCGACACGAAGACGGGGGTGGTTTTGGGCAAGACTGTCCGCCGCCATACCAGCCAGGAGTTCGTCGCCTTCTTGGAGCAGCTGGTTGCGAGCCACAAGCGAAAGCGCGAAATACATGTCATCCTCGACAATCTGTCGGCTCACAAGACCGCCAAGGTCGCACAGTTCCTCGAGGCCAACCCAAAAGTCCGACTCCACTTCACACCCACATATTCCTCCTGGCTGAACAAAATCGAACTCTGGTTCTCCAAGATCGAGCGTGCCCTGATCCATCGAGGCGTGTTCACGTCAACCCACGACCTGACCCGCAAGATCATGCGCTACATTCGCAAGTACAACGAAGACCCCAAGCCCGTGAAGTGGACCTACAACGATCCGTCACGACGCATTAAAACCACTAAACGTTCAGTTGTTACAGTCCACTAGGGAGGAGAACTAATTGATCTGGCAGCTCGACATCGTCTTGCTGGCGTTTACGGTCATTTGCGCGATCGGGGCGGTGACGGTGAGGGATCTGCTCGCCTCGGTCATCCTGCTAGGGGCATTTAGTCTGTTCATGTGTCTTCTGTGGGTCGAAATGGGAGCGGTGGACGTCGCTTTTACGGAAGCGTCGGTGGGTGCCGGCGTCACGACCGTGCTCTTCGTCATCACGGTCTTCAAGACGGAAAGGGTAAGCAAGGATTGAAGTACCTTCATCTGGTCGTGACCGGCGTCACCGGGTTTTTGCTGGTTTTGGGGACCTTGGCCATGCCTGATTGGGGCGATCCCGCCTCCCCGGCCAGCAGCCACGTGTCTCCGCGATACATAGAGAAGGGTTTCGAGGAGACCGCGGTACCTAACATGGTCACCGCGGTGCTAGCCGACTACCGAGGCTTCGATACGCTTGGGGAGACAGTGGTCATCTTCACCGCGGGGGTGGCCGTCCTTCTCATACTGCGGACACGACGGGACGAGGACTGAAGGTGATTACCAGGCAACAGAGTCTCATCGTGAAGACAGTCTGCCGCCTACTGGTACCCTTCATCCAGATGTTCGGGCTTTACGTCATCATGCACGGCCACAGCAGCCCCGGTGGCGGTTTTCAAGGTGGTGTGATTCTAGGGTCGAGCTTCATCTTGCTGTCCATCGCCTACGGCATCGATGAGGTCAAGCGTCGATTCTCTCTCCCGGCGCTCACCGTCTTTACCAGCTTGGGCGTTTTCCTATACGCCGCAATCGGCGTCGTCTGTTTGTTCTTGGGAGCGAATTTCCTCGACTATGGCGTTCTCCCGGTGGCTGAGCCACGAAGCGTGGGCATGCTGGGCATCGAGATTGGCGTCGGAATCACCGTGATGGCGGTGATGGTCTCCATCTTCCACGATCTGATCACCTTCGAGTGAGAGCGGCATGGGCGATCTCATCGTCGACCACATCAACAGCATCATCTATATCGTTCTCATGATGATCGGTTTCTATGCCATGACCGGGAAGACCAACCTGGTAAAAAAGCTCGTCGGTATGAACATCTTCCAGTGGTCCATCATTCTGTTCTTCGTCTCGCTCGGAGCGAAGCGCGGCTCCACAATCCCCATCATCGAGGCGGAGCACAGCCATGGAGCGGAGCTAGTCCTCGAAGCTTCTCACTACGTTAACCCTTTGCCTCACGTCCTCATGCTGACGGCCATCGTGGTCGGTGTCGCCACTACCGGTGTGGCCCTGGCCCTTCTTCTACGGATCCACAAGGGCTACGGCACGCTTGAAGAGGACCAGTTGCTCGAGAGAATGAGAGCATCGCGCGACGCTCGATGAACGTTCATCAACCTGCAGCTCCCATCCTTATCATCGTGGCGCCGCTTCTGACGGCTTTCGTCCTTCCCGTGTTGGGCTGGTGGAGGAGGGGGGCGGTGTTTCCGCTTGCTCTTGCGGCCCTCGCTTTTTCCCTTGCGGCCTCGATCGTCGTCGCTCGCGACGTTCTGGTCAACGGTCCCGTCCAATACTTCATGGGTGGGTGGGAGCCACCGTGGGGGATCGAGTATCGCATCGATCATCTCGGGGCTCTCATGCTGTTGCTCCTGAACTTCATCACGTTCCTCGTCGGGATCTATTCGAAAAAGAGCATCCTGAAGGAGCTGCCAGAGAAGGAAGTTCCTTTTTACAGCGTATATCTGCTACTGGTTGCCGGCTTGACGGGCATCGTGGCCACCGCGGATATGTTCAACCTGTACGTCTTCCTGGAAGTCACTTCTTTGACGAGCTATGCGCTCATCTCGATTGGGGGAGGGGCGGCGGTGGTCTCGGCTTTCCGATACGTCATTCTGGGAACGGTGGGTGCCGCCTTTTACCTGCTATCCGTCGGGTATCTCTATAGCGTCACCGGATCGCTCAACATGGCGGACCTCGCAAGCATCCTGCCCGACCTCTACCAGTCCAACGCAGTTCTGGTTGCGTTTGCCTTCTTCGTCATCGGGATCTCGATCAAGATGGCGCTGTTCCCGATGCACGCCTGGCTTCCAGGTGCTTACTCCGACGCCCCTTCGGCGGTGAGCGCCCTGATCGCCGCAACGACGACCAAGGTGGCAGCCTACGTCTTGATTCGCGTGATGTTTTTCGTCTTCGAGCCACGCTTTTCCATCGAGTTGATCCCGGTCACGGAGCTACTGAGCTGGATGGGAGCCATCGCCATGGTTTTGGGATCGGTCATGGCCATAGCCCAGTCGGACCTCAAGCGCATGCTCGCATACTCCTCCGTTGCCCAAATCGGCTACATCGTCCTGGGCGTCGGGCTGGCGAACGCGACAGGGCTCACCGGAGGACTGCTGCATCTGGTGAACCACTCGTTCATGAAGGGATGCCTGTTCCTGGTGGCCGGGGCCATCGTGTACCGAACCGGACTAAGGAAGATTAGCGAGTTCCGAAATCTATCCGTCAAGATGCCCTGGACCTGCGCCATCTTCACGGTGGCCGCTCTCTCCATGATAGGCATTCCGCCCTTCTGCGGCTTTTTTAGCAAGCTCTACTTGACTATCGGAGCAGTCGAAGCGGGGAAATGGTTGTTCGTAGGCGTGATTCTTTTTAGCAGCGTCTTGGCGCTCGCGTATTTCATGAACGTCATCCGATACATGTACCTTCCCCAGGAGGAGCCCACCGAAGCAGGAGACGTGACGGTGCGAAACGAGGCTCCGTGGACCATGCTCGCTCCCATGCTGACTCTAGCGGCGGGCATCGTTTTATTGGGGCTCTTCAACGGCGAGATCGTCTCTCATTTTCTCGAGCCTGCCGTTCCGGCCGGGTTGGCGAGCTCGGGCAATTTGACCAACCTATTTCATTTGGCAAGGTGAGCTGAGTGACGATTTCCGCAGCTTGGATTGCCGTCTTCTCCCCGCTCGTCGGCGCGGCCCTGACGCCGGTGTTGGCCCGGCTCCATGACAAGGCACGAGACCTAGGGGCAGTGCTGTTCTCGTTCATCTCTGCCTTGGCGGCGCTGAGCTTGCTCCCCCTTCTGTCGCGCCCCGGAGTGCTCCCGGTGGAGAGCAATCTGATCTGGCTGGAGTCGCCCATCGAGATCGGTTTCGGCGTTTTGATCGATCCCTTGAGCATCGTCCTGGTCAACGTCGTCGCGGTCGTTAGTTTCATCATCATGGTGTACTGCGTCGGCTACATGAAGGGGGATCCCGCGCAAACCCGGTTCTGGATGTGGATGAACGGGTTCATCGGCAGCATGGTGCTCCTGGTTCTCTCTAACAATCTGTTGTTCCTCTTCATCGGGTGGAAGTTGGTGGGAGTGTGCAGTTATGGCCTGATCGGTTTCTACTACCAGGACCAGCGGGAGTACTGGATCGGGGGGCCGCCTCCGAACGCTTTCGTGACACCTTCTCAGGCCGGTCTCAAGGCTCTGGTGGTGACGGGGGCGGGGGACATGCTCATGTTGGGCGGGATCCTGATCCTATATTTCTATTCGGGGACCTTGAATCTTCTCGAGCTCTACCAGACAGCCTCCACCTGGATTCCCGAGATGGCGGCGGCGCCCGGCATGCTGACTCTGGTGAGCGTTCTTCTCTTGGCCGGGCCGGTTGGCAAGTCGGCGCAGTTCCCGCTCAACGAGTGGCTTCCCGAGGCGATGGCGGGCCCCGGTCCGGTATCCGCACTCATCCACGCCGCGACGATGGTGAAGAGCGGAGTCTATTTGGTGGCACGCCTGGTTCCTCTTTTTTACTACGCGTACTGGGTGGTTGGGGCCGAAGAGGCGGCCTGGTTTTTCTATTTGACCGCCTGGATCGGCGCCTTTACGGCGTTTCTTGCCGCCACCCAGGGAATGGTCTCGCTCGAGCTCAAGAAGGTGCTGGCATACTCCACGGTTAGCCAGATTGGCTACATGATGTTGGGGATGGGAGTCGCGGGACTCGCGCCGAGGCTTCTCGTCGACGGTTACACTTCCGCAATCTTCCATCTCGTGAGCCACGCCCTGTTCAAAGCCTGCCTGTTCCTATGTGCGGGGACCATCATTCACGCCGTTCACTCCATCTACATCCACGACATGGGCGCGACCAGAAAGTACCTACCCCTTACCTGGGGTTTCACGCTGGTGGCATCGCTGTCGCTCATCGGCCTACAGCCCTTCCTGGGTTTTTGGAGCAAGGATGCGGTATTGTTGGCCGCACTGGAAGCCAACCTGCCTCTGTTCGTTCTGGCGCTGGTGACGGTGGCCATCACCGCCTTCTATACCGTTCGCTTCCTGGGCATCGTCTTCTTCGGTCCGGAGAGTGAGAACGTCTTGCATGTCCAGAAAGAGGGCGGGCACTTGGACGACGGCCGGCTGTCGATGCGCGCCGCCTCAGGCCTACTGGCCGTTCTCATCGTCGCCGCTGGTCTCGGTGGTCCGGCGGTTGAGCACGTGCTCCAGGAGGGATTTGCCACTAGCTTGGCGGGCTTTTCCGCGGCGCCGGTCGTCGCCGGGGAGGAGACGGCCTCCTCTCACGGAGTGGTTCCGGTTCTATCCCTGCTATTTCTGGCAGCGGGGGCGCTGCCCGCCTACTACCTCTTCATCGCCCGCCGCAGATCTCCCGGTGAGTTGTTGGATAGGCACTCCTTCTTCCAAGCTCTGTACACATTTTTCTGGAACCGATGGTTCATCGACGCGTTCTACCGGCGCGTCTTCGTCGACGGGACGATGCGTATGGCCTCTCTGGTGGCGAACGTCGAGGATGGATGGGATCGGCTCGTTCACCGCAGGCTTCCTTTCATGCTCACCGAAAAGCTTCAGCAGGCGACGCGCCGCTTACGCACCGAGACGGAGGAGCTCTTCTACAACGTTTCCTACGTCCTCGTTCTCTTTATTTTGTTCCTGACCTTCTTTATTGCCGGGACGAGCGGAAACTGATGATGCCGACGCTACTCCTGCAGATCCTGGTCACCCCCATTTGCGCGGCGGCGTTCATCTTCCTGACGCGAAAGAAGCTCAGCCACCTCGCGGGCTGGGTGGCGGCGCTGAGTCTCCTGTACACGACGGGGCTCGTGTTGGCGGCAGGCGCTCAGGTCTACCGGGGAAGCGTGCTCTACGAGGAGTATCTGATCATCGCTCCCGATATCCGTCTCGGCCTGCTGGCCGATGGGCTCAGCCTCCCGACGTTGGCAGTGGTCATCCTTCTGTGCACGGCGCTCGCTTTCTACTCAATCCGCTACGTCGAGCATCGAGTCGAGCTCCTCTACCATGCGGAAAGCGAAAGTGTTCAAGAAAGGTATTACGCCCGCTTCTTCTACCTGTTTCCGTTCTTTCCGGCGGGTTTCATTGGAGTGATTCTGAGCAGCAACCTCGTTTCTCTCTATTTCTTCTTGGAGGTTTTGACCATCACTCTGTTTTTTCTGATGGCGTACTTCGGCTACCTGGAACGGATACGAGTTGCATTCATCAGTTTGGCCTGGGGAATCATCGGCGCGCTGTTTTTTCTCGCGGGTTCGGTTGCCGTCTATTCTCAAGTGGGAAGCTTCGAGATCTCGGAGATCGGGCGCATGGCGGGCAATCCGTTGATTACCTGGACCATCGCCCTATTTCTGATCGGACTACTGATGAAGCTGGCCATCGTGCCGTTTCACGTCTGGATGCCCTGGGTGCATGCGGAGCACCCGACGTGCATCGCGGGCCTGCTGGCGGTCTATGCCAACTTCGCGTTGTACATCATCATCCGTGTCGTCTTCATACCCCTGGGCGGCGATTTCCAGCCGTTTGGCACGCCGCTCATGGTTTTGGCTCTTGCCACGATGGTCTACGGCTCTTTGCTCACCATGGCTCAAACGGACATCAAACGCCTGGCGGCGTGCTCGACCATCAGCCAGATCGCGTACTCGGTTCTTGGCCTTGGTGCGCTCACCATGGTGAGTGTCGAGGGGGGCATGTTCTTCTTCCTGAGTCACATCATGGGGAAGACTATCTTCTTCTCGACGGCCGGGATCGTCGTCTACACGACCGGGATTCGGGATATACGCGAGATGGGTGGCCTGGCGCGCAAGATGCCGGTGACGACTATCCTCTGGCTGATCGCTTGCATGATGCTGTCCGGTTTTCCGCCTTTTAGTAGTTTCACTGCGGAGTGGATTATGTTTACCGGGATTTTCGAGCGCGGTGTGCTGGGTGGGACGTTCGGTCTGGTGATCGCGATCGGTGGCGTCCTGGCGATTCTGCTGACCATCGCATACTCGTTCGGGGCGGCCCGGCGCATTTTCTTTGGGCCTCTGAGTCCGGCTCTCGAGAACAAGGATATATCCGACCCACGCTGGACGATGACCGTTCCGCTTCTTGTCGTTGCCGCCGCGTCTATTGTGCTAGGGATGTACCCTCGTCTGGTGATGAATCTCCTCCACGGGGTCATCGCCGCGTCGTGACGAGCGGATTGGCTGGGGTTACGATGCTTGGCCGTGTAGCTGGCTCACCGTAGAGCTAGAAAAGTCTCCGGATCGAAGGCGTCGACCTCGATGACCTCGGCGCGAGCCTCGTCCGCGTCGAGCACGGTCTGGCGTTCGTCCTCGGTAATGATCCGGACGTCCAGGGCCAGATCGAGCAGCTCGTCACCCGGGGCGCGGTCCAGGAGCCCGGAACGGACGGCGTCACGAATCTTGGTCTCCACCGCGTGAGCCGCCACCGCCTTCTCCAAGGCGGCTTCTAATCTTCCTAGTCCAGGCTCGTAAGCGCGAGGCCTGTAGATGTGCTTGGTCAGCTCGTGTCGAGCCGCCCGATCCTCGAGAAGCTCGCGCGCCACGGCACCCCCGAGTCGATCGCTGGGAGGCCGCCGGCGGGGACCAAGAGGGAAGATGAGGACACGCAGTAACCACGATGCCGGGCGATTGGGGAGGTTGTGCAGGAGGCCAAGAAGAGCGCTTTGGATTTCGAACAGGGCATGCTCACATGACCAGGACACGAAAGGAAGATGCTGCTTGGAACGGCCTTGGTCGAAGTACTGCTTGAGCGCGGCGGAGGCCAGATACATCCACGCCAGGACGTCGGCTAGTCGAGCGCTGATCTTCTCCCGACGTTTGAGACGGCCCCCTACGGTTGCCATCGCCACGCCCGAAACGATGGCAAAAGCGCTGCTCATCCGACTCAGTCGTTGGAAGTAGGTCTTGATTCGCCCCTGTCCAGGCGTGCGAGCGAGTTTGCCGGCGGTAAGCGCCAGCAGTAACGCGCGAGTCGCGTTCTTGCACGCAAAGCCGATGTGCTTGAAGAAGGCGCGATCGAAACGCGCCAGATCTCCCGCGGCGACCGCCTGCATCTCTTCTCGAACGTAAGGGTGGCAGCGAATGGCGCCCTGGCCATAAATAATCATAGAGCGCGTGAGTATGTTCGCGCCCTCGACGGTGATGGCGATGGGCACCGACTTGAAGATCGGCTCCAGGATGTTGCGAGGGCCCCGGCTGATCGCCGCGCCGGCTCGTATGTCCATCGCGTCGTTGAGGACGTCACGCATGGCTTCGGTCAGATAGGCCTTGACGATGGCGGTGATCACCGCCGGTTTCTCTCCCCGATCAATGGCTCCCACGGTCAGCTCGCGGGCGGCGTTCATCAGATAGGTGAGTCCGCCGATTCGCGCCAGCGGTTCCTCGATCCCTTCGAAGCGACCGATGGGTGTGTCGAACTGCTCGCGGACGGTGGCGTAGGCGCTGACCAATCGTGTCGAGAGCTCGGCAGCGCCCACCGAAAGGGAAGGCAGAGAGATGCCCCGGCCGGCGGCCAAACTCTCCATCAGCATGCGCCAGCCTTTGCCGGCCATCTCCTTGCCTCCGATGATGAAGTCCAAGGGGACGAACACGTCGTGGCCATAGTTCGGGCCGTTCTGAAATGACACGCCCATCGGGTCGTGACGATCGCCGATGTCGATGCCGGGTAAATCGGCAGGAATGAGTGCACACGTTATGCCCAAATCCTCCGTCCCACCGAGTAAACCGTCGGGATCCTTGAGGCGAAAAGCCAGGCCGATGACCGTCGCGATGGGGCCGAGGGTGATGTAGCGCTTGTTCCAGTTGAGATGCATCCCCAATACGTCTTTCCCTCGGAACTCGCCCCGACAGACGGTGCCGATGCTTTGCGTCGCGGCCGCATCACTTCCTGCTTCGGGGCCGGTCAAGGCGAAGCAGGGTATCTCTTCACCGCGTGCCAGCCGGGGAAGGTAGTAACGTTTCTGCTCGTCTGTTCCGTAGTGCAACAAGAGCTCGGCGGGGCCTAAAGAGTTGGGCACCATGACCGTGACTCCCGCGGCAACGCTCCGGCTCGAGACCTTGATCACCACCGCGGAGTGTGCGGCAGCGGAGAAGCCGAGCCCCCCATGCTCTTCGGGGATGATCATTCCCAGGAACTGATGCTTTTTCATGAACTCCCAGGCTTCGGGGGAGAGGCGTCGAGCCTGCGTGATTTCCCAATCATTGAGCATCCCGCAAAGCTCCTCGACCGGGCCGTCGAGAAACGCTTGTTCCCGCTCGGAGAGTCCGGGTTTTTGAAAGGCCAGAAGCTTTTTCCAGTCGGGGTCGCCAGAGAAAAGGTCTCCATCCCACCAAACGGTGCCCGCGTCTAGTGCGACCCGTTCGGTATCCCCCATCCGGGGTAGGGCCGAAGCAAAGGCGGGCATTAGGGGGCGTGTGACGAGCTGACGACGCAGGACCGGCAACCCGAAGATAAGAGCCAGCGCAGCGAACGCGACGCCGAGCGCCGTATGGCCCGTCGAGCTGAGGCCCGCCGACCACGCCGCGGGTACGAGTGCGAGCCCGCCCAAGACCCAGGCCCAATAACCGTGGCCGCGGTACAAGAGCGTGACCGCGAGAACGAACGCGAAGCCAACAAGAGGGTAGGTCATTGCCGAAGGAGGAGCGACACGCACCGCCACGATATCACGAAAGCGCCAGTTTCGGCGTCGAAGCGATTCTTGCGCGGTGTGAGGTTCGAACATTATAATAACGGAGCTTGATGTCCTCTTCTCCAGCTGAGAAGAAAGTCCGCGCAAGACCAAGCCATCACTCTCCTTTTTCAACCGGAGTCGCACCCTGAGCTCGTCCGCTACAGACCAAGGCGCCGAGCGGCTCACTCGCTCGGCCGGCACGGTGAGCCTCGCGGTGATGGCGTCCCGCGTGCTGGGCCTCGGTCGAGAAATGGTTCTCGCCTACTTCTTCCGAACAGGTGGGGGGTTGGATGCTTTCTATGCTGCCTTCCGCATACCCAATCTACTGCGGGACATGTTCGGGGAGGGGGCGCTCAGTAAGGCTTTCGTGTCCACTTTCACCGACGTGGGAGAAAAGCAAGGCGAGGAGGCGGGAGTTCGACTCGCCAATCTGGTGTTGAATGCGGTGCTGGTGGTTGTCGGTTTGTCGACTCTCTTGGGGATCTATTTCTCCGAGGAGATCGTGACCCTCATGCTCCCCGGTGATGGGTTCGATTTGGCGCTTCCCGCCGGCGAGGGCTTCGGTTTCGCAAACAAACGTGAGCTCACCGTTTTTCTGACACAAGTCATGTTTCCGTTTCTCCTTCTCGTGAGTCTGGCGGCGGTTGCCATGGGGTTCCTGAACGCCCGGGGGCAGTTCTTCATTCCGGCTCTCTCGTCGATGTTCTTCAATCTGGGGTCCATCGGCGTGGGAGTAGCCGGCTACTTCGTGGCGCCGCAAATGGGACACCATCCGACGGTTGGCATGGCGGTGGGAGTCCTGGTTGGTGGGGTGCTCCAGCTCCTCTGGCAAGTGCCGGCGCTGTGGAAGGAGGGCTACCGCTATCGGTCCACTCTCAGTTTTCGGGATCCCGAATTCGTCAAGGTGATCCGCTTGTTCGGTCCCGGTGCGCTGGTGGCCGCGACCGTTCAGGTCAACGTGTTCATCAACTCGATCTTCGCCTCTCTCGGCTCGGGCTGGATGTCGTGGATCAGCCAATCTTTTCGTCTGCTGCATTTGCCGATTGGGCTGGTCGGCGTGGCCGTCTCGGTGGCCTCACTCCCGGCGCTGAGTCGAGCGGTGGCGAGAAGTGACCAGGCTGGGTTTCGGGAGACCTTCTCCCACGCGATGCGGCTGGTGCTGCTGTTGACTGTCCCGGCGTCGGTGGGTCTCATCGTATTGGCTCAGCCGATCGTTCGGTTGATCTACGAGCGGGGCCGCTTCCAGCCCGAAGACACCGCTCAAGTGGCGGCGGCGTTGATCTTTTACGCCCTGGGATTGACGAGCTACGCGGCAGTCAAAATTGTGACCGACGGCTTCTACGCGCTTCAAGACATTCGCGCACCCCTGGTGGTCAGTCTTCTCAGTATGGTCACGAATGCCGGACTGAACTGGTCTTTTATTGTGATGCGCGGCATGGACCATCGTGGGCTCGCACTTTCCACCTCGTGTACCATGACAGTGTCACTCATCTTCCTCTGGGCTCTACTCCGCCGGCGGAGCGGATTGCCAGGGCTGGGTGGGGGAGCGGCGCTGCGAATGATGGGAAAGATGGCCGTCGCCTCGACGCTCATGGGCGTCGTCGCCTTCGTTGTCAGCGAGGGAGTCGATCGCTGGTTGGGCCACGAGGTTTTGCTAGCACGGTTGACACAAGTGGGAGCGTCCATCGGCCTGGCGTTGGTTGTTTTGTATGGGGCATGCAAGATACTGCGAGTGCGAGAAATGGACCAAGCGTTGCGGGCCTTGAAGGGCCCGAGGAAAGGAATGGAGGTGTCATGAAAATTGCCCGAACGGGGCTCTGCCTAATGTTTGTTCTGTTGTTCTTGGAGCCGGTGAGCGCTCAACAGCGCTCCCGTCCAAGCAACGGCGCTGGTGAGCTCTATCGAGTCGAGTTCGAGTATCGGAATTGGAACGCGAAGCTCATCTCCGAGCTCGAAGTCGGGCCTGATCCAACCAACGTTTCCTTGGCCGACGACCTGGGAGTTCCCGACGAAAGGATCAACGTGTTCATGGGCGCGGCCCGGTTGATCTCCTGGTTGAAGGTGCGGGGTTCCTATCTGAAACAGGAATACGCCTCCAGTGCCACGATCCGACGGGATTTGACTATCGATGGCATCACCATCCTCGCCTTGACGAGGGTGGACACGGCGGCGATCCTGCAGTACACGACGATCGGCGCCGAGGGTGACCTGTACGCATCGAATTCCTTTGTGTTCTCCGCAGTGGGTGACTACACGCGCTTTCGCACGGAAACACTGCTGGAGGTCTCGGAGGGCAGCCAGGTCGATCTGGGTCAAAGGGAGCTTGGACTTCTGACTCTTGGGGTGAAGATGAGGATCTACTTGACCCCGAAGTTTGCGGTGACTGGTGAGGCCAGTGGCATGAAAAAGAGCGGTTCCGGGGTCCTGACCAACCTGGATGGTTTGGCCACCTACAACTTCAATCAGAATTTTGCGTTTTCGTTTGGCTACCAGCACCGCTACGCCCGAATCGATCAGGGGGATCGCGAGATCTTCCGCCTCAAGGGATCCTACTTCGGGGTGTCCGTCCGGTTTTGAAGAAGTCGTTCCTTCAGTACCTGGAAGTCGAGCGGGGGCTGTCCGAGAATACTCTGTCGGCGTACCGGCGCGACGTGGAGAAGCTCGAGCGCTTCGCTCGAGGAAAGAGCAGGAAGCTTCCGGAGTTGACGGCTTCCGACATTCGCAATTTTCTCCGCCAGCTGCATCGCCAGGGACTTTCGCATCGATCGATCGCTAGAACGCTGTCCGCGACGAAGGGGCTGTATCGTTTTGCGACTGCGGAGCGGTTGGTCGTCCTCGACCCAACCGAGCAGATCGAGTCGGCGCGGCTGCCGCGGCATCTTCCGCGTTACTTGTCCCTGGAAGAGGTGGGTCAGCTCCTCGATGCTCCCGACACCAAGACCCCCGCTGGACTCCGCGACCGCGCGATGTTGGAAACACTTTATGCCACCGGGCTCCGAGTTTCGGAGCTGGTCTCGCTCCGGCTCGAGGACCTCTACTTGGACGCGGGCTATGTGCGCTGTCTAGGGAAGGGAAGAAAGGAGCGCATCGTGCCGCTCGGGCGTTCCGCGGCGCGTTGGATCGTGCGTTACCTAAAGAAGGGAAGACCGCAGATTTCGTCGAAGCCGAAGCCGGGGCCTTGGCTCTTCCCCAGTAGGCTGGGTACGCGGATGACGAGGCAGCGTTTCTGGCAGATTCTTCGACGCTGCGGCACCAAGGTTGGAATTGGGCGGAGTCTGTCGCCTCACGTCGTTCGACACTCTTTCGCCACGCACCTGCTCGAACGAGGAGCCGATCTCCGTTCACTTCAACTCATGCTCGGCCATTCGGATATAGGAACCACGCAAATCTACACCCACGTCAGTCGCGAGCGGCTCCGGCGTATCTACGACCAACACCATCCGCGCGCTCGGCGAAAGTAGGTTTCGTTCTCCCCTCGGTGCCTCCCGTGGGTAACGTTCTCGAAGCGGAAGCGGGGAAACATGGCGCCCATACCCACGCCCATTCCGACGATTCCGAATCAGACGAAAAAAATGGAGACCGAGGCAAGGACGGTCATGAACCGCGAGGCACCTAGGAAGTGATTGGAGACGATAGTCAGTATTTGGGAAAGGACGAGCAGTGGGGGTAGGGCCGTCCAGAATTTGCTCCACAGGAACTTCTTCAACGATAGCGGCGAGCTGCGAATGATCCAGAAGGCCCGTCCCTCGATGGAAACCGCGGTGAACACGAACCGAACCGCGACCGCGGAGAGCACGAAGCCCGCCAGGCCAAGATTGAGAAAGGAGAAAAGGTTCTGCAGGTAGAACGTTGCAAACGTGAAGTTCGATGGCAAGACGCTGAAGTTGTAGAGGTACACCATTACCGTTTCGGCTCCGTTGCGATATCCACGGCGGTCTTCCACACGCTCGTAGCTACCACACCCCAGCGCTTGGTTGACTTCTTCCTCGAGCACGACCTCGATCGCCTCCAGTACCCGCTTACGCAGCCGAAGTTGGACGAACTCCCGGTACTCGCTTACAGACTCCTTCGATATGGTGGTAGGCTTCTTCATGGCGTAATCCTCCTCCTCGCCTTTCCAGGCGCGGTTTCGTTTTGCTTAACCGGAGGTTACGCCATTCTTATTTCCACGGGAAGCGGGACGGATCCCCATTACCAGGGCCAGCAGCAGGAAGAGCTGTGACCACTGAGTGGTATCTCGTAAGA
Organism: Candidatus Marinacidobacterales bacterium; assembly: GCA_965197825.1. Classification (GTDB taxonomy): domain Bacteria; phylum Acidobacteriota; class Vicinamibacteria; order Marinacidobacterales; family DATDRI01; genus CBDANW01. The sequence goes on along the minus strand of CBDANW010000003.1, from coordinate 1,867,851 downwards.
ATGTCTTCAGGTCCTTCAGTAACAATGAACGGAAGCGCAGCTCGAAGGGCCGCGTGGTGGCCTCGAGGAAACGATCAACGAGAGGCAAGGCGGTGAAGCGAGCGGGGAGCGCCTCCTGGGCCCGCGAATACCCCCGCCAATAAAGAGCCCGCGCCTGCCAGCACCCCAGCACCACGGCTGCTGCGGCCGTGCTGTATAGGAGGAGCAGCAAGAACCAGGGAAGTGAGTCCGCCTGACGCCCCGCCGACAGGATATCGGTGGCCCACGTGCTCGGCAGCAAGGGCGACGCAGGGGTTCGAAACGCGGAGAAAAACTCGCCGACATCGTAGATGGAGCCGGGTTGAGGAGACGTTCCGGCTGCTGCGTGCGGATCAAGAAGACGATCAGCACCACGAACAATGCTCCGATCATCATGAGGAGCTCGCGAACGCGTCGCGCGGGAAAGACGGAAACGAGGACAGACGTGATCATCGACCCGAGAGCAGCCGGAATGATCAGAAGCGGTGGAAGGACAAGGATGACCGCCAGCAAGAAACGTATGGGCGCCACCGAGGTGACGGCGAAGGCGAGATACACCGGAATGCTGAAGACGAGCACCATCCAAGAAGATTGAAACAGCGTGAGCGTGAGCCGCGAGCCGTAGAGAGCGGGGAGTGGAACGGGGCTACTCGCCAGGAGCGACAGATCGTCGGAAACGTACTGGGTCGAGTAGGCGGTGATGGTGTTGCTGGCCAGCAACACCGTGAAGAGGAACACGGAGACCGTGGCGAGAATCTGATGCGTCAAGGGTGCGGTGAACTCGGAGAACCGACCGATGTATAGCAACATGCGGTAAAAGGCGGCGAAGATGCCCAAGGAGAAGACGATGGTGACGCCGCCGAAGAGCGCGACGCGAAAGGAATCGCCTCTGTTGGCGAGGAGACGCCGGTTGCGGGCGGCGAGGAAGGAGGGTGTAAGCAGCGTAACTCCTCGCCGTGCCCCACTGGAGCGGGTTGGAACGTCGCGATTCGGAGGAGAAGCTACGCAGCGGAGTTGTCGCGTAGGGCGTCGGGGAGTAACACGGTTCCTGGCTGGTTGATGGCGGCGTAGGCCGCTTCGAGCATGTAGGCCCTGGGGTCGACGTTCTGAAGCTTCGCGGTCTCGCACAGGGTGTAGAACAGCGCTGCGACGTCGGTTCCGCGTTTCGTTCGACTGCCGTAGTGATTTTTGCGACCGACGACAGGTTCCCTCAGGGCGCGCTCGGCGTGATTGTTGTCAAGCCAGACGAGAGGGTTTTCGGCGAACAGCGTGAGTGTCTCCCATCTCTCCAGCATGTAGCGGACCGCCTTGCCGAAGTCGCTTCGCGGCAATCTTCTTTGGCTCTCGCCCCATTGCCGAATCGCTTTCAAGATCCGCTGCGAACGTTGCTTGCGTAAACAAAGTCTCAGTTTCTGAGCTTTTTCATCGCCGGGAAACGGACCCGGGACCTCGCGTTCGACTTCGTACAGCTCTCCGATCAAACGAAGCACTTCGGAGCAAGCTTGCGGGTAGTGCTCGCTGGCTTCGTCGAACTTTCTTTTCACGTGCGCCCAGCAGTGGGCGAGACGAAACTGTGGACCGGCACGAGCCGCGTAGCCGTCTGGACCGGCACGAGCTAGCACCTCGTACACCGCGTAGCCGTCCACAACCGCGATGCCGGAGTAGGTCCCCAGCACCTTTTGGCCATCTTCCGTCGATTTCGTCGGCAGCATTCGGTAGTACGCGATGTCCGGACTCGAAACGCCCCACACCGTGCCCGCCGACTTCTTCATCGAGCCCATCAGAGGCCACCGCGTTTCGTCGGCGTGGATGACGGGTGACTCCAAAACCTTCTCTCCCAGAGCGTCGTACACCGGATTCAGATGACGTGCCAGTACGTTCAGCTGGTCCCACAGCGTCTGGCTGTCGATATCTAGCCCTTCGCGGCGCATCATCCGAACCTGGCGCTCGAGAGGCATATGGTCCAGGTACTTGCTGATGGCCACTTCGGTCGCGAACTCCACCGAGTAGCGGCCTCCGGGCTGAAGCTTCGTCGCCGCCGGTGCGGTGACGACGTTCGCGTTACATCGGCAGCGGTACTTTTTCCGCAAATGCCGTTCGATGACGAAGCTCCGCTTCACCACCGTCACCACTTCCGATTCCTCGTATTGACCCGCCATCTCGCCGTCGCACACCGAGCACTTTTTCTCTGTCTCGGCGAGTTCGATTACTTTGTCGACCACGGGAAGATGAGGCTGTTCGCGCGGGCCGTGCCCTTTCTTCTTGTTCTTTTTAGCCTTCGTTTTCTTCCGGGTCCGCTTTTCGTCGATGCGGAAAATGCTCTCTCGCTTTTCCTGTAGTTGCTTGAGAACCGACAGTTCAAGTTGCTCCGTTTCCGGCACACCATGGAGTCTCGCCAGTTCCACTCGCAGACGAACGTTTTCATTGACGAGGCGCTGGTTCTCGTTATCAACGAGGAGAGCTATCTGGCGGAGTGTTTCGAGGTCGTGTTCGTTTTTTATGCGAACCACGGAATACGATTAGATCATAGAGACGATCTCACGGCAAGTGAAAAATGCTTCATTTCAGGAGGTGACAAAGATATTTTTCCGACCAACCGGCTCCCCTCCAGAAACAACGACAACTCTGTCGTCGTCAGTCGCACTGGCTCGCCGTCACCGCTGGACCACAGGCATGCGAACTTTCCCTCTTCGAGACGTTTCGCGTAGACGCACAGTCCGGTCCCGTCCCAGTGCAGAACTTTCGCGCGGATTCGGTTGCGGCTGACGAACAAGTACAGCTCACCGCTCAGCGGGTCACGACCAAGCTCGTTCATCACCAGCGCCGACAGACCGTCAAAGCCCTTGCGGAGATCCGCCGGCGCCGCGTACGCCCACGCCGACACCCGACGGCTATTCCACTTCATCCCAGCTGCTCAACAAGCCGCAGCAGCCGCTGTTCCGACAGACCCTCGATTCGATACCCTCGCGGGGTTACCAGCGTAATCTCCGTGCGTTTTTCCGATTCCACGACTTCGACACGCCGAACGATACCCCTCATAGCCTCCTCTCGATTCCATCGAGATAGACTCCAGCCACTCACCCCGAGCCCCCTCGCGACACCCTCAAGGCTCGCGCCCTGATCCTTCATCTGATTCAGATACAGCACCGCTTCGCGACGTTGTTCCCGCGAGTAACGCCGCCCTCGACCTGTGCGGCCACGATTTTCTTCACGTGCTCGCCTACGAAATGCTGTCCTCGCTTCCATCGCTTCGCACTCCTTTCAAGACTGCTCACGATGGAACATTCCGACACGCTTGTCACGACGGGCCACGGAGAGGAGTTACGAAGCAGACGGGCGACGTCGTGTGGGGTGAACTCCCAAGTCAAAAGCCGCCTCCATCGGTTTCACGGAATCCCATCTCTGCGGTGAGCTTTAGGAAGATCGGTTCCAGAGTGGGAATCTCGCTTTTCGCCTGCCGTTGCAGCTCATCCATCGATCCCAGGGCGACCAGTTGGCCTTTGGAGATGATTCCGATACGGTCGCACATCGCCTCCGCCACTTCGAGCGTGTGCGTGGATACGAAGATGGTGTTTCCCTTGCGGCAACGCTCGCGAAACATGTCCTTGATCAGTCGCGCACCCTTGGGATCGAGCCCCACCATTGGCTCGTCGACGACCAGAATCTTGGGATCGTGGATAAAGGACGCCGCCATGACGAGTCGTTGCTTCATTCCGTGGGAGAAGCTCTCGATCAAGTTGGCCCGAAACTCCCTCAGTTCGACGAGCTCCAAGAGCTCGTCGAGTCGACGCTCGACGTTGCCCCCGTTCATGCCGTAGATCCCGGCAACGAATCGGAGGAACTCACTAGCGGAGAGCTTCTCGTAGAGAAAGGGTCGGTCTGGAATGAAGCCTAGGACCGCCTTCGCCTTCTCGGGCTCGCGATGCAGATCGTGGCCGGCAAGTAGAATCCGGCCCGCGGTGGGGCGCAATAGCCCGGCGATCGTCTTGATCGTCGTAGTCTTGCCAGCTCCGTTCGGGCCGAGAAAGCCGAAGAGCTCGCCGGGTTTCACCTCTAGAGAAAGGCGGTCCACCGCAACGTGTTCCTCGTAGTGCTTGCTGAGCTCTTGGAGCTGGATCATTCCGCCTTCAGGATCTCGATGGTGGCGCCGCGACCCAGCAGGTTCAACACCTCGAACTGCTGCTCCAGCCCACCGGTGAGCAGTCGTAGGTGGAGTGGGTCGGCCGGGAATTGGCCGAAAGTGGGATCGACCGCGAGCCAGTCGCCGACCCAAACCTCCGGCCAGGCGTGGTAGTAGAACTGGCCGGCGCTGAAGGCGAGCCCGGTGCAGATCCTAGTTGGTATCTCGGCAGCCCGCGCCAAGGCAGTGAAGAGGACGGTGTGCTCGTTGCAGTCGCCCGTCATTTGCTGAAGGACCTCCCGCGCACTCGGAATGGAAAGCGTGGGAATCTTTCGTACGTTTTCGTATACCCACTCCGTGATGGCGCGGGCCGCTTCTGGCGGAGTGAGCCCGTCAGTGAGCCGAGCGGCCTGGGCCCGGATCGCTGGGTCGTCGGACTGAACGAAACTGTCGGCGGCGAGCGCCTGCTGGAGCTCGGTGTCGGAAAGCGAGCCGTTTTCGGGCGGCGGCAGCGTCTCGACTTCTATGACGACTTCGTCGTCATAGAGTTGCTGCCGACCGCCGTCCAGTCCATTCCATGTGAGCGGAAATCTGTTGAGCTTGAGGCGCGCTGACTTCAGGGTGCCGGCTTCTCCCGCGAACCCGATCGCCGGAACCGCGGTCGCGGCCAGCATGTCGGGTGGGTTGCCGGTGCTTTGAGCCTGTAGTCCGCTTCCAGGGACTTCCTTGAGCAGGGTCCAGCCCAGAGGTGTCTCTTCCTTGAGAATCTCACCCTTCGTGTCGATCCAGGCGGTGGTCACGAGGCCGGCGAAGCGGGATTGAATGCGAAACGCTTCTTCCTCCCGCCCGCTCCAGTGAATGACTTCCCGCTCCAAGACCTTGATCTCGGCCTCACCCTCGGTGAGCGTCATCGGGTCGAGCAGTCGAACGCGATAGGTTTGACCGGTCTCCAATCCTTTGGCTGCCAGGGAGCGGTGGAGATTCAAGGGGAGCACGATGGGCTCTTCGAGCCGGCGCCGTTCGGTACGGCTCCCTCCGCCCGAGCCGATCTTGATCACGAGCTCCTCTCCCTCGATCCTGCCATCGATGACCGTTTCAAAAGGGGACCGATCGGAAACCGTGGTGGAGGCGAAACGTGAACTTCTCGAGCTCACCACCGCTTCCCACGGTGGCAGAGCCGGCGATTTCCAGCTCCCGCTCCTGTCCCAGGATGTTCAAGCGAAACCGCCCCTCTTGCTCCGCGCGTCCTCCATTGTCTAGCGGCACGAAGCGTTCGCGCACGAAACCAATGCGACTTCCGCGGTAGAACACACCGCGCTGCGTGACGCCGGCTTCGGAAGGTGAGATGGCGTCGAGCACGGTCGCCGAAGCGGACGCGCCAGGGGCCCGACTTCGCCACTGGTGGGTGCCGAAAACCGCCGCCCAGCACACCACGATACCGACGGCAGCGAGCCGCCCGGGCTTGAGATGCATTAGGGTTGACTCTCTTCCTGAGGGAACGCGCTATTATACCATGTCGGCGGCAAGCCTTTCGATTTCGAGGACCTTACGGGCACGGAGCACGATTCCGGGCATGATTTTGGACATGATTTGTTGAGGGGGCGAAGGGTGGCGAAGATTGGCAAGATCATCGAAGTAGACGCGGAGCGACCCCAGCCGGAGGTTGTGCGCCAAGCTGCCGATCGGGTGAGGCAGGGTGGCGTCATCGGCTATCCCACGGAGACCGCTTACGGGCTGGGAGCCGATGCGCTGGACGGCGGTGCTCGAGAGAGGATCTTCGCGATCAAAGGGCGAGATCGGGACAAGGCGCTTCCGGTCATCGTGTCCGATGTCGATCAGCTTGCCTCGCTTTGTCATCCCATTCCTCAGACGGTGCGCGTGTTGGCGGATCGGTTCTGGCCTGGTCCATTGACACTCGTGGTCCCTCTGCGTCGCGAGCTTCAGGATAGCTTCGGTGGTGGAACGAGTGTGGCGGTGCGAGTGAGTGGGCTCGCTTTGGCCCGCGAGCTGGCACGCGTTTCCGGTTGTTGCCTCACGGCCACGAGCGCCAACCTTAGCGGAGGGGAGCCGGCGCGAAGCGCCCGCCAAGTCTTGGCAACGTTCGGAGCCGAGCTCGACTTGATTCTGGACGGTGGGGAGGCTTCGGGGCTCCGCCCCTCTACGATCGTCGATCTGATGGGCAACGAGCCGCGACTCCTGAGGGAGGGGCCCGTCGTTTTCGACGGAGTGCTGCAGGCACTTAGGGACAACAAGGCTGCGCCTTGACTTGCAAGCGACCCACGAATAGACTTGCCTTGGTCGCAGGTGTTGGAAACCTCCACCAAATCCTTAGAGGACAATAGAGGCCTGGGATTCCGGCCTTTTTACCCGTAGAGAGCTCAGAGCTGTGCGGCGCAGTGTCATTCTCTTTGCAAGGACACTCGCACTGCTCCCTCTGTGCGTGTGCGGGCCAGCTCGTTCGTACACGCCGGCTCCCGTGCCCGGGTGGAATTATGCGGCGGGCCAGTTTCCGGAAGCTCCTGCTACCCTGTCTTCGTCGCAGCAAACCACCTTCGAGCAAGGGTGGCAGGCCTTGACGACGGACAATCTGGAGTTGGCGGCACGCATCCTGGAAGGTCTGGCCCGCGAGCGGCGCGGCGATCCTTCCGTGGAAGCGGCGCTGGGCTACCTCGAGCTACGCACCGGAAACCGTCGAGCCGCGGAGAATCGCTTCGTAGCCGCGCTCGACAGGGAGCCGAGCATGTCAGCGGCGCAAGTCGGGTGGTTCCTCACCGCTCTCGCCGCCGGAGAGAACGAAACGGCTTTCGAGCGATTGCAGCCGCTCGGTCGGGACCACCCCGAGAATCCTCTGCTCCGCGAGTTCCTGCCGATGCTGCAGCTCGAGCTCGCGGAGGCCAGGCTCCAACAGGGACGTTCATTGCGGCGGGAGGAGCGCTATCGAGAGGCCGCCGAGGTCTACCGGGAAGCTATCGAGATCACACCCGAGGCGAGCGGACTCTATATCGAGCTCGCGACCGTAGAGGTCTCGGCTGGCGAGTTCCAGAACGCCGCGGAGCACGCGGCACAGACCATCGAGCTCGACCCCGGGAACTTGGAGGCTTACCGCATCCGCGGTGATGCCCTTCGCGAAGTGGGGGATTTGGAGTTTGCGCTCGAGGCGTACCGGCAGGCGGTGCTCAGGAGCCCGGAAGACAGCGAGCTCACCGAGCTATATCAAGAGACGAGGCGGGCTTTCGAGCGCGAGAGTCTGCCCTCGCAGTACTTTTCGATCGCCGAGTCGGCCCGCCTTTCTCGGGAAGGGTTGGCGGCGCTCTTGTTCGTGAAGCTGCGATCTATTTTCGGCGACGTTTCTCGCCGCGCGGACGTCATCATCACCGACATCGGAGACAGCTGGGCCCGGCAAGCGATACGTGACGTGGTGGCGGCGAGAATTCTGGATGTCTACCCCAACCATACGTTTCAGCCGGAAGCTCTCGTGCGGCGCGCCGATCTCGCGGTGGCTTTCGCCAATGCGATGAGGGCTCTGGCTCCCGGTGAAACGCCCCAGCGGCCTCCCGACGTCGCGATCGCGGACGTGCCTCCTGACCACCTCAACTACCCGCCAGTAGCCCTGTCGGTTTCTCTTGGGCTTCTGGCAACCGACCGCTCGGGTGAGTTCGGACCGCAACGCTTCGTGACCGGCTCCGAGGCGGCAGCGGCGGCGGATGTCCTGACCAGGAGGCTCGTGCGTTGAGCATCAGTCTCGATCTGTTCCGGGAAGTGCCGCTGTTCGGGGACCTCGATGATGCGGATCTCGATAGCCTGATCGCGGTTGCCACGCGCCGCAAGTTTTCCAAGGACTCCGTGATCTTCTTCGAGCACGATCCAGGGGATTCCCTCTTCATGATTTTGTCCGGACGGGTCAAGGTCACGATTCTTTCCGATGACCGTAGGCGAGCACGTGAAGAAAATCGTGGCCGCACAGGTCGAGGGCGGCGTTACTCGCGGGAACAACGTCGCGAAGCGGTGCTGTATCTGAATCAGATGAAGGATCAGGGCGCGAGCCTTGAGGGTGTCGCGAGGGGGCTCGGGGTGAGTGGCTGGAGTCTATCTCGATGGAATCGAGAGGAGGCTATGAGGGGTATCGTTCGGCGTGTCGAAGTCGTGGAATCGGAAAAACGCACGGAGATTACGCTGGTAACCCCGCGAGGGTATCGAATCGAGGGTCTGTCGGAACAGCGGCTGCTGCGGCTTGTTGAGCAGCTGGGATGAAGTGGAATAGCCGTCGGGTGTCGGCGTGGGCGTACGCGGCGCCGGCGGATCTCCGCAAGGGCTTTGACGGTCTGTCGGCGCTGGTGATGAACGAGCTTGGTCGTGACCCGCTGAGCGGTGAGCTGTACTTGTTCGTCAGCCGCAACCGAATCCGCGCGAAAGTTCTGCACTGGGACGGGACCGGACTGTGCGTCTACGCGAAACGTCTCGAAGAGGGAAAGTTCGCATGCCTGTGGTCCAGCGGTGACGGCGAGCCAGTGCGACTGACGACGACAGAGTTGTCGTTGTTTCTGGAGGGGAGCCGGTTGGTCGGAAAAATATCTTTGTCACCTCCTGAAATGAAGCATTTTTCACTTGCCGTGAGATCGTCTCTATGATCTAATCGTATTCCGTGGTTCGCATAAAAAACGAACACGACCTCGAAACACTCCGCCAGATAGCTCTCCTCGTTGATAACGAGAACCAGCGCCTCGTCAATGAAAACGTTCGTCTGCGAGTGGAACTGGCGAGACTCCATGGTGTGCCGGAAACGGAGCAACTTGAACTGTCGGTTCTCAAGCAACTACAGGAAAAGCGAGAGAGCATTTTCCGCATCGACGAAAAGCGGACCCGGAAGAAAACGAAGGCTAAAAAGAACAAGAAGAAAGGGCACGGCCCGCGCGAACAGCCTCATCTTCCCGTGGTCGACAAAGTAATCGAACTCGCCGAGACAGAGAAAAAGTGCTCGGTGTGCGACGGCGAGATGGCGGGTCAATACGAGGAATCGGAAGTGGTGACGGTGGTGAAGCGGAGCTTCGTCATCGAACGGCATTTGCGGAAAAAGTACCGCTGCCGATGTAACGCGAACGTCGTCACCGCACCGGCGGCGACGAAGCTTCAGCCCGGAGGCCGCTACTCGGTGGAGTTCGCGACCGAAGTGGCCATCAGCAAGTACCTGGACCATATGCCTCTCGAGCGCCAGGTTCGAATGATGCGCCGCGAAGGGCTAGATATCGACAGCCAGACGCTGTGGGACCAGCTGAACGTACTGGCACGTCATCTGAATCCGGTGTACGACGCTCTGGGAGAGAAGGTTTTGGAGTCACCCGTCATCCACGCCGACGAAACGCGGTGGCCTCTGATGGGCTCGATGAAGAAGTCGGCGGGCACGGTGTGGGGCGTTTCGAGTCCGGACATCGCGTACTACCGAATGCTGCCGACGAAATCGACGGAAGATGGCCAAAAGGTGCTGGGGACCTACTCCGGCATCGCGGTTGTGGACGGCTACGCGGTGTACGAGGTGCTAGCTCGTGCCGGTCCAGACGGCTACGCGGCTCGTGCCGGTCCACAGTTTCGTCTCGCCCACTGCTGGGCGCACGTGAAAAGAAAGTTCGACGAAGCCAGCGAGCACTACCCGCAAGCTTGCTCCGAAGTGCTTCGTTTGATCGGAGAGCTGTACGAAGTCGAACGCGAGGTCCCGGGTCCGTTTCCCGGCGATGAAAAAGCTCAGAAACTGAGACTTCGTTTACGCAAGCAACGTTCGCAGCGGATCTTGAAAGCGATTCGGCTGAGATTCTCAATGGCGTTCGTCGTGGCAAGAGACTGGCGAAGTAAGGCGGGCAGCGCGAGCTTCACGACCGTGAGTGTCTCTTCCATCCCTTCACGAAGGCTTCCGGCAGCTTCGTCGTAGCCGTTTCGCTCGAGCCACGACACCAATGCCTGAAGTCGCTTGCGCGCCTTGTCGGCACTCTTGCACTTGTAGGCTTCCTTCATCGTCTGGAGCACGTAGGCGTGACGAGACTTGGGAAGGTACGAGCGAAGATTCCGGAGTTTATGGATCTGGCACCTTTGGATGACCGCGAGGTCCCCCAAAACGTCGACGAGTGCCTTGCGGATGCCTTTACCTCCGTCCACTACGCAGAGAATCGACTCATCGACGCGCAAGCCTCGCTCGAGGATGAAGGTCGAGCGGGCTGAGCTGCTCCGCCTGGAAGAGCGTCTATCGAGAGGAGAGCTTCCCGAGGAAGCTTGCCCGGTTCTGCTCGAGACAGTTCGCCACGTTCTACGATGCCGCTATCGTCGAGGCGTGAGCACGCCGACGACGGAACGTCGCGCGAAACGGAAAGAAGCTGAAAAGGAAAGGAAAGAGAAAGTGTCATGGCCGTAATGGGGCCAAGGACTACACAGGCGCCAAACGGGAGACGGTGAGCCATGGCGAAGTGAAAGCGGGCGGCCCATACCCCGAGCCTCTGTGCCAAGGCAAGCTCTATGACACCCAAGCTCCGAGAAAGGATGTGGAGCTGAAAGCTCAGCCCCTGATCCAGGCGACGGTATACGAACGCCAGATGCTGCGATGCGCAGGTTGCCAGAAGACGTTCACCGCGCCGCTTCCGCCTCAGGCTGGAGCAAGCAAGTACCATCCGAGTGTGGATGCGGTCGTTTCGGTATTGCGCTACGCCATGGGCATGCCTCATCACCGCCTGGCGCAGTGGCAGAAGTGGGCGGGGGCCTCCACGCAGTTCGAACGCGCCGAAGCAATGGCCAACGCCGTGTTGCCGGTTTTTCGCCACATGGAAACACTCGCCGCGAACCGGCCTCTGGTTCACAGTGACGACACCGGAGTTCGGATTCTCACATTGATGGCGGAGAACGAGACTTTAGCTCAAGGCGAGCGAACGGGCATCTTCACCACGGGCATTGTTGCCCGTGGCTTGGACAAAACGCTTGCTCCGATCGTTCTGTACGCGAGCGGACGACGTCATGCGGGCGAGAACATGGACCAGCTGTTGAATCAGCGCACGGTCCAGGCAAGCAAGGTCATCCATATGGCCGACGCCTCTTCGATGGCGCCGCGTTCACCGCTGCGGATCACTGCCAAGTGTATGGTGCATGCACGCCGCTACTTCATCGAAGCCGAGCCCGCCTTTCCTGAGCACTGTGACCGGGTGCTCGAGGACATCGCAGCCATCTACCGGTGCACTACCTGACGAACATCTCCATGCACGCCCAAGACGCTAGAGCCGCACCCGAGTCGTGGCTGCCTTGGAGCTATCAGGAAACGTTGAATAGGCTCAACTGACCCGACGCCACGCCTCCGCCATTCCCGCCTGCAACGGAAGTCCATTGTAGATTAGCACCGCCAATTGCTCGGCGGGCAGCGCCGCAACTCCATCCGTGGTATGACGCGGCCACCACTGCAGACGGCCCTTCGAAAAACGCTTCTGAAATAACCAAAACCCCTGTCCGTCGTACACCAAAAATTTGAGCGCCGTGCCTGAACGATTACGAAAAACGAATAACGTGCCGAGGAACGGATCGAGCTGGAATTGTTGTCGGCACACGCAAGCCAAAGAATCGATACCCTTGCGGAAATCAACCGGCTCGCAAGCCACCAATACCTTCAGTTGAGGAACGATCTGGATCATGTGTGAGTGCCGTTGCCGAGCGCGCCGACCACGAAGCGACAAACAGATTCGACCAGCTCATTCTCTCCCTCGCGATTCGACGTTACGACCGTCAGGCTCCCCGATGCGCTCTCTACCGTCAGACGGCACATCGTTCCTTCACCCTGAACCGAGTTCAGCGGAGGCGTCATCATGCCGCCCGACAAGCCCATCCCATGCGCCAGCTCCACGAACGCAGTCCGACTCGGAGCTATCGCGCTCACCTGCTCCGTTCCACTCCGTCCAGGCTTCTTGCTCAGGGAGCCTACTCCAGAAACCCTTCGTTGTCCTCCCTTGAGACGTTTGGCGCTCACAACCGCTCCATGAGTCTTTCGGACCTTCTTGAATCGCGCCGAATTCAAGCGGAGATGACGGCAGATCGCGCTCGGCGTATACCGATCCAGCAGCCCCACCGCCGCATTCCACAACTCCTCCGGGATCAAACGTCCGTGTGGCTTCGACCTCCATGATTCGAACTGTTTCTCAACCTCTGAAAGTCCCGCTTTCCTCGAGCGCATCGATTTGACCTCCTTGATGGATCTCTGCGCTCAGATTACAGATCCCACCTAGCAAGGTCACGCATTGGTACCGCAAGGACACCAACATCGCGGTGCACACCCGAGAGTTCTCCGTCGAGCCCAGCCATATACCCAGGGGCACTTTCGTTCCATCTATTGTGATACCGAGAGTTACGACGACGGTCTGTCCGGCCACCTCAAGGCCATCCAGCATAGTGCCGCAAGCTCGAACTCCTCTAGCCGCCGAGACAGGGTATTCCTCGAGCTTCTTAGTCGTCTGGCTCACGAGGTGACGGCTGGCGGCACTCTTACTCGTGCCACACGGACTCGTAGATTGGATTGATTCAATTCTACCCACGAATTAGCGATGAACAAGAGACTGGAGGAATTTATACTCTCCCCGAGAAAGGTCTTTCGGGTCACATTCCTATGCGTGTTCACCATTCGACTGGTCCGCGAAATATTAAAGGCGATTCAGGAAGGAAGGCTCGGACAGTGAAGCCTAAACGACGCCAGGCCAAACGACGCAAGAAGCCGCCCAAGCCGGTGCCCGAGATGACGGGGCGCGATTGATGGAGTGGGTATTCGGCAAGCGCGGCATGAAGGCCGTTGCGCCTTCCTGGCCGAGCATGATTCCGAATTGAAATCTAAATAGTTGTCATGATTTTAGTCAAGTGCATAATCGCCGATCTTTGGCCTGGTGATGAGTGGCCGTGTGCTCGGGCTGGTGGAGCTCGATACGGAGCAAGAAGTCGTGCAAACGTTGGCGGAGCTGACGCTGGTCTTGGTACTTTTCAGCGACGCGACGCGCATTCATTTGAAGACCCTCCGACGCGAGTACCATCTCCAGCTCCGCCTACTGGCGATCGGCATGCCGTTGACGATTCTCTTGGGAACTCTCTTGGCGGCAATCCTCTTCGACCATTTGAGCTTCTGGGAGGCGGCGGTGGTGGCCGCCATCCTCGCACCCACCGATGCCGCACTCGGCCGAGCCGTGGTCAGCAGCCCGCGCGTTCCGGTTCGAATCCGGCAAGCCTTGAACGTCGAAAGCGGGCTCAATGATGGCATCGCGTTGCCGGATCCGTCTCGCTTCCCGTGGAAATAAGAATGGCGTAACCTCCGGTTAAGCAAAACGAAACCGCGCCTGGAAAGGCGAGGAGGAGGATTACGCCATGAAGAAGCCTACCACCATATCGAAGGAGTCTGTAAGCGAGTACCGGGAGTTCGTCCAACTTCGGCTGCGTAAGCGGGTACTGGAGGCGATCGAGGTCGTGCTCGAGGAAGAAGTCAACCAAGCGCTGGGGTGTGGTAGCTACGAGCGTGCGGAAGACCGCCGTGGATATCGCAACGGAGCCGAAACCCGTCGCGTGACGACGTCGGTGGGAACTCGCGAGCTCCGTGTGCCACGAGCCCGCGTGCGAGACGAGGAAACGGGAGAGACGACAGAGTTCAGGAGCGAGCTGTTGCCCCGGTACGCGCGCCGGACTCGTGAGGTCGACGAGGCGATCTTGGGGACGTACTTGTCGGGCGCGAATAGCCGCCGGATCCGCAAAGCGCTGAAACCACTGCTCGGTGAGGAGCACCTATCGAAGAGCGCGGTGTCTCGCGTGGTTAGCCGGCTGAAGGAGCGCTTCGAGGAATGGCAGAACCGTGCTCTCAGCGAGGAGGTCTACGCGATCGTTTACCTGGACGGCTTCCACCTGAAAGTGCGGATGGCGAAACGTGTGATCAGCGTACCCGTACTGGTCGCGCTCGGGGTCGCGCCAGACGGGCACAAACGTCTGTTGTCATTGCGTCTGGCGGTGAGCGAAACCTCGACGCATTGGGGCTCCGTGCTGGAGGGACTCCAGGCTCGAGGACTCCGGGCTCCCAAGCTAGTGATCAGCGACGGCCACAAGGGGCTGACGAAAGCGCTGGAGAAGTGGCCGGGGTGCCGGTTGCAGCGATGTACCGAGCACAAGCGCGCCGACTTGCTCGAACATTGCCCGGCGCACGCACGCCGTGAGCTCCGGCGTGACTACAACCGGATCGTCTACGCCAAGAACGGGATCGATGCTCGCAAAGCCTATGACGAGCTCGTCGCCAAGTGGACGCCTCTCGCGCCGGCCGTCGTCCGAAGCCTAGAGGAGGCCGGTAATCAGCTGCTGACCTTCTACGAATTCCATCGTGCCATGTGGAAATCGATTCGAACGACCAATGCTCTGGAGAATCTCAACCGCGAGTTTCGACGCCGGACGAAAACCCAAGCGTCGTTCTCCAGCGAGGAGTCCGCGGTCGCTTTGCTGTTTGAGATCTTTACCATCGTCATCGCGACCGTGCTGTTGAGTGTTTTCGCTCACGGGCTGTCGGCGTGGCCGGGCGCCAACTGGTACGCCGCCCGCGCGGAGGAAATGAAGGGCGAGCCTGGAATGCCTGAAATGGAAGAGCTCGTACCGGTCACCGAGATGCCGGTACGCGTTCCCTATCGGGAATAATCAGTCCAAATCTATCGATCGGTGCCAGGTTTGGGGGAGGCGCGACTTGCTCTAAGGACCCAGACGGCGATAGCATCTCAAGGGCATCCGGAGGACCGATGGAGTTTTACTATAAGAACGTGGATGACGGGGTCCTGGTCCTGAGCGCCGACGGCGGATTAGACAAGGGCACCGCCGAACAATTCGTCGGGGAGCTGCTAAAACTCGTCGAATCGGGTGGCTTCGAAGATCATCGTCGACTGCACGAAGCTCAACTACGTCTCACTTCACGGGTTAAGCACGCTGTTGGGATTACACAAGAAGCTGGCGGACCACGGGGGCGACGTCAAGGTGGCCGCCGTGCAGGGTAAGATGGCCGGTATCGTCGCGGAAATCGAGGTTAAGCGGCGTATTTCAGGTGTATCCGTACGTGGATCGGGCGCGACACGCCTTCCGGACGAGGGACGCCTGAGCGGCTCTCCTCGGGCCGCATCCGCCCAGATCGAGGAGACATCACAGTATTTGCAGCGCTTGAGGACCCGGGAGTATAATTAAGTAGTGCGAAGTCACCACACCCGGGTTTCATTTGAGTCTGGATCGGCTAGCCCGGGGCCTCATCTATTTGCCCCCAGTTCGCTGAAACCCCTTTCACAGACAGCGCCAACCGAGTGATCCAGCCGAAATCCCAATCAGCGTGACCCAAACGAAAAAACTCATCGGGGCATTTTGGCTACAGAGTGATGCTGCCGTAGCACGTGGCTTACGTGCGCTTATCAAAAGGAGGATGTCATTTCACGCAAAGTATTTGCTGGTAATTTGAGTTTCGACATCACGCGCGAACAACTACTCGAGGCGTTTGGCGCCATCGGTACTGTTCAGGACGTGGTGATGCCTCTCGACAAGGCGACTGGTCGTATGCGCGGGTTTGCCTTCGTCGAGTTCGAAAGCGACGGCGATGCCGCGAAAGCTATCGAAGCGCTCGACGGCAAGGAGTTGGCCGGCAGGCCACTGCGGGTCAACGAAGCACAGGCCAAGCCACAGCGCTCGTTTTCCCCGAACCGCGGCGGCGACGCGGGTTGGGCGCCCCCTTTCGACGGTGGTCGCCCCCTCAAGAACAAGGGAAGCCGCCGAGGGATCCGCCGGCGGAAGCGAGGTTTCTAGCCAGTACAGCATCCTCTTGCTTTTGACACCTTCAATAGTCCGATTCTCCGCATTTTTTTGACGATTTCCTCGTCACCGAGTGTGGCCGATTTGCGCGCTCACTCGGCTTCCCCTGGCGCGACGAGCCCGGTTGCGGATACTCTTGAGAACCATGACGCGGGACACGTTTCTCTATCTGTCTCGACGTGACGTTGAGTCCCTTGCGGTTCCGATGACGGAGATCATCGACGCGCTCGAGCAGATGTTCCGAGAGAAGGGAGCCGGAAGAGTGGAGATGCCCCCGAAGCCGGGTATCCATCCCCGCCCCGACGCGTTCATTCATGCCATGCCGGCCTACATCCCTGGTATCGGCGCGAGCGGCCTTAAATGGGTCGCAGGTTATCCCGAGAATCAAGAGAAAGGCCTGCCCTACATAAGTGGTCTGCTGATCTTGAACGATCCCGACACCGGGTTGCCGATCGCGGTGATGGATTGCACCTGGATCACCGCAATGCGCACCGGCGCGGCCACCGCCGTGGCTGCGAAGTACCTGGCGCGGAGGCAGAGCGCGAGGGTGGGAATCTTGGCTTGTGGTGTCCAGGGACGGAGCAATCTCGAAGCGCTATCCAGTTCGTTCGAGCTGAAACGGGTGAAGGCCTACGACATCGTGCCGGAGATTACTGCGCGCTTTGCGGATGAAATGAGCGAGCGAATCAGCGTAACAGTGGAACCGGTCACGACCGCTGAGAAAGCGGTCCGCGAAATGGATCTGGTCGTCACGAGCGGCCCTATTCTGAAGGAGCCGTATCCAGCCATCGAGCCGGGTTGGCTGGTGCCGGGCGCCTTTGCCTGTCCATTGGATTTCGACTCGTACTGGCAAGGGGACGCCTTACGACAGGTCGATAAGCTCGCGACCGATGACGTCGCGCAGATGCGCTACTACCGAGAGGAAGGATACTTTCGCGGCACGCCCGAGCCGTACGCCGATCTCGGAGAGATTGTGGCGGGGACGAAGCCGGGCCGGGAGTCGGAAGAGGAGCGGACCGTCTGCATCAATCTTGGACTCGCGCTCGATGACATGGCCACCGCCGCTCTCGTCTACCACCGGGCGGTGCAGAAGGGGATCGGAACCGAGCTTCCACTCTAGGACGATTGTCCGCCGCTCAGTTGCGACTTGCGAGGCTCTGTGCGAGAGTCCCGTCATACGTTCGCTTCCGCGCGGTGGTCTCTATGAGTGAGGGAAAGACATACGGTGGACATACCATGACAGGTGTCCTCCGCCGCGTGATGATCTGCTCTCCCAAGGCGGCCGGTTGGGACGATCCCGAAGAGACCGCTCGCTGGCGCGAGCTGAGCTACTATTGCGAACCAGATCTCACCACGGCGGAGGCGCAGCACGCGGAGCTACGCCGCGAGCTGGAGGCGCTCGGTGCGGAAGTACTTTCCGTTCCTGCCGGAGAGGATCTATCGCTCGACGCCATCTATGTCCACGATGCATCGTTCATTACTGAAGGAGGAGCGATTCTCATGCATCCGGGCAAGCCGGCACGGCGCGGCGAGCCCACGCTCCACGCTCTTTTCTACGAGTCACAAGGTATCCCCATATTGGGCGCCATCCGCCCCCCTGGAACCGCGGAGGCGGGTGACATGGCGTGGTTGGATTCGACGACGCTCCTCGTTGGCCACGGCTATCGGACGAACGACGCGGGGCATCGAGCAGATTCGTTCCTTCGTGGAGCCGCAAGGCGTCGACGTCATCGTCGCGCCTTTGCCGCATGGTCCAGGACCCTCGGTCTGCCTACACTTGATGTCGCTCATCAGCATCGTCGATACGCGAGCCGCGCTCGTCGATCTGCCTTGGCTTGCGGTGCAGACGGTGCTGGAGCTTCGTCACCGCGATTTCAAGCTGATCGAGATCTATCCATCCGAGCGGGAGACGATGGCGTGCAATGTTCTCGCACTCGGAGATCGCAAGCTTGTGGCGCTGGAGGAGAACGAGAAGACCAATCTTCGTCTGCGGCAGGAAGGCTTCGAGGTGGCAACCTTCTACGGTACGGAGATCAGTCAGAACGGCGGCGGTGGTCCCACCTGCTTGACACGACCGCTCTTGCGCAGCTAGCCCCGGGGCTAGCGCATGTAGGCGACTTGACCGCCGACGACGGTCAAGAGGATTCGACCTTCCAGAAGTTTCTCGGGTTCGGTCGAGCCGATAACGAGTGGATCGATATCCATGACCGTGATGTCGGCCCAACCTCCCGAAATCAACGCGCCGCTCGTAAGCTCGAGTAGGCTGGCACGGGCGGGCCAGGTCGTATAGCCACGGATGGCTTCTTCGGGGGTCAGACGCTCGTCGGGATACCAGCCTCCCGGGGGCTGGAGGTACTCATCGCGCCTGGTGATCGCGGCGTGGAGACCGTAGAAGATGTTGTGCTTCGAGCCGGGAAGATCGGAGCTCAATATCAGAGGGACACCCGCCAGCCTGAGCGTCCTCCAAGCGTAGGCGCCCTCGATCCGCTCCCGACCCAATCGGTCTTCCGCCCAGGCTATGTCCTCGACCGCGTGAGCGGGCTGGACCGATGCGGTGATTCCAAGCTCGGCGAAGCGGGCGAAGTCCTCTGGTTGAATCACCTGAGCGTGCTCGATGCGGTGTCTGAGGACGTCGGCGGTTGGGGTGGCTTCGAGGGCCCACTCCAGGAAGTTGGTAACTCCTCTCCGTGGCCCGTCGTGACAAGCGTGTCGGAATGTTCCATCGTGAGCAGTCTTGAAAGGAGTGCGAAGCGATGGAAGCGAGGACAGCATTTCGTAGGCGAGCACGTGAAGAAAATCGTGGCCGCACAGGTCGAGGGCGGCGTTACTCGCGGGAACAACGTCGCGAAGCGGTGCTGTATCTGAATCAGATGAAGGATCAGGGCGCGAGCCTTGAGGGTGTCGCGAGGGGGCTCGGGGTGAGTGGCTGGAGTCTATCTCGATGGAATCGAGAGGAGGCTATGAGGGGTATCGTTCGGCGTGTCGAAGTCGTGGAATCGGAAAAACGCACGGAGATTACGCTGGTAACCCCGCGAGGGTATCGAATCGAGGGTCTGTCGGAACAGCGGCTGCTGCGGCTTGTTGAGCAGCTGGGATGAAGTGGAATAGCCGTCGGGTGTCGGCGTGGGCGTACGCGGCGCCGGCGGATCTCCGCAAGGGTTTTGACGGTCTGTCGGCGCTGGTGATGAACGAGCTTGGTCGTGACCCGCTGAGCGGTGAGCTGTACTTGTTCGTCAGCCGCAACCGAATCCGCGCGAAAGTTCTGCACTGGGACGGGACCGGACTGTGCGTCTACGCGAAACGTCTCGAAGAGGGAAAGTTCGCATGCCTGTGGTCCAGCGGTGACGGCGAGCCAGTGCGACTGACGACGACAGAGTTGTCGTTGTTTCTGGAGGTGAGCCGGTTGGTCGGAAAAATATCTTTGTCACCTCCTGAAATGAAGCATTTTTCACTTGCCGTGAGATCGTCTCTATGATCTAATCGTATTCCGTGGTTCGCATAAAAAACGAACACGACCTCGAAACACTCCGCCAGATAGCTCTCCTCGTTGATAACGAGAACCAGCGCCTCGTCAATGAAAACGTTCGTCTGCGAGTGGAACTGGCGAGACTCCATGGTGTGCCGGAAACGGAGCAACTTGAACTGTCGGTTCTCAAGCAACTACAGGAAAAGCGAGAGAGCATTTTCCGCATCGACGAAAAGCGGACCCGGAAGAAAACGAAGGCTAAAAAGAACAAGAAGAAAGGGCACGGCCCGCGCGAACAGCCTCATCTTCCCGTGGTCGACAAAGTAATCGAACTCGCCGAGACAGAGAAAAAGTGCTCGGTGTGCGACGGCGAGCTGGGCGAGATGGCGGGTCAATACGAGGAATCGGAAGTGGTGACGGTGGTGAAGCGGAGCTTCGTCATCGAACGGCATTTGCGGAAAAAGTACCGCTGCCGATGTAACGCGAACGTCGTCACCGCACCGGCGGCGACGAAGCTTCAGCCCGGAGGCCGCTACTCGGTGGAGTTCGCGACCGAAGTGGCCATCAGCAAGTACCTGGACCATATGCCTCTCGAGCGCCAGGTTCGGATGATGCGCCGCGAAGGGCTAGATATCGACAGCCAGACGCTGTGGGACCAGCTGAACGTACTGGCACGTCATCTGAATCCGGTGTACGACGCTCTGGGAGAGAAGGTTTTGGAGTCACCCGTCATCCACGCCGACGAAACGCGGTGGCCTCTGATGGGCTCGATGAAGAAGTCGGCGGGCACGGTGTGGGGCGTTTCGAGTCCGGACATCGCGTACTACCGAATGCTGCCGACGAAATCGACGGAAGATGGCCAAAAGGTGCTGGGGACCTACTCCGGCATCGCGGTTGTGGACGGCTACGCGGTGTACGAGGTGCTAGCTCGTGCCGGTCCAGACGGCTACGCGGCTCGTGCCGGTCCACAGTTTCGTCTCGCCCACTGCTGGGCGCACGTGAAAAGAAAGTTCGACGAAGCCAGCGAGCACTACCCGCAAGCTTGCTCCGAAGTGCTTCGTTTGATCGGAGAGCTGTACGAAGTCGAACGCGAGGTCCCGGGTCCGTTTCCCGGCGATGAAAAAGCTCAGAAACTGAGACTTCGTTTACGCAAGCAACGTTCGCAGCGGATCTTGAAAGCGATTCGGCAATGGGGCGAGAGCCAAAGAGGATTGCCGCGAAGCGACTTCGGCAAGGCGGTCCGCTACATGCTGGAGAGATGGGAGACACTCACGCTGTTCGCCGAAAACCCTCTCGTCTGGCTTGACAACAATCACGCCGAGCGCGCCCTGAGGGAACCTGTCGTCGGTCGCAAAAATCACTACGGCAGTCGAACGAAACGCGGAACCGACGTCGCAGCGCTGTTCTACACCCTGTGCGAGACCGCGAAGCTTCAGAACGTCGACCCCAGGGCCTACATGCTCGAAGCGGCCTACGCCGCCATCAACCAGCCAGGAACCGTGTTACTCCCCGACGCCCTACGCGACAACTCCGCTGCGTAGCTTCTCCTCCGAATCGCGACGTTCCAACCCGCTCCAGTGGGGCACGGCGAGGAGTTACGGAAGTTGAGCGTCTCGCAATTTCCAGCGTCGCCAATGGCATGAACGGCGATCTGGAAGCCCCCGCGCATCATCGTGGCCAGAAGCGTCTCGTCGAAACCGTACTCTGCACCTGCCACACCGAAGCGACCGGGTCGGTCGGAGTAACCTTCCAATAGACGAGCACCTCGGGAACCGAGCGCGCCGTCATAATATCCTTTCACCGATCGCACGAAGAGTTTCTCGCCTCCCAGCGTATCGGGGCCCCGTTCCAGCCAGACTCGAAGAAGCTCTTCGTCACGACCGGAAAGCATCAGCGAGACCCGAAGTGGTAGCTGGTAGCGGTTGGCGAGATTCTCGTACGCGGCGGTCGTGGCGCTATCGGCGCCAGACGGGATGGTTGGGGACGCTCGCGCTCAGTAGCCACATGGTGGGATAGTCGTCCGCCCAGGCTCCTTCATCCCAACCGTAGCCGAGGATCCACTGGCCCTCGGGAACGCCGGCCGCACGCCTGGCTATGCGTTCCAGCATAGCTTCCTCGGTGGCGACGTCGAATAGGGGAACCTGCTCCAGGATTGCTCCAAGCTGGGCGATGTGGGTATGTGAATCGACCAGGCCTGGCAGGACGGTGGCACCTTGAAGGTCGATGGCCCGCGTGCTCTCGATGCGGAACGCTTCCACCTCTTCGTTGGTGCCGACGTGAAGGATGCGACCGGCCTTCACCGCTACGGCTTCCGCGCCTGGCTGCCATCCGGATTCGTCGTGCGGCGCGTTCGCGGCCGGTGTGCCGCGGGGGCGGGATCGTCCCAAGCAAAGGTGTAGACCCGCCCGTGCGTCAGGATCAGCTCGGCCGGGTTCTCCGGCGGTTTTCTTTCCGGAGTGCAGGCTGCGTGGGCGGCGAGGCCGACGATCAGCGCGACCGACGAGTAGACTGCGCCTAGACCTCTCTTAGGAAGTGGCTGTCTCGCCTGTTTCATCGTCCCACTCCGACTCCCTAGAGCCGGTCTTCGGGCTTTCTCAACGGTATGTCGATGCGGTTCCTGTATCTTACCGGAAGGTAAGGGGATAAGGCAAATTCCTGATTATCGGCGTGTCAGAACGGGCAAGAACTCCTTCCAAGGGCCCACTTCGGTGCCGTATTGCATGGCCAAGACGCGGGCGATTTGTCCGAGATGCGCGAGATCGTGGACCGTTCAGGTGGCCAGTAACTGCCTGAGCGTCACCGAGCCGAGCTCGGGGTGAGTGCCCACGAGGTCGAGCTGTTCGGCGCCCAGATCGAGTGCCTTCAAGGAAGCTTTTCGCTCGGAGTGTCTCGAAGGTATCGAGCAAATCCGCAAGCGACTTCCCCTTGCTCACCTCCCGGAAGGCGAATCGATCGAACGGGGTGAAGGGTCGTGACGCGCTGACGAAGGTGCCGAGCCGTGGGGGTGTCCGCCGAAGTTCTCTTCGTTCAGAACACGGACGAAGGCGGACACGGCACTGATGCACTAAAGTCTTTCACCACTACATATGGGAGGGGTCTCGCAAATCGCGCACCACGTCAGTCTGGGCCTCGGCGATCCGATCGTCGCGCCAGCGTCGAATGAATTGACGGCGTTCCCGACCGCGTTGGCCTTGGCGACGCTCCGAGCCTTTGCGTCGCCCATTCTGGGGCTGTGCTTCGATCTCGGCGAGTGCGCGCGATGAGGCTCGTCACGCAGGCCGTTCTCGAGAATTGCACGCCGGGATTCGTCTCTTCGAGTAGCTGCTGGTAGCGATCAATGCGCGGCAACAACGAAGCGGGGAATTCCGGCAGTTGAAGATCGATCATGCCCTTCATGACCCAACCTCCTTCTCATGTTCGGGCTAGCGAGCCTCCCTCCCCTCCCGGGGGGCCCTTATGATGGCGGTATTATTACTGTCAGGGCCTCCGAATCCAAGCCCCCTTGACAGAATTTCTCGAGTTTTTCGACCTCGATCCCTGTGCAAATCTGCCCTGGTTTACGGCAGGAACCAGCCTTCCCTACGACCTGTTTTCGTGCGAAAAAGCACCAAAGGGAGGTTAACGAGGTGCCGGAGCCGGCCGAGGTCCACTCTATTAGGGATTGCGCTCTCTTGTCCTAAAGGATCGGAATTATCCACAACTTTGCTCGAAAGATCCTCTGCTCAAGGATTGTGCAAAACGCTACTCGGACAAAGCGCTTGCGGTGATCGCCGACTGAATCGACAGTTTTTCCACATGAACTGCACAAATTCTGTGGAAAACTCTGGTGCCGGTGGAAGGGTTAGATTTGATATTTATGATTTTAGGTTGACAAAGACCATAAAACAGTGTACCATGTGGCCATGATGAAGAGACACAAGGCACCGTGCAAATCCCACCGCGAAGGTATCACGCTCATCCAATTGTACGACATGTTTCCCGACGAAGATGCCGCCCGTCAGTGGTTCGAGCAAAGACTGTGGAACGGCCAGCGGTGCTGCGGCCACTGCGGTAGCCTCAGAACCAGCAAAGCTTCTCACGCCAAGATGCCGTACTGGTGCACGGATTGCCGCTCATACTTCAGCGTCCGAACCGGAACGGCTCTTGAGTGCTCCCGACTGCCGCTTCGCAAGTGGGCGCTCGCCATCTACCTCGAAGTCACGAGTCTGAAGAGCGTTTCGTCGATGAAGCTCCACCGAGACATCGGCGTCTCCCAGCGTGCGGCTTGGTTTATGCTGCACCGCATTCGTGAAGCGTGGAAGCCCACTGCAAATTCATTCTCTGGCCCCGTCGAGGTAGACGAAACCTACTTCCGGCGGCAAGGCTCGCAACATGCACGCGCACAAGCGCGAGCAGGTCATCAAGGGTCGTGGCACCGTCGGCAAGACGGCCGTCGTGGGTGCGAAGGACCGCCGGACGAATCGCGTTACCGCCGCCGTTATCGACAACACAGACCAGCAGACGCTCCAAGGATTCGTGGCCGAACACGTCGTGGACGGCGCAAAGGTCTACACCGACGACCACCGAGGTTACGACGGCCTGCCAAACCACGAGACGGTCCGACACTCCGTTGCCGAGTACGTCAACGGCATGGCTCATACGAACGGGATTGAAAGCTTCTGGGCTACGCTCAAGAGAGCGCACAAGGGATCCGTTTCGCGCGACGTTCCGTCGTCGGCGTGCTCACGCCTTGACGATAGCGGCATCGTAGAACGTGACCCGCCGAAGGTTCTTTTGCCGCGTCGCGTCATCCCAACCGATGAAGCCGTCACGAGACCGAAGACGACGCGCTGACGACGAGAACTGCACGCACCCACTCAGCTCACGACGAGGTTTCGAGCTCCAGACCAAGTAACGCAGGTGTGCGCCATAGGCCACCTTGTGCCCGAGGTAGTGGTAACGCTCGACCAGTTCCCTCCACAGCGCTCGCTCCTCAGCGTGCGCCACCAAGCCCAGAGTTACCGGCGCCACGTCCGATAGATTGCCCTCTCGACGAGACACCTTTCGTCCAGCCTTCGTGTAGTGGATGCTCGTGGGGCCGCGACGACGCTGCTCGCGACGACGGGGTAGCTCCACCAATCCCCCCGCTTCGAGCAAATCGAGGTACTCGTAACATTCCTGGGATTTCAAATTTCCGTTCGCACGAACCCAACCCAATGACTCGCAGATCGTGCTCGCAAGCTCGTGCCGCGACAGTCCGCATGAGTCGATGACCTCGTGCAGAATATTCCATTCCTCATCGGTCACACCCTTGCCGCAAAAGCTCGGGCGCTTCCACACCATGGCCTCCGTCTCGTTGCTCACCTGGGCCACGCTCCTTTCCTCCCAGGCTGAGACTACACAGATGGTCCCGCTTTGTCCAGGACTTTTTTCCTTTCTGTTTCAAACCTCCGTCAACAACGAGCGACCCCCGGGCAGACTACTTATCGCATCCCGTCATGTCACGCACCGTTGCCGAAAGGACACCATCGTGCTGGCTCTTCTGCTTGCGCCAGAACGCGCGTTCCTTCAGGAGATCTCTTGCAGGGATGATCGGGAAGCGCCGGGGGCCGCGCGGTGGCGGCTGCGGATCCCCGAGGCGACGGTAGGTCTCGAGGTCCGCATCGTTGAAGGAGAGGGTTGGTTTGCCGTCTTGGGAAGAAGCCAGCCCCAGCCGACGTGACCGCTCCTTCTTGGCCACCTCGCTGAGCTCGAATGCTCTTATCAGAACCGGTATCAGACAGATTACAACCACAAGAACCGCGACTTTCATTTAAACCTCCTTTATCTAGAAGCTCTGGACGAGATTCTTACGGTCGGCACTCCCTGCCCGCGAATGTCCGTGAATGTCCGCGAAGGGGATGTCCCGGCCGCTGTTGAATTTGGTCGGGTAGCGGCGGCACCTGTGAATACTCTTAGGCAGCAAACACATCGCTGTCAAGAGATTTCTGTTTGCTTCTAAGCGCGTGAACGAGAGCGCCCATATGGCGATAGCCTTTGATACGCCGGAACTTTTTCTGCGCGGTGACGACGCCAAGAGCGGTCCATCGGCGAACCATGGAAGGACTCTACCAACGCTTGACGTTTCTCGATACTCTGCGAATGGTTCCGTTGAGATTCTCAATGGCGTTCGTCGTGGCAAGAGACTGGCGAAGTAAGGCGGGCAGCGCGAGCTTCACGACCGTGAGTGTCTCTTCCATCCCTTCACGAAGGCTTCCGGCAGCTTCGTCGTAGCCGTTTCGCTCGAGCCACGACACCAATGCCTGAAGTCGCTTGCGCGCCTTGTCGGCACTCTTGCACTTGTAGGCTTCCTTCATCGTCTGGAGCACGTAGGCGTGACGAGACTTGGGAAGGTACGAGCGAAGATTCCGGAGTTTATGGATCTGGCACCTTTGGATGACCGCGAGGTCCCCCAAAACGTCGACGAGTGCCTTGCGGATGCCTTTGCCTCCGTCCACTACGCAGAGAATCGACTCATCGACGCGCAAGCCTCGCTCGAGAAGGTCCTGCAACATCGCGGTGCACACCCGAGAGTTCTCCGTCGAGCCCAGCCATATACCCAGGGGCACCTTCGTTCCATCTATTGTGATACCGAGAGTTACGACGACGGTCTGTCCGGCCACCTCAAGGCCATCCAGCATCAGTGCCGCAAGCTCGAACTCCTCTAGCCGCCGAGACAGGTATTCCTCGAGCTTCTTAGTCGTCTGGCTCACGAGGTGACGGCTGGCGGCACTCTTACTCGTGCCACGAGACTTCAACTTGGCCGTGGGTTTGTCCAGACTCGATTCGTAATTTCGGGTCGATACCCCCACCAAGATCTGATTCAACACTCGCTCTGGAAGCGGGTCTTCTTCGCGGAAGGCTTCGAAGTGTGGAAGCGACGCCTCCTCGCCCGACTTCGAGCGAACTCGAGGTCGCGACACTTGGATGCGACGACCACCGAAGCTCAGCTCTCCGTTCGTGCTCCCACAGTGGTTATGAGTTCGCTCCTTCTCGTGCTTGCCCTTGAGCCCCGCGATCTCCTCGGCGTCCTCTCTGAGCAGTAGGTGCAGAGCTGTCAGTCCTTGCTCGTACACCCATTCCGTCAGATCCGCCTTCGTGGCCGCGATCCCAGCTATCATCGGTAGCAGTATCTGACCGACTTGGCCAACTACCTTGCCCGTAGGCGAGTGCGTTTGCTTTCTTACTGGCTTCTTCGATTTCCTAGGCATTGGTGGCTCCTTGTCCCCCTCTGGAGACGGTTTATTGGCAGACCTATTCTTAGGCCGGCCAAGGAGCCGCCGCTACACCAAATTCAACATCCGGCGGGACATCCCCTCCGCGAAGCCGAACAACTGTAAGTTGTGCTACACTTTCCCGCGATGGCCGAAAAACAGGTTTTCGTCAAAGAGATCACCCCCAAGTCGGAAGATTTTTCTCGCTGGTACCAGGACGTCATCCGCAAGGCGAATATGGCCGACTACTCGATGGTCCGCGGATGCATGGTCATCCCTCCCTATGGGTTTGCCGTTTGGGAGCTCATGCGCGACGCGCTGGACCGACGCCTCAAGGCAAGCGGCCACCAAAACGCCTACTTTCCTCTCTTCATACCCAAGAGCCTTCTCGAAAAAGAGGCCGAGCACGTGGAGGGTTTTGCGCCACAGGTTGCATGGGTAACTCGAGGAGGCGACGAAGAGCTGGAGGAGCCGCTCGCGGTACGCCCCACTTCGGAGGCTATCGTCGGAAGCATGTACGCCAAGTGGGTGCACTCTTGGCGGGATCTCCCCATTCTCATCAATCAGTGGAGTAACGTCGTGAGGTGGGAGAAGGTGACGCGTCCCTTCCTGAGGACGACGGAGTTTCTCTGGCAAGAGGGCCATACCGTCCATGCCACCGAGGAGGAGGCGGAAGAGGAGACGCTCCGCATACTCGATATCTATATCGATCTCGTCGAGAACGAGCTGGCCATCCCGGTGATCGCGGGCGCGAAATCCGAGCAAGAGAGATTCGCGGGGGCGCTGCGCACCTACGCCATCGAGGCGCTCATGTCGGACGGACGGGCCCTCCAGGCGGGAACGTCTCACAATCTAGGTCAGCACTTTGCCCGCGCGTTCGGCATCCAGTTCGAAGACAAAGATCAGACGTTGAAACATCCCTGGCAAACTTCCTGGGGCGTCACCACGCGGCTCATCGGCGCGCTCATCATGGTCCATGGTGATAACTCGGGCCTCGTTCTCCCGCCACGCGTGGCGCCTCACCAGGCGGTGGTCGTTCCCATCCCGGTCGGCGACTGGAAGGAGAGCGTTCTGCCTCACGCGGTCGAGATCACGAAGAAGCTTACCGACGCCGGAGTTCGGGTGAAGCTCGACGATCGGGAAGAGTACACGCCGGGCTGGAAGTACGCCGAGTGGGAGATGCGCGGCGTGCCGCTTCGTCTCGAAATCGGTCCCAAGGACATTCAGCGTTCGCAGGTGCTTTCCGTGCGTCGGGACAATCGTGCCAAGGCGCCCATCAGTTGGGACTCCATCGCTGCCGAGATTCCCGCCCTTCTCGAGACCATTCAGAAGGACCTGCTGCACAAGGCACGAGAGTACCGGGCTCAGAACACGACCGAGGTAAGCGACTACGGGGAGCTCGAACGCGTCATGAGTGACAAGCGGGGATTCATCATCGCGCCATGGTGCGGAAACACAGATTGCGAGGATCGGGTCAAGGAGGATACCACCGCGACCATCCGCGTGATTCCGCGAGAGAGCGAGCCGGATGGGAGCTGCGTGGTTTGTAGCAAGGAGGGATCGTGGCGCGTTTACTTTGCCAAGGCCTATTGACGCTGCTTGCCGGCTCGGCCTCGTTGGCCCTCGGCCTGTTCAAGATGAACAGAGGGAACAAAGAGAACGGGGGAAACAGGGGGAACGGCGGGCAGCCGAGTCCGGCTCATCTAGCGGCGGGGCGCCAGCGGATGGTCGACGAACAGATCGCCCGTCGTGGCATCCGGGACGAACGGGTTCTGGCGGCCATGCGCAACGTCGAGCGACACCGGTTCGTTTCGGATGCGCAGTGGAACCTCGCTTACGGCGACCATCCCCTCCCCGTTGGCGAGGGACAAACGATCTCCCAACCCTACATCGTCGCGCTGATGACCGAGGCGCTGGCCTTACAGGGCGGCGAGCGCGTGCTCGAAGTGGGCACCGGTTCCGGCTACCAGGCGGCGATCTTGGCCGAGTTGGCCGAAGAGGTGTACACGGTGGAGATCCTCCCGGCGCTGGCCCAGCGGGCCGAGGCCACACTTACGGAGCTGGGCTACCGGAACATCCACATCCGGGTGGGGGACGGGGGAGACGGCTGGGCGGAGCACGCACCCTATCCGGCTATTCTGGTTACCGCGGCACCTCCCGAGGTCCCGCTGGCCCTCATCGAGCAGCTCGACGAGGGGGGAAGATTAGTCGTTCCGGTCGGCGTTCTGAGTCAGGAGCTTGAGTTATACACGCGAAAACCGGAAGGACTCGACGTTCAGAGGCTGGCCGCCGTGCGGTTCGTGCCCTTTACTCACAGGAATAGATGATGAAGTGGACTCTTGGGTTGGTCATCATGGCCATGAGTTTGACGTTATCGGTGCAAGTCAACGAGCTGGCGGTCGGATTTCCTTCCGGCACGACGATTCAGGCGGAGCTCGCCTTGACGGCCGAGCAACGGGCTCGGGGGCTCATGTTTCGTGACAGTCTGGACCCCGATCGAGGAATGCTCTTTGTTTTCCCCGAGCCCGCGTTCCACGGCTTCTGGATGAAGAACTGCCGTTTTCCTATCGACATCATCTGGGTGTCCGCAGAGAAGAAAATCGTTCACATCGAGCGCGCGGTACCGCCATGTAAAGAAGATCCGTGCCCGACGTACGGGTCGCTGCGAAAGGCTCAGTACGTGATTGAAGTGGTCGCGGACTTTTCCCGTCGAGAGGAGCTTCGCCTCGCCGATCCGATCGAGTTCGAGCTTCCCGCAAGCAACTAGACCCAGCAGAAAAAAAAGCCCGGGCGCCTAATGGCACCCGGGCTTTTTCTCTATGCGAAGAGTTAATCGTTGGGTGCGGTCACCAGCACTCGAAGGTGAGCGCGTCGGTTGAGTCGGCGTGTCACTTCGCGCGAGTTGTCGTGAGCGGGTCGGGACTCCCCGTAGCTGATGGTGGTGAGTCGGGACTCGGGGATGCCCGCACGAGTCAGATATGTCCTGACGGTATCGGCTCTCCGGGCTCCGAGTGACAGGTTGTACTCTTCGGTCGCGATGCTGCAGCAATGACCTTCGATCTCGATGTTGAGGTTGGCGTTCTCCCGGAGCTGCGCCGCTACCTGATCGAGAATCGCTCTTGTTTCGTCGGTCAGATCGAAGCGGTCGAAAAGGAAATGCACGTCCTCGAACTCGATCGCCGCCACGACCCTACGATGCACTCGAATGTTCACTGAATCCGAGGCGGTTCCACCGCGCCCGTCATCCACGGTTGCGGTCACCGGGAAGCTGCCCTCCGTGCCGGTGGGGGCGGTCCAGGTGACTCGCGGCCCGCTACCGGTGATGCGACCGTCGGGCGCCCGCCAGCTATAGGTGAGGGGATCGCCGTCCGGATCGTTGGCGTCCGCGGTGACCGTCGAGTCGGCTCCTTCTTCTACCTCGGCTGGGTTCGCCGTCACCTGCACCGTCGGCGGACGGTTGGCCGCCGGGGGCGGCGGCGCAATAAACGCGCCGCGCGTGCCAGGGTGCCATCCGATGCTCATGTTGAACCCGGATGCGGTCTCCCCTTCAATACCCAAGTTGAGATTCGTGCGCCATCCGGCGGTGACGAAAAGGCCGCTTTCCGCTTGGAAGCTGACCCCGAGTAGCAGGTCGGCGGGATCGGTCTGGTCGAAGGCCGCCCCGCTGAAAGATTGGCCGGTTATCTCCGCCGTGCCACGAATCGCGCTTCCGCGGGGGAAACTGACACCCCCGCCCCATTGAAAGGCATTGCCGATATCGAAGATCTCCCCGTCCGGTGGAGAACCGTTGGCCTGGAATCCCGCATAGAAAGAGGATTCCACTACCTCGCCGAGGTTCTTGGAGAGCACCACGTGGCCGCCTCCCGAGGTCTTGCCGGTTCCCAGGCCCTCGTTGTCGTCGGCGGCTGCGAACTTGACGAAGCCACGCACACCGAGTCCGACCGCCTGGTCGTCGTACTCCGACATGATGTTGTACTTGGCTCCCGCCCATACGTCTCCGAAGCCTGTGGACCATCGCTGGAAGACCCGGGGCTCGTCGTTGTAATTGGGTGGAGGAAAGACGGCGATGAGCACGTCGCCGATGCCCTCGGCGCGAATGCGCCGCTGGACATCGAAGCGGCCAAAAATCTCGAGCTTATCGGTTGCACCGAAGGTGACCGTTCCAATGAAGTTGGAAACATCTATGCTAAAGGGACTGCGGTCGATGTTATCGCGAAAACCGGCGACCGCGACTTTGCCCTTCGTGATCGTATAAGCTGAGGAAACGTCGAAGAAACCGGTGTCCCCCCAACGAGTGACTTGTGAGGGGACGGTCTCGTACGTGCCCTGCTCTTGATCGGCTGGCTCGTCTTGGCCCAGGACGGAGCCGGCGGAGCCCAGTAGGAACGCCAGGACGATGACTAGCCCGCGCGGTGAGCGATGCATCAGCGGTACCTCCTTCTCTGCTTCAATTGGTGTCGGGGTGGCCCGGTGCCGACCTCCCTCAATCTCTATCGTCGCTCGTAAACGCCCGTAGGTACGCCTCCCGACCTTGTGGGCGGAGGACGACCCATATCCGAACGCGGCCCAATATACAGCCAAGAGCCTGTCGAGTCAATGCAAGCCGGCCCCCCTAGTACCGTTCCAACTTGATTCGCCCAGGACCTTTCCAACTTGGGCATTGGGCGCCAGAACTGCGGTCTTCCCCGGCGGGAGTTGGAACGGCACTAGTCCTCGGAAGGGGGCGGGGTCTGGCGGTCTCGCCCAACAACCCACGCGATCCCAATGGATAGGAGGTAGAGCCCGATCATGGGGAATGCCAGCAAGGCCTGCGTTACGACATCTGGAGTCGGAGTAATGATGGCCGCAATCACAAAGATGAGCAGCACGGCGTACTTGAACTTGGACCATAGGAAACGGGGTGTCACGAGGCCGATTCGAGCCAAGACCAGCACCAGAGTGGGTATCTCGAACACCAGGCCCATCCCCAGAATGAACTTGCTATAGAAGGAAAACACCTGTGAAACCGTGAGCAGGACCCCGATCCCCTCGCCACCGTAGGACGTGAGAAAGCTCGAGGCATAGGGGAATACGACGTAATGCGCGAACGCGGCGCCGCCCAGGAAGAAGACGGTTCCAAAGACGACGAAGGGCACCGCGTACTTCTTCTCCTTTTGATAGAGGCCGGGCGCGACGAACAGCCAGACTTGCGTCAAGACAATGGGGGAGGCGAGGAAAATCCCCGCAAAGAACGCCATTTTCAAATAAAGGAGGAAGATTTCGGGTACCGCGGTGGCAATAAGCTGTCCACCGGGCGGGAGGGCGGACCGAAGGGGCCCCATCAGGAAGTCGAAAATCTGCTGCGCGAACGTGAAGCACAAGCCGAAGGCTACCAGTACCGCGATGAGGGAGATGATGATGCGGCGACGGAACTCATCGAGGTGCTCCAGGAAGGTCATCGTTTCGGGCGAGCGCCCGGGCTTGTCCATGCTTGGCTGGCCTTGGCTAGTGTGTCTGACCTAGTCGGGCCACGTCGCCTCTGGAGCCTTCGATTTCTTCCTGGGTTGCGGTTCCTCCTCGTCGGTATCCGTTGGGGAAGTGCGGGTCTCGGTCTTGTCGGTCTTGTCAGCCTGGGCAGGCGGCTCGGCGGATGGTGCGCCCTCCGCAGGCGCCGGTTTGACGTCCTCGACCCGGATCTCTTCTTCTAACGTGTGGCGCAGATCGTTGCTGGCCCGCCTGAACTCTCCCAGACTTTTGCCGAGAGACTTCCCGAGCTCAGGCAGCTTCCGCGGGCCAAAAATGATGAGGGCGATGACAAAGATAACGATGAGCTCGGGCATCCCAATCGGGCCGAACATGGCTGCCTCCTCAGTCTCCCTGACAGATCAGACAGACCTTATAGAAAGGGCGTTCAGCGGCGAGCGCAACTGCCAAGAATGCGAGTGTTGCTCGTCCGCTGCAACCATCCCTAAATGTAATTATATGTGATGCCTCGCCCAAAAACCAAGCCCGCACCCCCCCTGCAACCCCCTTTGATGTCTGTATTTGGCTTTACTTGACCTACCTCGTTTGCTACGATGGACTACAATGAGAAAGCCAGTTCTTGCCATCTTCTTGACTCTAGTGGCTTCCGGGGCGTTGGTGGGTGGGCTCTTCGGAGAGCGTGCTCAAAGGACCGCGAACCGGTACGCCGAGTACCTGCGGCGTTACACCGACGTGCTGCGGATCGTGGAGAGCGAGTACGCCACGGAGGTCGAGCCGGGAGAACTGGTGCACGCCTCGATCCGAGGCATGCTGCGGACCCTGGACCCTCATTCGAACTTCCTCGAGCGCCGGGACTACGTCAACCTTCAGGAGAGGCAAAAGGGCAGCTATCACGGTTTGGGCATCTCGGTCCAGACGATCGACGGCGACCTCACGGTCGTGTCTCCGTTCGAGGGTACGCCGGCCTACCGATTGGGAATCCGCGCCGGGGACATTATTTCCAAAATCGAGGGCGAGGAAACGCGCGGGATGGCGCTCGACGGAGCCGTCAAACGTCTTCGGGGTCCAAAGGGGAGCGCGGTCACGATCTCCATCACCCGCGCTGGATACGATCAGCCCCTCGATTTCACCATCGTGCGGGACGAGATCCGATTGCGGAGCGTTCCCTATGCCTTTAACTTGGAAGACGATGTCGACTACATTCGCCTCGCGGACTTCACCGAAACGACGGCTTTCGAGCTGGAGGAGGCGCTAACGACCCTCAGGGAGCAAAACGCGCGCGGCTTGGTGTTGGACCTGCGCGACAATCCGGGCGGTCTCCTGGATCAAGCCGTGTCGGTGTCTAACAAGTTCCTCGAGAAGGGCTCGCTCATCGTCTACACGCGAGGTCGCACGCCTGGCTCCGATCAGGAGTACATCGCCAACCGTCCCAGCACTCATGACACTCTGCCCCTCGTCGTTTTGGTCTCGCGCGGTAGCGCTTCGGCCTCGGAGATCGTCGCCGGTGCCATCCAGGATCACGACCGAGGACTGATCGTCGGAGAGAACACTTTCGGAAAAGGTTTGGTCCAGTCGATTTATCGGATTAGTGAAGGAAACGGATTAGCGTTGACCACCGCGAAGTACTACACCCCCAGCGGTCGGAGCATCCAGCGCGACTATTCCGGCTCCTTCGACGACTACTACTTCTCGGCTCGTCGTCAAGAGCCGCCGGCACCTCGGGGCGAGCTCAAGTACACCGATGCCGGGCGAGAGGTTTTTGGCGGTGGAGGTATTGCGCCCGATATCCACGCCGCCTATCCGCAGGCACCCGAGCCCATCTTGGCGCTCAATAGTCACCGGGCCATCTCCGCCTACTCGGCCTATTTTGCATCCAAGGATGGCCGCACACCGGATCTCGCCGGAGCTGGCGTGCAACCGGACGAGATACGCACCAAGCGTTCTCAAGACATTCGCCTCATCGACCGGAGCTTCACCGTTGACGACGAGGTGCTCGAGGACTTCTTCGACTTTCTAGAAGAGGAGGAGATTCCTTTCTCCCGCGAGGAGCTGCTCGAGCATCGTGACCGTCTCTCCCTCGTTCTGGAGGGAGAGATCGTCTCGTCGATATGGGGCATGAAGACGGCGCAACGCCTCTACATCTCCAAGGATCCGCAAGTGCGACGCGCCGTCGAAGCGCTTCCCGGGGCGGCGCAGCTTCTGAGCGA
Organism: Candidatus Marinacidobacterales bacterium; assembly: GCA_965197825.1. GTDB lineage: Bacteria > Acidobacteriota > Vicinamibacteria > Marinacidobacterales > DATDRI01 > CBDANW01. Next base: position 1,833,534 of record CBDANW010000003.1, on the reverse strand, counting down.
TCCCCAGGGGTATGTCGCCCGCATGGCAGTTTCCGAGGGCGAGGACCGAGCGGCGGAAGCGCAGTAGCGCCTCGTCCTCCTCGCCGCGCCGATAGCCGCCTCTTCCCTAATAAATGCGCTAGATCCTGGGGTAGGAGTTTGCTAACATACCATCGGTTGTGATTTTCCTTGAAAATCGAGCGTATTTCCCAAGGGAGCAGAGAGATGATGACGCATCCTTTTCGGGTCTTTTTGGTGTTGGCCTTTATCGGTGGCGTCGCGCAGAGCGATTTGTTGGCCATGCAAGAACGGGTGCAGGACGACCTGGCCAATCTTCGCAGTCCCAACGCTGGGACGCGGGCGAACGCCGCCAAGAATCTGGCACGCACCGCGCAGCCAGAGGCCATCCGCCCCCTCACCGAGGCGATGCGCGACCCGGAAGTGAAAGTACGCCGGGAAGTGGTGAAGGCCCTGCGCGCACAGCTCAACCCGGCTGCGATCGACGGTCTTCTGGTGGCACTCCGCGACGAGGACAACAACGTTCGGAACGATGCTCTCGGCGGTCTGGTGGACATCTATATTCACCCCGACCAGCGACACCCCATCAATCGGTTCCTGGCCGTGTTCAAGGATCAACAGCCGCGCCCCGCGGTTCGGCCGGTGAGGCCGGTGGAAGAGAAAGTCGTCTTGGGACTCGAAGCGAGGCTGCAAGATGACGAGGCGTCACTCCGAAGGCAAGCCGCGTTCGCTCTCGGAATCCTGAGAGCGGAAGAGGCCGTCGACTCGTTGGGCAGGGCGTTGGCCGATCCGGCCAGTCAGGTGCGTACGGAGGCTGTCGAAGCGCTGGCGGTGATCGGAGGTGATGCCGCCGGGGCGCAGTTGCTGACCTCATTGTCCGAGCCCTCGCGCCAGACTCAAGGCCAGGTTATCGACGCGCTGGGACGCGTACGCTATCAGCCCGCGGCGGCACAGCTTCTCGTGGTCTATGAGGGATGGCAGGGGAAGGAACTGGGCGATAAGTCTCTTACCGCGCTGTCCCTGATGGGTGCGCCTACGGCACGCGGAGTTTTCCTCCAGAACATGACCAGCGGGAACGCGGCCCGGAGGCGCTACGCGGTGGAAGGACTAGGAAGGCTTCGGGACGAGAACCTCAAAACGAGTCTCACCAAGGACTTTTTGAGAGAGCCTGATGGGTCGGTTCAAGCCGCCTATTGTTTCGCGCTCACCCTGATCGGCCGGCCTGAGTTCATCGACCGAATAGCGCTGAATTTTTCCAATGTGACGCTCCGCGAACAATCGATGGACTACTTGGTGGAGCTCGGCAGTCCCTTCTTGGTCGAGCTGGTACCCTATCTCGGCGATCCGGTGGCCGAGGTCAGGAAGGGGGTGGCTTTCGCCCTGGAGGAAATCGGGGATCCGGACGCGATTCCCTACTTGAAGCCGCTGCTCTCCGACCCAGATCCTCAGGTCGCGGACTGGGCGAATCGGGCGATCGCCACTTTGGAGCGGATCCGGACGGCCGAGGAACCATCCGCTTCGATGATTCCATCCACTTAGCTCCGCGCGGCGGTAAAATAGGGGCCTATGCAAAAACCGGGCGGCCCCAATTTGGCTCTTGGCGATCGGGTTCTTATCGGCGTGCGATCAGATTGAGGCCCTTAGAGAGCGGTATCTCCCGCGCGACGAGGCCGGCTCCGCGGTATCTTCGGAGCTCGCGGCCGCTGTCGACCTCTATGAGGCCGGCGAGATGCGCGCCGCCGCCGAACAGCTCGAGGTTTTCGTCGCGGTCGAGCCAAACGAGCCGGACGCCTTTTACTACCTCGGACGCTGCTATCTCGGGCTAGCGGGTGGTGGAGCCGACCCGGCTTCCGAGCTGACCCCAGAAGAGCAACAGAGCCTCAACGCTTTCAATACCGCACTGACGCTGAACCCACGGCATGCGGACGCCGCCATGGGCGTCGGGGATCTCTACGCCCGCCGGGTTCCGGTGGAAAGGCGAAGGCGTCGACGGAGTGAGCAGGAGCAAGAGGGTGTCCTTGCGGTACCAATGCGTGACCTTGCTAGGTGTGATCCGTAATCTGAGCGCAGAGATCCATCAAGGAGGTCAAATCGATGCGCTCGAGGAAAGCGGGACTTTCAGAGGTTGAGAAACAGTTCGAATCATGGAGGTCGAAGCCACACGGACGTTTGATCCCGGAGGAGTTGTGGAATGCGGCGGTGGGGCTGCTGGATCGGTATACGCCGAGCGCGATTTGCCGTCATCTCCGCTTGAATTCGGCGCGATTCAAGAAGGTCCGAAAGACTCATGGAGCGGTTGTGAGCGCCAAACGTCTCAAGGGAGGACAACGAAGGGTTTCTGGAGTAGGCTCCCTGAGCAAGAAACCTGGACGGAGTGGAACGGAGCAGGTGAGCGCGATAGCTCCGAGTCGGACTGCGTTCGTGAAGCTGGCGCATGGGATGGGCTTGTCGGGCGGCATGATGACGCCTCCGCTGAACTCGGTTCAGGGTGAAGGAACGATGTGCCGTCTGACGGTAGAGAGCGCATCGGGGAGCCTGACGGTCGTAACGTCGAATCGCGAGGGAGAGAATGAGCTGGTCGAATCTGTTTGTCGCTTCGTGGTCGGCGCGCTCGGCAACGGCACTCACACATGATCCAGATCGTTCCTCAACTGAAGGTATTGGTGGCTTGCGAGCCGGTTGATTTCCGCAAGGGTATCGATTCTTTGGCTTGCGTGTGCCGACAACAATTCCAGCTCGATCCGTTCCTCGGCACGTTATTCGTTTTTCGTAATCGTTCAGGCACGGCGCTCAAATTTTTGGTGTACGACGGACAGGGGTTTTGGTTATTTCAGAAGCGTTTTTCGAAGGGCCGTCTGCAGTGGTGGCCGCGTCATACCACGGATGGAGTTGCGGCGCTGCCCGCCGAGCAATTGGCGGTGCTAATCTACAATGGACTTCCGTTGCGGGCGGGAATGGCGGAGGCGTGGCGTCGGGTCAGTTGAGCCTGTTCAACGTTTCCTGATAGCTCCAAGGCAGCCACGACTCGGGTGCGGCTCTAGCGTCTTGGGCGTGCATGGAGATGTTCGTCAGGTAGTGCACCGGGTCGATACTGTTTTTTACCGAGGTCCGGATCATGCTCAGGAGCACGTCGCCGACATCGGCGCCAGCCTGTGTCCTGAAAAACAGTGAGTTCTTACGATGCCGTTGTGAGGGCTTCAGCTCCTGTTCGCTAACGTTGTTGTCGAGGGGCACACCCGGCACTTCGAGGAACCGGGTTAGCCCTTGCCAGTGATTCTTGACGTAGGAAAAGGCTTTGCCGAGGCGGCTGTTGGGCTCAACCACACGCTCGCGGAACTGCTCTTCGATCCACTTATAGAGCGCATCCATTATCGGCCGGCTGTGTTGTTGGTGATAGGCAAGTCGCTCATCGGGGTCCATGCCGCGTGTGTCGTCGTCGTTGCGGTAGATGGCTGCGATGTCCTCGAGCACCCGGTCACAGTGCTCAGGAAAGGCGGGCTCGGCTTCGATGAAGTAGCGGCGTGCATGCACCATACACTTGGCAGTGATCCGCAGCGGTGAACGCGGCGCCATCGAAGAGGCGTCGGCCATATGGATGACCTTGCTTGCCTGGACCGTGCGCTGATTCAACAGCTGGTCCATGTTCTCGCCCGCATGACGTCGTCCGCTCGCGTACAGAACGATCGGAGCAAGCGTTTTGTCCAAGCCACGGGCAACAATGCCCGTGGTGAAGATGCCCGTTCGCTCGCCTTGAGCTAAAGTCTCGTTCTCCACCATCAATGTGAGAATCCGAACTCCGGTGTCGTCACTGTGAACCAGAGGCCGGTTCGCGGCGAGTGTTTCCATGTGGCGAAAAACCGGCAACACGGCGTTGGCCATTGCTTCGGCGCGTTCGAACTGCGTGGAGGCCCCCGCCCACTTCTGCCACTGCGCCAGGCGGTGATGAGGCATGCCCATGGCGTAGCGCAATACCGAAACGACCGCATCCACACTCGGATGGTACTTGCTTGCTCCAGCCTGAGGCGGAAGCGGCGCGGTGAACGTCTTCTGGCAACCTGCGCATCGCAGCATCTGGCGTTCGTATACCGTCGCCTGGATCGGGGGCTGAGCTTTCAGCTCCACATCCTTTCTCGGAGCTTGGGTGTCATAGAGCTTGCCTTGGCACAGAGGCTCGGGGCATGGGCCGCCCGCTTTCACTTCGCCATGGCTCACCGTCTCCCGTTTGGCGCCTGTGTAGTCCTTGGCCCCATTACGGCCATGACCATTTCTCTTTCCTTTCCTTTTCCGCTTCTTTCCGTTTCGCGCGACGTTCCGTCGTCGGCGTGCTCACGCCTCGACGATAGCGGCATCGTAGAACGTGGCGAACTGTCTCGAGCAGAGGCGGTTGCGGCGGCCAAGGCAATCCCGATATAGCACCGGAGTACTGTAACTCCTCGCCGCGCGAAAGTTCTGCACTGGACGGGACCGGACTGTGCCGTCTACGCGAAACGTCTCGAAAAGGGAAAGTTCGCATGCCTGTGGTCCAGCGGTGACGGCGAGCCAAGTGCGACTGACGACGACAGAGTTGTCGTTGTTTCTGGAGGGGAGCCGGTTGGTCGGAAAAATATCTTTGTCACCTCCTGAAATGAAGCATTTTTCACAAGTACGTTCAGCTGGTCCCACAGCGTCTGGCTGTCGATATCTAGCCCTTCGCGGCGCATCATCCGAACCTGGCGCTCGAGAGGCATATGGTCCAGGTACTTGCTGATGGCCACTTCGGTCGCGAACTCCACCGAGTAGCGGCCTCCGGGCTGAAGCTTCGTCGGGCACGTCATCTGAATCCGGTGTACGACGCTCTGGGAGAGAAGGTTTTGGAGTCACCCGTCATCCACGCCGACGAAACGCGGTGGCCTCTGATGGGCTCGATGAAGAAGTCGGCGGGCACGGTGTGGGGCGTTTCGAGTCCGGACATCGCGTACTACCGAATGCTGCCGACGAAATCGACGGAAGATGGCCAAAAGGTGCTGGGGACCTACTCCGGCATCGCGGTTGTGGACGGCTACGCGGTGTACGAGGTGCTAGCTCGAGCCGGTCCAGACGGCTACGCGGCTCGTGCCGGTCCAGACGGCTACGCGGCTCGTGCCGGTCCACAGTTTCGTCTCGCCCACTGCTGGGCGCACGTGAAAAAAAAGTTCGACGAAGCCAGCGAGCACTACCCGCAAGCTTGCTCCGAAGTGCTTCGTTTGATCGGAGAGCTGTACGAAGTCGAACGCGAGGTCCCGGGTCCGTTTCCCGGCGATGAAAAAGCTCAGAAACTGAGACTTCGTTTACGCAAGCAACGTTCGCAGCGGATCTTGAAAGCGATTCGGCAATGGGGCGAGAGCCAAAGAGGATTGCCGCGAAGCGACTTCGGCAAGGCGGTCCGCTACATGCTAGAGAGATGGGAGACACTCACGCTGTTCGCCGAAAACCCTCTCGTCTGGCTTGACAACAATCACGCCGAGCGCGCCCTGAGGGGACCTGTCGTCGGTCGCAAAAATCACTACGGCAGTCGAACGAAACGCGGAACCGACGTCGCAGCGCTGTTCTACACCCTGTGCGAGACCGCGAAGCTTCAGAACGTCGACCCCAGGGCCTACATGCTCGAAGCGGCCTACGCCGCCATCAACCAGCCAGGAACCGTGTCACTCCCCGACGCCCTACGCGACAACTCCGCTGCGTAGCTTCTCCTCCGAATCGCGACGTTCCAACCCGCTCCAGTGGGGCACGGCGGGTGATGTCTTAAGATTCCTGTCAAAGAAAAACGATGTATGGTTCCCCAAGCTCAAACCCGTCCCCGTCATGGGGACAGAAAAGGAGAACCATACATCATGGGAAAGGTACTACCGAGTCAGCGATTGCTCAAGCAGTTCGAGGAACAACTGGTATTTGGGGAGATGAATCTCTCGGAGATCGTCCGGTCGGGAGCTCAGATGATGCTTCAATATGCGTTGGAGCGCGAGGTGACGGAGGCGTTGGGTCGAAACTACTATGAGAACGCTCCGGCAACGACGAAGGAGAAGGGACGACGCAACGGGTATGAGTCGCATCGGGTCCTCACGGGCGAGGGAGCGGTGACGGTGCAAGTGCCGCGGGTACGAGAAACAGAGAAGGTGTTTCAGTCAAAGATTCTCGACGCCTACGTGAGCCGGACCGAGAAACTCGATGAACTGATCGCGCGGATGTACGTCCACGGGATGTCGACGCGTGACATTGAGGCGACGTTCGCGGACGTGCTGAGCGGCACGGGTGTCTCGAAGTCGGTGGTGAGCCGGGTCACACGGTGTCTGTCGGAGGATTTCGAGGCGTTTCGAAAACGGGATCTCTCGAACGAGAAGCTGTTGTATCTCGAGCTCGACGGCACGTACCTGCGCTACCACCAAGGAGCGGAGAGAAAAGAGCCCATCCTCGTTGCGACCGGCTATCGCGCTGATGGGACGCGAGTTCTTCTTCATATCGGTGTCGGCAACCGAGAATCCTACGAGAACTGGAAGGGGTTCTTGCAGGAGATAGTGGCCCGAGGAATGAGGGAGCCGTTGCTCATCGTGACGGACGGGAATCCTGGAGTGCTCAAAGCGATCGCAGAGGTCTTCCCTCGAAGCCTCAAGCAACGTTGCCAGAAGCACCGCCTCGAGAACATCCTGGGCAAGGCTCCGAAGGAAGTGCGCGACGAACTCAAGGCGGCCATCCTTGAGTCGTTCCATGCGAACAGCTACGAGCAAGGGCTGAAGAAGGGTCGGGAGGTGATCGCTCGGTACCGTCAACGATTCCCGAGCGCGATGAAGTGCATGGAAGAGACCCTCGAAGCGTGTCTTCAGGCGCTACGCCTTCCTGCGGCGCATCACAAAAGGCTTCGCACGTCGAATCTACTTGAGCGCACGTTCGGAGAGCACAAACGTCGCACAAAGGTCATTCCTCACTTCTTCACCGAGGAGGCCGCGATGAAACTCTCGTTCGCTGTGCTCTTGGCCGTCGCAAACAAATGGCGCGGCGTGAGGATGGATGTCTTCGCCGCTAGGAAAGTCGAGGAGCTTCGCAACGAGCTTCTCCCGCAAGGCACGTCGGAGGAATCAGCAGCTTAACCGAGCGCGGGGAACCGTACGGAGATTTGACAGGAAAATTAAGACTTGACCGGCACGGCGAGGAGTTACGGAGTACTACACTGCCTACGGGCGGTTCTTGGCTTCCCAACCGGACCGCGCGGAAGAAGCCATCAACCAGCTCGAGTTGGCGCAGATGGTTCGGGGCGATGCCCCGCAACTGAGGCAAGAGATCGCCGAGCTCTATAGCCGTATCGGGCATCAGTACTTCGAAGAGCAACGGTATTCATTGGCGGAACAGACGCTCACCAAGGCTTATCAACTGTTCCCCGACAAGAGTTATCCGGCAGCGCAAAAGACGTCGAGCACGCTGAACCAGCTCCGGGCCATCCGGGGCCGCTAACAGGCTGATGAAACGAGTTGGCCGCCAGGTGGATACGCAGTCCCGTGTTGGCCGCCGAAGCTGGCCGCCGAAATACGTGGTTGCGTGGGGGGGTCTAGTCAGGCAGCGGTGGTTGCTTAAGCTGAAGCTCGCCAGGCGGCTGTCGACAGTGTACGGATGGTCCTTGCGTCGGCAGTGGCTTCAATGATAGTAAGGTGTTACGGAGGAGACATGCAACATCTATTCAGAATGGCGACGTGTTCGGCGTTGCTCTTCACCGCAGTCACGGCCGCCCGGACGTCCGCGCAAGATCTAAAGCGCGACCGATCCTGGGACGAAATCCGCTCCGAGAACCGCTCCGTCGTGTTCGGTCGGTTCGTCGGCCAGTTCAGCGGGCCGGACTTCAAAAATGTTCGAGTCAAGGTTCTTGATATCGAGAATGATAGGACTCGATTCCTCGATGTCGTGGAAGGACTGGGTCTCATCGAAGAGCTGCTTCCTCCCGGTCGTTATGCGCTGCTCGGCGTCGAGGCGACCTATTTCCCTTCCCCGGGAACCGCCGTCGATATCACCAGGTACCGGCCGGTCAAGCAGCGCCATATGGTGAAGCCCGGAAGTGGGCAGGCGCTTCCCATGTTCGAGGTTCCCGCCGATCGTCCGGTCTACATCGGGACGATCTACGCACGCTCCGAAGCAGACGGGCTCGTTTACAGGGGGCACCGATGGCGCATTTTGGACGAATACGACACGGCCTTCGAGCGAATCCAGGAGGCGTACCCCAAGTTCACCGCCAGCCTTGCTAAGCAGAACATCGTGGCTCTGCGCAGTTTCGCACTCAAGCCCAGCAAACCGGATTCGCTTTTGGAGTTCGTGGGCGTCGACGATCCCATCAACAAATCGCGAGAATACATCGCCGAGGGTAAGTACGAAGCGGCGGTCAATTGGCTTGCCACGTTCCTCCCCGCGAGCGACGCGGAGAGGTTGGAAGCGGAATTGCTCATTGGGGAGGCACTGTTGGGCCAGCGCAAGTATGACGAAGCGATCGAGCGACTCGGGGAAGTGCTCCTCGCCGCGCCGGAAACGACCCGCGCGCTAAGACTCCTTGCTCGCGCACACGGCCTGAATGGTGACCTGGAAGACGCGCAGGCGCTCTACGAGGCGCTCGCCGAGATGAATCCGGCCGACACCGAGGCGAACTTACAGCTCGGCTATCTCTACGCCATCGGCTCCGACGCCCAACGGTCCGTAGCCGCCTTCACCTCCGCCTTCCAGGACGACGCGGACTACCTCCTCCATGACACCAGCCCTTTCATCGTCGCCCTTCGCGGCGTGGCGGAAAGCTCCGGGCACCTTGAGCCGCCGGTCGCCAAGGACAACATCGAACCGCCTAACTGGATTCGATCGCGCCGGGGTACCGAAGAACAAGGCGGGATGGCCGTTCTCATCGACCATGAGGGCAAGGTGGTCGCTGCCCAACTGTCCACCAGCACCGGTCCCATCCCCTTGATGGTGATGGTCATAGTTCGGGCCGACTTCGAGCCCGCGGCGGTCAACGGGATTCCCGTGCCATTCGTTCTGTCCATGGGGGGCACCGGCAACCAGTAAAGCCAACCAGTGAGGCCACAACCCAGTAGGTCCCCCGCAGGTGCGCGGGCCCGCCGCTTGACCCCCCCAGCACGCTCTGATACTATTCTTGTTACACACTTTAATCCTCACTATTGATCCGGAATAACCGATGGCCGCTGGGGGGGCGGCTCTTCCTAAATCTCAGGCGCGGGGTGTCGATTGGGCTTCAACCCAAAGACTCAATTGTCGGACGTGAGCGCGTCTCGAGGCCTGCTCGACGGCCCTGGTGTGGATGGTGTGGAGCCTGAGGCTCCCAAGTTGACCGCCGCTTTCCCTGCCCGCGCCGCAGTCGCACGGGCGGTCCCGACCGTTAGCGATCCGCCGGATGCGGAAGCGAGCCCCGCGGTGGCCCGCCGTCAGATCGTCGCCGTGGGTGGCGGCAAGGGCGGCATCGGAAAGAGCCTCATTACCAGCAGCCTGGGGATCTGTCTCGCCCGGCGAGGTCGACGCGTGGTTCTAGTCGACGCGGATCTCGGCGGAGCGAATCTTCACACCGCGCTCGGCCTCAACCCTCCGAAACTCAGTCTGGGAGACTTCATCAACCGACGGGTCTCTTCCATCGAAGAAGTCATCATGGACACCGGTGTGCCCAATCTGGGGCTCATCAGTGGGGCGCACGACTATCTAACCGCCGCGAATCTCAAGTATTTCCAGAAGACGCGATTGCTGAACCGGATCCGAAACATCAACGCGGACTACATTTTTTTGGACATCGGCACCGGCCTCTCGTTCAACATTGTCGATTTCTTTCTTTTGGCGGAAGCCGGACTCCTGGTGGTTGTTCCGGAGCCCAGCTCCGTGGAAAACGCTTACCGTTTCCTCAAAATGAGTTTCTATCGACACCTATGGTCCTCGGCAAGAGGAAATGGGGCTCGCTCGATCATCGAGCAGGCGATGGACGAGAAAAACCAGCAAGGGACTCGCACGCCGTTCGATCTATTGGACGCCGTGGAACGCAAAGACGAGGCAGCTGGCCAGTATCTCAAACAACGCGCCCGGACGTTCCGTCCCAGGCTCATCATCAACCAGACCCGTTATCCCGACGACGAGCGGCTTGGACCCTCGATGGCTAGCGTTTGCCGCAAGCATCTCGGTATCGACATCGATTGCCTGGCTAGCGTACAGTACGAGGATGTCGTCTGGCAGGCTCAGCGTCGAAAAAAGCCCTTCATGTTGGTCTTCCCTGATTCCAAGGTCGGCCAAAGCCTCGAGCAGGCTGCCGTGAAACTCCTTTCCTCCTCTCAGCGTTAGCTCTGTCGATATGTTCGAACGCCCTTCAGATCAGAATCACTACGAAGTTCTCAAGATCGGCCAAGACGCCACGGTCGAAGAGATACAAACCGCTTACCAGCGGGCGAAAGAGATCTACGGAAGCGACTCGGTGGTTTCCAACTCGATCCTGGCGCTGGAAGAACGCCGCCAGATTCTCGAGCGCGTAACCGATGCCTACCATACGTTGATGGCCGAAGAGAGCCAGCGCCTCTACGATCGAAGCCTGGCTGCACCCTCCGAACCGGTTTCCCAACCTTCTCAGCATTCTCAACAGGCTGCTCCGGCTGGCTACGTGGCGGGAACATCCCCATCGCCTTCTCCGGCTCTCAGGCCTATCCCCGCGTGGTGGAAATGCAGCCGCGGGCCAAGTCCGAGACCGAACAACCCTTGGAGCGCGTCAAGATCATGCTAGGCGTGAAAGAGGAAGCGTCGGGAGAGTTTCTCAGGAAGGCCCGGGAAGCGTCGGGCGTCGATTTGCGTTCCATCTCTCAGGAGACCAAGATAGGCGTCACCTTGTTGGGATACATCGAAGAAGAACGACTAGATCGGCTGCCGGTTGCGGTCTACCTCAGGAATTTCGTTCAGCAGTACGCTCGCTGTCTCGGATTGGAAGACGAACGCGTGGCGCGCTCTTATGTCGCCCGCATCCGCCGACTTCAATCCAAGGACACTCCCTAATTTCCTTCCAAGCCCTATAGCTTGAAGTGTTCCTTCAAGCGGCGCGTTTGCGAGCGTGAAACGGGGATTTCGGTTTCGGTCTCGTCGGACATCTTGAGCTGCAGCGTGCGGCTGAACCAGGGAATGACTTCCTTGATGCGCCGCAGATTGACGATGTAAGAGCGGTGGACCCTCCAGAAAACGGTCGGGTCGAGGTTCGCGATGAGCTCGTCGAGGGTTCGGAGGTTGGAGGTTCCCTTCCATTCGTCCGTGGCGACCGTGACGATCCCGTCGTCCACGGTCGCGTAGATAATGTCCTTCGAGTCCACGAGCATGAACCTCTCGCCCACCTTGACGACCATGTGGTTGAGAGAGCCCTCCTTGTCCAGGACGCCGAGGATGCGCTCGATCTGGTTGGCCAGCGGCCCATCCTCGCCGATCTGTCGCCGCGAGCGGGCAATCGCCTCGCCGAGGCGCACTTTTTCCACGGGTTTCAAAAGATAGTCGACGGCGTTGATCTCGAACGCCTGAATGGCGTACTGGTCGTAGGCGGTCACGAAGACCACGCAAGAGGGAAGCGTGTCCTTGTTGGCAAGCTGCCGCAATACTTGGAATCCATCCAGACCAGGCATTTGGATGTCGAGGAACAGTAGCTCCGGTCGCAGGCGCTCGACCTGGGAAACGGCCTCCAAACCATTGCCGGCCTGGCCGATGACCTCCACGTCGGGAAACGACTCCAGAAGAAAACACAGCTCGTCGCGAGCCAGCCTCTCGTCGTCCACCACCAGCGCTCGGATTGCCACGCCTACCCAGCCCTCAGATAGGACAGATCCACTTCCGGAATCTCGAGCCGCGCCAGGGTTCCACGATCGGGAATCCTGGTCAGCCCCAGCTGACATCCTTCACCGTAGATCACTTTCAGGCGTTCATTGACATTGGTGAGGCCGATGCCCAACCCGTCTCCGGTCTTTTCTTCCTGGTGTTCTTGCGGGAGGCCCGTGCCATTGTCTTCGATCTCGATGACCACCCGGCGGTCGCCCCGGCGCGCGCGGATCACGATGCGACCACCTTCGAGTCGCTTGGAGATCCCGTGCTTGATCGCGTTCTCGACCAGGGGCTGTACGATCATCGAGGGCACGAAAGTCTCCAAGACCGCCTTGTCGACGTCTTTCTCGACGACGAGCTTGCCGCTGCCGAAACGAACCGACTCGATGTCCAGATAGGAATCGATGAAGTCCAGCTCTTCTCGCAGGGGAATGAAACTCTCCTGCTCCTGAAGGAGCTTGCGCAGGATGCTGGACAGCTTGCGGATCAATCGCCGTGCCACCTCCGGGTCGGTACGAATGGCGGAGGCGACGGCGTTCAAGGTGTTGAAGAGAAAGTGAGGCTTGATCTGGCTGGAGAGAGCCTCTAGGCGCGCGCGAACGACCAGCACCTCTCGTTCAGCCAGCTTTTGCTCCAGACGGATGTTGTTCCAAATCTTGAGCGGGATCCCCAAACAAGAAAGCGTGCAGATATAGATGGCCAGCAGCACCCACGGGTTGGCGGAAGCCAGGTAGAAGACGAGTCCCGGGACGAGCTCCGAGCCCACGAAGATACGAAGCGACTCCAGTCCCACCGTGACGGCGAAGATGACGATTTGCCAGTCGAAGATGCGATCGCTAATGGCTCGTCGTGCGATGCGGTAGAGGTTGAGAAAGACGAGAGGGGAAAAGCTCCAAATGTCCTCCTTGCGGCAGAGCTCGCGAACGATGCCTCCGGCAACGCCATAAAGGACACCGAGCGGCAACGCGAAGAACTCGCCATGGACCGCGGCGGGCGCGCCGACCATCAAGCCAACCGCCGCTCCGGCGATGGGACCCGCCAGGAGCCCGATGAGAAGGGTGCCTGCGAGCGACAGGTCGGCGGCATCGTAGTTGAGAAGGATGCGGACGCCGACGCCGGAGGACAGCAGCATGCCCGCGAACAACGCGAAGATCCACTTCTCCTTCAGGGAGAGCTCGTCGCGTTGCAGCAAACGCTTGAACGCGGCGAAGCGGCCTAGGAGGCTGGCGATGGAGGCCATCACCCCGAGTTTCACGAGCAGGGTGACCAGAACCAGCTGGTCCTGAGATAGGGTTCTCTCCATAAGCTAGTGCTCGCAAGTTAGCATGAGTCCCAGGGGGTGTCAAAAAGCTAAGATCTGACCATGGAAGGGCTTATAAGGGGGATGTCCCGGCCGCTGTTGAATTTGGTCGGGTAGCGGCGGCACCTGTGAATACTCTTAGGCAGCAGACTCATCGCTGTCAAGAGATTTCTGTTTGCTTCTAAGCGCGTGAACGAGAGCGCCCATATGGCGATAGCCTTTGATACGCCGGAACTTTTTCTGCGCGGTGACGACGCCAAGAGCGGTCCATCGGCGAACCATGGAAGGACTCTACCAACGCTTGACGTTTCTCGATACTCTGCGAATGGTTCCGTTGAGATTCTCAATGGCGTTCGTCGTGGCAAGAGACTGGCGAAGTAAGGCGGGCAGCGCGAGCTTCACGACCGTGAGTGTCTCTTCCATCCCTTCACGAAGGCTTCCGGCAGCTTCGTCGTAGCCGTTTCGCTCGAGCCACGACACCAATGCCTGAAGTCGCTTGCGCGCCTTGTCGGCACTCTTGCACTTGTAGGCTTCCTTCATCGTCTGGAGCACGTAGGCGTGACGAGACTTGGGAAGGTACGAGCGAAGATTCCGGAGTTTATGGATCTGGCACCTTTGGATGACCGCGAGGTCCCCCAAAACGTCGACGAGTGCCTTGCGGATGCCTTTGCCTCCGTCCACTACGCAGAGAATCAACTCATCGACGCGCAAGCCTCGCTCGAGAAGGTCCTGCAACATCGCGGTGCACACCCGAGAGTTCTCCGTCGAGCCCAGCCATATACCCAGGGGCACCTTCGTTCCATCTATTGTGATACCGAGAGTTACGACGACGATCTGTCCGGCCACCTCAAGGCCATCCAGCATCAGTGCCGCAAGCTCGAACTCCTCTAGCCGCCGAGACAGGTATTCCTCGAGCTTCTTAGTCGTCTGGCTCACGAGGTGACGGCTGGCGGCACTCTTACTCGTGCCACGAGACTTCAACTTGGCCGCGGGTTTGTCCAGACTCGATTCGTAATTTCGGGTCGATACCCCCACCAAGATCTGATTCAACACTCGCTCTGGAAGCGGGTCTTCTTCGCGGAAGGCTTCGAAGTGTGGAAGCGACGCCGCATCGCCCGACTTCGAGCGAACTCGAGGTCGCGACACTTGGATGCGACGACCACCGAAGCTCAGCTCTCCGTTCGTGCTCCCACAGTGGTTATGAGTTCGCTCCTTCTCGTGCTTGCCCTTGAGCCCCGCGATCTCCTCGGCGTCCTCTCTGAGCAGTAGGTGCAGAGCTGTCAGTCCTTGCTCGTACACCCATTCCGTCAGATCCGCCTTCGTGGCCGCGATCCCAGCTATCATCGGTAGCAGTATCTGACCGACTTGGCCAACTACCTTGCCCGTAGGCGAGTGCGTTTGCTTTCTTACTGGCTTCTTCGATTTCCTAGGCATTGGTGGCTCCTTGTCCCCCTCTGGAGACGGTTTATTGGCAGACCTATTCTTAGGCCGGCCAAGGAGCCGCCGCTACACCAAATTCAACATCCGGCGGGACATCCCCCTTATAAGGGGTCTTCGCTCGAGGGGCTAGGGGGGCTAGGGGAGCTCGCGGGGATCTCTAGCTGGATCTCGACCTGACCGGTTTGCGCGCCACCTTGTAGGGCCGGGAACTGCCAAAGCATTGCTGCTTCCACGATCCGGATGTTGGCCTCGGGAAAGGAAGAACGCACGATTTGGGGGTTGACTGGCCCGCCGGTCTCATCGAGCTCGAAACTCAGAAGGATCGTTCCCTTGAGGGGAACGCCGGTTGGATTCGCAAGCACCGGGGTCTCGACTCCGGGAGGGAGGGAGAGAGTCTGCGGGGCTCCCCGCTGCCCCTCTTCTTCCGTCAATAGCCTCGGCGTTGCCGCCAAGATCAAGAAGAACGTATTGGGGCGAAGCAGCTCATAAAGCAGGCCCCGACTCTCGCGATCCGCGTATTCGCGAAAGTGAGAGAGATAAACAGTCGGCGCAATCTCCAGCTCATCGCTACTCCATACCGACGTGCGATGAATCTGCAGCTCGAGCTCTCGCTGGTGCTCGCCAGTGGTGTCGCTGCGGCGCATGAAGCGGGTGTGAAGCTGAGCTTTGAACGTACCAGCCGGATGGTAGTTCTCGATGCGGATCTCGGTCTGGATGCTCCGGCTACCCGTGGTCCATTCGAAACGCGCCACGCTTTGCTCCACCGGCACGGTGTCCGCGATCAGCGCGGCCAGGAATGCATCGGGGACCTGCTTGGCCAGAGTGCTCGGCCATTGCATCGCGGATACATCCCGCCCGTCGGTCATGATGAAGAAGCTGAGCTCGTTCATGGCCGTGTAGTCCGGCGAGACAGTGCGTGACTCGAACAAACGAAGGTCGAGCACCAGGTTGTCGGGAATCGGGTATGAAGGTGCTTCGGTGGTTTCGTTCGCCGTGTCTTGAGACCCCTGAGACTGTTGAGACAACGCCGGCGGGGCGGCAGCCAGGAGGACTGCGATGGGCAGGACAGGAACCTTCATGTACTCCCTTCTTACGCCGGCTGAACCCGTTTCGACTCCAACAACGCGATTAATGCACGAGCGGCATGATAGTGGCAACTCGAGGATTCGTCCAGGAGCTCACGCACCGTGGCGGTCTCTTGAAGGCGTGACCAGAGAGACCGGGCGTCGTCGTCGTCCTGCCGTTCGGCAAGCGGAGTCCAATCGTTCGCATCGCTCGTCCGGATCAGTCCTGTGTCGGGAGGTGGCAACTTCTCCCTTAGCATGTCGAGCTCGTCCTGAAGGCGCACTGAATCCATCATCAGCGCCATAGCTGGGATGGTGATGCCAGGGTCGGGAGTGGCCGAGCCGCCTTCGGCGTCCTCTTTACCAGAGAAACGAAAATCTACTTTGGGCGGCACTTGGAAAAGGTGATGGACCGCTTCGTCACCGTTTCGATGACCGTAGCTCGCTCGAAAGATGTTGCCGCTGTGAAACGACAGGCTCGCGACGGGCTGGCCGCCTACCGACAGGGTCATGACGCCGTTCTGGCTCGAAGAGATCAACGTTTGCACGACGGTGGGCAGGTCGAAATACTGCAAGTTTCCTTGTAGCTCCTTCTTGTTGGTCATCGGCAAGCCTTGAAGCGCTTTCACCAACCGGTGCGCGAGGATAGCGCACAGCTGGCTGGCGAATCCGGCGTGGTTCTGCATCAGCTCATCGAAGAGGCCATGGGGGATGATGAGCAGCTGGGCCTGCTCGGGTACCCGGACGTCGTTGGTTCGTGGTGAGCTGGTGAGGATCGCGAGCTCACCGAAACACTCTCCCGGGCCCAGGTAGGCGAATGGGGCGGCCTCGGCTTGCTCGTCCGAATCAGCGGGGCTCATGACCTCGACCGTCCCGCTCTTGACCACGAAGACTCGATCCCCTGGCCCACCTCTTTTCACGACGATCTCGTCGGCGTTGTAGGTCACCGTTTTGGCTCGCGCCGAGATGGCCAGGATCACCTGTTCCGGCATGTTGCGGAACAGCTCGGCTTTCCGGATAAAGTCGATATCGTCCAATTCCTGGAAAGGTCGGGTGGTCATCGTCATCCTCTGATATCCGCGCGCTGGCTGTGACTCGGCCGAAATGATAGAATAGAACGACCACATGGACAAGCAGTTAGGCGGTGTCCTCTCTGGGGCGGATTCGATTCGTTGCGGTTTGCCGCTCGAAAAAGTTCTCACCTGAGCTGCCGATAAGCCGGCCCTCTCTGTAGCGGTTCCGCAATCCCGAGGTCCTGAAAACGATCATGGTCAAGACGAGATCGACGGCAACGAGCCCGAGCGACGTTCGGGCGAAGCTCGCCAAGCACATCCTGGCAGATGGCTACGATCTGGTCTTCGACCTTGCGCGTAGTGAGGGCTCGTATCTGTACGACAGCCTGCACGGTGACTCCTTTCTGGACTTCTTCTCCTTCTTTGCGACGAACCCCGTGGGACTGAATCACCCTAGGATGCGGGAAGAGTCGTTTCGTCGGAAACTGGCGGACGTCGCTATTCACAATCCATCCAACTCGGACATCTATACCGTCGAGATGGCTGATTTCGTCGAGACGTTCTCTTGCGAAGCCATCCCGAAACATTTACCGCATCTCTTCCTGGTGGCGGGAGGTACGGTCGCTGTGGAGAACGCGGTCAAGGCTGCTTTCGACTGGAAGGTACGCAAGAATCTGGCGCGGGGAGTCAAAGGCGTTCGAGGCCAGCAGGTCATTCATTTCGAGCAGGCCTTCCACGGTCGGACGGGTTATGCGCTTTCCATGACCAATACCGTCGACCGGCGCAAGATCGACTATTTCCCAAAGTTTTCCTGGCCGCGCATCGTCAATCCCAAGATTCGTTTTCCACGCACCGAGGAGAACGAAAAAGCCGTTGTGGAGACGGAACGAAAAGCCGTCGAGCAGATCAAGAGGGCGCTGCACGAGAACAAGGACGATATCGCTGCGCTCGTCATCGAGCCGATCCAGGGAGAGGGTGGCGACAATCACTTTCGGAAGCAGCTCTTCCAGCAAATTCGAGCTCTTGCTGATGAGAACGAATTCCTCTTCATCGTCGACGAGGTCCAGACCGGAGTGGGGCTCACCGGACGCATGTGGGCCTATCAGCATTTCGACGTGCTTCCCGACGTGCTCTGTTTCGGAAAGAAGACGCAGGTCTGCGGTATGCTCGCTAGCCGCCGCCTCGACGAGGTGGAGAACAACGTCTTCGTCGAATCGGCACGCATCAACTCGACCTGGGGCGGGAATCTCACCGACATGGTGCGATTCCAAAGGTACTTGGAGATTATCAGCGAGGAAAGACTGGTCGAAAACGCCCGCGGAACCGGCGACTACTTGCGGGCTCAGCTCGAGTCCGTGCAACAGGAGTTTCCGCAGCTCATCGTCAACGCGCGCGGCCGAGGTTTGATGTGCGCCTTCGATCTTCCGGACGGTGAAACAAGAGACCGATTCCGCCGCGAAGCCTTCGCGAAGCGAATGCTGATCCTCGGCTGTGGACCCAGCTCGATTCGCTTTCGGCCGTCACTGACGGTGACTCGAGAGGATATCGACAAAGGAATGGACATCACCCGGGAGTGTCTTAGAGCCCTCGGGGCGTAGTTTTTTTGGGTGGGCCTGACAGGATGGACGAGGATAATTGTTCACCAAATAACAAAAGGAGCGTTCGATGGATGCTGGCACCGCGATCCGTGTGTATAACGATGCCCTAGGCGTCAAGGGGGCGAAGGGAAGGCTCTTGCACGTCAAGGACGAGGGTTTCTACGAGGTGACTCTGGAAGTCAGGGAGAGAATGTTCCACGCCTATCTTCCCGTAGCCAGCACCGTGATCCTCGCCGCCGAGCCGATTCCGGAAACCGAGAGCATCGAGGTCGAACGTTATTAGTGCGCGCGTCCGCCTTCGTCCGTCTTGGGAACGAGGAGACTTCGGCGGACCCGCCGAAGCCATTAGTAACTTCACGGGCGGAGGCGGGGGGCCCAAAGCACAAACGCAGTACAAGCCCTCAGCTGAAAAAGCCCAGCGAGTGGAGTGTGACGGCCACCGCACAGGGAATGGTCAGGTTGTCGCTGCCGTAGACCGAGACGATCTCCACGCATGCGGCGACCGTTCCCGCGATGAGCGCGAACGCCATCGATTGGTGCCAATCCATTCCCCCGCCGATCGCGAGGACGGGTGCTATGACCGCACTCGCTGTAAGGAACAACGCAAGAGTGCCTTCCATTGTGCGAGGGTGGCCGGCGAAGCGGTAACGCCGAGTTCCGAAGTGTCTTCCCACTAGCGCTGCCGCCGTGTCACCCCAGGTCGTTGCCATCAACGCGGCTACCGCGATGTAACCCGCATCGTCGGGCGACCCCGGCCGCCAAAACCAGCCCAACAGTAGCGCGATGGACAAGGGAAAGAAGACCAACCCCAGGTTCACGCGCTCGTCGTCCTCGACCGCCTGGAAGAGATCGTAGCGATAGGAAGCGTAGTAGAGCGCGGCCATTGTCAGAGGCGGGACGAGGCCCCATTTCCAAGACGTGAAGATCCGAACGGTCGCCACCGACCACATGCCGATGCTGATGAGCACGAGCTTGCGACCCAAAAAACGACTCGCGCCCCAAAGCCTATGGCTCAGCTCGGCGACTAGGAGAGTCCCCAGGAGAAAGCCGAAGCTGAGGAGCAGTGCGATGAGGTTGTGGCGATCCATGTGCGATATAATAGCCTCCGGCGAGGAGAAAGCTATGGTTCAAAAACCGATTGCAGCGGTGTGGGTGAGGTCGTGAACGGGGAAGGTTCCGACGGCGTCCTCTTGCTGCTCGGCGTTCCTCAAGCTTCCGCGGAGCAGCGCGTCCTCCTGCGGATGCTGTATCAGGTCAACGAAGGATCCCTGGAGTTTCCTCGCTGGACGAACGCGCTCTCACGCTCGTTTCCCGTCCCTCTCGAGGCGGGCAAAGAGACGCTGCTCGTGCTCCAACAGGATGAGAGCGGGTTCGATTTCACCGGCTTCTTTCGCAAGACGATGAAGAACGTGGAGAGTTTCCAGATTCGAGTCCTGAGCTCCAAGGTGAGAAACCCATTGTAGCTAATCCCCCCAATAACATCGACGCCGTCGCCCGGGCTGGGACCCGGCGCGTCCTCATCCAGATCCTCTTTCTGAATCTGGCGGTCAGCCTCGCCAAGGTGATTGCCGGTATCGCGTCCCACTCCCTCGCCGTTCTCTCGGACGGTCTTCACTCCTCCGTCGACGCCATCAACAACGTCGTAGGCATCGTGTTGCTGCGCTTGGCCGCTAAGGAGCCGGACGAGGGCCACCCCTACGGGCACGCGAAGATCGAGACGCTTGGAGCGTTCTCGATCGCCGGCTTCATGTTCATCACCTGCTACGAAGTAGGCAAGCAGGCGCTGGTGCGTCTTTTCAGCGACGCACCACCTTCGTTCCAGATCACGAGCACCACCTTCGCGGTCATGCTGGGGACGTTGATCGTGAACGTGTTCGTCGTGATCTACGAGAAGCGGGCGGCCCGGCGCTATTCCAGCGAGTTTCTCTACGCGGATGCGGTTCACACGCAGAGCGACGTCGGTGTGACGACGGTGGTACTGGTGGGTCTTCCACTTGTATTGAGAGGGTATCTCTACCTAGACGCGATACTGGCGCTCGGAATCTCTCTGTTCATCGCCTATAGCGGGTTTCAGGTTCTCCAGAGGACCGTACCAACACTCATCGATGCCGCTGCCGTGGATGCGGAGGTCATTCGCAAGATGGCGATTGGGTTGCCGCGGGTCGTTGCCGCGCGTGATATCCGTAGCCTTCTGCACGGCGGCCGCAAGTTCGTCGAGCTGACGCTCATCGTGGCCGAGAACGACCTTCGCGAGGCGCACGATGCGACCGAGCGGTTGGAAGAGCTCATCATGGCGCGCTACGGGCACGCGGAGATCACGATTCATTACGAGCCGGCATCTAGCGTCGCTCCTCCCCGTCGCTAACCATGCCTTTCCATCTTTTCCTGGTACGGCATGGTCTCACCGACTGGAACGAGGAAGGGAGGCTACTCGGCCGGATCGATATCGGTCTCAACTCGCGCGGTACGGCGCAAGCGAGCGATCTCGCGCGTTCTCTCCGCGGCGTGCCGATCGCCAGAGTGGTATCCAGTCCGCAGCAACGTGCGCAGGAGACTGCCAGGCCCATTGCCGAGGCGCTCGGCCTGAGTGTCGAGACCGAGCCGGGTGTCGACGAGGTCTGGCTCGGCCGTTGGCAGGGCAAGAAGCTCGAGGAGCTCGGCGGGGATCCCGATCTGGAGCGGTATCGTCAGGATCCTACTTACGAGTGCGATGCCATCGAGTCTTCGCACAAGGTTCAGCAGCGGATGGTGGATGTGGTGGAGCGTCTCCGGGATGAGAATCGGAGCGAGAGCGTTGTCATCGTGTCGCACGGAGACCCGCTTCGTCTCGTCTTGGCTCACTACCTGTCCTTGGATCTTGCTAACTACCGGCGGCTCGCAGCCGACAATGCCTCGGTCAGCGTTCTGCGTTGGGGTCAGCGCGGGCCGTAGCTCATCGGCCTCAATTGGGCTCCCTCGAGCGTGTTAATAACCTGTGGAAAACCCAGTTGATATCGTGTTCAAAGAGCGTCGGTTTCGCTGTGGAAACGTTGTGCAAACCCAGCCAAGTCATGTTCAAGGAGTGTGGGAGATCTGTGCATAAAGATCCGCCGCCTCTCGTCCTGGTGCCCGGCATCGACGGCACCGCGCTCCTCTTCTATCGCCAGATCCCGCTGCTCGCCGAGCGTTTCCGAGTCAGCACGTTCCCGCTTCCCGACCAATCCGACTGCACCATGGACTCTCTCGTCGATTCGCTGCGCGAGCACTGCGATCGAGTGGCCGGTGGACAAAAGGTCACGGTATGCGGGGAATCGTTTGGCGGTGCCCTTAGTTTGAGCTACGCGCTATTTCATCCCGAAACGTTGCACCGCCTGGTGATCGTGAACTCCTTCCCGGTGATCCGCCGGCGGGCTGGCCTTCGACTCGCTCCACTTCTTCTGAAAGCCGTGCCTTGGGGAGCCATGAACTTCGCGCGCCGGTTTTCGGGCTCGCGGCTTCATTCTCCTCACACGCTGCCCGAGGACTTGTCGAAATACCACCAGCGGGTTCGGGCCGCCGGCCGCACAGGCTACATCCGCCGTTTGGAGATCCTTCGCCAGTACGACATCCGGGAACGGCTTGGCGAGATCGAGACCCCGACGCTCTTCCTCGCCAGCGACCAAGATCACCTGGTGCCTTCGGTTCCCGAGGCACGCTTCATGGCCCCCCGCATGCCGCGGGCAACGGTCAAGGTCCTCGAAGGGTACGGGCACATCTGCCTCATCCACCACGAGCTCAACCTGCTGGAAGAGATTGCGAATTGGATCGAGGACACGGATGGGGAGGGGACCTCGGGCGTCAAAAAAGCCGCAGGCCCGCCTTCCGCATGAGGTCGTAGAACGTTTCCACCGGAAACCCGGCCACGTTGGAGGCGGAGCCTATGATCTTCTTGACGAAGATACCTCCCTTGCCTTGAATCGCGTAAGCCCCGGCCTTGTCGGCGGGCTCGCCGGTTCCGACGTACCAGCGAATCTCGGACGGTTCCATTTCTCTCAGGTGGACCTTGGTCACGGAAACACTCGTGAGCTCTCTCCGTGTGGCCTGGCGCACGAGCGCCAGCGCGCTGAGGACCTGGTGCCGCCTGCCGGAGAGGTTCCGCAGCATCCGGCGCGCTTCACGATCATCTTTCGGTTTTCCCAGGATGGTGCCATCGAGAACGACGATCGTATCGCCGGCGAGAATCCAATCGGCGGGCTTTCGTTTCGAGACGGCGCGGGCCTTATCCAAAGCCATGCGCCGCACATAGGGGCGAGGGCGTTCACCGGCGAGAGGGCTTTCGTCCACACGGGGACTCGCTTGGGTAAAGCGAACGCCGAGCTGCTTGAGGAAGAAAATCCTGCGAGGGGAAGACGAAGCGAGTACGAGGGAAGGTGTTTTCACGCGGGCTAAGGGTCCGGGCAAGAATAAATGCCCATTCTTGGGCGTCGAGGCGCCCGTCTGGCAAGGCGCGAGAAGTGAATAATATCTGGATATATGACCGACGAGCAACGCAGCCAGACGGGATGCATCGGCGTCCAAGAATCGGTAGTTATTCTTGCCCGGGCCCTATGACTTCAGGCGTTTCAGATCTTGTGAGAACTTACGGAAGAGAGCTTCCTTTCTACGACCGCAGCCCTTCAACACTTGGGAGAGCCCTCGATCGTGCTGCTCTTGGATGCGTCGCGCCCCGTCGTCTTTTATCGCCGCGTTCCTCATCCGTACCTCCTCTTGAGCGACCGCTCGTTCGTAGGTCACCGCCGCGTTCGAGACCATCCGGTCGGCCTTGCGCGTCGCCTTGTCCAAGGCGAGCCGTTCATCTTCGAGGACTTCCTGGAGCGCCGACTGAAACGCCAAGCGAGCCCTCTCGATTGCGATCTGGTAGGACTCGCGAGCATCCAGAACCGTTTTTTCGAAGGCTCGGTCGGCGGCCTTTCTCAGCGCGTGGTGTTGGAGGAGGGGACGTTCCCGCGCCCTGCGGAGAGCCGCCTCTCTCTTTTTCTTCGCCGCCCGCAGGGCGTCCCCCCTGGCTCGTAGCGCCCTGGCCATGGCGCCGCGGTGCTTGTGCTCTTGACGCAACAGGGCCGGCTGCCGGGCGTCTTCTGCGGTTTGGATCTCCCGGTCAAGGATCTCGTTGGCCTTCTGGACAGTTCTCCATTGGTCGTGCTTCGCCTTGGATAGGCCCCGGTGGTAACGCTTGAGCGCGTCATCGAGGAAGCCGATCTTGGTGAGGGCCGCGTCGCGTGATTTTTCAGCCTCATCCACTTCCTTTGCGCATCGGGCTTCGAGCGCGGACAGCTCCCGGGTCAGCTTGAGGGTTAGATCAGCAAGAGTGCGTCCCACGCTTCCTCCTCCTCAGATCCTCGTACTGTTCCGGCGTATCGATATCCATGATGATACCCCGATCCTCGGTCGGAATCTCCAGAACTTCGTTGGCGTGATCCCATACCACCTGTCGGGCTCCGACGGAGTCGGGAGCCTTGAGGAGCTCCTCGAAGAGCGGTTGGGCGAAGAGTACGGGATGACCTCGACGTCCCTCATAGGCGGGGACGACAATAGCTGCGCGCGTTCTTTCGAACTGACTTATCACAAGATCCACGACGGCGGTGCTGACGTCGGGGAGATCCACCGGGCAAATGAGCGCCCCGGACACGGGCTCGCCCTCGAGTGCCCGCAACCCCGCGCGAATCGAAGAGAGCATGCCCTTGCGATACTCCGGGTTCACGACGACCAGTGCGTCATCGAGCCGTACCTCACTGCGGACCCGTTCTGCCTCGTGGCCAAGGATCACCAAAACGGGGCGAGCGCGCGAAGCCAGGAACTGCCCGAGTAGGTGCTCGAGAAAGCTCGTGTCTCCGAGGGGTAGAAGTGGCTTGGGAGATCCCATGCGGCGAGACTCCCCGGCCGCGAGGATAAGAGCCGCGATCACATCAGCGACTTTACTATAAGAGGACTACGCCCATGCCATAATAGAGGTCGCGATAATAGAGGCCCGCAGAGATGAAACGAGCACGTTCTGTCGCGGATCTTCTCCGCCAGGCTCTGCCTGCTCGAAGCCGTGACCGCATCTATTCTCTGGAGCTGGTCGGCCTCAAGTGGCCGGTTGTGGTAGGCACCGAGCTGGCGACGCGCTCGGAGGCGGCTTCCCTCGATGACGGGGTCCTCACCGTGCGGGTCACCGACGCCGCTTGGGGTCGGATGATCATGAAGCTGCAGGCCGAGATCCGGTCCCGCCTGAATGCTGCGATGGGATTCCGGGCCGTCAAGTGGATTCGTTTCGTCAAAGACGGGAAGCCCCTTTCGATCGCGGCACCTGCGCCCGCCAAGCCTGTCCCCCTCGAACCGGGCGAGCCTTCGGAGTCGCTCCGGAAAGCCGCGGAGAGCCTGCAGGATTCCGAGCTCGAGGAGCTGATGCTTCGAACGGCCACCCGTTATCTAGCCGCTCAGGCCCGCAGGCGAAGGAGCTAATGTCAGGCCCGCAGGCGAGGTAACTATGCCAGGCCGGCAGGCGAAGTAACTAAAGCGACCGAGCTGGGTTCGATTGTGGTCAAAGAAGCGATCGCTCGGGCCTGCGTGGAACCGGAAGCCGTCGAGGAAGTGATCATGGGGAATGTGATCTCAGCCGGTCTGGGACAAAACCCCGCGCGACAGGCCGCGCTCGGTGCCGGATTGCCACCCGCCGTCGGGGCCTTGACTATCAACAAGGTCTGCGGCTCGGGTTTGAAGGCCGTGATGTTGGCCCGGCAGGCGATTGCTGCGGGCGACGCTCATGTGATCGTGGCGGGAGGTATGGAGTCCATGTCGAACGGACCGTACCTGGTGCCTCGGGTGCGCGAGGGTCTTCGGCTCGGCCCCGGCCAGTTCCTCGATGCCACCGTTCACGACGGCCTCTGGGACGTCTATAACGATTTCCACATGGGGATGACCGGAGAACGCGTGTCAGAAAAGTACGGCGTCGGCCGGAAGGAGATGGACGAATACGCTCTCGGCAGCCACCAGAAAGCGACGCGGGCCATCAAGGAAGGGAAGTTCAAAGAGGAGATCGTTCCGGTGAGCGTGCCTCGCCGCAAGCGAGAGCCGTTGGTGTTCGACACCGATGAGTCGGTGCGTCCCGACAGCTCGCTC
Source organism: Candidatus Marinacidobacterales bacterium (assembly GCA_965197825.1). Classification (GTDB taxonomy): domain Bacteria; phylum Acidobacteriota; class Vicinamibacteria; order Marinacidobacterales; family DATDRI01; genus CBDANW01. The sequence continues at coordinate 1,808,183 of CBDANW010000003.1, read as the reverse complement.
GAGGCGCTCCAAAAACTAAAGCCGGTCTTCAAATCCGAAGGAACGGTCACCGCCGGCAACGCGCCGAGAATGAACGACGGGGCGGCAGCTCTGCTGGTTGCTTCCGAAAGCCAAGTCCGGCACTTGGATCTGAACCCTATGGCGCGCATCGTGGGCCAGGCGATATCGGGCCTCGAGCCGGAGTGGGTCATGATGACCCCGGTGCCGGCGGTCCAGAAGCTACTAAAGAAGACCGGGTGGAAGACCGACGACGTCGATCTCTTCGAGATTAACGAAGCCTTCGCCGTACAGGCTTGTGCGGTCATCCGGGAGCTGAAGCTCGATCCCGAAAAACTCGACGTGAACGGGGGAGCGGTGGCGCTTGGTCATCCCATCGGGGCCAGTGGCGCCCGCGTTCTCACGACATTGGTTCATGCGCTTCGAGACCGTAAGGCCCGCCGCGGCGTTGCGGCTTTGTGTTTGGGCGGCGGCAACGGTGTTGCTATGGGTGTCGAGTTGGTCTGAGGTCAAGGCCTGTAGGGCCTCCGGCCAGGAGGAATTGCTCATGAGATACGGTGCAAGGGAACCTGGCCGTGGTTTTCGCCCGAGCGAAGAGCGAGGGCGGCGAGTGGGGGTGGGGCCCCGCGAGCACTAAGGAATGACAACCTAAGTGCCTCTACGCAAGATCGCCGTCATCGGTGCCGGGACCATGGGCAATGGCATCGCTCAGGTCTTCGCGCAGGCGGGCTTCGACGTTTACTTGCGCGACGTAAAGAAGGAGTTCGTCGAGCGGCGGCTCGCCAACATCGAGCGTAATCTCAAACGCATGGTCGACAAGGGAACCATGCCCGTGGACGTCGCGGATGGTGCTCGGAAACGCGTCAGCTCCGGGCTGGAGCTCGAAGGCTTGAAAAATGCCGACTTCGTCGTCGGAGCCATCATCGAAGATTTCGAGGCCAAAAAAGCGTTGTTCGAAGAGCTGGATCGGTTGTTGCACCCCGAGGTCGTGATCGCTTCGAACACTTCTTCCATTTCCATCACCAAGCTCGCCGCCACCACCTCTCGCGCCGATCGCTTCATCGGCATACACTTCATGAACCCCGTGCCGGTCATGAAGCTTATCGAGATCATTCGCGGCCTCGCGACGTCGGATGAGACTTTCAGAGTCACGCGCGGCCTTGCCGAAAAGCTCGGAAAGACGTCCGTTGCGGTCAACGACGCTCCCGGTTTCGTCGCCAACCGCGTCCTCATGCCCCTCATCAACGAAGCCATCTTCGCGCTCCATGAAGGCGTGGCCGATGCGGAAGCCATCGACACGGTGATGAAACTGGGGATGAACCATCCCATGGGCTCTCTCACGCTCGCCGACTTCGTGGGGCTCGATGTTTGCTTGAGCGTCATGGAGGTCTTGCACGACGGCATCGGCGATCCCAAGTACCGCCCCTGTCCTCTCTTGAAGAAGATGGTGGACGCGGGCTACCTGGGTCGCAAGAGCGGGCGCGGCTTCTACGACTACTCGAGCTGAGCGCAACGACGGCGTAGCCACCACAACAGTCCCACGATCGGCAGTATCACCAAGATCTCGTGCCCCATCGCCAACCAATTGTGGAGACCGAAGAGAAGGGCGAGGCTTCCTCTAAAGACGTCAGAGAAGACGCTGACCGGAGAGATGAAGAAAGCGTCCGAGAACGGCCAAAAGAGCTGCACGCCGAAGGGCGGGGTCGTGTCCTTGGTGAGCATATCTAGGATGATGTGAGAGAGAGAGCCCGTCGCGATCACCCCGGCGTCTCGTCCGGGAGACGCCCTTCCCATCCTTCGCATCGTCCAATAGGCGATGCCCGCGACGAGTGCCGTGAAGCCCAAGCTGTGGGTGAAGTAATGATGATAGCTTCTCCCCGCGAAGGGGCCGATCACCAGGTCCAGATCGGGCAGGAGGGCAGCAACGAGGGTCGCGCCGAGAAGCGTCCAGTCTTTGCGGACGCCCTCTCCATATTGTCCACCGATGTACACCGCCAGCCCCCCTAGCGCATGTCCAACCGGTGTGGGCACGCCCGAGCCTAGCACGAATCACACAATATCGAGGGCCCCATTGAACACGTCACCCGAGATATGGTATTGTGAGGCCTTCCAGGGAGGCTTGGCGGCCCACTTTTCGTCTAGTTTGACAAGAGGCTATACTGGCGCGAGCCTCAAAGGAGACCCAGGCGGTTTTGAGCCTGAAAATCGATATCCAGGAGCTGCGACGGCATAGCTTCTGAAAGGAGACCCATGTCTGAGAACGGACGAGCGAAAGCCATCGACATCGCAGTCGGTCAGATCGAGAAACAATTCGGCAAGGGCGCGATCATGCGACTCGGATCGCGCGAAGTCGTCGACGTCCCTGCTATTTCGACCGGCTCGATCTCGCTCGACGCCGCGCTGGGAGTCGGCGGCCTGCCGCGGGGCAGAGTGGTCGAGATCTTCGGACCGGAGTCCTCCGGTAAAACGACGCTCGCGCTACACGCCATCGCGGAAGCACAGAAAAAGGGCGGCATGGCTGCCTTCGTGGACGCCGAGCATGCCCTGGATGCGGTCTATGCGAAGGCCCTCGGAGTCGACACCGACAATCTGCTGGTCAGTCAGCCTGACAGCGGGGAACAGGCGCTCGAGATTACCGAAGTCCTAGTCCGGAGCGGCGCAGTGGACGTGCTGGTCATCGACTCGGTGGCGGCTCTGGTGCCGCGGGCGGAGCTCGACGGCGAGATGGGCGATGCGCAAATGGGGCTTCAGGCTCGCTTGATGTCGCAGGCGATGCGCAAGCTCACCGCCATCGTTTCGAAATCTAAAACGTGCCTCGTCTTCATCAACCAGATCCGCGAGAAGATTGGCGTCATGTTCGGAAACCCCGAGACCACCACCGGAGGCCGTGCTTTGAAGTTCTACGCGTCGATACGCCTGGACATCCGTCGCATCGCCGCCATCAAGGAAGGGGATGCCCCCGTCGGCAACCGAACCCGCGTGAAGGTGGTCAAGAACAAGGTGGCCGCTCCTTTCCAGAACGCGGAGTTCGACATCCTCTACGGCAAGGGCATTTCGAAAGAAGGCGATCTTCTCGATCTCGGCGTGAACCGGAACATCGTGGACAAGAGCGGTGCCTGGTACTCGTACAACGGCGAGCGGATCGGGCAGGGCAGGGAGAACGTCCGCCAGTTCCTGATCAAGAATACGGACATCACCGCCAAGATCGAAAAGAAGCTGCGTCAGGAACTGGGGCTGATCGCCGCTCCAGCGGCCGCACCAGCGAGCGGGGCGAGCTCCAGCAAGAGCAAGTCACCGGACAAGGCGCCCAAGGCCGAGGTTACGTACTAAGGAGCGCTAGCCAGCGGTTCGGCGGCCTTGCCTGGCGGGGCGAGTCCCGCGCCAGCCCATTGTCTTTCCTTGACTTTTCTTAGCCCTCCGCTAGAATGTGACGCTTCTCAGGGCCGAGGTAGCTCAGTCGGTAGAGCGAAGGACTGAAAATCCTTGCGTCGGCGGTTCAATTCCGTCCCTCGGCACCACTATAATCAATCACTTACCAGAATCCCACCTGACTGACAAACCCGGATTTGGGGACAGACTTCAAAGTCCCTGAGGTCAGTGGCACCCTGCCCACGCCTGGTAGCTGACCGGCTGGCTGTGCTCCCGGCAGCCGTTGCATAGCCGCCGCGTGAACTCTTTCGGTCAATCTCGGGGATTTCCTCCAAAGCGTACCGCTCCTCAGGTGTGGCCTGGGCATCGGCGAGCAGAATCAGGTCCAGCACGTGCAGGCACTTGAGCGCCAAGATCGCGCCCTAGGTTGAGAGTAACTCCTCGCCGTGGCCCGTCGTGACAAGCGTGTCGGAATGTTCCATCGTGAGCAGTCTTGAAAGGAGTGCGAAGCGATGGAAGCGAGGACAGCATTTCGTAGGCGAGCACGTGAAGAAAATCGTGGCCGCACAGGTCGAGGGCGGCGTTACTCGCGGGAACAACGTCGCGAAGCGGTGCTGTATCTGAATCAGATGAAGGATCAGGGCGCGAGCCTTGAGGGTGTCGCGAGGGGGCTCGGGGTGAGTGGCTGGAGTCTATCTCGATGGAATCGAGAGGAGGCTATGAGGGGTATCGTTCGGCGTGTCGAAGTCGTGGAATCGGAAAAACGCACGGAGATTACGCTGGTAACCCCGCGAGGGTATCGAATCGAGGGTCTGTCGGAACAGCGGCTGCTGCGGCTTGTTGAGCAGCTGGGATGAAGTGGAATAGCCGTCGGGTGTCGGCGTGGGCGTACGCGGCGCCGGCGGATCTCCGCAAGGGCTTTGACGGTCTGTCGGCGCTGGTGATGAACGAGCTTGGTCGTGACCCGCTGAGCGGTGAGCTGTACTTGTTCGTCAGCCGCAACCGAATCCGCGCGAAAGTTCTGCACTGGGACGGGACCGGACTGTGCGTCTACGCGAAACGTCTCGAAGAGGGAAAGTTCGCATGCCTGTGGTCCAGCGGTGACGGCGAGCCAGTGCGACTGACGACGACAGAGTTGTCGTTGTTTCTGGAGGTGAGCCGGTTGGTCGGAAAAATATCTTTGTCACCTCCTGAAATGAAGCATTTTTCACTTGCCGTGAGATCGTCTCTATGATCTAATCGTATTCCGTGGTTCGCATAAAAAACGAACACGACCTCGAAACACTCCGCCAGATAACTCTCCTCGTTGATAACGAGAACCAGCGCCTCGTCAATGAAAACGTTCGTCTGCGAGTGGAACTGGCGAGACTCCATGGTGTGCCGGAAACGGAGCAACTTGAACTGTCGGTTCTCAAGCAACTACAGGAAAAGCGAGAGAGCATTTTCCGCATCGACGAAAAGCGGACCCGGAAGAAAACGAAGGCTAAAAAGAACAAGAAGAAAGGGCACGGCCCGCGCGAACAGCCTCATCTTCCCGTGGTCGACAAAGTAATCGAACTCGCCGAGACAGAGAAAAAGTGCTCGGTGTGCGACGGCGAGATGGCGGGTCAATACGAGGAATCGGAAGTGGTGACGGTGGTGAAGCGGAGCTTCGTCATCGAACGGCATTTGCGGAAAAAGTACCGCTGCCGATGTAACGCGAACGTCGTCACCGCACCGGCGGCGACGAAGCTTCAGCCCGGAGGCCGCTACTCGGTGGAGTTCGCGACCGAAGTGGCCATCAGCAAGTACCTGGACCATATGCCTCTCGAGCGCCAGGTTCGGATGATGCGCCGCGAAGGGCTAGATATCGACAGCCAGACGCTGTGGGACCAGCTGAACGTACTGGCACGTCATCTGAATCCGGTGTACGACGCTCTGGGAGAGAAGGTTTTGGAGTCACCCGTCATCCACGCCGACGAAACGCGGTGGCCTCTGATGGGCTCGATGAAGAAGTCGGCGGGCACGGTGTGGGGCGTTTCGAGTCCGGACATCGCGTACTACCGAATGCTGCCGACGAAATCGACGGAAGATGGCCAAAAGGTGCTGGGGACCTACTCCGGCATCGCGGTTGTGGACGGCTACGCGGTGTACGAGGTGCTAGCTCGTGCCGGTCCAGACGGCTACGCGGCTCGTGCCGGTCCACAGTTTCGTCTCACCCACTGCTGGGCGCACGTGAAAAGAAAGTTCGACGAAGCCAGCGAGCACTACCCGCAAGCTTGCTCCGAAGTGCTTCGTTTGATCGGAGAGCTGTACGAAGTCGAACGCGAGGTCGAGCGCCACGAGAACGGCTGCCAGGGGGACGAGTCGCCGCCCGCTGTAGAGCACGAGACCCGCGCCGAGCGCCAGCGCGCCGGCGACCAAGAAGTCGTGCGGCCACGATTGGGCAATGACTTCGGCCGCCCTGGGGCTGACCAGATCCGGAACGGTCGCGTCGAGCAGAGGCAGGGGAAGCCTCGGCCAGAATTTGACGGCGATGCCAGCGAGGAAAACGAGCAGGCCGGGAGCCAACACCCACAATCTAGCCCGGCCTTCCCGACCGAGGGCACGATCCAAGCCGAGCCCGGCGAGAAGACAGAAGGCGAGGTTCGACACCAAGAAAAATTTGATGGGCACTCGGAGCGAGGTCATCCAGGGTGCCATCACCGCTTCCAGCGGTCCGTGATCGCCGAGGGCCAGCAGAACACCGAGCGCGGCCAGCCCGTAGAGCCGAACGCCACGAGACCCGGCGGACACGGCGAGGACGAGGAGCGCCGGTCCAAGATAGAGGCTCAGCAGGTATGGACTCCCGGTGGGGAACTGAGCTTGTCCCCACGCGCCGACGTCGGTCATCGTGTGCATGTCGCCGAAGAAGTGCGGCAGCACCGTCTCGAGCAGCAGGATCGGCCTGGCCGACCAAGCGAAAGAGACCCGGTGCGAAAACCCGATCGAGCGCGCGGTGCCTTCGACGAGGGCGTGTGCTCCAAGCAAGGTGGGCGCTGCGAGGAGTGCTGCCATCAGCAACGCAGCCGCCAAGCCCAGCACTTTTCGGGCGCTCGGACGCTCGGGTAAGGGAGCGAGACCGAATAGGCCGGTCTGCAACAGGACTTCCGGCGAGAGCGCCGCAATCTGCACCCCTCCCAACGCGGCCAGGGTCGCGATGCGTGCCCGGGTCGGCTGGGTCCAAAAGGCGAGGAACGCGGCCACGACCCAGGGTGCCCAACTCGCGCTGTGGAAGAGCTCGAGGAAGTTGACGGTCGAGAGCAGCGGACCGGAAAATCCATAGAAGGCTCCCGCGGCCCAGCTTCCCCATGCTCCCGCGCCGAGACGGCGGGCAAGGACCGTCGCTCCGGTCATCGCGATGAGAAGAAAGATCGGCGGGCCGAGCTGCATCGCTGTGTCGGCGCCGAAGAGCCACACGAGAGCCAGGTCGATGGTGTCCTTTCGGCAACGGTGCGTGACATGACGGGATGCGATAAGTAGTCTGCCCGGGGGTCGCTCGTTGTTGACGGAGGTTTGAAACAAAAAGGAAAAAAGTCCTGGACAAAGCGGGACCATCTGTGTAGTCTCAGCCTGGGAGGAAAGGAGCGTGGCCCAGGTGAGCAACGAGACGGAGGCCATGGTGTGGAAGCGCCCGAGCTTTTGCGGCAAGGGTGTGACCGATGAGGAATGGAATATTCTGCACGAGGTCATCGACTCATGCGGACTGTCGCGGCACGAGCTTGCGAGCACGATCTGCGAGTCATTGGGTTGGGTTCGTGCGAACGGAAATTTGAAATCCCAGGAATGTTACGAGTACCTCGATTTGCTCGAAGCGGGGGGATTGGTGGAGCTACCCCGTCGTCGCGGCCCCACGAGCATCCACTACACGAAGGCTGGACGAAAGGGGTCTCGTCGAGAGGGCAATCTATCGGACGTGGCGCCGGTAACTCTGGGCTTGGTGGCGCACGCTGAGGAGCGAGCGCTGTGGAGGGAACTGGTCGAGCGTTACCACTACCTTCGGGCAGAAGGTGGCCTATGGCGCACACCTGCGTTACTTGGTCTGGAGCTCGAAATCTCGTCGTGAGCTGAGTGGGTGCGTGCAGTTCTCGTCGTCAGCGCGTCGTCTTCGGTCTCGTGACGGCTTCATCGGTTGGGATGACGCGACGCGGCAAAAGAACCTTCGGCGGGTGGTAAACAACAGTCGGTTCCTGATCCTGCCGTGGTTTTCCATCAAAGGCCTCGCGAGTCACGTGCTGTCGCTGGCAGCCCGAGTGGTGGTGGATGATTGGGAGGAAGCGTACGGTGTGAGGCCGGTGTTGCTCGAGACGTTTGTGGAGAGGGAGCGTAACGAGGGGACGTGCTACCTGGCGGCGAACTGGATGGACGTGGGATCGACTACTGGGCGTGGCCGTATGGACCGACACAACAAAGAGGCGAAGCCGGTGAAACGGTGCCTGGTATATCCGCTGGTGCGTGAGTTTCGCCGCGAGCTCGGGGTTGTGGATGAAGGTCGAGCGGGCTGAGCTGCTCCACCTGGAAGAGCGTCTATCGAGAGGAGAGCTTCCCGAGGAAGCTTGCCCGGTTCTGCTCGAGACAGTTCGCCACGTTCTACGATGCCGCTATCGTCGAGGCGTGAGCACGCCGACGACGGAACGTCGCGCGAAACGGAAAGAAGCTGAAAAGGAAAGGAAAGAGAAAGTGTCATGGCCGTAATGGGGCCAAGGACTACACAGGCGCCAAACGGGAGACGGTGAGCCATGGCGAAGTGAAAGCGGGCGGCCCATACCCCGAGCCTCTGTGCCAAGGCAAGCTCTATGACACCCAAGCTCCGAGAAAGGATGTGGAGCTGAAAGCTCAGCCCCCGATCCAGGCGACGGTATACGAACGCCAGATGCTGCGATGCGCAGGTTGCCAGAAGACGTTCACCGCGCCGCTTCCGCCTCAGGCTGGAGCAAGCAAGTACCATCCGAGTGTGGATGCGGTCGTTTCGGTATTGCGCTACGCCATGGGCATGCCTCATCATCGCCTGGCGCAGTGGCAGAAGTGGGCGGGGGCCTCCACGCAGTTCGAACGCGCCGAAGCAATGGCCAACGCCGTGTTGCCGGTTTTTCGCCACATGGAAACACTCGCCGCGAACCGGCCTCTGGTTCACAGTGACGACACCGGAGTTCGGATTCTCACATTGATGGCGGAGAACGAGACTTTAGCTCAAGGCGAGCGAACGGGCATCTTCACCACGGGCATTGTTGCCCGTGGCTTGGACAAAACGCTTGCTCCGATCGTTCTGTACGCGAGCGGACGACGTCATGCGGGCGAGAACATGGACCAGCTGTTGAATCAGCGCACGGTCCAGGCAAGCAAGGTCATCCATATGGCCGACGCCTCTTCGATGGCGCCGCGTTCACCGCTGCGGATCACTGCCAAGTGTATGGTGCATGCACGCCGCTACTTCATCGAAGCCGAGCCCGCCTTTCCTGAGCACTGTGACCGGGTGCTCGAGGACATCGCAGCCATCTACCGCAACGACGACGACACACGCGGCATGGACCCCGATGAGCGACTTGCCTATCACCAACAACACAGCCGGCCGATAATGGATGCGCTCTATAAGTGGATCGAAGAGCAGTTCCGCGAGCGTGTGGTTGAGCCCAACAGCCGCCTCGGCAAAACCTTTTCCTACGTCAAGAATCACTGGCAAGGGCTAACCCGGTTCCTCGAAGTGCCGGGTGTGCCCCTCGACAACAACGTTAGCGAACAGGAGCTGAAGCCCTCACAACGGCATCGTAAGAACTCACTGTTTTTCAGGACACAGGCTGGCGCCGATGTCGGCGACGTGCTCCTGAGCATGATCCGGACCTCGGTAAAAAACAGTATCGACCCGGTGCACTACCTGACGAACATCTCCATGCACGCCCAAGACGCTAGAGCCGCACCCGAGTCGTGGCTGCCTTGGAGCTATCAGGAAACGTTGAACAGGCTCAACTGACCCGACGCCACGCCTCCGCCATTCCCGCCCGCAACGGAAGTCCATTGTAGATTAGCACCGCCAATTGCTCGGCGGGCAGCGCCGCAACTCCATCCGTGGTATGACGCGGCCACCACTGCAGACGGCCCTTCGAAAAACGCTTCTGAAATAACCAAAACCCCTGTCCGTCGTACACCAAAAATTTGAGCGCCGTGCCTGAACGATTACGAAAAACGAATAACGTGCCGAGGAACGGATCGAGCTGGAATTGTTGTCGGCACACGCAAGCCAAAGAATCGATACCCTTGCGGAAATCAACCGGCTCGCAAGCCACCAATACCTTCAGTTGAGGAACGATCTGGATCATGTGTGAGTGCCGTTGCCGAGCGCGCCGACCACGAAGCGACAAACAGATTCGACCAGCTCATTCTCTCCCTCGCGATTCGACGTTACGACCGTCAGGCTCCCCGATGCGCTCTCTACCGTCAGACGGCACATCGTTCCTTCACCCTGAACCGAGTTCAGCGGAGGCGTCATCATGCCGCCCGACAAGCCCATCCCATGCGCCAGCTCCACGAACGCAGTCCGACTCGGAGCTATCGCGCTCACCTGCTCCGTTCCACTCCGTCCAGGCTTCTTGCTCAGGGAGCCTACTCCAGAAACCCTTCGTTGTCCTCCCTTGAGACGTTTGGCGCTCACAACCGCTCCATGAGTCTTTCGGACCTTCTTGAATCGCGCCGAATTCAAGCGGAGATGACGGCAGATCGCGCTCGGCGTATACCGATCCAGCAGCCCCACCGCCGCATTCCACAACTCCTCCGGGATCAAACGTCCGTGTGGCTTCGACCTCCATGATTCGAACTGTTTCTCAACCTCTGAAAGTCCCGCTTTCCTCGAGCGCATCGATTTGACCTCCTTGATGGATCTCTGCGCTCAGATTACAGATCCCACCTAGCAAGGTCACGCATTGGTACCGCAAGGACACCACGACCAGGCGTGAAGTGTCGAAGTGGTACTCTTCCGCGTTTCGAATGACCCACCGGAGCGCGCAGCGACAATCTTCTACGGCTGCGGGAGCGAGGGAGACTGGACCGAGTCGGTACTCCACGTTCACGACCGCCCATCCCATCTCGAGATAAGGAAGAAGGCTCAGGATGCGGGTTTCCTTGCTTCCTCGGATCCAACCACCTCCGTGGATGTAAATGAGGGTCGGCACGGGCCGGTGGCTTCACGCGGCGTGTACACGTCGAGCTTGGCGTCCCAGTTGTTGGCGGTGAGATAAGTCATGTTGGCCACGACGCGGTACTCGCCGGAAAGATAGGCCGCCCAGTCGGCGGTCTCGGAATCCTGCGCCTGGGAGGGGACGGAGGAGCTCAAAAGGACAAGTGTCATTAATGCGATGGCTGCTCGATAGATTTGCTTATAAGGATTCATGATTCACCTCTTAACACAAAGAATCGCTATTCGCTCGGCACGAGTCTCTCGACGTCCGCAAACCAATCGAGGACGATTTGGACGGTGTTGAGGTCGCCGCCCGCAGACTCAGCGATTAAAAAACCCGTTCCGCCTGGCGTGGAACTATAGGCGAAAGGGCCGAACTGGGAGGAACGAACCAACGATGCCTCGAAGAGCCTGTGCGGTGTTCCAAAAATCGGTTGAGGACCCGCGGTGACATCGACAGCCATGATGTGATTGCCTTCCACGTAGAATATCTCGCGACCGTCTCGAGACCAGAGGGCGGCCCGTCCCCTATTGGTCGAGATCGGAATCCGGGCGCCCGGACCGGGATAGGGTGTGACGTACGCTTCGAGTTGTCCCGACTGACCCGACGTAAAGGCAAGCCACCGCCCGTCCGGCGAGAAGGAGTTAGCCCACTCGGGGAACTCAGTTCGAAGAAAAAGACGCGGCTCCCCATCGCCTTGCAAAGGAAGAACCCAGATGTCTGTAGACGTGTCGGGAGTGAGGCCGGAGAAAGCAAGGACCGAACCGTCCGAGGAGACAGCGTATGGATGGTTGTCGTATTCTCCAGAAGTGAGCGGCTCCGCTTCGCCGCTTCCGTCGGCGTTCTTCCAGAAGATCCGATGCCCTCCGTCTGTCCGGATGTGAAGAGGACTTTCTTGCCATCGGCCGTCCACAACAGGGTAGGGCTGGTGTCAGCGGTAAACGTGAGCCGGCTTATTGTGCCCCGCGCGATGTCGTAGATCCAGATGTCCCGATCGCGCGACAGCGCGACCTGCGTGCCATCCGGCGAAAGCTGGGCCGCCCGATAAGGACCGGAAGGCGCATCCAAGGACGTGCGCACGCCCTGCCGGTCGACCCAGAAGAGCTGTGTGTCGACCAGGGCACTCGCGATGTACGCGAGGGAGCCGTTTTCGGAAACGCTGTAGTGCGCTCCCGCGGTTCCTGCGAGGGATGTGAGCACTCCGTTCACGAGAGTGACGGGCGCACCCTTGACCTCCAGTTGATCGACATCGAAGGGTACGACCTGAAGGTTGTCTCACACCGCGGAGACGAGATGCCCGGTGCGAAGGTAGCGGGCGTCCCGCCCTCCCCGGACGACCACCCGCCGCTCCCCGTTGGCAACAGACTGGACGACGATGACACCTTCATCGGCGGTGCCGCCACCGAGTGTGAAGAGCAAATAATCCTGGGTCGGCAGAAGCTGCGGAAAACCGGCTTCCTCGCCCGGCTCCGTCTCCACGACAGCTCGGGATCGCCGCCGTCGGCGGAGACCCGAAAGATGCCGTCGGGACCCTGCCCGTAGTAGATCGTTTCGTCCGTGTCCCAGCTCACGCCGTAGGTAATCTCGGTGCTACAGAGGGTGAGGGGCGCCCCACCACTCACGGCGACCTTTTCGAGACCGCCCTGATCGGTCCAAAACGCGATCCACTGTCCGTCGGGAGAAAAAGCCAGATCACGCCCGCCGTCCGTCCCGTCGAGGACTTGGGCCTCCAGACGTTCCAAGTCTCGAACGTAAATTTGGTTGGCCGCGGAGTACGCAAGCTTCCGTCCATCCGGGGAGAGCGCCACCGCACGCCGCCCAACGCCGCTGAGCCGGACATCCTCGGGTAAGGTGAGCGTGAATCGCATGGGAGAGCTCACCTCCGCCGAAGGCCGCAATGTGAGCGCTGCCAGGACCGCTCCCAGAAAAACGCACGCGCCCGCGAGAAGGACGGCTCGCCACGGGAATTTCTGTCCCGTCCCCGTGGCCTCTAGTGCGGGCGTCGACATTACGTTCTCGAGCTCGTTCGCGACATCTCCGATATCGCGCCGCCTCTTCTTCCGATCCTTCTCGAGACACCATTGCAAGAGAGAGCGGACCCTGACGTCGGCATCCGCGGGAAGCCGCGACCAGTCGGGGTCGAGCTTGATGACCGAGGTGAGAACGTCCGATGCCGTGTCACCCTCGAACGCCCGGCGCCCGGTGAGCTTGATGTTGGCGGGCTTGAGGTCGCGGTGGATGACGCCGCTCTGGTGCGCGTAGTCGAGCGCCGCGGCGATCTCGTGCGCGAACCGGAGAACGTCTTTGGTGGGAATCGGCCCGCGCTCGAGCTGTGTGGCGAGTGTCTCTCCCGGCACCAGCTCCATGACGAGAAAGCGGGTGCCGTCGGCCTCGAAGAACCCGTGAAGTGTTGCGATGCCTGGATGATTGAGCGACGCGAGGAGCTTGGCTTCGCGCTCGAACCGCTCCAGCCGTTCGGCGACTTCGGTGAGGCCTCCGGGAAGGACCTTGATGGCGACTTCGCGCCCGAGCGTCGTGTCGCGCGCACGATAGACCTCTCCCATGCCACCCGCGCCAATGGGCGCGACGATTTCATACGAGCCGAGCCGCGTTCCTGTTTCGAGTGACATGATCGCTATTCGCTCGGCACGAGTTGCTCGATCTCCGCAAACCAATCGAGGACGATTTGTAAGCTGCGCCCGACGCCTTCGTTTGACTCGGCGATGAGAAAACCCGTCCCGTCCGGCATCGGTGTGTAGGCATGCCACGCGGGCCCGATCAATAATAGAGTCTCAAACAATCTGTGCGGCACACCAAACTTCAATTTGGAATCTCCGCTGACGTCGACGGCCATCATGTCGCCTCCCTCCACGTAGAAGATCTCGCGGCCGTCTCGAGACCATATAGCGCCACTTCCGCCGTTTGTCGAGATCTGAATTCGGGCGCCGGGACCCGGGTAGGGGGTCGCGTAGACTTCGTTTTGCCCCGATTGCGTGGAGCCGTACGCAAGCCAGCGTCCATCGGGGGAGAAGGAAGTGGGATACTCGCGGAACTCCGTTTGAAGGAAAGCGCGCGGCTCATGCTCGCCTTCTAGCGGAAGGATACGGATATCCACGTCTGTTTCCGGTGCGTGCTCATGAAATGCGAGAAGCGAGCCATCGAGAGAGACGGCGTCCGGATGCCAGTCGTAATCTCCGGAAGCGAGACCCTCGGCTTCGCCGCTTCCGTCTGCTTCTATCCAGAAGATCTGATCGGTGCCCCCCCGCCGGGAAGCGAAGATGATCTTGTTCCCGTCGGCGGTCCACAGAGGGTAGAAGTTGTTGGAGGTGACAGTGAGTCGGCTCATCGTGCCCCGCGGTATGTCGTAGACCCAGATGTCCTGTTCTATCGCGAGCGCAACGCGAGTCGCGTCAGGCGAGAGCCGCGCCGCCCGATAGGTGCCTGTCGGCGCAGCCGAGGGCGTGCGCACGCCTTGACGGTCGACCCAAAACAGCTCCCCGTCTCACGTGCCTGGGAGGTATGCGAGCGAACCGCTTTGTGAAATGCTGTAACCAGCGGTCCCGAGCACATTGAATACGAACACGTCTTCAACGAGAGGGACCGGGCACCCCCTCACCTCTAGGCGATCGGCGTCAAAGGGAATGAGCTCAAGGACGTTCCCCGCCGCGAAGACGAGATGGCCCGTCGGAAGGTAGCGCGCGTTCCGCCCTCCCTGAAAGACCACCCGACGCTCACCAGTCGTGAGGGATTCGACGATCACGACACCCTCGTCATTGGTCCGACCGCCCAGCGTGAAAAGAAGCTGATTCCGCTCGGGAAGGAGCTGTGGAAAACTCGCTTCCTCGCCGATAGCGACCTCGACGATCCGCTCTGGCTCTCCCCCAATGGCGGCGACGCGAAAGATACCCGCGGGTTCCTGCCCGTAGTAGATTGCCTCCTCGGTGTCCCAGCTCATGCCGTAGGGGGGCGCGGTGTTGCAGAGGGTGATGGGTGTGCCGCCGCTCACCGCGACTTTCTTGAGAGCGTTGCCTTGACCCGTCCAAAAAGCGATCCACTGTCCGTCGGGAGAAAAAATCGGCTCGCGCCCGCCATCCGTGCCGGCGAGGGGCTGTGCTTCCCCACGCTCCATGTCCCGGACGTAGATTTGCTCGTTCGCCGTGTACGCGAGTCTTCGCCCATCCGGCGAAAAGGCAAGCGCACCCCGTCCTGCATGAGAGAGTTGCACGTCCTCGGGTAAGGTAAGCGTGAATCGCGTAGCGGAGCGCTCCTCCGGCGAGGGCTGCAAGATGAGCGCGGCAACGACGGCGCCCAGCACGATGCCTGCCAGCCCCCACGCCACCTTTGAAGGCCATACCGGAATGGGTACCACACCTGTGGCCACCGCACTTCCGCCGCCTGGGTCCGCCAGGATTTCCTGAATCTCCACGCGGGCGTCCCTGATGGCCTGCCAGGCGGTTCTTCCGATCTTTCGTGAGACACCGCCGGAGAAGCTTCACCATCGAGGGCGGTACGTCTGTGGGAAGCGCCTTCCAGTCAGGCTCGGTTCTGATGATCGCGGCTAGTACATCCGACACATCCTCACCGGCGAACGCCTTCTTACCCGTCAACATCTCGTAGAGCACGATGCCGAAGGCGAAGATGTCGGTGCGCTTGTCGACTCGTCTTACCTCTAGCTTGTTCGGGGCTCATGTAGGCCGCCGTCCCGAGAATGACGCCGGCGCGTGTCGCGTAGGCGGTCCGCTACATGCTGGAGAGATGGGAGACACTCACGCTGTTCGCCGAAAACCCTCTCGTCTGGCTTGACAACAATCACGCCGAGCGCGCCCTGAGGGAACCTGTCGTCGGTCGCAAAAATCACTACGGCAGTCGATCGAAACGCGGAACCGACGTCGCAGCGCTGTTCTACACCCTGTGCGAGACCACGAAGCTTCAGAACGTCGACCCCAGGGCCTACATGCTCGAAGCGGCCTACGCCGCCATCAACCAGCCAGGAACCGTGTTACTCCCCGACGCCCTACGCAACAACTCCGCTGCGTAGCTTCTCCTCCGAATCGCGACGTTCCAACCCGCTCCAGTGGGGCACGGCGAAGAGTTACCTTGGAGGAGCGTCTGGCAGGTCTGTACGCGCGTCACGAGGGGCGTCCGATTCAAGTGCTCACGCCTCGGATGGAGGCACGGATTCTTTCGTGGACGCAGAAAAAACCGACCGACGGCTCGACTCACTGGAGCACGCGTCGACTTGCGAAGAAGCTGGGAATCCATCACATGATGGTGGCTCGCACTTGGAAAAAGCATGGTCTCCAGCCACACCGAATTGAGCATTACAAGGCCTCCAACGATCCGGATTTCGAGACGAAGGCAGCGGATATCATCGGTCTATATATGAATCCACCTCAGCACGCTGCGGTGTTTTGTATTGATGAGAAAACGGCGATCCAAGCCCTGGATCGACGGGACCCGATCTTGCCGTTGTCTCCCGGGCGGGCCGAGCGACACGGTTTCGAGTACGTCCGGCATGGAACGCTTTCTCTCTACGCCGCCTTCGACACGAAGACGGGGGTGGTTTTGGGCAAGACTGTCCGCCGCCATACCAGCCAGGAGTTCGTCGCCTTCTTGGAGCAGCTGGTTGCGAGCCACAAGCGAAAGCGCGAAATACATGTCATCCTCGACAATCTATCGGCTCACAAGACCGCCAAGGTCGCACAGTTCCTCGAGGCCAACCCAAAAGTCCGACTCCACTTCACACCCACATATTCCTCCTGGCTGAACAAAATCGAACTCTGGTTCTCCAAGATCGAGCGTGCCCTGATCCATCGAGGCGTGTTCACGTCAACCCACGACCTGACCCGCAAGATCATGCGCTACATTCGCAAGTACAACGAAGACCCCAAGCCCGTGAAGTGGACCTACAACGATCCGTCACGACGCATTAAAACCACTAAACGTTCAGTTGTTACAGTCCACTAGTACATCCGACACATCCTCACCGGCGAACGCCTTTTTTCCCGTCAACATCTCGTAGAGCACGATGCCGAAGGAGAAGATGTCGGTGCGTTTATCGACCGTCTTCCCCTTCGCCTGCTCCGGACTCATGTAGGCAGCGGTTCCGAGAATGACGCCGGCTCGTGTCGCGTCTCGGCTAAGGGTTGGAGACGCAGAAAGCTCGCTCTCCGGCACTTCGTCGGCGAAAGCCTTGGCGAGGCCGAAGTCGAGGACCTTCACCTGGCCTTCGGCGTCGACTTTGATGTTGGCGGGTTTCAAGTCGCGGTGGATGACGCCCTTTTCGTGCGCGGCTTCTAATGCTTCCGCAATCTGTATAGAAAGCTGGAGCGCTTCTTGTGGGGGAATCGGCCCGCGGGTGATGCGTTCGGCTAACGTTTCTCCTTCGACCAGCTCCATGACGAGGAAGGGTTGTTCTCTGTTTCTTCTAGGCCATAGAGCGTCGCAATCTTCGGATGATTGAGCGCCGCCAGGAGCCGCGCTTCCCGCTCGAAACGAGCCAGCTTTTGCGGGTGCTGCGTGAACTCTTCGGGAAGGACTTTGATAGCGACCTCACGCCCCAGCTTGGTGTCGCGGGCGCGGTAGACCTCACCCATGCCTTCGGCACCCAGGGGGGAGACGATTTCATACGAGCCGAGTCGCGTTCCTGTTTCGAGTGCCATCGGTCAGTTCGTCGGGACGAGGCGCTTCAATTCCTCGAACCAGTTCTCCACGACCACGAGACGGATTTCCCGCAGCCCTTCTTCCGCATCCTTCACCATCACGAACCGTCCGTCCGGTGCTACGTCGTATTGCCCCCCCGAATTCATAAAGTAAGTGCAACACAGCTCCCGGATGAGGTGACCTGGAATGTGCCACGATTCCTCAAACAACCAAGAATGGGGACTCGCTAATGACTTATTACCAGATCACCTCGGAAGAACGATACACCATCGCGGCGCTGCGACGGGAGGGATTTTGCTCGGCCGAGATTGCGCGGCGCCTGGGGCGCCACCGGAGCACAATCTCGAGAGAGGTCAGGGGGAACAGCTCACGTAGTGATGGATGCTACCGGCCGAGCAAGGCCATCGAGAAAACGAACGGACGACGATCGCGGTCTCGCCGGAACCAGTACTTCACAAAGGCCGACTTTGCCCTAGTGGAGAAGAAGCTTAAGGCTGACTGGAGCCCAGAGCAGATCTCCGGCCACCTGCGCCTTCACGGCGAGCTCTCGATCAGCCACGAGACGATCTACACCCACGTCTGGCGGGACAAGGAGGCCGGAGGACATCTATACCGCCACCTTCGATGCTCGCCCAAACTTAGACGCAAGCGCCACAACAGCTATGACAGCCGAGGCCACCTGGCCGGGAAGCGTCATATCTCCGAGCGGCCGCCTTGTGTCGACAAGCGCAGTGCCGTTGGCCACTGGGAGATCGACACCGTGGTAGGAAAAGGCGCGCCGGACTGCGTAACCACGCTCGTGGAACGAAAGACGGGCTATGCGCTGATCGGCAAGCTGTCCGACCGCACCATGTTCAGCACTAGTCAGCGAACGAAGATGTTGCTCCGGCGGGTGCCGGAGCAGGTCAAGACGATCACCGCGGACAATGGTACGGAGTTCCACGACTACGAATCCGTCGAGGAAGCGACCGGCGTCAAGTTCTACTTCGCAACTCCCTATCACTCATGGGAGAGAGGCAGCAACGAGAACTTCAATGGCCTGCTACGACAATACCTGCCGAAGCGCACCAGCCAAGCAGCGCTCACGCAACGCGACTGCGATCGTATCGCAAACAAGCTCAACTCACGGCCCCGCAAGAGACTCGGCTACCGCACACCGGAGGAACGTTTCCATGGGCTCTAACGAATGGTGCGCTTCAAACTTGAAGTCACACCCAACGAACGTCATCAGGATCGAAAAATGGTGGACTTTCGAACAAAGGACGGGGCTCACCGATCCTCAGCTCAGGATTGATTTCGACGGGAACCGCCATCATCCAGTTGGACTCCAGGTAGAACAGCTCGCTTCTATCTCGGGCCCAACGTGGGTCGACTCCACCGCTCCGGGAAACTTGTACGGGAGGCCTTGCGCTCACGTCGGGGTAGGGGCTGACCCAGATCTCCATTGAACCGGAGCGGTCGGATGTGTACGCGATGAGATCCCCTTTGGGTGAGACGGCCGGCTGCGCCTCGAGAAATGGAGAGTCACTTAGTTTCCGAAAACTCTTGTCTTGCAAAGAAAAAATCGAGATCGTGCCGGCGGAGGCGTAGAGGATTTCTCCGTCCGGTGCCCGGGAAAAGGGCGTCCCGACGGAACGGTCGCGCTCGATCGAGGCCAGCACTTCTGGTGCCGGGTCCGCGCCGTCGGCCGATGTCCGGACGTGGTTGATCGCACCGGCCACGAACTGATTGAAGATGAGCCGACGTCCATCGGGCGACCAAACGGGCAAGCGATGGTCTCCTCCAAAGGTCAACCGAAGGGGGGGATCCTCTCCCTCGGTGTCGTAAACCCAGATCTCACGCCTTGATCGGTCCACCGTCAGGCGGCGGCCATCGGGGGAGAGCCTCGGTTGCCGAGCTCCATCCAGGACGATTCCGAGAGGCTGCTCCAGGCCTTCGCGGTCGATCCACACGAGCCAGGCCACCGACCCCAGTGCTGAACACGATCGTGTCGTCAGGTCCCCAGTCAAGACCGGCCCACCGGACAGCTGATGCGGGAACGATCTCGAGAGGCCTCCCGCCATCGAGCCGCACTCTCATGAGACTCCCCCCTCGGCCTCCAGGCCCGCGGACGTGAAAGACGACTTCCTCATCGTCCGGGGAGAAGAAAGGGCGTCCGGCTCCATCGGTCCCAGGGATTTCCCGCGGGTCCAGCTCATCGAGCTCGCGGATGAAGAGCCTTCTCGTTCCGTCGGGGAGCAGACCCGCATAGGCGATGCGGCGTCCATCTCGCGAGACCGCGAACGACCGGCTGCCGGCGAGCCGGGCACTCGATGGAAACGTGATCCAAAAGCGACGAACCTGTGCGTCGCCAGTCCGTTCGCCTCCTTGCCACCAGACGGCCGAGGCCAGCAAAGCGCCCAGGATGAGGCTACCCAGGCCAGCCAGGCCCACTACACGTCGCGAGTAGCCCCTTCCCGCGAAATCTGCCCAGGCCGATCCCTCCGTCGCCGCTCCAACGTCCTCTATCTCGAGTCGAGCATCGCCGATGTCCCGCAGTCGTTTCTTGCGATCCTTCCTGAGACACCGACGCAAGAGACTCGCAATCCGCGGGTCGAGATCGCGTGGCAACGTTTTCCAATCGGGCTCGGTCTTGATGATGCTCGCCAAAACATCCGAGATGTCTTCTCCCGCAAACGCCTTCTTTCCTGTCAATATCTCGTAGAGCACGATGCCGAAGGAGAAGATGTCGGTGCGTTTATCGACCGTCTTCCCCTTCGCCTGCTCCGGACTCATGTAGGCAGCGGTTCCGAGAATGACGCCGGCTCGTGTCGCGTCTCGGCTAAGGGTTGGAGACGCGGAAAGCTCGCTCTCCGGCACTTCGTCGGCGAAAGCCTTGGCGAGGCCGAAGTCGAGGACCTTCACCTGGCCTTCGGCGTCGACTTTGATGTTGGCGGGTTTCAAGTCGCGGTGGATGACGCCCTTTTCGTGCGCGGCTTCTAATGCTTCCGCAATCTGTATAGAAAGCTGGAGCGCTTCTTGTGGGGGAATCGGCCCGCGGGTGATGCGTTCGGCTAACGTTTCTCCTTCGACCAGCTCCATGACGAGGAAGGGTTGTTCTCTGTTTCTTCTAGGCCATAGAGCGTCGCAATCTTCGGATGATTGAGCGCCGCCAGAAGCCGCGCTTCGCGCTCGAAGCGGGCCAGCCTTTGCGGGTGCTGTGTGAACTCTTCGGGAAGGACTTTGATGGCGACCTCACGCCCGAGCTTGGTGTCCCGGGCGCGGTAGACCTCCCCCATGCCCCCGGCACCGAGGGGGGAGACGATTTCGTAGGATCCCAGTTTCTCGCCGGCCGTGAGAGGCATCGTCTTTTCGACCCGTAAAGACGACATCGTATGGCATGGAGATCCCAAGGGCAACCCTGCACGACCCAGGACCAGCTGTACCGGGAACATGACGTTCCCGCGGGAACGTCTCAGTTGTTACGAATCTACACGATTTACACGGTGGCACACGGCGTTATGTAAATGGAAGTCTCACTCCACCGGGTTCGTGAGTGAACCGATCTGCTCGATGGTGGAGACCACCACGTCGCCTTTCTCGAGAAAGATTTGAGGGTCGCGGCCCGCTCCCACACCCGCGGGGCTTCCACAGGAGATCACATCCCCCGGTTCCAGCGTCATGATCGATGCGGTGTGCGTCAGCAGCTCGTTAGCCGTGAATACCTCCTTGGAAGGGTACTTTCCCTTGGAGTCTTGCATGATCTCGCCATTGACAATTAGCTTCAGACCAAGCTCGTGGGGATCTTCGACGAATTCCCTTGGGAGAATGAAAGGCCCAAGGAGTGCGTGGGTGTCGTGACTCTTTCCTAGCAGCCAGTCGATTCCGTACTGCGTGCGGTGCAGCTCGCCGCCTTGGGAGTTTTCGTCGCCCCGGTCGGAGACATCCATCATGATCGTGTAGCCGAAGATGTGGTCCACGGCTTCTTCCACCGGGATGTTCTTGGCCGGCCGACCGATGACGACTGCCAGCTCGCACTCCCAGTCGATTTGAGTTTGTCCCTCGGGCAGAACGATCGGATCCCCGTCTGCGATGACCGTTGTCGTCGGGGGTTTCATGAATAGATAAGGAACTCTCCCGGCCTGGGGGTCTTCGAAACCAAATTCATCCATTTCGTCCACGTGCTGATAGTAGTTCCCGGACGCGCTCAGAATCTTGTTGGGGTACAGGATGGGCGCCAACGTCTTCACCGTATCGAGTGGATAGATGTAGCTCGGACGGTTCGGTCCGCTCAGACGATCGCCACTCAACAAGGAGCTCACGATGCGATGGATTCGTGCTGAAAGATCGAGATCGTAGCGGCCGGCCAGCTCCTTCATGTCCTGGGCCATGGGTAGCGTCACTTCGAGAGAGCTTCGCTCGAAATCCTGGTTGGCTCTGGCGAGATGGACAACGTAGGCATCGCGGAGCACGACGCCTACGAACTGGTCACCCTCACGCTCGAACGTACCGAACTTGAAGGGCTCGCTCGCTGTTTGGCGAATAGGGAAGTATGGCCGGAGAAAAGACCAAACAGTAGGACGAGGATTTTTGCACGCATGAGGACCTTATATAGCATAATCACCGTATGAAGAAGCGCATCTCAGTGATGCTGTCTCCCGAGAATCTCATATGGCTCCGGGCTCAAGCGGTGCGCGTACATCGCAGCGTCAGCGAGACACTCGACCGCCTATTGGAAGAGCTGAGAGCGGGGAGCGGTCTGCGTTTACTCCCTTCGCGCTCGGTGGTGGGATTGGTGCGGATCTCTTCCAAGGATCCAGATCTCCGGAGAGCGGACGCGAGCGTTCGGGAGCTTTTCGACCACTCCTTGGACAGGGGCTCGTAGCAGTAAGCAGAGATCTATTCAAATCTGTTCAAAAAGGCAACTTAGCAGGTTCACTGGGGGTAGGTGAAAAGAAAATATCCCAAATCGAGGGAGGGACCGGCCGGAAAAGTCGTCTTATATGAGCAGGAACTTCAGAGCCAATCCCGTTCGCATGAGCGGCTGGCGGGTGGTCTTCGCGTCTCGGTCAACCAAGCCTTGCGAGAGCCAAGCAAGCTAGACGGTTTCGCGGCTGCGGAGAGTCGTCGAGAAGGGGAAACGGCCTGAGGGGGCCGGCTAACTAGGGTCAGCTCTGGCGCGGTTGCTTCTTGGCCACGGAGAAAAAATCGTACCAGGTCAAATCGGCTCCGCCCAGCTCGCGTTGCGATCTTGACGTCGACCAGATAGGCACGGCCTCCCGCCGTTGCGCTTTTCATCCGTGCGAGCGCGCCGTCAGCCCGCCTGGGTCCTCGACGCGCTCGCCTTCGACGCCGTAGGCCTTGGCTAGGGAGACGATGTCGATATCGGGGGCACCGAGCGAAGCGCCGATGAACTTCCCGGTTGCCGCGGCGCGCTTACCGTAGTTATAAAGATGGCGGCGGTTGGCTTGGTACTGGCCGTTGTTCCAGACGACGAAGCCCACCGGCACTTCGTAGCGCGAGGCCGTCCAGAGCGCCTGCGGGCTGAACGAAACGCAGCCGTCCCCCACAAGAGCCACCACTTGCCGATCCGGCTGCGCGATCTTGGCTCCCACCCCGCGGCGATCCCCCCAGCCGAGAACGCCCGCGCTCGCGGTGTGATTGATCCTTCGCGGGGAACGCCGATGATCGATGTCGAGGTAGGCCGGCATGTAGATCTCCGATGAGACGAGCTCACTCATGACGATGGCGTCGGGCTCGAGCATTTGGTTGATCTCCATCACCAGACGCTCGGAAGAGATCGGTGCCTCCTCCCAACGCCGTTCGGCTTCCGCTTTCAGTCGCGCCCGACGGTCGTGGTGATACTGCTCGGTGCGTCTCTGGCGATCGAGAACCTTCGTGGGGGAGAGGTTACGGTTCTTGAGCTCTTCCACGACGGCGCGGGCGGTCATCTTCACGTTGGCGAGGACGCCGAGGTCGACGGGATAGGTGCGCCCGATCTCCGTGGTGTCGAAGCCGCTGTGAATGACTTTCACGCTACGCGGTATCAGCGGCTTGGGCGGCAGCGCTCCCAGCGAGAACATCTGGCCTCCCAACATCCAGAAAAAATCGTAATCTTCGTCCCACGAGCGATCGGCGCCGAACGTGCCGGCAAAGTGGGGGTGAGTCGACGGAAAAACCAAGGGCATGCGGCTGGCGTCTTGAAAGATAGGCGCCCCGATTAGCTCGGCCAGCTCCATGATCTCCTCGGCCCCGCCGAATCGAGCCATTTCCTTCCCGACCGCGAGTACCGGATAGTCGGCGGCTACCAACATGTCGGCGATCTGCTTGACTTGATCGGGGTTGGGAGCCACCTCGAGGTCGAGCCTGGATCGCGAGCGCGGCAGGATCTCGGCACGCGGCACCGTGACCTCCCACAAATCTTTTGAAAAGGTGAGGAAAGTCGGCCCACCCACTGGGACTTCGGCGAGAACGAACGCGCGGCGAACCACCTCGGGAATCGTTCCGGTGTCCATCACGTCCCAGCTCCAGCGGGTGTAATCGCGGGGGAGCTGGTGCAGGTTCACGGATTCCAAGAACGCGTTCGTGCCGCGGATCTCGGTTGCTTGGCGTCCGACGGTCACCACCGCCGGGACTCCATCCTTGAAAACGTTCACCATTTGGCCTAGAGCGTAGGCTGCCCCAGCCACCGAATGAAGGTTGACGATCGGCGTCCGTCCGGAGGCGCGGGCATAGCCGTCGGCCATGGCCATGACGGCGCCTTCATGGAGCCCGTGTACGTACTGGAGCGACAGGCGATCCACCAGGGCATCCAGAAAGCCCACCTCCTCCGAGCCACCGAGTCCGAACACGTAGGGCACGTTCCAGTCGATGAAGAGCTCGGCCATGAGCTCGCCGCCGGTCATGTTGGTGAGTACGCGGCCCGAACCGGGGGCGGGGGCAGCCGTCTGCGCTTCGAGCGTACGGGCGAAGGCGCTCGCGGCGGGACCGGCGAGACCAATCTGGGCCAGCCGCGACATGAAGGTCCGGCGGCCGATCTCGCGATCCAAATAGAGCTTTGCGCTTTGCCTCATTATTAGTGAGTCAGCGCGTAGATGACGATGTTGATTCCGAATGGATAGGACTTGAGGGAGAAGCGGTAGAAGTACTCGTCGTCTTCGCCCTCGCGCTCCCAGCCGTCGGCGATGTCGGTGTTGTGGGTGATGATTACCATGAGCCGCCCGAACTTATCGAAGATGCCGCGGAAATGGGGCTCGCGTGTCTCCCAACCTCTTTCCGAGGTGGTCGAACCGCCCGACCGCCGCCAATGTTGGATGGATGGAATCTGAGGGACCTCGCGGATCGTGAAGAAGGTGTTGAAGATCTCGTGGTTCAGCGGGATGTCCACGATGGGATACTCGTTCGGCGGCAATACCTTGCCGATCTCTTCTTGCCAATGCATCCAGGCAAGATCGCCCCAGAAGTCGTCCACATAAAGGATGCCGCCTCGCAGGAGGTAGTCGCGCAGGCGATCGATTTCCAGGGGGTTGAGGCCCAGCGTCCCGACGTCCGACATGAAGGCGAACGGATAGTCGTAGATCGTGTCGTCGAGAAGGCTCACGACGACAGGATCGGGTGCCCCGTCGCCGTCCTGCCGGATCTTCGCCGAGGTCAGCTGGGAGAAACGGATCATGAAGTTGATGTCGGAATAGGGATAGTCCGTCCTCCAACCCTGGCCGGAACGCTCTCCACGAACGCTTTCGAAAAAAATGCGGCAGAAGGTAAAGAGCCCATCGGACCCCGCGTTAGGATCGGCGAACCTCGGAGGCATGCGGTTGCGCCCGCCCAAGCCCCATCCGAAGTGGTCCTGGCCGAGCGCCAGTGGAAGGCTGCCCGCAAAGAGGGCGGCGCATACGATTCCAACGATCCACGCCCGGAGTCGGGTCGATTTCGCATCCACGGATGAGGGCATCGTTTGGGGGCTATGATACGGACAGGCGAGGCGCGTCGCAACTCGGTTGGATGGGCGCGGCTTAGGGTCTACGTTCACGAGATCCTGGTTTGTCGGTTCCGGTTTTGCTAGAATCCTCGTGTTATTACACCCCTACATGTGAAGAAGGTTAGATATGAAACGGATCGTGTTTTTCCTATCGGTGTTGTTCACCTTGGCCGTGCTGGTCGTGGCGGTCACTACCGTCGAGGCCCAAAAGAGCGACGCGGAGCTCATCGCCGACGCTGAAAGCTCGGCTCCGCCGGTCATTGCGAAGAGCGCCACCATCAAGACGGGGAGATGGCAGGGTTCTGAGGGAGGGGTCAAGCAGCTGGACCTGCTACCCGGGATCGGACGCCATTGGCCCGATGTGCAACCAGGCTCAGTGGGATGCCGTCCTTGGGGCGTTCATGAAGAAAAAGCCCGTCGATGTCAAGGAGTTCAGCATCTCTTACATGTTGGCCGGCGAGGGGGAAGCCATTGGGGTCAGCAACACCGATCCCTTTGCCACCGAGCCCACCGCCGATAACGACTGGGTCAGGGAAGGACCGCATCTCATGATCCTGGTGCCGGACGCCGCAGCGCTCGAAGGACTATCCACCGACCCGAGCGATCCGGTGTACGTAATGTGGAAGGGTACTCCTTACGCCCACATCATGGTGAAGATCGCGGAAGAAGAGTAGTTTTCGCCAACGGTTCGGGCCACCGAGCTTATCGCACGTACTTGTGGCACTGAATGCACGCGCCCTAAGGTGGAAGCTCTCCACCCGCATGAGGTGTGAAAATAGTTCCCCACATCGTCAAGAATCAAGAGGTGGGGCGCAACCCTGTCAACACGAAAAGGTGTTCAGCGAAACGCCGCCTTCAGTTTGCCGAGGGCGTTGCGGCTAATCGGGAGGATGCGGTTGACGGGCGGCTGGAGCTTGAGCTCCCAGTCCAATGATCTTTTCCGACGGCGGATAAGGCGGATGCGGCCGAGGTTGACCGCGTGGTTGCGGTGGATTCGAAGAAAGCCGTGGCGTTGAAAGAGAGGGAAGAGCTTACCCAAAGGGCGCACGTCTTTCAGCGGCCGTGAGCTCCGCATTCGAATGAGCGTCTCGCCGCCAACGGCTTCGAGGTAATACACGCCTGAAAGATCGATGGGGACGAGAAGGGAGTCAGCGGGGTGAAGAAGAATGCGGACGTCCTTGCTCATGACTGCCTTTCTAGCATGAGGAGCCGAATTTGGCGATGGCGTGCTGTAATTAGTTCGTGACGTGCGGATTTTGGCGATGAGTGGAGAGTAATCATCGCATTCCGAAAAGTCAGGGACTCATGACATCCACATGTCTCTAGACAAAAGGAGCCCTGTCAAGCGGAATCCTCCATTCCACTTGCTGAGGAGGTAACTTCCATGAAACTCGACGTCAAAGCCGCGGCTCTCAGCGCCGCGATCGTGTGGGGCGGCCTCGCCATGTTCCTTACTGGTTTAGTCAATCTTCTTTGGTCGGGCTACGGCCAAGGTTTTCTCGATGCCATGGCCGCGCTCTACCCCGGCTATCATGCAACCGCGAGCTTCGGGCAGGTCATCATCGGTACCCTCTACGGCGCCTTGGACGGCGCCATCGTGGCGCGATTTTCGCGTGGCTCTACAATCGCCTCGCCAAAGCCTGATCCGCTCACGATTGTCTGTCTGGCGTGGTCACCGGAAGCGGCGATCACTTTATGCTGTTTATGCGAAACCGCAGGAAGCTTGAACGGCACGGATGGGTAGAATCTGACCAGGGCAAGGCTTTTCTATCGAAGGCTAGCCGAATCCGCCCTTCCGCGCGACGGACCTATGCTCGCTTCGCTAAGTGCACCATCGCGATCGATTGTTGAGCTCGAAACGAGGGCCTACTACTTCACCGTATTCTTGAGGGAGCCGATCTGTTCGATGGTCGCCACCACCACGTCACCCCTCTTGAGAAAAATCTGGGGGTTGCGGCCCGCTCCCACGCCGGCCGGACTTCCCGCCGTCACCACGTCTCCCGGCTCCAACGTCAGGAGCGATGCGCCGTGGGTCACCAGCTCGTTGGCGGTGAACATGACCGAGGACGGGTACTTCCCCTTGGAGTCCTGCATGACTTCGCCGTTCACGGTTAGGTGCAGGTTCAAGTCGTGGGGATCGTCGATGAACTCCGCCGGCACGATGAACGGTCCCATGGGTGCGTAGGTGTCGTGACCTTTCGCTATTAGCCAGTCGGTTCCAAACTGAGTTTCTGGGCGGCCTCCGCGGTCGGAAACGTCCACCATGATCGTGTAGCCGAAGATATGATTGGGGGCCTCCTCGAGCGTAATGTCTTTGGCCGGTCGTCCGATGACGGTCGCCAACTCGCACTCCCAGTCCATCTTCTCGCGGCCCTTGGGCATCATGATGAGGTCTCCGTTTCCGATCACGGCCGTCGTGGCGGGTTTCTGGAACACGTAGGCCATCTCACCTTTCTCCGGGGCGTCGGTCCCCATTTCTCCCAGGTGCTGCAGGTAGTTCCCGGCGGCGGCAAATATCTTGTTGGGGTAAAGGATGGGAGCCAGCGTCCTCACATCGCCTAGATCGTAAACATAGGCCGACGGTTGGTACCGATCAGCCGATCTTCGCTCAGGAGTTGGTTCACGATGCCGTAGATGCGCTCCTTGAGATCTAGGTCGTAGCGGCCGGCCAGCTCTTTCATGTCCTGAGCCATCGGCAGCTCCACGACCAACGGGCTTCGCTGAAATGCTCGGTTTGCCCGGTCGAGGTCGACGACGAAGGCGTCTCGTAGTACGAGACCCAGGAAGCGCTCACCTTGGAGCTCGAACGTGCCCAACTTGAACGGCTCATTCGGTTGTGCGGTGGGCTGAGCCCACAGCGAAGTGGCCGCCCACAGCAGGCAAACTATCGAAACGAAGACAGTTCTTCGCATGAATTCCCCCTATGATTCTTTTTCACTCTAGTGCCCTGTACAGAATGGTGGAGGCGATAACCACAGTGTCCAGGATACTATAGCGATCATGGCTTCTTCTTCCAAGAAAGTCATCGTCGCGGCTCTGCTGGGGAACAGCCTCATCGCGGTGACCAAGTTCATCGCCGCATCCATCACCGGCAG
Source organism: Candidatus Marinacidobacterales bacterium (assembly GCA_965197825.1). Classification (GTDB taxonomy): domain Bacteria; phylum Acidobacteriota; class Vicinamibacteria; order Marinacidobacterales; family DATDRI01; genus CBDANW01. The sequence continues at coordinate 1,779,915 of CBDANW010000003.1, read as the reverse complement.
CTCGGCCATGCTCTCGGAAGGCATCCACTCCGTGGTCGACACGGGAAACCAAGTGTTGCTGCTCCACGGACTGGCGTGCTCCCGGAAGCCCGCGGACGAGGACTTCCCCTTTGGCCACGGGAAAGAGCTCTATTTCTGGAGCTTCATCGTAGCGATTCTCATTTTTGCGGTCGGGGCGGGCGTCTCTCTCTACGAAGGCATACAACATGTGATCACGCCCCACCCGCTCGAGCGTCCCGAGGTGAGCTACATCGTTCTCGGGATCGCGATGATCTTCGAAGGGGGAGCCTGGTTCTTCGCACTCACCGAGTTCAGCCGCGTGAAGGGGAGGTGGGGCTACTTCGAGGCCGTGCAACGAGGCAAGGATCCATCGATGTTCGTCGTCCTGTTCGAGGATTCGGCGGCGATGCTGGGGCTCATCGTGGCGTTCCTGGGAATCTTCCTCGGGCAGGTCACGGGTGAGCCACGTTTCGACGGCGCAGCCTCCATCGTCATCGGCTTGATCTTGGGGGGGACGGCGATCTGGCTTGCCTATGAAACCAAGGGGTTGCTCATTGGTGAGGCGGCCAACCGAGATGTCGTGGCCAAGATTCGCTCCCTGGCCCGGCAGCGGGATTCCATCGAGCAGGTGAACGAGGTGCTCACCATGCACATGGGGTCCGATTTCATTCTCGTCAACCTGAGCGTGAACTTCCGGGACTCGATTACCGCCGGGGACCTCGAACGAGAGATTGCAGCTCTCGACCGCTCTATCAAGGAAGCCGAGCCCCGTGTGAAGCGGGTCTTCGTGGAGGCGGAAGCGGGGCGCGACCGGGCCGCCGAGACTTAGGGCCCGGGCAAGAATAACTACCTATTCTTGGACGCCGATGCATCCCGTCTGACTGCGTTGCTCGTCGGTCGCGATCTCCTTGAGCCGCGTCGCCACGGCTTCCGCGTAGGGGCCGCTCACGACCGCGGCATGAGTCGCATAGCGGATGGCGCACGCGTGCTCTTGAGACAGCATCCGATTGAGTGCGTCGATGGTCTTTTGGTCCGACATGATGCCCTCCTCTGGTCGCATCCTAACTCATTCCAGTTTCCGTCGCAGTCTATCTTGACTCGCTCCAGCAACTGGTTTCTAATGACGCCATGATGCGGGAAAAGATCTTAGCCTTCATTTTGGTTTCCAGTTGGACGGTGCCTGCCTTATCAGAGGTGACTCGTATCGAAGTCATGCACCGCGAGGACGTTTTGTCCGGACGCGAGTTCGGCCTGGCCGGTGCGTACGAAAAGCTGTCCGGCACGGCGTACTTTGCCGTCGATCCGGCGAATCCGGCCAACCAGATCATTACCGACATCGACAAGGCGCCCCGTAACGCTGAAAGCAGGGTCGAGTGGTGGGCCGACTTCTACCTCCTGAAACCGAAAGACGCCCGGCGTGGCAATGGCACGGTCTTCTTCGACATGGGCAACCGCGGCGAGAAACGCATCCTTCACTATTTCAACTTCGGTGATCAGGTGATGGATTTCCAGAGCGAGGCCGATTTCGGTGATGGGTTCTTGCTGAACGAAGGATTCACGCTCCTCTGGCTCGGTTGGCAGTGGGACGTCGCGACCTGCGACGAGCTGATGCGGGTGTACGTTCCCATCGCCAGGAACGACGGCGAGCCCCTTCGCGGTCTCGTGCGCGCCGACTTCGTCGTGAGCAGCCGCGTTCATAGTCACCGCCTCGCGGATCGGGCCGATATGCCGGCCTACCCGGTGGCCGATCCGGAAGCTCCGGAGAACGTCTTGACGGTTCGCGACAGTGTCGAGGCGGAACGGCAGCTCGTTCCTCGCGCCAAGTGGCGATTCGCGCGGGTCGAGGAAGACAAGCCCGTTGCCAACCAGATGTGGGTCTATTTGGAAGATGGTTTCGAGCCCTTCAAGATCTATGAGGTCGTCTACGTTTCGGAGGAGCCGCGCGTCGTCGGGCTCGGGCCGGCGGGAATTCGAGACATCATCTCCCATCTGAAGTACGGTTCTCCCGAGGCTCTCGATATTCCGGAAGGAACCATCGAGCGCAGCCTAGCCTTCGGCGTGTCACAGACCGGGCGCTTCCTCAGAACGTTTCTGTACCATGGTTTCAACGAAGACGAGGGACACCGGCGCGTTCTCGACGGCGTGTTGGCCCACGTTTCGGGCGGGGGGCGTGGCAGCTTCAATCATCGCTTCGCGCAGGCATCGCGTGACGCCCACCCCTATATCAATTTCTTTCATCCCACCGACATCTTCCCGTTTACGGACGTGGCTCAGACCGATCCGGAAACGGGTTTGAGCGAGGGGCTTCTCGATCGCGTGGACCCGCAGTTTCTCCCCAAGATCTTCTACACGAACTCGTCGTATGAGTACTGGGGTCGGGCAGGATCGCTCATCCATACGACCATCGACGGCAAAGCGGATGTGCCCATGATGGATAACGTCCGCATCTACCATATCGCCGGAACGCAGCACGAGCCGGGAAGCTTTCCTCCACAGAAGTCGGTCGGGCAACAGCTCAGCAACCCCACGGACGATCGTCGGGCGGGGAGAGCTTTGTTCGACGCCCTGCATCGTTGGGTTGCCGACGGCACGGCGCCTCCACCGAGCCGGTATGGGTGCATCGCGGACGGGATCCTGGTTACGCCGGAAAACCTCAACTTCCCCGAGCTACCGGGCGTCAACGTGGATTTCTCTGGGATCCACAAAGCCTATCGCGCCGACTACGGTCCACGCTTCAGAACGGAAGGGATCGTGACTCAGGAGCCACCTGCGATCGGGTCCTCGTTTCCCGCGATGGTTCCTGCCGTGGATGGAGACGGTAACGAAGTGGCAGGCATCCTCCTGCCCGAGCAGGCCGTGCCTCTCGGCACGTACGCGGGGTGGAACCTCTTCAACGAGGCGTCGGGACCGACCGACATGCTCGCCACCTTCACGGGATCTTTCATTCCTTTCCCTCTAACCAAGGCAGAACGCGAATCGGATCACGACCCGCGTCTTTCGGTTGAGGAACGCTACGCTAGTCGAGAAGAGTACCTAGGCAAGGTGGCCCTAGCGGCCGCCCAGCTCATCGATGAAGGCTATTTGCTGGACGTAGACCTTCCAGCCATCGTGAAAGAGGCCGGCGAGCACTGGGACTACCTAGTCGAGGCGAGGCCCGGGTCCCGATAGCGGTCATGTGATGGGCGTCAAACAAGGTCTTCCCCTGGAAGCCTACGAAGAAATTTCGGGAGACAAGTATCCGCCCTACGTACCGCCCGGCCAGTCGCCGCCCGAATTCACCGTTCGATCGCTGATTCTCGGAGCGCTCTTCGGGATCCTCTTCGGTTCCGCCAACGCGTTTCTCGGGTTGCGCGTCGGCCTCACCATATCGACGTCGATTCCGGTCGCGGTCATGACCGTTCTCGCCTTCGCCGTCCTACCTCGCCGGGCCGACGGCCAGACGACGATTCTGGAAGCCAACATGAGCCAGACCATCGGCTCGGCATCGTCTTCCCTGGCGTCGGGGCTCATCTTCACCATCCCCGCTCTTTACTTGTGGGGGATAGTTCCCAGCCTTCCCAAGATGACCGTCATCGCGCTCGCCGGCGGGCTGCTTGGCGTGCTCTTCATGGTGCCGCTTCGCCGTTTTCTCATCCGCGGCGAGCACGGCCGGCTTCCGTATCCGGAAGGGACGGCCTGCGGGGAAGTGCTCGTAGCCAGTGAGGTCGGTGGACCCAAAGCACGAGAAGTCTTTCTCGGTCTCGGCGTCGGAGCCGTCTATCGATTGCTCCAAGGGGCGTTGCATCTTTGGCGCGGCGAGCTCTCGGCGAGACTGCCGTTTCTTCCCAAAGCCGAAGTTGCCCTAGAAACGAGTCCGGCACTTCTCGGTGTCGGCTTCATCCTCGGCCCCCGCATCGCCAACGTCATGGTGGGTGGATCCGTGCTCTCGTGGGTGATTCTGATCCCGGCGATCGCCTGGATCGGCGGCGATTGGACCACGCCGCTTTATCCGGAGACGGAAGCCCTCGTTCGTGACATGGAGCCGGGGACTCTATGGACACGCTACATCCGCTATGTCGGCGCGGGGGCCGTCGCCATGGCAGGCATCATGACGTTGGTTCGCTCCATTCCCACGATGGTCGCTTCCTTCAAGCTGGGCATGGCGCAGCTTCGCCGAACGGTTGCCTCGGCGCCCGCCGAAGACTCGACCCGTACCGACCGCGACCTGTCCATGAAGTGGGCGCTCCTCAGTGTCACGGTCGTCATTGTTTTTCTCGCCCTCGTTCCTCACATCCTCGGTTTCCTCAAGATACCTTTTCTGAGAGTGGTGGCCGCCGGGATGGTCGCGATTTTCGCTTTCTTCTTCGTAACCGTCTCTTCGCGCATCGTGGGCTTGGTCGGCGTGACCAGCAATCCGACTTCCGGGATGACCATCGCCACGCTCCTCGGCACGAGCGGCATCTTTCTCGCCTTCGGCTGGACGGACATGCAGGGTCAGGCCGCGGCCCTCACCGTCGGTGCGGTAGTGGCCATCGCCGCTTCTATCGCCGGCGATACGAGCCAGGACTTGAAGACAGGATTCCTTCTTGGCGCGACACCGGCCCGCCAGCAAACAGGCGAGCTCATCGGCGTGCTCACGTCGGCTTTCTTCGTGGCCCTGACCTTGAGCGTTCTCTCGGAGGCCTACGGTTTTGGAACGCTGGAGCTTCCCGCGCCGCAGGCGAACATGATGAAGATCGTCATCGAGGGGGTGCTCTCCCAGAATCTTCCCTGGTTGCTCGTGGGGATCGGAGCCGCCATTGCGGTCGTGGCCGAGATCGCCGGCATCCCCTCGCTCGCGTTCGCGGTGGGCATCTACTTACCGCTAGCCACCATGAGCCCGGTGTTCGTCGGTGGATTGATCCGGTGGATCGCCGAGAAAAGAGCCCGCACTGAAGACGATCGGCGAGATCGAAGAGAGCGCGGGATCTTGTTCGGCTCGGGCCTCGTGGGGGGGGAGGGTCTTCTGGGAGTTGGTATCGCGAGCTACGCCGTTCTCACCGGGCGAGCGCCGGTGGGGATCGGAACCGAATGGGCGGGCGCTATCGCTCCGTGGGTGCCGGCGCTACCGTTTGCGTTCTTGCTCTGGATGCTCTGGAGAGCCGTCCAGGCTCGCCCGAACGGCTAAAGCTAGTTTTCGTCGTTCGACTTGCTCTGTATCGCGTCCAGGTAGTCGTCCAGTTCCTTGAGATCACGGAAGACCGTCTCGAGATCCACCGTCTTCACGATCTCGAAGACTTTCTTCACCCGCGGCTGCAGGTGGACCATGAGCGTCTTCCCCCCCCCCCCGGGATTTCATTGTCTTTTGGACGCGAAAAAGAGAGCTGAGACCCGCACTGCTGATGAAGTCCAGCTTGGCCATGTCGAACACCAGGATCTTTACGGCCGTGCCCAAGAGGAATTCCAGCTCCTTGTCGAACTCACCCGCGGTATCGGTATCGAGTCGGCCCTCGAGGGCCACCGTCTTGGTAAGCGGGCGCCCTTCCTGTATGTGGATGTTCAGCATGGTCAGTCTCTCCTTGGGAAAACCTATTGTACTCCGCGCCGTTTGATGAGGACGAGGACGTTCGCCGTCCCCTGGCGGGCGTAGGTCTGCGTGTCGGTCAGGGATCGGATGAGATGAACTCCCAGCCCACCCACCGGTCGCTCCTCGACCGGGGCCTCCAGATCGGGCTCGGGATGCTCGAGCGGGTTGAAGGGACGGCCCGAGTCCCGGAGCTCGAGCCGGACTTCGGTTTCGCTCAGGGTCAGCATAACTTTGATTTCCCCATCTTCATCGGGCTCGTACACATGCCGAACGATGTTCGTGAGGCTTTCTTCGGCGATGAGTCGCATCTCGCTCGCCAGCTCTCGTTCATCGGCCTCCTCCAGGAGCAGTTGTTCGATGCGGTCGAGCGCGCGAGCCAGCTCCTCTAGCTGGCTGCAGCAGCGTGAACGCGTGTTTCATATGGAGAAGCTAGTTTTGAAGCGCGCCCTATCGCACCGCCATCACGGTGACATCGTCGGACGGGGGTGCGTCGCCGACGAACTCCTGGCTGGTATGGCGGCGGACAGTCTTGCCCAAAACCACCCCCGTCTTCGTGTCGAAGGCGGCGTAGAGAGAAAGCGTTCCATGCCGGACGTACTCGAAACCGTGTCGCTCGGCCCGCCCGGGAGACAACGGCAAGATCGGGTCCCGTCGATCCAGGGCTTGGATCGCCGTTTTCTCATCAATACAAAACACCGCAGCGTGCTGAGGTGGATTCATATATAGACCGATGATATCCGCTGCCTTCGTCTCGAAATCCGGATCGTTGGAGGCCTTGTAATGCTCAATTCGGTGTGGCTGGAGACCATGCTTTTTCCAAGTGCGAGCCACCATCATGTGATGGATTCCCAGCTTCTTCGCAAGTCGACGCGTGCTCCAGTGAGTCGAGCCGTCGGTCGGTTTTTTCTGCGTCCACGAAAGAATCCGTGCTTCCATCCGAGGCGTGAGCACTTGAATCGGACGCCCCTCGTGACGCGCGTACAGACCTGCCAGACGCTCCTCCAAGAATCGGCGTTTCCACTTGCTGATAAAAGGCGCCGTGCAGCCCACCGTCTACATCCATGAATCGGGGCTTTGCGTCCCCACTGGGAACGATGACCGGTGGATCGTGCCCCGCGCCGCCATAAGCGAGGTTTCCCGTCGCGGGATCGAGCACCGCGGCAAAGAGAGTGACGAACATCCCTTGGTCGTTACTCTCGCAAAGACCTCGATTGACCGTGCTCAAAACCTCTGCCAAATCGACCTGCGGGGTGGCGACCGCGCGCAACATGGTCTTGGCACGCGCCATGAAAAGAGCCGCACCCACGCCTTTACCCGAAACGTCTCCGACTATGAACCACAGCTTTCCGCCGAGAATGAAATGGTCGTAGAGGTCTCCTCCCACCTGCCGCGCCGGAACGAGCGACGCGGCGAGCTCGTAGACGGCCGGCGGACCGCTCTCTGCCCGAGCCGGTGGCAACATGTCCATCTGGATCTTGCGGGCGATCTGAAGCTCGCTCTCCAGTCGCTCCTTCGCCCTGGTCGTCACCTCCCAGGTCGCGGATGTATTCCTTGAGCGAGTCGCGCATGTGGTGAAAGGCACCGGTGAGTGCTCCAACTTCGTCGTCGGACTTCACGGGAGGCAGTGCGAGCTCGAGATCCCCGGTGGCGATTTGTGCCGCGCTCACCGAGAGCTCGCGGAGGGGGCGGGTGAGTCGCTTTGCAAGCGCGGTGACGACGATGCCGAGGGCGATGAGGACGACGCCCAGGATGGCGAAGTCCAAAGTCGCGAGTCGGCGCACGTCTCCGAGGAGTTCGTCCTCCAGATAGATAACGGCAAACGACCAGCCGGCTCCTCCCACCGGTCGAAAGACTGCTCGCGCTCGCTCTCCCAAATAGAGGTTGTCAAACGGCTCGAAACCTTGTTCTCCCCGGAGCATCTTCGCGACGACCTCTCTTGCGCGGGGATCGGTTGCCTCCCGTTCCGCCTGCAAGACAGTCACCGCGGTCATGAGCATGCTGGGGTCGGGATGAGCGAGAATGAGTCCCTGGCGCGAGAGAACGACCGCATACCCCGAGCTCTTGACCTCCTGCGGTTCGATAAGCTCCGTCAGCCACTCCAAGGAGATGTCCGCGGTGACGACGCCGGCGAATCGACTCTCGCCCGCACTTTCGGTGAAGACCGGAACCGTGTAGGTCACCATCAAGACCTCGCCGCCACCCTCATCGAAATACGGCTCCGACCATCGAGGCTCTCCCGCGGAAGCGGCCCCCGTGTACTACTCCTTCCGAGGGTAGTCGTAAGCTTCGGTAGCGAGATCCGCCCGTGCGATCTCCTCGCCGCTCCGGTAGAAATACGGGGCGTAGAGACCACGCGTCTCCGGATTCGTGGCGGCGGTGGAGCCGTAGATCCGGGGATTTCCTTCCACGAAGGATCGGATTACCTGTTCGAGCTCCTCGTTCGATACCGACGTGTGACCGAGTGTCGATGCCAGTAGCCGCGCTCCCTCCTCGGCGGAGTGCAGCACCTCCTCCACCTCATTCGCCTGGGACTCGGCGACGAGAATCGCCCGGCGCTGGGCGTCGCGGATGGCCATGTTTCGCGAAACCACGTACATACACGGTCGCAACGGTAAAGAGAACCGCGGTGGTCCCCGCGATCCAGAAGATGAGTCGCGACGCGACGCTCTTGAACACGTTAAGAGGATCTCCCGAGCTGGGCGAGCGTGTCCGGAGGGATATCCAGAGTTCGAATGGGGAAGGGGATGACGACGCCTTCCTTTTTGTAGCGGGCGTCCAACTTCTTGATGAACTCGTGCTTCAACACGTACTGGCCGATGAACTCGTTCGTCCTCAGGATCACGCTGAAGTTGATGCTGGAATCACCGAACGTGTGATAACGAATGAAGGGCTCGAAGGTCTTGACCCCACATTCCAGAGAGTCCATGACTTCCTTGGCGACCTCGCAAGTGATTCTCTCCACGAACTCCAGGTCGCTGTCGTAGTGAACGCCGACCTGAACTAACACCGACATTTCGTGTTCCGGCATGTAGTAGTTGGTAATGATGGTCTGGACCATCTGGCTGTTGGGAACCACGACCATATTGTTGGGAATCTGGCGGATGCGCGTGCTGCGCCAACCGACGTCCTCGATGTAGCCCTCCTGGCCCGATTCTAGCTTCACGTAATCACCGACCCGAACGGGCTTGGCTAGGAGCACGTGAATGCCGGCAAAAAGATTGGACAACGTGTCTTGAAGTCCGAGTGCGACCGCCAGCCCTCCTACGCCCAGGGCGGCGACCAAGGGTGTGACGTCGATGCCCAGGAGTCCGAGCGCGAGTGTCACGCCCAGCGCGACAATAAAGAGCTTGATGAGGACCACCGTGAGGCCGGTCGCGGGGAGCTCGATCTTGTCCGAGAAAAGACGGAAGGTCTGAGCGGCGACGTTGGCGGCTACCAAGCTCACCGACAGGACGATGAGAGCACCAAGGAGCTTCTGCGTATAGTTGATGATTTGCAGGTTGGTTTCGGAGGTGCCGACCGCGATATGGATGGCGATGATGACGCACCAGAGCAGCGAGGGTCCCCGCGTCGATGCAATGATGCCTTCATCGAGCTGGGTCGTTGTCTTCCGCGCCCAGCGGTCGAGCAGCCGGTAGGCCAATCGACGCAAGCCGAGCGCCACGACGAGCAGTGCGAAAAACACCAGGCCAGGCATCACGAACGCTTCCGGATTGTTCAGAACGAAGTCGACGTACTGCATAAGCTATTTCTTCCTCGTGGCGGGGAGTTAATATATAGCCCGGTGCAGGACGAGTCAACGGCGTGACGACATGGACAACGGGATCTTGGGGGGGGTCGGTTTTCAATCTGACCCGGCCTTCGAGTTAAACTAGCCGGGTATGGTAGGGACGGAAAGCCGAGGCTGATGGCGCAGGTGATGCAGGACTACCTCGCGTTTCTCAAGGGGCAAGTGGAGGGCTACGAGGGAGACTACCAGGAGATCGTCGCCCACGTCCCGACGTACTTCGCGCTCCTCACCGGTCTTTTGGACGATTCCCGCTTCCGTCCCGAGCTCAGGCCACTGGTCAACTGTGCTCTCGCCTATTTCATCTCTCCTTTCGACTTCGGAGACGACGAGGCGATTGGTGCCGAGGGTTATGTGGATGACATCTTCGTGTGTGCGCTGGCCGTTCGCAAGATCAAAGAGAGGATCGACGAACCGCAGGTGATCCTGGACCACTGGGACGGGGAGGAAGACGTCTTCGCCCTCTCGGAGAGCATCATGGAAGCGCTCAACAGGGAGCTCGGTGAAGATTCGATCGACCTCATCCGGCAATACACGGGACTCGACGTGGCCTGACTATAATTAGGGGGCAATCCTTCATGGCAGAGAAGACACAATCCAGAGTCGACATCCAGGAACACGGCACGGATCGAGACGGCACCAAGCGAACCTCTGATCGCCGTCTCTTCATGCAGCTCCAGGTATTCGGGGAGTGCACGGACCGGCAGGCGGTGCTCGAGGAGCTGAAGGGTCGTTCGGTGGACGCGGTTCTCTATCAGGACGTGAACAACCCCCGCGGTATCGGCGTGCTCACGATGCAGGAGGATCCCACGTTCTTCGCCACCACCGCCGCCGAGATATTCCAATCCGCGCCCTTCCGATCGCTTACGTTGAAAGAAGACTTCACGATGTTCGGCCGGTCGTACACGACGGGCTTCGAGCCCAATCTCGAGGACTGGCTGCTCGACAAGCCGCGACGCACCGCGTTGAACCCCGCATGGCCGTGGGCCCTCTGGTACCCACTCCGTCGGGCCGGGGCTTTCTCCGGCCTCGCGCCGGACGAGCAAAAGACGATTCTGCGGGAACACGGGATGATCGGAAGAAGCTACGCCGAAGAGGATCTGGCGCACGACATCCGCCTCGCTTGCCATGGCATCGATACGCACGACAACGAGTTCGTGATCGGCCTGGTAGGGAAAGACCTGCACCCACTCTCCCATCTGGTACAGAGGATGCGCAAGACCAAGCAGACCTCGCAGTATATCCAGTCCATGGGCCCCTTCTTCGTGGGCTTCGCGGTTTGGCAGAGCCCGTCACCCTAGTGCTCTAAATGCCCCCTAGCTCGGCCAAACTTTCCTATTTGACCACCGAGCAGATGATCGAAGTGGATCGCGCGATGATCGAGGACTTCAGGATCGAGCTGATCCAAATGATGGAAAATGCGGGCCGAAACCTCGCGAGCCTGGCTCGTCAGAGATTCTTCGAGGGGAATCCAATTGGACAGAAGGTCGTGGTCCTTTCGGGCACTGGCGGGAACGGAGGAGGCTCGCTGGTGGCTGCTCGCCGCTTACACAACTGGGGCGCATCGATTACGGTTTTCACGACGAAGTCAGCTTCCGGCTTCACTCCGGTGCCGGCTCACCAGTTCGATATCCTGCACCGCATGAACGCGCCGGGAAGACAATCCGGCCCTAATACTGGACGGCATCATCGGCTACAGTTTGAAGGGCGCTCCTCATGGCGCCGCTGCCGACTTGATTCGCTGGGCCAATGCGCAACACGAGCGGGGCGTGCCGATTCTCGCGTTGGATGCGCCCTCTGGCGTGGATACAACGACGGGAACCGTCTTCGACCCCGCCATCCGCGCCACCGCCACCATGACGCTCGCCCTTCCGAAGGAAGGCTTACGGCAGAAAGGGGTCGAAGAGCGGGTGGGTGAGCTCTATCTCGCCGACATCAGTGTGCCCCCGGGCCTTTATTCCGAACCGGCCCCCGCGTTATCGGTTGGACACCTGTTAGCCGAAGAGGAAGTCATTCGTTTGCGATAGATGGCTCCTCATTGAATGTAGCCGAGCGCCTCTAGCTGCTCCAGAATCTCTTCGTTACCTTCCGCCGTGGCGGCCTCGTCCGAGGAGAACGACGTATCGATGTCCGCGTAATCAGGTGGGTGCGCCGCCAGCCAATCGCTTTCGTAAATCTGCGGCAGGACCTTGCCGTCCATATCCAGTGGAATCGGCGCACCGAACAAGTGCAACACGGTCGGTGCGACGTCCAGCACCGTGGCGCCGTGAAAGACTTCCCCTACCCGAATGCCCTCGCCTTTGGTCAGGAATATCCCGTAGGGCGCATGATGCCCTCCGCCCGGGACGGGCTGCTCGCCGTGATCGGATACGACGATGACCGTCGCGTCCTCGGGTAGGATTTCGAGCAAGCCGCCGATCCACGCGTCCACCTGCACGTAGGCTTGGTCGACAATGTCCCGCACGGTTTCGGGCGCATCCTTCGCGAAGCTCCGCGCCGTGGCGCCAGTGCAACGAGACGTGGCTCGCGAGATCAATGGACCGGAAGTAGACGGTGAACAGTCCTCGATCCATCGTCGGCAAGAGCTCCCGTGCGATCCGATAGTAGAACTCGTCCTGAAGGAGGATCTTTTGCACGCCGGTCCTGTCTTCGAGAAGGGGAGGCTCGCAATCCGAATAGTGCAGCTTCTTGAGAAGCTCTTGCAGCTCGTCCTGTCCCGGAGCGAGAGGCTCGAGCCGTTCGCCTAGATCGGGGGGCCAGGTGACGCGCTCACTGTTGCGTCTGTCTCTCAGCCCCATGCGTGAGGAGACCAAGAAACCGTTGACTTCATACGCGGGCCAGGTGCCCCAGTAGCCGGTGATACCGACCGGATGCCCGAGGTTTCCAAGGAGACTCCACATTGGGAGCGCTCGCCAGTGCACGCTTTGAACCTCGGTTAGGGCGCCGCGCGGCATGTAAAACCCGCGCCCGAGAGAAAACCGATCGTGCACCGGATCCAACGAGTAGACGACCTCGCCGCGGGCATCGGCGATGCTCAGCGAGCGTAGCTCGCACGCCAGACGCCGCCGATCGTCGGAGCTACCCTGCTCGGCGGGGGTCGCTTGCTTGGAGAAGGTGAGGGATAGATCGTTCAGGACGGGCCGAAGCGCGTCTTCGGGGATCGGAACCGAGATTTCCTCCCATCGGACGGGGACGGAGATGGTCGGAAGCTCCTTGCCGTTGAGCGCCAGACGCACGGTCTGCTCGCCGTTCGGGCGATAGGAGTGAATGTGCAGCCGAAGCGTGAACGGTCCCCGGCCGACCACCTCGGGCAGGGTTAGCTCGGCGCGGGCGGGCTCCTCCTCCGATCCCATCCAGACCGAGGCGGATCCCTGGATGGGAAGGACGAAGTCACGGATGCCATGTTTTTCGGGAATCTTGCCGGTGGCGATGGTGGTCCATACAATCGGCGAGGCGTAGCGGCGACGATCGTCCGCCGACAGGATCCGCCGGGCGGCCAGCGACTGCATCTTTCCGTAGGCGCCCGTCCGGATCAGCCGCTCGAAGGCGGGCAGGCGTCCCGCCGAGCGCAGCTCGTCGATGACCTCGGGAGTCGCACCGTCGGCGCCGATGAAAACCACCAGCGGAGACCGCCCTCCGGGCTGTAGCGCGGCCCGGCAGGCTCCGCACGTGATGCCGAGCAAGACGAGGAGAGAGAGCCGGAGAGAGCGCATCTGGGTATAAAAAACTACCTTTTGCTATAATTTGCAAGGTAATACTGGAGGAGCCGGACGAACATGGATTCCACGATTCAAGCGATCAACGAACGGGTCCAGAAAGAGGCCGTCTTCGTCGAGACACTCCTCGCCGAGCTGCGCAAGGTCATCGTGGGCCAGCAGGACATGCTGGACCGGTTACTCATCGGTCTTCTGAGTCGCGGACACGTCCTGCTCGAAGGGGTGCCTGGTTTGGCGAAGACCCTGGCGGTCCGCAGCCTGGCCGACGCGGTCGACTGCCGGTTCCAGCGCATCCAGTTCACGCCGGATCTCTTGCCAGCCGACCTGATCGGCACGCTGATCTACAACCAAAAAGACGGAGTCTTCGTCCCGAAGAAGGGACCCATCTTCACCAACCTGCTCCTGGCGGACGAGATCAACCGTGCGCCCGCCAAGGTCCAGAGCGCGCTCCTCGAGGCCATGCAGGAACGGCAGGTCACGATCGGCGGTACGACGTATCCCCTCACCGAGCCTTTCCTGGTTCTAGCTACGCAGAATCCCATCGAGCAGGAAGGTACCTACCCCTTGCCGGAAGCTCAGGTGGATCGCTTCATGTTGAAGCTCAAGCTCGACTACCCGAGCCGCAAAGAGGAGCGGGAGATTGTGGATCGCATGTCCACCGAGGACGTGCCTCAGTCGGCGAAGGTGATCGATTCCGAAAGCATTCTGAAGGCACGCAAGGTCGTGGAAGAAGTCTATATCGACGAGCGGATCAAGGAGTACATCATCTCCATCGTCTTCGCCACGCGAGAGCCCTCCGAGTTCGGGCTCGACATCGGGGATCTCATCGAATACGGTGGCTCTCCGCGCGCCTCGCTGTATCTGGTACAGGCCGCCCGCGCCCACGCTTTCATTCGGGGCCGCGGTTATGTGACCCCCGAAGACGTGAAGTCCGTCGGACCCGACGTGCTTCGCCATCGCATCATCCTTTCTTACGAGGCTGAAGCGGAAGACGTCACACCGGAGGAGATCATCCAGCGCATCTTCGATGCCGTGGAAGTGCCGTAGTTACATTTTCAACCCCATGCTTCCACGCGAAATCATCCAGAAGATCCGGCACATCGAGATCACCAGCCGCCGCATGGTGACCGACGCCTTGGCCGGTGAGTACCACAGCATCTTCAAGGGCCGGGGCATGGAATTCTCCGAAGTGCGCGAGTACCAGATGGGTGACGATGTCCGTACCATCGACTGGAATGTGACCTCTCGCACCGGGACGCTCCACGTGAAGAAGTTCGTGGAAGAGCGTGAGCTCACCGTGCTGCTCATGCTCGACGCCAGCGGATCGGCGGACTTCGGGACCACGTCCCGCTTCAAGCGCGAGGTGGCGGCGGAGATAGGGGCGCTTCTCGCCTTCAGCGCCATCAAGAACAATGACCGCGTCGGGGCGATTGTCTTCACCGACGAGGTGGAGATGTTCATCCCTCCTCGCAAGGGCCGCTCCCATGTGCTGCGGGTGATCCGCGATCTTCTCTACTTCGCCCCCAAGGAAAAGAAGACCGATCTCGCGAGCGCCATGGACTTCCTGAACAGCGTCACTCGAAAGCGCGCGGTGGTCTTCGTCTTGTCGGACTTTCTGACTTCCGGCTTCGAGAAGTCCTTTCGGGTCGCCGCGAAGAAGCACGATCTCATTTCCATTTTCTTGTCCGATCCGCGCGAGCACGAGATTCCCCAGGCCGGTTTAGTCGAGCTCGAAGATGCAGAGACCGGCCATCGGATGCTGCTCGACACCGCCGACCGGCGAGCGATCGCCGTGTTCACCGAGCACACCCAAGCCCGTGTGGCATCGCAGATGGCGGCTTTGAGTACGATGGGCGTGGACATCATTCAGGTTACGACCGGCGAGCCCTACGATCGACCGCTGCAACGCTTCTTCGAACGGCGGGCCAGGCGCCTGAGACACTGATGATGAGAGTCCGGCACGCACTCGCTCTTTTGGTAACGGCCGCTGCCTGTGGCCAGCAGCCGGCCGAGCAGGCGGCGCCGGTCTCCGATCAGCCCATCGAGTGGTCGGTCACCGCGCATCCAGGTGCGACCGAGATCCAAGTAGGCGAGACGCTCGACCTTGAAGTCACCGTCCGACACCCTGCCGACTCGGAGTTCCTGATCGCGACCGGAGACAACCTGGCACCCTTCGAGCTCGTCGAGCGCGTCGAGCACGCCGACGAAGGAAGTAGCGAGCCTTCGAGCCCGGTGGAAAACCACGTCACGTTACGTCTCGCGACGTATCGGCTCCCCGGAGAAATTGCCGTCCCGCCCATCAAAGTGGAATATCGAGACGAGTCCGGGGAGCTCGCCTCCATCGAGACCGAGCCCATTCCCATTGTGCTGGGCACCTCATTGACTCCCGAGGTGACGGATATCCACGACATCAAAGATCCGGTCGCGGATATTCCCATACCGCGGGAGTGGGGATGGCTATGGTGGTTGCTCGGGGCTCTCCTCGTGGCTGCGGTCGCCTATCTTCTATATAGGCGCTTCTCGAGGAAGCAGCCCGAGTCGATGGTCGAGCCGCCGTCTTTGCCGCTTCCGCCACCGGAGGTCGAAGCCGAGTCCGCTCTCCGTAGGCTCGTCGAGGCGGGATGGCTGCAGAAGGGCGAGGTGCGGCGCTTTTACATCGAGCTCGCCGAGATCATGAAGCGGTACGCGGGACGCCGTTACGGCGTGCCTTTTCTCGAGAGGACCACGCCCGAGATCCAGAAAGGCTTGAAACGCACCGGTATCCCGCGGGAAGCGCAGAGTCAGCTCGACAAGATCCTGGTGACCTCCGATTTCGTGAAATTCGCCCGCGTCATCCCACCCGACGAGGAGTCTAATCGGATGGTGCCGGAGAGTTTCCGCTTCATCGAGGCGACGAAGCCCGCGCCACCGCTGCCAACTGTGGACGACGTTGCCGAGACGGTAGGCCAGAGAGAGCAAGGATGACCCAGCGATGACGCGGCTCGCTTATCCCTGGCTGGTGCTCGGGCTTCTCATCGTGCCGGCTCTCATCTATTTACATTACAAGCTTCGCGAGAAGAGGCCCACGCTCCTGTACTCCGATCTTCGCCCCTTGAACGTGCTGCGGCCCTCGATCTGGGTACGCTTGTCCGTCTTGCCCTTCATACTAAGGATGCTGGCGCTGACGCTGGTACTGGTCGCGCTGGCGCGACCCCAAGCGGGCGCGCGCAGCGAAGAGGTGCTCACCGAGGGTGTGGACATTCTGCTCGCCGTCGACATCTCGAGCAGCATGAAGACCGAGGACTTCAAGCCGCGCAACCGACTCTACGTGGCCAAAGAAGTGGTCGCCGACTTCATCCGGTCCCGACCGCACGACCGCATCGGGATGGTCGTCTTCGCGGCTCACGCGCTCACCAAGTGCCCTCTCACCATCGATCACGATGTGCTGCAGACGCTTCTCGAAGACGTCCAGATAGGTGCCATCGAAGACGGCACGGCCATCGGCACCGCCATTGCCACCAGCGTCAACCGACTAAAGGACTCGAAGGCGGAGAGTCGCATTATCATTCTCCTCACCGACGGCGTGAACAATCGCGGCGAGATCGATCCTCTCACCGCCGCCGAGCTGGCCAAGACATTCGGGATTAAGATCTACACCGTGGGAGCGGGCCGCGACGGATTCGCGCCTTTCCCATTCGAGGATCCTATCTACGGCACCGTGTATCAGGAAGTGATGGTCGAGATCGACGAGAAGACCCTCCAGGACATCGCACAGCTCACCGAAGGAAAGTACTTTCGGGCCACGGACGCGGAATCTCTCGTCGAGGTCTACCGGGAGATCGACGAGCTGGAAAAAACGGAGATCGAGCAAAGAGAATACGTTCAGTACACCGAGCTCGCACCTTATTTCATGGCGGTGGCGTTGGGGCTACTCCTCGCGGAGTCGCTCCTTTCGCGAACCCGTCTATTGAGCATTCCATAGAAATGCAATTCGCCAACCTCTCCGCGCTGTACTTCTTGTGGCTCGTGCCGCTGCTGGGAGCTCTTTTTCTCTGGTCGGTGCGGCGAAAGAGGAAAGCAACAGCGGCTTTCGCGGACCAAAGCTTGGTGGCGAAGCTATCGCAGTCCCTGAGCCCGGTACGCGATCGCCTGAAGAGCGGGCTGGTCCTCGCCGGCGTTTTCTTCCTGGTGCTCGCCCTGGCGCGACCGCAGTGGGGAGAAAGGACCGAGGAAGTCGTGCGAACCGGCGTCGACGTTTTCGTCGCGCTCGATACCTCTCTCAGCATGGACGCCACCGATGTCGCGCCCTCGCGCTTGGAGAAGGCGCGTCACATGGCCGCGAACCTCATCGACCACCTGCAGGGGAATCGGGTCGGGCTCATCGTTTTCGCCGGGAGCGCCTTCGTTCAATGCCCCCTCACGCTCGACGACGGTGCGGTCCGAATCTTTCTGGATTCCGTCAGCACGGGCGCCGTGGCGGCGACGGGAACGAACGTAGCCAGCGCCATCGACGCCGCGAGACGCGGCTTCGTGTCCAAGGAATCGAAATACAAGGTCGTCGTCCTGCTCACCGACGGGGAACACCACGAGGGCGATCCGATGGAAGTGGTCGAGCAAGCCAGCGAAGAGGGCGTCGTCGTCCACACCGTTGGGGTCGGAACGGCTGCGGGTGATCCCATTCCCATCCGCGACTCGCGGGGCGAGATCACGGACTACAAACGAGACGAAGCTGGGCAACCCGTGCTCAGCCGTTTGGACGAAGACTCGCTGGCACGGATCGCGCTGGCGAGTGGGGGCGAGTACTTCCGAGCCAGCGACGAGGGGACCGAGGTCGAAGAGATCGCCGAGCTCGTAGCGTCGATGGAGAGCAAGGAGCTCACCGCGCAGCTCTTCACCCGATACGAAGAACGGTACTACTGGCCGCTCGGCTTCGCGGTCGCTTTTCTGATCGCCGAGAGCGCTATCCCCCGCGGCCGCCGTCGCAAGAAAGAGGCCGCGGCATGAGAGCCTGGTGGGCTCCGATCGTTCTCCTGCAGGTCTTCGGCGGGGGAGTCAACGAAAAGAACAAGGAGGGCGCCGGGCTCTACGAAGAGGGGAAGCTCGACGAGGCACTGGTGGCGTTCACTCAGGCCCAGGAGCAATCGCCCGACGCGCCGGAGATCCATTACAACATCGGAAACGTTCACTTCCGGAAGCAGGAGATGGACAAGGCCCTCGAGGAGTACCGGACGGCGCTCGATGGCTCCCCGGAAGTCCAAGCGCGTTCTCATTACAACAGCGGCAACGTCCACTATCGCGCGCAGAGTTATCCCGAGGCCATCGACGCGTATAAAGAGGCACTGAAGGTCGACGACCAGGATCTGGAGGCGCGGCAGAATCTCGAGCTGGCCCTTCAGAAATTACAAGAGCAACAGCAACAACAGCAACAAGACGGAGAGGAGAGCTCCGAAGAAGGCGATCAGGAACAGCAAGATCGGCAGGGCAAGCAGGATCCGTCACAGGGCGAGCAAGAGCAGCAGCAAGATCCGTCCCAGGCACCCAATCCATCTGAAGGGCGCGAAGAAGCCCAGCCCCAGGGCATGAGCAGGGAAGAGGCGGAGCGAATCCTGGCGGCCCTCGCCGAGATGGAGCGGGCCGAGCAAAGAAAACAGCAGGAGAATCAGCGCATGCGGACCCCCGGCTCCGGCAGGGACTGGTGAGCTCTCACCCGCCCGCCATGGTCCTGAGCTAGAATGGGTCGGTTTTCGGGAAAAAATGTCATGAAAAGCCGGATTGGGCTCGGCTGGATCCCTCTCTTATTGTTTGCCTTCCTATCACCGGAGGTCCAGGCACAAGACATCCGCGTCGAGGCCTCGGTCAACGCCAACCGCATCGGCATGGACGACGACCTCCAGCTCACCGTCTCCATCTACGGAGACGGCCTGGGTCGCGCCAGCGCACCGACACTTCCCCAACACGATGGATTTCGCGTGGCAGGCCAATCCCAGTCGACGAGCATCCAATGGATCAACGGGCAGATGTCGGCCACGCGCGCCATCATCTATAGAATGACGCCGGTTCGGGAAGGTAAGCACGTCATCGACTCCATCTCCGTCACCTATCAAGGAACCGAGTATCTTACCGAGCCCATCGAGGTAGATGTCGTCTCCGGTTCGGTGCTGGGTGCCGGGGGGGGTGCCTCGAGTCGTCCACCGAATCGCTTCGACCGTTTTTCCCCGCCGCGACGACGGAACACCACGACCGGCAAGGTCTTCGTCGAAGCCGTGCTCTCCAGTCCCTCCGTGTACGTGGGTGAACAAGTCATCTTGAACTACCGGCTCTACACCCAGGTGCCGATCGTGGGCCTCGATATCGATCAGCGCCCGCAGCTCACCGGATTCTGGGTGGAAGAAGTCCAGGCGGCAAGAGACCCCGGACCGCAGGAGACCACGATCGATGGCGAAATGTTCTACGTCTTCGACATCAACCAGAAGAACGTTTTGTTTCCCACCAAGGCGGGCGAGGCGACGATTGGGCCCGCCACGTTCTCTATGGGGGTTCGCGCCTCGTCCGATCCGTTCGATTCGTTCTTCTTCCGGTCCACGGATACCATCCGGCGAGCCAGCCAGCCCGTCACACTCGAGGTGAAACCTCTGCCGACGGAAGGCAGGCCACGGAATTTTTCGGGTGCGGTCGGTCAGTACGAGCTCGGATTGGAAATCAACAAAGAGACCGTGGCCGCCGGCGATCCGCTGACCGTGGAGGTCGTCGTCCAAGGGAAGGGGAATCTCAAGACGGTGGAAGTTCCCGAACTTCCCACCCCCGAAAACTTTCGGGCCTACGATCCCAAGACGGAAGAGAAACTGAACGCCAGTTCCTCGGGCTTCGGCGGCGAAAAACGCTGGGAGTTCGTCCTCGTGCCGAGCTCGCCAGGCCGATACCAGGTGGGCCCCTTGAGTTTTTCCTATTTCGATCCCGCGACCGAGCAATACGTCGAAACGAGCGCCGATCCCTTGACCCTCGAAGTCGAAGGCGCTGGTGCACTCGTGGGTGCCCCGGTGACGGTTCCCCGCTCGGAAGTGCGCTTGATGCAGCGTGACGTGCGTTATCTTAAACCCGCGCCCGCGGAGCTCGGTGCCCAGCGGAAGCCCTTCTACCGCAGCGGCCTTTTCTACGCGACGCTCGCGCTTCCCTTGTTTTGGAACCTCGGACTGGTGGCGTACCGCTGGAAGCAAGACACAGAAGCATCGCAACAAGGAGTCTTTCGCCGCCGCCGGGCGCGCAAGGAAGCGCATGGACGACTGAAACTTGCCGCCAAAGCGGCCCACGGTGACGCGAAGGATTTCTACGAAGTCACCGCCGCGGCGCTTTATGGTTACGTTGCGGACAAGGCGGAAGCCAGTCACTCGGGACTGACCACGCAGCAGATCGACACGATGCTCGCCGAGCGCGGCGTCCCCGAGCCGACACGCAAGGATTATCTCGAGACCATCGAAGCCTGCGAGTTCGCCCGTTTCACCCCCGGAGAAAGGACCCGCCAGGAGATGGAAGAGCTGCTCGAGCGCGCCGAGCGGGCCATCGTTGTCCTGGACAAACATCTCGGATGAGCGCCTGGTTCCTCGCTGGCTTTCTCCTCGCGCAGTCCGTTTCGCCTCAGGACGTATTCGAAACCGGCTTCCTCTTCACGCAGTCTCCTCAAGACGTATTCCAACGAGGCGAAGAGCTTTACCGCGAGGGTCGCTTCCAGGAAGCCGTCGAGCAATACGAAGCGCTGCTTGCCCAGGGCATCGACGATGGCGCCATCTACTACAATCTCGGCAACGCCTATTTCAAGAGCGGCCGCCTCGGACCCGCCATCCTTAATTATGAACGCGCGCTCCGCGAGATACCGGGCGACGAGGACGCGCGAGCCAATCTCGTCTTCGCCAACGAGCTCATCGTGGACGTGGTGCAGCGGCCGCCGATGCCGTCGTACGTGGCCTGGGCGGTGGATCTATACAACGCGCTCGACCCCGATCTCTGCGCCGCGCTTTTGAGTCTTTCTTTCGTGCTCGGCGGCGTTGCCGCCTCGATCCTGATTCT
Organism: Candidatus Marinacidobacterales bacterium; assembly: GCA_965197825.1. Taxonomy (GTDB): domain Bacteria; phylum Acidobacteriota; class Vicinamibacteria; order Marinacidobacterales; family DATDRI01; genus CBDANW01. The sequence continues at coordinate 1,758,827 of CBDANW010000003.1, read as the reverse complement.
GGGAATTTGGCCCCGTTTTCGGACGCCGGCGATCTATACTCTGGTCGCCGTGGGAGCCATCACTCTCGTCTCGGCGACAGTATTGACCGCCAAGGTGCAATCGTCGGGAGGGAGTGAGGAGGCCATCGCGCTCGTCCAAACGCTGGACGTTCGCAGCGGTCCGGGCGAGGCCAATCCGCAGTTAGCGGAGATTCACGAGGGACTCAAGGTCTCCGTGCTCGGTGGACGGGAGGGCTGGCTACAAATTAGACTGCCCAACGGCCTCACCGGCTGGGTGCAGGAGACCGATGTCGAAATCATCTGAGCCGCTCGGAATCTACATCCACATCCCGTTCTGCCGCACCATCTGTCCTTTCTGCAGCTTTGCCACGGCACCTCGCCAACAGGATTTCGAAAAGGCTTATTTCAAGGCGCTGAAACGGGAGATCGTCGGTGCCCGCCCGGGAGGGAAGAAGGATCCTCTCCACGTCGACTCGATTTACTTTGGTGGCGGCACGCCATCCCTTCTGAACTCCGATCAGCTTCGCGAGATCCTGGAAACGGTGCACTGGCGCTTTCAGGTCGCAGCCGACGCCGAGGTCTCCATCGAGCTCGACCCCGAAACCGCCGATCGGAAGACTCTGAAAGGTTACGTCGCCGCCGGTGTCAACCGGCTCTCGGTGGGGGGACAGAGCCTCAACGATAAGGTGCTCCAGGCGATCGGACGCCAACACGGCGCCGAGGAGATCCGCGAGACGTTCCGCGACGCCCGCAGCGTCGGCCTCACCAACCTTAATATGGACTTCATGGTGGGCCTACCCGGCGAAGATCTCACAAAGGATCTAGAGCGACTTCCCGAGTTGCGACCCGAGCACGCTTCGGTCTACATCCTGGAGCTCGGCTCCGAAGTACCGATGGCCAAGGAGGAAGCCCTCGGCAACCTCGAGCTCCCCGATGACGTCAACACGTTGGAGTCTTACCGCCTGGTGCGCGAAGCTTTGACCGCGCTCGAGCTCAAACACTACGAAATCTCGAACCTCGCGCGTCCGGGTTTCGAGAGCCGGCAGAATCTCAAGTACTGGACCGACCAGCCGTACCTTGGCTTCGGAGCTTCCGCGCATTTTTATTACGGAGGCGCCCGCTACTGGAACGTGAGAAGTTCTGCACGGTACGTCGAAAAGATCCATCAGTCCGGCGTCGCCACCGAAACGACCGAGCCCTACGAGCCACAGAGGCGCGCCGCCGAGCACCTCTTCACGGGCCTGCGCCGCGTGCAGGGTGTCTCCCTCCGGGAAGTCGGAAAACGGTACGGTGTCTCCGTCATGGATCGATACGGCGACAGACTCAAGCCGTTCGTCGACCTGGGCCTTGTCAACGTCTCGGACGGCGTCCTCCGGCTCAGCGAGAAGGGATTTCTCGTCTCGAACGAAGTCTTCGAGATCTTCCTGTGAGTGTCATCGATCTCAGAAGCGACACCGTCACCAAACCCACGCCGGCGATGCGCCGCGCCATGGCTGAAGCCGAGGTGGGCGATGACGTCTACGGCGAAGACCCCACCGTCAACAAGTTGCAAGAAAAGGCTGCCGCGATGCTCGGCACGGAAGCTGCGGTCTTCGTACCCAGCGGCACCATGGGAAACCAGATCGCGGTCAAGCTCCACACCGAGCCCGGCGACGAGGTCATCACCGAAGAGCTTAGTCATATTTATAACTTCGAGATGGGCGCCATGGCCGCCATCTCCGGCGCGTTACCCCGTCCCATCCCCGTCAAAGACGGCGCCATGGAAGTCGAGGCCATGCGGAAGGCCATCCGCCCCAAGAACTATCATCGATCCCAGACCAGCCTCATCACCGTCGAGAATACCTACAATTTACCGTTTCGCTCGAGCCACGACACCAATGCCTGAAGTCGCTTGCGCGCCTTGTCGGCACTCTTGCACTTGTAGGCTTCCTTCATCGTCTGGAGCACGTAGGCGTGACGAGACTTGGGAAGGTACGAGCGAAGATTCTGGAGTTTATGGATCTGGCACCTTTGGATGACCGCGAGGTCCCCCAAAACATCGACGAGTGCCTTGCGGATGCCTTTGCCTCCGTCCACTACGCAGAGAATCGACTCATCGACGCGCAAGCCTCGCTCGAGAAGGTCCTGCAACATCGCGGTGCACACCCGAGAGTTCTCCGTCGAGCCCAGCCATATACCCAGGGGCACCTTCGTTCCATCTATTGTGATACCGAGAGTTACGACGACGGTCTGTCCGGCCACCTCAAGGCCATCCAGCATCAGTGCCGCAAGCTCGAACTCCTCTAGCCGCCGAGACAGGTATTCCTCGAGCTTCTTAGTCGTCTGGCTCACGAGGTGACGGCTGGCGGCACTCTTACTCGTGCCACGAGACTTCAACTTGGCCGCGGGTTTGTCCAGACTCGATTCGTAATTTCGGGTCGATACCCCCACCAAGATCTGATTCAACACTCGCTCTGGATCCGACTCGCTCGTTGAAGAGGCACGGCCGGATCCGCACGACGGCCCTGAGGCGGAAGCGGCGCGGTGAACGTCTTCTGGCAACCTGCGCATCGCAGCATCTGGCGTTCGTATACCGTCGCCTGGATCGGGGGCTGAGCTTTCAGCTCCACATCCTTTCTCGGAGCTTGGGTGTCATAGAGCTTGCCTTGGCACAGAGGCTCGGGGCATGGGCCGCCCGCTTTCACTTCGCCATGGCTCACCGTCTCCTGTTTGGCGCCTGTGTAGTCCTTGGCCCCATTACGGCCATGACCATTTCTCTTTGTAACTCCTCGCCGTGCCCCACTGGAGCGGGTTGGGACGTCGCGATTCGGAGGAGAAGCTACGCAGCGGAGTTGTCGCGTAGGGCGTCGGGGAGTAACACGGTTCCTGGCTGGTTGATAGCGGCGTAGGCCGCTTCGAGCATGTAGGCCCTGGGGTCGACGTTCTGAAGCTTCGCGGTCTCGCACAGGGTGTAGAACAGCGCTGCGACGTCGGTTCCGCGTTTCGTTCGACTGCCGTAGTGATTTTTGCGACCGACGACAGGTTCCCTCAGGGCGCGCTCGGCGTGATTGTTGTCAAGCCAGACGAGAGGGTTTTCGGCGAACAGCGTGAGTGTCTCCCATCTCTCCAGCATGTAGCGGACCGCCTTGCCGAAGTCGCTTCGCGGCAATCCTCTTTGGCTCTCGCCCCATTGCCGAATCGCTTTCAAGATCCGCTGCGAACGTTGCTTGCGTAAACGAAGTCTCAGTTTCTGAGCTTTTTCATCGCCGGGAAACGGACCCGGGACCTCGCGTTCGACTTCGTACAGCTCTCCGATCAAACGAAGCACTTCGGAGCAAGCTTGCGGGTAGTGCTCGCTGGCTTCGTCGAACTTTCTTTTCACGTGCGCCCAGCAGTGGGCGAGACGAAACTGTGGACCGGCACGAGCCGCGTAGCCGTCTGGACCGGCACGAGCTAGCACCTCGTACACCGCGTAGCCGTCCACAACCGCGATGCCGGAGTAGGTCCCCAGCACCTTTTGGCCATCTTCCGTCGATTTCGTCGGCAGCATTCGGTAGTACGCGATGTCCGGACTCGAAACGCCCCACACCGTGCCCGCCGACTTCTTCATCGAGCCCATCAGAGGCCACCGCGTTTCGTCGGCGTGGATGACGGGTGACTCCAAAACCTTCTCTCCCAGAGCGTCGTACACCGGATTCAGATGACGTGCCAGTACGTTCAGCTGGTCCCACAGCGTCTGGCTGTCGATATCTAGCCCTTCGCGGCGCATCATCCGAACCTGGCGCTCGAGAGGCATATGGTCCAGGTACTTGCTGATGGCCACTTCGGTCGCGAACTCCACCGAGTAGCGGCCTCCGGGCTGAAGCTTCGTCGCCGCCGGTGCGGTGACGACGTTCGCGTTACATCGGCAGCGGTACTCGACGAACGCTGACGTCGCATCGAGGGGCTCGTCGATGTTGGGGCTATCCCAGCGCGACCATACCAGTTCACCGTACAGAAGAAGATGACCTCCACCATAAAAAAAATCCCCCCCGAGGGCGGTTTGATGAAAGGAGTCGCGAGGCCTGCCGTCCAGGGCCTGCTCGGAGAGATCGGCGAGATATGGGCCGTGCGCCGCGGAGATGCCCGCGTTCACGGCCGGCGAAGGACGGAAACGAGCTCTTCCCAAGACTTGTGTGCCTCCGTTGTCGTCGACCTGGAGTGGGTTGGAAACGCTTCCCGCCGTGACGCCGTCCAGATACTCGAACGGACCGACACTTCCTAGCCGATCCCGCCAGCGCTCCACCTAAAGATCTGGATCATGGGCATGCCGGCGTGTGGCGAACTTCCGCCCGGGCCGCCGAACTGGGACGAGAACCCATTGCCTCGTTGGCTCAACAAGTCCCCGGCATTCTCCGGGACGCTGCGGGCTTGCAGTGACGTCAGGTATGAGCACATGAGCGGGTTGCCGACTAACGGGTTGACCAATGGATACCAGCGCTCTGGGAACGCGCCGAAAGCTTGCGGGATCTTTCCCGCCTGCACCCAGAAATTCTTGTCGCTGAAAGGAGCCCAGGCGAACGAAGCCTCCGTACAGATGCGGTGACCCGCCGTTCTCCGACGTGAGATTCACATAGAGGCCGACTCGGTTGGAAGCCTGAAAGTTGAAGAGCAGCGAGACGCGAAGCAACTGAGGAGGTTGTCACCGTAGAAGGTCGCGTCGAGGGGACTCTTCTCCGAGTTGCTGAAACTCCAATCGAAATCTGCCGAGATGCCGTAGCGCGGCGCTTCTTGTTCTTGGGTTGCCTCGACCACCGGGTCACTTTCACCCGGCTCATCCGGATCGTTCTGAAAAAGACCCGCAGGGGCCTGCTGAAGAAGAAGCAAGAGTCCTAGTAGCGCGGTGGGCATGATGCATTGTCATCCACTCGTCGGGTGCGAAGGTGTTGGCATCGTAACAGAGCCAGCCACAGCCTACAAGAAGAGTTGCCGGCGACCAAACGCCGCGGGCTCAAGCGAGAGCGGCGAGAAGCGCGTCGATGCCGGCTTGCGACACGACCACGTCCTGATCGGAAGTTCCCGAACTCGTACCAATGCCTCCGAGGAGCTCTTCATCGATTCGAATCGGGAGTCCGCCGCCAACGATCATGAACCGCCCGGCGTTGCTGACGTTGATGCCGAAGGCGGGTTTTCCGGCTCCGGCCATCTCGCCATACTTAGCCGTGGGAACGCCGGTCGCCGCGGCGGTGAAGGCTTTACCAATAGCGACCTCGATGCTCGTGATCTTGGCTCCCAACATGCGGTGAAAGGCCAAGAGGTTTCCGCCCTCATCACAGATGGCGATGTCCATCGCCAGGCCCATCTCCCGCGATTTGCGCTCGGCCGCCTCCAGCATCAGCGTGGCCGCGGCTAGGGTTAGTTTGGTGTGACCGCGGCTCAACAGCTCCGACTTCTGCGCCATTCGTTTCAGACCTCCTCGCTCGCGCGTTAGTGAGGCGGCACTATAACACGGAGCGGGCCTTCGTTGACGACCCGTGGTCGTTCCGCGTAACATGCGGAGCCGGAGCCGATGACCATGGATTGCCTTTTCTGTAAAATTATCGACAAACGTATACCGAGTACGGCGGTCTACGAAGACGAGCACATCTATGCTTTTCGCGACGTCAACCCGCAGGCACCGATACACATTCTAGTCATCCCCAAGAAACACGTTTCTACCTTGAACGATCTTGGCGAAAAAGATGTCGAATTGATCGGGAAACTCGTGCTGAAGGCCCGTGACCTGGCAGGCGAAGAGGGAATTGCCGAAAAGGGCTATCGATTGGTCATGAACTGCAATGAATGGGCGGGTCAAACCGTCTTCCACGTCCACCTTCATTTGTTGAGCGGCCGCGCTATGGGCTGGCCGCCGGGCTAGTCTCGGCGTCCGGATATCTCATGGCTAAGGGCACTGCGCTTTTCATTACCTGCCTCGTCGACGAATTCTTCCCGGAAGTTGGTGAAGCCTCCGTGTTTTGTCTGGCCGGGGTGGGCTGCCGGCCGGAGTTTCCTCAGGCGCAGACGTGCTGCGGGCAACCCGCCTTCAACATGGGTTATCGGGAGGAGGCCCGCCGGTTGGCGCGTCGCTTCATCGAGATCTTCGAGCCTTACGAGGTCATCGTCGCTCCATCGGGCTCTTGTACGGCCATGGTGCGCGTTTTCTATCCCGAGCTCTTCGAGGGTGAGCCGGACTGGAAGAAGCGCGCGGAGGAGCTGTCGAGCCGCGTCTTCGAGCTGACGGAGTTTCTCAGCAAGAAGGGATTTCGTTCCGAGGGGGCGCACGGTCTCGGAAAGGTCACGTACCACGACTCCTGCCACCTTCTTCGCGAGCTCGGAGTCCATCAACAACCGCGGGAGTTGTTGCACGGAGTCAAAGGACTGGAGCTGGTCGAGCTCGAGGGGGCGAACGTCTGCTGCGGTTTCGGCGGCGCGTTCTCGGTCAAGATGCCGGAGCTGTCGGAAGCGATCCTGAACGACAAACTTCGCGCGTTGGAGGCGAGCGGCGCGGACGTTTTGACTGCGACCGATTGCGGTTGTCTGATGCACCTCGACGGCACCTTGAAGCGACGAAAGAGTCGACTGCGTGCGGTGCATGTGGCTCGCGTCCTGGCCAGTGAGTCTTCGTACGAGTAGCCCATGCGACTGAGCTCCGATCGATTCTCCGAGAACGCCCGTCGAGCGCTTGACGATCAGAAGCTTCAAGATGCCCTGACCAAGGCTACCGTCCGATTCATGGGCGTTCGCACCAACGCTTTCGCCATCTACCCGGATGGTGACGCGTTTAGGGACCAGGCACGGAGTGTCAAACAAAGGACGCTTGCCGATCTGGATCGGTATCTTGGCCAGTTAGCGGATTCGGTACGGCGGATGGGTGGCACGGTTCATTGGGCCGCCGACGCCGCGGAGGCTAGGGAGATCATCGTCGGTCTTGCGGGCCAATATGGGGCTCACCTCGTGGTCAAGAGCAAGTCGATGACGACCGAGGAGATCGGTTTGAACGAAGCGCTCGAGGAAGCGGGCGTCGAGCCGATTGAGACCGATCTCGGCGAGTACATCATTCAGCTCGCCGGCGAATCCCCGTCACACCTGATTGCTCCGGCGATCCACAAATCCAAAGACGATGTGACCGATCTCTTCGTCGAGAAGCTTGGTTCGCCGCGCCTGTCACGCCACGAGGAGCTGGCGCAGGAGGCACGGCGGCACCTGCGAGAGAAGTTTCGCCAGGCCGACATGGGGATTACCGGTGTGAACTTCGCGATCGCGGAGACGGGAAGCGTGGTCATCGTCGAGAACGAGGGAAACGCGCGGCTTTCGACGTCTCTTCCACGCGTCCACGTCGCGGTCATGGGCATGGAGAAGGTCATTCCGGATTTGGCCTCTCTGGCGGTGTTCCTGAAAATCTTGGCGCGCAGCGCAACCGGGCAGAAGATGTCGAGCTACGTCTCCGTCATCACCGGGCCCAGGCGCGAAGGGGAGGAAGACGGCCCGGAAGCGTTCCACCTCATCGTTCTGGACAATGGTCGCTCGCGGCTGCTGGCCGATCCTCGTCTTCAGGAATCCCTCTACTGCATACGGTGCGGGGCCTGTCTCAATGCTTGTCCTGTTTATCGCCACGCGGGTGGACACGCCTACGGGTCGGTCTACTCAGGACCGATCGGATCGGTCATCACACCATCGCTGGTGGGGCACGATCGAGCCGCCGAGCTGCCGTTCGCTTCTTCTTTGTGCGGGGCCTGTCGCGACGTTTGTCCGGTGCGGATCAACATCCCGCATTTATTGTTGGAGCAACGTGAGAAGGTCGTGTCCGGGAACGGGGCGCGTCGCATCGGGGAACGCATCATGGTGCGCTTGTTCGCTTTCGTCATGAGCTCTCCGGTCCGCTATCGGGTAGCGTCCCGTTTGTCCTACTGGCTTTCGCGCCCGTTCGCCACCAACGGGGTGATGTCGCATCCGCCGGGACTATCCGCGTGGAGCCGGTTTCGGGATTTTCCCGCCCCGGCCCGGGAAAGCTTCCGCGACCGTTGGAAGCGAAAGCAAGACTAAGAAATCCATGCACCAAGACGCTTTTCTCGCTCGGCTGCGTTCGCATCGCGCCGTTCCCAGCACTGAGCCTCGCGTAGAGTCACCGGCTCCCCCCAAGCTCACCGAGCGCGAGTTGGCGGACCGGCTCGCCATGGAGCTCGAGGCGGTGGGGGGTGTGGTACGCCGGGCCGGCTCTCTCGGTGAAGCGCGAAGGCAACTCATCGAAACTCTGCGTTCAGCGGCGGTGCGTCGTCTGGTAAAAACGCGAGCGCCGGTCTTGGAAGAGATCGATCTCGACCGCGCCTTTTTCGAAGCCGGGATCGAGTCCACGGTCTGCGATGCGAGAGTCGATGCTCGGGAGGATATCCGGGAGTCCGCGTTCTCATCAGCAGTGGGACTGACGGGCGTGGACTACGGAGTGGCGGAGACGGGAACTCTTGTTCTTCTTGCCAGACCCGCGGAAGGGCGCGCTATCTCTCTGGTACCGCCCGTTCATATCGGTGTGCTGCGTGCCCGGGACATCGTTTTCGAGCTCGGTGAGCTCTTCGAACGCGTAGCCGCCCGCGATGAGAGCCTACCCAGCGCGCTGACGTTCGTCACCGGCCCCAGCAGCACGGCGGACATCGAGCTGGTTCACACCGTGGGAGTACACGGCCCCCGCGAGCTGCATCTTGTCCTCCTCGACTGAAAACGCGCGTGCTATACTTGCCGGGAATATCCGGAGACCCATTTTGTACAGAGCGTCCTTCTACACTCTAGGCTGCCGTTTGAACCAGACCGAGACGGCCGTTCTGGCCGGTGCCTTCAAGGCCAAAGGCTACTCGATGGTCGAGTGGGGCGAGCCGACCGATCTCGCGGTCGTGAACACGTGCTCGGTGACGGAGCACGGAGAAGCCCGGTGTCGTAACGTCATTCGGCAGGCGCTCCGCCGCTCGCCGCAAGCCTTCGTGGTCGTCACCGGCTGCTATGCCCAGGTCGGGCTGGAAGCCCTGCGACGCATCCCCGGCGTGGACATGATTGTGGGCACCGAGTACAAGATGAAGTTTCCCGCCTTCATCGATCGTCCGCGAAAGCTTCCCGATCCGGTCGTGTTGCATTCCCAGCTCATCGACGACGCGGATTTCGAAATCGAGGGCACGGGCGAGTACACGACGACGCGCGCCAACCTCAAGGTGCAAGACGGATGCGATTTCTTCTGCTCCTTTTGTATCATTCCCTTCACCCGGGGAAGGGAGAGGAGCCGCAAGTCGGACGACGTGCTCCGTGAGGCCAGAGAGCTCGTGGCGCGCGGTCATCGAGAGCTCGTCTTGACCGGCGTCAACATCGGGCGCTATCAGGCGGAGGGGTATTCCTTCTTCGATCTCGTGAAGAGGCTGGAAGACGTCGACGGGCTGCGGCGAATCCGCATCACTTCAATCGAACCGACGACCATAGAGCCGGCTCTCGTGGATTACATGGCGCGGTCGGACAAGCTGTGCAACTATTTTCACGTGCCGATGCAGAGCGGCGACGATTCCGTGCTGAACGGTATGAATCGTCGCTACTCGGTCGACGAGTATCGCGAGTTCGTGGAGGGTGTCGCTCGCCGGGTTCCTGAGGTCGGCTTGGGGACGGATCTCATCGTGGGTTTTCCTGGGGAGACCGAGGAGTCTTTCGCTCGAACCGAAAAGCTTCTGGAAGAGCTGCCGCTATCCTATTTCCACGTCTTCAGCTATTCCAAGCGTTATGGCACCCGAGCGGCGCGCGAAAACGGGCATGTCGCTCCCGAGGTCATCAAGGAGAGGAGTCGTCGGCTTCGCACACTCTCGCGCCGTAAGCGCCGCGCGTTCGCCGCGCGTTACATCGGCCGTCCGGTGGAAGTGCTCTTCGAGCAGCAAGACGAGAACGGCTTGTGGACCGGCCTCACCGACAACTACCTTCGGATAAGCGTCGTGTCTTCACGACCGCTACGGAACACGTTCGCCGAGGTCGTCCTTCAGGAAGTTACCGAGGACATTGCGTTGGGCGTGCTCGCCGACGCCGCCGCAGCCTAAGATTACGCCGGCTACTGCGAAAGCCGGTAGTGGAACCGAATCGGTGGCGCAGAAGGACTCACCCTAAAAACAATCCTGCTCGGCTCCTGAACGATCACTTGTCCGGACTCTACGGCCAAACTGCCGGCAACGAAGTGCGGCGCGTTCGTGAAGTTGAAGACCCACCGGCCCCCACCGGTTCCAGCGACCCAGCGAGCCTCCACGGTATTTCGGCCTTTCTGTCCTTTCACCTGGTGGCGGAACGGTGCGCTGTTGTTCGTTTCTTGTAGGCTTGCGCCGTTTACGACCACCTGTCCGCGCACGGTCCCGTCCGCGGGTGGGACGTCGAGCCGGCTGAAAAAAGACGTGTCAAGGGTCGTGGGAATCAGATCCGGGGATCGTTGTGGCACGATACCGCTCGCGGTGTTGTTGCTTGTATTGGAGTCGGGGGTGTCGGACGTAACGCTCGCTTGGCAGAACGTTGAACTCGGGACCGTGGCATCGACGGAACCACTGCCACCGACGCCGACGGAGGCAGCCGTACAGGTTTTCGAAGTACTTGCGCCGGCAGGGGTGCAGTTGAAGAAACCTGACACATTCATTGGCTGGTCGCAGCTAAGGTTCAGTACTACATTGTCGGCGGGCAGGGGGCCCGCGTTTGAGACGGTCACTCTAAAACCGCCCGGGATTGGGTCCCCGTCGACCCCCAGATCGGCGTCCGTTGGTGGTGGTGGAGGCGGTGGGGGTGGGCCGGGGCCGCCTCCCCCTCCTGGCGGCGGAGCGACGTCACCCCGCACGGTCACCTCGATCTCCGTCGAGTCCTCATTGCCGAGGGAGTCCGTGACGGTGAGCCTCGCGAAGTAAGTCCCGCCACGCAGGTAAACATGATTGCCGACCCGACCCTCCTTGTCGGGTCGGCCATCCCCGAAGCTCCAGTGGTACGTCTCGATCTTGTCCGCGAGCTGCGCCATGAGGAGGGGCTCGTCCGCCTCTGAGCAGGAGGCGTCGAATCGGACGGGCTCGTTGATGTCGACCACTGGGGGGTCGGGATCGGTATGGAAACAGGCGACGGGGTCGGTACCTCGGGCTCGGGGCCGGGCGTCGTTGGTCCCCCCGGAAGATCGGGGGTTGGCGGCGGGGCCCCGGGAGCCGGGTCGTCGTTACCCCCTCCTAAGACTCCGATGGTAACGGCGGTGGCGGCGCCGCCTCCGATCGCGACCGCAATCAAGGCTCCGCTGCCGCCGATTCCAGTTGTCGCTCCCGTCGAGCTGATGAATCGCTCGATGCCCGTAGCGGCGAAGCCGGGCGGGATGACGGACGCACCCGGCGTCGTGCTTCCCACGACGATGGGCGGCGGCCCTTCTTCGCTGTCCTCACACTCTTCCGCCGCCGTGACCAGGGAGGGTGACGTACTCTGCAGTGCGGGACGTGTTGAAGGAGAGAGCGACGGCCTCGATGTAGTAGACGATGCCTTCCGTTTCGGCCGCCGCGATGGGTAGAGACGCCTCATAGACGTCGCCGCCCCGGTCCACCATTTCGACGTAGTAGTAGTCCGAATAATCCTGGGCGTGGAAGTAGAGCTTGACCGTATGGAGCTCGCCGGGAGTTTCCAAGGCGGCGTGAAAGAGAGGGTGTTGGTTCTCGACGACGCACTCCACCGGGTCGTGCGTGATCAGAGGCGATCCGAGAGGCTGCGCTTCCTGATGCGCGGCCTGGACTCGAGGAACGCCAGGCGCCAGGGGAAGGATAGCGGTACTTACCAAGAGTGCCAAGAGCTTGAAGAAACGGGTCGCCTGGAATTGGGGCATGGTAGTCATTCCTCGTTGCTGCGGCCACACTCGCCGCTTGGTCACGCCTTAGAATGGGAGGATTTGCGGAGGTGGGGGCCGCGCCCGCCATTCCCTTGAAAGGATATTTTTTTACTCGCTCCGACCGGTGAATAATATGAGGTGTATCACGTTCCCGGAGATTACGCCCGCAGCGCCGCCTCTATCGAAGAAACCTCGTCGTCAAGAACAACCGCTGGTGGTCCCGCAATTCAGACACTTGTAGCAGCTCCCGTTCCTCACCATGATGGACCCGCAGTCGGAACAGGGGGGAGCGTCTTCGAACAACCGGGGAGCCGAATCCGAAGCTCCCCCTCTTAAGTCTGCCCGCTCAGCGGATGGGGCGATTGCCGGCTTGGCGTTACCCTTCTTGTCTTTCTTGTTAGGCGTCTCCGTCGTTGCCGGAACGACCCCCGCCGCCAATCGCTGTTCGGGAGTCATGAACTTCACGGCCAACCAACGGAAGATGTAATCGGTAATCGACTTCGCGTAAGGGATCTCCGGGTTGCCGGTGAAGCCGGATGGCTCGAAGCGAGTGTGGGAGAACTTGTCCACCAGAACCTCTAGTGGAACCCCATACTGTAGGGCGTAGGAGATGGCGCGGGCGAACGCGTCCATCAAGCCGGATACGGTCGAGCCTTCCTTCGACATGTTGATGAAAATCTCGCCCGGGTTTCCGTCATCGTAGAGGCCCACTGTGATGTAGCCCTCATGTCCCGCGATGTTGAACTTGTGCGTGAGGGCCTGCCGTTCGACGGGCATTCTTCTCTGCACCGGCCGCTTCGGTTTTTCCAAGTCCCCGTCCGTGGCGGCGGCGATGGTATTGAGCGGCTGCGTGCGCTTGCTGCCGTCGCGGTAGATGGCGATGGCCTTGAGGCCGAGCTTCCAGGCCTCGACGTAGGTTTGCATGATCTCCTCGACGGTGCTTTCTTGCGGCATGTTGACCGTCTTGGAGATGGCGCCGGAGAGAAACGGCTGGACCGAGGCCATCATTTTGACGTGACCCATGTAGTGAATGGATCGGATGCCGCCCGGCGGCACGACCGCGCAGTCGAACACGGGTAGATGCTCCTCGCGCAGGCCGGGCGCGCATTCGATGTGACCGTTCTCGTGCACGTAGTCGACGATGGCCTTGACCTCTTGCTTCTGGTAGCCCAGCCGCTCGAGCGCGGGGGGGACGGTCTGATTCACGATCTTCATGACCCCACCACCCACCAACTTCTTGTACTTCACGAGGGCTAGATCGGGCTCGACCCCCGTCGTGTCGCAATCCATCATGAGGCCGATGGTGCCGGTCGGCGCGAGCACCGACGCCTGCCCGTTGCGAAATCCGAACTGGCGGCCTGCCTCGACGGTCTGATCCCACACCTCGCGCGCGGCGCGGTAGAGATCGGGCTCGACTTGCGCGGGGTCGATGCGATCGGTTGCCGCCCGGTGCATCTCCATGACCTCGAGCATCGGCTCCTTGTTCTTGGCGTAGCCGGCAAACGGTTCGAGACAAGCCGAGATACGCGCCGACTGCAGGTAAGCCTCGCCGGTCATGACCGCGGTGATCGCGGCGCCGGTGTCCTGACCCTTCTGGCTATTGTAAGGAATCCCCTGATACATGAGCAGGGCTCCCAAGTTCGCGTAGCCCAATCCGAGGGGACGGTAGTCATGGGAGTTCTTTGCGATCCTCTCGGTCGGGTAGCTGGCGTTGCCGACGATGATCTCCATACCCGTTGTTACGGTGTTCACGGCGTGGCGGAACGAGTCGACGTTGAACGTACCGTCCGCCTTCCGGAACTTCATCAGGTTGAGTGACGCCAGGTTGCAGGCGCTGTCATCCAGATACATGTACTCGGAACAGGGATTGGAAGCGTTGATACGAGCCGTTGCCTTGGAAGTGTGCCAGCGGTTGATGGTCGTGTCGAACTGCATACCCGGATCGCCGCACAAGTACGTGGACTCCGCTATCTTTCGAAGGCACTCACGGGCGGGAAACCGATCCATCGGCCGACCGTCCGTGAGGGCGCGCGTCGTCCACTCGCCGTTGTCCTCAATCACCTGCATGAACTCGTCGGTGACGCGCACGCTGTGATTCGCGTTCTGGTAGAAGATAGATGCGTAGGCCTCACCGTTGAAGGACGGATCGTAGCCAGCATCGATGAGCGCCCACGCCTTTTTCTCTTCCCGCGACTTGCACTCGATGAAGTCCATGATGTCGGGGTGGTCGATGTTCAGGATCACCATTTTCGCGGCCCGGCGGGTCTTGCCACCGCTACGGATCACACCGGCGAACGCGTCGTAGCCCTTCATGAAAGAAACGGGACCGCTAGCGATACCGCCTCCTGACAGCCTCTCGCGCGAGCTCCGCAGAGGTGAGAGGTTGGTGCCGGTGCCAGAGCCCCACTTGAAGAGCATGCCTTCGGTCTTGGCCAGCGACAGAATCGAGTCCATCGTGTCCTCAACGGAGTTGATGAAGCACGCCGAGCACTGAGGTTTGGCTTCGATGCCGCAGTTGAACCAGACGGGCGAGTTGAACGATGCGAATTGGTTCAGCAAAAGGAAGGCGAGCTCGTCGTGAAAGCAATTGGCGTCCGCTTCGCTTGCAAAGTAGCCGCCCTCGGTGCCCCAGCGGGTCAACGTATCCACGACCCGGCCGATGAGCTGTCGGGCACTGTGCTCGCGTTCGCCGGTCTCCTCCATGCCATGGAAATACTTGGAAACGACGATGTTCGTCGCCATCTGCGACCAGCCGGCGGGAACTTCGACACCCCTCTGCTCGAAAATCACTTCTCCTTTTTCGTTGGTAATGACCGCATCTCGTTTTTCCCACTCGATGCTGTCGAAGGGCGACGTGCCTTCTTTGGTGAAGCACCGTTGGAATTTCAGTCCAGCATGATCGCGGGCCGCACCGCCCGCAGTCTTGCTAGAGTCCACGATCAACGAAATGTCGTTCTTCGACGTCGCCATTACCCCTGCCTCCAACCCCTCGAATCGGGCTCTTGCCGTGTCGCCAAAGGGAGAAACGACACTGCGCCAGTCCGAGTATAGACACCAACTCGCCTAAGAAGCCTATCCTGTTGTGCGAATTTCCTTGCCGCTACGACCAGCCTCAGCGCGAAACTGATCAATCACTGCGGCTTGGTTCGGTGAAGACTTTATACGTTCCTTTAACTCCGACTGTCAAGAAAAAAGATACCAGATTTTGTATAAAAGCGGTAGTGTCCTACTACATATGCCACAAATGGGTCCCCGGACGCGGGAAGCGACTGAGGGGGCTAGATTTAGATCTAGCCGAAAATCTTGCCGAAGAGGTTGCTGAGAGGATTATGATTTTAGATTGACACGACAGCGGAACCTGTGGCAAAGTCCTCGCGTGGTTCCCAACTGGGCCAACCAGACGATCTGGACTGGCGACAACCTACCCATTCTCCGAGGCATGAATTCGGAGTCGGTGGACCTGATTTACCTCGACCCGCCGTTTAACTCGAAGGCCAACTACGCGGCGCCGATTGGGAGCAAGGCGGCGGGGGCTGCGTTCAAAGACACGTGGACACTCTCCGATGTGGACGCGGAGTGGATCGACCTCATCGAAGCCAAGCACCCAGCGCTCTACCGTGTGTTGCTTGCCGCAATGACGAGTAGCGACAAATCCTACCTGGCGTACATGGCTGCGCGGCTGCTTGAGATGCGACGCGTGTTGAAGCCAACGGGGAGCATCTACCTGCACTGCGACCCGACCATCAGGTAGGCAGCGACGTCTATTCCGTTAAGGAGGAAACATGAAGCGACCTGACTACGGAGACGCGACGCCAGAGAATGTTGCCCGAGCGTTGATGAGGTCTAGGAACGTGCGTCTGAGGAAAGCCCGTTGTCCGCAACCAGATCCCGATACATCAACCGCTTCCCAACCAGCCCCGCCGCCACGACGACCATCTGAGCGATAGTGTCCTCGTCCCTGACGTTGTGCTTGCCGGCGAACTCATCGACGTAGCGTTGTAGGTGCTTCGGGCTCATTTTGTGAAAAACTCCCTTGTGCGCTCTCTTGAGCGTAGCCCAGAAGCTTTCAATCCCGTTCGTATGAGCCATGCCGTTGACGTACTCGGCAACGGAGTGTCGGACCGTCTCGTGGTTTGGCAGGCCGTCGTAACCTCGGTGGTCGTCGGTGTAGACCTTTGCGCCGTCCACGACGTGTTCGGCCACGAATCCTTGGAGCGTCTGCTGGTCTGTGTTGTCGATAACGGCGGCGGTAACGCGATTCGTCCGGCGGTCCTTCGCACCCACGACGGCCGTCTTGCCGACGGTGCCACGACCCTTGATGACCTGCTCGCGCTTGTGCGCGTGCATGTTGCGAGCCTTGCCGCCGGAAGTAGGTTTCGTCTACCTCGACGGGGCCAGAGAATGAATTTGCAGTGGGCTTCCACGCTTCACGAATGCGGTGCAGCATAAACCAAGCCGCACGCTGGGAGACGCCGATGTCTCGGTGGAGCTTCATCGACGAAACGCTCTTCAGACTCGTGACTTCGAGGTAGATGGCGAGCGCCCACTTGCGAAGCGGCAGTCGGGAGCACTCAAGAGCCGTTCCGGTTCGGACGCTGAAGTATGAGCGGCAATCCGTGCACCAGTACGGCATCTTGGCGTGAGAAGCTTTGCTGGTTCTGAGGCTACCGCAGTGGCCGCAGCACCGCTGGCCGTTCCACAGTCTTTGCTCGAACCACTGACGGGCGGCATCTTCGTCGGGAAACATGTCGTACAATTGGATGAGCGTGATACCTTCGCGGTGGGATTTGCACGGTGCCTTGTGTCTCTTCATCATGGCCACATGGTACACTGTTTTATGGTCTTTGTCAACCTAAAATCATAAATCAAAAAATTTGTGATCCGCACATTGACAAAAAGTGGCAAGTTCGGTAACTTCCTAGTGACCCCGTTTCTGCTGCCAAGGGCAAATCCTGGTCATCTCATTAATAACAAACGATTTATAGAGTTTGCGGGGCTCTTTCGCCTCCCGGACGTCTGGCATACGGGTTGCTATAGACCGTATCGAACTTGCCTCGCCCCAGGTAAGTCGATGGCAACCGAGCCGCAAGGCCAGAAGTCGCACGTTAGGGCAGGGCACAAACACAGTCGACCCCCTGGGAGGGGTAAGAGGGAAAAGGAGCAACACAATGAGTAGACAAAAAGGGTTCACGCTGATCGAGCTTCTGATCGTCGTGGCGATTATCGGCATTATCGCCGCCATCGCCATCCCCAGCTTGCTTCGCGCTCGCGTCTCCGCGAATGAAGCGCAGGCCATCGGGGACACGCGATCGGTCATCTCGGCGGAAATGACTTACGCTTCGGCGAACTGCGGGTTCTTCGCGCCTCTGGAGAACCTGTGTCGGAACGGTGGGAATTGCGGCGGGGTTATCGGGATTCCCGGTTATCCGACCAACGCCCCGGAGTTCCTGGGTGGTGACCTCGGGCAGACCACGCCGTACCCGAAATCCGGGTATGAGCGGTCGTGGGAAGACACGTCCGCGCCTTCGTCCGTGGACACGACCCGTTGCGATGTTAGCAGCGTAAACGACTACTGTTACCATTCGGTTCCGCTTAGTGCGCTCACGGGTGTGCGAGGCTTCGCCGGATCCGCGTCAGGAGCCATCTACATGGTTCAAGATGGTACGGTGGATGTGATCACCTGTCCGGTTTCGAGTTCTTCGGTCCTGTTCCTCCAGTAAGAGCGTGAGAAGGAAAGGGTGGTCTCGGGACCACCCTTTCCTCAACTTTTTCGTTGCGAGCGGTGGTCACGTGGGCAAGAAGGGGTTTACTCTCATCGAGTTTGCTGATTGTCGTCGCCATCATTGGGATTATTGCGGCCATTGCGGTTCCTAGCTTGCTTCGCGCGAGAGTCTCCGCGAACGAAGCCCAGGTGATCGGAGATACTCGGACCCTCTTATCCGCCACCTTTACCTACGCCGCAAATAATTGTGGCTTATACCCCGGTACTCTGCAGTGCATGACCCGAGGCTCGGTATCCCGGGCTATCCGTCGACCGCGCCGCCCTTTTTGGGCCGGGATCTGGGCCGAGCCACTCCGTACCTAAAGGGCGGCTACCGGCGCGATTATCTCACGATGCCCGTTTCCAGCCCGGAGCCCCTTTGCGACCTCAATTCGCTTACTGACTTTTGCTACGCCTCGGTTCCAGCCAGCGCTGGACTGAGCGGCGTTCGGGCCTACTCGGGGACTTCAGCGGGTACGATATACTTCGATCAAGCAGGTCGCCCTTGGTTGTCCGATCCCGTCTGGGGCACTCTCTCTCCAATAGAGGTCACGATAAACGCGTGACGTCCCAACGAAATAGCGGCTGTTGTCTTGCCCACGCCCTCTCCGAGAGCGCGCCGTGCCGCACACCTTAACCATACGTTCGAGGTAGCGTCCATGCCCCACGTGGAAATCGATGGATTGACGAAAGACTACCCGGCGGGCTCGTTCTCGCTGAAAGCCAAGCGGGCCCTCGATCACCTCACACTCACCATCGATGAGGGTGAGATTTTCGGACTGATCGGGCCCAATGGAGCAGGGAAGACGACGACGCTCAAGCTCCTCATGGGCCTAATCTTCCCGACCGAAGGCAGTGCCAAGATTCTGGGCAAGCCGGTCGGTGACCTCCGGGTGAAGGCCGAGATCGGCTTTCTCCCCGAACAGCCCTATTTCTACGACTACTTGACGGGTCGGGAGCTCCTGGACTATTTCGGACAGCTCTTCGGTATGGCGCGGGATGATCGGAGGCAACGGATAGAAGAGTTGCTGCGACGGGTGGACTTGGTAGCGGCTGGGGACGTTCAGCTTCGGAAGTATTCCAAAGGGATGACGCAACGCTTGGGAGTCGCACAGGCCATTCTCAATCGACCCCGGGTCGCTTTTCTGGACGAGCCGATGTCTGGACTCGACCCCATGGGCCGGCGAGACATGACCGCGCTCATTCGAGACCTCCACGACGAAGGATGCACGGTGCTCTTTTGCTCCCATATTTTGCCCGACGTAGAAGCCCTCTGTCACCGCGTAGCCATTCTCAACCAGGGGAAGAAAGTCAAGGAGGGAAAGCTTTCGGACATTCTCGATCTCTCCCTGACGATTGAAGTCGTGCTGGGGAATGTTTCTGACGCCCTCGAGCAAGGTCTTGCCGGAATCGGCAAGACCCTGCATCGTTTGGGAGAGGAGATCAAACTGGAGCTCGAGAACGAGAAGGCTCTACAAAGCGTCCTTGGCTTGGTTCAGAAGAATGGCGCGAGCGTCGTTTCGGTACATCCCGTGAAGCAGACCCTGGAAGAGTACTTTGTCCGAGAGGTAGCGGGACAAGGAGTTGAGAATCCATGAGCCGGATCGCCTACGTTGCCATGAACACGTATCGAGAAACAGTACGTGACAAGGTTCTCTACAACCTGGTTCTCTTTGCTCTCATCATGATCGGGAGCTCATACATCTTGAGCCAAATCTCGATCTATCAGGAAGTAAAGATCATCAAGGACCTGGGGCTCGCGTCGATTGCGGTGTTCGGCTCGGTGATCGCAATCTTTATCGGAATCGGGCTGGTATCCAAAGAGATAGACAAGCGCACCGTATACTCCCTATTGCCGAAGCCACTTTCTCGGGTTCATTTCGTTCTTGGGAAGTACTTCGGACTTTGTCTTACGCTAGGGGTTAACGTGGCGATCATGACGGCTGGCTTTTATGCCTTGTTGTTCGCCATGACCAGCAGTTTCGAGCCGACCCTTCTAAAAGCCATCTACCTCATCTATCTCGAGCTGGCCATTCTTACCGCCCTAGCGCTTCTCTTCAGCACGTTCACCTCGGCAGTACTGAGTGGGGTCTTGACGGCGTTTCTGTACGTGGTGGGCCATTTTTCGACTGACCTCAAGCACCTCGATACCGTCGTGGAGTCGAGCTTCGTCCCTCAGCTAACGCAGGTGCTCTACTATCTGGTACCGAACCTCAGGAATTTCGACGTGAAGTCCCGAGTCGTGGCCGGGGATCCGGTGCCGTTTTCACTCCTAGGCTATTCCACCGCGTATGCTGTACTTTACATCTCCATATTGCTGGTCCTTGCGGCAGTTGTGTTCAGTCGCCGCAACCTGAAATAGAGGAGGCTGGGAGGTGGGAAATCCAGCCAGCCATCGTGCTCGGACTGTTGATGACGGAGGGCATGGCGAGCTCACCGCTCAAGCCGTCAAGGAGTCCATGGCACGCGTAAAGAGAGAGGGCGTCAGCCGGTGAGGGAGAGCGTGGAGGCTGCATCCAATCGTTCGGCGCTCTCGAAAGGGATCCTGTTAATCGTCGTTCTGGCCCAGCTCCTCGCAGCGGTGGCCCTGCTCCAGTGGAGCATCGACCAACGCTTCGGCGAGTATCGGGTCACGGAAGAAATTCTCTATGTCGACGACGGCGAGACGCTCAAGAAGGTCTTACTAGGTTTCGAGAGCATTGCATCCGATCTCTACTGGTTGCGAACCGTGCAGTATTTCGGTGGGCAGCGCCTCGATGCCACCGATAAGCGCTTCGAGCTGCTGGAACCGCTGTTGGACATTACCACCACGCTCGACCCGCACTTGAGGATCGCATACACGTACGGCGCCACCTTTCTCGCCGAGGGCTGGCCTAGGGGGGCTGGCGATCCGCTCAAGGCCTTGCAGCTAATTGACAAGGGGATTCGAAACAATCCCGATCACTGGCGCTTCCACCTGGACAAGGGTTTCATCTACTTCTGGTTTCTAGCGGATTACGAGAAGGCGGCAGAGATCTTCCTGGAAGGGAGCAAGCTTCCTGACGCGCCTTATTGGATGGTCGCGACCGCCGGGCGCACGTTAGCGCGCGGAGGGGAGCGTGAAACGGCGCGTGAGCTATGGAAGATTCTGCATGAGATGGCCGAAAACGATCAAATGCGTTACAATGCTTTGATACACATCCAGCAGCTCGACGCTCTGGACCAAGCGGATTCACTGACCAAGGTGGCCCTGCGATTCAAGCAAGACATGGGTCATTTCCCAAGCGGCTGGCAGGAAATGATTGCGGCGGGTTACTTGCGAGGGATGCCGACGGATCCTGTCGGAGTACCCTACGAATTGAATCCGAGTGACGAGCGGGCAGAGGTATCGCAAGAGTCTTCCCTCGCGGCCCTGCCCACCCGCTAGTCGGTACGATACTGAGGGTGTTCCCGAGACCAGCCGCAGCTTTTTTTATGGACATCCCGTCGCACATCTCGGCATTCGAGGAGCTTGCTTGGTTGAGACCAGCTCTTGCGGCGGTCTTCGGTTTGATCTGGGGTAGCTTCGTCAACGTCCTCATCTACCGACTTCCGTTGAGTCGTTCGGTTGTGTTTCCACCCTCGGCTTGTCCATCTTGTCAGAAGCCGGTGGCCCCATATGACAACATTCCGGTTTTGAGCTACCTCTTGCTGTGGGGGCGCTGCCGACATTGCAGTACGCCGATCTCCATCCGTTATCCGCTGGTGGAGTTCCTGGTCGCAGCCGGCTCGCTGGTTGCCTACCATCTCCACGGGTTCTCCATCGAGTACGGCGTCCAGTTCGCCTTCGTGGCGGCTATGGTGGCGCTGGTGTTCATCGACTACGACCACCGGATTCTCCCCAACGTCATCACCATTCCTGGCGCGATCCTCGGGCTACTCTTAGCGTTTGTCCGAGACCCTATCACGCCGACCGAAGCTCTGATCGGAGCCGTTTTAGGGGCGGGTCTCCTCTTCGGCGTGGCAGAGGTCTATTACCGGTTACGTAAGGTAGAGGGGTTGGGGATGGGGGACGTCAAGATGATGGCGATGGTGGGCGCGTTCCTAGGTTGGAAGGGAGTGCTCCTAACACTGCTGGTGGGCTCGTTCCTGGGATCGCTGGTCGGTCTGGCGCTCATGGCAACCCGGGGCAAGAGCCTCAAGACGGCCCTTCCGTTCGGGACGTTCTTGGGAATGGCGGCCACCGCGACGCTGTTCGTTGGGTCCCCGCTGATCGATTGGTACTTCAATCTCTTTTAGCGCAAACTTAACATGGCCGATATCGTCTCTCATGAGAATCGATTCCGGCTGTTCCTGGCATTCCTCATCCTCGTTCTCGTGGTCGTAAACAGCCAGAGCCTTTACTTCTCCTACACGTCGCGCAAACTTCTCGAGGACTCTTTTCGGACGGGAGCCCGCGGGACGGCGGAGCTCTTGGCTTCTCGCCTGTGGCCGGCGCTGCCGGAAGGACCGGTGACGTCCATGGATGCCCCTAACGCGGCCCGGAGCCTCGCACCGGTCACGAGGCTTCTCGAGGCCTGGGAGCAAGATAATTCGTTGGCCTCGGCTTGCCTACTGGACTGGAACGGCCAGGTATTGGCTGGTTCCTCCGACTGCGTGTTGTCCATGTCTCGGGCGTTCGATCAGTTGGATCGTCATGGGCGCCGGGAGCTCATCGAACAAGGGTGGGCGATGACGGCAGTCTTTCCCGCCTACGAACCGGAAAGAGCCTCTGCTTTTGGTTACCTGACCCTTGAACGTTCCGACGGGAGCGACGCCTGGGTGCTTCGGGTCCAGTTGCCGGCTTCACCCCTGGCAGAGGCCAACCGGAGCTTTCGCTCGACACTCGTCTACCAGGTGTCGGCCATGACTTTGGTGCTGCTGACCCTGGTTCTGTTCCTGAACAGTCTGCTCGCACCACACCGCCGGTTGGTCGCCGAGGCTCGTTCGATTGCGGGGGAGCTCGCACCCAGTGCGGGCTCTCAGGACGAGGGGCAGTTTCTTCTCGCGACCTTCCAGGACGTCGTGGCGAAGCTGAAGGAAAAGGAAAAGCAGCTCGGAGAGATGCATCGACTGGAGAAGGTGCGTGCCGATGAGAGCCAGGCATTGGCAACGGATATCATCCGGAGCATGAACACGGGTCTCGTCAGCTTGGACGAGAGTGGCGATGTCGTGCTCGTGAACCCGGCTGCGGAGAAAATCTTCGGGGTCGAGGCTCGCCTGTTGGAGAAGAAGAGTTTCGTTCATGCTTTTCCCGGGTCGAGGGAGCTGGCCGAATCGGTTGAGGAAGCCCTCTCGAAGGGCGAACAGGCGCCCCGCCGGCGCGTCGAATACCGTCTCGCGTCCGGGAATACGATTCACCTTGGCGCAAGCGTGCTGCCCCTTGGCTCCACCGGTCACGTGCGGGGGGCTCTCTGTCTTCTTGCCGATCTGAGTGAGGTGATCGAGCTTCGCGGGAGGTTGTTCGTTAAGGAGAATTTGGCCCGACTAGGAGAGATGGCGGCAGGGATCGCCCACGAGTTTCGCAATAGCCTGGCAACGATCGTGGGCAATGCTAAGCTCCTCGGAAAGGAGGTGTCTTCCGAGGAGGCGACCACGTTGGTTAACGCGCTCGTCGACGAAAGCGCGTCGTTGAGCCGAGTGGTGACCGAGTTTCTTCAATTCGCCCGGCCAGAAGCACTCCGCCCTGCCCCTTTCGATCTGGCCGAGATGGCCGACGATCTGCGCCGGGATCTCGAGCCGAAAGCCAGCGCGGCCGGCGTGCGGTTGATCGTCGAGGCGCGGTCCTTCGAAGTGGAAGCGGATGAAATGCTTTTGCGTAAGGCGGTCTCCAATCTTATGCTCAACGCTATCGAAGCCGCGCATCAAGAAGGCAACAAGGCAGGGGAGGTTCGGGTCGAAACGGGCGGCGCAAACGGTCTCGGATTCGTGCGGGTTTCGGATAACGGTCCAGGCGTTAAAGAAGGAGATCTCGCGCGTATCTTCACGCCTTTCTTCACGACCAAGCCCGAGGGTACAGGGCTGGGCCTCTCCATCGTGCAGAAGATTGCGGTGTCGCACAATGGGGAGGTGCACGTGGGTGCCCACCCGGGTGGAGGCGCTACTTTTGCGCTGAATCTCCCGGCCCGGCCGGTACGGAGTTCTGTCCGCGACGAGGAATGGGTCTAGAAGCTAAGCCGCTTTCTCCCCACGAGAGAGAAGATCATCGAGCGAACCATCTGCGGCGATGGCCACTCCAGTTGCTGCCGTCCACGTAGAAAACAATCTCCGTGTCTCCATCGGTCCTGGCGCCCGGCCGAGGAGCCTGGCTCACGACCATCCCCTTGGGTACGATCGCGTTGTTGACTTCGTGGATAACGGAGGAAGGAAGCTGTTTCTGCTTCAGCCACTCGGATACTTCCGCGATGTCGCGGCCAACGAAATCGGGCATCACGTTGGGGCCGAATCCGGAGGGCCGGAGGAGATGACGACTGCCACCTCAACGGTATTTCCCCCACCTTTCGTAGGCCGCCGGATCCTGTGAAATCACGGTGCCCTCGGCGTACCGGCTGCTCTCAATTTCGCGTGTATCTCCGAGTGAGAACCCGTTGCGTTCCAGAATCCGCTTGGCCGATTCGATCAGTTCGCCTTCTACAAGAGGCACAAGGGCGCGGCGGCGGTTCCAGGGCGCTGGACGCGGGCCGCCCGAGCCGGCGTCCGTGACGGAACTCATGATGATGCTCGGAATGATCAAAAGAGCTCGTTTTCAAATCCACGATTCCCAGCTCTCCGCGACCTGGGTTGCCATGGGTTTGACGAGCAGCACCGCATCCAGAGAACGGGAGCGGCCCATCGTGACTAATTGACCCCTTTCCGTGCGATAGGGACCTCCATGATCACCGTGGATCAGGATCAGGGAGTCGTCGAAACGCCCCAGTTCCTTCAGAAGGTCGACATACTCCAGAATCAACTTGAGGGCGCACTGGGCTTGCTCGATGGCCTCGGTCGTCGATGACCCCACACTGTACGTGCAATCGGACCTCAGTTTCAGCGGGTAGTGGGGAATAATGACGTGCACCAGAGTGTAACGGCCGGTCGGGGAGAGACTGCGCTCGGCCTCCACAATTTTCTCGAATCCCAGATAGGAGGTCACTGGGGACGAGGAGGGTAGCAGTCTCCCCTTCTCTAACCGGGTCATATCCTCTTCGGTGAGTCCCGCGAACCAGTTCTTACTCTTAACGGCATCCCGCAGGGGGATGTCCCGGCCGCTGTTGAATTTGGTCGGGTAGCGGCGGCACCTGTGAATACTCTTAGGCAGCAAACTCATCGCTGTCAAGAGATTTCTGTTTGCTTCTAAGCGCGTGAACGAGAGCGCCCATATGGCGATAGCCTTTGATACGCCGGAACTTTTTCTGCGCGGTGACGACGCCAAGAGCGGTCCATCGGCGAACCATGGAAGGACTCTACCAACGCTTGACGTTTCTCGATACTCTGCGAATGGTTCCGTTGAGATTCTCAATGGCGTTCGTCGTGGCAAGAGACTGGCGAAGTAAGGCGGGCAGCGCGAGCTTCACGACCGTGAGTGTCTCTTCCATCCCTTCACGAAGGCTTCCGGCAGCTTCGTCGTAGCCGTTTCGCTCGAGCCACGACACCAATGCCTGAAGTCGCTTGCGCGCCTTGTCGGCACTCTTGCACTTGTAGGCTTCCTTCATCGTCTGGAGCACGTAGGCGTGACGAGACTTGGGAAGGTACGAGCGAAGATTCCGGAGTTTATGGATCTGGCACCTTTGGATGACCGCGAGGTCCCCCAAAACGTCGACGAGTGCCTTGCGGATGCCTTTGCCTCCGTCCACTACGCAGAGAATCGACTCATCGACGCGCAAGCCTCGCTCGAGAAGGTCCTGCAACATCGCGGTGCACACCCGAGAGTTCGGTGTCCTTGCGGTACCAATGCGTGACCTTGCTAGGTGGGATCTGTAATCTGAGCGCAGAGATCCATCAAGGAGGTCAAATCGATGCGCTCGAGGAAAGCGGAACTTTCAGAGGTTGAGAAACAGTTCGAATCATGGAGGTCGAAGCCACACGGACGTTTGATCCCGGAGGAGTTGTGGAATGCGGCGGTGGGGCTGCTGGATCGGTATACGCCGAGCGCGATCTGCCGTCATCTCCGCTTGAATTCGGCGCGATTCAAGAAGGTCCGAAAGACTCATGGAGCGGTTGTGAGCGCCAAACGTCTCAAGGGAGGACAACGAAGGGTTTCTGGAGTAGGCTCCCTGAGCAAGAAGCCTGGACGGAGTGGAACGGAGCAGGTGAGCGCGATAGCTCCGAGTCGGACTGCGTTCGTGGAGCTGGCGCATGGGATGGGCTTGTCGGGCGGCATGATGACGCCTCCGCTGAACTCGGTTCAGGGTGAAGGAACGATGTGCCGTCTGACGGTAGAGAGCGCATCGGGGAGCCTGACGGTCGTAACGTCGAATCGCGAGGGAGAGAATGAGCTGGTCGAATCTGTTTGTCGCTTCGTGGTCGGCGCGCTCGGCAACGGCACTCACACATGATCCAGATCGTTCCTCAACTGAAGGTATTGGTGGCTTGCGAGCCGGTTGATTTCCGCAAGGGTATCGATTCTTTGGCTTGCGTGTGCCGACAACAATTCCAGCTCGATCCGTTCCTCGGCACGTTATTCGTTTTTCGTAATCGTTCAGGCACGGCGCTCAAATTTTTGGTGTACGACGGACAGGGGTTTTGGTTATTTCAGAAGCGTTTTTCGAAGGGCCGTCTGCAGTGGTGGCCGCGTCATACCACGGATGGAGTTGCGGCGCTGCCCGCCGAGCAATTGGCGGTGCTAATCTACAATGGACTTCCGTTGCGGGCGGGAATGGCGGAGGCGTGGCGTCGGGTCAGTTGAGCCTGTTCAACGTTTCCTGATAGCTCCAAGGCAGCCACGACTCGGGTGCGGCTCTAGCGTCTTGGGCGTGCATGGAGATGTTCGTCAGGTAGTGCACCGGGTCGATACTGTTTTTTACCGAGGTCCGGATCATGCTCAGGAGCACGTCGCCGACATCGGCGCCAGCCTGTGTCCTGAAAAACAGTGAGTTCTTACGATGCCGTTGTGAGGGCTTCAGCTCCTGTTCGCTAACGTTGTTGTCGAGGGGCACACCCGGCACTTCGAGGAACCGGGTTAGCCCTTGCCAGTGATTCTTGACGTAGGAAAAGGCTTTGCCGAGGCGGCTGTTGGGCTCAACCACACGCTCGCGGAACTGCTCTTCGATCCACTTATAGAGCGCATCCATTATCGGCCGGCTGTGTTGTTGGTGATAGGCAAGTCGCTCATCGGGGTCCATGCCGCGTGTGTCGTCGTTGCGGTAGATGGCTGCGATGTCCTCGAGCACCCGGTCACAGTGCTCAGGAAAGGCGGGCTCGGCTTCGATGAAGTAGCGGCGTGCATGCACCATACACTTGGCAGTGATCCGCAGCGGTGAACGCGGCGCCATCGAAGAGGCGTCGGCCATATGGATGACCTTGCTTGCCTGGACCGTGCGCTGATTCAACAGCTGGTCCATGTTCTCGCCCGCATGACGTCGTCCGCTCGCGTACAGAACGATCGGAGCAAGCGTTTTGTCCAAGCCACGGGCAACAATGCCCGTGGTGAAGGTGCCCGTTCGCTCGCCTTGAGCTAAAGTCTCGTTCTCCGCCATCAATGTGAGAATCCGAACTCCGGTGTCGTCACTGTGAACCAGAGGCCGGTTCGCGGCGAGTGTTTCCATGTGGCGAAAAACCGGCAACACGGCGTTGGCCATTGCTTCGGCGCGTTCGAACTGCGTGGAGGCCCCCGCCCACTTCTGCCACTGCGCCAGGCGGTGATGAGGCATGCCCATGGCGTAGCGCAATACCGAAACGACCGCATCCACACTCGGATGGTACTTGCTTGCTCCAGCCTGAGGCGGAAGCGGCGCGGTGAACGTCTTCTGGCAACCTGCGCATCGCAGCATCTGGCGTTCGTATACCGTCGCCTGGATCGGGGGCTGAGCTTTCAGCTCCACATCCTTTCTCGGAGCTTGGGTGTCATAGAGCTTGCCTTGGCACAGAGGCTCGGGGTATGGGCCGCCCGCTTTCACTTCGCCATGGCTCACCGTCTCCCGTTTGGCGCCTGTGTAGTCCTTGGCCCCATTACGGCCATGACACTTTCTCTTTCCTTTCCTTTTCAGCTTCTTTCCGTTTCGCGCGACGTTCCGTCGTCGGCGTGCTCACGCCTCGACGATAGCGGCATCGTAGAACGTGGCGAACTGTCTCGAGCAGAACCGGGCAAGCTTCCTCGGGAAGCTCTCCTCTCGATAGACGCTCTTCCAGGTGGAGCAGCTCAGCCCGCTCGACCTTCATCCACAACCCCGAGCTCGCGGCGAAACTCACGCACCAGCGGATATACCAGGCACCGTTTCACCGGCTTCGCCTCTTTGTTGTGTCGGTCCATACGGCCACGCCCAGTAGTCGATCCCACGTCCATCCAGTTCGCCGCCAGGTAGCACGTCCCCTCGTTACGCTCCCTCTCCACAAACGTCTCGAGCAACACCGGCCTCACACCGTACGCTTCCTCCCAATCATCCACCACCACTCGGGCTGCCAGCGACAGCACGTGACTCGCGAGGCCTTTGATGGAAAACCACGGCAGGATCAGGAACCAGAACTCCGAGCGCTCGCCGAGATTCGGGGGGAACCGGGCTCGACCGACCATGCCGAGCCCCCTGATGAGACTGACGAGACTGACGAGCACGACCGCGAGCTTCTGGAAAGCCTGGGCTACGTCAACCGATAGGTAATAACCCTCAAGGCTCTGGCTCAGCGGGCCACAAACTATCGTCCACTTTCTGGTATTGCCCCCTCGCCTTTTCGATGAGACTTCGTTCCGGCGGGTTCTCCGTCTCTCGCAGACCCCAGTGGCTTTCGATCTCGAACCAGTGGTCCGGGGAGGCGAAGTACGAGTTGCGCGTGAGCACTTGATAGGAGTTGGCGAAGGCCACTGCTCTACGATGGCTCCGAAATTCCCCGTCCCTCGTTTCCTCCTCCGGAGCAACCAGCATGTACAGCAAGGTCGAGGACATCCTCGTGTGAGAACAATCCTTCGTATCGCTCTCCCGCGAGGAAACCATCGGGCAGCAAGACCAGACCGGGAATGCGCAGTCCTTCGAGGGCGAGGATGCCCCAAGGCTCTATCTCTCGTAGGTTCTCGATGTAGCCGGTGTCGGAAGTGACCACGATGATCGGCTGGTCGTCGGCGGGAAGCGATCTCAGTTCCTCGATCAGCTCGTTCATTGCGTGATCCGCATACCTCGTTCCGCCGAAGTGGTCCTTGGAGAGGCGCTGGCCGTCGACCCTATCCGGAAAGCTATAGGGGGTATGGTTGCTGACCGTGAGAACGCCAATGAAAGTGGGCTGTTCCGCTTTCACGGATAGCCGAAACCGCTCGAGGGCGATGGCGTAGAGAGCTTCGTCCGGCATTCCCCAGGAAGTCCAATAATCTCTCGCGAGGTCGCGGGACTCGGAGGCGTCGATCCACCAGCGTACACCGGCCCCGCTCATCGTGATCACGGAGAAGGAGCTCGCCGAGAATACGGGTACCATCGCTAATCCCTCCGACGTCACCTCGATTCCTTCTCCATCAAGTGGGGCCACTCAAACCTCGGCACCTGCTGCGGGGGGAAGCGAGGACGCCTCGCCGGACGACGACTCGGCGGACGAGGATGTCCCCGAGGATGTCCCCGATGATGTTGCTGCGGACGCCTCGCTCGAGGAGAAGCTAAGAACTTTCGAATCTATGAAGGTCGGCTACTTCGAACAGGTCAAAGAGATCGATCAGGAAATCCAGAAAAACAACGGACGGCAGGCCGAAATTCAGGAAGAGCTGGTTTCCACCGGAGGCACGGGACTACCCACCGCCCCGCAAGCAGACATGACTCCACGCAACCCGGCAGACATCCCCGCCCTGAGAAGCGAGCAGCAGCAACTTCGCGATCAGAACCAGGCGCTAGAAGCGCAGAAGCAGAGACTCAAAGACGACCTCATACGAAAGGGCAGGAGCGCGGGAATACCTCCCGGATACCTACGGTTCTAAAGCTTCGTTATTCGACACCGATGCGGCTTCTCTTGGCCGCCCACCGTGTCCACTAGAAAGACCTCCCCAAAAAAGTTCTCGCGACTGAGCTACCAGGTGCTGGGGGATCAAGCCCTCAGGGTGAGATAAAAGTCTACCCTTCAGCAACATACAACCCGAGGGCACTTCCCGACATTTTCGGGAAATACCAACGGGTTTGTAGTCAGAACCCCACAGCGTCACAAAGTCAGAATTTTTCTCGATCCTAAATAGCTGATTCTACAGTGCTTATTGTTATCGTCTCGGTGCCATGAGGCACGGCTCTTGCAAAAAGGATCCCGAGACCGGAGGTCTGTCCGAGAGGTATGTCTTGTTGAGTCGGTTCCAGTTCAGAAAAGCCAATCGCCTGCGGGCGCTTGGGTGGGAAGTTCGTCATCACCGACAACACGGGCTCGCGCAACATCACGGGTATCACCATCACCGAGAGCGGGACCGTGGATGCCCTGAACAACCTGGCGAACATCAAGCTCTTCTACGAGCTCGACACGACGGCTCCCTACGACGGAGCGAGTGAAAGCTACGCGGGGACGGAATCCAAGTTCGGGGTGACGGACGCGGACGGTTTCAGCGCTGCCAACGGGACATCTAGTTTCACCGATACGGTGGCGATCGACACCACCTCTACGCTGGTGGTTTACGTGGTTTTCGATGTGGGGGCGGGAGCTACCGCGGGTGAGACCATCGAGATCAGCATCAACGATCCATCGACCGAGGTCACGGCCAGCGCGGGCACGGTGGGTCCCGGAACGCCGGTGGCGATTTCTGGAACGACTACCCTCATCAATGCTGTAATCGCGAGCACGTCGGGAAGCCAGACGGGGAGTATGCCGATCTCCAGTACGAACCAGTACGTAGGCGGCAAGTTCGTCATTACCGATAACGCCGGCTAGCGCAACATCACGGGTATCACCATCGCCGAAAGCGGAACCGTCGATGCCCTGAACAACCTGGCGAACATCAAGCTCTTCTATGAGCTCGACACCACGGCTCCCTATGACGGAGCTAGCGAGAGCTATGGGGGTGGGGAATCTCAGTTCGGGGTAACGGACGCGGACGGCTTCAGCGCCGCAAACGGAACGTCCAGTTTCACCGAACGGTGGCGATCAACACGACCTCCACGCTGGTGGTGTACGTGGTGTTCGATGTGGGGGCGGGTAGCTCACCCGGTGAGACCGTCGAGATCAGCATCAACGATCCCCTCGACGGAAGTCGTCGCCAGCGCGGGGACGGTTGGGCCGTCGACGCCGGTGGCGATTTCTGGAACCACCATTCTTGTCGATGACGTGACCGTGAGCACGTCGGGCACGCAAACCGCGAGTATGGTGATTCCCAGCACCGTGTCCTTTCGGCAACGGTGCGTGACATGACGGGATGCGATAAGTAGTGTTACCACTACCTTCGGGCACAAGGTGGCCTATGGCGCACACCTGCGTTACTTGGTCTGGAGCTCGAAACCTCGTCGTGAGCTTCGTGTAGTGGATGCTCGTGGGGCCGCGACGACGCTGCTCGCGACGACGGGGTAGCTCCACCAATCCCCCCGCTTCGAGCAAATCGAGGTACTCGTAACATTCCTGGGATTTCAAATTTCCGTTCGCACGAACCCAACCCAATGACTCGCAGATCGTGCTCGCAAGCTCTTGCCGCGACAGTCCGCATGAGTCGATGACCTCGTGCAGAATATTCCATTCCTCATCGGTCACACCCTTGCCGCAAAAGCTCGGGCGCTTCCACACCATGGCCTCCGTCTCGTTGCTCACCTGGGCCACGCTCCTTTCCTCCCAGGCTGAGACTACACAGATGGTCCCGCTTTGTCCAGGACTTTTTTCCTTTTTGTTTCAAACCTCCGTCAACAACGAGCGACCCCCGGGCAGACTACTTATCGCATCCCGTCATGTCACGCACCGTTGCCGAAAGGACACGGATGTCCCGCCGGATGTTGAATTTGGGGTAGCGGCGGCTCCTTGGCCGGCCTAAGAATAGGTCTGCCAATAAACCGTCTCCAGAGGGGGACAAGGAGCCACCAATGCCTAGGAAATCGAAGAAGCCAGTAAGAAAGCAAACGCACTCGCCTACGGGCAAGGTAGTTGGCCAAGTCGGTCAGATACTGCTACCGATGATAGCTGGGATCGCGGCCACGAAGGCGGATCTGACGGAATGGGTGTACGAGCAAGGACTGACAGCTCTGCACCTACTGCTCAGAGAGGACGCCGAGGAGATCGCGGGGCTCAAGGGCAAGCACGAGAAGGAGCGAACTCATAACCACTGTGGGAGCACGAACGGAGAGCTGAGCTTCGGTGGTCGTCGCATCCAAGTGTCGCGACCTCGAGTTCGCTCGGATGTGTCCCGAGGTCCGTGGAAAAAGAACGGCACCCTCCACTCCGTCATCAGAGTATCATATCAGGCGGCAACCTCCGCGCGTTCGAGAACCTCGCTCAGACGTTGGTAGCCGTCGATGCGTCGTAGTTGAATCTGGCCAGAGGCGATAAGCCCAAACAGCAAAGCGACCGCGGACTCCTCGCTGGAGAACGACGCTTGGGTTTTCGTCCGGCGTCGAAACTCGCGGTTGAGATTCTCCAGAGCATTGGTCGTTCGAATCGATTTCCACATGGCACGATGGAATTCGTAGAAGGTCAGCAGCTGATTACCGGCCTCCTCTAGGCTTCGGACGACGGCCGGCGCGAGAGGCGTCCACTTGGCGACGAGCTCGTCATAGGCTTTGCGAGCATCGATCCCGTTCTTGGCGTAGACGATCCGGTTGTAGTCACGCCGGAGCTCACGGCGTGCGTGCGCCGCGGATTACATCGATCAGGGAACGGACGCCTCCTTGGACATGGGAGCCGGGGATTTCACGCTGGAGACCTGGTTCAAGACGAGCGCGATCCTTGAGGACATGTCCCCGGTCCGGCGTTAAAGTCCCACAAAATACCACTCGTGAAGGGCCTCGGGTCGTCGAGGCTCAGGACCCCCGTAATATCGACCGGCGAGTTGGGAGTCTGTTCTACGCCATCAATGTAAAGTCTCAGACTGTTTCCGTCTCTTACCCCGGCCGCGTGATGCCAAAATCCATCGGCGTAACTCGCCGTGGAGCAGACGCCCGCGCCGCCCGTAACATTATCGTCGATCACCGTCCTGACCTGTCCGTTCGAGCAGCCCCCGGAGCGGATGACCAGAAGATATCTTTTGCCGCCCGACCCCGCCATCCCGTTGCCGGCCAGATAGCCTAATTATGCTGCAGCCATGGTCGGCCAGCTCGACGAGATCCGAATCTCCAGTACCGCCCGCTCGGCATGTTGGATTCAATCCGAGGTCAACAATCAAGATGTCCCCATCAAAGATCCCGCATGCACTGACAATGGCTTCATTTGTGTCGGGACGGAGGAGGTGCAGCCCACGGCGGTCGAGCTCGTCAAGGATAATCTCTTTGTTGTGTGTTTGTTAGGGTAATAGATCGGTGCGCCACCCTGCACGCAGAAACGTAGGAGGGATACCCCTCAGGGCCGGGGGCAATTCAACACAGTGTCAGCAAAAATCTTTCCAAAACACGAAGTCCAAGAGCCGCTGGCAGTCTCCCTACCGCCACGTCCGGCAGGATGTCGTCACCATTGATGACGCCAAACCACGGATCCGACGGGTAGAAACCTCGAGCTACCCTCAGAAGGTGTGGAAATAAAGTAAAGGCGGAGTAACCTTCCGCGTCACGAAACACGGCGTGAAGGGGCCAACGGAAGGAGACACCGCCATGAAGGAAAAGACCACAGGACGACGGAGCTCGTCAAGGGTGGCTTGGGAGTCGCTGGAGAAGTGGGCGAGGCTTGAGATCCAGGATTGGGTGCAGGAGCTGATGGTAGCCGAAGTCACGGAGCTTCTCGGGCGTGAGAAATCGGAGAGACGGAAGCCCGTGGACACAACGGCGGGCTATCGAAATGGATACGGTAAGCCTCGGAAGCTGACGATGAGCGTGGGCACAGTGACGGTTCGCCGGCCGAGAGTACGGGACGTGGAGGAGAGGTTCGAAAGTCGAGTGCTTCCGCTGTTCAAGCGTCGGAGCGAAACGGTGAGCGAGTTGATTCCGGAGCTGTACCTGCATGGACTAGCTCACGGAGATTTCGATCTGTCGCTCCGCGGGCTTCTAGGGGAGGACGCTCCACTTTCTCCCAGCACGGTGTCGCGGCTGAAACAGAAATGGCAGGGAGAGTACGAGCAGTGGCTAGCTCGCCCACTGGAAGAACTCGAGCTCGTGTACCTGTGGGTAGATGGCGTGTACGTGAAGGCCGGCCTTGAGAAGGACAAGGCGGCGGTGCTAGTTGCGGTTGGTGGCCTGTCCGACGGGACGAAAATCGTCCTGACGCTGGAGGCCGGGCATCGAGAATCCTAAGCGTCATGGTCGTCGCTGCTACGGAGACTGAAGAAGCGCGGTCTGAGATGTCCCCGTTTGGTGATCGGTGACGGTCATCTCGGCATCTGGGCCGCGACCCGAAACGTATTTCCAGAAGCTGAGGAACAGCGGTGCTGGAACCACCGAATCCTCAACGTACTGGACCGGATTCCGAAAAGGGACCAGGCGCAGGCCAAGCCGCTGTTGACGGCGATCCCCTACGCCACCAGCCTGCAGGAGTGCGAGACGAAGAAGGCCAAGTTCCAGGATTGGTGCTTGCGCAAGGGTCTTCCGGGGGCCGCGCACGTGCTCGACGAGGACTGGGAGCGGATGGTCAGCTTCTATTCCTTTCCCAAGCCTCACTGGCAACACCTTCGCACGAGCAACGTCGTGGAGTCACCGTTCGCTGCACTGAGATTGAGAACGGATGCGGCCAAAAGGTTCAAGAAAGTCGAGTCCGCCACTGCGACAATCTTCAAACTGCTTCTGGTTGCGGAGAAGAATTTTCGCCGGCTCAACGCACCGGAGCTGATGCGAGAGGTTCACCTGGGCGTTCGATTTGAAGATGGAGACAGGGTAACGGAGTCGTCGAAGGTTGCTGCTGCCTGAACTTTTTTACACACCTATTGACAAGAGCTCGAAACCTCGAGTTGTTGACGCTCAGTCGGATGTGTCCCGTCTATCGCAGCCTCAAAGCCGGCTCCCCGACCAAGTGGTAGAACTCAGTACGCTCCGGGATCCGATACGCTCCCTGGCGACCTTTGATGCTACGCCCCCTTTCGCGCGACGGCCGACCTTAGCTTGTGCCACAGTGGCATGCGATAATAAGTTGTTAGATATGAACAGATGGCGTGACTGGCTGGAGCAAGGCGTGCGGGATCTCCGCCACGCGGAGCATGCCCTCGACGACGCGGATTACGAGTGGGCCGCCTTCGCCTCGCAACAAGCAGCTGAAAAGACGGTCAAGGCCCTTATTATGGTCCGGGGAGGAGAGCCGTGGGGTCATTTGGTCACCGGGCTCGTAGAGGCATTGCCCAAGGACGCCGCAGCGCCTGAGGAGATCATCGAAACGGCCAGCCGCCTCGACAAGCATTACATTCCGACTCGTTACCCGAACGGCTTCGCCGAAGGATATCCCGGGAAGCTGTACACACGCGGAGAGGCTGAAGGAGCGATCGCCATGCAAGAACGATCCTCGATTTCTGCCGGCGCCATCTACCTCAATAAGGAGG
Organism: Candidatus Marinacidobacterales bacterium; assembly: GCA_965197825.1. Lineage (GTDB taxonomy): Bacteria > Acidobacteriota > Vicinamibacteria > Marinacidobacterales > DATDRI01 > CBDANW01. The sequence continues at coordinate 1,723,496 of CBDANW010000003.1, read as the reverse complement.
AGCGGATTGAGCAACTTCGCCAGGCGGCGTTGCGTGCCCGGAAACGGGTTCCTGAGATTGAACGGGTAATCCTCTTTGGCTCTCTGACAACGGGAGTCCCGTCACCTCACTCGGATGCCGATCTTCTAATCGTGGTAGAGAGCAGTCCGCACGATCAGTCTCGCGACCGGATCCCGGCCGCGCTTCGCGCGCTGGGACCGCTACCCTGCGCAGTCGATCTGTTCGTGTTGACGAATGAAGAGGTGGAACGTTTCCGACAAGAAGGGTCACCGCTACTCCGAACTGCCCTCACCACGGGTAAAGAACTCCTTTGAACTACGTGGCGGCGGGACTGGATCTCTAGCGCAACCTCAGGGCCGGATCGCCGAGCAGGTGATAGATGCTCAGCAATTCGGGAAAGGCTCCCGTCTCGGCGTAAGCCGCCTGGCCGGCTAACACCGCGTCGCCCAGTCGCTCGTGACCCCGATCCACCAGCTGATCCAGCAGTGCTTTGTGGAATCGATGTGCCGGGTCGTTGAGATTCAAGCCCGTTGGCGAGAAGGCCGCGATGATTCCTTTGCCCTCTGCCTTGAGTAACTCCTCAGACAGCGAGTTGAAGTACGGGAAGAGGTCGCCCGATTGTAGTTTGCTCACCTCGGGAGCCTTCACCGAGCCCTTCGACACCATCAGGTAGCTTCGGCCCGACTCCGCCCAGAAGCTCACGCCACCACTCTCGAGCTCCGTCACTTCCGTCAGCCACCGAGGATGCACGCCAGTCACGTCCAACACGTAGCCGCTGCCCACTTCCACACCAGATACCTCGGCCGCTCCCGACTCACTAAAGCTGCCTTCGAGGGCTCCCTGTTCCGCGACCAACTCCGCCAGGTGGCTCACCTCGAAGCGGTTCAACATCACCATCGAGTGCGCCGCTTCCGTGTCCCCGACCTCCTCCACCTCCAGGATGTTCTCTCCCTCGAGGAGCAACCCGGGGCCTATCTCCGCATCGACCTGGTGCGGCGTGTCACCATCCCACCACGTCTCCGTCACCAGCGTCCCGTTCACGTATAAACGCTAGGAGATGGTAGATGCTCAGAAGCTCTGGGAAAGCTCCGGTTTGGGCATAGGCGGCCTGGCCGGCCAGGATCGCGCCGCCGAGACGCTCGTGATCTGGTTGGCGACGCGCGCTCGAGTACAGTCTTGGGAGTCGGTGCGCCGGACCGTCTAAGCTCGATCCGGCCGGCAAGCATTATGTCCTCCCTCCGGATTCGCTACTGGCAGGAGCTTCACGCGGCTGGGCGGCTAAAGCTAAACCAACACATCGATGAACATGTTAATATTGCGCTGTAAGAGGGGGCGGACTGTCGTTAGATAATGAAACTAGCAAAGAGTCACCTGAGCGCGGTTGAAGCCGAGTCGCGTGTGCGCAGCTTCTTCGAGACCGATCCTCACAGCGTCATAGCAGTCTATCTGTTCGGTAGTTTCGCTCGCGGAAGCGAAGGGCCAGAAAGCGACGTGGATGTAGCCGTTCTATATTCCGACGCACCTGCCAGGACTTTTGACGGGCTGCCACTGTCCCTAGAAGAGGGTTTGGAAAGGCGCCTCGGGAGGGCGGTGGAGGTGATCGTATTGAACCATGCCTCTGCCGATCTCATTCACCGTGTTCTTAGGGATGGGAAGCTGCTCATCGACCTCGACCCGTCCTCTCGCATCCAATTTGAGGTTCGAGCCCGAAACGAGTATTTCGACCTTCAACCCATTCTTCGCTGTTACCGTAAAACAGAGACATAGCTCGTCAGGGGCTTGAGTGACCGATCCCGAGCTGATAGCCAAGAAGCTGGCTCTCATCGAGACATGTGTTCGGGAGCTCCAAACCCTCAGCCGTCCGGCCGAAATTTCGCGTGATGTCCGTGAAGAGCGCTTTGTAGAGCACACGCTTCAAATTGCGATCCAGGCAGCACTCGACGTCGCTTCGCACGTCGTTTCGGACGAGCGTCTGGGAGAACCTCGTACCAACCGCGAGTTGTTCGACATCCTGGAACGTGCAGGCTTTCTGCCGAACCGCCTGGCGGCGAACCTCAAGAACATGGTGGGTTTCCGCAATATACTCGTTCACGGATACGAGATCGTCGATTTGGCCATCCTGAGAGAGGTGGTCGAGGACCGCCTCGACGATTTGCTGGCGTTCGTCAAAGCGATCCGCAAGCGATTCAACATCACCTGATACCGAGCAAACGGTCATAGCACTCTTATCCCCGGGAAGCTGTACACACGCGGAGAGGCTGAAGGAGCGATCGCCGATGCAAGAACGATCCTCGATTTCTGCCGGCGCCATCTACCTCAATAAAGCGGAGCGGATTGAGCAACTTCGCCAGGCGGCGTTGCGTGCCCGGAAACGGGTTCCTGAGATTGAACGGGTGATCCTTTTCGGCTCTCTGACAACGGGGATCCCGTCACCTCGCTCGGATGCCGATCTTCTAATCGTGGTCCGCACGATCTGTCTCGCGACCGGATCCCGACCGCGCTTCGCGCGCTGGGACCGCTACCCTGGCAAGTCGATCTGTTCGTGTTGACGAATGAGGAGGTAGAACGTTTCCGACAAGAAGGGTCACCGCTACTCCGAACTGCCCTCACCACGGGTAAAGAACTCCTTTGAACTACGTGGCCGCGGAACTGGATCTCTAGCGCAACCTCAGGGCCGGATCGCCCAACAGGTGGTAGATGCTCAGAAGCTCGGGAAAGGCTCCCGTCTCGGCGTAAGCCGCCTGGCCGGCTAGCACCGCATCGCCCAATCGCTCGTGACCCCGATGGACCAGCTCATTCAGCAGAGCCTTGTGGAATCGATGCGCCGGGTCGTTGAGACTCAAACCCGTTGGCGAGAACGCCGCGATGACGCCCTCGCCTTGCGCCTTGAGTAATTCCTCAGAGAGTGAATTGAAGTACGGGAAGTGGAAATAACCGTTCAGGCAGTTCATGGTGAAAAGCAGCGGTTGTTGTGACTGCGGTGCAAACAAATCCACCTGCCAGACGTCGAGCAAGTTCTCGTCGGCCCACAGATGGATCGCGCCGTGCCCCATATAGCTGATGATGGAGGAGCCTTCGTCGAAGGCGTTCACAACGGCACTCCGCGCTCCCGCCGCGCCCATCTCGCTCAAGTAGATCTTCTCGACGGGTTCTCCCAAAAGAATCGTGGAGGCTATCTCGTCCGCGTCGGAGTCGAAGTTGCCCGCTCGGTCCGGGTTGTCCGCGATTAGAACGATGGGAGCGGAGGGTTCGCCTTCGCCCGCCTCATACGCCAGGATCTTGGCTACCAGTTGCTGGGATTCTTCGAACGACGCAGCCGGAAGCCGTCCTATTCCACATCGGGAAGAATGTCGTCGCCATTGATGGCACCAAACCAGGGATCCGATGCCGTCCATATAAACTGCGTCTTGACGATCTTCACCGGCACCTGGCTCTCAACTCCCGTGGCTAAGTAATCCTTGTAGTCGTAGGTTCCGTCACCTAGTGGACTGTAACAACTGAACGTTTAGTGGTTTTAATGCGTCGTGACGGATCGTTGTAGGTCCACTTCACGGGCTTGGGGTCTTCGTTGTACTTGCGAATGTAGCGCATGATCTTGCGGGTCAGGTCGTGGGTTGACGTGAACACGCCTCGATGGATCAGGGCACGCTCGATCTTGGAGAACCAGAGTTCGATTTTGTTCAGCCAGGAGGAATATGTGGGTGTGAAGTGGAGTCGGATTTTTGGGTTGGCCTCGAGGAACTGTGCGACCTTGGCGGTCTTGTGAGCCGACAGATTGTCGAGGATGACATGTATTTCGCGCTTTCGCTTGTGGCTCGCAACCAGCTGCTCCAAGAAGGCGACGAACTCTTGGCTGGTATGGCGGCGGACAGTCTTGCCCAAAACCACCCCCGTCTTCGTGTCGAAGGCGGCGAGATACGGAAGCTCAGTACTCGATGGTGATGCTGGACCGATTCGAGGTGAGCTACCCGGCCCAGTTAATAGCGGAGGCAGGGGAGCTGAAGGGCAGTTTCGGCGAGTCCGGTGCCACCGTAGTCTCCGGAATCGAAGGTGGCTACACGCTCGACGTCACGGGCGAGTACCCGCAGTTGCTGGCCGGAGTCAGCCCGGTCGAGGGTGGGGTGAGCTTCCGGGTGGAGTCGGGGCATCGCTACCTGTCGAGTAGCTCGGTGAAGACGCCGCAAGTGAGCCTGCCGCAGTCGAGCGGCCTGAAGAAGGCTTGGAACCAGGCGGAGTACTTGGTGATCGGTCCGAGGGCGTTCCTGCTGGCAGCGGAGCCTTTGCTGGCCCACCGGCGAAATGAAGGTCTGATAGCGGGTGCCATTGCGACCGAAGATATCTTTGAGGAGTTCGGATACGGCGAGGCGACGCCGGAGTCGATCCGGGACTTCCTGAGTTATGCATACCACCACTGGAGCGAGCTGCCGCTACGTTACGTGGTGCTGTTAGGCGACGGGACGTACGACACGAAGGATTACCTGGCAACGGGCGTTCAGAGCCAGGTGCCGGTGAAGCTAGTCAAGACGCAGTTTGTCTGGACGGCATCGGATCCGTGGTTCGGTGCCATCAATGGTGACGACATCCTGCCGGAAGTGGCGATAGTAAGGCTGCCCGCGGCCTCAGTGGAAGAAGTGAAGCTGGTTCAGAAGATAGTCGTCTATGAATCGGGCGAAAGCGATCCGGCGGCTCCGTTCGTTCTGATTACAGATAACCCGGACCTCGCGGGAGACTTCGATGCGGACGCGGAAGAGATCGCTTCGACCGTACTGACGGAAGGAAACGTCGAGAAGATTTACCAATCGCAGCTGGGAACTGCGGGAGCTCGGAGTGCGATTATCCAGGCATTCGACGAAGGAGCCTCTCTGGTCAGCTACATGGGCCACGGAGCGATTCATCATCTGGGATGTAGACTCGTTGTCGCCGCAGGGCCAGCAACCGTTCCTCCTGACGATGAACTGCTTGAATGGGTACTTCCACTTCCCGTACTTCAACTCGCTTTCGGAAGAGCTTCTGAAGGCGGAAGGCAAGGGCATCATCGCCGCGTTCTCGCCAACGGGCTTGAGTCTCAACGACCCGGCGCATCGATTCCACAAGGCTCTGCTGAATGAGCTGGTCCATCGGAGTCACGAGCGATTGGGCGATGCGGTGCTAGCCGGCCAGGCCGCTTATGCGGATACGGGAGCCTTTCCCGAACTGCTCAGCATCTATCACCTCTTAGGTGACCCCGCACTCCAGCTCCGCTAGAAGTAGTAACCTCTCTTCTCTTCCCGGCTTGTCACGAAAAGTAACAGCTTGGTTCCCATCGCCCGCCGTCCGGCTTTGTAGTAGAATAAACATAATCCCTTCTTTTCCAGCGATTTGTACAGGCCGCCGGAGCGACGATGTCGCTGGCTCGATACTTGCTAGCTTGTGTCCTTCATGAGTAGGAGGCGTGTGTCATGTAATTAGAATCGAGCCGCGGTGACGTACGTCGCGAAGGCGTGGCTGAAGCCGTTTTGGAGACCGTCGTTCATTCGTTCTCGTCAAGGTCCCCGTTGTAGCTGAGCCGCTCAGAAAGCGCTCATTCAACCCCGCTTCACGACCCACCTACGCTCCAGTGGGCTTGATCCGGTTTCGTAGACGGTTTAGTTAAGCTGGCGAAGTCCTCATCCGTCGTTCAAACTCGGCCGGACTGACCTGGCCGAGGGTCGAGTGTCGTCGTCTCTGGTTGTAGAATACCTCGATGAAGTCGAAGAGGGCCATCTTGGCCTCGCCGCAACTTAGGAAATGCTCCCCAAGCTCGTGCTTGACTGTGGAGAACCAGCTCTCGATGACGGCGTTGTCGTAGCAGTTGCCCCGTCGGCTCATGCTCCCGGTCATGCCATGCGTCTCAAGGAGACGTTGGTAGTCTTTGCTGGCATACGGACTGCCCTGATCGGAGTGATGCAAGAGCCCTGCGGCCGGTTGGCGACGTTTCAGTGCCATCCGCAACGCCTTGATAACCAGGTGACGGTCGTTAATAGCACTTACGGCCCACCCAACGAGGAATCGCGAGTAGAGGTCGAGGAGCGCCGCGAGATAAAGCTTCCCGCCGCTGCCGATCACGAACTCGGTCGTGTCCCCGACCCACCGTTGGTTCGGCGCATCGGCGACGAAGTCTTGCCCGAGCACATTGGCCGCGACGGGCTGGCCATGACCGCTTACCGTCGTGCGCTTGAAGCGTTTGCGTACTCGAGCAATGAGGCCTTCTGCCTGTTTCAACCGAATCACCCGCTTCCGACTCACTCGGTACCCCTGCTCGTGCAGGTCGTGATGAATCCGCGGACTCCCATAGGTGCGGCGACTCGCCTCATGGGAGGCACGAATCAACACGCGCAACTGGCGGTCCCGGCGCGCGTGGGCCGACGGCGGCCGACGTGCCCAGGCATAAAAGCCACTCCGAGAGACGTTGAGAATCTGACACAGGTGAGCGACCGGTACGGTGGCCTTCTCCGCCTGGATGAACGCGAATCTTACTCGCTCTCCCTCGCGAAGAAGGCCGCGGCTTTTTTTAAAACGTCGCGCTCCACCCGCAACCGCCGATTCTCTTTGCGGAGCCGCCGAAGCTCCTCGCGTTCCACGCCCGTCAAGCCCGTCCGGCCCTTCGTCCGATCGGCCCGGGCCTGACGGACCCAGTTGCGAAACGCCGATTCGGTGAGGTCAAGCTCCCGGGCCACCCGACCCACGCTCTGGCCCTCATCAAGCACCAGCCGGACCGCGCCTGCCTTAAACTCGTCATCAAACTCCCGGCGGGGTCGCCGGGGCTGCGTTGTCTTTGCCATTGTGGACATCGTATCCGCCTTTCAGAAAGTGTCCACGAAACTGGATCAAGCCCACAGCTCCACAACAGATCGTCGGTGATCCGTCTGCCCAGCGGGCGAGATCTTGGCCGAGTTGTTTTTGCTAGAATTGGGGACTCAAGAAGAGAGGAAGTCATGTGGAAGACCGTATTGAAGAGAACTGCACTGGTACTCGTGGCCTGCGGATGGATGCTCACCTGGCCTCAAAGTGGGCGCGCGATGGATTGCCTCGTCGAGCGCGGTAACGACCCGCTGGACGTGCTTGCGACTTCAGTCAAGCACAACGTTTGGATCGGGCTCGACAACTCGGGCTCGATGTCCAGCAGCGTTCCTGGTGACCCCCTCGGAAGGGACCGTTTGGCTGTCGCCAAGGATGTGCTGGAGCTGGTGATCGGCGGCGTCGGCGATGCGGTCAACTGGGGCTTCTTCTATACCGTGCGACAAACCGATAATCCCCCCGGTGTGGGGGACGTCGGCTGCGCCGTGCCGCAACTTTTGAACCCCGACGGTTCGCTCCAGACAGGCAGTGGTGAAACATTCGATCCCTCGATCGGCCCCGGGAGCAGAAACAACAACTGTGTGGGTATCGAGCAGCGCGATATGACCATTCCCGTCGCGTGTGGGGACAACGACAATAGAGAACAAATCCTGGCAAGGCTCCAGCCGGCGGGGGTGACCACGATCGTCAACGGTGAGCCCATCAAAGGGATCCAGCACAATGGCGGCACCGCGAACGCGCCTTCGCTGGATCAAATCGCCAACCTCATCGCCAACGGCTTCATGGGACCCGACCGGCCGGCGGGCCAGAAGAACGTCATCATCTATCTTTCCGACGGTGCGGAAGACTGCGCCTGTGAAAGCGATCCCGCAGGGGGCGCTGGGACGTTGCCCGACTTCATCGAGCTGCTGCCCACGCATGTCGGCTTCGCGCCTTCGCCGTCGCAGGGGGACCCGTCGCTCTTGAGAGTGGATGGCACACCGGGAATGCCTGTGTTCGAGGGCTGTGCCACTTTGGGCCTCGCCAGATGCAGGGCCGCTTACAGCGCGGGGGTCATGGCCCGGCATGCGCTCTCCCGCATCGATCCCTCTTTCGACGGAAGCGAGGGGGACATCTTCATCGGGTACATGTTCGATCCGAATACGCGATCCCGGAAGGCGGCCAACCACTGGAGCTGGCAAGCTTCCGGTTTCGGCTGGACGCCTCGCATGGACTGTCCCATTGCAGGAGGGTTCGGCTGCTCTCGACCGGCCTTCATTTCCGCGGACGCCGACGAGATGGCCGACCAGCTGCTCAGTGTTCTGGCCCAAGTGGGTGTGCCGGAGGCAACGCTTAGCCTTGCCGCATCGGTAGTCGGCTCGGTGAAGGAAACGCTTCCCACGAGTAACCCGGCCTTGACCGCGGCTGACGTGCTCGCCAGCGGGATTGGCGACACCACGGCCCGAGGGCAAAGAGCATCCCACCGCAACAATGTTTTGTTCACGACGCAATTCACGACCCCGGACTTCAACGGAACCCTCAAGGCCTTCAACACTTTCGAAGTTCAGCCAGACGGAGTAACTCGTCTCGCCGACTTCACCGAGCTCTGGGACGCGGGCGAGTTACTCAGGGATCGGGATCTGTCTACCGATCCGCGGAGAATCTATTTCAACCGCGCGAACGGAACCGGTGGCCAGTTGAGCTCCACACTGGGGCTCACGAGTCTCGCACCGGGCGACTTGGGTGTGGGCGTCGGCTTCCTGAGTGGCCTCGATCCCACCGGAGTAGGAGCGAAGACCGCCGCGGATGCGGTCGAGATTGTCGAAAAAGTCATCCAGGGCTGGCGGCTGGTCGTCGACGAGACGGATGGATTCTACCAGGCGGCCGATCCGACAAAACTGAACTTCTCGGAGTTCGAAGCGGACGGGACGCCTACGTGGAAACTGCGTGAATCAACGAGGTCGTCCCCAGCCGTGGTCCTCGCCCCGCCCCGGTCCCCTGACATCGACCCACTGGCGCCGGCTGATGATTATCGGACCTTCTTTGGCGAACACATCAATCGGATAACAGCGGTTTACATGGGAACCAACGGAGGGATGCTTCACGCCTTTCGTGCAGACAACGGCTACGAGCTCTACGGTTACATCCCCCATGACCTTCTCTCCAAACTGCCGTCCCTCGTGCGAAACCTGGTGGCCGGTGCCAACGGCATCGTGAACCATCAGTTCTTCGTGGCATCCTCGCCTTCCATCCAGGATGTTTTTCTCCAAGACGCGCCGAGCGGTAACCCCGAGTGGCGTACGGTGTTGGCTTTCGGACGAGGTCCGGGAGGCAAGTTTTTGACCGCCCTGGATATTACGGATGTTGGGAACTGGGACGGAACCTCGTCCCAGGCTGTCCCCACGGATTTTCAACCTCCCGATCTGTTGTTTACGGTTGGCAACAATGACGGCGTGGTCGACCTCGACGGAACCGGAGAAAACTACGATGGCTTGGGCGAGACCTGGTCGGTTCCGGTGATAGAACGAGTACAAAACGGCACTCCTGAGGGGCAATGGGTGCTCTTCGCCGGCTCGGGGTATGGCTGCGAGGGTACGGAAGAAGGGAGATTTCTCTACGTGCTCGCGCTGGAGGACGGAACCGTATACCGGAAACTGGGGCCGATTCCGGATGTCGTGGATGGCGCTGCCGGCGATGTCGGGGTCGATCTAAACGCTCTGGTCGCGACACCCGCTCTTTTGAACCCGCACGAGCCGGGGTTCAACGACGGGAGGAACTTCGTCACCAGAGTCTACATTGGAGACCTACAGGGGCTAGTGCATAAGTTGGACTGCACCGACCCCGATCCCGCGAACTGGGAGTTCGGCGTCTTCTTCGAGGTGACTAGCGAAGCGGACGCCGCGGAGGGGCAGGGACTTCACAATCAGCCCATCTCCGCTCAAGCCGCGCTCCTGAAGCTTTCCGGGACCAACGAGATCTTGATCTTCTTGGGGACGGGAGGCGATTCACGACTCGAGATAGAGCCGGACCGATTCAAAATCGTTGGCGTCGAGGACGCCGACAACGTAAGCACGGTCGCTGTCGCCGACCCGGCCTTTACCGGAAACCTACTCCTTACCGATGACGGCGATCCTTTTTTCTTCGATCTAGAAGAAGGCCATCGCGTCCAAGTACCGCCGGTGGCGGCCAGGAACACGAACACCAATGGAGTCGTCTTCTTCGCCTCGACCGTCAGGGACTTCGACCTGGCACTTTGTACCCAGGAGTTCTCCAGCATCCTTACGGCGGCGAGCGTAAGCGGCGGGCTCGGCTCCTTTGATATGGATCCGACCCTCGGTGGGGTCCAAGGGACGGTCGACTTGGGTGCAGGGAAGACGACCGGGCTCTTCCACCGTGACGAGCACCTCTACGTGAGCAAGAGCGGCGGACTCGACCTCAGCGGCGAAACGAAAGTGTTGGGAAGCGACACGTTTCCGACTCCACCAGCGCTTACCGGCAACCTACAGCTCCTGGTGGAGACGTTCCGGCTGTCTCCTTTCTAGGTCTTTCGCGCAGCGCGGCCGGGGCTCCCAACAGTTAGGGTCCGGGCAAGAATAGGTAGTTATTCTTGCCCGGGCCCTTAGCAGAGATCTACTCAAATCTGCTCCAAAGGCGATTTAGGGCGGTTTTCCTACCCCACGATCATGACAAAACTCGAATTTGAGGGAGGAACAACCTCGAAAAATTCGTCTTCATATGAGGAGAGGAAGGGCACGGGCGCGGATACCGTGACGGCTGGACGTGAACTTAATGACGAAATCCGAGTATGGCAACAACATCTCTTGATACGGTGAGCTCCACCGGATTCTAAGCCTGTGGAGAGAGCCGCTCTGGCTTCGGTGAAAGCCGAAGTGAAACGATTCTCTGTGAAGCAGGAACCTGGGTCTGATCACATTTGATCAGATTTTGGAGAGCGGAAACTTTGTCCCCGGCGTCGACCAACTCAATTGGTAAGAGTCGGCCAACGCCAACAAAAGCGTGGCTCGACACCACAGCTACGCCTTGAGGGGAAATCACCCTCATTGACCCTGCCCGGGTTTTGTGGACATCAACCGAGGCGCGACAATGCGCCTGGAGGCGTCCATGGGAGAACGACGACGCAGGAAGTTCACGGGGGAGTTCAAGAAGGAAGCGGTCCGGCTGTTCAGGGAGGGCGAGCGCAGCATCGGCCAGGTCGCTAAGGAACTGGACCTGACGGAATCGGCCCTTCGAAACTGGGTGAAACAATACAAAGTTGATCACGGTGAAGGTCCACGCGAGGCTCTGACGACGGCGGAACGTGATGAGCTCCGTTCGCTACGGCGTCGAGTGCGTACGTTGGAGCAAGAGCGAGAAATATTAAAAAAGGCGGCGGCCTTCTTCGCGAAGGAAAGCGAATGAGATTCAAATTCATTCACGCGGAGCGGGCCAACTACCCGGTGCGGGTGATGTGCCGAGTTCTGAGGGTATCGACCAGCGGCTACTACGCTCAGATGAAGCGCGCGCCCAGCAAGCGACAGTGTGAGGATGGGAAGCTGAAGCTGCGCATCCAAGTGATCCACGCCCATAGCCGTGGTACCTACGGCAGGGAGCGTGTACGTCGCCAGCTTGACGGGGAGAACGTCGAGGTAGGCAAGCAGCGAGTGGCACGGCTGATGCGTGAGATGGGCCTGCAGGGTCTGCCCAGCAAGCGTTTTCGCCGCACGACCGACAGCAAGCACGATCGCCCCATCGCACCCAACGTGCTCGGCCGGAACTTCGAAGCCGAACGACCGAACCAGTTCTGGGTGACGGACATAACCTACATCCGGACTTGGGAAGGCTGGCTCTACTTGGCGGTCATCCTCGATCTGTTCTCGCGTCGTGTCGTAGGCTGGGCGATGCAACCCCACCTGCGCGCGGAGCTTGCTCTCGAGGCGCTTCACATGGCCTTGGGGCGCCGCCTGCCGGAAAGTGGCTTGGTGCATCATTCAGACCGTGGTACTCAATACGCGGCTGCGACCTACCAAGCCGTGCTCGATGAATACGGCATCGTGTGCTCGATGAGCCGCAAGGGTGATTGCTGGGACAACGCCGTGACCGAGAGCTTCTTAGGCACGCTCAAGACCGAGCTCCTCCACCGATGTAGTTGGCCAACACGACGTATGGCCAAAGACGCGGTCGCGAGCTACATCGAGGGGTTCTACAATCCGTATCGACTCCACTCGTCACTCGATTACAACAGCCCAATGGTGTTCGAACGGATTCATGACCTCAAAACGGCTCATGCGAGATAATCAACCTTTCCACTTTTCCTGGGCAAGGTCAGAGACTTGGGAAGGTACGAGCGAAGATTCCGGAGTTTATGGATCTGGCACCTTTGGATGACCGCGAGGTCCCCCAAAACGTCGACGAGTGCCTTGCGGATGCCTTTGCCTCCGTCCACTACGCAGAGAATCGACTCATCGACGCGCAAGCCTCGCTCGATAAGGTCCTGCAACATCGCGGTGCACACCCGAGAGTTCTCCGTCGAGCCCAGCCATATACCCAGGGGCACCTTCGTTCCATCTATTGTGATACCGAGAGTTACGACGACGGTCTGTCCGGCCACCTCAAGGCCATCCAGCATCAGTGCCGCAAGCTCGAACTCCTCTAGCCGCCGAGACAGGTATTCCTCGAGCTTCTTAGTCGTCTGGCTCACGAGGTGACGGCTGGCGGCACTCTTACTCGTGCCACGAGACTTCAACTTGGCCGCGGGTTTGTCCAGACTCGATTCGTAATTTCGGGTCGATACCCCCACCAAGATCTGATTCAACACTCGCTCTGGAAGCGGGATCCGTCCCACCATATTGAAGGAGTCTGTAAGCGAGTACCGGGAGTTCGTCCAACTTCGGCTGCGTAAGCGGGTACTGGAGGCGATCGAGGTCGTGCTCGAGGAAGAAGTCAACCAAGCGCTGGGGTGTGGTAGCTACGAGCGTGCGGAAGACCGCCGTGGATATCGCAACGGAGCCGAAACCCGTCGCGTGACGACGTCGGTGGGAACTCGCGAGTTCCGGGTGCCACGAGCCCGCGTGCGAGACGAGGAAACGGGAGAGACGACAGAGTTCAGGAGCGAGCTGTTGCCCCGGTACGCGCGCCGGACTCGTGAGGTCGACGAGGCGATCTTGGGGACGTACTTGTCGGGCGCGAATAGCCGCCGGATCCGCAAAGCGCTGAAACCACTGCTCGGTGAGGAGCACCTATCGAAGAGCGCGGTGTCTCGCGTGGTTAGCCGGCTGAAGGAGCGCTTCGAGGAATGGCAGAACCGTGCTCTCAGCGAGGAGGTCTACGCGATCGTTTACCTGGACGGCTTCCACCTGAAAGTGCGGATGGCGAAACGTGTGATCAGCGTACCCGTACTGGTCGCGCTCGGGGTCGCGCCAGACGGGCACAAACGTCTGTTGTCATTGCGTCTGGCGGTGAGCGAAACCTCGACGCATTGGGGCTCCGTGCTGGAGGGACTCCAGGCTCGAGGACTCCGGGCTCCCAAGCTAGTGATCAGCGACGGCCACAAGGGGCTGACGAAAGCGCTGGAGAAGTGGCCGGGGTGCCGGTTGCAGCGATGTACCGAGCACAAGCGCGCCGACTTGCTCGAACATTGCCCGGCGCACGCACGCCGTGAGCTCCGGCGTGACTACAACCGGATCGTCTACGCCAAGAACGGGATCGATGCTCGCAAAGCCTATGACGAGCTCGTCGCCAAGTGGACGCCTCTCGCGCCGGCCGTCGTCCGAAGCCTAGAGGAGGCCGGTAATCAGCTGCTGACCTTCTACGAATTCCCTCGTGCCATGTGGAAATCGATTCGAACGACCAATGCTCTGGAGAATCTCAACCGCGAGTTTCGACGCCGGACGAAAACCCAAGCGTCGTTCTCCAGCGAGGAGTCCGCGGTCGCTTTGCTGTTTGAGCTTATCGCCTCTGGCCAGATTCAACTACGACGCATCGACGGCTACCAACGTCTGAGCGAGGTTCTCGAACGCGCGGAGGTTGCCGCCTGATATGATACTCTGATGACGGAGTGGAGGGTGCCGTTCTTTTTCCACGGACCTTGGGACACATCCTGGAAGCGGGTCTTCTTCGCGGAAGGCTTCGAAGTGTGGAAGCGACGCCTCCTCGCCCGACTTCGAGCGAACTCGAGGTCGCGACACTTGGATGCGACGACCACCGAAGCTCAGCTCTCCGTTCGTGCTCCCACAGTGGTTATGAGTTCGCTCCTTCTCGTGCTTGCCCTTGAGCCCCGCGATCTCCTCGGCGTCCTCTCTGAGCAGTAGGTGCAGAGCTGTCAGTCCTTGCTCGTACACCCATTCCGTCAGATCCGCCTTCGTGGCCGCGATCCCAGCTATCATCGGTAGCAGTATCTGACCGACTTGGCCAACTACCTTGCCCGTAGGCGAGTGCGTTTGCTTTCTTACTGGCTTCTTCGATTTCCTAGGCATTGGTGGCTCCTTGTCCCCCTCTGGAGACGGTTTATTGGCAGACCTATTCTTAGGCCGGCCAAGGAGCCGCCGCTACCCCAAATTCAACATCCGGCGGGACATCCCCGGTAGAAGTGAAGCACAATGTTTGGATTGGGCTCGACAACTCGGGTTCGATGAACAATAAGGTCGACGGTGACCCCCTTTCAAGGAGCCGATTGGACGTCGCTAAGGACGTATTGGAAGAAGTGATCAACGGGGTGGGCGATGGGGTCAACTGGGCTTCTTCTATACGGCAAGACAAGACGACGACGGCCCCACGACGATGACCACGGGTGCGCCGTACCGCAGGAGTTCAACCCCGACGGCTCTCTCGTGACGGCCGTCGGTGCAACGTTCGACTTCGGGACCTCGGGCAAGCAAAACAACTGCGTGGGCCTGCAGGCGGACGATATGATCCTTCCCGTAGCGTGCGGCGACAACGACAACTTTGAGAGCATCCTGTCCATGCTCAAGCCGACCTCTGAAGGAGGTATCAAGAACAATGGAGGCACCTCGAACGCGCTTTCGCTCGACCAAATCGCCAACCTGATCGCCAACGGCTACATGGGACCCAGCCGGCCGGCGGGACAGAAGAACATCATCATCTATCTTTCCGACGGTGCGGAAGATTGCGCTTGCGAGAAAAACCTCGTCGAGCTGCCGGTCGGTGACCCCGGTCACGTTCCGGCACCGGATGAAGATATTGCAACGTTGAGAGTGGATCCCAACCCCGACACTACCGTCACCGAGGACAAGGCACCTACGGTAGCAATAACGGTTTTAGGGCCGCGTACAACGCGGGCATCATGGCGCGGCATGCGCTCACCCGGATCGACCCCAGATTCGACGGTTCCGAAGGGGACATCTTCATCGGGTTCATTTTCGACGACAGTGTAAGGGCCCAAAAGGCGGCGAACCACTGGGCCTGGGAAGCTTCCGGTGACCAGTGGACTCAACGGCCGGATTTCGGCAACACGCCCCGGCCGGAGTGTGGGCCCGGAGGCGGGCTCGGCCGCTCTCGACCGGCTTTCATCGCCGCCGACGCGGAGCAGATGGCGGCCGACCTGCGCAATATCTTAGCCTCGATCGGAGTGCCAACCGGCAACGCTAGTCTGGGCGCATCGGTAGTCGGTTCGGTAAAGGAAGTCGTTCCCACATACACCGTAACTCCTCGCCGTGCCCCACTGGAGCGGGTTGGAACGTCGCGATTCGGAGGAGAAGCTACGCAGCGGAGTTGTCGCGTAGGGCGTCGGGGAGTAACACGGTTCCTGGCTGGTTGATGGCGGCGTAGGCCGCTTCGAGCATGTAGGCCCTGGGGTCGACGTTCTGAAGCTTCGCGGTCTCGCACAGGGTGTAGAACAGCGCTGCGACGTCGGTTCCGCGTTTCGATCGACTGCCGTAGTGATTTTTGCGACCGACGACAGGTTCCCTCAGGGCGCGCTCGGCGTGATTGTTGTCAAGCCAGACGAGAGGGTTTTCGGCGAACAGCGTGAGTGTCTCCCATCTCTCCAGCATGTAGCGGACCGCCTTGCCGAAGTCGCTTCGCGGCAATCCTCTTTGGCTCTCGCCCCATTGCCGAATCGCTTTCAAGATCCGCTGCGAACGTTGCTTGCGTAAACGAAGTCTCAGTTTCTGAGCTTTTTCATCGCCGGGAAACGGACCCGGGACCTCGCGTTCGACTTCGTACAGCTCTCCGATCAAACGAAGCACTTCGGAGCAAGCTTGCGGGTAGTGCTCGCTGGCTTCGTCGAACTTTCTTTTCACGTGCGCCCAGCAGTGGGCGAGACGAAACTGTGGACCGGCACGAGCCGCGTAGCCGTCTGGACCGGCACGAGCTAGCACCTCGTACACCGCGTAGCCGTCCACAACCGCGATGCCGGAGTAGGTCCCCAGCACCTTTTGGCCATCTTCCGTCGATTTCGTCGGCAGCATTCGGTAGTACGCGATGTCCGGACTCGAAACGCCCCACACCGTGCCCGCCGACTTCTTCATCGAGCCCATCAGAGGCCACCGCGTTTCGTCGGCGTGGATGACGGGTGACTCCAAAACCTTCTCTCCCAGAGCGTCGTACACCGGATTCAGATGACGTGCCAGTACGTTCAGCTGGTCCCACAGCGTCTGGCTGTCGATATCTAGCCCTTCGCGGCGCATCATCCGAACCTGGCGCTCGAGAGGCATATGGTCCAGGTACTTGCTGATGGCCACTTCGGTCGCGAACTCCACCGAGTAGCGGCCTCCGGGCTGAAGCTTCGTCGCCGCCGGTGCGGTGACGACGTTCGCGTTACATCGGCAGCAGTACTTTTTCCGCAAATGCCGTTCGATGACGAAGCTCCGCTTCACCACCGTCACCACTTCCGATTCCTCGTATTGACCCGCCATCTCGCCCAGCTCGCCGTCGCACACCGAGCACTTTTTCTCTGTCTCGGCGAGTTCGATTACTTTGTCGACCACGGGAAGATGAGGCTGTTCGCGCGGGCCGTGCCCTTTCTTCTTGTTCTTTTTAGCCTTCGTTTTCTTCCGAGTCCGCTTTTCGTCGATGCGGAAAATGCTCTCTCGCTTTTCCTGTAGTTGCTTGAGAACCGACAGTTCAAGTTGCTCCGTTTCCGGCACACCATGGAGTCTCGCCAGTTCCACTCGCAGACGAACGTTTTCATTGACGAGGCGCTGGTTCTCGTTATCAACGAGGAGAGTTATCTGGCGGAGTGTTTCGAGGTCGTGTTCGTTTTTTATGCGAACCACGGAATACGATTAGATCATAGAGACGATCTCACGGCAAGTGAAAAATGCTTCATTTCAGGAGGTGACAAAGATATTTTTCCGACCAACCGGCTCACCTCCAGAAACAACGACAACTCTGTCGTCGTCAGTCGCACTGGCTCGCCGTCACCGCTGGACCACAGGCATGCGAACTTTCCCTCTTCGAGACGTTTCGCGTAGACGCACAGTCCGGTCCCGTCCCAGTGCAGAACTTTCGCGCGGATTCGGTTGCGGCTGACGAACAAGTACAGCTCACCGCTCAGCGGGTCACGACCAAGCTCGTTCATCACCAGCGCCGACAGACCGTCAAAGCCCTTGCGGAGATCCGCCGGCGCCGCGTACGCCCATGCCGACACCCGACGGCTATTCCACTTCATCCCAGCTGCTCAACAAGCCGCAGCAGCCGCTGTTCCGACAGACCCTCGATTCGATACCCTCGCGGGGTTACCAGCGTAATCTCCGTGCGTTTTTCCGATTCCACGACTTCGACACGCCGAACGATACCCCTCATAGCCTCCTCTCGATTCCATCGAGATAGACTCCAGCCACTCACCCCGAGCCCCCTCGCGACACCCTCAAGGCTCGCGCCCTGATCCTTCATCTGATTCAGATACAGCACCGCTTCGCGACGTTGTTCCCGCGAGTAACGCCGCCCTCGACCTGTGCGGCCACGATTTTCTTCACGTGCTCGCCTACGAAATGCTGTCCTCGCTTCCATCGCTTCGCACTCCTTTCAAGACTGCTCACGATGGAACATTCCGACACGCTTGTCACGACGGGCCACGGCGAGGAGTTACAATACACCAACCCCCCCTGACCGGCGCGGAGTTGCTGGCCACCGGGGCGGACGATCTCGAAGTTCGTAAACTGAAGAACCTGCACCGCAACAATGTGCTCTTCACCACGTCAGTCGACACCCCGAACTTCAATGGCACCTCAGGGCTTTTAACATCTACCAAGTTCAGGCAGACGAGAGCCGGCTCGCCGACTTCACCGAGATCTGGGACGCGGGTGAGGTGCTTAGGGATCGCGAGTTGGCGACGGATCCGAGGAAAATCTATTTCAACCGCTCGGACGGAACCGGCGGCCAGTTAAGCTCAACAACGAGAGTAACGACTCTCACTGCGGTCGACTTGGGCGTCGCCGCCGGCTTCCTGAGTGGCGCCGATCCGACCGGGGTCGGAGCGAAGACCGATGACGATGCGGTCGAGATCGTGGAAAAGGTTGTCCAGGGCTGGCGGCTGGTCCTCGACGGGACCAACGGACTCTACAAGGCCGATGGGGTAACCCTGAATTTCTCGGAGTTCGAGACCGATGGAGTGACACGGACGTGGAAACTCCGTGATGCAACGCTGTCGACTCCGGCCGTGGTGCTCAGCCCGCCCCGCTCGCCCGACGCGGATCCCCCGCAGCCGGCATTGGAATACCTCACTTTCTACGGCGATCAGATCAACCGGATGACCATGGTCTACCTGGGAGCGAATGGAGGGATGATTCAAGCCTTTCGGGCCGATACCGGCTACGAAGTTTACGGCTACATTCCGCATGACCTTCTTACGAAGCTGCCGGGCTTTGTGAGGAACGTAGTGGCCGGCGCCAACGGTGTCGTCTTGAACCATGAGTTCTTCATCGCATCCTCGGCCACCAGTGGGTGGTCTTCGCCGGCTCGGGGTATGGCTGTGTCGGTACGGACGAGGGGAGATACTTATACGTTCTCAAGCTCGAGGACGGAACCATCTACAAGAAATTCGGGCCGATTGCGGATGTCGTGGATGGCGGTGCCGGGGAGCCCGGAGTCGACCAAAACGCTCTCGTCGCGACACCTGGACTTCACAGCCCACACGAGCCGGGAGTCAATGACGGGAAGGACTTCGTCACCCGCGTCTATATCGGTGACTTACAAGGCGTGATCCACAAACTGGACCTCAATGATTCCGATCCTGCAAACTGGGAGTTCGGTGTCTTCTTCGAGGTGACTAGCGAAGCGGACCTCGCGGAGGGGCAGGGACTTCACAATCAGCCCATCTCCGTTCAGGCCGCGCCTCTGAGGCTTACCAGTAGCGACAAGATCCTTCTCTTCGTGGGAACGGGACGCGACAGCCGGGTTACGCTGACCGATCCGGAGCGTTTCAAGATGGTGGGGATCGAGGATGTGGACAGCGCCGGCGTCATCGCGGCCGGCGACGCGGCGTTCAAGGGGAGCTTGATCGTCGTCGCTCCATCAGGCGATAAGTTCTTCTTCGATCTGCCGGACCAGGAACGAATAGTCGTACCACCGGTCTTAGCAAGGAACACCGCCACCAACGGGGTCGTTTTCTTTGCTTCTTTCCGGGCGGAGCCGATCTCGTCGCTTGCGAGACGAGTTTCTCCAGCACGCTATTCGCCGCCGGCGTCTCGTCGGGGTTCGGCTCGTTCGACCTCGACCCGAATACTGCCGGCGAGCAGAGTGAGGTCGACCTGGGCGCGGGCAAAGTGTCCGGGCTGTTCCATCGGGACGAGCACCTGTACGTGAGTAAGAGCGGCAGGATCGACGGGTCGTCGGAAACCCAGGTACGCGGGCGAGACGAATTCCCGGCACCCAATATCTCTGCCGGCACGGTGCAGATCTTAGTGTCCCCTTCGGGGATGGTGGAAACCCCTCGCCTTTAGGCGAAGAAAAGATTGTCGAAGTCCCCGAAGGGGACGAGACTCCCCCGACTGAAGTCGGGGGGTTGAGAATGAAGCGGGCGCATGAAGTCGACTTCCAGTCGACGCGCCCGCGCAATCCACCGGCTTAAGCCGGTGGTTGATTTAATGGACGGCTTCCGGATGTCTCCTTTCTAGAACCGTCTTTGGGGTTGCCGAGGCGTCAAGACCCTCGGCAGCCCCGAGACATCGGAGCGAAGAGACGATGAAACAGCTGGCCCGGCCCGAGCCCGAAGTGCCAAATAGTGGCATGGATGGAGTGAGAGCGGGTGTCAAAATGCTTGCCTGTTACCAATGGTAACGGATAGAATGCGGGTGAGCTGCCAAGCAGACATGCAAACCAAACGAGGGTTTGGACTTAGGAATGGGAGTGGGTCTCGGTTCCCCTGGCCCGAGTCTTGCACTGCTTTACGACGGCGTCCTGCGATCTGCGGAACCCCGTCACGACAAGGAGGAGCAAGGTGCTAGCTTTTCGAAATCATGCCTCCCACGGTTTCTCGATTGTCGAGCTCTTGGTCGTGATGCTGATCGGAGCCATCCTGGCTGCCATGGCGATACCTTACGGACTGAACTACATCCGGCACTACCAGATGACCGCTGCCGGCCAAGGCATCGCCTCGGTGATGCAGCTGTCGCGGGGACAGACCGTCAAGCGGAATTCGAGAAACGGCCTCATCCTCAACTTCGACTACCCGGACGTAGGTCAGTACCAGTTCACGACACTGGACGCCAATCCGGTGACCAACGATTACACCCCCGTGGCCACCTATCCCGGGCCCGGTCCCACCGCTGTTTTCGATCCCAACGACCGAGACTACGGCATTGCTCCGCCGGTGGGAGACAGCACGAATCCTCCCCACGGGATTATCGCGAGCTTGCCGGACGATGTCGTGTTCGACGAGACCGGCGGCGAGTACAACGCCTTGCTCTTTCGTTCCAATGGCGCCGTCGAGGCGGTCAATGCCCAGGGTTCGGGAAACGCGCTGGTGAGAACGGATGGGATCGATTGGGTCATGACGATCCGGAACCAGCGCTATGGGTTCGTTCGAGACATACGCATCAGTCGAAACGGACGCGTTCAAGTCGAGGTGCCTGTGCCATGAGAGCTCGAAACCACTCCAGCATGAAGTCTTCGCAATCGGACCCGAAGAGTCGAGACGGCTTTTCACTCATCGAGGTCATGATTGCCATCGTCATCCTCACCGTAGGTCTCCTCTCCCTGGCCCAGATGATGGTGGTAGCCACTAACGCCAACGCGCTAGCAGGCCGCATGACCGCCTCCGCGGGGCTGGCGAAGCAGCAGCTCGAGCTCTTGAAGGCGGCACCCTTTTACACCAACCCCGCCAATCCCAGTGTCGCCGCCATGAATCCACTGCTCCTCTCGGGCGGTGACCTCGATGCGAATGAGGTCGGCTATTTCCAGCTCTATAACGCGGACGGCCAACCGGTCAACCCGGGGGCTGGGTCCCTCTTCGTGGTGCGCTGGCAGATCGACCGACTCGTGGAGCCCAAGGGATCCATGCCGCTCGCTATGTTGCGGATCACCGTGTGCTGTCTTCCCTCCTCCGAGTCGGGCATCTACCTTGGGGTGGGTGACGCGAGATTCGTGACCTTCCGCACCGCCAACGTCGGCTAACAAGATGACAAGAGCAGGAGAACAAGCATGCTTAAGCGAATTCCAAGAACGAACGCAGCGGTAACAGGCACCCCGTCGAGCTCCGCCGCAGGAGAGCGTGGTTCCGCCTTCGTGATCTCGATTCTGGTCCTTTTCGTCCTCTCCGTGCTCGGTCTTGCCCTAATGTTGACGACTACCACCGAGACGGATATCAGCGTCAACTACCGCTGGGGGGAGATGGCCTTCTTCAACGCCGACGCGGCCCTCGAGTACGGGAAGAACATCTTGGCGTCCTACGCGGTCCTCGACGGAGACTTCAGAAACGCTTTGCCGCAACCGCGCGGACCGGCAGACTTGGGCAACAAACCCACGGACGCGCTGGATTGTGGAGACCCTGCGGTTGCCGGATGCCGCGACTACCAGTACTTCATCGACGAGGCTGACGGGACGAGGGTCTACATCGGCCGGGTCTTGCGTGACCCCACGACGAACGAGGAAGTCCAATTCGACTTTCGGGATCCGACAAACGGCATCCGAGGCGATATCGATGGAGACGGCACGATCGATATCGAGGGCACCATCACCCTTTGGGTTCGGCGGCCGATGTCGGGCGATGCGGACTACGGCTACGACGACACCGGGGTTGTTCCCGAGGGGCTCCTGCACGATCGCGTGATCCTCACCGCTGAGGGAACGGCTCCCAACTGGCTGGGGGCCCAGGGCGGCCGGCCCGGGTCGTTACGGAGGCTCGAGATGACGGTGCGGATTCCGACCACCGGGACTTCAGGAGATCGCTATTCGGACGTCACCAAGGGCTCGGATACCGACGCCGTCATGGGCTCTGACGCGGCCCAGGCGGGACAAACCGCGGCCACAGTGCAGTAGTGACTCCCAGAGCCCGCGACCCGAGCGGCCGCGGACACGGGGCTCCAGGGTTGTCGGGCAAACGCTCGGCAGCCTTCTTCGCGTTCCCGGGCGTCTCGCGGACCAGGCAGGGCGCTTGAGTCGCCAACACCCAATGAGGTAGCATGGAGACATCTAAATCGCCCGAAGAGAGGAAGATAACCTGATGCCCCCGGGCTAGGGGGATGGCTCATGATTCGCTGCGCGTATTGCGGTGTCAAAAATAAGGATACTTTCGAGTATTGCGTCCGTTGTTCCGAGCCCTTGGATCTCGCGGTCGCGATACAACCCTCACCGCTCCGTTTCCTAGTTTACCTCGTCGTCCTGGCCGTGGTGGCAGCGGCCGTTATGGCCATTTGGCAGAGGGGCAGACCGGGCGAGGAGTCGCAAGAGGAACAAAGTGGGAGCGGCCGAGCAGCGGGAACGTCGACGCCCGGTCAAGCGAGGCCTTTCGATGCCGCGTTGGCGATGGTCTCGTCCCAGAAAGGCGTGGAGGCGTTTCGCGATGGGGACTATCAAACCGCGGCCGACGTCCTGGAGCAATTCGTCCAGGAAGCTCCCGACAATCCTTGGGGACATATGTACCTCGGGTTGAGCTATCGGTACCTGGGCGATGGGGACGCCGCGATCCAAGCCATGCGGGCGGCTTTCGATATTGCTCCTCGCAACCAGGCCTTCGAGCGTTATCTGGTGTCAATGTTGCGAGAGAGCGGACAAAACGCCGAGGCCGAGGATGTGCTGCGGCAACACCTCGAGGTTTATCCGGACGACGATGCCGCCAAGGTCGAGCTGGCTCGGACGATGCGCGCCGAGGGAAGAACAGAGGAAGCGATAGCTGCGATGCAGGAAGTCATCGCACGGTCCCCGGAGAATCTAGACGCTCAGCTCGAGCTCGGAGAGGATCTCAAGACCGAGAGTCGGGAGGAAGAGGCGTCGGCGGCTTTCCGTCGCGCTGCCGAGGCGCATCCCGATTCCGCACTAGCGCAGCATGCTTTGGGGGTCACCGCGCTTTCCTCCGGCAACTTTGCGGAGTCTCTGAAACCGCTTCAAGAGGCCGCGCGGCTCGACTCCGAGAACGGGTCCTATCGGTTCGCACTGGCGCAGGCGTACGAGAACCTGGACAAGATTCCCGAATCGCTTGCCGAGTATGAGGCATTCATTCGGTTGTCACCGAACGACCCTCTGGCTCCGAAGATAGAGCAGTTGCTCACGCGAGCCAAAGCAGCTCTGGCGGAACGACAGGCTCAAGGCACGTCGGGAGGAAGCACGGGGAGTTGAAGTCGACGTAGTGGGGAGGAATCCAATGAAAGGCATGAAACAGACATTACTTTTGCTTGCTGTCCTGGCCCTGTCCATATCCGTCCTGCCCGGAAGCGTCCTCGCTCAGTCGCTGAGTGAGGTGGCGGAAAAAGAAAAGAAGCGCCGTTCCGAGACGAAGGGAATGACTAAGGTCATCTCGGAGCGGGAGCTGCAATCGGGTCGCCGGGTGACGTCCCTCCCAGCCGACTCGGCGCCAGCCGCCGGAGGTGAGGGAGAGGTCGCTAGCGACGAGCTAGCAACCGGGCAAGAGCCAGAAGTCGATGAAACGACGACCCGGGACTACTGGCAGAGTCGCGTGAACGCTTCCAAGGAAAAAATCGCGGGACTGGAAGAGAGATTGCAGAGCCCGGAGAATGATTGGGGGGGTGGCATGCGAACGGATGTCAACCCGGTCGGACAGCGGAACCTCTCACAAAAGCAGGAGACCGAAAGCCAGCTTGCGGCCGCCAGGGCCGAGCTCGCCCGAATCCAGGACGAGGCTCGCCGCGCGGGTGTCCCGTCCGGTTGGGTTCGTTAGCTCCCTCAGGAGACACCGGTTGTGAACCGCACGGCACCGGCGGCGCGGCCACGACCCCATAGCCACGCCTCGCCCTCTCCGCGGCCCGCCTGCGCGGATGTGCTGGTCGTCGAAGACCGACCGTCGCTCAGAACGATGCTGCGACGGACGCTCGAAGCCAAGGGCTACAGCGTCGAGGAAGCAACCGACGCGGTAGAGGCGCGAGCGTGTCTCGCATCTTCCCGAGTCTCCGTGGTCCTCACCGACCTCCGGCTTCCACGGGGCAACGGCATGGAAGTGCTCCAGGCGGCACGCGAAACCGACACCAACCTTCCGGTGATCGTCATGACGGCCTACGGTACGATCGAAGACGCGGTCGATGCGATGAAGCAGGGCGCGTTCGATTTCCTCTCCAAGCCGGTAGATACCGACCACCTTCTCGTCTTGATGGAGAGGGCGATCGATCAGCGTCGATTGCTGATCGAGAATCTCATCCTCAAGGAAGAATACGCTTCCCGCTATGGGTTTCCGCAGATCATCGGAGAAGATCGAGCACTCCGAGAGGTGAGCCTCTCGCTACAGCGGGCGGCACCGACGGATACGACGGTACTCTTGCTTGGCGAAAGCGGAACCGGAAAGGAGCTCTTTGCACGCGCGCTCCACCACTTGAGCCCGCGGCGAAAGGGACCCTTTCTGGCGATCAACTGTGCCGCGATTCCCGAACACCTTCTGGAGAACGAGCTGTTTGGTCACGAGAAGGGTGCCTTTACCGGTGCGAGCGCGCGCAAGATGGGAAAGCTGGAGATGGCCAACCGGGGCACCGTGCTCCTGGATGAGGTAGGCGAGCTTCCTTTGGCGCTCCAATCCAAGCTTCTACGCGTCCTCCAGGAGCGCACGTTCGAGCGTGTGGGCGGGACGTCGACGTTGGCCATCGACATCCGGATCATCGCCGCAACGAATCGGGATCTACAAAAAGCGGTGGAGGAGAAGCTCTTTCGCGATGATTTGTACTATCGTCTCTCGGTCTTTCCCATCGCCATCCCTCCGCTTCGGAGCCGCCGCGGCGACATTCCGCTGCTGGCCAGACACTACGTGGAGCGGTTTTGTCACGAGCTGGGTAGGCCGGTGATGGCCATTTCGGAAGAGAGCGAGCAGCGTCTGCTCTCCTACGACTGGCCGGGAAACGTCCGGGAGCTGGCAAACTGCCTCGAGCGCGCGGTGATTCTTTGTGACGGCTGGGAGCTCACTCCCGATCTACTTGGCTTCGGGGCAGAGGGGGCGACCCGACCGCCCACCGGTCTCGATCTCTCTGGTAGCTTGGCCCAGGTGAGCCGCCGGGCTGCCGCGGTGGCAGAGAAAGAAAAGATATGCCAGGTGCTGACGGATGTGGGCGGCGATCGGGCTAAGGCCGCGGAGGAGCTTCAGGTCAGCGCGAAGACCTGCTCGCGAAGATGCGAGAGTACGAGCTGACCGATGAGAAAGGTGGCGGGCATGGCAAACGTTGACTTTTGCTCCCCATCCGAGGGGTTAGCCCCCCGCGAACAGTGGGAGTTTGGCCACGGATCCGCGTGGAACCTCGTAGAAGGCTGGCGCCTATAGTGTATAAACCATTGATTCTAAAGGGTTGGATGGTCTCGTCCGACGTCCCGGAATAGCGAGGAAATTGGCTTTGCGATTGCATTCATGGGCGGGGGGGACCGGTGCCCCAGACGGTCTTCGTGAATCTCGCCGCCAGGTGTGTCTTCGCACGATGGATAAGGAAAGTCATCACGGAGATCGCCGGGATTCGCGAAAGGGGTGAAGGTCATGATGAGGACGTTAAATCCAAAGAATAAACCTGCTTCAGATGGGTTCACCCTCGTCGAGGTTCTCATTTCGATGACGATCACTCTCATCGTCATGAGCGCCGTCTTTGCGCTGCTGAGCCGGGGACAGGCGACGTTTCAGAGAGAGCCGGAAATAGCGGATATGCAGCAGACCGCCCGATCCGTGCTGGACATGGTTAGCCGGGACGCGCTTCAGGCCGGCGCCGGGCTTCCGGTCGAGTTTCCGTCGTTTACGACGACTGCGATAGACCCGACGGTGGGGGACGGTGGCGCCGATCCCGATGTCATCGAGATCGTCGGCGGCCTCGGAGGATCGGTGGAGCAGAACGCGAACGCCGAGGATGCGGATCCCACTTCTTTTTCCGGCGACCTGACGTCGTCGACCTTTCTAACGGCGGGCGAGCGGACGGGCCTCGAGGTTGGCGATCTCGTTGTCCTTTACAGCGACAACAATATGGGGCTCAACGGCTACTGGATCATGTCCTACGTGCAGGACGTGCAGCTCGTTGCTGGGCCTCCTCAGTCAATGCAGATTTCGCTTGCACCGACGGCGCCGGCTCCCACGGACGGTTCAGACGTGCCCGTCGCGTATCAGTCGCGAACGGGCACTCTTCCGATTCCATTCTCGCCGGTCCTCGTGACGCCGGTCACCGTCGTGCGTTACTTCACGCAACCCGATGCCACCATGACCACCACCGGTCCGCCGGTCAACGCCCTCATGCGGCAAGTCAACTTCGGGGTGGCCAATCCCGTGGCCTACCTGGAGGACTTCCAGGTGGTCTATCTGGTGGGCGGTACGACCGCGGCCGACGAGCTGGACGATCCCCTCGATCCGCAGCCCGATCCCGCGATCGTCACCCAAGCTGCTGACGTCATCAACGGGGTGAGCGTAACCGTGACCGCTCGTTCTCTCAGCGAGAACCTGCAGGGCGCGACCGAGGGAGCCGCCCCAGGCGATGGGAACTTCATCAGGAAATCCTTTAGCTCGAACGTCAATCCTCGCAACATTCTCTCGGGACTTGCGAAGCGCTGTTGGGAAGAGACCGGTCAGCAGTGTTGGCAATGAAATGAAGCAGTGCCTGGTATGTGGTACGAGAAACCGAGAAAAGTACGAGAACTGTGTACGCTGCGGCGAGCCGTTGGCGAGCGCCGCGACGGGTGCCGCGGGATCCTCCAGACTTCCGCCCGCGATCAAACTGGCGTTCGCGATGGTCGTCCTCCTCGGAGTCATGATCGCCGGCTTCCGCTCCATGGCTCGGGGCACGTCTTCCTCCGCGGAGGCCCAGCCGGTCTGTCCAGACCGGGTTGATTCGACCTCCGCTTCTTCGGAGGATGTGGATTTTTTTTCAATCGACGAAGCGCTCGATGCGGATGAAGTGGACGAAGCGCTCAACGAAGCCTCGGTGGCAACACGCAGCGGCAAGGAGGCTTTTCGGGCCGGCGACTTCGAGGTTGCTTTGGCGCACTTCGAAGAGCTCGCGCGGCTCTCTCCCACCAACTACACGGCGTATCTCTATGCCGGCATGTGCAAACAGAAGCTCGGGGACCTCGAAGGGGCCAAGGGGAGTCTGCGAACTGCTCTGGAGTTCAAGCCTAACGAGGCGCTAACCCGCAAGGCTTTGATCAAGCTCCTCGTCGATTCGGACGAGCTCCAGGAAGCCGGAGAGCTGCAAGCCTGGTTCGTGGCTGAGCGGCGGTTCGATCCGGAGCCCTTGCTGGATTTGGCACGGATCCATCGCCGCCAGGGCCAGTTCGACGCCGCGATCGGCGAGCTCCAGCGTGCCGCTTAAATTTCTTCCGGCCCGGAGGTCCCCCTCAAGTTGGGGACGACTCTCGTGGCCGCCGAGCGCACTCAGGAAGCAGTCGGCGTGTTCGAGAAGGTGTTGGAGGGCAACCCGCAAGATGCCCGCGCGCACGCCGGACTCGGCGCCGCCTATCTTCGCAACCACCAGTATCAAGAAGCGCTGGCACCTCTCCAAAAGGCCGTGGAGTTGGCCCCTAACGGGCCGAGCACAAGGCTCAACCCCGCCATGACCTACGAGAACATGGATCGCATCGAGGATTCCCTACGTGAGTACGAAGCGTTCGTGAGGCTCGCTCCCAACGACCCCTCTGCGGCTCGTGTCGCCGAGCTCGTCGAAAGAGCCCAGGCGGCGCTCGAGGAACGACGGGCCAACTGAGACCAGCACTTTTCGGTACGTCCGGCATGGGATTGTGTGGGTTTTTCTCTACAGTAGGCCAAGGGCGTCTCCAGGTTACGCTTCTAACATTTTCATCCAAAAGCATTTAGAGTCGGCACCCTGCCGCTTTCATGGCATGGAGCTTGCTCCTCGATGGTGGGGCGGATTCGCGTCTCCAGGAAAGGGGCCAACCATGTCGTGTACTCAGATTCCAGATCTTCCGCTCGAGCAATTCGGACAGGACATCTTGGGCAAGTGGCTTCAGAACAAAGTTCCGATCACCGGTTCAGTGGAGCTCGACCTTCGTTGCAACCTCAGGTGCCTTCACTGCTATCGAGACGGGGAGTGGCCGTCCGGCATCCTCGACACCGAGGAGATGAAGGACGTTCTGGATCAGATCGCGGATGCCGGGACTCTGTGGTTGCTTCTCACCGGCGGCGAGATTTTCCTTCGCCCCGACTTTTTCGAGATCTATGAGCACGCGATGAAGAAGGGGTTTTTGCTCAACCTCTTCACCAACGGCACGATGCTCACCGAGAAAATCGTCGACCGGTTGGCCAAGCTCCCGCCCAGCAACATCGAGATCACTCTCTACGGATACAGCGAAGAGACGTACGAAAAGGTAACTGGGATTCCTGGCTCACGGGAGAAGTGTTACCGAGGCATCGACCTCCTCTTGCAGCGCAATCTCCCGGTGAAGCTCAAGACGGTGGTCATGAAGACGAATCAACATGACTTCATGGACATGTTCGAGTTCGCCGAGAGTCGCGGTGTGCGCTTCAAATGGGATACTCAGATCAATCCCAACCTCGACAGCTCGCTCACGCCCTGCAATGTCCGGCTCACTCCCCAGGAGGCCGTCGATCTGGAGTTCTCGGTGCCGTCGCGGGCTGCGGAGTACAAGAAGTATTTCGAAGAAAAGAAACTTCGCACCAGCCGACTCTTCGCCTGCGGGGCGGGCAGCCAGACGTTCCACATCGATCCCTACGGCAAGATGTCGATGTGCATTCTCTTACGAGATCGCGAGTACAGTTTGAAGGAAATGTCCTTTAGACAGATCTGGGATGAGGCTTTCCCTCCCCTGTACCGAAAGATGCGCAGCGCCGATCATCAATGCAACTCTTGCGATTTGATCTCGCTGTGTAACAAGTGCCCGGCCTGGTCTCATATGGAAAAGGGGGACGTTGCCGCCCGCGTGGAGTATACGTGTGAGGTTGGCCACCGGCGAGCCGAAAAGCTGGGTCACTGGGACGGGCCGGTCGATCAGTACACGCGAACCTTGGAAACAGCCGGGAACGAGGTCCTGCTTCCCGTGCTCCAGACGACGACTTGAAGATGTCGATGATGAACAAAGACGAAAGCCGCCGGGGCAGAAAAGCCTATGGTAAGCCGGAGGTCCGGCGCATCGAGCTGAGGCCAGAGGAGAGTCTCGCCGCCGGGTGCAAGACCCTAAGCAGCTCGGAGTCAGGGCAAGCTCCCGGAACACCCTGTACCGTGAACGGCTGCTTCGACATCGGTAGCTGAGCTCTCGCCACCGTAAACCCCTTTCGCCAGATCTAAGAGCCATTGCGACCAAATCTCGACATTCCGCCCGGAGGCTGCTGTCGGCTTTCTATTGCGGGGCTCGTCGTCGAGATCGCCGCAAAACTAAGCATGAAGTCGGCTTTCGAGCTCCCCGGTGATTTCGCCCCCTTCGAGGCGCCGCACGCGACTCCCGCGCTCAGCCTGGTCGCCGATTCGCGCTCTTGCATCGGATCCACGATCACGCCCAGAGTCTACGATTCGGGACTCAACTGGTTACTGCGCGAAGCACAAGGCCGGAGGGTCTTCGAGTCTTACCATCTCTACAGTGGGCTGATGGTGTCCGCCGCGAGCCGAGACTTTCGCCGCTACGACGTCTTGTTCCACGAAGAGAACTGGGAACGGATCTGGAGGCTCACGCGAGGCCCTCATCCCGGTTTCCAGCTTCCCTACCCGCTGCATCAATTGTTGTTTCTTGCTCCTCTGGCCCGGGAATCGGGGTTTCTCCTGCATGCTAGCGGCGCGGTGATTGATGGAAAGGCCTTCGTGTTCGCCGGCCACTCGGGCGGCGGCAAGACGACTCTCTCCCGATTGCTAGCCGCGGAAGGCCTGGAGCTCCTCAGCGACGAGCGGATCGCTCTCCGCAAGGAAGGTAACGGATTCCGTGCCTATGGCACGCCCTGGTCCGGCGAGGGCGAGATCGTCTCGCCGGCTTCCTATCCTCTGGCTGGCGTCTTCATCTTGAGAAAGGCCGAGCGGCATCGCGTGCGTGAGGGTCGTGCCTCGCTGCTAGCGGCGGAGCTTCTCTCGCGAGCCATCGTTCCATACTATTTTCGGCACGAAACGAATACCATCTTGGGACTGGTTGACGACCTGGCCGCATCGGCCCCTCTTCGGGAGCTCGAGTTCTCCCTGTCGGGCGGGCTCCTCCCCGTCCTTGCTCGGGCGGCCTGACGCCCCTGACTCCTCTGACCCCATCGTCCCCCTAGTGTCTAATCCGCCGCTCGCGGAGCGGCGGAGTTGGCGAACACAGACGAACACCGATAAGATACGCTCGGTTTACTCTGAGCGCGATATGAAAGTCCGTCATCTAACGTCGATCCGCGACCTGAGCAACGCAGATGTAGCGGAAGTGTTTCGATTGGCGTCGGAGATGAAGCGATCGCCCGACCGCTACCGTGGAGCGCTCACCGGCAAGAGTCTGGCGATGATTTTCCAAAAACCCTCGACGCGGACGCGAGTTTCCTTCGAAGTGGGCATCTACCAGCTCGGGGGCATCGGCCTTGTCTTGAACGCGAATGATGTACAGCTGGGACGAGGAGAGACGGTCGGGGATACAGCGCGCGTTCTGTCGCGTTTCGTCGACGCCATCATGGCCAGAACCCACGCGCATCAAGACATCGTCGAGCTCGCCCGCGACGCAACCGTGCCGGTTATCAATGGGCTATCCGATCTCCTGCATCCTTGTCAGGCACTCGCCGACTACTTCACCTTGTTGGAGAAAAAAAAGACGCTCAAGGGAACGAAGATCGCATACGTAGGCGACGGCAACAACATGTGCCACTCCCTACTCTACGGGGCCAACAAATTGGGCATGGACATCGCGGTGGCCACTCCAAAAGACTACGCGCCCAAGTCGATTATTCTCAAGAGCGCTCAACGTGAATCCCGGCAAGCGGGAACGCAGATGACCCTCACCGAGGATCCCGGCGAGGCGGTTGCGGGAGCGGACGCGGTTTATACGGACGTGTGGGCCTCGATGGGACAGGAATCGGAAGCGGAACAACGAAAGGGTATCTTTCGCCCCTACCAGGTAAACGCCTCGCTTATGGAAAGAGCCAAGCCGGACGCGGTGTTCATGCACTGCCTTCCCGCTCACCGAGGGGAAGAAGTCTCGGAGGAGGTCATCGATGGGCCGCAGAG
Source organism: Candidatus Marinacidobacterales bacterium (assembly GCA_965197825.1). Lineage (GTDB taxonomy): Bacteria > Acidobacteriota > Vicinamibacteria > Marinacidobacterales > DATDRI01 > CBDANW01. The sequence continues at coordinate 1,691,982 of CBDANW010000003.1, read as the reverse complement.
CATCGTGTTCGACCAGGTCGAGAATCGCCTACACGTGCAGAAGGCTCTCCTTCACCTGTTGATGGCCGTCTGACTCGCTTCCCTCAAAGCTACCACCTGATTTGACGGCCAACGCTGATCGCGGACAGCTAGGCCACGGCTTTGTGAATCGCGACGATGCCGCCGGTTAGCTGCCGGTAGCCGGCGTCGCGGAATCCCGCATCCACCAGGAATCGGCAAAGCGTTTCCGGGTCGGGAAAACCGGCGATGGAGTCGGCCAGATAGCGGTATGCACCTTGCCTCTTGCTCAGCAATCGGCCGATGACCGGGAGCAGTCCATGAAGATAGAACCGGTAAAGGCCGCGCAGCAGAGGATGCGTGGGTTGGGAGAACTCCAGGATGGCAAGGACTCCCCCGGGACGGAGGACCCGGCGTAGCTCACGTAAACCCGCTCCCAAATCCTCGAGGTTCCGCACTCCGAATCCGACCGTGGCTGCGTCGAACGCGCCGGAGGGGAAGGGCAAGCGCAGGGCGTCCGCCGCCGCAAGGCGAATCGGAGTTCCGGCCCGAGTCGATTTTTGCTGAGCTCGCGTGAGCATCTCCCACGTGAAGTCGCACGCCGCGCACCGAGCGCGTGGGGCTATCTCGAGAGCGAGATCTCCGGTCCCGCAGCAGACATCGAGAACGCGGTCCCCGGATTCGAGGCTTAGACTGGAAACCACCTCCCGCCGCCAGCCGCGATCGTTACCCAGGCTCAAAACGTGATTCAGCAGGTCGTAGCGCGGGGCGACTCCCGCGAACATGCGGCGTATGGTGGAGGCTTCGGGCATCGTGGACGTGTCGGGCATCACGTCAGGGCGTCCGGCTTCCGACTCCCAGACTGTGAAGGGCCCAGCGGATTTCTTCCCGCGGCACCCCCTCGACGACCTCGACGCGCCCCACGGCCGTAGGGAGAATGAATCGGAGCCCGCGCGGACCGATCTTCTTGTCGCGGTCGATTGCTCGAAGCGCTCGATCTGCCCGGAGACGTGCCAGACCCGGCAAAGGAGCGAGTTTTCTAACGGCTGCCTCCATCCGCCCGGCAAGGTGTTGCCCGATGACGCCTCGTCGGTGCGACAACCGGCATGCCGCGATCATTCCCCAGCCGACGGCCTCGCCATGGCTGAGCCGCCTGAAATCGGAGGCGGCCTCCAGCCCATGACCCACGGTGTGTCCGAAATTGAGGATTCGCCTCAGTCCACCCTCTCGTTCGTCCAGTCGGACGACGCGGAGCTTCATGCGCGCCGAGCTCGCAATCGCACGTTCCAGGACTCGGCTTCCTGGTTTGAAAGAAGTAGGGGAGCGCTCCATCTCGCGAAACAGGGATGATGAACCGAGAAAACCATACTTGAGCATCTCGAAAAGCCCCGAGCGAAACTCCCGCGCCGGGAGACTCGTCAGAAGCAGTGGGTCCATCCATACCGCGTCGGGCCGATAGATGGATCCCACCAGGTTCTTTCCCCGAGCGAGGTTGACGCCGACCTTGGCTCCCAAGGAGCTGTCGATCTGCGCCAGCAGGGTCGTCGGCAGCTGAACGTAGTCCACACCGCGAAGAAACGTGGCGGCCACGAAGCCGGCGGTATCGCCCACCACGCCGCCGCCGAGCGCCAGCAGACCGTCCTCTCGCCCGATGCCGTGGCGGAGAAGACCGTCGTACAAGCGCTGCACCGTATCCAGGTTCTTGAACCGTTCGCTCTCCGGCATGAACACAAAGACGGTATCCAATCCGGACCGCGAGAGAGAGGCACGTAGCTTCTGACCAAAAAGACGATCGAGCTTCCTTTGAGTAATCACCGCAATACGTCGGGATCCCCACAATGTTCGCAGGCGGGGCCCCGCTTCTTTCAAGAGGCCCTTGCCCAGAAGCACGGGATACGGGTCGCCCGATCGATGAAGTGCTTGCGCGCTCGTGCCGGACATGGCGGGTCATGATAATAGAACCACCTCTCACTCACCAGTGCGGGTGCGGGACTTTCGCATAACGGCGCGAACGGGTGCGCCTATCTCAGCCAACCGGGAAGAGCGCCCGCCTTGCGGCCCTCTCGTGAAATGCCTGAATGAGGAGCGCCCTTTTCTCCCGTAGCGACAGTATCGATTCCTCCAGGATCTGCTCGGTGGCATCCCGACGAAGGCGCTCACCCGGCTTGCGGCGCGCCTTGCGTTCCGCCAAACGCCATTCCAATCGCCGAATCTGGGCGTCGAAACGAGCGAGCTCCCCATCGTGGTGTCCTTGCGGTACCAATGCGTGACCTTGCTAGGTGGGATCTGTAATCTGAGCGCAGAGATCCATCAAGGAGGTCAAATCGATGCGCTCGAGGAAAGCGGGACTTTCAGAGGTTGAGAAACAGTTCGAATCATGGAGGTCGAAGCCACACGGACGTTTGATCCCGGAGGAGTTGTGGAATGCGGCGGTGGGGCTGCTGGATCGGTATACGCCGAGCGCGATCTGCCGTCATCTCCGCTTGAATTCGGCGCGATTCAAGAAGGTCCGAAAGACTCATGGAGCGGTTGTGAGCGCCAAACGTCTCAAGGGAGGACAACGAAGGGTTTCTGGAGTAGGCTCCCTGAGCAAGAAACCTGGACGGAGTGGAACGGAGCAGGTGAGCGCGATAGCTCCGAGTCGGACTGCGTTCGTGGAGCTGGCGCATGGGATGGGCTTGTCGGGCGGCATGATGACGCCTCCGCTGAACTCGGTTCAGGGTGAAGGAACGATGTGCCGTCTGACGGTAGAGAGCGCATCGGGGAGCCTGACGGTCGTAACGTCGAATCGCGAGGGAGAGAATGAGCTGGTCGAATCTGTTTGTCGCTTCGTGGTCGGCGCGCTCGGCAACGGCACTCACACATGATCCAGATCGTTCCTCAACTGAAGGTATTGGTGGCTTGCGAGCCGGTTGATTTCCGCAAGGGTATCGATTCTTTGGCTTGCGTGTGCCGACAACAATTCCAGCTCGATCCGTTCCTCGGCACGTTATTCGTTTTTCGTAATCGTTCAGGCACGGCGCTCAAATTTTTGGTGTACGACGGACAGGGGTTTTGGTTATTTCAGAAGCGTTTTTCGAAGGGCCGTCTGCAGTGGTGGCCGCGTCATACCACGGATGGAGTTGCGGCGCTGCCCGCCGAGCAATTGGCGGTGCTAATCTACAATGGACTTCCGTTGCGGGCGGGAATGGCGGAGGCGTGGCGTCGGGTCAGTTGAGCCTGTTCAACGTTTCCTGATAGCTCCAAGGCAGCCACGACTCGGGTGCGGCTCTAGCGTCTTGGGCGTGCATGGAGATGTTCGTCAGGTAGTGCACCGGGTCGATACTGTTTTTTACCGAGGTCCGGATCATGCTCAGGAGCACGTCGCCGACATCGGCGCCAGCCTGTGTCCTGAAAAACAGTGAGTTCTTACGATGCCGTTGTGAGGGCTTCAGCTCCTGTTCGCTAACGTTGTTGTCGAGGGGCACACCCGGCACTTCGAGGAACCGGGTTAGCCCTTGCCAGTGATTCTTGACGTAGGAAAAGGCTTTGCCGAGGCGGCTGTTGGGCTCAACCACACGCTCGCGGAACTGCTCTTCGATCCACTTATAGAGCGCATCCATTATCGGCCGGCTGTGTTGTTGGTGATAGGCAAGTCGCTCATCGGGGTCCATGCCGCGTGTGTCGTCGTCGTTGCGGTAGATGGCTGCGATGTCCTCGAGCACCCGGTCACAGTGCTCAGGAAAGGCGGGCTCGGCTTCGATGAAGTAGCGGCGTGCATGCACCATACACTTGGCAGTGATCCGCAGCGGTGAACGCGGCGCCATCGAAGAGGCGTCGGCCATATGGATGACCTTGCTTGCCTGGACCGTGCGCTGATTCAACAGCTGGTCCATGTTCTCGCCCGCATGACGTCGTCCGCTCGCGTACAGAACGATCGGAGCAAGCGTTTTGTCCAAGCCACGGGCAACAATGCCCGTGGTGAAGATGCCCGTTCGCTCGCCTTGAGCTAAAGTCTCGTTCTCCGCCATCAATGTGAGAATCCGAACTCCGGTGTCGTCACTGTGAACCAGAGGCCGGTTCGCGGCGAGTGTTTCCATGTGGCGAAAAACCGGCAACACGGCGTTGGCCATTGCTTCGGCGCGTTCGAACTGCGTGGAGGCCCCCGCCCACTTCTGCCACTGCGCCAGGCGGTGATGAGGCATGCCCATGGCGTAGCGCAATACCGAAACGACCGCATCCACACTCGGATGGTACTTGCTTGCTCCAGCCTGAGGCGGAAGCGGCGCGGTGAACGTCTTCTGGCAACCTGCGCATCGCAGCATCTGGCGTTCGTATACCGTCGCCTGGATCGGGGGCTGAGCTTTCAGCTCCACATCCTTTCTCGGAGCTTGGGTGTCATAGAGCTTGCCTTGGCACAGAGGCTCGGGGCATGGGCCGCCCGCTTTCACTTCGCCATGGCTCACCGTCTCCCGTTTGGCGCCTGTGTAGTCCTTGGCCCCATTACGGCCATGACACTTTCTCTTTCCTTTCCTTTTCAGCTTCTTTCCGTTTCGCGCGACGTTCCGTCGTCGGCGTGCTCACGCCTCGACGATAGCGGCATCGTAGAACGTGGCGAACTGTCTCGAGCAGAACCGGGCAAGCTTCCTCGGGAAGCTCTCCTCTCGATAGACGCTCTTCCAGGTGGAGCAGCTCAGCCCGCTCGACCTTCATCCACAACCCCGAGCTCGCGGCGAAACTCACGCACCAGCGGATATACCAGGCACCGTTTCACCGGCTTCGCCTCTTTGTTGTGTCGGTCCATACGGCCACGCCCAGTAGTCGATCCCACGTCCATCCAGTTCGCCGCCAGGTAGCACGTCCCCTCGTTACGCTCCCTCTCCACAAACGTCTCGAGCAACACCGGCCTCACACCGTACGCTTCCTCCCAATCATCCACCACCACTCGGGCTGCCAGCGACAGCACGTGACTCGCGAGGCCTTTGATGGAAAACCACGGCAGGATCAGGAACCGACTGTTGTTTACCACCCGCCGAAGGTTCTTTTGCCGCGTCGCGTCATCCCAACCGATGAAGCCGTCACGAGAACCGAAGACGACGCGCTGACGACGAGAACTGCACGCACCCACTCAGCTCACGACGATGGGGTAGCTCCACCAATCCCCTCGCTTCGAGCAAATCGAGGTACTCGTAACATTCCTGGGATTTCAAATTTCCGTTCGCACGAACCCAACCCAATGACTCGCAGATCGTGCTCGCAAGCTCGTGCCGCGACAGTCCGCATGAGTCGATGACCTCGTGCAGAATATTCCATTCCTCATCGGTCACACCCTTGCCGCAAAAGCTCGGGCGCTTCCACACCATGGCCTCCGTCTCGTTGCTCACCTGGGCCACGCTCCTTTCCTCCCAGGCTGAGACTACACAGATGGTCTCGCTTTGTCCAGGACTTTTTTTCCTTTTTGTTTCAAACCTCCGTCAACAACGAGCGACCCCCGGGCAGACTACTTATCGCATCCCGTCATGTCACGCACCGTTGCCGAAAGGACACTCTTGGCTCCGCGCGCGCTTTCGTTGGGTCTCTGCGGCCGAGCCGCGATGTCGGTGCTGCTGCTGCTGACCGGGTCGAGCCATTTCTTCATGACGGACGAGCTGGCGGCGATGCTACCGTCCGCCGTGCCGATCCGTACCGAAATCATCTACGCGACCGGCGTCCTAGAGCTTCTGGCGGCGGTGGGCCTGCTGGTTCCGACGACGAGCCGTCTCACGAGTTGGTGTCTGATCGCATTCTTCGTCGCGGTGCTGCCGGCGAACATCTATGCTGCTCTTAATCGCGTTGGCGTGGGCGGGCACGGCCCGGCCTATCTCTGGTTTCGGGTGCCATTGCAGCTCTTTTTTATAGGATGGATCTGGTACTTTGGAGCCGCAGCCAGGGCGACGAATGCATTCGGCAGGAAAGGAGTCGCAGGTGGCGGCGCATGATACGTTTCTAACGGACGGCGTTGAGTTGACGCACATTCTCGTCGTCGACGAGATGGAGCGTGCGCGCTCGTTCTATCGGGATGTGTTGGAGGCCAAGGTCTTTCGAGAGTACGGAAACACTTCCTGCGTGCTGGAGTTTCAGGGCAGCTGGCTGCTTCTCGTCACCGGCGGTGGTCCGACGGAAGACAAGCCCGGCGTGGTTTTCGAGCCACCGAAGAATCCGAGCTCGGTTGCCCATTCGATGACGATTCGCGTTCCGGACTGCAAGAAGGCCTATGAGCTTCTCAAATCCCGCGGAGCCGACTTTCTGACACCTCCACACGACTGGGGCGCAGAGATCCGGTGTTTCTTCAGGGACCCGGATGGCCACCTACTGGAGATCAGCGAATCGGTTTCCGGGAAGGGTCAGGGGTGACGGCTCGTTGCAATAGGCGATGGGTGCCTTCATAATCCGCAAACCATGGCAGACGAACCTTCAGCGAACGAACTCGCGACAGCGTTAACGGCGGCAGGGTCCGCACACCACGAGTACGAGACGGAATCCCTCGGTGGAGTTCGGGACGAGCAATGGGCGGCGTTTTATGCGGCATTTCTCCTAGGGCGGCTGGGTGACTTCGCGCTTCCCAGCGCTCTCACACGGTGGCTCGAGGAGGCTCCCGCCGGAGACGACTGGTCGACCTCTACGGCCGAGCACGTTCTGAAGCAGCTCTAGCTGGCGCCACGGGCTCTGCGGTTCTTTCTGGCGTCGCTCTAGGGAAGACAATCGTGGACAAGATCATCATGATTCGCATCATGCCGGACAACTACGATGCCTGGCTGGCAGCGCACAACGCTGGCGAGCAGGCGCGGCAGGATTACGGCATCACGGAGGGGCCGCTCTATCGTGAAGTCAAGAACCCGAACGTCGCGCTGGTTACCTTCCACGTCGAGGACGTGGAGCGAGCGCAGGGCTGGTTTCAGGATCAGCGTTTCAAGACCGCGATGAAGCGATGCGGCAAGGTCGAGCGTGAGTTCTACGTCGGAGAGCGCAAGTAGCGCCGCGCGATACGGCATGGGAGAGCCCGGGTTTGAGCAGGAGGCAAAGGCGATGCGGTTGAAAGCCAAGCTTCGCTAGAAGGCGTGCTGAAGGACGAGATCCTTCGCATGTATCAGGATGTCGCAGACAACCCGGAGGGTGAATTCCATTTCTTCCACGGCCGGGAAGCCGAGACGGGACGCCCGATGCCCTGGCCTGAGGAGCCGGAGGCTCGGTAGCGGGACGGCTCATGAAAACACGTACGCGCCATAGCTTCTTCTACTTGGCGGGCTATCTACTCCTGACGGGAATCGGGATGCTGCTCGTCCCCGACACGGTATTGAGGCTCCTGTTCTCCAATCGGGAGTATGACGATGTGTTCGTCCGGTTTAGCGGGATGTTGATGATCGGGATCGCGATTTTCGTCGTGCAGATGATCCGAGAGCGAGTCACCGTTCTATACCCTACGACCATCTTCATCCGCTTGTTCTTCATCGTCTGTATCGTGTGGTTCTATGCGATCACGCGTTTTTTTTCCTGAGCCCCTTTGGTTTGGTGGCGCTGGTCGTCTTGTCTGCCCTGAGTTTGGCGATCGTCTCTTTGGAGCAGGCCTGTCTCATGACCGCGGGCCTGGGTGCGATCGAAGGGAAGCGTGTCCGCTTTTGGGATGCGCTCGTCTACGGTGTCCGTCAGTCCGGCTCTGTACTGCATCTCACGATGCGGGTTGCAGGAACCGTTCTACTCATCTCGGCGCCCTTTCTCGCCGCGGGTGGGCTCCTCTACTACGCGCTTCTGACGGAGTTCGACATCAACTACTACCTGTCCGAGACGCCTCCGGCTTTCTGGATTGCGGCATCGACGATCGGCGTTCTTGTGGTTGTGTTGACCGCGGTGCTCTCGAGGGTGTTCACCGGCTGGGCGCTTGCCCTGCCGATTCTACTTTTTGAGGGCGTTTCCGCGCCCCGCGCGTTGTCCCTCAGCAAGGAAAGAGTGCATGGCAGCCGTTGGACGGTTGGGGTGGCGCTCGTGGGTTGGGTTCTGGGAACGACTCTCTTGTCCAGTTTGACACTGGGCATCGTTAGCCTGGCCGGCCGTTGGATTTTGTCCGCGTTGAGTGGCTCGGTATCGCTCCTCGTCATGGCCGCGTGTGTGCTTCTTGTCCTGTGGGCGGCAATGAACTTGATCGTAACCCTCATCGCTGCGGCCGCGTTCGCTCTCCTCGCGGTTCGCCTGTTCGACGTATTCGACCAACTCGGGAGGTCTCAGCAAGCGAGCGGCCCGTGGGCAACGGTCACTGACGTCGCTGGAAAGGCGTGGATCATTCCCAAGTGGGCACTGCCACTCGTTCTGCTCGCTCTTGCCGTCATAGGTGGGTTGGTTGGCCTGGATTTCGTGGATGACGTGCGCCAGGAACGCGACGTCCTGGTCACGGCGCACCGCGGTGCGGCTGGTGCGGCTGGTGCGGCTCCCGAGAACACACTGGCCTCGGTGGAACGGGCCATCGCCGACGGTGCCGACTTCGTCGAAATAGACGTCCAAGAGACTGCCGATGGGGAAGTGGTGGTCATTCACGATCGGGACCTGATGAAAATCGGAGGCACCAACCTTGCGGTTCACAACGCCACTTATCAAGAGCTCCAGGCGGTCGACGTGGGAAGCTGGTTTGCGCCGGAGTTTCGCGCGGAGCGCGTCCCAAAGCTCGCGCAGGTACTCGAGCTTTGCAAGGGAAGGGCCCGCGTCAATATCGAGCTCAAGTACTACGGGTTCGACGAGCGTCTCGAGGAACGCGTGGTCGAGATCGTCGAGGCCACGGGCATGGAGGCGGAAATCGTTGTCATGTCGCTGAAGTACGACGCGATCCAAAAGATCCGCGACCTGAGGCCGGATTGGACGATTGGCCTTTTGACCGCCACGGCGATGGGAGACCTGACTCGAGTCGATGCGGATTTCCTAGCCGTTCACGCGGGACTGGCAACGTCGAGCTTCGTTCAAAGGGCGCACCGACGTGAGAAAACGGTTTTCGCTTGGACGGTCAATGATCCCGTTGAAATGTGGAGAATGATAAGCCGAGGAGTCGACAGCCTCATCACCGACGAGCCGGCACTCGCCCGAGCGGTGCTCGCGGAACGTGCCGGAATGAACGTGGTCGAACGGCTGATGTAGAGCTTTTTTTCTGGTTCGGGGTCGTGGGCGAACAACCGGGTCCCGAAACCGATATTGGCGACACTGGAAGCTGATAGAACTAGTCGGCCGAGTAGTTTCTCGCCAGCTCCTTTTCCAGGTTGGCCGCGCGATCTGCGGCGACCGAGTGGTTACCCAGAAAGAAGTTCACTGCCTTGGGGAGCCCCCCGTATTTCTCCTCGAAGCGCTTCCACAGTCCCGGTCCCTTCCGTACGTCGTAGCCGGCTTCGTAGGCATAGCGCAATCCGACTCGGTCGGCCTGATCCTCGCGCGACCTTCCGTAGCCGTTCGTCCAGGCCAACGTGCCGGCCATGGAAGCGCCCTGGACAGCGATGCGTGCCGCGTCGTGTCGATCTGATCCGCCGCGACGAAGGCGCCAGTCGAGATTGCGGAGAAGATGAGATTACGTTTGAGTTGCCGTCGGGAGTGCTCGTGGCTTACATGGGCCAGCTCGTGGCCCAGAACGATGGCGACCTCGTCGTCGTCCATGTCGTCGAGGAGCCCGCGGAACACGTAGATGGATCCATTGGGCACCGCCATGGCGTTCCATTCCCGGTTGTCGATCACGTAAACGCGAAGTTCTGCGGGATCCATATACGGAGGAGCCAGACGAGAGGCGATGGTTCGCACTCGCTCGACCTCTTCACCGCTCTCCCACAGCTCTCCGTAGTGGCTGTCGGACATGTAGACGTGGCCCCGTCGACGGAACTGCGCTTCCAGGTCGTCGAACGATTGCCGAAGCGTGCCCTCCATGAACGCGATGCCGTTCGGCTTGGCTCGGAGCTCATGAGCCAGGATGCTGCCGTCGGCGAGGCGGATGCCTTTGACTTGCATTTCGTAGCCGAGAGGGATCACGTGGACGTCGAAAGCGTGGCCCGAGCCCTTGAACTTCACGGATTCGGGGACGTGTACGCGCTGGCCATCGACGATGAAGAGAGCCGGCTCCCCGTCGCGGTGCCACTCCGCGTAGCCGTCGAGCTTCACCTTTTCGTCTTCGCGAGCGGAAGCGGGAGCGGTGGCGATTCCGCAAGCAAGAGCTGTCGAAAGGGCGAGGAGGCTGATTCTTCTCTTCATGACGTCCTCCATCTCGTGATCGGTCGGGGGCTGCGGTCTCCTTTTTCCTTCTACTGTTGCAAACCTCATTCCGGGTTGGCCGGACAAGAAAGCTAGCTAGATACGAGAATGAGTTCCCGCGCAGGTGCTGGGAGCGACTGTCCGCTCCGGTGGACGGGTGAGCTCTCAGCCCGCCTAATGAAAGAGAGCTCCTGGCAGCGATTGTGGAGCGCTCATTTACGGCCGGCGTAGAGGTTGGCTTCCCGTTCGTGGGGACGAGTCCGGTGATCGGGCCTGCCTTCCAACAGAGCTGGGGCTCCGTTGGCGAAAGCCAAGAGGTTGAAGCGGAAGCCCTTGTAGTGCCAGTCGGCGAACGTCGAGCCCCTCTCCGCCTGAGGCTGTGGATGAGCTCGTGAGCGAAGATGGTCTTGTTCCTTAGGCGTGTCCCGTCGATCCAGATGACTCCGGGGACGTAGAAGCCGCGTTGCAATCGCGGGGGAGTGGGGTTTTGAAAAACGAGGCTACCGGCGTAGAGGGTCCGGCGGAGATCCAGCTCGTAGGGATCTGTTAGCAGGTAGTATGCGGAGAATCCGGCGTTCACCGCGTCGATCTGCACGCGCGGCCTTCCCCGGAACTCGAAGCAGATGAACGAATGCGTGATCGCCCAGTGAGAGTACAGGCTCTCGTCGAAAACAGGCTCGCCGCGGATGGACCGATGCCCCATGAGCGTGGACTTCTGTGCGAGGGCCTTACCAACCAGAGCGAGCTCGGTATGCTGTCCCGTGATAATGGGCCACCATGCCCCAGGCGGAGCCTTCTACCAAGGCTTCCTTGAGCGCTTCGCCGGGGCTCTCATGCGCGATGAGGAGCTTGCCGAAAAAGCTTGCCGCGATGCCGAAACCGACTTGGCCGGCGATCAATTTGGGATCGGCCCATTGCGCGGCTGCGGTGTTGGGGAAAACACCCAGCAAGAGAAAAAAGACGACCAGTAGCTTCTTGCGCATCGTGCTCTCTCTTCTTCAACCAACGCAAGAAGCCTGCCATGTCCGATGAACGCGAGATTTGCCGAAAAGGCCACCGGTTCAGTGCCTTAGCTCTCGGACGCCGGAATGCCGAATGTGCGTCAAATCACAAACAGAGCATTTTCTGTCGGGGGGAAACCCGAAGGTGGGGGAAAACTTACGCGATCTACCTTGTTTTTGGGGAAGGCGGAATGCTCTCGAGTAGGCTCTGGATCTCGTGGAATCTCTCGCTGTCTTCCCGCAACGTGGAATCGGCAGGGAAGGAGGCGATAAGCTCGGAGATGTTATGGGCCCTTTCATCTGGGTTCGGGTGCGAGGAAAAGAAGTTCTCGATGGCGTTCGGCCGGCTCTCCCGTAGCGCGTCGAGTTTCTGGAAGAACGTGATCATGCCGCGGGGAATCCAGCCGGCATCGTAGACGTTTCTCGCCCCGACGCGATCGGCCTCGCGCTCGGCATCCCGGCTGAATTTCATGAAGCTGCCACTAGCGACGAGCTGGCCCGCGATGTTGGCGATGTCGCCGGTGGTCCCTTTTCCGCCGATGAACATGTCCAACACGCTGAGGCTGAGACCAGTGAGCTGGGCCCGCTTCACCTGATCGACGCTATGCCGCTCTACCACGTGGCCGATCTCGTGAGCCATCACGCCAATGAGCTCGCTCTCGTTGTCCGCTTCCTCGATAAGCCCTCGATTCACGTAGATGAAGCCACCTGGAAGTGCGAAGGCATTGATGTCGTCGGAGTCGACGACCTTGAATTGGTAGGCGATGTTTGTACGCCCGGAGTACTCCACGAGAAACTGGCCGAGGTCGTCGATGTAGCTTCCGACCCGCTCGTCCTCGAGAATTGGCAGCTGTTGCTCGACCTGGGCGGCCGCCTGGCGTCCGAGCTCGATCTCCTGCCGCTCGCTCAACCCGAATAGCTGCGCGGCGAGCCCACTTGTCGTCGTCAATAGGGCGAATAGGAAGAAGGCGACTCCCGCCGCGGTCACGGGCGGAGCAACACGCTTCATGATCACATTCTCCGCATAAGCCCGGATCGGCGCAAGGTTGGATTGGGTGTCGCGGTAGGGAGGGGCTAGCCGGATGGCGTACCGATCACTTCTTGAAAGCCATCCATTCCCCGACGATCTTGTGGTAACGACGCCATTATCCTCCGGGACCATCTGCACATAAGTAAGCATCGAGCGCGTGCAGCTCGTCGGAAAGCTGGTCCAGCATACAGTGCAGGAGGTGACGGATCGAGTCCCCCCAGCCTGAATAGAAATCGAATCCTACACCGCCGAGCGTGATAGGCTTTGGCGCGGCCGTGCCGCAAAGAAGGAAGAGATGACAAAGGGGATCCCGGAGCGAGCGCCTAGCACGAGCCAATATGTGGCGATCGGCGAGCTTCTCGTCGCGCAGCCTCTCTACGAGCTGGTGAAAAACGAAATCGCGCCCGGCACGGGTGTGGATGCGGATGGATTCTGGGCGTCGCTCGAAGGCATCGTGCGGGATCTCGCGCCCAAGAACCGTCGGCTGTTGGAACAGCGCGCCGCGTTCCAAGCGCAGATTGATGCGTGGCATCTGGAACGGCGCGGACAACCACACGATCACCAGCAATACCGGCGCTTCCTTCAGGACATCGGATACCTGGTTTCGGAAGGTCCATCCTTCGAGATCGAGGTGCGCCGCGTCGACCCAGAGATCGCGTCGGTGCCCGGACCGCAGCTAGTCGTTCCGTTGGACAACGCCCGTTACGCACTGAACGCAGCCAACGCGCGCTGGGGCAGCCTTTTCGATGCACTCTACGGCACGGACGTGATCCCCGAGGTCGAGGGTGCCGAGAAGGGCGATCGCTACAACCCACGGCGCGGGGCACGGGTCATCGAACACGTTGCGGCCTTCCTTGACGAGGTCATCCCGTTAGCGAGCGGGAGCCACCGCGAAGTCACCGAGTATCGCCTGGGTGAGCAGAACGGACGCAAAACGCTCAACGCCGTGCTCGCGAGCGGGCAAGAAGTGGCACCGACCGATCCCCCGCGTTTCGCCGGTTACCGTGAGGAAGAAGGGCGGCTCGCCTGCGTGCTGGTGGAGAACAACGGGCTGCACGTTGAGCTCCAGATTGACTGCGAGCACCCCATCGGCAAGGAGCACCCGGCGGGTATCAAAGACGTGATGCTTGAAGCGGCTGTCACCACCATCGAGGATCTAGAGGACGCGATCTCCGCGGTGGACGCCGAGGACAAGACCCGCGCGTATCGTAACTGGTTGGGGATCATGCTGGGCACGCTGGAGGCCACCTTCAGCAAGAGCGATCGCCAGCTCACTCGCAAGCTCAACCCCGATCGCACCTACACGGATCCCGAGGGCGGTTCGCTAAATCTACCCGGGCGGAGCCTGCTGCTCATCCGCAATGTGGGTCTGCATATGTACACCGACGCAGTCACCACTGCCGATGGCAAAGAGATACCGGAGGGTTTCCTCGATGCCATGGTCAGCTGTCTCGCCGCCATCCACGACATCAAAGGACGGGGGGGGCGAATCCGCAATAGCCGCGCCGGTAGCATCTACATCGTGAAGCCCAAGTTGCACGGTCCCGACGAGGTCCGGGCGACGGTGGAGCTGTTCGAGCGGGTCGAGGACGCACTTGGGCTCGAGCGGGACACCATCAAGATAGGCATCATGGACGAAGAGCGGCGGACCACGCTCAACCTCAAAGAGTGCATCCGTGCCGCATGCGAGCGCACGATCTTCATCAATACCGGATTTCTGGATCGTACCGGCGACGAGATCCACACCGACATGGAGGCGGGCGCCGTCATCCCCAAGTTGGAGATGAAGAACACCCCTTGGCTCCTCGCCTACGAGGATTGGAACGTGGATGTCGGGCTGGAGTGCGGCCTAAGGGGCCAGGCTCAGATCGGCAAGGGCATGTGGACGATGCCCGACAAGATGCGGGACATGGTCGAGATCAAGATCGGTCATCCGAAGGCCGGCGCCAACACGGCTTGGGTGCCTGCACCGACTGCCGCCACTCTGCACGCCATGCACTACCATCGCGTGAATGTGCCGGACCGTCAGACGGAACTGGCGCAGCGCGAGAGGGCGAACCTCGAGGACATCTTGACCCTCCCGCTGTTCGGGAGTCGCAGTTTGAGCGCGCAGGAGATTAAGGACGAGCTAGATAACAACGCGCAGGGAATCCTCGGCTACGTGGTGCGCTGGGTGGGCTTGGGTGTGGGATGCTCCAAAGTACCGGACATCAAAGACGTGGGACTGATGGAGGACCGCGCGACCTTGCGCATCTCCAGCCAGCACATCGCCAACTGGTTGCACCACGGGATCGTCAGCCGCGAACAAGTGGTGGAGACGTTCCAGCGGATGGCGCTGGTGGTCGACCGGCAGAATACCGACGATCCGGCCTACCGTCCGATGGCGTCCGACTTCAACTCCAGCATCGAGTTTCAGGCCGCGTTGGATCTAGTGTTCAAAGGCCGCGAGCAGCCGAACGGCTACACCGAATGGACGCTGCACAAGCGCCGCCGCGAGCTCAAGGCCAGAGGGTGATCCTAGAAAATCTACTGGGGATTCAGCAGCTTGATCACGGAGAAGGCCGCGTTCTGCGGATCGAGGATCGCCGCCATCCGCCCGATCTCGGGAATGTCCATCGGCGGTGCCACGATGGTGGCGCCCATCTTTTTTGCCCGCTCCGTCGACCGATCGCAATCCTCCACCGAGAAGTACACCATCCAGTTCGGCGGCATGTCGCCCATTTCTTTCGTGATCGTCAACATGCCGGCTGCCAGGCGCTCGCCGTTCTTGAAGGTCGTAGAGGGCGTCGGCCCGATCTGCGCGGTGTCGGCGGTCCAGCCGAAGAGCCCGGTGTAGAACTTCTCGGCCGCGGCGGTATCCGTCGTGAGGAGCTCGTTCCAGCAAAACGCTCCGGCCTCGTTGACCAGCGCCGCGCCCTGGTGCGTCTTCGGTTCCCAAAGGGCGAACACCGCTTGGGTTGGATCGTGGATGACTGCCATCCGCCCGACGTCCATGACATTGAACGGATCTCTCATCACCTTGCCGCCGAGGGACTTCGCCTTGGTGGCGGTTTCGTCGGCGCTCGCAACGGAAACATAGGACAACCAGTGAGGTGGAATGCCTTACGACTTCATCTCCGCGGTGATCTCGAATAGTCCGGCGACCTCCTTGCCCTTGTATTTCAACATGCTGTAGATCATGTCGCCGCTGACCGGCACATCATCGACGTTCCATTCCAGAAGCTCGCCGTAGAAAGCCTTGGCGGCCTTTGCATCGCTCGTAGCCAGCTCGACCCAACAGAAAGTGCCTTGGGGGTATTGCTTCATCTCGGACATGAGGGGTCTCCTTCCGCTCCCTCCGCTTGGGCGGGCTCCTAGTCTACCACCGGGCGCAAGCGCACCTCGCGTCCGGACGCCTCTCCGAGTTTGCCGCCCGGGCCCGATTTGGTTATTGTCCCCGCATGATCGTGTCGACGTCGGCCGGCCGTGGCCGCCGGAAGGAAAGCGTGTCGCCGTCCCTCGCGGGCGTGATCGCAACGGCCTTGGACGGAGAGATCCTCTCGCGCGAAGCCGCGTACCGGTTCGCCTCGTGCGATGGTGCCTCGCTTCCGTCACTTTGCCGTGCGGCTTCCCGGCTGCGTGACCGGGGTAAGGGGAGAACCATCACCTTTTCTCCAAAGGTATTCATCCCGCTCACGCGATTGTGCCGCGACTTCTGTGGATACTGCACCTTTCGCCAGTCGCCCTCGGAGACCGACTCGCTCTACCTGACGCTCGACGAAGTCGTGGCGGTGGCGAAGGCGGGGAAGAGGGTCGGTTGCACCGAGGCACTCTTCACTCTCGGCGAGCGGCCTGAGCTGCGCTACGTCGAAGCAAAGAACTGGTTGCGTGCGTCCGGTTACCGGAGCACGCTTCACTACTTACGTGACGCGGCATCACGCGTGCTGCGCGAGGTCGGTTTGCTGCCTCACCTCAATCCCGGCACGATGAGTCGGCGCGAGCTGGTTGCGCTTCGTCCGGTCAGCGCCTCCATGGGCATCATGCTCGAGAACGTGAGCCCGCGGCTCGCTGAGCCAGGGGCGCCCCATCACGACGCGCCGAGCAAGTGGCCGCGGGCCCGCATCCGAGCGCTGGAACTCGCCGGTCGCGAGCGCGTTGCCTTCACCACCGGGCTTCTCGTTGGAATCGGCGAGAGCCGTGAGGAGAGGATCGACTCACTCCTCGCGATCAGAGATCTCAACGACCGCTACGGTCACATACAGGAAGTCATCATCCAAAACTTCCGTGCGAAGCCCGATACCGCCATGCGGTTCCACGCCGACGCCTCGACGGGCGAGATGTGTTGGACGGTGGCGGTCGCTCGTTTGATTCTTGGAGAGCGAGCCAACATTCAGGTGCCGCCCAATCTCAATGAAGAGAACTACCCGGTCTTCCTGGGAGCCGGTATCAACGACTGGGGTGGCGTCTCTCCCGTTACCATCGACTATGTGAATCCGGAGGCTCCGTGGCCTCATCTTAGTGCTCTCCGTGCGCGGACCGAAGCACTCGGATTTGAGCTGAAACCACGGTTGCCCATCTATCCAGAGCTCGTCACCGACGGCGGTCGATTGATACCCATGGCGCTAAGCGGGCCGATTCTCGAGCAGGCGGACGCGGACGGGTACGTGAAAGGCGGCATCGAACGCTATGCATGAGTTCTCCCTAGAAGCCCTCCTCGGCGACATCTCGATCGACGTCGCTCGCGTGCTGAGCAAGGCGCTGGATGGCGCGGACCTTACCGTCGAAGACAGTCTCCTGCTGTTCCAAGCGACGGCGCGTGACCTGACCGCCACGGTCAAAACGGCGGATGAGCTTCGCCGGCGAGCGGTCGGCGATCGCGTGACCTACGTGGTCAACCGCAACATCAATTTCACCAACGTGTGCATCAAGCGCTGCGGGTTTTGTGCCTTCAGCCGCGACTACCGCATGGAAGAAGGCTACTTGCTTCCCACCGAAGAGATCGTGCGGCGAGCGAAGGAGGCGTGGGAGCTGGGAGCGACCGAGGTCTGCATCCAGGCCGGTCTCCCGCCTCAAATGGAGGGAGACCTTTATATAAGGCTCACGCGTGCGATCAAGGAAGCCCTGCCCGAGATACACATTCACGGGTTTTCGCCCGAGGAGGTCTTGTACGGCTCGGTACGCTCTCGGATGTCGATCCAGGAGTACTTGAGAGAGCTCAAGGAAGCGGGCGTGGGAAGCCTGCCGGGCACGTCGGCGGAGATTCTGGACCAGGAAATGCGCGACCGTATCTCGCCGGGGCGCATTCGGGTCGAGGGATGGGTCGAAGTGATCACGGGCGCTCATGAGCTCGGAATACCCACAACATCGACCATCATGTACGGGCATGTGGAAAGCGATCTCCACAAGGCGCGTCACCTGGCGTTGCTGCGCGACATTCAAAAGACCAGCGGTGGTTTCACGGAGTTCGTTCCCTTGAGCTTCGTCCATACCGAAGCGCCGATGTACGCGCACCAAACCGTTCCCGGCGTCAGACAGGGGGCGACGCGCGACGAGGTGATCCGGATGCATGCGGTGTCACGCATCTTCCTGAATAACTGGATTCCGAATCTGCAGGTCTCGTGGGTCAAGGAAGGACTGGACATGAGTCGAGTCCTTCTGTCCGCGGGAGTGAACGACATGGGCGGTACGCTCATGAACGAGAGCATCTCTACCGCGGCCGGAGCCCCCTTCGGTCAGCTCGTCATACCGGCTACTTTCCGCGACCTGATTCGCAAGTCGGGGCGGGTTCCGGCGGAGCGGCATACCACCTATCGCATCCGTCGCGTTTTCGGAGAAGACGAAGGGGCGGCGGAGCCCCTCGATGCCCTGGGGCCGAGCTCGGAGCGGCTCGGCTCGTATCAACAGCTGATCAAAGCGAGCGGCTATCGTTACCAGCATCCTGGCCGCAAGGCCCACAAAGCAAAGGCGCTTGCTACCAAGGACGAAACGGCGTGAGCTCGGGATCGGTCGTCGCTTTCTCGGGAGGCGTGGGAGGTGCCAAACTCGCCCTGGGCCTGGCGGAGGTGTTGCCTCCCGATCGGCTGACCCTGGTGGTCAACACGGGAGACGACGAGGACTTCTTCGGTCTCCACGTCTCTCCGGATCTCGATACGGTCATGTACACCCTCGCCGGGGTTGTGAATCCCGCCACCGGTTGGGGGGTCGAGGCGGAAACATTTCACGCGTTGGAGATGTTGGGTCGCTACGGAACACCTACCTGGTTTCGTCTCGGGGATCGGGACCTTGCGACGCACATCCTGCGCCGGCAAAGATTGGATGAGGGCCGCACGTTGTCGGAGGTAACGGAAGAGCTCTGTCAAAGGCTAGGCGTTCGCCATCCCATCCTTCCTATGTCGGATCATCCGGTGCGGACCGTGGTGGAGACCGATGAAGGGGATCTCGCGTTCCAGAGTTATTTCATCGAGCGTCGATGCGAGCCGAAGGTGCGCGGGCTGCGGTTCGAACGGGCGGACGAGGCGTTACCCGCGCCGGAGGTCGTGAGAGCGCTGCGGTCGGCGTCGACCTTGATTTTCTGTCCTTCCAATCCCTGGTTGAGTGTCGATCCGATCCTCGCGGTACCCGGTATTCGGGAAGCCGTACGCTTGTTTCGCGGGCGGCGCCTGGCGGTGAGCCCCATCGTCGGTGGTAGGGCGCTCAAGGGACCGGCCGACAAGATCATGTCCGAGCTCGGCTACGAAGTCAGTACCATCGGCATCGCCGACTACTACCGGGGCCTCAGTGACACGTTAGTGATTGATGAGACCGATCGCGCCGACGCGGCATCGATCGAGAAGCGCGGGCTATCTGCCTACACGGTCTCAACCGTCATGCGCAACAAAGAGGACAAAGTTGCCTTGGCGTGCGTGCTCTGTCGTATCGCGGATGTTGCGACCGAGCACGTGGAGGAGTCGAGGACCTCGTGATGGTGACGGCAGTGATTCCGGTCAAGGCGTTGAGCGAGGCAAAGAGCCGCCTCGGCTCCGTTCTCGATCCCGGACGCCGGCAAGAGCTCGTCCTCGAGATGCTGAAACACGTGCTCCGCGCCGTGCGCGGCTCGCGAGTGCATCGGATACTCGTGGTCACCCGCGACCGAACAGTGGGGGCCGTGGTCGCCGCGGAGGGGGGAGCTTGGATTCCGGATCCTGCGGATACGCTCAACGCGAGTCTCGGTGAAGTGTTTCGCGGTTGCTGGGAGAGACGCGAGACGCCGCTCTATCTTCCTGCCGACCTTCCTCGGCTCGGCGTGGATGACGTGGACGGGCTAGTCGATTCCTGGGCCGGCGAGGATCGCATCGTTCTGTCTCCCTCGCGAGACGAAGAGGGTACGAACGCGCTCTTGGTGCCGGCGGCGAGTCGTATGGAACCGCTCTTGGGAGCGCGAAGCTTCCCGCGGCACCTCGCTCAGGCGAAGCGGCTCGGGATCGCTACCCGGGTGCATTGCTCCGCCGGCCTCGGTCTCGATATCGATACGCCCGAAGATCTCCTTCTCATGTCGGGCCATACTGCCAGGAATCCCGAGGTTCACGCCCGTTGAGTGTGGCGTCGCCCTCTCTCGGCATCCTTCTTCCGACTCGCGGGCTTCTTCTTAGGGACGAGCGCCCGCGGGACGCAGAGCTAGTCTTGTCGCTGGCCTGCACCGCCGAAGACGCCGGCATCGATTCTCTTTGGGTCGGTGACAGCCTCACCGCCAAACCGCGCCTCGAGCCACTGACGACACTCGCCGCTGTCGCGGCACGCACCCGCCGCGTCCGGATCGGGACGGCGGTGCTTCTTCCCGCCCTTCGACATCCGGTCAGTTCGGCGCAAATCATCGGCACATTGGATGTCTTGTCGGGCGGGCGGCTGGTGCTCGCCGGCGGTGTGGGAGGGGCATTCAACGACGCGCAGCAAAAAGGATGGACGACAGTAGGCGTCGATCCCAAAGGACGTGCTGGCCGACTCGAGGAATGGGTGCAGATCGTCAAACGGCTGACCCGCGGAGAGACGGTCACTTTCGCGGGGCGACACTTCCACTTGGATGAGGTGTCCGTGCGGCCGGCGTCACCTCGAGAGAGCTACCCTCAGAAGGTGTGGAAATAAAGTAAAGGCGGAGTAACCTTCCGCGTCACGAAACACGGCGTGAAGGGGCCAACGGAAGGAGACACCGCCATGAAGGAAAAGACCACAGGACGACGGAGCTCGTCAAGGGTGGCTTGGGAGTCGCTGGAGAAGTGGGCGAGGCTTGAGATCCAGGATTGGGTGCAGGAGCTGATGGTAGCCGAAGTCACGGAGCTTCTCGGGCGTGAGAAATCGGAGAGACGGAAGCCCGTGGACACAACGGCGGGCTATCGAAATGGATACGGTAAGCCTCGGAAGCTGACGATGAGCGTGGGCACAGTGACGGTTCGCCGGCCGAGAGTACGGGACGTGGAGGAGAGGTTCGAAAGTCGAGTGCTTCCGCTGTTCAAGCGTCGGAGCGAAACGGTGAGCGAGTTGATTCCGGAGCTGTACCTGCATGGACTAGCTCACGGAGATTTCGATCTGTCGCTCCGCGGGCTTCTAGGGGAGGACGCTCCACTTTCTCCCAGCACGGTGTCGCGGCTGAAACAGAAATGGCAGGGAGAGTACGAGCAGTGGCTAGCTAGCCCACTGGAAGAACTCGAGCTCGTGTACCTGTGGGTAGATGGCGTGTACGTGAAGGCCGGCCTTGAGAAGGACAAGGCGGCGGTGCTAGTTGCGGTTGGTGGCCTGTCCGACGGGACGAAAATCGTCCTGACGCTGGAGGCCGGGCATCGAGAATCCGAAGCGTCATGGTCGTCGCTGCTACGGAGACTGAAGAAGCGCGGTCTGAGATGTCCCCGTTTGGTGATCGGTGACGGTCATCTCGGCATCTGGGCCGCGACCCGAAACGTATTTCCAGAAGCTGAGGAACAGCGGTGCTGGAACCACCGAATCCTCAACGTACTGGACCGGATTCCGAAAAGGGACCAGGCGCAGGCCAAGCCGCTGTTGACGGCGATCCCCTACGCCACCAGCCTGCAGGAGTGCGAGACGAAGAAGGCCAAGTTCCAGGATTGGTGCTTGCGCAAGGGTCTTCCGGGGGCCGCGCACGTGCTCGACGAGGACTGGGAGCGGATGGTCAGCTTTTATTCCTTTCCCAAGCCTCACTGGCAACACCTTCGCACGAGCAACGTCGTGGAGTCACCGTTCGCTGCACTGAGATTGAGAACGGATGCGGCCAAAAGGTTCAAGAAAGTCGAGTCCGCCACTGCGACAATCTTCAAACTGCTTCTGGTTGCGGAGAAGAATTTTCGCCGGCTCAACGCACCGGAGCTGATGCGAGAGGTTCACCTGGGCGTTCGATTTGAAGATGGAGACAGGGTAACGGAGTCGTCGAAGGTTGCTGCTGCCTGAACTTTTTTACACACCTATTGACAAGAGCTCCCTCGAGAGGGAGGTGTGCCGGTTCTCCTCGCCACGCACTGGAAGACCGGCAACGAGAGGCAGCATCGGCGAGTGGTGCGTTGGGCCGACGGTTACATGGGCATTAGGATTCTCCGCAGGAATTCGCGAAGCTCACCGCGCGGTTGGGCGAGTTCGCCCAGGAGGCAAAAAGGGATTTCGGCACCATGGAATCCGCCTTCTATATGACCGTGAACCTCGATGCCGACGCGTTCATCCGTCGCTACTACGGTCGCAACTTCTGGAAGGACAAGTGGGGCCCCTTTGGGCATCCGGACAAAGTGGCGGCAAGGATTCGTGAGTATGCCGAGGCTGGGGCCAGGACGGTGATCGTTCGCTTTGCCTCCCTGGAGCAGGAGCGGCAGCTCGGCGTTTTTCTAGAAAGAATTCTCCCCGGCTTTCGCTGAGGTACCTTCGGCCGGCGCCAAGTCCTAGACTCCCGCGAGATCGCGGATTTCTTTTTCCGGCGGAATCGGCGCGCGCCCCGTCATTCCTTGACACTTGAGCGCGGCGGCCGCGTTGGCGAAGCGCGCCGCCACTTCCGCGGTTTCGTCTGCAAGAAGCGCGTGGATGAACGCTCCGTGAAACACATCTCCCGCGCCTGTCGAATCGACCGCTTCCACCTTGTGCCCTGGTATCCAGACGGTGGAAGAGTCGACGGAATGGATCACGCAGCCTTCGGGTCCGAGAGTCAGTCCGGCGATCCGGTGACCGCCATCGGGAAGTTTGGCGTGGAGCTCTTTTAAGAACGTCGCGGGATCTTGACCGTCTCCGTGAACCGCGCGGGGGTAAGTGTGGGACAAGATGGCCACGTCCGTAAGAGACAAGATGTCGTCGGCACCCGGTCGCGGGTGGCCACAGTCCAAGACCACCTGACTGCCGGAATTCCGAGCCCTGCGCGCGGCTTCGGTTTGAACCTCCGGCAAGCGAGCGTCCAGCAGAAGGTAGCGACAAGCCGAAAACGGGAGGACATCCTTTAGGGCCAACGGCAGATCCGTCTGCCAACCCTCGAAGATAGTGCGCCGGCCACCTTCGACGAGGATGACGCTGCTGGGGGGAGAAAGATTCTTGCGGCGCACGACACCCTCAACATCGACGCCTTCTCGGCTCAAATCGTCGATGATAAACGCGCCGACGGGATCGTCACCCACGACCCCACAGAACGCGACGCGGCGACCGAGCCGAGCTAGTGTGACGAGCGCGGTGGGGACGGGGCCGCCGCTCGATTCGAAAAAACCCTTCGCGCGGTATTTCTCGTCGGGACTCGGAAAGACGTCGAGCAGCACGGTGACGTCCCGAACCGCTACACCAATCCCGACGACGTCGAAATCCGGCACCCGGCGTCTGGCCACGTTTATTGGGGGGACCACCTATTCTGACGCCTTCCTTTCGCGGTGTAGAATACCAGACGGTGCGCAAAAGCAAGCCTCCGGGGGGGCGGGGAGCCGTCAGCAATCCCGACGGAAGGTTCGAGCCCTACCAGCACGTTCCATTCGACGATGGCTGGCAGGGCCTGGATTTGGAGCCGACGCCCATCTCTACCACCGTCACTCCCGAGAAGACCCGGACGCTCATCACCCGCAACGACTCGCCGGACGTTCCCTTCGATCTTTCCATCAATCCCTACAAGGGGTGCGAGCACGGCTGCATCTATTGCTTCGCGCGACCGACGCACGCTTATCTTGGTCTTTCGCCGGGTCTGGACTTCGAAAGCCGCATCTTCTCGAAGCCGGATGCCGCGAGGCGACTCCGCGAGCAGCTTGCCCAGCCGAAGTACAAGCCGCAGGTCATCGCCATCGGCGCGAACACCGATCCCTATCAGCCGGCGGAGAAGGAGCTCGAGATCACGCGGCAAATACTGGAGGTGATGGTCGAGCACAGGCACCCGGTAGCGATCGTCACCAAATCTAATCTCATCGCGCGCGATCTGGATCTATTGCGTCAGCTCGCCGACCAGCATCTCGTTCATGTGCTGATCTCCGTCACCACCTTGGATCGCGGTCTCGCCCGGCGGATGGAACCGCGCGCTCCCACGCCCGAGCGGCGATTGCAGGCGATGGCGAGGCTGGCTAGCGAAGGCGTTCCGGTGGGAGTCCTGGCGTCGCCGATGATCCCCGGGCTCAACGATTCCGAGATGGAGAAGATTCTAGAAACCGCTGCCGGTGCCGGAGCTAGCTCGGCGGGCTACATTCTGTTGAGGCTTCCCCTCGAGGTAAAGGAGCTCTTCCAGGAGTGGTTGGCGGAACATTTCCCGACCAAGGCGTCGCACGTGATGAACCTCATACGCGAGACGCGGGAAGGAAAGCTCTATGATCCACAATTCGGGACGCGCATGCGCGGCACCGGCCAGTACGCCGAGCTGCTGGCACGTCGATTCGAAGTTGCCTTGCGCCGCTTCGGCCTGGAACGAAGACCGGCCTCGCTGGATCCGAGTCGATTCCGCGTGCCGGATCGCCCAGGGGATCAAATGACCCTGTTTGGGTGACCGACATTAATGACGTGAGCTCTACGACGCCCCCAACCAGCCGAACCGCATCCGGGGCGATCCAGCCCGTCCTCTATCCGGTGCTCAGGATCATGGGCCACACTATTCTTCGAACGTTTCTAAGGAAGATCGCGGTTCACGTCGAGCATCCCGTGCCGTTGGAGGGGCCCACCATTTTTGCATCGAACCACCCCAATGGTCTTCTGGATCCGCTCTCCGTCGGATTCATCACCCGACGCCCGGTCCATTTTCTCGCCAAGAGTGGGATTTTTGCCGTACCGGTTTGGGGCTGGTTTCTGCGTCGCTGCGGGGTCTTGCCCGTCCGCCGCAGGATGGACAACCCGACAGACATGTCCGAGAACGATCGGACGTTCGAGGCGTGTTATCAGGTTCTCGCCGACGGGGGAGCCATTGGCATTTTTCCCGAGGGGGTCAGTCATGTGAATCCCGAGTTGAAAAAGCTGAAGACCGGGGCGGCGCGGATCGCTCTGGAAGCGGAAGAACGGTACGACTTCCGGCTCGGTGTCCGCCTGGTTCCCGTCGGACTCACGTTTCCCGAGCGGTCTCGCTTTCGAAGCACGCTGGGGATACAAGTGGGAAAGCCGATCTCACTGGAGGTCTACCACGAGCGTTACTCGAAGGAGCCCCAGGAGGTCGTCAGAGAAGTGACCGACCTGCTCGAGGAAACGATGAAGACCCAGATGCTCCACCTCGACCACCTCGAGCTGGCCAGCTTGCTTGCCGACGTCGATGCCGTGTACCGAGAAGATCTCATCGACATGATCCGGGAGACCGGAAGCCCACTGGGGGGCACGAGCGATCCGACGACCGTGCAGAGGACATCCAGGTCGAGGAAGGTGACACCGACACCGCGCCCTACGGTCTCGGCACGTATGCCAGCCGCAGCACGCCGACGGCGGGTGCGGCTGGTGCTATGGCCGCGCGCAAGGTGCGCGACAAGGCCAAGAAGATCGCCGCGCACTTGCTGGAGGCGTCCGAGGAGGATCTGGTTTGGGAGCAGGGCAAGTTCTATGTAAAGGGCTCGCCCGATCGAGCCAAGACCATCCAGGAGATCACGTTTGCCGCCTACACGAATTACCCCGCGGGAATGGAAGGGGGATTGGAAGCGGTCTCTTACTACGATCCTCCCAACCTAACCTATCCCTTCGGTTCCTACATCTGTGTCGTGGAGATCGATCGAGGCACCGGAGAGGTGAAGGTGCGACGCTTCGTGGCAGTCGACGATTGCGGGGTGCGCATCAACCCCATGATCGTCGAAGGCCAGATCCACGGCGGCTTGGCCATGGGCTTCGCTCCCGCGCTTCTCGAAGAGATCTCCTACGATGAAGACGGCAACATGCATGGCGGCACGTTCATGGACTACCTACTTCCCACCGCGGTGGAGACACCGAATTGGGAGACCGGAGAAACCGTGACACCGTCACCGCACCATCCGATCGGCGCCAAGGGTGTCGGGGAGTCGGCGACCGTTGGTGCACCTCCCGCCATCGTCAATGCAGTGGTCGATGCTCTGTGGCATTTGGGGGTCCGGAACATCGATATCCCCATGACCCCCGCCAAGGTTTGGGCGGTGCTGAACGAAAAAGGGACGACCCTCGAAGAGTAAGTTGAGCTAAGCTAAGCAAAGCATGTTGAACGATTACCTGGAAGCGGCGAGGCTTCTGCGGGAGAAGAAACAGTCCTTCGCCCTCGCGACCGTGGTTCGAACCGGGGGGCACACGTCCGCCAAGTCCGGCGCGAAGGCCATAGTGACCGAGGATGGGTCGCTGGTCGGCTGGGTGGGCGGGAGCTGCGCCGAGCCCACGGTCGTCCGCGAGGCACGAAAAGCGCTTCGAGACGGACAGCCGAGGTTGATCCGCCTCAGCCCACCGGAAGACCTGGGCAAAGGACCCAAAGAAGGCGTGGTGGAGGTGGCACAAACCTGTGTCAGCGGAGGGACCTTGGAGATCTATATCGAGCCGCATCTCGTGGCGGTCGGCCATCTGCCCATTACCGAGGTTCTCGTCAACCTCGGCAAAGACATGGGGTACGAGGTAACCGTCGTGTCTCTCCAAGGCGACGCTATGAGGTTCGCGCGGGCGGACCGTGTGGTCGAAGAGTTGGACTTTTCCAAGTTGGGCATTCGGCGAGATACCGCGATCGTCGTCGCCAGCCATGCGAACTACGACGAGGAAGCGTCGGAAGCGGCCCTCGCGACCGAGGCCACCTACGTATCCCTCGTGGCCAGCGGAAAGCGAGCGGCCGACGTGATCCAATACCTGCGCCAGTCGCACGTTCCCGAGGAGCAACTGAGTCGACTCAAGAATCCGGCGAGAATCGAGCTGGGCGCATCGACTCCGGAGGAAATCGCTCTCAGCATCATGGCCGAGATCGTAATGCTCCGGCGACAGGGCCAGCTCGCTCCTGGACCGGCGAAAGAGACCGAGGGTGGGGCGCCGGCGGAAAGTGGCGAGGCGACCGATCCGGTTTGTGGCATGACGGTGGAGGTAGCGTCGGCCCGACACGTCTTCGAGCATGGCGGCGAGGTCTATTACTTCTGCTGCTCTGGGTGCCAGCGTTCCTTCGAACGGGAACCCAAAGCCTACCTGGCGAAGAAATAGCTCGTGCGCTTCGAGGGCAAGGTCAACATCAGCGCACCCCGCACCGATGTCTGGGCGTTCCTGACAGACGCGAACGCAGTGAGTCACTGCATGCCCGGCCTGGAATCCATCGAGATCATCACCCCCAACGAGAAGTTTCGAGCGGTTGGAGCAATGGGGCTCGGTAGCGTGAAGCTCAAGATGAACACCGACGTCGAATGGGTGGAGCTCGATGCACCCAACCGAGCGAAGATGAAAATGAGGGGTACCGCCTCCGGAAGCTCGATCGACGTGGCCAGCGAGATGCATCTGGCCGACGGACCCGACGGCTCGACGGATATGGAATGGTCGGCGGAGGTAAAGGTGCTAGGAACCATCGCCAGTCTCGCCGCCAGGTTGATGAAGCCGGTCACGCAGAAGTTGACAGGCGAGTTCTTCAGTTGCGTTAAAAAGAAAATGGAAAAATGAAATTCGGTCTTGTTTTCTTGGTAACCATCTTGCTCCTGAGCTCCACCGCGAGTGGACAGGAATGTGCACCCTGTGGGGACTACGACATGGTCGGCGCGCAACGACGGCAGTTGGAAGCGGCGTTCCGACTCTCACTCACCGTCCCCGACTGTTTGGGCATCTCCAACCTCAATAGGTGTCGAGAGATCGAGAAGATTCTCGAGGAAGTCACCGAGGCCATCGATTCCGTCGTGACGGCGCAGATCTCCTGGAGCGGGTCTCGCTGCTTGAGCTGCGATCCACGGCCCAACTTGATATCACTGGCTCATGGTCTCAACAACTTGACGTATTTTCTTCTCGACAACGGCTACGGCGATCCCAATTCCTCTCATGAGAAAAGGTTGGCGCAGCTCGAGACTTGGAGGAACTACCGTTGTCCCTGCTCGGAGGCAGCTGGGGCCGACGCTCCAGAGGCCGTCGCCGATCGCGAGACCCATGCACGCGACGAGCTGGTGAGAAAGTGTGGTCCCAACTTCACGAAGCGGAGAAAGGGTCTACGTCAGGTTCTCAGAGTGCCCGACGATCGTTCCGGATGCTATCAGTCGCGCTCGTGTCGGGGGGCCATGGCGTACAAGGGGTTCGACGTCGAGCCGGGCTTCTGGACTTATGACGGGGAGTATTGGTACGTCTGGGCGGAACGGCTGAGCACGGCCGGTGAGTGGACCGAATGCTTACCGGAGAAAGAGACCGAGGACCCCGACGCGCCCTAAGGGTCCGGGCAAGAATAAATGCCCATTCTTGGGCGTCGAGGCACCCGTCTGGCAAGGCGCGAGAAGTGAATAATATCTAGATATATGGGCATTCTTCCAGTTCGGTGGCTGACGCGGCCTAGCCCTCCGCTCGACAGGCTCGCTGCGGAAGGCGGCGAGCAACGCAGTCAGACGGGATGCATCGGCGTCCAAGAATCGGTAGTTATTCTTGCCCGGGCCCTAAGGGTTACCGATCGCTTTGAGCATGCTCTTGGCTCGCAGGGCGTTGCGGAAGTTGTGTCTCCTGAGAAAGCGTGGCGAGCGGTCGTGCTCGGACAACGTTTCCTGCAGCCCGTCGCGCGCTTCTTCGACCTTGCCCACCTTACCCAGATACCGAGCGAGAAGCATCTTGTGGTCTATGCGGGGGTTCTCTTCTACCAGCTTCTTTAGCGCTTCTAGGCACTCTTCAGAGCGCCCGCATTCGAACAGGGCATAGGCCAGGGGAGGCCAGGCTCCGTATTGGCGATACGCCTTGTCGTGCTCGACGAGCGTGGTGAGATGCCCGGCCGCCTCCGGGTAGTCCTATTGGGCGATACGAGTTAGTCCCAAACCGTATAGAACCTCCGGATCTCGAAGCTCTTGCTCCAGGGCCCCGGAATAGTGTTCTTCGGCTTCTGGGTAGCGACCCTCCCGATAAAAAGCTCCGGCAAGGGCCACTCGATTGGAGAAGCTGGGGGTCTCTCGATACTGGAATTGCAGATCCTCGACCGAGGGGTCTTTCCGAAACACTTCTGTGATCCATGCTAGGCTATAGTCATCCACCTTAATCAGGAAGAAGTAGACGACGCCGCCCAGGGGCACGAAAAAGATGATCCAGGGCCAATAGCAGGCCTCCCGGCGTCGGAGGGCATCGGTGACCAGCCATAGCTTGAAGACGAGTACGAGCCCGGATGCCACGTGGATCATTTCTGCACGTCTTCGTCCCTTGGAATTCCCGAGGCAAACCGCCCCGCTAATCTTTCGTAACTCCTCGCCGTGCCCCACTGGAGCGGGTTGGAACGTCGCGATTCGGAGGAGAAGCTACGCAGCGGAGTTGTCGCGTAGGGCGTCGGGGAGTAACACGGTTCCTGGCTGGTTGATGGCGGCGTAGGCCGCTTCGAGCATGTAGGCCCTGGGGTCGACGTTCTGAAGCTTCGTGGTCTCGCACAGGGTGTAGAACAGCGCTGCGACGTCGGTTCCGCGTTTCGTTCGACTGCCGTAGTGATTTTTGCGACCGACGACAGGTTCCCTCAGGGCGCGCTCGGCGTGATTGTTGTCAAGCCAGACGAGAGGGTTTTCGGCGAACAGCGTGAGTGTCTCCCATCTCTCCAGCATGTAGCGGACCGCCTTGCCGAAGTCGCTTCGCGGCAATCTTCTTTGGCTCTCGCCCCATTGCCGAATCGCTTTCAAGATCCGCTGCGAACGTTGCTTGCGTAAACGAAGTCTCAGTTTCTGAGCTTTTTCATCGCCGGGAAACGGACCCGGGACCTCGCGTTCGACTTCGTACAGCTCTCCGATCAAACGAAGCACTTCGGAGCAAGCTTGCGGGTAGTGCTCGCTGGCTTCGTCGAACTTTCTTTTCACGTGCGCCCAGCAGTGGGCGAGACGAAACTGTGGACCGGCACGAGCCGCGTAGCCGTCTGGACCGGCACGAGCTAGCACCTCGTACACCGCGTAGCCGTCCACAATCGCGATGCCGGAGTAGGTCCCCAGCACCTTTTGGCCATCTTCCGTCGATTTCGTCGGCAGCATTCGGTAGTACGCGATGTCCGGACTCGAAACGCCCCACACCGTGCCCGCCGACTTCTTCATCGAGCCCATCAGAGGCCACCGCGTTTCGTCGGCGTGGATGACGGGTGACTCCAAAACCTTCTCTCCCAGAGCGTCGTACACCGGATTCAGATGACGTGCCAGTACGTTCAGCTGGTCCCACAGCGTCTGGCTGTCGATATCTAGCCCTTCGCGGCGCATCATCCGAACCTGGCGCTCGAGAGGCATATGGTCCAGGTACTTGCTGATGGCCACTTCGGTCGCGAACTCCACCGAGTAGCGGCCTCCGGGCTGAAGCTTCGTCGCCGCCGGTGCGGTGACGACGTTCGCGTTACATCGGCAGCGGTACTTTTTCCGCAAATGCCGTTCGATGACGAAGCTCCGCTTCACCACCGTCACCACTTCCGATTCCTCGTATTGACCCGCCATCTCGCCCAACTCGCCGTCGCACACCGAGCACTTTTTCTCTGTCTCGGCGAGTTCGATTACTTTGTCGACCACGGGAAGATGAGGCTGTTCGCGCGGGCCGTGCCCTTTCTTCTTGTTCTTTTTAGCCTTCGTTTTCTTCCGGGTCCGCTTTTCGTCGATGCGGAAAATGCTCTCTCGCTTTTCCTGTAGTTGCTTGAGAACCGACAGTTCAAGTTGCTCCGTTTCCGGCACACCATGGAGTCTCGCCAGTTCCACTCGCAGACGAACGTTTTCATTGACGAGGCGCTGGTTCTCGTTATCAACGAGGAGAGCTATCTGACGGAGTGTTTCGAGGGATGTCCCGCCGGATGTTGGAAAGTGTGCCAATCTTAGTGTCCCCTTCGGGGATGGTGGAAACCCCTCGCCTTTAGGCGAAGAAAAGATTGTCGAAGTCCCCGAAGGGGACGAGACTCCCCCGACTGAAGTCGGGGGGTTGAGAATGAAGCGGGCCCATGAAGTCGACTTCCAGTCGACGCGCCCGCGCAATCCACCGGCTTAAGCCGGTGGTTGATTTAATTGGGAATTGAAACGGCTCCAAACTCCGTGGTTTGATGGCGTTGGACAAAACAAAATCAAGCCGCGAAGAAAGGAAGCCGAGATGGGAAGTCTGCTACGTTCGGTCAAGAAACGCAAGAAGTCGCGTCGTTTGGGTGAGGTCGAGATGGTGAGGCACGAGGATTACGGGGAACTCGCGCTGGACGCCAAGGTAGAGATGATCCGTTCGTTGGTCCCCCTTGGTCTAATGCACGTTCACGAGTTGCTCGACGACGAAGTGAAGGCGTTGGCGGGAGAGCGATAGTCTCGCAAGGACGAGCTGGAGCGCGGTCGCCGTCCCGGAAGCAACCCGGGCACGGTAGGGCTTGGCGGCCAGCGGGTACCGATCCGTGTGCCACGGGTTCGGAGCATCGAGGGAGGAGAGATTCCGCTTCGCTGCTACGAGGCGGTGAGCCACGGCGGTGAGGTGAATGATCTTCTGCTGAAACGAGTTCTCTACGGAATCTCTTGTCGCAACTACGAGGCGGCAGCGGAAGCGATTCCGGGCGCCATCGGGCTGTCGAGCTCAACGGTGTCCCGAGGGTTCGTGCAAGCGAGCGCTGCGAAGCTGCGGGAGATGCAGGAACGGGATCTGACCGGCGAGGATGTGGTGGCGCTGTTTCTGGATGGGAAGACATTCGCCGAGGCAACGATGGTCGTGGCTCTGGGCATCACGCTTTGCGGGGAAAAACGCTTCTTGGGCTTCGTGGAGACGGACACGGAGAACGGGCAGGTGTTGACGCCGTTCCTGCGTTCACTGCTCGAGCGGGGACTCGATATCTCCCAGGGTCTGCTGGTGATCATCGACGGCGGCAAGGGTCTCCAAGCGGCAGTCAAGAAGGCATTCCGTAAGCGGGCTCTGATACAACGCTGCCAGTGGCACAAACGTGAAAACGTAGTGAGCTACCTGTCCAAGGGCGAGCAGGCGTCATGGCGCAAGCGGCTCCAGTGGGCCTACAACAGGCCGGAGTACGAAGAGGCCCTCACTGCGCTCGAGCAACTCCACGGTGAGTTAGAAGAGCGGAACCAATCCGCAGCTGGCAGCCTGGAGGAAGGCCTCGAGGAGACGCTGACGTTGCATCGACTCGGCGTGCACGCGGTGCTGGGCCGTTCGTTCAAGACGACGAACTGCCTTGAGTCCGTCAATGCTCTCGTCGAGGAACGCTGCGCGAAGGTCGACCACTGGAAGAACTCGAGCCAACGCCAGCGCTGGTTGGCAACGGCGCTCGTAGACATCGAACCGTGCTTGAGGAAGGTGGTGGGCTACCGCCATCTTCCCAAGCTTCGCGAAGCTCTCAAGCGGGAACTGAAGATCGAGGCGAAGACATCAACCGTATCGAAGAAGAAGGTCGCTTAAACGTGAGCCGTGGAGAGTTTCAACTAAGAATGGGCTTGACTCGGATGTTGAATTTGGGGTAGCGGCGGCTCCTTGGCCGGCCTAAGAATAGGTCTGCCAATAAATCGTCTCCAGAGGGGGACAAGGAGCCACCAATGCCTAGGAAATCGAAGAAGCCAGTAAGAAAGCAAACGCACCCGCCTACGGGCAAGGTAGTTGGCCAAGTCGGTCAGATACTGCTACCGATGATAGCTGACCCTGCCCGGGTTTTGTGGACATCAACCGAGGCGCGACAATGCGCCTGGAGGCGTCCATGGGAGAACGACGACGCAGGAAGTTCACGGGGGAGTTCAAGAAGGAAGCGGTCCGGCTGTTCAGGGAGGGCGAGGGCAGCATCGGCCAGGTCGCTAAGGAACTGGACCTGACGGAATCGGCCCTTCGAAACTGGGTGAAACAATACAAAGTTGATCACGGTGAAGGTCCACGCGAGGCTCTGACGACGGCGGAACGTGATGAGCTCCGTTCGCTACGGCGTCGAGTGCGTACGTTGGAGCAAGAGCGAGAAATATTAAAAAAGGCGGCGGCCTTCTTCGCGAAGGAAAGCGAATGAGATTCAAATTCATTCACGCGGAGCGGGCCAACTACCCGGTGCGGGTGATGTGCCGAGTTCTGAGGGTATCGACCAGCGGCTACTACGCTCAGATGAAGCGCGCGCCCAGCAAGCGACAGTGTGAGGATGGGAAGCTGAAGCTGCGTATCCAAGCGATCCACGCCCATAGCCGTGGTACCTACGGCAGGGAGCGTGTACGTCGCCAGCTTGACGGGGAGAACGTCGAGGTAGGCAAGCAGCGAGTGGCACGGCTGATGCGTGAGATGGGCCTGCAGGGTCTGCCCAGCAAGCGTTTTCGCCGCACGACCGACAGCAAGCACGATCGCCCCATCGCACCCAACGTGCTCGGCCGGAACTTCGAAGCCGAACGACCGAACCAGTTCTGGGTGACGGACATAACCTACATCCGGACTTGGGAAGGCTGGCTCTACTTGGCGGTCATCCTCGATCTGTTCTCGCGTCGTGTCGTCGGCTGGGCGATGCAGCCCCACCTGCGCGCGGAGCTTGCTCTCGAGGCGCTTCACATGGCCTTGGGGCGCCGCCTGCCGGAAAGTGGCTTGGTGCATCATTCAGACCGTGGTACTCAATACGCGGCTGCGACCTACCAGGCCGTGCTCGATGAGTACGGCATCGTGTGCTCGATGAGCCGCAAGGGTGATTGCTGGGACAACGCCGTGACCGAGAGCTTCTTAGGCACGCTCAAGACCGAGCTCCTCCACCGGTGTAGTTGGCCAACACGACGTATGGCCAAAGACGCGGTCGCGAGCTACATCGAGGGGTTCTACAATCCGTATCGACTCCACTCGTCACTCGATTACAACAGCCCAATGGTGTTCGAACGGATTCATGACCTCAAAACGGCTCATGCGAGATAATCAACCTGTCCACTTTTCCTGGGCAAGGTCACACTGGGATCGCGGCCACGAAGGCGGATCTGACGGAATGGGTGTACGAGCAAGGACTGACAGCTCTGCACCTACTGCTCAGAGAGGACGCCGAGGAGATCGCGGGGCTCAAGGGCAAGCACGAGAAGGAGCGAACTCATAACCACTGTGGGAGCACGAACGGAGAGCTGAGCTTCGGTGGTCGTCGCATCCAAGTGTCGCGACCTCGAGTTCGCTCGAAGTCGGGCGAGGAGGCGTCGCTTCCACACTTCGAAGCCTTCCGCGAAGAAGACCCGCTTCCAGAGCGAGTGTTGAATCAGATCTTGGTGGGGGTATCGACCCGAAATTACGAATCGAGTCTGGACAAACCCGCGGCCAAGTTGAAGTCTCGTGGCACGAGTAAGAGTGCCGCCAGCCGTCACCTCGTGAGCCAGACGACTAAGAAGCTCGAGGAATACCTGTCTCGGCGGCTAGAGGAGTTCGAGCTTGCGGCACTGATGCTGGATGGCCTTGAGGTGGCCGGACAGACCGTCGTCGTAACTCTCGGTATCACAATAGATGGAACGAAGGTGCCCCTGGGTATATGGCTGGGCTCGACGGAGAACTCTCGGGTGTGCACCGCGATGTTGCAGGACCTTATCGAGCGAGGCTTGCGCGTCGATGAGTCGATTCTCTGCGTAGTGGACAGAGGCAAAGGCATCCGCAAGGCACTCGTCGACGTTTTGGGGGACCTCGCGGTCATCCAAAGGTGCCAGATCCATAAACTCCAGAATCTTCGCTCGTACCTTCCCAAGTCTCGTCACGCCTACGTGCTCCAGACGATGAAGGAAGCCTACAAGTGCAAGAGTGCCGACAAGGCGCGCAAGCGACTTCAGGCATTGGTGTCGTGGCTCGAGCGAAACGGCTACGACGAAGCTGCCGGAAGCCTTCGTGAAGGGATGGAAGAGACACTCACGGTCGTGAAGCTCGCGCTGCCCGCCTTACTTCGCCAGTCTCTTGCCACGACGAACGCCATTGAGAATCTCAACGGAACCATTCGCAGAGTATCGAGAAACGTCAAGCGTTGGAAGAGTCCTTCCATGGTTCGCCGATGGACCGCTCTTGGCGTCGTCACCGCGCAGAAAAAGTTCCGGCGTATCAAAGGCTATCGCCATATGGGCGCTCTCGTTCACGCGCTTAGAAGCAAACAGAAATCTCTTGACAGCGATGAGTTTGCTGCCTAAGAGTATTCACAGGTGCCGCCGCTACCCGACCAAATTCAACAGCGGCCGGACATCCTCGTGTTTCGAGGTCGTGTTCGTTTTTTATGCGAACCACGGAATACGATTAGATCATAGAGACGATCTCACGGCAAGTGAAAAATGCTTCATTTCAGGAGGTGACAAAGATATTTTTCCGACCAACCGGCTCCCCTCCAGAAACAACGACAACTCTGTCGTCGTCAGTCGCACTGGCTCGCCGTCACCGCTGGACCACAGGCATGCGAACTTTCCCTCTTCGAGACGTTTCGCGTAGACGCACAGTCCGGTCCCGTCCCAGTGCAGAACTTTCGCGCGGATTCGGTTGCGGCTGACGAACAAGTACAGCTCACCGCTCAGCGGGTCACGACCAAGCTCGTTCATCACCAGCGCCGACAGACCGTCAAAACCCTTGCGGAGATCCGCCGGCGCCGCGTACGCCCACGCCGACACCCGACGGCTATTCCACTTCATCCCAGCTGCTCAACAAGCCGCAGCAGCCGCTGTTCCGACAGACCCTCGATTCGATACCCTCGCGGGGTTACCAGCGTAATCTCCGTGCGTTTTTCCGATTCCACGACTTCGACACGCCGAACGATACCCCTCATAGCCTCCTCTCGATTCCATCGAGATAGACTCCAGCCACTCACCCCGAGCCCCCTCGCGACACCCTCAAGGCTCGCGCCCTGATCCTTCATCTGATTCAGATACAGCACCGCTTCGCGACGTTGTTCCCGCGAGTAACGCCGCCCTCGACCTGTGCGGCCACGATTTTCTTCACGTGCTCGCCTACGAAATGCTGTCCTCGCTTCCATCGCTTCGCACTCCTTTCAAGACTGCTCACGATGGAACATTCCGACACGCTTGTCACGACGGGCCACGGCGAGGAGTTACAATCTTTCACGTAACTTTGAGTTTTGATTGGGACAACTCCTTTTTACCATAAGAACGGACTTGGATCGAATGACACGATGTCGACGAGTGGCAGGGAACTTGCAAAAGCACAGAAGGACTCGAAAAGGGTTAATATCGAACGGTTTCGGGAGGACGAAGCTTTGGGTTTGCAGATTCTGATTTCCGGTTGCCCCGCGGACGAGCGGTCCCGAGTGGAAAGCACCGTGAGAAGAGCGGTTGGGGAGCGCGCCAAAGAAGGGGCTTGGAGCATCTCCCTCGTCCGGCTCGGCAGCGAGTGGCAGGTGACCGTCGACGGGCCGGGGTCTCCCTTGGGTGGCGTCTCGCTGACCGCTCCCGAGATTCGCCTGCAGAACGCCATCGTCGAGGCATCTCGAAATCACACGCTGTGGCGGGCGCACTCTCCGGCTCGACGCCAGCGGCCGCACCCCCGAGCCCCTCGACGACATCCGCGATTAGCCCCTCGGCAGCTTCCTCGGTAGGCTCGGCAGGCGAAACCCGCGACCGGCACGAGTGCTCGAAATGCGGGCAAGGGTTAGTCGTGGTCTATGCCAAGCAGCCGGGGAGGCAACCACCAAGGCGCCCGTGGCCTGTCCGAAATGCTGGCAGGTCACGCAGGTCCCCGTCGCATCGGAAGCCGCGCAGCACGAGGACTACCGCGCGGAAGCCGTATAGTTTCTCGGGAAGGGAATAGATCGACCAGCCGGGCTGTATCTCTTATAAGGCACGATGTATTGGAGGCTGTCATGACGAGATGGCATTGGATTGGGGCGATCGTTATCGCCGCGTCTATTGGCTGTGTGGACCGCACTGACAAGCCGCAAGATTTCCAAGAGCAGGAGGTCATGGGCGGGCTGATGCCCGCCGCGGAGGCGCCGGCGCGTGGAGCGCAGATGAGCCTCCGGCCCGCATCCGCCCCAGCTCAAGCACCAAGGGCACAGGCGGCGCCGGTCACCGACGAGCGCAAAATCATCCGCCACGGTTCGGTGGGCCTCGAGGTCTCGTCGGTCGAAGAGGCGATGACCGAGATCAAAGAGCTGGTGAACGCGGCGGGCGGATATATCACCAACGAGTCGGTGAGCCAAGATGAGTACGCCACCAAGTCGGGCTCGATTCTCTGCCGCGTGCCTGCGGACGAGCTGGATGCCACGCTCGCGGCCCTCAGCGATCTGGGGGATGTAGACTATGTTTCCATCTCGGCGAACGACATAACCGAGCAGTACTTCGATCTCGAAGTGCGCATGGAAAACCAGAAACAGCTCGAGGTGCGGCTCGTCGAGCTCTTGAAACGTCCCACCAACGAGCTCGACGATTTGCTGGCCGCCGAACGAGAGCTGGCCCGCGTGCGCACGGACATCGATTCGATGGAGGGCAGGAAACGACTCTGGGACAACCAGATCGCCTACTCCACGGTCTCCGTGAATCTGCACGATCCCGGTCCGGTGGTTCCCGGTGGAGGCGTCTTTCGCGCTCTCTGGCGATCCTTCGGTCGAGCCGGTGAGAACTTCGTCCTGACCGTGGCGGAGCTGGTTGCCTTGACGGGGACACTCGTCCCGATTGGGCTGGCGGCCCTATTCGCTCTCTGGGGCGGCCGGAAGGTCTGGAGACGCCGCAAGAAATCCTCCTCGAGCTAGTGTCCTGTGAACATCACCGAGCCCATGACCTTGGTGACGGACTACCTGATGGCGGGGCAGTGCGTCTTCTTTGCGCTATCGCTTCTTGCCAAATCCCGACGGGCGGGGCGAGGCTCGGTGGGGCTCTGGGTAACTGCGTCTCTCGTCGCCGCCCTGGCCGCCTTCGCCGGCGGCACATCGCACGGCTTTCGACTTTATCTGGGCGAGGCGAACTGGTCGGTTGTCTGGACGATAACGGTCTGGTCCATCGGCTCGGACTCGGTGCTGATGTTTCTCGCCGGCCTGCGTTCGGCGCTGCGCCCGGAAACCGACGTCGAGGAGGACAGGAAAACCGGCGTCAGCTGGCTGAGGAAGGGAATCGTCGTGAGCGCGGTCGGTATATTGCTGATGGTGAACAAAGTCTCACTGCATCAGCACTTCAACCACAACGACGTCTACCACGTCGTGCAGATGGTAGGGCTTTACTTTTTCTACAGGGGCGCCGTGCTGTTGCACGGCTTACCCGCCTACGCCAGAGCTAAGTAGTTTGGGAGGCCTGCGGCTACGGCGGGTGAACCCGCGTTCCCACCTCCCCGCCTCCGCGGTAGGTAGGTGATGTGAGGTCGCCTACCGCTACGGCGAGGTTCCGCCGAAGCTGAAGGCGAAGGCGGACGCCGTACGTAGATATGTGCGGCTGCCTACAGTTACGGTGAGGCGGGTTCAGAAGCTTCCGCTCACTCCTTGGAAGCCGCGCGCGGCCTGCTTGGCGCCCCACCATAGAACTCTCCGGGTGTTGTATGACCTTGCCCAGGAAAAGTGGACAGGTTGATTATCTCGCATGAGCCGTTTTGAGGTCATGAATCCGTTCGAACACCATTGGGCTGTTGTAATCGAGTGACGAGTGGAGTCGATACGGATTGTAGAACCCCTCGATGTAGCTCGCGACCGCGTCTTTGGCCATACGTCGTGTTGGCCAACTACACCGGTGGAGGAGCTCGGTCTTGAGCGTGCCTAAGAAGCTCTCGGTCACGGCGTTGTCCCAGCAATCACCCTTGCGGCTCATCGAGCACACGATGCCGTACTCATCGAGCACGGCCTGGTAGGTCGCAGCCGCGTATTGAGTACCACGGTCTGAATGATGCACCAAGCCACTTTCCGGCAGGCGGCGCCCCAAGGCCATGTGAAGCGCCTCGAGAGCAAGCTCCGCGCGCAGGTGGGGCTGCATCGCCCAGCCTACGACACGACGCGAGAACAGATCGAGGATGACCGCCAAGTAGAGCCAGCCTTCCCAAGTCCGGATGTAGGTTATGTCCGTCACCCAGAACTGGTTCGGTCGTTCGGCTTCGAAGTTCCGGCCGAGCACGTTGGGTGCGATGGGGCGATCGTGCTTGCTGTCGGTCGTGCGGCGAAAACGCTTGCTGGGCAGACCCTGCAGGCCCATCTCACGCATCAGCCGTGCCACTCGCTGCTTGCCTACCTCGACGTTCTCCCCGTCAAGCTGGCGACGTACACGCTCCCTGCCGTAGGTACCACGGCTATGGGCGTGGATCGCTTGGATGCGCAGCTTCAGCTTCCCATCCTCACACTGTCGCTTGCTGGGCGCGCGCTTCATCTGAGCGTAGTAGCCGCTGGTCGATACCCTCAGAACTCGGCACATCACCCGCACCGGGTAGTTGGCCCGCTCCGCGTGAATGAATTTGAATCTCATTCGCTTTCCTTCGCGAAGAAGGCCGCCGCCTTTTTTAATATTTCTCGCTCTTGCTCCAACGTACGCACTCGACGCCGTAGCGAACGGAGCTCATCACGTTCCGCCGTCGTCAGAGCCTCGCGTGGACCTTCACCGTGATCAACTTTGTATTGTTTCACCCAGTTTCGAAGGGCCGATTCCGTCAGGTCCAGTTCCTTAGCGACCTGGCCGATGCTGCGCTCGCCCCTCCCTGAACAGCCGGACCGCTTCCTTCTTGAACTCCCCCGTGAACTTCCTGCGTCGTCGTTCTCCCATGGACGCCTCCAGGCGCATTGTCGCGCCTCGGTTGATGTCCACAAAACCCGGGCAGGGTCAGTAGCAGAATCCCAAGATGTAGTTGCAGGTGGACAAGCAGTGCTTGGTGCACTCTTCCTTCATCTCGTCGAGCTGCTGGTGGTCGAACTTGTCATTGCCGACCGTGCCCCAGTCGTGGCTCGCCGAGTACATCGGGAAGCAAGGCGCCAACGTGCCGTCCACGCGAATGATCAGCATGTTGTGGCCGGCGCGGCAGTTCCAACGCTCCTTGACCTCGCCCCGCATGAGGTTCTTCATCTCATGAAGATGCGATAGGGGGTTGACGATCGTCTGGCCGCCCTTGTGACGCTCGATGATCCAATCGAGCAGGTCGTCGACCTTGGAGTGGTCCTCCGGACGAAGGTACGTCTCGTTCTCATCGTAGTGCTTGAAATGATCTTGCTCGATCATGGGAGCTTCGTTGATGTGGAAGTCGATGGCGATGTTTCGCTCCTGGGCGAGCTCCGTTAGCGCGACGACGTCATCCATGTTGTTGCGGCAGATGTTCGTGTTGAGCGCCACCGTGTAGCCATAGCGCCGCTGCTGTTTGAGAAGGTGTTCGAAGTGATCCCGGATCGGATCGAGCGCCTTGGGAAGCGAAGGCTTCACGGGGATGCTGTCGACGGCCAGGTTGACCGCGGCCAGGCCGGCATCACCGAGACGGTCGATGACATCGGGGCGCATCAGCCGACCGTTGGTGGGCAGGTAGACGAAAAAGCCCTTCTTGGTCGCGTAGTCGGTGATCTTGTGGACGAAGTCGGGTCGGAGCAGCGGCTCGCCACCCATTCCGAGGCCCGTTCAGGCCGTCATCTTAACCAAAATCCCGTCCAGGCGAAAGCGGCAAATGCTCCGAACGGGAGCTTCGTTTTTGTTTCGATTACGCTGTCGGAGTGGCAGGCTCATGAGCTGCGGGGCTCGTAGCAGTAACCAGAGATCTGTTCAAATCTGTCCCAAAAAGCGACTTAGCAGGTTCAAAGGGCAGGGATGGTGTCGTGGGTGTTCGTCATCGAGGACCAAACTGGAACCTAGTGCCGTTTCGGGGATGTCCCGCCGGATGTTGAATTTGGGGTAGCGGCGGCTCCTTGGCCGGCCTAAGAATAGGTCTGCCAATAAACCGTCTCCAGAGGGGGACAAGGAGCCACCAATGCCTAGGAAATCAAAGAAGCCAGTAAGAAAGCAAACGCACTCGCCTACGGGCAAGGTAGTTGGCCAAGTCGGTCAGATACTGCTACCGATGATAGCTGGGATCGCGGCCACGAAGGCGGATCTGACGGAATGGGTGTACGAGCAAGGACTGACAGCTCTGCACCTACTGCTCAGAGAGGACGCCGAGGAGATCGCGGGGCTCAAGGGCAAGCACGAGAAGGAGCGAACTCATAACCACTGTGGGAGCACGAACGGAGAGCTGAGCTTCGGTGGTCGTCGCATCCAAGTGTCGCGACCTCGAGTTCGCTCGAAGTCGGGCGAGGAGGCGTCGCTTCCACACTTCGAAGCCTTCCGCGAAGAAGACCCGCTTCCAGAGCGAGTGTTGAATCAGATCTTGGTGGGGGTATCGACCCGAAATTACGAATCGAGTCTGGACAAACCCGCGGCCAAGTTGAAGTCTCGTGGCACGAGTAAGAGTGCCGCCAGCCGTCACCTCGTGAGCCAGACGACTAAGAAGCTCGAGGAATACCTGTCTCGGCGGCTAGAGGAGTTCGAGCTTGCGGCACTGATGCTGGATGGCCTTGAGGTGGCCGGACAGACCGTCGTCGTAACTCTCGGTATCACAATAGATGGAACGAAGGTGCCCCTGGGTATATGGCTGGGCTCGACGGAGAACTCTCGGGTGTGCACCGCGATGTTGCAGGACCTTATCGAGCGAGGCTTGCGCGTCGATGAGTTGATTCTCTGCGTAGTGGACGGAGGCAAAGGCATCCGCAAGGCACTCGTCGACGTTTTGGGGGACCTCGCGGTCATCCAAAGGTGCCAGATCCATAAACTCCGGAATCTTCGCTCGTACCTTCCCAAGTCTCGTCACGCCTACGTGCTCCAGACGATGAAGGAAGCCTACAAATGCAAGAGTGCCGACAAGGCGCGCAAGGCGACTTCAGGCATTGGTGACCCTGCCCGGGTTTTGTGGACATCAACCGAGGCGCGACAATGCGCCTGGAGGCGTCCATGGGAGAACGACGACGCAGGAAGTTCACGGGGGAGTTCAAGAAGGAAGCGGTCCGGCTGTTCAGGGAGGGCGAGGGCAGCATCGGCCAGGTCGCTAAGGAACTGGACCTGACGGAATCGGCCCTTCGAAACTGGGTGAAACAATACAAAGTTGATCACGGTGAAGGTCCACGCGAGGCTCTGACGACGGCGGAACGTGATGAGCTCCGTTCGCTACGGCGTCGAGTGCGTACGTTGGAGCAAGAGCGAGAAATATTAAAAAAAGCGGCGGCCTTCTTCGCGAAGGAAAGCGAATGAGATTCATTCACGCGGAGCGGGCCAACTACCCGGTGCGGGTGATGTGCCGAGTTCTGAGGGTATCGACCAGCGGCTACTACGCTCAGATGAAGCGCGCGCCCAGCAAGCGACAGTGTGAGGATGGGAAGCTGAAGCTGCGCATCCAAGTGATCCACGCCCATAGCCGTGGTACCTACGGCAGGGAGCGTGTACGTCGCCAGCTTGACGGGGAGAACGTCGAGGTAGGCAAGCAGCGAGTGGCACGGCTGATGCGTGAGATGGGCCTGCAGGGTCTGCCCAGCAAGCGTTTTCGCCGCACGACCGACAGCAAGCACGATCGCCCCGTCGCACCCAACGTGCTCGGCCGGAACTTCGAAGCCGAACGACCGAACCAGTTCTGGGTGACGGACATAACCTACATCCGGACTTGGGAAGGCTGGCTCTACTTGGCGGTCATCCTCGATCTGTTCTCGCGTCGTGTCGTAGGCTGGGCGATGCAGCCCCACCTGCGCGCGGAGCTTGCTCTCGAGGCGCTTCACATGGCCTTGGGGCGCCGCCTGCCGGAAAGTGGCTTGGTGCATCATTCAGACCGTGGTACTCAATACGCGGCTGCGACCTACCAGGCCGTGCTCGATGAGTACGGCATCGTGTGCTCGATGAGCCGCAAGGGTGATTGCTGGGACAACGCCGTGACCGAGAGCTTCTTAGGCACGCTCAAGACCGAGCTCCTCCACCGATGTAGTTGGCCAACACGACGTATGGCCAAAGACGCGGTCGCGAGCTACATCGAGGGGTTCTACAATCCGTATCGACTCCACTCGTCACTCGATTACAACAGCCCAATGGTGTTCGAACGGATTCATGACCTCAAAACGGCTCATGCGAGATAATCAACCTGTCCACTTTTCCTGGGCAAGGTCACTCAACGGAACCATTCGCAGAGTATCGAGAAACGTCAAGCGTTGGTAGAGTCCTTCCATGGTTCGCCGATGGACCGCTCTTGGCGTCGTCACCGCGCAGAAAAAGTTCCGGCGTATCAAAGGCTATCGCCATATGGGCGCTCTCGTTCACGCGCTTAGAAGCAAACAGAAATCTCTTGACAGCGATGAGTTTGCTGCCTAAGAGTATTCACAGGTGCCGCCGCTACCCGACCAAATTCAACAGCGGCCGGGACATCCCCCGCTAAGGAACTGAGTAGCCAAGCTCAATCTCGGCACTGCCACGCATCGCGGTCGTCCTTGGTGAGATTAGTGTCCCCTTCGGGGATGGTGGAAACCCCTCGCCTTTAGGCGAAGAAAAAATTGTCGAAGTCCCCGAAGGGGACGAGACTCCCCCGACTGAAGTCGGGGGGTTGAGAATGAAGCGGGCGCATGAAGTCGACTTCCAGTCGACGCGCCCGCGCAATCCACCGGCTTAAGCCGGTGGTTGATTTAATTGGAACGGCACTAGTTGAAGGTACGTTTTTTGTACGGTGAGCTCCACCGGAACTGACGCCTGCGGAAAGGACATTCGTCGCGGTCTGGAAGGTAACATCTGCCGCTGCACCGGCTATCAGAACATCGTGCGGTCGATCGCCGCCGCGGTGGCCCTCAAGGGAAAGAAGGGAAGGGCCTGATGGCCAAGTTCGTTGGTCAACGGGTCCGGCGTGTCGAAGACCCGCGCTTCATCCAAGGCAAAGGCAACTACGTCGCCAACATGTCCCTATCAAACATGGTGCACCTCGCCATCAAACGGAGCCCTTACGGACACGCCAAGATCGAGAAAATCGATATTAAGAAGGCGGAGGCGCTTCCCGGTGTGGTCGCCGTCTTCACCGGTCAGGATCTGGTGGATGGCGGCTGCAACCCCATGCCCTGCGCCTTCAATGTTCCCGACATCAAAGTGCCGACCCACTACCCACTCACCGTCGACAAGGCCAGACAT
Source organism: Candidatus Marinacidobacterales bacterium (assembly GCA_965197825.1). GTDB lineage: Bacteria > Acidobacteriota > Vicinamibacteria > Marinacidobacterales > DATDRI01 > CBDANW01. Next base: position 1,648,183 of record CBDANW010000003.1, on the reverse strand, counting down.
GTTGGCGATGGGGTAGCGGTCGTAGCCGCCGAAGATCCCTATATCGCCCACGACGCGCTCGAGCTCATCAAGGTCGGTTATGAGCCTTTGCCCGCCGTCATCGATCCGCGAGCCACCACCGAGAAAGGAGCGCCCCGGCTTCACGATGACGTTCCCGACAATACCGGCTTCATTTGGTCGCTTGGGGACAAAGACGCTTGCGAGAAGGCCTTCTCCGAGGCCGACCACGTGACCGAGCTGGAGCTCATCAACCAACGGTTGATTCCTAACGCCGTCGAGCCTCGGGCAGCGGTGGCTCAATGGAATTCCAGCTCCGAAGAGCTGACGCTGTGGGTGACCAGCCAGAACCCCCATGTGGTGCGTCTCTTGATGAGCGCGTTCACCATGGGAATACCCGAGCAAAAGCTACGAGTGATCTCGCCCGACGTGGGGGGCGGGTTCGGAAGCAAGATCCCTCACTACCCGGAGGACATCATCACGTCCTGGGTGGCGCGGAAGCTAGATCGTCCCGCGAAGTGGGTATGCACGCGCGTAGAGTCCTACGTTTCGGATGCGCAAGGACGCGACCATGTCACCTCCTGCAAGATGGCACTCAAGAACGACGGCACCATCACCGGCATCCGCGTTTCCACGTGGGCGAGCATGGGAGCCTATATGTCGACCTTGGGCTCGTACATACCCACGGCGTCCTACCTTACGCTTCTGTCTGGTCTCTACAAGGTGAAGGGCCTGTGGGGTGAGGTCTGGGGCACGTACACCAATACCGTTCCCACCGACGCCTACCGAGGGGCGGGGCGGCCCGAGATGGCCTACCTTGTGGAGCGGTTGGTGGATGTCGCGGCACGGGAACTGGGAATGGATCCGCTGGAGATTCGTCTCAAGAACCTAATCCCCGCCGACGAGCAGCCCTACCAGACCCCCGTGGCGTTCCTCTACGACAGTGGGAACTACCAGAAACTCTTCGATGCCGCCCTCAAGCTCTCGGACTATCACGGACTGCGAACAGCGCAAGAGAAGGCTCGCCAACGAGGACGGCTCGTGGGCATCGGCGTTAGCGGGTGCGTCGAGGCCAGTGGCCCCGCTCCCTCCGCGGTGGCGGGTTCACTGGGTTTGGCGGTCGGTCTTTGGGAAGCCGGATCGATCCGCGTCCACCCTACCGGCAAGGTCACCGTTTTCACCGGCTCTCACGCCCACGGGCAGGGGCACGAGACCACGTTTGCGCAGGTGGTCGCCGACGAGTTGGGAATTGGTTACGAAGACATCGAGGTGGTTCACGGAGACACGGGACGTGTTCCATTCGGTATGGGAACCTATGGGAGTCGAAGCGCCGCCGTTGGGGGAAGTGCTCTGGTCAAGAGCGCCGAGAAGATCCGAGCCAAAGTCATCAAGCTCGCCGCCCATCTGCTGGAGGCGGCGGAAGAGGACATCGTCTACGACCAGGATACCGGAAAGATCTATGTGAAGGGATCACCGGATAAAGCGAAAGCCTTCGGCGAAGTGGCTTTTGCGGCCTACACCGCCCACAGTCTTCCGGATGGCATGGAACCTGGTTTGGAAGAGACGTCTTTCTACGATCCGGTCAATTTCACGTTTCCCAACAGCGCGCATATTGCGCAGATCGAGATCGATCCCGACACGGGAGAGATCGCGATCCAGAAGTACTTCGCGGTCGATGATGTGGGCAACGTCATCAATCCCACCATCGTGGAGGGACAGATCCAAGGCGGCATCCCACAAGGCGTGGGGCAGGCCTTGTGGGAGCACGGCATCTACGACGAAGACGGGCAGCTTCTTACCGGCTCGTTGATGGAGTACGCCGTGCCTCGCGCCGAGAGCTTCCCTCACTTCGAGATCGATCGCATCGAGACGCCTTCGCCGCACAATCCGCTCGGTGTCAAGGGTGCTGGGGAGATGGGCACGATTGCAGCGACCGTCACCGTCACCAACGCGGTTCTGGACGCCTTGGCCCCATTTGGCATCAGGCACATCGACATGCCGCTCACCCCGGAGCGCGTCTGGCGAGCCTTGGAGTCGGCCCGCAAGACGCAGACGACCGCCGGGCAGGCTGTCCAAAAAAGAGTCAGCCTGCGCGAGCGGATGACAGCGAGCGAACGAGGAGTGAGCGAACATTGAGGAACGACCGACGAAGGCGCAGGCACCTCCGGCCGCCAAATTACGTGGGTGCCTTGTCCGGACCTCGCCAGGCGGCGGTGGGGCCCCGCGGCACTAATACAGACAAGGGATAGACGATGTACTCCGCCAGTTTCGACTACTACCGGCCCAAGAACTTGAAGAACGCGGTGCAACTCCTTCGCAAGCACAAAGACGCCGCGATCCTCGCCGGGGGGCACAGCCTTCTGCCGGCGATGAAGCTACGAGTCAGCTCGCCCTCTGCCTTGATCGACATCGGGCGGATCAATGGCTTGTCGGGAATCAAGACCTCCGGGGCGTCCGCTCAGATCGGCGCGATGACGACACATGCGGCGATCGCCGCGTCGAAAGCGCTGAGGAAAGCGTGTCCCGTCTTGGCCGATACGGCGGCTCAAATCGGGGATCTGCAAGTGCGGAATCGCGGCACGATCGGGGGCAGCTTGGCGCACGCCGATCCGGCGGCGGACTTCCCGACGGTCATCGTGGCGCTGGGTGGCAAGCTGGTCGCCACCGGTGCTCGGGGAAAGCGTCAGATTCCCGCCGAGAGATTCTTCAAGGATTTCTTCACCACCGCGCTCAAGCCCGTCGAGGTATTGACCTCCGTTCAAGTTCCGGCGATGAAGTCGGGAACGGCGGGCGTCTACCTGAAACACCCGCATCCCGGGTCGGGCTACGCGGTCGTCGGCGTTGCGGCGGTGGTGTCGGTGAAGGAGGGTGTCTTCTCCAAGGTGAGACTCGTCGTAGGTGGGGCGACACCGAATCCGCTTGTGGTCGTCGCGGTAGAGAAAGCGTTGGTGGGCGAGTCCCCGACGGCCGCGGCCATCGCGGAAGCCGTCGCTAAGGTCGCCCGTGCGATCGACACACCACTGAGCGACACTTATGCCTCGGGCGAGTATCGCGCCCACCTGGCAACGGTCTTGGCGAAGCGTGCGCTGACCCAGGCCGCGGCCGAGGCGAAACGCAAGAAGTAACCTGCCCTTGATTGGCCTCCGGCAAGCGTCTATCCTGGCGGCTACAGGAAGACGAAATTGAACATCCAATCCATCAACGACCTTCAGGCCGCCCTTCGCGAGCAGCTCTACATAGCGGATCGCGGGCTGGCGACCGCCATTTTTCTCGCCCTCAAGCTGGGTCGGCCACTCTTCTTGGAGGGCGAAGCGGGGGTGGGGAAGACGGAGGTGGCCAAGGTCGTCGCCCGACTCCTCGACACCGAGCTCATTCGGCTGCAGTGCTACGAGGGATTGGACGTGCACCATGCCGTGTACGAGTGGAACTACAGCCGGCAGATGATGCACATTCGCTTGGCGGAGTCACGTAAGGAGAAGCCGGACGAAGCGGAGCTCTTTGGCCCCGAGTTTCTCCTGAAGAGGCCTCTCCTCCAGGCGATCGAGCACTCTCGGGACAGAGCACCGGTGCTTTTGGTGGACGAGGTGGATCGCAGCGACGAGGAATTCGAGGCCTATTTTGCTCGAGATCCTTTCTGATTTCCAAATCACCATTCCGGAGATCGGCACCATCACCGCCGAGCACCGCCCGGTCGTGATGGTCACCTCTAATCGCACCCGGGAAGTGCACGATGCCTTAAAGCGTCGCTGTCTCTATTTTTGGATCGATTACCCCTCATTCGAAAAAGAGCTGGATATCGTCCGTGCCAAGGTTCCCGACGCGCCCGCTCGCCTCGCGCGACAGGTGACCCATTTCATACAGGAGATCCGTGCTACGGACCTGTACAAATTCCCTGGAGTCGCCGAGACGCTCGACTGGACCGAAGCGCTCATGGCTCTCGACAAGAAGGCGCTCGACGAGAGCGCGGTCGAAGAAACCCTGGGCGTGATTCTAAAGTACCAGGATGATGTCGAGAAGATAAGCGGCGAGAATGCCCGCGCGATCCTGGAGCGCGTTCAAGCCACCGGTTAGCGGCCGATCCATCGTGCCATCTCGAATCCCGACCGGCGATCCGCTTCCGCCAAGCAACCTCTTCCATAACTTGATCCTCTTCGGCCATCTGCTGCGTGGCCTCGGTCTGGACGTCAACCCGGGACGGATGATCGATCTCGTACACGCGCTCGGGCATATCGATATTGGCCACCGAGACGATTTCTATCACGCCGCGCGAAGCCTGTTGGTTCATCGGCAAGAGGATTTCACGTTGTTCGACGAGGCTTTCGAGATGTTCTGGCAGAAGTCGGTCGAAGACTGGAACACGGTCGATTTGAGCTTGTGGGTTCAGAGAGCTCGGCGCCGACGTCCCTTGGAGGTGGCGTCTCCTTCGCAAAAAAACGAGGAGGGCTCGCGCAAGGAAGCGCGCGATGACAGCCCTCCCGTTCTCGAAGCGGCGCGCACGTACGCCGCGCGCGCTCTTGCGGCGTAAGGATTTCGCCGATTTGACGAGTGAGGAGCTTGAGGCCATGAAACGTCTCATGTCGGAGCTCGTCTGGCAGCTCGGGGAACGTCGTACGCGACGCCAGAGGCTGGGGCACGGCGATCGGCTCGACTTGCGGCGCACGCTGAGGCAAAGCCTGACGCGAGGGGGAGAGGTGGTCGAGTGGTCTCGCCGCGAGCGCCGTCACAAGCCCCGCCCTCTCGTGATCCTTGCCGACATCAGCGGCTCGATGGAGCGCTACACGCGGTTGCTCTTACACTTCATCTATAGTCTCGCCAGTGGACTGGATCAGCGGGTGGAAGCATTCTTGTTTGGCACTCGTCTTAGCTACATCAGCAGGCACATGCAGGATCGCGACGTGGAGCGCGCGTTGGGCGAGGTCTCGCGCTCCGTTCCCGACTGGTCGGGCGGAACGCGGATTGGACAGTCGCTCAAGGATTTCAACTTCACCTGGGCGCGCAGAATTTTGGGCAGCGGGGCCGTGGTTCTACTCATCAGCGACGGTTGGGATCGCGGTGAGCCCGAGCTATTGAAGCAAGAGATGGCGCGGCTCGCTCGAAGCTGCTACCGGTTGATCTGGCTCAATCCTTTGCTGGGGTCTCCGGCCTATGAGCCGCTGACGCGCGGGATGCAAGCGGCATTGCTTTTCGTGGACGATTTTCTTCCCGTGCACGACCTTGCTAGCTTGGAAGAGCTGGCGCTGCATCTTTCTCGGATCGGCCGAAGGGGTACACCGAGGCACACTTGGCGGCGAGTGAAGGCGAGCTGAGGAGAGCAATATGTTCGACGTCATGCAAGATATCGAGCGGTGGCGGGCCGAGGGCGAGCGGATTGCGCTCGCTACCGTGATCGAGACCTGGGGTTCGGCACCCCGCAGGATCGGCGCCAAGATGGCAATGACCTCCGATGCGCGGATTGCGGGATCGGTGAGCGGGGGTTGCGTGGAAACGGCGGTCGTGGAGGCGGGCATGGAGGTCATCGAGACCGGCAAGCCGCGCCTCCTTCACTTCGGCGTGAGCGACGAGCCGGCCTGGGGTGTTGGCTTGGCCTGCGGGGGGAAGATCGAGATCTTCGTCAAGACCTTGGAGCCCGAGTCGTTCCGAGAAATCAAGAAGGCAGTGGATGAGGGACGACCCATCGTCTCGGTGACGGCGATCGGCGGGCCGGGCGTGGGTCGCGAGGTCGTCGTCGAAGAAGAAGGAACTCTTTCCGGACGGCTCGGCGAAGGCCTGGACGACAATGTCGTTGCCGAAGCGCGCGCGGCTCTTGCCGAGGGACTCTCGCGCCGGTCTCGACCGCAAGACACCGAAGTGTTCCTTGACGTCATCACGCCGCCGCCCACCTTAATCGTCGTGGGAGGCGTCCACATTGCGATCTCATTGACCGCTCTGGCAAAAACGCTCGGTTATCGAACGGTGATCGTCGATCCCCGCGAGGTCTTCGGCAGCGAGGAGAGATTCCCACACGCCGACCGGTTGATGTCGGAGTGGCCGGCGGAGGCGGTGCAAGAGATCGGTTTGAATCGCTCGACCGCGGTGGCAGTGCTCAGGCATGATCCGAAGCTGGACGATCCTGCTCTGCGAAGCGCGCTCCAGAGCCCGGCATTCTACGTGGGAGCCCTCGGTAGCCGAAAGACGCACGAGAAACGGCGAAAGCGGCTTCTTGAAGGCGGGTTGTCCGAGGAACACCTCGACCAGTTGTGGGCACCCATCGGTCTCGACATCGGCGCCCGTACGCCCGAGGAGATCGCCTTGGCGGTGATGGCACAGATCGTCGCCGCCAGAAACGGCAAGCTCGCCCGCTGATACCCGCTGGATCCGCCGTCCTCTCATGAACGACGTCCCCCCCATTCTGACCTTCGACGAAGTCTCCAAGAGCTATCGCCAAGCGAGCGGAGCGGTGTTGCACGCGCTCCAGAACGTCTCGATCCGGATTTCTTCCGGACGGAAGGTTGCCATCACAGGCCGGAGCGGAAGCGGGAAGTCGACGCTATTACATCTGGCGGCTGGTATCGACATCCCTTCAGAAGGCAGCGTGTCGTTTCTGGGAAGAAACCTTGCCGAGCTGTCCGAGCGCGAGCGCACGTTGCAGAGGCGGGAAAGGATCGGCCTGGTCTTTCAGTTTTTCCACTTGCTGCCCCACTTGACCGTGCGTGAGAACATCATCCTGCCGGGTTGGATCGCCGGCGACGCTGCGAGCGACAACGACGCGCGCGTCGGCGATCTGCTCGAGAGAGTCGGCCTGCAGGATCGAGCCGGGGATCCCGCCCAAAAACTGAGCGGCGGCGAGATGCAGCGGGTGGCTATCTGTCGTGCCCTGCTGCGCCGGCCACAGCTTCTTCTCGCCGACGAGCCCACCGGGAATCTGGACGATGAGAACTCGGTCAAGGTGATGGAGCTTCTCGTCCGCCTCGTCGAAGAAGAGAAGAGCACCTTGATTTATGTGACGCACAGCGTGGAGTTGGCCAGTCTTGCCGATGAAATGTGGCGACTACACAGCGGCATCCTCGAGCCCTCGTGATCCGCTACTTCTCCCGAGATCTTCTTGCCCAGTTCCGATCGGGCCGAAGTCTTTTTGCGCTCAGTCTGCTGGGCGTTGCGCTCGGCGTTGCCTCGGTCCTTTCCATCCAGATCATCAACCTGAATGCTCTCGGGACGTTCAAGGGAAGCGTGCAGGCCATCAGTGGCGCCGCCGATCTGAGCGTCGTGGGGCGGACACCGACCCTTTCCGAGGCGTTGTATTCCCGCGTGCTTTCCGTCGACGGCGTGCAAGCCGCCTGGCCCCTCTTTCGTTTGGAGGTGAGGCTCGCCGGGCCTCCTACCCAGGCCGACCGAGATGACCAAGACGACGGCGGAGCCCCGCCGGTTTCGCTCGACCTTCTAGGTTTCGATCTCTTCGCACCGTTGAGACTTCCCTGGAAGACGCCGCCCGGAGAGCTCGCCGCGACGCTCGCCGATCCCGGTTGGATCGCGGTGACGCCCGCGTTCGCGGAAGAGCACGGTTGGCGGGTCGGCGATCGTTTCGAGGTCTGGAGCGGCTCCCGCCGGGTGGAGCTTGTCGTCGGGGCGCTGGTGGATTTTCAGAAGGTGAGCGCGTTGGCGAGTCGCCGTCTGGCGGTGATGGACATCGCGCAGGCACAAGGGCTCTTCGGCCGCCGCGGGCAGATTCACCAGATCGATCTGCGCGTGGAATCGGAAGAGGCGGTGGCGCGCGTCGCCGCCGAGCTCGAGGAAACGCTCGGTCCGTCGGTGCGCGTTCTCACGCCGGCGCAGCAGGAGAACCAAGCCGCAAACTTGTTGAGCTCGTTTCGGCTGAATCTCACCGCACTCAGTTTGATCAGCCTGGTCGTGGGAGCCTTTCTCGTCTTTGCGAGCACGCAGGCTTCGTTGGTACGCCGCCGCGTGGGTTTTGGCCTCCTGCGATCGTTGGGTGCGACGCGCGGACAGCTCTTGGGTCTCATTCTCGCCGAGACTGGATTCCTGGCGATGCTCGGAGTCGCCGTGGGGATTCCCATCGGCTATCTGGCTGCGGTCTCCTACGTCGATCGCGTGAGTTCGACGTTGACCAACATCTATCTACTGGAGCAGATCGAAACGCTGGTGCTGCCGATTTGGCTCTTTCCGTTGGCAGCACTCGTCGGTCTGGCCGGGGCGATGCTGGGCGCCATCTTTCCCGCTCTTGACATCAGTCGCAAAGACACGCGCGCCCTTCTCGCGGCGTTTACGCTCCACGAGAGGATCGGAGCCGCCGCTGCACCTCTTTTTGTGGGTGGGCTAGCCTTGCTTGCCGTCACGGGGGCTGTCTATTGGCTGGGAGGGGAGGGATGGCGCCCGGCCGGTTTCGTTCTGGCACTGGGCGTGGTCTTGTCCATTCCACTGGTCGCGCCGCTTCTCGTGCAGCAGGGGGCGCGGCTCGTTCGAGGGGGCGGCTTCGGTTTCGTGTTCGGTTTCCGTGGACTGGGCCAGCAGCTCCAGACGACACCCTTCGCCATCGCTGCGGTCGCGGTCGCGGTATGCATGGTGGTCGGCGTGACGGTGATGGTGGGAAGCTTTCGTCAGACCCTCGAGGTGATGATCGACTCCACGGTTCGCGCCGATGTCTACGTGACGAGCAGGTCCGGCGGGCGGGGTCGCACGGAAGGTTCTATGGGGCCGGAGCTCGTTTCGGACATTGCGAGTCAAGCAGGCGTTCGCGCCGTGGATCGGCTGCGGCGGTTTTTCGTCTACCCCGGTTCCGTTCCCGATGACAACCGCCGCATTTCATTAGCGGGTTTTGACGTGGGGATTGATGTCCGGGAGGCACGGTTTTCATTTCTGGAAGGCGAGCGCGGGGAGGCGCTCCGTCGCGTTCACGAAGAAGGAGCGGTGGTGGTGAGCGAGCCTCTATCGAGAAAATTTGCGCTCGGCGTGGGCGATCGCCTGAGCCTCTACGGGCGAAGCGGGCGCGTCTATCTCCCCATCGCCGGCGTCTACTATGATTTCAGCTCCGAAGGGGGCGCCGCGTTCGTGGATCTCTCGACCATGGAAGAGCACTTCGGGCCGGGCAACGTCAGCAATCTGGCACTCTATCTGCAGCCTGGGATAGATGCGGAGCACGCGGTCGATGCGCTACGGTCCCGCTTTGCCGGTGTGCCGCTCCGGTTTCGGAGCAATCGCGATCTGCGAGAGCGCGTCTTTCAGATCTTCGACCAGACGTTCGCGGTGACCGAGCTGCTGAGAATAATGAGCTTGCTGATTGCCGTCTGCGGGATCACGCTGACTCTCCTGGTCATGGCGCGCGAGCGGGTGTCGGAGCTGGCGCTCTATCGTGCCCTGGGCGCGGAAAGAGTCCAGATCTTCCGCACGTACCTCGGCAAGGGCATCGGCATGGCGCTCTACGGCTTGGCGTTGGGAGGAGTGGGCGGCGTGTTGTTGGCCTTCATTCTTGTCTTCGTCATCAACCGCGCGTACTTCGGTTGGACGATCGCACTCCATTGGCCGTGGGGCGCCTTGGTGGGTGAAGCCGTGGCGATCTTGATCGCCGCGGCCGTGGCGAGCATCTACCCCGCCTGGCGGGCGGCGCGCACTCCTGCCACCGAGCTCAGAAGGGAAGACTAGCAGGGTGCTGAAAGACACGTCAGCACCCTGCGCGAGCGGAGCGAGCACGGCCCGAATGGGCCGGGGAGGCCGCGCGAGGAGCGCGGCCAGCGAGCGAACAAGGAGTGAGCGAGCACCACTAGTGAGACGTTTCTTCCCCCTGTGCTTGTTCCTCGCCGGTGCGACGCTAGTTTGGGCGGTCGACTGGAAAGATGCCGCTCCCGACTATCGCTGGTCTTTTCCTGAAGATCATTGGGCGCATCGCGAGTACCGAACCGAATGGTGGTACTTCACGGGACATCTCGCGTCGCGGGATTCCCCTGGGCGCACGTTCGGATACCAGTTCACCTTGTTTCGAATCGGACTGCTGACCGAGCGGCCCGACTTGGATTCCAACTGGGCCACCGCCGGCCTGATTCTGGGACACGCGGCCGTGACGGATCCGGAGCGGCAAGAACATCGCTTCAGCGAGCTTCTCTATCGTGAGACGCCGCTTCTCGGGGAGCTCGGGAGGTTTCCGGATCCGCTGGTGGCGTGGGTGCGCGGCCCGGTGGGGACGTCCGAGAGCTGGACGCTTCGGTGGAACGGTCAGTCGTTTGACTTCGCCATGACCGACGAGCGACAAGGCATCGCGTTCGAGCTCCGCACCCAGCCCTCGAAGAACTTGGTGCTGCAGGGCCCCAATGGCTTCAGCCGCAAGGGAGACGAGCCGGGAGCGGCGAGTCTTTATTACAGCTTCACGCGGCTGGCCACCGAGGGAACGCTCCGCATCGGCGGCGAAAGCTTTCAGGTTCGCGGAGAGAGCTGGATGGACAAGGAGTTCTCGTCTTCTCAGCTCGCGGAGGGGCAGCAGGGATGGGACTGGTTCAGCCTGCAGCTCGAGGACGGCCGGGAGCTCATGATCTACGTCTTACGCCGCGAAGACGGCTCTCCCGATTTTCGTCACGCGACACTTGTTTCCGAGGACGGAGGAGCGCGATACCTGGGGGAGGATGAGTGGAGTGTCCGTGCCACGGATTCCTGGGAAAGCGACGCTAGCGGCGCCGTGTACCCGAGCCAGTGGGTCGTCGAGCTCCCCGCCGAGCGTCTTTCGGTGGACGTGAGGCCGATCTTTCCGGATCAAGAGAATCGAAGCGAGCTCCCCGGTGGTGTTTACTACTGGGAGGGTGCCGTGGAGCTCTTCGACGCGTCCGGCGAGCGGTTAGGGCGGGGTTATGTCGAGCTCACCGGCTATGGCGAGAATAGCCGCCCGCCGGTCTGAGCCGTGGAATTGAGGGGCCTGGACAAGGCCGATCGGGCAGTGCTAGACTCCGACGCTTCACAGGGATAGGAGGGGCGATATGGTTTCCACCGCGTTGGAAGCAATCTTTCGATGGATGCACGTCTTTGTAGGGATCATATGGATCGGGCATCTTTATTTCTTTAACTGGGTGAACGGCCCTTTTGCCGCGAAGCTGGATGGCGGGACCAAGAAGACAGTCGTTCCGGAATTGATGCCCCGCGCGTTGTTCTGGTTTCGCTGGGGAGCCGCCTGGACCTGGATCACTGGCGTGCTCCTCTTGGCTCTCGTCTATTACATGGCCGGCATCACCACCGATACGGGCATCGAGTGGACTGTCGGGACGTCGGTTATGGTCGCGGTCACGTTCCTGGCGGTCTTCGTCTACGATTTCTTGTGGAAGACGGGGTTGGCCAGCAACGTGCGCCTGGCCTTCGGGATTTCCTATATTTTGCTGGCGGTTGTCGTGTACCTCTTCGTTCAGGTGGGAGGATTCAGCTATCGCGGTACGTTGATCCATACCGGCGCGATGTTCGGAACCATGATGGCCTTCAACGTCTGGTTCCGCATCTGGCCCGCTCAGCAGAAAATCATCCGAGCCATCAAATCCGGCGAGGCGCCCGACGGCGCTCTCGTGAAGTTGGCCGGACTCCGGTCCAAGCACAATACCTACCTTTCTCTCCCCTTGTTGTGGGCGATGATCGGTCAACACACGACCTATTTCGCGGGCGGCAATCTCGGACTAACCGCGAGCACGTGGTGGATTGGCTGGCTCGTGATCATCGCCATCGGTTTGCACATCGTCTTCCAGTGCTACCGGAAGGCCGGGAAGGTCCAAGGTTTCTAGCTAAGAAGGGGACGGGTGGGTCATCTTGCTCTCGTGAGATGGTTCACCCGCCCCTTTTAAAGATAGCGCCACCGAGAGCGTCAAGTTCACCCCCCAGCCGATGAGACCGGCGTGCACGCCGGCCACCATTCGGTATCCTCCCAGGAACAGTGCACCCGCCACAATGGTCCCCGCGATCATGCCGGTCAACGCGGCTCGCGCCGTCAGTCGTTTCCAGGTAAGACCGAGTAGGAACAAGGGGGACACTTGAGCCAGGATCTCCATCTTGAGCTCGATGAGTCCCCACAACGTGATGCGCGGTGCGAGTGCAATGGGGACCAACACGAGCATGATCACCCAGGAAAGGATCTTGCCGATACGAGTGACTTTCTCTTCCGGGGCGTCCTTGAGCAGCCTCTTGCCCACGAAGTCCTTGGCAAGAATAGAGGAGATGCTGAGGAGGACCGAGTCCGCGGTGGACATGATGGCGCCACGATGCCGACCACGACGAGGGGGGACATGGCATACATCCAGGCGGATTCGTTGGACCAAAGGCGGAGCAGCATCGGCATGACCTGATCGGTCTCGACTCCACCGAGGTCGGTAAATCGCCGGATGCTGATGATTCCGATGAGGAAGACGGGAAACGTGGTGAACAGCGGCATGAAGACCATGAGGCTGAGCGATCGCCTAAGGGTCCGCGTGCTGCGAGCAGCGTAGATGCGCTGGATGGCGTGCGGGTAGACCGCTCCCGAGAAGCCGACCAGCAGGATGCTGCTGAACCAGGTGACGCACATAGACCAGGTAGGGACGACCGCTTTCTCCGGCTGATAACTCAGGATCCATTCGGTGGTATCCCGCAGGTGCGAAGGGCTCGGCACGGCGGCGATGAGAAGCCCCGCGATTCCCAACAAGAGCATCAGCCCCTGCATGCTGTCCGTCCAGGCAACGGCCCTCATGCCACCCATGGTCTCGTAAAGGATGATGACCAGCGTCAGCACGATCACGCCCATCCAGTAGGGAACCGCCTGATCGGTGAGTCCCGCGATGACGTGACCCATGGCCATGAGCTACGCCAGCAGGTAGTTCCCGACTGCGATGACGAAGAGGGAATTGGCGATCAGGGAGAGGGTCGGTGAGCCGAAGCGATGATCCAACCAGTCGCCGGGTGTGACGTAGTGGAAGCGTTTGGCCTGAGAGTAGAGCCGAGGGGCGAAGAACAGATAGGCGACCACGATGGTGGTCATGAATCCCACGCTCATGATCCAGGCGAATCCCAGACGATAGGCTTCTCCCGGGTAACCGAGGAGAGAGTTGCCGCTGTATTGGGTGGCGTACAGCGTGAGCAACAAGACCAGGCCTCCCAAACTGCGCCCGGCAAGGTAGAACTCGCTTAGCGATTCGGTGGGGCGCGCCCTCCGCGCCACGTACCCGATGGCCAGGATCACGAGGAGGTAGATACTCACGGCCAACGTGACACCGAATCCGAAAGGCATTGCCATCAGGAGGGATCGGAATCATCCCAAAAACGATGGATGACGAAGGCCGTGAAGATGGCGATCCCCGCCGTAGAAAGCAGCGAAATCATTGCCCAGTGGGGAAGCCCCAGCCATATCTTGGGGGACGCGCCGGCTGGCAGGTACCAGGGGACGGAGGCCGCGTAAAGGAGAGCGTAGATGAGCCAGATCCATCCGTGATGGATGGGCTCGCGACGTCGTTTCATTCCTTCGATTCCCCCCGCAGCAGATCGTGTCGCACGAGGTACTCGTAGATTCGGTCCGCGAAGACGCGGTGCGCTTGCGCGTTGGGATGGTTGTCGATGGGGAGGATCCGATAATCGTTGAGATTCGTGTCACGGAACGCGGCACTCACGTCCAAGAAATGCTCGATGCCGTTTGCCGAGGCGAGGTCCTGGATGGGTTTGTAGTTCGACGGATGGTGGACAGATAGACGACGACGATCGGTATGTCCTCCGTCTTACCGAGATCGCTCAGCTCGGAGAAGACCCGAGTCAAGTACCGGACCTGGCGTTCCGAGAGAGTCCGGCCGCTGTCTTGTGCGATGCGCGTCGACCGCAATTTGAAGATCACCGCGTCCAGCGCGAACGAGCCATCAAAAGGATAAGTTTTCTCCAAAGGGTCGTATGGTTCGGGAAAGCGTTCCGGCTGATAGACGCGGTGATCGTTTCCGGCGCAAAAGCCGATCAGGATCAAGTCGGGATCGTAGGCCAACGCCTTGTGCTGGATGGCCAACACGTACTGCTTGAGCGTGTACGCCCCCACCGCGAAGTTGATGATCTCGTAGCCGACACGATCGCCTCCCGCGTTCAGACGTTCCTCGAGGAGAGAGTGGTAGGCATCCTCGATGGCCACCCCGCTGGGCAGTGAAAAAGAATCTCCCATGACGGCCACGCGCAGGACGCCGTCGGGCTTTTCGATGGAATACTTCTTGTCCCTGAGTCCCTCAGAGGTCGTCACGAAGGGCATGAGCTTGAAATACGTGTCCTGGTTGGGCTTGAGCTCGAAGATCAGGTCCTTGTGGGGAGACGTCTGCAAGAGACCGGAGAGTCCGATGGGATGCACGCTGTTCACTTTCTCGATGGAGAACATGTCCCAGCATAGAGATAGAAACGGTAGGCGGTCTCGAGTAGAAGCAGACAGAGCGCCGAGGTCACGAGCAACAGCAGAAAGTTCGCGAGGAATTTCTTCATCTTCGCGGGCGCGCCCCGGCCCTTAGGTGGGACCCACCCTCAGGCGGAGCTCACGCGTCTTGGCGGCATCGAGCTCCTCCTTGTTGAGGAAGTCGGCGCGGGACATCCAGCCGAGGATCCGTTCTTGGCTCGCCTTGACGGTCTTGTATCGCGTGGCGGGGTTGAGCCGGCGAGGGTTGGGGATCATCGCCGCGAGGAACGCGGCCTCGGCCGAATTGAGATAGGCCGCGGATTTTCCGAAATAGGTTCGGGAAGCGGCTTCGATGCCGTAGATACCGTCACCCCACTCGATGACGTTGAGGTAGATCTCCAGGATGCGGTTCTTTGACAACGTCTGTTCCAGCCGATAGGTCAGGACGGCTTCCTTCAACTTTCGGTTTAGAGATTTCTCGGTGGAGAGGAAGACGTTCTTCGCCAGCTGCTGGGTAATGGTGCTGGCACCGCGAGCGAACTCGCCTCGCTCGAGATTTCTTCGCACGGATTCTCTTATCTCGTAAAAATCGAATCCGGAATGAGTGAAAAACGCCGCGTCTTCGCCCATCCGGACGGCCTGCACGACCCTCTCCGAGATTCGATCCAAGGGAACCCAGTACTGTCTGTGCTTGGGCTCTTTCCCGTCGGCGCGGGCCTCGTCGGCGCGCAAGCGCATCAAGCTGGTGAGATCCGGGTTTGTCGACCGTAGGTACTCTACCGATGGGAGACTGACCGTTAGGTAAGTTACGTAACCTGCGAAAGCGAGACCAAGGGTCCCGAAGATCAAGAAGACAAAAAGGATTGGACGGCGACGAACGAAGCCTTTCCGGGCGGCAGGTTCGAGCCGGTTGTTCGATAAGGGTGAAGGCTGTCCGGTCATCGTTCTTTGAGCGAATGCTATACTAGAAGGAGGAAAAGCCACAATTCAATGGACTTCGAACTCAACGAAGAACAGCTAGAGATGCGTCGCGCTCTGCGTGACTTCGCAGAGAAAGAAATCCTCCCGCACGCCGCCGAGTGGGACGAGAAGAAGATCTTTCCCTTAGAGACGATCAAGGCACTGGGCGAGCTTGGTTTTCTGGGAGTGATTTTCCCTCCCGAGTATGGCGGCGCCGGGCTCAAGTACGTCGACTACGCCCTGGTGATCGAGGAGCTGGCGCGTGCCGACGCGTCGGTGGCAATCACGTTGTCCGCTCACATTTCTCTCTGCTCGAATCACATCTATGAACAAGGGACAGAAGAGCAGAAAAAGGAGTTCCTGACTCCGTTGGCCTCGGGGAGATGGATCGGCGCCTGGAGTCTCACCGAGCCCGAGGCGGGGAGCGACGCCGGCGGCACGCGCACGACGGCGGTTCTCGAAGGGGACGAGTGGGTCGTGAACGGTAGCAAGACGTTCACCACCAACGGGAGCGTGGCCGACGTGGCCATCGCCATGGCCGTCACCGACAAAACCAAAGGCTCCCACGGCATTTCGGCGTTCATCGTGCCCCGCGGTACGCCGGGCTTTCGAAACGGCAAGAAGGAGAACAAGCTGGGCCACTGTGCCTCAGACACGTCGGAGATGGTCTTCGAGAATTGCCGTATTCCGAAGAAGCTCCTTCTCGGCGAGGAAGGAGAGGGTTTCATTGCGGCGCTGAAAGTGCTCGATGGCGGCCGAATCGGCATCGCCGCCTTGGGGTTGGGCATCGCTCAGGCGGCTTTCGAGTGTGCTCTCGCATACTCGCAGCAGCGCAAGCAGTTCGGAAAGACGATCTCTTCGTTTCAGGGCATCCGGTGGAAGCTCTCCGACATGGCGACCGAGATCGATGCCGCCAGGCTGTTGATGTACCGGGCATGCTGGTTGAAGGACCGAGGCAAGCCCCACACCAAAGAAGCCGCGATGGCCAAGCTCTACGCCAGTGAGGTGGCGGTGCGCGCCGCCAACGAAGCGGTCCAAGTCCTGGGCGGCTATGGCTACACCAAGGACTACCCGGCCGAGCGTTACTACCGTGATGCCAAACTCACCACCATCGGTGAGGGCACCTCCGAGATCCAACGTCTGGTCATCGCCCGCGATCTCCTCGCCAAGTAGAGTCCCTCCACTGAGGCCACGCGAAAGCCTCGCGGGCGTCCTACATCTTTAGTACGATGCTCCCTTCGAGCTTTATCGTGAACGACGAGGAGCTGGCGGCGGGAGTGCGAGCTGGGGATAGCCGTGCTCTGGCGCGCGCGCTGACGGCGGTGGAGAATCGTCGGCCCGAAGCGCGTCGGCTGGTGGCCGAGCTCTATCCCTACACGGGGAAGTCGGCGGTTTGGGGACTGACAGGACCTCCCGGGGTGGGAAAAAGCACGCTCGCCGATGCGATTGCCACGCACGCTCTCGAGAAGGGACGCAAAGTGGCGATCCTGGCGATCGATCCCAGCAGCCCGTTCACCGGCGGCGCGTTCCTCGGGGATCGTACGCGGATGGAGGCGAGCAATCAGAACCCGGCGATCTTCATCCGTAGCATGGCAACGCGCGGACACGTCGGAGGTTTGGCGGCCGCGGTCTTCGAAGCGATCACGTTGCTCGATGCGGCGGGAAAGGATCTCATCCTCGTCGAGACAGTGGGCGTTGGTCAAGACGAGGTCGAAGTGGCGGCGGCGGTCGGGCTCACGTTGGTGGTCCTGGCTCCGGGTCTAGGTGACGAGCTCCAGGCCAACAAGGCGGGGCTTCTGGAGATCGCGGACGTATTGGTGGTCAACAAAGCCGATCGCGACGGCGCGGATCGCCTGGCCGAAGAGCTCACTTCCGCCAATCGCGACGCCGTCCGATCTCCCGCCATCTTGAGCACGGTGGCGACGACCGGCGACGGAGTCGATCGTCTCTATGAACATGTCGTCAGTCTCGACGCCTCGCCCGAAACCCAGCGAAGGCGTTTCGTGGAGGGTTGGCTGGGTGAGGTGTTGCAGCAGACGTTACGAGAGCACGTAACGGATCGCGTGTGGAAGGACGCGGTGGATTCCGTGTTATCTCGCGCTAGCGATCCGTTCGCGGCCGCCGAGCGGGTGTTTGCCAGCATTAGCAATATCAAAGGTAACGCGACTTAGCGAAAATCTTGCCCGGGCAAGATTTTTGTCTGAAATTGTCGCCGCTCCTCGACGTTCGCTCGAGTCTCCGCCGGCTTGGGTATCTCCATACGCCTAGCTGACGACGTCTACCGTTGCGAGCGACTCCAGATGCGCCGCTTCGAGTAACCGCTTGTCCGCAGCCACGAAGGAAATCGGTTCGCCCAATGCTTTCTCGAGATAGACGGCCGAAGCCAGGTGCACGGCATCGAAACCTCGGAGCGGGTATCGTTGAATCAGATCGCGGGAGATAGTCAAGATTTCATCGTGGAGATCGACACGAATATAGGCTTCCCAGTCCATCTCGAACTGCCGGCAGGCCAGCTCGTAGTCCGATCTTGAGAGATCTTTTTCGCGCCGCTTCCTCGTCAAGCCAGAATAGATCTCCGGGTAGGCAATCTTTGCCGTGGCCACTGATGTTTCCTCCACGATGAGACGTCCGACGCGGTCGGAGCCCGCCTCGGCCACGAAGCGCTTCACTAGCGCGCTTGTATCGAGGTAGATCATCGCCTCTCGTTAAGAATTGTTTCGGACACGGGTCTTCCAGAGGCGGTAACGAGGCGAATTTTCTTCCGTGGCTTCCTGACGGGGAGCGTGACGATCCCCAGTGCGGCTAGCTTCGCTAACTTCGCTTCCAAGGTTTGGAGCTTCTCGACAGAGTCTATCGGCTGGATGACCGCGATGGGTTTGCCCCGCTCGGTGACGATGACTTCCTCACCCTTCTTCGTGCGGCGAAGGTACTCGGTCAGGCGGTTCTTTAGCTCTTTAATTCCCACAGTACTCATCCCTATCTATTAGGTAGCTATTGTAGCTACTTCAGTCCGAATTGGCAAACGCGCCACCAGGCACTTTTCGTGCACGCGCTCACTCCCGACACCCGTTACGCCGCCGATTCCGTTGTGTTACTTTTCGTTACTCGTCGGTCCGAACCTGGTAACCAAAAGTAACAACCGTTGCGCGCTGGAAGGTTCGCCGCACGACCAGCCATGGCCCCGAAGACGTGACCTCGTCTCTCTGGCATGCGCTGCGGTTCTGGGCCACAGGCTGCGGCTGTGGGCGGCTGGGCTGCGGTTCTGGCTCATGAGCTGCGCGGCGGTCCGATGGCGACCTGGCCGCGATTATCGAGGCGGCCGTGACCGAAAAGCTCGAGCGACTCGAGTGACGCGGGATCGCATCGCAACAGCAAGGGCCCCTTGACTTTGCAACCTGTGCAGGGATACTTTCACAGCCAGGGTCGGCTATGTCACTCACTCCTAGTACTAAGCTAGGTGCCTACGAGATTTTCCGGCGGGATGTCCTTCGCAGGAGCCCCGGAACATCTCATACCCTCGAAGCAGCCCGAATGCGGACGATTCTCGCCGCCCCCTCCAGGATTCGTGAAACATGACGATCAATGCGGGCGCGCACCTTGGCGCATACGAAATCCTGGAACCTATCGGTGCAGGTGGCATGGGCGAGGTCTACCGCGCCCGCGACACCAAGCTTGGGCGCGAAGTCGCCATCAAAGTCCTTCCCGAAGAGTTCACGCAACATCCGAAAAAGCTGGCCCGTTTCGAGCGCGAAGCGAGGTTGCTCGCCGCAATGAATCATCCCGGAATCGCGACGCTCTACGGGGTTGAGGAGGCGGAGAGCCCTCAGCCCGAGCGCAGCGCGGAGCGAAGCGGAGTCGCGGAGCGAGAAGCTGTGGGAGTGGGGCCCCGCGGCCCTGAATGAAGACAGCCCTTTCTGGTCATGGAGCTTGTCGAGGGGGAAACCCTCGCCGAGCGGATTGCCAACGGGCCAGTCCCGGTGCAGGAAGCTCTCACGCTCTCCCAGCAAATTGCCGAGGCACTCGAAGCCGCGCACGAAAAGGGCATCATCCATCGCGACCTGAAGCCCGCCAACATTAAGGTGAACCCCGAAGGTCATGTGAAAGTGCTCGACTTCGGGCTCGCCAAGCTCGCCGAAGCCGAAAGGGATTCCTCGGGCGAAGGCGGCTCGGCGTCTCCCACGCTTAGCCGAGACGCGACCCGAGCGGGGGTCATTCTCGGAACCGCGGCTTATATGAGCCCCGAGCAAGCGAGAGGCAAAGTCGTCGACAAACGTACCGACATCTTCTCTTTCGGGATGGTGCTCTATGAGATGTTGACCGGAAAGAGAGCGTTCGCCGGGGAAGATGTCTCGGATATTTTAGCTTCGATCATGAAGCTGGAGCCGGATTGGAAGGCGGTTCCTCCCGATCTCCATCCACGGATCCAGAACCTCTTGCGCCGGTGCCTCAGGAAGGATCGCAAAAACCGTCTCCAGGCCGTCGGGGACGTCCGTGTCGAGATTCAAGAAATCCTCGCCGAGCCGACCGTGGCATCCGAAGCGGCTCAACCCGGGAAACAAATGCCTCCCTGGGCCCTAATGGGCATCGTCAGCGTCGCTTTTCTCGTCGCCCTCTGGAAACCCTGGCAGTCGGAAGTCCCCTCTGGAGTATCCGTGCGGCTTTCGATGAATCTCGGGGCGGGCGATATCCAGTTCTCCTCGGTAGTGGGCGGGAATTTGGCGAAAGTGTGCCAATCTTAGTGTCCCCTTCGGGGATGGTGGAAACCCCTCGCCTTTAGGCGAAGAAAAGATTGTCGAAGTCCCCGAAGGGGACGAGACTCCCCCGACTGAAGTCGGGGGGGTTGAGAATGAAGCAGGCGCATGAAGTCGACTTCCAGTCGACGCGCCCGCGCAATCCACCGGCTTAAGCCCGGTGGTTGATTTAATTGGGAGCTCCCCGGCGTTGGACATCGGGATGATGCCTCTGGAGGGGGAGCCGGAGTTGCTCCTTGAAACGTCCTTTAATGAGCACACCCCGAAGCTCTCGCCGGATGACCGGTGGCTAGCCTATGTCTCTAATGAGTCCGGGCGAGACGAGATCTACGTGAGTCCCTTTCCCAGGGGCGGGAAGGTACAGATCGACCGAGGGCGGCACGGAGCCCCTGTGGTCCCGAGACGGCCGGGAGCTCTTCTACCGGAATGGCGAGAAGATGATGGCGGTCGCCATCTCCGCGGGGCCGGAGTTTTCTCCAGGGAGGCCCACCCTGCTGTTCGAGGGACCCTATGATTTGAAAGAGGGTTCTGGTGCCTTGTGACTTCAAGTTTGAAGCGCACCATTCGTTAGAGCCCATGGAAACGTTCCTCCGGTGTGCGGTAGCCGAGTCTCTTGCGGGGCCGGGATGTGTCCCGAGGTCCGTGGAAAAAGAACGGCACCCTCTACTCCGTCATCAGAGTATCATATCAGGCGGCAACCTCCGCGTGTTCGAGAACCTCGCTCAGCGTTGGTAGCCGTCGATGCGTCGTAGTTGAATCTGGCCAGAGGCGATAAGCCCAAACAGCAAAGCGACCGCGGACTCCTCGCTGGAGAACGACGCTTGGGTTTTCGTCCGGCGTCGAAACTCGCGGTTGAGATTCTCCAGAGCATTGGTCGTTCGAATCGATTTCCACATGGCACGATGGAATTCGTAGAAGGTCAGCAGCTGATTACCGGCCTCCTCTAGGCTTCGGACGACGGCCGGCGAGAGAGGCGTCCACTTGGCGACGAGCTCGTCATAGGCTTTGCGAGCATCGATCCCGTTCTTGGCGTAGACGATCCGGTTGTAGTCACGCCGGAGCTCACGGCGTGCGTGCGCCGGGCAATGTTCGAGCAAGTCGGCGCGCTTGTGCTCGGTACATCGCTGCAACCGGCACCCCGGCCACTTCTCCAGCGCTTTCGTCAGCCCCTTGTGGCCGTCGCTGATCACTAGCTTGGGAGCCCGGAGTCCTCGAGCCTGGAGTCCCTCCAGCACGGAGCCCCAATGCGTCGAGGCTTCGCTCACCGCCAGACGTAATGACAACAGACGTTTGTGCCCGTCTGGCGCGACCCCGAGCGCGACCAGTACGGGTACGCTGATCACACGTTTCGCCATCCGCACTTTCAGGTGGAAGCCGTCCAGGTAAACGATCGCGTAGACCTCCTCGCTGAGAGCACGGTTCTGCCATTCCTCGAAGCGCTCCTTCAGCCGGCTAACCACGCGAGACACCGCGCTCTTCGATAGGTGCTCCTCACCGAGCAGTGGTTTCAGCGCTTTGTGGATCCGGCGGCTATTCGCGCCCGACAAGTACGTCCCCAAGATCGCCTCGTCGACCTCACGAGTCCGGCGCGCGTACCGGGGCAACAGCTCGCTCCTGAACTCTGTCGTCTCTCCCGTTTCCTCGTCTCGCACGCGGGCTCGTGGCACACGGAGCTCGCGAGTTCCCACCGACGTCGTCACGCGACGGGTTTCGGCTCCGTTGCGATATCCACGGCGGTCTTCCGCACGCTCGTAGCTACCACACCCCAGCGCTTGGTCGACTTCTTCCTTGAGCACAACCTCGATCGCCTCCAGTACCCGCTTACGCAGCCGAAGTTGGACGAACTCCCGGTACTCGCTTACAGACTCCTTCGATATGGTGGTAGGCTTCTTCATGGCGTAATCCTCCTCCTCGCCTTTCCAGGCGCGGTTTCGTTTTGCTTAACCGGAGGTTACGCCATTCTTATTTCCACGGGAAGCGGGACGGATCCTGGGGCCGTGAGTTGAGCTTGTTTGCGATACGATCGCAGTCGCGTTGCGTGAGCGCTGCTTGGCTGGTGCGCTTCGGCAGGTATTGTCGTAGCAGGCCATTGAAGTTCTCGTTGCTGCCTCTCTCCCATGAGTGATAGGGAGTTGCGAAGTAGAACTTGACGCCGGTCGCTTCCTCGACGGATTCGTAGTCGTGGAACTCCGTACCATTGTCCGCGGTGATCGTCTTGACCTGCTCCGGCACCCGCCGGAGCAACATCTTCGTTCGCTGACTAGTGCTGAACATGGTGCGGTCGGACAGCTTGCCGATCAGCGCATAGCCCGTCTTTCGTTCCACGAGCGTGGTTACGCAGTCCGGCGCGCCTTTTCCTACCACGGTGTCGATCTCCCAGTGGCCAACGGCACTGCGCTTGTCGACACAAGGCGGCCGCTCGGAGATATGACGCTTCCCGGCCAGGTGGCCTCGGCTGTCATAGCTGTTGTGGCGCTTGCGTCTAAGTTTGGGTGAGCATCGAAGGTGGCGGTATAGATGTCCTCCGGCCTCCTTGTCCCGCCAGACGTGGGTGTAGATCGTCTCGTGGCTGATCGAGAGCTCGCCGTGAAGGCGCAGGTGGCCGGAGATCTGCTCTGGGCTCCAGTCAGCCTTAAGCTTCTTCTCCACTAGGGCAAAGTCGGCCTTTGTGAAGTACTGGTTCCGGCGAGACCGCGATCGTCGTCCGTTCGTTTTCTCGATGGCCTTGCTCGGCCGGTAGCATCCATCACTACGTGAGCTGTTCCTCCTGACCTCTCTCGAGATTGTGCTCCGGTGGCGCCCCAGGCGCCGCGCAATCTCGGCCGAGCAAAATCCCTCCCGTCGCAGCGCCGCGATGGTGTATCGTTCTTCCGAGGTGATCTGGTAATAAGTCATTAGCGAGTCCCCATTCTTGGTTGTTTGAGGAATCGTGGCACATTCCAGGTCACCTCATCCGGGAGCTGTGTTGCACTTACTTTATGAATTCGGGCCTCCAATTACGACGTCGCGGAGGACGGCCGATTCGTCATGATCCACACGGAAGCGAGATCGGGCACGACGCAAATCACCCTCGTCCAGAACTGGTTCGAAGAGCTGAAACGGCTCGTTCCCACCAACTGACAGTCACTCTCACTCCCGGCACCCGCCGCGAGGTATCTAGCCGAGCGGGATTACGGTAAAGTTTAGGACTAATAATGAAGATCCATCACATCGGCATCGCCGTGCACAGTTTGGAAGAAGCCGCGACGCGGTTCGGCGGCTTGCTCGGGTTCGAGCGCGGCGCTCGCTACGATCTGCCGGAGTGGAAAGTTTCGGCTCTCTTCCTGCCGGTGGGGGAGAGCCATTTGGAGCTCCTCGAGCCTCATGGCGAGGATTCTTCGGTCGGTAAGTTCCTGGCCCGCCGCGGGGAGGGTCTCCATCATATTTGCTTCGAGGTCGACGACATCGAGACCAGCCTTGCGGAGTTCGCACGAGAAGGCGCCGAGCTCATCGACGAGAAGCCTCGCAAAGGAGCGGGAGGTCACCTGGTGGCCTTCGTCCACCCCAAGTCGAGCCACGGCGTCCTCGTGGAGCTCAAACAAAAAGACTGAACGGAGGAGACTGGATGGCACAAGCACAGGTTGGAATCATCGGAGGGAGTGGCCTCTACCAAATGGACGAGCTCCAAGACGTGGAAGAAGTGTCTGTGGAGACGCCGTTCGGTGAGCCTTCCGGGAAATACGTTCTCGGCAAGCTCGGAGGAAAGCAGGTAGCCTTCTTGCCGAGACACGGTAAGGGGCACGTCATCCCACCGAACGAGCTGAATTTTCGAGCCAACATCTTTGGGTTCAAGCTCCTGGGCGTCGAGTACATCTTGTCGGCCGGGGCGGTCGGCTCTCTCAAAGAAGACGTCCATCCCCTGGAGATCCTCATCCCCGATCAGTTCATCGATCGCACCCGAGGACGCATCTCCACGTTTTTCGGCTCGGGGCTAGTGGGACACGTCGCGTTTGCCCATCCTTTCTGCGCCATTCTCTCCGAGCGGCTCTATGAGGCGGGAACCCGAACCGGGGCGAAGCTTCATCGTGGGGGAACGTACGTCTGCATGGAAGGGCCGCAGTTCTCGACACTCGCCGAGTCGCATCTCTATCGATCCTGGGGCGCCGACGTCATCGGGATGACCAATCTTCAGGAAGCCAAGCTGGCCCGGGAAGCGGAGATCTGCTACGCGACCATGGCGCTAGTGACCGACTACGACTGCTGGCACGAGACGGAAGAAGCCGTCACCGTGGATGCCATCATCGCCATCTTAACGAAGAACGCCGAAACGGCGCGCCTCATGGTCTTGGAGACGATGCAGAGTCTACCTTACGAGAGAACCTGCGAGTGCGCGAGCGCGCTCAAGTACGCGATCATCACTCAGCCCGATCACATCTCCCCGGAGAAGCGCAAGGAGCTTGCGCCCCTGATAGGCAAGTACCTCAAGTAGTGCAAAGGAGAGGAAACGGATGTCCATTCTTGCCGTAGGCTCGGTAGCCTTCGACACCCTGAAAACACCGTTCGGCGAGGTCGACAAGATTCTGGGCGGTGCGGTATCTCATTTTGCGCTCGCCGCCTCGTTCTTCGCGCAGGTGAACGTCGTCGCCGTCGTGGGGGAAGACTTCACCGACAAGGAGCGGGACGTTTTCAAGGGAAAATCGATCGATCTCTCCGGGCTTCAGACCGCGCCGGGGAAGACCTTTCGCTGGGGAGGCGAATATAGCTACGACCTGAACGAGCGGACGACGCTCTTTACCGAGCTGAATGTCTTCGAGAACTTCCAGCCCACCATACCCAACAGCTACCGCACTTCCGGCTTCGTTTTTCTCGGCAACATTCATCCAACGCTACAAGTCGACGTCGTGAAGCAAGTGAAGAGTCCCAAGCTCATCGCCGCCGATACGATGAACTATTGGATCGAGGGGAATCCCAAGGAGCTCCGCCAGATGCTCGAGCACGTGGACGTCCTTATGATCAACGACGCCGAGACCAGGCAGCTCTCGGGAGAGTACAACCTGGTGCGCGGGGCCGAGAAGATTCACAAACTCGGTCCCAAGACACTGGTGGTGAAGCGGGGCGAACACGGGGTCCTGCTGTTCAACGAGAAGCACCGGTTCGCCGCTCCGGCCTACCCGCTGGAGACAGTCTTCGACCCGACCGGAGCCGGGGACACGTTCGCGGGAGGGTTCATGGGGTACTTGGCCAGCCGGCCTTCCGTGGACGACCAGGCGCTCCGGCAGGCCATCATCTTCGGGAGCACGCTGGGGTCCTTCTGTGTCGAGGATTTCGGCACCAGGCGGCTCGAGAGTATCTCCCGCGAGGACGTCGTCGCGCGCTACCGAGAGTTCAAGAAGCTCACGCATTTCGAAGACATCTAACAACCCGGACCGCGCTTTCGTCCTAAAATCTTATCCCGTAACGCTTTGACGCGGACGGTGTGCGCGTGCTAATGTGTCGGGAGACCTTCGATGTCGGCAAAACGACTCTTCCGTTCGCGCAAGGACGGCCTGATCGCAGGTGTCTGCGGCGGCCTCGCCGAGTACTTCAACGTCGATCTTTCACTGGTTCGCCTGATCTTCATCCTCGCCATCTTCCTCGGTGGAGCCGGCTTGGTCGTCTATCTGGTGGCGTGGCTCATCGTGCCCGAAAACCCCGAGCAGAGTCCGACGGCCTCCTTCGCGAAGAACCAGCAGATGAAAGAGGAGGTGGTCGGTGAGCTGAAACGAGTGGGGAGCTCGCTGGCGGAGAAATTCGAAGCGACGGTCGAAGACGGTGAGGAGCGGCCGGAGCGCCGATCTACGGTGTTCGTGGGGTTCGCTCTCATCGTGATCGGAGCCGCGTTCTTTCTCAAGAACTTCATTCCTTGGCTGGATCTCGAAAGCCTTTGGCCCGTTTTCCTCATTGGGGTGGGCGTGCTTCTGCTAGTCGGTGCTGCACGACGAGAGAAAGTTTCTTAGGGTCCGGGCAAGAATAAATGCCCATTCTTGGGCGTCGAGGTGCCCGTCTGGCAAGGCGCGAGAAGCGAATAATATCTGGATATATGGGCATTCTTCCAGTTCGGCCGCTGACGCGGCCTAGCCCTCCGCTCGACAGGCTCGCTGCGGAAGGCGGCGAGCAACGCAGCCAGACGGGATGCATCGGCGTCCAAGAATAGGTAGTTATTCTTGCCCGGGCCCTTAGGACAATTCGGCGAGAATGGTGGGCGATGCAGGATTTGAACCTGCGACTTCTACCGTGTGAAGGTAGCACTCTCCCACTGAGTTAATCGCCCGTTCCGTTGAGTTGGCTATATAACAAAAGGTACATCTTTCGTCAAGTGAGGCGTTTAGATGCGACAGAGTGCACGAACCGCGGCTTTCAAGTCCAAGGCGAGTCAGCAACCCCGCAATCGATGCTGATCTGGCGGCTCGGATAGACAAGCTCCGCCATTCGGTCGAAGGGGTCATCCGCGGCAAGTCGGAAATCGTCACTCAGGCTCTCGTTGCTTTGTTTTCGGGGGGCCACTTGCTCATCGAGGACGTGCCTGGGGTCGGGAAGACGATGCTCGCCCAAGCTTTAGCTCGATCCTTGGCGGGCAGCTTTCGAAGGATCCAGTTCACTAGCGATCTGCTCCCGTCCGACATCATCGGCGTCTCGGTCTTCGACCCGACCAACTCTCAGTCCGAGTTCAAGCCGGGCCCGCTGTTCGCGAACGTGGTTCTCGCGGACGAGATCAATCGCAGCACGCCGAAGACCCAATCGGCGCTGCTGGAAGCGATGAACGAGTCTCAGGCCAGCGTCGACAACGCTTCCCACCCCCTGCCCAAACCGTTCGTCGTGATCGCCACCCAGAACCCCATCGAGCATCACGGCATGTATCCGTTGCCCGAGTCTCAACTCGACCGCTTTCTGATGCGCGTCCGCATGGGATATCCGGACGAGGAGCATGAAAAGGACCCGAGGCGGCCCCCGATTCCACTTCGCTGGGAGCGGTACGGCTCGAGTACGACACTCAAGAGTACTATCTCGAAGTCCCGCCGCTCTCGAACGACTTTCGCGAACTGGTCGAGGAAGTGGTCCCGGCCGGCGGATCGGTCCGGGAGACGGCCGCAACCGTCGAGAGCTTTCTCGAGTCCGAGTACGGTTACACGCTCACGACGCCAACTCGCGTGCGGCCCGATCCGTTGGAGGACTTTTTGTTTGAAGCGCGCGGAGGCCATTGCGAGTTCTTCGCCACCGCGATGGTGATGATGGTCCGGGAACGAGGCATCCCGGCACGGATCGTCACGGGTTTCCAGGTGGGCGAGATCAATGACCTGGGCAACTTCGAGGTCGTCCGGAAAGAGAACGCGCACGCCTGGGTGGAGGTTTTCGACGAACGTCTGGGATGGCTGACTTTCGATCCGACGCCTCCCGCAACTTCCGTCGCGGCGACGAGCAGCTTCGAGTTCGTCACGCAGAGCATCGACTCGCTGCAGTTATGCTGTGGGACATGTATGTGATCGCCTTCGACTACGAGCGGCAGCGCGGCGTGTGGCGGCGAGCGGGTGGCGTGCTAGGTTGGACCGCGACGGTCGCTGGCGAGACCATTGACTTTGCGAGGCAGCAAGCGAAAGTGCTGGCGTCGATCGGAGCCGCGACTTGCTTATCTTCGTTCTTGCAAGCACGCGAATGGGCCGAACTTGGTGGACGAAGCTTCGTTTTCGCTGGCCTTTCAGACCCTGGACCATTCGTACGACTGGCCCGGCGTCGGCGGTCCGGTTTTACGGAGATCTACTGACCCGTCTGGAGAAGATGGGATTCCGACGGGCGCCCGGGGCCACTCCAGCCGAGTACGCACACTCGCTCGAGAGTCAGCTACCGGGACTGAGCGAGCTGACACGTCTTCTACTACCATGTGCGTTTCGGAGGGCTCGATCTCGGCGGGAAAGAGTTAGCCCGAGCCGAACGTCTAGCCACCACGATCCGCCTGGCAGCGCTCGCTTCTGGGGACTTGACTCACGTTTCCGCGGGGCGCGATCCACGAGCGTCTCGTTAGAATACCGTTTCGGGCTCACCACCCGTCCTCGGCTTTCCTGAAATGAAAAGCGCCCCTGACGTACGAAAGCTCTGGGTTCTCTTCATGGCCGCCTTCATGCAAATGGTGGGCTATGCGATGATCTTCCCGTTGCTTCCGTTCTACGCGGTGCGACTCGGTGGGGGAGCGCTGGTTGTGGGTCTGTTGGTCGCCGCGTTCTCGATGGCGCAAGTGACGTTCTCGCCGCTTTGGGGCCGTTTCTCCGACCGGTGGGGCCGGCGGCCGGTACTGCTCCTGGGATTGGCCGGCTCCGCCATCGCCTTCCTGATTTTCGGGTTCGCCACCAGTCTGTGGCTTCTTTTCGTTTCCCGATTGGTACAAGGCTTAAGCGGTGGGACGAGCAGCGTGATGCAGGCCTATGTCGCCGACAGCGTCGCTCCCGAGGATCGGGCCAAGGTCTTCGGGTGGCTCTCTGCTGCCACCAGTGCCGGGGTGATGATCGGCCCGGCGCTCGGCTCCTTGAGTTGGCTGCTCGGCCTCGGCCCCGAAGCACCGGGCGTGCTCGCCGCCGGTCTTTGTGCGATCAACTTGGTTTTCGCCTGGCGGTGGCTTCCGGAATCGAGGGCGGGTGACTGGGAAACTTCCACCGAAAAGGTGGACGTGGGCGTCGTGACCACTCACGACCCAACACGGAAGTCGCTAGCCACCATGATATGGGAAACCATTCGCTACCCGAAAAAAGAGACCTCCGAGCTCATCTGGATCTACGCGGTAGCCATGTTGGCGTTCAGTTCGCTGACCGGCGTGCTGGGTTTGTTTCTGATGGAGCGTTTCCATTTGCGCGAGTCGAACATCGGCTTCGTCTTCTTTTTCCTGGGAACGATCTCCGTGATGATGCGGGCCGGTGTGCTCGGCTATCTCGTGCAAGCGCTCGGCGAGGTTCGCGTCATGCTTCTGGGGGCCGTCCTAATGGCGATCGGTCTGGCCAGCTACCCCTTGCCGAGCCGATTCGCTGTGTTGCTCCTGGTCATGGCACTCGTTCCAATAGGGCAGGCGCTTCTCTTCCCTTCGACGACCGGACTGCTCTCCCGACGTGGCGGAAAGGATCAGCTCGGCCAGCTCATGGGAGTACAACAAGCCTTCGGAGGTGTGGCGCGGATGATGGGACCCCTGTGGGCAGGTGCGGTTTTCCAATACGTCAGTACCGAGGTGCCGTTTTACGCGGCCGCCGTCATCGTCGCGATCGCAGCGCTTCTTTCCGCCCGCCTGCGCCCGGAGCCCCGTCGATAAAGGCCCAGCAACCGGAGTGGCTTCCCGCTCAATCGCTCGTACGTGTCGACAGGCGGACGACGCCGATGCCGTCCACGTAGTCGAGCTCCGTTTCGAAGGGTTCGGAGAGTCGTTTCAGGTCGTCGATGATCTTGCGGCTCAGCGCCTCGTCCGCGAACATCGGGTGCCCGCGCACCGTTCGAGCTGTTCCGAACCCGAGCGAGATCGGGTGGAGCCGCAGCTCCACCAGCGTGTCACCTTCGAACACGGGCATGGCGACGACGGACTCCCAGTACTCGGGCGTGGCGGGAGGGCCTACAGTGCCGTTCTGGTAACGTGCATCGGTGAAGTCCGCAAGCCCTTTGTCGTCTCCCAGCTCGTAACGGGCATAGTTTTCGTGAGGGAGTCTCTGAAGCGTCTCGTTTTGGAACATAAAGTCTCCGATGCTGTAGAAAATCGGCTTCCCTCGATAGATCTCGATCCCGCGCAAGACGTGAGGCCCGTGTCCGATGAAGACGTCCGCACCCTCGTCGATCATCGCCCGCGCGAACGTGACGAGAAACTGTGCCGGGACGAAACGGCTCTTGTCGCCCTCGTGCGCGTGGATCGTCACGATGGTGTAGTCGGCCTGCCGAGAGGCGTTGCGAACGACCATGGCGATCGCCGCCATATCCCCCGCGTGTGGCTCCGTGATCACATCGGCCGGATCGCCTGCGACGAATTCGGATCGGAGGAACGTCAAGGAGTCGCCTTCCTCGGGGGGATTCATCGAAAGCTCTTCCATCGTGCCGCGCAGGGCTTCGAGACGCTCACGGCTCACGCGGTAGGTGATCTGATGTTTCAAGGGGTTGAGCCCAGGCCGCGGGAGAGTATCGTCTCGGGAGGCGCCTGCCATCGCGTGGTCGGGAAAGGTGGACGCGACAGAGATAAACGCGATGCGGGCGTTCGTCGTCTCGAGAAACTTGGCTTCGCGGGCTTCCGCGAGACTCTTCCCGATCCCGGTGCCGGTGATGCCTGCCTCGCGGACATATTTCTCCGTGAGGAGCATCGCCGGTGGGCCGCAATCGCCCGAGTGGTTGTTGGCCAGAGAGCCCAGATCGAATCCGGCCCAGGCGAGCTCCTTCGCGAGCTCCGGTTGCGCTCTCATATAGGTTCCGCTGCTCGACGCCATGGGGTACGACTGGTAGTCGTGGAAGAGAATCTCGACGTTCGTGAACGCGACGTCGGCGCTCCGGATCAGCTCGATCATCTCGAGAAACTGGGGCTCTTCGTAGACCGAGAGCTTGCGCGTGATGATGGAGTCTCCGGTGAGCGCCATGGTGTAACGCTCCGTCGACTGCCCCGAAACGAATGTCGCTGTGGCGAGGAAAAGGATGAGAAAGAAGCGAGTCATAACTGACCTCCTATAAGAGGGAAGATATCACGAAGAACTTTCGTTCGCCGCGATTCTTTCCCCCCGCCTGCGCCCGGAGCCCCGTCGATAAGCTCTCCGCTCGCCGTCACTAATTATGGACTTCTAGTGTCGTCTCTGCTATATCTCCGTGGGATGTCCCGGCCGCTGTTGAATTTGGTCGGGTAGCGGCGGCACCTGTGAATACTCTTAGGCAGCAAACTCATCGCTGTCAAGAGATTTCTGTTTGCTTCTAAGCGCGTGAACGAGAGCGCCCATATGGCGATAGCCTTTGATACGCCGGAACTTTTTCTGCGCGGTGACGACGCCAAGAGCGGTCCATCGGCGAACCATGGAAGGACTCTACCAACGCTTGACGTTTCTCGATACTCTGCGAATGGTTCCGTTGAGATTCTCAATGGCGTTCGTCGTGGCAAGAGACTGGCGAAGTAAGGCGGGCAGCGCGAGCTTCACGACCGTGAGTGTCTCTTCCATCCCTTCACGAAGGCTTCCGGCAGCTTCGTCGTAGCCGTTTCGCTCGAGCCACGACACCAATGCCTGAAGTCGCTTGCGCGCCTTGTCGGCACTCTTGCACTTGTAGGCTTCCTTCATCGTCTGGAGCACGTAGGCGTGACGAGACTTGGGAAGGTACGAGCGAAGATTCTGGAGTTTATGGATCTGGCACCTTTGGATGACCGCGAGGTCCCCCAAAACATCGACGAGTGCCTTGCGGATGCCTTTGCCTCCGTCCACTACGCAGAGAATCGACTCATCGACGCGCAAGCCTCGCTCGAGAAGGTCCTGCAACATCGCGGTGCACACCCGAGAGTTCTCCGTCGAGCCCAGCCATATACCCAGGGGCACCTTCGTTCCATCTATTGTGATACCGAGAGTTACGACGACGGTCTGTCCGGCCACCTCAAGGCCATCCAGCATCAGTGCCGCAAGCTCGAACTCCTCTAGCCGCCGAGACAGGTATTCCTCGAGCTTCTTAGTCGTCTGGCTCACGAGGTGACGGCTGGCGGCACTCTTACTCGTGCCACGAGACTTCAACTTGGCCGCGGGTTTGTCCAGACTCGATTCGTAATTTCGGGTCGATACCCCCACCAAGATCTGATTCAACACTCGCTCTGGAAGCGGGTCTTCCTCGCGGAAGGCTTCGAAGTGTGGAAGCGACGCCTCCTCGCCCGACTTCGAGCGAACTCGAGGTCGCGACACTTGGATGCGACGACCACCGAAGCTCAGCTCTCCGTTCGTGCTCCCACAGTGGTTATGAGTTCGCTCCTTCTCGTGCTTGCCCTTGAGCCCCGCGATCTCCTCGGCGTCCTCTCTGAGCAGTAGGTGCAGAGCTGTCAGTCCTTGCTCGTACACCCATTCCGTCAGATCCGCCTTCGTGGCCGCGATCCCAGCTATCATCGGTAGCAGTATCTGACCGACTTGGCCAACTACCTTGCCCGTAGGCGAGTGCGTTTGCTTTCTTACTGGCTTCTTCGATTTCCTAGGCATTGGTGGCTCCTTGTCCCCCTCTGGAGACGGTTTATTGGCAGACCTAATTCTTAGGCCGGCCAAGGAGCCGCCGCTACCCCAAATTCAACATCCGGCGGGACATCCCCTATCTCCGCGGGCAAGGAGGGATTGATCTGGAGGTGTCGGTGCGAAGATCGGCTCTGGCTGGCGTGGTGCTGCTTCTCGCCGCCGGTTTCGGTTGCGCGCCCAGCGATGAGCCCGAGGAAACCGCGACGGAAGCCCCCGCCACAGTGAGCCCGGTCAGTCTGGAGCGGGGGGAGTATCTGGCGAACAACGTCATGTTTTGCTTCGCCTGCCACGGTGAGCTGGATTACGAGTCGCCGGACCTATCGGTGGTCCCGGGCACGGAGGGAGCGGGAGGACCGTTTCCCGACGAGCTCGTTCCTTATCCCCTCAATGTCCCCAACATCACGCCCGACGAGGAGACCGGCGCCGGGACGTGGACCGACGAGCAGATCAAACGCGCGCTCCGTAACGGCATCGGCCACGACGACCGCGTGCTGTTTCCCGGAATGCCATGGCCTTTTTACCGCGCCATCACCGATGCGGATCTGGATTCGCTGGTGGCCTATCTTCGCTCGATACCGCCGGTGCGCAAGGAAGTACCACCGACGCCGGCTCCCGAACCTTTACAGGACGCGTTACGGCCGCTCACCACGGCTCTGCGCGCTCTCGAACCGGACATGTCCGACCCGGTCGAGCGGGGAAAGTATCTCGTGAGCTTGGCAACGTGCTCCGACTGCCACTCGCCGATCGACGAGCAAGGGCACTACATTCCAGGCCTGGAGTTCGCAGGCGGGCGAGCCCTGGTAGGCGCTTGGGGCAAAGTAAACAGCGCCAATCTGACGCCCGACGCCTCGGGAATTCCCCATTATAATGAGGAACTCTTTCTGCAGGTCATGCATACGGGCAATCCTGGCGGACGGCAGATAAACCCGGTCATGCTTTGGGGTTACTTCCGAGGCATGACCGACGAGGATTTGAAGGCGATTTACGCTTATCTCCAGACACTCGAGGCGGTGCGCCACAATGTGGACAACATCGCGCCACCCACGTTTTGCAATCTGTGCCAGCAAGAGCACGGATTGGGGGATCGAAACTGAGGTGTCGCGCAACCCTGTTTGTCATGATGCCCCCCACCTACGCCCGAGCCCGCCACGAATTGAAGGGGGGCACGCCGTAGCGAGACGATCGTCGTCGCCGGGACCAAGCGCCACGCCACCGCTGAGGAAGAGTAGGAGAATCTCAGCGGGCATTCTTGAGCGACTTGAGTACGTAGGCGCGGTGCTGTTCAGCAAGGTCCGCGATTCCGGACTCTAGAGATCCGATGAGACCCCGCACTCGCTCTATGGGCTTCTCGGTGGTTCCGGGCATCACTCCCAGAAACTGACCGAGGGCGATGCGGACGATCTCACCGTTCTTCCGGTTCATCTTCTTCGACGCTTGGTCCAGCGCTTGGCGCAGTTCTGTGGGTAGCCGAACCGTCAATTCGGAGTCCATTGGTTTGCTCATGAAGTTCATTGTAGTGCAAAAGAAAGCCGCTCCCGCAAGCGCCGCGCTTTCTTGTTACCTATCTTCACAATTTCCCGTTTGGCAAACGTTTGCCAAGATTATGTAAAACTGCCGGTTACCGATCGACACACCTGCACAGGTCGCAGCGCTTGAAATTTCGGCCGACTTACCGGAGGATCTAGTTACACAGCCGACACTTGTGGCGGGGTAGCTCAGGCGGTTAGAGCGAAGGTCTCATAATCCTTAGGTCGGCGGTTCGAGTCCGCCCCCCGCTACCAATTAACTCCCTCCAAAAACAAGAGTTACCAGTAACAAGTCTAAGGACTTTTTCTGCTTCATCGGGTTACTTTGGCGAGCTCTTGTCAATAGGTGTGTAAAAAAGTTCAGGCAGCAGCAACCTTCGACGACTCCGTTACCCTGTCTCCATCTTCAAATCGAACGCCCAGGTGAACCTCTCGCATCAGCTCCGGTGCGTTGAGCCGGCGAAAATTCTTCTCCGCAACCAGAAGCAGTTTGAAGATTGTCGCAGTGGCGGACTCGACTTTCTTGAACCTTTTGGCCGCATCCGTTCTCAATCTCAGTGCAGCGAACGGTGACTCCACGACGTTGCTCGTGCGAAGGTGTTGCCAGTGAGGCTTGGGAAAGGAATAGAAGCTGACCATCCGCTCCCAGTCCTCGTCGAGCACGTGCGCGGCCCCCGGAAGACCCTTGCGCAAGCACCAATCCTGGAACTTGGCCTTCTTCGTCTCGCACTCCTGCAGGCTGGTGGCGTAGGGGATCGCCGTCAACAGCGGCTTGGCCTGCGCCTGGTCCCTTTTCGGAATCCGGTCCAGTACGTTGAGGATTCGGTGGTTCCAGCACCGCTGTTCCTCAGCTTCTGGAAATACGTTTCGGGTCGCGGCCCAGATGCCGAGATGACCGTCACCGATCACCAAACGGGGACATCTCAGACCGCGCTTCTTCAGTCTCCGTAGCAGCGACGACCATGACGCTTCGGATTCTCGATGCCCGGCCTCCAGCGTCAGGACGATTTTCGTCCCGTCGGACAGGCCACCAACCGCAACTAGCACCGCCGCCTTGTCCTTCTCAAGGCCGGCCTTCACGTACACGCCATCTACCCACAGGTACACGAGCTCGAGTTCTTCCAGTGGGCGAGCTAGCCACTGCTCGTACTCTCCCTGCCATTTCTGTTTCAGCCGCGACACCGTGCTGGGAGAAAGTGGAGCGTCCTCCCCTAGAAGCCCGCGGAGCGACAGATCGAAATCTCCGTGAGCTAGTCCATGCAGGTACAGCTCCGGAATCAACTCGCTCACCGTTTCGCTCCGACGCTTGAACAGCGGAAGCACTCGACTTTCGAACCTTGACGCGGAAGGTTACTCCGCCTTTACTTTATTTCCACACCTTCTGAGGGTAGCTCACTTTGGCCGTGCTTTGCCCCTTTTTCGGGGTCATCCTTTCAAAAATGTGAGCTGAAGGCACCCCCCTTGCGCCGTGATGGCAAGGACGATAAAGACCAAAAGTTCCCATCTAATAGACGTCGGGCGACGAGCCTCCCGACAAACTGGCCCCATCTCAACGCAAGGAAGTCTCTTGACTTTTCCATCCGTCAGGGCTATTTTCGCGCTCAAAGGGCGGGCCATGCCACTCACACCCAACACCAAGCTGGGTGATTACGAGATCCTCGCCGCCATCGGTGCGGGCGGAATGGGCGAGGTTTACCGTTTCATCCAGGTCAAGGAGGGTCCGCCATGTTCAACCGTCTCGCTGCAATGGTTGCCGGGCTGCCG
Organism: Candidatus Marinacidobacterales bacterium; assembly: GCA_965197825.1. Lineage (GTDB taxonomy): Bacteria > Acidobacteriota > Vicinamibacteria > Marinacidobacterales > DATDRI01 > CBDANW01. Next base: position 1,612,638 of record CBDANW010000003.1, on the reverse strand, counting down.
ATGGCCGCCTGCGCGACCCCCGCACTGGTGGATGACGACGTCGTTTCGGTCTTCCGGAACGTGCAAGTGCTGACGATGACCGATGCGGGACGGATAATGAATGCGACCGTCACCGTCGATGGCGCGCGCGTTATCGACGGCGCGGGCAGGACTCTGATGCCGGGCCTCGCCGACATGCACGTTCACTACGGGTCGGAAAAAGAAGGCGTGCTGTATCTCGCCAATAGCGTCACGAGCGTACGCAACCTCTGGGGTTCCGGGCGGACGCTGATCTTCGATGCGGGTGCGAAGCGCGGCGATCTCACCGGGCCCCACATCTATACGTCGGGGCCGCTGATGGACGGGCCGGAACCGATCTGGGGCGGGGCCTCCCTGCAGGTGACGACGCCGGAGCAGGCGATCGGCGCCGTCGAAAGCCAGCGCACGACCGGCTATCGAGCCGTCAAACTCTACGAAGGTCTGCCGCCCGAGATCTACGCGGCGGCCGTCAAGGCAGCCAAAGACCGCGATATGCAGGTCTGGACGCACGTCCCGGAAGGCATGAGCGTCGAGGAGGTCATCGACCTCGGCGTGGACAGCATCGAACATTTCGAAGGCGTTAGCAGCGCCGCCAACGCGGGTCCGGAAGACGCAGGCTACATGGCGCGCTGGGCGAATGCTGACCATGAGCGCCTGCGTGAGATCGCGAACGCGTCGGCAGCGCGGGTCTGTGGCACTCGCCGACGTTCTCGGTAATCGCTGTGCGCTACCGGTATGGGCTGATGTCGATGCGTTCTTTACCCGGCCCGAAGCCGGCTACCTCGAAAGCGGGCTGACGGACTGGTGGCGCAGCAGCGCTGAGCGCATGGGCGAGTTCGATGACGAGAAGCGCGCCGCGACGGCCAATCAGCGCGCGTTCCTGAAGATGCTATATGACGCCGGGGCGCCGCTGCTCATCGGTTCCGATACGCCGAACCCTTTCGTGTTGCGCGGCTTCGCGATCCACGACGAACTGGCGACGTTCGTCGAGGCCGGTGTTCCCGTCGATGACGTGTTGCGTATCGCGACGGCGGACGCCGCGAAGTTCCTGCGCGAAGAGGGAGAGTGGGGAGTCGTTGCCGTCGATGCGCGAGCGGACCTCGTTCTGCTTGACGGCGATCCGCGAGAGGATCTGTCGGTCCTGCGCCGCCCGGTGGGCGTCATGGTCAGTGGCCACTGGTACGATTCGCCAACATTGACTGCCGCGCTCGAAGATCTGCGTAAAAGAATCGCCGACGCCGAGCAGGCCCAGGAAAAATCTCGCTGACGTTGTTGGCACGCGCGCTACGCCTCCTCTGGTCACCTCCTCTATGCCCGCGAGGCCACGCTCTTTGCCATCCCATTCGATCTCGACCGAATCGAGCCGACCGGAGAGCCCAGTCCTGTCATCGAAGGTGTTCTAACGTACGGTCTTAATAACGGCGCTAGCTATTACGCTTTTTCCGAAGACGGATCGCTCGTCTACGTTCCAGGGGAGGCGTTCTCTGTGGAGCAAGTGCTCGCGAGTTGGTCCGGGTCGAATCGCGAGGGAAAGGCCTCACCGCTGACAGAAACGCTCCGGGATTACGAAGCCCCCCGATTCTCGCCCGATGGCCAGCGCCTGGCCGTCCGAATTGGAGAACCGGCCCAAGAGGTTTGGATACTCGAGCTCTCCCGCGGGACCTCGACGCGCTTGACTTTCGAGAGCGGTCTGCGCCCCCTTTGGTCTCCAGACGGTGAAACGGTCTTTTTTAGTTCAAATCGAGCGGGGAACTGGGACATTTTCTCGAAGCCCGCGGACGGCAGCGGCCCCGCCCAACAACTGACGACCGAGCCCGTCCAGATTTTTCCCGCTGCTATCACATCGGACGGGAAGACGCTCGTCTTCCGACGGGGTGGCGCGCCCGACCCCACTTTCGATATCGGGATGATGTCCCTGGAGGGAGACGGGAAACTGGAGATGCTCCTTGAAACATCATCCTTTAATGAGCACACGCCGAAGCTCTCGCCAGATGACCTGTGGCTCGCCTATGTCTCCAATGAGTCCGATCGAGATGAGGTCTTCGTGATTCGCTTCCCCACAGGCGGCAAGTGGCAGATATCGACCGAGGGGGGTACGGAGCCCATGTGGTCCCGAGACGGTCGGGAGCTCTTCTACCGGAACGGCGAGAAGATGATGGTGGTCGATTTCTCTGCGGGAGCGGACTCTGCAGGGACGCCGACCTTGTTGTTTGAGGGGGCCTATGATTTGAAAATCGGTCCTGGTGCCACCAACTACGACGTAACGCCCGACGGCCAGGGGTTCGTGATGATCCGGACTCCAGACAGCCAAGAGAGCGCGGGCACAACGCAAATCACCCTAGTCCAGAACTGGTTCGAGGAACTGAAGCAGCTCGCACCCACCAACTGACATCACTCCCGGCACCCGCCTCGCACGATTCAGACAGATTGCGAAGGCTATCTGACTTTGCCCCTACTTTGGCAGAACCATGTGTCACCAAGTGCACGAACGTCCATCTCGCCCTCTTGACAAGCTCTCGAAGGAGGAGCTGGTGTATCTGGAGCTCGACGGGATCTACCTACGCTACCACCAGGGAGCGGATAAGAAAGAACCGATTCTGGTCGCCACGGGCTATCGTGTTGATGGGACGCGGATTCTGCTTCACATCGGTGTCGGTAATCGAGAATCCTACGAGAACTGGAAAGGATTCTTGCAAGAGATGGTGGCCCGGGGACTGAGAGAACCGTTGCTCATCGTGACCGACGGGAATCCGGGAGTGCTGAAGGCGATGGAGGAAGTCTTCCCTCGAAGCATGAAGCAACGCTGCCAGAAACATCGGCTGGAGAACATCCTGGGCAAGGCCCCGAAGGAAGTCCGCGCCGAGCTCAAGGCAGCCATCCTCGAGTCGTTCCATGCGCCGAGCTACGAGCAAGGGCTGAACAAGGGCCGGGAGGTGATTGCTCGGTACCGCCAACGATTTCCGAGCGCGATGAAGTGCATGGAGGAGACCCTCGAAGCCTGTCTTCAGGCACTACGACTTCCTCCGTCGCATCACAAGCGGCTTCGAACCGCGAACCTGCTCGAGCGCACCTTCGGAGAGCACAGACGTCGGACGAAAGTGATTCCTCACTTCTTCACCGAGGAGGCCGCCATGAAGCTCAGCTACGCCGTCCTCCTGGCCGTCGCGAATAAATGGCGCAGAGTAAGGATGACCTTGCCCAGGAAAAGTGGACAGGTTGATTATCTCGCATGAGCCGTTTTGAGGTCATGAATCCGTTCGAACACCATTGGGCTGTTGTAATCGAGTGACGAGTGGAGTCGATACGGATTGTAGAACCCCTCGATGTAGCTCGCGACCGCGTCTTTGGCCATACGTCGTGTTGGCCAACTACATCGGTGGAGGAGCTCGGTCTTGAGCGTGCCTAAGAAGCTCTCGGTCACGGCGTTGTCCCAGCAATCACCCTTGCGGCTCATCGAGCACACGATGCCGTACTCATCGAGCACGGCCTGGTAGGTCGCAGCCGCGTATTGAGTACCACGGTCTGAATGATGCACCAAGCCACTTTCCGGCAGGCGGCGCCCCAAGGCCATGTGAAGCGCCTCGAGAGCAAGCTCCGCGCGCAGGTGGGGCTGCATCGCCCAGCCTACGACACGACGCGAGAACAGATCGAGGATGACCGCCAAGTAGAGCCAGCCTTCCCAAGTCCGGATGTAGGTTATGTCCGTCACCCAGAACTGGTTCGGTCGTGCGGCTTCGAAGTTCCGGCCGAGCACGTTGGGTGCGATGGGGCGATCGTGCTTGCTGTCGGTCGTGCGGCGAAAACGCTTGCTGGGCAGACCCTGCAGGCCCATCTCACGCATCAGCCGTGCCACTCGCTGCTTGCCTACCTCGACGTTCTCCCCGTCAAGCTGGCGACGTACACGCTCCCTGCCGTAGGTACCACGGCTATGGGCGTGGATCGCTTGGATGCGCAGCTTCAGCTTCCCATCCTCACACTGTCGCTTGCTGGGCGCGCGCTTCATCTGAGCGTAGTAGCCGCTGGTCGATACCCTCAGAACTCGGCACATCACCCGCACCGGGTAGTTGGCCCGCTCCGCGTGAATGAATCTCATTCGCTTTCCTTCGCGAAGAAGGCCGCCGCCTTTTTTAATATTTCTCGCTCTTGCTCCAACGTACGCACTCGACGCCGTAGCGAACGGAGCTCATCACGTTCCGCCGTCGTCAGAGCCTCGCGTGGACCTTCACCGTGATCAACTTTGTATTGTTTCACCCAGTTTCGAAGGGCCGATTCCGTCAGGTCCAGTTCCTTAGCGACCTGGCCGATGCTGCCCTCGCCCTCCCTGAACAGCCGGACCGCTTCCTTCTTGAACTCCCCCGTGAACTTCCTGCGTCGTCGTTCTCCCATGGACGCCTCCAGGCGCATTGTCGCGCCTCGGTTGATGTCCACAAAACCCGGGCAGGGTCAGGCGTGGATATCTTCACGGCCAGGAAAGTCGAGGAGCTTCGGAACAAGCTCCTCCCACAACTCACGTCCAAGGAGTCAGCAGCCTAACCGAGCTCGGGGAACCATGCGGAGATTTGACAGGAAAATTAAGACTTGACCCACGATTTACACAGACCGTGCGAAGTGTGACTTCAAGTTTGAAGCGCACCATTCGTTAGAGCCCATGGAAACGTTCCTCCGGTGTGCGGTAGCCGAGTCTCTTGCGGGGCCGTGAGTTGAGCTTGTTTGCGATACGATCGCAGTCGCGTTGCGTGAGCGCTGCTTGGCTGGTGCGCTTCGGCAGGTATTGTCGTAGCAGGCCATTGAAGTTCTCGTTGCTGCCTCTCTCCCATGAGTGATAGGGAGTTGCGAAGTAGAACTTGACGCCGGTCGCTTCCTCGACGGATTCGTAGTCGTGGAACTCCGTACCATTGTCCGCGGTGATCGTCTTGACCTGCTCCGGCACCCGCCGGAGCAACATCTTCGTTCGCTGACTAGTGCTGAACATGGTGCGGTCGGACAGCTTGCCGATCAGCGCATAGCCCGTCTTTCGTTCCACGAGCGTGGTTACGCAGTCCGGCGCGCCTTTTCCTACCACGGTGTCGATCTCCCAGTGGCCAACGGCACTGCGCTTGTCGACACAAGGCGGCCGCTCGGAGATATGACGCTTCCCGGCCAGGTGGCCTCGGCTGTCATAGCTGTTGTGGCGCTTGCGTCTAAGTTTGGGCGAGCTGGGCTTGATCCAGTTTCGTGGACACTTTCTGAAAGGCGGATACGATGTCCACAATGGCAAAGACAACGCAGCCCCGGCGACCCCGCCGGGAGTTTGATGACGAGTTTAAGGCAGGCGCGGTCCGGCTGGTGCTTGATGAGGGCCAGAGCGTGGGTCGGGTGGCCCGGGAGCTTGACCTCACCGAATCGGCGTTTCGCAACTGGGTCCGTCAGGCCCGGGCCGATCGGACGAAGGGCCGGACGGGCTTGACGGGCGTGGAACGCGAGGAGCTTCGGCGGCTCCGCAAAGAGAATCGGCGGTTGCGGGTGGAGCGCGACGTTTTAAAAAAAGCCGCGGCCTTCTTCGCGAGGGAGAGCGAGTAAGATTCGCGTTCATCCAGGCGGAGAAGGCCACCGTACCGGTCGCTCACCTGTGTCAGATTCTCAACGTCTCTCGGAGTGGCTTTTATGCCTGGGCACGTCGGCCGCCGTCGGCCCACGCGCGCCGGGACCGCCAGTTGCGCGTGTTGATTCGTGCCTCCCATGAGGCGAGTCGCCGCACCTATGGGAGTCCGCGGATTCATCACGACCTGCACGAGCAGGGGTACCGAGTGAGTCGGAAGCGGGTGATTCGGTTGAAACAGGCAGAAGGCCTCATTGCTCGAGTACGCAAACGCTTCAAGCGCACGACGGTAAGCGGTCATGGCCAGCCCGTCGCGGCCAATGTGCTCGGGCAAGACTTCGTCGCCGATGCGCCGAACCAACGGTGGGTCGGGGACACGACCGAGTTCGTGATCGGCAGCGGCGGGAAGCTTTATCTCGCGGCGCTCCTCGACCTCTACTCGCGATTCCTCGTTGGGTGGGCCGTAAGTGCTATTAACGACCGTCACCTGGTTATCAAGGCGTTGCGGATGGCACTGAAACGTCGCCAACCGGCCGCAGGGCTCTTGCATCACTCCGATCAGGGCAGTCCGTATGCCAGCAAAGACTACCAACGTCTCCTTGAGACGCATGGCATGACCGGGAGCATGAGCCGACGGGGCAACTGCTACGACAACGCCGTCATCGAGAGCTGGTTCTCCACAGTCAAGCACGAGCTTGGGGAGCATTTCCTAAGTTGCGGCGAGGCCAAGATGGCCCTCTTCGACTTCATCGAGGTATTCTACAACCAGAGACGACGACACTCGACCCTCGGCCAGGTCAGTCCGGCCGAGTTTGAACGACGGATGAGGACTTCGCCAGCTTAACTAAACCGTCTACGAAACCGGATCAAGCCCAAGCATCGAAGGTGGCGGTATAGATGTCCTCCGGCCTCCTTGTCCCGCCAGACGTGGGTGTAGATGGACAGTTCAACTCCTCCCTTTTCTGAAAGGAGCATAGAAGCCCGTGGCCAAGGAAATGCTGACGTTTCTGGTGGATTCTTCGGCAGAGAAGAGGTCGCACGGGGCGCAAGTGACGAGCTTCATCACGTCCTTCGCGGTGCAGGGATTCATCCTCGCTGCCCTCATTATCGTCCCTCTGATGGCGACCGACGCACTACCATCACCGCAAGGAATCATGACGTTCATGGGAGCTGCGCCACCGCCGCCCCCACCGCCGCCACCACCACCACCACCACCACCCAGGGCTCGCCGCAGGCCGACCGCCCCGAGACCCGTTCTCACTAGCACGCCCAAGTTCGTGGCACCCGTGGATATCCCCGACGACATCGGCTTCGGCGACTTCGGCGCGCCGGAAGGCGTGGAAGGAGGCATCCCGGGAGGAGTCTTGGGCGGCATCGTGGGTGGTCTGCCCGATGCCCCCGACGAGCCGGTGCGGGTCGGTGGCGATATCAAGCAACCGACGAGAACCCGGAATGCCAGCCCTCTTTACCCGGACATCGCGAGACAGGCGCGGATCCAGGGTATCGTCATTCTGGAAGCCATCATCGATCCGCAGGGGAACGTGACGAACGTGCGGGTTCTACGTTCCATCGCGTTGTTGGATCAAGCCATCGATGCGGTCCGGCTAAACAACCTCCCACTCCAGCCATTTTGTAAAGGCGAGATTATTGTCTGAAATTGTCACCGCGACAACACTGCTCGCACTTTCTCCCGCGTTCGAAACAACCTTGACTATTCAAGATGTGATGGACTATTTTCGCGTTCAACGGCCGACCACGTGACGGAGAATCACGAGAGTGGTCCGTCGTTCCCTATCAGATGACGATCGGACAAATTGTTGTTGCGAGCTGCCTGTGGCTCGCCACTCCTTCCCTCGGCTTCGACCTGGAGCAGTACACCGAGCTCGTCGAGTGCTACCGTCAAGGCCTCTTCTTGGATTCGGCCCGCGCCTTGTTGGAGCAGCCGCCGGAGAATCTCCGGGAGGCGGCGCATGAGTTTCGAACCAGCCCGCGCTCCGATGTGGAGCTTCAAGCCGCGGCTCTTCTTCATTTCGAAGTCATCCGCTGGTTCGGAATGGAAAGACTCGTCCATTTCGAGATGGCGGGACTTCACATCGAATCGATGACCGACCACCAGCGGCGAGCTTCGTTCGAGAAGAAGTCACGGCTGGCGCTCGGCTACTTGCATTACTACCGCCTCCGTTTTGCGAAGGCGGAGGCCTTTTTTCGAGGTGGCGTGGAGCGCACACCGACAGATTGGGACTTTCGATATGCCTTGGGCACGCTCCAGGAAGCCGTGGTCCTAACGACAAGCGATCGGGGTGATTTGGAAGCGACGGAGTCGGAGTATCGGTGGTTGCTCGAGGAGCGTCCTGAGGATGCGGGGCTCCACATCCGACTCGGGCAGGTGCTTTGGCGCCGCGGCCTAGTAGCGGAGTCTCTGGCTGAGGTTGAAGCGCACTTGCCCAAGCTGCCCGATGTGGAAGCACCTGCGCGGCTTGTAGCCCATCTAGTGTTGGGTGAGATTCACGAGAGTCGCGGGGAGACCGAGGAGTCTCTGGCTCACTTCCGGTCCGCTTACGCCGTCGACCCGGACTGTCAGGCCGCATCTGCGGCTCTAGGATTGGCGCTCGTAACTGCCGGTCAAGGCTCGGAGGCGCTCGCCGTCACCGCGGGGTTCCTTGAGTCCGGAGGACACGCCTCCATCACAGACGACACCTGGTGGCAATACATTCTGAGTCGGGCGGTCGAGCACGACGAGCTCTTTTATGAGCTTCAACAAGAGGTCCGTCCCTGAAGATGACGATGATGATTCATCTCGCGCTGTGGTGGAGTGCTGCGCTGCTGGCCCTCGACCCGTCGACATCGGCGGCGCAGGAAACCCCCACCTTCCGCGTCGACGTTCGCACTGTCTACATCGATGTTTTCGTCTCGCAGGACGACAAGCAGGTCGCCGGGCTCACCGCGGGGGATTTCGAGGTCTATGACAACGGCATCGAGCAGACGGTCCAGCTCGTGGACGCCGGCGGTCTGCCGCTCAGCGTGATGCTGGTCTTGGACACAAGTGGTAGCGTGCCGAGCTTGAGGTGGGGTCAGCTCAGGGAGGCGGCACTAGCGTTCAGTAGGGAGCTCGGTAGCGAGGATGAGATCGCATTGATGACCTTCTCCCGTCGAGCCGAGTTACGGACGGACTTCGTCGAGGGCCAGGATGCCTTGCGTGTCGCTCTTTCGGAGAGAGGAGTAATGGGACAGACGGCATTGAATGAGGCCCTCTTCTTCGGCTTGAACTTGCTCGAAACTAGAGAAGGAAGACCACTCGCTCTCATCCTAACGGATGGGATCGACAATGCTAGCTGGCTTTCCAAGGACAAGGTCCTGGGCATGGCTCGCTCCTCGGGGGTCGTCGTCTACGCGGTACGGCCACCTCCTCCGGGTGGCTTTTCGCTTCGCGGCCCTTTCATCCGATCCGTCCCAGACGAAGCCGAACGATTCTTGACCGATCTCACCGGTGCCACTGGCGGACGTTTGATTCGACTCGACCTGAAGACGAACGTGGTCGAAGTTTATTCGGAAATCCTGGCCGAGATTAAGACGCGCTATCTCCTCGTTTTCACGCCGGAGGGAGTGTCTGAGTCCGGGTGGCACCGCCTGGAGGTTCGTCTCCCGAAGAGGAGAGGGACGACGATCCGCGCCCGCTCGGGCTATGAAGCCCGGCCCTGAAGCTCGGTCCGCCTCCTCTTACGCCGCCGATCGCGGGTGCCTACCAGAGAGATTGAATGATCGGCGACCCGTGCAGCGTTGTGGTTTCGAGTCGCTGCGCCGCTTACGGGCGGCGCACTCTTATGGAAGAGATGCAGTCGTCCCAATCGTTGCCGCACGGACCCCGCACGTCATCGAGGTCCGGGATCTCCGACGTCACGATGAGGCTATCGCCGAAGTAATTTTCGTTCTCGTATACCGTGGCCTCCCAACCGGGTGGGAGCCTAATCGACGAGGTGCAATCATCCCAGTCCCCGTCTTGGTCCGGCGAGTCGAAGAATCCCGAGCATGGCCCTCTGAGGTCTCTGAAATCGTTGAAGTCGCCGTCAAATGTCCTCGAATCGCCCTCGAAGTTCGGGTGTTCGTAAAGCGTCACCCCCACGCTCGGTCCCGTTTGCGATGGGCCACAGGCGAGGACTATCAGCTGCAGCGCGACGGCCCAGGGCAACCCTTGGCTGAACACCGACCGGACTTGCTCTACATGGAAACCTGGCTCGACGATCGCGGTTTCAGTCGGTCGACGAGGTCGCTGTCGCTGCCGAGGAGTTCAGCCCACCGAGTGGGTATAAGCGACAGGACCTGGGCGACATGACTCGCTAACTGACTCCGAGGACGTCATGAAAAAGGTGAAACATCGCATCAAACAGTACCCTCTCGAGCAAGGCGCCCTGGAGATTCAGTTCATCGAAGAGTTCTTCGGGGAGTTCAACCGCAAGAAGACGGCTGACGAGATCATGGCCCGGCTCGGCGAGCGCAGTCACCTCATTCTGATTGCCGAGGCGCCAATGCCTCAAGACCCCTCACAAATGGTGCCGGTCTCGTACAAGGTGGGGCACGAGATCTTCCCGATGGAAAAAAGCTCCAAGCTTGCCGATCTGGTGAAGCGGCTGGACGGGCACGTCCAATTCGAGGGCCGGAGAATCCTGTACAGCTGGCTCGGCGGCACCCGCAGCGACTGGCGGGGGCAGGGGCACTTCCGCGCGCTGACCGAACAGCAGGAGGTTTGGGCGGTGGGTGAGGGATTTGACGAGGTCGTGGTGAAGACGAAGAACAAGTTCTACGAGATGCGCAGCACGCTTACCCGGCTCAACTTCGACGTCATCCAATACGAGCGCCACGAGTCCGATAACCGCGAGTCGAAGGTCTATGTGAGCAAACGGCTCGGTCTTGACCTATTGAAAAAACACAAGAGCGAGCGGACCGTGACTCGGGAGGTGTGGGAGCCGAAAGGGTAGCGCTAGGCCGGGAGCTCGGGAATCTCGTAGTCCGGATCGATCCCCTTGACCTGTTCCAGGAGCTTCTTCGCTCGCATCTGCAAGCCATCGTGCTGGTAGAGTGCCGCGAGGAGGGCGAGGTATTCGGGATTGCAGGGATCGAGCTCGGCGGCTTTCCTCAGGCTTTCTCCAGCTTCTTTCCGCCACTTCTTGTTCTTCAAGAGCGTGCGTCCCAGAAGAAAGTGATACTCAGTCTGACCCTGCCCGGGTTTTGTGGACATCAACCGAGGCGCGACAATGCGCCTGGAGGCGTCCATGGGAGAACGACGACGCAGGAAGTTCACGGGGGAGTTCAAGGAGGAAGCGGTCCGGCTGTTCAGGGAGGGCGAGCGCAGCATCGGCCAGGTCGCTAAGGAACTGGACCTGACGGAATCGGCCCTTCGAAACTGGGTGAAACAATACAAAGTTGATCACGGTGAAGGTCCACGCGAGGCTCTGACGACGGCGGAACGTGATGAGCTCCGTTCGCTACGGCGTCGAGTGCGTACGTTGGAGCAAGAGCGAGAAATATTAAAAAAGGCGGCGGCCTTCTTCGCGAAGGAAAGCGAATGAGATTCATTCACGCGGAGCGGGCCAACTACCCGGTGCGGGTGATGTGCCGAGTTCTGAGGGTATCGACCAGCGGCTACTACGCTCAGATGAAGCGCGCGCCCAGCAAGCGACAGTGTGAGGATGGGAAGCTGAAGCTGCGCATCCAAGCGATCCACGCCCATAGCCGTGGTACCTACGGCAGGGAGCGTGTACGTCGCCAGCTTGACGGGGAGAACGTCGAGGTAGGCAAGCAGCGAGTGGCACGGTTGATGCGTGAGATGGGCCTGCAGGGTCTGCCCAGCAAGCGTTTTCGCCGCACGACCGACAGCAAGCACGATCGCCCCATCGCACCCAACGTGCTCGGCCGGAACTTCGAAGCCGAACGACCGAACCAGTTCTGGGTGACGGACATAACCTACATCCGGACTTGGGAAGGCTGGCTCTACTTGGCGGTCATCCTCGATCTGTTCTCGCGTCGTGTCGTAGGCTGGGCGATGCAGCCCCACCTGCGCGCGGAGCTTGCTCTCGAGGCGCTTCACATGGCCTTGGGGCGCCGCCTGCCGGAAAGTGGCTTGGTGCATCATTCAGACCGTGGTACTCAATACGCGGCTGCGACCTACCAGGCCGTGCTCGATGAGTACGGCATCGTGTGCTCGATGAGCCGCAAGGGTGATTGCTGGGACAACGCCGTGACCGAGAGCTTCTTAGGCACGCTCAAGACCGAGCTCCTCCACCGATGTAGTTGGCCAACACGACGTATGGCCAAAGACGCGGTCGCGAGCTACATCGAGGGGTTCTACAATCCGTATCGACTCCACTCGTCACTCGATTACAACAGCCCAATGGTGTTCGAACGGATTCATGACCTCAAAACGGCTCATGCGAGATAATCAACCTGTCCACTTTTCCTGGGCAAGGTCAGGCTTGTCATCTTTGACCTCGACCGCCTACCGGCAAAGCTGAACGGCCTGCCAATAGTCCTCCGTGTCGTAAGCCAGCTTGGCGTGCTGGAAGAGCTCGAAGGCATGTTGCTGAGCATCGTATCCGTCGGGCTCACTTTCCTTCCTTGACCTGTCTCGGCGGCTAGAGGAGTTCGAGCTTGCGGCACTGATGCTGGATGGCCTTGAGGTGGCCGGACAGACCGTCGTCGTAACTCTCGGTATCACAATAGATGGAACGAAGGTGCCCCTGGGTATATGGCTGGGCTCGACGGAGAACCCTCGGGTGTGCACCGCGATGTTGCAGGACCTTCTCGAGCGAGGCTTGCGCGTCGATGAGTCGATTCTCTGCGTAGTGGACGGAGGCAAAGGCATCCGCAAGGCACTCGTCGACGTTTTGGGGGACCTCGCGGTCATCCAAAGGTGCCAGATCCATAAACTCCGGAATCTTCGTTCGTACCTTCCCAAGTCTCGTCACGCCTACGTGCTCCAGACGATGAAGGAAGCCTACAAGTGCAAGAGTGCCGACAAGGCGCGCAAGGCGACTTCAGGCATTGGTGTCGTGGCTCGAGCGAAACGGCTACGACGAAGCTGCCGGAAGCCTTCGTGAAGGGATGGAAGAGACACTCACGGTCGTGAAGCTCGCGCTGCCCGCCTTACTTCGCCAGTCTCTTGCCACGACGAACGCCATTGAGAATCTCAACGGAACCATTCGCAGAGTATCGAGAAACGTCAAGCGTTGGAAGAGTCCTTCCATGGTTCGCCGATGGACCGCTCTTGGCGTCGTCACCGCGCAGAAAAAGTTCCGGCGTATCAAAGGCTATCGCCATATGGGCGCTCTCGTTCACGCGCTTAGAAGCAAACAGAAATCTCTTGACAGCGATGAGTTTGCTGCCTAAGAGTATTCACAGGTGCCGCCGCTACCCGACCAAATTCAACAGCGGCCGGGACATCCCCTGCATAAGCGCCGTCCTCACACGACGACATGGACGAGCCGGCAACAGTAAACGGAGCAAGCACCGGTCGGTTGATCGAGTCGGCGAAGCAGTAGTCATCCTTGGACTCTTCGAGCTTCTCGTCGAATGTCTTCATCGTATTCAGGTTCTGAGGAATGACGCCCAGCTTGACCATCGAGCAGAGGTGGGGCTCGCAGGCCGGTACCCAGGTTTCCCGGCGCTTCGAGTTTTCGAGTGTGACGATCTGTTGAGTTATCTGAGCCAGCAGAGCTTCCACCGGATAATCTGTGGGGAGTGGTTGGGGTATTTGCCGAACCGTTTCATCGAACAGTTCGTCGATCGCTGCCAAGAGACCGTCCACACCCTTTTCGCCGGAATCGAGCTCGAAATCGGATAGAACCCCAGGATAGCAGTAACTCCTCGCCGTGGCCCGTCGTGACAAGCGTGTCGGAATGTTCCATCGTGAGCAGTCTTGAAAGGAGTGCGAAGCGATGGAAGCGAGGACAGCATTTCGTAGGCGAGCACGTGAAGAAAATCGTGGCCGCACAGGTCGAGGGCGGCGTTACTCGCGGGAACAACGTCGCGAAGCGGTGCTGTATCTGAATCAGATGAAGGATCAGGGCGCGAGCCTTGAGGGTGTCGCGAGGGGGCTCGGGGTGAGTGGCTGGAGTCTATCTCGATGGAATCGAGAGGAGGCTATGAGGGGTATCGTTCGGCGTGTCGAAGTCGTGGAATCGGAAAAACGCACGGAGATTACGCTGGTGCCAACATGACGGCCGGGCTCTTGAGGAACCGTTACCCAGAGCCCAAAGGTCGACCGACTCCCCTGGGCCGGTGGTCGGAACATTGAACAGCGCCACACCGATGTTGCCGCTGATGCGCACCGCTTGATAGCCGATCCAGCTGCAAGTGGAAACGCCGATTCTTGGAGGAGCGTCTGGCAGGTCTGTACGCGCGTCACGAGGGGCGTCCGATTCAAGTGCTCACGCCTCGGATGGAAGCACGGATTCTTTCGTGGACGCAGAAAAAACCGACCGACGGCTCGACTCACTGGAGCACGCGTCGACTTGCGAAGAAGCTGGGAATCCATCACATGATGGTGGCTCGCACTTGGAAAAAGCATGGTCTCCAGCCACACCGAATTGAGCATTACAAGGCCTCCAACGATCCGGATTTCGAGACGAAGGCAGCGGATATCATCGGTCTATATATGAATCCACCTCAGCACGCTGCGGTGTTTTGTATTGATGAGAAAACGGCGATCCAAGCCCTGGATCGACGGGACCCGATCTTGCCGTTGTCTCCCGGGCGGGCCGAGCGACACGGTTTCGAGTACGTCCGGCATGGAACGCTTTCTCTCTACGCCGCCTTCGACACGAAGACGGGGGTGGTTTTGGGCAAGACTGTCCGCCGCCATACCAGCCAGGAGTTCGTCGCCTTCTTGGAGCAGCTGGTTGCGAGCCACAAGCGAAAGCGCGAAATACATGTCATCCTCGACAATCAGTCTGACCCTGCCCGGGTTTTGTGGACATCAACCGAGGCGCGACAATGCGCCTGGAGGCGTCCATGGGAGAACGACGACGCAGGAAGTTCACGGGGGAGTTCAAGAAGGAAGCGGTCCGGCTGTTCAGGGAGGGCGAGCGCAGCATCGGCCAGGTCGCTAAGGAACTGGACCTGACGGAATCGGCCCTTCGAAACTGGGTGAAACAATACAAAGTTGATCACGGTGAAGGTCCACGCGAGGCTCTGACGACGGCGGAACGTGATGAGCTCCGTTCGCTACGGCGTCGAGTGCGTACGTTGGAGCAAGAGCGAGAAATATTAAAAAAAGCGGCGGCCTTCTTCGCGAAGGAAAGCGAATGAGATTCAAATTCATTCACGCGGAGCGGGCCAACTACCCGGTGCGGGTGATGTGCCGAGTTCTGAGGGTATCGACCAGCGGCTACTACGCTCAGATGAAGCGCGCGCCCAGCAAGCGACAGTGTGAGGATGGGAAGCTGAAGCTGCGCATCCAAGTGATCCACGCCCATAGCCGTGGTACCTACGGCAGGGAGCGTGTACGTCGCCAGCTTGACGGGGAGAACGTCGAGGTAGGCAAGCAGCGAGTGGCACGGCTGATGCGTGAGATGGGCCTGCAGGGTCTGCCCAGCAAGCGTTTTCGCCGCACGACCGACAGCAAGCACGATCGCCCCATCGCACCCAACGTGCTCGGCCGGAACTTCGAAGCCGAACGACCGAACCAGTTCTGGGTGACGGACATAACCTACATCCGGACTTGGGAAGGCTGGCTCTACTTGGCGGTCATCCTCGATCTGTTCTCGCGTCGTGTCGTAGGCTGGGCGATGCAGCCCCACCTGCGCGCGGAGCTTGCTCTCGAGGCGCTTCACATGGCCTTGGGGCGCCGCCTGCCGGAAAGTGGCTTGGTGCATCATTCAGACCGTGGTACTCAATACGCGGCTGCGACCTACCAGGCCGTGCTCGATGAGTACGGCATCGTGTGCTCGATGAGCCGCAAGGGTGATTGCTGGGACAACGCCGTGACCGAGAGCTTCTTAGGCACGCTCAAGACCGAGCTCCTCCACCGGTGTAGTTGGCCAACACGACGTATGGCCAAAGACGCGGTCGCGAGCTACATCGAGGGGTTCTACAATCCGTATCGACTCCACTCGTCACTCGATTACAACAGCCCAATGGTGTTCGAACGGATTCATGACCTCAAAACGGCTCATGCGAGATAATCAACCTGTCCACTTTTCCTGGGCAAGGTCTGTCGGCTCACAAGACCGCCAAGGTCGCACAGTTCCTCGAGGCCAACCCAAAAGTCCGACTCCACTTCACACCCACATATTCCTCCTGGCTGAACAAAATCGAACTCTGGTTCTCCAAGATCGAGCGTGCCCTGATCCATCGAGGCGTGTTCACGTCAACCCACGACCTGACCCGCAAGATCATGCGCTACATTCGCAAGTACAACGAAGACCCCAAGCCCGTGAAGTGGACCTACAACGATCCGTCACGACGCATTAAAACCACTAAACGTTCAGTTGTTACAGTCCACTAGGGACCTGTGTTCGCGAGTAGGCCGCGTGCCCGGTTGTAAGTGGAGAGGCGTGGCGGTCGTCACGACCAGTGCCGGCACTTTCCGGGATGAAGTCCAATTCAGTACGATCCGTTGAAGGATTGCTAGGTGGTGACGCCGATCCGAGTTCTCGTGGTCGACGACCACCATGTCGTACGGGCGGCGATTGCAGCCTTCCTCGCGAAGGAACGTGACATCGAGGTCGTGGGGGAGCTCGCCGAGGTGCGCGGGTTGATGGAGGCAGTGGCGGAGCTCCGCCCACACATTCTGCTGCTAGATGCACACATGCCGGGTCACAAGGTCATCGACACGGCGCGGATCCTGCGAGAGAAGCATCCCCGAACTCGCATCTTGGTCCTATCCGCCTACAACCGAAAAGAGTACGTGGTTGGGCTTCTCAGTGCGGGTGCGGTCGGCTATGTGCTCAAGGACGACTCACAAGAGACATTGGTTCAAGCGGTGCGCTCGGTCGCTGGCGGACGCAAGTGGCTCTCACCGCGGGTGGCTGAAACGCTGGTGGGCTCTGTAGCAAGAGATCACGACACACCGCTCGAGAAGCTAACAGAGCGCGAGGCGGAGGTGCTTCGGCTGATGGCGGTGCGGTGTCGGAACGAACGCATTGCACAGGCGCTGAAAATCTCGGAGCAAACCGTGAAGAATCACGTTCGGAGTGTTCTTCGGGAAGCTGGGTGTGGAGACGCGGGTGGAGGCAGTGCTGTACGCGATTGCTGACGGCTGGGTCGAAAGTTCACCCGAGGACGACTTGGGGAGTGATCCCTGAAAAAGTTCCTCACTCAACGTCTCTTTGCCGTCCTTCGCGCGGACGTCTATCTCCCGTCCCTCCGGAATGGGGGCGTTTCGGGATCCGCCCCCCCAGGGGACGGCCGCGCGCACCACCGTGCCGTGGCCGGAACGCGATTCGAGATCGAGACGACCGCCGATGGAGCTCATTCGTTCCTGGGCCCCAGCCAGACCGTAACGACCCTCCCGCACCAACGAGCCTAGACTCGTGGGGCAGTTGAATCCACGCCCATCGTCCCTCACCTCGAGCGTGACCCCCTCGGCTGCCTTTCGGAGCTCCACCCCCACTCGACTCGCGTTCGCATGACGGTGCACGTTGGTGAGGGCTCCTGAAGCACCCGGTAAAGAGAGAGCCGAATGTCTTCGGAGAGTGTTTCCAATGCGTCGGAGTCATCGCTCGGCAATTGGAGCGAGATGCGAAGACCGTACTTGCGCCTGATGTCGTCGACACAACCCTGCATGGCGAGGCCAAGACTCAAGTCATCAAGTGCCGAGGGCCGTAGCTCCGCACACACTTCGCGAATATTGTTGATGACGTTCTGTAGCCGGCTGCGCAAGGCATCGATCCCAGCCCGAGTACCGGGCGGGGCGTTGGAATCGGGCAGGTAGTGAAGGTCAACGAGATCTTGGATGACGCGGTCGTGAAGCTCCCGGGCGAGCCGCTCGCGCTCATCCTCCCGACTCTGAACCAGCCGAGAATAGAGTTGGTTGACCTCCTCGGCTCGCCGGCGCAGGGCGGCGAAGAGCTCCACATTCTCGGCGGCAACGGCAGCACCCCAGGCCAACGTGCCCAACAACCGGCGGTCCTCCGAGTCGAAACCTTCCCGCCCCCCTTTGCTGCTCAGAAGCACGACGCCCTGAAGCTTTGCGAAAATGCTATCGCCCACGGCGCCTCGTCGCACGAGCGGGACCCAAAGCTCGACGTCGGAACAATCGAGCCAGGCGCGCTCGGCGTCGGTGACGGACTCCGTCACCGCGCTCGTCAGACTGGCCGTGGTGAGAGGTCGGGAAGCTCGAAGCAGCTCTCCCACGATAACGCCTCTATGCGGCAGGGGCGGAAGATCGCGCTTGCCCGTGTTCAACCCCTCTTCTTTGACGGTAGTCAGGTCTCCCCCGACGGTCGGCAGAAGTAAGGTGGCTCCATGGGCGTGCAGAACTTCGGGCAGCTTTTCCACGAGCAAGCTGGCGAGATCATCGGCGTCGACGATTCCGGCCAGCGCTCGACTCATCTCGCCAAGAACTGCCCGGTGGTCATACGCGCCGCCGAAAAACGCGCCGTCGACCCAGAAGCGCAACTTACCAAGAAGGGGAGTGAACAGTAGCGCGAGGAGCACGGCCAGCGCGGCCCAGAACAGCGGCCCCTCCGTCCATGAAACCGGGAGGATCCTGGCGAGCCCGAGGGTAAAGAGCACGTACGCCAGGGCGATCAAAAGCCCAAGCATCTTGTGAACAACGCTGCGGCTCATCAGCATTCGTCCCGTGTCGAGAGTCTAGTTGGCATTCGGTCGGCGGGTCAATCCACAGTATTCGGGTACTAAAGAAGGCAGTACCCGCGGGTCTTGTCATGGGCTGGACGACTGACTAGATTTGCGGTGGTAATTAGTGCTGCGGGCAGAGCGCCCGAGGTTCGGTGCTGGTAATGAAGATTTCCGTTCGAACGCGGGGACAAGAAGGCCGGGCCAGTAACCCAGTGTCGGTGTCGATGCGTGCGAACGTCACGCCGGCGGGCGCCTCGAAGCTCGCACTCTCTCGGCCCGATACCGCGGCCTTCATGAAACGAGTCCAAATGGGCAGCGCGGCTTGGGAGCCCGTTAGGCCCAAGGGACGGTTGTCGTCGTAGCCGACCCACACGACGGTCAGAACGTCGGGAGTGAAGCCAACGAACCAGGCATCCCGCGTGTCGTTGGTCGTCCCTGTCTTTCCCGCCGCCATGGCACTGAAGCCCCGCGCGCGGATCTCTCTCGCCGTGCCCTGCTCGATCACGCTCTTCATCATGTCTGTCACGATGAAGGCGCTTTCCGGATGCGCCACGGCATGGCGCGCGGTTTCGACCGAATCGAGCGTGCGCCCGCGATCATCCCGGACCGAGACGAAGAAACGGGGATCGACGCGCACGCCGTGATTCGCGATCACGGTATAGGCCGTCGCGAGATCCAGAGGCGTCATCTCGAAAGCGCCCAGCACGACCGAAGGGTACGGCTGGAGGTCGCTATGGGTGCCGATGGCGTCCCAGAGACGGACGACACGGTCGTAGCCCACTTCCTGGCCCACTTTCGCCGTCGCCACGTTGAGCGATCGGGATAGCGCGTATCGATAGGTGACGTCACCCGCGAACCGGCGATCGTAGTTGGACGGCTCCCAGGTCCGTCCCTGGTACCGGATCGTGGTGGGCTCGTCGCGGACGATGCTTGCGGGCGAGAAGAGCTGCGTCGCGGGGCCGCCGGTGCGCGCCACCTCGTAGCTCCGCTCGAACGCCGCCAGGTAGACGAAGGGTTTGAAGGCGCTTCCCGGCTGGCGCCGGGCTTCGGTAGCGCGATTGAATTGGCTCGTGCCGTAGCTTCTCCCGCCGATCAACGCCAGGACGTCGCCCGAGTTCGGCTGCATGGCAATCAGCGCAGCCTGCACGTTGCGAGGCTTGTTGTTTCCCGCCAGCTTGTCTTCGATCTCCTTCACTCCCTCCGCGACGGCACGTTGGGCGGCGTTCTGGAGATAACGATCCAGCGTGGAACGCACGATCAGGTTGTGGTTGCTGGTGGACTCCGGAGGATAGCGATCGAAGAGCTCCTGTCGCAGGACGTCCACGAAGTAGGGAGCCTCGCCGATATCGACGGCCCCCGGCTCGATGCGAAGCGGCCGCGCGGCCGCGGACTCCGCCTCTCGGGGGAGGATGAATCCATGGCGAGCCATCTGATGCAGAACGACGTCCCGCCGCGCCTTGGCCTCCTCGGGGTGCCGAAAAGGAGACGCTGGGTTGGGTGCTCGAATCAGCGCCGCGAGGAGAGCGGCCTCCTCGAGCCCAAGGTTCTTGACGTCTTTGGCAAAGTAGATGTTCGCCGCCTGGCCGACGCCGCTGATTCCGAACGAACCCCGTTGGCCGAGGTAGACGTCGTTGAGATAGAGCTCGAGAATCTCCTCTTTGCTGGCGCGGCTCTCCAAAATGACGGCGAGGAAGGCCCCGAGAAGCTTGCGACGGATCGTGCGCTCCGGCGTCAAGAAATAATTCTTCACCAGCTGCTGGCTAAGCGTGCTGCCTCCTTGCTGGATTTCGCCGCTCCTGATATCGAGCCAGGCGGCGCGGACGATCCCGATTGGATCGAGCCCGGTGTGCTCGAAGAAGCGACGGTCTTCGGTGGCCAGCACGGCCTGGACGAGAATCTCCGGGACGCCTTCCAAAGGGACCCATCGCTGCTTCGCTCGCTCTTCACCGAACAGGGTCGTTACCGGAACCGGCTCGAACTCCACACGGGTCAATGGGGTCCGATCGGGGAACTCACGGATGGCGCGCACCCATTCCTGGTTGAAGCCGACCCCAATGATGTGAGGGGACTCGTTGTTGCCGACGTGCCGCAGATGGATGCGAATCTCGTTCTCCGCTTCGTAGAACGTACCCTGTTGTTCGACGGAGCTGCGGGTTTCCTGATAGCGAAGTGCGTTCAGGATCTCGATGAGCTCCGACTCCGGAAGTCTCTGGTCCTGGCGAAGCTCGAAAGGCCGGGCATAGACCCAGCTCGGTCTTTCCAGGCGTTCTCCCTGCAGACGCTCGGCTATCTGACGGGAAAACTGGAAGTAATGAATGATGAAAACTGCTGCGAGATAGAAGGCGACGACGCTGACGAGCGTGAGAAGCGCAAACGTGAATTTGAAACGAAGGCGCGAGTAGCGCCGGCGGGTGCGGTTTCGTTTCTTCACTCGAATCTGGTCACCTTGATCATGTTGGTCGCGCCTTCCAGCGTGGCCGTGCCGCAGACCACGACCGCGATGTCGCCCGGCTCCACCATACCCTGTTTCGAAAGCACCTTCATGCCGGATTCGAGCATCTCATCGGTGGTATCGCAATGCAGTGCCGTCAAGGGTGTGACGCCCCAGGTCAGGGCGAGCTGACGGTAGACGCGCTCGTACGGTGTGATGGCGATAATTTTGGAGCTAGGACGGCAGTAGCTGACCAGGCGCGCGGTCGAGCCCGACTCGGTGAAAGCGACGACATAACGCGCGTCGAGCTGCTCGGCGGCGCGGCAGGCAGCCCTGGTCACAGCGCGCGCGATGGCCGCACCTTCCACGGTTGCCAGCTCGGAACGGCGCCGGCGCGGCCCCAACCGTGTCTCGGTGTGCTCCGCGATGCGAGCCATGGTGGCGACGGTTTCGATGGGGTACTTGCCGACCGCGGTCTCCGCCGACAACATCACGGCGTCGGTTCCATCGAGGATGGCGTTGGCGACATCGGTGGCCTCGGCTCGTGTGGGCCGGGGCCGCACGACCATGGATTCCAGCATCTGGGTCGCGGTGATCACGACTCGTCCCCGCTCGTTGGCGGCGTGGATGATGTCCTTTTGCAGGAGGGGGACCTGCTCGGTGGGTAGCTCCACGCCAAGATCGCCCCGCGCCACCATGACGCCGTCCGCAACATCGAGAATGGCTGCTAGGTTGTCGACCGCCTGTGGTTTTTCGATCTTGGCGATGATGGGGAGGCTGGAGCGCCCGCGCTCGTCCAAGAACGAGCGGAGTTCTTGGACATCCTGTCTGGTTCTTACGAAGGATTGCGCCACGAAGTCCACATCGAGCGACAGCCCGAACTCCGCATCCCGGCGGTCTCTATCGGTCAGTGAGGGAATGGAGAGCTTCACGCCGGGTAGGTTGATGCCCTTGTGCGACTTGAGCCGACCTCCGTTGACCATTCTGGTCCTGACGTCGCCGCCCGAGATCTCTTCGACTTCCAGCTGGATGACACCGTCATCCAGAAGAATGTGACATCCGGGATGGACGTCTTTGGGGAGAAGATCGTAGGTCGTGGACACGCGCTCTGCGGTGCCGACCATCTCTTCCGTCGTCAGGGTGAAGGAGGCTCCTTCTTTCAGCTCGACGCCGGCCTTGTCCGAAACCTCGCCGGTCCTGATCTTGGGGCCGGGGAGGTCCTGAAGGCAGGCAACGGCCCGCCCGAGCCGCTTCGAGACTTTGCGCACGTTCTCGAGGCTCTTTTGGTGCTGTTCTGGGGTGCCGTGCGAAAAATTAAGGCGCACCACGTCGAGGCCAGCCTCGATGAGGCGCTCGAGTGTCTCGGGGTCCTGGGAAGCCGGACCCAACGTGCCCACTATCTTGGTGCGACGCATGTCGGTGTTGCGCACCAGTATAGCCGATTTGTTGCGGTGCGCTCCTCCGGGCCGGAGGGCGAGGTGGCGAGACAGGTTGGTGGAGACGAAAGCCGGGGAGTTGCCTCCCCGGCTCGATGGTCTTTCAGATTGTAGTCGACCGGCCTAGGCCCGTTTTAGCAGTCCGACAGCGAACAGCAGGACGCAGGCTCCCGCTACCGCCATGATGATGGAGCCGATGGTGCCGTATGCGGTGAGTCCGAGGATTCCGAAGAGCCAACCTCCAAATATGGCGCCCAGGATGCCTATCACGAGGTTGCCCACCAATCCGAAGCCACGTCCCTTCATGATTTGTCCGGCCAGCCAGCCGGCGATGATTCCTACGATTGCGAAATAAATAAGGTTCATGATTTCCCCTCCTGTTTTGGGGCCGGATTATACAGGAAAGTCGGCCGAGTCAATAGGTAGACGAATCGGCCGTTCGTTGACTTCCCGCGAGGCTGGCCCTATCATGGAAGAAAGCCAGCATCACCTATCACTTTGAAGACAAAGACGAAGACCCCACCGAAAGCCGAAGCGGTCCCCGCGTCGCGAGAGATTTGCCGCAACATTCTTGCAACCGTCGGCAACACACCGCTCGTGCAACTGAACGCCGTCACCCAGGGCGTCAAAGCCACGGTGTTGGCCAAGGCCGAATTCCTCAATCCGGGAGGCTCGGTCAAGGATCGCGTGGGCATGGCCATCGTCGAGGAGGCCGAGCGACGTGGCGACTTGAAGCCGGGGGGCACCATCGTCGAGGCCACGTCGGGCAACACCGGTGTCGGTTTGGCGATCGCGGCAGCCATCAAAGGCTACAAGTGCTGCTTCGTCATGCCGGACAAGATGAGCGATGAGAAGATCCGGCTGCTCCAGTCTTTCGGGGCACGGGTGGTCATCACGCCGACGGCGGTAGCTCCGGAGGACCCGCGGAGCTATTACGTCGTCTCGCGCAAGATCGCCGAGGAGACGCCTAACGCCATCTACGCGAATCAGTACCACAACCCGGTGAACCCCCGCGTGCACTACCGCACGACCGGCCCGGAGATCTGGGAGCAAACCGGCGGCAAGATCGACGTGTTCGTGGCCGGCCTCGGCACCGGTGGGACGATTAGCGGTATCGGTAAGTACCTCAAGGAGAAGAATCCTCACATCCGTGTCGTCGGAGCGGATCCCGTGGGCTCGCTCTACTACGAGTACTTCAAGACCGGCAAGCTGGGTGCCGCTCACACCTACACCGTCGAGGGGATTGGCGAGGATTTCCTGCCTTCGACCATGGACTTCGACGTCGTAGACGACGTGCTACAGGTGAGCGATCAGGAGTCGTTCTTGATGGCCCGCCGTTTGGTGAAAGAAGAGGCGCTATTCGTCGGGGGCTCATCCGGAACGGCGGTGGCGGCCGCAGTGCGGTACGCGAAGGATCTGCCGGAAGGCAAGACCGTGGTCGTGATTCTTCCGGACTCCGGATCGCGATATCTCTCGAGGTTCCTGAACGACGACTGGATGCGACAGAATCGCTTCCTGGAGTCCGAGCTCGTCGAGGGGACGGTGCGAGACGTCCTGCGTGTTAAACGTCAGGGGAAGCTGATTACGGTCTCATCGGGAGACCGGATGATGGATGTCATCGGCACGATGAAGAAGCACAACATTTCCCAGGTTCCGGTCGTGGACAATGGAGACCTGGTGGGGATGATCACCGAGGTCGATCTTCTGAACCACATGGTTCACGAGGCGCCTCATCAGAAGGACGAAACCATCGCGGCGCTCGTGACCACCGAGCACATGGAAGTCGTCGGACCACGCACCTCGCTTGAAGCACTCTCGGGAATCTTCGCCCGCGGCCACGTGGCGATCGTGTTGGATGGTCAGGACATCGCCGGAATCGTCGCCAAGATCGATCTGATCGATTTCCTCGCCGCCCGCGTCAAGTAGTTCTAGTCCCGTTCCCGTTTGACTGTTCAATCCGTGCAGGGTTAGGGAATTATATACGGTTTTTGACAAACGCCTCGAATTTGTATATAATCCTAGACACGAAGAACGCACACAAGGCCCCTGGAAAGGCCCACAGAAACGGTATTTCGACTTCCCAGTTCTTTGACAGGTTCCCGGATGAAGCCTCCGCTCGGAAGTGGTTTGAATCCGTCCGCTGGCCCAAAGAGCGGTACTGCCCTCTATGCGGATGCCTGAACACCAGAGCCGTCCCTGCTGAAAACCCCCAGCCCTACTGGTGTCCCGACTGTCGGTCCTATTTCAGCGCCAAGGTGGGTACCGTGATGCAGTCCAGCAACCTGCCGATCCGGAAATGGCTCATCGCCATTTACCTGCTCACGACGAACCTCAAGAGCGTTTCGAGCATGAAGCTAGCCCGCGATATCGGCGTCACGCAGAAGACCGCCTGGATGATGGCCCAGAAGATCCGGGAGGGATGGAAGGCTGGAACGCTTCTCTCTGGCGTCGTAGAGATTGATGAAACCTACGTGGGAGGGAAGGAGCGCAACAAGCATTACCGCAAAAAGCTAAGAGCTGGGCGCGGAGCGGTCGGCAAAACGCCTGTAATCGGTGCCATCCAGCGCGACGGGAAGGTTGTAGCCAAGCCGGTGCCCAACACCGACGAAGCTACTCTCATGGCGTTTATCCGGGAGACGGTTGCTCCCCATTCCACCATCTACACCGATGGAAGCGCGTCCTATCGCGATGCGAAGCGCTCATACGCTCACGAAGTGGTCAAGCACAGCGTAGGCGAGTACGTTCGAGGGAAGGTTCACACCAACGGGATAGAAAGCTTCTCGGCAACCCTCAAGCGGGCGCACATGGGGACGTTTCACAAGCTCAGTGCCAAGCACCTACACCACTACATCACGGAGTTTGCCGGGAAGAAGAACCTCCGTGACGAGGACACCATCAATCAGATGGTCGCTTTGGCTCGTGGTTTCGAGGGGAAATCCCTTCCCTGGAAGACCCTGACCGCTGGCCCGAAGGGTCACGCTTCGCTCGAACTTCGGCCTGACGAACGATAGCCTCGACCACTTCCTCAAAAGTCGCCGGGATGGGCGGGATCTTCCGGGTCATTGGACGCCCAACCTTCCTCCTCACTGACCACCCCCTTCCGGCTGAAGGCCCTTCCTCGTAAACCCATCAAACAGTCCTTCGAGCCGGGTCATGCGCCCATCCACTCTTCATTGGTTGGCTCCTCCCGAAGGCAGTATAGCAAAAAGCGGTCATCCCTGCTATATTCCTCAACGCTAAGCAAGCGGTGCTGAGACCCCCATGGCCGGGTCACCTGTCGAATAACAATACCCCTTTCCCGGGGGAAATGGGGATGTCCCGCCGGATGTTGAATTTGGTGTAGCGGCGGCTCCTTGGCCGGCCTAAGAATAGGTCTGCCAATAAACCGTCTCCAGAGGGGGACAAGGAGCCACCAATGCCTAGGAAATCGAAGAAGCCAGTAAGAAAGCAAACGCACTCGCCTACGGGCAAGGTAGTTGGCCAAGTCGGTCAGATACTGCTACCGATGATAGCTGGGATCGCGGCCACGAAGGCGGATCTGACGGAATGGGTGTACGAGCAAGGACTGACAGCTCTGCACCTACTGCTCAGAGAGGACGCCGAGGAGATCGCGGGGCTCAAGGGCAAGCACGAGAAGGAGCGAACTCATAACCACTGGGGGAGCACGAACGGAGAGCTGAGCTTCGGTGGTCGTCGCATCCAAGTGTCGCGACCTCGAGTTCGTTCGAAGTCGGGCGAGGAGGCGTCGCTTCCACACTTCGAAGCCTTCCGCGAAGAAGACCCGCTTCCAGAGCGAGTGTTGAATCAGATCTTGGTGGGGGTATCGACCCGAAATTACGAATCGAGTCTGGACAAACCCGCGGCCAAGTTGAAGTCTCGTGGCACGAGTAAGAGTGCCGCCAGCCGTCACCTCGTGAGCCAGACGACTAAGAAGCTCGAGGAATACCTGTCTCGGCGGCTAGAGGAGTTCGAGCTTGCGGCACTGATGCTGGATGGCCTTGAGGTGGCCGGACAGACCGTCGTCGTAACTCTCGGTATCACAATAGATGGAACGAAGGTGCCCCTGGGTATATGGCTGGGCTCGACGGAGAACTCTCGGGTGTGCACCGCGATGTTGCAGGACCTTCTCGAGCGAGGCTTGCGCGTCGATGAGTCGATTCTCTGCGTAGTGGACGGAGGCAAAGGCATCCGCAAGGCACTCGTCGACGTTTTGGGGGACCTCGCGGTCATCCAAAGGTGCCAGATCCATAAACTCCGGAATCTTCGCTCGTACCTTCCCAAGTCTCGTCACGCCTACGTGCTCCAGACGATGAAGGAAGCCTACAAGTGCAAGAGTGCCGACAAGGCGCGCAAGCGACTTCAGGCATTGGTGTCGTGGCTCGAGCGAAACGGCTACGACGAAGCTGCCGGAAGCCTTCGTGAAGGGATGGAAGAGACACTCACGGTCGTGAAGCTCGCGCTGCCCGCCTTACTTCGCCAGTCTCTTGCCACGACGAACGCCATTGAGAATCTCAACGGAACCATTCGCAGAGTATCGAGAAACGTCAAGCGTTGGTAGAGTCCTTCCATGGTTCGCCGATGGACCGCTCTTGGCGTCGTCACCGCGCAGAAAAAGTTCCGGCGTATCAAAGGCTATCGCCATATGGGCGCTCTCGTTCACGCGCTTAGAAGCAAACAGAAATCTCTTGACAGCGATGAGTTTGCTGCCTAAGAGTATTCACAGGTGCCGCCGCTACCCGACCAAATTCAACAGCGGCCGGGACATCCCCTGGAAATAGGCGGGAGCCGCACAATCCGTCTGAGTGCTGCTTGCTTAGCAACTGACCTGGCAACCAATCATAGTTGCCAGACTTCCAGTTGGAGGGCAGGCATGCTCACATTTTTTGGTCTGGTCGGCTTTGTACTATTTGGGTGGTCTGTAGTGGGGCTTCTGAGTCCGCGACTCGCCCGGATTCGTAACCGATGGGTTTCGATACCGATCTGGTTCGTATCGTTCTTCATACTTATGATCGTCGCATCGATCCGCGACGCAGAAAAACGTGATGAGATCTACAGAGCTGAGAGGGCTGAAGCGGCCAAAGCTAAGGCCGAAGCTAAGGCCTTAGCTTTGGCTTAGAAACACCCCAGGAAGCCGACGCCCGAAAAAAGCGAGAAGAGGCTGCATTGGCTGCGAAGAAACGCCAGGAAAAGGCTGACAAAATAGTGAGGGTCAGAAAAAAGCTCCTTGATAATGGACGCATCTTCGCTGGGATCTACTGTGCAGACCAGATTGAGGCCCGTGCCCGCTTCGGAGCTCGATGGACGAATGGCTTCCTGGAACAGAAGTTTGCGGTTGCCCAATGGGCCGAGGAGACGGACACCAAAAAGGTGGCGAGGTACCAGGGAGACAAGGTCGAATTTCAAAACCGCTACGGAACGTGGGAACCGCACCTGTACGAATGCCTAGTGGACGTAAAAAACGAAAGGATCCTATCGTTGAAGGCCGCGCCGCTGAACGCTGATTCATGGTAGGATAGAAGCTGTAACGCAAGAGCCCCGGGGAATTACCCCCGGGGCTTCTTAAAACAATTTCGCAAGCCGAACACAACATCGGCCAGGAGGTTTTTACTCTCATGAGAGAACTTATCACCGGAATCGCCCCCAGTCAAATTATAATCGAGCAGTTTTCGAGAGAAGCCAAAATTGTGATGGAGGAGCTTGCTCCGTTTGTGGAGGAGGTTGCTCCCTTGATGGAGCATGACTACCGGGCGGTGGTTCAAATGCGCCGCAACGTAGAAGTCTTATTGGGACTATGAGTTCATGGGCGCGCTGGGGTACGAGCCGGGAGTCTCCTTCGTCGGACCGCTCCCGGGGTCGTCCCTCATCGGTGAGTTCTGCCAGGTGGCCGTTTTTGGCCAGCCATCCTCGGGCCTCGGCCCAGCCCCGGCGCGCCCTCTAAGGTAGAGGTGTCAAAAAAAGTATATAATTCCCTGAAGCAACGTCCACTTCGCAAGAGCCAGCGTCAGCGGAGAAGGACGAAACCCATGCAAGAGGTTCTAGCCATTGCTTTTTTCGGCCTGGCTGCCGTGATCTACTACGTGCAAGTCAGCCGCTAGGAGACGAAACATGTGGAAGAAGAATGAAGCGAGGCCCTACACACACCAGGCCCCCACCCAACAGACCTCAGCAAGTCAGCCGGAGAAGTCTCGCAGCGGACTGGCAACCATTGGCCCCTCTATCACGATCGAGGGTGAGCTCATGGGTCAAGAAGATCTCGAGGTTCAGGGTAAGGTAGAGGGCACCATCTCCCTCAAGAAGCACAAGGTGCTCGTAAGCGAGAGCGGTCGCGTCAAGGCCGACATTCATGCCAAGAGCATCCGAGTCGGGGGCGAGGTCAAGGGGAATCTCATTGGTGAGGACGAAGTCATCATCCTCCACACCGGACGTGTCGAAGGCGACATCAAGGCTTCCCGCGTGACACTCGAGGACGGATCCAAATTCAAGGGAAGCATCGGTATGGAGCCGAAGAGCGACCAGAAGGAGAGCGCCGTCGCGGCGGAGACCTCGACCGCCAAGGCGATCCAATCTCCCGAGAACGGTCGATTAACCAATTCTTCATTGAGCCGCGGGAGCTCGTCTCCCGCCTGAGGTGTCTCGGCTTTGGAGCTTACTTCGCCTTGGACATCGGAGCAGTTCTGGAGAGAGTCATCCGGAGGGGATAACGGCGAGTACCATTCGCTCGCGCTTCCCGGCCTGGTAGAGAGGCTCGACGGGGATCGGAAGTGCCGGATCCTAGATTTAGGGCCCGCGCACGGCGCCACCGTCGAGTTCTTCTCTCAATACTCCTGCAAGCTCTACGTCGCGGATCTCTATCGCTCGCTCAAGGCTCACCGCGTCGACCAAGGCATCGATCGGCCCCCTGATTCGCCTGACAAGTTTGACAAGCTTGACAGGCCCGACAAGCCTGACAGGCTTGACGGGCCTCAGGACGAGGACGAGGCCGCCGAGCGCACTAGGATCTTCGACGAGCTGCTTGCTTACGATGGAGACACGCGCTTCGATCTGGTCTTGGCCTGGGATCTCTTGAACTACCTAGAGCCCGAGCAGATCGAGGTACTGAGTCGCCGCCTGGCTAGGTTCTCTCACGGCGGGACCAAGCTCTTCGCGATGGTGGCCATCCATAAGGAGATTCCGGCTCGGCCCTGTGCGTTCAAGATTCGCGATGCCCAAACGCTGGAGTACGACTCGCCCACCCATCGCACGCGCGCCGCGCCACGTCACACCGAGCCGGCGCTTCGACGTTTGATGTCGGGCTTCGACGTGGACAGCACGTGTGTCTTGCGGAACGGCTTACAGGGATACGTGTTCACGTTCGCGCCGGGACTTGCTCACCGCCAGGCGAGCTAATTTCCGAGCCGATTTCCAGTCGCAGCGAGACCGCCGTATACTCGGGGCCATCGGCAACCGATGGTAGCTCGTGTCAAGATCTGCTGTATCGCGAGTAGGGAGGAAGCCCGGACGGCGATTCGGCTCGGGGCGTCGGCCCTGGGGCTCGTCTCGGAAATGCCCAGCGGCCCCGGGGTAATCCCGGAAGACACGATCCGGGAGATCGCCGAGACCATCCCGCCTGGCGTTTCCTCCTTCCTCCTGACCAGCCGGCGAGAAGTCGCGTCCATCGTGGCGCAGCAACGAAGGACAAGCGTGAACACCATCCAGCTCGTCGATGAGCTTCCACGCGGCGCCCATGAGGAGCTCCGTAACTCCTCGCCGTGCCCCACTGGAAGGGGACCTGTCGTCGGTCGCAAAAATCACTACGGCAGTCGATCGAAACGCGGAACCGACGTCGCAGCGCTGTTCTACACCCTGTGCGAGACCGCGAAGCTTCAGAACGTCGACCCCAGGGCCTACATGCTCGAAGCGGCCTACGCCGCCATCAACCAGCCAGGAACCGTGTTACTCCCCGACGCCCTACGCGACAACTCCGCTGCGTAGCTTCTCCTCCGAATCGCGACGTTCCAACCCGCTCCAGTGGGGCACGGCGAGGAGTTACGGAGCTCCGTGCCGCCCTCCCCGGAATCCGCATCGTGCAGGTGATCCATGTCCAGGACGAAGGGGCGGTCGAGCAAGCCGTCTCCGTCGGGCCTTACGTCGATGCGTTGCTATTGGACTCCGGGAATCCCAATCTCGCGGTGAAGGAATTGGGGGGTACGGGGAGAACCCACGATTGGTCCTTGAGTCGGCGCATACGAGAGGCGGTGCCGATTCCCGTCTTCCTCGCCGGTGGGCTGACGCCCGCGAACGTGAAGCAGGCCATCGATCGCGTTTCCCCGTTCGGGGTCGACGTCTGTAGAGGAGTCCGCACGGAAGGTCGGCTCGACCCGGAGAAAGTCGAGCAATTCGTGCGCCACGCTCAGGGAGCGGCCGCGAGTTAGGCTGGCCCGGTTTCCGCTGGCCACTGACCTCCCGGCTGGTTCTTGCGCCGTGGGCAGGCCTCGCAGGAGAGGCGCTCGCCATCCGGTGCTAGGACGTCCTCTCCTCCACAAGAGCCGCGTAAGCAGCGGTTGCTGAGAAGCACTCCCACGCCCATGGCGAGCATCGCCGCTCCGATGACCGCGGTCGTCAGCAGGAAGAGTGTCATGATCTTACTTCTATTTTACGCGCTTTTCAATGGCCTCGAAAGCTGGGGTGACGCGCTCGCGAAACCCACCTTCCTCGGCCACCAGAAAGAACGCGGCCAGATCGTGCTCGACCGCCAGGGCGTATGCCTCTTCCGGACCGAGAACGAGTAGGCCGGTGGCCAGGCCATCGGCGCGCACACAGAGCTCGTCCACTACGGTGACGGCGGCCAGATCGTGGGTGACCGGACGGCCGGTACGAGGGTCGATGGTGTGCGAATAACGAGTGCCGTCTCTTTCGTAGAAGTTGCGGGAACCGCCCGAAGTCGCCATGGCCATGCCGCTCAGGGGGATGATCCGTTGGATAACCTGCTCTCCCGGCAGCGGCCGCTCGATGGCGATGCGCCAATCGTCGCCGGCGTCGTTCTTGCCTGCCGTCCGGACTTCACCGCCGACCTCCACGATGTAGTCGAAGAGCCCTTCGCGGCCGAGCGCCTCCGCCACGCGATCGACGGCATAGCCTTTGGCGATGGCGGAGAGGTCGCAGCGGAGCAGTGGATCCAGCTTGCGGATGGTCAGGCTGTCCGCGTCTAGGACGAGCTTCTGATGTCCCGTTCGATCGCGAGCCCGCGCGATGTCCTCCTCGGCAGGTACCGTGTCGGGAGGGTGCCCCGGACCGAAGCCCCACAGGTCGATGAGTGGGGCCGCGGTCACGTCGAAAGCTCCTTGGGTCAGAAGGCTTATCTCGTCGGCCCTGAGCAACACCTCAAAGGTCTCGGGAGAGACGGCGAACGGACCCCCGTCGCGTGAGCGATTGAACCGAGAAAGCTCGGAGTCTTCCCGGTAATGGGACATCTTTTGATTGACTTCCTCGAGCTTGTCTTCAATCAACCGCTGGAGCCGGGCACGTGCGCTCGGGTCGATGCTCTCGGCCACGACCTTGACAGTAAAGGTCGTGCCCATGGTGGCGCCGTCGAAGACGTAGGTGTTCCTTCCGCCGGCGCTTTGCTGGCAAGCGGAAGCCGCGAGCGCGAACGCGACGAACGCGACGAATGCAGCGGGGCGGCACGCCATCGTTGGACCCTAGCCGGTCCTCCTCTTACGATCAAACCGCGCGTAACGGTTTACTCTCGGAGGAGGGTCTCGGATGCACCTTAACTGATTGGCCCCGAGTGC
This sequence comes from Candidatus Marinacidobacterales bacterium, assembly GCA_965197825.1. Lineage (GTDB taxonomy): Bacteria > Acidobacteriota > Vicinamibacteria > Marinacidobacterales > DATDRI01 > CBDANW01. The sequence goes on along the minus strand of CBDANW010000003.1, from coordinate 1,580,610 downwards.
GGGGATGTCCCGGCCGCTGTTGAATTTGGTCGGGTAGCGGCGGCACCTGTGAATACTCTTAGGCAGCAAACTCATCGCTGTCAAGAGATTTCTGTTTGCTTCTAAGCGCGTGAACGAGAGCGCCCATATGGCGATAGCCTTTGATACGCCGGAACTTTTTCTGCGCGGTGACGACGCCAAGAGCGGTCCATCGGCGAACCATGGAAGGACTCTACCAACGCTTGACGTTTCTCGATACTCTGCGAATGGTTCCGTTGAGATTCTCAATGGCGTTCGTCGTGGCAAGAGACTGGCGAAGTAAGGCGGGCAGCGCGAGCTTCACGACCGTGAGTGTCTCTTCCATCCCTTCACGAAGGCTTCCGGCAGCTTCGTCGTAGCCGTTTCGCTCGAGCCACGACACCAATGCCTGAAGTCGCTTGCGCGCCTTGTCGGCACTCTTGCACTTGTAGGCTTCCTTCATCGTCTGGAGCACGTAGGCGTGACGAGATTTGGGAAGGTACGAGCGAAGATTCCGGAGTTTATGGATCTGGCACCTTTGGATGACCGCGAGGTCCCCCAAAACGTCGACGAGTGCCTTGCGGATGCCTTTGCCTCCGTCCACTACGCAGAGAATCGACTCATCGACGCGCAAGCCTCGCTCGATAAGGTCCTGCAACATCGCGGTGCACACCCGAGAGTTCTCCGTCGAGCCCAGCCATATACCCAGGGGCACCTTCGTTCCATCTATTGTGATACCGAGAGTTACGACGACGGTCTGTCCGGCCACCTCAAGGCCATCCAGCATCAGTGCCGCAAGCTCGAACTCCTCTAGCCGCCGAGACAGGTATTCCTCGAGCTTCTTAGTCGTCTGGCTCACGAGGTGACGGCTGGCGGCACTCTTACTCGTGCCACGAGACTTCAACTTGGCCGCGGGTTTGTCCAGACTCGATTCGTAATTTCGGGTCGATACCCCCACCAAGATCTGATTCAACACTCGCTCTGGAAGCGGGTCTTCTTCGCGGAAGGCTTCGAAGTGTGGAAGCGACGCCTCCTCGCCCGACTTCGAGCGAACTCGAGGTCGCGACACTTGGATGCGACGACCACCGAAGCTCAGCTCTCCGTTCGTGCTCCCCCAGTGGTTATGAGTTCGCTCCTTCTCGTGCTTGCCCTTGAGCCCCGCGATCTCCTCGGCGTCCTCTCTGAGCAGTAGGTGCAGAGCTGTCAGTCCTTGCTCGTACACCCATTCCGTCAGATCCGCCTTCGTGGCCGCGATCCCAGCTATCATCGGTAGCAGTATCTGACCGACTTGGCCAACTACCTTGCCCGTAGGCGAGTGCGTTTGCTTTCTTACTGGCTTCTTCGATTTCCTAGGCATTGGTGGCTCCTTGTCCCCCTCTGGAGACGGTTTATTGGCAGACCTATTCTTAGGCCGGCCAAAGAGCCGCCGCTGGTGATGTCTTAAGATTCCTGTCAAAGAAAAACGATGTATGGTCCCCAAGCTCAAACCCGTCCCCGTCATGGGGACAGAAAAGGAGAACCATACATCATGGGAAAGGTACTACCGAGTCAGCGATTGCTCAAGCAGTTCGAGGAACAACTGGTATTTGGGGAGATGAATCTCTCGGAGATCGTCCGGTCGGGAGCTCAGATGATGCTTCAATATGCGTTGGAGCGCGAGGTGACGGAGGCGTTGGGTCGAAACTACTATGAGAACGCTCCGGCAACGACGAAGGAGAAGGGACGACGCAACGGGTATGAGTCGCATCGGGTCCTCACGGGCGAGGGAGCGGTGACGGTGCAAGTGCCGCAGGTACGAGAAACAGAGAAGGTGTTTCAGTCAAAGATTCTCGACGCCTACGTGAGCCGGACCGAGAAACTCGATGAACTGATCGCGCGGATGTACGTCCACGGGATGTCGACGCGTGACATTGAGGCGACGTTCGCGGACGTGCTGAGCGGCACGGGTGTCTCGAAGTCGGTGGTGAGCCGGGTCACACGGTGTCTGTCGGAGGATTTCGAGGCGTTTCGAAAACGGGATCTCTCGAACGAGAAGCTGTTGTATCTCGAGCTCGACGGCACGTACCTGCGCTACCACCAAGGAGCGGAGAGAAAAGAGCCCATCCTCGTTGCGACCGGCTATCGCGCTGATGGGACGCGAGTTCTTCTTCATATCGGTGTCGGCAACCGAGAATCCTACGAGAACTGGAAGGGGTTCTTGCAGGAGATAGTGGCCCGAGGAATGAGGGAGCCGTTGCTCATCGTGACGGACGGGAATCCTGGAGTGCTCAAAGCGATCGCAGAGGTCTTCCCTCGAAGCCTCAAGCAACGTTGCCAGAAGCACCGCCTCGAGAACATCCTGGGCAAGGCTCCGAAGGAAGTGCGCGACGAACTCAAGGCGGCCATCCTTGAGTCGTTCCATGCGAACAGCTACGAGCAAGGGCTGAAGAAGGGTCGGGAGGTGATCGCTCGGTACCGTCAACGATTCCCGAGCGCGATGAAGTGCATGGAAGAGACCCTCGAAGCGTGTCTTCAGGCGCTACGCCTTCCTGCGGCGCATCACAAAAGGCTTCGCACGTCGAATCTACTTGAGCGCACGTTCGGAGAGCACAAACGTCGCACAAAGGTCATTCCTCACTTCTTCACCGAGGAGGCCGCGATGAAACTCTCGTTCGCTGTGCTCTTGGCCGTCGCAAACAAATGGCGCGGCGTGAGGATGGATGTCTTCGCCGCTAGGAAAGTCGAGGAGCTTCGCAACGAGCTTCTCCCGCAAGGCACGTCGGAGGAATCAGCAGCTTAACCGAGCGCGGGGAACCGTACGGAGATTTGACAGGAAAATTAAGACTTGACCGCCGCCGCTACCCCAAATTCAACATCCGGCGGGACATCCCCCGAGTGGCTTAGCGATGTGACTGCACCGCGATGAAGGAACACGCTTGCCTTGTGACCCGCCCGTCAATTAGGATGGCCACTGGGGGGGAGCGAGATCTTGCTTCAGGGCAGTACGCCGGGTTGATCTGCCGAAGTCACCTCCAAACCTGTAGAGCCTGTAAAACAGGACCAGAAAGGGGGCCCGATGCCGAATCAAACGGCCGCCGAGGTCATGAGTCGTTTGGTCGTCACACTATCGCCTGACGACGACATCTATGACGCCATGCACACCTTGCTGAAGAAACGGATTTCCTGCGCGCCGGTGATCAATTCCGAACGACGTCTGGTCGGGATCTTGTCGGAAAAGGATTGCCTCAGGATCCTCAGTGCCGAAGCTTTCGATGGCATGCCGCAGGGGACGGTGGCGGGCTATATGACCGGGCCGGTGGAGACCCTGACGCCACAAACGAGCGTCTACGACATCGTGCACCGGTTCCTGGCGAGAGCCTTTCACCAGATGCCGGTCGTGGACGGTGAGGGCAATGTGTTGGGGCAGGTCAGTCGTAGAGATGTTCTGCGCGCCATCGGGGCAATGCGTGACAATTCTTATCTCTATGGGACTGTGGACCGACAGCTACCATTGGAAGAGGGAGCCGGCGTCGACTCCGCCATGCGCCGAGCTCGCGCACAAAAACACTAGGTCTGCCCGCTTCGCTCTGAGCGGCACGCCGCTGCGGATAGCCTCACTCACCGGTCCCCACGCCGTCCTTACCGATAGACCTTCCGACGCCGGGTTCGCGTCTTTTTTGCCGGTGTTCGCATTGTGCTAGTGTCCTGTATCAGTGGATCGTTGCGAGACGGGGATCCGTCCCGCTTCCCGTGGAAATAAGAATGGCGTAACCTCCGGTTAAGCAAAACGAAACCGCGCCTGGAAAGGCGAGGAGGAGGATTACGCCATGAAGAAGCCTACCACCATATCGAAGGAGTCTGTAAGCGAGTACCGGGAGTTCGTCCAACTTCGGCTGCGTAAGCGGGTACTGGAGGCGATCGAGGTTGTGCTCGAGGAAGAAGTCAACCAAGCGCTGGGGTGTGGTAGCTACGAGCGTGCGGAAGACCGCCGTGGATATCTCAACGGAGCCGAAACCCGTCGCGTGACGACGTCGGTGGGAACTCGCGAGTTCCGGGTGCCACGAGCCCGCGTGCGAGACGAGGAAACGGGAGAGACGACAGAGTTCAGGAGCGAGCTGTTGCCCCGGTACGCGCGCCGGACTCGTGAGGTCGACGAGGCGATCTTGGGGACGTACTTGTCGGGCGCGAATAGCCGCCGGATCCGCAAAGCGCTGAAACCACTGCTCGGTGAGGAGCACCTATCGAAGAGCGCGGTGTCTCGCGTGGTTAGCCGGCTGAAGGAGCGCTTCGAGGAATGGCAGAACCGTGCTCTCAGCGAGGAGGTCTACGCGATCGTTTACCTGGACGGCTTCCACCTGAAAGTGCGGATGGCGAAACGTGTGATCAGCGTACCCGTACTGGTCGCGCTCGGGGTCGCGCCAGACGGGCACAAACGTCTGTTGTCATTACGTCTGGCGGTGAGCGAAGCCTCGACGCATTGGGGCTCCGTGCTGGAGGGACTCCAGGCTCCAGGACTCCGGGCTCCCAAGCTAGTGATCAGCGACGGCCACAAGGGGCTGACGAAAGCGCTGGAGAAGTGGCCGGGGTGCCGGTTGCAGCGATGTACCGAGCACAAGCGCGCCGACTTGCTCGAACATTGCCCGGCGCACGCACGCCGTGAGCTCCGGCGTGACTACAACCGGATCGTCTACGCCAAGAACGGGATCGATGCTCGCAAAGCCTATGACGAGCTCGTCGCCAAGTGGACGCCTCTCGCGCCGGCCGTCGTCCGAAGCCTAGAGGAGGCCGGTAATCAGCTGCTGACCTTCTACGAATTCCATCGTGCCATGTGGAAATCGATTCGAACGACCAATGCTCTGGAGAATCTCAACCGCGAGTTTCGACGCCGGACGAAAACCCAAGCGTCGTTCTCCAGCGAGGAGTCCGCGGTCGCTTTGCTGTTTGGGCTTATCGCCTCTGGCCAGATTCAACTACGACGCATCGACGGCTACCAACGTCTGAGCGAGGTTCTCGAACGCGCGGAGGTTGCCGCCTGATATGATACTCTGATGACGGAGTGGAGGGCGCCGTTCTTTTTCCACGGACCTCGGGACACATCCCGAGACGGGACACTAGATCGACCTCGTTTAAACCTTCCAGCGTGAGGCGCACGGTGTACGAAGCGGTCATTTTCGATCTGGACGGAACACTGGTGCAGACGGAGAAGCTCAAGGCGGCTTCCTACGCGCGTGCAGCTATCGAGATGTGTCCAAAGAGCATCACCGAGGAGGAGGTCATCGAGGCCTTCAAGGAAGTGGTCGGTCGTTCCCGCCAGGAGGTGGCGACTTTCTTGATCAACCGTTTCGATCTCGAAGCGCCTGCCGCCGCGCGAACGAAAGAACTCGGCGTTGGTACCGCCTGGCAAGCCTTCTCCCAGATCCGTCTTCGCATCTACGACAAGATGCTGGCCGACCCCGGGGTCCTGACGAGCCACCGATGGCCGCACAATATCGAGCTTCTCCAGCGAGCTCGACGGGCCAGTTGTCGGACGGGCCTGGCAACGATGTCCCACCGCGAGCAAGCGTGGCGCGTCCTCACGGTTCTCCACCTCCAGGAGGAGTTCGATTTCGTTGCCACTCGTGACGATGTCGACAATCCGAAACCCCATCCCGAAATCTACCTTTTGGTGGCCAACGAGCTGGGCACATCACCCCAGAAGTGCCTGGTCATCGAGGACTCGCCCACCGGTGTTCAAGCCGCCAAATCGGCGGGCATGGGGGTCATCGCGGTGACCACACCCTTTACCCGGGATGCTTTTCGCAAAATAGACCTGATCGATCGTCGCTGGATCGTCGACGACTCGGAAGAGCTGCCCGCGACCTTGAAGGAGTGTCTCAGAGTCAAGGAACAAGAGAAGTCTAAACAGGAGTCCTGAATGTCGGAATCGACCAGCATCATCATCTTTGGAGCCTCCGGAGATCTCACGCGCCGGAAGCTCGTTCCAGCGCTCTATAACCAGTCTCGCAAGAACCGTCTCCCCAAGCACCTGCGTGTCGTCGGGCTGGCCCGGCGAGACTATAGCCACGAGAAGTTCCGGGACGAGATGCTGGCCGGCGTGAAGGAGTTCGCGCGGGAAGACTACGAGGAAGCGGCGTGGGAGAAGTTCGCTCCGAGCCTCTGGTACGTGCGCGGCAACGTAAACGAAGAGCTGACCGGGTTGGACGAATTCCTTCGCGACGGGGAAGGGAAGCATTCCGATCGGCTCTACTATCTCTCTATCGCACCACAGTTCTATGAGCCGGTCGTGCAGCGACTCGGTGCGGCCGGGATGGCAAAAGAAAATCGAGGGTGGCGACGCATCATCGTGGAGAAACCCTTTGGTCACGACCTGGCATCCGCCCAGTCTCTCAACCGAACGCTCCACTCGGTCTTCGAAGAGCATCAGATCTTCCGAATCGACCACTATCTGGGAAAGGAGACTTCGCAGAACATCCTGTTCTTTCGTTTTGCCAACACGGTTTTCGAGCCCATCTGGAACCGGAACTACGTGGATCACGTGCAGATTACCGTGGCCGAGAGCGTAGACGTCGGTCACCGCGCCGCGTTTTACGACTCGACCGGCGTGGTGCGGGACATGTTCCAAAATCATCTGCTTCAGCTCTTGACGCTCGTGGCCATGGAGCCCCCCGCATCGTTCCGCGCCGATGAAGTGCGCAACGAGAAGGCAAAGGTCCTCGCCGCGATCCGAAAGATTTCAGAAGAGAATTTGGCATCGGAAACCGTTCGCGGCCAGTACCGCGGTTACCTCGATGCGGAGGGGGTGGCGCCGGGCTCCAAGACGCCGACGTACGCAGCGTTGAGGCTCTTCCTAGACAACTGGCGTTGGCAGGGCGTGCCCTTTTATCTTCGATCGGGCAAGGCGCTGGCGACCAAGACCTCGGAGATCATCATTCAGTTCAAATCGCCTCCCCACGTGATGTTCCCCCTGCCGGAGGGCGCGTCCCTACGACCGAACTACCTGGCGCTTTTCATTCAACCCGACGAGGGAATGCACCTGCGGTTCGAGGCCAAAGTGCCGGATACCACGGCGGAAATGCGATCGGTGGACATGGAGTTCCACTACGCCGACGACTTCGGAAAAAATGCCATCCCGGAAGCGTATGAGCGCCTGCTGCTCGATGCGCTTCAAGGAGATGCCTCTTTGTTCACGAGGAGCGATTCCATCGAGCTCTCGTGGAAGCTCATCGATCCCATCCTAAGAGGTTGGGAGGCCTCACGGGAACCTCCGCTCGAGGTCTACCAGCCGGGAAGCTGGGGACCGGACCAAGCGGATTCGTTGCTTGGTCGCGAGGGCCGCTGCTGGTTGCGGGGATGCTGATCGGGAGTCGCGCCCAGTTATCTCAGCTTTCGAATCAGATCGGCGATGGGTGGTGCCGGCTGTTTCCGAAGATGGCTCGCGACACCCTGGATGAGACTCCGCTGGACGCGAGTCACCTCGGCAAGGACTATTCGCGCCGGGCCCATAGCGTCTCGAGCCCGAGGCGGCGTGCGGGGTGGATATGTTGCTTGTAGTTCGGGAAGTCTCCCCAGACAAACGCGCCGAGGGTCGCCTCCGCGGCGAAGAGACCATAGACCTCTACGAATCGACCGAGTGCCCTCGGATCCCCGGCATTCAACGCCACGGCAAAATCATCGAGGTCTGGGTAGGCGCGATCCCACAGCAACGTCGCGCGAAGTTGCGCGTGGGTTTCCGGCTCGAAGCAGGGAAGCAGTTTGGCGAGGTCTTCGACCGAGACGCTGAGCGCCTGGCTCAACGGGATCAAGTGCCGGCCCTGAAGGTTGGCTTCTTCTCCGCGAAACCAGAGCGATACGGCCTGACGGCTCACGCCGACACGTCGCGCGACCTCCGCGCGAGTCCAACCCCGGGCCTTGAGGAGTGCCTTCAGTGTTCTAACATTCACCATTTCTATAGTTTAGTGTCCCCTTCGGGGATGGTGGAAACCCCTCGCCTTTAGGCGAAGAAAAGATTGTCGAAGTCCCCGAAGGGGACGAGACTCCCCCGACTGAAGTCGGGGGGTTGAGAATGAAGCGGGCGCATGAAGTCGACTTCCAGTCGACGCGCCCGCGCAATCCACCGGCTTAAGCCGGTGGTTGATTTAATGCCGCTTTATTCGTGTGTCAAGTAGACTTGACATGTAAGGTTGCCGTGATTCCGCAGCCACCTAATTGCCGTTTAGTGAGAGGATACCGCTCCCGAGCGTCACAGGCGCGCGGAATCAAGTGGAGGTCACCCGTGAGTCTACAGAAACCCACTTCCCGGCTGCTCGCCGCGACCATCATGTCCATGGCGGCGTTCATACCGTTTGACACGGCGGAGGCCCAGACCGAGCCCCCGATCGTCCAGCCGGGCGCTCCCGGTGAGCCCAGTCGGCAGATCTCCGCGGAGGAAGCCTCGAATCTCGCTGGCATCCTGTTTACCGACGCCGACGTGAAGTTCATGCAAGGGATGATCTCCCACCACGCCCAGGCGCTCGAAATGACCGAGCTCCTCGCTTCGCGGAGTGAGCGTGAGGTGATGCACAATCTCGCGAAACGCATCGAGCTCTCCCAAGCGGACGAGATCAAGATGATGCAGGAATGGCTCCGGTCACACGGCCAGGAGGTCACCGCGGTGGATGCTCATCACGCGCATGGCGCCGTTCTGATGCCGGGCATGCTGGCGGCCGAGGAGATGAGGCGTCTCGAGCAAGCCCGAGCGATCGAGTTCGACCGGCTGTTCCTCGAGCTCATGATCAAGCACCATCAGGGTGCTTTGGTCATGGTCGAGAATCTCCTCTCCCAACGTGGCGCAGCACAGGAATCGGCAATCTTCGGGTTCACATCCGACATCACGGCCGATCAGAGCATGGAGATCGATCGTATGGGAGCGATGCTCGCGGAGCTCTCCTCCGATCCTCGGGTCCATCTCAAAGCCGGCTTTCGTGATGCCGGTGAGGCGGCGTTCCATCTGGAACTGGTCGCGACGCTTGCAAAGCCGGAGGGCTTTTTCGATCCCCACGCGCCTGTGGGCCTGCCCGTCCCGCCCGAGCGCGATGCCGCGGAGGAAGAGCCTGAAGCGCCTGCCGAGTCGAAGGAGGAAGGAGAGGAGAAAGAGGGTGAGACGGACGACGAGGCAGAGGAGATTAAAGCCTCAGCTCCGTCGCCGCGAAGGCCCAGTATTATGAACTTCGCGAACTCGGACCTCGCTTTCGCTGGAGACGTTCTGTTCGAGGGCAATTTCCACGGTTTCAATACGTACAACATCGAGGATCCGATGGTGCCACGGCTTCTAGGCTCCGTGGTGTGCCCTGGTGGTCAGGGCGATCTGTCCGTCATCGGCAACCTTCTGATTATGTCGGTCGAGGAGACACGGGGCCGGCTCGACTGCGGTCTTCAGGGAGTAGCGGAGCCGGTCAGCGAGGCGCGTTTCCGTGGAATCCGGATCTTCGATATTAGCGACGTGCGTATGCCGAAGCAGGTGGCAGTGGTCCAAACGTGTCGAGGCTCGCACACGCACACCGTGGTGACCGACCCCGATGACGAGGGCAACGTATATGTCTTTGGTTCCGGGACGAGCTCGGTGCGAAATGGTGAAGAGCTCGCCGGGTGTTCGGACGGGCGTCCGGGCGAGGATGAGAACACGGCTCTCTTCAGCATTGACGTCATCCAAATCCCGTTGGCGAAACCGGAGGAGGCGCGCATCGTAAGCCGGCCGCGCATTTTTGCGGATCCCACTACCGGCGAGATCGCGGGCCTGTGGAGGGGAGGCAACCATGGGCCGGGAACGCAGAAGACTTCCGAGACCAACCAGTGCCACGACATCACCGTATTTCCAGAGATGGGCCTGGCAGTGGGGGCGTGCTCCGGAAACGGCATCCTCCTCGATATCTCCGATCCGGTGAATCCGGTCCGGCTCGACCAGGTGATCGACCCGGGCTTTGCCTACTGGCACTCGGCGACGTTCAATAACGATGGTACCAAAGTGGTCTTCACCGACGAATGGGGCGGCGGCCTGCGTCCCCGATGTCGAGCCTCCGATCCCAAGCAGTGGGGAGCGAATGCGATTTTCGACATCGTCGATCGCAAGTTGCAGTTCCGAGGCTACTTCAAGATGTCGGCCCCGCAGACCGAGCAGGAGAACTGCGTTGCCCACAACGGGTCTCTCGTACCGGTCCCAGGGCGCGACATCATGGTTCAGGCTTGGTATCAGGGAGGTATCTCCGTATTCGATTTCACCGATTCCTCGAGACCGGTCGAGATTGCGTTCTTCGACCGCGGCCCGGTCGATGCGACGCGGCTAATCATGGCGGGCCATTGGTCGGCGTACTGGTACGACGGCTACATCTACGGTACGGAGATCACCCGGGGCCTCGATGTGCTGAAACTCTTGCCGAGTGAGTACCTGTCGCAGAACGAGCTCGACGCCGCGTCACGGGTTGCCCTGGACGTGGTCAACGTGCAACAGCAGCGGCGGATTCACTGGCCGGCGAGCCCCGTTGTGGCGCGGGCGTATCTGGACCAGCTCGGGCGGAGCCAGGCGCTCACGTCGGAGAGGGCCGCAGCTTTGACCTTAGCGCTCGACCGCGCCGAGCAAATCCTCGCTAGCGGCACCTCGGACAGAGGCCGAACTTCGGGTCAGCTCGACGCGTTCGCAACCGAGCTCAAGCGCGACAGCATCGGAGCGACTGGACGCGACCAGGCTCGACTCCGGTCGCTCGCGGAGACAGTGAAAGGCGTTGCCGATAGGCTAAGGTGAACGTAGGCAGACGTCGGAAATACGCCGGCAACGTTTATCGAAGCTTTCGAATTAGCGCTGCGATGGGTAACAGTTCGACCAACTCCATGGTGGCCGCGACCCGCTTCGCCACTCTGCATCATGTCGTAGCACTAACGAATCCTGCTTATTTTCTCAGAAGCTCCTCGAGGGCAAGGCGCGTCTTGGGGTGAAGCTGCGAGTCGTCGAAGTAGCGACCGACGACGGCGAGCGCTTCGTCGACGGTCGAAATATCGAGATGTCGAAGCAGATAACGTACGTCCTCCAAGTCGTGGAACTCTTCGCCCAGCCGCATCGCCGCGCATTTCATAGCCAGCAGGTAGTGCGGCTCTGCGACGTAGACGCGAAGGTGCGGGCGCTCGAGATAGGGAGCGAACTCTCCTCGAGGGCTGAGGAAACCCTTCACGGCATCGTTCAACCAGGTGCTCGAAACGTTTGCTTGGGCGGCGACGCGCGCTGCTGCCTCGCGGACCAGTTTGGCCGGTTTGAAGAATGCTTCGACATCGCGGGTCGCATCACGCGCATCTAGAACGAGGCACATGACCGCACCGCCGACGAGGTAGAGCTCGCCCAGGCTGTCTCCTTTCGCGAGCTCTGAATCGAGTAGATCGAACAACCGGATGATGTCCGATTTGGTGAGCCGCGATGTGGACATCCTGTTAGACGCGCTCGCCGATTCCCGAATCGACGAATATGTTTCGCTTTCGGAACGGCACCGGAGACGCCCTCAGCAAGTGTGGCCGAAGGCTCGGGAGGGGCACGGCGAAATGAGGTTCCGGCAGAGGCTCGACGCCGCCGACCCAGGCCGGCGGAGAGACTCCTTTTTGCCGCGCTGCTTGCTCCACCATCGCAGCCACGTAGTTCCGAAGGTAGGGCGACAGCGTTTCATCCGGAGCCTCGCCGACAGATTCTCGGAACTCCGAGCGCGTGAGACCGGCAAGAAGGTCGTTCAATTCGGCCAGGGCGAAACGACGTTCGCCCTCATCCTGCAGCGCTCGGAGCAGCTCGGCGAATCGAACTTGGTTCTCCGGCAAGGCGCGAGACAGGACATAGGCGGAGACGCCCTGTCCGGCGCGTCGTGCCAGGCTTTTGAGCGCAGCTTTCTCCTCGCGGGTTACCCGGATTTGCAGCTGCTCCGTTCTGTTCATCAGCCTAGTGCCCTGTATCAGTAATTCGTCACCTAAGTCTCGGCCCCTTTTGCGCGCTGGCTTCGTTGCGCCATGGTGCCACTTCGGCCTTCGGCCTAGCCCTCCGCTCGACAGGCTCGCTGCGGAAGGCGGCTCGAAATATCCAGATATGACTTCGTCGGCACGCCTCGCCAGCACACAAAATGGCCACGAGCCTTAGGCAACGCTCCACTGATACAGGGCACTAGAATAGCGTCGATATAGACTATTATCAATACGCATGTATTGACAAATGAAGTTGGCGCTAAGGGACGGAACCGCGCTCCTGGCTTGAGCATTCACGATGCTCATGGACGCCCCGCTCCATGAAGATCCAACGAGCAGCACCAAAAGCACGCACCCGAAGGTCGGATGCAACGGTAGCGTCCGCTTGTCACATATGTTAGCATATATGTATGATCAGGACGACCGTTTACGTGGACAAGGATATCGCCATTGCGCTCCGTCACCGAGCCGCCGTCGAGGGAAGGAGTCAAGCTGAGCTGATCCGGGAGGCGTTGCGCAGATACATCGAGGAGGTCGAGCAGTCGGAGCGCCCACCGATCACGGGAATTGGGCGTCACAGAAGCGGCAGGACCGACGTATCCGATCGCGCCAACGAGCTGCTGCGTCAGGCCGCGCGAGAGAGAAAAGATAGATGAGTCTGGTAGCGGACACGGGTGGACTTTATGCGCTTTATGACGCGGACGACGCCCACCATGTGGCGGTTCGTGATGTTGTCCAGAAGGAACAAGGACCGATTATTGTTCCGTCGGCGGTCTTGGGTGAGCTCGACTACCTGCTTCGCGAGTTCCTGGGGATTGACGCGGAGATCGACTTCCTCGAAGGCTTGAGCTCCGGCGCTCTAAGCCTCGAGCCGATGACCTCGCCCGACGTCGAGCGCTGTCGCGAGCTCATCGCAACTTATCGCGATCTTGATCTGGGCCTCGTAGATAGCGCCGTGATCGCAACGGCAGAGAGACTGGACATTCGGCGCGTGCTCACCGTCGATGAACGCGACTTCCGAGCGGTCCGTCCAAAGGGCGACGCTCTGACATTGCTTCCTTCGGATGTTGGGAAGAACTGAAGGAGGAGCGACGCTATCGAAATCTCGTGGAAGCTCGTGGATCCCATTCTCCAGGAATGGGAGAAGTCGGGAACTCCCTCCCGTCCGGGGTTCCCTACGAAGTACCACCTTGAGCTTGCAATTATGCATTTAAAATGCATAATTGCATAGATGAGGCTCGAGGAATACCGCCCGCGCTCACTCGAGAAGGTGGTCGAACGCGCCGCCCGCGAGGTTCCGGTTGTCGTGGTTACGGGACCCCGTCAATCCGGAAAAACGACCCTGCTACGGACCCTGTTTCGTAAGAAGTACCGTTACGTTTCGTTGGAAACGCCGGACGTCCAAGCTGCAGCAGCGGCCGATCCGCGCGGCTTCCTCGCCGCCTTTGCCCCCCCGGCGATCCTGGACGAAGTGCAACATGTCCCAGAGCTCCTGCCTTATATCAAGGAAAGGGTCGATGAGAGGCGTGGGACGCGGGGGCAGTACCTGCTCACGGGATCACAGAATTTGTTGCTGATGGAGCGCGTTACCGAGACCTTGGCGGGGAGAGCGGCGATGCTGCAACTCTTGCCCCTCTCGTGGAGTGAGCGCGCGGGAAAGCCAGCCGCGAAACTCCCTTGGGAATTGCGGCAAAAACAGATCGCTCCCGCGGGCCGCGCGTATCGCGACCTCTGGAAAGCGTTTCTCGTCGGGGGGTATCCGGAGCTCGTTTGTAGTCGGCGACGGAACGTTTCCCAGTGGCACCGGGCCTACGTGCAAACCTATCTCGAACGCGACGTGAGAACCCTTCGTCAGATCGGCGACCTCTCGCAATTCCAAAGCTTTGTCCGAGTGCTTGCCGCACGGAGTGCCCAGCTTCTCAGTCTCACCGATATCGCCCGGGATTTGGGCATCGCACTCAACACTGTCAAAGCATGGCTTTCGGTTCTCGAAGCGAGCTTCCAGATCGTCACTGTGCGTCCATACTTCGCGAACATTGGAAAGCGGCGGTGAAGACACCGAAGGTTTACTTCACGGACACCGGAACTCTTTGCCACCTCGTGGGTTTGACGGAGCCGCGACATGCGGCCAATGGGCCAATGGGCCGATGGCGGGCGCCATCCTGGAGACGGCCGTGTTCAGTGAGCTCCTCCGGAGTCTCGTTCACCGCGGCGAAGTCCCAAGAATTCACTTCTGGAGAACATCGTCCGGACGTGAGGTGGATTTTCTGGTCGAGACTAGAGAACGTCTGGTTCCCATCGAGGTCAAGCTCTCGGCTACCCCCCGACCTGCGATGGCCGCCGGGATCGAAGCGCTTCGCTCGGATTTGGGTGCGCGAGTCGCGAGCGGTTTCGTGATCCATCCGGGCGATCGGGAGCTTCCGCTCACGCGCGGGGTTCGTGCGCTGCCCTTCGGTCGCCTATGGGATTCGTCCTCAGGCTCGTAGGTCGGTTGGTCCCGCTTTTCGATCCCCACGCGCCAGTGGCCCTTCCCGTCCCGCCTGAGCCAGAGGAGTCGAACGAGGAAAGTGAGGAGCAAGAGGGCGAGACGGATCACGAGGCAGAGGAGAATGAAGCCCGGCTCCGTCGACGCGAACTGCTCAAATACTACTGCCGTGACACCGCCTGAGTCTCTTGACCGCCGGAGGAAAGGTTGGTATGTTGTGGCAAGCAGGTGTATAGTTGGTGTATGTCACGCACCAACATAGACATCGACGACAAGGCGTGCGCCGAGGTAATGCGCAGGTATCAATTGGCCACGAAACGCGACGCGGTGAACTTCGCGTTACAAACACTCGCTGCGGAACCGCTCACCATTGATGATGCCCGCCGGTTACGTGGTTCGGGTTGGGATGGCGACCTCGACGCCGTGCGCACCAGTCGAACCTCGTGATCCTGATTGATACTTCGGTCTGGATCGAATTTCTCCGCGACACCGGTTCACCGGTTTGCAATCGGGTAGATGCGTTGCTCGCAGAGGATGTGGCAATCTGCGACGCGGTTCGGATGGAGGTACTTGCGGGAGCGCGCAACGAACAACACTTGCATCAGCTCCGTCGACTTCTAGCGCGGGCCACTGTCCTACCTACGGGACCCATCGACTATGACCATGCGGCTGCCATCCATCGTCAATGCCGCCGCGAAGGAGAGACTGTCCGCAAGCTCATTGATTGTCTCATCGGCGCCGTTGCAATTAGCGCCGATGCGGCGATCCTGCATCGAGACGCCGACTTCGATGTACTTGCACGCCACGCTGAGCTCAGGATAGACACTGCGTCCTGACGAGGTACTCAGAAAACTCAGGGAAATTAGATCCAGCATGCTGCTGGATGTGTCCCGAGGTCCGTGGAAAAAGAACGGCACCCTCCACTCCGTCATCAGAGTATCATATCAGGCGGCAACCTCCGCGCGTTCGAGAACCTCGCTCAGACGTTGGTAGCCGTCGATGCGTCGTAGTTGAATCTGGCCAGAGGCGATAAGCCCAAACAGCAAAGCGACCGCGGACTCCTCGCTGGAGAACGACGCTTGGGTTTTCGTCCGGCGTCGAAACTCGCGGTTGAGATTCTCCAGAGCATTGGTCGTTCGAATCGATTTCCACATGGCACGATGGAATTCGTAGAAGGTCAGCAGCTGATTACCGGCCTCCTCTAGGCTTCGGACGACGGCCGGCGCGAGAGGCGTCCACTTGGCGACGAGCTCGTCATAGGCTTTGCGAGCATCGATCCCGTTCTTGGCGTAGACGATCCGGTTGTAGTCACGCCGGAGCTCACGGCGTGCGTGCGCCGGGCAATGTTCGAGCAAGTCGGCGCGCTTGTGCTCGGTACATCGCTGCAACCGGCACCCCGGCCACTTCTCCAGCGCTTTCGTCAGCCCCTTGTGGCCGTCGCTGATCACTAGCTTGGGAGCCCGGAGTCCTGGAGCCTGGAGTCCCTCCAGCACGGAGTCCCAATGCGTCGAGGCTTCGCTCACCGCCAGACGCAATGACAACAGACGTTTGTGCCCGTCTGGCGCGACCCCGAGCGCGACCAGTACGGGTACGCTGATCACACGTTTCGCCATCCGCACTTTCAGGTGGAAGCCGTCCAGGTAAACGATCGCGTAGACCTCCTCGCTGAGAGCACGGTTCTGCCATTCCTCGAAGCGCTCCTTCAGCCGGCTAACCACGCGAGACACCGCGCTCTTCGATAGGTGCTCCTCACCGAGCAGTGGTTTCAGCGCTTTGCGGATCCGGCGGCTATTCGCGCCCGACAAGTACGTCCCCAAGATCGCCTCGTCGACCTCACGAGTCCGGCGCGCGTACCGGGGCAACAGCTCGCTCCTGAACTCTGTCGTCTCTCCCGTTTCCTCGTCTCGCACGCGGGCTCGTGGCACACGGAGCTCGCGAGTTCCCACCGACGTCGTCACGCGACGGGTTTCGGCTCCGTTGCGATATCCACGGCGGTCTTCCGCACGCTCGTAGCTACCACACCCCAGCGCTTGGTTGACTTCTTCCTCGAGCACGACCTCGATCGCCTCCAGTACCCGCTTACGCAGCCGAAGTTGGACGAACTCCCGGTACTCGCTTACAGACTCCTTCGATATGGTGGTAGGCTTCTTCATGGCGTAATCCTCCTCCTCGCCTTTCCAGGCGCGGTTTCGTTTTGCTTAACCGGAGGTTACGCCATTCTTATTTCCACGGGAAGCGGGGCGGATCCATGCTGCTCGGAAACGGGTGGAGTCGGGCCCAACAGGTTGGGGAAGCAGGAACTTCGGCCTGAGCAGATTTGATCATGCCTGGAGAGCGGAAGAACTAAAGAAGGTGGTCTTCGTCCACCTAGCCCTACCAAGCTAAGTCATTACCCGTGAGTCGGTTGCGAGTCAGCCCTGGCCTCCAATATTATGCTTTGACATCCGTCCAACATCTAGACTATGATATATCCGACCAAACTAGTCGCATATAAAGAATCATGCTTAGACTCTCCAAGAAAGTGGACTACGGGCTGATAGCACTCATTCACCTGGCTCGATGCGATGACGCCTCGACTTGGAGCGCCCGGGAGATGGCGGAGACCTACGATATCCCCGGGGGCCTTTCGGCGAAGGTTCTTCAGAGACTGGCGCAAGAAGGCTTCGTCGCATCCCAGCACAGCAAGAAGGGCGGCTATACACTCGCACGCCCCGCAAGTCAGATCAGCGTGGCGGAAGTGGTCCAGGCGATCGACGGAACGTTGTCTCTGACCGAATGTTCTTCCGCCGATGGGAACTGCCTGCAATTCGAGACTTGCAATGTGAAGAGCCCTCTCCAAAGGCTCCACGACCGCGTCGTCGGTATGTTGTCCACGCTGACCATCGCTCAGATGGTCGAGCAAGAGTCCGAGGTTCCTCGATCCGGTACTCCTGAAAATATAGAGGAGCTGCCGGTCCTCCAATGAAGGAAGGCGGGCCGAAGGGAATCGGTCCAGAAGATCTCGACAAGAGGAGAATAGATGAGCAACTCGTCCAGCAATATCGAAGAACTCGTCAACAAGGAGTACAAGTACGGATTCGTCACCGACATCGAGACGGATACCGTTCCTCCCGGTCTGAACGAGGATGTCATCCGGCTCATCTCTGCCAAGAAGGAAGAACCGGAGTGGCTGCTGGAATGGCGGCTCAAGGCGTATCGGCACTGGCTCACGATGGTCGAGCCGACATGGCCGAACGTTCACTACCCACGCATCAATTATCAGGACATCATTTACTACTCGGCTCCGAAGCAGAAGGAGGGACCGAAGAGTCTCGATGAGGTCGACCCCCAGCTCCTCGAAACTTACGCCAAGCTGGGTATCTCGCTCGAGGAGCAAGGGCGTCTGGCCGGCGTCGCAGTGGACGCCGTCTTCGACAGCGTCTCGGTGGCCACGACGTTCAAGGAGAAGCTCTCCGAGATGGGCATCATCTTTTCCAGTTTTTCCGAGGCGGTGAAGGAGCACCCTGAGTTCGTCCGAAAGTATCTGGGCTCGGTCGTGCCCTACTCGGACAACTTCTTCGCGACCTTGAATACCGCCGTATTCACTGACGGCTCCTTCGTCTACGTGCCGAAGGGCGTTCGCTGTCCGATGGAGCTTTCCACTTACTTCCGCATCAATGCGTCCGCTACCGGTCAATTCGAACGCACTCTGATCGTTGCCGACGAGGGCAGCTACGTAAGCTATCTCGAAGGATGTACGGCTCCGATGCGGGACGAGAACCAGCTCCACGCCGCGGTGGTCGAGCTGGTCGCTCTCGACAGCGCCGAGATCAAGTACTCGACGATCCAGAATTGGTATCCCGGCGACAAGGACGGCAAGGGCGGCATCTACAATTTCGTGACCAAGCGCGGAAAGTGTGCCGGCGTCAATTCCAAGATTTCCTGGACTCAGGTCGAGACCGGTTCCGCGATCACCTGGAAATATCCGAGCTGCATACTGGTGGGCGAGAACTCGGTAGGGGAGTTCTACTCGGTGGCTCTCGCCAACAACTACCAGCAGGCGGACACCGGTACCAAGATGATTCACGTTGGCAGAAACACTCGAAGCACGATCATCTCCAAGGGTATCTCCGCCGGCCACGGGCAAAACACCTACCGTGGATTGGTGAAGATCCAGAAGGGCGCGGTGGGCGCCAGGAACTTCTCGCAGTGCGACTCGCTTCTCATCGGTGACAAGTGCGGGGCTCATACCTTCCCCTATATCGAGGTGAAAAACCCCACCGCCCAGATGGAGCACGAGGCGACGACGTCCAAGATCGGAGAGGACCAGCTCTTTTACTGCAACCAGCGCGGCATCTCGACCGAGGATGCCATGACCTTGATCGTCAACGGGTTCTGTAAACAAGTTCTGCGAAAGCTGCCGATGGAGTTTGCGGTGGAAGCACAGAAGCTCCTCGGAATCAGCCTCGAAGGCAGCGTAGGCTAACAACGACAGGAAGAGGAAACGTACTGTGAAACCAATGCTCGAAATCACGAACCTCCACGCCAAGGCGGGCTGTGTGGAGATCCTAAAGGGAATCAATCTGACGCTGAAGCCCGGCGAGGTGCACGCCATCATGGGGCCCAACGGCTCCGGCAAGAGCACGCTGTCCCACGTGCTGGCGGGTCGAGAAACCTACAATGTGAGTGAGGGCGAGGTCCTTTACGAAGGACGTAACCTTCTGGAGATGAGTCCCGAGGAGCGGGCGTGTGAGGGGATCTTCCTGGCCTTCCAGTATCCCGTGGAGATTCCGGGAGTCAACAACACCTACTTCATGAAGGCGGCGGTGAACGCGATTCGGAAGCACCGCGGCGAGGAAGAGCTGGATGCCATGGACTTTCTGGCCCTGGTCCGCGAGCGGGCGAAGCTCGTCGAGATGGACGACAGCCTCATCAACCGCCCGGTGAACGAAGGGTTCTCCGGCGGCGAGAAGAAGCGGAACGAGATCTTTCAGATGGCGGTCCTCGAGCCGAAGCTCGCCATCCTCGACGAGACCGACTCCGGTCTGGACATCGACGCGCTCAAGGTCGTCGCCAACGGTGTCAATTCGATGCGGAGTAAAGAGCGCGCTTTCCTCGTGATCACGCACTATCAGAGACTCCTCGACTACATCGTTCCCGATTTCGTCCACGTGCTCAGCGAGGGCCGCATCGTTCGTTCCGGCGGGAAGGAGTTGGCTCTCGAGCTCGAAGACAAGGGCTATGGCTGGATCGAGAAAGAGCCGGCACCGAGCCGAGCTCCCGAGCCCGTTTGAGCGGCATCATGATGGAAGTCACGGAACGAATCGGAAGTTACCTGGAGCAGTTCTCCCGGTTCGAGAAATCGCCGGGGGTCAAAGATTCCTGGGCTCACCCGCTCCGGCAAGAGGCCATGCAGCGCTTCTCCGAGCGCGGCTTTCCCGATACGAATGACGAGGAGTGGCGCTTCACGAACGTGGCGCCGCTTCAAGGCGTGTCTTTCTCGCCGGCGCCAGGTCCCGACGACGCCGCACAAAGTCCCGACGCCGCGGAAGCCCTCGACCGATTCCGTTTGGATGGCGGCGCTCCCCGGCTCGTCTTCATCAACGGGCACTGTTCTAAGGAGCACTCTTCGCTCGGGTCACTTCCCGGCGGGGTGCTGATTGGCAGTCTCGGCGACGCGCTCGAGGCAAAGCGCGAACTCGTAGAGCCCCATCTAGCACGCTACACCGGTTATCGAGAGAACCCCTTTGCGGCTCTCAACACGGCGCTTTTTTCAGATGGTGCCTTCGTGTTTCTTCCCAAGGACGCTGTCGTCGAGGAGCCCATCCATTTGCTCTTTCTGTCCTTGCCCGGTGAGAGCCCCACGGTGTCGCACCCACGCAATCTCATCATCGCGGAAGCGGGAAGCCAGGCTCAGATCGTGGAGAGCCACGGGGGTGTGGACGGAACGGTCTACTTCACCAACGCTGCGACCGAGGTCGCGGTGGGAGAGAATGCCAACCTCGATCACTACAAACTCCAGCGCGAGAGCCATGCGGCGTTCCATGTTGCCACACTGCAGTTCCATCTCCAGCGGAGCGCCACCTTGTCCACGCACTCGATTTCGTTGGGCGGCGGATTCGTTCGCAACGACATCAATGCCGTGCTGGACGGTGAGGGAGTCGATCTCACGCTCAACGGGCTCTACGCGGTTGGTGGTGAGCAACACGTCGATCATCACACGGTGATCGACCACGCCAAGCCTCACGGTACGAGTCGTGAGCTATACAAGGGCATCTTGAGTGAGCGCGCGCGAGGTGTCTTCAACGGCCGCATCAGCGTACGCCCCGACGCACAGAAGACCGACGCCAAGCAGACCAACAGGAATCTTCTGCTCTCCGACGAGGCCTTGGTCAACACGAACCCTCAACTGGAGATCAATGCCGACGACGTCAAGTGTGCGCACGGTGCCACGATCGGCCAGCTCGATGCGGACGTTCTTTTCTATCTTCGCTCGCGCGGGCTCAACCTAGAGACCGCTCGACATCTCTTAACGTACGGGTTCATGAGTGATATCAGCGAGCGGATCAAGGTCGATGCGATCCGCTCCGAGCTCGAGCGAGTCCTTTTCGCGAACTTGCCGGGAAGGTAGGCCATCATATGAATGCTAGCGGTGAATCGCCCGTGGTCGGGGCCCGCCCGGCTGTGGTGAAAAAGTCACCTTTCGATGTGCACCGTATCCGTGAGGATTTCCCCATCCTGAAAAGGAAAGTGCACGGCAAGCCTCTCGTCTATCTGGACAACGCGGCAAGCTCACAGAAGCCGAAGGCGGTGATCGACGCCATCAGTCGGCTGTACTCGGAGGACTATGCGAACATCCATCGCGGTGTCCACGAGCTCAGCCAACGGTCGACTGAGGCCTATGAGAACGCCCGGGTGAAGGCGCGCGGCCTCATCAATGCGGGGACGGAGCGGGAGGTCATCTTCGTTCGCGGCACCACCGAGGCCATCAACCTCGTTGCTCAAACCTACGGGAGGGTCCAGGTCCGAGCCGGAGACGAGGTGCTCCTCACCACCATGGAGCATCACTCCAATATCGTCCCCTGGCAGATTCTTTGTGAGGAGAAGGGGGCGCATCTGAGGGTCGCTCCCATCGACGACCGCGGAGAGTTGATTCTGGATGAGCTGGAAAAGCTACTGAGCCCAAAGACGCGTCTGGTCGCGTTGGCTCACGTTTCCAACGCGCTCGGCACGATCAACCCGGTGCGGGATGTCATCCGGATGGCGCACGAGCGGGGTATCCCGGTCCTTCTAGATGGCGCTCAGGCGGTACCACACCTCACCGTCGATGTGGTGGAGCTGGACGTCGATTTCTACGCCTTTTCGAGCCACAAGATGTTTGGTCCCTCGGGCGTGGGCGTTCTCTATGGGAAAGAGGCGCTTCTCGAGGCGATGCCTCCTTACCAGGGCGGTGGCGACATGATTAGCTCGGTGACGTTCGAGAAGACGACCTATAACCGCCTTCCCTACAAGTTCGAGGCGGGAACGCCGAATATTGCCGACGTCGTCGGACTCGGCGCGGCCATCGACTACATCCAGTCCATCGGGATGGAGCCAATCGCCGCACACGAGCACGGGCTTCTGGAATATGGAACCAAGGCGCTTTCCGAGATTCCGGGACTCCAGCTCATAGGACAGGCGCGAGAGAAAGCCGCCGTACTCTCCTTCGTCCTGGACGGGATTCACCCTCACGATATCGGGACCATCTTGGATCAAGACGGCATTGCCGTCCGGACCGGTCATCATTGCGCCCAGCCGGTGATGGACCGGTTCAAGATCCCGGCTACCGCGCGTGCCTCGATGGCCCTCTACAATACGAAAGAGGAGATCGATCTCCTGGCCAACGGAATCCGTAAAGTCATCGAGGTATTTCATTGATGGAGGGACTTCGCGAGCTCTATCAGGAGGTCATCCTGGACCACAGCAAGAAGCCCCGGAACCTCCGTGAGATAGAGAACGCGGAGCATCATGCCAATGGTCACAATCCCTTGTGCGGCGATCGGGTCACCGTCTTCGTGGTTTTGAAGGACGGAACGATCCAAGACGTTTCGTTTCAGGGGGACGGTTGCGCTATCTCGACGGCATCGGCGTCGATAATGACCGAGAGTCTGAAGGGGAAAACGATGGTCGAGGCGGAGGCCCTCTTCGGCAAGTTCCATGACCTCGTGACCGGCAAGCGGCCGCCGGGGGAGGGAACCGAAGACCTCGGCAAACTCGCGGTTTTCGCGGGGGTGCAGGAGTTTCCCATCCGGGTCAAGTGTGCGACGCTGGCGTGGCACACGCTACGGGCAGCGATCGAGAACAGTCAAGAAGCTGTCTCGACGGAGTAACGGGAGTAAGGCAATGACTACGGAAGAAACCAAGCCAGAAGAAACCAAGCCGGAGGAAGGCGCTTCCAAGGATCTGGAAGGAAGGATCATCGAGGCGCTACGGACGTGTTACGACCCCGAGATCCCGGTCAACATCCACGAGCTCGGGCTCATTTATGATATCGACATCAATCCCGAGGGGGCAGTCGATATCAAGATGACGTTGACGTCTCCAGCCTGCCCGGTGGCGGGCACTCTTCCTCCCGAGGTCGAGAACAAGGTAGCCAAGGTCGAAGGCGTCAGCTCGGCCAAGGTCGAAGTCGTCTGGGAGCCACCCTGGAACCCCGACAAGATGACCGAGGCGGCCCGGCTTCAGCTGGGGATGTTCTAAGACAGCCCCGGGCTCAGATACTCACTCACCTGCGGCTCGGGTCAATCCTCTTCGGCGCTCCTCCCCAACGTAGCGAGGAGCTTCTGTGCTAGAGCGTAAATATCCGCATCCCGTCCCGCTGCTCGCTCACCGACTAGCAGAATGGAGACGAGCCGCTCGCGCGTATCGACCTTCTCGAATCGACGAGGCAAACCCCTACTCCGACAACCCCAGCTTCTCCTTCGCGTCGCTCCAGGACATACCCTTTCCCGCCTCGATCTCTCTCAGCGCGCGCCGCAGCTTGGCGAAGGCGGCCTCGTCCCCAATAACCTCGAGCGTCTCGACGATGGCCTCGTAGACCTCGGCAGACAACAAGGTCATCACCTTCTTGCCACGCTTGACGACTTCTATGACCTGGTCTGGCCTCCGTTCCATTTCCTCTGCCACCTTCAAGAGCTGATTTCGCGCCTCCGTGAGCGTCATGGTCTTCATTGCCACCTCAGCACACTCCTGAAATGAAGCATTTTTCACTTGCCGTGAGATCGTCTCTATGATCTAATCGTATTCCGTGGTTCGCATAAAAAACGAACACGACCTCGAAACACTCCGCCAGATAGCTCTCCTCGTTGATAACGAGAACCAGCGCCTCGTCAATGAAAACGTTCGTCTGCGAGTGGAACTGGCGAGACTCCATGGTGTGCCGGAAACGGAGCAACTTGAACTGTCGGTTCTCAAGCAACTACAGGAAAAGCGAGAGAGCATTTTCCGCATCGACGAAAAGCGGACCCGGAAGAAAACGAAGGCTAAAAAGAACAAGAAGAAAGGGCACGGCCCGCGCGAACAGCCTCATCTTCCCGTGGTCGACAAAGTAATCGAACTCGCCGAGACAGAGAAAAAGTGCTCGGTGTGCGACGGCGAGCTGGGCGAGATGGCGGGTCAATACGAGGAATCGGAAGTGGTGCGGTCCGCTACATGCTGGAGAGATGGGAGACACTCACGCTGTTCGCCGAAAACCCTCTCGTCTGGCTTGACAACAATCACGCCGAGCGCGCCCTGAGGGAACCTGTCGTCGGTCGCAAAAATCACTACGGCAGTCGAACGAAACGCGGAACCGACGTCGCAGCGCTGTTCTACACCCTGTGCGAGACCGCGAAGCTTCAGAACGTCGACCCCAGGGCCTACATGCTCGAAGCGGCCTACGCCGCCATCAACCAGCCAGGAACCGTGTCACTCCCCGACGCCCTACGCGACAACTCCGCTGCGTAGCTTCTCCTCCGAATCGCGACGTTCCAACCCGCTCCAGTGGGGCACGGCGAGGAGTTACCCCAGATATCCTCGCTGGTCACCGGGTCAGCATCAGAGTAGACCAGTACCTGGCCGTCCGGTGACGACCAGGATTCGGGTGTTTGGTTGTTCTCTCCAGTCGTTAGTTGCTCCTCCGGTCCGCTGCCGTCGGCAGGCGTCCACCAGAGATTCCGGAATCCTCCGCGAGTAGCCCGAAATGTGATGCGATTTCCATCCGCGGTCCAGACGGGAAACTGGTTGCTGCCCTCGAAGGTCAGTCGAGTCAAGGTTTGGCCCGGTATGTCATAAACCTAAACGTCATACTCGTCCCCTCTTATCCACACAGCAACGCGCTGGCCATCGGGTGACAGTCGGGGGCGTCGTTTATACTGCCGCGGAGTAGCGGCCAACGGCTCTTCCGCGCCCTTCCGATCCAAGAAGACCAGACTGTGCTGCGCCTCACCAACCGGACCGGGAACGTAGACCAGAGATCCCAACTCGTCCAAGCCAAACTCTGCTGCCCCCTCGCTGGGCATTCGGACACCCTCGAGGACAGGCACCGCATCTCCCGTAACCTCCAGTCCTTCTGGATCGAAGGGCACAGCCATCAGCGTCCCGGCTCGAACATACACGAGGTGACCAGTTAGGCTGTAGCGAGCATGGGTACCGGCTTCCACTACCACCCGTCTCTCGCCCATTTCAAGCGACTGGGCCACAATGGGCCACTGGTCCCAATTAGGACCGCTCGCTGCGTTGAAGAGCACCGCCTTGCCCCCCGGCAAGAAGTGCGGCCAGCGATGGCTGATCTCTCCCTTTTCTGAATCCAACGTGGTCAGGATCTCAGGTGTACCTCCGGAAGCAGGAACCCGCAGGAGGCCCACTGTGCTGAGAGGGGCAAAGACAATGATGTCATCGGACCCCCAACTTGCTCCGCCAAGAAGATTGGGCGCATCGCAGATGTTGACCAGCGCTCCACCTTGGGTGGAGACCTTCTTCAACTGACCCGCAGCATAGAAACCCACCCATTGGCTGTCCGGAGAAAAGAAGGGATTAAAGGCACCCTCCGTTCCGACAACGGGCCTTGCCTCCAGGCTGTCCATCGAGCGCAGATAAAGCAGCGGACGCCCATCCCCGCCGGCGGCAACGTAGACGAGATGGTAGCCATCCGGTGACAAAGCAAACGGAGCCGTCCCTTGAAGTTGCTTGATCGGGGGGGAGCGCCACCGCGAAGCGAGTCACGGGTCGCGTCTCGGGCGCCGGCGGCGCCGGCCGTAGAATAACGCCGAGGATCGCTCCCACGACGAGTGTCGTCAGAGCTAGGGCAATCGCGCGACCCGACAGACGAAAGGACTGCTCGGGCCGGTCAGCGTCCGAACCCGGTTCGGCGATCCACTTCAGCTCACGCTCGACATCACCGGCGCTCTGCCAACGCGTGTCGGGCTTCTTGGCCAGGCACGTCCTGACCACGTGATCCAGTAGCGGTGGTGTCATGGTCTGGAGTGAAGACATCGGCGGAGGCTCGGACGTCATGATCGCCCCAATCAAACTTGCCTGGCTCTTTCCCTCGAACGCCCTTCGCCCGGTCGCCATTTCGTAGAGCACCGCCCCAAAAGCAAAGATGTCGGTCCGGGTATCCGCGTCTTTTCCTTCGAGCTGCTCCGGTGCCATGTACTGAAACGTGCCAAGGATCGAACCTTCTTCGGTAAGAGGCTTCTGCTCGGTTAGGAGACTCGAGTCGCCGGCTCCTGCCTCGCCGGAGTCTTGGCGAAGGCGGGTCGCGAGCCCGAAATCCAAAAGCTTCGCTCCCGACTTCGTGAGCATGATGTTGCCGGGCTTCAGATCTCGATGCACCACACCTTGACGATGAGCCTTGTCCAGAGCGTCGGCGATCTCGACGGCGTGACGAAGCGCTTGGTCGAGAGGCAGTGCACCTTTCGTCAGACGGTCAGCCAGTGTCTCCCCCTCGATGTGCTCCATGACTATGAAGTCCACGCCGTTCTCGCTGCCAACGTCATAGAGCGTGCAGATGTGGGGATGATTCAAGCTGGAGACAGCACGAGCTTCCCGCTCGAAACGCTCTTTGAGCCGCGCGTTATCGGAGAGATGTGAGGGAAGAACCTTGATGGCAACCGTACGGTCGAGCCGCGTGTCCTTGGCCTTGTAGACCTCACCCATCCCCCCAGCCCCGAGGGGGGAGAGGATTTCGTAGGGTCCCAACTGAGTTCCGGCTTCAAGTGCCATTGGTCAGTTCGCGGGAACAAGACGCTTCAATTCCTCGAACCAATTGAGGACGACGTTGATTTGTTGCGTCCCGCCCGCACCCTCTTCGGCTCGAATCATCACGAACCGGCCATCCGGCGCGACGTCGTAGCCGGTGGCGGGATTTCCACCCTCCGAGCCCGATCGATAACGTCCCTCGAATAGCAACGTGGGGCTCCCCGGCGCAAGCCGCGGCTCCGTCGCGATGGCGACCGCCATCATCTTGTCGCCAATCCGGTAGAAGAGCTCCCGGCCGTCTCGGGACCACATGGGCTCCGTGCCACCCTCGGTCGATATCTGTAACTTGCCGCCGGGGTCAGGAAAGGGTCTCACATAGATCTCCTCTCGACCCGACTCGTTGGAGACATAAGCCAGCCAGCGATCGTCGGGTGAGAGCATACCTGTGTCCTCATCGAATGGGGTTTGAAGGAGCATCTCCGGCTCGCTCTCATCCTCCAGGAGCACCATCCCGATGTCGCGGCCAGTGGTGTCACTATGTTGTCTGAAGACGATCGTCTTCCCATCCGATGAGATCGATGTGGGTATGCGGTAGGCCCCCGTCGTCAGTTGCTCGGCGGCGCCGCTTCCGTCCGCAGGCTTGGAGAAAATATTTTGAACCGCCTCGATTCGATGCGAAGATGACCCGCTCACCGTCTGGAGACCAGATGGGCCTTAGACTCAGTCCTTCTCCGAATGTCAGGCGGGTCAAGGTGCCGCGTCCCAGCTCGAGCAGCCAGGTGTCATAGCCGCCCGCCTCGTGAATAATAGAAACGGCGAGGCGCTGGCCGTCCGGTGAGAGGCGAGGGTCCAGGTACGCTCGCAACGTTTCCGCCGCGGGCTGCTCCACTCCTTCACGATCGACCCAGACCAGCTTGCTCTCGACCCCGCCACCGACGCCCGGGACGTAGACGAGCGTTCCATCGTCGGCCAGCGCGAAGAGCGCCTCACCTAAGCCGGAGGGGACTCGAACACCTTCGATGACAGGACTGGGCTCTCCGGTTGGCTCGATTCGGTCGGCATCAAATGGCATGGCAGAAAGTGTGTTCTCGCGGACGTAGAGCAGGTGACCCGAGCGGACGTAGCGCGGATAGGTCCCGCCCCGGTGCAAGACTTTCCTTTCGCCCGTCTCGAGGAAGACCGCTTCGAGGGTCGCGTCGTTGAACGACCCGCCTTGCGTCTGCGCGACGAAAAGCACCGCCTTCCCGTTCGGTAGAAACCACGGCCAGCGATGGGTGTTCTCGTCTTCTCTCAAGGTCGTGAGCTCGACCGGGGTCCCGCCGGAAGCGGGGAACGCGAAAGAGCCCGGTCGTACTGGTCGGGGTATAGACGATCGTATCGTCGGGTCCCCAGGTGCCGCCGCGGGCGGCCGGCGTCTGCGCAATGGTTAGCGCCGCTCCACCACTGACCGCAACCTTCTTCAGGGCACCAGAGGCGAAAAACGCGAGCCACTGTCCGTCGGGCGAAAAGAAAGGGCCGGTAGCGCCTTCGGTGCCGCTGAGCGGTGTGGCTTCCAGGCTGTCGAGGAGCCGGATGAAGAGCTGAGAACTCTGTGCGGACGTCCGCCCCACGAAGGCCAACATCTTCCCGTCTGGAGAAAGCACTGCCCATGCGCTCGCTCCCGAGGCGAGTTGATGATCGCCGGCCCCGAGCTTCACCGAGAACCGCACGGGTAGTTCCGGCGTGCTTGCGGTTGGCCACAAGATCCACAGTGTTGCCAGGAAGGCGACCGCGGGCTATGCGCTCGGCGAGGGTTTCCCCTTCGACCAGCTCCATGACCAAGAAGGGCTGACTTCTTTCAGGGCCGCGGGGCCCCACCCCCACGGCTTCTCGCTCCGCGACTCCGCTTCGCTCCGCGCTGCGCTCGGGCTGAGGGCTCTCCACCTCCTCGACGCCGTAGAGCGTCGCGATGTTCGGATGGTTCAGCGAGGCGAGAAGCCTCGCTTCCCGCTCGAAGCGGGCTAGCTTTTGCGGATGTTCCGTGAACTCTTCAGGAAGGACTTTAATGGCGACCTCACGCCCAAGCTTGGTGTCACGCGCGCGATACACCTCTCCCATCCCACCCGCACCGAGGGGGGACAGGATCTCGTAGGATCCGAGCTTCTCGCCGGCCATGAGAGGCATGTTCTTTTCGACCCGTAAAGCGGACATCGTATGGCACGAGGGTCTTGATAGCAACCGGCGCCGCCAGCCTTCGTTCGCCCAGCGAGCGCTCCATGGGCGAACTTCGGCTTGACCTCGCCGAAACCGTGGGTAGCAGAAGCCCGCCACGGCGTAGGCGGGCTACGATGAGTCTGCGTGGCCGTCCAGCGAGCGTTTCCGCCGACAAAACTCACCGGGGATCGATTACATCCAGTCCGTCGAACACTCCAAAATCGCCGACGTTGCAGGTGATCAGTTCACTGATACCGTGATGCAGGAGAGTCGCAGCAAGAAGGGTGTCGGCAATCCGCTTGCGACCTAGATTGTGTCTTTCAAGGAGATCGAAAGCCTCGAGCACGACGAGTTCATCTGCAGTCAGACATTCCGTGTTCGTCCGTCCCAAGTACATACGTGCGACGGCAAGTGCCTCGCTCGTTGCCACCGGAGGCTCGAAGCGACGGCCATCGGTGACAACGTGAACGAACTCGTGGAGAACCGGCGGTGTGAAAACTAGGACCACGTCGGATCGAGCGAGTTGGTCGACAAGAAACGCCCTAACGGTCGGGTGCTCTTCGAAGGACGGGATGTGAGTGTAAACGAGGACGTTCGAATCAATACCTCGCTTCACTTGGAGCCCGTCTCCTTGCGATCAAATATCTCGTCGTAGATTTCGGCTCGGGAAGGCAGATCACCCGTCCGGCGATGGCCTGGTAGAACCGGAAGTTCTGTAAGTCGTGTCCGCTCCGGTAGAAGTGCCCTCCGATACTCGGCCATGGCTTCACGAATGAGTTGTGCGATCGACCGGTTTTGCCGTTTCGCCGCCCGCCGGAATGCCTCGTAATCCTCTTTTGATACTGTGATAGATATCGTCTTCATACTGCCAATGATATCATCTGTACCCTCCCCCGCGCAAAGCCCCGGTGGGGACGTCGTGTCGTTAATCGGGAGGTTCGGTCATTGTAGCGACCGCGTCACAAAGAGTGGCAGGTTGGGACGAAGGTGAAACACTCCAGACATACCCATCTCGACTCCAGGCATGCTGGTCGTTGAGCTGGCGTGATATCGAGCTAGTCGCCCACCGGAGCTTACCCATATGCATAGCGCAACAGTCTCGCGCGCGAGTTTGTTGTCTGAAATTGTCGCCGTTCTCGCCGGTCACTCCGGCACCGCAGGCTGCTGCTGCGTGAGGCAGTGAAGCGTCCCGAGTCCCCACACCAGATCCACGGCGTGGATGCCCACCACCGGACGATCCCGAAATAGCTCTCCGAGGATCCCGAGCGCGAGCCGATCGTTTGGGTCGTTGAACGTGGGCACCAGGATTGCGGCATTACCGATATAGAAGTTGGCGTAGCTGGCGGGTAGGCGCCGGCCTTCGAACGACAGAGGAGCGGGCATCGGTAGCGGTACGATCTCGAGCTTTCCTCCGTCCTCCAAACGCATCCCTTCCAGTCTCTCCCGGTTCTCGGCCAGCGGGCGATGGTTGACCTCGCCAGCGTTCTTCTCTTCACACAGGACAACCGTGCGGGGGCCGGCGAAGCGGCAGATGTCGTCGACATGCCCGTGCGTGTCGTCACCGGCGATGCCAGGGCCGAGCCAGAGCACGTTGGTCACGCCGAGGTTGTCGCGAAAAATGCTTTCATAGTCTTGCCGTCCGAGGCCCGGGTTCCGCACTTGCGTCTTGGGATCGAGCAGACACTCCTCTGTCGAGATGAGCGTGCCTCGCCCGTTGACGTCGATGCTGCCACCCTCCAAGACGATGTCCTGTCCGTTGAGCGTGACCAGTAGCAGCTTCAAGGCGAGCGCTTTGGCCACGCGTTCCGGCACCCGATCGTCTTTTCGCCAGTCGTTGTACCGAGCCCAGGCGTTGAAACGAAAACGGGCGACCGCTACATTTGGCGACCTGTTTCGTTGCAAGAAGAGCGGTCCGCTGTCACGCACCCAACTGCGATCGGTCGCAAGGCGAAAGAGCTCGACGTGGTTGGGCTCCAGCCCGATTCGATTGAGGAGTCGCCACGCCTGGGCCGACTCCTGTGACGAGCGCACGAGCATGCGAACCGTTTCGCCCGGGGCGAGCTTGCGGACGACTTCGCCGTAAACCCATCGCACGGTGGCGAGCTTGCCCGGCCAGTCGGTGCGATTGTGCGGCCAGGCGAGCCAGGTGGCTTCGTGGCGCTCCCATTCGGCCGGCATTCGGAAGCCTTGCTCGGAGAGAGTGGAGTTCGGCTTGGCCGAGACACGCTCGACGCGCCTAGCCATCGGTTTTCTGGGTTTTTTTCGATACGGGATCCAGGTAACGTTGCTCGAGCCCGCCGTAGGCGTCCACCCGCCGGTCTCTCAGGAACGGCCAGTTGCGCCGGACGACTTCCATGCGCCCGAGATCGACTTCCGCCAGCAGGATCTCTTCTTTCTCCGCCGAGGCTTCCGCCAGGATGATGCCGAACGGATCGCAGATGAACGAGCTTCCCCAGAACTCGAGCCCGGGGCTCGTGGCATCGGGCCGCTCGATCCCGACGCGATTCACCGCGGCCACGTAGACCCCGTTGGCGATTGCGTGCGAGCGCTGGATGGTGCGCCACGCGTCGCGCTGCGACGAACCTTCTTTTTCCTTCTCTGCTGGGTGCCAGCCGATCGCAGTGGGATAGATTAGGAGCCCCGCGCCTTGAAGGGCGGTCAGGCGGGCGGCCTCCGGATACCACTGGTCCCAGCAGATGAGCGCGCCCAGCCGTCCCTTTCGTGTGGGGATGGCCTGAAAACCGAGATCGCCGGGCGTGAAATAAAACTTCTCGTAGTAGGCGGGATCGTCCGGAATGTGCATCTTGCGGTAGAGACCGGCAACGCTTCCGTCGGCATCGATCACCGCAACGGTGTTGTGGTACAGGCACGCCGCACGGCGCTCGAAAACCGGCGCGACGATCACGACCTCGAGTTTCTTAGCGAGCTCTCCCAGGGCGTCGGTCGTCGGACCCGGTACTTCTTCGGCGAGGTCGAAGAACGCCGCATCCTCGCGCTGACAAAAATACCGTGACCGGAAGAGCTCCGGAAGAGCGATCACCTGTGCACCGGATTGAGCTGCTTCGGTCACTTTCGCCACCGCCCGGTTCAGATTCTCCTCGCCATCGCGCGCGCAGCTCATCTGAACGAGACCGAGCTGGAATGTCTCGGATCCTGGCATGGGCAAAAGACTAGCGGATTTGTCTGAGGGGAACAACAGGAGCGCCCGCGTAAAAGAGAAGCCGGCCCGTCGTAGGCCGGTTCAGCCGTCACGCCTTGACAACCTGGTACTGAAGCCAGAGCAGGTAAGCGCCCCAGATCACCGAGAGCACGATGAAAACAGAGCCAGACAGATGGGCGAAGCGAGCCAATGTATGGTCCCAACCGAGTAGGCCGAGCTACGCCAGGATGTTGTTCCAGTCGTGGTATCCAGGTGACGTCCCGGCCTGTCACGCCGCCCAGCAGAATCATTTGTTGGGCTCGGGCATCGTTTATGTAGGGCGCCAGGTCGATCAGGCTGTGGCCCATCCACCAGAGGGTCACCGACGCGCCAAATGGGTTCAGGTGCCGGGTCAGGAACGTCACCAGGCAAATCAGCGGCACCAGCACTTGCAAAAGCGAGCCTCCCAGCGTCGCCATGAACTGTCCCAGGACTTGAAAGATGATGTGGCCGGCCTCGTGAAAGACGAGGTTGACCCGTGACAAGATGAGATGAACGAAAGTGGGGGCGATTTGGGTTCGCTCGAGGGGCGTGAGAACGACGCTCCAGCTCAGTAGGAAGAGCGCCACCCAGAACACGGCGCGGCCACCGAGCTCGATTTCGTTCACCTTATCGGGGACGAAAAGAGCACGCTGGGACAGCTCGCCGATGACATCCCTTCTCTCCCCAGCGGGGGCCCGGTGGACTCTTGCTCTCTCGGTCTCCTGTTCCGAGGCGGTGGGTGGTTGTTCCCCTTCCATGAATTCCGAATTCTCAGTCCCATCTTGACCGGCCGTGGGCGTCCCAGCCCGTCGTTCATCCCTTCGGCAGAATGTTCTGATTCACCCGGAACAGATTCTTGGGGTCGTACTTCGCCTTGATCCCCGCCAGCCGGTCGTAGTTGTCGCGGTAGCTGGCCTGGACCCTCTCCTGGCCCTCCTCCATCATGAAGTTGATGTAGGCGCCGCCCGATGAGAACGGGTGCACGTCGTCCCAGTAGCCCACCGCCCAGTCGCGGAGAATGTCCTTTTTTGCAGGGTCGGGATCGACGCCGACGATGACGCCGGCCCAGTTGGCCTCGCGGTAGCTCCACGCCGTGTCCTCGGGACCGACGCGGTGGGGTGCGCCGTCGATGGGGTAGAGATGCGCGGTGGACTGCATGGTGGGGAGCTCCTTGGCCCACTTGGCGTGCTTAACGATGGACGCGTCCGAGATCTCGGTAAAGAAATCGGCCCTCCAGTACCACTGGTGGCCGGGAGGGTAGAGCGCGTCGAAGGCGGAGTTGAGAGCCGGAAACGGCATGTCGTGGATGCCGTAGAGGTCGGGCTCGAGCTTTCGGATCGGAGCGAACAACTCCTCCGCACTCGCGAGGTCTCCCGTATAGCACCACACCACGCCGCACATCTTGCGCAGATGCAGGGGCTCGGGGAACGGCGGTCCCGGCGGCACGGTGAGAAAGGCGAAGAAACCGCTGAGCTCCTCCGGCGCGGAGAGGATGAACTCGCGGTACCACTTCATGATTTCCTCGGTGCGGTCGAGGGACCACAGGGTCGGGCCGCCGAAGATCGTGTGTACCGGCTGCCCCTGGAAGAGGAAGGACGTGACGACGCCGAAGTTACCGCCGCCGCCGCGCAGGGCCCAGTAGAGGTCGGCATTTTCCTTCGGTCCGGCCACCACCATCGAACCGTCGGCGAGGACCACGTCGGCCTCGAGGAAGTTGTCGATGGTCAGCCCGGCCTTTCGACTGAGGTGTCCGACACCACCGCCCAGGGTCAGACCGCCGACGCCGGTGGTGGAGGTGGTTCCGCTCGGCACGGCGAGGCCGTAGGCGTGGGCGGCGTGGTCCACGTCGCCCCAGCGGCAGCCGCCCTGCACCCGAATGGTGTTGTTCTTCGGGTCGACCCGTGGCCGTTGACCTCGTCGTTGACGATCTCGTGCCACATGAGGATCTGCCATGGATACCCGCGGACGACACCAACTTGTTCGAAGACGATGATCGGCTCGCGGTCACCCATCCCATCGTCCGCGTCGTCCACGGACACGAACTTTGGGTTGTCGATTGGGGGGATGCCGTCTTTAGGGGGCCCTCCCGAGAGGATTTCTGCCAGAGGTACCGACCGCTTGGAGAAATCGGTCTTCCAGCCGCGTGTGCTGAAAGGCACGTCTTGTTGGCCCGCGACGTCGGCGATGGAGGCCCCGACGAGCACGGCGAGTGCGAGGGCCGATTTTGTATACAGATTCACGGATATCTCCCGCAGAGATGTACTCGTTGCCATTATGGCGGCAGGTGCCGCCCCGGCAAGGAGATAGCTAACAGTTTGGCGGAAAAAGGGGAGAATGGGGCGACGCGTGGCCCGCGCCGCCCACCTTGAACCGGTGCCGTACTCACTTATTTCAGACGGCTGAGCTCTTGCTCGATGAACTCCGCTACCGTTTCGAAGGGTTGTGCTCCGCCCGGCGCCGCGATCCCGTTCACGAATAGAGCGGGCGTTCCCGTGACGCCCGCGATCGTTCCGGCTCTCGTGTCTTCTTTTACTTGCTCTTCGTATTTGCCAGAATCGAGGCACTCGTCGAAGGCGCTCTGATCGAGTCCCAGTTGCCCGGCTTTTTCCTTTAGAGCAGGCACGTGCAGCAAGCGCTGGTTCTGGAACATCAAGTCGTGCATCTCCCAGAATTTACCCTGGTCGTTCGCGCACAAGGAAGCTTCTGCTGCCTTCGGGGCGCTCGGGTGAATGCTCAGCGGAAACTGCCGGAAGACGATGCGCACACGGTCGCCGTATTCGGACTTGACCTGATCGAGCGTGCTGACGAACTGGCCACAGTAGGGACACTCGAAGTCGGAGAACTCCACCAGGGTGACCGGAGCGTCCTCTGGACCCGTAGCGGGAGAACCTTCGGTTTCTATGTTCGCCCGATAAGGCCCCACGAAATAGGAGACGTCACCCTCGAACCGCTTCACGAACTCTTCCCGCGCTTCTTGCGTTTGCGGACCCGCCAAGTACTCACGAATCTGGAGAGAAACTGAGTCGTAAGATCTTCCGGCAACACGGTTCCTGTTCTCGTCGTACCAGGCTTTCACGTCCGCCTCGGTGACCTGGACGTTGCTGTTGATTTCCTCGAGGAGCTTGTCCTTATCCATTCCTCGTCTGGCCGCTTCCTTTTCCACCAACCGATCGAACACGGTTTGCTGGACCGTCTGGTAGATGAGGGTCTGGCGTTGTCGAAGGTACTGAGCCTCGAAACTGGCGAGCTGCGCGCGCACGCCATCCTCGAAGTCGTCGAGGGTCACGGGATCCCCATCGATTGTGGCAAGGATTTCAGGATTATCGGGCAGCGGAGGAGCGGGTGTCGGTGCTGGCGCCGCGGCCCTAGAAACCGGTTCGGACGAGCAACCGGCCCAAGTAGAAATGCCAGAAACGGTCAAGGCAAGGCCGAGAAGCGTCAGGGTTTCGGTGAACCAGAATCGACTTGTCTTCATGATTCTCCTTTGAACAGGATACCGCCATCCGCGAGACTCTCGATTTGCTGGCCGGTCTTCAAGACCTCGAAATCCTCCGGTTTCGCGAGAACGATGGGGACTCGCTTGCCATGCATTTCATCCGCCACGATGGCGGCCAGCCACAAGAAGGCGTCGACGCGATTGCAAATGACCCCAGCCGGCGCCGTCCCCGCCTTCAGACGGCGGTCGTCGTGCTGGAGCCTCGTGTGAATAGTAGCCCTAATATCTTACCGCAGGCGCTCATTCCGTTCAAAGGGTGGCGCCGATCGATGATGGTTCCATTTCGATGATCGTAGCCGCCACAGAAACTCAACGGTTCGTTGCACTTGAGGGCCTCACCGACATAGATCGCGCCGTCGATGTGGGCCTGGGTGATTATCCATCATTTCCTCGGCGTTGTAGAAACGGTCAGAATACTCGCAAACGCTCGCCCCTGCGAGGGAGCGGTACCGGCATTGTCGTCCGTCGGTGGCCGGGCTAGAATCGGGCAACCCTGAGCACGACACAACCCCATGACGCGTCGCCGGAATCGAAAAAAGCGAAAGCCAACCCCCGCGGCGCCCCCTGCGAGCGCGGGACCCGGTTCTTTTTCCAAGCGGTGGCTCGTCTTGATTGTTGTTGGCGTCTTGGCGGCGGCGTTGGGCACCGTGCTGCTGTGGCGGTCCTGGGCTGTGCCTGGCCTCGGAACTTCATCGGGGAGACCGATGAACGTCGTGTTGGTGACTGCCGATACCTTGCGAGCGGACAAGCTGGGAAGCTACGGCAACACTCGTATCGAAACCCCACATCGATCGCCTGGCAGCCGAGGGTGTCCTCTTCGAGAACGCGACGACCGTCGTACCTCTTACGCTCCCCGCGCACTCGTCGATCCTCACCGAAACGTTCCCCATGTATCACGGTGTGCGGGACAACGGAGGTTACTATCTGGACGCCGAGCAGATCACGCTCGCCGAGACTCTGAAAGAAAAGCGATCGCCACGGGAGCCTTCGTCGCGGCATTCGTCCTCGATTCTCGCTGGGGCTTCATCAGGGCAGTCTCGACTCCGTACAGCGCCGTGGCGACGAGGTGCTAGCGGAGGCCGTGGGCTGGATGGATTCCGTTCGCCAAGGGCCGTTTTTCTCCTGGATTCATCTCTACGACGCGCACACTCCGTACGAACCTCCCGAGCCATATTTGAGTCGATATGGTAACGTTCCCTTCGGTCGATACGCCGGCGAGGTGGCGTACGTGGACAGCCTGATGGGCGAGCTCATGGCATGGCTCGAGCAGAAAGGGCTCGCCGACTCTACGATCGTCGTATTACTCGGCGATCATGGGGAAAGTCTCGGCGAGCATCGCGAGACTACTCACGGTTACTTCATCTACGATGCCACGACGCACGTTCCCTTCATCTTGAAATTGCCGTCCGGGGACCTCGGCGGTCGGCGGGTGGCCGCTCAGGTGCGGGTCGTCGATGTGATGCCGACACTCCTCGAGCTTCTGGGAGCGGAGATCCCTGCGCCAGTACAGGGCGAGAGCCTCGTGGATCTCGTAACCGGCGAGGTAGACGACTTGGGGCTGATTGCCTATAGCGAGTCCTTCTATCCTTGGAATCACTATGGTTGGAGCGATCTAAAATCACTTCGGAACGGTGCCCTCCACTACATCGCGGCTCCTCGGCCGGAGCTCTTCGATTTCGCGGAGGATCCGAATCAGCAGAATAACCTCGCACCGCAGCGTGCGAGGACCGTGAGCGAGTTTCAGGAGACGCTCGAGGCCATGTCGGATCGCTACAGCGCCGAGGATATCGACGATCAAGCCCCGGTCACGCTCGACGCGGACACACAAGCGCAACTCGCCGCTCTCGGCTACCTGGGTGGGCCGTCCAAGATCCGGGTCGATCCGGACAAGCCGCTCGCCGATCCCAAAGACAAGATCGGCCTCTTCAACCTCATCAAGAGGGCTGGAACGGACTCCAGCGAAGGGCGGGTCGACGAAGCCCTAACGAAGATTCAACAGGTCTTGTCCGAGGATTCCGACATACTCGAGGCCCACAGCATTCTCGGTAACCTTTATGTGAAAAAGGAAGAGCGGGAAAAAGCGCTCCAAGCCTATCAAGACGCGCTCGCCCGGGAGCCGGAGTTCAAACCGGCGCTTTTCGGGCTTGCTTCCGTTTACGAGGAGATGGGCCGCCTGGACGATGCGGCGGCGGGATTTCGCCGCATCACGGAAATCGATCCCCGAGACAACGGCGCCTTCTTTCGCCTTGCCGGCATCCACGCCCTGCAGAAGCAGTTCGACGAGGCTCTCGAGCTTCTTCGTGAGGCGAAAAATCTTGGAAGCGATCGGCCACCGCTCCATAATCTCATGGCGGAGTGCTACATCGGACTGGAAGAGTTCGAAGAAGCGGAAAGGGAAGTGCGGGTTGCCCTGGAAATGAATCCGGATCTACCGAGCGCCCACTACAATCTCGCGCTGATTCTGGAAGCAAAGCAGGACGTTCCAGGCGCCATCGCTGCCTACCAACGAGATCTCGAAGTCGCCCCCAGGAATTTCCGGACTCACTTCAACCTCGCCAAGCTCTACGGCCAGGTCGGACGCTCCGAGAAGATGGTCGAGCATTTCGAGCGATCCATCGAGCTCAACGAGCGTTTCGCCATCGGACACTTGTATCTCTCGAAGCACTATCTGGACGCCGGCGATCTCGAACGCTCTATGGAGCTCGCGGAGCTCGGCCTCGAGCTCGGCCCGGAGCCCTCCATGGCATCTCTCTGGATTTCATACTCGCCGACGTCTACAACCGACTGGGGCGACCCCAGGACGCCGAGCGCGAACTCGCAGAAGCCAGACGCCTGGAAGGTTCCTGAAGGAAAGTCTAACAAACCGCGGATTTTCGACGTAGACTACTGCGGTTGTCCCAGAGCCTGTGCGTTGGCACAGGTCCGAACCTATCCAGAGAGGAGGAGAGGGTAATGAGAAACGCGATGCTATGGCTGAGAGTGCCGCTCTTGGCGCTGTCGGCACTCTTTGCGACCGCCGCCTGGCCGGCCAATGCCTTCGCCCAGGAAGGTCCAATCGATACGGGCGATACCGCCTGGCTGCTGACGAGCGCGGCGCTCGTTTTGGCAATGACGCCGGCACTGGCCTTCTTCTACGGCGGCCTGGTCCGCAGGAAAAACATTCTTTCGGTGCTAATGCAGTGCTTCATCATCATTTGTATCGTAACCCTACAGTGGGTGCTGATCGGTTATTCGCTGGCGTTCGGTCCAGACAGGATGGGTTTGATCGGCGGGCTCGCTTTTCTGGGCCTGAAGGGAGTGGGGGCCGCGCCGAGCGCCGATTACGCAACGACCGTCCCGCACACCGCTTTCGTGTTCTATCAGTGCATGTTCGCGGTGATCACCCCGGCGCTCATCCTCGGGGCGTTCGCCGAGCGCATGAAGTTTTCGACCTTCTGCGTGTTCATGCTGATTTGGGCGACGTTCGTGTACGATCCCATCTGCCACTGGGTTTGGGCGGTCGGCGGGTTTATCGGCAACATGGGTGCGATCGACTTCGCAGGCGGTACCGTAGTCCACATCAACGCCGGCGTCGCGGCGCTGGTCTGCTCGCTCGTGCTGGGCAAGCGCCAGGGCTACCCGGGAAAGATCTCGCCGCCCCATAACCTGCCGCTCGCGGTGCTTGGAGCGGGCTTCCTCTGGTTCGGGTGGTTCGGGTTCAACGCCGGCAGTGCGCTCGGCGCCAACGGCCTAGCGGCGAGCGCGTTCCTCGCGACGCACGTCGCGGCGTCAGCCGCCGGTCTTACCTGGGCGATCCTGGACTGGAGGATCAACGCGCATGCGACGGTGTTGGGCATGATCACCGGCGTGGTCGCAGGGCTCGTCGCCATCACGCCCGCCGCGGGCTTCGTCGGGCCGATCGACGCGATTTGGATCGGTATCGGAGCTGCGATTGCCTGCTATTTCTTCGTGGCGGTCGTCAAGGTGAAGCTGGGCTACGACGACTCGCTCGACGTGTTCGCCGTGCACGGCATCGGCGGTATCTGGGGCGCCCTCGCCACCGGGCTTTGGGCCAGCACGGAAATCAACCCTGGCGGCCCGAATGGCCTTTTCTACGGCAACCCGGGCCTCGTCCTGGCTCAGCTGAAGGCAGTGCTCGTGACGGCGGTCTTCTCGGGGGTCGTCACGTTCGTGATTCTCAAGATCCTCGACGCGGTGATGGGTATCAGGGTTGCCGCAGAGGACGAGCGTATCGGCCTCGATCTCACGCAGCACCGTGAGGCCGGCTACACGCAATTGGACTAGGAGGCGGAGCATGAATTACATCATCGCAGTCATCCAAGCCGACCGGTTGGACGATGTTCTGGAGCGCCTTACCGAGAAGGAAGTTCACCTCGTCACGGTGTCGAACGTGCTGGGCCGTGGTCGCCAGAAAGGCATTGCCGAGGTCTACCGGAGTCACACCGAGGCAGGAAGCCTGCTTCGAAAGGTGAAACTCGAGGTGGCCGTGAACGACGAGTTCGTGCAGGCGACGATCGATGCGATTGTCGAAGGCGCGCGCACAGGCAACATCGGGGACGGCAAGATCTTCGTCCTCGACTTGAAAGAGTGCGTGCGTATCCGGACTGGCGAGACGCAGGCCGTCGCTATCGGATAGAAAGGGGGGAGCGGGTCGCGCCCGTTCCCCCCTTTCCGGCGTGAATTGGCGTGGATGCCAAAATCAACTTAGGCAGACGCCCCTTTAATTGTCGCTCGGCGGCGACGATCCAGGGGCCGGCTTGATCGGCGTCCAGCCGGGCGCCGGGACCGAGACGACGGTGTTTCGCAAGGTCCCAAGGTTTCCGATGGTAATCTCGATCATTTCGCCGACTTGGAAGGGCATCGAAGGGCTGGGGACGCCCGTCGAAATGATGTCTCCCGGCTCCAACGTCATCCGCTCGCTCAAGTAGGAGATCGATTCCTGGAGGGTGAACGTCAGCTTGCTGGTGTTCCCGTTGCCGTGGGGCCACGTGTGGAGTACTCCATTGACGTGCGCAACGAGGTCAAGGTTCCCCGGATCTACGTCCTCCTTCAACGTGATGTACGGCCCTACCGGCGTGAACGTGTCGAGCCCCTTGCTGAGGGTGCTTCCCTGCGAACCGTGGTGCCCCGCCGGCAGGTCGCGGGAGCTCACGTCGTTGAAATTCGTGTAACCGAAGACGTAGTCCATCACTTCCGACACCGGGACGAACTTCGCCCTCTTGCTGATAATGGCCGCGAACTCCGGCTCGTACACGCCCCTCGTCAGCAAGCCTCGGAGATTGATGTCCGTGTTGTGTCCGGTCATCCCCGAGGGAGGCTTCATGAAGAAGCTCCCGAACTCGACGTTGTCGTAGTTACCGGGCGTGCCGTCCGCATTCTTTCGCTGGTAGGCGCCCGCCGCCGCCAAAATCTTCGAGGGATTGGGGATTGGAGGAAGGTAGGCGACGCTCGCCGATGGATGGAAGACGCGCTGCGCCCCGCCCGGATCCGTGAAGCTGCCGCTGGTCCTTAGCCTGGTGATTGTGTCGTGAACTGTCTTGACCGACCGTACCGACGCATCGCCCGCTTCGATCAGCGAACGCATGTCGATGGGAATGGGCGCCAACCCCGACACCTCCGACGCCCCTGCCTTGA
The DNA here is from genome assembly GCA_965197825.1 of Candidatus Marinacidobacterales bacterium. Taxonomy (GTDB): domain Bacteria; phylum Acidobacteriota; class Vicinamibacteria; order Marinacidobacterales; family DATDRI01; genus CBDANW01. The sequence continues at coordinate 1,539,483 of CBDANW010000003.1, read as the reverse complement.
CCAGGTAGAGGACGGCGTTGTGCACGTCGACAATGTCCTGTTCTCCATTCCCGCGTGTCGTGCCGAGCCGCGGACCGCTGTTTCCGGCCTCGAAGGTCAGCAGTCTGAAGGCATTCTCGTTGGTTGCCTGAGCCACCGAATCGTTGACGGAGAAAACCAGTACCGCCAATGCCACGGTCGCCACCAGCGCCATGCTCCGGAATGCAAACCTACGTTTTGTGGTTGCTTTCATCATCATCTCCCTACTTTGCAAGGTTGAACCCGGCCCCTGAATCGGGGTTGCCGTTTTAGGGCTTCTCTGGACGACAACATTACACCGATCTGAAGCCGCATGACCAGATTTCTTTGTCGGCCTAGAAATCTCAGACATTTTCCGACACTCGCCTCACATTTGCCCACGTCCCTTCGCCAGATGAGGGCTATCTACGCTGTTCCCGTGTCGGCTATGGTTGGCGGGCGGAGGGTGTTCAAGGGGTCTTCGTCGCTACCTCCGGGGGCGGGGCCAACTGGAGACTGCAAGCCAAGTCGACTATCCTGCGGCCCACAAGAAGGCGTGCGCTTTACCCAGTTCTACACCCACGCGAGCTGTTCTCCGACCCGCTCGATGCTGCTCTCGGGGACGGATACACATGTCAATGGCCTCGGCAACATGGACGAGTGGACCGCCCCGAACCAGACGGGGGTGCCGGGCTACGAAGGCTACCTCAACGACGCCGTCGTGACGCTGCCGCAGCTTCTCAAAGATTCGGGATACCACACCTACATGACGGGCAAGTGGCACATGGGCAAAGCGCCGGACAAGATTCCCCGCGCCCGCGGCTTCGAGCGCGACTTCAGTCTTCTCGACGGCGGCGGCAACTACTGGGACATGAGGAACGTCATTGCTGTCTCGCCTCGATTGGTCTTCACCGAGGACGGTTTCTACCTCAGCGAGCTTCCGAAGGACTACTACACGACCAGGACACTATACCGATAGAATGATCGATTTCATCGAAGCGAACCGCGGCCGACGACCAACCTTTTTTCGCCTACGTGGCTCACCAAGCGCCGCATGACCCCTATCATCTGCCGCGAGAGTGGCGAGGCCGGCACGTCGGGGAATACGACAAGGGCTGGGACGCCGTGCGTCGCGAGCGGCTGAAGCGTCAAATCGAGCTAGGCATCGTGGCCCGGGACACCCAGCTCGCCGAGCGCATGTGGTTCGTCCCTGACCCAACCCAGCTCGCGCCGGCCTCACGCGCGCTCCTCGGTATGAAGATGGAGCTCTACGCGGGGATGATGGAGAACTTTGACCATCACGTGGGCCGGCTCATCGATTACTTGAAGTCGATAGGCGAGGTTTTCGGCGACAACGGTGCCGAGGGGGCAGATCTCTTCGAGATGGTCGCGGGCACGCCCGGAACGCTGAACTATCTCTCCGCCGCGATCAACTGGTCCCAGACTCACCTGAAGGCCTGGGGCGATCCGGGCTCGTTCGTCGGCTACGGACCCATGTGGGCTCAGGTATCGATGACGCCCTTCAGCCAGTACAAAGGTTGGCTCGCCGAAGGCGGGATTCGTAACGCCCTCACCGTGAGCGGGCCGGCGGTCAAACGTACCAACGGGAGCATCCAACACGCGGTTATGCACGTCGCCGACATCATGCCCACGCTGCTCGAGATCGCGGGAGCGGAGTATCCCGAGACCCACGATAGACGCCGGACGCCGCCCCTAATTGGCAAGTCATGGATTCCGTTGCTCGCCGGAGACGTCGAATCGGTTCGGACCGACGAGGACTATCTGGCCTGGGAGCTCTTCGGAAACCGTGCCGTGCGTCAGGGAAATTGGAAGCTGCGGTGGCAGTGGAAGCCGTACGGCAAGGGCGATTGGGAGCTTTTTGACTTTGGCCTCCGACCCCGGAGAGCGCAAGGACATGGCCTCGGAGCGGCCGGAGCAAGTGGCTGCCTTGCTCGAGAGCTGGGACGACTACGTCCGCGCGAACAACGTGATCCTTCCGAGCCGCTCCGTCTACGAGGGCTTGGAGGACCAGATGTCGCAGCGCTTCCCGAATAATCCAGGATATCCGCCGCTCATCTACAAGCGGCAGTTCGTGCCGCCCCCTGACATGGTAAAGGAGCCGAACCAATGAGCCAGGTCCGAAGCTTGAAATGGGTTCGGGCGCTGGCGAATCGCCTTCGTGGCGTCAAGCGTGACGCCTTCCTCCGCGCAGGTGCCGCCGCGCTTTTACTGGAAGAGCCTCATCGGCGGCCGTGCCTGTCATCGGCATGTCCATGAGCGGTAACGCGAACCCCATCGACCCGGCCCATACCGTTGTGCCGGAAGCGAGATTCGAGGCCACGGTGGCCCTGGCCGGCTACGGCCACACGTTTACGCTCTTCGACCGCTCGGCGATGGCGGCGGTGCTCGTTCCCATGGGTCGGCTCTCGGGCGAGGCGTCGATCTTCGGTCGAACGTTCGGAGAAGGCGCCAGCGGCTTCGGCGATCCGCTAATCGAGCTCGACCTCAACCTCATCGGGCCGAAGCCGATCCGGAACATCCCCGATCTCGTGCGCTACGAGCCGGGCTTCTCCCTCGACGTCCTCGCCGACCTGGCCCTTCCCATCGGCGAGTACGACAATGAGGAGCCACTGAACCTCGGACAGAACCGGTGGTACGGGGCGCGTCGGCGCCCCCATCGTGTGGCAGCTCGGACCGTGGGTCCCCGGCCGGCGCACCACCCTGGAGTTTCTCCCCTCGATATGGCTCTTCGGCGATAACGACGACTTCGTGGGTCACAGGCTCTCTACCGATCCCATGTTTCAGCTCGACGGCCACCTAACGCGCGATTTTGGTCGAGCAGTTCTGGGCTTCAGTCGACGTGACCTGGGTGACCGGCGGCCAGGCTAGCCTGGATGGCGTCGAGGGCGAAAAGCTGGACAACCTCGGGCTCGGTCTCACGCTCGGCTACCAGATCAATGACAACCTGCAGCTCACCGCGGGCTACATGGCGACGGTGAACGACAGTGAGCCCACCGACCTGCGCATGGACCGGTTCCGAGTGTCGCTGGTCTTCGGCTGGCATCCGCTCGTCGAGGGCATGAAGCGGCTCGAGGGCGAGCCGTGAGGTTTGTTCTGGAGCCATGAGTAGCTCATGAGGCAGCCACACGGCATGTTGCTGAAGTGCGCACTCGTCCTCGCTTCGCTCCTCGTGGGAAGCGCCGTGCAGGCTCAGGATCACGAGGAGTCCGCCCAGTTATGGGGAAACGTGGCCTTCGGCTTCCCGAGAGGAGACCGCTTCCTCGTCGAGATCGACGCCCAGCTGAAGGCGCAGTACGCGGGCGGCGAGGTGTGGCGAAACCTGGACGTGACGCCGCGCGTCGAGTTCTATCCGAATTCGTGGCTGGATCTCGTTGGCGAAGCGACTGTCGGAACGACCCGGCAGTCGAGCGACCTGCACTCTTTCGAGGTGATACCAAGACTAGGTGCGCGGTTCCATTCGGCCGGGTCGCCGTCTCCGATCTCGTCCGCTTCGAACGGCGGAACTTCTGGTACTCCGACGGGAGCTCCAGCCACGAGAGGCGGTTTCGGAATCGCATCGAGCTCAAGGTGGCGATCAACCACGCCGAGCTCAGCCGGGACGCCACGCTCTACTGGAAAGCCGACTTCGAGTTCTTCGTGCCGCTCTCGGACGATGTGCCGGAACGCTATGCGACCAAGCGGCGCACGCGGGCGGGCCTCGGCTATCGCCGCGACGACCGGTTGCGCTTCGAGGTCTTGTATGTTCGTGACGCCGCTCGGGACACTCTCGACGAGGAGTTCGACACCGTCGCTGCTAACATCGTAAACTTCAGGCTCAAAGTTTTCTTTTAGGAGGCTAGAATGTATCGGAAGCTGATTTCGAACTGTCAGGAAATGAGAGAGGAGGACCCGATGCTCAGGACATCCAAGCTTCGGCGATACATAGTTCCTGCACTGGGCGCGTCGATCGCACTCGCCTCCCTCGCCTTCGGCCAACAGAAGGAACAGTTCGCTAAAGCCCAGAAAGAGAACAGCGCTGCTCTCGAGCAGTACACGTGGAAGTCGCGGACCAAGATCAAGATGGAGGGCGAGTCGAAGAGTGTGAAACTGGAGCAGGTGCGCTACGATCTCGACGGGAAGCAGCAGAAAACGCCGATTGGGGAGCCGCCCCAACAACAGGCGCAACAGGAGGCCGGCCGCCGGGGCGGCGGAAGGCTGAAGGCAAAGGTCATCGAGAACAAGAAGGAAGAGTTCGCCGAGCTGATGCAGAGCCTCGGTCAGCTCGTCGCGTCATACGCGCACATGCCGCCGGACAAAATACAGGGCCTTCGCCCAGAACGCGACCGTCGCCCAGGACCAGGGACAAAGCGGAACCGAGGTGCTCATTCAAGGGTCGAATGCCATGGTGCCTGGCGACACGATGAGCGTCTGGATCGACCCAGCGAGCTTCGGCATGCGGCACCTCGAGATCCGGACGTCGTTCGAGGACAAGCCGGTGCACTTCACGGGCGAGTTTGAAGCTGTGAAGGACGGGCCGACGTATCCGGCGCGGCTGACGCTCGAGTATCCGGACAAGGAAGTCGAGCTTACGGTGGAGAATTACGACTATCAGAAGCTCGGTATGTAGCTATGCTGGCCAAGGTCACGTCGGTTCTCGTCGCGTCTCTTCTTCTCAGTTCCCTCGCCGTCGCGCAGGATGCTCCGTCCGCTCGCTTCATTGACCCGAAAGTCGAAGACGTGCTGAAGGCGATGACCGACGCGCTCACGGGTGCGCCAGCGTTCGCGTTCACCGCGGAGGCGACGCTCGACGAGCGCCACCCGAGCGGCATGAAGATTCAGCTTACGGGCCGTCGAGCCATGGCCATCCGTAGGCCGGACCGGATCGTCTCGGACGTCGAAGGCGACATGGGGAACCGAAGCGCCTGGTACGATGGAGAGACTCTCGCCGTTCTGGACAAGGCGCACCACACGTACGCCGTGCTCGAGGTTCCCTCGAGTCCTTCCGACATCGATGCCACGCTCGACTTCGTGGCTGACGAATACGACATCGTGCTCCCCCTCGCTGATTTCATTCGAGCCGACGTCTATTGAATCTTTGCTTGCGGGAGCGGACATCGGTATCTACATCGGTCTCACCAACGTGGGCGGCGTGTTCTGCCATCAGGTCGCGCTCGCCAACGACTTCATCGAGTGGCAGCTCTGGATCGATGCTGAAGGCAAGCGCTTTCGTCAGCCCCTTGTGGCCGTCGCTGATCACTAGCTTGGGAGCCCGGAGTCCTGGAGCCTGGAGTCCCTCCAGCACGGAGCCCCAATGCGTCGAGGCTTCGCTCACCGCCAGACGTAATGACAACAGACGTTTGTGCTCGTCTGGCGCGACCCCGAGCGCGACCAGTACGGGTACGCTGATCACACGTTTCGCCATCCGCACTTTCAGGTGGAAGCCGTCCAGGTAAACGATCGCGTAGACCTCCTCGCTGAGAGCACGGTTCTGCCATTCCTCGAAGCGCTCCTTCAGCCGGCTAACCACGCGAGACACCGCGCTCTTCGATAGGTGCTCCTCACCGAGCAGTGGTTTCAGCGCTTTGCGGATCCGGCGGCTATTCGCGCCCGACAAGTACGTCCCCAAGATCGCCTCGTCGACCTCACGAGTCCGGCGCGCGTACCGGGGCAACAGCTCGCTCCTGAACTCTGTCGTCTCTCCCGTTTCCTCGTCTCGCACGCGGGCTCGTGGCACACGGAGCTCGCGAGTTCCCACCGACGTCGTCACGCGACGGGTTTCGGCTCCGTTGCGATATCCACGGCGGTCTTCCGCACGCTCGTAGCTACCACACCCCAGCGCTTGGTTGACTTCTTCCTCGAGCACGACCTCGATCGCCTCCAGTACCCGCTTACGCAGCCGAAGTTGGACGAACTCCCGGTACTCGCTTACAGACTCCTTCGATATGGTGGTAGGCTTCTTCATGGCGTAATCCTCCTCCTCGCCTTTCCAGGCGCGGTTTCGTTTTGCTTAACCGGAGGTTACGCCATTCTTATTTCCACGGGAAGCGGGACGGATCCGTGCCCGACGAGCTGTCTCTCGGAGGCTCCCCGTGGTCGCAAGCATCGCAAGAGGAATGCCCATGCCGGTAGCGGCAATGTCGTCGCTCACCTCGTGACCCACGACAGCGGTCTCTACAGCGTTACCTACCAAACCCTCTTCGGGAAACGTCCCGAAGGCGTCGAGACCCAACAACTCAACTTGACCCATCAGGGTGAGCCGGTCGCCTTCCGCGTCCAACCCAATAAGGAGCAGTTCGAGCCGGGCTCGGTCTTGTACTTCGTTAGCGGAGGTGAAGAGCTCAACCCCTACGGACGAGAAGCCGTCTACGTGCTCTCTCTCGGGGGCGGAGGCCTCAAGATGCAAGCAGCCTCGGCTTCTCCCTCCTCCGGTACGGTCGTCGACCACTACTGGAAGACCTTAAGCCTCGAGGAGAACCACCTCTTTCAAGGAAGACTCACCACCGCTCCCGATGTCTGGCTATGGGACTTCCTGCTCGCTCCCGTCACCAAGGCCTATCCCTTTCAGGTCCATGACCTGGTACCGACCTCGGAGATGGCTTCTCTTAAGGTCTTGATCCAGGGAACGACCAACCTGCCGACCGAGCCCGATCACCACGTACGGATCTACTTGAACGGCATGTTGATAGACGACTTCACTCTCGAGGGTGAGCTCCCCTGGATGAGCCACATCGAGCTTCTTCCCGGGGCTCTTCTGGAAGGAGAGAACCTCCTCGAGCTCGAAAACGTCGGGGACACCGGCGCCGCTTACTCGCGCATCATGTTGAATCGATTCGAGGTTACCTACCCGCATCTGTTGGTAGCGGAATCGGGACAGGTCCGGGGAGCTTCACGGAATCCGGCATGGCCGAGGTCTCTGGACTCGGTGACCCAGCCTTCATAGTCGACACCACCGAATCCCAGTGGCTGAGCGGAGCCGAAAACGTGGAAGGTGGGCTGCGTTTCCTGGGTAACTCCTCGCCGTGCCCCACTGGAGCGGGTTGGAACGTCGCGATTCGGAGGAGAAGCCACGCAGCGGAGTTGTCGCGTAGGGCGTCGGGGAGTAACACGGTTCCTGGCTGGTTGATGGCGGCGTAGGCCGCTTCGAGCATGTAGGCCCTGGGGTCGACGTTCTGAAGCTTCGCGGTCTCGCACAGGGTGTAGAACAGCGCTGCGACGTCGGTTCCGCGTTTCGTTCGACTGCCGTAGTGATTTTTGCGACCGACGACAGGTTCCCTCAGGGCGCGCTCGGCGTGATTGTTGTCAAGCCAGACGAGAGGGTTTTCGGCGAACAGCGTGAGTGTCTCCCATCTCTCCAGCATGTAGCGGACCGCCTTGCCGAAGTCGCTTCGCGGCAATCTTCTTTGGCTCTCGCCCCATTGCCGAATCGCTTTCAAGATCCGCTGCGAACGTTGCTTGCGTAAACGAAGTCTCAGTTTCTGAGCTTTTTCATCGCCGGGAAACGGACCCGGGACCTCGCGTTCGACTTCGTACAGCTCTCCGATCAAACGAAGCACTTCGGAGCAAGCTTGCGGGTAGTGCTCGCTGGCTTCGTCGAACTTTCTTTTCACGTGCGCCCAGCAGTGGGCGAGACGAAACTGTGGACCGGCACGAGCCGCGTAGCCGTCTGGACCGGCACGAGCTAGCACCTCGTACACCGCGTAGCCGTCCACAACCGCGATGCCGGAGTAGGTCCCCAGCACTTTTTGGCCATCTTCCGTCGATTTCGTCGGCAGCATTCGGTAGTACGCGATGTCCGGACTCGAAACGCCCCACACCGTGCCCGCCGACTTCTTCATCGAGCCCATCAGAGGCCACCGCGTTTCGTCGGCGTGGATGACGGGTGACTCCAAAACCTTCTCTCCCAGAGCGTCGTACACCGGATTCAGATGACGTGCCAGTACGTTCAGCTGGTCCCACAGCGTCTGGCTGTCGATATCTAGCCCTTCGCGGCGCATCATCCGAACCTGGCGCTCGAGAGGCATATGGTCCAGGTACTTGCTGATGGCCACTTCGGTCGCGAACTCCACCGAGTAGCGGCCTCCGGGCTGAAGCTTCGTCGCCGCCGGTGCGGTGACGACGTTCGCGTTACATCGGCAAAAGGTAGTTGGCCAAGTCGGTCAGATACTGCTACCGATGATAGCTGGGATCGCGGCCACGAAGGCGGATCTGACGGAATGGGTGTACGAGCAAGGACTGACAGCTCTGCACCTACTGCTCAGAGAGGACGCCGAGGAGATCGCGGGGCTCAAGGGCAAGCACGAGAAGGAGCGAACTCATAACCACTGTGGGAGCACGAACGGAGAGCTGAGCTTCGGTGGTCGTCGCATCCAAGTGTCGCGACCTCGAGTTCGCTCGAAGTCGGGCGAGGAGGCGTCGCTTCCACACTTCGAAGCCTTCCGCGAAGAAGACCCGCTTCCAGAGCGAGTATTGAATCAGATCTTGGTGGGGGTATCGACCCGAAATTACGAATCGAGTCTGGACAAACCCGCGGCCAAGTTGAAGTCTCGTGGCACGAGTAAGAGTGCCGCCAGCCGTCACCTCGTGAGCCAGACGACTAAGAAGCTCGAGGAATACCTGTCTCGGCGGCTAGAGGAGTTCGAGCTTGCGGCACTGATGCTGGATGGCCTTGAGGTGGCCGGACAGACCGTCGTCGTAACTCTCGGTATCACAATAGATGGAACGAAGGTGCCCCTGGGTATATGGCTGGGCTCGACGGAGAACTCTCGGGTGTGCACCGCGATGTTGCAGGACCTTCTCGAGCGAGGCTTGCGCGTCGATGAGTCGATTCTCTGCGTAGTGGACGGAGGCAAAGGCATCCGCAAGGCACTCGTCGACGTTTTGGGGGACCTCGCGGTCATCCAAAGGTGCCAGATCCATAAACTCCAGAATCTTCGCTCGTACCTTCCCAAGTCTCGTCACGCCTACGTGCTCCAGACGATGAAGGAAGCCTACAAGTGCAAGAGTGCCGACAAGGCGCGCAAGCGACTTCAGGCATTGGTGTCGTGGCTCGAGCGAAACGGCTACGACGAAGCTGCCGGAAGCCTTCGTGAAGGGATGGAAGAGACACTCACGGTCGTGAAGCTCGCGCTGCCCGCCTTACTTCGCCAGTCTCTTGCCACGACGAACGCCATTGAGAATCTCAACGGAACCATTCGCAGAGTATCGAGAAACGTCAAGCGTTGGTAGAGTCCTTCCATGGTTCGCCGATGGACCGCTCTTGGCGTCGTCACCGCGCAGAAAAAGTTCCGGCGTATCAAAGGCTATCGCCATATGGGCGCTCTCGTTCACGCGCTTAGAAGCAAACAGAAATCTCTTGACAGCGATGAGTTTGCTGCCTAAGAGTATTCACAGGTGCCGCCGCTACCCGACCAAATTCAACAGCGGCCGGGACATCCCCCCTGTCAAGTAAAGTCAAGTGAAGTCGGCTCGGCCCAGCCGGGCCGGTCGCGGTGGAGTGCCCTGTATCAGTGGATTGTTGCCTAAAGCTCGAGGTCATTTTGTGTGCTGGCGAAGCGTGTTGACGAAGTCATATCTGGGATATTTCGACCGCCTTCCGCAGCGAGCCTGTCGAGCGGAGGGCTAGGCCGAAGGCCGAACTGGACGATGTCACAACGAAGCCAGCGCGCAAAAGGGGCCGAGATTTAGGCAACAATCCACTGATACAGGGCACTAGTGGATTGTAACATTTAAGTATTTAGTTGTAATATCTCTCTCATGCGAGGGAGAGCCGTTGTGTTGACTCAAGCGGAACATAGGGAGCTTGGCAAACGAGTTTCGAGCCGTCGCGGTCGAGCGGATGACGCGCGGATCGCTCGGATGTTGCTCTTGCTGGCAGACGGTGCAAGCTATACGCAGGTGCAGCAGACGGTGGGCTGCACGGCGCCTTTTATCAGCAAGTGGAAACGCCGATTCTTGGAGGAGCGTCTGGCAGGTCTGTACGCGCGTCACGAGGGGCGTCCGATTCAAGTGCTCACGCCTCGGATGGAAGCACGGATTTTTTCGTGGACGCAGAAAAAACCGACCGACGGCTCGACTCACTGGAGCACGCGTCGACTTGCGAAGAAGCTGGGAATCCATCACATGATGGTGGCTCGCACTTGGAAAAAGCATGGTCTCCAGCCACACCGAATTGAGCATTACAAGGCCTCCAACGATCCGGATTTCGAGACGAAGGCAGCGGATATCATCGGTCTATATATGAATCCACCTCAGCACGCTGCGGTGTTTTGTATTGATGAGAAAACGGCGATCCAAGCCCTGGATCGACGGGACCCGATCTTGCCGTTGTCTCCCGGGCGGGCCGAGCGACACGGTTTCGAGTACGTCCGGCATGGAACGCTTTCTCTCTACGCCGCCTTCGACACGAAGACGGGGGTGGTTTTGGGCAAGACTGTCCGCCGCCATACCAGCCAGGAGTTCGTCGCCTTCTTGGAGCAGCTGGTTGCGAGCCACAAGCGAAAGCGCGAAATACATGTCATCCTCGACAATCTGTCGGCTCACAAGACCGCCAAGGTCGCACAGTTCCTCGAGGCCAACCCAAAAGTCCGACTCCACTTCACACCCACATATTCCTCCTGGCTGAACAAAATCGAACTCTGGTTCTCCAAGATCGAGCGTGCCCTGATCCATCGAGGCGTGTTCACGTCAACCCACGACCTGACCCGCAAGATCATGCGCTACATTCGCAAGTACAACGAAGACCCCAAGCCCGTGAAGTGGACCTACAACGATCCGTCACGACGCATTAAAACCACTAAACGTTCAGTTGTTACAGTCCACTAGTTGGACATGCCCACCTGGTGTCGCAGGCGGTCCATGATGCCTTCGACCCGCTCCCGATCGCCCGCATCGGGCTTCAGCCGCAGGTATCGGGCCAGCTCCCGATGCCCTCCAGAGGGCGGCCCACCCCGGAAAGAAGGATGCCGCGATCTCTTACTTCGGGCGGTGAGTCCGGAACGAGGAGCAGCATGCGCTCCACCGCGCCAAGGGCCCGCGGGTGCTCCCGGCGGTTCACGTAGATGCTCTTCAAGTTGCCCAATATGCGGAACAGCATGAGCCGTGGCGACGTGCTGGCGAGCTGCTGGGGATGGAACTCGAGCTTGCCGTGAGAGCTGTCCTTCAGTCTGGCCCGGCAGTCATCGTGAGTGAGGATCTGTCCTCGGTGGAAGGGATCGATGATGATCTCTCCCTCCTCCATCTCATGCTTCAAGAGAAAATGGCCGGGGAAGGAAACCCCCTGCAAACGGAATCCGACTCGCCGCGCCACCTCGCCATAGACGGCGGAGAGCGTAATCGGGATTCCGATGCGCCGGTCGATCACCTCGTTGAAGTAGCTGTTGCGCGGGTCGTAGTATTCCTTGCTGTCTTCCCCGGAAGCTCTCTTCTTCGAATAGAACCTGATTGAGACGTGCCAATGTTTCGTGCGGTCCGGCATCTTTGTGTAGAAGGTTTAGGACCCGTTGAGCAAAACCTTCCAGCTTGTCCAGATACTCGTCCATCCAGAGATCCGGGTACTCCTCCGCCGCGATGAGCAACGCGCCCCGATCGATCTCGATGGCGTCGTCTTCTCTCGCCGCCATTTGCGCGAAATCGTCTCGAGCGCTCACCGGAAGCCTTCTTTCCCTGATTCTCCGAACCAACGGTCCTTGTCTGTCATAATGGGACAAGGATGAGAGCGGCCGGAGGCAGGCGCACGCTCTTTGTTGTGCTGCTGGCATTCGTCGGTCTGCAGGTGGCCCCCTTGCTCTTCGAAAAGAAGCTCATCTACATTCCTTACCGCGAGCTCGAGCTGACGCCGACGGATCTCGGACTTCCTTTCGACGAGGTAGGGCTGCGCACCGAGGACGATTTGCGGCTCCACGGTTGGTTTCTTCCCGTTCCGGATGCTGTGTTCGCCGTCCTGGTGTGTCACGGAAACGCGGGCAACATCTCTCACCGATTGGACCGCACGCTTCTCCTTCAATCCAGGTTGAAGCTGAGCGTTTTTCTTTTCGACTACCGAGGTTACGGGAAAAGCGAGGGGAGCCCGGATGAAGAGGGGACCTACGCGGATGGGCGGGCGGCTTACCAGTACTTGCTCGATCGCGGGTTTGCCCCCAGTCGGATCGTGTTGTTCGGCGAGTCCCTGGGAGCCGCGGTGGCAGTTCAGCTGGCGCAAGAAAAGCAGGCATCCGCTTTGGTCTTGGAGTCGCCCTTCACTTCGATCCCCGACATGGCGGCCGCGGTCTATCCCTTCCTTCCGCTCGGTCGGCTGGTCAGCACCCGCTACGACAATCTGGAGAAGATCTCGTCTATCCGGATGCCGCTTCTGATCTTGCACGGCACGCGCGATCGAACGATTCCTTTCGAGCAAGGAGAGCGCTTGTTCCAGGCCGCTTCGGAGCCCAAGCGCTTCAAGGCCATTCCCGGTGCCGGGCACAACGATACGTTTCTCATTGGCGGTGACGACTACTGGAAAGCTTGGGCTGAACTCATCGAATCGCTCTGACGGGGGGCGATTTCCGTCGAGAGCACACCGATCATGACGCCTGCATGGCCCGGGTTGTGGCCGGGAAACGGAATCGAGCGTCCTCCACTTTTTCGATCGCGGTTTGGACGAGCCGTTTTACGTCCAACTGACGCTCAGCCGCCACGACCTCGTTCAATCGGCTTCGGGTGGCCGGGTGAGCGGGAATGAAGAGCTGGCAGCAGTCCTGATCGGGAAGGATGGAGATCTCGTAGGTTCCGATCGCTAGAGACTGGCTGGTGATCTCGCTCTTGTCCATACCGATAAGAGGACGCAGGACCGGCAGGTCCGCCGCCTCCTCGATGACCGCCAGGTTTTCGAGGGTTTGCGAGGCGACTTGACCCAGGCTTTCGCCGGTCACCAACGCCCGGGCGCGCCGATGCTTGGCGAGGATGGAGGCGATGCGCATCATGAATCGGCGGTACAAGATCACCCGTAGGGGAGCCGGTGCCGCGAGCATGATCTGGCGCTGCAGGTTGCCGAAGGCGACCAGGTAGAGTCGCGACTGATACTGATAGCGCGTCAGGAGATCGAGAATGTCTTTGACTTTTTGTTGCGACGCTCTGGAGAGAAACGGGGCGCTGTGGAAGTGAACGAAGTCTACCCGGCATCCTCTCTTCATCATGCGATAGGCGGCGACGGGCGAGTCGATACCGCCTGACATCAGTGATGTGACGCGACCCGCGGTGCCCACCGGCACCCCCTGCACGCCTTTGAACTTCTCGAAATAGAACAACGCTTCGCGGGGAAGGATCTCCACATAGACGATCATCTCCGGCGAGGTCAGATCCACCCGCGCTCCGGTTGCCTCCTTCACCCGCGCTCCCACCTCACGATCGATCTCCATCGAGTTGCGGCCGAATGTCTTGTTGGCGCGCCGCGTCATAATCCGGAAGGACTCGAAACGCTTGCCCTCGAGCGCGCGGACAACGTCGGTTGCGAGAGTCTCGACGTTGAGCTCCACCCGATGCGTGGGTGAGAAGTTGGCAATGCCGACCACGGTGGAAAGGCGCTCCCGAAGTTGAGGCCAGGCCGCTACATCGGCCAGTTCGACCAACAACCGCCCGGGAAGGGGAACGACGCGTTTCAATGGGAGATCCGACGCCGCCCGTTCGATGTTGCGGACCAAGCGATTGAGGAAGAAAGGCCGATTCCGACCCTTGAGGGCGATCTCGTGGTAGTGGACGACCGCGTGCCGGGAGCCGGACTCTAGCACGGTCTTGTCTTCTGCTTTTCTGGCACGTTCGTCAAGGCCGGTCGATGAACGGCAGCGCGGTGACTCGGGCCTCGAGCGCGTTTTGGCCGTCGCGAATGGAAACGGCCGTGTTGGCTTCTAGAAAGGCACGTTGCACGTAGCCCATCGCGATCGGTTGTTTCAGGCTCGGGGAGAATGCCGCGCTGGTGACCCGACCCACCGCCTGCTGGGGTTGACCGGCCTGACCAGCCTGACCGGCCTGATGAGCCTGACTGGGATGCCCGGAAGCGTGGATCGGGTCGCCTGCTTGGGGGACGGTCCGACCGGCGAGCGTCAGTCCCATGAGCTTTCGGTTCACGTGCCCGCGATGGGCGAGGCGCACCACGTACTCTTGTCCTATATAACACCCCTTGTTGAAGCTGATCGCATGGTCCAAACCGGCTTCCAGCGGCAAATGTGACGCGTCCATATCGGTTCCCAGTAGAGGGATGCCGGCTTCGATGCGGCGAATCTCCTGGACCTGCCATCCTGCCAGTTGAAGGCCGAGGGGTCGACCCGCGTCGAGGAGGATATCGAGGAATTCGGCAGCACCCCGCGCGGGCACAGCTAGATCGAAGGCCAGTCCCGGTCCGTGGCGGGCGGCGCTCACACGAATGTCGAGCTCACCGTGACGCGCCGATATGAAATGGAATGTCTCGAGCTCTGTGAACTGGTCCTCGGTTCGGCCCCCGAGGAGTCGCACGAGGAGCGTCGAGGCTCTTGGACCCTCGACGGAGAAAAGAGCTTCTTCATCGCTGGCATCACCGAGCGTGACGTCTTCCGAAACGAGGTAGTGGGAGAAAGACTCCAGAGCCGGGGTCAGGCCCTCCGGTTCCATTTCCAGCAAGACGACATCGCCGAGCTGATATACGATGAGATCGGAGATCAACGTACCCTTTCGGGTCAACAGTGCTGCCGGGATGCCTTGACCTGGCTCGAGCACCTTGACGTCGTTGGTAAGCATGTTTTGAAGGAAGCTCACCCGGTCTTTTCCGGTTACCCGGATGCGGGCGCGGTAAGAACGGTCTGCCACCACCACGGATTCCCGGGAGGCCCGATACTCATCACCGACTCCCGCAAACTCCTCCGGAACCTCTCGGCCGCGGCGCGTCGCGAATCGGGCTCCAGCGGCTGCAAACAGGTCTCGAAGAGCTGAAGGCTTGGAGTTGATAGGCAAATTGTCCTCTTTGCTTGTCCACTATTATAATGGGCGCGGGTGAGGTCTGCCATGTCACGAAGGGTTCTAGCTGCGGTCAATAACTTGTTTTTCGTGGGGAAGATAGAGGCGGCGGCCCTCCAGGCGTCGGTTGAGCTGACGTTCGCTTCTTCTGAGGACGACTTGCTGAAAAAGGCTCGGGCCGGCGCGGAGCTGATCGTCTTCGATCTGGGTGACGAGGGCCTCGGCGCACTCGAGTCGCTAAGAAGGTTGAAGTCGCAGCCCGAGACGGCAGCGGTTCCCACGCTGGGCTTTCTCCGTCACACGCAGCCCGACATAGCAGAGCGTGCGCGTGAAGCCGGGTGCGAGAAGGTGATGCCTCGCTCGGAGTTCAGTGCGCACCTGGTCGATCTACTCCGCGGCAATAAGGGATCCTCCTAATGAACTTCGCCAGACGCGGGCCAGACGGCCGTTCTGCCGTCAATATACGGGGATCTTACTAACTAGCTGCCGTCATTATGCGGGATCTTACCAATCAAATTGGTCAGACGGCGGTCAGACGGCGGTAGCGAATCCCCGGCGGCTGACAAGGATTTCGAAATGCAATTTCCAATGGATTTCGTTCGTGAAAGTTTCCCGGCGCTGGCCGAGCCGGATCGTGTTTTTCTC
This sequence comes from Candidatus Marinacidobacterales bacterium, assembly GCA_965197825.1. GTDB lineage: Bacteria > Acidobacteriota > Vicinamibacteria > Marinacidobacterales > DATDRI01 > CBDANW01. Next base: position 1,523,883 of record CBDANW010000003.1, on the reverse strand, counting down.
AACAACGCGGCCGGAACTCAGGTGCCTCAGAGCGTCGTGGACGCCGTGTCCGGCCATCTCACGACGCGCAACGCGCAAGCCGGCGGCCGGTATCGGTCTTCGGAAGAGGTCGATGCCACGCTTCAACACGCTCGCGAGAGCGCCGCGGTTTTCCTAAACGCCAACGAGCCGGAAGAAGTCGTCTTCGGACTCAATGCGACGGCGTTCATTCGGCTGGTGAGCGCGGCTTACGGCGAGCTGTTGTCGACGGGCGACCAAATCGTTGTCACCGGGCTCGACCACGAGGCCAATATCGCTCCGTGGCTCGCGCTCGAAAAGCTCGGGATCGAGGTGAAGTTCTGGCCGGTGGAGTCGGACGCCCGTCTCGATGTCGGGAAACTGGACGCGCTCCTGACTGACCGAACCCGACTCGTTGCCGTGACCAAAGCGTCCAACGCGGTGGGCACGATCGTGGACCTGATTCCCATCGCGGAGCGTATCCACGCCCGCGGCGGCCATCTCTTCGTCGATGCCGGGCATTTTGCCCCCCATGGTCCTCTAGACGTTCGTTTCTTCGGCTGTGACTTCTTGGTTTGTTCCGGCTACAAGATATTCGGTCCTCACATGGGATTCCTGTGGGGAAAGCGAGAGCTGCTGGACTCGCTGCCGATGGTCCGGGAGGACTTCGTGGCGGACCGGGCCCCCGACAAGTATGAGACCGGAACCTACAGCTACGAGGCGGTGGCCGGCATGGACGCCGCGATCGAATACATCGAAGAACTGGGTCGTCGCTCGAGCGAGTTGCCGTTGGCCCCCCAGGATGCCGTGGGACGTCGTGGTGACATCCGTCGCGGCATGCAAGCAATCCGCCACTACGAGCGTGACCTTACCGGGCAGCTTCTGAGGCAAGTGGGAGAAATCTCGGGAGTGAAGATCTACGGGATCGATGGTCCGAACTACGACGCGTATCGAACTCCGACGTTGTGTTTCAGCGTGAAGGGAGTCGCCGCGCCAGAAGTTTCCCGACGACTTGCTCAGCAGGGCATCTCGGTTCGTGATGGTCACCAGCATTGCCCGCGACTGATGCGAGCGCTGGGGCTTTCGGAGAGCGAGGGGGCGGTGCGTGCCTCGCTGGTTCACTACAACACCTTCGAAGAAGTGAACAAATTTGCGGACGCGCTCGCGCAAATCTCTACGGGTGTCCAAGTATCCAAGTGAAGTTACTCGCCGATCCGCTATTCCCTGTCCTCGTGGTCAAGAAGCTCAAGCGAGCGGGCCACGACGCGGTTCACTCGGTCGAGATCGGCGCAGAAGATCTCCCCTTAACCGAAATCCTGAAGTTGGCGACCTTGGAGAGCAGAGTCGTCCTAACCCGCAACCAGCGGCTTGCCCGACACGTGGGGTCGAAACCAGGGCAGTGGCCTTCCGTCATCCTCCTGAAGGTGCGCGGTAACTCCGACTCCATAAGCCGCCTTCTCATCAAGCTGCTCGCTCTATTCGATGAGGATCTCGCCGGCGGGGCCGTGGTCATCGTCAACGAAGGCCAGACGCTCCTCAGAAAATTCGCCCATCGCTCGGACGCCTGACGGGCGTCTGGCAAGATTGATAGCAAGATCCCGTATATTGACGCCCGAACAGGCACCGCATCCGCGTCTAACGGGCGTCTGGCCAAGTCGATTCCCGATACCACGCCTATTGACACCTGAACGGGTGCCGTGCGTTCTCCACGAGATTTCCGGGTAAGCTCCAAGCTCATTCGGGCCCCAGCATCTATAATGGCACCCGCGCCACGAGGCTCCCGGAGTTAGGAATCGGATTCGATGTCGGAGGAAGCATTTCACGCGAGCGAGGGCAAGCTGTCCTGCGAAGACTGCTTGCTGGAACGTGTCGCCGGGTCGGTACCTACCCCATTCTACGTTTACAGCTCGCGGGAGCTCGTGGAGAGGTTCCGCAAGCTCGATAGTGCGTTTTCCGCTCAACCGCACCTCATTTGCTACGCCTTGAAGGCGAACTCGCAGGCCGCTCTGCTTCGCCTCCTGGTCAATGAAGGCACCGGGGCGGAAGTGGTGTCGGGAGCCGAGCTCGGGCTGGCTCTACGCGTGGGCGTGCCCCCGGACCGGATCGTCTTCTCCGGCGTGGGGAAGGCGGAGTGGGAGCTCGAGGCCGGAGTTCAGGCGGACGTCCTCCTCTTTCATTTGGAGTCGGAGGGTGAGGCGGCTCTGCTCGACCGGGTTGCGGCCCGGAACGATCGGCGCGCTAGGGTGAGCGTGCGCATCAATCCTGATATCGATGCCGAAACCCATCGTCACATCGCGACGGGCGTCCAAACCGCCAAGTTCGGGTTGGATTGGAAGTCGGCGATGGATCTCTATCGGAGACGCGAGGAGTTTCCGCAGCTGGATTTCTGCGCGATTCACGCCCACATCGGCTCTCAGATCACGACTCTCGAGCCGCTGGGGGAGGCCGCTCGTATGCTTGGAAGGGCCATCGGTGAGTTGAAGGCGCACGGAGTTACCATCCATCACGTCGACATCGGCGGAGGATTAGGAATTGCCTATGGAGAGGATCCTGCTCCCGAGTTCGACGCCTACGCACAGGAGGTGCTTCCGTGGCTTTCGCGATCGGGGGCCCGGGTGGTGGTCGAACCTGGGAGGGTCCTGGTCGGACCGGCGGGAGCCTTCGTCGTCAAAGTTCTCTACGTCAAACAGGTGCATGATCGGAAATTCGTGATCGTCGACGCAGGGATGAACGATTTAATGCGCCCCGCACTCTACGATGCGTTTCATCGCATTGTTCCCCTCGAGGAGCGAGAGGGAAAACAAGAGAACGTGGATATCGTGGGCGCGGTTTGCGAGACCTCGGATACGTTTGGGCGCGATCGGACGCTCGTGGATCCTCGCCCTGGAGATTTGCTGGCCATACTGGACACCGGCGCGTACGGTTACGTCATGAGCTCGAATTACAACCTCCGTCCGCGGCCGGCGGAGGTTTTGGTCGAGGGCGAAACCTTCCGGGTGGTGCGGGCTGCGGAGACGGCGGACGGCCTGGTGGCTCGGGAGCTCGGGGAAGATTCGTGACGACCTCCCGGTGGATAGCCCTGGCCGTCGTCGTTGTTGTTGTGATGGTCTCGCTGATTCGGTTTGCCGCCGGCACACCTTCGGTCGATCTTCTTATTAGGGCAGGCGTCCTCACCCTCATCTTCCTGCCAATCAAAGGAGCCTTGTTGAGATTCCTCGGGGCAGCCCGTCCTTACCCTAGCGCGCTGGGGGCCAGTTGTTCGTCCCAGCTCGCCGGGATCGGTTTTCCTCTAGTTAGCTTGGGAGTTCCCTGGCCAGCCCTTGCGGCTAGCTTCGTTTTGTCCGCGGTGGTCGGATGGCCTGCCTTGGTAGCGATTGGCACGGCGGGGGTGAAAAGGAGCGTGGGCCTGGCGGTTTACGTGAACTTCTTCACACACCTGTTGTTGGCAGGTGCGTTCCTGTACTGGCCGGATCAGATCTCCTCGGAACCTAATCTGGCTCGTCAGCCTCTCCTCGGTGGCGTCATCATCCTGGTTTCCTTTCTGGTTTTTATCTTGCCCATTTTCTTGGTTTCCCGTTCGCCCACTACCGATTTCGGGAGGCGATGAAGTTGTGATGAAACGCGTGGATCGACGACAGTTCTTGAAGACGACTACGGTGGCCGCCGGCATGCTCGCGGCTTCGCCAGCCTTCCCCTTTTCCCCGCAAGACGCGGGACCGCAGTGCTATCGTCCCGAGGACCAAGTGGACTCTTCGGTCTCCTTCCTCGATCGCGATCAGCAATTGGTCACGCTAGCGGATCAGGTCGACGAGTACAGCAAGGTACTATGCCTCGTGATCTTCGGGGGCGCCCATGCGAGAAAGCCGGCGGACAAACGGGGGCAGCTCTGGTGCGTCGACAGCTCGGATGATCTCGCGATTCAGCGGACCGTTTACTTCAACTACGTAAACGAAGGGGTAACGTTCGTCCCAGTCGCCACACCTCCCGTTTATAGCGGGAACAGTTACGGCTATTCCGAAGACGTTTTTCTAGTAGAAGGAGACGATTCGCCGCGGTATCAAGGTGCGGTGACGGAATTCGTGGAGAAGACCGAGGCGCTCATGCAGGACGGGACGATTCCGTTCGACCCGATCTTCTACGATCCTCGCTTCCGCTTGTTGGACAATCGCAATGAGCATGCTCACGTACCGGCTTACGGTCCGGTCCAGCCGTGGCAGGGGCGGTTCAAGTGGCATCAGGACCACCAGCGGTACGGCACACCCACGATCTGGCTGTTGGACTCTCAACTGCGTGTCCTAAGGGAGCCCTTCTGGGGAAACGTCTACGAATCCGTTCCGGTTCAAATCAACTACACGGTTCGAGACGTGATGGCGGCGCTCGATAGGGCGCTCAGCGGCGCCCGCCTCCGCCAGTGAAGTTACCGATGGCTTCCGCGAGTGTTCAGAGGTGGCGAACGCGCGTGTTCTCACGGAGGATGAGCCGGATCCGTGTCAGAATGGCCTCGATTTCTTCTTCACTAATTGTTCCATCGTACCGGGCGGCGCTGTGGATCCACACCAGCCCCAGGAACTCCGTGACGCCCAACCGCCCGGACTCATTGAAGTCCAGCAAGGCGTCGAACTCTTCCGTGATTCGAGACGCCAACGGTCGCGGTGACGAGGGAGGGAGCGTGTCCAACAAATCCTGTTGCATGTCACGGATCCGTTGGTGTTTGACTTGAGGTGAATAGAGCAGCGACATGAGAAAGAGGCCGAGCACCACCAGAAATCCACCCACCGCGGCGCAGCCTACTGCAAGCCATCCGAGCGTTTTTCGCTTCAGTACCGGTGCAGCGGGGGGATCGACGAAATGCTGGGGGGAAACATCGGGCGTGGGCGCGGGGTCCGGTTCGGAAGCCGATCCAGAAGAAGCAAACGATGGAGCCGCCGGCGATTCGGACTCCGACGTTCGCCTCACATAGTAGGCGAGAGTGATCGCGAAAATGAGGACCGCCGGGATCAAGATTTGCGGCGGGATCCAAACCGGCTGACCGAGGCTATCCATGTCGGCGACGTTGAGCAGGAGGATAGCCGCCGTGTTGTTCACCGCGTGGATGACGATGGGGATCAAGATGCTGTCCGTTGCCACTGCGGTGATGCCCAGAACGGCTCCCGCCAAGACATAGCTCGGCATTCCCTGAGGAATGAGATGGATGGCCGCGAACAAGAATGAAGTCAGAAAAATGGCTCCCCCGCGGCCAAGGGATCCTCGTTCCAGGCTCGTTTGAATGAAACCGCGAAACAGGATCTCCTCGGATACCGCGGCCGCCACGGCGAGTCCGAAGATGCGTACTGCCCATTCGTATGTGGTGTCCGCCCGCAGCAGCTCGATGATGGCGTCCCGCTGCGCCTCCGATATGGCGTACACCTGGCTGGTTAGATTCGAGAGTTGATCGTTGAGAACGGCCAGAGCGACCGCGAGGGGGAGGGCGAGGAGAACGTCCGCCGCGCTGGGAAGCCGCAGGCGAAGTGTCGCGCGAAAGTCTGCTCGCAGATACGCAACCGCGAGAACCGTGGGGATTAAAAGGGTGAGCAGCTCTCCAAAGAGGATGCCCAGATCCGGTTGTAGGAGGATTAAGATGCTGCCTATGACCGTGTGCAAGACCAGCACGGCGAGAAACAAGAGCACGGCCCACTTGGGCGGAGGTACTTTCCCGACCATTTTCGTCATCGTAACCGCAATACACAGGAAAACCTAGCGACCCAGGTTTTCTGAGCTTCGAAACCCTGGCTGCAGAGAAGTGTTGTCCTGGACGGCCAGGCTAAGTTAAGATCTCGGTCTTCGATAGCCGTTCGCTGTTCCTCGCGGTCAAGCTTGAAGGGTTGAAAGGGGTTCGCGTCGATGGCTTCTCCCAAGAGATTACGAGTCGTTCAGTATGGTGTCGGACCAATAGGCCTCGCTTCCATCCGGGCCGTTCTCGCCCGCCGAGACATCGAATTGGTAGGCGCTATCGATAGCGATCCCGCTAAACTGCAGCGTGACGTTGCCGATTTCGCTGGGCTGCGCCGTCCCAGCGGGATCCGCGTTTCTGACCGGCCCGGGGAAGTTCTGGCGAACGGGGAGCCGGACGTGGTCCTCCACTCCACCCAGTCGCACCTCAAGGACGTCATGTCGCAGCTCAAAGAGTGTCTCAAAGCGAGGGCGAGCGTGGTCAGCACTTGTGAAGAGCTCCTGTTTCCGTCGGTGCAGCAACCGAAGCTCACCCGGGAGCTCGATGCCCTGGCGCGTTCCAAGGGAGCGGTGGTCCTGGGTACGGGTGTGAACCCCGGATTCGTCATGGACACTCTTCCGCTGGTTTCTACCGCCCCGTGCCAGGAAGTCAGGTCCATCCTGGTCGAGCGAGTGGTCGATGCCGCAGGGCGACGCGGATCGCTTCAGAAGAAAGTCGGCGCGGGAATGAGTCTCGTCGAGTTCCGCCGCGGGTGCCGGAAGAGACAGGTCGGGCACGTCGGGCTCCTGGAGTCGCTTCACCTCTTGGCAGCGGGTATTGGATGGGAGCTCGATCGGGTTACCGAGAAGCTCGAGCCGGTGCTCGCCAAGAAGTCGATCCGCACCCCTCATGTCAAGGTCAAAGCGCAGCAGGTGAGCGGCATTCACCACGTGTGCCGCGGCTTCAGGAAAGGCAAACAGGCGATCCGACTCGATTTGCAGATGTTCGCGGGTGCCAAGAAGCCCTACGACCGTATCGTCATCGAAGGGGCACCCGCGTTCGAAATCCAAATCAAGGGCGGCGTTGCCGGGGACGAGGCGACCGTCGGGATGCTGCTCGCTCTGGCTCGCGGCGTCCTTAGCTTGAAACCCGGTCTCCGCACGATGCTCGACGCGCAGCTCCCCCGGTTTCGGTCGGGGGAGTGAGCGGCGGGTCCCTCCTCCAGCTCCACCCGGTAGCTCGCGCGGCCTGCCCGGCCCGGATAAGATGAAGCATGCGCTTACCCCTGCTCGCCGGCCTTGGAATGGTGCTCGGCTGTCAGCTCAAGCTTCGGGGACACTAGATCGCGTCCATGCCCCGTTCTGGCACTGCCTCGTCGAAGGTCAAGTTCGAGATCTCGGCGGGCGGCGTCATCTATCGGGACGGGTCCGAGTCCTCACCTCTCGTGTGTCTCATCTCGACGCAGGGTGGCAGTCGCTGGCAGCTTCCCAAGGGTTTGGTTGAGAAGGGAGAGCCGCTGGCGGACACCGCCGCCCGGGAGGTGCGGGAGGAGACCGGGCTGGAAGGTGAAGTCGAAGAACAGCTGGACAAGATTGACTATTGGTTCGTTTGGAAAGAGGCCGAAGGCCGCGCGGTGCGGCACCACAAGTTGGTGTACTTCTTTCTGATTCGCCACACCGGAGGAGACACGTCGCTTCATGACCACGAGGTCGACGACGCACAGTGGTTTCCGATTTCCGAGGCCATTGGGAAGCTTGCGTTTGCAAACGAGCGTCGGGTGCTAGAGAAGGCGCGGCGTGTGCTCGATGAACGGGGAAAGTCGGAGAGATAGTGTCTCCCAAGAAGGCCGCTCACCCCGTATGGAGGATGACGAAGGTTGTCGTAGGTGTGTGCCTCTTGATCCTGGGAGTCGTTGGGCTCTTTCTTCCCATTCTGCAGGGAGTCCTCTTTCTGTTTCTCGGTCTGGCGGTTTTGGCGACTGAGAACCGTCACGCCCGGGAAGTTGTCGAGACATTAAAGCGGAGACACCCGGGGCCGTGGAGGCAAATGGAGAAGTTGAAGGCGCGGATCACCAAGCTCCTGAACCTGAGAAGCGCTGGAGAGTCTGAAGAAGAGGCATCTGGTGACGAAGGATCGAGCCGCAAAACGACTTGAGGCGCTTCGCCGGGAAATCCGGCATCACGACTACTTGTATTACGTCAGAAGTACCCCCGAAATCGCGGACGCTCACTACGACGCTCTCATGCGGGAGCTCCTTGCCCTCGAGCGGGAGCACCCGGATCTCGTTACGCCGGACTCTCCCTCCCAGCGGGTGGCGGGCGAGGTGCAGGAAGGCTTTGGCGAGATCGCGCACCTTGCGCCCATGCTCTCGCTCGAGTCGGCCATGGAGGAGAGCGAGGTTCGAGAGTTCGATAAGCGCGTCCGAAAGGGTTTGGGGGACGCGGAGCTCGACTATATGGCGGAGCCCAAGTTCGATGGACTGTCGGTCGAGCTGGTTTATGTCGACGGGAGGTTCGAGCGCGGCTCCACGAGGGGAGACGGCGCGGTGGGTGAGGATATTACCCAGAATTTGAGAACGATCCGCAGTCTTCCTCTGAAGCTCCGTACGAATCCGCGTCCCGCGCCTGGTACCATCGCGATTCGGGCCGAGGCGATCATTCGCCTTCCGGACTTCGAATTGCTCAATCGCCGCATGGCCGAGGCCGGCAAGGAGCTCTTCGCTAATCCTCGCAACGCCGCCGCCGGGGCGCTACGTCAGTTCGACGTCCGTGTGACCGCCGAACGGCCACTCGCACTCTTTGCCTACGAGATCATGAACGCCGATCGCGTACGGCCGGATTCGCAGAAGGAGGTCTTGGAGATGCTAGCGAATTGGGGCTTCCGGGTGGATCCGAGTGCGCGCGTGTGCAAGGACGTCGGGGAGGCGATCGACTACCACGACGAACGGGAAGCCCAGAGGGACTCGTTGGACCACGAGATCGATGGCGTCGTCATCAAGGTGAATCTCCGCTCTCAACAGGCGGAGCTCGGGGAACGCTCGCGTAGCCCGCGATGGGCGGTGGCCTTCAAGTTCGCACCCAGGCAAGAGGTGACCGAGGTGATGGACATTACCGTCCAGGTCGGACGTACCGGAAAGTTGACGCCGGTCGCTCTTTTGCGTCCAGTCGATGTGGGTGGGGTGACGGTGAGTCGTGCCACACTTCACAACCAGGACGAGGTGGATCGCAAGGACGTTCGGGTGGGAGATACCGTTCGAGTGCGGCGGGCGGGCGACGTGATACCGGAAGTCGTGGAGGTTCTAAGAGAAAAAAAGAAACGCAGAACCCAGCGTTTCGTGATGCCTGACACATGCCCGGCATGTCGTTCCCGCGTGGTCCAACAGGGTGCCTATCACATGTGCTCGGGGGGGTTGATTTGCCCCGCCCAGCAGATGGGAGGAATCGAGCATTTCGCCAGCCGGGGAGCGATGGAAATCGAGCACCTCGGCGAGAAAACCGTACGGCAGCTCGTGGAGCGAAAGATTGTGAACGATGTAGCCGACCTCTATCATTTAAAGAAGCAAGACCTATCAGGTCTCGACGGATTCGCCGATAAGTCGATTGACAACTTGTTGAGTGCGGTGGATGCCAGCAAGCGCAGAGGGCTGGATCGGTTCCTCTATGCTCTAGGGATCCCCAACGTAGGCCAGCACGTGGCCAAAGTTCTGGCACAACACTTCGGGAGCCTGGAAGCGGTGATGGAAGCGGGAGAGGAAGAACTGACGGCGGTGCACGAGATCGGGCAGGAGGTCGCGAGCTCGGTGACGACGTTCTTCCGAAACGAAGACAATCGCCGCGTGATCCAGGAGCTCCGCGACAGCGGAGTCGAGCCCCACTGGGATCGGGGAGACAAACCCGCCTTGCTCGGAGGGATGAAAATCGTATTCACCGGTGCCTTACAGCACCTGGGTCGGGACGAAGCGAGGCGGCTGGTGGAAGAGCGAGGCGGCCGCGTAACGTCCTCGGTGAGCAAGAGAACGAGTCTCGTGGTCGTGGGAGAAAACCCCGGCTCGAAGCTGGAGCAAGCTCGTCAACTCGGCGTAAAAGTGATGGTAGAAAAGGAGTTTCTGAAACTCCTCGAGTAGCCGGCTTCCGGTGGCCTACGATGGCCTTAGGGCCCGGGCAAGAATAACTACCTATTCTTGGACGCCGATGCATCCCGTCTGGCTGCGTTGCTCGCCGCCTTCCGCAGCGAGCCTGTGGAGCGGAGGGCTAGGCCGCGTCAGCGGCCGAACTGGAAGAATGCCCATATATCCAGATATTATTCACTTCTCGCGCCTTGCCAGACGGGTGCCTCGACGCCCAAGAATCGGCATTTATTCTTGCCCAGACCCTTAGGGGCCTACTTATAGATTGACGGTGGCGTGTTTTCGCGTCGGTACGTCGGGATGGAGTGACCCGCATTGGCGTGGATGCTTCTACCCCGCAGATGTGAAGTAGAATGGCTAGAGGAGGACCTTCTCATGAACGGGAAGTGGATCGTACGGCTCGCTGCCCTCGGCGGGCTGACCGGAGTGTTACTGGTGGGAGGGAAGACACAAGCTGTGGCGGAAAAGAAGATGATCGGGGAGTTGGAGCGTCTCGGGAACGATGGCCGGGATTGGCTCATCTTGGGCGCGGAAGCGCAAGGGTTCGAGAATTTGAGTCTCGAGCAGAAGAAGCTGGCCTACTACCTTTATCGGGCGGCCATCGCCGGAAACGATATTTTCTACGTTCAGAATCACCGGTACGCCCTCGAGATCAAGGCACTGCTGGAGGCGATCCATCTTCACGCAGACAGGTTGCGCCCGGAGGTAACGGATGCGATCCACGATTACTTGAAGTACATCTGGATCAACCATGGACAGTACGACTCCATCGAGGGAACCAAAGTCGTGCCCAATGCCTTGTCGTTCGCGATGCTCACCGAGGCTGCGGAGCACGCGCAGGCCCGGGGTGCCGACATCGAGGTCTCATCCGGAGAGATGCTAAGAGAAAAACTCGCTCGGTTGGAGCCGTCCATCTTCGACAAAGACTTCGAGCCGGTCCGGACCGAGCAGGGGGCAGGCAAAGACGTCATCGCCGAAAGCGCCGTGAACTTTTGGGATGCCGACATCACGTCGGTAGACATGGAGTCGGTGCTGACTTTCTGGAACCAGAAGCTCAACGTGCGTTTCAGTAAGGACGAAGAGGGGAAGGTCGTGCCGCAGGAGTATCGCATCGGAGCGCTCTTCGATCGGGAACTCCGTACCATCAGTCATTTTCTTCGCAAGGCGCTGCCGCTTGCCGAGAACGAGAAGCAGGCGGACGGCCTGAGAGCCCTCCTCGACTACTACCAGACCGGCGACGAGGAGCTCTTCCGCGAATACAGCGTCCACTGGCTCAAGACGGAGAGCGTCGTCGACTATTTGAATGGTTTCGTCGAGCAATACACCGATCCCCGAGGCATCATCGGCGCTTTCGAAGCCAATGTGAGTTTCATTGCCGACTCGGAGCTCGTCGGAAGGCTTGCCGATAACACGCTCTACTTCGAGGGGCGGATGCCGTGGCCGGACAAATACAAGCGAGAGACCGTGACCACACCGGTGGCGAACGTCGTCAAGGTGCTTGTCGAAACAGGGGACAGTGGACCTTACAGCCCGGCCGCCTACAACCTTCCCAACTATTCCGACATTCGTCGCGACGTCGGAAGCAAGAATACCATTCTCCTCAACATCGAGACCGCCCACTCTGAAGGGCTACGGTCGCTTACCATCGAGAGTTTCTACCTACCCGAGGTGCAAGAGGTGTATCGCGAACATGGGGAGAAGGGTCGAGCCTGGGAGGTCTACATGCATGAGGTGATCGGGCACGGCTCGGGAAAGCCGGACGCGTCGCTATCCGAAGATCCACGACAGGTGATAGGACGGGCCTATTCCGCCCTCGAGGAATGTCGTGCCGATTTGGTGGCTCTTTATCATGTTCTCGATCCCAAGTTGGTCAAAATCGGTGCATTCGGTGCCGACGAGCAACGGGACGTCGCCCTCGCGATGTATCAGGGCTACCTCCAGCGACACCTAAACGGTTTTCGACGGTATGAAGACGACACGATCCGCGAAGCGCACGACAAGGGCCAGCAGTTAGTGCTCATGTATCTCGTCTCGGGTGGCGAGTCCGGCGATCGTGAGTACGGCGTGGATGTCATCCAACGCAACGGTGACTTCTACGTGGAAGTCTCCGACCTCGACGCGGCAAGAAGGGGAGTCGGTGATTTGCTCGGTCGTATCCAAGTAATCAAGTCGACCGGGGACGGAGAGGGTGCCAACGCGCTATTCGACCGTTTCGGCACGAAAGTCAACTTGGAATGGCGGGACAATATCAAGACCAGGGCGGCGAAACTAGGAATTCCCAACGCGACGGCTTTCGTTTTTCCGCAACTCGTCCCCGTGGGCGGCGGCACGGACGGAAAAGAAATCACGGACGTTCGAGTAGTCTATGAGGAAGACTTGACCGCCCAACAGCTACGTTGGTCCCGCCTTGCCGGAGTGACCGATGAATGGGTCTACTGAGACGGTGCTCGATTCTGACTCTCTTCCCTAATGGCGCGGAACTCGCTGGTCTCGCTCCATTGCGGCCAGTCCGATCCGGAGGCTAGCTCGTGGCCCATTCGGTAGAATAGCTCCAGGTCTTCGACCGCTCCCGACAAGTCCCAGAAGTCCTTGACCTCGTCTGAAGGCTGGTGGTAATCCTCGCTGGTGTATTGTTCGCGCATCTCGATTCCCCAGCCCTCCGGTTGGTTGATGTATTCGATCCCCTTATCCGGGTCGAAGGCGGGTATTCCAACCTTGGCGAACTCGAAGTGATCGGAGCGGTAGTAGAGGCCTTTTTCCGGCTCCGGATCGGCGCGCAGAATGCGGCCCTGCTCGGTCGCAATGCGCCCCGCCAGCTCGTCCAGCGTCGACTGGCCCATCCCGATCACGGTGACGTCGCGCGTTGGGCCCAACAGGTTGAGGCCGTCCATGTTGATCGCGGCCACGGCTTTTTCTGGAGGGTAAAGCGGGTTCCGGCCGTAGTAGCGGGATCCGAGAAGTCCTTGTTCCTCGGCAGTGACCGCGAGGAAGAGGACGGTCCGGGGCAGACTCTCCTCGAGACGGCCGAACGCTTCGGCGATCTCGAGGAGGCCAGCCGTCCCGCTGGCGTTGTCTAGAGCGCCGTTGAAGATCTGATCGCCTTCGAGCGAGCGGTCGATGCCCAAGTGGTCCCAGTGAGCCACATAGATGATGCATTCGTCGGGAAACTGGGTGCCCTCGAGCTTGGCCACGACGTTGGCCGAATCGAGCGTGTGGATCGAGTTCTTGACACCGATCCGGGCGGTGATGCCCAATGGAACCGGTTGGAACGATCGCGTTGCGGCGGCTGCGTAGAGCTGGTCGAAATCCTGATCCGCCATCGCGAGAATCTTCCTCGCCGCGTCCACGTGCAGCCAACCTTCCACGTCGAGCGGATCGTCCCGACTGCCGGAGCTGGGGAGCACGAACTTAACGTTGTCGCTATCCGAAATGACCTCCCACGGGTAGCCGGCGGGTCCGGTCTGGTGGATTACGAACGCGCCCGCAGCACCTACCTCGGCGGCGATCTCGTACTTGTAGGTCCAGCGGCCGTAGTACGTCATGGCCGGGTCGCCGAATATCTCTTCGCTGTCGGGCCCTTGAGGGACGGGGGGGTCGTTGACGAGCATGAGAAGGATCTTGCCGGTTAGATCTGTGTCCTTGAAGTCGTCCCAGTCGTACTCGGGAGCCCTGACGCCATAGCCCACGAAGACTACCTCGCCTTCCGTCTGGGTCTCCTCCTCGATGCGCTCGGTAGAGGCGGCGAACTCCTGAGTCTGCTCAAGCTCGGTGACCTCGTCATCGCGCCGCAGGACGAGCGAGCGTGGCTCGGCTCTGGTCAGTCGCACCAGCGGGACTTGCTGAACGTACGTGCCGTCGGGGTTACCGGGCGCAAGGCCGAAGGAACGAAAACTTTCCCTCAAGTAATCGATCGTCTTTTCCTCTCCCGCTGAACCGGGTTCTCGACCTTCGAGATCGTCCGATGAGAGGAACGAGATGCGCTCCATCAGAGACTCGGCGTTGATCGTCTCGGGCAGCAGTTCGCTGGGTGGTGCCTGACATCCATGACACCCGAAGACGACAACCATGATGGGGAGACCCCAGGCCATCCGCATAGCAACTTCCTCCTCTTGGCTCCCGATCCTATCACCTCTTCGCCCAGTTTCACTTGACGGCCTTGGAGTAGGGCTCGGTATCGTGGTAAGAGGCTCGGTCAAGAAAGGATGGCAATGAAGTCACGATCGAGCCGACTTACCCGTGAAGGTTTGGAGCGAGCCGCACGCGAGCTCGCGGGATTGAGCCCGACTCCGAGCGAGCTGGAAGCTCTTCTTCGCCGCTTGCAATCTCTCCGAGAAGAACTGGGCGCCCTCGAGAAACTGGTCGAACCTGGAGTCGAGCCCCTTCCCGTCGTCATCATCGAAGGCGAGGATGAGCCATGGCCGACGACCTAGCCTTCTACTCGCTTCGCGCGGTACACGATCTACTGCGCCGGCGGGAGATTTCGGCTCGAGAGCTCGTGGACTCTCAGTTGGCGCGTCTCGAGTCGCTGCAACCGCAACTGAACGCCTTTATCACCGTTACCCACGAAGAAGCTCGCCGCACCGCGGATGAGCTGGATCGGGAAACGTCTCGGGGGGAATCGCGGGGGCCGCTCCACGGCGTACCCCTGACGCTGAAAGACCTGATCTGGACCAAAGGTGTTCGCACGACCTCGGGGTCGAAGGTTTCTGCCGATTTCGTACCTCAACAAGACGCCGCCGTCGTGCAACGGCTGCGACGAGCGGGAGCCTTGTTTCTCGGTAAGACCAATCTTCACGAGCTCGCCTACGGCATCTCCAACGTGAATCTTCACTACGGCGCGGTTCGGAATCCTTGGGATGAAGAGCGCATCAGTGGCGGCTCGAGCGGAGGCTCGGCGGCAAGCCTAGCAGCGGGGATTGGCTACGGATCGGTAGGCACGGATACCGGCGGATCGATCCGAATCCCGTCTGCACTCTGCGGAACGGTGGGCCTGAAACCCACCTACGGTTCGGTAAGCCGTGAAGGCGTCACGCCGCTTGCCTGGAGCCTGGATCACGTGGGACCGATGGCCCGAACGGTGGAGGACGTCGCGATGCTGTTCGAAGTGCTCGCCGCGCCGGAGGATGCGAGCTCCGTGTTGACGAGCGAAGCTTTCGCGGGTAGCGAAGAGGTGAGTGTTCCCGAGGGGTTTCGCATGGGTATTCACGAGGACTATTTCTATGAGGATCTGGACCGTGAAGTGCGTGACCTGGTGGACGCCGCAGTGCGGGATCTGGAGAAACTGGGACTCGAGAGGCGAGAGACATCGATTCCAGAGATTCGCTATCAGGGGATGTGTCGCAATGTGGTGCTCTACGTCGAGGCGGCGTCCTGCTACGAGGCTTCGATCCGTGAGAGGCCTGAGGATTTCGGCGAAGATACGAGGGAACTATTGCGACTTGGTTTGCTGATCCGGGCCACCGAGTACTTGAGCGCTCAGAGGGCGCGGAGACGTGTGTTGCAAGCTTTTCGGGCCGCGTTTCATGAGTTCGACGTTCTAGTGACGCCGACGGTGCCCGTTCCCGCGCCTCGCATCGGCGAGGAGACGCTTTCCAACGGGGAGGGGCTGCGGCCGGGTCTCTTGCGCCTGGTGACACCCTTCAACACCATCGGGTTCCCGGCCGTGTCTCTTCCGTGTGGGTTTACCAAGGCGGGCCTGCCAGTCGGCCTTCAATTAGTCGCCCGCCCCTTTCAGGAAAGGCAGCTCCTCCGAGTGGCTCACGCCTACGAGCGATCGCACCGGTGGTTGGATCGAAGGTGTCCTTTCGGCAACGGTGCGTGACATGACGGGATGCGATAAGTAGTCTGCCCGGGGGTCGCTCGTTGTTGACGGAGGTTTGAAACAAAAAGGAAAAAAGTCCTGGACAAAGCGGGACCATCTGTGTAGTCTCAGCCTGGGAGGAAAGGAGCGTGGCCCAGGTGAGCAACGAGACGGAGGCCATGGTGTGGAAGCGCCCGAGCTTTTGCGGCAAGGGTGTGACCGATGAGGAATGGAATATTCTGCACGAGGTCATCGACTCATGCGGACTGTCGCGGCAAGAGCTTGCGAGCACGATCTGCGAGTCATTGGGTTGGGTTCGTGCGAACGGAAATTTGAAATCCAGGGAATGTTACGAGTACCTCGATTTGCTCGAAGCGGGGGGATTGGTGGAGCTACCCCGTCGTCGCGGCCCCACGAGCATCCACTACACGAAGGCTGGACGAAAGGGGTCTCGTCGAGAGGGCAATCTATCGGACGTGGCGCCGGTAACTCTGGGCTTGGTGGCGCACGCTGAGGAGCGAGCGCTGTGGAGGGAACTGGTCGAGCGTTACCACTACCTTCGGGCAGAAGGTGGCCTATGGCGCACACCTGCGTTACTTGGTCTGGAGCTCGAAATCTCGTCGTGAGCTGAGTGGGTGCGTGCAGTTCTCGTCGTCAGCGCGTCGTCTTCGGTCTCGTGACGGCTTCATCGGTTGGGATGACGCGACGCGGCAAAAGAACCTTCGGCGGGTGGTAAACAACAGTCGGTTCCTGATCCTGCCGTGGTTTTCCATCAAAGGCCTCGCGAGTCACGTGCTGTCGCTGGCAGCCCGAGTGGTGGTGGATGATTGGGAGGAAGCGTACGGTGTGAGGCCGGTGTTGCTCGAGACGTTTGTGGAGAGGGAGCGTAACGAGGGGACGTGCTACCTGGCGGCGAACTGGATGGACGTGGGATCGACTACTGGGCGTGGCCGTATGGACCGACACAACAAAGAGGCGAAGCCGGTGAAACGGTGCCTGGTATATCCGCTGGTGCGTGAGTTTCGCCGCGAGCTCGGGGTTGTGGATGAAGGTCGAGCGGGCTGAGCTGCTCCACCTGGAAGAGCGTCTATCGAGAGGAGAGCTTCCCGAGGAAGCTTGCCCGGTTCTGCTCGAGACAGTTCGCCACGTTCTACGATGCCGCTATCGTCGAGGCGTGAGCACGCCGACGACGGAACGTCGCGCGAAACGGAAAGAAGCTGAAAAGGAAAGGAAAGAGAAAGTGTCATGGCCGTAATGGGGCCAAGGACTACACAGGCGCCAAACGGGAGACGGTGAGCCATGGCGAAGTGAAAGCGGGCGGCCCATACCCCGAGCCTCTGTGCCAAGGCAAGCTCTATGACACCCAAGCTCCGAGAAAGGATGTGGAGCTGAAAGCTCAGCCCCCGATCCAGGCGACGGTATACGAACGCCAGATGCTGCGATGCGCAGGTTGCCAGAAGACGTTCACCGCGCCGCTTCCGCCTCAGGCTGGAGCAAGCAAGTACCATCCGAGTGTGGATGCGGTCGTTTCGGTATTGCGCTACGCCATGGGCATGCCTCATCACCGCCTGGCGCAGTGGCAGAAGTGGGCGGGGGCCTCCACGCAGTTCGAACGCGCCGAAGCAATGGCCAACGCCGTGTTGCCGGTTTTTCGCCACATGGAAACACTCGCCGCGAACCGGCCTCTGGTTCACAGTGACGACACCGGAGTTCGGATTCTCACATTGATGGCGGAGAACGAGACTTTAGCTCAAGGCGAGCGAACGGGCACCTTCACCACGGGCATTGTTGCCCGTGGCTTGGACAAAACGCTTGCTCCGATCGTTCTGTACGCGAGCGGACGACGTCATGCGGGCGAGAACATGGACCAGCTGTTGAATCAGCGCACGGTCCAGGCAAGCAAGGTCATCCATATGGCCGACGCCTCTTCGATGGCGCCGCGTTCACCGCTGCGGATCACTGCCAAGTGTATGGTGCATGCACGCCGCTACTTCATCGAAGCCGAGCCCGCCTTTCCTGAGTACTGTGACCGGGTGCTCGAGGACATCGCAGCCATCTACCGCAACGACGACGACACACGCGGCATGGACCCCGATGAGCGACTTGCCTATCACCAACAACACAGCCGGCCGATAATGGATGCGCTCTATAAGTGGATCGAAGAGCAGTTCCGCGAGCGTGTGGTTGAGCCCAACAGCCGCCTCGGCAAAGCCTTTTCCTACGTCAAGAATCACTGGCAAGGGCTAACCCGGTTCCTCGAAGTGCCGGGTGTGCCCCTCGACAACAACGTTAGCGAACAGGAGCTGAAGCCCTCACAACGGCATCGTAAGAACTCACTGTTTTTCAGGACGCAGGCTGGCGCCGATGTCGGCGACGTGCTCCTGAGCATGATCCGGACCTCGGTAAAAAACAGTATCGACCCGGTGCACTACCTGACGAACATCTCCATGCACGCCCAAGACGCTAGAGCCGCACCCGAGTCGTGGCTGCCTTGGAGCTATCAGGAAACGTTGAACAGGCTCAACTGACCCGACGCCACGCCTCCGCCATTCCCGCCCGCGAAAGTGTGCCAATCTTAGTTGGGAATTGAAACGGCTCCAAACTCCGTGGTTTGATGGCGTTGGACAAAACAAAATCAAGCCGCGAAGAAAGGAAGCCAAGATGGGAAGTCTGCTACGTTCGGTCAAGAAACGCAAGAAGTCGCGTCGTTTGGGTGAGGTCGAGATGGTGAGGCACGAGGATTACGGGGAACTCGCGCTGGACGCCAAGGTAGAGATGATCCGTTCGTTGGTCCCCCTTGGTCTAATGCACGTTCACGAGTTGCTCGACGACGGAGTGAAGGCGTTGGCGGGAGAGCGATAGTCTCGCAAGGACGAGCTGGAGCGCGGTCGCCGTCCCGGAAGCAACCCGGGCACGGTAGGGCTTGGCGGCCAGCGGGTACCGATCCGTGTGCCACGGGTTCGGAGCATCGAGGGAGGAGAGATTCCGCTTCGCTGCTACGAGGCGGTGAGCCACGGCGGTGAGGTGAATGATCTTCTGCTGAAACGAGTTCTCTACGGAATCTCTTGTCGCAACTACGAGGCGGCAGCGGAAGCGATTCCGGGCGCCATCGGGCTGTCGAGCTCAACGGTGTCCCGAGGGTTCGTGCAAGCGAGCGCTGCGAAGCTGCGGGAGATGCAGGAACGGGATCTGACCGGCGAGGATGTGGTGGCGCTGTTTCTGGATGGGAAGACATTCGCCGAGGCAACGATGGTCGTGGCTCTGGGCATCACGCTTTGCGGGGAAAAACGCTTCTTGGGCTTCGTGGAGACGGACACGGAGAACGGGCAGGTGTTGACGCCGTTCCTGCGTTCACTGCTCGAGCGGGGACTCGATATCTCCCAGGGTCTGCTGGTGATCATCGACGGCGGCAAGGGTCTCCAAGCGGCAGTCAAGAAGGCATTCCGTAAGCGGGCTCTGATACAACGCTGCCAGTGGCACAAACGTGAAAACGTAGTGAGCTACCTGTCCAAGGGCGAGCAGGCGTCATGGCGCAAGCGGCTCCAGTGGGCCTACAACAGGCCGGAGTACGAAGAGGCCCTCACTGCGCTCGAGCAACTCCACGGTGAGTTAGAAGAGCGGAACCAATCCGCAGCTGGCAGCCTGGAGGAAGGCCTTGAGGAGACGCTGACGTTGCATCGACTCGGCGTGCACGCGGTGCTGGGCCGTTCGTTCAAGACGACGAACTGCCTTTGAGTCCGTCAATGCTCTCGTCGAGGAACGCTGCGCGAAGGTCGACCACTGGAAGAACTCGAGCCAACGCCAGCGCTGGTTGGCAACGGCGCTCGTAGACATCGAACCGCGCTTGAGGAAGGTGGTGGGCTACCGCCATCTTCCCAAGCTTCGCGAAGCTCTCAAGCTGGAACTGAAGATCGAGGCGAAGACATCAACCGTATCGAAGAAGAAGGTCGCTTAAACGTGAGCCGTGGAGAGTTTCAACTAAGAATGGGCTTGACTCCCGCCCGCAACGGAAGTCCATTGTAGATTAGCACCGCCAATTGCTCGGCGGGCAGCGCCGCAACTCCATCCGTGGGGATGTCCCGCCGGATGTTGAATTTGGGGTAGCGGCGGCTCCTTGGCCGGCCTAAGAATAGGTCTGCCAATAAACCGTCTCCAGAGGGGGACAAGGAGCCACCAATGCCTAGGAAATCGAAGAAGCCAGTAAGAAAGCAAACACACTCGCCTACGGGCAAGGTAGTTGGCCAAGTCGGTCAGATACTGCTACCGATGATAGCTGGGATCGCGGCCACGAAGGCGGATCTGACGGAATGGGTGTACGAGCAAGGACTGACAGCTCTGCACCTACTGCTCAGAGAGGACGCCGAGGAGATCGCGGGGCTCAAGGGCAAGCACGAGAAGGAGCGAACTCATAACCACTGGGGGAACACGAACGGAGAGCTGAGCTTCGGTGGTCGTCGCATCCAAGTGTCGCGACCTCGAGTTCGCTCGAAGTCGGGCGAGGAGGCGTCGCTTCCACACTTCGAGGCCTTCCGCGAAGAAGACCCGCTTCCAGAGCGAGTGTTGATAGCGCCTTTCAGGTTCCTTTTCCAAGCAACGGAGGACGATGGCCTCGAGCTTCGGATCGAGGCCGGGGCGAAGCTCGGTGGGAGGCTTCGGCGCTTCGTTCAGATGCTTTACCAAGATGGCTGGAATCGATTCCGCGTCGAAGGGGACCCTACCCACCAGCATCTCGTAGAGAATGATCCCCAGCGCGTAGAGATCGCTCCGTCCGTCGACCGCGGGACTCTTCGCTTGCTCGGGCGACATGTAATGAGGCGTGCCGAACACCAAGCCGGTTGAAGTCAGAGCGGGTCCGTCGCTTTCGAACGTCTTGGCGATGCCGAAGTCCAAGAATTTTGGCTGCTCCTGTCCGTCGGCATCCCGGCAGATCATGATGTTCTGAGGTTTGAGATCGCGGTGGACGATGTGGTTTCGGTGCGCGAGGGCCAGGGCGCTGCCGATGGCCGCCGCGATGCGAACGGCTCGTTCCGGCCGTAACGCACCTTCTGCCTTGACGAGCTCCTTGAGACTCGTACCCGAGACCAACTCCATGGCGATGTAGAGCGTGCCGTCTTCGCTTTCTCCGAGATCGTGGATGGTCACGATGTTCGGGTGATCGAGTTTGCTCGCCGCCTGCGCCTCTCGGTGAAAACGACTGATCGTGTCTCGCGTGGAACCAGCTCGGGTTTGATGAGCTTGATGGCAATCGGTTTGTGCAGCATGAGGTGGGTGGCTCGATAGACCGCCCCCATGCCACCTCGCTTGAGAAGGCTTTCTATTCGGTATTTGCCGGCCAGGACCTTGCCGACTGGATCCGATTCGGAGGGCATTTCAGTGCTGCCCGGCTTTCAGCATGGGCCATGTTAAGGCGGGCTCGAGCGCGCGGTCAACAGGGTATCCTGGCAAGGAAAGATTTGGAGGGCCGGGGCGACTCTTCTATTATCTACTGTTTAGGCCATTCGGGAGGCATCGCGATCTTGTTACGTCATCTTTTTCATGCCTGGGAGAACTACCTAGCGGTACGGGACGATCCCGAGCGCCGCGTACTGCCCTTCGACTGGGGCACCGGATTTCTGGGTGACGGGACGCTCTCCGATCGAGAAGCTCGGAGTTTTTTTCACCATCATGTAGAGGAGGCTCTGGCCAACAACGACGTTTACTTCACACCGCCCCCGGTCTCCGACTTCGATCTCGAGGACGCTCAGCTGAAGTTCACGACTCCGTTGCCTACGCCGTACGCCAACAACAACGTTGCCCACGGCCTGTTTTTTCCTACCGCGGAACGCGGCGCCGCGGTGATCGTGCTCCCCCAGTGGAATGCAAAAGGAGGGGCACAAACGGGACTCTGCCGGTTACTCAATCGCTTCGGATTGACCGCCCTGCGTGTCACGCTCCCCTATCACGGGCCGAGGATGCCAGAGGACCTAGCTCGTGCGGATTACATGCTGAGCCCGAATCTGGGGCGCACTCTTCAAGCCTGTCGTCAAGCGGTCTGGGAGGCCCGGTCCGCTGTAGGGTGGCTGTTGTCGGAAGGGTATGGACCCATTGGCATCGTCGGAACGAGTCTCGGCTCGGCGATCGCCTTCATCACGTTGGCGCACGACGACCGTATTCGAGCCGGTGTTATGAACCACGTCTCTCCGTATTTTGCGGATGTCGTGTGGCAAGGCATCTCGACGCGGCACGTGCGCCAGGGCTTGGAAGGGAAGATAGGTCTCGAAGAGCTGCGGAAGCTCTGGTTGCCGATCAGCCCGCGGAGCCACTACGAGCGTCTGCTCGGCAGTAGGCGGGGAGTGTTGCTGATCTATGCACGATACGATCTGTCGTTCCCACCCGATGAATCGCGACGGCTCGTTGCGTCCTTCGAGCAACTCGGCATACGCCACGAGAAAATGGTCCTACCTTGCGGTCACTACACGACCGGGAAGTTTCCGTTCAACTGGATAGACGGGCTGGCGATCTCCCGCTTCCTAGCTAAGTCTCTGCGAGGGTCGGGGCGTTCCTGGTCGGCCGAATCGCCCGAAGAAGGTCAGAAGTAGTAGCCGACGCCGAAAAAAATACGGCGCGTTCGTGACTCGGTCTTTCCTCCTGGCAACCACCAGCGCATGTCGGCGCGAACCGCGACGTTATAGAGAACGTAATAGTCGAAGCCGGCGCCGAAACTGACCGTCGGTTCGTGCTCCGTCTCCTTCACGATGTCTTCTTCGAACTCTCCAATGGTGTTGTCTCTCCGAACGACTCCGCCGGCACCGAAAATATAGGGATGGAAGGGCTTTCTTCGACCAAAGTGGTAATAGAAAGTGCCGTCGAGATGATAGCGTTTCTGCTCCAGGCTGAATTGGCCAACGACCGCGGGATCCGTTTCCACGACGATGTCGCCGAACTGGGTGAACACTCGCTTCACGCTGGTGAAGTCCATGCTGACTTCGAGCGTGATCTGGTCGCTGACCCGGAAACCGAAAAAGCCTTCGAGGTTGGTGCCCCGGCCGAGGTCCAAGCGGGGATCGAATAGCGTAGCGAACCCCCCGCCTCCCCCAATGATGAACCGCTGCACCTGTGCGTCCGCCCTGCCCAACATGCCGCCTAGCAGCAGAGCCGACACCAGGATCCAGGGGCCTTTCCTCATCCGTCACCTCCTCAAGAGGTGGATTCTAACAATTCCAGGCGGGGAATAGGGGGATGTCCCGGCCGCTGTTGAATTTGGTCGGGTAGCGGCGGCACCTGTGAATACTCTTAGGCAGCAAACTCATCGCTGTCAAGAGATTTCTGTTTGCTTCTAAGCGCGTGAACGAGAGCGCCCATATGGCGATAGCCTTTGATACGCCGGAACTTTTTCTGCGCGGTGACGACGCCAAGAGCGGTCCATCGGCGAACCATGGAAGGACTCTTCCAACGCTTGACGTTTCTCGATACTCTGCGAATGGTTCCGTTGAGATTCTCAATGGCGTTCGTCGTGACTTTGCCCAGGAAAAGTGGACAGGTTGATTATCTCGCATGAGCCGTTTTGAGGTCATGAATCCGTTCGAACACCATTGGGCTGTTGTAATCGAGTGACGAGTGGAGTCGATACGGATTGTAGAACCCCTCGATGTAGCTCGCGACCGCGTCTTTGGCCATACGTCGTGTTGGCCAACTACATCGGTGGAGGAGCTCGGTCTTGAGCGTGCCTAAGAAGCTCTCGGTCACGGCGTTGTCCCAGCAATCACCCTTGCGGCTCATCGAGCACACGATGCCGTACTCATCGAGCACGGCCTGGTAGGTCGCAGCCGCGTATTGAGTACCACGGTCTGAATGATGCACCAAGCCACTTTCCGGCAGGCGGCGCCCCAAGGCCATGTGAAGCGCCTCGAGAGCAAGCTCCGCGCGCAGGTGGGGCTGCATCGCCCAGCCGACGACACGACGCGAGAACAGATCGAGGATGACCGCCAAGTAGAGCCAGCCTTCCCAAGTCCGGATGTAGGTTATGTCCGTCACCCAGAACTGGTTCGGTCGTGCGGCTTCGAAGTTCCGGCCGAGCACGTTGGGTGCGATGGGGCGATCGTGCTTGCTGTCGGTCGTGCGGCGAAAACGCTTGCTGGGCAGACCCTGCAGGCCCATCTCACGCATCAGCCGTGCCACTCGCTGCTTGCCTACCTCGACGTTCTCCCCGTCAAGCTGGCGACGTACACGCTCCCTGCCGTAGGTACCACGGCTATGGGCGTGGATCGCTTGGATGCGCAGCTTCAGCTTCCCATCCTCACACTGTCGCTTGCTGGGCGCGCGCTTCATCTGAGCGTAGTAGCCGCTGGTCGATACCCTCAGAACTCGGCACATCACCCGCACCGGGTAGTTGGCCCGCTCCGCGTGAATGAATTTGAATCTCATTCGCTTTCCTTCGCGAAGAAGGCCGCCGCCTTTTTTAATATTTCTCGCTCTTGCTCCAACGTACGCACTCGACGCCGTAGCGAACGGAGCTCATCACGTTCCGCCGTCGTCAGAGCCTCGCGTGGACCTTCACCGTGATCAACTTTGTATTGTTTCACCCAGTTTCGAAGGGCCGATTCCGTCAGGTCCAGTTCCTTAGCGACCTGGCCGATGCTGCCCTCGCCCTCCCTGAACAGCCGGACCGCTTCCTTCTTGAACTCCCCCGTGAACTTCCTGCGTCGTCGTTCTCCCATGGACGCCTCCAGGCGCATTGTCGCGCCTCGGTTGATGTCCACAAAACCCGGGCAGGGTCACTGCTGAGAAGCGCCAGGTTGTGCGGGGATGTCCCGCCGGATGTTGAATTTGGGGTAGCGGCGGCTCCTTGGCCGGCCTAAGAATAGGTCTGCCAATAAACCGTCTCCAGAGGGGGACAAGGAGCCACCAATGCCTAGGAAATCGAAGAAGCCAGTAAGAAAGCAAACGCACTCGCCTACGGGCAAGGTAGTTGGCCAAGTCGGTCAGATACTGCTACCGATGATAGCTGGGATCGCGGCCACGAAGGCGGATCTGACGGAATGGGTGTACGAGCAAGGACTGACAGCTCTGCACCTACTGCTCAGAGAGGACGCCGAGGAGATCGCGGGGCTCAAGGGCAAGCACGAGAAGGAGCGAACTCATAACCACTGTGGGAGCACGAACGGAGAGCTGAGCTTCGGTGGTCGTCGCATCCAAGTGTCGCGACCTCGAGTTCGCTCGAAGTCGGGCGAGGAGGCGTCGCTTCCACACTTCGAAGCCTTCCGCGAAGAAGACCCGCTTCCAGAGCGAGTGTTGAATCAGATCTTGGTGGGGGTATCGACCCGAAATTACGAATCGAGTCTGGACAAACCCGCGGCCAAGTTGAAGTCTCGTGGCACGAGTAAGAGTGCCGCCAGCCGTCACCTCGTGAGCCAGACGACTAAGAAGCTCGAGGAATACCTGTCTCGGCGGCTAGAGGAGTTCGAGCTTGCGGCACTGATGCTGGATGGCCTTGAGGTGGCCGGACAGACCGTCGTCGTAACTCTCGGTATCACAATAGATGGAACGAAGGTGCCCCTGGGTATATGGCTGGGCTCGACGGAGAACTCTCGGGTGTGCACCGCGATGTTGCAGGACCTTCTCGAGCGAGGCTTGCGCGTCGATGAGTCGATTCTCTGCGTAGTGGACGGAGGCAAAGGCATCCGCAAGGCACTCGTCGACGTTTTGGGGGACCTCGCGGTCATCCAAAGGTGCCAGATCCATAAACTCCGGAATCTTCGCTCGTACCTTCCCAAGTCGAGCTCTTGTCAATAGGTGTGTAAAAAAGTTCAGGCAGCAGCAACCTTCGACGACTCCGTTACCCTGTCTCCATCTTCAAATCGAACGCCCAGGTGAACCTCTCGCATCAGCTCCGGTGCGTTGAGCCGGCAAAAATTCTTCTCCGCAACCAGAAGCAGTTTGAAGATTGTCGCAGTGGCGGACTCGATTTTCTTGAACCTTTTGGCCGCATCCGTTCTCAATCTCAGTGCAGCGAACGGTGACTCCACGACGTTGCTCGTGCGAAGGTGTTGCCAGTGAGGCTTGGGAAAGGAATAAAAGCTGACCATCCGCTCCCAGTCCTCGTCGAGCACGTGCGCGGCCCCCGGAAGACCCTTGCGCAAGCACCAATCCTGGAACTTGGCCTTCTTCGTCTCGCACTCCTGCAGGCTGGTGGCGTAGGGGATCGCCGTCAACAGCGGCTTGGCCTGCGCCTGGTCCCTTTTCGGAATCCGGTCCAGTACGTTGAGGATTCGGTGGTTCCAGCACCGCTGTTCCTCAGCTTCTGGAAATACGTTTCGGGTCGCGGCCCAGATGCCGAGATGACCGTCACTGATCACCAAACGGGGACATCTCAGACCGCGCTTCTTCAGTCTCCGTAGCAGCGACGACCATGACGCTTCGGATTCTCGATGCCCGGCCTCCAGCGTCAGGACGATTTTCGTCCCGTCGGACAGGCCACCAACCGCAACTAGCACCGCCGCCTTGTCCTTCTCAAGGCCGGCCTTCACGTACACGCCATCTACCCACAGGTACACGAGCTCGAGTTCTTCCAGTGGGCTAGCTAGCCACTGCTCGTACTCTCCCTGCCATTTCTGTTTCAGCCGCGACACCGTGCTGGGAGAAAGTGGAGCGTCCTCCCCTAGAAGCCCGCGGAGCGACAGATCGAAATCTCCGTGAGCTAGTCCATGCAGGTACAGCTCCGGAATCAACTCGCTCACCGTTTCGCTCCGACGCTTGAACAGAGGAAGCACTCGACTTTCGAACCTCTCCTCCACGTCCCGTACTCTCGGCCGGCGAACCGTCACTGTGCCCACGCTCATCGTCAGCTTCCGAGGCTTACCGTATCCATTTCGATAGCCCGCCGTTGTGTCCACGGGCTTCCGTCTCTCCGATTTCTCACGCCCGAGAAGCTCCGTGACTTCGGCTACCATCAGCTCCTGCACCCAATCCTGGATCTCAAGCCTCGCCCACTTCTCCAGCGACTCCCAAGCCACCCTTGACGAGCTCCGTCGTCCTGTGGTCTTTTCCTTCATGGCGGTGTCTCCTTCCGTTGGCCCCTTCACGCCGTGTTTCGTGACGCGGAAGGTTACTCCGCCTTTACTTTATTTCCACACCTTCTGAGGGTAGCTCCCCAAGTCTCGTCACGCCTACGTGCTCCAGACGATGAAGGAAGCCTACAAGTGCAAGAGTGCCGACAAGGCGCGCAAGCGACTTCAGGCATTGGTGTCGTGGCTCGAGCGAAACGGCTACGACGAAGCTGCCGGAAGCCTTCGTGAAGGGATGGAAGAGACACTCACGGTCGTGAAGCTCGCGCTGC
Organism: Candidatus Marinacidobacterales bacterium; assembly: GCA_965197825.1. Taxonomy (GTDB): domain Bacteria; phylum Acidobacteriota; class Vicinamibacteria; order Marinacidobacterales; family DATDRI01; genus CBDANW01. The sequence continues at coordinate 1,496,957 of CBDANW010000003.1, read as the reverse complement.
CCGCCTTACTTCGCCAGTCTCTTGCCACGACGAACGCCATTGAGAATCTCAACGGAACCATTCGCAGAGTATCGAGAAACGTCAAGCGTTGGAAGAGTCCTTCCATGGTTCGCCGATGGACCGCTCTTGGCGTCGTCACCGCGCAGAAAAAGTTCCGGCGTATCAAAGGCTATCGCCATATGGGCGCTCTCGTTCACGCGCTTAGAAGCAAACAGAAATCTCTTGACAGCGATGAGTTTGCTGCCTAAGAGTATTCACAGGTGCCGCCGCTACCCGACCAAATTCAACAGCGGCCGGGACATCCCCGCCACTTCCGCGTAACGCGATTCGTCGGGACCGATCAAGCCCACCGCTCCCAGCCTATAGAAGAAAGAAATGAATCCCAGGGCGACGAGGGCGAAGATGAGGCGCATCGCAAACGCATTATAATGACGTTTGCCATGCCCCCCGGATCTGATGAAGCCCCGATGAAGCCGCCGATGAAGCCGCCGATGAAGCAGTCCAAGGAGCTAGCAGCCGCCATCGAGGCGGCTCTCGCCGGCGGCGAGGTAGTGCGGAGATACTACGGAGGAAAGTTCGAAATCTCTTTCAAGGGTGAGACCAACCTTGTCACGGATGCAGACAAAGAGTCGGAACGAACGATCGTCTCGATCTTGCGTCGACGTGTACCCGGCGCCGCGGTGCTGGCGGAAGAGTGTGGCGAGGAGAAGGGAACGACGAACGGGCGCTTCCTCGTCGATCCGCTGGACGGTACGACGAATTTCGCGCACGGCTATCCTTGCTTTTCGGTCTCGATTGGCTTCGAGGAGGAGGGAGAAATCCGCGCCGGGGTCGTCTATGATCCGGTGCGCGAGGAGCTCTTCGTGGCGGAAAAAGGCTGGGGTGCCTTCTTGAATGGGACGAAGCTTCAGGTCTCCAAGACGCGAGAGCTCCGGCACGCCCTGCTGGTTACCGGTTTTCCCTACGACCTTCGAGACGATGTCGCAGGCAGTTTGCGATTGTTCAAGCGGTTCCTGGGGGCGACGCGTGCGATTCGACGAGACGGCTCCGCCGCGCTCGATCTCTGTTATGTGGCGGCCGGCCGGCTCGACGGGTTCTCGGAGGAGAAGCTCGGCCCTTGGGACACTGCCGCGGGCTCGATCATCGTTACCGAAGCCGGGGGAAGCGTCAGCGATTTCTCGGGCACCGCGTTTACATGCTACGGAAAAGAAATCCTCGCCAGCAACGGTGTGCTGCACGAAGAAATGTTGGGCGTGCTCCAGAGTCCCGATCCGCGGTGACAAGCATCCGGTTTTGAGGACACTTCCGCGTTTGCCTTCGCCGTCTTCTTAGATCCAAACGCCGGTAATTGCCTGTAATTGGATGCAGCGAAAGGGATAGCTCCCCCTCGAAGTCGATCCAACCCGATTGGCACATCTCCTGCAAAGTCTCTTTGTAGAGCCCCCTCTTAGAAGATGACAAAGATAACAAGGGAGGGTTCCGCATGATTAGCAAGACGAGCAGACGTGTTCCTGAAGTGCTTTCTCGACACTTCGTGGCAGTCGCCGCGCTCATCTGCGTCACGCTTTTCGCACCGGTAGCCGCGCAGGCGAACTCGTTTACCGTGAGGCTCGGCTATCTTTCACTGCGTGGTGACAGCCGCCTCTGGTCGGAGAACGTGACCACCTTCGACTACGTCGTGAACGACTTCAATTGGCTGTTCGGCGGCGCGGAGTTCGACCTGGAGCTGAACGAGTACCTGGATATCGCGATGGGCGTCGATGGTTACAGCCGTTCCGTAGCCTCTCGCTACCGCGATTTTGTGCGCGATGACGGTACCGAGGTACTTCAGGACGTGAACCTGCGAGTCGTCCCCGTCACCTTCGGCGCCCGATTCCTCCCGATAGGCAAATTCCACGTCCTGCTTCCCTACGTTGCAGGAGGACTCGGCCTCTATCCGTTCGAGTATCGAGAGCGAGGTGAGTTCATCGATCTCGACACTGCCGAGATTTTCGGCGCGACTTACCTCGATCGGAGCGTGGGTACGGGCGGCTATGTGGCCGCGGGGCTCGAGGCGTCTCTGACGCCCAGCTTTTCTGTTGGCGGCGAGTTCCGCCGACATTTCGTATCCGCCGGGCACGGCGGAGACTTCGGCAATTATGGCGATTTCGATCTCGATGCCAGCCAGCTCAGCTTCGGGTTTACGTTCCGTTTTTAAAGCTGTGAGGCGTCCGCTTCTGGCGTCGAAATAGGTCGTCCTGCCAATTAACGTGGCCAGACGCTCGTCAGACGTGGCCTGTCAAGACCCCCTTCTGCCGCCGAAATAGGTCGTGCTGCTAATCAACCTAGCCAGACGGCCATGGTATGATTGTTGCGGCAGGAGCGATATAGAGCCAACGCCTTGCCGAGGAATTGATTACAGGAGTGCCGAAATGAACCCCAATCCAGACAAAGCGCCAGACAAAGCGCCAGACAAAGCAGCTTCCGAGCAGACCGCGAAACGGGGCCGTTTTCTTGCCTTGGCGGCCGGCGTGGTGGGAATGTTTCTCGGCTTGACCATAGCCCTGGGAACGATGCGTCCTCTCGCTGCCGGAGGCGAGCAGGGCGAACTGGCCCCTGTGGCCCCGGGGGTTGCTTCTCTCGGCGCTGGCAGCCAGGGAGCCCAATCGGGCACCGCTTCTCTAGCGAGCGGAGCAAGCTCCACGGCGAGTGACCAGCTCCCGGGCCCCGAAGCGTTGTCGACGGTCTTCATCGACGTTGCCGGCAAGATCAAACCCGCCGTGGTGAACATATCAACGGAAAAAGTGGAGTCCGGCACACCATTCGAGCATCCGGGGCTCGGCGGTCCTTTGGATGATTTTTTCGAGCGTTTCTTCGGCGGACCGCCAGGCGACCAGCGTCGGCGGAGCCTGGGCTCTGGTGTGATCGTCGATCCTCGTGGATACATCCTGACCAACAATCACGTCATCGAAAAAGCCGACGAGATCGAAGTCCAACTCTCCGACGAGACGCGGTATGCAGCGAAAGTCGTCGGCGCCGACATCGAGACCGATCTTGCGGTGATTCAGATCGAGACAAATGACGAGCTTCCGTTTGCCTCCCTTGGAGACTCCGACCGATTGGTAGTGGGTGAGTGGGTCCTCGCGATCGGCAATCCGTTCGGCTTCGGACACACGGTGACCGCCGGCATCGTGAGCGCCAAGGGGAGGATCATTGGACAGGGCAGCTACGATGACTTCATTCAAACCGACGCGGCCATCAACCCAGGGAATTCTGGCGGCCCCCTCGTCAACATGAAGGGCGAGATCGTCGGGATCAACTCGAACATCATCTCCGCGACCGGCGGAAGCATGGGCATCGGCTTTTCGATCCCGTCCAATATGACGCGCAAGATTTACCATCAGCTCGTCGATCATGGCAGCGTCACGCGCGGTTGGTTGGGCGTCGGGATCCAGGAGCTGTCACCCGATCTCGCGCGGAGTTTCGGTTTGGAAGCAAAGAAGGGGGCCGTTGTCAGCCAGGTTTTGGGCGACGACTCGCCGGCTGCCGAAGCGGGCCTTCAGGCGGGAGATGTGATTGTAGCTTTCAATGGCCAACCGGTGGACTCGGACACGACGTTGGTGCGATTGGTGGCCGACGTTCGTCCGGGGCAGTCCGTCGAAGTCGAGTTCTATCGCGACGGCGAGCTCGAGTCGGCGCAGGTCGAGTTGGGAGAGCGCGCTGCGAACGCCCAGTTGGAAGAACCCAGAAGCCAGGAGACGGAACGTGGACGCCTGGGTGTTTCGGTGCAGGACTTGACGCCCCAGATCGCTTCCCAGTTGGGTACGTCTACGAACGCGGGCGTGGTGATCATCGGGGTTGACCCCGCAGGGCCGGCCGCCGATGCGGGCGTACGAAGAGGAGACATTATTCTCGAAGCGAACCGCCAGGCCGTCGCAAACGTGGACGACCTGGAGAGACAATTACGTAGCATCCCGCCCGATGGGGATTTGCTCCTGCGCATCGAGCGTGTAGGACGCGGCCAGTCGCGCTTCCTGTGGATTTCGGTAAAACTCGACTAGTGGACTGTACATTTAAGTGTTTAGTTATAATATCTCTCTCATGCGAGGGAGAGCCGTTGTGTTGACTCAAGCGGAACATAGGGAGCTTGGCAAACGAGTTTCGAGCCGTCGCGGTCGAGCGGATGACGCGCGGATCGCTCGGATGTTGCTCTTGCTGGCAGACGGTGCAAGCTATACGCAGGTGCAGCAGACGGTGGGCTGCACGGCGCCTTTTATCAGCAAGTGGAAACGCCGATTCTTGGAGGAGCGTCTGGCAGGTCTGTACGCGCGTCACGAGGGGCGTCCGATTCAAGTGCTCACGCCTCGGATGGAAGCACGGATTCTTTCGTGGACGCAGAAAAAACCGACCGACGGCTCGACTCACTGGAGCACGCGTCGACTTGCGAAGAAGCTGGGAATCCATCACATGATGGTGGCTCGCACTTGGAAAAAGCATGGTCTCCAACCACACCGAATTGAGCATTACAAGGCCTCCAACGATCCGGATTTCGAGACGAAGGCAGCGGATATCATCGGTCTATATATGAATCCACCTCAGCACGCTGCGGTGTTTTGTATTGATGAGAAAACGGCGATCCAAGCCCTGGATCGACGGGACCCGATCTTGCCGTTGTCTCCCGGGCGGGCCGAGCGACACGGTTTCGAGTACGTCCGGCATGGAACGCTTTCTCTCTACGCCGCCTTCGACACGAAGACGGGGGTGGTTTTGGGCAAGACTGTCCGCCGCCATACCAGCCAGGAGTTCGTCGCCTTCTTGGAGCAGCTGGTTGCGAGCCACAAGCGAAAGCGCGAAATACATGTCATCCTCGACAATCTGTCGGCTCACAAGACCGCCAAGGTCGCACAGTTCCTCGAGGCCAACCCAAAAGTCCGACTCCACTTCACACCCACATATTCCTCCTGGCTGAACAAAATCGAACTCTGGTTCTCCAAGATCGAGCGTGCCCTGATCCATCGAGGCGTGTTCACGTCAACCCACGACCTGACCCGCAAGATCATGCGCTACATTCGCAAGTACAACGAAGACCCCAAGCCCGTGAAGTGGACCTACAACGATCCGTCACGACGCATTAAAACCACTAAACGTTCAGTTGTTACAGTCCACTAGTGCCGTTCCAGCCAATCGCGCCGCGCACGACGGTGGTTCCTGGCGGCGCCAAGATTGAGCTTGGCTAGTCGGTTCCTATTGGATCAAGTTGGAACGGTACTAGCAGCGTCGATTCCCGTAAAAGGGCTCGTAGCAGTAAGCAGAGATCTGTTCAAATCTGTTCAAAAAGGCAACTTAGCAGGTTCACTGGGGGTAGGTGAAAAGAAAGAATCCCAAATCGAGGGAGGGACCGGCCGGAAAACTCGTCTTATATGAGCAGGAACTTCAGAGCCAATCCCGTTCGCATGAGCGGCTGGCGGGTGGTCTTCGCGGCTCGGGCAACCAAGCCTTGCGAGAGCCAAGCAAGCTAGACGGTTTCGCGGCTGCGGAGAGTCGTCGAGTTGGAGAAGGAGGTGATGCCGTAAGTTGAGTTTTTGTGGATTATGCACTTGACGAACCTAGCGCAGGGGTGTAGTGTGGCCGGATGGCATGGAAATCTATTATACATCGGTCAAATCCCATTCTCTGGGCCGTTCTTCCCGTTCTTTCCTTTTCTTTCTTGTAGAAGACCCGCTTCCAGAGCGAGTGTTGAATCAGATCTTGGTGGGGGTATCGACCCGAAATTACGAATCGAGTCTGGACAAACCCGCGGCCAAGTTGAAGTCTCGTGGCACGAGTAAGAGTGCCGCCAGCCGTCACCTCGTGAGCCAGACGACTAAGAAGCTCGAGGAATACCTGTCTCGGCGGCTAGAGGAGTTCGAGCTTGCGGCACTGATGCTGGATGGCCTTGAGGTGGCCGGACAGACCGTCGTCGTAACTCTCGGTATCACAATAGATGGAACGAAGGTGCCCCTGGGTATATGGCTGGGCTCGACGGAGAACTCTCGGGTGTGCACCGCGATGTTGCAGGACCTTCTCGAGCGAGGCTTGCGCGTCGATGAGTCGATTCTCTGCGTAGTGGACGGAGGCAAAGGCATCCGCAAGGCACTCGTCGACGTTTTGGGGGACCTCGCGGTCATCCAAAGGTGCCAGATCCATAAACTCCGGAATCTTCGCTCGTACCTTCCCAAGTCTCGTCACGCCTACGTGCTCCAGACGATGAAGGAAGCCTACAAGTGCAAGAGTGCCGACAAGGCGCGCAAGCGACTTCAGGCATTGGTGTCGTGGCTCGAGCGAAACGGCTACGACGAAGCTGCCGGAAGCCTTCGTGAAGGGATGGAAGAGACACTCACGGTCGTGAAGCTCGCGCTGCCCGCCTTACTTCGCCAGTCTCTTGCCACGACGAACGCCATTGAGAATCTCAACGGAACCATTCGCAGAGTATCGAGAAACGTCAAGCGTTGGAAGAGTCCTTCCATGGTTCGCCGATGGACCGCTCTTGGCGTCGTCACCGCGCAGAAAAAGTTCCGGCGTATCAAAGGCTATCGCCATATGGGCGCTCTCGTTCACGCGCTTAGAAGCAAACAGAAATCTCTTGACAGCGATGAGTTTGCTGCCTAAGAGTATTCACAGGTGCCGCCGCTACCCGACCAAATTCAACAGCGGCCGGGACATCCCCGATTTAAAGAAGCTCAAGCGTACTGTAGACAGGCACACTCGCGGGTTAAGGACGGCGAAGTCTTTTAATGTTAAACGTCAGCGCGCTGTGCGCGCAGCACAAGCAATTAACCGAGTGTCAATGGGTCAAGTCTTAATTTTCCTGTCAAATCTCCGTACGGTTCCCCGCGCTCGGTTAAGCTGCTGATTCCTCCGACGTGCCTTGCGGGAGAAGCTCGTTGCGAAGCTCCTCGACTTTCCTAGCGGCGAAGACATCCATCCTCACGCCGCGCCATTTGTTTGCGACGGCCAAGAGCACAGCGAACGAGAGTTTCATCGCGGCCTCCTCGGTGAAGAAGTGAGGAATGACCTTTGTGCGACGTTTGTGCTCTCCGAACGTGCGCTCAAGTAGATTCGACGTGCGAAGCCTTTTGTGATGCGCCGCAGGAAGGAGTAGCGCCTGAAGACACGCTTCGAGGGTCTCTTCCATGCACTTCATCGCGCTCGGGAATCGTTGACGGTACCGAGCGATCACCTCCCGACCCTTCTTCAGCCCTTGCTCGTAGCTGTTCGCATGGAACGACTCAAGGATGGCCGCCTTGAGTTCGTCGCGCACTTCCTTCGGAGCCTTGCCCAGGATGTTCTCGAGGCGGTGCTTCTGGCAACGTTGCTTGAGGCTTCGAGGGAAGACCTCTGCGATCGCTTTGAGCACTCCAGGATTCCCGTCCGTCACGATGAGCAACGGCTCCCTCATTCCTCGGGCCACTATCTCCTGCAAGAACCCCTTCCAGTTCTCGTAGGATTCTCGGTTGCCGACACCGATATGAAGAAGAACTCGCGTCCCATCAGCGCGATAGCCGGTCGCAACGAGGATGGGCTCTTTTCTCTCCGCTCCTTGGTGGTAGCGCAGGTACGTGCCGTCGAGCTCGAGATACAACAGCTTCTCGTTCGAGAGATCCCGTTTTCGAAACGCCTCGAAATCCTCCGACAGACACCGTGTGACCCGGCTCACCACCGACTTCGAGACACCCGTGCCGCTCAGCACGTCCGCGAACGTCGCCTCAATGTCACGCGTCGACATCCCGTGGACGTACATCCGCGCGATCAGTTCATCGAGTTTCTCGGTCCGGCTCACGTAGGCGTCGAGAATCTTTGACTGAAACACCTTCTCTGTTTCTCGTACCTGCGGCACTTGCACCGTCACCGCTCCCTCGCCCGTGAGGACCCGATGCGACTCATACCCGTTGCGTCGTCCCTTCTCCTTCGTCGTTGCCGGAGCGTTCTCATAGTAGTTTCGACCCAACGCCTCCGTCACCTCGCGCTCCAACGCATATTGAAGCATCATCTGAGCTCCCGACCGGACGATCTCCGAGAGATTCATCTCCCCAAATACCAGTTGTTCCTCGAACTGCTTGAGCAATCGCTGACTCGGTAGTACCTTTCCCATGATGTATGGTTCTCCTTTTCTGTCCCCATGACGGGGACGGGTTTGAGCTTGGGGAACCATACATCGTTTTTCTTTGACAGGAATCTTAAGACATCACCTGTCAATGTCAATTGACTCCGACATTGTAAGGTTGGAAAAATCCGCCTCACTTCTCCAAGAGAGTTTTGTTGGATTCGTCGAACTCAACAACGATCGAGAAGTACTTGACTTATTCCGCAAGCAAGCACTCATCCTGCTCGATAACGCTCCTGATGCAATATCTTCGATGAAGACATTCCAATCAACTATTGAAACATTTCAAGTACAACGAGCCCAGCAAACTCTAAATGAAGTTATCTCTCGTCTCGGAGAACGGGTTAAACGAATCATCAACTCATTGGAAATAGTCAAATTGACGTGTGAAAGGGCCGTGACGAGTATTGATGAGAAGAACTATGCGGCGATGAGCTTTTTGTAGGTGAGCGTATCCGTAGTCACTATGCGACGAAGGGTGTCTCGGAAGATGTGCGGGTTGTTTCGGTTGTTGAACCGCCACTCCAGCTCTTCGAGGTAGCGGTCAAGATGCTTCGCGCTGACCTTGTGGAAAGCCCCGATGATGGAACGCTTGAAAAGGCTCCAGACGCTCTCGATGCTGTTGGTGTGAACGTCGCCGCCGACCCACTCCTCCGCCGAGTGGTTGACGGTCTCGTGTCTGGTGTCGTCGTCTTCGATTCCGATGTAGGAGCGGAGCTCGTCGGTGTAGATGGCCTCGGTCTCGTCCCTGACGTGGCGCTTGATGAACCCGTGGAGCGTCTTCTTGCGGATGTTGGGGATGCGTTCGAGTCGGACCTGGCCGTCCCGCTGGATCGCACCGGCAACCCAGGTCTTGCCCGTCCGGCTGCCGGAGCCGACACCGCGCCGCCGGCCACCTACAAGTGTTTCGTCCACCTCGACAACTCCACAGAGAGTCGGGCCGGAGAATTTGTCGTTGCCCATCGCCTCTCGGATCCGGTGGCACAGATACCATGCCGTCCTGTAGGCGACATCGATTGTCCGCTGGATCTGGAGAGCGGACATTCCCTTCTTGGACTTGCACATCAGGTAGATCGCAAAGAACCATTTGCGGAGCGGAAGGTGGGAGTCGTGCATGATGGTGCCAGAGGTCACCGTAAACTGATGCTTGCAGGATCGGCACTTGAACTTGTGCCTCACAGGAAGCTCGAACACGTTCCCGTCGCCGCAACGCGTGCAGGTAACCCCATTCGGCCAGCGCAGCCCCTCAAGGGCTCTGAGGCACTGTTCGTCGGAACTGAATTGGTCAACGAGAGAGAATAGGTTGATGTTATCCATGAAAGAACCTCACAAGAAGAAGCGAAAACCAACGCCACGTAAACGACCACCGAAGATGCTAGAGCTGGACGACCACGAGTTAATGGAGAAAATATTCGGAAAAAGAGTGATGAAGAAGGTTGACGAGATCGTAGAGAGTCGGTCTAAATGACTAAAACCATCGGCTTGCCAACCACGAAAGGCAGTCTAGCATAGCGGCGATGATTCGTCAAGTGCATAATCCACGAGTTTTTAGAAAGGAGTACACGCTCAAGACCAAAGGGCAGGGATGGTGTCGTGGGTGTTCGTCATCGAGGACCAAACTGGAACCTAGTTGAAGGTACGTTTTTTGTACGGTGAGCTCCACCGGAACTGGAGCTACCCTCAGAAGGTGTGGAAATAAAGTAAAGGCGGAGTAACCTTCCGCGTCACGAAACACGGCGTGAAGGGGCCAACGGAAGGAGACACCGCCATGAAGGAAAAGACCACAGGACGACGGAGCTCGTCAAGGGTGGCTTGGGAGTCGCTGGAGAAGTGGGCGAGGCTTGAGATCCAGGATTGGGTGCAGGAGCTGATGGTAGCCGAAGTCACGGAGCTTCTCGGGCGTGAGAAATCGGAGAGACGGAAGCCCGTGGACACAACGGCGGGCTATCGAAATGGATACGGTAAGCCTCGGAAGCTGACGATGAGCGTGGGCACAGTGACGGTTCGCCGGCCGAGAGTACGGGACGTGGAGGAGAGGTTCGAAAGTCGAGTGCTTCCGCTGTTCAAGCGTCGGAGCGAAACGGTGAGCGAGTTGATTCCGGAGCTGTACCTGCATGGACTAGCTCACGGAGATTTCGATCTGTCGCTCCGCGGGCTTCTAGGGGAGGACGCTCCACTTTCTCCCAGCACGGTGTCGCGGCTGAAACAGAAATGGCAGGGAGAGTACGAGCAGTGGCTAGCTCGCCCACTGGAAGAACTCGAGCTCGTGTACCTGTGGGTAGATGGCGTGTACGTGAAGGCCGGCCTTGAGAAGGACAAGGCGGCGGTGCTAGTTGCGGTTGGTGGCCTGTCCGACGGGACGAAAATCGTCCTGACGCTGGAGGCCGGGCATCGAGAATCCGAAGCGTCATGGTCGTCGCTGCTACGGAGACTGAAGAAGCGCGGTCTGAGATGTCCCCGTTTGGTGATCGGTGACGGTCATCTCGGCATCTGGGCCGCGACCCGAAACGTATTTCCAGAAGCTGAGGAACAGCGGTGCTGGAACCACCGAATCCTCAACGTACTGGACCGGATTCCGAAAAAGGACCAGGCGCAGGCCAAGCCGCTGTTGACGGCGATCCCCTACGCCACCAGCCTGCAGGAGTGCGAGACGAAGAAGGCCAAGTTCCAGGATTGGTGCTTGCGCAAGGGTCTTCCGGGGGCCGCGCACGTGCTCGACGAGGACTGGGAGCGGATGGTCAGCTTCTATTCCTTTCCCAAGCCTCACTGGCAACACCTTCGCACGAGCAACGTCGTGGAGTCACCGTTCGCTGCACTGAGATTGAGAACGGATGCGGCCAAAAGGTTCAAGAAAGTCGAGTCCGCCACTGCGACAATCTTCAAACTGCTTCTGGTTGCGGAGAAGAATTTTCGCCGGCTCAACGCACCGGAGCTGATGCGAGAGGTTCACCTGGGCGTTCGATTTGAAGATGGAGACAGGGTAACGGAGTCGTCGAAGGTTGCTGCTGCCTGAACTTTTTTACACACCTATTGACAAGAGCTCCGGAGCTGACGCCTGTGGAGAGGAAGGCTCTGGCTCCAGCACACGCTGGAGTGAAACCGGCCTTTGTGAAGCAGGAACTGGGCGTGATCAGATTTGATCACGTTCTGGAGAGCGGCTGATGGAACTAGGCGCAGCGTAAGCGCTGCGCCTTTTCTTGGTGCTAGGGGCCCGGGCAAGAATAACTACCGATTCTTGGACGCCGATGCATCCCGTCTGGCTGTGTTGCTCGCCGCCTTCCGCAGCGAGCCTGTCGAGCGGAGGGCTAGGCCGCGTCAGCGGCCGAACTGGAAGAATGCCCATATATCCAGATATTATTCACTTCTCGCGCCTTGCCAGACGGGCGCCTCGACGCCCAAGAATGGGCATTTATTCTTGCCCGGACCCTAAGGGTTAGGCCCTAAAGTTCGTCCCCATGCAAGATTTCGTTGACTACATACGCACCGCGATCGTGGGCCTCGGCAGCATCGGGGGAGGCTTCGGACTGTTCTTCATCGCGTTCTGCGACTCTTCGTTCCTGTCCCTTCCCGAAGTCAACGATCTTCTCCTTATCTACTTCAGCATGCGTTTCAGGGAACAGGCCTACTACTACGCCATCATGGCCGCCCTGGGCTCGGCGGCTGGGTGTACCGTGCTCTATTGGCTTGGGAGATCTCGGGGCCATCGTTTCCTGATGCGACGCTACTCGGAGAGCAAACTCAAGTCGGCCCTGGAAGTCTTTCATCGATATGGCGTGTTTGCTCTCATCGGTCCCGCTTTGCTGCCGCCCCCTTTTCCGTTCAAGATTTTCGTGCTCTCGGCGGGCGTTTTCGGGATCCCCTTCGGGCGGTTTCTGGGGGCTGTTCTCTTGGGACGAATGATCCGATACGCGGTCGAAGCGTGGCTGGCTCTGCGGTACGGCGATCTGGCCGTCGCCTACATTAGCGAGCACTACATTCAGCTCCTTCTGCTGGTCGCCTTCGTGACTCTCGCGGGTGGTGCGGTTTATGTCTTTGTGTCCCTTCTCTGGCGGAGGCGTCGAGCGTCCTCGGCGAACCACTAGCGGTTTTGACAAATAGAGGCTGGTAGATCACTAATGTCCCCGATAGAAGTCCAAGGCGACGATGAAGGATGGCAAGCCAATCGGCCCCATGGTCCGACGGTCGCCGATCGCCGGCACGTGGTATCCCGGCCAGCCTGACACTCTAGAGCGCTCGGTTCGCGAGCTTCTGGATGCAGTCGAGCCGGTTGCGGTGGAAGGCGATCTCGTCGCGCTTCTTTCTCCACATGCGGGGCTCCGCTATTCGGGTGCGGTCGCGGCGTCCGGCTATCGGTTGCTCGAGCAAAGCCGTTTCGATATCGCGATCCTGGTAGGGCCTTCCCATCACGTCTACTTTCAGGGCGCGTCGGTCTACGACCGCGGGGCCTTCGAAACGCCGCTGGGCAAGATGGAGGTAGACGAGGAGCTGGCGCGCACCATAAAGGAAAGCTCGCGAAGCATGAAAGTGTTTCGTGAGGCCCACGACCGCGAGCACAGTTTGGAAATGCAGCTGCCTTTCCTGCAGGTTCAGGCTCGGGACATGAAGATCGTCCCCATCCTCCTGGGGGATCAACGTCGCCCCAACGTCGAGGCGGTTGGCGACGCGGTCGCCGAGGCCCTCATGAAAATGCGCCGATCGGCCCTCTTGATCGCCAGCTCGGATCTATCACACTACAAGTCTGCAGACGTCGCGGCACGAATGGATAAGAAGGTCGCCAAGCTTGTTGAAGAGTTCGCTCCCGATGATCTCATGTCGCTGCTGGAACACAACCACGAGCACGCCTGTGGCGGTGGGCCTCTGGTTGCCGTGATGCGGGCCGCCCGCGCGCTGGGAGATGTTTCCGCCACCGTTCTGCGTTACGGCGATTCCGGTGACGTAAGCGGTGACAAGTCGGAGGTCGTCGGCTATCTTTCGGCAGCTTTTTGCCGTTCGGTGCCATAGCCCTGTCTACTTCCCGTCTCAGTCTGTCCCAGCAGCGAGAGCTGCTCGGCATAGCCCGCCGGACTCTTGAGAACTTGTTGCACGGCGGACCAGAGACCAACTACGTGGTGAAGGACGCCGTGCTCGAGAGGCCTGCCGCTGCATTCGTCACCATCACTCGTGAAGGGAATCTCCGGGGATGTGTCGGATACAGCGACCCGTTGTTCCCACTATATCAAACCGTGTCCCGTTGCGTTCGATCCGCCGCCACCGAAGACTACCGTTTCCAGCCCATTCGATCCCACGAGCTTCCCGACCTGTGCATTTCCATTTCCGTCCTTTCTGCCCTTCGGAAGGTGGAGAGTCTCGAAGACATCCTCATCGGTCGGGATGGCTTGCGGGTCGTCGGAGCCGGACGCCGCGGACTCCTCCTTCCTCAAGTAGCTACCGATCAAGGATGGGATCGAGAGAGGTTTCTGGACGGCGTTTGCCGCAAGGCCGGGCTTGCCGACGGTGCTTGGCGCGGAACGGACGTGGAAGTCTTCGCGTTTCACGCCCAGGTCTTCTTCGAAGATGAATAAGAAGCGTTCACTGTGATCGGCCAAGCATGAATCAACCGTCAAGGGACCAGCCGGCTTCTAGCCCCGCCCAGGCGTTCGGAACGACCGTGACCAACACGATCGTATCTCTGGCCCACATGACGCGCGCCGAAGAGTTCCGCCGCGCCTTCGCCGTCCCACCTGCCACGATTTCTTCAACTATATGAGCGTGGCGGTACTGCTTCCGTTAGAGCTGGCCACTGGGTTTCTTCAGAAGACCGCCGCCGTGTTGGCGGCTCCCTTGGTCGGTGTCGGAGGCGTCACCTACCAGAGTCCTTTGAAAGGCGCGTTGAGCTGGGGTTTTACGCCCATCAGCGGCCTCGCCGAATGGTTGTTCGAAAGCCAGGGAGGCCAGGCGGTTGTCCTCATCGGGGTGAGCGCTGTGCTCATTTTCGTCGCCCTGGCCGCGCTCGTGAAAGTGATGCGTTCCGTCATGCGAACGCGGGTGGAGAAGTTCGTCAGTGGTGTGCTCGGTTCCAATGTGGTTCTTTCGATGCTGGTCGGACTCCTCGTTACCGTGATGGTGCAGTCGAGCTCCATCACGACCGCCTTGCTGGTGCCTCTGGCGGGAGCCGGGTTGTTGACTCTGGAGCAGGCGTTTCCGATTACGCGGGGATGTCCCGCCGGATGTTGAATTTGGGGTAGCGGCGGCTCCTTGGCCGGCCTAAGAATAGGTCTGCCAATAAACCGTCTCCAGAGGGGGACAAGGAGTCACCAATGCCTAGGAAATCGAAGAAGCCAGTAAGAAAGCAAACGCACTCGCCTACGGGCAAGGTGACCCTGCCCGGGTTTTGTGGACATCAACCGAGGCGCGACAATGCGCCTGGAGGCGTCCATGGGAGAACGACGACGCAGGAAGTTCACGGGGGAGTTCAAGAAGGAAGCGGTCCGGCTGTTCAGGGAGGGCGAGCGCAGCATCGGCCAGGTCGCTAAGGAACTGGACCTGACGGAATCGGCCCTTCGAAACTGGGTGAAACAATACAAAGTTGATCACGGTGAAGGTCCACGCGAGGCTCTGACGACGGCGGAACGTGATGAGCTCCGTTCGCTACGGCGTCGAGTGCGTACGTTGGAGCAAGAGCGAGAAATATTAAAAAAGGCGGCGGCCTTCTTCGCGAAGGAAAGCGAATGAGATTCAAATTCATTCACGCGGAGCGGGCCAACTACCCGGTGCGGGTGATGTGCCGAGTTCTGAGGGTATCGACCAGCGGCTACTACGCTCAGATGAAGCGCGCGCCCAGCAAGCGACAGTGTGAGGATGGGAAGCTGAAGCTGCGCATCCAAGCGATCCACGCCCATAGCCGTGGTACCTACGGCAGGGAGCGTGTACGTCGCCAGCTTGACGGGGAGAACGTCGAGGTAGGCAAGCAGCGAGTGGCACGGCTGATGCGTGAGATGGGCCTGCAGGGTCTGCCCAGCAAGCGTTTTCGCCGCACGACCGACAGCAAGCACGATCGCCCCATCGCACCCAACGTGCTCGGCCGGAACTTCGAAGCCGAACGACCGAACCAGTTCTGGGTGACGGACATAACCTACATCCGGACTTGGGAAGGCTGGCTCTACTTGGCGGTCATCCTCGATCTGTTCTCGCGTCGTGTCGTAGGCTGGGCGATGCAGCCCCACCTGCGCGCGGAGCTTGCTCTCGAGGCGCTTCACATGGCCTTGGGGCGCCGCCTGCCGGAAAGTGGCTTGGTGCATCATTCAGACCGTGGTACTCAATACGCGGCTGCGACCTACCAGGCCGTGCTCGATGAGTACGGCATCGTGTGCTCGATGAGCCGCAAGGGTGATTGCTGGGACAACGCCGTGACCGAGAGCTTCTTAGGCACGCTCAAGACCGAGCTCCTCCACCGATGTAGTTGGCCAACACGACGTATGGCCAAAGACGCGGTCGCGAGCTACATCGAGGGGTTCTACAATCCGTATCGACTCCACTCGTCACTCGATTACAACAGCCCAATGGTGTTCGAACGGATTCATGACCTCAAAACGGCTCATGCGAGATAATCAACCTGTCCACTTTTCCTGGGCAAGGTCAAGGTAGTTGGCCAAGTCGGTCAGATACTGCTACTGATGATAGCTGGGATCGCGGCCACGAAGGCGGATCTGACGGAATGGGTGTACGAGCAAGGACTGACAGCTCTGCACCTACTGCTCAGAGAGGACGCCGAGGAGATCGCGGGGCTCAAGGGCAAGCACGAGAAGGAGCGAACTCATAACCACTGTGGGAGCACGAACGGAGAGCTGAGCTTCGGTGGTCGTCGCATCCAAGTGTCGCGACCTCGAGTTCGCTCGAAGTCGGGCGAGGAGGCGTCGCTTCCACACTTCGAAGCCTTCCGCGAAGAAGACCCGCTTCCAGAGCGAGTGTTGAATCAGGTCTTGGTGGGGGTATCGACCCGAAATTACGAATCGAGTCTGGACAAACCCGCGGCCAAGTTGAAGTCTCGTGGCACGAGTAAGAGTGCCGCCAGCCGTCACCTCGTGAGCCAGACGACTAAGAAGCTCGAGGAATACCTGTCTCGGCGGCTAGAGGAGTTCGAGCTTGCGGCACTGATGCTGGATGGCCTTGAGGTGGCCGGACAGACCGTCGTCGTAACTCTCGGTATCACAATAGATGGAACGAAGGTGCCCCTGGGTATATGGCTGGGCTCGACGGAGAACTCTCGGGTGTGCACCGCGATGTTGCAGGACCTTCTCGAGCGAGGCTTGCGCGTCGATGAGTCGATTCTCTGCGTAGTGGACGGAGGCAAAGGCATCCGCAAGGCACTCGTCGACGTTTTGGGGGACCTCGCGGTCATCCAAAGGTGCCAGATCCATAAACTCCAGAATCTTCGCTCGTACCTTCCCAAGTCTCGTCACGCCTACGTGCTCCAGACGATGAAGGAAGCCTACAAGTGCAAGAGTGCCGACAAGGCGCGCAAGCGACTTCAGGCATTGGTGTCGTGGCTCGAGCGAAACGGCTACGACGAAGCTGCCGGAAGCCTTCGTGAAGGGATGGAAGAGACACTCACGGTCGTGAAGCTCGCGCTGCCCGCCTTACTTCGCCAGTCTCTTGCCACGACGAACGCCATTGAGAATCTCAACGGAACCATTCGCAGAGTATCGAGAAACGTCAAGCGTTGGAAGAGTCCTTCCATGGTTCGCCGATGGACCGCTCTTGGCGTCGTCACCGCGCAGAAAAAGTTCCGGCGTATCAAAGGCTATCGCCATATGGGCGCTCTCGTTCACGCGCTTAGAAGCAAACAGAAATCTCTTGACAGCGATGAGTTTGCTGCCTAAGAGTATTCACAGGTGCCGCCGCTACCCGACCAAATTCAACAGCGGCCGGGACATCCCCGATTACGCTGGGAGCGAACGTAGGGACGACGGTCACTCACCGCGCTCGTGGCCTCGCTCGCCGTCTCCGGACCCAATGCCGCGGCAGGAGTCGAGATCGGCCTCGCTCATCTATTGTTCAATTTGAGTGGGACTCTGCTCATTTATCCTGTCGGTGTTGTTCGCAGGATCCCCCTAAGCGCCGCGCGAGCCCTGGCCGATCGAGCGGTTCGATCGCGTAAGACCGCCCTTGTGTACGTTGCGTGCTGTTTTACGGCGTCCCGGCAATCCTGGTAATCTTGGATAGAGTCTTGAGGTAGGTAAGGGGAATTTCTATGCTTCGTGAACTACTCGCTATCTTTCGTTCCGAGAACCCTCTCAGCGCCATGGGGGAGCAATTCGCCAAGATGCTGAAGCTGACCTTGGAGATGACCAACCGCGCGGGAACGGTTTTCTTCGAGAACAAGAACAACCCCGAAGACCGGACTCGCATCTACGAACAGGATGTATGACCTTGCCCAGGAAAAGTGGACAGGTTGATTATCTCGCATGAGCCGTTTTGAGGTCATGAATCCGTTCGAACACCATTGGGCTGTTGTAATCGAGTGACGAGTGGAGTCGATACGGATTGTAGAACCCCTCGATGTAGCTCGCGACCGCGTCTTTGGCCATACGTCGTGTTGGCCAACTACATCGGTGGAGGAGCTCGGTCTTGAGCGTGCCTAAGAAGCTCTCGGTCACGGCGTTGTCCCAGCAATCACCCTTGCGGCTCATCGAGCACACGATGCCGTACTCATCGAGCACGGCCTGGTAGGTCGCAGCCGCGTATTGAGTACCACGGTCTGAATGATGCACCAAGCCACTTTCCGGCAGGCGGCGCCCCAAGGCCATGTGAAGCGCCTCGAGAGCAAGCTCCGCGCGCAGGTGGGGCTGCATCGCCCAGCCTACGACACGACGCGAGAACAGATCGAGGATGACCGCCAAGTAGAGCCAGCCTTCCCAAGTCCGGATGTAGGTTATGTCCGTCACCCAGAACTGGTTCGGTCGTTCGGCTTCGAAGTTCCGGCCGAGCACGTTGGGTGCGATGGGGCGATCGTGCTTGCTGTCGGTCGTGCGGCGAAAACGCTTGCTGGGCAGACCCTGCAGGCCCATCTCACGCATCAGCCGTGCCACTCGCTGCTTGCCTACCTCGACGTTCTCCCCGTCAAGCTGGCGACGTACACGCTCCCTGCCGTAGGTACCACGGCTATGGGCGTGGATCGCTTGGATGCGCAGCTTCAGCTTCCCATCCTCACACTGTCGCTTGCTGGGCGCGCGCTTCATCTGAGCGTAGTAGCCGCTGGTCGATACCCTCAGAACTCGGCACATCACCCGCACCGGGTAGTTGGCCCGCTCCGCGTGAATGAATTTGAATCTCATTCGCTTTCCTTCGCGAAGAAGGCCGCCGCCTTTTTTAATATTTCTCGCTCTTGCTCCAACGTACGCACTCGACGCCGTAGCGAACGGAGCTCATCACGTTCCGCCGTCGTCAGAGCCTCGCGTGGACCTTCACCGTGATCAACTTTGTATTGTTTCACCCAGTTTCGAAGGGCCGATTCCGTCAGGTCCAGTTCCTTAGCGACCTGGCCGATGCTGCGCTCGCCCCTCCCTGAACAGCCGGACCGCTTCCTTCTTGAACTCCCCTGTGAACTTCCTGCGTCGTCGTTCTCCCATGGACGCCTCCAGGCGCATTGTCGCGCCTCGGTTGATGTCCACAAAACCCGGGCAGGGTCAGTACGCGTCAACCAGTTGGAGCGCTCCATCCGCAAGAATGTGGTTGCGCACTTGACTCTGCCCGGGAACACCGCGGACGTCCCTTACTGTTTATTGTTGATGAGCCTCGTGAAGGACGTGGAGAGAATCGGAGATTATGCGAAAAACCTCGCCGAGCTTGTGGACATACGGCCCGAGCCCGTGCCGGACGACGAGATTCTCCACGAGCTCCAGGAGATCCGGCGGGGTGTGGAGGATGCGTTCCAGTCGACGTGGGAGATCTTCGCCAGCTCGGACGAAGAGCGGGCCATGCAGTACATTCGACAGGGCCGCGATCTAGCCCACCGCTGCGAAACACTGATCCTGCGCATCGCCCGGGCCAGTTACGATGCCAGCACGACGGCGGTGCTGGTCCTCTGCACCCGATACTACAAGCGCATCGGTGGGCACGCGATCAACGTGCTTTCGTCCGTGGTGATGCCTCTACACAAGGTGGACTACTACGACGAGGATGAAATACCCCAGGCGTTGAAAAGACCGCCCGCCTGACGGCTAGTGCCCTGTATCAGTGCGGGGACTCGCAGAGACTTAGGTGACGAATTACTGATACAGGGCACTAGAGAGACGTTACTCGGAGAACTTCGGTAACCGTCGTCACTCCCCGTACGAGCTTCTCGATAGCGGATTCACGCAGGGAGCGAAGACCTTCCTCGCGGGCCACCCGAACGATCTCGGGCGCCTCAGCCTGGGCGATCACCAACTTGCGGATCTTGGACGAGATCGGCATGACCTCGAAAACACTGCTCCGACCGATGTAGCCGGTCTGGCGGCAATGGATGCAGCCGTTGCCGCGACGAAAACGGATATTGGCGATTTTCTCGTAGGGCACCTGAAGCGCCAAAGCTTCCTCGGACGTGGGAGTGTATTCCTCGACGCATTTTGGACAGATCGTGCGCACCAACCGTTGCGCGAGCACGCCCACCAGCGTAGACGTGATTAGGAAAGGGGGCACCTCCAGGTCCAGCAGGCGAGTGATGGCCGACGGTGCGTCGTTGGTGTGAAGCGTCGAGAAGACCAGGTGCCCGGTCAACGCCGCCTGGACCGCCATGTTGGCGGTTTCCTTGTCCCGGATCTCGCCCACCATGACGACATCGGGATCCTGTCGCAGCACGGTGCGGATGGCGTTGGCGAAAGTGATGCCGATCTGGGGTTTGATCTGCACCTGGTTGAAATCGTCGTGAATGAGCTCCACCGGGTCTTCGATATTGATGATATTGACCTCGGGGCGCGACAAGTGTCGTAGCACCGAGTACAGGGTCGTCGTCTTTCCGCTCCCGGTCGGTCCGGTCACCAAGATGATCCCCTCTTTGTGGGTGAGGAACTCCTGGAACTGCGGGAAATCTCTCTCCGAAAAACCGAGCTGATCGACGGTCTGGAGCAGCACGTCGGGATCGAAGATGCGGAGGACGGACTTCTCGCCGAAGACCGTCGGCATGGTCGAGACACGGATTTCGATCTCCTTCCCTCCGCGCTCTCTCTTGATGCGCCCGTCTTGCGGACGGCGCTTTTCGGCGATGTTGAGACCACTCAGCATCTTGATGCGGCTGACCAGAGCCTGGTAGACGATCTTGGGAATCACGTGCACGTCGTGAAGCACGCCGTCGATGCGTAGCCGCACCAAGGCGATGTTCCGTTTGGGCTCCAGGTGGATGTCGGACGCCCTCTGCTCGAAGGCGTGGTCCAAGAGGTTATCGAGAGCCGTAATGACCGGCTGCATCGTCGGGTCCATCTCGTCGTCGGAAGGGCCCGAGAGGAACTCCTGGTTCGTGATGTCGATGGAGGAGGTTCTTCCGTCGGTGAGCTGAGATTCGGCAACCGTCAGGGACGCCTTGAGGTCGTAGAAGCCCTTGTTGACCATCTCGATGTCGTTGCGCGTCGCTACGACCAACTTGACCTCGAGTTGGGCGAACTGCTGGAGATCGCGAAGCGGGGCCAAGTTGAAGGGGTTGGCGATCGCGACGGTGATGCCGTTTTGGTGCTTGGAGATCGCGCACATCGTGTGCTTGCGAGCGAAGGGTGCGGGGAGCGCGCTGGTGACGACGTCCAGATCCAGATCGAGCGGGTTGATCTTGAGAAAGGGCAGTCCGGAGTGATGGGCCACCGCCTGAGCGATCTCGACATCGCTCAGAAGACCGAGCTGTTGGATGACGTCCGACTCGGCGCCGGGGTTGAGCTTGACGGCCCGCCTGACCTTTTCGACCTGCTCGCTGTTCAACGCCCCGTGTTTGGTCAGAATCTCCAGGAGATCGGGGATGGTGGTGGAGGCTGTGGTGGCGTCGGGGCGTCGGGGAGCCATGCGAGGTTCTAAACGGAACTTCATTATCTCGTTCCCTCCATACGAAGTCAAAGACGAGATCGGCTCGCATCCGACTCCCCTTGGGTGGCTATCTCTCTGTAAAAGAAAGGCTTGACAGGTTGACACCCATTTGGGGCCTTGCTATACTGCGGTGCCACGTTGGCGTGCCTAGGCGCGTAGCTCAGGGGGAGAGCGCTACCTTGACACGGTAGAAGTCGGCGGTTCAAATCCGCCCGCGCCTACCATTTACTGCCGTTTGCTGCCGTTTGCTGGACGTCTTGCCAGCCGCGCGTTCGCGAGCGGTCCACCGCTCACAAGGGTGAAATCAGCGTCATGGTTGCTAAGCCTGCAGTGTCGATAACCTTACCCGACGGAAGTCGCAAGGAGATGTCGGTCGGTCTGACCGTGAAGGAGATCGCGGAACAGATTGCGCCGGGCCTGGCTCGACGTGCGCTCGCGGCCAAGGTCGACGGAGAGCAGGTGGATCTCTCGTATCCAGTGAGCTCAGACGTGAATCTCCAGATTCTCACGTCCCGCGATCCCGAGATGCTGGACATCTTCCGGCATAGCTCGGCGCACCTACTGGCCGCCGCGGTTTTGGAGCTCTTCCCCGAAGCGAAGTGCGGGATTGGTCCTCCCACCGAGGAGGGTTTCTTCTACGACTTCCAGATGTCTCGTCCCTTCACGCCGGAAGATCTCGAGGCCATCGAGAAGCGCATGAAGGAGATCGTCAAGCGGGACGTCCCTTACCAAAGGGTCGAGATTCCGAAAAAGGAAGCAAAGGAGAAGTTCCAGCAGATGGGGCAAAATCTCAAGCTCGAGCTGGTCGAGGAAAAAGGTGAGCCCGTTGTTTCCTGCTACACGTTGGGCGAGTTCTTCGACTTCTGCCGGGGCCCTCACGTTCCGTCGAGCGGTCACATCAAGGCGCTCAAGGTGCTCGGCTGCTCGGGGGCCTACTGGAAGGGCGACGAGAAGAACGCGCCCATGCAGCGGATTCACGCCACCAGCTTCTATGATCGGAAGCAGCTCGACGAACACCTGCATCGGATCGAGGAGGCCAAGCGACGCGATCACCGCAAGCTGGGGCGCGAGCTGGGGCTGTTTACCATCGAGAGTGAGGCGCCGGGGCAGGTGTTCTGGTTACCGAACGGATGGCGCGTCGTGAACCTGCTCATGGATTACATGAGAGAGAAGCTCGAGCGCCGCAACTATCTCGAGATCCGGACGCCGCTCATCCTGGACGAGGAGCTGTGGCACCGCACCGGCCACCTCGATCACTACCAAGACAATATGTTCTTCGTGGAGCGTGATGAGAGCGAGTCCTCCCGCTTCGGTATCAAGCCGATGAATTGTCCGGGAGCGGCGATCGTCTACCGGAGCGACCTACGTTCTTACCGCGATCTTCCGCTGCGCCTCGCCGAGTTCGGGCACTGTCATCGATTCGAGCGCTCCGGGGTCTTGTCCGGGCTCACCCGTGTGCGCGCCTTCCTCATGGACGACGCGCACATTTATTGCACCTTGGGTCAAGTGCAAACGGAGGTGGAAGATCTCGTCGATTTGGTGCACGAGGTCTATGGCGAGTTGGGGTTCGAAGACGTTCGCGTGGAGCTTTCCACGCGTCCGGAGGGCTCCATCGGTACCAGCGAGCAATGGGAGCAGGCCGAGGCGGCGCTCCAAAAGGCCCTCGAGAACAAGAACTGCGAGTTCGGCCTGAACCCGGGTGACGGCGCCTTCTACGGACCCAAGATCGACTTCCATGTCCGAGATGCCCTCGGACGATCGCACCAGTGCGCGACCATCCAGTTGGATTTTTCTCAAGCCGAGCGTTTCGACCTTTATTACGCGGCCGAAGACGGCAGCCGCCAGCGTCCGGTCTTGATCCATCGGGCCATTCTGGGCTCGTTCGAGCGGTTCGTCGCCGTCTTCATCGAGCATACTGCCGGGGCCTTCCCGTTTTGGCTGGCTCCGGTCCAGGTCGTGGTGCTGCCCATCGCCGAGCGTCACCTCGAGTACGCGAAGCAGGTCACGGAAGCTCTTCGGGAAGAAGGGATTAGGGTGAAGCTGGACGGCCGGGGGGAGAAGACCGGCTACAAGATACGGGATGCCCAGCTCAAGAAGATCCCGTTCATGCTGGTGCTAGGAGACCGCGAAGTGGAGTCCAAGAACCTCTCGGTCCGAAATCGCTCGGAAGGCGACCAGGGGGCGATGGGGCTCAAGGAGTTCATCGACCTGACCCACGATCTGGTGAAGCAGCGTGCCCTGGCGCCGTAAGGCGGGTTACTTGGCGTTGGCGGTAGAATTGCGGCTCCAGGGAGGGCATAATGATAGGTCCATGGGTTGCTGGCCCTTTAGACCGTGCCGCGGGCCGGCAGTCGCGAGTCTGATCCCTGAAACGACGGAGGTGAGGTATCGATAAATCGGTCCGAGTGAACGAACGGATCCGGGTCCGTGAGATTCGATTAATTGACGAGGACGGACAACAGGTTGGCATCATGAGTCCCGAGGATGCTCTCAAGATGGCTCGGGAGAAAGACTTGGACTTGGTAGAGATTGTCGCCACGGCGCGCCCTCCGGTGTGCCGGATCATGAACTTCGGCAAATACCTCTACCAGCGAAACAAACGCGCCCACGAGGCCAAGAAGCATCAAAAGCAAATACACGTCAAAGAGGTCAAGTTCAGGGTGAAGATCGACGAGCACGATTACCAGTTCAAGAAGAATCACATCACACGGTTTCTTCAAGAGGGGAACAAGGTAAAGGCCACAATCATGTTTCGCGGTCGAGAACGGTCGCACGGTGAGCTAGGCGACAAGATTTTGAATCGGCTCATCAAGGAGCTCGTAGACATGGCGACCGTGGAAATGAGATCGAAGATGGAGGGGAACCAGAAGTATCTGATCCTGGTCCCCAGCAGGGCCATCGTCGAGAAGCTCAAGACTTCTCAGAAGGTGGAAGCTCCCGCTGCCGAAGCGGAGGCCTAGCAGCGGGAGAGCCCAGTTAAGCGGCCCGGAGGGCCGCCCGGCCGGGAGGAATTGCCGATGAGATACGGCGCAAGGGAATCCGGCCGTGGTTTTGGGCGCGAGCGAAGAGCGAGCGCCAGCGCGTGGGGGTGGGGCCCCGCGCGCACTAAATAAAGGGAACGCACTTGAAAATCAAATCACATCGCGGAGCAGCAAAGCGGTTACGCAGGACGGCGAGTGGCAAAATCAAACGCAGCCACGCCTACGCGGGCCATATTCTCACCAAGAAGACGAGGGGGCGAAAGCGCAAGCTGCGCAAGTCAGCACTGGTCGCCAAGGGCGATGCCCGCAAGCTGCTGGCTAGGCTACCCCGCTGATTCGAGTCAATCGGAGTCGTAAGAAATGCCAAGAGTCAAACGTGGATCGAATCGACGCCAACGTCGAAAAAGAGTACTGAGTCTAGCCAAGGGTTACCGCGGCACCAAGAGCAAGCTGTATCGCATGGCGAAAGAGTCCGTAGACAAGGCTCTGAGCTACGCGTATCGGGATCGTCGAGCTCGAAAGCGGGATTTTCGGAGGCTCTGGATCATCCGCATCGGTGCCGCCGCTCGGGCCTGCGATATGTCCTACAGCACGTTCATGCAAGGGCTCGCCAAGGCGGAAGTCCAACTGAACCGGAAACAATTGGCCGAGCTGGCGGTAAGGGACGAGCCGGCGTTTCGAGAGCTCGCCGAAGTTGCCCGAAAAACGCTCGCCGCCTGAGCTCGGACTACCGGGCTCGGCCGCTGTCTTGCTGGTGACCTGTCATGCCTAAGAAGTCAGACCGACCGAACGAGTTGGAAGCTCTGGGCAAGAAGGTTCGTGAGGCCAGCGAGGTCATCGGCCATCTCAGGGACAGCAACCGGGCGCTCGCCAACGAGTTGGAGGAAATGAAGCTCCGTCTCGCGGATGGGGCTCCTACCGGGCCCGCTGGAAAAGCCAAGGTCGCCGCGACCGGGCCGACGGCCGGAGCCGAGCTGAAGCTCCTGCGGCAAGAGCGCAAGCAGATCCGCGATCGAATCGTTCACCTCCTCGAGCAGTTGGAAGAGATCTCGAGTTCACCCTCGGCCGAGTAGTCGGTCTGCGGGTTTGCATGCCGCGCTGACGGGTCTTGAACTCGTCACCTACCTCGCCTAGAATGTCATCCAAGCTGGCTGGACCCGGCTGCGATCCGAACGGAACGGAATGCCGAATATGAGCGAAAGTAAGGATCCCAGGTTGACTCCCGTCGAGATTTTCGGCGAGACGTACAACGTCCGAGGCGAGGAAGACCGCGAATACTTGATGGATCTGGCCCGTTACGTCGACGCCAAGATGAAGAGCATCACCAGCACCGGGGGGTCGGGAAACTCCTTGAAAATCGCGATTCTGGCGGCCCTCAATATCGCCGACGAGTACTTCAAGCTACAACGTGAACACGAGGATTCGCGAGCGCTGCTTGCGGAGCACGCCAATGAGTTGACCGAGGTTCTGGACGACGTTCTCGGGGAAGGCCTATCGGAAGTTATTTCTTGAAACTCTCTGGGAAGAAAGATATAAGATGGAACGTGCCCTGCTTTGCGCGTGATGGGGAGTCAATTTTTGAGCCAACGTCTATTTGAACGGGTTTTCGACCGATTGCCATGCGCAAGCCTCCTCGCGAGGAAGCCTACGGCGAAAGGAAAATGACCCACCTAGGAAAGAGGTTCAAATAGAGTTTCCACACGGCAAAGCGGGGCATGCCTAGACCTGGCCGATTTGCGCGATTCTGTTCGAAAAACCGGCCCGCCCTTCCAATTGAACCCATGAAGCTCTCCGAGCTGGGTGAAGATCGCTTCATCGAGCGGGTACGTGAGCGCCTGCCCGAGCCGGGGCCGGAAGTGGTTCTCGGAATCGGCGACGATACCGCGGTGCTCGACCTTCCCAAAAGTGAACGGACGCTGGTCACCACCGACATCCTGGTGGAAGGCGTGCACTTCCTTCGCCGAACGTTGCCCCCGCGCTTCATCGGTCGCAAGGCGGTGGCCGTGAACGCCAGCGACATCGCCGCGATGGGCGGACGGCCAGTGGGCATTCTGATGTCGCTCATGACGCCGGTGGACAGCAGCGTCTCCGAGCTCCTGGAGTTGTTCGATGGATTCATCGAGCGGGCGACCGAGCTGGGGGCGGATTTCGTTGGGGGCGATCTATCCACCACACCGGGACCGATGGCACTCGACGTCACCATCGTCGGAGTCAGCCGCGGAGGCAAGGTGCTGGAAAGGCGTGGCGCGCGCGTGGGCGACGCGGTCTACGTCAGCGGGAAACTAGGAGCATCGGCCGAGGGCTTGCGGCTCTTGAACGAGGGCATGGCGCTTGCTGCGTCGGGGGCGTTGATCGTTCCCAGCGCGCTTCGGTCCGGGGCGCTGCCTTTGGCGGAGCAATGCCTTCGCGCGCACATCGATCCCGAGCCACGGGTTGCCTTGGGCGCGTTCCTTTGCGAGAACGAGATCGCCACCGCTTGCATGGACCTTTCCGACGGTCTGGCTCGGGATCTCAATCGAATGTGCCTAGCGAGCGGAGTCGGTTCGCGTATCGAGGAGAGCGCTCTCCCGATTCACCCCGGCGTAATGGCCTGGGAAGGATTTCGAAAGCGTCCTCCCCTCGATGTCGCGCTGGCCGGAGGAGAAGACTACGAGCTGTTGTTCACTGCCGGCGAGGAGCGTCGGCTGGAAGATTGGAGACAGGAGGGAAGAGTCCCGGTTACGCGTATCGGTGAAGTAACTGACTCCCGTAAGGGGGTCCGACTCGTGACTCGGGAGGGAAGCGAGCGTGCTCTCGAACCGACCGGGTGGGACCACTTTCTGCAACGAAGCGGCCAGCGAGGGACATGAACGAATCGAACAAGAAGGGCGGCTTTCGCGGATTCCTACGGCAACTGCTTCATCTGGGCGACAGCCCGGAGCGCACTGCCCTGGCTTTTTCTATCGGTGTCTTCCTGAGCTTTTCTCCCTTCATCGGTCTTCACACCGTCATGGGGCTTGCCATCGCCTTTTTGTTCCGACTCAACCGACTCGCCGTCCTCGTCGGCGCGTATGTCAATACGCCGTGGACCTTTGCTCCGGTCGCCTCGTTCGGCACCGCGGTGGGCTTCTACGCGCTCGGCACCGAAAGCAGGATATCCGCGATCGCCTGGGACTCCATGTTGAGCAAGTCGTTTTGGCAGCAGACGTTCTCGGACGTGAATCACTTGCTCCTACCTTTTTTCGTTGGCAACCTAATCCTTTCTCTCCTCGCCGCGCTGATCGCTTATCCCATTGTGAGACGGTTGATCGTTCGGCACCGGAGGCGCAAGGAATTGCGTGCGGCGGCGGAAGTTTAGGCAAAGACCCCCAAACCGGATCCTTCGTCGACTAATTTTCTCTCGAGAAGCGGCGACAATTTGCGACAAAAATCTTGCCCGGGCAAGGTTTCTTGCGAAGTCCTTTACATTCCTTCCTAAGAGCGGGGTTGCCCTCGAGGTCCCGGTGCCATACGATGTCGGCTTTACGGGTCGAAAAGACTATGCCTCTCACGGCCGGCGACAAGCTCGGATCCTACGAAATTCTGGAACCTATTGGGACTGGAGGGATGGGAGAGGTCTACCGTGCTCGCGATTCGAGACTCGGGCGTGAAGTCGCCATCAAAGTCCTTCCCGAAGCCTTCGCAGGCAACAAGGAGCGCCTAGTCCGGTTCGAACGAGAAGCCCGCCTGATCGCCTCTTTGAACCACCCCAACATCGCCGTCATTCACGAATTCGACGAGTCTGACGGCGTGCACTTCCTCGTGATGGAATTAGTAGAAGGTGAGACCCTGGCAGCACGCATTGCGAAAGGTCCGATTCCTATCGATGAGGCGCTGCCGCTGTTCACGCAGATCGCGGAGGGGCTCGAAGCCGCGCACGGAAAGGGCATCATCCACCGGGATCTAAAGCCAGCCAACATAAAAATAACGCCGGAGGGAAGGGCAAAGGTGCTAGACTTCGGCTTGGCGAGGGCCCTGGCAGGGGAGGCGGCTTCACGGGATTCTCAATCACCCACGGCCACTCGTCACACAAAGATCGGAGCCATCCTGGGCACCGCTTCGTACATGAGTCCGGAGCAAGCGCGCGGGAAGGCCGTCGACGAGCGCACCGACATCTGGGCGTTTGGCTGTGTGCTCTACGAAGGGTTAACCGGCCGGGTGGCTTTCCGGGGTGACACCGCCTCCGACATCATTGCCGCGATTCTCGATCGGGAGCCCGATTGGCGGGCGTTGCCCGAGTCCACACCGCCAAGTGTACGGGGTGTGCTCCGCCGATGTATGCAGAAGGACGCCAATCGGCGACTTCATGACATCGCGGACGCCCGCATCGAGATCGAAGAGGCCCTTGCGGACCCGGATGCCGCCGTGCCATCCGAGACGGCTCAGCCCAGGAAACAAATGCTTCCCTGGGCTCTCATGGGCATCGCCAGCGTCGCTTTTCTCGTCGCCCTCTGAGACCTTGGCAGTCGGAAATCCCCTCTGAACCATCTGTGCGGCTTTCGGTGCAGCTCGGGTCCGGCGATAGTCAACTAGGCACGGCACCGGGCGCGTGGGCAGTGCTTTCTCCAGACGGGAACATGCTGGCTTTCGTGGGCCAGACGCCCGACGGGAATAGTCAGCTCTACATACGGTCGCTCGTCAGCTTGGAAGCCACACCGCTCAGCGGCACCGAAGGCGCTTTCAATCCTTTTTTTTCGCCCGACGGTCAGTGGCGGCGCAGCGCTAACCCTTGCGGAGGTCCAGGCTGGCCGTGGCGGCACCTGGGGACCCGACGATACGGTCGTCTATACCTCCAATGCGACCGGGCTCTTTCGGGTTCCCGCGTCCGGCGGGACCCCGGTCGAGCTCACGCAGTTGAGCGAAGGAGAGGGAACCCACCGCTGGCCGTGGTTTCTACCGAATGGGAAGGCGGTGCTTTTCGTGGCCGGGGGGCCAGCAGGCGAGTTGATGGAGGACGGGACCATGGAGGCGGTTCTCCTCGACAGCCGCGAAAGGAAAGTCTTGCACCGGGGCGGAACCTACCCGCGCTACGCTTCCTCGGGTCACTTGCTCTATGCCCGCGAGGCCACGCTCTTTGCCATGCCATTTGATCCCGACCGAATCGAGCCGACCGGAGAGCCCAGTCCCGTCATCGAAGCTGTTCAGCGCCCCGGCCAAGGTGTGGCGCTCTTCGCGGTGGCCGACAATGGAACGCTCGTCTACGTTCCAGGGCAGGTCTTGGAGGAAGTTCCTCGCGAGTTGGTCCGGGTCGATCGCGAGGGAAAGGTCTCATTGCTGACAGAAACGCTCGGGGATTACGAAACCCCTCGATTCTCGCCCGATGGCCAGCGCCTGGCCGTCAGAAAAGGAAACGACGCGAACCAAGAGGTTTGGATACTCGAGCTCTCCCGCGGGACCTTGACGCGGTTGACGTTCGACGTCAGTCTTCGCCCCCTTTGGTCCCCAGACGGTGAAACGGTCTTTTTCTTTTCGGGGCAAAGCATTTTCTCGAAGCCCGCCGACGGCAGCGGACCCGCCGAACAACTGACGAGCGGGACCTACCGCGTGCCCGCTTCTATTACGTCGGACGGGACGACGCTCGTCTTCCGACAAGGTGGCGATACCGACGATGTCGGTAGCAGCTACACGCCGTTGGATATCGGGATGATGCGTTTGGAAGGAGAGGGGGAGTCGGAGCTCCTTGAAACATCCTTCGATGAGCACACCCCGAAGCTCTCGCCGGACGACCGGTGGCTGGCCTATGTCTCCAATGAGTCCGGTCGAGACGAGATCTTCGTGACTCGCTTTCCGCCTAGCGGCAAGCGGCAGATATCGAACGAGGGCGGTAAGGAGCCCATGTGGTCCCGAGACGGTCGGGAGCTTTTTTACCGGAACGGCGAGAAGATGATGGGGTAGTGCTCGCTGGCTTCGTCGAACTTTCTTTTCACGTGCGCCCAGCAGTGGGCGAGACGAAACTGTGGACCGGCACGAGCCGCGTAGCCGTCTGGACCGGCACGAGCTAGCACCTCGTACACCGCGTAGCCGTCCACAACCGCGATGCCGGAGTAGGTCCCCAGCACCTTTTGGCCATCTTCCGTCGATTTCGTCGGCAGCATTCGGTAGTACGCGATGTCCGGACTCGAAACGCCCCACACCGTGCCCGCCGACTTCTTCATCGAGCCCATCAGAGGCCACCGCGTTTCGTCGGCGTGGATGACGGGTGACTCCAAAACCTTCTCTCCCAGAGCGTCGTACACCGGATTCAGATGACGTGCCAGTACGTTCAGCTGGTCCCACAGCGTCTGGCTGTCGATATCTAGCCCTTCGCGGCGCATCATCCGAACCTGGCGCTCGAGAGGCATATGGTCCAGGTACTTGCTGATGGCGGTCTCTGTTCGTCTCGATCCCAGCGTTGATTTCGGTAACCCGGAGGTCGCCCTCGAGGAGTCATACTATGCTCCTGAAGCCTTCGGTCGTACCTACGACGTGTCTCCCGACGGCGAGCGTTTCTTGATGATCAAAGAGGCGGAAGAGACTGGAGCGGACACTATCAACCTCGTCCTCAACTGGTTCGAAGAGCTGAAACATCTCGCTCCGAGCGAGTAGTCGCGGAGTGCCTAGTCCAGAGGAGGGCGCTTCTGCGCGAAGTCGGTCGCCTGTTCGAAGGCGTGGGCGAGTCGGAGAACCGTGGCCTCGGCGAAGTGATTTCCCAAAAGCTGCAGACCGATGGGAAGGCCGTCGCCGCTGAAACCGGCGGGAATGCTGATGGCGGGGAGGCCCACCAGGCTCGCGGTAATCGTGAAGATGTCGGTAAGGTACATCTGCAGGGGATCTTCGATCTTTTCCCCCAGACGGAAAGCGGGAGTGGGAGACGTGGGCATGGCGATCGCGTCCACGTTTTCGAAAGCGCGGTGGAAATCCCTGGAGATGAGCGTCCTCACCTTCTGTGCCTTGAGATAATAGGCTTCGTAGTAGCCCGCGGAGAGAACGTACGTTCCGAGAATGATCCGCCGTTTCACTTCCGCACCGAATCCTTGATTGCGGGTGCGCCGGTACATTTCTCGAAGGTCGGTCTGCCCGCTCGCTCGGAGGCCGTAGCGCACGCCGTCGTAGCGAGCGAGGTTGGAGCTAGCCTCCGCAGTGGAGATGAGGTAGTAGCAAGCCACCGCGTGAGGAGCCGTGGGCAGTTCGATCTCCACGGACTCCATGCCGAGACCCTCGAGCGTCGCGATGCCCGCCCGGTAGGCGCTCTCCACATCGGGATCCAATCCTTCGGTGGGGAGGTCTCGCGGGACGCCGACGCGCAGTTTTCGAACGTCCCCCGAGAGCCGTTCCAAGTAGTCGTCCACCGGTTCGAGCGCACTCGTCGAATCCAAGGGATCGTGACCTGCCATCACGCCCAGCAGCAGCGCGGTGTCGGCAACGGAGCGGCCGATCGGTCCCACCTGGTCGAGCGAAGACGCAAAGGCCACCAGGCCGTAGCGGGAGACTCGTCCGTAGGTGGGTTTGAGGCCTACGACGCCGCAGAGCGCTGCCGGTTGCCGAACCGATCCGCCCGTGTCCGTACCCAGCGCCGCGGGAGTCTCGCGCGCGGCGACCGCCGCTGCGGAGCCGCCACTCGATCCTCCGGGCACGCGTTTGGTGTCCCACGGGTTTCCCGTGGTCTGGTAGCCGGAATTCTCCGTCGAAGAGCCCATGGCGAACTCGTCGAGGTTTGTTTTCCCGAGAAGCACGGCGCCTTCGTCCAAGAGACGAGTGATGACCGTCGCATCGTAGGGAGGCACGTAGCCTTCGAGAATGCGCGAGCCGCACGTACAGGGCATACCCCGTACCGAGATGAGGTCCTTTATCGCCAGGGGCACGCCGTGCAGACGGCCTTTCGACTGGCCGCGCGCCTGAAGCTCGTCGAGCTCGCGAGCCCGTTCGATAGCGGTCTCGGATGCGAGGTTCAGATACGCATGGATCTGCGGCTCGAACCGCTCCGAGCGCTCGAGGAACGCACGCGTCGCCTCTTGCGCCGAAAACGACCCCTTTGCGATTTGGTCACGGATCTCGACGGCGGTGAGATCCGTCGGGTTCACGGAATCACCTTGGGAACTCGGATGAGGCCGTCACCCTTTTTGGTTTCGCCGGGGGACAGGTCGAGGACCTCGTCGCTCGGCAGGCAGGGTTTCTCTTCGTCCTCGCGGAAGGCGTCGTCTCTGAGCAAAGCGTGGGAGGTCGGCTCGACGCCCTCGGTGTCGAGGGAATCGATGCGCTCCGCATAAGCGAGGATCTCGTCGAGTTGAGCGGCGAACTTCTTCTTCTCTTCGTCGGACAACTCGAGATGCGCTAGGTTGGCAATCTTCTCGACGTCTTTCTGGGTGACCTTGGGCATACTCTCCGGCCTCGCGCCGATAGTATATACTGCGGACCCATGGGTAGTGAGATGACCCGTGAGGCACGCACGGAACCGGATTCCGCGACCGAGCCCCGCCCGGAAGGTCCGGAAATCTCCGTCGCCATCCCGGTCTTCAATGAAGAGGGTAATCTAGCGGATTTGTACCGGGAGGTGACGGACGCGCTCCAGGCGTTCGGCCGCTCGTACGAGATCCTGTTCGTCGACGACGGAAGCACCGACGCCAGCTACGCCATCCTGGCTTTGCTCCACAGCGGGGATTCCCGGGTACAGGTGATTCGACTGCGGAGGAACTTCGGCCAAACCGCGGCACTCGCGGCGGGATTCGACCACGCGCGCGGCAACATCGTAGTGACGTTGGACGGGGATCGGCAGAACGATCCCGCCGATATCCCGACCTTGGTGCGGCGGCTAGAGCAAGGCTTCGATATGGTTTGCGGCTGGAGAAAGGATCGCAAGGACCCGTTCTTTTCTCGCCGGCTTCCTTCGCAGATCGCCAACCGACTCATTTCGATGACCACCGGAGTGCACCTCCATGACTACGGCTGCACGCTCAAGGCCATGAGGTCGGAGGTGGTGAAGAATATCCAGCTCTACGGGGAGATGCACCGGTTCATCCCGGCGGTGGCGAGCTGGATGGGCGTGGACATCGACGAGATGGTGGTGTCTCATCGGCCGCGACAGCAGGGCAAGTCCAAGTACGGGATCACGCGCACCCTGCGCGTGATCCTCGATCTACTCACCGTGAAGTTTCTTCTGAACTACTCCAGCCGGCCGCTGCAGATTTTCGGCTCCTTTGGGTTCTTGCTGGGAGGCACGGGTTTCGCCATTGGCTGTTACTTGACCTGGGTGAAGTACGGGCTGGGCGAGCCGATCGGCGGGCGTCCGCTCCTACTGTTCGCTACCTTGCTGATGTTTGCCGGCCTACAGCTGGTGAGTCTCGGCCTTCTCGGGGAACTGCTGGCGCGTCTCTACCACGAAACGCGCTCGCGCCCCGCGTACGCGGTTCGCGAGATACTCTCCGCAGAATCCGAGTCCGCCTGAATTAGCGCGCTCGCCGGCTACTCCCTTACCCCGATGACGACGTTGGAATAGATCGCACCCTCGGGCGTCTCGAAGCGGATCCCTGCACCGAGCTCGATGCGGTGCAAGATGGGTCGAT
Organism: Candidatus Marinacidobacterales bacterium; assembly: GCA_965197825.1. Taxonomy (GTDB): domain Bacteria; phylum Acidobacteriota; class Vicinamibacteria; order Marinacidobacterales; family DATDRI01; genus CBDANW01. The sequence goes on along the minus strand of CBDANW010000003.1, from coordinate 1,463,274 downwards.
AAGGCTGCCGGTACTCGAAGAAGATACGCTGTTCGCCGTCGATGAATAGCCGTACGAACAGGCGACGCTCCTCTCCCTCCGGACCCCACTGCCAGCGGATGTGGTGGGTCTTCTCGGGCTTCCAGCCCAGGAAGCCACTGAAGGAGTCGATCTGCTTCCCGTTTGAGATCCAGCGTACCCGCAGGTATCTCAGAGTGCTGGTCGATGTGCGATCATGCTTCTGTATGCTGGCCCGATACGGGTTGGTCGTGAAATCACTACTGGACATCGGATCCCACATGATGGCGAGGTGGCGAGCACCAGACCCGATGTTACCGATGGCGAGTCCCTTGACATCGAATTCCAGGAACCCGCTCTCGATCGTGTCCATGTTGTAGAGGATGAAATTGGAGCGGGCATTGACTGCCCAGCCCTCATCGGTAAAGACACCGCCTCGTCGCGTGCCCACCGTTGATCCGTTGGTGAGGGGGTCGAAGACGAGGATGCCGTCCCGGGGGTTTTGGGACTTGAAGGCGGTCAGCACGCCGAAGTCTGTCACCGCGGAGAACGGACCATCGGTTCCTCCGACCCGTGCCCTTGCCCGCCAGAAGTGGTCGCCGTTTCCAAGCGCGACGTTGACCCTCCAAGACGTTTGGCCGCTCGGATCCTGTGCCACACCCGAGACCTCCGCAGCGATATCGGCGAAGCCGGAGTCCCGGGCTACTTGGAACGAGTAGCTGGGCGTGCCTCCGTCACTGACGGTGACGTTCGCTATCACGAGGGTGGGGCGTTCGTCGTTGACCTCGGAGCCCGCCTGAGGATCCACGATTCCCGGCGCGGAAATCGTCACGCTGGGCCCTGACGGCGAGTCGTTGCTGCCGCAGCCGGACAGAAGCCCGGTGGTAAGAGCCAGTGCCGTTAAAAGGAGAAGTGTGTTCCTAGCTAGTTGTCTCATCCGTCCCTCTAATAGCTAATAGCCGAGGGCCGAGCTCCGTCGCGTAGGAAGAAGCTCGGCCCGGTTGCTAGTTATGGTAACTCTAGGAGTCCGAATATCTCTCCGATGTGTACGTTCGAGTAGACCGCGTCGACGATCGATTCCGCCCGTGCCGCGATCCCCAGTTCGATGTAGTGCCGCGTCAACCGGTAGTCCGGAAAGTACTCGAGTAGGATCATCAAACGCCCATCGAGGTACAGGAAGGCAAAGAAGGAATCATCGTTCACGGGACCCCACTCCAGACGCCACGTGTAGATTTCATCGGGATCCCATCGCAGAAAGTTGGTACCCTCCTCGAACACGTCGCCGCGCGATATCCAACGCACGCGCATGAAAGGGGGATTGTGTTGGGGCGGGTGGAGCTTCTGGACGTGAACGCGAAACGCGTTGTCACGATAGGGGCCCTCGGTCGGGTCCCACATTCCCAAGACCATGTGGTTCGTGATGTCAACGTTCTCTGGCCTGAGCCCCGTCATTTGCCACTCGACATACCCGCTGGAGATGGGATCCACTTCGTAGCGCAGGAAGTCGAACCGGGTCAGGACCTGCCAGCCTTGAGGCGTGAATCTCCCCCCACCTCGTTGGATGGCGCGCGTCATGCGATCGGTGAGCGGGTCGAAGAGGACGTCTCTCCCGCCGCTGCCGCCACCACCACTGCCCCCGCCACCGCCGGCGTTCCCCATTACGGTGAACCTTGCGACTACGGAGGATGGGCCGTCCGTACCCCCTGCACTGGCCCGAGCCCTCCAGAAATGCTGGCCGCCGTCCAAGCTCTCGGTGACCCTCCACAATGTCTCACCGCTGGTGTTCTGCGTGACGCCGCTTACTTGCGCCACGATGTTGGCGAAGTCTTCGTCGGTTGCAACCTGGAAAGAATACGTGGGGCCACTACCATCGCTCACCGTCACGTTGAGAACCACCAAACGGGGCCGATCGTCGACGTTGGCTCCGCTCGGACTGACGATGGTCGGAGCGCTGATGGTGATCGTGGTCGATGTCATGCCATTGCTGGCGTCGTCGCCGCAGCCAGAGAGTAAGGCCGTCGCGAGAATCAACGCTTGCGCGACGTGCCAGCTAGGTCGGTAAGCTTTCATACCGGTGCTTCCTCCTGATTGGTTGTACATGAGACTTTACCGCGGGGTGGGTCCCGAAACCATTTTGGGCCGCAGAAGGCTCTAAAAGCGGTTAGACTACCACGCGGTTCCTGGGAAGTCCACCCGAGCCGTAAAATCAAGTTTTCTTTAGACTTAGGGCCCGGGCAAGAATAACTACCGATTCTTGGACGCCGATGCATCCCGTCTGGCTGCGTTGCTCGTCGTCTTCCGCAGCGAGCCTGTCGAGCGGAGGGCTAGGCCGCGTCAGCGGCCGAACTGGAAGAATGCCCATATATCCAGATATTATTCACTTCTCGCGCCTTGCCAGACGGGCGCCTCGACGCCCAAGAATGGGCATTTATTCTTGCCCGGACCCTTAGGGGCTCTTGGACAAGAGCGGGAGGAAGGTAGGGTGAAGGTTCTCGTTACCGGTGCCAGCGGATTCACCGGAAGTCATCTGGCCCGGTTCCTGGTTCAGGCGGGACACGCCGTCCGGGTGCTGGTGCGCCCGTCCAGCCATCGCGATCTCTTGGAGGGGCTCGATGTGGAGTACGTCGAGGGGGATCTTGCCGATCGCGAAAGCCTTCGCCGCGCGGTCTCCGGCACCGAGTGCATCTATCACCTCGCCGCCGTCTATCGCGAAGCCAAACTTCCCGACCGGGTCTATTTCGACATCAACGTCGAGGGGACAAGACGGCTTGCCGAGGCCGCTCTCGCAGAAGGAGGCGTCCCCTTCATTTACTGCAGCACCTGCGGCGTGCACGGTGAAGTCGCCGATCCTCCTGTGGACGAGACGGCGCCCTACAATCCAGGCGACATTTATCAAGAGACCAAGGTCGAGGCGGAAAAGCTCCTATTGAAGATGCACCGGGAACAAGACCTCAAGGCGGTCATCCTTCGGCCGGTGGGTATCTACGGGCCCGGCGACCGGCGCTTCCTCAAGCTCTTTCGAGGCGTGGCACGCCGCCACTTTCCAATGATTGGAAAGGGCGACGTCTTCTACCATCTCACTCATGTGCAAGACATCGTGTCCGGCTTCGCTCGCGCGGCCGAAGTCCCGTCGGCCCGGGGGAACGTCTTCATCCTGGCGGGCGCGCAGTACACCACCATCAAGGAGTTGTTCGACCTGATCGCTCGTGAGGCCGGCGTTCCCGCGCCCCGACTGCGAATTCCCTCGGCACCGATGTATGTCGCCGCGGTGGCTTGCGAGGCGGTTTGCCGCCCGCTGGGTATCGAACCCCCGCTCTACCGCCGCCGCCTCGATTTCTTTTTGAAGCACCGGGCCTTCAAGATCGACAAGGCGAGGAAGGGGCTCGGCTGGGAGCCTCGAATCGATCTAGAAGAGGGGATTCGTCAAACGCTCGCCTATTACCGCGAGCAGGACTGGTTGTAGGCCACGACCCTCGCGCCTAAATCGGTTAAAATGAGTGCTATGGCACTGGAGGCCCCCGAGCGTCCCAACGATCCTCGCATCAATGTCGCCCAGCAGGAGCTTTTCGATGAAAGGAAGAGCAAGGCACAGAAGTATGCCGAGCTGGTCGTCGGTCAGAGCGGCTTCTTCCCGCTGCTGGGCTACGAGCTGGTGGTGTTGGCGTCGTCCTGGGTACCGGGCGCGCTGGGGTTCTTCTTGAGAAGCAAGCTCTACCCTCTGCTCCTCGGGGCGTGCGGCAGAAACGTCACCTTCGGTCAGAACGTGGTCCTTCGCCACCCGCGCAAGATACGCATCGGCTCGAATGTCGTCGTCGACGACAACTGCTTGTTGGATGCGAAGGGTGTCGACAACCGCGGGATCGATCTCGAGGACGGTGTCTTCATGGGTCGCAACACGATTCTCTCCTGCAAGAACGGCAATATCCGGCTGGAGGAGAAGGCCAACCTCGGTTTCAACTGTGAGATCGGCGCGGCCGGAGACGTTCGGGTCGGGAAGAACGTCTTGCTGGCGGCCTACGTCTATATCGTCGGCGGCGACCATCTACACGATAGAGTCGACGTGGCGGTGGCGGAACAAGGGCGAACCGCTCAAGGAGTTACGGTGGAGGAAGGTGCCTGGGTAGGGGCCCACGTGGTGGTTGCCGACGGCGTCCGGATCGGCAAGCATGCTATCATTGGGGCCGGCGGCGTGGTGCTCGAGGACGTGCCCGACTACCACATCGCAGGCGGTGTACCAACGAAGCTCCTGCGGGACCGCCGCGATACCTCTGCTAACGCGATCGGGTAACTGGGAAAGAAAAAAATGTTTGGAAGCAAGGAGTACGTCGGTAAGCTCCTGAAGAGGAGCGTCCCGTCAATCCCCCTGGACTTCATGAAGACCCAGGTCGTGGGGCGCATGAAGGCAATCCCGCCGGTGGTGCTGATTTTCAACGTCTCCTACAAGTGTGACTCCAAGTGCGTGATGTGCAACTCCTGGAAGCTGCCCTATCACGATGATCTCACCACCGAGGAGTACCGCAAGGCGTTTTCTAGCGACTTGTTCCGAACCGTCGAGTACGTGGGCATCACGGGAGGCGAGCCGACGCTCCGCCGCGACATGGTGGATCTCGTGCGTATCATGAGCGACAACATGCCCCGCCTCCGCAAGATGACCCTCAACACCAACGGTTTCGTGACCGAGAGGGTGGTCCCTGTTCTCGAGGAAATCATCGATGTCGCTAACGAAAAGGATTTCCTTTTTGGAACCCGGGTCAGCCTGGACGGGGTAGGCGACGCCCACGAGGACATTCGGCGAGTCTGGAACGCCTTCGACCGCTCCATGAAGACGGTTCGAGAGATGCAAGAGCTTCAGAAGAAGAAGTTCTTCAACTTCGGCATCTCCTTCACGTTCACCTCTCAGAATCTGGACGAAGGACAGAAGATCTACGACTTCTGTAAGAAAGAAGATCTGAACGTCGTCTTCGCGATCGCTCGCTATTCGGAGCTCGCTTTCGGCAACATGGATCTCGTGGAGTCGACGGATCTCAAGCCGGAGGATTTCCCGCGGTTGGCACAGTTCTTTAGAAAACGCGTTCGGGAATTGGGCGCGCTCGACGGCGACGCCCTGCTCTATCAAGCCTACGTGAAAATGTTCAGCAACGGCATGCGACGCGCGATGCCTTGCCCGTCCATGGATCAAGGCGTGTTGCTGAACCCCAACGGGGATCTTTTCTATTGCGAGAACAGCTCCAAGATCGGAAACGTTCGCAGCGACGATCCCGTCGCCTCTTACTACGATCCCGCCAACCTGGCCCAGCGGCAAATGATGCTCGACAAGATCTGCCCCTCCTGCGCGAGCCCTTGTTTCGTCAACGCCGCGGCCATGAAGCAAGTCTTCCCGTACCTCAAGTTTCTCGTCGAGTTGGGGGGAGAGAAGATTGCAGCGCGAATGAGCAACGGCTCTTCATAGCTGCCCCTCCCCTAGCTAGCTAATGTGCGGCATCGCCGGAGTCGTCCCACGCGATCCGGCCCGGCTACCCGATCGCCAAGAAATCGACCGCATGGTGGAGCGACTTCACCACCGCGGACCCGACGACGTGGGTGTGGTGACTCTCCCCGGCGTGGGGCTTGGCCTCAAGCGACTCTCCATCATCGACGTCGCGGGCGGACGACAACCCCTCAATAACGAGAGCGGCAGCATCACCTTCGTCGGAAACGGCGAGATCTACAACTACCGGACCGTCCGTGAGGAGCTCATCCAGCTCGGCCACCGCTTCGCCACCGGCTCGGACATGGAGGTTGTGGTGCACGGCTACGAAGTGTGGGGTGACCGCGTCGTCAGCCGTCTCAACGGTCAATTCGCCTTCGCGCTTTGGGACGGCCCGCGGCAGCGTTTGTTCGCGGCGCGGGATCGGGCGGGAGAGAAACCTCTCTATTACTACGAAGGCACGGACGACATCGTCTTTGCGTCCGAGATCAAAGCGCTTCTGACGCGGGCCGATGTTCCGCGGCGGTTGGATCTCGAGGGGCTGGACACGTTCCTCACCTATGAGTTTATCGTCGCACCCCGCACGATTTTCCAGGGCATTCGAAAGCTGCCAGCCGCCCACCTGCTCACCGTGGAAAGGGGAGAGGTTGCAATCGAGCGTTATTGGGACGCTCCCATCGAAACGGACGTCGAGCGCAGCGAGGAAGATTGGGCGGCCGAGCTTCGCACGACGCTGCGGAGTGCGGTCGAGGCTCAAACGATGAGCGACGTACCCCTAGGCGCGTTTCTCTCGGGAGGCATCGATAGCAGCTCGGTCGTCGCTTTCATGGCGGATGCCTCCATGCAGCCCGTGAAGACGTTCTCCATCGGGTTCCGCGAAGGCAGCTACGATGAAACGAGCTATTCGCGGGAAATCGCGGCGCTCTTCGGAACGGAACATCGCGAGGAGCAAGTCGAACCGCGGGTGAAGGATCTCTTCGACAAGCTGGTCGTCCACCTCGACGAACCGTTTGCCGATACCTCGCTTTTTCCAATGTATCTCGTCTCCGAAGTCGCGGCTCGAGACGTCAAGGTCGTTCTGTCGGGAGACGGGGGCGACGAGCTCTTCGCCGGCTACGACTGGTATCAGGCCGATCGGATCATGCGCACGCTTTCGTGGTTTCCGGGCCGCACTGGGCTCCGCGCCCTCGCGGCGATGAGCGAGCTTCTGCCTCCGACCGAGAAAAAAAAGGGCTTCGTTAACAAGGCAAAACGCTTCCTGGCCGGAGCCACCGCTTCCCCGAACCTCGAGCATTATCGCTGGCTTTCTTATCTCGGGCCGAAGGAAAAGCAAGAGCTCTATAGCGATGACTTCCTCGACGGCATCTCCTCTTTCGATCCAGGTACATCCGTGCTCAAGAGCCTGGGCTCACCTCGAGGAGATTTGCTGAATCGCCAACTCTATACGGACTTCCAGATCTTTCTCGCCGACGACATCCTCGTAAAAGTGGATCGGATGAGCATGGCGACCTCGCTCGAAGCGCGGGCGCCGTTTCTGGATCGCGACGTCATCGAGCTTGCCTTTCGCATGCCCGGCCGGCTGAAGCTTCAGGGCTCGACGCGCAAACATATTCTCAAAAAGGCGATGCGAGGTGTCTTGCCTCCGTCTATTCTTCACCGGCGCAAGGAAGGCTTCAGTATCCCAATGAAGAACTGGTTGCGAGGCGATCTGCGCCCCCTCATGTTGGAGCTGCTTTCGGAAGAGAGAATCAAGCGGCGCGGGCTATTCCGGTGGGCGGCGATCGAACGGAGAGTCTCCCAACACCTTTCCGGCCGCGCCAACCACGCCCACCAGCTTTTTCCGCTCATGGTCTTCGAGCGGTGGGCCGAGGAGTTCCTGGATCAGCCCCTATGAGCCTACGATTCACGCCCCCTCGAGGCTCCCGCCTTTTCTGAACAAAGACATCCAGTGGTTCAAGTTCTTTCGGACGCGCCGGTTGCTTCTTGGAAGCCAGGAGCCGGAAAGACTCCAACAGGAGATCGGCCGGTGATTGGCGCCACGAAAAGTGATATAGAGGCCCCAGCATAGGAGGTACCCATGGCAGGAGGCGTATCCGAAAGGCTCGCTCTCAACGAGCCGCTGTAAGGACGTGAGCTTACTTCAAGCCTCACTAACCCACGCCATGGCCAACGATGTTCCGGCCGCCGAACAAGCGGTGCACGACTACAACTGGCTCCAGGCAGAAAAGGCTATTTACATCGCGACCCACACCCATTTCATCGAGTTCGGGCTGATGGCGATCCTGCTCGCCTTCGCGCAGCGATTCGTCTTCTTGTCCGACCAGTGGAAGCTCCGCTGGGCCCGGTGGCTCGTGGTGGGCGGCTTTCTCCTACCCGTGGCGGTGCAATCGGAGCTTTGGTCGGGTCTCTACGGTGGAGCCGTCGCCGACCTCGCGGGATTCATCGTGATCACTGCGCTTCTGGGCATGTTGCTGGGCGTCATCCGCCATACGGGTGCCGTCGACGCCCGGGGAGGGACGTCATGACGTCGGCCAGCAAGACCTATATCGTGGGTGGTCTGCTGCTCGTACTCATCGGGCTCATCTTCGGCGTCTACTACGCGATCTTCGATGAGCACCAAACGCTCGTAGCGATGGGAATGGCCTTCGCGAAATCCTTCCTCGAGGCCGCGGGGGGCAACGAAGCGGGCGTTTCCGAGAGCATCGAAGGCTTCCGCGCCAATTCCTTCGAGTATATCCGCGAGGTGAGCTTCCATGCGCACATCATCGAGCTCGGCACGCTGGCACTCATCATTCCCCTCTTCGCGCATCGGATCGGTTGGGATGACAGCAGGAAGCTGCTCATCGCCCGGCTCTTTATCGTGGGGGGCCTGGTCTTTACGCTGGGGGTATTGGCTCAGACCTTGGCGATGAGCGCGCTGACTCAGGCGCTCGCGGTCGGTGGATCAGGGCTTGTAATCGCCTGTGTCGGTGCGTTGGTCGCGGGCCTTTTCAAGGGGGTCTGACGACGCTGCTGATAGGCAAGCCCTTCTTTTGACGCCCAAATCGACCGCCGAGACCCATTCCAGCTCTTGGGGTCAGACCCGACGCCTGGCCACGTCCGGTCGTGGCACTTTCCTATTTTGGTGTCCGAAGAGGATCGAGCAGTCCCACTAACTTAGCGGAACTCTAGCATCACATGCTTGGCAAAAAGCTCCTAGGTCTTGATCGACTTCCAGTGCTCGGTGCCCCCGTAGGCGGTCAGGATGGTGAGCTCGCCGATACCGGCCTTCTTCTGAAGCTCTTCGACCTGGCGGATGACTTTGTCCGGAGTACCGATGAATCCGATCTCCTGGTCGACGATCTGGTCGTACGTAATTTCGGGGACAGCTACTTAATCTTGTATCGTGAGTCACTACAAGATTAAGTAGCTGTCCCCGAAATTAGCCTTAGGCAACGATCTACTGATACAGGACACTAGTGGACTGTAACAACTGAACGTTTAGTGGTTTTAATGCGTCGTGACGGATCGTTGTAGGTCCACTTCACGGGCTTGGGGTCTTCGTTGTACTTGCGAATGTAGCGCATGATCTTGCGGGTCAGGTCGTGGGTTGACGTGAACACGCCTCGATGGATCAGGGCACGCTCGATCTTGGAGAACCAGAGTTCGATTTTGTTCAGCCAGGAGGAATATGTGGGTGTGAAGTGGAGTCGGACTTTTGGGTTGGCCTCGAGGAACTGTGCGACCTTGGCGGTCTTGTGAGCCGACAGATTGTCGAGGATGACATGTATTTCGCGCTTTCGCTTGTGGCTCGCAACCAGCTGCTCCAAGAAGGCGACGAACTCCTGGCTGGTATGGCGGCGGACAGTCTTGCCCAAAACCACCCCCGTCTTCGTGTCGAAGGCGGCGTAGAGAGAAAGCGTTCCATGCCGGACGTACTCGAAACCGTGTCGCTCGGCCCGCCCGGGAGACAACGGCAAGATCGGGTCCCGTCGATCCAGGGCTTGGATCGCCGTTTTCTCATCAATACAAAACACCGCAGCGTGCTGAGGTGGATTCATATATAGACCGATGATATCCGCTGCCTTCGTCTCGAAATCCGGATCGTTGGAGGCCTTGTAATGCTCAATTCGGTGTGGCTGGAGACCATGCTTTTTCCAAGTGCGAGCCACCATCATGTGATGGATTCCCAGCTTCTTCGCAAGTCGACGCGTGCTCCAGTGAGTCGAGCCGTCGGTCGGTTTTTTCTGCGTCCACGAAAGAATCCGTGCTTCCATCCGAGGCGTGAGCACTTGAATCGGACGCCCCTCGTGACGCGCGTACAGACCTGCCAGACGCTCCTCCAAGAATCGGCGTTTCCACTTGCTGATAAAAGGCGCCGTGCAGCCCACCGTCTGCTGCACCTGCGTATAGCTTGCACCGTCTGCCAGCAAGAGCAACATCCGAGCGATCCGCGCGTCATCCGCTCGACCGCTACGGCTCGAAACTCGTTTGCCAAGCTCCCTATGTTCCGCTTGAGTCAACACAACGGCTCTCCCTCGCATGAGAGAGATATTACTACTAAACACTTAAATGTTATAGCCACTAGTCCTTGGCGAGAGAAGCCCGAAGGATCTCTTTATCGTTTCGAGCGAAGATGTGGCGGTTCGCGTATGCGGGATGAGACCAGTTGACGGTGCCGAGCTCGCGCCGGGCGCCCGGAGTGGACGTAGGCTCGATGAGCTGGGTACGGCTCGTTTCGTCGAAACCTTCGGGAGTGAATCGTCCGATGATGAGCTCACCGCGGTCGTTGTTGATAAAGTAACGGTCCCCGTTCCGCACGAAGAAGGCGGCGGCAAATCTCGCCTTCTCTTTTATGATGGCGGCGCTCTCCCACATTCGTTCCCCGGTCCCGACAACCAAACCGCGCACCTGGCCGTAGGAGTCGATGCCGTAGAGATAGTCGCCATCGATGACCGCGGTGTTGATGAGAGTGTGGATCTTGTCCGTTTGTACGTCGCTTCCGCCCGAGCTGCTCCACAGGAGCTCGGCGCCCGGATGATGGGTGTCCAGCTTCAACATGTGAGCCCCGTCGTAGAATGAGGACACGAAAAGGTACGGGCCGCTCCGGATGGGCGTGGCAACGGTCAACCCGTTCTGGATTTTGAACGGTATCTCCCAGTAGATGTCTCCTGTGGTCGGATCGAGAGAGCTGATGGCCTGAGGATGCCAGATAATGAGCTGGCGAACGCCCCCGATTTCGAAAATGATGGGCTGGGCGTAGCCGGGCTCCCAGTCAGAAGATAGGGCCCGCCACACCTCCTCGCCAGTGAGCTTGTCGAATGCGATGACTTTGCCGTCGGGCTCGCCGCCCACAAGGCATAGGATCCGCTCTCCGTCCACCAACGGAGCACCGGTCATGCCCCAAGTGGGAACCGTCGTCCCGAAGTCCTTGACGAAATCCTTCTCCCAGACGATCTCGCCGCTATCTACCTTCAAGACCATGAGTTTTCCCATGGCTCCCAACACGTACACCCGATCCCCGTCCACGGTGGGTGTGGCACGCGGCCCGATGGCGTAGCTTTGCATCAAGCCGGTGTAGTCGACTTCCCATTCCCGTTGCCAGAGGACTTCCCCGTTCTTCTCATCCAGACACAGAATGCGCTCGAAACCCTGGTTGCCCTGCGTGCGCCGGAAATCCGTAACGAACACACGGCCGCCGGCAACGGCGGGGCCGGCGAACCCGCTATGAATGGGTGTCCTCCAACTGACCTCGAGTCCTTCGGCGGGGAACGTCTCCACGATGCCCGTCTCGTTCCAGATTCCCAAACGACCATGGCCGCGCCACTGGGGCCAATCTTCTGCCGCGGCCGAGCGGGCGCACAGCAACGCAAGAAAAAGCACTACCGGGATTTTCATAGTTACCCAGGTTACGGGATCGACTTTCCAAGTTCAAGTCGAGAACTCGTCGACGGGGTTCGCGGCTCATGCGCTAGAACAGCAGCTCAGCTCTCCACAACAGCAGTTCATTGCCCAGAACCGCAGCTTGTGCGCGAACCCACGAACGCCCTAAACTCTCCTCATGCGTTTTTGGGTTTGCCTCGCGGTGGGCGGCGCGCTTGCCGTGATGAGCGTCGCGGGAGTCTTCGGGTCGAAAGAGAGCCCGGGGCAATCTCTACCGAACTCGCCCGGAGCCGTTGACCGCGCTGCCGAGGCCGATCACTACTGGCCGCAGTGGCGGGGCCCGTTGGGAACCGGCGTCTCGCGGTACGCCGACCCGCCGGTGGAATGGAGCGAGGATAAGAACGTCCGTTGGAAGATCGAGCTTCCCGGTAGCGGCCATTCGACGCCCATCGTCTGGGGCGATCGCGTCTTTCTTACCGCCGCGGTGCCTTCCGGAGAAACCTTGCCATCCCCACCCCGTCGCCGCCGCGGCCGACACGGTGCTCTACCGGTCACGCACCGCCAATCGTTCGTCGTCCTGGCCGTTAGCCGCCAAGACGGCGAGATCCTTTGGCAGAAAACTGTGCGCGAGGCCGTCCCTCACGAAGGGGTTCACTACACGGGAAGCTTTGCCGCGAGCTCTCCGGTGGTCGACGGCGAGTATGTGTTCGCTTCCTTCGGCTCACATGGTCTCTACTGCCTCACTTTGGATGGCGAGCTGGTGTGGGAAACCGACCTGGGCGACATGACGGTAGAGCACGAGCACGGCGAGGGCAGCTCGCCCACGCTCCATGGCGATACACTGATCGTCAACTGGGATCACCAGGGCCAGTCGTTCGTCATCGCTCTCGACAAGCGAACCGGCCGCGAGCTCTGGAAGGTCGACCGAGATGAGCCCACGACGTGGGCGAGTCCGATCGTGGTGGAGCAAGATGGGAAGCATCAAGTCATCATCAGCGGCACGAATCGCGTGCGGGCGTACGATGTGGACGACGGGGAAGTGCTCTGGGAATGCGCCGGGCTGTCCCGCAACGTTACCGCCACGCCGGTGGCGGCAGACGGCATGGTCTATATCGGTGGCAACTACTTCTCGCGAAACCTTCTCGCCATACGTCTCGACGGGGCCCGAGGTGATATCACCGGAACCGATAACGTTGTTTGGTCACGCGCCCGTGGCACTCCGTTCGTTCCATCGCCCCTCCTCTATGGCGAGGCACTCTACTTCCTCAACTATTATCGAGCCGTCCTCACTCGTGTCCATGCCAAGACGGGCGAGGAACGCCCCGGCTCGTTTCGGCTCGAGGGACTCGGCAACATCTACGCCTCGCCCGTGGCCGCTGGCGATCGGGTTTACGTCACCGGCCGCGGGGGTGCGACGGCGGTGATCCGTCACGACAAGAATCCTGAGATGCTGGCGTTGAACGTGCTCGACGACGGCTTCAGTGCCTCGGCGGCCATCGCCGGCAAAGAGCTGTTCTTGCGCGGAGAGCGGTACCTTTACTGCATCGCCGAAGAAGGATGAATCGGATCAGCACTAGGGTCGGGAAGCAAAAGCTGGCGTCACCGGCTAGCGCTCCGACCGGTAGGCTCGCACCGCCAGGATGCCCAGCGTGAGGGTCGTTATCGGGATCACGAAGTACATCATGAGGAGGTTGAACCCGTGGAGAGCTTCATGCTGCACGCTGGCCAGAAACAAATAGCCTACATAGGCTCCGTAGTAGAAGAGAAAGAGCACGCCTTCCCATCGCGCGATCGAATGGCCGGTGAAGAATATGGGGAGGCAGGCCACGGCAACGGCGATCATGATCGGGATGTCGAAGCCGAGCGCGGCCCGCGAGACCTCGATTCCTTCCGGCGCCACGATGGCCGATAGTCCCAGGACGAAGAGGACGTTGAAGATATTGCTTCCCACGACGTTGCCCACCGCGAGGTCTCGCTCGCCGCGAAAGGTAGCCACCAGGGAGGTGGCAAGCTCGGGAAGGGACGTCCCCACGGCCACGATCGTCAGGCCGATGACGAGCTCGCTCAGGCGCCACTCCCGGGCGATGGCAACCGCACTCTCGACGAGCCGGTTGGCCCCCGTTGCGAGCAGGACCAATCCGAGGGCGACGAAGCCCAGGTAGAGGGCTATCCGGAAGGGCGAAGCTTTCACGGGTCTCGTGGAGTCGCTATTCGATTCACGGCGACTCTCACGGATGCTCCAGACCATATAGACAAGGAGAGCCAAGAACAGGATAGCCCCGTCCGTGAACGAGATTCTTCCGTCCAACGACACGACGAGCAACGATACCGAAACGCCGATCATCAAAGGCACGTCGAGACGAATGAGCTGGCGGGCTACGACGAGAGGTGCGACGGTGGCGGAGAGTCCCAAGACAAGGAGGACGTTGCAAATGTTGCTGCCCACCGCGTTGCCGAGGGCGATGTCCGGCTGCCCGTCCAGGCTCGACCGAAGGGCGACCGCGGCTTCCGGCGAGCTCGTCCCGAACGCCACGACGGTGAGTCCAATGACGAGCGGTGAGATTCCAACGGCTGCGGCGAACCGTGAGGCGCCTCGAACCAGAAGCTCGGCGCCGGCGACGAGCAAGCACAATCCAGCAACAAGATTAAGTAGAGTCACTCTGCGTCAATGTGTGTATTAGTGCCGCGGGGCCCCACCCCCACGGCCTGCGCTTTCGTCGGCGCATTCGCGCCGGGCTCGCTCCGCTCGCGCAGGCTGACTCGTCGTTCATCAGCCTGCTAGTAGAACCGATCCGTGCAAGCGGCGCAAGCTTTGTGCTACTGTGCGGGGCACATCGGTCGGGATCTTGACCGGGACATCCTCTCGTGACGAATCCTAAAGCGGAGCCCGCCTTGGTACTGAGCGGTGGGGGAGCGCGGGGAGCATATCAGGCCGGGGCGCTGGCTCGCATCGCCGAGGGGTTGGGTGAAGACTACCCTTTTCGCATCATCACCGGTGTGTCGGCAGGTGGGATCAACGCTGCTTCTCTGGCCGGCGCGCGCGTTAGATTTCTGCAAGCGACCCGGGACCTATCGGCCGCTTGGCTGCGACTGACGGTCGATAAGGTCTTCAACTCGGACTTCTCCGCGTTGACCTGGAGTGCCGTGCGCTGGTTATGGATGCTGGGTACTGGAGGCGTCACGCCCGGGTTCGAGGTGAGAGGTGTTCTTGATACCAAGCCTCTCTACCGATACCTGGCCGCCGCGATCGATATTGACGGCATCGATGCGAACATCGCGAACGGTCGCCTCCGGGCCCTGGCGCTTTCAGCCACGAGCTACAGCACCGGCGGGACGATTACTTTCGTTCACGGCACGCCCGGCATTTCGATGTGGGAGCGGGCGAGGCGTTATTCGGTCCGCGCGAAGATCGGTTTGAATCACGTCATGGCCTCGGCGGCATTACCGCTGGTTTTTCCTGCCATTCAGATCGGCGATGCGTTCTACGGAGACGGCGGCATCCGGCAGTCCTCACCCCTCGCGCCGTCGATCCACCTGGGAGCGGATCGCGTGTTGACCATCTCGGCCCGCTATCCTCGAACGCGAGCGGAAGAGTCCGAGCCACAGGTCGTCGGCTATCCGCCCTCTGCACAGATTCTCGGGATGCTCATGCACGGCGTGTTCTTGGACGCGCTGGAGAACGACGCCGAGCGGGTGGCCCGCATCAATCGAACGCTCGAGCTGCTTCCACCGGAAAAACGCCACCCCGAGGGACTTCGTCGCGTGCGCATGTTCGTGCTTCGGCCCTCGCGCGATCTTGGAAAACTGTCGGCCTCGCTCGCGCACCATCTTCCCACGCCTCTTCGGATCATCGTCCGGGGCCTGGGCGCGTACCGCACCAGCAGCCCGGATTTCCTGAGCTACTTGCTGTTCGAGCGTCCGTACATCTCGCGATTGATCGAAATGGGATACGAGGACGCTCACAATCGGTGGGACGAGATCGCCCGCTTTCTGGACGATTGACTATTTCTACAGGAGACTGAACGTTGGGTTACTGGCCGGCCGCCATGTCTTGAGCTTTGCTGCCGATCGAGTCCAGCTCTTCCGCGGTGAGTCGGAAGCCGATCCTGAGCGCGTTCCCCTCCGGCGTTACCTGAAACGACTCCGCGATCGTCGCCGGCTGGTCGGCCGACTCGAGAGCGGCCTTCATCATAGGCGCGAGCATCATGTCGATCATGGTCGCGGCTTGCTGAGCCGACTCCGCGCTACCCAGATCGCTAGCTAGGTTGAGCGCCATGTCCTGGCTCAAGCGATCCCGAGCGACAGGCTCTGCAGATCTTTGAACGACTCGAGGAAGCCAGCCAACATCGCCATCTGAGGATTCTCCTGCCCGCCGTTCATCGTTTCTCGGATCTTCGATCGGAGAGCATCCGGCACCACGAAGGCCAGGCGAAGCTGAGAGCCTTGCGGCAACACGGCTTCGGCGGAGATGAGTGAGGGAGAGGCGACTTCGATCTCGCCTCGATCCGTTCTCGTGAGCGCTGCCGCCAAGCTCGCCTGGCTGACAGTTAGGAAAATGGTCGTCGACTCCGGACTGAGCGCGACATAAGCCGCGTTCTGCTCCTGACCCTCAGGCTCCACGATGAGGGCGGGCCGTCCTGCGATCTCGGTCTCGGTTACTTTGGGTGCCGGTCCCTCGGATGCCATGGCCTGAATGCCCCGCGTGAGCTGCTCGGTGGTGAGAGATTTGGCCAGCGCGATCCCTACCACGGCGTCCAGCGACTCCAATCTCATTTCCTGAGGTGCCCTGGCATCCACCGTGCTCGTGTTGGCAGAGAATACGATGACCTGCAGGTCGTCGCGGGTGAGCCCAGTGGCTTCTTCGAAGCGCCTATTCGCGTCGCTTACCTGACGAAGTCTTTCGTTGTTCTGGGCCTGTTCCAGCTTCAGAAGGATGCTGGCCCCGCGCATGGCCTCAAAGTCGATGCGGCCGATGAGATCGGCTCCCACTACGACCGCCGCTTCCACCTCGGGCGTGACGTCCACCGCGACCGGGAAGTCCTGTTCAGCGTCGAAGCATCCCACCCAGAGCGTTGATAGGACCATCCAAACCACCAATGCACCCAAACGCCTAACCTTCTGGGTCATCGAAATATCTCCTTTTTCGGAACTGGGGGATGTCCCGCCGGATGTTGAATTTGGGGTAGCGGCGGCTCCTTGGCCGGCCTAAGAATAGGTCTGCCAATAAACCGTCTCCAGAGGGGGACAAGGAGCCACCAATGCCTAGGAAATCGAAGAAGCCAGTAAGAAAGCAAACGCACTCGCCTACGGGCAAGGTAGTTGGCCAAGTCGGTCAGATACTGCTACCGATGATAGCTGGGATCGCGGCCACGAAGGCGGATCTGACGGAATGGGTGTACGAGCAAGGACTGACAGCTCTGCACCTACTGCTCAGAGAGGACGCCGAGGAGATCGCGGGGCTCAAGGGCAAGCACGAGAAGGAGCGAACTCATAACCACTGTGGGAGCACGAACGGAGAGCTGAGCTTCGGTGGTCGTCGCATCCAAGTGTCGCGACCTCGAGTTCGCTCGAAGTCGGGCGAGGAGGCGTCGCTTCCACACTTCGAAGCCTTCCGCGAAGAAGACCCGCTTCCAGAGCGAGTGTTGAATCAGATCTGGTCAAGTCTTAATTTTCCTGTCAAATCTCCGTACGGTTCCCCGCGCTCGGTTAAGCTGCTGATTCCTCCGACGTGCCTTGCGGGAGAAGCTCGTTGCGAAGCTCCTCGACTTTCCTAGCGGCGAAGACATCCATCCTCACGCCGCGCCATTTGTTTGCGACGGCCAAGAGCACAGCGAACGAGAGTTTCATCGCGGCCTCCTCGGTGAAGAAGTGAGGAATGACCTTTGTGCGACGTTTGTGCTCTCCGAACGTGCGCTCAAGTAGATTCGACGTGCGAAGCCTTTTGTGATGCGCCGCAGGAAGGAGTAGCGCCTGAAGACACGCTTCGAAGGTCTCTTCCATGCACTTCATCGCGCTCGGGAATCGTTGACGGTACCGAGCGATCACCTCCCGACCCTTCTTCAGCCCTTGCTCGTAGCTGTTCGCATGGAACGACTCAAGGATGGCCGCCTTGAGTTCGTCGCGCACTTCCTTCGGAGCCTTGCCCAGGATGTTCTCGAGGCGGTGCTTCTGGCAACGTTGCTTGAGGCTTCGAGGGAAGACCTCTGCGATCGCTTTGAGCACTCCAGGATTCCCGTCCGTCACGATGAGCAACGGCTCCCTCATTCCTCGGGCCACCATCTCCTGCAAAAACCCCTTCCAGTTCTCGTAGGATTCTCGGTTGCCGACACCGATATGAAGAAGAACTCGCGTCCCATCAGCGCGATAGCCGGTCGCAACGAGGATGGGCTCTTTCCTCTCCGCTCCTTGGTGGTAGCGCAGGTACGTGCCGTCGAGCTCGAGATACAACAGCTTCTCGTTCGAGAGATCCCGTTTTCGAAACGCCTCGAAATCCTCCGACAGACACCGTGTGACCCGGCTCACCACCGACTTCGAGACACCCGTGCCGCTCAGCACGTCCGCGAACGTCGCCTCAATGTCACGCGTCGACATCCCGTGGACGTACATCCGCGCGATCAGTTCATCGAGTTTCTCGGTCCGGCTCACGTAGGCGTCGAGAATCTTTGACTGAAACACCTTCTCTGTTTCTCGTACCCGCGGCACTTGCACCGTTACCGCTCCCTCGCCCGTGAGGACCCGATGCGACTCATACCCGTTGCGTCGTCCCTTCTCCTTCGTCGTTGCCGGAGCGTTCTCATAGTAGTTTCGACCCAACGCCTCCGTCACCTCGCGCTCCAACGCATATTGAAGCATCATCTGAGCTCCCGACCGGACGATCTCCGAGAGATTCATCTCCCCAAATACCAGTTGTTCCTCGAACTGCTTGAGCAATCGCTGACTCGGTAGTACCTTTCCCATGATGTATGGTTCTCCTTTTCTGTCCCCATGACGGGGACGGGTTTGAGCTTGGGGAACCATACATCGTTTTTCTTTGACAGGAATCTTAAGACATCACCTCAGATCTTGGTGGGGGTATCGACCCGAAATTACGAATCGAGTCTGGACAAACCCGCGGCCAAGTTGAAGTCTCGTGGCACGAGTAAGAGTGCCGCCAGCCGTCACCTCGTGAGCCAGACGACTAAGAAGCTCGAGGAATACCTGTCTCGGCGGCTAGAGGAGTTCGAGCTCGCGGCACTGATGCTGGATGGCCTTGAGGTGGCCGGACAGACCGTCGTCGTAACTCTCGGTATCACAATAGATGGAACGAAGGTGCCCCTGGGTATATGGCTGGGCTCGACGGAGAACTCTCGGGTGTGCACCGCGATGTTGCAGGACCTTCTCGAGCGAGGCTTGCGCGTCGATGAGTCGATTCTCTGCGTAGTGGACGGAAGCAAAGGCATCCGCAAGGCACTCGTCGACGTTTTGGGGGATTGACCCTGCCCGGGTTTTGTGGACATCAACCGAGGCGCGACAATGCGCCTGGAGGCGTCCATGGGAGAACGACGACGCAGGAAGTTCACGGGGGAGTTCAAGAAGGAAGCGGTCTGGCTGTTCAGGGAGGGCGAGCGCAGCATCGGCCAGGTTGCTAAGGAACTGGACCTGACGGAATCGGCCCTTCGAAACTGGGTGAAACAATACAAAGTTGATCACGGTGAAGGTCCACGCGAGGCTCTGACGACGGCGGAACGTGATGAGCTCCGTTCGCTACGGCGTCGAGTGCGTACGTTGGAGCAAGAGCGAGAAATATTAAAAAAGGCGGCGGCCTTCTTCGCGAAGGAAAGCGAATGAGATTCATTCACGCGGAGCGGGCCAACTACCCGGTGCGGGTGATGTGCCGAGTTCTGAGGGTATCGACCAGCGGCTACTACGCTCAGATGAAGCGCGCGCCCAGCAAGCGACAGTGTGAGGATGGGAAGCTGAAGCTGCGCATCCAAGCGATCCACGCCCATAGCCGTGGTACCTACGGCAGGGAGCGTGTACGTCGCCAGCTTGACGGGGAGAACGTCGAGGTAGGCAAGCAGCGAGTGGCACGGCTGATGCGTGAGATGGGCCTGCAGGGTCTGCCCAGCAAGCGTTTTCGCCGCACGACCGACAGCAAGCACGATCGCCCCATCGCACCCAACGTGCTCGGCCGGAACTTCGAAGCCGAACGACCGAACCAGTTCTGGGTGACGGACATAACCTACATCCGGACTTGGGAAGGCTGGCTCTACTTGGCGGTCATCCTCGATCTGTTCTCGCGTCGTGTCGTAGGCTGGGCGATGCAGCCCCACCTGCGCGCGGAGCTTGCTCTCGAGGCGCTTCACATGGCCTTGGGGCGCCGCCTGCCGGAAAGTGGCTTGGTGCATCATTCAGACCGTGGTACTCAATACGCGGCTGCGACCTACCAGGCCGTGCTCGATGAGTACGGCATCGTGTGCTCGATGAGCCGCAAGGGTGATTGCTGGGACAACGCCGTGACCGAGAGCTTCTTAGGCACGCTCAAGCCCGAGCTCCTCCACCGGTGTAGTTGGCCAACACGACGTATGGCCAAAGACGCGGTCGCGAGCTACATCGAGGGGTTCTACAATCCGTATCGACTCCACTCGTCACTCGATTACAACAGCCCAATGGTGTTCGAACGGATTCATGACCTCAAAACGGCTCATGCGAGATAATCAACCTGTCCACTTTTCCTGGGCAAGGTCAGGTGCCAGATCCATAAACTCCGGAATCTTCGCTCGTACCTTCCCAAGTCTCGTCACGCCTACGTGCTCCAGACGATGAAGGAAGCCTACAAGTGCAAGAGTGCCGACAAGGCGCGCAAGCGACTTCAGGCATTGGTGTCGTGGCTCGAGCGAAACGGCTACGACGAAGCTGCCGGAAGCCTTCGTGAAGGGATGGAAGAGACACTCACGGTCGTGAAGCTCGCGCTGCCCGCCTTACTTCGCCAGTCTCTTGCCACGACGAACGCCATTGAGAATCTCAACGGAACCATTCGCAGAGTATCGAGAAACGTCAAGCGTTGGTAGAGTCCTTCCATGGTTCGCCGATGGACCGCTCTTGGCGTCGTCACCGCGCAGAAAAAGTTCCGGCGTATCAAAGGCTATCGCCATATGGGCGCTCTCGTTCACGCGCTTAGAAGCAAACAGAAATCTCTTGACACGATGAGTTTGCTGCCTAAGAGTATTCACAGGTGCCGCCGCTACCCGACCAAATTCAACAGCGGCCGGGACATCCCCCGGAACTGTGGCCGCAGATGTTACTTGTTTAGAATGAAATGTCGTAACGAGAACGCTCTTTTGAGAATAACGGACCCCCTCGGGAAAGTCAAAGAGGCGCTTTCCCTGTTTCACGCAAACCGTTAGACTGTGGCCGGAGCTTGACTCAAGAAACTGGGCTCGAACGAGCACGAAGGAGAGGCTATGGATAAGGGTTCGCACACGACTCTGGTTGCGTGGATCGGTCTCGTCGTTTTGATTGCGGCGGCCGGAGTGGTTCTCGCTCAGGGCGAGGAAGAGGGCGTCGTTGCCTATCGCGGGAAGATCATGAGGGTCAATGGGGCCAGCATGGGGGCCATCAATGACGTCCTGAAGTTCAACCTTTCTGGGGGCAACGAGCACATCGTCGCGCACGCGGAGACACTCCAACGAGAGAGCCAGCTCGTGGCCAGTGCTTTCGAGCAGGAAGTCATGTCCGATGAATCCCGGGCGCTCCCCGCGATCTGGCAGCAATGGGACGAGTTCGTCACGGCCGCCGATGCCCTGGGGCAAGCGAGCGCGAAGCTGGCCGAGGTCGCCAAGGGCGGAGATCAGGCCGCCATCATGGCCGAAGTCAGAGCCGTCGGGGAAGCCTGCAGCGGTTGCCACGACACCTTCCGTAAGCCGAGGGAACGGTAGTAAGTCGACGCCATGTTTCGCTCAGGCATCTTGATCGGCACGGTCTTCGTGTTGCTCGCCGTCCTGCAATTCACTCCCTCCTTCGCGCAGGAGGAACTCTCCGCGATCGAACGGGGTGAATACATCTTCCAAGCGACCGGCGGGTGTGGCTGCCATACGGATTACGCTAACGATGGCACGTTCCTGGCGGGGGGGCGCGCCATCGAAACACCTTTCGGAACGATCTACGGGACGAACATCACTCCCGATCCGGAAACGGGCATCGGCGACTGGAGTGACGAAGAGTTCCTGCGTGCCATGACGGAGGGGATTGGTCCAGACGGGACGATTTTCTATCCCGTTTTCCCCTACACCGCGTTCACGAAGATGACGAGGGAGGATCTCCTCGACCTCAAGGCCTATCTTTTCTCGGTTCCTCCGGTGAAGCAGGAGAACAAATCTCCCGAGCTCGGATTCCCGTTCAACGTCCGAACCGGTCTGCGCGCTTGGCGACTCCTCAACTTCGATGCCGGTACCTTCGAGCCCGATACCGATCGGTCGGTGGAATGGAACCGCGGGGCCTACCTCACGAGCGCGCTCGCTCACTGCGGCGAGTGCCACACGCCGCGCGGCACCACCGGTGCGCTCGACGAGGACATGCACTTCGCGGGCTCGAGAGAGGGGCCGGAAGGTGAGCTGGCGCCCAACATCACGCCCGACGAGGAGACCGGCATCGGTGGCTGGGGCGTTGCCGACATCACCTGGTTCCTGCAGACCGGCTTCGAGCCAGAGGGCGACGACGCACAGGGACTTATGAGAGAGGTTATCGATCACGGCTACCAGTATCTGGAGAAATCGGACCTCCAGGCCATCGCGACGTACTTAAAGTCCCTCACGCCCATTCACAACGAGATCGAGTCCCCTGAGCCATAACCACGCTCGGACCGCCGTCCGGCCGATGGCCGAGAGGCTGCATCTCGCAAAGCGATCGGAGCCTTACCGCGACCGAGCGTGGATCGGGGGAAGGGATCAGTCGGATCCCGTCGATCAACCCCCGACTCTGTACCTCGACGACGTTTCCGCCATCCCCTTCTTGATTGGAGTTTCGGGAGTCGAAGAGTATCAGCATCGAGCTCGCGTGAGAGCGAGCGATGGCGATCTCTTTGCTTCGGTCACGCAGCCGTTGGCCGCCTACGAGGCCTATTGCCAGGATCGACTGGGACTTGGCCACCCCGAAAGCATCGTCGCCGACGTGGTCACCGAGGCGATTGCCGTCACGCGCGCATGCCTCACGGGGCATGCCTTCCAGCGGATCGTGGAGCGCGCCGCTCCGAATGGCCTGGCGATCCATCCCTACATGAGCATCGAGCCCGTCTGGGAATTGGCGGCACGGGTTCGCAGCGAAACAGGGAAGGTCTGCACGGTGATCGGACCACCGCCGCCTATCACCGAGCTTGCCAACGACAAGGCGCTTTTTTCCGAGGCCGTGCGTGCCGTGCTGGGCCCGGACTGGTTGGTCGACACCCGCATCACGAGCGATCCTAAGGCCATGGCCCGTCACCTCGTGAACCTTGCCGAGACGCACGAGCTCGTCGCGCTCAAGCGGGCTCGGTGCGCGTCAGGAATGGGGAATCAAATCTTCGCTGCGCAGACACTCGGCAATAAGAGCGGCGCGGACGTAGAGGCGGATGTTCTCGCTTTTCTGGAACGGACTGAGTGGGATCAGCGAGAAACCGTCTTAGCGGTGGGTTGGGAGGAAACGACCATCACGCCGTCGACTCAACTCTGGCTTCCGCCGACGGAGCTAGGCCCGCCGGAACTACAAGGTGTCTACGAGCAGATTCTGTCCGCCGGGACCAGCATTTTCTTGGGAAGCCGGCCGTCGACGCTGCCGAGAGCGCTGAACCAGCGGATAGGAGAGGCGTCACTTGCGCTCGCGGCGGGCTTTCAAGCGCTAGGCTATGTGGGGCGCTGCTCCTTCGATTTGTTGGTCGTGGGTGATCCGCACGGCGAGTGCCGCGTGCGCTTCGTGGAATGTAACGGTCGTTGGGGAGGGACGAGCATCCCGATGCATCTCGTCGATCGCCTGATGGAAGAGAAGGGGAGCCCGCGGCTCCCGTACCGTGCCCAAGACTTCGTCCATCCGGATCTGGTCGGGGTCGACTTCTCCGACATCCTCGCGCGTGTCGGGGACGCACTCTACGATCCAGCGAGCGGCCGCGGGCGCTACATCTTCTATAATGTCGGCCCCCTCGCGGGCTCGGGAAAGCTCGACGTCATCGCCATCGAACCAACACAGGAAGACGCCGAGAAAGCGCTCGAAGAAGAGCTCCCCGCTCTTCTCGGGCTAGTGGGCTGACGGCCCTCGTCTTGGGCTGACAACGAGGCGATACGCGCGGTCCGTTCGTAGGCTGGCGGAAGCTCGTTCTCAGTCTTTTTCTTCCTCGCGAAGCCTTTTCAGCGCCTCCAACTGGTGCAGAATCGCTTGGTCCTTTGACCGGCGGATGTGCCGTTTGATCGCGATGAGATCGTCGAGCCCGATCACCCGCAGCTCGATGCCCCCTATATGGATTAGCTCGGAGCCGGGTAGAAGCGCCTCGTAGGTCCAAAAGGGCTCGACCCACGCCAACAGGTCCAGCGGACCGTAGTCCGTATCGAACGTGAAGTTTGCGCCAAGCGCCAAGCTTTCCGCATCGAGTCGGAAGGGGAGATCCGGGGGGCGCCGCGTAGCGTCGGATGGAGTTCTCTTAGGGCTTTTGCCAGATTGAGGATGTTCTCCTTCGTTCGACGATAACAAAGTTCGACATCGAAGGTCGCCACGGGTGAGCCAGTCGCACTGGCTCGCCGTCACCGCTGGACCACAGGCATGCGAACTTTCCCTCTTCGAGACGTTTCGCGTAGACGCACAGTCCGGTCCCGTCCCAGTGCAGAACTTTCGCGCGGATTCGGTTGCGGCTGACGAACAAGTACAGCTCACCGCTCAGCGGGTCACGACCAAGCTCGTTCATCACCAGCGCCGACAGACCGTCAAAGCCCTTGCGGAGATCCGCCGGCGCCGCGTACGCCCACGCCGACACCCGACGGCTATTCCACTTCATCCCAGCTGCTCAACAAGCCGCAGCAGCCGCTGTTCCGACAGACCCTCGATTCGATACCCTCGCGGGGTTACCAGCGTAATCTCCGTGCGTTTTTCCGATTCCACGACTTCGACACGCCGAACGATACCCCTCATAGCCTCCTCTCGATTCCATCGAGATAGACTCCAGCCACTCACCCCGAGCCCCCTCGCGACACCCTTAAGGCTCGCGCCCTGATCCTTCATCTGATTCAGATACAGCACCGCTTCGCGACGTTGTTCCCGCGAGTAACGCCGCCCTCGACCTGTGCGGCCACGATTTTCTTCACGTGCTCGCCTACGAAATGCTGTCCTCGCTTCCATCGCTTCGCACTCCTTTCAAGACTGCTCACGATGGAACATTCCGACACGCTTGTCACGACGGGCCACGGCGAGGAGTTACATCCGATCCATAGCGCCATCCAAAGCGGGAACATGGCCGCCATGCCGGCGAAACGGGCGAGACCGTAAAAACCCGCCGCGGCACCGAAGCCGATCGCCGCGCCGCCGAGCGTGCCCCTGACGAAGCTCTTGCGAAGGAGCCCGAGATAGAGACCGATGACGGAGCAGAGCAGCGCGCCGTGGATGAGCCCGTAGGTGGGTCTATGCTCCAGGCTGAAGTGTGCCCAGATGAAGTCTCCGAACGTGCTGACTGCGGCTAGGAGCAGCGCCCCGCCGACTGAGACTCCGATTCCCGCCATAGCGGCTATGGAAGACTCGACGTGCGTTGGCCGTCCCAGATCCCATGCCGCGAGAGAAAGGCGCGTATCTTCGCGAAGATGTCGATCATTTCCTCGCGGGTGAACCCTCCATGCCCTCCGCCCGGGATGGTCACAAGCTCATTGGCAACTCCAACTTGATCCAGCGCTTCCTTGAGTTGGGTGGCGTGGCTGTAGGGTACCGTGGGATCGGCGTCGCCGTGAATGGTCATGACCGGTGGCAAATCGGCGCGCACGTACGTGAGCTCTACGGCCGCGGCGCGCGACGGCTTCGCGATCGGTCATGCCCGCGAGCCAGGCGACGGCGTAGCTTTTCTGGTTCTCTCCCTCGAGTAGATCGACCACGTCGGTAATCCCGTACCAATTGACGATCGCCGCGACCTTCAGCTCTTCCTCGCCCGGACACTGGCGCTCCAGACCGGCCGAGGCGGGGAGCATCCCGGTGGTCAGCGACAGGTGGCCGCCCGCGGAGCTGCCGCTCACGACCGTGTCCTTTCGGCAACGGTGCGTGACATGACGGGATGCGATAAGTAGTCTGCCCGGGGGTCGCTCGTTGTTGACGGAGGTTTGAAACAAAAAGGAAAAAAGTCCTGGACAAAGCGGGACCATCTGTGTAGTCTCAGCCTGGGAGGAAAGGAGCGTGGCCCAGGTGAGCAACGAGACGGAGGCCATGGTGTGGAAGCGCCCGAGCTTTTGCGGCAAGGGTGTGACCGATGAGGAATGGAATATTCTGCACGAGGTCATCGACTCATGCGGACTGTCGCGGCAAGAGCTTGCGAGCACGATCTGCGAGTCATTGGGTTGGGTTCGTGCGAACGGAAATTTGAAATCCAGGGAATGTTACGAGTACCTCGATTTGCTCGAAGCGGGGGGATTGGTGGAGCTACCCCGTCGTCGCGGCCCCACGAGCATCCACTACACGAAGGCTGGACGAAAGGGGTCTCGTCGAGAGGGCAATCTATCGGACGTGGCGCCGGTAACTCTGGGCTTGGTGGCGCACGCTGAGGAGCGAGCGCTGTGGAGGGAACTGGTCGAGCGTTACCACTACCTCGGGCACAAGGTGGCCTATGGCGCACACCTGCGTTACTTGGTCTGGAGCTCGAAACCTCGTCGTGAGCTGAGTGGGTGCGTGCAGTTCTCGTCGTCAGCGCGTCGTCTTCGGTCTCGTGACGGCTTCATCGGTTGGGATGACGCGACGCGGCAAAAGAACCTTCGGCGGGTGGTAAACAACAGTCGGTTCCTGATCCTGCCGTGGTTTTCCATCAAAGGCCTCGCGAGTCACGTGCTGTCGCTGGCAGCCCGAGTGGTGGTGGATGATTGGGAGGAAGCGTACGGTGTGAGGCCGGTGTTGCTCGAGACGTTTGTGGAGAGGGAGCGTAACGAGGGGACGTGCTACCTGGCGGCGAACTGGATGGACGTGGGATCGACTACTGGGCGTGGCCGTATGGACCGACACAACAAAGAGGCGAAGCCGGTGAAACGGTGCCTGGTATATCCGCTGGTGCGTGAGTTTCGCCGCGAGCTCGGGGTTGTGGATGAAGGTCGAGCGGGCTGAGCTGCTCCGCCTGGAAGAGCGTCTATCGAGAGGAGAGCTTTCCCTCAGTTTCTCGAGGAGCTTGAGCAGTCTGCTCGCAACACTCGACCGCCCGTTGCTCTCGATGACGACGACAATCGGTTTGAGCTCGATGACCCGCTTCGCTGCTTCCAGAGTGGGTCGTTCCGAGTGAAGCGGGTAGCCGAGGGACGCCAACTCGTTCCCGGCTTTGCCGGTGGGCAAGCCGGACCGGCTCAGCCAGATAACGGGGCGTTTCGCCCCCGCCTTCCTCGTAACTCTCTTAGACGACATAGTGGGCACTGTTGATTCCGAATACCTCGGGGTCCACGCACTTGACGATGGCCCGGTTGGCTTGGCTGTGATGACTCAGGTCCACGAGTTGGGGCTCGGTGAGGCTGCGTTTCGCGTCGGTTACGACTTTTACTTTGGGCTGGTGGGCGCGATCGGGGTCCGGGTTGGACTCCACCACCACGCCTAGCTCTCCGGTCGTTACCAATACCGTCGAGCCGATGGGGAAGACTCCCATACAATTGATGAAGGCTTTGACGAGGAGCGGATCGTAGCGAGTGCCGGCAGCCTTCTGGATGATGGCCAGAGCCTCGCTGGGTAGGAACTGCCGTTGATAGATGCGCTTGGTGGTCATCGCGTCGAAGGTATCGGTTATCGAGACGATCCGGGTGAAGAGCCCTTGTCGTGTGCGAAGCTTCAGATCTGGGTAGCCTTTGCCGTCGTATCCGACGTGGTGTTGAAGCGCGGTGAGGATCCGATGAAGCGTTCCGGGATCATCCGCAATCAGAGGAAAGAGGGTCCGGGCCGCATAGACTGTGTGATTACCCATGATCGCCCATTCTTCTTCGCTTAGTGAGCCCTTCTTGTTCAGAACCTCCAACGGAATATGCAGTTTCCCCATGTCGTGATAGAGCGCGCACAGTCCAAGTTGCGCGAGGTCTTGCCGTTTGAGGCCAAGTCGCTGACCGAACGCGATCGCTAGCACGCTCACGTTGACCATGTGATTGAACGTGTAGTTGTCGTGGTCCTTGATGGAGGCCATTCCCGCCAGTGAGAAGCCTTCTCCTTCTTCGAAGCTTAGATCGACGAGCTTTTGAACCGTACGTTTCGCCTGGCGCAGGTTGAGTTGGGCGGGCGAGTCGAGGTTCGAGATCGACTCCCGGATGAAGTCCAGTGCCTGTCGAAGGCAAATCTCACCGCTCCGCGTGCCGCGGAACCGCCCCAGAACCGCCGTTGCTTCTCTCCGAATCGTTTCGTCTGGGGCCTCCAGCAGCTGCTCCGCGAGAGGCAGGGCCTGGTCCTCGGGAAGATGCGAGAGAATGTAGACGAGCTCTCGAACGAACGTCGTGTCGGGTATGTCGCCGTTGGAAGGGATGTGACGCCCCAACTCGGTGGCCGCTTCTTCCTTCTTCGCTAGGATGGCGTCGGCCACGGCACGGCGATAGGGGGACATCGTCATACGAGCCATCGCCGGTATGAGCGACCGAAGAGCGTCTGATCCAAGTCGTGCCAGGAAGGTAGTGAGCTCGGAAGGCTTGAGAGCGCGGGACTGCTCTACTTGCTCGAGAAAGTTGCCCAGGCGCTCCGCCTCGCTGAGCGCGCGAAAGACCTTCTCGCGAAGGTGGCCGACGGCTTCCGACTTTGCCAGCAACATGTCGGCCAAGCCCTCGAGGTGCTCGCACATTCGCGCCACCTCGCCGAGCTCGCCGTCCTTGAGGAGCCGGTCCGCGATGGCCACCATGCTCTCGACGATCCGCTCTCGCTCCTCTCGCCGTCGTTCTTGCAACGTGAGCTCGATGGCGAGCTCCACGACCAAGGTGCCGAGGGGCTCGCTTTCTTGATTGACGAGCTCGGCACGAAGAGCCTCGAACTCCTCCTCCTTGAGACGGCACGCATCGCTGGGGAGGTGGGCGTTGGGTTGCTCCAGATCCTTCAGGCTGACGCTATCGGGGGTGGCGCCACCACTTCCTTCTCCTGTCGTACCTGACTGGAGCTTCTCCTCCAGGCTAGGACCGGTGGATTCATCACGGAGATCCTCGATCGCGTAGTACTTGATCGACTTGAAATCCTGCTCCCAGAAGAGAGTTGACCAGGTCATCCTGCTCTTGGGAGTGGACGCCGGCTCGATTCAGACAATTCAGAAAACCGTGAAGCTCTTGATCCTCGAGACCGGGGTGAAAGCTGAGGCGACGGATTCCGTCGCGGAAGAGCGTGAAGGCGAGACTGTCGTTCCGGTCGTGGCCTTCGTAGATCTTGTCCTCGCCGAAAAGGATCCTGAACTCCTGGATGGTTAGCTCGAAAGATCCGTCCTCTTCGAGATGGGCGAAGAGCTTCCCGTAGAGATCGTTCTCGAGGCGACGGGCGATGGCGTTGTTAGCCTCGTAGAGTCGAAGGCCTTTCTGAGCTTTGATGAGCAAGGGGAGAAGGCCCTGCAGGGCGGACGCGCGCGGCGATAGCTCTGTGCTGGTCTCTTTGACTTCGGATTTTGAGTCTTCGGCCACACCAATCCTTGCTCTCGCCTCCGATGCAACTTCCAGGCCACCCGGGGAGGGGACCTTGGCTTCTAAGTGCAAGGAATAACAGGGATTTCGACGCAGACCTTCTGGTTTGCGAAGCAGGCCGGGATGCCAACTGTGGTGGAATCAGGTCGCGGTGGGGGAGAAAGCCAACACCCCGAAGCCAAAAGTCGACGTCGCG
This sequence comes from Candidatus Marinacidobacterales bacterium, assembly GCA_965197825.1. GTDB lineage: Bacteria > Acidobacteriota > Vicinamibacteria > Marinacidobacterales > DATDRI01 > CBDANW01. Next base: position 1,433,957 of record CBDANW010000003.1, on the reverse strand, counting down.
AAACGACTATGCCGACTTCAACACGATGACGGTCATATTCGTCATGTTGTTGCGCAATCTCGATAGAAGTCCTCCACGGAGCCGACGAGCAGACGAAAGATCTCGGCGGCCGGCAGTCGGCGAGTCGCCAGGAGCAACTTTTCGAGGCGCTCTCGCCGTTAGAAATAGCCGTTCAGGTTGTCCGCCGGATGATATGCAGTCCCGATGTCGAATCCCGGCTAGGGCCGCCAGCATTTGTTCGTGTTCGGTGTTGAAATCCCCGCGTCGAGTGCTTTCTACGGTCATCGCTCCCACCGGATTGCCCTGGTGTATCAAGGGAACCGCCGAGGCGGAACGGGGGATCTCGCCCCGGTCGGTCTTGGCGGGGAGAAGTCATGTTGCATTCGAGCGCGCGTTGCGCCTCGGTTGAATACGCCCGGTATGTCGCCCTCGCCACGCCTTGCGATCCGGGCGCCTCGACACTCTCGATGCTAACATCACTCCCGAGACGAGACACTAGAGGAAACGAACGGTAAGATGAAGAAGTTTTCTTGTCAATCGATTGTACGGCGGATACAGGAGTCTGGCCAGGCTTCGTTTCGGCTGGTGCAGGACGGCCCTTTCATGAGAAAAGGCCTTGAAACCGAAGAAACCGTGCGCCTGCCCGATACCGCTGTGGCTGAAACCGCCGAACGGCAGGTAAGGACTCCCGAAGTGAACGACGACGTCATTGACGACTGCCCCTCCGGCGCCGATTTCGCTCATGAAGGCCTCGGTAGCGTTCGGATTCTTCCCGAAAACGTAAAGGGCCAAGGGGCGTGGGCGGGAATTGACGAACGCAGCTGCCTCCTCGCGGGTGTGATAGGGAACGATGGGGAGCACCGGTGCAAAGATCTCTTCTCGCATGATGTCCGCGTCGAGAGGAATCCCGCTGAGCAAGGTAGGAGAAATGAAGCAATCTTCTTCGCGGAAAATACCCCCGGCTTCGATGCGTGCGCCGTCTCGAGTCGCGGAGTCAACAAGTTTCTTCACCCGCCTGAAATGATCGCGATTGACGATCCGGCCGTAGTCGGGGTTCTCGGCTATGCGGGTCGCCGGTCCGTATCTTTCTTCGATCGCGTCGCGAGCCGAATCGATGAATGGAAGCTCCATGTTTTTCGGCAGGAGAACGTAATCTGGTGCGACGCAGCCCTGCCCCGCGTTGAGACATTTTCCCCAGATGATCTTGGAAACAGCATCCAGGATGTCCGCCGAAGCATCCAGAATCGCCGGAGATTTCCCGCCCAACTCTAGGGTCACCGACGTCAGATTGGCGGCCGCGGCGGCCATGATCTCCCGACCGGTGTGCGAGCTTCCGGTAAAGAAGATGTGGTCGAAAGGCTTCCTCGCTAGCGATTGGGCGACGCGGTGGTCCCCCTCGACAACGGCGACCTCGCTTGCATCGAAGAGCTCCGCAAGCAGACTCTTCGTGAAGGCGGCGGTTCGGGGGGCGAGTTCGGAAGGCTTGACGATGACCGCGTTGCCCGCGGCGATAGCGGAAACCAGTGGAGCCATTGCGAGCTGGAATGGGAAGTTCCACGGAGCAATGATGAGAACCGCCCCCTTCGGCTCGTACCGGATTTCGCTGCGAGCGTTGAAGAGGACGAGCGGCGACGGGACGGAGAGGGGTTTGAGCCACTCCTGGAGGTTGCGACGCGCGTGCCTGATCTCGGTCATGACCGGATAGGCTTCGCTCAGCAGTGTTTCGGGCTCGGGTTTGCGGAGATCTTCGTAAACGGCCTTGCTCAGCTCGGGGAGCCTTTTTTCTAGCGTCGCTCCGATCCGGTCGAGCTTTCTGATACGTTCGGCAGCCGTTGTTTCCTTGAGCCGCTGCCTGCTGGCTTGCTGGAGCCGGAAGAGCTCGTCGACTTTCATGTGGCCAGCCCCCTTCAGGAGGTCGTTCTACAGGACGCGTGTAAGCTCATCGGCGTCGAAGCGGGGAAGACGGACGGTTTGTTCCCCGCGGAGCAAGCGAACGCCGGTTTCCGGGGCGACCACGCGGCCGATCACATTGGCTTCGACGCCCGCGTCGGTGAGGTGGTCGAGGACCAGAGACGTCTTCTTCTCTTCCGCTGCGATCAGCAAAGCCCCCGAAGCAATAGCTCCCAGGAAATCGATTCCGAACAACTTGGCCATTTCGTTCGATTCCCAGTAACGGGGTATTTCCGTTTCGCTGACCACGAGCCCGACTTCCGACGCCTCTGCCAGCTCCCAGAGGGCGTTGGCGATTCCGCCCTCGGTGGGATCGTGCATCGCATGCACTCCCGATGCCGCACAAGCGGCCCGGCTGGCCGCGAGAATGGACAGTCCCGGATCATCGAGGAAGCGGACCGCTTTCTGCTGGAAATCGGGACCCAGAGCATCTCCTACTTCTTCGGCTTTTTCACGTGCCAGGATGGCGGTCGCTTCGATGGCGATCCCCCGGGCCAGGACCAGCATGTCACCGGATCGCGCTCCGGACGACGTCACCAGGCGGTCGCGCTCGACCTCCCCGACCATGGTGCCGGAAAGAATGGGGCGATCGATGCCGGAAGTGACCCCGGTGTGCCCGCCGACCGGCGTGCACCCTAGCTCGCGGCAAGCGTCCGCTACGTCGGCAAAGATCGCCTCCGCCATGTCTGCCGTCATCGTCTGTTCCGGTAGCAACACCGTGGATAGAAAATACAGTGGCTGACCACCCATCGCCGCGATGTCGTTGGCATTGACCTGAACGGCGTACCAGCCGATTCGATCGGGCGTGAACGTGATAGGGTCGGAGGCCAAGAGCAGGTAACGGTCGCCCATGTCGATGGCGGCCGCATCCTCTCCGATTTGAGGCCCCACCAGAACTCGCGGGTCCGCTACAACGTGACGAGACAGGAAGTCCCGCAACAATTGCGGCTTGAGCTTACCCAACGGAAGAGAATCGGTCACGGTTGTCCTTCTTTGGATCGCGATTCTAACACATGGTGAGGCCTCCCATTGACGTTCCACAAATGGCAGGATGCATTTCCGTACCGGAGTGAACTCCATGAACTCCACGAACAGGGCGCGACAAGAAGTGAATGATTCCGAGCGTGCAGCGCTTTCCTGCTTCCACGTTCGCGTCCTGGCTGCGTTGCTCCTCGGCATTGGCGCCGCGTGCGGCTCACCGCAAGAGACGCGTGAGGCCGAAGAGGTATACCGTATCGAGCTGGGGGCGCGGCACGTACAGCTCATCCACCTCGACGGCTTCCGCTCCGATGTCTTCGGCGCGTTGCTTGAGTCCGGTCGCCTCCCGCATTTCGAATTCCTCCTTTCCCGCGGGAGGATCTCCTACGACGCGGCGACCGTGGACAAGTCGGAAACAATGAAAGTGATTCAGTCCTACCTTACTTCCCAACTGGATACGGAAGTAGTCGGATGGTGGCAGTTCAATCGTTCCGACTTTCGGTTTCGGAATTTTTGGTTGGATCCGGCCGAGGTGCTGAACTACGCGCTCGGACTCGAGTTTCCAGACTACCCGACTATTTTGGACCTTCTCGACCGCCGGGGTGAGAACCTGGTCGCCGGGGTGAGAACCTGGTCGCCGGTATGAGCCTTGCGCGCCGCGGCGTGCGCTTCGAGAACTACGGGCGGGCCTATCTGGAGGGAGCGAGAGCCGTCTACGATCATACCTACTACCGACAGGCTCACGCGACGATGGAGCGTTTCCTCGACGTCCACGAGCGGACTGCCCGGAGCCCGGAGGAGAAGAGCCAGCCTTGTCCGTCTTGCTCCTCGCAGCGGCGGACGAGTTTTCTCATCTCCGTGGCGTTACCGTCTCCGGGCCGGCAACAGTCTCTCCGGCAACATTGCTTCATTCGCGACGAGGAAGACATGGATCCGACCGTTTTCGAGGTTCTCGACGATGGCGGGGAGCACCTGGAGCGGCTGGAGGATCTCTACTTCACTGAAGTCGAGCACGCACCGTCGTCCCGGTCACACCTTCGGCTCTGCGTCGAGCTGCCCCCAGTTCAGGATGTCGAGGATGTTCAGGATGTCGAGCATGTTCTGGGCGTTCCGGGAGGGGATGACCCTCCGCGAGTCGCGCATCCGGACTACGTCCTAGCGATGATGTTGATCGATATGGAGCTTGGCCGCTTAATCGATCGCTTCCGCAGTATCCGCTTCGACTCCCAGGGTAGGAGACTCTACCAGCCTGCGGACGACGAACTACTGAGCTTCATGACGAACGGTACGATCGAGGACTCCCTGTTCGAACGAACCCTGTTCATCCTTTTCGGGGATCACGGCATGGTGGATACTCGTCACATGATGGCACCGGCCGTGCCGGCCGGACCAGACGGTCCCACCGACGCTTCTTCACGAAATCCCCAGTCATTGAGCGTGAGCTTTTTCGACTACCTGAACTCGGCGTTGAACCTCGAGTCGGGAGCGGGAGAGAGCCGCCTCCTGCCCGAAGCGGAGTTCGGAATCGATTACGAGTCGATGCCGGAGAGGTTGTCCAAGCCCTACCGTGACACCTCGTGGCAGTCCGAAGAGATTCAGGATGTCACGAGGCAAGCCGAAAGGTGGTCGGAGGATTTTTTCGAGGAGCTGCGCGTCGCCTTGCGAGCCAACCTCCACGAGAGCTACTGGTGGCTGTTCTTTTTGAGGTCCCTCATCATCGATCCGCGTTTGGACGAGGCGCTCGATCCCGCCGCAGAGCCAGCGACGGGTCTCTTCGTCAGCGTCTACTTGCGGGGAGATCGCGATTACGTGGATGCCGAAATCGCCGCAAACCGGGGCTTCTTCGATCGTAGGGTGCGGCTGGTCTACGGAGGGGGGGCGCGCAACAACGCCGAGTTGTTTTTTCCATCTTGTGCAGATTCGTCGCAGCAAGCCTGCAGTTGGGAGGCGCGCCCGTCCTATCGTCAGATTATGGATTATCGAGGTGGAACCGGATCGGAGACGACGGTCATCGATACACTCAAGGCGAACCCTGGAGTGGGACTCGTCTTCATCTGGGAAGAAAACGATCGGATTCGCGTGGGGCGCCTCGTTCCGTCGATCATGCACATCCGAGTGATGGATCGTTTTTCGAACTCGGGCCGGATCACCGCCTGGCGCGACGAGCAGACCGGCCAGCTGGTGTTCCGCTATCGAGTCGACGAAGGCTCGGCCGAGGATCCGCTCGGCTACGGTGACTGGGGGCAGGGCGAAGGCTCCGTGGGAACCTATCGCGAGTGGAACGATCGGAGTGCGGCGCCTGCGAGCGAACACTTCTACCACAACGCCGTCGCCGGAGTCGGATCGTACCTCTACTCGAACAACCCCGCGATCGGCGACGTCCTGACCGTTCATCGCCGGGATTGGAACTTCGGCGAGAATGCCGCTGGACATGGCGGAATCCACGCGGGCGAGAAACGAACGCTCCTCCTCGTTTCTGGTCCTGACGTGGCGACGGGCGCGCTTTTCGCTTCCCAACGCTACCAGACGCTGCCCGACGGGACGGTGATCGCAAGCGAGGACGGATTCCACTACCCGACGATCCTCGATATCACCCCGACCGCTCTGGCCTGGCTTGGACTTCCCGCAGATGCGCTCGAGGCGTTTGCTCAGGAAGGCTTTGCGGAGTATCGGCGGGACTGGAATCGAGCTCAGCGCGACGACATCCTGGCACAGCTCGGAGGCGTCGAGACGGTGGAGCGTGCGCTCGAGGAGGCCGGGTTCAGCGACCTGCGCATCGAGCAGTTCCGCGACCGGCTGGCCAGGCTCTTACGCTTCGTGGCCCTGTCGGGGGACGACGACGCGCTCGCGCCGCCTCATGCGGTTGATGCCGCCCGTTTCGGCATCGCGGGAGCGCCTCTGCTGCTTTCGCCGGAGAATGCAGAGAACCGCTAAGATTTCCACTAGCGAAGGGTCGGTGAGATGAAGACCCCACCGTTAATCGCGGTATCGATGGCCTGCTCCAGGTCCGACATCAGCCGCGACTTGAAAACGTAGCCGGAGGCTCCCAAGGAGAGAGCCTTGTCGATCACCTGGGGATCGTCGTGCATCGTCACGAAGATGAACTTGGGCGGATTGGCGGTCTTGCGAAGCTCGCCCGCCGCTTCGAGTCCGGTAAGCAGCGGCATGTTGATGTCCATGACGATGACGTCAGGGTGGAGTCGTCGAGCGGCGTCGATGAGCGATTCTCCGTCAGAGACCAGCCCGACGATCTCGAACCTCCGCGCTAGCACGTGGTGTATGAGATCGAGGATCAGTGCGTAATCATCTGCGACCAGTACGCGAAGTCTCTTCATCGGATGCTCAGTAGGATCCGCCCCGATTCCCGTGGAAATAAAAATGGCGTAACCTCCGGTTAAACAAAACGAAACCGCGCCTGGAAAGGCGAGGAGGAGGATTACGCCATGAAGAAGCCTACCACCATATCGAAGGAGTCTGTAAGCGAACCATGGAGTCTCGCCAGTTCCACTCGCAGACGAACGTTTTCATTGACGAGGCGCTGGTTCTCGTTATCAACGAGGAGAGCTATCTGGCGGAGTGTTTCGAGGTCGTGTTCGTTTTTTATGCGAACCACGGAATACGATTAGATCATAGAGACGATCTCACGGCAAGTGAAAAATGCTTCATTTCAGGAGGTGACAAAGATATTTTTCCGACCAACCGGCTCCCCTTATTCCTCGAGCTTCTTAGTCGTCTGGCTCACGAGGTGACGGCTGGCGGCACTCTTACTCGTGCCACGAGACTTCAACTTGGCCGCGGGTTTGTCCAGACTCGATTCGTAATTTCGGGTCGATACCCCCACCAAGATCTGATTCAACACTCGCTCTGGAAGCGGGTCTTCTTCGCGGAAGGCTTCGAAGTGTGGAAGCGACGCCTCCTCGCCCGACTTCGAACGAACTCGAGGTCGCGACACTTGGATGCGACGACCACCGAAGCTCAGCTCTCCGTTCGTGCTCCCCCAGTGGTTATGAGTTCGCTCCTTCTCGTGCTTGCCCTTGAGCCCCGCGATCTCCTCGGCGTCCTCTCTGAGCAGTAGGTGCAGAGCTGTCAGTCCTTGCTCGTACACCCATTCCGTCAGATCCGCCTTCGTGGCCGCGATCCCAGCTATCATCGGTAGCAGTATCTGACCGACTTGGCCAACTACCTTGCCCGTAGGCGAGTGCGTTTGCTTTCTTACTGGCTTCTTCGATTTCCTAGGCATTGGTGGCTCCTTGTCCCCCTCTGGAGACGGTTTATTGGCAGACCTATTCTTAGGCCGGCCAAGGAGCCGCCGCTACCCCAAATTCAACATCCGGCTGGACATCCCCTAGTCCTAAGACGTTACGGTCTTAGAGAGGTCCCTTCTCGGTAGCCCGGCGTAGTGAAATGCCTACGCCGACGCGCTTTTTTTGTTTCCGGCGGTTAGACGTGGTCGCGTCGGTGAGCTCACTCGGAACACCGTTGACAGCGCTCTTCGGATGTTCTAGTAAATCGAAACGCATGCCTGCATCGGAATCTTCGTATCGCTAGATCACGTCCCAGCAGAGACGGATCCTCGTCGCCGCCTCACTCGGGTGGATGTTGGACAGCATGGATGTCCAGCTCTACGCGCTGGTTCTCCTCGAGGTGATGGAAAGCCTGAGCATGGATGCTGGGACGGGCGGCTTGCTCGCTTCGTTCACGTTGCTCGCGTCCGCGGTGGGAGGCGTTGTCTTCGGCGTCTTGGCGGATCGGATAGGTCGGACGAAGGCGCTCATGTTGAGCATTCTGGTCTACTCGATTTTTACGGCTGCTTGTGGGTTGGCGCAGACCGTGTTCCAGCTCGCCGCCTTTAGGGTTCTCCTCGGGTTGGGAATGGGAGGGGAGTGGGCGAGCGGTGCCGCGCTGGTGGCGGAGACCTGGCCTCCCGAGCATCGCGGTAAGGCCATGGGATTGATGCAAAGTTAGGTTATAGAGTAGCGGCCGCGGTCACGGCTTTGCTCTTGCCGCAATTGGGTTGGAGAGCCGTCTTCTTCGTAGGTATCGCCCCCCGCCTTGCTCACTCTGTGGATTCGGAGACGAGTTCCCGAGCCAGAGATTTGGCTTCGTACACGGGGCCTGCGGACCGAAAAAGCCTCTATCGGATTGTGGGCCGTTTTCTCCGGTCCCTACCGGCGGAACGCTCTTCTCATCACATTCATGAACGCCGGCACCATGTTCGCCTGGTGGGGGCTCTTCACATGGATCCCGAGCTACTTGAAAGCTTCCCGTCGAGCAGGGGGGCGCGGGGTTGACGGTAGTCGGGTCCTCGGTTTGGATCATCGTGCTTACCGTCGGTCAGTGGTTCGGTTACGTGACGTTCGGGTTCGTCGCGGATGCGCTGGGACGCAAGCGCGCGTACTTGACCTATCTTCTGGTGGCCGCCGTGTTGGTGCCACTCTACGGAAGTACGCGCAACCTGGTCGCGCTCCTGATGTTGGGACCGTTCGTCGCCTTTTTCGGTACCGGCTATTTCTCGGGTTTCGGCACCGTCAGTGCCGAGCTCTTTCCGACACGCATCCGTGCCACCGCGCAGGGACTGACTTACAATATCGGCCGCGTGGCGAGTGCTGCGGCCCCCTTCGCCGTCGGGGAGCTCGCCGAGGTCTACGGTCTTGGAGCGGCATTCGATCTAACGGCCGTCGCTTTCTTATTCTCTGCGGCCCTGGCTGCCTTCATTCCTGAAACTCGCGGCAAAGTTCTGGAGTTGATTACGTCCGCTCCGCAAAGGCGAGGTACTCCGACCGGCAGAGCTCCAACTCACGGACAATCTCGTCGCGCATCTCCTGGACTCGGTACATTCGATCGCCTTCCAACAAATGGAGGAGCCACGGTCGCAGCGCCCCGAAGAATTCCCGTGTGGTTTCGACGTAGAACAGGGCAGCCAATCCCGTCAAGGGAAGTAAGAGGGCATAGATGATGGCGGGCCCCGATCCGAACCATCTCCAGACCGCCCACGTTTGGAGAGAGTAAAAGAGAGGAAAACTCGCCATCCCGATTACCAGTTTGGTGGTTGCCACCTCCACCGGCCCGCGAGCGACGAGAAAGTGTGCCAATCTTAGTTGGGAATTGAAACGGCTCCAAACTCCGTGGTTTGATGGCGTTGGACAAAACAAAATCAAGCCGCGAAGAAAGGAAGCCGAGATGGGAAGTCTGCTACGTTCGGTCAAGAAACGCAAGAAGTCGCGTCGTTTGGGTGAGGTCGAGATGGTGAGGCACGAGGATTACGGGGAACTCGCGCTGGACGCCAAGGTAGAGATGATCCGTTCGTTGGTCCCCCTTGGTCTAATGCACGTTCACGAGTTGCTCGACGACGAAGTGAAGGCGTTGGCGGGAGAGCGATAGTCTCGCAAGGACGAGCTGGAGCGCGGTCGCCGTCCCGGAAGCAACCCGGGCACGGTAGGGCTTGGCGGCCAGCGGGTACCGATCCGTGTGCCACGGGTTCGGAGCATCGAGGGAGGAGAGATTCCGCTTCGCTGCTACGAGGCGGTGAGCCACGGCGGTGAGGTGAATGATCTTCTGCTGAAACGAGTTCTCTACGGAATCTCTTGTCGCAACTACGAGGCGGCAGCGGAAGCGATTCCGGGCGCCATCGGGCTGTCGAGCTCAACGGTGTCCCGAGGGTTCGTGCAAGCGAGCGCTGCGAAGCTGCGGGAGATGCAGGAACGGGATCTGACCGGCGAGGATGTGGTGGCGCTGTTTCTGGATGGGAAGACATTCGCCGAGGCAACGATGGTCGTGGCTCTGGGCATCACGCTTTGCGGGGAAAAACGCTTCTTGGGCTTCGTGGAGACGGACACGGAGAACGGGCAGGTGTTGACGCCGTTCCTGCGTTCACTGCTCGAGCGGGGACTCGATATCTCCCAGGGTCTGCTGGTGATCATCGACGGCGGCAAGGGTCTCCAAGCGGCAGTCAAGAAGGCATTCCGTAAGCGGGCCCTGATACAACGCTGCCAGTGGCACAAACGTGAAAACGTAGTGAGCTACCTGTCCAAGGGCGAGCAGGCGTCATGGCGCAAGCGGCTCCAGTGGGCCTACAACAGGCCGGAGTACGAAGAGGCCCTCACTGCGCTCTAGCAACTCCACGGTGAGTTAGAAGAGCGGAACCAATCCGCAGCTGGCAGCCTGGAGGAAGGCCTCGAGGAGACGCTGACGTTGCATCGACTCGGCGTATACGGGGTGCTGGGCCGTTCGTTCAAGACGACGAACTGCCTTGAGTCCGTCAATGCTCTCGTCGAGGAACGCTGCGCGAAGGTCGACCACTGGAAGAACTCGAGCCAACGCCAGCGCTGGTTGGCAACGGCGCTCGTAGACATCGAACCGCGCTTGAGGAAGGTGGTGGGCTACCGCCATCTTCCCAAGCTTCGCGAAGCTCTCAGGCGGGAACTGAAGATCGAGGCGAAGACATCAACCGTATCGAAGAAGAAGGTCGCTTAAACGTGAGCCGTGGAGAGTTTCAACTAAGAATGGGCTTGACTCAGCGACGACCCGAGAAACCCACGCCGGCATCTTGTAGGGCAAGAAATTGTTGAGCACTCCGTATAGAAGAAGGGGCAGTGCAGCGGCACCGAGCACAAATCTCGGCACCATTTCTCTCATAGTACTCGACCAGCTACGGCGCTCGAGCCGGAAGTGATCCACGTCGAGCGTGGACAGCCAGTGGCGGTAATGGAGCACGTCTCGGCGCAAGCGGCGATAGCGTTCCGGGTCGCTGGCATTGAAGTGGGCGATGGCCTTGACCAGCGTTTGATCGATTGCGAGGCGACTGCCCATATCCGGCGCGGTCGTGAGCACGTGTCGCAAAGCCTCAATGAGTGGCTCGTCCTTCAGATGGGGCACGTGGAGAGTCAGCTTTCGCAGCCTGCGCTCGAGATCTGCGGTCATCTCCCGAACCGCCTCTTGGGGCTCGGATCGGTAGTGCTCGAAGTAGTCCGCGGGGTCGAGGATCGGACCGAAGACGACGAGAATATCGCTCCGGAAGATGGCGGGTGCGGAATAGTAGAGCCCAGCGGGAATGACGGTGATACCAAGGTTGAAGTCGTTCCGCTCCTCGCATTCGAGTGCGATGCGGGAACAGCCGGTCTTGAGAGGCAAGACCGCTTGTCTCACGTGACTAACGCCTTCCGGAAAAAGGGCAACGGCTCCGCCGTTCTCAAGCAGCTCGAAACAAGCTCCGAAGGTCAGGACGTTCTTGCCCGTTTCGCCGTGGTTGTCGCTACCTCGGTAAACGGGCAGGACTCCCACCATCGCGAGAAAGCGTCCCAACAGCGGACTATGGAACAACGTCGCTTTCGCCAGAAAACTGAGCTTCCGTGGCTGGCTTGTTGCCAGGACAAGGGCATCCATCAGCATGTTCGGATGGTTGGCAGCAAAGATGACCGGGCCAGACGTGGGGACGGTGTGACTGCCTTTCACCTCGATCCGGTGAAAGAAGAGTCGAAGCAGGAACCTCGCCAAGGGATGGAGATAGCCGTAGGCGGGTAAGCTCATCTGGGAAAGGATACCCTTTTCCGAAGCATCGAGCCGGCTGCTTCATTATTTCTCGCAGCCGTCGGGGGCGCAGCCGCCAGCGATAGTCATGTTAGTATGTGGGGCCATGAAAATCTTCATCGCCGGCGTTGGAGAGGTCGGCTTTCACATTGCGCGATCTTTGTCCGAAGAGGGCCACGATCTAGTCGTCATCGAACTCGACCCGGAAAAAGTGCAGCACCTACAGAGCGAGCTGGACGTGCTGGCGGTGACCGGTGACGGTTGCGATCCTGCGATGTTGAAAGAGTACGGCGTGAAGGATGCCGATCTTTTTTTCGCGGTGTCGGATAACGATCCGGCGAACCTACTCGCCGCGTTGACCGCACGCACGTTCGGCGCGAAACGTTGCGTGGCTCGTCTTGGCAATCCATACCATGGGTCCAACCCGTTGTTGCTCGCGGATCCCGAGATCATCCCTCTCTACCCCGAGCGCTTGGTCGCCGAGGAGATTCTCGGGCTGACCAAGGTGCCAGGCGCTACCAAGGCCCACTTCTTTGCCGACGGCAAGCTCGTCCTACTCCACGCGCACCCATCGATGTCAGTCGATATTTACGGGAAACCGCTGAAGGAGCTCCAGGGTCCAGATGGTTGGGTTTTGGTGGGTGTGCTGCAAGGGCTGCGCCTCACCGTCCCGCGGGGGAACACGGTTTTGATGCCCGGACAGGAGCTCTACGCGGTGGGCCGTACGGAGACCATAACCGAGTTTTTGAAGACCATCGGAGTCGAGTCGGCACCCGTGCGGCAAGTGGTCATCGCCGGAGCCGGTCACGTGGGGGCCTGGCTGGCCAGAGGCCTCGCCGCGCAGAAGACTCAAGTGACGGTCATCGAGCGCAATCCGCAAAAAGCCCTTTCACTCGCCTCCGAGGTGGTGGAGGCTTTGGTGCTTCGGGGAGATGCTACCGATCCCGCGTTGCTGCGAGAGGCGGGGGTGCAGAATGCCGACTACTTCGTTGCAGCGACGCAGTCTGACGAGGCGAACGCCATCTCCTCCTTCCTGGCACGAGAGCTCGGTGCCCGGATGGTGGTCACCCTCTACCAGCGACCGGAGTTTTTGAACGTTCTGCGTGCGGCGCGGGTGGATATCGCTCTTTCTCCTCGGCTGGTGACCGCGGGCACGATTCTACGCATGATTCATCCGCGGGAGATTCTGAGCTTGGACCTTATCGAGACGGGAGACGCCGAAGTCGTAGAGTTCGAAGTGCCGCCTCACTGTAAGGCTATCGGCGCTCCTTTGAGAAAGTTGAAATTTCCGGAAGGTTCGATCGTGGGCGCGGTGATCCGCGGCGATGAGCGCTATGTGCCGGACGGTGATTTCGTCTTTCAGCCGGGAGACCGGGCGCTCGTGTTTACGCTTGCCGGGGCTCTGGCGTCTCTCGAGGCAATGTTTCGGTCTAAATGAATCTCAGCGGGGTCTTCTTTCTCCTCGGCCGCCTTCTCCTTGCCCTGTCGGTATCGTTGCTCGTGCCGGCGGTCGTCGCCTACTTCGATGGAGGTGTCGGGCTCCCTGCGTTTCTAGTCTCTGCGGCGGTCGCTGCCGTCGCGGGGATTTTTCTGGGACGAAGATTCGCCCGGGGGATGGAGTCTGCTTTTGGACGGCACGAGGCGTTCGTGCTGGTTGCATCGGCCTGGGCGGTCGCCACCCTGGTGGGAACCCTCCCCTATGTTTTCCTGAAAGGCCCAGGGTTTCTAGTCAACGGAATTTTCGAGTCCGCGTCAGGCTTCACGACGACAGGCGCTTCGATTCTACCGAACGTGGAAAGCGAGCCCGCGGCGCTCTTGTTGTGGCGGGCACTGACTCAATGGCTCGGCGGGATGGGGATCATCGTTTTGGGGATCGCCGTGCTGCCCAAACTGGCGATTGGGGGCATGGAGCTCCTTGGGGCCGAGGCCCCGGGGCCGATGAAGGAAAAACTCACGCCACGGCTGGCCCAGACCGGCAAGGCGCTCTGGGGGATCTACACGCTCTTCACCGCCGCAGAGATTCTAATGCTGATGACGCTTGGGCTGAGGCCGCTGGACGCCGTGGCCCACAGCTTCGCCACCATGGCCACCGGCGGTTTCTCTACTCGAAACGCGAGTATCGCTGCCTTCGAGAGCCCGGCCGTGGAGATGACCGTGGTCTTTTTTATGGTGCTGGCGGGAGCCAGCTTTGCGCTGCACTTTCAGTGGATACGCGGCAGACCGGCAGCCTTGCTTCGTGATCCCGAGTTCCGTCTCTACACCGGCATACTGGCGGGCGGCACACTCTTGATCGCTTCGTACACCTTCTGGAAGGGAACGGCGCAAGGCATCGGAGCAGCCTTCCGCTATGGAGTTTTTCAAGTCACGTCCATCGTAACGACAACAGGATTCGCGACGACGGACTTCGATGCCTGGTCGGACTTCTCCCGAGCCGCTCTTTTCGCGATGATGTTCGTCGGGGGCTGTTCGGGCTCGACGGGTGGATCGGTCAAGGTCGTGCGAATTCTCATTGTCGTCAAGAAGATCGCGGTGGATCTTCGACGTATGGCTCGACCGCATGCTCTGCTCCCCCTTCGAGTCGGCGCGCGCACTATCCCCGAAGATGTCGTTTCCGCGGTCACGACGTTCTTTCTGCTCTTCATCGTGTTGTTCGCAACCGGTGGCTTGCTCCTCACCCTGCTCGGACTGGACATCCTTTCTGCATTCTCTGCGTCGGTAGCGTGCTTGGGGAACATAGGACCGGGTCTCGGAGCGGTGGGACCAACCATGAACTACGCTCATCTCCCGGCGGCGGCCAAACTCTTGCTCGCCTTCATGATGATCGTGGGGCGGCTAGAGCTCTACACGATTCTGATCCTCGTGTTCTTGAAGCGCAGGGTCTAGATCAAACCGGGCGCACGACCGGAACCAACGCCTTGGCGGCTTCGGCTTTTTCTTGCAGGTGCGCCTTCCATTCCGGGAGCGCGTCGGCCAGAGGCGCAGCCGCCTGGAGGATCTCGAGGGCTCGCTTGCCCTCGCGATCCGACAGGTCAGATCGGCCAGAGCAATGGACGCTCGGAGCTTGATGGCCGCGTCGTTTGCCGAATCGATGACCAGCGTGTAGATCGCTTCCGCGTCGCCAAAGTGGCCGGCGTCGACCAGGGTGGGAGCGAGCGCCAAAAAGTCTCGTGAGGTTAGAGAAACATTCTGTCCGCACGCTTGCAGCTCGGCATAGGCGTCCATCGCCAAGTCCCTCTCGCGACGCTTCAAGTGGCTGCGTACCTTCCGCGCGTACATTTTGGCGGCATCACGTTCGTTGCCAATCGCCAGGTACGCTTGGGCACACAGGTCCAGCGCGTCCACGTCGTCGGGGTTGTCGCTGAGAGCTTCCTGTAGGGGACGAATCGCCTCTCGGTATCTACCGCGATCGATGAGCTGCAAGGCCGACGTCACCTTGGGGCTCTGAGCGAATAGCGTGGTTTTCTGCTCAATCGACGGCGCGAGAAAGGCCTCTTCGAGAAGCGTTAGCTTGATGAAGAGCGCCGCCATCGCGCCGAACAGGAATCCTCCTACATGCGCCCAGAACGCCACCGGACTTCCCTCTGCGAACATGACCGCGTAGAAGAGTTGGCTTAGGAGCCACAAAGGGAGCATGACCCAGGCCGGCGCGTAGAAGGTTCCCCAATGTATCCAATACATGTAGAAGAAGCGGATACGCGTCGCGTGAAGGCGAACGAGGAAGGCTCCCATGAGACCGGCGATAGCACCCGAAGCGCCTACCAAAGATGCCTGGCTCTCCGGAAATGCAGCGGCGTGAGCTAGGCAAGCAGCCAATCCGCTGGTTAGGTAGATCACGGTGTAGACGGGACGGCCCCAGATGTCTTCGATGCTGCAACCACAGAGCCATAGCAGGTACATGTTGCCCAGCAGATGCATCCATCCGCCGTGGAGGAAGAGAGAACTTATCCCGTCGCTCCATTCTTGTCGAGACGGGACGAAACCGTAGCGCCGGAATAACCGACCCTGGTTGCCTTCTTCGAGCTTCGCGACCAGCCTTTGGTACTCTGCCAAGCTTTCCTCACTCGAAAAGTCCTCCTCCACGATCCCCGGATTCCGCTCGGCGAACTCTTGGAGCTCCTCCATCACACTGTAGAGCCGTTCCTCCTCTCTTTGTGCTTGTGGGTGAGTAATAAGAAAAACGTAGACGTTCGCCATCATGACCATGATGGTGATCCAGGGAAGTCGCTGGACCGTCATTTGTTCGTGAGTGAGAGGGATTAGCATGGTCGCGCGATCAGAGAGTCATGCGCCTGAGTCTGGCGGCGGAGATATGCCGTAGAAGTAAACCCGATATCAGCAATCCGAAACAGAAGGCGCCGATGGTCCGGGAGGTCACGAAGGCCTGCTGATTCGAGGAACTGAAATCGAAGATCTCGTCCAGAACCTCGACGCTCTCTAGACAGGCGCAGAAAACAGGCAGTTCAGCGATAAAGGAAGACTCGAACGAAGCGCAGGTGATGATGAAGATCCGCCCGCGCGCGAACAAACTGCGCTGAATGACGTGATAGTAGGTGTCGTCTACGGGGAGCGTTGCCGTGACTTCGATGGTGGGGTGGCCTTGGTGGACGAGCCTCCTTTCCTGTCCCACGCGAAGAGTGGGAAACCTCTCGACCAGCGCCCTGGCGAGCTCTTCCTGGACTTCGTCGATCGCCGAGCTATCCGACAACGGGTATGAAAAAGACACGATCTGAACGCGGGGACCACCTTCCCCATCTTTCCAGAACTCGATGGGCTCGTCTTCTGTGGATCCGTCGTTGACCAGCTGCCAGCCGGCGGGACCGTCCACGCGGACGTGAAGGCGCCGGTTCTCGAACACTGCTCCCAGCAAGGGAGAATCAGCGGACTGCGGCAGGGCCCATGACCACAACAGGACCCACAGAGACAGATTCAGCATCGGCGCGCTCCGCGAGAACTAGTTATTCGATTGGAACTGATTGATTAGAAATATTATAGTTCATTTTCTACGTCGCGAAAAGTTGCTCGCTTGTCGTAAGATGGCCAGCCAGCAGCTCTGAGGGGAGGCTCGGGATGGCGAAAGAGAAAGACGAATCCATGGAAATCGAAGCCCTACTGGAGGAGGGCCGACAGTTCGCACCTCCCGACGATTTTCGAGAAAAAGCCACCGTCGCAAACGAAGACGTGTTTCGGGAGGCGGCCGATGATCTGGAGGGTTTTTGGGCCCGCATGGCGGGTGAGCTCGAGTGGATGCAGCTGTGGAGCAAGGTTCTGGACTGGAAGCCTCCTCATGCCCGCTGGTTCGTGGACGGCAAGCTCAATGTGAGCGTCAACTGTCTCGATCGCCACGTCAGGACTTGGCGTCGAAACAAGGCCGCTCTGATCTGGGAAGGGGAGCCGGGCGATACCCGTACGCTCACCTATTGGGATCTCTATCGCGAGGTCAATCGATTCGCCAACGTACTGAAGGAACTCGGAGTGGGGCGTGGAGATCGCGTGGCCATCTACCTACCAATGGTCCCCGAGCTGCCCATCGCCATGCTTGCCTGTACTCGGATCGGCGCCGTGCATAACGTGGTATTCGGGGGTTTCAGCGCCGAGTCGCTTCGCGACCGAATCAATGATGCCGAGGCGAAGCTGCTCATCACTGCCGACGGAGGCTACCGTCGGGGAAGTGTCATTCCGCTCAAGAAAATGGCGGACGAGGCCATAGACGGCGCGCCATCGATCGAGCACGTGGTCGTGGTCAACCGAGGCGATTTCGAAATCGACCTTCAGAAGGGCCGAGATCTTTGGTGGCACGAGCTCATGAAAGAGGCCGGGGATCACTGTCCACCGGAGGCGATGGACGCCGAGGACATGCTCTACATTCTCTATACGTCCGGTACCACCGGGAAGCCGAAAGGCATCGTGCATACAACGGGAGGCTACCTCACGGGCGTTTACGCCACCACGAAGTGTGTCTTCGACCTCAAAGAAGACGACGTGTGGTGGTGCACCGCTGACATCGGTTGGGTGACCGGCCACAGCTACCTCGTCTATGGTCCACTTGCGTTGGGAGTCACCGGCGTCATGTACGAGGGAGCTCCGAACTGGCCGGAAAACGATCGGTTCTGGTCCATCGTCGCCAAGTACGGCGTGACCGTCTTCTACACCGCTCCCACCGTGATCCGGGCTTTCATGAAATGGGGAACTTCGTTTCCAGCCAAACACGATCTCTCCTCTCTTCGGTTGCTGGGAACGGTAGGCGAGCCCATCAACCCCGAGGCGTGGATGTGGTATCACGAGCACGTCGGAAGGGGGAAGTGCCCCATCGTGGACACCTGGTGGCAAACCGAGACCGGCATGATCCTGATTACGCCGTTACCCGGCATAACAACTCTGAAGCCGGGCTCGGCGACTCGCGCATTCCCGGGCATCGAGGCCGATATTCTGAACGAGCAGGGGAAATCCATCGAGGTTGGAGGGGGTTTCCTCGCCATCAAGTCACCATGGCCCGCCATGCTGCGGGGTATCTACGGTGATCCCGAGCGCTACGTGACGCAGTACTGGGAAAAGTGGTCCTCGGAGATCTATTTCCCGGGCGACGGCGCGAAGAGAGACAAAGATGGCTACTTCTGGATCTTGGGTCGCGTGGACGACGTTTTGAATGTCGCCGGCCATCGTATCGGTACCATGGAAGTGGAGAGCGCCCTCGTGGATTCTCAAAACGTCGCCGAGGCCGCCGTGGTGGGGAGATCCCACGAGATAAAGGGAGAGGGGATCGCGGCGTTCGTCACGCTGAAAGAAGGTGTCGAGGCGAGCCCGGCGCTGATCGACGAGCTAAAACAACATGTGGTCAAGAAGATAGGGGCGATCGCTCGTCCCGACGATATCCTCTTTACCGCCGATCTACCCAAGACTCGTTCCGGGAAGATCATGCGACGCTTGTTGCGAGATATTGCCGAAGGAAAGGCCTTGGGAGATACGACGACGCTGGCCGATCCCGCAGTTGTGGAGAAACTCAAACAGAAATACGAAGGAGAGGCTGATTAATCGATGAAGCTAACTGTTGTCACACAACCACCTTCGAAGGTAACGGCCGATCTGGCCGTCGCGGTAATCGACCCCGAGACCACGCTCTTTACGGTAGACCAACCCGAGCTGAGCCGCGTGCTTCAAGCGGCACAACGCAACTTCCGGGAAGAGCGCCAGAAGCGGGAGATCTTTCACACCTTTCCTCCGCGGTCTCCGATCAAGCATCTGCTGATCTTCTCTACAACGTTGTCCAAGAATTACAACATCTGGGAGAACGTCAAGATCTTTGCTGCCAAAGCGCGCGGCTATGCCAAAGGCTACAACCTCAACCGGGTCGCGTTTTTTCTGAGCTCAGAAGACGGAGCGCCCTTGGTAGGAAAAGTCGTGGAGGGGTTTTTACTCGGTGGTTACCGCTTCGACAAGTACAAAAAGGAGAAACCAAGGGATTCCGTTATTTCGGTTTCCATCGTCGTGCGGCCCGAGGATCGGGCAGCCTCGGAAGAAAGGCTTGAACGCTACACTGTGGTTTCCGAGGAGGCCAACCGGTGTCGAGACATCGTTAACGAGCCGGGAGGCGCGGTGTACCCCGACTCGCTTGCCCGAGCGGCCAAGCGAGTCGCTTCAGAGAGCCGGCTCAAGTGCACCGTACTCAACGAGAAACAGTTGGCGAAGCAGGGGTACCAAGGTTTGATCGCCGTTGGTAAAGGCAGTGTGCGCCCCCCGCGAATGATCATCCTTCGTTACGAACCATCGCGAAAGTCTCGCCACCACCTCGCGCTGGTGGGAAAAGGAATCACCTTCGATACCGGCGGGATTTCACTGAAGCCACCGGAGGGAATGTTTACGATGAAGGGCGACATGGCCGGTGGCGCAGCAGTCATCTATGCCATGGCCGCCATCGGGCGTTTGAAGCCCTCGGTGCGGGTCACTGGCATCGTCCCCACAGCCGAGAACTTCCCAGGGAATTGGGCTCAAAGACCCGGCGATATCTTCGTCGCGAAGAATGGCAAGTCGGTCATGGTCGACAATACCGATGCCGAAGGACGGTTGGTGCTTAGCGACGGTCTGGCGCGAGCCGGTGAAGAAGGGGCTACCCACGTGGTCGACATCGCGACGCTCACCGGCGCGGTCGTTCGTGCTCTTGGAGAGGCGGTCGCGGGAATCATGGGCACCGACCACGATCTGGTACAGGCCGTCATTCGGTCCGGAGAGAACCATGGCGAGGTGTTTTGGGAGCTTCCCCTCGTCGAGGAGTACAAGGAAAGCCTCAAGACGCCTTACGCGGATCTCAACAACGTTGGAGGTAAGCTCGCCGGAGCAATCACCGCGGGGCTTTTTCTGCGGGAGTTCGTGCCGAAAGACCTACCGTGGGCACATCTGGATATCGCCGGACCGTTCCTGCTTGAGAAAAGCTGGAAGTTCTATGGGGAAGGTGCCACCAGCTTCGGGCTGAAGACGATGGTCGATCTTTGCCGTCGCTTCGACGAGTACTTTCCGGAGTAAGCGGTCCCCGGTGGTGCCAAGCCTGTTTCAGAGCTCGCCCCTGCGATCCAGGGCGATGAGCAAACGAACAATTCTCTGATAGCTCCGAGCCCCCTCCGGAACGCGAACGGATCGGAGGTAGAAATCGTTGACCAGATTGGCGGCAACCGCCGCGGGTCCGTGGTATCGGCTCCAGAACTCTCGTATTGCTTCGAGATCCCGCCGAGGTCCCGGCCCGAGCTCTCCCCACGCCGCGCGGGCTTCTTCAGGCGACTCACGCGAGGCCGCTTGGAGCAACCGAGCGGCGGCATAGAGGTAGGCCGCATACGGCAAGTAGGGCTGCTCGGTGGCTCCCGCGCAAGTCATGAAAGCCACGAGATTGGCTTCGCCCTCGTTGGTGATTCCCCTTTGGTGGGCTCGTTCATGGGCCACGACGATGGGTAACGAGGCATCGGGCACCATGGCATTGATGGACGGCTCGCCGGTGAAGGGCACGAAGATCCCGCTGAGGCCGAGATAGGAAAGCAACGTGGAGCCCCAGAGTTTTTTCGCGGGGGAAGTGGGGCCCTCGAGCCGATCGCCCGGCAGACGCAGCTCTCGCAAACGACGATCGATGACCTCGTTGAGGCCCGAAAATCCCAGACTCAGCCGCGTCGGTTCGTCTATCGGTTGCGCGAGGGAATCGTGAAGCTCGGTTGCGCGCTGGGCAGACCGTCTTCCGGCATCGAGGAGTTCGTGTAATGCGATCTCCTGAGTCGAGAGATCCATTCGCTTCTCTAGACTTGGCCGGGCGTAGTTGAGCCCCCAGGACACCACGAACCAAAGGCTGATGACTCCAAGGCCTATCCACAGAATCGCGGCGGCCTTGAGCGCCGTGGCAAGCCTCGCGCCGCGGCGAGGGCTCCTTTTGCGAAAGACTAGGTAACTCACGCCGGCGATCGCCGCCAGCGTGACGATCCCTTGGGCCAGCGAGAAAGGAAAAAAACCGTTCAGACGACCGAGAGCGGTTGCGACGAGAGGGTAGAGCCATCCGCCGTAGAAGCGCTCTGTTTGCCCCGGATATAGGAAGGCGAGCTCGAGCAAGAGAAGGGAAGTTGGCACCAGGGCCAAGGAAGAAAGCCAAGCTAACCAGAAGAGAGGAGTGCGTCGCCGCGCCTTTCCTTCCGAGGCCTTTCGCATTCCTCATTGTAACGCCGGCTGAAAAAAAAGCCGGCCCGCGGATTACTCGCGAGTCGGCCATTCCGTTGCGCCGTAGGGCGCAGCAGATTGAGTGACTCTTGTACTACTTCGCCGATGCGGCTAGTTCCAGACCACCCTTGAAGGGGGTAACGCCGGGGAGATCCCAATCGTCCCACATCTCGTCGACTCTCTTCTGGACGTAGTCGAAGTCTTCGTCGATGAAGTGGGCGAAACGTCCCTGCTTCTCGATGTACTCTCGTACGGGAATGCGCCCCCTCTTGCGAGGATCGTAGGTGTAGGAGACCTTGCCGTCCACGACCTCGTAGAGAGGGAAGATTCCCGACTTGATACCTAGCTCTCCCAATTCGCGGGAGTAGCCCGGGTGGAAGTCCCATCCCTTGGGGCAGGGGTCGAAGGTGTGGATGAACGTCGGCCCGCCGATGGCCAGGGCCTTGCGGGTCTTGTTCAGGAAATCCAGCGCCGGGAACGTGGCGCTAGCGGTGGCCACGTAGCGGCAGGTTGGATGCCCCACGGCGAGCATCGCGGCCGTATTCTTCTTCCAACGCCTGTGCATGATGCGGTGCTTCGACCCCGGAGGGGTGAACGTCGTCTGCGCACCGTACGGGGTCATGCCGGTCGCCTGGATGTCCGTGTTGGCTGCCGACTCATTGTCGTAGAGGATGATCAGCAGATCCAAATCGGTCTGGAGGGCACCCGAGATGCCGGAGAGGCCCATGTCGCCTCCGCCGAGATCCCCGGAGAAGTTGATGACGTTGATCTTCTCCTTGGGGATCTTTCCCTTACGCATGAGCGCACGAAGCCCCGCCGCCATGCCCACCGCGGAAGCGCCACCCGCGCCAAGCTGGGTGTGCATCCAGGGAATAACCCACGGTGTGGTTTGGTAGCTCGTGTTCGCGACGTACATGCAACCCGTTGCACCGGTTGCAATCGTGCGCGCCCCGGCCGCCTTGGCGAAGTCCCGCATCACCAAGGCCGACTCGCAGCCCTGACAAGTACGATGACCGGAAGTGTAGAACTCCTCTAATGGTGTCTCGCGGACGTTCTTTATTTTTTCAAAGTCGACCTTTGTTTGTACCATGTTTGCTACGTTTCCTTTCTAAGTAACCCCACGTTTCGAGCTGGACTTGCTGGCACAGGGGGGCTACTCCCGCAATCCGATCCAGGTAACGAGCTCGTCTTTGACGTTGCCGGCAGCCGCGTTGAGGCCGATGTCGTACATCTTGATGCACTCTTCGATGGACACGTCGCGCCCACCCAATCCAGTAATGATGTTGAAGACGCTCGGCCGCTTCTCCAGCGGGTACAGGCAGGAACGAACGTCGTGGCAGAGAACTCCCCCGAAGTCCGGAGAGCCGTGAGCGACGTCCCGATCGATGATGCCAACGGCCTTGAACCGGCCGAGACAATCTCGAAGCTCTTGGGACGGGAACGGCCGGAACCACCGCAGGTTCACGTAGCCGACCTTCTTACCCTGTTCCCGGAGCCGCCGAACCGCACTCCGGGCCGGCATGGCGACGGTCCCCAGGCCGATCAACACCACCTCGGCGTCGTCGGTCTCGAACTCGGTGAACCAAGGATTCTCGTAACGCGGTCCGAAGATGGCGTTGAACTCCTGGTAGGCTTCCTCGATGACTACCTTGGCTCGGCGTGCCGCCTCCCAGTTCTGTCGGCGGAGCTCGATGACCCAGTCCTCATTCACCTGTGGGGCGATGGAGACGGGGTTATCCGGATGAAGCTTGCGTCCACCCAGGTCGTAATCCGGCAGGAACTTCTTCACCGTTTCCCGGGTGGGGAGCTTGACGATGTGCTGTGAATGCGTCAGGAACGCGCCATCCATAGCCAGCGCCGCCGGCATGAGCACGCGCTTGTCTTCGGCCACGCGGTACTTAATCAACACATGCTCCAGCGCTTCCTGGGCGGTGGTGCTCCAGCTGATCAGCCATCCGAAGTCTCGCACCGACATGGCGTCGTTGTGCTCCACGCCGAACGCTCCCGGGTCGTCCAGGGCACGATTTCCTACCAGAAAAAGGGTAGGCAGGCGGTCGGTGGCGGTCACCACCAGGGCCTCCATGCCATACATCCAGCCGGTTCCACTGCTTCCACCGAATGCACGCGCTCCGACCGAGCTGGCATGCTTGACGATCTCGAACTGAGAGTGCTCGCTGTCGGCAACCAAGTACTCGGCGTCGAGCTCACCATCGGCGATGAGCTTCGAAAGCATGTCCATCACCTCGGTGTAGGGTCGGATGGGGTAGGCGGCGATGACATCCACATCAGCTAACCTCACCGCGTGGGATACTGCCTGACACCCGGTTAGTAACTCCTCCCGTTCCCAAACATCTTTCTTCTCTTTGACTTCTTTGGCCACTTTCAAGAGACTTTGACCTCCTGCTTGTGATTCGCCTAAACCATAGATACGGGCATTGACAAGGGCTTACTTGGCAACATTGGCCGGCTTGGCCGGCTTGGCGGCAACGGTCTCACCTTCCCGAATCTCTCTGCCTGTGCCGGTGACCTGAGGATAGAAAACGCGCTCCTTGCCCTTCTTGTCCTCAGCCCACTTCACATATGTCGCGGGATCCTTCACGTGTTGCTCCCAAGGGCTCTTTTCATGGTCGAACTTCAACTCGTCCACCATCACGATGCATTCCGGTACCGGGCAGACCTGCGCGCACTTGTGGCACCCGGTGCAGAACTCGTAGTGGACATCGTACAGTCCGTCATCGGTGGGATCGAAGCACTCGTCGGGGCAGTCCAGCCAACACAGAGTGCATTTGATACACAAGTCGAACCGTACGACGGGACGCTCGGTCTTGGAGGTTCCGCGTTTGAACGCCTCGTTTCGGTTTTGCCCGCGGGGCCCCATCTTGAAGCCGCGCTCGACGGCGGGGACAACGACGCCTCCCTCTTCGAACTCGTGCCATTTTGGCAATACCGGTATCTTGTGCGGCCAGTCGATCCCGTCCTTCGGAGTGACTCGCTGGGTGTTTCTCAGCGTCGCGTCATAAGCCTCGCGTGCCGCCTTGGCCCGCTTCGGATCTTTCGTCCTGTCCAAGAGGTACGTCTCAACCGCTTCAATGGAGATGATCCCTGGATCCACCGCAGCGATGGCTCCGAGAGTGCGCTCCCGGGTGAGGTCGTCCTTGAAGACCCAGAGTCCGGCAAGGCTCGCGGCCCCTTCCAGGGTGGCCAAGCGATAATCGTAGGGCTTCTTGGCGAAAAAGTTGAGGAGATGGTCATGCTTTTTTTCGGTCACCACCAGCATGCAGCCCTTCTCGCGGACCTTCTCGTTGATCGGCCGTATACCGTGCCAGCCCCAAGGCTCGACGCCCTTGGACATGGTGTCGTCCAAGACGACCGAGACGTTGGCTTCGTCGATGTCCATCTTCGCTCCGCATTCCGCCTCGAGCTCTTCCTCGGAAAGATCTGGGCTCACGAAAGCGAAGTACTTGCAGGGAATTCCGTTTCGTTCCGGAGCGTCGCTGTACCGTCCGTTCGAGAAAGCGACCTTTCCCTCGCTACTCGCGATGAGGACGATGTCGCTGCCGATGTACTTGCCGAGATTCTTCTGAAAGATCCCTCGATAATTAATCTCTACGCGTTTTATCATCAAGCCATCTCCTAGTGGACTGTAACAACTGAACGTTTAGTGGTTTTAATGCGTCGTGACGGATCGTTGTAGGTCCACTTCACGGGCTTGGGGTCTTCGTTGTACTTGCGAATGTAGCGCATGATCTTGCGGGTCAGGTCGTGGGTTGACGTGAACACGCCTCGATGGATCAGGGCACGCTCGATCTTGGAGAACCAGAGTTCGATTTTGTTCAGCCAGGAGGAATATGTGGGTGTGAAGTGGAGTCGGACTTTTGGGTTGGCCTCGAGGAACTGTGCGACCTTGGCGGTCTTGTGAGCCGACAGATTGTCGAGGATGACATGTATTTCGCGCTTTCGCTTGTGGCTCGCAACCAGCTGCTCCAAGAAGGCGACGAACTCCTGGCTGGTATGGCGGCGGACAGTCTTGCCCAAAACCACCCCCGTCTTCGTGTCGAAGGCGGCGTAGAGAGAAAGCGTTCCATGCCGGACGTACTCGAAACCGTGTCGCTCGGCCCGCCCGGGAGACAACGGCAAGATCGGGTCCCGTCGATCCAGGGCTTGGATCGCCGTTTTCTCATCAATACAAAACACCGCAGCGTGCTGAGGTGGATTCATATATAGACCGATGATATCCGCTGCCTTCGTCTCGAAATCCGGATCGTTGGAGGCCTTGTAATGCTCAATTCGGTGTGGCTGGAGACCATGCTTTTTCCAAGTGCGAGCCACCATCATGTGATGGATTCCCAGCTTCTTCGCAAGTCGACGCGTGCTCCAGTGAGTCGAGCCGTCGGTCGGTTTTTTCTGCGTCCACGAAAGAATCCGTGCTTCCATCCGAGGCGTGAGCACTTGAATCGGACGCCCCTCGTGACGCGCGTACAGACCTGCCAGACGCTCCTCCAAGAATCGGCGTTTCCACTTGCTGATAAAAGGCGCCGTGCAGCCCACCGTCTGCTGCACCTGCGTATAGCTTGCACCGTCTGCTGCACCTGCGTATAGCTTGCACCGTCTGCTGCACCTGCGTATAGCTTGCACCGTCTGCCAGCAAGAGCAACATCCGAGCGATCCGCGCGTCATCCGCTCGACCGCGACGGCTCGAAACTCGTTTGCCAAGCTCCCTATGTTCCGCTTGAGTCAACACAACGGCTCTCCCTCGCATGAGAGAGATATTACAACTAAACACTTAAATGTTACAGTCCACTAGTGAGTTTCCAATGAACTCGGTGCTGCGTGCAAGTCGCGGCCCCTCTGCTAGTTGCGCGCCGGATACGGACATCGGGCGGTGGCACGGCCTACCCCCCGCCTGCCAAAGCGACGGGTGAGGCTCAGGCGACGATTCCTGCCTATTGGCTAGGCCGGTTGCTGGCTGGCCCCCTGCCTCCGGAACGCCAATTTTATAAGGGTGGGGGGCTGCTGTCAACACCTTTGGACAAAAATGTCTACAAAATACTGTATGCCTAAAAGTGGCGAAATGTATATGTAGTTAAGTATTTAAATCGCAATGGTTTACTTGCTATTTGCCTCGCGTGAGCGACCCCAAATTTATCTTTTCACCACGAAGCGGTTCGGTAGACGGGATACGAGCGCTTCCCTGTCGCAGGGCCGGCCCGAAGGCCCACGTCGAGAGGCCGAGCGCACTTAAGAGAGCTCGATCCCGAAGAGGCGCACCAGGATCAACAAGGCGGTCATGCCAGAGAACACGACCAAGCTGAACCAGCTGAACCAGGTCGCGAACGTCGACGGATAGAACCTCTTGTCTTCCTTTGGGATGACGGTAAAACAGTAATAGAGGTTCAGGTAGTACACCACTGGGGAAATGAAGAAAGCCAGCGCGGAAGCAACCAGAACGAGCCACACCGGCCTGTTGATACCCGCGACGATCGCGACCGAGGTGACGAGCGAGAAGAACATGGTCATGCGGTAGATGTTGAATTCGGAGTACCACTTGTTTCGATGCTCGGGCGTGGTCAACTCTTCTCTCGCGATTCCCTGCAGCGCCGCGGTCTTTTTGAACAAGTTGCGGCAGCATGCCCCGACCACGCGTGGCCAACCATCGAAGTAGTTGAATGCTGTGGAGTAGGTTGCGGCGAGGGCACCGAGCAAAAAGATGATCATCATCCAGGGGCCGATGCTCTCGGTGAAGATCTTGGCGATTTCACCCATCACCGCGTTGCCCGCAACCGCGGCCGGGTACATCCACACCGCAGCCAACAGCAGAAATATGCAGGCGATCACGAACGAGACCACGTGACCGATGGCGAAATCCCACTGTCCGATCCGGAACCAGCGCCGGCAGTACTCCAGTGCGTGCGGCGGCAGCTTCGACGTGTCGACGGCGAGATCCTGTTTGCTGGAAGTGAACGGATCGAAGGGTTTGGCGAGCCCCGCCGCCACCAAACGGTGACGTATCCCGCCTAGCCCCACCTTCTTCGCCTTTCCCCATTCCGACGCCTGCAACGAAACATCGATGCCGGTGGGCAGAAGGCCCAGAAAGGCGGCGATGACCAGCCAGGAGCCTTCCGGTGTATCGAGCACGAAGAAGTGACGGAGCGACGCTAGGGGCGCGGGCTCGACCACGTAGACGATGACGCTCGACACGAGCAGCATTCCCGCGGCGATCTTGGAAGCGATCTCCACGGCCGCGTACCTTCCGCCGAGGATGATCACCACGGCGCTCACGCCTATGAGCATCCCGATGTATCCCAACTTGACGTCGAGGCCCAAGAACTCCGCGACAAAAAAGTAGATGACCGCCGAGGCGGCGGCGACGCGACCGGCCTGACCCACAACGCATTGGATCAGCGTGGTGATGAGGACGTACCACAGCGGCCATTTCTTCCAAGCCGTCGCGTAAGCGTCCAAGAGGCTCCTGCCCGTTGCATTCGTGAAGCGGAAGGCCGCCTCGAAGCCGTAGTACTTGAACACGTAGGCGGCGAGAACGCACCAAAGTAGAGCGAACTGGTAGCGACCACCGGCCACTGGCGCGGTGACGAGATGGCTGGTGCCCACCCCGGTCATCATGAGGATCATCCCCGGGCCGAGGAACTTCAGAAGATTCAGGAAGCCTTTCTGGGGTAGCTCCAGATCCTTGAAATCGTTCTTCTCTGTCATGAGTTCAATCCCTCAGTGCCATGGGTGTAGCGTCGCGAGCGAAGACGGCGCGCAATCTTATCACGTGAATCCCCATTGTCGAGCACGGGGGTGGTGGCGCAGCGCGTTCTGCTGCTAATCTCAGGGGGTGAAGATCGCAACTTGGAACGTCAATTCGATCCGCATGCGACTCGAGCGATCGCTCCGGTGGTTGGACACTCATCGGCCCGACGTCATGTGCCTCCAGGAGCTCAAGTCCGTCGAAGAAAAGTTTCCCTTTGATGCCTTGCGGGAGGCCGGGTACCATGCGGCGGTCTGCGGCCAGCCGACCTACAATGGAGTTGCCGTGCTGAGCCGCGACGAGCCTCGCGAAATCCACAAGTCGCTTGGAGATTCGAAGGAAGATCCCCAAGCGCGCTTCCTGTCTGCGTTGATTCGCGACGTGCGTATTCCGTCGGTCTACGTCCCCAACGGTTCGGTCGTCGGATCCGAAAAGTGGAGCTACAAGCTAGAGTGGTTAGGTTGTCTGAGGGCGTACTTGGACGCCCATCACGATCCTGCTGAGCCCTTGGCGCTTTGCGGAGACTTCAACGTGGCTCCCGAGGATCGAGACGTCGCCAACCCTGACAAGTGGCGCGATAGCGTGCTCTGCCACCCGCAGGGTCGAAAGGCACTCCGGGAGCTCGGTGAATGGGGATGGTGGATGCCTTCCGTCGACACCATTCCGAAAGAGGCCTCTACTCTTGGTGGGACTATCGCCAGCTCGGTTTTCCAAGAAACGACGGTCTGAGGCTCGATCATATCTTCGTCACCGAAACATTGGCGCGCCGCTCACTCGCGGCCGAGATCGATCGACAGGAGAGAAAAGGGAAGCAGCCTTCCGATCACGCGCCGGTCATCGCGAGTTTCTCCGACTGATGGTCCGGAGGCTCAACTCCTCAGGCGACCCAACGACGAGTTAGCTCACGAACAACTGGAAGTCCACCTTCTTTAGTAGGCTCGTTTCCTCGGTCAGATCGGCGCGGGCTAGGGGGTGCTCCTCGAGCCATTCCTCGGGAAAGTCCACGGTTAGTTTGTTCTTGTCCGCGACCACCTTGAAGAGGGGCAAAGGGCGCGGACTTCGACCCGGGTTGACCCGCACCGCCAATCGAAGCAGGACGCAGAGCTTGAGCGCCTGATCGGGGGCGACGGATCGAAGCTCTTCGAAGGCTTCGGGAGCGAGCTTGCGGCGATGGTTTGAGACCAAAGCGGCCAGAAGCATCTGATCGTCCGTCGAGAATCCCGGCATCACGGAGTGGGCCACCAAGTAGGCGCCGTGCTTTAAAGCCCAAACTGGAACGATGCCGCAACAAAGCCAGCGCGCAAAAGGGGCCGAGACTTAGGTGACGAATTACTGATACAGGGCACTAGTTCTGGTACCCGCTGTAGGATACCGCCCGCCCCACTTCGTGCAGACGGGCGACCCAGATGAAGAGTTGGCGGGTTTCCAAGTCGGATAACTCCCAGCGATCGGCGACTTGTTCCAAGCAATCGAGGGCGGTGCGCTCGACGCGCGCCGCTTGCTCGCGATCGACTCCATGTTGTCGGACCAAACGCTCGATGGTGCGGTCGCGGACGTCTTCGTGGCGGATGCGGCCGAGAAGATCGTAAAGGATGCCTTCCCGCAGGGCGCCGGTGGAGGAGCTCATCTCTTCGATCTCCAGGCTCTCGAAAACGGCATCTAGTTGACTGTAACATTTAAGTGTCGCCCGCAACGGAAGTCCATTGTAGATTAGCACCGCCAATTGCTCGGCGGGCAGCGCCGCAACTCCATCCGTGGTATGACGCGGCCACCACTGCAGACGGCCCTTCGAAAAACGCTTCTGAAATAACCAAAACCCCTGTCCGTCGTACACCAAAAATTTGAGCGCCGTGCCTGAACGATTACGAAAAACGAATAACGTGCCGAGGAACGGATCGAGCTGGAATTGTTGTCGGCACACGCAAGCCAAAGAATCGATACCCTTGCGGAAATCAACCGGCTCGCAAGCCACCAATACCTTCAGTTGAGGAACGATCTGGATCATGTGTGAGTGCCGTTGCCGAGCGCGCCGACCACGAAGCGACAAACAGATTCGACCAGCTCATTCTCTCCCTCGCGATTCGACGTTACGACCGTCAGGCTCCCCGATGCGCTCTCTACCGTCAGACGGCACATCGTTCCTTCACCCTGAACCGAGTTCAGCGGAGGCGTCATCATGCCGCCCGACAAGCCCATCCCATGCGCCAGCTCCACGAACGCAGTCCGACTCGGAGCTATCGCGCTCACCTGCTCCGTTCCACTCCGTCCAGGTTTCTTGCTCAGGGAGCCTACTCCAGAAACCCTTCGTTGTCCTCCCTTGAGACGTTTGGCGCTCACAACCGCTCCATGAGTCTTTCGGACCTTCTTGAATCGCGCCGAATTCAAGCGGAGATGACGGCAGATCGCGCTCGGCGTATACCGATCCAGCAGCCCCACCGCCGCATTCCACAACTCCTCCGGGATCAAACGTCCGTGTGGCTTCGACCTCCATGATTCGAACTGTTTCTCAACCTCTGAAAGTCCCGCTTTCCTCGAGCGCATCGATTTGACCTCCTTGATGGATCTCTGCGCTCAGATTACAGATCCCACCTAGCAAGGTCACGCATTGGTACCGCAAGGACACCACTTCTGCCACTGCGCCAGGCGGTGATGAGGCATGCCCATGGCGTAGCGCAATACCGAAACGACCGCATCCACACTCGGATGGTACTTGCTTGCTCCAGCCTGAGGCGGAAGCGGCGCGGTGAACGTCTTCTGGCAACCTGCGCATCGCAGCATCTGGCGTTCGTATACCGTCGCCTGGATCGGGGACTGAGCTTTCAGCTCCACATCCTTTCTCGGAGCTTGGGTGTCATAGAGCTTGCCTTGGCACAGAGGCTCGGGGCATGGGCCGCCCGCTTTCACTTCGCCATGGCTCACCGTCTCCCGTTTGGCGCCTGTGTAGTCCTTGGCCCCATTACGGCCATGACCATTTCTCTTTCCTTTCCTTTTCCGCTTCTTTCCGTTTCGCGCGACGTTCCGTCGTCGGCGTGCTCACGCCTCGACGATAGCGGCATCGTAGAACGTGGCGAACTGTCTCGAGCAGAACCGGGCAAGCTTCCTCGGGACGTCCCCTTGTTACGCTCCCTCTCCACAAACGTCTCGAGCAACACCGGCCTCACACCGTACGCTTCCTCCCAATCATCCACCACCACTCGGGCCGCCAGCGACAGCACGTGACTCGCGAGGCCTTTGATGGAAAACCACGGCAGGATCAGGAACCGACTGTTGTTTACCACCCGCCGAAGGTTCTTTTGCCGCGTCGCGTCATCCCAACCGATGAAGCCGTCACGAGACCGAAGACGACGCGCTGACGACGAGAACTGCACGCACCCACTCAGCTCACGACGAGATTTCGAGCTCCAGACCAAGTAACGCAGGTGTGCGCCATAGGCCACCTTGTGCCCGAGGTAGTGGTAACGCTCGACCAGTTCCCTCCACAGCGCTCGCTCCTCAGCGTGCGCCACCAAGCCCAGAGTTACCGGCGCCACGTCCGATAGATTGCCCTCTCGACGAGACCCCTTTCGTCCAGCCTTCGTGTAGTGGATGCTCGTGGGGCCGCGACGACGCTGCTCGCGACGACGGGGTAGCTCCACCAATCCCCCCGCTTCGAGCAAATCGAGGTACTCGTAACATTCCTGGGATTTCAAATTTCCGTTCGCACGAACCCAACCCAATGACTCGCAGATCGTGCTCGCAAGCTCGTGCCGCGACAGTCCGCATGAGTCGATGACCTCGTGCAGAATATTCCATTCCTCATCGGTCACACCCTTGCCGCAAAAGCTCGGGCGCTTCCACACCATGGCCTCCGTCTCGTTGCTCACCTGGGCCACGCTCCTTTCCTCCCAGGCTGAGACTACACAGATGGTCCCGCTTTGTCCAGGACTTTTTTCCTTTCTGTTTCAAACCTCCGTCAACAACGAGCGACCCCCGGGCAGACTACTTATCGCATCCCGTCATGTCACGCACCGTTGCCGAAAGGACACGCAGGACGGGCTTCGTGCTAGAAGAATGGGAAACCCAGAGGGACCTGGTTTGGCCAATCGCAGCCTCCCAGCGGAGGGCCAGTGGAATCCGCACAGGAGGGCTTAGCGTCCCACGATCGGGAATGGCCAGTGTTATCCGGAGGAAACGATCCAGATCCTCTCCGGGTTCCCGGCTCGCGTCAGCCTTTCGGCCGACGTTTGCTTTCTCTTCCGTCGTTACTATGTGCAAAGGCCGTTCCACCCGGAGCCACTTCGATCCGTGGCAGGCAAACCGATTGAGGACAAAAGAGTTGTCGAGGGCGGCGCCGAAGTTCGGTGGGAGCCGCTCTAGTAGGTGCGCGCTGCGCCCCAGCAAATTGCGCTTTATCCCTCAGGCGGGTGGTTGGAACGGCACGAGTTGCTCAAGAGGACTTGGCCGGGTTTTGGTCCGTGGTGCCTGAATTCCCGTTCGGGCCATCGGATGAGGGTTCCGACGGATCTTCGAATGTTTTGGGGGCAGCGGCTTCGGCTGGCCCTGCCAGAGGTGCCGGGGGTGGTTCGCCTTCGTCGACAGGTTTTTCGGCCTGACCTTGATCCACCGCAGCGAACAACTCATGCCGCGCTGCCTCTGCCTCCGCTTCCTCGGCCTCTTTGAGCGCCGCGTCGTCGGCAGCCTTCTGGGCTTTGACCTGTCGCCGCCGCTCTTTCGCCTCTTCGCGTTCTTTGAGGCGATGAGCGTTCATCGCCTCCTGAAGGATCCTGGTAATGAAGGCCTGCGCCTCCGCGCGAGTGCAATCCTTGGAGATGGCGACTTCCGCAGCCAGCCAACTCCGGATCTTGCGGCGGATTTGCTCTTCTTCACGACTCAAACCAGTTGTCTGGCGAAGCAGGTGGAGCCGCTTCAATCCCCTAGCGAGATTGCGCGGGGATCCTTCGTTGACCAGATCCTCGATGAGGCCGTCAAGCTCTCCTTCGTTTTCCGAAGGTTGTTCGAATTCGGAGGATAGCTCTTGCTGTATGTCTTCGAGAGAGCGGCCGGCCGGCCGGAGTCCGAGCGTTGGCACTCGCTCGGTCGGTATCAGTATCCGACTACCTTCCTCGAGGTCTTCCAACTCGACGAGCTTCTTCCCCGGTGCGGCGCGGTCTTCTGTCACGCCCCGGAAGACGCAATGACCCACCTTTGGATAGAAGACTGGCTCTCCTGGCGCAGGAAGGCCGCCAAGAGCGGGATCGTCCTGATACACGAACACCCCCCTTCGGCCCTAAACATATCACGTCTGAGTCTTCGATTGGATAGATACAGGGCACTAGTGGACTGTAACAACTGAACGTTTAGTGGTTTTAATGCGTCGTGACGGATCGTTGTAGGTCCACTTCACGGGCTTGGGGTCTTCGTTGTACTTGCGAATGTAGCGCATGATCTTGCGGGTCAGGTCGTGGGTTGACGTGAACACGCCTCGATGGATCAGGGCACGCTCGATCTTGGAGAACCAGAGTTCGATTTTGTTCAGCCAGGAGGAATATGTGGGTGTGAAGTGGAGTCGGACTTTTGGGTTGGCCTCGAGGAACTGTGCGACCTTGGCGGTCTTGTGAGCCGACAGATTGTCGAGGATGACATGTATTTCGCGCTTTCGCTTGTGGCTCGCAACCAGCTGCTCCAAGAAGGCGACGAATTCCTGGCTGGTATGGCGGCGGACAGTCTTGCCCAAAACCACCCCCGTCTTCGTGTCGAAGGCGGCGTAGAGAGAAAGCGTTCCATGCCGGACGTACTCGAAACCGTGTCGCTCGGCCCGCCCGGGAGACAACGGCAAGATCGGGTCCCGTCGATCCAGGGCTTGGATCGCCGTTTTCTCATCAATACAAAACACCGCAGCGTGCTGAGGTGGATTCATATATAGACCGATGATATCCGCTGCCTTCGTCTCGAAATCCGGATCGTTGGAGGCCTTGTAATGCTCAATTCGGTGTGGCTGGAGACCATGCTTTTTCCAAGTGCGAGCCACCATCATGTGATGGATTCCCAGCTTCTTCGCAAGTCGACGCGTGCTCCAGTGAGTCGAGCCGTCGGTCGGTTTTTTCTGCGTCCACGAAAGAATCCGTGCTTCCATCCGAGGCGTGAGCACTTGAATCGGACGCCCCTCGTGACGCGCGTACAGACCTGCCAGACGCTCCTCCAAGAATCGGCGTTTCCACTTGCTGATAAAAGGCGCCGTGCAGCCCACCGTCTGCTGCACCTGCGTATAGCTTGCACCGTCTGCCAGCAAGAGCAACATCCGAGCGATCCGCGCGTCATCCGCTCGACCGCTACGGCTCGAAACTCGTTTGCCAAGCTCCCTATGTTCCGCTTGAGTCAACACAACGGCTCTCCCTCGCATGAGAGAGATATTACTACTAAACACTTAAATGTACAGTCCCACTAGTGTCTCGTCTCGGAAGTGATGTTAGCATCGAGAGCGTCGAGGCGCCCGGATCGCAAGGCGTGGCGAGGGCCAAATACCGGGCGTATTCAACCGAGGCGCAACACAGCGAGGCGAGATGCATCGGCGCTCGAATGCAGCATGACTTCCGGGACGGGACACTAGATGCCACGGAACGGAAACCTCTTGGTCGGTTGACTGCCGACCCCGCACATTGGCGCGGGTTCTTGAAGGGAGGCGCTGAGCGTTTCCGCATCCTCGGCTACCGAGTCGACACATACCGATGACGCCCGGACGGCGTACCCACCGGTCGACTCGGGGAGCCAGACCGCTGGGCCGGTTGGCGGGGCGTAACGGGTCGAGTTGAGCCCCTCGACCAGGCTATGAGCCGGTACCGCGGCCCTAAAGTTGGGGAAGAAACTGATGAGTGAAGTGAACGATTGCCGCCATGCCCAGGGCGAAGACGAAGAGTGCGTTGCGCATACTGCCTCCGATCGGACTCCAAATGGAGTCACCGCCTAGTTACCCGGAGGTTCGCCTGCCGACCGCCTTGCCGGCAGGAAAACCCACGGATGCAAGGAGCGGAGGGAAGTGGCCCCGGGACCACCGGGTTGGGGAGCTGCCCCCGGAACGAAGCGCACTCCGTCGCCAACCTCGAATGGGCAAGGTTGGAAGCGGTGTTTATGAATTACGAGAGAATGCCGACGCCGTTTCCCTCAGGTTTACTCCCTGCTGAGACGCCGTCCGTTGGGGAGGATAAGCGCGGGCCCACTGTATGCAGCCCAGGGCCCCCTGTCGAAGGGGATGTCCCGCCGGATGTTGAATTTGGTGTAGCGGCGGCTCCTTGGCCGGCCTAAGAATAGGTCTGCCAATAAACCGTCTCCAGAGGGGGACAAGGAGCCACCAATGCCTAGGAAATCGAAGAAGCCAGTAAGAAAGCAAACGCACTCGCCTACGGGCAAGGTAGTTGGCCAAGTCGGTCAGATACTGCTACCGATGATAGCTGGGATCGCGGCCACGAAGGCGGATCTGACGGAATGGGTGTACGAGCAAGGACTGACAGCTCTGCACCTACTGCTCAGAGAGGACGCCGAGGAGATCGCGGGGCTCAAGGGCAAGCACGAGAAGGAGCGAACTCATAACCACTGGGGGAGCACGAACGGAGAGCTGAGCTTCGGTGGTCGTCGCATCCAAGTGTCGCGACCTCGAGTTCGCTCGAAGTCGGGCGAGGAGGCGTCGCTTCCACACTTCGAAGCCTTCCGCGAAGAAGACCCGCTTCCAGAGCGAGTGTTGAATCAGGTTTTGGTGGGGGTATCGACCCGAAATTACGAATCGAGTCTGGACAAACCCGCGGCCAAGTTGAAGTCTCGTGGCACGAGTAAGAGTGCCGCCAGCCGTCACCTCGTGAGCCAGACGACTAAGAAGCTCGAGGAATACCTGTCTCGGCGGCTAGAGGAGTTCGAGCTTGCGGCACTGATGCTGGATGGCCTTGAGGTGGCCGGACAGACCGTCGTCGTAACTCTCGGTATCACAATAGATGGAACGAAGGTGCCCCTGGGTATATGGCTGGGCTCGACGGAGAACTCTCGGGTGTGCACCGCGATGTTGCAGGACCTTCTCGAGCGAGGCTTGCGCGTCGATGAGTCGATTCTCTGCGTAGTGGACGGAGGCAAAGGCATCCGCAAGGCACTCGTCGACGTTTTGGGGGACCTCGCGGTCATCCAAAGGTGCCAGATCCATAAACTCCAGAATCTTCGCTCGTACCTTCCCAAGTCTCGTCACGCCTACGTGCTCCAGACGATGAAGGAAGCCTACAAGTGCAAGAGTGCCGACAAGGCGCGCAAGCGACTTCAGGCATTGGTGTCGTGGCTCGAGCGAAACGGCTACGACGAAGCTGCCGGAAGCCTTCGTGAAGGGATGGAAGAGACACTCACGGTCGTGAAGCTCGCGCTGCCCGCCTTACTTCGCCAGTCTCTTGCCACGACGAACGCCATTGAGAATCTCAACGGAACCATTCGCAGAGTATCGAGAAACGTCAAGCGTTGGTAGAGTCCTTCCATGGTTCGCCGATGGACCGCTCTTGGCGTCGTCACCGCGCAGAAAAAGTTCCGGCGTATCAAAGGCTATCGCCATATGGGCGCTCTCGTTCACGCGCTTAGAAGCAAACAGAAATCTCTTGACAGCGATGAGTTTGCTGCCTAAGAGTATTCACAGGTGCCGCCGCTACCCGACCAAATTCAACAGCGGCCGGGACATCCCCTACTGGGGCTGCGGCAGAGTCAAGGTCTCACCGCACTCGCCGTTCCCATCGAGCAGATCTACTCCGAGTTCGGTCATGGCGAGACCCGACCGGACGCGGTGCGAGACTTCCTCGAGCACGCCTACCATCACTGGGGAACGCCTCCGCGCTACGTGGTGTTGCTCGGAGACGGAACGTTCGACTTCAAGGACTACTTGGGCTGGGGCGTCCAAAACCAGGTACCTCCCTTTCCCTGGAAGTCGAACTATATCTGGACCGCTTCCGACCCCGCCTATGCCTCGGTGAACGGAGACGATTTGTTGCCCGATCTCGCGATTGGGAGACTCCCGGCGCTTAATCTGGAAGAAGCTCGGGTGATGGTGGAGAAGATCGTAGCTTACGAAACCGAGGGCTTCGGACTCGGAGGACGTGCGGTGCTGATCGCGGACCGGCCGGATCCCAGGGCCGGAGACTTCGTGGCGAATGCGGAGGAGATAGCGGCGACACTCCTTTCGGGACAAGAGGTATGACCCTGCCCGGGTTTTGTGGACATCAACCGAGGCGCGACAATGCGCCTGGAGGCGTCCATGGGAGAACGACGACGCAGGAAGTTCACGGGGGAGTTCAAGGAGGAAGCGGTCCGGCTGTTCAGGGAGGGCGAGCGCAGCATCGGCCAGGTCGCTAAGGAACTGGACCTGACGGAATCGGCCCTTCGAAACTGGGTGAAACAATACAAAGTTGATCACGGTGAAGGTCCACGCGAGGCTCTGACGACGGCGGAACGTGATGAGCTCCGTTCGCTACGGCGTCGAGTGCGTACGTTGGAGCAAGAGCGAGAAATATTAAAAAAGGCGGCGGCCTTCTTCGCGAAGGAAAGCGAATGAGATTCAAATTCATTCACGCGGAGCGGGCCAACTACCCGGTGCGGGTGATGTGCCGAGTTCTGAGGGTATCGACCAGCGGCTACTACGCTCAGATGAAGCGCGCGCCCAGCAAGCGACAGTGTGAGGATGGGAAGCTGAAGCTGCGCATCCAAGCGATCCACGCCCATAGCCGTGGTACCTACGGCAGGGAGCGTGTACGTCGCCAGCTTGACGGGGAGAACGTCGAGGTAGGCAAGCAGCGAGTGGCACGGCTGATGCGTGAGATGGGCCTGCAGGGTCTGCCCAGCAAGCGTTTTCGCCGCACGACCGACAGCAAGCACGATCGCCCCATCGCACCCAACGTGCTCGGCCGGAACTTCGAAGCCGCACGACCGAACCAGTTCTGGGTGACGGACATAACCTACATCCGGACTTGGGAAGGCTGGCTCTACTTGGCGGTCATCCTCGATCTGTTCTCGCGTCGTGTCGTAGGCTGGGCGATGCAGCCCCACCTGCGCGCGGAGCTTGCTCTCGAGGCGCTTCACATGGCCTTGGGGCGCCGCCTGCCGGAAAGTGGCTTGGTGCATCATTCAGACCGTGGTACTCAATACGCGGCTGCGACCTACCAGGCCGTGCTCGATGAGTACGGCATCGTGTGCTCGATGAGCCGCAAGGGTGATTGCTGGGACAACGCCGTGACCGAGAGCTTCTTAGGCACGCTCAAGACCGAGCTCCTCCACCGATGTAGTTGGCCAACACGACGTATGGCCAAAGACGCGGTCGCGAGCTACATCGAGGGGTTCTACAATCCGTATCGACTCCACTCGTCACTCGATTACAACAGCCCAATGGTGTTCGAACGGATTCATGACCTCAAAACGGCTCATGCGAGATAATCAACCTGTCCACTTTTCCTGGGCAAGGTCAGTACAGAAAATCTATCTCGACGAGTTGGGGACGGCCCTCACTCACGACTCCATCTTAGAAGCCTTCGACCAGGGAGCTTCTCTCATGAGCTACATCGGTCACGGGGGCATGCATCTGTGGGCGGAGAACATTCTGAGACCCGAACATGTGGACTCTTTGGGCTATCAGGCGCAGCAGCCGTTGCTTCTTACGATGAACTGCCTCAACGGATATTTCCAGTTCCCGAACTTCGATTCCTTGGCGGAAGTACTCTTGAAGGCCGATGTCAAAGGGGTCGTGGCGGCTTTCTCACCGAGTGGAGAAAGCCTCGACGGCCCAGCGCATTTTTATCACAAGCTCCTTCTCACCGAGCTTCTTCACGGAGACCACGAAAGCCTCGGCGACGCCATCTTGGCCGCTCAGGCGAGGTTTGCCGAAGACGGGGGGCACCTCGAGCATTTATCACCTCTTCGGTGACCCCGCCATGAAGCTCGGGCCGTCAACTTCCCCGTAGGGGGCTATCATTTCCGCTCCAGATTCCGAGGCCTTGGCGAGGTGCGGGTAGCCTTGGAGAAAGCTATCGTCGAATGCGGTGATATCGAGCCCCACTTGCTTCATGAAGAATCGATCCGGGTTGGGTGGCGGCGACGAGATAGGAACGCGACGAGTAAGAGGTCGAGCTCCAAGGGTAGGAGCCGACGACCGCTTCCGTCTACGACGTCATGGAGGCGGAATCGGGCTACCGGCTCTGGGTGGATCCTTTGGGTTTCCCATCCGCTTGGAACGAGAGACACCGGACGGTCCTTTGGAGATCCGTCGGGTTCGCCTCAAGTCGAAGCCAGGGGCTTGGTAAGCATTATTCGGAATCGTCCGTCCGGGCGTCGCTCTCGACAGAGCGAAGGCACTCCCCGAGTCCGCTGCCCCGAATGAAAGGCTGTATTCGCTGATAGACGATCTCCGCTGCCAATCGATGGCCCTCCGGGTTGAAGTGAGACTCATCGTCGAAGAGCTCGTCAAGATCCCTGAAGCGAGTGAAGAGATCGACTAGCGGCAGATCGAGACTCTCTGCCACTTCCGCCGTCATGGCGTTGTAATCGTGCGCAAACGATTTCCAGCGAATGACCTGCGGTAATTTCCCTCGGTAGGGCCGAGTGAGGAGCACCGTCGCCCCGCCTTCCGAGCTTACCCGCCGCGCCATCTCTTCGAGGTTGCGCCGATAGTCCACGAGGCTTACCCGGTGCGTCATCTCTCCTGCTTGCGTCACCGTCAGCTGCGTGGACACTGCTAGCGCTAGCCTTGCCACTCGTGATGGACGAGTGATGCCTTCCAGCCTCCCCGACCATGCGGACCGCGCGGTATACTCTTTGTCCGGCACGCTAACCGGATGGGCGTCATTCGATCCGAAACTGATCAGCACCAGATCGGGGTGGTACTCGAGGACCTCCTCGAGGCGAAGCACACCTTGGTCCGAGCTATATCCCCACACCCCGGCGTTGACCACTTGGAAGCGATCACAAGATTCGCGGAGGATGCGGTGCAAATCTCCGGGCCAGTTGGCTTCGGGTGAACCGAGCGTATTGGAATCACCCACGGTGAAGATCCGAAACTCGCCGGCGGGTTTCTCGATCGGTAGCTCGGGGCCGCGAAAGCCCTGGGCATTGAAGACCTCGAAGCCCGGCCTTGGCCGCCAGAGGAGAGCCGGGTCGTAGATGAAGTGGCGATCCTCGAAGGTGTGATAGGAACGCTGGTCGACGTCGCCGAATCCGATCTTTAGGGGCTGGTATTCGTAACTGGTCCAGCGGAGTGCGAACTCGGCGACAAGCAAACTGACGGCCACGCCGCCGAACAGGAGACCGATATTCGCGACCCAGCGGGGAAGACTCTTCACGATCGGTTTGTCCCGCCGGGAGCAGAGAGTAGACGCGCGATTTCATCGTGCCCGCTGGCCTCGGCCCACCAAGCCGCGTCCACACCATCGACACGAAGATCTCGATCCGCGCCAGCCCGCAACAGTGCCCTCACCATCTGCTGATCCCCTCTTTGTGCAGCCCGGATGAGCGGCGTAAGTCCCGCCTCACTGCCGGCGTCCGGGTTGGCACCGGCATCGAGTAGCGTTTTCACCGAGTCGCGGTGCCCGTTGAGAACCGCGAATGTGAGCGGCGTCCAACCCGTCTTGGTCGCCTGATCGGTATCGGCTCCCGCGTCGACCAGCAAGCGAACGAGCTTGTCGCGACCGTCCCGCGCCGCGTACGTCAGGGCCGTCCATCCATTGAGGTCCGTCGCGTCGACATCGGCACCGAGGGCAATGAGCTTCCGAATGGATTCCGGTCGGTCCGACTCGACGGCTTGGATCAACCCGGTCTTGCCGTCGCGATTGGGCTCGTCGGGATCCATACCGACCGAGTTCAGGATTTCTATAAAGGGAACGTTACCTTCGAAGGCGGCCTTGGTTAACGCGTTCTCGCCCAGACGACTCGGCGCGCGAAGGTTCGCTCCCGCTCCCTCGAGGATCTCGGCGCACTCGTCATGTCCATGCCAGAGCGACCAGGCCAATGCCTCGGCGGCCAGGATTCCGTCGGTTCGGTACTCCGCCTGAAGTAGTCGCTGCAGGATCTCGCATTGCCCGTCCTTTGCCGCGAGCCTCAGGCCTCGACGGGGCTTCACACGAGCTTTCAGAAGGAGGTCGACCACTTCGCCATTCCCCGCCCGGATGGCCGCGGCAAAAGAAGCGGGGTTCGTCTCGATCCCTCGACTCTCGAGCTCCTGGCGGGCGTCGTCGGTCGGGGACGAGCAGGACCAGAGCAAGGCGAGCGTGGCGGTAACGAAGAAGGGCACTGAGTTAGGCGGGACGCGCATGAAGATCCATATCACGGAATCGGAGATAACCGCTAGAAAGAGCGGTCGGACCCGGTCACTCTCGGGAGCGAAATTTCGTAACCAGAAGCCCCACTAGAAAAATCGCGAGCGTCCCCGCCACGACGACCATGTTGGTGTGGAAGGGGCTGCGCAGGTGGGAGTCGGCAGGGAGTCGAGGGGAAAGCGTCATCCAGAAGATCACCACGACTCCGATTGCGACAGCCGTCCCCGCCGCCGGGCGGTCGGCGCGTCGCGAGATGAATCCCAGCAAGAACAGACCGAGCACGCCACCCGCGAAGATCCCCGACAGGGTCCACCAGGCATCGAGGAGGCTCTTCACGCCGATCATGGCAAGTGCCGTACCGACTCCAAGGGCGGCCATCACGATGGTACCGGCGTAGAGGACTCGCATCGCCTCGGCATCGCCCACGCTTCTTCGAAGCCAACCACGATACAGATCAGAGAGGATCACGGTTGCCGAGCTGTTGAGACTGGTGTCGATGCTGCTCATCGCCGCCGCCATAAGTGCCGCGATGACTAGTCCCGCTAGTCCGGGCGGCAGTCTCTGCACGATGAAGTCGGGAAAGACGTGGTCGGCGAGATCTTCGGTTGTGACGACGCTCGGCTCGGGCTCGGAGGGCGTGATCGCGTCCACGTTACTGGTGATGCGCGTCTCGAGTGTCGCTTTGAGCCCCGGTTGTGCCTCGTAATAAGCGAAGAGACCGGATCCGATGAAGAAAAAAACCAACGAGATCGGAATGTACAGGCACGCGGCGAGCCAGACCGAGCGGGCCGCCTCCCGATCGCTCCGCGCCGTGTGATAGCGCTGCACGAAGCTCTGGTCGATTCCGAAATTGCTAAGGTTGATGAAGATTCCGTAGAGCAGCACAACCCAGACGGTCGAGGTCGTGAAATCGACGGCGAAGCTTCCTAGGCTGAACTTGCCGGCCTGCGCCGCGATCGCGAAGAGCTGGCCCGGTCCTTCGGGCATGCCGAAGACGAGCATCCCCACCATGATCAGCGCCCCGGCCGAAAGGACGATGCTCTGCGCGACGTCGGTCCAGATGACGGCTTCGATCCCGCCGAGAAGTGTGTAGAGCGTAACCAGCGCGCCGGTGGCGATGATGATAGCTTCCATGGGCCAACCGGTGAGAGCCGCGAGGGCAATGGCCACACCGAACAGGATCGAGCCCATCCTCGCTAGCTGTGTCAATAGGTAGCAGATCATGGCGTAGATCCGAGCCCAGCGTCCGAAACGGCGTTCGAGGTGCGTGTAGGCCGAGATCTCGCCTGTGCCGCGATAGAAGGGGACGAAGTACTTCGCCGCTACCCACGCCGCGAACGGCAACGACAGGCTGAACACGAAGGCGTTCCAGTTCGACGCGTAGGCTCTTCCGGGGACGCCGAGGAACGTGTTGCTGCTCAAATACGTTCCGAAAAGAGACAGCCCAACTGCCCATCCCGGCAGGGCCCCGCTTGCCGCCGTGAATCCGCGTAGCGTCCGGCTCCGGCCGAAGAACCGGCTTCCAAAGGCAACCACCCCCGCCGTGTAGAGGAGAAGCACCACGAGATCGAGTGTCGGCAGGCGGGACATCTTGTCCTCAGATTGTACTAGAATGCCGCGAGAGAACGGCCTGCTTGCGGAACCGAAATGTCGACTCAAGAGCTCTGCGATCGATACCGTAGCTGGTTTGACTACGAAGAGAGAGCGCATGAGAAAGTACTGCGCTCGCTTCACACGGTGCCAGCCCCCCGACGCGACGAGCCGGAGTTCCAAAAGGCTGTCAGCTTGGTCGGCCACATCGTGGCCGCCCGCTGGTTATGGCTTCATCGTTTCGGCTTCGCCGACAAGGGACCCACGGAGATATCTCCCGAAAGCCTCGCCCTCGAGGATCTGGACGTGCTCGTCGTAACTCCTCGCCGTGCCCCACTGGAGCGGGTTGGAACGTCGCGATTCGGAGGAGAAGCTACGCAGCGGAGTTGTCGCGTAGGGCGTCGGGGAGTAACACGGTTCCTGGCTGGTTGATGGCGGCGTAGGCCGCTTCGAGCATGTAGGCCCTGGGGTCGACGTTCTGAAGCTTCGCGGTCTCGCACAGGGTGTAGAACAGCGCTGCGACGTCGGTTCCGCGTTTCGTTCGACTGCCGTAGTGATTTTTGCGACCGACGACAGGTTCCCTCAGGGCGCGCTCGGCGTGATTGTTGTCAAGCCAGACGAGAGGGTTTTCGGCGAACAGCGTGAGTGTCTCCCATCTCTCCAGCATGTAGCGGACCGCCTTGCCGAAGTCGCTTCGCGGCAATCCTCTTTGGCTCTCGCCCCATTGCCGAATCGCTTTCAAGATCCGCTGCGAACGTTGCTTGCGTAAACAAAGTCTCAGTTTCTGAGCTTTTTCATCGCCGGGAAACGGACCCGGGACCTCGCGTTCGACTTCGTACAGCTCTCCGATCAAACGAAGCACTTCGGAGCAAGCTTGCGGGTAGTG
This sequence comes from Candidatus Marinacidobacterales bacterium, assembly GCA_965197825.1. Taxonomy (GTDB): domain Bacteria; phylum Acidobacteriota; class Vicinamibacteria; order Marinacidobacterales; family DATDRI01; genus CBDANW01. The sequence goes on along the minus strand of CBDANW010000003.1, from coordinate 1,390,306 downwards.
CTCGCTGGCTTCGTCGAACTTTCTTTTCACGTGCGCCCAGCAGTGGGCGAGACGAAACTGTGGACCGGCACGAGCCGCGTAGCCGTCTGGACCGGCACGAGCTAGCACCTCGTACACCGCGTAGCCGTCCACAATCGCGATGCCGGAGTAGGTCCCCAGCACCTTTTGGCCATCTTCCGTCGATTTCGTCGGCAGCATTCGGTAGTACGCGATGTCCGGACTCGAAACGCCCCACACCGTGCCCGCCGACTTCTTCATCGAGCCCATCAGAGGCCACCGCGTTTCGTCGGCGTGGATGACGGGTGACTCCAAAACCTTCTCTCCCAGAGCGTCGTACACCGGATTCAGATGACGTGCCAGTACGTTCAGCTGGTCCCACAGCGTCTGGCTGTCGATATCTAGCCCTTCGCGGCGCATCATTCGAACCTGGCGCTCGAGAGGCATATGGTCCAGGTACTTGCTGATGGCCACTTCGGTCGCGAACTCCACCGAGTAGCGGCCTCCGGGCTGAAGCTTCGTCGCCGCCGGTGCGGTGACGACGTTCGCGTTACATCGGCAGCGGTACTTTTTCCGCAAATGCCGTTCGATGACGAAGCTCCGCTTCACCACCGTCACCACTTCCGATTCCTCGTATTGACCCGCCATCTCGCCCAGCTCGCCGTCGCACACCGAGCACTTTTTCTCTGTCTCGGCGAGTTCGATTACTTTGTCGACCACGGGAAGATGAGGCTGTTCGCGCGGGCCGTGCCCTTTCTTCTTGTTCTTTTTAGCCTTCGTTTTCTTCCGGGTCCGCTTTTCGTCGATGCGGAAAATGCTCTCTCGCTTTTCCTGTAGTTGCTTGAGAACCGACAGTTCAAGTTGCTCCGTTTCCGGCACACCATGGAGTCTCGCCAGTTCCACTCGCAGACGAACGTTTTCATTGACGAGGCGCTGGTTCTCGTTATCAACGAGGAGAGCTATCTGGCGGAGTGTTTCGAGGTCGTGTTCGTTTTTTATGCGAACCACGGAATACGATTAGATCATAGAGACGATCTCACGGCAAGTGAAAAATGCTTCATTTCAGGAGGTGACAAAGATATTTTTCCGACCAACCGACTCCCCTCCAGAAACAACGACAACTCTGTCGTCGTCAGTCGCACTGGCTCGCCGTCACCGCTGGACCACAGGCATGCGAACTTTCCCTCTTCGAGACGTTTCGCGTAGACGCACAGTCCGGTCCCGTCCCAGTGCAGAACTTTCGCGCGGATTCGGTTGCGGCTGACGAACAAGTACAGCTCACCGCTCAGCGGGTCACGACCAAGCTCGTTCATCACCAGCGCCGACAGACCGTCAAAGCCCTTGCGGAGATCCGCCGGCGCCGCGTACGCCCACGCCGACACCCGACGGCTATTCCACTTCATCCCAGCTGCTCAACAAGCCGCAGCAGCCGCTGTTCCGACAGACCCTCGATTCGATACCCTCGCGGGGTTACCAGCGTAATCTCCGTGCGTTTTTCCGATTCCACGACTTCGACACGCCGAACGATACCCCTCATAGCCTCCTCTCGATTCCATCGAGATAGACTCCAGCCACTCACCCCGAGCCCCCTCGCGACACCCTCAAGGCTCGCGCCCTGATCCTTCATCTGATTCAGATACAGCACCGCTTCGCGACGTTGTTCCCGCGAGTAACGCCGCCCTCGACCTGTGCGGCCACGATTTTCTTCACGTGCTCGCCTACGAAATGCTGTCCTCGCTTCCATCGCTTCGCACTCCTTTCAAGACTGCTCACGATGGAACATTCCGACACGCTTGTCACGACGGGCCACGGCGAGGAGTTACTGCTCGTCGACGAGATGCACATGGCTTGGTCGGCTTATCTCGGTCGTGTGGACGAGGCCGAGCTGGCGCGCGAGTTCGATTATCGAAGCATGGAAGGGAGCAGGTACCGTAATAGCGTGGAAGATTTGCTGACACAGCTCTTCGGACATTCCTGGTACCATCGAGGGCAGATCGCGGCGCTGGTACGATCCCTAGGAGGCAAGCCGGCCGGCACCGACTATTTGTTCTTCAAGCGTCGCCCGATCGACTGAGAGGAGCCAGTCCACAATGACACAGTCCATCGATGAGAAGAAGCGAGACGCCTTCATCGAACGAATGCTCGAATCCACAAGAGGCACCTTTGCGATGTTCGGCACCTATATCGGTGGCCGCCTTGGTCTCTACGAAGCGCTCGCCGAAGCGGGCTCCGCGGGCGTAACGTCAGAGGAACTGGCTTCTCGTACCAGAACCAACGAGCGCTACATTCGTGAGTGGCTCGAGCAGCAAGCGGTCGCCCGTATCGTAGACGTCGACGACGAGAAAGCCGACGAGAAGAAACGCCGCTACGCCTCCCCCCCGAGCACGCGGAGGTTCTCGTGGATCGAGAGAGTCTGAACTACTTGGCGCCGCTGCCGCAGCTCTTGGTGGGCGCCATCACACCACTGCCGGCGCTACTCGAAGCTTATCGGACGGTCGGCGGCGTGCCTTACGCGGACTACGGAACCGATCTCATCGAAGGCCAAGCGGCAATCAACCGCACCATGTTTCTCCAGCAACTGGGCAAGGAGTGGTTGCCCGCCATTCCCGATCTGCACGCCCGTCTGATGGCGGATCCACCAGCGTGCATTGCCGACGTGGGTTGCGGCGCCGGTTGGTCCAGCATCGGTATGGCAGAGAGTTATCCCAAAGTCAGGGTGGACGGTTTCGATCTAGACGAGGCATCGATCGAGCTTGCCCGCGCTGATCAAGAGAAGGTCGGGCTGAACGACCGTCTGCAGTTCCACGTTCGCGATGCCGCCGATCCGCAGCTTGCTGGCCGTTACGATCTGGTAGCGGCCTTCGAGTGTATTCACGATCTGTCGCAACCGGTGGCCGGCTTGCTGGCGATGCGCAGCCTGGCAGGTGACAAGGGCACCGTTCTCGTTGTGGACGAGAGGGTCGGCGAAGAGTTGTCGGTCGAGGACAACGACGTCGATTGGATGATGTACGGCTGGAGCATTCTGCACTGTCTTCCGGTTGGCAAAGCGGACGAGCCATCGGCGGAGACGGGCACCGTCATGCGTCCCCGCGTGCTGCGCCGATACGCCGAAGAAGCCGGCTTCGAAAAGGTAGAGATCTTGCCCATCGAAAACTTCTTCTTCCGTTTCTACCGCCTCTTTCCCTGACGCGACGCGCCGACTCTTATGGAAGTACAACGCGTCGTTGGGGCGTTCGCGTTCGCCATGGTTCTGTACGGCACGCCCGGGCCGGCCATCATCAGCCTGACCGCCAGCGGCGCCACCTACGGATTTCGTCGATCCTTGCCCTATCTCCTCGGTCTGATTCTGGGCACGCTGGTCACGGTCACGCTTGCCGCGTTCGGGCTTGGGTATCTCATCACGGAGTTTCCGGTCGTTTACGAGATGCTGCGATACCTTAGCCTGGCCTATATTTTCTATCTGGCCTATCGGATAGTCCGAGGCGGCATGGCAGGGTCCAAGGACCCGAAGCCCTGGCACATCGGTCACGGGATTCTTCTCAGCCTCGTCAACCCCAAGGCCTATGTCGCAGCGATTGCGATCATCACGCAGTTCGCGACGGCCGGCGAAGCCTATGCGCAAAGCGTGGTGATCCTGACGATCGTGGTCGGGATCGTATTGCTGATCGTGGATACCGCTTGGCTCTATGCGGGGCAGTGGATGAGCAAGCTCTTTTCCGCAGTCGCTTTGAATGTGACGATGGCCGTGGTTCTCGTGGCAAGCGTTCTGCTGGCGACCTTCTTAATCTGACGTGTCAACGAACAAGGTCCGAACCGGCATCCGCCTCGTGGCAATGGTCTGGTGTGGAATCATTCTTGGTAGTTGTGGAGCCGGGGATGCTCGTGACGTCCATGATTTTGTCGAGCTTCTTCCCAGGGCTTCCGTGACCAGAGAGTCGCCTCTTCTGGACTTCGGGACAGTCTCGACCCGAGGTCATCTCTACTCGGGCTGGTCCCGGGACGGGGTCGCGGCCGACGGAACGACGTTTACTTGGGGGGTGGAGGAGAGGTCATCTCTGCACTTTTTTCTGGCCGAGCCACGCAACCTTACTCTGACTTTCCGCTGCTGGCCCTTTTCATATCCGGGCGCACCTTCCCAGGGACTGAGTTTGCGGATCAATGGCTACGATGTCGGCAGTATGGAGCTAGAAACGACGGCCCTCGAGTATCGGATCGAAGTACGCGCGGAGGACCTCGTTTCGGGCACCAACGAGCTCGAGGTTGCGTACCTCCATCACCGCTCTCCGAGCGAAGTGCTTCCAGGGGCCACGGACGATCGCAGGCTTGCCGTTGGATGGGATTGGCTTCGCATTGGGGAAGAGGCTCGCACGCGCGCACCGTTCGCCAGAGGCGGTGGGCGGAGCGCATCGGTGATGCTTCCGAACCATCTGCGACTCGAATACCAATTGGATGTTCCCATCGAAAGCTCGCTGGTGATTGACAACGTACGGCTCTGGGAGTCGGAGGAGGAAGCAGAGGCGACCAGCCTTCAGGTCACCGTTCAATCCAAGAGCGGTCGGACGGTGGAGGAGTTCGAGATTCCAGGGCATGTGGACTTTCCGATACCGGTTTCGTCGTTGCAGCGTGTGGTCGTGTCCTTACAGGCCCGCGGCGTGCCGGGCCCTTCTGGAGGCGATGCCGGGATTCGTCTCGTCCGGCCCGCCATCCGTTCCACGTCCTCGCCGAAGTTGAGTGAAACCCCTCCCCGGGTCGAGCGGCCAAACATTCTACTTTATGTAATCGATGCTCTCCGCGCGGACCATTTGGGTTGTTATGGCTATTCGAGTCCATCGCCGCGGATCGACGCCTTCGCCCAGCAGGCGACGCTTTTTGAGACGGCGTATGCGCAGTCGTCCTGGACCAAGTCGTCGGTGGCTTCAATCATGTCTGGGCTTCTGCCGCGTGCACACACCGCCAACCGGCGCGGCGATGCCTTGCCTCCGGGAATCGACACGCTGGCTGAGCGATTGAACCGATTGGGATACGCGACAGCCGGTTTCGTTACCAACCCCAACCTCGCCTCGGCCTTTGGTTTCGATCAAGGATTCGACACCTACGAGCTCCTGGTCGAGGAAGATCCACAACGGGGCTACATCCGTTCGGATGCGCTCAACCTCCGCGGCATCGAGTGGCTCGAGAACCGCCGCCCGGCCGAGCCGTTCTTTCTCTACATGCATTCGATGGATCCCCATGACCCTTATCTTTCTGGAGCCTCCAAGGGAGAACCGGCAGACGCGATCGGCACGATGGAATTCATGACTGCTCTCGAGGATGGGCGAATCACTCCTTCTAATGAGATCCGGAAGAGGTTGCTGGAACTGTACGATTCGGAGATCGCGTTCAACGACCAGCACTTCGGCAGACTGCTAGACTGGTTGCAACGCGTCGAGCTATATGGATCGACCCTTATCGTGCTCGTCTCCGACCACGGCGAAGAGTTCGAGGACCACGGGTGGTGGCGACATGGCAAGACGCTCTACCAGGAGCAACTCGGCGGTTCCCCTCATCGTGAAATGGCCGGACGGGCTCGACGCCGGGGTTCGGCGGGAGGTTGTGGCTCAGCACGTCGACCTGCTACCGACGTTGATGTACTACCTGGACGAGGAGTCGATGCGCGGTCTTCATGGGCGAAGTCTGTGGGGTGGACAGGCAACGCCTCCTGTCTTCGGCTACCTCAATCTGGACGGACGCGAGCTCGAAAGCGCCGTCTACCGGAACCAGAAGCTCATTCGCTATGTATCGTTCGATCGGCCGCGGCCGCCGCTCCAGGTTTTCGACCTCGTCTCGGATGCTGCCGAGTTACGAAACCTGGCATCTGACCTCCCTCTTCCAGCATCCTTTCTGACCGCTCTTCTCGCTTACCCTAGAAGTTTGTCGGGGACACGATTCCCGGTGCCGGCGAGGATCGATGAATCGCTCGCGGAAAAGTTACGGGCGCTCGGCTATCTGCGGTAAGACGGGACACTAGGTCAGCGAACTTCGATCCAGTCGACCCTCACGCCCAGATCGCGGATATCGGACGCTCCTGGAGTCCAGTTGGCGGGGCGCCAGGTCTTGGTGTTCAATCGGAGAATCGCATAGGAGTCGTCTCGTCCCGCGGTCAGCTCTGGCGGCAGCTCCACGTGATACGTCTGGAACTGGCGTACCGGTTGAAGCGTTGCCAGAGTCTGTTCATCCAAAGAGACCGTCACCGGATAAAGTGGTACTTCCGTTTGCTCGGGTCCCGCCATCCTGATGAGAATTTCTCTGCTGTGTGGGCCGACCGAGGGGAGGAAGATGCTCGACATTTTCTGACTCCACCGATAACCGATTCCATCCGGTCCGAGTTCTTTTTCGAAGAACCACGCCACCAGTAGATCATCGCTTGCACCGACATCGATCAGATCCAGCTTCGGCATCCGCTCGGCCAGCTCCTCGACGTCGACCGCTTTGGACAGCGTGAATCGGAGATGGAAGGGTTTCGGGCCAGTCGGCGGATGCGTGTAAGCGAACTCGTAGTGCTGCGTGCCGAGAGAAAAATCCTTCACGTGTTGGGTGAAGAGTCCGGACAGTGAGATTTTGTAGTTGGTCACGAAGTAGACGTCCTGGTACTCATCACGCCATTTTTCGATGAGGCTCTCGAGCGAGCCGCGGTCCGGCTTCAGTCCGGAGAACTCCAAGACGTTTTTCCCCTCGAGCTGGGAAAGCGGAAGCTCCAAAAGGTGTAGGCCCTCTTTGCGAGGGAAGATGACGACGTCGCGATCGCCGATGTGGCGCGCCAGCTCGGTGACGAAGTCGAGGCTGCCGGGAAACTCCTGATGTCCCCATAGAGGACGTCCCGCGATGAAGTACGAGATCAGAAGCAGCGAGCCGACGACGCGCGGCGCCCAGTCGCCGATCCAACCTCTGGCGGCTCGCAGACTGACGAGGAAAACCGCGATGCAGGCGAAGAAGTAGGGAAGGATGACTGGAATGAAACGTCGCATGGCGAAGTAGTGATCGTGCCAGACACGCACCTTGTAGAAGAAGAAGAGAGAAAACGTCAGACCGACGAGCACGAAGAGGGCCTGGCGTCGATGGGCCCGCGCGAGGAGGAGCATCGCTCCCGCCACGACGAAAGAGAGTCCCATGGGGTAGAGATACCAACCCATGCGAAGAAACGCCTCGGCATCGTGAGGGGCGGTGCGGGCGCCGTGCCAAACCGGACGGACGAAGTAGGCATAGAGGGCGATCAGGAAGATCGTGCCCGCGGCGATGGCTCGTGCTTTGGGCGTGTTGGTCGATGGAGCGATGCGTGCGACGAGCTTCGTGCCTAGTCGATCGACCAGTACGAACGCAACGACCGCCGCCACCGCGAACAGGGCGAGGTTTTCGCCGATGACCCGCCAGTAGTGCCTTCCGAGAACGTTCGAAACGTACGGCCAGGCGATTAACCTTGCGTGTAGCACGGCGTGCAACCCAACGACGAGAAAGCCTCCCAGGAAAGCGAGCTCCGGTTTGCCGAGCTCGCGTCGCAGTCGACGCCAACCCAGATAGAGCCCGAGCGGCAACAGGAAAAGAAGATTCTCCACGCGCACCAGGAGCGTGGCCCCGAAGGCCGCGCCGCCGAGGAGGCCGGCCAGGATCGACCGTTCCTCGTCCATGAAGTAAAAAGCCAGCAGACCGGTTACGAACAGAAACTGAACCAGGATCTCGGCATTGGGAAAACGAGCGAACCAGATCTGGATTTGGAACACCGCCATCATTCCCGAGGCCCAGAGCGCGACCTCGGCGTCGAAGAGCCGGCGAAGAGCGAAGAAGAGACCGGCGACGCCCATTAGAGCAAAGAAGGGTGTGGCGTAGAGACCGGCCTTCATTTCGAAGAGGTGCGACGCCATGCCGATCCACACCGGATAGAGGTGTAGTCCCTGCGGCACGACGCGTCCCGTATCCGGGCTTTCCATATGGATGCCGAGGAACCGCGGCTGGCTCCAAGGGGGAAGCTCTTGGTCCACACGAAAGAACAGGCTTCGCTCTTCTTCGGGAATGCTCAGGACGACGGGGTCCACGTAGGACAAGTTGCCTTCACGGGCCAGATGAAAGCCGGCGTTGACGTAGACCCCGGGATCGCGTCCTCCCAGGACGTACTCGAACGGTGGAAAATAGACAGTCAGTCCGAATCCCACCAAGCAGACGAGCACCGCTATCTCGTCCCATCCCATCGAGCCCAGACGAAACGAGAGACGTCTGCGGGCGAGAAGAAGTCCAAGAAGGACCAGGCCTCCGACGAGCGCCGCTGTGCTAAGAGCGGAGAAACGCCCGAGCTCGGCCAAGAAAAGCCCCGCCCAGCCCGAGACCAAGAGGCTTCCGGACAGCACGAGGTAGAGCTGCTCGCCGAGACTGAGAGCGACCCTTTTCTTGCTTCCGCCCAGGGCGGCGACGAAAAGCAAGCCGGGCGCAAAAAAGAGGATCAGGGTGGCGATGGTGGCGATGAGCGGGTGCATTCAGCGATCCATGGGGCGACCGCGGCGATAAGGCGGCTTCCTATAAGGATGCCAAGCTCACTTCTTCTTGCGCTTTTTCGCCGCTGCCGCGCGTCTTTTCTTGGCGATGCCGGTCTCTTTCTGCGCCTGCTTCTTCAGCCTTGCGGCCGATCTCTTCAAGGCGGCGATCTCTTTGTCGATGGAGCGAAGCTCCCGTTTCACGCTCGCCTCGGCCGACGCAGCGCTCTTCGTCGCTTTCTTTCTCAGTCCGGCCGTGCTCTTGTTGAGCCTTTTCGCGAGCCCCACCGCTGTTTTTCTGAGCATTTGGATACTTTCAGAAACCGCCATCTCGTTCTCCTTTGAAGAGGATAGTCACCGGATTATAAGCGCACCGAGGGCCCTTTGGGAGTCCGATTCACGCGATTCGAGCCGTTCTACGCGTTGTTGCTTGCTGATTCTTTCAGCGACCCGCCGCAGCTCGAGCAAAAGACCGCCTTTTCGTCGACGGAAGCACCGCATTTGGAACAGTACTTCATGGCGTTCCTCCTTTTTTTGGTTGTCCTGATGGGCTCTGGACCCAGTGTACGGCGCTCTGGCGGTAGCGTCAATCGATCAGAGCCCGGCCTAGCTCAGTAAGGTGAAGAACCTCCAAATACCCAGAAAGGCTTTGCTTACGCGGTGATCGTTCTTTTCGGCAGTACGTTGAAGCTCCTCTAGGAGGTGCCCGCCGAGCTCCACGTGGTTGAGCTCCATCCAGTGATTGAAGCCGGCGAAGGGGGAGTCGTGGAAATCCACGACTGCCAAGCTACCTCCCGGCCTGAGTCTCGATTGCGCCGCCGCGATCGCTTCTTTCCAACCCGGGTTGATCATCGACAGGGAATAGCTGAACAGAATGAGATCGAATGGTTCTTTATCACCGGGGTCCCCGGGTACATCGGGGAACTTGCCCTTCCGGAGTCGGACGCGATCCGACCATCGCTCAAGTTTCTTCTCAGCTTTCCCGAGCATGTCGGGTGAAAGGTCGACACCCGTCAGGCTTGCGTTGGGATAAAACGCGCCTAGCTTTCGTAGATTCGTGCCGGTTCCGCAGCCGACCTCGAGCACGCGCCGCGGGGAGAGACGTTCTTGGATTTGTCGTAGCAGGTCGTTTCGGCCGAAAAGGAAGGCCCAGCGCGTGGCATCATAGAATCGGGCGTGCAGCCGGTAGTAACTCTCGAGATCCGGTAGCCACCTGGTCATTGCCGCGTCATTGACGATCGGGCACGTCGATCTCCACGACCGCGTTGTAGTCGGGGATCCCGCACCGCGGGTCACGGTGCCCGCGTTGGATGATGGCGTTGCCTTCCGGCCAATGAACCTGCAGATTCCCCGGTGTGATGGGGGCGCTCTTGATGCGCCCCTCGAGCGATCCGACTTCGGAGCGCAGACGCACCCGGTCGCCATCGAGTAGTCCGAGCTTGTCGCGGTCTTCGGTGCTGATCAAGATCTCGTCACGCCGCGCGCCGGTGAGCGGGTCGCGATCCGCCCAAAGCATGCTATTGAACTGCTTGCCGCGCCTGGTGTTGACTCGGTAACTGCCGGGCGGAAGTTCTTCGTGGTCGAGCTGAATGCACGTGAAGTGCGCCCGTTTGTCCGGAGTCGAGAATTTCCAATCGTCGCAGAGACGCTCTCCTCCCCACTGCAACATGTCCCCTTTGTGCGCGAGATTCTGAATTCCCTCGTACAACGGTGCCGCGAGCGCAATCTCTTCTCGAATCGCGGCGCCGTCACGGAAATCCACGCAGTGCGGGCGTTCGGGATCGACTCGCTGCGCCAGATCCTGCAAGATCTCCCACTCGCCGCGAGCCTCACCAATGCGTCGTCCCCGTATCTCGGGACTGAAAATGATGCGCCGCTCGGTCGTGGTTTCCGTTCCTCCGCCCGGTTGCTCGTAGCGGGTCGCCGCCGGAAGAAGGAGTACCGTGTCCGCTGGATCCACCAGCATTGCGGGAGACACGACCACGTCTTGGTGGACCCGGAGGGGAACTCGTTCCAAGGCTTCACGCACCCAGTCCGGTTCCGGAAGCGTTTCCAGGAAGTTGCCACCGAGGCTATAGAGCACGTCTACCTCCCCGGCGTGCGCGGCTTCGATCATCTCGACCGCGTTCCAGCCTTTCGTAGTCGGAATCGGAAACCCCCAGAGCTCCTCCAATTTCCTTGCCGATTCCTCATCCAGCGGTCGCCCGCCGGGAAGGGCGTTCGGCACGGCTCCCACTTCCGCGCCGCCCTGCACACCGCTGTGTCCGCGAATGGGCATCAGCCCGCAGTGCTTGCGACCCACCATGCCTCGGGCCAAGGCCAGGTTTACGATCGCCGTCACGTTGTCCACTCCGAACGAATGCTGTGTGATGCCCATGCTCCAGACGAAGACCGCGGACTTGGCCTGACGATACATCGTGGCGAACTGTTGCATTTTCTGCCGCGAGGCACCTGACGTCTTCTCCAACGTTTCCCACGTCGCCGCCGTCGCCTGCTCGCGGAGCGCGTCGAAGCCCGTGGTGTGCTCGGCAACGAAGGCATCGTCCACACCATCTTCTTCGCAGAGCGCCTTCAAGACTCCGGTGATGAAGGCCCGATCGCCACCGGTATGCACGTGGAAGAACTCGTCGGCGAGCTTCGTGCCGAACATCGCGCTCTCGAACACCGAAGGAATCCAGTATCGATCCAAACCCGGCTCGCGGAACGGATTGACGACGACGATCTTCGCACCTTGCTTCTTCGCGTAGTAGAGGTACTTGGTTGTGACCGGTTGATTGTTTGGGGTGTCGCTTCCGAAAAAGACAATGAGATCGGAGCCAATCCAGTCTTTATAGGAGCAGGTAGAAGCCGGAGCTCCCAAGGTTGCTTTGAGTGCCACCGTGCTCGGTGCGTGACAGATGCGTGCGGAGTTGTCCACGTTGTTGGTGCCCAGGTATCGCGCGACCTTCTGCGCGACGTAGTAGACCTCGTTGGTGATGCCCCGGGAGGTAAGATAGAAGGCAATCCGTCGCGGGCCGGCCTGGCGCACGCGTGAGGCGACGACCTCCAGCGCTTCGTCCCAGGGGATTCTCTCGAAGCCTCGCTCTCCACGTCGCCACCGCATGGGGAAGGGAAGTCGTCCCATGGCGCGCAGCTCGCGGTTGTTCTGGGTCCTGAGCGCCGATACGTCGGCCAGGCGACGCGTATCCAGCGCATGCATGGTATTGAGTCGCAGGAGATTGAGACGGACCATGCAGAGATGCACGCCGTCCATCGTCCAATCCTTCATGCCGCTCGTGCCGAGCGCGCACCCGTCACAGACGCCGTGGCGCAGTATCCGCAGAGCGAAAGGAAGCTCGGACTTGTTCTGCCAGGTAGTTTTCAGGATGTCCAGAAAGTGGTGAGGTTTGACCTGCCCGAGGCCGCTGGGGATCCAGTTCGCCCAGAATTTTGGGTTCAACCAACTCACAGTCGTTCCTCTCGTAGCCGGGTCGAATTATATCGGTTTCGGTCGTGTCTGGTAGACTCTTTCCGCGAATCCTGGGAGAGCTGACGATGAGCAAAACGACAAATAGCGTTCAAGTGGATTGGTCGGAAGGTCTTCGTTTCCGCGTCGAGTCCGTGTCGGGCGCGCGGGCCGACGTCGACGGCGACAAGAAAGCCGGACTCTCTCCGATGGAGACTCTGCTTGCCTCCCTGGCAACTTGTATGGGAGCGGACGTGGTGAGTATTCTCCAGAAGATGAGAACGGACCTTCGCACCCTTAGGATCGACGTAAGCGGCGAACGGAACCCGGAGCCGCCCAGGTTCTATCGAAGCATCGATCTGAATTTCGCGGTCGTGGGTGACATTCCACTGGAGAAGATAGAACGAGCCATCGCACTTTCACGAGAAAAATATTGCAGTGTGCTCCACTCACTCCGTAAGGATCTGACGATCGGACACAAGGTCAGCGTCCGAGACGCCTGATCACTTCCCTTCTCCTTCCGTCGCGGCCGTCGCAGAAGGATTCTACACAGGTTGACGCGGTCCGACATCCACCGAGAAGATCGTCTCGCATCCAGGGCAACGTATCTTCTTGCCACCGGTGAAGCCGGGGATACGCAGCTCGCGGCGGCAAGTGGGGCAGGTGATGTGGACTTTCTCGACCGCACGGGAGGGCACCGCGGCGAAGAGGCCTTGCTTGAGCTCCTGCTCGATGGCGGGGAAGTTCTCGTCGGTCCACGGGTTCGTTTCCTTCCAGTGCTTCAGGAAAGTCCCATTGCGGATGGCGAAATCGATGGCAGGTAGAGCTCGTGCTGCTTCTCGGCGACCACGTGCTTCATCTCCGGGTATTCCTGTAAGACGACCGACAACGCGAGCAAACCGGTGGCGTGCTCCTCGTCGGCGATGGAGTAGGGCGCACTCATTATTAAGAGGTCTTGCTTCTCCATGTGACCAAAGCTGGGTCGGGTGGAAAGGCCCCAAGCAAGCCAGGCGTTGGGGTCTCGCTCCGCGTACTCGTCCCGCATTCTCCGGAAGCCGAACAGCAAAGCCTCCGCGGTCGATTCCAGCGCTTCCTGGTTCTCCCAAATGGACTGTACCCGGGTCCAGATCCCCATGGATGGGCACATTTCCAGTGGGAATCATTGCAGCGTGGGTTGCGGGTGTTGCGCTGCTTGTCGGCGGTTATTGGTTCTTCACTCGATCGCCGGAGCAAACCGCGAGTGGAGTCGCCGACCGTATCAAAGTTCCGTCGATTACCGACCAGGCAGCTCCTCCAGAGCCTGCGGAAGCCTCATCTGAGACAGCCGAGCCATCGAGTCCCGACGTCAGTGCGTCGTTGAGTCCTCAGGCGGCGCGTGCCCCCGCTCCGTCCGCTCCCGCGCCGCCTCCGTCGCGCCGCCACCGTCACCTGCGCGCCAGCCGGTCCAAAGACCCGCCGCGGCCCCGGTGCCGCAACCCACTCCCGGGCGCGCAGCGCCCCGACAGCAGGCACCCACCCCGCCGCCTGTACAAACGAATCCTGCTCCCGCCAACTCTGAGCCGGTGCCCGAACCGGAGCCTTCCGCCAGCCCTCCCGTCGCGGAAACGGAGCCCTCGAGCCCGCCACCGGGTGACGCGAACCCCGAACCGCCCGAACCTTCTGGACAGGCTGTACAACCTCCGCAGGCCGAACAGGCTCAGCCCGGAGAAGCGGCTGATTGGGGATCCACAGTCTTCGCACCGAAACAGGCCACTGCCAGCAGCGGACCGAGCAATCCCGGCCTGCAAACCGGTGATTACGTGGAGCCGAGCTTCGACGTCATCGAGCCCGTGCTCATCGAGCACTCGAAACTCAAGTACCCGAACCAAGCCAAGCGTCAGAAGATACCCGAGGCCGTTGTGCGAGTGCGGGTTCTGGTCGATCACACGGGAGCCGTGCAGGATGCCGAGATCGTGAAAGGGGCTGGCCACGGTTTCGATGAAGTGGCTCTTGCCGCTGCCGTGCAGGCAAAGTTCATACCCGCGACTAAGGGTCGGGTTCAGGTCAAGACCTGGACGGTCCTGCCCTTGGTCTTTCGGCTAGATGACTAGTCGGAAGAGATAGCGCTCAATGCCTGAGCGCCGGCAGCTCTTCGCCTTCTGGGACGAACTTCAGCGCAACTCCGTTGTTACACCACCGTTCGCCGGTAGGCCGCGGCCCATCGTTGAAGATGTGACCTTGGTGCCCGGTGCAACGGATGCAGTGATACTCCGTTCGCAGAAAGATCAGCTTGAAGTCTCTCTTGGTGCCCGTGCGGCCGGGTATCGGTTGGATAAAGCTGGGCCAACCCGTACCGCTGTCGAATTTCGTATCTGACTCGAAGAGCGGTAACAAGCAAGCCGCGCAGATGTAGGTTCCCTTGCGCTTTTCGTCGTTGAGCGGGCTGGTGAAGGCTCTCAGTAGCCCTCGCCACGCGTCTTTCGATTTGCGGAGTTCCGGGATCGCCTCTCGTGTCGTGCTCTCCTCCTGGGCTCTTACCAGCGAGCTCGGTACCAGGAGCCTGCGAGATCGCTTGACGTCCGGGTTCATCTTCACTCCCGTTGGGAGGCAGGAGCCAGACACCTCCTACCACAATTGCGAGAACGAGCAACGCCCTAGCCAAAGCTGTCGGTGTGATCGGCCAACCGCGTTCCGGACCATCGCGCCGCTCCGCCTGCAGCGGTAGTCCCAGCAGGAGACGGTCCTCGCCTTCTGCGGTGCCGCCTAACATTCGCTCCGCAGCCGCGTAGGCGTCTAGGATTGGCAGAGGATCAAAGCTCACGAACTTGGCGTAGGATCGGATGTAGCCACGATTGAAGGCCCCGCCGGGCAAAGCCTCGAGGTCGCTGCGCTCCAGCGCATCCAGATAGCACCTGGCGATACGGGTCTCTTCGAGTACGGCGTCGAGGGTGACGCCCCGCGCTTCGCGCCCCTGTCTGAGCCTGTCTCCAAACTTCATCTCTGCCAACTCGTTTCGTGGCGGAGACTTGGGCGGCGCGCGTTACTGATCCCGAAATCCCGCGAGAAGATCGACTGACCTAACCCTTCATTAATAACCTACCTCGCGGCCCACGTCCAATCCGGCTTGCACGATTGCCGCCACGGGAGTATGATGTCCCGACTTCATTAATCGGGCAGCGCCCACAAAGCTTGTGGATCCTTGGTGAGCCAAGCCTGGCAGGAGGGTTCAAATGAAAATCTATGTGGGCAACCTCCGTTACGACATCTCCGAAGGACAAATTCGGCAGCTCTTCTCCCGCCACGGGGCCGTCCAGGAAACCTGGTTTGCCCGGACCCGTTCCGGCGAGCCGCATTGCTTCGGCTTTGTCCATATGGCGGACGGTGAGGACGCTACGAAAGCGATTACCGCCCTAGACGGCTACGAGCTAGAAGGCCGGCCAATGGAGGTCAGTCGGGCTCGAATCAGGGCCACTACCAGCGAGTGGGACTAGTGTCCTCTCGTTTCGCCGTTTTTCCTCAGATCCGATAGGGCTAGGATTGAAAGTGTGCCAATCTTAGTTGGGAATTGAAACGGCTCCAAACTCCGTGGTTTGATGGCGTTGGACAAAACAAAATCAAGCCGCGAAGAAAGGAAGCCGAGATGGGAAGTCTGCTACGTTCGGTCAAGAAACGCAAGAAGTCGCGTCGTTTGGGTGAGGTCGAGATGGTGAGGCACGAGGATTACGGGGAACTCGCGCTGGACGCCAAGGTAGAGATGATCCGTTCGTTGGTCCCCCTTGGTCTAATGCACGTTCACGAGTTGCTCGACGACGAAGTGAAGGCGTTGGCGGGAGAGCGATAGTCTCGCAAGGACGAGCTGGAGCGCGGTCGCCGTCCCGGAAGCAACCCGGGCACGGTAGGGCTTGGCGGCCAGCGGGTACCGATCCGTGTGCCACGGGTTCGGAGCATCGAGGGAGGAGAGATTCCGCTTCGCTGCTACGAGGCGGCGAGCCACGGCGGTGAGGTGAATGATCTTCTGCTGAAACGAGTTCTCTACGGAATCTCTTGTCGCAACTACGAGGCGGCAGCGGAAGCGATTCCGGGCGCCATCGGGCTGTCGAGCTCAACGGTGTCCCGAGGGTTCGTGCAAGCGAGCGCTGCGAAGCTGCGGGAGATGCAGGAACGGGATCTGACCGGCGAGGATGTGGTGGCGCTGTTTCTGGATGGGAAGACATTCGCCGAGGCAACGATGGTCGTGGCTCTGGGCATCACGCTTTGCGGGGAAAAACGCTTCTTGGGCTTCGTGGAGACGGACACGGAGAACGGGCAGGTGTTGACGCCGTTCCTGCGTTCACTGCTCGAGCGGGGACTCGATATCTCCCAGGGTCTGCTGGTGATCATCGACGGCGGCAAGGGTCTCCAAGCGGCAGTCAAGAAGGCATTCCGTAAGCGGGCTCTGATACAACGCTGCCAGTGGCACAAACGTGAAAACGTAGTGAGCTACCTGTCCAAGGGCGAGCAGGCGTCATGGCGCAAGCGGCTCCAGTGGGCCTACAACAGGCCGGAGTACGAAGAGGCCCTCACTGCGCTCGAGCAACTCCACGGTGAGTTAGAAGAGCGGAACCAATCCGCAGCTGGCAGCCTGGAGGAAGGCCTCGAGGAGACGCTGACGTTGCATCGACTCGGCGTGCACGCGGTGCTGGGCCGTTCGTTCAAGACGACGAACTGCCTTGAGTCCGTCAATGCTCTCGTCGAGGAACGCTGCGCGAAGGTCGACCACTGGAAGAACTCGAGCCAACGCCAGCGCTGGTTGGCAACGGCGCTCGTAGACATCGAACCGCGCTTGAGGAAGGTGGTGGGCTACCGCCATCTTCCCAAGCTTCGCGAAGCTCTCAAGCGGGAACTGAAGATCGAGGCGAAGACATCAACCGTATCGAAGAAGAAGGTCGCTTAAACGTGAGCCGTGGAGAGTTTCAACTAAGAATGGGCTTGACTCCTAGAATTCTCGATGCCTCGAGGTTAGAATGGCGCCTCGTCACGCTGTCTGTATTCAAGAAACCCTAGAACCAGGGAGTGAACCGATCATGACACGAAAGAAAGCCAGTGATTTCGATCAGGGACTTCTCGATTTATTCGATAGTTACGTTCACGGGGGCATCAATCGCCGGGAGTTCCTGGACCGGGCCAAGGTCTTTGCAGTTGGGGGTTTGACCACCGCCGGCTTGCTGGAGGCCCTCAGCCCTCAATACGCCCTAGCTCAGCAAGTTGCGCCCGACGATGCGCGCATCGAGGCGGGGTACATCGAGTACGACTCGCCGCAGGGTTACGGAACGGTCAAAGGCTTGCTCGCTCGTCCCGCGAACGCTAGCGGCAAGGTCCCGGGCGTCGTCATCATCCACGAAAATAGAGGACTCAACCCCTATATCGAAGACGTGGTGAGACGCCTGGCCGTCGCCGGGTATATCGCGCTAGGCCCCGATGGTCTCACGTCTCTCGGAGGCTATCCGGGGACGGACGACGAAGGTCGCGAGATGCAGAGGCAGCTCGATGGCGACAAGCTTCTGGAAGACTTCGTCGCTGCCGTCGGTTTTCTCCAGTCCCATGACGCTTGCACGGGCAACGTCGGCGCGGTGGGATTCTGTTACGGCGGGGGTGTGTGCAACTCGCTGGCGGTGCGGATCCCCAATCTCGCGGCGTCGGTTCCGTTCTATGGCCGACAGCCTGCGGCCGAGGACGTTCCGAGTATCAACGCGCCTTTACTGATTCACTACGGGGGCCTCGACGAGCGCGTCAACGCCGGCTGGCCCGATTATGAGGCGGCGTTGAAGGCCAACAACAAGCAATACACCATGCATATGTACGAGGGAGCGAACCACGGCTTCCACAACGACACGACGCCACGATACGACGAAGAAGCCGCCAAGCTCGCCTGGCAGAGGACGCTCGATTTTTACAGCGAGCACTTGAGCTGAGATACGCGAACACGGCAACCTGAAAGAGAACACCGGGCTGCCGGCTCTGGGTTTAGATCCAGTTAGCCGGCGGCCCTTTCTTTTCTCGAGGCACCCGTGCGATTCACTAATCGCGCCAAGCTCCACGAGATCATCTTCGAGGCCGATACCCCCGCGGGCAAGGCCTTCGACGTCGCTCTCCTCGTCGCCATCCTGGCGAGCGTTCTCGCCGTGGTGCTGGAGAGCGTGGCTCCCATTCGTCAGAACTACGGAGCGGTGCTTCGTGCGTTCGAGTGGCTCGTCACCATCCTCTTCACGATAGAGTATCTTCTCCGACTCTACTGCGTAAGAAGGCCACTCGGATACGCGTTCAGCTTCTTCGGTGTCATCGATCTCCTCGCCATCCTTCCCACTTACCTGAGTCTCGTTTTCGTGGGAGCTCAATCTCTCTTGGTGATCCGCGCGCTCCGGCTTCTCCGGATCTTCCGCGTCTTGAAGCTCGTCCAGTTCGTGGGAGAGGCAAGACAACTCCGCGTCGCGCTCCGGGCGAGCGCCCGCAAGATCATCGTCTTCCTCGGCGCGGTAATAACGGTGGTCCTGATCGTCGGCGCCCTCATGTATTTCATCGAGGGTGAAGAAAGCGGTTTCACCAGTATCCCGCAGGCGATGTACTGGGCCATCGTGACGATGACGACCGTGGGCTACGGAGACATTTCACCTCAAACAGTCCCCGGGAAGTTTCTCGCGGCGGCTATCATGATCCTGGGCTACGGGATCATCGCCGTGCCGACGGGCATCGTGAGCGTCGAGATGTCCGCCGCCTCGAGACGCCCGCTCACCACGCAGGTGTGTCCGAGCTGCGCTAGCGAGGAGCACGAGAAGGGCGCGATGTTCTGCAAGGACTGTGGGGCCAAGCTGTAGCGCCCGAAGCTCGCAAACTTGTTAGAATCCAGGACGGGACACTAGGCGTGGAGCGGTCGTGGCTCCGTAAATTCCCCGTCAGGCGTATTGATCGAACGGAACTGCTAACCCGCTTCCGAAAAGCTCAAGTGACCGAGCACCGCCGTGACGTTGTCTCGGCCTCCGGCCTCTAAGGCGAGATCCCGAAGGGCCTCGCACGCTTCCTGAGAAGACGTCTCGCGCCCGAGTACTTCGGTGATCTTCGAGTCGTGCACCATGTCGGTTAAGCCATCGGTACAAAGCAACAAGCGATCATCGTGCTGGAAACGGGTGCGTTGGATCTCGACGTCCACCAGACCGCCTCGTCCCCCGATTGTTTGTAGCAGCACGTGTCGATCTCGATCTGGGGAGATTTGGGAGATTTGGGAGGTTCCTTGGATTTGACGGTGTGCAACCGGTGCTCGGCGGTGTCCACTTCACTCGGGTTGTGGTAGTGGGGTCTTTTGAAAAAAGACCCCACTACCCAGGTCGTAGGTGGGCATGGGTCCCTCCTATCCGGGATGGATTAGGCCGGCATTATACCCTACCGGCTATTCGGAGCAACTAATGCTCGCGGGCTGGGCCCCGCCGCAGCGAATGCTCTCCGCCCTACTGTTGGTAAGGCGGGCGCACGCGTTGTTGCGAGCGGCCTGGATGGCCTCCTCGCGAGAGGGGGCCCGTGCCGTGCGACAGGACTCTCGACCCTCGAACACCATGCAGACCTCACAGCTCTCCTGGCTGAGGCCGAACGAGGACATCACGACGTAGACGATGACACCTAGGAAGGCCAGGAGGCCGAAGAACCTTATCCAACCCGACATAGGAGCTGTCATTATATAATCCGCCCGCTGAGGAAGGTCAAGAGAGGCCAAGAAAGGGGTGGTCCCAATGCGACGTCTTTCCAATTTCGCTCTTATCTTGTTTTTCACGAGCTCTGCACTTGCTGCCGAGCGGCCGGCGGTCGCTGGACGAAACGGCGGCGTCTCGGCGGGTCATCCACTTACGACCTCGGCCGCCATGGAAATCCTGCAGCGCGGCAGCAACGCCTTCGACGCGGGTGTGGCCGCCCTTCTCGTCGGCGGAGTCATCGAGCAAGACCTGTACGGCCTGGGGGACGAAGGTCTGGTGCTCGTCTATCCGAAAGAGGAAGGCAAGGTGACCTCGATCGCCGGCCAGGGCTGGGCGGCCAAAGCGGCGACCATTGACTGGTACACCGAGCGAGACAAGACTTTAGAAGGGAAGGGGCCGGATCCCACCGTGGTTCCCGGAGCGATCCACGCCGCGCTGACCGTGCTCGAGAAGTGGGGCACGATGAACTTCGAAGACGTGTCGGCCCGGGCAATCGAGTACGCCCGGGACGGATTTCCGCTACGTGACCTCACCGCCCTCGAGATCGAGAAGGAGCTAGACTTTATTCACGAGTGGCCCGACAACGAGCGTTACTGGCTCAAGCCGGATGGATCACTTTACAAAGCGGGCGAGACGATCGCCTTTCCCGGTTTGGCACGCACGCTGTCCCGGGTGGTCGAAGCCGAACGAGCGGCGAAGGGGAGTGGACGGGAAGCGGGCATCGTAGCCGCTCGCGATCGCTTCTACAAGGGAGACATCGCCCAAGAAATGGTCTCCTTTCTCCAAGAGCACGGTGCGCCCTTCGTGCTCGAGGATTTCTCGGAGTTCTTCGCCCGCATCGAAGAGCCGACATCGACGACCTACCGGGGTTACACCATCTACAAGCAATCGTTCAACAGCCAGGGGCCGTCCTTGCTGATGATGCTGAACATCCTGGAGACATTCGATCTTGCCGCCATGGGTCACCATAGTGCCGACTACTTGCACGTGCTCGTCGAGATCATGAAGCTCGCCTACGCGGACAGAGATACCTACTTTGCGGATCCCGACTTCGTCAAAATCCCTGGCCAGGGCCTTCTCTCTAAGGAATACGCACGCAAACGCGCGGGCCAGATCGATATGTCCCGGGCGTCTGCGGTCCTTCGCGCCGGCGATCCGCTCCCCTTCGATCCCGAGGTCAACGAGTGGCCGTTCTGGGTGGCGGGCGGCGAAGGCGGAGCGTCCGCATTCGATGCATCGACCCTCGAAGTGGCGAGTCTGAAGGACACCACCCACATCGCCATCATCGATCGCGACGGCAACATTTTCGACGCCACCCCGAGCGGTGGTTGGACCGAGGGCGCGGTGATACTCGGCGGCACCGGCGTTGGCATGAGCGTTCGGGGTGAGCAGTTCTGGCTCGACCCGACGCGCGCCTTGCAGCTACGGCCGAGATCGCGCCCGCGCTACACGCTCACCCCGAGCATCGTCTTCAAGGACGGCGAGCCGTTCCTCGCCATCGGGACACCGGGTGGTGACAATCAGGAGCAGACGATCGTTCAAACTCTGTTGAGCATCGTCGAGTTCTGGGACGCCTGGTACCCCAACCTCCACGAAGCCATCGAATGGCCGCGTGTGCGAACGTTCCACTTGTACGAGTCGTTCTGGCCGCACCCGCTGGACCTCAACCGGCTGGACGTCGAGGAGGACGTGGGCAGTGCGGTGATTAGGACGCTGCGAGCGCGTGGCCACGATGTGCGACTCGTGCCGTCGCGCTCCCTTTCCGGTTGCGCCACGGCGGTGATGATCGATCCCGCAACGGGAACGCGCATTGCGGGTGCGGACCCGAGGCGCGATTGCTACGCGGCGGCCTACTAGGGAATCGCGGTGGACCTTTTCCGAAGCGCTTGTGCGGTTTCTCCTTGACCTAGTTGCCGGCGCCTTACCGGTGCCGGACGAAAGAGGCCCGAAGAACCCGAAGAGAATGTGCCGGGCGTTTCTCGAGCTGGTTGGCTCGGAACCCCATTCACCAGCACGCGAGCGCTCGGCGCGCGAGCTCGAACAGTGGGCACGAGATCCCAAATGGTGTGAGATCGCGTGGCTTTTCGAGAGGGGGGCGGACATCGTCGAGATCGAGGTTGCCGATGCCCTTGGGCGCGAGCACGATCTGCGCACGCGCCTGTCGGATCTCGCCACGGCGCTCGAGGCGTCAAGAGCACGGTCGCCCGCCACACACGCGAAGCTCATCCGGCATTTCTGGGAGGTTTTCCTCCCAGACGCCGTGGGGGTCGTGGAAGACTGGGAACCAAGGATCCTGGAGCTCAGGCGACGACGGACGGTGGATATCGAGTCGTTGTGCTCCGCGCCGGTCGAGCATCCGGCTCGCGACCTGCTCTGGACATCGAACGTGCTTCTTACCGTCCACGATCCCGACACTTCTCCGGGAGACCTCCATCTCGAGCCGGGTTTTCTCCGGAGGCTCGAGTCGATCGATTCGGGCGAGCAGAAATACTGGTACGACCATCCAGTGCAGATCGGCGTGGCACCGGAGAGAAACGAGATCCTTTACGGTTTGCGAGGCATGTCCGAGATGCTTCGCTTCGAGAAGAAACGCCGGGCGGCAGGCCCAACCGATCGCCTTTCGGTGGCGCTTTCCGTGAGCGTGACCCACCCGGGCTTGGAATCGGTAGCGCGCGAGTACGTCCAGGGTGCCTTGGCGCAAGCGAATGACACGAGTGCTCTCGACGTTTACGTTTTCACCGAAGCGGACACTCGTCGTCTGGCGGAGGACTTCTTGTGTCCCGCCGCGCGACTCTTCGATCTAGAGGGACAGGAACCCGAGTTCTTCACCGGCATCTTCGGTGTAGACGGGCCGTACGGGCGGCACTACAGCTTCCTCAAGGCCATCAGTGCCCTCCAAAGACCAAGAGGGAAACCCGGTGGAGTTGGGCATGATCGCCGGTGCGCTGGTCAACCAATCCGACATCGATCGAGGTCTCTTCACACCGGATGTGACGCTTTCCAGCCCACCGTGAGCTGAGTGGGTGCGTGCAGTTCTCGTCGTCAGCGCGTCGTCTTCGGTCTCGTGACGGCTTCATCGGTTGGGATGACGCGACGCGGCAAAAGAACCTTCGGCGGGTGGTAAACAACAGTCGGTTCCTGATCCTGCCGTGGTTTTCCATCAAAGGCCTCGCGAGTCACGTGCTGTCGCTGGCAGCCCGAGTGGTGGTGGATGATTGGGAGGAAGCGTACGGTGTGAGGCCGGTGTTGCTCGAGACGTTTGTGGAGAGGGAGCGTAACGAGGGGACGTGCTACCTGGCGGCGAACTGGATGGACGTGGGATCGACTACTGGGCGTGGCCGTATGGACCGACACAACAAAGAGGCGAAGCCGGTGAAACGGTGCCTGGTATATCCGCTGGTGCGTGAGTTTCGCCGCGAGCTCGGGGTTGTGGATGAAGGTCGAGCGGGCTGAGCTGCTCCACCTGGAAGAGCGTCTATCGAGAGGAGAGCTTCCCGAGGAAGCTTGCCCGGTTCTGCTCGAGACAGTTCGCCACGTTCTACGATGCCGCTATCGTCGAGGCGTGAGCACGCCGACGACGGAACGTCGCGCGAAACGGAAAGAAGCTGAAAAGGAAAGGAAAGAGAAAGTGTCATGGCCGTAATGGGGCCAAGGACTACACAGGCGCCAAACGGGAGACGGTGAGCCATGGCGAAGTGAAAGCGGGCGGCCCATACCCCGAGCCTCTGTGCCAAGGCAAGCTCTATGACACCCAAGCTCCGAGAAAGGATGTGGAGCTGAAAGCTCAGCCCCCGATCCAGGCGACGGTATACGAACGCCAGATGCTGCGATGCGCAGGTTGCCAGAAGACGTTCACCGCGCCGCTTCCGCCTCAGGCTGGAGCAAGCAAGTACCATCCGAGTGTGGATGCGGTCGTTTCGGTATTGCGCTACGCCATGGGCATGCCTCATCACCGCCTGGCGCAGTGGCAGAAGTGGGCGGGGGCCTCCACGCAGTTCGAACGCGCCGAAGCAATGGCCAACGCCGTGTTGCCGGTTTTTCGCCACATGGAAACACTCGCCGCGAACCGGCCTCTGGTTCACAGTGACGACACCGGAGTTCGGATTCTCACATTGATGGCGGAGAACGAGACTTTAGCTCAAGGCGAGCGAACGGGCATCTTCACCACGGGCATTGTTGCCCGTGGCTTGGACAAAACGCTTGCTCCGATCGTTCTGTACGCGAGCGGACGACGTCATGCGGGCGAGAACATGGACCAGCTGTTGAATCAGCGCACGGTCCAGGCAAGCAAGGTCATCCATATGGCCGACGCCTCTTCGATGGCGCCGCGTTCACCGCTGCGGATCACTGCCAAGTGTATGGTGCATGCACGCCGCTACTTCATCGAAGCCGAGCCCGCCTTTCCTGAGCACTGTGACCGGGTGCTCGAGGACATCGCAGCCATCTACCGCAACGACGACACACGCGGCATGGACCCCGATGAGCGACTTGCCTATCACCAACAACACAGCCGGCCGATAATGGATGCGCTCTCTACCGTCAGACGGCACATCGTTCCTTCACCCTGAACCGAGTTCAGCGGAGGCGTCATCATGCCGCCCGACAAGCCCATCCCATGCGCCAGCTCCACGAACGCAGTCCGACTCGGAGCTATCGCGCTCACCTGCTCCGTTCCACTCCGTCCAGGTTTCTTGCTCAGGGAGCCTACTCCAGAAACCCTTCGTTGTCCTCCCTTGAGACGTTTGGCGCTCACAACCGCTCCATGAGTCTTTCGGACCTTCTTGAATCGCGCCGAATTCAAGCGGAGATGACGGCAGATCGCGCTCGGCGTATACCGATCCAGCAGCCCCACCGCCGCATTCCACAACTCCTCCGGGATCAAACGTCCGTGTGGCTTCGACCTCCATGATTCGAACTGTTTCTCAACCTCTGAAAGTCCCGCTTTCCTCGAGCGCATCGATTTGACCTCCTTGATGGATCTCTGCGCTCAGATTACAGATCCCACCTAGCAAGGTCACGCATTGGTACCGCAAGGACACGACGAATCCTCCTGCCCATATCGACCGGCCGAGCGAAGAGTACAAAGGCGACAACAGCCAGCTGGTCGCACCGGCGACGGGCATGCCCGCCGTGACCGTGCCCATGGGCTACTCGTACGACGGCCTTCCCGCCGGACTTCAGATCTTGGGACGACCTTATGCGGAGGGTCGCCTCATCGAGCTCGCCTACGCGTACGAGCAGGCGACCCAACACCGTCGCGCGCCAGAGCGGTTTCCCGAACTCACTCGGTAATGGCGCCCGTCCCTTCGAGTAGCGCGGCGAGCTCGTTCTGCATTTCCGCGAGCGTTCATGGAGAGCGGTACGAGTTGGGGGTCCGGCGTTAGAACTGGAGGGGTATCTGCCATGCAAATTAACACTCGCCTGTTCGTCTCTCTGAGCTGTCTGGCCTCTGTCGTCAGCCCTCGGGCGACGCACGCGCAGACCGAGCAACCAGCAGAAGACCGGAAGGTCAACGTGGTCCTGATCATGATGGACGACATGGGGTGGGCCGATCTGGGCAGCTACGGGGCGCAGGATGACCTAACACCCAATATCGACCGGCTCGCGCAAGAAGGTGTGCTTCTGACCGACAACTACGCCAACGCGGCAACCTGCACCCCTACGCGTGCTGCACTGATCACGGGCCGGTACCAGCAGCGTTTCGGCCTCGAGGCCCCCGTGGGCAGGCGTCCGCCTGAGGGGGCGGCGCGCGGCCTGCCAGTCACCGATATGTCGTTGCCAGCTCTTCTCAAAGCCAACGGGTACGTGACCGGCCTGGTGGGGAAATGGCACCTCGGTTTCGAGCCGGAGTTCAGCCCGAACGCTCACGGTTTCGATGAGTTCTTGAACGATGGGCAGCGCCGTCGACTACTACACCCATCGGGGGCGAGGCGGCGAGCCGGACTTGTGGGAGAACGAGACGCTCATCGAGTCCCCGGGCTATATGACGGATCAGGTCACCGATCGCAGCGTTTCTTTCATCACCCGACACGCGGCCAACCCGTTCTTCATCGAGGTGTCGTACACCGCCGTTCACTATCCCTTTCAACCTCCGGACCGTTCGCCGGACGCGGTGTCCAGCGGGTTCTGGCAGGGTCCGGACTCGGAACCTCCGCCGACGCACGAGGACTATGCGCGCATGCTGCAGCGTGCGGATGAAGGCGTCGGCGAGATACTCGCAGCGCTCGATCGCTCAGGCATCGTAGATAACACGCTCGTCATCTTTACGAACGACAACGGCGGCGAGTGGCTGTCGCGGCAAGGGCCGCTCTTCCACCGGAAGGGCTCCGTCTGGGAGGGCGGCATCCGGGTGCCGCTGATCCTTCGCTGGCCGGACCATCTGCCAGCAGATACGACTTCGTCGCAGGTGGCGATCACCATGGATCTGACCGCCTCCATTCTGGCAGCAACCGGTACTGCGGTGCCTCCGGCTCTCGAGCTCGAAGGAATCGATCTACTGCCGATCCTCCAAGGCGAAACACCGCTCGTCGAACGGCAGCTCTTTTGGAGAGTCCCTCGACGGGATCAAATGGCGGTGCGCCTCGGCGATTGGAAGCTGGTCTCGGACGGCGGAGAGCTGTTGCTCTTCAGTCTGCCGACCGACCCAGGCGAACGTCGGGATCTCGCAGCCCAACATCCCGACGTGGTCCGGCGCGCCGTCGAGTTGCTGGAAGCCTGGGAGCAAGAGGTCGCAGCTCCCTGACCGCGAACGTTCCCGCGGGAACGCCTCAGAGCCGAGGTCAGTTCGATCCTGCGGATCTCTTTCTGGCGTCATTGGACGTGGGTGCCCCAGTCGGCCTAGTCAGACGCCGGAACGAGACGTTTCAATTCCTCGAACCAGTTGATGACGATGTTCATTTGCCGGGGCGCCGATTCGGGTGGCGTACGGATCATGAGGAAACGCTGGCCGTCGGGGCTCACGTCGTAGTCGGGATGGCGAGCGGTGGATTCGAAGGGGCCCTCGAATAGCACTTTCGACTCACCGGCCGAGAATCCCGGTCCGGACGTGATGGGGACGGACCACATCTGGTCGCCGTTCCGATAAAAGAGCTCGCGTCCACTTCTGGCCCACACGGGACCCACGCCTCCCTCAGTCGAGATCTGCAACTTACCGCCTCCATCAGGAAACGCCTGGACGTAAACCTCGTAGCGACCCGATTCATTAGACTCATAGGCCAACCAGCGGCCATTGGGGGACACCGTGGCATTTCGTTCTTGGAACGGGGTGCGGAGGAAAGCCTTGGGAGTCGTTTCTGCGCGGAGCGGTAGGAACCAGAGGTCATCGCGGGTTTCGGGATGGTCTTCCGAAAATACCAAGAAATCCCCATCCGGTGACACGGACATCGGGTATTTGTCGTAGTCGCTCGTCAAAAGGGGTTTCTCCTCGGCACTTCCGTCGGGAGGCTTCCAAAAGAGATCGAAGGCGGGGGCGGTCGCTCATGTACAGTAGCTTCGCCCCGTCGGGAGTCCAAATGCCCGACCTGTCGCTGGTGGGGTCGAACGTCAAGCGCGTCAAGGTCCCGCGTCCAAGCTCGTAAATCCATAGGTCCCGGTTGCTGTCTTGGATCGTCAATACCAAGTGGCTTCCGTCGGGTGAGAATCTAGGCTCGGCGTACGGGCGGCGGACGTCGGTGACCGACTCGATCGCCCCGGTGCGATCGACCCAGACCAGCTCTCTATCTGCTGTCAGCACGGAGGCGGGGACGTAAGCGAGCGAGCCGTCATCGGAGAAACTGAACTGTGAATTCCCACTCGATGGATTCAAAGGCACATCCTGGAGTACGAGGACGGGCGCCGCGGTCGCTTGAAGCCGAGCTAGGTTCGAACGGCACCGCCATCAGGGCGTCCTGACGTGCAAAGACCAAATGACCGGTGGGCGCGTAGCGGCCGAAAGACCCGCCTTCCACCACCGTCTTCTGTTGCATGCTGTCCAGGGATAGCGCGACGATTCGCGATGTCTCGGCCGGCGAGGAAAACGCGGTGAACAACACTGTCTTACCGTCGGGCAGGGCTTGCGGCCACCAATGGCCGAGCGTGCCGTCGGTAGCGTCCGGTGTGGTGAGCTCCTCGGCCGGACCGCCAGCGGCGGAGACTTTCCAAAGTCCCGTGTTGTAATTTGGTGTACCTCGATGCGTTCGAAGCCCACCCCTTGCCCCAGACAGAAGGTGCACGGAATCCCTTCTTCTCTCCCGATGGGAGGTCGGTCGGTTTCTTTGCCGAAGATAAACTCAAGAAGAACTCCATCGAGGGCGGAGCCCCGACGGAGCTTGCGGAGGCCCGCTTGGGGTCACGGAACCTGGGACTCGATGGTATCATCATCTACAAGTCTCGCACGCTGTGAGAAGTCAATGGCGTGGCGGGTTTCGGCTTCGCTCCTACCAGCTTCGATCAGGAGCCTCCAGCCCTCCCTGCTTCCAAGATACTGGCGGCTCGACGGGAGAGCCGCTGGGCTTCCGCGGATCCCTTCTGGAGCGCTTCCTCTAGGCGGTTGAGGATCTCGTAGTAGGCGTTCCAGGCCATTTGTTCCTCGTGGTAGGAGCGCCGCATCCAGCCTGGCTCATCCTGCAGATCGGACAGCAGTGACGCCAGCTTCCGCGAGCCCACCTGAAGAAAATCTTCGACTTCCGCGTCGTCTTTCAAGCCCGAGACCTTGAGGCTAAAGGCGAGGAGCGCCGTGGTTACCGGCATCGGCTGGATGAAGCTGCCGGTGAAAGGGCTCAAGGTCGCGCGCGTTTCATTCCAAGTCCAGGGAAGGGCCAGCACGTATTGTGAGAAACAGGATCATCCGCTCGTAGTCTCCGACCGTCTTGCCGGCCGCGGCGGTGCGTATGGCCCGTCGATGAGCCCATGTTTGTCGTGGCGCATGATCAGTCCCGGAACGTGAGCATACCGTAGGTAGGCGGGACCGGGGCCGTAGAGGGCAGCCATGATGTAGGCCTGGTCCTCGGCCCGGCTCATCCGAGAATGCGCGAAAGGCCGATATCGACGAAGTGCGTCGACTCGAATGCCCGTGGTGCCCCCGGTGACATGGAAACGACTCAAGCAACGCTGCTCACCGTCGAGACCATCCTGACCATGACGAGCCATCATCTCGGCGGTGGTAGAAAGGGCCTGTGGCACCTGCGTCGGGAAGACCCACTGATCGGGAGGGAGGTCTTCTTGAATGGCGTCGGGGACCCAAACGCATCACAACACAAATCGTCGCCCGAGCGATAGGGGCCGAGGGGGATTCACCACACTCAGAGCTCCCCTCGGCAGAATTCGCGGGCTTTGGGCGTAGGTTTCCCAGTGGCACGCTTTTGGCATTAATAGGAATCCAGTCAACGACTTGCCCCCAAGCATCCAAGGAGCCGAGACTCGTGAGCAGTCGAGCCGACCAAAGAAATCACGCTCCCAGCGCAAGTTCAACAGATTCCGAGACCAAGAAGGAGCGCTCGACCGCCGTAGAGGAGGTTTCTTCCCCGGAGAGCAGAGGGCATACCATGCCTCGTCTTTGCACGCTCGAAGGCTTTTCCGAAGAGCTCGCCAAGCTTGGTGGTGTCGATCCCTCGTTGCTCGATCCTTTGTCACAGATAAGCGTGACTACCGAGCGCACAACTTACCGGATCTTTCTGATCGATCCCACGACGTCGCGGGTTCTCGTGCAAGACGCGAAGTTCTTTCCGCTGCCGTTCGAAGCCGTGCTCT
This sequence comes from Candidatus Marinacidobacterales bacterium, assembly GCA_965197825.1. GTDB lineage: Bacteria > Acidobacteriota > Vicinamibacteria > Marinacidobacterales > DATDRI01 > CBDANW01. Next base: position 1,360,943 of record CBDANW010000003.1, on the reverse strand, counting down.
GTGGAGCCAGCTTCGGCGGAAGTTTCTTGAAGCAGCAGTGAATCGGGATCGGGATGCGAATGGAGCTTCACTGCGAGCTGGGGAACATCGTGACCGCTCCGGTCGTCTCTGTGGAGATCGAAGAGGAAACCGAGATCTCCGGTCCTTTTTGACCGAAACCAGCCCGAAGTCACTCACCTCAAATTCCGTCCGCTTATTTGCGGCGCTCGCACAGTGCTGTCCCGTGTTGCCTAGTTCGTTAGCTATCTGTTAGCTGTTTCGGCTCCGGGTGGCAGCCGCCTTACCAGAGGCATCGGCAAACCCAACCGCTCGTTGGTGCATGAACTCCATCTATCGGGCCCGGATTTCCCGGGGCGACACTTGAATTCGCCCGCTTACCACGCGAGGATACGCGCTTGTGGAGAGGAGAAGTCTTTATAGTCGTGTTCCGGCGATATTTGAGCAAACCGCAGAAAGGGAAGCTTGCGAGCTAACGAGGAGAAGATGATCAATCCGAACGACAAAACCAAGTACTGGCGAAGCAACCTCCGCTACGTGTTCGTGTTACTCGCAATCTGGTTCCTCGTGTCCTACGGGTTCGGCATCCTTCTCGTCGAGCCGCTCAATCGAATCCGGGTCGGGGGGTTCCAGCTGGGTTTTTGGTTTGCTCAACAGGGATCGATTTACGTCTTCGTGATTCTCATCTTCGTTTATGTCAAGCTGATGAACCGCCTGGATCATAAGTACAACATGCACGAGCAGGAAGAGCGATGAACGTCCAGGCCTGGACGTTTGTGCTGGTGGCCCTGTCGTTCGCCATCTACATCGGAGTGGCCATCTGGTCGCGCGCACGTTCTACGGGCGAGTTCTACGTGGCCGCGGCCCAAGTGCCCCCGGTTCTCAATGGAATGGCCACGGCCGCTGACTGGATGAGCGCCGCCTCCTTCATCTCCATGGCGGGTCTCATTGCGTTCATGGGCCGTGACGGGTCAGTGTACCTCATGGGATGGACCGGCGGCTACGTTCTATTGGCGTTTTTGCTCGCACCTTACTTGAGGAAGTTCGGAAGGTACACCGTGCCCGACTTCGTAGGAGATCGTTATTACTCGCAAACGGCCAGGATCGTGGCGGTCGTCTGCGTTCTCTTCATCTCCTTTACTTACGTGGCCGGCCAGATGCGGGGCGTTGGGATCGTTTTCTCCCGCTTCCTCGGCGTGGACATCAACGTTGGGGTCTGGATCGGGATGATGATCGTGTTCTCGTACGCCGTATTGGGCGGGATGAAAGGGATCACCTATACCCAGGTCGCCCAGTATTGCGTGCTGATCTTTGCTTATCTGGTTCCGGCCATCTTTATCTCCATCCTCATGACCGGCACCGTGATCCCTCAACTCGGCTTCGGCTCGACGGTTGCGGACGGCTCCGGCGTTTTCTTGCTCGACCGGCTCGACGGCCTCACCAATGAGCTGGGTTTCGGAGTCTATACCGAGGGACGCAAGGCGACACTCGACGTTTTCTTCATCACCGCCGCGCTCATGGTCGGCACGGCGGGATTGCCCCACGTGATCGTACGCTTCTACACCGTGCCCCTGGTGCGGCAAGCTCGGAGCTCTGCTGGATGGGCGCTCTTGTTCATTGCGCTTCTCTATACGACGGCGCCAGCGGTGGCGGCGTTCGCTCGCACCAATCTATTGACCACTTTGTCGAACCAGCCTTATGCCAGTGCGCCGGATTGGTTTCGCAACTGGGAGGCGACCGGCCTCATTCGCTTCGAGGACAAGAACGGCGATGGTCTCATTCAATACACGGGGCCTCAATCGTCCGTTCCCAACGAGCTGGTGATCGATCGCGACATCATGGTGCTCGCCAATCCCGAGATCGCTCGGCTACCCGACTGGGTCGTGGGTCTCGTGGCGGCCGGGGGGCTTGCCGCCGCACTTTCGACGGCAGCGGGACTGCTGCTCGTGATCTCGAGCTCGGTCGCCCACGACTTGCTGAAAAAATGCATTCGCCCCTCGATCACCGAGAAAGGGGAGCTCCGTGCGGCTCGCATCGCCGCCGGTCTCGCCGTGGTCGTCGCCGGCTACTTCGGCATCAACCCGCCAGGCTTCGTGGCCGAAGTGGTTGCTCTCGCCTTTGGTTTGGCCGCCGCGTCGTTCTTTCCGGCCATTCTGCTCGGTATCTTCACCAAACGCATGAACCACTATGGGGCGGTGTCTGGCATGATTGCCGGGATCGGCTTCACGCTTGGCTACATCATCTATTTTAAGTTCCTTTACCCGGAGCTCAACAACGTGGACCACTGGTGGCTCGGCGTATCGCCGGAAGGGATTGGAACCCTGGGAATGGTCATCAACTTCCTCGTCGCTGGGAGCATTGCTCGCTTCACTCCCCCGCCGCCTCCAGAGGTGCAGAAGCTCGTTGAAGACATTCGGATTCCACGCGGGGCTGGAGCGGGCCACGAGCTGTCGGCGTGACGGTGTGCTGAAAGACTCAGAGCGGCCGCCGCACCTGCCAGAAGTAGGCAAAGGGGCGTTCTTTGGGGGATTCCGTGGGCGGGACTGGACCAGATTTGAGGTTGGGAGTTAGGAAGTCGGATTTGCGGGCGCGCTGCCCCCGAGAGCATGGCCGATGGGAGCGGCTACGATTCGGTCCGATAGCCTGAGAACTCCGGTGCCTCCATAGAATACGATGCCGACTCGGGCTAGCCTTGGATATTCTTGGAGGAATAGTTCTAGCGACTTGATTTCGGCCAACCTGACGCGCTGCCCTCTTTTTATTTCGATGGGTAGAAGCTGGCGATTCCACTCAAGAACAAAGTCCACTTCTTGCTGGGCGTGTGTCCGCCAGTAGTAGATCTCGGGGCGAGGGGAGACCGTTTCCTTCCAGGCGAGCAATTGCGTGAGAACTAGATTCTCCAGGAGGGCTCCACCAAAGGTGTCCGGTGAAAGCTCTCTCCGTGACCCGTACGCAGCTAGATGGGCCGCGAGGCCGGTGTCCGTCCAGAATAGCTTGGGCGATTTGACGAGCCGCTTAGTACGACTCACGGCGAAGGCGGGGATTCTAAGGAGTTGATAGGAGGTCTCCAGGAGGTTCAGATAGCGGTGGGCGGTCGGCTGGCTGAGCCCCGCATCTCTAGCCAGGTCGGTTTGGTTCAGCATCTGACCAATGCGGAGAGCCGCAATCCGCATCAAGCGGCGGAAATCAGCTAGGGCAGAAACACTAGCCACCTCCTGTAGGTCCCTTTCAAGGTATGTTCGGACGTAGCCCTCGAACCACTGATTTCGCGGGGAGGCTTTCAATTGGAGAGAGGGGACAGGATATCCACCGGCTAGAGCTCTTTCCTCCCACGGGTGAGAAACAACAGGCGAGGCAAGGATCTTTTCGGCCGCAGTTGCGGTCCTAGCTTTCAGTAGCCGCTCCCACGGGCCTGGCGACGGCCTTCCGCTCTTTTCAGACTCCGCCATTGGCCAAAGTGTCAAGTAAACGGCTCGACCAGCCAGCGTTTCCGAGATGCGGCGCATCATCAGCAGGTTTTGAGAGCCGGTTAGAAGAAACCGCCCGGCTTGGCGATCACGATCCACTGAGCGTTTGATCGCCACAAGAAGCGAGGGCGCTCGCTGCACTTCGTCAAGAGTCATGCGTCTCGCTTCTTGGATCAACAGGTCAGGCCGGTTTTGAGCGCGCTCGAGAACATCGAAGTCGTCGAGCGAACGATAGCTCCGCTTGTTCCCGAGAGGAGACGAGCTCACGAGGGTGCTTTTACCCGTTTGACGTGCGCCGGTGAGCACGACGACTGGGAAGTGTCGGAGCGCACTGGCGATACGGGGGGCGATAAGCCGGGGCAGGAACGCTGATATTTTATTCATGCCATGAATGATATTCATTCACGCCGTGAATTACAAGCCGTTCCCGCCCCTTCAGTTTTCTTATTCCCCGCGTTCTTGCGTTCAACCAACGTAAGTCGCTGACAATGAGTGGGTTAGTCTTGGTGCCGAAGGGGGGATTCTACCCGGACGTTATCGCCTCTGCCGCCTTTTCCGTCTAGTGTTATTTCACAGTGAATTCCGCGCGGCGACGTGGTGTCTTATGCCGTCTTTCACGTCTGGTGGTGCCGAGCTCGTGGCCAAGCCGTGGCCATGTATTCCCCCGGACCCCTAATGCACTTCCTCGACCGTTATCCACGGGGTTTCGTCTCCCTCCGCGGCGTGGAAAACTCCTGACACGCTCACCTCAGTGTCGTCGTCTAGCTTCTTGAGCTCGTCCAATGCCTCATCACCCTTCAGGAGGAAGAGCATGTCCAAACGGGGGACTCGGAGCACTAGGGCATTCTCCACTCTCTCCAATGTGCCCTTAACGCCAAGCTCCACCTTGCCCGCTGAGAAGCCAGCGGCCTCGACGGCCTTGGCAATCTGGGCCGGATCGAAGGATCGGTCTTTTTCGGAAAGGATCACCGTCTCGCCCGTGTCGAGACTCATCACTTCAGCGTCGTGAACGCCATCCAGGCGCTCCAGAGCCGTTTCGGCTCCGTGTGCTTACAACCCTCACGTCATACCATGAATCCAGGTTCGGGCTTCTTGGACTTGGGCAAAGGCTACTCCCGAGAATGCCGGGCAGAGAATAATTGTACTCAGTGATAGAAGCGTCTCACTTTCATGTCGTTAGGTCCTCTCTTTTGCTAATGAAGGTATCGAAACCCCGTTACGAACACCCAGTCGGAAAGTGTGCCAATCTTAGTTGGGAATTGAAACGGCTCCAAACTCCGTGGTTTGATGGCGTTGGACAAAACAAAATCAAGCCGCGAAGAAAGGAAGCCGAGATGGGAAATCTGCTACGTTCGGTCAATAAACGCAAGAAGTCGCGTCGTTTGGGTGAGGTCGAGATGGTGAGGCACGAGGATTACGGGGAACTCGCGCTGGACGCCAAGGTAGAGATGATCCGTTCGTTGGTCCCCCTTGGTCTAATGCACGTTCACGAGTTGCTCGACGACGGAGTGAAGGCGTTGGCGGGAGAGCGATAGTCTCGCAAGGACGAGCTGGAGCGCGGTCGCCGTCCCGGAAGCAACCCGGGCACGGTAGGGTTTGGCGGCCAGCGGGTACCGATCCGTGTGCCACGGGTTCGGAGCATCGAGGGAGGAGAGATTCCGCTTCGCTGCTACGAGGCGGTGAGCCACGGCGGTGAGGTGAATGATCTTCTGCTGAAACGAGTTCTCTACGGAATCTCTTGTCGCAACTACGAGGCGGCAGCGGAAGCGATTCCGGGCGCCATCGGGCTGTCGAGCTCAACGGTGTCCCGAGGGTTCGTGCAAGCGAGCGCTGCGAAGCTGCGGGAGATGCAGGAACGGGATCTGACCGGCGAGGATGTGGTGGCGCTGTTTCTGGATGGGAAGACATTCGCCGAGGCAACGATGGTCGTGGCTCTGGGCATCACGCTTTGCGGGGAAAAACGCTTCTTGGGCTTCGTGGAGACGGACACGGAGAACGGGCAGGTGTTGACGCCGTTCCTGCGTTCACTGCTCGAGCGGGGACTCGATATCTCCCAGGGTCTGCTGGTGATCATCGACGGCGGCAAGGGTCTCCAAGCGGCAGTCAAGAAGGCATTCCGTAAGCGGGCTCTGATACAACGCTGCCAGTGGCACAAACGTGAAAACGTAGTGAGCTACCTGTCCAAGGGCGAGCAGGCGTCATGGCGCAAGCGGCTCCAGTGGGCCTACAACAGGCCGGAGTACGAAGAGGCCCTCACTGCGCTCGAGCAACTCCACGGTGAGTTAGAAGAGCGGAACCAATCCGCAGCTGGCAGCCTGGAGGAAGGCCTCGAGGAGACGCTGACGTTGCATCGACTCGGCGTGCACGCGGTGCTGGGCCGTTCGTTCAAGACGACGAACTGCCTTGAGTGATTGGGAGGAAGCGTACGGTGTGAGGCCGGTGTTGCTTGAGACGTTTGTGGAGAGGGAGCGTAACGAGGGGACGTGCTACCTGGCGGCGAACTGGATGGACGTGGGATCGACTACTGGGCGTGGCCGTATGGACCGACACAACAAAGAGGCGAAGCCGGTGAAACGGTGCCTGGTATATCCGCTGGTGCGTGAGTTTCGCCGCGAGCTCGGGGTTGTGGATGAAGGTCGAGCGGGCTGAGCCGCTCCGCGCGCGAAACGGAAAGAAGCGGAAAAGGAAAGGAAAGAGAAAGTGTCATGGCCGTAATGGGGCCAAGGACTACACAGGCGCCAAACGGGAGACGGTGAGCCATGGCGAAGTGAAAGCGGGCGGCCCATACCCCGAGCCTCTGTGCCAAGGCAAGCTCTATGACACCCAAGCTCCGAGAAAGGATGTGGAGCTGAAAGCTCAGCCCCCGATCCAGGCGACGGTATACGAACGCCAGATGCTGCGATGCGCAGGTTGCCAGAAGACGTTCACCGCGCCGCTTCCGCCTCAGGCTGGAGCAAGCAAGTACCATCCGAGTGTGGATGCGGTCGTTTCGGTATTGCGCTACGCCATGGGCATGCCTCATCACCGCCTGGCGCAGTGGCAGAAGTGGGCGGGGGCCTCCACGCAGTTCGAACGCGCCGAAGCAATGGCCAACGCCGTGTTGCCGGTTTTTCGCCACATGGAAACACTCGCCGCGAACCGGCCTCTGGTTCACAGTGACGACACCGGAGTTCGGATTCTCACATTGATGGCGGAGAACGAGACTTTAGCTCAAGGCGAGCGAACGGGCATCTTCACCACGGGCATTGTTGCCCGTGGCTTGGACAAAACGCTTGCTCCGATCGTTCTGTACGCGAGCGGACGACGTCATGCGGGCGAGAACATGGACCAGCTGTTGAATCAGCGCACGGTCCAGGCAAGCAAGGTCATCCATATGGCCGACGCCTCTTCGATGGCGCCGCGTTCACCGCTGCGGATCACTGCCAAGTGTATGGTGCATGTCGCAGGAAGGCTCGCTAGAGATGGCGAGACTCAACTAAAACAGTCTCCGGAAAACCCGGGGCGGTTCAGTCTTAGATTCCGGGAGAACCAGGCTGGTGACGCTCGACGCGGCGATCGCGGGCCAGTCCTTGAGAGCCCGCCCGATTTCGCGCGCAGGGGTTACACGCTGGGCCTGTCCGGCTCAAGGAGTAGAGGGACCTGGATTTCAGTTGGTGTGTAAAGGGGGATTCGTTCGAACCACTTTTCCAACCAAAGGTAGGACAAGCAGAAGGCGACGACCGACTCCGGGTCGAGCGCGGGGAGGCGGTTCGCGGTAGAATATTCATCATGGTCACCAATGAAGATAGTTCGTCACCGTCAAGGGCGCGCAAGAAGGAGCTCGTTCGCGAGATGCGCGAACGCTTGATTCGCTGCGCTGCGCTCAGCGCCTTGTGCCTGTCTCTCCGTGAACAAGTACGGAAGAACCTCGCGCGGACCCATGGAAGCGGACGAGCTCACTAGCGCCGCCGCGCGACTCTCCTCGATTCTGGGAAACGAGTGTCTACTCATCGGCGGCCTCGCCGTATCTGCTTGGGGGCATGTCCGCGCAACCGAAGATATCGATTTCGTCTCTAACCTCGACCCGGAATCACTCCAGACGCGTCTATCGAATCACAAAGTTCCTGCGGAGCTTCGGCGTGGGGACGTGCTCCAGGGAGACTTACCTTGGGTGCTTCACGGCAAGATCGGCAGCGTACCGTTTCAGGTGATCCCTCCGCTGGTCCCGATCGCCTGGGAAAAAGCTACTGGAGTTACACTGCCGGATGGAACCGAGCTTCGGATCGTCGACTTGGCGGACCTGATCAGGCTGAAGATCCAAGCCGGCGGTGCACGTGACCTCTGGGACGTGGCTGAGCTGTTGAAGCAATACGGGGAGATGCGCGAGGACGCGCGGAAATGGGCTGACGAGCTCGGCCGATTGAAGGATCTCGATTCCTGGCTGAACGACCCGCGACTCTGACGCCGCCGCCCTTCGGGCTATGGCGGGCAGCCTTCCAACTACGCCCTTCGGGCTTCGTCGGACAGGTCGCTCGTGAAGCCCTGGCTAGCCAGCCGTAGCTCACGTCACGAGGTCAGCCGTGAGCGAAGGCTGGTGCCGAAGGGGGGATTCTACCAGGACGTTATCGCCCTCTGCCGCCTTTTCCGCCTAGTGTTATTTCACGGTGGTTTCTACGGAACGACGTGGTGTCTCGTGCTGTCTTTTCCGTCTGGTGGCGGCGAGTTCGTGGCCAGAATGTGGTCAGCGGTGGAGAAGTACATTCGGTCCACTTCTTGACTCGCGACCGCAACATGCCATCATTTTCCGATACTGGTTTGGTAGCACCTTGTCCCGGCGGCGCGCCAACTGAGGCGGAGCGGCACCATGGTGCATCGCGCGCGGTCGAGTCAACCAGGCTTCGGGGATCTGTTCGGCCGCTCAAACCTCCCGCACTAAGAGCCGAAAGGTGGCGAGATTTCGCAAAAACTTGCCCGGGCAAGATTGTTTCGCCAGGCATATGCGCAAGCCTCTGATATCGACTAGCTGGATACCCCAACCCAGGCGAAATAGACTTGACTTTTCGACGTGTGCTGAACTAGCGTCCGTACCGGGCCAGCGTCAAGGTGCTAGGTGGCGTCGCTTCCTCCTAGAAAAACGTTGGGCCCTTATCAAATCCTCTCCCCGATCCGTGCCGGCGGTATGCGAGAAGTCTACCGCCCGAGAGATACCAAGCTTGGCCGCGAAGTCACCGTCAAAGTTCTTCCCGAAACGTTCAACGTCGTCAATATGTGAAATTTAGGAGGCGAAACATGAACTCACTTGAAACACTGACAATATTTCTTGGCTGGTGTACCGCTCTCAACATAGGAGTACTTGTTGTTGCGTTCATTTTCGTGACTCTGATGCGTGGTCCGGCCGTGAGAACACATCGCAAAATGTTCGGATTAGATGAAGTCGAATTATCGCGTCAGTATTTTCAGTATCTGAGGCAATACAAGATCGCCATATTTGTTCTAAATCTCATTCCCTACATTGCTTTGAAAATTATGGGCTAGGACGATGAAAATCTGCCTATTGGACGCCTTGATGAGGGCATCAGGAGCTAGTTCCGCTAGGCATGTTCTCCTGCCTCTGCGTGTTTCAGTCACCTTTACTGTGCCCATCCTGTTGCTCAACACGCAGGTGCAGGCACAAACATAGGCGGAGGAAGAAAAAGGAGAAGAAGCTACCACTCTTGTTCTTAACAACGATATGGGGTTCCTGGGCGCGAATGCTCCGGACGTTCAAACAGACTTGCCTAATAGCATGCCGCAGCCGGGCTCACTCATCCCGCAGCTCAAGCCTCAAGGCTGGGCAACACTGAGCTCTTGTCAATAGGTGTGTAAAAAAGTTCAGGCAGCAGCAACCTTCGACGACTCCGTTACCCTGTCTCCATCTTCAAATCGAACGCCCAGGTGAACCTCTCGCATCAGCTCCGGTGCGTTGAGCCGGCGAAAATTCTTCTCCGCAACCAGAAGCAGTTTGAAGATTGTCGCAGTGGCGGACTCGACTTTCTTGAACCTTTTGGCCGCATCCGTTCTCAATCTCAGTGCAGCGAACGGTGACTCCACGACGTTGCTCGTGCGAAGGTGTTGCCAGTGAGGCTTGGGAAAGGAATAAAAGCTGACCATCCGCTCCCAGTCCTCGTCGAGCACGTGCGCGGCCCCCGGAAGACCCTTGCGCAAGCACCAATCCTGGAACTTGGCCTTCTTCGTCTCGCACTCCTGCAGGCTGGTGGCGTAGGGGATCGCCGTCAACAGCGGCTTGGCCTGCGCCTGGTCCCTTTTCGGAATCCGGTCCAGTACGTTGAGGATTCGGTGGTTCCAGCACCGCTGTTCCTCAGCTTCTGGAAATACGTTTCGGGTCGCGGCCCAGATGCCCGTCACCGATCACCAAACGGGGACATCTCAGACCGCGCTTCTTCAGTCTCCGTAGCAGCGACGACCATGACGCTTCGGATTCTCGATGCCCGGCCTCCAGCGTCAGGACGATTTTCGTCCCGTCGGACAGGCCACCAACCGCAACTAGCACCGCCGCCTTGTCCTTCTCAAGGCCGGCCTTCACGTACACGCCATCTACCCACAGGTACACGAGCTCGAGTTCTTCCAGTGGGCTAGCTAGCCACTGCTCGTACTCTCCCTGCCATTTCTGTTTCAGCCGCGACACCGTGCTGGGAGAAAGTGGAGCGTCCTCCCCTAGAAGCCCGCGGAGCGCCAGATCGAAATCTCCGTGAGCTAGTCCATGCAGGTACAGCTCCGGAATCAACTCGCTCACCGTTTCGCTCCGACGCTTGAACAGCGGAAGCACTCGACTTTCGAACCTCTCCTCCACGTCCCGTACTCTCGGCCGGCGAACCGTCACTGTGCCCACGCTCATCGTCAGCTTCCGAGGCTTACCGTATCCATTTCGATAGCCCGCCGTTGTGTCCACGGGCTTCCGTCTCTCCGATTTCTCACGCCCGAGAAGCTCCGTGACTTCGGCTACCATCAGCTCCTGCACCCAATCCTGGATCTCAAGCCTCGCCCACTTCTCCAGCGACTCCCAAGCCACCCTTGACGAGCTCCGTCGTCCTGTGGTCTTTTCCTTCATGGCGGTGTCTCCTTCCGTTGGCCCCTTCACGCCGTGTTTCGTGACGCGGAAGGTTACTCCGCCTTTACTTTATTTCCACACCTTCTGAGGGTAGCTCGCAACATCAAAAGGAGGCTTTACCAGAGATACGGCCTTGGGGTGGCGATCAACTACTCGGGGATTGTTCAACATGCTTCCGAGTCCCTTACGGATGACCAGTTGGCCGCAAGCGGCTGGCTCCTGCTGTCGGCGAAATGGGAAGCCTATAAGCGCAATGAGGACTTCCAGGGCAGTTTCGTCGTGACCTTGGACTACCGAGGCGAGCTACACCAATACGATCGGCGATGCGTTGCTATTCGGATATTGGAGCGATCCGGATTTCGATGCTTCCCATCGCGCGTTCTACTACGTTCGCGTGCTCGAGATCCCGACGCCGACCTGGCTTGCGTACGACCAGGCGTTTTACGGGGTCGCCCCCCCCGAAGACGCTGAGTTGATACACCAGAGCGAGCGTACACGTCTCCGATCTGGTATACGCCGTAGCGCGGTAGAGCTTCGTACAAGGTGCTCCAGGTCGCAGTCTTATCCGTAACGAAACAAGGAGTCATTCCGATGACCAAGCCAAGCCTGCACTCGAAGGTCGTTTCACGAGACGGCGCCCGGCGCCGGCGTCTGCTCGTTCCAATTCTGGTGGCGGCACTGATGCTTCCACTGACCGCTGCCCCCGCGTCCCCTGATGACCGTCCGTATGAGATTGGCGTCGACGCCTACGTTTACGCCTACCCGATGGTCCTGATGGAGATCACGCGCCGCGCCTTCACCAACGTGGAGGCGCCGATAGGCTCATTCGCCCCTATGAACCAGCTCGTCCATGTGCGGCAGTTCCCCGATCCTACGAAACGCGAGGTCGTGCGGCCAAACGCCGACACGCTCTATTCGCTCGTCTGGTGGGACGTGTCGAGCGAACCAGTGGTCGCCTCTTTGCCGGAGACCGGCTGACGATGTACAACGGCGACGGCTACATGGTCGAGAACCCGATCGGCCGCTATGCCATCGGCGATCGCGACAAGCTCAAGTTCAACAGCGACGGATCGCTGGACATCTACATCCAGCACGAATCGCCCGGTGCGGACAGGGAGGCGAACTGGCTGCCGGCGCCGGCGGATGACTTCAACATGGTCCTGCGGCTGTACTGGCCACGGTCCGAGATCGTCACCGGAGAATGGACCCCGCCGCCGCTGCTCAACTCGGCTCACATCGAGGGCACCATCCTGCCGAGGTGAGTGTAAGGCGTAAAGCTTGCCCGACTTGGCAAACAAGTGGATCTTGATCGAGCATGTCTCGATTGGTGCCGAAGGGGGGATTCGAACCCCCACGGGTCGCCCCATACGCCCCTCAAGCGCACGTGTCTGCCAGTTCCACCACTTCGGCACTCGGCGGGTTGCTTCGGGCCTCCGTCTCGAGGGCCCAAAGAGAGGCAATTATAGCAAATGATAAGACGGTCGCGTTCGGTGTGACCCGTTACTGGGAAGGTTCGGCCTCTTCGGCCGTGCCTTCTGGCTCACCCTCACTCTCGGCGGGAGTCGTCTCCCCGGCTTCGTCGGGCTGGTCTGGCGGATCCATGCCTTCAATCGGAGGCGTCTCTTCTAGTCCCACATCGCTGGGTACGGTCTGCGCGGGAGGGTCGGCCGGGACGACGGATCCCCCGCCAATGGCCGGCCTGAAATACGAAAGTCCCAGCGAGGTCAGCATGAAGAGGATCGCGGCGCCGGTCGTGACCTTGGCCATGAACGTGGCCGCGCCCCGGGCTCCGAAGGCGGCCGAGGAGCCGCCGCCGCCGAACGCGCTCGCCAGATCCTGGCCTTTGCCCTGTTGGGCCAGCACAACCAGGATGAGGACGAAGGAGACCGCGATGTGAAGAATAGTCAAAACGATGGTCATGATATTCCTTTCCTACTCCGTTCGAACTTACATATTCTCTCATAAGATCGGGGTTCGAGGCTGGCTCCCCCGACCAGCGCGCCGTCGATGTCGGGCTCGGCCATGAGAGAATCGACGTTATCGGGCTTGACGCTTCCACCATAGAGGATACGCACTCCGGCGGCGGCATCGTTGCCAAGAAGCTTACCGAGCTTGGCGCGGATGGCTTGGTGCACCTCCTGGGCCTGAGCGGGTGTGGCGGTGCGGCCAGTGCCGATGGCCCAGATCGGCTCGTAGGCGACGACCAGGTTGGCGAGCTGGCCGGCCGTCACGTTCTCGAGCGCGCCGCTGATTTGGCGGTCCACGATCACGAAGGTCACGTTCCGATCCCGCTCCTCTTCGGACTCGCCGACGCAGACGATGGGGATGAGACTGTTAGAAAAAGCCGCGAGCACTTTCCGATTCACGGTCTCGTCAGTCTCGCCGAAGTATTGCCGGCGCTCGGAGTGTCCCAAGATGGCGTAACGGCACCCGGCATCACGGAGCATCACCGGTGATATCTCTCCTGTAAGAGCCCCCTTGTTTTCCCAGTGCATGTTCTGGGCGCCCAGCGCGATGGCCGTTCCTTCGAGTGCCTTTCGCACCGCGGCGAGGGCGGTGAAAGGCGGGGCGACGGCGATGTCGATGTCGTCCAAACCTCGGCAGGAGTCGGCGAGCTCCTTCGCGAGTCCCGATGCTTCGGCTGCCGTCTTGTGCATCTTCCAGTTTCCTGCGATGAACGGTTTACGCATCCGTCAAGGCCTTGACACCGGGAAGCTTTGCCCCGGCCAGGAACTCGAGCGACGCCCCGCCGCCCGTCGAAATATGGGTGATGCGACCGGCGACTCCGGCACGGTGAACCGCCAGGATGGAGTCTCCGCCGCCGACGATCGAAGTGGCTTCGCTCGAAGCCACGGCCTCGGCAACCTTCAGGGTTCCGTGAGCGAAGGGCTTTTTCTCGAAGACGCCCATCGGACCGTTCCAGACTATCATTTTGGCCTCGCCGATGCGTCTATTGTAGGCAGCAACGGTCTCCGGCCCGACGTCGAGCCCCATCCATCCGTCTGGAATTTGGCCGGTGGGTACCGTCTTGACCGAGAAGCCTCCATCGAGGGACTCGGCTACCACGTGATCGAGCGGAAGCTTGAGCTTGTCGCCTGCGTGCTCCAGGAGCTCTTTGGCGAGATCGATCTTGTCCTCTTCAACGAGGGAACGACCGACGGAAAGGCCTTGGGCTTTGAGAAACGTGTAGGCCATGCCGCCTCCGATGAGGAGCCGGTCCACCTTGGAGAGAAGATTCCGCACGACTTCGATTTTGTCCGAGACCTTGGCGCCGCCCAGGAGCGCGACGAAGGGTCGGGCCGGATCGGTGAGGGCCATACCTAAATAATGAAGCTCTTCTTCCATCAAAAGGCCGGCCGCTGCCTTAGAGAAGTGTTGGACCATCCCTACGGTGGAAGCGTGTGCTCGGTGCGCGGTTCCGAAGGCGTCGTTGACGTAGACCTCGGCGAGATCGGCCAGCGATTGGGCGAGAGCGGGATCGTTTTTATCTTCGCCGGGAGAAAAACGCAGGTTCTCGAGGAGCACCACGTCTTCTTTGAGTTTTTCCACGCGACCTTTCGTTCTTGGGCCGGGAGTTACCGAGTCGAAGCCGACCGGCCGGCCGAGAAGCTCGGAGAGGCGGCTCACGACGGGCGCTAGGCTCATCTCTGGATTCGGCTTTCCCTTGGGGCGGCCGAGATGGGAGGCGAGGATCAATCGAGCGCCCGCATCGATGGCGTACTCAAGCGTCGGGATCGTGGATCGGATTCTCGTATCGTCGGTGACCTTCCCGTCTTCGAGCGGTACATTGAAATCCACACGGATGAAGACGATGCGGTGCGCGAGGTCGAGGTCTTTGATGGAGAGTTTCTTCATGGGGACAAGGCAAGCAAAACCAACAGTATAGAGAGACCGCCGCAGGCTGTCAAAATGATCTTGTTGCACTTCCGATAAGACGTTCACTATACTGCCCGCGACAACTGAAACGGACAGGCTCGGGTGCCCGATTCGCGGGGTAATAGGGAATGGGGTGAGATGTCCCAACGGCCCACGCCACTGTGATAGGAGAGCCGGCCGCCATCGTTCGGACCTCTAACAAAGGTCCAACGGCCACTTCCTCATGGGAGGGAAGGCAGGCGGCAGCGATCGATCCTTAAGTCAGGAAACCTGCCCGAACCTAAGAAGTCGGAGTGCTCTTCGATGGGAAGAGTCCGGTTTCGAGGGCGGCAACTTCAAAGCTCCTCGTTCTTCCCTGGAAGAGTGGAGAGCTTTTTCTGTTGTGGCCCCACTCTCCAGATTGCCGCCGAGACCTCTCTCGGCTCGTCCGGATCTTCGACCGCGTCCGAAAGGGCGCGCGGGAGGTCTATTCATGAGGACGAATCTTTTCCTGGTATTTCTCCTTCTTTTTGGTGGTGGTTTGGTGCGTCCGTCCGCTGCGTTGCAATCGGTTGGCGACGTGACGGTGCGGGTGGTCGATCCGCAGGGCGGTCGGGTAGCGGACGCCTGCCTGACGCTCTTTACGCGGGATAACCGCGTGCGGATTAGCGGACTGACGAACGCGTTGGGGGAGTACCGCTTCGAGCGCGTCGCTCCCGGAGAGTATCTGGCTCAGGCCGAGGCGCCCGGGTTTGCTCTCTCGACAGCGCGGAGCGTCGTCGTGTCGCCCGCTGGGTCGGTGACTCTGGATCTGGAGCTTCAGATCGGAGCTGTTCAGGAGCAGGTCGTCGTGACCGCGTCCGGCACCGCACAGCCAGTGGACGAGGTCTCGAAGGCGATCACCGTCGTTACGAGTACGGAGATCGATATTCGCAATGAGTTCTCGATTCCCCAAGTGCTGGTGACCGTACCCGGTGTGCGCGTGCAGACGCTCGGCGGCGCCGGCTCGTTCTCGTCCATCAAGATCCGAGGTCTTCGCACCGAGGACACCGCAGTGCTTCTAGACGGCTTTCGTCTCCGCGATGCCGCCTCCACACAAGGAGACGCGTCGGCATTGTTGGAGGGTCTCATCGTCACCAATCTCGATCGCATCGAGATCTTGCGAGGCTCCGGGTCTTCGCTCTATGGCACGAACGCGGTGGGCGGCGTCGTCAATGTCGTGACGGCAGAAGGGGGAGGCCCTCCCCGGGGTAACGTGCTCTTCGAAGGCGGCTCGCTCGGTTTCTTTCGAGGGAGGGCGCAGATCGCGGGAGGATTCGACCAGGATCGCTTGACGTACAGCATCGGTCTGGCTCGTCTCGATGTCTCCGAGGGCGTGGATGGCGATGACGAGGCGCGGAACACCAGCGTGCAGGGACAGATTCGTTTTCGGCCCACGCCCTCGTCGACGGTCTCGGCGAGGATCTACGCGGCCGACGCGTTCTTGAAGCTCAATGAGACGCCGCTATCGATGGGAGCGATTCCTCCCACCGGCGTCGTCGACGCAGAGCCGCTCTCGTCCGCACAACTCAGCCTTTATGAGTCGGGCGTCCCGATATCGGAGCTTGATCCTGGTACCGCCACCTTCATTCCCTCGGCCAACGACCCGGACAACGCGCGCGACATGCGCTTCGTCTCCACGGCGGTGAGCTTCGAGCAGCGGCCCTCCGAGGCCTTTGGCTATTCCTTTGCCTACCACGGCCTCGTCTCCGAGCGAACCTTCGAGGATGGGCCGCTGGGCGTAGGCTTCGAACCGTTTGTCGCGACGAAGTCCGAGTTCGACGGAGACGTTCACACGTTTTATGCAACGGCGGATCTGCAGCTTGGCGAACACCATCTTCTCACCGCCGGCTACGAGCTCGAGAAGGAAACCTATTTCAACGCCTCGTTTCCCGAGAACCCCACGGACAACTCGGTGGTGGACGTCTCCCAGAGCAGCAACACGCTCTTCGTTCAGGATCAGGTGAGCCTGATGAACGGGTTGCTACAGCTCTCCGGTGCTTTTCGGGCCCAGTTCTTTTCCTTGGGCGATCCCGTCTTGACGCCGGAAGAGAACGCGCCCTACGCGGGGGTGGTGGTGGAATCGCCGCCGAGCGCCTACACCGGTGATGGCTCGGTAGCGTACTTCTTTCCTCAGTCGGGGACGAAGCTGCGGGCGCACGTCGGGAACGGTTATCGCGCGCCCTCCCTCTTCGAGCGCTTCGGCACGTTCTTCGACGTCTTCGGATACTCGATTTTCGGCGATCCTCGTCTCGAACCGGTGTGCTCGCTCGGTTTCGATCTCGGAATCGATCAGCGCTTTTTCGGACAACGTATGAGTGTCTCGGGGACGTTCTTTTACACCAATCTCCAGCGAGTCATCGTCTTCGACTTCACGGGAGCCATCGACCCGGCGACGGATCCGTTCGGGCGATTCGGTGGCTACCGGAGCGTGGATGGCGGGAGCGCTCGGGGGCTGGAAGTCGGCTTATCGACGGAGCCCACCGAGTCGGCGCACGTTGACGTGGCCTATACCTTCACCGATGCGGAACCGCCCGCGGAGGGCGATCCAGCGCTCACGCAAGCGTTCGTGATACCCAAGCACCAGTTCTCGCTGATAGCGACTCAGTACCTCGGCCCCGATCTCTATGTGAATTTCCTGCTGGCCGCATCGGATAGCTATTTCGCGCCCGTTTTCGATCCGGTGACGTTCGTGAGCCGTACCTACCGCTTCGGCGGGATCGTGAAAGCAGACCTTGGCGCCGGCTACACTTGGCGTTTGGACGGTCCTCGCGGCATCCGTTTTTTCGCCAAAGTGCTGAACCTCTTCGACCGGGAAAACTTCGAGAGCAGTTTTCGCACCGAGGGACGTAAGGCGGTCGCCGGCGCGGCCTTCGAGTTCTAAGATAGAGCACCATGCGCGCTTGGCTCATTGGCCTGGTTCTCTTCCTCGCTGCTAGTGCACCTTCCGTCGAAGCGCAGCCGGTTCCGCAACGGATCATCTCTCTTTCGCCCAACCTCACCGAGATGATCTACGGAGTCGGCGCCTTCGACCGTGTGGTGGCGGTGTCGGAGTTCTGTGATTTTCCTCCCGAGGTGGAGAACCTTCCGCGCGTCGGAGGCTGGCAGAACACGAACCTGGAAAAACTCGCGTCGCTTCGCCCCGACCTGGTGATCTTGACCGAAGCGCAGGCGCCGTTCGTGAAGCGTCATCTCGATGGACTCAGGATCCCGGCCTTGGTCGTTCGGGCTCAATCCATCGGCGACATCACGTCGTCGATCGCTCAGATCGGGCGGTCGGTCGGCCGATCGGATGAAGCGACGAGATTGGTCAGAGAGCTCGAGGCCGAGCTGAACGAGGTTCGCCGTCTAACCGCCGGCCTCGATCGCCCAAGCGTTCTATGCGTCGTGGATCGCCTGCCGGGGACGCTTCGAGATCTCTATGTAGCGACGAGCGGGAGCTTCTTCTCCGAGCTGGTCGAGATCGCGGGGGGTGCGCCGCTCACGCCCTCCGCGAACCACCAATACACCAAGCTCTCGATAGAAGCGGTGGTGTCGATGAATCCAGAAGTCATCCTGGACATCGTGCAATCGGTATCGGCGCCGCCGACGATCATCGGCACCGGCGGCGAGCTTGCCGAGGATGCACGCGCGGTGTGGCGTGCGCTGGGCAACGTACGAGCGGTGCGCGATGACCGGGTCTATCCCATGCACGACTTAACGCTTGTGCATCCTTCTCAGTTCATCGGTCGGGCCGCGCGCCGGATCGCCGAGGTCATCCACCCAGAGGCGTTCCCGGACAGCGAGAAGTGAGCATGAAAGTCATCCTGTTGGAAGCGCGGCGCGTCCACTACGCGTACGCACAGGGCGTGGAGGCGGTTCGGGATGCGTCGCTCACTATCGAGCAGGGTGCCTTCTGCGCTCTCGTGGGTCCCAACGGTTCGGGCAAGTCGACGATGCTTCGTTTGCTGGCGGGTATTCTCGCTCCCAGTGAGGGAGAGATTCTCTTCGAAGATTCTCCGCTTGCGTCCATCGATCGACGCCGCCTGGCCACGCGGATCAGCTACGTGCCGCAATCGCAGAACACCGTTTTTCCTTTCACGGCGCTGGAGATCGTTCTCACCGGCCGAAGTCCCTATACGTCTCGGTTTCAGTTCGAGAGCAACGCGGATCGGGACGTCGCGCGGGAAGCGCTGGCAACAGTCGATGCGCTGAGCCTGGAGTCACGGCCAGTCACCGAGCTTTCGGGCGGTGAACGGCAGCTCGTAGAGGTGGCGCGGGCCCTCGCTCAAGTCGCGGATTGCATGTTGCTCGATGAGCCGTCTTCATCTTTGGATCTCAAGCACCGCGCCCGACTCATCGCCATCCTCCGGCGGCTCCGCGAGGAGCGCGGGCTGACAACGTTGATGGTGACGCATGATTTGCAGTTACTGGATCCGGGCTTCGATTATCTCTACGCAATGCGTGCGGGGGAAATCGTTGCCGAAGGAGCTCCGTCGGCGGTCCTGCAGGAAGACCGATTGATGGAGATCTATGATGACGCGCGCGTCCGCTCTCGCCGCGTCGACGGGCGGACTTTCGTCTGGTCTGAGTGGTGATGTTGGAAAAGGCGGCCCAGGTAACGGCGACCCCCGTCACGGGGAAAGGCGCGTCGCCGAGTTTGAAACGGGCACTCTTCTTGTTGCTTGGCTTCTTGGTCTTCGCCATGTTGCTCGCTCTCTCGTCGGGCTATCAGAGCATCGATTGGATGGGGCTTCGCACCGATGAGGTCGGGGCTACGATCCTCTTTCAAATCCGTTTGCCGCGCGTTTTGTTGGGGGTTCTGGTGGGCGCTTCGCTAGCGGTGGTGGGCGCGGCGCTCCAGGCTCTCTTTCGAAATCCATTGGCCGATCCGTTCATTCTCGGCGTGTCGGGCGGCGGCGCGCTGGGGGCGAGCGTGGCCATCGCGCTCGGTGCCGGTGCGAGCATCGCCGGCGTCCCGTTGGTTTTCATCGCGGCCTTCTTCGGCGCGGGGGCGGCGGTGTTCGTCGTCTACAAGCTGGCATCGTCCGGAACGATCGTCCTGCCGGGTGCGCTTCTTCTCGCGGGTATTGTCCTGAACTTGATCGCGGCGGCGGGCGTGCTGGTGATCCAGTACCTTGCGGATTACACGCGCGCTCTGCAGATCTTGCGGTGGATGATTGGAAGCTTGGACATCGTGGGCTTCGGCTTGGTCTGGCGCGTGGCGCTCTTCGTGCTGCCCGGTGTCGTGATGCTCTTGTTTGCCGCCCGGGATCTTCATCTTCTGGCAGTGGACGAAGAGACGGCTGCTAGCCTGGGTGTGGACGTCCGTCGCGTGGAGCGGATCGTGTACGCCGCCTCGTCGATGGTGGTGGGGGCGACGGTGGCGGTTGCGGGGCCTATCGGGTTCGTGGGATTGATCGTGCCGCACGCGGTGCGCGCCTTGTTCGGAGAGGATCTACGGCTCGTGCTTCCGTACTCGTTGCTTCTGGGCGCGTCGTTTCTGGTGCTGGCCGACACGGTGGCGCGGACGCTTCTCGGTGGCGGCGAGCTTCCAGTGGGTGCGGTGACCGCTCTAGCCGGTGGCCCTACGTTTCTATGGTTGCTGAGAAGGCGGCGGCGCTACTCGGCAATCTAGGAAGTCACCTGTTGGCCGCCAAACTAGGTGGTTGCTTTGACGGGATCGAGCCAGGCCGCGAGGAATGGGCGCCGCGAAGCCGGCAGCCCAGGGAATGCGGCCGTGGTTTTGGGCCCGAGCGAAGAGCCGAGCGAGCAATAAGAAAGGACGCCATGAGTATCTCAACTGAACGCGGTGATTCCGGTGAGACCAGCCTGATCGGAGGCCAACGGGTCTCCAAGGCCAATTTGCGCGTCGAGGCGTACGGCACTATCGACGAGCTGATCTCGGTGATGGGATTCGCCCGATCGATCTGCGAGAACGCCGAGGTGCGCGATCGCACCAAGGCGATCCAGCGCGAGCTGTTCGCGGTGAGCTCGGTGGTTGCGGCGGGCCCAATGAAATCGACCAAGAAACCGGGGACAGGCAAAGAGCCGCCCGCAGTCACGAAAGAGATGGTGGAAGCCTTGACCGCGGATGTGCACGAAGCGGAGAAGATCGAAGGCCTTCTCGCCGACTGGGCGCTTCCCGGTGAGCAGGCGGCCGCCGCGGCTTTCGACATCGCTCGCACGACGTGCCGCCGTGCGGAACGACAAGTGGTACGACTTGGGGAAGCCGGAGAGAAAACGCCTGCGGGCGTGGTTGCCTACCTCAATCGTCTCTCGGATCTCCTGTGGCTTTTTGGTCGGCGTCTGGAAAAAGACGCCGGCGTGGATGGTGCGCTCCGCGACGGCAAGAACCCGGGGTCCGGCTGGTCGCGAGCCTGGTAAGTAAGAGATCGGATCGCAGTGGCCAAGGCGCTCATGGTGCTCGGCACGGCGTCCCACACAGGGGAGTCGCTACTGACGGCCGCGCTTTGTCGCATCCTGGCACAGCAAGGTTACCGGGTCGCTCCGTTCAAAGCTCAAAACATGTCTCTCAATTCCGCTGCCACACCGGAGGGGCTGGAGATCGGCCGCGCTCAGGCGATGCAAGCCGAGGCGGCTGGCGTTCCACCTTCGGTAGACATGAATCCGATACTGATCAAGCCGTCCAGTGATAGCTCCGCGCAGGTCGTCGTCCGAGGACGCGTGTGGGGGCACATCACCGCCGCCAACTACCATGAGGATCGGGTCGAAGAGCTCTACCCGACGGTGGTGGATTGCTACCGGTGTCTCGCCGCTTCTCACGACGTTGTCGTTCTCGAGGGGGCGGGATCTCCTGCCGAGATCAACCTCAAGGCGCACGACATCGTCAACCTGAGGATGGCGGAGCTCGCCGATGCAGCCTGCCTCCTGGTGGGTGACATCGATCGGGGCGGCGTCTTCGCCGCGCTGCTGGGCACGTTGGAGCTTCTCGAGACGCACGAACGGGACCGCATCCGGAGGTTCGTCATCAATAAGTTCCGGGGCGACCGCGCTCTCTTGCAGCCTGGCATCGATTCCATCGAGAAGCGCCTCGGAAAACGTTGCGTCGGCGTCGTTCCTTACTTGGCGGATCTCGGCCTGGAAGAAGAAGACAGTGTCGCGCTCGAGGACCGGCGTGGACTGCCTTCCCCCTGTGGGAGGCCTCACTGGATCGCGCGCTTCGGATCGGAGTGGTTGTGTTCCCGTACCTGTCGAACTTCACTGACTTCGATGCTCTCGCCGCCGAGCCCTCTGTGGCCCTCGCCTACCTCTGCGACCCCGCTGACCTCGGAGCTGCCGACGTCTTGATCCTGCCGGGATCGAAGCAAACGAGCAGCGATCTGACCTGGCTGAGGCAACGTGGTTGGGACGCAGCCATCCGGGCCCACGGGGGTCACGGTGGGATTACCCTTGGGATTTGTGGCGGCATGCAGATACTCGGCAAGGAGATCCGCGATCCGGACGGGATGGAGGCGGTAGGGAAGGTGGACGGGCTCGGCCTCCTGCCGATCGACACCGTGCTTGTCCGGGAGAAGAAGACGGTGATGCGGCGCGCGCGTTTGGTCGGGGCCACGCTGTTCGGGCAGAGCATGGCAACTCGGGAGCTCGCCGGCTACGAGATCCATCTCGGGGTGACGCATTACCAGTCGGGAGCCGAACCCTTGTTCGAACTGATGCGCCAGGGCAGCTCTCGAGTCCAGCCGGACGGTGCAACCAGTGTGGATGGGCTCACGCTGGGTACGTACCTCCACGGGTTCTTCGACTGCGATTCCTTCCGGTATGCGTTCCTTCACAGCGCCCGCGCTCACTTCGGTCTGTCGCCTGCCACCGAGCTCGTCTCCTTCTCCGCGGAAAAGGAGGATCGTTTCGATCGGCTCGCCGCGAGTGTGCGCCAAGCCATGGATTTGAAGACCGTGCTCGGTTGGGTCGGGCTGGAGACCTAGAATGGTGGGATCGGCGCACCGAAAGCTCGATGCGATCCTCGCTCTTGGGGAGATGGGCGTTGGGAACACCACTGCTGTCAGTGCCGTCACCGCGGCATTCACCCGCTGCGAGCCGTCTCGCGTCACGGGTCGCGGGACGGGGGTCGAATCGGCCGGGATTTCGGGAACAGGATGAGAAGATTTTCCGCGGCGGTCTCGTTTCTGAGCCGGGTTCCCATGCCGCGGGCGCAGGAGCTCGGTGCGGCGGACGTGGGCCGAGCGACGATCTTCTTTCCTCTGGTCGGTGCCGCGATCGGAGCCGGCGGCGTGCTGGTTCTGAAGCTTTCGTTTCTGTTCCCCGCACCGCTCACGGCGCTCTTCGTTGTGGCGTTTTGGGCCCTTATCACCGGCGCGATTCATCTCGACGGGCTCGCGGACACGGCGGATGGCTTGGGCGGCGGTCGGTCGCGCGAAGAGAAGCTCGGGATCATGCGCGATCCAGTGGTGGGCTCGTACGGTGTGGTGACGTTGATTCTTCTGGTGGCGGTGAAGGTGACCGCGTTGAGCACGCTCGTCGCGCGCGGTGTGGCCGTGCCTTATCTCATCCTCGCGCCTACGCTCGGGCGCTGGGCGGCGGTTCCGCTGGGCTGGTTTTTCGCTTACGCTCGCGGCGCCGAGGGGGCCCCGGAGGGCGCGCGACCCGAAGAAGGCGGGTTGGGATCCGCGCTGACGCAGCATGTGGGATGGCTCGAACTCTTGGGCGCGACGGCGATCGCTGGCGTCATCACGTTCTTTGCGGTCGGTGCAAACGGTTTGGTCCTCTGGGCGGTCGTCGTAGCCATCGGCTGGATTCTGGGAAGCTGGTTCAAGCGATCGATCGGCGGTGTCACGGGTGACACGTTGGGTGCCGCTTGCGAGCTGTGTGAGACGGCGGTCCTGGTCGCCGCAGTCGGCCTGACATCCTGGACATCCTGAGATGTTGACGCTCGTTCTCGGCGGTGCGAGGAGCGGTAAGAGTCGCTACGCGCAATCGCTTTGTAATGGAACGAATGAGGTCGTCTTCCTTGCCACCGCCCGCGCGGAAGGCGACTAAGAGATGCAGGCGCGCATCGAACGTCATCGCGCCGAGCGTCCCCGGGAATGGCAGACGATCGAGGAACCTTTGGCCGTCGTGAGCGCGGTGCGTGAATCGAATCCGACGGCGACCGTGGTCGTGGACTGCGTGACGAATTGGCTCGCCAACCTTGCCTGGGAGCATCGGACGCTTCCCGAGGAGGAACAGCAGAAGCGCATCCTTTCGGAAGTGACGGAGCTCGCGCGGGCGGCAGCCGAGCGCCGGGTCGTTGCGGTCAGCAATGAAGTCGGGGGCGGCATCGTGCCGGAAAGTCCTGTCGGGCGGAGCTTTCGCGACTTGCAGGGGATCGCCAATCAGCTCCTGGCGCGCGAGGCTGGATTCGTGGTGCTGATGGTAGCCGGGCTTCCCTGGACCATCAAGAATGTGCTATAGAGGTAATGTTACCTTACAGCTAGATTGGTCGATTGGAGGGAAATGCGTTTTCTCTTTGTCGTTGCGGTTCTGATGGTGTGCTTGGCTCCTGAGGCTTGGCCCCAGACCCTCCGGGACGCAGAATACAAGGCCATCACCGACGAGGGCATCAACTACGTCTATCGGTTGGAGCACGACAAAGGGATCCAGTTTTTTGCCGAGCTCGGCGAGAAACGTCCCCATCACCCCGGCCCGCCGCTGGCGCAGGCGATCGCCTACTGGCTCCGCGAGCTCTTTGCCCGTCAGGAGCTGGATCTGGATCAGTTCATTTCCCCCGGTTACTTCACCAGGCCCCCGAAACGAGAGATGCCTGCGGCGCACCGGTTGGCCTTCGAGAAAGGGATTGTAAAGAGCCAGGTGCTTGCCCGGAAGTATCTCGATGAGCACCCGGGCGACAAGGACGCGCGCTATTACCTCGGTGCTGCGGAGGGCGCGCAGGGCGCCTTCGCTTTTACGATCGACCAAAGCTATATGAGCGCCTTGCGTCACGGGAAGGCCGCCTACCGGTACCAGCACGCTTTGGTCGAGGAAGATCCGGAATTCTGGGACTCGTATCTCACCGTCGGTATATACGAGTACACGCTGGGCAACATTCCCTGGTACCTGAAATGGATCACGACTATCGCCGGCTATCGCGGAAGCGAGGCCCGAGGCTTCGAGTACCTGGTAACCACTGCCGACAAGGCCATGTTCATGGCCACCGAAGCCCGCGTGCTGCTCATGATCCTCTATGTAAGGGAAGGGTATTACGAATACGCCTTCCGCGTTGCGAAGGATCTCCACCGGCGATATCCGGAGAACTTTCTCTTGCATTTGAACAAGGCACAGATCCTGGAAAAGTTGGGGGAGCGGGAACAAGCGATCGAAACCTACTTGGAAGTCGTCCGTCTCGCCGAAGAGGGCAGGAAAAATTACCAGAAAGTCCCGCTCGGGACGTTTCGCTACACCGCGGGAGCACGGCTGGTCGAGCTAGGCGCGCGAGAGAGAGCACTCGCGCTTTTCCTGGAAGCGACGCAGGATCCCGGTACTCCGGAGCGGGAGAAAGCGCTTTCCCATCTGCGGGCGGGCGAAATGTTGGACCTCCTCGGCAAGCGGGAAGAAGCCGTCTCGCAGTACCAGGTCGTGCGAGAGTTGAGCGAGTTCGAGGACTCGCACGAATTCGCGAGTAAGTATCTCGACAGCCCTTTCGCCGCCCGGTAAGTCCGGTCTTAGCGCTTCTTCTTCAACTGTCCGGCCACGGCGGCGGTGGCGCGTTTCACCGCGTCCGGATCTCCCAGGTAGAAGCTGCGTATCGCGGTGAGATCGTCTTCTAGCTCGTAGACGAGAGGGATGCCGGTCGGTATGTTAAGTCCCACGATATCTTCCTCCGCGACGTTGTCGAGATACTTCACCAGCGCGCGCAGGCTGTTGCCGTGGGCGGAAATGACGACGCGTTTGCCGCTTTGCACGGCCGGGGCAATAGTGTCTTTCCAATAGGGAAGAAACCGCTCGACCGTGTCCTTGAGGCACTCGGTGAGTGGAAGCTCGTCGGGGCTCAGGTCGGCGTACCGCGGATCGTTGCCGGGGTAGCGTTCGTCGTTAGGCGCGAGGGCGGGTGGTGGCACGTCGTAGCTGCGGCGCCACAGTTGGGTCTGTTCGATACCATGTTTCTCGGCGATCTCCGCCTTATTGAGTCCCTGTAGCGCGCCGTAGTGCCGCTCGTTCAGCCTCCAGCTCCGATGCACCGGAATCCACATGAGATCCATTTCTTCGAGCGCCAGCCAGAGCGTCTTGATGGCGCGTTTGAGGAGCGAGGTATAGGCCACGTCGAACTCGTAGCCTTCTTTGAGCAGGATACGCCCGGCCTCGATGGCTTCCGAAGTTCCTTTTTCGGTCAATCCTACGTCCGTCCAGCCGGTGAAACGATTCGACTGGTTCCAGGTGCTTTCTCCGTGTCGGAGCAGGACGAGCTTTTTCATCGCCTCCTATATTAGTACATGATTAGTACAGGGGCTCGTTGGACACGGAAGCATCGGTGCGTTAACTTACCGGTGGAAAGGAACTGGAGCGCACGCAAGCACCGAAAATGATCCCAGAGGAGATTGTAAGGTTTCTAGAAGGCGCGACCGTGGGGTTTGTGGCTACCCGAGACGACAAGCTTGTGCCCTACCTTCACTTCGTCACGGGATGGATCGCCGGTGACGACGGGGAAACCCTTACGTGCCTTTTTCCCGGCGATCACGCCAAGACCCTCATCCCTTGCCTCGAAGACAACGGCCAGCTCACTTTCGTCGTGCTGGGGAGCACCTCGGGACCCAAAGCCAGCAAACCCCCTAACCCGGCTGTCGACGCCCACGAGTGCTATCAATTCAAGGGTGATCATGTTGGTACCAGACCCGCCAGTGACGGGGACATCTCGGTGGTCGACCGAATCGGAGAGCGCTTCCGGAAACTCTGGGTACCTTTGTTTGGTTTCTCGGAAGAGAGTTGCACCGTTCGGTTTAGAAAGCCCTCGCTCGCCGTGACTTTCAAAGTGCGGGAGATCTACGATCAGACACCAGGCCCGGGAGCCGGGCGCAGGATCGTGTCGGAGGAAGGGTGATGGGAGACGTCAAGCTTCCTGGTGAGATCAAGCCGGTAATGGAAAATGGGATCCCGGCCCAGGTGGGTACCTGCTCGCGGGACGGCATACCCAACGCCACCGATATCTCCCGAGTGTATTATGTGGATGCTGGACACGTAGCACTGTCCAACCAATTCTTCAGCAAAACCGTCCGCAACATTCAAGAGAATCCGCGTGCCTGCATCAACTTGAATGATATCGAGGGCTTCGCTTACTGGAGCCTCTACCTCGAGTTCGACCACTCGGAGACCGAAGGTTCCACCTTCGACGCGATGGACATGCAGATCGAAGCCATCGCCTCGATGACCGGCATGTCGGACGTGTTCAAGCTAAAGGCAGCAGATATTTACCGCGTGACCTCGGTGGAGAAGATCCAGTACGGTCCCGTCTCCTAAGGGCCAGCGACCCGTGGTCAAGCGGCGACCCACGACCGAAGAGCTGGTCGAAGAGCTGGCGCAAAAGTCGGCGGAAATTCGTATCCTTCAGCAGGTTTCGTCGGACATCAATTCGACCCTGGAACTCGTAGACATCTACGATGTCGTCCTCCACACTATGGATGACCTCTTCGGTTTCCATCACGCGCTCATCCTTCTAGTCGACGACTCCGGCACGAGCTTGGTTGTGGTTGCGAGTCGAGGCTATGAAGACGGGACACTCGGAGGCAGGGTTCAGGTTGGCACCGGATTCATCGGCGTGGTTGCCAAGAAGAGGCGGATGATGCGGGCCAGCAACCTGGGCCAGCAAAGAGGCTACATCGCCGCTATCCGGAAGCAGATGAAGGACGCGGGGAGAGCCGGTGAGCTAGGAGAGGCCACACCGGTGCCGGGCCTCCCGGATGTAGAAAGTCAGATCGCCATCCCGCTCATGATCAAGGACGATTTCATCGGCGTCTTTTCCGTCGAAAGCGCCGAGCAGAGGACGTACAGCGATCGTGACGAGACCCTGGTCACGATCGTTGCCAATCAGGCGGCCAGCGCCATTCACAACGCACGGTTGGTCCAAGCCGCGGAGCAACGTCGCAAGGAGTTGGCCGAGGCCCATGAGAACCTAAAGCGGCTGAACGAGACTCTCGAAGATCGAGTCCGCGCTCGAACCGCCGAGCTGGAGCGAGCGAATCGGGAGCTGCGGGAAACGCAGGCGCAGCTCGTCCAGTCCGGCAAGATGGCGTCGCTCGGTATGTTGGTGGCGGGGGTGGCGCACGAGATCAACACACCCATCGGATCGATCTCGGCCAACACGGACTTGGTGAAGCGCGCGGCCGAAATCGTCAAGAAACGTATCGAGGCGGAGGACATGCCAGCGGAGCTCGCGGAAGACCAGAAGCTACAGCGCGCCGTGGAAATACTGCAGCAAGCCTCCGAGACGGAGCTCCTGGCCTGTGAACGCATCTCGTCCATCGTGAAATCTCTCAGAAACTTCGCCCGGCTGGACGAATCCGAAGAAAAGCGCGTGGATTTGCACGAGGGTATCGACAGCACGCTGACGCTGCTTGCGCACGAGCTCAAGAAGGGCGTCGAGGTCGTGAAGCACTATGGTGATCTGCCTGAGGTCGTGTGTTTTTCCAGCCAGCTCAACCAGGTCTTCATGAATCTCTTGAACAACGCGATTTTAGCGATGAAACAGAAGGGGACGATCACCATTACAACGGCTCGCGACGGGGATCACGTCGTACTCCGTTTCGCGGATACCGGGATGGGAATCTCGTCGGAGAATCTGGAGCGGGTCTTCGACCCGGGTTTCACGACCAAGGGTGTGGGGGTGGGGACGGGCCTGGGACTCTCGATCTGCTATCGCATCATTCAGGATCACCAGGGCACCATCGAGGTGAGCAGCGAGGTGGGTAATGGGACGGAGTTTGCGATGCGACTGCCGATCTCGCGGTGACGTGCGTACCATCTTTTCAAACCCGTCGGGTTGATGTAAGCTTTCCCGCCGTAGACGACGTAGACGGGGGATGAACGATGGTTGAAGACCGAGACATCCTGCGCGTTGCCGCGATCCAGATGTGCTCCACCGGGAATCGGGATGCGAACCTCGTTCGGGCGCACTCTCTCATGGAAGAAGCGGTGGAGGGCGGGGCGCAGCTTCTTTCTCTCCCCGAGAATTTTCCGTTTATCGGCCGCGAGGGCGACCAGATTCAAGTGGCCGAGGACATGGACGACGGCCCGAGCGTCCAGTGTCTGAGAGATTTTGCTGTCAAGCACCACGTGGCCATCGTGGGTGGTAGCATTGTAACTCCTCGCCGTGCCCTACTGGAGCGGGTTGGAACGTCGCGATTCGGAGGAGAAGCTACGCAGCGGAGTTGTCGCGTAGGGCGTCGGGGAGTAACACGGTTCCTGGCTGGTTGATGGCGGCGTAGGCCGCTTCGAGCATGTAGGCCCTGGGGTCGACGTTCTGAAGCTTCGCGGTCTCGCACAGGGTGTAGAACAGCGCTGCGACGTCGGTTCCGCGTTTCGATCGACTGCCGTAGTGATTTTTGCGACCGACGACAGGTTCCCTCAGGGCGCGCTCGGCGTGATTGTTGTCAAGCCAGACGAGAGGGTTTTCGGCGAACAGCGTGAGTGTCTCCCATCTCTCCAGCATGTAGCGGACCGCCTTGCCGAAGTCGCTTCGCGGCAATCTTCTTTGGCTCCCGCCCCATTGCCGAATCGCTTTCAAGATCCGCTGCGAACGTTGCTTGCGTAAACGAAGTCTCAGTTTCTGAGCTTTTTCATCGCCGGGAAACGGACCCGGGACCTCGCGTTCGACTTCGTACAGCTCTCCGATCAAACGAAGCACTTCGGAGCAAGCTTGCGGGTAGTGCTCGCTGGCTTCGTCGAACTTTCTTTTCACGTGCGCCCAGCAGTGGGCGAGACGAAACTGTGGACCGGCACGAGCCGCGTAGCCGTCTGGACCGGCACGAGCTAGCACCTCGTACACCGCGTAGCCGTCCACAACCGCGATGCCGGAGTAGGTCCCCAGCACCTTTTGGCCATCTTCCGTCGATTTCGTCGGCAGCATTCGGTAGTACGCGATGTCCGGACTCGAAACGCCCCACACCGTGCCCGCCGACTTCTTCATCGAGCCCATCAGAGGCCACCGCGTTTCGTCGGCGTGGATGACGGGTGACTCCAAAACCTTCTCTCCCAGAGCGTCGTACACCGGATTCAGATGACGTGCCAGTACGTTCAGCTGGTCCCACAGCGTCTGGCTGTCGATATCTAGCCCTTCGCGGCGCATCATCCGAACCTGGCGCTCGAGAGGCATATGGTCCAGGTACTTGCTGATGGCCACTTCGGTCGCGAACTCCACCGAGTAGCGGCCTCCGGGCTGAAGCTTCGTCGCCGCCGGTGCGGTGACGACGTTCGCGTTACATCGGCAGCGGTACTTTTTCCGCAAATGCCGTTCGATGACGAAGCTCCGCTTCACCACCGTCACCACTTCCGATTCCTCGTATTGACCCGCCATCTCGCCCAGCTCGCCGTCGCACACCGAGCACTTTTTCTCTGTCTCGGCGAGTTCGATTACTTTGTCGACCACGGGAAGATGAGGCTGTTCGCGCGGGCCGTGCCCTTTCTTCTTGTTCTTTTTAGCCTTCGTTTTCTTCCGGGTCCGCTTTTCGTCGATGCGGAAAATGCTCTCTCGCTTTTCCTGTAGTTGCTTGAGAACCGACAGTTCAAGTTGCTCCGTTTCCGGCACACCATGGAGTCTCGCCAGTTCCACTCGCAGACGAACGTTTTCATTGACGAGGCGCTGGTTCTCGTTATCAACGAGGAGAGTTATCTGGCGGAGTGTTTCGAGGTCGTGTTCGTTTTTTATGCGAACCACGGAATACGATTAGATCATAGAGACGATCTCACGGCAAGTGAAAAATGCTTCATTTCAGGAGGTGACAAAGATATTTTTCCGACCAACCGGCTCCCCTCCAGAAACAACGACAACTCTGTCGTCGTCAGTCGCACTGGCTCGCCGTCACCGCTGGACCACAGGCATGCGAACTTTCCCTCTTCGAGACGTTTCGCGTAGACGCACAGTCCGGTCCCGTCCCAGTGCACGTAACTGAGCTTCGTTTTTCGTCGCCTCGCAACGAGCACGCCGCCAGGTTCC
The DNA here is from genome assembly GCA_965197825.1 of Candidatus Marinacidobacterales bacterium. Lineage (GTDB taxonomy): Bacteria > Acidobacteriota > Vicinamibacteria > Marinacidobacterales > DATDRI01 > CBDANW01. The sequence continues at coordinate 1,330,360 of CBDANW010000003.1, read as the reverse complement.
TCCGCTAGGGGCTTGGTATACGAGGTTGCGGTCGTGTCGAGCGCCTTGGCGGGCCCCCCTTAACCCTTGGCAGAAGGTCACTTCCGGGTTACAATGAGGGCAATCCTAGAAAATCTAAGGATTTGGAGGGATCGAAATGCGGGTCGGCGACTATATGACCAAAGAGCCGTTCACGGTCGGCGAAGATGCCAATATGAAGGAAGCCGTCGAGCTCCTTCGCCAACATCACATCCGCCACCTTCCCGTCGTCCAGGGATCGAGGCTAATAGGCATCGTGACCGACCGAGACATTCGCAAAGCCTCACCTTCGGTTCTGAGCGGGGTGGACATCGGCAAGTATGAGGAGGTTCTCGCGAGCACTCCCATCTCCCGAATCATGACGCGGGAGCCCTTTACCTTGACGGCGGACACCGAGCTGCGCCAAGCGGTGCAGCTCATGGTGGGAAAGAAAGTGGGGGCCGTCCCGGTAGTGAACGGAGAAGATCTCGTCGGGATCTTCACGGAAATCGACGCGCTCAAAGTGCTGATGAGCGTCCTGTCACAGGTTCCGCAGCAAACCTAATTCGGTGACAGCTACTTAATCTTTCCGCTGCCAAAAGAGGGGATGTCCCGGCCGCTGTTGAATTTGGTCGGGTAGCGGCGGCACCTGTGAATACTCTTAGGCAGCAAACTCATCGCTGTCAAGAGATTTCTGTTTGCTTCTAAGCGCGTGAACGAGAGCGCCCATATGGCGATAGCCTTTGATACGCCGGAACTTTTTCTGCGCGGTGACGACGCCAAGAGCGGTCCATCGGCGAACCATGGAAGGACTCTACCAACGCTTGACGTTTCTCGATACTCTGCGAATGGTTCCGTTGAGATTCTCAATGGCGTTCGTCGTGGCAAGAGACTGGCGAAGTAAGGCGGGCAGCGCGAGCTTCACGACCGTGAGTGTCTCTTCCATCCCTTCACGAAGGCTTCCGGCAGCTTCGTCGTAGCCGTTTCGCTCGAGCCACGACACCAATGCCTGAAGTCGCTTGCGCGCCTTGTCGGCACTCTTGCACTTGTAGGCTTCCTTCATCGTCTGGAGCACGTAGGCGTGACGAGACTTGGGAAGGTACGAGCGAAGATTCCGGAGTTTATGGATCTGGCACCTTTGGATGACCGCGAGGTCCCCCAAAACGTCGACGAGTGCCTTGCGGATGCCTTTGCCTCCGTCCACTACGCAGAGAATCGACTCATCGACGCGCAAGCCTCGCTCGAGAAGGTCCTGCAACATCGCGGTGCACACCCGAGAGTTCTCCGTCGAGCCCAGCCATATACCCAGGGGCACCTTCGTTCCATCTATTGTGATACCGAGAGTTACGACGACGGTCTGTCCGGCCACCTCAAGGCCATCCAGCATCAGTGCCGCAAGCTCGAACTCCTCTAGCCGCCGAGACAGGTATTCCTCGAGCTTCTTAGTCGTCTGGCTCACGAGGTGACGGCTGGCGGCACTCTTACTCGTGCCACGAGACTTCAACTTGGCCGCGGGTTTGTCCAGACTCGATTCGTAATTTCGGGTCGATACCCCCACCAAGATCTGATTCAACACTCGCTCTGGAAGCGGGTCTTCTTCGCGGAAGGCTTCGAAGTGTGGAAGCGACGCCTCCTCGCCCGACTTCGAGCGAACTCGAGGTCGCGACACTTGGATGCGACGACCACCGAAGCTCAGCTCTCCGTTCGTGCTCCCACAGTGGTTATGAGTTCGCTCCTTCTCGTGCTTGCCCTTGAGCCCCGCGATCTCCTCGGCGTCCTCTCTGAGCAGTAGGTGCAGAGCTGTCAGTCCTTGCTCGTACACCCATTCCGTCAGATCCGCCTTCGTGGCCGCGATCCCAGCTATCATCGGTAGCAGTATCTGACCGACTTGGCCAACTACCTTGCCCGTAGGCGAGTGCGTTTGCTTTCTTACTGGCTTCTTCGATTTCCTAGGCATTGGTGGCTCCTTGTCCCCCTCTGGAGACGGTTTATTGGCAGACCTATTCTTAGGCCGGCCAAGGAGCCGCCGCTACCCCAAATTCAACATCCGGCGGGACATCCCCACATCCGGCGGGACATCCCCACATCCGGCGGGACATCCCCACATCCGGCGGGACATCCCCACATCCGGCGGGACATCCCCACATCCGGCGGGACATCCCCACAAAAGATTAAGTAGCTGTCACCGTTACTTTAGGTAGCAGTCACCATGACCTGCGTCTAGCCCCTGGACGCGACGTACTTGATCAGATCTTTCACCCGGCAGGAAAACCCCCATTCGTTGTCGTACCACGAGAGGATCTTGACCGAGTGGTCGCCCACGACCTTCGTGAAGGGCGCGTCCACGATGGAAGAATGAGGGTTACCCTTGAAGTCGATGGACACGAGGGGTTCGTGGGAGACGGCGAGGATGTCCTTGAGCTCTTTACCCGCGGCCTGCTCGAGAGCTTGATTCACCGAATCGACGGTGACCTTCTTCTCCAGGACGGCGGTCAGGTCGGTGAGCGAGACGTTCGGGGTCGGCACGCGGACCGAGATTCCGTCCAGTCGCCCCTCGAGCTCGGGAAGCACGCGGCTCACTGCGAGTGCGGCACCGGTGGTCGTGGGGATCATGGACAGGGCGGCGGCGCGAGCGCGACGCAAGTCCTTGTGCGGTAGATCGAGCAGGCGCTGATCGTTCGTGTAGGAGTGCACGGTGGTCATGATCCCGCTGACCAGCCCGAACTGCTCGTGGATGACTTTAGCCACCAGGGCCAAGCAGTTGGTCGTGCAGGACGCGTTGGACAGAACATGGTGTTGGTCGGGCTCGTACTTGTCGTGGTTGACTCCCATGACGATCGTGAGGTCCTCCCCCCTGGCCGGGGCACTGATGATGACTTTCTTTGCTCCGGCTGAGAGATGCTTTGCGGCGTCTTCCTTCTTGGTAAAGAGCCCAGTCGACTCCACCACGATGTCCACACCGAGAGCCTTCCAGGGAAGCTCTCCGGGATCCCTCGTGGTCAGAACCTTGAACCGGTGGGAGCCCGCCTGGATCGTGTCGCCGTCCACGTGCACGTCCGTGTCGAGATTACCCAGCACCGAGTCGTGTTTCAGGAGGTAGGCCAACGCGTTGGCGTCCGTGATGTCATTGACCGCAAGGATCTCGATGTCCTTGTCGTTCATCGTGGCACGGAAGATATTCCGGCCGATGCGTCCAAAACCGTTGATGCCTACTTTGATTGCCATCGATCGCTCCTTGGGGTTGCCCAAATGTTCGAATTGCCTGAAAAGGTAAGATGCAGAGTATAAGAGTGGACGCGACACCTGTCAAAGCGCCGTCTGGCTAGCCTGAGTTTGGCACCGGCGTCTGACCACGTTGACTCGTGGCACCTCCGTTTATTGACGCCAAACAGGGGGTCTAACTCCGTCCCAGTTTCGCACTCGGCCCATCGACGGCCGAAAGCGAGTCCGGACCGCGTCTGACAGCGTCTCAGTTTGGCGCCTCCGCCGACTGACGCCAGAAAGCGAGTTCGGACGGCTGCCTACGAGGGCACGGCCCAGGTCGCTAACAGGCACAAAAAGTAGGTTTTACAAGGCTTGTTCCACCTCATTGACAGGTGCGACCCAGAGCCGTATAGTCGGCTGTTTCATGTATCTTTTCTATAGCCTGGTACTGACGCTGGGCGCGCTTCTCAGCCTGCCTTATTTTCTCTATCGCGGACTTGTGTCCGGCAAGTACTGGCCATCGCTCCGACAGCGGTTGGGGTTTCTCCCGAGCTCTATCGATTCGCAGGGGGAATCCTCTATCTGGGTGCACGCCGTCTCGGTCGGGGAAGTCATCGCCGCCAGAGCACTGCTCCCGCTGCTGCGCGAGTCGTTCCCTGGCAAGCCCGTTTTCGTTTCGGTGACTACGCTCACCGGAAAGCAGGTCGCGGATCGACAGCTGCGCGATGCCGACGGGATCTTCTTTTGCCCTTTCGACTGGCGCTTCGCGGTGCGCCGCGTGGTCGCCCGGATTCGCCCGCAGGCTCTGCTGGTTGTCGAGACGGAGATATGGCCTCACATGCTGCGCGCCTGTCACGAAGCGGGAGCGGCAACGATGCTGGTCAACGGTCGGATCTCCGACCGCTCCTTCCGTCGCTACCGGCTCATCCGCTGGTTCTTGAAGCACTATCTGCGACCGGTGGACCGCTTCTGCATGCAGAATGCGCGCTACGCCGAGCGCATCATCGAGCTCGGCGCCGACCCGGCGAAGGTAAGCGTTACCGGAAGCCTGAAGTTCGACGCCGTCCTTCCGAGTCAGGAGGCGCCTTCTCCCGCGGCGCAGCTCATCCCTTCCGGCCGCACCGTGTTGGTGGCGGGGAGCACGCTCGCGCCCGAAGAAGAAATCTTGCTCGACGTGTTCCGATCGTTGCTAAAGGCGCACCCGGATCTCTTCCTGGTGATCGCACCGCGTCATCCCGAGCGCTTCGACGAGGTCGTGAAGCTCGCGGATGTGCGGGAGCTTCCGGTCGTCCGACGTTCCTCTCTCCAACAACCAGCCGCCGCAGCGGACATCATGATCCTTGATAGCATGGGCGAGCTCGCTTCAATCTATAGTGCCGCCGACCTTGTGTTCATGGGAGGAAGCCTTGCGACTTGGGGAGGTCACAACATCATCGAGCCCGCCGCGGAGGGAAAGCCCGTCGTCTTTGGTCCCCACATGAGCAACTTCCAGGAAATCGCCTCGTCTTTCCTCGAAGCCGCCGCCGCGATTCAGGTCAGTGGACGCGAGGAGCTCGAGGAGGTTCTTGGGCGCCTCCTCGAAGAGGAGGGTCTGCGCGCGGACATCGGCGCGCGGGCGCGGCAGCTCGTGGACGCCAATCGTGGTGCCGGCCAGAAGACCATCGAGAGCGCTCGTCAGGCGGTGGGAACAGCGGCATGAGCCGCTCAGTTTTGCGAAGCCTCCTCCAACCCGCGGCCGTACCTGCCTCGTGGGCCTATGGAGCGGCGGTGGCGACACGCAGGTGGCTCTACCAGTCGGGCACGATCTCGGCGAGACGACTTCCCGAACCGGTGGTGAGCGTGGGGAACATCACCGTGGGTGGCAGCGGGAAAACGCCGATGGTGGCGTGCGTCGCCCGTCACTTTCTCTCGCGTGGCCGGGCGGTCGGAGTTCTCTCCCGGGGATACGGGCGCGAGGAAGCCGGCCGTATGGTTGTAGTCTCCGAGGGACAGTCCGTGCTCACCACGGCGGCTAAGGGCGGGGACGAGCCTCTCGAGCTGGCCGAGCAGGTTCCCGGGCTCGCGGTGGCCGTCGGGGCTGACCGCTATGAGGCGGGGCTCGAGCTCCTTCGCCGAAGGGGCGAGCAAATCTTCATCCTCGATGATGGATTCCAGCACCGCCGGCTGTCTCGCGACTTGGATCTCGTCTGCATCGATGCCGACGAGTCGGCGGACAACCTTCGGCTGTTGCCGGCCGGTAGGCTGCGCGAGCCGTTGTCTAATCTGGATCGGGCGGGAGCTCTCATCTGGACGCGCTGGCGAGAGGGACGACCGGCGGAGACTCTGGCGTCGCGCGTGCTACCTTGGCTCGCCAAAGAGCGCCCCGTTTTTCGATCGGTGAGCACGATTTCCGGATTCCAATCGATCCCCTCGTCGGACGCTCGCCTTCCCGCGGAAGGGTTGCGGGGGGAGTCCATCGGACTCCTGTCCGGCATTGCCAAGCCCGACCGCTTCCAAGAGGACCTCGAGGAGTGTGTCGCGCGGATCGTGTGGTCTCGTGCCAACCGGGATCACCATCCGTGGCGGCCGGACGAGGTCGCGCGACTTCTGGAAGACGCCCGAAGAGCAGGAGCGCAAGCCGTGGTGACGACGGGAAAAGACGCGGTGAAGATGACGGCGGTCGAAAAGACGCCGGTTCCGCTTTACCGCGCCGTGCTCGAGTGCCGCGTCCTCGAGCAGGAAGTTTTCGAAGCGCTTCTGGATTCGCTTCCGGGAAGTCCTCGCTAGAACCTCCCCAAAGGACCTGTAAAGGCTAGCCTGTCAGAAAGTTATGCTTTTCACCGGTCCGTAACTCGTTGTATGATCGAAGGTGCTTTGGGGGGGAGGCCAGCCGTTTGCTCAGAAGTGGCTCGGAAACAAACCTTTAGATGACTCGAGCTCGACACTACGCAGAATACCTGGCAGCGCTCTTCGTGGGCTATGCGATGAGACCCTTCCCTCGCCGGGCTCGACTCGCGTTGGGAAGGACGGCCGGGGGGATCGTCTTCGCTCTAGACGCCAAGCACCGAGCGGTGACCCTCACGAACCTTGATTTCGCCTTCGGCTCCACCAAGACCGCGGACGAAAAGTACGCCATCGCGCGCGGCGCGTTCCGCCACTTCGGGGCGATGCTCTTCGAGCTCATCTCGTTCGGGACGCCGCGTTGGAAAAAGCTCCAGAAGATCGTCGAGTTCGAGGGCATCGAGAACATCGAGAGTGCGAAACGAGCCGGTAAGGGAGTCCTGCTGGTCGGGTCTCACTTCGGCAACTGGGAGTTCCACGGCATCGCTCACGGCTACCGCTATGGACCGATCGCGGTGGTGGCTCGCGACCAAGACAACCTCTATTTCAATAGATGGCTCGAGGAGATCCGGACCGCGGGCGGGAACACCGTGCTCTACAAGCAACGGGCCCTTCAACGCGTCATGCGCATGATGAAGGACGGAGAATCGGTGGCCGTGATCACCGATCAGAATGTTTCTAACGAGGACGCACTTTTCGTCGACTTCTTTGGGCGGAAAGCGGCCACGACCCCGGTGGCGAGCTGGATCGCCCTCAAGACCGGGGCGGCCCTGGTACCGGCTTACACGCTCCCCTTGGCCGACGGTCGATACCGCATGGTCTACGAGAAGCCTATCTACCCCGGCGCGTACAAGAACATGGATCGACGTCGCGCGATCGAGCTGTTGACACAGCAGTGTGCGGAAGTACAAGAGGGCTACGTACGTCGGAATCCGGAGTTCTGGCTCTGGCAGCATCGGCGATGGAAGACCCGCCCACCGGAAGAGCGCAACGGGCAAGCGTCCGTTCCTGAAGAGGAAGCCAGTTGAGCAAGTCGAGCCATTCCGTCCTCGTCTACGCGCCGAGCTGGATCGGCGACGCGGTGATGTCGCTGGGTGCGCTCCGCTACTTGCGACAGGCGTATCCGGAGTCGCAACTGACCGTTTTCGCCAAACCGTGGGTCGAAGATCTGTACCGAGGGTGCGAGGCAGTCGATCGCACGCTGTCCTACGACCCCGGCAAGGATCGTGGCCTGTCTGGATTCCGACGCGTCGCGTCGAGGCTTCGTGAGTCCGGCTTCGATCTGGCGGTTCTTTTTCCGAACTCGTTTCGCTCCGCTGCCATCGTGTGGGCGGCCCGCATCCCGGATCGGTGGGGGTATGGGCACGATGGGCGAGGCTTTCTCTTGACCAGGGCGGTGCCTCCGGCACACCGACCCTTCGGGCACCACCAAGCGTACTACTATCTCGACTTGCTGCGTCATCTCGGGGTAGAGACGGGCGAGCCGGACACACATTTGAATCTTCACGAGTCGATGAGACAAGGCGCGTCCGCGCTCCTCGAAGCAAACGGCGGGCGTTCAGGCGAGTCGTTGGTGGGCATTCATCCCGGCGCGACGAACAGCTCGGCGAAACGCTGGATGCCGAAGCGCTACGCCGAGGTCGCCGATCGGTTGGCCGCTTCTCATGACGCGCGCATCGTCATTCTGGGTGGAGCAGGGGAGGACGAGATGGCGGAGGAGATTCGCGGGCATCTGACCTCGTCTTCCATCGGTCTAGCGGGTAGGACCTCGCTTACGGAGCTTATGGGAATCGTGGGAAGACTCTCGGTTCTGATCAGCAACGACTCGGGTCCGATGCACGTGGCGTCGGCTCTGGGTGTTCCCACGGTCGCGGTGTTTGGTCCGACCGATGAACGGGAGACGGGTCCTCTGGGCCTAAAATCCCGTGTGGTACGCCAACACGTGGAGTGCAGCCCCTGCTTGTTGAAAGAATGCCCCATCGATCACCGCTGCATGGACCGCGTGACAGTCGAAGACGTCTATGGCGCGGCGGTCGATCTGCTGGAGGGGAAGGGCTCTCGCCAGAGGGCCGAGGCGGCGTCACGGTGAGCGGCAAGCCCGCAATCTTTCTGGATCGCGACGGAACGCTCAACGAGCCGGTGGGGTTCGTCAACCACATTAGTTTGTTTCGCCTGTTTCCCTGGTCCACCGAGGCGATCCGTTTGATCAATCGCGAGGGGTACCTCGCGGTCGTGGTCACGAATCAGTCCGGCGTCGCCCGTGGGCTCTACAAGGAGTCGCTAGTTCATGAAGTCCACGAGCAGCTAAAGGCCACGCTCTCCCAATCGGGCGCTCATCTCGACGGGATCTATTACTGTCCTCATGGACCCATGCCAGAAGACTGTGAATGCCGCAAGCCGCGGCCGGGAATGCTGCATCGGGCGGAAAAAGATCTCGATGCGGATCTTTCACGCTCCGTCGTCATCGGCGACAGCTACACCGATCTCGAGATGGGATGGAGTGTAGGGGCGCGTTCGGCTCTGGTGCTTACCGGTTTCGGCCGAGGCTACTACGAGCATCAGAGCGCAGGCTGGGCTCGCCAGCCAGATTGGGTTGCGCCCAACCTCTATTCGGCGTTGGTCGAGATTTTCTCGGAAGCGAAAGCGTGATGGCGGAGCCCACGAGAGGCCGCTTGCTCGATATCGTCGAGCGTTTCGGCCGCGTGAAGGTGCTTGCGGTGGTCGATCTCGTGGCCGACGAGTACGTCTACGGCCGGATCTCCCGCGTTAGCCGTGAGGCTCCCGTTCTCATTCTCAATCACGATCGCACTCAGGTCGTTCCCGGCGGAGGTGCGAATGCGGTGGCCAACATCGCGTCGCTCGGAGGGCGGCCGCTGACCGTGGGATTGGTGGGTAAGGATCCGTCGGGACGCGAGCTCCTTGCCGGATTCCGCCACGCCCGCATCAATACCTCTGCGATCTCGACACGGCCCTCGTACGAGACGCCGACCAAGACACGCATTCTGGCTGGCGGTCCCAATGCGACGAAGCAGCAGGTGGTTCGCATCGATCGCAACAGTCACGCGAACTCCGCGAGGGGCGTCCGCCGGGAAATCCAACGCGCGGTGGCGGAGCTGCTTCCTCGGGCCGACGTGGTGATGGTTTCGGATTACGGCTATGGGCTCGTCTCGCCCGAGCTCAGCCGGTCGCTCGCGAAGCGCGCCGCGTCTTTGAGAAAGCTGGCCATTCTCGATTCCCGCTACAATATTCTCGACTATCCCGGTTATGCCGCCGCGACGCCCAACGAGCCGGAGGTGGAAGCGGCGCTTGGGGTCGAGCACGGAGACGACGAAGCGGCGGTGGAGCGATCTGGTCGACGGATGTTGCGCCGCTTGCGAGGACAAGCCGTCGTCATGACCCGAGGGAGCAAGGGCATGATGCTCTTCGAGCCACGCCGCGCCACGCGACACATTCCTGTTTTCGGCACCGACGAGGTAGCCGACGTGACCGGCGCGGGCGATACCGTGATCAGCACGTTCACTCTCGCGGTGGGGGCGGGGGCCACGTTTTATGAAGCGGTACTCCTAGCCAACTACGCCGGGGGCATCGTGGTCATGAAGCGGGGCACGGCCACCGTTTCTCGTGACGAGCTGGCGGCGGCGGTCAGCTCGGACGACTCCCTCAAAAGGGACTGATTTGGGTCGCCGGGTCGATCTCGAGACGGCGAGGCGTCTCGTCGCGGACGCCAAGAAGGCCCGGAAGCGAGTGGTACTCGCGAACGGCTGCTTCGATCTGATCCACGTGGGGCACGTTCGCTACCTGGAAGGTTCGAAGGCGGCGGGCGATCTCCTGGTGGTGGCCGTGAACGACGACCGCTCGGTCGCAGCCCTCAAGGGGCCGGATCGTCCTTTCATGAACGCCGCCGAGCGTGTTGAGCTTGTTGCCGCGATGCAGGCCGTCGATCTAGTCATCGTTTTCGAGGAGGAGACGGTGGCTTCTCTCATCGAGACCCTCCGGCCGGACATCCACTGTAAGGGCACCGACTACACCGAGCAAAGCGTCCCCGAGCGCGAGGAGATGAAGCGCATCGGTGGTGTCACCAAAATCGTCGGCGATCCCAAGAATCATTCCACGCGAGATCTCATCGGGTTGCTGCGGAAGCGGTTTCAAGAGTCGTGAACATCCTCATCGTCAAGCTGGGCTCGATCGGCGACATCGTGCACACGCTTCCCGCACTCGCCGCGCTTCGACACGCGTTCCCCGAGGCGCATATCGACTGGCTGGTGGAGTCCCGTTCCAAGGAAATCCTGATCGACAACCCGTGTCTCGACGAGCTGCTGGAGGTGGATACGCTTAGGTGGCGAAGGCGGTTCTTTGCGCCCGGCACGTGGGTTGCGATCGCCGAACGGCTGCGTGCGATGCGCTCGCGCCGGTACGACGCGGTCTTCGACTTTCAGGGATTATGGAAATCAGGCGTACTCTCACGGCTGACCCGAAGCGGGAAACGGATAGGCTTCGCCCGGGGGCATCTGCGGGAATCGGGCTCGAGCCTCTTCACCCACAAGCGCCTGTCACCGCCGGACGAAACACCACACGTCATCGATAGGAATCTGTATCTATTGAGGGCGATCGGAATCGAGACCACCGACCGCGCGTTCCCCATCGCCGTGCCGGAGGAGATACGTTCGCGAGCCGAGCAGGGGCTTGCTTCGGTCGGACTCTCGGACTTCGTAGCTCTCAACCCGGGAGGCGGTTGGTCCACCAAGCGGTGGAGTCCGGAGAGGTACGGAGCGCTCGCCGCCGAGATACGGCGGGAGTTACGCCTTCCGAGTCTCGTGCTCTGGGGGCCGGGCGAGGACGGCATGGCGGAGCGCATCGTGGCGACTTCGGATGGGGCGGCGCGGCTGGCTCCGGCCACGGCGCTTCGCGAGATGATCCCCTATCTCGAACGCGCGCGGCTCTTCGTGGGTGGAGACACCGGCCCGCTTCACATCGCCTCGGCGTTTGGCGTGCCGGTGGTGGGTCTCTTCGGACCGACCGATCCGGCGAGAAACGGGCCGTTCGGAAGGGGAGACGAGGTCGTTTGGAAGGCCGTGCCCTGTAGCCCTTGCTACAAGCGTCGTTGCCCAGGGTTCGACACCGTATGTCTGCGCTCGATGTCGGTGCCCGAAGTCATGGTGGCCGTACGCCAGCGATTAAACAAAAAAAAAGAGCTACCGTGACGGTAGCTCTTCTCCAGATCCCAAGACGTCTTTAAGCGGCCTTACGCGACCTTCACTTCGATCTGGCGCGGCTTGGCCTCCTCGGCCTTCGGCAGCGTGACGGACAGGATGCCGTCCTTGTAGTTCGCGCTGATCTTGTCCGCGGCTACCGTGGCAGGCAGCGTGAAGGACCGGCTGAACGTGCCGTAGGCCCTCTCGGACCGGAAGTAGCCCTTTTCCTTGACCTCTTCTTCGCGCTTTCTCTCACGGCAGCAGGGTCAGCAGGTTGTCCTCGACGTGGATGTCGATGTCTTCCTTCTTGAGCCCGGGCAGCTCCGCCTTCAGGGCGATCTCGTTGTCGTTGTCGAAGATGTCGACCGCCGGGTACCAAGTGCCCAGGAAGTCAGCCTCTTCGGCGTTGGGGCCGCGCGTGCTGCGGGGTGCGAGAGTATCGAAGAATTGATCGAAGTTTCGGGTCAAAGAGCCGAAATCTCTCCAAAAGGGGTTCCATCGAACGAGCGTTGTCATCAGCCGTTCGGGAACCCGTTCCGGGGGGGTGTGATACACTCCCGGCGGGTGAAAAACGTGTCCCGGAGCCTGGTCCGCGCGAGGGTGCCCCTGGGCTGGGCCCTGGGTCTGGCCGCCCTTTATCTCGCTCGTCCGACGACGGCTTCTTACACTGCGGGCCTGATCCTGGCCGCGTGCGGCGAGGCCTGTCGCGTTTGGGCTGCGGGCCATCTGACCAAATGGAAGGGGCTCACCAGGAGTGGACCGTACGCGTGGACCCGCAACCCTCTCTACCTAGGCAGCCTGGCCGTCGGGACCGGGTTTGCGGTGGCCACCGCGCGCTGGGAGGTCGGGCTCCTTTTGGCTGTGTTCCTAGCGGCGGTCTACGTGCCGGTGATCAAGACCGAAGCGGCCCACCTGGCCGAGAAGTACCCCGAGGAGTACGCGGAATTTGCTCGCCAGGTGCCGCTTTTTCTGCCCCGCCCTCCACGGCAGAGCTCGTCCGGCTCTTTCTCCTGGCGGAGACTCCTCGAGAATCGCGAGCACGTCACCGTCGTTGGTTGGCTCGCCGGGGCCTTGCTGCTATGGCTCAGAATGCGTTGTTGGGGGGGTGGAGGATTCTAGTGGGCACTAGGGCATTGCCTTGTGGCGCTTGACCATCTCCTCGTCGTAGTACCTGCGGTAGAGGATGTCCCACTCCTCGCTGCCCTCGGGGATGTCCCGTCGCTGACTCTCGATCTTGCGCCTCACTTCCACGTCGATGACCTCGTCGTCCTTGAGCTCCTCGTTGATGATGCGAACGATTTCCATGCGGATTTCGCTATCGTCACTGAAAAACTCCACGTTGGGATCCGTCCGCAGGTGTTCCATCAGCAGGTTCGTGACGTGGTTGATTTTCCCGTGTGACAGGCGCATTAGCGATAGGCTCCCTAAAGGATGATATTCCGCTCCCGGGCCAGCTTCTTCTTGATCATTTTGAACATCTCGCGGTACTCGACATTCGTGCGCCGCATCTCCTCCGCATGGCTGGTGAGGATCTCGCGGACCTCGTCGTTTAGCTGATCCTCGACCATGAGCTCGTCGGTAATGATCTGGACGAACCCCTGGATCAGCTTCGCTGGATCGTCGGCTTCGACATGGCCGTGCTCGATCAGATCCTTGGCGGTCCGATGCGCGATAAACTCGACTTGGTTCCGCGTCAGCCTCATATCACAACCTTAAATAATACACACAGGATCCGCAAAATAACACATCGACTGCAAATAGTTCAAGCGGAGCTTTAGGTTTTGCGGTCTTTGTATACATGGGGCTTAGCTTGTTCGCACGGAGCAAGGAGGCAGGGTCCGGGCTAGGTAGGGTGGCGTATCGGCGCAAACCCCTCATATTGACAAGCTAAGGGGTGGTCGCTATACTCCGTTCGCCTCCCAAACGGGTCGTTTTCGCCCGTCCGGGTGCCCGTTACCCACGACCAGCGGGGTCGTAGTTCAGTTGGTTAGAACGCCGGCCTGTCACGCCGGAGGTCGCGAGTTCGAGTCTCGTCGGCCCCGCCACCTTCACCCATCCGATGACTTTCCGAAAATGGGAAGTGTCGTGATTTAGGCAAGCGCCGGGTGAGGCATTCTCGTCTACCGGGTTCAAACCTATGGGGCTCAGCCTATCGGTGGGATGAGCGCAGCGTCTCGCCGAGACACGTTGTCACGAAGTGGGAAGCCCCGATCGCCGCAGCAAATCTCGGAAACGGAGGTCGTCACGCATGTTGTCCAAAATAGGAAAACGGAGCCAAATCCGAAACGCACTATGCTCTTCTTTTTCGGCGCGTTTCAGCCACTCCAGAGCCTGATCGTTTTCTCGAAGCCCACTGTGGACAAAGGCGAAGTTGACGGGCGCTGCGTATTCCTTCTTGGCACGCTCGTGTAGCTCGGCAAGGACCATCCGCGCCTCTTGCTCTCGCCCCGCCACCGCAAAGGCCCAGGCTAACAACCCGACGTAGAAAGAAGCGCGTCCGGCCAGCTCGGCGCTCCTGGTCAGAACCTCAACGGCCTGGTCATACTCTCCCGCCCGCCCGTAGGCTAACCCGAGCGACCAGAGAGCCACGCTATGATCCGGATCCATTTCGAGGGCCTTTTGGCACGCCGCGATGGCCTCTTGGTCGTCGCCTCCACAGAGGTAGGTCACCCCGGCGACTGCATGAGGGTATGGCGAAAGCGGATCGAGCTCCACCGCCTTCATCACCTTCGCCACCGCCTCCTCGTCGCGACCAATGAGCGCAAGGAAAACGGAGTACCAGCACCAGGCCTGGACATCCGACGGGTTGAGCTCGAGGGCCCGCCGAAATTCCCGCTCGCATTTTTCCCAAGTTCCCTCGTAGATAAACAGGAAGCGAGCCAGCGTTGTATGCGCTTCCGCGACGCGATCGTCGATGGCGAGTGCTTTTTTAACTGCGGCCTGCGCCTTTTCGTAGGCTTCTCGGGGCGAAGCAAAACCGTAGGACCCGAGGATCGTGTAGCAGTCACCGAGACCGGCGTAGGCGAGCGCGTAGGACGGATCCTTTTCTACGGCATGCTCGAAGAACGGGATGGCCTTGTCCAATCCGCCGCGGTATCGCCTCTCGAAAGCGTGTCGTCCCTTGAGATAGAGATGATAGGCCTCGAGGTTGGTGCTGCGTCGCTGGACGGGCTCGCCCGCCTCGCCCCCAAGTTTCAGCCGGAGTTGCGTGGACGATGTGGGTCGCGATCTCGTCCTGAATGGCGAAGACGTCTTCCATGTCACGGTCGTAGCGTTCAGACCAAACGTGATAGCCGTCCGCGACGTTGATGAGCTCGTGAAGCGTGCAGATGTGAGGATGATTGAGTTGCGAGATCGCCCTGGCCTCACGCTCGAAGCGCTTTTTTCGCTCGGGGCTTTCGGCGAGGTGCTCGGGAAGTATCTTGACGGCGACCGTCCGGTCGAGGCGCGTGTCGTTGGCTTTGTAGACCTCGCCCATGCCGCCCGCACCGATGGGCTCGAGAATTTCGTATGGGCCAAGCTTGGTTCCGGGTTCTAGGGGCATCGTCGGGTTTTCGGGATTCTACTCGAGTCCAATGTGGCGCAGCAGGTCGGAAAACCGGGGGTCTGGAGCTAGATCCATGGAACTTGGGAATACGCGCAGCACAGTGAGCTGGCTCGTTCGCTCCTCGTAAGCTTCTCCAGACATTTGCGAATGATCCGCTCGAGCTCGGCGGGCACCTCATAGTTGAAGCGGGCGATCGCCTCCGGCTGGTTGGAGGTGATCCGGGCGATCGTCTCGGTCGGGCTCGGTCCCGAAAAAAGCAACCGGCCGGTGGTGAGCTCGTAGAGAACCACACCCAAGGAGAAGAGATCCGAGCGCCCGTCCACATCACAACCGAGAGCCTGTTCGGGGCTCATGTAGTGGACCGTTCCCATCACCACACCAGCAGCGGTCTTCGCCTCAGTAGGGGCATCGGAGTCGGCGCTTGCCTCGTCGTCGCTTTGGCGAAGGTGGGCTATTTTCGCCAACCCAAAGTCCAGTACCTTCACTTGTCCGCGAGCCGTCACGATCAGATTGCCCGGCTTGATGTCGCGATGGGTGATCCCTTTTTCGTGCGCCTCATCGAGAGCGTCGGCCACTTGAACGCCTATGTCGAGGATTTCTTTCGTTGGAAGAGGTCTTCCTTTCAGCCGGGCCGCCAGCGTCTCACCTTCTACATGCTCCATGGCGATGAAGTGAACGCCGTCGCACTTCATCGCGAGGGATTAGGCTGTGAGCATGGAGAGCGGTGCGGCGGATCCGTCCCGCTTCCCGTGGAAATAAGAATGGCTTAACCTCCGGTTAAGCAAAACGAAACCGCGCCTGGAAAGGCGAGGAGGAGGATTACGCCATGAAGAAGCCTACCACCATATCGAAGGAGTCTGTAAGCGAGTACCGGGAGTTCGTCCAACTTCGGCTGCGTAAGCGGGTACTGGAGGCGATCGAGGTCGTGCTCGAGGAAGAAGTCAACCAAGCGCTGGGGTGTGGTAGCTACGAGCGTGCGGAAGACCGCCGTGGATATCGCAACGGAGCCGAAACCCGTCGCGTGACGACGTCGGTGGGAACTCGCGAGCTCCGGGTGCCACGAGCCCGCGTGCGAGACGAGGAAACGGGAGAGACGACAGAGTTCAGGAGCGAGCTGTTGCCCCGGTACGCGCGCCGGACTCGTGAGGTCGACGAGGCGATCTTGGGGACGTACTTGTCGGGCGCGAATAGCCGCCGGATCCGCAAAGCGCTGAAACCACTGCTCGGGGGATGTCCCGGCCGCTGTTGAATTTGGTCGGGTAGCGGCGGCACCTGTGAATACTCTTAGGCAGCAAACTCATCGCTGTCAAGAGATTTCTGTTTGCTTCTGACCCTGCCCGGGTTTTGTGGACATCAACCGAGGCGCGACAATGCGCCTGGAGGCGTCCATGGGAGAACGACGACGCAGGAAGTTCACGGGGGAGTTCAAGAAGGAAGCGGTCCGGCTGTTCAGGGAGGGCGAGGGCAGCATCGGCCAGGTCGCTAAGGAACTGGACCTGACGGAATCGGCCCTTCGAAACTGGGTGAAACAATACAAAGTTGATCACGGTGAAGGTCCACGCGAGGCTCTGACGACGGCGGAACGTGATGAGCTCCGTTCGCTACGGCGTCGAGTGCGTACGTTGGAGCAAGAGCGAGAAATATTAAAAAAGGCGGCGGCCTTCTTCGCGAAGGAAAGCGAATGAGATTCATTCACGCGGAGCGGGCCAACTACCCGGTGCGGGTGATGTGCCGAGTTCTGAGGGTATCGACCAGCGGCTACTACGCTCAGATGAAGCGCGCGCCCAGCAAGCGACAGTGTGAGGATGGGAAGCTGAAGCTGCGCATCCAAGCGATCCACGCCCATAGCCGTGGTACCTACGGCAGGGAGCGTGTACGTCGCCAGCTTGACGGGGAGAACGTCGAGGTAGGCAAGCAGCGAGTGGCACGGCTGATGCGTGAGATGGGCCTGCAGGGTCTGCCCAGCAAGCGTTTTCGCCGCACGACCGACAGCAAGCACGATCGCCCCATCGCACCCAACGTGCTCGGCCGGAACTTCGAAGCCGAACGACCGAACCAGTTCTGGGTGACGGACATAACCTACATCCGGACTTGGGAAGGCTGGCTCTACTTGGCGGTCATCCTCGATCTGTTCTCGCGTCGTGTCGTAGGCTGGGCGATGCAGCCCCACCTGCGCGCGGAGCTTGCTCTCGAGGCGCTTCACATGGCCTTGGGGCGCCGCCTGCCGGAAAGTGGCTTGGTGCATCATTCAGACCGTGGTACTCAATACGCGGCTGCGACCTACCAGGCCGTGCTCGATGAGCCGCAAGGGTGATTGCTGGGACAACGCCGTGACCGAGAGCTTCTTAGGCACGCTCAAGACCGAGCTCCTCCACCGATGTAGTTGGCCAACACGACGTATGGCCAAAGACGCGGTCGCGAGCTACATCGAGGGGTTCTACAATCCGTATCGACTCCACTCGTCACTCGATTACAACAGCCCAATGGTGTTCGAACGGATTCATGACCTCAAAACGGCTCATGCGAGATAATCAACCTGTCCACTTTTCCTGGGCAAGGTCACTTCTAAGCGCGTGAACGAGAGCGCCCATATGGCGATAGCCTTTGATACGCCGGAACTTTTTCTGCGCGGTGATGACGCCAAGAGCGGTCCATCGGCGAACCATGGAAGGACTCTACCAACGCTTGACGTTTCTCGATACTCTGCGAATGGTTCCGTTGAGATTCTCAATGGCGTTCGTCGTGGCAAGAGACTAGCGAAGTAAGGCGGGCAGCGCGAGCTTCACGACCGTGAGTGTCTCTTCCATCCCTTCACGAAGGCTTCCGGCAGCTTCGTCGTAGCCGTTTCGCTCGAGCCACGACACCAATGCCTGAAGTCGCTTGCGCGCCTTGTCGGCACTCTTGCACTTGTAGGCTTCCTTCATCGTCTGGAGCACGTAGGCGTGACGAGACTTGGGAAGGTACGAGCGAAGATTCCGGAGTTTATGGATCTGGCACCTTTGGATGACCGCGAGGTCCCCCAAAACGTCGACGAGTGCCTTGCGGATGCCTTTGCCTCCGTCCACTACGCAGAGAATCGACTCATCGACGCGCAAGCCTCGCTCGAGAAGGTCCTGCAACATCGCGGTGCACACCCGAGAGTTCTCCGTCGAGCCCAGCCATATACCCAGGGGCACCTTCGTTCCATCTATTGTGATACCGAGAGTTACGACGACGGTCTGTCCGGCCACCTCAAGGCCATCCAGCATCAGTGCCGCAAGCTCGAACTCCTCTAGCCGCCGAGACAGGTATTCCTCGAGCTTCTTAGTCGTCTGGCTCACGAGGTGACGGCTGGCGGCACTCTTACTCGTGCCACGAGACTTCAACTTGGCCGCGGGTTTGTCCAGACTCGATTCGTAATTTCGGGTCGATACCCCCACCAAGATCTGATTCAACACTCGCTCTGGAAGCGGGTCTTCTTCGCGGAAGGCTTCGAAGTGTGGAAGCGACGCCTCCTCGCCCGACTTCGAGCGAACTCGAGGTCGCGACACTTGGATGCGACGACCACCGAAGCTCAGCTCTCCGTTCGTGCTCCCACAGTGGTTATGAGTTCGCTCCTTCTCGTGCTTGCCCTTGAGCCCCGCGATCTCCTCGGCGTCCTCTCTGAGCAGTAGGTGCAGAGCTGTCAGTCCTTGCTCGTACACCCATTCCGTCAGATCCGCCTTCGTGGCCGCGATCCCAGCTATCATCGGTAGCAGTATCTGACCGACTTGGCCAACTACCTTGCCCGTAGGCGAGTGCGTTTGCTTTCTTACTGGCTTCTTCGATTTCCTGGGCATTGGTGGCTCCTTGTCCCCCTCTGGAGACGGTTTATTGGCAGACCTATTCTTAGGCCGGCCAAAGAGCCGCCGCTACCCCAAATTCAACATCCGGCGGGACATCCCCACTGCTCGGTGAGGAGCACCTATCGAAGAGCGCGGTGTCTCGCGTGGTTAGCCAGCTGAAGGAGCGCTTCGAGGAATGGCAGAACCGTGCTCTCAGCGAGGAGGTCTACGCGATCGTTTACCTGGACGGCTTCCACCTGAAAGTGCGGATGGCGAAACGTGTGATCAGCGTACCCGTACTGGTCGCGCTCGGGGTCGCGCCAGACGGGCACAAACGTCTGTTGTCATTACGTCTGGCGGTGAGCGAAGCCTCGACGCATTGGGGCTCCGTGCTGGAGGGACTCCAGGCTCGAGGACTCCGGGCTCCCAAGCTAGTGATCAGCGACGGCCACAAGGGGCTGACGAAAGCGCTGGAGAAGTGGCCGGGGTGCCGGTTGCAGCGATGTACCGAGCACAAGCGCGCCGACTTGCTCGAACATTGCCCGGCGCACGCACGCCGTGAGCTCCGGCGTGACTACAACCGGATCGTCTACGCCAAGAACGGGATCGATGCTCGCAAAGCCTATGACGAGCTCGTCGCCAAGTGGACGCCTCTCGCGCCGGCCGTCGTCCGAAGCCTAGAGGAGGCCGGTAATCAGCTGCTGACCTTCTACGAATTCCATCGTGCCATGTGGAAATCGATTCGAACGACCAATGCTCTGGAGAATTCTTGACCGTGCGCCACACTGCTGACGGATTGCAGCACCGTAACTCCTCTCCGTGGCCCGTCGTGACAAGCGTGTCGGAATGTTCCATCGTGAGCAGTCTTGAAAGGAGTGCGAAGCGATGGAAGCGAGGACAGCATTTCGTAGGCGAGCACGTGAAGAAGATCGTGGCCGCACAGGTCGAGGGCGGCGTTACTCGCGGGAACAACGTCGCGAAGCGGTGCTGTATCTGAATCAGATAAAGGATCAGGGCGCGAGCCTTGAGGGTGTCGCGAGGGGGCTCGGGGTGAGTGGCTGGAGTCTATCTCGATGGAATCGAGAGGAGGCTATGAGGGGTATCGTTCGGCGTGTCGAAGTCGTGGAATCGGAAAAACGCACGGAGATTACGCTGGTAACCCCGCGAGGGTATCGAATCGAGGGTCTGTCGGAACAGCGGCTGCTGCGGCTTGTTGAGCAGCTGGGATGAAGTGGAATAGCCGTCGGGTGTCGGCGTGGGCGTACGCGGCGCCGGCGGATCTCCGCAAGGGCTTTGACGGTCTGTCGGCGCTGGTGATGAACGAGCTTGGTCGTGACCCGCTGAGCGGTGAGCTGTACTTGTTCGTCAGCCGCAACCGAATCCGCGCGAAAGTTCTGCACTGGGACGGGACCGGACTGTGCGTCTACGCGAAACGTCTCGAAGAGGGAAAGTTCGCATGCCTGTGGTCCAGCGGTGACGGCGAGCCAGTGCGACTGACGACGACAGAGTTGTCGTTGTTTCTGGAGGGGAGCCGGTTGGTCGGAAAAATATCTTTGTCACCTCCTGAAATGAAGCATTTTTCACTTGCCGTGAGATCGTCTCTATGATCTAATCGTATTCCGTGGTTCGCATAAAAAACGAACACGACCTCGAAACACTCCGCCAGATAGCTCTCCTCGTTGATAACGAGAACCAGCGCCTCGTCAATGAAAACGTTCGTCTGCGAGTGGAACTGGCGAGACTCCATGGTGTGCCGGAAACGGAGCAACTTGAACTGTCGGTTCTCAAGCAACTACAGGAAAAGCGAGAGAGCATTTTCCGCATCGACGAAAAGCGGACCCGGAAGAAAACGAAGGCTAAAAAGAACAAGAAGAAAGGGCACGGCCCGCGCGAACAGCCTCATCTTCCCGTGGTCGACAAAGTAATCGAACTCGCCGAGACAGAGAAAAAGTGCTCGGTGTGCGACGGCGAGATGGCGGGTCAATACGAGGAATCGGAAGTGGTGACGGTGGTGAAGCGGAGCTTCGTCATCGAACGGCATTTGCGGAAAAAGTACCGCTGCCGATGTAACGCGAACGTCGTCACCGCACCGGCGGCGACGAAGCTTCAGCCCGGAGGCCGCTACTCGGTGGAGTTCGCGACCGAAGTGGCCATCAGCAAGTACCTGGACCATATGCCTCTCGAGCGCCAGGTTCGGATGATGAGTATTGAATCAGATCTTGGTGGGGGTATCGACCCGAAATTACGAATCGAGTCTGGACAAACCCGCGGCCAAGTTGAAGTCTCGTGGCACGAGTAAGAGTGCCGCCAGCCGTCACCTCGTGAGCCAGACGACTAAGAAGCTCGAGGAATACCTGTCTCGGCGGCTAGAGGAGTTCGAGCTTGCGGCACTGATGCTGGATGGCCTTGAGGTGGCCGGACAGACCGTCGTCGTAACTCTCGGTATCACAATAGATGGAACGAAGGTGCCCCTGGGTATATGGCTGGGCTCGACGGAGAACTCTCGGGTGTGCACCGCGATGTTGCAGGACCTTATCGAGCGAGGCTTGCGCGTCGATGAGTCGATTCTCTGCGTAGTGGACGGAGGCAAAGGCATCTGGGCTTGATCCGGTTTCGTAGACGGTTTAGTTAAGCTGGCGAAGTCCTCATCCGTCGTTCAAACTCGGCCGGACTGACCTGGCCGAGGGTCGAGTGTCGTCGTCTCTGGTTGTAGAATACCTCGATGAAGTCGAAGAGGGCCATCTTGGCCTCGCCGCAACTTAGGAAATGCTCCCCAAGCTCGTGCTTGACTGTGGAGAACCAGCTCTCGATGACGGCGTTGTCGTAGCAGTTGCCCCGTCGGCTCATGCTCCCGGTCATGCCATGCGTCTCAAGGAGACGTTGGTAGTCTTTGCTGGCATACGGACTGCCCTGATCGGAGTGATGCAAGAGCCCTGCGGCCGGTTGGCGACGTTTCAGTGCCATCCGCAACGCCTTGATAACCAGGTGACGGTCGTTAATAGCACTTACGGCCCACCCAACGAGGAATCGCGAGTAGAGGTCGAGGAGCGCCGCGAGATAAAGCTTCCCGCCGCTGCCGATCACGAACTCGGTCGTGTCCCCGACCCACCGTTGGTTCGGCGCATCGGCGACGAAGTCTTGCCCGAGCACATTGGCCGCGACGGGCTGGCCATGACCGCTTACCGTCGTGCGCTTGAAGCGTTTGCGTACTCGAGCAATGAGGCCTTCTGCCTGTTTCAACCGAATCACCCGCTTCCGACTCACTCGGTACCCCTGCTCGTGCAGGTCGTGATGAATCCGCGGACTCCCATAGGTGCGGCGACTCGCCTCATGGGAGGCACGAATCAACACGCGCAACTGGCGGTCCCGGCGCGCGTGGGCCGACGGCGGCCGACGTGCCCAGGCATAAAAGCCACTCCGAGAGACGTTGAGAATCTGACACAGGTGAGCGACCGGTACGGTGGCCTTCTCCGCCTGGATGAACGCGAATCTTACTCGCTCTCCCTCGCGAAGAAGGCCGCGGCTTTTTTTAAAACGTCGCGCTCCACCCGCAACCGCCGATTCTCTTTGCGGAGCCGCCGAAGCTCCTCGCGTTCCACGCCCGTCAAGCCCGTCCGGCCCTTCGTCCGATCGGCCCGGGCCTGACGGACCCAGTTGCGAAACGCCGATTCGGTGAGGTCAAGCTCCCGGGCCACCCGACCCACGCTCTGGCCCTCATCAAGCACCAGCCGGACCGCGCCTGCCTTAAACTCGTCATCAAACTCCCGGCGGGGTCGCCGGGGCTGCGTTGTCTTTGCCATTGTGGACATCGTATCCGCCTTTCAGAAAGTGTCCACGAAACTGGATCAAGCCCACATCCGCAAGGCACTCGTCGACGTTTTGGGGGACCTCGCGGTCATCCAAAGGTGCCAGATCCATAAACTCCGGAATCTTCGCTCGTACCTTCCCAAGTCTCGTCACGCCTACGTGCTCCAGACGATGAAGGAAGCCTACAAGTGCAAGAGTGCCGACAAGGCGCGCAAGCGACTTCAGGCATTGGTGTCGTGGCTCGAGCGAAACGGCTACGACGAAGCTGCCGGAAGCCTTCGTGAAGGGATGGAAGAGACACTCACGGTCGTGAAGCTCGCGCTGCCCGCCTTACTTCGCCAGTCTCTTGCCACGACGAACGCCATTGAGAATCTCAACGGAACCATTCGCAGAGTATCGAGAAACGTCAAGCGTTGGTAGAGTCCTTCCATGGTTCGCCGATGGACCGCTCTTGGCGTCGTCACCGCGCAGAAAAAGTTCCGGCGTATCAAAGGCTATCGCCATATGGGCGCTCTCGTTCACGCGCTTAGAAGCAAACAGAAATCTCTTGACAGCGATGAGTTTGCTGCCTAAGAGTATTCACAGGTGCCGCCGCTACCCGACCAAATTCAACAGCGGCCGGGACATCCCCAGGGTGAAACAAACCGAGCTGTGCTCGATCTTCGAATGTTGCCGCGACAGGCGTCCGTTATCGCGTAAACGCGTAGTAGATCACATAGAACCAAGAGAAAATCCCGTGCAGGATCGCCCACAGAATCGAGCCGTTCTTCGACCATGAAATGGCAATGGCAAGTGCCGAGCCCACACTGACTCCAGAACGCGCGACTTCCCGATGGTAGATGTACCGTTCACCCATGATATCCTCTGTTCGACGTAGAAAACCGGGCCTAGCCCAGCCCACCTTACCGCCACCTTATAGGAACACGGGGGTGACTTGAAGGTCCTGGGGACACTAGGACCGTTATCATTGTTACTAAGGAGTGGCCATGTTCGTAAAGAAGACTGAGATACCGACGGGTGAGCAGGCGCTTCCCGGCCGATCCGAAGAGATGCCGGTTCCCGAGGCGCACTACGTGAACGGAAATCCGTTGAAACCTCCCTTTTCCGCCGGGCTCCAGACGGCGATGTTCGGGCTGGGATGTTTCTGGGGCGCGGAGAAAGCTTTCTGGCAAACCGACGGTGTCTATACCACTGCGGTCGGCTACGCCGGCGGGTACACCCCCAACCCCACCTATCAAGAGGTCTGCAGCGGTCAGACTGGCCACACCGAGGTCGTCCTCGTCGTGTTCGACCCGGGGGTGATTTCCTATGAGAAGCTGCTAAAGATCTTCTGGGAAGAGCACGATCCGACTCAGGGAATGCGGCAGGGTGCGGACATCGGGACGCAGTATCGTTCTTCGATCTATACCTTCAGTGACGAGCAGAGGAAGACGGCGCTCGCTTCTCTAGATGCCTACCAGGAAGTCCTATCGGCGGCGGGCTACGATCCGATCACGACCGAGATCGAGGAGGCGCCAACCTTTTATTACGCCGAGGACTACCACCAGCAGTGTCTGGGGAAAAACTCCGGCGGTTATTGTGGGCACGGCGGCACGGGTGTCGCGTGTCCTACCGGGCTTGATCGCTAAACTCTAGCTCGCCGATGACGACGTTCCAGGGGCGTATGCGCCACCGCTTGACGATCCCGCCAGTGACGTAGGGGTCGACCTTGACGAATTCCTCGATCTTCGAGGGATCATCGACCTTGAACACCAGCACCGCCTGATCCACCGGATCGGCGAGCGCTCCCCCAAAGAGAAGCTCACCTCGTTCGTGCGCCTCTCTTGCGAGACCCAGGTGTTCCTCACGAAAGGGCGCTCGCCGCTCGAGCACGTCATCGACGTAGTCGTAGAGCAAGATGTAGTACATGTCGGTAGTACTCTATGGTAGCGCTGTGGTGGCGAACGTTTCGCGGCGGATGCGATAGTACTTCACCGGTAGCTTTCCCACGCGTCTCTCTCCGACGAACGTCATTCCCAGGCGTGCCATGACGCGGAACGAAGAGATATTGGGCGGATCGGAGCCGGCGATGATCTGCGGTAATCCGATTTTCTCGAAGCCGAACTGCAGGACGGCCCTCGCCGCTTCGGTTGCCAGTCCTTGTCCCCAATACGAGGGAAGGAGGCCGTAGTAGAGCTCGACGTAGCCCAGTTTTTCCCTGGGCACGAGTCCCACGAAGCCTATGGTCCGCGTCGGCGCGCCGGTCGGGGAGACCGTCAAATGACCGAAGCCGTGCTCTTTGAAGCTGCGTAGGCTGCGCTCGATGTGCTTGACCACGACGTAGCGCGGCACCGGGCGTCGGTCCCAGAGATAGCGGCGTACCAGCGGGTCGTTCCAGAGGCGGTGGAGTCCGGCTTCATCCTCCTGGCGGAATGGGCGAAGCAGGAGCCGAGCCGTCTGGATAGGAAAATTAGCCACGGCTAAAATGGTCGGAACACGACCTCCACTTCAGTGCCGTGGGGCCCCCAGCCTTCGCTGGAAGCTTCGGCTGGTCCGCCGAAGTTCTCTTCGTTCGGCGTACGGACGAAGGCGGACACCCCCACGGCGTGCGCTTTTGTCGGCACATTCGCGCCGGGCTCGCTCCGCTCGCGCAGGCTCACTCGTTATTCATCAGCCTGCTATGGTATGACGAACTTCTCCGACTCGAAAGGCGCGTCGATCTCGACCGCCTCGTAGACCTCGACGGCTCTCATTTCTCCATCGGGGAACTGAACCAGTTGCTCGCGCTGAACGGGCAGCCCATTCTCCTGGTCGAGCCACAGGACCACCTTGGCGGACGGCGTTCCGTTAACGGTCAGGTCGAACGTCAACGCTTCGGCGGCCACGTCATCGAGCATCCCAGACTCACCCCACGCAAAATTCGAGACGGTGACCCAGTCGCGGATCGTCCCGTCTCGGGATGTGTCCCGAGGTCCGTGGAAAAAGAACGGCACCCTCCACTCCGTCATCAGAGTATCATATCAGGCGGCAACCTCCGCGCGTTCGAGAACCTCGCTCAGACGTTGGTAGCCGTCGATGCGTCGTAGTTGAATCTGGCCAGAGGCGATAAGCCCAAACAGCAAAGCGACCGCGGACTCCTCGCTGGAGAACGACGCTTGGGTTTTCGTCCGGCGTCGAAACTCGCGGTTGAGATTCTCCAGAGCATTGGTCGTTCGAATCGATTTCCACATGGCACGAGGGAATTCGTAGAAGGTCAGCAGCTGATTACCGGCCTCCTCTAGGCTTCGGACGATGGCCGGCGCGAGAGGCGTCCACTTGGCGACGAGCTCGTCATAGGCTTTGCGAGCATCGATCCCGTTCTTGGCGTAGACGATCCGGTTGTAGTCACGCCGGAGCTCACGGCGTGCGTGCGCCGGGCAATGTTCGAGCAAGTCGGCGCGCTTGTGCTCGGTACATCGCTGCAACCGGCACCCCGGCCACTTCTCCAGCGCTTTCGTCAGCCCCTTGTGGCCGTCGCTGATCACTAGCTTGGGAGCCCGGAGTCCTCGAGCCTGGAGTCCCTCCAGCACGGAGCCCCAATGCGTCGAGGTTTCGCTCACCGCAGACGCAATGACAACAGACGTTTGTGCCCGTCTGGCGCGACCCCGAGCGCGACCAGTACGGGTACGCTGATCACACGTTTCGCCATCCGCACTTTCAGGTGGAAGCCGTCCAGGTAAACGATCGCGTAGACCTCCTCGCTGAGAGCACGGTTCTGCCATTCCTCGAAGCGCTCCTTCAGCCGGCTAACCACGCGAGACACCGCGCTCTTCGATAGGTGCTCCTCACCGAGCAGTGGTTTCAGCGCTTTGCGGATCCGGCGGCTATTCGCGCCCGACAAGTACGTCCCCAAGATCGCCTCGTCGACCTCACGAGTCCGGCGCGCATACCGGGGCAAACAGCTCGCTCCTGAACTCTGTCGTCTCTCCCGTTTACTCGTCTCGCACGCGGGCTCGTGGCACACGGAGCTCGCGAGTTCCCACCGACGTCGTCACGCGACGGGTTTCGGCTCCGTTGCGATATCCACGGCGGTCTTCCGCACGCTCGTAGCTACCACACCCCAGCGCTTGGTTGACTTCTTCCTCGAGCACGACCTCGATCGCCTCCAGTACCCGCTTACGCAGCCGAAGTTGGACGAACTCCCGGTACTCGCTTACAGACTCCTTCGATATGGTGGTAGGCTTCTTCATGGCGTAATCCTCCTCCTCGCCTTTCCAGGCGCGGTTTCGTTTTGCTTAACCGGAGGTTACGCCATTCTTATTTCCACGGGAAGCGGGACGGATCCGGCTGGGCGCGGCGGGCGGACTTACACTGCTGACCTTGCCCAGGAAAAGTGAACAGGTTGATTATCTCGCATGAGCCGTTTTGAGGTCATGAATCCGTTCGAACACCATCGGGCTGTTGTAATCGAGTGACGAGTGGAGTCGATACGGATTGTAGAACCCCTCGATGTAGCTCGCGACCGCGTCTTTGGCCATACGTCGTGTTGGCCAACTACATCGGTGGAGGAGCTCGGTCTTGAGCGTGCCTAAGAAGCTCTCGGTCACGGCGTTGTCCCAGCAATCACCCTTGCGGCTCATCGAGCACACGATGCCGTACTCATCGAGCACGGCCTGGTAGGTCGCAGCCGCGTATTGAGTACCACGGTCTGAATGATGCACCAAGCCACTTTCCGGCAGGCGGCGCCCCAAGGCCATGTGAAGCGCCTCGAGAGCAAGCTCCGCGCGCAGGTGGGGCTGCATCGCCCAGCCTACGACACGACGCGAGAACAGATCGAGGATGACCGCCAAGTAGAGCCAGCCTTCCCAAGTCCGGATGTAGGTTATGTCCGTCACCCAGAACTGGTTCGGTCGTTCGGCTTCGAAGTTCCGGCCGAGCACGTTGGGTGCGATGGGGCGATCGTGCTTGCTGTCGGTCGTGCGGCGAAAACGCTTGCTGGGCAGACCCTGCAGGCCCATCTCACGCATCAACCGTGCCACTCGCTGCTTGCCTACCTCGACGTTCTCCCCGTCAAGCTGGCGACGTACACGCTCCCTGCCGTAGGTACCACGGCTATGGGCGTGGATCGCTTGGATGCGCAGCTTCAGCTTCCCATCCTCACACTGTCGCTTGCTGGGCGCGCGCTTCATCTGGGCGTAGTAGCCGCTGGTCGATACCCTCAGAACTCGGCACATCACCCGCACCGGGTAGTTGGCCCGCTCCGCGTGAATGAATCTCATTCGCTTTCCTTCGCGAAGAAGGCCGCCGCCTTTTTTAATATTTCTCGCTCTTGCTCCAACGTACGCACTCGACGCCGTAGCGAACGGAGCTCATCACGTTCCGCCGTCGTCAGAGCCTCGCGTGGACCTTCACCGTGATCAACTTTGTATTGTTTCACCCAGTTTCGAAGGGCCGATTCCGTCAGGTCCAGTTCCTTAGCGACCTGGCCGATGCTGCGCTCGCCCCTCCCTGAACAGCCGGACCGCTTCCTTCTTGAACTCCCCCGTGAACTTCCTGCGTCGTCGTTCTCCCATGGACGCCTCCAGGCGCATTGTCGCGCCTCGGTTGATGTCCACAAAACCCGGGCAGGGTCATCGTGGCAAGAGACTGGCGAAGTAAGGCGGGCAGCGCGAGCTTCACGACCGTGAGTGTCTCTTCCATCCCTTCACGAAGGCTTCCGGCAGCTTCGTCGTAGCCGTTTCGCTCGAGCCACGACACCAATGCCTGAAGTCGCTTGCGCGCCTTGTCGGCACTCTTGCACTTGTAGGCTTCCTTCATCGTCTGGAGCACGTAGGCGTGACGAGACTTGGGAAGGTACGAGCGAAGATTCCGGAGTTTATGGATCTGGCACCTTTGGATGACCGCGAGGTCCCCCAAAACGTCGACGAGTGCCTTGCGGATGCCTTTGCCTCCGTCCACTACGCAGAGAATCGACTCATCGACGCGCAAGCCTCGCTCGAGAAGGTCCTGCAACATCGCGGTGCACACCCGAGAGTTCTCCGTCGAGCCCAGCCATATACCCAGGGGCACCTTCGTTCCATCTATTGTGATACCGAGAGTTACGACGACGGTCTGTCCGGCCACCTCAAGGCCATCCAGCATCAGTGCCGCAAGCTCGAACTCCTCTAGCCAACCACCTTGCCCGTAGGCGAGTGCGTTTGCTTTCTTACTGGCTTCTTCGATTTCCTAGGCATTGGTGGCTCCTTGTCCCCCTCTGGAGACGGTTTATTGGCAGACCTATTCTTAGGCCGGCCAAGGAGCCGCCGCTACCCCAAATTCAACATCCGGCGGGACATCCCCGGGAATAGTGAGCTTCCTAACAAGGGATACGCAGATGGTTTGACCGGCTGGTAGCCAATCGTTAAGATGGGCGCCTGTTAGCTGGGAGACAATAGGAGTGGTCATGGGATTCAAATTCGCCATTTTTGCGTTGGTGTGGAGCATCGGAAGTGGCCAATCTTCCCAGACGGAGGCACCCCCTGAGGGCGAGCGACAGGAGCAACAGGAGCAACGGGAGCAAGAGGCCGACGCCTTCGCCACCGAGCGCCGTATCATCCAATACATCGAGGAGAATATGAAGCCCGGTCGGCCTCTCCTCTTGTCGCACCTCTACAATGAGGTCTTTACCACGCCCGAGGAACGAGAGGCCCTCAGCCGGCTCAACAGCGCGTTCTTTCGTCTGCCGCTATTCCTCGTTCAATACCAGGCCCAGCAGGGCGAACTTCCAACCCTCGAAGAGATCGCCGGGCAGTTCGATTTCTACGGCCCTGAGCAGGCCGACGTCGTCCTATCGGTGATGGAGTCCGATCCACGAGTGCCAAACTTCATTCGCCGCCATCCGGAAACCAGGGAGCTGCTCGACTTGGACGTCGACAAAATCCGTGACGACCCGCGGTTCAATGCCGTCTTGGAACGGAGCCTGGCCTGGGAGGGGAGGGCCCTCCCCGACGTTGGAGGCCCGAGCTTCGATGGACCCGAGCTCCGTCTCTCTGAGACAGAGGAGAAAGCGGTTCTGCTGTACGTTTGGTTTACCAATTGTCCACCCTGCGTACGTATGGCGCCGGAGTTGGTGGCGTTGCAGAACGACTATCGTACGCGGGGTTTCACGGTCCTGGGCGCCAACGCGGATCGCGTGCTCGATCTTTCTTACGATGACGACGAGCGCGCGGCGTACGTGGAGAGACATTCCATTAACTTTTCGAATTTTCACTTGTCGGAAGGCGACCGGGCCGCCCTGGGAAACGTGAACATCTTCCCCACGATGTTTCTCGTCGGGGCGGACCGTGTCGTCGTCAAGTACTACGTGAACTACCAGAGACGCGAGTCGATCCAAGCGGATATCGAAAAGGTGCTCGGTCTGAGCGCTGCGCGTAGCGATTAGGCCGCTGACTGCCATACTGCATTACTAAATGGAACCTCGGGAGGTATGAAATGCAGGTTTTGAAAGAGTTTCTGATTGCTACCACCCTTCTTACAGTTGCTGCGATTGTTGCGATGCCCCTAACGCCTAACTATGTGCAGGGTCATGGAAACGAAAGAGGAACTGCCACCGCCAGCTTCCAAGGTGGAACCGTTGCGATCGAGTACGGGCGACCAACGCTCAAGGGCCGTGACGTGTTGTCGCAGGTCACGCCAGGTAGCTACTGGCGACTGGGAGCGGACCGGGCCACCACGCTCACGACCGATGTGGGACTGACAATCGGTGACGGGCAGAGCGTCGCGGCGGGAAAATACACGCTCGTTCTGAAGTTCGTCGGTGACGACAAGTGGAGTCTCATCGTGGCCGACGGGGCCGCACGGGGGGAACCGCGGGGCCTGGTCGCCGAGGTTTCAATGGCCACCAACAAGCTGGACGCGTCGGTCGAGGCCCTCACCATCAAGCTCTCTTCCGAGGAGAACCGAGGGAGATTGATCATCGAGTGGGGGGAGACTCAGATGGTCGCCGACTTCGCCGCTGCCTAGTGTCCTTCTAATGCCTCCTGATGGCTCCTCGCGGAGGAGACCCGTTCAGGCGTCAATAAGGGCGCTCTCGCTCATCAACCGGGCCAGACGCCAGCCCGGAGGCGCGCTGTGCCTCGCCCTGGCTCTAATCATCGCCACACCGGTCTTTCCCCACGACCTGTGGATTGTGCCCGGAAAATTCGTCATCCAACCTGGCGAGAAGGTTCGGGTTTTCATCAACTCCGGCGACGGGTTCCCCGTTAGCGACGCGCTAGTCAATGTTGCCCGCATCGAGAGCCTCACGTTTCACTCGACGTCCTCCGGAAAGAACCGAATTGCCGGCTTCGTCGCGGCCGGGAAGTCGCTGACGGCAGAGATCACGGCTTCGGAGCCGGGCGCCGCGGGGCTCGCCCTTGCTCTCGAGCCCCATCTGATTCGTCTGAAGCCGGAGGAGTTCAATCAGTACCTCGTAGACGAAGGTTTGCCGCAACTCGTCAAGCTGCGCGAGGCCCTGGGCGAATCGGAAGAGCCCGCGGTGGAGCGCTACACGAAATGGGCCAAGGCCCTCCTGAGCGTCGGGGACGAGCCGGACGAGCGATGGTGGAGCCCACGGGGCTGAGAATGGAGATCGTGCCGCAGGCGTCTCCCCATGCTTTGCGTCGAGGGGCTACGTTGCGTGTCGTCGTCCTCTTCGAGGGGGAGCCTCTTCCCGACGTTACCGTAGTCGGAGGACGGGCGGGGACACCCGCACATCGAGTCAGGGCGGTGACGGACTCGAACGGTGGGGCCAGCGTCCTTCTGGAGGAAGCGGGGCGATGGTATCTGCGGGCGCTGCACGTGATTCGGCTTCAGGATGACCCTCAGGCGGACTGGGAGAGCTTCTGGACGACGATCACGTTCGAGGTGCAGGTCTGAGCCTGAGGCGGATTCCGGTGGTTCTGCTGGGCTTCGGCATCGTGGCGGCCAAGCGTTCGCCTCTCTCCTCCTGGAAGAGCAGGATGGTTTCGCCAGGTAGGGAGTGAAGCTGAGGCTCGTCGGCATTTTCGATCGCAGCGGGGGTGTGATCGGAAACGACCTTCCCATCGCGGATATCGTGGCGGCCAAGCGAACGTCCGGAGGGCTCGCGTCGGTGCCGCGGTTGGGTCAGGGTGGGATGCGCGCTAGTGACGCCTTGTCGCGCCACCCCGACGCGGTCCTCGTCGATGCCAGCTCCACCGACCCCGGTTTCTGGAGAGCCGGGGCTCTCAGTGGTCCGTCATGCACTCGAGCACGGTCACTCGTCGGTGCTCGCGAGTAAGGGCCGTTTGGTGGCGGCCTTTGCGGAGCTTCGTCGTCGAACCGGCAAGGCGGGGCCCGCGACGACTGCGGCCAGTTTGACGAAAGACATCTTGAACATCGTTGCGCATCCCACCGCGCTCGCGCTTTGAGCGCGTCACGTCAGTCGAAGAGCCGGCCCTGTGGGGAAGACGAAGAAGACGAAGCGCTGGACACGTCCTCGTCGCCGGGGCTCGCTACCGTTCTCAATACGGGATAGGCATCGATGAGCGACGCGGGCGCCGTCACTTTGCGTTTCTTTAGCCGGGCATTGATCTGTAGAGCGTTGACCGCCGCTTGACCCCGGAAGTGGTTGTTGGTGATGACGTAGGTTTCGGCGGAGTCTTCCGCGATCCGTGAAACCTTCTCCATCCAGGGATCGAGCTCCTCATCCGAATAGAGATAGTCATAAGCGAGCATCTCGCCCGGCGTTTTCTCGAAACCAATCGCGGTAGTTGCGACCGTGCAGGCGAACGTAACCCACGGGTCCGGTGGTCAGCTCCGACGGGCCCAGAGAGGGTCCGATGCGAGGCTGATCGATATTGCAGAAACCGACTCCCCGTCCTCTGAGGTACTCGTAGAATTCCGGCCGGTCCCAGGAGGCGTGGCGCACCTCCGTGACCAACGGATAGTCACGGAATCGATCCAACAAGCTCTCGAGATAGCTTTGGGAGTCGGGCTCGTTCTTGAAGGACCATGGGAACTGAAGAAGCACGGCACCCAGCTTGTCTGCCTCTACCAGAGGGAGGAGGCCGTCCTTCACGACCTTCTCGTCGTCTTTTGAAGCGGCTCGTTCATGGGTGAACGACTTGTACAGCTTCATGGTGAAACGGAAGTCAGCGTTACTTTCGGAGCGACGGACCCAGGAAGCGGTGGTACTGCGTTTTGGGGGACGGTAGAAGGTGCTGTTGATCTCGATGGTGTCGAAGAATCCGACCAGAAACGCGAGGGGATCGAATCGGGCGGCCTTTCGTTGACGTCCGGCCGGGTAAACAATGCCCTCCCAGTCGGGATAGGACCAGCCGGCAACGCCCACACGTATAGGAAGGGGAGGGCTCATGACCGGTTCATCCGGTTCGGCGACAGCCAGCCGGATCCTGCTGCCGGAGAAGAGTCGTGCTCAGCTGCGGGGAAGTCCCAGCGCTTTGAGCCATTGATCGGCTCGCTCCCGCGCCATCGTGCGACAGAAGCTCGTCCATTTCTCTCGCGCTTCGCGTTGTCGACTGACAAACTCTTGGAACCGGGAGCCATCGTGATCCGATTCGATCACCTTCGCCAACTTTGTTTTGAGCTCATCGTCTTCGAGCGACTCTACGAAGGAGTCCTGCTCTTGAAGCTCCTCCTCCATCGTCGGCTTGGGCACCTGAAGGTAGCGGCGACCACCGTCGACTTCGAGCTGCACGGTGATCTCCTCGCTCTCGGCATCGACATGGTCATCCGAGAGACTGAAGACCCTGCCGCTTTCTTTGTCCAGATAATAGCTTCGCGCCGGGGCGCCGTCAGTGAAGGCGACGACCAGGGCATCCATCTCAAGCCTAAAGGATGTCATTTCCTCCTCTCTCATCGTTCATTGAATCTTTAGTTGGGAATGGACCTTGTGAGTTCTACCTGTCACCGATCCTGCTCGGCGAAGAAGGTTGGGCCTCGGTGTGGCGAGAACATAACGGGAACGTAGTGGCGGTGTGAGTAAGTCTATTTTACTGCCGGCGGGGTGATCAGATCAAACGGAAACCTGGTGAGGAGTTCGAGCCGGCGTCGATCCCCCTCCCCCCCTTGTGGCCACGCCCGGGCCGCTCAGAACCGAATCTTGACGTCATCTCCTTCTCGGATGTGAATGGTGTCGATGAAACGCACGCCTCGCGGCTGGCTGCTCATCACCAGGGAATGGGTGCGGCAGCCATCCCCGAAGAATCTTACTCCTCCCAGGAGGTCCCCAGAGGTGACTCCGGTGGCCGCGAAGAGGATGTTCTTGCCGGAAGCCAGTTCTTCGGTCTTATAGACGCGATTAGGATTGGAGATTCCCATTCTCTCCATGCGGGCCTCATCCGATGCTCTAAGAATCTTGAGTCTTCCCACGATCTCGCCGTTGAGGCACCTCATGGCTGCCGCGGTGAGAACTCCTTCCGGAGCGCCTCCCGTACCCATGACCGCGTGGATCCCACTGCCCAAGACGGCGGCGGTGATAGCTGGGGAAAGATCCCCGTCGCTGATGAGCTTGATGCGAGCTCCGGCTCGACGAATGTCACTGACGAGCTTTTCGTGGCGAGGACGGTCCAAGACGACGACAACTAGGTCGCTCACCTTTCGATTCAGAACGCCGGCGATGGCTTGCAGGTTGTCTTCCACTGGAGCGTCCAGATCCACTAGGCCCCTGGAAGATGGCCCCACGACGATCTTGTCCATGTAGATGTCCGGGGCGTGGAGCAATCCGCCACCTTCCGCTGCGGCCATGACGGCGATGGCATTGGGCGTGCCGGTTGCGCAAAGGTTCGTACCCTCGAGAGGATCGACGGCGATATCGATTTTGGGCGCTCCGGCGCTGCGATCCCCAACCTTCTCTCCGATGAACAGCATGGGCGCCTTATCGCGCTCGCCCTCGCCGATGACGATCGTGCCGTCCATGTTCACCGACTCCATTACCCGGCGCATCTCTTCGACCGCGACTTGGTCGGATCCCTTGCGATCCCCCCGACCCATCGTGCGTGCCGCCGCGATGGCAGCCGCTTCGGTCACCCGGAGGAACTGCAAAGAGAGGTCTCTCGCAGTTTGCGTGCTCGTTTGCGTGCTCATTCCTTCACCTTTCGTACTTTGGGAGCGTGCATCGTGCCGGGTGATCCACTCGATAGCCGAGCGCGTAGTCGGCTTGCATTAGAGTGTGAATTTCCCGGGTACCTTCGTAAATCACCGCGCCCTTTGAGTTGCGCCAATACCGGCCCACCGGATACTCGTCGGAATAACCGGAGGACCCGTGGACCTGGATAGCGTCGGACGCTGCCCGCTCGGAGGCCACCGTAGCGTACCATTTGGCGAGAGAGGTCTCTCGCGTATTGCGGAGTCCTTCGTTCTTCATCCATCCCGCCCGCAGCCACAGCAAGCGGGAGCAATCGTAGTCCCGAACCATGTTAGCGATCATTTGCTTGACCAATTGATGTTCCCCGATGGCCTTTCCGAACGTCTTTCGGTCCTTCGCGTAGCGAGTGCTGGCATCCAGACACGCTCTTATGAGTCCCGTCGCCCCCGCCGCGACCGTGTAGCGGCCTTGATCGAGGGCGAACATCGCGATTCTAAAACCCTCGCCCTCCTTCCCAACGATGTTCTCCTTGGGGACCTCGACGTCCTGCAGTGAAAACCAACCGGTACTGCCGGCGCGAATGCCCCATTTGTGCGTCATGCTTCCGCTCTGGAAGCCGGGGAGGTCTCTTTCCAGGATGAAGCAGGTGATGCCGCTGTGATCTCTCTTCTTCTTCTTGTCCTGGTCGGTCCAAGCAAAGACGAGGAAATGATCGGCGACCTCCGCCAGGGAGATCCAGATCTTCTCACCGTTCAGGACGTAGCGATCGCCCAGGCGGATCGCCGTGGTTTGGATGCCTACCGCGTCGCTTCCCGCGTTGGGCTCGGTGAGACCGTAGGTAGCGATCTTCTCACCGCGAGCTTGTGGAACAAGGTACTTCTGTTTTTGATGTTCGTCGCCCCAAGAAAGAAGCGTCAGACTGTTCAGGCCGACATGAACCGACAGGATGACACGGAGCGACGTATCGACGTACTCCAGCTCTTCGCTGGCGAGTCCCAAGGAGACGTAGTCGAAGCCGGCGCCCCCGTACCGATCCGGTATGCAAATACCCAGGATGTTGAGCTCGGCCATCTTCGTGAGGATCGACGGGTCAAAGTGCTTTTTCGAGTCGTTTTCTTGAATGTGGGGAGCTACTTCCGATCCCGCGAATTCATGAACCATCTTCTCGACGGCACGGTGTTCCTCGGTCAGTTCAAACATCGAGCTATCCCTCGTCGCTGCACGGGCTGGATGGTCGCTTCTCCGCCTAGCTTCGGCGGCCTGGCGCCGTCGCTTTATTTATCAGGGAATCTCACGGATGGCAACAGCGCCTCTGGATCGCGGGCGGACGCTGGAGGGGGGCGCTCTGGAGTGGCCCTTTATACCTCTCACAGCGTGCAGTTCTGCGCCATGAGCTGCGGCTGTGGGGCACTGAGTTGCGGTCCTGGCTCATGAACTGCGAAGTCCGATCGATCCACCGGCAGAAAGAAAGTCTAAATTTTGCTTGACAATTTTCCAGAGCGCGTTTGAAAAAGCTGGTAGATCCGATCCAAATCGTGTGTGCAACGCGCCCAGATCGCGCACAGCCAATTCGAATCGCTAAGGAGGCTTCTAAGCTATCCAACGTGCCGATCGCGCAACACAGCGGACGTCAAGGGTCAAAAAAAGTGCTGCGTATATTAGGAGTATGAAACAAGAACGCCAATTCAAATTGTTTTCGACCCTCTCGGACGACGAGCTACTACGCCGCCTGTCCGAGCTGTTGCAGAAGTCCCGCCGCGTCGAGTCGGAGCTGGTCGCGCACATCGGCGAGGTCGATTCGAGACGACTCTATGCTAGAGAGACCGCGCCATCGATGTTTGACCCTGCCCGGGTTTTGTGGACATCAACCGAGGCGCGACAATGCGCCTGGAGGCGTCCATGGGAGAACGACGACGCAGGAAGTTCACGGGGGAGTTCAAGAAGGAAGCGGTCCGGCTGTTCAGGGAGGGCGAGGGCAGCATCGGCCAGGTCGCTAAGGAACTGGACCTGACGGAATCGGCCCTTCGAAACTGGGTGAAACAATACAAAGTTGATCACGGTGAAGGTCCACGCGAGGCTCTGACGACGGCGGAACGTGATGAGCTCCGTTCGCTACGGCGTCGAGTGCGTACGTTGGAGCAAGAGCGAGAAATATTAAAAAAGGCGGCGGCCTTCTTCGCGAAGGAAAGCGAATGAGATTCAAATTCATTCACGCGGAGCGGGCCAACTACCCGGTGCGGGTGATGTGCCGAGTTCTGAGGGTATCGACCAGCGGCTACTACGCTCAGATGAAGCGCGCGCCCAGCAAGCGACAGTGTGAGGATGGGAAGCTGAAGCTGCGCATCCAAGCGATCCACGCCCATAGCCGTGGTACCTACGGCAGGGAGCGTGTACGTCGCCAGCTTGACGGGGAGAACGTCGAGGTAGGCAAGCAGCGAGTGGCACGGCTGATGCGTGAGATGGGCCTGCAGGGTCTGCCCAGCAAGCGTTTTCGCCGCACGACCGACAGCAAGCACGATCGCCCCATCGCACCCAACGTGCTCGGCCGGAACTTCGAAGCCGAACGACCGAACCAGTTCTGGGTGACGGACATAACCTACATCCGGACTTGGGAAGGCTGGCTCTACTTGGCGGTCATCCTCGATCTGTTCTCGCGTCGTGTCGTAGGCTGGGCGATGCAGCCCCATCTGCGCGCGGAGCTTGCTCTCGAGGCGCTTCACATGGCCTTGGGGCGCCGCCTGCCGGAAAGTGGCTTGGTGCATCATTCAGACCGTGGTACTCAATACGCGGCTGCGACCTACCAGGCCGTGCTCGATGAGTACGGCATCGTGTGCTCGATGAGCCGCAAGGGTGATTGCTGGGACAACGCCGTGACCGAGAGCTTCTTAGGCACGCTCAAGACCGAGCTCCTCCACCGATGTAGTTGGCCAACACGACGTATGGCCAAAGACGCGGTCGCGAGCTACATCGAGGGGTTCTACAATCCGTATCGACTCCACTCGTCACTCGATTACAACAGCCCGATGGTGTTCGAACGGATTCATGACCTCAAAACGGCTCATGCGAGATAATCAACCTGTTCACTTTTCCTGGGCAAGGTCACTTCGTCTATTGCACCGAGATGTTGAATTTATCAGAGCACGAGGCTTACTTGCGCATCGCGGTGGCGCGTGCGTCTCGGAAGCATCCCATGCTCCTCGAGATGTTGGCTGAGGGACGCCTTCCCTTGAGCGCCATCGCCAGGCTTGCGCCTCACCTTACCGAAGCCAATCGAGAAACGGTCCTGGCCCAAGCTGAAGGGAAGACCAAACGGCAGATCGAAGAGCTCGTAGCCGAGCTTGCTCCGAAGCCGGATGTGCCGGCGACCATGCGCAAGCTTCCGGAGCGTGGGGACGAGACGTCGCAGCTCGTTCCGGAACGAGTAACCTTTCTACCCACTTCGGCCCCGGCTCGTTCCATGGCACCTGCCCAGCGGCCGGTCGTGGAACCTCTCTCGCCGGAGAGGTACAGGATCCAGTTCACCGCCAGCACGGAGCTCCACGACAAGCTGGAGCGGCTCCGCAGCCTGATGCGCTCATCGGTGCCTGACGGGGACTTGGCCGCGATTATCGAAGAGGCCGTCACCGGGAAGCTCGAGAGACTCGAAGCCAAGCGTTTTGGCAAGACGAAAGCTCCCAGAAAGAGCCTCGAACAAACCGACACGTCGCCGTCTTCAAGGTACATCCCCGCCCCCGGTCAAACGCGCGGTTCGTGAGCGCGATCGTGACCAGTGCGCCTTTGTGAACGAACACGGGAGACGCTGCAAGGCGCGCGAGGGGCTGGAGTTACACCACAAGCAACCCTATGGCCGCGGCGGCGACCATAGCCCGGACAATCTTCAATTGATGTGTCGGGTCCACAACGGTTATCTGGCCGAGCAGGACTACGGCAAAGAGGTGATGGAGCGGTACAGGCGCTCAGGGAGTCAGGTATCGGAACCTGCGCCTATCTACTACATTAACCGTAAGAGCCGCTTGACTTTGCAGCGTGTGCACGGATACCTTCACACTCGAAGGGCCGGCCATGCCACTGACTCCCAACACTAAGCTGGGTGCTTACGAGATCCTCGCCGCCATCGGTGCGGGTGGGATGGGCGAGGTCTACCGCGCCCGTGACACCAAGCTAGGGCGTGAGGTCGCCATCAAAGTCCTTCCCGAAGAGTTCACGCAACATCCGCAAAAGCTGGCTCGCTTCGAGCGCGAAGCCAAGCTTCTCGCCGCTTCGAACCATGCGAATGTGGCGACGCTCTTCGGATTGGAAGAAGCGGAGAGCCAGCAGTTCCTCGTCATGGAGCTTGTGGAAGGGGAGACCCTAGCCGAGCGCATCGCGAAAGGACCGATCCCGGTTGATGAAGCGCTCCCCCTGTTCATCCAGATGGCCGAAGGTCTCGAATCCGCCCACGAGAAGGGCATCGTCCATCGCGACCTGAAGCCGGCTAACGTCAAGGTCACGCCCGAGGGAAAGGTCAAGATTCTGGATTTCGGCCTGGCGAAAGCGTTTGCGCCTGAAGAAGACGCTGGCGCAGCAGCCTCTCAATCGCCGACATTAACCAAGGGCACAGCACTCGGCGTGATCCTGGGCACGGCCTCTTACATGAGCCCGGAGCAGGCGAGAGGAAAAACCGTCGACAAGCGCACGGACATTTGGGCCTTCGGGTGCTGTTTGTATGAGGCGCTCACCGGCAAGAAAGCGTTCGACGGCGAGACGGTCAGCGACATCATCGGGGCCGTGATGCGGGCGGAACCGGAGTGGAACGCCGTCCCGCAGACGAGCCGAGCCCTCGTAAAACGGTGTCTCGTGAAAGACGCGCGACAGCGATTGCGCGATATCGGTGACGTTCGGATCGAGCTTCTCCAGGTGTTGGTCGAGCCGCGCGATGAAACCCCTGCTCCAGCGAAACCGCGTCACACCGCGACGCTACTGGCAGCACTTGCTGCAGCTTTGGCAACGGGATTCGTCGCGTGGATCCTATCTGGCTCGAGCGAGCCGACTCCTTTGTCGGTCACGCGATTCACGTTCAGCCCGCTAGACGGACAGCGGCTGGCGACACGCTATCCTCCCGTTGCGATATCCCGGGACGGCAAAAGGCTCGCCTTTGTCGCGCATGCTGATGGCCCCTCGGGACTCTACCTGCGGGATCTGGACTCGCTCAGCCTTACTATCTCGCTTCTGGGCACCTCGTGTTCTTTCGCCCCGGCGACCTCTTTACGGCGTCCTTCAGTCTTTCGCGGATGGCCCTCGAGGACCCCGCCGAGCAGGTCATGGAGAACGTAATCGAGGGATGGAACGCCGGGCTCGCCATCGGTTTCTTCGCGGCGTCGGCTTCCGGCACTCTCGCTTTCGTGCCCGGGAACGCCGATCTTAGACCGGATTACGTCATGCGGGTCGATCGCAGCGGGCGCGCCGAGCGCATCTCGGAGCCGGGGTCGCTACAACTACCTCCCGGCGATTTCTCCGGACGGCACACGCCTGGCCGTGACGAATAGCGTTCGCATCTCAGGCGATCTGTGGGTTCTCGACCTTGAACGCAGCACCCGCTCCCGGTTGACCGCTGAGAACGGGAACATCCATCTCGTGTGGACCGCCGACGGGCGACGCGTGATCTTCGCCTTATTCGGAACGAGCGGTTCCTTCGATCTCTATTCCTTGCCCGCTGACGGCGGCGCCGCCGAGCCGCTGCTCGAACGAGATGAAGGGCAAACTCCCAGATCGGCGTCCAACGACGGCCGCCTGCTTGCATTCAACGAGGGCGGCCCGGAGAGTCGGGACATCCACATCTTGCCGCTTGACGGGAACGCGCCTCCCTATGCGTTTCTGGCCACGGCGGCCAACGAGCGAGACGGGTGTTTTTCGCCGGCCGGCCGCTTCCT
The DNA here is from genome assembly GCA_965197825.1 of Candidatus Marinacidobacterales bacterium. Classification (GTDB taxonomy): domain Bacteria; phylum Acidobacteriota; class Vicinamibacteria; order Marinacidobacterales; family DATDRI01; genus CBDANW01. The sequence continues at coordinate 1,290,038 of CBDANW010000003.1, read as the reverse complement.
AGCCTATGTCTCCGACGAGACCGGCCGAGACGAGATTTACGTTCAGCCGATTGCCGGTGAAGGGAAGCAAGATCGCCATCTCGCTGGACGGGGGCCACTGGCCCCGCTTGGTCACCTAAGGGCGACGAGCTCTTCTACCGCCGCGGCTCGGACCATGATGGTGGTGCCGGTTCAGCTCGAGCCGTCGTTTGGTGTCGGAACACCGAGGCCGCTTTTCGAAGGACCCTACGCGGAGTATTTCGATGTCTATCCCGACGGGCTCCACTTCTCGATGCTGACAATGCCTCAGGTGGAGCTGACCGAAGTGGGGGTGGTTGTGAATTGGTCCACCGAGCTCGAGCAACTAGTCCCTACGAACTGACTTATGGCACTAGTGGACTGTAACAACTGAACGTTTAGTGGTTTTAATGCGTCGTGACGGATCGTTGTAGGTCCACTTCACGGGCTTGGGGTCTTCGTTGTACTTGCGAATGTAGCGCATGATCTTGCGGGTCAGGTCGTGGGTTGACGTGAACACGCCTCGATGGATCAGGGCACGCTCGATCTTGGAGAACCAGAGTTCGATTTTGTTCAGCCAGGAGGAATATGTGGGTGTGAAGTGGAGTCGGACTTTTGGGTTGGCCTCGAGGAACTGTGCGACCTTGGCGGTCTTGTGAGCCGACAGATTGTCGAGGATGACATGTATTTCGCGCTTTCGCTTGTGGCTCGCAACCAGCTGCTCCAAGAAGGCGACGAACTCCTGGCTGGTATGGCGGCGGACAGTCTTGCCCAAAACCACCCCCGTCTTCGTGTCGAAGGCGGCGTAGAGAGAAAGCGTTCCATGCCGGACGTACTCGAAACCGTGTCGCTCGGCCCGCCCGGGAGACAACGGCAAGATCGGGTCCCGTCGATCCAGGGCTTGGATCGCCGTTTTCTCATCAATACAAAACACCGCAGCGTGCTGAGGTGGATTCATATATAGACCGATGATATCCGCTGCCTTCGTCTCGAAATCCGGATCGTTGGAGGCCTTGTAATGCTCAATTCGGTGTGGCTGGAGACCATGCTTTTTCCAAGTGCGAGCCACCATCATGTGATGGATTCCCAGCTTCTTCGCAAGTCGACGCGTGCTCCAGTGAGTCGAGCCGTCGGTCGGTTTTTTCTGCGTCCACGAAAGAATCCGTGCTTCCATCCGAGGCGTGAGCACTTGAATCGGACGCCCCTCGTGACGCGCGTACAGACCTGCCAGACGCTCCTCCAAGAATCGGCGTTTCCACTTGCTGATAAAAGGCGCCGTGCAGCCCACCGTCTGCTGCACCTGCGTATAGCTTGCACCGTCTGCCAGCAAGAGCAACATCCGAGCGATCCGCGCGTCATCCGCTCGACCGCGACGGCTCGAAACTCGTTTGCCAAGCTCCCTATGTTCCGCTTGAATCTTGGTGAGGTAGATCTGAACTCCCCACAAGTTCTTCCCGCGAGCGACTCTTTGCTGTTTGTGGTTCGAGATGGATCCGGTCGGGACAGTATCGCAGCGGAAAACCTTCATACCGGAGTACGGAGCGTTCTCGTCGAAGATGCCGTTTCGCCGCAGTACGTGCGGACGGGACATCTCCTGTTCGCTCGCGGGGACAAGATCCTGGCTGCGCCGTTCGATGTCGATAATCTGATAGTAAAAGGCAATCCGACGATCGTTGTCGAGGGACTGCAAGAAAGATCCCGTGGAGCGGTGGCAGCCAGCTACAGCAAATTTGCCGTCTCCGATCAGAGCGAAATTCGAGGCTTCGTGACATCGGATATGCTCACATTGACCTTGCCCAGGAAAAGTGGACAGGTTGATTATCTCGCATGAGCCGTTTTGAGGTCATGAATCCGTTCGAACACCATTGGGCTGTTGTAATCGAGTGACGAGTGGAGTCGATACGGATTGTAGAACCCCTCGATGTAGCTCGCGACCGCGTCTTTGGCCATACGTCGTGTTGGCCAACTACATCGGTGGAGGAGCTCGGTCTTGAGCGTGCCTAAGAAGCTCTCGGTCACGGCGTTGTCCCAGCAATCACCCTTGCGGCTCATCGAGCACACGATGCCGTACTCATCGAGCACGGCCTGGTAGGTCGCAGCCGCGTATTGAGTACCACGGTCTGAATGATGCACCAAGCCACTTTCCGGCAGGCGGCGCCCCAAGGCCATGTGAAGCGCCTCGAGAGCAAGCTCCGCGCGCAGGTGGGGCTGCATCGCCCAGCCTACGACACGACGCGAGAACAGATCGAGGATGACCGCCAAGTAGAGCCAGCCTTCCCAAGTCCGGATGTAGGTTATGTCCGTCACCCAGAACTGGTTCGGTCGTGCGGCTTCGAAGTTCCGGCCGAGCACGTTGGGTGCGATGGGGCGATCGTGCTTGCTGTCGGTCGTGCGGCGAAAACGCTTGCTGGGCAGACCCTGCAGGCCCATCTCACGCATCAGCCGTGCCACTCGCTGCTTGCCTACCTCGACGTTCTCCCCGTCAAGCTGGCGACGTACACGCTCCCTGCCGTAGGTACCACGGCTATGGGCGTGGATCGCTTGGATGCGCAGCTTCAGCTTCCCATCCTCACACTGTCGCTTGCTGGGCGCGCGCTTCATCTGAGCGTAGTAGCCGCTGGTCGATACCCTCAGAACTCGGCACATCACCCGCACCGGGTAGTTGGCCCGCTCCGCGTGAATGAATTTGAATCTCATTCGCTTTCCTTCGCGAAGAAGGCCGCCGCCTTTTTTAATATTTCTCGCTCTTGCTCCAACGTACGCACTCGACGCCGTAGCGAACGGAGCTCATCACGTTCCGCCGTCGTCAGAGCCTCGCGTGGACCTTCACCGTGATCAACTTTGTATTGTTTCACCCAGTTTCGAAGGGCCGATTCCGTCAGGTCCAGTTCCTTAGCGACCTGGCCGATGCTGCGCTCGCCCCTCCCTGAACAGCCGGACCGCTTCCTTCTTGAACTCCCCCGTGAACTTCCTGCGTCGTCGTTCTCCCATGGACGCCTCCAGGCGCATTGTCGCGCCTCGGTTGATGTCCACAAAACCCGGGAGGGTCACGTCGAGCTCGGCGACGCGGAGCTCGAGCCCACCTCATCAGGGCCGGTTGCCGTGAGCTCTTGTCAATAGGTGTGTAAAAAAGTTCAGGCAGCAGCAACCTTCGACGACTCCGTTACCCTGTCTCCATCTTCAAATCGAACGCCCAGGTGAACCTCTCGCATCAGCTCCGGTGCATTGAGCCGGCGAAAATTCTTCTCCGCAACCAGAAGCAGTTTGAAGATTGTCGCAGTGGCGGACTCGACTTTCTTGAACCTTTTGGCCGCATCCGTTCTCAATCTCAGTGCAGCGAACGGTGACTCCACGACGTTGCTCGTGCGAAGGTGTTGCCAGTGAGGCTTGGGAAAGGAATAGAAGCTGACCATCCGCTCCCAGTCCTCGTCGAGCACGTGCGCGGCCCCCGGAAGACCCTTGCGCAAGCACCAATCCTGGAACTTGGCCTTCTTCGTCTCGCACTCCTGCAGGCTGGTGGCGTAGGGGATCGCCGTCAACAGCGGCTTGGCCTGCGCCTGGTCCCTTTTCGGAATCCGGTCCAGTACGTTGAGGATTCGGTGGTTCCAGCACCGCTGTTCCTCAGCTTCTGGAAATACGTTTCGGGTCGCGGCCCAGATGCCGAGATGACCGTCACCGATCACCAAACGGGGACATCTCAGACCGCGCTTCTTCAGTCTCCGTAGCAGCGACGACCATGACGCTTAGGATTCTCGATGCCCGGCCTCCAGCGTCAGAACGATTTTCGTCCCGTCGGACAGGCCACCAACCGCAACTAGCACCGCCGCCTTGTCCTTCTCAAGGCCGGCCTTCACGTACACGCCATCTACCCACAGGTACACGAGCTCGAGTTCTTCCAGTGGGCTAGCTAGCCACTGCTCGTACTCTCCCTGCCATTTCTGTTTCAGCCGCGACACCGTGCTGGGAGAAAGTGGAGCGTCCTCCCCTAGAAGCCCGCGGAGCGCCAGATCGAAATCTCCGTGAGCTAGTCCATGCAGGTACAGCTCCGGAATCAACTCGCTCACCGTTTCGCTCCGACGCTTGAACAGCGGAAGCACTCGACTTTCGAACCTCTCCTCCACGTCCCGTACTCTCGGCCGGCGAACCGTCACTGTGCCCACGCTCATCGTCAGCTTCCGAGGCTTACCGTATCCATTTCGGTAGCCCGCCGTTGTGTCCACGGGCTTCCGTCTCTCCGATTTCTCACGCCCGAGAAGCTCCGTGACTTCGGCTACCATCAGCTCCTGCACCCAATCCTGGATCTCAAGCCTCGCCCACTTCTCCAGCGACTCCCAAGCCACCCTTGACGAGCTCCGTCGTCCTGTGGTCTTTTCCTTCATGGCGGTGTCTCCTTCCGTTGGCCCCTTCACGCCGTGTTTCGTGACGCGGAAGGTTACTCCGCCTTTACTTTATTTCCACACCTTCTGAGGGTAGCTCGTTGCCGTGCACAGCCACACGGTTCTGGGCTTGCTCGCAGGTCTCGGCTTGGGGGCGTGTTGGGCGCTGGTGGTTGGCGCCTCTTTCAGAGTCCGACCGTCGTCGACCTGCCTGTGATAAAGACGCTGTTGGATCTGGAGTATCCTCTGGCCCTAAGCTCCGGCCGTCCAGCGATCACGCTGTCACCGGACGGCCGCCGCTTGGTCGCGGTCGTGGACCGGAACGATACGACCCAGCTGTACCTTCGCCAGCTCCGCGAGAGCGAGGGACGATTAATTCCCGGCACGGAAGGGGCTATCAGTCCTTTCTTCTCTCCGGACGGACAGTCGGTCGCTTTCGTCACTTCGCCGCCTACGAGTCTCGCAAGCGTCTCGATTCATGGAGGAGCGCCCACCCGCTGGAGAAGGGTTCCGCCAGTCACGCGCGGTGGAACGTGGCTTGACGAGGACAGCATTGTGATGAATCCCTCGATCAACGGGGCTCTTCGATTGATGACAAGGGCGGGTGACTACAGCGAACTTACGTCGAAAAGTCCGGGAGAAGGGAGTCATCGATGGCCCCACCTGACTCCCGACGGGGGAGCCATCATCTTCACTGTGGACAAGGGTGGCGACTTCGACGACGCTCAAATCTCCGTGCTATCGCTCAACTCTGGGCGATCCCGTAGCTTGGTCGAAGGCGGCACAGATGCCCGCGCAACGACGTCTGGGCACTTGGTGTTCGGCAGGGGGGGCGGATTTACGTCACGCGAGTGAATGCCTCTTACAGCGAGGTGGATGGACCACCGGTTTCGGCCGTCGAGGGCGTGCTAACTGATGAGCAAACCGGGGCCGTTCACTATGCCGTCTCCGATACAGGGACGCTCGCCTATGTCGAGGGCGAAGTCTGGGCGCCTGAGAACCGTGTGCTGGCGGTGCGTTCATCAGGTGAAGGGGAAACGCTGCTCACCGATGAACGCGCATTTGGGGTGCCGCGATGTCTCCCGATGGCACTCGGATTGCGCTGACTCTTGTCGAGGGGTCAAACTCAGACGTATGGGTGTACGAAGTGGCGCGTGGCACGCTGACGCGGCTTACTTTCGATTCGGGTGAAGATTTCAACCCTGTCTGGTCTCCGGATTCTCAGACCATCGCGTTCGCGTCGGAAATGAAGGGTGGTGGACCGGATCTGCACGTCATGGCCGCCGACGGGAGCGAGGGCCCGAAGGAGCTTCCGGTCGAACCCCCGACCCCGCCGTACGGAAATGTACCTTCGTCGTGGTCTCCCGACGGGAACCATTTGTTATATAGCTTCGGTGGGGATATTTGGCTGCTGCTCGTGACTGGCGGAAGTGAGCCGACACATTTGGGTCTGAGGAGCTAAAACGGCTCGTTCCGGAGTCTGACTAGCAACAGAGGGAAGTGTTACTTTTCGTTACTCGGTCCGGACCGTAACTTTTCTACACACCCTGGTGGGCGGTCGTGGAGCGGCTGAAGTCTAGCGGTGCTTCCAAACAGGTTTGCGCTGCTCCAAAAAGGCCTGCAGGCCTTCCTTTGCGTCCTCGGTGGACATGAGCTGGTTGAGGTAGATCTCCTCGACGTGTCGCAGTCCATCTTCGAAGGGCATGTTGACCACGTCCGAGATGGCTCGTCGCGTGTACCGTAACACCGGAGCGCTGAATCCCTTGAGAAACTGGATCCACCGCTTGACCTCCGCGTCGAGCTGATCCGGCGCGACGGAGCGGCTGATGAGACCGATTCCTTCGGACTCGCTCGCTGTCAGGACTCTCCCGGTCAGGATGATCTCGAAGGCTTTGTGCAGTCCGATGAGCCTGGAGTACAGCACGGTGGCCACAGAAGGAAAGATTCCGACTTTGATCTCGGGTTGACCGAGCTTCGCGTCTTCCGCGGAGAAGCAGAAGTCGCAACTGGCGGCGAGCTCGCAGCCTCCGCCGAGCGCCATGCCCTTCACCACCGAGATGCTCACTGCCTCGAGCGCGATGAGCCTGCGGAAAATCCGGTGGAAGGCTTCGAGCATCTGGTACGCCTTCTCTTCGGTGTGGTCGGCGATGTCCAGACCGCCCGAGAATGATTTGTCGCTTCCCTCGAAGAGGACGATCTTGGTGTTTTGCATCATGTCCGCGGCGTCCAGGGCGTGAGCGATCTCCTCGAGCATGGTGATGTTCATTACGTTGTAAGGAGGACGATTCAGAGTCAGGCGGACCAGATCGTCCTCCTTGCTCAGCTTGATGAATTTGTATTCCCGGGGTTGGTTCTCGTTTACGGGACCTGGGATCGCCTCTTCCATAGCGTCTTTCTCCTAGGGCGCAAGCGTCCAAAGGGGAGCTTATCGAACCGGAACTGGTTGCAATATACCTGTTTGCGTATGGTACCACAGCGACGAGAGGGCTTTCAAACTTCCTCCAACGAGTCAGCAGCGGGGCGAGCGAGCGGGGGCCTCTTTTGAACGCTACAGCTGGTTATGGTAGAAAATAGAAGGAGATACCCTCATGAGCGACATCACTGGGCCAGTGTACCTGGACTATAACGCCACCACTCCACTCGCTCCAGAGGTTCTGGAGGCGATGTTGCCCTACTTCCGAGAGGAGTTCGGCAACCCATCGAGCATCCACGCCTTCGGACAAAGAGCGAAGGCGGCGCTCTACGATGCGCGGGAGCAGGTGGCGGGTTTGATCGATGCCAGCCCCAACGAGATTTTGTTTACCGGCAGCGGGACGGAAGCGGATAACCTGGCCATCCTCGGGGTCTTGGAGGCGGCCGAGGGGGGCCGGCGCCATCTGATCACGTCTGCCGTCGAGCACCACGCGGTCCTGAACACGATGAAGGCGCTCGGGAAGAAGGGCGTGCCGGTTACCTTTCTCAAAGTGGATGGGGCTGGCAGCGTGGATCCGGAAGAGCTGAGAGCTGCCCTGACGCCGGAGACGCTCCTGGTTTCCATCATGCATGCCAATAATGAGACTGGCGTGGTGCAACCGATCGCAGAGCTCGCCGGGCTGAGTCATATGGCAGGCGCTTACTTTCATACCGACGCCGTGCAATCGATAGGGAAGATTCCGGTCAACGTCAAAGATCTGGGTGTCGATCTGCTTTCGTTGTCTGGGCACAAGATCTATGGGCCCAAGGGGACGGGCGCGCTCTATGTAAAAAGAGGGGTGAAGATCCGTCCCGTGTTTCGCGGAGGAGGGCAGGAGAGAGCTCGCCGTCCCGGCACGGAGAACCTCCCGGGGCTGGTAGGGTTGGGGTGCGCGGCCCAGTTGGCTGGCGCTCGGCTGGCTGCAGAACGGGAACGGGTTGGGGCTCTTCGCGACCGGATGGAAAAGGAAGTGCTCGCGCGGATCACGGGAAGCGCGGTCAATGGGAAAGGTGCGGAGCGGACTCCCAACACACTCAACATGAGCTTCGACGGCGTCGAGGGAGAGATTCTGATCGTTGCTCTGGATCTCAAAGGGTGCGCGGTGTCCACCGGTGCCGCCTGCTCCTCCGGAACCGTCGAGCCGTCACATGTTCTCATCGCGATGGGCCTCAAACCGGAGCAGGTTCAAGGCTCGATTCGCGTAAGCCTGGGCAGATATACTAAAATAGAGGAAATCGTACATTTCGTGGATGTGCTCGCGTCGGTGGTGGAATCGATCCGCAGTCATACTCATAGCGGGGCCGTTCAGAGCTAGACCGACGGTCTCGATCTCTCTATTGCTATGATCAAGTGTGCCAAGTGCGGTTTCGAGGGCGACGGTGACACGTGCGGCCGCTGCGGGGTCATTTTTTCCAAGCTGAGATCCGGCCCGCCCGCGGATAGACCGAGCCCCAGCGGTGCACAGAGAACCGCTTATCGTCAGCCCAGGCCTGCGGCTCGTGGGTTTCCCTTCTTGAATGTGATCGTGCTCGCCACGGTGGCGGTGCTCGTGGGTCTGGTCGGTTTTCGCGTAACCGAGCGACTGTCCGGGCAATCCGACATGGCCGACTCGGCCGAGTCTGCACCCGTGACCGCGATCGGGAACGAGCGTCTCACGGATTTGCCGAACGTGCCGATCGGAGGTGAAGCAGCCCCGGATCGCGGCGGCGGCGCGGTTTTGTCCATCCCGGGTTTCGAGGTCCGCGGCTCGGACGGCGGGGAATTGGAGTCGGGTCCCACCGTGACACCGGTAGAGCTTCCCCGTTTCACGGCCGCCACGGTGACGCCCGAGGTCGTCCAACAGATCGTTGAGATTGCCAACCAGCATCCCGACCAGCCGAGGATCGGGGAGTTGGTTGCCAGGGCCTATCTTCTCCTGGCGCTCAGGCAATTCGGGGAAAGGCGTTTCCGGGAAACGCTAGCCTCGGTTGTGAAGGCCGAAGAATGGGGTGTCTCCCGTAAAGATGTCGCTCGGATCAGCGCGCGGACGTATCTGGAGCTTCAAGATCTAGAGCGTGCTTTTCAGTGGGCGCAGGCCGCTCTCGCCTTCGGACCGGACGCAGACATGTACTCGGTATTGGGTAACGTTTACTACCTGCGTGAAGAGCTGGGCCGAGCCATCGAGGCCTGGGAACAATCGCTCGCGTTGCGAGAAGACGGCACGGTGCGTGCTGCCCTGGAGCGGGCCCGTCGCGAGGCCGAGGTGGAAGAAAACTACGACAAGCAGAGGCTGGCCCACTTTATCGTCAAGTACGAGGGCGAGACGATGGAGCAGACCGGACGCCTCGTGCTGGGGTCGCTAGAAAGGAGTTACGTATTCCTCAAATCTCGTCTCGACTTCGAGCCCAAAGAGCCTATCGTGGTCATCTTGTATGCGCGGCGCGACTACAACGATTTGGGGGGGCCGGATTGGTCGGCTGGTCTCTTCGACGGAGAGGTGCGCGTGCCAAGGGGATGTCCCGCCGGATGTTGAATTTGGGGTAGCGGCGGCTCCTTGGCCGGCCTAAGAATAGGTCTGCCAATAAACCGTCTCCAGAGGGGGACAAGGAGCCACCAATGCCTAGGAAATCAAAGAAGCCAGTAAGAAAGCAAACGCACTCGCCTACGGGCAAGGTAGTTGGCCAAGTCGGTCAGATACTGCTACCGATGATAGCTGGGATCGCGGCCACGAAGGCGGATCTGACGGAATGGGTGTACGAGCAAGGACTGACAGCTCTGCACCTACTGCTCAGAGAGGACGCCGAGGAGATCGCGGGGCTCAAGGGCAAGCACGAGAAGGAGCGAACTCATAACCACTGTGGGAGCACGAACGGAGAGCTGAGCTTCGGTGGTCGTCGCATCCAAGTGTCGCGACCTCGAGTTCGCTCGAAGTCGGGCGAGGAGGCGTCGCTTCCACACTTCGAAGCCTTCCGCGAAGAAGACCCGCTTCCAGAGCGAGTGTTGAATCAGATCTTGGTGGGGGTATCGACCCGAAATTACGAATCGAGTCTGGACAAACCCGCGGCCAAGTTGAAGTCTCGTGGCACGAGTAAGAGTGCCGCCAGCCGTCACCTCGTGAGCCAGACGACTAGGAAGCTCGAGGAATACCTGTCTCGGCGGCTAGAGGAGTTCGAGCTTGCGGCACTGATGCTGGATGGCCTTGAGGTGGCCGGACAGACCGTCGTCGTAACTCTCGGTATCACAATAGATGGAACGAAGGTGCCCCTGGGTATATGGCTGGGCTCGACGGAGAACTCTCGGGTGTGCACCGCGATGTTGCAGGACCTTCTCGAGCGAGGCTTGCGCGTCGATGAGTTGATTCTCTGCGTAGTGGACGGAGGCAAAGGCATCCGCAAGGCACTCGTCGACGTTTTGGGGGACCTCGCGGTCATCCAAAGGTGCCAGATCCATAAACTCCGGAATCTTCGCTCGTACCTTCCCAAGTCTCGTCACGCCTACGTGCTCCAGACGATGAAGGAAGCCTACAAGTGCAAGAGTGCCGACAAGGCGCGCAAGCGACTTCAGGCATTGGTGTCGTGGCTCGAGCGAAACGGCTACGACGAAGCTGCCGGAAGCCTTCGTGAAGGGATGGAAGAGACACTCACGGTCGTGAAGCTCGCGCTGCCCGCCTTACTTCGCCAGTCTCTTGCCACGACGAACGCCATTGAGAATCTCAACGGAACCATTCGCAGAGTATCGAGAAACGTCAAGCGTTGGAAGAGTCCTTCCATGGTTCGCCGATGGACCGCTCTTGGCGTCGTCACCGCGCAGAAAAAGTTCCGGCGTATCAAAGGCTATCGCCATATGGGCGCTCTCGTTCACGCGCTTAGAAGCAAACAGAAATCTCTTGACAGCGATAGTTTGCTGCCTAAGAGTATTCACAGGTGCCGCCGCTACCCGACCAAATTCAACAGCGGCCGGGACATCCCACGAAATCGCTCACGGGGATTTCGAGGCGTCGATGTCGTCTTCTGCCTCCCGCTGGAATTCCAACTAATCCGGATGATCTTCGAGTTGGGAGGGGAGGGGAACCAAACGATAGAAGAAACGTGCCGGCCGGCCCTCTTCGTTGAAGAACAGTCGCAGATCGCCCAGTCCCATGCCCTGCGGGTACGGATAGACAATGATAGTGTTTCCTTCCATCTGGGCGCCGGCGGGATGTGTGTCGTTTGCAGCACCGATCAAGATGTCGATCTGCGGTACCGCTCTCGCGAGCTCCTGGGCGATCGAAAAAGACATCTGTCCGAGCACGACGAGCACGTCACTTTGGTCGGCGAGCCCGTCGAGGTGCTGGCGCGCTTTCTCGACCGGGTCGGCAAACTCGATGTCGAGCGAGCCGGAAGCGGGGACAGTGAGGCCCAAGAGTCCAACCCTAATATGGCGTCCCCCCGCGGTCTCTATGTCACGGACAACGTACGGAGAGGTCTTCACTGTGGAACCCGGAGGGATGACGGCATTGGTTGATACGAACGGTAGGCCGGTTACGCTCGCCAACTCGCTCCAGCGATCCGTCTCGGGTACGACTTCCAATTCCCCGATGTTGATCGCCGCGTAGTCCATGCGCCGCAAGCCTTCCAGCACCCATCGGTTTCTTGCTTCTGCTTCGGGCGCTATGTCGGCCGAAAAGTCTCCCGCATCGACCAGCATTCTGGGAGTGCGTGGGAAGGTCTTCGTGAATTCTTCTAGATACCTTGCCCGCCGGGCAAAGCCCCCAAGGGGATTGAGGCTTCAGCCGCAGGGCTCGACGTAGCCTCGGAGCTCCCCGGTGAAGAAAACGGCGAGGTCGGGATCTTCCCACTCCTGGCTCGTTCCCACCGCGAGCCTTGCGGCGCAGAGAAGACGGCGAGAAGCGCGGCCAACGAAAGCAGAAATTTCGGCATGTTTTTAGAGAAGTTTAGCACAGCCGCTCGGATCCTCGTAATACGGCCGGGGGCTGTCGGAGACACGATCCTGGCGCTGCCGGCACTCCAGGCTCTGGCGGCGGGCAACTCACGCGCGGGGTTAGAGCTGGTAGGCTATCCGTCGGTGCTCCGTCTCGTCGAGCACGCCAGGCCATCGCTACCGATTCGGAGGATTCACTCCATCGACCGCGCTCTCTTCGCTCCTTTGTTCGCCGGCCCCATGTCGGATGCGCTCGAGGAATTCCTCGGTCCCTACGATCTGCTGATCGCCTGGATTCACGATCGTTCCGGGGACTTGCTCGACAAGGTGGAGCGGCTCCCCATCGCCTGCCTGCAAGCCGACCCGTATCCTCCCGAGGGCTCGGGGATGCACGCGAGCCAACACATGCTCGGAACCCTGGCGCCGCTGGGGCCACTCGGGCCCTTCAGGTTGGACGAGCCGCTCGGGACGCCGTGCCTCCAGGCTCCGCACGCTGCTTTCTTCGAGTGTGAAGAGATACTCCGCCGTCTGGGTCTCGAGGAGTGGGGCTTCATCGCGATGCACCCCGGCAGCGGGAGTGCACGCAAGAACTGGCCGGCCGAGAAGTTTGCCGCCCTATTGCGGATGGCGGAACGCGCCGGCCGGCAGGTTCTGGTCCTCGAAGGAGAGTCGGACGGAGAAGCGGTGCGGAAGCTGGGTCAATCAGCCGGAGGGTCGCTCGCGCGAGTCCAAGAGCCAAGCCTCCTGACCCTCGCCGCGATTCTCTCCCGGGCTTGCGTGTTCGTCGGCAACGACTCTGGCGTTTCCCACTTGGCGGCCGCGACGGGGACCCCCACTCTCGCTCTCTTTGGCCCGACGGACCCGGCGATCTGGGCTCCTAGGGGGCCCCTAGCGCGGGTTCTCGGGTTCGAGACGCCCGTCGAAAGGGTTTGGGTCGAGATCGAAAGGCTCCTTGCGAGTGTGGGGGAGGGGCCCCACCGCTAAGGAACCATCAAGGGGAAAAACCCCACGAAATGATGTGGGGAATTGCCTACACGAAAGGGCAAGAGGTGCGATATCCTATGGCCCCCCAGTGTTCTCCGACGCGTCGGGTCATACAACCTATAGTGGTGCGTGAGATCGAGGGATAATAAGATAGAGTAAGAGGAGCAGTTAGGCATGCTACTTGCTCGTAGCCTAGATGCAAAGCCATTTGGTCTTTCCGTGAGGGGAAATTAGGGGACCTAGCAAGGAGCGAGATCAATGCTTCAATCCGTTGACACGCAGCAGTTCGCTATCGGGATCTACCGAGGATTCTAAAGAGTCGGGAAAATCCAGTTCGAAGTAGGAATCCGTTCAATCGAAGGAGTGGTTTCCTACATCGCCGAAGAGCCGGAGCTTCGCCGCTCGTTAGGCCGCATCGTTGGTAAGCAACGTCAGTGGAGCTGGAAGGAGCTGACGCGGAAGCTGATCGACACGCTGTCTCTTTCGACCGGAGGCCGGTTCATCCTGCGCTTTGGAACCACGCCTTCCGACGAAGGTCGCGGCAGCGGCGACGACCGCCTACGCCGGGCCATCGATCGCGCGGTCAACGAGTAGGACCTATCGACACGAGCAGCGGCGCGCTCCGCGTCGTCGCTGCTCGTGCGTAAGCGAAGTTCTTCGCCCACCTTTTAGGCCGGCGGCACGACCAGAGCTCTTACCTTCCCAGTGCCAGCCGGTCCGCCAGTGGAGATGGCAGGCCAGCCGCAAGGATCTTTTGTTGCGTGCGCTGGTATTTGTAGTCGACCCGGTGGATGGTCATCGTCATGCGATCGGAGTCGAAGATTCCGAAACTTGCTCGCTTGTCACCATCGCGAGGTTGACCGATCGAGCCGGGATTGATGAGGTAGTGCGCGTCCTTGCGCAAGCGGATGCGGAATCTCGCCTTGTTGGAGACGTAGGTCGTCAGGGATTCCGAGTCGAGACTGAAAACGACCGGGAAATGACTGTGACCGAAGAAGCAGATGGGGAACTTGAGGAAGCGAAACATATTGAGCGCCTCGATCTCACCGAAGGTGTAGGCATCCTCGTCGAGGGGTGTGCCGTGGGCCATCGAGAATCGCTCGTCGACGTGGACCGGCCCCTGCGGCAGACCGGCAAGCCACTTTCGGTGATGCGGCACCAGCTTTTTTTGTGTCCACTTGGCGGAGATGAGAGCGATGCGGTTGAACATCTCGCCCGACTCCAGACCGCTGCACACCTTGTCGTGATTTCCACGTATGATCACCGCGTGTTTCAGGGCGCGCACCATTTCGACTATCGGGTTGGGGTCGGCGCCGTAGCCGACCAGATCGCCTAACACTATCGTCCGGTCGAAGCGTTTGCGCCGGACATGCCGTAGCACCGCGGTCAAAGCCTCTCGGTTCGAGTGGATATCGCTGAGGACGAGGTATCTCATGATCCCTTGCAGTATGGTTCGAGCAAGACCTCCAGTCGGGAGGCCGCTTCCTCTGGCGTCACGGATTCCATGCGGAAGTGAACGTCAGCCTGGCGATACAGGGGTAGGCGCTCGTCGAGCAGCGCCTTTACGCGCTCCGGACTAGTCCAGAGTGGCCGGTGCGTTTCCCGGGCACCTCGCTCCAGGATCACATCCGTGGGCGCATCGAGCCACACACTCACACCACCGGAGCGAATGAGCCCTCGATTCTCCGACCGGCAGAACGTTCCCCCGCCCGTGGCCACGACCCCGGGCTCTCGTTTCACGATACTTCGCAGCAACTCCGTTTCGATTGCGCGGAAGGAGTCTTCGCCGTCTGCCTCGAATAGCTCGTGAATCGTCTTGCCGCTCGTTCGCTCGATTTCCTCGTCCATATCGTAGAAAGGCACGCGTAGGCGTTTCGCGAGATGCTGTCCTAGTGTACTCTTTCCGACTCCCATAAAACCCATTACGAAGATGCTCCTTCCAACGGCGGGCCCCTCGTTCATGCGACGGTTCGGTTCAGCGCCTCCCAGAAGCCCGGGTAGGAGATGTCCGCGATGTCTTTACCTTTGATCTCGCATCCTTCGACCGCGAGCGAGGCGACCCCCCAGGCCATGGCAATTCGGTGATCTCCGAAGCTGTCGAGGCTCGCGGGTTGCATCGGCCGGCCTCCCCTGACTCGCAGCCCGTCAGGGAGCTCCTCCATGTCGACACCGAGAGCGCGAAGGCCAGTGGCTAACGCCCGAATGCGGTCCGATTCCTTGACGCGCAGCTCCGCGGCGCCGCGGATAATGGTTTCGCCGTGAGCGAACGAGGCCGCCACCGCGAGAGCCGGGATTTCGTCGATCAATCCAGGAACTCTTTCCTTTAGAACCTCCACTCCGGTGAGCTCCGCGCCCTCCACGCGGATGGTCCCAGTTTTCTCCATGTCTACGTCGTGCTCTTCCTCTACCGTGATGCGAGCCCCCATGGATCGAAGAACCTCGAGGAGCGCGGTACGGGTTGGATTGAGCCCGACCTCGTGGAGAACGAGGCTGGATCCCGGCAGAATGGTTGCGCCTACGATGAAGAACGCAGCCGATGACGTATCACCGGGAAGTCGGATGCGCGTGGAGCCCAGCGGGTCACCGCCCCTAATGCGAATGACGCGAACGCCCCCACTACCCATCTCGACGCTCGCTCCGAAACGCAGCAAAGCCAACTCCGTGTGGTTGCGAGACGCGAGCGGTTCCTCGACATGGGTCTCCCCATTGGCGTGCAGCCCGGCAAGGAGGATTGCGGTCTTCACCTGAGCGCTCGCGACCGGCAGCCGATAGTGGATGCCTTTGAGCTTTCGCCCGCCACGAATCACGAGCGGAGCGGTACCTCCGTCGCTCGACTCGATGACGGCGCCCATTCGCCCGAGAGGTTCGATCACCCTTTGCATCGGGCGGCGCCCGAGGCTCGCGTCTCCACGAAGGGTGCTATCGAACGGCTGGCCACAGAGCAACCCGCAGCCCATGCGCATCGTCGTTCCGGAATTGCCGACGTAGAGTGTAGAGGAAGGTTTGCGGAAACCGAAGTAGCCGGTCCCGGATATCGACACCTGCTCGCCTTCTCGCTCGACGCGAACGCCCAACGCTTCGAGGAGATCCAGTGTGCGGTGGCAGTCTGCACCGGAGGGAAAGCGCTCGATGACCGACTTGCCCCGGGCGATCGAAGCTAGTAACGCGGCACGATGGGCGATCGACTTGTCCCCGGGAACGGCCACCCTTCCGCGCAGACGTGCCCTGGCCGCTTGCTTCATTGTGGAAATGGTACCATGTCGTGGTCAAGGGGGGCGAGCTGACTTGTTTGTCACGGGGCCCACCCTGAATCTCTTGATTGCCGTGGTGGCTTTGTGTTAGGAAGAGCCCGATTGTCTCGCTGCCGATGAAGTGAGGCCAAGTGAGGCCAAGTGAGGCGAGACGTCGAAAGAAAACTCCCGATGAGCTCAACGAAGAAGGTCGTCCAGATCGACATTCAAAGCAGCTTCGAGATGGTCGATCTCGTCCAGGCTGTTTTCGAGTCTATCTCCACTCAGGTCGGATTCGATTCCGACTCTTCCCACTGGATGAGCGTGGCGATCCGTGAGTCGGTGACCAACGCCGTGCGTCACGGGAACAAGATGGACGTTTCCAAACGGGTCGTGGTGCGCTTCGAGGTCGACGGCGGGGAGCTCCAGATTTACGTGGAAGACGAAGGGGAAGGTTTCGACCTGGAGAAGATTCGCGACCCGCTTGCCGAAGAGAATCTACTGCGAGCCAACGGTAGAGGCATCTTCTTCATGAAGAACTTCATGGACGAAGTGGTGTATCGCTTCCCTCCAAACTGCGGCACCCAGGTCAAGATGGTCAAGAAGTTCTCGCGGGCGAAGCCAGCGAACGAAGACTAGCTCTCTTTCCTCTCGACCGAGCAAGCTCCGCCCGCCCGGCCAACCACGTAAGCGATCCGATCAGGGAGAAGAAACCGAAGCTAAAGCCTGTCGCGAAGCGCAATGAGTTGTTGCCGTCGTGGAGCCCGACGACCTGAGTGGCTACGTCCAGGAGTAGGGGAGAGGCCAGCAGGGCGGAGAGCCGCAAGCTGGGCATCGGATACCTCAAAAAGATGTAGGAGGCGGCGACGAGCGCTCTCAACAGGAGAGCGCTACACCGGATGCACAGCGGGGCTTGCACGCCGAAGAGGATCCAGCTTCTTTCCGTCATCTGGTGGCAGAACACACCCAGAAACTCGAATAGCGCCGCGTAGAGGTATGCTGTCATCGTTTCAGTCCCGGAAAATCGTGAAGCTGGTCTGGAACAGTACGGGTCTGCCGCCCTGCTCCAAAGTCATCTCGTCGAATGAATGGATTGCAGCTGCCACGTCCAGTAATGGAAGAGGCAACCAACAACACACGCCGATGACGAAGAAGGTCAGAAAGAAAGACAACGTCACGTAAGAAAACCATAGACCGAAGATGAGAAAAGCGTCTTTGACCCGGTCCTTTCGGTCGAGCAGCAGGAGCCCCAGGCCGGGCGCGAGGAGGCTCACGATCAACGGCACGGCGGGATGCAAAGCGGACGCTCCTCCTCCAGTGGTCGGCGGCGAAGGGGGCGGTGTTTTCGACTGAGGAGGTGCTTTTTCGGGCTGGCGTGCGCGCGCCGGCTTCGTCTTGCGTTGGGTTCGTTTCTTGCCTTGTTCGATGCCTTGGCTTTCTTCTTCTTCTTCTTCTTCTTCTTCTTCTTATCCTCCATCGCCCCAGGACTATAGCCAAGGCGCCGAAGACCGGTCAACAGTCCGAGGGCGAGTCATCGATTGACGGTCAGGGGCTTGCCGTGGAGGCAGGGCGCGCCTCGGCCAGGATCCTGTTTCCGGCGCGCGCGATAAGGCGCGCCTTCAAAGAGGGATCCTCGACGAGCTTCCATGATGGGTGCAAGGTAGAGGACCAGCACGAGCGTTAACGACACGGAGCTGGCAGCTAGGCTCCAGAAAGCCGCACCGGGAAGCCGATTTCCCGACACCATGATCGCGGGCCGATCGTTGGCGGCCCTTCTCGCCGTACTCGGGATCGGAGCGTACGTGATCGGACGAAAACGTTCGTGAATGCGTAGAACGCAGCCGCGCCCAGAACGACCGACAGGGCGGCATGGAGGATCATCGATCGATTCAGCCACGCTACGTTTTCTTCCTTTGCTCCCGCCTTGGCGTCCTTTACGGGAGGCGCTGGCGTCCAGAGAAGCCCGATCAGCAGCGCGAGAGGCGGCAGGATGGGCAGCACGTAGCCCGGTAGTTTCGAGCCAGCCAGTGAAAAGAAGATCAGGGAAAACCGCAATCCATGAAAGAAGAAAGGAGCGGCGCGCATCGATTCTTCGCATCGCCCGAATGATCGCCGCGGGCACGAAGGCAGACCAGGGAAAAAGAAGCCACGGTGAGTATCGGCAAGTAGTAGTAAAACGGTCCAGGGTGACGATGCACCGTAGTCAGGAAGCGATCGACATTGTGTTGGAAGAAACACTTCGACATACTCCCAACCCAGCGTCTGGAGGATCGCAGCATTCCAGGGAACGACGACGACGAGAAAGAAGACGACCGAAACCACTATGTGGGTCCGGACGGGTACGAATACGCGTCGGCCATCAAATGGATGACAGAGCCGGTCGAGAAAATGAAAGGACCCGATGACCAGTAGGGGTAAGATGACAACCGATAGGCCCTTTTGTCAGCACCGCGGCTCCGAAGGCGGTGAACGCGATGACCAACCAGTAGAGTGACGGCCGGCCCGTCGCGTAGATGGCATACGCTCCCAATCCCACGGTGAGCGCAAGAGTGAGGAGCGAATCCATGATCGCCGCCCTGCCGTACAAGACCATTCCCAGCGACCCCGCCAGCATGAGAGCCGAGCGAAGGCCGTCTGCGAAGCCGAACAGGCGCGTGCCGAGGAAAGCGGACCGCGGTCTCCGTTTCCCCCAAGAGCCTCATGCTGCTCGCCGCGGCCCAGTAGTAAAGAGGAGGTTTGTCGAGCCAAGCTTCTCCCCCGCAAAGTGCAGGATGAGCCAATCCTCCCGTTCCATCATGCCGCGAGCCACTTCGGGGATGTCCCGCCGGATGTTGAATTTGGGGTAGCGGCGGCTCCTTGGCCGGCCTAAGAATAGGTCTGCCAATAAACCGTCTCCAGAGGGGGACAAGGAGCCACCAATGCCCAGGAAATCGAAGAAGCCAGTAAGAAAGCAAACGCACTCGCCTACGGGCAAGGTAGTTGGCCAAGTCGGTCAGATACTGCTACCGATGATAGCTGGGATCGCGGCCACGAAGGCGGATCTGACGGAATGGGTGTACGAGCAAGGACTGACAGCTCTGCACCTACTGCTCAGAGAGGACGCCGAGGAGATCGCGGGGCTCAAGGGCAAGCACGAGAAGGAGCGAACTCATAACCACTGTGGGAGCACGAACGGAGAGCTGAGCTTCGGTGGTCGTCGCATCCAAGTGTCGCGACCTCGAGTTCGCTCGAAGTCGGGCGAGGAGGCGTTCGCTTCCACACTTCGAAGCCTTCCGCGAAGAAGACCCGCTTCCAGAGCGAGTGTTGAATCAGATCTTGGTGGGGGTATCGACCCGAAATTACGAATCGAGTCTGGACAAACCCGCGGCCAAGTTGAAGTCTCGTGGCACGAGTAAGAGTGCCGCCAGCCGTCACCTCGTGAGCCAGACGACTAAGAAGCTCGAGGAATACCTGTCTCGGCGGCTAGAGGAGTTCGAGCTTGCGGCACTGATGCTGGATGGCCTTGAGGTGGCCGGACAGACCGTCGTCGTAACTCTCGGTATCACAATAGATGGAACGAAGGTGCCCCTGGGTATATGGCTGGGCTCGACGGAGAACTCTCGGGTGTGCACCGCGATGTTGCAGGACCTTATCGAGCGAGGCTTGCGCGTCGATGAGTCGATTCTCTGCGTAGTGGACGGAGGCAAAGGCATCCGCAAGGCACTCGTCGACGTTTTGGGGGACCTCGCGGTCATCCAAAGGTGCCAGATCCATAAACTCCGGAATCTTCGCTCGTACCTTCCCAAGTCTCGTCACGCCTACGTGCTCCAGACGATGAAGGAAGCCTACAAGTGCAAGAGTGCCGACAAGGCGCGCAAGCGACTTCAGGCATTGGTGTCGTGGCTCGAGCGAAACGGCTACGACGAAGCTGCCGGAAGCCTTCGTGAAGGGATGGAAGAGACACTCACGGTCGTGAAGCTCGCGCTGCCCGCCTTACTTCGCCAGTCTCTTGCCACGACGAACGCCATTGAGAATCTCAACGGAACCATTCGCAGAGTATCGAGAAACGTCAAGCGTTGGTAGAGTCCTTCCATGGTTCGCCGATGGACCGCTCTTGGCGTCGTCACCGCGCAGAAAAAGTTCCGGCGTATCAAAGGCTATCGCCATATGGGCGCTCTCGTTCACGCGCTTAGAAGCAAACAGAAATCTCTTGACAGCGATGAGTTTGCTGCCTAAGAGTATTCACAGGTGCCGCCGCTACCCGACCAAATTCAACAGCGGCCGGGACATCCCCTTCATACTCGCTATTACCCGGTGCTCGGCGTTTGCATCCTGGCTCTGGTCTATCGAGCCTGGCGTGATCGCGTGGGAAGACCAGCATCTGGGCGCTATCCCGACCTTCAGTGTCGGTGGCGCTGCAGTGTCTCTACATCTTTCACATCACCGGGTCGCTGCTCCCGGACACGCTTTGGGTCGTAAACGGCTACCCGCGAGGGGGACATCTCTTCAACCCTCGAGCATTCTCGGGTCTTTACTATTTGCTTCTTGGCCGGGAAGAAGGTCTGCTGGTGTACGCACCGCTTTACCTTCTGGCGGTACCGGGTGTCGTCGCCCTCTGGCGTAAGTCCGCGTTCGCCGCCTGTTTGTCGCTAGCCGTTTTCGTGCCTTACTTGTGGATCTCCGCCTCTCACGATCAGGGGGGAGCGGGTGGTTGGTCTCCGGCCACGCGCTATTTGGTGCCCGTCACACCCGTTCTCGCGTTGTGGATTGCGGCTTGGCTGGGACAGCGCGAGTTTCGCCGCGCGCGTTGGGGTGCCTTCTTCGTCAGTCGCTCGCTTGGTCTTGCTGTGGGAACGTCGGGAAAAAGTGTCCCTGGGCGGATTGGCCATGGCGATCGTGGGTCTGTTACTCGTCACGGGTGTGACGGTGGAAGCGTGGACCGCGCGCGAGGAATGGATCGGTTCCCGCCCGGTGGCGGGCGCCACGCGGTTGCGGCCCGAGCGCGCCACGCTGGTGGAACTTCGTGCTTGCCAGATCGGATCGCCGCGACTTCGTTTCATAGGTGTCAGGGGAGGGGAAGGGCCCCACGCGCTCGCCGTGAGAGGGGACGGGTTCGAAAGGCATCTCGTGGTTCCGCCGACCGGGGAGACGGAGATAGAAATCGCGGTGGTTCCCATTCGAAGAGTCATGCAAGGAGGTTCAGAGGAGATCGCGCTCGTTCGGCTGGAGCTGGAACCCGGGCAGATGCCTTTGGATGTCGAGCCGCTTTGTCGATAATTCTTGGTTGATTCTGCCTAATCTCCCTTGCCGCCGGTCTCGATCGGACGTTCCGGATCGGCGCACCATTCCGACCAAGAGCCGGGGTAGAGCCTTGCGCCGTGCACGCCGGCAAGCTCCAGAGCCATGAGGTTGTGACAGGCGGTCACGCCCGAACCGCAGTAGACGATCGCGTCTTCGGGCGGCGTGTCGGCGAGCAAAGACGTGAATTGGTCGCATAGACGCTCGGGCGGCAGGAAGAGACCCCGCTCGTCGAGATTGTTCTGCCAAAAATGATTCCGGGCGCCGGGTATGTGTCCTGCGACGGGGTCGAGGGGCTCGTTGTCTCCGCGGTATCGCGCCGGATCGCGGGCATCGATCAACAAGCGCTTGTCCCGTGCAGACGGTTCCAACAAATCCGTCAGATCGACGCGCATCTTCGGCCGGGGGCGGGCATCGAATCGCCGCGGCGTCCGGTGCTCCCGCCCGGTTCGCACGGGAAAAGCGGCGTCCTTCCAGGCTTTGAAACCGCTGTCCAGCACCGACACCCGTTCCTGTCCGAGATAGCGCAGCATCCACCACAGGCGCGCGGCGAAGTGGCCGGCTCCCGCGTCGTAAGCCACGATGCGCACGCCGGTATCGATGCCCCATGAGGAAAAGCGTTCGGACATCTCCTCCACTGACGGCAAGGGATGGCGCCCATTGCGGCCGGTCTTCGTCGCAGAAAGATCCCGGTCGAGGTGGGAGTAGACGGCGCCTGGAATATGCGCCTCGAGGTATTCTGATTCCCCAAGCTCGGGCTCGGCGAGGTCGAAGCGACAGTCGACGATGGTCAAATTGTCGCCACCGAGCAACGCGGCAAGCTCAGTGGCGGAAACGATCGGTGAGTCGGTCATGGGCACACGTTTACCACAATCGTGTAGGTGATTGAAAAGCGGTTTCCACTTGCCTCCGCGGGAGATCGCTGAGTAGGATGCTCCCAGCCGGAAAGCTCTGGGCAGCAGAGGAGCCAACGTCATGGACGAGAAGAAGGAATCCGCGGGAGCAAGTCTCCCCGAAACCGAGGACGGTTGGAAGAAGGTTCTAACGCCGGAGAAGTACTACGTTCTGCGGCAAAAGGGCACCGAGACCCCTTTTTCGGGCGAGTTCTGGAACGAGAAGACACCTGGCATCTATCGGTGTGCGGGCTGCGGACTGGAGCTCTTCGATTCCGGGACCAAGTTCGATTCGGGAAGCGGTTGGCCTAGTTTCTACCAGCCCATCCACTCGGAGAACGTCGACGAAGTGTCGGATGTAAGTCATGGGATGCGTCGTACCGAGGTCGTGTGCTCGCGTTGTGGTGGTCACCTGGGACACGTTTTCGAGGATGGTCCCGCGCCAAGCGGTTTGAGATACTGCATCAACTCTGTTTCCCTGGATATGGAAGAAAAAGTAGAAGAGTAAGCGAGTCGCTCCGGAAGTTGAATTGACGTCTGGAAATGAGTAGATTGGCGCACTGAAGGTCTCTCCTTTGTAACAAGGAGCCAGTCTCTAATGGAGATAAAGGTCAGTCCCGAAGGCGAACCGGCGGTCGTCGAAATTAGTGGACGCATCGTCGAGGGAGAATCGGCGGACGATTTCGAACAGGCTCTTCGCGCGCTGATCCGTGACAAACGGATCAACACCATCGTCGACGTATCCCAGATCGGTTGGTTCGACAGCACGGCGATCGGAATTCTCATCAGTCACTATGTCTCTTCGAAGAAGCTCGGCGGACAGGTCCTGCTGCTGAAAGCCAATGACAAGATAATGTCCCTCATGCGGATGGTTCACCTGTACGACCGTTTCGGATGGGCCGATGATATGAACGATGCCCGCTCCTGGTTCGAGCAGTCGGCGGGCTAGCGTTCCTGACTTCATGAGAGCAGTATTCATTGGAGGTGTTTCATGAGCAAGATCAATATGGGCCGCGTCATCCTCGGCGGTCTCGTCGCGGGACTCATCATGAATATAGGGGAGTACGTGCTCAACGAGCCCATTCTAGGAGCGCAGTGGGCGGACGCCATGGAGAGCCTCAATCGGCAGCCCGTCGGCGGTAGCGCCATCGCCGTATTCGTCGTCGCCACGTTTATCCTCGGCATCGCCATGGTCTGGATTTATGCCGCGATACGGCCGCGCATGGGCGCTGGAGTATCGACCGCGATCTGTGCAGGTCTTCTCGTTTGGTTCCTCGTCTACCTGTACCCGGCGGCGTTCTACGTGGTGATGGGATTGTTTCCCAATAATCTGGTGCTCCTAGCTGTTGTCTGTGGATTTTTCGAGCTACCGATCGCCGCGGTGGCGGGTGCCTGGCTCTATCAAGAATAGCGAGCGGCGTTCGCGGGCGGCACGTTGAGAGTCCGGAAGACCACGTCTGCCAAGAACGGCGGATTGAAATTGAAATCGACGGTGGGGATCTCGTGATGGTACCGATGGTGCCGGATGTGATAGCCCCGTACTTGGCCAAGCACCGGAACCCTGGCGATCCACCGGTCGACCGCATTGCCCTCCACGTGGGTCAGCCAATGCGTGCACTCGAACACCAGGTAGTGCAGCAGCACGCCCGCGAAAAACGCGACCAGCGACCTGGCGTTCAGAAACACCTGCAGCACGGAATAGTGAATCATCAGCAGTGCCGGAAAAACGAACCAGGGACTCGCGATGTACTGCCAGTCTTCTCTGTTTCGTGAAGTGAAGTTCTCGCCGTAGAAGACTTGATGATGCTGCAGATGATTCTTCTTGGTGAAACCCAGCCCGCGAACGCCGCGATGCATGAGCAGCCGATGATAGCCGTACTCGAAGAAATGGGTGTACGCGAGTCCCGAAAGAAACGCGGCCAGAAACGAGGCAGTCCAGTACTGGTGCGGGTCGGACCAGTCGAGCGCGTTTCGATGAATGAAAGCGACGACCCCGTAGCTGGCAAACGAGCAAGAGACGACCATGACGATCGGCCAGTGGCCTTTGACGCCATCTAGCAACGAGGAAAGCCTCATACTTCCATAATCCGCCTCCGCCGCCGGTTCGTCAATCGCGGCAGTTGCGAACCGTCATCGATTCGCCCATCATCCACGAACGATGAGCTGCGTTCTTAGGGCACACGGCCAATCGTTCAAGGTCCACGAGTTTTTGCGGAAAAGCTCGCTCCAACCGGATACGGTCTACGAAGAAGGAGACCCTATTGCTTCCGGAAAAAAGAACGGCTCGCAACGGCCGTCTTCGGGCTTCTCGGCTGTGGTCAGTCAGGCGGACTTCTCCGATCTGGAAGAACAGATCCGGGAAGCCATTTTGTTCCTCGACGAATACGAGGAGGAGCTGAGGCGTCTGGGGAGCTTTAAGGGAGTGGAAGCGGTTTTTCTCGATTTCGGAGTTCAGTGGCGCGAAGCGTCGTTCCACACCGACTTATCTGGCGTCGATGAGCGTGGTAGCCAGACTGGACTTCGCCAGACGCGGGTGCAAACCGACGTCTTTCCCGCCGACCTGCTATGGCGGGCGGGAGCGCTCGACATCTGGCTGGCCGTGACCCATTACTTCATCGCGGCGGAGAGGGAGGATGCCGACCGGGAACAGAAAAACTAAGGAGCTCGAAGGCAGTGCTCAGCACGGTCGTCGACGTCATCGACAATATACCGTATCTTCATGCTAATCACCGCTTTCAGTTCTGTTTATGTAGTCGATCTCGACGGTCTTTGCCTCTTCGCCAGCTGGCGAAGATGTTGTAACACCAACGGGCGACTCATCCCCGATGTTGCCTAGCTCGAACCAGGTTCTAGCCGTGCCCTGCCATTCCCCAACCAATTGGGAGAAAAAGGCAGTTGAGTTTTATACATCAAATCTTGATTTTCGGTTAGAACAACAATTTGGACCAGCAATAGCGAAAGTGTGCCAATCTTAGTTGGGAATTGAAACGGCTCCAAACTCCGTGGTTTGATGGCGTTGGACAAAACAAAATCAAGCCGCGAAGAAAGGAAGCCGAGATGGGAAGTCTGCTACGTTCGGTCAAGAAACGCAAGAAGTCGCGTCGTTTGGGTGAGGTCGAGATGGTGAGGCACGAGGATTACGGGGAACTCGCGCTGGACGCCAAGGTAGAGATGATCCGTTCGTTGGTCCCCCTTGGTCTAATGCACGTTCACGAGTTGCTCGACGACGGAGTGAAGGCGTTGGCGGGAGAGCGATAGTCTCGCAAGGACGAGCTGGAGCGCGGTCGCCGTCCCGGAAGCAACCCGGGCACGGTAGGGCTTGGCGGCCAGCGGGTACCGATCCGTGTGCCACGGGTTCGGAGCATCGAGGGAGGAGAGATTCCGCTTCGCTGCTACGAGGCGGTGAGCCACGGCGGTGAGGTGAATGATCTTCTGCTGAAACGAGTTCTCTACGGAATCTCTTGTCGCAACTACGAGGCGGCAGCGGAAGCGATTCCGGGCGCCATCGGGCTGTCGAGCTCAACGGTGTCCCGAGGGTTCGTGCAAGCGAGCGCTGCGAAGCTGCGGGAGATGCAGGAACGGGATCTGACCGGCGAGGATGTGGTGGCGCTGTTTCTGGATGGGAAGACATTCGCCGAGGCAACGATGGTCGTGGCTCTGGGCATCACGCTTTGCGGGGAAAAACGCTTCTTGGGCTTCGTGGAGACGGACACGGAGAACGGGCAGGTGTTGACGCCGTTCCTGCGTTCACTGCTCGAGCGGGGACTCGATATCTCCCAGGGTCTGCTGGTGATCATCGACGGCGGCAAGGGTCTCCAAGCGGCAGTCAAGAAAGCATTCCGTAAGCGGGCTCTGATACAACGCTGCCAGTGGCACAAACGTGAAAACGTAGTGAGCTACCTGTCCAAGGGCGAGCAGGCGTCATGGCGCAAGCGGCTCCAGTGGGCCTACAACAGGCCGGAGTACGAAGAGGCCCTCACTGCGCTCGAGCAACTCCACGGTGAGTTAGAAGAGCGGAACCAATCCGCAGCTGGCAGCCTGGAGGAAGGCCTTGAGGAGACGCTGACGTTGCATCGACTCGGCGTGCACGCGGTGCTGGGCCGTTCGTTCAAGACGACGAACTGCCTTGAGTCCGTCAATGCTCTCGTCGAGGAACGCTGCGCGAAGGTCGACCACTGGAAGAACTCGAGCCAACGCCGGCGCTGGTTGGCAACGGCGCTCGTAGACATCGAACCGCGCTTGAGGAAAGTGGTGGGCTACCGCCATCTTCCCAAGCTTCGCGAAGCTCTCAAGCGGGAACTGAAGATCGAGGCGAAGACATCAACCGTATCGAAGAAGAAGGTCGCTTAAACGTGAGCCGTGGAGAGTTTCAACTAAGAATGGGCTTGACTCGCAATAGCCATATTGGAACGAGATGGTCTACGGCTACTGGTCTCCGGTCCTAAGGCTTCAGCCTCAAGGCCAATGCCTGACGGATCTAAACCCTCACCAGGAGGTTGGTCTCGATTCCTAATTACGGTTGATGATATTGAATCTGTTGTTTCCCGACTTAAACAGAACGGTGTGCAGTTCAAGAACGATATTATAGAAGGTCCGGGAGGCAGACAGATTCTTTGCCTAGATCCGGCAGGAAATGTAGTAGAGCGCTTCCAGCCGGCTTAATAGTTTTTTCCACATATTCCCGAGGGTCAGCTGGGGACGATAGGGAAGCATTAGCGGGGTCGCTCCGCCTCGGACACTGCCGTGGGGGGGGCGCCTGTATCGACGCCTGCACTGGCATCTGACAAGGCGTCTGACAAAGTTTAGCCACCCGGAGTTTCTTGAGGGAGGAAGTCATAGGTGCAGGCTTCGTCTACATCTGGATGTACCACGTGCGCGAGGGCTGTGAGCTGAATTTCGAAACGCTCTATGGGCCGGCCGGAGGTTGGGCGCAATTGTTTCGAAAGAGTGCGCAGTACCTAGGCACGGATCTACTCCGCGACTGGAGCAAGAAACGTCGCTACGTTACCGTCGATCGTTGGATCTCGGAATCGTCGCACCGGGAGTTCGTTTCCGGGCATCGGGAGGAATTCGCGGAGCTCGATCGCAAAGGCGAGCGGCTTACGACGAAGGAAACTCGTATCGGAGACTTCGACGTCGTGAGGGCCAAGGATTAGAGGCCTTGCAGGCGTCAATATGCGTCATACGCGATCTTCCTAATCAATGTGGTCAGACGCCTTGTACGGTCTTGCAAGCGTCAAAATAGGTGGTGCCACTTATTCAATGTGGACAGACGCTGGTCGGATCTCGTTCGCGCGAACGCGACCGTAGCCATGCTGAACGCTGGCTGCCGCCGCGGCCATTCCCAACGCCGCGATCTCGCGGAGCGAGCCACCGCGCAGGTGTCCGGTAAAAAGACCGGCTGCAAGGGCATCGCCTGCGCCGATCGGGTTCACCACCGGCACCGCTTGCGGTGTTAGGCGAGCACTCAAATCGGGCCCTGACAGGATCGCGTCATCGGCTCCCCGCGTAATCAAGACCACGTCCGGTCCCCGCTCCCGGATCTCTCGGGCCGCTCCAACCCAATCATCAACGCCTCGACCCAAGAGTGCTTCGGCCTTCATCTGATTGGGTTTGAAGTAGGTTGGCCCGGCGGCGAGCGCGGGTTCGAGCGCCGGCCCCGAAGCGTCCACCAAACAGGGCACGCCTGCTTTGCGACAGCCTCTTACCATCTCGGCGTATAGATCCTGTGGCAAGCCGGGAGGCAGACTCCCCATCATAGCGACCGCTTGACTCTCGCTAATGAGTGATCTCACGCGCGAGCGAAGCGCGTCGACCTCGGTGACGGTGGGGCCGTCCTCGTTAACCACAGTGGCCTCGCCCGTGCGGGAGAGTATGATGACACAGGTTCGGTTCTCCGCCTTCATCGGAACGAGCTCGGCGCGAATCTTCTCTCTCTCGAGGCCCTCTTCGATGAAACGGCCAGCTCCTCCGCCTGCGAAGCCGCAGAGGAGAGGTTCCTCTCCGAGGGTGCCTAGGGTTCGCGCCACGTTGACGCCTTTGCCTCCCGCGCGGCGTTCGTAGTCTCGACTGCGATGAACACGGCCAGGGTCCAGGTTTTCGACGCGGAGCGTGTAATCCACGGCAAGGTTGGGACAGAGAACGAGGATCACGTCCGAACGCTCAGTCGCTTGCCGTTGCTATCGGTAAGCGAAGGATGAACGTCGAGCCTTTTCCGGGAGAGCTCTCCAAGTCGACGTGCGCACCGTTGCGTTCGGCCAGTGAGCGGACGATGGCGAGACCGAGTCCCACGCCGCCCGCCGCTCGATCCGCATTTCGGTCGATCTGATAGAAGCGCTCGAAGATGCGAGGCTGGTGCTCGGGGGAAATGCCTGGACCGTTGTCGATGACTCGCAGTTCGGCATGACCGCCCGCGAGCGCGATCCTCACGCGGATAGCCCCGCCCGAAGCGGTGTGCCGGACGGCCCGGACAGCATTGTCCAACAAATTAACGAGGATGCGCCGAAGCTCACGAGCATTCCCCGTCACTCTTACTGCCGGGAGCTCATCCAGCGTGAGGCAGATTCCTTTGGATTCAGCAAGCGCAAGGTAATCCCTAGAGACCTCGGGGGCGAACTCTTCGAGATTGATCGCTTCCCTGTGCGGGGTCGGTTCTGAAGCGCCCGCCTCTTCGAGTAGAAGAAGGTCGCTGACCATCTGGCTCGCGCCGCGCAGATCGTCCAAACAAGGCTCGAGCGCCGCACGGCACTCAGGTCCACACCACGAAGCTCGCAGCGCCTTCTCGAGCCGGACTCGCAGGACGGTGAGGGGGGCCTGGAGCTCGTGAACGAGCGACGTGGTTCGGTCGTCCTCCGCCGGCGTGCGGCTCTTCGCTTTGCCCACTGTGGAAGCGTAATCCGACATTTCTCCTACGATCAAGCGACCCTTGATGGCTGCAATGAAGCGGTGCTAGACTCGATGCAGATGGGCTCCAAAACAGAGCAAAAGGCCTCAAACCTAAGTATCGACCCGATTTGCGGCATGAAGGTCGATCCCGAGACGGCTCGGTACAAGACTTCCCTGGACGGCAAATCCTACGCCTTCTGTGCCGAGGGCTGCAAGCTTGCGTTCGAGCGCGATCCCGAACTCTACCTAGATCCAGACAGGCTAGCAAGCGGAGGGAGCGCCGAGCCCCGTGGGGCTATGAAAACCACGAACGTCGGTATCGAGTTAGAGCCGGCCCAACCGACCGTGGGCACGTCGGGATTGGCGCGCTTGGACGCGCCGGTTCAGGGGATACACTGTGCGAGCTGTGTGGGCGCCATCGAGACGGCGCTCGGCGAGTTGCCAGGGGTCCAAAAGGCCGTGGTCAACTTCGCCACCGAGCGCGTCTCGGTTTCTTACGATCCCGAAGCGATCGATTTGTCGCAGATCGGTCAAGCGGTGTCGGGCGCAGGGCCCTATCGCCTCCTAGTCAGCGAATCCGGCAGTGTGTCGGAGGATCTGGAAAAGCACGTCCGGGAGAACGAGTACCGTGCCCTGCGATCGAAGCTCGTCTTTTCCGGGATCCTTACGGTCCTGATCTTGATCGGAAGCATGGCTCCCGGGCTAAGCGACACCTTGTCGGAGCCGGTGCTCCAAGCTGTCCTGTTTCTGTTGGCCACTCCGCTCCTCTTTTGGTGTGGCAGCCAGTTTCTGTACGGCTTCTTCGTTGGGTTGCGGTCTTTGACGTTCAACATGGACAGCCTCATTGCGCTGGGGACCTCGGCTGCCTACCTCTACAGCTCGGTTGCCACGTTTTGGCCCAGCCTTTTCCTTTCGGCGGGGCAGTCTCCCGCGCTCTACTACGACACCGCGGGCATGATCATCACGCTCGTGCTCTTGGGAAGGGTTTTGGAGGCGAGAGCCAAAGGGAAAGCGTCCCACGCTATTCGAAAGCTAATCGGTCTCCAAGCCAAGACGGCACGCGTTCTGCGAGACGGACAGGAGCAAGAGGTTCCACTCGATCAGGTTGGAGTGGGAGATCTCGTCGTCGTGCGTCCCGGGGAAAAGATTCCCGTCGACGGCATCGTTCGCAAAGGGAGCTCGACGGTAGACGAATCTTTGGTGACCGGCGAGAGCCTTCCCGTCGAGAAATCTCACGGTGACGGCGTGGTCGGTGGGACCTTGAATCAAGTGGGAACGTTCCACTTCCAGGCTGTGCGCGTCGGCAGCGAGACCGTACTGGCCCAAATCATCCGGCTGGTGCAAGAAGCTCAGGGCTCGAAAGCGCCCATCCAGCGGCTGGCGGACAAGATCGCGGGCGTCTTCGTCCCGGTGGTGGTGGGGCTGGCGGTTCTCACGTTCGCTGTCTGGTACTTCTTCGGTCCGGCGCCGGCGTTCAACTTTGCGCTGTTGAATGCGATCGCCGTGCTGATCATCGCTTGTCCGTGCGCACTTGGCCTCGCCACGCCCACCGCCATCGTCGTGGCAACCGGCCGAGGTGCGGAGCGGGGCATTCTCATCAAGTCGGCCGCGACACTCGAGCGTCTTCATACCGTGAATACCATCGTTCTGGACAAGACCGGGACGGTCACCGAGGGCAGGTTGACGGTCACCGATATCCTTGCCGCGGACGGCTTCGAGACCTGGGAGATCCTGGCATTGGCGGCTTCGGCGGAAAAGGGGTCTGAGCATCCTGTAGGACGGGCGGTCGTGGAGTACGCGGGGGGGGTGAGCATCGATCTCCTCTCGCTGGATCATTTCGAGGCGCTCCCCGGTCGCGGGATTCGCGCCGTCGTCGGAGGCAAGAGGGTCGTGCTCGGAAACCTTCGCTTCATGAGAGAGGAGGGGATAGCGCTCGGCCGGTTGGAAAAGGCGGCGCACCATCTCTCCGAGGAAGGGAAGAGCTCCACGTTCGTAGTCGTGAACGGTGAGCTCGGGGGACTCCTGGGAGTGGCCGACTCCGTGCGGGAGAGCTCGGTAGATGCCGTGGCGTCTCTGAAGCGAATGGGGTTGGAGATCTACATGATCAGCGGCGACAGCCGTCGCACCGCAGAGACAATCGGCTGGCAGGTGGGAATCGATCGGATCTTGGCGGAAGTCCTACCGGATGGGAAGGCAGAAGAGGTGAAGCGGCTTCAGGGGGACGGCGCGGTGGTCGCGATGGTGGGGGACGGTATCAACGATGCGCCGGCCTTGGCGCAGGCCGATATCGGCATAGCGATCGGTTCGGGCACGGACATCGCCATGGAGGCCGCCGGCATCACTTTGGTCAAGGGAGGACTGGAAGGTGTGGTGGAAGCGATCCAGTTGTCGCGCCGGACGCTTTCGATCATCAAACAGAACTTGTTCTGGGCTTTCTTCTACAACTCCACGGGTATTCCGGTCGCCGCGGGTGCCCTCTATCCGTTCTTCGGCGTTCTTCTCTCTCCTGTCATTGCTGCCGCCGCGATGGCGATGAGCTCGGTCTCGGTGGTCTTGAACGCCTTGCGGCTGCGAAAGTTCACACCTGCTCACAACTAGACCTCTCGATGGGTCCCGGGGCCCTCTACGAGGAGGCTTGCTTGGAGGGGTTGTCGTTCGCTTCCGGCGCGCGACGGAGGCGAGATAGACTCGCGTAGGCGTTCTGGAACCGACTGGAAAGGTCTTGATCTCGGGGATCGATGATGGGGCCGAGACGGTCCCAATTGGCCTTGAGACGGTCCGCCTCTTCCCGGGCGGCCTTCCAATTCTTCTTCTTGGGAGCCGCGCTTCCACCAATCGTGTTGGCCGCGAGTGCCTGCTTCAACTTTTCGGCAACGTCCTCGATGGCATCGCCGCGGTGATCCTCTGAATAGAGATCGACCAGCTCTTCGAGCTGCGAACAGAGTTTCTCTCGACGTTTGTGGTTCGCGCGAGGATCCAGGGGCGTGCCGCTCAGGCTCTCCGGAAACACAGCGACGATCTTGGTACAAGCTTTTTGGAGGCGCTCCTGAAGACGCTCTCCTTTGTCCGTTGGGACCGTACCGGCGCCGGCCCATTGGCTCCATGCCTCTTGAACCTTCTGGCTCACTGCCTCCGGCGGCGGCGGCTCGGAGCCCTTTGCGGAAGCGGCGATGGATTCCAGCTCGACGCAGACAGCTTCTTTCTGCTTCAGTTTCTCCTCGAGCTCGAGCTCACCGCGGTGCTTGCGCCGATCGAAGAAGTGATCGCAGGTTTTGCGAAATCGATTCCAGAGCGCCTCGGACTTCTTGTGAGGAGCCGGCCCGGTCACCTTCCACTCCGCTTGGAGCCGTTTCAGCTCATTGGTCGTTTGCTCCCAATCAGTGGAGTCGGCGAGCGCCTCGGCTTGGCGGCAGAGCTCCGCCTTCTTCTTCGCGTTCTCGAGGCGGTTCGCCTTGAGCCCGTCCAGATACTCGTTACGTTTCTTGAAGAACTCGTCGCAGGGCTTTCGGAATCGACGCCAGATCGACTTCGACTGTTTCAGGGGAGCCGGCCCGATGTCCTTCCATTCGGTCTGAATACGCTTGATCGTTTCGGCGGTCTTGTTCCATTCGGCGGAATCGGCCAAGCGCTCGACCTTTTCGCAAAGCGCTTCCTTATTCTTAAGGTTCTCCGCGAAGTAGGCTTCGCAACGTCCCCAGAGCTCGTCACGAACCTTGCTGAAGCGTTTCCACAACGACTCCGATTTGCGCTTGGGCGCAGCCCCTACCCGCTTCCATTCGTCCTGGATGAGTCGAAGCTCTTTGGCAACCGTGGCGAGATCAGAGACTTCGCGAAGCGCTTCGGTCCGCAGAATGAGCTTTTCCTGTACGTCGACGTTGGCCCAGCGTTTCCAGTCTTCCGTCTCCCTTTGGTCTTGAAACCGCTGGAACAAGAGCTGTCGCGCCTTAGATAACCGCGTCTTCCAATCCTTGCGACCTGCCCCGGGAGGTAGGGGGGCCAGCTGTTTGAGGCTCTCAGCGGCGAGTCGGAGCTCGCGATCGGCGGCCTTCAGGCTCAGCTCCTTCGATTGCGCCAGCTCTTCGAGGCGGCCGCATAGCCCTGTCAGCTGAGCTAGATTGTCCCGCCGAGCCTTCTCTTGTTTTTCGGTTCTTTCTTTCTGGCGAGCAAGGAGTCGCTCGCCCGCCCTGGTAAACCGCTCACCCGCAGCCTGCGCGAGCTCTTGGAACTCCGCTGACTCCAAGGTCGCTTCGATCTTCATCCAACGCTTCTCCAACTTGGGCCAATGCCGCTGCGCGTCGGTGAGCTTCGAGCCGGCCGTCCTTTCGGCTTCCACCAGCAGCTTTTCAAGCGTGGCGTGAAAGGTCTGCTTCGCCTGCCAGCTGTGATTGCGTTGCTCGCAGCGCTCGAGTGCGCGATCGAATCTTTTTTCAAGAACTTCATCCGTGTCCTCGTCCGCTTCCTTGCTTATTGGGTCGAGGGCAGGAGGGAGAGGGTCGAGGCCCTTCCAATCGGAACGAGCCTGTTCGAGACCCTGCAGTGCGCTTTCCTCTTCGAGAGACTCGACCCGTTCACAGAGCTCGAGACGGCGCGCAAGGATCTGCTGGCGCGCGACCGCGCGCCGCGCTTCTTCGGCCTTGCGATCCGCCAGGCGCGTGGCCTTATCGGCGATTGATTGACCGGCTTGCTCGAAACGTTCTCGCAATTCGTCGTCGGGAGCGGTCTTTGCTGTGAGCTCGTTCCATTCCGCGCGAATCTTCGTGAGTCGTTCCGTTGCTTCTCCCAGGGATTCGTCCGATGTCTGCGCCCGCTCATTTTCGACTAGTGCCTCGACGGTGGCGCACAACTCTTTTTGACGTTCTTGGCGAGCGCGGGCGCGGAGGGGGTGGTCCTCAGTGATGACCAGCTCCAGCCTAGCCCGAGCTCTTTGGCGCACGATCTTCTGGGCGTTGCGCTCTTCGGAAATGGCGTGGAGCACGTCCGCGTCGTTGATTTTTTCCAGAGCAGTCAGAGCTATCTCGGTCTCCGTGCCGTTCGACACGATCCGTTGGAGGATCGAAGAATCGGTCACGCGGCCAAGGGCCTCCTCGCGGAGTGATGGGTCATTCGTCTTCGTGACGACTTCCGCGAGCGCCTTTTCTTCGGTGAGTCGGGCCACGGCAGCTCTTCGAACGCTTGGGTCGTGGGCCCGGATGGCTACTCGGAGGATGCGTCGGGGGTCGGTCAGTCGCGACAGCGCCGCCTGGCAAGTGCCCGGATCATCCTCCTCCGAGCTGGCTTGTTGCATCAGGATCTCCGCCGCGCGCCCCGCGGCAAGCTCCTTCAGGCTTTCATCGGGCTCGTTCTCTGCGATCTCCTGCAGTCGGAGGGCGTCTTCAATCCTCTTGATCGCACTTCTCCGCACGCGGGCGTCGTCATCTTCTCGTGCGAGGTTGTTGAGGAGGTCCTGGTCTTCTTCTCCCAACTGACGGATGGCGGAGAGGCGCACGTTGGGATCACTGTGTTGCCACTGGGGGCGTATGCGATCCAGGAGTTTCATATCCAATAAATTGGATCTATTTTTCCGGAAAATTGGATCGATCGAAGTCGAACTGCTTCAGTCAATTTTGATAAGTGGTAGAAAACTCGTCGAATCAGAAGAACTCCGTCCCACATAGCGCACGCGCTCAAACTAATTCGTGGCAAGCCTGCGATAACTGTGCCAACTGGCGTCTGATGCGGTTGATTAGCGCACCTTTGAACCGCCCCGGGTTTTCCGGAGACTGTTTTAGTTGAGTCTCGCCATCTCCAGCGAGCCTTCCTGCGAGCGATAGTAGTTCATCTCGTACTCGACGGGGGCGACATTTCCGATCGGCTCCAAGAGTCGTTGCGTGTTGTACCAATGGACCCACTCGAGGGTGGCGAACTCAACGTCTTCGAGACCACGCCAGGGCCCACGTCGACGGATCACCTCGGTCTTGTAGAGGCCGATGCTGGATTCAGCCAAAGCGTTATCGTAAGAGTCGCCTCGGCTGCCGACGGACGGCTCAATGCCCGCCTGGGCGAGTCGCTCGGTGTAACGGATCGAGACGTACTGCACGCCGCGGTCGCTGTGATGCACCAATGGGTGTTCTGGGTTTAGTCGGCGCTCGTGCAGCGCCTGCTCCAACGCATCGAGAGCGATGCCGGCAGTCAACGATGTCGTCGCTCGCCAACCGACGATGAGTCGAGCGAAGACGTCGATGACGAAGGCGACATACACGAAGCCGCGCCACGTGGCGATGTAGGTCAGGTCCGAAACCCAGAGCTCGTTCGGGCGTGTGGCGTTGAAGTCGCGCTCCACGAGGTCCATCGGGCGAGCGCCGCTCGAATCCGGCTTCGTCGTCTTGAATCGACGTCCACGGACCGCCCCCTGGAGACCCATTTCACGCATCAGACGGGCCACCGTGCATCGAGCCACGTCGCGGCCCTCACGGCACAGCTGACGCCAGACCTTGCGCACGCCATACACGTCAAAGTTCTCTTGCCGTACACGACGAATCTCGCCGCGGAGTTGGACGTCGCGCTTCGCTCTCGCTGGCTGGCGGCTTGGGTCCTTCTCTCTCGCTTTCTGCTCGTAATAGGTCGACGGGGCGATCGGGAGCATCCGGCAGATCGGCTCGACCCCGTATTTTTCACGGTTCGCGTCCACGAACAACACATTCACCTCAGTCGGCGGTCGAGCTCCGCCTGGGCGAAAAACGCCGACGCCTTGAGAAGGATCTCGTTCGCCCGCTTTAGCTCACGGTTCTCTCGCTCAAGCTCCTTCAGCCGCTGACGCTCGTCCGTCGTCAGTCCCGCTCGTTTCCCAGCATCACGCTCTGCTCGCCGCACCCACGTGCGTAGCGTTTCCCGCGTACAGTCAATCTTCGACGCAATCGATGAGATCGCTGACCACTGAGATTCGTGCTGAGCCTGCTGGTCGAAAACCATCCGCACTGCGCGCTCTTTTACCTCCGGTGAATACCTGCTTCGTCTTGTCATGACTCCATCCTCTCAAGAGTTGGAGTCTCCGGGAAACCCGGGGCGGTTCACCTTCGCCTATTGATGGCCGCGAGGGGCGTCTGACGACGGTCGCTTCGTGCGATACCGGCGTCTGCCGCGTTGATAGGAAGACCCGGTCCATCGACGCCTGAGCCGACGCCAGGCAGGGCGTCTTCCCCGGCCATTGAATTAGCAGACATTGGCAACGCGTTCTCCCACGGTGGGTGCGTGGTAGTATTTCGGCCGTGTGGGGTGGCTTTCTCAAGTTCTTGGTTGGCTTCGAGCGTATCAAGCAACGAGGCGATCGCTTCTTTCTGAACGGAGATTTTCATCGCGCACGACACCAATACGAGAAGGCGCGCGGCGTTCTGCCGGAGCTCGACTATCGTATTCCCACTGTGGATGCGCTGATCCGGGAATGTTTCGTTCGGACCGGTGATCTGCCCGCATCGGTTGATTGGTCCCCGCCACCGTCTCCACCCGCTCTCGAGTGGGCCGACGCTTCCGACGAGGAATCGGCCTTCGTTCCCGGCATGAAGGACTTACTCGAGCTAGCGATCGCGGAGAAGTCGCCGACGCGGGCGGGGCTCTATCGAGGATTGGGAACGGAGTTCGAGTCGGGGTACGTTGCGCTGGTTCAAGGAGACGCGCCCCGTGCCACGGAGCGACTGAGACTGGCCAGCCGAAAGGCAGCGGGCTCGTTCGTCGTTCAGTTAGAGCTCGGACGTGCGTTGGGAATAGCCGGCGAGATGAACGCGGCGCGGATCGAGCTGGAAAAGGCGATTCGTTTGTTGCCTTTAGACGTCGAGGCGCTGAGCCTCCTCGCGGCAGTACACCTGCAGCTCCATCAGTATTCCGAAGCAGAGAGAATTCTCCTCCCCATCGCCGACCGAGAGGGTTCCGCGGCGGAGCCCAGTTTTCTTCTAGGGCAGTCCTTGGCCGGTCAAGGCAAGCGGCAAGAGGCGCTGAGCCGATTCCGAGAAGCCGTCGAACGCGACGCGAGTTTTCACGATGCCTACTTCGAAGCCGGGAAACTGTTGCGGCAAGAGAGGGATGATCGCGCGGCACTGAGTTTACTCGTTCAGGCTTGCTCGATGGTTCCCGATGACGTCGAGTACAACCGCGAGCTCGCCACGCTGGTGATGGATCGCGATCTCGACGTGGCGACGGGGCTCGCCGCCTGTGACCGCTTGATGGTCACGGACGAGGAGAACCGTTGGGAATACTTGGGTTGGGTCGCGGAATTCTACGTGCGGCGCGGATGGAAACGAGAGGCTATCGATCCCCTGCGGAAAGCTATCGATCTGGTCCCTCCTCAGCGGACGCGCGAGAGGTTGAGCTTACAAAAACGCCTGGTCGCGCTCGAGCTCGGGGGATATTAGACGCCGAGGACGCTAAGGGACAAGCGCACGACGCCCGCCACGAAAACCACCCACGCCGGGTTGGGTCGAAGCCAAAGTATCGCCGCGCAAGATAGACCCGCGATCACCATTCCCACCGGGCCCACGATGCCGGCTCTTCCCAGGCTAATAGCGGCTGCCAACAGCATTCCCAGCACGGCGGGAGCCAGTCCCTTGAGGAACGCGTTTACCTGTCGGTTGGTGCGGAACTGCTCCAGATAGCGAGCTGCCGAGGACGCTATAAGGAAGGATGGGATAAAGATCGCTACGGTTGCCAGAACGGCGCCGGCAACGCCCGCTGCGCTGAAGCCGATGAAGGTAGCCGTGATCACGACCGGTCCGGGAGTTACCTGTCCCAGCGCCATGGCGTCGGCGAACTCTTGGTTCGTGAGCCACCCCGCCTGATCCACGACCTCATGTTCGAGCAGCGGGATCATCACGAAGCCACCGCCGAAGGTGATCGCACCGGCGGTAAGAAAGACGCGTGCGATCTGCCAGAGGACCCCGGAGCCGGCCAACAGGATCAGAGTAAGGGGAAAGACGCAGAGAGTCCCCGAAGGTGGCGGTTTCATGTCATCCGAGTCCGGCGATTCCTGGCGGAATCGTCTCTGGCGGCTCTCGCGGAAAGAGTCGGTGAAGATGCCAATGAGACCGGCAACCAGGACAACCTCGATGGCCGCGGTGCCCGAGAGTACTATCAGCATGCAGGATAGAGCGGCGAGGCTGAAGTTCCAGGTCGACTTGATGGCTCTTTGGCCCAGGTTCAACGTGAGCGCCAAGATAATACCCACTACCGCCGCGTTGAGTCCTTCGAAGACCGCGTCCATTCGCGGCAATGTCCGAAAGTAGGGGTAGGCGAGTGCCGCGCCCAGCATGAGAAAAAAGGAGGGAAGGATGAAGGCGAAGGTCGCGAGTGCCGCACCTGGCCAACCGCAAAGCCGCATGGATAGAAAGGCCGCGGTGTTGACGGCGCTGGCTCCGGGTAAGCTCTGGCCGATGGCGAAGGCTTCCATGACCTCGTCCTCGGTCATCCATTTGCGGCTGCGCATCTCACGGTCGATGAGGCTGAGCACGGCCATGCCACCACCGAAGCCGGTGGCGCCAATGCGTAGGAAAATCAGCGCGAGTTGGGAAAGGGTCGGCTTGGTGGGTGGAGTCTCTCCGGTCGGCACAGCCGCGCCGTCTCGTTGTGCCTCGACGTTCATTCGGATGAGAGTGTTAATATCACTATCACGAGCGAGCGAGCAAACTGTCGCATGGAGCGGCCGCCGCCCGACTGAGTCTTAAGAATTGGTTGAGTCCGACACGAAGAGTTACGACTTCTCATGGAGCATGGTGGGGTCTCTCACCGGACTCCTCATGCTCGGTCTGGTCGACAATCAGATCCTTTCGCCAATTATTCCCGATGTTGCCTCGAGCTTCGCTGTGGGTGTAGGGCGTGTCGGGCTGACGGTTTCCGGCTACGCACTGGCGGCGGCCCTCGCCGCCCTGGTCGTGGGTCCTCTTTCGGATCGCGGCGCTCGAAGGCCGTTCTTGGCGGTTGCCGCGACCACGTTCGGGCTGGCTAGCCTCGTTGCTTTCTTTGCAAATTCCTTCTTCGCCTTCGCCGGCGCTCGTGTCGTCGCGGGGGCTTCGGCCGGTGTCATCTCAGCGCTAGTCGTGGCATCGATCGCCGATCGGGTTCCTTACGAGCATCGGGGTCGGGTGATGGTCTGGGTGGCTGCCGCATACGTAGCCGCTCCTATCTTAGGAGCGGCGCTTGGCTCCTTAATGGTTGGACTCTGGGGTTGGCGAGCTCTCTATTTACTCTTTGCCGGGGCAGCCGCGGCTCTAGCTTTGATCATAGGGCGTTGGTATACGGACTCGCCGGGTTCGCACGAAGCCCGAGAGAGGCGTCCTTTGGGGTCTGCGATGCTGCGGAGCTACTCGGGCTTTCTCCGGAACAGGAGTACGGCGGCCGGCGCCCTGTCGGCCTTTTTCGTTTCAGGGGGGCTCACCGCGTTCATGACTTATCTGGGCGCATACTTGAGCGGGGAGTTCGGCTTCGAAACGAGCGCCATCTTCTTGATTTTTATGGTGAGCGGAGCGGCAGCCCTCGTGGGCGCGCTCGTCGCGGGACGATTCTCCGATCGCATTGGAAAGCGCCCGGTGGCTCTATGGGGAAGTGTCGCGCTCGCCGTCTTCATCCTCCTCGTGCCTAGATTGGGGAGCGGCATCACCCTCTACATCGGGCTCGGCTTCGCCGGGCTTGCTGCGGCTTCTCGGATGGCTCCGCTTCAGGCTCTCGTGACAGGCCTCGTGAACCGAGAAGCACGGGGGGCATACGTGGCGCTACGCAACGCGCTTTCTCAGTTGGGCATCGCGGTTTCCGCAGCGACCGGCGCGGCTCTCTTCACGGTCAGAGGCTACGGCGCGGTCTGCATTTTTGCCGCAACGTTCAGCGTGGTTGCGGCGCTCTTACTGCTGTGGGTGGAGGAGCCACGCGCTTGAGGACGAGACGCGGTCTACTGTTTCGAATCTTGAAGTGGGGCGGCCTGACGGTCGCAGTCGCCCTCTTGGCATTGCTCTTTCTGGTGCTGCCGTACTGGGCTGCGAACGCGGTCACGACGGTCGGCACGCGGCCGATGGACCGTGACCTGACGTCTACGCCCGCCGACTATGGTATCGATTTCGAAGACGTCAGCTTTTCCGCGACAGACGACGTGCCGCTCCGCGGATGGTATCTGGGAGGCGGTCGTCGCGGCGTATCGATCGTGTGCGCTCATGGGCTGTTCCGCTCACGGCGCGAGGTCTTGGGACGTGGCGTCTTGCTTCGCGAGAGCGGTTTCAATGTTCTTTTACTCGACTCGCGGCGACACGGAGAAAGCGGCGGTGATCGCGCGACGATCGGTTTGAAAGAGCGCTTCGACGTGCAGGGTGGGATCGATTTCATGCGAGAACGCCAGCCGGAGGATCAAATCATCCTGTTCGGCGTATCCATGGGAGCCGCCGCTTCGCTCCTGACAGCCGCGGAGAGACCGGAGGTCGTGGCGGTGGTCGCCGATAGTAGCTTCCTCACTTTGGAGCAGGTGGTGACGGCCTATATGGATCTCTTGTTCGGACTACCGCGATTCCCACTCGGTGACGTGCTCCTTCATCGAGCGGCGGGGAGGTTTCCGGAAAGAGGACCTGAGCACAAAACAGGCCGTACGTAGTATCGGGAACCGCCCGATTCTGTTTCTCGGGGGAAGCGAAGACCGGGACGCACCGCCGGAGGTTCAGCGAACGCTTCACGCGGCGGCGAAAAGCGAGGCGAGCAACGTCGTGATTTTCGAAGGAGCTTCGCATGGGGCGGCTTATCGGACGCAGACGGATGCCTATCGCGCCGCGTTGCTCGAGTTCTTAGACAGAGCCGCATCGGCCAGCCCGAAGACCGATGCTGAAGAGGGGGTTAGGCGCTCGGATCGTGCGGGTGCGACAGCAGAAAGTAGCCCTTGACTTCGTGAACGCGACGTCGAAATCCGGGATGCCCCTCGGGACCGGAGCTATCCGGGTAGTGGCCCAGGAAGGCTTCGCGGATGGAGTCGTATTCCTCGGACGGGAAGAACCGCTGCACCAGAGACGTGGTTCGAAAACGAGGGTCCCAGAACTGGAGATCGACGCGCAAAACTGGCTCCAATGGACGCGCCTGCTGGGGCGGTTCCGCCCCATAGCTCTCGGCGTCGATCCAGATGGAGATTTCGTTTCCCTCGACGATCTTCCCGTGGTGGTGCGTCATGTAGTACTTCCAAAGGGAAAACTCGCGGAGGGGGACGAAACGCAGAGACGGCGCCTCGCCCGGTGAGCGCAGGTAGCATTTGATGATTTTCATTCTCGCCATCGGCACTCCTTGCAACCGCAAGTCGAACACCGCCCCGGGCCACAATGGCCTGCGGCGGGAACTGGGACTACTGAAGTTGGGTCTGCGTAGTATACGACGAAATGGTCTCCCGGGGGGAGCCCCAGAATCGCCTCGATTTTCAATTACGCAAGGCGTCCTCCGCATGACGGACCTTCTGTCTGAAGTGATTGAGCCCGCATCACTTGAAGGGCTGGAGCTAGCCAGGCTGTGGATTGATTCTTCCTTGGGGACTCCGTATGATCATTCGCCCCGGGGAGCACCAACCTCGGAAACCTATGGTGTAGGCCCTCGAAGCCGCAGGAGTCGCTGATGGCCAATCGTCGTGATGTTCCCGAGGATCTGAACCTCAAGAGAATCGTCGCCCAGCAGTTCGACAAGGCCGCGGTGACCATGGACCTACCCTCGGGATTGCTGGAGCAGATCAAAGCCTGCAACGCGATCTACTTCGTTCAGTTTCCGGTCCGGGTCGGAGACTCATACG
Organism: Candidatus Marinacidobacterales bacterium; assembly: GCA_965197825.1. Classification (GTDB taxonomy): domain Bacteria; phylum Acidobacteriota; class Vicinamibacteria; order Marinacidobacterales; family DATDRI01; genus CBDANW01. Next base: position 1,248,285 of record CBDANW010000003.1, on the reverse strand, counting down.
AGATCTTTCATGGCTGGAGGGCAGAACACTCTCACCATCGAAAGCCGTTGAAGGGGGGCATTCGGTTCAGCGAGCTCGTCGATCAGGACGAGATCATCGCGCTGGCGGCTCTCATGACCTACAAGTGTGCCATCGTCAACGTCCCCTATGGTGGCGCCAAGGGCGGCATCTCGTTCGATCCGAGGAAGTACACTCGCGACCAGATCGAAAAGATCACCCGCCGCTTCACCGCGGAGCTCATCAAGAAAAACTTCATCGGCCCGGGGGTCGACGTCCCCGCACCCGACGTCGGCACCGGCGAGCGGGAGATGGCTTGGATGGCGGACACCTACGACGCATTCAATCCAGGAGGCATCGACAACCTGGGGTGTGTTACCGGAAAGCCGGTGACACAGGGTGGAGTTCGCGGCAGGAAAGAAGCCACCGGCCGCGGCGTCCTATTCGGCATTCGCCGGGCTTTGGAGTCGCCCGAGGACTTCAAGGATCTGCCCCTCAGCAAGGGAGTGGAAGGCAAGACTATCGCCATACAAGGTTTCGGAAACGTCGGCTACCACGCCGCGAAATTGATGGCGGAATGCGGCGCCAAGATCTTGGCAGTCGGGGAGTGGGACGGCGGAGTCTACAGCAAGAAGGGGCTGGACATCGAGGCACTCTACCAGCATCGACTCCAAAGGAAGACTATCCTCGGATTTCCAGGGTCGAAGGATTTGAAGGATCCACGCGAGGTCCTGGAGGTGGAGTGCGACATCCTCATCCCCGCGGCTCTCGAGAACCAGATCACACGGGAGAACGCACCGCGCATACAAGCGAAGATCGTGGCCGAGGCGGCCAACGGTCCCACGACGGTGGAGGCGGAGGAGATTCTTCTCGAGCGCGGCATCCATCTCATCCCGGACGTGTATCTCAACGCCGGGGGCGTCGTGGTGTCCTATTTCGAGTGGGGCAAGAACCTTTCTCATATGCGCTACGGGCTGCTTCAGAAACGGCTCGAGGAAGCCAAGACCGCCTCGCTTCTCATCGCCGCCGAAGAGCTGGCGGGTCGACCGTTGTCCGCGTCCTTACGGAAGAAACTGTCGGTCCCTCCCAACGAAGAAGCGCTGGTCAACAGCGGCTTGGAAGAGAAGATGACCAGGGCGTATGAGGAAGTTCGCGAGGTCTATCTCACCCGCGACAAAGTAAAAGACATGCGGACCGCGGCCTATGTCGTGGCCATCGAAAAGGTCGCCCGCTCGTATATGGAGATGGGGATCTTCCCGTAGAGGTCCTGAAGGCCCTCGAGGACTTGCCGGTAAAGAGGAAAGGCCGCTGACTCTCGCCAACCAACTCACCGTTCTAAGGATGTGTCTGGTGCCCGCCTTGGCCATCTTGGTGGTCTACGGCTATTTCGGCTGGGCGCTGGCCGTCTTCACCATCGCGGGCGTGACCGACGCGCTGGATGGTCTGTTCGCTCGCATGCGGCACGAGATGACGCTGTTTGGCACGATGTTGGATCCCATCGCCGACAAGCTGCTGGTAGTGACCTCGTTGATCGTGCTGTCCATTACAAATCCATCGCTTACGGTGCAAATTCCTGTTTGGGTTACCATCCTCGTTATCAGCCGCGATGTGGGGATTCTCATCACGGTCGTGGTGATCAATTTGGCAGTGGAGAGAAAGATTTTCTCACCGTCTCTTCTGGGCAAGGCGACCACCACGGTTCAACTCCTTACCATTTTCTGGATCCTCTGGGGTAATTATCGGAGAACGGTGCTTCCGTTAACTCACCTTCTCCTGGGGATGATGCTCGCGTTGACTCTTGCGTCCGGCCTTCACTATATCGGCCACGCCCGCAAGATCATAGGAGAAGTCGAAGCGCCGCCTGACTAGCTCCCCTCAACGCAACCACGTAATTTGGCGGCCGAACAGGCGGCCGACCGTCGCGCAGGCTGACTCGTTTCTTACTAGCCTGCTACGCGCCTAGCTTGGTTCTGAAGTAGTCCACGGTCCGTGACAAGCCCTCGTCGAGGGAAACGCTGGGCTCCCAATTCAAGATGGTCCGGGCCCGAGTGATGTCGGGCTGACGGACTCGCGGATCGTCCACCGGCAACGGTTTGTAGGCGATATCGGCGGCTGAACCGGTGATCTTCTTGATGGCCTCGGCGAGCTGAAGGATCGTCATCTCCGTCGGATTGCCCAGATTGACGGGCTCGTTGAAATCGCTACGGACTAGGCGAATGAGTCCCTCCACGAGATCGCTGATGTAGCAGAAGCTTCGGGTCTGGCTGCCATCTCCAAAAACCGACAGCGGTTCGCCCTGCAACGACTGGTTGATGAATGCGGGGATGGCCCGACCGTCGTGGACGCGCATTCGCGGCCCGTAGGTGTTGAAGATTCGAGCGATCTTGACGTCGACGCCGTGGTAACGATGATAGGCCGTCGACATGGCCTCGGCGAAACGCTTGGCCTCGTCGTAGACGCCGCGCGGGCCGATAGGGTTCACGTTGCCCCAGTAATCTTCTTTTTGAGGATGGACCAGCGGATCTCCGTAGACCTCCGACGTCGAGGCCAGGAGGAACCTGGCCCCCTTGGCGAGTGCCAGCCCGAGCGTCTTGTGCGTACCCAACGAGCCAACCTTTAGCGTTTGGATGGGAAGCTCCAGGTAGTCGATGGGGCTGGCGGGGCTCGAGAAGTGAAGAATGTAGTCGAGCGGACCCTCGACGACGATCTCCTCGGTCACGTCGTGCTCGACGAAGGAGAACGCCGGGCTATTGATGTGCTCCAGGTTGGACTTGTTGCCGGTGATGAAATTGTCCATCCCAATGACTTCATAGTCGCGCTCGAGGAGATAGTCCACGAGATGTGAGCCGATAAAGCCGGCAGCACCGGTGATGAGAACCCGCTCGCTAGGCAATAGGGAGGCTCAGTAGGCGTGACGATGGAGGAAGACTTCCGAAAAAGTCAGCCACAAGATCTTGAGGTCCAATCCCAGGGTCCAGTTCTCGATGTAATAGAGGTCGTGCTCGATGCGTTTTTCGATGGAAGTGTTTCCTCGCCATCCATTGACCTGAGCCCATCCAGTCATTCCGGATTTCACCTTGTGGCGAAGCATGTACTGAGGGATGCGCTCCTTGAACTTCTGAACGAAACTCGGCCGTTCCGGGCGAGGCCCAACTAGCGACATATCGCCCCTCAGCACGTTGTAAAGCTGCGGCAGTTCGTCGATGCTGAGGCGACGGAGAATGGTTCCAAACGCGGTCCTTCTCGGGTCGTTCGGGTTGGCCCAAACGGGGCCGGTTTCCCTTTCCGCGTCTTCCTGCATGGAACGAAACTTGTAAATTGTGAAGGGTTTCCCGTCAAGCCCCATACGTTCCTGCTCGTAAAAAACCGGGCCTTTGGAAGTCAGCTTGATGAGGGCCGCGATCAGCGCGAAGGGAAACGCTGCGAGCGCCAGGAGGGCGGCTGACAAGCAAATGTCCATCGTTCTTTTCTGAACCCAGTTCCACCCCTGAATCGGTGATTCCGCGAGACTGATGACGGGAATTCCGTCCAGGTCCTCGACGCCTGCGCGCAGTGCCACGTTAGTCAGGTAGTCCCAGGCTACCTTTACGTCGAGCCCCTCTCCACTCCCAAACGAAATGAGAGTTTTGATCTTGTCGTGTTCTTCGAGAGGCAACGCCACGTATAGAGACGCGATCTGGCGGGAGGCCACGACGTCTTCCACTTCGTCGAGCGTTCCCAAGATCGGCAGACCCCGGTAGCCGGCGTACTCTCCCCGCATGCGGTCGTCGAGGAAGCCCAAAACGCGAAACCCAAGCTCCCCGTGGTCGATGAACTTATCGGCCACCGAACGGCCGAGCTCTCCCGCTCCGGCGATCAAGATGTTGCGCAGGCCTTCGCCGAGCCGCCAACGTGCCTCTCGATGCCTGCGAATGGCTGACCGCGTGAGGACTAATAGGATCACGTCGAAGATTACGAACAAACCCAGGACGATCTGCGAGAACTCGTACTGGCCGGATATCTCCGGGGGACCATAGAAGTAGTAGACCCGTAGATACAACGCCACGAACAAGGTGGCCGCAGTTCCCATGGCGACCGCCCAGATGATGCTGAAGAGCTCGTCGACCCGTGAACGGAGTCGCCTCAGGTTGTAGAGACCGTGTAGATAGAAGAGGAGCGGCCACAAAACGCTGATGAGAGGGATGAGCAGGAGGTACTGGCGAAAGGGGCTGACGCCTTTGGTGACCTCGACGATTTGGACGTTGAAGCGAACGAAGTAAGCGAGAAAGAAAGCGACGTAGGTGGCGGCGAGATCGCCGAGTAGGTAGAAGCCGGTTAGGATTCGGCTCTGCTGCTTGACCATCGGTGCAAGTTATTCCCCAGCGAGCTTGCGGTCGATGAATGCCTTCATCTCTGTCTTGAAACGTTGGCGAGAAAAGCGCAGCGCCCAGCTCCTTAGGGTCTTTCTATTAGAACGCAGTGAAAAAACCCTGTCAATTGCGTCGGATAGGGCCTCCGAGGAGCTTTCCGCGAAGAAGACGCCGGTCTCCTCGTCTCTTACCGACTCCAGCGCTCCCCCCTCGGCAAAGGCAACGACCGGCCGGCCGCAGGCCTGGCTCTCCACCAGGGCGATTCCGAAGTCCTCGACACCTGGTAGCAGGGTTGCCCGGCAGCGTTGATAGAGTGGAAGTAGCTCCTTCTGCGAGAGACTACCCAGGAACTGCACGTTTGGTGCGGCTCTCTCCCGCAGCCGCCTTTCCTCCGGTCCCGTTCCCACGATGAGAAGCCGTTCGGGCCGTCGACGGAATGCGTCGATGGCCAGGTCGAGCCGTTTATAGGGCACGAGGGCCGAGACGATCAGATAGAAGTCCTCGGGTTCGTTGTCGCCGGGCACAAAGGCATCGGTGTCGACGGGGGGATAGATGACGGCTTCTGTTTCCCGGCCGTAGTACTTATGGATGCGTCCCGCGACGTGCTTCGAGTTGGCAACGAAACTGTGGACGCGGTCCGCCGAGGCTACGTCCCATCTACGCAGGTAGCCGGCAATCGGCCCGTAGAGCAGACGTGCCTTGAGCCCGTTGCCGAAGTAGTCGGGAAAACGGTCCCACACGTAGCGCATCGGTGTGTGGCAATAACAGATATGGACCGCCCCGGCCGGCGGAGTGGCTCCCTTTGCCACGCAATGACTGCTCGAGAGGATGAGATCGAAGCCCTCGAGATCGAGTGACTCCACCGCCCACGGGTAGAGCGGTAAGTACCAACGGTAGATCTTCTTTACACCAGGAAGTCTTTGAGTGAAGGCGGTGCGGATCGAATGGGACTCGATGATGTCGCTCGTCGAGTTCGGAACGTGCACCATGGTGAACAATGTCGCCTGGGGGAATAGCTCACAGAGGACCTCCAGGACTTTTTCGCCGCCCCGGAGCCCGGTGAGCCAGTCATGAATCAGTGCGACCTGCATGCGTTGCCTGTGCCGTCTTCGATGTGGCTTCGACCGCCCCCAAGGCCTGTTGGTAGGCGCGATGCACTTGGTTTACCGACCCCTGCCACGAGAACTGCTTGGCCCGCTCGTAACCGTCGGTGATGAGCCGGCTCCGCAGGTCACGGTCGGTCAGTATCCGGCGGATTGCCGTAGAGATTTTGTCGATGTTGTATGGGTCGACCGTGAGGGCGGCCTCTCCCACGACTTCGGGCAAGGAGGAGATGTTCGACGTTACCACGGGAGTTCCGTTGGCCATGGCTTCGAGGGGTGGCAGTCCGAAGCCCTCGTAGAGGGACGGGAAGACGAAGACATCGGCGATCTTGTATAGCGCCACCAAGGTCGGCTCTGGAACGTAACCGAAAAAGCGGACGTGGCCACGAACTTGGTGACGTTCTACGGTGCGGCGGAGCGACGGGTACTTAGAGATGTCGTCGCCCACGATGATGAGCGTGAGATCATTGAACTCTTCGTGCTCCCGGACCTTGGCGAACGCGGCGATGAGTCGCTCGACGTTCTTGTGCGGTTTGATGTTTCCGACGAAGAGAGCGGTTCGCCCGAAGATCTGGAATCTCTCCTTGACCCGGGCCAGTTCTTGAGGCGGAAGGTCTTCGGTCATGGAACTGTTGAGCCCATTGGGGATCACCACGATTTTCTCCGGAGGGACCTCGAAGAAGGTCAGTAGATCCCCCTTGGAGGAATCGGAAACGGTGAGCACAAGCTCGGCCTTCTCGGTAGCCCGGCGGATCATGAAACGGGCGTAGTGAACCGCGAAGCGGGACGGAAGGTATTGCGGGAAGAGCAGGTGGATGACATCGTGGATTGTGACCACGGATGGGCAGGGCGTCAGCATGGGTAGCACGTAGTGAGGCGTGTGAAAGAGCTGCACGCGCAGGCGCCTGAGGATGGCCGGGATCGCCACGTGCTCGCGTAGCGAATAGTTGGGTGAGCTCACCCGGACCGGCGTGCAGTCGGGATTGAGCGAGCTGACGAGCGCCTCGTCCCGCGGATAGCATAACGGGAAGTATTGGGTGTCGGGATCGACGATGGGAAGGTGCTTGATCAGGTTGCGGATATAGGTCCCGATCCCGAAATCGTTGATTTTTCTTGCGTCGAGAGCGATTCGCATTGAGATTGAAGCAGGCCTCTATCGGCGCGACGATGGCTGGCCAACGGCGATTACGAGCGTGACGGCAACTTTCTAAGAAGGGATGGCGCCTAACCCCAGCAGAATGTAGCAGAAGCGCGGCTCTGAAAGCAAGGCCGTGCAAGGGATCCAGCGCGGATTTGGCCGTAACCCATATCAACGTCGGGCAATGTGCTGAATTTCGGGGACAGCTACTTAATCTTGTGGTGCCCCACGATTCAAGATTAAGTAGCTGTCCCCGAAATTCAAAAGGGGCGAGCACTAGTTGGCCGACGAACTGTCCTCCCCCACCCACTGATCCAGCCACTCCAGCACGGTCTCGTGCCATTGGATGGAGTTGGCCGGCTTCAGGATCCAGTGGTTCTCGTCGGGAAAGTACAGCAGCTTGCTCGGGATGCCTCGCCGCTGTAATGCGGTGAACGTCGCGAAACCCTGGGTCTCCACCACGCGAAAGTCCCGCGCGCCGTGAACGACGAGCATGGGCGTGCGCCAGTTCTGAACGAAGTCGACGGGATTGTGGTTGCGATAGCCCTCGGGGTTCTGCCACGGCGTGCCTTCGTGATCCCATTCCGGGAACCAGAGCTCTTCGGTCGCGTAGTACGCCGTCCGTTCGTCTAGATTGCCGTCATGGTTGACCAGGCACCGGAATCGATTCGGCCACTTGCCGGCGATCCAGTTGACCATGTAGCCGCCGAACGACGCACCGAGGCCGGCCACCCTCTCACCATCCATCCAGGGATAACGCTCGAGTGCCGCGTCCAGTCCCTCGACCAGATCCATGAGCGGCTTGCCGCCCCAGTCCCCGCGGATGGAATCGGTGAACGCCTGGCCGTAACCGGTCGAGCCGTGAAAGTCGACCATGACCACGGCGTAGCCCGCGCCGGCATAGGCCTGAGGGTTCCAGCGGTAGTGAAAATTATTACCGAACGATCCCTGTGGGCCTCCATGAATCAAGAAGGCGACCGGGTATCTCTGGCTGGGATCGAAGTCGGCAGGCTTGACGATATAGCCATAGACGGTCTCGTCGTTCCAGCCCTGAAACGTGAACTGCTCGGGCTCGCCCATGCGTGCCGCCGCGACTCTGTCGGCATTGATGCTAGTGATGGGCGAGAGATCGGTGCCGTCTGGACCGACCGAGTGAAGCTCTATCGGGGATCGCAGATGTTCGAGCCCGAACACGATACGCTCGCCGGCGACGGCAGGGGAGCGAACCGTACCTTGTTCGACCACGGTGCGTACGGCGCCCGTTGTCGCATCAATTGCGAAAAGGGAGCCCTGACCCAAGTTGGCGGCGGCAGCGTAGAGTGTGTCGCTATCCGCGGACCAGACCAGCGAATGCGGCGAGCGATCCCAGTCTTCGGTTAGTACGCGGGGCTCGCCGTCTGGCCAGGAACGGAGCACGACGCGGTAGCGGTCTGATTCGTAGCCAACTCTGGACATCGCCAGGTAAGCGAGCGTTTGGCCGTCCGGCGAAAACACCGGATTCGTGTCCCAAGCCTGGTTCGACTCGGTCAGCAAGCGGGCGGGTGAAGCACCGTCCGCAGCAACGACATGGAGATCGAAGTTGGTGGACCACGCTTCCTCGCGGCCGACGTCGCGAGCCACGAACACCAGGGACCGGCTATCCGGCGTGAACGTGATCTCTCCGGGGCCGCCGAAGGGTTTGGAGGGTGTATCGGCATCCATTCCCGTCATGGTATCCACCGGATCGCTGCTGCCATCGGACGGCGTTACGAAAAGATGCGACCGGCGGCCGTCTTTCCACGTGTCCCAGTGTCGAATGAAGAGACGTTCGAAGAGGACACCGGTCGCGGAGTTCGCTTCGCGCTCCGCAAGGCGTCCGGTGGTACAGGACAGATCGTCACAATCGGGAAAGACCGCCAAGGTGAACGCCAGCAGCTCGCCATTCGGCGAAACCACGAGATTGCCGGCGTCTAGCGGCAGGTGCGTGATTTGCTGCGCCTCGCCACCGTTGACTCCGATGCGCCAAACTTGCGAAGAGCCGGACCGCGTGGAGAGAAACCAGATGCTCTCTCCATTGGCGGCCCAGCGAGGGTTGGAGTCGCTCGCGGGATGCGTGGTCAGCCGCCTGAGGCCGTTTCCCTCCGCGCCAACCAACCAGAGATCGGTGCGACCGCGATTGGCGGCGAGATCCGTGGTTCTCAAGACGAAAACGATGCTCTCGCCGTCGGGAGATACCTGGTGGCCCGAAATGCGCTCCATTGCCAGCATGTCGTGGATGGTAAAGGCATGTGTTTGCGCCAGGCTGTCGTGAAGCGAGCCGAAGAAGAGTACCAGAGTCAGCGACCTGAAAAACCAACGATGCATTCTCGCCTCCATGGATCTGTTCAGCGTGTCCAGCCGGGGCCACGGACGACTCGTCCCGGTGTGGCCCCGGTATGCTCCCCGTCTTTTAGCACTTGCGTTCCATTCACCCAAACGTGGACCACACCCGTCGAGTACTGGTGTGGGTTCTCGAACGTCGCGTGATCCTGGATGGTGTGCGGATCGAAAACGACGACGTCGGCGAAATAGCCGGGCCGGAGGGCGCCGCGTTCGGTAAGATGAAGATTCTCCGCGGGGGAGGAAGTCAGCCGTCGAATCGCGTCTTCCAGGGGGATGATCCCTTCGTCGCGCACGTATCGACCCAGCAGACGCGCAAAGTTTCCATAGGCACGGGGGTGCGTGCTGGATTCCAGGAAGACTTTCTCCGGCGCCATCGAGCCGGCGTCAGAGCCGAAGCCCACCCAGGGGAGCGCGAGCTGCTTGCGCACGTTGTCTTCGGACATCAGGAAGTAGACGACCTGCACGCGGCTCCCATCTTCGATGACGAGATCCATCGCCGTATCATCCGGCGTGCTGCCTCGCATGTCGGCGACTTCAGCAAGCGTCTTCCCGGTAAGCGGTTTGAGCTCGTCGTTCTTGAATCCCACCAATAACGTACCTTGCGCGCCGGCGGCGAGGTATAGGTTCTCCCAATCGTCGCTGGGAGTGCTCATATCCGTACGAACGCGAGCCCGGGTCTCCGGATCCTGGAGACGAGCCGCCCAAGCGCCGTAGCCGCCTTCCTGCACCCAGGGCGGCATGGCGGCATCGAGACCGGTCGAACCCGCGGTATAGGTGTACATGTCGGCCGTGATTTGCAGTCCCTCCGCACGCGCCAGCTCGACCCGTTCGATGACCGCGTCGATCTTGTTCCAGTTCTGCTCGCCCGCCGCCTTCAAATGGTAGATCTCGGCGGCGATTCCCGCTTCGCGGGCGATGGTGAGAAGCTCGTCCACCGCCTCGAGAAGCTGATTCCCTTCGCTGCGGATGTGAGAGATGTACGTGCCGCGATATTCCGCCGCGACTTTGCTGAGCTCGATGAGCTCCTCGGTCTGGGCGTAAAACGCCGGTGCATAGATCAAGGAGGAGCCGACACCGAGGGCACCTTCTTCCATCGCCTGGCGAACGAGCTCTCGCATGCGGCCGAGCTCTTGCTCGGTGGGCGGGCGATCCTCGAATCCAATCTCGTGGACCCGAGCCGTTGTGGCTCCGATGAACGAAGCGACGTTGGTGGAAATGCCGCGGGATACGAGATAGTCCAGGTACTCACCCAGCGTCGTCCATTCGATCTCGAACTCGATGTCGCCTTGGTCCTCGACAATGAGCTGTCGCACATGCTCATTGACCGGTCCCATGGACAGGCCCTCGCCGAAAATCTCGAGGGTCACGCCCTGACGGATGTCGGATTGCGATCGTCCGTCCTCGATCAAGGTGTCGACCGCCCAGCTCAGCATATTGATGAAGCCGGGAGCGACGGCCAGCCCTTGCAGATCCAGCTCCGTGCGGCCCCTCGCATCGCCCACATCGCCTACGGCCACGATTTTGTCCCCGTCGAACGCGAGGTCTCCGGGAGAAGGGGCGGAGCCGGTTCCGTCGTAGATCGTCCCGTTTCGCAAGATCATGTCGTACTCTAGACTAGGGAAGGAGAGCATGACCACATCATGGCAACGAGCGCGATGAGGTAGCGACGCGAGTGCATTTGGCCTCCCAGTTTACATGGTCTATCAGTATTTCCAGACGAGCTGGAGAAGCATTCCTTGCAAGCGGCGTTCGGTGGGGCTACCGAATGTCCAACGTACGACGATGCTCATCAGGAGGTAGGCCTTCAACAAGAGGACGCTGCCGCGACCGTAGTGCTTGGAGTAGAAGTAGAGCTGGCTGCGTCGGTACTCGAAGGCAGCCTTCTCCGGGTTGGCTTCAGTGGACTTACCGCCGACATGAACGACTTCCGCTTCAGGCGCATAGAACACGCGGTAGCCGCTGCGGCGTACCCGCTCACAGAGATCCACTTCTTCGCTGTACATGAAGAATCGATCGTCGAAGAGCCCCACGGTTTCGAGAACTTCGGCGCGCAGGATCATGCAGGCTCCGCTCACCCAATCCGGGTATGCTTCCTTCTTGCTCCGATTCTCGATGTAGCGACGGACTAACGGGTTTCCACGCGCGTGGCCCTTGGTGAGTAGCTTCTGTATCGCCTCGGCGTGGAGACTGAGCATCCTGCCGTATGAAATCTGCACCGAGCCGTCTTCGTTTCTCAATAGGGGCCCCAGGACGCCGACGTCGGGCTTTTCTTGGATGATGCGAAGCATCATGTCGACCGCCCCCGGGGTCACGACTGCGTCGCTGTTCAGCAACAGGTAAAACTCCCCCTTGGCCTCTCGCATCGCCATGTTGTTGGCGCCGGAGAAACCGATGTTGTCGGGCGACGCGATGGCTCTGACTTCCGGGAAGTCGCGGGCGAGCATCGCGAGGCTTCCGTCGGTCGAGGCGTTGTCCACGACGATGACTTCGAAAGGACGCAGCGTCGTGTGCTCGTAAAGAGAACGAAGGCAATCTTTGAGATGAGCCTTCGCGTTGTAGCTAACGATGATGACTGTGAGTTGCATCCGACTACTTCGACCCGAGCCGCTCGTAGAGCGCCAGAGTCTTCCGCGCCGTCTCGCCCCAGGAAAAGAGCTTGACCCTCTCCGAGCTTCGCTCGATCAAAGCGTTTCGCAAGTCTTCGTCTTCCCAGGCGCGCTCGATGCCTTGGGCGATCGATTCCGGCCGTTCGGGGTCCACATATAAGGCAGCATCCGCCGCCACCTCATGATGGCCCGGGATGTCCGAAGCGACGACGGGGACTCGGCAGGCCATGGCTTCCAGAACCGGCAGCCCAAAGCCCTCCCACAGCGAAACGTTCGCCAGCACGCGAGCCCGCCGATAGATGGCGGGCAGGTGTTGCGACGGCACGTAGCCGAGCCTTCTTACGCGTTTACCCAGTTGCTGGTTATCGATGGCACGCTCGACCGTGGGCTCGTCTCGGTCAGATGCACCCGCAAGCAGCAGCATGCCGTCCCACCCCTGTCGTACCAATTGGCCCACCGCCTCGACTAGGCGAGAGAGGTTCTTTCGTGGCTCCAGGCTGGCTACCGCGAGCACATAACGGGAGGGTAGCCGATATCGGTTGGCCAGTTTCTCTTCCTCTGCCGGACGAGTTCGGAAGGTTTCCATGTCGATACCCAGAGGGGTGGCCTCGATCTTTCCTTCGTCGACTCCCAAGACTCGCACGACTTCCTCCTTTGTAGTCAGAGAGGGAGTCACGATCGCGTCCGCGCGAAAGGCATGTGCCTTCACCAATGGTGCATAGTCGCGTCGTATCTCGGCGGTGGTCCCCTCGGCGTGGAGGTAGAAGAAGAGATCGTGGATGGTGACTACGGTCCGCGCCCGGGAGGGAAGGATCAAGGGGTGGGGCGAATGAGAGATGTCGAACGAGCGGCTAGCAAGAAGGTCCAGCGAGGGTTGTTCGAGGCGGTGCCAGAGGGCGTTCAACAAAGAGACGGGGATACGCCGGTCGACGAGCTCGAAGTTCGCAGGCAACGTGCCCGTCTCCGCTCGCTCACGCAGGGAGCTGGAAAAGAGGACGTAGTGGTTCTGCCGATCGATGCGGGCCAGGGCCCCAACCAGTCCGGAGACGTAACGACCCACTCCCGTCGAACGAGAAAGGGCAGAGCGGTAGTCGATTCCAATGGAGAGGCTTGCCATGCCGACGCCGCGAATAGTAGCACGCTCGGCGCGATCTTGATGTGCGCCTGGTGAGTTTGCCCTTATAATTAATTCATGAGGATTTGTGTCATAGGAACCGGCTACGTTGGTCTGGTCGTCGCCGCCTGCTTGGCAGAGAACGGCAACAACGCCGTGGGCGTCGACATCGATGAAGATAAGATCAAACGACTCTCGAAGAGAGAGAGCCCGATCTACGAGCCGGGGCTCGAGGAGCTGCTCAAGAGGAACCTGCAGGAGGAGAGGCTATCCTTTACCACTGACCTGGCGAGAGCGGTCAGGGCCTCGGAGATCGTCTTCGTGGCCGTGGGAACGCCCCCCGGTTCGGATGGATCCGCGGACATGAGCTTCGTGCTCTCGGTGGCGGAGTCGATTGCGCGGGCGATGAACGGTTACAAGGTCGTGGTCCTCAAGAGCACGGTGCCCGTTGGAACGCATCAGAGGGTTCGGGAGACCATTACACGGCTGACTTCTCAGTCCTTTGGGGTCGCTTCCAATCCCGAGTTTCTGAAGGAGGGCGCGGCGCTCGACGACTTCATGCGTCCCGATCGCGTGGTCATCGGGACCGACGACGAGGAGGTCGCCCGGTTGATGACTGAGCTCTATCGTCCGCTCGTGCGCACCGGCAATCCGATCTTGATCATGGATCCCGCCAGCGCCGAGATTTCCAAGTACGCCGCCAACGCCATGCTGGCGAGCCGCATCAGTTTCATGAACGAGATGGCACGGTTGTGCGAGTCGGTGGGCGCGGACATTTCGATGGTGCGGCAAGCGGTGGGCGCAGATAGCCGCATTGGCCACGCCTTTTTGTTTCCGGGCGTGGGTTATGGAGGATCTTGCTTTCCGAAGGACATCCGGGCGCTGCTGCACAAGGCGGAGGAGGTCGGGGTGGACCTGGCCATTGTGAAGGCAACCGAGCAGGTCAATGAGGCGCAGAAATCCTTCCTGGTTCCGAAGATTATCGATTTCTTCGGAAAGAAGCTCGAAGGAGTGACGCTTGCCATCTGGGGTCTCGCTTTCAAACCGCGGACCGATGACATGCGCGAAGCGCCCGCCATCTCCGTTATTGGCCAGCTTGCCGAGCAGGGAGCGCGTCTTCGGGTCTTCGATCCCGAAGCGATGGAAGAAGCACGGAAGGCGCTCGCGAAATGGGACAAGAACATCACGTACTGCCGCAAGAGCTACGAAGCGTGCGACGGAGCAGAGGCTCTTATCCTTATTACAGAGTGGAACGAATTTCGGGAGCCAGACTTCGAGCGCCTGCGTGGGCTGATGCGTCGCCCGGTGATATTCGATGGTCGCAATATCTACAATCCCGATTTGCTGAAGAAGCTAGGTTTCTCTTACGTCGGGGTGGGCCGCCGGGCCTGATCAAGCCGACCATGGGCGCCGTTTTGGTAACCGGGGGAGCTGGCTACGTGGGGTCACACGCCGTGCGCGAGCTCTTGAATCGAGGCGAGCGGGTAGTGGTCCTCGACAATTTGAGCGAGGGACATCGCGAGGCGGTCGTGGGTGCGGAACTGGTTGTGGCCGACCTTACCGACGCCGCCGACGCCAGGGAAAAACTCGATAGCGTTTTTCAGAGCGAGCAAGTTGACGTCGTTCTTCATTTTGCCGGTCGCGCCTACGTGGGCGAGTCGGTGCGCGAGCCGGGAATGTATTACCGGCACAATCTGAGCGGCGGGCTCGTGCTCCTCGATGCCGTAGCGCGGAATCACGTGCCCGCGGTCGTTTTTTCTTCGACCTGTGCGATCTACGGGGAGCCAGAGGCCGTGCCGATCCTCGAGTCGCATCCGCAACGTCCAATGAGTCCATACGGTCGAACGAAGCGCGCCTTCGAAGAAGCGCTCAGCGATTTCGAGATTGCCCATGGAATTCGCCACGTGAACCTTCGCTATTTCAATGCCGCCGGCGCTCACCGCGACGGGGATCTGGGCGAAGATCACCGGCCCGAGACGCACCTTATTCCCCTGGTCTGCGAGACCGCGATGGAGTCGCGTCCCGCGGTTTCGATTTTAGGCAACGACTATGAAACTCCGGACGGCACCTGCATCCGGGACTTCGTACACGTCATGGATCTGGCGACGGCTCACATCCAGGCGGTGGAGATGCTGCGGTGCGGTGGGGCCTCGAGTAGCTACAACCTCGGGACCGGTCAGGGATACTCGGTGCTGGAAGTCGTCGAGTCGGTGAAACGCGTGAGCGGCTCCGAGGTGCCGACCGAGCTGGCTCCGCGTCGGCCTGGCGATCCCCCTCGGCTCGTGGCGGACAGTCAAAGGGCTCAAGACGATCTGAATTGGAGACCCGCCTTCACATCCTTGGACTCGATCGTGGAGACCGCCTGGAGATTCAAGCAGGATCATCCTCGAGGATACGGAGAGGCGTGAAAGCCACACCCCTTCCAGATCCACTCCTCTCGGTCATCATGCCGGTGTACAACGAGGAGGCCACCATCGAGGAAATAGTCTCGCGGGTTCTGGCGGTACCCTTGCGCGTGGAGCTTATCGTCATGGACGACGGATCCACCGATCGTTCTCGCGAAATCTTGGGCGAGCTTGCAGAGAAGCGGGGCTTCAAGCTCTTCCTCCAGGAGAAGAATCTCGGAAAGGGCGCAGCGGTTCGCAGAGGTTTCGCGGAAGGGAACGGGGACATCTTCATTATTCAGGACGCCGACCTCGAATACTCCCCCGAGGAGTACCCAGATCTCATCGAGTTGATCGTTCGCGGCAAGGCGGACGCGGTTTACGGCTCTCGATTCCTGGGCCGGCACCGGGCCTTTCTCTACACTCACTACATGGGCAACCGCTTTCTTACTTTCGTCACTAACGTTCTGTACAACACCATCCTCACGGACATGGAAACATGCTTCAAAGCAATCCGTGCCGATCGGGTACGGCAAATGACCCTTCGTTCGAACCGGTTCGGCATCGAGCCCGAGATCACCGCCAAGCTCTTCAAGATGGGTTGCCGGGTCTACGAAGTTCCCATCACTTACGAGGGACGAGGCTACGAGGAAGGCAAAAAGATCTCCTGGAAAGACGGTGTGGAAGCCCTTTGGGTGCTTCTGAAATATCGTGTGGTAGATTAGGCCTGCCCCGGTGCCCGCGGCGCTAACGACAGCGGCGCGGGACTCTGGTAAGATGTTGTGTTTAAGTGAGTTTTTTCAATGAGTGAGCTCCGTCGTCTCCTCCAGCAGGCCCGTCCCTATCGGGGGCGGTTCGTCTTGGCCTGCGCGGCGATGGTGGGTTTCGCCGCCACCTCGGCCGGCCTGGCCTATCTCATCAAGCCCATCTTCGATGAGGTCCTGATCCAACAGGTCAACCTTGGACCGGTGGCTTTCGCCATCATCGTTCTCTATCTGGGGAAGGGAGTCTTTTCGTACTTCTCCACCTACCTGATGAGCTACGTGGGCCAGCGCACCGTCATGGATCTCAGGAACCGTCTCTATCGGCACATCCTGCACCAGTCGGTGGACTTCTTCTCACAAAAATCCACCGGGACGTTGATGAGCCACATCACCACCGACGTCGAGAGAGTGCAGCAGGCGGTCTCGTCGGCGGTGGGCGATCTCATGATGCAGGGCTTCGCGCTCGTCGGCTATGCCGCACTGCTCTACTACTACGACTGGCGTCTGGCCACGTTCTCTCTGTTGGGAGCGCCGTTGGTCCTCTACCCGTTGATTCGACTCGGGCATCGCTTGCGCAAGACCAGCGACAGCGGTCTCCAACGTTGGAGAGACATTTCCGAGATTCTCCAGGAAACGATCTCCGGAAGCCGCATCGTGAAGGCGTTCCGCATGGAGGAGTTCGAGGCAAAACGTTTCGCGCGCGCAACCGAGCGGCTCTTCAAGACCAACATGCGCATCACGGAGGTGGTCTCTACGCTACCTCCGCTGATGGAGCTTGTCGGTGGCCTCGCGGTGTCGGCGGCGATTTGGTACGGAAGCGGAAGGATCTCCCGTGCCGAGCTCACGCCGGGTGAGTTCACCTCTTTCGTGGCCGCGCTTTTCTTGATGTACGGACCCGTCAAGAAACTGTCCCGTGTGAACGCCACTCTTCAACAGGCGCTCGCCGCCGCGGCACGGATCTTCTCGGTGCTGGACACCCGGATGGAGATCGAAGAGGCTCCCGACGCGGTGGAGCTACCGGCCTTGCAAAAGCAGATTGAATTCAGGGGCGTGAGCTTCACCTATGAGGACGGAGACGATCGTGTCTTGCGAGACGTCAACCTCAAGATCCAGTCGGGGCACGTCGTGGCCTTGGTTGGCACCAGCGGGGCAGGGAAGACGACCCTCGCCAATCTTCTCCCCCGATTCTTCGATCCCGGAGCCGGCGAGATCCTGTGGGACGGGGTGGACATTCGAAAGGCAACGTTGTCATCGCTTCGCGGGCAGATCGGCCTTGTTCTCCAGGAAACGATCCTCTTTAACGACACGGTCCGGAACAACATTTCCTACGGTGTGGAAGAGACTTCCATGGAGGCCCTGCGGGAGGCCGCACGCGCGGCGTGCGCCCTGGGGTTCATCGAGGAGCTAGCCGACGGCTTCGACAGCATGATCGGTGAGCGGGGGCAGAGGTTGTCGGGCGGGCAACGCCAACGTCTAGCGATTGCCCGGGCGATTTTGAAGAACCCGCCGCTGCTCATCCTGGACGAGGCCACGAGCTCTCTTGACGCCGAATCGGAGGCGTTGGTCCAGCGCGCCATCGAGAACCTAATGGCCAACCGGACGACGCTGGTCATCGCCCATCGCCTGTCCACCATAAGACGGGCGGACCGCATCGTTGTGATCGATGACGGCACGGTACGCGAGACCGGCACCCACGACGAGCTTCTTTGTCGGGCGGACAGCGTGTATCGCAGGCTGTACCAGCTGCAGTTTGCGGGAGGCGATCCGGTCATCCTGGACGTTCCCGCTAACGGCGAGAGCTATCCGGCCGGAATCGGTTCGGGAAGACGTGGAAGCAGCTGAGGTAGCTCTCTGATTATGATACGGAGCATGACGGGTTTCGCGCGCGGCCAGTCCGAAACCGACGACTATGTCGCCGAGATCGAGGTACGGTCCGTGAACCATCGCTATCAGGATGTCCGGGTGAAAGTGCCGGCCAGTCTCGCTCACTTGGAGGCGAAGATCCGTAACGAAGTCTCGTCTCGAATCAAACGGGGAAAAGTCGACGTCTCGGTGCGATTGAAAGCGAAGGAGCAGAGCGCCGTCCAGTTGGAGCTCGATCGTCCTCTCGTGGAGGAGTTCGTCAAGGTCGCCCGATCGCTGGGTACGGAGCTTGGGGTGAAAGGGGAGCTCACGCTTTCCGATCTGGTGGGGTTTCATCCGGGTTTCAACGTCAAGGAAAGAGATCTATCGGAGGGCAACGGGGTTTGGCCGGCAGTCGCTCCCGCCCTACAACAGGCGCTCGAGGAATACGAGCGGATGAGTCGGACGGAAGGAGCGGCGCTCGCCGCGGACATCGATGAACGACTGGTAGGAGTGAGCGGACACGTCGACGCCATCGAAGGTCTTTCTGCTTCGGGCAAGGAGCGCAAGCGTCAAGAGATCTTGGAGCGCATCAAGGAGCTCCAAGTCGCGGAGATCGAGCCCGCACCGCTGGCTGCAGAGATCGCCCGCCTCGTCGAGCGGAGCGATATTGCGGAGGAGCTGACCCGGCTGCGTAGCCATCTTGCCATGTGGCGGGAGACCGTGAGGGCTGCCGGGCCGTGCGGCAAGAAACTCGATTTCATCATTCAGGAGATGAATCGGGAAGTGAATACCATCGGCTCGAAGTGCCAAGACGCGGGGATCACCGAGCGGGTCATCTCTCTGAAATCCGAAGTGGAACGCATTCGCGAGCAGATTCAGAATATCGAGTGAGCCCAGCAAACAGCGTCAAGCCACGCGGCAAGCTTCTGGTCATCTCTGCGCCCTCTGGATCGGGAAAGACCACCCTGGTCCGGCGGCTCGTCACGGAAGTGGGACCGGTCGAGTTCTCGATTTCGTATACAACACGCACGAGTCGTTCCTCGGAGAAAAACGGCGTCGACTACCACTTCGTTACCCAAGAGGTCTTTCGGAAGAAGATCGAAAGTAACGATTTTCTGGAGTGGGCCGAAGTGCACGAGAAGCTCTACGGAACGGGCCGCAGCGAAACAGACGCCGTACTCGACCGAGGCATCGACTTGGTGCTGGATGTCGACGTGCAGGGGGCCGAGCAGGTCAAGCGCGCTATGCCGGGCGCGGTCCTCATCTTTATCCTTCCGCCCTCGTTTCAGGTGCTCGAGCAGCGCCTTAGAGATCGCCGCCAGAACCATCCGGAGGATATCGAACGGCGTCTGGCGGTGGCCCGGCGCGAGGTTTCACAGTACACGAATTATGACTATGCTGTAGTCAACGACGAGATCGAGCGCTGCGCGGGGCTCCTTCGTTCCATCGTCCTTGCAGAACGAGCGAAGCGGCAGCGGATGGAGCCCATCGTCGAAGGGATACTGGACTCCTTCAAATGACCACCCAAACGACCGCCAAGATGATGAAGAAGATCGTGCTGGGCGTCACCGGCTGCATTGGAGCCTACAAGGCGGCGGAGATCGTCCGCGGCCTCAAGAAGAACGGCTTCGCGGTACAGGTGATCCTGACGGCCAGTGCGCGCGAGTTCATCACGCCCCTGACGATGGAGACGCTTTCTGAGGAGCCGGTCATTGGCGATCTTTTTGGCCAGGAACGGGAAGAGGGGGTCCGGCATATCTCACTGACCGAAGATTGTGAGCTGTTTCTCATCGCGCCCGCCACCGCCAATGTCCTCGCCAAGCTGGCTCATGGTTTGGCCGATGACTTCCTGAGCACGTTTGCTCTGGCCAACCGCGCGCCGGTCATGGTCGCGCCGGCCATGAACAGCCAGATGTTGGCTCACCCGGCGGTACAGGAGAACATCGCGACCCTGAGAGAGCGAGGTGTGGACTTCATCGAGCCGGGAGATGGATGGCTCGCTTGCGGCTGGCTAGGTAAGGGCCGCCTCGCGGAGCCGGAGGAAGTTGTAGAGCGCGTTCAGGCCAAGCTCGGGAGCCGGTCTAAAAAAAAACGTAGCTCCGCGGGCCATGAAGAACGAGAAGGCCTAGCGGGAGAGACGGTCCTGGTGAGTGCGGGGCCGACCGCCGAGCCTATCGATCCGGTGCGTGTTCTCACCAATCATTCGAGCGGCAAGATGGGCTATCGCGTAGCCGAGGCGGCGCGCGATCGAGGAGCGCGTGTGGTTCTGGTGAGCGGCCCGACCGCACTCGCCGATCCCTCTGGAGTGGAGATGATCCGTGTGGAGACGGCCGCGGAGATGAAAAACGCGATGCTCTCCAAGCTCGATGACGCTGCGATCGTGGTCATGGCCGCCGCGGTGGCCGACTATCGGCCAGAGGTTCAACAGAAGAGCAAGATCAAGAAGGGCCCCGCTTCGCAGGTCTTGAAGTTGACTCGCACCGACGACATTCTCATGGAGATCGCACGACGGCGCACGCCGCAGCAAACCATCGTCGGTTTCGCCGCGGAAACGGAGGAGCTCGAAGCACGTGCCCGCAAGAAGCTGTCGGAGAAGAAACTCGATTTGGTGGTGGCGAACGACGTCACCCGGAACGGTGCCGGTTTTGGCACCGACACCAACGAAGTGATCTTGCTGGCTAAAAATGGTAAGAGCGAGGCTCTACCTCTTCTCAGCAAGAGGGAAGTCGCGGAGAGAATTTTGGATCGTATCGAGGCGATGCGTGGACGCGGATAGAGATCAGCTCAAGAAGGAGTTGGTGGACCAAATTAGGGAACGGCTCCGCTACTACGCCTCCATCACAACCGTCGGGCTGCCGCGGCGAGCCGCCACGCCCGCGGAGCACGACGCGCCGTCGCCTCGCGAAGGGGCAGAAACTCTCGAGGTCATCCGCGCGGATCTCGGCGACTGCACGCGGTGCAAGCTGCACAACAATCGCCGCACGCTCGTCTACGGAGTGGGAAACCCGAATGCCGATCTCATGTTCGTCGGCGAGGGGCCGGGCTACGAAGAGGACGTGAAAGGAATTCCTTTCGTCGGACCGGCGGGCCAGTTGCTGACCAAGATCATCGAAGCCATCCAGCTCACTCGCGACGAGGTCTACATCGCCAACGTGGTCAAGTGCCGTCCTCCCAGCAATCGAGATCCGGAGCCTGAGGAGATCGCCACGTGCCGTCCATTCTTGGAAAGGCAGGTCGCCTCCATTCGGCCACGCGTCATCTGCACACTCGGGCGGGTGGCGACTCAGGCGATGCTTTCCACCGACAAGGCGTTGGGAAGGATGCGCGGCCAACAGTTCTCCTTCGGAGAGGCCGTTCTCGTGCCAACGTACCACCCCGCCTATCTCCTGCGCGATCCCTCGAAGAAGACGGACACCTGGGAGGACATGAAGCTCATTCGGGCGTTGCTCGATGAGCGCCGCTAGGCCCTCGTCGGCCGCCGAGTCTTCTTATCCGCACTACGCTCGGGTCGCGCTTCCGTTACCGCTTCAGCAAACCTTTTCTTACGGGATCCCCCGCGCTCTCGCTTTCGTGGCCCCTGGTTGTCGGGTCAAGGTTCGCTTCGGGCACCGAGTTCTCATCGGCTGCGTGGTCCAGGTCGAAGATACCGCGCCCGCACTCCCGGCAGGAACGAAGATCCTCCCCATCCTGACGAGCCTGGATGCCGAGCCGGTCCTTGCAAAAAAACACCTCGCTTTGGCGGAGTGGATCGCCGATTACTATCTCGCGCCTCCGGGTGAGGTATTGCGAGGCTTTCTTCCGCCGGAGACGGGCCGAGCGGGGACGATTCTCTATCGGCGAAAGGTAGAGGCTACCGAGGCCTCGATCAGGGAGGGCACGTTGCGGGCCCGCGTCCTCGCGGCGTTGGAAAAACCGATGACGTCGCGCGCCCTGGCACGGGCGGTGGGAAGCAAGTCCGTTGGGGGTGCGCTGCGCTTCCTCGTCGATGCGGGCTTCGTGGAGCGCGTCGAGAAGTCGCCGGGTGGAAGCATCCCGCGCATCTGGGCCGCGGCCATCACCGAGAAGGGGCGGCAGGCACTCGAGAACGAGCCTCTGAAAGCGACGTCCGCGCGGGTTCTGACATTGCTTGCAACGGCGACGGACGCCGTGCCACTGAGAACGATCCGAAACGAACTAGATCTGAAGCAGGGGCCTTTTCGTACCCTCCGCAAGCGTGAGTACATCCGCATGGTTAAGCAAGAAGCCCTGCCTCAGAGCCCTTGGTCTCGTCTTGGCTCGGCGAGTCAGGAAGCCATCACCCCTACGGCGGACCAGCGTCGGGTGATTGCCCAAATCGAGGAATCGATGACGCGAGGAGAGTTCTCCGTCACCGTGCTGCACGGCGTCACGGGCAGCGGCAAGACCGAGATCTACTTGCGAGCGGTGGAGTCGGCTCTTGCGGCGGGCCGCACGTCTTTGTTACTGGTTCCGGAGATCGCCTTGACGCCACAGTTAGCTGGGCTCCTTCGCCAACGCTTCCAGTCTCAGGTCGCCATCCTACATAGCGCCTTGGGGACCGGGGAGAGACGAGATGAATGGTGGCGCATCCGAAGGGGAGAGGCGCGTGTGGTCGTGGGGGCGCGCGCCGCGGTGCTGGCTCCTCTGCAAAAGGTCGGTTTGATCGTCGTGGACGAGGAGCAGGAGGGATCTTACAAACAGGAGGAAGCGCCGCGCTACAACGCACGGGACGTGGCCATCAAACGAGCGCAGGTTGCCGGTGCCGTCGCGGTGTTGGGCTCGGCGACACCGTCTCTCGAGTCCTATACCCATGCGGTGGAGGGCCGATACCGGATGGCGACGTTACCCGAACGCATCGCGGGACGACCCCTCGCCCAGGTGCGTCTCATCGACATGAAGGACGTCGTCCGTGACGAAGGTCCGGAGACGGTGCTGTCGCAGCCGCTACGATCGGCCATCGAGGAGCGGACGTCGGCGGGCGAGCAAGCGCTCGTTTTGCTCAACCGACGGGGGTACGCCACCCACCTCATCTGTCGGGAATGCGGGCTTCCCGCGAACTGCACCGAGTGCAGCGTCGCCTTGACGCTTCACCAGAAAGGGCGGCTGGCCGTTTGCCACTACTGTGGGCTGGGAAGGCCGACACCGAGTCATTGCGACATGTGCCGCGGCGAGTACCTGCACCAGCGTGGCTACGGAACCGAGAGAGTCGAGGAGATTCTCAAGGAGACCTTCCTGAAGATACGCGTCTCCCGAATGGATCGAGACACCATGCGTCGCAAAGGCAGCTACGAAGACCTACTTTCTCGCTTCGCATCGCGGGAGATCGATTTACTGGTGGGGACGCAGATGCTGGCCAAAGGGCATGATTTCCCCGACGTGACTCTGGTCGGTGTGCTAGCCGCCGACGTGGGGCTCGGGGCTCCGGATTTCCGAGCCGCCGAAAGAACGTTCCAATTGCTCACCCAGGTGTCCGGTCGCGCGGGTCGAGGAAGCCGCGCCGGGGAAGTGATGATCCAAACGTTTTGCCCTGACCATTACGCGCTCCGACACGCGAGCGCCCAGGACTACCGAGCTTTCTACGAGGAAGAGATGGCCTTTCGCCGCGCGCTCCGCTATCCGCCGGGCGTTTACATTATTAATCTGATCTTGGAGGGGGCGGAGATGTCCGCGGCCACTCGCCAGGCACGCCGAGTCGCGCAGGCGCTCAACAGCGCGCACTTGCCGGGTGTAGAGGTTCTGGGGCCCGCTTTCGCGGCACGGTCCAAAGTGGCGGGGCGTTACCGATGCCAGATCTTACTTAAGGTGGCGCGCAAGCAGCATCGGGAAGTACGCCGATGCCTCCGCGCTCTGATGGAAGATCCCGAGCTCGGGAAGGTCATGGCCGTCGACGTGGATCCCACGACGCTTCATTGAGTGGGGACGAGGCGTTTCAGCTCTTCGAACCAATTTTGGACGAGGATGAGCTCCGGAGGAGAAGCTTCGGTCGCTCCGCCACCTTCCTTGAACATCAAGAAACGATCGCCGTCGGGATGCACGTCGTAGGTCCGACCGGGAGGTCCAGTAGTGGCAAAGGACGATTCCTCGAGGACGACCTCCGGGTTGCCGAAGTCAAGGCGGGGGGCCCATGCGAACGGTGGCGGACATCAGCCGCCCACCGGGATCGAGATAGAACAACTCGCCGCCGTCCCGAGCCCAGAGCGGCCGGCGACCCCCATCCCTTGAGACCTGCCCCAGACCCTCGTCCACGTTGGGGAACGGGCGTACGTAGATTTCGTATTGCCCTGAGGCATTGGACTCATAGGCCAGCCATCCGCCGTCGGGCGAAATTTCTGCGTTCCGCTCCTCGAACTCGGTGGCCAGGAGAGGCTCCGACGACCCGTCGCCTTCCAGCGAGCGTACGCCGAGATCGCCTCCTCTTTGGGGACTGCTCTCCCAAGTACACCAACTGGTTCCCGTTCGGGGAAAAGACATACGGCACCTGGAAGTTCTCGCTCTCGGTGAGCCGCTCGACCAGGTGCCGGTGCCGTCGGCCGCTTTCCAGAACAGATTTCCTCCACCCTCACGGCCAGATGCGAAGGCCACGCGCCGACCGTCCGGTGTCCAGACTGGTACCAGTCATTACTGGGATCGAACGTGAGCCGCCTCAGCGTTTCTCGGGCGAAATCCCAGATCCAAATGTCGATCTCCTCGTCGCGCACGTCAAGCGCAACTTGGCTTCCATCGGGGGAGATGCGCGGGTAGGTGTAGGCACGGGGCTCGGCTGCGAGTGCCTCTTCTCTTCCCTCGCGATCCACCCACACCGACGTTCTGTCTAGCCCGACTTGCGGGGAGCCCGCGACATACACGAGCGATCCGTCGCGCGAGACGCCGAACTCCGCGGCACCGCTCGCTTTTGTGATAACACCTTCCAGCACGGGAATTGGGTCGCTTGTGACCTCGAGCCGCTCGAGGTCGAAGCCCACTGCTCGGAGCGTACCGCCCACCCCGTAAACAATGTGACCTGTCGGAACGTAGCGCGGGTTGCTTCCCCCGGGAATGAGAACCTCGACTTCCCCGTTCGCGATGGATAGCACTGCAATCTGCGCGTTCTCGACTGCGCCACTCACTATCGTGAAGAGCACCGCCTCATTCCCAGGGAGGATCTCGGGCCACTGATGACTCTGCCCGGGGTCGGGCGCGGTCAGCTCTTGAGGCTCGCCGCCCCCGGCTGAGACGTGCCAGAGGCCGCTCGTCAGGGCACCGGCGCCGAAGATGATGGTGTCATCGGGGTCCCAGCTCGTGCCGCGGGGGCCTCCGAGCGTGTCACAGATGGTGACGGGTGGCCCCCCGAAGATCGAGACTTTGCGCAAACGGTTTCCATCAAAGTACCCGACCCAGTTGCCGTCCGGCGACACGAACGGCCCGCGTGGGGCGTTGCCGAGTCCAGCGAGCGGTGTCGCCTCGAGCTGGTCGAGGGCACGCACGACGAGTTGGCGTTGGCCGTTCAGGGTCACTGTATAGACGATGCGGGTGCCGTCTGGGGTGATGGCCACATCGCGTCTTGAGTTACAAGGTCTAGAGGTGCGGCGGAAGGCGGCGTCGCTACGAAGCGTGCGAGAGGCCGTGCGGGTTCCGGCTTCAGGCTCCAAACCGCGACGGCCACAATGCCACTCAGGAGGAGCGCTGCGACGATATTTCAGATTGAGAACCGTTGGTTTGTGGGCTTGTCCAGGGCAGCCACGTTTCCATCGCGCGGCTCGGTGACGATATCCTCGATCTCGTTCCGCACGTCGCCGACGTCCCGCAGTCGTCTGTTGCGATCCTTCCTGAGACATCGGCGCAGGAGATTCTGAATCCGGGGGCGAGGTCGAATGGGACGGCTTTCCAATCGGGTTCGCTCCGGATGATCGCGGCCAAAACATCAGAGACATCTTCACCGGAGAATGCTCGTTGGCCTGTCAGCATCTCGAAGAGCACGATGCCGAAGGAGAAAATGTCGGTGCGTTTATCGACCGTTTTGCCTTTCGCCTGCTCGGGGCTCATGTAGGCGGCGGTTCCGAGAATGACACCCGCCCGGGTCGCGTCGCGGCTTAACGTGGGGACGCCGAAAGCTCGCCCTCGGGGTACTTCGTCCGCGAAGGCTTTGGCGAGCCCGAAGTCGAGGATTTTCACTTGTCCTTCGGGTTTAACCTTGACGTTGGCTGGTTTCAGGTCGCGGTGGATGACGCCCTTCTCGTGCGCAGCCTCCAGTGCCTCGGCGACTTGCTGAGAGATCGTAAGAGCCTCGTCGACGGGGACTGGCCCCCGGGCAATTCGCTCGGCAAGGGTTTCCCCATCGACAAGCTCCATCACTAAGAAGGGCTTGCCCTCGGATTCTTCCAGGTCGTGAAGTGTGGCTATGCCCGGATGATTGAGGGCTGCAAGGAGCTTTGCCTCTCGCTGAAAACGAGCCAGCTTTTGCGGATGTTGCGAGAACTCCTCGGGAAGAACTTTGATGGCGACCTTACGCCCGAGCTTGGCGTCCCGCGCGCGGTAGACTTCTCCCATGCCCCCCGCCCCGATAGGGGACAGGATTTCGTAAGTTCCAAGCTTCTCGCCGGCCGTGAGAGGCATCGTCTTTTCGACTCGTAAAGCGGTAATCGTATGCCACGAGGGTCTTGAGAGCAACCGGTGCCGTCAGCCTCCGTTCGCCCAGCGAGCCCTCCATGGGTGAACTTCGGCTTGACCTCGCCGAAGCCGTGGGTAGCAGAAGGCCGCCACGGCGTAGGCGGGCTACGATGAGTCGAGGCCGGCGTTCGGCGAGGACTTCCGCCGAGAAACATCGATTTTCTCTTGGATGAAAACGTGTGAAGGGATGTAACGAGATTTAGAAGATGAAACAACCTCGTCCGGACGATGTGTTTGTCTGGAATTGTCGAGACAAGGCGCTTCATCAATACCGCCAGCTCTTGACGTCGGCACCGCGCGGTGCGGTCCGGAGCATGTGCTCGGCGATGACGGGCATGTAGCGTTGATTGATCGTACGGGCTGAAACGCCGGCTGGAACCGAAGGGTCGCCGCTGTAGCAATGGCCACGACCGTCCCCGTACTCGAACGTGCCGCCATAGTGAGGTTCCCGCGTGCTCTGTAGGAAGTTCTCCATGAGCCGCACGGCCCGGTCGAGATAGTAGTTATCCATGTCACCGACGGTGATGTGGAGCTTTCCGACAAGCTTCGGACCGAGTGTTTTCCAATCGCGCTCCAGGATGTGCCGGAGGTCGTAGTGTTCCTTCCAGTACTCGGCGACTTCCCGGTCGATCGCTCCCGTGCGTTTGTCATAAATGGGTTTGGGATAGCCATCTGCGTCGACCGGACTATAGACGGCTTACCAGATATCCCACTGTCCGCCCGAACGGCCGCGTGTTCCGATAACTTGCTCGAACCGGTTGGCATCTTTCCATCGTCGCTGTAACGTCGCCGTTCGTGTCGCGCCGATCGATGCGAGGCACGCGCTTCCATTCGCTGTCGGCCCAGTAGGCGTTGCGGTCTTTGTAAATGTCGATCTGCTGGTAGGCACGAAAATCCACCGGGTCGGGGC
Organism: Candidatus Marinacidobacterales bacterium; assembly: GCA_965197825.1. Classification (GTDB taxonomy): domain Bacteria; phylum Acidobacteriota; class Vicinamibacteria; order Marinacidobacterales; family DATDRI01; genus CBDANW01. The sequence continues at coordinate 1,221,071 of CBDANW010000003.1, read as the reverse complement.
AAGAGCACCAACTGCCGTTGAAGAAATCGGGGTAGAAGATCTGCTGGGCGAGCGCGATCCAACCCCCGGTCGAGCCGCCGTATAGAGCCCGTGACCAAGGCTCGCCGATCCAGCGGAATCGTTTTTCGACGTAGGGGATCAACTCCTTAACGATCGCATCACCGTAGGGGCCGACGTTCGCCGAGTTCACTCCGTAGGAGTCGTCGTAGTACGGGTTGGCGTGCTGGATGCTCACGATGAAGCATCCGGGGGAGCTTGCCTGTAGTCCAGTCCTGGTAAAACTTATGAGCGTATTCTGCGTTCAATTTGCTCGCGTCCCTTTAATTCCGTCTCCGGCGGCTCTTCACGAAAGCCGCCGCTCCCTGCATCGAAGCTCGATTGAAAATGGTCCTGCCAGTAGAGAACCGGGTAGCGTGCGTCCGGATGATCCTCGAACCCATCCGGGAGCAACACCATCGCGCCGAGGTGCATGGGCCGTCCCCAGAATTCAGTGAGAAGCTTGCTCTGGATCCGAACGTGTTTGATATAGCGCGTGTCCTCGGGCGAGTCGATCGGCGGAACGACGTCGTCCAGCTCGATCTGAACCGCCCGAGCGCTCGCAGGATCGATGAACACCTTCTTGGGCGTGCTGTAGAGGTTGCCCGGCGAGCTTCTCCCACAACTGCCCTTCGCCGTCATCCATGGGAAGTTTGACGACGTGTCCGTCCGCACGATGGAACGTCTCGTAAACGTTGACGAGGGCCTGAACGTAATACTCTCCGGGTGGAATCTCGGCCAGGGCTCGCGAGGGTAGCCGAGCGCGGAGCCATTGATGACCGCCGCTTCGCCCGGTGCAAGGGCGTCGACGTTGGCGCCGAAGATCTGCTGGGTGCCGAGGTGGGTGCCGATTTGAAACCTGGGCTCTTCGTCACCGTTCGTCGAGAGCATGAGAAGGACGCGGCCATCCACCGCCTCGGCACGATGGCCGGGGCGGCCGCCCTTACCGACGACAACCGAATCGTGCATCTCGCTCCGGTCGACTACGTAGTATGGAGTAAAGACCTGGCGAACTACGTCGCGAGCACTGCGCCGCGCCTCGAGCAAGGGTATCCCAACGTGCGACACGAAGTTTGGTTCACCGGACTAGCCTCAGATCGAACGAAAGAGGAACTTGGCGACACTAGGCTGGACTGTGTTCGAGGACGCCCTAGAGTGAGCTAATTCGGGGACAGCTACTTAATTTTTGTCGGTGCGCAGATGCGCGAGATGAAGTTGCCTGTCACCGAAATTAACCATGGACCTGGGCCGGTATTGCCAGAAAACCGGTCACTGGTATCATGGCAACATGAAGACGACGCTGGACCTACCCGACGACTTGGTGCGGGAAATCAAGACTCGCGCCGTCAAGGAAAATCGCAAGCTCAAGGACGCGATCGCCGACCTGCTGAGGCGCGGGCTTTCACAGAAGACCGTGGAGCCGCCGACGGTGCGCAATCTGGTCAAGCTCCCACTTGTTCCAGTGCGCTCACAAAGCTCGACCCGATGAGGAGATGACCCCGGAGCGGGTGGCAAGGCTTCTGCTCGAAGAGGAATCCTCGCCGCCTTTGCGCTCGCCGGAAGATACCGAATGGTGACGACCGACGCTTGCTTTCAAGCAGTTCCCCGGGTTGGACGTCGAGCTTCTTGGGAATCAAGCAGCCAGCTAGTCGCAGCCATTAGATCCGAGCGCTAGGATGTACGCGGAGTTGTCATGTGAGACAATTTGTCATACACTGTGTACATGAGTACGACACTTACCATTCGGACCGACGAGTCGTTGCGAGAAGCTCTGGAAAAACGGGCCGAAGCCCAAGGCAAGAGCCTCTCGGAGGTCGCACGGGAGATCCTCCTCCGCGCTCTCGAGGAGCGCCCCATGAACGCACGAACCGGCCATATTAAGGGCAGACTGAAGCTCCCTAGACGAGCAACCGAGGCCTGGCGGAAAGAGGTTCGGAAGCGGAACTGGCGCCCGTGAACGCTTGGTTGTTGGACACGGGGCCCCTGGTCGGGTACATGGACGCGAACGATCCCTCGCACGCGGACGTTGTGGAGTGCTTGGATAGCTTCACTGGGCAGCTTGCCACAACGAGCGCCGTGATCACTGAAGCGATGCACTTCGTGGCCACCAGCCAGAACGGTCCGCGTCTACTGGCCGAATTCGTGGCGGCGAGTGCCATGGAAGTCTACGACCTCAGCCGGCCCCCCGAACTGCTGGAGGCTGTTTCGTTGATGGAGAAGTTTGCCGACGCGCCGATGGACTTCGCGGACGCGACACTTGTGCTTCTTGCCGAGGGGCTGAACGTTCACGATATCCTCACCCTTGATCGCCGCGGGTTCTCCATTTACCGCACGAGACGGCGTCGCCACTTGCGGCTCGTCCTCTGATTAACATAACTTTCTGCGCTCTCGTTGAGTACCTCCACTGTCGCGTCAATGACTCGCGGTCGACGCGGAAAGAAACGATGGGTGGACGTTCTAGCCGATTTGCCGGGGCGTGGTGACGGTTTCTACCGATCGCCGAAACGATTTCGGATCGATATCTAGCTGAGCGCATTCCATGGCTCGCTCGAAGCTTACGAGCCTACGCAGGAGGGCGTTGTATCGGGAGTGTGCGGAGTCCGGGTCCTCTTGCCAGAGCTTTTGGTAAAGGCGGTGTTCCGGGGTGTCGATGTCGGTGTCAGTTTGGGGAACAGGGACTCCCGAGACTCGCAGGCGGGGCGCACCGATCAACACGAGAAGGGCAGGGATAGAATCGCGACCCTTCGCCAAGTCCTCCACGCCCTGACGCACGAGATCCGCCCCGGGAAATGATTCATTCACCACAAGTTGATTCTACCAACAAAGGGCGAGGTGGGTAAAAGCGAGGGGGCCCAGACACTTGACAATGTGGCCACATGTAGCTACATTGTCAGCATGGAAAACCGTTGGCATAAGGGAGCTCAAGAACCGGCTCAGCCAATACCTGCGAAGAGTGCGCGCCGGGGAGGCGGTCCTGGTGACCGACCGGGGCCAGGTCGTCGCCGAGCTTACGGCCCCCGGCCAGCCTTCGCCGGCGGCTCACGAAGAACCAGATCTTGCCGCCTTGGCCGCGCGCGGGGGCGTGGCCATCGGGGGCCGCAACGAGCCTGGCGTTTATCCCTCGCTTGCTCCGCTCCTACCTGACGGCACATCGCAAGGGCTACTAAGCGAGGAACGGGGAGAAACGTGATCCTCTACGCCGAGTCGAGCGCGGTGCTGGCGTGGCTTCTCGGTGAGTCCGCGGGTGAACGGGTTCGGGAGATCCTTGCCTCTGCCGAACTCGTCCTCGCGTCGGATCTAACCCTTATCGAATGCGATCGGATTCTGAGTCTGGCGGTGACGACGAACCAAATCTCGGAAGCACAGGCCGCGGATCGTCGGGCGCATCTCAACAAGGCAGCTTACATTGGAATGTCTTTAGTCTCGATGCGGAAATAGTCGAGCGAGCCCGCCGTGCTTTTCCACGTGAGCCTGCACGAACTCTGGACGCGATTCACATGGCGACTGCCGTCGTCGCCCGCTCGACGGTTCCGGGCGTGGCCCTACTCAGTCTCAATGATCGCCTTCGTGACTGCGGCGAGGCGCTTGGACTCGAGGTGCTTCCGGCTAAGGGGCTCCGCCGAAGACCTCGCTCCAGCTGAAGACGACCGGCTCCGGCGTAAAACAAAGCACGAACGTAAGGTACCCCAAAGCCCCCATCCACTTGCGGTTCCGGGGCAGGGGAGTGTGATCGGCAAGCGTCGGCGGGTGAGGTCGCCGGATCCCAATCAGAAAAGCCAGCATTGCCCACACCAGCCACGTCGGGCCGAAGTAGGCCATGGGGAAGAGAAGGAAGAACGCGATGCGAGAGAGGCGATGCGCCCCGCGGCGAAAGAGCGCGTAAGAAGCGTGCCCCCCATCGAGCTGGCCGATGGGCATGAGATTGATGGCCGTGGCCAGCAGACCAAACCAGGCGGCGAACCCGACCGGGCTGATGTAGAGCACCTGATCGTCGCCAGCCTCCGGCCAGAGCAGGTAGCTCACCAGGCGGAAGAGAATGGGTTCCCCAAGCGTCAGGCCTCCTCCGTCTTCCACGAGGGGACCGAGTCTCGATTGCGCGATGCCAATGAAGAGCGCGGGTATGGTAACGATGAATCCCGCGAACGGGCCCGCGAGGCCGATGTCGATGAGCGAGCGTCGATGAGGAAACGGCGAGCGGATCATAATGAAGGCGCCCAGGGTTCCGATCAGCGAGAATGGGAAGGGGATAAAGAAAGGCAGCGTCGCCTTCACGTGATAATAACGGGCGGTGAGGTAATGACCCATTTCATGGGTCAACAAGATCGTCATGATGGTGAAGCTGAAAGGAGCTCCGTAGGTGACGATCAGCTGGAGCTGTTGGCCCATCGACATGACGTCGGGGAAGAGCTCTTGCGCCTCGGCGGAGGCGAACGCCAGACCCTGGTAGGCCCCGACGAGAAGCGTCGAAGCGATGGTCAGCAGAAAGAGGATGACGTTGACGAATGGAAACTGGGGTTTCGGTTGGGGGAGCTCCTGCGTGTAGGCCGGCCCCGGGAGCTCGACGCGGATAGGGGAAGTCGGAGTTGCGATGGGTTCCTCGGAAGAGTTCCCGCTCAGTGGCTCAAGAGAACCACCGCGTTGCTAGTCCCCTGTATCAGTAGTACGTCACATAATTCTCGGGCCCTTTTGCGCGCTGGCTTCGTTGCGCCTCCTCGAAATATCCAGATATGACTTCGTCGGCACGCCTCGCCAGCACACAAAATGGCCGCGAGCCTTATGCAACTAACCACTGATACAGGGGACTAGGGAATACTCTGTAGGTCTTTACCGGGTTTGAAGCGGATCGTCCTTCCAGGAGGGATCCGAACCTCTTTGCCCGTTCGCGGGTTGCGGCCGATGCCGCGTTTTCGTGGCTTCACCTGGAAGACGCCGAATCCGCGAAGCTCGATGCGTTCACCGCGCTTCATGGATTGCTTCATGGCTTCCAAGACCGCTTCCACCGCTTGCTCGGACTTGACCTTGGTGATGTTGGCGGCAGCAGACACCTCGTTGATGATGTCTACCTTTATCATATTGACCTCCCGAGAGATAGGAGGCTTAATTATAGGAACGAGGGGAAAGGGTGTCAAGCAAATTCCCCCTTATCATGCTCAAAATAGCCGAGTTAGCGGCTTGTCAGCGACGGAAGTGGATGCTATACTCGCCCGCCCTTGGAACTTATAGACAACTAAGAAGATATGCCTGAGAAAGTACTCCCGAAGGTGTCCATCGTCGGCCGGCCGAACGTCGGGAAATCGACGCTCTTCAATCGAATCACGGGGGTCCGGCGCGCCATCGTGGATCTGGTCGCGGGCTCGACGCGCGACCGAAACCAGGCGGTTGCGAGCTGGGCGGGGAGGGATTTCGAGCTCGTGGACACGGGGGGTCTTCACGAGCGGCCCGGATCCGGCCTCGAGCAGCAGGTAGCGGCACAGTGTGAGGTCGCGATCGAAGAGGGGGACCTCGTTTGCTGGGTCGTGGACGCGATCACGGGCGTGCTTCCGGAGGATGAGGCTCTTGCCCAGCGGCTGCGTCCAAACGTGGACCGGGTTTTACTGGTGGTGAACAAGGTGGACCACGAGCGCCGCCATGCCGATGCCATGGAGTTTCACCGCCTGGGTTTTCCCGGGGTGTTCGAAGTCTCGGCGGAGCACGGTTTGGGTATCAACGACCTCTTGGATGAGGTTGCCGAGCGACTGCCGGAGATCGACGAGCTGGCGGAACGGGAGGAAACGCGCATCGCTATCGTTGGCCGCCCCAACGTGGGGAAGTCGTCGCTGCTGAACCGCCTCGTTGGGCAGGAACGCGCGGTGGTCAGCGACCTGGCTGGGACGACACGCGATCCTGTGGACACGGTCTTGGAGGTCGACGGGCGCGTTTATCGCATCGTGGATACGGCCGGGATAAGGTGCCGAGGCAAAATGCCGTCGCGAGCCGATCAGCTCAGCGTGCTCTACGCGGAGCGAGCACTTGCGAGGGCACACCTTTGTCTCCTGGTCGCGGGCGCGACGGCTGGGCTAACCAGCGAAGATCGCGCCATCGCGGGAAAAATCGTGGATGCGGGAAGAGGAGCGGTTCTTGTGTTCAACAAATGGGACGCCGTGGAAGACAGAGAGCGCCTGGCCGCGGAGCTTCGGGCCGATGCGCTGGAGCAGCTCCCGCATCTCGCGTTCGCCCCACGGGTTTTCGTCTCCGCGCTCGAAGGGAGGAGTGTCCCGCGGATTCTGCCCCTGGTGGATCGGGTCCGAGAGTCGCAGCTGCAACGTATTACTAGTACAAGACTTAACGAGTTTCTCCAGATCGAAGGCAGCCGACATCCGCCCCGAGCCAAGGATGGCAAGGCGGTCAACCTGCTGTATATGGCCCAAGTGGGCGTGGCGCCCCCCCGCTTCGTCGTCTTCGCGAGCCGGACGCGCCAAATTGATCCCACCTACTCGCGCTTCCTCGCCCGACGAATCCGGGAAGAATTCGGTTTCGAGGGCACTCCCATTCGGGTGACACTTCGGAAGCGCGCCAAGTGAAGCGTTCTTTCGTTCCGTGATAGCGCTTGACTTAGGTGACAAGTCTCATATAATGCTTTAGGATATCAACTGAACCTCAAGTCCCATCAGTCCTTAACTTAAATCAAGGTTGAACCTCTTGTGCGCCGAGAGCCGGATGTGGTTTTGACTCTTCCCTGAGCAAGAATGACCAAGGCTGACCTCGCGAGGGTGGTTTACGAGCGGCATGGGGGCATGTCCAATAAGGAAGCATCCCGATTGGTGGATGTCATTCTGGGTTTCATCAAGCAGGGCCTGCGGGACGGCGAACGCGTGCAAATTACCGGATTCGGAACGTTTGCGGTGAGAGGTAAGAAGGGTCGCAAGGGACGCAATCCTCAAACCGGGGAGGAGATGACGATCCTGCCACGGAAGTCCGTGGTGTTTCGACCTTCCAAGTCGTTCCAGGCCACTCTCACCTAACCAGCTAAGCGGGCGTCGTGGAACAGAAGATCCCCAACAAGCTCTTTTTCAAAATCGGCGAGGTGTGCGAGCTGACCGAGACGCAGCCTTACGTCCTTCGCTATTGGGAGTCGGAGTTCCCGGCTCTGGCCCCGGCCAAGAACAACTCGGGGCAGCGCATCTACCGGCGTCGGGACATCGAGACGATACTTCGCATCAAGTCATTGCTCTACGAGGAGGGGTTCACGATTGCGGGTGCCAAGAAGAAGCTGGAGCAGGAGATGAAAGACGATGGGAAAGGGCAGACTCCCGTGACCCGCCCCGTCGCGGACGCGGACACTGGAGGGAGCATTCGGCGGATCGAAAGCGGGCTGAGAGAGATCCTCCAAATCCTCGACTCGAACGACAGCAAGTCGACCAAGCCCGGCAGCTAGCGGCTTTCATTGATTGCCCCTTGGGAGCGTGGTACGATCCATTCCGCTTCAACGGCCCGATCGGGACGTAGCGCAGCCTGGTAGCGCACTTGCTTGGGGTGCAAGTGGTCGTGGGTTCAAATCCCGCCGTCCCGACCATTTTTCCTGCTATCATTTAGAGAGTAGTCGATTCGAGACACGGGCAGTCTCTTGTCGAGCTCTCCGCGCGATCAAGGTATTTAACTGATTCAACGTACTCAATAGGGAGGACCGTCATCCGCATTCTGGTGACCAATGACGATGGTGTGCACTCTCCGGGGCTCCGTGCCCTTGCCGAACGGTTAAGCGAGATCGGCGAGGTTACGGTAGTCGCGCCAGACCGCGAGGTCAGCGGGATCAGCCATGCCTTGACGGTTTCCAAGCCCCTTCGGTATCAGGAGCTCGAGGACGGCGTCTACTCCGTCGAGGGAACGCCCGCCGACTGTGTGAATCTGGCGGTGGGGAACCTTCTCAAGAAGCCGCCGGAACTGGTGGTTTCTGGAATTAACCGGGGAGCCAATCTCGGAGATGACGTGACTTATTCCGGCACTGTGGCCGGCGCGATGGAAGGCGCGATGCTAGGCGTCAGGTCGTTTGCCGTCTCGCTGGCTTCCAAGGAATCCGAGGACTTTCGGACCGCCGCCGAGTTTGCGGCGCAGCTCGCGCAGATTGTGGCTGGGAAGAGCCTGCCGCAGCAGACGTTCCTCAACGTCAACGTTCCGGTCGGGAAAGTGGAGGGCGTCCGGATTACGAGCCAAGGCAGGCGGGACTACCGGGCGAACGTCGAGAGGCGCGTCGATCCCCGCTCGCGGGTCTACTTCTGGATCAAGCAGGGGTTCAGCCGCTGGGAGCGCAACGGCGTTTCGGACATCACCGCAGTGCGGGAGAACCTGATCTCGGTCACGCCGCTCCACATCGACTTCACCAACTACCGAGCTCTCGACGAGCTTGCCTCATGGGGCCTCAACTGGAACGGCGATTCGCCCCGCCGTCGTTAGACCAAACTTCCGATCGATGGTCTGGATCCGTCGCCTCTATGATTGGGTTTTGCATTGGGCGGAAACCCCGTACGGGACTCCGGCTCTGGGAGTCCTGAGCTTCGCCGAGTCGTCCTTTTTTCCGATTCCTCCCGATCCACTCCTGATCGCGCTGTCGCTGTCGGTGCCACGACGAGCGTTTCTTTACGCCGCGGTGGCTTCGGTTTGCTCGGTGGTTGGGGGACTTGCGGGATACGGAATCGGCGCATGGGCCTGGGGCCAGGTGGGACAGTTCTTCTTCGCCTACCTGGGGCCGATGGGCTTTACCCCAGAGAATTTCGATCTCGTGCAGGTCAAGTACCAGGAGAATGCGTTTCTGGCCATCTTTGCGGCCGGATTCACGCCCATACCGTACAAAGTCTTCACCGTGGCGGCGGGAGTCTTCTCGGTGAGCCTCGGACCTTTTCTCCTCGCGTCGGTCATTAGCCGGTCGGCGCGGTTTTTTACCGTGGCAGCCTTGATTTGGCTGTTCGGGCCAGCGATCAAGATCTTCATCGATCGCTACTTCAACCTCCTGACCGCCGTCTTCTTTGCACTTCTCGCCGGAGGCTTCCTCGTTGTAAAGTACCTGCTATAGACCGTTCGTCGGGGCGTAGCGCAGTCTGGTAGCGCACCTGGTTCGGGACCAGGGGGTCGGAGGTTCAAATCCTCTCGCCCCGACCATTAAAACCAACGTTTAGCGAGAATTTCTTACCACCGAAAACATTCTCGGGTGAATCCGTCTCGACGAAGGCATCGGTTGCCTCGAGTCCGGCGGGCCCTTCAACGCCGCCTAGACTTGACTCCCGCGCTTCTCCCCAGATCCTTCATGATGCGAAGGAAGTCTCTCTTTAAGGTTGGATTGCCCTTTAGGCGTCTCCAAGCATCCAGCAGCTGCCTCTCCCGCAGGTCACCGCCCGCAATTTTCTTTCCGGCTCGTCCTTCTGCCAGGAAGTAGGCGACCGGCGTGTCCAGAGCGTCGGCAATTCTCCGAAGCCAGTCTAGCGATGTATTTCGGCGCCCTTTCTCGAAATTTGCAATGCCTCCCGGGGAAATGCCGACCATACGCGCCAGAACGCTCTGACCCACCCTCTTCCTCTTCCGAAGAACACGAATTCTCTCCCCTACGTGCAATCTATTGGCGCTCCTATGACTCACGAACCCAGCTTCGTGTCGGTATTGATACCCAGTACGATCGAAGATAGAAAGACAACGGTCCAAGCAAGCCTCATGGACGACCTCGTCGAAACATTATCCAAAGTGTCGCGATGACTATAGTCTCGGAGAAGGACCACCTGCAACCAAGCGATTGCCAGGCCGTTGCCACGCCATTGCCAACGTATTGAAAGACATGGCTGCGGATCCACCATCGATGAGGGCGGCAACGATGTAGAGCCCGAGCTGACCGAAAGTGACGTCGTCGAGCCGCCGGTCGAAGAAGGAACGTTCGCTAGGGTAAACGGCACCCGTCTTTTTTATGAAAGCCAGGGGGAAGGTTCCTCGCTGGTGCTCATCAGCGGGGCCAATCTGGACAGCCGTCTCTGGGACGAGCAGTTTGGAGACTTCGCCAAACGCTTCCGGGTCGTTCGCTACGATCCGCGGGGAATCGGAAGGTCGGACCTTCCGCAAGAACCGTTTTCTCACTACGAAGATCTGCACGCGCTCTTGGAGTTTCTGGGTGTCGAAAGTACCCACGTACTCGGGTTCTCGTTTGGAGGCGGGGTCGCGTTGGACTTCGCCGCTCGGTACCCGGAAATGGTCGAGTCGCTAATCCTGATCGCTCCCGGTTTGAGCAGCTGGAAGGACGAGCTGGCCCCGGTGCTCGCCGAGTTGTCGCAACTGGCGGACGAGGAGGGAGCTTCCCAGGCCGTGGAGATGCTGCTGACAGATCCGAGTATGCCGAGCGCGGACCAGGTGGAGGCGCGGCAGAAAATGAGCGCGATTCTAGAAGACGGCCCACAGCTCTTCGAATCGGGTTTCGGGTATCTCCAACTTATGGAACCGCTGGACCCGCCGGTAGAGGAACGACTACAGGAGATAAACGCGCGGACTCTCCTGGTGGTTGGCGAGCGGGATCATCCCGGTATTCATGAGAACGTAAACACGTTGCAGGAGAACATAGAAGGAGCGAAGAAAGTACTCATCATGGGCGTCGGACACGTTGTAAACCTCGAGAACCCCGAGGAGTTCCGCCGGGTGGTGCTTGATTTCTTGAGCGTCCGCTGATTACTGTAGGCCGGCTCGGCCAACGAGCGCGCGATGATACTTTCTTGGTAGGAGGTTTTCATGTCGGAATATATTCGATTCGCACGGCTTGCCATTCTTATGTTGGTTCTACTGCTTATTGGGCGCCTCGTCCTCGGGGCAACGGGCGTCCCCTACGCCACGGGCACAGGGATCTTCAGCCTGGTGACGTTTAGCTATATGGCTGCCTTCTTCTTTGGGGCCTTCTCCCGTCCGCTCCGTGGCTACGGCTGGAAGCAGGCGGTCATGCTGGGCATTACAATCGTTCTCACCGCACAGATTCTCATTTTCGCTACGACCGTGCTGTCGTATCTGGTGGGCGCCGAAACATACTTCAATCATCCGACCGCACTCAACGTACCGGACCCCATATCGTTGGTGGAGGCGTTGCCGATCCGCTCGCTCGGTTTGGTGGCCAATACGGTTTCAGGATCGATCTTCGCAAGTCTTGGGTGGTGGGGCGGCAAGCTACTTCCAAAGGCGGCCTAGGCCTCTTCGTTTGGTCGAGGCGCCGGATTTCCAGCTCGCTGCTTGGCATTCTGGCACAGTTCCAGGTACGCGACGGAGCTCGTCCATGAGAAGTCTGCCCGCAATGCCATACGCCGACAGGTAAGATCGCTACCGTGCCCGTCAAGCACAAAGACCTACTCGACAAGGAAACCGCCAATCAGGTCGAGCGAATCGAGTCGGTAGACATCCTCGTCGGCATCCCGAGCTTCAACAACGCGAGAACGATCTCGCATGTCGTGCAAGCGGTCAGTGCGGGTCTCATGAAGCACTTCCCGGATTCCAGATCAGTCATTGTCAACTCCGACGGCGGCTCGACGGACGGCACCCGAGACGTCGTGGCCTCGACGGAGTATACGAGCATGGAGCGGTTGATGGTGCGGCACCGTCTCCATCCCGTTCACAAGATCATCACGCCGTACCATGGTATACCTGGTAAAGGGGGATGTCCCGCCGGATGTTGAATTTGGGGTAGCGGCGGCTCCTTGACCGGCCTAAGAATAGGTCTGCCAATAAACCGTCTCCAGAGGGGGACAAGGAACCACCAATGCCTAGGAAATCGAAGAAGCCAGTAAGAGAGCAAACGCACTCGCCTACGGGCAAGGTAGTTCAGACCGTCGTCGTAACTCTCGGTATCACAATAGATGGAACGAAGGTGCCCCTGGGTATATGGCTGGGCTCGACGGAGAACTCTCGGGTGTGCACCGCGATGTTGCAGGACCTTCTCGAGCGAGGCTTGCGCGTCGATGAGTTGATTCTCTGCGTAGTGGACGGAGGCAAAGGCATCCGCAAGGCACTCGTCGACGTTTTGGGGGACCTCGCGGTCATCCAAAGGTGCCAGATCCATAAACTCCGGAATCTTCGTTCGTACCTTCCCAAGTCTCGTCACGCCTACGTGCTCCAGACGATGAAGGAAGCCTACAAGTGCAAGAGTGCCGACAAGGCGCGCAAGCGACTTCAGGCATTGGTGTCGTGGCTCGAGCGAAACGGCTACGACGAAGCTGCCGGAAGCCTTCGTGAAGGGATGGAAGAGACACTCACGGTCGTGAAGCTCGCGCTGCCCGCCTTACTTCGCCAGTCTCTTGCCACGACGAACGCCATTGAGAATCTCAACGGAACCATTCGCAGAGTATCGAGAAACGTCAAGCGTTGGTAGAGTCCTTCCATGGTTCGCCGATGGACCGCTCTTGGCGTCGTCACCGCGCAGAAAAAGTTCCGGCGTATCAAAGGCTATCGCCATATGGGCGCTCTCGTTCACGATAGTCGTCTTCTTCGTGGCCCTTTCGGCATTGAACATCGTGGTGATCACCGAGTTGGTGTCCAACCTATTCGGTCACTTCCCCCATCTTGTAGTGGCCCTGGTGATCGTCATCGTCAGCTACCTTGTAGCCCGTTTCCTCCATCGGACGTACTCATCGCCGCGGTAAACGCCAACGTGCGGCAGGCGGCGCTAGCCGCGCGGGCGGTTCAAGCAGCCGTTCTCATCGTGGGTTTCGCCGTGGCGTTGGAACACTTGGCCATTGGACGGGGCGTCGTCCTGGCTGCCTTTTCAATTGCCTTCGGCGGAATCGTGCTGGCGCTCGCACTAGCCTTCGGGTTGGCGGGAAAAGACATCGCTCGCGATCTTCTCGAGCGAAACGTGAAGGGGCGCAAGGATGACGGACAGACGGACGAGATCGACCATCTGTAGGTCTCAATCTGCGTATCAATCGATGTCCCGCCGTACCATGGTCAAGGTCTGGCGCAAGGAGAGCCGCCTAAGCACGGGAATCTTGACCAGTACTCGTCCCAGAGCCTGCACGCGGGAAAGCGCGGCTTCGGAGTTGGCGCTCGCGACGTAGTTCACGTACTGTACGCGGATGTCTCGAAAGTAGGGGCCGAAGAGTCTCTTGAGCAGCGGAGCGTAGCTCCTTACCGCACCGTAGCGTTCCTCGGCAGGGATAATGTGGGCGAGGAGCATCAAGGGATTGAACATGTTCGGTTCGATGGCAAGAAAACGTTCGCCCGGCTTGAGCACGCGGTGGAACTCGCGTATCGCGGCACGCAGATCCGGAATGTGATGTAAAGAGTCGACGCACAAGACGACGTCAAAATGCCCATCGGCGAAGCCTATCTGGCCGCTGTTCTGCGCGTAACTCTTGATGTTGCAAAGCTTCTTTTCCTGAACCAATCGCTTGGCCTCTCGGGCCATCGCGAGGGAGGAGTCGATGCCGGAAATCTCGTCTCCGTGTTGCGCGAGTACCGGCCAGTAGAGTCCCGTGCCACAGCCAACGTCAAGGATGCTCCCTACCTTGGTGGGGAATAGCCCGGCGAACAGGTCCTCGTACACGCGGGCGAGGTAGGGTTTGCGATCGAGAAGGAAGGGGTCGAATCGCTCGCTATACCCACAGCTGAAGAGCTGGCTGCCGCGGCGGCTCTCGATGAGGTTGTTGTAGAACTGGTCCTGAGCTTTGTTTCGTTTGAAGAATGCCACCTCAGCCTCAGTTGGTTAAGAACAGGGGAACAGTAATGCAATTATGGGGCGTATTCAAGGGAGACGGGCGTTGATGTGCGAGGCAGCCTACTTGTTGCCGGTCGTCCCTTGGTGTACTGTGGCCTCGCGAAAGGCGTGAAGGCGGTCCACATTCTTGTCACGGGTCGAGTGCAAGGGGTGGGGTTCCGCATGTTCGCGGAACAACTTGCCTCTGAGCTGAACGTGGCCGGCTTCGTGAGAAATCTGCCGCAAGGTGAGGTTGAAGTGCTGGCCCAAGCCGATGCGGCGGCCGTCGAGAGTTTTTGTGAATGGCTCCGTAAGGGGCCGTCTTTCGCCCGAGTGGACGATCTCAGCGTGAAGGAAGTACCCGTCGATCCCAACCTTCGGGACTTCGGAGTTCGATACTAGGATTAGGACCATGGAACTTCTCCGTCAGGTGATTCGAGACATTCCGGACTTCCCTAAAAAGGGGGTCGTTTTCAAGGACATCACCACACTGTTGCGCGACCCGAACGCGTTTGGCCGCTCCATCGATCTGCTCTCTGCCGCTCTCGACGGAAGAGCCTACGAGGCCCTGATTGGCATCGAGAGCCGGGGGTTCATCTTCGCGTCCAGCCTGGCGTACAAGCTAGGAAAAGGACTGATACCGGTCAGGAAGCCAGGGAAGCTGCCCGCCGACACCGTAAAAGTGTCCTACCAGCTCGAGTACGGGATGGATTCCCTGGAGATGCACGCGGACGCTATCCAGAAGGGGCAAAAAGTGATCATCGTGGACGACGTCTTGGCGACCGGCGGTACGGCTCGGGCCGTCGCGGAATTGGTCGAGAAAGTCGGGGGCGAGGTAGAGGCGCTCGGGTTCCTGGTGGAGCTCGATTTCCTGAAGGGGCGTGACAAACTGACCGGCTACGAGGTCGTCTCTATCCTGCGCTACGAGTGAGTCTTTGACAGCCTGACCCTCCGGAACCTAAAATAAACCCAACTAGTCATGAGACTTGGACTTCGCGGGCTTGCCCGCGGCCAGGGGAGTATCATTTTGAATTCCCACCTGGCCACAGAGGATGCGAACGCGGGAACTCACCGTTCGCGGTTCCTCAAGCTTCACGGGCCCCGGAGCACGCGCCGGCTCCTCGATCGTCTTACTGCTCAACAAGTTTCGCTCGTTCGCATGGTTGCCCTCGATGACAGGGACTACCTGAGCTCCTCCTTTTATGACGACCCGGCGACCGGCAAGCGCATCGTCCATGAGTTGGAGCACAAGGAGCTGACCAGCTTCTCCTCGAGCTGGAGGGACGATCCCGTCCAGTGCATCCGGACCATGAACCAGGCGATCGCTGGGATATCGGAGGGACGGAGGAGAGATCGGTACGTGAAGGCAGCCGTCGATCTGGAAGTTCTCATGGATCGGCAGTGCCGAACCGGACCGAACGGCCGCGTCTACCAGGGGATTCCCGGCTACCTGATGAATGGGTACACCGACATGGGGTCTCTTTCGTCGGTCACGGAACGCAATGGGCGCGAGAAGATCAAAGTCGACAAGGAGCGGGTGCGAGGCCGTCTCTTGGCGTGCAAGCGACGCGCCGTTGCCAACGGGCAGAGCGAGGAGCTCCTCGCACATTACTGTGCGGCCGTGCGCCGAGACATCAAGTTCAACGAACCGGGGGTCGACAAGCTGTTCTTGGAGTACGGCGACCAAGAGCATCGCTCTCTCGAAGTATCTGGATCTCGGGCTCGGAGTCTGCCGACACCTGTCTATTTTCCTCCAGCTCTATTTACAGGAGGCCGGGATCGAGTCTTGCCTGGTCAAAGGAGACCTCAAATTCTTCGTGTTCGGCGGCCGCCATGCGAAAGTGTGCCAATCTTAGTTGGGAATTGAAACGGCTTCAAACTCCGTGGTTTGATGGCGTTGGACAAAACAAAATCAAGCCGCGAAGAAAGGCGTTTGCTTTCTTACTGGCTTCTTCGATTTCCTAGGCATTGGTGGCTCCTTGTCCCCCTCTGGAGACGGTTTATTGGCAGACCTATTCTTAGGCCGGCCAAGGAGCCGCCGCTACCCCAAATTCAACATCCGGCGGGACATCCCCGCTTGGCTTCGACGACCTGATAATCACGTTCCCGGAACCAGTTAACCGAATGGGTTTTGAGATGCGTTCAAATGTCGATGATGACCTCGAAGTGACAATCGTTTGTCTGTCAGACGGAGTCCTCGTAGGCAGTTTCACATTCCCTACGCCCACTCACATTGACTTCGCGTTTTATGCCTTTGAATCCGTGGCCACTTTCGACGAAGTGCTCATAGACACTCAAAATGATAATAGCGGAGCCTGGCGAATGGACAATCTCCGCTATGAATTCAAAGAACCGATAAAACTCATCCAAGACGTTCAGGCACTAGGATTGCCAGGAAGGGCCGGTCAGGCCCAACTCAGTGCGGCCCTCGACGCACTCGCACAAGACCCACCAGACATTCAAGGCGCTATCGACGCTCTACAGGATTTCATCAACTTCGTGAACGCTCAGAGCGGCAAGTTGATACCGTTCGAGGATGCAGACGACCTCATCAATGACGCCCAGGTGACCATTGATCTACTAACCGGTTAAGTCCCGTCAACGACTGTGATTCAATGAACAAGAGGCGCCATTCACCGATACCTCAAGCCCAGCAACATTGGGTAGACACCGAACGCCAGGTGAAGGAGGGATGTGTCCCGAGGTCCGTGGAAAAAGAACGGCACCCTCTACTCCGTCATCAGAGTATCATATCAGGCGGCAACCTCCGCGTGTTCGAGAACCTCGCTCAGACGTTGGTAGCCGTCGATGCGTCGTAGTTGAATCTGGCCAGAGGCGATAAGCCCAAACAGCAAAGCGACCGCGGACTCCTCGCTGGAGAACGACGCTTGGGTTTTCGTCCGGCGTCGAAACTCGCGGTTGAGATTCTCCAGAGCATTGGTCGTTCGAATCGATTTCCACATGGCACGATGGAATTCGTAGAAGGTCAGCAGCTGATTACCGGCCTCCTCTAGGCTTCGGACGACGGCCGGCGCGAGAGGCGTCCACTTGGCGACGAGCTCGTCATAGGTTTTGCGAGCATCGATCCCGTTCTTGGCGTAGACGATCCGGTTGTAGTCACGCCGGAGCTCACGGCGTGCGTGCGCCGGGCAATGTTCGAGCAAGTCGGCGCGCTTGTGCTCGGTACATCGCTGCAACCGGCACCCCGGCCACTTCTCCAGCGCTTTCGTCAGCCCCTTGTGGCCGTCGCTGATCACTAGCTTGGGAGCCCGGAGTCCTGGAGCCTGGAGTCCCTCCAGCACGGAGCCCCAATGCGTCGAGGCTTCGCTCACCGCCAGACGTAATGACAACAGACGTTTGTGCCCGTCTGGCGCGACCCCGAGCGCGACCAGTACGGGTACGCTGATCACACGTTTCGCCATCCGCACTTTCAGGTGGAAGCCGTCCAGGTAAACGATCGCGTAGACCTCCTCGCTGAGAGCACGGTTCTGCCATTCCTCGAAGCGCTCCTTCAGCCGGCTAACCACGCGAGACACCGCGCTCTTCGATAGGTGCTCCTCACCGAGCAGTGGTTTCAGCGCTTTGTGGATCCGGCGGCTATTCGCGCCCGACAAGTACGTCCCCAAGATCGCCTCGTCGACCTCACGAGTCCGGCGCGCGTACCGGGGCAACAGCTCGCTCCTGAACTCTGTCGTCTCTCCCGTTTCCTCGTCTCGCACGCGGGCTCGTGGCACCCGGAGCTCGCGAGTTCCCACCGACGTCGTCACGCGACGGGTTTCGGCTCCGTTGCGATATCCACGGCGGTCTTCCGCACGCTCGTAGCTACCACACCCCAGCGCTTGGTTGACTTCTTCCTCAAGCACAACCTCGATCGCCTCCAGTACCCGCTTACGCAGCCGAAGTTGGACGAACTCCCGGTACTCGCTTACAGACTCCTTCGATATGGTGGTAGGCTTCTTCATGGCGTAATCCTCCTCCTCGCCTTTCCAGGCGCGGTTTCGTTTTGCTTAACCGGAGGTTACGCCATTCTTATTTCCACGGGAAGCGGGACGGATCCTGAAGGTGCTCGACCTCGGGCTAGCCAAGGCTTCCGCGGACCAAGCACCGAAACGCGAGCTCTCGGCATCTTCCACGCTGAGCCGGGACGCGACCCGCGAGGGTCTCATACTCGGCACCGCGGCCACGATGACCCTGCCCGGGTTTTGTGGACATCAACCGAGGCGCGACAATGCGCCTGGAGGCGTCCATGGGAGAACGACGACGCAGGAAGTTCACGGGGGAGTTCAAGAAGGAAGCGGTCCGGCTGTTCAGGGAGGGCGAGGGCAGCATCGGCCAGGTCGCTAAGGAACTGGACCTGACGGAATCGGCCCTTCGAAACTGGGTGAAACAATACAAAGTTGATCACGGTGAAGGTCCACGCGAGGCTCTGACGACGGCGGAACGTGATGAGCTCCGTTCGCTACGGCGTCGAGTGCGTACGTTGGAGCAAGAGCGAGAAATATTAAAAAAGGCGGCGGCCTTCTTCGCGAAGGAAAGCGAATGAGATTCAAATTCATTCACGCGGAGCGGGCCAACTACCCGGTGCGGGTGATGTGCCGAGTTCTGAGGGTATCGACCAGCGGCTACTACGCTCAGATGAAGCGCGCGCCCAGCAAGCGACAGTGTGAGGATGGGAAGCTGAAGCTGCGCATCCAAGTGATCCACGCCCATAGCCGTGGTACCTACGGCAGGGAGCGTGTACGTCGCCAGCTTGACGGGGAGAACGTCGAGGTAGGCAAGCAGCGAGTGGCACGGCTGATGCGTGAGATGGGCCTGCAGGGTCTGCCCAGCAAGCGTTTTCGCCGCACGACCGACAGCAAGCACGATCGCCCCATCGCACCCAACGTGCTCGGCCGGAACTTCGAAGCCGAACGACCGAACCAGTTCTGGGTGACGGACATAACCTACATCCGGACTTGGGAAGGCTGGCTCTACTTGGCGGTCATCCTCGATCTGTTCTCGCGTCGTGTCGTAGGCTGGGCGATGCAGCCCCACCTGCGCGCGGAGCTTGCTCTCGAGGCGCTTCACATGGCCTTGGGGCGCCGCCTGCCGGAAAGTGGCTTGGTGCATCATTCAGACCGTGGTACTCAATACGCGGCTGCGACCTACCAGGCCGTGCTCGATGAGTACGGCATCGTGTGCTCGATGAGCCGCAAGGGTGATTGCTGGGACAACGCCGTGACCGAGAGCTTCTTAGGCACGCTCAAGCCCGAGCTCCTCCACCGGTGTAGTTGGCCAACACGACGTATGGCCAAAGACGCGGTCGCGAGCTACATCGAGGGGTTCTACAATCCGTATCGACTCCACTCGTCACTCGATTACAACAGCCCAATGGTGTTCGAACGGATTCATGACCTCAAAACGGCTCATGCGAGATAATCAACCTGTCCACTTTTCCTGGGCAAGGTCACGATGCCCACCAAATAACATCGCTCTCACTTCGTTGCGCTCGTCTGCACAATGAAGTGCAGCCTGCCTACTTCATGCTAAACTGGCGTCGTCGTAAGTCCTTGTGCGCCTGTAGCTCAGTAGGATAGAGCAACGGATTCCTAATCCGTAGGTCGGGTGTTCGAGTCACCCCAGGCGTACCATTCTTCATGCCACGCCTCAGTGAGTGTCACTCAAACGATTATGCGCTCGTGCACGCGTTGCCGCACGCGAGTTGTTCGCGGGTGGGAGTTTGACGATCTCGAGGATCCCCGCTAAGCTGTAGATACAACGTCACAAACAACCTTTTTGATCCAAGTTCGCGACCACTTCGTTCTATAGGTGTATGCGGAAGCAACTGTTTCAAGCCATTGGGCTCGCCGCCAGCGCCCAGCTGAGCCTATGGGCTCTCGACGTACTGGTGAACCTCGGCCTTGTGAAAAAAGTCTTCCGCCCCCACCAACTCTTAGGAACTCCGGCGGATTTCGTGGGGCTCTTCCTAGTGAACTTGCAGATCGCGCTGCTCGCGGTCGGGATCGCATGGATGTTTGGCTCGGTGTTGGTCCGTGTGTTGAGGAGCGGCGACGCCGCCCTGGAACGGCTCGCGCTGGTGACGGCGATCCTCGTGGGTCTAACGGTGACCGCGGGATCTACGATGGCGTGGGGGGGACTCACAGGGCTCCTGGGGTGGGTTGGACTACGTTTCGCCTTCAAGCATCTTTCCCCAGTTTCGTTGGGTGTGGGGGGCGCCACCCCACGCGCACGTGGTCGCTTGTTCTCGGCTGGTGCCGCTGTGGGTCGCCCTGGCTCTTGCCGTGCAACTCTGCGTTAGTTCCGCGTTCTTCTATGGCAACCGCATCGCCTACACAGGAAGCGAGAACGCTGCTCGGCCAAACATCATCTTGATCGTGCTGGACACGGTGCGCGCCGATCGCCTGAAGGGCTCAGGCCATGCATGATCGGGACACGATGCCAGCTCTCGAGCGGTGGGCGAGCAACGCACTCGTCGCAACACGGGCGATCAGCCCCGCCGGTTGGACAACCCCTGCTCACGCTTCCATGTTCTCAGGGAAGAGTGTTTCGGAGCACGGAGTCCACTACGGGTCCGGCACAGAGCGAAGGGACCCGTTTCGGACGCGAGCCTTTGACGGGGTCTCGTGGTTACCCGAGGTTCTTGCGGAGCAGGGTTACGATTGTCTCGCGGTGAGCGCCAATCAGTTTGCGGTGCCGCAGGAACTCACGGGTTTTCGGAGGGTCTTTAGCCCCGACCACTCGGATTGGGAACGGACCGTTGCCGGCTTCGTGGATCGGTACTCACCGATCACTGTCCGCCTTAGCGAACGATTGAGATGGCGCATGCCTTACGTTGACGCGCAGAAGATCGTCGACATCACGATGCGCGCGGTAACAGAGGAGAGCGCTCCGGTTTTCCTGTTCGTGAATCTGATCGACGCTCACTCTCCCTATCACCCGCCCGCGGAGGCCCTAGAGAGCCTAGGCATTCGGGACGAGCGTCTGTTCAGCCGATACCTCACTTACGCGGAGCTCACGCGACAATGGGAGTCGCTTCCGGAAGGGAAGGGGCGATACCTGAACGCACTCTACGACGCTGAGCTGCGTTGGTTGGACCTCAACGTGGACAAGCTATTGACGTGGACCGATGAACGATTCGGTGAAGATTCCGTCGTCATCGTCACCTCCGACCATGGAGAAGAGTTGGGAGAGCAGGGTCGCGTCGGTCACGAGTATGGACTCGCCCAGAGTCTAGTGCACGTGCCGCTCTTCATAAGGAGCCCCTCGCTTCCGTCGGGCCGGTTCGATGAGCTGGTCAGCCTCCGGGGCCTGTTCGATTTCATCAAGGCATCGGCTCTCGGGGAAGAATCCGGTCTAGAAGCTGTGTTGAACGCCACCGAGGGAGGTGGAATGTCGGAGCGATACCCGTGCGGCGCCTGCGTGCGTGACGCTGGGCCTGAATATGGCCGTCCATGGGTCTCGGTGATCTAGGGGGTCGTTCAAGGCGGTGGGACCCCCCGCTTATGGATTAGAGCTGTATCGCCTCGACGACTCGAACTTCAATCTGGAGACCGAGCACGCGGATCCCTCGGTAACGGAGACGTTGGGCGAGAAGATTGATGGTCATTGGGAAAGACTCCAAGACAGGCGCGAAACAGCAGGCTCGCCGGCCCCCTCGGAAGAGGAGTGGCAGAGGCTGAAGGCCTTGGGCTACGTAAATTGAGATGGTCCCAGAACGGCGTCGCGCTCTCTCCCGATGGCTCGCATGCCGCGTACGCTTGACGCCGGTTCTGTGAAACAGGCTGCGGAGCTCAGTCTGCCTCCAACTACCTCACCCGGCGCCGCTGCATCTCGGCTTTCTCCATGATGCCGACGTTCACGCTCACCCCTACCCCAGACTCGCCCCACACAAGATCGAAGCGCACCATGTTCACGAATGGAATGATGGCGCGGATCCCGAACCCGTAACCGCCAATGAAGTTCCTGGAGAACTTGATCGCTATCATTCCAGGCGCTTCCCAGGTCCCCGAAGGCGACAAGCTGTAGGCTGAGATAGCCCGTGAGACCAAGAACCTTCCCGTCACGGGGCGTCATCAACGTGTAACGGTACTCGGCGGTATTGATGAATTGGTTCTTTCCGTTGCTCGATGCCAACGACCAGCCACGGATGGTGTTGGTGCCTCCGAGGTTGAACTGTAGGTAGACGGGTACGTCCGTCCCGACGGTTCCAGTGCGCATGGTCGCGAGAGAGAACACGGCAAGGATATGTCGGAGGGCGATGGGTTGGAATCTTCGAGCGTCGATGATGAATGTCCAAAAGTTGCCGTCCCCGCCAAAGAGACCCGACTTGGAGATTTGAAACTCGTTCCACCATCCTCCCCGCGGGTTCGATATCAGGTCTCGACTATCGTATCCAACGAAGGCGCCCAAGGTGGGGACGTTGTCTTCATTGCTAGGTGAGAGCGTCACGCCGGGGGTATCGCTTCCGAGGGATAAAAAGTTAAACAGGGCGCCATAGCGGCCGGCCTCACCCACGCGCCGGCCGAGGCCGAACTCGAAGTCGATCGAGTTTTCCTCGAACTCGTAGACCTCATCGAAACGATCTCGGTACACGAAGGCTCCTTGGTAAGCCATTTTTGCACTCGCGTACCAGGGAGTCTCGGCCCTCACTTCGAGAACGGTTTGCCCCCCGAATCGGGCCGACGCCGAGAGGGATATGGCCCTCCCGAGCAAGTTGACCGATCTGAGTCCGGGGCCGACGGCCGTGCC
The DNA here is from genome assembly GCA_965197825.1 of Candidatus Marinacidobacterales bacterium. GTDB lineage: Bacteria > Acidobacteriota > Vicinamibacteria > Marinacidobacterales > DATDRI01 > CBDANW01. Next base: position 1,198,609 of record CBDANW010000003.1, on the reverse strand, counting down.
GTTCTCCTCGGTAATTTCAATGCTGAGCATGGGGATGTAAGGGAATGTTTCCCTGACTTCGATCTGCAAGACCACTTCGTCGCCTTCTGCGATCGCCTGAAATGTGACGGAGCTAAAGACACCGAGCCGATCGAGCCGCTCGAGATCTCTCTCGGCGTTTGTCTCGAGATAGGGCTCGCCGACCTTGGAGGCCAACCTGGCCTACTACGATCAGCTGACGGGCCTGGCAAACCGCCGGCTATTTCGTGAAAGACTCGCCCTCGATTTGGGGGATGTCCCGGCCGCTGTTGAATTTGGTCGGGTAGCGGCGGCACCTGTGAATACTCTTAGGCAGCAAACTCATCGCTGTCAAGAGATTTCTGTTTGCTTCTAAGCGCGTGAACGAGAGCGCCCATATGGCGATAGCCTTTGATACGCCGGAACTTTTTCTGCGCGGTGACGACGCCAAGAGCGGTCCATCGGCGAACCATGGAAGGACTCTTCCAACGCTTGACGTTTCTCGATACTCTGCGAATGGTTCCGTTGAGATTCTCAATGGCGTTCGTCGTGGCAAGAGACTGGCGAAGTAAGGCGGGCAGCGCGAGCTTCACGACCGTGAGTGTCTCTTCCATCCCTTCACGAAGGCTTCCGGCAGCTTCGTCGTAGCCGTTTCGCTCGAGCCACGACACCAATGCCTGAAGTCGCTTGCGCGCCTTGTCGGCACTCTTGCACTTGTAGGCTTCCTTCATCGTCTGGAGCACGTAGGCGTGACGAGACTTGGGAAGGTACGAGCGAAGATTCCGGAGTTTATGGATCTGGCACCTTTGGATGACCGCGAGGTCCCCCAAAACGTCGACGAGTGCCTTGCGGATGCCTTTGCCTCCGTCCACTACGCAGAGAATCGACTCATCGACGCGCAAGCCTTGCTCGAGAAGGTCCTGCAACATCGCGGTGCACACCCGAGAGTTCTCCGTCGAGCCCAGCCATATACCCAGGGGCACCTTCGTTCCATCTATTGTGATACCGAGAGTTACGACGACGGTCTGTCCGGCCACCTCAAGGCCATCCAGCATCAGTGCCGCGAGCTCGAACTCCTCTAGCCGCCGAGACAGGTATTCCTCGAGCTTCTTAGTCGTCTGGCTCACGAGGTGACGGCTGGCGGCACTCTTACTCGTGCCACGAGACTTCAACTTGGCCGCGGGTTTGTCCAGACTCGATTCGTAATTTCGGGTCGATACCCCCACCAAGATCTGATTCAACACTCGCTCTGGAAGCGGGTCTTCTTCGCGGAAGGCTTCGAAGTGTGGAAGCGACGCCTCCTCGCCCGACTTCGAGCGAACTCGAGGTCGCGACACTTGGATGCGACGACCACCGAAGCTCAGCTCTCCGTTCGTGCTCCCACAGTGGTTATGAGTTCGCTCCTTCTCGTGCTTGCCCTTGAGCCCCGCGATCTCCTCGGCGTCCTCTCTGAGCAGTAGGTGCAGAGCTGTCAGTCCTTGCTCGTACACCCATTCCGTCAGATCCGCCTTCGTGGCCGCGATCCCAGCTATCATCGGTAGCAGTATCTGACCGACTTGGCCAACTACCTTGCCCGTAGGCGAGTGCGTTTGCTTTCTTACTGGCTTCTTCGATTTCCTAGGCATTGGTGGCTCCTTGTCCCCCTCTGGAGACGGTTTATTGGCAGACCTATTCTTAGGCCGGCCAAGGAGCCGCCGCTACCCCAAATTCAACATCCGGCGGGACATCCCCCTCGATTTGGCGCGCGGAAAGCGGCAGGAATCAAGAGTAACGGTTCTTTGCCTGGATCTGGACCGCTTCAAGAGGATCAACGACAGCCTAGGCTACGAGGCGGGAGACGAGTTGCTGAAGGAAATCGGGAAGCGACTAGTGGAAAGCGTTCGGGAGTTCGAGACATCGGCCCGCCTCGGGGGCGACGAGTTCGCCATCATTCTGCAAGACCTCGAGCACGAACAGGAAGCGATGGTGGTCGCACAGCGTCTGTTGGACAGCATCGCGCAACCGATGAAGATCGACGATCAGGACGTGGTCGTCACAGCGAGCGTGGGGATCGCGTTTTTTCCCGACAACGGAGATGACGTCGAACAGCTGCTGAAGTGCTCCGACTCCGCGATGCACCGTGCGAAGGAGAAGGGCCGGCACGGCTATCAAATCTTCAGCCGACAGATGCATTCGGAAGTCCTTACCCGAATGAGTCTCGAACGGGATCTCCGGCACGCTTTGGAACGAGACGAGTTCCGGCTTCACTATCAGCCGCAGCTGTCCTTGGAGGACAACCAGCTGGTGGCCGTAGAGGCTCTGGTTCGGTGGGAGCACGCAAAGCGCGGGTTGATCGCTCCTTTGGATTTCATCTCCTTGCTCGAGGATACGGGACTCATCATCGGCGCGGGGGAGTGGATCTTGAGGAAGGCGTGCGCGCAGGCACGGGAGTGGCAAGCGGCCGGGTACGAGAATCTCAGGGTGGCGGTGAACTTGTCGCCTCGCCAGTTCGAGGACCTTAAGCTCGTGGAGATCGTGGGCCGTGCGCTCGGTGAATTCCAGCTGGCTCCGGAGTGCCTGGAGCTCGAGATCACGGAAAGTCACTTGATGAGAGATACCGAGCGTACCAAAGCCACACTTGCAAGCATCAAAGCGCTGGGAGTGCGGATTGCCATTGATGATTTTGGCACCGGCTACTCCTCCCTCGCATACCTGAAACGTTTCCCAATCGACTCGCTCAAGATCGACAAAACTTTCGTGCGCGACATCACGACGGATCGGGACGGTGCCTCGATTGCGTCCGGCATCATCGGTCTCGGGCACAAACTGAGACTCGATGTCATTGCCGAGGGCGTGGAAACCGAAGAACAGCTTGCGTTCCTGTACAAGGAAGGCTGTGACGCGGTTCAGGGTTATCTCTGCGGCCGTCCGCAATCTCCGGACATCCTTCCTGCCAGAGCGAGCTAGCCAGCTCGCTATACGTCTTCTTCCTCCAACAAATCCTTCGTCCTTGGTTCTTGTCGGCGTCGACGGCCACGGTCATGTGTTCGCGTGGGTCGAGCCGGCACCCGTCGAGAAAACTTCTTGACTGTCTTGATCCGAAGCGTCCGAGCCGACGCTCGCTTCTTTTTCTTCCGATGACGCTTAGTTCTTGCGGTCAATGAATGATTTGCGGCTCGCCCGAACCCTGGATGACGATCCTCGCTGCGTGGCCTTTGGGGTCGACGAAAAGTAGATGGATGGGCAAGGCGTGCAGGTCGGCGGTGGAATGCTGGGCGAGGAAACTCGGGCTCAGATCGGTGGTATCGCCGATTCTCTCGAAGCTGTCGATGTCCATGGATCCATTGACGGCGATGGCACAGAAATAAAGGGGAGCCTCGAATCCCTTATCCAGAAGGTTCTGGATGATCTCCCCGAATTCCTCGGAAACCATGTACTGGTGTAGATTGCGTTCCATCGTTGTGCCTCCGAGCGTCTCGGTGCGGGCGCTACGTTGTCAGATAACAGCTTCTCTCTGTTCAGTCAATGTCTAGAGTCACGCGGCCATCAACGGCGGCGATCCCGGGCAGCTCGATGCCCTTGGCTCATGGCCATCATCCGTTCATACAGCTCACTTCGCCGGGTCCGAAGTCTTGTGATGGCGTCGGAGCGTCGAGCTCGTGTCAGCCTCACCCCGAAAGATCGGAACGTCTCCTGCGCCAGCCTGATGTAGTGGACCGCCACTAGCCCGCCCAAGGCGCTCAGCGCAAACGCGATAAGCCCGGTGAGAAACGGAGCGTTCGGAATCGTAGGATAGATGGTGTGAAGAACCGCGAATCCTCGGCTGACGAGTACGGCGATCACGAGCCAGGTCAGTGGGAAGGCTATCGCCCCGAGAATGAGTTTCACGGAGGCCGCATCTTTGTTGGTTCTTACAGCTGCTTTCGACACGGCGGTGACAAGGAGCGCGGTTGGGATGTTCGCGACGTAGCCGACGATAAGAATGGGGGGCAGGAGCAGATAGGCAAGGATCCATTGAAAAAATAGGATCCCTGCCACCCAGAGGGAGCGGAGGTGTGAAACGCCGTCCAGCTCGTGATCATGAATGCCGAGGGTTCGAAGCTCCCGATCGTAGTCTTTGACCTGTGCGAAAAGCTCCTCGACCTTTCGTGGATGAGTTTGAAGGAGCGCGCGGTAGCCCTTCCAAAGACGGGCAAATCCAAGTTGGCGCTCCTCCATATCGGGACGGTCCAGACTTGTCCCGGCACGGTGAGCACGTTCGGCACGAACGAGCTTGCGCCCGCGATGCAGAAGTTGATGCACTTCCCAGCTCTCGGTGGCATGAACGATCTCATGCAGCACCCGCTCGAATTCCGACGTGAGGCGGCGGTACTTTTTCCGGGCATCTTCGTAGGAGTCGCTAGGGGAGGGAGGCGTTGCCAGTTCCGGATCGAGCTCGAGAGGTGGGTGAAACGCCACCAGCGCGTTGGAGCCAAAAACACTCTTCTTGTCGTAGTGAAGACCGACAGGAATGATGACGGGTCTCACATTTCCTTTCGGCGTCAACTCGCAGGCTCGATAGAAGAGACGTGCGGCGCCCGTCTTGAGCTCCTGAGGATAGGGCTCATCATGGCTCAGCCCTTCGGGAAAGAGAGCGGCGAAGGATCCTTCGACCACCCCCTGCGCGAGGGCATCCAAGCTTCGTGCGTTTGCCGCCTGGCGTTCGGTGTCGGGGTCTCCTGATTGCCGATCCTGCCCACGATAGATCGGAACCGTGCCGATACGGCGCATAACCCAACCGAGAAGCGGCCACCGAAAAAGTCCGTGGCGCGCGCCGAAGACGATGCGCCTGGGGAAGTGCGTGAGAATAAGGCCAGGATCCATTAACGCGTTGGGGTGCCAGGAGATGAGAAGCCCGCCCCCGCTGGCGGGGATGTGCTCCAAGCCGGTGACTTCGACGCGCCGAAAGAAGACGCGGGCAATCAGCCGTAGCGTGCGGATGGTCGGAGTCATCGCGAGCGCTCCCCATAACTAAGAGGATATTTTGTCACATTGCAAAAGCCGTAGTCAGTCGCGTGGTTGGGTCGATCGCAGCGTGGCAAGCAATTCAGCATCGATCTTGCTTTTCATGGTACGACGATCGAGCTCCAGCCGGCGCGCCGCGTCCTGATAGTTGCCCGTTTGGGAGTAGACCAGCGTGCAGTAGCGCCTCAGGAGCTCCTCAGCCGTCAACTCGCCGCTGGCGACGCTTGCGGTCAGATTTCGCCGGGGGTCCTCCTCTACGATCTCCGGGATACGGTACTCGCCCCGGATGAGGATGTTCCGGACGCATTGCTCCAGCTCCCGAAAGTTTCCCGCCCACGGATAAGCGGGGCCGAGGTGTTGCTCGATCCAACCCTCGACCTCGGTCGCCAAGGCTTCTGCTTCGTCTTCACCGGCGACGCGCTCAGCGATGAAACAGCACGAGGTTATGCAGCTCGTGTGGTGAATCGACAAGCTGCTCCCGAAGGGAGGGCGTCACAATCAGATCCGAGCACAGGCGGTAGTAGAGATCCTCGCGGAACCTTCTCGCTCTCATCTCATGGGCTAAATCACGAGATTGGTGGCGGCTATGATCTTGCCCTGGAACTTCCGGGCGGTGGTTTCCCCGAGTCGCTGGAACTCACGGGTCTGCAAGACGCGGAGGAGCTTCACCTGGATCGAGCCGTCGAGCTCTCCTATCTCATCGAGGAAGACAGTCCCACGAGGCGGGGCATACCTCGAGCCACCGACGCGGTCCTGCAGCGCTCCGGTGAACGGCGCCCTTGCGATGGCCAAAAAGCTCGGACTCGATGAGGGTGGGGGAGAGCGCGGAAAGATTGAGTGCGTGGAAGGACTCTTCGCTCTCGGCAACGAAGCTCCGTTTTTGGGAATCGAAGGGTATATAGCGGGAGAGACCGATCGCTCGCGCCACCAGCTCCTTCCCGGTACCAGAGGGCCCGGTGACCAGGGTAGTGACGTCGCCCATACGCTCATAGAGCGCGCGACGGTAGCGCTTGAAGTCGTGCGTGAAGATCGACTGCCAGATCGCGGCTCGGAGACCGGCCGTTGGGTGGGAGGTGCCCACGATGTGGCTGAACGTGTGATGGAAGGCGCGGCGGATCTGAAAGAACAACGCGAAGAAGTGAGCGAGCTCCGAGCTCGTGGGAGGACCTACTGCCGGGTGTCCAAGGTAATGCTGGGCATCCCGAACGAACTTTGAGTAGAAGGAGACGCGCCTATCCGCTCCCTTCTTTTCGATGATGGCCTTGTAGTCGTCCTCGTAGCGGGAGTAGAGCAGGTACAAGACGAGATCTCGGTAGAGGGATTTTTCCTCGGAGGACAGCCTCGTGCGGAGGGTGAGTCGCCGGTGAAGGCGATCCGCCAGGGCCCTGGTCCGTTCCCCGAGCGCGTTGACGTTAGGGTTTGGGGTCGTGCCCCCGGCCCGGACGCTCCAGACAGCGGTCGAGGGCACAAAATCCTCACCGAGCGCGTCGCGCTCGCCGGCAATCCGTTCCGGGAGGAACGGATTGCAGTAGACGAGCCTCGAAACCGCACCGGCAAACGCGGTTTCCTCGCCTTCGAAGAACCCCATGTACATTCAATGTATATCTCCATGCATAAACTGTCAATTCCCATGCCAAACGGAAGGGGCCAAGAGGAGGAAGGCCTCTCCGAAGAGGAACCACATCAATGGGTTAGCGGCCATTCGCGGTCGTGGCATGCCTCCTGCTCTCTACGGGTCGTTAGGAGGTGCAGCGATGCTCAAGATAAGACTTGGATCCATTCTAGGATTGTTCATTCTATTTGGCGCCGGCGGCGCCCACGGGGCGGGCAGCCTGACCCCTCGGGACGTCACGCATGCGCCGATCCAGATCCTGGACCATCACGTCAACGTCACGATCAACAACGGATTCGCTCAGACCGAAGTCGTTCAAACCTTCTTCAATCCGAATGACGTCGATCTGCCACCGACTCCTCTGTTCGCACGCTACGCCCAAACCAAAGAACACCGCTACGTCCCAGAGCAAGTGATCCGCAGTCCAGTGAGTCCAGTGTCCGGTTATGAGCCTCCAGAGCTCACCTCCCTCGATAGCCAGGCGATCGTATTGAAGAAACTCTGCCACGGTCGGCAAGCAATAGATGACGATCGCCAGCGATGCCAGCAGCAGCGAGGCGCTGGGGACGCGTCTCGCTGCTTCATTGAACCGGTCGTTGGTCACTGGTTCTCCGCCCGCTTCCCCTTCTTCCGCCTTCGTGCGGCGGCCGACAAGCCAGCCAATGCAATGGCCGCCATTTCGATCAGGGGATCGATGGCACCACTACCGCCGCCGCCCCTACCAGCCGAGGGCGCCCGGTGTTGGAACATGGGGGCGGAACGATCGACCCGCGTGTCCCGAGCGGGCTGGCTGCTGCAGACCGCTTGTGCCTGGCGCTCCAAGGCCGTGCGGCGCTGATTCCGCCGATCGATGCCGCGATTCGCGAAGGCGCGCATCGAGAAGCTCGATCGCATTCTGCAAGCCGTCGAGCGCTGCTCCGAAGAGCTGGCGCGGGCGGTGCAAGACGATCTACGCAAGCCCGAGCCGGAGATTCGGCTCAGCGAAATCTACCCCGTCGTCACCGAGATCAAGCGAGCACGGCGTCACCTCTCCGATTGGGTCAAGCCGGTCGCGGTTCCCTCTCCGCTGGTACTTCTCGGCGCGCGGAGCGAGATGGTGGCCGATACTAAACGCCTGCTTGATGCGTCGCCTTGTTTAGCGCGACTGGGTCATCGCAATCTGTTCGATTCGATTGCCATCCTTGTCCATTAAGATCGGTTTACCCAATCCCAACTTCTCGAGTTTCGCTAGCTGGGTCTCGGCGTCGCCGACGACGAGAAACATCATTTTGCCGGGATCGATGTATTTTCGTGCCAGCCTGTTATGCTCTTCTCGAGTCATATTGCGAATGATCGCTTCCTGGTCCTTTATATAATCGACCGGCCAGTCATAAGTGGCAATGGAATTCAACATGTCCAGCAGGGCGCCCAGGGTTTCGAAACGGCGGGCATTGGATTGAATCAGCGCGTTTTTTGTGAATTGCAGATCCTCTTCTAAGATGATCTCGCGATACTGGGTCAGTTCTTCTTTGAATATCTGCATCGACTCAAACGTTGCATTACTGCGCACGCCTGAAGAAGCGGTGAAAGGACCGGGATAGAGGTTACCCGAGAAACCGCTGCGGGCGCCGTAGGTATAGCCTTTTTCCTCACGCAGAATCAGATTCAAGAACCCATTGAAACTACCCCCCAATTTGTAATTCATCACATAGGCCGGATAATGGTCCGGATGGGTTGCTGAAAGCGCAAGATAGCCGATACGGATTTGCGACTGTTTGGCCTTCGGCACATCGACAAAGTAAAGTTCAGCCTCTTGCCTTACCGGCGCATCCGCAATCTCCATGAATTCCACCTCCTTGGCTGGCCACTTCTTGTCCAAAGAGGAGATGGCCCGCATCGCTGCTGACTGGGAAATATCGCCGGCAATGGCAAGGTGGGTAACGGTAGGCGAGAAGTATTCTGCATAGTAGCGCTTCTGGTCGTCAATGGTTATCTGCTGCACCGATTCGGGTGTGCCCAAGGTAGAATTCGCCAGTATGTGGTCCTGGCCATAAACAAGCTTGTCGAACACCTGGCTGGCAATGGCCGAAGGATTCGCCTTTCGTCGGTTGATGTTTTCGATAGTCTCGTCCTTGATTCTAGCGAATTCCTTTTCATCCCAGCGCGGCTCGAGGAGGATTTCCTCAACCAGGGCGAAGGTCTCATGGAACTTGGATGCCAGCATATTCGCCCGAATCGTGATTGCCGTCTTACTCGCGCTAATACTGATACTGGAACCCAGGGCATCAATGGCTTCCTCCAGCTCGATCGGGGTCTTAGTCCGCGTGCCCTCCATCATGATGTCAGTCATCAGATTGGCGACACCGATTTGATCCGGATCATCCATAAGCATGCCACCCTGCCATGTCAGCGAAAGCTGGATCAGCGGCAGCTCATTGTGTTCGATTCCCAGCACCTGCAATCCGTTGCCCAGCTCATCCTGCCAGATCGTCGGTATGGCTAATTCCGGCCTGGGACCCTTCTCCGGTTCGATGGTGCGGTCAAAACTGGAGGGGATCTTGACCATTTCCGGCGATTCCACTTTCTTTTCGGTCCGCTCCTTCATCTCGACGATCGCCTCTTCGACTACGGGAAACCTCGCCGAGTTCTGCGCCACAAGTTCGGGCTTGCCCTTCGGCACAAAACTGCTCAAGACATAGTTCTTGTCTTTGATGTAAGCGTTATAGACCCGCATGACATCGTCTCGGGTGACAGCCAGAGAGTTTTGCAGATCCTGCTCGATGAAACCAGGCGAGCCAGCGTATTCGTTATAGTCCGCCAGCCGATAGGCCTTGTTGAATACATTGGCTATCTGGCTGTAGAAGCTCGTTTTCAGCTTGGCCTTGATTCTGTCCAGATCGGCATCTGAAAAGCCGTCGCTTTCGAATTGATCAAAGGCCGCAAATATCGCGTCTTCGACGTCACCCAGAGCCTCGTCGGGAAATGCCCGTATCCGCACGCGAAAATAACCTGCCAGTTCGCTGCTGGATTGGAATGCCGACACCGACGGGGCCAGTTTTTTCTCTTCGACCAGAACCTTGTAAAGCGGTGCCTTCTTTCCGTCCGCCAACAAATCGCTCAGCAGTCGCAATGCATAAGCGTCTTGGTTGTATTCCTCAACGGTGGGAAAGACCATATTCAATTCCGGGGACTTGGCAAAGTTGTCTTCATGGTAAACCCGTTTTGTGCTCTCCAGGGTAACCCGCATGGGGTCGCGGTCGGCGACGGGACTGACTGACTTGATTTCTCCAAAGTATTTTTCCACCCATCTTTTCACCGCGGCCTTGTCGTAATCACCGGCTATGACAATGGTTGCATTGTTCGGGCCATACCATTTGTTGTAGAAGTCTTTCACGTCCTCCAAGGAAGCGTTCTGCAGATCCTGCAATTCACCGATCACCTGCCAGTTGTAGGGATGTTCTTCGGGATACAGACATTTGCTAATGACATAGCTGGTGTGACCATAGGGATTGTTGTCGACACGCTGTCTTTTTTCATTCTGGACCACTTCCTGTTGATTCTCGAAGGCATCCTGGGTCACCGTGCTGAGCAAGTAACCCATGCGGTCCGATTCAAGCCACAAGGCCATCTCAAGGGCATTCTTGGGAACAATCTCAAAATAAACGGTCCCGTCTTGCCAGGTCCAGCCGTTTAAAGTGCCGCCGGCATCTTGAATGTTTTTGAAGAATTGATCTTGTCCCACATGCTGCGATTTCTGGAACAACATATGTTCGAACAGATGGGCAAACCCGGTCCTGCCTTTTGTTTCCCGATTGGATCCCACATGATACACAATCGCCACGGCGACGATGGGATCGGATCTGTCCTCGTGCAGGATCACTTCCAGGCCGTTGTCTAACATATAGCTCTCGTAGTTGATCGCCAGCCCTGGTTTGTCGCCCGCAAATTGGCCGGTGCATCCGACGATGAAACAAAGGACAAGTACGAAACATACTCTTAATGGCATAAGGCCCTCTATGACCGGAGAATAGCACATACGTGTGCTCGTGGTGGACAGTGTGTGGCAGGCACGTCGTCTTGGAGCGCTATTGCGGGGATCGTCGCGACACTAGCGCCGGCAGCCCCTAAGTGGCGTTGGTCATCCGCTAGATCACTGGAAAGAAAAGTACTATCCTCGCTCCAGTGAAGTTGTCCTTCCTCGAGCGAAACTCTAAGAGAATCGAGATCACGCTCATCGTCGTTGGGCTGATCGTTCTCTTTTTCTGTCTACCTCACGCCGTGACTGGCGACGGCTACATTCGTTTCCGGGCGCTCCGCCGTCTCGTGAACGCGGAGCGGATCGTCTCCATGGGATATTCCATGGTGGGACCTTTGTTCGCCCTTGTGCTGTGGCCGCTCGGGAAGCTGTATCAATCAGCCGAGTGGTGGATCGCCCGATTCAATTTTTTCGTGTTTGCCGCCGGGCTTTTCTTTTTTTACCGTCTCCTACGGGACCACATCGATCCGAGCATCGTTCGGAAGTTCCTTCTGATTTTGATGTTCGGTTCCATGTTCCCGAACCATTTGAAAGACTTCCATGGCGAAGTTTTTACCGCCGTTGTGGTCGGTGTGGCTGTTTTGGCGACGCAGCTCGGCCATCCGCGATGGGGTTGGAGCGGCGTCGTAGTGGGCGCAGTGAATACGCCGGCCTCGATGGTGGGGTTGGGGGCAATGGGGGTGTCGGAAACGGTCCGTGCGAGACGTTTGCGCTTTCTCCTAGTTCCGATCGCGGGGGGGCTCCTTTACCTTGCGGAGTCGTGGATACGGCGTGGCTCGCCATGGACATCGGGATACGAAGGAAACGCCGGGGCGGAAACACTCTTGACCTACTCGGGGCAGCCTGGTTTCAGCTATCCGCTGTTCTTCGGTCTCTTGTCGCTTCTCTTCTCATTTGGAAAGGGCCTTGTGTTCTTTGCACCCGGCCTTCTGCTTTCCTTCAGCGGAGCCGTGAGATCACTCCCGGAGAAACTCGCTCGCAGCTACCGGCTCTGGTTGTGGTTCCTGGCCGGGTTGGTGGTCGTCTACGCGAAATGGTGGGGTTGGTACGGTGGTTGGACTTGGGGACCGCGGTTCCTTCTGTTCGCATCGATTCCCGCCGCGTTTGCTCTGGCTGTTTCATTGGTGCGGCCGACACGGTCCCTAGGCAAGAATCTGCTGCTCCTTGGGATCCTAGCCCTGTCCTTCTGGGTGGGGGTGAGTGGCGCTGTTTACGGTCTAGGAGGGCTAGAGGACTGCCGCGCCGCGGAATACGAGTTCCTGTGCTGGTACGTGCCGGAGTTTAGCGCCTTGTGGCGTCCGTTCGTCGTGGGCCTTGAGCTGGGAGGAAAGGGAGCCGTGCTCCTCGGGTACGGCCTGGCGGTTTTCCTCTACTTGGCGCTTCCGTTGGTGCGGACGCTGAGGATGGGAGCGGGGGAACGGTTGGCGGAGGCGAGCGCGTACCTGCGAGCCGAGCGCTGGCGCTTCTAGGAGATAGGCGCTGGCTCCGAGAAGGGGGCGATGTCAATTAGTGGGCACGAGGCGCTTCAATTCCTCGAACCAGTTTCCCCTGGCGCGCTTTGTTCGACTCCGCGAACCCCACGTCTCTCGCGGGGCACTGGCGATCGCCGAGCTCAAGGTCTTCGAACGGGTCCTGAGTCCTGGGACCCCTTGAAAGGTCTGTAGCCTTGAGAGCCGAAAGGCGGCGCCCTTGCATTCGAGATCAGAATGGCTGATCGGATGGCTCTCTTACCAGCCCGACCTTTTCGAGCCTCGGACGTCCCGTCGGTGATTCGAAAAGCATCAGACGCGCTGTCCCGGTGTCCAGTACTTCCGCACGCTTCGGTGAGGTGGTTGTGATGGACTTGTGATGTGGTGTACGCCTCGAGGGAGTTCAGGCAGAGGGTGCGGCAATCGTCGCGTCAAGCGGGTGGGCTTGTGAGATTATTCGGCCGGGAACCGGCGGGCTGGACTCGCTAATTTCGCCGCCAGCTCAGCCCCACGAAGGCCCCGCCGTTTCTGCGGCAAAGCTCCCGCATCAGGGTGGCGAATCGCACGCCGGTGTTCTCCGGAAACGACGCATTGGAGAACATCACAGGAAAACCGATAGCGTGGATGCGTACCAACCGGTTTCCTTGTGCATCTTCTCCATTGATCCGATCGACGGTCTCGATCACATCGTCAATGGAGCGACCGGTGAACTCGTCGCCGAAGACGTAGAGACTGATTTTCCGATCGGGAGCGGCGTAGGTGCGGATAGCGCGCGTGATCCCTTCGACTGGGCTACTGTTGCTGAACGGGGTCCATGTGCGAAGTGTATTGACTATCAATCGGCGCCGGCCCGGTGTGTCGGGAATCCACTTGCCCGCGTAGGTCTTGAACATGTGCTGGCCCATGTCGTTCATGACCTGGATGCCCTTGACTGTCGGGTAGACGTTGAGGGTCTCCTGCATCTTGTCCACCACCAGCGGCCACGCGTAGTTGTGCATGCTGCCTGAGGTGTCGATGATGAAGATGATGTACTCGCTGTCCACGGGAATGCCGCCTACCGTGGCGTCATTCGGCGCGCGGCGATGGCTCTGGCCGAGGAGTCGCTGCATCTCCGCGGTGAGCTCCTGGCGCGCGGCTAAGAGCCGGCCTTCGATGATGTCGCTCACCTCCGATAGCTGCTCACTGGCCGCGAACTGCCCCTGGATATCGGAAAGGTCTCCTCGCAGACGGGCGATCCGCACGCGCTCCTCCGAGACCTGCTCCTGCTTGGTGACGAACTCGCGATTGAAGATGTTCGTCTCCCCACGGATCTCGTAGAGCTCCTCCTGCAGACGCGCCACGAGCCCTTCCAGCTCGATGCGCAACGCCTCGAGTGCTCGAGGCTCGCCGATTTTGGTCAAGACCAAGAGCAGGATGATGGCTCCAAAGCCGCAGCAAATGCAGTCGAGGAAGGACAGACTGAAGCTATTGATCTCGCTGCGTCGGCCGGTCCTTTTTTTCATGTCCTTTTCTCTCTTAGGGCCAGTTCTTGGACGGGGTCATGAACGAACCGCCCGATGCGAGGGCGAGTTTCCAGAAGGCGCTCGACGCCATGGGATCGCCTTCCATCGGAAAGAGAATGACGTTGATGGGTATATGCGAGCGCAACTCCTTCACGGCCTCGTTAAAGAGGCTGACACGGTCCTTCCCAGAGATGGTGCCGCGTCGCGGTGGCCTGCGGCCTTGCGTGGGAAGACCGTCCACGAGAAGAAGAATGTTGTCGGGGGCGGGACGAAACGTTCCGATCGACTGCAGGGCGTGATAGAGATTCGTACCGCCCTGGGGGACGACCCCGCGTAACCGCTGCACCGATTCGTCGAGCTGCTGTCGATCTCCCCCGTCCAGCCACGTACCGTCCGTACCGGGCATCACCGATGCCGGTTGGGTGTTGAAGGTATAGATCTGAAAGCTGGAATCGCGCGGAATCTGGGTGGTCAGCCAGTCTACGGTAGCGAGTGTCTGCTGCCACTTATCGGCGCGGATCTTGACCGCGTCGGGAAGGTTCCGTCGCCGGACGATGTTCACGATGGTATCGCCCAGCATGCTCGCGGACGCGTCCACGAGAAAGAGGATCCGCTTCCCACCGACCTTGAGGCCGGTCAGGTACTGCCGGTCCCCATCGCCTACGAACGTGCGCAGGCGATCGCCGGGAGTCTCCTCGCTGGGAGCGGACGCCGACAAACGCTTGACGTCTTCCTCAAGGGATCGGAGATCGGCCTTGAGACGATTCAGGTGCTCGGTTTGCGCGGTGGTCGACTGTTCGTAGGTCGCTAGCTCGACCCGAATCTCTTCGAGTGTTTCGATGAGGCGTCGGGAAAGGCCGGCAGTGACGACGCGCTCTTGCTCGATCTCGCGAAGCGAGTTACGGACTTCGACCAAATTCTGGTAGCCCTCGAGGACTTCGTCCTCCAAGAGATCGACTTCGCTTTGCAGCTGACCCGTGAGCTTCCCGGACTGCTTACCGTAGCTGGAGTTGATGATCATGAAAAAGAGGACCACCGCACCGAAGCCGCAGGTCATCGCGTCCAGGAAGGACAGACTGAGGACGTTAACCCTTCGGCGTGCCATCGGAATCCTCTACCCTAATTAGTCGAACCTCGATGCCCGGCGTTCCCAACCGCAGGCGATCACCGGCGGCGAGCGTTGCTTTTCCATCGATTCGCTTGTCGTTGAGGAAGGAGCCGTAGGTGCTGCGATCCTCAAGGACCACGCGGCCGTCTAGCTTGTAGATGGTGCAGTGCGAACGGGAAATGCCCGCCGTCGACCCGGACAACGTGCTGAGATCGACTCCTCGGCCGTCGGCTGGTATATCGGACCCGAGAACCAACGGGCGGGAAGTGATGGCATGGGCCAATCCATCACAGAGAACGTGCGTCGGAGGGGCGAAACCGCCCTCGATGGGCGGTGGTGCCCACCGGCGGCGGGGCTCGGGCTCTCCCGGCGTTCCCTTGGGTGGAGACGTGTCGAGCGGCAGTCGAGTGATGAATGGAAGCGTTTCGCCCCGATCTGAAGCCGAGCGAATCGCGTCCTTCATCTTGAGTGCCCCCATGGCCGCTGCCCCGGCGGGAAGGGAAATGACTTCCACGTCGGAGACCTTCAACAAATCCATCACGCCGGGAAGGTCGGCGACGGCGGGGGTTAAAAGCAATACGGCGCGTTCACCAACTTTCTGCGAGGATCGTGCGAGCTCGGCGATGCGATCGAGAAAGGGCCTGGCGGCAGAAACGATTTGCTCGCGCGTCAACTCGACGGAGTACTCCTTGTCGGTCCCGCGCATCTCGAGAATCGCCGATTCCTTTTGGCGAAGCGCGTCCAGCCATTCGGGCAATCGGTGGTAGAGCGCCTGCTCGGTTTCACCGCGATGCAACGGGTCGAAGCGCGTGGTTCGCACGAACACCTCAGCCAAGAACGTCACCCAGGCGTCGAAAAGTCTCACCATGCCGGTCTCGTCGTCCACCAATATCTCGGTGCGCTCGAGGCTCGCCCCCCTTTTCACTTTGGTGGCCACCGCCCGATGGAGATGGATATCGAGATGGATCAGGTTGTCGCCGGCGCGGGCAAGAAGGCTGGCCGCCACCGCCTGATCGATCATGCCGCTCACGGGCATCTGGCAGGAACGGGCGATCCCCAGAATCAAACCAAGCTGCTCCGTCGAGAAGGAGCCTGGTATTGCGAGGATGACCTCGTCTACATTGGATTTCGTCGAGCTCCAGATCTCCTCCAGATGGGCGTGCACCAGATCGGCGCTGCGTAGGTTGGACGGAAAGGGTGACGGCAGGGGAGTCGTGTCGAGCTCTTGCCAAAAGCGATCGTGTGACCAGCGGGGTTTGAGTCGGGCACGTCGGGAAGCCTCCCGTCCTGTGACCAGCGCGTCGCCGTCCCAAAGCGCGATGCCAGGGCTTCCGGGAAAGGTTTCCATTCCAGGCGCGGTATCCTTGGCGGCTCGAATGCCCGCGTCGTTCAGCTCGATCGCCAGGACGGCCATGGTCTACGACACCTGAAGGTGTTGGATGAGATGGTGGTCGAGGTACGTCTCCGTGTCGAGCACGAGGCGTTCTTGCTGAAGCTGGAGTTGATGAAGGACAAACATGAGCACGATGCTGATCAAGAGCGCAATGAAAGTGGAGTTGAACGCGGTGCCCAAGCTCTGGGTGACGCCCGCGATGTCGCCTTCCACGGCCCGATGGGCCTGAGCGAGCGCCTCTCCGATGCCGCGGACGGTACCGATGAAGCCGATGGAGGGAATAGCCCAGGCGATGTAGCGCACCATGGAGAGCTCGGAGTCCAATCGCTCCGACTCGGAGTCGGCGACCGCGTGTGCGGTGGAAGAGACGTCTTGGATGTTGCGCGTGGCGCGGAAACGGGCGAGGGCCGAAAGGAGAGCACGAGGAAGAAGCAATCGCTGCTCTCGATCGGGAAGCGTCTCCAGCTGCCGCGCGTACTCTCGGGCGTCCTCGGGGAGAATCTTGGTCCCGTCGTTGACTGGGATCAGATCGAGCTGAAGAAGCCTTCGCTCGCGTAGGGTTTCCGCCCCCTTATACGCCATGATGGCCATCGCCCATATCATGAGAATGAAGCAGGCTTCCTGTTCGAAATCACGAATGATCACGAAGACGGAGCGCTCCTGCACATAGTTCTGGTCAGCGTCCATGAGGGCTTGCTGCTCGGCGATGATGAAGTCCGCCTGCGGCCGGATGAGCAGGACGTAGACGGCATGGACGACGATGATCGCCACGATGAGCGAAATCGTTTGGAAAACGAACTCGGTAGGATAGGTCTTCTTCATTCCCGGAACACCTCTCAGATATCGACCGGAAACGAGATGGCGCTGTCGGCGGGAACCTTCTCTGAAGGCGTGAAGGATTCCAGTTCATCTTCTTGTGAACGCTCGGGCGCTTGTTCGTTCTCGGCGGGTGGGGACGGCTCGGGCATTTCCTCGCTCGGGGGCGGCGCGGACGCCGGTGGTTCGGGGACCGTCTGGTTCGTCACCGTCGCCATTACCAAGACCCCACTCGCCACGCTGCCGGCTAGTATTGATAAGAGCAAATACCTCGTCACAATCATGGGCCTACCCTTCATTTAGAATGTCATTCAGCATATTTGGCGATTCGGAACCCAACGTCGGGTCGGCCGTCGATTCCGTAGTCGCGGTAGCTCAGACGCAGCTCGGTCACGTTGCCGTCCATCCAACTCGAACCACGGATCACGTGAAGCTCTCCAGTCTCGGGCCCGAGCGGATCGCGTTCTGGCTCAGAGCCACCCGGTGGATAGATGGAATAGTAATCGTGCATCCACTCGGAGACGTTCCCTCCTAGGTTCAAGATGCCCAGCGGATTCGGTAAGAAGTTGCTGGCGGGCGCGGTGGCCGGATACGAGTCGCCATAGCTGGGAAGGGTCGTGGGCAGCAATCCCTGTGCGGAATCGTCCCCATAGTTGCCGGAATTGGGCTCGATGGGGAGAGAGTCGCCCCAAGGATACTTGCGGCCGGCGTCGCCGCGAGGATAGCGAGCGGCGCGAATCCATTCGGCCTCGATGGGAAGCCGGTATCCAAGGGAGGGCGGAAACCGCGGGACGAGCCTGCCGTCACGTTCGACATACGCGGCCGGTAAAGATTCTTTCGCGCTCAGCCAGTTGCAGTAACGCGCCGCTGCTTCCCAAGTCACACGAACCACCGGGTGATGATCGATTTCCAGATTGTGCCGGCCGGCCGAGCCGGAGCGATGGGAGGGATCGAACTCACGAAACTGGAGGTTGGTCACCTCTTCGATGGCGAGATAGTAGCGCCGCGTCAGCTCGACCTCGCGGATCGTCTCATTGGCGCGCCGCCCCGGCTCCCGCCGGGAAGCGCCCATCGTGAATCGGCGTGGCTGGATGAGACGAAGCTCGGCGCCTTGGGCGGTCTTGATAACCGCGGGCATGTCTATGATTCGTGCCTCTTCCACCGTGCGGAGCGTGATCTCGATCGATTGTGGAAACCCTTGCCGCGGAGTGATGCTGGTCCGAAAGGGTTCGTATCCCTCCTTGCGTACTTCGATGCTTTGGGGAAGGACCACGAGGCGATGCAGCTGGTTGGCAGGATCGCGGGCCTCACCGTTGACGTATAACAGCGCATCCAACGGATGGACCACGATTTCCACTTCGCCTAAGATGGGGATGAGCTCCACACTCAAGTCTTGCTCCTTCCCCGGTCGAAGCCGCGCGCGGTGCGACTGCGGCTCGAAGCCGGCACGACTCACCTCGATATCGTGCGGGTCGCCCGGCTCGAGATAGAGCTCCAAAGGGGTCTCACCCCGGTAGACGCCGTCGACCGTGACGCGGGCGCCCGGGGGAATGCTCTCGAGCGCTAGTCTTCCATCCGCGAGATCCAACCGGGCGGTCGGCGGGCTCTGCGGCTCACCGGCAACCACCGCGAGCTGGTTGCGATGAGGTTTGTAGCCCGCGAGCTGCACCTCGTAGGCGTGCGTGCCCTCGAGTAGATCGGTGGTAACCGGACTCTCGCCGACGTTCTTACCGTCGACACGCACCGCAGCACCGGCCGGCTCCGACGAAAAGCTCACGGCTGCCCAGCGGGGTTCGAGCTCCGCGGTCAGCGTCTGGATCGTGCCCGCCCCTCCGATCTCGATATCCCTCACGAAGTTCCTATAGCGCTCTGCTTGGACGATGACCTGGTGCGGACCCGGCGAAAGCTCGAGCGCCGCAAGATGCTCCGTACTCATCTCCTCGCCGTCGATGAAAACGATGGCTCCCGTGTCGGGAATCGTCGAAATCCGAAGCACGCCGGGTCGTTTCTCGAGCGTGAACCGCAACCTCTGATCGCGCTCTTTGGTGACGCGTATGGGCGCTTCGAGTCCCACATAGCCGTCTTTCTCGATGATGGCGGTGTAGGTACCGGGCCGCAACAAGAAGCGGCCGGCGAGCTCGACGATCAAGAAGCTTCCTTCGAGCTCGACTCGGGCCTCCGCGGGCTCGGTCTCGATACGGACTGAACGGGCAGCAAAGACGAACCACGCGGCGACGATAAGTACGATGATGGTGCACCAGAGAAAGAGCTCTCTCGGGCGAATGGAACGCTGCGCACGAGGCTCCGTCCCGATGCGAACCGGTTCGAACGCGACCGGCTCGACGGCCGTCCCGGGGCTCTCGGTGCGGGGAAAGGTTCTCGGAGCAATCACTGGAGGGTCGGTCTTCTGCGGCGCCTTCCATTCTTCGGCGCGCAGGCGTGCTTCCTCACCGTCGAGCTTTAAGGTGAGTTGAGCTCTTCCGATGCGAAGGACATCTCCGTCGCGCAGCCATTGGGAGGTCGTGAGGGGCGTGCCGTTGCACAGCACGGGCAGGGAACCGTCCGCCGGCTGCACGAAAAGCTCGCCTTCGGAAAGGCCGATGAATGCTGGAGCTCCGGAAGCCTGGTGAGCCTGACTTGCGCCGGAAGCCTCGATGTGGATGGCGCCGGTCGTCGAGCCGCCCACCGCCAACGGAAAGTCGGCCGCCTCCACCAGACGGCTACCGCCCGCATCTTCTAAATAGATGGCCTTCAAATCTTCTCCTCGCACCGGACGATCAAGGGCTGCGGTGTCTTCCCTGCTTCGACGCGAACGTTCACGCGGACATCGCGGTACCCCGGCCGGCTGCCCACCACCGTGTAGGTACCGGGTCGAAGCTGGAGCGTGTGACGTTCGAAGCGACCGAGCGGGCCGATCTTGTAAACGACCACCTCGGTCTCGTTGTCTGATTCGAGGAGAACGGGAATCGGAGTCGACGCCTGGTTTAGCAGGCCGGCGAGTTGGGTTCGTTGCTCCGTGAGCCTAGGACCGGCGGGTTCGATTCGTTCGGCATCCTCGAGAAGCGCGGACGCGGCGGCGAGTACCTTCTCGTCCGAAAGACGCTCGGCGTGTGTGAGGTGATAGCTGATACCATCTGCGAGCGCCGCTCGGTCGTCGCTTCGAGCCTTGCCTTCTTGCGCGAAACGAATCATCGCGTCGAGTTCCAACGCCGCGTCATATTCCTCTGCCGCCTGGTGCCATTGCTCTTCGCTTTCGAAGCGGAGTGCCGTCTCCCGGTGAGCGGCGATCGCTTGAAGGCGTATCCCTTCTTCTGCTTGGGCGATCCCGGCTCCCACCTGGGAGTCTCCCGGTTTGATAGTCCCTGCCTCCTGGAAGAACTGACGTGCCGTTGGGTAGTCTTGTTGGTTCAAGGCCTCCAGTCCTTTGGACATGGCGGTTCGGAACGCAACTTCCTTGATGTTGCCTTCGGCTCTCGCAAGGGCAAGTCGTGCCTTTTGAGAGTGACCGTCCAACGAGATGGCTTTCCGGTAGCTCTCGCGCGCGCGAGGAAGATCGCCGCGCCTCTCGTGGTCCGTGCCTTCCGCGAGCAGCCGGACGAGATCGTTCAAGACTCGGGCACGGGAGAGCCCGAGCGATGCCGCTCCGTTTCCGGGGTCGATACTGGCGGCAAGCTCGAAGGCGGCGATGGCGGCAGGGGAGTCGCCCGCCTCGAGCGCCCGGCTACCATCAGCTAGTGCTTGCCGAAGGACGACCCGCCCTTGAGCCTCGACCTCGCGCAAACCGGTGAGCGCGGCCTGATAGTTATCTACTGCTGCTTGGTACTCGCGCCCGCGAAGCTGGTCATCTCCGGTTTGGATCGCCGCCGAGCTACTTCGGTACGCGGCGCCACCCCAGATGGATACGTGCTCTTGCTCGAGAGCGTCCCGAAGCAGGAGGGTTTCTTCACGCAGATCTTCCGCGCGCGTCTTGAGCTCGGCCTGCTGTTGAAGTGACGGGGCTTCTTCCCCGGGCGACGCGGCGGCGGACGGGGGTGGCATCTGATCCGCGGGGACAATGGTCATCGCTCCAGGCTGGGGCGCCCAACGCGGCAGCAAGAAGAAAACGGCTGCGGCGGCACTCATGAGAACCGCGAAGGCCGCAATCGTGAGCCATCCCATCCCACTGGATGAAGTCGGAGGCGGCTGCGCCGTCACGGCCCCGGGCATCTCGGGTCGGATCGTTTGCCCCCGTGCCACGCGAGGTGGCGGCGCGATCGTCACGGGTCTCCTCGATGGCGGGGTTGCCACCGGTTGCGCGTTTAGCTCTCGTTGTGCCGATTGGAGGGCGTCTTTCACCTCGCCCATCGTTTGGCAGCGATCGCCAGCAGGGGTGCTCAAAAGGGCTGTCAGAAGCGAGGCAAGATTCTTGGGCAGGGGCTCGGCGCGATCGGTCAGTAGATCGTAAAGGAGCTCTCCGAGGTCGTAGATGTCATCCGACGGTGTCGACTCGTGATCCCCTGTTGAGAACATGTTGTCCGCGGAAGTCCCTAAGAGACCGGCTATGCCGAAGTCGATGAGCCGAGGCTCGCCGTTCGTATCCAGGAGGACGTTGGTCGACTTGAGATCGCGGTGGAGCACGCCTTGTCGGTGCGCGTAGTCCAACGCGTCAGCGACCGGCAGAAGGGACGCGAGGATTTCCGGCAACGGACGACCACGAAGCTGGCCGATGTGGTCTCCCTCCACGTACGCCATGGAGATGAAGCGGTGCAGATCTTCGTAATGCAGGTCGTACACACGAACGATGTTGGGATGAACGAGGCGCCGCGCGTTGCGGCACTCGCGTTTGAGCAGGGCCACCCATTCCGGAGGAGCGTCTGCAGGTACGAGCTTGATGACCACGCGCTCTTCCAGCTCGTGATCCTCGACCAGCCAGACGACTCCCATGCCTCCTTCACCGAGAGGACGAATCAACGTGAAGCGTTGGCCTAGTTGTTGACCGGGGACCAGCGCCGCCATGGAGCTCTGGACGCGCGAGTCAGGGCTTCGAAAGTCCCGACTCGGCAAGCGATTTCTCTGAGTTGGGGTCTAAAGGTAATCCGGTTTCCGTGGCAAAAATTCTGCGGAGAAGCGACCGCCAGGTCTCGTACTGAGTCTCTACCGATCCGGTGAGGCGCATGACGTCTCCCTCCACATCGATGAGGAGCGGAGCCACGTCGGCATCCAGTGAGGCGGCCAGCTCGCGAAGTGACTCGAGGTGCATCTGGGATTCTTCCGACTTCTGGGCGTCCATCAAGACCATGGTTCCTCCGGCAATCATCACCCCGCGACCGCGGCCCTTGTGCATCGCGCCCCCCGCCACCATCGCCGCGCCCAGGATCGTCTTCCACAATCGTTCCTTGCGTAGCTGGTCCAACGCCACCTGCTCCTCGTAGCTGAACGCCCTCCAGCTATCGTAAGGCTCGTCCATCTTGAAGTAGAAGCCCGCATAGTATTCCGTCAACGTGTCGATGAACATGTAGTCTCGTTCACGGATGGTGGCGACCCGGCTTACCATGGGGTCGTCCCGGGCGGGAAGCTTCTTGATAGAGTAGCGCCCCTTATCCACTTCCAGATATTCGGCGAAGGGTGTCGGCGCGATATCGGTCGCGAACTTTAGCTGCGACACCATCCGAACCTCCGCGATGTCTTCCTCATCGAGCTTGTTCCGCCGCTCGAGAATGTCGTTGGCGATCTCGTGGTAGAGGCTCTGATATGGCTCGGGCTGTTCCATCGCGCCCCTTTTCTTGAGGTACGCGGCGGGCGAGGCCTCTCTCTTGTACCGCTCTCTCATCCAACGCTTTCCGCGAGAATCGACGACTTGGATTTCGAGCTCCAGCCGCTTGCCGTTCGATTTCAGGATCGTGCCGGTGACCATGACGTCCACGGGATTCGCGGCCGGCACCAGGCGCACCGCACCCCAGTAGCCGGTGGATTGCATGGTTGTCATGAGATGAAAGGGCACGTATCTCGCTTCGGACTTCCGGACGTCGGGATAGACGCCTTTTTGTTCGAGCTTGTAGAGCTCCTCATCGTCAGTCGGCAGCCCTGGATCGAAAACCTGGATTCCGACGTCAAGAAGCTCTTCTTCGGGGATCTCGGCCGCCGCCTGGTTCAGCGCCACGGCGTCATCGTTGTCGGACCAGGCTGCCGGAATCGCGAACGTCGTCGTGGCGAAAAACACGACGGCTACCCGGAGTATCCAAAGTCTGCTCGGCATCTTACCCTCGGTTTCCTTCATAGAGTTGGTTGTTTTAATTATTGCCTCTCGTCGTCCCGCTCTTATAGGCGTGGTACTCGTCCCACAGCTTCTCCCGGAGCTCCGGATCTTCTTCCTTAATGGCCGCCTCGCGGAGCTGTCGCGCCACGATGTCATCGCCGTTTCCATCACCGACATCGGGAGGGATGCGACCGTTCGTGGACTCGGCTTTTTCTTTCCCGCCCACCGAAGCACCGACTTCACTTGCCTCTCCGGGCGGCGTGTCGGGTGAGTCGCCGGTACCTCCTTCGGCGGCGTAGCCGCCGGAGGCGTCGGCAGTCTGCGGTGCGGCCTCTTCACCGAACGATCCACCCGAAGAACCACCGCCACCGCTTCCTGAACCCGAGGCGGCTGCCTGGGCGGCTTGCTCTTCCGCCAAGAGTTCCTGTTCACGGAGCAACATGCGATCGAACTCGCTTAAAGAGGAGTCCAGATCACCATCCAATGCCTGTTTTTGTTCTTCGGTTGTGCGCGGTCCGCTCCCGGCAGCACCTGGCGCACTTGGGTTAGTGGCCGCCGTCACGGGGGAGCCTCCGGCGCTCGACGCGATCTCGGCGGCGGCGGCGGGTTCCTTTCCTTCCGAGCCCTCAGTTGCGGGTGCTTCTCCTTCTTCTTTGGCATCCGCGGATTCGCTTGCGGGTGAGCTCGAGTCTCCCGCGTCTGGCGCATCGGCTGTGGGCTTCTGTGCGTCCGGATGACTCGTCGGCGTACTGGCCGGCGTACTTGGCTGACCCGAAGGCGTCGTCGGTGGAGTTTGCGGCGTTGGGGTCGGCGCGGTCGGAGGAGACGGCGGAGTCGGTGTCGGTACGGGAGGCGACGGCGTCGGAAGTGTTGGAACCGTTGGCGACGGAGATCGGCTGGAGCAGGCCATCGAGAGAGTCAACAGAAGAAGGGACAGGGGCAGCGTGACGAATCCGAGAGGCGCCCGACGGCGGTTCCCGTTCACGCTCTTCGTGTCTGTCATCAGCTGTCCCTTCTGGGAGCACGTCCTGTTCTGGCCGCGCCCTTATGTTACATCAAGTGCAAATCCGGGGCCAGCTGTGACCAGCGAAAGGGTTTCCGGCTACGAGCACAATTTGCATTCAATCAAGGACTTACCGCCCGGCGTGGGGGGGCCTCCGAGCTCCACCTCCCGTGAAAGCCATCGAGAAGGACAGGCGTCCCTCCCCGATGACAGATGTCGACAGACGCCGACAGACGCCGGAAGCTCTATTAAGGAAGAAAACGTATACTTCCTCACGAGTGAACAAAAGCCGACACCTGAAGGCAGTCGAGCTCCTGATCCTTCTGGCCACGGCGCTCTGGATGGCCTCCTTTTTCTCTCCCGCACTGCCTCGGCTCCACCTGCCCCTCGCTCGTTGGACAGGCGTCTTTTTCGGCGCGCTCGTCCTGCTCCTCTCTTACTACGCCTTCCGAAGGCGGTGGCGCCTGGCCGGCGCTTGGCGGTGGGCGCTGCTCTTTTTGGCGATCCTGCTTCTGCTCTCGGTCACGCGCATTCCGTTCCTTCTCCATCACCAGGCGTCGCTCAACTCGGACCGGTCGGTCACACCCTTCTGATGGTCGAGAACATCTTGGAGGGAAAGAGCCGCCCCATCTATTTCTACGGGCAGCTCTATCAGGGGAGCCTCGACGCCTACCTCTATTCATTCGTACATCGGTGGGTGGCTCCGCCGGCTCTCTCGGTCCTGGTGGGGAACCTGTTCTTGCTGTCCGTCTTCGTTCTCTGCGGGAGCATGCTGATGCAGCGCACCTCTCGTTCGAGCTCCTTCTTCTACCCGCTGGTCATCCCGTCTCTTCCCGTGGGCGCGATGCTCTTTTTTTCCATGGATCGAGTTCACGGCTTTGCGTTGGTCGCCTGTTTGCTGGGGATCCTGATGTATTTGGTCTTTCGATCGGCCTTCGAAGAAAGGGAGGAATTCTTGTGGATGGGTTTCGTGGCCGGGCTTCTATTCTGGAGCTATCAGCCGAGCCTGACTTGGACAGTGGTTCTTTTCGGCTGGCTGCTCCTGTCCCTGCTGCGGGCGCGCCGCTGGGCAGTCCTCGGCAAGGCTTCCTGGCAGACGGTCGTCGGAATCGCGGTCGGTGCGTTGCTGCATATTCTCAGCGAGATCAATAACGGTCTCGTCAACACCAGGAGTTTCTTTTTCGCTCCCGAGCCGTCGGCTCATCTCGGCATGGCCGATGCGAAGGCGGCCCTCGCCGCCGTGCTGCGTATGGACTCTACTTCCCCGGGCGGCGAGTCGGCTTGGTACGGAGTGGTCTTCCTTTCTTTATGTGGGTTGCTGGTATCGCTTCATCGTGCCGTAAAGGAAAGAGACCCGAAATGGATGTACTTGCCGGTGATGTTCGGTGTGAGCCTCGGCCTCTTGTTGCTCTCCGGGTTTCCTCCCGTGGAAAGGTATCTGGTTCACTATCGAGTGTACGGGTTGTTCCCCGTCTTGCTCGCTGCCCTCGCCTGCAAGGAAATCGCGTTCGTGGATCGGAGGATGGTCAAGGGGGGCGTCGTGGTCGTGTTCTTGCTGTTGACGCTCGGGAGATCCGTGGCTCCCCATCGGCGATTGGTCGAGCCTCACGTACAGGAGGGCGCAACCATCGAGAAGCTTCAAGCGGCAAGGGAGAAGATCATCCTCGGGGACTATTGGAATACGCTCCGGTTCGCCCCGTTCGTGCACGCCGACCACATCATCACCACCGCGCCATCCGTCCGCTATCCGAACGCCGTATTCGACGCCTCCAAGTACTATCCTCTCGCTCTCCAGCTTGGAGAGGGTTGGGAACATGAAGACCGGAGGTTCATTTCGCGACACTCCAACAGGAGGCGGATCGAGCGGTTGCTCCGGGAGCTCGATGTCGGCTTCTCCAGCCAAGCGCTGGATGGTTACGTTCTCTACTCCGATTTCTCCGGAGGCCTCTCCGCGGAGTTGTCCGCGCTGCTCGTCGAAGGAGCCGATGCGGAGAGCGACATTCGATCCGGTTCCTACCGTGCCCTCGAGGAACGACTCGCTGTGCTTCCCGACCCGGTGTTCGAAGGGGGAAGCAGGCGCTGCCCGAACCAGAGCACCCGCCCGAGGAAGGACTCCGACGCGGTTGGCAATACGTTCTCGAGACGGTAGGGGCACGGATCACGATACCGCTCGATCCAATGAGAAGTCGCCGCTTCTCCCTGCGCGGTCCGTCGGCTTGGAAGGGGGAGATTACGAGGCGCAACTTTACTATCTGGGGCGTTCGGTCCACGACTACGGGCGGGTAGAGGTGAGCGGCGCAATCTCGGACCTCGTCCTCTCCCAGATCCGAGACGAGACGACGTTCGTGAGGCCGGATGCCGGTGAGGGCCGAAGCGGAGTGCTCGGACTTCCCATTAATGGACTGCCGCTCACCGTGCGGGATGAGCACATTCAAAGCCTCGAGCTCCACGTTTACTCGTTTTTCGACTTCGGCTCCTCGATATGGACGAATCGATACGACCAGGTCTTGCTGCTAGAGGGGAAAGAGATGGGGATGTCCCGCCGGATGTTGAATTTGGGGTAGCGGCGGCTCCTTGGCCGGCCTAAGAATAGGTCTGCCAATAAACCGTCTCCAGAGGGGGACAAGGAGCCACCAATGCCTAGGAAATCGAAGAAGCCAGTAAGAAAGCAAACGCACTCGCCTACGGGCAAGGTAGTTGGCCAAGTCGGTCAGATACTGCTACCGATGATAGCTGGGATCGCGGCCACGAAGGCGGATCTGACGGAATGGGTGTACGAGCAAGGACTGACAGCTCTGCACCTACTGCTCAGAGAGGACGCCGAGGAGATCGCGGGGCTCAAGGGCAAGCACGAGAAGGAGCGAACTCATAACCACTGTGGGAGCACGAACGGAGAGCTGAGCTTCGGTGGTCGTCGCATCCAAGTGTCGCGACCTCGAGTTCGCTCGAAGTCGGGCGAGGAGGCGTCGCTCACGGTCGTGAAGCTCGCGCTGCCCGCCTTACTTCGCCAGTCTCTTGCCACGACGAACGCCATTGAGAATCTCAACGGAACCATTCGCAGAGTATCGAGAAACGTCAAGCGTTGGAAGAGATCCCCCTGAGCTATAAGGAAAACACGATCGTGTTGCCGGTAACCGAGCGGAGAACGATCCTTATAGACACCCGGTACAAGACCCTGCTCACCGCGATGGATTCTCGGGGAACTCCGGCGTTCCACAACGTAGGCGCCGTGCTTGAGCGAGTGACGGTGCACGAGGTTGAAGGCTCTTATGAGTTTGTGCCGTTCTTGCGTCCCGTAGACTAGTGTCCTGTATCAGTAGATCGTGGCCTAAAGCTCGAGGCCATTTTGTGGGCTGGCGAGGCGTGACGACGACGTCATATCTGGATATTTCGACTGCCTTCCGCAGCGAGCCTGTCGAGCGGAGGGCTAGGCCGAAGGCCGAACTGGAACGATGCCAGAGTCAAGCCCATTCTTAGTTGAAACTCTCCACGGCTCACGTTTAAGCGACCTTCTTCTTCGATACGGTTGATGTCTTCGCCTCGATCTTCAGTTCCCGCTTGAGAGCTTCGCGAAGCTTGGGAAGATGGCGGTAGCCCACCACCTTCCTCAAGCGCGGTTCGATGTCTACGAGCGCCGTTGCCAACCAGCGCTGGCGTTGGCTCGAGTTCTTCCAGTGGTCGACCTTCGCGCAGCGTTCCTCGACGAGAGCATTGACGGACTCAAGGCAGTTCGTCGTCTTGAACGAACGGCCCAGCACCGCGTGCACGCCGAGTCGATGCAACGTCAGCGTCTCCTCGAGGCCTTCCTCCAGGCTGCCAGCTGCGGATTGGTTCCGCTCTTCTAACTCACCGTGGAGTTGC
The DNA here is from genome assembly GCA_965197825.1 of Candidatus Marinacidobacterales bacterium. Lineage (GTDB taxonomy): Bacteria > Acidobacteriota > Vicinamibacteria > Marinacidobacterales > DATDRI01 > CBDANW01. Next base: position 1,170,615 of record CBDANW010000003.1, on the reverse strand, counting down.
TCGAGCGCAGTGAGGGCCTCTTCGTACTCCGGCCTGTTGTAGGCCCACTGGAGCCGCTTGCGCCATGACGCCTGCTCGCCCTTGGACAGGTAGCTCACTACGTTTTCACGTTTGTGCCACTGGCAGCGTTGTATCAGAGCCCGCTTACGGAATGCCTTCTTGACTGCCGCTTGGAGACCCTTGCCGCCGTCGATGATCACCAGCAGACCCTGGGAGATATCGAGTCCCCGCTCGAGCAGTGAACGCAGGAACGGCGTCAACACCTGCCCGTTCTCCGTGTCCGTCTCCACGAAGCCCAAGAAGCGTTTTTCCCCGCAAAGCGTGATGCCCAGAGCCACGACCATCGTTGCCTCGGCGAATGTCTTCCCATCCAGAAACAGCGCCACCACATCCTCGCCGGTCAGATCCCGTTCCTGCATCTCCCGCAGCTTCGCAGCGCTCGCTTGCACGAACCCTCGGGACACCGTTGAGCTCGACAGCCCGATGGCGCCCGGAATCGCTTCCGCTGCCGCCTCGTAGTTGCGACAAGAGATTCCGTAGAGAACTCGTTTCAGCAGAAGATCATTCACCTCACCGCCGTGGCTCACCGCCTCGTAGCAGCGAAGCGGAATCTCTCCTCCCTCGATGCTCCGAACCCGTGGCACACGGATCGGTACCCGCTGGCCGCCAAGCCCTACCGTGCCCGGGTTGCTTCCGGGACGGCGACCGCGCTCCAGCTCGTCCTTGCGAGACTATCGCTCTCCCGCCAACGCCTTCACTCCGTCGTCGAGCAACTCGTGAACGTGCATTAGACCAAGGGGGACCAACGAACGGATCATCTCTACCTTGGCGTCCAGCGCGAGTTCCCCGTAATCCTCGTGCCTCACCATCTCGACCTCACCCAAACGACGCGACTTCTTGCGTTTCTTGACCGAACGTAGCAGACTTCCCATCTCGGCTTCCTTTCTTCGCGGCTTGATTTTGTTTTGTCCAACGCCATCAAACCACGGAGTTTGGAGCCGTTTCAATTCCCAACTAAGATTGGCACACTTTCGGATGCCACAACGAAGCCAGCGCGCAAAAGGGGCCGAGATTTAGGTGACGAATTACTGATACAGGGCACTAGCTCTTCTGGCGTCCCTTTTGGGCGTCAATACGCGGGATCTCACTAATGAATCTCGTCAGACGCCTCTCACCAATCAACGTGGTCAGACGCCGGTCGATTCTTCCTACGATGTGGTGCCGTTTCTTCAGGAGGAGTAGGCGCTTCAGGCGTCAATAGGGCCAGTCAGACGGCTATTTGACAGAACTTTCTAGCGGGGTCAGACTGTTTTTCTAAGGCATTTCGAAGACAGGAGAGTATCACGTGAGGCGTAAGGTAAGGCACGAGTTGAAGCAGAACGAGTTACTGGTCATGCTGGAGCAATTCGTCACCTGGTCTTCCGAGAATAGTCAGATCTTGAGGACAGGTTTGGTGGTCGTCGTGATCGCCAGCGCGGCGATGGGCGGCGCCTACGTCTATCAGCACGGCCGCGGCCAGGCGGCGGACGCGCTCCTCGTCGATGCCATGAGCAAGTACCACGGCGTCATCCAGGAGAACACGATCGTCGCCGCTCCCCAAGAAGGCACGACGTTCGAAAGCGTCGAGGAGCGCTATCGAGCCGCTCTCGAGGCCTTCCAGGGCGTCGCGCAGCAGTACGGTAGTCTACCGCAAGGAAGGGAAGCGCACTATTACTCGGCTCTCTGTCAGGTGGGCCTCGGCGAGATCGAGGACGCGGAAGCCCTCTTGGAAGAAGTCGTTCGGGAACGCGGCGATCTACTCTACTCTCTCGCCTTGCAAACGCTGGCCACGGTCAAATCTCAGAAGAGTGACTACGCCGGTTCCGCGGAGATCTATCGAGCTCTGGTGGATGATCCGCAGGATCCGCTCCCCAAGGATCAACTGCTGTTCGCCCTGGCTCGGCAACTGGAGAAAGACGACAGATTGGAAGAGGCGCGCCAAACCTACCAACGGTTCCTAGAGGAGTTTCCTCAGTCGGTCCTACGCACCGAAGCGGAGCAGAGAAGCCAGCTCTTGGAACTGCGTTTAAGCCCTTCATCTGCCTGAGGATCACTAGAGCAAACAAACATGCGCTCCCGTCGCTGGATACTGTGGTTGTTCCTGATCGTCGGTTCACTCGTTACTCTCTCGGCCGCCAGCGTGTACTTCGTCGTTCAGGGGCTAGGCATGGTTCCGGCCGAGGTCGAGACCGGCTCGACGTTGGCTCTGGATCTCAGCGGCGAGCTTCCCGAGACCGAGCTCTTCGACCTCAGCAGCTCGTTTATCGACTTCGAGTCGGTGACGTTCAGGGACGTCTTGGAGTCAGTACATAGGGCAAAGGAGGACTCTCGGGTCGATAGCCTGCTGCTCCATGCTCGGGGCAGTCAGCTCGGTTGGGCGCGGGCGGAGGAAATCCGCGGTGCGCTGCTCGACTTTGCGACCAGCGGGAAGCCCGTCGTCGCCTTCATGGAATACGGAGGGACGCTGGACTACTATTTGGCGTCCGCGGCGGACACGATCTATATCCATCCACAATCCATTCTGGACTTGCGAGGCTTGAACGCCCAAGTCACGTTCATGAAATCCACGCTCGACAAGCTCGGGGTCGAAGCGGAGTTCGAACGAATCGGCGCCTATAAGAACGCGCCCGACGTCTATACGCGAGAGTCCTTGAGCGACCCGCACCGCGAAGCGCTCCAAGCGATCGTCGACGATCTCTACGATCGGCTGGTGGACTCCATTGCGGCCTCCCGCGATCTCACGATTCCGGAAGTGGAAGACATCCTCGATCGCGGGCCGTTCCGCGCCGGCGAGGCGCAGGAGCTCGGTTTGGTCGACGAGCTTCTTTATAAGGATGAAGTGGAAGAGCTCTTGGCCGAGGCGGGAGAGGACTATCAACCCCTGTCAGTGGGAGCCTACCAGGCCGACCACGAAGACGGATTGACTCTTGGCCGTCGGCCAACCATCGCGCTGATTTACGGGGTCGGCGTCATTGTGGGAGGAGAGAGCAACGAGGATCCGTTTTACGGTCGCATCATGGGGGCGGATACGCTCGCTTCGACCTTCAAGCAGGTCCGCGAGGACGATTCGATCGATGCCGTGGTCTTCCGAATCCAGAGCCCCGGGGGATCCGACGTCGCCTCGGATGTGATTTGGCGAGAGGCTGCGCTCACGATGGAAGAGAAACCGGTCGTGGTGTCCATGGCCGACGTCGCCGCTTCGGGCGGTTATTGGATCGCGACGGCTTCGCACGCCATCGTTGCCGAGCCCTCGACGATTACGGGATCCATCGGAATCTACGCCGGGAAGTTCAACATCGATGGTTTGTACGAGAAGATCGGTTTTAGCAGAGACGGGGTGGTCAAGGGAAAAAGCGCTGACTTCTGGAGCGACTCGCGATCGTTCACTCCCGAAGAGAGGCTTCGCCTTCGTCGAATCCTTCAGGCTGGCTACGACCGTTTTCTCGACAAGGTCGCGGCGTCCCGAGACATGGAGCGCGAGGAGGTGGACGCCGTGGGACAGGGGAGAGTCTGGACCGGAGCCCAAGCGTTAGAGGTCGGGCTGGTCGACGAGCTTGGAGGGTTGGATCGGGCGGTTGCCTTGGCGAAGGAAAAGGCAGACATCCCCGCGGATTCCAACGTCAATCTGCAAGTCTACCCCGAGGCGGGCACGTTCTTCGATATGTTGTGGAAACAGATGACACAGGCGACATCGGAGGTCACCGGCGTTCACGCCTGGCTCCCGGAGCGATTGTTATCCGAGTCCCCTGTTCTGAGGCTGCTGACCGACAAACCTTCTCTCGCCCTCATGCCCTACGACGTGAAGATTCAGTAGCCGGGGCATCCTCACAGTCGGCTACTCGAGACGCCGCTTCAGGTCGGTCAAGATCTGAAGCGCTTCGAGCGGCGTCAAGCGATCGAGGTCGAGCTTGCGGAGCTCGGAGGCCACACGGTCTTCCACCTCTGCGAAGAGAGCAAGCTGCCGCTCCGAGTCGGAGGGCGGGGCGCCCGCACCGGCCGAGAGCCGCGGCCGGCCTTCCAGATCGAACTCCGTCTTCTCCAGGTTGGAGAGGATTTCCTGGGCGCGTCCGATGAGCGGCGCTGGCAGTCCGGCAAGGCGTGCCACCTGGATACCGTAGCTGCGATCGGACCCTCCGCGCACGACCTGGCGAAGGAAAACGATGTCTTCCTTCCATTCGCGCGCCGACAGATGGTAGTTGACGACTCCGGGTAGCTCGGCCGCGAGGTCGGTCAGCTCGTGATAGTGCGTCGCGAAGATCGTCTTGCACCCGAGGTTCGCGCTCGTAGCAATGTACTCGGCGACGGCCCAGGCGAGAGAAAGACCATCGAAGGTGGCTGTTCCGCGACCGATCTCGTCAAGGAGGACGAAGCTGTTCCTCGTCGCGTGATAAAGAATGTGCGCCGTCTCCTGCATCTCGACCATGAATGTGGAACGGCCGCGAAAGATGTTGTCGGAGGCACCTACCCGGGTGAAGATGCGGTCCACGATGGGAAGCTTCGCTTCCTGGGCCGGCACGAAGGAGCCCATCTGCGCCATGATCAAGAGGAGTGCCGATTGGCGGAGATAGGTGGACTTGCCGCCCATATTGGGGCCAGTGAGAATGATCAAATGATGATCCCCGTCGAGCTCGATATCGTTGGGCACGAAAGGCTCCCCTAGCGTGACCTCGATGACGGGATGTCGTCCTTGTTTGACCTGCAGTTCGAATCCTCCGTGCAAACGAGGCTTCGTGTACTGGGACGAGGCGGCCACTTCGCCAAGAGAGGTCAGTACATCGACGGAGGCAATGGCTTCGGCGGTGCGACGAATGCGCGCCGCATGCCCCGCAACCCTCTGTCGGAGCGATTCGAACAACTCGCCTTCGATCACGGTGATCCGCTCGTCGGCGGTCGTGATCTTCTCTTCGTATTCCTTCAGCTCCGGAGTGATGTAGCGTTCGGCGCCCACCAGCGTCTGCTTCCGGATGTAGTCGTTCGGCACCGCATCCAACTTGGATTTCGTCACCTCGATGTAGTAGCCGAACACTTTGTTGAACCGGACCTTCAGTGTGGTGATCCCGGTACGTTCGCGTTCCCGCGCCTCGATGTGGGTGAGGGTCTGTTTTCCTTCCGCACGAAGGCGGCGCAGCTCGTCGAGTTCGCTCAAGACGCCTTCGCGAATGACGCCGCCGTCCCGGATGGTCGCCGGCGGCTCGGCGGCGACGGTGTTCTCGACGTCTCCTCGGACGTCTTCCAACGGATCCATCTGTTGACTCAGCTCTCCGATGAGCGGAGCCTTAAGCTCGGATAGCAGGGAAGTGAGGCGGGGAACGGTGGCTAGCGATTGACCGAGGCCAACGAAGTCTCGAGGACCCGCCGAGCCGAGCGTAATCCGGGAGAGAACTCTGTCGATGTCCACGATGGGTTTGAGAGCCCCCGCGAGCTTCGTACGGGTGACGGTATCGAAGGCCAATTGCTCGACAGCGTCGAGCCTCGCACCGATCGCGTCGGCGTCGAGCAGGGGACGGAGGAGCCACTGCTTGAGCAGACGGGCGCCCATGGCGTTTTGGGTCTTGTCGAGCACCGAGAGCAGCGTGCCCCGGCGGTCGCCTTCCGACAAGGAACGAGTGAGCTCGAGATTTCGTTGCGTGACCGGATCGAGTATCAAGTGGTCGGACTCTTCCCGGTAACGAATGCTGGAAATGTGGGCGAGCCCCGCGTGCTGGGTGTCCTGAAGGTACTGAAGCGCGGCGCCGGCGGCTGCGACCGCAAGCGACTTTCCTTCGCAGCCGAATCCGTCGAGACTCACCGTGCCGAACTGGTTGAGTAGGAGCTCCCGGGCTCCTTCGTAGTCGAACCGCCATGCCTCGCGAGGCGTCTCGACCGGCCGATCTTCTCCCGTCACGCCATCGAGGAGCTCCTTGGGGACGGACGAACCTTCCGGGAAGACCAGCTCGCGCGGGCGGTACGTCGCGAGGGCATCTTGTAACTTCGTCCACCTCTCGGGCCCTTGGTGCTCGAACGTAAAGAAGTCGCCGGTCGACAGATCCACGAGAGACGCGCCGAGCTCATCCGTTCCCGATGCGACCGCCATCAGGTAGCTAGGCTCCTTCTCCTCGAGGTAACCGTGGTGGAGATAGGTCGAGGGCGTCACGATGCGCACGACTTCTCTCCGTACGATGCCCTTGGCCTGCCGCGGATCTTCGACCTGTTCACAAACCGCCACCTTGAACCCGCGGCGGATGAGCCGACCAATATAGGTGTCCGCGGCGTGATGGGGGATGCCGCACATGGGGATACCTCCGCCCGAGGCGTCCTTCTGCCGAGAGGTGAGCGTGAGCTCCAGCGCGCGCGAGGCGGTCATGGCGTCGTCATAGAACATTTCGTAGAAGTCGCCCATGCGGAAGAAGAGAATGGCGTCACCCACCTGGCGCTTGATCTCGTGGAACTGCCGCATCGCGGGCGTCGTCTTCTCGGCCATGGGAAGTTGATTCTACCCCAGCCCCGTTCCAACCCGTTGGGCCTAACGTCCGCTCGACCTAATCGCAAACAGGTTGCGATCGGGGTTAAGATTCGAGAAATGAGACTCTTGGCCGTGGACACCACGAGCGCTCATGGAAGCGTCGCGGTCCTGGAAGGGGACACGATCCGCGGGCGGGCTCGGTTCCACCCCCCTCCCGGTCATGCGCAAAGACTCCTGCCCGAGCTGGATCGACTCCTTGTTTCTCTGGGGTTGTCGCTCGGGGACATCGATGCCTTCGCGGTGGCGGTCGGCCCCGGCTCCTTTACCGGGTTGCGTATCGGCATCGCCAGTGTGGAGGGGCTGGCCTTCGCAACGGGCCGTCCCGTGGTTGGGATCTCGACGATCGAGGCGACGGCATATCGTTATCGATCTCGTGGGGGTCTCGTCGCGCCGTTCTTGGATGCGCGGAGAGAAGAGGTCTTCGGGGCCTTGTTTCGCACGGACGGTGGAACGTTTTCGACCATCGTCCCGCCCGTTTGCGAGAGGCCGGAGGACTTTCTGGCCAGGCTGGCCCGCCTGGTAAATATGCCGCGTGAAAGAATTCTATTCGCGGGCGGTGGTCTCAAGCTCTACGGGGCCGTGGTTCGGGAAGTCTTGGGCGATCTCGCGGAGCTCGCGGAACCGGTTTTGGATCTTGCCGAAGAAGTAGGTCGCATCGGGAGGAAACGACTCGAGGACGGAGAAGCGGCTCCCCTAGGAAACCTGAGGGCCGAGTACATGCGGGCCTCGGACGGGGAGAAAGCCCAGCGATGAACGTAGATCGCGCGCGCTTGGAGAAAAGGAACGTTCGCTTGCTCTACCGGCTCCAGCCGATGCGGTTCGAAGACGTTCCCGCAATCGTGGACATCGAGGAGGCATCCTTCTCGAATCCCTGGCCCGAAGAAGCTTTCGTCGAGGAGATTCGCAAGAACGACTTCAGCCATCCCACGGTCGCGTGTCCCATCTCATCTAGCGAGCGAGTCATCAGCGGGTATTGCGTTCCCTGGGTCGTCTTCGATGAGCTTCACATACAGAATGTCGCGGTCCATCCTCTCCACCGCGGGCGCGGGCTGGGGCGCCACCTGGTGGAGGAAGTCCTCGAGCTGGGAAGACTGAACGGCTGCTGCGTAGCAATCCTCGAGGTCAGAGAGTCGAACGCGATCGCTCGGGCGCTCTACGTATCGATGGGGTTCCACGAAGCGGGCAAGCGACGCAGGTACTATAGCCGACCGCAAGAGCACGCCATCGTCTACCAAAAGAACCTGCTCCATGACGGTCGCGATGAACCTCGCGGATGACCCGCCCTCAGCTAACCGTCCGTGGTTTTGCGCGTCTCGCGCCGGAAATCAGCTTAGCCGCGCTCATCTTGATAGGGATCTTTCGTCCCCAGCTTCCCGAATGGCTTAGGGCACACTGGGCCGGCGCGCTCGTCATGCTGGCTCTACTTTCGGGCCTTTTCCATCTGGTGCGGGCACGGGGCGCTCGCTCGTCCGATCCTCTCCGACACGTTCTGCGAGCCGTCTTCCCGTTGGTCTTGATGGCCCTCTATCTGCAGCCGCAGCGCGTGGCGAGTGACGGCGTGCATTATTTCGCGACGCTTCGCTCGGTGGTAGTGGATGGCGATCTGAATTTCGACAACGAGTACCGCATCCTGGGCGCCGGGGAAGCCTATTTTCTGCCCACCGCGACCGGACGGCTCCCCAACACCTTCAGCGTGGGGCCCGCGCTTCTCTGGGCGCCCGTTTACTTGTTGATCCATGGTCTCGGCTACCTGGGGCTCTTTCGGCCGACCGGGTTCGGATATCCCTACTTCACCGCGATCGCAACGGTGACGGCGGTCGGGGGTCTGTTCGGGGTTCTATGGCTCTACGACTTGGTGCGTCGCTACTGCGAGCAGGGAGTGGCCTTAGCGGCGACGCTGCTCATTTGGTTGGGAACGTTCCACGTTTGGTACATGGTGTTCGAGCCCTCCATGTCCCACGCCTTCGGGATGGCGTCGGTGACGGGTTACTTGCTCCTCTGCCATCGCGAACCGCGTCACTACCGTGACTACGCGCTCCTCGGTTTGGCGGCCGGCGTGGTCGTTCTCGTGCGCTGGCAAAACGTTTTGTTTCTGCCAGTCGGTTGGGCGGTCCTCTGGGCGGCGGGAAGAAAGCCCAAGTGGAAGCAGGTCGCGCTCGTTTCCGGGATTGCGATCGCCTTCTTTATACCCCAGATGCTCTTTTGGAAGGTTATCTACGGTCGACTTCTCGTCGTGCCGCAGGGCGGTGCCTACATGGCGTGGGGCTCGCCCGAACTGGAGGCCGTTCTCTTTTCTTCGAGACACGGTCTTCTTTCCTGGTCACCGGTGCTGTGGCTTGGTCTGACCGGATTAGTCGCCCTCGTGAGAAGGGCGCCGGTTCTGGCAGGGAGCCTGCTGGCTGCCTTGGCGGTCACCACATACGTCAACGCCTCAGTTCACGATTGGTGGGCGGGCGCGTCATTCGGCTCTCGGCGATTCGATGGCGCTCTCGTCGCTTTCGGGCTCGGTCTAGCGGTAGCGATCGAATGGCTCGTGCCTCGCGTGAAGAAACACGCGCTCTTCTTCGTGTCGCTGGCGCTGCTGCCTTTCGTATTGTGGAACGCGAGTCTGATGGCGCTCTACTCCGGTGGCGCGATCCCGTTCGACGGGCCGGTTTCCTTCCGACAAGCGGCCGAGGACGCCGTGGAGCTCGTCTATCAACGAACCGGCTACCCCTTTTCCTGGCCCGGGGCGTGGTCGATGCGCTATCGGACCCGCATGCCTCTTGCGACGTACGATCTCGCGGGTGCCCGGTATCTCTCTCACAACGTGCACATTCGGATGGGCGACACCGATGCTCTTTACCTGGGACGGGGTTGGTCTCTCCCGCAACGGGAAGCGCAGCGCACGGTGCGACAGGTCGCCGCCCAAGGCGCCACTGTCTACGTCGCGCTTCGAGAGCCCGCTCCTTATCGTTTGATGATCGAGGGACGATCGGAAGGTTCGTTAGCGCTAACTTTTCAAGAACACGATCTCGGTACAGTAGATCTCGTCGCGGCGGGAGGTGCCGCAGAAGTGTCGGTACCTCGGGATGCTGTCGCCACGGGGCTGAATCGGTTGGTATTGGTTCCAGTGGAGGGTCAACGCGCGTTCGTTTCTAGTCTGTCGTTGATACGGCCCGGCGAGCCGTAGATCTATTCTACCGTCCAAGTCCGGCGGATGCGACGAGGATGACGAGCGCTCTCTGGATACCGAGGTGGCCGTCTTTGTTGGACCACCACTCGCGCAGCGAGTGGCTGCCTTCGCCCTCGCCGCCGCGCCCAATCGTCGTGGCAGGGATTCCCATCGAGATCGCGATGTTCGCGTCCGTGGAGCCGGTCGTGAGCGCCGGCTCCCCACCGAGAAATCTCGTCGCGGCCATCGCCCGCTGGATGAGCGGTGTCTTCGGGTCGACGACGCCAGAGGGGCGATCGCCGATCATATCGACGTCCACGGTGAGCGCCTCGCCCTCGCGCCTGAGCTCGTTCTGCTCTTTCAGCGCACGCTGGACCGCCTCCTTGAAGATCGCATCGATCTCCTCGAGACGCTCGGGAACGTTCGATCGCATGTCGACCTCGGCCCAGTTCTCGAACGGGATCGAATTCACCGAGGTGCCGCCGCCGATGCGCCCGATGTTGTAGCTGGTCTTCGGGCCGGAGATGACGTACTCGCCCGCCGCTTGATCGAAGTAGTGGATCGCGCGGCTGAGCGCGTGAGCCGGATTTCCAAGACCGAAAGCGCCCCACGAGTGCCCTCCGGGGCCTTTGAAGGTGATGCGGTAACGGTGGGAGCCGGTCGCCTGGTTGTGCACCCTCTCGGTGCTGCCGCCGTCGACGGCGATGAACTGATCGATCCGGGGTCCGCCGTCGCGGAACAGATGCTTGACGCCCCGGAGGTCCCCGAGACCTTCCTCGCCCACGGACGCCACGAAGAGCACGTTGTCCCGAGTGTCGACCGCGGCGCGTTTCATCGCCCGTATGACTGTGAGCATGAGGACGAGGCCTCGCGTGTCGTCGCCGATTCCGGGCGCAATCATGCGATCGCCCTCGCGACGGACGGTAACGTCGGTGCCCTCGGGAAAAACGGTGTCGAGGTGGGCCACGAACGCGACGGTTTGCTCGCCCCCGCCGGTGCCGGCCCACTCCCCGATGACGTTTCCGACCTCGTCGGTGTACACGTTCTCGATTCCGGCGTCGCGCATCATTTCTTGGTAGCGTCTACCGCGCACCTCTTCCTTGAAGGGCGGCGCCGGGATCTCGGTGAGCTCGATGAGGTCGGCCTCGGTCTGCGGCTCGAGCTCGACGATGACCTCGAAAGCCTTCGCGATCTCGGGTGCTGAAGCCAGCTCTTCCATTTCGCGGTCATAATCGATCTGCGCCGCTGCGGTGGCGGCGATGAGGAGGACAGGAAGTGCAATCCAATTTCTCATCATCTTTACTCGGATTCTACTCCCTGGACGCCAGTCGGTCTAGCCGCCCGCGTCGTGGTTTTTTGACTTCTGCAAGAGCGACAAGATCTTTCGAATAACCTTGTGCGTGGCGATGAAAGCGATGACGCGGAGTTGACCGCCGGACTTACATTCTAAGACAGCCGGTTCAGCCGTCGATATAGGTTTTCTTGGTAATCAACGTGTCGGACGTCGGGTTGCAGAGGTCGAAGTCTTTATGATACTTTGATTAAGAGGCATCTTGACCTACCGTAACTTTATTCGCAGCCACAACTTAGCCGATTTTTTGACAGGAGGGGTGATTCATGCCGGAGAGCTCCGAGACGATACGAGAGGTCCTTCTTCAGGAGGACGAGGAGTTTCAGCGCCTGGCGGAAAAACACGAAGAGTTGGAGGAACGGCTCACATTTTTGTCCGGCAAGATCTTTTTGAGTGACGAAGAGAAGCTCGAAGAGGTGACGCTAAAGAAAAAAAAGCTGGCGCTCAAAGACAAGATGGCTGCCCTGATTCGGAACTACAAGGGCAAACGGGCGTCCGGTCTCGGAGAAGCGAGACCCTCGCCGGCGTAGTCCGAGCTCGACCGGCCTTTCGGTCCCCGCTCCCGAAATGGAGAGCCCGGAGATCCATGGGCTCCTTTTGTATTTCCGCCATATTTCGAGGTTCCTTTCGCGCGAGCGTCGCGCCTTTTCTTGACAGCTACGATATTCCGGATGAGATGAGAATTGCACGGCAGGGCTTCGCGTACATCGGCGTTCTGGCTGCCGCCGGTCTTGTCCTAGCGTTCTTTCCCGCGACCAGGCTGGTGTCCCTCCTGCCGTTCGGGCTTGCCCTATTCGTCATCTATTTCTTTCGCGATCCAGAGCGGACGCCCCCGGCCGATCCGCGCATTTGGGTCTCTCCCGCGGATGGAAAAGTCGTGTACGTGGGACCGGAAAAAGATCCCTCCTCCGGAAGGACCCAGGTCAGCATCTTTCTTTCGATATTCGACGTACACATCAATCGATCGCCTATCGCGGGAGTCATCACCGATCTGAGCTACACCTCGGGTCGGTTTCTACCCGCATACCGGGAACAGGCGTCGTCGCAGAACGAACAAAACGAAGTCACCCTCTCCGGAGAGTCGTTCCAGGTCACCGTGCGTCAGATCGCCGGGGTCATCGCGCGCCGGATCGTTTTTTCCAAAAAGAAAGACGAGCGCCTGGAGCGTGGAGAACGATTCGGATTGATTCAATTCGGCTCGCGAGTGGACGTGCTTCTCCCACCGGAGATCAAGGTCTTGGTCTCGGTCGGCGAGCGCGTTCGGGGAGGCGAGTCGGCGCTGGCGGAAAAAACATGATCAACCCACCACAAGCCAAGCGCCGAGTTCGACGCGGCATCTACTTCTTGCCGAGCTTGTTTACCGTTGCCAACATCTTTTGTGGCTTCTATTCCATCGTGAGCAGCATGAAAGGCGAGCTCGAGCTGGCGGCGATGCTGATCGGCTGGGCGATCCTGCTGGATACACTCGACGGGCGGGTCGCGCGTCTGGCCAACGCGTCGAGCGAGTTTGGGAAAGAGTTCGACTCGCTAGCCGACGTGGTCTCCTTCGGCGTTGCCCCCGGCGTCCTCGCCTACACGTGGGGGCTCCATCTATGGCCGCGGATCGGCTGGCTGGCATGTTTTCTGTTTCTCGTATGTGGCCTCACGCGGCTGGCACGTTTCAACATCCAGTCATCGGTCGGCAAGCGTTACTTCGTGGGTTTGCCCATTCCGGCGGCCGCGGGTGTGATCGCCTCCATCGTTTTCATGTTTCCGGTATCGCTTGCGGGAAGAAACCAGGCGATTCCGATTCTTTTCCTCGTGCCCTCGCTGGCGCTTTTGATGGTAAGCACCCTTCGCTACTACAGCTTCAAAGACATCGATCTGCGCGGCCGGCACTCGCACTTGGTCATTCTGCTCCTCGCCCTCCTCTTCGTTGCGATCGGGACGCATCCGCAGGTGATGTTGCTGAGCATGTCGGTGACCTATCTCGTGAGCGGTCTGGCGCTCAAAGTGTACTCGTTCCTCCGCCGTACCAAACTGAACACGGCGCCCAATCCGGAGGAAGCGCTCTCCTCGGCTTCGAAGGATCTGGATGCATGAAGGGCTACCGCGTCGCGGTGGTGGGTCCCCTTAGTCCCTTCGGGCAGAGAGTCCGCGCACTCCTCGATCAAAGTGACCAGCAGGTGTTGCCGGTCATCGAGCTCAAGCTCTTTGATGGGCAGCCGAACGCCGGCTCGGTCCTCACCCAGTTCGAAGACGAGGTCCTGGTCACGCAGGCGCTGGATTCGGATCTTTTTCCCTCACTCGACGTGATGTTCGTCGGAGAAGATACCTCGCCGGAAGTGCTGGCCGAAGCGGTCGCCGCGGCGGGCCAGGGTGTGCTGACGTTGGCCGCGGGGGGGCAGCTCCAGGCGCCCGTCGCCGCCGCGGGGCTGAACGAGAAATTTCTCCCCGAGGACGCTCGGCTCTTCGGACTTCCAGACGGGGCTTCCATATTGCTCGGCAAAGTGTTGGAGGCATTGGGTGCGGCCTTCGAGGTCGAGCGGGCACACGGGACGGTGATGTTACCGGCGTCGGAGCTCGGCGAGACCGCGGTGAAGGAGCTTCATCAGCAGGTCGTGCAGCTCCTCAATTTCGGAGAGCCGCCGACCGAGATGATAGGCGAACAGCTTGCGTTCAATCTGCTCTCGCCGCCGACGGGTAAAGACAAGAAGGAAGCTCGCCCCGAGATCACGGTTGCGAAGGAAGCATGCGAGCTCGCGGGTCTCGAAGAGAATCGGGTCTCGGTGTCTCTAGTCCTGGCTCCCGTTTTCCACAGCTATGCGGTCTCCCTATGGGTTCAACTTGCCGAGCAACCCACCGTGGAAGCTGTGGTCGCGGCACTGGCAGAGCGTGCGGACCTCGACACGAGTCCATTACTTGAGGCTCCCGAAGGCCCCCAAGGGTCGACTCGAGCCGTGTCACCGGTGGCCGTCGCCGGCTCGAAGCAAGTGCACGTGGGTCATGTGCGCCCGGACGGCGGGCAGGCCGGGGGGTTTTGGCTCTGGCTGGCGGCGGACTCCGCTGCTGTCGACTCCGCTCAAAACGCGTTGGAGCTCGGGAAGAAACTTCTCAGCGGTGACGGGAGCACGTAGTTAGTGAAGCGATCCTACCCGAGCGAACCGGCATTCGGGGTGGGAGCCGTCATCATCGAGAGCGGGAAAGTCTTGTTGGTTCGCCGGGGCCAGCCCCCGCTCGACGGCCGCTGGACCCTACCTGGCGGCTTGGTGGAGCTCGGCGAGACGATGGAACAAGCCGTCGTCCGTGAGATCAAAGAGGAGACCGGTTGGTCGGTTCGAGTCGTGAAGGAGCTCACGCTCTTCGATTTCATCGACAAGGACGATGCCAGCCGAATCCGTTACCACTACGTGCTGGCCGATTTTCTTTGCGAGTATGTGGAAGGCAAGTTGGCTGCCGGATCCGACGTCAAAGAGGTGCGTCTGGTCCCGTTGGATGAGCTGGCTGCCTACGATCTGACACCGAAGGCCCTCGAGGTCATTGCCGACGCGCGGCGTTAGATTAGCGGAAGGCGGCAATCAAGTGCCGTTAAGAATCTCGGCAGTGAGTTTCTCTCGACTCGCCGCCGTACAGCGAATTCCTCAAGGAATACGAGGCCGAAAGGCAGCGGCTTCTGGAAATCTATTGACGCTCAGGGAAGAACAGTGTATCCGACTTTTCTGAAGTCGTCGTCGAAAGTAAAGGCCTCCTGAATTTGAAATCGATGCATCGTTGCGAAGGAAGTGCAGTCGGTGAAGGACAACACTTGATCGTCGTACTTCTTGAAGAGCCTCCAGGCGGCCTCGCGTGTCGTGTCGTCGATACTTACTAGCTTGACCAGCTCACTTTGCCTCAAGATGTCTCCGACTCCCACGGCCTGAGCGTGCCCCGCCCATCTCCGGAGAGCGGTCAGCGTCTCACCGAAGACGTCATTGGTGGTGAGCATCATTCTCCCGCTAGCTTGGAGCTTCTCCAGGGCTTCCACTGCCGGTCCATGCCAGTCATCGTCCCTCATGAAAATACCAACCAGGGCACTGGTATCGACCAGCACCCACCGCCCCCTCTTCACGTTGCGGCCTCAGTTTCGATCGTAAACGACGTCATCTTCCGATTGCCCGGGCTTACGGTTACTACGGGTGATAAAGCCGACGTTCTTCACGAGGGGATCCGATTTCCAGGTGGCCGCGACCAACTCTGAATCGACCACCTCGAAATACCACTCGCGCCCCCGCTTCACACTCTCGATCTGGATGCCTCGCGCCCGCAGCTCCTCGATGATGCGAAACGCAGTAGCGGTGGAAACGGCGAGGGCCTGGGCCAGAGTCTTTGTCGTATGCCGTGCACTCGTCAGGTGGATATAGGCGTGTTCCAGAACCGCTGAGTAATCCTTGTCCCTAGCGGGTCGTGACCCTTTCGAGGTCTTTTTCATTGCACCATGACAATATTATTATCACTGTGATAATAGCTTTGTCAACGAGGCACTTGTCGTGTCTCTGATCGGCCAACGCTTCTCCCATTACGGGATTCTGCGCATCGGCGTCCAAGAATCGGTAGTTATTCTTGCCCGGGCCCTTAACCCGGGTCTGCAGCCTTCACGGGTAGTCGGACTCGCACGGTCGTCCCCTTACCCTGCTCGCTCTCTACGGAGATGCTCCCGCCATGCTCCTCCACCGCTTTGCGTACGATGGCGAGGCCTAGCCCGGTGCCGGAGGCGCGAGTCGAAAAGTAGGGCTCGAAAATCCGCGCGCGAACAGCGGGATCGATACCCATGCCCGTGTCGGAGATCTCTAATTCGACGCTGTTTCCGTTGCTGGAAGCATCAGGAGCAACGCTCACCGAAATCCGCCCGCCCCCGTTAGGGGCATCGATGGCGTTCAGGGAATTTTCCACGATGTTGATGAGCGTTCGCTGGATGAGTCGCCGGTCGAGGCTCACCCGCGGAAGCGAATCGGCTATGTCGACGTCGAAGGCGACCCCGGGCGGTGGCGCCTGGCGATACGGCTCGAGCGTCTCTCGTACCAAGCGTCCAATGTCGGTGGGCTCGGGCTCGAGGGCGAAGGGAGAGGCGAAAGAGGAGAACTCCCGGGATATTTCGCGGAGTGTTTGTACTTGCTGAAAGATCGTCTCCGAGCAGCCCTTCAGCACTTCACGGAAATCGACGTTGGGATCTTCATAGACTCTGAGCAGATGCTCGGTGGATAGCTGTATGGGCGTCAGCGGATTCTTTACTTCATGCGCGACCTGCCGCGCCATCTCCGCCCACGCCTCGAGCTTCTTGGTTCTCTCGAGACGCTCGCGCTGCCGTTTGAGGTCAGCGGTCATCTGATTGAAGCTTTCGAAGAGCGCACCGATCTCGTCGCGGGAGGAGGTGTGGAGGCTGACGTCGAAGTCACCTTGCGCCACGCTTCGGGTCGTGGCGGTGAGCGTGTTGATCGGCTCGGCGATGCGCCGCGCCAGAGAGTAGGCGAGCGCTGCGGCTACCAGGAAGAAACAGAGGGCAGCCAGAAAAACCGTCTGGTTGAGTACCTCCACTTGCTCGTCGATCTCCCGCTGCCGGCTCGCCAGTGGTAGTGACAGAACGCCGGGCTCGCGCCATCGCTCGAGGGCAATGGGGACGGAGACAACGAAATACTGAAACGCCCCGACCGATTCGCGGTGGATGGAGTGATTCGCGCGCCTCAGAACGACTTCTCGATAGGCGGCGGCGGGGACGCGCGCCGGAAGAAGGCCGCTGTCGAAGAGCTCTCGCTCGCTGGTGGCGACCAGCTCTCCGCGACTGAAGAGATCCACGTCGGCGCTCACCAGGCTGCTCACCCATTCGAGTAGTGGATCGCTGACCGCGGCGACGCCTCGTTCACTGGCATCGATTCTGTCCAGCAACAGATAGTCCCTTACGAAACGACCGACGACCTGAGCCCTGGCGATGCCCTCCTGTTCGACGTCGTGCTGAAGCTGCTGCACCATGATCCCCCTCACCAAAAAGGCGAGCGAAGCGATGGGGATCAGAGCCAGCAGCACAAACGCCACGGAGAGCTTGCCATAGAAGCTTGTCCCGACGTCGGTCCAAATGTCGCGTGCACGAAACGTCTCGCCTCCACCAAGCCATCCGATCGCAGCGGCGACGAGCAAGAGAGCCATCGCGATCAAAGCCACCAGAATCATCCAGCCGGCAATGTCGGCACCGTAAGCGATCTTGGACTTGGGAGGAAAAGCGAGACCATAGACATAGTCTTCGTCGGAGAAGAGCAAGACGTCGCGTGTGTCACCCGCGGTGCCCTCAATCCAGCGTGGGGGGCTCGGTGTCAGAGTGGTCGGGCCGAAGGCACCGCCGATGGCAAGCCTCTGCTCCCCGGAGCTAAAGATGGCCTCACCTTGTCGGTCGAAAACGTGTAGTGCGAGGTCCGGGTGAGCGGCGGGTAACGGCGCTTCCGCCGCCGAGGAGCGGAAGAGATCGGCGTACGGACTGCGCGTCGCAATAAACGGGAGATTGCTCCAACCGGCCACCAACCTGATCTGAAGATCCCACAAGGCGTCACCTTCGATGGGCAAGGCGCGACGCGCGTGGAAGACGCGCGGTCTGTTGGGCTCGCCGGGATAGGTTTCTTCATCGATGACCCATTGTTCTGGCGGCGCGCCTTCCGGCTGGTGCCACTCGAGCTCGCTGTCGGGAAAGTTCAGGGCAAAACGCGACACCGGTGTGCCGTCTTCGTCGAAGATGTCGACTGCCGAGCTCAGCACGAAGTCCGAGAGATCGGAGCCGGACCAGATCCGATAGGCGATTTGATCGCGATCGGGCTTTGCGAACTGGCCGGCAAGTTCCATCCGATCGATCGCCCTGAGCGTCGCCTGTAGTACATAGAGCTGCGAGTCGTCTTGGTGCAGAACAGCGGGAGCCACCGTTTGCTCGAGGAATGCTTGCGCGACCCACCGTTCGTAGTAAGCCACCGCCGGAAAATAGGAGAGCATGGGAACGGCCAATGTCAGAAAGATCGCGGCGAATCGGGCATAGACCGCCCCCTGCCGCAATCCGGCGAAGAGGGGCCCCCGAGCAAAAGTCAACGTATCGAATGCAATCAACACAGGCAGTGCGAGAGGGAGAAGGGTGGCGAGCGCGCCTCCGCCCGAAAGGGAATAAGCGAAGGTGAGCACCAGAATATCCATCGCCCAGTAGCGAGCCAACCGGAGAAACGATCGACCGCCCGGCGAAGCCTCCGAGCGCGATTCCGTGACGATCACCAACGACATCGTGATAAGAGCCGCCGACAACCAGAGCGCCACCAGCGCCATCTGCACGGCGAGACGCGGAGCGTCGACGGGAATCAGGCCGGGAGTGGCGAGCGTGAGATTCGAATTAGACCAGCTGTCGCGTACGAACCACAACGCGAGCAAGATGACCGCCGCCGCCGCGATGCGTGCCAGGACCTGCAGCAGGAAGGCCCCGAAGAAACTGGGCCGGTCGGGCCCGCGAGACCTGTCAGACCCGCTAGACCTGTCAGACCTGCTAGACCTGTCAGGAAGGTCACGCTCCGGCGTCGTTTCCCTGGACACGATGAACCAGGTCATGGTTGCCGCGGTAAGCGCGATCGTGAACGCGGTCAGGAAGAAGTCGGCCGGCGAGCGTAGTAGATCGAACATCGCTCCGGACGCATAGCTGGCCGGGTTGTCTAGACCGAGAAAGAGCCCGAGAGGCACCTCCGCCAACGAAACGACGAGGCGGAAACCCCAGAGTGCGGCTACGAAGAGAATCGGATCGGCGAAACCATGCCCGGCGCTTCGCAGGTGTGCCCCCAGCCAGACCACCGCGAAGAGCGCTGCCAGAGAGAGGAATAAACCAGCCACTTGCTGCGTGGTACGTTTCGTTTCGAGAAGAGCGGTCGCCGGATCTTCCACGTTGAGCTGGACCACGGCGAGAAGATCGCCTGCGGGCGAACGCAACGGGAAGTAGAGCATGGGCGCCTCTTCTGTGCCGCCCCAATAGCGATCCTGGTTTCGTTCGAAGAGAGTCGCTAGCTCCGGCGCGGGTTCCCGCACATCGACGTAGTCCGTCGAAACACTATTGCCGGACCACGCCGCGGCAACCTCGAAATCGTGGAGATAGCGATTGTCGATTCCGCGTCGAGCGGAGAGCGGAATCTGGATGGCGAGCGTCCCGTTCCTGTCGTCTATCGACTCGATGACGATCAGATGCGTGAAGACGCCTTGTTCGAAGACGGTGGTCTCGCTCCGCGGCGCTTCTTCCGATGCGTCGAAGTAAGACCGTAGGTCGACTGTGTTCCCACTCCAGGCGAGGGGTGCAAACCATCGGTCATAGAGAGTCACACCGGGAACCGCTTCCGCCAAGGGAGCGGGAATGGGCGTTCTCTCGAATAGGTCGAATGCGGCCGCCAGCGCTTTTTTGTTGTCGGGTTGGGCGATCACCTGGCGAATGCTCGGCTCGTCGGCCAGTCTTTTCGCGGCCAGTTGAGCGCGATGAGACAAATCGGCGAACCGCTCGGCCACGCTCGTGGCGACGAGCTCACCACGCTGGCTCTGAAATCCAGCCCATTCGGCCGCGGACCGGTGTGACACGGCCTCGAAGCCGCCGAGCCGTGTGCCGAGGGCGAGTAGACAGCTGAAAAGCAGCACGAAAGGGATCGGTTGCCGACGGACGCTCGTCGAACGGGCGAGGAGAAACAGCAGCACGAGGCAGGCAACGGCAAGAAATGCGGTCCCGCCTGAGGAGAGTCGGCTGAGCCCGGAGGCGACGTCTAAGAGCGTCACCACGAAGGCCGCAAAAGCCAGCGGTAGGAGGGAACGAGAAAGCAGGCTGTTCATGCTTCGGCCGGCCCGGCCTCGCGTGGCGGCCGAGCTACTTGGAGACGGATTTGAGCTCGAAGATTCGCCAGTCTTTGTTTTCTTTCTCGAGTGAGAAATGCAAGAGCTCGGTCACCGTCGTATCGGAACCCATAACCTTGTAGGTCCATTGAGAGCGGAAGAAAGCGCGACCATCGCCGGAAACCGTGACGTCGCTGGGAGAGTAGTTGAAGCTGTGGGTCTTCAGATCTCGAAAGACCTTGTCGAAGATGAAGTGGAGCTGGCTCCGCGTGTAGTACCCGGCTTCCGCTTCTTTCGAGCGTAGAGAAATGAAGACCTTCTTCGTGGCGAAGCAAGACTCCAGCCGATCGGCCTCTTGATCCTGAAAGGATTGGCGCACCAGGTGAATGGTCTCTTGAAGCCCGTCGTCACGCTTGCTACTCGACGCAGGAACCAGGCGCTTGATGGACAAGTACTCTGGATCGTTCTCCTGGGCGAAGGACGAGGCACCCACCGAGCCGAGCACGACCGCCAGCAGGAGCCACCGGGCCACGAGGTAAAGGGAAGCCGCGTTGACTGTTCGAGAAGTCTGCCACATTTGCGAGAAACCTATACTCATCTTAGCTTTCCAGTGCTCCCGGTGTCAAAGCGCAGCGTTCGGCCTTGGCTTGAACAATGCACGTTTCGTTCCACTGGCTCAAGACCCCAAAGCCAGGAATTACACGGGAAAGACCGGCCGGTCACGCCCAATAGGCGATCTTAGAGGCCGTTTTCTAGGACAGTGGTGTCCTACCGAGAGTCTGCGGAGGGCTCGCTTCCTCTTCCGTTTGCGGTGGGTCCTCGCCCAAATCATCTTGATCCTCGTCCGGCTCCACTGATTCGGAGGGTGCGGGTCGGCTAGTCACTAGAAGCAAGAGCTTGCCGGAGCGAAGCGGCAAGGCCATGCCTCTCGGCACGAAGGTGGGGTAGGGAAGGATGTCGTCGGGAGCGGCGTAGATCTGTGGGCCGGGTTGACCGCCCGCGGCGGCGTACTCGGCCACCTGACCATTCAGCGTCAGCACCACCAAGCGTCGCCGGGCTCGAACAGGAGCGGCCGCCGGGCGACCGGGAAGATTGGCTCTCCAGAGCTCGTGGCCGTTGCCGGGGCGGTAGCTGAAAAGTGTGTTGGCATAGGAGACGACAAACAGACAATCCTCCTCGAGCAGTGCGGAATGGGTGATGGCTGCCCCGTTGGCCCAACGATAGTGGACTTTCCCCTCGCGCACCGAAATCGAATAGAGAAAGCCAGCGGTATCACCTAGGTAGAATCGTTCTCCCGCATCGTCGAACGCCGCCTGGGCCTCGAAGTTCCCCCGGCCCTGGAACTGCCACCGCAGAGCTCCGGTCAGCGCGTCGAGCGCGTGGAGGCCTCCGGAACGATCCGAGACGAGCAGCAATCCGGCTCCCGACGTCATAGCGAGCGGCGGATCTTGGATCTTGCTGCGCCAGCTCTCCTTCCGTTCCTCGACGTCATACGCCATCACTTCACGATCCGGAGTGGCCAGGAACAACGTGCGCCCATCCCATATGGGTGACAAGGCAAGGGAAGGACCGACCGACCTCTCCGTCAAGATCTCTCCCGTTTCCGGCTGCAGCAGGATCAGATTTCCAGAGCGCGAGGCGATAAGAATTCCGTTCGGAAGAAGGACAGGGGGGAAGAGCTCGGCTCCCGGCATCCCAAGCTTCCACCGCGTTTCGAGGGTCGCCGCATCGAGGCTCAGCACTTCGCCGCGGGCGGTCGCGACGACCAAGGCTTCCTCGTGAAAAAGGGCGGGGCCTACGGCCCGCGAGCCGAGATCGACCTCGGCGATGAGCGACAGGGGGAGGAGCCCTGGACGACGGGTTGGCCGTTGTACTTGAGGATTTTCGCCGGCTTCCTCAGCCGGCGCGGTTTCGGAGGGTTCTTGGCTGGCCGGGACAGGAATCGGAACAGCCAAGAACGGTAGAAGGAAGGCTAAACTGAGCGCACGCACCTGGTTGGAGATCATAAGGAGGGCTTCGCGGAAGTCAAGCAGCATACACTAGACTTAGAAGTAAAAATGTCTTGACCAACTACATCTTGTTGTATAATGCCCCTTCTTCCAATCGGTCCTATGGCGTCAGGCGGACATGAAACCGTAGTCATCCTCGATTTCGGATCCCAGTATACCCAGCTCATCGCCCGTCGGCTTCGGGAGATGTCGGTGTATTGCGAGATCCTCCCGTTCTCGGCGCGTCCGGAGGACATCCGACGCCCTGCCCTCGCGGGGCTGATTCTTTCCGGGGGGCCGCAGAGCGTCTACGGGTCCGAAGCGCCGCGATGCGATGACGCCATCTTCGAGATGGGGGTGCCGGTCCTCGGGATCTGCTACGGCATGCAGCTCATGGCGCACGATCTGGGCTCGCAGGTCAGTCAGGCAGGACACCGCGAGTACGGATACGCGACGCTTCATTTCAACAGCGCCGGCCAGCTCTTCGAAGGCATCACCTCTCCGCTCCGCGTCTGGGCCAGTCACGGCGACTCCATCGAGGGCCCGCCCCCCAGCTTCAAAGTCACCGCTCATACGGAATCCGCGCCCGTCGCGGCGTTCGAACAAAAGGAGCGCGCTCTTTTCGGCGTGCAGTTTCATCCCGAGGTGGCTCACACCGAGCAAGGCACGGCCATCCTGAAGAACTTCGCCTTCGGTGTTTGCCGTCTGAAGGGCGACTGGAGCATGCGCTCGTTCACCGAAGAGTCGGTGGAACGCATTCGGGAAACCGTTGGGTCGAAGTCCGTCGTTTGCGCGCTATCCGGCGGGGTCGACTCGGCCGTGGCGGCCTTGCTCGTCCACCGGGCGGTGGGAGATCGCCTCACGTGCGTCTTCGTCGACAATGGCCTGTTGCGCAAGAACGAGGCGGCGCAAGTTATGGAACGCTTCGCGCACCGCCTACATCTGAAGGTCATTCACGTCGACGCGGCCGCGAGGTTCTTGCGTCGGCTCAAGAACGTGGCCGATCCGGAGAAGAAGCGCAAGATCATCGGCAGGGAGTTCATTGGGGTCTTCGACGAGGAAGCGAAAGAGATCCCCGACGCACACTTTCTTGCGCAAGGTACTCTTTATCCCGACGTGATCGAGAGCATTTCGCTGCGCGGGGCGTCCGATGTGATCAAGAGTCATCACAACGTAGGAGGGCTGCCGCGGCGGCTGAAATTCAAGCTCATCGAGCCCCTGCGTGAGCTTTTCAAGGATGAAGTCCGCCGCCTGGGGATCGAGCTAGGATTGGATGAGTCGTTCGTTTATCGTCAACCGTTTCCAGGACCCGGTTTGGCGGTGCGGATTCTCGGTGGGGTGACCGAGGATCGTCTGCGAACCCTTCGGGAGGCGGACGATATTCTACAGTCGGAGATCAAGAAGGGGGGCCTGTACCGGAAGATCTGGCAGTCCTTCGCGGTCCTGCTCCCCGTAAAGAGCGTGGGGGTCATGGGGGATGCTCGGACGTATGACAACGCGATCGCCATCCGCGCCGTCGAAAGCGTGGACGGGATGACTGCCGATTGGGCCAAGCTTCCTGACGAGCTCCTCGAACGGGTGTCGAGTCGCATCATCGGGGAAGTCCGGGGTGTAAACCGCGTGGTCTACGACATTTCCTCGAAACCACCATCGACCATCGAATGGGAGTAGGGAACGGCGTGCGGCCTTTCATTCATCTTCACAACCACAGCGACTTTTCGCTTCTCGATGGAGCAAGCCGCGTGGACCAAATTGTGGATCTGGCGGCGAAGTATGAGATGCCGGCCGTGGCGCTGACCGATCACGGCAACATGTTTGGCGCGATTGCGTTCTTCCAGGCCGCGCAGAAAAAGGGCATCAAGCCGATCCTCGGATGCGAGATCTATGTCGCGCCGGGAAGTCGCAAAGACAAATCGCCCGGAGGAGGCATCTCCGACACCAACAATCACCTGGTCCTGCTTGCCGAGAGCTACGAGGGTTATAAGAACCTCATCAAACTGGTGACCGCGGGATACCTCGAAGGTTTCTACTACAGGCCGCGCATCGACAAGGAGCTTCTGGCCGAGCACTCGGAGGGTCTCATCGGACTCTCCGCGTGCTTGAAAGGGGAAGTCCCCTCCGCGGCGCTACGTGGTACCGAAGAACAGATGTTGAAGGCCGCCGGAGCCTACGAGGACATCTTGGGTAAGGGTAACTTCTTTCTCGAGATTCAGGACCAGGGGCTCGAAGAAGACGTGCCGGTGAACACGAAACTGATGGCACTGGCGAAAAAGACCGGCCTCCCGATCGTGGCGACCAATGATTGTCACTACATTAGCCGCGAGGATGCTCTGGCGCACGACATTTTGCTCTGTATCGGCACCGGCAAGAAAGCGTCCGACACCGAACGGATGCGCTATCGCGGGGAAGAGTTCTACTTCAAGTCCTCGGATGAGATGGCGGAGGTCTTCAAAGGCTACCAAGAAGCCTACGACAACACGTTGGCTATTGCGGACCGCGTCCAGCTCGATCTCACGCGTCAGCAGTTTCACCTCCCCCAGTTCACCGTCCCCGAGGGCGAGACCATCGACGGCTATTTCGAAAAGGTCATCTGGCAGGGATTCCAGCGGCGGATGGAGAGGGTTCAGGAACGTCAGGCGGCGGGTGAGCTCCGCTATCCCATCTCGGACTACGAGCCACGGCTCAAGCGAGAGATGGAGATCATCCACAAGATGGGATTCGCCGGCTACTTTCTCATCGTTTGGGACTTCATTCGTTTTGCCCGAGAGAAGGGTATCCCGGTGGGGCCGGGACGCGGGTCGGCGGCGGGGAGCCTGGTCGCCTATTCGCTCCGCATCACCGACATCGATCCCCTGGAGCACGGGCTTATCTTCGAACGATTCCTGAACCCCGAGCGCGTCAGCATGCCGGATATCGACATCGATTTCTGCGAGGCGCGGCGGGGAGAAGTGATCGACTACGTGACCGAGCGCTATGGCCGGGATAACGTGGCACAGATCATCACCTTCGGAACGATGAAGGCGCGCGCGGTGACTCGCGACGTCGGCCGCGTCCTCGACGTGCCTTACGCCGACGTGGATCGCATCGCCAAGATGATCCCCGCCACGTTGGATGCGACTCTCGAAAAGGCCATCGACGAGGTGCCCCAACTACGCGAAGCCGCGGAGGCAGATCCTCGCATCGGCCGTCTGCTCGACGTGGCGAAGCGGCTAGAGGGAGTCAGCCGGCACGCCTCGACTCACGCTGCGGGAGTGGTCATCGCTCCTAAACCGTTGACGGAGTTTCTCCCGCTCTATAAAGGGAACCGCGGTGAGATCACGACCCAGTACGCGATGAAGGACGTCGAAGACATCGGTCTTCTCAAGATGGACTTCCTGGGGCTTCGCACGCTGACCCTGCTCGACAATTGCGTGAAGCTCATCGCGCGCCAGCTCGGAGAGAAGGTCGACCTGGAGAGGCTTCCCCTGGACGACGCGAAGACCTATCAGCTTTTCTCGGAAGGGCAGACCTTCGGAATCTTCCAGTTCGAAAGTGACGGCATGAGGGACATCCTCCGCCGTTTCAAACCCGAAAAGCTATCCGACCTGACCGCCCTCAATGCGCTCTATCGTCCCGGCCCAATTCGTAGCGGCATGATCGACGATTTCATCAAACGCAAGCACGGCAAGGTACCCGTTCGCTTCGAGGTTCCCGAGCTGAAGGAAATACTCGAAGACACCCTCGGCGTCATGGTCTACCAAGAACAGGTGATGCGCATCGGCTCCACGCTCGCAGGGTTCACGCTGGGGGAGGCCGATTTGCTGCGCAAGGCCATGGGGAAGAAAAAGGCCGACGTGATGCTGGCCCAGCGGGAAAAGTTCATATCCGGTGCGGTGGCGAAGGAGATTCCGAAGAGGAAGGCAGAGAAAATCTTCGAGCTCATGGAGCATTTCGGCGGCTATGGGTTCAATCGCTCCCACTCGGCAGCCTATGCCCTTCTTGCCTTCCAAACGGCCTACCTCAAGGCCAACTATCCGGTCTTCTTCATGGCCGCGCTACTGACTTCAGAGAAGCAGAACACCGACAAGGTCGTCCACTATCTGACTGTCGCGCGCAAGATGGGGCTACGGATCCTTCCTCCCGACATCAACGAAAGTGCTTCGGACTTCACCGTGGTCGGCGACGAAATTCGGTTCGGGCTCGCGGCCATCAAGAACGTGGGGGAGTCGGCCATTCAATCCATCCTGGAGGCTCGCGCCGCCCATGGAGGACGTTTCGAATCTCTGGTGGATTTGTGTGAAGGCGTCGACCTGCGACTGGTGAACAAGCGCGTACTCGAGAGCCTCGTCAAGTCGAGCGCCTTGGACTCCTTCGGAGCGCGGCGCTCTCAGCTGTATGCGATGATCGATCGCGCCCTCGACTTCGGCCAACGCCTGCAACGCGAACGGGAGAGCGGGCAGGCGAATCTTTTCGGCGACGCGGAAGGCTCGCGACGGCCTGGGGAGCTCGAGAAGCTGCCCGATCTCAACGAATGGAGCGAGAGAGAGCGGCTAGGCTACGAGAAGGCAACGCTTGGATTCTTCCTCAGCGGCCATCCCTTGGATCGGTACAAGGAAGTGCTCACGTCCTTCGCCAGCTGCACGACCGGGCAGATTTCGGAGAAAGTAGGGGAGAAGGAAATCGCGGTCGGGGGGCTCATCGCCAAGGTCAAGACACTGCGCACGCGAAAAGGCGATCCCATGGCCGTGCTGCGCCTGGAGGATCAGGAAGGCGCCACCGAGGTCGTCGTGTTTCCCGATGCCTATAAGACACACTACGGCCTGCTGAGTCAGGATACCGAGGTATTGGTCAAGGGAAAGCCCGAGGGCGGAGAAGATCTGCCCAAGATTCTGGCCAGCGAACTCATCCCGCTGGAGGAGGTCGACCAAAGAGGGGCCTCTTCCATGACCGTGCGCGTGCAGCTCGACTCGTTCCATCAGGAGACGCTGCCGCACCTGCGAGAGCTCCTGGAAGCCAATCGCGGCGAGTGTCCCATTCGCTTCGAGCTTCTCCGCGGTCACACTTTCATGGCCGCCATGAAGCCGCATTCCTATCTCCGAGTGCGCCCCAGCCCAGAGTTCGTCGCCAGTCTGGAGGCGATGTGCGGCCCGGGCTCGGTTCACCTTCTTCGGTCCGCCCCCGGTAACGGGCGGGAGCCGACCTAGGAGTTCGAATCCCCCCTTACGGTAGGAATACCGTCGAATACTCGACTCTGCTATGATGGCGCCATGAGCACAGCGCATACGGTTTTGGGTGAACTGCTGGAATCGATCGGTGTTTGCCTCACACCGGAAGTCGCCGATCGTCTTACGAAACTTCGTGCGCCTGCGTCCGCACAGAAGCGCATAGCAGACCTCGCCCGCAAGTCAGAGGAAGGTCAACTTTCAGAAACAGAGAAAGAGGAATACCAAGCACTCGTGTCGGCGGGCAATTTCATCGCAATCCTTCAGTCCAAAGCTCGTAGACTCCTCCAAGATCGCTCAGCCTGATGGTGGTGGCCATTTAGACCGAGCCGACGTTTACGCTCGGCAGGCGGCAGCCGCTGTCTGATACCATACGTGACGAAATTGAAGCGCCTCGTCCCCGCCAACTAAGACAGCCGAAGCAATCTTGCGCCGGCAAGATTGTTGTCTGAAATTGTCGACGCGCCTCGACCTTAGGTTTCGATTAGGTCCAGAGTCTTCGCGGATGGCATCTCCTACATGTCGCATCAAGCCTTCGTCGAGGCGAGTCAGCGGTCCCTGCGTGAGGCGGCGGTTATCGATCGCGCGAAGTTGATCAACCAGCAGATTTCAGGCATCGGGATCCCGTTCGACGGGCGCGAACTCGGCGTTCACCTCCATACTTTCGGCGCGGACCTTTCTGGAAGCTTCCGCCATTCGCTTGTGGCGAAGCCGTGCACGGGTCTCTCTGTTCATCTTTAGATATATTCTACAAGTATCTCGGGGGGATGTCCCGGCCGCTGTTGAATTTGGTCGGGTAGCGGCGGCACCTGTGAATACTCTTAGGCAGCAAACTCATCGCTGTCAAGAGATTTCTGTTTGCTTCTAAGCGCGTGAACGAGAGCGCCCATATGGCGATAGCCTTTGATACGCCGGAACTTTTTCTGCGCGGTGACGACGCCAAGAGCGGTCCATCGGCGAACCATGGAAGGACTCTACCAACGCTTGACGTTTCTCGATACTCTGCGAATGGTTCCGTTGAGATTCTCAATGGCGTTCGTCGTGGCAAGAGACTGGCGAAGTAAGGCGGGCAGCGCGAGCTTCACGACCGTGAGTGTCTCTTCCATCCCTTCACGAAGGCTTCCGGCAGCTTCGTCGTAGCCGTTTCGCTCGAGCCACGACACCAATGCCTGAAGTCGCTTGCGCGCCTTGTCGGCACTCTTGCACTTGTAGGCTTCCTTCATCGTCTGGAGCACGTAGGCGTGACGAGACTTGGGAAGGTACGAGCGAAGATTCCGGAGTTTATGGATCTGGCACCTTTGGATGACCGCGAGGTCCCGTGACCCTGCCCGGGTTTGTGGACATCAACCGAGGCGCGACAATGCGCCTGGAGGCGTCCATGGGAGAACGACGACGCAGGAAGTTCACGGGGGAGTTCAAGAAGGAAGCGGTCCGGCTGTTCAGGGAGGGCGAGGGCAGCATCGGCCAGGTCGCTAAGGAACTGGACCTGACGGAATCGGCCCTTCGAAACTGGGTGAAACAATACAAAGTTGATCACGGTGAAGGTCCACGCGAGGCTCTGACGACGGCGGAACGTGATGAGCTCCGTTCGCTACGGCGTCGAGTGCGTACGTTGGAGCAAGAGCGAGAAATATTAAAAAAGGCGGCGGCCTTCTTCGCGAAGGAAAGCGAATGAGATTCAAATTCATTCACGCGGAGCGGGCCAACTACCCGGTGCGGGTGATGTGCCGAGTTCTGAGGGTATCGACCAGCGGCTACTACGCTCAGATGAAGCGCGCGCCCAGCAAGCGACAGTGTGAGGATGGGAAGCTGAAGCTGCGCATCCAAGCGATCCACGCCCATAGCCGTGGTACCTACGGCAGGGAGCGTGTACGTCGCCAGCTTGACGGGGAGAACGTCGAGGTAGGCAAGCAGCGAGTGGCACGGCTGATGCGTGAGATGGGCCTGCAGGGTCTGCCCAGCAAGCGTTTTCGCCGCACGACCGACAGCAAGCACGATCGCCCCATCGCACCCAACGTGCTCGGCCGGAACTTCGAAGCCGAACGACCGAACCAGTTCTGGGTGACGGACATAACCTACATCCGGACTTGGGAAGGCTGGCTCTACTTGGCGGTCATCCTCGATCTGTTCTCGCGTCGTGTCGTAGGCTGGGCGATGCAGCCCCACCTGCGCGCGGAGCTTGCTCTCGAGGCGCTTCACATGGCCTTGGGGCGCCGCCTGCCGGAAAGTGGCTTGGTGCATCATTCAGACCGTGGTACTCAATACGCGGCTGCGACCTACCAGGCCGTGCTCGATGAGTACGGCATCGTGTGCTCGATGAGCCGCAAGGGTGATTGCTGGGACAACGCCGTGACCGAGAGCTTCTTAGGCACGCTCAAGACCGAGCTCCTCCACCGGTGTAGTTGGCCAACACGACGTATGGCCAAAGACGCGGTCGCGAGCTACATCGAGGGGTTCTACAATCCGTATCGACTCCACTCGTCACTCGATTACAACAGCCCAATGGTGTTCGAACGGATTCATGACCTCAAAACGGCTCATGCGAGATAATCAACCTGTCCACTTTTCTTGGGCAAGGTCACCCCCAAAACGTCGACGAGTGCCTTGCGGATGCCTTTGCCTCTGTCCACTACGCAGAGAATCGACTCATCGACGCGCAAGCCTCGCTCGAGAAGGTCCTGCAACATCGCGGTGCACACCCGAGAGTTCTCCGTCGAGCCCAGCCATATACCCAGGGGCACCTTCGTTCCATCTATTGTGATACCGAGAGTTACGACGACGGTCTGTCCGGCCACCTCAAGGCCATCCAGCATCAGTGCCGCAAGCTCGAACTCCTCTAGCCGCCGAGACAGGTATTCCTCGAGCTTCTTAGTCGTCTGGCTCACGAGGTGACGGCTGGCGGCACTCTTACTCGTGCCACGAGACTTCAACTTGGCCGTGGGTTTGTCCAGACTCGGTTCGTAATTTCTGGTCGATACCCCCACCAAGATCTGATTCAACACTCGCTCTGGAAGCGGGTCTTCTTCGCGGAAGGCTTCGAAGTGTCGTGGCGGAAGCATGGATCTCTGGGGCCAGCCCATGGGAGAGGACGGGAGACCCGTTGGAGATCCGCTGTCCCTTTACCGCGGGACTCGTTATCCGAAGCGCTGCCCTTTCCCGCGCCGGGACGAAGCTGGCCTATTCCAAGGGTAGAACGGTGGGCAATCTGTGGCGGATCCCCATCCTGGCGGACCGTCCAGCCACGTGGGCGGACGCGGAGCAGCTCACTTTCGATCAGGCGTTAATCGACTCCGTGAACGTGTCGCCAGATGGGAAACGGCTGGCATTCAACTCCGACCGCACGGGGAACGAAGACTTGTGGATTATGCCGGTCGAAGGTGGGGAAATGCAGCAACTGACGACGCATCCCCTGCAGGATTCGAGCCCCGTGTGGTCCCCGGATGGACAGGAAGAAGTGGCCTTCTACTCTTACCGGAGCGGCAACCGGGACATCTGGGTCATGCCGGTCAGCGGCGGTGCCGCTCGGCAGGTGACGAGGGATGAAGCTCAAGACCGTCTTCCGGCGTGGTCGCCCGATGGTCGAGAATTGGTCTTTCAGTCGTCACGAGAAGGTAACAATGACATCTGGGTGATCCCAGCCGAAGGCGGTGACCCTCGGCGTCTGACGCAACATCCCGAGGTTGACGCGGCTCCCAAATGGTCGCCGGACGGGAAGTGGTTGGTCTTCCAGTCGAATCGGACAGGCCAATATCATCTGTGGCGGATCTCCAGAGAGGATGGAGAGCCCGAGCAGCTGAGCGAGCGAGTCGGCCGTGATCCCAGATGGTCACTTGACGGAAAGCGGATCTACTGTAACTCCTCGCCGTGGCCCGTCGTGACAAGCGTGTCGGAATGTTCCATCGTGAGCAGTCTTGAAAGGAGTGCGAAGCGATGGAAGCGAGGACAGCATTTCGTAGGCGAGCACGTGAAGAAAATCGTGGCCGCACAGGTCGAGGGCGGCGTTACTCGCGGGAACAACGTCGCGAAGCGGTGCTGTATCTGAATCAGATGAAGGATCAGGGCGCGAGCCTTGAGGGTGTCGCGAGGGGGCTCGGGGTGAGTGGCTGGAGTCTATCTCGATGGAATCGAGAGGAGGCTATGAGGGGTATCGTTCGGCGTGTCGAAGTCGTGGAATCGGAAAAACGCACGGAGATTACGCTGGTAACCCCGCGAGGGTATCGAATCGAGGGTCTGTCGGAACAGCGGCTGCTGCGGCTTGTTGAGCAGCTGGGATGAAGTGGAATAGCCGTCGGGTGTCGGCGTGGGCGTACGCGGCGCCGGCGGATCTCCGCAAGGGCTTTGACGGTCTGTCGGCGCTGGTGATGAACGAGCTTGGTCGTGACCCGCTGAGCGGTGAGCTGTACTTGTTCGTCAGCCGCAACCGAATCCGCGCGAAAGTTCTGCACTGGGACGGGACCGGACTGTGCGTCTACGCGAAACGTCTCGAAGAGGGAAAGTTCGCATGCCTGTGGTCCAGCGGTGACGGCGAGCCAGTGCGACTGACGACGACAGAGTTGTCGTTGTTTCTGGAGGGGAGCCGGTTGGTCGGAAAAATATCTTTGTCACCTCCTGAAATGAAGCATTTTTCACTTGCCGTGAGATCGTCTCTATGATCTAATCGTATTCCGTGGTTCGCATAAAAAACGAACACGACCTCGAAACACTCCGCCAGATAGCTCTCCTCGTTGATAACGAGAACCAGCGCCTCGTCAATGAAAACGTTCGTCTGCGAGTGGAACTGGCGAGACTCCATGGTGTGCCGGAAACGGAGCAACTTGAACTGTCGGTTCTCAAGCAACTACAGGAAAAGCGAGAGAGCATTTTCCGCATCGACGAAAAGCGGACCCGGAAGAAAACGAAGGCTAAAAAGAACAAGAAGAAAGGGCACGGCCCGCGCGAACAGCCTCATCTTCCCGTGGTCGACAAAGTAATCGAACTCGCCGAGACAGAGAAAAAGTGCTCGGTGTGCGACGGCGAGATGGCGGGTCAATACGAGGAATCGGAAGTGGTGACGGTGGTGAAGCGGAGCTTCGTCATCGAACGGCATTTGCGGAAAAAGTACCGCTGCCGATGTAACGCGAACGTCGTCACCGCACCGGCGGCGACGAAGCTTCAGCCCGGAGGCCGCTACTCGGTGGAGTTCGCGACCGAAGTGGCCATCAGCAAGTACCTGGACCATATGCCTCTCGAGCGCCAGGTTCGGATGATGCGCCGCGAAGGGCTAGATATCGACAGCCAGACGCTGTGGGACCAGCTGAACGTACTGGCACGTCATCTGAATCCGGTGTACGACGCTCTGGGAGAGAAGGTTTTGGAGTCACCCGTCATCCACGCCGACGAAACGCGGTGGCCTCTGATGGGCTCGATGAAGAAGTCGGCGGGCACGGTGTGGGGCGTTTCGAGTCCGGACATCGCGTACTACCGAATGCTGCCGACGAAATCGACGGAAGATGGCCAAAAGGTGCTGGGGACCTACTCCGGCATCGCGGTTGTGGACGGCTACGCGGTGTACGAGGTGCTAGCTCGTGCCGGTCCAGACGGCTACGCGGCTCGTGCCGGTCCACAGTTTCGTCTCGCCCACTGCTGGGCGCACGTGAAAAGAAAGTTCGACGAAGCCAGCGAGCACTACCCGCAAGCTTGCTCCGAAGTGCTTCGTTTGATCGGAGAGCTGTACGAAGTCGAACGCGAGGTCCCGGGTCCGTTTCCCGGCGATGAAAAAGCTCAGAAACTGAGACTTCGTTTACGCAAGCAACGTTCGCAGCGGATCTTGAAAGCGATTCGGCAATGGGGCGAGAGCCAAAGAAGATTGCCGCGAAGCGACT
Source organism: Candidatus Marinacidobacterales bacterium (assembly GCA_965197825.1). Classification (GTDB taxonomy): domain Bacteria; phylum Acidobacteriota; class Vicinamibacteria; order Marinacidobacterales; family DATDRI01; genus CBDANW01. Next base: position 1,137,687 of record CBDANW010000003.1, on the reverse strand, counting down.
TCGGCAAGGCGGTCCGCTACATGCTGGAGAGATGGGAGACACTCACGCTGTTCGCCGAAAACCCTCTCGTCTGGCTTGACAACAATCACGCCGAGCGCGCCCTGAGGGAACCTGTCGTCGGTCGCAAAAATCACTACGGCAGTCGAACGAAACGCGGAACCGACGTCGCAGCGCTGTTCTACACCCTGTGCGAGACCGCGAAGCTTCAGAACGTCGACCCCAGGGCCTACATGCTCGAAGCGGCCTACGCCGCTATCAACCAGCCAGGAACCGTGTTACTCCCCGACGCCCTACGCGACAACTCCGCTGCGTAGCTTCTCCTCCGAATCGCGACGTCCCAACCCGCTCCAGTGGGGCACGGCGAGGAGTTACGAAGAAACGGGATAGATGCCAGGAAATAGACTGGGTTCGCGGTCGAGATCCCGAGGCTGATGAGCGAGAGGGCCACGGTCAGCCCCACCTGAGAGACGAGGCCGCGCGTACCGCATTCCTCCGACCCGGCGAAGAGGTAGACATGAGTGAGCGGCGGGGGAGAGTCGGCGAGGAAATCCCGCAACAAGTACTGCTTCAAGACCTCTTCTCCGGAGGTGTTGTCGTCCGCGCCCGGTGCCTTTTTCGAGAAACCGGCCCACGTGTCGTAGTGCGCCACCAGCGCGATCGATTTGGGAACTCGTCCCGGAACGGTGACGATGAAATTGCAGTCCGTCGTGCGCACCATGTGCTTGGGAATCTTCTGTACTTCGGCGCGGAACCGATCTTCCGGGAAGTGCTTCCTCAGGAAGGCGAGAAACGCCTCATCTCCACGACGTTGAACTCGTGATTCGGCTGGTCGGCGGAACGCTCGAAGGATGCGCGAATAGCTTCCCGGATGAGAGCGACTCGCTGTTCCATATCCGGCTCGTCGCCAGATAGATATTTCTCGTAAACGTTCATGGTGAGCTAACCAGTCAAGGGCCCGCTAGCCGACAAGATCGTAGCGACGCACGTCCAGCGCCTCGGCGAGAAGTGTCGGCAACGTCTTGAGTGCCTCTCTGATGTGATCGGTGCCGAAGTGTTGATTCAATGCTGTCTCATTGGCCCACTCTTCGACGAACACGAACTCCGTCGGCTTGGCGCGATTATGGAGCAATTCGTAGGACACACAATCCGGTTCCTCGCGGGTTGGTTCGAGAAGCCCGATGAGCAGGGAACGGAGCTCTTCGACTTTGTCGGGTTGGGCTTCTAGTATTGCGACCACGCGGAGCGATCCCGATGCCACTAGGCACCTCCTTTTCGCAAGAAAACAGCTGGTTTCTGATTCAGATGAAGCGCTGGCTCGATGGTTGGGCAAGTGTATATTTTGCGGAGCTGCAAGTCTAGAAGGGCGTCTGTCGTGTATTGACGCCAAACGCACGTCGGCGCGTAACATTTGTCACAGATCCTCTCTGATATAATTCCCGCGAACCGACTCCTTAAGGTTTGCCTTGATGACCTCCTCTCGCGGTACGGCCGTCGTCGTGAGTGATCTCGATGGCACACTCCTGCACCGAGAAACCTACTCATTCGACGAAGCGCTTCCCGGCATCGCTTCGCTAAAGGAGCGCGCGATTCCCGTCATTCTCGTGAGCAGCAAGACACGGGCGGAGATCGAGCCCATCCGCGAGGCGCTGGGTCTCGAGGATCCCTTTGTTGTTGAAAACGGGGGGCGGCCTATATACCGCGCGGCGCGTTCGAAGAGGCCGTCGGCGTCCGCGATTCTTCGGGACGGTACGACGTCGTCCGCTGGGGCACACCTTACGAGCAAGTGGTGGCCACTCTCGACGACGTGAGGAAGACGACCGGGACGCCCCTCACGGGTTTTCACGACGTGGACGCCGAACGGATCGCTTCCGTGACCGGCCTTTCCCTTTACGAAGCCCGTCGCGCCAAGGAGAGGGAGTTCGACGAGCCTTTTTGGATCGAGAAGGAAGACGATCCGCCTAGCCGCAAGGCTCTGGAGATGCTGGCGTCGGGAAATCTTACCGTGACGCGCGGCGGGCGCTTCTATCACGTGATGGGCGGCGGCGACAAGGGAAGGGCGGTTCGAGAGCTGCTTCAACTCTACCGGAGTGGGGGAGACGAGGTGGCTTCGGCCGGACTCGGTGACGCCGAGAACGATCTACCTTTTCTTCGGGAAGTGGATCGAGCTTACGTCGTTGCCTCGTCGAACGGCGACGACACCGCGGCACTGAGGCGCGCCCTTCCAGAGGCCAGGGCGGTCGGGCTGGCGCCGGCCGGGTGGGTGGAGGCGATTACGGATTTTCTCTCCTGGTTGGAACGATCTCGGTGATCCGGCATGGAGGTTGCTATGTTGAGGGTGACGGCCTTCCGCGTGGCTCAGAATGTCACCGGAGGAGGACGGGGAGAAAGGGGAAAGGGGAAAGGGGAAAGGGGAAAGGGACAATGAAACGATGGATTCCCAGCCTATTGCTAGTTTTCATCGCCACTGGAGCCTGGGCCGGCAATCGATCCCAGGTGGCGAAAAATCGCCAGAATCTATCTCAGGGCGTCAAGCTCTACAACGAAGGCAACTTCGCCCAGGCGACCAACAAGTTGAAAAAGGTCGTCGACCAGGATCCGAAGAACGAAAAGGCTCTGACTTACTACGGTTTGTCGCTGGTTCAGTCGGGGAAGGCCGCGGAGGCTGTCGAGCCACTGCGCGCCGCCACGACGATGAACGACAAGAACGCCGAGGCGCACTATGGGCTCGGCCTGTCCTATGCCTACCTGAAGCGATACCCAGAAACCATCAAGGAGCTCGAGCGGACCGTCGAGCTTCAGCCCAACCACGCTTACGCTCGCTATCATCTGGCATTGGCGTATAACCAGGTCAAGAAGACAGACCTCGCCGTGCTGCAGCTCCATCGCTTCCTGGAGCTCGCCCCGGATGCTCCGGAGGCTCCTCAGGTGAAGGCGCTGCTTACGCAGCTTCGCCGCTGAGTCTAGTGCCCCTAGAAGGCGTGCCCGATGCTAAACCAGTATTGGGAAGCCTTTTCCCCGGGCTCTCGATCGAGGGCCCGGGCCCAGTCGAGCCTCAGTAGTCCAAAAGGCATGATGAAACGGATCCCCGCACCCGCACTGTAGCGAAGATCGAAGGGGTTGAAGTCACTCGCGTTCAAGTAGACGTTGCCTGCGTCGAAGAACACACCGCCGTGAAACCATCGGAAAATTGGAAAACGCACCTCCTGGTTGAAGACGGCGAGGCCTTCTCCACCAATGGTCGTGTCGGTGATGGGATCCTCCGGGCCGAGTGAGTCCTGTGCGAAGCCCCGGACCGAATCAACGCCGCCGGCGGTAAAGCGATCGTCCGCGGGAAGAAACTGATCGAAGGCGTTGGCAATGCCGAGACGGTAGCTCGCGGCCCAGACGAAGTCGCGACCGAAAGGGACGAACGTGATCAGCTGGCCGAATGTTTTGATGAACGTGATGTCGTTGCGGAGCCAGCCCGGCGCTCCCTGGAACGTGACGCTCCAGAAGCGACCTCGGGTCGGACGGATCAAGCTATCCCGTCGATCTTCGATCAGAGACGTACTAAGTATGTTCTTGTAGACCGTGAAATCGAACGGAATAGGACCCTCATCGACCTTGCCGACGGTTCGGACGCGTCGGAAGCTATAGCTCCACTGTAAATCCATGAAGTCGCTGATGGGACGCGTCTGTTGAAAAGTGAGAGACCAGATTTTGTCGAAGAAGAACTCCGTATCCTCGGCCTCCCGAGCCACGAAGACGTCGGTACCCAGATTGAATTGGGAGAAGAGGTACGGCGTGTGGAAGGTCCCTCGTGCCAGACTTTCCTTGTTGTCGGCTCTGATGGTGAGTCCCACGTGTTGCCCACCCCCGAAGACGTTGGGAGCCACGAGCTGCGTCAGGATCTGGAAATTCTCTTCGGAGTTGTACCGGAGCCCATAGCTGACGTTCAGGTCGGAGGTCTCGATGACCTCTACGATGACATCGCGCTCGGTCGCGGCCGCCTCGACTGGTTCTACGCGAACATCGGCGGAGCGAAAGATGCCGAGATCGTGGAGCCGCGTCTGGCTATCGACAAGGTCCAAGAAACGGAGGGGGTCGCCTTCCTGGAAAGTCAGCTGCCGCCGGATGAGGCTCGTGCGTGTCGCGCGATTGCCGACGATCCGGATGCTTCCGACGAGGGCACGAGGTCCCTCGTCGATGCGGTAGACGACGGCCAGTCCCTCGGCCGAACGCCCCAGGCTTCCTCGCACTCGCACCTCGATGAAACCTTCGCGCCGATAGACCGAAGACAGCGTCGCGCGGTCCTGCTGATACTCCGAAAAACGAAACGGTTCGCCCACTTGCAGGCCGAGTTGGTCGAGCAGCGTCTCGGCGGGAATGGACGCGGCGCCTTCCAGCTCGATGCTCGCCACCCGGGAGAGCTCGCCTTCTTCCACCGGGATGATGACGCGGAACCGCTCCCCGGTGTGCCCGCCTTCTTCCACCGGCTGACCGGCGCGAGCGTCCAAGAAGCCCCTCGAAGCGTAGAACCTCTCCACGGTCTGACGGAGTCGTCGCCGGTTTGTGAATACGAGCTCTAGAAGCTCTGGGGACGAGTCGGGTGGCAAGGCGGCACGAAGCTCCTGGTCGGAGAGCGCCTCGTTTCCATCGAACTCGATATCGAGCCCCGCGTTGCGTGGACCTCGGGAGACTCGGAAAACCGCTCGGCGAGTCTCGTCGAGTGTGTCCTCGAGCGTTGCCTCGACCCCGGCGCGGTAGTACCGCTCCCGCTGCAACGCGCGCACCGCGAGAGAGGCGAGCTCGGGGACGAGAAAACTCTCGGGCACCCTTCCGTCCCAGCCATTGGCGATTTCCTCGCGGATTTCGCTACCAGGATCATCGCCTTGCCACACGATCTCGATGGGCCTTCCCGGATCCACCCGGAAGACGATGTCGATCAGGTCTTCCTCAAAGGGGACCGTTTCCACATCGACGAGGACGCCCAGATAGCCCTGCTCGCGAACCATGCTGCGCAACCTGCGCACGTCTTCAAGCGTCTTCCAGTAGTCGTAGCGCTCGTCGGCCTGGGTGCTGATTTCTCTTTTCACCGAATCCTCGAGCCCAAAAGGGGCCCCCACAACACGGACCAACCCAATGTTCAGTCGGGATTCGGCTCGACGAGCGGTTGATCGTTGATGAAAATCGAAGAACAATTTCTGCGAAACGGCGCCGGTGAACTCGTCCTCCAACTGGCTGCCCCTGAGCTCGATGTTCTTGGGGAGCAAGTAGTCGACGATCCACAGCCGGCTCTGCGAGTTGTTGAGGGCGACGGAGTAGGTCACCGTGAGCTCCTCGGTGACGCCGACTCCGATGGTGAACCGGGCCTGTGGATCCACCTCGCTGGCGATGCGCGCGGGGTCCACCGAGATGCTCTGAAAGGGAAGCACCTGACCGATGCCCCGTTCGGCCAGGCCGGCCAGTGACCCGCTTAGAAAGGAGACGAGCTGCTCGGTCACGATCGCTTGCTGTTGTGTGGAAACGTTATCCAGCGTGCGTCCTGTCGCGAGTAAAGCGGCCAGATCGGTTCGCGTGAGATCCTCGGTGCTTTCCGGCGCGCTCAGCTCCGTGTGTAGATCGTCGAGGGGGCCGCGCATCTGAGTCTCGATGTCTATGTCCGAGACGGTGGTCCGCATCACGAGGTCGAGCTCGGGTGTTTCGATCGGGTAGCCGCGTAGAACCATCCGGCCCGACACGATGCGGAAATCGTTCCGGCCCAGCCGGAAGGTTCCATCGGGTGTCGCGGTGATGAGGCCGTCGATTTCCGGTGAGGCGAGCGTTCCGGAAACGAGGATGTTACCGGCGGCCTGGAGTCGAGCCGTGTCGTTGTCGATCCGAATGTCCTCCACGGTCTGAGCGCGAATATCGAGGTGAAGTCTTTCTGAGAAAGAGTCCTCACTCGTTATGAGAAAGAGATTCCCGGGCATGGAGTCGAGAGCCTCTGCCTCGAGTGTCAGTTCCCCGTCGAAGAGCGACTGGATCAGTTGGAGATCTCCGGAAAGCAAATAAGTGTCCGGTCCCCCGGTGAGACGAAAAGAACCGGATTGCGTGCTACGGAGACCTTCAGGGTAGTTGAGGCGTACCGACTCGGCCGCGAGACTGAGGTCGATAGGACCGAGGGCGTCGATGGTTCCCGAGCCTTCGACTCTTCCGCCTCCTACGTCGGCGGTCACGCCGGTGAGCGTAATTCGTTGGCCTTCGAATCGCATCTCGCCGCGTACATCCGAGAAAACGAGAGGCGGTTCGCGGACTGCGACGCGCGTTTCCCGAAGCGAACCGGTTCCTTCGAAGAGGAAACCTTCGGGTGTGCTTCGCGCGCCTAGATCCATCTCGGTGATGCCCGAGACCACGACGCCGTCGGCACCGATGAAAGGATTGACCAGCCCGTTGTCCGCGTGGCCTCGAATCGACGCCTCCCACGTAGGATCGCTTTCCGTCAAAGTCGCGATCATTCCAACTCGAAGATCGGTTTCACCTTCAGCAAGGCGGAGCTCCGGCAGCTCCAGCCGTCCCATGGCCAGGCTCCAGGCGGCGGGCTCGGCGTTCGCAACGGCAAGTTGGCCGAATCCCGCTTCGACTCGAGAGATGGCTCCCGATCCACGGAGCGCCGCCACCGCCAGTGTCGGCGTCTCCAGAGAACCGGAGGCGCTCACTTTGAGGACTGGCTTCGAGGCGTCGTCCCATTCTTCGGAGAGAAGCCCCGCCAGGTCGAGCTCGGTGAGGTCGAATTGCAGGTGGGTCGTTTCGGAGGATTGTGTGGAGGGTAGAGGAAGCTCTCCTTCCAGACGAAACTCACCACCGAGGAGCTTCCCGGTCAGCGAGCGCAGTTGCACCCGGCCGGTGCTTCCTTCGACGCTCGCGCTCACGTCGCTCAAGTGGACTCCGTGAATCGTGCTCTCGGCTTCCTGGATCACCACGTCACCGGCTAGATCGAGCTGGTCGAGCGTCCCACGTAGATGGAGATCGGCACTGGCACGACCGGCGAGTTCGGCGTCTTCGAATGCGGGCTCGAGAAGCTCGAGCCTTGCATCGCCCCGCAGGCGCAAATCGAACTCCTCGTCCGCGCGCAGCGGGATGCGACCGGAGACTTCGATTGCTGTCTGATTCCCGATCAGATCGAGCGCTTCGATGCGGAAAGACTGCTGGTCTCCTTCGACCACGAAGGGTGAGCCGGCACCGCCGCCGATGCCGTGGTAGCTTCCTACGAGCTGCTCCACCTCGACGCGATATTGGATCTCGTTCGGATCGAGGAGCGGAAACGCCAATTCGAGCTCGCCCCAAGCTTGTGCGAGCACCTCGGGATCTCCTAGAAGGAGATCGGATTGAAGAAGCCGCTCGAGCGGCAGCGCCGAGAGATCGAACGAGGCCTCGATGGGATACGGGCTCTGAAGCTCGCCGCGTGCGGAGAGCAGCCTGCGTCCATCTTCGAGCTGCGCCTTAAGCTCGGCAAACTCTCCGTTGGACGTGATCTTAACGGCCAAACCCGGGAGCGCTAGTCCTCGGAAGGAAGGCTCACGCACGACGAGACGTAGCACGCCACCGGGAGTCATCAGGGGTCCCTGAAGCTCGACCTCGAGCGAATCAATCACTCCATCGATCTCCCCGAGATTCTCAGTGAGTAGAGGAAGATCGGTGAGACGAATCTCTTGTGCTTGCACGTTGGCGACTACTTGGTTCTGGTCCAGTTGGTAGCTTCCCGATGCCTTGAGGGAGCCGGCGGGGGAGGCAAGTCGGAGCCTATCAATGAGTAGATCCCGGCCTCTTTTTCGGAGCGCGACCGATACCTGTCCCTCGCGGGGAAGCGGCAACTCCGTGGCACGAATCTCGGCGCTCCAGTCGGGATCGGAAAAATCCCCGGTGATCTCGAAGCGCCCGGTGGCCAGTCCTTCAACCGGTGCGCCGATGAGAGGAGACAGCCGCTCGATATCGAGAGAGTCCAGCTCGCCACGAAGGTCCCAGGAGCCGGCCCGCGGAGCCAGAGGAACCTGTCCCTCGACTCCGACCGCCCCCGACCGCCCGGGGCGAAGGTCGTGGAGGGAGAGCGTATCGACGCGAAGGAGGTCACGGGCGAGGCCGAGCTGCGCGTCGAGCGCAAACGGTTCGCCAAGCAACCGCAAATTCTGGCTGGTTAGCGCGGCGTTCCAGGAAACATCCGACAGGGGGCCGCTCGCTCGTCCTTGCGCCATGACGCCACCTCCCCAATCGATGGCGTCGATCGAAGCGGACATCTCCGGAAGCAACCGGGTCACGACATTGACATCGTCGATCTGGATTCGGTAGGTGGCATCGATTCTACCGCTCGGATCGATCGGCAGGACGCGCGTGGTGAGCTCCATTTCTCCCTGTGGGATGGAGAGTCTTTGCGATTCGAGCGTGGCGGTTCCCTCCCGCAACGTGAGGAGCACGTCCCCGCCGGTGGCAAATGAAGGCGATCCGTCTGCCGTGTCCGACGGCTCGAGCGTCACCCGGCCCGCGCCCTCTGCTGTTTGAAGATTCCATCGTGTGGTCGAGAGCTCGAGACGACCCGTCGCGTGGGATGCCAGTGGAACGTCGCGACCGGAGAGATCGCCGACTGCGCGGCGCAGGTCGAGTCCATCGAAATCGATCTGCACGGCCTGACGTTGCTGGGTGAGATCGATTTGCGCCGCAGCCTGCACCGTCCCACCGTATCCGGTCAGGCTCACGTTCTCGAACCGCAGCGAGCCGTCTGCGAGAGTTGCCTCCGCGGCCATGGCCCACGGCTCGAAGTCGTTCCACGCGAGCCCCGCGGACCGAATGTCAGCCGAGACCCGGACCCCGTCCGACCCGCCGTCGATGCGAGCGCTTCCTTCGACTACCCCGCGTACGTCCGCTTCGGGGCTCAGCTCGCGAAGGATTTCCGCATCCGCCCGGAAGTCGGCGTCGAAACCGCCGAGGAAGGGATCCAGGGAAGTGGCCGTGCCGTTCAATTCGACGCGAGAGTCTCCTTTTTCGATTCGAGAGCTTACGACCTGGAGCTCGCCTCCTCTTATTTCGAAGACACCCTCGAGCGGGCCGAAAAGAATCTCAGCGGAGTTGCTGTCCAGCCTTCCGTCCATTGCATTGACTTGGGCCCGGTAGTGATCGCTCAACCACTCGAGGTTGAGCTCCACGGATCGGAGCGCGAGCCGGCTTTCCTCAGCGGGACTCAGAACGCGAACGGTTCCGTTCGCGAGCTCGAGCCGCAACAGCGTGAGGGGGTTCCAACGTGTGAGAGAGGAGCTTTCCGATGCCACCGCTGGGCTCTCTTGCCGAAAGAGCGTGAGCTCGGGGCCGTCTAAACGTACGCGAACCCGACCGAGGGGCGATATGTGCAGCTCCGTTCGCTGCGCCGCGAGCTCGAAGGGGAATCTTCGCCGGTCGGGAACGATGCGGAGATCGGCGAGCTCGAGCCTGCCTCTCCATAGGGCGTAGTCCAGGGCGCCTAGCTCGACCGATCCACCGACGGCCCACGAGAGGGTGGCGGCGACGATCGGTCGCAGGAGTCTTTTCGTGGGCGGCAGGTGGAGCAGAACCGCCAGCGAGAAAAGACCGGCCAGCAAATAAGCCAGACGTCTCTTCGAACGTGGGCTCAAGGGCTTGGGCGATTTCAATAGGGGCGATCCTCGCCCCTATTCTAGTGTCCTGTATCAGTGGATCGTTGCCTAAAGCTCGAGGCCATTTTGTGTGCTGGCAAGGCGTGCCGACGAAGCCATATCTGGATATTTCGAGCCGCCTTCCGCAGCGAGCCTGTCGAGCGGAGGGCTAGGCCGAAGGCCGAACTGCAACGGATGGCGCAACGAAGCCAGCGCGCAAAAGGGGCCGAGACTTAGGTGACGAATTACTGATACAGGACACTAGCTTTGGGTGATTACGGATGGGCTTGCGCCGCGGCTTATGAGAAGAGCTGGGGCCACATGGTTACCAAAATGATGGCACCGATGGCTACCGGGGCGACGAACCGTATCAAGGCGCCCCAGAAGCGAGGATAGGGAAACCAGGTGTTGTTGGCTAACAGCTCTTCCATCGCCGATTCGGTCTTCCAGACGTAGCCCACGAACACGGCGGTGAGAAAGCCGCCGACGGGAAGTGCGTAGTTATTCCAGAGCATCGCCATCAAGCCCAGGAAGTTTCCCCCGAGCCCGGCGGAGAAGTTACTGAGAGAGCTCACTGCGCCGTTGCCGAGAGCCGACGGTATGGCGAGCAGGAAGGTCCCCGTGGCGATGACCAGCACAGCTTTCTTTCGCGGCCAATGGTATTCGTCGATGAAATGGGAGACCGGCACCTCGAGTAACGAGATCGTTGACGTGAGAGCGGCCATTGCCAGGAGAATAAAGAACGCGGTCCCGAACAAGGCTCCTCCTGGCAACGTGGAAAACAATTGGGGCAGGACGGTGAAAATAAGACCAGGGCCGGAGGCACTAGGATCGAACCCTTCGATGGAGAATCCCGAGGGAAAAATGATCAGACCGGCGAGGAGAGCGATAGTAGTATCCAGGGCGATGACCCACAGGGCACCCTGCGCAATGCTCTCCTTCTTGCTCAGATAGCTTCCGTACGTGATCATGGCTCCCATGCCCAGGCTGAGGGAGAAAAACGCTTGCCCTAGCGCTGCGCTGAGCACGCCGACGTCCAGGATCTTGCTGAAATCGGGCCGCAAGTAGTACGCGAGCCCCTCGGCAGCGCCGGGGAGCGTGATGGCGCGAACGGCGAGGAGGACTAACAATGCCAAGAGGGTAGGCATGAGCGCTTTCGTAACGCGCTCGATGCCGGACCGAACGCCGGTCAAAATACTTGCCGCGGTGACCGCGAGGAAACCGAAGGTCAGAAAGATGTTGAGCGTTCCATTGGCGGTGAAGGCACCGAAGAATGTTTCGATCTCGCTGCTCGTTGCACCCACACTACCGGACGCGGTGAACCATATATAAGCCACCGTCCAGCCGGCGATGACGGAGTAGAAAGAGAGAATCCCTACCCCGGCCATGACGCCGAGCGCTCCCACCACCCACCACTTGGAGCCCGGTCGGAAGAACTTGTAAGCCCCAACCGGATCGCGTTGCGATCCGCGTCCGAGTGCGAGCTCGGCGATCATGATGGGAGCACAAACGAGCATCACGCACACCAGGTAGACGATGACGAAAGCGGCACCGCCCCCCTGGCCGACCTTGGTGGGAAATCCCCAGATGTTCCCGAGTCCCACCGCGGATCCCGCGGCGGCCAAGATGAAGCCGAGGCGCGAGCCCCAGCTTCCGCGATCGCCTGGCGATTCCATCGAGCTTCCTCCGGATTAGTCGCTCAAGGGTTCATGGAAAAAACTGCCACAGTTTACCACACGCTCGACGTTGCGCCGGTGACAGCTAGTGGGCAAGTACGCTGACTTCTCCCTTGGTACTCACTCGAAAAATGCTCTTGGCGTGCGGGTCGGCGACGAGTAGGTTTCCTTCGTTGTCCAGGGCGAGACCCTGGGGACTTTGGAGCGGATCACCTTGAACGAGCGCTGTCACCTCACCCGCGGGCGTCACTTGCCAGATGGCGCGAGCGTAGCCATCACTGACGTAGTAGTTCCCGTTGGAATGGAGGACGGCATCGTGCGGAAACTCGAATGGAGGCGACGCGAGCAGAGGCACGGCCTTGCCGTCTTCCCCGATGCGTTCGAGGTTTCGGTCGGTCAGGATGACGATGGCATTTTCCTTGTCAAACAGGATCGTGCGCGGTGCTTGCACCTCCGCGACGTCGGTCACTCCATCGGCGGTCACCCGTCTTAGCCGTTGGGTCACGCGATCCACTGCCAAGATGGCCCCGGATGGCTCGACCGCGACGCCCCATGGCGTGACGAAACGATCGTCATCCGTGATGGGCTCGATGTTTCCGGCTGCGTCGATGCGATAAAGCTTCATTGTGGCCGGGTCGCTGGCGATCCAAACGCCGTCGGTTTTGTCGGGGGCGATGTGCCGGATGCCGAAGAGCGGCGTGCGGGGAAGCCCCTGACCCTGAGCGACGACTCTGACCGTTCCGTTCTCCAACTTGAAGAGCGCGTGAGCCTGGTTGTCGGCCACGTGCACGACGCCCTTGGCATCCACGGCGACGTCCACCGGGTAGTCCAAGCTCTGCGCCGCGGCGAGACCCGCATGGGCGAAAAGAAGCAAGGCAAGGCACGACCGTGTCACGTTTTCCTCAACCTCCCGGAGCGAAGCATTCTATGTCTCGGCCTCGTTGATTTCAAAGGGCTTCCGGGTGCAATTAAGAGCTTGGGGTAAAGCGCTCCAATCCGGTAGAATGCCGGGTTCTTTGGGTTCGGTCTCGTACGAGCCGCGTCTGGTCTTCAGCATACTAAAGGAGGTAGAGGGTGAATAGTGTCGTTCAGTGGACGCCCGTGATGGGCGTGGCCGCGCTCTTGTTCGCTTGGTACAAGGCTGGTTTCGTCTCCCGCCAGGACGAAGGAACGGATCGCATGAAGGAGATTGCCTCTTTCATTCGGGAAGGGGCAATGGCGTTCCTGCGACGAGAGTATTCCGTTCTGTCGATTTTTGCCCTTGTGGTGGCGGTCGCACTCTTCCTAGCGAACTACTCCAACGGGACTCAGTTGGTCGGCGTCTCCTTTCTGGTAGGCGCCCTCTGCTCGGCCTTGGCTGGGTTTTTCGGTATGCGGGTGGCCACAAAAGCCAACGTGCGGACCACGAACGCGGCTCGGGAGTCGATGTCGCGGGCGCTCCACATCGCTTTTTCGGGCGGTACGGTCATGGGGATGTCCGTCGTGGGACTCGGTGTGCTCGGCCTTTCCCTCCTCTTCATTCTTTATTCGAATCTCTTTGGAACGGCCCTCGACGTGATGCAGAATCGCGTCTTGCAGATCCTCTCCGGCTTCAGCCTGGGCGCCTCTTCCATCGCTTTGTTCGCGCGCGTGGGCGGCGGGATCTACACGAAGTCCGCCGATGTGGGTGCCGATCTAGTTGGAAAGGTGGAGGCCGGAATCCCGGAAGATGACCCGCGCAATCCCGCCGTCATCGCCGACAACGTGGGCGACAACGTCGGCGACGTCGCGGGTATGGGAGCCGATCTGTTCGAATCCTACGCGGGTGCCATCATCGGTGGCATGGTGCTCGGGCTGTTTTACGTACAGGGGTTGGAAGCGGCCGGGACGACCGTTATGTCTCCGTTGAACTACGTGGTCCTTCCGTTGGTCCTTGCCGCGGTTGGAATCCCTTGCTCCATCGCCGGTACGTTCGTGGTGCGGACGAGCGAGGGAAAGAACCCACAAGTGGCTCTCAACGCGGGAACTCTGGGGGCCGGTGTGGTGATGTTGGCAGCGGCTATCCCGGTGATCCGGACGCTGTGCCCGGAAGCATGGTTGAATCTGTACGGCGCGATGGTGATCGGCCTGGCCGTCGGCATCGCCATCGGTTTCATCACCGAATACTACACGTCGGAGTCGCGCGGTCCGGCTCGAGAGATCGCCGCGGCTTCACAGACCGGTCCCGCTACCAACATCATTGCCGGACTGGCGCTGGGCATGAAATCGACCGGGTGGCCTCTCGTCTTGATCGCCGGTGCCATCATTGGCACGCATCAGTTGGCGGGTCTCTATGGGATCGCGTTAGCCGGCCTGGGAATGTTGTGCACGGTCGGGATCCAACTGGCGGTCGATGCTTACGGCCCGATTGCCGACAACGCCGGGGGCATTGCCGAGATGAGCGAGCTTCCCAAAGAGGTCCGGGGCCGCACCGACAAGCTGGATGCGGTAGGCAACACCACCGCAGCAATCGGTAAGGGTTTCGCCATCGGCTCCGCGGCGCTGGCGGCGATGGCGTTGATGGCGGCGTTTCAGCAACAGGCGGATCTCCAGTCGGATCAGCTCTCCATTCTGAACCCCACCGTGCTGGCAGGTTTGTTGCTGGGAGGTATGGTGCCCTTTCTCTTCTCTTCGATGGCGATGAAGGCGGTGGGCGAAGCGGCCTTCGACATGATCGAGGAGGTGCGGCGGCAGTTCAGAGAAATTCCGGGGCTGCTGGAAGGAAAGAAGGGGGCCCGGGCCGATTACGCGCGCTGTGTGGACATCGCGACCGCGGCGGCTTTGAAGCGCATGGTCGTCCCCGGTTTGATGGCTATTCTGATCCCGGTGGCGGCCGGTTTCACGGATAAGCACCTCCTGGCCGGAGTCCTGGGAGGGGCCATCGTTTCCGGAGTCTTGCTCGCCATCTTCATGGCTAACGCCGGCGGCGCCTGGGACAACGCAAAGAAACACATCGAAGGCGGTGCCTTCGGCGGCAAAGGCTCCGATCCTCATAAGGCGGCGGTCGTCGGAGACACGGTCGGCGATCCCTTCAAGGATACGGCTGGCCCGAGCATCAATATCTTGCTCAAGCTAATGTCGGTCGTGTCCCTAGTTATCGCCCCTCTGATTCGCTAGCTATTTCGTGATAATTTCGGACAATTTCGGGGACAGCTACTTAATCTTGAAGTGAGCCACGATACAAGATTAAGTAGCTGTCCCCGAAATTATCGCTGCGAGTTCGTCGGCGTCGATGTTGCCGCCGGACACGACCGCGACGCTCCTGCCTCTTTTTTCCTTCGGCATGGCCAGGGCGGCCGCCACGGGAAGAGCGCCCGCTCCTTCCACGACGAGCTTGTCCTCGAGGGCGAGGCGCCGGATAGCTCGTTTCACATCCGTTTCGGACACTAGGACGACTTCATCGACGAGCTCTCGCAACAGGGGATACATTCCTTCCGTAATGTAGGGAACCGCCACGCCGTCACAGATGGTATGGCATTCCACCGATACGGGCTTGCCGGCTTCGAAGCTCGCGTGAAGCGACGGGCAGCCCGCAGGCTCGACCCCGATCAGTTTTACCGGGGTCTTGAGCGCCTTGAGGGCGCTTCCTACGCCGGCAATAAGCCCGCCGCCTCCCACCGAGGCGAAAACCGTATCGACATCCGGACAATCGGCCAGGATCTCGAGACCGATACTGCCGTGTCCGGTCATCACTTTCCGGTCGGTCCACGGATCAATGTAGGTGTAAGCCTCGGATTCCCAACCGCGCTCGCGGAGATAGCGGAAGAGGTCTTCCACCGGTACCAAGACGGGTGTGGCACCTCGAGCGCGCACCGCTTCGATCTTGGAGCGGGGGGCGGTGTCGGGCATGAGGCTCCGCGCCGAGACGCCGAAGTAGCAGGCTGTCCAGGCCAGCGCCTGCGCGGTGTTTCCGGCGCTCACCGTGGTCAGCCCGCGCTCTTTCTCCTGGTCGGTGAGGCAGGCGGCGGCGTTGAAGATTCCGCGTAGCTTGAAAGACGCGACCGCCTGATGGATCTCCGGCTTCAGTAAGATGTCGCTGGTGTCCTGGTAAGTATGCAGAGACACCAGGGGCGTGTGGACAATGACGTCTTGGATCCGCTCCGCAGCATCCCGCACTTCTTGGAGGGACTGCCTTACGACCTGTTCCATGGGTCGCTCCAAGAACTTGACGGGCTGGTAGAGCGTCTTCCTACCGCCGCTCGACTTCCAACTCGCCGAGCTTAGCGGCCATATCCTCCGCCGAAGTAGCCGGCTCGACTTCGGTATCGATGGCGGCAACCTTGCCATCTTTTCCGATATAGAACGTCCAACGCCTCGCGACACCGCGTTCGGCATTCAGGACGCCGTATGCCGTCGCTACTTCTTTAGATGGATCGCTCAGAAGAGGGAAGTCGGCGTTCTGCTCCGCGGCGAAACCCTTGTTGTCTTCGATGGGATCGACGCTGGCCATGAAATAGGCGGCATCGTATTCCTTTATTAGATGTCCATTCTCCGCTAACGACTTGCATTCGATGGTGCAGCCGCGCGTATAAGCTCTGGGAAACCAGGCGATCACAACCGCCTGCTTGTCGCGAAAATCCGAGAGACGATAGGTAGTCCCGTCCGAGCCCTCGAGCTCGAACTCGGGGGCCATGTCGCCGACCTGCAGCCCTTGTGGGGCCGCAACCGCGGCGGTCATTACTATGATTCCAATCACGAGCCATGCACGCATGCGTTTCCTCCTAGAATCGACACGTTCACGCATCAATATACCTCAAAACGCCGAGACGAGGGCCGATTCGGTGGGGCCGCTCGGGCTACCGGCTTGGCCTCGCCTAGGAGGCCTGTTGGGGACGTTGTTTCAGGAGAAAGTACTGATTGAGGTCATTCGTATGTCCATCCGCAGAAAACACTTCGACGCACTCGAGCGGGAGGGAGGACACAAGGCGGGAGGTCTCCTCCGAGTCCGTGAAATGGCAGAACCGATAGGCGGGGTCGGTATCTCCCCAAGAAAGGATGTGGTCCCCTGGCTCGAGGTCACCTGGATCGATGGAGGTTTCCGTTCCCGCGAGGAAGTCTTTCCAGGGAACGATCTTCTTTCGAAACCTCTCGAAGCGGCCAAACTGCCACACGGAGAAGACGAGGATTCCGTTAGGACCCAAATGCCGCGCGAGCTCGATGAGGAGAGTCTTCCGAGTCCGGTCGCCCGGGATATGATGCAGAAACCCGAAGAGCGCGATCAACGAGAAATCAGTGGGCACGTCGGGTGGGACGAGGTGGTCGGTTAGATGGGCAGTGACGTCGTGCTCTAGCAGTGTCACCGATACCATCTCGGAGAGGTTCTTGCGAGCGTGCTCGAGCGCGGTGGCGCTGAACTCGATGCCCAGATACCGGAAAGGCTTCTTAAGGTGTTCCCTCAGAAACATCGCGAATCGCCCATTCCCACAGCCGACGTCCAGCACCGAGAGGGGGTCTTCGGATTCTTTCAGCGGTTCCAGCAGGCGCAGCCATCCTCGCCAGGGGCGCCGTCGCGTAGCGACGAACTCCTCGACGCGCTGGCTGTAGAACTCCTTGTTGATTCGGTTGAGTGCTAGAATAGTTTCCCGATTCACTGCTTGAGTCTATGAAAAAAACGACCTGGTTGACACCGTACCGCTTCGAGCCCGAGCGTTACGAGCGAGAGCTCCGTACCATCATCGGGGAGATCGAAGCAGCCCCTCCGACCCGACCCATCCAGCTCGATCGGATTCTCAGGAAGTATCCCAAAGACGGAAAAGAGTACTTCTCGAAGAGCGAGATCATCCAGGGCTACCACCACCTGGCGAAGCTCGAAGGTTGGTCGCCTCGTTCCGATCGGTTCGTCGAGAAGCTGAGGATGAAGCCGGTGCGGACGCTGAGCGGCGTCACCCCGGTGACGATCCTGACTAAGCCGTTTCCTTGCCCCGGCCAATGCATTTTTTGTCCCAACGACGTGCGCATGCCCAAGAGTTATCTTTCCCGCGAGCCTGGAGCGCAGCGGGCCGCGCAACACGCCTTCGATCCGTACGAGCAAACGTACTCACGCCTCGGTGCACTACGGCGCATGGGCCATCCCATCGAGAAGATCGAGCTCATCGTTCTTGGCGGGACCTGGTCTTTTTACCCCGAGGGCTACCAGTATTGGTTCGTCCGGCGTTGTTTCGACGCCATGAACGACTTCGATAGCGAGAACCCTCGGGAGAGCTCCAATCACCGCCGCGTGAACTACCTGGATCTCGCCGAGCGAATCGACGGGGAGTTCGAATCCAATCCGTACAACGACATCGTCTCCGGCTTCTTGCGATCGGTCGAAGATGGTGAATTGGTCAACGAAACGGAGTGCTCTTCGCTCACCGATCTCGAGCGCGCGCACTTCCTGAACGAGACCTGCTCCCACCGCTGCGTGGGGCTGTCCGTGGAGACGAGGCCGGACCACGTGACCGAGGCCGAGGTGGAGCGCATGCGCGGCCTGGGTGCGACCAAGGTGCAGATTGGGATCCAGAGCCTTTCCGATGACGTTCTGACTCTGAACAAGCGCGGCCACGACGTGACGACCACGCGCAGAGCCATTCGGCTCCTGCGACAGGCAGGCTTCAAGATCCAGGCTCATTGGATGCCGAATCTCCACGGCTCCTCGCCCGATCGCGACATCGCTGACTTCGTGCAGCTATTCTCCGACCAGGATTTCCGGCCGGATGAGCTCAAAATCTATCCGTGCAGCTTGATCGAGAGCGCGGAGCTAATGAACGCCTATCGGGCAGGGGAGTGGCGACCCTACACACACGACGAGCTTCTGGAAGTACTGGTGGCGTGCCTTTCGGTCGTGCCCAGCTACTGCCGTGTCAGTCGCGTGATCCGGGACATCCCGGGCGACGACATCCTGGATGGAAACAAGACGACGAACTTCCGAGGCCTCGCGGAAGCCGAGCTAGCCGCACGAGGCCATAAGTGCCGGGACATTCGGAGTCGGGAAATCCGGGGCGAGCGCATCCGAGAGGACGGGATGCGGCTCGACGAGATTCGCTACCGCAGCTCCATCGGAGACGAGGTCTTCTTGCAGTTCATCAACGAAGACGATCGGATCGCCGGGTTCTTACGGCTTGCCCTGCCGGACCGGGACTCTTTCATCGACGAGATTCGAACGAGCGCCATGATCCGCGAGGTCCACGTCTACGGTGCCGCTGCGGCTCTAGGAGAGAAAGACGAACGGAAGGCGCAACACGCCGGCCTGGGGCGAAGGCTCATCGGTCGCGCGGACGCGCTCGCCCGGGAAGTCGGCTTTTCGAGCCTGGCGGTCATCTCCAGTGTCGGCACGAGAGAGTACTACCGGCGTCTCGGCTTCCGAGACGGCCGGCTCTACCAGCGTAAGAGCCTGATTCAGTGAGGGATCTCCTCTAGCGTTTGACCGGCGCTATAGATCAAGCCATAACAGGCTGATGAAAATAGCTACAATATCCGAAACAAAGAATCAGCTCAGTGCCTTACACTTCCTGGTGAGCTGGTCGAAGAGGCAGGCTCTTTGGATCCGGCAGCAATCACGGAAGTCGAGTCGGAATCCTGGCCGGTGGTGCGTGACGCAGACGAGCTTCACGACGCGATGTTGACGCTCGCCACCGCGGAACCGATGGCGGAGTGGGAGCCTTTCTTGGCTGAGCTTTCGAAGGAACGTCGCGCCACCACGCTGCGAGTTGGCAACAAAGGGTTTTGGGTGGCAGCGGAGCGAATGGATCTGGTGAGGGTGGCTCATCCAGAAGGGGATTTTGCGACGGAGATCGACTCGGTACCACCGGCGGGCGGCGTTCCCGAGGGCCGAGAAGCAGCAGCCGCGGAGATTCTTCGCGGTTGGCTGGAGTCTACCGGTCCACAGACCGCCACCGGATTAGCCGAGCGTCTGGCGTTGCCGAGGGAAGTCGTCGACGCGGGACTCCTGAAGCTGGAAGGGGAAGGCCAAGTGCTGCGCGGACAGTTCCGTCGGCGGGACGGCTCGAATCCCGAGATCGAATGGTGTAACCGCAGGTTGTTGGCGCGCATTCACCGCCTGACTCTCGGCAAATTGCGGCGTGAGATCGAGCCGGTCACGACACAAGACTTCATGCGTTTCCTTCTCCGATGGCAACACGTGAGCTCAGGGAATCGCTTGCATGGTGTCGACGGGACTCTCGAGATCATCCGTCAGCTCCAGGGCTACGAGCTTTCCGCGGCGGCAGTTTCGTAGGTGGGTTCTTGGGCGAGCAGTACGCTTTGCCCGAGGCCGTCGAGCTCCTGCGGTCGGTTCGCCGGGCCGACAAGGACGACGAAGAGGTTCGGCTCGCGGCTGCCGATCCGCTCAACCTACTGGGCATCGTGCTGCCTGGGCCGCGTCTGAGCGCCCTTTCCGGTGAGAACCTAGTCCTTCGTGACGGTGTCCCTCCAACATCCGCCGAGGCCGCTTTTTCCCATTCCCCCCTCGAGCTTGGGGAACCCGCCAAACCGTTGTATACAAACCAGTAATTTCATCGCCGGCAGTCTCGGGAGGTCGTCAACTCTTGGACCTCTGCGGCATCGCGTGTTACAATAAAAAATTCGATCAACCAAGGAAACTTTCCCTTATCGGAGGGTCGTCCGCTTAAGACGCTCTTCGCAAGAACTCAGAGACGACGGCTAAACCTGCTCGAGCTAGAGCATCCTATGAAGGTGAGTGAATGAGAGGAGTTGCGATTTGGTCGCTGGCGCTGACGGCGATCGCGGGGTTGATGATTTCTTCGAACGTCCACGCCCAGAACAAGGGTCGCCAGGAGAATTACCAGAAGGCCCTCCAGCAGAAACTGGACTCCAAAGTGGCCGAAATGATGGAGGGTTATGGCGAGAAGATCCGGAAA
This sequence comes from Candidatus Marinacidobacterales bacterium, assembly GCA_965197825.1. Taxonomy (GTDB): domain Bacteria; phylum Acidobacteriota; class Vicinamibacteria; order Marinacidobacterales; family DATDRI01; genus CBDANW01. The sequence goes on along the minus strand of CBDANW010000003.1, from coordinate 1,117,521 downwards.
GCCGATCGCTGAAGCTGCGAGGTAAGATTGCATGACTCGGCCGATTACGCCGGGAAGATAGACGCCGAGCTCAGCATCACCATGCCTATCGATGAGTTCATGGAGTTCGCACCGATCGCCTTCTTGGAGGCCGTTGCCGTCCCGCATAACTTCCCGACTGGGAAGATCTACATTCGAGAGACGACGACACGGAAAGTTGGATCGCTCGATTTTCGCGCCGCCGATCCCATGGCGGGAAAGTACTTGACCGGTAGACCGAAAGCCGTGGAGAACGCGATCGCCGAGATGAACGACGCCATCAAGTGGCACTAGGCTCGGCCGCTCGTTACACCTCTTTACAAGAGGACCGGCACCTCCCGCGCTTATGGAGGCCGGTCCTTTTTCTTTGGCTAGTGTCCCGTATCAGTAGATCGTTGCCTAAGGCTCGAGGCCATTTTGTGTGCTGGCAAGGCGTGCCGACGAAGTCATATCTGGATATTTCGAGCCGCCTTCCGCAGCGAGCTTGTCGAGCGGAGGGCTAGGCCGAAGGCCGAATTGGAACGATGGCGCAACGAAGCCAGCACGCAAAAGGGGCCGAGACTTAGGTGACGAATTACTGATACAGGGCACTAGGTTGACCTCGCCATGGCGGCCTGCTAGCCTCGTTCCATGCAGCACAACCTGACGATGCAACGTCGGACTCTCGTTCCGAGCCCGGGACGAAGGAAGAAGACCTCGATCGCCACGGTGGCGCTTCTGGCCGCCCTCCTAGGCTCCTGCGGTACGATCGGCGCCGGCGCGCCGGCGCAGGAGGAGGTTCTCTCACTTCTGCGGGAAGAGGCTCAAGAGTTGAAGGCGGAGGGCGAAAAACTGGATCCCGCGTTTGGGGTGACGGCCAACTGGGAGATCGAAGACGTGCAGGTGCGAAAGCCGTCGAACGAAAACGGTCCTCCATGGCGCGGAACCATTCGTTTCAAGATCACCAGCCGAGTGTACGATCCCGACGGTTCGACTTCCACCGATGAGTTCGACAAGAACATCGAGTACCTGTGGGACACCGAGCTCGACCGTTGGACCGTTCGCTAGCTGCCCGCCCGAGCGCCCCTGTGAACAAGAAATCTACCTGCGTCTATACAGCCAGCGGTGAAATCGACGCGCAGCAGGTTCGCGCTTTTCTCGAGGCAAACGACATGCCGTGCTCGTTTCAAGGCGAAAGCCTGCGCAAGACGCATGGCTTCACCGTTGACGGTCTGGGGCTGGTCGAGATCCATGTCCCAGAAGCCGATGCGGAACGGGCACGCGAGCTTCTAGCCGCTGCGGATAAAGGGGACTTTGCGCTCGACGAGAACGATCTCGTCGAGTGATGGCGAGCTCAGACCTACGAGGCTTTCGGTTTGCGACCCCCCCGCCGGCGCTTGGGGGGTGGCTCATCGCTGCCCTTGAGGCTAACGATTTCGGTGACGAACTTCTTCTTGCCGTGCTCATCGAAGTTGATGGTGGTGTACTGGGGATCGACCTCGGTGATCACACCAAGACCGTACTTTTCGTGAACAACCCTCGACGCAACTGCCATTGATTTCATTGGAATCTTTCTGTTTAGTGTGTCGGAGCGGCCATTATACCTGTATCGATAGATCCATAGCAAATCGACGCCTTGCTCGAGACGTGCCAGCCATCATTCAACTCCATAATTTTCTATGAGATACAGGACACTAGGGCTTGGTGATATCGGTCGAGACGCCGAAGGTCAAGTAGAACCTATCTTTGGTGAAGGGACGGAAGTTCGACTCCCTGTTTAGGTAGTTTCCCTGGAGTCTCGCCGTCCAGACTCTCCCATCCGGTAGTTCACGCTGAACGTGTAGATGTCGAACCGATCCTCGATGCGTTCTTCCACTAGCTGTCCTTCGTCGTCGAGCAGCGTCGTGGGGCGCGGGTAGTTGTTCCTGCCGAATGTGGCGCCCGGGCTGACGTAGAAGGAGCGCGTCACGTAGACGTCTACCGCTCCACCGAAGCGGTGCTCGATGAAAAACCAGTTGCCTCTCACGACCGACGGCAGTGTGTCCCGCGAGTAGAGTGTGGTGACGTCGAATCGATCGCCGAGGCGCGTTTGCACATCGACCGACCCGATGAGCCCTTGGTATTCGGGTTGCTCTGGGAACTCGGGAAGCATCTGCTTGTAGCCCAGCCACGCTTCGCCGCGCACGTTGGTCTTGGGGTTGAAGAGGAGCCCCCCCGAGCCGATGTACGCGTGGCCGTTGCGTAGTGACGCCGCCTCGTCGAAGTCCATCGTCTCGTATGAACCTTCGACCGCGGCAGAAGTCTTGGCGCTGAGACGCCGCGTCAGCCGCAGGTCGTACGTTTGCACCGAGCGGTTCAGGAGATCGATGCGTCGCAGTGGATCGATCACAATATCTTCGTATTCTAAGCGTCTGTTCGAATACGTGGTCGTCAGCAGGTGCTTGTTGCCAAGTGCCACTTCGAGGGCGGCCCGCAGGACGTTGTTGCGACGCTCAGCCGGCACGTCGAACTCACTGGTGGGACGGGCCTTTCCGCCACGAAACTCGTCTTGGACCCGGAAGAGCACTCTCCGGCCTCCCACCGTTCCGCCGACTCGCGTGACGGTAAAGACGTCACGCAGGCTTTCGACTTGATGGTAGTAGACGAAGTCCAGTTCTTGATAGAAGTCGAGGACGCCCGATTCCGCATGGGAGCGGCGATTCGGATCCCGGGGGCGATGGTGGTCGCGAAATCGTTGACGGGTTCCACGGCCGAGGACAAGCTGTTGGAATCGTAACCCGCACCGAAGCGGATCTGCGGTGTCAGCCGCAAGGGGCCCCACATCCACAGGCTTTCCTCGACCACCGAATCGACCTCCGTTTGGATGAGGTTGACGTCTTGGCCGAGGGCGGTCGTGGCGGTGATGAAGAGCGCCGACACTACGCTGAAGGTAAGGCCGGCGAAGAATGGCTTCTGGCTCAATCTCATTGGATCACCTGAAGAGACGGCCCCCTCGGTACGCTAGCCGATAGCGACCACGATCTCGGCGTCGTCTCGAGTTTTCTTCTGGTACTTAGACTGAAAGGGAAACGTACTCTCATGATTGTGCCATGTGATTTTGGAAAACGCAACATCGCGGCATATCGGCGGCATATCGCGACGCGGGGGGGGAGGCCCGAAAGGCAATGTCGCACAAGCTCGGGCCATTTCGTTCAGGCGTCGATGTTGACTTGAGTGCCGCCATTGAATATATTGGCTGCCGTCATTGGCGGCCCAGCGCATATCCATCGAGCGTGGGCTGTTGTGGCATACAACACGGATTGGCGTCGGTCAAAGCACCCGAAGGGCGCTGGTCCACCTGCGAGAACGTGTGACCGAGCCCTCGCTCAGCCCGTAGCAGAGCATAGGCTCATACCACCGCTTCTTCTTCGATAGGAGATTTTCGTGCCTACGCATCTGGTTGAGCCCCACGGCGGAACGCTGCAAAACCTCATCGTTTCTGACGAACAGCGTGAGAAACTTCAGGCGGAGTCCCGTGATTGGCCCTCATGGGATCTCACTCCCCGGCAGCAATGTGATCTAGAGCTGCTTCTCAATGGGGGATTCTCCCCGTTGACCGGTTTCATGGGGCGTGCCGACTACGACAAGGTCTGCGAGTCCATGCGGTTGGCGGACGGCACCTTGTGGCCGATTCCCGTGACGCTCGACGTCACGGCCGAGCTGGTGGAGACCTTGAAGCCGGGGTCCAGGTTGGCTCTGCGGGACCCGGAAGGCGTCATGTTGGCCGCTCTTCACGTCGAGGAAGTGTGGCAGCCCGATCCGGAAGCAGAAGCAAAGGCCGTTTTCGGGACGGACAGCCGGGAGCATCCCGGCGTGGCTCATGTGCTCGACCAGGCGCATCCCTTCTACGTCGGGGGACGACTAGACGGCTTACAGCATCCTAGTCACTACGATTTCCGTTCTCTACGCTTTACGCCGGAAGAGCTGCGGGCGGCGTTTTCGAAGCTCGGTTGGCGACGAGTCGTCGCTTTCCAGACTCGCAATCCGATGCACCGTGCCCACTACGAGCTCACGCTGCGGGCAGCCAAGGAGGCGGAGACCAACCTACTCATCCACCCGGTCGTCGGGATGACCAAGCCCGGCGATCTCGATCACTACACACGCGTGCGGTGTTATCAGGCGCTCCTACCTCACTATCCTCGCAACACGGTGAAATTGGCTCTACTGCCTCTCGCCATGCGGATGGCCGGCCCTCGTGAGGCGATTTGGCATGCGATCATTCGCAAGAACTACGGTTGCACGCATCTGATCGTGGGGCGCGACCACGCAGGGCCGGGGAGCGATTCGAAAGGCAAACCGTTCTACGGCCCGTATGATGCCCAGGAGCTTCTGCAGAAACACGAAGAAGAGCTTGGTGTCGCCATGGTTCCGTTCAAGATGGTAGTCTACGTCGAGGAGCAAGGCACCCACGTTCCGTTGGACGAAGTCGCGGAGGGAACGCGGACCCTCAATATTTCTGGAACCGACCTGAGAGAGCGACTGGCTAGAGGACAGGAACTCCCGAGCTGGTTCACCTTTCCCGAAGTGGCTGAGGAGCTCCAGCGCACGCACCCTCCGCGTCACAAGCAGGGGTTCACAGTTTTTTTCACGGGACTCTCGGGCTCCGGCAAGTCGACGATCGCCAACGTCCTCCTCGTCAAATTACTTGAGTTGGGCGGGCGTCCGGTCACTCTGTTGGACGGCGACATCGTTCGCAAGAACCTTTCCTCCGAGCTCGGTTTCTCGAAGGAGCATCGCGACATCAATATCCTGCGCATCGGTTTCGTAGCTTCGGAGATCTCCCAAAACGGCGGGATCGCCATCTGCGCCCCGATTGCGCCGTATGAACGCGTCCGCCGCGAGGTGCGCCGGACCATCGACAAGCTTGGCGGTTTCATTCTGGTGCACATCGCGACTCCGCTGGATGTGTGCGAGCAACGGGATCGTAAGGGCATGTACGCCAAAGCGCGGGCGGGGATCATCAAGGAGTTCACCGGAATCTCGGACCCTTACGAGGAGCCGACCGATGCCGACGTAGCCATCGACACCACTGAGATGAGCCCGGAGGAAGCGGCGAACCAAATCATGTTGCACCTCGAGGGCCAGGGTTACATAGGCGTCAGCGACTGAGAACTTCGACTCGGGTTGCGGCGGGGCTCTTGCGATCCCGCCCGTTTTCCCGTATCATCTCTCCTTCAGTAAACAAACAACTTCTGCGGCCGGGAAGACCGTTTAAGCTGAAAGGCCCGCCGCGAGGATCCGTGCTTCCCAGGCGGGAGGCCCGGTGTGGCTCCTTCTGAGTCTTTTCCCAACCCAGGGCTTGGGGGGGCGGCGCCAAACGCCGTCCCTCCAAGCACGTTCGTTCGGGCGTGGGTTAGAATGGCTTCTCAAAAGCTCCTACCGAAAGACGGGTGGACCCTATTGTGAGCAGCCATGATACCGAACGACGAAGAGAGGATCTGGACCGAATAAAGAAAGCCCTGGAGGAGGCCGCGCGCATCGCTGCTTCTTTCACACCTGACAAGCTCAACACGAAACAAAAAGGAGGGCATGGCCCCGTGACCGACGCAGACCAGGCCGTCAACGAGCTCTTGCTGGAAACACTCCCTGGGCCGGACGAGGGATGGCTCTCCGAAGAGACGGCTGACGAGCCTTCTCGTTTGGATCGGCAGCGAGTCTGGGTGGTCGATCCCATCGACGGTACCCAGGAGTTTGTGGAGGGGATTCCCGAATGGTGCGTATCCATCGGTCTCGTCGAGGATGGGAGAGCCGTGGCCGGCGGCATCTGCAATCCTGCAGCCGGAGAGTTCTTCCTCGGTTCTGTGGAGACCGGAATCAGTCTAAACGGCGAGGCCTTGCCGGTTCCGGTTCGCCGCAAAGGCAACGAGCCTTTGGTTCTGGCCAGCCGGAGCGAGGTGAAGCGAGGCGAGTGGGCCGTGTACGAGAACAAGGGCTTCACGGTTCGACCGATGGGCTCGGTCGCTTACAAACTGGCGCGCGTTGCGGCCGGTCTGGCCGACGCCACGTGGACTCTCATCCCGAAGCATGAGTGGGACGTGGCAGCCGGTGCCGCGCTCGTGAGCGCGGGCGGCGGAACCGTCAGGACTCTCGATGGCAGCGAGCCCGTATTCAACCGCCGCAAGACAAAACTGTCGGGTCTGCTCGCGTTCGGTCCCGGACAGGCATACCTGTTCGAGACAGACACACCTGCCTAACCGAGGGAAAAACCTCTGAGCGAGAGCGAGGCCGGTACGGCCGCGGTGTCCAAGGTCACCGGGGCTGACGCGGCGAGGGTGCCACGTCGCAGGGGGTTAGGGGCGAGCCCAACGTCGTTGACATTCGGCAAAGTACTCGATATATTGAGTTAACCAATTTCACCGAACCTTAAAACCTAAAGAGGCGTCATGAAAAAAGGCGGTAGTTTGACTGCGGCCAGCCCCCTTGCCGTCGCGGTCCTGTCCCTGTCGTTGTGGTCCTCGGATACGGAGTCGGCGCTCCCACCCCTGCCGCAGAACGAGCTCGAATGGAAGACGGCGAGCTTCTGAAAAGCATGGAGCTACGACCGACCGAGGGCGGCGTGCAGGCGATCATCCAAGCCGACGGGGCCATGGAGCACCGGGTCTATGCGCAGGACCAGCCAATGCGTTTGGTGCTGGACATCCTGGGCTACGGCGGGTGGGGCAGTCGCCAGTGCCCCAGCGACTAAGACGAGCGCGGCAAGTGCGAGTGAGCGTTTCATAGAGATCTTCCCCCGCTAGGATGCGGCACTTCACGGCGCCACATGTCGGCGAGTCCTTTACCGGCGCGCTGTCTAAGGATCCCCGTTAAAGTAGCTTCCACTAGACAGGGAAGTCAAACTGCTGCCTCGGCGGGAACCAGGACTTTTTTCCTCCGCCGCTGCGACGAGTCGGAGGGCGCCGTCATCTCGACTTTCCCCTCGAAGTAAGCTCCCTCCGCGATGGACACCGTTTTGGCTCGCATGTCTCCCTGGATACGCCCCGACGGGCCGAGCTCGATCCGCTGTGCCGCAATGACCCGGCCCTCGACCACCCCTTGTACGATCACGTCTTGCGCGGTGACATCTCCGGTGATTCGGCCCGATTCGCGGACGACGAGTAGACCGGCCACTTCGAAGCTTCCTTCGACCGTGCCGAGGAGCTCGACGCCGGCCGGGCTCTTCAGATCGCCTTCGACTCGAACGCCGGGACCGATCACCGTTTCCGTTCCCGGAGCCGGCTCGGTAACGTTTCGGCGGGGTTGGGTTCCGAGGAAGCCGCCTTCTTTTGAAACATGCCGATCTCCTTTTCCCTGGGCCGTCTCCGCAGTACGTTCTGGAAGACCAGCCAGAGGGAAGCAATCTTCGTACCACGGCCCGCCAACCCTGGAACAGCCCTCGAAGTGGCTTCGCTGCTATATCCTCAGCCCCGTGCCGGCAGGGGAAGTCGGCTGTCAAAGAGGCCGGGGTGTGGCCTGTTACCTACAACGGAGTCGCCGGCCGGTTACCAATAACTCGCACCGGTCTTGCCCAACTAGTGTCTCGTCTCGGAAGTGATGTTAGCATCCGCGCTCGAATGCAACATGACTTCCGAGACGGGACACTAGACCGCTACCAGAAGGGGCGGGTTCGGCTCGCTCAGTTGCTTGCGGGACGCTTCCGGAAGGAAAGTGCGAGGACGGAGCAGGACGCACGATTGATGACGTGCATCGTCGGGTCGGGATTGAAGACAGACGTTCGGCGGCCCGCGGAGCTGCAGGCTATCAAGAGATCTCCATCGCCCGCCTCGCGCGTTATTTCGGTCACCGGGTTTCCCTCGCGGTGAACCTGCTCGATCTTCATATGATAGAGCGACGCCATGTCGATGACGGTCTTCATCGCTCTTTTCTGTTCCTCGATTGCCTCGTGCCCTCCGATGAAACTCGGCGCGGTGACCACAATCGAAGTGATCTTGAGATCGAGTTGGCGCGACAGGTCGATGGCGAGCTCCGCGGATAGGAGTGACGCCTCGGGATCGGTTACCGGAAGCAGTATGCGCCGGTAGGGGTGAGTGCCGGCAGCGAGGAAAATCGGGCAGGGGAGGAGCTCCATGAGCCTCGCAAACGACGGGCGCACCAACCCGAGCCGGCTCAGCCAGCTCGGTGGTTTCTTGGGAACGACCAAGCAGCCACAATCGAGGGAGGAGAGGTCCCGTCGTATCAGGGCTTCGGGGCCTTCGGGCGCGGAAAAGGTCGCCACCTCGACGCGAACTCGATCCAGATGCATCTCCGGACTGGCGGCACTCTGAGGCACGAGCAATCGTAGGGCCCGCGTGCGAGTATGAGAGGCGAAGAACTCGAGCTCGCTTCGGTATCGTTCGGGTAAACGGACTTCCCCGATGGCCACTATTCGGATCCCGTACTGCAGTGGGAACCGGGCCACGCCGGCACGCAGGTAGTCGCCGATGTGGGGGAGGATGTCGGGGTCCCCGGTAAGTAGCAACCGATCTCCGTTTCGGATCACGACGTTACCGTGCGGCACCATGAACTTGTCGCCGCGGTAGATGGCCGCCACCAACCATCGGCCCGCTCTCAGGTCAGCCACGCGCACGTCGACGGCCGGCGAGGTCGGTAGCACCGGTATCTCCACAATCTCGCCTCGTCCCAAGCCGACGTTGATGGCGACCTGCTGTCCACGCTCGATCTGATTGAAGACCAAGCCGGAGATCGCTGCCGGACGCGTGAGAGCGACGGCGCCGACCTCTTTCAGTTTCTCTATGTGTTTCGGCTGCCGCAGGATTCCGATCGCAGTGGGTGGCTGTTCGACGGAGAGTGCGACCCGGCACGTTTCGATGTTCACCTCGTCCACGTTGGTCAGGGCTGCGACGAACTCCGCCCCTTCTATGCCGGCTTCGCGCAGATTGATGAGGCTAGTTCCGTCCTTGTTGAAAGCCCGAATGGGACGATCGGGAACCTCTTTCTTGAGAGTATCCAGCTTAGTCTGATCGATGTCGAGGATGGCGATGTCCCAGGCCGCGGACAGGAGCCGCACCAGGGACCTGCCGGTCTGGCCGGCGCCGACGATCACCATGCGCCGGCGGAGATTCTGGTCTTTTTCATCTGGCGCGGGAGCAGAGCTCGACTGGTCGTCCTTTTGGTCGGCTCGTTCTTCTTCCACGATTTCTAGCTCCGGTCTCGGGTCTTCTTGGTCTTCTTGACTAGGGGCAACATCGGACCACGACTCTCTCGCGAGCGTGGGTGCTCTGCCCACCGCAATTTGTGTCGTAGTAGCTGGAAGTACTCATCGCCCGGAAAGTTGACGAGCTTCACGGCACTCCGACTCTTGCGCACGCTAACCGTATCACCGGTTTCCATCACTTCGCTCGCCTGGCCGTCGAAGGTCGCGTAGACCTCGTCAGGCTCACCGCGTAGGGTGAGATCCACAGTCAAACGGTCGGAGATGACCACCGGCCGCTGCGTCAGCGTGTGCGGGCAGATGGGAGTGATCAATATGGAGCCTAGACCGGGATACAAGATGGGGCCGCCGGCGGCGAGCGAGTAGGCGGTGGAGCCGGTGGGGGTCGAGACGATGATCCCGTCCGCTCGAACCATAGCGACCGGCTCATCGTTGATGCGCACTTCGACCTCGATGATTCTGGCGATTGCTCCTTTGGTGATGACCACGTCGTTTAGAACCGTCTGACGGGTCCGCATCTGCCCGTCCCGCCGGAGGACGGCATCGAGCATTATGCGGGACTGAATGACGTAGTCTCCCGCCAGAATCGACTCCAAAGCCGGGTAGAGCTGGGGCAAAGCCACGTCGGTCAAGAAGCCCAGGCTCCCCAGGTTCACTCCCAAGATAGGGATTTGACGCGCGCCCATGGCTCTCGCCACCGAGAGGAGCGTCCCGTCACCACCGAGAACGATGAAGAGCTGCACGTCGTGGGGTGGTTTTGCCACGGGAAAGCTCGGAAGCTTGTCGTCGAGACGCTGGGCGACCCGCACCTCGACTCGCGGCTCGACATGGTGTCGCTTCAGCCACCTTGTGAGCGCGCGGACCACCGCGGTGGCTTCCTCCATGTGCGGCTTCGCGACGATGGCTACTTTTCGAATCTTCTCTCGTTTCGTTGCCACTTCCGGCTACTCCTGCTTACAGATTTTTCTGGCCCGCTGATGAAGCCCCTCGATATCCGACGTCGTCATTCCGCCGGGTCTCATTAGCAGAAAGAACTCTTGGTTTCCCTTGAGCCAGGTGATGCGAGACGCCGCCAGGTCTTTGACGGTCAGCCCGGAATTCTGCGCCGACTCCATCACGCGAGTCACGGCACGAAAATGTTTGTCGGGATCGCGCACCACGCCGCCCGAATCGATTTCCTCTCGGGAGAGCTCGAACTGAGGTTTCACCAACGCGAGGACGCGACCACCTTCTCGTAGTAGTGGTGCCGCGGCCGGCAATATCTTACTCAGTGAGATGAATGCGACGTCGATCGTCACAAGGTCGAACCGCTCGGGAAAGTCGTCCGCTTGGAGCTGACGCGCATTGACGCCCTCGATCAGCGTGACTCGCGGATCACTGCGCAGCTTCCAATCGAGTTGGCCCTTGCCGACATCGAGTGCGGTGACGTGGCTCGCACCATGCTGGAGGAGGCAATCGGTAAAGCCGCCCGTGGAAGCTCCCACGTCGAGGACCTGTAGCCCCTTCACGTCGATTCCCAGATCGATCAAAACCCCCGCGAGTTTCTCTCCACCCCGTCCTACGTAGGGCGATAGGGGGTGTCGGAGCCGCATGGCGGCATCGCTTCTGATCATGGTGCCCGGCTTTTCCGCAGGCATGTCGTCCACCAATACTTCGCCCGCCAGAATCAATCTCCTCGCCTTTTCCCTTGTTGGAGCCAATCCTCGCTCGACGATCAGCCGATCCAAACGCATCTTTTTCATCCGCCAAATGAAGCCCAATGAAGAACGCGTCGAGAATCGTTACGAGCTTCGATCGACGACGCGTCGGGCCAGAAGAGAGAGTGGCCCCGCCTTCGGCCCGAGAGGCGTCACCAATTCGATCGCCTGCTCGGCCAGTTCTTTGGCTCGGTGTCGTGCCCGCTCGGGCCCATGGATGGCGGGATACGTGGCCTTGCCGGCTTCGAGGTCTTTACCCGCCGACTTGCCCAGCTCTGCCGGGTCGCCTTCTACGTCCAGGAGATCGTCGACGATCTGGAACGCCAGCCCTATCTCGCGACCGAATTGGGCGATCCGCTCGATCTCTTCGTCGCTGCCTCCACCCATGAGCGCTCCCAGACGCGCTGCCGCTTCCATGAGGGCGCCGGTCTTCTTACGGTGGATCCGATCGAGCGTCGACGCGTCCACGTTCTTTCCTTCGGACTCGAGGTCGATCACTTGACCGCCGATCATTCCATTCATGCCGGCCGCTGCGGCGAGGACTCCCACGGCTCGGAGGCGCCGGGCGTTATGGGCCTGGTCGACTTGATCGACTTGGTTATGGGGATCGCTCTTGATACAAGAAGTGGCAAGGACATGAAAGGCGTGCGTGAGCAACGCGTCACCTGCCAGGATGGCGATCGCTTCCCCGAATACCACGTGAGAGGTTGGTTTGCCGCGGCGCAAGTCATCATTGTCCATCGCAGGCAGGTCGTCGTGGATGAGGGAGTAGGTGTGGATCATCTCCAAGGCGGCGGCGGCGGGCAGCGCGTCTTCTCTTCGACCGCCGACCGCTTCGCAGGCCGCCAGTGTAAAGACCGGCCGCAGGCGCTTACCGCCAGCGAACAGGCTGTAGCGGATGGCCCTGTGGATACTGGGCGGATTGGCATCCTCCGCCGGCAGGTTGCGATCGAGAAAGGTTTCGACCGCGCCTGCTTGTTCCGCCAGATATTGATCGAAGTCGAGCGTCATCCTCAGTTGGCTCAGTTGGCTCAGTTGGCTCAGTTGGCTCAGTTGGCTCAGTTGGCTCAGTTGGCTCAAACTTCGGACTCGTCGAAATCGAGTGGAGTTTGACCAACCTTGCCCTCCGCGTCCGTGACCGGTTCACCGCTTTCGTCCTTTTGGAGCATCTCGATGCGCGCCTCGGCTTCGTTTAGCTTCGCATTGCAGAATCGTGCTAGGCGAACGCCTTGTTCGTATCGCTCCAGAGACTTCTCGATGGTCAACTCTCCTTCCTCGAGCTCTTTCACGATCTCTTCCAGTTTCTTAAGGGCGCTCTCGAAGTCCTTGGGTTTGATAGTCATCGTAGGAGTCGCTCCCGATTTGGTCGGGTTTGTTCGACGCGGCAATCGAGCTCACCGCGCTCTAGCGTCACGCGCACCGGATCGCCGGGCGCGGCGGTCGCCGCGTCACGAAGAAGCTTCCCGGATTGGTCCCAGCTCAGGCTGTAGCCGCGCCCCAGGACGGCCAAAGGGGACAGAGCTTCGAGCCGAGCCGCGGATCGAGCGAGCCGTTGCTCCGCAAGCGTTAGCCGACTGCGTTGGGCCGAGCGCAGGAGTGCGTCCAGATGGGTGAGCCGAGCTCTCAAGTGGCCGAGTTGACGGTCGAGCCGGAACGTTTCGAGCTGGCGCGTCATCAGTTCTACCCGTCCTCGATGGCCATCGAGGGTACGCCCCAGAAGCGTTCGGGTGCGAAAGGAGAGCTCGTCCAGGCGCTGCGAGGACACCTGAAAGGCGTGCCGGACCGCCAGAAATGCCTGGTGGCCGGCGAGTTTCTCCACCCGATTTCGATGGCCCATCATTCGGTGACCCAGGCTTTGGTCGAGCCTCTTTCCGAGCCGCGCCACACGCTCCAGGAAATTTTCCTTCCGCGCTACGACCATTTCCGCTGCGGCGGAAGGGGTCGCGGCCCGGACGTCGGCCGCGAAGTCGGCGATGGTGACGTCTACTTCGTGTCCCACGGCGCTGATCACCGGGATGGTCGACGTCGCGATGGCTCGGGCAACCGACTCCTCGTTAAATGGCCAGAGATCTTCCAAGGAGCCGCCTCCGCGGCCAACGATGAGGACATCGAATCCGCCCAGACGATTGAGCACCTGGATGCCCTTGGTGATCTCGCCGGCCGCGACATCGCCTTGCACCTGGGCGGGGTAGAGCAGCACCTCGACGTTCGGGAAGCGGCGGTGAAGAACGCGACAGATGTCGCGAATGGCGGCTCCCGAGGGCGACGTCACGATGCCGATCCGCTGCGGTAGCAGCGGCAGCGGGCGTTTCCGATCGGCCGCGAAGAGCCCTTCCGCGGCGAGCTTTTCCTTGAGCTGTTCGAAGGCAAGTTGGAGCGCTCCTTTACCGCGCGGCTCCATCCATTCCACCTGTAGCTGATACGAGCCCCGGGGCTCGTACAACGTCACTCGCCCCCTCGCCAGAACGGCCATCCCGTCGGCCGGCTGGAATTTGAGGGAGCGCCGGGCGCTGCGAAACATGACAGCGGGAAGCTGGGTTCGCGCGTCCTTCAGGGTGAAGTACAGATGGCCGGACGGCGGCTGTTTGAAATTGGATATCTCGCCCACCACCCAAAGGTCGAAGAACTCACTTTCGAGATGAAGCTTGATCTCCCGAGTCAGCTCGCTGATCGAGTAGATCCGTCGGCGCTCGCTGGGCTCCTGTTTCATGGGGGTATTCTATTAGACAGGATTGAAAGGATAAACAGGTATTAGAGGTGGCGTCCTTGCGGCGGGGTGGCCTGGTGGGTAATCCTGTCCATCCTGTGAATCTTGTCTAATTGGTGTTTCGGGCGAGGTCTTCTTCCGTGACGCGGATACGCTCGATGGATCGAGCCTTTCCAGTGGACTCGTCCACATCGAGCATCACTGCGTTCAGCCAAGGGTCATTCTTGGCGGTTTCGAACTTGGCTGGGATGCCCTTCACCAACCGAGAAATCGACGCTTCCCGTTCGATGCCGATGACCGATTCGAAGGGCCCGCACATGCCGAGATCGGTGATATAGGCGGTACCCCCGGGAAGAACCCGCTCGTCCGCGGTCGGGATGTGAGTATGCGTTCCAACCACGACCGAGACCTTGCCGTCCAGGAACCAACCCATGGCCATCTTCTCCGAAGTCGCTTCCCCGTGCATATCCACGAGGATGACCCGCGCTTCCTTTGCCGCTAGTGGGATTTCTCGCTCCATCGCCTGAAAAGGGCAATCGATCGCAGGCATGAAGACGCGTCCTTGAACGTTGAGGACCGCGACGGGAGTGCCCGACGCGGTGCGGGCTAGGTAGCGGCCGGTTCCGGGGCAGCTCGGCGGATAGTTGATGGGGCGGAGCAACCGGGGCTCGCGACCAAGGTACGGCATGATCTCTTTCTTGTCCCAGATGTGGTTTCCCGAGGTCAGGACGTCGATGCCCATATTAAAGAACTGGTCCGCGATATCCGGGGTGACGCCGAAACCGGCTGCAGCGTTCTCGACGTTGGCCACGACAAAGTCGAACTCGTGCTCGCCGCGTAGTTTCTCTAGGCCTTCTTTCAGGATGTGTCTGCCCGGCTTGCCGACGACGTCCCCGGCAAAAAGGATTCTCACGTGGCTACCGGCCGGCGATTGCACGCGGAAGCGGCAAGCTTGGGGCGGGGGACTCCGGATGTGCGGGGACGGTCCTCGGTGTTCTTCTGATGTGCCAGTACTATCTTGAGAACGTCATCCACGCGGTCGACCAATTCGAAGTGCATGTTCTTCTTGACGTAGTCGGGAATTTCTTCGAGCTCCTTACGGTTCAGTTGTGGCATCACGACTGTGTTCAACTTGGCCCGGCGAGCGGCTAGCACCTTTTCCTTGATGCCACCAATGGGCAGCAGATTGCCCCGGAGAGTGATCTCTCCAGTCAACGCCATATTCCGTCGCACTGGAGTATTGGTCAAGACGGAAATCATGGCGACCGCGATGGTAATGCCCGCCGACGGCCCATCCTTGGGGATGGCTCCCTCCGGAACGTGGATGTGCAAATCGTACTGCGAGAACGCATCTTCATCGATGTCGAACTGCCGAGCGCGGGAGCGAGCGTATGACAGAGCCGCCTGAGCGGACTCCTTCATGACGTCACCGAGCTTTCCGGTCAGGATCAGCTCTCCCTTGCCTCGCATCGCGGTAGCCTCGACGAACAGAACGTCTCCGCCAGTCGGTGTCCACGCCAGTCCGGTCGCAACGCCCACCTGGTCCTTCTTGAGGATTTCGTCTGGAAGCATCTTGGGCGAGCCGAGAAAGGTCGATAAGTTCTTGGCGGTTAACTTGGTGAGCTCCTTTTCCCCTTCTGCGACTCGCTTCGCTACTCTGCGGCAAGCCCGCGCGATCTCCCGTTCCAAGTTCCGTAGACCGGCTTCTCGAGTGTACTGCATGATGATTTGGCGAATGGCCGGATCGGCGAATACCAACTCCTTGGGAGTGAGCCCGTTCTCCTCGAGCTGTTTTGGGATGAGATGGCGTTTGACGATCTGGAGTTTCTCTTCCTCCGTGTAACCCGTGAGCTCGATGACTTCCATGCGGTCGAGAAAGGCCGGCTGGATGGGGTCCAGCTGATTGGCAGTGGTAATGAACATGACGTTCGAAAGATCGAACGTCACTCCGAGGTAGTTGTCGCGAAAGGTGTTGTTTTGCTCGGGGTCGAGCACCTCGAGCAATGCGGAGCTCGGATCGCCGCGGTAATCGGCGCCAACCTTGTCCACTTCGTCCAACATGAAGACAGGGTTATTGGAGCCGGCCTGCTGTATGCCCTGCACGATTCGACCCGGCATCGAGCCGACGTAGGTACGGCGATGCCCGCGGATCTCCGCCTCGTCGCGAACTCCTCCCAGAGAAATGCGATGGAAGTTCCTGCTGAGGGCGCGGGCGATGGATCGACCAAGCGAGGTCTTGCCTACGCCGGGTGGACCGACGAAGCACAGAATCGGTCCCTTCATCTTTTTCTTCAGCTTGCGAACCGCCAGGTACTCTAGGGTGCGCTCCTTGATCTTTTCCAGCCCGTAGTGGTCCTCGTCCAGAATGTGCTTCACCTTCTTGATATCCAAGTTGTCCTTGGTCTCGTGGCTCCAGGGAAGCGTGACCATGACCTCAAGGTAGTTGCGCAGCGTCGCGGTCTCGGCAGAATCGGGGTGCATTCGTTCGAGCTTACCGATCTGACGGTTGACCTCCGCGTAAACGTCCTTCGGCATCCTCGCCCGGCGCGCCTTGTCTCGCAGTTGCCGGACTTCTTCCGACAGCTCGGTTCCTTCACCGAGCTCGGTCTGGATGGCCTTCAGCTGCTGGCGCAGGAAGAACTCGCGGTGGGTGCGGTCCATTTCGCCCTTGGCTTGCGAGCTGATCTGTTGCTGCATCGTTAGGACTTCGAGCTCTTTGGTAATCAGCTCGTAGACCTTTCTCAGCCGCTCCACCGGATCGATGGTGTCGAGGATCTCTTGTGCCGCGTCGACCTTGAGATCGAGATTCGATACCGCCAGGTCGGCCAGACGGCCCGGGTCTTCCAGGTTGGCTGCGATGACCATGACTTCGGGCGAGATGGCCTTTCCGAGATTCGCCGACTTCTCGAGCGCACCTTTGACGTTTCTCATGAGCGCTTCGAGCTCGAGGGAGTCGGCCTCCCACTCCGGTTCCTTGATCTCCGACAGCTTCGCCTCGAAAAAAGGAGCGGTATTAGAGAACTCGTCGGCGGTGGCACGGTGCATTCCTTGTACCAGCACCCTGATGCGTCCATCGGGGAGTTTGAGCATCCTCATGATGACCGCAACGGTGCCCATGCGGTAGAGATCCTCCGGGTCCGGCTCTTCCTTGTCCTGATTCTTTTGGGCCAGTAACAGGATCATGCGGTTTTCGGCCAGCGCCGAGTCTACGGCTTTGATGGACTTGTCGCGGCTCACGTAGAGCGGGACGATCATGAAAGGGAAGATCACGATGTCTCGCAACGGAAGTACCGGGAGGGAGTCGGGGATCTGGACGAGATCTAGATCTTGGTCTTGTGGTTGTTCCTGCTCGTCCTTATTGTCGACGTTTTCGGGCCTGTCGGCCTCGACGAGTTCGTCAGATTTGTCTGGCATTCCGCTGGGGAGGCTCTGGGCTTCGTCTCAAGCCGTTCGCCGCGAACGACGACCCGCGACGCCTGCTCTCATTGAGCGTTTTCCTTGATCTTGAGTCGGATCTTGCTGCCGCGTCGGTCCTTGAGCTTGGGAATCGTGATGGTCAGTACTCCCTGACCAAGCTCGGCGTCGGCCTTGGCTAGGTCGACGGCCTGATCGATGTAAATGGAGCGGGTGAACTTACCGTAGCTACGTTCCATGCAAAGGTAGCTGTTGATCGGCTGCTCGCTCTGTGGTTCCTTTTTCTCGCCGGAGACGATGAGCTTGTGACCTTCGAAGGCGGCGGTGAGATCCTTTCTGGTCAAGCCGGGTGCTTCCACTTTGATGACGAGGTTGTCCTTCGTCTCGAACACGTCGAAGTTAGGGAGCCATTCACCTAGACTCAGCCCGCTCTCGCTTCGCTCGAAGTGAGCCAGCTGCTCGAATAGCTTGCTAATCTCCTTTTGGAGCGCCGACATTTCGGTGAAGGCGTCCCGCCTTTCAACCATTGGATCCCTCTGAGAATCAATAAGTTCCGAATCACCAACCTTAACATATTAGTTGGGTACCGTCAACAAATCGACGTCGCTGTAGGACCGGACAACCGGTTCGAGTTATCGGGTTCGGAATCGGGCCTGTATCAGTAGATCGTGGCCTAAGGCTCGAGGCCATTTTGGGTGCTGGCGAGGCGTGCCGACGAAGTCATATCTGGATATTTCGAGCCGCCTTCCGCAGCGAGCCTGTCAGGGGATGTCCCGCCGGATGTTGAATTTGGGGTAGCGGCGGCTCTTTGGCCGGCCTAAGAATAGGTCTGCCAATAAACCGTCTCCAGAGGGGGACAAGGAGCCACCAATGCCTAGGAAATCGAAAAAGCCAGTAAGAAAGCAAACGCACTCGCCTACGGGCAAGGTAGTTGGCCAAGTCGGTCAGATACTGCTACCGATGATAGCTGGGATCGCGGCCACGAAGGCGGATCTGACGGAATGGGTGTACGAGCAAGGACTGACAGCTCTGCACCTACTGCTCAGAGAGGACGCCGAGGAGATCGCGGGGCTCAAGGGCAAGCACGAGAAGGAGCGAACTCATAACCACTGTGGGAGCACGAACGGAGAGCTGAGCTTCGGTGGTCGTCGCATCCAAGTGTCGCGACCTCGAGTTCGCTCGAAGTCGGGCGAGGAGGCGTCGCTTCCACACTTCGAAGCCTTCCGCGAAGAAGACCCGCTTCCAGAGCGAGTGTTGAATCAGATCTTGGTGGGGGTATCGACCCGAAATTACGAATCGAGTCTGGACAAACCCGCGGCCAAGTTGAAGTCTCGTGGCACGAGTAAGAGTGCCGCCAGCCGTCACCTCGTGAGCCAGACGACTAAGAAGCTCGAGGAATACCTGTCTCGGCGGCTAGAGGAGTTCGAGCTCGCGGCACTGATGCTGGATGGCCTTGAGGTGGCCGGACAGACCGTCGTCGTAACTCTCGGTATCACAATAGATGGAACGAAGGTGCCCCTGGGTATATGGCTGGGCTCGACGGAGAACTCTCGGGTGTGCACCGCGATGTTGCAGGACCTTCTCGAGCGAGGCTTGCGCGTCGATGAGTCGATTCTCTGCGTAGTGGACGGAGGCAAAGGCATCCGCAAGGCACTCGTCGACGTTTTGGGGGACCTCGCGGTCATCCAAAGGTGCCAGATCCATAAACTCCGGAATCTTCGCTCGTACCTTCCCAAGTCTCGTCACGCCTACGTGCTCCAGACGATGAAGGAAGCCTACAAGTGCAAGAGTGCCGACAAGGCGCGCAAGCGACTTCAGGCATTGGTGTCGTGGCTCGAGCGAAACGGCTACGACGAAGCTGCCGGAAGCCTTCGTGAAGGGATGGAAGAGACACTCACGGTCGTGAAGCTCGCGCTGCCCGCCTTACTTCGCCAGTCTCTTGCCACGACGAACGCCATTGAGAATCTCAACGGAACCATTCGCAGAGTATCGAGAAACGTCAAGCGTTGGTAGAGTCCTTCCATGGTTCGCCGATGGACCGCTCTTGGCGTCGTCACCGCGCAGAAAAAGTTCCGGCGTATCAAAGGCTATCGCCATATGGGCGCTCTCGTTCACGCGCTTAGAAGCAAACAGAAATCTCTTGACAGCGATGAGTTTGCTGCCTAAGAGTATTCACAGGTGCCGCCGCTACCCGACCAAATTCGACAGCGGCCGGGACATCCCCCTCACTGGGGAGTAGGTTCTGTTGGATGTCACCCGCGATCGCCAGCTCGTGCTCCATCCGTTTTCTCTCGATCATCTGCTCGAGGAGCGTGGCATTCTCGAGCTTGATGGCTGCGACATTGGCTAGCGACGACAGTAATGAAAGGTCGTCTTCGGAGAAGATTTTTTCCTGTATCAGCCTGTCGACGTAGATGAGGTCGGTGACGCGCTTGTTGTTCCAAAGCGGCACACACATGGCAGAGCGAATGCCGAATGACACGATCGAATCCTGAGAACTGAACCGAGGAATCGGTCATGGCGTTGCTGGTAAGGATGGAGACCTTTTCTCCGATAACCTTGTCGGCTATGGTGCGGCTGAAGGATATCTCCTCCGCGGTGGAGCCGCGTTTGTCAGAGTTCGTACGAACCGATTTGACTTGCAGCCCACCCGCTTTACCCGTGATGAGCATCAGCGCACCTCGCTCCGGTTTGACTACTTTGAACGCCAGCTCGGGGATGAAATCGAGAAGCTCGTTCACCGGGCGGTCGCTGATGAGAGCCATACTGGCTTCACTCATTGCGCTCAGCACCTGGTTCTGCCGGATGATGGCGGCGGAGTTGTCGACCGAGGACTGCGGCTTGGCGATGCTCTCCCAGGTGTCGTCCTGTTGCCGGGCTTGGGCCAGGAGGTGCTCCGTCGGCACGACGACGGTACCTTCCAGGTCGAGCTCGGGGTTCGCGCTGTCGGAAAGGACGACGTTGCCGGACGGCTCCTCGATGAAGGTCAACGTCTGGTCGCCCAGCGTGACCACGTCGCCGTCTTGCAAGGGAGCTTTTTTATTTATGCGGACGCCGTTGACCAGCGTGCCGTTACGGCTATCCAGGTCATGGATGTAGAAAGTCCCGTTCGCTTCACGTATTTCCGCGTGGTGACGCGATAGCCATTGATCGGCCAGCACGAGATGATTGCGCTTGGAGCGGCCGATCGAGACCACCGCCTTGTCGAGGGGCACACGAAAAGGCTCGCCGTGCAGGGGACGAACGAGCAACTCAGGGTGAAGTCCGACAGTCAAGAAGTTTACTCTCTCGTAGTCACACTGGCGGGGCACCAGAACCTATTTAGTAACACCCCGGTTCCACCGGTGTCAAGAGATTCGCCGCTCTGGGCGGGAGGTACGCATCTGGGTGCGGGAGGACGGGCGTGTCCTTGCGGTACCAATGTGTGACCTTGCTAGGTGGGATCTGTAATCTGAGCGCAGAGATCCATCAAGGAGGTCAAATCGATGCGCTCGAGGAAAGCGGAACTTTCAGAGGTTGAGAAACAGTTCGAATCATGGAGGTCGAAGCCACACGGACGTTTGATCCCGGAGGAGTTGTGGAATGCGGCGGTGGGGCTGCTGGATCGGTATACGCCGAGCGCGATCTGCCGTCATCTCCGCTTGAATTCGGCGCGATTCAAGAAGGTCCGAAAGACTCATGGAGCGGTTGTGAGCGCCAAACGTCTCAAGGGAGGACAACGAAGGGTTTCTGGAGTAGGCTCCCTGAGCAAGAAGCCTGGACGGAGCAGGTGAGCGCGATAGCTCCGAGTCGGACTGCGTTCGTGGAGCTGGCGCATGGGATGGGCTTGTCGGGCGGCATGATGACGCCTCCGCTGAACTCGGTTCAGGGTGAAGGAACGATGTGCCGTCTGACGGTAGAGAGCGCATCGGGGAGCCTGACGGTCGTAACGTCGAATCGCGAGGGAGAGAATGAGCTGGTCGAATCTGTTTGTCGCTTCGTGGTCGGCGCGCTCGGCAACGGCACTCACACATGATCCAGATCGTTCCTCAACTGAAGGTATTGGTGGCTTGCGAGCCGGTTGATTTCCGCAAGGGTATCGATTCTTTGGCTTGCGTGTGCCGACAACAATTCCAGCTCGATCCGTTATGCCGTTGTGAGGGCTTCAGCTCCTGTTCGCTAACGTTGTTGTCGAGGGGCACACCCGGCACTTCGAGGAACCGGGTTAGCCCTTGCCAGTGATTCTTGACGTAGGAAAAGGTTTTGCCGAGGCGGCTGTTGGGCTCAACCACACGCTCGCGGAACTGCTCTTCGATCCACTTATAGAGCGCATCCATTATCGGCCGGCTGTGTTGTTGGTGATAGGCAAGTCGCTCATCGGGGTCCATGCCGCGTGTGTCGTCGTCGTTGCGGTAGATGGCTGCGATGTCCTCGAGCACCCGGTCACAGTGCTCAGGAAAGGCGGGCTCGGCTTCGATGAAGTAGCGGCGTGCATGCACCATACACTTGGCAGTGATCCGCAGCGGTGAACGCGGCGCCATCGAAGAGGCGTCGGCCATATGGATGACCTTGCTTGCCTGGACCGTGCGCTGATTCAACAGCTGGTCCATGTTCTCGCCCGCATGACGTCGTCCGCTCGCGTACAGAACGATCGGAGCAAGCGTTTTGTCCAAGCCACGGGCAACAATGCCCGTGGTGAAGATGCCCGTTCGCTCGCCTTGAGCTAAAGTCTCGTTCTCCACCATCAATGTGAGAATCCGAACTCCGGTGTCGTCACTGTGAACCAGAGGCCGGTTCGCGGCGAGTGTTTCCATGTGGCGAAAAACCGGCAACACGGCGTTGGCCATTGCTTCGGCGCGTTCGAACTGCGTGGAGGCCCCCGCCCACTTCTGCCACTGCGCCAGGCGGTGATGAGGCATGCCCATGGCGTAGCGCAATACCGAAACGACCGCATCCACACTCGGATGGTACTTGCTTGCTCCAGCCTGAGGCGGAAGCGGCGCGGTGAACGTCTTCTGGCAACCTGCGCATCGCAGCATCTGGCGTTCGTATACCGTCGCCTGGATCGGGGGCTGAGCTTTCAGCTCCACATCCTTTCTCGGAGTAACTCCTCGCCGTGCCCCACTGGAGCGGGTTGGAACGTCGCGATTCGGAGGAGAAGCCACGCAGCGGAGTTGTTGCGTAGGGCGTCGGGGAGTAACACGGTTCCTGGCTGGTTGATGGCGGCGTAGGCCGCTTCGAGCATGTAGGCCCTGGGGTCGACGTTCTGAAGCTTCGCGGTCTCGCACAGGGTGTAGAACAGCGCTGCGACGTCGGTTCCGCGTTTCGTTCGACTGCCGTAGTGATTTTTGCGACCGACGACAGGTTCCCTCAGGGCGCGCTCGGCGTGATTGTTGTCAAGCCAGACGAGAGGGTTTTCGGCGAACAGCGTGAGTGTCTCCCATCTCTCCAGCATGTAGCGGACCGCCTTGCCGAAGTCGCTTCGCGGCAATCCTCTTTGGCTCTCGCCCCATTGCCGAATCGCTTTCAAGATCCGCTGCGAACGTTGCTTGCGTAAACGAAGTCTCAGTTTCTGAGCTTTTTCATCGCCGGGAAACGGACCCGGGACCTCGCGTTCGACTTCGTACAGCTCTCCGATCAAACGAAGCACTTCGGAGCAAGCTTGCGGGTAGTGCTCGCTGGCTTCGTCGAACTTTCTTTTCACGTGCGCCCAGCAGTGGGCGAGACGAAACTGTGGACCGGCACGAGCCGCGTAGCCGTCTGGACCGGCACGAGCTAGCACCTCGTACACCGCGTAGCCGTCCACAACCGCGATGCCGGAGTAGGTCCCCAGCACCTTTTGGCCATCTTCCGTCGATTTCGTCGGCAGCATTCGGTAGTACGCGATGTCCGGACTCGAAACGCCCCACACCGTGCCCGCCGACTTCTTCATCGAGCCCATCAGAGGCCACCGCGTTTCGTCGGCGTGGATGACGGGTGACTCCAAAACCTTCTCTCCCAGAGCGTCGTACACCGGATTCA
The DNA here is from genome assembly GCA_965197825.1 of Candidatus Marinacidobacterales bacterium. Lineage (GTDB taxonomy): Bacteria > Acidobacteriota > Vicinamibacteria > Marinacidobacterales > DATDRI01 > CBDANW01. The sequence goes on along the minus strand of CBDANW010000003.1, from coordinate 1,094,519 downwards.
GATGACGTGCCAGTACGTTCAGCTGGTCCCACAGCGTCTGGCTGTCGATATCTAGCCCTTCGCGGCGCATCATCCGAACCTGGCGCTCGAGAGGCATATGGTCCAGGTACTTGCTGATGGCCACTTCGGTCGCGAACTCCACCGAGTAGCGGCCTCCGGGCTGAAGCTTCGTCGCCGCCGGTGCGGTGACGACGTTCGCGTTACATCGGCAGCGGTACTTTTTCCGCAAATGCCGTTCGATGACGAAGCTCCGCTTCACCACCGTCACCACTTCCGATTCCTCGTATTGACCCGCCATCTCGCCGTCGCACACCGAGCACTTTTTCTCTGTCTCGGCGAGTTCGATTACTTTGTCGACCACGGGAAGATGAGGCTGTTCGCGCGGGCCGTGCCCTTTCTTCTTGTTCTTTTTAGCCTTCGTTTTCTTCCGGGTCCGCTTTTCGTCGATGCGGAAAATGCTCTCTCGCTTTTCCTGTAGTTGCTTGAGAACCGACAGTTCAAGTTGCTCCGTTTCCGGCACACCATGGAGTCTCGCCAGTTCCACTCGCAGACGAACGTTTTCATTGACGAGGCGCTGGTTCTCGTTATCAACGAGGAGAGCTATCTGGCGGAGTGTTTCGAGGTCGTGTTCGTTTTTTATGCGAACCACGGAATACGATTAGATCATAGAGACGATCTCACGGCAAGTGAAAAATGCTTCATTTCAGGAGGTGACAAAGATATTTTTCCGACCAACCGGCTCACCTCCAGAAACAACGACAACTCTGTCGTCGTCAGTCGCACTGGCTCGCCGTCACCGCTGGACCACAGGCATGCGAACTTTCCCTCTTCGAGACGTTTCGCGTAGACGCACAGTCCGGTCCCGTCCCAGTGCAGAACTTTCGCGCGGATTCGGTTGCGGCTGACGAACAAGTACAGCTCACCGCTCAGCGGGTCACGACCAAGCTCGTTCATCACCAGCGCCGACAGACCGTCAAAACCCTTGCGGAGATCCGCCGGCGCCGCGTACGCCCACGCCGACACCCGACGGCTATTCCACTTCATCCCAGCTGCTCAACAAGCCGCAGCAGCCGCTGTTCCGACAGACCCTCGATTCGATACCCTCGCGGGGTTACCAGCGTAATCTCCGTGCGTTTTTCCGATTCCACGACTTCGACACGCCGAACGATACCCCTCATAGCCTCCTCTCGATTCCATCGAGATAGACTCCAGCCACTCACCCCGAGCCCCCTCGCGACACCCTCAAGGCTCGCGCCCTGATCCTTCATCTGATTCAGATACAGCACCGCTTCGCGACGTTGTTCCCGCGAGTAACGCCGCCCTCGACCTGTGCGGCCACGATTTTCTTCACGTGCTCGCCTACGAAATGCTGTCCTCGCTTCCATCGCTTCGCACTCCTTTCAAGACTGCTCACGATGGAACATTCCGACACGCTTGTCACGACGGGCCACGGAGAGGAGTTACTCTCGGAGCTTGGGTGTCATAGAGCTTGCCTTGGCACAGAGGCTCGGGGCATGGGCCGCCCGCTTTCACTTCGCCATGGCTCACCGTCTCCCGTTTGGCGCCTGTGTAGTCCTTGGCCCCATTACGGCCATGACACTTTCTCTTTCCTTTCCTTTTCAGCTTCTTTCCGTTTCGCGCGACGTTCCGTCGTCGGCGTGCTCACGCCTCGACGATAGCGGCATCGTAGAACGTGGCGAACTGTCTCGAGCAGAACCGGGCAAGCTTCCTCGGGAAGCTCTCCTCTCGATAGACGCTCTTCCAGGTGGAGCAGCTCAGCCCGCTCGACCTTCATCCACAACCCCGAGCTCGCGGCGAAACTCACGCACCAGCGGATATACCAGGCACCGTTTCACCGGCTTCGCCTCTTTGTTGTGTCGGTCCATACGGCCACGCCCAGTAGTCGATCCCACGTCCATCCAGTTCGCCGCCAGGTAGCACGTCCCCTCGTTACGCTCCCTCTCCACAAACGTCTCGAGCAACACCGGCCTCACACCGTACGCTTCCTCCCAATCATCCACCACCACTCGGGCTGCCAGCGACAGCACGTGACTCGCGAGGCCTTTGATGGAAAACCACGGCAGGATCAGGAACCGACTGTTGTTTACCACCCGCCGAAGGTTCTTTTGCCGCGTCGCGTCATCCCAACCGATGAAGCCGTCACGAGACCGAAGACGACGCGCTGACGACGAGAACTGCACGCACCCACTCAGCTCACGACGAGATTTCGAGCTCCAGACCAAGTAACGCAGGTGTGCGCCATAGGCCACCTTCTGCCCGAAGGTAGTGGTAACGCTCGACCAGTTCCCTCCACAGCGCTCGCTCCTCAGCGTGCGCCACCAAGCCCAGAGTTACCGGCGCCACGTCCGATAGATTGCCCTCTCGACGAGACCCCTTTCGTCCAGCCTTCGTGTAGTGGATGCTCGTGGGGCCGCGACGACGCTGCTCGCGACGACGGGGTAGCTCCACCAATCCCCCCGCTTCGAGCAAATCGAGGTACTCGTAACATTCCTGGGATTTCAAATTTCCGTTCGCACGAACCCAACCCAATGACTCGCAGATCGTGCTCGCAAGCTCGTGCCGCGACAGTCCGCATGAGTCGATGACCTCGTGCAGAATATTCCATTCCTCATCGGTCACACCCTTGCCGCAAAAGCTCGGGCGCTTCCACACCATGGCCTCCGTCTCGTTGCTCACCTGGGCCACGCTCCTTTCCTCCCAGGCTGAGACTACACAGATGGTCCCGCTTTGTCCAGGACTTTTTTCCTTTTTGTTTCAAACCTCCGTCAACAACGAGCGACCCCCGGGCAGACTACTTATCGCATCCCGTCATGTCACGCACCGTTGCCGAAAGGACACCGAACACGCAATGGGCCGAGGTTTTGGTCATTGACGGACCGCGGGTTCCGGTGAACGGCGAAGACGTCGCCGAATCGGACGGCCACGACCGCCGACATCGATCCAACGAGGATCTCCACCAAGACGGCGCTACATCGCCTCGATGCCGCCGGCATGGTGGGACGGCGTTCCGAGCTGTCGGCTTTCTCGGACTACCTGAGTCAACTGGGTGAGGGCAAGAGCCCAGTTCATCATCGTGGAAGCCGCAGCGGGAATGGGTAAGACGACTTTTCTGGACACGGTTCAACAAAACCTCGCTGGTAGTGAGGATCATGTCTTGGTGCGGACGGCGGGAGACCCGGCCGAGGGCTTCCAGCCCTATTACCTGACGACGCGAATCTTGGCGACGCTGTTGAACAAGCGAGAAGACCGTGGCGAGTCTTTGTTCCGCACTCTCGGACCGAAGGAGGTCGGATATCTGCGTCACGTCCTTCCCCAGCTACCTCAGCCGGATTCCGAACCAACCCACGAGGACGAGCGGACGAGACGCGAGGGAATTTTTGCCGCCCTGGCGCGGTTCATACCACGGGCCCTGGACAATCGACCACTCATTCTGCTGTTGGACGATCTCGCGATGTCCGACGAGGCAACCCTTCTGCTCTTCCGCTGGCTCGCTCTTTCCGGGACGCTGCCGATCTTGCTCTGTGGTACTTCCATGGAGATCGTGACGCTCGGTAAGGACGAAGCGTCACCGCTCCGTCGCTTTTACAGCGCCTATTGCGACGAAATCGAAATTCAAACGATTCAATTACGGCCCCTAGCACCCAGAGAGATCGCCGAGTTCCTACGAGGCGCCTTCCCCGGACTGAACCTATCTGAATCTTTCACCACCGAGCTAGAGCGGCTAACTCAAGGCAATCCGCTCTTTCTCACCGAGATTGCGCGTAAGTTAGTCGCAAACCAGAAGATCACATTGGTCGGCCGACAGTGGGTCCTGCAGTCACTCGCCGCTGATTACCTCCCGCGGTCCCTCGAGGAGATCGTTCTGGAAAAAATCTCTGCCCTCAACGAGTCGGATCGCGAGTTCCTGGCGCGCGCCTCAACACTTGGTGAGGACGTGTCGGTGAGTGTTTTGACGGGGAGCTCCCGGGAACAGGAGACCGCGGTCCAGGAGTTCGTGGACCGAGCCGCGGCGCTGGGTCTCGTCAAGCTCGACTTCCAATTGAACGATGAGAGCATGCGCTTCCTGGGAAAGCGCGTGCTCGAGATCAGCTACGGAGCCATCGAGTCCGAAAAGCGGAAGAATCTTCACGAGAACGATGGTGAGTACCAGGAAGGTTTTGCCGAGAACAATCTGCTCTCTTCGGCATCGTTGCTTGCCTAGCACTTCCAGCGCTCGGCGAATCTCGAAAAGGCGAAGCGTTACGAAGAGATGCGACGCGCTTACGGGGAAGCGACCTTCAATGCCGACGAAGCGGTCGTGTATTCTGGAGAGCTACCGGAGCTGGACAAGCAGGTCGAGCTGCCTCTAGACGAGGAAGGCCTTCGAGACGTACATCGTGTGCTGCGCTCTGTCTTGTCGGCCGTTCGCAGCCTCAAGCTGTATCCCGCCGAGAGTCCGGCGATCGCCCGGTCTCGTGGTCAGGTGAAGGAGATTCTGGACCAGCTTCTTGCCAGGAACCCCGTGGTTAGGCTGTCGCGCACACAGCGCACTCTGCGTGCCAACGATCAACCTCTGGATGTGGCGGAGTACCGATCGCTCGCCGATGCCTTCATCGACCTAATGGACCAGGCGGACCTGGATGCCATTCGATTTCGTCGAGAAGTTCCAGGGGAAGAGCTCTATGTCGTACTGCAAACACTGGCAGAGCTGGAGCCTAAGAAAATCGGACGGCGATTCTGGCGCAAGCTAAGAGAGGACAAATCTCTGCGGCACGTGGAGCCGCAACAGTTACCCTCTTCGGCCATTCGCAGAGCGCGGAGATCCAAGAAGCGGAAGTCGAACCGGAAAAGCAAGAAATCTCATACTCCTCAGCCATTCGCGCCAGAGGAAGAGCTTCGAGATGATGAGCTAACAGCGGTACCCGACATCATTCGGGCGTTTCTCGGAGCGGCCAAGAACGCGCGTTTGTACCCCATCGATAGCCGCCCCGTGACACGAGCCATCAGAGAGCTCCATGATGCTCTGCGGACCGTGCTCAACAAGCGAGCGATGCTGAGCCTTGCCCGGGCCGACGACGCCCTGATCGTCAATGGTGCCAAGGTCAACACGCGAGACTACGCGGAGTTGGCCGAGAGCTTTTTCGCTTTCGTCGAAGCGATGCAACTCACCACCATCTCCTTCAGCGCCGAGCTGTCCGAGCAGGACGTTGGGACATTCATCGACGCTCTCCGGCAAGTCAGCGTCCGAAGCGGGAGCGAGAGTGCTTGGGACGAGCTTCTCGACAGACACGAGCTCTCCAACGTCAGCGTCAATCAGAGCAGTTACGAGCTCACTTGGCGGCAACAGATCTTGCCCGAAGAAGCTCAACGGGACAGTGACGTCGGCGAGAAGCCTGAAGAAAAGAAGACGGCGAGTCAACTAGAGGAGTCGATCGCCAACGCTCCTCTCGAACAGCTGCAAGCAGATTTCCCGGTCCTTGTATGGAAACTTCTTGAGGATCGCGAGTCAGATGCCTTTTTACTTCTCGTCGGCCGGTTGTTCGATGGCTACGCTTCCCGGCACATCGATCAGAGAGAGCGCACGATTCAGGCAGTCTCCTATGCGTTTGAGCACGTGAATTTGGCAAAACGCAGTCAGTTCGCGCAAACAGCTCTCCGCGATCTTCTCGATTGCTTGCGGGAAGAGCGCGATCCCAAGATCCTCCCGAAGCTTGTTGGCTTGCTCAACCAGATCTCTATGGAAGGCGTCCAACTCGGGGACTACCAGCTAGCGGGCCAGGTGGTGCAGAGTATCAGAGAGCGTCGAAAGCGGTTGAGGGAAAACGAGCCCGCACTGGTCGGCGCGCTCGACGGGTTGCTGCGTCTCGACGTCGACGTCCACGCGTGCTCCATCGTGCAGGAAGATCTTTGCTCCGACTCGGTCAACCGACACCAGCGCGCGGTAGAGTTCCTAGGGGTCCTAGGCGAACACGGTGTCCCAATATCGATCGAGATCATTTAACACGAGAAAAGCCTTCGCGTTCGTCAACTAGCGGCGCGCATGCTCGCCGATGTAGGTACCCCTGGGGCCAAGGAGCTGAAGCGTGCGCTGGCACTAGAAATTACGGTCGAGCAGAGGTTTCGCATCTTAGAGGTCATCGACCTGGTCACGCGGGAGCTTCGGGACGAAATAACGTACAGCCTCGGGGACGCCAATCCCAAGATTCGTCGTGCCGCTTTTCGGCTCGCCGAGCGTCTGAAAGACAATGCGATCATCGAAGCCGTTCTTCCGTTCATCGATCGCGAGGATTTGGCGGTCGTCAAGGGAACGATTCGCAGTCTGGCTCAGATGGGGTCGGTCACGGCGGCCAAAGCGGTCGCGAACACTCTGAGCAAGACGCAGGATCCCGAGCTGGTCATAGTTTGCTGCCAGGCGCTTGGTCAGGTCGGAGATCCGGCGTCGGTGGAGGCTCTGGTGCAGGTCCTCGGGCGTCAGGGCCGTTTCTGGCCACGGCGACGACCTTGGCCCGACCAGGTGCGCGCTACTGCGGCACTGGCCCTGGCGCAGATACCACATCCATGGGCGATCCAAGCGTTGGCGAAATTCGCGGATGATTCCCACGCTCAAATTCGTCAGATCGCCTCATCCGCCTTACGAGCGCCCACCGATGCGCCCGGGCCGGAGGCGCGAGAAGACTCTACGGTTCCTGAGTTGAGTCAAGCGCTGTCTCAGCTGCCCGCGGACTCGACCGATTTCGAGAGAGATGCGGAGAAGGAGACCGTGGAAGAGGGTGCCGAAACAGAATGACCTTGCCCAGGAAAAGTGGAAAGGTTGATTATCTCGCATGAGCCGTTTTGAGGTCATGAATCCGTTCGAACACCATTGGGCTGTTGTAATCGAGTGACGAGTGGAGTCGATACGGATTGTAGAACCCCTCGATGTAGCTCGCGACCGCGTCTTTGGCCATACGTCGTGTTGGCCAACTACACCGGTGGAGGAGCTCGGTCTTGAGCGTGCCTAAGAAGCTCTCGGTCACGGCGTTGTCCCAGCAATCACCCTTGCGGCTCATCGAGCACACGATGCCGTACTCATCGAGCACGGCCTGGTAGGTCGCAGCCGCGTATTGAGTACCACGGTCTGAATGATGCACCAAGCCACTTTCCGGCAGGCGGCGCCCCAAGGCCATGTGAAGCGCCTCGAGAGCAAGCTCCGCGCGCAGGTGAGGCTGCATCGCCCAGCCTACGACACGACGCGAGAACAGATCGAGGATGACCGCCAAGTAGAGCCAGCCTTCCCAAGTCCGGATGTAGGTTATGTCCGTCACCCAGAACTGGTTCGGTCGTTCGGCTTCGAAGTTCCGGCCGAGCACGTTGGGTGCGATGGGGCGATCGTGCTTGCTGTCGGTCGTGCGGCGAAAACGCTTGCTGGGCAGACCCTGCAGGCCCATCTCACGCATCAGCCGTGCCACTCGCTGCTTGCCTACCTCGACGTTCTCCCCGTCAAGCTGGCGACGTACACGCTCCCTGCCGTAGGTACCACGGCTATGGGCGTGGATCGCTTGGATGCGCAGCTTCAGCTTCCCATCCTCACACTGTCGCTTGCTGGGCGCGCGCTTCATCTGAGCGTAGTAGCCGCTGGTCGATACCCTCAGAACTCGGCACATCACCCGCACCGGGTAGTTGGCCCGCTCCGCGTGAATGAATTTGAATCTCATTCGCTTTCCTTCGCGAAGAAGGCCGCCGCCTTTTTTAATATTTCTCGCTCTTGCTCCAACGTACGCACTCGACGCCGTAGCGAACGGAGCTCATCACGTTCCGCCGTCGTCAGAGCCTCGCGTGGACCTTCACCGTGATCAACTTTGTATTGTTTCACCCAGTTTCGAAGGGCCGATTCCGTCAGGTCCAGTTCCTTAGCGACCTGGCCGATGCTGCCCTCGCCCTCCCTGAACAGCCGGACCGCTTCCTTCTTGAACTCCCCCGTGAACTTCCTGCGTCGTCGTTCTCCCATGGACGCCTCCAGGCGCATTGTCGCGCCTCGGTTGATGTCCACAAAACCCGGGCAGGGTCAGAAACGGTAAGCAGCACCGTGACTCGCTGAGCTCGTGAGCTCAACGAGGGGGTGGCCATCTTCCTGATTGTCGACCTGACCGTCGATGTCTGAGGGTTCTTCGGAGAAATTCTCGAGTTTTCTATCGGCGCATGTGGTCTCTCTCTTTTTCGGTTCTACTGCTTTGAACAGTGAGAGCGACTTAAGGGCAAGCCGTGGGGAGGCGCAAACCTCCCCATGGCTCTTGAAGCGTTAGGCTCCGCCTATGTCGGAGTCATGAGGCAATGGGAACCTTCCGCCGGTAAGACCAATCTTCACGAGCTCGCCTTCGGCATCTCCAACGTGAATCCTCACTACGGCGCGGTTCGGAACCCTTGGGATGAAGAGCGGGGATTGGCTACGGATCGGAGGCACGGAGATCGGCGGATCGATCCGGATCCCGTCTGCACTCTGCGGAACGGTGGGCCTGAAACCCACCTAGGCCCGCACGGTGGAGGACGTCGAGATGCTGTTTGACGTGCTCGCGGAGCCGAGGGATGCGCGCTCCCCGTTGGCGAGTGAAGCTTTCGCGGGCGGCAAAGAGGTGAGTGTTCCCGAGGCGGGCCTGCCACTCGGCCTTCAATTAGCCGCCCGCCCCTTTCAGGAAAAGCAACTCCTCCGAGTGGCTTACGCCTACGAGCGATCGCACCGGTGGTTGGATCGAAGGCCGTTTCCGGGCTAGAGACCCGCGGTTACCGGCTCGTTGTCCCGGCGTCACCGAATCCAAACAGGGATGATACACTTGCCGGCCGGAGGTCTTGATGCTGCTTGCGGGAAAGAAGGGTCTAGTTGTCGGTATTGCAAACAAACGGTCTCTCGCCTGGGGTATTGCCCAGTCGGTCTCGCGGGAAGGGGCCCGCCTGGCCGTTACGTATCAGGGAGAGAGGCTGGAGAAAAACGTGCGACAACTGGCAGAGCAGCTTGCCGATCCGGTCATTCTTCCGTGCGACGTGACGCGGGACGAGGAAATCGATGCCTTGGCGGAGGCGGTTGGCCGCGAAATGGGTAGCTTGGACTTCGTCGTCCACGCGGTCGCGTTTGCCCTAAGAGAGGAATTGGACGGCGAGTACGTACAGACATCGCGCGAGGGCTATCGTGTCGCCCAGGACGTTTCTTCTTATTCGCTGACTGCGCTGGCGCGACGGATGGTGCCTCTCATGGACGGAGGTGGGGGAAGCATCGTCACCCTCACCTATTTGGGTGGCCAGCGGGTCGTGCCGCACTACAACGTGATGGGTGTAGCGAAGGCGGCTCTCGAAGCTTCGGTACGTTACCTGGCTGCCGATCTCGGGCCACGCGGTATTCGGGTGAATGCAATTTCCGCCGGCCCGATCAAGACGCTGGCTGCCTCCGGTGTTCACGGGATTTCCAAGATGCTCGAGTATCATCGCCGTCACGCTCCCCTGCGCAGGAACACGGAGCAATCCGAAGTGGGAGACGCGGCGGCTTTCCTGGTTTCCGATCTGTCGCGCGGCGTGACCGGTGACGTGCTTTATGTAGATAGTGGCTTCCACGTCATGGGGATGGCGGAGCTCGAGAGTTCCGGCTCGTGACGCGAGCTTGTGATCGGCGGAGCTAGCGTGTTGGGAACGGGTAGCAAGCTATTGGCCGCCACCTTCGGCCTGGCATTGCTCTGGCCGAGTTTCCACCGGAACATCCAGGAAGAGGTCACATCACCGTTTGAGCGAGCCCGTGCGCTGCACCAGCAGGTGCCCCTCATCGACGGCCACAACGATCTTCCCTGGCAGTATCGCAAGCGATTCCAACGTGCGGTATCCAATCTGGATATCGCACAGCCTCAAGCGAGCTTGATGACCGATATCCCGCGGCTGGTGAAGGGGGCGTCGGAGGACAGTTCTGGTCGGTATACGTGCCTACGACCTTCGAGGGCGGCGCGGCTGTGCGGGCTACCATGGAACAAATCGATGTGGTCTATCAACTGATGCGCGCCTACCCGGACACGTTCCAGCTCGCTCGAACGGCCGATGAAGTGCAAGCGGCGTTCCGCGCCGGGAAAATCGCCTCCCTGATCGGGATGGAAGGGGGGCACTCTATCGATAGCTCCCTTGCCACGCTGAGGATGTTCTTCGAGCTCGGAGCGCGTTATATGACTCTGACTCACGGGCGGAACACCCCTTGGGCGGACTCGGCGACGGATCGGGCTCGCGTCCAGGGTCTATTTCCTTTCGGCAAAGAAGTGGTGAGGGAAATGAACCGCCTCGGTATGTTGGTGGATCTATCTCATGTCGCACCGGCAACGATGCACGACGCGCTGGATGTCACCGAGGCGGCGATTATCTTCAACCACTCCTCCGCGCGAGCCGTCATCGATCACCCTCGCAACGTGCCGGACGACGTGCTGCGCCGTCTGCCCGACAACGGGGGAGTGGTGATGGTGTGACCTTTGTCTCCAGTTACGTTTCCCAGGCGACGTTCAGACACCGTCGCGCCGCGCAAGCGGAAAGGCGTCGTCTGGAGAGCCTACCCGGGAGCACGCGGGAAACGGTGAGGCAGGGCCTCGAGCGTTGGGACGCATCGCATCCCCGGCCGCGCACAACCCTATCCGACGTAGCCGATCACATCGATCACATCCGCGACGTGGCGGGAATCGATCACATCGGGCTCGGGTCCGATTTCGACGGCAACCCGTACATGCCAAAAGGCTTGGACGACGTCGTAGCTTTTCCGGCCCTCCGCTGAACTCGGTTCAGGGTGAAGGAACGATGTGCCGTCTGACGGTAGAGAGCGCATCGGGGAGCCTGACGGTCGTAACGTCGAATCGCGAGGGAGAGAATGAGCTGGTCGAATCTGTTTGTCGCTTCGTGGTCGGCGCGCTCGGCAACGGCACTCACACATGATCCAGATCGTTCCTCAACTGAAGGTATTGGTGGCTTGCGAGCCGGTTGATTTCCGCAAGGGTATCGATTCTTTGGCTTGCGTGTGCCGACAACAATTCCAGCTCGATCCGTTCCTCGGCACGTTATTCGTTTTTCGTAATCGTTCAGGCACGGCGCTCAAATTTTTGGTGTACGACGGACAGGGGTTTTGGTTATTTCAGAAGCGTTTTTCGAAGGGCCGTCTGCAGTGGTGGCCGCGTCATACCACGGATGGAGTTGCGGCGCTGCCCGCCGAGCAATTGGCGGTGCTAATCTACAATGGACTTCCGTTGCGGGCGGGAATGGCGGAGGCGTGGCGTCGGGTCAGTTGAGCCTGTTCAACGTTCCCTGATAGCTCCAAGGCAGCCACGACTCGGGTGCGGCTCTAGCGTCTTGGGCGTGCATGGAGATGTTCGTCAGGTAGTGCACCGGGTCGATACTGTTTTTTACCGAGGTCCGGATCATGCTCAGGAGCACGTCGCCGACATCGGCGCCAGCCTGTGTCCTGAAAAACAGTGAGTTCTTACGATGCCGTTGTGAGGGCTTCAGCTCCTGTTCGCTAACGTTGTTGTCGAGGGGCACACCCGGCACTTCGAGGAACCGGGTTAGCCCTTGCCAGTGATTCTTGACGTAGGAAAAGGCTTTGCCGAGGCGGCTGTTGGGCTCAACCACACGCTCGCGGAACTGCTCTTCGATCCACTTATAGAGCGCATCCATTATCGGCCGGCTGTGTTGTTGGTGATAGGCAAGTCGCTCATCGGGGTCCATGCCGCGTGTGTCGTCGTCGTTGCGGTAGATGGCTGCGATGTCCTCGAGCACCCGGTCACAGTGCTCAGGAAAGGCGGGCTCGGCTTCGATGAAGTAGCGGCGTGCATGCACCATACACTTGGCAGTGATCCGCAGCGGTGAACGCGGCGCCATCGAAGAGGCGTCGGCCATATGGATGACCTTGCTTGCCTGGACCGTGCGCTGATTCAACAGCTGGTCCATGTTCTCGCCCGCATGACGTCGTCCGCTCGCGTACAGAACGATCGGAGCAAGCGTTTTGTCCAAGCCACGGGCAACAATGCCCGTGGTGAAGGTGCCCGTTCGCTCGCCTTGAGCTAAAGTCTCGTTCTCCGCCATCAATGTGAGAATCCGAACTCCGGTGTCGTCACTGTGAACCAGAGGCCGGTTCGCGGCGAGTGTTTCCATGTGGCGAAAAACCGGCAACACGGCGTTGGCCATTGCTTCGGCGCGTTCGAACTGCGTGGAGGCCCCCGCCCACTTCTGCCACGAAAGTGTGCCAATCTTAGTTGGGAATTGAAACGGCTCCAAACCCCGTGGTTTGATGGCGTTGGACAAAACAAAATCAAGCCGCGAAGAAAGGAAGCCGAGATGGGAAGTCTGCTACGTTCGGTCAATAAACGCAAGAAGTCGCGTCGTTTGGGTGAGGGGTCTTTAAAAAAACCCCACTACCCGTCGTTTGGGTGAGGTCGAGATGGTGAGGCACGAGGATTACGGGGAACTCGCGCTGGACGCCAAGGTAGAGATGATCCGTTCGTTGGTCCCCCTTGGTCTAATGCACGTTCACGAGTTGCTCGACGACGGAGTGAAGGCGTTGGCGGGAGAGCGATAGTCTCGCAAGGACGAGCTGGAGCGCGGTCGCCGTCCCGGAAGCAACCCGGGCACGGTAGGGCTTGGCGGCCAGCGGGTACCGATCCGTGTGCCACGGGTTCGGAGCATCGAGGGAGGAGAGATTCCGCTTCGCTGCTACGAGGCGGTGAGCCACGGCGGTGAGGTGAATGATCTTCTGCTGAAACGAGTTCTCTACGGAATCTCTTGTCGCAACTACGAGGCGGCAGCGGAAGCGATTCCGGGCGCCATCGGGCTGTCGAGCTCAACGGTGTCCCGAGGGTTCGTGCAAGCGAGCGCTGCGAAGCTGCGGGAGATGCAGGAACGGGATCTGACCGGCGAGGATGTGGTGGCGCTGTTTCTGGATGGGAAGACATTCGCCGAGGCAACGATGGTCGTGGCTCTGGGCATCACGCTTTGCGGGGAAAAACGCTTCTTGGGCTTCGTGGAGACGGACACGGAGAACGGGCAGGTGTTGACGCCGTTCCTGCGTTCACTGCTCGAGCGGGGACTCGATATCTCCCAGGGTCTGCTGGTGATCATCGACGGCGGCAAGGGTCTCCAAGCGGCAGTCAAGAAAGCATTCCGTAAGCGGGCTCTGATACAACGCTGCCAGTGGCACAAACGTGAAAACGTAGTGAGCTACCTGTCCAAGGGCGAGCAGGCGTCATGGCGCAAGCGGCTCCAGTGGGCCTACAACAGGCCGGAGTACGAAGAGGCCCTCACTGCGCTCGAGCAACTCCACGGTGAGTTAGAAGAGCGGAACCAATCCGCAGCTGGCAGCCTGGAGGAAGGCCTCGAGGAGACGCTGACGTTGCATCGACTCGGCGTGCACGCGGTGCTGGGCCGTTCGTTCAAGACGACGAACTGCCTTTGAGTCCGTCAATGCTCTCGTCGAGGAACGCTGCGCGAAGGTCGACCACTGGAAGAACTCGAGCCAACGCCAGCGCTGGTTGGCAACGGCGCTCGTAGACATCGAACCGCGCTTGAGGAAGGTGGTGGGCTACCGCCATCTTCCCAAGCTTCGCGAAGCTCTCAAGCGGGAACTGAAGATCGAGGCGAAGACATCAACCGTATCGAAGAAGAAGGTCGCTTAAACGTGAGCCGTGGAGAGTTTCAACTAAGAATGGGCTTGACTCTCTGCCACTGCGCCAGGCGGTGATGAGGCATGCCCATGGCGTAGCGCAATACCGAAACGACCGCATCCACACTCGGATGGTACTTGCTTGCTCCAGCCTGAGGCGGAAGCGGCGCGGTGAACGTCTTCTGGCAACCTGCGCATCGCAGCATCTGGCGTTCGTATACCGTCGCCTGGATCGGGGGCTGAGCTTTCAGCTCCACATCCTTTCTCGGAGCTTGGGTGTCATAGAGCTTGCCTTGGCACAGAGGCTCGGGGTATGGGCCGCCCGCTTTCACTTCGCCATGGCTCACCGTCTCCCGTTTGGCGCCTGTGTAGTCCTTGGCCCCATTACGGCCATGACACTTTCTCTTTCCTTTCCTTTTCAGCTTCTTTCCGTTTCGCGCGACGTTCCGTCGTCGGCGTGCTCACGCCTCGACGATAGCGGCATCGTAGAACGTGGCGAACTGTCTCGAGCAGAACCGGGCAAGCTTCCTCGGGAAGCTCTCCTCTCGATAGACGCTCTTCCAGGTGGAGCAGCTCAGCCCGCTCGACCTTCATCCACAACCCCGAGCTCGCGGCGAAACTCACGCACCAGCGGATATACCAGGCACCGTTTCACCGGCTTCGCCTCTTTGTTGTGTCGGTCCATACGGCCACGCCCAGTAGTCGATCCCACGTCCATCCAGTTCGCCGCCAGGTAGCACGTCCCCTCGTTACGCTCCCTCTCCACAAACGTCTCGAGCAACACCGGCCTCACACCGTACGCTTCCTCCCAATCATCCACCACCACTCGGGCTGCCAGCGACAGCACGTGACTCGCGAGGCCTTTGATGGAAAACCACGGCAGGATCAGGAACCGACTGTTGTTTACCACCCGCCGAAGGTTCTTTTGCCGCGTCGCGTCATCCCAACCGATGAAGCCGTCACGAGACCGAAGACGACGCGCTGACGACGAGAACTGCACGCACCCACTCAGCTCACGACGAGATTTCGAGCTCCAGACCAAGTAACGCAGGTGTGCGCCATAGGCCACCTTCTGCCCGAAGGTAGTGGTAACGCTCGACCAGTTCCCTCCACAGCGCTCGCTCCTCAGCGTGCGCCACCAAGCCCAGAGTTACCGGCGCCACGTCCGATAGATTGCCCTCTCGACGAGACCCCTTTCGTCCAGCCTTCGTGTAGTGGATGCTCGTGGGGCCGCGACGACGGGGTAGCTCCACCAATCCCCCCGCTTCGAGCAAATCGAGGTACTCGTAACTCTAGAGCAGTTCGACTTTCCGTTCATAAGCATCGACGACGAGGTCATTCGTGTCGGAGACCTCGAGGAAAAGTTCGAAGTCATCGTGCTCCCGGACGCCGATCTCTCCAGAATGCTCGGAGGGCTCGACGAGGGAACCATGCCTCCGGAGTACACCGGCGGCATGATGCTGGAGGGCGTCTTGAATCTCTACCGATTCACCGCGGCCGGAGGGACCCTGGTCGCCATGGATAGCGCATCGGAGCTTCCGGTTACGACCTTTGGAATTCCGGTTCGGGATATCACGACTGGCGAGGACGAGTCGGAGTACTTCATTCCGGGGACGATCTTGAACCTGGAAGTCGACAATCGGCATCCGCTCGCTTGGGGTATGCCTGAGAAAGCGGCGGCCTTTTTCGCCCGAAGCCCGGCTTTCGAGGTCGGTCGCGAGCCCACGCGCTACGAGCGCCAGCGGGGGATCGAGCCGGGGCTTCCCGAGGGCTACCACGTCGTCGCGCACTACCCGAAGGCTACCACGTCGTCGCGCACTACCCGAAGGAGGATCTCCTCAAGAGCGGTTGGCTGATGGGGGAGGACGTCATTTCCGAGAAGGCGGCCGTCGTGGAGGCGCCAGTAGGTGAGGGCCGCGTGGTGCTACTGGGATTCCGCGTCCAGCACCGGGGCCAAAGCCATCAGACCTACAAGCTCTTGTTCAACGCGCTGTTGTTCCCGACTTAGCGCGCGATACCGACCGATGTTTACATTCCCAGGAACTTGGGCTTACGTTTCTCGCGGAAGGCCGCGACACCTTCCTTGGCGTCTTTACTGGCAAAGATCATTTCGGCTTCACGCCGATAAAGAGCGGCAAGCTCGGTCGGGCCCTTGGGCATCGCGGCTCGGGCGTATTTCTTCAACATCGCCAACACCAGCGGGGCGTTTTCGGCGATGCGAGTGGCGTACTCCATCGCGGCATCCATGAGCTCGGCGCGCGGGACGACCCTGTTCACCAGGCCCAGCTCGTATGCCCGGGGGGCGTCAATGCGATTCCCGGTGAGCATCAGCTCCATGGCGATCTTGTGGGGAATGCGCGAGACCAGAGAGCTCGCGCCACCGATGGAGAGCCCAACCTTGGCCTCGGGGAACGCAAACTTCGTATCGTCGGCGGCGACGCAAATGTCCGAGTGCTGAACCAGGCCCATCCCGCCTCCCAGGCAGTGACCGAACACCGCTGAAATGACGGGCTTTTCGATATCGACGATGTGCCCCGGAATGGTGCGCCAGACCTCGAGAGACGGGCCTTCCAGGTCGGCACCAACACAGAAGGCCTTGTCTCCGGCACCGGTGAGGACCGCCACCCGATCATCGCTGTAGGCGAATCGCTGCCACGTCGCCTCCAGAGCGCCCCACATGTCGTCGTTCATGGCGTTGAGCTTTTCCGGGCGGTTCAGGGTGATGACCGCGATCCGGTCGTTCGATTCGTAGAGAATCGTATCTGACACGGGCTTCCTCGTTTCTTCTCCGGGGGGGTCCAGGGTGATGATGATACCGGTTTAGGTCGACGGTGATCAACGGCGGGGGCTTGGAAACTCGGGACAGGCGTGGTAGCTTCCCGGCGTTGGAAAAGCGAGGTGTGACATGCGCGTAATGCCCGCCGGGGTTCTATTTTTCGCCAGCCTTCTCTCCGCCCCCGCCGGTCTGCCCCAATTCCTCTCAAGGGGATGAGCAGCGGCAATTCGGTGGCACCTACGATCTTCTCGAGCCCGGTCAACGCCGGCTCATCGACGACTGGATCCGTCGCTTTCAACGAGGTCATCGGGAGGTCCGCTCCCCCGGACGTGGTCTACAATCTCGCGAGGCTTTCCTCGAGAACGACGTTCGACGCGGTCACCCATGCCTTGATGACGACCGAGCTTACCGATGAATCGGGTCAGTCCTTGGGAACGGCGCTGGATCTGGTGGCTCAGCTGGAAACCATCAAGGGAAAAATCAAAGGAGCAGGGGGAGACCAGCAATTCCGGATCTCCGCCGTGCTGAAGCCCGACGCGAGGGAGATCATGGAGAGGAGCCAGCAGTTCCAGCGCAAGGGCGACAACACCATCTATCACAAGGGCTATCCCGTCAATTATCGGCAAACGGTCACGGCTCCTTCGATCCAGGTTTCGATCGCGCGCGACGAACCGCGCCGATATCGACGTCGATTACCGTTCTTCTAAGTTTCCGCAGGCGCTTTTCAACGGACACCTCAGGAGCTCCAACTCCGACGTTCGCGCCGGGAACAACCACGACCGTCATGTGAACCGCTGGGGCGGCGGTCTCGAAGATTGGTGGCGCGGGTTGTTCGGTCTGCCCGCCGCCAGCGGCGAGGAACCGGCCGAGGTGAGTGATGAAATTATCCCGGCGGAGCCGCCCGCCGGGAGGGGCGATTTCCATGACGCCGTCTACGGTTTCCTGAACTCGTGGTTAGTGGAAGGACGTCCGAACATTGCTGTGAGCTACATGTCCGAGCGGGCCTATGAATGCCTCGAGCTCGAGGAGCCCCTCGAGCGCGGCATGGCACCCTTCATCTTGATGAAGGGCATGGCGGACGCAAAGCGAGTCATCGGTCCCAAATCGAGCCTGGAGGAAGTAACCATTGGCGTGCGACTCGTCGATCCATCGCTCAGGCTCATCGAGAATCCGCACCACGCGCTAGTTTGTGCTTTACGAGGTTGCCGAGGACCTGGCGTCGAGCTTCGAGTGCATCAACCGTACCGAGGTCGTCTCACAAGCATCCGCGAGCCGGCCGGGGCGTTTCGGAAAATACTACGGCTCGATCTTCTATCTCGATGGGCCGGCAAGGGGCGACACGCTAGCACTCCTGTGGGAAAAGGAAAATGGTATTTGGAAGATCGTGTCCTACGAGGTCGAACCGGCGAGAGAAGATCCCGACACGCCGGACCTCCGGCCGACCGAGCCGACCGAGGCCGTGGAGATCAAGCGCACGGACGGAGACGCGCGCTTCATCAGCGTCACCGAGGACTTCGTCCGGTCATGGTTGGTTGACAAGAACATCGACCAGGCGTTCGGCCACCTCTCACAACGGGCGTATTCCTGTTACAACCTCTTCCGTGGCGACGACGTGCCGGAGGCACAGTCGTCAGAGGAGGCCGGGCGGCATATTCGCGAGGGGATGGAGGAGCTTGGTCAGCAACTACCGGATGTCTCGAGCCTGGAGCAAATCATCCAGAGCGTGGATGTGTCGAATCCGGCCCTCTGCGTCGTCACGCACCCTAACGAGAGCGCCTACACGTTGGTCGCGACGCCGGATGAGATCGCGGAAGCCTTCGATTGCGCCGCGAGAACCCGAGGCGAGGAATTCTCCTCGGAGGCGATCGCCGCGCGGGCCTACGGGAACTACTTCGCCACCGGCTTCCAGTTCCTCGTCGAACAAGGGCAAGGTGCAGCTCTTGTGCTTGCGTGGGTGCAAGAAAACGGCCAGTGGAAGATCTACGCCTACGACGTCCAGACGCCATAGATTAGTGGTCGCTTGAGTTTCGGTGACAGCTACTCGGACGTCGGCCAGATCACGCCTTGGTCCTTCTTTGTGACCGGCCCGATTCCCTTGTACACGAACTTCTGTAGGCGCTTACCCTCGTAGGTCTCGGTCGTGTAGATGTTGCCCTGGGAGTCGACGTCGATGCTGTGCACGCCGAAGAACTGGCTGGGCTGACGTCCACCGTCACCAAAGCTCGTCAGAACCGTGAGGGACTTGCGCTCGATGATGTAGACCTTCTCGTTCTTGCCGTCGGTGAGGTAGATGTACTTCTGCTCGGGGTCGTGCGAGAGAGCAAAGTCCCAGGCTGCTCCGCTGCCGCGGGTCTCTTTGGCAACAATCAGCTCGTCGACGTACGTGCCGTCGAGCTGGAAGACCTTGGATTCGGTTGTTCACGCGATCGCAGACGTAGACCAGCCGGTCCGTCGTGGGCTCGGCGCAGTGGACCGGATTTCGGAACTGCTTGGCCGGGGGAGCGCTCGGATCGTAGGGACCGAGGTCGCTGTCATCGGGCTCGTTCCCGTAGGCACCCCAAAAGCGTTTTCGCTCGCCGGTCTCGATGTCCAATACGACGACGCGCTTGTTGAGGTAACCGTCGGCGACGTACGCCTCGTTGGTTAGAGGGTCGAAGGAGATTTTCGCCACTCTCCCGAAGCTCTCTTCGTCATGGCTGTTGCCGACGTAGGTCGGCTCGTCCTGACCGGCAGCGGGCGGTGCGCTGCGCGCCCCCTGATGGCCGAACTGCTTGATGAATTTTCCGTCGCGCGTGAACTTCAGGATGTGGGAGTCCGTCCGCCCGTTCCCACCGATCCACATATTTCCCATGGGATCCATGGTGATGCCGTGGTTCGATTGTGGCCACTCGTAACCTTCGCCCGGCCCACCCCAGTGGCCAACAAGATTCCCCTCGGGGTCGAACTCGAGGACGTTCGGTGCCGGCACGCAGCAATCGACGGCGGTCGGCGGATCGCTCGCGGCATCCGACTCTGTGTTCGGATTCAAGGTGCCTTGTCGATGGATGATGAAGATATGGTCTCGGGGGTCAACTGTGATACCGATCGTGGAACCCAAAATCCAATGATTGGGCAGCGGCTTGGGCCACAGAGGATCCACCTCGAACATGGGCGCTTCCACACCCGTCTGCTGAGCCGCCGCCGTCTCGTCCAGCATCGAGCGCGCAAGATGTTCCAGCAAGCAAAGAGTATCGACCCCAACTTCGAGCTCCCAGAATAAGATTGAAGCTCTGCCACGATGAAGACCGTTCTCGATCTCATTGCCGAGTTTGGGGCGCTGAACGATGCCAAGATGCGCACGGGGGGTAATCTGCCCCAGGGCGATGAGGAGCGATGGGTCGAGCTAAAGGCCTTCTACCAGCTCTCGATGTCTCAAGATGGGCTCAATCTAGACCGGAAGACGGGAGCCGATCACGGCCGCTGACATCCGCAAACACCTCAAGGACCGCGAACGGATCCGGGGGACTTCCAGGCCCTCACGCCGATAGATTTCGCCGAGCGCGGCGAGGTACTCCACGTTCATCGGGTCCAGTTTGTTTGCGGTGCGAAGGTTCTCCTCGGCTTCCTTGCGCCAGCTCGCATTTCGCGCGAGAGCCCGCGCGAGGAGATAGAAGTATTCGGCCTGGTCATTGACGATCTCGATGGCTTCCCGGCAAAATTGGATGGTCTCCCAGTAATCCGTCTTATCGTAGGCCCGCTTCGCTTGTAGATAGAGCGCTCTCGCCCGCCCACTCTCGTCCTGTGCTGGTGGCTCGCTGGTTTGGAGGCTGGTCGTCGCAGCAGGCGGTTTCGAGACGGCCCCCGCTTCATTGGAAAGGTTGGCGAACGCCTCATTGAGGCGGGTGAAAATAAAGGAGAGCTTCTTCTGCAGGACGAGATCGCCGAGGCCATGGTGTCGGTCGGGATGATATTTGAACGTCTTCTCTCGGAAGGCTTTCTTTATGGTCCGAGAGTCCGCTCCATGGCTTACTCGGGAGACATGTAGTCTGGCGTTCCCAGGACACCCCCTTGGGCGGTCAGTTCCTTCGAGGACTCTGCCTTGGCGATTCCGAAATCGGCAACCTTTGCCTCTCCCGAGGACGCGACCAAGATGTTGGCCGGCTTCACGTCCCGGTGGACCACCTTGCGCGCGTGTGCGTAGTCGAGCGCCGCGGCTACCTGGGACAAGATCTGTATCGTCTCCGCGAGTCTCAGCTTCTTGGAAGAGAGCACGGACTGGAGCGTGACGCCTTTCACGAACTCCATGACCAAGAGATTGGCATCGGCGGTCGAGACGATGTCGTACGTGGTCACGATGTTGTTGTGATGAAGTTGAGCCGCGACCTGCGCTTCCCGCGTGAAGCGTTCCTTGAGGTTGTCCATCTGGCCGGGGTAGGCCAAGGTTTCCAGGCTGAAGTACTTGATCGCCACCATGCGTCGAGTGCCGTGTCGCGCGCCTTGTAAACCTCGGCAACGGCGCCGGCGCCTACCTTCTCGAGAATCTCGTAGCGGCTTCCCAGTGCGGTCGCCAATGCGGCTCGGATAGCAGTCGCGTTTTGCGATTTTGCGGTAGTCATGGTCCGACTCGTTGACAGCCTCGAGGTAGGGTGCTGCTGGCTGGCCTCCGTTCACATTCAGCAAAATGCATGCCTTCGGGCAGAAGGTCGACTTGCTCCCGGAACCGCATTGTTTGTAGCGCTTAGGCGGTTTTTCATCAACGCCGCATGCCCGAATTGTGGGACCGACCCGACAGAGGTGAGGGGAATTCCCCCTGTGAAATTCCAAAAGTTGCAGGGGATTCCCCTCCCAACTCGATGGTCGTCCCGTGCTTGACACAGTCTCCGAGTTGCATGAAGGTAGAGATATGGACCCACGCTGCAGCGAACTCCTGCTCGGGCGTGGCGGTTCCGATGGGGCTTGGGCGGCCCAGGAGCCGGACGGGTGGGGCCCGTCGATTGGGGATACGCTCAGAAAGGAGGTGGTCCTGTGAGTACGTCTTTTGAAGTTTCCGTGGAGGTGGCGGCCTCGTAGGGGAGTACCCCGCGACAAAGCTATCTGAGTGGCGGGGTCCCCTGGTGATATTAGAACGGGGAACCCCACGCCACCGACACGAAGCTAGCAGGCCCCGGTCTCGCGCGAGCGAGGTCGGGGTCTCTTGCGTTAGGTCTAACCCCCGGGTCGCTTGGGTCGTTGGTTGGCGGCGAAGATTTTCTTTCGCAATCGAATCGACTTCGGCGTCGCTTCCACCAACTCGTCGCCGCGGATGAACTCGATGGCCTGCTCCAGATTGAGCTGTCGGTGGGGAGTAAGCCGTACGGCGATATCGGCGGTGGATGCGCGGATATTGGTCTGCTTCTTTTCCTTCGTCACGTTGACGTCGAGATCGGCCGGCCTGGCGTTCTCGCCAACCATCATCCCCTCGTAGACTTCGGTTCCCGCTCCAATGAAGAGCTCGCCTCGGTCCTCGAGATTGTGTAAGGCGTAGGCTGTAGCGCGGCCCTTTCGGTCCGCCACCAACGCCCCGCTCAGGCGTTTGGGCACGTTGCCCTGCCAAATCATCGTAACCATCGAACATGGTGTTCATCACCGCCGTGCCCCGGGTGTCGGCAAGAAGCTCGCTGCGGATCCCGATGAGCCCGCGCGAAGGAATACGAAACTGTAATCGTACGCGACTCGATCCGTGATTGATCATGTGAACGAGCTGGCCTTTGCGGATGCCGAGCTTCTCCACGACGACGCCTTGGTACGGCTCCGCCACATCCACCCAGAACATCTCGAAGGGCTCCTTCTTGACTCCGTTGACTTCTTTAGTGATGACCTCGGGATTGGATAGAGACAGCTCGTAGCCCTCTCTGCGCATCGTCTCGACCAGTACGGCAAGCTGGAGCTCGCCCCGGCCGTGAATAGTAAAACCGTCCGCAGAATCCGTTTCCTCGAGCTGGAGCGAGACGTTCGTGAGGAGCTCGGTGTCGAGACGCTCTCTAATCTTGCGCGAGGTTACGAACTCGCCGTCCCGGCCGGCAAAGGGGGCGGAGTTGACGGAAAAAACCATCGACAGCGTGGGCTCGTCGATGCTTAGGCGCGGCAGAGGTGCAGGGCGTTCGGCATCGGTGATGGTATCTCCGATGGAGATGCCCTCGACGCCGGCCAGGCAGACGATGTCTCCGGGAGGCGCCTCCTCGCAGGGGACGCGTTCAAGACCGACAAACGTGAAGAGCTTCGTGATGCGCGTCGTCTCGAGAACATCGTCATTCTTTGCGATCGCCACCTCACTACCCGACTTCAATACTCCTTGGGACAGACGCCCTATTGCCATCCGACCGAGATACTCGCTGTAATCCAGATTCGAGACCATCAGCTGCAAGGGTGCGGTCTTCTCACCAGACGGCGCCGGGAGGCGATCCAGGATCGCCTGGAAGAGCAGTCGTAGGTCGGAGTCTTCACCGTCCGGCTCCATGCGGACGGTGCCGCGACGGGCGACCGTGTAGAGAACCGGGAACTCGAGCTGGTCTTCCGTGGCATCGAGGTCAATGAAGAGATCGTAGACCTCATTCACGACCTCCTGGATTGCGAGCATCGGGACGATCGATTTCGTTCACCACCAGTAGCAAGGGCAGCTTGGCGGCGAGCGCCTTGCCGAGAACGTAACGCGTCTGCGGCAGGGGGCCTTCGCTCGCATCCACGAGCAGCATCGCCCCGTCGACCATACTCAGAGCACGCTCGACTTCACCACCGAAATCGGCATGGCCGGGCGTGTCGACGATGTTGACCTTCACGCCTTCATAGAAAATGGCCGTATTCTTGGCCAGCATGGTGATGCCGCGCTCGCGCTCGAGATCACCCGAGTCGAGCACCCGCTCACGGATGTGCTGATGCGCCTGGAAGACGCCGCTTTGATGCAGTTCATGGCGTCGACCAGGGTCGTTTTCCGTGGTCCACGTGGGCGATGATGGCGATGTTGCGAATGGATTCGAATGTCTGCAATCGAGACACTAGTTCTCTGTGTCCAGGGCGACCTCGTGGATCTCGAGCTCCGCGTGCCCCTTGAACATTCCCTCCGAGGGTACGCGGCTGTGCGCCTCCTTGAAGGCATCACTTTCGGTCCAGGCGCGGAACTGCTTCTCGCTTTCCCAGAAGGTCAATACAATGAAGCATTCTCCCTTGATGGGGCGGAGCACCATGTTACGGATGAAGCCCGGATGTCCATCGACCAGGCCCCGCCGCGTGCGGAAACGCTCTAGAAATCCTTCTTCGTGGCCTTCCGCCACGGGCACCCGGTTTTGCACGACGATCATTGTGAGTGACTCCCTTTCTTGTCGATAGAAAGGGGATTGTATCTCACGGTACGTGTTTGACCTAATGAAGGGGGGCTTTCGAGAGGCTACTGCTTCACTAGGCGGCCGCATTTCGCGACGGATCGCCAGAGCGTCTGGCGTTGCTCGACGCTCAGCTTTTCGAGCAAGGACGAGAAACGAGTCGTCTCCCGTAATGATCTTCATGCTTTTCCACTGGGGAAGCTTGGACCACGCATATTCGGTTTAATGCACGCGGCCATATGGCCCGACGGTCGGGGTGGGACCGCGTCCCGCAGTGGCCCAGTCAACGCCCTCGATCTCCATTTCCTGGATCGATTCCCAGGGAATCTCTATCTCTGGCTCGGGTGGAATGTTGAGGTAGAGAGCGTCCTCTCGCACTTCGATCCGGTATCCCGCTAGCGAAGGATAGTCTTGCTCGACCGTCCAACCAGCAAAGACCATGATCGGCACACTGACCAGAATCGCCGTGTGCCTCTTGAATTTGGCGAAAAGCCAGAAGACGATGACGCCCAGTCCTGCCACGCGTCCAAAGACCAGGGTGCGATTGAAATTCGTGTCGAAATAGAAGGTCAGGTTCTGGGGCGTTTGTCCAATCTGCTCGGAGATCATGCAGCCAGCGGCCAGCAGAAGCGGAAGACATAGGAGCAGCAGACGGACGGCCCGCATCGTTTTCTCCTTCAGTTGACTAACGGATTTTTATGAGGAGGTTGTCGTATAGTTGCTAGAAACAGTGTAAACGCGGTTCGGGAAGGTGTCAAACGTGTTTTTCAATAACTGGTTTGAGGTTCGAGCGGCCTTCCGTTAATATGGTTCTACGGAACCACTGAAAACTCGGGGGAGAAGGAGGAAAAGAAGGAATGAGATTCCACGCATTGGCTATGGCGAGCATTCTCGCACTTGCTACCACGACCGCAGCGCAAGACCAGCCCCGCAGCAAGGCGGAAGGAACCGTTGGCGGTGCCAATCTCGTTGTCTACTACGGGAGTCCTGCTTTGTACGGCCGAGACATGTTGGCGCAGGCCAGGCCGGGCACGATCTGGAGGCTCGGGAAGGACACGGCCACCATGTTGGAGACCAGCGCCGCTCTCACGTTCGGTGAGCTTGCCGTACCCGCCGGGTCGTACAGTCTCTTCGCGAAAAGAGTGGACGAGAGGAGCTGGGAGCTCATTATCAACGAGCAGACCGGGCAGTGGGGAACCGAGCACGACGCCAGCAGGGATGTCGGCCGCACGCCGCTTATCTGGGAGACAAAGGACGATAGTACCGACCAGTTCACGATCGAGATCGCGAGTGTCGAAGGCGGAGGGGAGCTTCGCGTCATTTGGGGCACGCATGTGTTGAAGTCGAAGTTCACCGTTCAGTAGGCAGGCTGGTGTTCATCGGGCTCGTAGCAGTAAGCAGAGTTCTATTCAAATCTGTTCAAAAAGGCAACTTAGCAGGTTCACTGGGGGTAGGTGAAAAGAAAGAATCCCAAATCGAGGGAGGGACCGGCCGGAAAACTCGTCTTATATGAGCAGGAACTTCAGAGCCAATCCCGTTCGCATGAGCGGCTGGCGGGTGGTCTTCGCGGCTCGGGCAACCAAGCCTTGCGAGAGCCAAGCAAGCTAGAGGGTTTCGCGGCTGCGGAGAGTCGTCGAGTTGGAGAAGGAAGGTGATGCCGTAAGTTGAGTTTTTAGAAAGGAGTACACGCTCAAGACCAAAGGGCAGGGATGGTGTCGTGGGTGTTCGTCATCGAGGACCAAACTGGAACCTAGTTGAAGGTACGTTTTTTGTACGGTGAGCTCCACCGGAACTGACGCCTGCGGAGAGGAAGGCTCTGGCTCCAGCACACGCTGGAGTGAAACCGGCCTTTGTGAAGCAGGAACTGGGCATGATCAGATTTGATCACGTTCTGGAGAGCGGCAAGGAGAATAATGAGCCTATTGAATGGGTCTGCGGAAGAGCCAAAGAGTGCACCCTCTCAGTCCACGACTAAGCTTCCCCTGACAGCCATCGGCATCCTCATCGCAGCCGGCCTGGGAGGCTTGCTCCTGATCGGAAGTCTGGTACTGAATCGACTCAACGAGCTGGAGAGTCAGATGCTCGGCGTCGGCGAACGAGTCGAAGAGATCGGCGAGAGCTCGAAGACCGCTCTGCAACGAGCCATAGAAGCCCAAGAGGCAGCGGTTGCGGCGGCGCGCGGCCGTGCGCAAGCGGAAACCGATGCCACGATCGCCCGGGGTGAAACACGTCGGGCTCAGGAAGAGTCGCAGCGGGCCAGACAGGATGCGCGGGTGGCCATCGAAGAGGTGGAGCGCTTCAAGCAGGAGCGCGACGAGGAGCTCAACCGGCTTCAGAACGCTCTGAGTCAGATTGTGGAGACGCGGCGGACGGCCCTCGGTCTAGTGATGAATCTGAGCAACGACTACTTGAAGTTCGATTTCGACAAGGCCAACATACGGCCGGAGAACAGGGAGATTCTCAGTCGCATCGTCGGGATCCTCATGACCTCGAAGGATTATCAGATCTACGTGTACGGGCATACCGACAACATCGGAACCGAAGAATATAATATGGATCTCTCCGAGCGGCGGGCCGAGGCCGTCCGTGACTATGTCGTCGAAGCGGGCATCGACCCCGGCATCATCGACACCGAAGGCTTCGGGAAGTCGCAGCCACTCGTGCCGGGCACCGACGACGAGGCCCGTGCCAAGAATCGTCGCGTCGAGCTGGGAATCGTCAACACGCAGATCAAGTTCCCCGGGAAGTCCCCACAGGGAAATTGAAGAGTGTGAAGAACACGGCACGGGCCGC
The DNA here is from genome assembly GCA_965197825.1 of Candidatus Marinacidobacterales bacterium. Taxonomy (GTDB): domain Bacteria; phylum Acidobacteriota; class Vicinamibacteria; order Marinacidobacterales; family DATDRI01; genus CBDANW01. The sequence goes on along the minus strand of CBDANW010000003.1, from coordinate 1,067,977 downwards.
ACTCGTCATCGTGGACGTGCAGAACGACTTCTGTTCGGGTGGCTCCCTGGCGGTTTCGCGGGGCGATGAGGTGGTGCCGATCCTCAACGAGTACGCGAGCCGGTTCTCGCGAGCGAGACTGCCCGTCTATGCCGCCCGTGATTGGCACCCGGAGGTAACGACCCACTTCAAGGAGGGGGGAGGTGTCTGGCCGCCGCATTGCGTGGCCGGCACCAACGGGGCGGCGTTTCATTCAGACCTGAAGCTTCCCCCGCAGACGATCGTCGTTTCCAAGGGTACGCAACCGGACGAAGACGCCTATTCCGCATTCCAGGCCCACGACTACAACGGATTGTCTTTTGCCGACTCCCTCCGTCAGCAGGGCGTGGGCCATCTCTACATTGGTGGACTCGCGACCGACTACTGCGTTCGGTTTTCGGTTCAAGATGCGCTCGCCCTCGGCCTGGCGGCCACCGTTCTGGTAGATGCGGTGCGGGGGGTGGATCGCAAAGCGGGAGACTCCGAGCGCGCACTCGAGGAGATGAAAGAGGCGGGAGCCGATACCGCGACGCTAGAGTCCGTCGATGCCGAGCTTGGCAGCGCTGAGCGCTAGGCTTCTTCGGTGGCTGCCATCGCGTCGCTGCGTCTCTTGATGGCAAGTGCCGCCGCACCCAACAAGCTTCCCGGAACGATCTGAGTGAGCGCTCCGAAGACGAACTGCGCGACGAGCGCGCTTCCCCAACCGTCGAACACGTCGTAGTGCGTTCCGAGGCCGTACGTCCTCGTGATCCACCAAAGCGCGACGACGGGAATCCGCGAGAGTAAGGCGAAGACAACCAAGCTTAGAAAGAGCAGCCGGTACGGATTCTCTTCGCCGGCGAGCCTGAGCCCCCAGAAAACGGCGACCACCAGCGTTAGCCAGATGATTCCGATGGCGAAGGTGACAGGGTCGGGTAGCTCTGCACGCTCGCCGAAGAAGCGGGCCAGGGTGACGAAAAGGGAGATGAGAGCCGGCAGCGCCGCCAGATTCGAGCTGCGTTTCAGCATCTATTAGTGCGCGTGGGGACCCGCCGCCTGGCTAGCGGCTGACCATGCCCCCGTGCGACTCCACGAGTTTGCTCTGCAGACCTCGAACCGCCTCGCTTTGGCGCACGGGATAGGGACTCACTTCGCGAAGGCCCCGGAGCGACACCGGAAGCCTGGCGAGATTCTCGGCAGCGTGCTCCCGGATTTGCTCCAGTTTCGGGGGACGGGCGACCCTTTCGCCTCGCTTCATAACGGGAACGAGAAGAGGCTCCATCCCATCGAGCTTTTCGTCCCTGAGCGCGATCACGTCTTCTACCATCTCGCCGGAGTCGGCATAGCGGCGGAACACCTGCTTGCGCCCGGCGAGAGTTTGCTTGTCTTGCGAGAGCTTCACCACCGGGCGATGGTCGTACTCCACGAGCTTGTAGACAATGTCTAGAACCGGCGCATCGTAAGAGACACCGAGGTGGCTGCCGACGCCGAAGCCATCGATGGGCGCACCGGCAGCGAGCGCTTCTTCGATACGATATTCGTTGAGCGAGCCGCTTGCGTAGATCTTCGCGTCGGGCAGGCCGCCCTCGTCCAGGATTCGCCTCACTTCTTTGGAGAGGGGAACCATGTCACCGCTGTCGAGCCGCACGCCGCGCAGCTTGGCGCCCCGCCCCGCCATCTCTTGCCCGACGGTCACCGCTCGACGCGCGCCTTCGAGCGTGTCGTAGGTATCGATGAGCAGAACCGTGTTGGAAGGAAAGACCCGGGCGAACGCGCGAAAGGCTTCGATCTCCTCTTCGAACGATTGGACGAAGCTGTGCGCTAAGGTTCCTTCGATGGGAATACCGTACTCTTTGCCTGCGAGAACGTTACTCGTCGCGTCGCAGCCGGCGAGGTAGGAAGAACGCGCCACCTTGAGCGCCGCGTCTCGTCCGTGAGCTCGACGAGATGCAAAGTCCATGACCGTCTTGTCGCGGGCTGCGAAGCGGATGCGGGCCGCTTTGCTGGCGAGCAGCGTGCCGAGCTGTATGGCATTCATCAGATACGTCTCGGCGAGCTGGGCTTCCATGATGGGGGCCGTGACCTCGAGCAAGGGTTCGTTGGGAAACACGACCGTTCCTTCGGGGACGGCCATGACGTCGCCGCTGAAGCTGAGATCGGCGAGATGATTCAGGAAGTCGTTTCGGAACCGTCGGGTGCCGCGCAGGTAGTCGACGGACTCTCGCCCGAAGCGGAGATTCTCGAGGTAGTCGAGAGCCTCCGCGAGGCCCGCCGATAGCAGGAAGGATCGGTTTGGGGGGAGGTTGCGGACGAAGAGGCTGAATGTGGCGGGTTGGCTCATGCTCTGCTCGAAATAGCAGGCGGCCATGGTGATCTCGTAGAGATCGGTGAGCAACCCCGTGCTGTCTGATTGGAACCAGTCGTCCCCGCTCACAACCGTAGAGGTTACCACAAAAATATCGGCGGGGGGGTGTGGGGAGAGAGTCTATTCGCCAAAGGCGGGGGGAGTATGATACAAATAGTTGAGACGTCGCTTTAAGGGGGGTAGAGTTTTTGCAGGTAATGAAGGCCGGTTTCCTAGGATTGCTTTGCGCGTTCGTCCTTCCTCTTTTCGTCGTCTCAGTACGCCTGGTAGGCGCTGCCGACGAAGAGTATCTGAGCAAACGACTCGATCAGGTACGGCGGCGCTTCCAACTCAACCGCGCAATCGGAGTCCAGGTGGTCAGCCTGGAAACGGGCGAGACCATCTACTCGCACAACCCCACCAAGAAGTTCATTCCCGCCTCGAACATGAAGCTCATTACCATGGCTGCGGCCCTTCACTACCTAGGGCCGAACTACCGGTTCGAAACGAGGCTCCTTGTCGACGGTCCGATCGTCGACGGCGTGGTGAAGGGCAATGTCTACATCCAAGGCTCCGGCGATCCGGCGCTGACCGATGGGGATCTGGAAGAGATCACGGCCGCGGTGGCCAGGTCCGGGATGCGCGAGATCGACGGCAACCTCGTCTTGGACGACAGCTTCTTCGACGATCAGCTCCGTGGACCGGCATCGTACGACAACATCCTCAAGAAGGGACTGCCGATTCAAAGCGCTCTGTCCTACAATTTCAATATCGTCGAGGTCACCGCGACGCCTTCTGAGGCCGCCGGTACACGTGCGAACCTGTTCGACGGAGGCTACGGTTATTTCGAGGTGCTGAACCGCGTCACCACCGCAGGGCGGGGGAGACCCTGGCTTAGAGTTCGCAAGTCGGGAGGCCGGGACCGCGTGATCGTCAGTGGGCGCGTCATCGCCGGCGATGAGGAGCGTACCGGAGGCTTCGTGTCTCCTGATCCGCCTCGGTATCTGGCTTCGGCTTTTATCGGAAAGCTTGCGGCGCACGGTGTCTCGTTCCGCGGACAGGTGGAAAAAGGTGTGGCGATTGGATCGAAGCTACGCGTCCTCTACGTCCATCGTTCGGCTCCGCTCATTCAAATCGTCGAGCTCCTTGGGAAGGACAGCAACAATTTCGTGGCCGAGCAAATCCTCAAGGCGCTCGGCGCTCACCGTTGGGGGGCTCCTGGGAGCTTCGAATCGGGATCGAAGGCCCTCACAGAGTATCTGGTGGGCCTTGGCCACGCGAAGGACTCGTTCCGCATCGACGATGGCTCGGGGCTTTCCTACGAGAACACTTTGACCGCGTCGATTCTCGTGGATGTGCTCATGGAGCTCTATCGCATGCCGGAGATCCGGACGGATTTCCTGTGTTCTCTGGCCGTCGGTGGCGTGGACGGAACGCTGGCACGGCGTTTCAAGAGCGAAGAGTACTTTGGCAGAGTGGTGGCGAAGACCGGCAGCCTTGCGGGAATCAGCTCTCTTTCCGGGTTCGCGTTTTCCGAGGCGCGGGGCCCGATGGTCTTTTCCGTCGTCCTGAACGGCATCCGCAGGCAATGGCGAGCCGATCAGGTCGAGGATGAGATCGCGAAAACCCTACTGAATCACTGATATTCTCCCTCCCCCCAGGCTGGTAGCCGGCGACACCCCGGCCCATAGATTTTGGGGCCCTTCTCGGTGTATGATGGACTAGAGATGGGCGATACGAAGGGTGTGACCTCGATCACGACGCCCGAGGTGTGCAGATCCGAGCCGACCGCGGCGATCGAGACCAACGAGCTGCTGGTTCCTCGGCGGTGCACCCTGGATGGGTTTGCCGAAGAGGCCTCCCGTCGAGGGGGGGTGGATCTGCTCGAGCTCCCGGTTCTCACCTGCCTGGAAGTGCAGACTCAGAACACGGCTTATGAAGTCGTCGTTCTTAGTCCCTTCGAGTCGAAGGTACTCGTTCAAGGCGGTCGCTTCTTCGTCGAGCCCACGGAATCGTACTTGTGCGGCTCGAGCTACGGCGGCAACCTCCTCAAGGTGTCCTGGGTTGGCGTGGGGATGTGCCTCGAGGTGATGCGGGAAGGTCGCCGCATCGTTACCTCGACCGTGCAGTCGGTCAGCTTCCGGGACGACGCCAACCTCCCCGGCCCCTTCTAGCCCTATTTCGGACCGGGGCTAGGTACCTGCTACCGAAACTTCCTTTTGAGGCGCCCGGTCGGTCCGTAGTAGGACCCCCGACATCGCAAGGGTAGCATTCGGATGAAGGAGACCACTCCCAGAGCGGCATCGCGAGCCGCGGCGCCGGTTGCCTTTCGGCTCGCCCGGCCGCGGGATCGCCGCTTCGTGCGTGGACTCGCGGAGCGAGTTTTCTCCGTCTACGGGAGCTATGACCGCTACCTCGTGGAGTGGTTCGACACCCAGGGTGTGGTGACCCTGTTGGCGGAGATCGAGCAAACAGCGGTCGGTCTGGCGATGCTTATGGCCTATCCGAATCCGGCGAAGCGGACGGAGGCACTGGCCGATCTTCTCGCGATCGCCGTAGCTCCGGAGTATCAGTCCCAGGGAATCGGGACGCTGCTTCTCAAGAAGTCGATCGAGGAGGCACCGCTCCTCGACGCGGTCATCCCCATCCGGGAGATCCATCTTTCGGTGGCGGAAACCAACGCTCGCGGACAAAGACTGTTCTCGCGTCATGGGTTTCGCTACTCACGCGACGAAGGTCTCTATCCCGCCGGTCAACGAGCGCTCCATATGTCCAGACCGCTTTAGCGGGAGCATTGTGAAGAGATACCCCGCCTACGACCCCCCGGAGTACGTCGACTGGGCTCCCGCTCTGGAAGTCATGAAAGTCTTCCGGAAAAAGATCGGGTCCGACCCGGCGCGGAAAGAGATCCTCGGCGCACTCACCCCCGAGCAACACCTCCGCCTCTACAAGGGACTCGTCCGCAACCGCCTGCACGACGTCGCGCTCAAGCGCTGGGTTCGCCAGGGCGTCATCTCCAAGGCCTGGCTCGGAACGGGAGAAGAAGCTGCAACGATCGGCGTGGTCCACGCGCTCCAACCCGGCGACGTCGTTGGTCCGATGATTCGGAACGCTGGCGCTTGCCACGAGATGGGAATGACCTTGACGGGCATGTTGCGCGGATATTTGGGAACAGCGGACTCTCCCAGCGGGGGGCGGGACATTCATATCGGCGATCTCGGCGCAGGAGTTCTCGCTCCCATCAGCATGGTGGGGTCGCTGGTTCCGGTCTGTGCGGGCGTGGCGCTCGCTTTCAAGCTGCGGGACGAATCTCGCCTCGCGTTGACCTGGGTGGGTGACGGTTCCACCCGCACCACCGCGTTTCACGAAGGCATGATGTGCGCGCGCGCTTTACGGGTTCCTTTCATCGCGGCGGTGCAGGCCAACGGGATCGCGCTCGGCACGCCGGTCGCAACCCATTCCCGCGGGCAGATGGAAGAGCTGGCGAAGATCTACGACGCCCCGTTGGTGACGTGTGACGGGAACCACGTGCTCGACGTGTACGCGGGCACGGTTCTCGCCGCGGAGATGTGCCGGGCGGGTCAAGGGCCCGTAGTGATGGTCCTGAATACGTTTCGCATGGGCGGTCATGCCACGCACGACGAAGGAGAAAGCCGCGCCATTCTACCGAAGGAGCTCTTCGAAGAGTGGGGCAGGCGGGACCCGATCGGCATGTACGAGGCCTACCTTGCCGAGGCCGATTTCTCAGTCCTGCCCCCGAAGCCCAACCGCGAAGCTCTCGAGCAGGCGGAATCAGAAGTCTTGGAAGAGATCGATGTGGCCGAAACGGAAGCGCTCGCCAGCCGTGAGTCCAACATGCCTCACCCCGAGACACAGAGGCTCGGCGTCCTTGCTGGATAGAGCCATTCCCGTCAGTTGCTGACGAACATCACCCGCTGAATGTCCTGATCGGTGAGGACATACAGCAGCCCGTCGGGTGAAACGGCGAGATCCACGATGCGGCCGAATCCCGAGAGAAAACGGTCGTCTGCGGCCAGCACCTCGCTCCCGTTCTCCGATAGCACCAGCCGGTGCAGCGTTCCGGTATTGAAGTCTCCAAAGAAAAGATTCCCGCGAAAGGGCTCGGGATAGGCGGTTCCCTCGTAGATCACGATTCCGGTGGGGGCGATTACCGATGGATAGCATTGCAGGGGTCCGCTATTTGAAGGGACCGGCTGCGAGCAGGGGGAGCTTGTCGACCTGTCGCATTGAAAAAACGGCCAACCGTAGTTTCTGCCGGGAAGGATACGATTGATCTCGTCGTTGGCGCTCGGTCCGTTCTCCGTCGAAAAGATCTCGCCGCTTTGTGGATGGAACGTGAAATCGAAGCTGTTGCGGAGCCCGGTGGCGAAGAAGGCCGCGCGCGGAAACGGCAAATCGGCAAACGGGTTGTCAGCTGGAACGTCTCCCTGCCGCGTGAAACGCAAGATCTTTCCTGCGAGCGTCCCCGCCCGCTGGCTGTTACAGGCGTCGCATCCGTTGTCTCCCACGCTGACGAACAACATGCCGTCCGGTCCGAAGGCGATGGTTCCTCCTCGATGGTTGCCGCAAACATCCGACGGAAGGTTGTCGATGACGGTCTCCGCGTCCATGTCACCGTCCTGGCCCAGATCGCCGTCGACGAAACGTGCCACGACGTTGGTCCGGTCGCCTCGCGTGTAGACACGTAGACCAGTCTGTTGGCCTGATAGTTCGGATCGAGCGTGATGCCCAAGAGGCCCCGCTCGCTTCCCGTCTCCACGTTACTGAACGTGATGAGACGCCGATCCAGCAGGGAATCGCCTTGCACCACCCGCACCGAAGCGTTTCCGGTCCCGCCAAACCCTCCCTTCTGCGTCAACAAGATTCGGGTGGGAGACGTGAAGACGATGGAGACGTGGAAGTTGGGAAGGGAGACGACGGTCTCGGCGACGAAGCGACCATCCACCGGTGGTGCCGGCTGGGAGGGGTCGGTCGGGCTGGTGGGCGTGCCGTTGCCGCCGCAGTGGATCAGGAAAGCGGCGAAGAGGGGCAGGATGAGCTTCGCCCGAGTGTACTTCATGTTGAAGAGTGCGAGCGGCTTCTGGGGCTTTGTCCGCTAAGTCGGTCGGCTTGGTTTGGGAGGAAAGTGATTGAGCTCGAGCTTCTGGGCCGCGTTATCGGTCAAGTCGACGATCGAAGCGGCGTTGATGCCCACGGCGATGACGATAGCCTCGCTGATTTCTTCCTTGGTGGCGCCATGTTTGAGCGCCTTTTGGATGTGCCCCTCGATGCATCCCTGGCAACGCGCCACCAGAGACGCGGCAAGAGCGATGAGCTCCTGCGTCTTCGAGTCGAGCGCCTTGTTCTTGCTGAAGTAGGTCTCCTTGTAGAACTGCGCGTAGATGTTGCGCATGCGGGGCTGGATCATGGAGTACGAGGCCGGGGCTTCACTCCTGCCTTGTCCGGGATCGTGGTCGATGCCGGGAATGTGCACGCCGTTGTTGTCGGTGGAAGGCTGGTCTTCTCTAGTATCTACCTTCTTTGCCGACGAATCTTTTGCCATGTGGCCCTGTCCTCCTCGTTATGCTCCCTCGGTCCAAAGGATGATAGCACAGTCGGTTACCGAATGTTGCACTGGCGAGTCACCGCCAAGCCGTCTTGGTACAGTCTCTTGCGTGCCGCCATAACCGGAACGAAATACTACGGTTCTACAGGCCGGTCCGCGGCTCGTTTAGTGACGAAGGGCGAAGAGGGAAGCCGCGCCCTCACTGCGACTCTCGTGGTAGAGCGCGACGTTCAAAAGTGGGAAGGCACGGCGAAGCTCCCCGGGTGCCAGGCAGTACGCCGCCGGAAAGTCTGGGTGACCCCGCCGGTGCTCGTCCGTGAACGTCCCCATGAGTAACGCGCCCCCAGGGCGCAAGGCCCGTTCCATGTCGTGCCAAAGACTTCGTTCCAGGTAGCGAAAACAGAGCAGGACGTCGTACCGCGCGACCGGAAGCGGATAGCTCGTCAGGTCGGCGACCAGAAAGTTGAGTGCCAGGCCTTGGCGGGAGGCTTCTCCGGCGGCGAGATCCAGGCAGCGCCCGCGAGGAAGCTCATCGATCAACGAGAGCAAGAACGGCTGAGGACTGCCGAGGCGCTCGGCGTTCTTGTGCTTCGAGTCCCAGCTGGACCTCGACCCTCGTTCCATATGCAGAGAATAGTCCCTGGGAAAGCGTCGGTCCACTTCCGGTACAATCGCGTCCGTGAGCGAGTCAGCGAGGTTGCGTTCGAGCCATGGCCTGATCCTGATTGCCGTGAGCATCCTGTCTTGTTGTGGAGGACAAGGCCCGCCGCCGTCAGGAGCCCCCGAGCCGACGGGCGACATCGAAGGTACGGTGCGCCTAGTGGGCGCGGCGCTTCCGGCGGCTACCCGCGTGGAAAACTCGACCGATCCCGAAGTTTGCGGCACGGAGCATACACTCGAGGACCTGGTGCTTTCACCCGAAAACGGTGGCATTCGGTACGCCATCGCTGCCGTGACTGGAGTTCCGTCCTCGGCGATCCCTGCCTCGGAGCCGGAGCGGCTCGTCCTGGACAACGCGAATTGTCGTTTCTCGCCCCACGCGAGTGTTCTCACCTTGGGGAGCACCGTTGAGGCCGTTAACAGCGACACGGTATTGCACACGACCCATCTGTATGGTCCCGCCGACATCAACATCTCGCTTCCCGTGAAGGGCTCGCGGAGCACCAGACAGCTCGAGCGGCCCGGAGTGTACGTCATCAAGTGCGACATTCATGGATGGATGCAGGCCTTCGTTCGCGTCGACCAGCACCCCTATCATGCCGTGACCGACAAGAAGGGCAGCTTCCGTATCGAAGCGGTTCTGGCGGGGAGCTACATACTAGAGGTCTGGTATGAAAAACTAGGCAGCCGGACAACAGAAATCCGAGTAGAGGATGGGGCAACCATCGCGGTTCCGATCGAGTACGTGTGGGACTAGACTTGCGAGGAGGTGTGATCTTGAAGAAGAAGATTTGGCGTTCCGTCATCATGATGGCGATCGTTCTATCTGCGGCTTACCGCATCGCGGTAGGTTGGCAGGTTAACGCACGAAGGCAACCGGGCGCGGAGATTGCGCTCTACGCCCCGAGCAACACGACCTCTATGATGGGAGATTCGTGCTAGCCGCATCGCGCATCTACCAGGTGGGCCGACTCGACGAGCCTCCCGGCTGGAATCACATGGGCAATGACGCCTCCAACATGCACGAGGTGGCGGGCACCGTCGCAATCGACGTCAACGAGCGGGAGAACTCGGGAACCTTTGTCGCCAGGCTCAGGGTTCCAGAGGGCGATCTCGTGATCGAGAGCGAGCGATTTCACGAGTTCAATCCCTGTCAGGATGGAGGCATCGCCGCGTATCTCTATGAGCACGGCGATTCGGGCTGCGGTGATACGAACTGGCCAAAGACATTCGTATGGCTGGCCGGGTGGGGCTTTGGAAAAGCTAGTTTGAACGGGACGACGCTCTACGAGGACTACCAGATCCATTTCATGGTGACTCAGGGGATTCGAAACCGGCAGTCTTTGAAGGTTGACTACCCGCTTCTCGGCAAAAAATCGTCGGCGGGGGCGGTGAACCCGTCGGCATGCAGGTCGACTTCTACATACGGAGCCCGGAGCCGGATGAGCGGAACAACCCGCCGCGAAGGGTCTTCGATCACTTTTTCGCGATGGAGGTCACGTGGAAGTGAGCGGCTTCACATCGTCAGGTGCTTCTCACTTCTCCTCGGGGGCGCGAAGACCGACGAAGCTCCTGTAGAGCAGGAGGTCATAGAGGATCTTGAGTCCCCCCGCCAGAAAGAAAGGAACGCTGATGAAGTGCGCGCTGCCCAGGAGCATCGCGCTTAGCAGGGGAGAAAGAGCAGCGCCCGTGGTCCGCGCAACCCCGGTAATTCCAGCGGCCGCGGACCGCTCATCGGGACGGACGACGGCCATGACGTACGACTGACGGGTTGGGACATCCATCTGAGAGATCGCGAAGCGCATTAGAAGCAGCAGCACCGCCAGCTCGAGGGTAGGCATGAGCGGGACCAGGACTAACAGAACGTTCGAAGGAAGATGAGTGAAGACCATCGTCTTGACGAGTCCGATGCGTGCGGCGATCCGTGCGAAGATCCGCGTGCGATGAACACCCGGAAGCAGCTGGGCGAGCGCCGCCTGCTCGATGGCCAGGAAGGGTCCGACTTCGTTTCCACTCGGGCTGATGACGCCCAAGGTTGCGGCGAGCAGGAGCAGTAGGAATCCATCGGTCGAGGCGAAAACAATCCCGGCCGCCGCCATGAGCGCAGCCCCCAACACGAGCATTCTCTTGCGGCCCCATCGATCGGCGTGGGTCGTGATCGCGACCGACAGGACGGTGTCTCCTAGAAGACTGAGCGTCAAGAGAAGTCCGATTTTGGTCTCACTCAGTCCTCGGCTCGCCAAATAGAGGACCAGGATGACGGACAGGAATCCATAGGCGAAGAGGCGGGTCGTTCGCGTCGCGAAGAGGAGGCGACCATCGCCCGACGCAAGAAGTTGATGAGGAGCTTGTGCAGCCCGATCCGGGGAAGTCACGAGCGAGTCGCCTGGCGGGGGCATACGCTTGCGAGCTCACACGCGATCGAGGATCGTAGTTTTTTGTGCGGGCTTCCCGTAGCGAAGGAAGAGTGCTGGCACCACCACCATATTGAGGGCCGTCGAGCTCAGGAGTCCGCCCAGGACCACGACCGCCATCGGGGCCTGGATTTCCTTTCCCGCCTCGCCACCGCCGATAGCGAGGGGAATCACCGCGAGTGCGGTGGTGAGGGCCGTCATGAGGATGGGGTTCAGCCGCTCCAGCGAACCGCGGAAGACCGCCTCTCGGCGAGGTTCGCCTTCGGACATCAAGCGGTTGTAGTGGCTCACCAGGAGGATTCCGTTGCGCACCGCGATGCCGAAAAGCGTGATGAAGCCGACCAGGGACGCCACGTTCAGCACGCCTCCCGAAGCGACGAGTGCCCCCACGCCGCCAATGAGCGCTAGCGGTAAGTTGACCATGATGAGCATCGCGGTGCGGGCACTGTGGAACTCCTGGTAGAGAATGAGGAAGATAGCGAGAATGGACACGGCGGAGAGGATGGTGATTGCGCGAGCGGCGGCCTCACCGCTTTCGAACTGGCCACCGTACTCCACGTAGTAGTGCTCCGGAATATCAACGGTCGCCTCAATGTTGCGACGGAAATCTTCGACGACGCTCGCCACGTCGCGGCCGCTCACGTTCGATTGCACGACGATCTTTCTCTGAACGTTCTCGCGGCTGATGTTGTTCGGCCCTCGATCTTCGGAGATCTCGGCAAGCCAGCCCAGCTCGACTTGCGCGCCGAGAGGCGTACCGATGACGGCGTTCCGGATTCTCCCCGCGCTTCCACGGTGTTCTTCATCGAAGCGAACCACCAGGTCGAAGGCGCTTTGTCCCTCCAGCACTTGACTCACAGGCTCACCGTAGAAGGCGACGTCGATCATATCGGCGAGTCTTCCCGGCGTGACACCGTATTTGCTCATGGCGTCGCGGTTCGCCACGATGCGAAGCTGCGGCACGTCGGCCTGTTGCTCGACCGCCAAGTCGACCACCCCTGGCACGTCCTGGACGGCCTCCCGCACGGATTCCGCGATGCGGCGGAGCTCGTGGAGATCCGGTCCAAAGATCTTGACCGCAATCGCGGCGCGCGTGCCGGAGAGCATGTGATCGATGCGATGGCCGATGGGTTGGCCGATGGTGATATTGGTTCCGGGAACGGCGGCGAGACCGGTTCGAAGCTCGTCCATGATCTCGGCGAGCTCTCCTTTGGAAGGATCGAGAAGCACGTCGATCTCCGCGGCGTTCACGCCCTGGGCGTGCTCGTCGAGCTCGGCCCGACCGGTGCGGCGTGCCGTGGAAACGACTGCAGGGTGTCGGAGCATGCTTCGCTCGACGAGACGACCGAGCTCGTCCGACTCATCGATCCCCGTCCCGGGCACGGTCACCGCGGAGACGGTGAGCGTTCCCTCCTGCAACTCAGGCAAAAAGCCCCGTCCCAAGAAAGGGAAGACGGCGAGGGTCGCCACCACCAGGGGGGCGGCAGCGAATGTTACCGCGTTTGGATGCTTCATGACGATCTTGAGCATCCGCGAATACGCTCGATTCAAGTGATCCACCAGCCAGCTCTTGCGCTGCCGGTTCAGGAAGTGAACATCGGCAAGGAGGAACAAGCTGAGCACCGGCGTCACCGTAACCGCCACCGCCAGGGACGCCAGAATGCTCACGATGTAAGCGAAGCCGAGAGGCTGGAGCATGCGGCCTTCGACCCCTGAGAGGAAAAAAAGGGGGACGAACACGATGGATATGATGACGGTTGCCTTCAGAATGGGCTCACGGATCTCCCGCGCTGCATCGTAGATGACGGAAGGTGCCGTCTTCCGCTCGCTCTCGGGAAGGTGCCAGTTCTCCCGAAGGCGGCGAAACGCATTTTCTACGAAAATGATCGCATCATCCACCAGAGCCCCGGTGGCGATTGCCATACCCCCGAGGGTCATGGTGTTGATAGTGATTCCGAGCAGCAACATGGTGATGACGGCGATGGCGAGCGAGAGAGGGATGGCGAGAACGGAAATGGCGGTGGTGCGAAAGTTCCAGAGGAAGAGGAACAAGATGACGACCACCAGAATGGCACCGTCGCGGAGCGCCGCGACTACGTTGTCGATCGCCAAGGAGATGAAGTCGGCCTGCCGGAAGATCCCTCGGTCGATCTCCATTCCCTCGGGAAGGGTTTCCTGCAGGCGAGCGAGCTCCTCGTCGATGCGCTCGGTGAGATCCAATGTGTTCGCGTTCGGTTGTTTCTGGATGGAAAGGACAACGGCCGGTTCGGCGTTCACCGAAGCGGTGCCGAAGCGAGGCTTGGGCCCGATTTCGACGTCAGCGACATCGCCGATACGGACCGGCACGCCGTCCGTGAGGCCCACCACGGTCTTTTCGATGTCTTCGAGCGTGTGCACTCGGCCCAGGCCCCGGATGAGGATCTCCTGTCCGCTGTCCAGATAGATGCCTCCCGATGCGGTGGCGTTGGAACGTTCAGCCGCCTCAAGCACCTCGTCGAGCTCGACCTTGTAGAGCCCAAGCCGGTCAGGGTGAACCAACACCTGGTACTGCTTCACCGCTCCTCCGATCGGAACGACTTGAGCCACTCCGGGGACGGCGAGGAGCCTCTTCCGGACGGTCCAATCGGCGACGGTTCGGACCTCCATAGGAGAGTGCAGATGACTCGTGATGCCTACCAGCAAGATCTCGCCCATGATGGAGGTGATAGGGGCGAGAACGGGTGGACCAATCCCGCTCGGAAGCTGGGCGGTCAGCGTCTGGAGCTTCTCGCTCACGATCTGACGCGCCCGATAGATATCCTCCCCCCAGTCGAACTCGACCCAGACGATGCTGATACCCTGGGCGGACGACGAGCGCACTCTCCTGACACCGGCGGCGCCGTTCACCGCCGTCTCGATAGGGAATGTGACCAGGAGCTCGACCTCCTCGGCGGCCATGCCGTGGGCCTCGGTCAGAACGGTGACCGTAGGCGCGGTCAGGTCGGGAAAGACATCGATGGGAATCGTCGCCGCGGCATAGATGCCGCCGGCCAGCACCGCCCCTGCTCCAAAGAGCGTGATGAGCTGATTTCCCAAAGACCAGCGGATGATCTTATTCAACATGTTAATGAGGATGCCCGTGATCCGCGATCTCCGAGGCGTTGAGCGACGCCAGGCGGACTTGGTAGGCACCTTGGGTGACCACGCGTTCCCCGGGACGGAGGCCGCTCATCACCTGAGTCCACTCGCCATCCGAGGGCCCGAGTGTGAGCACTCGGCGCTCGAAACTCTCGCCGCCGAGTTGCACGTAGGCGACGCTCAAGCCGTCCTCGTTGCGCACGGCGCGGCTGGGGATCGCAATGCCAGGGGCCGTCTCGGCAAGGAAAAGTCGCCCCTCGACTAGCATGCCCACCTTTAGACTTCCGTCTCGATTCCGTGCTTCGACGATGACTGGAAGCGTTCGCCGTGCCGGATCGATGACCGCTCCCACGGAGACGACCCGCTCGGCCTGGTAAAGTCGCGTGTTTCCTTCCACGGTGAAGGATGCTGTGGCAGCCTTCGAGGCGCGGGATGCCTCGCGAGCCGGCACTTGAAAGCGGACCCACATGGTGCTGGGATCCACGATCGTGAAGAGCACTTCACCGGCCGACGCTCGCTCGCCGAGGGTCACATTTCGTTCGACGACGAGCCCGCTGATGGGGGCCCGCAGCGTCAACGCGTACCCGTCCTCACTGCTGCCTCCCATGGCTTCGAGCGTGGCGCGGCTGACGGCCAGATCATGGCGCGCCTCGACCAGCCGCTTCTCGGGGATGGCCTCGGCTGCGTGCAGCCGTTCCGCACGCTCCACTTCGCGCTCCAAACGTTCGACTCGCGCGCGATGGGCGGCAAAGGCATTTTCTTGAGGCACCGGGGACAAAACCGCGAGAGGCGCACCCGCTTCCACCCAGGTACCGGGGACGGGCGTCCGAAGGTTGAGCTCTTCCCCAACCAGTCCCTCGACCGGCGCGCTCACGCGCGCCATGGCGGTGGGCACGGGAAGGATTTCACCGTTGGCGGCGATCGAGCGCGCGATGTTTCGCTCGGCCGCTCGAGCGGTGGCGAAAGGGGTCGTCCACTGCTGCTCTTTGAGAAACGAGATGCCTGCGTTGGGGGCGTCTTCCAGGTGGGGAAGCTCGGCGCTCGATGCGAAGACACTGATGTCACCGACGGGCATCTCGGTAACTCCTCGCGGGCTTTCGAGCGTCATCGAAAGATGGTAGACCCCCGCGTTGGGTAGCGAGGGGGCCGGGGTGAAGATGCCCTCTCGTGCCGGAGCTTCCGCGATAGCCACGTGCTCGCTTCCATTCGATCCGACGAAACGGAGCGTCAGTTTACCCTCTCGCACCGGCTGGAAATCCTCGAGAAAAGTTAGGTGGATGCCCCAGGGTTCTCCGGGCTCGCCGGCGATCAGTGGCGGATGCTCGAAGAAAAGCTCGACGCTCTCGGTCCAGAGTGTGATCGCCGCCCCACCACCGTGCTCGTGGTCTTCCTCCTGGGTTGCTTCGCCGGACTGGGTTGCTTCGCCGGACGTCGCTCGGTCCCGGCACGCTACCATGCTCGTCGCGAGGACTAACACGGCAAGAGCCAGTCGTCGGTGCTCAGTCGCCGTCATGGCCTTCATGGCTGGTCCTCTAATGAAATCGATGAAAATCCTCCCATCGCCCGTTCCAGGTCGTAATAACCAATCCAGAGCTCCGACGTCAGCTCCGAGAACGCGATCTGAGACTCGCGATATGCCTCCGCGGCGTCGAGGAGCTCCAAGAGAGACATTTCACCCTCGCCGTAGCTCACTCTCGCGATGCGGAGCAAATCGTCGACGCCGCTCAGAAGCTGGTCACGGATCAATGCCGCGCGTTCGGAGAGGGAGAGATACGTGGAAAAGGTTCTCCGGACGTCGTTCGCGAGGGTACGTTGCGTCAGGGCGAGATGCGCCGTTGCGGCGCGCAGTTGTCCCTCGGCGGCCTCGACTTCGCCCTCCTTTTGATCGAAAAGGGGAACAGGGAGGCTTGCTCCCACGAAAAAACCATCGAAACCGTCGGATTGCCTCTTGTAGCCCCCGGTCAACGTCACGTCGGGGTACCGCAAGGAGGAGCAATGACGCAAGGAAGCCTCGGCGGCAGCTATCTGCGCCTCGGCGCTCCGCATCTCTGCCCTTCGCTCGAACGCGCGCTCGAGTGCCGCTTTTTCGTCGAGATCCGGGAGCGAAGGCGGGGATCCCTCCGGCACCGTGGCGGGCGCAACGTTGGAAGTTTCTTTGCCGGAAGAGTCGGAGAGAATAAGCGAGGCGAACAGGAGTCGTGCGTTCCGCAGAGCAATTGTCTGGAACGCCGCGAGGTTCTCGTAGCGCGCCCGCTCGATGCGAAGTCGGCGAGCGTCGTATCCCGAGAGGTCGCCTTCGAGAAGCCGTTGGCGTCCACTTTCCTCGGCGAAGCGAAAAACGTCGCGGACTTCTTCGATGACGATGAGCTGCTCTTCAGCAGCCGCTGCCTCGAGAAAGCTCCGCCTGACTTCGAATGTCAGTCGCAGGCGTTCCGCATCCGCACGGGTCCTGGCAAGGGCCGCTTCCCCGTCCGAGCTGGCGATCCGCGCGTCGCGACGGCCAGGCCATTCCAAGCGCTGGCTGGCCAGGAAATAACTTTCAGAGTAGTCCGCACCACTTTCCGACAGCCCTTCATGCGTGACCGTGGCCACCGGATTCGGGTACGCCCTCGCTTGCCGGGCCAGGCCGGCCGCCGCGCTCCGCTCGGCCGTCACCACACGAAGCTCCAGATTGTTCTCCTCGAACATCTGGAGCGCTTGTTCGAGCGTCACCCGTCGCAACGGCTCCTGCGACCGGGCCGATGGGATGACGGTTCCAGTGAACAGGATCCCGAGGATGAGGAGGCCCGGCCACAGCGAACCCAGTCTTCTACCAGAGGTTGCTCCAAGACCTCGTTCGAACGTTACCTTTGCGGACATGCGCCTCCTTCCGGTCCGGGCGACAAGCCCGGGATGGGCGTGGAAACAAAGAGAATGCCTGCCTTTAGGAAGGCAGACTTACCAGTTTGTTAGGAGAAGGAGGGGGGAGCGCGGGCTGGTTTTAAAACGGGATGGGGCGGCCCGTGGGCGTCCTGGCTCGGAAGGGACAGGACTTCAAAAGCCGTAGCTAGGGGGAGAGCATTCTCTATCCGCGACGCTAGGACCAGCACCGGCTCGGCAGACCATGGGTCACGCAGCGAGTCGAGCTTGCCACGCGGAATGCTTGCCGAGTCCTCCTCGCCATCACTCCCGGGGTGACGACTACGGTCTTGGTTCGCATGATGGCCTTCAAGGTGGGCATGGAAGGTCCTCCCTGGATGCGGCGTGTGCTCCGCGTCCGCGTCGTAACGCTGCGGATGCGCTGTACCGTTGTCGTGGAGATGAGTCAGAGGGGCGACGGTGAAGAAAAAGACGAGCGCAGCAATTAGCAGGCTGGAAAGCACCAAGTGAAAAAATCGACTGCGCACGGCGCGTGATTATCCCCGGCGCTTGTGGGGAAGTCAACCGAGGCTAGCTCGACGGCTAGACGGCCCCGGGCGTCTCCTCCTCCGAATGGCCGCCATGATGATGAGCGGCTTGCGCATGGGATCCCAGAGGAATCGCCAGCAGGAGGTTGCCTGTCTCCGAGCTCAGCGGCTCGATAATGGCGCGTTGCTTGTAGCGGCCGGATAGGCGCGCCTTAGCATCCACCCCCAGTCGCCTTTAGACAGGTGTACGACGAAGCGCGGCCGCGATCAACTCCCTCGTTTCTACGCGGGGGACGAGTTGGGGACGAGCTCGAATCGAGGGCCGTCTCTAAGCGACCTCGAGAGAGAGGGCTTCTTCTTCTACCCAATGGGCGAGCAGGCGGCGTACTCGGTAGGAGTATACTGCAGAACTCTCCTCGCACTCGGCCGGGGTGGCGCCCGACCTCACTTTCCGCTAAAGAGCCTCATTGACCCTGCCCGGGTTTTGTGGACATCAACCGAGGCGCGACAATGCGCCTGGAGGCGTCCATGGGAGAACGACGACGCAGGAAGTTCACGGGGGAGTTCAAGAAGGAAGCGGTCCGGCTGTTCAGGGAGGGCGAGGGCAGCATCGGCCAGGTCGCTAAGGAACTGGACCTGACGGAATCGGCCCTTCGAAACTGGGTGAAACAATACAAAGTTGATCACGGTGAAGGTCCACGCGAGGCTCTGACGACGGCGGAACGTGATGAGCTCCGTTCGCTACGGCGTCGAGTGCGTACGTTGGAGCAAGAGCGAGAAATATTAAAAAAGGCGGCGGCCTTCTTCGCGAAGGAAAGCGAATGAGATTCAAATTCATTCACGCGGAGCGGGCCAACTACCCGGTGCGGGTGATGTGCCGAGTTCTGAGGGTATCGACCAGCGGCTACTACGCTCAGATGAAGCGCGCGCCCAGCAAGCGACAGTGTGAGGATGGGAAGCTGAAGCTGCGCATCCAAGCGATCCACGCCCATAGCCGTGGTACCTACGGCAGGGAGCGTGTACGTCGCCAGCTTGACGGGGAGAACGTCGAGGTAGGCAAGCAGCGAGTGGCACGGCTGATGCGTGAGATGGGCCTGCAGGGTCTGCCCAGCAAGCGTTTTCGCCGCACGACCGACAGCAAGCACGATCGCCCCATCGCACCCAACGTGCTCGGCCGGAACTTCGAAGCCGAACGACCGAACCAGTTCTGGGTGACGGACATAACCTACATCCGGACTTGGGAAGGCTGGCTCTACTTGGCGGTCATCCTCGATCTGTTCTCGCGTCGTGTCGTAGGCTGGGCGATGCAGCCCCACCTGCGCGCGGAGCTTGCTCTCGAGGCGCTTCACATGGCCTTGGGGCGCCGCCTGCCGGAAAGTGGCTTGGTGCATCATTCAGACCGTGGTACTCAATACGCGGCTGCGACCTACCAGGCCGTGCTCGATGAGTACGGCATCGTGTGCTCGATGAGCCGCAAGGGTGATTGCTGGGACAACGCCGTGACCGAGAGCTTCTTAGGCACGCTCAAGACCGAGCTCCTCCACCGATGTAGTTGGCCAACACGACGTATGGCCAAAGACGCGGTCGCGAGCTACATCGAGGGGTTCTACAATCCGTATCGACTCCACTCGTCACTCGATTACAACAGCCCAATGGTGTTCGAACGGATTCATGACCTCAAAACGGCTCATGCGAGATAATCAACCTGTCCACTTTTCCTGGGCAAGGTCAAGAATAGCATCTTCGAGTTAGAGAGGGAAAGCCCGTGGGTGCACTCCCGGCCAACTCGCGTCCCGCCTGGCGAATCCTTAAGGGAAGGATTATCCTAACGCCTGACGAGCGCGACGGCTACGGCAAGGATGATATGGCGATCGCTAAGTTCCGGCCGTTGAAGATCCTGTTACAATGAATTCATGCGTCCCAAAATTCTATTGGGTCTTCTTGTCTTCAGCTTCGGCGCAACGGCGGCGGGGCAAGAGGCTGAAGAAGAGCCTGCCCACGTGCTCGTCTGGTACGACTTCGACGGGAGCGAGATTGAGACCGGGTCCTATACGTTGAGTATCTTCGAGGATGCGCAGGGAAGCGTCTCCCTTTCCTCCACCTACCCCTTCAGCGGCCACCGTGCGGTTGCGATCCGAGCCGTGGCGGGAGACGGCGAGTTCGCCGAGCTTCAGGGTTTCTTTCCGGACAGACAGACTGGGCGGCTCTTCATCCACTTCGCGTTCATGATCGCCGAGCCTCACGAGCCAATGAACATCGCGCTCGCCGGTTTCTCCCATTTCCGGCTGGTGAAGGACGGCATCGGCTTTTGGTTGAAAACCGAAAACGGTGTTCTTCATCACGTCACGGCGGGCCAGGAAGAAGAGCTTTTTCGCGTCGAAGCGTTCGCCTGGTATGTGGCCGACGTAATCTACAACATCGACCGTGGCACCTATGATCTGAGCATCGCGGAAGAGGGGCGGGAAGCTCCCCTCGTCTCAATCGGCGACCAACCGAACGCCGTAGGCATACCGGGATCCAAGCTCCGGAAGTTCTCGTTCATTGGCGACCCTCCCGGTTATCGATCGCGCCAACGTCCGATTCTACGTGGACGACATCATTATTGCTGCAGACGGTCCCATCCATCAGACGCCCTTTGTCGCTCCCGGCCGCCGGATGTTATTCGTGGATCTCTTCGATTACTGGCAGTCCCGCCTCTATAAGGAGCCACGGTGTCTTCCTGCCTTGGATCACGAGGATTTCGGTATCTCGAGCACCGATCTCCACACCCTTGCGGATCTCGGGCAACTGGAGCGTTTCGATGAGAGAGCGGACCGTCGAAGGGAGCTTCGATCCTTGCCGGAGGACTTGCCACAGTATTTAGGGCGCCTCTTGGACGGTATGGAGCTCTGGCGTCAAGGGTGCTTGGCAGCGAGGGACTGCGAGTCCTGCGCATCGGAACTCTTCATTCGGAGCGAGTGAGCTCGTCCCGGAGGCGAAGCTCTATCCCATGTCGGCCGTTCTGGCGCTGGCGGCCGAAAAGCGCTGGGAGGAAGC
The DNA here is from genome assembly GCA_965197825.1 of Candidatus Marinacidobacterales bacterium. Classification (GTDB taxonomy): domain Bacteria; phylum Acidobacteriota; class Vicinamibacteria; order Marinacidobacterales; family DATDRI01; genus CBDANW01. The sequence continues at coordinate 1,047,457 of CBDANW010000003.1, read as the reverse complement.
AGATTCCGTCTTTCTTTCCATTTATTCCGACTGGCAGGATGATCCTCGTTTCCCGGGAATCTCCGCGATTCTTGGCATCGCTAAGGAAGACTTGGAAGAGGCGCAGCAGTGGCTTCAGACAGCCATCGAGAGTCTACCGAGCTATCTCGAAGATCCCCTAATCCGGTGACTTTGGTGGGGCAAGGTAGACCAAGGGTTGGTGCGCGAGCTGAAGTCGGCCTATCCCGCCGACTGGCCGGACTATGTCGAGACTGTCCTTAACGCAGAGCACAAGTTCTATGTTCTACTCTGGCAGGAGCGCTACCAAGAGGCGCTACTATACGCCGGGGATATGGCGGAGCTTCTACGGAAGATGCAGCTTTCTCCCAGCAGGTGGGTCGAAAGGGAAGGAGACACCCTCGTTTTACCGCGGCGACTATCTGGCCGCTCTTGAGTACTACCAGCAAAGCTTGGAAGGGCGGAGACAGCCCGATGCTATCTTCCCTCAAGCTGTCCGACGCCCACTTCAAACTGGGGAATTTCGAACAAGAACGCAATTACCGCGAAAAAATCTACGGCCGGCTCGACGCCCGATAGCGGCGCCTAACCCGCAGTCTAGTGGACTGTAACAACTGAACGTTTAGTGGTTTTAATGCGTCGTGACGGATCGTTGTAGGTCCACTTCACGGGCTTGGGGTCTTCGTTGTACTTGCGAATGTAGCGCATGATCTTGCGGGTCAGGTCGTGGGTTGACGTGAACACGCCTCGATGGATCAGGGCACGCTCGATCTTGGAGAACCAGAGTTCGATTTTGTTCAGCCAGGAGGAATATGTGGGTGTGAAGTGGAGTCGGACTTTTGGGTTGGCCTCGAGGAACTGTGCGACCTTGGCGGTCTTGTGAGCCGACAGATTGTCGAGGATGACATGTATTTCGCGCTTTCGCTTGTGGCTCGCAACCAGCTGCTCCAAGAAGGCGACGAACTCCTGGCTGGTATGGCGGCGGACAGTCTTGCCCAAAACCACCCCCGTCTTCGTGTCGAAGGCGGCGTAGAGAGAAAGCGTTCCATGCCGGACGTACTATGGATTCCCAGCTTCTTCGCAAGTCGACGCGTGCTCCAGTGAGTCGAGCCGTCGGTCGGTTTTTTCTGCGTCCACGAAAGAATCCGTGCTTCCATCCGAGGCGTGAGCACTTGAATCGGACGCCCCTCGTGACGCGCGTACAGACCTGCCAGACGCTCCTCCAAGAATCGGCGTTTCCACTTGCTGATAAAAGGCGCCGTGCAGCCCACCGTCTGCTGCACCTGCGTATAGCTTGCACCGTCTGCCAGCAAGAGCAACATCCGAGCGATCCGCGCGTCATCCGCTCGACCGCGACGGCTCGAAACTCGTTTGCCAAGCTCCCTATGTTCCGCTTGAGTCAACACAACGGCTCTCCCTCGCATGAGAGAGATATTATCACTAAACACTTAAATGTACAGTCCACTAGTGTCCTGTATCAGTAGATCGTGGCCTAAAGCTCGAGGCCATTTTGTGGGCTGGCGAGGCGTGACGACGACGTCATATCTGGATATTTCGACCGCCTTCCGCAGCGAGCCTGTCGAGCGGAGGGCTAGGCCTATGGCCGAACTGGAACGATGACACAACGAAGCCAGCGCGCAAAAGGGGCCGAGATTTAGGTAGGGGATGTCCCGGCCGCTGTTGAATTTGGTCGGGTAGCGGCGGCACCTGTGAATACTCTTAGGCAGTCAAACTCATCGCTGTCAAGAGATTTCTGTTTGCTTCTAAGCGCGTGAACGAGAGCGCCCATATGGCGATAGCCTTTGATACGCCGGAACTTTTTCTGCGCGGTGACGACGCCAAGAGCGGTCCATCGGCGAACCATGGAAGGACTCTACCAACGCTTGACGTTTCTCGATACTCTGCGAATGGTTCCGTTGAGATTCTCAATGGCGTTCGTCGTGGCAAGAGACTGACGAAGTAAGGCGGGCAGCGCGAGCTTCACGACCGTGAGTGTCTCTTCCATCCCTTCACGAAGGCTTCCGGCAGCTTCGTCGTAGCCGTTTCGCTCGAGCCACGACACCAATGCCTGAAGTCGCTTGCGCGCCTTGTCGGCACTCTTGCACTTGTAGGCTTCCTTCATCGTCTGGAGCACGTAGGCGTGACGAGACTTGGGAAGGTACGAGCGAAGATTCCGGAGTTTATGGATCTGGCACCTTTGGATGACCGCGAGGTCCCCCAAAACGTCGACGAGTGCCTTGCGGATGCCTTTGCCTCCGTCCACTACGCAGAGAATCGACTCATCGACGCGCAAGCCTCGCTCGAGAAGGTCCTGCAACATCGCGGTGCACACCCGAGAGTTCTCCGTCGAGCCCAGCCATATACCCAGGGGCACCTTCGTTCCATCTATTGTGATACCGAGAGTTACGACGACGGTCTGTCCGGCCACCTCAAGGCCATCCAGCATCAGTGCCGCAAGCTCGAACTCCTCTAGCCGCCGAGACAGGTATTCCTCGAGCTTCTTAGTCGTCTGGCTCACGAGGTGACGGCTGGCGGCACTCTTACTCGTGCCACGAGACTTCAACTTGGCCGCGGGTTTGTCCAGACTCGATTCGTAATTTCTGGTCGATACCCCCACCAAGATCTGATTCAACACTCGCTCTGGAAGCGGGTCTTCTTCGCGGAAGGCTTCGAAGTGTGGAAGCGACGCCTCCTCGCCCGACTTCGAGCGAACTCGAGGTCGCGACACTTGGATGCGACGACCACCGAAGCTCAGCTCTCCGTTCGTGCTCCCACAGTGGTTATGAGTTCGCTCCTTCTCGTGCTTGCCCTTGAGCCCCGCGATCTCCTCGGCGTCCTCTCTGAGCAGTAGGTGCAGAGCTGTCAGTCCTTGCTCGTACACCCATTCCGTCAGATCCGCCTTCGTGGCCGCGATCCCAGCTATCATCGGTAGCAGTATCTGACCGACTTGGCCAACTACCTTGCCCGTAGGCGAGTGCGTTTGCTTTCTTACTGGCTTCTTCGATTTCCTAGGCATTGGTGGCTCCTTGTCCCCCTCTGGAGACGGTTTATTGGCAGACCTATTCTTAGGCCGGCCAAGGAGCCGCCGCTACCCCAAATTCAACATCCGGCGGGACATCCCCTTTAGGTGACGAATTACTGATACAGGAACACTAGGACGTGGTGAACGGTTTCGGACGATTCTTGTTGGTCTTCGGGGTACGGGCCGTCTTGTATTCCTCGAGTTCTGCGTCTGCGACGGTCAGGTGCGAAGCTGGGAAGCCGTCGCCGGTCGCGTCGAGCTCGCGCTGGAGCTTGAGAAAGCAGATCTCCGGCGCGTCTTGGTAGCGGACGCGGTTCGCGAGAAACGCCTTGTTCGAAATGGCAACCGTGAATAGATGGGGTTCGTCCCCGGGGCGCCTCACTTGAAGCTGGTATTCGCGGGTTTTCTCGTTGACTGTGAAGCCAACGTACTCCGGTCTGGGCTCGCCTGCCATCGGTGTCTTCCTCCCCCCGCAAGCGCGTGGAGGGGCCAGGGACACCCGCGCGAGCTCACTACATACATCTTATCATGTTATCAGCGGTGGCTCTTTTATTTACCGGATCACCCTGGGGCCTTGAAAAATCGGGTGCCGGGGTGGCGGAGTCCTGGCCCGGCTCGTTCGCGGATCGCGGTCGATCGGTTCCATCCCCGGCAGGAAGGGGGTGATTTGGCTACATTTCTTGTCGGGTGCCAGCTCTCGAGGGACGACCCTCGAAGGAGACAATTTGTGCAAGATATCAAGCTGACATCCGATCCCCGGCCCAAGGTGCTTCTAACGTCGGTCTGCCGCCCCTTTGGGGGGCCTGGCGAGGGCGACTCCGTTGGAGCGGAGCTCTTTCACGCCCAAGTAACCCGCGCCCAGGGGATCTTCAGCCTCCGGCAGGTAATTCGCTGTTGGGCCATTGTGCGGGGGATGTCCCGCCGGATGTTGAATTTGGGGTAGCGGCGGCTCCTTGGCCGGCCTAAGAATAGGTCTGCCAATAAACCGTCTCCAGAGGGGGACAAGGAGCCACCAATGCCTAGGAAATCGAAGAAGCCAGTAAGAAAGCAAACGCACTCGCCTACGGGCAAGGTAGTTGGCCAAGTCGGTCAGATACTGCTACCGATGATAGCTGGGATCGCGGCCACGAAGGCGGATCTGACGGAATGGGTGTACGAGCAAGGACTGACAGCTCTGCACCTACTGCTCAGAGAGGACGCCGAGGAGATCGCGGGGCTCAAGGGCAAGCACGAGAAGGAGCGAACTCATAACCACTGTGGGAGCACGAACGGAGAGCTGAGCTTCGGTGGTCGTCGCATCCAAGTGTCGCGACCTCGAGTTCGCTCGAAGTCGGGCGAGGAGGCGTCGCTTCCACACTTCGAAGCCTTCCGCGAAGAAGACCCGCTTCCAGAGCGAGTGTTGAATCAGATCTTGGTGGGGGTATCGACCCGAAATTACGAATCGAGTCTGGACAAACCCGCGGCCAAGTTGAAGTCTCGTGGCACGAGTAAGAGTGCCGCCAGCCGTCACCTCGTGAGCCAGACGACTAAGAAGCTCGAGGAATACCTGTCTCGGCGGCTAGAGGAGTTCGAGCTTGCGGCACTGATGCTGGATGGCCTTGAGGTGGCCGGACAGACCGTCGTCGTAACTCTCGGTATCACAATAGATGGAACGAAGGTGCCCCTGGGTATATGGCTGGGCTCGACGGAGAACTCTCGGGTGTGCACCGCGATGTTGCAGGACCTTCTCGAGCGAGGCTTGCGCGTCGATGAGTCGATTCTCTGCGTAGTGGACGGAGGCAAAGGCATCCGCAAGGCACTCGTCGACGTTTTGGGGGACCTCGCGGTCATCCAAAGGTGCCAGATCCATAAACTCCGGAATCTTCGCTCGTACCTTCCCAAGTCTCGTCACGCCTACGTGCTCCAGACGATGAAGGAAGCCTACAAGTGCAAGAGTGCCGACAAGGCGCGCAAGCGACTTCAGGCATTGGTGTCGTGGCTCGAGCGAAACGGCTACGACGAAGCTGCCGGAAGCCTTCGTGAAGGGATGGAAGAGACACTCACGGTCGTGAAGCTCGCGCTGCCCGCCTTACTTCGCCAGTTTCTTGCCACGACGAACGCCATTGAGAATCTCAACGGAACCATTCGCAGAGTATCGAGAAACGTCAAGCGTTGGTAGAGTCCTTCCATGGTTCGCCGATGGACCGCTCTTGGCGTCGTCACCGCGCAGAAAAAGTTCCGGCGTATCAAAGGCTATCGCCATATGGGCGCTCTCGTTCACGCGCTTAGAAGCAAACAGAAATCTCTTGACAGCGATGAGTTTGCTGCCTAAGAGTATTCACAGGTGCCGCCGCTACCCGACCAAATTCAACAGCGGCCGGGACATCCCCCCATTGATTATCTTGCGGAGAATATCGAAACCCCTTGTGTGGTACTTCATTACCCCTCGGAGCACGAGTTCATTCGCGAGCTGAAGGCCGACCGTTATCAATATATAGGTATCAACTTTGTCGTCGCGACCTTTCACAAGGTTCGTCGCATGGTGGAGCTGATTCGGAAACATGCACCCCATTCGAGAATTATTCTGGGCGGCTACGGCACCGTTCTTCCCGACGAGCTATTAACGCCCTTTGCCGATGACATCTGCCGGGAGGAAGGCATTGGTTTCATGCGTCGCCTCCTCGGTGAAGACGCGATAAAGACTGTCTTGCATCTCTATGCTCCGATCCCGGCTATCTGCCTCTATTCCTATCAACAACCTTCTAAAGTCGGGGTCACCTCACGGCTGGGCTCGGCTGTCCTAACGGTTGTGACTTCTGCTGCACTTCGCATTTTTTCAAGCGAAAGTACGTTCCTTTTCTTGGAACCGGTCGTGAGATCTATGAAGAAATTCTAGCAATCGGGAGAAAAGCTGAGGCGCGCGGGGACACACTGAGCAGCTTCATATTTATCGACGAAGATTTCTTCCTTTTCAAAAAGAGGGCGCAAGAATTCCTCCAATGTGTGCGGGAAGGAGGCAAGACGTTCTCTCTGATGGGTTCGGCAGCGTAAGGGGACTTTCGCAGTTCACCGCCGATGAGATCGCCGAAATGGGCTTCGATACTATCTGGACGGCCTTCGAAGGCGCCGAAACGTAACTCCTCTCCGTGGCCCGTCGTGACAAGCGTGTCGGAATGTTCCATCGTGAGCAGTCTTGAAAGGAGTGCGAAGCGATGGAAGCGAGGACAGCATTTCGTAGGCGAGCACGTGAAGAAAATCGTGGCCGCACAGGTCGAGGGCGGCGTTACTCGCGGGAACAACGTCGCGAAGCGGTGCTGTATCTGAATCAGATGAAGGATCAGGGCGCGAGCCTTGAGGGTGTCGCGAGGGGGCTCGGGGTGAGTGGCTGGAGTCTATCTCGATGGAATCGAGAGGAGGCTATGAGGGGTATCGTTCGGCGTGTCGAAGTCGTGGAATCGGAAAAACGCACGGAGATTACGCTGGTAACCCCGCGAGGGTATCGAATCGAGGGTCTGTCGGAACAGCGGCTGCTGCGGCTTGTTGAGCAGCTGGGATGAAGTGGAATAGCCGTCGGGTGTCGGCGTGGGCGTACGCGGCGCCGGCGGATCTCCGCAAGGGCTTTGACGGTCTGTCGGCGCTGGTGATGAACGAGCTTGGTCGTGACCCGCTGAGCGGTGAGCTGTACTTGTTCGTCAGCCGCAACCGAATCCGCGCGAAAGTTCTGCACTGGGACGGGACCGGACTGTGCGTCTACGCGAAACGTCTCGAAGAGGGAAAGTTCGCATGCCTGTGGTCCAGCGGTGACGGCGAGCCAGTGCGACTGACGACGACAGAGTTGTCGTTGTTTCTGGAGGGGAGCCGGTTGGTCGGAAAAATATCTTTGTCACCTCCTGAAATGAAGCATTTTTCACTTGCCGTGAGATCGTCTCTATGATCTAATCGTATTCCGTGGTTCGCATAAAAAACGAACACGACCTCGAAACACTCCGCCAGATAGCTCTCCTCGTTGATAACGAGAACCAGCGCCTCGTCAATGAAAACGTTCGTCTGCGAGTGGAACTGGCGAGACTCCATGGTGTGCCGGAAACGGAGCAACTTGAACTGTCGGTTCTCAAGCAACTACAGGAAAAGCGAGAGAGCATTTTCCGCATCGACGAAAAGCGGACCCGGAAGAAAACGAAGGCTAAAAAGAACAAGAAGAAAGGGCACGGCCCGCGCGAACAGCCTCATCTTCCCGTGGTCGACAAAGTAATCGAACTCGCCGAGACAGAGAAAAAGTGCTCGGTGTGCGACGGCGAGATGGCGGGTCAATACGAGGAATCGGAAGTGGTGACGGTGGTGAAGCGGAGCTTCGTCATCGAACGGCATTTGCGGAAAAAGTACCGCTGCCGATGTAACGCGAACGTCGTCACCGCACCGGCGGCGACGAAGCTTCAGCCCGGAGGCCGCTACTCGGTGGAGTTCGCGACCGAAGTGGCCATCAGCAAGTACCTGGACCATATGCCTCTCGAGCGCCAGGTTCGGATGATGCGCCGCGAAGGGCTAGATATCGACAGCCAGACGCTGTGGGACCAGCTGAACGTACTGGCACGTCATCTGAATCCGGTGTACGACGCTCTGGGAGAGAAGGTTTTGGAGTCACCCGTCATCCACGCCGACGAAACGCGGTGGCCTCTGATGGGCTCGATGAAGAAGTCGGCGGGCACGGTGTGGGGCGTTTCGAGTCCGGACATCGCGTACTACCGAATGCTGCCGACGAAATCGACGGAAGATGGCCAAAAGGTGCTGGGGACCTACTCCGGCATCGCGGTTGTGGACGGCTACGCGGTGTACGAGGTGCTAGCTCGTGCCGGTCCAGACGGCTACGCGGCTCGTGCCGGTCCACAGTTTCGTCTCGCCCACTGCTGGGCGCACGTGAAAAGAAAGTTCGACGAAGCCAGCGAGCACTACCCGCAAGCTTGCTCCGAAGTGCTTCGTTTGATCGGAGAGCTGTACGAAGTCGAACGCGAGGTCCCGGGTCCGTTTCCCGGCGATGAAAAAGCTCAGAAACTGAGACTTCGTTTACGCAAGCAACGTTCGCAGCGGATCTTGAAAGCGATTCGGCAATGGGGCGAGAGCCAAAGAGGATTGCCGCGAAGCGACTTCGGCAAGGCGGTCCGCTACATGCTGGAGAGATGGGAGACACTCACGCTGTTCGCCGAAAACCCTCTCGTCTGGCTTGACAACAATCACGCCGAGCGCGCCCTGAGGGAACCTGTCGTCGGTCGCAAAAATCACTACGGCAGTCGATCGAAACGCGGAACCGACGTCGCAGCGCTGTTCTACACCCTGTGCGAGACCGCGAAGCTTCAGAACGTCGACCCCAGGGCCTACATGCTCGAAGCGGCCTACGCCGCCATCAACCAGCCAGGAACCGTGTTACTCCCCGACGCCCTACGCAACAACTCCGCTGCGTAGCTTCTCCTCCGAATCGCGACGTTCCAACCCGCTCCAGTGGGGCACGGCGAGGAGTTACCCCGAATCAAGCTATGGAAAACTCCAAGGAAAGAAGCTAGAGGAGCTCTATGCTGATCTCAATTCCCGTGGCGTTTCGCTTCTGTCTTCGATGATTATTGGTTTCCCGTATCAGAATCCGAAACGAATTCTAGAGGAATTCGATCGCCTCAACAGGTCTTGGCGGAAAAGCGTTACCTCCCAGAATACCAAGAGAATCCAGACCTCAAGCGCTGGGACGGTTTTGCCATGCATTTCAAACACCCGGAGTTCAGCGCCCCTCAGCTCGAGTCGCTTCAGAAACGACTTTACCGACAAGATTTCGAGCGCCTTGGCCCATCCATTGTCAGATTGATTCGGGTTTGGCTCGAAGGCTACAGGAATCTCCGCTATTCCCCCAATCCGTTGTTGCGGGCACGCGCTGAGGAAAAGCTGGAGCTCATGCGGTCCTCCATGCCGGGGATTGTCCCGGCCACGCTTTTCGGACCCAACAAGGAAACGCGCTCGCAAGCGCGCGCCCTGCTTCGGGAGGTCCGAAAGGAAATCGGGGGTCTCTCCTGGGAGCAAGGACTGAAATGTGTCGGGTCACCGATTCTGGCCATTTGGACGGCGCTTGCAAATCGGCTCAGAATCTTTCAACAACCTGGGCTGCTCCGAATCGAGCATCGCATGGAGATCCGTAGCCAACGGGAGATTCCCATTTTCCGGCTTCAAGGCGGGTTTCATGCGAACCCATTCGCCGTCCTGAGAGAAGATCTGAGCCAGAACGTCAGAGACTTGTGGACTCACGCTTTTGGAAGGCGCGGGCATTTCGGAGAAGAAGTCTCGACGAATGCGGTAACGCGTTCGCCTCAGGCGCGAGCCTAGCGATCGCTACTGACGCGCGGCCTGGGCCATCCTGCGCCCGTGAGCTCAACGAGGGGGTGCGCTATCTTCCTGATTCTCGACGTCCGAGGGCTCTTCGGAGAAACTCTCTCGCTTTGCCAATCTTTGGTATCGGGCCCACGTGTCGGAGTCGAGCGGTTGGGTAAGGTCGAATCTGTAACGCTTAGGCTTTCCCATTCCCAGAATATCCTTCTCGAATGTCTCGACCAGGAGACCCTCGTTATCCGTTCTCTCCATGATGCGAATCGCACCCAGCTCCCACTTCCAGTCATGCGAATCGGAGTGAAAGCGGATTCCCGTGGCCCGTAAGCTCAGCGTACCGGTGCAGCTCCCGATTCGGTGTCGATGGCGCGCCTCGAAGGCTACGGGCAAAGTTTGTCTCCAAATCTCATCGTCCACTTCTATAAGTAGCGTCGACGCGCCAGCGAACGTAGGGTTTTTTTGAAGCAATTGTTCCAGTCTCACCTTGCTCGTCTCGAAGTCTCCTTGCTCCCGCGCCAGTGTCGCTTCGTAGAAAAGCTGCGGCTCGCTCAGCGCGACTGGGGCCGGGACGTCGCCGTTGGTTCTCGCGAGTAGTTGAGTAGCTCCGGCGAAGCCTGGATTCCTCTCGAGCAGCACCTCCAAGCTCGCCTTGCTTGCTTCGACGTCTCCCCGTTCGAGGGCTTGTTTGGCTTCACGGTAGAGTTGTGCGTCGCTCACAACAGGAGAGCTCGGGATCTCTTTCGCTTCTTCTACGGCTTCGACCTCTACGTCTTCAATTGTGATTGGCGGTGCCGCGTCCGCCTGTAGCTCCCGTTTGACCTTTGCCAGCAGTTGGGGCGCGCCGGCGAACTGCGGCTCCCTCCGAAGGAGCTCTTCCACTTTCGCTTTGCTCTCTTCGAGGTCCCCTCTTTCGAACTCCTGCCCGGCTGTGAAAAAGAGATCGCTAGCAGTCAGGTGCTGGTATCTTTGGGGTTCTTCTCGCTCCGCCACCGGGTTGTCCTGGGCGGCCTCTCCAAGCTCGGCGCGCAACGGGGCACTGTCGGCTTGCTCCGGCGACGCTTCTCCTCGCATGCTTCCCCGAGAGAAGACAAAGAGAACCACGATCAGTCCCAAGAGGACAGGCGTGGCCATTGCCGCGTAGAGAAGTCGGCTTCGGGTCCACTTCGGTGGGGTAGGGAAGGAAGCCTTAGGTGCCTGGTCTCCGAGGGAATCCTCCACCCTGGCCGTCGCGTCGTGGAGATCCATATCGGGGCGCACGCCACCGTCGGGACCGCCGGTTGGGCCAGGTAACGGCGGGGATGCCAACGGCGGGGATGCCGCGGAGGGTCCGATTTCGATTCCCGGTTGTAAGCGGTCCCGAGCATCAGGAGCATCAGGAACGTCAAGAGCGGCAAGAGCGTCAGGGGCCAAAGCCTGCACAACTTCCTCGGCGCTGGCAAACCTTTCCGCCGGGTCCTTGGCCAGGCAGCGCAAAACGATTCGGCCGAGGGCGGGGGAAACGTCGGGATTGATGCTATCTGGAGACTCCGGCTGCTCGGAGAGTATGGCCTGGGCGCCTGCGGCGAAAGAATCGCCCGTAAAAGGTAGCTTGCCGGTTAGCAAGCGGTAGAGCACCACGCCGAAGGCGAATAGATCGGTTCGCTGGTCGATGGTTCCCTTCGAAAGCTGCTCGGGAGCCATGTAGTTAGGAGTCCCCATGCTCTGCTCGGTGGGCGTCAACTGAGTGCCGACGACATGGGCGATACCGAAGTCCATGATTTTCGTGTGCAAGCCGGGAGTTACCATGATGTTGGCCAGCTTGATGTCCCGATGAACGATACCGAAGGAATGTGCATAGCCAAGCGCGTCAAGAATCTCATGCGCGATCCTCACCGTCTCGTCTACCGGAAGCTTCTTGTTCTGGACGAAGGCCGCCAGGGTCGACCCTCCCACATACTCCATGACGATGAACGGGCTTTCTTGGTCCGCATGTCCTACGTCGAAGACGGTGACGATGCCGGGGTGTATTAGCTTTCCAGCAGCCTTCGCCTCACGACGAAACCGGTTTCTGTACCTTTCCTGTTCGCGGGCGGTGAAAAACGTCACCGTCTGGATCAGCTTGATCGCGACGACACGCTCGATGGCGGGATCCCTCGCCAGGAAGATCGTTCCCATGGAGCCGCGACCCAATAACTGTTGAATCTCGTATCTACCCAGTCTGTCTGGCAAGTTGTCTGGCGTGGCACTTGCCGACTCGCGCGAGGCCGCGTCTTTCGTCGGTTCGGCTGGGGCCGACGCCGGCTGGGGCTTTTCCATCTCCAGTGCCCCGACGGAGACTAGACTGCAAAGGGAGCGAAGGGTCTCGTCTTCGCCGAGAGGAGATATCGCGACAAGGTCGGCAGCGGTGGATGAACCGTCCGCGCGACCCCCCGCGAGATCGAGTACATGCATCTCTTGCGAAGTGAGGGTACTCCCCTCGTATGGCAGGACCGGCTTTGCTGGCCGGCTAATGGTTCCCTTGAGATCGCCAAGGAGAGCTCTGATCGTCGCCGAGTCCTGAATCTGCCGGATACCTTCCAGGATGACATCGGCTGTTGAGAAGCTCATCGCCATCTCATCGGCGACCGGATTCTCGCGTTTCTCGAAGCGGTATTTCCCGGACGCCCAGCTAAACGAGGAATAGATAATGGCTTTCATCCGCCGGGAGCTACCCTCAGAAGGTGTGGAAATAAAGTAAAGGCGGAGTAACCTTCCGCGTCACGAAACACGGCGTGAAGGGGCCAACGGAAGGAGACACCGCCATGAAGGAAAAGACCACAGGACGACGGAGCTCGTCAAGGGTGGCTTGGGAGTCGCTGGAGAAGTGGGCGAGGCTTGAGATCCAGGATTGGGTGCAGGAGCTGATGGTAGCCGAAGTCACGGAGCTTCTCGGGCGTGAGAAATCGGAGAGACGGAAGCCCGTGGACACAACGGCGGGCTATCGAAATGGATACGGTAAGCCTCGGAAGCTGACGATGAGCGTGGGCACAGTGACGGTTCGCCGGCCGAGAGTACGGGACGTGGAGGAGAGGTTCGAAAGTCGAGTGCTTCCGCTGTTCAAGCGTCGGAGCGAAACGGTGAGCGAGTTGATTCCGGAGCTGTACCTGCATGGACTAGCTCACGGAGATTTCGATCTGGCGCTCCGCGGGCTTCTAGGGGAGGACGCTCCACTTTCTCCCAGCACGGTGTCGCGGCTGAAACAGAAATGGCAGGGAGAGTACGAGCAGTGGCTAGCTCGCCCACTGGAAGAACTCGAGCTCGTGTACCTGTGGGTAGATGGCGTGTACGTGAAGGCCGGCCTTGAGAAGGACAAGGCGGCGGTGCTAGTTGCGGTTGGTGGCCTGTCCGACGGGACGAAAATCGTCCTGACGCTGGAGGCCGGGCATCGAGAATCCTAAGCGTCATGGTCGTCGCTGCTACGGAGACTGAAGAAGCGCGGTCTGAGATGTCCCCGTTTGGTGATCAGTGACGGTCATCTCGGCATCTGGGCCGCGACCCGAAACGTATTTCCAGAAGCTGAGGAACAGCGGTGCTGGAACCACCGAATCCTCAACGTACTGGACCGGATTCCGAAAAGGGACCAGGCGCAGGCCAAGCCGCTGTTGACGGCGATCCCCTACGCCACCAGCCTGCAGGAGTGCGAGACGAAGAAGGCCAAGTTCCAGGATTGGTGCTTGCGCAAGGGTCTTCCGGGGGCCGCGCACGTGCTCGACGAGGACTGGGAGCGGATGGTCAGCTTCTATTCCTTTCCCAAGCCTCACTGGCAACACCTTCGCACGAGCAACGTCGTGGAGTCACCGTTCGCTGCACTGAGATTGAGAACGGATGCGGCCAAAAGGTTCAAGAAAGTCGAGTCCGCCACTGCGACAATCTTCAAACTGCTTCTGGTTGCGGAGAAGAATTTTCGCCGGCTCAACGCACCGGAGCTGATGCGAGAGGTTCACCTGGGCGTTCGATTTGAAGATGGAGACAGGGTAACGGAGTCGTCGAAGGTTGCTGCTGCCTGAACTTTTTTACACACCTATTGACAAGAGCTCTCCGCCGGACGGCCAAGGCTTCTATCTCCCCAAGCGACATGAACTCCATTTCGACAAGGGTTTCCTCGAGACTCCGGCCGGTCTGCTTCATGACCTGCCAGACGAATTCGAGATCGGAGCGTTTGATTCTTCCTTCGCGTGCCAATACCTCGCCGAGACGGTCCTCGTCGTCGTCTGAGCAGGCAAAGACGATAGAGCCCTGATTGAAGTAGAGACGTTTGGACACCTTCTCGTCGGATAGATAGAGGACTCCACTCTTGCGGCCGACGTAAATGCCGCGGACTATGGACGACAGGCTGTCCTTGCTCAGGCTGCCGTACCGGGTCAGTACTCGGCTCATAGCGTAATGAGTTCTTTCCGCGACTGGTCCTTCTTGTTCTCGACCACCAGCTTGCCGCCCTCCTCTTGCGCGCGCACTACATAGTTGAGGAGGTTCAAGGCCTTCCGCAGAACGTCTGCCTTGGACTTGACGCCGAGAGCCTTGGTCAGGCTCTGCAGGTCCCGTTCGGCATCGTCCGAAAAATCGATTGTGAATCTAGACATGATGCGCCAGTGCGTCCCATTCGGTTAATTCGATCTCGCGTCGGAATGATGCGGATCTTGTGGCGTATTTATGCCTAGCAAACCCCGTGCCGAGATGCGCGGCCAGGGAGGCCGGCGTAACTCCAATTGTGGAACGCACTTGGTCGCCAGGAGGCGAGCGCGAGGCCCGCGAGTGTGGGGCAACTCCTACGAAGCACCAAGCCGTTATCAGCCGGCGGCCGAGGACAGCATCCGGTTGAATAGCTCGCCCCAGGAGGCCTTCGAATTCGGGTCACCGGCTAACTGTCTGCGGGCCTCCGCGTGTCTCGGATCGATCCGGAGTGCGGTACGGAACTCGGTCTCGGCGCGGGTCCTCAGTCCAAACGACTTGTAGTAGAGCCCCAACGATACGTGAAGCTCCGCGTCCTGGGGCGCCAGCCGAAGGGCCTCGATGTAGTGCCGCTCCGCCCGTCTACGTTGGAGGGGATGCTTGGACATCGTGTGCGCAAGCTTCGCCCGGTACGAAGCGTTTTGGGGAGCGAGCTCGACGAGCTCGAAGAGCAACGCGATGACGCCCTGCCAATCCTGTGCTTTGGAGTGTCGCTCGACATCGGCGAGAATCTGCTCCACTCGGCTCCGGATCTCGCCTCTGATTGCGTCCCCGAGGGCACGGTGAGAGACCACAGTCGAGCCCTCCCGTTCAGCGCGACCGGGCCTCGCGGCCGCCGCCTCACGCGGAACCAAAGTCGCGTCGGCTCCAGGCTGCGCCGGCGGTTGATTTTCGACGGCCGGAGGCTTTCTTTGGCTCAAGACTCGCTGATAGGCCGTCTCCAAACGAGCTTCTATCTCGTGTATCTTACCCGCTCAGGGAAGGCTCGTTTTGAACGAGGCTTCGTACCCACGACCATTCACTGCACCGTTCCCGGTAAACCCCCTCGACCTTTTCATCGGTCGAACGAGAATCGATCTGGAGCAGTTGGTCGTCTGGGGTTTGATCCAGGCTTTCGTGCATCGCGCGGATTTCTTGTTGGATGCTCGTTGCCTGCGTCTTGCCCAGGCACCTTTCGAGCTCGGAGAGACGAAACGTCTTGGTCTCTTTCCTGAACCTTGAGCGGGCACTCGGCTGCTTCGCCGTCGCCGGACTCGAGGATTCCCGATGTATAGAGACCATAGCAGGCAAGCAGGACGGGGTCGCGAGCCTCGGGGAACTTGCGAAGGACTGCCTCGAGAGACGTCCCCTCTCCCACCGCTTGTAGCACGTCTCGCTCTATCGCGGCCAGTTGTTCGACGTCGCAGGTAAAGGGAGGCCGCTCGGCGACTCGAACCGAAGTGTCGAGAGGAGGTAGACACTCCAGGATGCCATCGGGGTTGGGCATCGTGCGGATGCCGTCCAGTAGAATGCGGTGAATAGATAAGCTCACTATCAGCTCGATCGGGATACTGCAAGCTCTCTGATCGAAGCTGTAAATGCCTTGTTCGACACTCGAAAAGAGAAACCACGATCCCATCGACCTGCATGGCGACCTGATGACCGATGTCCTCCTCTCGCATGACACCGGCCTGCACTAAAGCCTGGCCCAGTCGCTGTCGGTCACGCTTCGCCAACTCGGCGGCATGCACGAAATCGTCGCGCGAGATGTGACCAGAGTGGATCAAACGATGGCCCAGGCGGTCCACTTCGAGACTGCTAGCGGCGAAAACAACGAACCCCCGGTCGAAATAGATCGTCTTGGTGGTTTGCCCGAAAATGACTTGCAGGTCTCCGGTCTGCTCTTCCAGTGCGATCCGCTTGATGACTTCCGCGAGCGGCACCGAGGACAAAGAGCCGACCCACTCCTTCGACTCATGACCCTTCTCTTCCATTGGTGGTCCCTCGTCCTTTATGGCCGACATCGAAACACACGATGTCGGTGACTTGGAGATTCAAGCTGCATGCCAGACCGACCGGTTTGCGGTTTGGTGTGACGGTGCAGGGGCGCTAGAGCGATGACCAACCGCCCTATACGGCGCCGGCCGCCGTATAGGGGATGGCTCGGGGACCACGGGGTTCCGGCGCGAAGCTGTTGCCATTTACCCCCACCACTCTGGGAAATCTCCCCATCCGTGGCGGAACCCATACGGTTCGGGTTGAGACCGATGTGGGCAAACCCCAAGCGCAGGAGTAGGTTGCGTCCCTTCGCCGAGAGGCTGTCGGCTAAGACGTACGGCATCATTCTTGTATCCACTCCAGAAAGGAGGGGGGCGTTGCCAAATCTTACCGTTGTCATGGCCGCCGCGGGGTGTCTCGCGCTCTGCCTGTTGGTGCGCTCCAATCGTCGACTCCGGGATAAGCTGAAGCAGGCCGTCGGTGAGCTCGAAAGTGAACGAGAGTTCGGGTGTCTTCCTACCGACGTTCAGCAAGGCCTACGGTCGGTCGAAGAGCACAAGCAATTTCTCAGCGGTTTCATTCGCGATCTCCCCTCGCTTACCAAGGAACTCCACAGCCAGGTCAGTACCCGTCGCTTGGCCGAGATTCTCCTGCAGATCGTGCGACAGGTTTTGAAGCCGCAGGACGTGTTGGTCTTGTGGCGTCGAGGTGGGGTGCCATCGAACGCCGGTGACATGGTTGTCGCGGAGGTCCATCCGGCACAGTCCCGCATCCAGAAGGGGGATGCCATCGCGATCGGGCGGGGTGAGATCGGATTGGTGGCGGAGACTCAAATCACCATGAGTCGCTATGACTTCGATCGGGAGAGGCATTTTGAGCCGCCGACGATCACTGGCGACACACTGGTCGATTTCAAGCCCGAGCTAGCGGCACCCATGGTGATCGACGGTGAGACTGCGGGCGTCATCGCGCTATCCGGTTTGTCCTACGGACCCTATGAAGCTTCCGACGCCAAGGCGGCGTTGCGAGTCATAGCTCAAATCGGCGCTCTCACCGCTCGCAATGTAGCTGTTTATCGGCGAACGAAGTTCTCCGCTGACGTGGACGGGCTCACGAAGGTCTTCAACAAACGTCACTTGATCCAGAGGCTCGGGGACCTGATGCACGAGGCACGCGAGCGTGTCTCTGGGTTTGCTGTCTTTCTCTTCGACATCGACAACTTCAAGAATTACAACGACGTCAATGGACACGTTGCGGGCGATCAAGTGCTCCGGGAGCTTGTACAACTCGTCGTGAAGAATATTCGAGACGATGACATCTTCGGGCGATTTGGTGGAGAAGAGTTCTTGCTGATTCTGCCGGAGACCGAGATCATGGAGGCGCTCGTGGCGGCGGAAAAGATTCGAAACGCCATCACGCAAGGAAACTTGCCATTTGCCGAGCGCCAGCCGCTTGGGGTCTTGAGCGTCAGTGGAGGCGTGGCAACCTACCCCGCGCACGGGCTTGATACCAACAGCTTGCTGCAGGCCGCCGACGCCGCCCTCTATACCGCCAAGAGGCAGGGCCGCAACCGGGTTCTGCCGGCCCGGCGAGAATATCTGAGCGGCACCGAGCCCGAGCTTCTGGTCGCGGACCAAGACTTGCTGATTGAGCCGGTTTCTGAACCCCGAAGGTAGAGGCCATCCCCACTGCAGGGGGAGCGTGGCAGCAGCAGATATTGTTCGGTGTCCCTCCCCCGGATAACATCACAATCGGCCCTTCTTCAATATTTTACGAGCCTGTGGTGCCAAGTGCCTATCGTGGTACCATAGAAGAAATCCCAAAAAACCGGTTTTTCCTGAAACCTTTCCGGCTCTCGCTTGTATGCCTTAGTAGGTATGCAGGGGCTCGTTGAACCCTATGGGGAAAAGATGATACAGGAAGCGAACGCGGCGCCACGGGGCGATATCGACCCGCCGGACGAACGCGAGCTCCTCATACGTCACCGTGACGGCGATCCTTCGCCTTTCCCAAACTAGTCGCCAGATACCGAGCACCCGTTTACTCGTACCTCGTTCGGTGCGGGGTCCGGGAATCGGATCGAGACGACGTGTTTCAGGACATTTTCATCAAGAGTTCATCGTGCGGCGGCGCAATTTCAGAGCGAGCGTCTTCTCCATCCCTGGCTTTTCACTATCGTGGCCAACACGGTGCGTACCCACTACCGGAAGCGACGAGTCAGTGAAATCGTTGAAATCGCTTTCAGGGAGCGATCGCAGCGAGAGCCCCAGGACCCAGCGCCAGATGGAGAGCGGCTCGCGGTGGCAAGGCAAACGGCGACGTGGCTCGAGGAAGAGATCCGAAAGCTCCCTCTCATGCAGCGCGAGGTGCTTCTGCTCGCGTGCATCGAGAACTTGGCCCAGAAAGACATCGCGGCGGCGTTGGAACTGCCAATCAACACCGTCAAGACCCACTTGAGACGCGCCCGGCTGGCGCTCGTCCGCAAGTTGGCACGGCACAATGCCTCGATGCAAAGGGAATTATCATGAAATCCATCTGTAAAGAACTGCAGGACATGCTCGCTGCCGAGGGGCCGCAAGTCGTCCGTGAGAACGAGGCGGCACGCAAGCATCTCGAGGAATGCGCTACGTGCTTTTCCTTCCTCGAGACGCTCGGTGAGCTGAACGAGAACCTGCGAGACATGCCGGTAGTCGATGCGCCGGGCGCCTTGGTGGAGAAACTCCTGGCAAGGCCGGAGCTCGGCGGAAACGCTGAGGTAGACATCACTTCGGCGCGACGCGACGATCGCTTCTACTCCTTTGGCTGGCTTCGCTGGGCCGGTGCGGCTGCTGCAGCGGTGGTTGTTGCTGCCCTGACGCTCGTCTCCATGCCGAGCTTGCTCAGGAGCCCATCTTGACTCCCGGAGGGCACCGGAAATCGCTGACCTTCGAACGGAAAGCACCATCGACGAGCTCAAGGCCCTGGACTATAGCGGCGCTGCCTCAGTACGCGAGGGTGGGAGGCGCGACGCGGAAGTCGATGCACCCGAGAGCCTTCCTACCACTCCGCCACCTCCCCAAGTAGCTGAACTACAGAGGCGAAACCAGCAACCTTTGAGGTCGATCCCGACTCCCGCCCCCAGCCCGAGCGATCCCAACGCGGCCTTCCAAAGCTCCAACAGGGCACGAGAGGTCTTTGACGACCGCGATCCCGCGGGCGCCGGTGTCGCCTGGCGCGATCGTCGATCTCCCTGACGAGCAGTTGCCGTCCTACTACCGGGGCGGGTTCGACAACGCGCCCAGCAAGGATTCGGTGGACTCTAAAAATGAAATCGCCACGGTAACGGGGGAGTCTAGTCTTGCTGAGTCAATCGGCAAGGAGGATCGACGAAAGCGAGCCGATCAAAGTCCTCGGGGCGATGACCTCTTTGCCTTCAGCATGGCCGTGCCACAAGAGGCCGCACGGGCCTTTCTTGCCGAGCGAGCCTCGCTCGACGGCCTCACCTTCAAGGACGCAAAAGGCTACTGGGCCAACACCTACTTACCAGGCGACCCCGCCATGCGGTTTCTCGAGGCACGCCTGCGGCAATATGACCCGAGCGCGCTCACGGCCTACACGACGACACGACTTCGGCTTCACGATGCGGCTCGACCAACCCCTCAGCCTTTTGACTCCCCGGGCAATGCAGCAGTGGCCGTATACCTGCACGCCGATCGGCAGGGACTTCCCGAGGAGGGCCGCTTCTTGGTGCAGGTGGGCCTCAAGGCCATCGAGCGGCAGGCGGGCCGCCGTCCCGCGATGAACGTGGGAGTTGTTCTCGATTTGCGTGGTGAGATTCCGGTGGACGTCGCCGCGAGCATGCGCGCTCTACTGTTGGCGCTCAACGAGGCCAAAGAGCTCGGGGATCGATTCCGCCTCGTCGTCGCCGGCCGACCCGGAGGCCTGGTGTTGGAACCGGACGACTTCCGACACGGGACACTCGCCGTCACATGGAACCGATTCTTCGGGCCACCAGAGCCCGTCGCGCCTTTCGATGACACAGCGCTGTCCCTTGTTGGGGCCACCGCGAAAGCCATCCAGAGTGTCAACCAAGACGACGACCCTACTGCCGTCCTGGGAAGCAGCCTGGTGCTCTTGGTCACGAGCCAACCGCTCGGCGACGCGACCGGCACGCTTTCGGACCTCGCCCATCAGAGCGCGGTGGCCGGCATTCCCTTGAGTGTCGTGGGAGTGGGAGGCAACGTCGTCCCGAAGGAGCTAGAGCGCGTCACGCTCGCGGGTCAGGGAAACCGCCGCTTGTTGGAGCTCGGCTCGGAGGCGGCGGGTCTGGTCGACCGGGAGCTCTCCGCGGCGAGTCGCGTCGTCGCGCGCGCCCTTCGCTTGCGGATCCGACTAGCGCGGGGCGTCCAGTTGGTGGACGTCCTTGGCTCGGAGCGGCTGGACGAGGTCGGGCGCAAGCGGTTCGAGAAGCCGAACAAAGTATCGATCTCCGCCTATCCCGCAACCTCGGTATTGAAGCCGATCGCGGCGAGGATGAAGAGGGTATCCAGATCGTGATCCCCAATTTCTACGCCGGCGACGAGCATGCCGTCGTCCTCGACGTCGTGGCTGCCGGGCCGGGGCCCATCGCCGATGTGACTGTCCGATACAAGGACTTGGCATTCCTGCGAAACGGAGTAGCGCGAGGCCGCCTCGCACTCGAACGACAGGAAAAGATAGCCGGGCCTCTGGAATACAACGTACTCAAGAACTTCCTCGCGCTACGCCTGTCGGAGGTGCTCGACGAGGCGGGGGTTGCACTCGCTCGGGCAAACCCAGGTGGTGACCTTGCCCAGGAAAAGTGGACAGGTTGATTATCTCGCATGAGCCGTTTTGAGGTCATGAATCCGTTCGAACACCATTGGGCTGTTGTAATCGAGTGACGAGTGGAGTCGATACGGATTGTAGAACCCCTCGATGTAGCTCGCGACCGCGTCTTTGGCCATACGTCGTGTTGGCCAACTACATCGGTGGAGGAGCTCGGTCTTGAGCGTGCCTAAGAAGCTCTCGGTCACGGCGTTGTCCCAGCAATCACCCTTGCGGCTCATCGAGCACACGATGCCGTACTCATCGAGCACGGCCTGGTAGGTCGCAGCCGCGTATTGAGTACCACGGTCTGAATGATGCACCAAGCCACTTTCCGGCAGGCGGCGCCCCAAGGCCATGTGAAGCGCCTCGAGAGCAAGCTCCGCGCGCAGGTGGGGCTGCATCGCCCAGCCTACGACACGACGCGAGAACAGATCGAGGATGACCGCCAAGTAGAGCCAGCCTTCCCAAGTCCGGATGTAGGTTATGTCCGTCACCCAGAACTGGTTCGGTCGTGCGGCTTCGAAGTTCCGGCCGAGCACGTTGGGTGCGATGGGGCGATCGTGCTTGCTGTCGGTCGTGCGGCGAAAACGCTTGCTGGGCAGACCCTGCAGGCCCATCTCACGCATCAGCCGTGCCACTCGCTGCTTGCCTACCTCGACGTTCTCCCCGTCAAGCTGGCGACGTACACGCTCCCTGCCGTAGGTACCACGGCTATGGGCGTGGATCGCTTGGATGCGCAGCTTCAGCTTCCCATCCTCACACTGTCGCTTGCTGGGCGCGCGCTTCATCTGAGCGTAGTAGCCGCTGGTCGATACCCTCAGAACTCGGCACATCACCCGCACCGGGTAGTTGGCCCGCTCCGCGTGAATGAATCTCATTCGCTTTCCTTCGCGAAGAAGGCCGCCGCCTTTTTTAATATTTCTCGCTCTTGCTCCAACGTACGCACTCGACGCCGTAGCGAACGGAGCTCATCACGTTCCGCCGTCGTCAGAGCCTCGCGTGGACCTTCACCGTGATCAACTTTGTATTGTTTCACCCAGTTTCGAAGGGCCGATTCCGTCAGGTCCAGTTCCTTAGCGACCTGGCCGATGCTGCGCTCGCCCCTCCCTGAACAGCCGGACCGCTTCCTTCTTGAACTCCCCCGTGAACTTCCTGCGTCGTCGTTCTCCCATGGACGCCTCCAGGCGCATTGTCGCGCCTCAGTTGATGTCCACAAAACCCGGGCAGGGTCAGGTGAAGCCACGCGCCTCTTGACAGAGTTTCGCGACTTGTTGAAAGGACTCCGACTGGAGCTCCCAGGACTTCAAAACGGAGACTTGGCCGGCGACATCGCGATGCTAGACGAATACACGACGCTCCTTGGCATTGAGGCCGTGGCGCAACCAGGAACGCGGAATTACTTGTCGGACTCTCTGCGTTATGCAGCCTGATTGAAGGTACAGCCTCAACCACCGATCAATTAGGTCGACGACGTCGAGAGCTAAACAAAGACACGAGGTATTGACGATGAAGACCAAAACGCTCTTACTGGCTTTCTTGCTCCTCTTTCCAGCACTGGGATCTGCAGGGGAAGCCGCGCAAGACGAGCAAACCCAGCCAGCTCAGCCAGCCCCGGATGACAAGACGGGGCAGGTTCAGCTTCCGCTCGAGGTCTACAAGGCATTGCTCGAGAAGTCGCGCGACCCCTCCCGACTGCCGCGTCCCGCGCCCGCCAGCTACGCGCTGGGTAACGCACGCGTCTCGGTCCAAGTCCCCGCCACCGAGCCTCGCGTCAGCGGAGAGATTCGGGTCGATCTCACGATCGACGTTTTGGAGGACGACTGGGTCTTGATACCGGTCCTACCCGCCGGCACTCCGGTCGAAGCGGCCACGATTGGAGGGAACTCCGTCCAGTTGCTCGCGACACCAGAGGGACTTGCGTGGAGCACCAAGAAGTCGGGTTCCTACAACATGAATCTCTCGTACCGTGTCGATGCGATGCGCTCCGAGGCCGGTTTCACCTTGGCGGTGCCGCTGCCCCAAGCGGCAGCCACTCAGTTGACGGCGAGTCTTCCCGGCAGCGGCCTCGACGTGGCTCTCATCCCCGCAGCGGGAGTCAAGATATCCCAAAGCGGCAAGACCACGAGAGTAAGCGCCACCGTCCCCACGACATCCGGTGTGCAGATTTCCTGGCGCACTCCCTCCCGGAGAGGACACACCATCAGCCGGGCGAGCTATTCCGGCCGCCTGGTCGGTAACGCCGTGGACTGGGCCGGAAAGCTCAGCGTCGAGCTCTTCAGCGACGAGACAGCTACTCTTGCTCTTCTGCCGCGAAGCGTGACAATGAGTGACCTGAAGGTCGATGGGCAGGCCGCGCCTATCTTGGTAGAAGGCGATCGTTTCGTGACTCTGGTCAAGGGACGCGGCGTACACAGTGTTGTCGTCGAGTTTCAGGTGCCGGTCGTAAGCGGGGATGGTCCCCCGCGAATGAATCTCCAAGTTCCTCAGGTTCCGGTCTCACGCTTCGACCTCACCCTCCCCGGAAAGAAAGAACTGACCGTCACGCCGGCGGCCAGCATCAGAAGCCAGATCCGCGGTGGATCCACGGTAGCCACGGTTCATGTGCCTCTCACGGGCCAGGTGTCTTTTGCCTGGTCGGAGGCCGTGCCGGAGGACATCAGGGCCGAGGTGCGCTCGAATGCCTCTCTTTATCATGTGCTTCATGCGGAAGAAGGTGTCCTCAACGGGAGGGTCACGGTGCAGTACGAGGTCAATCGCGGCGAGACGCATTTGATCGAGATTGCGGTGCCGGGTGACGTTCAGATCAATCGCATCAGCGCAGAGTCGGGCGCGGTGGCAGACTGGCGGCTGGCACCGGCGGTGCGTCCGGGCGCGGCTCGAACGGTGACGGTTTTTCTCGACCGCCAGCTGAAAGGGCAGCTTCTGTTCGACATTTTCTACGATCGCTCTCTAGCTCCCAGTGCCGAGCAAGGCGGCATTGAGGCACCACTCTTCCAGGCGTTGGGTGTCCAGCGGCAAAAGGGGATGCTGGCACTTCTGGCCAGTCAGGATCTCGCCTTGAGTCCGGTGGGCGAGCCGGACGAGACTCAAGCGACGCGGGTGGGCGAGAACCAACTTCCCGCCTTCGTCCGGGACGAGGTGACAATGACCGTCGCCCACACCTTCAAGTACGCCGATGCGCTACCTCAGGTCATGGTCGAAACGTCGACCCCGGAAGTGGTTCAGGGTAAGTTCGATGTCCAGGTCGACACGCTCATCTCCCTCGGTGAGGTGACTATGACGGGCGCGGCGAGTCTGGAGATTCACTTGAAGTCGGGTCGAGTCAGCACGCTCGAGCTCGAGCTTCCCGAGGGGATCAATTTGTTGAGCCTCACCGCACCGTCGATGCGCACTTACGCGGTCAACGAGGAAGACAATGCCCAGGTCGTCAGCATCGAGTTCACCCAAGAGATGGAAGGGCAGTTCCGTCTCGAGCTGACTTACGAGCGCATCCTTGTGGACGATACGTCCGAGATCGAGGTCCCGACGCTCACGGTTCGGGGCGCCGAGGTGGAACAAGGCCGAATTGCGGTGGAGGCCTTGAGCGCGGTGGAGGTGCAGGCTGCGGCAGCCGAGCAACTCTCCTCGCTTGATATCAAGGAGCTTCCTCAGCAGCTCATTCTACGGACCACCAACCCTATCCTCTTGGCCTACAAGTACGTCCATGCCGATCCACCCCACCGGTTGGCACTCAACGTGACTCGCCATCGCGTCCTGGGTACGCAAGAGGCGGTGATCGATCGCGCCGAGTACCGAACGCTCTTTACACGGGACGGTCTTTTCGTCACGACGGCGCACTTCGTCGTGCGAAATAGCCGCAAGCAGTTCCTCCGCGTTCAGCTCCCAGAAGGATCACGGATCTGGTCGGTCTTCGTAAACGGAAAGCCGGAGAACCCCGCTCGTTCCGACGACGGCGATGGAGAGGGGACCGGAAGCGTCCTCATCAAGGTTCTCAACTCGACCCGAGGCTTCCCGGTTCAGATCGTCTATGCCACCGAGGGCGCTAGCATCCGTCGACTCGGTAAAGTGGAGGCTGCCCTACCGCGTCCAGACATCCTGGTGACCGAATCCCGCTGGGATGCCTTTCTCCCCGCTAAGATGAGTTATGGAGATCCGTCAACGAACATGGATGTCGTGAAGGTCGGAGCGTCCGTCTCCGCTAGCGAGCTCGAGGCCGAGTTCGCCCGGCTCGAGGACGCGGCAGGGGCGCAGCAAGCCTTGGAACCACTCCGCATCACGGTTCCGATGTCGGGCGTGCACTACGCTTTCGAGAAACTCTACGCCAACCAATCGGACCATGACGCGTGGTTCTCCGTGCCCTACTCGTCCGCCGGGGGAGCGTTCGCCGGACAGCTCGCGAACCTTCTGGGCATCGCTCTCTTCTGGGCGGGGATCTGGCTGTCCCGACGCGGAGATCCTCGAATGGAACCGCGGCGGGCCTTAGCGGTCACCGGTGTCGGCGCCGCCATTTTGCTCACCACCATCGGTTTCTATTCTGTTAGCGCCACACTTCCCATGGTGGTCTCTCTGCTCGTTGGCTTAGGTCTCGTGGCCCGCCACGGGAAGGTGTATGTGGCACAGCTCCGGCAGTCGTTCGCGGACCAGAAAGCCCAAAGAGGTTAGTAAGCCCGAGTCTACAAGGTCGCGGGGGGATGGGGCTCGTGTACCACGGCCTCGATCGCGGGGAGCGATGTCTCTGCGGCAAGGATCACATTGGTCATGCCAGGTTGATGCCGAGGCTTCGCGTCGGAGGAAGCGAAGCCTCCTTCGGAATGGACTTCAGCCATTGGGTGACACGAGCCACCATCTCCTCTTTGACTCTCTCCTTATCGACGCTAGCCGGTGCGGCATGCAGGAGGATGTCCAGTTCGATCTTACCTGACGCCGCTTTGGCGTAGACACTTCGCTCTCGGGACCATTTACCCTTTAAGTGCCACAGTCTGTCTGCACCCATCCACGCTTTTTCCTCAACCCATTCAAGCTTGTAGATTCTGATGAGGCCCACCTCAATTTCTCGGTCAAACGGCTCCCATCGCACCGGATCGCAGTCCTTCTTCACCTTGGCCTCCAGAGGTAATCGAGTTTAGGCAGCTTCAGAGTGCTCGCGAGGAAAGACCAAGAAATCGTTCGACTCATACGACTTGGACTCCACTAGCTTCATCTTCGTAGCTTGCCATGTAGTACCCGGAAATGGAAAGGAGACCCCCCATCGAGAGGGCCGGATGGGAGGCGGAGTAAGAAAAGGTGATGGCCAGCACCACCGCAAGCTCCGCATAGGGGTCGAGTATGGTATCGAGCCAACCTCATCTAGGGCTGGCAATCTGCCTGAGACGGCTTCAGAATCGCGCTGCCGATCCACCCCACCGGTTGGCACTGAATGTGACTCGCCGTCGCGTCCTTGGTTTTTCTAGGGACGGTCTTTTCGTCACCCTCGGCCCGTACTTGCTTGCTAAGCTTCACGTTACGTCGCTTGGTCGTGCACACCCGCGCTCAAGGTCGGCTGTGTTAGACTCCACGACGACTGACTTGCCTCCACATCGGCCCGGGAGCCTGTGGTCGCGCTCGCTGTGATGCCCGAGTCGTGGCGGCGCGCAACAAGAGATTGGTACAAGGGTTGGAGGAGGTGTTTCCAGAGGATGACTCGATGAAGATGAGATGGGCACTAGGCGCGGCCCTGCTTGCTCCCATGGTTATCTCGGCCGAGGAACCGGAGTCCCGTCGCGAACGGCGCTTCGAGTTCACATACATTGCTGGTATCGACGTGCCTGAGGGAACCAAACGGCTCGATCTCTGGCTGCCGTATCCCTCCACCGACCAGAACCAAAACATTGAAGTCCTTGGTATTTCCGCTCCCTTTCCGACGGAGATTCGCAGGGATTCCGAGCATGGAAACTCGATTGTCTACATGCGGGCCGACAATCCCGGCGGACAATCCGTTGAGGTGGAGATGAGGTTTCGCGTCACACGGCGGGAATATGTGAAACGTGATTTCGCGCGGGCCGACGCGGCGGGTCCTGGGTGGACAGATCAAAACGTGAACCGGTGGCTGGAACCGGATCGGCTAGTACCTATCGATGCGTACATCAAAGAGCAGGCGGAGGAGGTCATCGATGGCAGGACTAGTGGACTGTAACAACTGAACGTTTAGTGGTTTTAATGCGTCGTGACGGATCGTTGTAGGTCCACTTCACGGGCTTGGGGTCTTCGTTGTACTTGCGAATGTAGCGCAAGGCGTGAGCACTTGAATCGGACGCCCCTCGTGACGCGCGTACAGACCTGCCAGACGCTCCTCCAAGAATCGGCGTTTCCACTTGCTGATAAAAGGCGCCGTGCAGCCCACCGTCTGCTGCACCTGCGTATAGCTTGCACCGTCTGCCAGCAAGAGCAACATCCGAGCGATCCGCGCGTCATCCGCTCGACCGCTACGGCTCGAAACTCGTTTGCCAAGCTCCCTATGTTCCGCTTGAGTCAACACAACGGCTCTCCCTCGCATGAGAGAGATATTAACACTTAACACTTAACACTTAAATGTTACAACCCACTACTTCCTAGATAAAGCGCGGGCCATCTATGACTACACCGTCGACAACCTGACGTATGACAAGAGCGGAACCGGGTGGGGACGAGGCGACATCTACTATGCTTGCGATGTCAAGCGCGGCAATTGCACGGACTTTCACGCGGTGTTCATCGGGTTTGCTCGGGCGGTTGGGATCCCGGCCAAATTTGCCATTGGATTTCCCTTGCCCGCCGACAGGGAGAGCGGCCAGATTGCCGGGTACCACTGCTGGGCCGAGTTTTTCCTCCCGGGGTACGGATGGGTGCCCGTGGACACGTCCGAGGCGAACAAGAACCCTACTCAAAGAGAGTATTTTTTCGGTGCTCACGACGAAAATCGCGTCGAGTTCACCATCGGACGCGACATCATCTTGAACCCCTCGCAGCAGGGGTCACCTATCAACTTCTTCATCTATCCCTATGTGGAATTGGACGGGAAGCCAGCGACCATCGACGAGAGAAGATTTTTCTTCAAGGATATTGCGAAGAAAGGCTAAGTAGCTCGGGCCGGAAGGTCGGCAAACTCACTAAGAAGTTTCTGCCAAGCGGCTTTCTCACGGGCGGGCTCCACCAACCGTGCGAGTTGCCTTCCCGCGGCAGCGAGTTGCCCGTAAAAGGTCTGGTCGGTCTCCGCGTTTAGGAGGAGGCGCGCTAGCTCTTCGGTGTTTCCCACCGGAAAGTATCCTGGATAGTCCTTGCCCAAGATTCCAAGGTTGCCCGAGATCCGCGTGGCCACGATCGGAACCGAAGCAGCCAAGGCCTCCGAGACGACGTTGGCGCCTCCCTCCATCGTGGACGAGATCACGAGGAGATGACTCGCGGTGAGAAGCGCCTGGGATTGCGCGCGGCTGAGCTCTTCCAGCCAGCGATAGCGCGGGTTCCCCTCCGCCTCCGCGCGCGCTTGCTCGGCGGCGTCTTCGTTTAGCGCCCGGCCGGCGTGCACAACTCGAATGCGAGAGGTCGCGGGAAGGAGCCGCGCCGCGCGCGCGGCGCGGAGGGGATCCTTGATGTCCCGGAGGTGCGCCAACACACAAACTTGAAAAGAGTCCGATTCCTTTGGTGCGCGCTGGGGTGGGGCAGGCGAGGATTGGTGGATAACGCGGGTTTGTTGGTGCAGGTGGGGAGGGACATTGTCCAACGCCCGCGGTTGCAGTACGACGAAGCGCGAGGCGATCTCGAGAGACTGTTTTGCTTCGGGAGAGCTCTTGATGTCGCGGTAGAGATCGGTTCCGACGAGGCCGACAATGATGGCAGCACTCGGGTGCAGCGCGTGGAACCGGGCGATGGAGTCTGCGCTGCGGCGAGCGTGAAGTGCGATCAAGAGGTCGTGGCGACCTTCGCTATAGCTCGTCGTGAGCTCGACACGATGACCGAACTCGGTGAGGACGTCGGCCCACCGGCGAGCGGTGACGGCGTTGCCCAACACGCTGTCAGGCGGCGCCGGTGTTACCAGGGCAATGTGCATTCCGCGTGTTTCAAGGAGCACACGTGCGGAAACCAGCAAAGACGTCGCGTCGGTGCGGCTGGTAGAAATTCCTCCAGGTGTTCCTTATCAAACCAGACCGGGTCGCCCAACAACCCCCACGGAGCGCCTTGTGGTCGTGGAACCAGGGCTCGGAATACTCTTTGTAGGGATCGGGCACGAAGTCCGGGTAGGGCGCGAAATTGGCGCTCGTCCATTCCCAAACGTTCCCGATCATCTGCCGGCAACCAAAGGCACTGTCGCCGGCGGGGAGCGCGTCGACGGAAACGCACCCCCGGGCTCGCCAATCCAGATTCGCGCGCTCGGGTGAAGGAGGCGCTTGCCCCCAGGGGAATCTCCTTTTGCCGTCTGAGCCCGCGCCGCCGCAAGCCGCTAGCTCCCACTCCGCTTCGGTAGGAAGTCGACATCCGGCCCAACGACAGTAGGCCTCGGCCTCGAACCAATTCACATGAATGACCGGCAGTCTCGGCTCGAGAGCAACCCAATCGTCGAAGTGGCGACGTAGCCAGCCACCGGGTTCTTTCTTCCAATAGACGGGATGAAGGGCCTGGTTCTTTTCTCGCCACGCCCACCCGTCCGAGTTCCAAAGCTCCTGCCGCCGGTATCCGCGATCTTCGACGAAGGCGGCGAACTCTTCCTGGGTGACCGCCGTCCGGCTCATAGAAAACGGGTTGACCTCTACGGCGTGTGCCCACTTCTCGTTGTCGAAGACGAAGGGGAGATCACGGTGCGCGCCCAGCTCGAACGGGCCGCCGGGGATGTCTACGTCGCCGCTCGTCCGGTCCCCGCTGTTGAGCTCTTGGCCACGCTCCTCGATGTCGAGCTGAGGGTAACGATAATGATGGGTCTGTCGGGTATAGGTGAGCGCTTCGGTGTGCATGTACTCGTGGAAGACGCTGAGGAGCACGAAGTAAGTGCCCTCCGCGCCGGGCTCACGTTCCTCGAGTCTCGCGCACACTTTGTCGCGGACTTCCTCGAGGTACCCGAACGTGGCTTGTCGGGACGGCAGCGTCAGATCCCAACGGATATCGTGATCCACGGCGGCAGAATCATAGAGAGTGTCGCCGCGACCGATGAGCGGCTGCCGTTTGTTCCAATGCCGCAAGACCCACTTTTCCTGGAACCACGCCACGTGACCGATCTCCCAAAGAGGGGGGTTCACGATAGCCGGGCGCGGCCCGAGAAGCTCGGTGCCACTCAGGTCGGCGATCAGCTCGAAGGTTCGGGCGCGGCTCTCCAGAACAATGGAAACCAGCTCGGACGCCGGAAGCGGAGCCGCGATCGTCATCGACCTAGTGTCCCGGATACGCCCGGTATTTCGCCCTCGCCACACCTTGCGATCCGGGCCTCGATGCTAACATCACTTCCGAGACGAGATACTAGTGGACTGTAACAACTGAACGTTTAGTGGTTTTAATGCGTCGTGACGGATCGTTGTAGGTCCACTTCACGGGCTTGGGGTCTTCGTTGTACTTGCGAATGTAGCGCATGATCTTGCGGGTCAGGTCGTGGGTTGACGTGAACACGCCTCGATGGATCAGGGCACGCTCGATCTTGGAGAACCAGAGTTCGATTTTGTTCAGCCAGGAGGAATATGTGGGTGTGAAGTGGAGTCGGACTTTTGGGTTGGCCTCGAGGAACTGTGCGACCTTGGCGGTCTTGTGAGCCGACAGATTGTCGAGGATGACATGTATTTCGCGCTTTCGCTTGTGGCTCGCAACCAGCTGCTCCAAGAAGGCGACGAACTCCTGGCTGGTATGGCGGCGGACAGTCTTGCCCAAAACCACCCCCGTCTTCGTGTCGAAGGCGGCGTAGAGAGAAAGCGTTCCATGCCGGACGTACTCGAAACCGTGTCGCTCGGCCCGCCCGGGAGACAACGGCAAGATCGGGTCCCGTCGATCCAGGGCTTGGATCGCCGTTTTCTCATCAATACAAAACACCGCAGCGTGCTGAGGTGGATTCATATATAGACCGATGATATCCGCTGCCTTCGTCTCGAAATCCGGATCGTTGGAGGCCTTGTAATGCTCAATTCGGTGTGGCTGGAGACCATGCTTTTTCCAAGTGCGAGCCACCATCATGTGATGGATTCCCAGCTTCTTCGCAAGTCGACGCGTGCTCCAGTGAGTCGAGCCGTCGGTCGGTTTTTTCTGCGTCCACGAAAGAATCCGTGCTTCCATCCGAGGCGTGAGCACTTGAATCGGACGCCCCTCGTGACGCGCGTACAGACCTGCCAGACGCTCCTCCAAGAATCGGCGTTTCCACTTGCTGATAAAAGGCGCCGTGCAGCCCACCGTCTGCTGCACCTGCGTATAGCTTGCACCGTCTGCCAGCAAGAGCAACATCCGAGCGATCCGCGCGTCATCCGCTCGACCGCTACGGCTCGAAACTCGTTTGCCAAGCTCCCTATGTTCCGCTTGAGTCAACACAACGGCTCTCCCTCGCATGAGAGAGATATTACAACTAAATATTTAAATGTTACATACCACTAGTGACCGGAGGGGCCGTCTTTCATCGGTCAGTGCGTAGACCACCGAATCTCGCATGGAGTAGCCATGAACTCTACCGCGAACGGCCGCTCTCGGCTAATGCAAATTCGCGCTGTTGGCCGACATGCCAGGCTTGTGTGTTGATCGACGCGGCAACTTTACGTAATCTTGGCAAACGTTCGCGGACATTCGAAATTGAGAAGATAAGTAACAGCGGCCGTGGAACAAAAAGTGAACTCGCTTCAACGCCGCTTTTTCCACCGTGATCCTGTGACCCTGGCTCGGGCGCTCCTGGGACGAAGGCTGGTGCGCCGCCTCGGGAACGGAGTGGAGCTCTCGGGTCGCATCGTCGAGACCGAGGCCTATCTCGGGATACGGGACCGGGCGGCACACAGCTTCGGTGGTCGGCGGACCAAGCGCACCGAGAGTATGTGGCTAGACGGTGGCCACGTGTACGTCTATTTCACCTACGGTATGCATTGGCTCTTGAACATCGTCTCCGAGCGGGAAGGCCAACCCACTGCTTGTCTCATCCGCGCTCTCGAGCCTTTGGACGGTGTGGAGGAGATGAGACGGAACCGCGCCGGCAAGATCTCCCTCGAACGCTTGAGGGACGTCGACCTCTGCTCCGGCCCTGCCAAGCTCACCGATGCCCTGCGTATCGATGGTGAGCAGGACGGGTTGGATCTCGTCGACGGGGAGGAGCTCTACGTCGAGCGGGGGCGATCCGTCACCGCCGACCGCATCGTCACCAGCACGCGCATCGGCGTGGCGTACGCTCGGGAGTGGGCGAGGAGACGCTTGCGCTTCTACGTGCGCGACAATCCCAACGTCAGCGTCTGAAGTACTCGCGCGGCGACTGCAGGATTGGAGGTTTCGGAGGGTGGCTTCACGTAAAGACCGTCTCTTCAAACGCGGGGACTCACCCCAACGGGTGAGCCCCCTTTCTTCTAAACTAACCATCTTGGCAAATTGCTCACATCGAGCTGCAGTGCCTCCTGCATCTTGCTGATGACGTACGCATCCATCAATTCCTGGACTTCGCGGCCGGCTCCCTGGGGCTGCATCGGAGACTGCTGCCAGGCGGGGCTGGTGCCGAGCTCGGCGGCAGCGGAGAGCACGACTAGACATGAGACGACAAATCCCTCAAGACGTCGCATGGTCCTCCTCCATTTCTTGTTCGATCTCTTGGCGCAGGCACTCCTGCTCCTCGGGAGTTAGCAGGTCAAGATCGAAATCAGGGAGGGCGCCCCATTCCAGAGACTCCTCCGTTCCCTCTTCTAAATCGGCTAGCTCGACCACGGAGAGTAAGAGCTGAAACTCCGGGTCCTCCTCCATGGAAGGGAGTACCGCCTCGAAAGACGACGGCTCTACCGGTTGCGGTGCGGTGATCCTTCCCAAGTGCCAGGACGAAAACGCGAGAATCACTGCGGCCGCTGCGGCGTAGCCATACCAGCGTCTGGTTTTGCGACGATCCAAGTCGGCCCCGCGGAGGCGGGCGCCAAAATCCTTCCAGTACTCCGCGCCGGGCTCCAGAAGCTCGACGCCACGGAGCTCGGTGAGAGTCTCTCGCATTTGGGAAATCTCGCGCGTGCAGTGAGGGCAACCGGAGTAGTGGTGTTTC
Source organism: Candidatus Marinacidobacterales bacterium (assembly GCA_965197825.1). GTDB lineage: Bacteria > Acidobacteriota > Vicinamibacteria > Marinacidobacterales > DATDRI01 > CBDANW01. Next base: position 1,014,635 of record CBDANW010000003.1, on the reverse strand, counting down.
ACGGCGGCGTCGACGGGCACCCCCTCGAGCAGTCCACGAGCTCTTCGGGGCTCAAATGCCGCTCGATCCTATTCTTTTCCACCATCCACCTCTTTGGTTCTGTCGAGCCTTTTCCTTGTCTCGGCACTCGCGGTCATGGCTTTCCTGAGACTCTGAACCGCAAAATAGAAATTGGCCTTCGAGGTGCCGAGAGGGCATCCCAGGAGAGCGGCGATATCCCGGTAAGGCATATCGTGATAGACGCGCAGTATCACGGTCAACCGCTGCTTTTCGGGAAGCTGCGCCACTGCGGCTCTCACCGTTGCGGAGAGCTCCTTCCTCAAGATGGTCTCGACCACTCCCGGTAAGGGGTCCGGCAAATGTTCCGGAAGCTCGGCGAAATGCAATTTTGGGGACCCCGCCCAGTTTAAGCAACAATTGACCGCGATGCGATAGAGCTAGGTCGAAAAACGTGACGCCGAACGGAAGCGATCGAGTCCCCGGGCTGGGGATGTCCCGGCCGCTGTTGAATTTGGTCGGGTAGCGGCGGCACCTGTGAATACTCTTAGGCAGCAAACTCATCGTGTCAAGAGATTTCTGTTTGCTTCTAAGCGCGTGAACGAGAGCGCCCATATGGCGATAGCCTTTGATACGCCGGAACTTTTTCTGCGCGGTGACGACGCCAAGAGCGGTCCATCGGCGAACCATGGAAGGACTCTACCAACGCTTGACGTTTCTCGATACTCTGCGAATGGTTCCGTTGAGATTCTCAATGGCGTTCGTCGTGGCAAGAGACTGGCGAAGTAAGGCGGGCAGCGCGAGCTTCACGACCGTGAGTGTCTCTTCCATCCCTTCACGAAGGCTTCCGGCAGCTTCGTCGTAGCCGTTTCGCTCGAGCCACGACACCAATGCCTGAAGTCGCTTGCGCGCCTTGTCGGCACTCTTGCATTTGTAGGCTTCCTTCATCGTCTGGAGCACGTAGGCGTGACGAGACTTGGGAAGGTACGAGCGAAGATTCTGGAGTTTATGGATCTGGCACCTTTGGATGACCGCGAGGTCCCCCAAAACGTCGACGAGTGCCTTGCGGATGCCTTTGCCTCCGTCCACTACGCAGAGAATCGACTCATCGACGCGCAAGCCTCGCTCGAGAAGGTCCTGCAACATCGCGGTGCACACCCGAGAGTTCTCCGTCGAGCCCAGCCATATACCCAGGGGCACCTTCGTTCCATCTATTGTGATACCGAGAGTTACGACGACGGTCTGTCCGGCCACCTCAAGGCCATCCAGCATCAGTGCCGCAAGCTCGAACTCCTCTAGCCGCCGAGACAGGTATTCCTCGAGCTTCTTAGTCGTCTGGCTCACGAGGTGACGGCTGGCGGCACTCTTACTCGTGCCACGAAACTTCAACTTGGCCGCGGGTTTGTCCAGACTCGATTCGTAATTTCGGGTCGATACCCCCACCAAGATCTGATTCAATACTCGCTCTGGAAGCGGGTCTTCTTCGCGGAAGGCTTCGAAGTGTGGAAGCGACGCCTCCTCCCGGCCAGGGACCCTAGCATGATGTCTTCCCATGGCCGGCGAGGAGGCCGACGAGGTGTTGCGAGTTTGGCTCTCTTCTAGGCTCCCCGAACCCAGCCGTACTGAGTGTTGCTGGGTGACGGTCCGGCGGCCTGGTCGTAGAGCTTCCTGCCGGCGACGTTAGGGCTGAAAGCTACTTTACGAACCAATACCTTCAGTTGAGGAACGATCTGGATCATGTGTGAGTGCCGTTGCCGAGCGCGCCGACCACGAAGCGACAAACAGATTCGACCAGCTCATTCTCTCCCTCGCGATTCGACGTTACGACCGTCAGGCTCCCCGATGCGCTCTCTACCGTCAGACGGCACATCGTTCCTTCACCCTGAACCGAGTTCAGCGGAGGCGTCATCATGCCGCCCGACAAGCCCATCCCATGCGCCAGCTCCACGAACGCAGTCCGACTCGGAGCTATCGCGCTCACCTGCTCCGTCCAGGCTTCTTGCTCAGGGAGCCTACTCCAGAAACCCTTCGTTGTCCTCCCTTGAGACGTTTGGCGCTCACAACCGCTCCATGAGTCTTTCGGACCTTCTTGAATCGCGCCGAATTCAAGCGGAGATGACGGCAGATCGCGCTCGGCGTATACCGATCCAGCAGCCCCACCGCCGCATTCCACAACTCCTCCGGGATCAAACGTCCGTGTGGCTTCGACCTCCATGATTCGAACTGTTTCTCAACCTCTGAAAGTTCCGCTTTCCTCGAGCGCATCGATTTGACCTCCTTGATGGATCTCTGCGCTCAGATTACAGATCCCACCTAGCAAGGTCACACATTGGTACCGCAAGGACACGGGCCAGGCCGGGGCAGCCGTCGGTACACCCGCCTACATGGCTCCGGAGCAACTCAGAGGAGAGCCGGTCGACGACCGCACCGACCTATTTACTCTGGGTGCCGTGATTTTCGAGATGCTCATGGCAACGCGTGCTTTTGCCGGCAATACACCCATGGAGGTTTACCACAAGACGCTTTACGAGCAACCTCCCGCCCTCGGTGGCTCTGCCGCGGCGACGGTCGCGGACCGCGTGATTCGTCGTGCCTTTCGCGCGGGATCTTTACAATCGATGCGTGGAGGAAGACCAACGCTACGCTCCAGCCTGGGCGCGTCTTGGAAGATGCCATTGGCTGGTCGGCAAAGGCGGGGAGGTTCGGGAAGAGAACCTTCCCCGAGCGGAGGAGTGCTTCGCACGCGCTTTGGACATCAACCCCGAGCTCCCTATCGCTCATAACTTGTACGCCCTTCTCGAGATCGATCAGGGTCGGGCGAAAGACGCGATGGTCCGCTTGGTGAGGCGTGCCCAATCGGGAAGTGTCCAGTCGGAGCTCTATGCGGCTTTGGTCCAAGCTTGCCGGTTCTGCAGGTTCCTCGAAGCCTCGGTGGCCGCCCACGAGCGAGCCGAGAACTCGACCGAAACATCATAACGAGCGTTGATCAAACCTATTGGCAGCTCGGCGATGACGAGCGCGCACTCGAGTATGCGAGGCGTCAATCCCACGGGGGAGCCTCGATTACTAACCGAATGCTCCAGGCTGCGATCTTGGGTGAGCAAGGTCGCGAGGGCCATCCGACTCCTACGCGAGATTGAGCAGGGCAAACTGACGGTGCTCATTCGGGCTGTGGTGTCTTCGATACGAGCTTTGTTCGAAGGCCGGCGGGAGGAATGTCTCGAAGGGGCAGAGCGTGTTGTTGCCCAGTTCCTGGACCCTGAGGCTATCTGGCAGGCGGCGCGGATGCTCGCTTACTTCGGAGAACGAGAGCGTGCCCTCGCTGCGCTCAATCTTTCTCTCGATCGGGGCTGCATCTTGTTTCGCATCCTCACCCGAGAGGATCCTCGGCTCGATTCGCTGCGCTCGGCCCCGAGTTCGACGACTTCGTTCGGCGAGCGGAGTCGCTCTATCGTGAGGCGGTTGCCGCGTTCCGGAAGGCTGGTGGTGAGCAGTTACTCAGCGTAGACGCTGTTTAGAGGCCCAGTCGTGGCGGCGAGTCGCTTCTAACGATCATGCGTCGGCGGCGTGGCCTTGGGCCCCTCGAGCGTTCCGACGTTGAACGCAACGGCGAGACGGTCGGCCACCGCGAGCCCACCGAGTGTCGGCCGGAGCCAATGTCCGTCGAGCTCGAGGAGCCGGTCGGCAGAGAGCTTCGCCACCAGATTTTCGTTGACCTTCAGAAAGTCGATCTGGAACCGCTCGCGCACCCATGTGAGATCCAATCCGTCCTTCGTGCGCATGCGGAGCATGACGGCTTCTAAAAGGAAATCCTCGTCGCTGAGTGTCTCCCGTCCATCCACTTCCTTTTCTCCGCGGTCGATCTTCTTCTGCCAGTCAAAGAACAAACGCTCGTTCCAAAAACGGGAGCGACCGTCGAACGAATGGGCCGAGGGTCCGAGGCCGAGATAAGGCGTATGGTACCAGTATTTCTGGTTGTGGCGTGAGCGGTGCGCTTCGGAGCGGGCGAAGTTGGAGACTTCGTAACCCTCATAGCCCGCATCGGCGAGAAACTCGTGGGTGAGACGAAAAAGCTCCGCCTGTCTATCCTCCGAGGCCTCCATGACCTCCCCTCCGCTTTTCCTCCGTCCAAAAAGAGTCCGGTCGTGAATCGTCAGCTGGTAGCAGGACAGATGATCGGGTTCTAAGGCGACGGCCGCCTCGAGCTCCTTTCGCCAATCGGCGATCTCCTGTCCCGGACGGCCGTAAATGAGATCGAGAGAAAGCTCATCAAAGCCAGCCTCGCGTGCGAGTCCAACGCTCCGGCGCGCGTCCCGAACGGTATGGTGCCGACCGAGCCATGGAAGTGCCTCGTCGTCCAACGCCTGAACGCCGAGCGACAGCGTTCGAATGCCGAGCTCTCGCCAGACGGAGAGCGAAGATGGATCCACGTCTTCCGGATTGGCCTCCAGAAACCATCGGCAACCGGGGTCCAGCCAACCCTTCTCCGCAATCGCGTTTGCGATCTCCGACAGGCCCTCGGCGTAGAGGAACGAAGGGGTACCGCCTCCGAAGTACACGGTGTCGAAGCCCCGAATCTCCCCATCGGCGAGCTCGATCTCCCTCAGCAGATGTGAGACGAATCGCTCCTGCCTCGAGCGATTTCCCGTCAGGACCGCGAAGTCACAGTAGGGACAGATGGAGGAGCAGAAAGGAACGTGAACGTAGAGTCCGGGCTTGAACGACGTCGACGACCGATCAGGATTCATCCGTCTTGAGGACGGCCACGAAGGCCGCCTGGGGAATCTCGACGGTGCCCACCATCTTCATGCGCCTCTTCCCTTCTTTCTGCTTCTCGAGGAGCTTGCGCTTGCGGGTGATGTCTCCGCCGTAGCACCTGGCGGTGACGTCTTTCCGGTAGGCGTTGATGGTCGTGCGCGCAATGATGTTGCCTCCGATAGCGCCCTGAATGGCTATTCTGAACTGCTGCTTTGGAATGGCTTCGGCGAGACGCTCACAGTAGTGAAGCGCCCGGGGACGGGCCTTGTCCTCGTGTACGAGCTGCGAGAGAGCATCGACGCTCTCGCCGTTGACCAGGATATCCACCTTGGCGATCTTTGTCTCACGATAGTCGAGCATCTCGTAATCGAAAGAACCATAGCCTTGGGTGACGGTCTTCAGACGGTCGTAGAAGTCGAAGAGCACCTCGGCCAAGGGCAGCTCCGAGGTGAGTTCCACCCTCCCCACCGCCAAGTAGCTGAACGTCGTATTCACACCGCGCCGCTCACGGCAAAGCTCCATGATGGCCCCCAGGTACTTCTCGGGGATCATCACAGACGCCTTGATGTAGGGCTCCTCGGACTTGATGATCTGCATCGGATCCGGGAAGCGGGTCGGGTTGTCTACCATCACCACGCCTTCTTTCTCGAGGGTGAGGCGGTATTTCACCGACGGAGCGGAGAGCAGCAAGGCTAGGTCGTACTCGCGCTTGAGGCGTTCTTGGATCACGTCGAGATGCAAAAGGCCGAGAAATCCACAGCGAAAACCATACCCGAGAGCCGCCGAAGAGTCCTTTTCATAAGTCAGCGCCGGATCGTTGAGCGTGAGCTTGTCCAGAGCTTTCGTAAGGTCTTCGTAGTCGTCGGTGGACATCGGGTATATGGAAGAGAAGACGACCGGTTTGGCTTCCTTGTAACCGGGCAAAGGCTTGGGCGCCGGGTTGTCCTTGTCGGTGATGGTGTCGCCAATGGCAATGTCGTGCACCGCCTTGATGTTGGCGATCACGTAACCCACCGCCCCGGCGGAAAGCTCCTCTTGCTTTACCCGTTTGAGCTTGAGCAGCCCCACTTCCTCGATATCGTATTCCTTCCCGCTGTGCATGAGCCGCATCCTCTGCCCAGGCTTCATGGTTCCCTGTTTGATGCGGCAATAGAGAATCACGCCGCGGTAGACGTCGTACTGCGCGTCGAAGATGAGCGCCTGGAGCGATGCGTCGGGATCGCCAACGGGAGCCGGTAGTTTCTCGATGATGGCCTCTAAAAGCTCGTCGATGCCATGCCCCAGTTTGGCAGAAACGGGAATCGCTTCCAGGGCATCGAGCCCCAAATCCGTTTCGATTTCCTCTTGGATTCTGTCGATGTCGGCCGCGGGGAGATCGATCTTATTGATGACCGGAAGCAACGTGAGATCGTGCTCCATCGCCAGATAGAGGTTTGCCACCGTCTGAGCCTCGACACCTTGAGCGGCGTCCACCAGGATGAGCGCCCCGTCGCTCGACATCAAGGAGCGGCGCACCTCGTGGGAGAAGTCCACGTGACCAGGAGTGTCGATGAGATTGAGTAGGTAGTCGTGACCGTCTTTCGCCTCATAGTTCAGGCTGACGGTGTTGCTCTTGATCGTAATCCCCCGCTCCCGCTCCAAATCCATAGAGTCCAGGAGCTGATCACGGAACTCCCGGTCGGAGACCCCGCCACAACGCTGGATGAGGCGATCGGCCAGGGTGGATTTCCCGTGGTCGATGTGGGCGATGATGCAGAAGTTCCGGATTTGCGTTAGGGCCATGGTTTAACTTTGTTGCTTAAAGCGTGCAACCGTAGAGTTTAGCACGGTTTTCGAGCGGGGGTCGGGTCACCGTCGAGATGCCGTGGAGGTGTCTCGAGGGTTTCCTCGTCTTTGGTCCTGTAGCGGGTCTCCAGAAGCCTAAGCACTCCAGGGGGCGGACATTTCCACAAGCTATAGTTGCCAAAGGGCTTGGAGGTTCGACTTTGTATCCCGCTCAGGATAGGATAGAATGTCAGATAACGCAGGCGATACTTTAGGAGATACCATGAAAGGCAAGCTCTCGGCCACGGTTGACGAGCCCTTGCTCGAGTTTCTGGATTCCCTGCCGGGTAAAACGCGCTCGGAGAAGCTGGCGCGCATACTGACCAAGTGCAGACAGCTCGAAGAGGAGAGGCTCCTCCGTCATCAGCTGAGCGAATTCAGCGAAGACGAAAACGAGGTGTGGGAGCGGGAAGCGTGGGAGCAAACGGTTAGCGAGGCGATGTGGAGCGAATAAGGCGTGGCGATATCTGGATCGTCGAGCCAGCAGGGTTTCCGAAGCCGCGACCGGCTCTCGTGATTAGCATCAATCCGATCAACGACCTGCGCCCGGATGTCCTATTGATCCCCATCACAACGAAGCCGGCACCGCTGAGGGTCCCTCTCACCCAATCACCCTCGGCAACAGGTCTCGAAGAGAAGAGCTACGCCAAATGCGAGTCGTTGGGGCCGGTCCACAAGATGCGGCTGAAGAAACGCATTGGGAAAGTCTCTCCCGGACAGATCTCCGACATCGAGAACGGCGTCCGGAAGGTGCTCTGGCTCTAGTTCCTGCTTTGGCAACGCGCTCGACACTTTGCCAATGCACTGCTCGACGTCAATCCACGGGGTTGCCGCTATTCAGCTCGCAAGCGGTGCTGAACTTGGCTTAGTCAGAAAGTAACGGCTATGGGTTTATTGGGCGTCTTGAGCCACCCACTGCGGATCCGCACTGTCCGTCCCGGGGTTCTCTCCGGGGATGTCCCGCCGGATGTTGAATTTGGGGTAGCGGCGGCTCCTTGGCCGGCCTAAGAATAGGTCTGCCAATAAACCGTCTCCAGAGGGGGACAAGGAGCCACCAAGGTGATGTCTTAAGATTCCTGTCAAAGAAAAACGATGTATGGTTCCCCAAGCTCAAACCCGTCCCCGTCATGGGGACAGAAAAGGAGAACCATACATCATGGGAAAGGTACTACCGAGTCAGCGATTACTCAAGCAGTTCGAGGAACAACTGGTATTTGGGGAGATGAATCTCTCGGAGATCGTCCGGTCGGGAGCTCAGATGATGCTTCAATATGCGTTGGAGCGCGAGGTGACGGAGGCGTTGGGTCGAAACTACTATGAGAACGCTCCGGCAACGACGAAGGAGAAGGGACGACGCAACGGGTATGAGTCGCATCGGGTCCTCACGGGCGAGGGAGCGGTGACGGTGCAAGTGCCGCGGGTACGAGAAACAGAGAAGGTGTTTCAGTCAAAGATTCTCGACGCCTACGTGAGCCGGACCGAGAAACTCGATGAACTGATCGCGCGGATGTACGTCCACGGGATGTCGACGCGTGACATTGAGGCGACGTTCGCGGACGTGCTGAGCGGCACGGGTGTCTCGAAGTCGGTGGTGAGCCGGGTCACACGGTGTCTGTCGGAGGATTTCGAGGCGTTTCGAAAACGGGATCTCTCGAACGAGAAGCTGTTGTATCTCGAGCTCGACGGCACGTACCTGCGCTACCACCAAGGAGCGGAGAGGAAAGAGCCCATCCTCGTTGCGACCGGCTATCGCGCTGATGGGACGCGAGTTCTTCTTCATATCGGTGTCGGCAACCGAGAATCCTACGAGAACTGGAAGGGGTTTTTGCAGGAGATGGTGGCCCGAGGAATGAGGGAGCCGTTGCTCATCGTGACGGACGGGAATCCTGGAGTGCTCAAAGCGATCGCAGAGGTCTTCCCTCGAAGCCTCAAGCAACGTTGCCAGAAGCACCGCCTCGAGAACATCCTGGGCAAGGCTCCGAAGGAAGTGCGCGACGAACTCAAGGCGGCCATCCTTGAGTCGTTCCATGCGAACAGCTACGAGCAAGGGCTGAAGAAGGGTCGGGAGGTGATCGCTCGGTACCGTCAACGATTCCCGAGCGCGATGAAGTGCATGGAAGAGACCTTCGAAGCGTGTCTTCAGGCGCTACGCCTTCCTGCGGCGCATCACAAAAGGCTTCGCACGTCGAATCTACTTGAGCGCACGTTCGGAGAGCACAAACGTCGCACAAAGGTCATTCCTCACTTCTTCACCGAGGAGGCCGCGATGAAACTCTCGTTCGCTGTGCTCTTGGCCGTCGCAAACAAATGGCGCGGCGTGAGGATGGATGTCTTCGCCGCTAGGAAAGTCGAGGAGCTTCGCAACGAGCTTCTCCCGCAAGGCACGTCGGAGGAATCAGCAGCTTAACCGAGCGCGGGGAACCGTACGGAGATTTGACAGGAAAATTAAGACTTGACCGCCACCCAATGCCACACTCACGGTCGTGAAGCTCGCGCTGCCCGCCTTACTTCGCCAGTCTCTTGCCACGACGAACGCCATTGAGAATCTCAACGGAACCATTCGCAGAGTATCGAGAAACGTCAAGCGTTGGTAGAGTCCTTCCATGGTTCGCCGATGGACCGCTCTTGGCGTCGTCACCGCGCAGAAAAAGTTCCGGCGTATCAAAGGCTATCGCCATATGGGCGCTCTCGTTCACGCGCTTAGAAGCAAACAGAAATCTCTTGACAGCGATGAGTTTGCTGCCTAAGAGTATTCACAGGTGCCGCCGCTACCCGACCAAATTCAACAGCGGTCGGGACATCCCCCTTAGTCGGTGTCTCGGTCCGTTCTTGCCGACATCGTCCAGTCCCAGTGCTCGCCGGCGGTTTCCGCAATGGTCTTGACGTCCTCCTGCAGCAGCTGCCGTTCCTGCGCCAGCCGGTTGGCCACTTCCTCCACTCGCCGCACGTAGTCGGCGCGACTGGAGTAGCGTTCCTCGACCGACGGACGTGGACCGCCGTTCTGCAGCCGTTCGACGCGCGTTCTGGCGAACGGTATGTATCCTCCGGCATAAGGCACCTGGGTGTTCGGCAGGCCGGCGCTCTCGCTCCGGAAAGCCCAGCCTCTGTATGTCCGAGCGGCACCCCCTGCTCCGGCAGGCGAATGCCTCCGATCTCGTTGCCGTCACCGTCCACCTGAGAGACCAGGAATGGCAGCACGGTAGCCGGGCGGGAGGCGTCAACGCGGTAGGGGCCGGGTACGTGCACCGGCCACTGCACGCCGGGAATTCGTCATCGAGATGTCTTGATCTGACGAAGTCGGAACCAGGCTGCGGCAAAAAGGACGCCGAGGGTCAGATCGATGAGCCCCGCGACGAGAACGGGCACCGCCAGCCGTCCGGCCGCGAAAAGAGCGACCACCGCGATCGCGAACGATGCTTTCTCGACCACCGCCGCCAGCATGAGTGGACGAAACCGCATGGGGTCGAGCCCGATGGCGAGAAACACGACCTGCCAAGCGAGGGCAACGCCGACGAAACCGTAGAAAAACTCGGGGTGTGTCAGACCCGGCGGCTCGAGAAAGTACTGGGGGAGGAGGACGAGCAGGCCATAGATCCCGGTGACGAGAAAGGTCCAGCGCGCGAATTTCATGACACAGTTGTAGCGCGAGACACGGCGCCAATTGGGTGAGGTCTTGTCGCATTTGGCGAAGCGAAACGCGGACGCTCACCAACGGCGACGTTCCTGTTGACAGCCGAACCGGAAGGTGGGAACCTCGTGCGGTTCATCGACGTGTGCTTCGATGGCCGGTCAGTCCAGGGGCTGGTTGGCAGTCGGGCACCAGGGCCGTCTTTCAGGCATCGCCGGGAAGAGTTTGAATCACGGAGGTTGAGAGTGCACGTGAAGAGCTCACTGCTGACAGTTTTCGTGGCGCTGGGGGTAGCGGCCTTTCTGGCCGCGAGTAGCGGTAGCGCCCCTCCGGAGCCCGCGCCGGCTCAGACGCAAGCGGTGCAAAAGGTGGATATGGGCGACTACGAGGTTGTCGTCCCTTGGCCGAAACCCTTGCCCGATAACGATCTCTCGCACGACGGCTGGACCTGGGGATCGGCCTCTGGAGTCTGGGCCGAGAGTGTGGACAAGGTCTGGGTGGGCCAGCGCGGCGAGATCGAGCTGCCGCCCGGCGCTACGCCGTGGATCAGTGCGGCTCTGCTCGACCCCCCCCGAACCAACACGGGGAGGCGTCCCTACGCCGGACAGAACCCCGGCTACAACATGCGGCGGCACCACATCATCTTCGCCGTGGATCGTTTGGGCAACACGATCGAGGAGTGGCTCCAGCATGATGCGTACTTAGCACCGGGGAGAGGCACGGGACTCGGGGAGCTCGCTCGTGGCCCCCACAAGCTCTTGATGAACCCCTACGATCCCGAGAAGCACATCTGGATCGTCGACGACGACATGCACGAGATCAACATCTTCACCAACGACGGCCAGTTAGTGAAGACGCTGGGCGAACGAGGCGTGCCCGGACGGGGCCCGAACAACTTCGACCGTCCGACGGACATGTGCTGGCTCCCTGACGGCACGTTTTTCGTTGCCGACGGCTACGCGGGCACACGCGTGGCCAAATTCGACGCCAACTTTAACTTCATTCGGGACTGGGGCCAGCCGCCGGTCGACCCGGCCAACCCAGGTCCGTACGAATTCTGGTCCGTCCACAGTATCGGTGTCAGCCAGGATCGCCGGATCTTCGTCGCGGATCGCGAGCACAGCCGCATGCAGGTCTTCGACGAGAACGGCAACTTCCTGGACATGTGGCCCACCGGTCACAACTCCCAAGTCCTCGCCCACACCGTCACCGAAGACGATTTCGTGTGGGTGGCGGACTGGACGACGGACAGGCTGGTCAAGTACGACCTGAACGGGCGATACATCCTGGATATTGGCGAGCACGGCGCGCTGCCAGGCCAGTTCGATGGCGTGCACCAAATCGAGGTGGACGAGGAGGGGAACCTGTACGTCGGCGAGATCCGAAATGACCGCTCGCAGATGTTCCGCCCGAAGCCGGATGCCGACCCGGCGAAGCTCATCGGCCGGATGGTCGGCCGCAGCCGATGAGGTAAGGCGCCCCTCGACGTGTGGTCACGGAAACCGTGGCCGTCACAGCGTTCGATGTTTGGAGAGCCCGGGGCGGTTTACCGGACTTCGGTGATTTCGACGGTCGTGTCGTGCATCCAGCCGCTGTCCTCATCCCCGATGGTGATGCGCCGGCCACGCCTGATGATCTCTCGCTTCCCCTCGTACCACCGTACGACGATGCCGGTCTTCCTGAGCTCCGGGGAAAGCCGCACCTGAACCCACTCGCCTCGTCGCCCGATGATCGGGAGAACAGTGTCCCGTGGGACGATCACGAGCAGCGCCGAGCCCGATCCCGGTGTTTGTTGCACGTTGGCGTGGCTCGTCGGGACCCGGGCCTGTTCCTTCGGCTCCTGGCTGGACGTCGCCTGGGCTAAGAACGGGAAGGCCATCGTCACGCCCAGCGCGCAGGCTGCTGCGCGCCAGGATCGAGTCGAATGAAGCAGTTTTCGAGTGACGCGTTCGGTTCGCATGGCGCCTAGTGAACCATGGTCGACTCTGGACTGTCAAGAAGTCTTGGACAGACGTCACAGACCTTTGAGAGAGCGGTCCAGCCGCACGCACACCTGCGTGGAGCACCGCGAGCAAGCTGTTGAAGGTCTTCGGAGCAGGGAAGTAGGACACGCGCCGTTTTCGATCCAGAGATGCGAGAGGCTCGCTTGGTCTTGCCTCAACACCAACAACTCTTCTGCTCGCCGACAGCGCGTCCCAGAAGGCGGCATGGTCGAAGTGACCGCGTCCGGTAAGCTGACACACCCGCCGCCAGAGCCGTCCTTGTTCGAGCCATCTGGGTGCTAGCTCCCCAGCGGCCGCTCACGAGGGCTCTTTTCCGTCTTCCAGGTGCCCATCCATTACGACAAGAACGGCGTCAAAGTCACCCATTGGCGACGCTCGCATGCCAAGGACGGCGCCTCCGGCTAATCGGCTCGATTGGAACGACATGTGCGTCGTCTGGACCGGCGACGGCCGCCCCTCGGAGCTCGACATCGAGTACGCCAAGGGTTGTGATCTCTACATCACCGAGACCCAGGCCGAGTTGATGTCGATCAGCTCGGGCGTAGCAGGCGTGCCGCCATTCGTCGGTCGCTACACCATCGACACCCACCATACGCCAACCTATGCGCTGGGTTATTTGTGCGACAAGATTCAGCCTCGACTCTGCATGAGCACCCACATGCAGCACGATCCTTACCAGGGACGCCGAGGTCATCGCCGAGGTCCCGGAACACTGGGATGGACCCTACCACCCGGGAGCTCCCGACATGGTCGTCGTCAACATGACCAAGGACAAGATCTGGGCCCGCGACGGGGTCATTGCCGACTATCCCAACAACAAGGTACCAAATGCCGACCTGGCGATCGAAAGGTTCGGTGGCCTCATCGTGCCGAAACCGCAGTACTCGAGAGCAGACCTTCAGGAGCAGTCCATTCGTGATGCCAGATCGATCCAGAGCTCTACTATCCCGAGGGCTACATGCCGCACTTGATGGAAGAGTGGCCGACCGACAAGGACCTGTACCTTCCGGAGCCACTCGTTCCCGATTCGATGAAGCCTGGAACGCTGAAGAAGAGGGCGGCGGGGCAGTAGATCGCGTCAAGGGAATATGACGCGACCTAACGAAGTTGGTGGATAACCTTGTCAAGACGAGGTTGTTCCGCGCCCCTCCTACCTGTTGACGCCGGCGCGGGCAGAGAGTAACGTCCGCGCGAGATACCAGTCAATACCGGACGTTCCGGAGGGACGAAAAAGGAGAAGCCATGCGCAAACCCAGATATATGGGCCTCGTTTTGCTTGGGCTGTTCGTGCTGGCGGTGGCGGTGCCAGCATCGCTCGTCGCACAGCAGACGTACCCGCCGGATGGGCCGACCATCCCACCGATCGCGTTGAACGGAAGCCCAGCGCCTCCGTTTCCCGTACCGGGCCCCAGCGACCAGCAGTCGCAGTGGAACATGGAGCTCGCCGGTTGGAAGGATCTGCAGGGTCGGTCGGCCTATCAGCCCATCATCATTAGTCAGGATGGGAGGTTTATCGCCTATGTCGGGCACCATGCGACCGCGCATATGCCCATGAATTCGCTCACGGGCGAGGCGGAACCCAGCGGCACATCGGTTGTCGATGTGACCGACCCCGCGAATACGAAGTACCTTGCTCATATTCCCGGCCCGCCGCGTCGGGCACCCGATCGCGACGCCGGCGGGGCTCAGATGGTGCGGGTCTGCAGCGGCAACACATTGCCTAACGGGGAACAGGGTAAATGGTACCTGCTGCGGCCATACGGGAACCAGGCGCATGAAGTCTTGGACATAACCGATCCGTCCAACCCGGCGCACGTGACCACAGTGGTCGACGAGCTCACCGGCACCCACAAGAGCTGGTGGGAGTGCGACACCGGGATCGCCTACCTGGTCGGGAACAAGGAGTCGGAAGGTTGGACGGGCAGGAACCACGTCAAGATCTACGATCTCAGTGACCAGGCGAATCCGAAGGTAACTCCTCGCCGTGCCCCACTGGAGCGGGTTGGAACGTCGCGATTCGGAGGAGAAGCTACGCAGCGGAGTTGTCGCGTAGGGCGTCGGGGAGTAACACGGTTCCTGGCTGGTTGATGGCGGCGTAGGCCGCTTCGAGCATGTAGGCCCTGGGGTCGACGTTCTGAAGCTTCGCGGTCTCGCACAGGGTGTAGAACAGCGCTGCGACGTCGGTTCCGCGTTTCGTTCGACTGCCGTAGTGATTTTTGCGACCGACGACAGGTTCCCTCAGGGCGCGCTCGGCGTGATTGTTGTCAAGCCAGACGAGAGGGTTTTCGGCGAACAGCGTGAGTGTCTCCCATCTCTCCAGCATGTAGCGGACCGCCTTGCCGAAGTCGCTTCGCGGCAATCCTCTTTGGCTCTCGCCCCATTGCCGAATCGCTTTCAAGATCCGCTGCGAACGTTGCTTGCGTAAACGAAGTCTCAGTTTCTGAGCTTTTTCATCGCCGGGAAACGGACCCGGGACCTCGCGTTCGACTTCGTACAGCTCTCCGATCAAACGAAGCACTTCGGAGCAAGCTTGCGGGTAGTGCTCGCTGGCTTCGTCGAACTTTCTTTTCACGTGCGCCCAGCAGTGGGCGAGACGAAACTGTGGACCGGCACGAGCCGCGTAGCCGTCTGGACCGGCACGAGCTAGCACCTCGTACACCGCGTAGCCGTCCACAACCGCGATGCCGGAGTAGGTCCCCAGCACCTTTTGGCCATCTTCCGTCGATTTCGTCGGCAGCATTCGGTAGTACGCGATGTCCGGACTCGAAACGCCCCACACCGTGCCCGCCGACTTCTTCATCGAGCCCATCAGAGGCCACCGCGTTTCGTCGGCGTGGATGACGGGTGACTCCAAAACCTTCTCTCCCAGAGCGTCGTACACCGGATTCAGATGACGTGCCAGTACGTTCAGCTGGTCCCACAGCGTCTGGCTGTCGATATCTAGCCCTTCGCGGCGCATCATCCGAACCTGGCGCTCGAGAGGCATATGGTCCAGGTACTTGCTGATGGCCACTTCGGTCGCGAACTCCACCGAGTAGCGGCCTCCGGGCTGAAGCTTCGTCGCCGCCGGTGCGGTGACGACGTTCGCGTTACATCGGCAGCGGTACTTTTTCCGCAAATGCCGTTCGATGACGAAGCTCCGCTTCACCACCGTCACCACTTCCGATTCCTCGTATTGACCCGCCATCTCGCCCAGCTCGCCGTCGCACACCGAGCACTTTTTCTCTGTCTCGGCGAGTTCGATTACTTTGTCGACCACGGGAAGATGAGGCTGTTCGCGCGGGCCGTGCCCTTTCTTCTTGTTCTTTTTAGCCTTCGTTTTCTTCCGGGTCCGCTTTTCGTCGATGCGGAAAATGCTCTCTCGCTTTTCCTGTAGTTGCTTGAGAACCGACCTGCGTGCCCACACTTCTAGAGGTTCGCGACGGCGCCCTGGCTCGGATTTCCTTCACGATTCAGGGCTCCCGATGCGGAACAGGTGCGTACGGCTCCTCAGATAGATGTCCCCGTCGACGATGATGGGCGACGCGATGAACGATTGTCCCGTGAGGGTGTTTGTCGCCAGCACCTCGAATCGATCGCCCATCCGCACCACCACGACGTCTTCGTTCTCGCTCGCGAGGTACAGCTTTCCGTTCGCGCCCACGGGAGATGCCTTGAAGTTGTACGGCTTCGGAAGCCGCACCTGCCGGTAGAAGGGCTCTCCGGTCTCGGGCTCGAAGGCGCTCAACTGCCCGTTGTCGGTCAGAACGTACAGACGGCCGTCGTGGAGAAGGGGGGAAGGAGTGTAGGGAGCGCCCCGGGGCGTCGACCATGCGACGGCGTCGGTTCCCGTGAGGTCGCCAGTAGGTCCGAGCCGAATCGCCATGATGTTCTTCACCGTATGTCCGCTCATGGCGAAGACGAGGCCCTCGTGCTGGAGCGGCTGAGGGATGGTGTTCTCCCCGAGGCCCTCGACTTCCCAGATCGGGGCGCCGGTCTCGAAATCGTAGCCGCGGACGGTGAGACCGTTCACGACGATCTGACGCTTGCCGTCGTGCTTCACGACGTAAGGCTCCGCCCAATTGAATCGCTCTTCGCGGTCGGTGCGCCAGATCTCGCGACCCGTTTCGGGGGCGAGCATGACGAGGAAGCCGCCTTCCAGGTGATCGAAGTGCAGGATCAGACGGCCGTCGTGGAGCGTAACCGCCGTGCCTTCCCCGAACTGCATGTCCATGCGCATCCGGACCCCGAAGTCCTTCTCCCAAAGCAGAGTCCCATCCAGGCGTAGGCATAGAGGCCCCGGGAGCCGAAGAAAGCGAACAGCCGTTTGCCGTCCGTCACCGGAGAGTTGGACGCGAAGCTGCCGTAGGTTCGGTGATATCCCTCGTGAGGAGTCGCCACGGTCGCCGTGCGCTGCCACTCCGTCTTCCCCGTCGCCAGATCGATCGCTAGGACCTCGAAGCTATGCTCAAGACCGGAGGCGGCGCCACCGCCGGCTCGTCCCGGCTCTGTGGAACCTGAGCCCCTTCCGGTCGGAATCGCCGTCGTCAGGAACAGCCGGTCGCCCACCAGGACGGGAGTTGAATGGCCGCGCCCCGGTATCGCGACCTTCCACCGAATGTTGGTTTCGTCGTCCCATTGGAGCGGCGCATCGCCAACGGCCATTCCGGTGCGGAAGGGCCCTCGCCATTGCAACCAATCCGATGCGTTCGCGCCGTGGGCCACCGCCATGGTGACGAACAAGATGACGGCGAGCTCTTGTCGATGCACTCTCTCCTCCTTTTTTTTGCACCTAAGCCAGAAAAAGAAAGCCGCAGACGCTTCAACAGCGCCTGCGGCTTTCGTTTAGCTTAGAGTTAGAAAAGCTCAGTCCGTCAACGAACCGGCGAGGGCGCGCCACTCTCCGACGAGCTCGTCAGGGTTCGCGCCGGGCTTCGGCACGTACTTCTGAATGCGGCCGATATGGACGTCCGCTGTGTAGAAGTTGCCTTCACTGTCAGCGCTGAACTGGTGGACACCATAGTTCCCACCGGGAAACCCGCCGAAAGAGCCCCAATGGTGGAGCAAGTTGCCGCCGAGGTCGAACTTCAGGAACTTCTGGGTAACGGCGTCGCTGACCCAGAGGTGCTGATCCGCGGACATGTAGATGTAGTAGGGACGCATGATGCCGGTCCAGTGCTCGATGAACTTTCCGTTCTCGTCGAAGATCTGGATCCGGTTGTTCGAGCGGTCGATGACGTAGAGGCGCCGGTTGTCATCGATGGCGATTCCGTGGACGGTTCTGAAGTAGTTGGGTCGCCTCTCCATGCCCCCGCGCTCGGCTGGCTCCCCCCATGACGTAATATAGTTCCCGTCTTTGTCGAACTTCACGACACGGGTGTTCGTATAGCCGTCCGAGACGAAGAACGTGCCGTCGGGGAGCCAAGCGATGTCGGTCGGCCGTCCAAAGTGGGTTTCGTCGTTGCCGGGTTCACGGAACTGGCCGAGCTGCATCACGACTTCCGAGCCGTCCCGCGTGAACTTCGTGATCTGTTGCGCGCTGTCATCGACGACCCACACGTGCCGTTCCGGATCGTAAGGGTTGATCTTGACGCGATGCGGCCGCACGAACATGTCGTTGTGCTGATCCCAGTTGTCGATGAGCGCGCCCTCGCGATTCAAGATGTAGAGGACGTGGCTCCACTTAGGGTGGCGTTCGGGATCGTCGCGGGACAGGTCGTATCCCGAGGCATTCCGGCTGGGGCTGAGACTCGTGGGCCCACCGACGCCGCTTCTCTCCAACACGGGCAGGCATCCGCGCGCGAAAACGAATATCCGGTTCGGGGTCTCTGCAAAGATGCCCCCGACCGAGCCGATTTGATAGTCCGTGCCACAGGGATTCTGCGGCCAGTTCGGATCGATATTGTAGGGCCCGGTAAGGTAGTGCTCGACATCCTTCGACATCGTGGGTACCACGGCGGCCACCAAGAACATGGCCACCAACGCGAGACCCACGCTCGTATTCCTCCTCATTATTCCTCCTCCTCTCCTCGAACGACGGACCCTTCCGATCCGCTGCTACTAAGATCCCGCATTAGGTTAACAACTCACTTCCCCAAAGGGAAGGAGTAGTTGGGTAGTGGGGTCTTTTGAAATTTAAGAGGCTTGATTCCGGCCTCGCCGTCTGGCAGTATCGCGACCATGCCTAAACGCAAAGGACTTCCCAGGGATCACGATTTTGCCGTCAATGCCCGCTCCGTCCTGGAGCAGGTGATCGGCGAGCGGCTGGACGGGACACCTCTTGAGCCAGCCAAGCCGACGAATCCGAAGCTGACGGAGCGCGCCCGCAAGGGAGGCGTCGTCGGGGGCCGTGCCAGAGCCTCGAAGCTGAGCGCAGAGCGCCGCTCCGAAATCGCTCGTAAAGCCGCAAACACCCGCTGGGAAGAGTAAAAGCCCCGTCACAGAATCCCGCGCTCGCGTAGCGTAGCAAGTACAAGTAGCGCCGCGTTGGGTCGGTCGCCCTTCACAGAGTTGCACGCCCCGCATGACGGAGAGGTTGTCGCCAGTCCAGATCGTCCGGTTCGACCAGTTGTGTTTCGGCACGTTTGATTCTCTGAGTCATAACTGTTGATCTCAGTCGTCTGTCGTGCTACGGTGTGCACTGAACGCAATCAAGGAGGGAAGGATGTACCAAGTGAGACCGGACGGTGTAATCCTAGCAGAGACCCTGGATGAGGCAGTTGCGCTATCAAAGCGTCTGGCCGAAGATGCACTGAATAGTAGACCAATCCGACCTGCTACGCGCAGAACATCCGACAATGCGAAGGGACGAGCGGTCCTCCAGGCAATTGCTGACGCTGGAAAAGATGGGATCAGTTCCGAGGATCTGACAGTCGCCCTCGGGCTTGATAATAGCAAGCGTCTTGGTTCGTTATTCAGATCCGCTCGCCATGCCATGAGGGATCTTCCGAACTCAGTATTGAATCGAGTTCGTACGCATTCAGGATTAAAGTGGTGTGTTGACGCCAAAATTCTGAGAGCGAAGGGGTTAATAGCATAAAAAAGGAAGCAGGTTGAGGGCTAAGTCTTGAGGGACGGCCCCCAAACCTGCTTGGGGCTAACGATCGTTTGGACACAACCGATCAGGAGGCAAATGTGCAAAACACAATATACCAGACGGCTACCGATCGTCGCCTCGTCCATGTTCTAGCACGTCCACCACCAAAAGCGTAGTTTTTTATTTTATAACTTCTTTTATACTTGACTTAATACAGCAAGACAGGCATAATATGTCTTATGAAAAGGCTGGACACAAAGAAACGGGCGCAGGTCATACGCTGCATCGTCGAGGGAAACTCGATCCGCTCGACCGAGCGAATCACTGGGGTGACCAAGAGGGCGATCACCAGGCTGATTGTCGAACTCGGAGAGGCTTGCCACGAGTACCAGAACGACGGGCTCCGCAACCTAGATTGCCGCCACCTCCAACTAGATGAGGTTTGGAGCTTCACCTACGCGAAGCAGAAGAACGTCGAGCGGGCGAAGGCCGCTCCCGAGGGCGCAGGCGACACCTGGACCTGGACAGCGCTCGACGCCGACTCCAAGCTGATCGTCTCCTGGCTCGTCGGCGGGCGTGACGCCGGATACGCCACCGAGTTCATACAGGATCTGGCCGGTCGTCTTGCCAACCGCGTGCAGCTTACGAGCGACGGCCACAGGGCGTACCTCTCGGCGGTCGAGGATGCGTTCGGCGCGAACGTCGACTACGCCATGCTGGTCAAGCACTACGGTGACGCGCCGGAGGGCCAGCGGCGGTACAGCCCCGCCGTCTGCACCGGAGCGACGAAGATGCGCGTCACCGGAGACCCTGACGAGGACCACATCAGCACCAGCTACGTAGAGCGTCACAACCTGACGATCCGGATGGCGGTTCGTCGATACGCTCGGCTAACGAACGCCTTCTCGAAGAAACTCTCGAACCACGTAGCCGCGTTCAGCCTGTTCGTGATGTACTACAACTTCGGGCGCACACATCAGTCGCTCCGCGTAACACCAGCGATGGAAGCCAAGGTCAGCGACCACGTGTGGAGTATCGAAGAAATCGTCGGACTGCTCGAAGCCAAAGAGGCGAAGGTGTCTCGGAAGCGCGGACCCTACCGGAAGCGTGGCGCGTGAATTTCAAAAGACCCCACTACCAGTAGTTGTGGCGAATTGTCTGGGTTGTAGAGGGTACCGAACAGCCGCAGCTCATGGCCCGTGTCCTTGCGGTACCAATGCGTGACCTTGCTAGGTGGGATCTGTAATCTGAGCGCAGAGATCCATCAAGGAGGTCAAATCGATGCGCTCGAGGAAAGCGGGACTTTCAGAGGTTGAGAAACAGTCCGAATCATGGAGGTCGAAGCCACACGGACGTTTGATCCCGGAGGAGTTGTGGAATGCGGCGGTGGGGCTGCTGGATCGGTATACGCCGAGCGCGATCTGCCGTCATCTCCGCTTGAATTCGGCGCGATTCAAGAAGGTCCGAAAGACTCATGGAGCGGTTGTGAGCGCCAAACGTTGTCATCAGAGTATCATATCAGGCGGCAACCTCTGCGCGTTCGAGAACCTCGCTCAGACGTTGGTAGCCGTCGATGCGTCGTAGTTGAATCTGGCCAGAGGCGATAAGCTCAAACAGCAAAGCGACCGCGGACTCCTCGCTGGAGAACGACGCTTGGGTTTTCGTCCGGCGTCGAAACTCGCGGTTGAGATTCTCCAGAGCATTGGTCGTTCGAATCGATTTCCACATGGCACGATGGAATTCGTAGAAGGTCAGCAGCTGATTACCGGCCTCCTCTAGGCTTCGGACGACGGCCGGCGCGAGAGGCGTCCACTTGGCGACGAGCTCGTCATAGGCTTTGCGAGCATCGATCCCGTTCTTGGCGTAGACGATCCGGTTGTAGTCACGCCGGAGCTCACGGCGTGCGTGCGCCGGGCAATGTTCGAGCAAGTCGGCGCGCTTGTGCTCGGTACATCGCTGCAACCGGCACCCCGGCCACTTCTCCAGCGCTTTCGTCAGCCCCTTGTGGCCGTCGCTGATCACTAGCTTGGGAGCCCGGAGTCCTCGAGCCTGGAGTCCCTCCAGCACGGAGCCCCAATGCGTCGAGGCTTCGCTCACCGCCAGACGCAATGACAACAGACGTTTGTGCCCGTCTGGCGCGACCCCGAGCGCGACCAGTACGGGTACGCTGATCACACGTTTCGCCATCCGCACTTTCAGGTGGAAGCCGTCCAGGTAAACGATCGCGTAGACCTCCTCGCTGAGAGCACGGTTCTGCCATTCCTCGAAGCGCTCCTTCAGCCGGCTAACCACGCGAGACACCGCGCTCTTCGATAGGTGCTCCTCACCGAGCAGTGGTTTCAGCGCTTTGCGGATCCGGCGGCTATTCGCGCCCGACAAGTACGTCCCCAAGATCGCCTCGTCGACCTCACGAGTCCGGCGCGCGTACCGGGGCAACAGCTCGCTCCTGAACTCTGTCGTCTCTCCCGTTTACTCGTCTCGCACGCGGGCTCGTGGCACACGGAGCTCGCGAGTTCCCACCGACGTCGTCACGCGACGGGTTTCGGCTCCGTTGCGATATCCACGGCGGTCTTCCGCACGCTCGTAGCTACCACACCCCAGCGCTTGGTTGACTTCTTCCTCGAGCACGACCTCGATCGCCTCCAGTACCCGCTTACGCAGCCGAAGTTGGACGAACTCCCGGTACTCGCTTACAGACTCCTTCGATATGGTGGTAGGCTTCTTCATGGCGTAATCCTCCTCCTCGCCTTTCCAGGCGTGGTTTCGTTTTGCTTAACCGGAGGTTACGCCATTCTTATTTCCACGGGAAGCGGGACGGATCCAGCCTTCGTGGGGCGGACATCCGAAGGGAGTCCTCAGCTCTTCATCCGGCCCATCGACAGCCTGGAAGCCACACCGCTCAGCGGAACCGAAAACGCCCGCCTCCCTTTCTTTTCGCCCGACGGTCAGTGGCTGGCGTTTTTCGCCCGCGGTGCTTTGGAAAAGGTGTCGGTCAGTGGTGGCGCGGCACTAACCATTGCGGAGGTCTCGGGCACCCTCGGCGGCACCTGGAGACCCGACGATACGATCGTTTATGCGACCAATAGGACCGGGCTCTATCGTGTGCTCGCTTCCGGCAGGACCCCGGTGGAGCTCACGACCTTGAGAGAAGGCGAGGCAACCCACCGGTGGCCGTGGTTTCTACCGAATGGGAAGGCGGTGCTTTTCATGGTGGGGGCGCAAGGCGAGTCGTTCGACGACGCGACCATCGAAGCGGTTCTCCTCGAGACGGGCGAGAGGAAAGTCCTGCACCGGGGCGGGACCTATCCGCGCTACGCCTCCTCGGGTCACTTGCTCTATGCCCGCGAGGCCACGCTGTTTGCCATGCCATTTGACGCCGACCGAATCGAGGCGACCGGAGAGCCCAGTCCAGTACGGGAGCCGTATCGTGTTCAACTCGAACCGAGACGGCGGCGTCTTCCAGCTTTACGAGAAACCAGCCAGCGGCGCGGGAACGGCCGAACTGCTTCGCGCGTCCGATGTGAGCAATGGTCCTTTTGACTGGTCCTCCGACGGCCGCTTTCTCATTTACGTCAAATCCCTTCCAACGCGGGATATCTGGGTGTTGCCGATGCTGGACGAGGGGGAGCCCTTCCCGTTCCTGGAGGCTGGTTTCGTCGAGGATCAGGCGAAGCTGTCTCCGGATGGTCGCTGGATCGCGTACATCTCGGATGAGTCGGGACGAAACGAAGTCTACGTCGCCAATTTCCCCGAGGCCGTCGGGAAGTGGCAGATCTCCACCGGAGGGGGTGTTCAGCCTCGATGGTCGGGTGACGGCACGGAGCTCTTCTACATTGCCCCGGACCTCACGATAATGGCCGTGCCCGTGAGGGGTGAACGGGAGCTCGAGGTCGGCGCTCCCGTCGGCCTCTTCGACACGCGGATATCGGGAGGCTGCGTTTGGGTTGCGGGTCGGAGAGCCCAGTACGATGTCGCACCCGGACGGCCGGTTCATGATGATTCGGGACGAAGAGAGCTCGGGACCCGCGCAAATCCATGTCGTCCTCAACTGGTTTCAGGAACTCGAGCGTCTCGTACCCACCAATTGACATCACTCTCACCGCCCCGGGCAGCTATTACGAAGTCTCGCGTCTTTCCAATTCCGTAACTCATTTACGCAAATAGTAAGCCTGTCCATCCGGAGCCATGTTTTACCATCTATTCTCGACCATTGGCGTGGCTTAACGAGGTGGGGCCGGTTCGCGAATGTGGGCACGGAGGTTGCAATCTACACCATTTATATTTGGAGGTGTAGATTGTTGAAACGGACCAAGATCTCAATAACTCTATTTCTAGCCCTTGCCCCTTTCGCTTGTAGTGGCGGTGGCGACGGGTCCTCGCCCACGTCTTCTTCCTCATCTGGTGGGCAGGTGGTGACGGTCGAGATTCTCGACTTCCAGTTCAGCCCCAAATCTATCCTTATCAATCCGGGGCAAACAGTCCGCTGGGTTCTTCGTGGCAACGACCGCACCCACACGACGACGCAACTGGAAGGAACCTGGGACAGTGGGCTGGTTTTCGGCCAGGATGGAGCCACCTTCCAGTGTACCTTCGGTGCTCAAGAAGAGGGGCAGACGTTCAATTACTTTTGCCGCAGCCACCAGGGTAGTCACCAAATGCAGGGCTCGATCCGTGTCGGCGTAAGCGCACCGCCACCCGATCCTGACTACTAGGAAGGTGAATACGGAGGTGTGTCCCGACCAGTGACGGATGGGCTGGGCGGAGACGACGTCTGGGTGCTCGATCTGGCCCGGGACACCCTGACCCGACTGACGTTTGAGGGATTCGATATGAGGCCCGTGTGGTCTCCCGACTTGCCCAGACCCTCAGTGCCGAAAGCTGAACGTCGGAGCTAACCTACACCCCGGGCGAAACCACCTTTCCCGAAAAGAAGCTTCTCCGCTGCCCGTGGAGTGGGCTAACATGTGCCCGCCGGTGGGAGCCAACTTCGGCAGAAGGGAAGGCAGGCCACATGTCCAAGATCGTCCATACCTCCCCGCGTGAGGATCGGTAAAGGCCCTCTCCGTCGCGCCTACATCGAGCAGTTCGGAACACCCCTTCGATTTGGCGTGCACACGAACATCAAAGATTTCTATGGCATCGAGGCCGAAGAGGAGCTCCCCGCGACGCTGGACCACATCGTGGCCAGCGTGGGTGGGTGACTAACCGGCACCCTCGGGGGCGCGCTGGAGGCGCGCGGGATTCCAAGTTTTCCGGACAAGCTCACCGCCGACGTTGAAGGCGACATCGAGGACATCGACGGCGTCATGGTGATCACCCATATTCGTGTGCGGTATCGTGTCAAAGTACCAAAGGACAAGCGCGAGGCCGCAGAGAGGGCGCTTGCCACCCATGAAGACAAGTGCCCGGCGGCTACCAGTGTGAAGCGCGGCATCGCGGTGGAATGGAAGGCGGAGATCGAGGAGATCTAGTGCTAATTCGGGGACAGCTACTTAATCTAGCCGGGCACGTCACTACAAGATTAAGTAGCTGTCCCCGAATTAAGTGAGGAGATCTAATGGACGGCGAGGCGCTTCGCTCCGTGATGCGGGTCTTCCCTCAAGGTGTCGTCGTCGTGACCGCGGCGCCCGAAGGCGGCGAGCAGCGCGGCATCACCGTGAGCTCCTTTATGTCGGTGAGCCTCGATCCTCCGCTGGTGGTGATCTGCATCATGAAGGAAGCGAAGGCGCACGGAGCGATCGAATCCGCCGGCTCGTTCGCGGTCAACATACTGGGGGAGGGGCAGGGCGCTATCTCCGACCACTTCGCGGCACCCAACCTGAGCTCCGAAGAGCAGTTTGCCACTGTTTCCCACGAGAAGCGGTCGGGCCAGCCGCCGCTTATCGGGGGCTGCCTCGGATACCTGGACTGCACGGTCGCGGACAAGGTAGCGCAGGGCGGCCACACGCTCTTCGTCGGGGAAGTTCAAGGCGGAAAAGTCCTCAACGAAAACCGCCCGCTCGTCTTCTACTCTCGCCGCTACTGGGGAGTGGGGGAAGAGACTCACAAACGCGACTGATCGCTAATTCGGGGACAGCTACTTAATCTAGCCAAGCATGACACTACAAGATTAAGTAGCTGTCCCCGAATTAGGCTATACTCCGAAATCCATGCGAGATCCCTCCTCTCCCACTTCCAGCTACGAGGAGTTCGACGCCGTGAGTCTCTATTGCCCGCAGTGCCGGGCCGCCCTCCCGGTACGGCAACGGCTCCTGCTGGTGTTGCCCGATGGAGAGCTCTACGAATACCGGTGCTCGCGGTGCAATACTTTCGTCGGCAAGAAGAAGAACGACGTGCCCTTCGGGATGCCAGCCCAAGCCCCCCCGAAACCCCCCAGCCCCCCCAAACGATGACCAACGGCGGAGAAAAAATGAACCAGTTGCTCGAGGGCATGTCGTTCGAAGGCGAGGCAGGGAGGCTCTCCCTGCAGGGGTTGCGTTACGTACTGTTGAGGCCAGGATTGATCTCGGAAATCCAAAAATCTTTGGAAGAAGTCTTACCCGACGAAGCGGAGCGGATCCTCGCCGACGCGGCACGAAACGAAGGGGTCACTCTCGCCGGGCGTCTAAAAGAAGTGTTTTCCTATTCGGAAGATCAGGTCCTGAGCTCGCTGGCTTTCATGCTGGGGAGTCGGGTTGGGGAGCCATCCAGGTCCAGATGATCAACATGGACATGATGGAGCTGGTCGTGAAGGTCCAAGAATCTCCGTTCGCCGAAGAGTACGGCCCGTCGGTGAAGCCGGTGTGCCACCTGTTGCTCGGTCTCTTTCGCGGGGTGGGGATAGCGCTCTTCGATTGCGAGGTCGACGGTCAGGAGGTTCAGTGCACCGCCAAGGGAGACGCCGCGTGCCTGATCGTGGTGAGCGGCAAGCCGGATTCCGGTAGTTAATCATGCCCCACATCCTTCTTGTTCTGGCGGTACTGGCGACTCCCGACGTGGGAGCCATTCTCACCGCGCCCGAAGTCGAGAAGGCGATGCAGATCGTGCACGAGAGTAAGGCCTGGTCCATCGAGGAGCTCATCACCTTGACCGAGATTCCCATCTCCACCCTTCGAGGAAGATGAGCGAGCCGCCGCAATGATGGAACGGTTTCGAAGACTCGGTCTGACCGAGGTCTGGAAGGACGTGGAAGGCAACGTGTACGGGGAGCGGCAAGGAACGGCTGATGGTCCCACGCTCATTCTGTCCGCCCACTTGGATACCGTCTTCCCCGCGGGCACGGCGACTACCGTGGAGCGGGATGGCAACAAACTGTCAGCGCCCGGGGTCGGGGACAACAGCGCCGGTTTGGTAACCATCTTGACGGTCTTGAAGGCCCTCCAAGAAGCGGCGGTCGAGACCCACGGCACGATCATTTTCATGGGGGCGGTGGGCGAGGAGGGGAAAGGGGATTTGCGCGGTGTGAAGCATCTCTTCCTCGAGAGCGAGCTTCGCAAGCGCGTCGATCTCTTCGTTTCCGTCGACGGCATACCGACGACAAGAATGTCACCAATCAGGCATTGGCAAGCCGTCGCTACCGCATCACGTATCGCGGACCGGGCGGGCACAGCTGGAGTGCCTTCGGGACGCCTAATCCCGCTTTCGCCATGGCCCGAACCCTCGCCAAGCTTGCCGAGCTCAATGTCCCACAGGCCCCTCGACAAAGCTACAGCGTGGGTGTCGTCGGGGCGGTACCTCCATCAACTCCATTCCCAACGAAATATGGATGGAGATCGATCTACGTGGGGAGAACGTGGAGGGCCTGCGGCAGATGGAACAGAAGTTTCTAGGTTTCGTGGACCAAGGTGTCGAGGAAGAAAACCGTGCGCGAAGACGGACCGGTCCGGTTGAAGCCGAGAAAGAGCTCATCGGCGATCGGCCCTCTGGCGAGACACCTAGCGACTCTCTCATCGTCGAGACCGCGGTCGCTGTGACCCGCCATATGCTTGCCACCCGACACGTTCAGCTCGTTCGAAGCAGCACCGACTCGAATCTACCCATCAGCCTGGGGATCCCCGCTATCACGATCGGCGGGGGAGGGGAGGGCGTCGGTGCACACTCCACGTCGGAGTCGTTCGACCCCACCAATTGGGAGCGCGGCATCCGTCGAGTCCTGGGCATCGCGGTGGCTCTCGTCGGGCTCTCTGGGCTTCCTGAGTAGGCGCACTAATTAAGGAGCGGGGCGGATAGACTCGTTCCCGGCTTGGTATAGAATAGGCACGTGAGCGTGTTTGACGAGGAAAAACCACAGAGCGAGTCCTCTTCTGCCGGCAAGTACGTTGTCATCGGTCTAATCCTTCTGCTTGCGTGTGTTGGTTTCTGGTACTTCACCCGCGACGCTCCGGAAACCGCCACCGCGCCGACGCCAGCCCCAACGTCACCGCCTCGGTCAACCACCGACATACCGGAATTCGAACCGCTAACGGGCTCCCTTGAAGTGACTGCCAATATCGCGGGTGCGACCGTTTACCTCGATGGGGAAGTGGTAGGGGAAGCGCCCGTCCGGCGCGAGGAGGTATCAACCGGTCGGCACAGCGTTCGTGTGGAGGCGGCGGGCTTTCAAACATTCGAGCGGTCGGTCAACATAAACGGCGGCCGGGAAGCTCGAGTCCAGGCCGTCCTCCGGCCGGCCCCGGTTCAGATCCGTGTCGAAAGCGACGTACCGCGGGCGGCGGTTTTCATCGACCGGCGGTACATCGGCACGACGCCCCTCACCGTCGACGACCTGGGGCCCGGTAGCTACGACCTGACCGTCTCTGCCGACGGCTACGACATGTATGCGGAAACCGTGGAGCTCGAGACCGAAGCGCGTGACCTCTACGTTCGCTTCAAAGAAGTGAGGCTCCAGGAGTCGGTGGACGTCGTTCACAAGCACGGTTTTGGGTCCTGCGAAGGCCGGCTCGTGGCCAATCCGGACGGCATCCAATTTCAAACGGATCACAAAGACGCGTTCTTCGCCCCTTTCAATACGCTTGAGACGTTCGAGATCGACTACACCGACAACAATCTCAACTTCAAAGTCCACGAGGGTAGGAACTACAACTTCGAAGAGAAGGACGGCAACGCGGAGGCCCTCTTCGTTTTTCATCGCAACGTCGACGCGGCCAGGAAGAGGCTCGCCGAAGATTAGGAGGACTCCATGAAAACGATTCTGACGTCCGCGTTCGCTATGGGGCTCGTGGCCGCGGTAATGACGACGAGCGGCTACGCGCAAGATCCCTTGGCCGAGGAGATACCAAATTACACACGGCCCGATGAAGAGATCGCTTTCGCCGGCCAACCGCCCGAGCCCGTGTTCGCCAAGCTAAAGGAAGCTGGGTTCCAGACCATTCTGAGTCTCAGAAGCCCGGACGAGATTAGCTTCGACGAGAAGAAAGCGGTCGAAGAGCAGGGCATGACTTTCGTCAACATTCCCATCACCTCGACGGCGATCACCGATGACGACGTGGCCGAGTTCTCGAGAGTCGTCAGCGATCCCGAGAACAAGCCACTTCTCATCCATTGCGGCCGAGCTGGCCGTGTGGGGGGGATGTGGTACATCTACCGCGCGCTCTTCGACAAGGCTCCTGAGGAACAAAGTCTCGAAGAGGCGCTCGCCCGCGGGCTCGCCAGTCCCGCTCTGGAAGCAGTCGTCAAGGACTACGTCGAGAGCCGCAAGGGCCAGGACTAGATCTGACTGGGGAACGCCCCCTAAGGGTCCCGCGGCTTAGCGGTCCTCGACGAAGGCGAGTCGCCTCGGGAGTAACCGCCCGAGCTGGCACTGCCCGCAGAAGAATCAGACGAGCTCGTCGTGTTGGAGCCCGACGACCCCGCCGCTGACCCTCCGCCAGGCTTACTGCTTCGGTCCACACGCACATAGCCCTGCCCCTTGATAAGCCTGCCGCCGGAAACACCCTCGCCGGGCCGCTCCACGGGTCGATATATGAAGAAGCTGTTGTAAGGCGTGTACCAATAGTAACGTAACTCCTCGCCGTGCCCCACTGGAGCGGGTTGGAACGTCGCGATTCGGAGGAGAAGCTACGCAGCGGAGTTGTCGCGTAGGGCGTCGGGGAGTAACACGGTTCCTGGCTGGTTGATGGCGGCGTAGGCCGCTTCGAGCATGTAGGCCCTGGGGTCGACGTTCTGAAGCTTCGCGGTCTCGCACAGGGTGTAGAACAGCGCTGCGACGTCGGTTCCGCGTTTCGTTCGACTGCCGTAGTGATTTTTGCGACCGACGACAGGTTCCCTCAGGGCGCGCTCGGCGTGATTGTTGTCAAGCCAGACGAGAGGGTTTTCGGCGAACAGCGTGAGTGTCTCTCATCTCTCCAGCATGTAGCGGACCGCCTTGCCGAAGTCGCTTCGCGGCAATCTTCTTTGGCTCTCGCCCCATTGCCGAATCGCTTTCAAGATCCGCTGCGAACGTTGCTTGCGTAAACGAAGTCTCGGTTTCTGAGCTTTTTCATCGCCGGGAAACGGACCCGGGACCTCGCGTTCGACTTCGTACAGCTCTCCGATCAAACGAAGCACTTCGGAGCAAGCTTGCGGGTAGTGCTCGCTGGCTTCGTCGAACTTTCTTTTCACGTGCGCCCAGCAGTGGGCGAGACGAAACTGTGGACCGGCACGAGCCGCGTAGCCGTCTGGACCGGCTCGAGCTAGCACCTCGTACACCGCGTAGCCGTCCACAACCGCGATGCCGGAGTAGGTCCCCAGCACCTTTTGGCCATCTTCCGTCGATTTCGTCGGCAGCATTCGGTAGTACGCGATGTCCGGACTCGAAACGCCCCACACCGTGCCCGCCGACTTCTTCATCGAGCCCATCAGAGGCCACCGCGTTTCGTCGGCGTGGATGACGGGTGACTCCAAAACCTTCTCTCCCAGAGCGTCGTACACCGGATTCAGATGACGTGCCAGTACGTTCAGCTGGTCCCACAGCGTCTGGCTGTCGATATCTAGCCCTTCGCGGCGCATCATCCGAACCTGGCGCTCGAGAGGCATATGGTCCAGGTACTTGCTGATGGCCACTTCGGTCGCGAACTCCACCGAGTAGCGGCCTCCGGGCTGAAGCTTCGTCGCCGCCGGTGCGGTGACGACGTTCGCGTTACATCGGCAGCGGTACTTTTTCCGCAAATGCCGTTCGATGACGAAGCTCCGCTTCACCACCGTCACCACTTCCGATTCCTCGTATTGACCCGCCATCTCGCCGTCGCACACCGAGCACTTTTTCTCTGTCTCGGCGAGTTCGATTACTTTGTCGACCACGGGAAGATGAGGCTGTTCGCGCGGGCCGTGCCCTTTCTTCTTGTTCTTTTTAGCCTTCGTTTTCTTCCGGGTCCGCTTTTCGTCGATGCGGAAAATGCTCTCTCGCTTTTCCTGTAGTTGCTTGAGAACCGACAGTTCAAGTTGCTCCGTTTCCGGCACACCATGGAGTCTCGCCAGTTCCACTCGCAGACGAACGTTTTCATTGACGAGGCGCTGGTTCTCGTTATCAACGAGGAGAGCTATCTGGCGGAGTGTTTCGAGGTCGTGTTCGTTTTTTATGCGAACCACGGAATACGATTAGATCATAGAGACGATCTCACGGCAAGTGAAAAATGCTTCATTTCAGGAGGTGACAAAGATATTTTTCCGACCAACCGGCTCCCCTCCAGAAACAACGACAACTCTGTCGTCGTCAGTCGCACTGGCTCGCCGTCACCGCTGGACCACAGGCATGCGAACTTTCCCTCTTCGAGACGTTTCGCGTAGACGCACAGTCCGGTCCCGTCCCAGTGCAGAACTTTCGCGCGGATTCGGTTGCGGCTGACGAACAAGTACAGCTCACCGCTCAGCGGGTCACGACCAAGCTCGTTCATCACCAGCGCCGACAGACCGTCAAAGCCCTTGCGGAGATCCGCCGGCGCCGCGTACGCCCACGCCGACACCCGACGGCTATTCCACTTCATCCCAGCTGCTCAACAAGCCGCAGCAGCCGCTGTTCCGACAGACCCTCGATTCGATACCCTCGCGGGGTTACCAGCGTAATCTCCGTGCGTTTTTCCGATTCCACGACTTCGACACGCCGAACGATACCCCTCATAGCCTCCTCTCGATTCCATCGAGATAGACTCCAGCCACTCACCCCGAGCCCCCTCGCGACACCCTCAAGGCTCGCGCCCTGATCCTTCATCTGATTCAGATACAGCACCGCTTCGCGACGTTGTTCCCGCGAGTAACGCCGCCCTCGACCTGTGCGGCCACGATTTTCTTCACGTGCTCGCCTACGAAATGCTGTCCTCGCTTCCATCGCTTCGCACTCCTTTCAAGACTGCTCACGATGGAACATTCCGACACGCTTGTCACGACGGGCCACGGCGAGGAGTTACAGATGTGTGCCAACATCTGAAGGACGGTCGGGAGACCGAAGAGATCCAGGTCGCCGCTGAGCCCGGCCGGTGCCGTCTCGCCTCGCGTGGTGAACGTGGCCAGTGCCTTCGTGGCTGCCTCGGCGAACTTTTCCCCGGGGTACCGATCGACGATCTCTTGGAACAACTCCCGCACCTCGCGAGCTGGCGTGCCGGCGAGAGCCTGCACCAGCGACAGCCTCTTCTCGTCGTTCTTATTGATCTTCATTCCCAACAGCGAGCGTGGCAACTCCGCTTTGAGGGCGTCAACGAGACGCTTCAGGAGCTCCTTTTCGTTCGAGAGATCCTGATGACCGGCTGCGATGAGCCGTGTCACCGTGCTCCCCAGACGCGACTCCGTGTTCAGGCCATGGTCGACCAGAGCACGCCAGGCGCGCGGAGTCCCGTATCGGGCCAACGCGGCGCACGTCCGGTCGGGGATGTCCCGGCCGCTGTTGAATTTGGTCGGGTAGCGGCGGCACCTGTGAATACTCTTAGGCAGCAAACTCATCGCTGTCAAGAGATTTCTGTTTGCTTCTAAGCGCGTGAACGAGAGCGCCCATATGGCGATAGCCTTTGATACGCCGGAACTTTTTCTGCGCGGTGACGACGCCAAGAGCGGTCCATCGGCGAACCATGGAAGGACTCTACCAACGCTTGACGTTTCTCGATACTCTGCGAATGGTTCCGTTGAGATTCTCAATGGCGTTCGTCGTGGCAAGAGACTGGCGAAGTAAGGCGGGCAGCGCGAGCTTCACGACCGTGAGTGTCTCTTCCATCCCTTCACGAAGGCTTCCGGCAGCTTCGTCGTAGCCGTTTCGCTCGAGCCACGACACCAATGCCTGAAGTCGCTTGCGCGCCTTGTCGGCACTCTTGCACTTGTAGGCTTCCTTCATCGTCTGGAGCACGTAGGCGTGACGAGACTTGGGAAGGTACGAGCGAAGATTCTGGAGTTTATGGATCTGGCACCTTTGGATGACCGCGAGGTCCCCCAAAACGTCGACGAGTGCCTTGCGGATGCCTTTGCCTCCGTCCACTACGCAGAGAATCGACTCATCGACGCGCAAGCCTCGCTCGAGAAGGTCCTGCAACATCGCGGTGCACACCCGAGAGTTCTCCGTCGAGCCCAGCCATATACCCAGGGGCACCTTCGTTCCATCTATTGTGATACCGAGAGTTACGACGACGGTCTGTCCGGCCACCTCAAGGCCATCCAGCATCAGTGCCGCAAGCTCGAACTCCTCTAGCCGCCGAGACAGGTATTCCTCGAGCTTCTTAGTCGTCTGGCTCACGAGGTGACGGCTGGCGGCACTCTTACTCGTGCCACGAGACTTCAACTTGGCCGTGGGTTTGTCCAGACTCGATTCGTAATTTCGGGTCGATACCCCCACCAAGATCTGATTCAACACTCGCTCTGGAAGCGGGTCTTCTTCGCGGAAGGCTTCGAAGTGTGGAAGCGACGCCTCCTCGCCCGACTTCGAGCGAACTCGAGGTCGCGACACTTGGATGCGACGACCACCGAAGCTCAGCTCTCCGTTCGTGCTCCCACAGTGGTTATGAGTTCGCTCCTTCTCGTGCTTGCCCTTGAGCCCCGCGATCTCCTCGGCGTCCTCTCTGAGCAGTAGGTGCAGAGCTGTCAGTCCTTGCTCGTACACCCATTCCGTCAGATCCGCCTTCGTGGCCGCGATCCCAGCTATCATCGGTAGCAGTATCTGACCGACTTGGCCAACTACCTTGCCCGTAGGCGAGTGCGTTTGCTTTGGGACTTATAACGATCGATTGACAGGCATTTCTCAAACCACCACATCTTGTGCTCTCGCACTTTACTACATGTTGTGGTGTCGGGGGTATGAGCTTGCGCTACCTAGACTTGATCCGCTAGAATCTCACCCGAAATAGAAAAGCCGGGATTGGTTCCCGGCTAGACTACCCTGCCAAATCATTTGAGAAAGGCCGGCAGGAGTGCGATCACGCGAAGATTCTACACCCGCGCGAGAATCATATCAAGGCCATTCTCCACGACAAGCCCAGACCTATGTCTGGCCGAAAAGACTATTCGCAATGCCGATGCCGTCTAGGATATGGAAGGATTCTTTTTCGAGTTCGTCGTTTCAGGAGGATCCAGAATCCACAGGAAGTTATACCCTGAAGCTTGTAGGCGAACCCAAACAGGGTCCAGGAGGATATTCATCCACCGAGTATCACTTCTCTGGGAGTCGAGAGCAGTTTCAACGAATTGCGCGAGAGCTTCTGAGAGAGCTTAAGCCTTCTCCAGAAGATCGGATTCTTGAAGTGTTGCACCGGATCGAGGAATTGCTGAAACAGAATGAGCCATAATCACCTCCAGTGGTATTCTACACAAATTTCAGCCTCTATTCTACCACCACAGGGCCCCAGGGGGTTACTCTGTCGGGGTCGAGTTCTGGCGGAAGGGTTGAACCCCAAGATGTAGTGGTCAGGGTCTAAAACGCGGAACCACTATATGTAGAGGTGGGATGATTGGGGTGTCTTTGATAAGCTGCTCAAACGCAAGGGGTTACTAACATTGTCAATCAATCGTTATAAGTCCCTTTGCTTTCTTACTGGCTTCTTCGATTTCCTAGGCATTGGTGGCTCCTTGTCCCCCTCTGGAGACGGTTTATTGGCAGACCTATTCTTAGGCCGGCCAAGGAGCCGCCGCTACCCCAAATTCAACATCCGGCGGGACATCCCCAGCTAGAGCTCTGACCCTGTTGCCGTGCTAACCGCTCGCAGCCGTACCGCGGTTCATGACATTCCGTAGCGCCCGGCGAGCCCGAGCCGCACATGTGGTTTTCCGTGGGTTCTTTGACACCTGCCTAAGGGGTGGGTAAAGTATGCCATCCGTACCGTGTGTAGATTCGTAACACCCGTTAGTAAGCCTTTATCGCCAAAAAGGAGCAACGCCCATGGCTTCTCTCATTCCCAAAATCCGCCCCATTGCTATTCTCACCGTTCTTCTGGTTCTCGCACCGGCAGCTAGTTTCGCAGAGCTAACGCGCGTCGACATCACGAGCCGCGAGGACGTCCTCGACGGCAAGGCGTTCGGCGATGTCGGCCCCTATGAAAAGCTTCGCGGCACCGCCTATTTTGCGGTCGACCCGGCAAACGAGCGCAACCAGATCATCGCCGATATCGACCTTGCTCCCCGCAACAGCGACGGGAAGGTAGAGTTTTCGGCCGATCTCTTCATTATCAAACCGAAGGACTCATCGCGTGGCAACGGCGTGGTCTTCTTCGACGTGGTGAATCGAGGACGATTCCGCTTGCTCAGTACGTATAGCGCCGCCGAAACCGCCCAAGATCCCACGACGGAAGCACACTTTGGCGACGCCTCCTTGCTTCTTGAGGGCTACACGCTGGTAGCGGTCGGGTGGCAGCACAACGTCCCGGAGGATCGGATCCGGCTTGATGCTCCGATCGCAACCAACAACGGAGAGACTATCAAGGGTTGGTTGCGGGAGTGGTTTATCCCACGCGAGCCCAGCGCCTCCTACGAATGGACGGCGATTAGCTACGTCACACCAGCGTACCCTCCCGTCGATCTCGAGGCGCCGGACTACCGGTTGACCTCCCGCGAGGGTCTCTTCACCGGCCGGCGACTGATACCGCGCGAGGACTGGCAGTTCGGACATCTCGCGGAGGGGCGATTCGTGGCCGATCCAAACTTCCTTACGTTGAAGGGGGGATTCCAGCCGGGCGTCACGTACGAGCTCATGTACGAGTCACAGAATCCTCCCGTCGCGGGGTTAGGGCTCGCCGCGGTCCGAGACATGGCATCGTCGATGAAATACGACCCCGACAGCATCGCTCCCGGTCAGCTCGCCTATATGTCCGGCTCCTCGCAGACAGGACGGACGCTCCGAGAAATCATCTACGGGGGCTTTACCATCGACGAGCAGGGCCGTAAGGCGTTCGACGCCGCGTTCGTGAAAACAGGTGGAGCCAGCATGGGCCGCTTCAACGAGCGGTTCGCGCGTTCGAGCTCTCTGGGAGTCTTCGTGGAGACAAGATTCCCTTTCCAATATCAGATCACGACCGACCCGGTGACGGGAAAGCAAGATGGACTCGGCGCTCGCATACCGGCTGGTCTCGAGCCCAAAATCTTTCTGTTCGATAGTGGCTCCGAGTATTGGGACAAAGGTCGTCTCGGCGCGCTGCGCCACACCTCGATCGACGGAACCGAAGATCTCCCCGATGCACCCAACGTGAGGGTCTACTACGTGGCCGGGTCGCGACATGGCTCTGGATCGGTACCGGCCAGAGATGGCGGTGGGCAATTCAAGAACAACACGCTCAACTACACCTGGACCCAACGCGGCCTGATGGCGGCCCTCGATGCTTGGGCCCGAGAAGGCACGGAGCCGCCGCCCAGTCGGCATCCGAGGTTCGCGGACGGCACGATGGTCCTACATCCCGAGCTCGAGTTTCCGGCGGTTCCCGGGGTGCAATGGCCGACGCACGTGCCCGGGGGCTATCGGTGGGACGTGGACACTCCGTTGGCCGCGCTGCCCTTTCCCCTGTCGAAGGTGGACGCCGATGGCAACGAGATTGGCGGCATTCGTTTACCGGAGCAAGAGGTCCCTCTCGGGACGATGACCGGCTGGCAATTCCGGAGCGAGCGCCTCGGGGCGCCGCATACGCTCATCACCAACGCGGGGGCGTACATCCCGTTCCCGGCGACGCGCGCGGAGCGGGAAAAAGCGGGCGATCCGCGGCTTTCCATCGAGGAACGCTATGCCAGCCGAGCGGACTATCTGGCGAAGGTGGAGGCGGTCGCAAATCGCCTCGCCGAGGAGCGGTACATTCTACCGGGAGACATTCCGGAGATCCTCGCGGATGCAGGCCAGCATTGGGACTGGCGCATGGGCGAAACATCCACCGACTCGCCTGGACTTCCTTAGCGAGGTCGACGACTTCGATCTCAAAATCATCGAGGGCGAAGGCTCGGTCCGCAACCTCGACCTGTTCAGAAGGGGAGAAGCGGACTTGGTTATCGTCGAGAATAGCGTGCCTTTCCAGAGGGGCGTGCAGACGTTCGTTCCACTTTATCCCAGCGTACTGCACCTGCTGCACGAGAAAGGGGCGAGCCCGCAAAACTTTCGCGAGCTCGTTTTCGGTAAGCGCGTCTACGTCGGGGCCCGCGGCGGACTCTCCGAATGGGTTGTGGGGCTTGTGCGTCGTCACGCCGATATTCCGGCGGACGCCTTCACCATCGTGGACGATCGCGAGAGGGGCGGCGCTCAGGTCATCATCGTTTTTGGAATACTCGACCCGGCGGCCTCCGAGGAGATAAGCGCCAACTACGAGTTCTACAGCATTGACCGGCCTGAGGATCTGGGGCGGGGCGCGGCGGTCGATGGTATGTAGATCCTGTTCCCTCACATGAAACCTTTCATCATTCCGAAGCGTTTCTTCGGGACGGGCAACCCGGAGCCGGTGGTCACGGTCAGCGTGGACACGTTTCTGGTCGCTCGCGCCGATATTCCCGACATCGAGATCTATGATCTTGCTAGGACCATCCTCCAACATAAACAAGAATTCGCCACGCTGAGCTCGGTCGTGGCGAGCTCACTGAGCGGAGACTTCGATGAGAACGCGCTAACGTTCCCTTTGCACCCTGGTGCGCGCAAGTATCTGGACCGGAACGAGCCAGGCATTTTCGAGCGGTATGCGGAGTTAGCAGGAGTTTCGTTCACGGCTTTTCTGGCCAGTGCCAGTGGCCTCCTCGCCCTGGCGCGCTGGAGACGGCGACGGAAGAAAAATCGGGTTGACGTTTACTACCGGTCGGCCATGGCGCAGCGGGCTGTCGGTTTGCGAGCCGCGTCCTCGACAGAGGTCGAGCAAGTACTCGCGAGTTCTGAGGCAACTTCAGGACGAAGCGTTCGAGCTCCTCATCGACGAGCGGCTGGAGGCCAGACGAGAAGTTTCCGAATCTTCATTACCCTCACCCAAGACGTTATGGACGAGCTCAGTGGTCACCGGGATGCACTAGCCAAGGGCAAGAGTTGAACGGGGGTGTTCTACAGATGGTTGCCAGCGTGGGAGCCTTTTGACTACGCGAAGGGTAGGTGTTATAAGCCGCGAGCCATGAATAATCTACGAATGGCATTCGTTGCGCTTCTAGCGGACTGTAACATTTAAGTGTTTAGTTGTAATATCTCTCTCATGCGAGGGAGAGCCGTTGTGTTGACTCAAGCGGACATAGGGAGCTTGGCAAACGGGTTTCGAGCCGTAGCGGTCGAGCGGATGACGCGCGGATCGCTCGGATGTTGCTCTTGCTGGCAGACGGTGCAAGCTATACGCAGGTGCAGCAGACGGTGGGCTGCACGGCGCCTTTTATCAGCAAGTGGAAACGCCGATTCTTGGAGGAGCGTCTGGCAGGTCTGTACGCGCGTCACGAGGGGCGTCCGATTCAAGTGCTCACGCCTCGGATGGAAGCACGGATTCTTTCGTGGACGCAGAAAAAACCGACCGACGGCTCGACTCACTGGAGCACGCGTCGACTTGCGAAGAAGCTGGGAATCCATCACATGATGGTGGCTCGCACTTGGAAAAAGCATGGTCTCCAGCCACACCGAATTGAGCATTACAAGGCCTCCAACGATCCGGATTTCGAGACGAAGGCAGCGGATATCATCGGTCTATATATGAATCCACCTCAGCACGCTGCGGTGTTTTGTATTGATGAGAAAACGGCGATCCAAGCCCTGGATCGACGGGACCCGATCTTGCCGTTGTCTCCCGGGCGGGCCGAGCGACACGGTTTCGAGTACGTCCGGCATGGAACGCTTTCTCTCTACGCCGCCTTCGACACGAAGACGGGGGTGGTTTTGGGCAAGACTGTCCGCCGCCATACCAGCCAGGAGTTCGTCGCCTTCTTGGAGCAGCTGGTTGCGAGCCACAAGCGAAAGCGCGAAATACATGTCATCCTCGACAATCTGTCGGCTCACAAGACCTGGCGGCGGGCGCACCTTGATCCCCGGTCTGATCGACATGCACTCCCACCTTTGCTTCGCGGAGGGTGTGGAGGAGGCCAACATCGACTACGACCAAATGGCGATGGGCGCTTTCACGGGCCAGTTCATGCTTGACTACCTCCAGCAAGGCTTCACGACCGCCCGTGACGCGGGCTGCAACATTCTCAGCATTGCGCGGGCCGTGAACCGGGGCCAGATCCCGGGTCCACGTCTCTATCCGAGCGGCGGCTTCCTCAGCCAGACCGGCGGACACGCCGACTGGGGAAGATTCAACGAGCTCTTGGGGCGGAGCCCGTCGGACATGGAGTTCTATGGCGTCGGCCACATCGTGAATGGCCGTCCTGAGATCCTGCGGGCCGCGCGGCACAACCTCCGCGGCGACGCCACACAGATCAAGATCATGGCCGGCGGAGGCGTGGGAAGCCAATGGGATCCGCTCCACATCACCCAGTTCACCGAGGATGAGATGCGGGCCGCGGTCGAGATCGCCAACAACTATGGACCTACGTGTTGATCCACGCCTACCACGACAGGTCAATCAACCGCGCCATCGATGCTGGCATCCGGGTGGTCGACCACGGCTTCCTCATGTCGGAAGAGACGATGAAAAGGATGGCCGCCGAGGGCGTGGCCTTGTCGCTCCAGGCCGTTATGTCTGTCGAGGCCTTCGCCAATCCAGAGGAGATCACGTTCTTCACGGCCGACCAGAAGGCAAAGGCCGCCCAGGTCAACAAAGGGGCGGTGCAGATGATGGAATGGGCGCGGAAGCACGACGTGCTCATCGTCACCGGCGGCGACATGTTCTCCTCGGCCTACGGCCCGCGACAGGCCGACAACATGATTATCATGAAGAACTACGGATTCACCCCCGTCGAGATCCTCAAGGTCGGGACGTCGAACGCAGCCGAAGTCCTGAGTTGGTCGGGAGGCATGAACCCGTACAAGGACGGCCCGCTCGGGATCATCACAGAAGGCGCGTACGCCGACGTAATTCTCGTCGACGGTAATCCTCTTGAGAACATCGACATGATCCAGCGCGCTCACGTGCGCGTCGTGGTAAAGGACGGAGCGATCTACAAGAACACACTCGGTTCGGGGGAGGGCAATCTATCGGACGTGGCGCCGGTAACTCTGGGCTTGGTGGCGCACGCTGAGGAGCGAGCGCTGTGGAGGGAACTGGTCGAGCGTTACCACTACCTTCGGGCAGAAGGTGGCCTATGGCGCACACCTGCGTTACTTGGTCTGGAGCTCGAAATCTCGTCGTGAGCTGAGTGGGTGCGTGCAGTTCTCGTCGTCAGCGCGTCGTCTTCGGTCTCGTGACGGCTTCATCGGTTGGGATGACGCGACGCGGCAAAAGAACCTTCGGCGGGTGGTAAACAACAGTCGGTTCCTGATCCTGCCGTGGTTTTCCATCAAAGGCCTCGCGAGTCACGTGCTGTCGCTGGCAGCCCGAGTGGTGGTGGATGATTGGGAGGAAGCGTACGGTGTGAGGCCGGTGTTGCTCGAGACGTTTGTGGAGAGGGAGCGTAACGAGGGGACGTGCTACCTGGCGGCGAACTGGATGGACGTGGGATCGACTACTGGGCGTGGCCGTATGGACCGACACAACAAAGAGGCGAAGCCGGTGAAACGGTGCCTGGTATATCCGCTGGTGCGTGAGTTTCGCCGCGAGCTCGGGGTTGTGGATGAAGGTCGAGCGGGCTGAGCTGCTCCGCGCGCGAAACGGAAAGAAGCTGAAAAGGAAAAAAAAGAGAAATGGTCATGGCCGTAATGGGGCCAAGGACTACACAGGCGCCAAACGGGAGACGGTGAGCCATGGCGAAGTGAAAGCGGGCGGCCCATGCCCCGAGCCTCTGTGCCAAGGCAAGCTCTATGACACCCAAGCTCCGAGAAAGGATGTGGAGCTGAAAGCTCAGCCCCCGATCCAGGCGACGGTATACGAACGCCAGATGCTGCGATGCGCAGGTTGCCAGAAGACGTTCACCGCGCCGCTTCCGCCTCAGGCTGGAGCAAGCAAGTACCATCCGAGTGTGGATGCGGTCGTTTCGGTATTGCGCTACGCCATGGGCATGCCTCATCACCGCCTGGCGCAGTGGCAGAAGTGGGCGGGGGCCTCCACGCAGTTCGAACGCGCCGAAGCAATGGCCAACGCCGTGTTGCCGGTTTTTCGCCACATGGAAACACTCGCCGCGAACCGGCCTCTGGTTCACAGTGACGACACCGGAGTTCGGATTCTCACATTGATGGCGGAGAACGAGACTTTAGCTCAAGGCGAGCGAACGGGCACCTTCACCACGGGCATTGTTGCCCGTGGCTTGGACAAAACGCTTGCTCCGATCGTTCTGTACGCGAGCGGACGACGTCATGCGGGCGAGAACATGGACCAGCTGTTGAATCAGCGCACGGTCCAGGCAAGCAAGGTCATCCATATGGCCGACGCCTC
The DNA here is from genome assembly GCA_965197825.1 of Candidatus Marinacidobacterales bacterium. Lineage (GTDB taxonomy): Bacteria > Acidobacteriota > Vicinamibacteria > Marinacidobacterales > DATDRI01 > CBDANW01. The sequence goes on along the minus strand of CBDANW010000003.1, from coordinate 973,592 downwards.
TTCGATGGCGCCGCGTTCACCGCTGCGGATCACTGCCAAGTGTATGGTGCATGCACGCCGCTACTTCATCGAAGCCGAGCCCGCCTTTCCTGAGCACTGTGACCGGGTGCTCGAGGACATCGCAGCCATCTACCGCAACGACGACGACACACGCGGCATGGACCCCGATGAGCGACTTGCCTATCACCAACAACACAGCCGGCCGATACGGGCAGCGCCGCAACTCCATCCGTGGTATGACGCGGCAACCACTGCAGACGGCCCTTCGAAAAACGCTTCTGAAATAACCAAAACCCCTGTCCGTCGTACACCAAAAATTTGAGCGCCGTGCCTGAACGATTACGAAAAACGAATAACGTGCCGAGGAACGGATCGAGCTGGAATTGTTGTCGGCACACGCAAGCCAAAGAATCGATACCCTTGCGGAAATCAACCGGCTCGCAAGCCACCAATACCTTCAGTTGAGGAACGATCTGGATCATGTGTGCGTGACCTTGCTAGGTGGGATCTGTAATCTGAGCGCAGAGATCCATCAAGGAGGTCAAATCGATGCGCTCGAGGAAAGCGGAACTTTCAGAGGTTGAGAAACAGTTCGAATCATGGAGGTCGAAGCCACACGGACGTTTGATCCCGGAGGAGTTGTGGAATGCGGCGGTGGGGCTGCTGGATCGGTATACGCCGAGCGCGATCTGCCGTCATCTCCGCTTGAATTCGGCGCGATTCAAGAAGGTCCGAAAGACTCATGGAGCGGTTGTGAGCGCCAAACGTCTCAAGGGAGGACAACGAAGGGTTTTTGGTACCGCAAGGACACGCTCAAATCCCCGCTGCTGTACGTAACACCCGCCCTCTTCGTCCTGTTCGGCCTCGCCGGAACGGGTGTACATCTGGCAGGCTACGACCTGTCGAGGGTCGAGGTCGTTATTGCCCTCTCCGTGATCGTCGCAGGGGCGTTGGTCCTTTCGCGACGGCGCCCAGGCCTCGTGGCTCTAGGCCTCTTTTTTGCACTCGCCGGCGTCTTCCACGGCTATGCTTACGCCGAATCGATCGTTGGAGCACAAAGCGCCCCACTCGTCGCCTACCTGGCCGGCCTCGCTTTGACTCAGTTCGTGGTCATCATGGCCGTGGCCACTGGTCTCCGGAAGCTGAACGCTCGGGGGAGGGGAAGCCTTGCGGCTCGTGCCGAATCCTTTGCCGGCGGTGGGCTTTGGTCGTAGGAGCAGTATGGCTCGCCCTGAACTTCGTTTGAAGAACGTAACCGAGGGCGGCACAAACGACCGCCTCGTCGAAGTGACTCGCGCCGATGGGGAAGAGTGTGAAGTCCGTGTCCTCGATGGGCACCTGTTCGTCTGCAAGGCTTGCTGTTGCGGAAACGTCGGGCGGGGCTTTCCCGAAGTCCCTCTCGAAGAGTTCAAGAGTCAATGGGAGGCGCGCGGAATTAGGCGGCGCGTCCACCTTACGGTAAGCGGGTGTCTCGGACCTTGCGCGGTTGCCAATCGAGATCCGCTACCTCGTGCTGCCGGAAAGACCGGCGGGCACCGAGAACATGACGGAGGCAGAGCTCGCGGAGATCGTCACGCGCGATTCGATGATCGGCGTCGCGAAAGTCGCAGCACCCGGAGGCCGCGCATGAACGGCATACACGACATGGGCGGCATGGACGGCATGGGGCCCATCGAGCCCGAGAAAAACGGTGCGGCGGTCCACGAGCCGTGGGCGCTCCGCGTCTTCGCGCTCGGCAGAGCGACCGGGCGCTGGGGCCGAGGCCGCAACTGGCCGGCCGGTTCCTGATCGAGAGCATACCCGCCGCCGACTACCTGCGCATGTCGTACTACGAGCTCCGGTTCGTCCGGCTCGTCAAACGGTGGTTGGAAGCGACCTCATCACGCAGGAAGAGCTCGAGAGCGGAAAAGCCGATCCGAACCGTCCGCGGCCGCAGTTGCTTCCCACCTCGCCGGGCGCATTTCGCGGCGGGCGGCTCGACGACGTCGAGGTGGGCCCGTGTTTTCGGACCGACCAGCACGTCCGCGCGCGCAACTTGCATCCTCGCGGGCACACGCGGCTACCGCGCTATACCCGTAGCAAAGTCGGCGTCGTCGTGAAGGACCACGGCGTCTTCGCCCTGCAGGACACCGACGAGAACGGACAAAGGCTCGGCTACCGCCCGCAGCACGTGTACACCGTGCGGTTCACCGCGCGTGAGCTCTAGGGCGACCTGGGTTCCGCGCGTGATTCGGTCTATGCCGATCTCTGGGAGGACTACTTTGAGTCGGCCTGATCAGAAAGTCGACACCGAGCGCCTGAAGGCACTGCCACCGCTGCCTCGCGACGAGGAGGGACCGGTCTTTGCCGAACCTTGGCAGGCCCAGGCGTTCGCGATGGCGGTCAAGCTTTCGGAGCAAGGGCACTTCACGTGGAAGGAGTGGGCAGCCGCTCTTGCCGATGAGCTCAAGGCGGAGGAGGACCGAGGCGAGCCGGACGATGGATCCCAGTACTACCACCATTGGGTGGCGGCGCTCGAGCGGCTCGTGACAGAGAAAGGCCTGACCGAGACGGCGGATGGCCACGTGAAAAGAAAGTTCGACTCTCCCCGCTAGCTGGCCGCAAGGCAACCCCGGCAACGAGGGCCGTAGAAATCGGTGCGGCCGGGTCGGGTTTTTTCCGACGTCCGTCCGTCATCGAGGAGCTAAAAGGCGCGGATGGGCTGCGCGACCCGAACTCCGCGGCTTCGTCCGAGGTCTCGGCGAACCTTAATTTAACATAATGTACCTTATCGGACTCTGAACAGCTCGCGGCTGTCAGGGGAACCAAGGTGAGCACACCGGCCCGACTCTCGCACACAGATTCGCTTTTTGGAGCGAGCGCCCTAGCGCCCGGTTCTTCCCGCTATTTATTAGGGTTTCCTGGAAAGGTATCGCGGCCACCTCGGATCTCGGAAGTCTTCGTCAGCCAACGGGAGCATGAGACACATTGTCAGAAATCGAGCTTCCGCCTCCGGCTCACCCCTGTCTCACCGTGAGCCATAGCGTGGCGAAGCCGTTCTTTGACAGGATCGGAGCACAACGGTCCTCCGCACCCGGTGGTTTTAGAGTTACCGTTACTCGCACTAATCCCAATCCCCAACTCCAATCTACTCCCAGATCTGGATCGGGGGATGTCCCGGCCGCTGTTGAATTTGGTCGGGTAGCGGCGGCACCTGTGAATACCCTTAGGCAGCAAACTCATCGCTGTCAAGAGATGCCTACGAGGCTTTGTTTCTCGTAGACACCGGGGCCACGGACTCCATGGCTCCCGGCTCTGAGCTCCGGCGCGCGGGAATCCAGCAGATCGGCAAGACGAGCTACGAGCTCGCTAACGGTGACGTCCTAGAATACCCTTTCGGGCTCGCCCAAATCGAGTTCATGGGTGAAATCACCGCGGGGCGCGTGATCTTCGGACCCGAGGGCACGGAACCGCTCCTAGGGGTCACGGCCCTCGAATCGGTCGGCATCACCATCGATCCCACGAATCGGACCCTCAAGCGACTGCCCGCCATACCTCTCAAGTGAGCTTCGGGGCTGAAGTCGCCCGCAGGATCATGGGCTGATCGGGACGTTTCGCCATCCATCGCTCTCCGTGAACTCTCGGGCCGAAAAGCACCAGATCACGAGCTTCTTTGTGGCCCAGTATTCGGGCGTTGCCTGCGCCCGGCGTAGTAAGTTGATGCGCGCGGCGGTGGCGCCTGAACCGCGGACGCCCACGAGGTCGACGGCGAATCCCAATTCCAAGGCAAGCTGATCGGCAAGGCCCGCGCCTTCGGCGTGCATGTCGCCGCCGTCATGGAACACCAGGGTGTGGCTGTCGCCAAGCAGTACGACGGGGCTCGAGGGATCGGCTTCGGTTCCCACGAAACGTAGCGGAAGCTGCTCTTTGGGTCGAGACGGGTCGTCGAGCGCGGTCCATAGGTCCCCGGCAATCTCGACGGTTCTCCACTCTTCCTGAAAGGTTGCCTTGGGCACGGCTTCGAACCACGGGTTGGCCCGAGCGATCGCGGCGATCTGCTCCGCAGCGAGCGTCGTGGCAATCCCCGACCAATGGGTATCCTGCTGGCAGTAGAGATGCCCGTCCGGCCGGCTCCGGTTGGAAAGGAAAGACTCCGTGATGTCTAGGATGCTGATCCCGTTTTCGCGAAGCAGATCGTAAAACGCCTGATGTTGGGCGTCGAGGCGCGTCGGGGGATCACTGCCTAGCTCGAACGTGGACGGAACCTTGTCCGGATACACGATGCTCTTCGGGGGAACCGGCACGATCAGGAGCTCCACGCCCACCCCGAGGAGTTGTTGGTGAAAATCGAGTATCGCCGGGAGCGGGTCCGCCCATTCGGGCCGTCTTGCCCTGCTGATCGCGGATGCTTTGTCGCCCCAGAACTGTCCTACTCCGAGGTGTCGGAGCTCGGGGCCGAAGAACAACCACCCTTCCCTGCCCTCGACCACGATGGTCTCCTGCTGTTCGGCCGTTTGAGCCAAGCTGGCCCATTCGGCAAGGAGGGCGTCTTCGTCGAGGGGTGTCTGAGCGACTCCCCCGCCACATGACAAGGTCAAGAGAGTCACGGCGCCCGTCGCAGCGCGACGTGCCCAGAGAAATGACATACGTTTCAATCGATCGAAGGGTTCCTGGTTTTCAAGTCGGGGAAACGGCCAAAGTCGCGGTCCGCCATCCACAAGCACTCTACGCCGTGGTATGGGCACAAGGGCCGTGGACCGTTAGGTTGGGGTCCACGGCGATCATGTCCCGCGCCCCCTCATAAATGCGATCGCGCAGGAGCGCAGCAGCTATCTCGACAGTCATTTTCATACGGGCCACCGCATTAGACTATTCATATATACCGCTAACGTTAGGCAAACCAATCGCAACACGTTGGCTCCAGCATTGGCGGAATCGCCGGCTCACGCGTCGATGAATCTCTTGGCGAATTGAATGAAGCGGTAGATATCGGCGAAGTTCGTCACCAGCCCGGTCGAGACTCTCACCGCCCCGGTGCTCTTTCTATCGATGCACAGTCTGAAATCGTCGACCGTGAGGTTGGTGTGTTGGCCGAAGCAGGCGGTCAGCTCGGACTTCGAAAGCTCGAGGGCGGTCTCCCCTGCTCCCGGATTGCAGAAACAGCCGGTGCGTAGCGAGATGCCGTCCTTTGCGGCCTCTACCTCGACGAGGCGGTGATCGATGACCTCTCCGTCGGCATGGTAGAAGTTCATCGTGACGGTTCCACCGCGCCATTTCATCGACGGTGCGCCGTAGAGGCGCACCACAGACGTGCCGTTGCCGTGCTGCATCGCCACCAAACTGTCAACGAGACAGGACGTCAGGCAGCGCACTCGTTGATGGATGGTATCGATGCCGATGGAAGACAGGTGTTGGAGTCCGATGTCCACGGCCGGGAGGGAGAGATAGTTCACGGTCCCGTCTTCGAAGGCGGCCTCCCCTTCGGCCAGGTTGTACTGATCCGCCTGAACCGACGCCACGGTGATGGTTCCCCCGGCAAACCAGGGGCGCCGAAGTTTTTGTAGGGCTTGCCGCCGGGCGATGAGGGCTCCGACTCCGGTCGGATAACCAAACATCTTATAGAACGACAACGCCACGAAGTCTGGATGCCATTCGCCCAGATCCAGTCGATTGGTAGCTACGAAGGCCGCGGCATCGAGCAGCACGTCCCAGCCCTCGGCCTGAGCCTTGGGAATCCACGCCAGCGGATGTTGAACGCCGGAGAAATTGGACTGGGCCGGGTACGCGAATAGATTGTGCCCTCCGTCATGGCCCATCGAAACGAGCGCGCGCTCCAGCATCGTCTCGTCCGCTCGCATGTCGGGAGGAAGGACCGGCAGGTAGGTTGTTTCCGTCTCATGCGCCCGGCAGTATTCCCGAATTCCGTTGACCGAGTTGTGGTTGTCGAAAAGAAGCAGGAAATGCCCGCCTTTTTCGAAGGGATAGGACTCGCCCACCAGTTTCAAGGCATTGCTCGCATTCAGGGTGAAGATCACTAAATACTCTTCAGGCGAGGCGTTGAAGAAATCGAGCACCCGACGCCGGCACGTGTCGATGCGCTCTGTCATGGCGAGTGAGGTGGGATTCGTGGAATGCGGGTTGCCGAAGACCCGCTCGCTTAGGAGCTCCTGATGACGTCGCAGCTGGGATTCCGCATAGAGCCCGCCGCCGGTGTAGTCGAGGTAGATCTGACCGTTAGCGTCGAGTCGGCCGTAGTCGGATGCCCGTAGCTCGTCTAGCACGCGGGTGGACTGGAACTCTGGATGGGCCCCCTCGAAGGCGGCCAGAGCGGTCCCAAAGTCGGCACGATCCGAATCAGTGACCGCGGATTCCTTCACGGACTACACCCCTCTGCTAGCCTACGGATTTATCCTCATTATATATGGATCATATCTTTGACCCTGCCCGGGTTTTGTGGACATCAACCGAGGCGCGACAATGCGCCTGGAGGCGTCCATGGGAGAACGACGACGCAGGAAGTTCACGGGGGAGTTCAAGAAGGAAGCGGTCCGGCTGTTCAGGGAGGGCGAGGGCAGCATCGGCCAGGTCGCTAAGGAACTGGACCTGACGGAATCGGCCCTTCGAAACTGGGTGAAACAATACAAAGTTGATCACGGTGAAGGTCCACGCGAGGCTCTGACGACGGCGGAACGTGATGAGCTCCGTTCGCTACGGCGTCGAGTGCGTACGTTGGAGCAAGAGCGAGAAATATTAAAAAAGGCGGCGGCCTTCTTCGCGAAGGAAAGCGAATGAGATTCAAATTCATTCACGCGGAGCGGGCCAACTACCCGGTGCGGGTGATGTGCCGAGTTCTGAGGGTATCGACCAGCGGCTACTACGCTCAGATGAAGCGCGCGCCCAGCAAGCGACAGTGTGAGGATGGGAAGCTGAAGCTGCGCATCCAAGCGATCCACGCCCATAGCCGTGGTACCTACGGCAGGGAGCGTGTACGTCGCCAGCTTGACGGGGAGAACGTCGAGGTAGGCAAGCAGCGAGTGGCACGGCTGATGCGTGAGATGGGCCTGCAGGGTCTGCCCAGCAAGCGTTTTCGCCGCACGACCGACAGCAAGCACGATCGCCCCATCGCACCCAACGTGCTCGGCCGGAACTTCGAAGCCGAACGACCGAACCAGTTCTGGGTGACGGACATAACCTACATCCGGACTTGGGAAGGCTGGCTCTACTTGGCGGTCATCCTCGATCTGTTCTCGCGTCGTGTCGTAGGCTGGGCGATGCAGCCCCACCTGCGCGCGGAGCTTGCTCTCGAGGCGCTTCACATGGCCTTGGGGCGCCGCCTGCCGGAAAGTGGCTTGGTGCATCATTCAGACCGTGGTACTCAATACGCGGCTGCGACCTACCAGGCCGTGCTCGATGAGTACGGCATCGTGTGCTCGATGAGCCGCAAGGGTGATTGCTGGGACAACGCCGTGACCGAGAGCTTCTTAGGCACGCTCAAGACCGAGCTCCTCCACCGATGTAGTTGGCCAACACGACGTATGGCCAAAGACGCGGTCGCGAGCTACATCGAGGGGTTCTACAATCCGTATCGACTCCACTCGTCACTCGATTACAACAGCCCAATGGTGTTCGAACGGATTCATGACCTCAAAACGGCTCATGCGAGATAATCAACCTGTCCACTTTTCCTGGGCAAGGTCACATCACTCCGTCGGGGCTCAAGAAGTCAATTTGGGGATCTGTCACAATGACGGCGGTGTTTTCAGCATCGATCTCCATGCCGGGATCGGGAAGTTGGCCTGTGGCCACCCCAGCGACTGCCACAAGAAACGCCGCTGCGATCGTTGCTTTCATGATTACTCTCCTAAGGGGTTGCACTTGGGGAACCCTCCTTTCAATGAGGTTCGTCCTTTCCGTCGAGGACGAACCCATCCTCATCTCTCGACGATTGAATGTGTGTCTCGGAGCCTGGAGGTTCTTGGGGGCGGGAACGGAACTTCGAAACAAGGAAGGAATTCATCGCCCTCCGGCCTCCACGCCTGCAGAAACTGGCGCCCGCGTCGGATACCCCAGCGCGACTCCGAATGTGGTTATCTCAGCGAGACTTTAAAGAAAGACCCCGTGATGTATCCGGGCTTCGAATGACGCCTGCGAACTTGCGGAAGGTTGCTGGCCCGAGCAATCGGACACCCACGCCACGGAGGCTGGGGTCTCGTCTGGCGGCACGATGACTATATTAATGAGTTTTGTCAACAACCAAATAGGGGGTGTCTTGAGCACGACTCGGTCCGAACCGAAGTTGGCGATCCTGCTAACATGACTGTGCTAGATTCAGCATGAGTGATTCAAGCTACGCCTTCCCGGCCACGGGTCGTGATTCTCGGCGGTGGCTTCGGTGGACTCACCGCGGCCAAGCGCCTGCGTCGCGCCCGCATGGACGTGGTTCTTCTAGACCGCACGAATCACCATCTCTTTCAGCCGCTCCTCTATCAGGTTGCTAGCGCCGCCCTCTCACCGGGGGACGTTGCGGGGACAAAAAAACGCGACCGTCATCATGGGTGAGGTGACGCGGATCGATAAAGAAAAGAAAGTGGTCGAGCTCGCCAACGGAGACCTCATTTTCTACGACTATCTGATCGTTGCCACGGGCGCCCGCCATCACTATTTCGGCCATCCCGAATGGGAGCAGCACGCACCCGGAATCAAGACCCTGCGCGACACCCTACGCATACGAGAGAACATTCTGCTGTCTTTCGAGAAGGCGGAACGCTGTGCCGACGCTCCCATTACGGAGCGATACCTGTCCTTTGTGGTGATTGGAGGAGGCCCGACCGGATGCGAGCTTGCGGGTGCCATCGCGGAGATCGCCCACCGAACCATGCTGCGGGACTTTCGACGGATCGACCCCTCCCGAACCCGTGTCTACCTCCTAGAGGCAGCGTCTCAGATTCTCCCTACTTTCGGCGAGGAGCTCGGCCGGAAGGCGCAGCACCAACTCGAGAAGCTCCGTGTGAATGTACTCGTCAACAGCAAGGTAACCGACGTAACCGGCCACGGGGTCCAGCTGGAAGGCCGGTTCATCGAGGCGGGGACCGTGCTCTTTGAAGACGCTGGACGTGCCATTGGATCGTCAAGGAAGGGTTCGCGTGGAGCCGGATCTTTCGATTGCGGGCCATCCCAATCTCTTTGTCATCGGAGACGCCGCGCGTTTCGACGTGAAGGATGGCAGCGCACTCCCCGCCCTCGCCACCCGTCGCCATTCAACAGGCCAAGTACGTGAGCGCGGTTATCCGCAAGGGGGTGCCCGAGGGCGAGCGTCGGCCGTTCAAGTTCTTCGACCCAGGGATGATGGCTACTATTGGAAAGGCGAAAGCCGTGGCGATGATCGGTCGGCTCCGCCTATCCGGCTTTCTCGCCTGGTTGCTTTGGGGATTGGTCCATATTTCCTATCTCATTGGGTTTCGAAACCGGGTCAGCGTGATGCTGGGATGGATATTCTGGTATTTTTACGAGCAACGTGCAGCCAGGCTCATCCATCAAACCCTCGACGCGAACGAGGACGTGTAAGGAGCTCTCTCCTAGGTCCAGCCGCGCCGAGTGCCACTACTGCGGCACCTCGCCCCAGGTTGGTTCCTCGAATTGCACCGCCTCGTTCCCCAGCTCGGTGCGGCTGATACCGTCGTACTGGCTCGCCACATCCGCCCACGGCCGGAGTTGCACTGTGATCGTGTCTCCGGCTCGAAACTGCGCGGCTTGCTGTAAGACCCGATCGCGCATGCCCCAGATGTACATCAAGGCCTCTCCCCCACTCACGCCTTCGCGTTCGCTTGCCAGATTCACCAGGTGGACGGCCGTGATGTGATCGGCATAGGGGACGGTGCCGGGACGCGGGATCGGCGCGATCTCTCGAATGGTGCCGGTCACCGTGACTTCTTCTCCCGCCTCGGGGACGAAGAAACGTCCCGGCGGAGCCTCGCCCAGCTTGAGGTCAATTAGCTTCCAATCCCCGACCGCGAGCTCCCTCTCCGCAAACTGGAAGATCACGAGCCGCTTTCCGGCGAGGTGGTCCGTGCCGCTCGCGAGCTCTCGCGCCAGAAGCTCCCGCGTGGCGAACGCGCCGTCGGCGTTCAGGATGATGGCACCGACGGGTCGCTGCATGAGAAAGCTGAGCTGCGCGGCAAGACCGGCTGACTCCCCCCAGCCCATCTCGCCCAGGGAATAGATGTTGCTGAAGCTGTCGCCCAGTATCAAAACGTCTCCTGACCGACTGGGTTGCCAGTGCGCACCGTCAGCCGTAAGGATCTGTCGCAGCCGGACGGTCTCGTCCTGGTACCGGCTCTGGCTTTGCGGCAAATCCAGTAGGCGAGCGATATCGCCCAGGTTCGTGACCTCAATGGGTTCACTGACGTAGCCGGCCGGAGGCACGACCGGCAAATCAATATTTTGCGTAATGAAGTCGCGAAGATTCGCCGCCACCAACTCCCCTGCCTCGGGTCGCCAGTGTGTATCCGTCATCAAGTACTGGGGCGTTTCCGACCGACGCTTCGCCTCGAGTAGCGCCGGTGCGGCATCGAAAACGAGCACGCCTTGCCGCTCCAGCTCTTGACGAAGCGCGGAGAACGACGCCGGCCGAAGGGGATCCTCTCGTCCTTCGAAATGTCGCGTGAAGTGTTCAGGATGAACGCTCGGTTTGACGGGAGTTGGCATCACGACGAGCTGGATTCCCCGCTCATCCAACTGATCTTTGAGCTGGAGGATGGCGAGACGCGGATCCGTTTCGAAACCCGGCCCCGTCAGATAATCGAGGCTCTCGCGGAAGAACAGCCACGGTCTGCGTCCGATGTAGGCTTGTTCGTTGCCTGCGCCGAGGCCGGCGAGGACGTATTGTGTCGGTGGTCGCAGCGAGCGTCCAAGAAGTGACGCGTCCTCCACGCCGTCTTCCAATTCATCGAGCTCCCGAATGACTGCCTGATTTCTCGACACGATGAGTGAGAAGACCGGCAGCCCTTCGGTAGGGTCAGGCGCCAAGGCCGTTTGCACGAGTCGTGAAAGCCGTGTGGAGAGCGTGTCCGCCGCCTGCGGGTTTCTTACGTCGTGAAGCATCTCGACGAGCGGAATGCCCCCGACGACGAGCAGAAACTGGGCCATGAGCACCCAGGCAGTTCCCCGCCCCACCTTCGTCTGGCCCACTTCTTCTCTGGCGATTTGCTCTCGGCTTTGTTGCAGCGTGGTCTGAGGCATCGGCAGTCTTAGAAAATGAAATAGATGAAAGGGTTGTAGGCCTGAGTCGCCAGTATGGCGATCGAGGCCAACCAGAGTGCGACGATTGCCGTCGCCTTCACCGGCGTGATCGTGCGCGTCCAGTCCCAGGTCTGTGGACACGACCAAGTCACGAGAGCCGCCAGCAAGACGGTCCCCAGATAGTACGGCTGATACAGAATGCCGCCAAGGAGCCCGGCGCTTTCATGAACCATCTCGAAACCGAACATGCTTCCGAGATAGACCATCGCGCTGGGCAAATCCTCGGCTCGAAAGAACACCCAGGTTATGAGCACGAGGACGAACGTCACGGCCTGGCGCCCGGCCTTCGGGAGCCACCGGTAAGGCGAGACTTTTCCGCGCAAACGCTCGCCGGCGAGCAGGAGCCCATGCAGGCCGCCCCAGACGACGAAGTTCCAGGCCGCGCCGTGCCACAGGCCGCCGAGCAACATCACGATGGCCAGATTCACGAAAGTCCGTCCCCGACCTCGTTGACTCCCGCCGAGCGGGATGTAGAGATAGTCGCGGAGCCAGGTAGACAACGAGATGTGCCACCGCCGCCAGAACTCGGTGATCGACTGGGCGAGGTAGGGAGAGTCGAAGTTCTTGGAGAAGACGAATCCCAGCATGAGGCCCAGCCCGATGGCCATGTCCGAGTAGGCGCTGAAGTCGAAATAGATCTGGAAGGCGTAGGCAGTTACACCGTACCAGGCATCCACCGCTCCGATGGACCCGGCGTTGAACGCGACGTCGGCCACCTTGCCGCACGGATTGGCAATGAGGATCTTCTTCGCAAGCCCCACGCTCACGAAGGTGACGCCGCGGGCAAATTTGGTCACGGTGTGCGTTCGTTGTGAGAGCTGGTCCGCGACCTCGGAGAACCTGATGATGGGGCCCGCCACGAGCTGGGGGAACATCGAGACGTAGCAGGCGAAATCAATGAAGTTGCGGAGCGCGCGAGCGTGGCCGCGGTACACGTCAATGGTGTAGCTCATCGACTGGAACGTGTAGAAGCTGATTCCGAGGGGCAACACCACCGCGATCGCCCTCTGGATTTGGAGCTCCGGCAAACCGAGCCATGCGATGATGGCGTCGAAGTTGTCGGCCGCGAAATTGAAGTACTTGAAGAAACCCAAGAGGGACAGGTTGGTGACGATGGACAAGCTCACGGCGGTGCGCTGCGCTCGGGTGCGGGACGCGCCGGGCTGTAGCTGCCGGATCGAGCTTCCCCGGTCTCGCAACGAGTGCCGGGCAATGGCGAGCCCGCAAAAGTAGTCCACGGTGGTCGAGAAGGCCAGGAGGAAGACAAACAGTGGATTCGCCCACCCGTAAAATAGATAGCTCACCAGGGTGAGCAGGAGGTGTTTAGCTCGCCGCGGTACGACGTAGTAGAGCAACAGTGCGGCCGGTAGAAAATAGAACAGGAAGAGGTACGAGCTGAAGACCACTAGGCCCCCATTCTTAGCATTCCCGCGACATCCTCAGCCCCACGGTATCGTGGCTGGTTTTGAGGTACGACCGAGCGTCTTCACAACCGCTGCCCTGCAGTAGCTCAACCGGGCCCGGACATTGCTGTCAATCCATTGAAAGATGCAGCCATGCCAGCCCGTCCACTTGCTCGAAATGCCGATCGTACGAAACGAGATCGGCCCCCGTCTCCATGGCCTGGGCGGCGATCCAAATGTCGTTGGATGGAATGGGGCGCCCCTTCGCTTTCAACAACGCGGCAATCCGAGAGTAGCGGTCGCCTGTTGTGAGGGTTACCGGCGTGAAGGTGACATGCGGGTTTTCAAGGAAAGCGTGAAGCTCATGGAGATTCCGGACGAAGTGCGAACCTTGCCGGAACCCATACAGCAATTCGCCGGCAACAATAGCCGAGAGGAAAACCTCCTCCGACCCACGTACAAGCTCCGCGACAGGGCGATGTCCCCGCTTGAGATGCGAGTACGCGTTGGAGTCCAGCAGTATCTTCATTCCCACATGGACTCGTCGATTCCCTCGAGATCGTCGAGTGCGCACTCTAGCTCATCCGCTTCATCGGGTGTCCAAGTTCCTATCAGTTCATCCAACGAGAACCCAACAATGTCGGCGCGGGCCTTGCCTACCCCGAGACCGGCCCCCTTGCGGAGAAGCTTCAACACCGCTTGATTTAGGGATATCCCTTCTCGATTCGCAAGGCGTCGGATGCTTTGGGCCAACTGCTCGTCGAAACCTCTTACAGTAAGTTGTTTCATTTCAATGGATCCTGCGAGTCGCATCTAGACTCTTTATGAGTCATAATAGTGACTCTCCACTGTTCTGTCAACTTGGCGCTGGTCCCATGGATCCTTCCCCTCTCGGTTGGACGGCGGGCGGGTCCCTGCGCTAGCTGTCGATGTCGAAATAGAGGCGCAGATCGAACGCGTCGCTGTCCATGACGAGTCGCTCACCTTCCAGCTCATCGTGGTGGTCGTACAAGTCGAGCGTCATGCGGCGGACACTCCCTTTCTCGCGCGCGGCGGTGCCCAAGATCTCTCCGTCCCGGATGACCCAGTGAGCCACCAGCAACTTCGTTCCTTCGTACGTTCCCTCGAGCACGTCAACCACCTCGTACTCGTTGACGAGCAGCGCACTACGGTACGGCAGGATAGATTCGGGGGTGGGGATGGGAGCGCTCTCGGGCAAGCGAGCCTCGACGACGAGGCGGTGGTTTTGCTCCGGGGCGGTTGACCGACCTCCCCGACCGCGATCGACGTCACGGGCCACGCGATCCAGCGGGCGCACGCTCGGATCGATCCAGGTATCAGGATAGAAATCGGCGCGGCGGTTGTCCGAGACCTGGATCCACCTCTCGACGGACGTGAAATCAGGAGCGAACCGTCCCAGGAAGATTTCCACCTGCTCTCCGCCCCCACGGATCTTGTTGGCCTCGGTGCCGACGGTGTAGGGCCCGGTGATCGTGAGGAAGCGGGGATGGTTACTCCATCGAGGGTGGTAGATTTCGTAGCCCTCGACGTCGGGCGCATTGTTGATGCCGATCTTCCAACGCTCGTCACGGCGGTTCACATCCACCATGGTGAGGTTGCGGTGTGCTCCGTCGAAGATCCAGAACAAAGGGTTGAGGCCGCCGGACAACGCGGTCCAGCATCCTCTTCCGAGACGGTGGAATTCGCCGTTGGGCAGCTCGGCCACCCCGGCAGCAGGCCACGGGAAAAGCCCCCCCGCGAGACGACCGTCGGTCGACACCTGAAACGTATCTCCGCTCACGCGTAACTTGTCCCACACAAGCTCGCTCGCCTCCCAGCGATCGATTTGGTGGCGCGTGACGCTGCCGTACGTCACGGGCTCGGTGCTCTCGTCCCTCGCGATGTAGACCCACTCCGTTTTTGTGTCGGGATCGATCCAGGCGTCGAGGGCAAAGCCCTCTCCGAGCTCCCTAAGACCCGTGCCATCCCAGTTGACCACGAACGCACTCCCCTGCCGGCGATCAGAGAACACCACGCGGTTACCGAGGGGAGTGATGAGAGGTTTGGCATAGTTGGAGCGTTTGGGAAGGAGTGGTCGCGCGCCGAGACCGTCCTGGCTGTCGTAACCCATCAGCTGAAGCCGACCGCGACGGCCGCCGATATCGGTTCCGTCGCCCACGTCCTGGATCCAGACAACGCGAGTCCGGGCGGCAGTCAGGCGCTCTAGCCTGTCAGGTCTGACAGAGCTGTCAGGTGCGGAGGGCGCTTGCTCATTTAGCGGTACCTCAGCGTACGCCGTGGCAGGTTGCGCGTCGGTGGAAGGAGGACGTGCATCGACGGCGTCGTCAACATTCCGACTGCCTGACGATGAGCCCGAGGGGCCGCACGCCACCAGGAGGGTTAGCAAGAGGGCGCCAAACCGCAGCACGCATCATTGTAGCACTCACTCCTGAGGCAGCTGGACAAATGGGTGTGGATCGAACGGTTCCCTACGGCTAAACTCCCATCGTTGGAGGTATCGATGAAGAAACGCAAGCTAGGCAACAGTGGCCTCGAGGTATCGGCCATCGGGCTGGGGTGCATGGGTATGTCCGAGTTCTACGGTAGCGCTTCGGAAAGCGAGTCCCATCGCGTGATCGACCGCGCCCTCGACCTTGGTATCGACTTCTTCGATACGTCTGACATCTACGGCCCATTCACGAACGAGAAGCTCGTCGGCCGCGCCCTCGCAAACCGGCGCGATCGAGCCGTGATTGCTACGAAGTTCGGTATTGAACGTGACGAGACCGGAGCCTTCCGTGGAATCAATGGAAAGCCTGAATACGTGAGATCGGCGTGCGAGGCTAGTCTTCGCCGCCTCGGTGTGGACACGATCGACCTTTACTACCAGCATCGCGTCGATTCCCAGACTCCTATCGAAGACACCGTGGGTGCAATGGCCGGTCTGGTCAAAGAGGGGAAGGTTCGCTACCTGGGTTTGTCGGAGGCTGCCCCGCAGACCATCCGGCGGGCACACGCCGTTCATCCCATCAGCGCCCTTCAAACCGAGTATTCGCTTTGGTCCCGCGATCCGGAGGATGAGTTGCTCGCGCTCTGCGCCGAGCTGGGGATAGCTTTCGTGGCGTATAGTCCGCTTGGGCGCGGATTCCTTTCCGGAAAGATCCGGAGCCTCGAGGATCTGGCGGCCGACGACTACCGACGACACTCGCCCCGTTTCCAGGGGGAGAACTTCCAGAAGAATCTGGCCCTCGCCGACCAGTTGCAGGGACTGGCGAAAAGCCGCGGTTGCTCGGCCGCCCAATTGGCGCTTGCCTGGCTGTTGGCGCAAGACGAGAACGTCGTGCCCATCCCGGGAACGACCAAAATCAGCCGGCTGGAGGAGGATGCTGCCGCGGTCGATATCGAATTGACGCCGAATGAATTGGCAGCCATCGAGGAGCTAGCCCCGAGAGGTGTTGCGGTCGGGGATCGATACGACGAGAGGGGAATGCGTGCGGTGAACAACTAGCGCTCGTGCACTTTTTCGCGAGACAGCCTGGTAAGTGGATTCACCCTTCCGGTGAGACTCTATTCGTCGGGAGCCCAAGCAATCCGAGGGATTTTCCCCGCAATGCCTCCACGCCCGTGGGTTCTTTTCACAACGAGCAACACGGGACCCCCCTAAATCAACTCTAAGAAAACACACGCCTTAGGCTTAGAGTCGCCACCCGGCACGGCCCTTGCTAGTCGAGCAGGGTTCGAGAGTTCCGTCCCTTGTCGAAAACTTACTGGTTGGGAGATTGTGCGATGACAGAACTGAAAATGAGAGCAGGTAGGGTGAGTGCCCTGCTGGCAGTGCTGCTGGTAGCCTTCGCCACGTTCGGTTGTGACTCCAGTCCGACCTCACCATCAACCTCACCATCACCGTCTTCCAGCTCGAGCAGCCAGGAGACCACGGAAGGCGCCGAGCTCTCCGGCACATTTACGTCAGCCAGCGCCTCGTCATCTCGCTTTGCGGCGTTCTCCAAAACAGACGTGAATGACATCACGGTCGAGGTCCTGGGCACCGGGCAGTCTGCGGCGGTGACGAACGGTACGTTCTTCCTTCCGGAGTTGCCGACGGGTTCCTTCACACTGGTCTTCCGGGACGGAACGGGCACGGAGCTGGCCAGGCTCACCTTCAACAACGTCCTAGCCGGCCAGAAAATCGAGCTGCTGCTAGAGTTCCACGACCAAGGGGTAGTACTCCTCAAAGAGGTCCGCGACGGAGGGACCGTCGTGGACAACACCACCGTCGACGATGAGGGCAACAATGCCGGCGACAACGGCAACGGCGCCGGCAACGCAGGCGGTGGTGAATCCCCGTCATTCGAGGGTTCGCTCTCCGGGGGTTGGAACGGCTCCTGCGATGACATCGATGTGAGCGGACGTTTTTCGATATCCGTTTCTGCCAACGGAAACGTCAGCGGTTCCTATTCCGGAGACGACTCCGGGTCGATCAATGGCAGTGTCCGAAACAATGGTTCTTTTTCCGCCGCCGCGGGAAGCGCAGGCGAATGCCGATGGTCGGGAGACATCAACGGCTCTGGCAGTTCCCTGTCGGGAAGTGGAACTTGGACGTGCCCGGACGACTGTAGTGGAAACTGGTCCGGCCCTTGATCCTAGGCAGCCATCTTCGGAATAGACGGAAAACTACAGCTCGACTCTAAACGCGCACTACCGTTCGCTGGTTTTGCGGCTCTCGACGTAGTCTTTGACGACCGCTTCCAGGGCGGGACTGGCGAGCCCCGCGAGCCCGCGCTTTGGCAACATTCCTAACCAGGAACACCTTCTCGGTTCGCAGCCCAATTGGTCAGTCCCTGGATGTGGTGGCCCTAAGACGGTATACCTATTCCGACGCAGCCGATGAAGCGGCTGGGGTTTGCGGTGGTCAGCTTAAGCGCACCGCCCGCCTCCGATAGACAACTGGCTGGCCTCACCTACGCCACGGCGGAGACACCGGATGCCCCGGCTCGCCCACCAGAAGTCCCCAAGGAAAAACGCGTCGACATGGCCTTGAGCTTCGCGCTCGTGGTTCTCGTCGTTCTCATCTGGCTGTATTTCACCGGCTAAAGCCGGCTTTGACGCCGGGCACGCCCGTGCCTTCACTAGGCCGGAACCGATTT
This sequence comes from Candidatus Marinacidobacterales bacterium, assembly GCA_965197825.1. GTDB lineage: Bacteria > Acidobacteriota > Vicinamibacteria > Marinacidobacterales > DATDRI01 > CBDANW01. The sequence continues at coordinate 955,768 of CBDANW010000003.1, read as the reverse complement.
GTGCGGCGTACGGAAAAGTAGGAAGATGGCCTTAACGAAAGGCTAGCACCCGCCTCTGCGGGCGGGGGTGAGCAAAGAGTAACTCCTCGCCGTGGCCCGTCGTGACAAGCGTGTCGGAATGTTCCATCGTGAGCAGTCTTGAAAGGAGTGCGAAGCGATGGAAGCGAGGACAGCATTTCGTAGGCGAGCACGTGAAGAAAATCGTGGCCGCACAGGTCGAGGGCGGCGTTACTCGCGGGAACAACGTCGCGAAGCGGTGCTGTATCTGAATCAGATGAAGGATCAGGGCGCGAGCCTTGAGGGTGTCGCGAGGGGGCTCGGGGTGAGTGGCTGGAGTCTATCTCGATGGAATCGAGAGGAGGCTATGAGGGGTATCGTTCGGCGTGTCGAAGTCGTGGAATCGGAAAAACGCACGGAGATTACGCTGGTAACCCCGCGAGGGTATCGAATCGAGGGTCTGTCGGAACAGCGGCTGCTGCGGCTTGTTGAGCAGCTGGGATGAAGTGGAATAGCCGTCGGGTGTCGGCATGGGCGTACGCGGCGCCGGCGGATCTCCGCAAGGGCTTTGACGGTCTGTCGGCGCTGGTGATGAACGAGCTTGGTCGTGACCCGCTGAGCGGTGAGCTGTACTTGTTCGTCAGCCGCAACCGAATCCGCGCGAAAGTTCTGCACTGGGACGGGACCGGACTGTGCGTCTACGCGAAACGTCTCGAAGAGGGAAAGTTCGCATGCCTGTGGTCCAGCGGTGACGGCGAGCCAGTGCGACTGACGACGACAGAGTTGTCGTTGTTTCTGGAGGGGAGCCGGTTGGTCGGAAAAATATCTTTGTCACCTCCTGAAATGAAGCATTTTTCACTTGCCGTGAGATCGTCTCTATGATCTAATCGTATTCCGTGGTTCGCATAAAAAACGAACACGACCTCGAAACACTCCGCCAGATAGCTCTCCTCGTTGATAACGAGAACCAGCGCCTCGTCAATGAAAACGTTCGTCTGCGAGTGGAACTGGCGAGACTCTATGGTGTGCCGGAAACGGAGCAACTTGAACTGTCGGTTCTCAAGCAACTACAGGAAAAGCGAGAGAGCATTTTCCGCATCGACGGAAAGCGGACCCGGAAGAAAACGAAGGCTAAAAAGAACAAGAAGAAAGGGCACGGCCCGCGCGAACAGCCTCATCTTCCCGTGGTCGACAAAGTAATCGGACTCGCCGAGACAGAGAAAAAGTGCTCGGTGTGCGACGGCGAGCTGGGCGAGATGGCGGGTCAATACGAGGAATCGGAAGTGGTGACGGTGGTGAAGCGGAGCTTCGTCATCGAACGGCATTTGCGGAAAAAGTACCGCTGCCGATGTAACGCGAACGTCGTCACCGCACCGGCGGCGACGAAGCTTCAGCCCGGAGGCCGCTACTCGGTGGAGTTCGCGACCGAAGTGGCCATCAGCAAGTACCTGGACCATATGCCTCTCGAGCGCCAGGTCCGAATGATGCGCCGCGAAGGGCTAGATATCGACAGCCAGACGCTGTGGGACCAGCTGAACGTACTGGCACGTCATCTGAATCCGGTGTACGACGCTCTGGGAGAGAAGGTTTTGGAGTCACCCGTCATCCACGCCGACGAAACGCGGTGGCCTCTGATGGGCTCGATGAAGAAGTCGGCGGGCACGGTGTGGGGCGTTTCGAGTCCGGACATCGCGTACTACCGAATGCTGCCGACGAAATCGACGGAAGATGGCCAAAAGGTGCTGGGGACCTACTCCGGCATCGCGATTGTGGACGGCTACGCGGTGTACGAGGTGCTAGCTCGTGCCGGTCCAGACGGCTACGCGGCTCGTGCCGGTCCACAGTTTCGTCTCGCCCACTGCTGGGCGCACGTGAAAAGAAAGTTCGACGAAGCCAGCGAGCACTACCCGCAAGCTTGCTCCGAAGTGCTTCGTTTGATCGGAGAGCTGTACGAAGTCGAACGCGAGGTCCCGGGTCCGTTTCCCGGCGATGAAAAAGCTCAGAAACTGAGACTTCGTTTACGCAAGCAACGTTCGCAGCGGATCTTGAAAGCGATTCGGCAATGGGGCGAGAGCCAAAGAGAATTGCCGCGAAGCGACTTCGGCAAGGCGGTCCGCTACATGCTGGAGAGATGGGAGACACTCACGCTGTTCGCCGAAAACCCTCTCGTCTGGCTTGACAACAATCACGCCGAGCGCGCCCTGAGGGAACCTGTCGTCGGTCGCAAAAATCACTACGGCAGTCGAACGAAACGCGGAACCGACGTCGCAGCGCTGTTCTACACCCTGTGCGAGACCGCGAAGCTTCAGAACGTCGACCCCAGGGCCTACATGCTCGAAGCGGCCTACGCCGCCATCAACCAGCCAGGAACCGTGTTACTCCCCGACGCCCTACGCGACAACTCCGCTGCGTAGCTTCTCCTCCGAATCGCGACGTTCCAACCCGCTCCAGTGAGGCACGGCGAGGAGTTACACACATCTCACCTACCGGCGTCCTGAGCCTGCTGACCGCTGAAGATACCGTGCAGGCGACGCTCGCATTCGAAGAAGGTCGTCTCAGAGCGGCGCGCGTGCAGAGCCTCAACGGACCGGACGCCGTCTATCAACTCTTCGTCAAACCCTTTCCAGGAACATTCGCCTTCGCCGCGCGCGAGGACATCGAGTCCTCCCACGGCCCCCTAGGTCCACCTCAGGATGTCGTGAACCTGATCCTGGAAGGCGTTCGCCGCCACGACGAGTGGAGACGAGCCGCGGCGCTGGTTCCGGACGAAGCCAAGCTGAAGCCTACCGACAAACGGCCGACACCTTTGGAAGATGAAAGCAACGAGGTCTATGTGACCTTGCCCAGGAAAAGTGGACAGGTTGATTATCTCGCATGAGCCGTTTTGAGGTCATGAATCCGTTCGAACACCATTGGGCTGTTGTAATCGAGTGACGAGTGGAGTCGATACGGATTGTAGAACCCCTCGATGTAGCTCGCGACCGCGTCTTTGGCCATACGTCGTGTTGGCCAACTACATCGGTGGAGGAGCTCGGTCTTGAGCGTGCCTAAGAAGCTCTCGGTCACGGCGTTGTCCCAGCAATCACCCTTGCGGCTCATCGAGCACACGATGCCGTACTCATCGAGCACGGCCTGGTAGGTCGCAGCCGCGTATTGAGTACCACGGTCTGAATGATGCACCAAGCCACTTTCCGGCAGGCGGCGCCCCAAGGCCATGTGAAGCGCCTCGAGAGCAAGCTCCGCGCGCAGATGGGGCTGCATCGCCCAGCCTACGACACGACGCGAGAACAGATCGAGGATGACCGCCAAGTAGAGCCAGCCTTCCCAAGTCCGGATGTAGGTTATGTCCGTCACCCAGAACTGGTTCGGTCGTTCGGCTTCGAAGTTCCGGCCGAGCACGTTGGGTGCGATGGGGCGATCGTGCTTGCTGTCGGTCGTGCGGCGAAAACGCTTGCTGGGCAGACCCTGCAGGCCCATCTCACGCATCAGCCGTGCCACTCGCTGCTTGCCTACCTCGACGTTCTCCCCGTCAAGCTGGCGACGTACACGCTCCCTGCCGTAGGTACCACGGCTATGGGCGTGGATCGCTTGGATGCGCAGCTTCAGCTTCCCATCCTCACACTGTCGCTTGCTGGGCGCGCGCTTCATCTGAGCGTAGTAGCCGCTGGTCGATACCCTCAGAACTCGGCACATCACCCGCACCGGGTAGTTGGCCCGCTCCGCGTGAATGAATTTGAATCTCATTCGCTTTCCTTCGCGAAGAAGGCCGCCGCCTTTTTTAATATTTCTCGCTCTTGCTCCAACGTACGCACTCGACGCCGTAGCGAACGGAGCTCATCACGTTCCGCCGTCGTCAGAGCCTCGCGTGGACCTTCACCGTGATCAACTTTGTATTGTTTCACCCAGTTTCGAAGGGCCGATTCCGTCAGGTCCAGTTCCTTAGCGACCTGGCCGATGCTGCCCTCGCCCTCCCTGAACAGCCGGACCGCTTCCTTCTTGAACTCCCCCGTGAACTTCCTGCGTCGTCGTTCTCCCATGGACGCCTCCAGGCGCATTGTCGCGCCTCGGTTGATGTCCACAAAACCCGGGCAGGGTCATCTTCCGCTTCTAGAGAGGGGTGAGAAGAAAAATGAGAGCAACACGTATTCTTCTTGCCGCGATAGCGGCGACCGCGTTGACGTCGGCTACGCTGCTTGGGCAGCAGGAGACGGATGTGCCTATGACCTTCTTCGTCACAAGCGAAACCCACAGCGGCGACCTCGGCGGGCTCGCCGGCGCCGATGCGACTTGCCAGCGTCTGGCGACGGCCGCGGGGGCGGGCGATCGCACTTGGCGTTCTTATTTGAGCACGCATGGCACGCCCACGGAGCCGGCCGTCAATGCACGCGACCGCATCGGCGACGGGCCGTGGCACAACGCCAAGGGCGTCATGATTGCCCCCAGCCTCGCCGATCTGCATGGCGACATTCAACACGACACCAATCTGATCTATCGCGAAACGGCGCTGACCGAGAGGGGCGAGCTGGTAAACGGCCGCCTCCGCCCCGAAGGGACGAACAACGAGCACGATATGCTCACGGGGTCCGATTCGCATGGCCGAGCCTTTCCCCCGGGGACGGCGTCCCAGGGCCAAGATCTCACTTGCCACAACTGGACCTATGACGGCTCCGACGGCAGTGCCATGATCGGCCATCACGACCGGCAGAGTTCATGGAACACGTCGTGGAATTCTTCGCACTCGACGAGGGGCTGCGCCTTGGAGGATTTCAACGGGACCGGCGGCGCGGGGCACTTCTATTGCTTCGCCGTCAACTGAAGGCGCAGCGCGCCGACGGCAAACCCTCCATGTCCTTGACCTCTTGCTGATCGTCCGGAAAGTGTTCGCCGACCTGGCTGCCCCCTACTCAGACTGGGCGTCGTCCTCTACTTCCACCAAGGCCACGCGATTCACCGCGCTGCAGGCGAGAACCAGGTTACCCTCCGGCGTTGCCATCATCATCCGGACGACACCTCCACCAGACGGGATGATCCACGTCTGGAATTTCTCCGTCTTGGGGTCGAAGCGCACGAGTGTATTCGGACTGACTGCCGATTCGCTGTACCACACGATGTCGCCTATGGCGGCAATTCCGTAAGGCTGGGATTTCGGTCCACCCGGGGAGGGCCATTCCTTGACGTCGCCCGTTTCGGGGTCGAGTCGGCCCAGATAGCCACGGGAGTAATCCGAGTACCAGACCACATCGTCACTCGTCAGCGCTAGACGTCGCGGACGGGACTCCGGATTGGGCAACGTGTACTCGTGAATCTCCATCGTGTCGGGATCGATGCGGGCCACCTTGTTGGTGCCGAACCACACGGAGAACAGGGTGCCTTCGGAATTCATGACGATACCGTACGGCCGCGATCCCGGCGTGGGTGAAGTGACGAGTTTGATGTCTCCCGTCTCAGGGTCCAGCCGCCCCACCATATTGCCGCGCTGGACGGTGAACCAGAGGTTGCCCGCGCTGTCGAAGATCGGCGTGTGCGGATCGCGAGCGGCGGGGTCGGGCATCGGGTATTCCGTGACCTCGCCGGTTTTCGGATCGAGCTTGCCGACGAGGCTTGCGGAGTTCCCGGTGTACCAGATGTTGCCCGCTTCGTCGGCCGTGAGACCGTGAGGCCCTGAGTTCGGTGTCTTGAGCGGATATTCCTTCAGTTCGCCGGTCGCGGGATCGAGTCGCCCCAGCACGTGGCCCATTGTCCCGTCCACCAGATGGAGCCGTCCGGGGCGTACAGCGGATCATGCGGCCGCGAGCCAAGCGTGGGTACCAGTCACTCCTGTATCGAGACCGAGGTGGGGTCGGGAATCACGACCGCAGGAGGCTTTGGCGACTCGGCGAAGTACTTCGCCAAATAGTCCGCCGCGGCGGCGATCTCGGCCTCCGGCAGGTCAACCATGGACGTGAGCACGGTCACCCAGCCGTCTCGCGTGTACCCGGCGTCGGTGACCAGGTCGAGTCCGTGGCACAGCGCGCATTGCGCCTCTACGAGAGCCTTCCCCTCGCCCTCGGGCAAGTCGACCGGCTCTTGATTCGGAGGCTGGCTGCCCGCGAGCGCAACGCAAGACAGCACGGCCACCAACCGTTACAATCAGCAGCGAGTGTTTCTTCACAGCATTCCTCCTAGCGAGAACTTGGGCCTTCGAACGCCCGACCGGCTCGCGCAATACGCGCCAGTCTAGCATGGGTCTAGCGCTTGAACTGCAGTTCTGTGAAACAAATATACGAGATCTTGCCACGCCATGGCGTCAGACGCCGGTTCTAGCTCATGAGCTGCGACGCCCTTGGCGACAGGAGTGCCTGCTCCAAGTAAATCGAGAAAGCCCAGAAGGACCGCATCGCAAACGGTGGCGACTGACTACGCGAGGCGGATCTTGTAGGACGCGACGAAGCGGCACTGGACCCCGTTCTCCGGCACACGCCTTGACACAGGCTAGCTGCTAGTGCTATTACTCCGGCCTGAGACAGGCATGATGGAGAGCCATGTCTGGCGTGGGGCAGCCAAAGGAGGAACCGATGAGGAAGACTATTTCGGCGTTCATTGTCGCCATCGTCCTCGCTGTGATGTGTTCTGCGACCGCGGTACCGGCGTGGGCGCAAGGCGCGGGCGAGCGGTTCGGGATCGGGATGTTCACCTACCAGAACAACACGTTTGTGGGCTTGGCCATGCGCTATCCCACGGAGCCACAGGAGATTGGCGGTGTCGTTGTGGAGCTTCCCGCCGCGGCCCGGGCGGCCAACCAAACGGGGATTCCCAACGATGTGATGTCCATTGTCGAACAGTGGGAGACCGTGGGGCCCAAGGTCAAACAGACCGTTGCCCATGTCGGGCCGATGATCGACAACAACCGGCCGGCCTATATCCACGACTACGAGGCCGTTGACGTGCTCGCCCCGTTCGTCCCGCGGATGGCCATGTACGGCTTTGGCAACTACCGACGCGTACTCAACACGCCCGACCCGGTAGACCGCCCGCCGGCACCCTCGATACCCGGCTTGTGGGAGCGCTCCCCCGACGACGACCGACCGGTCAATCCCCGTGTCTTCATGATTCCCAACGTGCCCGAGGTTTTTATCGGTGACGGTGAGCCGGTCGTTAATTTCAGTGGGCCCAAGCGCACCGAGTTCGAGTACGAGTGCGAGCTGCTCGGCATCGTCGCAAAGCCCATGCGGAACGTTCCAGTGGATGAGGTGAAGAACTACATGTTCGGGTACACCAACACGAACGATATCTCCGATCGCCAGGGCCGCACTGACGACTGGGGCGGAGACCGAACCCTCAGCAAGGGGAAGGACACCTCGAAACCTATTGGTCCGTTCATCGTCCCGCAGGAGTTTGCCGATCCTCTGAACATGGCGCTGAAGATGACGGTCGGCGGCGAGCTCGTGCAGGACTCCCACACGAGTCAGGCGTGGCACAGTATGTACGAGTTGGGAGCGTTTCTTTCGAATCTGTTCACCGTCCCGGTCGGTACGGCGATCGCCCTCGGCACGCCTCCCGGCTCCCATGGTGGTCTTGGGCGCTTCATGGTGGACGGCGACATCCAGATTTGCTCGTACGAAGGGCTTGGCACATTGACCAACCCGTTCAAGGTGCAGACGCCGTCAGGAACGTCGCGTTAGAACGTACTCGAGTACTTGCCTTTGGCCGTGCTGTGCGCTGGAGTGACGTCAGTGCACAGCACGGCATGATTCCTTCCCTGCCGCCTTCCTTTCTGCGATTGGACTAATCCCTTGGCGTCTCTTGACAGGAGTCGCAGGTCGTGGTACGCCACATGAATCACGCATGCTGAGAGCCCTGTCTGGCGTGGGGTAGCCAAAGGAGGAACCGATGAGGAAGACTATGTCGGCGTTCATTGTCGCCATCGTTCTTGCGGTGATGTGTTCAGCGATCACCGTGCCGGCGCAGGCGCAGGCGGCGGGCGAGCGGTTCGGGATCGGGATGTTCAGTTATCAGGACAGCACCTTTGTGGGTCTGGCCATGCGCTATCCCACCGAGCTGCAGGAGATCGGCGGTGTGGTTGTGGAGCTTGCCGCCGCGACCGAAGCGGCCAACCAGACAGGGATTCCCAACGATGTGATGTCCATTATCGAACAGTGGGAGATCGTGGGGCCTAGGATCAAGCAGGTCGTTGCCCACGTCGGGCCGATGATCGACAACAACCGGCCGGCCTATATCCACGACTACACGGCCGTGGACGTGCTGGCGCCGCTCGTGCCGCGGATGGCACTGTACGGGTTCGGCAACTTCCGAGCGGTACTCAACACGCCCGACCCGGTAGACCGCCCGCCGGGCCCCTCGATACCGGGCTTGTGGGAGCGCTCCCCTGACGACGATCGACCGGTCAATCCCCGCGTCTTCATGATTCCCAACACCGCGGAGGTTTTTATCGGCGACGGTGAGCCGGTCATCAATTGGCATGGGGACAAGCGCAACCAGTACGAGTACGAGTGTGAGCTTCTCGGCGTGGTCGGCAAGCCGATGCGGCGCGTACCGGTCGACGAGGTGAAGAACTACATGTTCGGGTACACGAACACCAATGACATCTCCGATCGCCAGGGCCGTCAGCCCGACGAGTGGCGCATAGACTTCATCACCATGAAGGGGAAGGACACCTCGAAACCCATTGGTCCGTTCATCGTCCCACAGGAGTTTGCCGATCCTCTGAACATGGCGCTGAAGATGACGGTCGGCGGCGAGCTCGTGCAGGACTCCCACACGAGTCAAGCGTGGCACAGTATGTACGAGTTGGGGGCGTATCTTTCCAACCTGCTCACCGTTCCGGTCGGTACGGTGATCGCCCTCGGCACGCCTCCCGGCTCCCACGGTGGTCTCGGGCGCTTCATGGTGGACGGCGACATACAGATTTGTTCGTACGAAGGGCTTGGCACGCTGACCAACCCTCTCAAGACGGAGATGCCGGCGGGCACGTCGCGTTAGAACGGACGGGGCAGGCGCCGTAGTTTGAGGCTGGCGGTGCTGCGCTCTGGGTGACGCCGGTGCACGGCACTGCACGGCCACTTCCCTCCCGACTTTTGTCTCTGCTCATCCAACATCAACGTCGAACGTTGGCACATTCCTTGACTCTGGGTCGCTGGTCGTGATACGCCCCTGGCGTAGAACCATCAAAGGAGGAATCGATGAGGAAGACTATGTTGGCGTTCATCGTCGCCATCCCACTCGCGGTGATGTGTTCGTCCACCACTGCGTAGGCGCAGACCGCGGGCGAGCGGTTTGGGATCGGAAAGTTCAGCTACCAGAACAGCACGTTTGTGGGGTTGGTTATGCGATATCCCACGGAGCCGCAGGAGATCGGCGGCGTCGTCGTGGAGCTTCCCGCCGCGGCCCAGGCGGTCAACCAGACGGGGATTCCCAACGACGTGATGTCCATCGTCGAACAGTGGGAAACCGCGGGGCCCAAGATCAAGCAAATCGTCGCTCACGTCGGGCCCATGATCGACAGCAACCGGCCGGCCTATATCCACGACTACACCGCCGTTGACGTGCTCGCGCCGTTCGTGCCGCGGATGGCCATGTACGGGTTTGCCAACTACCGACGGGTCCTCAACACGCCCGAGCCGGTGGAGCCGCGCCCGCCGGCGCCGTCGATACCCGGCTGGTGGGAGCGCCCCCCGATGACGATCGACCGGTCAATCCCCGCGTCTTCATGATTCCCAACACGCCGGAGGTTTTCATTGGTGACGGTGACCAGGTCATCAATTTCCATTTCGACGAGAGCAACCAATACGAGTACGAGTGCGAGCTTATCGGCGTGGTCGGCAGACCCATGCGGCGCGTACCGGTGGACAAGGTGAAGAACTACATGTTCGGGTATACCAACACCAATGATATCTCCGATCGCCAAGGGCGGGGGGCCGACGAAGTGCCCTTTGTAGACTTTCTCTTGCGCAAGGGGAAGGCCAGCCAAAAACCCATTGGCCCGTTCCTCGTCCCGCAGGAGTTTGTCGATCCTCTGAACATGCGCCTGAAAATGACCGTCGGCGGCGAGCTGGTGCAGAACTCCAGCACGGCTCAGGCGTGGCACAGCGTGTACGAGTTAGGGGCGTATCTTTCCAACCTCTTGACCGTTCCGGTCGGTACGGTGATCGCCATGGGCACGCCTCCTGGCTCCCACGGTGGCTTTGGGCGTTTCATGGTCGACGGAGACATCCAGATTTGCTCCTACGAGGGGCTTGGCACGCTGACGAACCCCTTCAAGACCGAAAGCGGCTGGGGACCGTCGTCGCGTTAGATCGGGGGAGCCTGCTCGTTTGACGCCTGGTGCGGCTATCCCCCGGACGACCTCTCTTTGATCTCAGGAGTGATCGTCCACAAGTAAAGGACATAGGTCCGCTCGGGGGTCTCCACGCGAACTGTCTTATCCGGCTCCCAGTCCCCCATCGGAAAATCGTTGGACACGACCCGTGAGCCGACCGCGAGCTGTTCCCAGAGCATCGGCCGCATCACCATGTTGAAGGCCTTCCCCATGAACAGGAACACAACGGTGGTTTCGGACATGTCGATGCCCAGCGCGTTGCCCCAGTAGATCTCGATCTTGTCCTCTAGTCCGGCGGCCTTCACACGCGCGTAACACACTTCGGCCAGATCCGGATCGATGTCGACGCCGAGTCCCTTCTTGGCTCCCGCTTGAACTGCGGCGATGACAATCCGGGCATCCCCGCACCCCGGCTCGTACACCACATCGTCCTCGTTCACCGCCGCCAGCTCGATCATTTTGGGGATCACGGAGTGAGGAGTGCCTTCCCACCCATACGCCGACGAGACCCGGCGGTGCTCATCCGCTTCCGGTCCAAGTCGACCGTCGCCCTCGAGGCGGACTGTTTTGTTTTGCCCGGCCGTCTCAAGTACAAGGAAGACGCTTTGCACGCCGAGTACGAGACTACAGGCGAGCATGAGGGAACGCATAGAATTTCTTTCTCTAGACGAGTGTCGCGTCGCGTGGCAAAGCTATTTGCCGGCGGTCCCCGCGAATGCGCCGGAGGGAACCCGCTCGCTTAGACTCCAACCCAACGCCTCCAGCTCCTGGCGGCCCGCTCCGAGGCCTGACCCGTCAGGTGCCTCTCGAGCCCGCTTGCTCCCAGCTCCTTTGTTGCCCGCTCCGCGATCTCGCTGCTCGCCTCCGAGACGTGTTCCGTCCAGGCCAGATAGTCGAGGGGGAGCAGTACCATCGCCACGCCCGACACCGTTGCGACCATGGCGCGGGAATCAGTGAGCACCTCCTGCGCCGGCAACGCGGAGTGTTGGCGCTGCAGCATCTCCGCGCTCTCGACGTAAAAGAGGGCCTCGCGCGGGGTCGTCGCGCCTCGGGCTGCGTCGACGTAGTCGGCCAGCCCCGTCGTCTTCACCGACTGGAGCGCGGCGACGAAGCGGGTCTGATCGGTCAAGGTGAAGTTTCTGTTCCAAAAGAACTCGTTCGCGAGCTCGTCCGAAACACCCAGCTCCCGGAGCCAGACCTCGTTGTTCTTTCGAAGCTCCTCGGGGTCCTTACCCCAGACGAGGCCACTCACGGACGAGGTCGCGCTGACTACCGTCGGGATGGGCACCGCCACCTTCGCCGCAATCCCGCCCGCGGCGTCGAGCTTGGCGACCTCGACGAGCGTCTTCTGAAGGATCGGATTCCGGCTGTAGGGATCAACCTGCAGCTTCTCCGCCCATACCCGAGCGGCCTTGTTCACACCGAGGACCGCATTCGCCACACTCTCCGCCGTGCCCGTCGTCGATTGCTCTTCTTCGTCGTCGCCAGTGACCTCTTCTGCCGCGCGCTGCGTCTTGCGGCCTAGGTTGACGCCAAAGCGCTTGATGCCTCCACCAAGACCTTGGGCCGTACCTTCTGGATCCTTGACCACGTTCACCATACTCTTTCCCACCGACTCGAGTGAGCGCCCGGCGGCCTCGAGGAAGACCTCTGTCTTCGAGACCTCGTGGAGGGCCTCGAGAGCGTTGGTCTCCCGGATCCGCTTGTTCAGCAGATCCCCTCCTAGAGGAGTCAGGTCGCCGAAGTCGGTGTGGAGCGTGAACGCGAAGTAGAAGCCCTCGGTGGGAACTTCGTCTTCCACGGTGTGATGAGGTCCGTTCCTCTCCCCCGGCGCCAGGATCTGGCTAGCCTGGAAGATCTTCGTGCCCTCCCACGGGTCCTGAGCTGACGCCGCTGACGAGCATGCAATGATCAGGACCGCAAGAATGGCGATTCGCATCACTTTCCTCCTCTCCCGTTATAGGAAGCGAGCACAAGACTGCAGGCGTGGCCGCTGCCAATCGTCTACCGGGTTCAAAGGTTCTCGTTTGAATCTACGACGGCGGTGCACTGGTGACCTCTCGCGCCTCGCCCAACTCGGCACGAGTGCTATCCTCGGCTGCCAGTTCCAATAGCTGCTCGAAGTAGCCGCGCGCTACCTCCGGCTCTCCGACAGCCTGCGCTGCTCGGGGCCGCTCCGACATAGCCTATTGAAGCGCCGTGGCACTTGGCCAAGCGAGGCTTCGTATTCGGCCAGCGCCTCTTGCGGGTGCCCCAACTCGGCCAGCATGTCCCCCAGTTGCTCGTGTCGCAGGAAGGACGCGGCCCGGGCTCAGGCCGCTCTTGTCGGTCTCGTCCTCCAGTTCGGTCGCGGATCGCATGAGCTCCAAGGCACGCTCCGGTTCGTCCTTCGCCAGAGCCAGCCATGCCGTTGCTTGAAGTCGCAAGACCTCGCTCGTGTTACGCCCCCAAACTGTCTCAGCGCTTTGCATCTCGCTTGCCAACCTCTCGAGCTCGACCAGGTCGCGCTCAGCCTGTTCGATTTGCCCGCTGCGAGCTGCGCCTACCGCGCGCGCCCAGTAGCGCAACGCGACGGAGCCCCTAACCCAGTCGCCCCCACCCGCCTGGTCGGCAGCATCGCGCGGCTCGAGCGACGCAGCCGCTTCCCAATCTTGCCTCTCCATCGCATATCGCGCCGGGGCGGCGCCTGCGTTGAAGCTCACGACACCGTAGCGCCAGTTCATATCGCTTGTCGAGTCGATATCCTCGACGATTCGCCCCGCGTCGTCGTCCTGTCCCTTCTGCAAGTAGGCATAGACTGAGGTAGTCCAAAGCATGTATCTCGTTCATTTGGGCCTGTGCCATACCGAAGCGCTCTCCGCGCGCTCGCGCCGCTTCAGCCGAGCGGATGTTGGCGCCAATAGAGTCATCCCACATTCCCAATTGGGTGAAGATGTGTCCCGACATGTGTAGCGCGTGGGGCATCGATCTAGCGATGTCGAGATAGCGGTGAGCGGCCTCGACCGCGCGCTCGGCGAGAGACGGATAGTCGTAGCTGTGGATGATGTAGTGCGCCAAGCCCGGATGGTTTGGCATGTCGACAAAAAGCGGCTCGAGCATGGCGCCCGTCCGCTTCTGCACAGCGTACGTCTTATCGGTCGGGTCGGCATTGCTGAGGATGGCAAGGGCATAGAAGATCTCGCCTTCCTTATCGTCCGGGTTCTGGGCGTTCACCTCGGCCATCGCGCTCTCGTAGCGGATGGCACGTTCCCGGTGAAGAACGCCCGCAGCATTATCGAAAAAAGCTCCAATCGCCTCGATGTAGAGCGCCTCCCGCTCCGTCGTCTCCATGCTCCTTGCTCTCTCCACCGCTTCCGCACCCAACCTGAGCTCTTCCTCCGTGGGCGGCGCCCACAGGGGGTGATAATACGTCATGGCCACACCCCATACAGCCGCTGCACAGCCGGGGTTCTCGGACGCGAATCGCCTCGAACATGCCGCGTGCCTCGTCGAACTCGAACGAGTGGAGCGTTGCGACGGCAGTGTCGAAGGCCCCCTGGATCTCTTCGGCGCAGGACGTCTCGAACCGCACATCCCCCACGACGTCAGCGGTTTCCGCGGTGTTGGTAGGCTCTTCAACGTCGGTCGTATCCGCGCATGAGGCGAACGCCAACGGAAGCACAAAGAGCACCGTCAACAACAAATGGATTCTTGTAGACATGTCAATCTCCTTGAAAGACACCAGGCCTTGGGCACCGGCGGATCATAGAGAACTGAATCCACCGGAGCAAGAGCCTGCCCCGGGGGGCCCCACAGAATCCGGCCTGCCATCACCCACGCGTACGAGCTAGCACCAGCCCAAGGCCCTTAGGGGCCCCCAACCTGCCCCCCGGCTCCGCTGGAAGACTTGAGTTGACGTTCTCGCTCCATCCGTGCTATCGTTCTTTTTGTAAAGTGTAGTTTTTCTTCTTGATTAGGAAAGCGATTAGGCGCCACAGGGAGAGACAAGAGACCCTGTGGCTTTTTTCGTTTGTCAGCGCAGAGTCTACACCTTACCCCGACCTGGTCGGTGATCTACGAAAGAAAGGAGGTAGACCACGCATGGCAACTGGTACCGTGAAGTGGTTCAACGACAGCAAGGGCTTCGGCTTCATTCAGCGTGAAGACGGCCCTGACGTTTTTGTTCACTTTTCAGCGATTGCGGGCGACGGTTTCCGTTCGCTCCAAGAGGGTCAAGCAGTCGAGTTTGAGGTAACGCAGGGTCCGAAAGGCCCCCAAGCCGCGAACGTAAAGCCTGCCTAAACGGCGGCCGACTTTTTTCAACCATCGAGACCCCGCCGTCCAGATTGGGCGGCGGGGCTTTTTTCTTGGTCAGAAGCGCCCGTCGTCCTTCCTCCAGCGACGCCCCCCAAGAATCCCCCCGATAGTGGCGGATGCTTCCCTTTGACGTCGCCGACGGGCCACTGGTATGCTCCGCGACATCGCTCCCGTAACATCCTGAGAAAGGAGAACCATGATGAGAGGGTCAACTCCTTGCATAGCGCCCAGTTCACTGGGCCGGCATCACTCGCCGACAGTCGACACGATCTGGTTCGGACTCTCGCTGGCCGAACCGCCACCGTGGTCGCTCTCATCCTGCTCGCGGCGCTCGCATTCCCTGCTCCGGTCCAAGCGGTGATCGGCGCAGTCCGTGTAGCAGCCATACAGGACACCCAGCAAGTTGTCCAGGTGACCATCACGATCCTTCAGAATGAGGACGTGGTGGCCGAGGAGGACACTGACAAGAGTGGAGTCGCCTTTATTCCCCTCGAGGAGGGCCGGTACACGGTTGTGACGGAATTTACTGGAAGGAGAATCCAGGAAGACATCACTGTCGAGGCGGAAGCCTTGGCAAGCTTCACCGCGGACTTCGGGCGCGGTGTCCTCCAGCCCAACGACGCGCCTCTCAATCGGTATAACCCGGTCAGCGTTTCAACCGGGGATGTCCCGGCCGCTGTTGAATTTGGTCGGGTAGCGGCGGCACCTGTGAATACTCTTAGGCAGCAAACTCATCGCTGTCAAGAGATTTCTGTTTGCTTCTAAGCGCGTGAACGAGAGCGCCCATATGGCGATAGCCTTTGATACGCCGGAACTTTTTCTGCGCGGTGACGACGCCAAGAGCGGTCCATCGGCGAACCATGGAAGGACTCTACCAACGCTTGACGTTTCTCGATACTCTGCGAATGGTTCCGTTGAGATTCTCAATGGCGTTCGTCGTGGCAAGAGACTGGCGAAGTAAGGCGGGCAGCGCGAGCTTCACGACCGTGAGTGTCTCTTCCATCCCTTCACGAAGGCTTCCGGCAGCTTCGTCGTAGCCGTTTCGCTCGAGCCACGACACCAATGCCTGAAGTCGCTTGCGCGCCTTGTCGGCACTCTTGCACTTGTAGGCTTCCTTCATCGTCTGGAGCACGTAGGCGTGACGAGACTTGGGAAGGTACGAACGAAGATTCTGGAGTTTATGGATCTGGCACCTTTGGATGACCGCGAGGTCCCCCAAAACGTCGACGAGTGCCTTGCGGATGCCTTTGCCTCCGTCCACTACGCAGAGAATCGACTCATCGACGCGCAAGCCTCGCTCGAGAAGGTCCTGCAACATCGCGGTGCACACCCGAGAGTTCTCCGTCGAGCCCAGCCATATACCCAGGGGCACCTTCGTTCCATCTATTGTGATACCGAGAGTTACGACGACGGTCTGTCCGGCCACCTCAAGGCCATCCAGCATCAGTGCCGCAAGCTCGAACTCCTCTAGCCGCCGAGACAGGTATTCCTCGAGCTTCTTAGTCGTCTGGCTCACGAGGTGACGGCTGGCGGCACTCTTACTCGTGCCACGAGACTTCAACTTGGCCGCGGGTTTGTCCAGACTCGATTCGTAATTTCGGGTCGATACCCCCACCAAGATCTGATTCAACACTCGCTCTGGAAGCGGGTCTTCTTCGCGGAAGGCTTCGAAGTGTGGAAGCGACGCCTCCTCGCCCGACTTCGAGCGAACTCGAGGTCGCGACACTTGGATGCGACGACCACCGAAGCTCAGCTCTCCGTTCGTGCTCCCACAGTGGTTATGAGTTCGCTCCTTCTCGTGCTTGCCCTTGAGCCCCGCGATCTCCTCGGCGTCCTCTCTGAGCAGTAGGTGCAGAGCTGTCAGTCCTTGCTCGTACACCCATTCCGTCAGATCCGCCTTCGTGGCCGCGATCCCAGCTATCATCGGTAGCAGTATCTGACCGACTTGGCCAACTACCTTGCCCGTAGGCGAGTGCGTTTGCTTTCTTACTGGCTTCTTCGATTTCCTAGGCATTGGTGGCTCCTTGTCCCCCTCTGGAGACGGTTTATTGGCAGACCTATTCTTAGGCCGGCCAAGGAGCCGCCGCTACCCCAAATTCAACATCCGGCGGGACATCCCCTTTCAAACGCCGAGAACGGTTATGAAGTTTCGACCGCCGATTTTGATGGGCTTCTGAGTACCAAGTTCCAGACGCCTTATGGCCAAATCTATCTGGGCCTTCCCTATCAAGCGCGTCCAGGCGAGACGGTGTCATCGAGAGCCATCTTGCTTCCAGGGGGTGAAACCGCTGAAGATCGAGAGGAGAGCGCCGAGAGATTGTCTCAGCACGACGTCCAAATCAACGGACAATCGTTCTCGCTCCAAGAATCACTCACCTGGACCATGGATGGACCGCTCTTGGCGTCGTCACCGCGCAGAAAAAGTTCCGGCGTATCAAAGGCTATCGCCATATGGGCGCTCTCGTTCACGCGCTTAGAAGCAAACAGAAATCTCTTGACAGCGATGAGTTTGCTGCCTAAGAGTATTCACAGGTGCCGCCGCTACCCGACCAAATTCAACAGCGGCCGGGACATCCCCAGACCCGTGACGGGCCGGGCTTCGAAGGTCATCCTCCTACGGCAGACGCAAGATGCCGGGCCAGAGGTCGAAGTCCTCATCGCATGTTAAGACGCGTTTCACTCCGTACCTTTCCATCAGCGCGATGTGAAGACAGTCCCGTCCCGAGAGCCCGCGCTGCGCGAGTGAGATTGCGGCGGCCCGTTCGGCGTCTTCTTTGGTAATTGGATACACCGTTTGAACAAACGCGTTCAAGACGTCGAAGCAATCTTGAATGGCCTGCCTTCGGTCGATGGCGACGTAGCGATGGACGACTTCTTGATAGACTTCGGCGCTCGTCACGTAGGGATCATCCGGGTTAGAGCGTAGGAAGTGCTCTAGCCGATCGCGGTTCGCGTGGGGTTGCCCCACAAGGTACATGGGAACGTTCGAGTCAACGAAGACCACGTCCCCTCTCGATGCTGGCTAGAACGTCCCCCATGTCAGCCGTGGGATGCTCGCACTCGAGAGCACGATGCAAAGCCCTTAGTTTCTGGTCTCGGGTCGGTCCGCCCTGAGCCTGTTGGGCCAGCTTGAGAACCCTTCTGGCCCACTCGCTCAGGGTGAGTCCCTCTTTCCGAGCGGCCTTGCGGAGCGCGTCCAATTCTCCCTCAGGCATAACGATTTGCAGTTTTTTACTCATACTTATAAGTATACTCATACCGGGAAAACGAGTCAAATCCGGACAGGCGATTCTCACTCATGGCCCGCCAACCGCCTCTATCGCTGTCCCGCGACCCGCTCTTCGCCCCAAATAAAGCTCAATCCGAAACTGAAGGCTTGGCTGAACGTCTGGGATCCCGCTACGTAGTGAAGGTAGGCGGCGGACCACGCGAAGTTCCTCGTGATCGCGCGTCCACCCCCCAGTCCCAACGAGAAGAGGTTCGTATCCTGCTCCAGATCGAACACGAAGACCGGTACCGCGGAAACGTAGAACCCCTTTGGCAGAATGTGCGCGGTGTTGACGCTAAGTTGCACCAAACGGACTGGCCGACCGGCCTCGCCGCCTGTCGAGTGGGAGTACCCGCCCCGGATGAAAATGGGAAAAAGATCGGTGGGGTTCAGCGCAATCGCCCCTCCCGGGGACACGACCCAGCGATCGAACCCCGTACCCTTCTCCGCGCTCCCGGTGGGCGCTCGCACCTCGACGAATCCGACACTCGACGTGAAACGGCGCGTCAGATCTTCATGAATGATGGTTAACTCCTCGCCGTGGCCCGTCGTGACAAGCGTGTCGGAATATTCCATCGTGAGCAGTCTTGAAAGGAGTGCGAAGCGATGGAAGCGAGGACAGCATTTCGTAGGCGAGCCGATGTAACGCGAACGTCGTCACCGCACCGGCGGCGACGAAGCTTCAGCCCGGAGGCCGCTACTCGGTGGAGTTCGCGACCGAAGTGGCCATCAGCAAGTACCTGGACCATATGCCTCTCGAGCGCCAGGTTCGGATGATGCGCCGCGAAGGGCTAGATATCGACAGCCAGACGCTGTGGGACCAGCTGAACGTACTGGCACGTCATCTGAATCCGGTGTACGACGCTCTGGGAGAGAAGGTTTTGGAGTCACCCGTCATCCACGCCGACGAAACGCGGTGGCCTCTGATGGGCTCGATGAAGAAGTCGGCGGGCACGGTGTGGGGCGTTTCGAGTCCGGACATCGCGTACTACCGAATGCTGCCGACGAAATCGACGGAAGATGGCCAAAAGGTGCTGGGGACCTACTCCGGCATCGCGGTTGTGGACGGCTACGCGGTGTACGAGGTGCTAGCTCGAGCCGGTCCAGACGGCTACGCGGCTCGTGCCGGTCCACAGTTTCGTCTCGCCCACTGCTGGGCGCACGTGAAAAGAAAGTTCGACGAAGCCAGCGAGCACTACCCGCAAGCTTGCTCCGAAGTGCTTCGT
This sequence comes from Candidatus Marinacidobacterales bacterium, assembly GCA_965197825.1. Classification (GTDB taxonomy): domain Bacteria; phylum Acidobacteriota; class Vicinamibacteria; order Marinacidobacterales; family DATDRI01; genus CBDANW01. The sequence continues at coordinate 936,666 of CBDANW010000003.1, read as the reverse complement.
TTGATCGGAGAGCTGTACGAAGTCGAACGCGAGGTCCCGGGTCCGTTTCCCGGCGATGAAAAAGCTCAGAAACTGAGACTTTGTTTACGCAAGCAACGTTCGCAGCGGATTTTGAAAGCGATTCGGCAATGGGGCGAGAGCCAAAGAAGATTGCCGCGAAGCGACTTCGGCAAGGCGGTCCGCTACATGCTGGAGAGATGGGAGACACTCACGCTGTTCGCCGAAAACCCTCTCGTCTGGCTTGACAACAATCACGCCGAGCGCGCCCTAGGGAACCTGTCGTCGGTCGCAAAAATCACTACGGCAGTCGAACGAAACGCGGAACCGACGTCGCAGCGCTGTTCTACACCCTGTGCGAGACCGCGAAGCTTCAGAACGTCGACCCCAGGGCCTACATGCTCGAAGCGGCCTACGCCGCCATCAACCAGCCAGGAACCGTGTTACTCCCCGACGCCCTACGCGACAACTCCGCTGCGTAGCTTCTCCTCCGAATCGCGACGTTCCAACCCGCTCCAGTAGGGCACGGCGAGGAGTTACGATCGGATGGCCCCCCAGCCCATCACCACGTCACCGACGCCCGACGGCGCTCGCTCTTCAGGCAACGAGAAGTGGGAATAGGGTATGTCGGCCCACACTGCCGTCCAATCGCTTATTGCCCAAACCGGGCTCAGTGTATGGGAATAGAGCTTCAGGTCTCCCGGCAGGAAGCTTGCGGTGAAGTTGTAATCGAAGGAGTTGATCAATCGCGTTGGGTCGATGAATCTCTTGACGTCGGCTGGCGATAGCTCCTCGGCACCCTTGGTTTCCTGAGAGGGGTTGGCGGCGGCGAGCGAGACGAGAATCGCGGCTAGCGGGAGGACTTGCACAACTCGAACGATACCAGCTCGGGAGCTACATGTCTCTCACATGGCTAGTCGCGCTCGAATACCGAACACCCAGATCCGATCCTCCGCGGTATCGAGCGCTGGATGGAACAGGAGCTGGAGATTGGGCGTCACGGCGAACCGTGGCGCCAGTTGGAAGCGAAAAAATGTGTCCTTGCGGTACCAATGCGTGACCTTGCTAGGTGGGATCTGTAATCTGAGCGCAGAGATCCATCAAGGAGGTCAAATCGATGCGCTCGAGGAAAGCGGGACTTTCAGAGGTTGAGAAACAGTTCGAATCATGGAGGTCGAAGCCACACGGACGTTTGATCCCGGAGGAGTTGTGGAATGCGGCGGTGGGGCTGCTGGATCGGTATACGCCGAGCGCGATCTGCCGTCATCTCCGCTTGAATTCGGCGCGATTCAAGAAGGTCCGAAAGACTCATGGAGCGGTTGTGAGCGCCAAACGTCTCAAGGGAGGACAACGAAGGGTTTCTGGAGTAGGCTCCCTGAGCAAGAAGCCTGGACGGAGTGGAACGGAGCAGGTGAGCGCGATAGCTCCGAGTCGGACTGCGTTCGTGGAGCTGGCGCATGGGATGGGCTTGTCGGGCGGCATGATGACGCCCTCCGCTGAACTCGGTTCAGGGTGAAGGAACGATGTGCCGTCTGACGGTAGAGAGCGCATCGGGGAGCCTGACGGTCGTAACGTCGAATCGCGAGGGAGAGAATGAGCTGGTCGAATCTGTTTGTCGCTTCGTGGTCGGCGCGCTCGGCAACGGCACTCACACATGATCCAGATCGTTCCTCAACTGAAGGTATTGGTGGCTTGCGAGCCGGTTGATTTCCGCAAGGGTATCGATTCTTTGGCTTGCGTGTGCCGACAACAATTCCAGCTCGATCCGTTCCTCGGCACGTTATTCGTTTTTCGTAATCGTTCAGGCACGGCGCTCAAATTTTTGGTGTACGACGGACAGGGGTTTTGGTTATTTCAGAAGCGTTTTTCGAAGGGCCGTCTGCAGTGGTGGCCGCGTCATACCACGGATGGAGTTGCGGCGCTGCCCGCCGAGCAATTGGCGGTGCTAATCTACAATGGACTTCCGTTGCGGGCGGGAATGGCGGAGGCGTGGCGTCGGGTCAGTTGAGCCTGTTCAACGTTTCCTGATAGCTCCAAGGCAGCCACGACTCGGGTGCGGCTCTAGCGTCTTGGGCGTGCATGGAGATGTTCGTCAGGTAGTGCACCGGGTCGATACTGTTTTTTACCGAGGTCCGGATCATGCTCAGGAGCACGTCGCCGACATCGGCGCCAGCCTGTGTCCTGAAAAACAGTGAGTTCTTACGATGCCGTTGTGAGGGCTTCAGCTCCTGTTCGCTAACGTTGTTGTCGAGGGGCACACCCGGCACTTCGAGGAACCGGGTTAGCCCTTGCCAGTGATTCTTGACGTAGGAAAAGGCTTTGCCGAGGCGGCTGTTGGGCTCAACCACACGCTCGCGGAACTGCTCTTCGATCCACTTATAGAGCGCATCCATTATCGGCCGGCTGTGTTGTTGGTGATAGGCAAGTCGCTCATCGGGGTCCATGCCGCGTGTGTCGTCGTCGTTGCGGTAGATGGCTGCGATGTCCTCGAGCACCCGGTCACAGTGCTCAGGAAAGGCGGGCTCGGCTTCGATGAAGTAGCGGCGTGCATGCACCATACACTTGGCAGTGATCCGCAGCGGTGAACGCGGCGCCATCGAAGAGGCGTCGGCCATATGGATGACCTTGCTTGCCTGGACCGTGCGCTGATTCAACAGCTGGTCCATGTTCTCGCCCGCATGACGTCGTCCGCTCGCGTACAGAACGATCGGAGCAAGCGTTTTGTCCAAGCCACGGGCAACAATGCCCGTGGTGAAGATGCCCGTTCGCTCGCCTTGAGCTAAAGTCTCGTTCTCCGCCATCAATGTGAGAATCCGAACTCCGGTGTCGTCACTGTGAACCAGAGGCCGGTTCGCGGCGAGTGTTTCCATGTGGCGAAAAACCGGCAACACGGCGTTGGCCATTGCTTCGGCGCGTTCGAACTGCGTGGAGGCCCCCGCCCACTTCTGCCACTGCGCCAGGCGGTGATGAGGCATGCCCATGGCGTAGCGCAATACCGAAACGACCGCATCCACACTCGGATGGTACTTGCTTGCTCCAGCCTGAGGCGGAAGCGGCGCGGTGAACGTCTTCTGGCAACCTGCGCATCGCAGCATCTGGCGTTCGTATACCGTCGCCTGGATCGGGGGCTGAGCTTTCAGCTCCACATCCTTTCTCGGAGCTTGGGTGTCATAGAGCTTGCCTTGGCACAGAGGCTCGGGGTATGGGCCGCCCGCTTTCACTTCGCCATGGCTCACCGTCTCCCGTTTGGCGCCTGTGTAGTCCTTGGCCCCATTACGGCCATGACACTTTCTCTTTCCTTTCCTTTTCCGCTTCTTTCCGTTTCGCGCGACGTTCCGTCGTCGGCGTGCTCACGCCTCGACGATAGCGGCATCGTAGAACGTGGCGAACTGTCTCGAGCAGAACCGGGCAAGCTTCCTCGGGAAGCTCTCCTCTCGATAGACGCTCTTCCAGGTGGAGCAGCTCAGCCCGCTCGACCTTCATCCACAACCCCGAGCTCGCGGCGAAACTCACGCACCAGCGGATATACCAGGCACCGTTTCACCGGCTTCGCCTGGCCGTCCAGAAAGGAAGCGTGCTCACCTCTCCGAACGTGAGCCGAGTACGGGATCGGCGCTCGATGTCGTAGACCCAAACGTCGTGACCGCCCGTCTCCGAATGCAGCACCACCGCCAAGTGTTTGCCGTCGCGTGAAACGTGCGGGTACTCGTATCGTGCCTCGTCTTCGCTCAGAGGCGTCGCGCCGCCTCCGCGATCGACCCACACGAGCTCGTTGCGCCCGAGGTTGACGCCGCCCCGCCGGTAGGCGAGAACGCCTGCCGGGGAGACTTGGAATTGCCCCGCACCGTTCGCCGACGTCGAGACCATTTGGACGACCCGCGTCGGCTCGCCGACAAGCTCGCCGCCCTCGAGGTCGAAGGCGACTGCGTAGAGCTGTCCCTGGCGGTCATAGACGAGGTGACCCGTTGGAACGTAGACGGCACCTCTCGCGTCCTCCACGACGATCCGCTGCTCTCCCGTCTCCAAGGATCGCATCGCGGCGTGACCCGTCTCGCTCGTCGTGACAGTGAAAAGCAGCGTGTCTCCGTCCGGCAGGATCTGCGGCCAGAGAATATGCCAGCTCGCCTTTCGTCCGATCTGCTTCGGCTATCAACTCCGGGGATCCGCCATCGGATGATACGCGCAAAAGGAACCGGCTCCGGTTGAAAACGATGACCCCGTCAGCCCCCCAACTTCCCGACAAGGTCGCTCCAATCGCACCGCAGATGACCTGAGGCGCCCCTCCCGAGACGGGGATCTTCTTGAGAAAACCATCCTCTGCAAAGTAGACGATCCATTGGCCGTCCGGGGAGAAAAAAGGATCACGAACCCCACCTTCGGTCTCAGAAAGCAAGCGCGGCTCGAAAGAGTCGATGTCGCGTACGTAGAGGCTTCCTCGGGCAGCCGTGGCGTAGGCGAGTCGCTGGCTGTCCTGGGAGATCGCGAATGGAATGTTGCCTGCGGGGGCGAGACGCTGGTCGAAGGGAAGCGGGACGATCAATCGGGCGACGCCCGGCGAGCTCCTTTCGGAGCGCGATAGGTACCAGCCCGAGACACCTGCGACGACCACACCGGCGATGACGGCGAGTGCCCAAGCGCCTCGCTCATATCCGCTTCTTTGCCTTCGAGCTGTTCGGGGGCCATGTATTGAAACGTGCCGAGGATCGAGCCTTCCGCGGTGAGGGATCTTTGCTCAGTGGGGAGCGCCGACCCGCCTTCGCCCGAGGCTTCGGCGGGCGAGGTCAGAAATTTCGCGAGCCCAAAATCCAAAAGCTTCGCCCCCGACTTGGTGAGCATGATGTTGCCGGGCTTGAGATCCCTGTGCACCACACCTTGCCGATGGGCCTTGTCCAATGCGTCCGCGATCTCGATGGCGTGGCGAAGTGCCTGGTCGAGAGGCAATGCGCCTTTCTTTAGGCGGTCAGCCAGCGTTTCGCCTTCGATGTACTCCATCACCATGAAGTCAACGCCGTTCTCACTGCCGACGTCATGGAGCGTGCAGATGTGGGGATGGTTCAGACTGGAAACGGCACGGGCCTCGCGCTCGAAGCGCTCCTTGAGCCGGGCGTTGTCCGAAAGGTGAGAAGGAAGGACCTTGATGGCAACGGTGCGGTCGAGGCGCGTGTCTTTGGCTTTGTAGACTTCGCCCATGCCACCGGCGCCGATAGGCGCGAGGATCTCGTACGGACCTAACTTTGTGCCAGATTCGAGTGCCATCAGTTAGTGTCCCCTTCGGGGATGGTGGAAACCCCTCGCCTTTAGGCGAAGAAAAGATTGTCGAAGTCCCCGAAGGGGACGAGACTCCCCCGACTGAAGTCGGGGGGTTGAGAATGAAGCGGGCGCATGAAGTCGACTTCCAGTCGACGCGCCCGCGTAATCCACCGGCTTAAGCCGGTGGTTGATTTAATTGGTGGGCACGAGGCTTTTCAACTCCTCGAACCAGTTGAGGACGAAGATAATGTTTTGCGGCGCGGCGGTGTCTTCCGATCCCCCGCCTTCCTTGAGCATGAGGAAGCGCTGGCCGTCAGAAGCAATGGCGACGCGACGCCACGTAACAGCGGAGGCGGGCCTGAGGTATGACGTCGTGTCAAACAGCAGCTCACGCCTGCCGAGTGTAATCGTTGGCTCGGTCTCGATAGACACTACCACCATGTCCTGGGGACCCACGTAGAACAGCTCCCGCCCGTCCGGGGCCCAGAGTGGCCAATTACCGCCGTCATTCGAGACCTGCCAACGCCCGGCGTTCACATCCGGAAACGGTCGTACGTAGATCTCGAACTGGCCTGACTCGTTCGACTCGTAGGCCATCCAACGCCCATCAGGCGAGAGCGCTGCATTGCGTTCAGCAAACTCGGTGTCCAGCAAGAGGGTCGAGGCGCGCTCACCTTCCAACGAGACCATGCCTAGATCACTGCCCGAATTCCGATCCTCGAATACCAACACTGTTCCGTCAGGCGAAAAAGCATTTGGGAATTGGCCGGTCGGATTCTCCATGAGGGGCTCGACCTCGCCAGTCCCGTCGGCAGCCTTCCAGGACATTGGGACATCACCCCCGAATGCCACCCTCTTGCCATCCTGGCTCCAGAGCGGGAAGATCTCCGTGGCGGGATTGAACGTCAGACGCGTCCGGGTGTCGCGCACGAGGTCATAGATCCACACATCGGAGTTGTCGGCGGCTACGCGGACCGCTAGTTGGGTGCCATCGGGAGACAGGGTGAATTCGTAGTAGGCCTGCGGCTCCGCCGCCACCGGTTCTTCACGGCCTCCCCGATCCACCCACACCAACCCCCTGATGGCCTGACCAGCACCACCGGGGACATAAACGAGCGATCCGTTTTCCGAAAAAGCGTAGTCGCTGGCATTACCGTTTTGGCGACCGGCGACGCCTTCGATCACGGGATTGGGCTCTCCGGTCGGCTCGATTCGGTCGGCATCAAATGGCATGTGTGACTTCAAGTTTGAGCGCACCATTCGTTAGAGCCCATGGAAACGTTCCTCCGGTGTGCGGTAGCCGAGTCTCTTGCGGGGCCGTGAGTTGAGCTTGTTTGCGATACGATCGCAGTCGCGTTGCGTGAGCGCTGCTTGGCTGGTGCGCTTCGGCAGGTATTGTCGTAGCAGGCCATTGAAGTTCTCGTTGCTGCCTCTCTCCCATGAGTGATAGGGAGTTGCGAAGTAGAACTTGACGCCGGTCGCTTCCTCGACGGATTCGTAGTCGTGGAACTCCGTACCATTGTCCGCGGTGATCGTCTTGACCTGCTCCGGCACCCGCCGGAGCAACATCTTCGTTCGCTGACTAGTGCTGAACATGGTGCGGTCGGATAGCTTGCCGATCAGCGCATAGCCCGTCTTTCGTTCCACGAGCATGGTTACGCAGTCCGGCGCGCCTTTTCCTACCACGGTACCAAGAAGGGCTTGCCTTCGGATTCCTCTACTTCATAGAGCGTGGCGATTCCGGGATGGTTTAGCGCGGCGAGTAGTCGTGCTTCGCGCTCAAAGCGGGCCAGTTTTTGAGGATGGTGCGTGAACTCTTCGGGAAGAACTTTAATGGCCACTTCGCGCCCGAGCTTGTTATCCCTAGCCCGGTACACTTCTCCCATTCCACCCGCACCGATGACCGCGAGGATTTCGTAGGCACCCAGCTTGGTGTTGGGAGTCAGTGGCATAGCCGGCCCTTTGAGCATGAAAATAGTCCCTAACGGGTTGAAAAGTCAAGGGACTTCCTAGCGTTCAGATGCGATCACGCCTCCCCGGTGACCGCATCTCAACTCGGCCGAGACAAAGTTCAACGCAGACAATCTCAGACAATCACCTCGTCCGGGCGAGATTCGTTACATTCCGTAACGCCTTGACGGGGAGAAATGGCTGCAGCGGGAGGTTGTTTAGCCCGGAGCCGGGGTGCGGATAGGCCGTCGTTGCCGGACGCCGTCGATACTCTTTTGGGTTCCTCTAATTCTCATATAGAATTAGGACTGAATTTTGACGTTTCACCCCCGACGGGACTATCGTCACGTCAAACACAACAGCGGCTAGGCTCAAATTTCTGGGTCGATGCGGTGATGTCTTAAGATTCCTGTCAAAGAAAAACGATGTATGGTTCCCCAAGCTCAAAACCCGTCCCCGTCATGGGGACAGAAAAGGAGAACCATACATCATGGGAAAGGTACTACCGAGTCAGCGATTGCTCAAGCAGTTCGAGGAACAACTGGTATTTGGGGAGATGAATCTCTCGGAGATCGTCCGGTCGGGAGCTCAGATGATGCTTCAATATGCGTTGGAGCGCGAGGTGACGGAGGCGTTGGGTCGAAACTACTATGAGAACGCTCCGGCAACGACGAAGGAGAAGGGACGACGCAACGGGTATGAGTCGCATCGGGTCCTCACGGGCGAGGGAGCGGTAACGGTGCAAGTGCCGCAGGTACGAGAAACAGAGAAGGTGTTTCAGTCAAAGATTCTCGACGCCTACGTGAGCCGGACCGAGAAACTCGATGAACTGATCGCGCGGATGTACGTCCACGGGATGTCGACGCGTGACATTGAGGCGACGTTCGCGGACGTGCTGAGCGGCACGGGTGTCTCGAAGTCGGTGGTGAGCCGGGTCACACGGTGTCTGTCGGAGGATTTCGAGGCGTTTCGAAAACGGGATCTCTCGAACGAGAAGCTGTTGTATCTCGAGCTCGACGGCACGTACCTGCGCTACCACCAAGGAGCGGAGAGAAAAGAGCCCATCCTCGTTGCGACCGGCTATCGCGCTGATGGGACGCGAGTTCTTCTTCATATCGGTGTCGGCAACCGAGAATCCTACGAGAACTGGAAGGGGTTCTTGCAGGAGATAGTGGCCCGAGGAATGAGGGAGCCGTTGCTCATCGTGACGGACGGGAATCCTGGAGTGCTCAAAGCGATCGCAGAGGTCTTCCCTCGAAGCCTCAAGCAACGTTGCCAGAAGCACCGCCTCGAGAACATCCTGGGCAAGGCTCCGAAGGAAGTGCGCGACGAACTCAAGGCGGCCATCCTTGAGTCGTTCCATGCGAACAGCTACGAGCAAGGGCTGAAGAAGGGTCGGGAGGTGATCGCTCGGTACCGTCAACGATTCCCGAGCGCGATGAAGTGCATGGAAGAGACCCTCGAAGCGTGTCTTCAGGCGCTACGCCTTCCTGCGGCGCATCACAAAAGGCTTCGCACGTCGAATCTACTTGAGCGCACGTTCGGAGAGCACAAACGTCGCACAAAGGTCATTCCTCACTTCTTCACCGAGGAGGCCGCGATGAAACTCTCGTTCGCTGTGCTCTTGGCCGTCGCAAACAAATGGCGCGGCGTGAGGATGGATGTCTTCGCCGCTAGGAAAGTCGAGGAGCTTCGCAACGAGCTTCTCCCGCAAGGCACGTCGGAGGAATCAGCAGCTTAACCGAGCGCGGGGAACCGTACGGAGATTTGACAGGAAAATTAAGACTTGACCGTCGATGCGGATGGACGACGACGCAACGCAGGAGGGATAGCAATGGATGGCACGCGAGCCAACCTAAAGATAGGCCAGAGGATTCGTGATTTGCGCATGAGCAACAGGCTCCGTCAGCAGATGTTGGCCAGGATGGTTGGCGTTTCGGCCGGCGCACTTACGAACTTCGAGAAAGGACGCCGGCACATCTCGTTAGACTGGTTGCAGAAAATATCTGATGCCCTGGATACGCCGATTGCGTACTTCCTTCCAGACGAGCGAGAGAGGAAGAAGATTCGTCCCGGCGACCCACGCGAGATCCAGTTGCTTACTGCCTGGAGGCGTTGCGGCCGTAACGCTGGCCTTCGGAATAGCTTTCTGCAGCTCATAAAAAATATGGAGAAATCTTTTGCAGGGAAGAAATCCGCCCGCCATTAGCCTGTGGTGTTGTCGGGAGTGACCGCACCGCATGGGTTCACGCCCCCCGCACCCGGCGCTCCAGGTCCATCGGCAACCCGAGCGTGAAGGTCGTGCCTTTTCCCTCTTCGCTGTCCACGCGGATCGTGCCCTGGTGTTGCTGCATGATACGCTCGCAGATCGATAGTCCCATGCTGGCGGCCACCCGGTTGTTCTTGGTGGTGAATTTCGGCTCGAAGATCGAGGCCAGCGCGTCCGCCGCGATGCCCCGGCCGACATCGCGCACCTCGATGACGAACGTGTCGTCCTGCGTGTAGCTTCGGACCCAGATCGTGCCCCCTGCGTCAACCGCCTGACGCGCGTTGCGCAGCAAGTTCAGGAAAACCTGGTTGAGGGCGCCCGGGTAGACGGCGATCTTCGGCAGCTTGGCGAGATCGATCTCGACCTGCGTCTCCCCCAGCTCGCTGCCCATGAGCGCGATCGTGTCGCGGATCCCCTCGTTGATGTCGAAGTGCTTGAGCTCCGCCTCGTCCAGGTGCGTGAAGGCGCGCAGCCGACGCGAGATCTCGTCGACCCGACTGGCCGCTTCACCGATCACGGCGCTGCTACCCACGATCGCGTTCAGTATGGCATCGAGCCCCTTGACTGGCGCCGTGGCGCCAACCTCTTCGAGCATCTTCGACAGGCGTTCGACGGCTCGCGCGAGGGTGTCGTGGGAGCTGGTCATCGACGCGATCGGCGTGTTGAGCTCGTGGGCCACACCCGCCGCCAGCGTGCCGATCGACGCCATCTTCCCCGAGTGCACCAGCTGCGACTGCGCTTCCTGCAGGGCCGTCATGGCGGCGTCCTTCTGCTGCACGAAGTGACGCAGGAGCACGAGAGCGGCCATCGTGGGGAGAAAGTGTGCCAATCTTAATTGGGAATTGAAACGGCTCCAAACTCCGTGGTTTGATGGCGTTGGACAAAACAAAATCAAGCCGCGAAGAAAGGAAGCCGAGATGGGAAGTCTGCTACGTTCGGTCAAGAAACGCAAGAAGTCGCGTCGTTTGGGTGAGGTCGAGATGGTGAGGCACGAGGATTACGGGGAACTCGCGCTGGACGCCAAGGTAGAGATGATCCGTTCGTTGGTCCCCCTTGGTCTAATGCACGTTCACGAGTTGCTCGACGACGGAGTGAAGGCGTTGGCGGGAGAGCGATAGTCTCGCAAGGACGAGCTGGAGCGCGGTCGCCGTCCCGGAAGCAACCCGGGCACGGTAGGGTTTGGCGGCCAGCGGGTACCGATCCGTGTGCCACGGGTTCGGAGCATCGAGGGAGGAGAGATTCCGCTTCGCTGCTACGAGGCGGTGAGCCACGGCGGTGAGGTGAATGATCTTCTGCTGAAACGAGTTCTCTACGGAATCTCTTGTCGCAACTACGAGGCGGCAGCGGAAGCGATTCCGGGCGCCATCGGGCTGTCGAGCTCAACGGTGTCCCGAGGGTTCGTGCAAGCGAGCGCTGCGAAGCTGCGGGAGATGCAGGAACGGGATCTGACCGGCGAGGATGTGGTGGCGCTGTTTCTGGATGGGAAGACATTCGCCGAGGCAACGCTGGTCGTGGCTCTGGGCATCACGCTTTGCGGGGAAAAACGCTTCTTGGGCTTCGTGGAGACGGACACGGAGAACGGGCAGGTGTTGACGCCGTTCCTGCGTTCCCTGCTCGAGCGGGGACTCGATATCTCCCAGGGTCTGCTGGTGATCATCGACGGCGGCAAGGGTCTCCAAGCGGCAGTCAAGAAAGCATTCCGTAAGCGGGCCCTGATACAACGCTGCCAGTGGCACAAACGTGAAAACGTAGTGAGCTACCTGTCCAAGGGCGAGCAGGCGTCATGGCGCAAGCGGCTCCAGTGGGTCTACAACAGGCCGGAGTACGAAGAGGCCCTCACTGCGCTCGAGCAACTCCACGGTGAGTTAGAAGAGCGGAACCAATCCGCAGCTGGCAGCCTGGAGGAAGGCCTTGAGGAGACGCTGACGTTGCATCGACTCGGCGTGCACGCGGTGCTGGGCCGTTCGTTCAAGACGACGAACTGCCTTGAGTCCGTCAATGCTCTCGTCGAGGAACGCTGCGCGAAGGTCGACCACTGGAAGAACTCGAGCCAACGCCAGCGCTGGTTGGCAACGGCGCTCGTAGACACCGAACCGCGCTTGAGGAAGGTGGTGGGCTACCGCCATCTTCCCAAGCTTCGCGAAGCTCTCAAGCGGGAACTGAAGATCGAGGCGAAGACATCAACCGTATCGAAGAAGAAGGTCGCTTAAACGTGAGCCGTGGAGAGTTTCAATTAAATCAACCACCGGCTTAAGCCGGTGGATTGCGCGGGCGCGTCGACTGGAAGTCGACTTCATGCGCCCGCTTCATTCTCAACCCCCCGACTTCAGTCGGGGGAGTCTCGTCCCCTTCGGGGACTTCGACAATCTTTTCTTCGCCTAAAGGCGAGGGGTTTCCACCATCCCCGAAGGGGACACTAAGAATGGGCTTGACTCCGGAATCCGCGGGGCCAGCCGCAGCGAAACGAGAATGGCTGGAGCGGTAGGATTCGAACCTACGATAGCCTGGTTAACAGCCAGGTGCCTTACCGCTTGGCTACGCTCCAGTAATTCCTGTTGAAGATTTTTAGTCCTTCGAGCTGAAAATATCGACGTGGGTGGCCGCGACCGCCGTTCCCTCTTCCACTATCCGAAGGACCAACGACAGCGTCTGCTTCGTGGGCGCGCTGCAAGCGGAGTCCGTGCAAACCTGATAGTTCACGCGAACGTCAATGGGGATTTCCTGTCGCAACCCCGCACCCTCTTCAACCGAAACCGGGATCCGGATCGCGATCTTGCCTTCGTACAGATTGTACTCCCCAAGGCCAAGTAGATTGCGAGTCACCACCGGCGGGAAGACCGGTTGATCGGATCCAATCAGCTCTCCCTCGAGCGAAACTTCAGTACGACTGGGCTTTCGCTCCTCCGGTCCGTAAAGATGGTAACCCGGAACGATCTCCGCGACAACCGCAAGCTCGAGATTGTCTCCGGGGTGCACGGCATCTTGCGAGGCGACGAGCTCGAAACGAACCGAATTATCCCAGTCGGGGATCTGGATCGCCTGTCCAGATACCAGAGACGTGCCCGCTGCTACCAGAATGCCGAGGGTCAAGAAGGCCTTGGTCATCTTAATCATTAATATCCGCGAGCAACGCCAGCATGGTTTCCGGTGACGTGCGTTCCCCTGTAGTTCACCCAGGTCTCTTTCCACTGGATGACCCCGGACTTGTCGATGATCACGGTCGCGGGATGTGGGATTCCTGCGTGGTCCTCGTTGTCCAAAGCGCCCTCGTTCAAAATCCCGTAGGTCTCGATCAATTCCCTTCCGTCGACGAGGAAAGGCATCGTCCAGTCGTTTTCCGCCAGCCAGCTAGCCGTTTCCTCGGCATCGTATTTCGAGATCACGAGTAGCACCGCATCCTGTGCTGCAAGCGCCGGTAGCGCCTCTTGCAGCTCACCGAGCTGCCGCCTGCAAAACGGTCACCACGAGCCGCTGCGGATGAACTCCAGGATGACGTTCTTTCCGCGCAACTCCGACAGGCGATACGTTTCGCCTTTCGAATCCTGAAGCTCGAAGTCTGGAGCGGTATCGTTGACGTCCGGCACGTCCGGTGTCTCCTCCGTCTCTTGCGCGGCGCTGGTCGAGAGCATCACAACCAAGACCAATCCCGCGAGACCGGTAACCATTCGCATCATTCGCGATCCTTTCGAATAAACTTCAACGATCGCACTATAGCACAGGGAATGCGCACCTTGTGTTCCGGACGTTACACGAAGTGGCAGAAACGCGCGCTTCTTCTTGACGTTTAGCGGGTGGACTAGATTTCCGAGGGCTCGCCCTTGGGTCGCGCGTGCAGCAACCCGAGGAGACTCCCATCGGTTGGGGAAAGACCCTCGCGGTTGCCGGCGGCTGATGCTTCATCTCCCAAGCGTCGTACGCGAACTCGAGATCCGTGGCCACTTCCATCGGATCCAGGCCCAACAATCGCGCGTACTGTTTCGTGAAGCTGTTGAAATAGAATTTACCCGGGAATCGGTCGAACTGCTCCTCCTCGATCCCGGCCAGGTAAAAAGCTCGTGATCCGAGTCTCGTCGGCGACTCGCCTGAGGTTCAGATTCTTCTATTCGCGGAGGTTTTTGAGGAATTGTCCCCTTCCCTCCTCTTTCTCCCTCTCGGGTGGGCGAAGAGGGGGAACTCGATGAAGGCTCGTGAGTTATTAATTAGTTCATTGCGTGGCGCGACGCTTGCCCGAGGGAGAACGGCCCGCGACAGTCACCGCGTTCAGCTTCTAGCTGCGAAATTAGCAGAAGATTACCTGCGTGTCAAGATGTGAAGTGTGGAAAAGTTGTGAAAATCCGCTTCAGGAGCTCTCGAGCTCCCCAAGGATGCGCCGCAGGACCCGAATGACCTCGTGCTTCTCGACTTTCGGCTTGCGGAACATGAGTTGGAGGCGGAACGGGCTACCCCTGGGTCCGTACTTGAACGTAAAGTTCTCCGGTCGGCCTCGGGTCGGAGCCCGGACCGCTCGGCGAGCCTGATCTCGGCTCAGCCCTTCCTTCGAAATGTGCTCGACCAGGGCTAGCATTTTCTCGAGCGAGTCTTGCCTAACTACCTGTAAAAGCAATGACTTAGAGCTAATGTCGGCGAGCCGACATAGGTTCTTGACCTCATCCGGCATGCCGTTCAGGGTCAGCATCTCCGTGATCGTGGTCCTGGACTTCCCTAGCCGCGTGGCTAGCGATTCGTGCGTGTAACCATACGAGGAAGCCAGGTGCCCCAGGGCTCCCGCCTCCTCGAAGGGGGTCAAATCCTTCCGTTGGATGTTCTCTACCAGCGCGAGCTCGACGGTCTCTCGGTCATCCACATCCCTTTCCACACAAGGGAGTTCGGTGAGACCCGCCTGCATGGCGGCCTGATACCGCCGCTCGCCCGAGATGATCTGAAACTTCTCCCCGAGTCGGCGCACCACGAGCGGTTGGATGATTCCCTTCTCTCGAATGGATGCGGTCAGCTCCGTGAGATCTCCCATGTGCTGTCGCGGCTGATGGGGGTTCGGCTCGATCTGATGCATGGGTACCATCCTACCGATTGATGTCCCTTCCCGCGCACCGAGCTCTTCGACGAAGTGCATCTCTTGATCGAAATGACGCAGCCGTACCGAACTGGGTAAACCCGCTTTCCTAGACACGCGCGATCACCTCTTCTGAAAGACTGTAGTACTCATAGGCCCCTCGCGAGCGAGGAGCGTACGTGAAGATAGCTTCCTTGTGAGCCGGGCTCTCTTCGAGTCGAACGTTCTTGTTGATCACGGTCTTGAAGACCTTCTCACCAAAGCTCTCCCTGATCTTCTTCTGGACGTCACGAGACAGCGTCGTGCGTTTGTCGTGCAATGTGATCAGAACACCCAGGAGGCGCAGATCGGGATTGGGGCGGGACCTGACCTTGTCCATGGTCTCAAGCAGGTCGCCCGCTCCTTCGAGCGCGTAGTACGACGACTGAATGGGTATCAGCAGATGGGACGCCGCCACGAGCGCGTTCACCGTAATGAGCCCGAGCGTGGGCGGGGTATCGATGATGATGTACTGGTAGTGGCTACGGAGTGTCTGCAATCGATCCCGCAGCCGGAAATGCCCGTCCATTTCCCCGAGAAGCTTGCTCTCCAGTTTCGCGAGCGAGATCTTGGCGGGAATCAAGTCCAGGTTCTCGACGGGCGTCTTACAAATGGCGTCCCGCAACTGGAGCGACGGCTCCACGAGAGCCTCGTACACGGAGAGCTTTAGCTCCTCTAGATCGACGAGGGACATGGACGTGTTGGATTGCGGATCCATGTCGATGATGAGGGTAGGCTGGCTCTTGAGTGCCAGGGCGGCCGCCAGGTTCACGGCGGTCGTGGTCTTGCCTACTCCCCCTTTTTGGTTGGCGATGGTGATTACGGTAGCCAAGATTCGACTCCTGTTGTTACATCTTGTACTTGCCGAGATCCTCGGGATTGAGGCCCTCTAGCCACTTCTGAAGCTTCTCGGAGTCTGTCGTTTCCTTCGCCAGATCCATTCCCTTGGCCCCCTCCACGACGCTCTCCTCGACATAGATAGGAGATTTGGTTCGAAGCGCCAGGGCGATGGCGTCGCTGGGCCGCGCGTCCACGCCGATGAGCTTGCCTTCCCGATCGAGGTAGATCATCGCGTAGAAGGTGTTGTCCTTCAGCTCACAGACCACGATCTTCTGGACGTTGGCTTCGAGATCCCCCAAGACGTTCTTCAAGAGGTCATGGGTCATCGGGCGCGGAGTAGAAATATTTTCAATTTGAAGGGCGATCGCGTTGGCTTCGAAGATGCCGACCCAAATCGGAAGAATGCGATTGCCTTCCTTGTCCTTGAGAATGACGATGGGCATGTTCGTAATGGGATCGATCATCAAACCTTTGATGGTCATCTCGATTTCCATTACTGACCTCCCTACCCCTAGATGGATTTCTTGTAACACACAATATAGCGGGGGGTGAGAGTGAATGTCAACAACCTTTAGTGGCTAAAACGAGGTTGTTGACTCTCCAAAAAGGCTGTTCGGCCAGGCTTGAGTGATGCGAACGTCGATGAGTCGCCCTATCGACCTCGCTTCCCCCTCGAAATTGACGACGTGGTTGTGTGCGCTTCTTCCTGAAAGGTCTCCCGCCGACTTCTTGCTGACACCATCAGCCAAAACTTCTAGCGTCCGGCCGACTTGGTCGAGGTTCTTCCGGAGTTGGATGCGGTGTTGCATCTCCTGGAGTCGAGCCAGACGCTCTGATTTCACTTCGGGGGGCACATCGTCGGGAAGCTCGCGCTCGGCAGAAGTGTAAGGGCGGGGCGAGTACTTGAAGGAGTACATGCTGTCGTAACCAACGGCCTGCACCAGTGTCAGGGTGTCCTCGAACTCCTCGTCCGTCTCCCCCGGAAACCCCACGATGAGATCGGTCGAAAGCGCGATGTCGGGAACCAGCGACCGGATGGCGGCCACTTTGTCCAGATACTCTTCACGAGTGTGGCCACGCTTCATTCTCGAGAGCACGGACGTCGAGCCGGACTGAAGGGGCAGGTGCATGTGGGGGCAGAGCTTCGCCAGATCGCGGAAGCGCTCCATCAACGGCCGGTCGAAGTCTTTGGGGTGGGGACTAGTAAACCGAATGCGTTCAATGCCTTCTACGGCGTCTACGGCGTCCAGCAGCTCCGCAAAGGAGCGGCCCCGGCGTAGATCGACATAGGAGTTGACGTTCTGGCCGAGGAGTTGGATTTCCTTCACGCCGTCGCGGGCCATGAGCTCCGCCTCGGCAACGATGTCTTCGAGCGCCCGGCATCGTTCTCGGCCCCGAGTGAAGGGAACGATGCAAAACGAACAGAAGTTGTCGCAACCTTCCATGATGGTGCTGAAGGCTTTGACGCCGGCGACGCGGTCGATTTGCTCCGGTGGGAAATCGAGGTTCTCCGGGTGACGGCCGATCTCGACGGCCTTCTCTCCGCGATCCCGAACACGCCGCACGATTTCGGGAAGCATCACCAGGCTCTGCGTTCCCAGAACGAAGTCGACGTAGGGTGCGCGCGCAAGGACGGCTTCGCCCTCTTGCTGTGCCACACAACCCGCGACTCCGATGATGAGCCGCTTGGTCTTCTTGAGAATGTTCAGTCGTCCGAGGCGGTTGAAGACTTTTTCCTGCGCCTTTTCCCGCACGCTGCACGTATTGAGGATGATGAGATCCGCTTCCTGTTCGGTGCTCGCGCGAACGTAACCAAGCTGCCGCAGACTTCCCGCGATCTTCTCCGAGTCGTGGACATTCATCTGGCAGCCCCACGTGTCGATGAAGTAGCGCTGCGATCCGTTTTGTTTATCCGGCAGTTGCACGATAAATCCTAAAGTAAAACTTTAACTCTTAACTCCTCTTGGCCGCGACCAGGGCTTCCGCGTGTTTCCTGGCGCTTTCGGTCACCTCCGAGCCCGCCAGCATCCTTGCAATCTCGTCGACGCGGCCCTTTCGGTCAAGCGGCCGGACGCTGGTGTGGGTCCGCCCGCGCTCCTCGGATTTTTCAATTCGAAAATGGGAATCAGCAAAGCTGGCGATTTGAGGAAGGTGCGTGACGCAGATGACCTGATGGGAGCGCGAGAGGGACTTGAGCTTCTCCCCCACCACGTCGGCTACCCGACCACCGATCCCCGCGTCCACCTCGTCGAAGACCAGTGTCTTGGACTCGCCGGCGCCGGCCGCCACGGACTTGAGCGCCAGCATGAAGCGGGACAGCTCGCCTCCGGATGCGATCCGGGAAAGCGGCCTTAGATCCTCTCCGGGATTGGCCGAAAAGCGGAGCTCTACCGCGTCGAGACCGGTGGGTCGCCACGCGGCGCGTTCCGGCTCGGCATCCTCGGAGTTGCTGACGTCGATGGCGAACCGGGCCTTTTCCATCGCCAGGCCCCGCAGCTCCCGGACGACGTTCGTTTGCAGGGTCTTCGCCGCGACCTTGCGGCGTTTGCTGAGGGCGCGGGCGGCGGCGAGATACTGGGCGGCGGCCTTCCCCTTCTGTTCGTGGATCTCCCCGAGGAGCTGACTCGAGTCCTTAAGCCGTGCCAACCCCTTCTCGCACTCCTCTCGGTGTGCGAGCACGGCTTGCAGGTCGCCGCCGAACTTCTTCTTCAACCGCTCGAGCTCGGCCAGACGCAGCTCCACTTCATCGAGTCTTCCCGGGGCCGATGCGATCCGGCCCCGATAGTCTCTGAGGAAGAGCGCCAGATCGTCGAGCTGAGCCCCCAAGGTTTCACGGCCGGCGAGAAACGGCGTGAGGCGTGCGTCGATCTCCGCCAGCTCTTCGACCTGTTTCCAGACCTGAGCCAGCCGGGCGAGGGCGGAGGCTTCTTCCTCGTAGAGAGCCCCATACGCACCTTCGGTGAGCGCGCGGAGCCGCTCCCCGTGCGACAGCAGCCGGCGCTCCTCCTGAAGCAACTCGTCCTCCCCCGGCTCGGGGTTGGTGCGGGTGATCTCCTCGAGCTGAAACGCCAGGTACTCACGACGGCTATCGGCGTCTTGCGCCTCGTCAGCAAGCCCGGCCTCTTCTTGCTCAAGCGCAAGGAGACCGCGGTACGCGTCGAGGACCGCTTGCTTCTCGGCCTGATAGTCCTCGAAGCGACGCTGCGTGCGGGCAGAGAGATCCAGAAGCTCCAGACCGGCTTCGGTCCTCGCCAGGGCGGCGGACTCTCCCTGTCCGTGGACATCTACCAGGAAAGGCGCGATGTCGCGGAGCAGCATCGCGGCAGCGGCCACGCTGTTCACCGAGACTCGGCCTTTGCCGGCTTTTCCGGCGGGAAGCTCGCGGCGTACCAGAATCTCAGAGCCTTCTGTATCGATCCCGGCCTCACTCAGTCGCTGAACCAGCGCCTGCGGTAGCACATCGAGCTCGAAGGCCGCCTCGACAAATGCCTGCTCCGCTCCGGTGCGAACCAGCTCAGTGGAAGCGCGCGCGCCCAGAATCAGATTGAGGGCATCGATGAGAATGGTCTTGCCGGCTCCGGTTTCGCCGGTCAGGAGATTCAAACCTGCCCCGAAATCGACCTGGAGCTCTTCGATGACGGCGAGATTGCGGACGCGAATCCAAGAAAGCATGAAGGTATCTGGTTTACCCGAGCAATGTACCACACCGCTCCCCACGCGGAAAGATGGGGCACGTCAGTCAGCCTTTGGCTGCCTTTGGGATCGAGACGAAATTCCACCGGCCGCCCTCCCCGCCCACCTCGGTCCTAAAGGACGCCGGCGGTCCGCCGAAGCTACGCCGAAGCTACGCCGAAACCATAGCGAAGGCGGACACGTTCATTTTCTTTGACAGGCCCCAAGTCCTTGTGGTAGTGTGACCTGCACGCATCATCATATAGTGGTCGGAGGCCACTTGGAGCCAATCCAGGACATCACAGCCACACCCCTTCAGACCCAGGAAGGCCTCGACCCGTTTCAGCTAGTCGCCGAAGCAGGGCCCGTGACTATCGCGGTCCTGCTCATCCTGGCTGCATTTTCTCTAGTCTCGTGGGCCATCATCTTCAGCAAGTGGATGGTCCTGCGCCGCGCGGAATCTCATTCACGGGCCTTTCTCGAGATTTTCCGCCGCAGTAAGAAGTTCTCCGAAGTGCATTCCATCTGCAATCAGCTGCGTTCGAGTCCCCTAGTGGGCATGTTCATGTCGGGCTACAATGAGCTTGGATATCAACTTCGAGCGAAGGGAAGCACGAGCGGCGGCCCGCCTCCGGAGGCGGAAGGGTCGCAGATCAGGAGTCTGGACAGCGTGGCTCGGTCACTGGTGCGGGCTTCGAATGCCGAGATGGCGCGCCTGGAGAAACGACTAGGCTTCCTTGCCACCACCGGCAGCGCGACGCCCTTCATCGGTTTGTTCGGCACGGTCTGGGGAATAATGAACGCCTTCCAGCGAATCGGCGCGACGCAATCCGCGAATATCAGCGTCGTCGCCCCCGGGGTGAGCGAGGCGCTCATTGCCACGGCGGCGGGCCTGGCGGCGGCGATCCCCGCGGTGATCTTCTACAACTATTTCCTCAACTGGGTGAAGGGGATGTCGATCCAGATGGACGACTTCGCCCTCGAGTACCTGTCGATCATCGAAAGGAACTTCACGTAAGCGATGATGGTAGGCGGACAAGGTCAACAGGGTGGAGGCTCCTCGCTCAACCTGTATTTCAGCTCGCGTAGCCATCACGCAAGCCAGGCCATGTCGGAGATCAACGTCACGCCGTTCGTCGACGTGGTGCTGGTCTTGTTGATCATCTTCATGATCACCGCCCCCATGTTGCTTCGCGCCATGGATGTGAATCTCCCCGCCGCCGGGATCCGGTCGGACGAAGCCAGCGAACGCCTGATCGTGACCATCGACGCCGAAGGTCGCACGTTCGTCGACAATAAGGCGGTCAATGTGGCGCTCCTCGAGCAACGCGTCCGCGATGCCGTCGAGCTACAAGGCATTCGCGTCGCCTACCTGCGTGCCGACGAGGAGCTTCGCTATAAGCAGATTATCGCCATCATGGATCTCATGAAGCGTGCGGGTATGGACGCCATCGGTCTGGTGTACGTGTACCCGGAGGAGAAGCGAGAGTAGTGGGTGCCGCCGTTCACGCTCTGCAGGGGTATCAAGACCCGTTTCGCACGATGCTCTGGTGGTCCGCCGCTTTCCACGTCGCGCTTGTCGTCCTGGTCATGATCGCGTCGCGGCTCGGCCCCGAGCCTTCTCTTCTGCCGCAAGGGATCGCGTGGGTCGTGCCGGGGGTTCCCGGACCGACACAAGGAATGGGAGGAAGTCCCGCCCCGAGCAGCCCTGAACTGGAAGACCCGGAGCCCGAGGACGCCCCGCGAGTGGTCCGCCCGACGAGGGAGGAGCGGGATCAGATGCCCCTGCCGGACGCTCGGACCACGACGAGAAAACCACCGCCGGAAAAACCAGACTCCGGGCTCACCGGCCGGGATTCCGCGAGCGCCGAGTCGGCACAGCTCAAGTCTTCCGGCGCCCCGAACCAGACGCCCGGTTTGGGGCTCGGAGGCAGCGGAGGCTCCGCCTTCGATCAAGACTTCGAGTACGCCTATTACGTGCAGCAGATGCTTGCCCGGATCAGCGCCAACTGGCAGCGCGTACCGGTTCGCGGCACCACCATCGTGATCGTGCGCTTCACGATTCTCAAGAACGGCAGCGTGCACGACGTCGAGGTCGAGCAATCGAGCGGCCTGTCGGTGCTCGATCGCGCCGCGTCGCGAGCCGTCTACCTGGCGGACCCGATGCCACCGTTGCCGAATAGTTATCCACGCGACCGAGTGGGTGTGCATCTCCGATTCCAATACTCGGATACATATTGAGGCTATTCATGAAAGTCGCACTGCTGAGTTTCATCGCTCTGGCATCAGTCGCAACGCTGGGAGTATCCCGGCCATTTCAACAGACACAACCGATTCCACAGGGTCAGCAGGACATGGATTGGTATGTCCAAGTGGCGCGGCCGGGTCGGCCAGTCTACATGGCGCTACCGACGTTTACCCTGCGTGGGAGTGCTGCCACCGAATCCTCCGAGGTCCTTTCGACCGTGGTGTGGAACGATCTCGAGTACGCCTCCATCTATCGATTGGTCCCTAAACACCTCTATAAGATCGTCGGCGAAGACATCAGCCCCTCTTCCATCGACTACTATCAGTGGGAGTCCATCGGGACTGACATCCTGGTCGTGGGAACGGCGGAGATCCAGCAGAATCGCCTGGTTTCCGAAGTTCGGCTCTATGCGGTTCAGTCGCAGCAAATGGTTTTCGGAAAACGCTACGAAGGGCCCGCTACCGGCGTGCGGGCCATGGCACATCGCATTTCGGACGACATCCTGCTGCAGGCCGGCAACTATCGCGGCGTCGCGCGCACGAAGATCGCCTTTTCCACCGACCGGAGAGGCGAGCAGAGCAAAGAGATCTACGTCATGGACTACGACGGCCAGAACCAGCGCCCTCTCACCGCCAACGCGTCTCTTAACCTCACACCCACGTGGTCGCCCGACGGGCAAGCGCTGGGATACATCACTTATCGAAACAACCGCCCCGATCTTCATATCGCCTTCATCAATGAAGCACGCGGCGAAGCGCTGGTGGAAGGACCGGGCATGACCTTCACCCCTTCCTGGTCGCCGGACGGCAGCAAGATGGCTTTTACTTCGACCCGTGACGGCAACTCCGAGATCTACGTCGTCAATACCGACGGATCCGGTCTCAGAAGACTCACCAACCATCCCTCCATTGACACCGCCCCCTGCTGGTCGCCCAACGGGCGCGAGATCGCGTTCACATCGGATCGCGCCGGAGCTCCGCAGATCTACGTCATGGGCAGCGATGGGTTGAATCTCAGGCGCATCTCTTACGAGGGTTCCTACAACGACTCACCGTCGTGGTCGCCATCGCGCTCCTTTAGCGAGATCACCTGGGCGTCACGCATCGAGCGCGGCCCCTTCGATATCGTCGTCTACAATTTCGAAACGCAGCAGGTTCGGCAGCTGACCACCGGTCGGGGCAGTAACGAAAGCCCCACCTGGTCACCCAACGGTTTGCACATCGTTTTCACATCCACCCGCACCGGGTCCTCTCAGGCATTCACCATGAATCGCGACGGCTCCAATCAACGGCGGCTGACGTCGGTGGGAAACAATACGACACCCAAGTGGAGCCCGTCGCCGGAGAGCGTCGAACCTTAACGGAGATGATGGCCAATTTGACCGTGGGTCAGGTGGAGAGTATATCCCCGTTGATAGGGTGATAGGAGGTAGGTCCGTGAACAGTTTAAAGCTTCGCCTGTTGGTCCTGCTCGGCCTGCTGGGATCGTCGATTGCTTTGTCCGCATGCGGCGGTTCTACGCAACGGGCACCGGCCTCGACCGAGCCGCGCCCACCCGCTCAGTCCGCGCCACCGCCACAGCAGCAGGAATACGACGAGTCCTCCGCGGCTGACCTTGTCCCCATCGGGGAATCGGACGACATCTTGTCCATGACTCTCGAGGACATCAACGCACAGTCGCCTCTAGCCGACGTTCAGTTCGGCTATGACAGCGCGGAGCTCTCGGGTGAAGCCCGTGCCAGTTTGGATGCCAATGTGCAATGGTTGCGCCGGAATCCCACCGTGACGGTCTTGATCGAGGGGCATTGCGACGAGAGAGGAACCTTGGAGTACAACTTGGCGCTCGGAGAGAGGCGCGCGATGGCGGCTTACAACTTCATCGCGAGTAGCGGGGTGCCGTCCGAGCGCATGAAGACGATTAGCTATGGGAAGGAATTCCCAGTTGACCCTGGGCATCACGAAGCCGCCTGGGCAAGGAACCGCCGAGGGCACTTCGTCATTACGTCCAAGTGAAAGGGCAAAAACTATGTTAGGTAAGAGAGTCTCGTTGCTCGTTTTGACGTGCGCGGCGATCGCCTCAGGGCGGGCGGCGGCCCAGGGGCACGACGACCTCATGGCGGAAGTGCGGCGCTTGCAGATTCAAGTGTCACAACTGGAAGAGGCCCAGCTCACCCTCGTACAGCAGTTGAGGAATGTGTCCAACCTCCTCCTCAAGCAAGACACCTCCGTTCGCCGAGCTTTGGTGGACACCGGGACGACGCTGCAATCCGTCCAGGAGCATCTGCTCATCCTCTCCGAGAAGCTGGATGAGACGAACGCCCGCTTGGGGAACATGCGCCGGGAGCTGACGTCTCTTCGGCCTACTCAGCCGATCATCATTCCCGAGGACGGGTCGCAGGAAGCCGGAGAGGAAGCGGCACCGGCACCCCTGACGGCGATGCCCATGGCTGGTCCGGATCTCTACCAGCAGGCGTATACCGACTACACACAGGGACGCTATCCACTGGCCATCTCCGGATTCAAGGAGCTCCTTGCCGCCGAGCCCGGAAGCGATCTGGCGGACAACGCGCAATACTGGATTGGCGAGTGCCTACTCGCGCAGCGGCAGTATCGCGAGGCGCTCGAAGCCTTCGATGCGGTGCTCAGCCTTTACCCGGACAGCAACAAGCTGCCCGAGTCGACGTACAAGAAGGCGGTGGCGCTCGAGGCCCTGGGCAGCCGGGCGGATGCCGAAAGAGAGCTGGAGTCCGTGATCCAGAACTATCCCCGCACTCCCGCGGCAAGGGCGGCGGAGGGAATGCTGCGGACGATGCGTCAGTGAGCGCGACATCCCGCGGGGACTTCGACAAAAGTCCCCGCGGTGCCGACGACGCAACTAAGGAGGAGAAGAGCTATGCGAGGCATTAACAAAGTCATACTGGTCGGTAACCTTGGAAGAGATCCTGAGGTTCGCTATATTAAGGACGGCATGGCGGTCGCCAACCTACGACTCGCGACCTCCGAAAACTGGAATGATGCCAACGGCCAGAAGCAAGAACGGACTGAGTGGCATCGGATCGTGGCGTGGGGCAAGCTGGCGGAGATCGCCAAGGAGTATATGACCAAGGGCAAGCAAATCTATGTCGAGGGGCGACTGCAGACTCGCTCTTGGGACGATCGGGAAGGTAACAAGCGTTACACGACCGAGGTGCGCGCCGACCAGATCCTCATGCTCGGAACTCGCGGCGATTCCGGCGGGGCACGGAATGTCCCGAGCTCGCCCGACGAAACAAGGCCGCCTGATTCACCGCAGCCCCCCGACCAGCCGTTCCAGGCGACGGACGAGGACGTGCCTTTTTAATTCGGGCCCAGCCACTTAGTCTAGCCGAGTCGCTTAGGTAGCACTGCAGGCGTCAATCGGCCTGGTAGCTACTATCAAGCGAGCCAGACGCCGATTAGGTAGCTTGTCTTCGACGCTGGCCCGAACTACGGGTAGCAGTTCCCCAACGAACCTGAACTACGCCTTGCTCGTCCCCTCCCGGCCATAGCGATCCTCCAGGCGAACGACGTCGTCCAGCTCGGGGGTCGAGACCTCGAGCACGTCGCAGGTCTCTTCCGCAATCATGCGGTGGATCGTGTGCGGGCGAAGGTGATAGCTGTCCCCGGGCGACATGTGGATTTTTTGCCGTGCCTGACCGGGTTCTTCCACCTCGAGAATCAACTTCCCGGTGTTTAGCCGGATGGTCTCCTCTTTCACCTCGTGATACTGCAGGGATAGCGCGTGACCCGCCTCGATGTGAAGCACTTTCCCGACATAGCGATCGGTTCTTGCCCAGATGATTTCGTATCCCCAGGGTTTGTCGACTCGGCTCACTTCGCTAGACACGTTGCTCCTGCTTACCAGTAGAGTCCTCGTGGGACTCGCTCCGCCATGCGCTCTCGAACGAAGTCCGAAATCTCTTGGGCGGTGGACAACCGGAGGGCGCGATCGACGATGTCCCGTGCCTCTTCCAGCGAGAGCTTGCGAATGATGTCTTTTACCGAGCCGATGAACGGGGCGTTCATCGAGAGCTCGTCCAGACCCAGACCCAGCAAGATCACCACCAGCAGCGGATCCGCCGCCATCTCGCCGCATATACCCACTGGAATCCCGGCCCGGTGGGCGGAGTCGACAACGAAACGAATGGTGCGTAGCATCGCCGGATGGAGCGGCTCGTAGAGGTAAGACACGGTCTCGTTGCCACGATCCACCGCGAGAAAGTACTGAATGAGGTCGTTGGTTCCGATGCTGAAGAAATCGGCGTGCAGCGCGAGGAGATCGGCGGTGGTAGCCGCGGACGGCACCTCCAAGGTGACCCCGGCGAGGAGATCGGCGGAAAATGCCTGACCGTGAGCACGCAGCTCCACCTTTGTTTCCTCGAGGACTTCCCTCGCCTCGCGAAGCTCCTCGACACCGCTAATCATGGGGAACATGACCTTCACGTTCCCGTGAGCGCGAGCGCGAAGGAGCGCGCGAAGCTGAGTCTTGAAGAGCTCGCGGTAATGCTCGTTCCGCAGAAGTAATCTCGTCGCCCGCAATCCGAGCGCCGGGTTGAGCTCCGTGTCGTCCCCCTTCAGTACGTGCTGATTGCGCGTCAGATCGAAAGTCCTGACGATGACCGGCAGCGGCTTCATCTGTTCGGCCAGGCCGCGATAGACCTCGAACTGTTCCTCCTCGTCCGGGAATTCCCGTTCCGAATGGTCCAAGAGCCACTCGGACCGAAAGAGACCGATTCCGTCCGCCGATTGGGCAACCGCATCGGCACACTCTTCCGGAGAGTCGATGTTCGCATGGATCGCCACGCGATGTCCGTCGACCGTCTCCGCCGGCAGGTTTCGCATCTGAGCCCACTTTTGTTTGAGCGAACAATGCTTTCGCTGCTTCGATCGATACTCCCGAAGCATTTGTCGAACCGGATTGACGACCACCACCCCTTCGCTGCCATCGAGTACCAGAGGCGTTCCCGGTGTGGCGTGGATCATGAGGTTATGTACACCCACGACGCAAGGTATGCCGAGAGAACGCGCGATGATCGCGGTGTGGTAGGTACGGCTTCCCCCCTCCATCGCCAGGCCGGCGATGTGCTCCCAGTCGAGCTGTCCAGGATCGGAGGGACGCACGATGTCCGAGACCAACGCATAGTCCCGCTCGAGTCGACCGTAGTGCTGCTGCTGCCCTCCCGCGAGATTGCGGAGCAATCGGCCCGCAACGTCGAAGATGTCCCCCTTGCGCTCGCGAAGGTAGTCGTCCCTCAACGAATCGAAAACCGCGGCGAGCTCTCCCAGTGTGACCTTCAACGCCCATTCCGCATTCACCCGCTCCTTGCGCACGACGTCGAGGGTCCGGTCGATCAGCAAGGGATCATCCAACATGAGGATCTGCGCGTCGAAGATGTAGCCGTGCTCCTCGCCCAGACGATCCACAGTACGGGACTTCATCTCCTCGAGCTGCCGCCGCGTGAGCCCTTGGGCTGCCTCGAGACGCGCGCACTCCGCGTCCACCTGCAAGCGCGCGATGGGAATTCGAAAGATCGGGACTTCCTGGTGCTGCAACACCAGAGCCCGCGCTATCGCAATCCCCGGCGCGCCTCCAGCACCGTGTAACACGATCGGGCGCGGTCGCTGGGTCCGCTCCGAAGCCCTAGGATTGGGCACGACGACGCTCATCGGTCCCGACCGTCCTCTCCGAAGCCGCTGCTGACCAGCTTCACCAGTGCGTCGACCGCTTCTCGCTCGTCGTCGCCGGTCGCGGCAATGGTGAGCTCGCTCCCCGACGTGGCGGCGAGAAAGAGGATTCCCAGGATGCTCTTGCCATCGATGGTCGTCCCGTCCTTGCTCACCGTCACCTTGGAGCTGAATTGGGTGGCGGTTCTTACGAATTGCGCCGCGGCACGGGCGTGCAGCCCGAGCGGATTCTTGATCCCAACCCTACGTTCAACCACCCGACTTCTCTTCCTCTCGGTCACCCTTTGCCGCCAATAGGTCGCTGGCAAGGCAGATGCTCTCCTTACCCTGAGCGGATATCTGACGAGCGGCCTTCTCCAGATCCACGCCTTCCGCACCGCGCAAACTAACTAGTTTTATCAGCATCGGCAAGTTCACCCCGGTGACGACTTCCACCCGATCCTTCTCGAGGAAGGCAAGGCTCAAATTCGAAGGCGTTCC
Source organism: Candidatus Marinacidobacterales bacterium (assembly GCA_965197825.1). GTDB lineage: Bacteria > Acidobacteriota > Vicinamibacteria > Marinacidobacterales > DATDRI01 > CBDANW01. The sequence goes on along the minus strand of CBDANW010000003.1, from coordinate 909,169 downwards.
GCCGAACATGTCGGTGAGTACGACCGTTCCATCTCCTGTCTCGACACGTTTGATGCCTTCCCGGATGTCATTCTGTGCGTCATCCGGATCGTCATGCCACCCGATAGAAACCGGAGCGACGTTGGGTATCTCGCCGACGATCATCTCCGCCGCCGTGACCAGTTCCCTTGCGAGCTGGCCGTGCGTGACAACCAAGATTCCGATCACTACTCTTCCTCCAAATCCCCCTCGGCAACCAAGTCACGATGCGTCAGGGTTACCGATAGACTTTGCTTTTTCAGCTTACGGGCTAACGCGTTGGATATCATGACCGAGCGGTGTCGGCCGCCCGTGCAGCCGATGGCGATCGTGAGGTAGCTCTTTCGCTCTGACATATACTGTGGAATCAAGTAATTGACAAATGACTCGAGCTTTTCGATGAACTCACTCGTTGCCGGGTAGGAGAGCAGGAAGCGCTCGACCTCCGGATCGGAGCCGTCCTTCATGCGAAGGTCTTTTTCGAAAAACGGATTGACCAGGAACCGGACGTCGAAGACCAGATCCGCGTCGTGCGGGACACCGAACTTGTAGCCGAAAGACAGAACGTTGATCACGGGTCCGTCCTTCGTGGCGGCATCCTGGAACTGATCCAGCAGGTAGCGGCGCAGCTCGTGCACCGTCATCTCCGAGGTGTCCAGCACCTGGTCGGCCAACCGCCGGATGGCGGAGAGCTTGCGGCGCTCTTTGCGGACCGCGCCGCGGACGGATCCCTTGCCCACCGCGAGAGGATGAGGACGGCGGCTTTCGCTGAAGCGCCGCACCAGGATCTCGTCTCGTGCTTCCAGAAAGATGAGCGACGTCTGGAATCCTCGCTGGCGGAGGCGCCGAAAGACGTCCGGAAAATCCTTCAAGAACTCTCTCTCCCTGATATCGGCGACCACCGCGACCCGATCGAGGCTCTCCCCTCCTTTAGCGGTGAGCTCGGCGAACGGCCCCAGAAGCGCCGGGGGGAGGTTGTCCACGCAGAAAAATCCCGCATCCTCGAGCGCCTTCATGGCCAACGTCTTCCCCGAACCGGAAAGACCGGTGATGAAGACGAAACGGGCAGGAGTCTTGCTCTTCTTCACCCTCGACTCACTTGTGTTTCGTCCCTCGACGCGCCGCTCGCGTGACGTTTCTTGCGAGGTGTCGCGCGGCGTGTCGGCCGCGAGCATTCATCAACTGACTGCGAGCCGCCACCTCCATCAACATCGCCAGGTTTCGTCCCGGTCCAACTGGCATCTTCACCAAAGGCAGATCGACGCCGAGCAGCCGATGGGACCGGGTTTCCAATCCCAAGCGCTCCACTTCGGTCGCCTTATCCCATCGCTCGAGATGAATCACTAGTCCCAAGGGCATGGAGAGCTGGATAGCTCTGGCCCCGTAGAGCTCCTTGATGTTGACGACGCCCACGCCGCGGAGCTCCATATAGTAACGAATAACCTCCGGACTGCGCCCGACGAGGGTCCCGTCCCGATAGTCGATTTCCACGACGTCGTCGGCGACCAGCCGGTGCCCGCGCTCGATGAGCTCGACGGCCGACTCGCTCTTACCAATGCCGCTTTCGCCGGTGATGAGGATGCCCAACCCATGAACTTCCATCAGCACCCCGTGGACGACCTGGCGGGCCGCGAGCCGTTCTTGGAGAAGGCGCCCGATGCGCTTCAATGCGGCCGGGCCCCTGAGCTTTGTCGCCAGGACGGCGACGCGTCGGCGCCGGGCGACGGAATAGAGCTCCGGAGGACAGGCCCCCCGAGCCGAGGTGATGACCGCGGCCACCGGCAAGCCGATCCACGACTCGAGGAGTCGCCTCCGCCGGAAGGCGGGCAGCGCGGTGAGACGGGAGGACTCGGGGGCGTCGATTAACAACAGTCCGCCCGGCTGAAGCCCGTTGGCTCGGCGGAGTGCCCTGCGCTCTGCTGCGATGTGAGCGTGCGGACGTTCGATGCTCGGGACCCGGATCTGCCGCGTCAAACCGGCCTTGCCGGTAAGGAGGTCCAGTTGGAGGAGAGAAGCCGTGCGGCTCGCCAACAAGTCACGAACCCGAAGGGGTGGCAGCTTCTTCTTGCCTCGCCCTCGACGCGTCGCGGCCAGCAAGGGTGACTCCTTCGGGTTCCTTCTCGGATCGATCGGCGGAGCTATTGGCCCCCGGGATCGATCAATCCGTAGTTGCCATCCCGCCGGCGATAAATCACGTTCACCCGCTCGTTGAGTGCATTGCGAAAAACCAGGAATTCCGCCCCTCCCCCATCGATTTCGGCCACGGCTTCCTCGTGGCGCGCCGCGCGTCGCTTCCCAATGCGCTTGGCGTTGTGCTTTCTCGCCTGAGCCTGAACTTTTTCGATGACCTGCTGGATGGATGAGTAGAGATCTTCCGATTCCTCGGCCGCGGTGAGATAAGTGTTTCCGCGATTATGGACCTTTACCTCGGCGCGCTGCCGGTATTTTTCTACCGACAGCGTCACATGGATATCCGTAATTCCGTCGATCAGCCGCTCCAGCTTGCCGAGCTTCGACTCGATGAGTTCTCTCTGCGCAGCGGTGACATCTATGTGACGACCGGTGATGTGAATGTTCATGTTATTGCGCGACTCCGCATCGGCTCAAGGCTGTCTTCGCGTGCTTGCGCCTCGATCTCCTACTACTGGCCCGGGGCTCCACCGCCGATCGCGTGGCCTGCTAGTTTGCGAACGGGCTAGTGTACAGATTCTTTCGCTGATTGGAGGGATGGATCCGCAGCTCCTCACGGTACTTCGCAATGGTGCGACGAGCGAGCATCAGTCCTTCCCCTTCGAGGATCCTGACGATCTTGGAGTCGGAAAGCGGTCTCTTGGGATTCTCTTCTTCCACGATCTTCTTGATGCGCTGTTTGATGGTGACCGATGAAACGGGCTCGCCGTACATACTGGCGATACCGCTGTGGAAAAAGTACTTCATCTCGAAGACACCCTGAGGCGTGTGAATGTACTTGTTCGTCACCACACGGGACACCGTCGATTCGTGCATGCCGATATCGACTGCCACGTCACGAAGAACGAGAGGCCTCAGATGTTCGGGCCCTTTGTCGAGGAATTCCTTCTGCTGCGAAACGATGCTTTCCGATACTTTGTAAATCGTCTTTTGCCGCTGGTCCACCGACTTGATGAGCCACAAGGCGTTTCGGAGTTTCTCCTTGACGTAGGAGCGGGTGGCCTCGTTGTCCGCGGACTTGTTCTCCAGCATTCGGCGGTAGACCGAGCTGATGCGAAGCTGCGGCAAACGGTCCTCATTCAAAACGATTTCGTATTTGCCCTCTACTTTGACGACGTAGACATCCGGCGTAACGTAATGACTCTTCTTCTGGTTGTACTTCGAGCCCGGCTTCGGATCGAGCCGGCGTATGATCTCGCAATGGTGGATGACTTCGTCCATGGGCAGCCCCATGGCCTTGGCGATGTCGTTGAAACGGTGCGCTTGAAGCAGATTGAGATGCTCGGCAACCATGAGCTTGACCGGAGTGTCGTCGATTTCGAGATGCTTTATCTGGATCAGGAGACACTCTCTGAGGTCGCGGGCGGCAACGCCGACGGGGTCGAGACTCTGGACCAGGCCCAGGGCCTTTTCTACGTCTTCGCGCTTGTACTCCCCCATTGCACGGAGCTCGTCGACCGAAGCCTGGAGGTATCCATCATCGTCGATGTTGCCAATGATTGCCTGTCCTATCTCGCGCAAGACGTCGTTGACGGCAGAAAGCCGCAATTGCCAGTCCAGGTGATCGGACAAGGAAGACGTATTGGCGAGCGTGTTCTCGATGGGGGGTAGCTCGGGAACTTCGAAGCTCGTGCGAGGGCGGTAGCCTTCGTCGAGGTAGTCACTGAAAAACGACTCGACGTCGATCTCCGAGAAGGCGTCATCGTCTTGCTTTTCTTCCTTCTCTTCTTTCTCGTTTTTTTTCTCTTCGGACTTCTCCGCGGCGGCCGCTTCCTCCGCCTGGGCCTCTAGATCCTCTTCGAGGAGCGGATTCTCGGTGAGCTCTTGGTTGAGCATCTCGGCGAGCTCGAGCGTCGACATGGGCAACAGCTTGATCGCCTGTTGCAAGGATGGCGTGAGGATGAGCCTCTGGGACAGCTTTGCTTGCAGCACTAACTTTTGATGCATCGCCATAGGCGTCGCTCTCGTTTGTCCTGCTGGCTCTACCTACTGTTTGTTTCTAATCGAGCCGGAAATCCTCACCAAGATACACGCGGCGCACATCTTCATCGGATGCGAGCTCGTCTGGGGAACCGGCACAGAAGATACGACCCTCGTTCATGATGTATGCACGGTCGGTGATTTTGAGCGTCTCTCTCACGTTATGGTCCGTAACCAGGATTCCTATGCCGCGCTTCTTCAGATGATGAATGATCTTTTGAATGTCGCCGACTGCAATTGGATCGATGCCTGCAAATGGCTCGTCGAGAAGCATGAAGGAAGGGGAGGTGACGAGAGCCCGTGTGATCTCTGCACGACGGCGCTCACCACCGGATAAGGTGTAGGCCCTTGCTTTCGCTTTGCTCGCGAGTCCGAGCTCACCGAGAAGAGCGCCCAGCCGCTCTTGCTTTTCACCGGGCTTGAGAGGAAGCGTCTCGAGAATGGCGAGAACGTTTTCCTCGACGGTGAGTTTGCGAAAAATGGATGGTTCCTGCGGGAGATAATTGATGCCGCTACGGGCACGCAGGTACATGGGGAGTACCGTGATTTCCTCATCGTTGAGAAAGACACTTCCTTCATCGGGTCGAGTCAGTCCTACCACCATGTGGAAGGTCGTGGTCTTCCCGGCCCCATTCGGGCCCAGCAAACCAACGACCTCGCCTTCGTGAACCTCGAGGCTTACGTCGTCGACGACCCTTCGCCGCCGGAACGACTTCACTAGCGACCGTGCCCTGAGTACCTGCATCAAAAGGGGCGCGATCTCGAATATGTGGTCTTCGTCCGGCGTTCTTCCTGGCCGTCGATAAAAATCTTATCATTCGACAGGAAGAAAGTCAACTCCTTGCCTTCCGTGAGTTTATCGCCATCTTGGAGCGTCGCGCGCTCCCCGCTGACGTGAACTTCCTCACGGTCTGGCACATATGTTGCTTTCTCCCCAAGGGCCCGCCCGCTCGTCGACTCAATCTCCACGTTCCCCTCGGCGTCGATCTGACGAACGGACCCCCCACCCTCCCCGAGCCTCACCTCGACCTTGTTCGCTCGTAGGAGGAACTCGCCAGACTTCATCTCGACGTCTTCGACGTAAGTCAGCATGGCGTCTTCCGAATGATAAAAGAGCTGTTCCGCGCGCGTGAACGTCAACTGAGGGGCGGTGTCCTCTCCCGACGTGGTTTTCTGCGGAATGGTGGTGCGCACCGAGTCCGAGGCGTTGAGCTCTCCATTCCTCTGCGCGATCTCGATCCGCTCCGCCTCCAGGCGGTTCTCCCCTCGGAATCCTCGTGCGTTTCCCGTATAGACGGCAAGGTCTTGCTCGCGGTCGTACTGCAAGTGATCAGCGACGAAGTACACCGCGTCGTCTTCTTCTCCCGGCAAGAAACCGATGCTTCCGGCCGACTCTGTAACAGCCATCCTGGAGCGAACGTCGCCCGATGCCTCGAGCCCGCCGGCCACGACGTGGAGCTCCACCTTCTCTGCTTTCAACTCCGAGCTCGCGTCCCACAGGCGTGGCGATCCGGTGAGCGTCAGCAGCTCGCTCGTCGCGTTGTAGATTCCTTGCTCGGACTCCGCGTTGAGATCGCCTTGGACGAAGGTGACCGAGTCGAAGCACCTCGCCTGCTGAAGCTCACCCGTTTCGGGATCGAATCGACTCGTCATGCGTCTTGCCGTGACACGCCGAACGTCATCTGGCGGGCCCTTCTCTGGCGACAACGTCACGGCGACTCCCCCTCGTCCATTGAGACCAACGAGGCGTCCTTCACCGTCGAACTGAAATCTAAGCGTTGCGCCCTCGAGTTGCCTCCGCATGCCATCGCCGGCAGATGAAACGGGTAGCATGGTTAGCCTCGCGTCTCCGATGGCCAGCATTTCGCGGATGGTGCTTCCATCAGGATGGAAGAAAACCTCTAGGTTCTTCGAGTCGAGTCGTTTTCGCCCAGCCTCTTCGAAAGGGCCAGCGCCGTCCTCCTCTGCTTCGCTTTCAGGGCTTCCAGGCTGTACGGGCGGCACGTCGAGAACCATTGTGACGTTGCCGTTGGCGTCGATGCGCGTCACGCCTTTTTCGTCCTCGGTCAAATGAATTTGCAGATGATCGCTGTTCATCCGATAGTTCGCCTGCCTTACATGCACGTCGTCCAGGAATCGAACGAACTTCTCCCGTCGCCGAATCCGAGCGGACTCACTCTTCACTTCGACCGGCGGGCCTTCTTCCGGCGTGAACGTCATGTCCACGCCCCCGTCGAGATGGAACGCGCTGCCGACGACCTGATACACCAGGCTTCCCGCCTCCCCTTCCAGGCCTCCGCGCAAGAAACGGACGCGGCCATCGGACCAAACGCGCTTGGGCCTAGGCCCATAGTCGAGCGTTGCGGTCTCGATGCGCAGGCCCTCGGCGTCCCTGACCACCACGTTGCCTTCTAGGTGTACGGTGGACGTCTCCATGTTGTACCGACACAGGTCCCCGGTAACGACAAGGGGAATCTCGCCCGTTTCGCCGGCCTCGAAGTTGATCTCGACGTCCCGAAACGTCTGTGTGTCCTCGCTCCGGCTTACGCTTTCGGCGGCCTTGAGCTCGAAGAGCTTCTCGCCATCCGCGTCGAGGCGCGAGATCTGGACGCCCCGTGCGGTGGCGTCCTCGGGATTGCTGGAAAGCAGGTCGGCAGAAGGTGGAGTTGGTTCGGAGAACCCCAGAAAAAGCTGGTAGCCGACGACGGCAGTGCCGCACGCCAGGAGAACCGCCAGGATGAGCTTGACCAGACGGATCTGGTTGAAGGTCATCAGCCCGTCTCTTGTTCCAGACTCACGGCACCCATCTGCCGAAACTTCCGATAGCGTGCTTCACTTCGTTGTTCGGACGACATCTTGTCCACGCGGGCCAAGCTTCGGCTGAGGTATTCATCGAGGATCTCCGCGGTGCGACGGTGATCGCTGTGGGCTCCCCCCGACGGCTCGGGGACGATTTCATCAATCAGTCCATATGAAATCAGGTCTTGGGCGGTGAGCTTCAACCCCTGCGCCGCGGTCTCGGCCTGACCGGCATCCTTCCACAAGATGGCGGCACAGCCTTCGGGCGAAATAACCGAATAGATGGAGTGTTCCAGCATCAAGATCTCGTCTCCGATCGCGATCGCAAGGGCTCCTCCGCTTCCGCCCTCGCCGGCGACGGTCACGATGATCGGCGTATCGAGTCTAGCGAGCTCTCGGATGTTGTACGCGATGGCCTCCGCCTGACCTCGCTCCTCCGCGTCCAGCCCCGGATACGCTCCCGGCGTGTCCACGAAGGTGAAGACCGGACGTGAAAATTTCTCCGCGAGCCGCATCACGCGCAGGGCCTTGCGATAGCCCTCCGGCTTGGGCATGCCGAAGTTGCGGTGGATCTTCTGGTTGGTGTCGCGTCCCTTCTGATGTCCGAGCACGAACACTGGCCGCTCGTGATACCAGGCCATCCCCGCGACGATCGCGGGATCGTCCGCGAATCGACGGTCCCCGTGAATCTCGACGAAATCACAGAAGAGAAGCTCGAGGTAGTCCCGGAAATAAGGGCGCTGCGGATGCCGCGCCACCTGAACTTTTTGCCAAGCGGTGAGCCGGGAATAAATGTCCCGGCGCATTTGCTCCAGCTTTTCCTGAAGCTGCGCGACTTCTTGCTCCTTTTTCGCGTCTTCGGGATAGCCGGTAAGCGCCTCGATCTCCTTCTGAAGGGCGATCAGCGGCGCTTCGAAGCCGTATTGGTCCCCCGCCATTTGGCCCAGTCTAGCAGAAACCCAGTAAAATGGGCCCCCATGACAAGCGAGAGGAGATCCTTCATGCGAAAGATTTTGGTATTGAGCCTTTTAGCCGTCGCGGCGGCCTTCGCGCTGGGCAGGCTGTCGGCGCAGGACATCCAGCCTTCGTGTGAGATGTGCTCGTCCACCTACGTCGCGGCCGAGGAGATCCAGCAGTACGTGGATGTGGGCCGGGAGACCGGCGTGACCGACCAGCAGGTTCGCTCGATGGACATCGGGAAGGCCAATGTGCAGATCGCGATCGTGCATCGGGGCCAACTGGACGCACCCTCACCGGCATCGGTCGCCGAGCACGACCTGGTGACCGAGGTCTACTATGTGCTCAGCGGCTCTGGCACCAACCGCACCGGACCCGATCTGGTCGACAAACGGCGGCGTCCGCCCGACCATCGATCGGTCCAGTTCCTGAACGGCTCCGGCTTCAGGCTCCAGACGGCGACGGCCACAACGCCAGTAAGAAGCAACGCCGCCGCGACCGCAGTTCCAATGGAGAGCCGCCCGGTGGCGGGCTGGGGCGCGGCCGCCGGCTCGGCGATGATTTCCTCGATCTCGTTCCGTACGTCGCCGACGTCCCGCAGTCGTTTCTTGCGCTCTTGCTTCAAGCAGCGGCTTAAGAGCTTCGGAACCCGCGGGTCGAGGTCCGATGGCAGCGCCTTCCAATCAATGTCGAGCTTGATAATGCTCGCTAGGACATCCGAGACATCCTCGCCGCCGAAAGCTCTCTTGCCCGCCAACATTTCGTAAAGCACCGCTCCGAAAGAAAAGATGTCGCTACGCTTGTCGACGACTTTGCCTTTCGCTTGCTCGGGGCTCATGTAAGCCGCGGTCCCAAGAATGACGCCCGCCCGGGTTGCGTCCCGGCTGAGTGTCGGAGAGGCCGAGAGCTCGCCCTCCGGCACTTCGTCGGCGAAAGCCTTGGCCAGCCCGAAGTCGAGCACCTTCACGTGGCCTTCGGGATCAACTTTGATGTTCGCAGGCTTCAGGTCACGGTGGATGACACCCTTTTCGTGCGTGGCCTCCACTGCCTCGGCGATCTGTTGGGAGAGCGTGAGGGCCTCATCCACGGGGAGTGGTCCGCGGGCAATACGCTCCGCGAGGGTTTCCCCTTCGACAAGCTCCATGACCAAGAAGGGTTTGCCTTTGACTTTCTCAAGGCCGTGGAGTGTGGCGATCCCCGGATGATTGAGCGCCGCAAGGAGCTCTGCTTCCCGCTCGAACCGCGCCAGTTTTTGCCGATGTCGCGTGAACTCCTCGGGAAGGACTTTGATGGCGACTTCACGGCCGAGTTGTGTGTCACGCGCGCGGTAGACTTCGCCCATTCCTCCCGCACCCAGAGGTGCGAGGATCTCGTAAGAACCTAACTTGGTGCCAGCTTCAAGCGCCATAAGTCAGTTCGTTGGAACGAGCCGCTTCAATTCCTCGAACCAGTTCAGGACGAGGATGAGCTCCGGTGTAGGCGTCTCGTCGTCCGCACCACCCGCCTTAATCATCAAGAAGCGCTCGCCGTTGGGAGACACGTCGTAGGTGCGACCCTGAAAAGCAACGGGGTATGATTCCTCGAAGACGATCTCGGGGTTGCCGAAATCAGGGCTGGCATCCATACGAACAGACACCGCCATCAGCCGCGACGAACCGGCGTCGAGATAGAACAACTCGCTGCCGTCCCTAGCCCAAAGCGGCTTGACACCGCCGGCTCTCGAGACCTGACGCAGACCCTCGTCCACGTTGGGGAACGGGCGCACGTAGATTTCGAATTGACCGGAGGCGTCGGATTGGTAAGCCAACCAACGGCCATCGGGCGAAATTTCTGCGTTCCGCTCGTTGAACTCGGTTGCCAGTAGAGGCACGAAAGACCCGTCGCCGTCCAGCGGGTGCACGCCGAGGTCGTTTCCTCCTTGAGGAGGGGTCTCCCGATACACGAGCTGCTTCCCGTCCGGGGAAAAGACATACGAATTCTGGATGTTCTCGCTCTCGGTGAGCCGCTCGACGGTGCCGGTGCCATCCGCCGCTTTCCGGAACAGATTCTGAGTACCCTCACGGGCAGATGCGAATGCTACGTGCCGACCGTCCGGCGTCCAGACCGGGTACCAATCACTACTGGGATCGAACGTAAGCCGCCTGAGCGTCTCGCGTGTGAAATCCCAGATCCAGATGTCGTCCTCCTGATCGCGCACATCCAGGGCAACTTGGCTCCCATCGGGGGAGATGCGTGGGTAGGCGTAGCCACGGGGCTCGGCGGCGAGCACCCCTTCTCTTCCGTCCCGATCCACCCACACCAACCTTCGGTCTAGCCCGGTTTCCGCGCCTGCAATATACACGAGGGATCCGTCGCGGGAGATGCCGAACTCCGCAGCGCCACTCGGTTTTGTGATGACGTCATCGAGCACGGGAATGGGGTCACTCGTGACCTCGAGCCGGTCGACATCAAAGCCAACCGCTCGGAGTGCACCTCCCACGCCGTAGACGATATGACCCGTCGGGGCGTAGCAATGGACGTTCGGCACCTTCTTCAACGGACAACTCCCAGACGTTTCCCCCTCCCTCGCCCTCGCGACCAAAGTAGATCCGCTTTTCGTCGAGTGACCATTTGGGATCCCATCCGCCTCCCTTGCTCACCTGCTCGGGCTCCCCGCCCGTGACGGGGACGCGCCACACTTGGGCCTGGCCTGTCCGCCGCGACGTGAAGTTTATCCAGTTCCCGTCCGGCGACCAGCTGGCTCCAGCATCGCTTCCGGGATGATCCGTCAGACGTCGAGCTTCACCGCCTTCGACTGGGATCACCCAGATGTCCCGGTTACCCCCTCGTACCGAGTCAAAGGCCAGCTCACGACCATCGGGCGACCAGGCCGGAAAAGCGTCCTGAGTCTCATCCTGCGTCACCTGCCGAGCGGCGCCGCCGCTCACCGGCATGACCCAGATGTCCCAGTTCCCACTGCGCAACGAGTAGAAGGCGATATCCTCTCCATTCGGGGACCACATGGGTGCCCAGTCCGGCGTCGGCTCGGTCGTCAGCTGCTGCATCTCCCCGCCTTCGACTGGCATCATCCACAGGTCCTGGTTCCCGCTACGATCGGAGTTGAAGAGCAGCCGTTGCCCATCCGACGACACATCCACGGAGTCGATGTACGCTTTGGTCCGAAGTGATCTATTCTGCGTCGGCCCAGGTCGCTCGACGGTCTGCCAGGATGGGGACCCGCCACACATTGGCTACCTGTTCTCCCCTTAGAATAGGCCAGCTTCGTTTCGTCGCGGGAAAAGGCAGCGCTCCGGATAACGAGTCCCGCCGTCAGATGTTCGTATTGGTGATAAGCGAGAGTCCGTCCATCCGGAGACCAGGAGAGATAGTCTTCCACGCCGATAGCGGTGGTGACCTGGACAGGGTTGGCGAGCCGAAGAGTCCCTTCAGCGGATGGCCCCCTCGTCGCGATCCACGCCACTGCGAACAGTGCGATGACAGCCCCCGCCGCCCATAAAGCCTTGCTCCACGAGGTAGGCTTTATCCGAGAAGGAGCCGCGCCCACGATAGCATCGCCGGAAACCACCTCCTGCTTGGCTTCCTCCAGCTCGTTCCGGAGATCCTTGGCGATCTGATAGCGACGCTCGGGATCCTTGGTCAGGCAACGTTTGATGATCCTTCCTAGGTCGCGGGGAACCGCAGGATTGACCTCGGTTACGGAAGCCGGTGTGTCCTTGATGATGGAGGACAGCAGGGTGGTGGTCGTGTCTCCCGAGAAGGGACGCTGGCCCGTCAGCATCTGATAAAGAATGATACCCATGGAGAAGATATCCGTCCTGTGGTCCACCGTCTTGCCCGCTGCTTGCTCGGGGGACATATACGCCACCCCGGCCTTCCTGGGTTCCCGACTGCGTGGGTAGCTCGCTGACCCCTTCCCGCGCCAGCTCTTGCTTGAACTTCGCCAGACCAAAATCGAGGATCTTGAGTCGTCCTTCGTTGCTAACCATCATGTTGTCGGGCTTCAGATCCCGGTGGGTGATGCCCTTCTGGTGGGCGGCAGCGACGGCATCGGCCAGAGCGATGGCGATGTCCAAGAAGTTATCAAGAGGAAGGCCTTTCTTGGGGATGCGCTCGCTGAGCGTCTTCCCCTCGACGAACTCCATGGTGAGGAAGTGGAGGCCGTCGGCTTCCTCTACGGAGTGGATGGTGACGATGTTGGGATGGTTGAGGGCCGCCACCGCCTTGGCTTCCCGCTCGAACCGCATGAGCCGCTCGGGGCGTGCCGCCATCTCGGGCGATAGGACCTTAAGCGCTACTTTCCGGCTGAGCTTTCCGTCCTCGGCCACATAGACTTCTCCCATGCCGCCCGCACCGAGTGGCGAGAGAATCTCGTAGGAGCCTAGTTTGGTGCCAGCTTCGATTGCCAGCTTCTTTATGGAGGAACTTGGCGCGTCATTCGCGGACCACGTCCATCACCCACACATCTCCGGTGTGCTCTGACCAGCCGAAATACAGGTACGTTCCATCGGTGGCCAGGGTCTGGGTCCTAAAGTTTCCTCGCTTCCCCATAAGATCCGTCATGGTCGTTCGGCACCATCTTCAAGCGAGAGCTCCCAGAGGTTCGTTGTCGAACGAAGGTAGATTGTAACTCCTCGCCGTGCCCCACTGGAGCGGGTTGGGACGTCGCGATTCGGAGAAGAAGCTACGCAGCGGAGTTGTCGCGTAGGGCGTCGGGGAGTAACACGGTTCCTGGCTGGTTGATGGCGGCGTAGGCCGCTTCGAGCATGTAGGCCCTGGGGTCGACGTTCTGAAGCTTCGCGGTCTCGCACAGGGTGTAGAACAGCGCTGCGACGTCGGTTCCGCGTTTCGTTCGACTGCCGTAGTGATTTTTGCGACCGACGACAGGTTCCCTCAGGGCGCGCTCGGCGTGATTGTTGTCAAGCCAGACGAGAGGGTTCTCGGCGAACAGCGTGAGTGTCTCCCATCTCTCCAGCATGTAGCGGACCGCCTTGCCGAAGTCGCTTCGCGGCAATCCTCTTTGGCTCTCGCCCCATTGCCGAATCGCTTTCAAGATCCGCTGCGAACGTTGCTTGCGTAAACGAAGTCTCAGTTTCTGAGCTTTTTCATCGCCGGGAAACGGACCCGGGACCTCGCGTTCGACTTCGTACAGCTCTCCGATCAAACGAAGCACTTCGGAGCAAGCTTGCGGGTAGTGCTCGCTGGCTTCGTCGAACTTTCTTTTCACGTGCGCCCAGCAGTGGGCGAGACGAAACTGTGGACCGGCACGAGCCGCGTAGCCGTCTGGACCGGCTCGAGCTAGCACCTCGTACACCGCGTAGCCGTCCACAACCGCGATGCCGGAGTAGGTCCCCAGCACCTTTTGGCCATCTTCCGTCGATTTCGTCGGCAGCATTCGGTAGTACGCGATGTCCGGACTCGAAACGCCCCACACCGTGCCCGCCGACTTCTTCATCGAGCCCATCAGAGGCCACCGCGTTTCGTCGGCGTGGATGACGGGTGACTCCAAAACCTTCTCTCCCAGAGCGTCGTACACCGGATTCAGATGACGTGCCAGTACGTTCAGCTGGTCCCACAGCGTCTGGCTGTCGATATCTAGCCCTTCGCGGCGCATCATCCGAACCTGGCGCTCGAGAGGCATATGGTCCAGGTACTTGCTGATGGCCACTTCGGTCGCGAACTCCACCGAGTAGCGGCCTCCGGGCTGAAGCTTCGTCGCCGCCGGTGCGGTGACGACGTTCGCGTTACATCGGCAGCGGTACTTTTTCCGCAAATGCCGTTCGATGACGAAGCTCCGCTTCACCACCGTCACCACTTCCGATTCCTCGTATTGACCCGCCATCTCGCCCAGCTCGCCGTCGCACACCGAGCACTTTTTCTCTGTCTCGGCGAGTTCGATTACTTTGTCGACCACGGGAAGATGAGGCTGTTCGCGCGGGCCGTGCCCTTTCTTCTTGTTCTTTTTAGCCTTCGTTTTCTTCCGGGTCCGCTTTCCGTCGATGCGGAAAATGCTCTCTCGCTTTTCCTGTAGTTGCTTGAGAACCGACAGTTCAAGTTGCTCCGTTTCCGGCACACCATAGAGTCTCGCCAGTTCCACTCGCAGACGAACGTTTTCATTGACGAGGCGCTGGTTCTCGTTATCAACGAGGAGAGCTATCTGGCGGAGTGTTTCGAGGTCGTGTTCGTTTTTTATGCGAACCACGGAATACGATTAGATCATAGAGACGATCTCACGGCAAGTGAAAAATGCTTCATTTCAGGAGGTGACAAAGATATTTTTCCGACCAACCGGCTCCCCTCCAGAAACAACGACAACTCTGTCGTCGTCAGTCGCACTGGCTCGCCGTCACCGCTGGACCACAGGCATGCGAACTTTCCCTCTTCGAGACGTTTCGCGTAGACGCACAGTCCGGTCCCGTCCCAGTGCAGAACTTTCGCGCGGATTCGGTTGCGGCTGACGAACAAGTACAGCTCACCGCTCAGCGGGTCACGACCAAGCTCGTTCATCACCAGCGCCGACAGACCGTCAAAGCCCTTGCGGAGATCCGCCGGCGCCGCGTACGCCCACGCCGACACCCGACGGCTATTCCACTTCATCCCAGCTGCTCAACAAGCCGCAGCAGCCGCTGTTCCGACAGACCCTCGATTCGATACCCTCGCGGGGTTACCAGCGTAATCTCCGTGCGTTTTTCCGATTCCACGACTTCGACACGCCGAACGATACCCCTCATAGCCTCCTCTCGATTCCATCGAGATAGACTCCAGCCACCCACCCCGAGCCCCCTCGCGACACCCTCAAGGCTCGCGCCCTGATCCTTCATCTGATTCAGATACAGCACCGCTTCGCGACGTTGTTCCCGCGAGTAACGCCGCCCTCGACCTGTGCGGCCACGATTTTCTTCACGTGCTCGCCTACGAAATGCTGTCCTCGCTTCCATCGCTTCGCACTCCTTTCAAGACTGCTCACGATGGAACATTCCGACACGCTTGTCACGACGGGCCACGGCGAGGAGTTACGTTTCTTCCCTTGATGACCTACCGCTTCGGCATCACCGGCACGCGACATTTCGTGGCCAGCCTGCCGGAGAAGGACAAGGCTTTGATTCGCGCCGCCATCGCGGTGGACTCGGTCGGTGAAGGCGCGGTCTACATTCCAGAGAACGAGATGGGCGCCAACTTCATCCGGGCCATTTTTCCCTATGAGGGCTCGGAGCGCCTCAACGATCTGTTGGAAGAAGCGGCCCATCTCAACCACATCAACTTCAACCGCTTCATCGCCGGCGGCACTACCGATAGCGTGGCGTTCCTCGAGGAGCGGCCGGCCCTTCGCGCCGGAACGCGCGAAAAACACATCCCTGCCGCCGCCCTCATCACGATGTCACCGGGCAAGTGCAGCCCGTTCATCGCCGGCGGAAAACTCCACACGTCCCAGGACACCCCGGATCGGGTCTATGCGGAACCCCTCGCCGAGGTCCTCACCATCCTCGACTATGCCTTCCACATCCTCCACGGCGGTGAAAGGCCAGAAAAGCCCCGCGAGATAACCGAGTATCACTACGCACGCCTCTATCGCGACGGCGACGAGTACTTGGTTGCACTGAAAGACGCCATCGAACCCAATGGCCAGAACCTCAATTCGGTTTTCAGTGCTCGCGGTAGCATCAGCGGTTCCCACGCCAAGTTGAAAGTGGCAAAAGTCTTATCCTGGGGAGTCGAGACGACGCTCGACAAGGAAGTGAAAGACCTTCGGCCGAAGGCTCGGCGGGTGGACGTGAGCGTCTTGGAGCTTACCGACGAGCAAACGGCGATCCGCTTCGAGCTTCCCACCGGGACCGGCCGCAGTCTCATCGCCGGATGGAATCGCTTCATCGGATGGTTCGAGCACCTCATGGGGCGCTACTCCTTCCTGGCCATGTTCGGGAGCGCGCTCTTCGTGGGCTTCCTTCCAACCTCGATTCTTGAATGGGCCGTCGTGCGCTATGCCCCGGTAAGCCGGTTCGTGGCCGATTACTACCTGGTGACCGTCCTCGCCGTGATCTTCTTCCAGCTCGCAGTACTCTTTCGACTGTTCACCCGCGATCTACCGCGCTGGATGGATAACGCCTATCATCACGAAAACAGAGCCGACAACCTGGCCAGCCTGCGCCGCGCCAGAGCTCAGCCTAGATAGAAGGAGACCACGATGCGACGACCGGATCCCTCCGAAGACCACGAGTTAACCGACGAAGAAATGTCGACCCGCCGAGGCATCGCCAGCGATGTCGAGTTCAGCGTGCGCGCCTTCCCCTGCCCCAGTCTAGTCGCTAAGTGGAGGAATTTCTTGCTCGTGCCGTTCCAACTATGGACCGAGAATCCCGTACCTACCGTGGCTACCGCGATGCCAATGGGCGACTCCGTCGGTAGACCCAACAAGTTGGAACGGCACTAGGAGCGCGGGAGCTCCATCATCAGCTTGAGACGCCTCAGTAAGTCCAGGCGGGTTACGACTCCGACGAACCGCTCGCCGTCCAGCACCGGAATCAGAGCGTCGTCCCGTACGGCCATCGAGAGCAGACGAGTCGCATCGTCTTCTGGAGAAACCGCTAAAGGTAGAGCATCGGCCCGCATCACTTCTTTGGCGAGCACCTCTTTCCAACGAACCCTATCGATGGACCGGATCTCCGCCAGTCCGAGCTGACCGACCAGCCGCGTGCCGTCGACGACGGGAAGCTCCACCAGACCAATCGGCAGGATCACCTGCGATACGATCTCGTCGAGGGTCGACTCGGAGGACACCGCCACGACCTGGCGGCTCATGACGTCTCCCGCCTTGACGCCCTTGAGCAAGTCGCGCAGCAGCACTTGTTGGTAGCTGGCGCGAGCCGCCCGCCGGAGGAAGACTCCGATGAACAAGTACCAGACGGCGCCGATGATGTTGTCGTAACGCAGGAGGTAAACCAGCCCAAGCAGCATGATGAGAAGACCGAAACCCGAGCCGAGAACGTTGGCGGTGCGCGTCGCCAAGCGCAGGTCCCCCCAGATGCCCCACAAAAGGGCACGCAGCACGCGCCCTCCGTCCAACGGAAAGCCGGGAACCAAATTGAACGCCGCCAGGACGCCGTTCATGAAGGCCAAGTGCCCGACCACGCCCAGGACCGATGGTGGAAACCATCCCAAGCCGACGACGTACAGACCGGCAAAGACGATGGCCAGCGCGACGCTCATCACCGGTCCCGCCAGCGCCACCCTCAACTCCGCTCCGGCGTGAGGCGGCTCGTCGACCATTTCCGCGGCACCACCGAAAATGAAGAGCGTGATCCCTCGAATGGAAATCCCTTCCCGGAGGGCAATCAAGGCGTGGGAAAGCTCATGCGCCAGCACCGACCCGAAAAGAAGGGCGGTGAGTACGAAACCCATCATGAACCAGGTGGGCCATCCCAGAGCGGGGTGCTCGCGCGAGAAGTTCAGCGCAAACGTCGAAGTCAACAGGAACAAGACGATGACCCAGGAGAGATCGACCCTGATCGGAATCCCGAAGATCGAGGCCACCCGAAAGGATCGGCCGATCACTGGGAGCTGTCGCTATCCGCTCTCGACCCGAGTGGAGGCTCGACGATCTTGAGCAGCTTACCGGCCTCGACTAGATCATCGGGACGGAGATTGTTCAAGAGGCTGAGCTCTTCGAGTGAGTCCTCGCCGGCACCCGATTGGGAAAACGCCTCGCGCGCACTCATGTCCGCCGGAACCCGATACAAAGCAATGCGGTGCGGCTGGATGTCGAGAGCTGCACGATCAGTGAGCCGAGCGAAACTCCCTACGACGCCGAGAAACGTGTTGCGGTACTGGCGATAACGCTGCTCGTAGGTATAGCCTAGGATCTCGTAGGCCATATCGCCGTCGATCACGAAACCAGCCTCACCCAATAGCACCCCCTGTGCCGCACGGACCCGAAAGGGCGCACGGTAGGCCGGAAAGCCACCCACACGTATGCGTTCTCCGGTT
Organism: Candidatus Marinacidobacterales bacterium; assembly: GCA_965197825.1. Lineage (GTDB taxonomy): Bacteria > Acidobacteriota > Vicinamibacteria > Marinacidobacterales > DATDRI01 > CBDANW01. Next base: position 891,247 of record CBDANW010000003.1, on the reverse strand, counting down.
CCGTACTCCAAGTTTTTCGCCTGGAAAAAGCGTGCGGCGTGATCTTCCGGTGCCGTGCCTCCATCCACGCGCGTACCGGTGAGCTGGATGGCGGCGTCTCGCTCCGGGGCACCCGAGTAGACGGCTTGCCTCGTGTTCTGAACGTTCCAATCGGTCGGGAAGTCCACCTGAAAACGAAGCTCCGGATGCTTGAACCGGTTCCCGTCCATGAAACCCTCGCGTGGGTTCTCCCCGAACACCAACCCCTCGATCCGCCGCTTGAAGTCTTCCTCTCCGATGCGGAGCTCGCGATCGCGAGGAGCCTCGGTCTCGACCATCTGCAGGATCCGCTGCTCCCGGTCCTCGGGCCGAGGGTGCGTCGAAAGCCAGCTGGGAACTTCGGACCCCGAGCGCTCACCCATTCGGTCCAGCACTTGAAAAAACGTAGCCATCTCCCGGGGGTCGTAGCCTGCCTCGAGTGAATAGCGAACCCCGAGCGTATCCGACTCCCGTTCGTCGTCGCGGCCGAACTTCAAGAACATCAGTCCGACACCGGCCTGCAACAAATCGCCGAAGGGGCGCACCTCGGGGACGACGGCCGCGCTGACTCCCAGTCCGATCCCGGCGAGCTGGGCGCGTGAAATCTGCTGGACGCTGTGCCGGGCGGTGACGTGCCCGATCTCGTGACCGAGGATTCCCATCATGGCGGCTTCGCTATTCATGTACGCGAGGATGCCGCGGGTGAGGTAAATGTAGCCACCGGGAATCGCGAACGCATTCACAACCGGCGAGTCGACGACCTCGAACTTCCATGGAAGGTCGGGTCTTTCGGACTCACGTGCCATGCGGAGCCCGATCTCGGAGACGTAGGCACGGAGCTCGGTGTCGGGAGAGTAGCCCATGCTCTGGGCAACCTGTTGGTCGGCCTCGGTGCCCATCTGGATCTCCTGGGCTTCGCTGACCAGCACCAGCTCTCTCTTGCCAGTGACCGGATTCGTGGCACAGCCGACCATCCATAGGACGATCCCTGCCACCAGCGAGAGTCGGCGCATTTCAGTCGCTGTCAGCTGTTTTCGTTCGGCGTTTCCGGCGGCTCCGAAGAACCCGAACCGTCGCCCTTTATCAAAGCGGACAGCAGCAAAGGCGCGCCGAGGCTGGCAAGCCGCGAGGCGGCGCGCACGACCTCGGCGGGACGCCGGACGATGAGGAAACCGAGCACCGCTCCCGCCCCCGCAGTGAGAATCGGATGGCGGCTCAGAAGATGGCGCGGGTTCAGGATGTCTTGAAAACGATGCCCGAGCTCCGACAGATCCCTCTGGATCTGCTCCCGATTCTTCTCGAAACCCTCGCGCAGGTTTTGAGCGCTTCGCTTCTCGCCATTTCCTCGACTCATCGGTCACCTCCCGAGGCGGACGACGAAACGAAGAGCCAACCACCCGCCGTCAAGTAGACCCCGCCGATCACCAGCAGCACCGTGGGCCACGAACCGATCCATGTGTGGAGCAACAAGGCAAGGCCCGCCGTCATCAAACCGCCGCCCGCGGCCAACAAGAACGTCGCTACCAAACTCCTGACGAGGTCCGTGCGAAACCGACCGAGCTCTTCCCGAACCGAAGCGCCGAGGAGATCCGCGCCGTCTTCGATGGCTTGGACCATGCCCACCAGAACGCGGCGGACGAGCTCGAAGGCGGACGGGGAGAGCGGCTCGTCGCCTACTCCCGCCTCCTCATGGGAGGGCTCGGAGGACCTCGGCGGGACGGCCGCCTCGGGCGCCTCGGGGCTCGCCTCCTCGGCTTTGGTGCCCGATTCTTGCATGGGTGGCACGAAACGAGCTCGCTCAGCTCTTGGTGAAGCTACGCGCGGCCTCCTTCACACCCTGCGCGGTCTCGGAGTACGCCTCCCGGCCCCTTCCGACCAGGTCTTCGCTAGCCGCGCGAATCTCGGCGAGCTTCCCTTCCGCCTTTTCGCGCAGCTTCTTGCCTTCTTCGGTCAGCGTGTCTTCGACCTCCTTGCGCGCCTTCGGGGACAGCAGCAGCGCCCCCATGGCTCCCATCGCGGCTCCCACTAGGAGTCCTACCAAGAAGTTAGCACCTCCACCCTCGTTAGACATGAAGTCACCTCCGCGTGATTCCTGTTCGTTCCGTTCTGGCCTCTCACCGCACTGTGCCAAAAACCCCAGACACCACTCCCTACAAGCATAAAACGCAAGTTCCGTGCCAGAGCGGAAGAGATCCATCATAACACGCCGAGACACACCGGCGTCTGGCCACCGGCGTCTGACTAGCTTGATTTTGCAATCCCGTATTTTGACGCCAGAAAGCGAGGCAAGGGTCCGCGTCTGACTAGGCGGAGTCTAGCAACGACCTTAATTGACGCCTGACGAGCTTGGCAGCTACGCCGAACCGACGCCAGAAGGCCCCTTATTCTTGGACGGTTAACCCCGAACCGAACGAACCGATCTGAGCAATTCGGATCGGGGTTAAGTTGGCGAAGCGTTACTTGCTGAAATAAGCAGTGTTCTTCGGGGTGAAGTCCTTCCACTTGTCCGGAAGCTCTTCCTCGGGAAAGATCGCAGTGACCGGGCACACCGGCTCACAAGCCCCGCAGTCGATGCAGGTCTCAGGATCGATGTAGAGCTGATCGGCCGACTCGAAGTCCGCTTCTTCCTTGGTCGGGTGGATGCAATCCACCGGGCATACTTCCACACAAGCAGTGTCCTTCGTCCCGATGCAAGGCTCAGCGATGATGTAAGCCATTTCTCATATCCTCCTTGGGTTAGAAAAAATCAAAGCGTTTCCAGAATCTTCATCGAATATTCAGTTATTCGATCCAGATATCCCCACAGAACAAGGCCGATGACGTTCGGCACCAACAGCACGAAAAGCAAGCCTACGTACAGGGGATGGAGCACGAACCTGCTCGTATCATTGCTCGCATCCTCTTCGATCACCATGGCCTTGATAACCTTCATGTAATAGAAGGCCGCGACCGCGCTGTTCAACACGCCGATGACCGCAAACCAGGCCAGCCCGGCCCGAATCACCGCCGCGAACACATAGAACTTCGCGAGGAAGCCCGCAAAAGGTGGGATGCCCATTAGCGACAAGAGAAAAATCGCCATGGCGATCGTCAGCATCGGCGAGCGTTTCCAAATACCTTCGTAGTCCTTGACGTCGAAGCTACCCTGTTGGTCGTAGACGACCATCACCACGACGAAAGCGCCGAGGTTCATGAAGAGGTAGATGACCATGTAAGCCAACATGGCCTGGATTCCCTCCTCGGAAAGAACGACCGCCCCCATCAGGATATAGCCAGCGTGGGCAATGCTCGAATAGGCGAGCAGCCGTTTGATGTTCGTTTGCAGGAGCGCAGCGACGTTTCCCAACGTCATGGTCGCTATGGAGACGCCAATGAGAAGCGCCTGCCAGTTGACCGATCCCACGATCTGCCAGGAACCATCTCCCGCTGGCTGCGCCATGCCGCCGTAAAAGAAGCGCACCAATACGGCAAAACCCGCGACTTTCGGACCCACGGAGAGAAAGGCAGTGACCGGAGTGGGAGCCCCGGTATAGACATCGGGGCACCAGAAGTGAAACGGCACGACCGCGGTCTTGAACCCGATACCAGCAAGGACGAGGATGACGATGAACAAGAGCGCCGGCCCGGCCTGAGCCAGCGTAGCCTCGTTCATCAGCACGGAGCGAATCCCGTAGAGATCGAGCGTGCCGGTGAGGCCGAAGAGCAGCGAAAGCCCGTAAAGCATCGTTCCGGTCGAGACGGCACCGAACAAGATGTACTTGAGGGACGCTTCGTTGGAGAGACGTTCCGTCTTCAAATAGCCGACCATGATGTAAGACCCGACCGATACCATCTCCAACGCCAGGTAGATCATCAGGAGATTGATGGAGTTCGCCATCCACATCATGGATACCGTGACGCCGAGCAATAGGGCGAAGAACTCGCCCTGGTTTACGCCCGCCAGCTCCCGTGACGGAACGGAAAGGAGCAGAACCAGGATCGCGGTCACGATGAAGAGGAGTCGCAGCAGCAGACCGAACTGGTCCAGCACCAACATCCGCGAAAAGAGTCCGCCTTGCGGTGCCTCCTGGAGCATGATGGTGAAGACACCGGCCATCACCAGTCCCGCCAGCGAAATCAGGATGACTCCCAAGTGGCGATCCTCTCGTCCTCGCAGCGCGATATCGATCGCCACGACGAGGAGGAGCGTCAAGACGAGCGTCAGCTCGGGCAGGAAGTACTTCAGGCTGGCCAGGGTTCCGAGAGACGGCATCGCTATCCCTTGAGCGCGGTTGCCTCGTCCAGATTCACGCTGCTCATGATCCGGTAGAGCGAAAGGACGATGGCCAGCGCGACCGCCGCCTCGGAGGCGGCGATCACGATCACGAACACGGCAAAAATCTGCCCCGAGAAGTCCGAGGAGGCAAACCTAGAAAAGGCGACCAAGTTGATGTTGGCCGAGTTGAAGATCAGCTCGATGGACATCAGCACGTTGACGGCATTCTTTCGCGTCAGGACGCCGAGCAGACCGAGCGAAAACAGAACCGCCGAAACGACCAGATAATGTTCCAAGGGGATCACAGGTCGGACCTCCGCCGCACGATCATGGCCGCACCGATCAGGGCCATCAGCAACAGCACGGACGCTGCCTCGAAAGGCAAGATGTACTCGTCCATGAACAATTCACCGATGCTTGCGGTGGTGGGTCCTTCGAACGTCGCGAACCCCATATGTCTCCAAGGCGTGCTGTAGATGATGCCGACGAGCGTCGCCAAAACGGCTGCTGACACCGCCAGCCCCGGCCAGAACTGTATGGTCTCGGTTTGCAGCTCGGCACCGTAGATACGGTGGGTCAACATGACACCAAACAGCAGCAGGATGAGGATGCCGCCCACGTAGATGAGAACCTGAGCGCCCGCCAGAAAATCCGCCCCCAGAAGTACGTAGAAAACGGCCACGCCGAAGAACGTCGCCAACAAGGCGAAAGCGGAGTGGACGAGATTCGGCCCCAACACGACCAGCGCCGCGGAAGCGACCACCAGGCCTGCGAAAACGTAGAATATGATTTGAGTCGCGAGCTCTTCCATGGCGGTGCTATCTACTCCCTACTTCCCTCTACTCCCCTCCTCCGGCCGCAGCGGGGACGGGCTCTTTCTTGGGCTCGGGTGGACTCGGCTTCTCCTTGGCGAATCGATAGAGGAAGTTCCCCTTCTCGCTCTCCGCGAACTCGTATTCGGGCGTCATGACGATGCAATCCGTGGGGCACGGATACACGCAGAGCGCGCAGTAGCAGCAGAGCGTCATGTCGATGTCGAACTGCGTCACCGTGAGCTTGATGGCAGTTCCATCGGCAGCAAAGATAGGCGCTTCTTCTTTGTCCCTCTTACCGGCGGTGATGTAGATGCAGTCTATCGGACAAACCTTCTCGCACTGCTTGCACCCGATACAGTCCTCAATCTTGACATGGAGCTTCATTCGGGAGCGATCGTTGAGAAGGCCTTCGGGCACGATGAGGGACTTCCAACGCTCCTCGGGCTTCTCATCCGCCTGGTATTGCTGCGTAACCGAGGGCATGAAAATGTGCTTCAGCGTCACACCCATCCCCTTGGCCACCGTGACCACCGCCTCGAAGATATCCGCGAAATACTGTTTCATCGCTTAAACGTTCCTTACACGCTCGACATCACCTCAACTGGTCCTCGACTTCCCTTAACTGGGCAACGAGAAGAATCCCGCGACGATTAGGAGCACGAACGCCATCGGGATCAAATACTTCCAGCACAAGGCCATAAACTGGTCGACCCGCAGCCGGGGCAGGGTCCAACGGAGCCACATCTGGACGAATACGAGAAACATGGTCTTCGCCATGAACGACAGTGGTCCGGGGACGATCTGCGAAGAGAGGGCACCCTGCCAACCACCGAAAAAGAGCACCACCGCCAGCCCGCTCACCAAGAACATCGCGCCGTACTCTGCGAGAAAGAAGAACGCGAACCTCATGCCGCTGTACTCGGTATGGAAACCGGCTACCAGCTCGGATTCTGCCTCCGGTAGGTCGAAGGGCGTACGGTTCGTCTCCGCCAGACCACAGATGAAAAAGACGACGAAGGCGATGACGTTGATCGGGAACAGCCGCAGGTCGCCGCCCCCGAAGATGAACCAGTGGAAAAGACCTCCCTGTTGCGCGAGCACGATGTCTTGCAGGTTCAGGCTGCCGACCTGAACGACGACCACCAGCAGCGTGAGAACGGTCGGGATTTCATAGCTCACGAGCTGTGCCGCCGACCGCATGCCGCCAAAAAGCGAGTACTTGTTGTTGGAGGACCAACCCGCCATCAGAATGCCGATAGCCGCGAACGATCCGATCGCGATGATGTAGAGCACGCCGATATTGAGGTCCGAGACGACGAGGCCGTCTCCCCAGGGAATGACTGCGAAAGCCGCAAAGCTGCCGGCCACGACCAGGTACGGTGCTATCCGGAAGAGATTACCGTCACCCTGCTTGGGAATAATGTCCTCTTTGAAGAGCAGCTTGATCCCGTCGGCGAAGCTCTGCAACACGCCGTGCCAGCCGACGCGCATCGGGCCCAGCCGATCCTGTGTGTGGGCGGCTACTTTTCTCTCGAACCAGATGGCGAAGATCGGAAACAACGACAGGAAGCCGACGATGGCCGCCACGCCGATCCCTCGCGCCACGGCGGGCTGGAGGGCCTCCGGAAGGTTGGCCTCGATGAGCCCGGAGAGCAATCCGGCGATGACCGGTATCGCCGCGATGCCACCGATGAGCCCCGCCGCGCCCAGGACCACCCCGGCAGAAATCACCGGCAGGATCTTCATCTCCATCCGGCGCGCGGGAGTAATCATCAGCGATCGATCTCCCCGAGGACGATATCCAGGCTACCGATGATGGCGATGATGTCGGCGATCATCTCGCCGCGCGCGATCTCGTGGAAAAGACTCATGCTAACGAAACAGGGCGAGCGGCCCTTGACGCGGAACGGTGTGAGCCCTCCATCGCTCACAACGTAGTAGGCGAGCTCACCGCGAGGCGTCTCGGTGCGCAGGTAGGCCTCTCCCTTGGGTGGTTTGACACGCTTGGGAACGTGCTCGTGTACGTCACCTTCTGGGAGACGATCGAGAGCCTGGCGAATGATCTTGCAGCTCTCACGCATCTCGAGGATGCGGACGTAGTAACGATCCCAACACGATCCGATAGGGCCATGCTCTGCGGTCCCGATCGGAATGTCGAAATCGTAGGTCTCGTACCCGAGGTAAGGTTCTTCCTTCCGAATGTCCCACTTGATGCCGGAGCCGCGTAGGTTGGGCCCGCTGATCGCATAGGAGACCGCCATCTCGGGAGGAATGATCCCCACCGTCGCCGTGCGTTTGGTAAAGATCTTGTTGTAGCTGAGCAACTCGTCCACTTCGTCGACGGTGTTCTCGAACTGATCGACGAAATAACGGGACTTCGCTACCCACCCTTCGGGCAGGTCGTGAGAGACCCCGCCCACCCAGTTGTAGTTGTAAAGGAGCCGTGCGCCACAAAGCCATTCAAAGAGATCGAGAACCATCTCCCGATCGCGGAAACAGTGCAGAAAAGGAGTGAAGGCACCGATATCGATACCGTAGGTTCCCACCGATAGCAGATGGCTCGCGATCCGCTGCAGCTCGGTCACCAAGATCCGAACCGTCTTGACCCGCTCGTTGACCTGGATGCCCATCATCTTCTCAACGGTCAGCGCGTAGGTCAGGCTATTCGCCATCGAGCCCACGTAGTCCATTCGGTCGGTGAATGGGATGACACCCGGGTAGTCGACGTTCTCGGCGTGCTTCTCGAAATTGCGGTGGAGGTAACCGATGTGCGGACGCGCCTCCTTGACCACTTCGCCGTCGGTCAGGAGCTCCACTCGCAGCACGCCGTGCGTCGAGGGGTGCTGGGGCCCCATCTGGAGGATCATCTCGTCGTCGGCGAGATCTTCCTCCCGGAAGGACGGTACGTCCTCGGACCAGACAAGTTTGTCAGCTGTGCTAGACATAACTTAATGCTCGTGGACTGAGCAATCCCTCTCCGCCTTCGCTCAACAGTTCCCGCGCGTTTGAGCGGGCCTGACGACCCGCTGAATGCGCGTGGGCAGTCCTTCAATCAAACGGGCCCACGCCGAGTTTCTCTCCCTCTTGGGCTCTCTCGACCATCTGCTTTCCGGGCTTGACGGGTATCCCGTGCCACTCTTCCGGCCACTCCCAGTCTTTCTTCATTGGATGGCCTTCCCAATCGTCCGGGAGCAGAATCCGACGCGGATCGCTGTGCCCCTCGAACCAAACACCGAAGAGATCGTAGGACTCCCGCTCGTGCCAATTCGCTGTTCTCCACACCCTCTCCACCGTCGGCACCTTCGCTCCCTCGCGCGGGGTCTCCACCTTGAGAACGATCCAGTGACGGCGTTTCAGAGAGGAGAGGTGATAGACGACCTGCATCTTCTCTTCTTTGGGATAGTCGACCACGGAAAGACAGTGAAGCGTGTCGAACGCCAGATCGCTTTCGTCTCGCAGCCAAGTCCCGATATCGGCGATGGCGGAAGCTTCCACGACCACAAAAGGATCGACGACCTCCAACTCCGAGCTCTTGATCTTGCCCGGGAACTTTTCCTCGAGCTTCTTGAGAATGTCGGCTGGGCTCATGCCTTGGTCGCGACCTTGACGGTCTCTTTCTGCCTGTCTTCGCGGGGATCATCCAAGAGCGAACGCCCACGGATCACGTCCTGCAGCCTCATGACGCCGTACAAGAGTGCCTCGGGGCGCGGCGGGCAACCCGGAACGTAAACATCGACCGGAATGACGAGATCGACGCCCTTCACCACGTGGTACCCGTGCTTCCAGTACGGCCCGCCGTTGTTGGCGCAGCTTCCCATCGAAATCACGTACTTGGGCTCGGCCATTTGCTCGTAGAGACGCTTGATGCGAATCGCCATTTTGTGAGTCACCGTTCCGGCGACAATCATCAGGTCCGATTGACGTGGCGTGGCTCGTGGAATCATGCCCAGGCGATCCCAGTCGAATCGGCTCGCGCCAGCGGCCATCATCTCGATGGCGCAGCAGGCCAGGCCGAACGTCATCGGCCACAATGCGGAGAGACGGGCCCAGTTGACCACTTGGTCCACCGTGGTCAGGGCGATTCGACTCGCACCAATCGTCTTAATGAGATCCATACGCCAATCCTTATTTAGGCGGCTCTGCCTGCCGAGGGGACGACCTTCGATTTACCGGCATAACGGGCGTGGTGGGGGGCTCGATCCTCTATTCTCACCCATTCCAGATCTCCCTTGGCCCAGAGGTAGGCGAGGCCCAGCGCGAGAATGCCGATAAAGATGAGGCCCTCGACGAACGCAAAGAGACCCAGGTCCTGGTAAACCACGGCCCAGGGGAACAGGAACACTGCCTCGACGTCGAAGATCAGGAACGCCAGCGCGAACACGTAGAAACGGATGTTGAACTGGATCCGGGAAGAGCCTACCGGATCCTCCCCACATTCGTAGGGTATGTACTTTTCCGTCGTGAACTGGCTGGGTCGAACCAGAGACGACACGACAAGGGTGACGCTCACGAAGAGCACAGCCGCCACTAGAAACATGAGTACGCCGAGGTAATCAACCAATTCCATCGGTATACCTCACACAGTGCTCAGGAGCGTCATTATTTCAATCGCCTCTCGACGCCGCAACCAGGTGATTGTGAATCCGGGGGTCGGACAAGGACCACCAGACAAAAAACTTGCGGCCGGCTCCGCCGACCGCCTACAAAACGTGTATTATATGCAGACCTCCCTGGACGAGCAACCAGAAAAAGACCTTGCAGCAACCCGGGAATCGGCCCGCCATCCTCTTTATATGTAGGTCCCCCGAGTTCGTGAGCAGCCTGCCGGGAAAACCATTCTGAACGCCCGTTTTCGGCCTCTGAGCCCGTCAGGTTGTGAGCACGCCTACGATGGCATCGGCAAACTGCTCCGTCGAGGATCCGCCACCCAGATCCGGCGTGCGCACTTCCCCCTCTTCCAGCACCCGGAAAACCGCCTGGAGCACCCTATCCGCGACTGCGTTTTCACCGAGATGTCGCAGCATCAAGACACCGGAGAGAATCAGCGCCGTCGGATTGGCAATCCCTTGGCCCGAGATGTCTGGCGCCGAGCCGTGGACGGCCTCGAAAACGGCGTGCGACTCTCCGATGTTGGCCGCCGGTACCACGCCCAGCCCCCCACCAGACCGGCGCAGAGGTCGGAAACGATGTCGCCGTAGAGATTGGACAACAGCAACACGTCAAACTGCCGCGGCTCCAGCACCAACTGCAAACAGAGGTTGTCGACGATCTTGTCGTCGAAGACGATCTCGGAAAAGTCCTTCGCCACCTGGCGCGCGCTGTCCAAGAAAAGTCCGTCGGTGAGCTTCATGATGTTGGCCTTGTGGACCGCGGTGACTTTTCGGCGTTTCCGGCGGCGAGCATACTCGAAGGCATAACGAGCGATACGCGTCGACGCATGGGAGGTGATCACCTTCAAACCTTGCGTCACGCCGGGCATGATCATGTGCTCGATGCCCGAATAGAGATCTTCGGTGTTCTCCCTCACAATGGCCAGGTTGACGTCCTCGTAGCGGCTCCTCACACCGGGAACGCTTCGAACAGGGCGAATGTTGGCATAGAGGTCGAGCTCCTTGCGCAACGCCACGTTCGCACTCGGAAACCCTTCTCCCACCAACGTGGTCAACGGCCCCTTGAGTGCGAGCTTGTTGCGACGAATGGATTCCAGGAGCGGTTCGGGAAGTAGATTCCCTGTCTTCTCGAAGGACTGGATCCCACCCTCGTGTTCCTCCCATACGAACTCCAACCCGGTGGCGTCGAGCACGCGCACCGCCGCCTTCGTTATCTCCGGGCCGATGCCGTCACCGGGAATAAGCGTGATGGTGTATGCCATGTGCGCTCAAATCGTAACATGCCTCTAGCCGTATGGTTCGACTTACGCCACGCTTCCCATACTCGTGCTACGATGCGCCTGTCTCCATGAAACTCTCGGTGATCGTTCCTGCCTTAAACGAAGAGCGTGCCCTACCGAAGACTCTGGCGTCAGCTCCCAGTGGCGCCGAAGTGATCGTTGCGGACGGACAGAGCGCCGATCGTACGCGCGAGGTGGCCGCGCGGCTCAACGCTCGCGTCGTCGTTGGAGAGCCGGGCCGAGGAGCACAGATGAACCTGGGGGCCAAGCATGCCGGCGGAGAGACGCTGGTCTTCCTGCACGCCGATTGTGTGCTCGATCCGGGCGCAGACAAGGCGATCGAGGAGGCTCTATCCGATGGTCGCGTCGTGGGTGGGTCGTTCCGTCTGCGCATCCGGCCCGCCGGTCTCGGCCTGGCAGCGGTGTCGCTGGGATCGAACCTGAGAGCGCGTTTTCTGATGCTACCCTATGGCGATCAGGCTCTCTTCGTACGCCGCGCGATCTTCGAGGAGCTGGGAGGCTATAGGGAGATTCCCATCATGGAAGATGTGGATCTGGTGAAAAGGCTCCGGAAGCGTGGCCAACTGAGACATCTCGACGCCAGCGTAACGACCACCCCCCGCCACTGGGAAAGGCTGGGGCCGGTGTTGACGACACTCCTCAACTGGGTCACCGTCGCTGCCTTCACGCTCGGGGCGCCTCCCTCCCGACTGGCTTCCTTCTATCACCGGCTGCATCGAAGCCCCCGTTCTGCGACGGAACAGCAGCCACTGTCCGCGTCGAACGAATGAATGCCGCATCCGCGTTGTTGCAAAGCCGGCGGGAATTTGGCAGCATCTTAGAAACAAGAGCCTTCAGCGAGGTCGAAGTCAATGGCCGTTCCGTGTCCGCACTGTAAGACGACGCTCCAAGAAGAAGAGATCCAAGAGACCGTCACCGGAGGACGCGTATGTCCCCATTGTCAACGCGCGCTGGACGAGCCGCCATCCGCTGACGCGCCGGCGCGGTCCGCAGATTCTCCGTCGCCGCTGGCCGAGCTTCCGACCGACAAGACCTATACGCTCGAGGTTCTGGACGGCAACGAGCCGGGGCAAGTCTTTCCCCTCGAAAAAGTCCGTATCATCATCGGCCGACGCGGATGCGACGTCAACCTGGATGATCCGGAGATCTCCCGCCACCACGCGAGCATCGACATTCATGGAACGAACGCCACGCTGCTGGACCTCGGGAGCACGAACGGAACCTACATCCAAGGACAACGCGTCGAGAGGGGCGACCTAGAAGACAACGCCGAGTTTCGGGTGGGAACCCACCAGCTCGTTTTCCTCGTGACCTACCGCGCACCCAGTAAGTCCTGAGCTTTCCCCGGCTCTACAAACGAGAGCGCCGGAACGCGCCAACCGAACACGCTAGAATGACAAGAAGCTGAAAGAACCCATGGAGAGACGACTCATGCGGAGGACATTCCTAATCGCAATGACCTTAGCGGGCCAAGCAAACCTGACCGCTCCCGCCCCATCGAACGAAGCGGTCTTCCCCTACCCCATCGAGGAGAAGGAATTTCCCAACGGGCTCCGACTCGTGGGGGTTCACTTCGACAGCCCGGGGCTGGTTTCCTACTACTCGATCGTCCGCGTGGGCTCCCGACACGAAGTGGAGCCCGGCCGCAGTGGGTTCGCCCACTTCTTCGAGCACATGATGTTCCGGGGAACGGAGCGCTACAACGAAGAGCGGTACAACGACGTCCTGACGTCCATCGGAGCCGACTCGAACGCCAACACGAGCTTCGATCGCACGCGCTATCACATATTGGCCAGCTCGAACGCCTTGCCCAAGATCATCGAGATCGAGTCCGATCGCTTTCGGAATCTCGAGTACAGCGAAGAGCAATTCCAGAAAGAGGCGGGAGCCGTCCTGGGTGAATACAACAAGAATGCCTCGAGCCCTGTGCAGGCTCTTCAGGTCAAGGCCTACGAGACCGCGCTTCAGACTCATCCTTACCGCCACCTAGTCATCGGTTTCCTTAAAGACATCCAGGCCATGCCCACGATGTACGACTACAGCCTGGAGTTCTTCGACCGATTCTATCGTCCCGAGTACACGACGATTCTCGCGGTGGGCGATTTCGATTGGGAGGAGCTCACGCAGTTGGTCGAGAAGAGCTACGGAGACTGGAAACAAGGCAGCTACACCGCAAAGATACCGACCGAGCCGTCGCAGACGGAGCCGAAAGAGGTGACGATCGAGTGGCCGGCACCGACGCTGCCCTACCTGATGTTCGCATACCGAGCGCCAGCCTTCAGTACCGAAAACGCGGAGATCCCCACGCTGGACATCCTTTCTCAGCTGGCTTTCGGTGAAACGTCTCGTCTTCACCGAGACCTGGTGATCGAGAAGCAGTGGGTCGATTTCATCGGCGCGGGAGCCTTCGATCAAGCCGACCCGACCCTCTACACCATCCTCACTCGGGTGCGGCAACCGGACAAACTGGACGACGTGCGTGCCACCATCCTCGATCAGATCGAGCGCCTTCACACCGAGCCGTTCGACGAGGAGCGGCTGGCCGCTACCAAGAGCCATATGAAATACCGATTTCTGATGGGCATGGACAACGCCAACGCGGTAGCGAGCTCGCTCTCCCACTATCTAGCGCTCACCGGCGACCCGCAAACGATCAACCGTGTTTACGAGCTTTACGACGCGGTGACGCCGGAGTCTCTGAACGAGGTGGCTCGCAAGTACCTCAAGACTAAATCACGGACGACGGTCACCCTCGAGCCTGCCGCCAGCGTGGCGGGCGAGGAGTAGAGCCATGTCCCTGCCCGCATCGCTCGGCTGTACATTGGCTCTCTTGTTCGCGTCGACATCGTTCGCCGCTCACGAGCCGGTCATCGTCGAAAGTCCCGGAAACCCTTTGGCCAGCTTCCGCCTCATGTTCCACACCGGCTCGGCCAACGATCCGGCCGGCAAGGAAGGTCTGAACGCGCTCACCGCCATGATGATCTCTGACGGTGGCACGCGTGATCTGTCGCTCGTCCAAGTGATCGAGAAGCTGTATCCGATGGCTGCAGGTGTCAGCGCGCAGACAGATAGAGAAGTCACCACCATCGTGGGCCGCGTGCATCGGGACTTTCTCGAAGATTTCTACGCGATCTATCACGATCTGCTACTTCAGCCCAGATTCGATCCCGAAGACTTCGAGAGGAATCGCAACCAGCTTCTCAACTACGTGAGCAAGTCTCTGCGCGGAAGCGACGATGAAGAGCTCGCAAAGACGTTGTTGGCAGAGATGCTCTATCGGGAGCACCCCTTCCGTCACCCAACGGCTGGGACGGTCGCCGGACTCCAGAACATCACGCTGGACGACGTCAAGGCCTTCTACCGCGATCGCTACACCTTCGCCTCCTTGCACATCGGGCTGGCAGGCGATCTTCCCGAGGGCTTCGCCGAAAGAGTGCAGGAAGACTTCGAGAAAGGACTGCCCGCGGGAAAGGACTCGTCGCTCGAGCTTCCCTCTCCATCATCCGCGGAGGGCATCGAGGTCTGGATTGCGGAGAAGGCCGCCGACTCCACGGCGATCAGCCTCGGCTTTCCATACGCAGTCACGCGTTCCGATCCCGACTTCTATCCCCTCTTGGTCGCCAACACGTATCTGGGCGATCACCGCTCCTTCCACGGAGTCCTGATGAACAACCTCCGCGGCAAAAGGGGCTTGAACTATGGCGATTACTCCTACATCGAAGAATTCGTGCAGGACGGGGGAAGCACGTTTCCCGTTCCCAACACCGCGCGCCACCAGCAGTTCTTCAGCATCTGGCTTCGCCCGGTCATGCCCGAAAACGCCCACTTCGCGCTGCGGGCCGCCCTTTGGGAGCTAAGGAAGTTGGTCGACGCCAGGATCAGCGAGGAGAACTTCGAGGCGACGCGCGACTACCTCCTCAACTACTCCAAGCTCTGGGTGCAAACCCTGGACCGCCGACTCGGTTATCACATCGACTCGCGTTTCTACGGAACCGGCTATTACATCGACGAGATCGAACACCGGTTGGGATCGCTGACCGCCGAGGACGTGAACCGCGCGGTGAAAAAACATCTCGATCGCTGGGATTTTCGGGTGGCCATGGTGGCCTCGAACGCAAGCGATCTAGCCACTTCTCTCGAAGAGAACCGGGTGAGCCCCATCACCTACCAGACGCCCGGAACGCCGCCCGAGGTACTCGAAGAGGATAAGAAGATCGAGCGCTTCGAGCTCCCGGTGCGCAACGTGACGGTGATTCCGGTGGAGGAGCTCTTCGAGAAATAGTCTGGGCTCGCTACGATTCCGGGTAGAGCAGATAACGGGATCGGAGCTCCCGGAAACGCGTGAGCTCG
Source organism: Candidatus Marinacidobacterales bacterium (assembly GCA_965197825.1). GTDB lineage: Bacteria > Acidobacteriota > Vicinamibacteria > Marinacidobacterales > DATDRI01 > CBDANW01. The sequence goes on along the minus strand of CBDANW010000003.1, from coordinate 875,898 downwards.
TCTTGCCACCCACCTTCGATCTCGGCCAGCGGAGCGTCGGCGTCGATCTGCTCCCGGATACGGCTATTTCCCGCCAGGACGTCGATGGCAGGACGCTTCATCTCATACTCGTAGGGCGGCGGACGCCAGCGGAACTCGCGCGGCCAGAGTTTGCGCGCGGCCTTGAGAATCGCCAGTCCGGTTCGCACCGGACGATAGCTCTCGCGATCCACGACGTGCTGCTGCAAACCGCAACAGAGCTGGCCGGCGAACTTCTGGAACGCCGGCTGGAACGTGACGGGGCGCAGACGAACTCCGGGCAGATCTTCCTTTTCGAGCTCGGCGATCAGACGATGCGGATCGAACCACGGCGCCCCCATCAGCTCGAACGGTCGTGTCGTCCCACGCCCTTCGGAGAGATTAGTGCCCTCGAAGAGACAGGTGCCGGAATAAACGAGCGCAGTGTCCAATGTCGGCATGTTCGGAGACGGCATGACCCAGGGGAGCCCAGTCTGGTCGAACCATTGTGACCGGGTCCAGCCCTTCATCGGAACGATCGTCAGATCGCATCCGATCCCGTACTCTACGTTGAAGAGCTGCGCCAGTTCCCCCACCGTCATCCCGTGTCGGTTGGGGATCGGATAGAGCCCGACGAAAGAGACGTGGCTCTTTTCGATGAGGTTACCTTCCACTTGTAGGCCGCCGATCGGGTTGGGACGATCTAGCACGATCATCTTCTTCCCGTCTCGAGCACACGCCTCCATCGCGTGAGCCATGGTCCAGATGAAAGTGTAGTAGCGGGCTCCTACGTCCTGGATGTCGAAGATGAGCGCATCGATTCCCTCCAACATCTTGGGAGTCGGTATGCGCGTATCCCCGTAGAGACTCGTCACAGGAATCCCGCTGCCGGGATCGGCACTATCGCCGACCTCGATCAGATCCTGTGCCTGGCCGGCGATACCGTGCTCCGGGCCGAACACCATGACCAGCTCGCCTTCCGTGGCTTCCCGAAGGCGATCGACGGCGTGCCGCAACCAGGGATCGACGCTGCTCTGATTGGCAATGAGGCCCACCCGCCGACGCCGCAGACACCCGAGGTGAGCGTCGAAGAGACGCTCCAAGCCGGTCGCGACCTTGAGAGGCTTGATGTTACGCGAGGAACGCACGGGTGGCTATCTTGGCCGATGAGCCGAGGGCTTTCAAGCTCGTTCGACCCTGTCACTCATGTCAACCACAGTGTCCTTTCGGCAACGGTGCGTGACATGACGGGATGCGATAAGTAGTCTGCCCGGGGGTCGCTCGTTGTTGACGGAGGTTTGAAACAAAAAGGAAAAAAGTCCTGGACAAAGCGGGACCATCTGTGTAGTCTCAGCCTGGGAGGAAAGGAGCGTGGCCCAGGTGAGCAACGAGACGGAGGCCATGGTGTGGAAGCGCCCGAGCTTTTGCGGCAAGGGTGTGACCGATGAGGAATGGAATATTCTGCACGAGGTCATCGACTCATGCGGACTGTCGCGGCACGAGCTTGCGAGCACGATCTGCGAGTCATTGGGTTGGGTTCGTGCGAACGGAAATTTGAAATCCCAGGAATGTTACGAGTACCTCGATTTGCTCGAAGCGGGGGGATTGGTGGAGCTACCCCGTCGTCGCGAGCAGCGTCGTCGCGGCCCCACGAGCATCCACTACACGAAGGCTGGACGAAAGGGGTCTCGTCGAGAGGGCAATCTATCGGACGTGGCGCCGGTAACTCTGGGCTTGGTGGCGCACGCTGAGGAGCGAGCGCTGTGGAGGGAACTGGTCGAGCGTTACCACTACCTTCGGGCAGAAGGTGGCCTATGGCGCACACCTGCGTTACTTGGTCTGGAGCTCGAAATCTCGTCGTGAGCTGAGTGGGTGCGTGCAGTTCTCGTCGTCAGCGCGTCGTCTTCGGTCTCGTGACGGCTTCATCGGTTGGGATGACGCGACGCGGCAAAAGAACCTTCGGCGGGTGGTAAACAACAGTCGGTTCCTGATCCTGCCGTGGTTTTCCATCAAAGGCCTCGCGAGTCACGTGCTGTCGCTGGCAGCCCGAGTGGTGGTGGATGATTGGGAGGAAGCGTACGGTGTGAGGCCGGTGTTGCTCGAGACGTTTGTGGAGAGGGAGCGTAACGAGGGGACGTGCTACCTGGCGGCGAACTGGATGGACGTGGGATCGACTACTGGGCGTGGCCGTATGGACCGACACAACAAAGAGGCGAAGCCGGTGAAACGGTGCCTGGTATATCCGCTGGTGCGTGAGTTTCGCCGCGAGCTCGGGGTTGTGGATGAAGGTCGAGCGGGCTGAGCTGCTCCACCTGGAAGAGCGTCTATCGAGAGGAGAGCTTCCCGAGGAAGCTTGCCCGGTTCTGCTCGAGACAGTTCGCCACGTTCTACGATGCCGCTATCGTCGAGGCGTGAGCACGCCGACGACGGAACGTCGCGCGAAACGGAAAGAAGCTGAAAAGGAAAGGAAAGAGAAAGTGTCATGGCCGTAATGGGGCCAAGGACTACACAGGCGCCAAACGGGAGACGGTGAGCCATGGCGAAGTGAAAGCGGGCGGCCCATACCCCGAGCCTCTGTGCCAAGGCAAGCTCTATGACACCCAAGCTCCGAGAAAGGATGTGGAGCTGAAAGCTCAGCCCCCGATCCAGGCGACGGTATACGAACGCCAGATGCTGCGATGCGCAGGTTGCCAGAAGACGTTCACCGCGCCGCTTCCGCCTCAGGCTGGAGCAAGCAAGTACCATCCGAGTGTGGATGCGGTCGTTTCGGTATTGCGCTACGCCATGGGCATGCCTCATCACCGCCTGGCGCAGTGGCAGAAGTGGGCGGGGGCCTCCACGCAGTTCGAACGCGCCGAAGCAATGGCCAACGCCGTGTTGCCGGTTTTTCGCCACATGGAAACACTCGCCGCGAACCGGCCTCTGGTTCACAGTGACGACACCGGAGTTCGGATTCTCACATTGATGGCGGAGAACGAGACTTTAGCTCAAGGCGAGCGAACGGGCATCTTCACCACGGGCATTGTTGCCCGTGGCTTGGACAAAACGCTTGCTCCGATCGTTCTGTACGCGAGCGGACGACGTCATGCGGGCGAGAACATGGACCAGCTGTTGAATCAGCGCACGGTCCAGGCAAGCAAGGTCATCCATATGGCCGACGCCTCTTCGATGGCGCCGCGTTCACCGCTGCGGATCACTGCCAAGTGTATGGTGCATGCACGCCGCTACTTCATCGAAGCCGAGCCCGCCTTTCCTGAGCACTGTGACCGGGTGCTCGAGGACATCGCAGCCATCTACCGGTGCACTACCTGACGAACATCTCCATGCACGCCCAAGACGCTAGAGCCGCACCCGAGTCGTGGCTGCCTTGGAGCTATCAGGAAACGTTGAACAGGCTCAACTGACCCGACGCCACGCCTCCGCCATTCCCGCCCGCAACGGAAGTCCATTGTAGATTAGCACCGCCAATTGCTCGGCGGGCAGCGCCGCAACTCCATCCGTGGTATGACGCGGCCACCACTGCAGACGGCCCTTCGAAAAACGCTTCTGAAATAACCAAAACCCCTGTCCGTCGTACACCAAAAATTTGAGCGCCGTGCCTGAACGATTACGAAAAACGAATAACGTGCCGAGGAACGGATCGAGCTGGAATTGTTGTCGGCACACGCAAGCCAAAGAATCGATACCCTTGCGGAAATCAACCGGCTCGCAAGCCACCAATACCTTCAGTTGAGGAACGATCTGGATCATGTGTGAGTGCCGTTGCCGAGCGCGCCGACCACGAAGCGACAAACAGATTCGACCAGCTCATTCTCTCCCTCGCGATTCGACGTTACGACCGTCAGGCTCCCCGATGCGCTCTCTACCGTCAGACGGCACATCGTTCCTTCACCCTGAACCGAGTTCAGCGGAGGCGTCATCATGCCGCCCGACAAGCCCATCCTATGCGCCAGCTTCACGAACGCAGTCCGACTCGGAGCTATCGCGCTCACCTGCTCCGTTCCACTCCGTCCAGGTTTCTTGCTCAGGGAGCCTACTCCAGAAACCCTTCGTTGTCCTCCCTTGAGACGTTTGGCGCTCACAACCGCTCCATGAGTCTTTCGGACCTTCTTGAATCGCGCCGAATTCAAGCGGAGATGACGGCAGATCGCGCTCGGCGTATACCGATCCAGCAGCCCCACCGCCGCATTCCACAACTCCTCCGGGATCAAACGTCCGTGTGGCTTCGACCTCCATGATTCGAACTGTTTCTCAACCTCTGAAAGTCCCGCTTTCCTCGAGCGCATCGATTTGACCTCCTTGATGGATCTCTGCGCTCAGATTACAGATCCCACCTAGCAAGGTCACGCATTGGTACCGCAAGGACACCAACCACATACATCAGAGAGTTCCCCTTTCCCCGTTTCCGTGCCACAATAAATAAAAAATGACAGCCCGTGCGGATCCAGAGCCCTCTCGGCTCGGCTCAGGGAAGCCCGCACGACAGCTACACCTCCCTGAGCCGGACTATACGCGCCCCACCCTCGAGCTCACATCCGAGCAACGAGAGACCATCGTAAGGAAGCTCGTGTACCTCTATGGAAAAGACCGCGCGGAGGACTGCTTCGAGGAGCTCGAGCGGCTGATGAAGGTCTACTCCGCCCACAAACCGGTCGAGATGATCGAGCCGACAAGTCTTTCGCCCCCACCGAGCGGTTCACGGAGAAAGACGTCATCCTCATCACCTACGGAGACCTGATCGACACCTCCAACAAGACGCCGTTGCGCGCCCTGTCGGATTTTCTCATCGTTTTCATGGGATCGGTGATCAACACCATCCACATCCTTCCTTTCTTTCCTTCCTCTTCGGACCGTGGTTTCTCCATCGTCGCCTACGAGGAAGTCGACCCGAACCTCGGAACCTGGGACGACATCGAAGAGTTGAGCTTGCAGTTCCGCTTGATGTTCGACGGCGTCTTCAACCACGTCTCCGCCTCCAGCCGGCTCTTCCAGGAGTTCTTGAACGGCAACCCGAACCTTTCGGATTTCTTTATCCGGTTCTCCACCCGTGAGCAAATCAGCGAGGATCACCTACACCTGATCCTCAGGCCGCGAGTGACCGACCTCCTGACCGGCTTCAACACCATTGCCGGGCGCCAGTACATCTGGACGACATTCGGTCCGGATCAGATCGATCTCAACTTCAAGAACGAGAAAGTCCTGGCCCGGGTCGTCGAGATCCTTCTCTACTACGCACGACGCGGAGCCGACATCATTCGCCTCGACGCCATCACTTATCTTTGGTCCGAACTTGGCACGACCTACGCGCACCTCCAACAGACGCATGTCGTGGTACAGCTCTTCCGATCCATCTTGGAGGCGGTGGCACCGCACGTCGCGCTGGTCACCGAGGCCAACGTACCCCACGAGGAGCTCGTTACCTACTTCGGTAACGGAAAAAACGAAACGCACCTGGTCTACAACTTCGCCCTGCCGCCCCTGGTGCTTCTGGCCTTCCAGGAATCGAACTGCGAGCTCCTTTCGCGCTGGGCCGAGAAGTTGCAAAACCCGTCCGACACCGCCACCTACTTCAACTTCCTCGACTCCCACGACGGCATCGGGCTACTCGCGATCAAGAACATCGTCAGTCAGGAGCAAATCGAGAGCATGGTCCGGAAGGCGCTCACGTACGGCGGCATCATCTCCTACCGCGAAGACGCGGATGGAAACACGAGCCCCTACGAGATCAACACGACCTGGTACAGTGCCTTGAATCGCGACGGCGAGGAGGACGTGGATCGCCAGGTCGATCGCTTCATTGCGTCCCGAGCGATCGCGCTCGTCCTGCGCGGCGTACCGGGCACGTATCTACCCAGCCTCCTCGGCACCCAGAACGATCTCCAGTCGGCGTTGCGGAGCGGGGATCCACGAAACATCAATCGCAAGAACATCGACGAGAGCACCCTCATCGACTAGCTGAGTGAGCGCACCACCTCGACGTACAAGGTCGCCAGTCGGCTTCCGGGAGCTGATCGAAAAACGCACCAAGACCCCGGCCTTTCACCCCAACGGCTCGCAGCGGGTCCTGACGCGCCACCCCGCTGTCTTCTCGCTCGTCCGCACGTCTCCCGACGGGAGTCAACGCGTGCTGGCCTTGACCAACGTGAGCGGCGAAGGCCAGGAAGTTTCCTTCTCGGAGACGGAGCTGGGCACGGGCGCGAAAACGTGGAAGGACATCATCACCGGCCGTACCCTGGAATCGTCTTCCGGCACGGTCCGCGCCAAGCTCGAGCCCTACCAAAATCTCTGGCTCACGCCGGCTTAAGCCGCCAGGAAGGAAAGGTAGTGATTTTCGTTGAGCCGTTGACGCGGTGTATGCTGCGCCCGACGTTCCTGTGAGGGCGTTGCGGAGTTCACGGAATCACCACTTGCCGGAGCAAGACCGAAGAATTCAAGACACTGCGCCGGTCTGGAACAGACGCTTCGGAGGACGAGATGAGGAAGACGATCATTGTGACCGACCAAGCACCCGCCGCGGTCGGGCCGTATTCACAGGCCGTGGTTCTCGATGGCTGGATCTGGACATGCGGCCAGGTCGCGCTGGACCCCGCGACTGGTGCAATGGTTGGATCAGACGCGGCAACGCAGGCGGACCGCGCTCTCCGGAACATCGAAGCGATTTTGCACGCCGCGGGGTCAAGTCTCGACCGGGTCGTCCGGGCAACGGTTTACCTGACGAACATGGATGACTTCGCTGCGGTCAATGAAGTTTACGCCCGCTACTTCCCCGAAGCTTTTCCAGCACGAGCGTGCGTCGAGGTCTCGCGGTTGCCGCAGGGAGCCCTGGTCGAGATCGACGCGATCGCCAAAGTCGCCGGCTAATAAGCCGCTGCAGCCGACGAGCGGCGCGGGCGCGTTGAGTTGATTCGAAGATCGACGACGCCGCTTGCGGCTGAGCGGCAGGCCGTTTAGGCGTCGGAGAATCGTGTCAAGGAGAGAAACCCATGATAAAGACCCTGTCGCCGAAGGCTCTGCGTCGATTGGACATCCAAGGCTTTGAGCGAGTGGACGAGGAACACCTAGCCCAAGTCGCGCCATGGCTGCGGCTGGCCTTCGGGATGTGTGCCGTACTTGCCCTGCTGGGGACAGCCCTTGGCTCGCCGAAGATCCTCCTGACCTTGACAGCCGTCGCGTTTGCTGCGGCGCTGTCGCCGGTCCATCCATTCGACCTGATCTACAACTATGGTGTTCGTCATGCAATTGGCACACCGCGGTTGCCTCGGCGCGGCGCTCCCTCCCGTTTCGCATGCGGGCTCGGTGCGGTCTGGCTGGTGGCAACGGCCTGGGCGTTTCAGACAGGGCACGCCCCTCTAGGATACACGCTTGGCTTTCTCCTGAGCGGCGTAGCGGCCCTGGTCAGCACTACAGACATTTGCATCCCGTCGCTTGTCTTTCGGGCGCTGTTCGGAGGACCTACTCCACGGATCGACAATCGAGACTCTGAAGCTTGAAGGTCACGAGGACACCGACGTGCGGACGGCATCGCGTAACGGCGACGCCTAGTCAACGCCTGGGGCAGACGGGCGCCGACAAGAGGGATGCGCGCTCACAACTCAAGGCGATGGCATGCGGCAAGGCCCAGTCTAGGTTCAGCTGTGCCGAAATCACGAGGCGGAATCGAGAGCTAAGCTCGAATATGAAGCAATCGATCATCCTTGTTGCCCTGGTTGTTCGCGACTACGATGAGGCCATCGAATTTTTCTGCCAAAAGCTCCATTTCACAGTGGTCGAAGATACTTATCAACCCGATCAGGATAAGCGCTGGGTTGTTGTGACTCCCCCTGGAGCAGAAGGCATCAACCTCCTATTGGCCCGAGCCTCAACACCAGAACAGGAAGCATTCATTGGCAACCAGACCGGAGGGCGGGTTTTCCTGTTCCTCAACACCGATGACTTCTGGCGTGACTACAATGAGATGCTTTCGGCCGGAATTAACTTCGTCAGGGAACCGAAGAACGCCCCCTACGGGACAGTAGCTGTTTTTGAGGATTTGTATGGGAATTTGTGGGATTTGTTCGAATCAAGGAAGCAAGAGGCAAGTTGAGCGTCTCCGCGCCAATAGCCACTAGCGTCTCGTCTCGGAAGTGATGTTAGCATCGAGCGCGCCGAGGCGCCCGGATCGCAAGGCGCGGGGAGGGCGAAATACCGAGCGTATTCAACCGAGGAGCAACGCAGCGAGGCAGGATGCATCGGCGCTCGAATGCAACATGACTTCCGGGACGGGACACTAGCTCCCGCCACATCCGTAGCTAACCAGCGTGAAACAGGGAGGGCGCTCGGATGGCCCCCCCTGCGGATAGAGCTTCGGGAGCTATCAGGCGGCGGCGCGAACTGAGTCGATGGTCTCCTCGGTGGTGAGCACGGCGCTAGCGAGGAATCCGAAGTTGATCAGAGCTGCCGCGTAACCATCACCGAGCTCGGGGTGGCGTGCTGCGGCAGTGGCGTCTTTGATGACCCCGACCTCGAAGCCCTGCTCCATGAGCTCACGCAGGTGGGACTCCAGGCAAAGATTGGCCGACATCCCGCAGAGCAGGATCTTGGAGATGCCCCGCTTGCGAAGCTGCAGCACGAGGTCGTTGCTCTCCGGCCCGTAGACTTTGTGCGGGCTGGCCACAACGGTCTTCCCATCTTCGATGTAAGGCTTCAGAACGTCCAGCCAATCGGCGCCCGAGCCGGCGAAGCCTTCGGTCGTATGGGCTCCGACGCGATCGAACATCTTGATCTCGTGCATCATCTTTTCGACCGTGCCGCCGAACTGCCAGTCGTGGTCGGTGGGGTAGTAATAGTGTGGCGACACAAACACCTCGCAGCCTGTCTGCTTGGCGGCCTTCAAGAGCTGCTCGATGTGCTCGACCGTCTGGTTTTCCTTGACGCTCTCCCCGACCAGCTGCCAAGTAACCCCTTTGGGACTCAAGAAGTCGTTCTGTGGATCGGTGATAACGAGTGCTGTGTCCTGACGCGTGATCTCCATGACTCTCCTCCTCCTGCTCATCGAGCGGCTCTTCGAAAACCTAGCTTTGAGAGTGGACCCGTTTGCAACATGCCAAGTGGCCAGCGGTTGGCGGCTCCGGCTCCCCCTCCGCGACTGGGTCGTCTTCCATTTCACACTGCAAGGTGAGGGGACGCTGCGGCTTGGGAGCGGAGAGGTCTATGCGCTTTCCCCCAACTCCCTCGCCGTCATCCCACCGGGCTTGATCCACTCCCTCAAGTATTGCTCCGACGTCCGAAACGAGAGTGTCGTGGACGGCGACGGTGATGTACCGCCGATCTGCGATCTCGTCGCCGGCCCAGAAGAAGACTCAGAGCTCAAGATCGCGTGCGGCCGCGTGCAGGTAAGCTACGCGGGTGGCCTCGGTCTGTTCGACCTGCTGCGGGAGCCTTTGATCCTCGACTTCTCGGACTCACCATCGATGCGCGCCACCTTCGAGGCCCTGGTGCAGGAACCTCGGACAGACGTACCCGGTCGAGTGGCGATGATGTCAGCGCTCATGAACCAATGCTTGATCTTGGTTTTCCGACGGCTGAGCCAACACCCGGACTGTAAGTTGCCGTGGCTTTCAGCCCTGGATGACGCACGCCTGGCACGGGTGTTGGAAGCCATTCTCAAGCATCCCGAGCATCCGCACTCTCTCGACTAGCTGGGCACGCTCGCCAACATGAGCCGATCGGTCTTCGCGAGGCGATTCCACGAGTGTTTCGGCCGCCCGCCCATGGACTTCGTTCGCGAAACGCGTCTCCGCCATGGCGCTCAGCTTCTCCACCGAAACGACCTCTCGGTGGATGACGTTGCGAACCGGGTGGGTTTCGCTAGCCGGAGCCACTTCTCTCGCGCATTCCGTGATTACTTCGGTCACTCGCCCGCGAGTTTTCGCGAGCAAGTCATGTGAACCGGTCCCGTCGGACAAGTTCCCAGGAACAGAAGTACTAGGGACGACGCCGCATGATCGCGCCGCTGCTTCACCAGTTCCTCGGATTCGGAAAAATCCCCAAACCCATGGTCCCGATTCTCGAACAAGAAGGCATCGTCTTGCTGGAAGAGGGCATCGGCGGTTCCATCACTTTCCGCAAGTTTCGCGCTCCTGGAAACGCTACGGCTACCGTCGCAACTGGTGGGGATGTCCCGGCCGCTGTTGAATTTGGTCGGGTAGCGGCGGCACCTGTGAATACTCTTAGGCAGCAAACTCATCGCTGTCAAGAGATTTCTGTTTGCTTCTAAGCGCGTGAACGAGAGCGCCCATATGGCGATAGCCTTTGATACGCCGGAACTTTTTCTGCGCGGTGACGACGCCAAGAGCGGTCCATCGGCGAACCATGGAAGGACTCTACCAACGCTTGACGTTTCTCGATACTCTGCGAATGGTTCCGTTGAGATTCTCAATGGCGTTCGTCGTGGCAAGAAACTGGCGAAGTAAGGCGGGCAGCGCGAGCTTCACGACCGTGAGTGTCTCTTCCATCCCTTCACGAAGGCTTCCGGCAGCTTCGTCGTAGCCGTTTCGCTCGAGCCACGACACCAATGCCTGAAGTCGCTTGCGCGCCTTGTCGGCACTCTTGCACTTGTAGGCTTCCTTCATCGTCTGGAGCACGTAGGCGTGACGAGACTTGGGAAGGTACGAGCGAAGATTCCGGAGTTTATGGATCTGGCACCTTTGGATGACCGCGAGGTCCCCCAAAACGTCGACGAGTGCCTTGCGGATGCCTTTGCCTCCGTCCACTACGCAGAGAATCGACTCATCGACGCGCAAGCCTCGCTCGAGAAGGTCCTGCAACATCGCGGTGCACACCCGAGAGTTCTCCGTCGAGCCCAGCCATATACCCAGGGGCACCTTCGTTCCATCTATTGTGATACCGAGAGTTACGACGACGGTCTGTCCGGCCACCTCAAGGCCATCCAGCATCAGTGCCGCAAGCTCGAACTCCTCTAGCCGCCGAGACAGGTATTCCTCGAGCTTCTTAGTCGTCTGGCTCACGAGGTGACGGCTGGCGGCACTCTTACTCGTGCCACGAGACTTCAACTTGGCCGCGGGTTTGTCCAGACTCGATTCGTAATTTCGGGTCGATACCCCCACCAAGATCTGATTCAACACTCGCTCTGGAAGCGGGTCTTCTTCGCGGAAGGCTTCGAAGTGTGGAAGCGACGCCTCCTCGCCCGACTTCGAGCGAACTCGAGGTCGCGACACTTGGATGCGACGACCACCGAAGCTCAGCTCTCCGTTCGTGCTCCCACAGTGGTTATGAGTTCGCTCCTTCTCGTGCTTGCCCTTGAGCCCCGCGATCTCCTCGGCGTCCTCTCTGAGCAGTAGGTGCAGAGCTGTCAGTCCTTGCTCGTACACCCATTCCGTCAGATCCGCCTTCGTGGCCGCGATCCCAGCTATCATCGGTAGCAGTATCTGACCGACTTGGCCAACTACCTTGCCCGTAGGCGAGTGCGTTTGCTTTCTTCGATTTCCTAGGCATTGGTGGCTCCTTGTCCCCCTCTGGAGACGGTTTATTGGCAGACCTATTCTTAGGCCGGCCAAAGAGCCGCCGCTACCCCAAATTCAACATCCGGCGGGACATCCCCCTTACTAACCCCTCTTGACCTTACTAACCCTTGACCACGCCGATCGGTCGAAGCTGCGCCACCTTGCGACCGATGCCGGCCCCGTGGACGACATCCACGACCTCGGCGACGTCTTTGTAGGCTTCCGGAATCTCTTCCACCAGGGTCGCCCGGCCCGCCGCTCGGACGATGATCCCCCGAGCTTCCATCTCGCGAACGATGGGCCGCTTCCCCGCCGTTCTTCGCGCCTGTCGGCGGCTCATGAGACGCCCTGCACCATGGCACGTGCTCCCGAACGTCTCCTGGTACGCGAGCTCGGTTCCCACCAGGACATAGGAATAGCGCCCCATGTCGCCAGGGATGAGAACCGGTTGTCCCACCGCACGGTAGGCGGCCGGAGTCTGGGGATGATTCGGTGGAAAGGCCCGGGTGGCTCCTTTGCGGTGCACGCAGAGCCGGGTCTTGCGCCCATCGACCTCGTGCTCTTCGAACTTGGCGATGTTGTGACAGACGTCATACACCAGGCCCAGCCCGAGCTTGCCCCGGCCGATACCCAGGACGCGCTCGAAACTCTCCCTCACCCAATGGGTGATCATCTGCCGATTGGCGAACGCGTAGTTGGCGGCAGCGGACATCGCGGCGAGGTATCGCTTCCCTTCTGCCGACCCGAGCGGGGCGGCGCAAAGCTGACGATCGGGCAGCTCGATGCCGTACTTGGCGGATGCGCGCGCCATCACCTTGAGAAAGTCATCGCAAACTTGATACCCGAGACCCCGCGAGCCGGTATGGATGCTGACGGTGACCTGTCCGGGGTAGAGCCCCAACGCTTCGGCGAGCTTGTCGTCATAGATCTCCGAGACGTATTGGATCTCCCCGAAGTGGTTGCCGGAGCCGAGCGTCCCGAGCTGCGGGCGTCCCCGTTCGATGGCACGCGGGCTGACCTCGTCGGGGTCGGCCCCGGGCAGGCAGCCGCCTTCCTCGATGTGTTCCAGATCCGTTTCGGTGCCGTATCCGTTCGCGACCGCCCAGCCCGCACCGTGCGTGAGCACGCGACGGAGCTCGGACTGAGAGAGCTTGAAATCGCGGCGATGGGCACCGACTCCCGTGGGAACGTTGGCAAAGAGCGCCTCCACCAGCTCTCGGATCTTGCCTTCGACGTCCTTGCGACTCAAACCTGAGCGCAGTAGGCGGACGCCTCAATTGATGTCGAAGCCGACACCCCCCGGAGAGACCACGCCACCATCGGGCGAAAACGCGGCGACGCCACCGATCGCGAAACCGTATCCCCAATGGATATCGGGCATCGCAATCGAACGGCCCACGATCCCCGGCAGCTGGGCTACGTTGGCAACCTGCTCGAGCGCCGGATCGCCCCGAAGCGTGCTCATGAACGCTTCGCTGGCGAAGACCAGCCCCTCGACCCGCATCTTCCCTTCTCTGGGAATGCGCCAACGGTAATCATCTATTTTCTGTACCTTGATTGTGTCTGCCACGACGGTCTCCTACGTCCCGGTCAAAGATCGAAGACAATCCGGGTCTTGATAAAATCCCCCTCCCGCTCGAACGCCATACGATGATACGTGATGGCCTTCACCTCGCGATCGATGGGATGGCGATCGGGATCGAGCCGCTCTCCCCACGCCTTGCCCTCCACGCGCTTGTCGTCCACCAGCCGCAGCTCGAACCGGCAAAAGAGCCATCGCTCGCTCTCGTGGAGGAATAGCAGCTCGGTGAGCCACGTGACGAGGAGCTCTTCCCGGTCGGCCGCCTCGACGCTCAAGGAAACCTCGTCCCTGGGACGAATGGTTTTCACATCGGTCACGGTCTCGAAAAGAGCAAGAGCGGCCTCAGCGAACAGCTCCAGGAGTGTCGGTGCGGAAACTTCCACCATGTAGTCTGCCGTATGGTCGAGCACGCGGCGGGGCACGGAGACAAGATAAGGGGCCCCCGCCGTCCCTGTCAACGGGGCCCAAACCGGCAGCTCGCAGAATAGGCCGGGATCGGAATAAAGTGGCTTTTCTATCAACAATTTACCTAGAATCGACGCGTTTATGATCTAAACCGATGCCACTAAAATTTTTGCTTGACAACCGCTAAGAGGACGCCTAATATACGGCCTTGTTAGCAGTCACACACAGTGAGTGCTACTCCCAAGACTAGGCAAAACAAACGGTACAGATGTCCTTAACGCAGTGGGATCCTTTCCGCGAGCTCCTTTCGCTTCAGGAGCGGATGAACCGGCTCTTCGATCAGACCTTTTCTCGGTCTCGTTCGCAGGCGGGGGAATTCGACGGCGGCACTTGGTCGCCGACCGTGGATCTTTACGAGTCTCAGGACAATCTCATTCTGAAGGCTGAGCTGCCCGGCGTCGAGCAGAGCGAGATCGAGCTTCGTGTGGACAGTAACCGTATCTCCTTCCGGGGCGAAAGACGTCTGAAGGAGGCGGTCAACCAGGAGCACTTCCACCGCATGGAGCGGGCGTTCGGTCCATTCAGCCGGTCTTTCACGCTGCCGACTCCGGTGGATGCGGAAAACGTCAAGGCCGACTTCAAAGACGGCATCCTGATGGTAGTCTTGCCAAAGCTAATCGACAAGAACAGCAAACACATTCCAATTAGCGGCTGAACCGCGCTAACAGAGAAGAACAAGGAGGAAGAAGATGAAGATCACACCCATTAAAGACAACATCGTCGTCAAGCGAATCGAGGAAACGGACGAAAAGAAAGTCGGCTCTATCATCATCCCCGACAGCGCCAAGGAGAAGCCGCTGACCGCCGAGGTCATCGCAGTGGGTTCCGGCCGCGTGTTGAAGGATGGTAAGAAGCTCCCTCTGGAAGTCAAGGTGGGAGATAAGGTCCTGATCGGAAAGTACTCCGGTTCCGAAGTGAAACTAGACAACGACGAGTACCTCATTCTCAAAGAAGACGAAGTACTCGGGATTCTTGGATAACGAGGGAGGCAAGGAAAGACAATGGCGAAACAGATCGTTTATGACGAGGATGCCAGACAGGCGATCCTACGGGGCGTCAACAGCCTGGCCGCGGCAGTGCGAGTCACCCTGGGCCCCAAGGGTCGCAACGTCGTTTTGGAAAAGAAGTTCGGCGCGCCGGTGATCACCAAGGACGGCGTTACGGTGGCAAAGGAGATCGATCTCGAAGATCCCATCGAGAACCTCGGTGCCAAGATGGTCCGCGAGGTTGCCTCGAAGACCTCCGATGTCGCCGGCGATGGAACCACCACCGCGACGGTGTTGGCCCAGGCTGTATTCCGTGAGGGGCTGAAGTCGGTCGCCGCGGGCAGCAACCCGATGGAGCTCAAGCGAGGAATCGAGAAGGCGGTCGAGCTCCTGGTTGAGGAGATGAAGAAAATCTCGAAACCCGTCAAGGGCAAGATGATTGGCCAGGTCGGTACGATCTCTGCTAACGGCGACGAGACCATCGGCAACATCATCGCCGAGGCCATGGAGAAAGTCGGCAAGGACGGCGTGATCCAGGTCGAAGAAGCCCGCACGCTCGAGACCAGTCTCGACATCGTCGAGGGTATGCAATTCGACCGCGGCTATCTCTCCCCCTACTTCGTGACCGATCCCGAGCGGATGGAGACCGTCTTGGAGGACGCCTACATCCTCGTGCACGAGAAGAAGATCTCGAACATGAAGGATCTGCTTCCCGTGCTGGAGAAAATCGCTCAGTCCGGCAAGCCGCTGGTGATCATCGCCGAGGACGTCGAGGGTGAGGCACTGGCAACGCTGGTCGTCAACAAGCTGCGTGGGACCCTGAAGGCTGCGGCCGTCAAGGCTCCTGGCTTCGGCGATCGTCGCAAGGCCATGATGGAGGACATCGCCATCCTGACCGGTGGCCGGGCCATCGTCGAGGATCTCGGCATCAAGCTCGAGAACCTCAAAGTCGAGGAGCTGGGTCGAGCCAAGAAGATCATCATCACCAAGGAAGAAACCACCATCGTCGAGGGCGCGGGCACCAAAGCCGACATCGAAGGTCGCATCAAGCAGATCCGCAACCAGATCGACGAGACAACTTCGGACTACGACCGCGAGAAGCTCCAGGAGCGGCTGGCCAAGCTGGTCGGCGGCGTGGCGCTCATCAAAGTCGGAGCGGCGACCGAGACCGAGATGAAAGAGAAGAAGGCCCGGGTCGAGGATGCCATGCACGCCACGAAAGCAGCGGCGGAAGAGGGCATCGTTCCCGGGGGCGGCGTGGCGTTGCTTCGCGCCGGAGCGACGTTGGAGAAGTTCAAAACGGACAAGAAACTCTCCGACGACGAGCGCACCGGCGTGACCATCATGGCGCGTGCCGTCAAGGCGCCGATGCACTGGATCGCGCAGAATGCCGGAGAGGAAGGTGCCATCGTCGTCTCCAAGGTCCTGGAGGCCGAGGAGATGGAGTCCGGTTTCAACGCGGCCAACGCCACCTATGAGAACTTGGTGACAGCCGGCGTGATCGACCCAACCAAGGTCGTGCGTTTCGCGCTTCAGAACGCCACCTCGATCGCCGGTCTCATGCTGACCACCGAGGCCCTGGTCTGCGACATTCCGGAGAAGAAGGACAAGGCTGCCGCCGGCGGCATGCCGCCCGGCATGCCGGGTGGCATGGAAGACTACTAAGCCGACCTTAGGCTTGAGGTCGCAGCCCCGGCTGGCTCCGCAAGGAGCGAGTCGGGGCTTTTCTTGTTCTCCGGGTCAACCGCGGGATCGCGCCGAGGCTTGTCGGGTGCGTCGGGCCGCGGGCGGCGTGGTCGGCTCGCCTACAGCCAGGGTCTCCCCTGCCGCGGCTCGCCGCTGCAGCTCCCAGATCTTGGCGTACTTGCTGAAGTCGTAGAACGCACCGGTGACCGCCACGATGATCCCGGCCCTGCCGTCCAACAAACCCAGACGCAGGACGAGATCGCGAAACAGCACAGCCGGCATGATGAACAGAAGCTGCAGGAGACTCACTCGCCGACCGATCTGATAACGAACGCGAGCGATGATGTTCGAATACTCGTCGTTCTTGCGAATGCGATCGGTGATGGATTCAGAGGTGAAGTGATGCAACGACCCCTCGAGTCGTGCCACTGGACCGTCGATGATGACGCGCTCGTGCACGACATCGTCCGACACACAGCCGCGGCCTTTTCGAAACAGACGCGGCAGGAAAACTGGCCGCCACAAACCAAACCGCAGTCGAACGCCGCAGAAGTAGTTGACTCGTTGGACGGCGTAGCCGGGCGTTTCCTCCCTCTGGTCCCCCCCTGGGTCCCCATCGCCCGAACGCGTCACCCGTTGGATCTCGCTCGCTAGCTGCGGGTCGACGACCTCGTCGGCATCCAGCACGAGCATCCAATCGCCGCTCGCACGCGCGAGCGCGAAGTTCTTTTGGTAGCCGAACCCCTGCCAGTCGGGCTGCACGACCACCTTCGCGCCCAGCCGCTCGGCGATCTCGACGGTACCGTCGGTGGACCCGGAATCCACCACCAGAATCTCATCGGCCCAGGAGACGGCGTCCAGAGTTCGAGCGAGCTGCTCGGCGGCGTTGTGCGTGATGAGAACGACACTAAGGGACGTTTTCGAGGGCGGCGTAGGGGCCATGGATGCATGATGTTAGGCGGAAAGCCGCCAGGGAATCAAGTCGAACGTTGTTACCATGCCCAACACGACCTTCTCACAGAACAATGGCGTCGTCAGCCTCACCGGCGTTGCGGCGCGGCGGGTGGGATACGTGGTGGCGGCGTTGTTGATTTCTCTGGGACTCTTTCCTAAACTGGCTGCTCTGGTCGGCCTAATGCCGAGACCGGTGTTGTGACGCAAGGAGCTCCACGAACCCTAATGAAACAACTTAGACAAATCCGCCATCTATCGATTCTTGGCGTTCTTTTCCTCGCTGGATGTGGGCCCGAAGAACCGTCGGTGACCATACCTCCGGTGGACCGAGTCATTTTGATCTCCATCGATACGCTGCGGTCCGATTTCCTGGGATCGTACAATCCGGAGCGCCACACCAGCCCCAATCTCGACCAGTTCGCTTCCGAAAGCGTGGTCTTCACCGACGTCCTTTCTCACGCATCCTCCACCGCGACCTCCCACAAATCTATCCTGTACTCGCTCTACCCAAGCATCCACAAGACGAGCCGAGAGTCCGTTCCGGTGGAGCACCTGGTTTCACCCCTCGAGACCCTGCAATCGGCTGGATTCACCACCGCTGGCATCGTAGGAGGCGGACAACTGAGAGCCAAGTTCGGCTTCTCAAAGGGGTTCGACCAATACATCAGACTCCCCCCCGTCACGGAAGGGAACCAGCTACCGGCGTTCGAAGAGAAATCCTTCAGGTGGCTCGCCGAGCACCGGCAAGAAAGGTTCTTTCTATTCCTTCATAGCTACGAGGCACATTGTCCGTACGAGGCTCCCGAGGAGTACCTGACGAAGCACGCCGGATGGTACGAAGGCGAAATCGATCCCGGCAAGTGTGGGGGCCGCTACTACAACGACTTAGAGCTGGGACGGGAGGACATCGAGTTCCTGCGAGATCTGTACGCCGCCGAAGTCGAGTACGTGGATGCTTCTCTCGGACGGCTCCTAGACGAGCTGAAACGTCTAGAACTCTACGATACCGCCATGATCATCTTCACGTCCGATCACGGAGAAAGCCTCGGTGAGCGTGAGTACGTCGGCCACAACCGGCTCTACACCATACAGCTCCAAATACCGCTCATCATCAAGCTTCCCGACACTGCTCCGTCTCGTGTCGATACGCCGCTCGAGTCCATCGACATCATGCCGACCGTCTTCGCTGCGATGGGCGTCGAGCCTCCCTTCTCGTTCCAGGGAAAGAATCTCTTACCGCTGATGCTGGGCGTCTCGGATGGTGATCCCGATCGGGCCAGGATCGCGACACATCCCAACCTCGTATCGGTGCACCGGAACCAATGGCACCTCCTCTACAACCCTACCGGGCAGCGAGCCGAGTTGTATGATTTCCGGGCGGATCCCGAAGAGCTGGAAAATTTGGTCGAAGACAACGAGCACATCGCCCGAGAGCTTCGGGGATACTTCGATCAGATGGAGCGCGAGAGCCGGGAACTGGCCGACCAGTTCAAGCTTCGCGACGGAGGCGTGCCGCGGCTGGACGAGAAAACACGTGAAGAGTTGAGAGCCCTGGGCTACATCCAATGAGGCCGAATAAGGCGGACTCATGAGATCTCTGACGAAGAACACTCTATGGTTTCTATCCATCGGCATCGCGAGCACGATAGTGGTCACGGCATGTTCGGACGCCACCGACGACGGTGCCGATCGCACCGCGGACACCGCGGAAGCGCTCTTTCGAGAGCTCGAACAACGGCTTCTTGGCGCCGAGAGCGTCCACATCCGTGGAGCGGCCGGCTCGGCGGGAGCCGTGATATCGGGGCTCGAGGGCGAGGCCGTCCTAGCGAACGGGAACCGTGCTCGCCTCCAGTTTTCGGGCGAATTCGGAGGAACGGGCGTCACGCTCGCCCTCGTCGCAGATGGAGAACAGATGTGGGGCGGCAACGGGACCGACCAATTCGAGTACGAGGCGCCCACGTCGCTCAACGAAGGGATCCTTCTGGGTTTCACCCGTATGGGCATCCTGCACAACCGGGGATGTCCCGGCCGCTGTTGAATTTGGTCGGGTAGCGGCGGCACCTGTGAATACTCTTAGGCAGCAAACTCATCGCTGTCAAGAGATTTCTGTTTGCTTCTAAGCGCGTGAACGAGAGCGCCCATATGGCGATAGCCTTTGATACGCCGGAACTTTTTCTGCGCGGTGACGACGCCAAGAGCGGTCCATCGGCGAACCATGGAAGGACTCTACCAACGCTTGACGTTTCTCGATACTCTGCGAATGGTTCCGTTGAGATTCTCAATGGCGTTCGTCGTGGCAAGAGACTGGCGAAGTAAGGCGGGCAGCGCGAGCTTCACGACCGTGAGTGTCTCTTCCATCCCTTCACGAAGGCTTCCGGCAGCTTCGTCGTAGCCGTTTCGCTCGAGCCACGACACCAATGCCTGAAGTCGCTTGCGCGCCTTGTCGGCACTCTTGCACTTGTAGGCTTCCTTCATCGTCTGGAGCACGTAGGCGTGACGAGACTTGGGAAGGTACGAGCGAAGATTCTGGAGTTTATGGATCTGGCACCTTTGGATGACCGCGAGGTCCCCCAAAACATCGACGAGTGCCTTGCGGATGCCTTTGCCTCCGTCCACTACGCAGAGAATCGACTCATCGACGCGCAAGCCTCGCTCGAGAAGGTCCTGCAACATCGCGGTGCACACCCGAGAGTTCTCCGTCGAGCCCAGCCATATACCCAGGGGCACCTTCGTTCCATCTATTGTGATACCGAGAGTTACGACGACGGTCTGTCCGGCCACCTCAAGGCCATCCAGCATCAGTGCCGCAAGCTCGAACTCCTCTAGCCGCCGAGACAGGTATTCCTCGAGCTTCTTAGTCGTCTGGCTCACGAGGTGACGGCTGGCGGCACTCTTACTCGTGCCACGAGACTTCAACTTGGCCGTGGGTTTGTCCAGACTCGATTCGTAATTTCGGGTCGATACCCCCACCAAGATCTGATTCAACACTCGCTCTGGAAGCGGGTCTTCTTCGCGGAAGGCTTCGAAGTGTGGAAGCGACGCCTCCTCGCCCGACTTCGAGCGAACTCGAGGTCGCGACACTTGGATGCGACGACCACCGAAGCTCAGCTCTCCGTTCGTGCTCCCACAGTGGTTATGAGTTCGCTCCTTCTCGTGCTTGCCCTTGAGCCCCGCGATCTCCTCGGCGTCCTCTCTGAGCAGTAGGTGCAGAGCTGTCAGTCCTTGCTCGTACACCCATTCCGTCAGATCCGCCTTCGTGGCCGCGATCCCAGCTATCATCGGTAGCAGTATCTGACCGACTTGGCCAACTACCTTGCCCGTAGGCGAGTGCGTTTGCTTTCTTACTGGCTTCTTCGATTTCCTAGGCATTGGTGGCTCCTTGTCCCCCTCTGGAGACGGTTTATTGGCAGACCTATTCTTAGGCCGGCCAAGGAGCCGCCGCTACCCCAAATTCAACATCCGGCGGGACATCCCCGGGATCGGCAGAACCGTGCTTGGCCTATCGGGAGCCGGTCTCGAGAGCCACTCGCACGTCGGCGCATTGACTCTAAGTCCCAATCTGGTGTAGCTTTAGGGCATGTTGCGTTTCATCACAGCGGGCGAGTCCCATGGCCCGGCGCTCAATGTAATCCTGGAAGGGCTGCCGGCCGGCCTATCGCTTGATTTCGACGCCATCAATTTCGAGCTCCGTCGACGTCAGGGAGGCTACGGTCGCGGGGCTCGCATGAAGATAGAACAGGATCGCGTGGAAGTCTTGGGCGGGCTCCGCAGCGGCCAGACCACCGGCGGTCCGATCAGCTTCATCATTCACAACAAGGATTGGGAGAACTGGAAGGACAAGATTCCCCTCTACGCGAAACCGAAGGATGCCGAGAGCGCGGAGCTAGTCAATCCCCGCCCCGGCCATGCCGATCTGGCCGGGGCGCTGAAGTACGGCATCGACGACTTTCGCAACATTTTGGAGCGCGCGAGTGCCCGAGAAACAGCTGCGCGGGTTGCCGCCGGTGCGGTGGCCAAGCAATTCCTGAGACACTTCGATTGCGACGTCCGTAGTCATGTCATCAGCATTGGCGCGGTGAGTCGGGCGGACGACGCTCCTGAGACTACATGGGAGCAAATCCTCGCCATTCCCGAAGATGCGCCGCTCAACTGTGCCGACCCCAAGCTCCAGAAAGAGATGATGGCGGAGATCGATCGCGCGACCAAGGACAGAGACGCAGTGGGTGGCGTCATCGAGGTCGTGGCGCACATACCGCCGGCGGGGCTGGGGTCTCACATTCAGTGGGACCGAAAGCTCGACGGAAGACTGGCGCAGGCGATCTTGTCCATTCCCGCGATGAAAGCAATGGGCTTCGGCCGCGGCATCGAGTCAGCCGTCCTGCACGGCTCCGCGCTTCATGATGAAATCTTCTATTCCGCCGAGGAAGGACTCCACCGGGGGAGCAACAATGCGGGTGGTCTCGAAGGCGGTGTCACCAACGGACAGGAGCTCCGCCTGAAGGCGTACATGAAACCGTTGTCGTCGCTCCGTAGGCCGCTGCGCTCGGTGGACATCAGAACCATGAAGCCCGTGGAAGCGGCCCGCGTTCGCTCCGACGTGTGTGCCGTGCCGGCTGCGGGCGTGGTAGGAGAAGCCATGGTGGCGCTCAGCCTCGCCGACGCCGCGCTCGACAAATTTGGTGGCGACAGTCTGACGGAGACGGTGGCCAACTACCACGCGCATCAGGAACGCATCCAGCGCCTTCTCAAGGAGCGCGACACTGTCCAAAAGCGCTAGCGGACTGTTTCGAAGATCCGTCCGCCTTCATCAAGACTACGGCGAGACCTCGCCGTAGCTCACGGGGTAGCCAGTGCTGAGCGAAGGCGGGAGCGAGCTGTAATTGATGCCAGAAACTCATGCTAAAGCCCATCCTTAAGTTCGGCGACGAGGAGCTGGCCAAAGCCTCCGAGCCCCTAACGGATTTCCCCGATTCGTTGGAGGAGCTCACGCGAGACATGGTCGAGACCATGTACGCCGCCCCCGGCATCGGCCTGGCCGCTCCACAAATCGGCTTGAATATCCGTCTCATCGTCATCGACACCACGTCCGGAGAAGAACCGAAGCAGCTCGTCATCATGGCGAACCCCGAAATGCTCGAACAAGAAAGCGAGCAGCAAGAGGAAGAAGGTTGCCTCTCCGTTCCCGGTTACCATGGCCTGGTCGTCCGCCCCGCCTGGGTGAAGGTCAAAGGGCAAAATCTCAAAGGCAAGGAGTTCACGATGGAGGGAACAGAGCTCCTTGCGCGCGCCTTCTGCCACGAGATCGATCACCTGAACGGGAAACTCTTCTTCGAAAGGCTCGGCGTGCTCAAGCGCGATCTGATGAAGCGGAAGATCCGCAAGGAGATCCGCGAAGGAACTTGGTAGCCGCCCCGGAGCTCGCATGAAACTGGTTTTCATGGGCAGCGGCCGGTTTGCCGTGCCGTCGTTTTGCGCCCTACTAAATTCTTCGCACACCGTTACCGCACTCATCACGCAACCCGACAAGCCCGCCGGTCGAGGTCACGCGCTTCACGCCCCACCCACCAAAACGCTCGCGCTCGAAAGATCGGTACCCGTGCACCAGCCCAAGAAAGTCCGTGACCCGGAGAGCGTTGCCCTGATCGAAGAGCTGGCGCCAGACTGCATCGTCGTCGCCGCGTACGGTCAGATCATTCCCAAATCGATCCTGGACATGCCGCCCAAGGGCATCATCAACGTGCACGGCTCCCTCCTCCCCGCCTACCGGGGCGCGGCTCCGATTCAGTGGGCCATCGTGCGCGGCGAGACCGAAACCGGCATCACCACCATGCTCATGGACGAGGGATTGGATACTGGGGCGATTCTTCTCCAGAAGAAGATCCTTGTCGAGCCGGAAGACACCAGCGCGAGTCTGGAAGATAAGCTCGCTCTCGCGGGTGCCGAGCTCATCCTCGAGACGCTTACCGGATGGGAGGCGAACACGATTGAGCCGCGTCCGCAGGACGATTCCCAGGCAACGCTCGCCCCTCGCATGAAGCCCGAGGACGCCTTAGTCGACTGGAATCGATCGGCCACCGAGATCGAATGTGCTATTCGCGGATTCGATCCCTGGCCGGTCGCGCACACAACATTCCGCGGCAAGACGGTCAAGCTCTGGAGCGCCGCGGTCGCGCCCTCCGGCGAAGTGCAACCTGGTAAGATCGTTTCAGTGTCCCACGATGGCATCTTGGTGGGATGTGGCGGTGACACTCGACTACGATTGCTGGAGATCCAAGCCGAGGGAAAGAAACGGATGGCCGCCGATGACTTCGCTCGCGGTCAGCGCCTCACCGCGGGCGAACGGTGGAGCAACTAGCTCACTGGGCATGTCCGCCCCCCCTGATGAGGCTTGACCAGCTTGCAGACTGCCCTTCCTGCTGGTCTCTTCGACTCTCCCTAACGCCTGGGTTTGACCTGGGGTTCGAAATTGGTTCCGTACAGTGTGTTGATTCGGTCGTAGACGGTCTGATCCACCGCCGCGGCGTCGTCCCAGAACATTGCTTGGACGTGGTCAGAGACGTTCTTCATCCGGCTCGGATCCATCGGCGGCGGAAAAGTGTGCCCTCACGCTGGATCCCGCAACTCAACCGCGAGCATGGAAATGTCGCCTGCGAATCGGTCATCGCCTCGCCACGATCGCGTCGACGACCGAATCCAGGCTCTCCTCAAGACTCTTGTCGGCGCAAGCCGCCAGCGTCTCTGCCAATCGCTGGCGGCCGAACTGCTCGCCTTCCGCGTTCATCTCCTCGTTGATCCCGTCCGAGTGCAAATAGAGACGATCGCCTTTCGCGAGCTCAAGCGTGCACTCCTCGAACTTGGCGTCCGGAGCAATCCTGATTGGGAATGCCGGCACATCGATGATCTTCGGGGCCTCGTTGCGGCGGACGAGAATCGGACCCGGATGACCGCCGATCACGTAACGGAAGGCACCGGTGTGCGTGTCCAGGGACGACGTCTTGGTTGTGTTGCACGACGACACGGTCGACCGAACAACCGACTCGACCGCCTCCGCTCGCACGGTAGTTATTCGTTCGTGTCGTTCCTCGTTGCCGGGAGGTGTGAGCGCTGTTCAGGTTCCTGGACGGCGTCCCCGACCCAGACCAGCTGCCGCCGCCCCGTGACTGCCACGAGCCACTTTCCGTCCTTCGGTGGACGTTGCCACTGCTATCGGCATAGACGTTGTTTATCCGCGTGGATGTGGCCGCCGTCCGGCGCGTCGCCGGGGCAGCCCGAGGGCTGTTGCGGGCCACGTTGCGACGTCGATTGTAGAGGTTGGCGTTTCCGGCGCCACGAGCGTAGCCCCGCGCTAAGATTTTCGCCTCCTCCTCCTCTTTGGTCTACTACCCCATGGCCCTAGGGCATGAGCGCCGTCTGGCACAACAAGTGGCTTTCCTTAAGACCGGACGTCGTCGTGAGCCACATTCTCAAGATCAGAAGAGACTACGCGGTTTTGATCCTGGCCATTGCCGTGATCGGTGCCACGCAGTTCGTTCTAGAGACCATCGGGCGGAGCGATTCCCGACAACGCCAACTACTTCGTCGTCGCAGAGCCGGAAGGCAAGGTCGTCGGCACGCGAGAGTATTACCGGCGTCTCGGCTTCCAAGACAGCCAGCTCTATCAGCAGAAGAGCCGATTCGGTAGGGATCGATACCTTCAACTTAGTGTGCGCTAATGAGTTAAAGCTCTCGCTGGCTTCGATAACCCGCGGATCCTGTCACCGCGGGCCGCGCTTCCCATGGAAAACCCTAGGAATTCGCTGAGCAGAAATTCCGTATTTTTACGGATAACAGAAAAAGCCCAACGATGCTATGATTTTGTGTTTTATCCGATAGAAACCAACCCTTCGCCACCTGGGCGGCGAGAGACTGTCGCGCAAACTCGTAGTCGGCGATCGTCGCCCGCAGATTCTCCTCGGCGGCAGCCGCTCCCGCGCGGACGCGCCCCCAGACGTCGGCTTCCCAGGAGACGGCGAGCCCCAGACCCGTAGAGCCGCCCGCTACCGTATCGTCACCGGCGGTTCCGGAGATGTCGGCCGCTAAGGCGATGCTCGGCTTCAGCGCCGATCCGGCGAGCTACGCCGCCGCCGCGCGGTTGACCTGAGACGACATGATGCGGAGGCTCGGATTATCCACACGCATGGCTTCTTCCACCAGAGACTCCAGCTGGGCATCACCAAAGCTCTTGATCCAACCGTCGTCGACTTGCGTGCCGTCCCCGGCCCCTCCCGTCCATCCGGGGGGGATGTTCGTGCCCGACGGTAGAGCGTCCTCGACGATTTCCCCCGTGGGCGGCGCTTCCCTGACCGAGCAGGCAAGGCTCCAACACCCGTACAGGACAAGAGACGCAGCAGCGAACCTACCTAGCTTCATCACTCATCTTCCGCAGCGCGATCCGCTTCTTTGGTCTCATTCGCGCTGTCCGTCGCCTGTTTGATCGCGTCGCCGATCACCTGTGGCGATGCGTCCGCTTGTATGACCACCACCACGGGCTTCGTATAAGCCCACACCAGGGCCACCACCCAGCCGACCCCCTCAAGAAGAGGACCGATCCACCCCAAGATGTTGATCGCTTCGGCCTGAGGATGATTACGCTCGCGAGCTTTTTGGCCCGGAAACTGAGCCAGCTCGACGAAGATCCAGATAACAAGAAGGACCAAAAACAACAGAATGATGAAACCGGCCAGTGTCATGAACATCGTTGCGACCTCAAAGCACGTAGTCCAGCGTTGTCGTGACCCAATGCGCGATCGACGCCACCATCCCAACGACACCAGCGTTATCCGTCAAGACGGTGACGTTGGCCGCCAGGCCCAGTCGGACGTGCTCCTCGGGGAACCCCTCGGGTAGACCGATGAAAACGGGGAACAGCCGCGTGTAGCGTTGCTGAATTACGGTCGGAAGCTGTCCGGCGACGGCAAACTGGCCTTCGCCGATCGCGTCCAGTATCTCGTTCACTGACCGTCGAAGATCCGTCCGGGAAGAGCCGAGAAGCTGATCTGGGCTTTCTGCCCAACGCGAAGATTCTCGAGCGCCTTCTGCGAGAAGAGAGCGGCAATCGCGACCCGGTCCGCATGAACGAAGGCGATGACCGAGCGACTCGGCGTCACGACCATGCCGGGTCGAAGAACGACCATCGTGACCACGCCCTCGGCCGGGGCTTTCACATCGGTGTTCTCGAGATCGTACTGTGCGCCGTCGAGCTGCGCCAGGACCTGTGCCAGTCTCGACTGCGTATCGCCAACTTGGGACGTTAGATTCAGGAGCGCCTGGTTTTCCTGCGCCTTCGACGCAGCCAGTTGTTGCTCGAGCTGTTGGACTTCGCTCTGGTAGCGCTCGAGCTCGAAGCGGCTGCCGGCGTTGCGGCTCACCAGCTCTTCATACTGCTGCCGGCGCAGCTCGCTCAGCTCGAGTTGCGCACGGGTCGCTTCGGTCTGCGCCCGGGCCGCGTCGTATACGTCCTTGAGCGTTGCCACGTAGGACTCGGTCTCGGCCAACTGCGCCCGGAGCTGATCCACTCGGTACTGGTACGGCAGCGGATCGATCTTGAAGAGCGTGTCGCCGGCCCCGACTCGCTGCTGCGGCTCGACCGCAACCTCGACAACCCGACCTTGCACTTGGGGAGCGATTTCTGTCACGAAGCCACCGATGGTGGCTTGCACGCTCTGGGGTGTAAGGGTTTGGAGGCCTACCAGGTGATGTCTTAAGATTCCTGTCAAAGAAAAACGATGTATGGTCCCCAAGCTCAAACCCGTCCCCGTCATGGGGACAGAAAAGGAGAACCATACATCATGGGAAAGGTACTACCGAGTCAGCGATTGCTCAAGCAGTTCGAGGAACAACTGGTATTTGGGGAGATGAATCTCTCGGAGATCGTCCGGTCGGGAGCTCAGATGATGCTTCAATATGCGTTGGAGCGCGAGGTGACGGAGGCGTTGGGTCGAAACTACTATGAGAACGCTCCGGCAACGACGAAGGAGAAGGGACGACGCAACGGGTATGAGTCGCATCGGGTCCTCACGGGCGAGGGAGCGGTGACGGTGCAAGTGCCGCGGGTACGAGAAACAGAGAAGGTGTTTCAGTCAAAGATTCTCGACGCCTACGTGAGCCGGACCGAGAAACTCGATGAACTGATCGCGCGGATGTACGTCCACGGGATGTCGACGCGTGACATTGAGGCGACGTTCGCGGACGTGCTGAGCGGCACGGGTGTCTCGAAGTCGGTGGTGAGCCGGGTCACACGGTGTCTGTCGGAGGATTTCGAGGCGTTTCGAAAACGGGATCTCTCGAACGAGAAGCTGTTGTATCTCGAGCTCGACGGCACGTACCTGCGCTACCACCAAGGAGCGGAGAGAAAAGAGCCCATCCTCGTTGCGACCGGCTATCGCGCTGATGGGACGCGAGTTCTTCTTCATATCGGTGTCGGCAACCGAGAATCCTACGAGAACTGGAAGGGGTTCTTGCAGGAGATAGTGGCCCGAGGAATGAGGGAGCCGTTGCTCATCGTGACGGACGGGAATCCTGGAGTGCTCAAAGCGATCGCAGAGGTCTTCCCTCGAAGCCTCAAGCAACGTTGCCAGAAGCACCGCCTCGAGAACATCCTGGGCAAGGCTCCGAAGGAAGTGCGCGACGAACTCAAGGCGGCCATCCTTGAGTCGTTCCATGCGAACAGCTACGAGCAAGGGCTGAAGAAGGGTCGGGAGGTGATCGCTCGGTACCGTCAACGATTCCCGAGCGCGATGAAGTGCATGGAAGAGACCCTCGAAGCGTGTCTTCAGGCGCTACGCCTTCCTGCGGCGCATCACAAAAGGCTTCGCACGTCGAATCTACTTGAGCGCACGTTCGGAGAGCACAAACGTCGCACAAAGGTCATTCCTCACTTCTTCACCGAGGAGGCCGCGATGAAACTCTCGTTCGCTGTGCTCTTGGCCGTCGCAAACAAATGGCGCGGCGTGAGGATGGATGTCTTCGCCGCTAGGAAAGTCGAGGAGCTTCGCAACGAGCTTCTCCCGCAAGGCACGTCGGAGGAATCAGCAGCTTAACCGAGCGCGGGGAACCGTACGGAGATTTGACAGGAAAATTAAGACTTGACCGCCTACCAAGAAGACGTTCGCGATGATCACGCCGATCACGACCACCACCGCGCTTGAGATCTTGTTGACGGAAGTAGTCGGAACTCGAAAAAAATGAGATAAACCACGCTGAAGTAGAGTGCCAAGCTAATGAGCAGAACTAGAACCCTTTCCGTGACCGGATAACCACGATTCCTTACTGGCGCGGCATGAGCTTGATGTAGGCACGAGCCAACGACCTCGGCCCCCTGCTCCTTGAGTTCCCGAACCGCTCAATGCCCCATTCGTCGATGGAGAGCAGGCGGGCGAGATCGAGAACCAAGGACTCCTTCACGGACCGGCAAACCCTTTCTAGCTCGGCGACAGCCTCACCCGCGAGCCGCCCGTCGACATGGACGACCTTTCTCACCAGGGTTTCCATTGTAATGCGGAACGCTATCGGAAAAGCAAGAGCACGTTCGGTGCCACCTGAGCTGTCCGGCGCCCGAATAGATTCTTCCTTCCAACAAGAAGAACCCGTTCCTCGAGAGAGCTCTGATGCGCAAACCGGGCTCGCGCGAAATACCATTCCCGCCGAGCGAAATCTCGCCCCGCGTATCCTCTCGAAGACTACGGAGCGGGCTGAAATCAGGTGTCGTGCTAGCCTGCGGTACTCAGAATGCCTATTTTTTCGACCGCGGAGCGCGATTTTCGACACTGGGCAAGACATTCGCTTTGCGACCCGCCCACCCTTTCACCACCCCAGCGTCCGGCACAAACATTGCTTCATCATTAGGCGACGTATGCTAAATTGGGCGACGCATGCTATAAGTCAGAAATCCAAGGAGGTTGTGATGAACTTGCGACGGTGGACGGGGCTTGCTCTCGTAGGTGCGGGAATCATGGTAGGTGTTGTGTGCGGGCGGGCTATGCGAGAGCCCACGGCGTCTGCCCAAAGCTCTTCCAAAGCTCTCCCACTCGAGCTTTGGCCGAGCGAGACGTTTTCTTTCCAGGTACCGAGGATTTGGCTCCCGATGAGATGCGGGTGATGGCCTGCGGAACCGGGATGCCCAACGCACGGCCGAAGCAGGCAGCGGCGTGCTGGCTCCTCGAGCTCGGAAACGGCGACAAGTTTCTTTTCGACATCGGGACCGGATCGGCGGAGCGCATCTCGGCGATGAAAATCCCATATGACTATCTCGACAAAGTCTTCATCGGCCACCTCCACTCAGACCATTTCGGGGACATGGATGCCCTCTGGGTCGGTGGCGTGGTTGGCAATCGGGTCAACCCGATGCGGGTCTGGGGACCAGCCGGACACGAGCCTGAGTACGGTACCGCCTATGCCATCGATCACATGGAGAAAATGCTGACCTGGGACAAGGGTTCCCGACTCGGGAACGTGGACATTCGGGGCCTGGAGATCGAAGTCAACGAGTTCGACTACCGCGCGGTCAACGAAGTGATCTACAACGAGAACGGTGTCACTATCCGTTCGATTCCCGCCATTCATGCGCTGGACGGTCCGGTCAGCTTCATCCTGGAGTGGAACGGGCTAAAGTTCGCCTACAGCAGCGACACGTTTCCAAACAAGTGGTGGATGGAGCACACCAAGGGCGTGGACATCGCTATTCATGAATGTTTCGCGCCACCCTCGGTCCTGATCGAGAAACAGAAGTTCACGCCGCAGACGGCACTCAATGTGGGTACCCAGGTCCACACTTCGCCGGCCCAATTCGGCAAGGTGATAGCGGAGCTCCAGCCCCGGATGGCGGTCGGGTATCACTTCTCCAACGACTTCGATACCGAGCCCGCGGTGCTTGCGGATGTTCGCAAGACCTATGACGGCCCGCTCGCACTGGCGACGGACTATATGGTGTTCAACGTCACGAAGGACGACATCAGGAGGGTGCGGATGGCAGCAATCGACGAAGACATCTGGCCCCAGCCCGCGACACAGCCGAAATTGCCGCCCGACTTCAGCCAGCAGATCGGATTTTCGGATTTCATTGTGGGTGGACGAGTGCCCTTCCCAGACGTGCTAAAGGATATCTACGACGAGATCAACAGGGAACACGGCACGAACGTTCAACCTCCGGGGCCGCCGAGCGACGAGTAAAGGGATCGCGGCGCCTGTTATGAGCAGGCGCCCGTCACGGCGCTCTAGTCCCGGGTGGGTTCCAGGGTTCCTCTCGGGATGGGGCCGCTTCCACGCCTTTTCCCCGAAGGTCTGCTAACAACGCAGAGAAGGGTTTCTAACCGCAGGCTGCTCCTGACACGCTCGCTTGGGCCGTTCCGCCAGAGGCCATATAATCGAGAACCGAGAATTGGCCATGAAGACCGTCCGGCGAGGAACTCTCATCGTTCTTGTCTGTACGATGTTGGGGGGACTCCATCCGTCCCAGGTGAGCTCCGACGCCATCATCATCACGAAGGCCATGACCGCCTCGACCATAGCGGAATTCTCCATCGAGGAAAATGTTATCCGGGTTGATTTGGAAATTGGTCTCCGAGATTTACCGGCGTTTCGGAATCTCCTTCCGGCCCCCCTCTACGAGAAGTTGGGTCTCCCGCCTTCACCGCTGAGCGAACGGCTCGCACAGTTCTTTAACCGGGACCTCACCATTCGTGCGGGAAGTGGCCAGCCCCTTCCAGGTCGCGTCGAGCAAATGGACGCGCGCCAGCGTATCCAGCGTGACGACGTCACCGGCCAGCCGCTTCCCGTGAAGGATGAAGACGGCGAACCCGTCGTCTACGCGCGGCTCGTCTATCCGTTCAGCGGGCGACCGAATGTGTTGACGTTCTCTCCGCCCACAGGCGGCGGGGACGTTCCGACGGCCGAGATCGGTTTCATCGTTTACCACCGAGAGCTCCCGGTCAACGACTTCCGATACCTCGGTACTGAGGAAACACTTCGGCTCAACTGGGAAGACCCCTGGTTCTCGAAATTCGACAACCGGAACCTCTGGCGACAGTTTGATTCTCCAGTGTCGGCGTTTCTGTATGTGGAGCCGTACGAAGTGCGAAAGGAGATCGTGCTCAGGCCGAAGGATCTTCAGCAGTGGACCGACCTAGGCTTAGAGGGAAAGCAGCTCATCACCGTCGAGGAGCAGGAGGAAATCAAACGCAAGGCGGTCGAGTTTCTCGGTTCCCATAATCCGGGCACCATCGATGGCCAACCCGTCGAGGGCACGCTCGACCGGGTTCACTTCATTTACAGGAACTTGAGAACCAGCGGAGTCATCGACCCTCCGCGCGATCTCGCCGTCACCTCCGCCACCCTCGGGGTCATCTTTTACTATCCAACGGATGGCCTGCCGCAGGAAGTCAGCATGGAGTGGGAGTTCTTCAGTGAGCGATTGCCACGCATCCCTTCATCGGCGACGGACGAGGCAGGTGCGCTGCCCTACTTTCTGTCACCTGAAGACAACGTGCTCACCTGGAAGAACTTCCTGAAGAACCCCACCATACCGGGGCTGGTGGCGGTCCAGGAGCCGCCCAAGCTCAAACGACTTTGGTTCGTCGTGGTTTCACTGTTGAGCGTGGGTGCCCTGATACTGATGGGTTTTCGATATGGGAAACCTGTTCTGCAAGGCCAATTCCCTTCCAAGACAACCTCTGCCGCCACCGGTTGCTTCGCTTTGATCGCACTTCTGACGGCACCGCAAGCCGTCCGGCCGTCCTACGTTAAGGACGACCAGGCGGCGGCGATCGTGAAAGCACTACTCGAGAATGTCTACCGCTCGTTCGACGTTCGGGAGGAGAGCGTCATCTATGACAGCCTGGAGAAGAGTGCCGCCGGCGATCTCTTGACCGAGATCTATCTAGAGACCCGACGAAGCTTGGAGCTCGAGAACCAGGGCGGTGCCCGTGCCAAAGTCAAAGAAGTCGAGATGATCGAATCCAGTGCCAGCCTCTTGGTGGCGAAATCGGGTTCACCTCGAGATCGGTCTGGAACGTGTCGGGCTCCGTGGGTCACTGGGGCCACATTCACCAGAGAACCAACCAGTACGAGGCGCGTTTCGTGGTGAGGCCATCGATGGTGCTTGGAAGATCAGCGAGCTCGAGCTGGTGCAAGAAGAGCGATTGTAGGATTACGACGATTTCCCACGCCTTCGTTTTCGCCAAGAGTGTACTTCAGCCATGACCCACCCCCACGCTGTTCGCGTGACCGACCTCGAGTTCCATTACGGTGAGGGCGACTTCCGGCTTCATATTCTCGACCTGGAGGTGCACGACAGTCTGTCATGAACGCGAGCGTGAAGAATCTGAAACGAGTCTTCGAGTGATGCGCAAAGCCCTTCGATGGATCGCTGCAGGTGTTGTCGCGGCGTTGGCCGTCACCTACCTGACTTTGCTCCTGCTCGCGCGGCCGGTGCGCGAGCACGCTTTCTTCTCCGGCCCCACCCCCTTGGTAGTGGCTCACCGCGGAGGCAGCGGTCTCTGGCCGGAAAACACCCTCCTCGCTTTTCGGGAGTCGGCGGCTTTGGGAGCGGACGCCCTGGAAATGGACGTTCACAGTACGCGCGACGACGTCCTGGTCGCGTTGCACGACGACTCCGTCGACCGAACAACCAATGGAGAGGGCGCCATCCGCCATCTCACACTGGCCGAGGCTCAGGCGTTGGACGCCGGATACCAGTGGACGGCGGATGATGGCGCCAGCTATCCCTACCGTGGCGAGGGGGCCCAGGTTCCGACTCTCGAAGAAGTCTTCCAAGCCCTTCCCGAGCAGCGGCTGAACATCGAGATCAAGCAGCGCGACCCACCCATCACCGAACCGCTATGCCGCTTGATCCGCGAGCACGACATGGAGAACTGGGTTCTGATCGCTTCATTCGATCCCGGCACCATGACGGACTTCCGCAATGAATGCCCGGGAGTGGCAACCTCGGCGACGGCATCCGAGATCCGGTCGTTCCTTACGATGTACACCGTCTTGCTGGGGAACCTCTATCGGGGGGTGGCGGAGGCATTCGAGGTGCCGCCGCGATTGAGGGACATGGCGATCGTAACGCCCGATTTCGTCGAACGATCGCACAATCACAATATCCGGGTCTTGGTCTGGACGGTGAACGAAGAGGACGAGATGAAGAGGTTCCTCGATCTCGGCGTCGACGGCATCCTCACCGACTACCCGGATCGCCTGATGAGCCTGGTGAGCTTGACGAGCCCGCCCGGTGGCGCAGAACCCTAGGCCCCCTAAGCGCCTTTCTTCCCCTTTTTCCTCTTCTTGACTTCCTTCTTGGCCTCCTTCGCGTCTTCTTCGTTTTCAACCTGCTCGTTCTGCCTCTTGGGCCGTTGCTCCTTGACCGCCTTGGCCATCTCCCGCACGCGGGCGTCCACACGTCCATAGACGGAGTCGGGGGGAGACTTCCCCTCTTCGTCCTGCACGCCGGCAGGGACTCCGGTTAGGATCTCGATCCCCTCCTCCACGGTGCCAACCGGATAGATGTGAAATTTCCCGGCTTCGATTGCCTCCACCATGTCTTTACGGAGCATCAAATCGTTCACGTTGGACTCGGGGATCAGCACACCCTGCTTTCCGGTCAGCCCTTGGATGCGGCAGACGTCGAAGAATCCCTCCGCCTTCTGATTGACGCCGCCGATCGCCTGGACCTCACCCTTTTGGTTGACCGAGCCCGTGACAGCAAGGTCTTGCCGGATGGGAATGTCGGACAAGGCCGACAAAAGCGCGTAGAGCTCGAGTCGACGAGGCACTGTCTCCGTCCACCCCGCTATAGCTTTGCTCGAAGGCGACGCTGGCCGAGAGGCTGACCGGCCGACGCTGGGCGAATCGGGAGCGGAAGTACCCGGCCAGAATGAGCATGCCCTTGTTATGAGTGCGCCCGGAGAGGTCGGATTCGCGCTCGATATTAATGATGCCCCCCCGCCCGGTGGCCACCGCTGCCGTGATCTTAGTGGGGTTCCCGAAGCGATAGTCCCCCAGATTGTAGACGGATAACCCATTGACCTGTCCCACGCGCGCTCCATCGATATCGATCATCAAGACGCCATCGCTAATGAGCTCGCGGATCTTGGACTCGAGGAGGTTCAGACGATCCACCCGCTCGGAGATGGCCCGGTCGACGTGTTGCTGTCCCACCACGTCGCTGTTCTCCTCCAGCGCCCAATAGCTGGCCTCGCGAACGAGATCCGCAACGTCGCTGAACCGCGTGCTCAACTTGCTCTGCCGACCGGCCAGACGCACTCCCTGCTCCACGACCGCCGCCCGATCGAAGGGCGCAACCTTTTCCTTATCGGCCATACGGCTGATGAACTTCGCATAGCGCTGTACGGACTCTTCGTCACGATCCATCACGGTGTCGAAATCGGCCTTGACCTTGAATATCTTTCGGAAGTCCGGGTCCGCGGCGTACAACACCTGATAGGAATAGGCGTCGCCAAGCAGCACGACCTTCACGTTCACTTCGATTTGCTCCGGTTTCATCGCCGTCGCCGAGAAAAGGAACATCGGGTCGTAGCCCTGGATATCCACCTGATTGTGCTTGAGCGTACGCTTGAGTGATTGGTAGACCCCGGGCTCGGCGAACATGTCCAGCAGGGAGATGACGAGGTACCCCCCATCTGCCTGCAGAAGACTTCCCGCCTTGATGCGGGTGAAATCGGTATGCGACTGTCCGGCTCGATCCATACTCCGCTCGATCGTGCCGAAGAGGTTCTTGTACGTCGGGTGTGTCTCGACAATGATGGGCGCTCGCTTGGTCGCCGAGTTGTCGACCAATAAGTTGACGCGGTACTCGAGGTAGCGGGTCGCGTTGCCCCTGTAGCAGACTGGCGAGGCCAAGCTGCTGGGCGGATTCGCTCTCCTCATGGCGCACGAAGCTCTCCAGATTCTCTAGCAATTCATGTCGCACGTGCTCGAGATAGGCGTGAACTTTTTCGCCTGGGTACTTGCTCTTCAGGTCGTCGATCCGTGGCTTCACGAGCTCCACGCCGAAACCGAAGATGAGAGCCTTGAGTGCCTCCCCCATCTGTTTCTCAATCTCGCGTGCCTTCTTGAGAATGTCCTCGAGCTCGCTCCCAAGCCCTTCCTGCGCCTTTTCGATTCGCTCGAACTCCTCCCGGGACACCTGCCCTTGGGCCAACATCTTTTCCAACTCCACGGCGGAGCGGGGCTTCCCCTCGACCAGGGGAGCGATCTCCGTCTTCGTCACGGGTCCGAATCGAATCTCCACCAAAACGAAGTTTTCCTTCTTGATTCGCTCTTCGAACTCGCGGATGATCTCCCGCCCTTTCTGCCCTTCCTTCTCCACCATTTGATTGCGCCGAGTCTGGAACTCCTCCGACTCCAGAACGGCGGGCACGGTGCGATCCAGATACTCGATCAGAGAGTCCATATCCTTGCGGAAGGCAACTCCCTGGCCGGCGGGCAGACTAAGGATGATGGGCCGGTCGTGGTTTTCGAAGTTGTTCACGTAACACTTGTCGTCGGGAATGCTTGAATCCGTGCGACTTGCTCGAGAATGCACTCGACGGTCGTTTCCTTGCCGGTTCCAGTGAGCCCCTGAACGTAGATGTTGTATCCGCGAGAGGGTACGGATAGCCCCAGCCTTATCGCTTTGATGGCCCGATTTTGCCCGATGATGTTTTCCGCGCAGGAAAGCTCATCGGTAGTCTGAAAACCAAAGACTTCCGGGTCGCACCGCCAGCGCAACTTCTCTACCTGAACTTCGGGAAAAGACTTCGCGTTGGACATTCCCTCTACCCTCTTGCATCCCTATCCACTGATACAGAACACTAGCACCTGAGTTCCGGTTTGGATAGACTCTTGTGCCCCCGGGTGTCCGCGCAGGAGCAACGTGTCCAACACGATCCCGTCACTCGCACGCAACGCTGCCTTCCAAGTTCTGAGCGAAGTCGCCGCAGGGCGGGCGGCGCCCCCTTCGCTGATGCACGATGGAGCCACCCGCGGGCTCGGCGCCGCCGATGTCGACCTGGTCAACGAGCTCGTCTACGGTGTCCTTCGCTGGCAAGCGTCCCTCGATCACGTCATCGAATCGCACGCTCGACGATCCGCCACCAGCATCGACCTCGCGCTCCTGGTCGCCCTGCGCATCGGTCTCTATCAGATTCGCTACCTGAGCCGTGTTCCGGAACGTGCCGCGGTGGACGAGTCGGTGAAGCTGGCTCACAAATTCGGTCGGCGAGGCGGGTCCAAGCTGGTCAACGCCGTGTTGAGAAGTGTTTGCCGCCAACCTGAGCAGCCGGTCATGCCGACAAAAGAAGCAGACCCGCTAGCCTATCTCACCGTTACGCTGTCGCATCCGGAGTGGCTGGCGCGCCGTTATCTGGCGCGTATGGATCTGCCGGAGGCGGAAGCGCTTTGTCTCCGAAACAATCGTCGCCCGCCTACAGACCTTCGCATCGAGCCTCCTTTGGAGCTCGAGACCGCCCGGGAAGCCTTGAGCCGTGAAGGGATCACCGCCGCGCCGCTTGCCCTGCTGCCGCGCTGCCTTCGCGTGGAGTCGGGCAAGGCGACGTCGAGCAAACTCTACACACAGGGCAACATCTTTATACAGGAGGCGGGCTCACAGCTCATTCCGTTTCTACTAGATGCTAGCTCGGGGGATTCGGTGCTCGATGCATGCGCCGCACCCGGGGCGAAGACCACTGAGATCGCGCCCTGGATACGCCCCGCCATGATGTTCGCGGTCGATGTGCGTCCCAAACGTCTCAGCCTGATGACCGCACTGGCTCGGCGGCTTGGATCCAGGAACCTGCTCCCGATCGCCGCCGACTCGCGCGCCCTTCCGTTTCACCGACCCTTCTCTCGCATCTTGCTGGACGCGCCGTGCTCGAGCCTAGGCACGTTGGCGCGCAACCCGGACATCAAATGGCGGGTGCGGGAGGAGGATCTCTCCCGGCATGCCGAGAAGCAGCATCAACTGCTGGAAGCCTGTGGCGCCCTGTTGTCCCCCGGGGGCCGGCTAGTCTACGCGACTTGCTCGAGCGAGCCCGAGGAGAACGAAGAGGTCATCGCTCGCTTCCTGTCCCTCCACAACGACTTCGGGATCGCCCCGCAAGGGCCGACTTTCCCGCCCGCGGCTCAGAAACTGATCCGTTCCGATGGAACTCTGCGCACAGAGCCTGGTCGGGATGACGTGGACGGCTATTTCGCGGTAACCCTCACGCGGCTCGCGAAATGAACCATAGCGGGCGGTGCTTTCGCCCCACCTCACGAAGCTGCTGGAGGTTTAAGGGTGCATCTGCTGGAGGTTTGAGCGTAACTCCTCGCCGTGGCCCGTCGTGACAAGCGTGTCGGAATGTTCCATCGTGAGCAGTCTTGAAAGGAGTGCGAAGCGATGGAAGCGAGGACAGCATTTCGTAGGCGAGCACGTGAAGAAAATCGTGGCCGCACAGGTCGAGGGCGGCGTTACTCGCGGGAACAACGTCGCGAAGCGGTGCTGTATCTGAATCAGATGAAGGATCAGGGCGCGAGCCTTGAGGGTGTCGCGAGGGGGCTCGGGGTGAGTGGCTGGAGTCTATCTCGATGGAATCGAGAGGAGGCTATGAGGGGTATCGTTCGGCGTGTCGAAGTCGTGGAATCGGAAAAACGCACGGAGATTACGCTGGTAACCCCGCGAGGGTATCGAATCGAGGGTCTGTCGGAACAGCGGCTGCTGCGGCTTGTTGAGCAGCTGGGATGAAGTGGAATAGCCGTCGGGTGTCGGCATGGGCGTACGCGGCGCCGGCGGATCTCCGCAAGGGCTTTGACGGTCTGTCGGCGCTGGTGATGAACGAGCTTGGTCGTGACCCGCTGAGCGGTGAGCTGTACTTGTTCGTCAGCCGCAACCGAATCCGCGCGAAAATTCTGCACTGGGACGGGACCGGACTGTGCGTCTACGCGAAACGTCTCGAAGAGGGAAAGTTCGCATGCCTGTGGTCCAGCGGTGACGGCGAGCCAGTGCGACTGACGACGACAGAGTTGTCGTTGTTTCTGGAGGGGAGCCGGTTGGTCGGAAAAATATCTTTGTCACCTCCTGAAATGAAGCATTTTTCACTTGCCGTGAGATCGTCTCTATGATCTAATCGTATTCCGTGGTTCGCATAAAAAACGAACACGACCTCGAAACACTCCGCCAGATAGCTCTCCTCGTTGATAACGAGAACCAGCGCCTCGTCAATGAAAACGTTCGTCTGCGAGTGGAACTGGCGAGACTCCATGGTGTGCCGGAAACGGAGCAACTTGAACTGTCGGTTCTCAAGCAACTACAGGAAAAGCGAGAGAGCATTTTCCGCATCGACGAAAAGCGGACCCGGAAGAAAACGAAGGCTAAAAAGAACAAGAAGAAAGGGCACGGCCCGCGCGAACAGCCTCATCTTCCCGTGGTCGACAAAGTAATCGAACTCGCCGAGACAGAGAAAAAGTGCTCGGTGTGCGACGGCGAGCTGGGCGAGATGGCGGGTCAATACGAGGAATCGGAAGTGGTGACGGTGGTGAAGCGGAGCTTCGTCATCGAACGGCATTTGCGGAAAAAGTACCGCTGCCGATGTAACGCGAACGTCGTCACCGCACCGGCGGCGACGAAGCTTCAGCCCGGAGGCCGCTACTCGGTGGAGTTCGCGACCGAAGTGGCCATCAGCAAGTACCTGGACCATATGCCTCTCGAGCGCCAGGTTCGGATGATGCGCCGCGAAGGGCTAGATATCGACAGCCAGACGCTGTGGGACCAGCTGAACGTACTGGCACGTCATCTGAATCCGGTGTACGACGCTCTGGGAGAGAAGGTTTTGGAGTCACCCGTCATCCACGCCGACGAAACGCGGTGGCCTCTGATGGGCTCGATGAAGAAGTCGGCGGGCACGGTGTGGGGCGTTTCGAGTCCGGACATCGCGTACTACCGAATGCTGCCGACGAAATCGACGGAAGATGGCCAAAAGGTGCTGGGGACCTACTCCGGCATCGCGGTTGTGGACGGCTACGCGGTGTACGAGGTGCTAGCTCGAGCCGGTCCAGACGGCTACGCGGCTCGTGCCGGTCCACAGTTTCGTCTCGCCCACTGCTGGGCGCACGTGAAAAGAAAGTTCGACGAAGCCAGCGAGCACTACCCGCAAGCTTGCTCCGAAGTGCTTCGTTTGATCGGAGAGCTGTACGAAGTCGAACGCGAGGTCCCGGGTCCGTTTCCCGGCGATGAAAAAGCTCAGAAACTGAGACTTCGTTTACGCAAGCAACGTTCGCAGCGGATCTTGAAAGCGATTCGGCAATGGGGCGAGAGCCAAAGAGGATTGCCGCGAAGCGACTTCGGCAAGGCGGTCCGCTACATGCTGGAGAGATGGGAGACACTCACGCTGTTCGCCGAAAACCCTCTCGTCTGGCTTGACAACAATCACGCCGAGCGCGCCCTGAGGGAACCTGTCGTCGGTCGCAAAAATCACTACGGCAGTCGAACGAAACGCGGAACCGACGTCGCAGCGCTGTTCTACACCCTGTGCGAGACCGCGAAGCTTCAGAACGTCGACCCCAGGGCCTACATGCTCGAAGCGGCCTACGCCGCCATCAACCAGCCAGGAACCGTGTTACTCCCCGACGCCCTACGCGACAACTCCGCTGCGTAGCTTCTCCTCCGAATCGCGACGTTCCAACCCGCTCCAGTGGGGCACGGCGAGGAGTTACGTTTGAGGGTGCAGCTGCCGGAGCTTTTAGAAGCGCAGCTGCCGGGCTACAATATGTGTGCAGTAGACGAGCCAATCCTATGAGACCGTCTCCACCCAGCAAACTCCAGCGAGGGCGCGGCGTCGCAAGTTGGACTCCTAGGAGCCGCTTTGGTGCTTCGGTCTTGAGAGGCGTCGAGTACGTCCTGATCGCTGTCCTCCTGATCGCAAGCGGGCTGGTCTCCGCCTTCATCACGTTTACGGTGGCGGTCCGCGGAAACGAGATCACGGTTCCCAACCTCATTGGAACCCCTCTATCCGATGCCGGCCCGTTGCTGTCAGGCGCCGAGCTGAACCTGAGACACGAGGGCAACCGTTTCGACCCGGAAATCCACGCCGATCTCATCGTCTACCAAACTCCAGCGCCCAACACCGCGCTAAAAAAGGGCCGCTCCGTCAAAGTATGGGTGAGTCTGGGGCCCGAACGCCGGGTCGTGCCGCGCATCGAAGGAGAGACCCTGCAATCTGCGCAAGTGATGCTTGAGCAGGACGGTTTCGCTCTGGGACGTGTGGTCCGAGTCTTCAGCGATGTTTACGGAATCGACACCGTAATCGCCCAAGATCCCCCACCTTATGAGGAAGCAGGAGAGATTACCGAGGTCGCCGTTCTCTTGTCCCGCGGGTACCGTGGCGCCGCCTACGTGATGCCGGACTTCATCGGCCACGAGTTGGCTGCCATCCTGGACCGCGTGCATGGCGGCACGCTCCGCATCGGTAGCGTTCGCTACGTCGACTACCCCGGAGTCCGCAAAGGCGTGGTGGTGCGGCAGACTCCCGGGTCGGGGACCAAGGTGCATGCTCGGGACCGCATCGTCCTCTACGTGAGCGGGGGTGCCTGAGAACGGCACTCACCCGACTTCCCGCGCTGATCTCCTGCGTTTGAGTCGGAACCATGCGACTGGCACCGTCCATCCTCTCCGCCGATTTCTCCAGATTGGGGGATCAGATCGCCCAGGTGGAAGAAGCGGGCGCCCGCCAGTTTCATCTCGACGTGATGGATGGACACTTTGTAGACAATCTGACTTTTGGGCCCTTGGTCGTGCAAGCCATTCGGCACTCCACCGAGCTTCCGCTGGACGTCCATTTGCAGATCGAGAACGCGGATCGGTGGATCGAAAGATTCAGTGACTCGGGTGCCGACATGATCGCGATTCATCCCGAGACACTCCATGACCTTCTTTATCCCACGCTTCAAACCATCCGCGAGTTTGGGAAAAAAGCCGGCATCGCGCTGCACCCCTCCAAACCGTTGGCCGCGGTGGAAAAAATGCTTCCCGATGTAGACTATGTGATCGTCATGTCCGTTTACCCTGGATTCGCAGGCCAAGAATTCATCCCCGGAAGCTTCGAGCGGGTAGAGCAATTGCGCTCCCTGGTCGGAGAGCGCAAGCTCGCCGTCGAGATCGAGATCGACGGTGGTATCGGCCGAGACAACATTCGCCAGGCGGTGGAAGCGGGAGCAGACGTCGTGGTGGCCGGCTCCGCCGTCTTTGCTGGAGAAGATCCCGCCGTCAGGCTGCGCGAGATGCTGGCCGCCGCCGGCAACGGGGCGTGAATCCGAACCGCCGTGGCCCAAAGCACCTGCGAGATCCGCGTCCGTTATGGCGAGACCGACCAAATGCGGGTCGCCTACTACGCCCACTATCTGAATTGGTTCGAAGTCGGGCGATCTCATCTGCTCCGCGAGCTCGGCATGAGCTATCGTAAGATCGAACGCGAAGTCGTGTCCCTGCCCGTCGTGGAAGCGCACTGCCGATACCTGAAGCCCGCGCGCTACGACGACCTGCTACGGGTCACGACGAAAATTTTCCAGCCGAAAGGGGCGCGGTTGCTGTTCGAATATGAGGTTCACCGTGCGGAGGACGAGCAATTGCTGGCCACCGGGAGCACGGTCCACGTGGCGATCGATGACCGAGGCAGGCCGAAGCGCTTACCGGAGGAGCTGGCGAGGTTGATCCAATGAGTGTTCTGGTCACCGGAGTCGCGGGATTTATTGGCTCCCACCTTGCCGAAGCTCTCGTCGAACGGGGTGAAGAAGTCATCGGAGTGGACTGTTTCCTGGACTACTATCCGCGGGAGCTGAAGGAGGCGAATCTGTCGTCACTCACTGGCTCGCCTCGGTTCACGCTCATCGACCAGCCTATCCAGCAAATGGACCTGGAACCCTTGCTGGCAAAAGTGGGCGTGGTCTACCACCTCGCGGCGCAGGCCGGG
The DNA here is from genome assembly GCA_965197825.1 of Candidatus Marinacidobacterales bacterium. GTDB lineage: Bacteria > Acidobacteriota > Vicinamibacteria > Marinacidobacterales > DATDRI01 > CBDANW01. The sequence goes on along the minus strand of CBDANW010000003.1, from coordinate 833,750 downwards.
GTGCGGGCAAGCTGGGGCCGAGATTTTTCCATTTACACCGACAACAACATTTTAGCCACCCAGCGTTTGCTGGAAGCGGCCGTTCGCGAGCCTCCGAAGGCCTTTGTCTACGCCTCGTCATCCTCCGTCTACGGAGATGTGACGGAGCTCCCCATGACCGAGTCTATCCCGCTCCGTCCCGTTTCACCCTACGGCGTGTCGAAGCTCGCGGTCGAGAAACTCTGTTATCTGTATTCGACCAACCATCAGGTGCGCACCGTCGGGCTTCGCTACTTCACCGTCTACGGTCCCCGCCAGCGCCCCGACATGGCATTCCACCGTTTGTTCCGCAGCGCTCGCGACGGTGAAGAATTCCCCCTCTATGGCGATGGCCAGCAGACCAGAGACTTCACGTATGTGAGCGATGCGGTTGAGGCGACACTCGCGGCTGCGGAGGGCGGCCGACCGGGCAGCGTCTACAACGTCGGTGGCGGTGCGCGCGTCTCGCTCCTCGAGGTGATTCGGGAGATCGAAGATATCACCGGGGCGAAGCTGCGCCTGCGCCGCGAGGCCTCTCAGAAAGGAGACATGCGCGACACCTACGCCGACACGACCGCGGCGCGCACGGATCTCGCCTATCGGCCCCACGTCACCCTGCGAGAAGGGCTCGAGGCGGAGTGGGCCTGGCTACAGACGCGCGAGGCGCGGGCTGGGCTATAATGCGGCTTCCGCCCCGAAGAACATAGGTGTGATGAGAGTGAAAATCGGAAAATCGATCGCGGCGGGGTCGCTTCTCCTCCTGGTCTTTTTCGGTGCCGCTTGTGGCCCGAAGACCACCGTGCGGGATTTCTCGAGCGAAGGCGGCGATCTCAGGCTCCTGGAGCTCGGCCAAGCGCAACAGGAAGCCGAAGACTGGGAAGACGCCCGCGGGTTCTACCAGCAGCTCGTCGATACCTTCCCCAGAAGCCAGTACGTTGGAGATGCCCGGATTGGCATCGCCGACACGTACTTCTATAAAAAGGGCGCGGGGAACCTCGTGCTTGCCATCGCCGGGTACCGGGACCTTCTGACGTTCTTCCCGAACCACCCTCGCGCCGACTACGTCCAATACCAAATCTCCTACGCCTATTACCGCCAGAGGCACAACGCGGATCGAGATCAAGATCCGACACGCACCGCGGTCGAGGAGCTGGAAAAGCTCACCGAGCTGTACCCGAATAGCCCCTATGCAGAAACAGGCAGAGAGTTGCTCCGGGACTGCCACGAGCTTCTGGCAGAGCATGAATTCAGGGTGGGAGAGTTCTACCTGAAGGTCCGGAAGCACTGCCGGGCCTCGATCGCTCGGTTAAAAGGAGTCGTGGAGGACTACCCGACTTTCAGCAGAGCCGATGAGGTCCACTTTCGGCTGGCGGAAGCGCTTACCATGTGCGGTCAGCCGTCCGAGGCCTTGCCCTACTATCAACGCCTCGTGGACAATTACCCCACTAGCGACTTCAAGGACGATGCGGAAGAACGACTGGGAACTCTCCAACCCAAGGTTGACGACGCCCTCAGTAACCCTTGACAGCTTTGACAGTCTTCACGGACTTGATGACTTCGAGAATGACGTCGAAAACCACCGGAAAATGCCGGACGGACGGGGGTCCTAAAACGCCCTAAAGACTTCTCGGTCCACCCCAGCCCTCAAGTACAACTTTAACGTTTCCAGGAAATACCTCTTGACAGCAGCGAGATCTTGCTGCTACCTTATTATTCAAGATCCGGTTCCAAACCTAGGGGAGGTATATCGTGAGCACACGAGCGTCTCGGGTAGGTATTTGGGCGGTTGCAGTCTTGGTGAGCGCCTCGCTGGCCTCAGCGCAGCAATCTCCCGATCAGATTCAGCAAGGAGGCGAGATCGTCGTCCCTCCACATTGGTCGCCCTACCAAGCGCCGAACTCTTACCCCGAGGGAACGAGACTTCACATCATCGTTCGCGGCGACACGCTTTGGGACCTGGCCAATACGTATTTCCAGAACCCTTTCCTGTGGCCCCAGCTCTGGGATGCCAACGGCTACATCACCGACCCGCACTGGATCTATCCCGGCGATCCGCTCGTGATCCCGGACCTGGACGTGCTTCGAGCCGCCGATGAGGAGCCCGGCGCTGGCGGTCCCGGTGGTGGCGAGGGTGGCGAGGGTGGCGAAGGAATGGGCGCGGACCGCGCCGACACCGGCGTCGGCGGCCCGACCGGCCCCAGCCTTTTTCCCGTATCCGAAGGGGACACGATCCAATGTGCGGCGTTCATCGGCGAGCGGGAAGACGAGGGATTCCGAATCTTCGAGAGCGAGAACGGATTCGAGGTCAAGGTCACAGTCAGCGCCGGCGACATCGTTTATGTAAACCGCGGACTAAACGATGGCGTCCAAGCCGGAGACGAATACTACATGCGAGACCGAGTTCGCAACACGAGCCATGGCTGGCTCGTCAACACCACCGGGTGGCTCGTCATTCTCGCGGTGCAAGAGGAGACAGCCATCGCCCAGATCACCCACTCGTGTCGTGATACGGTGAAGGACGCCTACCTGGTTCCCTTCGAGCCCGTCCCCGTTCCGCTGGTACCCTACCAGGACCCCGTTACCCGATTGACCCCGGAGACCGGACGGGACCGGGGCACCATCATCGCTTCTATCGACGACATCATCGAGCTAGGAAGCTTCGCCACCGGCAACCTCGTGAGCATCGACGTCGGGGAAAATGAAGGCGTTATCCCGGGCACGATCTTCACGGTCTTCCATTACAACCACCCCAACGCCCCGCGGAAGGTGCTTGGAGAGCTCGCGGTGTTGACGGTGCACCCCAGAACGTCCACCGCCAAGATCACCATTGCGTACGATTTCATGACGCAAGGGGATCTAGTCGAGGCGAAGTAGACCGAATCGACTCGGCTTCAGCCCATTCGCGACATCTTTAGGCGCGCCGGCACCAGGCGGTCTCCCCGATTCACGTAGGCCCGAGGCTTCCCGCTCCTTGCAGACTTAGCGGGCACGGTGAGCACGACATCCCCCGGAACCAGCTCGCGAGCGAGCGCTTGCCCGAAGCGGCGAAGCTCGCTTCCGCGCATCACGATACCCACTGGCTGCAAGGCAGGTCGCGAACGAAAGCGTCGCTCGACAAGCTCGGTCCACGACCCCGCAGGCGCCGCGCTGAAGCGGACGGCGTCCACCCAGCCGGGCCGTTGTGCTCCGAGCAGCACACCTCTCCCCTCTTCGAGGGCCTCCATCGCATCCGGGCCGAGATAAACCAACGGTATCGACGCGATGATGCGAGAACCAGGCGAGGGGCGAGACTTGCGCGTCATGCGCGGCTGCCGCTAGGAAGCTCCCGCGCTACCTTCTTGTAGTATTTCAGAAAATAGTCGGCACCCGAGATCAACGCCAGCGCCACCGTGATTCCCAGGGCTGTCTTGCCCAGAACCGCGAAGGGACCTAAGAACCGTTCTCCCAAGATCAACAACAAGATGGTCACGACTTGGGTCAGCATCTTCCACTTGCCCAGGGCGCTGGCGGGAATGATGACTCCCTGGGTGACGGCAATGCCCCTCAATCCCATCACCGCAAATTCCCTCCCCACGATCACCACCACCATCCACGCCGGGGCGATCTGCATCTGAACCAAGCTGATAAAAGCCGCGGAAGTGAGGATCTTGTCGGCAAGTGGGTCCAACATGATGCCCAGCGTCGTCACCTGACCACGACGCCGTGCCAGATACCCATCCAGCCAGTCGGTGACAGCAGCCACTGCAACGATGAGCCCGCCGATAATCTGCCAGCCCTCGGTGCGGGTCAGCAGGACGACGACGAGCAAAGGAACTAGGAAAATTCGGCCCAGGCTCAGACCGTTGGGCAGATTCGGAAGTGTCATGCGGCGCAGATTCAAATCTTCAAGACTTTGTCCGAACGGATTTGCTTCGTCGCGTTCCGAGTATCGAGCAAGAGCGGCGCTAGAGCGACGATCCTTTCCATGTCGAACGAAGAGTGCTCCGTCACGACCACCGCGCAGTCAGTCGAGCCCAGAGCATCGTCGAGCTCGACCGAGCGATAGACCTTACCATCGAGCTCCAGCTCCGCTACCAACGGGTCATGATAGCTCACTTGGGCCCCCTTTTGCTCCAAGATCCTCAAGATGTCGAGCCCCGGAGACTCTCTCACGTCCTCGTTGTCCTTCTTGTACGACATCCCCAGAATCAGGATGCGCGAGCCCTTGACACTCTTCTGTCTTTCGTTCAGCGCGTCCTGAACCTTGTTGACCACGTAGTAAGGCATCGCCGAGTTGATTTCGCCGGCCAGCTCGATGAAGCGCGCCCGGTAGTTCAGAGTCTTGAGCTTCCAGGATAGATAGAACGGGTCGATGGGGATGCAGTGACCGCCCAAGCCGGGTCCGGGATAGAACGGCATGAAGCCGAACGGTTTCGTCGCCGCGGCGTCGATTACCTCCCACACGTCGACTCCGAGGCGATCGCACATCAGAGCCACCTCGTTCACCAAGCCGATGTTCACGCTTCGAAAGGTGTTCTCCAGGAGCTTCACCATTTCCGCAGTTCGCGTGGACGAGACGGGGATAACTCGTTCCACGGCGTGCGAGTAGAGCGCGCACGCCGCCTCCAGGCAGTTCGGGGTCATGCCGCCGATGATCTTGGGTGTATTGCGGGTGTTCCATGTCGTATTGCCGGGGTCGACTCGCTCGGGAGAAAAAGCCAGAAAGAAACCCTCCCCCACGCGGAGACCGCTTTCTTTTAGTCTCGGGAGGATCAGCTCTTCCGTGGTGCCAGGATAGGTCGTGCTCTCGAGCACGATGAGCTGGCCAGGGCGGAGTCTTTTCGCTATCTCGGTCGCGGCGTTGATCACCAGAGAGAGATCGGGATCCTTGGTCTTGGACAGAGGGGTCGGCACACAAATGATGACCGCGTCCTTTTCCGCCAGCACATCGAACTCGGACGTAGCCGAGAACGTGCCTTCTTTCACCAGTTTTCGCACCGCGGACGAAGGAACGTCTCGAACGTACGAATCCCCGCTTCGGATCGCGTCGATCTTGTTGCGGTCGATATCGATCCCGGTGACGTGGATCCCTGCTCTGGCAAACTCTACCGAGAGAGGAAGGCCCACGTACCCCAAGCCCACGGTCGCAAGCTGCACCGTCTTGTCTGCAATCTTCTGCCCTAGGGCCTGAGCCTTCACGAAACTCTCTTTCTTTAGGGACGATGGAAGCGGCGCGAGTATAGTCTCACCACCCAGACCTGTCAATCCTATACTATAGCATCTGAAGCGCTTACTGTCTTCGGTGCTTGAAACCCTCGGCAACTGCGTGCTAGTGTCCTGTATCAGTGGATCGTTGCCTAAAGCTCGAGGCCATTTTGTGTGCTGGCTTCGTTGCGGCATTCGTTGCAGTTCGGCCTTCGGCCTAGCCCTCCGCTCGGCAGGCTCGCTGCGGAAGGCGGTCGAACGGGCCGGAGAGGGGTTCTCCTTGAACGATCGTGGGCTTCCGACCAAGAAACCATGAAGGCCGTCATCCTCGCAGGCGGAAAGGGCACGCGACTGCGCCCGCTGACCCTCCATACGCCGAAGCCGATCGTCCCCATCCTCGATCGCCCCTTCCTCTCCTTCCAAATCGAGCTGTTACGACAATCGGACATCTCGGAAATCGTCCTTTCGCTTTCCTATCAGCCGCGGCGGATCGAGAAGATTTTCGGCGATGGAAGCGATCTGGACGTCAAGATTCTGTACACGACGGAGCCGGAACCGCTCGGCACCGCCGGTGCCGTCAAGAAAGCGGAGCCCTTCCTCGCCAATCGCACCATCGTCTTCAACGGCGATGTGCTAAGTGACATCGACCTCTCGGCAGTCCTGGCGCAGCACGAGAAGACCAAGGCCCAGGCTACGATCGTTCTGACGCCGGTAGAAAACCCTTCCGCCTACGGCTTGGTCGAGGTGGAGTCCGACGGAAGCGTACGACGTTTTCTCGAAAAACCCGGCTACGACGAAATCACCTGCGACACTATCAACGCCGGAATCTATATCCTCGAGCCCGAAACGCTCGCCCATATCCCGGTGGGCAAGAATTACTCGTTCGAAAGAGGTCTGTTCCCCACTTTCCTGCGCGAGAAGATCCCGTTCTACGCTTACGTGCATCGCGGCTATTGGATCGACATCGGCACCCCGGAAAAGTACTTGAAGGCGCATCAAGACATACTGAGCGGTGCCGCCCGGCTGAAAGGGTTCGAGCGCAAACCGTCCGGCATCTACATCGACGCCGAAGCCTCGGTGGATGATCCATCGAGCGTTGCGGGTCCCGCCTTCATAGGCGCCGGATCCACGGTGAAACGAGGTGCCCGCATCGAGCCGTTTGCGGTGGTGGGAAAAAACTGCCTCATCGAAGAGGGAGCCACGGTTGCAGACTCGGTTCTCTGGTCGAATGTGCGCGTCGGCGAGCATGCGCGCGTTCACGGCTCCCTGCTGGGAAGAAACACTCATATCGGCAGGCATGCCTTGGTGGATCGCGGCGTGGTTCTGGGGGACAAGTCGGTGGTGGCCGATTTCAGTCGACTGAGCCAGGCGGAGGGATGAACGCTGGTGTCCGGCGAATCGGTGTCACCAGGAGTCTTCAAGGCATACGACATTAGGGGAATTGTCCCGGACGAGCTCAACCCCGAGCTGGCCCGGCAGATCGGCCGCGCCTTCATCGAATACCTGCAAGCGAGATCCATCGCTGTCGGAAGAGACATGCGGGACTCCTCACCGGAGTTTGCACGGGCCTTCGGCGAAGGCGCCATGGCGGGGGGAGCCAAAGTCATCGACATCGGCATGACCACGACGGACATGGTCTATTTCGCGGTTCCCTATTTCGAGCTCGACGGCGGCGCGATGGTCACCGCTTCCCACAACCCGAAGGAATACAACGGATTCAAGCTGGTTCGCGAGGGTGCCCTCGCCCTGTCCGGTGACGCCGGCATCAGGGAAATCAAGGAGTGGATCCTCTCTGGGCGCAAGCTGGCGGACAAACCGGGCGGCTCTCGCATCGAGAAGGATGTTCTACCGGACTATGTCAAGCACGTCCGTAGCTTCATCGATCCGAACGTCTTGAAGCCCTTTCGCGTCGTCATGGATGCCGCAAACGGAATGGCGGGCGCCGTGGCACCGGCCATCTTTTCCGATCTCCCCTTCCCGCGCGTCGAGATGTATTTCGATCCGGACGGCAATTTTCCAAACCACGCGGCCAATCCTTTGGTCGAAGAAAACCGCCGAGCGATCATCGAGAGAGTGCTCGCCGAAAAAGCCGACCTGGGCATCGCGTGGGACGGAGACGGCGATCGCTGTTTCTTTATCGACGATCAAGGAGCGTTCGTTCCCGGTGATTTCCTCACCGCCCTGCTAGCAGAGGCTTTTCTGCTGAAGGAGCCGGGCTCGACCATCCTCTACGACGTGCGCGCAAGCTGGGCTGTCAAGGATATCGTGAAGAATCTCGGCGGACGCGCGTTGATGAACCGTGTCGGGCACGCGTTCATCAAGAAGAGGATGCGAGAGGAAAACGCGGTGTTCGGCGGCGAGATCAGCGGGCACTTCTATTTCCGCGAGAACTACTTCGCGGATAATGGAATGATACCGGCGCTGCTCATATTGGAGCTGATGTCGAAGAAGGGTAGCAAGCTTTCCGAGCTTCTCGCCCCGCTGCGCCAGAAGTACTTCATCACCGGAGAGATCAATTCCAAGATCAAAGACGTCCCCGCGGTTCTGGAGCGGCTCGAATCGCGCTATTCCGACGGCCGAATCTCCAAGCTGGATGGCCTTTCCGTCGACTACCCCGACTGGCACTTCAACGTTCGACCCTCGAACACGGAGCCGTTCTTGCGGCTGAATCTGGAAGCGCTGGAAGAAGCCAAGATGAAGCGCCTCCGCGACGAAGTGCTGGCAGTAATTCGAGCATAAGCCCATCCCAAATCAACGAATTGGCGTGGCGCGGGTTTGTTTTGACACCTCTATTCCGGCGCGGCTATACTCGCATTCTAAGTTGGCGGGCGTAGCTCAGTTGGTAGAGTACAAGCTTCCCAAGCTTGGGGTCGCGGGTTCGAACCCCGTCGCCCGCTCCAAAATCAGAAAGAGCCCGTTTGTGAGGATCACCTCAGCCTGCGATCGAGCTCGAGGGAGGTGTAGTGGGACTGTTTGGCAAACCCGAACCCAATAGACCCAATTCAGCTTCTCTTGCTCAACGGAGCGGCTCATCCTCCGATGCGTCGACACCGGCGCCGAATACTTTGATCGGCCCGGAGACTCTCATCTCCGGCGAGATCACGACCCCCGATGTCATCCAGATCGAAGGGCGCGTCGAGGGCAAAATCAAGAGTACCGGCCTGGTCGTGATCGGCGAGTCCGGTCGAGTGAAGGCCGAGATCGAAGCGGAGAACGTCTCCATCCGAGGCCAGCTGGAAGGTAACTGTACCGCCAAGAACCGTGTGGAGATCACCAGTACCGGGAGGGTCATGGGCAATCTCCGCGCACCACTCATCGCGGTCGCCGAAGGAGCGGTTTTCCGCGGCTCAAGCAACATGACGGACAAGGACCTACAACCGAAAGAGAAGCGCTCGGCGGAACCGTCGCCCACCGGGAAGACCCAACCGTCGACCGGCGTGCCCGATAAACTTGGACCAAAGCTTGGACCAAACTGAGCAACCCAACCACCCCGACGCGGGCGTAACCTAAAAAAGAGATGCGAGTCGGAACAGTAAGAGAGCTGAAAGACAACGAGTATCGGGTCGGCCTCGTGCCGGGAGGTGTTAGAACGCTCCACGAAGCCGGACACGAAGTGCTGGTGGAGGACCGCGCCGGCGAAGGAAGCGGCATCGCCAACGAAGAGTACGAAGCCGCGGGAGCACGCATCGTCCCTTCCGCCGACGGCGTCTACGCAAAAGCTGACATGGTCGTCAAAGTCAAGGAACCCTCGGAATCCGAGGTCCCCAAGCTTCGCGACGGCCAAATTCTCTTCACCTATTTGCACCTCGCGCCGCTACCCAAGCTGACCGAGGCGCTTCTGAAACGCAAAGTGACCGGCGTTGCGTACGAGACCATCGCCACCGAGGACGGAGTCCTGCCGCTGCTCACGCCGATGAGCGAGGTCGCCGGCCGCATGGCGATTCAGGAAGGCGCCCATTACCTCGAGAAGAACGAAGGCGGCGCGGGTGTGCTCCTGGGCGGTGTGCCGGGAGTGGCGCCGGCAGAAGTTGTGATCATTGGAGGCGGGATCGTCGGGGTCAACGCTGCAAAGATGGCGGTGGGGATGGGAGCACGTGTCACGGTGATCGAGAAGAGTCATTCCAAGATGCAGTATCTGGACGACCTCTTCGCGAGCCTGATCACGACGCTCATGTCCAACCCACTCACGATTCTGGAGTCCGTGCGCAAGGCGGATCTTCTGATCGGAGCGGTGTTGGTACCAGGAGCGTCCGCCCCGAAGCTGGTCAGTCGTGAGATGGTGAAGCGGATGAAACGGGGCTCGGTCATCGTCGATGTCGCCGTGGATCAGGGGGGGTGTATCGAAACGACGCGCCCCACTACGCATAGCGACCCGACTTACGTGGTCGACGGCGTCGTCCACTACTGCGTCGCGAACATGCCGGGGGCAGTGCCTCGCACATCGACGTTTGCCTTGACCAACGTCACGCTTCCCTACGCCCTCCGAATCGCCCAAGACGGGTTCGGCACCGCGGTGGAAACGGACTCCGCGCTCTACCGGGGCGTGAACATTTACCAGGGAAAGGTGACTTGCCATCCGGTCGCGGCATCTCAGAATCGACACTACACTCCCCTGACCGCTTTGCTTTGAAACTCTTCCTCAAAGCTGCGTCGAACTAGCCACATGCGCTGGCGACTCTTGCTCCATCGTCCTGGAGCCGGGGCCTGGAACATGGCCGTCGATGAAGCACTTTTCCACTCCGCTGTGGAGGAACTCGCTCCACCGACGGTTCGTCTCTACGGTTGGTCCCGGCCCACATTGTCCATCGGTTTCCGTCAGGAGCTCTCGAAGACGTGCGACCTCGATGCATGCCGCCGACTTCGTGTCGACACGGTGCGCCGACTCACCGGAGGCCGAGCGGTGCTGCACGATCGGGAGCTCACCTACTGCGTGGCGGCAGGCACCGAGGAACCTTTTCGCGGACTCTCGGTTCGCGAGGTCTATCTGTGGGTGAGCGACGTCTTGCGCCGAGCTTTCGAAAGGAACGGCATTCCCGTCGACCGCGCTCCTTCGCAAACCGACAAGGCCGACCAAACGCTCGATGATGCACTGCCCTGCTTTACCGTACCCACGCGCCACGAGATTACCTCGGGTGGCCGCAAGCTGGTCGGCGCTGCCCAGAAGTGGAGCCGGCGCGGGTTCGTGCAACATGGATCGGTGCTCATGGAGCTCGATTGCGCGCTGTGGTCGAAGGTATTGGGCCAAGATGCGGCCGCGATGACCGAAGCCGTTGGAGTCGTCGAGCTTTCAGGGAAGCGACTCACAACGTCTCAGCTGATGCAGCTCCTGGCTTCCGAGTTCGAGAGAACCCTGGGCGAGCCCGCGTCCGAAGACGAACTGCTGCCCCCCGAGATGAAGATGGCCACGGCGCTGGCCGAGGAGAAGTACGCCTCGCCGGAGTGGAACGTTTTACGGAGACCGGTTGCCGCATCGATTCGATAGGCGGAGGAGAGACTTTCTCGGCTGGTACATCCTGTGATATTCTGGTGAGGTATCCCAGGATTTCAAATAAAGGCTCTCGATCCGTCTGGCGTCGCTCGCCTGTGACGGTTTTCTTGACAACTTGCGAGATATCTGCTAATAAAGGACTTAGCACTCTTAATGCGAGAGTGCTAAAATCTCGGAAAGGTTCTCGATAGCTTTCCCATGGAACGGATGAAGCCTTTGGACTTGGATTCTCGCACCCAAGATATTCTCCGCCAGGCGGTGAGAACGTTCATCGCCTTCGGCGATCCGGTGGGCTCCCGTACGCTTGCCAAGCTGAATGACCAGGACCTCTCCCCTGCTACGATCCGCAACATCATGGCGGACCTCGAAGAGCTGGGCTACCTCTTTCAGCCCCACACGTCCGCGGGACGCGTCCCCACGGACAAAGGGTACCGTTTCTACGTGAGCACGGTGATGAGCGGTAGCGGTTTGTCGCCCGCCGAGCGAGAGATGGTCTCGGGCAGCCTAAAGCAATCCGGGGGGGATGTGTCCAATCTTCTGCAGGAGACCTCCCATCTGCTAGCCAGCATGACCGATATGGTAAGTTTCGTCACCAGCCCGGACATCCAACAGAGCACTTTGAAGCAAATCGATTTCGTGAAGCTCGCGCCGCGCCGCGTCCTGGTCGTCTTGGTCTCGGAGACCGGCCAAGTCGTCAATCGCGTGATCAATTTGGCCGAAGATTTCCTGGGCGACGAGCTGGAGCGCTACGCTCGGTATCTCAACGCTCAGTTCCGGGGATTCACGCTCGCTGAAGCAAGGGAAACGTTGCTGCTGAGATTGCGAGAGGAAAGAGATCTCTATGACCACGTCGTGAAAAGCGCCCTGACCTTGGGCCAGGCGGCCTTCGCCGAGAACACCACCTCGTCGAGCCTCTACCTGGAGGGCACTTCCAGAATGCTGAGCAAGCCGGAGTTCAGCAGCAACATCCAACGAGTGCAGCAACTCTTCACCACGCTCGAGGAGAAGAACCGGCTCTTGGAGATCCTCAACGCATGTCTGGAAGGCAGCGGCCTGCAGATCGTCATCGGCTCCGAAGCAAGGGTTCCCGATTTGGAAGGGATGTCGGTCATCGCGGCGAGCTACCGGTTTCTGGATCGAGAGCTGGGCTCGATCGGCATCATGGGGCCAACGCGCATGGAATACGCCAAGTTCATCTCGGTCGTCGACTACATCGCCAGCTCGTTGTCGGACACGATTAGTCAGGCGGCCGTCCGGCCACGTGACGTGTAGCGTGCACCAAACATCTAGAGGAGAGAGCTACTGAGAAAGAGCAAGAAGCCCCCACGTCTTTCGGACGAACCGAACTCGCCCAACTCGCCTAACTCGGTCGACACCGAGGAGGCAGAGGCAGTTAGCGAAGAGCATGGGCTAGAGGCGGTTCCGGCCGAGCCTGAGGAAGAAACCGGCGTCGCCCTCGCCGGGGACAGCGAGCCAAGCGAAGCCGAAGCGCTCCGGTCCGAGCTGGAACAAGTTCAGGATCTGCTCCGCCGAAAACAGGCCGAGTTCGATAATTATCGAAAGCGGATCGAGCGCGAGCAGACGGAGTTCGTGGCCTATGCGACCTCTGAGCTGGTCTTGGAGATTCTGCCGGTGCTTGATAACCTCGAGCGCGCGCTCGAGTCTTCGGGCGGCGGCTCTCAGGAGCAGATCCGGGAGGGCGTCAAAATCATATATCGGCAATTTCATGAGACTTTGAAGAAGGCGGGGCTTCGTCAAGTTGATGCGCTCGGCGAAGATTTCGACCCGCACGTTCACGAAGCGGTGGCTCGAGTCGACTCGTCCGACCACCGGGAAGGCGAGGTCCTCGAAGTGCTCCAAAAGGGCTACTTCCTCAAGGACCGTTTGTTGAGGCCAGCTATGGTGAGAGTAGGACACAATCCTTCGCTCGGCGAATCGGATGAGGAGTCCCAATCGGCGGGAGAAGTGGGTGCGGCGGATCACCCCAACTCGGATGCCTAGTCACTGGCTAGAAGGGAGTAAGAGCATTGAGTAAGGTCGTGGGAATCGATCTTGGCACGACGAACTCGTGCATCGTGGTGATGGAAGGCGGTACGGCGCAGGTCATACCCAATCAGGAAGGAGCCCGCACGACGCCGTCCATCGTTGCGTTTACAAACAAGGGCGAGCGCCTGGTGGGCCAGATAGCCAAGCGCCAGGCCCTAACGAACCTTCAGAACACCGTTCACGGTGTCAAGAGGCTTATCGGCCGACGCTTCGACTCTAAGGAGATCGAAGGCGCCAGGTCGGTGCTTCTTTATGAAATGGTCGAGGCCAGCAACGGAGACGCCCACATCAAGGTCGAGAACAAGGTATACAGTCCTCCCGAGATCTCGGCCATCGTGCTTCAGAAGCTAAAGGCCGCCGCCGAAAACTATCTCGGTGAGCCAGTCGAAGACGCCATCATCACCGCCCCGGCGTACTTCAACGACGCTCAGCGCCAAGCCACGAAGGACGCGGGTGCCATCGCCGGACTGAAGGTTCTTCGCATCTTGAACGAGCCGACCGCTGCGGCGCTCGCCTACGGCGCGCAACACAAGCAAGCCTCCCGGGTGGCGGTCTACGATCTCGGTGGTGGAACATTCGATATCTCCATCCTGGAACTGCAAGACGGGCTCTATCAGGTGCTCTCGACCGGGGGTGACACTTACCTCGGCGGCGAGGACTTCGATCAGCTCATCATCAATTGGCTCGTGGAGGAGTTCAAAAAGGAGACGGAGATCGACTTGACCGGCGATCGCATGGCCCTCCAGCGTTTGAAGGAAGCCGCCGAGAAGGCCAAATGCGAGCTCTCCACGTCGACCCAGGCCGAGATCGTCCTCCCCTTCATCTCCGCCAATCAGTCCGGCCCCAAGCATCTCAACACCGTGCTGCAGCGGAGCAAGTTCGAGGAGATGATCCATCCGCTGCTCGAACGAACCGAGGCCCCATGCATGCAGGCGATAAAGGATGCTGGCGTCGCCGCGAAAGAGATCGAAGACATCATCGTTGTGGGCGGGCAGACGCGCACCCCCGAGGTCATCGAAATCGTCCGTAAAGTGTTCGGACGAGAGCCCAACCGGAGCGTCAATCCCGACGAGATCGTTTCGATCGGCGCTGCCATCCAGACCGGCATCCTCTCCGGTGAGGTCACCGATCTGGTTCTGCTCGACGTCACGCCGCACACGCTGGGCATCGAGACGAAGGACGGCACGTTTACCGCGCTCATCGATCGACAGGCGACCATCCCCACCAAGAAGAGCCGGATCTTCACCACCGTCACCGACAATCAGACGAAGGTCGAGGTCCACGTCCTTCAGGGTGAGAACGAGCAGGCCGCCTACAACACGCCACTCGGCAAGTTTCAGCTCACCGATATCGCCCCGGCACCCAAAGGCGTGCCGCAGATCGAAGTGACTTTCGAGATCGACGTGAACGGGATCGTGCAGGTCACCGCGCTCGACCAAGCCACCGGCAGGCGCCAGAACATCGTAACGCGAGCCGGCAGTGGTCTCACGGAGGCCGAGGTCAGCCGCCTCCGCGAAGACACCGAGACGCACAAGAAAGACGAGAAGACGGAACAGGATCGCGACCATATCGCGGGCCAGCTGCAAGGCCTGATCGAAAGCACGCAAAAGAGCTTCGACGCCCTCGCGGAAAAGCTAACCGAAGAGGAAAAATCCCAGGAAAGTGACGCGCTGGCGGATGCGGAACAGCACAAGGATGGAAACCTCGAGGAGCTTCAGGGTGCTCTGACCAAGTTGGAGTCCACAGCCGAAGCATTGCAACAGGCGCTGTTGCGGGGCTAAGGGTCCGGGTAAGAATAAATGCCCATTCTTGGGCGTCGAGGCGCCCGTCTGGCAAGGCGCGAGAAGTGAATAATATCTGGATATATGACCGACGAGCAACGCAGCCAGACGGGATGTATCGGCGTCCAAGAATAGGTAGTTATTCTTGCCCGGGCCCTAAGTCATTATATTTCACGCCTCGCGCGCGGAGAATGTGATTGGTTAGCGTAAGTCAGCGGGATTATTACGAAGTACTGGGAGTCGGAAGGTCCGCGAGCCAGCAAGACATCAAGAGCGCCTACCGAAAGCTGGCGGTCAAGCTGCACCCCGACAAGAACCCGGGGGACAAGGCGGCCGAAGAGGCCTTCAAGGAAGCAGCGGCAGCCTACGGCGTCCTCGGCGACCCCGACAAGAGAGCCCTCTACGATCAATACGGCCACGCCGGCCTCAAAGGCGGCCCCTCCATCAATCAAGACATCTTTCGCGAATTTTCCGATATCTTCGGCGGCAGTATCTTCGAAGACCTCTTCGGCTTCGGCGACTTGTTCGGAGGCGGCCGCCGATCGCGGAGCTCGGCCCGACGAGGCTCGGATTTCCGTTACGATTTGCAAATCACTTTCGAGGAAGCGATCAAAGGAGCGGAAACACGGATCCGGATCCCCAGCGCGGAAAACTGTCCCGAATGCGTGGGCTCGGGCGCCGCTCCGGGCACCGGGAAGACCGCCTGCACGACCTGCGACGGTCGAGGAAACATTCGTTACCAGCAGGGTTTTCTGGTGGTCTCCCGCTCGTGCGGCCGCTGCCATGGAACCGGACAGATCATCCCGAATCCTTGCAAGGAGTGTTCGGGGGTGGGACAGGTACAGAGAGACCGGGAACTCTCCATCAAGATACCCGCTGGGGTGGATTCCGGCTCGCGCCTGCGCCTTGCGGGAGAAGGCGAGCCGGGCACGCGGGGCGGCCCCGCCGGAGATCTCTACGTGTTCCTCGAAGTCGAGGAGCATCCTTTTTTCGGTCGCTGCGACGACGACATTTACTGCGAAGTCCCCATTACGTTTGCGCAAGCGGCACTCGGGGCGGAGATCGAAGTGCCTACCATCAACGGAAAAGAGCGTCTCTCCGTTCCGGAAGGCACTCAGACGGGAACGATCTTCAAGCTCAAGGAAAAGGGAGTCTCCCGGCTTCGCGGGCACGGTCGTGGAAACCAGTTAGTCGCGGTTCGCATTCTCACACCGACCGAGCTGACCAAAGAGCAGCGTCAGCTCCTCGATCAGCTAGGAGAGCTGACTCCCACTCCGAAGGATACCGCGGAAGGCGACGAGAAAGACAGGGGCTTCCTCGGAAGGCTGTTCGGCTCCTAGCGCCCTGTATCAGTGTCCTTCCCTGATCCCAAACGGAGCTACCCTAGTCTCCTCATAAACGGAACGACTGAAGCGATCGACGCCGTGATCGGCGATCTCTTCGAAGAAGGCTGCCTGGGTATCGAAACCCTCGACGACGCCTCGCGGCAACGCGCTTACTTTCCCCGCGGGACCAATCTGGGCGGCTTGGCCGACAAGTTGGCCCGTGAGTTCTCCAAGCTTCGCATCGGACCGATCGAGATGATCCCCGAGCAAGACTGGGTAGCTCTCTCACGGAAGGACATGAGTGGGTACGCCCTCGGCGAGCGCTTCTTCGTGTCCCCATCATGGGAGACACCTCCCCATGCCGCCGAGACGAACCGCATCGTCTTGAGGATCGATCCCGAGCAAGCGTTCGGAACGGGTCGTCACGATACTACCAGGCTTTGCGTGGAGCTCTTAGAACGCTACGCGGGTTCCGAGATCGCCGCCATCGACGTCGGCACCGGAACAGGCATCCTGGCTATGGCGGCTGCATCGCTCGGGTGCCGGCCGGTCGTCGCCATCGAGATCGATCCCGATGCGGCGGCGTGCGCGCGTGAAAACACCAAGCGGAATCGGCTGGATAGTCGCGTGGACGTCGTGAGCTCCGACCTCGAGAACGCGGCACAGGCTCCGGCCGGTCTGCTGGTCGCCAACCTGCACCGGCCGCTTTTGGACCGCGAGATCTCGAGACTTTCCGACTGGCTCGAACCGGAGGGCTATATGATTCTCTCCGGAATCACCGTCGAGGACGTCGAAGAGCTCGTGTCCATGCTAGAAGGGTTGCCGCGCCCCATGAGACTCGTTCGTTACCACACCGCCGGCGAATGGGCCGCCCTTTTGGCGAAGTCTCCCGCGGAGTCGGAACGTTGACGCGAGAGCGACGCTTCATGGTCCCTGGCATCCCATCCGAAGGCGAAGTCGAGATCGCTGGAAACGAAGCGCACCATCTGCTCCACGTATTGCGCTTGAAGCTCGGTGACGAGATGGCCAGCATGTCCCGCATGGTGCAGAAACTTACCGAGCTGGGCGCTCGTCGGATCATTCCCATCGTAACGGCACGAACGACCGCCACCGCATCCGGCGCGGCACGTCAACTCCCCCGCTGGCGGCGCATCGCAGCGGAGGCCTGCAAGCAATCCGGACGTTCCATGGTGCCCATGATCGAAGACCCGATATCGTTCGACGAGCTCCTGGAAACCGATCTTCCGGCCGCCCGGTTCCTGTTGACGGTTGGCGGCCCTTCCTTTCGTGAGCAAGAGCAACACACGTCCTTGGTCGCGGCAGTGGGCCCGGAAGGCGGTTGGACCGCCGAGGAGATTGCCGCCGCCGTCGCCAAAGGTTTTGCGCCCGTCGGGCTCGGTCCGCGCACGCTGCGGACGGAGACCGCAGCGCTAGCCGCCGCCAGCGTTTTGCAATGGCTATGGGGTGATTCCCCGCCCTAGGGCTGCGGTTACTGCCGCTCGCTGCAGAAAGGGCAGATTTCGGCTCGGTGATGGACGGGTTTGCGGCAGTGCCAGCAGAACCTGCCGTTGGTTTTCTCGCGTGCCTTGAGCCTTTTCCGAATATCACTCAGGCGAGAGCCGCGATAGTCGATCTCGGAAACGGTGCCCAGATCGTCGAGTAGCCCGCCAGCGCTCTGGTAGCGGTCTGCCACTTCCGGAGCGAGGCATTTTTCGACAATTTCGCTGGTTTCCCGGGAGATGGCCCGGTTACGCTCCCGCGGGGGTACCAGACGCCCCGAGGCCGCCATCTTCTCCAGCTGGCGAGGGTTAGTGCTGAAGTAGGGAAGCGAGCCGGTCATCATCTCGTACATGATGACGCCGATGGAGTAGACGTCGGAGGCGAAGACCGCGCGCCCCTGAAACTGCTCGGGCGACATGTAGGGGGGGCTTCCGATGATGGTGGAGGCATGATCGGCTATCTCGAGAAAGCGAGACGTGCCGAAATCGGCGATCTTGACTTCACCCGACTCGGTGACGAGGACGTTGCCCGGACGAAGATCGCGATGCAGCACGCCCTGGCGGTGTGCGTGTTCGACTCCTTCGCAGATCTGTCTCGAGAACTCCAAGGCTCGGGGCAGATCGATGACCTTGTCGCGAGTTAGGAGCGCTTCCAAGGTCTCGCCTTCGACGAACTCCATGACGATGAAGAAATAGTCGTCCGCCTTCTCGGCGGTCACGATCCGCACGATGTTCTTGTGATCGAGGGCAGCAAGTAGTCTCGGCTCGCGGAGAAGCTCGCTGAAGTCGACGCCCTGGCGGTGGGGCACCTTGATCGCGAATTTCTTGTCGATCCAGGTGTCCTTGACGAGGTAAACGGTGCCGAACCCACCGCTACCGAGGGTCTGAAGGATCTGGTATTTGCCGATTTCTTGTCCGAGAAGAAACATCCTGCCGGGCCGGCAGTATAGCACGGCGGGGTAGTCATCAACTCAGGGCGCCCTCACTCCTCGTTCGGCCCCAGGTCCCCGCTCGACAAGCGTCGCTGCGGCCAGCGGGGCGGCTTCGCGGCCGCTGAAGGCTCTCCGGCCGGGGCCCTTCGGGCCCAACAGCTGTGTTGCACCGCTCTGTTGGCAGTCTTGCCGCTCTCCAGAACGTGATCAAATCTGATCACGCCCAGTTCCTGCTTCACAAAGGCCGGTTTCACTCCAGCGTGTGCTGGAGCCAGAGCCTTCCTCTCCGCAGGCGTCAGTTCCGATGGAGCTCACCGTACAAAAAACGTACCTTCAACTAGGTTCCAGTTTGGTCCTCGATGACGAACCCTCACGACACCATCCCTGCTCCTTTGGTCTTGAGCGTGTACTCCTTTCTAAAAACTCAACTTACGGCATCACCTCCTTCTCCAACTCGACGACTCTCCGCAACCGCGAAACCGTCTAGCTTGCTTGGCTCTCGCAAGGCTTGGTTGCCCGAGACGCGAAGACCATCCGCCAGCCGCTCATGCGAACGGGATTGGCTCTGAAGTTCCTGCTCATGTAAGACGATTTTTCCGGCCGGTCCCTCCCTCCATTTGGGGTTTTTTCTTTTCACCTACCCCCCCAGTGAACCTGCTAAGTTGCCCTTTTGAACAGATTTGAATAGATCTCTGCTTACTGCTACGAGCCCCCGTCTGGGCGAGCGCCTGCGCCGAAAGGACCCCTTCCACAACCGTTTTCCCCCCCCCCCATGTCTAGATTCCTGGCCGAAGATGTTGACAGAATTGGGGTTTTTGCCCTAGGATGGTATAATTACGATAATTCTGAAAGAACTCCACTAGGAAAGCAACAACGGGTTATTCCGGGATAAAGGATCGGCCACCGTGCTGCCAAAATCTGAAAAAATCTGGCTCAGTGGTAAGTTTGTCCCCTGGGACGAGGCCACTATCCATGTGGGCTCCCATGTCATTCATTATGGCTCATCCCTCTTCGAGGGAATTCGCTGCTACAACACTCATGAAGGACCGGGCGTCTTCCGACTGGACGCCCATCTGAAGCGACTCTACAACTCCTGCAAGATCTATAGGGTGGAGATTCCCTGGAGCTACGACACGCTGATGGAAGCTATTCTGGAGACCATCCGCGCGAACTCCATGGACGAGTGCTACATACGGCCCATCGTCTTCCGAGGCTACCATTCCCTCGGCGTCAACCCGCTCCCATGTCCGGTAGAGTGCGCCATCATGGTTTGGAAGTGGGGCCGCTATCTCGGTGAGGAGGCAGTTGCCGAGGGGGTTGACGTCGGCGTATCGTCGTGGAACCGGATGGCCCCCAACACGCTTCCCGCAATGGCCAAGGCGGGGGCCAACTACATGAACTCCCAGCTCATCAAGATGGAAGCCATCCAGCTGGGTTACGCCGAGGGCATCGCGCTCGATTCTTACGGATACGTGAGCGAAGGAAGCGGTGAGAACTTGTTCCTGGTTGCAGACGGAACGCTGCTGACTCCGTCCCAGGATTCGATGATTCTACCCGGTATTACTCGAGATTCTGTGCTGACCCTCGCCAAAGAAGCCAACATTCCGACGAAAGAACAGAAGATTCCACGAGAAGCTCTTTATACGGCAGACGAGGTATTCATGGTAGGGACGGCGGCCGAGATCACGCCGGTGCGCTCAATAGACAAGATCCCCGTCGGCTCCGGCACGCGCGGCCCGATAACCAAGCGTCTTCAAGACATGTTCTTCGGAGTTTTGAAGGGCGACCGAGAGGACCACGGGTGGTTCACCTACGTCAATCAGGGTTCTACCCAGGAACTCTCCACGTCGAAAGCTAAAGCGGAAGCACGTCAGGCCCAGTGAGGGCTTGAAAGGGGCGACAGAATGCATATCAACGATCTCTTGAAGATCGCATCGGAACGGAAGGCCTCCGACTTGCACCTCAAGGTGGGCAGCCACCCCGTGCTCCGGATCAACGGAGAGCTCGTGCCTTTGGTCGAGATGAAGAGGCTCATGCAGGAGGACACCATCGCCATGGCGTTCTCCATCATGAGCAACCGCCAAAAGCAGAAGTTCAAGGACAATCTCGAGATCGACATCGCATACAGCGTCCCGGGCCTGGGACGTTTTCGTTGCAACGTGTTCCAGCAACGCGGAACGGTCGGTCTCGTCCTACGTGTCATTCCCGTCAAGATTCTCACGATCCGTGAGCTTGGGCTGCCGCTGGTGATCGAGAAGATAGCCCAGGAAACCCGCGGGCTCATTCTGTGCACGGGAACGACCGGTTCCGGCAAGTCCACCACTCTCGCCGCCACCATCGACTACATCAACGCGCACCGCTGCGAGCACATCATGACCATCGAGGATCCCATCGAGTTCTTGCATCGGGACAAGAAATCCATCGTGAATCAGCGCGAGGTCGAGGTCGACACCAAGAGCTTCGCAGGTGCACTACGAAGCGCTCTGCGTCAGGACCCCGACGTCATCCTGGTCGGTGAAATGCGTGACTACGAGACGATCGAGACCGCCATCACCGCCGCCGAGACCGGGCACCTCGTGCTCTCGACCTTACACACCTTGGACGCAACGGAAACCATCAACCGAATCATTTCGGTCTTCCCTCCCCACCAGCAGAAGCAGATCCGGCTCCAATTGGCTGGTGTGTTGAAGGCCGTCATCTCCATGCGCCTGATCCCTCGCGTCGACGGCAACGGCCGAGTCCCGGCAGTAGAGGTGATGATCGCCACGCCGTTCATCCGCGACTGCATCATCAACAAGGACAAGACCAAGCTGATCCACGAGGCGATTGCCGCCGGTGTCTCGCAGTACGGAATGCAGACCTTCGACCAGTCCATCTTCAATCTCTACAAGAAAGATCTCATCACCTATGACGAAGCTCTTCGCCGAGCCAGCAACCCAGGCGAGTTCAAGCTCAAGATTCAGGGTATCCAGTCCACGAGCGACCTGGCGCAGGAGGAGATGGAGAAGAGCATGTCCGACTTCATGGATAGCCCGGGTGACTCACCGTTCGAAGTCGGCTAGAAAGGGCGAGTCTTCACGTTCTAACCGGCCGGCCCTGGAATTTGCCCTGATCCGGCTGGCGCGTCGCGCACATAGCGAAGGGGAGCTCATCTCCAAGATGGAACGCGCCGGCTATACAACCTCCGAAGTCACCGACACCATGGCCGAGCTCAGGCGCCGGCGTTATGTCGACGACCTCTCCTTCGCACTAGCTTTCGCACAAGGGGCGCGCAGCCACAAGCATTGGGGCCCGATCCGCATCGCCCATGGCCTTCGCCGGAGAGGACTCTCGGAGCCCCACATCGAACAGGCGGTCGACGAGGCGTTTCCGGAGGGAGAGGCCGAGCCGGCCGCTGCGGTTCTGGCTCGTTTTCGCCGAACCGAACGCGGAAGGGGCACGCCGCTCCAGAGGAAGGCCCGGGCCTATCGCCATCTCTATGCTCGGGGGTTCAGCCCGGAGACCATCCGGCGGGTCCTGAGCGAAAATAACGGTCACGGACGGGCCTGAATGACATGACCAGAGCCACGGAGTCGAGGACAATAGGTACCGTATGACGTCCGCCGAGCTCAGAAAGCAGTTTCTCTCGTTCTTCGAGAAACGAGAACACCGCGTCGTCGGGAGCTCACCTCTGGTACCGCACGATGATCCCACGCTGCTCTTCATCAATGCCGGGATGAATCAATTCAAAAACGTCTTTCTGGGGCTAGAGACTCGGGCTTATCGCCGCGCCACGACGGTGCAGAAGTGCGGGCGGGCGGGCGGAAAACACAACGACCTGGAAAACGTCGGCGTGACCGCGCGCCATCACACATTTTTCGAGATGCTGGGAAACTTCTCCTTCGGCGACTACTTCAAGAAGGACGCCGTCGACTTTGCCTGGGAGTTCCTGACGAAAGATCTCGGCCTCGCTCCCGACAGGCTTGCGGTGACCGTGTTCGAAGGCGACGCCGAAGTTCCGGCGGACGACGAGGCCGCCGAGCACTGGGCCCGGCACGTGCCCGCGGACCGGATTCACCGCCTGGGGCGAAAAGATAACTTCTGGTCCATGGGAGACACCGGTCCGTGTGGCCCATGCTCCGAGGTGCACTTTCACCAGGGGGACCAGATCCCCTGCCGCGAGCCTGAGGGCTGCAAGGGCGTAGCCTGCGAGTGCGATCGGTGGCTCGAGATATGGAATCTCGTCTTCATGCAGTTCAATCGGGACGCGGATGGAAAGATGGAGGCTCTACCCGCACCTAGCGTGGACACCGGCATGGGCCTGGAACGCATCACCGCGGTCGCGCAAGGCGTGGAAAGCAACTACGACACGGATCTGTTCAAGCCCTACCTCGCCGAGATCGAGTCCCTGACCGGACGCCAGTATGGGGTTTCCGCGCTGGACGACGTTTCCTTGCGCGTCATCGCCGATCACGTTCGCGCGACGACCTTCCTTATTACGGACGGCGTCATGCCCGGTAACGAGGGGCGGGGCTACGTGCTCCGAAAGATCATGCGCCGCGCGATGCGACACGGCAAGCGCCTGGGCTTGGAAGAGCCGTTTCTCCACCGCTTGACCGGCACGGTCGTTGAGCAAATGCAAGAAACGTATCCGGAGCTGTTGCTCGGCCGCGAGCTCGTCGGTCGGATCGTGCGGGCCGAAGAAGAGCGTTTCAAGACCACGCTCGCTACCGGAATCGTCGCCCTCGAGAAGATGCTCGACAAGGCTCAGAAAAACGGCGGCCAGCTCGCCGGTCTCGATGCCTTCAAACTCTACGACACCTTCGGCTTGCCTCTCGACATGCTCAACGAGATCGCCGCGGAAAGGAAGATTTCTGTCGACGCGGCGGGTTTCGAGCGCGAAATGGCGGAGCAAAGACGGAGAGCTCGTGAATCGTGGAAGAAGACCGCCGCCGTTCCCGACAAGAGCATCTACGGCGACATTCGCTCTCGTGTCGAGACCCGCTTTCTCGGATACGAAACCACCGTGGTGGAGGACGCCCGCGTCCTTGCTCTTACGCTCTCGGGCAAAGAGGTGCTTACATTGGTAGAGGGCCAGGAAGGCGAGGCCTTTCTCGACAACACGCCGTTCTACGCCGAGGGCGGTGGACAGGTGGGCGACCGCGGCATCCTCGCCGGACCGGAGGGTGTAGCCGATGTGCTGGAGACTCAGATGCCCGTCTCCGGACTCTATGCACACCGCGTTCGTGTTCGAAAGGGCACGATCTTACGCGATCAGAAAGTCCTGGCGCGCGTCGACGAGCACACGCGAGGCGCCACCGCCTCCCATCACACGACCACGCACATGCTCCACGCTGCGCTTCGGGAGACACTCGGCCCGCACGTGAAGCAGGCCGGATCTTTGGTGGCACCGGACCGGTTGCGATTCGATTTTTCCCACTTCGCACCGGTGCGGCCGGGCGAGCTCGAGACCATCGAGAGACGGGTCAACGACAAGATTCAAGAGGACATCGAAGTCAAGACCGAGGAGATGCCCATCGACAAGGCCTTGGAGCGAGGCGCCATCGCGTTTTTCGGGGAGAAATACGGCGACCGCGTGCGGGTAGTCGAAGTGCCCGACTTCAGCGTCGAGCTCTGCGGCGGAACACACCTGCATCACACCGGTCAGGCCGGGCTTTTCGTAATGACCACCGAGTCCTCCATCGCCTCAGGGGTGCGGCGGGTCGAGGCGCTCACCGGACACGCCGCGGTCGACTACATACGTTCCCAGCGGCGCATCGTGGAAGGGCTCAGTGACACTCTTCGCGCGCAACCCCAAGAGCTCATCGCTTCGGCGGAGCGGCTCCGCGACGATCTCAAGAAGCGCGAAAAGGAGATCGAGCGGCTCAAGCTGAAACTGGCGACCGGCGCCATAGGGGGAAGCGGCGACCCGGAGGGACGAAGCACTGACGTCGCCGGCGTTCTGGTCTGGACTCCGGAGCCCCTTCAGAATTACGATAAGAAAGAGCACCGTCAATTCATGGATGCTTTCAAGGACAAGCATCAGAATCGCCCCTGGGTGGCCATTTCGGGGGCGGTCCATGACGAGAAGGTTTCGGTGATCGTAGAGGTCTCACGAGATGTGAAAGAAAGGTTACGAGCGGATCAGCTCATGAAACGACTCTTGCCAATCATCGAGGGCCGCGGGGGTGGCAAACCCGATCGCGCCGAGGCGGGAGGTCGGTTCCCCGAACGGCTCGAGAATCTCTATGAAGAAGGTCGTAACGCGGTGCGTGAGATACTGGGAGGCTGAATGAAGTCAAGGACGCAGATCGCATGGTTGGTTGGCTTGGCGCTCTTCCTCGGTGGAGCGGTGTCGGCCGACGCGCAGATCTACGGCTATACGAACGAGAAAGGCGTGTTGATCCTTTCCAACATCCTCACCGACAACCGTATGAACCTCATCGCCGACGGGACTCCCGAACAGGCGGGCCGAGTCTGGCGATACAACGGCCAGTACGACGCCATGATCATGAGAGCCGCTCGAAAATCGGGAATCGATCATGCTTTGGTGAAGGCGGTGATCGCCGTAGAGTCCGCGTTCAATCGATTCGCCCGCTCGCACAAGGGCGCGCAGGGTCTCATGCAGCTCATGCCGGCCACCGCTCGCCGGTATGGCGTCGTCAATCCCTATGACCCGTGGCAAAACATCTCCGGCGGCACGCGGCACCTCCGCGATCTGATGGACGAATTCAACGACGTCCGCCTCTCCTTGGCCGCCTACAATGCCGGGGCGACTCCCGTGCGCCGATTGAAGAAAGTGCCACCTTACCGGGAAACTGAGGACTACGTGAAAAAGGTCCTGGCCGTCTATAGCGCGGGCTCGAGGATCAGCATCACCAAGGCCGGCCGCAGGCACTCCATCGGGTCGACGGGGGGTAAAATCCAGATAACGCGACACGGCACCACGCCACCGTCCACCGTTGCCACTGCAACCGAGCCCGAGGCTGCAGTCCCTGCTGCCCGGGCCTCTTCCGCCGCCGGGCCGGCGACTGTCGCGGAGGACGTCGCCCTGGCCGCCGTCGAGGGGGCTGCCGTCCCTCCCCTTGCGGGCCCCCTCTATTATCGCTATCGAGACGAGCTCGGCGTCATCTATATCACCAGAAAGAAACCGTCCGATGTAGAATACGAGGTCCTGGAGCCCTAGTGCCCTGCATCAGTGGATCGTGGCCTAAGGCTCGAGGCCATTTTGTGTGCTGGCGAGGCGTGCCGACGAAGTCATATCTGGATATTTCGACCGCCTTCCGCAGCGAGCCTGTCGAGCAGAGGGCTAGGCCGAAGACCGAACTGGAACGATGGCGCAACGAAGCCAGCGCGCAAAAGGGGCCGAGAATTAGGTGACGAATTACTGATACAGGGCACTAACTGCGAGCGAGTCGGATGGCAAATAGCGCACCCACCCCTTTCGACCAGGGCCTGTTCCTGGTCCATCTAAACCGCGGATGGAGAATTTCGAGCGGCGTAATTTTACGGTTGCCGAACGCGAGCTCGAAGCCGCGCGCCGCATGCGACCCGCCGATCAACGCGTCCTGAACCTGCTGGGGCTCGTCTATTTCAAGCGCGAGAAATACAACGAGTCGGCGAGCATCTATCGCGCCCTCATCGACGGCAATCCCGACTCCTACATCCTTCACTTCAACCACGCCCTCATTTCTTTCAAGCTGGGCTCTCTCGATCAAGCCGAAGCGGCGTTCTTGAAGGCGCTGGACCTTAAACCGGACAATCAGAAGATCAATTTCTATCTCGGCAATATCTACGTGAAGAAAGGACAGCATTACAACGCCATCTTTCAGTACCGCAAGGCGGGCACCCACATCATGGTCAAGCGGGTGCAGGCCAAGATCTCGGCCGAAAAGGGAGACGGAACCGCGCCCTTGGACGACATCGGGGCACGCTCGCACGAGCAAGATGCCGGAGCGCCGCCTATGCTCACGCTGGACGACATCGACCCCGAGCAGATTCTGACCGCCCTCAACGATTCGACCGCGAACGTCAACGAAACCGACACGCCTCCTCCTTTCGACGACGACCCTACGCTCCCCGGCTCCAAAACCGCGCCCATCGAGCCCGCGACGCCTCCCCCACCTCCTCAGGCCACTGAGCCCGTGGAGCCCAGGGAGGACGACCAGGGAGGGAAGGACTCGGGAACACCCGACGTGCCTGACGTGAACGACCAGCCTGTCGCCCGCACCATCGTGCGACTAACCGATCCGGCGATTCCCGATCAGCCCCTCAACGAGATCGCGCGTTCGAAGGCCATGTCTAGCGCAGGCGGCGATCTCTTCACTCCAGGCACAAGAGAGCACCGCACCGAGCCCCCGGCCGAACCTCCTTACGAGGAACGCACCGAGCCCCGAAAAGAGCGGAGAAGTCGATCGCGGCGCGCACACGATCAGACGCTGAGACTCCAGGCACCTCCCATCGTCACCGAAGGCGATAAAACGCTGACACCGAAGACAATTCGCGATCCGTCAGCGCTGACCGATGACGCCGAAGAGCGGGCGCCGCAGATCTACTCCCAACTGAGGCGCCGTGACGACAGCTTCAGATACCTCGAGAACAACTTGATGGAGGTTACGTTCTCCGGCAAGATTTTCATCAAGCAGGGAACGATCTACAGCTATAGCGGGAATCTCACCTTCTGGGTCAAACCGCAACGCGAACAAGTGTAACTCCTCGCCGTGCCCTACTGGAGCGGGTTGGAACGTCGCGATTCGGAGGAGAAGCTACGCAGCGGAGTTGTCGCGTAGGGCGTCGGGGAGTAACACGGTTCCTGGCTGGTTGATGGCGGCGTAGGCCGCTTCGAGCATGTAGGCCCTGGGGTCGACGTTCTGAAGCTTCGCGGTCTCGCACAGGGTGTAGAACAGCGCTGCGACGTCGGTTCCGCGTTTCGATCGACTGCCGTAGTGATTTTTGCGACCGACGACAGGTTCCCTCAGGGCGCGCTCGGCGTGATTGTTGTCAAGCCAGACGAGAGGGTTTTCGGCGAACAGCGTGAGTGTCTCCCATCTCTCCAGCATGTAGCGGACCGCCTTGCCGAAGTCGCTTCGCGGCAATCCTCTTTGGCTCTCGCCCCATTGCCGAATCGCTTTCAAGATCCGCTGCGAACGTTGCTTGCGTAAACGAAGTCTCAGTTTCTGAGCTTTTTCATCGCCGGGAAACGGACCCGGGACCTCGCGTTCGACTTCGTACAGCTCTCCGATCAAACGAAGCACTTCGGAGCAAGCTTGCGGGTAGTGCTCGCTGGCTTCGTCGAACTTTCTTTTCACGTGCGCCCAGCAGTGGGCGAGACGAAACTGTGGACCGGCACGAGCCGCGTAGCCGTCTGGACCGGCACGAGCTAGCACCTCGTACACCGCGTAGCCGTCCACAACCGCGATGCCGGAGTAGGTCCCCAGCACCTTTTGGCCATCTTCCGTCGATTTCGTCGGCAGCATTCGGTAGTACGCGATGTCCGGACTCGAAACGCCCCACACCGTGCCCGCCGACTTCTTCATCGAGCCCATCAGAGGCCACCGCGTTTCGTCGGCGTGGATGACGGGTGACTCCAAAACCTTCTCTCCCAGAGCGTCGTACACCGGATTCAGATGACGTGCCAGTACGTTCAGCTGGTCCCACAGCGTCTGGCTGTCGATATCTAGCCCTTCGCGGCGCATCATCCGAACCTGGCGCTCGAGAGGCATATGGTCCAGGTACTTGCTGATGGCCACTTCGGTCGCGAACTCCACCGAGTAGCGGCCTCCGGGCTGAAGCTTCGTCGCCGCCGGTGCGGTGACGACGTTCGCGTTACATCGGCAGCGGTACTTTTTCCGCAAATGCCGTTCGATGACGAAGCTCCGCTTCACCACCGTCACCACTTCCGATTCCTCGTATTGACCCGCCATCTCGCCGTCGCACACCGAGCACTTTTTCTCTGTCTCGGCGAGTTCGATTACTTTGTCGACCACGGGAAGATGAGGCTGTTCGCGCGGGCCGTGCCCTTTCTTCTTGTTCTTTTTAGCCTTCGTTTTCTTCCGGGTCCGCTTTTCGTCGATGCGGAAAATGCTCTCTCGCTTTTCCTGTAGTTGCTTGAGAACCGACAGTTCAAGTTGCTCCGTTTCCGGCACACCATGGAGTCTCGCCAGTTCCACTCGCAGACGAACGTTTTCATTGACGAGGCGCTGGTTCTCGTTATCAACGAGGAGAGCTATCTGGCGGAGTGTTTCGAGGTCGTGTTCGTTTTTTATGCGAACCACGGAATACGATTAGATCATAGAGACGATCTCACGGCAAGTGAAAAATGCTTCATTTCAGGAGGTGACAAAGATATTTTTCCGACCAACCGGCTCACCTCCAGAAACAACGACAACTCTGTCGTCGTCAGTCGCACTGGCTCGCCGTCACCGCTGGACCACAGGCATGCGAACTTTCCCTCTTCGAGACGTTTCGCGTAGACGCACAGTCCGGTCCCGTCCCAGTGCAGAACTTTCGCGCGGATTCGGTTGCGGCTGACGAACAAGTACAGCTCACCGCTCAGCGGGTCACGACCAAGCTCGTTCATCACCAGCGCCGACAGACCGTCAAAGCCCTTGCGGAGATCCGCCGGCGCCGCGTACGCCCACGCCGACACCCGACGGCTATTCCACTTCATCCCAGCTGCTCAACAAGCCGCAGCAGCCGCTGTTCCGACAGACCCTCGATTCGATACCCTCGCGGGGTTACCAGCGTAATCTCCGTGCGTTTTTCCGATTCCACGACTTCGACACGCCGAACGATACCCCTCATAGCCTCCTCTCGATTCCATCGAGATAGACTCCAGCCACTCACCCCGAGCCCCCTCGCGACACCCTCAAGGCTCGCGCCCTGATCCTTCATCTGATTCAGATACAGCACCGCTTCGCGACGTTGTTCCCGCGAGTAACGCCGCCCTCGACCTGTGCGGCCACGATCTTCTTCACGTGCTCGCCTACGAAATGCTGTCCTCGCTTCCATCGCTTCGCACTCCTTTCAAGACTGCTCACGATGGAACATTCCGACACGCTTGTCACGACGGGCCACGGCGAGGAGTTACGAAGAAGGCGCAACGCCGCTGGTCATCGTCAGCGGCACCGGAAGGCTTTTGCTCACCGACCGGGAGCGCGCGATCACCGTGCTCCAAGTGAATGGAGAGGAGATCTTCGTCGAGCCCTCACATCTCCTGGCCTGTCAGGAGACATTGACGCCGCGCTACGCGAGCATCGAACGGGAGGGGGCTCCCCAGCCGCGAATGCATGTACTGGCCATCGAGGGAACGGGGTTGATTGCGCTATCCGTGCAAACGAAACCATTGGTGTTGACCGTGACGCCGGGGTATCCGGTGAACGTATCCAGCGCCGACGTCATCTCCTGGTCCGGCGACCTGACTCCCACGATCGTCGAGGACGAGGCCCTGGCCGAGCTCATGTCCCCCCATTCCCGCCCATCCCTCAACGTTCGCCTGGAAGGCTCGGGGAAAGTGATGATGGAGAAAACGGCCGGTTAAGCCAGTCACAAGCCAAGTCAAGCTTGTCGGCCCTCTCCTCATTTGGTCATTCCTCCAGACGGAGGCCCTCACGCTCCAACGTCACGTCGCGCCCGCGCCAGCGGATGTGGCTACGTTCCCCATCGTCACCTTCGAGCGTCACCGTCTCGCCGACCTCGGGTGGTAACACACCGCTTCCGTAACGGAGCGACGCAAAGCGCGTGAACGCTTGGTGAAACTCCTGCGCTTCCTGCTCCGTGTCCCAGGTGGTATGCCATACGAGGCGATACCTGCCGTCATCAACCCAGAGCGCATATTGATCTCCTCCCCAACCTGCCGCGGCGCGCTCTGCCTCCTGCCTCGCCATGACCGGCTGGAACAAGACACGGATAAAGAACTCTCCTAGCCGCCCTTCGGATTCCACGACCTCCCCTGTCGCCTCGGCTACATTCAACTCCCTCGGCTCGTCCCGCCGATCCAGATACTTCTCTGGGTGGAGCACCTGTTCCATGGAACGCGGGGGATCGGCCAGGCGCTCATTGAGAAGCCGGAAGCCACCGCGCTCGAAGATCGCGACCGCCAAGCTCCTTCCCTCGAGATAGGGAACGAGCAGCTGTTCCCGCACGACAGGCGGTGCCCCTCGCAGCTGCGGTCCGGCGAACATCTCGGCCAGCGCCCGACTGTTCCCGCCCCCCATTCCCAAAAGCCCCGCCAGAGCGTCACTTTGTGCACCTCCTCCGGGAATTTCGCCGGATAGATATTTCTCCATGAGCAGCGTGGCATCGCCTTCCAGTAGACTCAACGCAGCGAGCCGCCGATCGTCAAAGTCGGTTCCCTCGCCGAGTACTTGCCCCAAATTCACATGCTGATCCTGAAGCGCGTGCCGCAACTCGTGAGACAGGATGAGCTGATTCATCAAATCCAGAGTCTCCCCGGACGACGTGGAGATGGCGAACAACTTCTTCGCCCCCGGCCGTTCATCGTAGAAGCCGGCGATGTTCTCGTTGAGAACCTGTTCCCGAATGGCTCGCAGGTCCTCGTCCGCGGTGAGAAAACCGAAGGCGCGCAGCATCCTCTCCTCGCGGTCGGCAACCTCGCGTGGATATTCTTTTTCGAACAACTGCCGAATGTACGCGGCGAGCTCGTCGCGCGTCATGAAGTCGATCGGCACGTTGCTGGCGAAACGTAGCCCACCGACCTCTTCCACCCGCCGTTTCAAGTCCTCCGGACGGCTCTCGGGCAGGCCAAGGATCTCGCCGAGCATTTTGAAGGCCCGAGCGATCTCTTCCTCGCTGGCCTGACGACTCGGTGCCGGTGCGGCAAAGACAGCTAACGCAGTGGCCGTCAACAATAGAACGAAGGAAAAAGTGATGCGACGTTTCATGCTCTCCTCTCCAAGCGTCCCAAATAAACCGCAAGCCCGACCAGCGCGAGCTCGACCCCGATGAAAGCTCCCCACACCGTCGGAAGCCCGAGCTCGGGCCATAGATGCGCTAGCACAAGGCTCCGATAGGGCCCGCCTAGCTCGACCGGCAAATCGGCGCGCGCCGCCCCCGCGACCTCGAGGTAGGGCGAATACCATCGTTCCACTATCAGGTTCTCACCGGTAGCGATGTGAACATCCCCTCCATCCGCAGCCTCGTTGCGCGCCTGGATATGTCGTCTCGCTTCGGTAACGTAGAAGTCTTCGAGCGCCCAAAGTTTCGCTACCGGTCGCTGCAGGTCGTTCCCTTCGACCTCGAGCCAAGAAGCCCAGCGAGCTCGACGATCCTCCCCCACACGCTCGATCTCCGAGGCGCGGTACTGAGAGACGAACTCGATGTCGCCCCATCGGATCCAGTAGCCGAGATGAACCACGTAGAGAAAGGCGACGAGCGCCGGCAATAGGAGCGCGCCCACCGTGGCGATCTGTCGCATCTCACTCCGAGTCAAGCGAGCGCTGTGCCCGTCGTTGGCTACTCGTAGCACCCAGCCGACGTAACAAAGTGCGAGTCCCCCCGCCGCCGCGTTGAGAGCCACGTCCCGGATCTCGGCAACGCGCGAGGCGAGAGCCCATTGGATGGCCTCGTCCACGACCCCCACTGCGACCACCAGAAGCAAGGTCTGCGCCCACCGGGCGGGTGGAGACAATCGTCCGAGCGAGGCGAAGGCGAGAACTCCCAGCGTTCCGTATTCCGCAAAATGAGCCAACTCGACGAGGTTAGAACGCGGATCGGGAGAAGCAAGCAGCGTATAGAGCGCGGCGAAGCAGGCCAAAACCAAGGCGAGCTTCCCGAACGCTTGCCATCGGTCGTCCCGCTGGCGCACCCAAACCAGACCGATGACCCCGACCGCAACCGTCAGCAAGCCTGCCGCGACGTAACGACCGAATCCTCCTGGCACGCTCTCGTTGAGATAACTTCTCAAGGCCGGCAGTAATGGCGCGGAAAACCATATGAAAACCGCCCAAACACCCACCCATCGTTCCGACAGCTTCATCGCCCCCCGGCATAGTGCTTGGACGGTCTCATCAGGAAGAGGCTTCGAAACGACACTCCGTCCGATCCGCTTTCCCACAGCTGGACTCGACGACCGCTGACCAACGAAGCTCCGCTTGCTCCATCAACCCCGAGAAAAGAAAAGCGTAGTAGAGACATACCGGACCGTTCCCGGAGACGGTGCGGCAAAAAATGGAGTTCGATAACGTGAGCAAGAGCTTGGAGCCTTCCCGTCGCGTGGTAAGCTCCCCGTCGCGTTGGATGTTCTTGAGCCCGGCCCTAAGCAGCCGCCTGACTGCGCGGGTCAAGTCTTAATTTTCCTGTCAAATCTCCGTACGGTTCCCCGCGCTCGGTTAAGCTGCTGATTCCTCCGACGTGCCTTGCGGGAGAAGCTCGTTGCGAAGCTCCTCGACTTTCCTAGCGGCGAAGACATCCATCCTCACGCCGCGCCATTTGTTTGCGACGGCCAAGAGCACAGCGAACGAGAGTTTCATCGCGGCCTCCTCGGTGAAGAAGTGAGGAATGACCTTTGTGCGACGTTTGTGCTCTCCGAACGTGCGCTCAAGTAGATTCGACGTGCGAAGCCTTTTGTGATGCGCCGCAGGAAGGCGTAGCGCCTGAAGACACGCTTCGAGGGTCTCTTCCATGCACTTCATCGCGCTCGGGAATCGTTGACGGTACCGAGCGATCACCTCCCGACCCTTCTTCAGCCCTTGCTCGTAGCTGTTCGCATGGAACGACTCAAGGATGGCCGCCTTGAGTTCGTCGCGCACTTCCTTCGGAGCCTTGCCCAGGATGTTCTCGAGGCGGTGCTTCTGGCAACGTTGCTTGAGGCTTCGAGGGAAGACCTCTGCGATCGCTTTGAGCACTCCAGGATTCCCGTCCGTCACGATGAGCAACGGCTCCCTCATTCCTCGGGCCACTATCTCCTGCAAGAACCCCTTCCAGTTCTCGTAGGATTCTCGGTTGCCGACACCGATATGAAGAAGAACTCGCGTCCCATCAGCGCGATAGCCGGTCGCAACGAGGATGGGCTCTTTTCTCTCCGCTCCTTGGTGGTAGCGCAGGTACGTGCCGTCGAGCTCGAGATACAACAGCTTCTCGTTCGAGAGATCCCGTTTTCGAAACGCCTCGAAATCCTCCGACAGACACCGTGTGACCCGGCTCACCACCGACTTCGAGACACCCGTGCCGCTCAGCACGTCCGCGAACGTCGCCTCAATGTCACGCGTCGACATCCCGTGGACGTACATCCGCGCGATCAGTTCATCGAGTTTCTCGGTCCGGCTCACGTAGGCGTCGAGAATCTTTGACTGAAACACCTTCTCTGTTTCTCGTACCCGCGGCACTTGCACCGTTACCGCTCCCTCGCCCGTGAGGACCCGATGCGACTCATACCCGTTGCGTCGTCCCTTCTCCTTCGTCGTTGCCGGAGCGTTCTCATAGTAGTTTCGACCCAACGCCTCCGTCACCTCGCGCTCCAACGCATATTGAAGCATCATCTGAGCTCCCGACCGGACGATCTCCGAGAGATTCATCTCCCCAAATACCAGTTGTTCCTCGAACTGCTTGAGCAATCGCTGACTCGGTAGTACCTTTCCCATGATGTATGGTTCTCCTTTTCTGTCCCCATGACGGGGACGGGTTTGAGCTTGGGGAACCATACATCGTTTTTCTTTGACAGGAATCTTAAGACATCACCACTGCGCGTTCTCTTCCAGCCTGGGGCATCGAGGCCCAAAACTTGCGCTCCACCGGGGACATGTGCTGGTAACACCAAACCGACGCGATGCGCCCCGCCTTTTCCATGACCACCTTGTAGAATTCCAGATCGCGGCTCAGGTAGCTGACCGCTCCCATCACCGGCGCGATGTGAAACCGCGGCCGGCGATCGCCGGGCGGAAACCAGTTCTCGAAGACGTCCAGGCGTTCCGGAGCGATGTCTTCGAGTGCGCTCCGCAGACTGGCTACGAAAAGACGCTCGACGGGGTCTTCTTTCAAGGCTTCAGGGTTCCGACTCTCCCCGCATCACACTCCCCATCGCGGAAAGGCCGCCTGAAAAGACGGCACAAAACTTTCATGAGCAGCAGGGGTCGCTTGATTATACTACGTTCGCAAGGCTCTTCTCTCATAGGACGACAAGTGACGCTGGGCAATACCGCGATTGAAGCCGCCATCCTGACCGGAGGCACCTCCCGCCGCATGGGAAAGGACAAAGCCTTGATTCGCCTCCAGGAACCGGCCGGGAGGACACTGATCGAAGCCCTTGTCGAGCTCCTCGAGCCCGACTACGAGCCGGTTCGCATTCTCGCCGGTCAGTCGCCCGTAGAGCCCTATGCCGCATTGGGTGTTGCTGTCCAGCCCGATCGGAGACCGCGCTCGGGTCCTCTTGGGGGCATTCATACCGCCCTCACCACCGCAGAACGAGACATCGTTCTGGTGGTCGCGTGTGATTTGCCATTCCTCACGCGCGAGTTCCTCGGTGGACTCTCGGGTCTGCTCTCGGGACACGACGCGGTCGTCCCACGGCCACGGGGCGTGCCCGTCCCCGTGTGCGCCTTCTACTCGAACCGCTGCCTCCCCGCACTCGAGGCTCGGCTGGATCTCGGCGAGCTCAAGGCTGCCGACTTCCTCGACGATCTCGCGGTGCGTTGGGTGGAGGGACACGAGCTCGCGCGACTCGACCCACAGGGGACCGCGCTCTTCAATCTCAACACGCTGGAGGACCTCGAGCGAGCGCGAAGGATTGGGGGTTAAAACCCTCACGCTCTCTATGGCGTCGATATACGAGATTTCTCAATCAGTCTCGTCAGACGCCTTAACTCCTAGAAATCAAGTAGTTTCTGAGCCGGTTGACAGGAACTAGGCATGGTGGTACGATTTTCTAGCTTTCTGTTCCGAAGGATCTTCTAGAATATACTAGTTTTCAGGGTGGGTACTGCCCGAGGCGGAGAAGTTCCCCTAAAACGACCTGGTGAATCCATAAAGAACATTGCCATGGTCTCCAGAAAATCCGTAAGGAAGAGTTCCTCTAAAAGTGGGAAGCCTCGCGCGCGCGCGAACGGACACGGAAACGGAGAAGCGGCGGGACTGGACCTCGGCACGAGTACTGTCGTCACGGCACGCAAGAACGGTGGCGGATTACAGTCCGCCGCCGAGCTCAACGCATTCATCGATCTCCCCCCCTCCCGTTTCACCGAACAGATCCTGGCTCAGAACCACATCGACTACGTCCGCGACGGCCGCCGTATCGTCGTCTACGGAAACGGAGCGGCCAAATTCGCCAACATGTTCAACGCCGAGACGCGACGGCCGATGCGGCACGGCCTGGTCAATGCCACCGAGCCGCACGCGCAAAAGCTTCTCAAGGTGATCGTCAAGAAGCTGCTAGGCGGGAAGAAGTCCAAGGGCAGCCTCGTGTGCTACAGCGTTCCCGGCGCGCCGCTCAGTGCACCCACCAGCCTCGTCTACCACGAAGCCTTGATGAAGCAGATGTTGGAAAGCATGGGTTACGAAGCCAAGAGCATCAACGAGGGGCTGGCCGTTGTCTTCTCCGAGCTCGAGAAAGAGAACTTTTCCGGACTCGGCATCAGCTTCGGCGGTGGACTGACCAACGTGGCTCTCGCCTATCTATCGGTCCCGGTCTTTGCCTTCGCCATCGAGAAAGGTGGGGACGACATCGACGAGGCTGTAGGCAAGGTGAGTGGCGAGATCGCGACGCGAGTTCGCACCATCAAGGAAGAGGGACTCGACTTGAATCGCAAGGCCCGGTCCAAAATCGAGGGGGCGCTCCACATTTACTATCAGGATCTCATCAACACCGTCGTCGAAAGCATCGAAGAGGCGTTGGTGCGCACCGAGAGGATGCCGAAACTCGATAGTCCCCTGCCCGTCGTGCTGGCGGGAGGAAGCGCGCTTCCCAAAGGTTTCAAGCTCAAATTCGAACGTGCCTTGACGGCACAGAAACTTCCGATCTCGTTGGCGGGTGTCCACTTGGGCAAAGAACCCCTGACCGCCACGGCTCGAGGTGCTTTGCTGGCAGCACTGTATGAAAACTAGCCAGCCGAAGCCTCAGCGAAGGCTGGGGGCCCCACGGCACTAAGATAGAAGGAGACAAGACCATGGAAGATACCCCAAGAACCGAGAGCGTCGTGCCTAGCACGGAAGGCCGAATCGGCCTCGACGTCGGAACGAGCAAAATTCTGGTGGCCCGCCGGACCGGACGTGGGCTCGAGGCTTCCGTGGAAGTCAACGCGTTTCTCCCCCTTCCCTACTCCCGCATCACGGAGAACATTCTCCTCCAAAACAAGGTTCACTATTACCAGGAGAACGGCCACTTCTTCGTGTACGGCAACAGCGCGGAAAAGTTGGTAGTGTCTCAGTTTGATTAATTAAACTGAGACACTACCGAAAAGTTTGCCAGCCTGTTCAACTCGGAAGCGCGCCGACCCATGAGCCGTGGGCTCATCAACTCCCACGAGCCCTCTGCACTGAGCCTCATCAAGGTGATCATTCAGGGTCTGGTGAAGAAAGCCAAGAACGGCGAGGAACTGGTCTGCTTTTCGGTTCCGGGAGCGCCGGTGGACTCACCGGACGATCTCATCTACCACGAGGAGTTCTTGAAGAATTACCTCACCAGCCTGGGCTATCTGGTCAAGAGCATCAACGAAGGCCAGGCCGTGGTCTTCTCGGAGCTCGAAAAGGAGAGCTTCACCGGAATCGGCGTCTCCGC
Source organism: Candidatus Marinacidobacterales bacterium (assembly GCA_965197825.1). GTDB lineage: Bacteria > Acidobacteriota > Vicinamibacteria > Marinacidobacterales > DATDRI01 > CBDANW01. The sequence goes on along the minus strand of CBDANW010000003.1, from coordinate 796,771 downwards.
GGGCGGAGGCATGTGCAACGTGTGCCTCGCGTACCTCTTGGTTCCCGTCATTTCCTTCAGCGTCACCAAGGCCGGCGACTACATCGATCGCAGCACCGGCTCGGTCACCGGCGAGTCGGCCACTCGCGTCAAAATGATCAAGGAAGCCTCCCTCGATCTCACTCGCAAACCCAAGGACAAGGTGGAGGGGGCATTGCACATCTATTACGATGAGGTGATCCAGACCCTGGTCAAACAGCTGACCGAGTCTCTAGGAAAGGCATCCAACGTTCCCAAGATGGACCGGGCGGTTCCGGTCGTTCTCGTCGGCGGCACGTCGCGACCCAAGGGTTTCCGTGACAAATTCGAGCAGGTCCTCCAGGAATCTAAGTGCCCCATCGAGATCTCGGAAGTCAGGCTCTCCGCCAGACCCATGCAAGCCACGGCAGCGGGCGCCCTGGTGGCCGCGGTCAACGACTCCTAGTCTTCGCCGAGATCGGGTGAGACGCGGACCCCTTTATTTTGGGACTTATACCGTTAGATTGACAGCGATTCCCAGAACCACTACATCTTGTGCTCTCGCACTTTACTACATGTTGCGGTGTCGTGGGTATGAGCGCTTGCGCTACCTAGACTTGATCCGCTGGTCATCGTGGCCCTGGTCTGATTGGGAAGCGTCTGATGTATCGAGAGCTGGTTGCGGACAACGGCTTGCCTTCCGGCGCGCGTACCAGCTAGCGTTCTTAGGCCGAATCAGCGCCAGGGCTAGGTCTTCGGGCGTAGCGTCTCCGTAATCTGGTCGCTTGCTCATCGTGCTATTCTACCCCCTATGGAGGAATGGAAAGCTATGAAAGAGGTGATGTCTTAAGATTCCTGTCAAAGAAAAACGATGTATGGTCCCCAAGCTCAAACCCGTCCCCGTCATGGGGACAGAAAAGGAGAACCATACATCATGGGAAAGGTACTACCGAGTCAGCGATTGCTCAAGCAGTTCGAGGAACAACTGGTATTTGGGGAGATGAATCTCTCGGAGATCGTCCGGTCGGGAGCTCAGATGATGCTTCAATATGCGTTGGAGCGCGAGGTGACGGAGGCGTTGGGTCGAAACTACTATGAGAACGCTCCGGCAACGACGAAGGAGAAGGGACGACGCAACGGGTATGAGTCGCATCGGGTCCTCACGGGCGAGGGAGCGGTGACGGTGCAAGTGCCGCGGGTACGAGAAACAGAGAAGGTGTTTCAGTCAAAGATTCTCGACGCCTACGTGAGCCGGACCGAGAAACTCGATGAACTGATCGCGCGGATGTACGTCCACGGGATGTCGACGCGTGACATTGAGGCGACGTTCGCGGACGTGCTGAGCGGCACGGGTGTCTCGAAGTCGGTGGTGAGCCGGGTCACACGGTGTCTGTCGGAGGATTTCGAGGCGTTTCGAAAACGGGATCTCTCGAACGAGAAGCTGTTGTATCTCGAGCTCGACGGCACGTACCTGCGCTACCACCAAGGAGCGGAGAGAAAAGAGCCCATCCTCGTTGCGACCGGCTATCGCGCTGATGGGACGCGAGTTCTTCTTCATATCGGTGTCGGCAACCGAGAATCCTACGAGAACTGGAAGGGGTTCTTGCAGGAGATAGTGGCCCGAGGAATGAGGGAGCCGTTGCTCATCGTGACGGACGGGAATCCTGGAGTGCTCAAAGCGATCGCAGAGGTCTTCCCTCGAAGCCTCAAGCAACGTTGCCAGAAGCACCGCCTCGAGAACATCCTGGGCAAGGCTCCGAAGGAAGTGCGCGACGAACTCAAGGCGGCCATCCTTGAGTCGTTCCATGCGAACAGCTACGAGCAAGGGCTGAAGAAGGGTCGGGAGGTGATCGCTCGGTACCGTCAACGATTCCCGAGCGCGATGAAGTGCATGGAAGAGACCCTCGAAGCGTGTCTTCAGGCGCTACGCCTTCCTGCGGCGCATCACAAAAGGCTTCGCACGTCGAATCTACTTGAGCGCACGTTCGGAGAGCACAAACGTCGCACAAAGGTCATTCCTCACTTCTTCACCGAGGAGGCCGCGATGAAACTCTCGTTCGCTGTGCTCTTGGCCGTCGCAAACAAATGGCGCGGCGTGAGGATGGATGTCTTCGCCGCTAGGAAAGTCGAGGAGCTTCGCAACGAGCTTCTCCCGCAAGGCACGTCGGAGGAATCAGCAGCTTAACCGAGCGCGGGGAACCGTACGGAGATTTGACAGGAAAATTAAGACTTGACCATGAAAGAACTAGCAATTGTAATCACCGTCGGCGATTTTGAGTTGTCCAGGTTGGTAGTGCGGGATGTTTCTGAGGGGGTCGAGATTGTTGACGAAACTCCTCGCGCTCAGATTCAGAAATCCGACCCTCAGCCAGCAGACGATCAAGAATCGTCTCATACGGTTTGCAAATAGACTTTATAGTAGGCTCAAGGTTTATAATGAGCTCATTCCCAAAGACTTCTATGATATGATCTAACATTAGAAACCTCTATGGCGGCGCTGTTCTTGTACATGCGGCACCGCCGGTTTTAGACGCCCCGGTTGCTGGCCGGGGCGTTTCCTCTTTTCTGGCTTTATTCTACTACCACAGGGCCCCAGGGGGTTACTCTGTCGGGGTCGAGTTCTGGCGGAAGGGTTGAACCCCAAGATGTAGTGGTCAGGGTCTAAAACGCGGAACCACTATATGTAGATGGGGGATGATTCGGCCCGTTCGAGCTGGATCATTAGAACGCCAGGACTTACGGTTTCTGTCAATCTAACGGTATAAGTCCCTTTATTTTGCACTAGGAACAACCAGCGGGTCCGAGGCGAGCTGGATCCGATGAGCAAACCGAAGCCCGCCTGTCTGCCCGATTCGGCACTCCGGAGAGCGATCGAGAGCCTCGCCGCCTCTATCGGGGATCCGGGAGCCAAACTCCAGTTCATCCAACGAACCATCGACGTATTCGACGCCCAACCGGAGCTCCTCCGCAAGGCAAGCTCGTTGAAGCCTTTCGCCGTGCGTCTGGCCTGTTTCGGGGCCTACGAGGAAGCTCAAAGCGGAACGACGCCTGACTTCGACCACCGGGCTGCCAGAGCCCAGCTGGGCTCTCTATCGGGCGCGTCACGCCATTCTGGCGGTCCTGATTGCGACACTGGGCTATCTAGCCTATGCCTACGGACCAGTCGGCTACCGCGCCGCGCGGGAGGGCGTGGATACGGTGGTGGCGCTCCTGCCAACATTCTCGACGGGAGCCTCTTCCACCACCCGGGCCGCCGGCAGGGATCGGGACGCGACACTAGCCGACTATCCCCCCGCGAGAGTGGGAGAGCCCCCCGAACAAGTGTGGCTGGTCGAAGACGGCCCCCTGGGAGAGCTCTGGAGCAACGGACTACGCGTCCTGACGAACCACCAAGAAACGACGCTACCTCGTGTTCCCCAGGGATGGCAGCGACGCCATCCTGGTGACCGACAAGCCCGTGGGCATCGTCTACCACACGAGCGAGAGCGACATCGACCCCCTCGAGCCCGACAACACCAATTCTCTTCTGCGTAACACGAGAGGCCTCCTCCGCTGGCTACGAAAACATGGCAACTATCACTACCTGATCGACCGTTTCGGACGGATCTACCGCCTGGTCGACGAGTCCGACGAGGCCTATCACGCCGGTAAATCAATCTGGGCCGACGACGACAACTACTACCTGGACCTCAACGACAGCTTCATCGGAATCTTCCCCACCATCGATGACGCGGTCGAGGAAGGACTGGCTACGATAGAGACCGCGGACCCTCCCCCCGCCGGTGAGGTAGCGCTGAAGCTACCTGGCGGGCATGTCTTCGAGCTGAGCCACTAGCTCGTGGAACCGCTCGATGAAGGTGGCGATCTTGTCGCGCGCCTCTTCGGGAAGGTTGGCGAGGCACAAGCCGACGCCGAGGGGATGATCCGGCGTCGCCTCCGGATTGTCAAAATTCGACCACTCCACAGTGCCCTCGACGGCGATGTCACCGATCTGCCAGGGTAGCGTCACCTCCAGGGACACCCAGACACCCCCCGCAAGGGGATGTCCCGCCGGATGTTGAATTTGGGGTAGCGGCGGCTCCTTGGCCGGCCTAAGAATAGGTCTGTCAATAAACCGTCTCCAGAGAGCGAGCTCGAATCCACCGTAAAAACTCTTTCCGGTCGTAGTCGGCATCTTAAAATCGCCGACGACCAGCACTTGATCTCCCTCGGCCACCCGTTCCGCCGCGATGTTGGCGCCCTTGGCAGGCTCGGTCGCAGTAAACACTTTGTAGCCATTCTCCGCGAGCTCCTCGGCCAGGGCCTCACACACGACCGACTCATCATCGACGACAACCACCGTCGAGCCGTGGTGACGGAGAGGTGTAGAGAGCGGATCGACAAGGGAACCGGCCGACACCGGCACCCTCTGCGTTCGTGATGGGTCGGGCTCGTCGAACACACCGGGAGGAAGCGGTTCCCGTGGGAGCTTGCTCGTCTGGAGCGGTGACTGTGCTCGCCGACACCGTGGCTCTTTCCGGCATGGGTGCCGCTGCTTCTTCAGTGGCCGCAGCCTCTGCTACCGCCCTGAACTCGGATTCCAACTTGGCGGTCGTCTCACGCCGGTCCTCGTCTAGTTCTCGTGTCAGCTCCAATAGCAGGTGCTGCGCGTTGATGCCCCTTTCCAGCAGGAAGGCGGAGATATCCATCCCTTCCAACTCCGCCTCGATTTCTTCCGTCAACTCGAAGCGGAAGCTTCCCCCCGCAGGCGAGCCATCTCGCGCAGAGACGTTTCGACTAGGGCGAAGATAACGGTGTCTTTCTGACCATCTTCGTAATGTCCCGCCGAGATCCGCCGAACATAGTCGAGAGTGGACCACGAGCACGCACAGACGACCATGCCGTTGCGGAAGACTACGTGGCTTCGCCCCATAGGGCTGTCGAGGTGGAGGTACCCCGTCTTCTGGGAAAAGGAAACGATCTGGAGGATGTCCACGAAGGGCATATCCTGAAGTTGGCCTTGGAGTCCCATGTCCTCGTCCCTACGCTCGGGTCGTCGGCTGGTCGGGTACCGTCGCTCCTAAGAGGAGCCGGCAAGCGATTCGGGTTTCTGAAGGCCGGCGAGGTAGTTCCCCGCCCGGCGAAAAAGCCTTCTGCACCACACTGTCTCCTGGATTTATCCTTTATTATGAACGAGATGGCTCCAGGAGGCAAGTGCTTTCCCGCCTACCGATGCTGGTCGCGCGACCCAGACCGAGCCCCCGGAGCTCTTTACCTTTACCGCCGATCCGGCGGGGGTTATGCTGTGGACTCGAGGCGCGGACCATGGTGCTCGCAGCGGGTGTTTCCCAAACTGGACAGAATCAAGCGGCGACGCCCGTTCTCCTGGACGTCGATCCGGGCATCGACGACGCCCTGGCGATCCTGCTAGCCCTTTCCTCGCCGGAGCTGAGCCTCGAAGGGATCACCGTCGTTGCGGGAAACGTCGAGGTCGACGTCGGTCTACGTAACGCGCATCAGATCCTCGAGCTCGCCGGTCCTTCCGAGATTCCCGTGGCACGCGGTGCCGAGGCGCCGCTGGTAGGCCGCCTGGTCACTTCGAGGCACGTCCACGGTGACAACGGCCTGGGTAACGTCGAGCTTCCCGCCCCCTCTGGGGTGCCATACGCGGGCACGGCCACCGATCTCATCGTCAGCAAGATTCGAGAGCACGCCGGGCGGATCACATTAGTTCCCGTGGGTCCTCTCACTAACATCGCCATCGTCTTGAAGCAGCACCCCGAGCTTGCCTCCGACATCAAGGAGATCGTTCTTATGGGTGGCTCACTCTCCGGCGGCAACATCACGCCCGCGGCCGAGTTCAACGTCTACAACGATCCGGAAGCGGCGGAGATGGTCTTTCACTCCGGTGTGCCTATTGTGATGGTCGGGCTCGATGTCACGGAAAAGACGATTCTGGGAGCTGACCGACTGCGGTCGGTGCACAGGACCACCAGCGCCATCAGCCAGTTGGTCTGGAGTTTCACCGAGTTTCATCTCAACGACCGAGGAGCCGACGGCATCATGATGCACGACCCCTTGGCGGTGGGCGTCGTTGTCGATCCCACGTTCGTCGAAACCCAGTGTCTCCACGTCGGCGTGGAGACCAAAGGAGAGAAGACGCGCGGCGAGACCGTGGCCCGGAGAGAGCTGACTCCGAATGCGAAGGTCTGCGTAGAAGTCGACTCGGAGCGATTCCTAAATTTTTTCGTGGAGCGGGTCCTGGGCGTTCAGCGCTGAGGCCAGCCCCGTGATGATCGACTTAGCCCGACCACTCGAACGATGCGAGATCTTTGACTCCCGAGCCCGTGAGTGGCAGCAACACTCTCAGCCCTTTCCCCCCTTCGGTCCTCTCCCAGACACGATAGCCGGCCAACGCCGTGGCGGAAGTCGGCTCGACTAGGAGCCCCCGGCGTGCCAGGACGCGTTGAGCGTTGCGGATTTCTTCGTCCGCTACCACCACCGCGGTGCCCCCGGTGGCTCGAATGGCCTCGGCCATCTGCTCCAATCGCACGGGCTCTCGCACCGCGATACCCTTGGCGATCGTATTGCGCGGTGGATCTTTCCGGTGTTCCGAGTCTTTCCCCATGACGCGCAAGACGCGAGCGTAGACGGGAGCATGAGACTCAGCTTGCACGGCGATGAGGCGCGGCATCTTCTCGATCAGATCCAGGGTCAGAAGCTCGCTGAAACCCTTGAAGGTCCCCAGAAGCAAGGAGCCGTTCCCGACTGGAAAAAAGATCGCTTCCGGTAAGGGTTTCGCCTGCTCGAAGATCTCGTAGGCGAAGGTCTTCGTTCCCTGAAGGAAGAAGGGCTGCCAGTTGTGGCTGGCATAGAAAATCTCGCTCGAGCGGCGCAGAGCTTCCGCGGCAACTTCGTCGCGGCTTCCCGCCACCCGCTCCAAGATGGCTCCATAGCTGGCAATCTGCACCGCTTTTTCCGGAGCGACGTCTTCGGGAACCAGGACTCGGCACCGGATTCCCCCTGCCGCGGCGTAGGCCGATATGGCACAGCCCGCATTACCCGAGCTGTCTTCCAGGATTTCGTGGACCTTCATTTCTTTGAGGCGGCTCAACAACACCGAGGCACCTCGATCCTTGAACGAGCCGGTAGGGGCCAGGAATTCCAGCTTGAGGAGGAGGGAGTCGCCGTCCAACTCTACCTCGATCAACGGCGTGAGGCCTTCACCCAGGGTGACGATCGCAGCCTCGTCGCCAACCGGAATGCCGGCGCGATAGCGCCAGAGGGACTCGACTCTAGAGAAGCTGTCCCGGAAACTCGGGGAAGGCTCCATCACGACGTCTAGCACGCCGCCGCAAGAACATCGAAAGATCCGGGCGTCGGGCTTCGACTCTCTCCCACAGGCGCTGCATTCCAACTTCCAGGAGCTCATGTGTCGTGGATCATCATCGAAACGCGCGCCGGCTTCAAACCTGTAACTGGCCTGTGACTGGCCCGTAACTGGGACGAGCCGCATTGTTCATTTGTGGCAGGGTCGTGCGACAATGAAGCGCCAAACGAAACGGCTAACGATCGGGGGTAGGGATGAGAAAAACGGGGAGCTTGATTATCGTTCTGACGGCCACACTGTTATCAGCTACCGAGGATGCACGAGCCGAGGGACAAGCGTTTTTCTTTTTGGGCCAAGTCGTGGCCGGAACCTCTTGGCGAGACCGCTACACCAGAGAGCAGGCATATCCTCTCAAGCTAACAGATGGCGACCCGGGAATAAACCCCGATCCGAAATAACTCGGTATGTGTAGATGACGGACAACGAGGGACGATTTCGGTTCAGGGTAAAGAACCACTCGACTCTTTGACTCTCATGGGCCACCGGACTACCATCATACCCCGATTTTCGCGAGTAGTCGCCACCGTTTGCTCGTTGCAATTTGCCAGCAGGAGGAAACCCGGTATGGGCTTTGCCACAGACGCCATCCACGCGGGACAGAAACCCGATCCATCGACCGGGGCCATCATCACCCCGATTTACCAGACCTCGACCTACATCCAGGAGGGCCTCGGTAAACACCAAGGGTACGAGTACGCGCGCACTGAGAACCCCACCCGATCGGCGCTAGAAGCCAACCTCGCCACCCTCGAGAAAGGAGTGGGAGCGCGCGCCTTTGCCTCGGGAATGGCAGCTATCTCCGCGGTGCTCACGTTCGTAAAGCAAGGGGATCGGGTGGTCGTCACCGAGGATCTCTACGGCGGAACCTACAGGCTCTTCGAGCGCGTTCTCACGCAATTCGGCATCCGGTTCAGTTACGTCGACTCCTCCCGAACGGAGGAGGTCGAGAAAGCGATGGACGACGATGTCAAGCTCGTCTTTCTCGAGACGCCCACTAATCCGATACTGCGCATCACCGATCTCCGCGCCGTCTCCGATCTCGCCCATCGGTTCGACGCACGGGTGGTGGTGGACAATACGTTCATGAGTCCCTATTTCCAGCGCCCTCTCGAGTTGGGAGCGGACCTCGTCCTTCATAGCACCACCAAATATCTCAATGGACACAGTGACAGCATCGGCGGCGTCGTGATTGGCGCCCGCCAAGAGGACATCGAGCATCTCGGGTTCGTTCAGAACGCCGTGGGCGCCATTCTCTCGCCTTTCGATTCTTGGTTGCTGCTTCGGAGCACGAAAACTCTCGCCCTCCGCATGGAACGTCACGACAAGAACGCCCTTGCGTTGACAGCGTTTCTCTCCAAGCATCCCAAGGTCCAGAAGCTCTACTACCCCGGACTCCCAGACCATCCCGGCCACGGCGTTGCAAAAAAACAGATGAGCGGATTCGGGGGGATGCTTTCCTTCGACACCGGCTCGTTGGAAGCCGCTCGCCGAGTACTCGAGGGAGCTAGGGTTTTTTCTCTGGCCGAGAGTCTGGGGGGCGTCGAAAGCCTGATCTCCCACCCTGCAACGATGACGCACGCGTCCATCCCTGTAGAAGACCGCCTACGGTTCGGCGTGACGGAAGGCTTGGTTCGACTCTCGGTCGGAATCGAAGACGTGGAAGATCTAGAGGCGGATCTGCAACAGGCCCTGGATAACGTCTGAGGCTTCCTAGTGCATCAGTACCGTGGATCGGCAGCGAGGCATTTCTCAGTGCTCGCTCACTCCTCGTTCGCTCGCTGTCCTCCGCTCGCAGGCTCGCTGCGGACGGCGGCGTCGATCCATGAAAGATAGGCTTTCGATCCCCGCTCGATTGGAATCGCAATGACTTCCGGGACATCGTAGGGATGGAGATCCCGTAGAGCAGTCTCTAGCTCCGCATAGCGATCGGAGCGCGTCTTCATAAAAAGGAGGCGTTCGGAATCATCTTGCAACTTCCCCTTCCATATGAAAAAACTCCTAACCGGACCCACGTCGTTCACACAAGCGACTAGCCGCTTTTCAACCAGACTCCTACCCAACCGGGCGGCCTCTTCTTCGCTGCCGATGGTGGTGAGAACCAGAAGGTATTGCGACATGGGACGGAGGGCACGGTAGCACAATCCGCCCGCTCTTTGCGATTTCCTACGGGGTTACGGTATAAAATAGAGGTCTTCCATAGCCTTATGTCGCCCGTGCGATCCAAGACGGCACCGCGAAGCGCCAAGACGCGGACAGAGACGGCAGATGTCCCTCTGAAGCGCAAGGCGTTGAGCCTCGCCCTCTTCCTCATTGTGGCCGCTTCGATGCTGAACGCCCTGTTCGGTGACCGCGGCCTTCTGGAGCTTCTACGGGCCCGTCAAGAGATTGAGTCACTAGATCGAGAGATCGCCACGCTCCGCGCACAGAACCAGAGTCTGCTGGGGGAGATCCGGGACTTGAAGACATCTCCTCTAGCGGTCGAACGGCTCGCTCGCGAGAACCTGGCGTTGGTCAAGCCAGGTGAGATCGTCCTTCTGATACGGGAAACGGAGGCGGAGGTCGGTACGGAACCCACCGATTCAATCGGTCAGGCCGTTCAGGCCAGCCAGGCCAATCAGGAGCTTCGCGGAACTCCTTAGCCCTTCTGCTCTTCCCCGCGCGCTCCCGCCAAAACGGCGGCCAGCTCACCTCCCCACAGGAGCAAAGCGGCTGACAGGTTGATCCAGATTGCGAAGACCACCACCGCTTCCAAAGCGCCGTAGGTCATCCGATAGTTGGCGAATCGCCCGACGTAGAGAGTGAAACCGTTCTTCAACACCTCCCAAAGACTGCCCGTCACCAGACCCGCCACGAACGCCACGCGCCCGGGAACGAACGTCGCCGGAACAAGCTTGTACACGAACCCGAACGTGAGCACGGAAATCAACCAGGGAATCAGGTAACGGCTGGCGGCGCTATTCAAGGTAACGTAGAGAGGATTGGATATAGTCCCTGCCAAAGTGCTGGTCTCGAGGAACCGGTTGAACGCGTTCACCACGCCCGCAAACGCAACCATCATCACGAGAAGCAACACCAGCAGGGCGACGAAGCCGAAGGCCAAGATCTTGCGGACCTGAAAGGAGCGTCGCTTCTCTACCTGAAAGACATGATCGAGCGCTTGCTCGACTTTCGAGAACACCTTGCTGGCGGTCCACAGGGCGAAAAAGAGAAAGGGCCAACCGAAACGCCGCGCCTGGCTCCCGACCTCTCTCGCCTGCGCGAAGATATCTTCGCCAGGCAAGCCGGCCGAGACTTGCCAAAGTTGAAGCGCCCCCGCGTCGGGACTAAGCTATCGCAGGAGGAATATGCTTCGCCAACTAACGTCAGCAGCGATTTCCCTGCTCTCGATCATCCTCATTGGTGCCCGCCCCCAAACCGCATCCCAACCACCCGTTCGGGGCGAGCACGGCATGGTGGTTTCCGCCAGTGCCATCGCGTCCCAAGTCGGAGTCGACATCTTGAAAAGAGGCGGCAATGCCGTGGACGCGGCCGTAGCAGTCGGCTTTGCTCTGGCTGTGGTCGACCCCGCGGCAGGAAACATCGGCGGCGGCGGATTTCTCGTTTTCCATGAGGCAGCGAGCGGAAAGAACTTCACCATCGACTACCGAGAGACGGCGCCCGCGCGCGCGCACCGTGACATGTACCTGGACGACGCCGGCGACGTGGTCCCCGAGCTCTCGACCCGCGGCTACCTCTCCGTGGGGGTGCCGGGCACGGTGGCCGGTCTGCTGCTGGCACTGGAGAAGCACGGCCGACTCGTGCGTCCAACCGTTCTCAAGCCTGCCATCCGCCTCGCCGAAGAAGGATTCTCTGTCCAGCCCGCGCTAGCACGCACGCTGGAAGGATCGGCATCGCGTCTCTCTCGCTCTCCCGAGAGTCGTCGGATCTTTCTCCGCAACGGAAATCACTTCGAGGAAGGCGAGATCTTCGTCCAGAAGGAGCTCGGCGCAACGTTGCGCCTGATTGCGGAAGAGGGTGCCTCCGCGTTCTACGAGGGGAGAATCGCGGAGCTCATGGCCGACGGGATGACCCGAGGCGGCGGCCTCATTACGCGCGAGGATCTGAAGGCATATCGAGCGTTGGAGCGCGAGCCGTTACTCGGTAGATACCGCGATCACACCGTTGTGGCCATGGGTCCTCCTAGTTCGGGCGGGATCGTCCTCATCGAAATGCTCAACATGTTGGAGCCGGAAGACCTCGCCTACCTCGAGCTCAACTCATCCGACTATCTCCATCTCCTAGCCGAGGTAATGAAGCGGGCCTTCGCCGATCGCGCTCAGTATCTCGGCGACGCCGACTTTGCCACGATCCCCGTTCGCGGCCTCACCTCCAAAGCATACGCAGAGACACGGCGGGCGGGGGTCAATCCGCATCGCACGACGCTGGCCAGTCAGTTGGGTGCCGGCGATCCGTTTCCTCATGAATTGGACCAAACGACTCATTTTTCAGTCGTGGATCGCGAGGGGAACGCGGTTTCCAACTCGTATACCCTGAATGGATTCTTCGGCTCGGGAATCACTGTCCCGGGAGCAGGCTTTCTACTAAACAACGAAATGGACGACTTCTCTTCGAAACCCGGTGTGCCGAACCAGTTCAATCTCGTTCAGGGAGAGGCCAACGCCATCGAAGCCGGCAAGCGCCCGCTTTCGGCTATGACACCCACCATCATCCTCAAAGATGGGAATGTTCTGCTAGTAACCGGTAGCCCGGGCGGCCCAAGAATCATCAACACCGTTCTCCAGATCGCACTCAACGTGATCGAACACCGTCTCAACATCCAGGAGGCGGTCGACGCCCCCCGCTTCCACCATCAGTGGCTCCCCGATGTCTTGTTTTTCGAGCGCCACGGTTTGGTTCGTGATGTGCGAGAAGCCCTGGGCGCCAAGGGACATACCCTGGCGGAGAGGGCGCGGATCGGCGCGGCACACAGCATCTTTGTGGATCCGAGAACGCAAATGCGGATGGGCGCGGGGGATCCCCGCCGGCAGGGCAAGGCTATCGGGTATTAAGTCTCTATGGAGCAGGCCACCTCGCTGATCCTGATCGCGGCCGCGGTCTTCGTGCTGCCGCTGGTCGCCGGAAACCTACGCGTCCCCGCCGTGGTCCTAGAAATCATCTTCGGCATCCTGGCGGGCCCCCAGGCCCTCGACTTGATTCAAGGCTCGGAAATCCTCGACCTCTTCGCCGAGCTGGGCCTGTTTTTGCTCATGTTCCTCGCCGGATTCGAGATCGACTTTCGTAAGCTCAGCGAGCAAGGGATTACCCAGATCGGAACCGGTCTCGTGATATTCGCGCTGACGCTCGCCGTCTCCTATATGATCACGCACCGCTTGGGCTATGGTCTGTTCCTGACGATCGTGCTGGCCACAACTTCCGTCGGCCTGGTGGTCCCTACCTTGCGCAACACCCGCCGCTCCTCGACACCACTGGGACAGACGATACTCCTGTCCGCGATCATAGCAGACTTTCTTACTCTGTTGGGTGTCGCTTTTCTGGCAGTGATCCACGAACACGGCGTGAGCTGGAACTTGCTGAAGATTCCGGCGCTCTTCCTTGCGATCGTCGTCGTTCTTCGCACCCTACAGCTGTTCGTCTGGTGGTATCCGGAACGCTTCCGTCGACTCTTCACCGGCGACGATCCCGAAGAGCTGGGAATTCGTTCCTGCTTGGCGCTCATGCTGGCCTTCGTGGGTTTGTCGATGGCGTTGGACGTCGAGCCGATCCTCGGCTCCTTCCTGGCCGGGACCTTGTTCGCCGTGGTTTTCCGGAACCGCGGCTCCTTGGAGCACCAACTGAACGGGTTCTCCTACGGCTTCCTCATCCCCATCTTCTTCATCAACATTGGAATTCGTTTCGAGCTCAACATTCTTCTGGAGCCCCGAATCCTCGTCCGGGCCCTCGCGGTTCTCTTGGGCGCGGTCCTCATCAAAGTGATCCCGTCCTTTTTTCTCCTGTTGCGCGGATTCTCTCTTCGTGAAGTGTTGGCGGCGGGAGTTCTTCTATCCGCACGGCTCAGCCTGATCATTGCCGTGGCCACGCTGGGTGTGGAATTGGGGTTTCTGAACTCCGAGGATCGAGCGATCGTTGTCGTGCTGGCCGCGGTGACTGCTACCTTGGCCCCCACGGGTTTTCGACTGCTTGCCCCAGCACTCCCGCCAACAAATCAACAATCCGGAGCGCCATCGACGTCTGGCAAGGTTGAGTCCTGAGATCCCGTTTATTGACGTCCGAACGTGCCGCTGATTCGTGAGGTTCGGTCAGTTGAAATTGTAGACATACGTGACGGTCCGGCCGCCGCGCTCCAGGACAACGCGGATCTCGTCTTCCGCCTGAAGCCGTGGGTACAGGTCGATGAGTGTGTAGGGGCTATTCAAAGAGATCTCGTTGATGCTCACCACAACGTCGCCGGTGCGAATCCCCGCCTCGTCCAGCACCGTGCCCCGGGGTAGCCGTGTGATGCGGAACCCTTTGACCCGACCTTCGAGCACCCGAGGAGTGAGACCGGTCTGCGTCAAGATGCGCGGCATCTCCTCCGAGAGTCGAGCCTCCACCGAGGAGCGCTGAAGCTCCGTTCTCACCGAGGCGGGTATCTCGACCGGCGGCTCGGGCATGGAGTCTGTGGGAGCCGTCCCAGGTGCCGACTGCCATTCACCGGACAGGTTCAACCGAAGAACCTCCTGTCCCTCTCGCACGATGATCCCGCTGCCGGAGACCTCGAGGAGCTCGAATCCGTAGATGGTTTCCCCGACGGTCACGGCCCGCGCGTAGCTGACCCCCGATCGACGAACCAGGGCCACCGATCTCTGCGGATCTGACGCGACGATGACACCCTCTAGAAGAAGCTCTGGGTCGGAAGCCGATTCCTCCACGGCCTGATCGGCCTGCCCAGATTGCATGGCGGGGCAAGGTGCCGGCCAGGAAAGCCCATAGAGGACCCCTAGCAACACCAAGGAAGAGGGGGGACGCATTGACGGTATCTCGCGAGGAACAGAATAACCAACGGGCGAAAGAGCGTCAAGCCTGTGCTATATTTCCGGCGGAGGCGATCCCGCGACCCGTAAAGCCCTTCTCATCTATGGCTACCAAACAACTGGCTTCCAGCTCCCCCGGACCGGGGCTCGGGTCGAGGATTGCCCGATTCCTCTTCCACCGGCGCGTCGGCCAGGTGTTCCTGGCGCTAGTGCCCTGTATCATTCTTCTTCCTGGCGAGTGGATCAGCATGACGACATAACCATGGTGCTGTTACGAGTGACGTAATATCATTGGCCTTCACGCTCACAAGCACAAGCTGACAAGCTCACAGGGGGAACGCGTGCTGGCATATCAAAAAATGGCAGTCGCGATGCGAACGACGAGTTCTCGTTTACTCACGCCGCGGTGACAGTTAGCTCCGGGTCCGACGTCAAGGCCCTCCAGGAGAAGCTGAGGCATTCCTTCGGAGACCTCTCTCTTCTCGAGCACGCCCTCACGCACAAGTCCCACGCACACGAGGCAGGGCAATCCTCCCTCCACAACGAGTCGCTCGAGTTTCTCGGAGACTCAATTCTCGGCTTCTTGGTCACCGATCTCATTTACCAACGTTTTCCCGCCTTAAACGAAGGTCGAAAGTCCAAGATCAAAGCGTATCTGGTGAGCTCGGTGGCTCTGTCCGATCTCGCCCTCGGATTGGAGCTGCCCAAGTACCTCCGCCTCGGAAAGGGCGAGGAGAAGACGGGAGGAAGACGCAAACAAGCTTTGCGGGCGAACGCCCTGGAGGCGGTGCTTGCAGCCATCTATCTCGACGCCGGCATCGACGCGGCCCGAGCGTTCATCGAGCCGCTCTACGAGGAGCTGTTCCGGGAAGTCGCGGACGAGAGCGCCGAGGTGGAAGATCCGAAAACGAAACTGCAAGAGCATCTGCAAGCGGCCCGCATGCCGCCCGCGGAATACGTGATCATCAAGGAGAAAGGTCCCGAGCATCGAAAGACGTTCCACGTCAATCTGCTCGTGGGCGATCGGACGCTTGCCAATACTTCCGGCTCGACCAAAAAGAAGGCTCAGCTGCGCGCCGCCCGTATCGCGCTCGAGAAACTACGGAGAGAGACTCAGCAGAACGAAGGGGCCGAGGACTTCTAATCCCTCGTGATCCATCCCCCGCCCAAGACTGCTTCGTCCTCGTAGAAGACGGCCGCTTGGCCGGGAGTGACGGCGGTTTGCGGCTCGTCGAACTCGACACGAACGCGGTCCTCGTCGAGCGGCAGCAGCCTCGCGTCGGCTTCTCGGTGACGAGACCGAATCTTGACCCGACAGTGGATGGATTCCCGCGGCGCGCGAACCGAGGTCCAGTTCACACCCTCGACGTGGAACATCATTCTTTCCAGCGCCCCACGGGGCCCCACCGTGACCTGCTTGCTCTCGGGCTCGAGATCGATCACGTATAGCGGCTCGGACGCGCTCAGCCCCAGCCCGCGCCTCTGCCCGACTGTGTAGCGATGCACACCGTCGTGCTGCCCCAGCACGCGTCCGGCACCATCCACGATGGCGCCTCCGACGGCCACGGGCTCGGCCCGACGCTCCACGAACCCCTGGTAGTTTCCGTCGGGAACGAAGCAGATATCCATGCTCTCGCTCTTCGCGGCGACCGGCAACCCCGCACTTGCGGCCAGCGTCCGTACTTCTGCCTTCTTCAAATGTCCCAAGGGAAAGATAGCGGTGGCGAGCTGTTCTTGGCTCAAGCCGAAGAGGAAGTAAGACTGGTCCTTCTCCTCGTCCACCCCCTTGAGCAGGCGATAGCGTCCCGTCGCCGCATCTAGCTCCCGACGAGCATAGTGCCCGGTAGCCACCGAGCTCGCACCCAGTTGCCGTGCCCGGGTCATCAACTCGTCGAACTTCAGATAACTGTTGCAGAGCACACACGGTGATGGTGTACGACCGGACAGGTAGTCCGATACGAAGGGCTCGATGACGTGCTCCTCGAACGCCTTCTCCATCCGCATCACGTAGTAGGGGATCTCGAGGATTGAGGCGACACGGCGCGCGTCGTAGAGATCGTCCAGCGCGCAGCAACTCCGACCCGAAACGGCCTCCCTTTGATCGTAGAGCTGCATCGATAAACCAATAGGGGATGCCCCGGACCGCTGCAAGAGCAATGCCGCCACGGAGCTGTCCACGCCGCCACTAAGGGCGACTACGATCGGGCTAGCGTTGACGTCGATGTTCTTACTCCTGGCTGGTGATGATAAGCATCAGCACGTGCTCGCCGACCCGGAACTCGGTGTGGTTCTCGAGCTCGCCTTGCTCGACCCGCTTCCCTCCCAGGAAGGTGCCATTGGCACTACCCAGGTCACGGAGCACGACTCGAGAGCCCAATACCTCGATGGCGGCATGCTCGCGAGAGCACTCCGGATCGTCCAGAACGATGTCACAGTCGGCGCGGCCCAAAATCATGCGCGCCTTGGTAACGGGAAAGATTTCGCCGCTGGCCCTGCCTTGAAGAACGGCTACCGAATACTTTTGATCGGAAGGTAGCTCGAGCGTTTCCGCCGGGACGTCAGCGGGGTTGATGGTCAGATCGTCGACGTCCGACCGCATTTGGCGTACGGGTGCCGTCGTGCGACCCGAGGACTTGGCATCCGCGGTGGCGGATTCAGCCGGACCGGGGGACTCTTCCGCGGCAGACGCACTGATCTCGATTGGCCCGCCGCACTTCTGGCACTTGGCGCGGACGGACGGCTTTCCGGCCAGACGGGCCTCGTCGAATCGATACTTTGCATTACAACCCGGGCAAACGACGCGAATCATGACCCTAGATCATTTCTCGAAACGAGTCGTTTGTCCAATTCCAGTCGGTTCTCTACAGGTACCGTCTCCTCACGAAATGCTGCCAGTCGTTCATCAGGCCCAGCTCGTCCCGCCCCATCACCTTAGTGAGGGCGGCATCGAGATCGTGGCCCTGCCCCAGCAGGTTGAGCAGGTCCTTGATCCCTCCCATGCCTCGATTCTGAATGATGTAATCGACCACGGAAGTTGCGGCGGGATAGTAGAAGCGGACGTCACATCGTACGCCGACGAGACAATAGGCGAAGTTCTCGTCTTGTTTGATCCGCTCAGCAAGCATCTTTCCGAATTGACTCGCATCGGTACCTTCACAGTATTCCGCCATGCCCTCTTGCAACCAGCGAGGAGCATTCTGACCGGCCTGCGCGTACAAGAAGGCATGGGTCAGCTCGTGCCGCAGGGTCGATTCGACATTCTGGTCCAGGCTTACCAATCCCTGAACCGGCACGGGGGATGTCCCGGCCGCTGTTGAATTTGGTCGGGTAGCGGCGGCACCTGTGAATACTCTTAGGCAGCAAACTCATCGCTGTCAAGAGATTTCTGTTTGCTTCTAAGCGCGTGAACGAGAGCGCCCATATGGCGATAGCCTTTGATACGCCGGAACTTTTTCTGCGCGGTGACGACGCCAAGAGCGGTCCATCGGCGAACCATGGAAGGACTCTACCAACGCTTGACGTTTCTCGATACTCTGCGAATGGTTCCGTTGAGATTCTCAATGGCGTTCGTCGTGGCAAGAGACTGGCGAAGTAAGGCGGGCAGCGCGAGCTTCACGACCGTGAGTGTCTCTTCCATCCCTTCACGAAGGCTTCCGGCAGCTTCGTCGTAGCCGTTTCGCTCGAGCCACGACACCAATGCCTGAAGTCGCTTGCGCGCCTTGTCGGCACTCTTGCACTTGTAGGCTTCCTTCATCGTCTGGAGCACGTAGGCGTGACGAGACTTGGGAAGGTACGAGCGAAGATTCCGGAGTTTATGGATCTGGCACCTTTGGATGACCGCGAGGTCCCCCAAAACGTCGACGAGTGCCTTGCGGATGCCTTTGCCTCCGTCCACTACGCAGAGAATCGACTCATCGACGCGCAAGCCTCGCTCGAGAAGGTCCTGCAACATCGCGGTGCACACCCGAGAGTTCTCCGTCGAGCCCAGCCATATACCCAGGGGCACCTTCGTTCCATCTATTGTGATACCGAGAGTTACGACGACGGTCTGTCCGGCCACCTCAAGGCCATCCAGCATCAGTGCCGCAAGCTCGAACTCCTCTAGCCGCCGAGACAGGTATTCCTCGAGCTTCTTAGTCGTCTGGCTCACGAGGTGACGGCTGGCGGCACTCTTACTCGTGCCACGAGACTTCAACTTGGCCGTGGGTTTGTCCAGACTCGATTCGTAATTTCGGGTCGATACCCCCACCAAGATCTGATTCAACACTCGCTCTGGAAGCGGGTCTTCTTCGCGGAAGGCTTCGAAGTGTGGAAGCGACGCCTCCTCGCCCGACTTCGAGCGAACTCGAGGTCGCGACACTTGGATGCGACGACCACCGAAGCTCAGCTCTCCGTTCGTGCTCCCACAGTGGTTATGAGTTCGCTCCTTCTCGTGCTTGCCCTTGAGCCCCGCGATCTCCTCGGCGTCCTCTCTGAGCAGTAGGTGCAGAGCTGTCAGTCCTTGCTCGTACACCCATTCCGTCAGATCCGCCTTCGTGGCCGCGATCCCAGCTATCATCGGTAGCAGTATCTGACCGACTTGGCCAACTACCTTGCCCGTAGGCGAGTGCGTTTGCTTTCTTACTGGCTTCTTCGATTTCCTAGGCATTGGTGGCTCCTTGTCCCCCTCTGGAGACGGTTTATTGGCAGACCTATTCTTAGGCCGGCCAAGGAGCCGCCGCTACCCCAAATTCAACATCCGGCGGGACATCCCCGATTTCGTGGTAGCATGTCAGATACAAGTTAGCCCAGCGCGCCCCAATTGATTCTAGGAGATAACCATGACGCAGATCACTCGTTTGCTCTCGGCAGTCTTGGTGTCGACCCTGCTCGGTGCTCCGCTGGCTCTGGCCCAGGAGCCGCCAGCGGTCGAGCCACCCACGGAAGAGGAGCCCCCGGCCGCCCCGGAGCAAACCGAGACGGCACCGGCGCCCGAGCCACCTGCCGCGGCCACACCTTCACCAATGGCTGCCACCGAAGCGTACGACCGCGGCTTGAGCGCCTATCGCAACCGGAATTTCAGCCAGGCGCTCCAGGAGTTCGGTCTCGTTCTACAGGCAGAGCCGGACCGGGCGGACGTTCACTACTTGATGGGCTACAGCCTCTACATCCTCAAACACTTTCAGGGTTCCCTGGACGCGTTTCGTCTCGCTTTCGAGCTCCATCCGGAACTCGATCCCCGAGGGATCTACCAAGCGCGGTTCCGCTCCGGCTCCTGAGGATCCCGAAGTCTGGCCGGCTTCGTTCTATTCTACTTAGGACTCGGAACCGGCTGAGGGAACTTCGGTTTCCGGCCTATCTGATGTGTTCTGGGGCTCGTTCCGGATTTCGGCAGCAGCCGGCTTGTCGTTACCGCCACTTCTTTCAGGGCTCTTGGGCCGGTTAGATCTGCCGGGCCGATCTTGCCTGGCTGGCCCGCCTTGCCGATCGGCCTTCCCGCGTCGTCGCCTCTCCGAGCCCGTTCTGCTCGAGCCCCGGGACGACGAGGACGAGCTCGGGGGACGCCGATCAGGACGCCTCTGCCTTCCCAATTCTTTCCTGGTCCCGATCTCGAACTGCTCGTGGTGGAAACTGGAGACCGATTTGATCTCGGTTCTCACTCCCAGCGTCGCGTTGATGTACTCGAGTACCGGCGACTCGCCTTTCTGAAGCGCGCGGGCAACCTCCGGGTGCACCTGAAGTGTGGCACCGCTCTTGGGTAGCTCGGAAGCCTTTCTCCTGACGTGGTCCAGAATCTCGTATCCGATCGTCGTTGCCGACTTCACACGGGCGCTTCCCTGACAGTACGGGCACGGCTGACACAAAGTCCGCTCCAACGACTGCTTCACGCGTTTTCTAGTCAGCACCATCAATCCGAACTCGTTGATCTGGATGGCCTTCGTGGGGGAACGATCGTTCTTGAGCTCTTGCTCCAAGTCGACGAACACTTTCTGCTGATTGCGCCTCTCCTCCATGTCGATGAAGTCGATGACGATAATCCCGCCGAGATCTCGCAGCCGTATCTGGTGGGCGATCTCCTTGATGGCTTCCAGATTGATGCGGGTAATCGTGTCTTCTAAGCGCTTGCTTCCTGTGTAACGACCCGTATTGACATCGATGGCCACGAGCGCCTCGGTCTGATTGATGACGATGTACCCCCCAGACTTCAACCAAACCTTGCTCATCAGCGCCCGGTCGATCTCGGCTTGAACGCCGTATTCATCGAAGATGGGGTAATCCTTGGAGTACAGCTTGACACGGTGCAGCATCTGGGGCTGCATCTGGCCTACGAAAGACACGACCTCTTCGTAGAGCTCCTCGGAATCGATGCGGATGGCCTTGAACTCGGGGGACAACATGTCTCGGATGAGCTTGAGAACGAGCCCCAGGTCGCGGTGAATGACCGCGGGGGCACGAGTCGACTCAGCCTTACGGCGAATCTCGGTCCATCGGTTTTCCAGAAAGCGCATGTCGTTAATGATGGCATCGTCGTCCTGACCGATGACCGCGGTCCGGACGATGTAGCCTCCT
Source organism: Candidatus Marinacidobacterales bacterium (assembly GCA_965197825.1). Lineage (GTDB taxonomy): Bacteria > Acidobacteriota > Vicinamibacteria > Marinacidobacterales > DATDRI01 > CBDANW01. The sequence goes on along the minus strand of CBDANW010000003.1, from coordinate 775,846 downwards.
CCGATTTTTCGATTCTTCGAGATGAGTTGGCGCAGGCGTGCACGCTCTTCGGACGAGTCGATCTTGCGAGACACGCCGATGTGATCGACGGTGGGCATGAAGACCAATAGCCTTCCCGGAAGGCTCATGTGGGAAGTGATGCGGGCTCCCTTCGTGCCGATCGGCTCTTTGGCAACCTGCACCAGAACCTCTTGACCTTCTTTCAGCAGGTCGGCGATGGATTGGTTCTTCGCGCTGGCACGAGCGATCTCCCTCTCCGTCTCCGCCATCTTTTCCTCTTCCATGGTCTGGAAGGGATCGAACTCATCCTCCAGGACATCGGAGACATAGAGAAAGGCATCGCGTTCCAGACCCGCGTCCACGAAGGCGGACTGCATTCCGGGGAGGACCCGGTTGACGCGGCCCTTGTAGAGATTCCCTACAACGCTCCGATTGCGCTCTCTCTCAACTGAAACTTCGGTGACGACCCCGTCCTCGACGATAGCAACTTTCGTCTCCTGAGGATGGTGACTGACGATCATCTCCTTTGGCATGCGTAGCACCGGCAACCCATAACGGGCAGTAGATCCGGTTGTTTGGGGAGAAAGGCGAGGGGCGTCGTCGAAGCCAAACCCGTGTCGTAATCCCGACTGGGGAGGGCCTAGCCTCGATGAGCCACGCCTTACCTGGTGACACCGGGCGGCTCATCTAAGTGCTCTCGACCCGCATGACACAAGTCGCCGGGCGGGTCTGGCTGGCCAAGCTCACGGTGATGCTCGATTCTCCCAATTCGCTGAAGCAGCCACGGAACCGGTACCCAGGCCGCCTCATGTTCAGCACGACCCCACCGCCCGCTGCAGCCAGAACCGCTCACTGAACAAGAGAGGCACGGCACAACAGCTGGCCGGGCGGTAATCGAATGGTCGTTCCGAACGACTTCGTCTAATTACGTTGTCGCGATCTCTTTAATCTCGTGGTGGCAGGTGCCAAGGCGGGCGCGAAATCCCCCAATGAGCCCGGCGATTACCACGATTGCCCGGCCGGCTCTCCCAATAGGAAAAAGCGGTACCGGGGCAACACCTGCCGCCACTGAGCTTCGCCGGGCTGAAACTCCAAGAAACTCGTTCAGCAGGGGCGGAAGATAAACCTCCGCTCCAAGGCTTCGAATGTACCATGGGCTGCCCGGCCGGACAAGTAGACCGCATGAAACTTTCCGTGCATTGAGGGCGGTTTCTGGTTACAATCTGCTGACCTAGATTCTGTCAACGACAACACACGAGGAGGAGTATGGCGAAAGTAACTTTCAAGGACAATCCCGTGACCCTAGCGGGAGAGCTTCCTGGGGTCGGCTCCCAGGCACCCGATTTCTTACTGACCGGAACGGACCTCACGGACAAGAGTTTGAAGGACTATGCAGGGAAGAAAGTCATCCTCAACATCTTTCCCAGCATCGATACCCCGGTCTGCGCGACTTCGACCAGGAAGTTCAATGGCGAGGCCGACAAGCTCAGTAACGTGGCGATCCTCTGCGTTTCCCAGGACATGCCGTTCGCGAACGGACGTTTCTGCGGAGCCGAAGGACTGGAAAAAGTCATTCCGCTTTCCTCGCTCCGTAACGATGATTTCGGGAAGAAATACGGCGTACGCTTGATGGACGGTCCCCTCGCCGGTCTTTTTGCCCGGGCGATCGTTGTCTTGGACGCGAGTGGAAAGGTCGTCTACACCGAGCTGGTGCCCGACATCGGCCAAGAGCCCAACTACAACGCCGCCCTCGCCGCCATCCGCTAAGCCGCGACTTCCGCCGACTCCCCGAACGGACCACGACCGGGGAGCGGCGTTTGTTTTTTTCCTAGATGTAAGTCAAGCCATATCAATCAATTACAATTTAATTGACATTTAATCCCAAACGGTGTAGGATACCGTTCGATGGAACGCGCCGTGGATCGACTCGCCCATTTCGAGGATCTCTGCCGCGAACGCGGACTCTCTCTCACGGTGCAACGAAGGGTCATCTTGCAAGAGCTCGTGGACCGCGGCGACCATCCCACTGCCGACCAAATTTATGACGCGGTGCGCGATCGCGTGCCCGGGCTCTCGCGCACGACGGTCTACCGCGTTCTCGACACGCTGGTTCGCATCGGAGCCGCTCGCAAACTCTCTCACCCCGATGCAGTTGTGCGCTTCGATCCCAGAATCGAACGACATCACCATCTGGTCTGCCAACAATGTGGAAGCTTGGTCGATCTGGAGGCATCCGCGATCCCCAACGTTTCGATTCCTGATACGCGCCAAACGGGATTTACCATCACCGACTATTCAGTGAGTTTCACCGGCATCTGCTCGTTATGCAGAAAGAAGCAACCGAAAGGAGCAAATCATGGCAAAAGAGCTTAAAGGAACCAAGACGCACGAGAATCTGAAGGCGGCCTTCGCGGGCGAATCACAGGCCAACCGCCGCTATATTTACTTTGCGAAAGCTGCCGACATCGAAGGCTATCCCGATATCGCCAGCAACTTCCGGGAGACAGCCGAGGGAGAAACCGGCCACGCGCACGGGCACCTCGACTACCTGAAGGCGGTGGGCGATCCGGCCACGGATCTTCCCATCGGAGAGACCGCAGATAACCTCAAGGCCGCCGTTGCCGGCGAGACTTACGAGTACACTGATATGTATCCCGGCATGGCCAAGACCGCCCGTGAAGAAGGATTCGCAGAGATCTCCGACTGGTTCGAGACGCTTGCGAAGGCGGAAAAGTCTCACGCCGGTCGCTTCCAGAGTTTCCTCGACAAGGTAAGCTAATACTCATCCGAATACGGAGCGGGCCCAACGCGGGTCCGCTCTCGTGCCCCTCAAGGAATGAACCAAGACCGTATTTCCTACCTGCCCACCGACGGGCTCAGCTACGACCCCGAGGACGAGCGCTACTGGCAACCGAAGGCGCTCCAGAAGGAAATCTCGCGCGCCTTCGAGATCTGTCACGGCTGTCGCATGTGCTTCAAGTACTGCGACAGTTTCCCGACGCTCTTCGATCTACTGGACAATCAATACGACGGAGATGTTCACAAGGTCGACTCCGCCGACACCGCGCGGATCATGAACGCATGCTTTCAATGCAAGCTCTGTGAGGTGCAGTGCCCCTACACGCCAAGCGAGGGTCACGAGTTTCAGCTCGACTTCCCTCGACTCGTCCATCGTTACCAAGCCGTCGAGTCCCGCACGGGAAGCCGACCGCTCCGAGACAGAATCCTGGCCGATCCCGACGGTGCCGGCAAAATGGCACGAGCCAGTCTGGGAATGGCCAACGTCATGAACCGTTCCAAGATCCACCGCTGGTTCATGGAAAAGCTGCTCGGCATCCACCGGGAGAAGCTGCTCCCCGACTTCGCTCTGACCACTTTCGAGCGATGGGCCGAAAGAGAGGGGCGCATTCGCAGCGCTGGCAATGGAGAGGCTCCGGAAGCCGTCCTCTTTCAGACCTGCTACGTTCAGAACAACGAGCCCCAGATCGGAAGAGACACGCTCGAGGTCATGGATCGGAACGGTGTCGCGACGGCGTGTGTCAAGGGGCTTCAATGCTGCGGCATGCCTGCCTGGGAAAAAGGAGATCTCGAGAGCACGAGGCGGCAGGCGCGCGCCAATCTCGACATCCTCATGCCGTTCGTGGACGCCGGAGCCAAGGTCCTGACCATCAACCCCACCTGCGCCATGATGATGCGCCGCGAGTACCCCGAGCTGCTTCCCAGTTCGGATAGGCCACGGGCGAAGAGACTGGCGGAAGCCATCCGCGATCCATCCGAGCACCTCTGGTCGATCCGTGACGAGTCCCGTTTCAACGTCGATTTCAAGAGCACTCCGGGCGAGAAGGTCTCCTACCATGCGCCATGTCACCTCCGGGCGCAAAGAGTCGGACTCAAAGGGAGGGATCTCCTTCGAAAGATTCCCGGGGTCAAGGCCAGTACGACTCAGGAGTGTTGCGGGCACGACGGAACGCACGCCATGAAGGTCGAAGGCTTCGAGTACTCCAAGCGAGTCGGGCAGAAAGCTTTCGACGGTATGATGTCATCGGAATCGGAAGTCTGGGTGACTGACTGCCCCCTGGCCGCACTTCAGTTCCAACAACACGCGGGTATCAAACCACTGCATCCCATGTCGGTTCTCGCGCGAGCCTACCGCCAGGACGGGTTCCCCAAACCGGTGCAGAAACAAACAGAAGAAGAGGGCTAAGTGAATACGGTTCAACGAGATGAAATCATCGACTACCAAACCTACAACGAGCGCCGCGACCAGATCCGCCGCGAAACGATGGGCGTCAAGGAAGCCCGTCGCGTGCATCTGGGGAAGTATCTGACCTTCCTTTTTGAGAACCACGACACCATTCGTTACCAAATCCAGGAGATGATGCGAGCCGAGCAAATCGTGAGGGAGACCGATATCCAGCGCGAGATCGAAACCTACAACGAGCTACTGGGTGGCCAGGGCGAGCTCGGCTGCACGCTGCTCATCGAGATCGACGACCCGGCCCGGCGGCAATCCTTGCTCCGTGAATGGCTGGAGCTTCCCAAGCATCTCTACCTGAAGACGCAGAGCGGAAAGAAGATGTACGCCCGATTCGACCAACGTCAGGTTGGCGAGGATCGGCTTTCCTCGGTGCAGTACTTGAAGTTCGATACCGGAGGCGAGGCTCCCGTATCGATCGGAAGCGATCTGCCTCAGCTCGAGGAGGAAGCCCCTCTCAGCGAAGCGCAGCGGCACGCCCTGGCCCAGGACCTGGAAGCCTAAGAGGCGCGTAGCCGCCCAGGCCCGTTCGCGGAACGGAGCCCATGAATTCCGTCTGTTTCGACGCTCGTTATCTCATCAGCTGGGCCTGTGCCTGATCTGGGTACAGCGTCAGCTTCTGAACCCGCCAGTTCGTGATCTCCCCCACCAAGAGCTCGTTCTCGTTCCGGCAATCGATCTCGTGAGTCGAGCTGAACTGCTTGAGTTGCTTGCCGGCTTTTCCGAATCTGCCCACGATCGTCCCGTCCGGCTCCATCTTGTAGATCTCACCGTTGTCGAAGTTGGCGGTGCCGTTCGAGTTCGAGGTGTAGAGGTACTGGTGCGGACCGGGCGTGATACAGATCGCCCAGGGGGCACCAACGTTCAGGAATTGCGTCTTGAAATTCCCGTCATTGTCGAACACCTGAATGCGCCTGTTTCCCCGATCACCGACGTAGACGTTCCCCTCGGCGTCGGTGGCGATGGTGTGAAGCGTACGGAACTGCCCGGGCTCGGTTCCCTGGGAGCCCCAGGACTTGATGAACTTGCCGTTCTTGTCAAACTTCGCCACGCGCGAGTTGCCATACCCGTCGGACACGAAGTTGTTCCCCTCCGCATCCCAGGCCACGTCGGTTGGACGATTGAAGTTGTCGCCGCCGATGCCAACGCCGATCGGACGTTCTTCGTCGCCTTCAGCGGGAGGCTGGGGCTCGGGGTTGGGAATCCGTATCGACTCGGGCTTCCTGCCCATGGCCATCACGACGCGTCCCTCGGGATTGAACTTGATGACCATGTTCGATCCCTCGTCGACCGCCCAGATGTTGTCCTCCGAATCCACACGGACGGTATGAGCGAAGATGAACCCATAGAGCCCCTGACCCAACTCACGCACGTACTGCCCGCTCTGGTCGAACTCGAAAAGACGTGCGGCGTTGCGCACGAACGCGCGGTTGGTCCCCGTGACGTTGCCGTTGGCATCCGTCGAGATCCCGTGAGGCGTGTTGAACTGACTGGGTTCCGTACCCCGCTGCGAGCTTCCTACCTCGTCGACGTACATGCCGAACTTGTCATACTTCACGACCCGGTGGTTGGTATACCCGTCGGAGACGAAGTTGTTTCCTTCCGCGTCCCACGCGATGTCGGTGGGCCGGCCGAACCGGTATGGTCGCGCCGATCCGCCGAGGGTTCGGCCAGTCCGCCTTTCTCGGGATCGGAGGCGATCCGATCGTAGGAACGACCTTCACCCACGCGCTCCGCGGCTTCGAGGCAGATGAGGAGACCGATGCGGTCGTGCTGGTCGGTGAGATCGGAGGCACGATGGAAGAGGACGCCGCACCGGTCGTCGCCGAGATGGGGATCCCGGTGGTCGCTTTCATTGCCGGTGCCTGCGCGCCGGAAGGCAGGAGGACGGGTCACGCCGGTGCCATCGTCGCCGGCGACAAAGGCACGGCGCGATCGAAAAAGACTGCCCGCGGGAAGCCGGCGCACGGATTGCGGAGATCCCTTCCCAGGTCGGGGAGCTACTTGCGGATCTCGGAGCTTCGCTCAGTTGACGAAGCGACGCATTCTGACGTTCAGGATCAGCCCGAAACCAACGAGCGTCGTCATCATCGAGGATCCCCCGTAGCTTACCAGAGGGAGTGGGAATCCCTTGATGGGAACCAAGCCTCCCACCATAGCCATGTTGTATAACGCCTGGAACACGAACATGGACAAGATGCCGGCCACCAAATAGATTCCCAGCCGATCTCGCGCTCGACGCGCCGCGTCCAGGCTGCACAGCGTGATCATCATGTACAGAACGATGATCGCAACGACCCCGGCGAAACCGAACTCCTCACCGATGACCGCGAAGACGAAGTCGGTGTGGGGGGCGGGTAGGAACTGGAGTTGGCTCTGGGAGCCTTCCAACCATCCTTTCCCGGTCAGACCTCCCGAGCCCACCGCGATCGTCGACTGGATGCTCTGATATCCCGCCCCACGTGGATCGACGTTCGGGTCGACGAGGGCAAGAACCCGTTCCTTCTGGTAGTCCTTGAGAACGAAGCTCCAGCCGATAGGAAGGGCGAGCGCAAAAACGACCGCCGCCACCAGGATCAAACGGGCTCGCAAGCCGGCAAGCAAACAGAGAACGGCGTAGGCGAAAACCAGCGTCGCGGCCGTGCCGAGATCGGGCTGCAGGATCACAAGGAGCACGGGTATTCCAACCAGGACGCCCGTAATGGCAACCTCCCCCGTATCCAGGCGATTCTTCCGAACCGCAGCGAAGTACTTGGCGAGTAAGCCTACCGAAGCAAGCTTCGCTAGCTCTCCCGAGTGGAGCGTGAAAATACCGAGCTCGAGCCATCGATTCGTGCCGGCACGGAGCGATCCGAACAAGAGCAGGTAGACGAGAAGGCCGGCGACGGCCAAGTAGAAAAACTCGGCATGATCCACGAGCGAATGGTAGTCGATGGCCATGACCAGGAGCATGAGGGCGAGCCCCAAGACAATCCAGAGGATCTGTCTCTGGTAGTAGTCCGGGTTCGGGCCACCTTTAGTCGCGCTATAGATGATCGCGACGCCCACGCCCGTGGCCAGAACTAGCCCGAGGACGAGTGGCCAATCAATTCCGAACCAAAAGCGCCTGTCGAGCATCATCGGCTTCGCGTCCTTTAACTCTGTCGAAATAAGTCTGGAAGATCTTCTGGGCGATCGGAGCGGCAGCGCGACCACCCTGGCCGCCGTGTTCCACGAGAATCGCCACCGCGAGCTCGGGGTTCGCGCGTGGCGCGTATCCGACGAACCACGCGTGATTGCGGAGATGTTCCGGCCGATCGGAGTCGTCGCTCTCGACCAAGTTCCGCATGGAGGCAACTTGGGCGGTTCCCGTCTTTCCGGACACTCCGATGCCAGAAACTCGCGCCCGCCACCCAGTCCCTGTTTCGTTAACCACGCCCCACATCGCGTCTTGCAAAACGCGCCAGGTCGAATCCTGAAACGCCAGGTGTCGAATTGGCTCGCCTTGCGCACTGGTAGGAGCCGGATCCGCCAACGCTCCAGCGGGAAGCGGTCTCAAGAAGACATGTGGCCGGAAAACGTCCCCCGAGCTGCCGATGATGGCGGCGATCTGAGCCATCTGCATCACCGTGACCAGAACCGAGCCCTGGCCTACCGAAACCGAGACGGTCTCGCCCGCATACCACGGCTCCTCACGAGCCTGGCGCTTCCATTCCGGATCGGGCACCAAGCCAGATACTTCAAATGGCAGATCGATGCCGGTTGGACTGCCGAGACCAAACGTCCGCGCATAGCGCGCTATCGTCTCGATCTGCAGATCCACGCCGATCTGATAGAAATAGCTGTTGCACGAGTTCACCAGCGCCTCATGGAGATTGACGAGCCCGTGTCCGGCGGCGCTATGACAAGGGAACCACCTGCCGTAGAGCCGCACGCCACCGCCACAATAGAGGCGCGTCTCCGGTGTGATCTTCTTCTCCTCGAGCGCCGCAGCGGCGAGGACCAGTTTGAACACCGACCCCGGTGCGTAGCGTCCCTGCAACGCGCGATTCTGGAGACGATGATCTTCGTCGTGCACAACCGCTTGCCATTCCTCCGCCTTGAAACGCCCGGAAAAGAGGTTTGGATCGAAAGAAGGAAAGCTGGTCAGAGCCAACACCTCGCCGTTGCGTGGGTCGAGCACCACCGCCGCCCCGTGGCTATCCCCGAAGGCCTCCTCTATCACTTGCTGAAGCTCGAGGTCCATGGACAATTGAAGCGAGTTGCCCCAAAGCGGTGGTCTCTCCTCGAGAATCCTCTCGCGCCTCCCATGGCTATTAACGACGACAACCTGCATACCGTTTTCCCCCATTAGCTGGAGGTTGTATCCAAACTCGACACCGGATTGCCCCACGTGGTCGTTCGCCATGGCTCCTTCGAATCGCTCCTGGTCAAGCTGCTCTTCGGTGATCCTCCCCACGTAGCCGAGCGCGTGGGCAGCAAGACTCCCGAACGTGTAATAACGCCGGGGCACAAACTGGATCATCGCGCCCTGGAGTTCGAGCTGTCGGGATTCCACCAGGGCCACCTCTTCCATGGTGATGTCTTCCTTGAGAAGAACGGGACTCGCTCCGAATGACGTCTCTCGTTCCTTCTCCATCTGCTCGAGATCCTCATCGGAGAAAGGCAACAGGTCGATGAGCTCCGCCAGCACGTCGTCGCTCCAACTTCTCTTTTCCATCGTGAGGTTGAACGATGGCCGGTTCTCCGCGAGCATCTGCCCGATCCGATCGAGGACGAGTCCCCGCGGTGCGCTCTCCGGGATCTGTCGCACATGATTCGAGCGGGCCAACTCCATGTAGGTGGGAGCGCGTACGATCTGGATCTGCCAGAAACGGGCGCACAGTCCCAGAAAAAGGACGACCGCCAGGATCCGCCACCACTTCAGCCGCGACTGAATCGGCTTCAGATTTTCGTAGATGTTCATTGGCTCATCGGATCAGTCATGAATCGGTCCAACGTTCCCAGAATCAAGGCTCCCAGGAGCCCGTTCCCCGCACAAAGGTACAACAAGTCGGGCACGCTACCAACCACGGGGGGCTGATCCGCCACCTGTCCGATGGCGGCCAGAATGATGCGATCACCCGCGGTGGCGGCCGCGAAAAAAAAGAAACGCCCCGCCCATCCCCTTACCACCAGCCGGTGCCCCGCGATCCCGGCCAGATAACCGATCGTGGTCTTCGAGACGCCGTTCAGACCCAACGTGGTGCCCGAGAAGACGTCTTGAACCAAACCGGCCGCCGTCCCGGCGAACATCCCGACCTGCCGATCCTGAGTCAAACCGAAGCCGGCCGCCGTCAAGAGAAACAGATCAAGATAGCTCTGGATCGGCCAAAAGTAGCGCCCTCCTAGAGTCTGGACCAGAAAAGCGCCGATGACGGCCAGAGCTACCGCGAGCGCCTTCACTCAACCTTCTTGGTCAATTCCAAGTTCGAGCCGAGGGGCTCGAGGATGAAGACCTCCTCTAACCGGTTGAGACTCGCGGCCGGCTCGACCGTGACTATCTTGAATAGCCGGGGACCGTTTCTCACCGAGGCAACGCGCCCAATGGCTATCCCTTTCGGGTAAATCCCGTCGATCCCCGATGTCACTACTAAGTCGCCCAGGGCCACATCCTCGAGATTGCTGACGTATTTCAACTGGAGCTCGGCACCGCCCTGACCGGAAACGATGCCTCGGGTCCGCGTACGCACCAGGAGCGAGCCAACCGAACACTCTTGATCCGCCAGCAACTGTACCTGCGCGATGTGAGGTCCCACGGCAGTGACGCGACCCACCAAACCACCCGGCCCGACCACCGGCGCGTTAAGCGCCACCCCACGACCCAGACCGCGATTCACAGTGATGGTGCGGAACCACGAGCTGGCGTCCACTCCGATTACCTCGGCAACGATGGAATCGAAGGGAATCCGCTCGGCAAGCTGCAAAACACGGCTCAACCGGTCATAGCGAGCCACCGCCTCCCTCTCCATCCACAAGGCTTGTTCGAGACGAGTGGTCTTCTCGCGCAGCTCGCGGTTTTCCTCCCGGACGGCTCTCAAGTCAATGTAGCCGTACCAAACCGAGCGCACCCCGTTCAGCACTGCTTGGGAACCACGCTGCAGCGGCGCGAATACGGCGAGGACGGCCCCTTGAAGCGCCGAGTGGCCTCTCGCGGTCGTGACCTGGGAAGAAATGAGAAGAGCGTGCCCCACGATGAGAGCGATGAAGACAACGTGACCTCCGCGCCGACGGATGTACATTCCGTTAGAAACCACGAGCGATCGTCCTTCTATGGAGTTTTCCGGAAAGCGTTCCGGACCACTTACTCTGGCTCAATAGGTTCAATCGAGAGAGATCTTCCTCAGAAGTTTCAAGTCGGCCAACATGCGGCCGGTCCCCAGCACGACCGAGGAGAGCGGATCCTCGCTCATCGATACCGGGAGTCCGGTCTCCTCTCGGAGCCTCTTGTCCAAGTTCAAGAGGAGCGCTCCACCGCCAGTGAGCACGATGCCGCGATCGACGATATCAGCCGAGAGCTCGGGTGGCGTCCTTTCGAGAGCGACTCTCACCGCATTGACAATGACGGCGAGGGTCTCCTCCAAAGATTCCCGTATCTCCTCATCGGTTACAACCAACGTCTTGGGCACGCCCTCGATCAGATTCCGTCCTTTGATCTCCATCGTCATGGGTTTGTCCAACGGATAGGCCGATCCGATTTCGATCTTGACCTGCTCCGCGGTCCGCTCCCCGATGAGAAGGTTGTACTTCTTGCGAAGATACTTGATGACCGCCTCGTCCATCTCGTTCCCGGCGACGCGCACCGAGCTGCTGTAGACGATGCCGGCCATGGAGATAACCGCAATGTCGGTCGTGCCGCCACCAATGTCGACCACCATGTTCCCCGAGGGCTCGGTCACCGGGAGTCCGGCTCCGATGGCAGCCGCCATCGCCTGATCCACCAAGAAGACTTCACTGGCTTTGGCGCGTAGCGCGCTATCTTTGACGGCGCGCTTTTCGACCTGAGTAATCTCGGAGGGAATTCCGATCACGATACGAGGCGCCACCCAAACCTTTCGGTTGTGAGCCTTCTGAATGAAATAGGCGAGCATCTTTTCCGTGATTTCGAAGTCCGCGATCACGCCATCTTTCATTGGCCGAATGGCGGTGATGTTGCCCGGCGTTCGGCCGAGCATCTCCTTCGCTTCCCTGCCCACCGCCTCCACCTCACCGGTGACCTGGTTTATTGCGACGATCGATGGCTCTGAAACGACGATGCCCTTACCTTGAATGAAGACGAGCGTGTTGGCCGTGCCCAAGTCGATGGCGAGCTCGTTGGAGAACGCACTAAAAATAGAGCGCAAATTCATCTAAGCCTTTCGGCGGTATTAACGTGGTTCCTCGAGTGGGACCGACTCGCTTATCCTCGGACGCGCCTCGAGCGTATGAGCAAGGAACCAGGAACGCTTACCATGGCAAAGATCAGCTGCCAGCTACCGCTACTGCGTCCTTTCCGCTTTCTTTGACACTATACATTGCTTGGTCTGCCTTTTGAATAAGGTCCTGCGGCATGCTGCCGTGCTCTGGAAAACTGCTGATCCCAAAGCTGGCTGACAAATGTACCGCGAGGTCGAAACCGTGGAGGAATTCGTGCCCATTGAGAGCCTGCCGCATGCGCTCGGCGATCGAAAACGCCGCCTTGCCGTCCGTTTGTGGCAAGACGACCACGAACTCGTCTCCGCCGTAGCGGGCCACGATGTCTTCCTCTCTGACGGACCGCCTCAGAATGTCGCCCACTTCGAAGAGCGTGCGACTGCCGCATAGGTGGCCGTGTGTGTCGTTGACCCCCTTGAAGCCGTCCAGGTCGAGGAAGATCACTGCTAGTGGACTGTAACAACTGAACGTTTAGTGGTTTTAATGCGTCGTGACGGATCGTTGTAGGTCCACTTCACGGGCTTGGGGTCTTCGTTGTACTTGCGAATGTAGCGCATGATCTTGCGGGTCAGGTCGTGGGTTGACGTGAACACGCCTCGATGGATCAGGGCACGCTCGATCTTGGAGAACCAGAGTTCGATTTTGTTCAGCCAGGAGGAATATGTGGGTGTGAAGTGGAGTCGGACTTTTGGGTTGGCCTCGAGGAACTGTGCGACCTTGGCGGTCTTGTGAGCCGACAGATTGTCGAGGATGACATGTATTTCGCGCTTTCGCTTGTGGCTCGCAACCAGCTGCTCCAAGAAGGCGACGAACTCCTGGCTGGTATGGCGGCGGACAGTCTTGCCCAAAACCACCCCCGTCTTCGTGTCGAAGGCGGCGTAGAGAGAAAGCGTTCCATGCCGGACGTACTCGAAACCGTGTCGCTCGGCCCGCCCGGGAGACAACGGCAAGATCGGGTCCCGTCGATCCAGGGCTTGGATCGCCGTTTTCTCATCAATACAAAACACCGCAGCGTGCTGAGGTGGATTCATATATAGACCGATGATATCCGCTGCCTTCGTCTCGAAATCCGGATCGTTGGAGGCCTTGTAATGCTCAATTCGGTGTGGCTGGAGACCATGCTTTTTCCAAGTGCGAGCCACCATCATGTGATGGATTCCCAGCTTCTTCGCAAGTCGACGCGTGCTCCAGTGAGTCGAGCCGTCGGTCGGTTTTTTCTGCGTCCACGAAAGAATCCGTGCTTCCATCCGAGGCGTGAGCACTTGAATCGGACGCCCCTCGTGACGCGCGTACAGACCTGCCAGACGCTCCTCCAAGAATCGGCGTTTCCACTTGCTGATAAAAGGCGCCGTGCAGCCCACCGTCTGCTGCACCTGCGTATAGCTTGCACCGTCTGCCAGCAAGAGCAACATCCGAGCGATCCGCGCGTCATCCGCTCGACCGCTACGGCTCGAAACTCGTTTGCCAAGCTCCCTATGTTCCGCTTGAGTCAACACAACGGCTCTCCCTCGCATGAGAGAGATATTACTACTAAACACTTAAATGTTACAGTCCACTAGTGACGTCCGCTCCTCAGTCGCTTTCTCGATTTCTTGCCCCAAACAGATTCCCAAGTAGTGAGAGTTATAGAGCTTCGTCAGGTCGTCCGTTATAGCCAGCTTTTCGGTCTTCTGAAACAAGAAGGCGTTCTCCAACGCAATGGCGGCCGGCTCGACGAGCGTCAAGCGACGAGCTTCTTGTAGCGTCCTGCATCGGCGGTTGCCTCCACGACCACAGCCTCGAAACGCTGGTCCTTCTTCCAACTGCGAGGGGCCCTGTCACCCGGGTTAGAGAACCCGGCGAGCTCGAAGGCGGTCAGCTCGAGCGCCCCCATCGCACCGAGCGAGTCGAACGACCGCAAGACCTCTGGATTCGAGTAGAACAAGGCGATGCGCGGGACCGTCCGACGCTCGGTATGCTCGCTCCCGCCATCCGATCCGTCGCGAAAATCTACGACCGGTTCGCGTAGGCTCCCGCGCTCAGACTTTACAAGCCGCCAGGAGTCGGGCCTTGGGGCCGTCAAGAGTCTCTTTTCCTTGCTGTTCGTTGGTGCTTCGTGTGAAAAGCCTGGGCAATCCGGCGGGGGCCGATCACTACCCGCCGGAGCCCACAGTTACCTGGAACACCTTCTCCGCGGCGCCTCCACTGCGCTTGTAGGCCTCGACTACGATGTCATGGCGTCCAGGGCTTTGGATAATGAAATAATGTTGAAAGGATCCATCGGGTTTCACCGAGACCCGCTCGTCGTTCACCGTCACCACGGCATCGGGATCTGTCACCCCCTTGAAACGCACGACACCATCGATGGACACGGCCGGCTGGGACACGAGCAGCTTGGGAGGCTCAGCGCCCGAAGGACGAGTCGCTATGCTGAATTTCGCGAACTCACTGAACCCGCCCTCGCGACTCTCCTCGTCCACTGCGCTAACCTTCCAGTAGTAGGTTCCGGTTGCCAGGCCTGGGACGACCGCGGTGAAACCCCGCACCCTGCTCTCCCAAATGGGATCGCTGAAGTTCGGCGTCCGATCCAGCATCGCGTGGTAACGACTCACGCCTTCGACCGCATGCCACTTCAGCACGGTGTTCGCACTCGCCGGGTCGCGGTGCACTTGTGTCGACAGATGAGCGGGTGATTCCACCGTCGGTATGCCGGGAAGCCGAACGATTTCGGAAAAGCTGCTCCCCGCCTTGACCTTCACTTCTTCGTTGGAGTTCAACTTGACGCGCTCTTCTCCCGCCCGCAGATCGGTCGACCCACGGAATACGGTAAAACCGGACGTTTGATTCTCTTCATCGTAACGAACGTCGGCAACCGTCCTCTCGTCGAAGCTGGCTTCGGTATTGGGTGTCGCCAGCTCGGAGCGGGAGCCCGCAACGTTCCTGGCCGGCGTCTGGAGGTTGACCTGCCCTGAGGTCAGCTTGACGGCGACTCGACGAACGTTGGTCCTGGGATCCTCGTGAGTCTCCTCGATAACGAGAATCGTGTCCGGCTTGACGAAATACTCCGTGCCATCAAAGAAGCGCACTTGCGCCGCCGCCTTACTGTCGGTGCGGATATGGTCGTCTTTCTGTAAGGGAATGCCCATTTCGGCGTCGATCCAAGCATAGGTCCCCGCCTTGCGGATTTTGACAGTTCCCGTGATCTCGACGAAGTGCGCGCTCGTTTGAAGCGCGACGTCCGGCGTGGGGGATTCGTCCTCACGTCCCGCGGTTATTTGGAAACCGAAGTAGTAGACAGCCGCCGCCCCTAAAAGGAGCACGACGCCGCTCACGATTAACAGGTACACGGTCCGGTGTCGGACCGTTACCCATTCGACGTGAAGCCCGCTTCCGTCACCGTACGGTCTTTGACTTGGCATTGGAGTCTAAAGCTATACCACACACGATTTTATCACAGTCGGGGACGGTTTTCAAAGAACTCGTGAGCCGGCCGTCTCCCCAATCCTCCTGTTAGAGCAGGGGTTAACCACCCCCCGACCTCCCCGGTGCCTGCCGCGAAGCCCTCGGTGGCCTGTCCCGTGCGCCAGCGACGTTTGCTTGAATCTCGCCGATTCGTTAGCATGATGGGTTTGAGGCCAACTGATGCTGAGGTACTTTCGAAACCGTAAGACATTCGGTTACCTGGTGGGATCGTTCCTGCTGTTCCTGGTCATCATTGCGTTCGTCATTCTCTACATCCCTGATTTCGTTGGACCGTCCTTGGGTGGAGGCGGCCTGGAGGAAGAAGTAGCCAGGGTCGAGGACGTTTCGATCTCGGCGCAACAGTTTTTGCAACGCTACCGCCTCCAGGAACAGCTGTATCGCTCGCAGCTTGGAGCACAGTACTCACCCACTCTGATGAGGCAGATGGGTCTAGAAGACATGGTTCTGCGTGGTCTGATCGAAGACGCGCTGCTCTTGGTGGAGGCCCAGCGTCAGGGAATCGCCGTGACCGACGAGGAGGTCGCCGAACGGATCTTGAGCGATCCGACGTTTCAAAGCCAGGGAAAGTTCATCGGGCAGCAGGTTTACTTGCAAATCCTTGCACAGAATGGGCTGACCGCGGCGCGGTTCGAGGCGCAAGTTCGCAACCAGATCCTGCGCCAGAAGCTCCAGACCCGGATAACCGACGGTGTCCTGATAACCCCGGACGAGGTGGAGCGCCAGTATCGCGATCGAAACGAGATGGCGCACCTCGAGTATGTTTTCATCACCAAGGATGAGGTCGAAGCCGACAGCGAAGTAGCCGAGGAAAAGCTGGCCAGCTTTTACGAAGAGAACAAGGAGCGATACCAACTGCCGCTTCAGCGACGCATACGGTATCTGAGCATCACGCCCGACCCCTTTCAGCCCGCGGCCAAAGTCACCGACCGCGAGATCGAGCGACGCTACAATCAGAACCTTCCTTCGTACGAGATACCCGGGCAAGTGAGAGCGAGCCATATCCTCTTGAAGACGACCGAGAATGACGAGGCGCAGGTTCGCCAGCGCGCGGAAGAAGTGCTCTCCCAAGTCAATGCCGGCGGCGATTTCGCGGCGCTCGCCCGCCAGTATTCCGAGGATACGACGGCGGAGCAGGGTGGCGACCTGGGCTTCTTCGGCCCCGGAGAGATGGTGCCCGAGTTCGAGCAGGCGGCCTTCTCTTTGGGAGTAGGCGCAACCTCCGGCTTGGTGAGAAGCCCCTACGGTTTCCACATCATCAAAGTCACGGAGCGTCAAGACGCAATCGATCGTCCGCTGGACTCGGTGCGTGACGAGATACGCCAAACGTTGGTTCGGGAAAAGGCGGTCGGGTTGATGGAGCAGGCGGTCGAACAAGCTAGTGAGTATCTGCGCTCGACGGA
This sequence comes from Candidatus Marinacidobacterales bacterium, assembly GCA_965197825.1. GTDB lineage: Bacteria > Acidobacteriota > Vicinamibacteria > Marinacidobacterales > DATDRI01 > CBDANW01. The sequence continues at coordinate 759,298 of CBDANW010000003.1, read as the reverse complement.
CAACCTGGAGGGATTCGCCCAACAGTACGAGTTGATCGACACCCACGAGACTCCATTTTTAGGAAGGCAAGATCCCGTGCCCGAGCTGGGGGGGTCGCAGGAGTTTCGTGACCTGGTATTCGAGCTTCCCATTGGTGATGTCTCGCCCGCGCTCGGACAGGGTCAGGGCTATGTCTTCTTCGAGGTAATCGAGGAAAGAGAACCGCACCTGCCCGCGCTCGAAGAGATCGAAGAACAGGTTGAACGAGATTTTCTGCAAGACTCCGCTATGGCACTCGCTCGAACCAAGGCAGACGACGTCGCGCGCCAACTCCAAGAAGCTGGCGACGCGTCCCGCGCGGCCCAGGCTGCCGGATTGGAATTGAAGACCGCCGATAGCTTCTACCGTGGAACCCAGCTCCCCGAAGCGGGACGCTCCCCCGCGGTCCAGCAGGCGGCGTTCGAAAAAGAGGTGGACACCTTCTCCGCACCGCTTGCCTCACCGAACGGCTACGTCATACTGCGCGTCAAAGAACGGACCGGTTTCGACGCCGAAGAGTTCGCGTCGCAAAAAGATAGCTTCACCGAGCAAGTGCTGGCTCAAAAGCGCCAACTGTTTTGGGCCGCCTACCTGCAGACTCTTCAGGAGCGGTCCTCGGTTCAAGTCAATCGGGATGCGTTGCGGCGCGTCTTAGGTTGAAGGGGTTGAGGGGCTGACGGCCAGCCTCCGAAAAACCAATGAAGCTGGATCTACGCGAGAACAAGGGTGTCACCATCCTCGACATTTCCGGCCGGGTCATCGCTGGAGGCGGCGATCAGATGCTTCAAGAAGCCATCGACACGCTGGTGGCTGCCGGTCGCACGCGCCTCGTCGTGAACCTGTCGGGCGTGGACTTCATGGACAGCGCGGGAATGGGTGAGCTAGTGGCCAGCCACCGCATGGTGGAGCGGTTCGGCGGTCAGCTGAAGATTTTGAGGCCGCATTCCAGGGTCGAAAACTCCCTATCGACGGCGAAGCTCTTGCCTCTCTTCGAAGTGTTCGACGATGAGAAGGAGGCGGTGGACAGCTTCAAGCAAGCGTAGCTCGTCGGCGCATTCCATCACTGCTCGCTCTCTCTTCGTTCGCTCGCTGTCCTCCGCTCGCAAAAACCGTCTCACTCGTGTCGCAGAGCCTCCACGGGGTTCTTGCTCGCCGCTTGCCACGCCGGGTAGATTCCAAAGCCCAGACCGGTTGCGGTGGCCAAAGCCAACGCCGTCAGTAGCGCTAGAGCACTCGTTGACGTAGCCCAGCCCGCGAAACGGGACACCGCCAGAGACGCCAGCACTCCCAGCACGATTCCCGCCGTCCCGCCCACTCCCGTCAGCAATACCGCTTCGGAAAGGAACTGCCACACCACGTCGGCACGGGATGCACCGAGTGAACGACGGATTCCGATCTCCCGGGTCCGCTCGCTGACGTTGGCCAGCATGATATTCATGATGCCGATCCCGCCGACCAGTAGCGAGATGGCCGCCACCGAGCCGACCACAACGTTGAACTGAAATCTGGCGCGTTCGTAGCCGGCGAGGAGCTGCTGCGGCACCAGCTGGTAATCCCGAGCCCCCCGGTGGCGCAGGGCACAACAAAGAACGGAACGGCGAGAACCCACATCCCGAAACGGCCCAAGTCGACTCGAGCTACCGCCACGAGTGTCGTCCCTTAGGGGCGGACCTCACCGCCCGCCTGCTGACGATACTGCTCCATGGCTTCGGCGCTCTTTTCGGCCTCACCCATCTCGTCGTAGGCGGCGGCCAGATTCAGGCTGTAGGTGGGGTTGGCGGGGTCGAGCTCCCTCGCCCTCTCGAAGGCGACGAGGGCTTCCACCGAGTCACCGGCATCACTCAAGATGGCGCCCTTCGCATTGTGCAGGAGACTGTTTTGTGGATCGAGGACGATCGCCTTTCGAATGGCTTCCAGCGAGCCGGCGAGATTTCGTTGGTCTCTGAGAAAGATGGAAAGCAAGTACGGATACTCACTAGAACCGGGAGAAAGCTCCATGGCGCGCCGCACGTACCCTATCGCCACCGGAACTTGCCCGAGTGACGCGTAGGCCTTGGCCAAGAAGACGTATCCCTGGTGGCTCTGGGGGCTCAACTCGGTCAACTCCAGGAACGCGTCGATGGCCTCCTCAACTCGACTAGCCTCCAGGAGCTCCCTGCCCCGGCCAAAGGCGGCCACCGCTCGGCGGTTGTCCTCTCTCTGACGAGTGGTCCGATCCCGCCTGGCCTTGAAGCGTTCGAGGTAGATCATAGCCTCTTCGCTTCTTCCCAAACGGCCCAGGAGCGTACCCAGTGCGTAATCGGCTTGTTCCAACTCCGGATCGAGCTCGAGCGCACGTTGGTAGGCCGGCACAGCTTGTTCGGCCTCCCCGAGTTTTCCCAGAACCGTGCCGTACTCGTACCAGCAGTAAGCATAGGAGGGATCGAGCTCCAGCGACCTCTGGTAGCTCCCCTGCGCGGCTTCCATGGTCTCGGGCTTTTGGGCCTCGACATGCGCCTTTCGGAACCAGGCTCGGGCATGATCGGGTTGCAAGTCGATCACTCGATCCAGCACGTCCAGGGCCTCCTCCAACTTGTTCCCGTAAATCAGGTTCGTTCCCAAGAAGTACATAGCCTGGACGTCACCGGGGTGTAGCTCGAGATAGGAGCGTAGAGCGGCGACTGCCTTTTCAAACTGCTGGCCGGACTGATAGAGATCGGCTAGAGCTAGATAGCCCTCTCCCGAGTCGGGTGACAATCGGACGGCGTTCTCGAAAGCCGCCTCGGCTCGACGGGCATCGTCCAGGCTGCGGAAAATAGAACCCTGGAGAAAGCGGAAGCTTGCCTGCTCGGGATCGAGGGCGATGGCTCGCTCCACAGACTCCAATGCCTCGGTGAGCAGGCCCTGGCGAAGGAGTGTCCAGGAGAGCTGATAGTGAATGTGAGGGACGTCTGGCCTGAGACGGACCGCCTCGCGGTAGGCGGTGGACGCTTCCGCCAGACTTCCCTCGCGATCTGCCGACAGGGCCCGGGTTAGAACGGCCTGGAAGTCTTCTTGCCCCTGCTGCTCCTGTCCGGCAATCCATGCCGAGAACACAAGTAGTGGGGCAACACGCATCCCTCGCATTTCGGAGAGCCTCATCCAACAAAAAAGGCCGGGGCCCAGAAGGCCCCGGCCGGTATTCTAGCAGCTACCGTCTCTTGTCTCAGCGACCCGGGAAGCGATACCTAACACCGAACTGGGCGGTGAGTGGATTCCCAGCAAAAGTGGTAGGCTCGCCAAAATTGGCAAGCTCGACGTGCCAGATCCGGCTCTCCAGATTCTCGAAGTTGAACAAATTGAACATCTCGAAGAGCAGATCGATCTCACCGGCGTTGCCCATGTTCCCGCTCCACATTACCCTGAGGTCGACGTTGTAGAAATTGGGCTGGCGAAACGGGAAGCGCGGCAGGAGCTCGCCGTTCAGTACCGCATGATCGAAGTTGATACCCCCTGATTGTATCTCATCGCCGTTGACATCGGTGAGTGTGTAAGCGGGAGCGGCACGGCCAGACTGCATTTGAACGATCCCGCTGACGGTAAATCCGGCTCCCACCTCGGCGGTGCCCTGGAATATGAAGCGGTGGGTGATGTCTCTCTCGTCGATTCCGAAATCCTGCTCAAGGGCGGGACCGGCGGGATTTGGGTTCGATATACCGAAAAACACGTCGGAGTCCCGCTCGCTGTCGGCGTTCCCCTCGTCCCGAGACCAGGTATAGAAGGCTTGGAACTGGACCCCTTGTGTAAAGGCCTTCTTCGCGGAGACCGTGAAGGCCTTGTAGCGCGCCCAGCCCAGACTGGACAAGATGTCCGCAATGGCGATGGTGCCATCCGGCCGGCGGAGAATCACACCGTCGCCATCCGAATCGGTGAAGCCGCTGTCCACGCCGGTAGGGCGTCCGAACTCATCAACCCCGGTGGCGGAAAAGGTGTTCTGGTCGAAGCTGTTGAAGGCGGCGCTTCCCCCGCCGACACGGCCGTTCTCGGTGCGCGTGTACACGAAATCGAAGCCCAGGGCGAGATTCTCAGCGACCTCCCGCTCGTAGCCGATGTTGGTATTCAACACACGGGGGTTATTGAAGTCGTCACCCACGAAACCGATGGAGAAGGTGGAAGGGGCCTGCTCGCCTTCCGGAATGATGGCGGGAAGAAGCTGCGGAAAGGGGAGCGGCGCCGGGAAGAGGAACGCGGGCGCCGACTGGAAGCCGCCTCCACTGGCGGGCATGAAGATCTGGGCGGTTCGTCCATAGTAGAGCCCCGCCGATCCTCGCACCACGCTGCGCCCGTCCCCGCCGGGATCCCAGGAAACGCCCAGCCGGGGGCCCCAGTTGTTGGTGTCATTGGCGATGGTCTGCGGCACCGGCATCAAATCTGTGCCGGGAGCCTGACGGGTCGACGGTACCTGCCCATCGATACCTACGATGGGGAACTTGGGATCGCCGTTCCATTGTCCTTCGAATCTCACGCCATAGCTGACCGTGAGGTTCGGGTTCACCTGCCACTTGTCCTGAATGAAGAGTCCCAGCTCGTTCGTATAGTAGTCGGGGGTCACGTGGTCATCGGGCGTAAAGCCATTGAGGAAGAACCTCTGCGCCAAGCCGGTCGGGGTTCCGGCCTGCACCTGTTCGAGCGTGTCGAAGAAGAAGGTCCCCGCCGACCAACCGATGAAGGCATTGTCGAGAAGCCCGACCCGGTTCCAATCCACTCCAAACTTGAGGTCGTGATTGCCGAAGAGATAGCTGAAGCTGTCCGTGATCTGAATCCGGTTGTTGATCCCTGTGATGGGGAGGAAGAAGCGGCGTCCGTAGGACCCGGTATCGAGAATTTGGCTCTCGGGTAGGTCACTCAACGCCTCCCGCGGTCGGTCCTCTGTGGAGTAGTGAAACTTGAACTCGTTGAAGGCCCTAGTGCCGATGACGCTCGTCAAGCTCGCCACCACCGACCAGGCTGTGTCGCGGAAGTTCTCGAAATTGTTATAGCTTCCGTCGAGCCCGCCACCGGCGCCGGCCACCACGTTCTGGCCGCGGCCGGTGAAGGAGTTGCTGTTGTTTTCACTAAAGTTGAGGCGAGCGCTGATGCGATTGTTTTGAGACACATCGACGTCGACCTTGGCAAAGATGGACTTGATGTCCGTTTTTTCCGGGGTGGCGCCCTCGAGATCGGCCAGATCGGAGATGCCCAATTGAGGGACTGCAACGCCACTCACGTCGCGGGTGAACCGGGTGAAAACGGTGTCGTCGAGATCCTGGATGTCGGCGGCAAAGAAGAAAAACGCCTTGTCCCGGGCGATCGGCCCGCCGATGCTGCCCCCAAACTGCTGCTGCGAGAAGTCCTCAGACTTGAAGCCGAAGGGATCCTCGGATTGCAGGGCAGAATCCCGGAGGAAGATGAAGCCCGATCCGCGCCACTCGTTGCTGCCCGACTTGGTCACCACGTTCATGACCCCTCCCGTGGAGCGGCCGAACTCGGCGGCGAACCCGTTGGCCAGGACCTGGAACTCCTGGACCGCTTCCTGGGAAATGGTGAGGCCCTTGACCTCCGAAGAACCCGTGTACTCGGCGAAGAAGGGATTGGTCATGTCGGCCCCATCGACGCTGAGCATCGAGTAGTCTCCGGACTGGCCGCCAAAACGAATGGCGGAGCGGAGCCCCGGGATCACCGTGGCCGTCGGGGTTAGTGTCGCGAAGTCGCGGAAGTCTCGCCCGTTGATAGGTAGCGTCGCGACAGCTTCCTGATTCAGAGTCGTGCTGGCGACCGCTTGTGCCGTTGCTACGATCGGTGTATCAGCGGTGACCGTGATGGCTTCCGTCACGCTAGCCAGAGGCAACGTGAGAGGGATGACCGGCGCGGACCCGACCGTCACGACGACGCCTTCTCGGGTCAAGGTCGCGAAGCCAGCAAGCGCCGCCTCGATGCGGTAGGACCCCACCGGCAGCAACGGAGCCCGATACCGGCCCGATTCGTTGGTGACCACCACTCGGGTCAAGCCGGTTTCCAAATGGGTGACGGTGACTGTGACGCCTGGAAGGGCGGCGCCCGTCTCGTCCAGGACGGTTCCCGTAATCTCGCCCCTATCGAGAACCTGAGCGGAAGTCGATGTTGTCCCCAGCAGGAGAACGAGTAGAACTAGGAAGAACTTACAGTATGAGCTCTTTGTATACATCTCCCTCCGTCGGACCCGCGCTCTGGCCAACAAGCGCTGGGTCCCCGCGAATTTCCGCTTGAGAATGAATGAAACCGAGCAAATTCTAACGACCCCCATCCCCCCTGTCAATGACATTCAACCCCTGAACCTTGCTGTCATCAGTCGCTTCTCATAGACTGCCCCCGTGAGGGGACTCGCCGGGGATGTCCCGCCGGATGTTGAATTTGGGGTAGCGGCGGCTCCTTGGCCGGCCTAAGAATAGGTCTGCCAATAAACCGTCTCCAGAGGGGGACAAGGAGCCACCAATGCCTAGGAAATCAAAGAAGCCAGTAAGAAAGCAAACGCACTCGCCTACGGGCAAGGTAGTTGGCCAAGTCGGTCAGATACTGCTACCGATGATAGCTGGGATCGCGGCCACGAAGGCGGATCTGACGGAATGGGTGTACGAGCAAGGACTGACAGCTCTGCACCTACTGCTCAGAGAGGACGCCGAGGAGATCGCGGGGCTCAAGGGCAAGCACGAGAAGGAGCGAACTCATAACCACTGTGGGAGCACGAACGGAGAGCTGAGCTTCGGTGGTCGTCGCATCCAAGTGTCGCGACCTCGAGTTCGCTCGAAGTCGGGCGAGGAGGCGTCGCTTCCACACTTCGAAGCCTTCCGTGAAGAAGACCCGCTTCCAGAGCGAGTGTTGAATCAGATCTTGGTGGGGGTATCGACCCGAAATTACGAATCGAGTCTGGACAAACCCGCGGCCAAGTTGAAGTCTCGTGGCACGAGTAAGAGTGCCGCCAGCCGTCACCTCGTGAGCCAGACGACTAAGAAGCTCGAGGAATACCTGTCTCGGCGGCTAGAGGAGTTCGAGCTCGCGGCACTGATGCTGGATGGCCTTGAGGTGGCCGGACAGACCGTCGTCGTAACTCTCGGTATCACAATAGATGGAACGAAGGTGCCCCTGGGTATATGGCTGGGCTCGACGGAGAACTCTCGGGTGTGCACCGCGATGTTGCAGGACCTTCTCGAGCGAGGCTTGCGCGTCGATGAGTCGATTCTCTGCGTAGTGGACGGAGGCAAAGGCATCCGCAAGGCACTCGTCGACGTTTTGGGGGACCTCGCGGTCATCCAAAGGTGCCAGATCCATAAACTCCGGAATCTTCGCTCGTACCTTCCCAAGTCTCGTCACGCCTACGTGCTCCAGACGATGAAGGAAGCCTACAAGTGCAAGAGTGCCGACAAGGCGCGCAAGCGACTTCAGGCATTGGTGTCGTGGCTCGAGCGAAACGGCTACGACGAAGCTGCCGGAAGCCTTCGTGAAGGGATGGAAGAGACACTCACGGTCGTGAAGCTCGCGCTGCCCGCCTTACTTCGCCAGTCTCTTGCCACGACGAACGCCATTGAGAATCTCAACGGAACCATTCGCAGAGTATCGAGAAACGTCAAGCGTTGGTAGAGTCCTTCCATGGTTCGCCGATGGACCGCTCTTGGCGTCGTCACCGCGCAGAAAAAGTTCCGGCGTATCAAAGGCTATCGCCATATGGGCGCTCTCGTTCACGCGCTTAGAAGCAAACAGAAATCTCTTGACAGCGATGAGTTTGCTGCCTAAGAGTATTCACAGGTGCCGCCGCTACCCGACCAAATTCAACAGCGGCCGGGACATCCCCGACTCGCCGCTGTTAGTCGGCTTACGGACGGGCAATGGCTCCTTTTTCATGCCGTCACTTTCTTTCTGTTCATCTTCCTCACGTCACCGGTCGCATCACAAGAACGGCTCAAGGTCGTCGTCGACACCGACCTCGGCTTCGCCATGGACGACGCCGTGGCGCTCTTGATACTAGCGCAATCCGAAAAAGTGGATCTGTTGGGCGTGACGGTGGTTACCGGCAACGATTGGCTCCAACAGGAGGTGGCCAACACCTTGAGGCTGCTGGAAATTGCGCGCCGGCCAGACGTCCCTGTATTCCCGGGCTCAGAGCGTCCACTCATCAATAGCCAGGAGGAAATGAGACGCCGAGAGGCTCTCTTCGGCGAGACCACCCCCGGTGGCTACAAAGGTGCCTGGCGAGAAGGAGGCCCGGGCCCACGAGAGGTCCGCCCGCCGGACGGAAAGTTCGCGGCGCGGAAGCCGGAGTCGACTCACGCCACCAACTTCATCATCGAAACGATCCGCAAGCACCCCGGGGAAGTTGTTCTCGCCGCAATCGGGCCAATGACCAACGTGGCCCTCGCGCTGGCCAAGGATCCAGAGATAGCAACTCTGGCGCGGGAGATCGTCATCATGGGTGGCGGCATCGGTACGGTCCCCGAGTTCACCTTCTGGATGGATCCGGAGGCGGCGCGGATAGTTCTCAGAGCACCCTGGCGCCGCGTTACCGTCTCCCCGCTCAACATCACCTGGCAGGTCCCGTTTACTCGGGAAGTCGCGTCCGCTGCCGCTGAGGGGGACTCCCCCATCGCGCAGTACTTTGCGAGGACATTCCTGACCGGACAGGCCGATCACGCGGTCGCCCCCTTCATGTTTGACCAGATCGCTGTTCTCGCCCTCATCGAGCCGGATGTCGTCACCCGGGCGGAGGAGATGTGGCTCGACGTCGAGATCGACCACGGTGCGTCCTACGGGACAACGCTGTACTGGAATCAAAATCGGAAACCGCCGCCCGGAGTTCGGCGAGCCATCGTGCAATTCGATCTGGACTATCCTCGCTTCATCGAGGCTTTCCTCGAGTTGATGCGCCGACCTGTCGGTTCCCCTGACGTTCAATAACCGACCCTTTATGCTAGAGTGCTGCAATCATTCTACGGGTGTCGCTATCCGCCCGCTCACTCCCTAGGCGAGAAAGGGGAAACATGTTCATACCCGAGTCTTATGGACTTGCTCTTCTCTTGATGATCATCTCCATGATCTGCTGGGGCTCGTGGGCCAATACATACAAGCTCACCAAAGGCGTCCGTTTCGAGCTCTTCTACTGGGACTACGCCATTGGCATCTTCGTGATGGCACTCCTCCTGGCATTTACTTTGGGCAGTTGGACCGGCGGTGACCAAGCGTTCATCCCCAACCTCACACAAGCGACCGGGCCGCGACTCGGCCTCGCCATGTTGGGGGGGACGATTTTCAACCTGGCCAACATCCTTCTCGTCGCCGCCATTGCCATCGCCGGACTCTCGGTTGCCTTTCCCGTGGCCATCGGCACGGCGCTCGTGCTAGGTACCATCCTGACTTACCTCGTACAAAGAACCGGCAACCCTGCCATGCTCTTCACCGGAGTCGCCCTCGTTCTGGTGGCCATCATCGCCGACGCACTCGCTTACAAGGAGCTCGGCGGAGGCAAGCTGAAAGTAACGAAGAAGGGCCTTTGGATCTGTATCGTGAGCGGTCTCCTCATGGGAAGTTGGTCACCCTTCACCGCCGCCTCCATGGCGGAAGGCGCCGGGCAGCTGACGCCCTATACGAGCATTGTCTTTTTTACGCTCGCGGCTCTTGTTTCGACCTTCATCTTCAACATCTACTTCATGGAGAAGCCGCTGGTTGGAAAGCCGGTCTCTCTCGCGGGCTACACGCAAGGCCAACCCAGCTGGCACGTGCTGGGTCTAGTGGGTGGTTTCATCTGGTGCATCGGAACGGCATTCAATCTCATTGCCGGTCGATCCGCTGGCTTCGCGATCTCCTATGCGATCGGGCAAAGCGCGCCGATGGTCGCCGCTATCTGGGGGCTGTTCGTATGGAAAGAATTCGCGGGAGCGAACAGCAGGGCAAAAATGTATCTGGCTTTGATGTTTATTTTCTATGCGGGAGCGATCGCCGTCATCGCCAATGCGTTCTAATGGGAGACTTCACTCGATGAAACGATTCGCACTCCTTTTCGCGGCGACAGTAGCCGCGGGCGGCGCCGCCAACAGCACCGCCTTGCAAGATCCCACGGCCGAGAACCCGCGGCGCATCATCCTTGACATCGACCCCGGAATCGATGATGCCATGGCGGTGCTGTTGGCAACCCAGTCGCCGGAGCTACAAATCGAAGCCATCACCGTCGTATTCGGAAACGTCATCGTCGATCGGGGGGCGGAAAATGCCCTCAAGCTCGTGGAGCTCACCGGGCGCCCCGACATCATCGTGGCTAGAGGAGCGAAGTATCCGCTGGTGAAGAAACTGGTCACTGCCGAGTGGATTCATGGAAGGAACGGATTGGGGGACGTCGAACTCCCGCCGCCGACCAAGAAGCTCGATCCTCGCCACGCGGTAGACGTCATCATCGAGATCGTGAACGCCAATCCCGGCGAAATAACCCTTGTTCCGGTGGGCCCGCTCACCAATATTGCCTTGGCATTCCGCGAGGATCCCACTTTGCCCTCGAAGATTCCGGAGATCATCCTCATGGGAGGCTCCATCGCAGGCGGTAATGCAAGCCCGGCCGCCGAAGCTAACATCTACAATGATCCCGAGGCCGCCAAGATTGTCTTCAACTCCGGAATCCCCATCACCATGGTGGGCCTGGCAGCCACCCGACAGGCGAAGCTCTACCGTCGGCATCTTCCCATGCTGGCCAATTCCGGATCTCCTCTCGGAGAGTTCGTAGCCGACATCAACGATTTCTACATAGGCTTTGCGGAGAGCATCGGATTCGAGGGTGCCGAGCTTCACGACCCCCTCACGGTGGGAATTGCCTTTGACAAGTCCTTCGCCACCGAGCTCCGACCGATGCACATCGATGTGGAGACGAAAGGAGAGCTGACCTATGGGGAGACGGTCGCCAACCGCTACCTGCTGCTGGAAAACGTGAGTGACGTGGGCGATCACTACGAGATCACGAGTTTCTCCAAGGTCAAGCCAAACGCTGAAGTGCCGGTTGTCGTGGACGGCGACCGATTCGTTGAAACATTTATTGAGCGCGTGTCCGCACCACCGAGGACGCCGTAGGAGCCGCACTCATGACTAAACCTCAAGCACACATTGCGGTCGTCGGAAGTGCCAACGTCGACCTGACTAGCTTCACCGATCATTTCCCCAAGCCGGGAGAGACGGTGTTCGGAGATTCTTTCGATCTCGGATTCGGGGGCAAGGGGGCCAACCAGGCGGTGGCGGCGAAATACTGCGGCGCCAAGGTGCAGATGGTGGCCCGGGTTGGGGATGATCTGTTTGGCCCGGCGACGATCAAGAACTTCAAATCGCTGGGCATCGGGACTCGCCACGTCAAGACGGTCAAGGGTGTTGCCAGCGGTGTGGCTCCCATCTTCGTCGACAAGAGCGGCCAGAATCGAATCGTGGTGGTGAAGGGGGCCAACGATAAGGTGACTGCCAAGGTAGTCGATCAAGCCGCTCGCCGCCTCAAGAAGGCCGACGCCATCATCCTTCAGTTCGAGATTCCCCTTGCCACCGTCTACCACACAGTGCGTTTCGCGCGTAAGAACAAGATCCGCTGTATCGTGAACCCCGCCCCGGCAACGCGGGTGGATCTAAAGAAGCTCGCCAACGTCGACTATTTCATTCCCAACGAGTCGGAAGCGGCGACCATAACTGGCAAACCGGTGGATACCGTGGACCAGGCGAAGGCCTGCGCCGAATACCTTCTTGCCCAAGGCATCGGCAGGGTGATCATCACGCTGGGAGAAAAAGGCGCGCTCTTGGCCGGCAAGGAGGGAATGGAGCTCATTCCTTCCTACAAAGTAAAGGTGAAGGACACGACCGGTGCGGGCGATGCCTTCATCGGTAGCTTCGCCGTCTTCTTGGCGGAAGGCATGGCCGAGCGAGATGCGATCGCCCATGCCAACCTCTATGCCGGCCTCTCGACGATGAGCGTAGGAACCCAAAAATCCTTCCTCAAACGGCGACGATTCGATCGAGAGTGGAAGAAGAGGAACAAGACCTAGTGTCAACCGCGCATCACCGCGCCTCCCGGCCAAGACTCTCGCTAATCCGTTGCTGAATCTCCCGGGCTTTCGCCATCACCTCTTCCACGTCGAGCGTGAGAACCTGACGGTCTCGAATCACAAACTTCCCTCCGACGAGAACCGAGCTCACGTGCGGTCCCTTGATCGTGTACACCAGATGCGAGTACACGTCATAGAGGGGCGTGAGCTCAGGCCGATCGACATCGATCAGCACGATGTCGGCTAGCTTTCCCCGCTCGAGAGAGCCGATATCGTCTGCGAGTCCTAGCGCCTCGGCGGCCCCGATGGTGGCCATCCGGAAGACCGTCGCTGCCGGCATCACAGTGGGGTCTTCCCTATAAAGCTTGTGAACCTTGGCAGCGGTGTCCATCTCTTCGAACATGTCCAGATTGTTGTTGCTGGCGGGACCATCCGTGCCCAGACCCACCGGAACCCCGGCGGCCAATAGATCCAAGGGACGGGCCAGCCCCGAGGCCCCCTTCATGGCGCTTTCAAGATTGTGGGACGTACCGACTCCGTGACGGGCCAGCGTCGCGATGTCTTCATCGGTGAGGGTGATGACGTGGTGGAGAATCATTCTCGGCCCGAGCACTCCTGCTACTGCTCGAGTGCCGGTACCGAGGTCATACCCATCTTCTGCTTGACTGCCTCGTCTTCTTGCCGCGACTCGTGAGCATGCATTTGAAATGGAACGTCGTATTTTCGCGCCAACTCCCGGGCGCGGCGGATCACTTCGATATCCGTGGTGTAAAGAGCGTGCGGTGCCACCGAGGGGGTCACGCGGGGGTGGTTCCGGTATTCACGGATGAAGGCCTCGGTGCCGACGAGAAGCCTCGTCCGTTGTCTCGTAGTCGGGGGCGAGAAAACCAATGATCGTCTGACCCAGGACAGCACGCAGACCCGCCCGATCCGTCGCACGAGCGATCTCCTCTTCGAAGTAGTACATGTCGTTGAACGTGGTCGTTCCTCCCAATGCCATCTCGATCGAAGCGAGGAGGGTTCCCCAGTAGACGAACTCCTCGTCCACGTTCTTGGCTTCGGCCGGGAAAATGAAGTCGTTCAGCCACTCCATGAGCTTCATGTCGTCGGCAAGGCCTCGAAGCAGAACCATTGCTGGGTGGCCGTGAGTGTTCACCAGCCCGGGGATCACCAGATGCCCGGTCGCGTCGACCACCTCACGAGCTTCAGGCAAGGCCTCGCCTGAGGCCAGCACCGCCGCGATACGATCGCCCCGAATGACGACCGAGCCACCCTCCAGAACCTGCATCTCTGCATCCATGGTCACCACCGTCCCCCCTCTAATGAGAAGATCGGCGGGCTCCGCCTGCATCAACGCCATCATCATCAAGAAGTGGATCATGCTAGACTTCCCTCGTTATGAGATTGCTCATGCTCGCGCTCGTGTTGTGGGCCGCTCAATCAGAAGCGGAACGCGCTACCCACCCTACCTTCCAGGGCCAGGGCGACGGTACCCTTACGGTGTTGAGTGTTCCCGAGAACATCCCGCTCGAATTCTACACAATCCAGTGCGTGAGCGCCGATCCAGAGAGGGCTGTCTTTTCGGTTACACGATCGGGCAAGAACGCTGATCCGGAAACCCTACGCGTAGGCGACGTCTATCACGAGACCGGCCTGGGGATCTCCTTGCGGATCGATGAGGGCGATCGGAGCTTCGTGGTAGGCGACACGTTCAGCTTCGTCACTTACCCCACCGTCGAGGAGTTGGACGAGCTGTTCGATGACTGGGTCAATCGGTACGTCAAGTGGATCATCTCTCGAGAAGAACGGGATCGCTTCAAGCGGTTGACGGCCCCCACCGATAGGCTTGCATTCATCGAGTCTTTCTGGCAGAGGCGCGATACGAACCCAGAGACACCGGGGAATGAAGTACGCGAGGAGCACCGGCGGCGCTTCGCCTACGCGGTCCAGAGCTTCGGGGCCGGCACTCCCGGCTGGGCAACGGATATGGGCAAGATCTATATCCTGTTGGGCCCTCCCCATACCATCGAGAGAAACCCTGCCGGCCGTACGGCATTCGAGCGCCCGTCCGAGGTGTGGACCTACAACAACGCGCCGAATTCTCGACTCCCGGCTTCCTTCGATATCGGTTTCGTTGATTTCACTACGACCGGCAAGTTCGAAATGGTCGACGCCTCGAATCTGGACGTTCTGGCTCCGCTTCGAACGAACATCGGATGGGCGATGAGCGAGCTGGAGGCGATCGGCCTCATGCGCGGCGGAGGGGAGCTCATGGATCCGGATACGGGTTATCGCTCCCAAATACGCCCCACCCAGATGGTGATGGATCAATTCGATTTCCAGAGAAACCTACGAGAGGTTCAGAAAATCCCCCAGATCAACCTTCCACCGCTTCGCGAAGTCACAGCGCGCGCGGAGTTTCCCTCACTGCCGCTCTCGACCGAAGCGGCTTATTTCCCGTCAGGTGAAGATTCGGCCTGGGTTCCCATTACCGTCTCCATCCCCTACGCTCGACTCACTCCCCAACTGGCGGAACAGGGCGATGGCTATCACTATCAGGCAGACGTGCTGCTCCAAGTCATCCCCGAATCGCCATCGTCCGGGATCGAACTTGCCCCCATCGAAGAACGCATCGAGGTCCGCGTCGCGGAGTCCGAGCTTGCGTCCTATCGAGCCAGTCGTCTACTTTATGAAGCGCAGGTGACACTCCCGCCGGGTCGCTATCAGATCGAAACACTGGTTCGCGACAATCCGAGCGGCGCGCTGGGCCGCGCTTCGACGTCCATCGAAGTCCCGACGCTGAGCGAGGACGGACTCAAACTGTCTACCCTGCTCCTGGTGTCCGGAGCGATAGAAACCACCCCGCCCCCTCCTCAAGGGCCACGCCCACCGTTCCAGTTCGGAAGATGGCGACTCATCCCCGGCATCGGCGGCCAGTTCGCACCCCAATCGCTCACAGCTTACATCCAGGCCTTCGGATACCGAATGGATCGGCAAGACGATCGGGCCCGGTTGCGGGTAGACTTCTTCATCCTCAAGGACGGGAGATTGTTCTCCAAAGTGGTGCCCTCGTATCACCGGCCCACGAATCCATCGAGTGTCGCCATCATGAGCGAGGTCTCGCTGAGAGGGCTGCGGCCGGGTGACTACACCCTGCGCGCACTGGTCACCGATGAGATCTCGGCCGAGGTCATAGAGAGCAACGCCGACTTCAGCGTCATGCTCGAGGATTAGTCGAATCCGTTGATAGTGTCGATCAGCTGGCGGAGCCTTCCGAAGCTTCGGCGGTTGAAGCCCAGCTGAATGCGGGAGAGCGCCTTCATCTCGGAATCCTCCAACTCCTCGGGCAAGAGCGGCACCTCCTCGATTCCACCCGAGCCCAGAATGTCGGCGAAGGAATGGGTGAGGTGCTCGAGCTCCTGTCGGCTCAGCGCGCGGCGAAGCCGAAGGACAAGCTTCTCTCCGATGTAGCGAGAGGAGTGGTAGATGCGGTAGAAGCGTAAGGTCTCCTCGCAGGCTGCCTTCGGGCTGTCTACGACCCGGAGAAGTGACATGTCTTCCTGCGAGAGGAGTCTCTCGGCGACCATCCTCTTTTCCATGAAATCAACCAGATCCCGGAAGTAGGTCGTCTCCGGGTTCTCTACCATGACGACGGGGATGGGTGATTGTTTACCGGTCTGCAAGAGAGTCAAGGCCTCGAAACATTCGTCCAAAGTTCCGAATCCTCCCGGGAACAGAACCACGGCCGACGACTCCTTGAGCAGAAAGAGCTTTCGGGTGAAGAAGTACCGGAAGGTGACCAACTTTCGATCTCCGCGGATGGTTCGATTCGCGTGCTGCTCGAAAGGCAGGCGTATGTTCACACCGAAACTCTTGTCGCGCCCCGCCCCGCGATGCGCGGCACCCATGATGCCGCTTCCCGCCCCAGTCACCACCATCCATCCCGCTTCCGCCATACGCCGGCCCAGCTCTTCGGCACGCTCGTAATCCCCGTGGCCGGGCTCGGTGCGCGCCGAGCCAAATACCGTGACCTTCGGCGCCCGTCGATACGGAGTGAACATTCTGAAGGCGACCCGCATCTCCTTGAGCGCGGTGTTGGCTATCTTCAGATCGCCTCGCTTGGCCTTTTGCAGACCCAGTTTCAGGGCGCTGGTCGCAATCTGGAGGACGTAGTCTTTCTCCACTCCCGGGCAAACCGAGCTCACCAGCTCTTCCAGCTGCGCGTCCAGCTCGGCCCGCCCTGTCGAATAGCGCGGCCTTCGAGTGCTCTTATTGTTTTTGGAAGGCTTTTTGGCCTTGTTGGCCTTCATGTCATCAGGTACCTTAGCAGGAAGCAGGCTGCAATGGCATGCACTCCCCAGTGTAGCGCCCGTCCTTTGCCCGCCGCCAGATAAAGAAATGAGGTGGCGATAAAGCCGAAGGCGATGCCCTCGGTGATGCTCGTCGTCAAGGGCATGATGACGATGGTCAGAAACGCGGGCACCGCTTGCAGCCGGTCGTTCCAGGCAATCTCACCGATCCACTGAAGCATGAAGACACCGATCAGAATCAAGGCCGGGGCCAGGATCGGATACAGCATGACTCCCCCACCCAGATCGAACGCCGCGCCAACCGTCTGCACCAAGGGATAGAAGAAGACCGAGCCAAGGAGTAGCGCCGCGGTAACTAGAGCGGTGAGCCCCGTCTTCCGCCCGCCGCTACGCCGGCCGCACTCTCCACGAAACTGGTCACGGTCGATGTGCCCAGAAGAGACCCGCCCACGGTCCCCGCGGCATCGGCCATCAGCGCTTGGCGAGCCCGGGGCAGTTTTCCATTCACCATGAACCCGGCTCGCTGGCCGACTCCGATGAGCGTGCCCACGGTGTCGAAAAGATCGACAAAAAAGAACACGAAGACGACGGACATGAAATCAGCCTGCTGCAAGAGACCTCGAAAATCCACGGCAAGGAAGGTTGGAGGCCATGGAGGGAGGCCTGGCCACGAGCCCCTGGAATTGCACGACGCCGATCACCAAACCGAGCACCGTCGTCGCCAGGATGCCCAGGACGATAGTAACTCCTCGCCGTGGCCCGTCGTGACAAGCGTGTCGGAATGTTCCATCGTGAGCAGTCTTGAAAGGAGTGCGAAGCGATGGAAGCGAGGACAGCATTTCGTAGGCGAGCACGTGAAGAAGATCGTGGCCGCACAGGTCGAGGGCGGCGTTACTCGCGGGAACAACGTCGCGAAGCGGTGCTGTATCTGAATCAGATAAAGGATCAGGGCGCGAGCCTTGAGGGTGTCGCGAGGGGGCTCGGGGTGAGTGGCTGGAGTCTATCTCGATGGAATCGAGAGGAGGCTATGAGGGGTATCGTTCGGCGTGTCGAAGTCGTGGAATCGGAAAAACGCACGGAGATTACGCTGGTAACCCCGCGAGGGTATCGAATCGAGGGTCTGTCGGAACAGCGGCTGCTGCGGCTTGTTGAGCAGCTGGGATGAAGTGGAATAGCCGTCGGGTGTCGGCGTGGGCGTACGCGGCGCCGGCGGATCTCCGCAAGGGCTTTGACGGTCTGTCGGCGCTGGTGATGAACGAGCTTGGTCGTGACCCGCTGAGCGGTGAGCTGTACTTGTTCGTCAGCCGCAACCGAATCCGCGCGAAAGTTCTGCACTGGGACGGGACCGGACTGTGCGTCTACGCGAAACGTCTCGAAGAGGGAAAGTTCGCATGCCTGTGGTCCAGCGGTGACGGCGAGCCAGTGCGACTGACGACGACAGAGTTGTCGTTGTTTCTGGAGGTGAGCCGGTTGGTCTGAAAAATATCTTTGTCACCTCCTGAAATGAAGCATTTTTCACTTGCCGTGAGATCGTCTCTATGATCTAATCGTATTCCGTGGTTCGCATAAAAAACGAACACGACCTCGAAACACTCCGCCAGATAGCTCTCCTCGTTGATAACGAGAACCAGCGCCTCGTCAATGAAAACGTTCGTCTGCGAGTGGAACTGGCGAGACTCCATGGTGTGCCGGAAACGGAGCAACTTGAACTGTCGGTTCTCAAGCAACTACAGGAAAAGCGAGAGAGCATTTTCCGCATCGACGAAAAGCGGACCCGGAAGAAAACGAAGGCTAAAAAGAACAAGAAGAAAGGGCACGGCCCGCGCGAACAGCCTCATCTTCCCGTGGTCGACAAAGTAATCGAACTCGCCGAGACAGAGAAAAAGTGCTCGGTGTGCGACGGCGAGATGGCGGGTCAATACGAGGAATCGGAAGTGGTGACGGTGGTGAAGCGGAGCTTCGTCATCGAACGGCATTTGCGGAAAAAGTACCGCTGCCGATGTAACGCGAACGTCGTCACCGCACCGGCGGCGACGAAGCTTCAGCCCGGAGGCCGCTACTCGGTGGAGTTCGCGACCGAAGTGGCCATCAGCAAGTACCTGGACCATATGCCTCTCGAGCGCCAGGTTCGGATGATGCGCCGCGAAGGGCTAGATATCGACAGCCAGACGCTGTGGGACCAGCTGAACGTACTGGCACGTCATCTGAATCCGGTGTACGACGCTCTGGGAGAGAAGGTTTTGGAGTCACCCGTCATCCACGCCGACGAAACGCGGTGGCCTCTGATGGGCTCGATGAAGAAGTCGGCGGGCACGGTGTGGGGCGTTTCGAGTCCGGACATCGCGTACTACCGAATGCTGCCGACGAAATCGACGGAAGATGGCCAAAAGGTGCTGGGGACCTACTCCGGCATCGCGGTTGTGGACGGCTACGCGGTGTACGAGGTGCTAGCTCGTGCCGGTCCAGACGGCTACGCGGCTCGTGCCGGTCCACAGTTTCGTCTCGCCCACTGCTGGGCGCACGTGAAAAGAAAGTTCGACGAAGCCAGCGAGCACTACCCGCAAGCTTGCTCCGAAGTGCTTCGTTTGATCGGAGAGCTGTACGAAGTCGAACGCGAGGTCCCGGGTCCGTTTCCCGGCGATGAAAAAGCTCAGAAACTGAGACTTCGTTTACGCAAGCAACGTTCGCAGCGGATCTTGAAAGCGATTCGGCAATGGGGCGAGAGCCAAAGAGGATTGCCGCGAAGCGACTTCGGCAAGGCGGTCCGCTACATGCTGGAGAGATGGGAGACACTCACGCTGTTCGCCGAAAACCCTCTCGTCTGGCTTGACAACAATCACGCCGAGCGCGCCCTGAGGGAACCTGTCGTCGGTCGCAAAAATCACTACGGCAGTCGAACGAAACGCGGAACCGACGTCGCAGCGCTGTTCTACACCCTGTGCGAGACCGCGAAGCTTCAGAACGTCGACCCCAGGGCCTACATGCTCGAAGCGGCCTACGCCGCCATCAACCAGCCAGGAACCGTGTTACTCCCCGACGCCCTACGCGACAACTCCGCTGCGTAGCTTCTCCTCCGAATCGCGACGTTCCAACCCGCTCCAGTGGGGCACGGCGAGGAGTTACGGACGATCGCAGCCGAAACACCCGCGACCCAAAGCGCGGCCATCACGGAGAGTCCGAACAGGGACAAAAGGACCGGAGTGGAACCGAGATCGCCGAGTCCGATGTAGATGCCGGGACGAGAAACCAGGAGGCCACTCCACCGCAGCCCCACCACCGCGATGAGGAGACCGATCCCCACGGCGATGCTCGTCTTCAGATGCGCGGGAACCACTGTAATAATGCGCGAGCGCATCCCCCAAAACGAGCCCAAGAGGAAGACAGATCCCGAAACAAACACCGCGGCCAATGCGACCTGCCAGCTGTAGCCGAGACCGCCGGCGGCAACTGGGCCGCAGACCGTGATCGCGAAGAAGAAGTTGTGCCCCATACCCGGAGCCAAGGCGATAGGGTAGTTCGCATGGAGCGCCATCCAGACCGTGGCGAGCGCGGCGGAGAGACAGGTGGCCATCATCACCGCCCCCGATTCCATCCCTGCGCCTGCCAGCACGGCGGGGTTGACCAACACGATGTAAGCGAGCGCCATGTAGGTCGTGAGGCCGGCCACGGCTTCGGTTCGGAGCGAGCTTCCACGCTCCCGAACGCCGAAAAACGCTCCAACCGCTCAAACATCCCGGCACCCCGCGGCGACCCTGCGTTCTCTCGGCCCCAGGCCGCCGAGACGGCTTTCCCGGACCCATTTCGAGAATGTCGCCCGCTGTGCTAACATACCCGTTTGTGCCAGGCAGACGCCGTGGGCACGTTTCGACCAGGGTTTAGCACCCTTGAGGAGGTAGTCATTGGCTCATAGCCGCTCTGCGGAGAAACGCATCCGCCAAAATGAGACCCATCGGCTTCGCAACCGTGGCGACCGTTCCCGGTTGCGCACCGACATCAAGAGGCTTCGCAAGGTAATCGACGACAAGGACACCCAGAAGGCACGCGAGCTTCTCCCCAGCACAACCGCACTAATCGATCGAATGGTCAAGAAGGGCGTCATTCACGAGAACACGGGTTCCCGCTACAAGTCGCGGCTCGCGAAACTGGTTACCTCCGCGAGCTAAGCCGGCCCGCCGGCTCCCCCACGCCACACACCGAAAGCACGAAGCTGTCGAGTATCAATGAGGCGGGCATGCCGCTCGTCTTTAGCTGTCGATCGCAACGGGCCAGGCCCCGCACCGCTTCTATCAGATCTTCTTCCTCGAATCGGTCCGACCAGCGTGCGATGTTCTCTGCCGCCTGAGGAGGAATCCTCAAGACTTGAGTGAGCTCCCGGCCTCGCCCCGGCCGACTTCCAAGCTCCTTCGCGACTAGGAGCTGTCCCAACACACGGTCCAACAGCGCCAGAATTCGTAGGGCAGGTTCGCCCTCCTCCAACAACCGTCCGAGCTGTTTGAGGGCGACCGCAGGCTGACGCGATGCAAACGCATCGGTGAACCTGAAAATGCTCTGCGCCTTACCACGCCCGAGAAGAACGCCAAGCTCCTCGACTCCTAGTTTCTCCTTGCCCGCGTAGAGCGAGATTTTCTCCAACTCGCTGAGCTGTCGCCTCAGGTCCGAACCGAACTCACCCGCCAGATATCGAACTTCCTCCTGCCCCAGGGCAAGGCCTCTGTTTCTCGTCTGCTCAGCAATCCAGTCCCCTACCTGCCAGTCCTTCAGCGAGTCACACTGTACGACGGTGGCATTCTTCACAATTTCCTTCCAAGCTTTGCGTCGACCGTCGGGTGAGGCTTCGAGCTCCATGACCAGGACGGTCTGAGGTGAAGGGTTCTTCAGATAGCCGATGAGCAGCTCCGCTTGAGTGCCTTCGACCAGCCGCTTGGCCCTCTTGACCATCAGCACCCGCCGCCACCCGGTCACTCCTGTCAGGTCCAGCAAAGGCAGCGTATTCGCCGCCATGACCAAAGAATCCGGGGTCGTCTTCTCGCCGTCGAAGCGCTCCAGGTTGAAATCTTCGGCGGAGTCACCGAGGGCGACCTTGCTGATTTTTTCTAGCGCGAGCTCGCGCAGGAGGTCCTGATCCCCATTCAGGATGTAGGCGGCGGCCAGCTTTCCCGTCGCGAGATGCTTGTCCAGCTGAGAATAGGCTAGCTTAGAAGGCTTCAAGGATCCGGCTCACCAAAGTCTTCGCGAACTCTTCCGCCGATCGCTCGATCGCCAAGCCTTGCTGGTCGAAGAACTCTTCGGACTCCTCCCCCACGTCCCAAGATTCCCGAAACGCAAAGTTCCCGTCCTCCCAAATCATCGTGTCGTCGACAAGATCCCGAAACTGGATCTGCGCCCTGACCACCATCGAGTATCGCGAGGCCTGGTTCGCCGGGTTGTCCACACCCCCTTGCAACGTCTCGGGTGCGACCGTGAACGTAGTCACGGTGCCGGAGAGCACGGCGTCGACCCCCACCGTATCAGGTGTGATCACGTACTTGCCCCGCGAAGCGAACTCCTCGATGACCTTTTCGGTGAATACCTCCGCGACGCCGGGCTGGGTCGAGATGTTGACGAACGTCGGGATCCCGATCGTCTGAATGTGCTCCGGAAGAAACGACCCGCGACCCGCCAGGCTATACCCGCATCCGGAGATCCCGATTAACACTCCTGCCGCACAAAACGAACTCAATTGCCACAAGACAGCTCGTTTCATTCCGCCACCACCACGTTCACAAGCCGCTTCGGCACAACGACAACCCGCTCCACCGTGCGTCCCGTTGTTAGCGAACGAATCTTTTCGTCCTCGAGGGCGAGCTGCCTCAGCTCTTCCTCCTGGAGATCGGCAGGGATGGCGATGCGGCTCCGGACCTTGCCGTTCACTTGTAGGACCAGAGTGATGGTCTCTTGAACGGCGATTGCCGGATCGTAGGAGGGCCATTCCACGCGGACCAGGCCGCCCCGGTGTCCCAGCATCTCCCACATCTCCTCGGCTGCATGAGGGGTAAACGGACTCATAAGAAGAACGATTGCCTCCACCGCCTCGCCGAGCGCCCTCCACGCCTCTGGTCGCTCCGGACGGGGCTCGAGGTTGCGGTACACGTCGTTGGTAAGCTCCATGATGGCAGAGATCGCCGTATTCATGTGAAACCGCTCCTCAATGTCGCGGGTTACCCGCAGTATGGTCTGATACGTCTTTCGCCGGAGAGCGACTTCCGCCTCGTTCCAGTCTTCCTCGCTGTCATCTCTGTCAGTGGCGTCCGCTGCCTTCAGGTGCTCCGCCTCCGTATCCACGAGGCGCCATACCCTTTGCAGAAACCGAGCCGGTCCCTCGAGCCGCTGATCGGTCCAGTCGATCTCCTTCTCCGGCGGTGCCTCGAAGAGCACGTAAAGACGCAACGTATCGGCTCCGTGGCGGTCCACCACCTCATCAGGCTCGACGACGTTGCCCTTCGATTTCGACATCACCGATCCGTCTTTGAGCACCATGCCTTGTGACAACAGCTGAGTGACAGGTTCCGAGACCTCCACCAGCCCGAGATCCCTCATCACCTTGGTCCAGAATCGAGAGTAAATGAGATGCAGGATGGCGTGCTCGATCCCCCCGATGTAGAGATCGATCGGGAACCAGTACCCGGCGGTCTCCGCGCTCACCGGAGCCGCCTCGTTTTTGGGATCGGCATAGCGATAGAAATACCAGGAAGAGTCCACGAACGTGTCCATGGTGTCGGTTTCCCGTCGCGCTTCGCCTCCGCACTTCGGGCAACGGACGTTGACGAACTCCGGGATCGCTTCGAGCGGCGACTTGCCCTGACCGGTGATGTGGATCGCCTTGGGCAAGACGACTGGGAGCTCCTCCTCGGGAACCGGAACGATACCGCAAGCTCCACAGTGAATCATCGGAATGGGAGTTCCCCAATACCTCTGCCGGGAGATCCCCCAATCCTTCAGGCGGAAAGTCACGGTCTTCTTACCGAAGCCTTTTTCTTCCGCGTGTGCCGCCATCACGGCGATCGCCTCCCGGGAAGGTAGTCCGCTGAAAGGACCGGAATCGACGAGCGTGCCATAATCCACATGGGCTGCTTCCAGTGAAGCTGAGCTCAAGGCAGCATCGGCCGGCTGGATGACGATTCGAATGGGAAAGTCGTACCTTCGCGCAAAATCGAAGTCGCGCTCGTCATGCGCCGGAACCGCCATGACCGCGCCCGTCCCATACTCCATGAGAACGTAGTCCGCTACCCATATCGGTACCGGCTGTTGTGAAAACGGGTTCACCGCAAACCGGCCGGTCGCCATACCGTTCTTGTCAACCGTAGCTGGCTCGGCCGGGTTCTTGACCTCCTTGGCCCTCGCGGCCGATTCTTCAATGAAGCGCGCGATCTCCGGCGACTCTTCCGCATAGGCTTTCGCTCGCGGGTGCCCGGGTGCGAGCAGCAAAAAAGTGGCCCCGAAAATCGTATCCACCCGCGTCGTGAACACGCGGATGGGTTCCTCGTCTTCCACCGCGAAATCGATCTCGGCACCCTCCGATCTTCCTATCCAGTTGCGCTGCATGGTGAGAACACGTTCCGGCCACAGTCCCAGATCCGCCATGTCCGAAAGGAGCTCTTCGGCGTACTGAGTGGTCCTGAGGAACCACTGCTCGAGATCCCGCTGGCTCACCTCCGAGCTGCATCTCCAACACAAGCCACCCTCGACTTGCTCGTTGGCCAAGACAGTCTGGCACCCCGGACACCAGTTCACGGCCGCCTTCTTGCGGTAGGCGATTCCCTTCTTGAACATCTGAATGAAAAACCACTGGTTCCAGCGATAGTAGGCCTGGTCACAGCTCGCGATCTCTCGATCCCAGGCATAAGAGAAACCCATGCGCTGGAGCTGTTTCTTCATGTGTGAGATGTTAGAAAGCGTCCAATCTTCGGGATGCTCGCCGTGCTTCAGGGCGGCGTTTTCAGCGGGCAGGCCGAGCGCGTCCCAGCCGATCGGATGAAGAACGTTGAAGCCGCGCATCCTCTTGAACCGAGCCACCACGTCGCCGATCGAATAGTTGCGAATGTGGCCCATGTGGATCCTCCCGGAGGGATAGGGCAACATCTCCAGGCAATAGAACTTCGTTCGGGCGGAATCCTCCGTGACTTCGAAGGCACGGCCCTCGGCCCACCGCTTCTGCCACTTCGATTCGATAGTCTGAAAATCGTATGCTCGACTCAATCAAACAACTCCGCAAAGCGCCGAAAGCTAGTGAATAGTAGCACAGGCGCCGGTTTCGGGGATGTCCCGCCGGATGTTGAATTTGGGGTAGCGGCGGCTCCTTGGCCGGCCTAAGAATAGGTCTGCCAATAAACCGTCTCCAGAGGGGGACAAGGAGCCACCAATGCCTAAGAAATCGAAGAAGCCATGAATCCATCACGTTTTCTGGCACCGGCCTTGCGTATGGTGAAGTTGTCGGCGAGGCGGGCCCCCTTCTACTCGCGGGGTCAACACGGCGGGGCCCGCCAAGCCAACACCGCCCGCAAGCTCCCAGGAAACGTCCTACGGCTTGTCTAGTGGCTTGTCTGGCGCTGTCCTGCGGCTCGGAACACCTTCAGCGTCATTGACGACACTGGTAGGTCTGTTACCTTTTCGGGCTCGAGCCAGACCCGGGCTTTCTCGTCCCTAGCCAGTTTCCCGCGGACACGCGCCTCGAAAACATACAGAGTAATCCTGCGGTTCATGATGCTGTGTCTGACTTGCGCAACCTGCTCCCCCGTTTCCAGCCGCAGCCCATATCTCTCCCTTGCCTCGCGGGCCAGGGCGCTTCGCGGCTCCTCATCCGCCCGGCACGCTCCTCCCGGCAACTCCCAGAGCCCTCGCATGAGCTCCTCTCCCTGTCTCTGATAGAGCAGCACCTTACCCCGCCGGCGAACGATGGCAGCCGCAAGTACAACTGATGTAGGAGTCTTCCTGGGCTTCAACTCCGGCAACCGATCTTGCAACCCTCGTCGGTGGGCCTCACAGTCGGTACGCAGAGGACAAAGGAAACACTTCGGCTCTCGGGGCGTACAAACCAGCGCGCCGAGCTCCATGAGCCCCTGGTTGAAGTCGGAGACGGAGCGCGGTGGCAGCACTTCCTCGGCATTTTGCCAAAGAGCCTTGCGACTCGGCCCCGATCTCGGATCTCCTCGCACCAGAAACAATCGGGACAAAACCCGCGCTACGTTCCCGTCGAGTATCGGATGCCGTTTTCCGTAGCCGATCGACAGAATCGCTCCCGCGGTGTATCGCCCAACCCCGGGAAGCGCAAGCCATCCCCCGAGCGTCTCCGGCAGCAAACCACCCCGTTCCTCCACGATCGTTCTCGCCGCGCGGTGAAGCGCCTTGGCTCTCCGGTAATAGCCGAGTCCCGACCAGGCACTTAGCACCTGTTGCTCGGACGCCGCCGCTAGCGCCTCGACGTTCGGGAACCGATCCATGAATCGATCGAAGTACGGAAGGACGGTTTTCACTTGAGTTTGCTGCAGCATCAACTCCGAGACCCACACCCGGTAGGGCCGAGGGTCATCTCGCCAGGGTAGGCTTCGCCGGTGGCGCCGGTACCAGGCGAGAAGCCGCCTTTGCAGAGAAGCTCCTTGGGGGCGATTCGAAGGGGTCACTATGCTTCGGATGATAGCAGTCGCCTTTGCTTTTTGCTCCGGTCGCGGTTGCAAAATCCAGCCGGCCAGCGCTATCCTGACGGCCGGGATGGGACGAATCGCGCTCCATGAACGTTACGTCGACTTAGGCCTGAAGTTCATCGAAGAAGGAAAACCGGAGCGAGCGCTCCGCTACCTGAATCGTGCACTCACGCTCGAGCCGCAGTCCTATTTCGCGTACTACAACCGTGGCATCGTTCACGATCTAATGGATCGGTTGGAGGACGCGCTCGCCGACTACGACCGTGCGCTAGCCATTCAACCGAACCATCTCGCTACCATCCACAATAGGGCGGTCGTTCTGCGTGAGCTCGGCCGCGCGGAAGAAGCCATCAAGAGCTTCGACGAGATCCTGCGCTACCATCCGGACGATGACGACTTCGTCTACAATCGAGGCGCGGCACTGGCCGATCTCGGGCGATACGAAGAAGCCATCGAATGCTACGACCGTGCTATCCGACTCGCCCCCACCAAGCTCGACGCTCGCATCACCAAGGCCAGCGCCCTCATCGAGTGCGGTCGTTTCGACGAGGCGATGGCGGCCACAGACGCCGTCCTGGCGATCGATCCCTCTTCGGTGGAAGGACACTCGCTAAAGGGCCTCGCGGAGTTGGACAGCGGCCACCCGCAGAAATCGTTTCAGTCGTTCACTCGAGCCCTCGAGAAGCAGCCCGACGATCATTCCGCATTGCTTCACCGAGGTATCGCATTGCTTCGACTGCGTCGCAACGAGCAAGCAGTACAAGATCTACGCGCCGCGTTGAAGAACCACCCCGACTGCGACGAGGCCTTCTACCACCTCGCTATCGCCTATGTGAAGCTCGGCGACCGGGAAGCAGCGCTCGACGCGCTCCAATCGGCCATCGCCATTCACCCTCCCCGTCGCACCGAGATACGGAAGGCGAAGGAATTCGAAGCTCTCCGCTCAGAACCTCGATTCAAGGCCGTGCTCACCGGAAAAGGGGAGCTCGGCAAGAGCCGTCGCTGACTGGAAGTGACTCGACGTGAGTCGCCGCGAAGAACATCGCACCGACCGCAAGACCGAAAGCCGCTCCGCCCTTCCACCGCTCGATCTCGAAAACCTTGTCAGAACCTGCCCCAATTGCAGCGCGACGCTCCAGGAAAACCGCTGCAAGCTGCTCTGCCCGCGTTGCCACTACTACATGAGCTGCTCGGATTACTACTAGCTAGTGTCCCGTCCCGGAAGTCATGTTGCATTCGAGCGCCGATGCATCCCGCCTCGCTGCGTTGCGGCTCGGTTGAATAAGCCCGGTATGTCGCCCTCGCCACGCCTTGCGATCCGGGCGCCTCGACGCTCTCGATGCTAACATCACTTCCGAGACGAGACACTAGCCGGAGAGGGATTTCAAAGAGTGGAGAAGTTTTTCGAGCTTCGCGACCGAAAGCTTTCCCAGAAAACCTGCTGGAGCTCCGAGGGCTTCCGAGATCGCTTGCAGTAGCTCATTTTTTCCCATGGCGCCCTCGGGTCGAGCAAACCGGGAAACCTCCTCCATTAATAGACTCTCGTCGATGAGGTAGTAATCCGCCTCCTCCTTGAGCGCCACGGCAGTGTTGGGAAAAGCGTAAACCTCCACCGCAACGCCGCGCGCCTGGGCCTTTAGCACAACCGGCAGGAAATCCCCGTCCCCACTGCCCAGAACGACGACGTCCAGACGGTCGAGGCGCTCGATGATATCGGCAGCGATGCCGACGTCCCAATCTCCCTTCATAGAGCCGTCGGACCGCACGACCAGATCTTTCGTCCGTATCTCGTAACCGATCCCGCGCAGCATCTCATAGAAGGCGCTCTTGTCTCCCCAGGCGCTATCCACGTTATAAGCCAGGGCCGTCGCCAGAACCCGCCCGTTCAAGGCGGTCTCGGTGAGCCGCTCGTAATCGAGCTGGCGGCGATAGTACTCCAGTGCGGAAAGGTAGAGATTCGAGACATCGAGAAAGACTCCCACCCACTGCTCGCGGTAGAGACGAGGACGCTCTTGAGGCGGACGCCGCTCCCGCTCTTTGGCCAGCCGGGTGCGCAGCCGTCCGACCTCCGCTCGGAGATCTCCGGTAACCGCTTCGTACGTAAAGCGGTCCTGTTCTGCTCGCGTGAGAGCTTCCTCGTGACGGCGAGCCAGCTCCGAGGACTCGCCCTTGGCCTCCTCCAACCGGGCTTCTTGGACCCGATGCCGTTCCAGGGAACGTCGAGCTTGATCCAGTTCGTGACGAACCCGCGCCATTTCTTTTTCTGCTTCCTTGTTTCTTTGCTCGGCTCGCTCGAGGGCCGGCCGGGCCTTCTGTAGCTTCTCCAGCTTTCGAGCGAGAGCTTGCTTCTCCCTCTCAAGCCCGGCCTTCTCCTTGCGAAACCGAGCCCGCTCTTCTTCCAGTGAAGCAACTTGTCGAGCTTGATCTTGGTGCTTTTCTCGCAAGGCCTTGAGCTTTTTGTCGCGCCGGGTGGCTTCCCGTTCCGCTTTCTCGACGCGTCGGGCCGCCTCGACCGCTGGTGATCGATCTCCGCGATCGGCGGGACATCGTCTTCATCCCACGTTTCCTGAAACTCCTTTTCGAATCGCTCGATTTCTTTCACGGTCTTTTCAGCCATGCGGCCCAGCTTCGTCATCAAGCGCTCGAGGGCGCGTCGGGCCGCGACCCTCTCGTCCGTGGCCAGCACCCAGACCGCGCCGTGTAAGGTCCCTTCGCCAAAGGCCCTTTCGACAGGATCGAGACTCTTCACAAATCGGGATGGTGAAACCGCCATCGCCTTGGCCTTGATGTCCACGGTAGCCTTATCCAGGTGCGCTGCGATCCGAATGCCCACGTCCGGTTGATTGAGGAACCCTTCTGCCAAAAATCGGTGAGCTCATGAAGGGACAGGCTGTTCAGGCGAGTTCCTTTCATGTAGAATCCGCCGCGCCGCAGCGCGCGCATCAGCTCCGTTCTCGAGTAGAACTCGCTAAGGATCATACACACCTGCGGCAAGCTCAGCCGCTCGCGTGCCAGTTGGTAGGAGCTACTTCCCGTCACGAGTGGGATCTTAAATCAGGTCTGGTTGCGATCATATTAAATCAACCACCGGCTTAAGCCGGTGGTTTGCGCGGGCGCGTCGACTGGAAGTCGACTTCATGTGCCCGCTTCATTCTCAACCCCCCGACTTCAGTCGGGGGAGTCTCGTCCCCTTCGGGGACTTCGACAATCTTCTCTTCGCCTAAAGGCGAGGGGTTTCCACCATCCCCGAAGGGGACACTAGGGCAAGGCAAACGCTAGTGACCAATTACTGTACAAGGCACTAAGAACGCAGGGCGTCTTCGAGGGCGACCGCGGCATCCGTTCCCGGATCGCGATACTTCACGATAATCGGCGCGTAGAGGTGGAGGTTCTCTCGCGACGCAAAACTTCCCCGCGCCGGCCGGCTACCGGGAACCACCACCGCACCTCGCGGGATGGTTAGCGGGGACTCGGCACTCGCTCGCAGAGTCGTTTCGTTCACGAGGTCGTAGACCGGTGTGGCGCGGGTGAGAATCGTTCCGGGAGCTAGGACGGCTTCTTTCTTGACGATGGTCCCTTCGTAAATGCCACAATTTCCTCCCACCAGAACTCGATCCTCAACGATTACCGGCACCGCTCCCACCGGCTCGAGAACGCCTCCGATCTGGGCACCGGCAGAGAGGTGAACCCGCTTACCGATCTGGGCGCAGGAGCCCACCAGTGCGTTCGAGTCGATCATCGAGCCCTCATCGACGTAGGCGCCCACGTTCACATACATCGGCGGCATGCACACAACGCCGCGCCCTACGAAGGCACCCTCCCGGATGGAAGAGCCTCCGGGCACGATGCGCACCTGGTCTTCCGGTTCCATGACCCGCAGCGGGAAAGTATGCTTGTCGAAGAAGCTCATGCGGGGTTGGTTCATGGAGAAATCCTCTATCCGTCCCAAACGAAAGCCGAGCAGGATTCCCTTCTTCACCCATGCGTTGACTACCCAACCGCGCTGACCCGGCTCCGCCGCACGAACCTCGCCTCGCGATAGCTTCCCGCGGAGCTCCAGGAACCACTTTTCCGCGTCGTCCGGGAGTCTATCGGCCGGAAGCTCGTACAACCGCTGGATCGCGTCCTTTAGTTCCGTGTCACCCATGTGAGAATGGCGTTCCCCTCGGGCTCAGCTACGGGTGAGCTCTTCGACAAGATCTAGGAGTGCGAGCTCCTCGCGAAGCCGGGATCGATTCTCTTCATCGATAGGAACCAGAGGCAGGCGGTAGTGCTCCCCGATGAGCCCCATCATCGCGAGGGCGGCCTTGACCGGAATGGGATTGGACTCGAGGAAGTTTGCGTTCATCAAACCGAGCAACCGGAAATGAATCTCCCTCGCGTCCGCGAGTCGCCCCGCCAGAGCCTCGCGTACCATTCGGCTCATGAGCATGGGCACTTCGTTGGAGACAACTGAAACCACACCGTCGCCGCCCAACCCGAGAATCGAGAATGCGAGGTAATCCTCTCCGGACAATACGCGGAAGCCTTTCGGGCGCTCACCGAGGAGCTCCATGACTTGAGACAGGTTTCCCGACGCCTCCTTGATTCCTCGGACGTTTTCGTGTTTCGCAAGACGCCTGACGGTCACCGGCAGAAGGTTCGCGCCTGTGCGGGACGGAACGTTGTAGAGGATAACCGGGACATCCAAGGCGTCCGCAAGCTCGGAGAAGTGGCGGTACAGTCCTTCCTGCGTCGGTTTGTTGTAGTAGGGTACGACGGAAAGAATCCCGTCCACCCCCAACGAGCCGGCGGCGCGGGCCTGGGCTACGACCTTCTCGGTGCTGTTTCCCCCTGCCCCGGCCATCACCATCACCCGAGCATCGACGCGCTCCCTGACTAGCTGTATGACCCGCAACTGCTCCTCGTTGCTGAGCGTCGCGCTCTCCCCGGTCGTCCCACAGGCGACGATGCCCTCGACGCCTCCTTCAATTTGAAGGTCCACGAGCTTGGCGAGCGCATCTTCGTCTATGGCCCCGTCCGCGGTAAACGGAGTCACCAATGCGGTAAAGGTTCCCTGCCATGGCTTACTCATGAGCTACTCCACCGCCAACAAGTCGGCGAACTCGAATACGCCTTTCTTGCCTCGAATCCACTCCGCGGCGTACAACGCGCCGCAGGCGAAACCCTCTCGATTCCGTGCCGTGTGCACGAGCTCCACCGTATCTGTAGGGCTGTCGAAGCACAAGCCGTGGCGTCCGAAAGCTGCCCCCGCTCGCAGCGAAGCGACGTGAAGCGCATCGGGCGCAATCTTCCCCGTCGGGTTCCCCGCCTGTATCCGCGTCTTACGTTCCGTATGCGCAAGCAGCCGTTCGGCCAGCCGAAGAGCGGTTCCGCTGGGGGCGTCGACCTTGTCACGGTGGTGGTGCTCCACCACGTACGGGTCGTATTCGGGAAAAGGGTTGAAAAGACGGGCGGCGTACTCGGCCATTTTCAGGAAGAGATTCGCTCCGATGGAGAAATTGGCACCAAATACCAACGCGCTTTCGTGTTTCTCGATCAACCGGCGTGCTTCTTCGAGCCCATCGTACCATCCGGTCGTTCCCACCACCATCGGCACGTTCGCCTGTGCCACGCGACGGATATTGGGCATGACCGCTTCGGGCTCGCTGAAGTCGATGACCGCCTCCACACCGGTGAGGGCCTTCGGCGTGAGACCAGCCCCGTCGGCGTTCTCCGGCAGGTCTATGGTGAACTGAATCTTGTGCCCATCCGCCCGGGCCAGTCTCTCCACTTCCGAGCCCATGCGACCTCGTCCGACCAGCGCGAGATTCAAGTCACGGCCTCCCGATTCACCGCCTCGAAGACTTCCGGGAGCTCGATCCCCTCGAAGAACTCCGCGTGGAGTTTCCTGACGGCATGGTCGGCATCGCCCTCACGAACCACAAAGGACAGATTCACTTCCGACGCGCCTTGGGAGATCATGCGCACGTTGATGTCTCCCAGTGCCGTAAAGACACGAGACGCGATACGGGGCGTGGATCGGAGCTCCTCCCCTACCAGACAAACGATGGCGCAGTCTCTTTCCACGGTTACTTCCGAAAAGGCTGAGAGCTCCTCCACCACGTCGGCTAGCTTCTCCACCGAGTCTACCGTCAGGGAAACGCTGACCTCCGAGGTCGAGACCAAATCGACCGGCACCTCTAGGCGATCGAAAACCTCGAACATCGACTTGAGGAATCCGTGGGCCATGAGCATCCGGTGTGCCTTGACGTCGATCACGACAATCCCCTTCTTCGCGGCGATCGACTTGACTGCCACGCCGGTCTTTCGACACCGGGGCGCGATCGTCGTCCCGCTCGCTCCGGGTCGCCGCGAGTTCAAGATCCTCACTGGGATGTCCCGAGAAACCGCGGGCTCGATGGTGCTGGGGTGCAGCACGCGGGCCCCAAAGTATGCGAGCTCGGCGGCCTCGGCGAAAGAAAGCTCCCGAATCTTCATC
The DNA here is from genome assembly GCA_965197825.1 of Candidatus Marinacidobacterales bacterium. Lineage (GTDB taxonomy): Bacteria > Acidobacteriota > Vicinamibacteria > Marinacidobacterales > DATDRI01 > CBDANW01. The sequence goes on along the minus strand of CBDANW010000003.1, from coordinate 726,785 downwards.
CCTTCCGGCACCAGTCGATGGTCGGCAGTGAGCATGCCGTCGACGTCGGTCCAAATCTGGATCTCTTCCGCTTCGAGCGCCGCACCGAATAGCGATGCCGTAAAGTCGGAACCACCTCGGCCAAGGGTCGTCGGCTCACCGTCGCTGGTAGAGCCCACGAAACCCTCTATGATGGGAATCTTGCCGCTATCCGCGATGGTAGCGATCTTTTCCCGACAACGCTCCGGCAGCTTCTCGCGTTCGGGACGCGCCTTGCCGAAGCGAGTGTCGGTGAGCATCACTTCGCGTGCGTCCACATGAACGGCGTCAAGCCCTCGTGCCCGCGCGGCGGCGGTCAAAAGGCCGACCGCCAGACGCTCCCCATATCCCACCAGGGCATCTTGAATGCGCGGAGTCAGCTCGCGGAGAAGAACGACACCACGAGTGAAATTTTCCAGCTCTTCGGCGTAGCGCGCGATGAGGTCCGCCAAATCGCGTTCGGCGGTTTTCCCCAAGCCGAGATCGAAAAGGATCCAACGATGCCGGCTCACCAGCTCAGAGAGTATCTCCTGAGCCGCCCGCGTGTCACCGGAAAGCGCGGTCTGCCCCATGCGCAGCAGCGAGTCGGTGGCACCGGCGATGGCCGATGACACAACGAGGGGGCGACGATCTTTTTCCGATTCGATGATCTCGACCGCCCGTCGCATGGCCGGACCGTCTTGCACGGAGGTCCCGCCAAACTTCATGACGATCATCGATCTCTCCCGAGGAGACCTTTCTCGCGCGCCAGCTCGGCGTTCAGGATGGAGCCACCCGCCGCCCCACGAATCGTATTGTGCCCCAACAAGCTCATCTTGAAACCGAGGACCGGACAGGGGCGCAACCGACCGACCAATGTGGCCATGGCCTTTTCGCGATAGAGGTCGAGCATCGGCTGCGGGCGATCCGACCCGTCGAGAACCAATATTGGATGACAAGGCGCGGAGGGCAGCTTGGCTTCCTGGGGCTCGCCTCGAAAAGACGTCAAGGCCTCCCGAATCTCCTCCAGGCGGGCCGGGCGGGCCGTCTCGAAGGAAACGGATTCGGTGTGGCCATCGAAAACCGGAACTCGATTGACCTGTGCCGAGAGCACCAACTCGGCCGGTGCTACCGTACCCCCGTTGAGTTTGCCGAGAATCTTCCGCGTCTCCGCCTCCATTTTTTCTTCCTCGCCCGCGATGAAGGGAATGACGTTCCCAAGAATCTCCATGGACGGGAGCCCTGGATAGCCGGCACCAGAGATGGCCTGCAAAGTCACGACCGATACCCTGCGCAAACCGAACGCACGCTCCAACGGCGCCAGCGCCATGGCCAGCACGGTCGTCGAGCAATTGGCATTGGTCACGATGAAACCGGCATTGGGCAACTTGCGCGATGCCTTTTGCTTCACTACCAGCTCCAGGTGATCGGGATTGATTTCTGGAATCAGTAGTGGAACGTCCGGCTCGAGACGGTAGCTCCTCGCGTTGCTGAAAACCGGCACACCGGCCCGTGCCCAGGCCATCTCGACGTCGGCCGCCACGTCAGCACTGAGCGCGGAGAACGCCAAATCGATGGAACCGTCAGGCTCCATGTCTTGCACGACCTGTGCGGCGACGGCTTCCGGCATGGGTGACGACAGACGCCAACCGCACGCTTCATGATACGTCTTGCCCGCGGATCGCTCGGAGGCGGAGAGACGAGTCAGCTCGAACCACGGATGGGCGGCAAGGTGCTCCACGAACCTTTGCCCCACCGTACCGGTAGCCCCCAATACAGCTGCCTTGAGTCGTGTCGGCCGATTCGCCATCAGGAAACGCGCTCCAATAGTTCCGACGCCGCCTGGTGATAGAGCTCCACGGCACGCGCGGCTTCCTGCTTGCCGATTTTCTCTCTAGCACTGTGGGCGTCGTGAATCGAACCAGGTCCCAAGAGCAAGGGTTTCCCGAGCTCGGTGAGAGACGGGATATCCGTGCCGAAGGATACGGGAGCCACATCGAAACCAGGCAATGTCTCGCACGTGACCGCGTCGTTCTTGCTAAACACCCGATAGTCGAAGCTGGAATCCGTGCCGATGATCTCCCGAAGCCTCGCCTCGGCGTCCGAGGCCTTGCCCACCACTCGCACCAAGACTTCGGCTTTGGCTTCTGCCGCAATCACGTTCGCCGCCACGCCACCGGAGAGAGTTCCCACGTTGACCGTTGCCTGGCCGAGCAACGGGCTCCGCCCCCAATCCGCCCGGCGAATCCTTTCGAGGGCGTCCATCAAACGCTCGATCGCGGAATCGCCGAGATTCGGGTACGCGGAGTGAGCGGCACGTCCTCGAGCGTGCAGCACGAATCCGAAGGTTCCCTTGTGCCCCGAAGCCATGCGGCTCTCGGTCGGCTCTCCGACCAGGACGTAGCTCGAGCCGGGCTCGAGCCGATTCGCCGTTTTTGCCCCGATGCTGTCCACTTCTTCGCCTACGACGAAAAGGAGGCCTAGCCCTCTCGCATTTCCGTCACGAAGCTTACTGGCGGCCTCTACCATCGCCGCCAGGCATCCTTTCGCGTCGCACGCACCGCGACCGTAGATGTACTCTTCGTCCTCCGAGCTCTCGTAGAAAGGCGGCACGGTGTCCAGATGCGTGCAGAGAACCACCTTGGGTTTCCCATCGGTCAGCGCATAGACGTTGTAGCGCCCGGGTTCGACCTCCTGGAGAGTGACCTTGAAGCCCCGGTCTACAAGAGTCTTTTCTACAAACCCAGCCACGTCGCCTTCCTCGCCGGTAACCGACGGGATGTCGATGAGCTGCCGAATGAAATCAAACAGTGTCTTCATCTTAGAAGCGATCCAAATTCACGTCTGCGCGCCCATCTTAGCATGAAGCACCGCCCGCCTTCGTCCGCTTGAGGATTACGAGACTTCGGCGAGACAAGCCCGCCTGGGCAGGCTGAAGCATGGGCGAGCACTAGTCCCGGCGACCGCAAACAGGCGAGTTCCAATTACAGCGTTGCGGCCGCCAGGCCGGTTTAGGAATTAAGCCAAGGGGACTAGCTTCGGAGTGATGCTGGCTCCCTATCTCGACGACAAAGGAAGGTTCAATTCTTGCCCCCGCCGCCAACTTTTTCGATCCTCTCATCTCTTTCCTCGCTCGTTTCTGTTGGCTGAGGCCCGGAGATTCCCTTGACATACTTCTCATACCAGGCCAAGTATCTCTCCAGCCGGTCTTTCTGATACGAAGGTTCACGGATGCTGTGGTATTGGCCCGGGTAGACGACCAACTGGGTCTCTCGTCCCATCCGTTTCATGGCAATGTACATCTGCTCGGAGTTCAGGATCGGCACATTCCAATCGATCTCGCCACCCATCCACAACGTCGGCGTCACGATCTTTTCCACGTCGTTGTAGGGAGAAAGCCTTTCCCACAACTCCCGGTTCTTCCAGGGCAGGCCGAACTCCTGCTCGTACCATTTCTCGTAATGATCATGCCCGTAGTTGGCTGTGTTGAGTCCCAGACTGGCGTCCGAGACCGCGCCTTTGAAGCGGTCTGTTTTGGTGATGACGTAATTCGTCAGGATGCCGCCGTAGGACCAGCCGCCCACGCCCAACCGGTCGGGGTCGGCGTAACCTTGCTCGATGGCATAGTCCACCCCCGCCATGACGTCTTCATAGTCCTTGTTTCCCCAATCGGCGAAGATGGCCATTGAGAAGTCCTGTCCATAACCGGAGGACCCGCGTGGATTCGTCATCACCACGACATAGCCGTGGGCAGCGAAGAGCTGAGCTTGAAAGTTGAATGACAGTTGATATTGCGAAATGGGTCCGCCGTGGATTCGCAGCAACGTGGGATAGCGCTTCCCGGGAGTGAAATCCAGCGGCTTGTAGATGAAGCCTTCGATTTCGGTTCCGTCGCGGCTGGGGAAGTGGACGTTCTCGACCTCTGCCAGTCGTACTTCCGACAGAAGGTCGGCATTCTCGTGTGTCAGCTGCCGGAGGTCGGTCCCGTCCAGTGCGAAGACTTCGGCGGGAACGTGCGGCTCGGTGATCAGCGCGACCAATTCCCCGCTTACGCCCACGGAGAATTCCCGAACACTACGGGGACCGCCGATAATATGGGAAAGCTGGCCCCCTCTTGCCGAAATCCGTGCCAGGTGTCGTTGACCGCTATCTTCGAGCACAAAAAGTATGAACCGACCATCGACCGAGAAACGAGGAGAGATCGCGGTGCGATCCAAGTGTTCGATCAACAGGCTGGGCGTTCCGCCTTCGGCCGGTATGGTAGCGAGATTAGAGATGGAAAAGGCGTTGGCCCGAACAAGCGTCTTGCTTGTGTAGACGAGCCATTTGCCATCGGGCGACCAAGACGGTGAGCTGTCTTCATCTGGAAACCTGGTCACACGTCGTGGCGTCTTCCCTTCGTCGGGGTTGTCCGCCGCCACAATCCAGATGTCCTTATTGTAGTTCCGATCCGGTTCCTCGGTGCGGTTACTGACAAAAGCGATGAAGCGCCCAGTCCGGTGACCAGGCCGGTTGGCTGTCGTCAAAATCTCCCGAGGTGATTTGCGCGATCTCGCGGGTTGCGACGTCGATGAGATAGAGGTGGTCTCGCCGTCGATCGAGGTATCCTACCCGGTCGCGTTTGAAAAGCAGGCGGTCGACCACCCAGGGTGGCCGCGTTTCTTCGACATCGACGTCCTGCTCATCCTTGGCCGCTGCTTTCTTTTCTGCCGGTGTCGGGTCCTGTTTCACCAGCACCATCCGGCTTCCGTCCGGCGACAATTCATAAGACCGAACGCCCTGAATGACCTTCGTCAATTGCTGGGCCTCGCCCCCTGTCGGTTCAGAAGCCAGACCTGATTCTTCTCATCGGTCCGCCCCGAAACGAACGCGAGGTACCTTCCATCTGGACTCCAGCGGGGGCGACTCGAAGACACGCCTTCGCGCGTCATGGGGATCGGCTCACCGCCCTCCCGTGGAATCATCCACAGGCGGGTTTCAGACTTGTCCGCCTCCAGATTGGCCGTGGTGACGGTATAGACCACCCAGTCACCGTCGGGGCTGACTTGGGGGTCGCGGACCTGTTTGATTCGGAAGAGGTCGTTCACCGTCAGGTCACGGGGAGCCTCCACCTCTTGAGCGATCAGCAGTTTAGAGCCACAGCCGGAGCTACCCTCAGAAGGTGTGGAAATAAAGTAAAGGCGGAGTAACCTTCCGCGTCACGAAACACGGCGTGAAGGGGCCAACGGAAGGAGACACCGCCATGAAGGAAAAGACCACAGGACGACGGAGCTCGTCAAGGGTGGCTTGGGAGTCGCTGGAGAAGTGGGCGAGGCTTGAGATCCAGGATTGGGTGCAGGAGCTGATGGTAGCCGAAGTCACGGAGCTTCTCGGGCGTGAGAAATCGGAGAGACGGAAGCCCGTGGACACAACGGCGGGCTATCGAAATGGATACGGTAAGCCTCGGAAGCTGACGATGAGCGTGGGCACAGTGACGGTTCGCCGGCCGAGAGTACGGGACGTGGAGGAGAGGTTCGAAAGTCGAGTGCTTCCGCTGTTCAAGCGTCGGAGCGAAACGGTGAGCGAGTTGATTCCGGAGCTGTACCTGCATGGACTAGCTCACGGAGATTTCGATCTGGCGCTCCGCGGGCTTCTAGGGGAGGACGCTCCACTTTCTCCCAGCACGGTGTCGCGGCTGAAACAGAAATGGCAGGGAGAGTACGAGCAGTGGCTAGCTAGCCCACTGGAAGAACTCGAGCTCGTGTACCTGTGGGTAGATGGCGTGTACGTGAAGGCCGGCCTTGAGAAGGACAAGGCGGCGGTGCTAGTTGCGGTTGGTGGCCTGTCCGACGGGACGAAAATCGTCCTGACGCTGGAGGCCGGGCATCGAGAATCCGAAGCGTCATGGTCGTCGCTGCTACGGAGACTGAAGAAGCGCGGTCTGAGATGTCCCCGTTTGGTGATCGGTGACGGGCATCTGGGCCGCGACCCGAAACGTATTTCCAGAAGCTGAGGAACAGCGGTGCTGGAACCACCGAATCCTCAACGTACTGGACCGGATTCCGAAAAGGGACCAGGCGCAGGCCAAGCCGCTGTTGACGGCGATCCCCTACGCCACCAGCCTGCAGGAGTGCGAGACGAAGAAGGCCAAGTTCCAGGATTGGTGCTTGCGCAAGGGTCTTCCGGGGGCCGCGCACGTGCTCGACGAGGACTGGGAGCGGATGGTCAGCTTCTATTCCTTTCCCAAGCCTCACTGGCAACACCTTCGCACGAGCAACGTCGTGGAGTCACCGTTCGCTGCACTGAGATTGAGAACGGATGCGGCCAAAAGGTTCAAGAAAGTCGAGTCCGCCACTGCGACAATCTTCAAACTGCTTCTGGTTGCGGAGAAGAATTTTCGCCGGCTCAACGCACCGGAGCTGATGCGAGAGGTTCACCTGGGCGTTCGATTTGAAGATGGAGACAGGGTAACGGAGTCGTCGAAGGTTGCTGCTGCCTGAACTTTTTTACACACCTATTGACAAGAGCTCCACAACCCAGGCTAACCAGAAAGGTAACAACGAGAAAACCGGCTGGATACGTTTTCATCGGAATGACTCCTTGGTTTCGCAGGTAGGAAACGGGGACGGTGCCGAAAGTTACGGACATCCGAAAGCCCTCTTAGACTGGCCCGATCAGCGTTAACATAGCCCCGTCCAGCTTGAAAAGTCAAGAACCGTCGCCGTGGGGAGCGCACTACTCCCAACTCGTCCGGGCCGAGTTGAGCCAGGAAAGAATCTTGTAAACCGACTAACTCTTCTCCGACGCCAACATCACCGTGCGTCCCTCGGGGTCCTGGGTCGTGATCACCCGGTGCCCCCAGGGCATTTCAGTCGGCGGACCGAGAAAGCCCACCCCCTTCGCGAGCAACCTCGCGTAGACACGGTCCACGTCGACGACCATGAAATAGAGGGTCGGCTCCCGGGGGGGCGGCTGTTCGCCCAGCATTCGCGGGTTGGCGGCATAAATCCCAGGCTCGCCCCCCCGGTGGTGCGGATGTAGAGGTAGTTCAGCTTGGGCTCCTGCCGAAACTGCTTGAACCCCAGGATCTCTGTATAGAATCTCTTGACCTGGTCCAGCCTCAGCGTGAGGAAGTCTACGTGTTGCGTCTGGAGGCCGATGGCGTTGGGGACTCGCACAGCAACGCCGCCCTTGCCAGGCTTGCGTGGCGAGCCCCTGGAGGCGCCGGCCCTTGTTTTCGATGGCTTTTTGGCAGCTTTTTTCTTGCTGCCACTTGCTTTCGCCTTCTTTTTCGCGGCCCCTCTCGTTCCCGCCCCCCTCTTGGCCATGTGCTCCCTCCCGTGCTACCCCCCCTGGGGGTGCTTACGAGCGGACATTCTTAGCCCCGGCGGGGAGGGCTGTCAACGGAAACTCAGGAAGTGGCTATTCCCAGACGCCGGGTAAACGGTGACGACAGCCGGGACACTGCCCTCCCTGGAGTCGATTCTGGAGAATTGTGTAGCCCACGCGCTCGATGAGTAGCTCGTCACAAGAGGGGCAATAGGTATGCTCCCAGCGACCGACGCGCCCGGGAAGGTTACCGGCATAAACGAAGTCCAAGCCTTCCGAAGCTCCGATCTCGGCTGCTCTCAGCAGTATCTTGACCGACGTGTTATCGGAATCGGTCATCTTGTAGTCCTGGTGGAAAGCCGTCACGTGCCATGGGATATCGGTCCCGACCGAGGCCAGGAACCGCGCGATGTCCCGCAGCTCTTCCTCTGAATCGTTGAATCCGGGAACGACCAGTGTGACGATTTCTACCCAGAACCCCATCGACTTTGCCGAGCGTATGGTGTCCAACACGTTGCTCAGTACACCTCCAAGAGCCCGGTAGTTCTTGTCCCGAAAGCTCTTGAGATCCACCTTGTAGAGATCGACGTAGGGTCGGATGTACTCCAATACTTCCTTCGTGCCGTTGCCGTTGGATACGTAGGCACACCGAAACCCCGCAGGCTTCGCACGTCGGAACACATCGACCGCCCACTCGCTGGTAATGAGCGGCTCGTTGTACGTGCTGGCCAAGGTGCTCGCGCCATGACGACGTGCCAAACCCACGAGCTCCGCGCTACTGCAAAGCATCGGCGACGAGACGGCACTCGAGTCCCGCAATGTCTGTGAGGTCAGCCAATTCTGGCAATACCCGCAATGAAAGTCGCACCCGAGCATTCCGAACGACAACGCATCGGTCCCCGGCAGCGCATGGAAGAAGGGTTTCTTCTCGATCGGATCACACTGCAGCGCTCCCACATAGCCCCAGGGAACCATGAGCGTGCCCTGCAGATTGAAGCGGACTTTGCAGATTCCAACCCTGCCCTCCGGAACGAGGCATCGGTGGCCGCAGGAGAAGCACCGCACGGCGCTTTCCGGCAGCCTCTCGTACAGCGCTCCCTCGCGTGTGTGCTCGGAGAGTACGTCTGCCAAAGAAGTCGTTTCAGCGGTCATGGCCAGATTTCTCTCGACTCAGGCTCTCTTCCGACTCTACTGCCGGGCGGCGACGGTCGCAACTCCCGGTCCTCTTCCAAGCCCAGGGGCCAGGACGATTCGGGGAGAGGTAGAGGACGAGCAGGGCCGAACAATCAGCGCGCGAGCGACTTCCACCAACGTTGGTGCGTCTTGCGGAGGACGTCCATCAGCGGCTTGGCCTGTTGATCGTACTTAGCTCGACTCTGGGGCTCGAAGCTTCCCGCAGACGACGAAAGCCCCGCCATGACCTCCAGCACGGACACGACGGATTTCTCGACGCCGGGCAAATGATAGCCACCTTCGAGAGCGAAGACCGCCCGGCCCCCACAGGAAGCGTCCGCGATTCCGAGGATCTCGCGGGTTAGAGCAGCATATCCCTGCTCCGTGAGGCCCATGCTTCCCAGCGGATCCTGGTAGTAGGCGTCGAAGCCAGCAGACACGAGTACCAACTCCGGCGCAAACTCTCGGCTCACCGGGACGATAATCTCCTTGAAGAGGGCGACGTACTCCGCATCCCCCAGTCCCGCCGGCATCGGAGCGTTGAGCGTAAAACCCTCGCCGCTATCCCTTCCGGTCTCTTCCAGCGCTCCGGTACCGGGATAGTGCGGCCACTGGTGAGTCGAAATGTAGAGCACCTCGGGAGATGTATAGAAAGCTTTCTGTGTTCCGTTGCCGTGGTGCAGATCGAAGTCCACGATGAGCACCCTCTTCAAGTTGCGGTTGCGGAGAGCATGCATCGCTCCGATCGCGACGTTGTTGAAGAGGCAGAAACCCATCGCCTTGTCGGGTTTCGCGTGGTGACCAGGAGGGCGCACCAGAGCAAACGCGTTGGGCACCTCTCCATCTAGAACCGCATCCACCGCCACCAGCACGCCACCCACCGCCAGCAGCGCGGTATCCGCCGATTCCGGCGACGTGACGGTATCGCTGTCGATGTAGGTTTGCTCCTGACTGCGCGTCTCCATGATCTCGTCGAAGTGACGCTCGGTGTGGACGAGAAGGATCTCCTTTTGCTCTGCCGCTCGAGGTTCCAAGGACACAGTCTTCTCTGCAAGTTGTGGCGCCGCGAGGGCGCGAGCCACCGCGTCCATACGAGCGGGACTCTCGGCGTGTCCGTCACCGGTCCGGTGATCTTTGAACCGCGGGGTGTAAACGACGCCCGTGAGGCCTTGGGAGCTAGTCACCGTCTGCTTTCGGGAAGGGGGCTACACGTGCCCATCATTTTTCATCCATCAAATGCTCAGTGCCCCCCATCCTCGTAACGTTTCAGGAGTAGAGCCGCGTTCGTTCCACCAAACCCGAAGGAATTCGACAATACGTGCCGCACATCGGCTCGCCGGGCTTTATTGGGGACATAATCCAGATCGCAATCGGGATCCGGCGTCTCGTAGTTGATCGTCGGTGGCAGGATCTGTTCCTTGATGACAAGAGCGGAGATGCCCGCCTCCAGGCCTCCTGCTCCGCCCAACAGATGCCCGGTCATCGACTTGGTAGAGCTCACCGCCAGCCGGCGTGCATGCTCACCGAAAACTTTCTTGATCGCTTTGCTCTCGGCCCGATCGTTGTAGGGAGTGGACGTGCCGTGTGCGTTCACGTAGTCCACTTGCTCCGGCCGAACGTTGGCATCCTCGAGGGCACTGGTCATGACCCGTACCGCGCCCTCGCCGTCTTCCGAGGGCGCAGTGATATGGTAGGCATCCGAGCTCATACCGTAGCCGGCAACCTCGGCGTAGATATGAGCCTCGCGGCGCAGCGCCTGGTCCAGGCTCTCCAGCACGACCACACCGGCACCCTCCCCCACCACGAAACCGTCGCGATCCTTGTCGAAGGGGCGCGATGCTTTCTCCGGCGCGTCGTTTCGCGTCGACAGCGCTCGCATCGCCGCAAAGCCCCCGATCCCCATCGGCGTGATCGCAGCTTCCGAGCCGCCGGCGATCATGGCGTCGGCGTCGCCCCTCTGAATGATCTTCATCGCGTCACCGATGGCGTGGGAGCTGGCGGCGCACGCCGTCGCCGTCGCCGAATTGGGCCCCTTGGTGCCGAAGCGAATCGATACTTGCCCGGCGGCCAGGTTGATGATGCAGGCAGGGATGAAAAATGGCGATATCTTCCGGGGGCCCCCTTCCAAAAGGTTTCTGTGCTCCCGTTCGATGGTGGCAAAGCCGCCGATCCCGGAGGCAATCAACACGCCCACCCTGTGGGCAGCTTCCGGTGCTATCTTCAAACCCGAGTCTTCCACGGCGAAGATGGACGCCGCCAGCGCGTACTGAATGAAGACATCCATCTTCTTGACTTCTTTCTTCTCGACGTACTGCAGCGGATCGAAGTTCTTGACCTCGCCGGCGATGCGGCATGAGAAAGCCGACGCATCGAAATGCGTCACTGATCCGATGCCGCCTCTGCCTTCGAGGAGCCCTTTCCAGGTTTCACGCGTGCCGATCCCGACCGCAGAAACCAGGCCGACTCCGGTCACCACGACACGGCGAGTCACTCGGATGCCCTCCGCGCTCTCCATCGAGTCCAAGCCAGATTACTTCTTAGCATGCCCTTCGATGTAAGAAACGGCTTCCTTCACCCTAGTGATTTTCTCAGCGTCCTCATCGGGAATCTCCAGACCGAACTCCTCCTCCAACGCCATGACGAGCTCCACCTGGTCCAGGGAGTCAGCTCCCAAATCGTCCACAAAAGAAGCGTCCTGAGTCACCTGTTCTTCGTCCACGCCAAGTTGATCCACGATAATCGTTTTAACTTTCTCTGGTATGCTCATTCCATCCACCTCGAATTAGAGAGCGCTCATTATAACAATCTGCCCTGATCGCAAACACGGTCAGAACATTTGCGATCGCTGTCTACATGCATAAACCACCGTTCACCTGCAACACTTGTCCGGTCAGGTAGCCGGCGCCGTCGGAAACCAGAAACGCGACGCAGGACGCCACATCCTCCGGCTGACCGATACGCCCCAGCGGTATCGAAGCGGTCAGTTCCTTCTTGAGTCGATCGGACAAGGTCTCCGTCATATCTGTCGAGACGTAACCGGGAGCCACGGCATTCACCGTTATGTTTCGCGATGCCACTTCTCTGGCAAGGGACTTCGTGAAACCGAGGACCGCCGCTTTGGACGTGGCGTAGTTGGTCTGGCCGGCGTTGCCGGTGAGACCCACCACCGAGCTCATGTTGACGATCCGCCCGTAGCGCTGTCGGATCATGGGTCGCAAAGCAGCCTGACAACAGTAGTAGAGACTGTTTACGTTCGTGGCCATCACACTATCCCATTGTTCCGGCTTCATCCGCAGAAGAAGCGTATCCTTGGCAATACCCGCGTTGTTCACCAAGATGTGAAGTTGCTTCTCCCGCTCCAATAACCTTTCGAAGCCTGCTTCAACCGACGCCCGGTCGGAGACGTCCATGGGCAGTGCTTCTACCTGACCGCCGCCTGCCGACAGCACTTCAGCCGTCTCACGAACCCGCGCTTCGTCGCGCGCGGTGATCACCACCTTGGCTCCGTCAGCCGCCAGCCGCGCGGCCACCGCTTTTCCGATCCCCCGGCTACCACCGGTCACGAGCGCAACCTTGCCTGAGAGCTCAGGCATCGGCAACCTCCGCGAGCAGCTTTCCCACGCCGCTCGGGTCCTCTACCGAAACGACGCGCGCGCGATCTGCCACCTTGCGCACCAGTCCGGAAAGCACTTTGCCCGGCCCAACCTCCACGAACTGATCCACGCCCTGAGCAATCAAGTGTCGAACCAATTCCTCCCAGCGGACAGGAGAGCTGACTTGGCGGATGAGCGCATCCATGGCTTCTGCGCCCGTCCGCACCGGCGCCGCGTCCACGTTGGAAATCAACGGCACGCGTAGATCGGAAAACGCGACACCCGAAAAATCCCGCTGCAGGCGCTCCTGGGCCGGCTTCATGAGCCGGCAATGAAAGGGCGCGCTCACAGGAAGAAAAATCACACGCTTGGCACCTCGCTCTTTCGCTTTCGCGCTCGCGCGCTCGACCGCTACCGCATGCCCGGCGATGACCGTCTGCCCGGGTGCGTTCAGGTTCGCTGCTTCGACGACCTCTCCCTCTGCCGCCTCCTCGCAAGCCGCTTCCACGTCGGCGGACCCAAGCCCGAGGATGGCTGCCATGGCTCCCTCGCCCACGGGCACGGCCTCCTGCATGTAGCGGCCGCGGTTTCGCACCAGGCCCACCGTATCCTCTAGACTTAGACAGCCAGCCGCCACCAGGGCGGAGTACTCGCCCAGACTGTGCCCGGCCACGAAGTCGGGCTCGATGCCTTGCCTTGCCAGGACGCGATACAACGCCACGCTCGTGGTCAGCAGGGCGGGCTGCGTGTTTTCGGTCAGCTTCAGCTCTTCCGCCGGTCCTTCGAAGCAGAGCCGAGATAGCGAAAAACCAAGCTTTCGATCCGCGACATCGAAAACCTCACGCGCTTCGGCGAACTCTTCCGCAATGACCATGCCCATTCCGACCTGCTGCGAGCCCTGCCCGGGGAACACGAGCGCTAGTCCACTCATACCGCCCTCATTTGCTGCCGCACGCTGGATAGCTCACGAATCCCTTCGTTAATCTTTTCGTTTGCTGCCGCGACTGATGAAATCATGCGCAACGCGGATCGCGTTCTTGATCGCCTTCGGCGAGCTTCGCCCGTGGCAAATAATCGCCACCGCATTGAGACCGAGGAGCGGAGCCCCCCCGTACTTCCATAATCGATGCGCTTCTTGAATCGGGCGAGAGCCTGCCAGGATCCCAACGCCCCCAGACGGGAGAACACTGTTCGGGACATCTCTTGCCGGATCATGACCGCCATCGCATCGGCTACCGCTTCACTCACTTTGAGCGCCACGTTGCCCGTGAATCCATCGGTCACGATGACATCCGCCGTACCGTTGAAAACGTGGCGTCCCTCGACGTTACCGATGAAGTTGATGAAACGACTCTCCTTCAGAACTCGATTCGCCTCGCGCGTCAGCTCGTTGCCCTTGACATCTTCCTCACCGATGGACATCAACCCCACGCGGGGATTATCTATACCGAGCACCGCTTTCGTGTAAACGTGACCCATTACCGCGAACTGCACGAGGTGCTCGGGGCGACATTCCACGTTCGCCCCGGCATCTAGCAGCACCGAAACCCCCTGCGCATTGGGCAAGACGGTCGCCAGCGCCGGCCGCGAGACCCCAACCAAGCATCCCCAGATCAACTTGGCAACACGCCATGGATGCGCCCGTATTGCCGGCGGAGACGAAACCCGCGGCCCGGCCTTCCTGAACCAATTCCGCCGCGACCCGGATCGAGGAAAGCTTCTTCCTCCGGATCGGGGTCAGCGCAGCCTCGTCCATGCCCACTGACTTCGGGCGCATCCACGATTTCGATGGCGTCATTCGCTCCGACGGGACCCAACTCTCGCTTCAGATCGCCCTCGCGCCCCACCAAGACCAATGACACTCCGTACTCTCGCGAAGCCGCGACAGCCCCCTGTATCACGTTTCGGGGCGCAAAATCGCCACCCATTGCATCAACGGCGATCGTCTGGCTCGTCACCACGGGAGACGCTGCGGCTTTCGGAATGCCCGCGGACTACGCTTCCTTGACCTCCATGACCAGGTTCCCCTTGTAGTAACCGCAGCTCGGACACACCCGGTGTGGCGGTTTGCGTTCGTGACAGTTCGGACACTCGGACAAGGTACTGCTCTGAAGAGCGTCGTGTGTCCGCCGCTTGTTGCGCCGACTCTTCGAGTGACGTCGCTTCGGATTAGGCATTCCGTAGAGCTCCTTTCAGATTTCGTCGCGGTTGAATCAACGCCGTAACAGGCGCGGACTACGACTTCAACAGCGTCTTGAGGCTGGCCAGACGCGGATCCACTGTCTCACGGGCGCAGCTACACGGAGCGAGGTTCAGGTTGGCCCCACATGCGGGGCAGAGTCCCGCGCAGTCGACGCGGCAGATGGGTTTCATGGGGAGACCCAGGTAAAGTTGCTCCCGTATCAAAAGGCTCAGATCGATCTTATCGTCTCGGTAGAAGCTGACCCCCAGGTCTTCATCCTTGAGCTCGCGTTCTTCGTCCTTGCTCGGTCCAACGTTAGCCGTAGGCGGCAGGAATAGCAGGTCCAGCGTTTCCTCGAGGTCCAGACGAAACGGCTCGAGGCACCGGGCGCACTCCAACTTGACCGCTGCGGCCATCGAGCCCCGGAGGTGAAAGGACGCGTCGTCGGCATGATCCAAACGACCCGATAGATTCAGGTCTTCGATTAGGCGCAGCTCTGTCCGGTCAATCGGACACCGATCGGGAGAAAGAGCAACGTTCAGCTCGCGCCCGTCGGGCGGCACATGCAATAAGTCTATAAACATAACAGCCCTTTGAGTTAAGCGCCGGCATTATAGCCACGGAGGCCCGCTCTGTCAAGAACCGCGGACTCGCAGGAACGAAGGCACAGTGCCAATTCTACCTAAGGAAACGGTACTTCAGCCCACAAGGCCAGAATAAAGAGCCGACACGCCTACGGAATGGGCAACCGAGGAAGCTAGCGCCGTTCCAACCAATTACGGTGGGGCCGACGGTAGTTCTGGCGCGCAGCGCCCAAGTTGGAACGGCACTAGTCAATTCCGGCCAACTGATTGAGGAAGCTCTCTCCGGCAGAAAGCGGCCCCACTCCGTAGTTCTCGGCCAGGGTTTGCCCGAGATCGGCAAAGCTCCCGCGAGTGCCCAGATTGGCTCCCGCACGCACGCGGCGTCCAGCCGCAAGCAGGGGCACGTACTCCCGGGAATGATCCGTGGAGACAGTCGTGGGGTCACACCCATGATCACCGGTCAGCAGAAACAGGTCACCCTCTTGCGCTTCCTGGATCAGGGCGGGGAGGGCGCGGTCGAGCTCCTCCAACGCCCAGGCGAAACCAGCCACATCGTTTCGATGCCCGAACTGCTGGTCGAAGTCGACCAAGTTGGTGAAGATCAGGTCCGCGCCAGACGTTTGCATCGCCTTGAGGGTCTCCGCGATGCCGTGAGCATTGCTCTCCGTATGAACGGCCTCGGAGACGCCCGACCCGGCAAACAGATCTTCGATCTTACCCACGCCGAACACCCCCAGACCTTGCTCTGCCATCCGATCGAGTAGCGTAGGCCGCGGTGGCTTCGGCACGAAATCTCGGCGGCGGTGTGTCCTCACGAAAGAACCCGGCCGATCGCCCACGAAGGGCCGAGCGATGATGCGCGCGATTCCGTAGTTCTTGACGACGAGCTCGAAGGCCTCTTGACACATGTCGTAGAGCTCGTCGAGCGCAACAACTTCCTCGTGCACGGCGATCTGGAAGACGCTATCGGCCGACGTGTAGACGATCGGCCTCCCGGTCCGACGATGCTCCTCGCCCAGTTCCTGGATGATAACGGTTCCACTCGCGGCTCGATTCCCAAGGATCTGGCGTCCGATCCGCCTCTCGAACTCGGCAATCACCTCGCCGGGGAATCCGTGGGGATAGGTTCGGAAGGCCTTCTCAAGAACGATTCCCGCCATCTCCCAATGCCCGGTGGTGCTGTCTTTCCCCTGGGATCGCTCGCTCATCTTACCGAAGGCACCTCGCAGGCTGCCGCCGGAGGTTACCGCCGGAACGAGCTCGCTCATCCCGAGGCTGGCAAGAAAAGGAATAGAGAGCGATTGAGAGGCGGCGATGTGAGCAACCGTATTGGCGCCTTGGTCGCCGTAGTCTCCCGCATCAGGGAGCTCTCCCACCCCGACACCGTCCATGACGATCACGACGGCACGTGAGAAGATCCGGTCTTGCACGCGCTTCAGTCTTTTTTCTCCGCACCTCCTACCACAGGGTCCATATTGAGGTAGTTTCCGAAGGGCTTCGTTCCGCTGATAGTAGAGATCGCGTGCTTGAAAATCATTTCGTCAGCACCGTCATTTTCCATGATGATGGCAAACCGATCGAAACTCTTGATCCGCCCGTTCAATTTCGTGCCATTCATCAAATGGACGGTCACACTGACCCGTTCCCGTCGAGCGTGGTTCAAAAAGCTATCCTGTATGTTAGGAGGCTGTTTTTGCATGTACCCCTTCTTCCCCAATAGGCCCAACGGCCTCAATAGACTCACTAGATTCAATTGATTCAACATGCTCGGCAGGTCCCCTGACTCCAAGCGGAGTCAATGCCTCCCGAGCGCGGAGGTACTCTTCGATTGTCTCCTGTCCTTCCGGATCATCGCCGCTGCACGCAAACCAAACCACACCCTCTTCTCGTCGAAACCAAGTCATCTGTCGCTTGGCGTACTGAAGCGTGGCCTTCACGGTCAAGTACTGGGCTTCATCGAGACCGATCTCGCCAGCGAGATATTCTGCCACCTGCCGATATCCAATCGCCTTGGTAACCGGCGCGTCGTGCCCGAAGTCACTCACGATGCGCCGCACTTCATCTGCCAACCCATGCTCGAACATCCCTCGAACACGATCCTCGATGCGCCCGGCGAGCTCCCCACGTGGAGGAGCCAGACCAACGAGAACGGCATGGTAGCCGGCCAGCAGGCTCGTTCGTTCCTCCATCAGGTCGCTCATCGGCCGCTTCGCGAGCAGGCGAACCTCCAGAGCGCGAACGGTACGGATCAGATCGTTGGGGTGAATCCGCCTCGCCGAAGCTGGATCGACCCGACGCAGCATGCGATGCACGAACTCTAGCCCGCGACGCCTCGCGATGTCCACGATTCGATTCCGGAGCCGGAGGTCGCGGCCGGGCCCATCGAACAAGCCGCGCAGCAACGCGCGCAGGTAGAGCCCGGTTCCTCCTACCACAATGGGAACCTTCCCTCTGCCGTCGATGTCCTTGATGATCGGCGCCGCCAGACGAATGTAGCTCGCCGCGGAAAACTCTTGCGACGGATCCGCCACGTCCAACAGGTGATGCGTTATGCCCCGCCGTTCCGAAACGGACAGTTTTCCAGTCCCGATGTCCGCACCGCGGTAAACCTGAAGCGCGTCACAGCTCACGATCTCGGCGGGAAAACTTGCGGCTAAGCGCTGAGCGAGTGCGCTCTTGCCCGCGCCAGTGGGACCAACGATACCCAGGAACCGAGAGCGAGGGCCCCTCATTGTCGCGCCCCTACGCACTCAGCCAACGGAGTACGATGAGAACGAAGATCAGGCACCCAACCGTCACCGCTCCAAGAATTTCGCTGGCTTGCAAACGGGGGAGGCTCGAGGCCTCGAGGCGATCCAAAACCGACTGGATCGCGATGCCGAGGCCAGCCAGTGACTTCGCGCTCACTTGCCTCCTCTCATCGTTCGAAAGGTTTGTATGAGCTGAGCTTCGTGCGACGCGCCCAACGTTCTCTTCACGGCGAGCAGCTCCGCATAGAGGAGCTCGTTGAGGGCTTCTACCAGCCGATTCCGGCGCTCGAACGGCTTTATCCGAGTCACGTTGATTTCGATCTGCTGAGGATCGAGGGAACCATCGCGTCGCAGCCTGGCCCGCTCGAACAAGGAGTTCGGTCGTCCCTTGAGCTCGCCCAAATACTTCTCCAAGATGATCTCGGCGATCGGCCCGACCTCTCCCGACATGTGTCGAAAGAGAGATTTGTACATTTCATTGTAGAGCTCGACCATGCCGCGATAGTCGGCGCGCTCGATCGCTTCCGGATCCAGCGGCGCGTGTTTGCGCCCCTTGACCGCGATCACACCAACGGCCATGAAAGTGTAGAGAACCTTACGCGTCTCCGCCTCTCCAATTTCACTTTCATTGCAGATTTCGGCAACGGTTCTCTTGCCGTTGACCTGCCTCAGGACGTGCTCTTCGTAGGCCTCGAGAGATACCGGGGACGGCTTGTCAGCCCGTTCGAGAATCGTATCCACGGGAACGAAATGACTGCTGATGGGTCCGGTGCCGCTGATGCGTCGGATCCCATCTACCACCAAGCCCTCGACCTCCAGGTTGATGGTGATTCTTTCTCCCCGCGGCCGATCGCTTTCTTCGAACTGGAACGAGCCTTCGTCCCAAGTAAAGAGACTCCACACGATCTCTCTTACCTGCTGCTCGATCCCCCACCAGAGATCGCCCGGCGCCAGCACACCGCTTTCGATCAAGGCCTTCCCCAAACGCTGTCCACCTCGAATTCGCTGGGAGAGGCGGAGGTACTCGTCGGCCGATATCTTGCCACCCCGAAGCAGCACCTCGCCCAACCGATCTTGACTCAGGCTCGAAGCGGCAAACACGACTCTTCCATCCAGGAAGTAGAGCGCCTTGCGAACGCCGGTTTGAACGATCGTGAGAACGCCGGTCTTTCCCGACACTTTGAGAAAGATCAGCATCTCTGGAAGGCTAACGTCCTCCAGGCGCCCACGCAGGGTTCCACCCTTCGTTAGCTCTTCCGCGCTAGTTACTTCAAAGGCTGACATGGTTAGGAGTTGGGTATTGGACAATGCTAGTGAAGGGGCGGGGGCTTGTCAACTTCAGCCGAACGATAAGGGCGATCCTAGTGTGTGGCGGAGGCGGCCAGGGAGTGGACCTGCGCGCCAGAGTAATAGTGAGCCAGGATCTCCTGATAGCCGTGCCCCGCCGCGGCCATTCCATAGGCCCCGACCTGACACAGCCCCACGCCATGCCCCCAACCACGCCCGGTGAAGACCCAAGCCGTCACATCACCATCCGCCGCCAACTGCCGGTCGATGAAAAAAAGGTTCTCCCGAATCCCCAACCGCCGGCGGATTTCGAGGCCGGTCAGCACGACCGATCCGCGCGACCCCACGACCTCGAGCTCCGCGAGGCGTCCCGATCTACCGTACCGAATGGGTCTCAGCTCCGTGACCGAGCCTACCGATGCTTCCTGGTTGATGGCGGCCGTTAGCTCGTCGTTCGTGGTTCGCACCACCCACCGGGAAAACTGGGAGGACCGATCGAAACTACCGCCACGAGAGAGCAACACGAGAAGATCGATTCCTTCTGGACCCTCATGGAACTGGAGTCGGTCGTCCGGCAAGATCGCTAGCGCAGGGGAGAAATATGTCCAGTCCCCCACGTGTCGGAATAAATAACGTCTTGTAGAGAGCGGGAAGGGCTCCTCGGAATCGTCGACCTCGAGCAGCAGGCGTCCCTCTTCCATCCCCCGAAAACGCGCCGAGGTTAGAGGCGGCTCTCCACGGCTAGCCAACAGTCGGTACAAAGTTTCGAGAACCTCCCCCCGCGTGAGTTCACGGCGGGGATCGAGCCCCTGTCTTGCCGGCCGCAGGACACCTTCCTCGATCCAATGCGCCATCACCCGTCGTTGCGCCTCGGAAAGCCCCGGCGCGTCGGACTCCGGTACCAAGCGATCCGTGTCCGGTTCGGACAGCAGGAAAGGAAGCCGTCCCTCCCAGCACAAAGCGGTGGCGAGTGCCTGTGTAAGGTCCAGCGTACTGACTGGCGCGCTTCCCTCTTCGATGCCACCGCATTGTCGCTGGCCCAGATTCGCGAACGCGCGGCTAGTCCAACGGGCTAGATCGCTCGAAGTAGCCTGCTCCGTCAGAGACGAACCAGCCAGCTCCTCCTCCGTAATCACGCCGAGGATCAGTGCGCCCGCCGCTTCCGGACTCAACGGCCGCGCTGCACGGGAATCGAGCTCGACGGGTTGCGACTCGACGTAGCACGGCCGGCTGACGAGATAAGGATGCGGGGGTCCGCTGAAAACGTTTTCGACATCTTCCGTTCGCCCGCCACATGTGGATGTGTAGAGCGCGTCGACCAGAGCCCCATCGTAGGTGAGTAGCTGCCCGTGAGTTGCGTCCACGGCTTCGTTACTCATCGGCTGCTCGACACCGGCACCCCCATAGACCTGACACGCGGGCGTATCGCAGATATCGAATCCCTCTGCTTCGAACTGCCCACGGTGCTTCTCCGCATAGGTGCGTGCCGCGACTGCCTGAGCCTTGATGGCTTCCACTTGTGGATAGACCGCGGGTGAAAGCTCGGCGGGAACGACGCCCTTCAGGTAGTCCTCCAGGTTCAACTCGTTGATGATGGTGAAACGATTGGATGCGTTCACCCGGATTTCGATGATCCCACGGTAGGGCGCCTCATCCACCTCGAGCCAGACGCCCGGGGAGCCGGGCCACGCTACCAGGGACATTGCGGTCGTGAACAGGGCGGGCGCGCCGGCCGCTCGCAGCACCAGTCGCCGCGGTCGACGCGATGTCGAGGGTTCAGAGACGATCCGAAGTCCCTCGTAACCTAGCCGTGCGAGCTCTTCCTGGGCCGCCGACGCCCCACTCCCGGTCGTCCAATTGCCCACGCGTACCGCGAAGCGCCCGCTGACTGGCTCCCTAGCCACTCGCCCGGATGTTCCTGTTTCTTCTCGGAACGTCGCGAGTCGCTGCCGAGCTCGTTCCCGGTTCAGAAACGATGCGACTTGAATTCGAAAAACCACTCCCTCGACGCCAGATCCCAATTCCCTTTCGATCAACACATCGTGGGTTCGAATCTGTCCATCGCCGGCTACCAGGTTGAAGGGTTGAGAGGCAGTCAGTCGAACCACCTCCGCCGACGTGGTAAGACCTACGCGGATGCGAGGAAGCGGCGCCAGGTCATCGCGAGGCACCGCGCTCGGCGCAAACGGTGTGGGCGACGATGTCCCGTCGGTCCTTGATGGTGGTGGTGGCGGCGGTGCCGATGCCGGCGTTGGACTCGTTCGTCCTCCGCAAGCGGACGCGAACAAGAGAAGGAAGAGCGTTCGCAGGCCGGTCGTGTTTCTCATCGGCCTACTAGAAGAGATCGTAGGGGCGCTCGTTATACCAGAAGACCAGGACGAACTCGAAGTGGTCATCCGGGTAGTCCGAGGGCAGGGGCTGCAGGTCCGCCGCGCGCAGCGCCCCTTGCGCGGCGTTGTCGAATCCCTGTGTACCGGATGGAATCATGATCTCCAAACCGTCGATGTCGCCGTTGAGATCCACCGAGACCGCGACCGCAACGTGGCCATACTGGAACGATGCCGAGTAGGGCACCAACCAATTGCGCCGCACCTCCGCCAACATGCGACGAATCCAGGGAACGAAATTGGCACCCTTATCATCGTAATAGAGCGTGTTGTCCCGTCCGGTGACCAGCCCCCCTTCGGGATTGTGAAACTGCTTGTTCTCCATGAAACGGCGAATGTCTTCGAAAGGTCCGCCCCCGCCGTCCTGGCCGCGGGGACCGTTGCCTCCCGGCGATGATGGCTCGGGTCGTGCGGCGGGCTCGCGACGAGCTCCATGGAAGGTGAAATCGTCCCTCGGCAGAAGACCCGCGATTCGCCTCGCGTCTTCGGCCTGTGCGTCCGCTTCCGCGTCGTCGGTTTCCGCGAGCTCACCCTCTTCGCCCGGTTCCTCGCGGTCCTCCTCCGTGTAAAACTCATCGGTGTTTCCCTCGGAAAAAGGCAAGTCGGTTTGGAAGTCCTGCTGCTTGTCGGGGGGTGGGGGCTGGGTCGCTTTCGGGATCACCATGCGATTCGAATCCTGGGGCTGCGGTTGAACCTGTGGCTGTGCCTGCGGGGCAGCTGGGATAGGAGGGAGGATGAGGGGCTCTGCCGGCGGCTCCACCATGAGCACCAGTCGGTCCTGTTCCTCCCGTACCTCCGCCTCTCGCTCGGCTGGCGCCAGCAGGTCCGGTTTCACGATAGCGATGATCAAAACGATCAGGTGGAGGATAGTGGAGACGAGAAAACCTTCTCGCCCGCTGCGGCTGAGAACTATACCCTTGTGCGCCGTGACATCGACATTGTCCTCCCGGAGAAGGCGAGGCAAGACGAGGTGCTCGCGATCGGCAGCAGACAGGAAGGCTTCGAATCCAAGCCCCTCCTGGGGGACCTCATCTCGATGGGGCGGACTCTTCTCTCGCTTTCGTTTGGGTGCGATCGGTGCCCCGCGCCGAATGCCAGCGAGCTGTCTCCCGTGTTGGTAGGCAGTGCGGTGCAATCGCGACCTTTCGAGTGACCCGCCGGTATCAGCCGCTCCGCCGCTCGAAGTTGCTGTATGTCAGGGTCTCCCGGATTATAGCCAGGGAGGATCGCCCCAGCAAGAAGAGCCGGGGAAGCCGGAAACGCTCAAGATGCGCCGTTTTCCATGGCTCCAATGACGCGATGGGCCAAGCGAAGCGCGTTCAGGCCGTCTTCTCCCGACACACGGGGCTCCCGGCGCGCCGCCACCGCCGCGAGGAAGTCCTCCAACTCGCGCTTGAGCGGCTCCTCGTCGGCTGCGCCCAGCTTTTGACGCTGGACGCCGGGGTGCCCCTCTCCGCGCACGAGCCGGTACGACCATGCCTCTTGGGTCAGATAGTCCAGAGAAACGTAGCTGTCATTCTCCCAAACGCGGAGCTTGCGCATCTTCTCCTGGGAGATCCGGCTAGCGGTCAGGTTGGCCACGCAGCC
The DNA here is from genome assembly GCA_965197825.1 of Candidatus Marinacidobacterales bacterium. GTDB lineage: Bacteria > Acidobacteriota > Vicinamibacteria > Marinacidobacterales > DATDRI01 > CBDANW01. The sequence continues at coordinate 703,937 of CBDANW010000003.1, read as the reverse complement.
CGACGCAAATCGCAGACGCGCGTTGGCTATGTCCACCCGTTCGGTCAAAACCGGCACGCCAATCGCCTCGACCTGGCTCACCTCCGACCGAACCAGTGAGGCCACGACGTCCAGATCGTGAATCATGAGATCCAGAACGACATCGATATCCAGGCTTCGCGGGTTGAACGACGCCAGTCGGTGAACCTCGATGAAACGCGGGCCCTTACAGTATTCGATCACCGCCTCGACCGCGGGGTTATAGCGTTCGGTGTGACCCACGCCGAGGACGACCTTCTTCTCACGAGCCATAGCCAACATTTCTCTCGCTTCTTCCACGCTCGCCGCCATCGGTTTCTCGACCAGAATATCGAGCCCCGATTCCATGAGAGCGAGGGCGACCTCGCAATGCGCGACCGTGGGAACGGTCACACTGGCGGCCCGCACCCGAGGAAGCAATTCCCGATAGTCGTCGGTGGCTGCGACGCCGTACTGCTCGGCAACCGATCGGGCGCGTTCCGGGTCGATGTCCGCCACCCCGATGAGCTCGGCCTGCGGCAAGCTGTCGTAGAGCCGGGCATGACGACTCCCCAGAGCGCCGACGCCGATGACGGCGACCGGAATGGAACTGCCGCCTGACGAACTCCAGTCTCGCGACCGCGCAATTTGGCGGCCGGCGTCGGGCGGGTTCAAGACTGCACTCCGAAGACAACGATATCGTGATGGTTGGCGTTGTCGAGAAGCACCTCGCGCTCCAGCAGGAGGCTCATATCCGCCTGTATTGCGAGGACCGAACATCCCGCTTCGCCCATCACCTCGATCGTGCGAGGCCCCACAACCGGAACGTCGAAGCGCATGTCTTGCGCGGGTCGCGCTACCTTGACCACGGTCAGGCCACCGGAGACGAGCTTCCCCGCCCGGCGAATCGTCTCGTCGGTCCCCTCCATAGCCTCCGCGGCAACCACCGTGCCACCTTTCACCACCACGGTCTGGCCGATATCGAGACGCGCCAGCTCACGAGCCACTCGGTAGCCAAACTCGATGTCTTTCTCTTCCTCCGGGCTCGGCGAACGAGTCCCCAATACGCCCGCGGTCGCCATCCATGGACGAAGAAGGGCTGTCGAATCCATGAGCTCGATGCCTTCCTCTGCTAAGACATCCGCGACGGCGCCCAGGATGGCGTCGGTGTTGCGGGTCTTCATGCGCGACCAGACTCGCAGCAGAGCCGGGTCGGGTTTGAGCAGCGAGAAGACCTTCTTGTGTTTCACCTGTCCCGCCATGATGGCCTGGCTTACACCTTCGCGCTTGAAGATCTTGATGCAGCGGCTGACTTCTCCCAAGCCAATCCAGTGCACGGTCGCGCCACTGTCGTCGATTCGGGACTCCGCCTCGTCCTTGATGGCCAATACCACGACCCTGACACCGCGGCGGCGGGCTTCCTCGAGCACCAGCAAGGGAAACACGCCGTTTCCGGCGATGAGACCGATGGCGTCTTGGGGTGTCAGCGATTGGAAGTCGGACGCATCTTCGCGCCGGCCTTTGATGGAAGGCATGAAAGGCTCAAAGGGGCTCGCCGCGCTCTCGACCGCGCCGGATGACGACTCCGCGTTTCGAGGTTCGGATGAAGTCTATTAACAGCCGGACATCCTCACTACCCGACTCCTCCTCTAGGCGTTCCAGTGCCTGCGAGACGTTGAGCTTCGACTGTTGCAGGATACGAAAGGCGTGGCGCAGATTGGTGATTCGCTCGCGCGAGAACTCGCGCCGCACCAACCCCACCGTGTTGATCCCGTATAGGCGAGCACGGTTCCCCACCGTCCGCGAGAACGGCAACACGTCCTTGGTGGCGACGGTGTATCCCCCCAAGAATGCGTAGGGCCCCACTCGGCAGAACTGGTGGATCCCACTATACGCGCCGATGGTCGCATGATCGTTGATGAGCACGTGTCCCGCCAGAGTCGCACCGTTTGCGAAGACTGTAAAGCTGCCGATGATGCAATCGTGGGCGACGTGCGCATAGTTCATGAAGAGGTTGGAGTTCCCGATAACCGTGCGAGCACCTCCACCGCTCGTGCCGCGATGGATGGTGACGAACTCACGGAACACATTGTCGTTGCCCACTTCGAGCGTAGATTCTTCTCCCCGAAACTTGAGATCTTGTGGCTCGAGACCAATCGAGGCAAAGGGAAAGATACGGCAGCGCTCGCCGATCTTCGTGTATCCGTCTACCACCGAATTCGTTTCCACGATCGAGTCCCGCCCGATAGTCACGTGCTCGCCGATCACGGCATACGGGCCGATCCGAGCACCGTCGGCTAGGCGGGCACCAGGGTGCACGATGGCGGTGGGGTGACACTCTACGGTAGCCGCCTTCATTCTCGATCTACTCCGGTCAGTGTCAGCTCCGCCTCGGCGACCAGCTTCTCATCCACCTCCGCCCGCCCGGCCAACTTGCGGAAGTTGCCCCGCGCCCGTATCACATTGAGCTCTATGGTAAGTCGATCCCCCGGCACAACGGTGCGTCTGAATTTGGCGTGATCGACGGCAACCAGGTAAAACGCCTTGCCCGCCGCGCTGCCATCGGGTGGAAGGATCAGAATCCCGCCCGCCTGAGCCATGGCCTCGAGGATGAGCACTCCGGGCATGACTGGCTGCCCGGGGAAGTGTCCCTGGAAGAACTCCTCGTTGAAAGTGACGCTCTTCAGGGCCAGGATGCGACGCCCCGGGTCGAGCTCCAGAACCCGATCCACCAGCAGAAACGGGTAGCGGTGCGGAAGCCGCTCCATGATCTGCTGGATATCGAGTCCGGCCACAAGCTCTCGCCCGCTGGGTGTTAGTACCGTTCCAACTTGTTGCGCCTACTATATCTAAACACTCGACGGGCCTCCTGCACGAGCCGCAGTCTCTTGACCTGGAATGGTTGGAACGGCATTAGTTCGGCGGCGTCGTAGCGGGCGGCGCGGCTTCTCCTGCCGGCTCCTCACTCGGTGCGGTGGCGGGCTCCGCTGAGGCGGCCGCCTCGGACTCGTTGAGTCGCTGCACAACCGCCGGGGTGAGGTCGAGACGCGCATCAAGGACGAACGTGATGCCAGGAGTATCGCGCAAAATCAGCCCAATTCCCTGCTCGCGAGCCACCGCTTCGACGACGGGGCCGAGCTTGGCCTGAAAGGCGGCCTCCTCTTGCTGCTGCCTCTCCTGAAAATCCTGCTGCGCGTCCTCAAGCCAGCGTTGGGCGTCCGTACGCTTCCGCTCGATTTCCCGCTGTAGCCGCGTCTGAGCGTCGGCAGACAGGACTTCGGAGGTAAGCTTGGAGGACATTTCGCGGATTTCCTGTTCGCGCCTCGCTCGCTCCGCCGCCAGCTTGTCGTTCTCTGCACTGAGCTTCTCGAAAAGCTCCTTGCCGGCGGTCGACTCCGCCGCGATCCGATCGATGTTGATCACGGCGATCTTGACTTGAACGCTGGCACCCGGACTCGACTCCTGCCCCGCGCCCACAACAGGCGAGACGACAGCAAACGCTACCGCCAAGACGAACGCACTGAGCTTCATGGTTACTCCTTTGACTCCTTACTTTTTAGTAAGCCTCGCTTTGGGCCGTACCCAACCGATCTTTCTAGCACTAGTTGGTAGCAGCCCGCGGCGGGTTTCGCTATCAGAAGGTCGACCCAACCCCAAATCGGAACGAGGTTTTCGAATGTAGATTACTAGGCGGGTTGGGATTGTACGCAAAAATCAGCCGAAACGGCACGTTGAGAACCGGAACGAAGAAACGCATTTCCGCGCCAGTAGAGGTGACCAGACTACTGAACATCGTGAACCTTAGCGGATCTTCCTCAGCCCAAGTCTGGCCAGCGTCAAGGAATAACACCGCTCGCAACGGTCCCGCTACCGGGATGTAGTACTCCACGTTGTAGAGCATCATCTTGGTTCCACCGACGAGGAACTGGACTCCGTCATCGTTCACGGCGGTTGGTCCTATTGAGCGGATGTCATAGCCCCGAATCTGGTTTTCGCCTCCCATGAAGAAGCGCTCGAAAGACGGAACGACTGAATTGTTGAACCCGTTCACCCAGGAGTACATGGCTCGGAATCCGAAGTTGGTCGTCCGCGAGACCGGCAGGTACCAGATGCCTTCGAGAGTCGGCTTGTAGAAATCGACCGTTCCGCCCAGCGGTCCGCCCGCGTACTCCAGGCTGAACGAGTAACGTTTCCCGCTGCGTGCAAACAGCGGCTGGTCCACAGTATTGTGGACGAAGGTCGGCGTGATCTTGCTCTGCCGAAACTCGCCAAACACTCCAAAAAACGGATCGAAAGCCGCCCCCCCCAACAATGGATTGAAGAAGATGTCGTCGCCGAAGAGGTCTGCATTAGGCGGTAACGTCTCGATGACGGTATAGCCGTAGTTGAGGAAGATGCGCGAGAACCGTTTCCACGGGATACCCCAGACCACACTGGCACCGGTATCGTTTCGGGTGTACTGAGGCAATCGCAGGGTGCGCTTGAAAATGTCGAAGCCGACCGTGATGGGTTTGTCCATGAACCACGGTTCTTGAAGCGCGATCTGGAAGTTTCGCGTGCGGCTACCCGTCTGAACCATGAAAGATGCCGTCTCTCCACGTCCCAGGAAGTTGGTCGTGGAAAAGGACAGATTGATGAACGCCCCTTCCAACCCGGAAACACCTCCACCGAACGTGAACTGGTTCCGGTTTTGCTCCTGAACCGGCAGCACGATGTCCAGCCGGTCCTCCTCACCGGCAACCGGACGGATCTCCGGTTGTTCGATGGGGCGAAAATAGCCGAGCTGGTTGATGCGCCGGATGGAGAGCTTCAGCAGCTCCATGTTCATCACGTCCTGCTCGTTCAGCCACACCTCTCGCCGAACTACTTTGTCCCGGGTCGTGGTGTTGCCCGAAAACTCGATGCGGTTCACGAAATACTGTTGGTCTTCCTGCAGGTTGATGGTGATGTCGACCAGGTCCGTGCCCGGCTGAGGCCGCTTCACCGGAAAACCGGTGAACTGAATGTAGCCGCGAGCCCCGTAGAGCTCCCTTAGTTTCTCCATCGCGTTGACGACTTTGGACTCGTTGTAGACTTCTCCCGGCTGCAAATTGAAGAACGCCTTGAGGAAGCTTTCCGGAAAGACTTCCGCGCCTTCGACTAAGACCTCCTTCACCCGATACTGTTGCCCCTCTGAAACCGGGATGGTCAGTGTCAAAAATCGTTTGGGGCTCTTCCAGAAAAGGAACCGGGAAGTACCGTCCTCCAAGGTCAACTCGGGCTCGCCGAAGTCCACGTCGACGAAGCCGTCATTGAGATAGAGCTCTCGGATTTTTTCCATGTCCCCAGCGAGCTTCTCGTCCGTATAAAGGCTTCCTCCCTGCAAGAAAGCCAGGACATGACTTTCTTTCGTAGCCTTCATGCCCCATCGGAGTCGCCATGGAGAAAAATTCTCGATGCCCGAAAAGTTGATTTCCTTGACGGTGATCTTTTGCTCGTCGCGAATGTTGAACGCTACGCGCACTCCGCCCGATACGTTGGTGACCTCGCTCGAGACTTCCCCGTCGGGCAGCCCCTGGTCGCTCAGCATCTGTCGGATGACCCTTTCGACCTTCACGATCTGCGCAGGGTCGTAAAAGGTCTCGACTCTTAGCTCCGACTCTTCTTCGGCGAGCTTTTCCTCGATGTCACTTTGACTGAGCGCCTTCGAACCGAGATACTCGACACTACGGATCCGTTCGCGCTCCTCGACGATGAAACGCAGGATCTTTCCCCTCTCGCCGTCCCGCGTCTCCAAAGTCAAGTCGTCGAGCCAACCGAGTCCCCACAACCGCTGGAAATCCTCGCGCGCCTTGCCCTCATCGTAAGAATCGCCCGTTTTCGAGGTGATGTGAAAAAGGTAGGTGCCGGCGTCAATCGACACGTTCCCCACGATCTCGATTCCCTCGATGGTCTCCGTCTGAGCGAAAATAGCTCTAGGGAAAACGAAGCCAGCCGTGAGTACGGCTATTGCGAGAAAGCCCGACGTCGACGGGGATCGGCGGTCAAACCGAAAGGGGTTGCCCTTCCTCCACTGCGTCTCCCTGGCGGAGCGCCAGCTTGTCGCCGTCGGGATAGATCTCCACCAGCCGACCAGGTGTAAGAGTGCCACGAATGAATGCCTCCGATAGCGGATCTTCTACGTGTTTTTGCAATGCACGCCGAAGCGGCCGGGCCCCATAAGAACGATCGCCACAAGTACTGGTAATAATCCACTCCACTGCGTCCGGGGTAACCGAGATCTGGAGCTTTTTGTCTCGCAGATTCAGATTCATCTGCTCGACCAGCAGGCCCACAATCTTTCTGAGGTCATCGTCGCTGAGCGCATCGAAAATAATGATCTCGTCGACGCGGTTGATGAACTCCGGATTGAAAGTCTTCTTCACCTCAACCAAAACCATTTCGTTGATGCGGACAGTTGTGACCTGCTCGTCATCCGACTGGAACCCAACCCGACCCTTCTTCTCGATGTACCTGGCACCGATGTTAGACGTCATGATTAGGATTGCGTTCTTGAAATCGATCGTATTGCCCAATCCGTCGGTGAGTTGTCCATCCTCGAAGACCTGCAGAAGAATGTTGAACACGTCGGGATGAGCCTTTTCGATCTCGTCGAGAAGTACGACCGAGTAGGGATTCCGCTTGACCTTTTCGGTCAGCTGCCCGCCTTCTTCGTGTCCCACATAACCGGGTGGTGAACCGATGAGCTTGGAGACCGAGTGCTTTTCCATGTACTCGCTCATGTCGAAACGAATGAGCGCCTTCTCGGAACCAAAGAGAAAGTTCGCGAGGCATCGGGCCACTTCAGTCTTACCAACGCCGGTCGGCCCCAGGAATATGAACGAACCGACCGGTCGACTCGGATTCTTGAGCCCTGCCCGAGAGCGGCGAATGGCTCGTGAGAGAGCGGAGATGGCCTCGTCCTGGCTCACGATGCGCTTGTGCAGCTCCCCCTCCATCCGCAAGAGCTTCTCGCTCTCTTCCTCCTTGATGGAGGAGAGAGGAATCCCCGTCCATTTGGAAACGACTTCGTCGATATCCTTGCGAACGACTTCTGGCCGCTCAAAGTTCTTGAGCTCCCACCGTTTGCGTATGAACTGCAAGTTCTCTCGTTGGGATATCTCTTCGTCCCGGTACATGGCGGCACGCTCGAAGTCTTTGTTCGCGATCGCGTCGTCCATGCGGTCCGCAATGACGCGGATCTGTTTCTTCAGATCCGCAAACTCGGTGGAGAACGACGACTCGCGAAGCTTGACCCGCGAGCCGGACTCGTCCAGCAGATCGATTGCCTTGTCGGGAAGGAAACGATCGGTGATGTATCGGTGAGACTGATAGACGGCGGCCTCCAAGGCTTCCACGCTGTAGGAAACGTGGTGGAACCGCTCGTAACGGTCCTTGACGCCGGTCAGAATCTCGATGGTCTCGGCCTCGCTCGGGCTGGCGACCTTCACCCCCTGAAAGCGACGCTCCAGACTACGGTCCCGCTCGATGTATTTGCGATACTCGGCCGGCGTGGTCGCGCCGATACATTGGATCTCGCCCCGCGACAATGCGGGTTTCAAAATGTTCGCCGCGTCGAGGGAGCCCTCGGCAGAGCCGGCTCCCACCAACGTGTGAAGCTCGTCAATGAAGATGATCACGTTCGGATTCTCGGTGAGCTCCTTCATGATCGTCTTCAACCGCTCCTCGAATTGGCCACGATATTTGGTCCCGGCCACGATGAGCGAAATATCCAGTGCCAAGATCCGCTTGTCGGCCAGAAAGAGCGGCACGTCTCCATGAATGATCTTAGTGCCCAACCCCTCGACGATAGCGGTCTTCCCCACCCCTGGCTCTCCAATGAGAACCGGGTTGTTCTTGGTACGCCGGCACAACACCTGGATGACTCGACCCAACTCGTCGTCACGTCCGATGAGCGGATCCAGTTGACCCCGACTGGCGGCTTCCGTGAGGTCCCGGCTGAATTCCGTGAGAAGCGGCGTTTCCTTGGCTTTCGACATGGTAGCCTTCTGATTGAGCTCTTGAACGATGTCCTCACGCACGGCGTTGATATGCATGCCTCGCTCGGCAAGAATCGTCGCGGCGACGGACTTTTCTTCGCGCAAGATGCCCAAAAGGATATGCTCGGTGCCAATGTAGTTATGGACCAGTCGCTCTGCTTCCTCGGCGGCGTGTGTCAGTACCCTCTTAGACTCCACCGAAAGAGGGATCTCTACCGAGGTCGAGACCTGGTCCCGAATGACAATACGACCCTCGATTCCCTTACGGATGCCTTCCATGGAGAGGTGAGACTTGGCGAAAAGCCGGCTTGTTAGACCTTTGCCTTCTCGAATGAGGCCGAGCAGGAGGTGCTCCGTCTCGATCGAGTTACTGCCCAGTTGCGCTGCTTCGTATCGGGCAAAGAAAATTACCCGCTTAGCTCGCTCGGTGTACCGCTCGAACATGTCCTCCACCCGATCATCGTAGGCCCATTATACCACAGCGCGTAAGGTCCTCCATGTGTGGTGGTTCCTACACATGGAGGCTTGGCGCACTCGAATGCGATAGGGAGAATAGCACGTGCGCCGCGGGCAGGTCAAAGCAACTCGTAACTAGTGCCCTGTATCAGTAATTCGTCACCTAAGTCTCGGCCCCTTTTGCCCGCTGGCTTCGTTGCGCCATCGTTCCAGTTCGGCCTTCGGCCTAGCCCTCCGCTCGACAGGCTCGCTGCGGAAGGCGGCTCGAAATATCCAGATATGACTTCGTCGACACGCCTCGCCAGCACACAAAATGGCCTCGAGCCTTAGGCAACGACCCACTGATACAGGGCACTAGCTCGGTCGATCCTCGAGCCGGCCGTCTCTCATGTACACGACCCGATCGCAGACGGACGCAATCTCTTCGCTATGAGTCACTAGCACGGAAGTGAGGCCCCGGTCCTTGTGCAGGCCCACCAGCAGCCGGACCAGCTCGGCGCTGCCTTGGGTATCCAGGTTCCCCGTCGGCTCATCCGCCAACACCAGCCGCGGCCCCGCAACCAGGGCCCGAGCCACGGCCACCCGCTGCTGCTCGCCGCCCGACAGCTGCCCGGGCCGATGGGAGGCGCGGCCCGACAAGCCCAAGGCCGTAAGAAGCTCCTCCGCCCGTTGTCGGGAGCGATCGGCAGGCGTGCGAGCCACCAGCAGGGGCATCATCACGTTCTCCAGGGCCGAAAACTCGGGGAGCAAGTGATGGAACTGAAAAACGAATCCGATGGTTCGGTTACGCAACACGGTGCGGGCCGGATCGCTGAGCGCGAAAACGTCCTGCCCGTCTATACGCACGGTGCCGCTTTCCGGCTCGTCCAGCGTTCCGAGCAAATGCAACAAAGTACTTTTGCCCACACCGGAAGCGCCAACGATGGCGACCATCTCTCCGCGAGAAAGGGAGAAGTTCACTCCGTTGACGACTGGAAGATAAGCTTCCCCAGAGCGAAAGCCCCGATGCAAGTCGCGCGCTTCCAGCAACGCGTCACTCATACCGCAGAGCCTCCGTCAGGTTCAGCCGAGAGGCCCGACGGGCTGGATAGATCGTAGCCGCGAAACAGACCAGCGGCGCCGCTAAGACGACCAGCAGAAGATCCATGGGTAGAAGCTTGAACGGCACGAAAGCCACCTGGTAGACGTCCTCCGGAATGCTGATCAACCGGTAATGATCCAGTACCCAGCAGATGCTCACTCCCAAAACGGAGCCCACGAACGTGCCTACCACCCCGACGATCAATCCTTGTAGCATGAAGATGGTCATGATGCTGCGGGCAGTTGCGCCCATCGAGCGAAGGATGGCGATGTCCCGGGTCTTCTCCATAACAACCATCATCTGACTGGCAACGATGTTGAGCGCCGCCACACCAACGATGAAACTGATAAAGATGGTGGTCACCATCTTCTCCAGCCAGAGGGCTGAGAAGAGACTGCTATTCATTTCCATCCAGTCCAGGGTGCCGTAGCCGTTTCCCAGCTCTCGCCGAGCTTCGTCACCAAGCTCCTTCACAGCGTAGATGTCTTCCACACGGGTTTCCACGTATATCGCTTCATCGGCGAATCCAAGGAGGCGTTGCGCGTCTTTCAGCTCGACCAGAGCCCACGAATTGTCGAAGTCATAGAGTCCGACGCGATAGATGCCTACGACCTGAAACCTGCGGCTTCGCGGAAGGATGCCGAAGGGCGTGAGGTGCCCTTCTGGAGAGGTGACAGTCACCGAGTCGCCAACCAGGCACCCGAGCGTCAACGCCAACTCCTCACCCACCACGATACCGGGTAGAAGAGAACCTTCACTGGTGTCGCTTCCGTCCGAAGTCCTCACCAATGACTCGAGACTCCCCGCGACCATCTTTACCGCGAACTCGGTCACGCCGGCTTCGCGGACCGGGTCCACGCCCTTCAGCGTGACCAATCCCGAACCCGTGGCACTCGAGACCAGGGCCTTGCCATAGAGAGCCGGTGTCGCACCTTCGATACCGGGCAGTGCATGTAGGACGTCCACCACTCGACTGTAGTCGGAAATGCCACGCCCCCGAAGGCTGTACACGCTCAAGTGAGACGCCGCACCGAGGATCCTCGAGCGGAGCTCGCCCTGAAATCCGGTCATGATGGCAAGAGCGATCAACAGGATCATCACGCCCACGACCACACCGAGAGTGGAGATGGCGGAGATGACCGAGATGAAGACCTGCTTCCGCTTGGCGAGTAGATAGCGGAGGGAGATCAGCAGTTCGAACGGCATGTAGTTAAGTAGTCTTGGGTCGGCGGTGCGGGAACAAGATCACGTCGCGGATGGAACGCGAATCGGTAAAGAGCATGACCACCCGATCGACGCCGATCCCCTCCCCACCGGTCGGAGGTAGCCCATGCGTCAAGGCGGTGATGTAGTCGTCGTCCATGACGTGTGCTTCCTCGTCGCCCCGCTCTCGCTCCCGGAGCTGCATCTCGAAGCGCTCCTTCTGGTCGTAAGGATCGTTGAGCTCGCTGAAACCGTTGGCGCACTCCATGCCGGCAACGAAGAGCTCGAAGCGCTCGACTAGCTGTGGGTCGCCTGGCTTTCTCTTCGAGAGCGGCGAGACGTCGAGGGGGAAATCATGAATAAAGGTGGGCTGAACCAGCTCCAGTTCTACCACCTCCTCGAATAAGTTGGCCAGCAGCTTGCCCCAGGGGCTAGCGGGATCGAAGCTCGTGCCAAGCTTCTCCAAGATCGCAACCAAACGATCGCGATCCCGTAGCTCATCTTCCGTCGCCTCCACCCCTCGACGCGCCAGCGAGCTACGCGTCGCGTCGAGCATGCTGATGCGAGGATACGGGGGTGTAAAGCGGATGGTCTGTCCCTGGTAGGAAATCTCCTCGCTTCCTTTCACCTCGCGAGCGAGTCGAACGAAGAACTCCTCGGTGAGATCCATCATCGATCGCGCGTCGCTATAAGCTTCATAGAATTCCAGCATCGTGAACTCGGGGTTGTGCTTGATCGAGATCCCCTCGTTGCGAAAGCTGCGGTTGATCTCGTAGACCTTCTCGAAACCGCCGATCACCAAACGCTTCAAGTAGAGCTCCGGCGCGATACGAAGATAGAGATCGATGCCCAATGCATTGTGGAAGGTCTTGAACGGCCTGGCGACGGCTCCGCCCGGGATGGGCTGCAGCATAGGGGTCTCGACCTCCAGGTATCCCCTCCCATCGAAGAAGGAACGCAACTCGCGAATCAGCTTCCCGCGGGTGACGAAAACTTCCCGCACCTCGGCATTGGCCACCAGGTCCAAATAACGCTGCCGATAGCGCGTCTCGATATCCGTCAAGCCGTGCCACTTCTCGGGAAGAGGCGAGAGGGACTTCGAAAGAAGAGTCAGCTCTTCTACTTTGACGGTCAGCTCATCCGTACGGGTTCGAAACATCGGGCCCGATACACCGATGAAATCGCCGAGATCGAGCTGCTTCCAGATCTCGAACCCCGGAGATTCGACGGTGTCCTTCCTTATGTAGACCTGAAGCCGGGACGCGCCGTCGGATAGATGTGCGAACGCGGTCTTGCCGTGGCCGCGCAGCGCAACCAAACGTCCGGCCACTCGAACCTTGGGAGCGGCCTCTTCAAGCTCCTCGCCGCTGCGGGGTGAGAACTCGGAGAAGGCTTCGCTGATCGTGTGCGTGCGATCGAAACGGGTCGGATAGACGTCGATGCCCAGCTCGCGCAGTGCCTCGAGCTTCTCGCGCCGATCCGGTGAAGTGGGGATCTCGGTCATGGAGTCTACCTCGCCTCCGGCGCTTCAATGCTCAGCCGAACGGCATCCAAGACCCCATTGATGAACTGCACGGCCTCGGGGCTCGAGAATCTCTTCGTCACTTCCAGCGCCTCGTTGATCACGACTCCCTTGGGCACGTCCTCATAGAGGAACTCGTAGATGGCCAAGCGTAGGATGTTACGGTCCACCGCGGCCATGCGCGGCAGTTTCCAATGCTCGGCGTGATTCGAGATCAGGGCGTCGATTTCTTTGAGATGGCGGATGGTGCCTTCCACCAGCCTCTTTGAGAGGCTCCGTGCCTCCGCAGAAGCTTCACCGAGTCGCCAGAAGGATTCCTGAACGTCGGCGATGGGCTCCTCGCTGAGCTCCCGCTGATAAAGCATTTGGACGGCCAACTCACGCCCTTTTCGCCGCGAACCCACGATGTGTCTATGCTCCCAAAACCCTGCATGATCGGAAAAACTACGGCCCTTCCAACGTGCGCAGGAGATTGGCCATTTCTATCGCCGTCATGGCGGCGTCATAGCCACGGTTGTTACCTCGAGGCTCGGCCCGAGCGAGCGCCAACTCACGGCTCTCGGTCGTGAGGACTCCCAACGTCAAAGGGACGCCCGACTTGAGGGTGGTCTTGGCTATAGCCTCTGCAACCACCCGCCCCAGGTAGTCCCAATGCGGCGTCTCGCCCCGAATGATAGCCCCTAAGCACACCACACCGTCGAACCGACCGGAGCCGGCGAGCTTCTTGGCCGTCAGGGGGATCTCGAACGATCCGGGAACTCGCACGATCTCTAGATCCTCTTCCCCCACGCCGCACTTGTTCATCGCTTCGAGCGCACCCTCGAGCAGCTTGTCCGTCACGAAGCTATTGAAACGGCTCACGACCAGCGCGAACCGCAGCCCCTTCCCACTAGGTTTGCCCTCCACGACTCGCGTCAAACGTCAGCCTACCTTCCACCGAATCGCGGGGGGCGTTTCTCGAGAAAGGCGTTCATCCCTTCCTTCATGTCCTCCGTGGCACAGAGCAACCCAAACAACGAAGTCTCGAGAACCAGTCCTTCTTCGAGACCACCATCGAGGCCACGCTCCACGGCCAGCATCGCGTAGCGGGTGGCCAGGGGGCCGTTGGCAAGGATTTCTCTCATCAAGGATTCCGCTGCTGCCAGAAGCTCGCCGGGGGGTGATACACGGTTTACCAACCCGATGCGATGGGCTTCCATGGCGTCGATCATCGCCCCAGTCAAAATCAACTCCAGTGCCCTGCCTTTACCGATGATGCGAGCTAGACGCTGCGTGCCGCCGTAACCAGGAATCACACCCAGCTTCACCTCCGGCAACCCCATCTTCGCCCCTTCGGCGGCGATACGAATGTGGCAAGCGAGCGCGAGCTCCATGCCTCCGCCCAGCGCGAACCCGTTGATGGCGGCGATCACCGGCTTGGTGCACAGCTCGATGCGACGCAGCACCGCCTGTCCGCGAGCCGAGGTTTGGCGGCCGCTGTTCGGGGTCTCCCGGACCAGCTCGTTGATATCGGCGCCGGCAACGAAGGCCTTGTCGCTCGCCCCGGTAACGATCACGCCCTTCACCGCCTCATCCGACTCCAGCTCTTGGAAAACCGCATCGAGCTCGCTCATGGTCTCGGCATTCAGCGCGTTGAGCTGCTTGGGACGATTGACGGTAACGACGAGAACCCCCGCACGGTTCTCTGCTAACAGGTTCTCGAACTTCATACTCCCTCACGCGTAATCATAGAAACCCTTGCCCGATTTGCGGCCCAATAGACCCGCCATGACCATTCGACGCAGAAGAGGCGGCGGCGCGAAGCGCTTCTCTCTGAACTCGTCATACATGATGTTGGCGATGTAAAACGTCGTGTCCAACCCAACGAAATCCATGAGCTCGAGCGGTCCCATCGGGTGTCCGCAACCGAGCTTCATGCCAGTGTCGATGTCTTCTTTCGTCCCCACACCTTCTTCCAGCGCACGGACCGCATCCAGCATGAAAGGAACTAGGAGCCGATTCACCACGAAGCCGGGACGATCGGCGGAATGTATGGGAGTCTTGCCCAACGAGCGCGCGAAACCGGTCACCAACTCCAAGACTTCCGGCTCAGTCATGATCGTCGCGATAATCTCCACGACTTTCATAAGCGGAACTGGGTTGAAGAAGTGAAGCCCCACGAAACGCGCCGGGCGTCGAGTGCTAGCAGCCATTTGCGTTATACATAATGACGAGGTGTTGCTAGCTAAAATGGCATCCGGCCCGACGATGTCGTCGAGCGCCCGATAAAGATCCGTCTTGGCTTGGAGGTTCTCCACGATCGCCTCGACGATCAGAACGGAGTTCTGCAGATCCTCCAACCGTGTCGTGCCTCGGATGCGTCCCAACACTTCCGTCTTTCGCTCCTCGGTGAGCTTTCCCTTCTTCACGCTCCTAGACAAGAAGTGTTCGATCGCCTTCAGCCCCTTCGCAAGAATCTCTTCATCGACCTCGTGGACAACCGTCTCGTAGCCGGAATCGGCGGATACCTGGGCTATCCCCGCTCCCATGAGACCGCAACCAACGATACTTACCTTTTTGATCTCCATGGTTTCCCCCTCATCAAGTTCCGGTCTCCCTCCTAACTACCATCGCGATCCCTCGGCGGTGGAATCGGGCCAACCGGCAAACCACCAATAGATGGACAGAACGGCCAGCGCCCCCACGATACCCAGAAAGTCGGCAGCCAAGTCTTCGAGGCTCGCCGCTCGACGTGGAACGAAACGCTGGTGCCATTCGTCGCTCAACGCGTACGCCATCGCAAAAACCACGCTGTAGAGCGCGACGCGCACGCCGGCGGGGAGAGCCAAGCCCCGTGCGAACGCTCGAACCGTCAACACTCCCATGACGAAGTAGGCAACGAAGTGCCAGGCATAATCCGGCGCATATTGCAGGAGCGTAGGCCGAGAGGAAGAGGAGAGGTAGAAGATCAGGCACATGTACGCGAGGAGAGACCCCCAACCAGCGTAAGAACGACAGAATCAAGAGGCGCCTACTATCAAGAGGGAAAGGGATACATCAGCCAGCCCAGTACGAAAGCGGATGCCACAAAGCAAAAAAATGCGAAGATTCCAAATTGTATCTGGGCGCTCCGACCCTCTCGCATCAGCATAGCGAAGGCCGTCGATGCGAGGGCGGCAAACACCGCCAGGATCAAGAAATGACTGGTCATTTTTTTCTCCCGGTCGCGATGTCGTAAGCGTCGAGCACGATGAGCATATTCAAGAGCCCAGCGACGATGACAAACGTGTAACCGTACTCGTAGGTCACCGATCGAACGTCGCCGGCCAAGGGGTTGACCCAGCGGACCACGAAAAAGAGCAGCCCGGCTCCCATCTCGGCAAGCGCGGCGAGAAACGTCAGCGGCTGGGTCCCTTCCAACCGAAAGAGCTTTCCATCCATCAGAATGCCCAACGTGAACATCACCGTCACCACGAGCATGAACAGCAGCCCTCGCCATCGGCGGCGGAGCATCAAGTGGCCCAAACCCGGTAGGAGCCAACCGGCGACACACGTTGCGATGACCGGAGCACTCGAAGCGTTTTCCCTGTCCTGCATTCGATCCGTATCGTATGGAATTACCGAAATGGCGTCAAACGTTCGTCGAGCGGAAGGCGTGCGGAAAACCTCCTCGGGAGACCGACTTGGAAGCCGCCTCAGGTACCCCTCAGGTACCGAAGAGGCGGTCGCCGAAATCCCCTAGACCGGGCAGAATGGTATTTGCGCTCGTCGAGCTGACGATCGATCGCCGTGGTGTAGATCGACACATCAGCGCAGTGCTTCTCGAGAAGGGCGACCCCCTCGGGAGCGGCGACGATGCATAGGAGGCGGATGCTCCGGGCCCCTTGTTCCCTAAGGGCCTCGATCGCTGCCAGGGCCGAGCCACCGGTCGCCAACATGGGGTCGAGAAGAAACACCTGGCGGTCGGGAAGGTCTGGTAGCTTGAGGTAGTAGCGGCGCGCCACCGCGGTCTCCTCGTCCCGTTCCAGTCCCACATATCCCACCGAAGCTCCCGGAAAAAGCTCCAACAACACGTCCAGCATACCCATGCCGGCGCGTAGTACAGGAACCAGGACGATCTCGGCATTCAAACGGCCACCGGTGGTGCGCTCGAGGGGCGTCTCGATGTCCACCTGCCGCTGCGGGAGTCGCGCGAGGCTTCGAAGACCAGGAGCGAGCTGAGCTTCTTGGTCAACCGGCGAAAGTCTTCGTGGGGGGTCGCAGCGTCTCGAAGAATGGAAAGAGCGTCTTCGATCAGCGGATGTTCCACTTTAATGACGGCCATGAGTCATCTTCCGGCGCAGATGGTAGAGTCCCGTCGAGATCCTGTCAAACTCAGTGTCTTGACAGTGTTATGACACCACGGCATGATACCGCGCGTGTCCCGCGTGTCCTCACTATTGACTGCCTGTCGGTTTTCGTCGTGAGAGCCGTCGACATCATTCGCCGAAAAAGGCACGGCGTGGAGCTCGAACGGCAAGAGTTCGCCTTTTTCGTATCGGGAATACTCGATGGGTCGATTCCCGACTACCAAACCGCCGCGTTCCTGATGGCAGTTGCCTTGCTCGGCATGAGCGAGCAGGAAACCTTGGGCCTAACCGAGGAAATGCTCCACAGCGGCTCGGTACTCAATCTCTCCGACCTCCCGGGCGAAAAGATCGGCAAACACAGTACGGGAGGCGTGGGCGACAAGACTTCCCTGGTGATTGCGCCACTCGCCGCCGCGGCAGGCGTCATCGTCCCGATGATTTCCGGTCGCGGCCTCGCCCATTCGGGAGGGACGCTGGACAAGCTGGAGTCGATACCGGGCTTCTCCGTGCGGCTCAGCTTGACCGAGTTTCGAGAGGTCTTGGCCAAAACAGGCTGCGCGCTCATCGGTCAAACCGACGAGATCGCGCCAGCTGACAGAAAACTCTACGCCCTGCGAGACGTGACTGGAACCGTCGACAGCGTTCCGTTGATCGTGGCGAGCATTCTCTCGAAGAAACTGGCGGAAGGGACCACCGGACTCGTCCTGGATGTCAAGGTCGGAAGCGGAGCCTTCATGAAGGACCTCAACTCCGCCACCGAGCTCGGAACCCTGCTTGCCTCCATCGCGAACGGTATGGGAAAGCGCTCGGTGGCTATCGTCAGCGACATGCACCAACCGCTGGGCAATCACATCGGCAACGCGCTGGAGGTGAAAGAGTGTGTGGAGGTCCTACGCGGCGTGGGTCCAGAAGACTTGCGAGAGCTCTGCTTGCTTCTGACCGCGTACATGCTAGTCTTCGGGCGGATCGCCGGGACCGTTCAGGAAGGCAAGGAGAAGGCAGCGTCCATGATTGCGTCGGGTGCCGGGCTGGACAAATTCTCCGAAATCGTACGCCTTCAAGGTGGAGATCCGCGCGTCATCGACGATCCCGAAAAACTACCTCGCGTAGCACATCTTAAAGATGTCCCGAGCCCGCGGGCAGGCTACGTGGGGCGGATCGATACCGAAGCCATAGGCGTGGCGGCGATGTTGCTGGGCGCGGGTCGGGAGACTGTCGACGCCACCATCGATCCCGCGGTGGGACTCGTCGTGAAGCGGAAGCTCGGTGATCCGGTATCTGCCGGCGATCCTTTGTTGACGCTTCACTATAATGACCGCTCGCGACTCGAGGAGACCGAGCGACTCGTGTCCAACGCCTACCACATTCAGGACCAGCCACCGGCAAAGGTCCCCCTCGTTCACAAAGTCTTGAGCCCCGAGCAGGGAGATTTATGAACTTCATTGGGGTTCTTGGACTAGCGGTCCTCCTCACCATCGCATGGATCTTTTCCACCAACCGAAGCAAGATCCAGCCGCGGATCATCATCTGGGGCCTCATCCTTCAATTCGTTCTCGCGCTCCTGGTCATGAGAACTCCGGCGGCACGGGCGCTCGATTGGTTCAGCGACATAGTCACGGTGGCCCTGGAAAAAGCGGATGCCGGAGCACTCTCCTCTTTGGTGAACTCGCCAATCAGGATACGCTGGGATACATCTTCGCCTTCAAAGCACTGCCCACCATTATCTATATCTCCTCTTTCTTCAGCGTCCTTTATTACCTCGGCATCCTCCAGAAGCTCGTTCTCTTCATGGCCAAGATCATGGTGAGAACGATGGGAACCAGCGGTGCCGAGTCACTCTCTACGGCCGCTAACGTCTTCATGGGTCAGACCAAAGCGCCTCTGGTGGTCATGCCTTACATTCCCAAGATGACCTACTCCGAGCTGTGCACGCTCATGGTAGGAGGCATGGCAACCATTTCCGGGGGCGTGATGGCGGCCTACATCTCCATGGGCATTGACGCCAGCTTCCTACTGGCGGCGAGCGTCATGAACGCTCCCGCTGCCATCTTGATTTCCAAGATGCTGGTTCCCGAGACGGGTACGCCACTCACTCGTGGGGAAGTGAAGCTCGATGTCGAGCGCACCGAGGTCAACCTCATCGACGCTGCGGCGCGCGGGGCGGGCGCGGGGCTCCATTTAGCGCTGAACGTCGGAGCGATGCTGATTGCGTTCCTATCGCTCGTCGCCCTGGTGAACTGGCCGCTCCAGTACTTCGGACTCTCGCTGGAGCAGATCCTTGCCTGGATCTTCGCGCCCTTGGCGTTCGTCATGGGCGTGCCCTGGGCTGACGCGGGCCACGTCGGAACTCTCTTCGGCGAAAAGCTGATCTTGAACGAGTTCGTTGCTTACGCCGATCTCGTCAAGCTCAAAGCGGACGGTGTCTTGACAGCTCGCTCCAAGCTCATTGCCACGTACGCGCTGTGCGGATTCGCCAATCTCGGCTCGATTGGCATTCAGCTTGGCGGAATCGGGGGCATCGCCCCCACCCGCAAGCAGGATCTCGCGAAGCTCGGTCTGCGGGTCGTGCTGGGTGGCTCCTTGGCAACGTTCATGACCGCTACCATCGCCGGACTTCTGAACCCTTAACCGCATGGGAAAGCTCACAGACGAAATCAAGGGAGCGGCTTCTTTTCTCGCCGGCCGATCCCGTTTGCGGCCAACGTTGGCCCTGGTCCTGGGATCTGGGCTTGGAGCGTTCGCTCGGGAGCTTCAGGAAGCCGAAACGATTCCCTACACCGACATCCCCCACTTTCCGTCCTCGACGGTGGAAGGGCACGCGGGTCATCTGATGATCGGAAGCTATGGAGGCGTGCCGCTCGCGATCATGGTGGGACGGGTCCACGCTTACGAAGGGTACGATGCCCAGCAGGTCGTCTTCCCCGCCCGCGTTCTCGGCGCTTTCGGAATCAAGACACTCGTCATCACCAACGCAGCGGGCGCCGTCAACACTGCTTTCAGCCCTGGCGAGCTGATGGTGATCTCCGATCACCTGAACCTCACCGGCCTCAATCCTCTCCGGGGCTCGGAGGACAAGGGACTTGGGCCACACTTCATCGACATGACCGAAGGCTACCACCCCAAGCTGCAAACGATATGCGACGCGGCCGGACGAGCCATTGGGTTGCGGTTGAGGAAGGGCGTCTATGCAGGACTACTGGGTCCGAGCTACGAGACGCCCGCCGAAGTCCACATGCTGAGAACCATGGGAGCCGACGCCGTCGGCATGTCTACCGTCCTCGAAGTGATCGCCGCGAACCAGATGGGCACGAAGGTTTTGGGCCTCTCTTGTCTGACCAACATGGCGGCGGGAGTTCTCCCCCGCAAACTGGATCACCGCGAGGTAATGGAAACCGGAGAGAAAGCCCGCGGAATCTTTACCGAGCTTCTCCAGCAGCTCATTCCCCAGCTCGCCAAGCTCGACTGAAGACTCATGACCACGACCAGACAAGCCCCGCGGACTCTGGTGAGCTCGGCTAAAAAAGCCCGCTCCAAAGCGCTCGCCCGTTACTCGGGTTTCAAGGTCGGCACCGCGCTGCAAACGAACGGAAGGAAGATCTACTCGGGCTGCAATATCGAGAACGCCTCTTATGGCTTGACGGTTTGCGCCGAGCGGGTCGCACTCCTCAAGGCTCTCTCCGAGGGAGCGACCAAATTCCGGGCGCTGGCCGTCGTCACGGGCGCCGAAAAAGTTACCCGGCCCTGCGGCGCCTGCCGCCAGCTTCTATGGGAATACTGCGGGAATATTGTGGTCTATCTAGTAAATCTTCGTGGAAAGACAGAAACCTATCTGCTGGAGGAGCTCCTCCCTCACGCCTTCCACCGCGGACAGCTTTGAATTAGTGCGCCCGGGCGCGTCCATTCTTTAATGCCGGCGGGGCCCCACCCCCACCGGCCGCCCTCGCTCTTCGCTCGGGCGAAAATCACGGCCGGATTCCCTTGCAGCGTGTCCCACGAGCAATTCCTCCCGGCCGGCGGCCCTTCGGGCCGATAATCCGTGCGCCTGCTCTAATCAACTGCGGCGATGTAACGCAAGTTACGGTACTTCTGATCCACGTCCAGACCATAGCCGACGACGAAGCGATCGGGGATCTCGAAGCCCACGTAGTCGACTGGCACGTCCACCGTGCGCCGGGACGGTTTGGAGAGCAACGCGATCACCTTCAGAGAGCTCGGGTGTCGCGCCTTCAGCATGTTGTACAGGTAGCGGAGCGTGAGCCCGGTGTCCGCGATGTCCTCGACGATGAGCACATCCATTCCTTCGAGGGCGGTGTCCAAGTCCTTCGTGAGCTGCACCGCACCGCTGGTGCTCGTTCCCTTGTTGTAGCTGGACACGGCGAGGAAGTCGAGGGTGACCGGGATCTCGATGGCTCGCGACAAATCGGCTAAGAAGGTGTAGGCGCCCTTCAACACACAGACCAGGTGAATGCTTTTCTCCTGGTAGTCGCGGCTGATCTGCTTACCGAGCTCTTGAACGCGCGCGGCGATCTTCTCTTCGGTAATGAGGACTTCGAGCCCCACGATCTGACTAGCCCTGTCTTCTTACCGACAGCTCGAACTCGACGGTGATGATGCCCTTGGCATCCACTGGCTGTCCCTCTTTCAGAGCCGGCTTGAAGCGCCAGCGCTCGGCCGCTTCGATGGCGGCGTCGACGCACCCATAAGGCAGCGACTTCAGAACCCGCAAGACCTCGGTGGAGCCGTCGACGTGAACGAGGATCTCCAAGATGACACCGCCTCGAACCAGCTTTTCTCTCGCCTCTCGTGGATACGCGGGCTTCGGCTCGTAGATGGGTATGGGCTCGATGTCCCAGGCTCCGCGGCTGTAGTCCCCTCCGCCGAAGCCTCCACCCCTCCCCGGACCGACACCCCAACCCGATCCCGTGCCTTGACCGGTCCCTTCACCGCCGCCGACGCCGTCGCCGGTGCCGGAGCTAGGCTCGGGGTCGACACCCCCGTAGTCCGTAATATCGTCGAGGGAAAGCCCCGGGGAATCGCGCGCGTCCGGAGACAGGGGTTGATCGAAGTAAGCGGGGGTATCGGCGGGCAGGTCGGGCACTTTCAACCTGTCGGCGCGAAGCGGCCGTGGCTGGCGAGGCGCGATCGGGGCCTGACGCGGCTGGGGGGCCTCGGTGGTTTGAGGCTGCGTTTGCTCTCGGATGAATGCGGTCGGTTTGCGACCTCCCGAGCCGCCACCTCCTCCGCCACCGCCCGGGCCTTGGCCACCGGGCTCATAGAAGCGGACGCGCACCACGGTCGATACCGGTCCTCCGGTCAGGTAATCCCAAATGAACGGCACGGACAGAATCAGGACGAAGGAGACATGAACGAGGAACGACAGGAAGAAAGAGCGCTTGTTCCGCTCCCACTCCCAGCTCGGCACCTGGTAGTCAAGACGCAGAAAGTCCTCGGCTCGCCCCGGGGAGAGCTCTTCAGACATGACTAACTCAATGTTACCACGTTCTTCCACCGCGCCCGGTGCGGGGCCGAAGTGGCCCTCGAGCTCCTAACTATTGCTCGGAAACTACTTGCTCCAGGACGGTCAGCTTCGCCCCGCTCGGGAGCGATCCGAGCTCCTGGATCTGGCCGGAGGGCCAGCGGATCTCGACGCGGTCGGCGGCAGCGGCCTCCCCCAACCCAAAGATGAGCTCCAGGCCTCCCTGCGAGAGATAGCTCGAGCCCGCCTTGACTTCCTTTATGTATCGGCGATCGCCCATGTGTAGCGTCACGCGTGCACCCACCGCGTCGCGGTTCGAGCGCTTCCCCACCAGGCGCAGCGAAACCCAGCCATTGTCGTTTCCACCGTCGTTGCGAAGGAGCAGTAGAGACTCGCCGCAGCGGGTGACGAGAACGTCCGAGTCGCCGTCCCGATCGAAATCGGCGGCGGCAGCGCCCCGTGCCACGTTCTCCCGGGAGAAGACTTCTCCCAGCTCGCCACCGATCTCCTCGAAAAAACCGTCGCCTTGGTTGCGAAACAAGAAGTTCCGCTCTCGATACGTGGAAACGCTGTTGAAGAGGTTAATGTTGTCGATGATGTGTCCGTTGGCCACGAATAGATCTAGAAGCGAATCGTTGTTGTAATCGAAAAAGAAAGCCCCGAAGCCGACGAAGTTGAGAGAAAGCTCCGCGATACCGTCGTTGAAAGACCGATCGGTGAAAACCCCGCTCGGGCCACCACGGTAGAGCGCGTTGTACTCGAAGTCCAGGTTGGTGACGATGAGATCCAGCCAGCCGTCGCCGTCGTAGTCCCCGAAATCAGTTCCCATCCCGGCCTGCGTCTGGCCGTCTTCGCTGTAGCCCACGCCGGCCAGAAGCGTTATATCGGTGAAATTTCCTTCGCCCTCGTTACGGAACAGGAAGTTCCGCATGGAGTCATTGGCGACATAGATGTCTTGATCGCCGTCGTTGTCGTAGTCTCCCCAGACGACACCCAGGCTCTTTCCGTCATCGGTAACGAGAACGCCCGCGTCCTGAGTAACATCGGTAAACGTCCCGTCTCCGTTGTTACGAAAGAGAACGCTCGGGGTCACGTTGTACACATCGGGGTGGCAGTAGGCCTTCAGACCCTTGGCCAGGTTGCCGCAGAACTTGTGGTTAGCCAAGCTGAAGTCGACGTAGCGACAGACGAAGAGATCCAGGAAACCATCTCCGTCGTAGTCTCCGAATGCCGCGCTCGTGCTCCACTCCCCTGCTTCGACTCCGGCCCATGCGGAGCGATCGGTGAAGGTGCCGTCACCATTATTGGTGTAGAGAATGTTCGGCCCGAAGTTGGTCACGTAGAGATCCACGTCTCCGTCGTTGTCGATGTCCCCTGCCGTCGCCCCCATTCCGTAACCGATGTGGGCCACTCCCGCCGAGGTCGCGACCTCCAAGAAGGTTCCGTCACCCTGGTTCCGATAGAGCGCATTCGCCGGTGGGACCGAAGTCTCGGCAGAGCCGGAAAGCGGTGCGCCGTTCAAGACGTAGATGTCGATAAAGCCGTCGCCGTCATAGTCGAAGAAGGCCGCGCCGGAACCCATGGTCTCCACCATGTATTTCTCCTCGGTGGCCGCGTTGTAGTGAACGAAGTCCAATCCGGCCTGCTCGGTCACGTCGACGAACAGATCTTCGGCCAGGGCCATAATCGGTAGACCGATGAGCGCGACTACCAAGAGCGACAACGTCTTCTGATGTTTGCCTATCATCGCAGGCTAGCATATCGTACTGGAACGTCAACCGAGAATAGCTGGGAAATTGCGTGATACGCTATCGTGGTAGGCCATCATGCAGCATCGAACCTGGGTTTTCATAATCTTCCTTCTAGCATCCTTCGGTTTTTCCGCTAAGGGATCTCCACAAACCACCGGCTCCATTGTCGGAACCGTGAAAGATGAAAGCGGAGGCGTCCTGCCCGGCACCACGGTATTAGTCAGTGGGCCGGCATTACAAAGGGAAAGCACAACTACGGCGACGGAGGCAAACGGCACCTATCGCGTCACCCTTTTGTCCCCGGGCCGCTACTCGGTCCGCGTGGAGCTTTCCGGATTAACCCCGCTCGTTCACGAAGATGTCGAAGTAGCCATCAATCAGGAGGTCAGGCTCGATGTGACTCTGAAGGTCGCCGCGATCGCGGAAACGGTGGGAGTGACGGCGGAAATCCCGCTGGTGGAGCTCACGCGGTCCGACCTCACCTCCAGGGTGTCCACGGAAGCCATCGACGCCCTGCCTTTGAACGGCCGTAACTTCGAAGATCTGGTAGCGCTGGTGCCGGGCGCCAAGCCGATACCTGAGGGTGCGCAGGGCGCGGATGTATCCATTTTCGGCGAGCGCGGCACTGCCATTTCCTTCATCGTGGACGGCGGCGACAATAATGACCCGCTAAATGGTGGGGCCTTCCAGCGCTTCACGCAGGACTCGATCCAAGAGTTCGAGGTCATCACCACGGGTTACGAGGCGGAGTTTGGCCGAGCCCAAGGCGGTGTCGTCAACATCATTACCCGCTCCGGCACGAACGCATTCTCGGGCAGCGCTTTCGTTTTCCTGCGCGATGACTCGCTCGACGCGTCGAACGTGGAAGGTCAGGAAGTCCCGAGGCTGGAGCGTCAGCAGTGGGGAGGGACCCTGGGCGGTCCCATCAAGAAGGACAAGGCCTTCTTCTTCGGCACTTTCGAGGTGCTCGACGAGACCCGCGGTGTCAACATCGATCAATCTCAGATTGCCGACTTCGTTCTGAGGGGACTCGCAACCCCGCAGGGAACCGAAGATTTCACCAAGGGTCCCGAGACCGGCGACCTCGCGGGGATGTTCAAGCTCAACTTCAACCTCAACGATGACAATCGACTGAGCGTCATGGTCAACCGCCTCGATGATGACGTGAGCGGCGAGATCAGCTCTCCCGTTGCCGGTACCATTGCGCTGCCCAGCGCCGAGCGGACGGAGAAGCGAGAGTCCACCAGCATTTCGGCATTCGAAACCTGGATGCTTGGTCCCACTACTGTTCTGGAGACCAAGGGGAAGTTCATCGACAGCCTGAGCGGTAACAACCTCGATCGGGATCAGCGGCTCGAGCCCATCCTCGTTCTGCTCCGCAGTGGGTTCCTCCAAACCGGGTCCCCCTTCGGGGGGGGAGTTCGGGCGGGATCTTGCAAAGTTCCAGATCGGGCAATCGCTGAGCCACTTCAAGTCGGGCTGGAATGGAGATCACGAGCTCAAGCTCGGATGGGACTGGAGCCGGTCCCGGCTCACCGGTTTCAACGAGGTGACCAACGATGTCGAGTACTCGGCTGCTTTCCTCGCTCCCAATGCGGCGGAGATTCAGGGTGAGCTCTTCGAGCGGTTTGGCTTTGCTCAGTCCGCAGCTCGCTTTTTTACGCTTTCCGCCAACCCGGACGGAGGGCTCGAGCTAGACATGATCAACAACGACATCAGTTTCTTCGCGCAGGATGAGTGGCTCCTTCGCGCCGATCTCACGCTCAACCTCGGCGTCCGCTATGATTGGGCGAGCCTCTTCGGCGAGGACAAGAACAATATCGCGCCCCGATTGGGTTTCGCCTGGATCATCGGAGCCGAGCAAAAGACGGTCATCAAGTCCAGCTTCGGCATCTTCTTCGATCGCAATCTACTGTCGGCAGCCGCTACCGTCCCGGAGCTCGGCGGCATCTTTACCCGCTCTGCCTTCGATGTCGCCCTGCCGCGCCTGGGCGTGGATTACACCGACTCGCTCATCGACCTCGTGATCACCTCGGGCTTCCCGGGGGAAGGAGGCGCGAGGTCTCCAGCCGAGAACCCCGCTTATCGAGAGCTCTCCGATCTGCTGCGGGCCAATCCTTTCGCTCTTTACCAGCTACTGGGCATCCCGGTACCCGACCCCTCTCTACCAACGGTGGTTACCGCCGGTAACATCGAGCAGCTGAGCGGACTTACCCCCGAGGAGGCTGTGGCACTTCTCGAGTCGACCCTCCCCGGGACAGACTGGGAGTTCTTCAATGTGCCGGGAGGCTCCATCTTAGGGGATGGAGTACTATCCTTTTTCCCCCCGGGGGCCTCTTGCGTTGAGCAGAGACGTGTCCCGGTTTTCAGAGGCGAAAACACCCTGGACACGGGGGTTCACCGTAGGAGTGGACCAACAGCTCTCCCAGGATTTCAGCTTGTCAGTCACCTACGTGCACCGGCGGAGTCGTGACCTTCTAACCCGGCGGGTTGTGAATCTGTTCGATGTGGAGCCGGGCGATCCCGACTTCGGGCGCACGACCGACGGAGGTCCTCGGATCAACCAGGTGACCTACGAGGGCCGGATCGATTACGACGGCGTTGCCACTGCGCTACGCAAACGCTTCAGCAATCGCTATGCCTTCGGTGTTTCATATACCGGCTCCCGAGCGCGAGACAACCTGCTCACCGGTAACGTGGGCTCCGGCTTCAGCGATAACAATGACCCGGAGAGAGACTACGGCCCCTCCAATCTATCCGCGCCACATATCTTTGTGGCCAACGGAGCCGTCATCATCCCCGGCGACATCAACGTCGCCGGCATCGTTTCCTGGAGAAGCGGCGCGGCCTTCAACCCCCAGCCCATCACCGATCAAGACGGTGATGGGCTGGGGGACCAGAGAGACATCAGCGTGCCGAGAAACGATTTCCGCACCGACCCTTTCTTCAACGTGGATCTGCGGATCGAAAAGGTTTTCCCGATCGGGAACGCGCACTCCTTCAGCGTTCTAGTCGAGGCTTTCAACTTGACCAACCACGACAACGTCCAAAACGTCAACGCCGTTTCCGGGCCGGACTTTGGCGTCCCTGTAGGTTTTTTCCCGGGTCGCGAGATCCAGTTCGGGATCCGTTTCTTTTACGGTAGGCAACGCTAGTGCCCTGTGACTTGACAGTCAGCACCCCGCCGCGGCGGCGATCGTGAGTCGTCGTTTCATCACCGGCCAGGACGTTCAGGCCCTTCCCGAAGGCGCCATTCTCGACTTACCCAAGGACGCCATCATCACCGACATCGCTCTGGAATGGATTGAGAAGAAACGGATCCGGGTTGTTTCGGCGGAATCCAAACCCTCTTCTCAGCCGGACAAAGCGCGCGTGGCGGTTGGGTCCGATCACGCGGGCTTCGAGATGAAGGAAGCGCTCAAGGCCCTCCTCAGCGAAGAAGGTATCAGCTTCATCGATTTCGGAACGTATTCCACGGAGTCGGTCGACTACCCCGACTTCGCACACGCGGTGGCGGTCGCGGTCGCGGTGGGCCGAACCGAACTCGGCGTCGTCGTGGACGGAGCCGGGATCGGATCGGCCATCGTTGCGAACAAGGTACCCGGCGTCCGCGCCGCCCCTTGCCAGGACGAGACCACCGCCCGCAACAGCCGCGAGCACAACGACGCCAATGTGCTTACTCTGGGCTCCCGCCTGATCGACAACGAAACCATGGCCAGCATCGTCCATACTTTCTTGGATTCTCGGATCAGCGAACCTCGCCACCGGAATCGCGTTCGTAAGGTCGTCAAGATCGAGCGAAAATACTGTCGGCGCGTTTGAAGGAGCGCACTGGGAATCGAACCGGGAACCAAGATGATATCGAAGGAAGAGCTAGACGCCCTCACCGAAGCTATCACCCGCTCGATCCTGGCAAGGCAGGAATCCGAGCAGTTGGCGGAGCACGCATGCTCTTGTCATGGCATGGCAACCAGCCGCTGCCCCAATCTCATTCGGGGATTGGTAGATGGTGGGGCCGAGCGGCTGGGACTGCACGCCGAGCCGCAGCACGGCGGCACTGGCATGAGCCGCATGATCGATCACACGTTGCTCAAGCCGGACGCATCGGAGTCGCAGATTCGCAAGCTCTGCGAGGAGGCCACGCAATACGGTTTCGCCACGGTTTGCATCAATCCCACGTGGGTGCGCCTGGCGGCGAGCCTTCTCCGCGGTACGCCGGTCGGTGTTTGCACAGTCGTGGGCTTCCCTCTGGGCGCGAATGCGGGTGACGTGAAGATCTACGAAACCCGTCGAGCTCTTTTCGACGGCGCCACCGAGATCGACATGGTCATCAACGTGGGAGCCCTGAAGTCCAAGCAGTACGAACTCGTCGAATCAGACATCTTGGGCGTGGTTTGCTGTACCAAAGAGGCGGGTGCCCTCTCCAAAGTAATCATCGAAGCCGCGCTCCTGGATAAGGAAGAGAAGATCAAAGCCTCGACACTGGCGGCTGCCGCGGGTGCGGATTTCGTGAAGACCTCCACTGGCTTCGGCCCCGGGGGAGCCACCGTGGAAGACGTGGCGCTCATGCGCCAGGTCGTCGGCGAGAAGATCGGCGTCAAGGCGGCAGGAGGGGTGCGTGACGCGGTCACCGCGGCCGAGATGGTCAAAGCAGGAGCCACGCGAATCGGTGCCAGCGCGGGCATTCGAATCGTGCAGGAGACGGGCACGAAGCCCTCGACTCCCGGTCGCGCATATTAATGTCGCGCGTACTTAGGGATGGCCCACTAGTGGACTGTAACATTTAAGTGTTTAGTTATAATATCTCTCTCATGCGAGGGAGAGCCGTTGTGTTGACTCAAGCGGAACATAGGGAGCTTGGCAAACGAGTTTCGAGCCGTCGCGGTCGAGCGGATGACGCGCGGATCGCTCGGATGTTGCTCTTGCTGGCAGACGGTGCAAGCTATACGCAGGTGCAGCAGACGGTGGGCTGCACGGCGCCTTTTATCAGCAAGTGGAAACGCCGATTCTTGGAGGAGCGTCTGGCAGGTCTGTACGCGCGTCACGAGGGGCGTCCGATTCAAGTGCTCACGCCTCGGATGGAAGCACGGATTCTTTCGTGGACGCAGAAAAAACCGACCGACGGCTCGACTCACTGGAGCACGCGTCGACTTGCGAAGAAGCTGGGAATCCATCACATGATGGTGGCTCGCACTTGGAAAAAGCATGGTCTCCAGCCACACCGAATTGAGCATTACAAGGCCTCCAACGATCCGGATTTCGAGACGAAGGCAGCGGATATCATCGGTCTATATATGAATCCACCTCAGCACGCTGCGGTGTTTTGTATTGATGAGAAAACGGCGATCCAAGCCCTGGATCGACGGGACCCGATCTTGCCGTTGTCTCCCGGGCGGGCCGAGCGACACGGTTTCGAGTACGTCCGGCATGGAACGCTTTCTCTCTACGCCGCCTTCGACACGAAGACGGGGGTGGTTTTGGGCAAGACTGTCCGCCGCCATACCAGCCAGGAGTTCGTCGCCTTCTTGGAGCAGCTGGTTGCGAGCCACAAGCGAAAGCGCGAAATACATGTCATCCTCGACAATCTGTCGGCTCACAAGACCGCCAAGGTCGCACAGTTCCTCGAGGCCAACCCAAAAGTCCGACTCCACTTCACACCCACATATTCCTCCTGGCTGAACAAAATCGAACTCTGGTTCTCCAAGATCGAGCGTGCCCTGATCCATCGAGGCGTGTTCACGTCAACCCACGACCTGACCCGCAAGATCATGCGCTACATTCGCAAGTACAACGAAGACCCCAAGCCCGTGAAGTGGACCTACAACGATCCGTCACGACGCATTAAAACCACTAAACGTTCAGTTGTTACAATCCACTAGATCAGTACTTCTTCGGAAGACACGCGGGAGATGAAGGGTAGATCGCGATACTTCTCCTGATAGTCGAGCCCGTAGCCAATCACGAAAACATCCTCGATCGGAAACCCGATGTAGTCTGTCGGAACCTCAACCTGTCGGCGCGACGGTTTGTCGAGAAAGCAACACGTACGGAGGGATTGGGGCCGGCGGGTCTTCAAGTAGTCCACCAGCCAATTCAATGTGATACCGGTGTCCACGATGTCATCGACGAGCAAGACGTCCCTTCCCTCGATTGGTTTCGTCATATCCATGCGAAGCTGCAAGGTCCCCGAAGACGTCGTTCCTTGCCCGTAGCTGGCAACCGAAATGTAGTCCACGGTGTGGGGCAAACCAATCTTCGTCGAGAGATCCTGCGTGAACTGGTAGGCGCCACGAAACACGCCCACCACGTGCAGGTCGCTCCCCTGGTAGTCCCGGGAAATCTCCTCCGCCAGCTGTCCTACCCGTTTTTGAAGGGAATTATATACGATCTTAGCCATTTCAGCTTGACATCCTCCTGTCGTATGGCTAGAATAGGTCAGTAAATAGGAGATATCAAGATGGCGCACAAAGCACCTGGCAAGCACTACCGAGAAGGATTATCACTCGTCGAACTCACCCAACTATTTCCTGACAACCCAAAAGCCGAACAGTGGTTCGTTAAGACTCGTTGGCCGGATGGCCCGACCTGCCCCCGGTGCGAATCTCCTAACGTGGAGACCGTGCGGACTCGAAAGCCACAGCCTTACCGCTGCCGAAGCTGCCGGAAGCACTTCTCCGTAAGGACTGGGACTCTGATGGAATCTTCGAACCTCGGCCTTCAGAAGTGGGCGATCGCGTTCTACCTGCTGGCGACTGGTCTCAAGGGCACGTCCAGCATGAAGCTCCACCGCGACCTCAAAACCACTCAAAAAACGGCTTGGTTCCTTGCGCACCGAATCCGTGAGACTTGGGGCAAAAGTGGTTCTCCGTTCTGCGGGCCGGTCGAGATTGACGAAACCTTCGTCGGTGGCAAGGCTCGAAACATGCACGCGCACAAACGCGAGCATGTCATCAAGGGACGCGGGTCCGTTGGCAAGATCGCCGTCGTCGGAGCGAAGGACCGTCAGACGAATCGCGTGAGCGCCGCTGTCGTCGAGAACGTAGACCAGCCGACACTCCAGGGCTTCGTAGCCGAGAACGTCGAGCATGGCGCAAAGGTGTATACCGACGACCACGGAGGCTACGATGGGCTGCCGAATCACGAGACGGTCCGCCACTCGGTGAAGGAATACGTCAACGGGCAAGCCCACACCAACGGGATAGAGTCCTTCTGGGCCATGCTCAAGCGCGGCTACGTCGGCACGTACCACCGGATGAGCCCGAAGCACCTTCACCGCTACGTGGTAGAGTTCGAGGGGAGACACAACATTCGCGAATCTGATACCATTGACCAGATGGTCGCGATGGTCCGAGGCATGGAGAGCAAGCGCCTTAAATTCAATGACTTAGTAGGGTAATTTTTGAATTTGAAGCGACACTTTAATCTTGACAGCCTATCTGGTGGGCTGTAAGCTCTGCCCAAAGAGTCGTCACTGAAGGTATGAGAAGAAGGGGGTTTCTCCTGCCGACCCACGCGAATCTCTCGGTGTCCAAGCGCTCACGCCATCACGCCAACAGCGAGTCCGATGACTGATGTCCATTGTAGCCTCGGTTAGCGTTCATGACGGGCTGGTCTTGGGGGCCGAGAGCATGGTCCAAATCTGGGGTCAGATGGGCCCCCAAGCACCATCAGGTGTCATCAAAACATACGAGAATGCTCAGAAGCTATTCCAACTCGGAGAACATAATATCGGCGTCATGGTCTATGGGATAGGAAACATAGGTCAGAGGTCGATCGGTAGCTACCTTGACGAGTTCGCGAGGAAGAACACAAGCCTGGAAGAGGTCAAAGTAAATGCCGAGAAATTACTAGAGTTCTTGCGTAAGAAGTACGAGGATAACTTCAAGAGCACGGAACAAGACCAGCTACCAACTCTCGGTGTGATGGTCGGTGGATATGGTCCAGAACAGCATCTTGCTGAGACATGGGAGTTCCTACTCCCGTCAAGCAATGAGGTTCGACCTACCCGACCTAAGCACGGATTTGGAGCTAGCTGGAGAGGCGTGTCTGTCCCGTTTTCGAGGCTCTACGTGGGCTTCGATCCAAGAGTTGGTGAGGCACTGCAAACAGCTGGATTGGAATCCGAAAAAGTGAGTGAACTTCTAGGTCCATACCAGATGCCTGTCGTTTTCGACGGAATGCCAGTACAGGAAGCAATAGATTTTGTTGTATTGATCTTAGAGACGACCATTGGGATGTCAAAGTTCGACTTAGGCCCTCAGTCGTGTGGCGGTCCACTATGGATCGCGGTCGTCAAGGCAGGGGCATTCACGTGGATTAGGCAACCAAAATTGAAAGCTGAGGTACAGTTATGAACAAGTTTGCTAGAATCTTTATCGGCCCTCCTGGAGACACCGATAAGGTAAAGTTCCTGGACCCGCGCGTCATCAAATATAACGAAACAGGCATCATCGACGTTGAGTACTTCAATGAAAGAGAAGCTGATGATCGGTTTGGAGAGGTAACACAGAGGAGCTCAGAGAACGACGCTCTTTTCGGGACACGCCTGCGTGAAGCTGTGCGTATTCTACGTGGTAGATAGGAGATGTGCTTCTATACAGGATGACACATACGCGGGCGAAGCAAATCGTTCAAATCGCCGTGAGTGTGATTGTCTTGTTTGCTTCTCTTTGGATCATTCTTTCAGATAGCTATCCTGAAGCCCATCTCAAGTGGGCATTTGGGATGGTTGGTGTTGTGATCGGATATTGGCTTCGGTGAAGGAGGCCGCATAGCCGGATGAAGAAGAAACCAGACATCGAGCAATCCCCACGGCGCGGTCGCGGTCGCCCGCCCACCTACGTCATGCCGGAGCCGATCCCCGACACACCAGAGAATATCGCTCGGGCCTGCATGCAAGTACCGCCCGCAAAGGATTGGGACTTTCTGAAGCCCGGATCGGGAGCCAAGGTCGAGAAGAAGTAGCGCCGAGGGTAGTAATCTGCCCACTGGCAGGCGTGGCTAAGATCGTATATAATCCCCTTTTTGAATGCTGACTTCTTCGATCAAGACCGGAAAAGCGCCATCCGACACGATTCACCTCCGACCCCCAAGATTTAGTCTATAGCGGCGGATTGTACACAATATCTTGGGGCAGGTCTACGGAAAATCGACTTTTTTTTCGCACTCGTTAGATGAAAACACGAAAATGTGGAGAATCGACTCATCGACGCGCAAGCCTCGCTCGATAAGGTCCTGCAACATCGCGGTGCACACCCGAGAGTTCTCCGTCGAGCCCAGCCATATACCCAGGGGCACCTTCGTTCCATCTATTGTGATACCGAGAGTTACGACGACGGTCTGTCCGGCCACCTCAAGGCCATCCAGCATCAGTGCCGCAAGCTCGAACTCCTCTAGCCGCCGAGACAGGTATTCCTCGAGCTTCTTAGTCGTCTGGCTCACGAGGTGACGGCTGGCGGCACTCTTACTCGTGCCACGAGACTTCAACTTGGCCGCGGGTTTGTCCAGACTCGATTCGTAATTTCGGGTCGATACCCCCACCAAGATCTGATTCAACACTCGCTCTGGAAGCGGGTCTTCTTCGCGGAAGGCTTCGAAGTGTGGAAGCGACGCCTCCTCGCCCGACTTCGAGCGAACTCGAGGTCGCGACACTTGGATGCGACGACCACCGAAGCTCAGCTCTCCGTTCGTGCTCCCACAGTGGTTATGAGTTCGCTCCTTCTCGTGCTTGCCCTTGAGCCCCGCGATCTCCTCGGCGTCCTCTCTGAGCAGTAGGTGCAGAGCTGTCAGTCCTTGCTCGTACACCCATTCCGTCAGATCCGCCTTCGTGGCCGCGATCCCAGCTATCATCGGTAGCAGTATCTGACCGACTTGGCCAACTACCTTGCCCGTAGGCGAGTGCGTTTGCTTTCTTACTGGCTTCTTCGATTTCCTGGGCATTGGTGGCTCCTTGTCCCCCTCTGGAGACGGTTTATTGGCAGACCTATTCTTAGGCCGGCCAAGGAGCCGCCGCTACCCCAAATTCAACATCCGGCGGGACATCCCCCTTCAGACGTAGGCGTTGTGACAACGGGTCGGGACGACCCGATGGCCGCTACTAGATCCGGCACACCGGTCGATGCCGACGGAAACTACCCGATCGGCGCTGGCGGCCGGGCCGGACAAACCGATGCGGACGAGATCTTGCGCTGAAAACCTACTTCAGATATCGCTCCAAGTACTCGTAGACCATCGTCCACAAATGGATGGCCTCCTCGGTGCCGCCAATGCCATGCGTCTTCCCGGGGTAGAGCATGAGATCGAACTGCTTCCGGTTCTCGATGAGCGCGTTGACGAGCTGAATCGTATTCTGTGGATGGACGTTGTCGTCTTGGGTTCCGTGGATGACGAGCATCCGCCCGCGGTAGTTCTTCGCCGCCTCGACCGAAGACGTCCTCTCATACGCTTCGGCATTTTCCTGAGGCGTACCCATATAACGCTCCGTATAAATCGTGTCGTAAAGGTGCCAGTCGGTCACTGGAGCTCCGGCGATCCCCAGTTTGAAAAGATCGGTGTGGGTCATATGGTAGGCGGTGGTAAAACCGCCGCCGCTCCAACCCCAAACCGCGATCCGCTCACCGTCCACGAAGGGGAGGGCTTTCAGATAATTCACCGCTACCTCGTAGTCCTTTGCCGCCAGAGGCCCGACGTTATGATCCCCCAGCACGGCATACTTGTGTGCCCAGATGGCCGAGGTGCGATCGTCAACGAGGGCCACCACGTAGCCCTTCTGGACGAGGAGCTGGTGGAAGAGGTAGCGGCTGCCTCCCCAGGCGTGTCCTTGCGGTACCAATGCGTAACCTTGCTAGGTGGGATCCGTAATCTGAGCGCAGAGATCCATCAAGGAGGTCAAATCGATGCGCTCGAGGAAAGCGGGACTTTCAGAGGTTGAGAAACAGTTCGAATCATGGAGGTCGAAGCCACACGGACGTTTGATCCCGGAGGAGTTGTGGAATGCGGCGGTGGGGCTGCTGGATCGGTATACGCCGAGCGCGATCTGCCGTCATCTCCGCTTGAATTCGGCGCGATTCAAGAAGGTCCGAAAGACTCATGGAGCGGTTGTGAGCGCCAAACGTCTCAAGGGAGGACAACGAAGGGTTTCTGGAGTAGGCTCCCTGAGCAAGAAGCCTGGACGGAGTGGAACGGAGCAGGTGAGCGCGATAGCTCCGAGTCAGACTGCGTTCGTGGAGCTGGCGCATGGGATGGGCTTGTCGGGCGGCATGATGACGCCCTCCGCTGAACTCGGTTCAGGGTGAAGGAACGATGTGCCGTCTGACGGTAGAGAGCGCATCGGGGAGCCTGACGGTCGTAACGTCGAATCGCGAGGGAGAGAATGAGCTGGTCGAATCTGTTTGTCGCTTCGTGGTCGGCGCGCTCGGCAACGGCACTCACACATGATCCAGATCGTTCCTCAACTGAAGGTATTGGTGGCTTGCGAGCCGGTTGATTTCCGCAAGGGTATCGATTCTTTGGCTTGCGTGTGCCGACAACAATTCCAGCTCGATCCGTTCCTCGGCACGTTATTCGTTTTTCGTAATCGTTCAGGCACGGCGCTCAAATTTTTGGTGTACGACGGACAGGGGTTTTGGTTATTTCAGAAGCGTTTTTCGAAGGGCCGTCGGGCCGCCCGCTTTCACTTCGCCATGGCTCACCGTCTCCCGTTTGGCGCCTGTGTAGTCCTTGGCCCCATTACGGCCATGACCATTTCTCTTTCCTTTCCTTTTCCGCTTCTTTCCGTTTCGCGCGACGTTCCGTCGTCGGCGTGCTCACGCCTCGACGATAGCGGCATCGTAGAACGTGGCGAACTGTCTCGAGCAGAACCGGGCAAGCTTCCTCGGGAAGCTCTCCTCTCGATAGACGCTCTTCCAGGTGGAGCAGCTCAGCCCGCTCGACCTTCATCCACAACCCCGAGCTCGCGGCGAAACTCACGCACCAGCGGATATACCAGGCACCGTTTCACCGGCTTCGCCTCTTTGTTGTGTCGGTCCATACGGCCACGCCCAGTAGTCGATCCCACGTCCATCCAGTTCGCCGCCAGGTAGCACGTCCCCTCGTTACGCTCCCTCTCCACAAACGTCTCGAGCAACACCGGCCTCACACCGTACGCTTCCTCCCAATCATCCACCACCACTCGGGCCGCCAGCGACAGCACGTGACTCGCGAGGCCTTTGATGGAAAACCACGGCAGGATCAGGAACCGACTGTTGTTTACCACCCGCCGAAGGTTCTTTTGCCGCGTCGCGTCATCCCAACCGATGAAGCCGTCACGAGACCGAAGACGACGCGCTGACGACGAGAACTGCACGCACCCACTCAGCTCACGACGAGATTTCGAGCTCCAGACCAAGTAACGCAGGTGTGCGCCATAGGCCACCTTCTGCCCGAAGGTAGTGGTAACGCTCCAGGCGTCGCGGATGGTCGGAACGCCCAGCATGCCGTACACGTAAACCAGAACCGGGTACTTCTTGTTCTCGAGCTCGGTCGGTTGCAGGAGCAGCAGGCCGACCTTGGCGCTCTTCGGTGTGTCGAGGAGCTTCCAATCCGGCTTCACTAGATCGAGATCGTTCACCACCAGCCCCTCGTGGAACGGGAGGGTCGCTCCGCTAGCCAGGTTGAGCAACTGAACGGCAAGTGTGCTCGGATTCGCCCATTGAATCCGCGCGATATACTCCGCGGCGCGATCGATCCAGACGGTTTGAGCGTCTTCGATGTCGACGATGCCCACCCGAACTCTCGGGTTGGGATCGCCCGCTTTTGGATAGCGCTGCAGATCGACGGTGGCCTGGCGGGAGATCAGATCGCTGATGGGATATATGGGCACCGGGCTTTCGTCGATTTCGAAGAAACCGATGTGGCGGCTGTCGGGAGACCAGTGGTAGCCGGTCTCCAAGCCCAGCTCTTCCGGATAGACCCAGTCGAGCTCGCCGTTCAGGAGCAGCTCGTGGCCTCCGAAGGTCAGCTGCTTTTCCGCGCCCCCGGCGGTAGGGACCACCCAGATGTCGTGCCGGTAAGTGCGTTTGCTTTCTTACTGGCTTCTTCGATTTCCTAGGCATTGGTGGCTCCTTGTCCCCCTCTGGAGACGGTTTATTGGCAGACCTATTCTTAGGCCGGCCAAGGAGCCGCCGCTACCCCAAATTCAACATCCGGCGGGACATCCCCGGACGGCAAGTCGATCCTGCTAGCCAGCGGGGGTCAGATCTCCCTCTACGACATCGCCCAGGAGAAACACACTCGGCTGGCACCATCCAAGAGCGGCGTGCTCGATCCAAAGTTCTCCCCGGACGGGAAGTGGATCGCCTTCGTCTTCGCTTACGGGCAAGGTAGTTGGCCAAGTCGGTCAGATACTGCTACCGATGATAGCTGGGATCGCGGCCACGAAGGCGGATCTGACGGAATGGGTGTACGAGCAAGGACTGACAGCTCTGCACCTACTGCTCAGAGAGGACGCCGAGGAGATCGCGGGGCTCAAGGGCAAGCACGAGAAGGAGCGAACTCATAACCACTGTGGGAGCACGAACGGAGAGCTGAGCTTCGGTGGTCGTCGCATCCAAGTGTCGCGACCTCGAGTTCGCTCGAAGTCGGGCGATGCGGCGTCGCTTCCACACTTCGAAGCCTTCCGCGAAGAAGACCCGCTTCCAGAGCGAGTATTGAATCAGATCTTGGTGGGGGTATCGACCCGAAATTACGAATCGAGTCTGGACAAACCCGCGGCCAAGTTGAAGTCTCGTGGCACGAGTAAGAGTGCCGCCAGCCGTCGTCGGGCGTCCAGCGAGTTTGTGATGGCGCGGGACGCGATAGCTCACCGCCATAGATCGTTTCGATGGTCAGGGGTTTCTTTCCCGCCTGGGTCGCGGGGAGCGTTCCCGGTAGCAGAACGATGAAACCGCTCAGAGCAAGGCCCGCTCCACGCATTCTCCACCTCCTCAATAGCTCAGTCCTATGCATATCACGAGAAGAGAAAAAGGACGCGCGCGTCTTGAGATCGCGGATGTCCACGAGCCGTCCCCAGGCGTTACCGGTCAAAAGGGCGTTTAGACTTTTCCGAAGGGCGCCTGACTAGCTCGATTAGCAGCACCCCGACATCTTGGCGCCGAACACCGGCGCCTGACTAGCTTGATTAGCAGCACTCCCGCATTTTGGCGCCGAAACGCTTCAGACTTTGCCGAAATGCTCCTGCCGCTCCGTGTACATCATAGGCTTGCCGGTTCGCTGATGGCGTACGGCAACGAGCTCGGCCACGATGGAGACCGCGATCTCCCCTGGGCTGCTTCCGCCCAGGTCGAGCCCGATTGGGGAGTGAACCCGTTCGAGTTTCTCCCGCGAAACGCCATCCCGCTCGAGTCGTCCGAAGATCTTTTCGATCTTAGCAACGCTACCGATGAGACCCAGGTAGGCGGTGTCGAACTGAATGAACGTGCGGAGAGCCTCTTCGTCCGAGGTATGTCCCCTGGTCACGATGACGACGTAGGCGTTGTCGCCGTAGCTGAACTTGGCGGCGACCTCGGGAATCGGTCCCGCCTCGACGACGTCAGCCTCCGGAAACCGCTCGCGGTTCGCGTACTTGATGCGGTCGTCCAGGACGACGACCTCGAAGCCCGCGAGCTTGGCGATCTTGCAGAGGGGCATGGCCACGTGCCCCGCCCCCACCATGAAGACTCGGGGTGCGGGGAGCACCGGCTCGATGAAGACCGTCACGCTGCCTCCGCAGATGAGGCCGTTCTCCTCCTCATCCGCGTTGTAATCATAGGAAAGGATCGCCGATTTGCCATTCTCGATCGCTTGACGCGCGCGCGACAAGACCTCCGCTTCGACGCAGCCACCCCCCACCGTGCCCCGCAGACGACCGTCGCGCGAAACGACCATCTTGGCTCCCGCCTTCTGCGGGGTCGAGCCCTTGGCCTCCAGGATAGTGACCAAGGCCACCGCTTCTCCACGCTGGAGAGCTTCCTCCACCTCTCGATAAACTGATTTGCGATGGCCGTCCAGAGACGGCTCTTTCTTCATCACCATGATGCCGCCGCGTCTATTCCTGGAGCGCCGCTTTGAGCTGAGCCCGTCGATCCACTTCCTTGTCAATGTAGCTCAGCCATTGCGCGGCCAGCTTGCGGCTTCGGCTATCGGTCTGTGCCTGCTCGAATGCTCCGCGCGAATCCTCGAAAGCGTTCGTGTAGAACAAGATCTGACCGAGCATGACGTGCGCCTGGTCCGGCCGGCGGAGTCCACCCTTCCCGATTCCGGTTCGTGCAGATTCTGCGGCTGCCTCCCATTGTCGAGGTTGATGTGGGACTGCGCCAACACCATGTCGAGCTCACCGTCCTTGGACATCTGGCAGGCACGAGTCAGGGCAGGGATCGCCCTGCGGTCTTCGTGTGCTAGGGTCCAGGCCTGCGACAAGAGGCGCCAGTTCTCAGTGTCGATTCGACGACGCCTTCCTCGAGCCCCTTCTCCAAGACCTTCCCGGCCCGATACGGCAGGTCGTTGCCGAGGAGCAAGCCGGCCAGCATGAGTAGCTCCGGCTGCGTGTCTAGATAGCCCTGGGGATGAGCCAGCTCCAGAGCATTGAGCTGCTTTCGCCCTTCCCCCGCCTCGCCATAGGCGCCGGCCAACTGAATCCAGTATTTGTCCCCTGGGAACTGCCTGATGAGTTCCTCGAGGACAGCCGCAACCTGGTCGTACTCCCGAAGCTCGGAGTAAGCGGAGCGCAGAAGCAGATACGAGCGCTCATCGACTGGCTGTCCCTCGGCCCGCTTGAACTCGATGGTCTTCCTCAACGGCGGAATCGCCTTGCGATACTCTTCGAGCTGGTAGTGCGCCTCGGCCAGGAGCTCATACGCCTGAGACTCGGGAGCCGAGGTGAGCGAAGACCAGAGGTTGATCGTTTCGATCGCATAGTGCCAGTCCTCCGTCGCGAGTAGAGCATAGCCAGGCTGTAGACGGCGCCCGCTTTGAGCGCCTCGTCGAGCTCTTCCTCGTCCAGCAGCTTCTTGAACGCGTCGATCGCTTCCGGATACCTTTCCTGCGCGTGGTAAACAAAGGCGTAGAGGTTCCACAGCTGCGCCCGTTCGTAGCTACTGAGCTCCTTGCTACTCAACCTTTCGACCCGCCAAGCCGAGGAAGACGATTCTCTCCACGGCGATCACCAAAGCGAGGCCCCCGAGGGCGAGGATGAGGTAGCCGATCAGACCACCCTGATCGATTCGTTCGCCGAGACTCGGCGCCTGCACGAGCAGGGCCAGGATCGAACCTCGAGATGGATCGACCCCGAATTTCACTGTGCCCGACTGTGCGCCCAGGAGCTCGCGGGTCGTCGCCACGAACCGGCCCTGCGGCTGCCGGGGAAGCTCCAGCACGTTTCCCGTTTCCGGAGTGAACTGCAGGTACTTTCCGGCAGACACGATGTTGAACGAACCGACGCGCACGACTTCCTGCTCCAGCTTGTCCCCATTTGCCGTGATGACCGTCGTGTTGAATCGGGAGATCTTTCCCGACTCCGTCATCTCACTT
This sequence comes from Candidatus Marinacidobacterales bacterium, assembly GCA_965197825.1. Taxonomy (GTDB): domain Bacteria; phylum Acidobacteriota; class Vicinamibacteria; order Marinacidobacterales; family DATDRI01; genus CBDANW01. The sequence goes on along the minus strand of CBDANW010000003.1, from coordinate 663,563 downwards.
TGCAGCCGCTCGATATCCTCCATAGACGCGAGTCTGGAAGTGGTTCCCAGCTTCTCGGCCAGATCGGTCAGGAACTCGCTCCGATCGGGGTGCTGAATGCTGATGACGGAGTTCGCGAAGAGCCCCTGCGTGTCTCCCGCTACCTGCTGCAGCACACCGAACATCTCCTTCAGTGAGCCGAGTCGCTCGTCCAGGGTCTCCGTCAATCCGGAGATGATGGTCCCGTTGCGGTCGAACGCGCGCTCCAACTCCTCGCTACGTCCTTCCGCCCGTTGCCGCTCCTGTCGGGCTTCGCGAAGAAGCCGCTGCTACTCGGCCTGGGCGGCCGCGAATCTCTGCTCTCTCTCACGCTGCTCGCCGGCTTCGCGAAGCCTCGCCTGCTCCACCATTCTGAGCAACTCGTCCAGGGACACAGCCTTATCGGACGCATCGGATTGAGCGAAGGCCGGAACACTCGCGAGGATCATCAGTACCGCAAGCGATTGTCTGATCATTGCGCGTTCTCCGGTGCTGCAACCGGCAGCAAGAGGAGATTCGGTGCGATCTGCCTGCGCGCGACCCTGATTCCTTCGCGGATCTGATTCCGGTACGCGGCCGGCAAGGGCGTCCACTCCTTCTTCTGGCGATCCCACATGCCATAGGCTCCGGCATCGACGGTCTGATAGAGCAGGGCGATGCGGCCGATCCTCAGGATATCGACTTCTCGGGAGGCGCCCTCGAACTCCAGCGAGTCTTTGTAGGCCTCGATGGTTCGCCCGTAGTCGTTCTCGATTTCGTATGCCTCGAGCACGCGTCTGAACTTCTCGGCCACCGTCACATCGGATCGTTCCAACAGGGTTTCCAGGAACGCGACTCGGCTCCTGCGTTCCGGAAGAAGAAACGGTAAGTCCAGTTCCACGAACTGATCGAGGCTCTCGACCATCTGCGCCATCAGCGGAACGACCTGGCGTTCGATAACGCTGACCTGGTCTATCGAATGTTGGAGATCCGCGATCTCCTGAGTCTGATTGTCGATCTACCTCTGCAGCAGGGTGTCGTAGACGTGGAGCCCATCGATCTCTTTGGTGATCGCGCTGTACTGGCGGACCAGGTCCCGAGTTTCGTCGGCGACCTCGTCGACCCGGGCCTGGGATCTGCGTGCCGCCTCATCCCTGGTCGCCGCTTCGGCGAGCGCGTCCTCCACTTCCTGGGCCATGACCAGACCGGCCCCAACCAGAAGCTCGATGGCCAGGACCGCGGATCCTACGATGTGATTGCTTCCCAATGCGCCTGCTCCTCAATCTGAACCTTACTCTCGCGTCTAGCACCAGATGCTAACCGAGACGGATGGTAGTTTGCTTCTGCCGAAGAATCAAGAGAGATGCCGCAAAAGCCGCGAAGGGCCTGGAGATGCCTGGATCCAGATGCCTGGATCTGTCTTGTTTGAATATACTTGTAAGTTCCTCGCCAGGGGACGATAATCACGCACGTCTTATGTGAGTCGTCCAAATATCGGGGAAGCTAAGGGGGTCCCAATGAACTTAGTGCACGAGTTTTCATTTCGTCGTTTCTTGTCTGTCATTGCCTCGAGAAGCAAATCCTCGGTGGTGGTGGCGACCACCGTCACGCCGCGCCGTCTCAGCTCGGTGGCCGAACCGTAGAGGATCGTCGTCTTCCCTCCCGCGCCGACCAGGCTGATCACGTCGCCGGAACCCACGCTTAGCGCTTCCGCCAAACCGAAGTGGGACTCGATGACCGCCGACATCAGGCCCCGCCCTTTTGTGATCCGCCTCCGACACCCAGCGGATCCTCCGCCAGGCGGCGTTCCACGGATTCCATGGATGCCGGAATCGGCTCCGGAAGCCGCGCGCGATCCAGTACCGAAGCCGTATCCTTCAAACCGTTGCCCGTGAGGAGAAGAACCACTCGGTCATTGGGGCGGATGTCTCCCGACGCCGCGAGGCGCACCAGACCCGCCAGGGAGGCCGCTGCGGAGGGCTCTACGAAGACCCCCTCTTTTTTCGCGAGCAGACTCTGAGCGTCCAGAATCTCCGAATCCCGAACCTTCACGCCCAAACCGCTGGATTGACGAACCGCTCGCATCGCCCGATCGGGATCACGCGGGTGTCCGACGGCAATGCTGTCTGCCAACGTGTTGACCTCGACGGGACGCACGACGCCGTCGCCTAACAAGGCATCCACGATCGCGCTCGACCCTTCGGACTGTACCGCCACCAGGCGCGGTAGCTTTTCGATGAAACCAATGTGAAGCAGCTCCTCGAACCCCTTACCGACACTGGCAATGATATTCCCGTCGCCGACCGGGACGAAGACCCAATCGGGTGCCTCCCACTCCAACTGTTCCGCGATTTCGAAGGCAACCGTCTTCTTCCCCTCGCTTAGATAGGGATTGATGCCGGTGTTGCGGTTGTACCATCCGAATCGAGAACAAGCGGACATAGCGAGATCGAACGCCTGGTCGTAGTCGCCCTCCACTCGGATGAGGTAAGCGCCAAAGGCAACAATCTGAGCCAGCTTGCCGGACGGCGTCTTTTCGGAAACGAAAATGACGCTGGTCAGCCCGACGTTTGCGCACATACCCGCTAGCGCCGATGCCGCGTTACCGGTGGAAGCGCAAGCGAGCACCCCCTGCCCCAACGAGATCGCGTGTGCGACCGCCATCGCGCTGGCACGGTCCTTGAGAGAGCCGGTGGGGTTACGACCGTCGTCCTTCAGGCAGATCTCGGTAAGGCCCAGCTCCGAGCCTAACCGTGGGGCGAGGGAAAAAGGTGTCCAGCCACTCTGGAGCGTGGGCACCGGGTCTTTCTGCCCTAGAGGAAGAAGCGTTTCGTAGCGCCACATGTTCCTCGTGGCATTCGCAGCGAGCGACTCTCGGCTCCACGACCGGCGTACCTCGTCGTAGTCATAGAGCACGTCCAGGTTCGCGCCGCAGGCCGAGCACATCCATTCCGGCGCTTCCGGGCTGAAACTCTTGTCGCAACGCACGCACCGACGCGCGAACTCCCCGAAGGCTCGGTTGTGGCGATCCTTCGTCATGCGTTGCGCCACCGCCGTCGTTCGAGACCGCTCAATCGATCAGGACCCAGTTTTTCTGATATTGGTCGAGCTCGCGAATCGTATGCGGATCCATCGGGTGATCCCTCTCCGGGATGTCGACCTCCTTGACTTCACCGCAGAGCTCCGTCGTAAAGTAGCGCTGTCCACTGTCGTTGATCACGGTAGCAATGCGCTTCAGATTGGGCCGCTCCCTGGCCAGCTTGAGGGCCGCCGCGACGTTCGAGCCGGACGAGATGCCGCAGAAAATTCCTTCCTCTTTGGCTAGACGACACGCCATGGCCAACGCCTCGTCGCTGGTCGTCGTGACCACGCCGGTCAGCTGGGAAAGCTCGAGCACTTTGGGAACGAAACCATCTCCAATCCCTTCGATCCGATGCGAGCCCCACTTCCGTCGCGAAAGCAGCGGACACTCGGCCGGCTCCACCGCGAACAACTCCACCGCCGGATTCCGCTCCCTGAAGTATCGACCGATACCGGTCAGCGCTCCCCCCGTACCCTGAGTGGCAACGTAGGCGTCGACCTTTCCGTCCAACTGCTCCCATAGCTCCGGACCGGTCGAGCGGTAGTGCACCTCGACATTGTCCGGATTGTCGAACTGCGCTGGGACCCAATACTCTTCTGGATCGCCCTCTCGGATCTCTCGCAACTTATCGAGGGGCCAGGTCCACATCGCTCTCGCCTCCGGGAGTGAAGACGAGCTCCGCACCATAGGCACGATCCATTTTCTTTCGTTCTTCGCTCATGCCCTCCGGCATGACGATGATGCAGCGGTATCCTTTCACCAAGGCGACGAAGGCACAAGCGATGCCCGCGTTGCCCGTCGAGCACTCGAGAATGGTCATCCCCGGCTTGAGGTCGCCGCGTTTTTCCGCTTCGCCGATCATCGCGAGGTAGATGCGGTCCTTTAGACTTCCGGATGGGCTGTAGTATTCTAGCTTGACGAAAATCTCCGCCGAGCTGTCAACGGCTACTCTCTGCAGACGAACGGTGGGAGTTCTTCCGATGACGTCGAGAATGCTGTTTTGGGCCCGACGGTCGTGCTCCCAGTTGACTGTGCTCAATTGGATCCTCCCTGTGAAGAATGCGAAAAAGTGGAGAAGCCTCTGCCCAAGCCAAGGAGAGGAGAGGGATGTATTATAGCAGCCGCTTGATCATGCGCAAGCTGGCATTGCCTTTCCGAACTCTCCGAAACGCCGGACTCGCGTGGACAATCCTCACAGGCGTCGCCGGACTCACCGGCGCCGCACTTGCTTCGCCTCCCGCCCAACAATCGGACGAGGAGCGGTTTCGGTCGCAGCGGGAAGCCATGGTAACGCGGCAGATCGAGGCGCGGGGAATCGATGCCCCCGACGTACTGCGAGCAATGAGAACGGTCCCCCGTCATCTGTTTGTACCTCCGGAGTACCGGGACGAAGCCTACGGAGATCATCCCCTTCCCATCGGGCTCGACCAGACCATATCTCAACCCTATATCGTGGCCCTCATGACCCAACTCGCGGATCCCGATCCGGGAGACGTCGTGCTCGAGGTCGGAACGGGTTCCGGGTATCAAGGGGCCGTGCTCGCTGAAATTGTTCGGTCCGTCTATACGGTGGAGATACTCGCGCCGTTGGGTGAGCAAGCAAGAAAGCGCTTCGAAGAGCTCGGATACTCGAATGTGGAGTCGCGGATTGGGGACGGCTACCAAGGTTGGAAAGAGCACGCGCCTTTCGATGCCATCCTCGTCACCGCAGCGGCCGAGCAAATCCCGCCACCTCTGGTAGAGCAGCTCAAGCCAGGAGGCGTACTCGTCATTCCCGTCGGAGAACGCTATCGAGTCCAGACGCTGATGCTGGTGAAAAAGGCGCAGGATGGAACGACTGTCTCCCGCAGTTTAATCCCCGTTCGCTTCGTTCCCCTGGTGCGCGAGCGCTGACCACCTACGTACTCCTCCATTCTGACCACAGCGTGCGGCCCTCGCAAATCAACCCATGTAACGGTTACATCGCCCAAAACCGTTGACAGAAACCGGCCTCCTTGTTAACCTGCAACGTTTGCAATGATACGGAAACTTACGCCTACCGCTTTGCTGATTGGGGTTCTGTCCGCATGCGGCAGCAGTGGTGGCCCCACGACCCCGACGCCGACTCCACCGCCGACCACGCCGCCCCCGACCACCTCGCAGTTCGAGATAGCCACTCTCATTACCGTCTACCGAAACTCGGACGCTGACGCGCTGTGGTCGCGCGGGACGACGAACGACGCACGAATCGGTCAAATCTTGCTCGGTGTCGACGACCTCGGCACCGTGCTCGGCTCCACGAACTTGAACAATGAAGGCGCCCGCAACGAGCTACAAGCTGCCATCAACCGTCTGCGGGAGGACTTCTCCAGCGCCGATTACATGAGCGCGTTCGGCGAGACCCAGAACAACCTGGAGCGATACCTCAACGACGCGGACGGAGATCGTTGGTCGATCGACGGGCGACATGGAACGGGACGGGACTGGCCGCACGACGGACCAGGCAACCGGAACGATCCGGACGGCTGGACCGCACAGATCGTGGTGACCGTCACGCGGCTCTGATCCTCAACACCACTTACAAACGCTTCCACAACCTTGCCGCTGCTTCTTGCGCGCGGGCACGAAGCCGCGACTCGTCCACGCCAGGAAAAACTCCCTGTTGGAAGACGAGTCTTCCGTTGATGACCGCGGCATATGCCGGCGCGCTGCTCAGGCCGAAAAAGACGTGATCCTCCAGGTTCTCGATCCCGAGCGGCGTGGCCGGCCGGTAGTCCAATACCAGGAGATCCGCCCACGCGCCCGGCTTGATCTTCCCCACCGTCGAACCGAAGAGCTTCGTTGCCAGTAAACTATTTCCCACGAAAGCCGCTTGAAATGCTTCCCTCCTCGCTCCCGAAGCATGACGTCCCGAGACACGCTGCAAAAGCGCCGCGGCGCGAAACTCCTCCAGTACACCGGCCGTGAAGCCATCGGTGCCCAGCGCCATGGGAATTCCCGCACTGCGGAAGCGCGACACGTCCGCCGCACCCACTCCGCCGTCCGCGTTCGACTGAGGGTTGAGCACCACCCGCGCCTTGCTCTGCTTGAGATGGCGATAGTCTTCCCCATCGAGACGAACACAGTGCACGGCCAAGCTCCCCTCTCGCAGGACACCTTTGGCAGTCAATCGCTGTACCGGCGTTGCCCCATACTCCAGCCGCGACTTCTCCAGATCGACAACGTCTTCCGAAACGTGAACGTGGAAGTTACCATCGAATTCATTCGCGACTCCGACGGCCCGGTCGAGCGTCTTCTCGGAAACGCTCGACGACGATTCCAAACCGAAGAGACCGGTCATCATCTCCGAGCCCTCGGACTTGCGGCGCTCGAGGAATCGGCGGTTCTCCTCGATGCTGGCTCGGCTGGCCCTTTCTCCGTAGCGATCCGTCGTCGCATAGGCAAGGGATCCGCGTACCCCCACTTCGGCGAAAGCTTGTTCGACGACGTCGAGACTCCCCGGGATCGTGGCGGGACTCGAATGATGATCGATCACGGTGGTCACCCCCGCTCGCACCGAGTCCAGCAATCCCACCTTCGCAGCCAGGTAGACGTCCTCCTTGCTCAGCACCCGATCGAATTTCCACCACAAACTCTCTTGTATGTCTTCGAAGCTCCGCGGTGGCTCCCCCTTGATCGGCATTCCCTGAGCCAGCGTGCGCCGCAGATGAGTGTGAGCGTTGACGAGCCCCGGCATGACGATCCGGCCGCCGACGTCCAGTGTTTGGGGGGCATCGTAACGATCGATCAGCTTCCCGGCGGTTCCGAAATCGACAATAGTTCTCCCTTCAAGTGCGATCAGCGCACCTTCGAGGAAAGGTTTGGACGCCCAAAAAGTAACGAGGGTGGCGTTGTTGAGGATCACGAGCCCAGGGCGCCCTCTCGGCGCAAGGCAACGATCTGCTCAGCCGTCAGGTTCAGCTTCTCGGACAACACTTCGTCGGTGTGCTGTCCTAGGAGGGGCGGCGGAAGCGCTGAGCCTTCCTTGAGGTCGGACATCTTGATTGGGTTGCCGGTCATCTTCATTCGGCCGACGGTCGGATGCTCGACCTCGATCATCATATTGCGAGCCTTCACCTGAGGATTCTCGAGGGCTTCCGCGACCGAGCGCACCCGACCCACCGGGATCCCCGCCGCATCGAGCGCACCCACCCAATATTGCGTCGTCGCACTCCGAAAAAGAGGAACTAGAGCGGCTTTGAGCTCGGTGTAGTTCTCGACACGAAGCGCGTTGGTGGAAAAGCGCGGGTCGTCTAGGTCAGGGAGATCCGGCCGTTTGACCGCCTGGCAAAAGGTACGCCAGAGCGCGTCGTTGCCCACCCCCACGATAAGGTAGCCGTCCTCGGTTTCGAAGGTCTCGTACGGAGCAAGCGAGGGATGGCGATTCCCCATGCGCCCCGGCACGGCGTTGGTGAGGAGATAGCCCTGCGCCTGATAGCAAAGCGTCGCCAGCACGCTGTCGAACAACGCGACGTCCACCTTGCGGCCGTTTCCGGTGCGGTTTCTTTCGTAGAGAGCGGCGAGCACGCCCTGTGCCGCCATCATGCCGGTGAAGATATCGGCGAGCGAGGCTCCGACCTTGAGTGGCGGACCTTCCGACTCACCGGTGAGGCTCATCCACCCTGCCTCGCCCTGGATCACGGCGTCGTAGCCGGGCTTTTCTTTGAGCGGTCCGTTGTGCCCGTAGCCAGAAATGGAGCAATAGACGATCTGGGGGCGGGACTTGCGAACCTCCTGGTAGCCGAAACCCAAACGCTCGAGCGTTCCCGGCCTGAAATTCTCCACCAGGACATCGGCCTTTTCCGTAAGTCGCCGCAACAAGTCGCGGCCGCTTGGGTGCTTGAGGTTGATGCAGAGACTTCTCTTGTTTCGGTTCACCGCCAAGAAATAGGCACTTTCACCCGCCGCGAAGGGTGGCCCCCAGCCACGAGCGTCGTCGCCACTGGGAGGCTCCACCTTCAACACCTCGGCGCCCAGATCGCCGAGCAGCATGGTGCAGTAGGGTCCGGCGAGAATGCGGGAAAGGTCGAGAACCGTGACGCCCGCGAGCGGGAGGCTCATTCCGACGCCTCGGTCGTCGCCTCGGTCGACACCTCGGTAGTCAGGGCACCTCCGATAGATCGACCTCGGGAACCGCCGACATGGAGAAGTAGTAGACGATGGCGGCCACCCCGAAACCCACGAACCACGCGTAGTCGTAGAGCACGCGTAGAGCGGGGAAGCGGAGTCCGATCAGGGCGGTGACAGCCTTCCAGTTGAAACCATGGGAGTACTCATAGAGCCCGCCTCTCCGATAGAGATCGTACAAAGAGAGTTTCTGTTTTCGGATCAGGAAATAGTCCACAATGAAGATTCCAGCGATCGGCCCCAGAAACCCTGAGTAACCCACCAGCCAGCCGAAGATGTACGTCCCGTAATCGGAGAGAAGCCTCCATGGCATCATCACGATCCCGATGACGCCCGTCAGGATCCCGCCGCGCGCGAAGGTCATTTTCTCCGGCCAAAGGTTGGCGAAGCCGTTGGCAGGTGCGACGACGTTGGCGGCTACGTTCGTGGACAGCGTGGCGACGGCGAGAGCCACCATCGCCACCGCGACCAGCAGCGGGTTCCCGAAACGCGACACCAATTGAACGGGATCCCAGATCGCCTCGCCGAAGACAATGACGGTCGCAGAGGTCACGGCAACACCGATGAAAGCAAAGAGCGCCATCGTCGGCGGCAAGCCTATCGCCTGCCCCACCATCTGTTCCTTCTGACCCCGCGCGAAACGAGTGAGGTCCGGAATGTTGAGCGCCAGCGTCGCCCAGAACCCTACCATCGCGGTGAGAGAGGGAACGAAGAATCGAAAGAACGCCGCGGGGGTTTCGAATTGGCTTGGCCGGGAAAGCATGGGTCCCAATCCACCCGCCTGGCTCATCGCCCAAAACAAGAGCGCGAGACCCACCACGATGAGAAAGGGAGCGGCCCAGCCTTCGAGCCTTCGGATGCTTTCCGGACCACGGACGATGACATATATATTGATGAGCCAGAAAACCATGAAGCAGATTCCGGGGCCGGCACCGAAATTGGACCAGGCGGGCCAGATCACCTGTATCGTGGCATTGATCGCCGCCCCACCGATCCAGGTCTGGATTCCGAACCAGCCACACGCGACCAGTGAGCGGAGAAGCGCCGGTATGTTCGATCCCAGAACGCCGAAGGAGGCTCGCGCCAGCACCGGGAAAGGGATCCCGAACTTCGTCCCCGCATGGGCGTTGAGGATCATGGGAACGAGAACGATCAAGTTGCCAAGGGTGATGGTGAAAATGGCCTGCCACCAGTTCATCCCCCCCTCGATGAGAGCGGCAGCCAACATGTAAGTGGGTATGTTGACTGACAAACCGACCCAGAGTGCCGCGACGTCGTACGTGCCCCAGGTGCGCTCGGCGATCTTCGTGGGTGCCAGGTCCTTGCTGTATAGACGGGCGTCGAGTGTGCCAGCGTTGAGCTGGTAGAGCCCTCGCGGGCTCCGTGTCATCTGTTTCGTAGTTTCTTGCATCTTCAATTTCACGAAAGAGTTATGGGGCGGATGATAAGGAATCGGTTCGCGCGTTGTCAAGAATACGCAATTGACGTGTGGGTGGAGTTGATAAAGACTGAGTCAAGTGAGGTCGTGATGAGCAGCCGTCGACTGGACTTCGGTATCACCTTCAAGGGCGACATGTCTCCTGAGAGAACGGTTTCTTTGGCGAAGATGGCCGAGGATGCCGGCTTCAAATACGTCTGGACCTTCGATTCCCATGTCCTTTGGAAAGAGCCATACCCGATGCTGACTCTGCTGGCCGCCAACACCAGCAAAGTCCGTCTTGGGACCATGGTCACCAACCCGGCGGTGCGGGATCTCACCGTTACCGCCAGTCTCTTCGCCACTTTGAACCTCATTTCCGGCGGCCGCATGGACATGGGCATCGGGCGTGGAGATAGTTCTCGCCGCGTGTTGGGACACCGACCTACCAAGGTGGCGAATTTGAGAAGGGCCGTGCAAACCATCCGCGCTCTCGCCTCGGGAGAAGAGGCAGAGCATGAGGGCCGAAAAGTTCAGCTCAAGTGGGCGTCGGGCGAGCTTCCGGTCTGGATCGCAGGCTACGGGCCGAAGGTGCTGGCGATGACCGGTGAGGTAGCGCAGGGGCTGATCCTACAAATCGCGGATCCCTTTCTCATTCGTTGGTTCGCCAGTGTTACCAGGGAGAGCGCGCAAAAAACCGGCAGAAAGGCAGCCGACGTGAAGGTCCTGGCGGCGGCGCCGGTTTGGGTCTCGGACGATCTCGCCAAAGCGAGAGCCCAGGTGAGATGGTTTCCAGCGATGGTCGGGAACCACGTCGCGGATCTCGTCGAACGCTACCACCAAGGAGAACTTCCCAAAGAACTGACAGACTATGTCGAACGGCGTAAGGGATACGACTACCAGGAGCACGCCGACCCAGATGCCGACCATCTCGGGTTCATTACCGACGAGGTCATCGACCGCTTCACAATCGTAGGGCCTGCCGAGGCCCATCGGCAGAAGCTGCAAGAGCTCGCCGAGACGGGTGTCGATCAGTTCAACGTCTACTTGATGAGTGGAGACGAGGAGCGGCAGCTAGAGCTCTACGCGAAGGAAATCCTGCCCGCCTTCAGCTAACCGTCCGTACAGCAGCAAACGCGGCGGCCAGCATCCGAAGCGCGTCGTCGACGTCCCCCTTTTCGATGTTGAGCGCAGGGCTCACGCGGATCACGTTGCCGTACATCCCACCCTTCCCAACGAGGAGCCCCTGTTCCCTGGCCCCATTCAAAACGGCCGAGGTAGCCTCCGGCGCGGGAGCCTTGCCTTCCCCCACGAGCTCGAGGGCCTGCATCAATCCTTTGCCACGAACGTCTCCGATTACGGGGTACCTCTGCGCCAGAGCCTCCAACCCGGCGCGCAGGTAGTCCCCGACAACCCGCGCGTTCTCTTTCAAGTTGTCCCGCTCGATGACTTCGATGACCGCGCGAGCCGCGGCCATGCTCACCGGGTTCCCACCGAACGTCGAAATCGTGTTGCCTTTTATGCTGCCGGCGATCTCCGACGTGGCAATCGTCGCTCCGATCGGTGATCCGTGGCCATGCCCTTGGCGAAGGTCATGATCCCGGGCTCGACACCCCAGTGCTCGATGCCGCACCAATGATCTCCGGTGCGCCCCCAACCGGTTTGCACCTCATCGCAGATGAAGACGCCCCCATACTTGCGTATGATGTCGACCACGATCTTGAAGTACTCGGGCGGCGGCGTGATGAAACCCCCGACGCCCTGGATGAGCTCGGCGATGAACGCGGCGATCTTGCCCGAGGTCGTCGTCTGGATCGCCTCCTCCACGTCCGTGGCGCACCGTAGCTCGCAACTCGGATACTCGAGGCCAAACGGACACCGATAACAATAAGCATTAGCCACATGCTTGATACCCGCGACGTGAGTACCGCCGAGTCGCCAGCTCGATTGCCCGGTCATAGACATCGCCAGCAAAGAGCGGCCGCTATAACTGTGCCTGAGCGCTATGACTTCTCCCGAACCCGTATACAACTGCGAAATTAGAATCGCCGTCTCGTTGGCTTCCGTTCCAGAGTTGGTGAAGAAACTCTTCTGAAGAGCGCCGGGAGTTATCGCCGCCAGCTTCTCCGCCACCGCCACCATGGGCTCGGTCGGATACAGCGTGGAAATGTGCTGCAGGGTATCCACCTGCTCCTTGATGCTTGCGTTGACGTCAGGGTGGGCGTGCCCAACACTAATAGTGAGGATTCCCCCGAAAAAATCGAGGTACTCGCTACCATCGGCATCGTAGACGTGCTTGCCTTCTCCGCGCACGATGGGAAGAGGCTGAGAATAGTAATTCGCCACCGAAGGAAAAATGTACTGGCGCTGTTTGGAGACGATTTCCGCCCCGGTCATGTGCGCGCGGGGAGGGCGCTTCGTCGGCGTGCTCATCCGTCTACACTCTGGCGGCTACACTCTGGTCATCTCGTCATACGTCTCGGGACGGCGATCGCGAAAGAACTGCCAAGTGTGTCGCACTTCTTCTATCTGGTCGAGGTCGATGTCCGCGACCACGACCTCGTCCTTGTCGCGACTCCCCTCGACGACAATCTGCCCGCGCGGATCGCAGAAATAACTCGAACCGTAGAACTCCCCGATGTCCCAAGGCAGCTCGTGCCCGACCCGATTGATAGCTCCGATCCAGTATTGGTTCGCCGCGGCATGAGCCGGCTGCTCGAGCTTCCACAAATGCTCCGACAGCCCAGCCACGGTGGCGGAAGGGTTGAAAACGATCTCGGCTCCGTTGAGCCCCAGAATGCGGGCACCCTCCGGGAAGTGCCGGTCGTAGCAAATGTAGACGCCCACCCTTCCGAAGGCGGTCTCGAAAACCGGATAGCCCAAGTTACCGGGCTTGAAGTAGAACTTCTCCCAAAATCCCGGGTCACAGTGCGGAATATGATGCTTCCGGTACTTGCCGAGGTACTTGCCGTCGGCGTCGATGACGGCCGCGGTGTTGTAGTACACGCCAGTCATTTCCTCTTCGTAGACCGGAACCACCATGACCATGCCGTGCTTCTTGGCTTGCTCCTGCATCAACTTGACTGCCGGGCCGTCGGGCACGGGCTCGACCAGTTCGTACCAGCGAGAGTTCTGCTCGGCGGGAAAGTACGGTCCGTAAAAGAGCTCTTGCAGGCATAGGACCTGAACTCCTTTTCCGGCTGCCTCCTCGATGAGACCCAGGTGCTTTTCCACCGTGGCCTTTCTCAGTTTCTCGATGGGATCCGCACCGGATCCAGGGGTCGAAGCTTGTATGAGACCACCTCGAACGATACGAGCCATGTTTAGACTCCTTGTGTCTGGCAGCAGCGCAACTCGAGATCCCACGAATCGACTTGGCCAGACACCCTTCCGGCGTCAAAAAAGGAGATCCCACGAATCAACGTAGCCAGACGCCCCTTTGCGCTCAGCCTAGCACCGGCAACCATGCTTCTCAAGGTTGTCCCCACTCGGGGCCGGCCAGACCTCCACGGTGTAACGCCATCACGATGAGACCAGTACGCTGGGGAATCTTCGCTTCCGCTAGCGAGTGCCCGACCAAGGAAGAGCTCGCGGAAATGCTCGTCTCCTCGAGCCTCAACGCCATTTCATCCGCTCCGGTCGTGGCAACGTCCAGATAACTCAACACCGATGGTCGCAACAGCATCGAAGCGATACGCAGCCCCACCCGTCACGATTGGTGACATCACGTGATCCGCACCAGTGCGGCGCAGCTTGTCCAAGGACTTCTGGAAGGCCGCCCGCGCTACGATGGTCAGATTCGGACACATGCCCCGCGCGGTCAGACACAGCAAGAGATTGTCTCCATCTTCGGCGAGACACGCAGACAATCCACTTGCCTTCTCCACTCCCGCCAGGGTCAGGGTGTGCTCTTTGGTTGCGTCATCGGTGATCAGTAGCACGTCCGGATACTGAGCCTCGATGGCCGCTACTTGCGCGCTATCTCGCTCCACCACGACGAACGGCTTTCCGGCGGTGTAAAGCTCTTCGATCACGACTCGTCCCATACGCCCACCACCGCAGATGATGAAATGCTCTTTCAACTCCGAGATCTTCTTCATGATTCGACGCCTCCGCAACAACCCAGCCAGATCGAGCTCAACGATAAGCGCGGTGATGAGACCCCACCAGATTCCGAGTCCAGTAAGCGAGAAACAAATCAAAACGACGGTAAAACCGCGTCCGGCGGCAGACAAAGGCTCTACCTCCATGAACCCTACCGAGCTTACGGTTGTCACCGACATATAGAACGCATTGAACCAGCCCCAATTCTCGATGAAGTGGTAGCCGATCATGCCGATGAGCACGATGACGCCGAAGTAGGCGCCCGCCCAAGTAAAGCGACGCTTGAACGGCCCCAGGGCCTCGCTCAGCACCGAAACTCTTTTGTAGTCGGGGTGTGACGACATTACCTACACGTTTCCCTGATGAGACGCGGAGATGGCTAGCCAGAAAACGATCCCTTGCTGGCGAAGGCTAGCTCGGAGAGCTACTTGTTGTAACGAAGAACCACTGCGGTGACGTTGTCTTTTCCGCCAATTCTCGTTGGCGGCCCCGATGAGACTCTGGACGGCTTGCTCCAGATCGTCCTTCTTCGTCGTCAGGATTTCCAGAATCTCCGCCTGGGTCAACATGCCATGCAAGCCGTCGGTACAAAGCAGATACATATCTCTATCCTTGAGCGTTTCCTCCCGTACCGTCAACTCGATATTCTGCTTCGCTCCGACTGCCTTGGTGATGATGTTCTTCATGGGATGGTTCTCGGATTCATCCGCCTGAAGCAAACCTTCCGTCAGAGCCACCTGCACCCAGGAGTCGTCGGTGGTGATCTGGTCGAAGGCGTCGTTCCGAAGTCGGTAGGCGCGGCTGTCACCCGCTCCGCAGAGAATAATATTGTCTTCCTCTACCAGACCCGTTATGATCGTCGTCCCCATCCCGGTATAGTCCTCGCGGTTGTCCGCCTCCTTCCAGACCTTCTTGTTGGCAAGCATGATCGCCGTTCGTAGCCGATTCGCGTTGATGGAGATCGAGGGATCCACGCCGTACGGCCACGTGATTTCCTCATCGTCGCCGGAGCGCCGCACGAATTTGGAGAGTGTTTCCACCACCAAGCTTGGACGCAACTTCGCCGGCGTTGTGACCTCCCATGCCATCGGCAACCACGTAGAGACCCGAGTCGTCGTCGACGAGCATGGCGTCTTCGTTCAGCTGTCGACGTCTTCCGATGTCGGTTAGTCCGGCGCTTTCAATCATAGATCCCTGTGGAAGCTAAAGTTTACCATCGGCAAACGATGCCCGGCAAACGGAAACGAACCGTCGTTTGAAGGGACCGAACCGGCGTATCCTGCGATTTGACAGAACTTCGGCACCCTCCTTAGGATGGTTATGAACCCATCGAAACTCCATGTCGCGCCATCGGATTCTGATCATTGAGCCCAATTTGGAGCTCAGCGAGGTACTACAGGAATACCTCGTCAAATCCGGCTTCGAAGTGAGCCCGCTCCAGGACGCCCAGCAAGCCCTTCAAGTCCTCGGCCGGGAGACTCCGGATTTGGTTCTGTGCGAGGAGGGGCTTCCAGACATGGACGGTCTTGCCTTCAGCAGGGTTCTGCGGGGCGTACCCGGCTCGGACGGTCTCCCGTTGATCCTGATCTCGGGTGACTCCACGCCCGAGCATCGACTCGCCTGTCTCGATTCGGGCACCCACGACTATCTGTTCAAGCCCTTCAGCATGAAGGAGCTGGTTCGACGCTGCCGTCAACAGATCGAGTTCAGTCAGCGGGGGGCACTCGGCGAGTTGTCCGGCGACCTCACCCACTTCAAGACAACCGACATCCTACAAATGCTGGAGGCCAACCAGGCTACCGGAGTCTTGCGGATCGAGACCAAGGAAACCCAAGGGGAAATTCACCTATTGGATGGCTACATCTGCGGCGGATTCGCCGGACCGGAGCTAGGAGAACAAGCCGTCTACCGCCTCGTTCCCCTCCGGCGGGGCAGATTCATGTTCGTGCACTCCGACATCCGCGCCAACATCCAATCGGTGCGCTCGACCACCGAGTTCATGATGGAGGCGCTCCGTCGTCACGACGAGAGAGAGCGCCAGCCAACGTCGAGCGACCATACGAACTAGTGGACTGTAACAACTGAACGTTTAGTGGTTTTAATGCGTCGTGACGGATCGTTGTAGGTCCACTTCACGGGCTTGGGGTCTTCGTTGTACTTGCGAATGTAGCGCATGATCTTGCGGGTCAGGTCGTGGGTTGACGTGAACACGCCTCGATGGATCAGGGCACGCTCGATCTTGGAGAACCAGAGTTCGATTTTGTTCAGCCAGGAGGAATATGTGGGTGTGAAGTGGAGTCGGACTTTTGGGTTGGCCTCGAGGAACTGTGCGACCTTGGCGGTCTTGTGAGCCGACAGATTGTCGAGGATGACATGTATTTCGCGCTTTCGCTTGTGGCTCGCAACCAGCTGCTCCAAGAAGGCGACGAACTCCTGGCTGGTATGGCGGCGGACAGTCTTGCCCAAAACCACCCCCGTCTTCGTGTCGAAGGCGGCGTAGAGAGAAAGCGTTCCATGCCGGACGTACTCGAAACCGTGTCGCTCGGCCCGCCCGGGAGACAACGGCAAGATCGGGTCCCGTCGATCCAGGGCTTGGATCGCCGTTTTCTCATCAATACAAAACACCGCAGCGTGCTGAGGTGGATTCATATATAGACCGATGATATCCGCTGCCTTCGTCTCGAAATCCGGATCGTTGGAGGCCTTGTAATGCTCAATTCGGTGTGGCTGGAGACCATGCTTTTTCCAAGTGCGAGCCACCATCATGTGATGGATTCCCAGCTTCTTCGCAAGTCGACGCGTGCTCCAGTGAGTCGAGCCGTCGGTCGGTTTTTTCTGCGTCCACGAAAGAATCCGTGCTTCCATCCGAGGCGTGAGCACTTGAATCGGACGCCCCTCGTGACGCGCGTACAGACCTGCCAGACGCTCCTCCAAGAATCGGCGTTTCCACTTGCTGATAAAAGGCGCCGTGCAGCCCACCGTCTGCTGCACCTGCGTATAGCTTGCACCGTCTGCCAGCAAGAGCAACATCCGAGCGATCCGCGCGTCATCCGCTCGACCGCTACGGCTCGAAACTCGTTTGCCAAGCTCCCTATGTCCGCTTGAGTCAACACAACGGCTCTCCCTCGCATGAGAGAGATATTATAACTAAACACTTAAATGTACAGTCCACTAGTGGACTGTAACAACTGAACGTTTAGTGGTTTTAATGCGTCGTGACGGATCGTTGTAGGTCCACTTCACGGGCTTGGGGTCTTCGTTGTACTTGCGAATGTAGCGCATGATCTTGCGGGTCAGGTCGTGGGTTGACGTGAACACGCCTCGATGGATCAGGGCACGCTCGATCTTGGAGAACCAGAGTTCGATTTTGTTCAGCCAGGAGGAATATGTGGGTGTGAAGTGGAGTCGGACTTTTGGGTTGGCCTCGAGGAACTGTGCGACCTTGGCGGTCTTGTGAGCCGACAGATTGTCGAGGATGACATGTATTTCGCGCTTTCGCTTGTGGCTCGCAACCAGCTGCTCCAAGAAGGCGACGAACTCCTGGCTGGTATGGCGGCGGACAGTCTTGCCCAAAACCACCCCCGTCTTCGTGTCGAAGGCGGCGTAGAGAGAAAGCGTTCCATGCCGGACGTACTCGAAACCGTGTCGCTCGGCCCACCCGGGAGACAACGGCAAGATCGGGTCCCGTCGATCCAGGGCTTGGATCGCCGTTTTCTCATCAATACAAAACACCGCAGCGTGCTGAGGTGGATTCATATATAGACCGATGATATCCGCTGCCTTCGTCTCGAAATCCGGATCGTTGGAGGCCTTGTAATGCTCAATTCGGTGTGGCTGGAGACCATGCTTTTTCCAAGTGCGAGCCACCATCATGTGATGGATTCCCAGCTTCTTCGCAAGTCGACGCGTGCTCCAGTGAGTCGAGCCGTCGGTCGGTTTTTTCTGCGTCCACGAAAGAATCCGTGCTTCCATCCGAGGCGTGAGCACTTGAATCGGACGCCCCTCGTGACGCGCGTACAGACCTGCCAGACGCTCCTCCAAGAATCGGCGTTTCCACTTGCTGATAAAAGGCGCCGTGCAGCCCACCGTCTGCTGCACCTGCGTATAGCTTGCACCGTCTGCCAGCAAGAGCAACATCCGAGCGATCCGCGCGTCATCCGCTCGACCGCTACGGCTCGAAACTCGTTTGCCAAGCTCCCTATGTTCCGCTTGAGTCAACACAACGGCTCTCCCTCGCATGAGAGAGATATTACTACTAAATACTTAAATGTTACAGTCCACTAGTCACACCGGCGTCTGGCCACCGGCGTCTGACGCGGCTGATTGGTGAGATCCCGTCTATTGACGCCGAGCGGCGTTTGAAGACTATCGACGCCAGCACTCGTCTCCCCCGCTAGAATAAGCTCACCTTGATCCGCAGGTACTTTTGGGGATCAGCCCGGATGTCCTCGAGCAAACCCTGAAGCTCGCCCGTGGTTGCGGCCAAATTGTCGTACAGCTGGCTGTCTTGAACGAGTTGCCCCATCGTCCCTTCGCCACGGTTCACGCGGGCGGCAATACTATCGATATTGCCTGAGAGCGAATTGAGCTGGTCGTAGAACTCCCGTTCGTTCACCAGCGCCCCTATAGAGCCCTCACCCTCGGCCATGCGTGCCGAGACTGCGTCCAGCTGGCGGATCATGTTGCTGAGCGAAGCGGCTGTCTCCGGGTCGCTGGCTAGCTTACCTAGCCCACCCTCCCCCTCACGGATCTTGGTCGCGATCGCGTTCAGGTTGGCCGAGAGACCGCCGAGGTTCTGGTAAACCGTCGGATCGCTGATCAACTTGCCCAGCGTGCCCTCTCCCGAGCTCATGCTCTGAAATACGGATTGGGCGCGGCTCACGAAGTCCAACAGCTTGTCGCGAAACTCCTCCCCCTTCAGAATGGCTCCGAGCGACCCCTCCCCCCGTTGAACGCTCGCTATCAAATCCCTGACATCTTTCATGGTCTGCGAAGCGTCGGTGATGATGCCCTTGATAGGATCGCCGGCCTCTCCCTCCAACACTCCCCCGTCCGCGAGGGGCTCGCCTCCGGGGGGCCCCAGATCGATCGACACCATCTTTTCACCCAGAACTCCCAGACTCCCCACACTCAACTGCGAGTTGGCCGTCACTCTGTCCTGGATATCGCTCCGAAGCTGAAGCGCTACTCTGACCGGACGGGGCGCGTCGGGCTCCGCGAACAAGACGCCGGTCACCGAGCCGACCTCGACACCGGAAAGGTGCACCGGGGCGCCCGCCTTCAGCCCGTTGACGTCACCGAGATAGCTATAGAGTGTGTACTGGCCGCCGAACAGAGGCAGGCCACCTTGGCGCGTGATGTAGAGGGTCATCGAAACGAAGATACCCAACGCGATAAGAACAACGATGCCCACTCTCAGTTGAGAATAGGTGATGGATTTTCTTTTTGGCATAGTGCTATCCTCCGCCGCTCCAGAATCCCTTGGTTCGATCAGGACAAGAACCTTCTCACGTATTCGTTGTCTGTTTCCCAGAGCTCTTTTTGTCGTCCGTGGAATACGGCTTCCCCTTCGTTCAACACCATGAACTCGACGCCGACGAGAACATTCAAGTCCTCGATGCGATTGTAGGTGATCTTGCCATTCCGCATAAAAACAAACTCCTGGGCGATTTGAAACGCGTCTCGAAGTTGGTGTGTGACCAACACCGTGGAAACTCCCTCCAGATCTCTCAGCTTGACCATTAGATCGCAAATCGTCGACGCGGTGATGGGATCGAGTCCGGTCGTCGCCTCATCGTAGAGGATCAACTCGGGGCGGTGGGCCATCGCCCGCGCTACCGCAACGCGTCGCCGCTGCCCACCGGAGAGGTCCGACGGCATTCGATCGTAGAACTCCTCCAACTCCACGAACCCGAGCAGTGCACCCACCCTCTCCTCGAACTCCTCCTCCGACACGTGCTCTTGATCTCGAAGCCGAAAGCCCACGTTCTCGGCAACGGTCAAGGAATCGAAAAGTGCGCCCTCTTGAAACACCATCCCGATCTTGGAGCGGATCATCATTAGATCGATTTCCTTCATACCACCGATGTTCGCTCCATCGACCTCGACCGTCCCGGACTCGGGCTTGATGAGGCCCAGTATGAGCTTCAGGATCGTCGATTTACCCGAGCCACTTCCTCCAAGAATAATCTCCGTGCCACCCGCAGGGACATCGAAAGTGATCCCTTCCAGGGCGTATTCTTCCGCCTCCGGGTAGGCGTAGCAGACGTCGCGGAAGGATATGACCGGCGGGACCGTGCTCACGGGTACACGAAATGAAGGATTAGTAGGTTGAGGAAATAGTCGGCGGCCAAAATGAGTACCGAGGCCATGACTACCGAGCGGGTCGTGGAAACACCCACTCCCTGAGTCCCACCGCGTGTGGAGAGTCCCTGGTAGCAACCCACCGCAACGACGATGTAACCAAAGACGACGGACTTCACCAGCCCCATGATGATGTCTCGCATGTGAATGGCGTCCATGGCGGAGTGCCAATAGAACTGCGTCGCCAACCGCAGGGTGAACCGGGCGACCAGGAACCCGCCCAACATGCCCACTGCAACCGATAGGATGGTGAGAATCGGTATCATCACCACCCCAGCAACGAGACGAGGCGTAACCAAC
This sequence comes from Candidatus Marinacidobacterales bacterium, assembly GCA_965197825.1. GTDB lineage: Bacteria > Acidobacteriota > Vicinamibacteria > Marinacidobacterales > DATDRI01 > CBDANW01. The sequence goes on along the minus strand of CBDANW010000003.1, from coordinate 643,155 downwards.
TTGCGAATCGGGTCGGTGCCCAACGCGCGCATTGCGTCGATCTGCTGGGTGACGACCATCGAGCCGAGCTCGGCTGCCATGCCGGAACCCACCCGACCCGCCACCATAAGAGAAGTCAATACCGGCCCCAGCTCCCGAATCATCGATAGCGACACCATCCGGCCCACGTAGGGCCGGGCACCAAACGCGTCCAGCGTGGCCGAGCTCTGAACCGTGAGGACCATGCCGGTAAAAAGTCCTGTCAGGCCGACGATGGTCAGCGAGCCGACACCAATGACGTCCATCATCTCGAAGGTGTCCTGCCAATAGCGTGGCGGCGTCAGCAAATTCGCGAAGCCCCGGTAGGAGAGCATCGTGAACTCCTGTATGTGGAGGATCGTGCGCTTTAGCCGCTCGGAGACACTGACTACTACTGCTTCCATCGTTTCTAGGGGGCCAAGTCGTCGAAGAGATCGAGCTGCCGGAGCTCTCTCATTCGATCGCGAATCTCCGCCGCCTTCTCGAACTCGAGCCTCTGGGATGCCTGCTTCATGGCTTTACCAAGCCTCTTGAGCTCGCGTTCCACCTCTTTGGCGGTGATCAGATCCGGCCCCTCCTCCGCCACCGCGGGAATGGCAGCGTAATCCTGTTCATAGACACTGCCCAAGATCTCAGCGACCGACTTCACAATCGTCTCGGGTGTAATCCCATGCTGCTTGTTGTACGCCTGCTGGAGCTGGCGGCGACGTTCGGTCTCCGACAGGGCGAGCCGCATCGACTTCGTTACCTGGTCGGCATAGAGAACGGCTTTGCCATGGACGTTCCTAGCCGCCCGACCCATGGTTTGAATCAGTGAACCCTCGGAGCGAAGAAAGCCTTCTTTGTCTGCGTCGAGGATCGCAACCAGTGACACTTCGGGGAGATCCAAACCCTCTCGCAAGAGGTTGATCCCGATGAGAACGTCGAACGTTCCGAGGCGTAGGTCGCGAAGGATCCTCACCCTCTCCAGCGTATCGATGTCCGAGTGCAGGTAGCGACAACGCACTCCCAGCTCAGTGTAGTACTCGCTCAAGTCCTCGGCCATACGCTTGGTAAGTGTGGTAACCAGAACACGCTCTTTGCTCTTTTCTCGCCCCCGGATCTCATTCAGCAGATCGTCCACCTGGCCGCTCACCGGCCGCACTTCCACCTCGGGGTCCATCAAACCCGTGGGTCGGATAATCTGCTCCACCACGACTCCCTGTGCCTTTTCCAACTGTTCGGCAGCCGGCGTGGCCGAGGAGAAGATCACCTGCCCCAATCGTTCCTCGAACTCTTCGAAATTCAGTGGCCGGTTGTCCAACGCGGACGGTAGTCGGAAGCCATACTCGACCAGCGTTTGCTTGCGGGAGCGATCGCCGTGATACATACCGCGCAGCTGGGGGATCGTCTGATGGCTTTCATCAATAATAAGGAGAACATCTCGAGACAGATAGTCCATCAGGGTCGGAGGCGGCTGGCCCGGTTCGCGACCGGTCAAATGGCGTGAGTAGTTCTCGATGCCGTGGCAATAGCCGACTTCCTGAAGCATCTCCAAGTCGAACCGCGTGCGCTGCTCGACTCGCTGTGCTTCGAGCAACTTACCTTCCGAACGAAGCTTGGCAGTATGCAAGCCCAGCTCCTCCCGAACGCTCTCGATCGCCTGTAGGGTTCGTTCGCGGGGCGTCACATAGTGCGTCTTCGGGTAGACCACCACCCGCTTCAAAGGCCACAAGACCTTACCCGTCAGTGGATCGATCTGCGAGACGGACTCGATCTGATCTCCGAAGAGCTCGATTCTGACGCCCAGATCCTCATAGGCAGGGATGATCTCGATGACGTCGCCACGGACGCGGAACGTCCCTCGCTGTAACTCGTAGTCGTTACGCTGATACTGGATCTCGACGAGTTTCCGAAGCATGCTCAAGCGGTCGACCTGCTCTCCTTCTTCCAGCACCAAGAGCATGCCGTAGTAGGCCTCGGGAGAGCCCAGCCCATAAATGCAGGAAACGCTCGCCACAATCAGCACGTCCCGCCGTTCGAAGAGAGATCGCGTAGCAGAAAGTCGCATGCGATCGATCTCGTCGTTGATCGTCGCTTCCTTCTCTATGTACGTGTCCGATGCGGGAACATAGGCCTCCGGCTGGTAGTAGTCGTAGTAGCTGACGAAGTATTCGACGGCGTTGTCCGGAAAGAATCCCTTGAACTCTTGATAGAGCTGGGCCGCCAGAGTCTTGTTGTGCGCAATGACCAGCGCCGGGCGGTTCAACGACTCCACGACCTTGGCGATGGTGAAGGTCTTGCCGGAACCCGTGACGCCGAGAAGAACCTGGTACGGGTCCCCTCGGTTCAGGCCCTCGACGAGCTCTCCGATAGCCCTGGGCTGATCGCCTTGCGGCTCGAAATCCGAAACGAGACGGAAAACACCGGGCTTGGCTTTGGGTACCGTTTGGGACAGGGGCATCGAAGATTGTGGCGCGCTTCTGTAGCTTGGCAAGTCCGCAAGTTAGCACGCCGGAATCGGAGGGTCAACGGGGACAGCCACTTAATTCGGGGACAGCTACTTAATCTAGTGTTCCAACAACCCTGTAAGATTAAGTAGCTTAGCCGGGGAGGGCCCCACCTTTTTTCTTGGAGTACTGACGGTATTCGAAGCTGCTGCGCGGCTCTTGCTCTATCAGCTCCATTCCCTTGTCATGGGGAAACATATGGACCGCATCGTAGTCGGGTGGACAGAATTTCGCGCAAAGCTGACAGCCGATGCACGTTTCTACGTTCACCTCACAGATCTCTCCGACCGCACCAGGCTCGGGATCCGCCACGAGGGTAATGCAGTCCTTTACCGGGCAGACATGGATGCAGAATTCGCAGCCCCGTCCGAAACACTTTCCCTTATCCACGTAAGCCAGCATCTTGGGTTGTTTCTTGCGGGGCCCAGTAATCAGAACATCTTGCATCAGCTACCCTCCAGGATTGCGTCCATTATAACGAACCGCTCGCGACGCTACCATGTCAAAAGAGCCGACGCCCAGGTGAACCCCGAGCCGAATGCTGCCAGGAGAACACGATTGCCCTCTCGAATGCGTCCCTCTCGGACTGCCTCGTGCAGTGCGATGGGGATGGATGCCGCCGTGGTATTGCCGTACTTTTGTATGTTGCAATAGAACTTCTCCATCGGCACCTGTACGACGTCGGCGACGGCCTCCAGTATTCTCAGGTTGGCCTGATGGAGCACGAACAGATCGACGTCTGCGAGCGCAAGCCCAGCGGGTACCAACGCCTCGCGAATCGCCTCGGGAAACCTCCTCACCGCGTGTTTGAATACGGCTCGGCCCTCCATCTTCGGATAGTGCCTCCCTGCTCTGAGCATTTCCTCGTCGATACGCGGTCGACACCGACTCGCTGGCGCTTCCAACCACAGTTTGGTGGCGTATTTTCCCTCTGAGTGTAGATGAACCGATTGAACGCCTCTTCCATCGGTGCCCGGCCCGAGCACCACGGCTCCCGCTCCGTCTCCGAACAGAACCGCCAGTTCTCTGCCCCCGGTGCTGAAATCGAGACCGGTCGAGTGAACCTCGGCACCGGCCAGCAGGATGTGACGGTAACTTTGGGTTCGAATAAAGGCATCTGCGACCGCGAGGCCATAGATGAAACCGGAGCACTGGTTTCGAACGTCGAGCGCCCCGATGGGTCCAACCCCCAACCCCTCCTGCAGTAGGACGGCCGATCCGGGAAAATTGTAGTCGGGAGACAGCGTCGCAAGCACGATCAGATCGAGATCCGAAGCCTCGATCCCCGCTGCTTCGATGGCCCGGCGTGACGCAACCAGCGCAAGGTCCGACGCTCCGATCCCCGGCTCTGCATAGCGGCGCTCCTCGATCCCGGTTCGCTCGCGGATCCAGGAGTCCGAGGTATTCATGAGCTCGGTCAGTTCCCGATTGGGAACCACGCGGTCGGGTACGTGCATGCCGGTGCCCAGGACGATTGCACCGTTCATGGAGGGTTATCTTAGCCCCGAACTGACATTTTTTCCTACGCCAACAAGGCGGCCATCAATAACCACTTCCACGAGCACACTGCGGGCCGTGTCGCACCATGTCAGAAAAGCGGCTATAATTTAGTGCTCATGGAAGAAAGCAAGCTTTTTCAGAAGGGGCTTGGACTGAAGGCCCAGGTCCAAGCGCCTCTCCAGAAGGACTACCAGGGTCGGATCGTCGACCTGGCGCGAACTCACGACTACCGGCTGCGTGCTGGGGATCTGACGATCCGTCTGGCCAAGGAGTTCGGCTTTTGCTACGGAGTGGACCGCGCCGTCGAGTACGCCTATGAGGCTCGCGCGCGTTTCCCCGACCGCGATATCTATATCACTGGCGAGATCATTCACAACCCATACGTGAACCGGCGGCTCCGAGAGATGGAGATCCGTTTCCTGACCGGACCATACGGAACCGAGGAGAAGTTCGAGCCGATCACCGCAGGTGACGTGGTCTTGCTGCCTGCCTTCGGTGTCAACCTGGCGGAGATGGACATCTTGAAGAGTCGCGGCTGCATCATGGTCGACACGACTTGCGGATCGGTCTTGAACGTCTGGAAGAACGTCGAGCGTTATGCAAAAAGCGGCGTCACGTCGATCGTGCACGGCAAGTATTGGCACGAAGAGACCATGGCCACGGTATCCCGCGCCTCGCGTTTCTCAGATGGCCACTACGTGGTGGTGCGGGATATGAATGAGGCCCGGGAAGTCTGTAGGTTCATCGAGCATGGAGGCAACGCCGACGCATTCCTCGCGACGTTCGCCTCCGCCTGCTCGCCCGACTTCGATCCCGATCGACACCTTGAAAGGATCGGCTTGGCGAACCAAACCACGATGCTAAGCTCGGAATCGCTGGCCATCGAAGACGAGCTCCGCAAGGCAATGATCCGTCGATACGGAGAGGGCGAGCTCGCCGAACGGTTTCGATCCTTCGATACGATCTGCAGCGCCACTCAGGAGCGGCAGGATGCGGTCATCCAGATGACTGAGGACAGGGTTGATTTGATGTTGGTTCTCGGCGGCTATAACAGCAGCAATACGACCCATCTCGCCGAGATTTCCTCACAGCACTGCCCGACCTATCACATCGCCGACTCGAGTTGTCTCGTCTCACCGGTCGAGATCCGACACAAACCGGTGCACGAAGAAGAAGAGACGACCACACCCGATTGGCTGCCGGACGATCCACTGACGGTCGGTATCACGGCGGGCGCGTCGACCCCGGACGTCAAAGTGGACGCGTCGATCGAGCGCCTGATTTCCTTTCGCGGCTTCAGTCTATCGGACCTTAAACCAGGTTAGAGAATGGTTTTCCGGCCGGTGGGTCGATTCCGACGCCCGCTCGCCCCACCCTCGCGACGATCATATATAATGAGCCCCCTATAAGAGGACGCGCACATGGATAGCGGCATGAGACCACAAGTGGAGCCAGCCGATCCGGAGCGGATGGCGCGACCGCATGGTCTCGACCGCGAGGCGCTCCTGAACGCCTTCCGTCTGATGGTGCTATCCCGCGCGGTCGACGACAAAGAAATCCAGCTCAAGCGCCAACAAAAAATCTACTTTCAGATCAACGCCGTCGGCCACGAGGCGGTACAAGTAGCCGCGGGCATACTGCTGCGGCCCGGTTACGATTGGTTCTATCCCTACTACCGTGATCGCGCGCTCACTCTCGCGGTGGGAACGACGCCGTTCGAACAGTTCTTGAGCGCGGTGGGCACATCCGCCGACCCCTCGTCGGGCGGGCGCATGATGCCTTCACATTGGGGACAACCCAAGCTCAACATCGTCAACCAGTCATCGGCTACCGGGACGCAGTTCGCCGAAGCGGTCGGGGCTGCCAAGGCGGGACAGTATTTGTCGGCGGTCAACGAAATACGTGAGCTAAAGGACACGTTTCACGGCGACGAAATCGTATACGTATCCGCCGGCGACGGGTCGGCCAGCGAAGGCGAGTTCTGGGAATCCGTCAACAACGCCTGCCTCAACAAACTCCCGGTGCTCTTCCTAATACAAGACAACAACTACGCCATTTCGGTCCCCGTGGAAGCGCAAACCGCCGGGGGAAATATCTCTCGGCTGGTCCGCAATTTTCCCGATCTCTTTGTCTCCGAGTTCGACGGTTGCAGCTTCGTCGAGAGCTACGGGCGGCTGAAAGATGCCGTCGTCTATCTACGAGCCGGCAACGGTCCTGCGCTGGCCCACGCGCACGTCGTGCGTCCCTACTCGCACTCGCTTTCCGACGACGAGCGACTCTACAAGACCGAAGGGGAGAGAGAGGAAGAGGCCAAGCGCGATCCGGTCAGGAAGATGCGCGACTTTCTGCTGCAAGAAGGATTGGCGACCGAAGAAGAGCTCGAGGCCCTCCAGTCTTCCGTCGAACGAGAAGCCAGCGAAGCCGCCGATCAGGCTCTGCAAATGCCCGGCCCGAACAAGGAAGACCTGCACGTGCATCTCTACAATCCCACGGTCGATCCCACCTCCACCGATTTCGACACTGAGCCGGCGTTCGCCGACGAAGCCGGCAAAGAAGCAACGATGGTCGACCTCTTGAACGCGTGTCTGAGAGACGAGCTCGAGCGTGATCCGCGAATGTTGATCTTCGGCGAAGACGTCGCCGACGCCACCCGCGAAGACGCTCTCCCCCAGGTAAAGGGCAAAGGAGGCGTCTTCAAGGTCACCCTTGGTCTCCAAAGACGCTTTGGAAGCCACCGCGTCTACAACACCCCCCTCGCCGAGGCAAGCATCGTAGGCATGGCCATGGGAATGGCAACTCGCGGCCTGAAGCCGGTCGCCGAGATTCAGTTCTTCGATTACCTCTGGCCAGCCTTCATGCAAATCCGCAACGAGCTTTGCACCCTCCGCTGGCGATCGAATGGCGCGTTCTCTTGTCCCATCGTCCTACGCGTCCCTACCGGCGGCTATCTCACCGGGGGCTCCATCTATCACAGCCAGTCCGGCGAGGTACTCTTCACTCACCTGCCGGGCCTGCGAGTCGTGATGCCCTCGACCGCGCTCGATGCCAATGGTCTGCTGCGAACCGCCATCCGATGCGACGACCCGGTCTTGTTCCTGGAACACAAGCACCTGTACCGCCAGACTTACAACAAGAGCCAGTACCCCGGTCCGGATTACATGATCCCTTTTGGCAAAGCGAAGAAGGTGCAGGACGGATCGGATCTCACCATCGTGACCTATGGAGCATTGGTGCACCGAAGCATCCTGGCGACCAAGCAGATTCAGGAAGACAAGGGCATTTCGGTCGAGATCATCGATCTGCGGTCACTTTCCCCTTACGATTGGGATGCGATTTCCGAGTCGGTCAAGAAAACCAACCGCGCTCTTGTCGCCTACGAGGACACGCGCTCATTCGGCTATGGGGCGGAGATCGCCTCGCGGATCTCCGACGAGCTCTTCGAATGGCTGGATGCCCCGGTTCGCCGGGTGGGAGCCAAGGATATGTGGGTCCCCTATCACCCCGACCTCGAGGACGCGATGCTCCCTCAGATCCACGATCTGGTGCGAGCCATCGAAGAGTTGGCAAGTTATTAAGATCGATCGCTAGCACCTTACGCCTGCGACCCCGAAGCTGCCATGACGCCTCACGCGGCCACCGACCACAACCCCATCGGCCTCACCATGCTCACGGACGAAGAGAAGATGTTCCGCGAGATGGTGAGGGAGTTTGCCGAAAAGGAGATCGGCCCGCTGGTCTCCAAAATGGAGCGAGACATGGCTATCGAGCCCAGTCTAGCTCCCAAGCTTTTCGAGCTCGGGCTGATGGGAATCGAGATTCCCGAGGCCTACGGCGGCTCGGGCTCCAGCTTCTTCATGGCCGTTCTCGCAGTGGAGGAGGTGTCGAGGGTCGATGCATCCCTCGGCGTGTTCCTGGACGTGCAAAATACACTAGTCAACAACGCGCTCATCCGCTGGGCAACGGAGGAGCAGAAGAAACGTTACCTCCCCCGTCTCGCGACCGACACCGTGGGGGCTTACGCTCTTTCGGAGCCAGACTCAGGTTCAGACGCGTTCGCCCTAGCGTCTCGCGCCGTCGAGGATGGCGACAGCTACCGCTTGACGGGAACGAAGCTCTGGATCACCAACGGGGCGGAAGCGGGGCTCTTCATCATCTTCGCCAACATCAACCCCGAAGCCGGCTACCGTGGGATTACCGCCTTCTTGGTGGACAGGGACTTCCCGGGATTCCAAGTCGGAAAGAAAGAAGACAAGCTCGGCATTCGCGCCTCGAGTACGAACGAACTGATTCTCGAGGACTGCAAGGTGCCAAAGTCCAATGTTCTGGGCGAGCCGGGCAAAGGCTACAAGGTCGCCATCGAGACTCTCAATGAGGGACGTATCGGCATCGGAGCCCAAATGATCGGCCTGGCGCGAGGCTCTCTCGAGCACGGCATCCAGTACGCCAAGCAACGCGAGGCCTTCGGACAAGCAATCGCGAAATTCCAGGGGATCCAGTTTCAAATCGCCCGCTGTGCGACCGAGCTCGAGGCGGCCCGCCTCATGGTCTACAACGCCGCCCGCCTGAGGGATGCGGGACAGCCGTTCTTGGTGAAGGCTGCGATGGCCAAACTCTTCTCGTCCGATGTCGCCGAGCGCGTCACGTCTCAGGTGATCGAGATCTATGGCGGCTACGGATACACCAAGGACTTTCCGGCGGAGAAATACTGGCGCGACGCCAAGATTGGCAAGATCTACGAAGGCACGTCCAACATGCAGCTCGCCACCATCGCCAAGACCCTTCTTGGCAAGTGAAGGGGCTGGGCGACTCTTCTTACTCTTGCAGGTGCTCCGCGAAGAAGGCGGTCGTTTTTTCCCAAGCGTCGGCAGCCGCCTCGGGCTGGTAGTTCGTTCCCGACGGGTTCGCGAACGCATGGCGGCTCCCTCGTAGATGTGAATCTGTGCGTTCTTGCCCAGTGAGCTGAGCGCTTCCTCGAACGCATTCACCGAATCCACGGGGATGCCCTGGTCTTCTCCACCAAAGATTCCGAGAATTGGCATTTCCAGAGTCGCCAGTCGATCCCGTTCGTCAGTGACGCCTCCATAGTAAATGACCGTGGCGTCGACCTGAGCCGGCAGGAGCAGAGCGGTGTTGAGCGACCATCCGCCGCCGAAGCACCATCCGATCGTTCCTACCCGCGTCGCCTGTGCCTCCCCTTCCAAAAAGGCGAATGCCTGGCGGAGGTTCTCCTCCGCGGCCGGCACGTTCTGCATGGCGGCCTGCATCAGGCTCTGCGCCGCTCTCCAGAACGTGATCAAATCTGATCATGCCCAGTTCCTGCTTCACAAAGGCCGGTTTCACTCCAGCGTGTGCTGGAGCCAGAGCCTTCCTCTCCGCAGGCGTCAGTTCCGGTGGAGCTCACCGTACAAAAAACGTACCTTCAACTAGGTTCCAGTTTGGTCCTCGATGACGAACACCCACGACACCATCCCTGCCCTTTGGTCTTGAGCGTGTACTTTTTTCTAAAAACTCAACTTACGGCATCACCTCCTTCTCCAACTCGACGACTCTCCGCAGCCGTGAAACCGTCTAGCTTGCTTGGCTCTCGCAAGGCTTGGGTTGCCCGAGACGCGAAGACCACCTGCCAGCCGCTCATGCGAACGGGATTGGCTCTGAAGTTCCTGCTCGTATAAGACGAGTTTTCCGGCCGGCGTCTGACACGGCTTGACAGCAGCAACCAAGCTAATTGACGCCAGAATAGCACCTCATCCGTCCACCCTCGATTTGAGATATTTTCTTTTCACCTACCCCCCCAGTGAACCTGCTAAGTCGCCTTTTTGAACAGATTTGAATAGATCTCTGGTTACTGCTACGAGCCCCGGGATGGATCCTTCCGCTCCCGCGGGTCGCGACAGGTAACCAGTGACCGCCGTCCCGTCCACGGTGGCGTAAGTAACCTCCTCCGAGACGACCTCGCTCGCCGGCGCGGTCTGAGACGCCTCATTGAACACTGGAGCATCATCCTAATGCTCTTCCGCCATGCGATCGACGTACTCGTCATCTCCGCTCGGCTGCTCACATCCAACCAGCGCGAAAGCTGAGGCGATCGCGCTGCTGATCAGTAGTCGTTTCATGAAGCCTCCTGTTATTTGAACGCGTCTGCTAATGCTTTGATGTGGGCGGGCGTCGTGCCGCAACATCCACCGAGCAAACGCGCGCCCAGACTAACCCACTCTCGCGCCACGTCCACATAGCGACTCGGCGAGAGCTCGTCGGAAAAACTCCAGGCGTCAATGGGCGTGGTTGCCAAGTTCGACCCAGTCAGACGCCCGTCCGCGGGGCTTCCCATGTTTGCGTAGGCGCCCAGCGGAACCGTTGGTTTGGCCGTCGAGAGTTTCTTCAGTGCGGTAGTCACCACACGATGGTTGCCGCAGTTCACCATCAGGGCAAGCGGTCCAAGGGGTTCCACCAGAGACACCATCTTGGCGAGAGACTGACCTCCGAGAAGCTCGCCGTCATCCTTCGCGATGGCGCTCACGATGAAAGGAATCCCGGTGCTTCGCGCCGCTTCCGAGGCGATCTGGATCTCCTCGAGGGTTCCCATTGTTTCCACCAGGATCAAATCCACTCTCGCCCTAGCCAGGTTCTCCGCGATCTCCTGGTGCTCGGTGCGCAGTCGATCGGGAGGCGGGACCAGCTCCGGGTGATAGCAGTCTCGAAGCGGCGCGATGGAGCCGGCAATCAAGACTTCCGCACCGACCTCATCCCGAACGCCGGCTGCCAGCTCCACCGCGAGCAAGGTGAGCTCCTCGGCGCGATCCCCCATCTCCTCCTCGGCGAGGGAGCGACGATGCGTCCGGAACGTGTTGGCAGTAATGATGTCCGCACCGGCTTCGACGTAGTCCCGGTGAATCGCCCGCACAACCTGTGGCGCCTCTAGAAGAGCCCAGGTCGACCACAGTGGAAGCCGGGTCGTGACACCTCGCCGCTGAAGCTCCGTGCCCATCGCACCATCCAGAATGACGGTCGCTCCCTGGCTCCACCGGCTAACGAGGTCGCTCAATGATATCATCTGCTTTCTTCCGCGCTGGATCTTTGAGACAGAAAATGGATCTCCAACTCACGCGACAAGACTTCGAAAATGCCCGCAACACCATCGAAGGACTCGTTCACCGCACGCCAGTCTTTTCCTCACGATCTTTGAGCGAACGGACCGGCCTTCGGGTTTGGCTCAAAGCCGAGAACTTCCAGAAGACAGGCTCCTTCAAAGTGCGTGGCGCCTTCAACATGGTGCTTCACCTGTCTTCCTCCGATCGAGCGCGCGGCATCATCACCGCCTCTGCCGGCAATCACGGTCAGGCCGTGGCTTACGTGTCATCCCATCAAGAGATACCAGGCTACGTGGTGATGCCGGAGAGGGCAAACCCGAGCAAGGTGAGTGCCGTCAAAGAGTACGGCGCGGAAGCGATCCTTCACGGGCGACTCTGGGACGACGCTTACGCCCGCTCCCGCGAGCTCGCAGACGAGAAGGGACTCGTTCACGTGCATCCCTTCAAGGATCGCTACATCATGGCTGGGCAAGGAACGATTGGTCTGGAGATCGGCGAGGACCTCCCCGACCTGGATGCGATCCTCATCCCGATCGGAGGAGGCGGCCTCATCGCCGGCATTGCGATGGCCCTCCGGATTCTCAATCCCAAGATTCGCATCATCGGGGTCGAGCCGGAGGGCTCGGCGAACATGTACACCAGCCGCCGAAACGACGCCGCCACTGACTTACAAGAAGTCACGACATTGACCGATGGTTTGGCAACGATGGCCACCGATCACGACGTCTTCCGATGCATCGACCAGATCGTAGACGATCTCGTTACCGTCACGGACGACGAGATCCGCCAAGCGATACCCTTCCTGCTCGAAAGGGCCAAGCTGGTGGCCGAACCGGCGGGCGCGGCCACGGTGGCCGCACTTCTGGAGCGGAAGGTCTCCCTTCCCGAAGGGAGCCGCACTGTCGCGCTGGTCAGTGGAGGCAATCTGGACGTGAAGAGTTCTCTTAGCCTTACCGTTTGAAGTAATCCCCGGAGGCAATCCTGTTCCTCTCGCTAACCGTTCCTCGATAAAGATAAACCCACGCCTCCACCTCTCCACCTCCATCGAGTCGAACGCTCGCAAGGAACCGTTCAAACAAAGCTCCGCTCGTGGCGTTGCTGCCTTCGTACTCGTCGAGACGCGTCAACGTAGATTCGACGTCGTCGAGCTCATAAAGCTCACCGCACACGCGGTCCCCTGCACTGACAGGCTCGAGCATCCCGGGATACGCGCCAAGATCGTAGAGGCGGCCCACGGCGGTGGCTCGGCCGAGCAGCTTCACGCGCTTCCCCATGAACTCCCGGAGATCCTTGCTGGCGCCTTTGCGGAGAGTCCCATAGACGAAGAAGTACGGGCAGCTCCTGCCGTTCACGATCGAGCCTTACGAAAAAAGTTCATTTTGTTCTTGACAATTTTTCTGGGACACTTCGAAAATAATCGCGGACGTGATCTAGTTAGGGGCGTGTAGCGCCGCGAGATCGTCCTCACGGTCCCTGGCTAGGCCAGGGTAGCTTTGAAGCCATCGCACGTGGTGATCGCCCAACACGGCGCACGCCAGGGCTACAAAAAAGCCCCGTGTATATTATGAGAATGAAACACGAACGCCAATTCAAATCGTTTTCGACTCTTTCGGATGACGAGCTACTCCGTCGTCTGTCCGAGCAGTTGCAGAAGTCCCGGCGCGTCGAGTCCGAGCTGGTCGCACACATCGGCGAGGTCGATGAAAGAAGACTCTATGCTAGAGAGGCGGCGCCATCGATGTTCGTCTATTGAGCGGGATCGCCAAGCTCGCGCCGTATCTCACCGAAGCCAACCGAGAGATGCTCTTGGCCCGTGCGGCGGAAAAGTCCAAACGGGAGATCGAGGAGCTGGTGGTCGAGCTTTCCCCGAAGCCGGATGTTCCGGCAACCGGCGTCTGGCTAGGCCGAGCTTGGCAACCACGATCATCGACGCCAGAAATAGTCCCCGAGCGGCGGAAACCAGAACCGGCGCGCGTCCAACTGTCGGCCGTCAGTCAACTTGGTTGCCAATCTGAGGTTGCGTCAGACGGCGGTCCAGTTCACGGCCAGCGTCGAGCTCCACGACAAGCTGGAGCGACTCCGCTCCCTCATGCGCTCATCATCCTAAGCAGGTCCCGACAGCGACCTGGCGCGAGGCGGCCGTCACCGAGAAGCTCGAGAGACTCGAAGCCAAGCGCTTTGCGAAGACGAGAGCCCCCAGAAAGAGCCTCGAACAAACCGACACGTCGCCATCGTCAAGGTACATCCCCGCCCCGGTCAAACGCGCGGTTCGTGAGCGCGATGGCGACCAGTGCGCCTTTGTGAACGAACACGGGAGACGCTGCAAGGCGCGTGAGGGGCTGGAGTTACACCACAAGCAACCCTATGGCCGCGGCGGCGACCATAACCCAGACAATATTCAGATCATGATTAACCGCAAGAGCCGCTTGACTTTGCAGCGTGTGCACGGATACCTTCACACTCGAAGGGCCGGCCATGCCACTGACTCCCAACACTAAGCTGGGTTCCTACGAAATCCTCTCCCCCATCGGGGCCGGGGGCATGGGCGAAGTCTACCGCGCCAGGGATAACAAGCTCGGGCGTGAGGTCGCCATCAAAGTCCTTCCCGAAGAGTTCACGCAACATCCGCAAAAGCTGGCCCGCTTCGAGCGAGAAGCGAGGCTTCTCGCCACGTTGAACCATCCAGGCATCGCCACCCTCTATGGCGTCGAGGAGTTCGAAACCAAGCCCTTCTTGGTCATGGAGCTTGTGGAGGGGGAAACCCTCGCCGAGCGCATTGCCCGCGGGCCACTCCCCGTGGATGAGGCCCTCACACTCTCCCAACAGATAGCCGAGGCAGTGGAAGCCGCCCACGAAAAGGGCGTCATTCACCGCGACCTGAAGCCTGCCAATATCAAGGTCGATCCGGAAGGTCATATAAAGGTGCTCGACTTTGGGCTCGCCAAGGCCTTCGCGGACGAAGTACCGGATGGCGAGCTCTCGGCGTCTCCCACGCTGAGCCGGGACGCGACCCGGGCCGGTGTGATTCTCGGCACTGCGGCTTACATGAGCCCCGAGCAAGCAAAAGGCAAGACGGTCGATAAACGCACCGACATCTTCTCGTTCGGCATCGTGCTCTACGAGATGTTGACAGGGAAGAAGGCGTTCGCTGGCGAGGATGTCTCGGAGGTTCTGGCGAGCATTATCAAGACGGAGCCCGATTGGAAGGCGGTTCCAACGGATCTAGATCCGCGGATCCAGAATCTCTTGCGCCGCTGCCTCAGGAAGGATCGTAAGAACCGTCGCCAGTCCATCGGGGACGTTCGCGTGGAGGTTCAAGACATCCTCGCCGACCCCGGTACTGTTGCGTCGCGAGAGAGAGCGAAGCCTCGAGCCACTATGCTATGGCAAGTCATTGCGGGCGCCCGGCGGTCGCTGGCTGTCGTTCTTCACCCCCGGTGCGTGGTGCGGCGTTAACCATTGCGGAGGTCTCGAACGGCCGCGGCGGCACCTGGGGACCCGATGATTCGATTGTCTATACCCCGATGACTACGACCGGGCTCTACCGTGTTCCCGCTTCCGGCGGAACTCCCGTCGAGCTAACGCAGTTGAGCGAAGGAGAGCGAAGCCACCGCTGGCCGTGGTTTCTACCGAGCGGGCAGGCTGTGCTGTTTATGGTCCAGGCGCAAGGTGCCTCCTACGATGACGGGACCATCGAAGCGTTTCTCCTCGAGACGGGTGAAAGGAAAGTCCTTAACCGGGGCGGTACCTATCCGCGCTACGCCTCCTCGGGTCACCTGCTCTATCCCCACGAGGCCACACTCTTTGCCATGCCATTTGATGCCGACCGAATCGAGCCAACCGGAGAGCCCAGTCCTGTCCTTGAAGGTGTTCTGACGTACGGTGGCCTGGCGCCAGTGATGACGGCGCTAGCCAGTACGCTTTTTCTGGAAACGGATCGCTTTTCTACGTTCCAGGAGGACCCTCTTTGGACGAAGCCAGTCGCGAGTTGGTATGGGTTGATCGGGACGGAAGAGAAGAGGTGCTCGCAGCCGAGCCGCGTGCCTACGTCTACCCGCGGATCTCCCCTGATGGGAGCCGACTCGCCCTCGACGTGCGCGATCAGGAGAACGACATCTGGATCTGGGATTTCACGCGCGAGACGCTGAGGCGGCTCACGTTCGCTCCAGAGCTCGACAACTATCCGGCCTGGACACCGGACGGTCGGCGCGTGGCATTCGCATCTACCCGCGAGGGATCTCGGAATCTGTATTGTAACTCCTCGCCGTGGCCCGTCGTGACAAGCGTGTCGGAATGTTCCATCGTGAGCAGTCTTGAAAGGAGTGCGAAGCGATGGAAGCGAGGACAGCATTTCGTAGGCGAGCACGTGAAGAAAATCGTGGCCGCACAGGTCGAGGGCGGCGTCACTCGCGGGAACAACGTCGCGAAGCGGTGCTGTATCTGAATCAGATGAAGGATCAGGGCGCGAGCCTTGAGGGTGTCGCGAGGGGGCTCGGGGTGGGTGGCTGGAGTCTATCTCGATGGAATCGAGAGGAGGCTATGAGGGGTATCGTTCGGCGTGTCGAAGTCGTGGAATCGGAAAAACGCACGGAGATTACGCTGGTAACCCCGCGAGGGTATCGAATCGAGGGTCTGTCGGAACAGCGGCTGCTGCGGCTTGTTGAGCAGCTGGGATGAAGTGGAATAGCCGTCGGGTGTCGGCGTGGGCGTACGCGGCGCCGGCGGATCTCCGCAAGGGCTTTGACGGTCTGTCGGCGCTGGTGATGAACGAGCTTGGTCGTGACCCGCTGAGCGGTGAGCTGTACTTGTTCGTCAGCCGCAACCGAATCCGCGCGAAAGTTCTGCACTGGGACGGGACCGGACTGTGCGTCTACGCGAAACGTCTCGAAGAGGGAAAGTTCGCATGCCTGTGGTCCAGCGGTGACGGCGAGCCAGTGCGACTGACGACGACAGAGTTGTCGTTGTTTCTGGAGGGGAGCCGGTTGGTCGGAAAAATATCTTTGTCACCTCCTGAAATGAAGCATTTTTCACTTGCCGTGAGATCGTCTCTATGATCTAATCGTATTCCGTGGTTCGCATAAAAAACGAACACGACCTCGAAACACTCCGCCAGATAACTCTCCTCGTTGATAACGAGAACCAGCGCCTCGTCAATGAAAACGTTCGTCTGCGAGTGGAACTGGCGAGACTCCATGGTGTGCCGGAAACGGAGCAACTTGAACTGTCGGTTCTCAAGCAACTACAGGAAAAGCGAGAGAGCATTTTCCGCATCGACGAAAAGCGGACCCGGAAGAAAACGAAGGCTAAAAAGAACAAGAAGAAAGGGCACGGCCCGCGCGAACAGCCTCATCTTCCCGTGGTCGACAAAGTAATCGAACTCGCCGAGACAGAGAAAAAGTGCTCGGTGTGCGACGGCGAGATGGCGGGTCAATACGAGGAATCGGAAGTGGTGACGGTGGTGAAGCGGAGCTTCGTCATCGAACGGCATTTGCGGAAAAAGTACCGCTGCCGATGTAACGCGAACGTCGTCACCGCACCGGCGGCGACGAAGCTTCAGCCCGGAGGCCGCTACTCGGTGGAGTTCGCAACCGAAGTGGCCATCAGCAAGTACCTGGACCATATGCCTCTCGAGCGCCAGGTTCGGATGATGCGCCGCGAAGGGCTAGATATCGACAGCCAGACGCTGTGGGACCAGCTGAACGTACTGGCACGTCATCTGAATCCGGTGTACGACGCTCTGGGAGAGAAGGTTTTGGAGTCACCCGTCATCCACGCCGACGAAACGCGGTGGCCTCTGATGGGCTCGATGAAGAAGTCGGCGGGCACGGTGTGGGGCGTTTCGAGTCCGGACATCGCGTACTACCGAATGCTGCCGACGAAATCTACGGAAGATGGCCAAAAGGTGCTGGGGACCTACTCCGGCATCGCGGTTGTGGACGGCTACGCGGTGTACGAGGTGCTAGCTCGAGCCGGTCCAGACGGCTACGCGGCTCGTGCCGGTCCACAGTTTCGTCTCGCCCACTGCTGGGCGCACGTGAAAAGAAAGTTCGACGAAGCCAGCGAGCACTACCCGCAAGCTTGCTCCGAAGTGCTTCGTTTGATCGGAGAGCTGTACGAAGTCGAACGCGAGGTCCCGGGTCCGTTTCCCGGCGATGAAAAAGCTCAGAAACTGAGACTTTGTTTACGCAAGCAACGTTCGCAGCGGATCTTGAAAGCGATTCGGCAATGGGGCGGGAGCCAAAGAAGATTGCCGCGAAGCGACTTCGGCAAGGCGGTCCGCTACATGCTGGAGAGATGGGAGACACTCACGCTGTTCGCCGAAAACCCTCTCGTCTGGCTTGACAACAATCACGCCGAGCGCGCCCTGAGAGAACCTGTCGTCGGTCGCAAAAAT
Organism: Candidatus Marinacidobacterales bacterium; assembly: GCA_965197825.1. Classification (GTDB taxonomy): domain Bacteria; phylum Acidobacteriota; class Vicinamibacteria; order Marinacidobacterales; family DATDRI01; genus CBDANW01. The sequence continues at coordinate 625,666 of CBDANW010000003.1, read as the reverse complement.
CACTACGGCAGTCGATCGAAACGCGGAACCGACGTCGCAGCGCTGTTCTACACCCTGTGCGAGACCGCGAAGCTTCAGAACGTCGACCCCAGGGCCTACATGCTCGAAGCGGCCTACGCCGCCATCAACCAGCCAGGAACCGTGTTACTCCCCGACGCCCTACGCGACAACTCCGCTGCGTAGCTTCTTCTCCGAATCGCGACGTTCCAACCCGCTCCAGTGGGGCACGGCGAGGAGTTACTCTGTATTGGAAAGCGGCCGACGGCACCGGCACGGTCGAGCGGCTCAGCGAAAGTGAGAATATACAGGTTCCACAGGCCTTCTCCCCCGATGGGAAGCAGTTGGTGTTTCGGGAGACCCATCCCCAAAGAGGACTCGATCTCGGCCTACGCTCGCTGGACGGCGACGGGTCGTCGGAGTCTCTCCTCGCCACCGAGTTCAACGAGCGGAACGCAGACATTTCGTCCGACGGCCGATGGCTCACTTACGAATCCAACGCCTCAGGTCAATACGAAATCTACGTGCGGCCGTTCCCCAATAAGGTGACGGGGCGACCGAGGCGTCTCCTGCGGAGCTCATCCTCGTCCTCAACTGGTTCGAGGAGCTGAAAGAACTCGTTCCAACAAATTAAATCAACCACCGGCTTAAGCCGGTGGATTGCGCGGGCGCATCGACTGGAAGTCGACTTCATGCGCCCGCTTCATTCTCAACCCCCCGACTTCAGTCGGGGGAGTCTCGTCCCCTTCGGGGACTTCGACAATCTTTTCTTCGCCTAAAGGCGAGGGGTTTCCACCATCCCCGAAGGGGACACTAAACGATGGCACTCGAAGCTGGCACCAAGTTAGGTACCTACGAGATCCTCGCCGCCATTGGTGCGGGCGGGATGGGAGAGGTCTACCGAGCTAGGGACACCAAGCTCGGGCGTGAGGTCGCCATCAAAGTCCTTCCCGAAGAGTTCACGCAACATCCGCAAAAGCTGGCCCGCTTCGAGCGAGAAGCGAGGCTCCGGGCCACGTTGAACCATCCAGGCATCGCCACCCTCTATGGCGTCGAGGAGTTCGAAACCAAGCCCTTCTTGGTCATGGAGCTTGTGGAGGGGGAAACCCTCGCCGAGCGCATTGCCCGCGGGCCACTCCCCGTGGATGAGGCTTTGACGCTCTCCCAACAGATAGCCGAGGCAGTGGAAGCCGCCCACGAAAAGGGCGTCATCCACCGCGACCTGAAGCCTGCCAATATCAAGGTCGATCCGGAAGGTCATATAAAGGTGCTCGACTTTGGGCTCGCCAAGGCCTTCGCGGACGAAGTACCGGATGGCGAGCTCTCGGCGTCTCCCACGCTGAGCCGGGACGCGACCCGGGCCAGTGTGATTCTCGGCACTGCGGCTTACATGAGCCCCGAGCAAGCAAAAGGCAAGACGGTCGATAAACGCACCGACATCTTCTCGTTCGGCATCGTGCTCTACGAGATGTTGACAGCGAAGAGAGCGTTTGCCGGCGAGGATGTCTCGGAGGTTCTAGCGAGCATTATCAAGCTCGACATTGATTGGAAGGCCCTGCCATCGAACCTCGACCCGCGGATTCAGAAGCTCCTGAGCCGCTGCTTGAAGCAAGATCGCAAGAAGCGACTGCGGGACGTCGGCGACATACGGAACGAGATCGAGGAAATCATTGCCGAGCCGACGGTTGCAATCCCACAACAACCGCTAGCCGTCCCCGCGTCGAGTCGAGCTCGGGAAAGGGTCGCCTGGGGGCTAGCGATACTCGTCGCAAGCATCACCATCTGGAGCGTGATGCGCCCCGCGCCCCCGGGCATCACGCGCTTTCCGGTAACGCTCCCACCGGGTGACGTATTTACGAATACGGGCCGTCATCTCGTGGCGCTCTCGCCCGACGGCACTCGCTTGGTCTATGTCTGACCCTGCCCGGGTTTTGTGGACATCAACCGAGGCGCGACAATGCGCCTGGAGGCGTCCATGGGAGAACGACGACGCAGGAAGTTCACGGGGGAGTTCAAGAAGGAAGCGGTCCGGCTGTTCAGGGAGGGCGAGGGCAGCATCGGCCAGGTCGCTAAGGAACTGGACCTGACGGAATCGGCCCTTCGAAACTGGGTGAAACAATACAAAGTTGATCACGGTGAAGGTCCACGCGAGGCTCTGACGACGGCGGAACGTGATGAGCTCCGTTCGCTACGGCGTCGAGTGCGTACGTTGGAGCAAGAGCGAGAAATATTAAAAAAGGCGGCGGCCTTCTTCGCGAAGGAAAGCGAATGAGATTCAAATTCATTCACGCGGAGCGGGCCAACTACCCGGTGCGGGTGATGTGCCGAGTTCTGAGGGTATCGACCAGCGGCTACTACGCTCAGATGAAGCGCGCGCCCAGCAAGCGACAGTGTGAGGATGGGAAGCTGAAGCTGCGCATCCAAGCGATCCACGCCCATAGCCGTGGTACCTACGGCAGGGAGCGTGTACGTCGCCAGCTTGACGGGGAGAACGTCGAGGTAGGCAAGCAGCGAGTGGCACGGCTGATGCGTGAGATGGGCCTGCAGGGTCTGCCCAGCAAGCGTTTTCGCCGCACGACCGACAGCAAGCACGATCGCCCCATCGCACCCAACGTGCTCGGCCGGAACTTCGAAGCCGAACGACCGAACCAGTTCTGGGTGACGGACATAACCTACATCCGGACTTGGGAAGGCTGGCTCTACTTGGCGGTCATCCTCGATCTGTTCTCGCGTCGTGTCGTAGGCTGGGCGATGCAGCCCCACCTGCGCGCGGAGCTTGCTCTCGAGGCGCTTCACATGGCCTTGGGGCGCCGCCTGCCGGAAAGTGGCTTGGTGCATCATTCAGACCGTGGTACTCAATACGCGGCTGCGACCTACCAGGCCGTGCTCGATGAGTACGGCATCGTGTGCTCGATGAGCCGCAAGGGTGATTGCTGGGACAACGCCGTGACCGAGAGCTTCTTAGGCACGCTCAAGACCGAGCTCCTCCACCGATGTAGTTGGCCAACACGACGTATGGCCAAAGACGCGGTCGCGAGCTACATCGAGGGGTTCTACAATCCGTATCGACTCCACTCGTCACTCGATTACAACAGCCCAATGGTGTTCGAACGGATTCATGACCTCAAAACGGCTCATGCGAGATAATCAACCTGTCCACTTTTCCTGGGCAAGGTCAGTCACCAACCAGCAGCTCTACCTGCGCGAGATGGACCAATTGGAGGCAGCGCCCATCCGCGGCACCGATATGACGCCAACAACCCCTTTCTTCTCCCCCGACGGTCAGTGGGTTGGCTTCTGGGCTAATGGCAACCTCAGGAAGGTCTCCGTGACGGGCGGGGAACCGGTGACCCTATGCGAGGCCGCCAATCCCTGGGGGGCGAGCTGGGGAGCCGATGACATCATCGTCTTCGGGCAAGGCGCGGCGGGCATCCTACGTGTGGCCGCCAATGGCGGCACCCCGGAGGTCCTCATTCCCATGGACTCCGAGAAGGGTCAAGTCTTAATTTTCCTGTCAAATCTCCGTACGGTTCCCCGCGCTCGGTTAAGCTGCTGATTCCTCCGACGTGCCTTGCGGGAGAAGCTCGTTGCGAAGCTCCTCGACTTTCCTAGCGGCGAAGACATCCATCCTCACGCCGCGCCATTTGTTTGCGACGGCCAAGAGCACAGCGAACGAGAGTTTCATCGCGGCCTCCTCGGTGAAGAAGTGAGGAATGACCTTTGTGCGACGTTTGTGCTCTCCGAACGTGCGCTCAAGTAGATTCGACGTGCGAAGCCTTTTGTGATGCGCCGCAGGAAGGCGTAGCGCCTGAAGACACGCTTCGAGGGTCTCTTCCATGCACTTCATCGCGCTCGGGAATCGTTGACGGTACCGAGCGATCACCTCCCGACCCTTCTTCAGCCCTTGCTCGTAGCTGTTCGCATGGAACGACTCAAGGATGGCCGCCTTGAGTTCGTCGCGCACTTCCTTCGGAGCCTTGCCCAGGATGTTCTCGAGGCGGTGCTTCTGGCAACGTTGCTTGAGGCTTCGAGGGAAGACCTCTGCGATCGCTTTGAGCACTCCAGGATTCCCGTCCGTCACGATGAGCAACGGCTCCCTCATTCCTCGGGCCACCATCTCCTGCAAAAACCCCTTCCAGTTCTCGTAGGATTCTCGGTTGCCGACACCGATATGAAGAAAAACTCGCGTCCCATCAGCGCGATAGCCGGTCGCAACGAGGATGGGCTCTTTCCTCTCCGCTCCTTGGTGGTAGCGCAGGTACGTGCCGTCGAGCTCGAGATACAACAGCTTCTCGTTCGAGAGATCCCGTTTTCGAAACGCCTCGAAATCCTCCGACAGACACCGTGTGACCCGGCTCACCACCGACTTCGAGACACCCGTGCCGCTCAGCACGTCCGCGAACGTCGCCTCAATGTCACGCGTCGACATCCCGTGGACGTACATCCGCGCGATCAGTTCATCGAGTTTCTCGGTCCGGCTCACGTAGGCGTCGAGAATCTTTGACTGAAACACCTTCTCTGTTTCTCGTACCTGCGGCACTTGCACCGTCACCGCTCCCTCGCCCGTGAGGACCCGATGCGACTCATACCCGTTGCGTCGTCCCTTCTCCTTCGTCGTTGCCGGAGCGTTCTCATAGTAGTTTCGACCCAACGCCTCCGTCACCTCGCGCTCCAACGCATATTGAAGCATCATCTGAGCTCCCGACCGGACGATCTCCGAGAAATTCATCTCCCCAAATACCAGTTGTTCCTCGAACTGCTTGAGCAATCGCTGACTCGGTAGTACCTTTCCCATGATGTATGGTTCTCCTTTTCTGTCCCCATGACGGGGACGGGTTTGAGCTTGGGGAACCATACATCGTTTTTCTTTGACAGGAATCTTAAGACATCACCCCGAGAAGGCTGAACAGGGTCTTGGGCCGCAGATGCTGCCGGATGGGGAAACAGTGCTGTTTACTCTTCGGACGGGCGGCACGTGGGACGAGTCTCAGATTGTGACGCAATCGCTCGAGACGGGCGAGCGGCGGGTTCTGATTGAAGGAGGCAGCGATGCCGAGCTCTTGTCAATAGGTGTGTAAAAAAGTTCAGGCAGCAGCAACCTTCGACGACTCCGTTACCCTGTCTCCATCTTCAAATCGAACGCCCAGGTGAACCTCTCGCATCAGCTCCGGTGCGTTGAGCCGGCGAAAATTCTTCTCCGCAACCAGAAGCAGTTTGAAGATTGTCGCAGTGGCGGACTCGACTTTCTTGAACCTTTTGGCCGCATCCGTTCTCAATCTCAGTGCAGCGAACGGTGACTCCACGACGTTGCTCGTGCGAAGGTGTTGCCAGTGAGGCTTGGGAAAGGAATAGAAGCTGACCATCCGCTCCCAGTCCTCGTCGAGCACGTGCGCGGCCCCCGGAAGACCCTTGCGCAAGCACCAATCCTGGAACTTGGCCTTCTTCGTCTCGCACTCCTGCAGGCTGGTGGCGTAGGGGATCGCCGTCAACAGCGGCTTGGCCTGCGCCTGGTCCCTTTTCGGAATCCGGTCCAGTACGTTGAGGATTCGGTGGTTCCAGCACCGCTGTTCCTCAGCTTCTGGAAATACGTTTCGGGTCGCGGCCCAGATGCCGAGATGACCGTCACCGATCACCAAACGGGGACATCTCAGACCGCGCTTCTTCAGTCTCCGTAGCAGCGACGACCATGACGCTTCGGATTCTCGATGCCTGGCCTCCAGCGTCAGGACGATTTTCGTCCCGTCGGACAGGCCACCAACCGCAACTAGCACCGCCGCCTTGTCCTTCTCAAGGCCGGCCTTCACGTACACGCCATCTACCCACAGGTACACGAGCTCGAGTTCTTCCAGTGGGCTAGCTAGCCACTGCTCGTACTCTCCCTGCCATTTCTGTTTCAGCCGCGACACCGTGCTGGGAGAAAGTGGAGCGTCCTCCCCTAGAAGCCCGCGGAGCGACAGATCGAAATCTCCGTGAGCTAGTCCATGCAGGTACAGCTCCGGAATCAACTCGCTCACCGTTTCGCTCCGACGCTTGAACAGCGGAAGCACTCGACTTTCGAACCTCTCCTCCACGTTCCGTACTCTCGGCCGGCGAACCGTCACTGTGCCCACGCTCATCGTCAGCTTCCGAGGCTTACCGTATCCATTTCGATAGCCCGCCGTTGTGTCCACGGGCTTCCGTCTCTCCGATTTCTCACGCCCGAGAAGCTCCGTGACTTCGGCTACCATCAGATCCTGCACCCAATCCTGGATCTCAAGCCTCGCCCACTTCTCCAGCGACTCCCAAGCCACCCTTGACGAGCTCCGTCGTCCTGTGGTCTTTTCCTTCATGGCGGTGTCTCCTTCCGTTGGCCCCTTCACGCCGTGTTTCGTGACGCGGAAGGTTACTCCGCCTTTACTTTATTTCCACACCTTCTGAGGGTAGTTCGAGATGCCCGTTACGTCTCCACGGGACATTTGGTCTATGCGCTGGGGGAGACGCTTCTGGGGGTTCCGTTCGATCTCTCGGGGCTTACAGTGACCGGTGGATCGGTGCCCATTGTCGAAGGTGTCTCGCGCGCCCCGCCGACTGGTGCGGCTCAGGCTAGCTTCTCCGATTCCGGATCGCTTGTCTATGTCTCGGGTGGTGCTCAGACCTACAAGAGGTTGGTGTGGGTGGATCGCGAAGGGAGAGAAGAGGCGCTCGCGGCCGCGTCCCGTGGCTATACCTACCCGCGCATCTCCCCCGATGGAAGCCAAGTTGCCCTCGACGTGCGCGATCAGGAAACCGACATCTGGATCTGGGATTTCACACGCGAGACGCTGAGGCGGCTCACGTTCGACCCCGGTACTGACTTGTATCCGGCCTGGACACCGGATGGCCGGCGGGTGGCTTTCGCATCTGCCCGTGACGGTTCTTCGAATCTGTTTTGGAAGGCGGCCGACGGCACCGGCACGGTCGAGCGGCTCACCGAGAGCGAGAACACACAGTATTCGCATGTCTTTTCCCCGGACGGGAAGCAGTTGGTGTATCGGGAGAACCATCCCCAAACAGGAGGCGACCTCTGGGCGCGCTTGATGGACGGCGACGGCTCGTCGGAGCCTCTCCTGGTCACTGAGTTCAACGAGCGGAACGCAGAAATTTCACCCAATGGCCGTTGGATGGCTTACCAATCCGACGCCTCAGGTCAGTACGAAATCTACGTGCAGCCGTTCCCCAACGTGGACGAGGGTTTGTTTCAGATCTCGAGAGGCGGCGGTACGCAGCCGCTTTGGGCTCGGGACGGCAGGGAATTGTTCTATCTGGGGCTAGGTGGGCAGCTGACCGCAGTCTCTGTTCGTATCGATCCCAGCCTTGACTTCGGCAACCCAGAGGTCGTCTTTGAGGGATCAGACTTCTACTCTGGTGCCGGTCGCACCTACGACGTGTCTCCCGACGGCAAGCGTTTCTTGATGATCAAGACGGGTGGTGCGGGCGATGAAACCTCTTTGCCTGAACTCGTCGTCGTCCTAAACTGGTTCGAGGAATTGAAGCGCCTCGTCGCGACGAACTGACTGATGGCACTCGAAGCTGGCACCAAGCTAGGTTCTTACGAGATCGTCGACGCCATCGGTGCCGGGGGCATGGGCGAAGTTTACCGGGCCAGGGACACCAAGCTCGGTCGTGAAGTCGCCATCAAAGTCCTTCCCGAAGAGTTCACGCAACATCCCCAAAAGCTGGCCCGCTTCGAGCGTGAAGCACGATTGCTCGCCTCGCTGAACCATCTGGGCATCGCCACACTACACGGCCTCGAGAAGGTTAAAGGCAAGCCCTTTCTGGTCATGGAGCTTGTCGAGGGAGAAACCCTCGCCGAGCGGATTGCCCGCGGCCCACTCCCCGTGGATGAGGCCCTCACACTCTCCCAACAGATAGCCGAGGCAGTGGAAGCCGCCCACGAAAAGGGCGTCATTCACCGCGACCTGAAGCCCGCCAACATCAAAGTCAACACCGAAGGCAAGGTCAAGGTGCTCGACTTTGGGCTCGCTAAGACTTTCGCGGACGAAGTACCGGAGGGCGAGCTCTCGCAGTCTCCTACCCTTAGCCGGGACGCGACCCGAGCGGGCGTCATTCTCGGCACCGCTGCCTACATGAGCCCCGAGCAAGCAAAGGGCAAGACGGTCGATAAACGCACCGACATCTTTTCTTTCGGCATCGTTCTCTTCGAGATGTTGACGGGAAAGAGGGCATTTGCGGGCGAGGACGTCTCGGAAGTTCTGGCTAGCATTATCAAGCTCGACATTGATTGGAAGGCGCTGCCATCGGATCTCGACCCGCGGATTCCGAAGCTCCTGAGCCGCTGCTTGAAGCAAGATCGCAAGAAGCGCCTGCGGGACGTCGGCGACATACGGAACGAGATCGAGGAAATCCTTGCTGAGCCAATAGTGAAACAGCCGGTAGCCGAGGTCGTCCAGCCCATTCCGCAATCGAAAGGACCCTGGCTTGCGGCCATCGTCGTCACATCCCTCATCACCTCTATAGGCGTGTGGTTCGTCATGCGGCCGGACGCCCAGCCGATCGTCCGTTCCACGCTTGTCCATCCGGGAGGATCGTGGGCCACGCCTTCGAGTCGCCTGTGGCCTTCTCCCCCGATGGCCAGCGCATCGCCTACATCGCGCATGAGGGTGCGATCGGAAACTCTGGTCGCCTTTACGTGCGCCGGCTGGATGAGCTGCAGCCCACTCTTCTGGCCGAGTCGGGACGTTCGCCGTTCTTCTCGCCCGACAGTCAGTGGGTGGGCTTTAGGGCGGTGGCTGGAGGACCTTGGCTGAGAGTGGCCGTCACGGGAGGTCCTGCCGTACCGATCGGAGGAGAAGGTGGAGGCGGGTCGCGGGGTGCCACCTGGGGTCTCGACGACACGATCGTGTTCGCGACGGGCAATACTTCCACGGGGTTGTCCAGGATTTCCTCGACCGGTGGCGAGGCCGAAGTCCTGACGACGCCGGACACCGAGCAAGGCGAGGCCGACCACCTGTTCCCCGAATTCCTTCCCGGCGGAAGTGCCGTTCTCTTCACGATCACGAACGACCAGGGGATCGACAACTCTCAGATCGCTCTGCTCGACCTCGACACACGCGAATACCGGGTTTTGATCCAGGGCGGGAGCCACGCCCGCTACGCCGGATCCGAACACATCGTCTATGGCGTCGCGGGGACTTTGCGCGCCGTCCCCTTTGACCTTGATTCTCTCGAAGTCCACGGGACGCCAACGCCGGTCGTGGATGGCGTGGCGACTCAGCCGAGTGGGGCCGCCGGCTTCAGTGTCGCGCCGGATGGCAAGCTGGTCTATGTCGCGGGCAGTGCGATCAGTATCCTCCGCATGCCCGTTTGGGTCGATCGCGACGGACGGGAAGAAGCGATTCCGGCCGAGCCCCGTGGATACGAGTACCTTCGCATCGCCCACGACGGAGGGCGAGTGGCTATAGATGAAGCCAACCTGCGCGGGGATATCTGGGTGTGGGACTTCGCAGGCGAAAATGCCTTCCGTCTGACAACTACCGAAAGATCGGACTGGTATCCAGTGTGGACTTCGGACGACGCGCGGATCGCCTTTGGTTCCAACACAGAAGATGGTATCGTTTTTTGGAAGGCCTCCAACAACACGGGATCGGTCGAGCCCCTCACGCCGTCCCTGGGCAACGGAACGCAAGGCGTCACGCCGTATTTCTTTTCCGCGGAAGACCGGTTCCTGGTCTTCAGGGAACAAAGTCATCCGGACACGCGGGACAACATCGGCATGATCTCGCTGGAAGCGGATGCGGAGCCGGAGTGGTTGTTAGCCAGCGAGTTCAACGAGCGCAACGCGGAGCTCTCACCGGACGGACGCTTTATGGCCTACCAGTCGGATGAGTCCGGTCGGTTTGAAGTCTATGTGCGGCCGTTCCCGAACGTGGACGACGACCTGTGGATCCTATCGACGGCCGGCGGTCTGAAACCTCTCTGGTCACGAGACGGGCGGGAGCTATTTTATGTCGAGCCCGGCACGCCGACACACCTGATGGCTGTCCCCGTCCAGACCGATCCGGGGTTTGAACACCAGAGCCCGCAGGAGGTTCTCGAATGGCCCTACGATTGGGGCAACGAGGGCCGATCCTATGATGTTTCGCCCGACGGGGAACGCTTTCTCACGGTCAAACCGGTCGAGACCGGCGAGGACACCCAGCCTCCGCAAATCAACATTGTCACCAACTGGTTCGACGAACTGAAGCGCCTTCGTCCCGACGAACTGACCCGATGGCACTCGAAGCTAGCACCAAGTTAGGTTCCGCTGCGTCCAATTGATGGAACGTCTGCAACGGGAAAAGCCGGACCTCTGGGCGGAAGATATCGGAGAGTAGACTGGACGCCTCCGCCCCGACGGTTGTCAATCGGTTGGCGAAGAGGCTCCGGGCTCGAGCGGCCGCGCCACGATGAGATACTCGGCCACCACGCGCCCCTTCAACAAGTGCTCTTGGATGATCCGCTCCAAAACGGGAGGATCACACTCCGCGTACCATGCTCCTTCTGGGTACACGACCGCGATCGGGCCCCCCTCGCAAATGCGGAGACAATTGGCCTTTGTCCGATAGATGCCTCCGCTCCCTGCAAGGCCCAACTCCTTCAAACGCCGTTTGAGATAGTCCCAGGCGACCAGCGAGCGCTCCCTCTCGCTGCATTGCGGCTTCGTCTGGTCACAACAGAGCAGGATATGCCGGCGGATGACCGGAACGCCTAGCGACTCGGCCACACGCCGCTGGCTCTCTCGTCGCTGCCCCCCCGTCTCCTCGTCCGTCACGCCGCTCCGACTATGGCACCTCGCTCGGTCGACGGCAAGCCGCCCGAGTCCGGCTTACCTTCGCTTTTTTTGTTTGCGTCCTATCACGTTAGGCCGCACAATGTAATCTCGCAGACTTCCCAGGAGGTGAGTTGCAGAGTAAGCCCTCGGCGAAAGCCGTGCTCAATGGAGCCACGACGTGGACGGTTGAGCAGTCCAGTCGGCTCTACGATGTGCCCCGATGGGGCAAGGGCTACTTCTCGGTCGGTGACAACGGCCACCTTCTCGTCCACCCCCATAAGCATCCCGAGCAATCAATCGATCTCAGAGAGCTGACCGAGACGCTCGTGCTGCGGGGTATCTCGCCGCCCATCCTTATCCGCTTCGCCGACATCCTCAAGCAACGTCTGGCCGAGATCCACGGGGCATTCCAGGAGGCGATGGAGGACCACGCCTACCAGGGCGGCTACTGCTGTGTCTATCCAGTCAAGGTGAACCAACAACGCCAGGTCGTCGAGGAGGTATTCCAGTTCGGACGACCCTACGGTTACGGCTTGGAGGCGGGCTCCAAGGCCGAACTCTTGGCCGTGTTGGCCATCGCGGACAATGACACCCCTATCATCTGTAACGGCTTCAAGGACGACGAGTACATCGAAGCGGTGATGCTGGCAACGAAAATCGGCCGCAACATCATTCCGGTCGTCGAGAAGTACACCGAGCTGGATTTCATCGTGCGACACTCTCGACGAGTGGGCGTCCGCCCCAGCATCGGCCTGCGCGTTCGTTTGGCCAGTCGGGGAGCCGGACGCTGGACGGAATCGGGCGGGTACCGGGCGAAATTCGGACTCACGGCCGGCGAAGCCCTTCAGGCCCTCGAGCAGCTCAAGGCGGAGGATATGGCCGACTGCATCGAGCTACTCCACTTCCACTTGGGGAGCCAGATCAGCGACATCCGCCAAGTCAAGACCGCGGTGAACGAAGCGGCCCGCATCTACGTGGAGCTGGCACGCAACGGAGCCGGGATGAAGTTTCTCGACGTCGGCGGTGGTCTGGGCATCGACTACGATGGCTCGCAAACCGACTTCGACTCCAGCGTGAATTACACGCTCCAGGAATACGCCAATGACGTCGTATATCACATTCAGAACGTCTGTAATCAGGCCAAGATTCCTCACCCCAAGATTCTTTCGGAAAGTGGCCGAGCGATCGTGGCCTATCACAGCGTGCTCGTCTTCAACGTCCTCGGCGTTAGTGAGCTCGGGCCCGGAGAGAACGGGCAACTTCCTCTCGCTCCCAAGGACGCGGCACAGCCGGTCATCGATCTTCAGGAAACGTACCGGGAGCTCCACATCGAGAACATGCTCGAGAGCTTTCACGACTCCCATCAGGCTTTCGAGCAGGCTCTGAACCTTTTCAGCCTCGGGTACCTGCCTCTGCAGCAAAGGGTACTAGCCGAGAACCTATATTGGGCGATCCGCCGTCGAGTGTCGGAGCTCGCCTCCCAACTGGACTACATTCCCGACGAGTTGGTGGGGCTCGAGGCGGCTCTTTCCGATACGTACTACTGCAACTTCTCGGTCTTCCAGAGCATGCCCGACGCCTGGGCCATCAAACAGCTGTTTCCCGTCATGCCCATACAACGTCTCGACGAGCAGCCGCGCCGCCAGGCAGTGCTCGGCGACATCTCGTGCGATTCCGATGGCAAGGTCGATCGGTTCATCGACCGCCGGGAGCTCAAGCAAACACTACCCCTCCATTCCTTTAGCGACGACGAGCCCTACTACATCGGGGCTTTTCTCATTGGCGCTTACCAGGAGATTCTCGGCGATCTACACAATCTTCTCGGCGACACCAACGCCGTCCACGTGAGCCTTGGTGAGAAAGGTGACGTCGTTCTCGATACCGTGGTCAAGGGAGACACGGTTCGAGAGGTACTGAGCTACGTGGAGTTCTCCGCCGAGAATCTGCTCGCGGACTTTCGGCGTGACGTCGAGGCGGCTCTCCGGGACGGGAAAATCGGCTACGAGGAGTCCGGACGCCTCCTACGTTTCTACGAGCGCGGGCTGGAAGGGTACACTTACCTTGAGGCACCGCGCGACAAAGACGGCGCCAGCTAGGACGGTCCGTCTTCGCTGTTGTGAGGCTGCCCCACCTGAAAGGGCCCCTCGATAGTCAGAGGTTGGTACCGGTTCAGTCTCCATGCTTCGAAGAGAACCGAATCCAATAATGAGAAGACCCAGAATATTCTCGACGCCGGCGAAAAACGGTATGGCTGCCACCAGCAGAACGAACGCGGCGACCCCCACGAAGACCTCGCCAACCGACAACTGAACTGGCTCCGTCTGGACCACCGCGGCTTCCGATGCGGGGGCGGTGATGCCGTCACCCTCTTCGATCGAGATGCCTTCGGCAGCGATTTCGTCCTCCCACCCATCCAGAATGAAGGGAACATAGGTGCTGACGATGGCCATATAGGTGAGCCCTACGGCAAGGGTTTGGTACAGCCAACCTCCTCGATGCCCGGAGCCCCAGTTCACCGCAAAGCCCACCATCAGCCCGACCAAAATGGAGACGAGCGCGAACTCGTACTCCGTCAGTGCCAACACCGCGTAGTAGACGCCCGCGCCCAGGACCGCGGCCACACTACCTGCTAGCGAAGCACGGAAGAAACGGCCGGCTCCCGAACCATTGACTCGCTGGTCCTCGACCGTGTAACGGCACTTCTGACAGCTGGCCTCGCCGTTGACTTCGAAATAGGCGTCGTAGATCTCGCCCTGGCAAGACGCGCAGGCGAGCTCCCCCGCTTGAGCCTTCTGGTCCAAGTGAGGCTCTCGTGAATGGTCCATCTCACTCATTATCGGATTCCCTTTCCGTAGCCGAAATCCTACACAATGGACGACAAACCCCACTCTGCTCTGCGTCAGGCGCGTCCAAACTGCTGAGATCCGCGATTTGGTGGATTGCTAAGCAAGAAGAACGCCAGACTGGACGCTGGCCCACCACCTACCCCGATTCCAAGAGAAGAGGCTTCACAACCGGCTAGGAGTAGCTAAAATAGCCAAGGGGACCGATGAGACAGGAGTGCCGACTGTGAGCAGAGCGTCGTTTTCCGGCCGACCGAGTCTTCGGCTCGGGCCGTGGCTTCTTCTGCTGCTCCTTGCGTCCTGCAAGGACCAAGAGATCGTCCCGGAGCCCTACCGCCCGACCAACGCCCACGAAGCCTATCTTTTTTCCCTACAGCGAGCGCAGCTCGTGGGTACGGCGTTGGGGCGAGACTGGCTGGCGGCCAACCACCGGGCGCTCCACCAGGCCTTCTCCATATCGACCCCGTACGAGGAAAGCCTTTACGTGGATCCGGCCGAGCCGTTCGCGGCAGGGTATCGGTTCCACGCGCTAAGGGGGCAGAGAACCGAGGTAGCTGTCTCGATCCAGGCGGTTCAGTCCATGCGCTTGTTCATGGATCTCTTTCGCGTGAGCGACGAGGAAGAAAGCGGCCCGGTGCACGTTGCGACAGGCTCTGATGAGGAGTTGCGACTCGCCTTCGAGCCACGCCAGGACGGGGATTACCTGCTGCGGATCCAGCCCGAGCTCCTTAGGGGAGGCCGGCTAACGGTCAACATTCGTAACGTGGCCTCGCTCGAGTTTCCGGTGGACGGGCAGTCCGTGCAATCCATTTGGAGCGGCTTCGGGGCTGACCGCGACGGAGGACGACGATCCCATCACGGCGTGGACATCTTCGCCCCGCGCCATACGCCCGTGCGTGCTCCCTCGCGCGCCTGGGTGCGTCGCGTAAACGAGCGCAGTCTGGGCGGGCGCGTGGTGTGGCTACGCGATGAGGAACGATCGTTGAATCTGTACTTCGCGCACCTTCAGACTCAAGAAGTCGTGGAAGGAGCCTGGGTGGATCCGGGAGACGTCATCGGCACGGTTGGAAACTCAGGAAACGCCCGCACCACGCCACCCCACCTCCACTTCGGCATCTACGCGCGCCGCCGGGGCCCGATCGATCCTTTTCCGTTCATTCACGAAGCGGAGGGAGAGGCGCGCAGGGCGACGGTGGATCTGGATCTTTTGGGAGGCTGGGCACGCGCGCTAAACGATCGCATCACATTGCGTCTCACTCCCGACAATAGAGGTGAGGTCGTGACCACGTTCGAGCGCCACGCCCCCCTCAAAGTATTGGGAGGAACCGCAAACCTCTATCGCGTGGGCGCACCCGAGGGCACGATCGGTTTCGCCGAGGGCCGCTTCTTGGAGTCCGCGGCCGAACCGATCCGGCTGGATGAGATCAGCGAGGAGCGCGCGGTGTTGGTCGACGCGGCTCCCCAGGCTCCCGTTCGCGATCACGTCGCTCCCGGGGACGCCATTCCCGTCCTCGGACGTTTCGGCGACTACCTATTCGTGAAAACGCGAGATGGTAGCAAGGGATGGTTACACATGGAATAAGGAGCGTCACACCTCCCACGGTAGTATGGCGCGCGCCGAGCGCCTGAGCTGATGGAGCCAGGTACTGGAGTAGACGTAGCTCACCATGATGCCGCATGAGTCCTTGAGACCACGCTCGGTGCGGTTTGCGGCGAAGTGAACGTTTTTCGAATGGAGCCGCGCCCCGTTTCCTATGTGGAACGAGGCCACGGGATTGATGAGCTTTCCGGAAGTGCTCCTCTCCTCGGTCAAATAAAAGTACGCGATCTGAGTCAACGGCCTGTGCACTTCCCGGAAGAAGATCGGGTCTTCGATCCAACCCGGCGAGGACAGGATCTCGAGCAGAGCGCTGGCGAAGTCGGAATCGGTTTTCGCTCCCCTTCCGAGAATGTGGCGCCGCGCGCTCTGGGAGAAGTGCTCCACGACATCCCGTCCTCCCCCTGAAGGATGGGTTGCAGGTAGCGACCCCAAAAACCCGTCACCGGGCTCAGCGTGGCGAAGGTCTGGATCTGAGGTCGGTTCTTCTTGATGGCATCCACCACCTGAAAGATCAGCAGCTTCCGCAATCCCAAAATATGAAAGATGCGAATGCCCTGCAACCCAAGAAGCACCCGTTTTCGATTGAAACATTCGATTTACGTGATAACTAATCCACCATATGGTGCAGGCACGATCAAGGCAAACACCTCGGCTGTATCGACTTGCAGAACTGAGATTGCGTTCCTTTGCAGAATCAGGGAACTGCTCAAGATCGGTGGCCGTGCGTGCGTGATACAGCCAGATGGTGTGTTGGAAAATCCATCATATAGGCTATTTCGCAAAGAACTTCTAGAAACCTGCGACATAACGGCGATTCTCTCGCTTCCAAAATTTGCCTTCGCACCATATACGAAGGAAAAGACCTATGCTTTTTTCTTTACTAAGCGTAGCGAGAAAGCAACACGTCAACAGAAACAGCCTATTTGGATGTACATCATTGACAATGATGGACTGGCAAATTCCGATAAGCGTTTTCCGACCAAGCTCAGAAACAATCGCAATGGGTGGATACACGATGAAATCTCTGGTTGGGTGACAACCGACGGCGAAGAGATGCCAGGAATCCTAGAAGAAAGATGGCTCAAGTTCGATGATTCTGAATCAGATGGGACAGAATGGATAGATGAGAAGGGCATTACGGTTACAAGGAGAAAGGGCTGTCATATTCCAATTGATAGGGTTCGTTCTGACAAGGGTGATGTCTTAAGATTCCTGTCAAAGAAAAACGATGTATGGTTCCCCAAGCTCAAAACCCGTCCCCGTCATGGGGACAGAAAAGGAGAACCATACATCATGGGAAAGGTACTACCGAGTCAGCGATTACTCAAGCAGTTCGAGGAACAACTGGTATTTGGGGAGATGAATCTCTCGGAGATCGTCCGGTCGGGAGCTCAGATGATGCTTCAATATGCGTTGGAGCGCGAGGTGACGGAGGCGTTGGGTCGAAACTACTATGAGAACGCTCCGGCAACGACGAAGGAGAAGGGACGACGCAACGGGTATGAGTCGCATCGGGTCCTCACGGGCGA
This sequence comes from Candidatus Marinacidobacterales bacterium, assembly GCA_965197825.1. GTDB lineage: Bacteria > Acidobacteriota > Vicinamibacteria > Marinacidobacterales > DATDRI01 > CBDANW01. Next base: position 608,908 of record CBDANW010000003.1, on the reverse strand, counting down.
GGGAGCGGTAACGGTGCAAGTGCCGCGGGTACGAGAAACAGAGAAGGTGTTTCAGTCAAAGATTCTCGACGCCTACGTGAGCCGGACCGAGAAACTCGATGAACTGATCGCGCGGATGTACGTCCACGGGATGTCGACGCGTGACATTGAGGCGACGTTCGCGGACGTGCTGAGCGGCACGGGTGTCTCGAAGTCGGTGGTGAGCCGGGTCACACGGTGTCTGTCGGAGGATTTCGAGGCGTTTCGAAAACGGGATCTCTCGAACGAGAAGCTGTTGTATCTCGAGCTCGACGGCACGTACCTGCGCTACCACCAAGGAGCGGAGAGGAAAGAGCCCATCCTCGTTGCGACCGGCTATCGCGCTGATGGGACGCGAGTTCTTCTTCATATCGGTGTCGGCAACCGAGAATCCTACGAGAACTGGAAGGGGTTCTTGCAGGAGATGGTGGCCCGAGGAATGAGGGAGCCGTTGCTCATCGTGACGGACGGGAATCCTGGAGTGCTCAAAGCGATCGCAGAGGTCTTCCCTCGAAGCCTCAAGCAACGTTGCCAGAAGCACCGCCTCGAGAACATCCTGGGCAAGGCTCCGAAGGAAGTGCGCGACGAACTCAAGGCGGCCATCCTTGAGTCGTTCCATGCGAACAGCTACGAGCAAGGGCTGAAGAAGGGTCGGGAGGTGATCGCTCGGTACCGTCAACGATTCCCGAGCGCGATGAAGTGCATGGAAGAGACCCTCGAAGCGTGTCTTCAGGCGCTACGCCTTCCTGCGGCGCATCACAAAAGGCTTCGCACGTCGAATCTACTTGAGCGCACGTTCGGAGAGCACAAACGTCGCACAAAGGTCATTCCTCACTTCTTCACCGAGGAGGCCGCGATGAAACTCTCGTTCGCTGTGCTCTTGGCCGTCGCAAACAAATGGCGCGGCGTGAGGATGGATGTCTTCGCCGCTAGGAAAGTCGAGGAGCTTCGCAACGAGCTTCTCCCGCAAGGCACGTCGGAGGAATCAGCAGCTTAACCGAGCGCGGGGAACCGTACGGAGATTTGACAGGAAAATTAAGACTTGACCGCCAGAGTACTATTTGCGAACCTGGAAGCGTGACGAAGACGTCACCCTGTATGAGTATGAGCGGTATCAGGTAAAGAATTGCCCCGTGTCGGAGATGTTTGAGATTTCAGGTGGGAACTCAGGTCTTACCGAGGAATATTTGTACTCGCTGCTCTTCAATGAAGGCGATAAACGATACCGTCTGTTGACAGGAAGTACCGATCTCAACACAACAATTATGATCCACCGCTGCCAACATCCTAAGAATGCCGACCGGAAGATCAACGTGATCTCAGGTGAGGGCATTCACATAGTGAGAAAAGGGAAGGCAGGACATATCAATTATCTCCAGTGCGGCGACTACACCATGACTGATGATGCGTATGTTCTGACGAAAAAGAATGGTATCACCTATCAAGTGTCTCTGGAATGGGTTGCCAAGACTCAAACGGAAATTTTCAGGGAATACGCATCTAACTCCGCTAATGCAACGTGGAATAAGAGCGGATTCCTCAAATATGCCACGATTGATGTTCCTTCTTACTTGGAACAAGTTAAAGGTTATTACGGAAGTGGGCGATGAGACGATCTAGAAATAATTCTCCAAAGCACAGGAAGCCGAAAACAGTGGAGCTAGTGCGCTCGACCTACCAGCCGACGAAGGCCGAAAAGGAAGAAGAGTTCTCGCTTCACTGCCGCGGGCGGCTTCGATCGCCTTCCAATCGCCTTCGCCTAGGCCTTTGACATAACGAAGACCCATGCGAACCGCGAAGCTCAATGGCTCGCTTTCACTGGGAACAGGTTCTAGTGTGCAATCCCATTGACTCAAGCGGGTCCGGATCATGCTCAGGAGCACGTCGCCGACATCGGCGCCAGCCTGTGTCCTGAAAAACAGTGAGTTCTTACGATGCCGTTGTGAGGGCTTCAGCTCCTGTTCGCTAACGTTGTTGTCGAGGGGCACACCCGGCACTTCGAGGAACCGGGTTAGCCCTTGCCAGTGATTCTTGACGTAGGAAAAAGCTTTGCCGAGGCGGCTGTTGGGCTCAACCACACGCTCGCGGAACTGCTCTTCGATCCACTTATAGAGAGCTCTTGTCAATAGGTGTGTAAAAAAGTTCAGGCAGCAGCAACCTTCGACGACTCCGTTACCCTGTCTCCATCTTCAAATCGAACGCCCAGGTGAACCTCTCGCATCAGCTCCGGTGCGTTGAGCCGGCGAAAATTCTTCTCCGCAACCAGAAGCAGTTTGAAGATTGTCGCAGTGGCGGACTCGACTTTCTTGAACCTTTTGGCCGCATCCGTTCTCAATCTCAGTGCAGCGAACGGTGACTCCACGACGTTGCTCGTGCGAAGGTGTTGCCAGTGAGGCTTGGGAAAGGAATAAAAGCTGACCATCCGCTCCCAGTCCTCGTCGAGCACGTGCGCGGCCCCCGGAAGACCCTTGCGCAAGCACCAATCCTGGAACTTGGCCTTCTTCGTCTCGCACTCCTGCAGGCTGGTGGCGTAGGGGATCGCCGTCAACAGCGGCTTGGCCTGCGCCTGGTCCCTTTTCGGAATCCGGTCCAGTACGTTGAGGATTCGGTGGTTCCAGCACCGCTGTTCCTCAGCTTCTGGAAATACGTTTCGGGTCGCGGCCCAGATGCCCGTCACCGATCACCAAACGGGGACATCTCAGACCGCGCTTCTTCAGTCTCCGTAGCAGCGACGACCATGACGCTTAGGATTCTCGATGCCCGGCCTCCAGCGTCAGGACGATTTTCGTCCCGTCGGACAGGCCACCAACCGCAACTAGCACCGCCGCCTTGTCCTTCTCAAGGCCGGCCTTCACGTACACGCCATCTACCCACAGGTACACGAGCTCGAGTTCTTCCAGTGGGCGAGCTAGCCACTGCTCGTACTCTCCCTGCCATTTCTGTTTCAGCCGCGACACCGTGCTGGGAGAAAGTGGAGCGTCCTCCCCTAGAAGCCCGCGGAGCGACAGATCGAAATCTCCGTGAGCTAGTCCATGCAGGTACAGCTCCGGAATCAACTCGCTCACCGTTTCGCTCCGACGCTTGAACAGCGGAAGCACTCGACTTTCGAACCTCTCCTCCACGTCCCGTACTCTCGGCCGGCGAACCGTCACTGTGCCCACGCTCATCGTCAGCTTCCGAGGCTTACCGTATCCATTTCGATAGCCCGCCGTTGTGTCCACGGGCTTCCGTCTCTCCGATTTCTCACGCCCGAGAAGCTCCGTGACTTCGGCTACCATCAGCTCCTGCACCCAATCCTGGATCTCAAGCCTCGCCCACTTCTCCAGCGACTCCCAAGCCACCCTTGACGAGCTCCGTCGTCCTGTGGTCTTTTCCTTCATGGCGGTGTCTCCTTCCGTTGGCCCCTTCACGCCGTGTTTCGTGACGCGGAAGGTTACTCCGCCTTTACTTTATTTCCACACCTTCTGAGGGTAGCTCCTTATAGAGCGCATCCATTATCGGCCGGCTGTGTTGTTGGTGATAGGCAAGTCGCTCATCGGGGTCCATGCCGCGTGTGTCGTCGTCGTTGCGGTAGATGGCTGCGATGTCCTCGAGCACCCGGTCACAGTGCTCAGGAAAGGCGGGCTCGGCTTCGATGAAGTAGCGGCGTGCATGCACCATACACTTGGCAGTGATCCGCAGCGGTGAACGCGGCGCCATCGAAGAGGCGTCGGCCATATGGATGACCTTGCTTGCCTGGACCGTGCGCTGATTCAACAGCTGGTCCATGTTCTCGCCCGCATGACGTCGTCCGCTCGCGTACAGAACGATCGGAGCAAGCGTTTTGTCCAAGCCACGGGCAACAATGCCCGTGGTGAAGGTGCCCGTTCGCTCGCCTTGAGCTAAAGTCTCGTTCTCCGCCATCAATGTGAGAATCCGAACTCCGGTGTCGTCACTGTGAACCAGAGGCCGGTTCGCGGCGAGTGTTTCCATGTGGCGAAAAACCGGCAACACGGCGTTGGCCATTGCTTCGGCGCGTTCGAACTGCGTGGAGGCCCCCGCCCACTTCTGCCACTGCGCCAGGCGGTGATGAGGCATGCCCATGGCGTAGCGCAATACCGAAACGACCGCATCCACACTCGGATGGTACTTGCTTGCTCCAGCCTGAGGCGGAAGCGGCGCGGTGAACGTCTTCTGGCAACCTGCGCATCGCAGCATCTGGCGTTCGTATACCGTCGCCTGGATCGGGGGCTGAGCTTTCAGCTCCACATCCTTTCTCGGAGCTTGGGTGTCATAGAGCTTGCCTTGGCACAGAGGCTCGGGGTATGGGCCGCCCGCTTTCACTTCGCCATGGCTCACCGTCTCCCGTTTGGCGCCTGTGTAGTCCTTGGCCCCATTACGGCCATGACACTTTCTCTTTCCTTTCCTTTTCCGCTTCTTTCCGTTTCGCGCGACGTTCCGTCGTCGGCGTGCTCACGCCTCGACGATAGCGGCATCGTAGAACGTGGCGAACTGTCTCGAGCAGAACCGGGCAAGCTTTGTTGTTCTTGGCATCGGTGACGAAGGTCTTGAAGAAGCCGGTGGCAATGAGATCGCTCAGGTCGTAGACGAAGGAGGTCGTGGTGTCCTCGGGCTCTCGAACTTCTTTCACCCACTCGAACCGCCGGTGTTCCCGCCCCGATCGGCAACCAGCACCGGGAAGGCGTCTCGGCTTCGGCGGCCCTAACTTCACGGTCGAAAAGCAGGGCAACCACGCGACCCCAGGGGTCCGCGCCCCTGAGAGTCTCGGGCCCGACGACCGTGGCCGCGAGAAGCTCGGGGCCAAAGCTTTGGATGACCTCTTCGGGTGCGGACTGGACCACCTCTTCGAAAAACCCGTCGCCGTTGCGATCGATGGAAAGCGACAGCGTCGCCGTGCTTCGGAGCAGATCGATCTCCACCTTCCCTTGGACACCCGCATCGACGCCGACGCCAGAGAACGAATAAAAACTAGTGCTTCCCGCCGCGCGAGGCAGGCTCACCGCTAGGTCGAGCCCGCCGGTGCCGGTCGCGGTCCAGTGCACTTCGTAGAGTGAGGAGCCGAGACGCGTGACGAGAGCGATGCCCCAACCGGCATCCACTGGCTCGGTTTCGGCAAGGGGTATGAACCCGGCGTTCGAAAGGTCTGAGGGGCCGCCGACACGGAGTACGCGCCCCAGCGTAACTCCTCGCCGTGCCCCACTGGAGCGGGTTGGAACGTCGCGATTCGGAGAAGAAGCTACGCAGCGGAGTTGTCGCGTAGGGCGTCGGGGAGTAACACGGTTCCTGGCTGGTTGATGGCGGCGTAGGCCGCTTCGAGCATGTAGGCCCTGGGGTCGACGTTCTGAAGCTTCGCGGTCTCGCACAGGGTGTAGAACAGCGCTGCGACGTCGGTTCCGCGTTTCGTTCGACTGCCGTAGTGATTTTTGCGACCGACGACAGGTTCCCTCAGGGCGCGCTCGGCGTGATTGTTGTCAAGCCAGACGAGAGGGTTCTCGGCGAACAGCGTGAGTGTCTCCCATCTCTCCAGCATGTAGCGGACCGCCTTGCCGAAGTCGCTTCGCGGCAATCCTCTTTGGCTCTCGCCCCATTGCCGAATCGCTTTCAAGATCCGCTGCGAACGTTGCTTGCGTAAACGAAGTCTCAGTTTCTGAGCTTTTTCATCGCCGGGAAACGGACCCGGGACCTCGCGTTCGACTTCGTACAGCTCTCCGATCAAACGAAGCACTTCGGAGCAAGCTTGCGGGTAGTGCTCGCTGGCTTCGTCGAACTTTCTTTTCACGTGCGCCCAGCAGTGGGCGAGACGAAACTGTGGACCGGCACGAGCCGCGTAGCCGTCTGGACCGGCTCGAGCTAGCACCTCGTACACCGCGTAGCCGTCCACAACCGCGATGCCGGAGTAGGTCCCCAGCACCTTTTGGCCATCTTCCGTCGATTTCGTCGGCAGCATTCGGTAGTACGCGATGTCCGGACTCGAAACGCCCCACACCGTGCCCGCCGACTTCTTCATCGAGCCCATCAGAGGCCACCGCGTTTCGTCGGCGTGGATGACGGGTGACTCCAAAACCTTCTCTCCCAGAGCGTCGTACACCGGATTCAGATGACGTGCCAGTACGTTCAGCTGGTCCCACAGCGTCTGGCTGTCGATATCTAGCCCTTCGCGGCGCATCATCCGAACCTGGCGCTCGAGAGGCATATGGTCCAGGTACTTGCTGATGGCCACTTCGGTCGCGAACTCCACCGAGTAGCGGCCTCCGGGCTGAAGCTTCGTCGCCGCCGGTGCGGTGACGACGTTCGCGTTACATCGGCAGCGGTACTTTTTCCGCAAATGCCGTTCGATGACGAAGCTCCGCTTCACCACCGTCACCACTTCCGATCCCTCGTATTGACCCGCCATCTCGCCGTCGCACACCGAGCACTTTTTCTCTGTCTCGGCGAGTTCGATTACTTTGTCGACCACGGGAAGATGAGGCTGTTCGCGCGGGCCGTGCCCTTTCTTCTTGTTCTTTTTAGCCTTCGTTTTCTTCCGGGTCCGCTTTTCGTCGATGCGGAAAATGCTCTCTCGCTTTTCCTGTAGTTGCTTGAGAACCGACAGTTCAAGTTGCTCCGTTTCCGGCACACCATGGAGTCTCGCCAGTTCCACTCGCAGACGAACGTTTTCATTGACGAGGCGCTGGTTCTCGTTATCAACGAGGAGAGCTATCTGGCGGAGTGTTTCGAGGTCGTGTTCGTTTTTTATGCGAACCACGGAATACGATTAGATCATAGAGACGATCTCACGGCAAGTGAAAAATGCTTCATTTCAGGAGGTGACAAAGATATTTTTCCGACCAACCGGCTCCCCTCCAGAAACAACGACAACTCTGTCGTCGTCAGTCGCACTGGCTCGCCGTCACCGCTGGACCACAGGCATGCGAACTTTCCCTCTTCGAGACGTTTCGCGTAGACGCACAGTCCGGTCCCGTCCCAGTGCAGAACTTTCGCGCGGATTCGGTTGCGGCTGACGAACAAGTACAGCTCACCGCTCAGCGGGTCACGACCAAGCTCGTTCATCACCAGCGCCGACAGACCGTCAAAGCCCTTGCGGAGATCCGCCGGCGCCGCGTACGCCCACGCCGACACCCGACGGCTATTCCACTTCATCCCAGCTGCTCAACAAGCCGCAGCAGCCGCTGTTCCGACAGACCCTCGATTCGATACCCTCGCGGGGTTACCAGCGTAATCTCCGTGCGTTTTTCCGATTCCACGACTTCGACACGCCGAACGATACCCCTCATAGCCTCCTCTCGATTCCATCGAGATAGACTCCAGCCACTCACCCCGAGCCCCCTCGCGACACCCTCAAGGCTCGCGCCCTGATCCTTCATCTGATTCAGATACAGCACCGCTTCGCGACGTTGTTCCCGCGAGTAACGCCGCCCTCGACCTGTGCGGCCACGATTTTCTTCACGTGCTCGCCTACGAAATGCTGTCCTCGCTTCCATCGCTTCGCACTCCTTTCAAGACTGCTCACGATGGAACATTCCGACACGCTTGTCACGACGGGCCACGGCGAGGAGTTACGCCCCAGCGCATCGCGAACGTCCCAGGTAACGGGTGCCGATCCGATGTCGTTGCCCACTCCGACGACAATGTGAGAGGGCCGCGTCGTGAAGCTCTCCGAGATCCCCCTCTGAATGTCGGCGATCGTGCTCGGAGCGGCGATGGACTCTCCTAACGCGTTCAGAAACGACGGCCGGCACTGGTCTCTCGGACAACCTGCTCGAAGCCGACGGCATCGGTGCCGATCCAATCGAAGGCTAGGCCTTGGAGAGCCCGCTCTAGGCTCTCTCCGACTTGAACGCGGAATCCGGCCTCCGCCATCTCGGTGGCGCGATCGAAGACTTCACTCTTGGAGACGAACGCCACGCCTTCGGGGATCGTCCCCGCGGGGGCCGTGGCAACGCTCCAGGCTTGACCGAGCACGCGCAGCGCGGCGAAGAGGAGATCGCGGGGAAGGACGTCCACCGTCGACGGAAGTACAATCGTGTCCGGCGAGAGAGGGATCCCACGCTCGCCGACCCCAAGAGTGAAAGCAGATCACCCGTGCTCTCTGTCCCGTCGAATCTTAGGTAGGACGCCGTAACCTGCCCCGTTTGGTTGGATCGAAATCGGAACTCGAGCGCCTCCGAATCCCCGGGAAGCAATGTGTCGATCTGCTGCGTCGCATCGCCGAGTATCGTCGCACCGGCGAGCGAAGCTTGGTTCAGCGTGACCGATACGAGGTTGGCGATGGCCTGCGAGATGTTGGTCACCGTCACGAATAGCGAGAACTACTAAGGCCCGCGAATAATGACGGTTCATCAGCCGGCTGGCCAGAGTGCCGATAAATATGACGATGGATGAAAGGCTCTGGCTCGAATCAAGTGGCGCGGATGAGATGCGCCGGCGGGTTGGGTGACCATAAGTGTAGGAAGCGTCATGAGTTCTGTCAATGAATTGTTTAGGTGAGAGCCTCGTCGGGTGTAGGTAGAACGCGCCAATCGAGGAACGGAGAGCGAAGATCATGGGGAAATCGCCACGCATCTTCCTTTATTTTTTTCCAGGGCTCCGCCTAGTCGATCGAGACCGGCCCAGACCGGAGATGTCGCGTGGCTCAGGGTTTGTAAGGATGAGGTCGAGTTCAAAAACGAAATACTACAGAGCCTCGCTACTCCGAGCCGGAGTAGGTCGACGCACCTTCGATGTCCTTCGACGTCCTTGATCAGCGCGTGGTTGGGGGACGCGCCAGGACGATTTGCGCTTGAAAACTATCAAACTGCCAGCAGGGCGTCAAGGAGACCGCGTATAATCCAACCGTGTCCGATCCACATCAGCCATTACGCGACGACGTCCGACTCTTGGGCAGCCTCCTGGGGGACGTCTTGAAGTCTCAGGAAGGTCAATCGCTTTTCGAGACGGTGGAGCGCGTGCGGGCGCGGGCCAAGGAGCTACGGGCTTCCCCGGAAGCCGATCTCTCAGAGCTGGGTGACGTTCTTGCCACACTTCCCTTGAAGGATGCGGTGCCGGTGGCCAGGGCTTTCGCCCATTTCCTGACACTGGCCAATATCGCCGAGCAGCACCATCGCATCCGCCGACGGCGTCAGTACCAGCAGGATCTCGAGGCGGATCCACAGACAGGCTCCTGCCGCGCCGTCTTTCCACACCTCATCGCTTCCGGTGTCTCGCCGGAAAAGCTTTGGAAGACTCTGTGCTCCCTGTCCGTGGAGCTCGTTTTCACGTCGCACCCCACGGAAGTCGTCCGTCGCACGCTCAGACAAAAGCACGCCGAGATAGACCGTCTTCTGGATCAACTAGACCGACCGGACCTGACCGCTCCAGAGCGAGACACACTCGTCGAGTCCCTGCGGCGCGTCATCACCGCGGCTTGGGTGACCGATGAAGTGCGACGCAGTCGGCCCACGCCGCTCGACGAAGTGCGCTGGGGATTGGTCGTGTTCGAGCAGACGCTCTGGGACGCGGTCCCTGCGTATCTAAGAGAAGTGGATGCCGCGTTGCTCGAGGTGACCGGGAAGGCGCTTCCGCTGACCGCGATTCCCATTCGATTCGGCGCCTGGATTGGCGGGGACCGAGACGGAAACCCCAACGTCACTCCCGAAGTGACGGAGCACGCCTGTCTCCTCGCGCGGTGGATGGCCGCCGATCTCTTCGTGAAGGAGATCGATTTGCTGCGGTCCGAGCTTTCCATGCGATCGGGAAGCGCCGAGCTTCACGCCCGGGCCGGCAACTCGACGGAGCCGCACCGAGTCCTTCTCAAACAAGTGCATCGGCGGCTAGAAGCGACGCGGCGACATATCGAAACAGTGCTCGACGGACAGGAGTCCGGCGAGGAGGAGATCTACGAAGATCCGGCCGAGCTTGCCGATGTCTTGGCACTGTGTCGCCGCTCGCTGGAAGCCACGAACCTTTCCATTCTCGCGGAGGGTCGTCTGCTAGATATCGAGCGCCGCCTGGCTTGTTTTGGGCTCACCCTAGTGAGACTCGACATCCGGCAAGAGGCGAGCCGCCACGCCGAAGCGTTGGACGTCGTCACCTCTTATCTCGGACTCGGTACCTACTCGGAGTGGGAAGAGGATAAACGACAAGCGTTTCTCATCCGAGAGATCGGCAACCCGCGGTCGCTTATCCCACCGGAGTTGATGAGAGATCCAAAGCTGTCGCCGGAGGTCCGGGACACGTTCGAAACGTTCCGGACGATCGCGCGGCTGCCCGCCGAGTCGTTGGGCGCTTACGTCATTTCAATGGCGAAAGGCCCGTCGGACGTCCTGGCGGTCGATCTATTGCAGAGGATGGCGGGCGTTCAACAACGTCTGCGCGTCGTGCCGCTGTTCGAGACGGTCGACGATCTTCGCTCGGCGGGAGAAACGATACGCACATTGCTCTTAGTCCCCAACTATCAAGAGCAGATCCTCGAGTCTCATGGCAGGCAGGAAATCATGATCGGCTACTCCGATTCCGCCAAGGACGGTGGGCGGCTAGCCGCCGCCTGGGAGCTCTACCGTGCACAGGAAGCCATCGTCAGCGTGGCCAGGCATCACGGTGTCCCCCTCACCATCTTTCACGGGCGAGGCGGCACGGTCGGCCGCGGCGGTGGCCCTACGGCTCTGGCCATCCAATCCCAGCCACCCGGTTCGGTGAACGGCACGCTTCGCGTGACCGAGCAGGGAGAGATGATCGAAGCGAAGTTCGCGCTTCCGGGCATCGCGCTACGTACCCTCGAGGTCTACACGACTGCCGCGCTCGAGGCGACGCTGGCGCCGGCTGCCCCGCCGAAGCCCGAGTGGCGTGAGCTCATGGACGAGCTGGCGGATGCGGCGCGAGAAACGTACCGCGGTGTGGTCTATGAAGACGACCGGTTTCTCGAGTACCTTAGAACCGCCACGCCCATCCGCGAGCTCGAAGAGTTTCTGAAGGTCGGCAGCCGTCCCGCACGGCGACGCTCCGACGCAGACTTTCGATCGCTTAGAGCCATCCCGTGGATTTTCGCTTGGACGCAGACTCGTCTCCTCCTCCCGACCTGGCTCGGCGTGGGAGAGGCGTTGAGCGGAGCTATCGAGGCCGGCCTTGAGGAAGACCTACGCGACATGTACCGGGAGTGGCCTTTCTTCCGCTCGACGCTCGATCTCATCGAGATGGTCCTGGCCAAAGCCGATTCCCGCATCGCCGCCCAATACGATCGCACGCTCGTTCCAGAGAAGCTCCGGCCCTTGGGTGATGAGCTACGGAACCGACTTATCCGCACCGCCGAGGCAGTGCTTAAAACGACCTGGCATCGCGAGCTGCTGGAGCAAAACCCCGTCCTGCGCCGGTCGATCAGTGTACGGAACCCCTACGTCGATCCGATCAACCTTGTACAGATCGAGGTCGTCCGACGGCTGCGCAAACCCGAGAAGGACGAGAGGCTACACGATGCGCTGCTTACGACGATCAACGGGATCGCCGCCGGTATGCGCAATACCGGCTGATTTCGATCAACGGTTCGCGCGACGGATGATGTACGCGGCTGCCACGGCGATCCCCATCGCGATCACCGAGCCCGTGTTCACAAGCCCCTTCTGCGAGTACCACACGATCAGGTAGCCGAGCGAGCCGGGCAGGAGCGCGTAATAGAAGAAGGGAATGAGGGTCATCCTGATGACCGCTCCCTCCTTTCCCGTCAGTCCTACCACCGCGGAAGCTGCCACGACGTTGTGTACGCAGATCATGTTGCCCGCCGCGCCACCGACTGCCTGTAGGGCTACGATCCACGTGGGGTCGACTCCGATTCGCTCCCCGACTCCAAACTGGAACAGCGAAAACATCATGTTGCTGACGGTGTTGCTCCCCGCCACGAACGCACCTAGCCCGCCGATGAACGGCGAGAAGATGGGCCACGCCGCTCCGGCCAGTGTCGCCACGCCGTCCGCCAAAACAATGGGCATCCGCTCGAAACCGGCTGCTCCCCCACCGCTGTTGATGAAGACTTGCACCATAGGTACCGTGAAGATCAAGGCCAACGACGCATATCCCATCGTGCGCAAGGAGCGACCCCAAGCCTGCCAGTACGAGCCGCGATCCATGCCGTGCAGAAAAAACGTGATCAAGGAAACGGTCACGAACACCGTTCCGGGAAGATAGAGTGGTTGCACGTTGATCGAAATATCGGTGCCGAAAAGATTAGGAGCGCTCAGCGACCAGGCGCGGAGCCACCCGAGAAACGGAAGCCACCGCAGGCGAGTCAAGACCAGAAGGAGCCCCACCATAACGTAAGGAGACCACGCGAGGAAGGGATTCATCTTGGTGCTCGAAGAAGCGTCATCGGCGATGGTGACCGATCCCGTCCACTCTGGCTCCCAGTTCTCCCTCGCCTCGAAGTCCCAAACGTCTTTCCCTTGCGGGACGAGAAACCCTTTCCGCGCCGCCGGCACGACGATCGCGAGCCCTAGCAACCCCCCGAACATCGCCGGGAACTCGGGCCCCAAGAAATAGGCGACGAGCAGATAGGGAACCGTCATGGCGAAGGCGGCGAACAGAGCGAACTTCCAGACCTTGAGCCCTTCGGTGAAAGTCCTCTTCTCTCCGAAGAATCGGGTCATAAAGGACACAACTAGAAGGGGCACGAGCGTTCCGGCGACGGCGTGGAGGCTGGCCACCTTGAATCCGATCATGGCCAGGAACTCATTCCAATCGCCGTAACCGGCGGCCTCCGCGAACAGCCGGACGGCGGGATCGGCGGAAAGACCGGTATTCACACCAACCAGAATGGGCGTTCCGACCGCTCCGAACGAGACCGGTGTGCTCTGAATGATCATGCCCACCATGACGGCACCCATGGCTGGAAAACCGAGCCCGACCAAAAGTGGCACCGCCACCGCGGCCGGTGTTCCGAATCCCGCCGAGCCTTCGATGAACGATCCGAAGAGCCAGGCGACGATGAGAACTTGGATGCGGCGATCGGGAGTGATGTCGGTGAATCCCCGGCGGATGGTGCGAAGGCCACCGCTCTCCTGGAGCGTGTTCAAGAGAAGAATGGCGCCGAAGACGATATAGATGAGGCTCGCGGCGACGGCCAGCCCGTTCAGGGTGGCCGTCGTGATCTGAATCGCTGGCACCTTCCAGATCCAGAGCGCCAGACCCGCGGCGACGAGGTACGACAGAGGCATCGCGCGGCTGGCCGGCCACCTCAAGCCCACCAGAAAGAACCCAACGGTGGCAATCGGCAAGAGGGATATCACTGCGAGAGTTCCCACGCTCATCTGCGTCACCTCGTCTCTAGGACATCTTCAAAGAGGGCCATCATAATCTAGTCCCTTCCTCGAAGAGACCTTTTCCAGACCTCGACTCTTGCTTTCAGAAACCGGTTCGCCACGGGGGCGTTCGCCCCTAAGAAAAACATACCTTGACATTTAGCTCCCCCTCCTGTGAATTAACTTATCCAGAAAATGTAGGTTTCCCCAACCTGCCCGCTGGCTGAACCCCAAAACAACCAGTGCCTTCGGTTCAAAGGCCTGAAGGGGTGTGCATGAGCGAGAGCAGGAAGCTCCAAGCCGCGCTAGTTGTTCCTTTCCTAGCAGTGCTCCTCACAGGGCCGGCGGCAGCCCAGCAGTGCGTCGATCCGGCGCCTGACCTTTTGAGCTGGTGGCCGGCGGAAGGAAACGCCGAGGACGTTTGGGACGGCAACGATGGCACCTTGGTCAACGCCACATTCAGTCCCGGCAGGTAGGACAGGCCTTCGATTTCAGCGGCGAGTTGGACCACGTCCGAATCCCACATAGCGCCAACCTGGATTTCACTGCGAACGATCCCTATACCATCGAGTTCTGGATCCGAACCGATGGCGTCACCGTAGGCCACCCGGCGTTGGTGGAGAAATGGGCGAGCCCGACGGTTCCGGCCTATCCCTTCGCGGTACGGCTCAACACCGGTGATTCGAACTTCGGCTCGGTGGGCCCCAAGGGAACGATCTTTTGCGGTGTTTTCGATGGCACGGAGTTCCCGTTCGTTTGGAGCAACGCGACCGTCGATAACGACCAGTTCCATCACGTGGCCTGCGTCTACGACAACGTGGCCAGGTCCATCGAGGTCTACATCGATGGACAATTCGACAACGCAGAGACCTACACGGGCTTGAACAATGTCAAGAACGAACAGGACATCTTCTTCGGACTCCGAGGAAACCTAAGCACCTTCACCGAGTTCGATCGATTGCTCGATGAGGTGTCGCTTTACACGAGCGTGCTCGGTCCGCACGAGATCCATGCGATCTACGCCGCGGGCAGTGCTGGCAAATGCCGCGAGAAGACGGTGGACATCGACGTCAAACCGGGGAGCGATCGGAACCCCATCAACCTGAAGAGCCACGGCGTCATCCCGGTCGCGATCAACGGTAGTGCCGACTTCTCGGTGCTCGATGTCGACTTCGACACTCTTCTTTTCGAGGGTCTCGAGCTCGGGCTCAAGTGCAAACAGGGACCGCATTGTGGATTCAAGGATTGGGACCAGGATGGCCACCTCGACGCGGTTTGCCACTTCGAGAGCGACGCCGAGAACTGGGCCGGCGGCAGGACTATGGCAACCCTGACCGGTCAGCTCTTCGACGGCGCGCTCTTCATGGGCATGGACAACATCGAGCTCGTGCCGAAGAAGGACAAGAAAGTCACTAAGAAGACTAAGGTAAGGAAGACTAAGAAAGCGAAGAAGAACAAGAAGTAAGGCAGCTTGAGGAGGGGCTTGCGGTTCTCGTGAGTCCCTCTTTCTGCGTCTAGTGGACTGTAACAACTGAACGTTTAGTGGTTTTAATGCGTCGTGACGGATCGTTGTAGGTCCACTTCACGGGCTTGGGGTCTTCGTTGTACTTGCGAATGTCCCCAAACGTCGACGGTCTGTCCGGCCACCTCAAGGCCATCCAGCATCAGTACCGCCTTCTTGGCGCAACCCGACGAGCGGGGTCGCCTCCAGTGGATGCAACTCGACACGGCAATGGAGTTCCAACCGGTAGACGAAGTACCCGTCCCCGGATTGTCGAGACGCCTCAGGAATCCTTTTGGTGGACGTTCGCGCGAACCGATGCCGTTTTTCGTGATCGAAGAAATCCCCGCATTGGTGGTTCCGATGGTCTCCCGGCCTGACTCCCCGGGGCCCGCTCCGCGACGCGGGAGATCCCGTGATGCGACGCGCCCGCCCTTCTCTCTGGTTGTCGCGACACTCGACCTCCCTTTCATCCAAGAAGAGCTGTTGCCGCTACTGGCGACACGTTATTTCGATAGAGACGGCGAGCTGGATTTCGAGCTTGTTGTTTTTCGGAACGGCGATCCCGGAGCGGTCGTGTTCCAATCCGATCCAGAAAACGGATTCGTGACCGGCGACGCAGCCACAACACTCTTCGGCCCAATCCGTTTCGAGGAGCTTCATCGGTTGTGGGTGGAAGCGGATCTCGGGCTGGAAAGGTTTGGGCGCTCGCCGGGCGCCCGTCCCGGCTCGCCGCCGGGCGGACGCGCGGGAAACGAAACCGGACTCTGGCAGCTCGTGGTCCGCCATCGCGCGGGCTCGCTGGAGGCAGCTGTTTCCGCCACGCGGCTTCGCAATCTCGCTATCAGTCTGGGCATCCTCGCACTCCTAGCGGTCAGCATGGTGATGATCCTGCTCTCCACCCAACGTGCGCAGCAGCTCGCCAGACAGTAGATGGAATTCGTTGCCGGGGTGACGCACGAACTACAAACGCCCTTGGCGGTCATCCGCTCGGCCGGGCAGAACCTGGCCGACGGCGTCATCGACGCCTCGGGACAGGTCAAGGAATACGGCTCGCTCATCGAGAAGGAGGGGCGGCGCCTCTCGGGAATGGTGGATCAGGTTCTGGAATTTGCCGGCCTGCAATCTCGTGGTAGATCGCCTGAAAGAGTGCCGCTGGAGATCGGAGCGATCGACGAGATCATCGAGACGGCCCTAGCCGACTGTGAGCCCGCGATTTCCGAGGGAGAAATCCACGTCGAAAAAAGCATCGAGCCGGATTTGCCTCGCCTCATGGCCGATCCCTCCGGCCTACGTCGCGCCCTTCAGAACTTGATCGACAACGCGGTCAAGTACGGCGGGGGCGGAAAGTGGATCGGTATTGGTGCACGACGGAGCAAGGACGCTATCGTCGTCACGGTCGAAGACCGAGATCCCGGTATCGCGTCCGTCGATCTCCCTCACGTGTTCGAGCCCTTCTATCGTGGGAGACACACGCAGTCGCGGAACGAGGCGCGTGGCAACGGGCTGGGCCTCAGCTTGGTGCAGCAAATCATCGGAAGCCATGGCGGGCGCGTGAGCGTTCGGAGCTCGGCGGCCGATGGAACCGTTTTCACCATTCATCTACCCGCATAACAAAGTGACCGCGAAGCGAATCCTCCTCGTCGAAGATGAGCCCGGTCTCGTGCTGACTCTTAGCGATCGCCTTTCGAGTGAAGGCTACTCCGTCGAGACCGCGGAAGACGGCAACCTGGGCATGGAGAAAGCCGCCACGGAGTCTTTCGACCTCATCATCTTGGATGTGATGCTGCCCGGCAAGAACGGCTTCGATGTTTGTCGTGGTCAAGTCTTAATTTTCCTGTCAAATCTCCGTACGGTTCCCCGCGCTCGGTTAAGCTGCTGATTCCTCCGACGTGCCTTGCGGGAGAAGCTCGTTGCGAAGCTCCTCGACTTTCCTAGCGGCGAAGACATCCATCCTCACGCCGCGCCATTTGTTTGCGACGGCCAAGAGCACAGCGAACGAGAGTTTCATCGCGGCCTCCTCGGTGAAGAAGTGAGGAATGACCTTTGTGCGACGTTTGTGCTCTCCGAACGTGCGCTCAAGTAGATTCGACGTGCGAAGCCTTTTGTGATGCGCCGCAGGAAGGCGTAGCGCCTGAAGACACGCTTCGAGGGTCTCTTCCATGCACTTCATCGCGCTCGGGAATCGTTGACGGTACCGAGCGATCACCTCCCGACCCTTCTTCAGCCCTTGCTCGTAGCTGTTCGCATGGAACGACTCAAGGATGGCCGCCTTGAGTTCGTCGCGCACTTCCTTCGGAGCCTTGCCCAGGATGTTCTCGAGGCGGTGCTTCTGGCAACGTTGCTTGAGGCTTCGAGGGAAGACCTCTGCGATCGCTTTGAGCACTCCAGGATTCCCGTCCGTCACGATGAGCAACGGCTCCCTCATTCCTCGGGCCACCATCTCCTGCAAGAACCCCTTCCAGTTCTCGTAGGATTCTCGGTTGCCGACACCGATATGAAGAAGAACTCGCGTCCCATCAGCGCGATAGCCGGTCGCAACGAGGATGGGCTCTTTCCTCTCCGCTCCTTGGTGGTAGCGCAGGTACGTGCCGTCGAGCTCGAGATACAACAGCTTCTCGTTCGAGAGATCCCGTTTTCGAAACGCCTCGAAATCCTCCGACAGACACCGTGTGACCCGGCTCACCACCGACTTCGAGACACCCGTGCCGCTCAGCACGTCCGCGAACGTCGCCTCAATGTCACGCGTCGACATCCCGTGGACGTACATCCGCGCGATCAGTTCATCGAGTTTCTCGGTCCGGCTCACGTAGGCGTCGAGAATCTTTGACTGAAACACCTTCTCTGTTTCTCGTACCCGCGGCACTTGCACCGTTACCGCTCCCTCGCCCGTGAGGACCCGATGCGACTCATACCCGTTGCGTCGTCCCTTCTCCTTCGTCGTTGCCGGAGCGTTCTCATAGTAGTTTCGACCCAACGCCTCCGTCACCTCGCGCTCCAACGCATATTGAAGCATCATCTGAGCTCCCGACCGGACGATCTCCGAGAGATTCATCTCCCCAAATACCAGTTGTTCCTCGAACTGCTTGAGTAATCGCTGACTCGGTAGTACCTTTCCCATGATGTATGGTTCTCCTTTTCTGTCCCCATGACGGGGACGGGTTTTGAGCTTGGGGAACCATACATCGTTTTTCTTTGACAGGAATCTTAAGACATCACCTTTGTCGTGACCTCCGCCAAGAGGGACTTCAGAAACCCATCTTGATGTTGACTGCCCGCGGGCAGATCTCCGACAAGGTCGTGGGGTTGAAGCTGGGAGCGGACGACTACCTGACGAAGCCTTTCGAGATGATGGAGCTCATGGCTCGCATCGAGGCACTGCTCCGCCGTTCGACCACCGGCTCCGGGGTTGCTGCGGGAACGTACCGGTTCGGAAACGTGGAGGCCGATTTTCGGCGAGCCGAGGTGACGCGCGAGGGGAAACCGATCGAGCTCTCTGCCATGGAGCTCAAGCTCCTTCGCTATTTCATCGAGCACCGGGGCGCCACGCTCTCGCGCCAGGAGCTCCTGAATGAGGTTTGGGGGTACGACGCGATGCCCAGCTCGCGGACCGTGGACGTCCATGTGTCCTGGCTGCGACAGAAGCTCGAGGCTAACCCTTCGCACCCGGAGCTCATCGTGACGATCCACGGACTGGGGTATAAGTTCGTGGGCTAGTGCCGTTCCAACTGATCGCTCCGAGGACGACGGCGGTTCCAAGCAGCGCCAAGGTTGAGGTTGGCTAATCAGTCCCCAGGTGGCCCAAGTTGGAACGGCGCTAGGCGCGCGTCAGAGGATTTGGGCCGTTCCGGGCTCGCGGGCGATGAACTTCCCCTGTCCCGTTTTTCCAACGAACTTCTGACCCTTCACGACCACCTGTCCTCGCAGCAGCACCTGCTCGGGGACGCCGGTGACTTCCCTGCCCTCGTAGGGGTTGTAGTCCACGTTCATGCGGTGGGTCTTGGCGCTGATGGTCCACTTCGCCTTGGGATCCCAAACCAAGAGATCGGCGTCGGCCCCCACGGTGATGGAGCCCTTACGCGGGTAGAGACCGAAGATCTTGGCCGGACGCGTGCTCACGAGCTCCACGAATCGGTTAAGTGTGATGCGCTTTCCACCGACTCCCCCGTCGTAGAGAAGCATCAAACGGGTCTCGATGCCGGGGGCCCCGTTCGGGATTTTCGAGAAGTCGTCCTTGCCGAGCTCTTTTTGTTCCTTCATACAGAAGCTACAGTGATCGGTGGATACCGCTTGCAGCGCGCCGGTCTGAAGCCCGTTCCACAAGCGCTCTTCGTTTCCCTTGGGGCGTAATGGAGGAGACATCACGAACTTGGCTCCCTCGAATCCGGGTCGTTCGTAGTCTTCGTAGGACAGGAACAGATACTGCGGGCAGGTCTCGGCGTAGACCGGGAATCCCCTCTCGCGAGCGCGGCGAACCTCTTCCATAGCATCGCCGGCAGAGAGGTGCACGATGTAGATGGGAACCTCGGCCATCTCGGCGAGCGCAATGGCCCGCCGCGTGGCCTCGGATTCGGCGCTCATGGGCCGCGTCAAGGCGTGCCACTTGGGCTCCCGGTGTCCCTCGGCCAAAGCCCGCTGCACCAGCGTATCGATCACGCCGCCGTTCTCGGCATGCATGCAGACCAGCCCCCCGTTTTCCTTGGTGCGCAAAAGAGCCCGGAAAATGGTCGCGTCGTCGACCATGAAGACACCCGGGTAAGCCATGAAGAGCTTGAAGCTTGTGATGCCTTCCCGGACCAAGGCGTCCATTTCTCCGAGGTGCGATTCTTTGAGCTCGCGCACGATGGTGTGAAAGGCGTAGTCCATCGACGCCTTTCCCTCCGCGCGCGCGAACCAGGCGTCGACACCGGCGCGGAGAGACTTCCCGAAGTCCTGGATAGCGAAATCGATGAGCGTCGTCGTGCCACCGCAGACAGCGGCGGTCGTTCCACTTTGCCAATCGTCCGCGGTGACCGTGCCGCCGAAGGGCATCTCGAGGTGAGTGTGGACGTCCACGCCGCCGGGCATGACGTACTTCCCGCTGGCGTCTACCGTCTCGGCACCTTCTAGATTGAGGCCCATGGCGGCGATCTTCTCACCCGCAATGCCCACATCGGCCACGTACATGTCGTCCGCGGTCACGATGGTCCCGCCCCTTATGACTTTGTCCAGCTTCACAAAAGGAGAATACTTAGCCGATTGGGGGAAATCAAACTCACAGGATAGTATGACAAGCCATGACCGAAACGAGAAAACGAAAGACCGCGCTGGTCACTGGTGCATCCTCTGGAATCGGCCGCGAGATCGCTGAGATCTGCGCCCGCGACGGCTACGATCTGATTCTGGTGGCTCGCAGGAAAGATCGGCTGCGCGAGCTCCAGGAAACTTGGACCGCACGGTATTCCATCGAGGTACGCGTCGTCGCCATGGACTTGAGCGATACCTTGGCCTCTCAGAAGCTTTTCAACGAGCTCACCGGAACCTCCGTCGATGTCCTGGTCAACAACGCCGGGTTCGCTACCTACGGCCCCTTCGTCGAAGGGGATGTCCCGCCGGATGTTGAATTTGGGGTAGCGGCGGCTCCTTGGCCGGCCTAAGAATAGGTCTGCCAATAAACCGTCTCCAGAGGGGGACAAGGAGCCACCAATGCCTAGGAAATCGAAGAAGCCAGTAAGAAAGCAAACGCACTCGCCTACGGGCAAGGTAGTTGGCCAAGTCGGTCAGATACTGCTACCGATGATAGCTGGGATCGCGGCCACGAAGGCGGATCTGACGGAATGGGTGTACGAGCAAGGACTGACAGCTCTGCACCTACTGCTCAGAGAGGACGCCGAGGAGATCGCGGGGCTCAAGGGCAAGCACGAGAAGGAGCGAACTCATAACCACTGTGGGAGCACGAACGGAGAGCTGAGCTTCGGTGGTCGTCGCATCCAAGTGTCGCGACCTCGAGTTCGCTCGAAGTCGGGCGAGGAGGCGTCGCTTCCACACTTCGAAGCCTTCCGCGAAGAAGACCCGCTTCCAGAGCGAGTGTTGAATCAGATCTTGGTGGGGGTATCGACCCGAAATTACGAATCGAGTCTGGACAAACCCGCGGCCAAGTTGAAGTCTCGTGGCACGAGTAAGAGTGCCGCCAGCCGTCACCTCGTGAGCCAGACGACTAAGAAGCTCGAGGAATACCTGTCTCGGCGGCTAGAGGAGTTCGAGCTCGCGGCACTGATGCTGGATGGCCTTGAGGTGGCCGGACAGACCGTCGTCGTAACTCTCGGTATCACAATAGATGGAACGAAGGTGCCCCTGGGTATATGGCTGGGCTCGACGTGACCCTGCCCGGGTTTTGTGGACATCAACCGAGGCGCGACAATGCGCCTGGAGGCGTCCATGGGAGAACGACGACGCAGGAAGTTCACGGGGGAGTTCAAGAAGGAAGCGGTCCGGCTGTTCAGGGAGGGCGAGGGCAGCATCGGCCAGGTCGCTAAGGAACTGGACCTGACGGAATCGGCCCTTCGAAACTGGGTGAAACAATACAAAGTTGATCACGGTGAAGGTCCACGCGAGGCTCTGACGACGGCGGAACGTGATGAGCTCCGTTCGCTACGGCGTCGAGTGCGTACGTTGGAGCAAGAGCGAGAAATATTAAAAAAGGCGGCGGCCTTCTTCGCGAAGGAAAGCGAATGAGATTCATTCACGCGGAGCGGGCCAACTACCCGGTGCGGGTGATGTGCCGAGTTCTGAGGGTATCGACCAGCGGCTACTACGCTCAGATGAAGCGCGCGCCCAGCAAGCGACAGTGTGAGGATGGGAAGCTGAAGCTGCGCATCCAAGCGATCCACGCCCATAGCCGTGGTACCTACGGCAGGGAGCGTGTACGTCGCCAGCTTGACGGGGAGAACGTCGAGGTAGGCAAGCAGCGAGTGGCACGGCTGATGCGTGAGATGGGCCTGCAGGGTCTGCCCAGCAAGCGTTCTCGCCGCACGACCGACAGCAAGCACGATCGCCCCATCGCACCCAACGTGCTCGGCCGGAACTTCGAAGCCGCACGACCGAACCAGTTCTGGGTGACGGACATAACCTACATCCGGACTTGGGAAGGCTGGCTCTACTTGGCGGTCATCCTCGATCTGTTCTCGCGTCGTGTCGTAGGCTGGGCGATGCAGCCCCACCTGCGCGCGGAGCTTGCTCTCGAGGCGCTTCACATGGCCTTGGGGCGCCGCCTGCCGGAAAGTGGCTTGGTGCATCATTCAGACCGTGGTACTCAATACGCGGCTGCGACCTACCAGGCCGTGCTCGATGAGTACGGCATCGTGTGCTCGATGAGCCGCAAGGGTGATTGCTGGGACAACGCCGTGACCGAGAGCTTCTTAGGCACGCTCAAGACCGAGCTCCTCCACCGATGTAGTTGGCCAACACGACGTATGGCCAAAGACGCGGTCGCGAGCTACATCGAGGGGTTCTACAATCCGTATCGACTCCACTCGTCACTCGATTACAACAGCCCAATGGTGTTCGAACGGATTCATGACCTCAAAACGGCTCATGCGAGATAATCAACCTGTCCACTTTTCCTGGGCAAGGTCAACGGAGAACTCTCGGGTGTGCACCGCGATGTTGCAGGACCTTCTCGAGCGAGGCTTGCGCGTCGATGAGTCGATTCTCTGCGTAGTGGACGGAGGTAAAGGCATCCGCAAGGCACTCGTCGACGTTTTGGGGGACCTCGCGGTCATCCAAAGGTGCCAGATCCATAAACTCCGGAATCTTCGCTCGTACCTTCCCAAGTCTCGTCACGCCTACGTGCTCCAGACGATGAAGGAAGCCTACAAGTGCAAGAGTGCCGACAAGGCGCGCAAGCGACTTCAGGCATTGGTGTCGTGGCTCGAGCGAAACGGCTACGACGAAGCTGCCGGAAGCCTTCGTGAAGGGATGGAAGAGACACTCACGGTCGTGAAGCTCGCGCTGCCCGCCTTACTTCGCCAGTCTCTTGCCACGACGAACGCCATTGAGAATCTCAACGGAACCATTCGCAGAGTATCGAGAAACGTCAAGCGTTGGAAGAGTCCTTCCATGGTTCGCCGATGGACCGCTCTTGGCGTCATCACCGCGCAGAAAAAGTTCCGGCGTATCAAAGGCTATCGCCATATGGGCGCTCTCGTTCACGCGCTTAGAAGCAAACAGAAATCTCTTGACAGCGATGTGTTTGCTGCCTAAGAGTATTCACAGGTGCCGCCGCTACCCGACCAAATTCAACAGCGGCCGGGACATCCCCTCGTCGAAAGCGACCTAGCCAGTCAGGTGGAGATGGTCCGGGTCAACGTGCTGACGCTCACGCACCTCACCCGACTGTTCCTACCGTCGATGGTTCGGCGTGGGGAAGGACGCATTCTGAACCTGGCTTCCATGGCCGCCTTCGTGCCTGGTCCTCTGATGGCGGTCTATTACTCGACCAAAGCCTACGTTCTATCTTTTTCGGAATCGCTCTCCGAAAAGCTGCGAGGAAGCGGTGTAACGGTAACGGCGTTCTGCCCCAGCCCTACCGCCACCGAGTTTCAGGCGCGCGCTCGTCTCGAGCGATCCGGGCTCCTTCGCATTGCGCAGGCGGACGTTGGCCCCATCGCGGAAGCCGGCTATCGCGCCATGATGGAAGGTAAAGCAGTGGCGGTTCTCGGCACGCTGAACAAGATCATCACCCTCTTGATACGCATCGCCCCCCGATTCCTCGTGCGTCGGGTGGTCAAGAAGCTCCAGTCCCAAGTAAGGATGCCCAAGACGCCCAAGAAACCCTAGCCCCGATCTGACCTTGCCCAGGAAAAGTGGAAAGGTTGATTATCTCGCATGAGCCGTTTTGAGGTCATGAATCCGTTCGAACACCATTGGGCTGTTGTAATCGAGTGACGAGTGGAGTCGATACGGATTGTAGAACCCCTCGATGTAGCTCGCGACCGCGTCTTTGGCCATACGTCGTGTTGGCCAACTACATCGGTGGAGGAGCTCGGTCTTGAGCGTGCCTAAGAAGCTCTCGGTCACGGCGTTGTCCCAGCAATCACCCTTGCGGCTCATCGAGCACACGATGCCGTACTCATCGAGCACGGCCTGGTAGGTCGCAGCCGCGTATTGAGTACCACGGTCTGAATGATGCACCAAGCCACTTTCCGGCAGGCGGCGCCCCAAGGCCATGTGAAGCGCCTCGAGAGCAAGCTCCGCGCGCAGGTGGGGCTGCATCGCCCAGCCTACGACACGACGCGAGAACAGATCGAGGATGACCGCCAAGTAGAGCCAGCCTTCCCAAGTCCGGATGTAGGTTATGTCCGTCACCCAGAACTGGTTCGGTCGTTCGGCTTCGAAGTTCCGGCCGAGCACGTTGGGTGCGATGGGGCGATCGTGCTTGCTGTCGGTCGTGCGGCGAAAACGCTTGCTGGGCAGACCCTGCAGGCCCATCTCACGCATCAGCCGTGCCACTCGCTGCTTGCCTACCTCGACGTTCTCCCCGTCAAGCTGGCGACGTACACGCTCCCTGCCGTAGGTACCACGGCTATGGGCGTGGATCGCTTGGATGCGCAGCTTCAGCTTCCCATCCTCACACTGTCGCTTGCTGGGCGCGCGCTTCATCTGAGCGTAGTAGCCGCTGGTCGATACCCTCAGAACTCGGCACATCACCCGCACCGGGTAGTTGGCCCGCTCCGCGTGAATGAATCTCATTCGCTTTCCTTCGCGAAGAAGGCCGCCGCCTTTTTTAATATTTCTCGCTCTTGCTCCAACGTACGCACTCGACGCCGTAGCGAACGGAGCTCATCACGTTCCGCCGTCGTCAGAGCCTCGCGTGGACCTTCACCGTGATCAACTTTGTATTGTTTCACCCAGTTTCGAAGGGCCGATTCCGTCAGGTCCAGTTCCTTAGCGACCTGGCCGATGCTGCGCTCGCCCTCCCTGAACAGCCGGACCGCTCCCTTCTTGAACTCCCCCGTGAACTTCCTGCGTCGTCGTTCTCCCATGGACGCCTCCAGGCGCATTGTCGCGCCTCGGTTGATGTCCACAAAACCCGGGCAGGATCAATCCCAACCTCCTCGGTCTGCGAATAATCCTCTGAGACCCGCTCTATTTCGGTTCGGCACTAGCGCTCGGCCCACACGAGGATCCGCTTGAATGTGAAGAAGTAAGGCCGTGTATCCTCTAGGCGGGCTAGCAGCTTGCTTCGGTATCGATCGCGAAACTCTGCGAAAAGATCCTCCGACAGACGGCGCTCGTAGACGGTAAGCAGCGACCCTTTGATCCACTCCACGACGTCCTCCTGAGAGGCGAGGTGATGACCGTAGACGTGGAGCCGCACGTGCTGGCTCCGGTATTAACCCAATTCTTCCAGAAGCAAAGCGTATGCTTCCGGCTGGAGCACGGAGATTGGATGTGTGTACCCGTCGAGCGGGGCTTCGAAAGGAGCCTCCCTGGCCACTTCCGAGGCCGTGGTGTGAGAGACGTGGTCGTAATTGGCGGGAACCTGAATGGCCAGTTGGCCCCCGGAAGAGAGCGCGTCTGTCAATCGTGCGAGGAGTTGACGATGCTCGGGCACCCACTGCAGCGCGGCATTCGAGAAGACGAGATCGAAGTCCCCGCTCCCCCCACTCTCCATGAAGTCTCGAATGTCTTGGTTCAAAAACCGAAGACTCTTAGGAGTCGGGCTCTCCGGCTGACCGAGCATGGCGTCCGAGCTATCGATACCGATCGTCTCGCGGGCTTTCAGGCGACGATGGAGCTCCGCGGTGAGCTCGCCCGTGCCGCAGCCCAAATCCACGACCCGCATCCCCGGGCGAGGACGAACCAGATCCAGCAAATCGAAAAACGGCTGCTTGCGCTCCTTTCGGTAGCGCAGGTACTGCTCCGGTCTCCAGGGATCCTGTCGCATACTTCTTTATAGCGGTTGTGATAAGGAAGGTTCCAGTCGACCACGTGCGCCGGGGGCTGCAGTAGCAGCGGTTCCCGAAGATTCCGGCTGGGCGAAGCCCATTAGCCAATGACAACCGCGATCGTAGGCATCTCTCTGTCCCTTAGGGGGAAAAACACACACCCTCCGCTTGGACTCCCCTCGGGGACCCCAGAAGGGGCCGCCTGGCGCGGCCTCCGCGGCGATCCACGCTGAGGGGCCTCGGATTCCGGCACTCACCGCCGGTTTCAGTGGCCCGCTTATTGCATTCTCACAAGTGCTCTCAGGGCAAAGCTTGAGCGCAGACGCCATGGATCCCCAACGCCAAAACAGCACCGACGGCAGAAACATTCCCACGTCGGCCTTCGCATTGAAGCGCCCGTCGATGGATATCCGTGCGAAGGTGCTCTCCGTGGTCGTCCTGTCCGCGCTTGCCCCTGCACTCCTGGTTGGCGTCGCCTCTTACCTGACGTCACGAGAGATCCTGATCGAAAAAGTCAACAACCAGCTCGCTGGGCGGGCGTCTTCTTCCGGCGAACAGGTGAATCAGTGGTTCAGGGAGCGCGCCCTCGACACCGAGACCTTTGCGAACTCGTTTATCGTCTCGGACAACCTCAGGCGTTGGGACGTCGCGAAGACGGCAGTGGACAAGAGGGCGGCGGCCGAGTCCCAAGTAAAACTGCAGGAGTACTTGGGTCAAGTTCAGAATCGCTATCCTCTCTACCGCGAGCTCTTCCTGGTAGACCGCCATGGCACGCTGGTGGCGAAGACAAAGCCCTTCATGGAGGAGGTGGAGAAGGAAATCGCCCCCGAGCTGCTCAGGTCGGACGGAGATACCTCCCTGCAACGGATGGGCGGCGAGCTGGTCTTCCACGTCCGACGAGAAGTTCGCGATACGCGCGACGAGCCCGTAGGTACCCTCGTCACGGTCAGCAATCTATCCGAGCTCTGGAGCCGCCTCTGGGGCGAGCTCCATTCCGAGCTGGGCAAGCTACGCGTCATCGATGCGTCCGGGAAACCGCTCTTCGACAGCCGCCAGCGACCGCCCGATCTTGCCAGCGACCTGGCGACCGTCGGTGTGCAGCGGTGTCTTCGTGGCGAGAGCGGCATCGCCGAGTATCAAGACGGACGGGGACGTTCCGTCCTAGGCGCCTATCATTTCTTGCCGCAGCACCGGCTAGGGCTCATCGTGGAAATGGAAAGCGAAGAGGCTTTCGCCGCCGTCATTCGGCTGCGTGACCTCAACTTGCTCATCAGTGCCTTGGCGGTCTTCCTCGTGGCCGGCGTCGGCTACGGTTTGGTCGTGAGTCTGACGAGGCCCATCGAGGCCCTCATCGAAGGCGCCAAGAGCGGTGGCGAGGGGCGATCTCTCCGGACAGATCCCGATCGCCTCTACCGACGAGATCGGGTACCTGACGAAGGTCTTCAATCGCATGACGCGCGCTCTCAAGGAAACCCACAGCGACTTACAACAGAAGTCCAGCACGGACGAGCTCACCGGTCTATTCAATCGCCGCTTCCTGGCCAAGGCGTTCGGCATGGAGCTCAGTCGTTCGGAGCGCAGTGGGAAGCCCTTGTCCGTCCTGATGATCGACATCGATCACTTCAAGGCGTTCAACGTCGCTTCGGTCATCCGGAAGGAGACACGGTCCTGCGCAACACGGGTGCCTTCCTCATGAAGCACCTCCGCTCCACGGACGTCGCGGCGCGTTACGGTGGCGAGGAGTTCATCGTGCTACTGCCGTCCACCGGCAAGACGGAAGCGGGAAGGAAAGCGGATACGCTAAGGAAGGCGTTTGCGGCCGCTCGTCTAAGCAGCGATGGTGAGGCAAAAGTTACGGTGAGCATCGGTGTCGCTGTGATGCCCGGCGACGGCCTGACAGAACATGAGTTAGTGGGAGCGGCGGACGCCGCGCTCTACGTCGCCAAGCGAAAGGGCCGTAACCGGGTGGCCATCTTCGAAGTCGTCCAGCCCGCCGTCAGTTAGCGAACCACGCTGCCGTGGATCCAGGCTCGATCCCCGGTGTCGGTTTCCACCTGAAACCACTTTCCCCGCCGGGCCACGGCCAGTAGCTCCACGCCTTCCGCGACTTGCCCCGCGAGCGGCTTGTCGGTGCCCGGCACCTCACGGAGATTGGCGTTGACGCGGGTCTCCAGACTGCGAGGGGGAACGATCGGTATCAGCTCCTTGGAGGAGTTCAAGGAGGAGCTTCGAACCTCGGCGACCATCGTGGCCTGGCGAACGAGCTCTCCCGCCCGCTCTGCTAAGTAAGAGGCCCCCCCGAAGTTGCCGTCGGCGAGAGCCGTATCGGCCCGCATCAGGAACTCGTTGGCTCGGCGGAGCCGCGCCGCAACTTCCGGATCCGTGGCGTCGGGAACCGATTGCGACTGGACGCGAACCTCAGCGATCCGGGAGATCGCCAGGGCGCGATTGTGCACGCTTCGGAGACTCGCCTTGGACCGTAGCACCTCTTCGACCGCGCTTGCCAGCTCGATCTCGAGCGCCGCGTAGCGCTCTTCGAGCGAGGCGCGGGCAGCCTCTTCGGACTCGAAACGCTGGCGCATCGCCTGGTTCTCTTTCCTGGCCTCGGCAAGCTTCTGGGCGAGGTCGGTGGACTCGGAATCGGCGGTCGATTCGACGTCGTTCGCGTCCTCGCTCGAACCCGCGACGGGCTCGACAGTCCCCGGATTCTCGGGTGGTACTTCCGCTCTCTTGTCGCCGAGGCAGCCCGCTGCCAACAGATTACCCACCGTCACCAAAACCAGCGCAGTCAACTTGGTCGCCACGAGGTCTTTCCTTTCCGAGGCGTTAAATGTCTGGAAGTAAGGAGTTTTAAAGAAGGGATATCTTTTATTGTAACTCACGGCTGCCGCCAGGACAAACGTTTGCGCCTTGGGCCCCAACCTTGCATAGAGTAGGCTAGGTACGTTGGGAATCGCCTAGTGTCCTGTATCAGTGGATCGTTGCCTAAGGCTCGAGGCCATTTTGGGTGCTGGCGAGGCGTGCCGACGAAGTCATATCTGGATATTTCGAGCCGCCTTCCGCAGCGAGCCTGTCGAGCGGAGGGCTAGGCCGAAGGCCGAACTGGAACGATGGCGCAACGAAGCCAGCGCGCAAAAGGGGCCGAGACTTAGGTGACGAATTACTGATACAGGGCACTGGGATGCCTGAAAGAATGGACGGACTGGACGGACTCCGCATCGTTAGCTTCGAGAGCCGCCGCTCCGAGGATCTCGCACAACTCATCCGAAAGTACGGGGGCGAGCCCATCCGCGCCCTTTCCCTGCAAGAAGTGCCGCTCTCGCAACAAACCGAGGCGCTCGATTTCGGTGAGGTGTTGATGCGCGGCGATTGTGACGTCCTGATTCTTCTGACCGGCGTCGGTACCAGCATGTTGGTCGACGTGCTCGCCACAAAGTGGCCCCGAGACGGCGTCGCGAAGGCAATCGGAGCGACGAAACTCGTGTGTCGCGGCCCCAAACCGATTGCCGCCCTCAAGAAACTAGGCCTCCACCCGACCGTAACCGTTCCCGAGCCCAATACCTGGAACGATCTGCTGGCCGCGCTCGATGCAGAGCTGCCGGTCGCAGGGAAGCGCGTCGCCATCCAGGAGTACGGCGTCAGGAATCAGGATCTACTGGACGCCTTGCGCAAACGCGAGGCCCGAGTCACACCGATCCCCGTCTACGCCTGGGCGCTTCCCGACGATACCGAGCCCGTGAAAAAGGCCATCGAGCAAGCGCTCGCCGGGGAGATTGACGTCGCTTTGTTCACGAGCGCCATCCAGGCCGACCATCTCTTCCAGATCGCCGAGAAAACCAACCTTGCCGAGAAGCTACGGGAGGCATTCAGAGACCGGATTCTAGTGGCGTCCATCGGTCCGATGACGAGCGACGCGCTGACGCGTCTCGGCATCGGGGCCGACCTCACGCCAGAGCACCCCAAGATGGGACACCTGGTCATGACGGTGGCAAAACAAGCGAAACAAGAGTTGGAACGAAAGCGCGCGGGCCGTGAGCGAGGTGGAGCCCTCAGCTGACGCGGAGCGCGAACGCGCGAAGCGGCATGCCGAGTCGCGAGGAGCGACGAGGCACTAATAGAAGAGCCGAGCGAACACTAAGTAACGAGCGATTCGACCCGAGAGACGAGGACATCCACGGCGGGCACGGCGGAAGCCGGAGAGACTTTGATCCGCACGGTGAGGGGGTCCTTCGGTCCGCCGGCTGGATCGACGTCGATTCGCTCCGCCCCTTCATAGAGCTCGGCGAGAAACCGACCCATTTCCTTCTTCACCGCCTCGAAGGCCTCCGGCGTGCGCGCAGCGACCAGACGGTCGTGAATGTGAAACTCGGCTTCGTCGAAACGGAAGCGCAGCTTACCGTCCAGCGCAGGCTCTTCCTGCAGTAGATGGCAGGCCCTCAGTGCGGCGCGGAACGCCGCGCTCAGCCGCACGTGCACGTCCCCTTCTCCCTTGCGCCTCCGGCTATAGAGAAGACCGAGCTTCCCATCCGCCTGATCAAGACCGTATTGCGCCTCGTGGCTCATCAATAAGACCCCCGGTCCGTGGTGCACGTGCGAGTAGTCGGCCACGTCGATGAGAAGCTCGTCATCCAGTCGATGCTGTTGAATCCACTCGTGAAAGATGGGGATGACGGCGCGCGGACCCGGCTCGAAGGGTTGGGCAACAAAGAACTTGACACCGAAGCGCTGCGCCTCGAGGGGATTCCGCGCACTAGACGACGGTGACATCCAACCTCTCCAGAATCCGACCGTGACAGGCGTACACGGCTTCGACGAACAGATGTGCCTCCTCGATGTGGTGATGGGCCGCGTCCGAGCTCGCGCCGTTCTGACCGCTCCCTCCGTTCGAACGTTCCTCGTGCGCTCGGAAGAAGTAGTTGGCGAACTTCCCGCCGGCGTAGGGATCGAAAAAGAGCTTTGTGTCATAGAAGCGGCTCTTGAACTCGCGAACGATCCGATCCGTGTCCTCGGAGCTCAAGTCGATTTGCGCGTCTTGCGAACGGATCAACGCCCCGGCCGCGTCCACCATGGCCCGAAAGGCGGTATCGCTGGCGCGCCCGGGGTCTCCCCCGTCGAGTTGCACCTGGGCCTCGAAGACTTGGCGCTCGCTTGCCGCGAGCCCGAAGTCGAACTGCGACACGACCTCTCCGGCGCACTCGCCCTGCCCCAGGTCTCCCAGCGTGAACTCCCGCGGATCGCCCCAATCGGAGTAGAGCGTCCGGTCGACGTCATAGGCAGGAACTTCCATCAAGTCCTCGAGGAATGAACGGATCTTGGGTTTCCCCATCTTCTTGACGAAGTCCTGGAAGCTCTCCCCGGGCTGCGCCTGCTCCCGATACGAATCGGTCATGCGGCTCACGACGTCTGGAATGCGCTTCGAGGGAACCGCTCCCATCGCCAGACCGTAGGACTTCGCGTTCTCGCTCCACTGCCCGCCTAACACAACCTGGAAGTGTGGCACGGTACGGCCTCCGCTCTTCCGGCTCACGCCGTAAAAGCCGAGATCGGCGACATGGTGTTGGCCGCAAGAATTGAAGCAGCCGCTTACCTTGATGTGAAGATTCTTGACCGCCTCATCGAAGGCCAGGTTTTTCTCCAAGAGCCTCGTCCGGAGCTCCTCCGCGAGACCGCGCGAGGAAGCGATGCCGAGCTTGCAAGTATCGGTACCCGGGCAGGCGGTGACGTCCACGATCGTGCTGGCTCCCGGCTCCCCCAACCCGACGTCAGCGAGCGCGGTGTAGAGAGCGGGTAAATCCGCTTCGGGCACCCACCGAAGGACGATGTTCTGATCGACCGTGGTCCGGACCGAATCCCCACTGAACCGACGCGCCAGCTCCGCGAGCTCTCGGGTCTGACGAGACGAAAGATCTCCGAGCGGCACCGTGATCGCCGCCACCGCGTATCCGGGTTGACGCTGGCCATAGACGTTGGTTGCCATCCAGCGATCGAATCCAGCGGGATGCGAATTTCCCGAAAGGTGAGCCGCGGGACGAGCTGGCTTGTCCGATGCCGAGACTAAGAAACCACCCGGCGCGGGCCTCTCTTCCCTCAGTGCCGACACCAGCTCCGTCCGGCGCGGATCCTTGGGCAACTTGGCACGCTCCTCCAACACCAGACGCCGAAACTCGTCGATCCCAAGACTCGAAACCAAGAATTTCACCCGAGCACGGGCACGATTCTTCTTCTCTCCCAACCGGGCAAAAACACGGCAGACTGCCTGAGCCATCGGAAGCATCTCTTCTTCGGGAAGGAAAGCATCGAAGAGCTTCGCCTGGTGCGGCACCGCGCCCAATCCGCCGCCGACGTAGAACTCGAATCCGCGACGCGTTTCACCGTTCTCGGTTCGCGTCTGGGCGATGAAACCCATGTCATGAAACGCGATCAGGCCGCACGCCTCTTGCTTACAACCAGAGAAGGCGATCTTGAACTTGCGGCCGAAGTCCTGGACATCAGGATGACCCAGCAAGAAATGGGTGCACGCGTTCGCGTAGGGAGTGACGTCGAAAGTCTCGGTGTGGCACACGCCGGCCAAAGGACACGCGGTCACGTTTCGCACGGAGTTGCCGCAGGCCTCGCGCGTGGTAATGCCGACCGCGCCCAGACGTCTCATGAGATCCGGTGTGTCGTCGATGGAGACGAAGTGCAGTTGGAAATCCTGCCTCGTAGTGATGTGAAGAATGCCGTCCGAATAGTCCTCGGCGAGCTCGGCCAGGACGTCCAGCTGATCGGGTGTGACGCTTCCGAACGGTATCTTGATCCGCTGCATCCCGGGAGCATCCCAGAGCGTGCCCGTTCCCTTCATCACCGAGCCGGAAGGGTAGTCGAGCTTCTGCGTTCGCACGCCGTCGTTCCGCTGGCCGTTGTCGTACCGCTGCCCGTACACGCCCCGTCGTAGACGCGTCTCGTTGAAGAGCTTCTCCTCAAGCTTGCTCTGTCGTCGAAGCTCGACCTCGGTCTCGAAGATGTCGATCTCGCGGGCGAGCTCTCCGGGCAACTGACGCGCGAGAGCTTCTCTCCACGACGTGCTCATGCGAGAACTCCTTTCTCCAAGACCGGATGCAAGTGCTCCGCGATGGCGATGCGGTCCGCCAGAGAGACGACGTCGCCAATCACGAGCGTGCCGGGGGCATCCGTCGGCGGGAGCGGAAGCCGGCCGATCTCGTCGAGACGGCTCACCAAGGTGGAAGCCTCGGGGGTCGACGCGGCGAGCACGAGTGCCGCGGGGGTATCGGATCGCCAGCCTCGATGAATCAGGAACTCGGCAACCGCGCGGCGGTGGGTGACACCCATGAGCACGACCACGGTCGCCGAGTTGGGCAGGGCACCTGCCAATAAGGAACGATAAGAGTCAGGGGAATGTCCCGACACGACGAGAAAGCCGGACGTTATCCCGCGGTGCGTCACCGGAATGCCGGCAAGCGCGGGTGCGGCAATAGCCGAGCTGACCCCCGGAATGACCTCGAACGGGATGCCCGCGGCGGCAAGAGCAAGGGCCTCTTCCCCGCCCCGCCCCAGAACGAAGGGATCGCCGCCCTTGAGACGTGCGACACGCTCTCCGCGCAACGCCGCATGGATCATGATGCGATGGATGATCTCCTGCGGTGTGGACTTGCGGCGGGCACGCTTGCCGACGTCGAAGGCCCGCGCCCGACCGGCCAGAGCGATCACTGCCGCGGGGACCAACGCGTCGTGAAGCACGAGATCCGCCTCGCGCAAGCGGCGCGCGGCCTTGACGGTGAGAAGCTCCGGATCGCCCGGCCCGGCTCCGATCAGGGAAACCATTCCCTTCATCATTCGGAACGCCGGTAGAGCTGGTTCAAGGCACGCAGCAACAAGGGGCGGCGCTCCGACATCGGAACCTGTTGCTCGCGCCACGTCTTACGCGAGGTGCGCGCTACGTGCGACCACTCGTCCAGATCGTCGGGAAGCACTTCCTCTAACCCCTCCCGTAGCAGCCCGGACAGAGCCGGTGCCGCACCGTCGGTAGAGATCCCGAAGGTGACGCCGGCACGACGGACAACGGCGACCCCGTAGGCGGTCGCGCTCGCGACGTCGTCGACAGCAACGACGAAGATGCGACGCTCGTTGGCGGCCGCGGACACTTCCCGATTGACCTCGGGCGGTGCCGCCGCGATCGCGAACCAGCATCCGTCTAGGTCACCGGGCTCGAAAGCACGGCGCACCACGGTCAGATTGGGACTGTCGAGCTCGAAATGGATTTCGGGAGCGACCAGGTGAACGAGCGCTCCTGCTTCAAGGAGACTCTTGGTCTTCGACTCGGCCACGGACCCGGCGCCCACGACGAGCACGCGCCGACCCTCGACCTTCAGAGAGATCGGGAAGAGCGGGGACAAGTTAGGACCCCGTTGGTTGCAGAACAGGCAGCAGAATCTCTTGGGAAGGGCCGTTGTGAATCCCACACTCCGTTTTTTGACTGCCCCGCCACCGGCCGGCGCGCGCTTGTTCTCCTGCCTGGACCGAGCCGGTGCAAGGCGTGCAGCCGATACTCGGATAGCCTTGATCGTAAAGCAGATTGTACGGAACGTCATGCTCGCGCACGTAGTCCCGAACATCTTGGAAGGTCCAATCCACGAGGGGGTTGACCTTGACCAGACCGAACTTCTGATCGTGCTCCAACAAGGAGGCGTGGGCCCGCTCGGCCGTCTGATCCCGCCGCACGGCGGTGATCCACGCATCGGCGTCCGCCAAAGCGGCGCGAAGAGGCAGGACCTTTCTCATCTCGCAGCATCGATCCGGATCCCGCTCCCACAAGGCCTCACCGAACTGCTTCGCCTGCTCGGAAACGGTGAGCTCCGGTCGAACCGCACGGATCGTAAGGCCGCATCGCTCCTCGAGGTCTCTCCACAGGGCGTACGTCTCTTCGAAGAAAAGACCCGTGTCGAGCGTAAAGATATCCACTGGCAAACGGTTTCTGCCGATGATGTCGGTGAGCACGCACCCTTCGATACCGAAACCGGTGGCCATGACCAGCCGCGGGGCAAAACGCTCCGCCGCCAAACGTAGCGCCTCGGTGGTGACTCGCACCTTCGCCTGCTGGTTCTCTCGGTTCGACTCTAGACTCGGTTGTGTTTGCGCCAATTCCATCTCTGCCCTCAACCCCAGCTCCGCAAGAACCTGACCCCTAAAAAGCAAAAGGCCCAGGTCTTTCGGACCTGAGCCAGAAACCACTTGGTTAAACTTAGCTACTTAAATAGGGCGTTGCCTCCGTAAAGGCTGCCCGACATGCTGGTGCGCTCCAAGCGGCACGTGGCCCGGTGTCCCGGGCCGCATACACGCGCAAGAGGCTCGCTTCAGCATGCGGCTCAAACTCATAACTAGGTCTATTTTGACCAAGTCGAGCCCCCATGTCAAATGAAAATATGAGCTTTCCGGTCACATTGTAACCTACCTATTTTAAAACACTTACAGGCTATACTTAGGGCCGGAGATGTATACAGCCGCCCCGTGGTATGATGCGCCTTGCTATGGGGCTTTCCGACAAAACAGAACGGTCGCGGCTGATTGCGCGCTTCGCCTCGGGGCTGAGATTCCCCTATCTCTTTCTCCTCATCGCCGCACTCTTCGTCGCCGACCTCATCATTCCCGACGCCATACCTTTCGTCGATGAGGTTCTCCTCGGGCTCATCGCCGTTCTCCTGGGCACATGGAAAGAGCGCAAATCCGTCGACTCCAAGCCCCCGATGAAGAACATCACGCCCGAACGATGAGCGGCAGAAAGCGCTCAACCTATCGACTTGTCGCCCTCTCGATCTTGACGGCGCTCTACGCCTGCGCGAACGCCGAAGTCGACGAGCGCCGTTATGAGGTCAAGGGCCAGGTCGTGAGCGTGGACGCCGACAACGGCATGGTGACCTTGGAT
This sequence comes from Candidatus Marinacidobacterales bacterium, assembly GCA_965197825.1. Classification (GTDB taxonomy): domain Bacteria; phylum Acidobacteriota; class Vicinamibacteria; order Marinacidobacterales; family DATDRI01; genus CBDANW01. The sequence goes on along the minus strand of CBDANW010000003.1, from coordinate 573,280 downwards.
CATGAGGACATCGGCGACTTCATGACCGCGATGACCATGCCTTTTCCGCTAAAGGACACCTGGGCATTCGAGTACCTTGAGCCCGGAGATGGAGTGAACGCGATCCTCGTGGTCCGCGGTCAAGAGCACTGGCTGGAACAGATTGTTATTAGCGAGCCACCAGCTCCCTTGGACGCCGACACCGTGCCCCCGCCCCGGCTCGGCGAGCCGGTACCGGACATCGAGCTCGTCAACCAGGACGGGACGAACATCCACATCAGTGATTACCGCGGCAAAGCGCTTCTTGTTACGTTCATTTACACTCGGTGCCCGCTCGCCGAATTCTGTCCCCGGATGACCTCGCAATTCGGCGCCCTCGAGAAAATGTTGCGGGACGAGCCAGAACTCTACGAGAAAACCCACCTCCTCACCATCAGCTTCGATCCCGCCTACGACACGCCCGAGACGCTGAGAGAATACGCCCTCAACCAAGCTCACATAACGGCGGACGCGTTCGACCATTGGGAGTTCGCAACGGGAACCCCGGAGAACATCCGGGAGCTGGCGTCTTTCCTTCAGCTCGACTACAGCGGTGAGGACGAGCAGATCATGCACAATCTCCGAACGGCCATCGTCGCCCCCGACGGCACCCTCTTCGAGCTCCATACCGGAAACCGTTGGGAGCCCGACGACTTGCTCCAGACGCTTCAGACGATGACTCTATCAGCCGTGCCACCCGATTGATCGAGAAGCGTGTAGCTATCCCCAGTGGGGAGGAGCCCACACCTGTCCCGCATCGCTGCAAGAAACTACTTTCTTTAGCTTGTTAACGAGGCATCGGGCCTGCTAGAATTCTAGGATCCGCCAGACAGCCCCAACCGCGAACGCAGTGATAGGGGGTACTGTGAAGCACCTATTTCTTTCCGCGACGTTCCTATTCATTCCAATCTTTTCTTCAGCACAACACGTCGGAGACGTTCCAGGGTTGCTGAGTGGTCAGGAGCTTGACCAGGTTGTCGAAGACCGACTTCCACCAATCGAAGAGGAAGGCGAAGAGACCCAAGAGCTATTGATGGATGGGCGGCAAGAGTTCATGGCCGTCCTGCTGGAGTTCTGCCCTGAAAAAGACCACCTGGCGTTCCTTCGGTGTCTGTCAAAAAACATCACCGAACTTACTGCCGCCATCGAGGAGTTCCGCGCCGAGTAAGGGTCTCACGTAGATCTCGTTCCTGGCCCGACTCGTTCGACTCGTAGGCCATCCACGGCCATCGGGTGAGAGCGCCGCGTTGCGTTCCTCAAAACTCGGTGTGTCCAATAGGGGGATCGAAGTGCGCTCACCCTCCAGCGACAGCAGGCCCAAATCCCAGCCCAAGCTCCGATCCTGGAATACCAGCATCGTCCCGTCGGGCGAAAAAGCATTTGGTCTTAGCTCGCCGGAATTCTCCACGAGCGGCTCGACCTCGCCGGTCCCGTCGGCAGCCTTCCAGGACATTCCCCCTGCACCTCCGAATGCCACCCGCTGGCCATCCGGGGTCCATACCGGAAAGTTCTCAACGGCGGGATCGAACGTCAGGCGCGTCCAGGTGTCGCGCACCAGGTCATAGATCCACACGTCGGTGCCGTCGGCGACTATGCGCACCGCCAGTTGGGTGCCGTCGGGAGACAGGGTGAATTCCGCGTAAGCCTGCGGCTCGGCGGCCACCGGTTCTTCATGGCCTTCCCGATCCACCCACGCGAACCTCCTGTTGCCCTGACCACGCGGGACATAGAACGAGCGATCCGTCGCTGGCCAGCGCGAAGTTCGCCAGCCCTATGTTGCCGCTAACTCGGACCTCTTCGAGGACCGGTGTTGGCGCGCCGGTCATCTCGAGCCGATCCGCGTCAAACGGGACTGCCCAAAGTGAGTCCGCTCGGGCAAAGACAATGTGCCCTGTTGGAGCGTAGCGGGGATGGGTGCCATCCACGAGCACCCGCCGCTCCCCCGTCTCCAGGGATTGGACAGCTATCCGTGCGTCCTCCAGACCGCCGGACCACACGGTGAAGAGCACCGCCTTGCCTCCCGGCAAGACATCGAGCCAATGGTGCCCCGCCTCCCCGTTCTCCAGGGTTGTGACGCGCTCGGGAGCACCTCCAAGCGCCGACACCCGCATAAGGCCACGAGATTCAAGTGTCGCAAACACAATGAGGTCGTCCGGACCCCAGCTTGCGCCCCGGCGGTCCCCCGCATCACAGAGGGTCACGGGCTGCCCTCCCGCAAGGGATACTTTCTTGAGCTGACGATCGGCGAAGAAGCCCACCCACTCGCCGTCTGGCGAGAAGAAGGGGTACTGTGCACCCTCGGTGCCGCGGATGGGGAGGGCCTCGAGCTGATCCATCGAGCGCCGGTAAAGCTCGGCGACGCCGCCGCGGGTACCCGTGTAGACCAAGTCTCTGCCGTCCGGCGAAAGGGCGATGCCGTACCGGACGAGCTGATCGGTCGCCGGTAGCGTCACGGGAAACCGGGTCGGGGGACGGGGGTCGGGACGCATCACGCTCCAGACGGTGATGCCGGTGACGAGTGTCGCAACGAGTATCGCTAGTCCCCAGGCGAGCCTTTCTCGGGCTCGACTCGAACCCGAGACGGCCAGCGGTGGTGCACCGGCCGGCTCGGCAGTGATTTTCTCAATCTCCACACGGACGTCCCCGATGGACTGGCGACGGTTCTTGCGATCTTTCCTCAGACATTGGCGCAAGAGTTTGTGGATGCGGGGATCGAGTTCGGATGGAACGCCTTCGCCTTTCCAATCGTGCTCCGCCCTAATGACGGCAGCTAGAACATCGGAGACATCTTCTCCCGCAAACGCCTTCTTCCCCGTCAACATCTCATAGAGCACGATGCCGAAAGAGAAGATGTCGGTGCGTTTATCGACCGTCTTGCCCTTCGCTTGCTCCGGGCTCATGTAGGCCGCGGTGCCGAGAATGACGCCCGCTCGGGTCGCGTCCCGGCTCAGTGTGGGAGACGCCGAGCCGCCTTCGCCCGAGGAATCAATTTCGGCTTCTGCGAGCTTGGCGAGGCCGAAGTCGAGCACCTTCACCTGACCCTCGGGATCGACCTTGATGTTGGCTGGCTTCAGGTCGCGGTGGATGACGCCCTTTTCGTGGGCGGCTTCCAGTGCCTCGGCGATTTGTTGGGAGACCGTCAAAGCCTCATCCACGGGGAGTGGCCCGCGGGCGATCCGCTCGGCGAGCGTTTCCCCTTCGACGAGCTCCATGACCAAGAAGGGCTTGCCTTCGGACTCCTCGACTCCATAGAGCGTGGCGATCCCCGGATGATTCAGTGCCGCCAGGAGCCTCGCTTCCCGCTCGAACCGCGCCAGCTTTTGCGGATGTTGGGTGAACTCTTCAGGAAGGACCTTGATGGCAACTTCCCGACCGAGCTTGTTATCCCGGGCGCGGTAGACTTCGCCCATCCCACCCGCACCGATGGCGTCGAGGATTTCGTAGGAACCTAACTTGGTGCCAGCTTCGAGTGACATCGGCTAGTTTGTTGGAACGAGACGCTTCAATTCCTCGAACCAGTTCAGGACGAGAATGAGCTCCGCAGGAGAAGTCTCCTCGCCCGCACCACCTTCCTTGATCATCAAAAAACGCTCGCCGTCCGGAGACACGTCGTAGGTGCGCCCGGGAGCACTAGGAAAGACAGCGGGTGATTCCTCCAAGACGACCTCGGGGTTGCCGAAGTCAAGGCTGGGATCGATACGAACAGAGACCGCGGTCAGCCGCCGACCTCGATCCAGATAGAACAACTCGCTGCCGTCCCGAGCCCAAAGCGGCTCGCTACCGCCGGCCGTCGAGATCTGCCACTGAGCCTCGTCCACGTTCGGGAACGGGCGCACGTAGATTTCGAATTGACCCGAGGCGTCGGATTGGTAGGCTAGCCATCGACCATCCGGTGAGATCTCGGCGTTCATCTCGCTGAACTCGGTAGCCAGAAGCTCCAACGACCCGTCGCCATCTAGCGAGCGCACGCCGAGATCGAATCCTCCTTGGGGATGGCTCCCCCGATACACCAACTGCTTCCCGTCCGGGGAAAAGGCATACGGATACTGGGGGTTCTCAGTCTCGGCGAGCCGCTCGACCGTGCCGGTGCCGTCGGCTGCTTTCCAATAGAGATTCGGAGTACCCTCACGTTCAGATCCGAAGGCCAGACGCCGACCGTTCGGGGGGATGTCCCGCCGGATGTTGAATTTGGGGTAGCGGCGGCTCCTTGGCCGGCCTAAGAATAGGTCTGCCAATAAACCGTCTCCAGAGGGGGACAAGGAGCCACCAATGCCTAGGAAATCGAAGAAGCCAGTAAGAAAGCAAACGCACTCGCCTACGGGCAAGGTAGTTGGCCAAGTCGGTCAGATACTGCTACCGATGATAGCTGGGATCGCGGCCACGAAGGCGGATCTGACGGAATGGGTGTACGAGCAAGGACTGACAGCTCTGCACCTACTGCTCAGAGAGGACGCCGAGGAGATCGCGGGGCTCAAGGGCAAGCACGAGAAGGAGCGAACTCATAACCACTGTGGGAGCACGAACGGAGAGCTGAGCTTCGGTGGTCGTCGCATCCAAGTGTCGCGACCTCGAGTTCGCTCGAAGTCGGGCGAGGAGGCGTCGCTTCCACACTTCGAAGCCTTCCGCGAAGAAGACCCGCTTCCAGAGCGAGTATTGAATCAGATCTTGGTGGGGGTATCGACCCGAAATTACGAATCGAGTCTGGACAAACCCGCGGCCAAGTTGAAGTCTCGTGGCACGAGTAAGAGTGCCGCCAGCCGTCACCTCGTGAGCCAGACGACTAAGAAGCTCGAGGAATACCTGTCTCGGCGGCTAGAGGAGTTCCTGTGACCTTGCCCAGGAAAAGTGGACAGGTTGATTATCTCGCATGAGCCGTTTTGAGGTCATGAATCCGTTCGAACACCATTGGGCTGTTGTAATCGAGTGACGAGTGGAGTCGATACGGATTGTAGAACCCCTCGATGTAGCTCGCGACCGCGTCTTTGGCCGTACGTCGTGTTGGCCAACTACATCGGTGGAGGAGCTCGGTCTTGAGCGTGCCTAAGAAGCTCTCGGTCACGGCGTTGTCCCAGCAATCACCCTTGCGGCTCATCGAGCACACGATGCCGTATTCATCGAGCACGGCCTGGTAGGTCGCAGCCGCGTATTGAGTACCACGGTCTGAATGATGCACCAAGCCACTTTCCGGCAGGCGGCGCCCCAAGGCCATGTGAAGCGCCTCGAGAGCAAGCTCCGCGCGCAGGTGGGGCTGCATCGCCCAGCCGACGACACGACGCGAGAACAGATCGAGGATGACCGCCAAGTAGAGCCAGCCTTCCCAAGTCCGGATGTAGGTTATGTCCGTCACCCAGAACTGGTTCGGTCGTGCGGCTTCGAAGTTCCGGCCGAGCACGTTGGGTGCGATGGGGCGATCGTGCTTGCTGTCGGTCGTGCGGCGAGAACGCTTGCTGGGCAGACCCTGCAGGCCCATCTCACGCATCAGCCGTGCCACTCGCTGCTTGCCTACCTCGACGTTCTCCCCGTCAAGCTGGCGACGTACACGCTCCCTGCCGTAGGTACCACGGCTATGGGCGTGGATCGCTTGGATGCGCAGCTTCAGCTTCCCATCCTCACACTGTCGCTTGCTGGGCGCGCGCTTCATCTGAGCGTAGTAGCCGCTGGTCGATACCCTCAGAACTCGGCACATCACCCGCACCGGGTAGTTGGCCCGCTCCGCGTGAATGAATTTGAATCTCATTCGCTTTCCTTCGCGAAGAAGGCCGCCGCCTTTTTTAATATTTCTCGCTCTTGCTCCAACGTACGCACTCGACGCCGTAGCGAACGGAGCTCATCACGTTCCGCCGTCGTCAGAGCCTCGCGTGGACCTTCACCGTGATCAACTTTGTATTGTTTCACCCAGTTTCGAAGGGCCGATTCCGTCAGGTCCAGTTCCTTAGCGACCTGGCCGATGCTGCGCTCGCCCTCCCTGAACAGCCGGACCGCTCCCTTCTTGAACTCCCCCGTGAACTTCCTGCGTCGTCGTTCTCCCATGGACGCCTCCAGGCGCATTGTCGCGCCTCGGTTGATGTCCACAAAACCCGGGCAGGGTCAGGAGGTGATTGCGTAAGTTGAGTTCTTGGAAAGGAGAACACGGCCAAGGGCAGGGATGCTGTGCTGCCACGCATCGCGGTCGTCCTTGGTGAGATTAGTTGGAACGGCACTAGTTTGAGGGTACGTTTTTGTACGGTGAGCTCCACCGGAAGTCAAGCCTGTGGAGAGGAACGCTCTGGCTTCGGCGTGAGCCGAAGTGAAACGATCCTTGGTGAAGCAGGAACCTGGAGTCAAGCCCATTCTTAGTTGAAACTCTCCACGGCTCACGTTTAAGCGACCTTCTTCTTCGATACGGTTGATGTCTTCGCCTCGATCTTCAGTTCCCGTTTGAGAGCTTCGCGAAGCTTGGGAAGATGGCGGTAGCCCACCACCTTCCTCAAGCGCGGTTCGATGTCTACGAGCGCCGTTGCCAACCAGCGCTGGCGTTGGCTCGAGTTCTTCCAGTGGTCGACCTTCGCGCAGCGTTCCTCGACGAGAGCATTGACGGACTCAAAGGCAGTTCGTCGTCTTGAACGAACGGCCCAGCACCGCGTGCACGCCGAGTCGATGCAACGTCAGCGTCTCCTCGAGGCCTTCCTCCAGGCTGCCAGCTGCGGATTGGTTCCGCTCTTCTAACTCACCGTGGAGTTGCTCGAGCGCAGTGAGGGCCTCTTCGTACTCCGGCCTGTTGTAGGCCCACTGGAGCCGCTTGCGCCATGACGCCTGCTCGCCCTTGGACAGGCAGCTCACTACGTTTTCACGTTTGTGCCACTGGCAGCGTTGTATCAGAGCCCGCTTACGGAATGCCTTCTTGACTGCCGCTTGGAGACCCTTGCCGCCGTCGATGATCACCAGCAGACCCTGGGAGATATCGAGTCCCCGCTCGAGCAGTGAACGCAGGAACGGCGTCAACACCTGCCCGTTCTCCGTGTCCGTCTCCACGAAGCCCAAGAAGCGTTTTTCCCCGCAAAGCGTGATGCCCAGAGCCACGACCATCGTTGCCTCGGCGAATGTCTTCCCATCCAGAAACAGCGCCACCACATCCTCGCCGGTCAGATCCCGTTCCTGCATCTCCCGCAGCTTCGCAGCGCTCGCTTGCACGAACCCTCGGGACACCGTTGAGCGCGACAGCCCGATGGCGCCCGGAATCGCTTCCGCTGCCGCCTCGTAGTTGCGACAAGAGATTCCGTAGAGAACTCGTTTCAGCAGAAGATCATTCACCTCACCGCCGTGGCTCGCCGCCTCGTAGCAGCGAAGCGGAATCTCTCCTCCCTCGATGCTCCGAACCCGTGGCACACGGATCGGTACCCGCTGGCCGCCAAGCCCTACCGTGCCCGGGTTGCTTCCGGGACGGCGACCGCGCTCCAGCTCGTCCTTGCGAGACTATCGCTCTCCCGCCAACGCCTTCACTTCGTCGTCGAGCAACTCGTGAACGTGCATTAGACCAAGGGGGACCAACGAACGGATCATCTCTACCTTGGCGTCCAGCGCGAGTTCCCCGTAATCCTCGTGCCTCACCATCTCGACCTCACCCAAACGACGCGACTTCTTGCGTTTCTTGACCGAACGTAGCAGACTTCCCATCTCGGCTTCCTTTCTTCGCGGCTTGATTTTGTTTTGTCCAACGCCATCAAACCACGGAGTTTGGAGCCGTTTCAATTCCCAACTAAGATTGGCACACTTTCGGAACCTGGGCCTGAGACAGATTTGAGCAGGTTTTGGAGAGCGGTTAGCATGCCTTTTCCATGTTGCAGGCAGTTCTCTTGGCGGCCGGGCGCTCGACGCGAACCTATCCCTTGACGGCGACCCGTCCCAAGCCCCTGATCCCGCTGCTGGGACGGCCGCTGCTCGAGCACCTCCTTCTTCAGATCGAGGGCACCGTGGACGAGGCGATTCTGGTCGTGGGATACCGTGCCGACGCGATACGGAACCATCTCGGCTCACGATTCGGCTCGCTCCCCCTTCGCTATCTCGTACAAAGCGAGCAGCGCGGCACGGCCGACGCCCTCCTACAGGCGGCCCCACTGATAGAGGACCGCTGTCTCGTTCTCAACGGAGACGACCTCTATCACCGCCACGACCTGCAGGCCCTGACCCACCACCGCACCGCGATTCTGGTAACCCCCGTCCCCGATCCCCAAAACCGGGCGGTCGTAACCATCGCGGGAGATCGGGTGGTGGACATCGTGGAGAAGCCGACCGCCGCGCCTCCCAACTCACTGGCCAGCGTCGGCGGATACGCCCTGGAGCGTGAATGGCTGAACAAGCTGGAGGAGGTACCGTTGAGCTCGCGGGGTGAGCTCGAGCTTCCTGATTTCATCCAGATGCTGGCTCGCGAATCCGTGGTGCGGTATCACCGTATCGAGCGGCATTGGTTGCCGCTAACCTACGCTTGGGACGTTCTCCGGGCGACTCTCTTCTTTTTGGAGCGGGAGGAGCGGGCCCGAGACTTCGGGGTCGTGGTTCGGAGTCCGCAGGAGCTAGCGGAGCGCCGGGACATCCAACTTGGAGCCGGCACCGTGATCGAAGGGCCCGTCCTCATCGGGTCCGGTGTCACCGTCGGAAGCTTCTGTCGTGTGAGAGGGCCGGCGGTCATCGGGGAAGGCTGTATCATCGGGGATCGCGTCGAGCTCGACCGCTCGGTGCTCTTTCGGGGAGCCCGGATCTCCGACCTGGCGAGCGTCTCTCACTCCGTCTTGGGAGAGCAGGTCCGCATCGGACCCCAAGCCAAGCTCTCGGCCGAACCGCCGTCCGGCCAAGCCCTGGAAGTGGAGCTCAAAGGAGAGCCAGTCCCCGCCCGCCTCGATCGGCTCGGTCTGATAGCCGGGGATCGGGCCGAAGTACCGGCCGGCAGCAACGTGCCTCCCGGCACACTCCTTGCGTCGGACTCTTCCTGGAACGGTTGAAGACTGGCGTCTCCGGCATCAATAAACGGAATCTTGCTATCTACTTGGACAGACGCCCCGGGGATGTCCCGGCCGCTGTTGAATTTGGTCGGGTTCTTAGGCAAGCAAACTCATCGCTGTCAAGAGATTTCTGTTTGCTTCTAAGCGCGTGAACGAGAGCGCCTATATGGCGATAGCCTTTGATACGCCGGAACTTTTTCTGCGCGGTAACGACGCCAAGAGCGGTCCATCGGTGAACCATGGAAGGACTCTTCCAACGCTTGACGTTTCTCGATACTCTGCGAATGGTTCCGTTGAGATTCTCAATGGCGTTCGTCGTGGCAAGAGACTGGCGAAGTAAGGCGGGCAGCGCGAGCTTCACGACCGTGAGTGTCTCTTCCATCCCTTCACGAAGGCTTCCGGCAGCTTCGTCGTAGCCGTTTCGCTCGAGCCACGACACCAATGCCTGAAGTCGCTTGCTCGCCTTGTCGGCACTCTTGCACTTGTAGGCTTCCTTCATCGTCTGGAGCACGTAGGCGTGACGAGATTTGGGAAGGTACGAGCGAAGATTCCGGAGTTTATGGTCCTGCAACATCGCGGTGCACACCCGAGAGTTCTCCGTCGAGCCCAGCCATATACCCAGGGGCACCTTCGTTCCATCTATTGTGATACCGAGAGTTACGACGACGGTCTGTCCGGCCACCTCAAGGCCATCCAGCATCAGTGCCGCAAGCTCGAACTCCTCTAGCCGCCGAGACAGGTATTCCTCGAGCTTCTTAGTCGTCTGGCTCACGAGGTGACGGCTGGCGGCACTCTTACTCGTGCCACGAGACTTCAACTTGGCCGCGGGTTTGTCCAGACTCGATTCGTAATTTCGGGTCGATACCCCCACCAAGATCTGATTCAATACTCGCTCTGGAAGCGGGTCTTCTTCGCGGAAGGCTTCGAAGTGTGGAAGCGACGCCTCCTCGCCCGACTTCGAGCGAACTCGAGGTCGCGACACTTGGATGCGACGACCACCGAAGCTCAGCTCTCCGTTCGTGCTCCCACAGTGGTTATGAGTTCGCTCCTTCTCGTGCTTGCCCTTGAGCCCCGCGATCTCCTCGGCGTCCTCTCTGAGCAGTAGGTGCAGAGCTGTCAGTCCTTGCTCGTACACCCATTCCGTCAGATCCGCCTTCGTGGCCGCGATCCCAGCTATCATCGGTAGCAGTATCTGACCGACTTGGCCAACTACCTTGCCCGTAGGCGAGTGCGTTTGCTTTCTTACTGGCTTCTTCGATTTCCTAGGCATTGGTGGCTCCTTGTCCCCCTCTGGAGACGGTTTATTGGCAGACCTATTCTTAGGCCGGCCAAGGAGCCGCCGCTACCCCAAATTCAACATCCGGCGGGACATCCCCGACGCCCCTTCTGGCGTCAATAGACGTAGGTGTTCCTAGTTAGCTCGTCAGACTGCCGGTTCAGCGAACCCAGCCCGGGGGCACACCAGCCCGCCGGGCGTCTTCACGGACCTGAGACAGAGCCTGGGTGGCCGCATCCAACTCGTTCTTGGCCCGTGCAACCATGCCCTGTTCCACCGAGGTGATGGCGGGCGTGTTGTTCGAGTCCACGTAGTAAGTGCCGGTTGTCAGATGGAGCTTGCTGAGGAGCTCGTGTTGTTTCCTCGCCTGCTTCAACCGTTCGCGCGCCTCGCCTGTTGCGCCGACGCCACTCCATCTCCTGCTGGGCGCGGTCTCCTTCCACCGAAGCACGCGGCGACGCCACGTCACGGGGCGATGGAGGCGTCTCAGTCGATGTGGTTCCAACCAAGGCGGGGCGGGGCGCATCGCCGTTTTCGCCAGCAGCGCCGATATCCCCAATCACAAGCTGAGCCTTCTCGCCCCGTTCCCGGTTGCCTTCGCGGCGCTCCTTCTCCTCGCGAGCCACGTCTCCCAGAGACTGGCCGAGGACCAGAGCCGGAAACAGGAGCAACACAAGGCCAAAATGCACCCTGGCCATGTTGCCTCCCCTCAATATTCAGTTGTGTTGGGATGACTCTAGAATAGCAGGTTCGGTGGCACCTGTCTATGGGTGCGCCACGACTCGAAGGTTATGCAGCACGGTCCGGTTCGGGTCGTCCCAAGCGCTCCAGCGCCAAGATCAACGCTTGGGTCCCCAGCGCGCCATCACCGGAAGCCTCCAAACCGCGGTACAGCTGCTGGACTACCGCTGTTCCCGCCAGGGGAACACTCAACCGGCTCCCGAGCGCCTGGGCGAGTGACAGGTCCTTTTGCATGAGGCGAACCATAAAAGCCGGGCCGAGCTCGCGCTCGACGATCTTCGGCCCGAGGTTCGTCAGCTGCCAAGAACCGCCCGCACCGACGCCGAGAACCTCCAAGAACTGATTCAGATCGATCTCCGCTCGACCGGCTAACAACAAAGCCTCGCAGAGTCCCATCATATTCACGGCACACAGGATCTGATTACAAAGCTTGAGCGACTGACCGGCGCCACTTGGCCCCACATGACGGATGCTCTTCCCCATCGCCTGGAGAACCGGCAGCGCTCGCTCGTAGGCCGACCGTTTGCCGCCTACCATGATCGTGAGAGTGGCCTGCTGCGCCCCGACGTCCCCGCCGGTTACCGGCGCATCGAGTAGATCGCAGCCCTTCTCCTCCAGTGTCGCCGCCATCTCGCGTTCTGCATCGGGGGAGATGGTGCTCATATCGATCACCAGGAGACCGGGACGAGCCGCGTCCGCGACGCCGTGGGAACCAACGAGTACCGCCTTCACGTCGGGCGTGTCTGGAACCATGACGATGACGATATCGGATTGCTTCGCGACTTCGGCCGGACTCTCTGCGACCGCCGCCCCCGCATTGGCAAGCAGTTTTTCCTTCAGCCGAGTACGGTTGTGAATCGTGACGGAGAATCCGGCTTTCACGAGGTTCTCCGCCATGGGACGTCCCATGATCCCGAGGCCGATGAATCCGATACGTTGTTTCTCGACGCTCATGCCCCTTCTCCGGAAGTTGGCAAGCTCACTCCCCCGCGGGGGCTTGTTCACTTCTCGGCGATCGCCTTCTGCGCCGGCGCTTTTTCTTGCCGCCCCCGCTGGAGGTGCTGGGCGGTGGGGAGCTGTTTTGCGCGATCTCTGGCAGCTTCCTTTCCTGGGCTTCCTGCGTTTCCGGCGCTTCAATATCCACTGGGTCACCGAAGTCTCGGCGGATCAAGTATGCGAGGATTCGCTTCCGATCCGGGTGCGCAGCGAGCGCTTCCGCCGTCTCCTCGAGATCGGCCAGCTCTTCTCCGCTCATTGTGTGCGCCTCTTCGGCGAGCCGGCTCAGAATACGCTCCGCTTTTTCTTTCTCGATTTCATCATCGCTCGGCACGTCTCGTTCTCGAACCTCTAAATGATAGCGGTTGACGAGACGATTGAAGCTCACTAGATCGGCGGCAGATACCAAAGAGACGACTTGACCAGACTTGCCGATCCGCCCGGTACGCCCGGCGCGGTGAATGTAGACCTCCGGCGACTGCGGCGTGGAGTAGATGAAGACATGAGACAGGTCTTCGATATCGATACCTCGCGCGGCGACATCGGTGGCGACCAGATGGCGAACGGTACCCGCTCGAAATTTCGCCATGACCTGTTCGCGTTTCTTTTGTACGAGGTCGCTCGAGATCATCGCCACCGGCAAACCCAGGCGAGCCAGGAAGCCGGCGACGATTCGCACTTCGCCGCGCGTGTTACAAAAAACAATCGACGAGCTCGGGTGGTCATGTTCGATCAGCTTGTAGAGCACCTGCTCCTTGTGCATGTGAGGAGCAATGATGTAGGAATGCGAAACCTCCTTGACGTAAGCAAAATCTTCGGAAAGTAGGACCCATTCCGGTTCCGTCAAGTAGTTGTAGATGAGGCCCCGAATCCCCACGGGTATCGTGGCGGAGAAAAGGAGAGTCTGTCGTTCCTCGGGCATGAATTGCATGATCTCGCCCATCTCTTGCGCAAAACCCATGTCCAGCATCTTGTCCGCTTCATCGAGCACGAGAACTTTCACCGCGGTCAAACGGAGCGTACCTCGCTTCAGATGGTCCAAAACTCGCCCGGGTGTCCCCACCACGACGGGAACGCCTCCCCGGATGGCATCGATCTGTCCTCCGATGGACTCGCCTCCATAGACCGCATGAGTGCGAAGTCCGCGACCGCGTCCGATACGGTCCAGCTCTTCGGTAACCTGGCTGGCAAGCTCGCGCGTAGGAGTGAGAACCAGGGCTTGAACCTCCGCCTGCTCCGCGTCCAGCTTCTCGGCGATCGCGACGCCGAAGGCGGCCGTCTTGCCGGTGCCGGTTCGCGACATGACCACCAGGTCATGACCAGCAACAGCGCGTGGAATGGTCTCTTGCTGAACCTGGGTTGGCTTCTCGTAACCCATCTCTCCGAGCGCATCGCGCGTTGCGAGAGAGATTCCCAGGGATTCGAACCCTGCCTGCTGTTGTTGCTGATTGGACGTGTCAATGGTGTTTGGGGTGTTTGGTTGTTCCACTTTAGATCACCTTATCGGCGAGGCTTGCTGCTGCGAGCCGTGGCAGGGATACTACATGATCGCGCGGAAGTTGGACCCGCCCCCGTCTCGACGCTGAAATGTCTCAACGCTCAGACTTCGAAAGCGAGCGATAGTACTCCTCGACGAGTTTTTGGTACCCTTCCGGCACTTGGTCCGAACCCGCGAGGAAAAGCTCTTCCTTGCCAACGCCTTCGAACTCCCTGCGTAGCCAGTACTCGAACTGCTTGAGCTCTTCGACAACGGAAGCTTGGAGCTCTTCCACTCCGCGGGGGTTCAGGTAGGTCTGATTGGCGTCGAAAGCCTGCATGCGCTCGATGATGCTCTGGAGATCCGGGGTCTCAAGACCCTGGCGCTGGAGCTCTCGTCTCAAATCCTGGGCCTCTTGCGCCCGCTCTCGGAGCTCACGCCGAAACTGCCGGATGTCCTCCGACGAGAAGGTTCCGGGCTGGAAGCTCCGACCGCCGTCGCCGGGCCCGACGAACCCGGGTGCGTTCAAGGAACGCCCGGACGCGTCCCCGCTTTCGCTGCCCTGTCCCTGCTGTCCTTGCTGGCCCTGTTGGCCCTGTTGACCTTCTTGGCCTTCTTGGCCTTGCTGGCCTTCCTGACCCGGTTGCTCCGATCCGTCTTGCGAGTTCAATCCGCGTTGCTGGTCCTGAAGCCGCTCACCGAGTGACTCGAGGCTACGGACCAGCTCGCGCGTCTTTTCCAGAGCATCATCCGCCTGAGCCCTCTCGCTCTTTCCGATCGCCGCGCCTGCCTCTTCGATCCGCCGCTCCAACTCCTCGATGTCTTGGCTGATTTGCTGCTCGAACTGCTCGGCGTACTCGGGACTGCGCCCTTGTGCAACGCCCTTGGAATAACGGATCTTTTCCTTGAGCTTGCTATCCCGGATGGAGTTCGCCGCTTCTTGGAGCTTGCGGGACGCATCCCGTTGCTCCTGGCGAGACTCCATGGCCATGCGATCCATCTGGGCCTCGAGGTCGGCCACTTCCCTGGCCAGCTCGTCCTTGCGCTCCAACAGCCGCTGGAGCCTTTCCGTTCTCCCCTGAGCATCGCCCTGACCCAGTTGACCGACATCGGACTGAATCTTCTCTTGCTGCTGCGCAATGCGCTCTGCCCTCGCCCGGACGTCCTCCATGTCCCTATCGAGTCGCGAGGCACGGTCTTTCTCCAAGAGCCGGCGCGCATCCTTGAGGCGATCCAGAGCAGCGATACCCTCCGATAGAGCGCCTTCGCGCCCCTCGCTCGCGGCGCGACGCATCGCGTTGGCCGCCTGCCGCAGGCGGCGCGCCGTGTCCTCCAACCCCTTCTGGGATTCCTCGCGCGCCAGTCTCTCGAGCCGGCGAGCGAGCTCTTCGGCCTCCTCGGCGAGATCCCGCTGCGAGCCGGAGCCACCGCCGGCGGAGCCCTGCTGGTTCGCGGCCAGACGCCTCCGCCGCTCGTTCTCTTGTTGCTGGCGTCGGGCGAGCTCTTGGAGCCTCTGCAAAGCCTCGTCCACCTGATTGTCTACGGATTCGCGCTGACCTCGCTGCACGGTTTCGTATTGATTCCGCAGCTTGTCCATCTCGAGCTCGAACAAATCAGCGAGATCCTCGACCGCGGACAGACCGCCACCACCGCCACCGAACGCTACTTGCACGTCGCGGAATACCGCCTCGGCGCGCTGCAAATATTGGAGTGCGCGCTGTTCGTGAGGAAGAGCATCGTCGGGCAGGTTTTCCAGCAGCTTCTCTTCCGCGGGCTCCATCGCCTCGACGGCTACACGAAGCGAAGACGCAATCTTTCCGAAGTCCGAGTCTCCTTCCACGAGACCACGATTCGTCATCCGGCGAAGGAGCGTCCCGATCTGCTCCCTGAGACGACCCTGCATCAGAGCGATGGTGGTGAGGTTTTCGGAAAGCTCCTTGTCGGTATACTCGTCCCGGTCTCGAATGATCTTGAAGGTAGCCGCCACGATCTCCCGCTGCCTCCTGGAGCTCGCGTTGTCCATGCCCCCCTGGCCTCCGCCTCCGCCCATGCCGGAAGGCGCCTGCCGGTAGTCCTTCCCGAAGGGACGTACCTCCAGAAAGTAAATATCGGTCGTCGTGGTTTGGCCTCTATCGATCCCGTTCGCGTCCGTGGCGCGGGCAAAATAAGAAATGAAGTCACCCGGCTCGAGCTCCAGCTCTTCCATGAAAAACGCGTGCCCCGCCGACACCTCTTTTCTTGCCGCCGCGGCCCCGCCATGCAATGGCACGACTTGTTCTTCGGCTCCGTTCACCGCGTACACCAGCTCGAACCTCTTCACTCCATAGTCGTCCTCGGCCCGCGCCTCGGTGAAGACTTCCTCGATGTTGCTAACTATGGCATCCCGACCAGGCTTCAAGAACGAAACCGCAGGAGGCTGATCGGTCAAAATCTCCATCGTGAAGTCCGGAGAGCTTTTGTACATCTCACCGTCGAAGGCAGCGAGCTCGATACTATAGAAACCGTCTTTGTCGAGGCGCAGCGTGGCGGAAAGTGTGCCATCTTCGTGTAGCTCCATGGCTAAAGGATCGGCGCCCTCGACTCGCAGGGCACCGCCCGCGACAACCACCGTCGGCGTCGCCCGAACGATCACATTCGTCCCTTTGAGTGCGGCGATGTCGCCTCCGTCCTCCACGATACGAGGAGCGAGACCCGTGTAGTCCGGAAAGTGATACTCCAGATCGACCCGGCCCACGTACGGCAAGTCCGACACGTCGATACGAAAAACGGGAGAGCGAACACCGCTCGCTTCGACGAAATAGTCCACCGCGTCCTGGAGGTCGAGCAGCATGTACAGGTAGCTACCCTCGACCTCGTCGATGGCCATGGGCCACCGGCTGAACTTTTCTTCCTTCTCCGACTTCACAGCGATCTCGACCCGCTCGGCGTCGAAACCCTCCAAGCGAGCATGGATCAGCTGATCGGCGCCGCGAGCCACTCCCAGATGGCCCGGCTCGACGACGATGGAGTAGGGGTTGTCAGCGCGCGCGCTACTCCAAGGCTTCAACAAGAGTGACGCTCCATGCCAGAGAAACGCGGGGCTCAGCAGAATAATCACCATCCCCAACGCCGCGATCGCTGCCACCCCACCCGAGGCGTGTTGCAAACGCCGGCGCTCGATCAGACGCCCGTATTCGTTCGAATAGCAGCGGTCGATCGCTGCTTCGACCAGGCGGTCGATGAGCGCGGGTGACAAGTTTACCTGGCTCAATTGGCTCCGTTGCTCCTCGCCTTCGGAACCGACCTCGACGGCGCTAACGACCGCGGCTTGCAATGAGGGATCGTTCTCTTCGATGTAAAGCGCGACTTGCTCGTCACTCACCCGTTTCAACAGGGGGACCACGATGAAACGCACTATCAACGCGATGAGCCCGAGGTACGTCAAGGCTCGGAACGTCCACACCGACCAAGCGCTGTATCGGAACTGATCCATGCCGAAGGCGGAGATCGCCAAAGCAGCGATGACGGCGGCCAAGACGATAGCCGCCCCCCGAAGCACCTGGCGGAGCCGCCATCGATTTCGCACGTGACGGACCACTCGAATGAGATCGTCGTAGCTGGACATCAGTTGTGTGTTCAGCATGGCGCTACCTCTTTTGTCTTCGTCTTATCTTCGTCTTATACGGGTCTCAAGGCGGGTCTCGGCCCGAATATTCATATTGTACCTTGGTTCGGCCGCGTTCACCTGGCCAGACGAGACAGGCGATTGGACCAGAGCGTCTCCGCTGCCAGCAGCGCCAGAGCCGCGACCAGCAAGTACCACCAAACCCTTTGTCGCCGATCTTGCTCCTCAGGAGTCCCTACTCCGGCAGCCTGAACGCCATCGGTGTCCCAAGAGCTGAGCGCCACCGTAACCTCTACCGGGTCGACCGAAGAGAGGTCGGATTCCGTCAAATCCAGGTTAGCAGCCAGGCTGGCCGGTCCGGCCGCATCCGCCTCCAGGTAACGGAACTCGTAGAAACCCTGTTCTTCCAGAGTCAGAAGGCGTTGACCCTCTTGGCCGGAAAGGAAGGACTTCTCCCCCGAGGGGGCGATGGCGACCATTTCCGCCGAGCTCGGGGTGCTCCCTCCCGCCAGGTCGATTTGTTGGGACAGATCCAACACGTCCCCGACCGAATGCCAGGCGCTCGCCTCTGCATAACCCGCCGCGTGTTTGACTAGTTGGTGCACAAAGGGCAGATAGACCGGCTGCAGGGCCAAATCGTTCCAAAAAGTGTCGAGCGTGGAGGTCCACACCAGAACACGGCCTTCTCCCACCTCTTTCTCGGCTAGAGCGATACTACCGTCGTCGAATCGCGCCAGTGCCCGAGCATTGCGGAGCGAACCGTTCGTCGTGACGAGAGATCGATAGCGAAAGAACCGCGCCGGCGAGAACTCGCCGCTACCCGGAGCGCTGAAGAGCTCGAAGATCGGGTGATCGTAATCGATGTAGGCCAGCGTACCTCCCCAGTCGGTCGATCGATCCACCGGAGCGCCTGCCGGCGCCGGTAGGAGCTCGGTCGCCGCCCCTTCCCATCCACTCGCTCCGCTCTCGGTGCCGAGCACGACCACCAACCCACCCCCGGACTCCACGAACTCTCTGAGAAGCTGGCCGGTGACAGAGCTAGGTGGCGGCGCGTCGTATAGAAGCACCACCGAACGTCCCAGCAGGTCCGCTCTGCTCAGCGCGGTCGCGCTTTTCACATCGAACCGAAACGCGGGTCGGTCACCAATGGCGAGCACTCGACGGAGGTACAAGCTCCGGGCGGAACGCACACCGGGTCTTTCCAGGATCAGCACCGACACGGACTGTCCGGGCCAGATGACAAAGTGGAACGAGTTGTCCTGCGGTAGGGCATCATCCGCTGCACGCACGACACCTTGCGAGACACCTTCGGGTAGCGTGAACGCTTCGAATGTCACGGTCGCCGAGCTATTGGGCTCCAACTGGATCGTTTTCTCACGAAGTGGTCGGCCTCCCAGTTCCAACTCGACCTTGACGTCCTCGAAGACCTCCGCACCCTTATTAGTGAGCCGAGCCGAAGCCACGACGCGCTCCCTGCCGGAAACCGGCTCTCGATCCAGCACCACCGCGGTCACCGACACGTTCGACGTTTCCGAATCGGAAAGATCCACCATGTCGAACTCGGTCCCGGCGGGAAGCCCGACTTCGCCATGCCCGTCCCAACCTACGCGCTGGAAGTCGGTAATAAGAACCACTTCCTTTCGGGGCAGGTTCGATTCCTGAAGCAACTTGTCGGCCAGCTGCAACGCGGGCCCGTAACGGGTCGTCCCCGACCCGAGCCGGGCGTCATCAATGAGAGAATGCAGTTGGACCGAGTCCGAGGTGGGCTGGTTGGTGACGGCAGCTCGATCCGAAAAGAAGATGAGGCTCGCTTGGTCATCAGGTTCGAGCGCATCCACCGCTTTGTGCGCGGCATCGATCGCGCGCGCCCAGCGATTGCCATATCCCATGCTGTAGGAGCGATCGACGAGAATGACCACTTGCCTAGCTCCGGTGATCGATGTCACCGCGCGACTCGGTTGCTCCAGAAAAGGACGAGCAAACGCGGCGACCAAGAGCAGCACCGCCAGACATCTCATCAAGAAAAGGAGCCAGTGTTTGATCTTCTGCCGACGAATGGAACGATAGGGAATCTTCGTCAGAAACATCAGCGAGGGAAACGCTACGACGTCCCTCTTCTCGCGATTCGTGAGATGAATGAGGATGGGAACGGCGAGCGCCAGCAAACCGATGAAGAAGGCGGGGGTGAGAAAGCTGAGTCCCATTATCGCACCTGGCTCAACCGCTGGCGATTCGACAGGTAATTGAAAAGCGCGAAATCGAGCGGAGTCGACGTATCGAACAACGCGTAGTCGATACCGTTGTCCCCCAGCAAACGAGAAAGCGTTTGAATGTGCTCGGCTACCATCTTGCGGTATTGCTCTCGCAGGTACTCCGGAACCACCGGAATCGCTTCGTCGGTTTCGAGATCACGGTAGTTCGCGGCTTCGTCGTATGGGAACTGGATCTCGGCAGGATCCAAGAGGTGAAAGACAATCAGATCGTTTC
The DNA here is from genome assembly GCA_965197825.1 of Candidatus Marinacidobacterales bacterium. Classification (GTDB taxonomy): domain Bacteria; phylum Acidobacteriota; class Vicinamibacteria; order Marinacidobacterales; family DATDRI01; genus CBDANW01. The sequence continues at coordinate 553,706 of CBDANW010000003.1, read as the reverse complement.
CTTTGTAGCGCAATACCTTCAACGCGTTCAAAACCGCCTCCGGCTCCTCGTAGAAGTCGGAGATGACGACCATGATGCCCCGCCGCCGGATTGCCTGGGCCACCTTGGCCAACGGCGGACCGAGCACTCCCCGACGGCCAGGCTGAAGCCGATCGATGACGTGCAACGCTACTTCCAAATGCTTGGCGGACGGCGGTACAAAATCGACGATATCCTCGTCGAAAGTGACCAGCCCGACGCGGTCCCGCTGCTTGTTGGAAAAGTAAGCCAGGCACGCCGCGAGGTATCGCGCATAGTCGAGCTTGGAGATCCCCCGGCTAGCGAAGTTCATCGACCGGGAAATGTCCAGAATCGTGGTGAAGCTGGTATTGGTGTCGGCCTCGAACTCCTTCACGTAGAACCGGTCGTTGCGAGCGAAGAGCCGCCAGTCGATCCTTCGAATGTCGTCTCCCGGCATGTAGGCACGATGCTCCGCGAAGTCGACCGAACGGCCGAGGTACGGCGAGCGGTGCAGTCCGCTGATGAAGCCCTCCACCACCATTCGGGCGAGGAGCTCCAGATTGCCGATCTTCCCCAGAGCCTTGGGATCCAGGAACCGAGCGGAATCGGTCGGCTCGACGTTGAGGCGGCTTCCTCTCACGGCGTGTTCAGGCTCCCATCACCTGGTTTTCACATCTGCGACTTCGGCATCGAGACCGCATCCAGCAGCTGGTTGACGATCTGGCCCGAGGTGACGCGCTCCGAATCGGCATGAAAGTTCATCAGCACGCGGTGGCGAAACACCGGGTGGGCTAAACCTCTTATGTCCTCGAAGCTCACATGGTAGCGTCCTTGCATCAACGCGCGTGCCTTACCACCCAATATGAGGTACTGCGCGGCGCGGACGCTGGCACCGTATTCGACCCACTTCTTGACGAAATCGGGGGCGTTCGCCTCTCCCGGACGGCTGATGCGCGCCAAATTCAGGGCGTAACGCATCACCGGCTCCGAGACCGGAACCTTCCGAACCAGATTCTGGAACGCGACCATCTCCTTGCCGGTCACCACCGGCTTGAATTCCAAATGCTGCGGCGCGGTCGTCGATCGGACCACTTCCAGCTCTTCGTCCTCCGGCAGATAGTCGATGATGATGTCGAACATGAACCGATCCAGCTGCGCTTCCGGCAACGGATAGGTCCCCTCCAACTCGATAGGGTTCTGAGTGGCGAACACGTAGAAGGGCTCCTCGAGATCGTAGGTGCGGCCCTGGATCGTCACTTGATGCTCCTGCATGGCTTCCAGCAGCGCAGACTGCGTCTTGGGCGGAGTCCGGTTGATCTCGTCGGCGAGCACGATGTTGTTGAAGATGGGGCCGGGCATGAAGACGAGCTCCCTACGCCCAGTGGCTGGATCCTCCTGGATGATGTCGGTACCGGTGATATCGGACGGCATCAGATCGGGCGTGAACTGGATGCGCGCGAACTTCAGATCCAGGACTTGAGCCACGGTGTGGATAATCATCGTCTTCGCCAGGCCGGGCACGCCGGTGATGATGCTGTTGCCACCGACGAACAACGAGAGAAGCACCTGATCGACAACCTCATCTTGTCCAACGATAAGCTTGCGAAGCTCGACCAAAATCTGGTCTTTTGCTTCCTTCAATCGATCCGCGAGCGCAACATCGTCAGGAGATTCGAGCTCGAGTTTGTCTTCTGCCATGGATTTTTCCCTTCCTCTGCCGCCTGGCTAACCCCAGTGCAAGCAACCACGTCATGTGGCGGCCACAAGTTCCTCTTCAGCGTGCTAATGAGTCATCCCGTAGATGACGTAGTTCACTCCCAATTTGTATGCTTCGTTGGAAAGCTTGATCGGAATCCATTCCTCGTCCGACCATTCCCAGTACTCGCCGATGTCATGGTTGTAATTGGCTATCACCATGAGGCGTTTCTCAGGATCGTTGTCTTCGAAAATGCCGTAGTAGACCGGTTTGATCTCCGGAAGATGCGGATGCTCGAACTCCAAGGTCTCGATGTGAAAAAAGGAGTCGAAGATCGGATGGGAGACGTCGAGCTCGACGAGCCGTGCACCCGGCAGGACTTTGTGCATCTGGGTCTCGAAATTGTCCCACTGCCAATGAAGGTTTCCAAATCGGCGGTCCTCTATGAAGTCGTCGACCACCAGGAAGCCGCCCTTTTGAAGATAGGCCCGTAGGCCCGCCGCCTCCGGTTCGGTGAGGGTCCAGAAACCCACTTCACAGAGATACGCCCACGGGTACTTGAACAGCTCCGGGTCGTCCATTGCCAGAATGTTGCCGCCGTTCCGGTTGGGCTCGAGATAGGTCAGCTCATCCACGATGTTCGTAAAATGACTCTCGCCGCGGGGGTAGTCGTGATTCCACTTGAGATCTAATCCCCAGGTATAGTTCCCCGGTCCCCACCAAGACGGAGTGAAGCGAAGCCGCACGAAAGTAAAACGCCCATTGTACGAAAAATTCGTATACGGAACGTCGGGGGCGTCGACGAAACTCGCAGAGAGCGGCAAGGTGGCCAACACCAGTGCGGCAACGGCGAGCCACTGGTGTTTCACTCGGCACCTCTCCGATGGATCGTGCTTGTCGCAGCTTCTCCGCGGCCGGCACCGGGCTGCAAACTCAGCAGGAGATCCTGAGCCTCCTCGAAGTTGGGAGCGATCTCCAAGGCGCGGAGAACCTCTCGTCGGGCGTTCGGCGAATCTCCCGCTTCGTAGTAGGCGAAAGCCAGCTCGTAAATAGCCTGTGCACGATCGACCAGCTCTAGTGCCACCACCGCCTGACGCTCGGGGATAGCCAACCGAAAACTGCCAAGCTCGCGATGAATCTCGGCGAGTCGGCGGTGGGGCTCGATCTCCATCGGGTAGATGAAGACGGCGCGTCCCAGTGCCTCGGCGGCTCCCGGAAGATCTCCGAGCGATTCCCGAACCTCGGCGAGCGCCAAGTGAGCCTCGTAGTGACTCTCGTTGATCCCGGTAAAGACGGCAAGCTCTTCCGCAGCCTTTTCGAGCTCCCCCTGCTGTCGGTAGATCTGGCCCAGGTACCAATAGGGACTGTTAACGCCTCCGTGCTCGGGGAACAACAACTTGGCGCGGGTCAGGTATTCCAGCGCCTCCTCGAGCTCACCCTGCTTGAAGAGCGCCTCACCCATGGCGAGTTGCCCCAGGAAGTCTCTGGGATCCTTGGCCAGTCGATTCTGGATCTGCTGCGGAGAAAGGGCCTCGACAATCTGACCCTCTGGCGGATCCTCCGGCGGTGCCTTGACAACGGAAGCCGGTGCGGCGAAACGCTCTTCGAGGTAGTCTTCGAACAGCTCGTCGAACGCATCCAGCTCGACTCCCAGCGCGTTTCGAAAAACTGCCGCCGTCCTCAAACCGTTCTTGTACCCCTCCAACATCTCGAGGATCGCGGCAAAGCCATAATCGCGCTCGATGAGATCGAAGACTAGCGAGGCCTGATAGTAGGAGTTGCCAATTTGATGGGGATAGCTAGGCCGAATGAATCCGTTGTTCAGCTCTCCGATGGATAGCAACATATCTTTCTGGTAGGCGACCAAGAACGGGATACTGACATCATCGCCCCAGCCGGGACGCGCCCGGTGCTCTTCGAACACCGAAAGGCCCTCGGACACCCAACGCGGTACGCGATTATCGGTCATGCCGAGCGTTACCGTGTGGGCGAGCTCGTGCCAGAGAGTCGAGCCCCAGTTGAACATCCCTCTTTCCCTGGCCGACGGAGAGTCGATCGCAATGACCGGACCGAAGCAGACGCCAAGGGCACCCAAGCCTGCCAAACCGATCGTACGGACGGAAAAATCGGCATGGGACGGATAGACCTCGACCCGGATGGGAGTCTCCGGCCGGTATTGGTAGCGTTCTGCCAAAGCGTCGTAAGCCTCTTCGGCTAGGGACATCACATAAGGAGCGAGCAGCTCCGACTCCTTGCCATCGATCACCAGCAAGAATCGCTCGCTCTTGGTCTCCTGGTAGTTAGGGAACGTATCCAACAGATCGAGTGTGTTCTTGATCCAAACGTTGTACGGGTCGCCGGCAAAAGACCGCTCCAGATTCGCCCACCCCTCTTCGACGTCACCCAGGCGAAGCTGGTTGAGCCCCAGGAGCCCGTAGGCTCGCCATGACTTGTCGTCGAGAAGGACCGCCTGGTGAGAAAACTCCACCGCCTCCCGGTACAGCCGGTTCTGCACGGAAACATCGGATAGCGTGTTGTAGAGCTCCGCATAACCGGGATTCTGAGCAAGAATCCGATCGCGCGTCTCTTCGAAACCCTTGTCGTCACCCTGGAGAAAGCGCGTCGCTGCAACGATGGAAAGAGCCTCGAGGGAAACCGGGTTCACCTCCAGAGCACGATCCGCCTCGGCGCTCGCCCGCCCGTAGTCCTCGAGGTCGAGATACTGCCGAGCCAAGAAGACCCGCGCCTCAACCAAGTGGGGGTTTACCTTCAATGCGTGCTGCAGGAGGTCCATCGTCTCCGGGGCGTTATCGAAATCCATCACGCGCGCCAACCCCAACAAAGCGCGCGGGTGATTGGGATTGTCGGAGAGCACTTCCTGGAACGTTGCTCCCGCATCGGTGCTGTTGTGCTTTTCGAGGAAGAGCTCCCCGGTTCGGAGCTTGGACTCGACTCCTAGCGGATCAGCGGACGAGGCTTCGTCGAAGGCTCGCAGCGCGTCCTTGAACAATTGTGGATTGTCGACGCCGAGGTAACGACAAGCCGTCCCCACGGCGGTCAGATCGGCCGCAGAGAGGGTTCGCGCGCCACGCCCACTTTGATTGTAGACATCGATGAAGCGATCGAAGCGCCTCATTGCCTCCGGGCGACGGCCCTGTTCGTAGTCGAGAACGGCCAGGTTGAGCTCCGCCGAGAGCGCATCTCCCGCACCCCCCGCAATCGCAAGTTGAAACGCCTCTCGGGCGGAGTCGAGCCGTCCGGTGGTGTGGAGGATCTCTCCCAGGCTATTGGCGAGATCGACAGATTCCGGAAACGATCGCTGGAACGCCTCAATCGCCCGTTCCGCTTCGCCATAGCGACCGGTGTCCCGATAGGCTTGAACCAGTCCTCGGTTGGCTTCCAGGTCGGCGGGCTCTTCGTCAATTCGGTCGGTGAAGAACTCGATAGCCTTTTCGTAATCGCCGCGGCGCAACGCTTCCGCGCCACTTTCGGACTGATTGGCCTGCACCGAGCAAGCCGCGGTACTCGCCAGACACAGGAGGTATCCCAGCCATCTGAAGACCAGCCGGGTCAGGTCTCGTCTCATTGAGCCGTCTCCGACGTCCCAGACATTTCTACCAGGGCAGCGATCTCCCGGCTCTTTCGAGCCAGCTCGAGCAAGAGACGCTCTAGCTCTTGGAGATAGAGCTCGTCCGCCATGCCGTCCTTCTGCTGCTTGAGCGCCTCGATGCGCTCCTCGATTCCTCGCTTTTCCCCGTAGAGGGCGACGAGCACGGGATCGTCGACGCCATCATCCCCCGCTCGCGCCGAGCCACTCCGGTTACCCGACCCCTCGAGAAACGCCAACTTGGCCACGGCTCCGTCCACTGGACCGCTTTCACCGTTCTTTCCCGCCTCTCCCGGACGCTGCGCTCCGCGCTGGTCACCGTTGTCGTCCAACAGGGCGTGCTCGGTTTGCAGTTGATTGCCTTCCTCGTACACGTGGGCGACCTGGAGGCGCGCGTACTCGAAAGCTTCCACGACCGAGATCCGCTTGTCTTTATCAACGTCCGCCCCGTCCTCGGCGAAAGCGTCGATGAAGAACTTCCCGAACCGCGTCTCGTTGTTCTGCGTCCCGGACTTGGTAGCGGTCACCACGATTCGATTCTCGCCGGAGAGCGCCTCGATGAACCCGCCGCTCGCGCTGGCCGTGTTCACGAAAACAACCTGTTGTTCGTTGAACCGATCCAACATGAGGCTGAACTCATCAGCAGTGACGTCCGGGCCAGGGAGGTTGAACCTGGACTCTCCGGAACGGTAACTGCCATGCCCGATGAGAACGATGAAGACTCGATCGCCCGGCTCCGCCCGCTGCGCAATTTCTTCGAAGGCCTTTTCTATTTCCTCTCTGGTCGACTTGGCACGGATGCCCGCCGTGTCTTGTTCTGGATCCTCTCCCAGATACCACACGTTGTCTGCCCGCAGTCCGCCTCGGTTGGTTGCCGCTTCCACCAAAGTAAGAGACCACTCGTGGAAGCGCTCTCGGTAGACGGGCTCACCGCCCAGACCCGCCACCACAACCAAGTAGGTTTCGCCCAACGACTGATGGGCCGAGGCGGCTCCGTGGCCGAGTCCCCATAGGGCGACGACCAGAAGCGCGCGGCGCAGGCTCAAGCCAACCCTCGCGCTTTTCGGTAACCCCATTCGGTCGCCACGAGCGCCACCATGAGTAGGAACAGCAGGGGCATGTCCCATAAGTCCCTCACCTCGCGAACCGAAGCTCCCCCTTCCACGTAGCTCATGTCCTCGGCAAGCTGCGCCACGTTGTCCGCGGTGTAGAACCGCCCCCCGGTCTCGTCGGCGATGCGTTGCAGAAGCGAAGTATTCATCTCGGCCCCGAAGTACTCGTCGGCAAGGTCGGTAGCCAGCACATAGGAGGACGCCTCTCCGAGCGATGTCCCAGCCCGGTGGGCCTCTACCTGGATCTCGTACAAGCCTTTTTCTTCCGGAAGGAAGCCCGCTCGGTACTGCCCATCGGTGTCCACAGTCCATTCCATACCGAGCTCGAGAATCTCTCCCGAGGGAGTCTTGACGTTCGCCAGGACTTCGGCGTTGTTGACTCTAATGAAGGTGTCGTCGTCGACGTCCGCGGTGACGGTTACCGGCTCGAGTGGCGCGTAGCGATCTTTCTCGGTCGTCACCGCCACCGGATCGGGGACGTAACTCACGAGCCACCTCAGAAGTTTGCGCCACAAAGTCTCGTGGGTCATGTCTTCGAGAGGCATGTCGGCGTGCATCTGCCACTGCCAGGAATCGTGGACCGTGAAGGCGAGTGTCTTGCCACGCCCGTATCGCTGGAAAGCAAGGACGACTTGAGGATCGGAAATTTCCGTGCTGCTCCCGACCAGCAATGTGGTGGCACCGGGCTTGGTCTGGTAGATCGGATTGAACGTCGTCAACGGGGGCAACTGCTCCCAGCGCGTGATGCTTTCCTCCACGCCCCCGGCGAACTGGGTTACCGGATGGGTCTTGCCCACCGGGGTCGGTTCGATGTCGATCTCCGCGAAGTACGGCTCCCCCTCTTCTCCATCCATCTCCTTAAGAGTGACGGGAAGGATTTCCGCCAAGGGAGTTCCCGCATAGCCACCGGCTGAAAACGACCGGCGCCCGCCGAGCATCAGAAAACCTCCTCCGCGCTGGCTGACGAAGTCCGCGATCATCCGCAGCTGGTCGTAGGTGAAAAAACTCGCCTCGACACTGCCCAGAATGACCCCCTGATAGCGAAACAGCTCCTCGCGCGTTTTGGGAAAGCCGGCGGCCAGCTCCTCACTGTCGCTCACGTCGATTCTCAGAAACTTGTTCTCCGCCGTTCGGTTCAGAACAACGACTCGAAGGTTATCGTCTTCCGCGACGCCCCTACGAATGAATTTCAACTCGAACCGGGGTTCGCCCTCGAAGTAGAGAATCTTTTCGCATCGGTCCTCGACGATGATGAGGGCTTCCTGCTCGTTGTTCTGAGCGACCATCTCCCCGGACTGGAGCTCCACTCGGAACCGGAAAAGTCGGGGGCCGGCGTCGGAAGCAGTAAAGTCGACTCTCACTGTCGACACATCTCCCTCCGATGACAGCTCGACCTCTCGAGAGTTGATGATGCGGCCCGAGTCCTCGACGTCCAGCCGCACGCGCTCTCCGGCAAAACCTCGCTGAGATATGGAAACGTCGACGACCAGCGACGAGCCCTTCAGCACGGACCGCGGAGCGTCGACGCGGGAAAGCTCGATGTCCCTGGAAAAGCGCTCGAGGCCCAGCCCGACTGTGTAGACGGGCACGGAGCGCGCCTTCAAGGCGAGGAGGGTGTCGCTGAGCACCGCGTGGGAGTTGTCGGCACCATCGGTGACCAGAACTAATCCCGCCAGCGGTACCGCTGCGAACTCATCCGCTGCTCCCTCCAACGCGTTCCCGAGATGGGTTTGGACGCCGTTGAAGCCGAGCCCCGAGACCTCATCGATGCGATACGCGTCCTTCGAGAATCCGAAGAAACGAACCATGAACTTCTCCGACAAACCGGTGAGAAGCGCACTGCCTTCGGGACCAAACGTCTCGCTGATGAACTGGGCGCGAGGCACTTCGTCTTGGTCCGCAATCTGCAAGCTCAGCGAGTCATCGAGCAGAACCCCGACGAAGCTCTTGAGTGGTACGACGGTAAAGAGAATGAGGGCGGGCTGACACAGGCAAAACAGGATCACCGCCAGCAACGCGATACGTAGTGAGGTCAGAACGATGCGATCTCGTCGACCGGTCTTGCCGCGGACGCTTTGGTATCTCAGAATGGTGGGCACCGCCACCACGACAACCAGCAGTGCCAGGACGTAGGACGGCCATGAGGCGGCCAGCGTCAGGGTGCCGTTTTCGAAAACGACCGGCCGGTATTTGAACAAAAATTGGAAGACGGACTCAAAAAAGGAGGCCATCAGCGCTCAGTGGCTCATGCCGTAAATAATGAAGTTCACACCCATCTGGTATGCGTAGGTCGAGAACTTGAGTGGGTAGTAGGGATTCTCAGCCCATTCCCAAGCGTCGCCTAGGTCGGTATTCCAGTTGATCACCACTATCAAACGGCCCTGTTCGTCGAAGATGCCCCTCAGTTGCGGGTGGTATCCATCTTTCTCGTAGGTAGGCCCACCGGAAATGCCGTTTCCCACGTTGGGCACTTGAACGATTTGCTCGACGTCGTAAAAGGACGTGAAGATCGGATGGTCGCGGGGAATATCTACGATCTCGTAACCAGGGAGAATTCTTCGAAACTCCATGACGATGTTCTCCCATTCGTAGCTGCCCCAAAAATCGTCGATAACCAAGAACCCGCCGGCCTGCAGATACCGTCTCAGCCCCAACACTTCCGACTCTGACAGAGCCATGTACCCCACCTCGACGGCGTAAAGGAACGGGAAGCGCCCCAGGCCGGGATCCGTCAGTTGGACAGGGTTTTCCGCCTCGTAGGCATCGAGGTTCGTCAGCCGCCGAAGCCCGATCAAGAACTGCCGATCGGCCTTGGGGAAATCGACGCTCCAGCTACGGAAGTTCCGGAAGCCATAGCCGGTATACACCATCCTGGTGAAATAGAACTCCCGCGGCCTACCGAGCGTGGGAACCTGGAACTCGTCATCCATTCCCCGCGCCGACGGACTGGCGGCGAACGCTTGTTGTAGAGACGCTGGTTCGCCTGGGGTGCCGAGAGCAAAAGACGAGAGAAAAGAGCTTTCTATCGGCGATGACTCTGGGCTCTCGGGCGGGCTCGAAACACCGCGGGCCAGTGCCCACGAGATCAAACCGAGACCGACGATCGCGATCGCGATCGAGGCAAGCTTTCGGAGCCGCATTCAGGAAACTCCCTGTCGAAAATAGTGCGGTCGCGACGCCGGGACAGGTCGCGGGTCGACGCTTCCGTTTTCCCCTATGACCTCAAGATAGATACCAAAGCCCTGGCCCGATGCGGCCGTTTGCCCCCAGCGACCTACAAATTGCAGGGCTAACTGACTTTATTATAGCCCGACCCGACGGGTTTTTCATAATCCCTCCTGAGTATACCGTTCGAGAGCCCTCCTTATTCAATGATCCTGCTCATCGGGGTGAGGAAAAGAGGGTAGCCCTAGGCCGGATTCTTACTTATGATGGCTGCCATTGATGACGCTTAGCCTATCCAGGAGGTTCCTAATGTTCAGATCGGCCAGCCCCAACCTCATCCTTATCAGCTCCATAATCAGCGGATTCATAGCATGTCAATCTCCCGAGCCGACTTCGGAACCCGCCGTGGGCGCGCCCGCGGCCGAAGGCGACGAAGCCATTGGACTGCCCGCTCCGCCGGCAGGTTTCGACGACGTCCCCGCGCCAGCGGACAATCCCACGACGCCAGAGAAGGTCAATCTAGGCCGGCAGCTGTTCTTCGACGCGCGGCTCTCCGCGGACGGAACCCGCTCCTGTTATTCCTGTCATGTCTGCGAGCACGGTCTCACCGACGGCTTGCCGGTGGCGCAGGGCGCTCTCGGCAGACAGCTGACTAGGAGCAGCCCCCCACTGTGGAACATTGGCTACCACACCGAGTTCTATTGGGACGGTCGTAGCTCGTCCTTGGAAGCCCAAGCCAAGGCGGCATGGACGGGAGGCAACATGGGTGCGGACGCCGAAGAAATCGTCGCGATGCTCAACGGCATCGATGGGTACGCGTCTCAGTTCCAGGAGGTGTTCGGAGATGCCGCCACGCCCGACAACGTGGTCGCCGCCATTTCCGCCTTCGAGCGGGCAAGCCTTTTTTGCGGGGACACCGCGTACGACGAGTGGCGCGGCGGCAACGAAGATGCGGTGGGAGATAGCGCCAAACGCGGCGCCGAGCTCTTCTTGGGCAAGGCAGGCTGCGGAAACTGCCACTCCGGCATTCTCTTCACCGATCTGCTGTACCACAACGTCGGAATCGGAATGGACGCGGACGAGCCCGATCGCGGCAGGGCGGCGGTGACCGAAGAGGAGAGCCATACCGGCGCTTTTAAAACTCCGAGCCTTCGCGATGTCAGTCGGAGCGCCCCGTATTTCCACAACGGAAGCGTGGCAACGTTGGAAGACGCGGTGGACTTGATGCTGGGAGGTGGGATTCAGAACACGTATCTCGACACCGAGAATCTGAAGCCGATCGAGCTCACGTCGGAAGAGAGAACGGATCTGATCGAGTTCCTGAAGGCGCTCGATTGCCCGTGCGATTTGACGGCGCCGGAGCTTCCCGGGGATTCGCCTGGCTAGCTCCGGTCAAAGCAACCACGTAATTTGGCGGCCGCAGGCGACTAGGATTCGGCGTTAGAGCGCTCGGACCCACCGGTGATCCACAATAAAGGAGAACTCGGGCTTCAGGTCCCGGATGAGCACTTCGGCGGCCAAGGATCGCGCGCAGCCGCGTGCTAGCCACTCCTCCGCTGAACCACCTTCTTGGGTGGCTCTCTCACCGGCCAGCTCGATGGCCTGGGGGGTTATCTTGAGCGTCCCCTCGATCGCCCCTCCATCCTGGCTGCCGACGGCTGCCGAGTAGAGCTCGAACTTTTCGTCCTCGGTCTTACTTCCCTCTGGGCGAATCTCAGCCTGATAATGTTTGTCGAGCACCTGAAAGTCTGCTTTCATCTCCCTCTCTCCGTGTCTTCTTCCAAGAAGGGTCCCGTGTACCCTTCCCTCGCCCTAACCTCGACGTCTTTCCTGGCCACTTCGACCTTGATCTTACGATAGCTGCCATCCGCTTCGGTATTCGTGGAGACGTAACCCAACGTGTACTGATTGAAGAGCTCGTCGAGAATCCGATCGTAGAACTCGTCCAAATCCTCTAGCGACGAGGCGACGGCATGCGAGCCGCCGGTCAGTTTCGAGATCTGACGAAGGAATCTTCCCTGCTCGAAGTTTCGTAGAAGGTTACTCCGGCCGCCCGTGCCACTGAACTGAATCGAATGGATGGTCACGTCGGAGCCTCTCACGACGTCGAAGCTTTCCCCCATACTCAGTGTGCTTCTCGAATCCACGCCGTCGCTGAAGACCACGAGCGTCTTACGCCCGTCGTCGTAATAAACCCGTTCGAGAACCGTAGCCACCGCGTCATACAGAGCGGTCCAGCCCTCTGCCTCGACGTCATAGATCCTCTCTGCGATCTGCCGCTGGTCATCCGAAGAGTATTCCGAAATTCGCATGTTCTCGTCGAAATCCAGCAAGACCAGATGCTCGGTTTTCGGAATATTGTCCAGAAACTTTAGCGCCGCCGAATGCACCAAGCCCATCTGGTCTTCCATGCTGCCACTCGCGTCCAGGATCAATCCCATGACTTGTTTTCCCGACGCGGCTTCCTTCAGAGCCGGATCCATCCCGACCCAGGACTCGTCGAGACCCCTCGCAAAGAGAGTGACCTCTTGCTCGATGCCGTCTTCGTACAGCTCGAAATCCGATGCTTCCAGATCCCTGACGAAGTTGCCTTCCTTATCGGTCACTGCCACCGGGACCGAGACCATATAGACGCGGGACTCGAAACGGTACGGTTCTTGGGCAGCGAGGACCAGGACGCAGCCGAGAGGCAGGCCCAACAAGACCTTCCAAGGCATCAAAGTTCCTTGCCGATGAGAGCGCGCATCAGCGCGAGATCAAAGAGGGGCATTCTATCACTCATGTTATCGATGCGAAGGGGCTTCCGTTCGCCTTCACACCCGCTCTTGAGCAGAGGCGTCGCCCTCCAGCCCGAGCACGCTCGTCTCGGGAGCCAACGATTGATCTTTGATGCGGTCGGCCAGGATTCTGCGAGCCTGGCCGTAGTAGTTGCCGGGAACGCGTAGAAAGTCGTCGGTTTGGCGCAGGAACCGGTCCTCACCCCTGAGGGCGAGGACGATCTCCTGCCCCTTTTTCCAACCGAGCCAACGTATCTTCTGGTAGGGAAGGAAGCCGCGCTCCGCCAAAATGCCGGTGGCGTAGAACCCCTTCCTAATCCGGAAACTCAATGGAAAGACCACCGTGTAGAAAACCGCCATGAGCCCCTGCGCGACGGTGTGCAGAGGGGGACGGTCGAGGATGAATCCACTCAAAAAGGTCATCGCGACCATGAAGAACCCGATCCACAGGCAAAGACCGAAGAACCATGGACGCGGAGACTCCCAGGACAGGATAGAGCCCGGCGCCAGGCTGCGAAAGCGGAGATACTTGACCGTGAGAAGCAGAATCCACGCCGTGAAAATCACGGTGAGCCCGGCGAAGGTTAATCCAAGCAGGCCGTCGTCCATGACTTCATTCTAGATCGGTTCGTCGCTCTCGGCTGCCGGGTCCCCTATCAAAACTCCCGCGGGCCCTATTCCTCTTCGCGACCGACCCCTTCGCCCGGAACACTACCACCCCGCCCGGGGCGCCCCTTCCCGCCATCCAGTGGTCCTGGAACTGGTGACACCTCGCCCACGATGGGACGGATGAACAGGCGAAAGGCATCTCGCTCCCCGTGCGCCGCGAGGGCCGTGGTGGTGAGCTTATCTCCTCCGGGCAGCGGCCGACCCGAAAACTCGAACAGCCGCAACCTTTGTTTGTCCGGCCGCACGATGAATACCGGGAGCCCAACCTGCTCTGCCCAGCGCAGATCTTCTTCCAACAAACGCCGGACCGACGACGACGAGAGTAGTCCCACCGTTCCGGTTTCCTCCGAGCTCGAAGCAGGAGACCCGCTCACATAGATGACCTGCTCGGCACCGGCCGCGATCGCATCGGCAATGCTCGATTGACCGGTCAGGAGGCTGGAGGTGAAACGATGTACCTCGCCCGCGTTCCGCCCTGCCAAAGGAAGCCTCAAGGGCACGCCCGAAGCAAGGCCAGGCGGGGAGACGGAAGCAAGGAGCGCATCGAACAACAGCGAACCGGCTTCTCCCGCGAGGTTGACGGGCTCGGCCAAGAGCGCACCGCCGCCGGGACCGCGTCCGGCCATCCGTGTGAACCATCGGTCCTTCAAGAGCACGAAAGGCACCTCTTGACCCGTATCCAAGTCCAAACCATAAAAAATCAATTCACTGAAGCCCGGTTGTCCGAGGCTCGCCGACAACAAATCTCGATAGCACAAGCCAACATCCCGCAACTGCTGCGGTCGGGACTCGGTGGACGCACCCCTCACGGCCTCCCAGAGGCTCCTTTCCAGACGGCCTGAAAAGGGCGAGAGCTGGATGAAGCCTTCTCCCAGGAATCGGCCCAAGGTCGTTTGTCCTTCCCATCGACGCGCCACACCGGGAACGAGCCAGCCGACGAGGAGAAGAGCGAACAGGACCGCGATGGGGAATGCCATGGCTCGGAGATAGATGGGATCGAGCTGCGCTGAGAAAGCGGCAATTTGTTCCTGAATGCTCGAGGAGAGCGATGCCATTGCGTCGGGGGCGATGATCCTCGCGGCTGCAATGAATGGCAGTGCCAACAAGAGTAATACGGCCAACAATGCCGGAGAGATGAAGACGGCAAAGGCAGCGGTCAAGCAATACAACGCCGCGCGATAGGGCGGCCGAAGCCGCCAACAACCCGTCCGACCGAGAGAGGCGAGCAGGCCGTCCTCGCCAAGCAGCTTGCCCGCCGACTGGATGGCACCGTAAGCAGCGACCACAGCCCCGGCACCCTTACCCAAGACCAGATCCACGCGAACCCCTGCCGATTCGAGGGCCCCGAGCGCACCGGCCAAATAGGCGGCCGATGTCCCCTCACCGACGAGGACGAGAGCGGTGCGACGGGTAGGGTTGTAGTTGGGTATTCCGCCTGATCCGGCGGATGGGAAGGAGACGCTCCCTGGAAGCTCGCCGGTCATCGCGACATCATACCCCAGTCAGCTCCAGCCCGGATCGAAATGAAACCGCCCGCCACGATGAGATAGACTAGTGTCCCGTATCAGTAGATCGTTGCCTAAGGCTCGAGGCCATTTTGTGCGCTGGCGAGGCGTGACGACGAAGTCATATCTGGATATTTCGAGCCGCCTTCCGCAGCGAGCCTGTCGAGCGGAGGGCTAGGCCGAAGGCCGACCTGCGCCGATGCCGCAACGAAGCCAGCGCGCAAAAGGGACCAAGAATTAGGTGACGAATTACTGATACAGGACACTAGAGTTTCGGCTCATGGGAAAAGACATCCGTCGGACACTAAAGCACCGGCTGACCACGGCGGTGCAAGATCGATTCAACGTTGAGCTCTCGGAGATCGTCATGGAGACGCCTCCACAACCGGAGTTGGGTGATATCGCCTTTACGGTGGCGTTCGACCTCGCGAAACATGCAAAGCGTGCGCCCCGCAAGATAGCCGAGGAGCTGGCTTCGGTGCTTCGCGACATCGAAGGAGTGGAGAAGGTCGAAATCGCCGACGCAGGTTACCTCAACGTTTTCCTCGATCGCGGCCGATACCTCGAGGCGTTCTGCAGCGAAGCGCAAGACGAACCGCCTTCTGACGGAAAAATCATCGTCGAGCACACGAACATCAACCCCAACAAGGCGGCTCACATCGGTCACCTCCGCAACGCCGCTCTCGGGGACACCTTCGTGCGCGTCCTGCGGTATTCCGGGCAGCCGGTCGAGGTTCAGAACTACATCGACGACACCGGTGTCCAGGTGGCCGATGTCGTCGTGGGGTTCGTCGATCTAGAGAAAAAAGGCCTCGCCGAGATCCAATCCATGTCCGAACAGCCTGAAAAGCCTGTCAAGGCCGAAAAGGGGCCCGGGACACGGTTCGACTATTACTGTTGGAACCTCTATGCCAGAGTCACCGAATACTTCGTGGAGGAACCGGCCCGGGTATCTCGCCGGGAGGCGACGCTCAAGGCGATCGAGGAGGGAAAGCTACCGGAGGCAGCCATCGCGCAGGAGGTCGCAACTCGCATTGCGGCGTGCCATCTAGAAACCATGGAGCGGATGGGGGTCCGCTACGATCTCCTCCCCTGGGAAGGCGACATTCTTCGCTTACACTTCTGGGACATGGCCTTCGAGCTCTTGAAAGAAAAGCGCGCTGTCCGACTCGCGGAAAGCGGAAAGAACGCCGGCTGCTGGGTTATGGATTTGCCGGAAGAAACGGATGGCGGAGCATCGGACGAAAAAGTGATTGTCCGCTCGAATGGAACCGTGACTTACGTCGGCAAGGATATCGCCTACCAACTCTGGAAGCTCGGCCAGCTCGATCTCGATTTCGGATACCGCCGCTTCCATACCTACCCGGATGGCTCGAGCGCATGGTCGACGACGTCCGAGCCGAGCGAGCCCGGGGCCCCAGCCTTCGGTAAGGGTTCCCGCGTCTACAATGTGATCGACACGCGGCAATCCTACCTGCAGAAGATCGTGCGGCACGGAGTGTCTCTCATCAGTTCCGAGGAGACACTGCACCGCTCGCATCATTTTTCGTATGAGATGGTCGCCCTAACTCCTGCCACTTGTTGCGAGCTTGGCTTCGAAGTCAGTGAGGACGACTCCGGCAAGGCTTACCTCGAGGTCTCGGGCCGCAAGGGGCTCGGTGTCAAAGCCGACGACTTGATCGACGTGCTGGAGACGAAAGCCCTCGGCGAGGTGGCCCAACGCAATCCCGAGCTATCCACCGAGCGGAAGGAGGATTTGGCGCGAACCATCGCGCGGGGTGCCCTACGCTACTTCATGATCAAGTTCGCCAAGAACAAGGTCATCGCCTTCGATTTCTCGGAAGCGCTCGCATTCGAGGGTGACACGGGGCCCTACCTCCAGTATTCGATGGTTCGAGCCAACAAGATTGTTCAGAAGTTGGAGTTGGGACTCGATCTCGAAGCCCTCCGCCCTCCGAAAGAAGCTATCTCGGGTGGCTGGGAGGCGCTCAGCACAGAAGAGGCCGACGAGCTATGGAGCATCGCCTATACTTGCACGGGCCTCCAACAAATCGCTGAACAAGTAATGCGCACCGAGGAACCGGCGCTGCTCGCGCGATTCGCCTTCCAACTAGCGCAGAAATTCAACGCCTTCTATCATCGCTATCCCATATTGAGAGAATCCGACCCCACGAAAAAAGCGCTGCGCTTGTTCGTGGCCCAGATATTCCGCAAGCAAATGGCGGCGGCCTTGGAGCTGATGGGCGTACCGGTACCGGCGCGGATGTGAGCAAGCCCCGCGTCGGAATCACCTCAACCCTCAGCAAAGGGGGGTAAGAAGATTCGCCTGCGGAGAGGAACGCTCTGGCTTCGGCGTGAGCCGAAGTGAAACGATCCTTGGTGAAGCAGGAACCTGGGCGTGATCAGATTTGATCACATTCTGGAGAGCGGTTTTTTCGCCGGCCTCGATGACCGCTTTCACGCGCTGTTCGCCGAGTTCGCGAAAGTCTGCAGCAGAGAACGGATGGCTTACCGCCCGCAAGGAGCCGCCGGCTAGGGCTAGGAGCTCGGCTCTATCCCATGCTCCCGAAGCCACTCTCGAGCCCGCCCGGCGACCTTGTCGGTCCGGAAACGGCGCCACTGCTCGAAGCGCGCTTGGGATACTTCTGGAGCGCTTCTTCGAAACGCTGGAAGGCCCCTTTTCCGATGAGTGCTTGATTGAGCTCTTCGACCAGGGTCTCGTCGGGTAGAGATTCGGCGAAATCCTCCATGATCTGGGACTGATCGTTCGTTGTGAATGGGGGCACGAGGAGAAATCGACCACTCTCTTGATCTTCTCCGGCTTCGTCACCTGGGCCCTCGCCGAACTCTTCCGACACCATGACGACCTCACCGGTTTCACGGTCGAAATAGTACCGGATGGTATCTAGCTGTGACTCAAACGCTTGAACCAGCCCGTCGAAATCTGTACGGGGACCCATGGTCCTCGTTCCTTTCTTGTCGGTGCCAAGTTCCTGCCGTTTCGGTTGGGCCACGATTCTACGACACTGAACAGATTCGCTCAAGCGTATCGTGGCACCAGTCCATCTAAATCCAGGCTACTTCCTAGTGCCCTGTGACCTCACTGAATCAATCCGAACTCGTCGGGCGGCCAGATTCTGAGGAACGCCTTTCCATAAATGTAGCGGCGCGGCACGAAGCCCCAACTCCGGCTGTCGTTGCTTCCTCGTCGGTTGTCCCCTAGCACGAAGTAGTGTCCGGGACGCACTTGCTCGGCGGGGAAACTACGGCGGTCCGCATGCCCCAGTTCGACGTAAGGCTCATCGAGAGGCTCGCCGTTGATGAGAACCTCGCCCTTTATGATCTCGATGGTGTCACCGGGAAGCCCGATGACTCTCTTAATGAAGGATACATCCGGGTCTTCCGTGTACCAGAACACCACGACATCGCCACGCTCGATCGAACGGAAATCATAAACGAACTTGTTGACCAGAATGCGCTCTCTGTCGACCAGCCCGGGCGCCATGCTCGTGCCTTGAACCTTGAATGCCTGGACCACATAGGTGATGAGAAGCGCGCAGATCACGACCGCAATAGTGAGATCGTGAAGTAGATCGATGAAGTGTCGGAAAGGCCGGGGCCGCGAGGCCTCGGTTGTTACGGTAGCTATGCCCTCGGAAACTGTTGAAGTGGCCGGGCTCGCTGAACTGGCCGAGTCAACTGAAGCGGGCGGTGCGCCCGCTGCCTCGTCATCCGTAAATAAGGGTTCGCTCATGTTGTCGTTACGACTTGGCTACTATAGAGAACGAGGTCTCGTCAGACAAGGACCGAGGAAGGATGGCATGCTTAGGGCCCGCGCAAAAATAACTACCGATTCTTGGACGCCGATCCATCCCGTCTGGCTGCGTTGCTCGCCGCCTTCCGCAGCGAGCCTGTCGAGCGGAGGGCTAGGCCGCGTCAGCTGCCGAACTGGAAGAATGCTCATATATCTAGATATTATTCACTTCTCGCGCCTTGCCAGACGGGCGCCTCGACACCCAAGAACAGGCATTTATTCTTGCGCGGACCCTTAAGATCGCCGCAAAACCCGGGTGTCGGCCAGCCGGTCGTGAAGGCCGCGCTTGTCTTCGGAGACGGCGATCAACAGGAACCCGATGCCCATTACGAAACAATTCATCATGTACCCAATGACGCGCAGCATGGCGCGTTGCCAACCGATCGGAGTTTCTCCATCCATGCTGAGCACTCTCAGGCCGAAAACCTGCTTGCCCGGTGTCGCTCCGCGTAGGGCCCAGAAATAGACAGGATACACGACGGAGAGCAGAAGGCGCGCCGCGCCACCGATGATCGGAAGCAGAAAGACCATCGGCGTGACCTCGGTAAGAGCCATCGTCCCCCCCTGCTCCAAGAGCCAGAAGGCCCACGCGCCGGATGCAACCAGCACGGATAGGCTCACGATCACGGAGTCAATGGAATAGGCGGCCAACCTTGTCCAGAAACCCGCAGGCTCGTCCGTCGAGGCCCGAAGTCTGGCGCCGGGTCGACCGGCCGCCCGCGGCAACGGCCTGACTCGCCGA
Source organism: Candidatus Marinacidobacterales bacterium (assembly GCA_965197825.1). Lineage (GTDB taxonomy): Bacteria > Acidobacteriota > Vicinamibacteria > Marinacidobacterales > DATDRI01 > CBDANW01. The sequence continues at coordinate 534,619 of CBDANW010000003.1, read as the reverse complement.
ACGGCCGACGGAGACGGGTCGGATTCAGCGGGTAGAGCTGGCGATGCGGAGACCTTACTCACCGCATTGCTGACGGCGCTTCCGGCGATCGGGGCAACCCCGACTCCTGGCCCGCCCACTTTGGCGTCCAAAGACGCGGGCGACCAAGGCGCCTGTGAAGTGTGTGGAGTGACGGTTCCGGGCTTCACCGCCTCGTCGACTGGGGTCGGCGGGGCCGACGGTGAGCCCGACTCGGACGGCTCCGTTCGTCGGGGCGCTTCGCTCAAGAGCACCTTGCCGCAGCTCCCGCAGAACTTCGCGGGAAGCATCACCACGGCATGACAACTCTTGCAGGCGACTTGCTTGGCCGAGGAGTCCTGCAGTTCTTCGCCGCACTGACGGCAAAAGTGATCGAACGGACTGGCTTCGGTACCACACGACAGGCAAGACAAACCGGCGCGGGCGGCGGCGCTCGCCGGATTAGCAGAGGAAGGAACAGGAGGTGCCGGCCGTATCGGGATCGGCTGCGTAGCCAAAACACCTGGTGAAGGCGGCGACGGAGTCGCGGCCGAGCCGATGGCAATGAGATCTCCGTCGCGCAAAGCCTGCTCCCTCAACACTCGGTCGCCGTTGACCATCGTGCCATTGGAGCTGCTGTTGTCGCGGAGAACGTACTGTTCCCCCCTTCGCTCGAGAATAGCGTGCCGGCGTGACACCATAGCGTCGGAGAGGACGAGATCATTGGACGGATCCCGTCCAATGGAAACGATCTTGCCGGCCACCGGAATCTCTTTCTTGGCACCGGAAGTCGGGTTGATGATGAGCTTCACCAACGATCAATTCCCTCGCCGGAACGTGAACCGTTTCTGCAAACGGACCTTGACTCGAACGCCGTTCTTGGTCGCCGGCTCATGCTGCCATGATCGGAGGGTCTCGACCACTTCTTGATCGAACACATCACCTCCGGACTCTTCCAGGATAATGTTCTGCACCGCTCCGGTCTCGTCGACAATGAAACTGACTTGCACCGAACCCTCGAGTTCGGCGCGACGGGCCCCCTCGGGATACCGCACTTCCGGACAATCGATGCACTTTGGATCCACGACATCGGGACCCCTTTCGACCAGATCGCCCTCCGTGATCTTGGACGTGACGGGCTCGGATGGAGGGGGCGCCGTTTCGCGCGGCTCGAGCGCCGCGGAAATGCTCTCGGTCGCTCCCGCCTGGAGCCGGATGGTCGTCTCCCACGGCTCGAAGCCCATCATTTGCAAGCGAATCGTTCGCTCTCCTGGCCGAGTTCGAAGCCTCTCAAGAGGCGTCGTTCCCGTCGGTTTGCCGTCCAGCAAGACCTGTGCGCCCGGCGGCGTGCTGACGACACGCAGGGTCGCCAGGCTCGGCGTTCGGCGAGCCTGCCCCCTCATGGGCACATTCAAACTGGCACGCGGACTCTCTGTGTTGAGCTCAGCCATCAATTCCTCGCTCTCGTATCCTGCTTTCTCCAAGCGAACGGTGTAGCTCCCCATCTCGAGCTCGGAGAGCTCGAGGGGCGTCAGCCCCAGCTTGGCTCCATTGATCAGAACGCTGGCGCCGACGGGCTCGCTCTCGATGGTGAGAATGCCCGCGCGCGGCGCGGCAGCATCGACCGGGGCCGCGGGTGTTCCTATCGGCAAACTCCCCGCAACGGGCTCCATCGAAGAAGTCATTGAGGACTGAGACGACTGGGCAGATTGTGTCTGGCCTCCCGGCGTGTAGAGATTGAGCACTACGAACCCAGCAACGAGCAAGACCAAAAGGCCGCCGACTGCGAGTGACCATGGTACGTTTCTGCTTCCAGAAAGTGCCGGCCGTCGCCATCGTCGCGGCCATCGTCGCTAGGGAGACCCCCGACCGGCCGCCGGACCGGGCCGCTCGGTTGGGAATACTGGCGGCCGGGACGTCGGCCCGAGCCGGCGGAAGTTGGACGCCCACCGTCTGCGTTTCGTCCTCTCCGCCGACCCCTTCGAGGAAAGGTTTGGCCCGAGACGTTGGGGGTGCACCGACCTGCGTGGAATTGGAAGAGCCCCAGAAAGCGGGATTGTCCTTCATCGTTTCCGCGCCTGCTTCGAAAACGACCTCCTCGTCATCCTATGCCGGCTCGCGTCGTTGGCCCTGCTCGACGTCAACCTTACCTGGCTTACTTGGCTCGCTCGACTCACTCGCACTCGGCGGCAGTCCCGTATCGGTCGAGGCCGGCACGTACAACGTCTCCCCTTCCAGCGCGCCGAACCATGAGCCGAGACACAGCTCCAACTCGGAAACGAACACCGCACCCGTCTCGTAGCGGTCGGGTGGGTTCTTGGAAAGAACCTTGGAGAACACCTGATGCCACTTGTCCGGCAAGAGGCCGAGCACTTCGAGGTTGGGCGGCCGCACCGGATCGGCGTGAACCAGCTTGTAGAAAATCGATGTTACGTTGTTGCCGGGAAAAGGCTGTTGCCCGGAGAGCATTTCGAGAGCGACGACGCCCAGCGAAAAGATATCCGACCGACCGTCGAGGCTCTCGCCGATCGCTTGCTCTGGCGACATGTAGCTGGGTGTGCCGAGGAGCGATCCACTATGAGTGATTTCCGAGTCGACCATCTTCGCAATACCAAAATCGGTGACTTTCACCTTCTCGCCGTCGTGAACGATGATGTTGGACGGTTTAATGTCCCGGTGGATGACACCTTTCGCGTGAGCGTAGTCGATAGCCGCGGCCATTTGGGACACCAGCCCGATCACTTGCTCGGGTCTGAAACGCCGCCCCTCGTTCAGTACGTCGGCGACCGTCTCCCCGTCGACGTACTCCATCGCCAGAAAAGGGACCTTCTCCTCCGTCTCGCCGATGTCGAACAGCGTGACGATGTTGGGGTGGGAAAGCGTGCCCGATATCCGCGCCTCATGATAGAAGCGCTCGATGAAAGTCCGATAGTGAGGACTCTGCGAGGAATGTCCAGGCGGATGGTCTTGATGGCGATCGTCCGCTTGATGAGCGGATCGAACGCTTTGTAGACCGCACCCATCGCACCGAAACCGATCGCCTCGACGATCGCGTAGCGACCTACTTTGCTCGGGACCTCTTCACGGGGAGCGTTCAAGGAGCCCTCCACGGGCCATTGCTTCGGTTCGGAGTTTCAAGAAGTTCGACGTACCGAAAAACCCGGTCAGTGTCCACCAATCCAATTTAACTTACTGTATCATAACACTTTACGAGTGTCAACGAGTCGACGGCCACCCCGTCCATCGAGACGCTCCCTATTTCCGTCGGCGGATTGTAAGAACGGTTACATCGCCGAACGGAACAGCCCGCTATTCTCGCCCTTGCGAGGATCCAATGGTACGGCGCGGGAGCAAAGCTATCGAGCGATCTGCGTCACATTCCGTGTCGGTGACCGATACCGAGACGGTGAGGGCCATCAAGGCGATCGGCGATCGCACCCGACTCCAGATCCTGAGGATCTTGCTGCAGGGTGAGCTGTGTGTCACGGATCTCGCCAAAGAGCTGGGACTTGCGCAGCCGCGCGTCTCCCACCACCCCACCATCTTGCGAAACTCGAGCTTGGTACGGGACCGCCGAAGCGGTAAGCAGATTTTCTACTCGGTGAATCCCGACTTCCGTCACAACGGCAGCCCGCAAGGGGGCCAGAGCATTCACGTCGATTGCCTCCGCGTTGAGTTCACCGAGAGCTGAACTCCTTCCCGACGCTCTCCGCAATCCATGAGGTACCGCGAGGTGCCGGATTCGGCAGTGCTCTCTCTGCGCTATGATAGCCTCCTATGGGAGGGAGCTTGCCTCCCATGGGAGGGAGCTTGCCTCCCATGGGAGGGAGCTTGATTGAAGCGGAGACCGAATGACGGATGCCATCGAGCGGCTGGACTACCGAGAGCTCTCCTTCTATAAACCGCTTTTCCTCGATTACCTCTACCGATTCGAGCGGTTAGCTCCTTTCTTCTCCGGCGATATCCGACAGCCCGGCGCGTGGCGGCGGGTCGCCGAAGACGTCTCCGCCTACCCTCGTCAGACCAAGGCTCTAGCCGAAATCCTTCGTGAGCAGAACGAGCGAATGGGTAGCGACCCAGCGGTATCTGAGACTATCGACTCCATCGAGAAGGGTGCGCTCGCAATCGTCACCGGCCAACAAGTAAGTCTCCTGGGAGGCCCGCTCTACAGCCTCTACAAAGCGCTGACTGCAGTCGAGCTGGCTCGAGTGGTCGGCTCCCAGCTAGGCCTGCCGGTGGTTGCGATTTTCTGGATGGATGCCGACGACCACGACTTCGAAGAAATCCGCTCCTTCTCTCTTCTCGATGCGGCTCAGGAGCTGACCACCCTTCGCTACCAGCCCGCGCAGCAAGAGGAAGCGTTACCGGTCGGCGGCCTGCGGCTGGATGGATCCATCGACGGCCTCATCACGCGAACCGCTGATTGCCTCCCCCCCTCCGAGTTCAAGCAGGCAGTCCTGGACGCCGTCAAAGAGAGCTACCAACCTGGAAAGACGCTCGCCGAGGCGTTCGGGGCCTGGCTTCTGCGCATGACTCGGGGCACCGGCCTGGCGGTCGTCGATCCCACTGCGCGCTCGGTCAAGTCTCTAGCTCGTTCGATCTTCCGACGCGAGATCTCGGAAGGGCGCGAAAGCTCTCGCCTCGTCGAGCAATCCACGGCCGAGCTCGTCGCCCAGGGCTATCACGCGCAGGCGGAAACCGCAGACGACCGGCTGAATTTGCTCTACGCGAACCCGACGCGTTCTCATATCACTCTGGAAAACTCGAGCTTTCGTCTCGCCCCCAAGCAAGCACCGGTCAGCGTGAAAGAGCTTCAGCATCTGGTCGACGAAGAGCCGCAACGTTTCAGCGGGAACGTGATCTTGCGTTCGATCGTTCAAGACCATCTCTTGCCAACGTTGGCCTTCGTGGCCGGGCCGAACGAGATCGCCTACCTCTCCCAGTTGGGAGGCGTGTACGAACGCTTCGGAATACCGCGCCCCCTGATCGTCCCCCGCGCGAGCCTCACCCTGGTGGAGAAACCGGCTGCAAAATTCCTACGCCGTCAAGACCTGAAGTTCGGCGACTTGCGGGCCGACGATGAGTCCCTGTTGAACGACATTCTGAAGGATCTCGCTCCTCCCGAGCTCGAAGAAGATCTTTCGCGCGCCAGGACGTGTATCAGCGAGATTACCCAAACACTAGAGAAAGACCTGAAAGCCATCGATCCGACCCTCACCTCGACCGCGCGCTCGACCCGAGGCAAACTGCTGCATCAGCTCGAGGAATTGGAAACGAAGGGCCGGCGGGCCATCAAGAAGAAAAACGACACGCTGCGTCGCCAGTTCTTCGCGGCCCGCACCTCGCTGTTTCCGAACTTCGATATGCAGGAGCGGCAAATCTCCCCCGTGCAGTATCTAGTCAGATACGGTTGGCACTTCGCCGACATGGTGCGAGAGAGCATCGATATCGAACAACCGGGCCACGTCCTCTTGTATCCCTGATCACCGTTGTTTGTCCTGACGCCCTGAATCGAAGATGGCCGGCAACGAACTCGCTCTCCGGGCTCTCATATTCGCACTGGTTTCGACCACCCTCCCGGCCGCTTCTTCCGGCGCCAGTGGAGGCGTCCAAACGGGTGAAGACAAGGAACGCTGGTTCGCCGAAGTTCGCGCCACAAAACGAGTTGCCGCTGTACTCATTCAGGACACGGTAACCGTCGATGGGGAGCTCGAGGAGCCGGCATGGAATCTGGCCGAGCCTGCCCGAGACTTCTATCAGCAAGTCCCAGAGGAGGGGGCGCCAACGACCGAACCAACGGAGGTGCGCTTCCTCTACGACGACGAGGACCTCTATGTTGGTGCGCGTTTGTACGACAGCGACGTCGACCAGGTCGTCACCAACGAGCTCACCCGGGACTTCAGCTACCGAGACGGGGACGCGTTTTCCTTGGTCTTGGACACATTCCACGACAAACGGAATACCGTTTCCTTTGCGACGAATCCCGCCGGAGCCAAACGCGATCTGCAAACCTATGATGACGGTCGCCAGACCAACGTGGACTGGGATGCGGTTTGGTACGTGCAAACCGGAAGGTTCGATGGGGGTTGGACCGTTGAAATGGCGATCCCGTTCAAGAGCTTGCGGTTCTTCCAACCGGAAGCAGCACGAGAGTGGGGTTTGCAAATCATGCGGATCATCCGGCGCAAGAACGAGATCACGATGTGGTCGCCGGTCGCCCGACAGTTCAATGAATTCAGAAACGGCTACCATGGCGTTCTGACCAATATCGAGGGCGTCCGTCCTGGGCGTGACCTCTCTGTCAAACCCTTCGCCCTGAACTCGTTGGAGAGCGGGCTTGAGGAAGACGAGAACGGTTGGTCCAACCACCCCAACGGCGGGGTCGATCTGAAGTACGGTCTCGCGAGCTCTCTAACGCTCGACGCGTCGTGGCGCACCGATTTCGCTCAAGTCGAAGCCGACGCCCAGCAGGTCAATCTGACCCGTTTCGGCTTGTTCTTTCCGGAGAAGAGAGAGTTTTTCCTGGAGAACCAGGGCAGTTTCCAAGTCGGCGACTTGGGTCGCGGGTTTGGCGGAGATGCCCCGTCCCTGCTCCCCTTCTTCAGTCGTAGGATAGGACTCCGGGAAGGGCAGCCCGTCCCCATCCTCGCTGGTGGCCGTCTCACCGGAAAGTCGGGTCGCTACGGGGTAGGGCTCCTCAACATGCAGACCCGGCAACACGAGGGCATACCCGGCGCGAACTACACGGCGGTGCGGTTGACACGCGAAGTCATGCGGAACTCCGCGGGCGGGGCCTATTACTTCGGGCGAGAGTCCTCGGATGAGGATGGCCATAGTCGGGTGGCAGGGGCCGATGTGCGGTTCAATTTCAGACGAACCATTGATGTGGATGGCTATGTCCTCCGAAGTAACAGCAAGAACGAGGTGGGGGACCCCTGGGCGGGGCGAGGTGCCTTCCGGTGGACTGCGGATCTTTACACGACGAGGTTCTCTTACACGCACATCGGCGAAGGGTATCGCAACGACCTTGGTTTCAGCCCACGGCGTGGCGTCGGCATCGCAACCTGGGAGCTGGAAAGGAATCTCAGGCCGAAAAGTGTGGAAACATGGGTGCGGCAGTTCACAATCGGCACCGAAGGCTCTCTTTTCGCGGAACCCGATCTTGAGCGCCAGCTAAGCCGCAATGTTCGCATCGATTTCGCCACCCAGTTTCAGGACGGCAGCCGCTTCGGGATCGACTACGATCGAATCTTCGAGCTGCTGGAAGAGCCCTTCGAAATCCACGAAGGCATCACTATCCCGATAGGAAGCTATCGCTTCAACCAAATAGCCATCATGTATTTTTCGGATCCCAGCAAGTGGCTATCCGGCACCGTCCGATACACGACGGGAGGGTTCTGGGATGGAAATATCTCGGGCTGGCGCGGGAGCATGCGGGCGAGAGCGAGCGAACACTTGGCCGCCGAAATCTCCTACGAACGTAACGACGTGGATCTTCCTTCCGGGAAATTCAATACCGATCTCGCAGCACTACGCGTGGATTACTCCTTTACCACCAGCATGTTCTTAAACGCTTTCATTCAATACAACAGTATCGTGGACTCATGGTTTTCGAATATCCGGTTCAATCTCATCCATCGTCCGCTGAGCGATCTCTTCCTCGTCTACAACGAGGCGCGCCCTGAAGGTGGGCCGACCGGTCGTGCTTTCACGATCAAGTACACGCACCGTATCGGATTCTAAAGCGTGTGGAGGTCCAACCGAGGGTCGGCTACTTGTTAAGTCGACGGTCGAGCTCGGTCAGAATACTCAGCAGAGTTTCCCCCACGGCTCGAAGGCTGGCGGCACTCAACTTGTCGAGCGTATCTTCTGGTGAATGCCAGAAAGTGTTTCCCGGACCGAATTGGAAGTCGATCAAATCGACGACCGGGACTCCCCTTCGCGCAAAGGGGACATGATCGTCTTCAATATAGATTCTTGACTCCAGAAAATGCTCAGAGTGACCGAGTCGCTGAGCCTCGGACCAGACCAGATCTTGAAGCCACCGAGTGGAGTACATATCACGCTGAATTCCCAGCCCGCGATCGCCCACCATGTCTACTAGGAGGAATGCCTGCACTCGGCTGAGCTCCCCGCTCGCCTCCATACGACTGGCCAAGTGTCTACTCCCGTAAAGAGAGTCCGTGTCGGTCCGATGGACAAGCGCTTCCTCACCATCCAGAAGAACCAACCAAACGGTAGCCGTTGGCGGAGGCTCGAGACGACCCATTGCGCGCGCCAGCTCCAGAATCACAGCCGCGCTCGAACCGCCATCGTTGGCCCCGACGAAGTCGAAATCATCGAACCGCTTAGTGTCCGGTAGTGCCCTGCCAGGAGGATCGTCTTTTCAGACGTTCCGCGGTGCACCGCGATCAGGTTGGACATCGCGATCGGCCCGGCCGGTGTTCGAGCCGTGAAATCATCTCTCTCGACTTCGAGTCCCGTACCAGCGAGCTCCTCGAGAAGAAACTCTTGCGCCTGCCGATGCGCGTCCGATCCCGAGGGGCGCGGCCCGAATCCGACCAGTTTCTCGACGTCGGCGAGAGCGCGTTCTCCGTCGAAAACGAGGGGCGCGGCCCTTTGCGAATAGGCAAGCCAGGACGCCATGGATACGCCCAGGACGAGACCCCATGTCCCCGAGCGGCTCATCAACGAACGTCCGTGGGATGACTCATGGAAGCGGAGCAGAAGTAGCTGTCCCGTAATAGAGTGCGTTGAACAGTAGCTTGAAAGTTCCGTGGGTCTGACCACGAAACTGACTGCGGAAGCCGATCAAGATGACGCGCCCCTGTCCATAAGGAACGTCCACTACCGCCGCCTTGCGGCGAAGGAGCTCCTCACCGATAATCCAACCCGACCGCAGCAGCTTCCGATCGGGAAACTTGACGGCGACCTGACCGTGTTGCGGCTCGAAGTCCGGTACCAGATTGTAAGCAAGACTGTTTCGGAAGAACCCCACCGCAGACCGACTCATTCCATAAGCCAGCGGATGAGCGGGGTCGAACTCCATCTCCAGGAGCGAGCCGGGGCAATAGAATTCGCTCGGCTCGATTCCCCGTAGGGCACTCTCCACCGGAATATCGAAATACTCGATCGGTAGCTCCGAGGCAGAATCCAACGCAACGAGTGTCCCACCTTGGCGGACGAATTGACGAAGTTTGGCTACTCCGACCCTACCCATCCCACCCACGAACTCAGGGGGCACGGATCCTTCTTCGTGCCCACCGACGAGATCCGTAAGCGAGCTATCGGGAAGGAGAATCACGTCGTAGCGATCGTTGAGCGGTTCCGTCCTCAACTCCGCATCATGAAGACTCTCATAGGGAAACTCGAACTGTTCGAACAACCAGCGATTCCAACCCTCGTCGACGTTGGCGACCCAGGACCTGTAAATCGCCACGCGCGGCGGCTCAATCCGTAAACCCTCGCCGCCGATGCCGGACACGCGTCGCACGCGTAACCCCAGCTCGCGAGCAATGTCGTCGAGACTTCCTGCGTCCGTGGCCACGAACGTCCCCGGCGGTAGCAAGTCGGCAGCGGGTCCCACGCTCGTGCGAGAACGGAAAACCGTGGCTCCCTGTTGCAGAAGACGGTTCACCGCGATGAAACTGTCATTCACGCGCGGGTCGAGAAGGCGGATCGGCCCCTGCCCTTCCAGACTCCCTCGAGGCAGCTTCGCTCGCCCGATCGGCTCGAGCTCGGCTTCGACACGATCCGCCGCCTCCACCGAGCGAACCCCCATGGCCAGGGGAAGCGTCCAGCCGGCGATGTCGTAAGCCGCCTTGGGTGGACCGCCCGGGTATAGCCTTTGATCCGGATAATCCTGTGGCTTCAACAAATCCAAGATGTAGGGCCGGAAGGGTTGTGAGGTCAGAAAGACATGACTTCCCGTTCCATACTCGACGCCTTCGACCGAGAAAGGACGCACCGCTCGCGATGCTTCGACGGCACCCGCAATCAGCGTGTTCACCAGTTTAGTTGCGGTATTGGGATCGTTCTGATCCGCCGGGATGATGAAAGCGTAGGGAGGTTCATTCTTACCCTTTTCGATGCTGTCCTGGCCCATTCGGTAGATACCGTAGAGCCACTTCTCCTTGTGCCGGGCGCCGACGTCCAAAAGAGCCAATGACGCCGTCACCATGTAGTCGATGGCGTCGCTGAGCCGCCACCAACCTCCCCGCCACGGATCGGGATAGAAAGTGGAAGGCTCTTTCGCGCTCGTTCCATCTGCGAATCTGTCCGGTAAGTCTCCCTCGGAATAGAACTTGGGGGTGGCGTACTTGTGAAGTGCCGTCTCCGTCAGGATGCCGATCATGTTGTGGAAATAGGGCGAGGTCCGGAGACCTCCGTTCCACCACGTGCTGTACAGCATCTGGGACACGACGCCGGGCTTTCCTTGCTCGGCAAAGGCCTGCGCCATGGCGGAGCCGATCAACTGGATGCCGCGCATCACCAACGGAGGGATGTTCGGGTTCATCGGACCATCGAAGGGCGGGATGAAGACTCGGGCCGGCAACGGTACTCCCTGATGGTGATTGTAAACGATTTGCGGAAACCACTCCTGATAGATGACTCGTCCCACGTTCTGCGTCTCGGTCTGCGTGAACATGAACCAATCGCGATTGTTGTCGTGACCGACGTATTTCGAGTACAAGTGGGGAAGCGGACTAATCTCGTAGGAAGTACCCAGGTTTCGCTTGTACCAATCGACGACCAGATCCATTCCGTCCGGATTGACGCACGGCAAGAGGAGGAGGACCACCTTGTCCAGAATCTCTTTCGTCGCCGGGCTGGTATCCGACGCCATGTGGTAGAGGAGCTCGAAAGAATGCTGCGCGTGCGCGACTTCACTTGCATGGAGCCCGCTATCTATATAAATGACCGCCTTGCCTTCTGCCGCCAAGGCCTGGGCTTCTTCCTCGCTCACTCCTCGTGCCTGGGCGAGCCGGCGAGAGATCTCCCGATAACGTTCGAGCCTCTGGAAGTTGTCCGGTGAGGTGACGACCGCCATCACCATGGGTCTCCCCAGTGTAGACGTCCCAATCTCGTGGAGCCGAACGCGGTCGGATACCGTGTCGACGGCCCGAAAATACTCGAGCATCTCGTCGTAGTCAGCTAGTTTGAAGTCTTCACCGGGGCGGAAACCGAGCAGTTGTTCCGGACGCGGGACCTCATCTTGGGCGAACGCGGACTGGCTCGGCGCGCCAAGTGCAACGACGACGAGACAATAGAGCGCCCACGCCAGCATCTTCAAAATGGGTTTCCTCGCGAATCCCGACCGACTCAGGGATTCAGTGTAAACTATAGCCAATCATGAAGAATTCCGCACGTGACCAGCTTTTGGAGATCCTCTCCAAACGGATTCTGGTGTTCGACGGGGCCATGGGGACCATGATCCAGGCCTACAAGCCGGACGAATCTGCCTTCCGAGGCAAGCAGTTTAGCGATCATCCACAGGATCTCAAGGGCTGCAACGACCTGTTGTCATTGACCAAGCCCGAGATGATCGAAGAGATCCACCGCGCTCACCTGGAAGCCGGCGCCGACGTGCTCGAAACCAACACCTTCAACGCCAACGCCATCTCGATGAGCGATTACGGTCTCGAGTCGCAGGTCTATGCGATGAATCGCGCCGCGGCGGAAATCGCTCATCGCGTGGCGGATGAATATTCCGAAAAAGAGCCGGACTGCCCGCGCTTCGTGGCCGGTTCGATGGGTCCCACGAACCGTACTGCCTCGATTTCTCCGGACGTGAGCAATGCGTCGTTGCGCGCGGTTACCTTCGATGCGCTTCGCGACGCTTACTACGAGCAAGCGCGGGGACTGCTCGACGGGCGAGTCGACATTCTTCTCGCCGAGACCTCTTTCGACACCCTCAACATGAAGGCGGCGCTCTTCGCAATCCAGCTGCTACTCGAAGAAAGGGGCGAGGAAGTTCCCATCATCTCTTCCGTCACGGTTGTGGATGCCAGCGGGCGCACGCTCTCCGGACAAACACCGGAGGCCTTCTGGAACTCGGTGTCTCATGCGCCACTGCTCGCGGTCGGGATCAACTGCTCCCTAGGCCCGGAAATGATGCGTCCCTATGTCGAGGAACTGTCCACCATCTCCGATATCTTCACCAGCTGCGTCCCGAACGCCGGTTTGCCGAACGCCTTCGGAGGTTACGATGAGACACCGGAGCAAATGGCCAAGGTTCTAGGTGAGTTCGCGGGCGAGGGCTGGCTCAACTTCGCAGGGGGATGCTGCGGAAGCACTCCCGATCACACCCGGGCGATCGCCGAGGCGGTCCGCGGAGTTCGCCCGCGTACTCCTTCCAGTCCGGAGCCTTACTCGCGCTATAGCGGTCTGGAGCCCCTTACGATTCGGCCGGAGTCCAACTTCATCGTCATCGGCGAGCGCACGAACGTGACCGGGTCTAGAAAGTTCGCACGCCTCATCACCTCGGAGGACTACGAAGGAGCCCTCGAGGTGGCGCGGAATCAAGTTGAAGGTGGTGCCAACATCATCGACGTCAATATGGACGAGGGGCTGCTCGACTCGGAAAAGGCGATGACCGCGTTCCTGCATCTATTGGCGACCGAGCCCGATGTCGCTCGGCTTCCCATCATGGTCGACAGCTCCAAGTTCTCGGTCATCGAAGCCGGGCTCAAGTGTTTGCAAGGCAAGGGCATCGTCAACTCCATCAGCCTCAAAGAAGGAGAAGACAAGTTTTTGGAGCAGGCGCGGGTTCTCCGACGCTATGGAGCGGCGGTAGTCGTTATGGCTTTCGACGAGGAAGGTCAGGCTACCAGCACGAGTCGGAAGGTAGAAATCCTCGAACGCGCGTATCACCTCCTCATCGAGCAAGCGAATTTTCCTCCGCAGGACATCATCTTCGACCCCAACGTGCTCACCGTGGCCACCGGTATCGACGAGCACAACGACTATGGAAAGGTCTTTATCGAAGCAACCCGCCAACTCAAGCAGCGTTGCCCAGGTGCGAAAGTCAGCGGCGGGATCAGCAACCTTTCTTTCTCTTTCCGCGGCAACGATTTGGTCCGGGAAGCCATGAACTCGGCCTTTCTCTACCACGCGATCCACGCCGGGCTCGACATGGGAATCGTCAACGCCGGCCAGCTAGCCGTTTATGACGAAATCCCCGGCGAATTCCGGAACCTGATCGAAGACGTCCTGTTCAACCGACGGCCCGACGCCACCGAGCGCCTCACCGACTACGCGCAATCGCATTCCGGTCCGGGCAGGGTTCAAGAGAAAGACGAAGCCTGGCGCCGAGAGTCGGTGGAGGAACGGGTGAAGCACTCGCTCATCAAGGGAATCGCCGACTACATCGAAGAAGACGCCGAAGAGGCGCGCAAGAAATACGGCCGCCCGCTGCGGGTCATCGAGGGTCCCTTGATGGACGGCATGAACGTCGTGGGAGATCTCTTCGGCGCCGGCAAGATGTTCTTACCGCAAGTCGTCAAGAGCGCGCGGGTGATGAAGAAGGCGGTGGCGTACTTGGAGCCTTTTATGGACGCGGAAGAGGCCGAGTCCCCGGACGCCCGCGAGCAAGGGAAACTGCTACTGGCGACGGTCAAGGGAGATGTCCACGATATCGGTAAGAACATCGTCGGTGTGGTGCTGGGATGCAATGGCTACAAGGTGATCGACCTCGGTGTGATGGTCCCTTCCGACAAAATCCTCCAGACCGCCAAGGACGAGAAGGTAGACATCATCGGACTGAGCGGGCTCATCACTCCCTCTCTCGACGAGATGGTCCACGTCGCTTCGGAAATGGAGCGCACTCGTTTCAAGGTACCGCTCCTCATCGGCGGCGCGACGACTTCACCCAAGCACACGGCGGTCAAGATCGCCCCCGCCTACAGCCAGGGGACGCTGCACGTGGAAGATGCCTCTCGCGCCGTCGGTGTCGTCAGTGATTTGATGAGCTCGACCGCGAAGCAAGCCCTGCTGGAAACGAATCAGAAAGAGCAGGAGAAGGCACGCGAAGACTACGAAGGCGGTCCTTCTCGCGAGCTCGTTTCGTACGAGGAAGCCCGGCGGAAGCACGCCGAGATCGATTCCGAGCCGACGCTCATCGCAAAGCCGGAGTTTCTCGGCATCCGGCCCCTCGCCGACATTCCTCTTCGCGATATCGTGCCTTACATCGATTGGACACCCTTCTTTCACGCGTGGGAGCTTCGCGGAGTGTTCCCGGCCATTCTCGACAAGCCGGACGTGGGCCAAGCCGCTCGGGAGCTCTATCAGAACGCCGAAAAGCTGCTCGACGATATCGTCGAGGGGCAGCTGCTACGAGCCAGGGCGGTCTATGGATTCTTTCCCGCCAATTCCGACGGCGACGACATCCTTGTCTTCAAGGATTCGACCCGGAAGGAAGAGCTGGCCCGTTTCCACACCCTCCGGCAACAACAGCTCAAGCGGGACGGCAAGGGCTACCTGGCGCTCGCGGATTTCGTGGCTCCGTTGCAATCGGGCGCCATCGACTTTATCGGCGGCTTCGCCGTCACCACCGGCCACGGCGTCGCCGAGCTCGTGAAGCGTTTCGAAAAGGATCACGACGACTACCAGGCCATCATAGTCAAGGCCCTCGCGGATCGTTTAGCGGAAGCGCTAACGGAGAAACTGCACGAACAAGCCCGTAGAGATTGCGGTTTCGGAAGAGACGAGAAGCTCAGCAAGTCGGATCTGATTCGCGAGCACTATCGCGGGATCCGCCCCGCCCCCGGCTATCCCGCGTCACCCGATCATACTGAGAAGGCGACCCTCTTCCGACTGCTGGAAGCTGAAAAACACGCTTGCATCTCCCTAACCGAGACCTTTGCCATGCTCCCCGCGGCTTCGGTCAGCGGGATCTACTTCAACCATCCCGAAGCGAAATACTTCAGCGTGGGCAAGATCGGGAAGGATCAAGCGATCGACTACGCGACGCGCAAATCGATGCCGATCGAGGAGGTAGAGCGGTGGCTCGGCCCGAACCTCGGGTACGATCCCCGCAGGCTGGCTGCGACGTCCAAGTAGGGCCCTCGGCTACTGGCCCGCCGCCAGGTTCTCCCGCGCAGCCTCCAGAATACCGTAATTAAAAATAGTCTCGAGTTAGAGGAGACGACGAGTTCGCGATGGGTGAGATAAAAGGCGAAGAGTTCTACGGCCTGAGCGTCGAATGGTAACGCGGCATAGCATCCTCATCAACGTGGCCCTCGTCGCCTTCCCCATCCTTTGGACCGGTGGCCTGGTCTGGTCCCTCTACCGTGGGCCGGCCAACGGAGTCGTCGATTTCAGGAATCGCTACGAAGGTGGGTTCATTGAAGACTTTCGGGGAGATCGCCACGCCATCTCGCAGGGGTGGCGCTGGACCGGCAGAGACTCGTTTATCGTCTTGCGAAACATGCCGCGCGGCGAAGAGCTCGAGCTCGAGGTGCGATTACGAGCTCCGAGACGGCGGCCAAACGCCCGCCCGGCCGTTCGGTTCTCGGCCGACGGGCAGACCACGCATGGCGACGTCGGAAGGCGACGAATAACCACCTATCGTTTCTCCGCTCCCATTCGTTCTTCGACGTTCACCCTCGGTATTCACTCCGAGACCGTGCGTTACCCGAGCGGAGTTCGTTTAGGGGCAATCGTCCACAGAGTCGAGTTTGCCGCCCCTCCGGGTGCTCCCATTGAGCCCATCTTGCTGATGGCGCTGGCGTCGCTACTGCTTCTTCTCGTGGGCCGTGTCCTCGGACTCGAGCTGACTTTCGCTTCCCCTTTATCCCTGGCCGTGTCGACCGGCTACGTGTATTTACTTTCGCAGGACAGCGTTCGCTACACAGCCTATCCGCGCCAGGTAGTGTTCCTCGCCGCAACGGCGCTACTGATCGCGCTCGTCTTGCGCCGCTTCTTCGCCGGCGTCCGCTGGTTCTCGGAATCGAAGAAGCCGTGGTTGGCCGCCGCGCTCCTGGGCGCCGTCCTGCTCAAGGTGAGCGGTTCCCTGTACCCGCTCTTTCTGAGCTCAGATGTGGTTTTCCAACTCAACCGACTCCGGGAGGTCATGGGAGGGAATTTCTTCCCAACCTCGGTAACCCAGCTCGAGCCTCCTTTTCTCATTCCTTATCCCATCTCACTGTACTTGGTATCCGCTCCCTGGGCGGCCCTCGGGCTCGACGGCGTGAGAGTTCTTCAGGTCATCACTTCCCTCGCCGACGTCGGCATCGGACTCGCCTTGGCGTTTCTGGTTACGACCTTCTTCTCTGACCCCGATGCGGGCCTTCTGGGGGATGTCCCGCCGGATGTTGAATTTGGGGTAGCGGCGGCTCTTTGGCCGGCCTAAGAATAGGTCTGCCAATAAACCGTCTCCAGAGGGGGACAAGGAGCCACCAATGCCTAGGAAATCGAAGAAGCCAGTAAGAAAGCAAACGCACTCGCCTACGGGCAAGGTAGTTGGCCAAGTCGGTCAGATACTGCTACCGATGATAGCTGGGATCGCGGCCACGAAGGCGGATCTGACGGAATGGGTGTACGAGCAAGGACTGACAGCTCTGCACCTACTGCTCAGAGAGGACGCCGAGGAGATCGCGGGGCTCAAGGGCAAGCACGAGAAGGAGCGAACTCATAACCACTGTGGGAGCACGAACGGAGAGCTGAGCTTCGGTGGTCGTCGCATCCAAGTGTCGCGACCTCGAGTTCGCTCGAAGTCGGGCGAGGAGGCGTCGCTTCCACACTTCGAAGCCTTCCGCGAAGAAGACCCGCTTCCAGAGCGAGTATTGAATCAGATCTTGGTGGGGGTATCGACCCGAAATTACGAATCGAGTCTGGACAAACCCGCGGCCAAGTTGAAGTCTCGTGGCACGAGTAAGAGTGCCGCCAGCCGTCACCTCGTGAGCCAGACGACTAAGAAGCTCGAGGAATACCTGTCTCGGCGGCTAGAGGAGTTCGAGCTTGCGGCACTGATGCTGGATGGCCTTGAGGTGGCCGGACAGACCGTCGTCGTAACTCTCGGTATCACAATAGATGGAACGAAGGTGCCCCTGGGTATATGGCTGGGCTCGACGGAGAACTCTCGGGTGTGCACCGCGATGTTGCAGGACCTTCTCGAGCGAGGCTTGCGCGTCGATGAGTCGATTCTCTGCGTAGTGGACGGAGGCAAAGGCATCCGCAAGGCACTCGTCGACGTTTTGGGGGACCTCGCGGTCATCCAAAGGTGCCAGATCCATAAACTCCGGAATCTTCGCTCGTACCTTCCCAAGTCTCGTCACGCCTACGTGCTCCAGACGATGAAGGAAGCCTACAAGTGCAAGAGTGCCGACAAGGCGCGCAAGCGACTTCAGGCATTGGTGTCGTGGCTCGAGCGAAACGGCTACGACGAAGCTGCCGGAAGCCTTCGTGAAGGGATGGAAGAGACACTCACGGTCGTGAAGCTCGCGCTGCCCGCCTTACTTCGCCAGTCTCTTGCCACGACGAACGCCATTGAGAATCTCAACGGAACCATTCGCAGAGTATCGAGAAACGTCAAGCGTTGGTAGAGTCCTTCCATGGTTCGCCGATGGACCGCTCTTGGCGTCGTCACCGCGCAGAAAAAGTTCCGGCGTATCAAAGGCTATCGCCATATGGGCGCTCTCGTTCACGCGCTTAGAAGCAAACAGAAATCTCTTGACAGCGATGAGTTTGCTGCCTAAGAGTATTCACAGGTGCCGCCGCTACCCGACCAAATTCAACAGCGGCCGGGACATCCCCGCCTTCTGGCGGCGGTGATATATCCCTTCACCCCGGTGAACTTCTCCGCTTTTTCCGCCGGAAACTTGACAAACGTCTTCGGTGTCGGCACGACGGTATTTTTCCTTCTGTTCCTCTTAGTACTCGCGCGCGACGTCAAAGTAGGAGTATCCTGCCGTCCTCGTCTTCAGTTTCTCTTTGCTGGCGCTGCACTCCCACTTCGGCGTCTTCCTTCAAGCGCTCGTCCTCTGGCCCGCTTGGTTGGTGGGTGTTCTCGAAGTTCACAAACTTCTTGATCTGCGGCTCCGCTTCACCTTGCTTGTTGAGCTGGACGAGCGATCAGATGAGTGAGCTCCAACGAGTCTACGCGCTACGCACGACTTACAATATCGCGGCCGTCAACCTGAGCCTGGGAGGAGGCTAGGAGACGTCGACGTGTGATGCCGACAACGCTGCCTACACTTCTCTTATCGTGACCTTGCCCAGGAAAAGTGGACAGGTTGATTATCTCGCATGAGCCGTTTTGAGGTCATGAATCCGTTCGAACACCATTGGGCTGTTGTAATCGAGTGACGAGTGGAGTCGATACGGATTGTAGAACCCCTCGATGTAGCTCGCGACCGCGTCTTTGGCCATACGTCGTGTTGGCCAACTACACCGGTGGAGGAGCTCGGTCTTGAGCGTGCCTAAGAAGCTCTCGGTCACGGCGTTGTCCCAGCAATCACCCTTGCGGCTCATCGAGCACACGATGCCGTACTCATCGAGCACGGCCTGGTAGGTCGCAGCCGCGTATTGAGTACCACGGTCTGAATGATGCACCAAGCCACTTTCCGGCAGGCGGCGCCCCAAGGCCATGTGAAGCGCCTCGAGAGCAAGCTCCGCGCGCAGGTGGGGCTGCATCGCCCAGCCTACGACACGACGCGAGAACAGATCGAGGATGACCGCCAAGTAGAGCCAGCCTTCCCAAGTCCGGATGTAGGTTATGTCCGTCACCCAGAACTGGTTCGGTCGTTCGGCTTCGAAGTTCCGGCCGAGCACGTTGGGTGCGATGGGGCGATCGTGCTTGCTGTCGGTCGTGCGGCGAAAACGCTTGCTGGGCAGACCCTGCAGGCCCATCTCACGCATCAGCCGTGCCACTCGCTGCTTGCCTACCTCGACGTTCTCCCCGTCAAGCTGGCGACGTACACGCTCCCTGCCGTAGGTACCACGGCTATGGGCGTGGATCGCTTGGATGCGCAGCTTCAGCTTCCCATCCTCACACTGTCGCTTGCTGGGCGCGCGCTTCATCTGAGCGTAGTAGCCGCTGGTCGATACCCTCAGAACTCGGCACATCACCCGCACCGGGTAGTTGGCCCGCTCCGCGTGAATGAATTTGAATCTCATTCGCTTTCCTTCGCGAAGAAGGCCGCCGCCTTTTTTAATATTTCTCGCTCTTGCTCCAACGTACGCACTCGACGCCGTAGCGAACGGAGCTCATCACGTTCCGCCGTCGTCAGAGCCTCGCGTGGACCTTCACCGTGATCAACTTTGTATTGTTTCACCCAGTTTCGAAGGGCCGATTCCGTCAGGTCCAGTTCCTTAGCGACCTGGCCGATGCTGCCCTCGCCCTCCCTGAACAGCCGGACCGCTTCCTTCTTGAACTCCCCCGTGAACTTCCTGCGTCGTCGTTCTCCCATGGACGCCTCCAGGCGCATTGTCGCGCCTCGGTTGATGTCCACAAAACCCGGGCAGGGTCAATCGACACGCTGGACTCCGTAGGAATTGCTACCGTAATCGCATCCGGCAACGACGGGTACTCGAGCGCCACTGGTTTTCCGGGATGCATATCGACTGCTATTACCGTGGGAGCGACGCGGGACAACGACCAAGTCGTGAGTTTTTCTAATAGTGCGACCTGGGTCGACTTGCTTGCCCCGGGGGTCTCCGTGCAGTCGTCCGTGACGGGAGGCGGTTTCGGAACTAAGTCCGGCACCTCCATGGCCACGCCTCACGTGATGGGAGCGTGGGGACTTCTGAAGAGCACCGATCCAACGGCGGGGGTGGACACGCTCCTCTCCGCCCTTCAAGCCACTGGAGAACCGATCACGGACTCGAAGAGTGGTATTACAACGAAGCGAATACAGCTCGATGAATCGATCGGGCAGCTCGTCGGCTCAAGCGAGCTTTTCCAGTGGACCGCGAATGGAGCACCGGTATCGGAATGCTCGTTGACAGCAGGCTCGAGTCCGGGCGGTAGCGATTACTACGACAGTGGTTCACTCGGTACGGGAACGTCCGTCACGGCGACCGGCCTCCCCACCGATGGGAGCACGGTCCATGTTCGGCTCTGGTACAAGATCGGCGAGTCCTGGCTCTTCCGGGATTACCAGTATACGGCCGTGGGGCCGCAGGTTTCGCTCGACCCGATTACCTCGCCCATCGTTGTGGGAGGCTCGATCTCGCTCACCGGGTCAGGCTTCACAGCGGGCTCGGTGGTTCAACTGTTTGTCGCCTCAGCCACTGGACCCCAGACCTTTGGGCCGTTCACGCCCGATAGCTGGGCGCCCAGCCTACTCGTTTGGCAAGTGGATCCTGCCATCCCCTTGGGAGCCGGCTTCGGCACCATCCAGATCGTCAATACCGATCAGGCTTCATCGAATCGAACTTTCAGAGTCAGCTCCTCTACGGCGAGGCTACTCTCAACATTCCGACGATTCTAGGCATCGACGGTGTGGGCCTCCGTCCGGCCGACCCGGCCGTTGCCGTCGCTAGCGTCGAGACGGTAGTCGCCGCGGGTGCCGCTGTCGTTCTGACTGGGACGGGATTCAACAACCCCCTGGTGAATCTCTTCGCGTCGTCCGGCAACGTCGGTCCCATCACAACCCGTCGCCGCCACGGCGACCGCAATGACGATCATCATACCGAACGGCGCACCAACCGGGCCGGCCTCGTTCCAGGTCGTCAACAGCCCTTATACAGGTAATGTGCTTTCGAACGCCGTATCCGCAGTGCTCGGGGCACGGGTGACGGTGGCGAGTGTTTCGTGTCCTTTCGGCAACGGTGCGTGACATGACGGGATGCGATAAGTAGTCTGCCCGGGGGTCGCTCGTTGGTAACTCCTCGCCGTGGCCTGTCGTGACAAGCGTGTCGGAATGTTCCATCGTGAGCAGTCTTGAAAGGAGTGCGAAGCGATGGAAGCGAGGACAGCATTTCGTAGGCGAGCACGTGAAGAAAATCGTGGCCGCACAGGTCGAGGGCGGCGTTACTCGCGGGAACAACGTCGCGAAGCGGTGCTGTATCTGAATCAGATGAAGGATCAGGGCGCGAGCCTTGAGGGTGTCGCGAGGGGGCTCGGGGTGAGTGGCTGGAGTCTATCTCGATGGAATCGAGAGGAGGCTATGAGGGGTATCGTTCGGCGTGTCGAAGTCGTGGAATCGGAAAAACGCACGGAGATTACGCTGGTAACCCCGCGAGGGTATCGAATCGAGGGTCTGTCGGAACAGCGGCTGCTGCGGCTTGTTGAGCAGCTGGGATGAAGTGGAATAGCCGTCGGGTGTCGGCATGGGCGTACGCGGCGCCGGCGGATCTCCGCAAGGGCTTTGACGGTCTGTCGGCGCTGGTGATGAACGAGCTTGGTCGTGACCCGCTGAGCGGTGAGCTGTACTTGTTCGTCAGCCGCAACCGAATCCGCGCGAAAGTTCTGCACTGGGACGGGACCGGACTGTGCGTCTACGCGAAACGTCTCGAAGAGGGAAAGTTCGCATGCCTGTGGTCCAGCGGTGACGGCGAGCCAGTGCGACTGACGACGACAGAGTTGTCGTTGTTTCTGGAGGGGAGCCGGTTGGTCGGAAAAATATCTTTGTCACCTCCTGAAATGAAGCATTTTTCACTTGCCGTGAGATCGTCTCTATGATCTAATCGTATTCCGTGGTTCGCATAAAAAACGAACACGACCTCGAAACACTCCGCCAGATAACTCTCCTCGTTGATAACGAGAACCAGCGCCTCGTCAATGAAAACGTTCGTCTGCGAGTGGAACTGGCGAGACTCCATGGTGTGCCGGAAACGGAGCAACTTGAACTGTCGGTTCTCAAGCAACTACAGGAAAAGCGAGAGAGCATTTTCCGCATCGACGAAAAGCGGACCCGGAAGAAAACGAAGGCTAAAAAGAACAAGAAGAAAGGGCACGGCCCGCGCGAACAGCCTCATCTTCCCGTGGTCGACAAAGTAATCGAACTCGCCGAGACAGAGAAAAAGTGCTCGGTGTGCGACGGCGAGATGGCGGGTCAATACGAGGAATCGGAAGTGGTGACGGTGGTGAAGCGGAGCTTCGTCATCGAACGGCATTTGCGGAAAAAGTACCGCTGCCGATGTAACGCGAACGTCGTCACCGCACCGGCGGCGACGAAGCTTCAGCCCGGAGGCCGCTACTCGGTGGAGTTCGCGACCGAAGTGGCCATCAGCAAGTACCTGGACCATATGCCTCTCGAGCGCCAGGTTCGGATGATGCGCCGCGAAGGGCTAGATATCGACAGCCAGACGCTGTGGGACCAGCTGAACGTACTGGCACGTCATCTGAATCCGGTGTACGACGCTCTGGGAGAGAAGGTTTTGGAGTCACCCGTCATCCACGCCGACGAAACGCGGTGGCCTCTGATGGGCTCGATGAAGAAGTCGGCGGGCACGGTGTGGGGCGTTTCGAGTCCGGACATCGCGTACTACCGAATGCTGCCGACGAAATCGACGGAAGATGGCCAAAAGGTGCTGGGGACCTACTCCGGCATCGCGGTTGTGGACGGCTACGCGGTGTACGAGGTGCTAGCTCGAGCCGGTCCAGACGGCTACGCGGCTCGTGCCGGTCCACAGTTTCGTCTCGCCCACTGCTGGGCGCACGTGAAAAGAAAGTTCGACGAAGCCAGCGAGCACTACCCGCAAGCTTGCTCCGAAGTGCTTCGTTTGATCGGAGAGCTGTACGAAGTCGAACGCGAGGTCCCGGGTCCGTTTCCCGGCGATGAAAAAGCTCAGAAACTGAGACTTTGTTTACGCAAGCAACGTTCGCAGCGGATTTTGAAAGCGATTCGGCAATGGGGCGAGAGCCAAAGAGGATTGCCGCGAAGCGACTTCGGCAAGGCGGTCCGCTACATGCTGGAGAGATGGGAGACACTCACGCTGTTCGCCGAAAACCCTCTCGTCTCCGGTACGGTCACGGGATCCCGCTATCTTCTGAGCACCGGCGAGCGGAGGCTTCTCGTCGACGCCGGATTGTTTCAGGGGCTGAAAAAGCTGAGACTGCTGAACTGGCAGGAGCCCGACTTCGAGCCTAGCTCCGTCGACCAGCTTCTACTGACCCACGCCCACATCGATCACAGTGGCTATCTTCCTCGGCTGGTGCGTAACGGTTACTCCGGGCCCATTTACTGCACGCCCGCGACTCTGGATTTGGCCAAGCTTCTTCTGATGGACGCGGCGAAGATTCAAGAGGAAGGCGCCAACTACGCGAACAAGAGAGGATTCAGCAAGCACCGACCCGCCCTACCCCTTTACACGAGTGAGGACGCCGGGGCGGCGATTGAGCAAATGCGAGCCGTACCCTACGGCGAATGGCTGGAGCTTAGAGACGGCGCAAAGGTCCGTTTCCTCAATGTCGGCCACATACTCGGCTCGGCCATGATCGAGCTGCACCTATCGTCGGGCACCGAGGAGACGAGGCTGGTTTTCAGTGGCGATGTAGGACGCTACGGGGTCCCGCTCCACTCCGATCCGATGGTGCCACCAACCTGTGATTTTCTGGTCGTGGAGTCTACGTACGGTAATCGAGCGCATGATCATCGCCCACTCAAAACCCAATTGAGCGAGCCCATTAAAAAGACGTTCGAACGCGGCGGGATTGTCCTCATCCCGTCCTTCGCGGTGGGACGAGCCCAGCTGGTGACCCTAATCCTTCGCGAGCTCATGAACGCCGGCGACCTCCCAGCGTACCCATCCATATCGACAGTCCGATGGCGGTCGATGCCACTCGCATCTACAGCCATCATTTAACGGACGATAGCCTGGATGAACACCTGAGCGAAGACGGAAGAAGCCGCCTTTTTCCAAGTAACGTGAAATTCCATCGAACCGTCGAGCAGTCCAAGGAGCTCAACCAGCTTCCCGGTCCTCGGATCATCATTTCCGCCAGCGGGATGCTCACCGCCGGCCGCGTTCTTCACCATTTGCGTCGCCTCTTGCCGGAGCAGCGAAACCTTGTTCTTCTGGTCGGTTACCAAGCCGCTGGCACGCGGGGGCGCGCTCTTCTGGAGGGGGCTCGAGCCCTGAAGGTGCATGGGAGAGAGGTTCCGGTGCGGGCACGCTTCCAGTCGCTCCAGGGACTGTCCGCTCACGCCGATGCTGACGAGCTCCTGCGCTGGCTCGGCTCCCTAGAGAAGCCTCCCCGCCGGATCTTCGTAACCCACAGCGAGCCAGAGGCTTCCCAGGCATTGGCCGGCCGCATCGAAGACGAGCTCCCGGCTCGGTGTCTGGTGCCACGCCTGCACGACGACTTCGATCTGAACTCCCTCTGACTTCCCTGCACTCCCTGAAAGTTCGTTTACTCCCAGGTTGACTTGGGAGTGTGCCTGGCATACCGTACGCAATTGGAACTTTAAGAGGCCATGCGGATAAGCCTTTCCAGGTGTGTTGCTTATGGCAATTGCGTCCCGATTTGTCCGATGGGAGCGATCGCCATTAGCCCAGATTCGAATCGAGCCGAGGTCGACCGAGATAACTGCGTCGAGTGTTACCAGTGTTACCAGTGTTACCGCGGGATGAGCCAGGAGCACCTGAATCCTACCTTGGTCCGCTCCGCACGCCGAGTTCTCGGCTGGATGCGGCTTCGGTTCGAACCGGAACCCGACGTCTGCCCGACGGCGGCGTTCGAGCCGGAGGAGCTAACCTGGCCGCGCGTCGTGAGGCGGGCCTTCTCCGGAGTCCACGGTCGAGGAACCGAAGAAGTCAAGACCAACGATGTGACCCATCGAGTGAAGGCGGGCGAAGCTGGTTTCGTCGTGGAGTTCGGCCGCCCGGGCGTGGGCACGTGGTTCCGTGATATCGACCGCATGACCGCTGCCTTAGCAAACGCAGGCGCGGAGTTCGAACCGAACAACCCCGTCACCCAGCTCATGGCCGACCGGTCACGAGGAAACCTCCGAACCGACATCCTCGATGAAAAGGTGCTATCGGCGATCGTCGAGCTCAAAGTTCCCTTGGGACGGGTCGAGGAAATCCTGGACGTCATCGAGAGTAGTCGGCCCCCAGCTAGAAACCGTCGTCTCCTTGGGGATAGGCGCGGTATGCGGTCGGGACGGGAACAACCCTTTGCCGGAGATTCTCTCTCGCCGTGGATATCCGGTGATCCGAGGCAAAACCAACCTCGGCCTGGGCCGGGCGACGAATCCCGCCGAGAGCGACTCCGGGAGTTTCTCAAGATATGCGCTCGCCACAACCCCGTGAATATGGGCGACGGCAAGAACGGGAGCATTTTCCGTCCCTCCCGTCACCTCAACCCACTTGCCCACTGGCGCCGCCCCGAGAACGGTTCTGTGGAAGAGGTATCGAGGGACTCACCACACCGACCACGGCCAGCGCGGTCTTCGACAATTCAGATGCGCTGTACGAATGCCTGAAAGAAGTCAAGACAGCTGACCTGGGACTATCCATCGACATCTCCTCGCTGGTCGAAGACGCGGCGCGTTGTAGTCGGGAAGCGGGTATCGAACCGCACGCGGTCGAGTATTCCCTCGGGTTCATGGGCAATACGAGCCACGTGGCGGATGCGAACACGCTTTCACTGACTACGATGTGCGGCCATGGGATGGTCGCCCGAGCCTTTGCGGAAAAAATGACCGATTGGGTCAAGACCCGACGCAAGTCGGCCGCTGAATGTGCCCGATACATGTCACGCTTCTGTGTTTGTGGAGTTTTTAACCCGGTCAGAGCCGAGCGTTTGCTCTGCCAGATGGCCAATCAGAAACCGGGGGGTTGATCTATGCCGACGGGCAAGCTCAAGTCGAAGGTGGTCGAAAGGCATACACTTGCTGACCAAGTCTACGCCTTTTTGAAGAAGGGAATCGTCACCGGAGATCTTCAACCAGGAGAGCGTTTGAAGGAGCTCGAGATCGCTCAATCACTTGGGGCCAGCCGTACTCCGGTCCGCGAGGCGCTGTCTCGGCTCGAACAGGAAGGCCTCGTTCAGCCGTTTCCTTCTGGGGGGCTCACGGTCGTCAAACTCTCCGCAAACGACGTCAAGGAAATATACGGCCTATTAAGAGTGTTGGAGAGCTACGGAATACGGCTCGCCGCGGAGCGAATCACCGCTAAGCAGCTGGAGCGCCTCGAGTCACTGTGCACGCGCGCCGAGCAGCTGAGTTCGGAGGACATCGACCGGCTCATCGAGCTCAACGGGCGTTTTCACGAGCTGCTCATCGACGTCACCGCCCACCGGCGCCTCAAAGAGCTGGTCGCGCAGTTACGTACGGCGCTCCAGCCCTACCGAATCGTGACCATGCTCCGTCCCGACTTTCACGGCTCCCCGCAATTCCGAGACTTGATGGTCCACCAACACTCGGAGATAACGGAAGCTCTGCGCGCTCGCGACATAGACCGATTGGTCGAGCTCGTGATCGAGCACAACGAGCTAGGGGAGCGGACGACTCTCAGTCACGTTTGGGACTAGGGGCTCTCCGCTGGAGTCAGAATCGCCCGCCCCGGAAATCGCGGACCGCTTGAATAAGCTCCTCTTGGGTGTTCATGACGAAAGGCCCGAACCGAGCGACCGGCTCGATAAGAGGCTCCGCCGCTATCAGCTGGAACCGCACACCTGATTCTCCCGCTTCCACTCGAACCGCGTCACCCTCCTGACAGACCGCGAGGTGTCCGGCACGGACGACTTCTTCCCCACCAACCGTACCCTCCCCTTCGAAAACATAGACGAAGGCGTTGTGGTTCAGCGGAACCGGTTGCTCGAATCGAGACCCCGGTGACACGGTCACGTCGAGGTAGAGCGGAGCGGTCACGATGCCGGTCACCGGACCAGACACCCCGCCAGCTCGACCGGCAATGACCCGGACCTCGGTGCCGTCCTCGAGCATCTCTATCGGAATCTGCTCGGGTGGGAACTCCTGATAGCGAGGCTCACACATCTTTTCCTTCGCCGGTAGATTGACCCAGAGCTGAAAGCCCCACATCAGGCCGTCGGTCTGCTTCGGCATCTCGGAGTGGACGATGCCTCTCCCCGCGGTCATCCACTGCACGCTGCCGGCGACGAGCGATCCCCGATGGCCCTTGTGATCCTTGTGCTCCATCGACCCGGCGAGCATGTAGGTGACCGTTTCGAAGCCACGATGTGGATGATCCGGAAAACCGGCGATGTAATCCGCACCGTCGTCCGACTTGAACTCATCCAAGAGCAGAAAAGGATCCAAGTAGTCGAGAGCAGGCGTGCCCAGGCTTCTCTTCAACTTGACGCCGGCACCGTCCGAGGTTTCACTCCCCGGCACGACCTTTGCCACTTTTCGTAGATTCAAGGCCATCTTCGCTCTTCTGGATCGTCTCCCGGCACGCATCATGCCAGCAGTTCGGGACGAGATCCAGTGTG
Source organism: Candidatus Marinacidobacterales bacterium (assembly GCA_965197825.1). GTDB lineage: Bacteria > Acidobacteriota > Vicinamibacteria > Marinacidobacterales > DATDRI01 > CBDANW01. Next base: position 507,279 of record CBDANW010000003.1, on the reverse strand, counting down.
AGTTACAATTGCATCCGTGACCGCGGTCTATATCTTGGTCGGCCTCTTGATTCTCGCCGGCCTGCTGGGCTCATTCCTTCCTGTCATTCCCGGCACGCCGCTCATCGTCCTTGGGGCGCTGGTCTACGCGTTCTTCACCGGCTTCGAGACGGTGGGTTTCGGCAAGCTCCTACTGTTGGTCGGAATCAGTGTCCTGGCTTATGCCCTCGACTACACGGCGGGAGCTCTCGGAGCCAAGAAGTTTGGAGGGAGTTGGTGGGGGGCGGTCGGCGCGCTGCTCGGAGCAATCGTCGGGATTTTCTTCGGCCTACTCGGTCTCGTGTTGGGCCCCATCGTCGGAGCCGCGCTGGGTGAGCTGGCACGCAGCAGGCGGCTCGGCACCACGCTAAGACTGAAGCTCGCGACGTTGTAAACCAGCCGGCTCAGGGAATTCTTGGGAGCTCGCGCCAGACGGAGCAGCGCCTGGATCGCGTCGGGCATGACAAGGAAGGGAATGCGGGCCTCCGGGTTCACGAAACAGTCGTAAGGCTCATTCCGAGCCGCGGCGTGGATCATTTCTGGCGCATAATCGCTAGTCCCTCCGCTCGGGAGCGTGAAGGCGCTGATGAGACCGGGGAAACGGACTCCGCGGAAGTCGAGCATCACCGGCTGTTCGGCGGCCAGTTGTTTGTAGTTCTGGGAGAAGTAACTCCCCAGCATCTCACAATAGAGTTTGTTGCAACCGTACATGGTGGTCGGGGAATTCCATTCCCACTCCCGCGGCCGAGCGTAACGAGCCTTGGACTCTCGGTCGGGCAAACCGTACACCGCGATGGAGCCGGGAAAAATGAATTGAACCGACTCGCCACGCCATTGCGACTGTTCGGAAGCCAACTTCAGTAACCCGAGCATTCCTTCCACATTGACTCGGTGCGCCCTTTCCGGGCTGAACTCACTTCGCGTAGGAAGTAGGGCGGCGAGGTGGTAAATCGTGTCGATCTCGTACTCGGCGACCAGGCGATCCAGCAGAGCCTGATCCAGTATGTCCCCTTGAATATGCGTACCGTTCGCCAAATCGAAGGGAAGAGGGCTCAGATCTAGCGTGACGAGATGGTTATCCTGGAAACTGGAGAGCTCCGAGATGAGCGCTTGGCCGACTTCGCCAGACGCTCCAGTAATCAGAATGATCTTCTTGCGCATGCGCTAACCTCCTGGGGAGGGGCATTGCCGAGGCAACGATTAGCAGCCGACCGGGCGGCGGGCTGCCATTATTGATTCTCTTCCTCGTCGTCGTCGTCGTCATCATCCATGAAATCGTCGTCGGCGGCCTCGAAATCGTCTTCCTTTGATTCGTCGTCTCCGTCGTCCGAGTAGTCTTCGTCATCTTCCTCTTCGAAGTCGTCGTCCTCTTCTCCGTCGAGAAGCTGCAGGAACGATTCATCTGGACAAGTCGTGTCGACCCCCCAGATCCAGCCTAGGAATTGCATGCTCTTCGCTCTCTAGTAGAACGTCATCTCTTGCAACGAACCGATCTCATCGCCATCCCCCTTGGCTATTATCACTCCTCCAGCCCCCAGAGAGAAGAGCAAAAGCTCGCGCCCTGGCGACGGTCAGCCCTGGCCCAGCAGACGAGCAAACTCCTCCCGGAACTCAGGAAAATAGCGCTCAATCACCGTCACATCGAACCGAGCGAGGATCGACTCCTTCGGTTCCCGAGCCAACAGGAACTCGAAGGATAGCCGCACGCACTCCTCCCGACTACACCCGCCGCCGCTCAGCTCCTGGTAAGTGGTCTCGGCCAGTGTCACGTCGTGCGTGCTCGCCCCCCCGCCCTCCTTGACCTTCACGCTGAAACGATACGGGGGTTGCTGGCTCGTCATCTGAACATCAATCTCGAATCTCGACATCGATCCGCGCTCCTCTGCGGTGGCGGCCCGCCTCAGACGGACCGTGGAGGAGGCACTTCGACAAGAGCCTCCATCACGGCGTCGTGAAACGACGCGCGAACGCTATTGATTGTCTCTTGGTCGCGGCTCGGGCTCATCCGGTTGGTGAGAAGAACGACAAAAAGATCCCGGATCGGATCGATCCACAGCGAGGTTCCCGTAAAGCCGAGATGCCCATAAGAAGATGAAGAAAAATAGCGCCCCGCGGTGCTGTTCCGTGAAGGGGTGTCCCAACCGAGCGCCCGGCTGCTCCCCGAAATCCCGTCGACCCGCCGAGTGAAGAGCTCGACCGTCGACCGCCCGACGACACGCCGGCCCTCGAGCACGCCCCCGTTCAACATGGTTTGCGCGAACGCGGCGAGGTCGCTTCCCGTCGAGAAAAGCCCCGCGTGAGGGGCGACGCCCCCCATCGCAAAGGCGTTGTCGTCGTGAACTTCTCCTACTAGAACGCGATCACGCCAGGAAGACGTCCCGGTGGGAGCGATTCGATCCTTCAAAGATTGCGGAGGTTTGAACCACGTTTGACCCATTCCCACTAGATCGAGGATCTCGTCGCGCGCCATCTCGTCCAAACGTCGGCCCGCGGCTCGCTCTAGAACCTCACCCAACAAGATCGTTCCGAGGTCCGAGTAGACCGACTTGGTGCGTGGCGGGTAGTCGAGTGGCAAGGGGCATATTTCCTTCACGTACCAGTCCTTGACTTCCGAGATCGACCCATCCTCCTGTGTAGACCGATACAAGTCCTTCCACCAGAGGATCCCACTCGAGTGAGAAAGGAGATCGGCAACCGTGACCCCTTCCTTTCCGTCGCCAGCAAACTCGGGAAGGTACTCCCCAACCCTGGCGTCCAACCTGAGTTTGCCACGCTCGTAGAAGATCATGGCCAGCGTAGCCGTCACCACAACTTTGGTCAGGGAGGCCACGTCGTAAATCGTATCGAGTGCGACCGGCGGCGACTCATCGCCATAATCCAGGTGACCGAATGCCCACTCGGAGACCAGCTTCCCTCCGCGACCCACGACCGCGACACCACCGGGGAAGACCCTCGACCTGACTGCCTCGACGACGACAGCCTGTGCGCTCCGAAGCCTTTCGTCGGAGAATCCCGCTTCCGCTGCGGAGTGGGCCTTTTCTAGCTCCATGGTGTAGCCCACAGGATACTTCTCGCCGAGCTCCACGGGAAGCCCGGTGCAAGGTGCTACATCAAAGCCTATACTCGGCCAGGAAGGGGGAACCCTCCCGCGGCGGGAGGTCCAGTGGCCGTGAAGAAACCATCTTGAGCGAAAAAGGCTTTCCGGGTGACGAGATCCTCGAAACGGTCTCTCGCCTACTCGACCGCGCACGATTCGGGGACGCCCAACGCGCCGCCGAGGAGGTACTTCGCCACGTACCCGATTCCGCCGATTGTCACTATGCGCTCGGCCTCGTTTTGACCCAATTGGATCGGACAGCCGAAGCCGATGGCGCGTTTGCTCACGCTGCCGAGCTGCAACCGAGTGAGTACTTTCTCCCCTATCGCATGAAGCGCGGAGAGTTCGAGCGGCTCGTCGAAGACGTCCTAGCGTCCCTGCCCGGGGAGTTCAAACGTCATCTGGAGAACGTAGAGGTCGCCGTGGAGGATGTGCCGCAGCGGGACCTTCTTCGAGAAGGGGAGATCGAGCACGACACGCTCGGGTTCTATCAGGGCGACACGATCCAGGACGCCGCCTGGGGTTTCCCCGACCGTATCCTTCTGTTTCGGAGAAATCTGGAGAACATATCGCCCGACTGCGAGACCCTGGTGAAGGAAATCCGGGCAACTGTGCTGCACGAAGTAGGCCACCACCTCGGCATGGATGAAGACCATCTCGAGCAGCTCGAGGGCGATGATGACGCTTCGGAAGACTCTTAGTGTATTAGTGTCGCGTCCGCCTTCGTCCGTAGCGCGAACGAAGGGAACTTCGGTGAACCAGCCGAAGCTTTCAGCGAAGGCTGGGGGCCCACGGCTTCAAGATGCGCCCTCACTCCTCGTTCGGGCGCTCGCCGCTCCGCCGACTTCGCGGCTGCGCGGAAGCTGAGGGCTCTGCCGAAATGCGATACAAGTAACGTCTCCCACGTAGATAGATCTCGTCGTCCACCACGGCCGGCGAAGCATCGAAGCCGTCTTCGAGCTCGTTGACCGCGATCAACCTGAACTCCTCGCCGCTTTCGACGACGGCTATGGATCCCTCTCGGCTGGGGATGTAGATCCGGCCAGCGGCAGCCACGGGCGATGCAAACACGTTCATGAGTCCCCCGAGCCGCTCGACGTAGTGAGTCTTCCCCGTCTTGGCCGCGATGGACGACAGGATCCCGGAATTGCTCTTCAGAACATAGAGCGTGTCGTCATAGAGGAGGGGCGACGAGACATAGGGCGTGTCGCGATATGAGACCAAACGATGGCATCGGAATTGGTGATGTCTCCCTGGGCGGCGGCAAGGTCGACGGCATGGAGCACGAAGTCTCGAAAGCCACTCGTGACGTACACCATCCCGTCCGAACCCACGGGCGTCGGGATCGCGTTCAACGAGAGACCGCTCGACTCCCAAAGAAGCTCGCCGGTCTCGAGATCGTAGCTGCGCACTCGGTTGGTGGCGCTGGTCACCACCTGTGCTCCGTCTCCATGCTCGATCACGAACGGGCTCGTCCAAGACGTGATCTCGTCGCGGTTCGTCCGCCATAACTCCTCCACGGTGAGCTTGTCGAGTGCCGTAATGAAAGACTGTCCCTCGTGATCCCAAAGTATAATGATCTTGTCACCGTGGAGGACCGGCGTGCTTCCCTCGCCGAAACCGCGCCGCTTCATCAAATCACCCAGATCTTTCTCCCAAAGCAGGTTACCTTCCATGTCCGTCGCGTAGAGTCCGTTGGAGCCGAAGTAGGCATACAAGCGCTCTCCGTCGGTGAACGCCGATGCCGAAGCGAACGTCGCGAACTTGTGGATGGCATCGTGAGGCTGCTGTTCGCGCAACACTTTCTGCCAGAGTATGCGCCCGTCTCCACGCGATACCGCAAGCAGCGCGAACCGATAGACATGCGTCGGAGGCACGACGTCGGCATGTGAGCCACGTGGATCAGGATCCGGCACCCGCCGGGAAGCGACTGATTGCCCGGGAATGGACGTCAAGAGGTAAAGCCGCTCTCCCCAAACGATCGGGGTTCCACTTCCCAGCCCAGGGATCTCCGTTTTCCAGGCAATGTTTTCTACTTCACTCCAGGAGACGGGCGGACTGCCGGACGAAGCGGTCCCAGTGCCATCGGGCCCGCGCCATTGGGGCCAGAAACGATGGGCGTCCGGGGTTGGGGTCTGACCTTCCGCAACGACTGCCATCAAAAAGGTGATCAGGACCAAAGCTTGTCTCATCCAAATACCTCCCAAAGATGGTTCTTTCATCTCTAAATCCAGATAGAGGCGCCCGCCTATTCCCTTCGGCTCAGAAGCAAAAAGCCTAGCACGGGGGCACGACGATGCAAAGCTTGGTCACAATCTCCGCCCTCCGACCGATACTTCCAGGCGAGGTATACTGGCACCCAGGAAAAAGCCTAAGGAAGGTGCAGACTATGAACCGATCCAGAGACCTGGTTGTACTGGCCGGCCTGTTTCTGGCCGCCGCATTCATTGTCGCTCCGGCAAGCGCAGTGCTCCAAGATTCGCCCACCAGTCAAACTGCCGAGGCTGCCAAGGCGATCTTCGCCGGAGGCTGCTTCTGGTGCATGGAGGAAGCGTTCGAGAAAGTGGAGGGGGTCAGTGCCGTCGTTTCCGGATACGTGGGAGGCACCCAGGAAAACCCGACCTACGAACAGGTTTCGTCGGGTCGAACGAGACATTTCGAAGGCATCGAGGTCCTCTACGATCCGGCAGTGGTCAGCTACAGCCAATTGCTAGAAGTACTTTGGCGAAACATCGATCCTACGGACGGCGCTGGTCAGTTCTGCGACAAGGGGCTTCAGTATCGCACTGCCATCTTCTATGGGGATGAAGAGGAAAAGCGGCTCAGCGAGGAGTCCAAGAAATCAATCGAGGCATCGAAACCGTTTCCAGAGGCCATCGTCACGCCAATTCTTCCCGCATCCATGTTCTACGCGGCCGAGAGATACCATCAGGATTACTACAAGAAGAACCCCATCCGCTACAAATACTACAAATGGGGTTGCGGACGCGCTCAGAGGTTGGAAGAGCTCTGGGGCCCAGCGGACCACTAGCACTAGCCCCTCGACCCTACCAAGCTCCTCGCACTCGTTCACGCCAAGTGCATAGAATAAGAGTACCGAGGAAGGCCTATTGGTGAGAGGTCGTGGAAAAGAGGACACCCACCCCAGGTCTCGTCTCGTCCTCTGTGACGGCTGGCGCGGCGTTCATGACTACCTTCTAAGCGCGCTCGAAGAATCGAAGAGCGGAGCGCTCTCGCTCCGCGATATCGTCATTCTCGTGCCCACCGCCGCGGCGGGGCACCTCCTTCGCAACACGCTGGAGCACCATCTGCTGAAGGAGCGGACAGCGACCGTCCTGCCAACAATCGCGACGATGGCCAGCTTGACGGCCAACCTCGTGGAACGTTCTCTTGGCCGATTTCGACTGGTCGACCCCTTGTTGCGCGAAGTGCTCCTGGAGCAGGCGATGGAAGAAGCCGCGCTCGCGGAAACACCACCTCCCTTCACACCGCGCGAGGCACTGTCCTCCCGCATTTTGGCCTGGAGCGACCAGCTCTGGATGTCCGGTCACAGCCTGGAGCGTTTCTTGACGCGCGCCGAAGAAGAGTTCGACGCCCCAGATGATTTGGGCGCCGAGCGCATGGCGGCGCAAACACGATTCCTCGGCGAAGGCCTAAGGCGCTATCGAACGAAGCTCTCCTCGCTCGGTCTTCAGGATTCGTCTACGATCTTCTCGGCTCTCGTCGAACACGCGGTACCCTTTCCTTACCGCAGCGCTTTCGTCCTGGGAGGGGATGCCGTCAAGCCTAGGGAGCTCACGTTTCTGGAAGCGGTCGCCGACCGGGGATCGATCGAGCTTCTGGTGCCGGAAGGTACCGCCCCCAGCTATCCTGTCCGCGAGCTACTCGCTACCGCATCGCTTGAGAAGAAACATGGCCGTCCGACTGAGATCGCACCATTTCTACTGCAACCGGCGATCGAGGAAGAAACGACTTTCATCGCCCGCGATCGGGAGGAGGTTCTCTCCGAAGTAGCTCGGCTGCTGAAGGCTCGTGCCGCCGCGGGCCAGCTTCCACCACTGGACCGCATTGCGGTCGTCGTCCCCTCCCCTCTTCCATACAACTACCTGGCCAAGAAAACGCTGGGCCAGGCCGGCATTCCCTATCAACTTCAGGACGACTTTCCGCTTGCTGTCGAGCCTTATTTGGCCGCCGTCGATCTCGTGCTTGCCTTCGTCGACCGCGACGGCCGTCGCGACGCGGCGATGGGCCTGCTTCGCAGTCCGTTCTTTCGTTTTCCGGACGTGGGACCCGCTGCCGTCGCGGCCTTGGATCGAGAGCTCGTCCGATCCAGGGAATCGGGAGGAACCGACGCGTGGCACCGCATGAGCGCGCACCGACGGAGTCTCCCCGTGCAACAGGCCCTGCCGGGTTTGGAGCAGGAAGAGCATACCGAGCTTCCGGCGATCGAAGCCCTGGTCGCCATCGGCGAACGACTCATCCCTCTCCGGGGTCCCGAAACGTCGCTCGGGACTAAGGTCGACTGCCTTCGAGACTTTCTCGACGAGCTCGGACGACTCCCCCATGCGCTCGACGACCAAGCACGGCACGAGCGGGCGCGGGGCGCGCTGCTTTCGATTCTTGAACGGCTATCCGACGCGGCGCGACACGTCGGCGATCCACCACTCACCTTCCTCGCATTCCAGGACCGGCTCCACCGGGCCATTGAATCGCACACGTTCTCCGAGAGGAGCGGCCGTGACGGGATTCAGATTGTCGACGCCCGTTCAGCGGGACTGGGTTCCTTCGAGTTGGTCGTGCTGCTTGGCCTCAACGAAGGCGAGTGGCCGGCCCGTTCCCCTCGAAACATCTTCTATCCTCAATGGCTGCTCAAGGACTTCGGATGGCCCACCGATACCGAGGCGCTCGCCGCGCAGCGATCTCACTTCATCGAGCTCCTCCGCCTTTCGTCGACTTCGGTTGCCGTCCTCCGCCACCAGCTCGAAGACGAAATCCCTACCGTTGCCTCTCCTTTTCTCGAAGAGATAGAAGCCGTGATGGCCGATAGGCACGAGCGTCTACCCGAAGGCGCGCTCAAAGGACTCGTTATCTCGCGAGCCGAGGCGCTCCGAACGGGATTGATTCCGACCGAACAGCGCTCGGCCGGCGAACGGAGAGCCAGCGTGGGCGCACTCCCCTTCCTGAAACCCGAACCGATCTCGGCGACCGCCTTCGAGCTCTACCTTCGGTGTCCTTTCAAGTACTACGCAAGACACGTACTGGGGCTCCGCGAAGAGGAAGACATCGACGAATCGATGACTCCACTGGAGCGCGGCATTCTGCTCCACGAGATCCTAAGGCAAGGTTTCGAGCAATGGGACTGCTTCGGTGACAAGCCGCGCGCCATTACTGAGGAAAACTATCAAGAAACCATCGCTGTCTTTCGTCGCGTCGCGGTGAAGCGACTCCCGCCAGAACGGCGGCGCCTCGAATTAGAAAGGCTGTTCGGTGGTCGAGGCCAGACAGGAGAGATCGAGTGGTTACTCCGCCAGGAGATGGGCAAGCCACCGCCGCGCCAGCGCTTGGTGGAGTACGCTTTTCAGGATCACTTTCAGTTTCCAGAAGGCCCTGACGGCGAACGTCCCTGGTTCGTTCGGGTCAAGGGACGTGCGGATCGCGTCGACGTGGACGAGGACGGATCGGTGCACGTGCTCGACTACAAGAGCGGACGAGCTCCCAACGCCAAAGTATCGCTCCAGGTGCCTCTCTACGCCGCCTGTCTCCAACAGCGGCTCGCCGCCCCCAACGTAGGAGGCTCCTACTTGAGTCTCCGCGAGCGGAAGTCCGTGCCCCGCCAGGATCCGGAGGGGGTGGCCGTCCTCCTGAAAGACACGTACCGGAACATCTCTCAAGGACGGCTCGAGCCACGTCCCTACCAAGACTTTCTCTGCAATACGTGTGGGTACGTGGGAGTTTGCCGCAAGGAGATCGAAGAGTCCCCGAGGGCAGAGGATAGCGCGAGCTCATGAACCGCGAGTTCCTACCCGAGGATCGGTTGGCCCGCGAGCAGGCCGCCGATCCTCGCTCCAACGTGGCGCTCGAGGCATCCGCCGGCACCGGTAAGACGAGCGTCCTCGTGGATCGCTACTTGCGCCTCATCGAAGAAGGGGCCTCCCCTCGACACATCCTGGCGATCACGTTTACCCGCAAGGCGTCCGGTGAGATGAAGAGCCGCATCATCAAGGAGCTACGTCGTCGGGAAGCCCTCTGGTCGACGGTGAGAGATCGTCTCTTCGACATCCATATCGCCACCATTGACGCTTTCTGCCTGGGTCTTCTAAAAGAGTTTCCCCTAGAGGCCGGCCTCGATCCCGACGTCGATTTGCTGGACGAAGTCGACACGCAGCGCCTCACCGAGATGGCTCTCGAAGAAGCCCTCGGCGCTTCTCACCCTTCTCATTCAACGGGCGGCCCGGATATGGGTTTCTTGATCTCGACTTTCGGTGAACCGGCGTTGCGACGCAGCCTGCACGATCTCCTCAGAAACCGCCTGGTGCGAGAAAAAGCGCTCCGTCGCTTCGTGGGGAGCCGAGTCCCCCGCGAGCTCGACCTCGATTCAGTTCTTCGACGAACCGTGGAGAGACTGGCTGACGTCTTGGAGGGCCGAGACGGCGTAGAGCAACTCTTCGCTACCGGGCCCGAACGATCGTTGCCTAACTTCCGTGCGCTTTTCTTCGCGTTTCTCCGAGCGATCGATTCGGAACGAGCGACACCGTTGGACGTCGAGCAAGTCGCCGCGTACTTTCTAACCCAGAGCGAAAAACTTCCTCGAAAGAAACTCTCACAACAGTTTCGAATCGCAGACTTCCCGGACCGGGCAAGCTACGAGACCCATCGGGACCAGATCTTGGCGCTCGCCCCGACGGTCGCGGACGTCTACTCGAGTTGGTTCGCCGATCGTGACCTCTATGGAGTCCGCGAGCTGTGGAAGCTCTACCGCCTGGCATCGGAACGTTTTCGCGATCTCAAGGAGTCGAGAAGGGGGCTCGATTTCACAGACGTCCTCTTGCAAGCCGTCAACTTGCTCGAAAGGCGCGAGGAGTTCTCACAAAGCCGTTTTCGGCTGGAGTCTCGTTACCATCATTTGTTGATCGATGAATTCCAGGATACCAACGATGTGCAGTGGCGGCTGGTACGGACGCTCATCGATTCCTGGGGCGAGGGGTCGGGACTGGTTCAGGAGGCCATTCTGGCGGAGCAGGCATCGGGCAAAGGACGGGGAACGCTAAAGGAGCCATCCATTTTCATCGTCGGCGATAGAAAGCAATCCATCTATGGTTGGCGAGATGCGCGGGTCGAGGTCATGGAGAAGGCTGCCCGACAGCTGTTGCGACTCCGACCGGGAGGCGGCCGACGCCTGACGATTCGCCAGAGTTTTCGCGCTGAAGGAACGCTCCTGGACTTCTTGAACGATGTCTTTTCCGGCGTACCGAAGGTCGGTCAGGATCTCGAGTGGTCGTTTCGTTACCAAGAAAGCGATCATTTCCCCATTTTGGAAAGAGGTGCAGACAAGTGCCCGGTTGGCATGGTAGTCCAGCCCGACCTGCCGCGTGCGGCGGCGGCGGTCGGGGACGAAATCGTGCGCCTCTTGGGAGAGGAGCACGCTCGTCCCAAGGACATCGCCATTCTCTTCAGGAGCCGTACCCATTACCGCGTCTACGAGGAGGCGCTCGTCGATCGAGGCGTGCCTACCTATGTGTATCGCGGGCTGGGCTTTTTCGATTCCCCTGAGGTGAAAGACATTCAAGCACTGGTAAGGTTTCTTTCGGAACCTGGCTCCGAGCTGCGATCCGCGGAGCTGCTCCGTTCCCGCTTCGTCGGAATTTCCGATGCCGGGCTGGCCCTACTCGCCGTAGAGCGGAGACGCCCGCGCGGCGAAGGTCCCTTGACGAAACTCTTGCGGGGCGAAACCTTAGACAGAGACTTGCCGCCGACACTCACTCCGCGGGATCGATCTGCCGCGGTACGGGCTTCCGCAAACGTACGGAATTGGATCGGGCAGGTGGATCGGCTCCCTCCGGCCGATCTGGTCCTGGAAATCCTGGATCAAACCGACTACGCGGGATGTCTAAGAGGACGGAAGGGAGCTCAAGGGTGGGAGAATCTCAAGAAGATCCTGGAGATGCTTCGCCGCGCCCAAAACCGAGGCTACCTGACCTTGTCCCGGCTTGCCGAGTTCTTGGATAGCGCGTCCACCGGCGAGGAGTCTCTCGCCGTCCTCGAAGCGGTGGACGCGGTCAATCTCATGACCATCCATGCCGCCAAAGGCCTCGAGTTCGACACGGTTTTCGTCGTGAACATGGATCAGACCACGCGAACCGACGTATCGCTGCCCCGCATCAAGGAAAAACCGGGAGGAGAAGTCGAGGTTCATGCCTTGGGCCGCCCGGAGTCGGAAGGACCCGCTCGATCCGTCGAAGAAGAGAAACGACTTCTTTATGTGGCTCTGACTCGAGCGCGAAGGCGCCTCATCCTTTGCGCTTCCGGCCTCACGGACGTCGCCTCCGGTCTCTCGGCCGCCGATGTAAGAGCGACGTTCTTGCAGCTACTCCCCGATGACCTGAGCGCGCTCTTCCAAGAAGCTCGGACGAGCCAGGATAACGAGCTGGGTTGGACTCCCTTAGATCGCGCCCACCGGATTCGGCTAATCCGCCCCCATCGTGAGCCCGCTCGTCACCGGGGCAGCCAAGAGGAGCCCGCGTACCGGTCCGATCTGCAACCCCTCGGCGATGGGCAACCGACCCGCATCACGGTGAGCGAGCTTGTTCGCGAGATGACCGGAGATCAGCCCGAATCCCAACCCCAGTCAAGGTCCGCCGATCCCGTCGACGCTGCGGTGGGTAGGATCGTACATCGGATGTTCGAATACTCGGTTCCCATCGACGAGGCGCTCGCGGAACGAGCGGATTCCCTCGCAACGGAGCTTTCCGGACGAGTTCCGCAGGAACGAAAGCAAGCAGCTCGATCGGCCGCCAAGCTCTACCGGGAACTCATGGAACGGCCGGAGCTCCGTGACCTCCTCGAAGCATCCGCCACCGGACAGATCCTCCGCGAAGTCCCCTTCTCCCTCCGTCGTCGAGACCAGATCGTCCGCGGCACGATCGACAGCCTACTTCTCCTCGAAGGTCGCGTCCTGGTCATCGACTACAAAACCGGAAGTCACCATCCGGGGCACCGACTGCAGATCGAGCTTTACCTCGAGGCCGCGCGCCAGCTCTTTCCGACCCTCGACGTCGAGGGTGTGATCTTCTACGCGAGCGGCGAGCCCTTCCGTACCTCCACGGCGAACAAGAAACAGGATTCGGGATCTCAGTTGAAGCTGTTCTAAGGCGCCGACCCCGGTCAGCGCCAAGAGCCAATTGGGCGGCAGCCGAGTTGAAAGCACGACCTTCAAACAACTATAACCCACGACACCGACTGGCCCTTTCCGGATAGAATACGGCGATGCGCGACGACTTTAGGCTCACGCGCGCTGCGAAGAAACCTTTGGCTTCGAAATAGACCATCGAATGAACAAGCAAGTGGGCGGCCTACCTTCGGCTCTCCAGTCCATCGACGAGATCGAGCAACGCATCCGCGGCAAGCGCGTGGTGGTTTTCCTGGACTACGACGGGACGTTGACACCCATCGTCTCCCGCCCCGAGCTGGCCGTTTTCTCTGGCGAGACCCGGCGCGTTGTCAGCGAGCTCGCCACCCGGTGCCCGGTGGCCGTTGTCAGCGGACGCGATCGTAGCGACGTTCAAAACCTCGTCGCCATCGACAATATCTCTTTCGTAGGGAGTCACGGCTTCGACATCGTCGGTCCCGACGGGAAGGAAGAACCGCACCCTGAGAGCATCGGTCTTTCACCGATTCTCGACGACTTGGAAAACACGCTGCAGCGCCGTTTGAACGACGTTCCGGGAGTCCGTTTGCAGCGAAAGAAGTACTCTCTCTCGGTGCACTACCGTGGAGTGTCGGACAATCGAGTTTCCGACATAGAGCACATCGTCGACGAAGAGATCGCCGCGCGGAAGGAGATCCGAAAGACCCATGGCAAGAAGGTATTCGAGATCCAACCGCAGATCGCTTGGCACAAGGGCAAGGCCGTTCTCTATTTTCTGGAGCTATTGGGTCTCGACGGTCCCGACGGTGTCCCCATCTATGTCGGAGACGACATCACCGACGAGAATGCCTTCCTCGCGATCCGGGAGCGCGGCATCGGTGTTCACGTGAAGGACGGCGTGGAGACCACCGCAGCCCACTACACGCTCGAGAACACGGATGAAGTGCGACGCTTCCTGCAAGCTCTCACCAACATTCTGGCCAACATTCTGGATGGAGAAGCTTGCTAGAAACACCTGGACTCGTACTGAAGAAAGGTAGTATCCGACCGGTTCCTTCGCCCGCCTCAAACTAAAGCGATTAAAAAGCTTGCACTCGCGGAGCCTGGCACGCGTGGGAGCCCCCGCCCGCCGGAGGCGGTTCCTGATATACAATACGCTTGCACTCCCAAAAACAAGGTGATGAGCAGTCTCGACAGCGCGCGCTCCGGCGTCAAGGGAGGCAAACAGAAGATGATGAAACCCATTATCGATGCAACCGCCAACGGACCATACGTGATCAGCGACCCCCCGACCCTCAGAAACTCAAAGGGCGAGGAGCTCGAGACGAAGCCCGCCACGGCCCTCTGCCGATGCGGTCGGTCCTCCAACAAACCCTACTGTGATGGCACCCACGCCAAGGTGGGCTTCGACGCGTCAAGGAAGACGGACGGATCGGCAGACAAGCAGGATCACTACACGGGAAAAGCGATTACCATCAACGACAATCGTGGCGTGTGTGCGCATTCGGCTCGCTGTACCGATGGCCTCGAGTCGGTCTTTAAATACGGCCAAGAGCCTTGGATCGATCCGGATGGGGTCAGTGTAGATGAAATCAAAAAGGCCGTGGAGAACTGCCCTTCCGGCGCCCTGAGCTACACGGTTGATAATCGTGAGTACGACGATTTCGGCCGGAGTCCATCCATCATGGTTATCAAGAACGGGCCTTATGCCGTGTCCGGTGGGGTAGAGCTCACGGACTCGATGTCGGGCCAGACGCCGCAGACGCGCGATCACTACACGCTTTGCCGCTGCGGAGGATCTGCTAACAAACCTTTTTGCGACGGCACCCATTGGAAGGGTTTCAAGGATGACAAGAACTGATTAGTAGGATCAGGTGGTAGCGAACCGGTCTTAATCAATAGGAAGAAGCGATGAATCGACTAGCGAGCTTTGCGTCGATAGCGACGGCAGTTCTACTGATCATGAGCCTAGGTCAAGCCATTCAGGCTCAGGAAACAGAAGTCGAAATTCGACGAGGCGAGGTGTTGCAGGTCGTAGGCAACACCGTGCTCATCCGTGTCGAAGGTGAAGGCGTCAAACGGTACACCGTCCCCAGCGACTTTCGCTTCAACTACGAGGGGGGCGAGATCACCGTCCGCGAGCTGCGAGAAGGGATGATCCTTACCGGCGTGCGGCTGCGCACGATCGGAGCTGCCGACGTGGAAGACATCGAGTCCGCCATGGCGGAGATAGCCGAAGCGCCAGCCGAAAGTGCGTAACTCCTCTCCGTGGCCCGTCGTGACAAGCGTGTCGGAATGTTCCATCGTGAGCAGTCTTGAAAGGAGTGCGAAGCGATGGAAGCGAGGACAGCATTTCGTAGGCGAGCACGTGAAGAAAATCGTGGCCGCACAGGTCGAGGGCGGCGTTACTCGCGGGAACAACGTCGCGAAGCGGTGCTGTATCTGAATCAGATGAAGGATCAGGGCGCGAGCCTTGAGGGTGTCGCGAGGGGGCTCGGGGTGAGTGGCTGGAGTCTATCTCGATGGAATCGAGAGGAGGCTATGAGGGGTATCGTTCGGCGTGTCGAAGTCGTGGAATCGGAAAAACGCACGGAGATTACGCTGGTAACCCCGCGAGGGTATCGAATCGAGGGTCTGTCGGAACAGCGGCTGCTGCGGCTTGTTGAGCAGCTGGGATGAAGTGGAATAGCCGTCGGGTGTCGGCGTGGGCGTACGCGGCGCCGGCGGATCTCCGCAAGGGCTTTGACGGTCTGTCGGCGCTGGTGATGAACGAGCTTGGTCGTGACCCGCTGAGCGGTGAGCTGTACTTGTTCGTCAGCCGCAACCGAATCCGCGCGAAAGTTCTGCACTGGGACGGGACCGGACTGTGCGTCTACGCGAAACGTCTCGAAGAGGGAAAGTTCGCATGCCTGTGGTCCAGCGGTGACGGCGAGCCAGTGCGACTGACGACGACAGAGTTGTCGTTGTTTCTGGAGGGGAGCCGGTTGGTCGGAAAAATATCTTTGTCACCTCCTGAAATGAAGCATTTTTCACTTGCCGTGAGATCGTCTCTATGATCTAATCGTATTCCGTGGTTCGCATAAAAAACGAACACGACCTCGAAACACTCCGCCAGATAACTCTCCTCGTTGATAACGAGAACCAGCGCCTCGTCAATGAAAACGTTCGTCTGCGAGTGGAACTGGCGAGACTCCATGGTGTGCCGGAAACGGAGCAACTTGAACTGTCGGTTCTCAAGCAACTACAGGAAAAGCGAGAGAGCATTTTCCGCATCGACGAAAAGCGGACCCGGAAGAAAACGAAGGCTAAAAAGAACAAGAAGAAAGGGCACGGCCCGCGCGAACAGCCTCATCTTCCCGTGGTCGACAAAGTAATCGAACTCGCCGAGACAGAGAAAAAGTGCTCGGTGTGCGACGGCGAGCTGGGCGAGATGGCGGGTCAATACGAGGAATCGGAAATGGTGACGGTGGTGAAGCGGAGCTTCGTCATCGAACGGCATTTGTGGAAAAAGTACCGCTGCCGATGTAACGCGAACGTCGTCACCGCACCGGCGGCGACGAAGCTTCAGCCCGGAGGCCGCTACTCGGTGGAGTCGATCGAAACGCGGAACCGACGTCGCAGCGCTGTTCTACACCCTGTGCGAGACCGCGAAGCTTCAGAACGTCGACCCCAGGGCCTACATGCTCGAAGCGGCCTACGCCGCCATCAACCAGCCAGGAACCGTGTTACTCCCCGACGCCCTACGCGACAACTCCGCTGCGTAGCTTCTCCTCCGAATCGCGACGTTCCAACCCGCTCCAGTGGGGCACGGCGAGGAGTTACGAAAGTGCAGAGGACGCCGACGATGAATCCGCAGAAGGCGAATCCGCAGAAGCCGAATCTGCGGAGGCACCTGCTGCTGCTGCAGAGTCCGCGGAGACTCCGGCCGCGGCGACGGCCGCCGAGGCAACAAGTGATGAGGCAGTGGCTTCCGCTGAAGAGGCTGGGGGAATGAGCCCGGCGCTTATGGTTGGCCTCGTGCTACTGGTATTGATCCTGATTGTGTTCGCCGTAAAAGGGCTGGGAGGCTCCGAAGGCAAAAAAGCGGGCAAGTAGATCGCGCGCTTCGTTGGCTCAGATCGGCTGACCGCGCGTCCCTTCGGGCTAGCTCCCGATGCAGACGAGCTCGCGGTCGGTCCGGAAGTACCAGTGTCCGTCAACGAGCGCCGGCGAAGCCAGCGTTCGGGCGCCCAAACGGTTGACGTGAAGGAGCTCGAACTTGGGTCCGGCGGCGAGGACGAACGTCTCGCCGTTGTCGTTGGTGAAAAAGATCTTGCCGTCGACCGCCACGGGTGACGCCGAGAAACCCTCGCGACGAGCGGTTCCCAGGCGTCCCTGGAACAGCAGCTGGCCTGTTTTCGCCTCGAAGCTTGTCACGACGCTCTGCATGTCGTTGACCATGTAGAGCTGGTCACCGACGATGATGGTCGACGGAACGAACGGAGACCCCTTCGGACTCTTCCACACGACATGCGTTTCGGTAACGTCTCCCGTTCCGCCGGGGCGAATGGCTAGGGTCGGGCCGGCACGGCCGGAGGAGCAGAAGACGAGACCGTGACCCACGGTAGGCGTGGGAATCACCTCGAACTTGTTGCCGGTCGCCGTCCAAAGCAGTTCTCCGGTATTCGGATCGTACGAGCTGACGACATGTTGGCTCGACACGATGAGCTCATCGCGCGCGCTGGTTCGGAGCACAATCGGTGTCCCCCATCCCACTGACGCGTCGCGATCCACCCTCCACCTCCTCCTCCCAGAACCCTTATCGAAAGCGGCTATGAAGGATTGGCCTTCGTGATCCTGATAGAGGATCACCATGTCTTTGTAGATTAAGGGCGAGCCTGCGGTACCGTGGTAGTTGTCGAGAGAGCCCACTTCCTGATGCCAAACAATCCTACCGTCGAAGTCGAACGCGAAAAGACCATGGGTTCCGAAAGAGGTGTAAACGAGACTGCCGTCCGTTACCGGCGTTGCCGAGGCGTGACCGTTCTTCTCATGGGCGTGCTCGACGCCCTTCTGTGGTATCGGCCTCTCCCAGAGTAGCTTCCCGTCGGTGCGGCGATACGAAAAAAGCGAATGCCTCCGGCCGCCCTCGTACGCGGTCGTCAGAAAGATGCGATCCCCCCAGACAATCGGTGACGAGTTCCCGCTCCCCGGCACGTCGACCCTCCAAAGGACGTTCTCGGTGTCCGACCACTTGTCCGGATAGTCCGAGCCTTTGACGTGGCCTTGACCCGAGGGGCCACGCCAACCGGGCCAATAGTTCTCGCCTTCTCCAGACACCGTGACCATGCTGACCTCCTCGCTTGTCTGGACGGGACCGGACAGAAGGAGGATGAGCGAAAGTAGCGATACGGTCATATGGGTTCCCCTTTTCGAATTCTCGTGCGCGGGACATGTTAGATCGCTAGACAGGCTGGAGCAAATAGGTGCGGTGTAGCCCTCTTAGCTGGCGAGGGCAAGCCCCGGCCGGGGAACGTAGGCGAGAATCGGGACGAAGCCTCAGTTCATCGAGCAGGAGCCCGGTCCGCGGGGATCTCCGCAACTGCCACAGGACCCGGGCGATTCATCAGAAGCGGCCGCCCCGTTTCCGTTGCTCACCGCAAAAACGGAAAGCTGCCGTTCCAGCTTCACGCTCTCGCACGATGGGCATCGCGGGGTGTCTTCCGAGGAGCTCAGAACGAGCGTCTCGAACCGATTGCTGCACTCCAAACAGGCGTACTCGAATATGGGCATGACCGATGAGTATTATAACGCTACATAACGTTAGCGGGGCAGGTTGGGCTGGAGAATGAAGAGACCCTGCTCGATGCCGCTTACGATCACGACGCCGCTCGGGAAAAAGGGATAGACACTCCAGGCGCCGTTGAAGCGAGCCCGGTTCGCCCCGGGAAAGACGTCGAAAAACGCCACTTTCCTCAGCCGTCCGTTCGCTACTTCCGACAGGTCCAGGATTCGCAAACCGCTCTGGTAGTTGGCCTGGTACGTAAAACCTTCACGAATATACTGATTGTGGTCGATGGTCTTCTTCTTCGAATGGTACGTCCCGATGTGTTTTGGGGCATCCAGGTTGACGAAGGGATCCGTCCCGCTTCCCGTGGAAATAAGAATGGCGTAACCTCCGGTTAAGCAAAACGAAACCGCGCCTGGAAAGGCGAGGAGGAGGATTACGCCATGAAGAAGCCTACCACCATATCGAAGGAGTCTGTAAGCGAGTACCGGGAGTTCGTCCAACTTCGGCTGCGTAAGCGGGTACTGGAGGCGATCGAGGTTGTGCTCAAGGAAGAAGTCGACCAAGCGCTGGGGTGTGGTAGCTACGAGCGTGCGGAAGACCGCCGTGGATATCGCAACGGAGCCGAAACCCGTCGCGTGACGACGTCGGTGGGAACTCGCGAGCTCCGTGTGCCACGAGCCCGCGTGCGAGACGAGGAAACGGGAGAGACGACAGAGTTCAGGAGCGAGCTGTTGCCCCGGTACGCGCGCCGGACTCGTGAGGTCGACGAGGCGATCTTGGGGACGTACTTGTCGGGCGCGAATAGCCGCCGGATCCGCAAAGCGCTGAAACCACTGCTCGGTGAGGAGCACCTATCGAAGAGCGCGGTGTCTCGCGTGGTTAGCCGGCTGAAGGAGCGCTTCGAGGAATGGCAGAACCGTGCTCTCAGCGAGGAGGTCTACGCGATCGTTTACCTGGACGGCTTCCACCTGAAAGTGCGGATGGCGAAACGTGTGATCAGCGTACCCGTACTGGTCGCGCTCGGGGTCGCGCCAGACGGGCACAAACGTCTGTTGTCATTGCGTCTGGCGGTGAGCGAAGCCTCGACGCATTGGGACTCCGTGCTGGAGGGACTCCAGGCTCCAGGACTCCGGGCTCCCAAGCTAGTGATCAGCGACGGCCACAAGGGGCTGACGAAAGCGCTGGAGAAGTGGCCGGGGTGCCGGTTGCAGCGATGTACCGAGCACAAGCGCGCCGACTTGCTCGAACATTGCCCGGCGCACGCACGCCGTGAGCTCCGGCGTGACTACAACCGGATCGTCTACGCCAAGAACGGGATCGATGCTCGCAAAGCCTATGACGAGCTCGTCGCCAAGTGGACGCCTCTCGCGCCGGCCGTCGTCCGAAGCCTAGAGGAGGCCGGTAATCAGCTGCTGACCTTCTACGAATTCCCTCGTGCCATGTGGAAATCGATTCGAACGACCAATGCTCTGGAGAATCTCAACCGCGAGTTTCGACGCCGGACGAAAACCCAAGCGTCGTTCTCCAGCGAGGAGTCCGCGGTCGCTTCGCTGTTTGGGCTTATCGCCTCTGGCCAGATTCAACTACGACGCCTCGACGGCTACCAACGTCTGAGCGAGGTTCTCGAACGCGCAAAGGTTGCCGCCTGATATGATACTCTGATGACGGAGTGGAGGGTGCCGTTCTTTTTCCACGGACCTCGGGACACATCCTTGACGATGTCCCATATGTAGGTCTTGGTTCGGTGTCCGAAGCTTCTCTCGTCGAGCTCATCGTCCAACAACAAGAAGTGCTGGTCTTCAGTGATCCAACACTGATGCGTGTAGTTCACACTGAGTAGGACGTCCTCGACAACATCCTGGGGTCACTCTTGTCGGTCACGTCCACGATGGTCAATGTGTCTTCATTGGCAGCGAAACAGATCTCTTTCCCCCCGTATGCTCCGTCTGGTCCTCGGTAAGAAACGCACTGCACATCGTGGGTGTATCCGTCACCGGCGAAACAGCCAGCAAATTTCGGCTTGCGCGGTTTCCGGATGTCGATCATGTGTAGCCCGCCAGCACACGTGTTGGTCCCCACCACGTATGCGAATCCGCTCTTCTCGTTGATGGCGATGTTGTGAGAAGTACTGAGGCCATTGTCTTGGTAGTGCGTGACGGCCGAGAAAACAACCGGAAGGGCACCGACCGTGCGCAACTGCTTCAGATCGAAGACCTGCATGCCTTGGCCGGCAGCCTCCGAGACGATGAAAGCGAAGTTCTTGTAAACCTTGAGATCGAGCCAAGGGCTCGGGAGCGTCTGGATCGGTAGCAAGCCAAGGTAAAGAGGATCTTCCGGGTTGGTGATGTCCACGAAAGCCGTGCCCGTCGTGAGCCCCATGAGGGCATACTCTTTCCCTGTCAGAGGATCCGTCCAACCCCAGAGGTCGTTCCCGTGAGCGGTTCCCTCCCCACCGAATGAGCTCAAAGGCATGAATGAAAGAAGATCGACGTTGGAACACGGGAACGGTCCGGCAGAGCCGCCTTGGCAGCGAGTGGGTCCGAGCGCGTCGGGTTCTTCGATGTGCGCACCCGGTTCTTCCTCATGAGGCAAGCTCTGGGGCGACGCTCCACGACTTCCTGAGTCGCGCGCGCCGCGCCCGACGCGGGCAGAAAGACGAGCAAGACCGGCGCGCTCAACATCCATCGGGCGAGATACGACATCCGTTCACTCACTCCTAAAGTAAGGTCTACCAGAAAACATCTTAGCATTGAACGAAGCCGGGCTTACGAGCATCCGCTACGCCGATGGGCTTGATCCAGTTTCGTGGACACTTTCTGAAAGGCGGATACGATGTCCACAATGGCAAAGACAACGCAGCCCCGGCGACCCCGCCGGGAGTTTGATGACGAGTTTAAGGCAGGCGCGGTCCGGCTGGTGCTTGATGAGGGCCAGAGCGTGGGTCGGGTGGCCCGGGAGCTTGACCTCACCGAATCGGCGTTTCGCAACTGGGTCCGTCAGGCCCGGGCCGATCGGACGAAGGGCCGGACGGGCTTGACGGGCGTGGAACGCGAGGAGCTTCGGCGGCTCCGCAAAGAGAATCGGCGGTTGCGGGTGGAGCGCGACGTTTTAAAAAAAGCCGCGGCCTTCTTCGCGAGGGAGAGCGAGTAAGATTCGCGTTCATCCAGGCGGAGAAGGCCACCGTACCGGTCGCTCACCTGTGTCAGATTCTCAACGTCTCTCGGAGTGGCTTTTATGCCTGGGCACGTCGGCCGCCGTCGGCCCACGCGCGCCGGGACCGCCAGTTGCGCGTGTTGATTCGTGCCTCCCATGAGGCGAGTCGCCGCACCTATGGGAGTCCGCGGATTCATCACGACCTGCACGAGCAGGGGTATCGAGTGAGTCGGAAGCGGGTGATTCGGTTGAAACAGGCAGAAGGCCTCATTGCTCGAGTACGCAAACGCTTCAAGCGCACGACGGTAAGCGGTCATGGCCAGCCCGTCGCGGCCAATGTGCTCGGGCAAGACTTCGTCGCCGATGCGCCGAACCAACGGTGGGTCGGGGACACGACCGAGTTCGTGATCGGCAGCGGCGGGAAGCTTTATCTCGCGGCGCTCCTCGACCTCTACTCGCGATTCCTCGTTGGGTGGGCCGTAAGTGCTATTAACGACCGTCACCTGGTTATCAAGGCGTTGCGGATGGCACTGAAACGTCGCCAACCGGCCGCAGGGCTCTTGCATCACTCCGATCAGGGCAGTCCGTATGCCAGCAAAGACTACCAACGTCTCCTTGAGACGCATGGCATGACCGGGAGCATGAGCCGACGGGGCAACTGCTACGACAACGCCGTCATCGAGAGCTGGTTCTCCACAGTCAAGCACGAGCTTGGGGAGCATTTCCTAAGTTGCGGCGAGGCCAAGATGGCCCTCTTCGACTTCATCGAGGTATTCTACAACCAGAGACGACGACACTCGACCCTCGGCCAGGTCAGTCCGGCCGAGTTTGAACGACGGATGAGGACTTCGCCAGCTTAACTAAACCGTCTACGAAACCGGATCAAGCCCACGACGGTAACAAGGAGCTCTACGATGGTCTTTCAGAGCTAAGAAGTCGAGGCGAGCTCACAGTGAGGGCGTCCGTCCTTTTTCGACTGACACCCTCGGTCGATCCCGATCGCCTGGACGAGGAAATTGGCGCCTGGGGCGTCGGTCCCGACGAGGGAGATGAATGGCTCCGCGTCGGCGGCATCAAACTGGGTGTGGACGGCGGATTCGAAGGCGGGTGGATGCGCGAGCCTTATTTGGAGCCTTGGGGCGAAGAGGGCACCTACTACGGCCTCCAAACCTTTCCCACGGTTCCATATGTCCGCATGGTTGCGTGCGCTCAATCAAAGAGGCTGGCGCGTGGCCACCCATGCGGTGGGCGATGCCGCCATCGACTTGGTGCTCGATGGCTACCAAATGGCCAACGAGGACCGTAGCATCGACGGTCGTCGCTGGGCGATCGAGCACGGATTCATCGTCAGCGAAGACCAGTTTCCCCTAATAAGGGGGCTCGGTCTGGCCGTCTCGGGCCAGCATCATCTTTAATGTCGCGGGCCCCAGCCTGGTGAACTACTGGGGAGCGGATCGAGCTCACCGCGTGACACCCATGCGGTCCTATCTGGATGCGGGGATTCCCGTTTCCCTCGGTTCGGACTCACCGGTCGTCCCCTATCCCCCGCTCTGGGTTCTCTATCACTTCATCACTCGGGACACGATCAGCGCCGGCGTCATGGGCGACCACCAGCGCCTCAGTCGTGAGGAAGCACTTCGCGCGATGAGTAGGGGCTATGCGTATCTGACCTTCGAGGAAGGCCTGAAGGGCTCGATCGAACCGGGGAAAGCCGACGAACGTGAAGAGCGCCGCGGCGAGCTTTCTTGCCTTTATGTAAAACTCGGGCTTGTCCGGCCGCGGTCGAAATGGTATACAAGCGGGTCAAACCGGTGTGCGGTTAAGGTCTACCTGTGCAATTCGGCCCCGCGTTTAAGATGGGAAAGAGGAGAAGGAAAGGTGAACAAAGTAGAAGCCTAGTTCTTGGAGCAGTTTGGTATTCATTAGTCGCGGTTGCGGCGACGGCGGTCGTGATGCCCGACAAGGGCGGTTCCGACCTAACAGGTCCCTATGACCTGGTCGCCGGCTGGCCGGATAATCCCTGCGGCGACGGCTATACCTTCGGGTCAGCGGCCGGAATCTTTGCGGAAACCCCTAACCGCGTGCTCGTCTTCCAACGCGGTTGCCTGCCGGAGCTCGAGGATAACCGCGGCAATTTCGGCCCCCAGAGCCTCGTGCCCCAGCGCAACGCGTCGTGTTTCGACCTGTCTCGGGACGATCCGGAGCGGCATCCTCGTTGGGATCACAACCTTTTTATCGCCAACCGCGCCGGGCGCATCATCGACTCCTGGGAGCAGCACAACGGTCTTTTCGTTCGCACCCACAAGGTGAAGATCAGCCCCTATGACCCAGATGAGCACGTGTGGCTGATCGACGATGGGGCCAACCAGATCACGAAATTCACCAACGACGGCAAGGAGATCGTGTTGCAGTTGGGTGAGTTCCGCGTGCGCGGGAACGACGAGACCCATTTCGCGCGACCCACTGACATGGCTTGGCTGCCGGATGGCACGTTCTTCATCTCGGATGGCTACGTCAACACCCGCGTCGTGAAGTTCGACAAAGACGGCAACTACTTGATGACCTGGGGAGAGAAAGGCACGCCTCCCAACGAGACGCGTCCCGGCTATATGAACACCGTGCACTCGGTTGCCATCGATGACAACCGGCGAATATACGTAGCGGATCGCGCGAACTCCCGCGTTCAGATCTTCGACGAGAACGGCACGTTCCTCGAGTCCTGGCCGGGCATCGTTAGGCCGTACTACATTTATATGTCGGCGGACCAGCACCTTTGGGTGAGCGACGGGCGAACCCAGAAGTTCACGAAGTTCGACCTGAGCGGGAACCTCCTCTATTCGTGGGGAACGTTCGGCGCCATGCCGGGTGGATTCTGGGGCGTGCACCAATTCGATGTCGACAGCGAAGGCTCTCTCTACACGGCCGACGTTCACATCGGTCGCCCGCAGAAGTTCACGCCGAAGGCGGGTGCGAACCCAGCGCACCTCGTCGGCGAGCCGAAGCGGTACGTAGCGACTGACTGAGTAACGCCACGGGAACGCCAACTCGCGGGGAGCTAATCGCCCCGTCGGCGGGTCTCGAAGCAAGAGGTCGCGGCGCCGAGCGCGCTGCGGCCTCTTTGCATTTTCCCCACCCTGCTTTGGTTGTAGCGTTTTCCGCGTTTCGGAGGAGGAGTCATGTTCCATAACATAAATAGCCGGGCCGCCCTCGTCGCTCTGCTCGTCACTGGGATAGTCGGCTGCCAAGGTTCGACCACGCCCCCGAACCAGCCGGACCAGGGCGCGGACGTCAAGGCGTTCGTAGGTGCGACGATCATCGACGGTACAGGCAGCGACCCGATCGAAAACGGCGTCCTCGTCGTGCGTGACGGCCGGATCGATGCCGTGGGGCCCAGCGAGTCGACTGCCGTTCCAGACGGAGCGCAACGCGTCGATGTCGCGGGAAGGACCATTATCCCTGGAATCATCGTGACCCATGGTCACGTCGGCGGAACCAAGGGCCTGGAGTCGAGTCCGGAGAACTACACCGAAGAAAACCTCCTGAGCCAGCTGAGTCTCTACGCCCGCTATGGAGTGACCACCGTGGTGAGCCTGGGGAGCGATGCCAATCCCGCATTGGGAGTTCGGGACAACCAACACACGAAAGATCTGGAGCGAGCGAGACTCTACATCGCGGGAGCGCAGCTAAGCGGACAAACGGCCGAGGAGGCCGTCGCTGCGGTCGATGAGATGGCCGATCAAGGCGTCGACTTCATCAAGATCCGGGTGGACGACAACCTTGGTACGGCAGAAAAGTCGTCACCGGAATTCTACCAAGCGGCCATCCGGCGGGCTCACGAACGCGGCCTGAAAGCAGCCGCCCACCTTTTCTACTTGGAAGACGCCAAGGGACTTCTGAACGCCGGCCTCGATCTGCTCGCTCACAGCGTGCGAGATCAGGAGGCGGACGAGGAGTTCATCGCGCTCTTGAAAGAGAAAGACGTCTGTCAAACGCCCACCTTGGTTCGAGAAATGGTGACCTTCGTCTACGAGGACGTCCCCGATTTCTTCGAAGATCCTTTCTTCTCCAGGGAAGTCGATCCGGAAGTCATCGAGCAGCTGAAAGATCCCGAGAGGCAGCAAAGGGTACGGGAGAGCACCAGCGCGCAGGCCTACAAGAAGGCGCTGGGCGTCGCCATGACCAACGTGAAGAAGCTCGCCGACGGCGGCGCTACTGTCAGCTTCGGCACCGATAGCGGGCCGCCGGCCCGGTTCCAGGGTTATTTCGAGCACCTCGAGATGGAGTTCATGGCGGAGGCGGGACTGACACCGATGCAGATTCTCGCCGCGGCAACCGGCAACTCGGCACGCTGCGTGGGACTCGATGACGATTTCGGAACGCTCGCGTCGGGAAAGTGGGCCGACTTCGTCGTGCTTCGAGAAAATCCGCTCGTCGACATCAAGAACACTCGTACCATCGAGTCCGTTTGGATCGCGGGCAACGAGGTCCCCGGGCTCTCTGAGTCGGGCGACGGGCGGACGGAGTAGTTACTGCCGAGTCGTTATTGCCGAGTTTATTGAAGACTCGCTTCGACCAAAGCCTCGGACAGGCTATCGGGATGGCCCGAATAGACGATCTGCCCGTGTCGGTCGATGAGATAGCTTCGCGGGATGGAAGTCACTCCGTAGCTCCGGGTGACATCGGATTTCCAGTTTCCGTCGTCGAAGAGAAACAGAAAGCTGTAGCCGCCGGCATCGATGTACCCAAAGACCTCGTCGCTCATGCCTTCTATGTTGACGCCTACCACCTGAAGACCGCGGGCGCGAAATCTCTTGTGGAGCCTTTCCACCTTGGGCATGGAGGCACGGCAGGGCGCACACCACAGTCGCCCAAAAATCGAGAAGGACGACCTGGCCGCGAAAGTCGGACAGGGAAACTCTCCTGCCCCGGCGATCTTCCAAATTAAATCAACCACCGGCTTAAGCCGGTGGATTGCGCGGGCGCGTCGACTGGAAGTCGACTTCATGCGCCCGCTTCATTCTCAACCCCCCGACTTCAGTCGGGGGAGTCTCGTCCCCTTCGGGGACTTCGACAATCTTTTCTTCGCCTAAAGGCGAGGGGTTTCCACCATCCCCGAAGGGGACACTAAAAGGAGGTGCCGCCGTGGTGGAGTTCGCCGCTGGCTGCAGCGGGAAGTCGAGGGACTCCGCGGTGGGGGCCTCCGGGGCCGAGCCTGCGGAGTCATCACCAGAGGGCTCGTCGGGCGCGGAGACGTCCTCGTTAGTGAAACTCCGGACCGGTGCATCGTTGTCTCGTCGGCGCTCCTTCTCTTTCTTCGCAACGTCACCAAGTGACTGCGCGAATAGCAACGCTGGGAGCAACGACCAAACGGCTCCGGCGAGAACCCGTCTCATGATTTGACACTCCGTTTTTCTGGGAATCGACTAAGTTTAGCATGCGCCAGGACGTGGTTCAATTCGAGTGAGTTGCACAAACTCGAGCCGAGGAGAACAAAGCCATGAGCGAAGTAGAGAGGATCCAAGATCAGCTGAGGAAGGCGTTCCACGGTGACGCATGGCACGGGCCGTCCCTCCGAGAAGTGTTGGATGGGGTTACCGCTGCGCAGGCCTCGTCTCGCCTCGCAACCGGCCATTCGATACGCGAGATGGTGCTGCACATCACGGCCTGGACGGACATCTCTTGCCAGAGGCTCGCTGTAACCCCAGTTCCGGAAGCCACGACCGAAGAAGATTGGCCGCAGGTCGACGGGCTCGATGAAGCGGACTGGAAGGAGGACCTCGAGAACCATCTTCGCTACAGAAGAACGATTGCAGGAGCTACTGAGGAGCTTTCCTGAATCTCACCTGGACGCCACAGTTCCTGGCCGCGACCACTCCTTCTACGTGATGCTGCACGGGGCGGTACAGCACAGCTTGTACCACGCCGGCCAGATTGCCATCCTCAAGAAGCCGAAAGTGTAGACCCCCCAAGGACGCACCTCAGGGGGCGCTTAGAACGAGCGTGACATTCGTTCCTCCGAATCCAAAGGAGTTGGATAGAGCCAACCGAAGAGTTTGGGAAGTCGGGGCGACGATCGGAGGGTAGTCTTCGAGCTCGGGATCGAGCGGCTCGGTGTTCACCGACGGTGCGATCCATCCCTCGCGAAGCATGGCTAGAGTGAAGATGGCCTCGATGGTACCGGCGGCGGAAACGGGATGTCCCGTGTAGCCCTTGGTGGAGGAATAGGGTACGTGCCTACCGTTGAGAACCTGGCGCAGCGCTCGCACTTCGGAAATATCACCCAGCGGAGTGGACGTCGCGTGAGTGTTGACGTAATCGATCTCGTCCGGGCCAACTCCGGCGTGCTCCAGGGCTCGCAGCATGGCCAGCACCGCCCCATCGGCGGCGGGAGCCACCATTTCCCGCGAGCCGTCTGACGACATGCCGTAGCCGCGCAAGACACCGAGGATCGGCACGCCCCGTCGCAACGCCGACTCCCGGGTCTCCAGCACGACCAAACCCGCGCCCTCAGAGAAGATGAAGCCGGCCCGATCGGCCGCGTAGGGGCGCGAGGCCCGTTCCGGGTGTTCATTGTCCTGGCCGTTGTACGCTCGCATGGAGTCGAACCCGGAGAAAAAATGAATGTCGGCCACTTCGACGCCACCGGCAATGGCTCCGTCGACGCGACCTTGTTCGATGAACTCGGCGGCCAGCAAAACATTGTAGGCTCCCCCGGCACAGGCAGCGGAGGTGGTAAAGGAAGGGCCGGTCGTACCGAGGACGGTGGCCAGGTTGGCCGAGACCGTGGATGCCATCAGGCGCGGAATGATCGTCGGCGACACCCTCTTCGCGTTCTTGGTTTGAGCAAGCTTGGTGTGAACCTCTACGTGGGCATCGACGTCACCCGTCCCGCTTCCAACCACGACCGCGATCTCCCGAGGATCGATCCCTGACTGATCGAGCGCCGTCTTGGCAGCGCGAAAAGCCATGAAAGCGGCTCTCCCCATGAATCGGGCTTGCTGCTTGTTGATCCCGAGAGCGCTAGGTGACAAATCGTTCGGATAGACGCCAATGAGCTGGCACCGGGCACCGTAGTCGACGGCGGGCTGCCACCGCTGAAAGGGCGTCGCCCGTCCCGCGCGAATGGCCGCCTCGATGGCGGACAAGTCGTCTCCCATGTGACAACAAACCCCGGCCCCAGTTACGACGACTTCGCGCGATGTGTCTCTCATCTCGGACTACACTCTACACCATGGCAGCACCGGCGGAGAGCCCAGGCTCGACACCAAAGGCCCGCATGACCTACCCCGCCGGACACAAGACCCCGCCCCACGATCACCTGCCGGGTGTCAACATCAGTTTGACGGACTACACGGCGACGAACACGCCGGAAGGCGAAGGAGCCGAAGCAACCGGGGTCGAAGGGAATGCTGGCGACGTCTCGTGGGCCGACGCGAGGCCGCTCCACATGTCCAAGAACGTTGGCGAAGAGACTCTTACTCTGGTTCGAGTGGAGATCAAGTAGCTCGACGTTCGTCTTTCCGGGTGAGGAGCTCGAAGCGAGCTCCTCACCATCCTTTCGACGACCGCTTGACGCCGGCCAACTCCGACGTGCGGGACTCCGGTCTCCTCGAAGAGCTCTCTCGCTACGGCGGCGACGAAAGTCGAGAAGTTCATCTCCCAGTCCCTTTCCCGCGTCCGGCAGGTTCTCGATGGGCACCATCCCGTCTTCCGGATCCAGAGTTCCGCCGGGGAAGGCATGATAGCCGCCGAAAAAAGCCAGTTTCGGGTACGGTCGACCAATAGAACTTCGTTCGACGCATCGTTCGGTTGGAGAACAATACTGACAGCGAGACGATTCATTCGCAGCAATTATAGCCAAGAGGACCCACTTCGAGCCCAGGATCTCTGGCTTCGGTATAATCGATTGTCGTCGGGCCATCAGGTGCCCGGAGCGAAAGGACGCAGCCATGATCACGCTTAAGAACTACGCCTGCGGTGAGTGGAAGTCGGGTGAGGGAGAGGGACGGCTGCTCCACCACGCGGTCACTGGTGAGAAGATCGCTACTTGCGGCAGCGAGGGACTCGATTTCGCCGAGATGCTCGAATGGGGCCGGACGAAGGGTGGGCCAACACTACGGGCCATGACTTTTCCAGAAAGAGCCGCACTCCTCAAGACGATGGCCGCCACGTTGAATGGTCACGTCGACGAGTTTCACCAGATCGCCGCGTCCTACGGCGCCACCCGGCACGATGCGACTCTGGATGTCGAAGGCGGCATCGGGACGCTGGGTTTCTTTGGAAGCCTCGGCTCCAAGAAACTGCCCGCCAGCACGTTTCTCACCGACGGCGAAGCGACGCCCTTGTCGAAGCCAGGCAACTTCGTGGGTCGGCACATCTACGTACCTCTCGAAGGCGTAGCCGTTCAGGTAAACGCCTATAACTTTCCCTCATGGGGCATGCTGGAGAAGCTTGCGCCGTCACTACTCGCCGGCATGCCTTCTATCGTGAAACCCGCGACGCCCACCTCCTGGCTCACATTCCGTATGGTGGAGATCCTGATCGAATCGGGAGTCATGCCAGAGGGAACGCTCCAGCTCATCTGCGGATCGGTCGGCGATCTCTTTGAACACCTGACCTGCCAGGACGTCGTTTCTTTTACCGGCTCCGCCTCCACTGGGGAGAAGATCCGTTCGCATCCCAATATCGTGAAGAATGCCGTCCGCGTGAACATCGAAGCCGACTCCTTGAACGGCATCGTCCTCGGCCCAGACGTCGCGCCCGGCTCGCCGGATTTGGATCACTTCACCAAGGAAGTCTTCAAAGAAATGACCATCAAGGCAGGACAGAAGTGCACCGCGATCCGACGCGTTCTCGTCCCGGAAGGCAGAGAACAGGCCGTCATCGACGCGCTCGTACAGAAGCTACGAACGGTCCGCGTCGGCGACCCTAAGGTGGAAAGCGTCAACATGGGACCGCTCGTGGATCACGCTGCTCTCGAGTCCGCTCGCCAAGGGATCTCGGATCTGAGCCGAGAAACGGAGACCGTTATCGGCGATCCGCAGCGGACTCAGTTCGAGGGCGAAGGCACCGAGAGCGGATTCTTCATGGAGCCGATCCTGCTGCGCGGCACGAACGTCGAGGAGTCGCGATCGGTTCACGAGATCGAGATCTTCGGACCGGTGGCGACCATCTTGGCGTACCGAGACGTCGAGCAGGCGATCCGTTTGGTCCGGCGGGGCGGCGGCAGCCTGGTGGCTACCGTTTACAGTGAAGACGAGGATTTCATCCGGAAGATGACGTTCGGTCTGGCGCCCTATCACGGACGGTTGATGGTGATGAATGCCAAAGCGGCTGCGGAATCGACCGGGCACGGCGTTGTGATGCCTCACCTCATTCACGGCGGGCCGGGACGAGCCGGGGGCGGCGAAGAGCTCGGCGGTCTAAGGAGTATTCATCACTACATGCAGCGCATCGCCCTGCAGGGTGATCCCGAGAGGCTGGAACGGCTCTGTTCTCCTGCCACCGCCGAGTGAGACCTAGTGCCCTCAGTCGAGCCAACCGTGGACGCGGTCCAAGAGATTCTTGTCGCCGAGCTCTTTGCAAAGCGCCTCCAAGTGCTCTAGGCGAGCGCCTTTCCAATGGAGGCCTTCTAGATCCTCGGCAAGTGGCACATCCGTTCGCAGGATGGCGAGCAGCCGATAGAGCCTTGCCTCTTTGCGGTGACTTCTGAGACTGGCGGCCAGACGCTTGGCGCCCTGCACCTTCACGTCCCACAAGATGGCTTCTTCCGGGATGTCCTCGATGTGCCGGTAGCGGGCCAACAGGACGGCCGAAGACTTCGCACCCCAGGCAGGAACTCCCGGGATGCCATCGGCCGCGTCTCCCACCAGTCCTAGCCAGTCCGGTATCGACTCAGGCGACACACCGAACTTGTCCACCACACCCGGCTCGTCCAACAGCTTCTGCCGACGGCGGTCGTAGCACACGACACGTTCTCCAACCACACACTGAGTTAGATCTTTGTCCGGAGAGCAGATAACGACCTGTTCGACCTTTCGTGAATCTCTGAAACGCGCGGCGCCAGTAGCCAAAGCGTCGTCGGCCTCGAACTTCTCCATGGGCCAAACCACGATCCCGAGCGCCGCGGCGGCACGCTCTGCCAGCTCGAACTGGGCGAAGAGCGCAGGCTCGATCCCCTCCCCCGTCTTGTAGCCGGCAAACAGCTCGTTCCGGAACGATTCGATGACGTGGTCGAAGGCGCAGGCGACGTGCGTGACGTCGTCCTGGCGCAAGAGGGACACTAGACTGCGCAACAGGCTGCGGGTTGCACCGACCTCCCGACCCCTAGGGTCGAGTGCACTGGGAGCCCCGTAGTAAGCTCGAAAGAGCTCGTAGGTTCCATCGACCAAGTGAATCTTCATGGGCGACGCGGGCCCACACTCCGGGCCAGCACATAGGATTCTAAGGGCCGAAGAGGCCGGTTGAAAGCGGCAGTCAGAAAGATTCTTGGGGGTATTCGCGAGCGAGGTTTACCGCTAGTATTTCCGCCGGTCCAAACGGACTACGGCGTCCTGGAGAGGCCTGAAGAGTCGGGTCCGCTCGTTCACGGTACTCCGGAGGAGCTCTTCAGAGCTTGCTACGTCTTTTGGATGGAGAACCAGATCCGCCATGGCGGCGAAGGCCTGTGTTCCGTCGCCGGAGCTGAAGTCGCTTCCCAACAAAACCAAAAACAGATCGCGACGAACCTCGGGGGCGAGTGCTGCGACGCGTTTGTGGGGACTGATGTTGCCTTGCGCTCCGTTTGAGGTCGTCGCGACGACAGCGTAGCTGTTTCGCTCCAAGAGCTGAATCCCCTGTTGAGGATCGGCGGCTGTCTCAACTCCGTAACCGCATCGCTGGAGCAAGGCAGTCACTGCATTCTGAAGCCCTTGGTCGGACGGGCCGGTGAGGGCAACCAAGGCCCTACTGGCAGATCCGTCTCCACCGTTGGCCGGTTGCCCGAAATCGGAGGGAGGTGCAACCGCGGCCGCGGGGCGTGCCGGCGGAGGAGCCGGAGCGGGCGGCTTCGGCTGTTGCTGCGCGTTAACTCCAGTAAGCGGCGGCTTGGAAGGAATCCCAGGCGCGGCGACCGACTGAGTCGGCGGAGCAGGCTCGACAGGCTGTTCCGCACCGGGCGGGGGGAGGGCGGCTCCTCCCTTCCCCGGCAGTTTGATCGCCTTTTGGCATTTGGGGCAGCGAAGCATGAACGGGCCGGCGGGAACTTTCTCGTCCTCGACGACCAGCTTCTGGGAACACTGAGGGCAGTCGGTCTGCACGCTTACCTCTCGATCATGTCGTCCATATCGGAGCCAGAGCCAACCGCCGCGGCGTCCTGCGACGTTTCCGCCCCACCCTTCTCAGACCCCTCGCCCTGACTCGCCAGCCGCAGCCGGACGTTGGTTTTGGGTTGGTGGCGTAGGTCAACGCTTCCTCGACGTCAAGAGCCCCCTCTTCGACTAACCGTAGAAGCTCGGAGTCGAAGGTCTGCATCCCGTCCAGCGCTCCGTCCTCCATCGCGTCCATGAGGCTCTTGCCTTCGCGCCTCACCCTGCTGGATATACTCGCGGGTGCGCGAGTTGGCGCGGAGTATCTCGCATATCGCCCTTCTTCCGCCGCCCTTCATGGGGATGAGCTTCTGACTGACGATCCACTTGAACGACTGTGCGAACCGCGTGCGGATCTGCCTTTCCTCGTCCTTCGGAAAGACCCCGACGATGCGATCGATGGTCTTGGCAGCATCGATGGTGTGTAGTGTCGACAAGACCAAATGCCCTGTTTCCGATGCCTCGAGAGCGGTGGAGATGGTCTCCAGATCTCGCATCTCGCCAACCAGGATCATTTTCGGAGCTTGTCGCAAGGCGGCCCGTAGAGCGTTCGCGAAGTTTTCCGTGTCGGTCCCGATCTCCCTCTGATTGATCGTGGCCTTCTTGTTCAGGTAGAGATATTCGATCGGATCCTCGATGGTCACGATGTGGATTGCCTTATCCATGTTCATTCTGTTGATGAGCGAGGCAAGCGTGGTTGATTTCCAGGAACCGGTCGGGCCGGTGACCAGAACAATGCCGTTTCGTTCCCGTGTAATCTCTTCGAGCTGTTTGGGAATGCCTAGCTCCTCCACGGTGGGGATTTTGTTGGGGATAACGCGCAAGACGATGGAGTAGGTCCCGCGCTGCGAAAAAATGTTCACCCGGAACCGGGTTCGTCGCGGTAGTGAATAAGAAAGATCGGCCGAGCCGGTGGTGACCAGCCTGTCGGCCAAGTCCTTTTTTCCCCGCAACAACCGCATGGCGATCAGCTCGGTGTGATATGGCATCAGCCGATCGACGGCACCATAGGGGACGCCACGAAGTTGCCCATCGACCTCCACCTGAGGGGGTCTCCCTACAGATAGATTCAGATCGGACACAGCGGGAGCCACGTCGAGCATCGCTTCGAGGAGTGGATCGATATCGAAATAAGGCATCCGCGAACCTCCGCACCACGCGTGGCTGAACTGATTTTTAGGTTAATCGACGGGCTAGAACTCTACTATAACATACTGAATAACACACACCAAGAAGGGACAGCACGTTTTGGAAGGGAACTAGCGAATTTTTTTCATGAGCGCTCGGACGCGATCGGCATCCACTGGATTTCTCACCAGACCGTCGACCTTGAAGTCGAGCAGCGACCGATCCCGCAGTAGCTCGTGGGCGATCCCTTCGACGATCCCCTGGTCGGTAACGCGGACTCCGGCCAAAACATTCACTCGAATGAAATCTGCCTGCGCCGCGTGGGCCACCGCCAAGGCGGCCCGGCCATCGTTCCTGAGAACGTTGATGCCTCGTACACTCAAACGAGGTTCAGGAGGAGAAGTCATGCGGGTGGGAGCTCAGAAATCGAAACCCAGTCTCGCTCTAATCGAAAAGTCAACGCTGTCGGCAAATTCTCCGAAGTTGGGGCTCGCCACATTGCCATAAACATCACGCGGGTTGTAGTGGTCGGTCAGATTGAAAATTTGAAAGCCGACTCGAAAAGTCTTACCCTTCACAGTGAGTTCTTTGGTGACCGCGAGATCTGCCGAGAAGAAGCTCGGGAATCGGCCGCCACGATTCCGCTTGCCGATCGCTTGGTAGCCCGGGGTAAAAACCGTATAGGGAAAGCCCGTGCGCCATTCGAAACCAGGGACCACTGCGATGCCACGTGGCAGGTTGATAACGCCCCACAGAAGAAAGCGATGGGGGACATCAAAGGGCTGCAAAGAGTTCTCGTTGTCCAAGAGAATGGGGCTCCGTCGATCTCCGTACAGGGTTTTGAAGTCGTTTAGATCACCTGACGTGCGGGATCTGACGTAGGAAAAAAAGAGATTCCCATCGGAAGGCAGGTCTTTTCTCACCGTCACATCGAACTCTCGAGCCCTCGAACTTCCGCGAGAGGATAAGAGGAGCATGGGACCCTCTGGACTCTCTTCCAACCGCCTGATCACCATCTCGCGGCTACCCCGGCGCTCTCGGTACTTGACGCGCACCAACCAGTCATCGCCCAACTGCTGATTGAGTTCTACGTTCCAGGTCTTGCTTCGTGGAACCTCCAGACCCTCCGGGTCGATGCGGTTCTGGAAAAACAGGGAAGGGCCGATGGGCTCCCCATCCGGCCACAATTCCGTTTCGACCCGGTTCTGGAGAGAATCGAAATCACCGGCGTGAAGAAAGACGTGATCGTAGAAAACGCCCCAGCCACCTTTGACGACCGTGCGGCCGTGCTCCCAGGGCGAAAAAGCCACCGCCACGCATAGTGAAACGTGCTGAGTACTCGTAATGCGCTCGTAGTCGTAGCGAAGCCCGACATCGAATCCCAGCCGCGAGTTGAGTCTCCACTCATCCTGAACGAAGGCCGCCAGAACCCAATCGGACGCTCCTACCTCGGGGCTGCCTCGGAATTCCGTCCGGCGCAGGAGACCGCCGTCCGTCCCAAGGGTTTCGATGACGCCCCCGTCATCGAAACCATCGAATGTAGCGTAAGTGAAATGACCGCCGGCTTTCAGAACGTGCTCACCGAGCCTGCTGTGAGAGTAGTGCGTGCAGGAGCCTCTTCAGCTCCAACCACCTGCTCTCGCGATCGATCTCATCGAAGTAGTTGCGTCGCAGGCCGTCGACGGTGAGAAGGGATGCGCCTTGGCCGGCCGGGGTAACTCTCACATCGTATCGCTTCACGGCGAATAGCGTCTCCCACGCCGTGTTCGAGCTAGTTGCGGCTCGCTCGGCGACCGCGAAGTTCCACCCCACGCTGTTGAATTCGGGCGTCGCCGCCTCGGGTTGCAGAACGCTCAGCCCCCAGTTGTCGATCTCCACCGGAAAGTATGAGAACGTCGCGGTGAGGTTGTTGGACTCGTCGATCTTCCAATCGATTTGGGTGAAGCTGTCGAAGTTCTCGACAATCTCCTCATCCTCTCCGACGACATCCTCGTAAACCCGGGAGCGGACGAAGTGACCCTGCCCGGGTTTTGTGGACATCAACCGAGGCGCGACAATGCGCCTGGAGGCGTCCATGGGAGAACGACGACGCAGGAAGTTCACGGGGGAGTTCAAGAAGGAAGCGGTCCGGCTGTTCAGGGAGGGGCGAGCGCAGCATCGGCCAGGTCGCTAAGGAACTGGACCTGACGGAATCGGCCCTTCGAAACTGGGTGAAACAATACAAAGTTGATCACGGTGAAGGTCCACGCGAGGCTCTGACGACGGCGGAACGTGATGAGCTCCGTTCGCTACGGCGTCGAGTGCGTACGTTGGAGCAAGAGCGAGAAATATTAAAAAAGGCGGCGGCCTTCTTCGCGAAGGAAAGCGAATGAGATTCAAATTCATTCACGCGGAGCGGGCCAACTACCCGGTGCGGGTGATGTGCCGAGTTCTGAGGGTATCGACCAGCGGCTACTACGCTCAGATGAAGCGCGCGCCCAGCAAGCGACAGTGTGAGGATGGGAAGCTGAAGCTGCGCATCCAAGCGATCCACGCCCATAGCCGTGGTACCTACGGCAGGGAGCGTGTACGTCGCCAGCTTGACGGGGAGAACGTCGAGGTAGGCAAGCAGCGAGTGGCACGGCTGATGCGTGAGATGGGCCTGCAGGGTCTGCCCAGCAAGCGTTTTCGCCGCACGACCGACAGCAAGCACGATCGCCCCATCGCACCCAACGTGCTCGGCCGGAACTTCGAAGCCGAACGACCGAACCAGTTCTGGGTGACGGACATAACCTACATCCGGACTTGGGAAGGCTGGCTCTACTTGGCGGTCATCCTCGATCTGTTCTCGCGTCGTGTCGTAGGCTGGGCGATGCAGCCCCACCTGCGCGCGGAGCTTGCTCTCGAGGCGCTTCACATGGCCTTGGGGCGCCGCCTGCCGGAAAGTGGCTTGGTGCATCATTCAGACCGTAGTACTCAATACGCGGCTGCGACCTACCAGGCCGTGCTCGATGAGTACGGCATCGTGTGCTCGATGAGCCGCAAGGGTGATTGCTGGGACAACGCCGTGACCGAGAGCTTCTTAGGCACGCTCAAGACCGAGCTCCTCCACCGATGTAGTTGGCCAACACGACGTATGGCCAAAGACGCGGTCGCGAGCTACATCGAGGGGTTCTACAATCCGTATCGACTCCACTCGTCACTCGATTACAACAGCCCAATGGTGTTCGAACGGATTCATGACCTCAAAACGGCTCATGCGAGATAATCAACCTGTCCACTTTTCCTGGGCAAGGTCAAAGCGGTAGACCACACCCTGAGAGATCCAGAGCTTGCCCTCGCTTAGAGGCCCCCCCACTTGAACGCGAGGGGTCGCGGAGTTGATGCTCTTGATCTTCCCGTCGCGCCACCTAAGACTCGGCAGCAAGCTGCCAAAGTCGACTTCCCACTTATCTCCTCCCGCCCGCGTCACTACGTTCGCCACCGCCGCCGTGACACTCCCGAACTCAGCTGAGTATGGGATGGAATAAATTTGCACCGTGTCGACGGCTTTTAGCGGGAGCTCGAAGGCGAACTCACCGGTCAAGGGATCCGTGGCGTTCGACCCGTTGACCAGCAGCATGCTTTGGGCCGAGCGAGATCCGTTGAAGTTGAGTCTTCCCCTTCGGCCACGAACCACTCCTGGCAGCAAAGGCAGGGCTTCTTGAAATCGGTCGGCGGGAAGAGGCAGCATCTCGAGAATGTTGCTGCTGAACTCCTGCTCCACGATGGGCTCATCGTCTTGGCGCAGGGCCAGCTCTTCGATGGTTAGTTCTTCCGAATAGGCTAGACGGAGATTGATGTGAATGCTCAGAGTCTCCCCTCCGCGTATCTGGATAGGAGAATGAATGAACTGTTCGAAACCCGGCATCACGGCGACGGGGGTGTAGATAGCAGGGCCAAGCTCGGTAAACACGAATCGCCCCGACTCATCTGTCGTCGCCACGCGAGGAAAAGAGTTGTCGGAGGAGTACATCGTAACCGTTACACCCGGGAGGGGATCGCCGGACGAGCTGACGACCTCGCCCTCGATGCGGCCCGTCTGTCCCCATGCGCAGTGGAGAACGAGAAAACGAAAAGAAGCACATGAATGCGGGAGACGTAGCGTTGTAGCGAGTGTGAGCAAGCCTGACTTGGCCGCGATAGTACGCAGATTTGTCGATACGGCCCCCTTAAAGAAGGTCCGCGCGGCGGGGCCAGTCTATCAATAGCGAGGGGAGCCGCTCAAGAAGCCATCTCGCCTTGCAAAGTGGTTCAGGACGAAATATCGTCCGGTGCACCATGGAACACCCGAGCTGGGCGAGCCTCCTACCCCCACTCGTGACCATCCTTATGGCTTTGTGGACGAAGCAGGTCTACCCATCGCTCTTCGCGGGGATCTGGTTGGGGTGGACGGTCCTCGATGCTGGAAATCCGATCACCGGGCTGCGCGACGCCATCCAAGCCTGTATCGATGTTTTCAAGGATGAAGGCAATACGAAGGTCATCGCCTTCAGCGCGGCGGTTGGTGCACTCATTACCTTGACGCAGCGCTCAGGAGGAGTCGCCGGATTCATTGACTGGATCACCCAGCGAGGTTACGTCCGGTCCGCCCGCGGTGCCCAGCTTCTCGCGGCGGCGCTCGGCTTCGGGATCTTCGTCGAATCCAACATCACTTGTCTGGTCACTGGAGCCATCGCGCGCCCACTGTTCGACCGCTTCAAGCTATCGCGGGAAAAGTTGGCATACGTATGTGATTCGACCTCGGCGCCGGTCTGCATGCTGATTCCCATGAACGGCTGGGGCGCCTACGTGATCGCACTGCTGGCAAGCCAAGACGTGGCGAACCCGGTCTCCGTCCTCGTCGCGGCGATCCCCCTCAACATCTATTCTCTTATGGCGGTCAGCTACGTCGTTTACATAGCGGCTTCCGGAAAAGACTGGGGTCCCATGGCACGGGCGGAGAAACGCGCACACGAAACGGGGCAGGTCATCCGCGAGGGTGCAGCGCCGCTCGTCTCGACCGAGGTCTTGAATCTCTCTCCCAAACCAGGCCTCGCACCCCGGGCACACAACATGCTCGTACCGTTGGGGGTCATGGTGACCATGATGCCGGTCGGTCTATGGATCACGGGAGATGGCAACCTCATGGCGGGCAGCGGGGCGACCGCGGTGCTCTGGGCTGTACTCGGAGCGATCGCGGTCGCCGGCTCGATGTACTTGTGGCAACGCCTCTTTACCTTCGCGGAGCTTACGGAGTTGTTCTTCAAAGGCGTGGGAGGACTGATGCCCCTTGCCCTGCTCATGATGTTCGCCTTCGCCCTCGGAGCGACCTGCCTCGAGCTCGGGACCGGTCTCTACGCGGCCGGGGTGGTCGAAGGGATTTTGAGCCCGGTGATGGTTCCAGCCGCCCTATTCCTACTGTCGGGTTTCATCGCGTTCTCCACCGGCACCTCGTGGGGGACTTTCGCGATCATGTTGCCCATTGCCGTTCCCCTGGCAGACGTGTTGGGAGTACACCTTCCTTTGAGTGTTGCCGCCGTCCTGAGCGGCGGTGTTTTCGGAGACCACTGTTCGCCCATCTCGGACACCACCATCATCAGCTCCATGGCGGCCGGCTCCGATCACATCGACCACGTGAGAACCCAACTTCCCTACGCCTTGATGGTGGCGGTCCCGAGCTCCCTGATGTTCCTATTGCTTGGAACAATCCTCTGAAGGTCTGATATTTCGCCGATGCTCTAGCCATACTCACTATCGTGACGAACCGTCTACGTCAAGCCGGCGCCGATCGAGATCTTCGAGATCGCGCCACTCGCGGGGCCGGTCGTGGTCGGTGGGGAGGATGTGTCCCGAGGTCCGTGGAAAAAGAACGGCGCCCTCCACTCCGTCATCAGAGTATCATATCAGGCGGCAACCTCCGCGCGTTCGAGAACCTCGCTCAGACGTTGGTAGCCGTCGATGCGTCGTAGTTGAATCTGGCCAGAGGCGATAAGCCCAAACAGCAAAGCGACCGCGGACTCCTCGCTGGAGAACGACGCTTGGGTTTTCGTCCGGCGTCGAAACTCGCGGTTGAGATTCTCCAGAGCATTGGTCGTTCGAATCGATTTCCACATGGCACGAGGGAATTCGTAGAAGGTCAGCAGCTGATTACCGGCCTCCTCTAGGCTTCGGACGACGGCCGGCGCGAGAGGCGTCCACTTGGCGACGAGCTCGTCATAGGCTTTGCGAGCATCGATCCCGTTCTTGGCGTAGACGATCCGGTTGTAGTCACGCCGGAGCTCACGGCGTGCGTGCGCCGGGCAATGTTCGAGCAAGTCGGCGCGCTTGTGCTCGGTACATCGCTGCAACCGGCACCCCGGCCACTTCTCCAGCGCTTTCGTCAGCCCCTTGTGGCCGTCGCTGATCACTAGCTTGGGAGCCCGGAGTCCTCGAGCCTGGAGTCCCTCCAGCACGGAGCCCCAATGCGTCGAGGTTTCGCTCACCGCCAGACGCAATGACAACAGACGTTTGTGCCCGTCTGGCGCGACCCCGAGCGCGACCAGTACGGGTACGCTGATCACACGTTTCGCCATCCGCACTTTCAGGTGGAAGCCGTCCAGGTAAACGATCGCGTAGACCTCCTCGCTGAGAGCACGGTTCTGCCATTCCTCGAAGCGCTCCTTCAGCCGGCTAACCACGCGAGACACCGCGCTCTTCGATAGGTGCTCCTCACCGAGCAGTGGTTTCAGCGCTTTAAGGTATTCCCAGCCTAACTGAGCCAATTAACCGAGCTGCGCCTGGAAGTGCGAGAACATTTCGCCCACCTTTTGTCGCACCTGCGGGTTGGCCCGGGCCAGGTCGGTTACGATCTCGTCGCGGCGTGACAAGATACTCTCAAAGCCTGAAGCTGCAGCTCGGTGAGAGCCGGATCCGATTCCAGAAGTGCCGACAAACCGTCGAAGAAAGGAGTCACCTTCTCGGCGGCCATCCCGAAGTTGTTGGCATTGATGTCGACGTAGACCTTGCCAAGTTGACCCAAGAGAGTCGCCAAACCGACTTCGAGTTGCGCTCGTTGGAGCTGGACCTTCGTTTGTTGACTTTCGGCTTCCGAAAGTGTGCCAATCTTAGTTGGGAATTGAAACGGCTCCAAACTCCGTGGTTTGATGACGTTGGACAAAACAAAATCAAGCCGCGAAGAAAGGAAGCCGAGATGGGAAGTCTGCTACGTTCGGTCAATAAACGCAAGAAGTCGCGTCGTTTGGGTGAGGTCGAGATGGTGAGGCACGAGGATTACGGGGAACTCGCGCTGGACGCCAAGGTAGAGATGATCCGTTCGTTGGTCCCCCTTGGTCTAATGCACGTTCACGAGTTGCTCGACGACGAAGTGAAGGCGTTGGCGGGAGAGCGATAGTCTCGCAAGGACGAGCTGGAGCGCGGTCGCCGTCCCGGAAGCAACCCGGGCACGGTAGGGCTTGGCGGCCAGCGGGTACCGATCCGTGTGCCACGGGTTCGGAGCATCGAGGGAGAAGAGATTCCGCTTCGCTGCTACGAGGCGGTGAGCCACGGCGGTGAGGTGAATGATCTTCTGCTGAAACGAGTTCTCTACGGAATCTCTTGTCGCAACTACGAGGCGGCAGCGGAAGCGATTCCGGGCGCCATCGGGCTGTCGAGCTCAACGGTGTCCCGAGGGTTCGTGCAAGCGAGCGCTGCGAAGCTGCGGGAGATGCAGGAACGGGATCTGACCGGCGAGGATGTGGTGGCGCTGTTTCTGGATGGGAAGACATTCGCCGAGGCAACGATGGTCGTGGCTCTGGGCATCACGCTTTGCGGGGAAAAACGCTTCTTGGGCTTCGTGGAGACGGACACGGAGAACGGGCAGGTGTTGACGCCGTTCCTGCGTTCACTGCTCGAGCGGGGACTCGATATCTCCCAGGGTCTGCTGGTGATCATCGACGGCGGCAAGGGTCTCCAAGCGGCAGTCAAGAAGGCATTCCGTAAGCGGGCTCTGATACAACGCTGCCAGTGGCACAAACGTGAAAACGTAGTGAGCT
Organism: Candidatus Marinacidobacterales bacterium; assembly: GCA_965197825.1. GTDB lineage: Bacteria > Acidobacteriota > Vicinamibacteria > Marinacidobacterales > DATDRI01 > CBDANW01. The sequence goes on along the minus strand of CBDANW010000003.1, from coordinate 465,374 downwards.
ACCTGTCCAAGGGCGAGCAGGCGTCATGGCGCAAGCGGCTCCAGTGGGCCTACAACAGGCCGGAGTACGAAGAGGCCCTCACTGCGCTCGAGCAACTCCACGGTGAGTTAGAAGAGCGGAACCAATCCGCAGCTGGCAGCCTGGAGGAAGGCCTCGAGGAGACGCTGACGTTGCATCGACTCGGCGTGCACGCGGTGCTGGGCCGTTCGTTCAAGACGACGAACTGCCCTGAGTCCGTCAATGCTCTCGTCGAGGAACGCTGCGCGAAGGTCGACCACTGGAAGAACTCGAGCCAACGCCAGCGCTGGTTGGCAACGGCGCTCGTAGACATCGAACCGCGCTTGAGGAAGGTGGTGGGCTACCGCCATCTTCCCAAGCTTCGCGAAGCTCTCAAACGGGAACTGAAGATCGAGGCGAAGACATCAACCGTATCGAAGAAGAAGGTCGCTTAAACGTGAGCCGTGGAGAGTTTCAACTAAGAATGGGCTTGACTCCGGCTTCCGCCGCTGCAACCGACGCTTCCAGTTCGCTGACGGTCTGGCGGGCAGGCAGCCAAGCCGTCAGGTAGCCTCCTCCGAAAGCGACAAAGACAGCGATCAATCCGGTCAGGATCCACTTGCCGCTCGACATTCAAATACCTCCTCAGTATTGCAACAGATGCCGCCAACCACCAACAACGATACGCACGTGCTCTTTTTCACTGCCGAATGAGTCGAAACCTTGTTGGATGCATGATAACACGGCACGTCATGTCTGCTATAATCCTCGCCCGTCGGAGGCATTCTTTGTGACATCTAGCTCTCGCAGCTCTAGCTTCAGGCACAGTTTGTTCGCCGGACTGATCGCCGTGGTACCGCTACTGGTAACCGTATTCGTCCTAGTTTGGCTGGCGCAGCTGATCGAGGGGCTGATGGCCCCGCTGTTTTCTTGGGCGCTCGGTCGATCCGTTCCCGGGCTCGGCTTCGTATCGGCGCTAGTGGTGGTGGTCACGGTTGGGATCATTGCCACGACGGTCGTAGGCAGCAAGATACTCGCCTTAGGCGAGGGACTGCTCACCAGGATCCCGCTTTTCAAGGTCATTTACGTACCAGTCAAGCAGCTCGTTGCCGCCTTTTCGCCGAAGAACGAGGCCGGCTTCAAGAAAGTCGTGTTGGCTCCACACCCAAAAGGTGGGAACCTCAGCTTGGGATTCCTGACCCGTGAGTTCGAGATGCCTGACGCAACGGGTCAAGCGGTCTCGTGGGCCGCGGTCTACGTACCAACGAACCACCTTTGGTTGGGCGACGTGTATTGCGTCCTCAGAAGAGACCTGGTCTTCCCGGAGCTCACGGTGGAACAAGGTATTCGAATCGTGCTTACCGGGGGGACGTCGTTTCCGGCTTCGGTCCGACTCAAAATGAACTAGTGGACTGTAACAACTGAACGTTTAGTGGTTTTAATGCGTCGTGACGGATCGTTGTAGGTCCACTTCACGGGCTTGGGGTCTTCGTTGTACTTGCGAATGTAGCGCATGATCTTGCGGGTCAGGTCGTGGGTTGACGTGAACACGCCTCGATGGATCAGGGCACGCTCGATCTTGGAGAACCAGAGTTCGATTTTGTTCAGCCAGGAGGAATATGTGGGTGTGAAGTGGAGTCGGACTTTTGGGTTGGCCTCGAGGAACTGTGCGACCTTGGCGGTCTTGTGAGCCGACAGATTGTCGAGGATGACATGTATTTCGCGCTTTCGCTTGTGGCTCGCAACCAGCTGCTCCAAGAAGGCGACGAACTCCTGGCTGGTATGGCGGCGGACAGTCTTGCCCAAAACCACCCCCGTCTTCGTGTCGAAGGCGGCGTAGAGAGAAAGCGTTCCATGCCGGACGTACTCGAAACCGTGTCGCTCGGCCCGCCCGGGAGACAACGGCAAGATCGGGTCCCGTCGATCCAGGGCTTGGATCGCCGTTTTCTCATCAATACAAAACACCGCAGCGTGCTGAGGTGGATTCATATATAGACCGATGATATCCGCTGCCTTCGTCTCGAAATCCGGATCGTTGGAGGCCTTGTAATGCTCAATTCGGTGTGGCTGGAGACCATGCTTTTTCCAAGTGCGAGCCACCATCATGTGATGGATTCCCAGCTTCTTCGCAAGTCGACGCGTGCTCCAGTGAGTCGAGCCGTCGGTCGGTTTTTTCTGCGTCCACGAAAGAATCCGTGCTTCCATCCGAGGCGTGAGCACTTGAATCGGACGCCCCTCGTGACGCGCGTACAGACCTGCCAGACGCTCCTCCAAGAATCGGCGTTTCCACTTGCTGATAAAAGGCGCCGTGCAGCCCACCGTCTGCTGCACCTGCGTATAGCTTGCACCGTCTGCCAGCAAGAGCAACATCCGAGCGATCCGCGCGTCATCCGCTCGACCGCTACGGCTCGAAACTCGTTTGCCAAGCTCCCTATGTTCCGCTTGAGTCAACACAACGGCTCTCCCTCGCATGAGAGAGATATTACAACTAAATACTTAAATGTTACAGTCCACTAGTGCTAGCTGGCCCGCCGACGCCGTTCGTGCAATCGGAAAAGGATGAACGTCAGGTCATCTGGCTTCGATGGGGTGCCACTCTCGCGGCTCCGCATCCGAGAACCAGCTTGACGGGCAAGGACGTTCGCCGCATTCTCGAGTGGCCCCTTCCGAACACAGTCGACAATCTCTTGCGTCTGTAAGTTATCGACGAGCCCATCGCTGGCCATCAGTACCGTGTCTCTCGGAGCCAGTTTCAATGCAGGACCGACGTCGATGCGCATGTCCTCAGTCCCGATGACGTTAGAGACGAGATGTCGTTCCTCGTGATGGCGGGCTTCTTTCTCATCGATGAAGCCCCCTTCCAGACCGTAACCGACCGGGGAGTGAGAAATGCTCTGCAGCTTGATCTGCCCTCTCTGGCCGACGACGAGGGCTGGCGAATCACCGACGTGATACGGGCGGATTCGCATCCCGTCGATCTCCACCACCGTCAGGGTCGTGGCCGCTCCGAGACCCAAATCCAGTACCATCCGATTGGCAGCTTCGAAACCGTCCAGGATCGCGCCCCTTAGAGCGGCTCCCTCGTTGAGTCCTTTGTCGACCGCTTTCTGAGGGCCTTGACTGCCCGACTCGAAGCCTCGAGGCCCGCACGCGCGCCGCCGACCCCGTCCGCCACCACCAACACGCAAGCCTTATCACCACACGGAATAAGTGCCGCCGCGTCCTCATTCGGGGTTTCCTTCCCAGGACAACGAGACGTATAAACCGCGGCGATGCCCGGACCGATTCGGAACAACGCTCCCTCGACCATGTCCTGGTCGACGAAGAGCCGCGTGCCGTCTTCCGAAAGAAGCTCCGTTACTTCCATTCCATCGTTTCGAGATGCTGCCGAAGGTGGACGGCGGTAGGAAACCGTTCCAAGATCAACGTGCGTTTCAACCCGCAGCAGATGTCCTTTACCTCATCGGGTTGTTTCGCATAGTGCGCCGCCCCGCCGGTCGCGTCATAGAAGATTCGCACTAAGTCGCAGATATCATCCTGGATATTTTCTCTCTTCGGGGTCGTCCAATGGAACATGTCCAACAGCTTCAGGTCGAAGTGAAGACCATAACGGCTAACGATGATGTTCTCCGGATGAAGATCCCCGTGGTACTCGCGCACGCGATGGATCGACTCTATTCCAACGACCAGTGAATGCAAGAGGTGTACCGCCTGAAACGGCCTGATTCTCTTCCCACGCTGTCGTTTCATGAATTCGCTTAGCAGCACACCTTCCACGTACTCGGAGACCAAAACCGTTATCGCTGCTCCTCGGTACTTGATCGACTCTTCGGTGTAGTACTTGATGACGATGGGACAATGACGCAGTTTGTGGAGCTTACGAGCGTAGAAATTGGAGGTTTTGTTTCGGATGTTTCGTTGCGGGAAGAACAGCTTCGCGGCGCGCTCGATCCAGGTGTTCTTCTCCCGTATCTTGTAGACCTCGCCTTCCCATCCTGAACCCAAACGAGAAATAACCTCGTACTTGCGCGCGATCACGCGCCCAGGAGACAAGTCGAAGGAGTCTACACTCGCGGTTCTTGTCGAGCTTCTTCCCACTTTGAACTCGGTTCGAGAAATAGTTACGTTGTATTGTACCGCAGCGCTCGTCCCAAAGGCCACTCCGCGAGTCAAGCCCATTCTTAGTTGAAACTCTCCACGGCTCACGTTTAAGCGACCTTCTTCTTCGATACGGTTGATGTCTTCGCCTCGATCTTCAGTTCCCGTTTGAGAGCTTCGCGAAGCTTGGGAAGATAGCGGTAGCCCACCACCTTCCTCAAGCGCGGTTCGATGTCTACGAGCGCCGTTGCCAACCAGCGCTGGCGTTGGCTCGAGTTCTTCCAGTGGTCGACCTTCGCGCAGCGTTCCTCGACGAGAGCATTGACGGACTCAGGGCAGTTCGTCGTCTTGAACGAACGGCCCAGCACCGCGTGCACGCCGAGTCGATGCAACGTCAGCGTCTCCTCGAGGCCTTCCTCCAGGCTGCCAGCTGCGGATTGGTTCCGCTCTTCTAACTCACCGTGGAGTTGCTCGAGCGCAGTGAGGGCCTCTTCGTACTCCGGCCTGTTGTAGGCCCACTGGAGCCGCTTGCGCCATGACGCCTGCTCGCCCTTGGACAGGTAGCTCACTACGTTTTCACGTTTGTGCCACTGGCAGCGTTGTATCAGAGCCCGCTTACGGAATGCCTTCTTGACTGCCGCTTGGAGACCCTTGCCGCCGTCGATGATCACCAGCAGACCCTGGGAGATATCGAGTCCCCGCTCGAGCAGTGAACGCAGGAACGGCGTCAACACCTGCCCGTTCTCCGTGTCCGTCTCCACGAAGCCCAAGAAGCGTTTTTCCCCGCAAAGCGTGATGCCCAGAGCCACGACCATCGTTGCCTCGGCGAATGTCTTCCCATCCAGAAACAGCGCCACCACATCCTCGCCGGTCAGATCCCCGTTCCTGCATCTCCCGCAGCTTCGCAGCGCTCGCTTGCACGAACCCTCGGGACACCGTTGAGCTCGACAGCCCGATGGCGCCCGGAATCGCTTCCGCTGCCGCCTCGTAGTTGCGACAAGAGATTCCGTAGAGAACTCGTTTCAGCAGAAGATCATTCACCTCACCGCCGTGGCTCACCGCCTCGTAGCAGCGAAGCGGAATCTCTCCTCCCTCGATGCTCCGAACCCGTGGCACACGGATCGGTACCCGCTGGCCGCCAAACCCTACCGTGCCCGGGTTGCTTCCGGGACGGCGACCGCGCTCCAGCTCATCCTTGCGAGAGTATCGCTCTCCCGCCAACGCCTTCACTTCGTCGTCGAGCAACTCGTGAACGTGCATTAGACCAAGGGGGACCAACGAACGGATCATCTCTACCTTGGCGTCCAGCGCGAGTTCCCCGTAATCCTCGTGCCTCACCATCTCGACCTCACCCAAACGACGCGACTTCTTGCGTTTCTTGACCGAACGTAGCAGACTTCCCATCTCGGCTTCCTTTCTTCGCGGCTTGATTTTGTTTTGTCCAACGCCATCAAACCACGGAGTTTGGAGCCGTTTCAATTCCCAACTAAGATTGGCACACTTTCCACTCCGCGTCTCGCATCGAAAGTGTCTGAAGGAAGGACGAAAGGTTTTCCCGAGACGTTTCTCGACGCTCGGCATAGACACTTCCTACTTGAGCGGCCAGGTCTTGACAGGTTGCGGCGATTAAGTCAGAATCCTTCGGCGCTACCTTCTCCGGGTCCAACCGTGAATACAGTTGAACTTGAAGACGGTGCTTCCTCCCAAGGAACTACCGAATGACGAAACTCTCCTCCGAACATCTCGAGCGACAACCCGAAGAGGTTTCACGCATCTTAGTTCTGTCTCTTCTCGACGACACCATCGCTGCCGCGGAGAGACTCGGCAACCCGCACGACACCGAAGCACTACATGATTTCCGCGTGGCGTTGCGCAGGCTTCGCAGCTGCATCCGTGACTTCCGACCGTACTTGAAGGACAGCATCCCCAAGAAGGTACGTAAGGAGCTAAAGAGTCTGGCGTCATCTACGAATACGGTGCGCGACGCCGAAGTCCAGCTAGCCTGGCTCAACGCACAGTCCAACAAGTGGAACGAACGCGAGCACAAAGGGTTCGCTTGGCTGGTGGAACGGCTTGACGAGAAAGACGCGGAACCACACACGTAACGTTTCGAACGCGTGACGGCACAGCTTGCGCGAATCCGGAAAACCCTCAGTAAGAATCTCTCGTCCTTCAGAGTCTATTTGGACGCGACCACTAGACGTGATCCTTTCAAGGCTGTAATCGGTTCTTTGATGCTGAAGCAGGTCTGATCTTTGATCGCTCAGCTCCGAGAGATTCGCACTGCGGAGGACAACTCGCAGGCGCATGCGGCCCGAATCAGTGCCAAGCGACTGCGATACTTGATGGAGCCTATCAGCAAGGCCGTCCCCGAAGTGACGCCCCTGGTCGAACGGCTCAAGGAGCTCCAGGATTCTCTCGGCGACCTTCACGACACGAATCTCCTGATCTCCAAGGTCGGCACCGCCATGGAAGCTTCGGCCATCGAAGGCGCTCGTAGACTCCACTTGCAGGCCTTGCAGCCGGCCGACGCCTCCTCGGCGGAGGAAACTGTGGGCACCCGCCGACCAGGAGGAGCAGCCGGGGCTGCTGGCATTGGCCCGCCTGCTACAAAACAGACGTCAGATCTTGTTCAGCGAGATCGAGTCCCGCTGGCACGGAAACGGACCCGACCGATTCGTGGACGAGGTCCATGAGCTCGGGACCCGGCTCCACGCTACGTCGGGGAACGAGCCCAGAGTTAGGCGCTTTCGTCTGACGGGCCTTCCAGAAAAACTCCAAAACCGATCCAGCACTTTGATCGACGAGGGATGGCTGCCCGGCAAAGGAATCGAAGACTGCGTTCGCCGGGAGCGTTCGGAGGGAACCGTGCGACATTACCGGCTCGTTCGCGTGGGCTCCGAAACGAAGCGGACCAGAATCCCTCGCCGTGTCTTCGCGACTTTGTGACCGCTCACCAACGGCCGGCGGTTGAAAAAAAATCGCTACGAAGTCATCGATAGCGATCGAGTCTGGCGGGTGGACGACCTTGGCGAAAACGTGGTTCTGGCTGAGACAGAGGGAACGCCGGGTGAGGAGTTGCAACTTCCCGATTGGCTGATCCCCTGCCTGCGGGAGGAACTGACTGGACCAACGAAGACATCGGCGACGGCATCGAGCGCGAAGTCAGGGACGAAACAAACCGCCATCGGGAACGTGGACGAGCCATCCGCCACAGGCGTACCACCTGCACAAGTGGGACCGAGCCCGGAGTCCTATCCGAAGACGATTCCCAGCAATGGTCGAGGGAACAACGGTTCGACCCGAAGCTCCCCGAACGTGCCCGAGCCACCGGCGGAACCCGAAGGGCAGGGATAGCCCCATTCTCATGCTCACGTGTCGTCAGCCATGGGCTCTTGGAAGACTTCACGGTCTTCCAACCGAACGCCAGTTAGAGACCCTCCCCAAACGCAACCGGAGTCGAGCGCGAGAAGCCCCTCACGCAAGTGAAGCCCCAGGGCAGCCCAGTGGCCGCAGACGATGGTATGAGAAAGGCTGGAACGGCCTGGCACTTCGTGCCAGGGCATACATCCGTTGGGGGCGGCATCGGGAGGCCCGGTGAAATCGAGACACATTCGCCCCTCCCGCGTGCAAGTGCGCAAGCGAGTGAGCGCGTCCGTGATGACGCGGAGGCGGGAGATGCCAGTGAGGGTATCGTCCCAAACGAGAGACTCCTGGGAGCCCTGGGAGCGATGATACAGGGACTGAAGGAGTCGCCTTTGCCTCTTGCTAGCGAGCTCGCCTTCGACTTCCCGGGCGAGTAAGCGTGCCTCGCTGGCGTTCCAAGAAGGCAACAGGCCGGCGTGGACCATGACGAAGGGACCTTCACGGTGGACGAGCGGCCTGTGGCTCAGCCAGCCGATCAGATCCTCTCGGTCGGGCGCTTCCAGCACAGCGCACAAAGTATCGCGAGGCTTCGGCTCCCGAACACCCGCCGCCATCGCGAGAAGATGAAGGTCATGGTTGCCCAGCACGGTAGTGAGCCTATCCCCAAGGCCGGCCGCCCACCGCAACACCTCGAGAGAACGGGGACCGCGATTCACCAAATCGCCCACCAACCAGATTCGATCCGCGTTGGGGTCGAAGCGAAAGCGCTCGAGGAGACTGGTCAGAGTGTTGAAACAACCCTGGATATCACCGATCGCGTAGGTAGCCATTGAGTCCGTCCAATAGTACCAGTAACCCACCGGGGCCAAGCGTCGAGCCAAGATGCACTCGAGCCTGAAATCCGACACGTATGGGGCTGTCGACCTCGGTTCGAATAGCTTTCATATGTTCGTGGTTCGCGTAGTCAACGACGAGCTGTCGGTACTCGACCGCCTGCGTGAGAGAGTCCGACTTGCCGCGGGGTTGGATTCGAACAACCACCTGACCGAAGAGGCTGAGTCTCGAGCGCTTCGTTCGCTCGAACGCTTCGGCGAACGCCTACGTGACATCCCGCCTCAACTCGTCCGGGCAGTGGGAACCAACACGTTGCGCCGAGCGCACGATGCAAACGCTTTCCTCCGCCGTGCGTCCGAGGCATTGGGGCACCAGATCGAAATCATCTCTGGCTTGGAGGAGGCCCGCCTCATCTACCTTGGGGTTTCGCATTCGCTTCCGGATTCACCTGAGCGGTGTCTGGTGGTCGATATCGGAGGCGGCAGTACGGAATGTATCGTCGGGGAGCGCTTCGAGCCCCTGGAGGCAGCTAGCCTTTACATGGGCTGTGTGTCCTACACCATGCGATTCTTTCCAGATGGAGAGATCAGCGAAAAGAACCTGCTCCAGGCGGAGACCGCGGCGCGAGTGGAGCTCGAGACCGTAGAGCGTAAGTTAAGAACGCTGGGGTGGCACGCGTCCTTCGGTTCCTCGGGAACGGTCATCGCCATCGAGCAGATCCTGAGAGAGAACGACTGGGGCAGCCAGGGCATCTCGCGGAAGGGACTTCGAAAGCTCCGAAAGGCCATCCTGCGCGTCGGCAACACGAAAGACCTCTCTCTCCCCGGTCTGAAGACGGATCGGGCCCCAGTGCTGGCGGGCGGACTGGCCATACTAGTGGATTGTAACAACTGAACGTTTAGTGGTTTTAATGCGTCGTGACGGATCGTTGTAGGTCCACTTCACGGGCTTGGGGTCTTCGTTGTACTTGCGAATGTAGCGCATGATCTTGCGGGTCAGGTCGTGGGTTGACGTGAACACGCCTCGATGGATCAGGGCACGCTCGATCTTGGAGAACCAGAGTTCGATTTTGTTCAGCCAGGAGGAATATGTGGGTGTGAAGTGGAGTCGGACTTTTGGGTTGGCCTCGAGGAACTGTGCGACCTTGGCGGTCTTGTGAGCCGACAGATTGTCGAGGATGACATGTATTTCGCGCTTTCGCTTGTGGCTCGCAACCAGCTGCTCCAAGAAGGCGACGAACTCCTGGCTGGTATGGCGGCGGACAGTCTTGCCCAAAACCACCCCCGTCTTCGTGTCGAAGGCGGCGTAGAGAGAAAGCGTTCCATGCCGGACGTACTCGAAACCGTGTCGCTCGGCCCGCCCGGGAGACAACGGCAAGATCGGGTCCCGTCGATCCAGGGCTTGGATCGCCGTTTTCTCATCAATACAAAACACCGCAGCGTGCTGAGGTGGATTCATATATAGACCGATGATATCCGCTGCCTTCGTCTCGAAATCCGGATCGTTGGAGGCCTTGTAATGCTCAATTCGGTGTGGCTGGAGACCATGCTTTTTCCAAGTGCGAGCCACCATCATGTGATGGATTCCCAGCTTCTTCGCAAGTCGACGCGTGCTCCAGTGAGTCGAGCCGTCGGTCGGTTTTTTCTGCGTCCACGAAAGAATCCGTGCTTCCATCCGAGGCGTGAGCACTTGAATCGGACGCCCCTCGTGACGCGCGTACAGACCTGCCAGACGCTCCTCCAAGAATCGGCGTTTCCACTTGCTGATAAAAGGCGCCGTGCAGCCCACCGTCTGCTGCACCTGCGTATAGCTTGCACCGTCTGCCAGCAAGAGCAACATCCGAGCGATCCGCGCGTCATCCGCTCGACCGCGACGGCTCGAAACTCGTTTGCCAAGCTCCCTATGTTCCGCTTGAGTCAACACAACGGCTCTCCCTCGCATGAGAGAGATATTACAACTAAATACTTAAATGTTACAATCCACTAGTGTCTCGTCTCGGAAGTGATGTTAGCATCGAGAGCGTCGAGGCACCCGGATCGCAAGGCGTGGCGAGGGCCAAATACCGGGCGTATTCAACCGAGGCGCAACGCGCGCTCGAATGCAACATGACTTCTGGGACGGGACACTAGGGAAGGGCTCCTGAACGTGCGGTGAAACGGGCTCCTAACCGCGGTGGAACGGAGCCGCACGAGCCTACCGTCCCGGGCCGATTAATAATAAAGACAGGCGTCTGTGCTCACCCGGCGTGGTGTACGGATGGTTTGAAGACCGTCTTCAAGTCAGTATGCAGAGCCCCGGTGCGCCGCCGCGGTCATGAATGGGGTCCGCTCATCATCATCAATTTCATAGAAGAATCGCCACGCGCCAATGCGATACCGCCACGTGTCCGGCGTGTAACCCTTGAGCTTGCGGATGTTCGGCCCAAACCGCGGGTGTTGCCTCAACTGAGGATAGACGACTCGTTGTAGCTTTCGAGCGACAGCAGGCTGTCCAGATTTCGAGAGCTCCCGCAGGTCCTTTCCAAATTGTTTGGTCTCGAACACACGGTACTCATTCAACGAATCCGCCCTGCCTCTTGCGGGCGTCGCGCGAACCCGCCTTTAGCCTCCTGACGAGTCTCTCGTTGCCGTGTATTTCGGCCATTTCCGCGTCGTCGACGAACTGCTCCTCGCGGATCTTGGCCAGAGCAGCGGTCTCGATGAGATTGGAAAGCGGACGCCGCTCTGCCTCCGCCGCCTCTCGAAGCTCCTTGTAAACGGCCTCATCGAGCCGAAGGGTAACCACTTTTGACATGCCGCCTCCTGTATTCTTCTGTATTCTATTGTATTCAAGCGATGTTGTCAAATCGAGACGACTAGAGGGCTCTCTGGTGAACAGATACAGATAGGAGCTTCTAGCCCTGGGCCTGTCAAGCACGGCGCCCGTTGCTTCACTGGGTGCAGCCGTACCCTCGGCCTGGTAGGTGGAGCACAACGCGGCGCGCCAGGAATGGAGCCCCTCGGTGTCGCTGGGATAGACCGTCGTGTGGTTACCGAGGTCATCAAATAGGGAGGTCGATGGAAGCGTACCCAGCCTCTAACGGGAATGCCTCACGCGCCATGGTCCCGCCCCCGCGACGAGGGGTTGAAGGAGCTTCCCCCTGGCATCGACTTGCCGCTAGAAGTTCACGACCACCGCCAGACTGAAGCGTTTGTCCAGCTTGTCCGCTTGTACCGGCACCAGGATTTCGGTCAGCACGCCGCCGGGGAGTAGCAGAGGCACCTCCGTGAACGACGGCACGTTGTCGAAGAGCAGTCGAAAGCTCAGCTTGATCGCCAAACGATCCGCCATACCAACGGATAGCGACGTCAGAGTGTCGACGCGGAGGTCCTTGGTGTCCTCCAGGTTCTCATTGGCGATCGTCAGGTTCTCCAACGTGGTGCTCCCTGTGAGCTGCTTCAAAAAGTCCGAAGCCAGACGAATGCCGGCAAACGTTTTCACTGCCCCTAGAGTGGGTTCTTCGCGCGTCACGCTCAAACCGTAGTCCGTGCGCCAGCGGGTGTCGGCGCGGTCGTACCAGATATTGCCCACGCCTCCGGCACCGTAGTAACGATTACGGATCCCGGCAAACTCGTCGCGGTCCCAACCGCCGCTCCCGTATGCGAACAGGTGGTCCGAAAGGTTGCGATCGTACTTGGCCCGCGCGAGGTAGTTCTCGGCCGTTAAAACGGTGACCTTGCTTTCCTCGATGACAAAATCCTCGCTCGACGTTCCTACGGGCGTCCTTGTAATCGTCCCCGCCTCCGTCCGCAGGCCCGCTACCTCGAAATAAAACTCCGCGTTCTGCCAGGTCTTCGACAAGACGTTCCGAAATCCCAGCGTGCTCATCTCCGAGTTGCCGGACGTCATGACGAACGCGAGCCCTGCTTTCTCCGTCCAACCGAGCTTTTTCTCCTCGTCTTGGGCGACCGCTCCCGAGACCCAGGCTAGTTGCAGTATGACGATGCTCACCGTATGTCTAGCCAAGCGCATCCACTTGCCGTCTCGTGACAACACTTCCATGGCAGTGACTCTCCGATCTAAGAATGCTCCCCAAGCGCAGTATAGCGTTCAACTTCTTCGCCGCGTATTTTTTTAATCGGGAAGTCGGCGTGCAATCCGGTCGCCGCCGAATGAATTGTTCCAGTAGAGTGAAAGTGCTATCCTCCCGCCCGAACAGGAGGTCGAATATGGAAGAGTTCCTAAGCCAGACGTACTACGGGAATACGGTCCTCGATTGGGCCATTGCGTTCGGTATCATCATCGCCGCTTTCTTGGTAGGCAAAATCGTCTACTGGCTTTCGAGCACCGTCTTACGACAGCTGACGAAGACGAACCTCGACGACATCATCCTCGATATGGTCGAAGAGCCCATCGTGTTCGCGCTGACCGTCGCGGGTATCTGGTATGGGTTGCGCTCGCTCAACCTACCGGAAACCGCGCACGTCTGGATCGGAAACGTCTTCCAATTCCTCGTGGTTCTCGCGGTCGCGTGGATGGTGACTCGCGTTCTCGACGCGATCTATCGCGAGTACCTGGTACCCATCGCGGAGAAGAGCGAGAACGAACTCGACGATCAACTGATGCCCATTCTTCAGAAAGGGACGAAGCTCGCTGTCTGGTCCATTGGCATCATCGTTGCCCTCAACAATGCAGGCTACAACGTGGGAGCGCTCATTGCAGGCCTCGGTATCGGCGGGTTGGCTCTCGCCATGGCAGCGAAAGATACCGTGTCCAACATCTTCGGCGGGTTCACAATCTTCAGCGACCGACCCTTCAAATTGAACGATCGCGTCAAAGTCGCCGGTTACGACGGCACCGTCGACGACATTGGCGTGCGCAGCACGAGACTCAAAACGCTCGAGGGCCGAATCGCCACCATCCCCAATTCGACGTTTTCGGATTCGGCGGTCGAGAACGTGAGCCTCGAACCGTCGCGGAAGGTCGTTCTAAACCTCGGCTTGACCTACGACACGACGCCGGAGCAGATGCAAGTCGCGATGACGATTCTGAAGGACCTCGCGGCGGCGAACGCAGCACTGGAGGAGAACGCTTCCATTGGTTTCAACGCGTTTGGCGATTCTGCGATGAACATCATTTTCATCTACTACATCAAGAAAGAGGGCGACATCCTGGGTACCCAGACCGAGATCAACATGAAGGTTCTGGAAGAGTTCACCAAGGCCGGACTCGACTTCGCGTTCCCGACGCAAACACTCTACACGAAGCGATTGGCGTAGCGGGCCAGACGTCGTGTTAGCACCGAGGAACACCATCCTACTCGGGCTCGTGGCGATGAGCTCGGCCTGCGCGTCGTTTCACACCGAGGTCGTGGCCCCCGAGTTGACGTCCGGAGTCCAGCGCGAGGAGCAGCTCTCCTCGCTGCGCTACCTCTACTATCGGAACACTACGGCACCACCGCCGCCAACCGAGACCGAGCTGGCCGGGATCGAGGGCGTTCTCGAGTCCGCTCCGGACGGCGAGAGAGGCTACCTCGAGGAGTACTACAAAAACGCCCGCGATCTGCTGGTCTTTGCAACGCGCGACAGCGACGGCGATGGAGTGCACGACTACCGGGTGAGCGACTACTACGGCAAGTTCCTCGAGGGCGATATCGATGTCGACGGTGACGGGGTGCGCAACGTCTACGACTCGAGCCCCTACGATCCCGCCGTAGGTGGGGCCGATACGGACGCCGACGGCGTGCACGACGAGCCGGGCAGCTTCCAGGATGCGAACGACAACGGCATTCCCGATCACCTCGACTGGCGGCTCCATGGCAAGGGGCCTGAAGCTGCCTCTCAGCAGGAAGCGCTGTTTCGCGATCACGAGATCATCCTGGTCGAGCGCTCGGCCGAGTTCACCGAGGATCTGGCGCGCTCGGTGTACGACGCCGTCACTCGGCTCTTTCGGGGGCCGTTCACGACCCGGGCCGTGCTGCCGACGCTGCGGACCATCGCCACGAAGGAAACGTGTCTCCTGACGCCCGAGGTCGACGATGGGACCAACGCCATGGTGATCGTTCAGACGCAGTCGCTGGTGATCTATCGCATTGGCATCGACTACCCGCCGTTCGTCCAACTGGGCCTGGTGGCCCACGAGCTGGGGCACAACTACCAGTTTTCGCTCGACTTCGACCAGTACGATCTCGCCGCCGAGAACGAGCACGTCTACCATCCGGCACCGAGGTTTCATGCCCTGGTCGAGCCGTTCGGCTGGGAGGCCCAGCCGGTCGTGTTCGACCCCGCGGCCGACCGCTACCAGTCATTCACTCCGCAGTACTACGAGGTGACGCCCTTCTACACTTGGCTCAGCGACACCACCGAGGAGTGGGCGGTCTGGCTAGAGCGCAAGTACCGCCGGGAAGGGGACGACTACCTCGAGGATCTGGAGGTGCTCGAGACCATATCGTCGGTGACTACTCGTTGAGCAACCCGTGGGAGTGGTACAGCGACAACATGATCGCGTACACCTTTCTCGAGATCGAGCGGCGGCTTCGCGAGATGCTGGACGGCGACGAGTTGGATGCCGCCCTCCAGGCGATGGACGCCGCCAGCCGCGAGGCCTGGCCGGGCTTCCGCTACCAGAATCTCGATCGCGACGCGGTCGGGGGATGTCCCGCCGGATGTTGAATTTGGGGTAGCGGCGGCTCTTTGGCCGGCCTAAGAATAGGTCTGCCAATAAACCGTCTCCAGAGGGGGACAAGGAGCCACCAATGCCTAGGAAATCGAAGAAGCCAGTAAGAAAGCAAACGCACTCGCCTACGGGCAAGGTAGTTGGCCAAGTCGGTCAGATACTGCTACCGATGATAGCTGGGATCGCGGCCACGAAGGCGGATCTGACGGAATGGGTGTACGAGCAAGGACTGACAGCTCTGCACCTACTGCTCAGAGAGGACGCCGAGGAGATCGCGGGGCTCAAGGGCAAGCACGAGAAGGAGCGAACTCATAACCACTGGGGGAGCACGAACGGAGAGCTGAGCTTCGGTGGTCGTCGCATCCAAGTGTCGCGACCTCGAGTTCGCTCGAAGTCGGGCGAGGAGGCGTCGCTTCCACACTTCGAAGCCTTCCGCGAAGAAGACCCGCTTCCAGAGCGAGTGTTGAATCAGATCTTGGTGGGGGTATCGACCCGAAATTACGAATCGAGTCTGGACAAACCCGCGGCCAAGTTGAAGTCTCGTGGCACGAGTAAGAGTGCCGCCAGCCGTCACCTCGTGAGCCAGACGACTAAGAAGCTCGAGGAATACCTGTCTCGGCGGCTAGAGGAGTTCGAGCTTGCGGCACTGATGCTGGATGGCCTTGAGGTGGCCGGACAGACCGTCGTCGTAACTCTCGGTATCACAATAGATGGAACGAAGGTGCCCCTGGGTATATGGCTGGGCTCGACGGAGAACTCTCGGGTGTGCACCGCGATGTTGCAGGACCTTCTCGAGCGAGGCTTGCGCGTCGATGAGTCGATTCTCTGCGTAGTGGACGGAGGCAAAGGCATCCGCAAGGCACTCGTCGACGTTTTGGGGGACCTCGCGGTCATCCAAAGGTGCCAGATCCATAAACTCCGGAATCTTCGCTCGTACCTTCCCAAGTCTCGTCACGCCTACGTGCTCCAGACGATGAAGGAAGCCTACAAGTGCAAGAGTGCCGACAAGGCGCGCAAGCGACTTCAGGCATTGGTGTCGTGGCTCGAGCGAAACGGCTACGACGAAGCTGCCGGAAGCCTTCGTGAAGGGATGGAAGAGACACTCACGGTCGTGAAGCTCGCGCTGCCCGCCTTACTTCGCCAGTCTCTTGCCACGACGAACGCCATTGAGAATCTCAACGGAACCATTCGCAGAGTATCGAGAAACGTCAAGCGTTGGTAGAGTCCTTCCATGGTTCGCCGATGGACCGCTCTTGGCGTCGTCACCGCGCAGAAAAAGTTCCGGCGTATCAAAGGCTATCGCCATATGGGCGCTCTCGTTCACGCGCTTAGAAGCAAACAGAAATCTCTTGACAGCGATGAGTTTGCTGCCTAAGAGTATTCACAGGTGCCGCCGCTACCCGACCAAATTCAACAGCGGCCGGGACATCCCCGGCGTTTGCATGGAAGGAGCGTGAAACGGAAACTACGAACGCAATGCAACTGGGCGCTTGGACTGGAAAACCTCGACCCTGCAGAACACGGAGGGGACGACGGCGTATTCACGGGCTTCCGAGAAGAGACTCAACAGACTCAACTCGGAACCGTTTTTCTGAAGCACCATCTTTCCATCTCAAATAGAAGAGGAACGCTGGCTGGATCATGAAAAGCGTCTGACGACGCCAGCATCCCAATCTAAGACCGGCATTCTAAGATTCTCCTGAATCTCCACGAGCTTTGGCAGGAGGCGGGCAACCTCAGGGGCGGACACGCCTCGGGTATATCTGCTCGGAAGCCTATCAAGGCGTTCATGGAGGGCGGTATTATCTAGCGCGTAGGTAGGTGGTGGGAGGAGGAATAGGGAAGTAAGAAGCGCGCATGCGCGGTTCGGGTCCTCCTGGAGGGCTTCAAAGAGTTGAGGAAGGACGAGCGGTACTCGTTGTCCGCGACTTGGGTGAAAACTTCGAGGATCTCGGTCTCTGAAATTTCGAGATCATTCCAGTTCTCAACGGGTTCAGTAACTCCCCTGTTGGTATGGCCCTTCAAAGCGGCGAGCTTGTCATAACGCCCGAAGAGCGAGACCTGCCACGTCGAGAACGCAATCGTTTTGAATCCTAAGGAGGACATCACGGATAAGTTAGCAACAAGAGGCATCAACCTAGACGATTTCTGTATCCAGTTTGCTACCTTCAAGGAAGGTGGTAAAGGGTACATCGACCCTCAGGGTTACCATGTCGTGCGTCACGCCGGGAAAAAAGTAGGTTTCCATCGCCTCGTGGTGGAGCCTCAACCGGGGCCGGGAGAAGTGGTTGACCACTTATGCCGTAACCGACGGTGCATTCGCGTTGACCACCTGGAATTGGTGACCACCGGTGAGAACACGCGCCGAGGCTTGACCGCTCGATGGTTGCACGGGGAACCTTGCCGGAAGTGCGGTAGCTCCGAGGTAATACTCGCTAGGAGAAATAAACGTCCCAGCCCGACCCGACGGTGTGCGCCATGTCTCAAGACATACCGTAGGTCACCAGCTTACCGAACACGTAACCGCGGGCGTATGCGCAAGCAAACACTTGAATGTCGCGCCTCGTCCGTGATAAACACAATAACTAACACACACCAGCTGTAAGTTGGTGGACGGCACCGGGCTCGAACCGGCGACCTCGGCGTTGCGAACGCCGCGCTCTCCCAGCTGAGCTAGCCGCCCACACAAGGTTGGAACGGGGATGCTAACATTTCCGCACCAGCCCCGGCAACATCACGTCGGGCGGGCTTTCGTAGTACAATGTGCCGTAAGTCATGTGGAGCGTGCTAATTGCCCTAGTGTTGGGGGGAAGCGCCGCAAGGCCGACGCTTTCGGCCCCGCCGACAGACGAGCCGGTCAATGAGATTGCCGAGCGCGTCCAGGCCCATTACGACGACATCCAGGATTTCGAAGCCGTTTTCACCCAAAGCGTGATCCACCGGATCGTGCACAAGACCATCGAGGAGA
This sequence comes from Candidatus Marinacidobacterales bacterium, assembly GCA_965197825.1. Taxonomy (GTDB): domain Bacteria; phylum Acidobacteriota; class Vicinamibacteria; order Marinacidobacterales; family DATDRI01; genus CBDANW01. The sequence continues at coordinate 447,457 of CBDANW010000003.1, read as the reverse complement.
GCGGCACGGTGGCTTTCAAGCGGCCGGCACGCATGCGCTGGGAGTACTGCGACCCCGAAAAGCTCCTCGTCACCGACGGATCGAAGAGCTACTTCTATGTGCCAGAGGACCGGCAGGTCATCGTCAGCCATACTCAGGGCGGAGCCATGGCTCTGGCGCCCGAGTCTCCCCTTTCGGTGATTATGGGAGAGACTCGCCTGCTGGACGCCTTCGAAATCATGGATTCCGACACGGAGCCTGCGGTGGGGGGAAGAGTGCTACGGCTCATCCCGCAACGACCCCAGGAGGACTTCGAGGAAGCCGAGATTGAAGTTCATCCAGACGGACAGGTGATGCGAGTCAGCCTGCTGGACCACCAGGGTAACCGCACGGAGTTCCTCTTCGAGGACATTCGCGAGAATCGTGGCCTGTCCGATTCATTGTTCCGCTTCGAGATACCTCCGGGTGTCGACATTCTGATGGCTGCGGAAGCCATTCCGGCACGCGATCCGAACTGAGAGAACAAACCATGACGGCCCTGACGCGAATGATGCGATGGAAAGGCTCACGCCTGTTGCTCCTCGCGCTCCTGATTTCGCTCGGCTGCCGAACCTCCAAGGACTTTCAAGCCGGCGAGCTGGCCGAGAAGAACGGTCGCTACGACGAGGCAGTGACCTACTACTCGAGAGCGGTCAGCGAAGACCCGGATAACACGAGCTATCGAGAGAACCTCCGGAGAGCCAAGCTGCGCGCGGCGGATGCGCACGCGCTCCTAGCGGCCCGTTTCAGGAACGCGGGTGAGCTGGAAGCGGCCCGTCGAGAATTGGAACTCGCTCTGGCCATGAACCCGACCGATTCGAATGTGGCCGCGGAGATGGACCGTCTCGATCTCGCCATTCAGGACAGGGATGCGACCGCGGCCCTCACCTCGATCGATAGCCTGAAATTGCAGGCACGTGAGACGCCTCTAGGGAGGCTCACGCTCGCGCCCGGCGCGGAGCAGCCGGCCGGCCTACTCTTTCGGGAGGCCAGCCTCAGCGACGTCTTCCTTTCCTTGGGCAAAATGGCCGGGGTGAATGTGATCTTCGACAGCGACTTCGTCGATCGGCTCATCTCCATCGAGCTCCATGACACTTCTTTCGAAGAGGCGCTTCTCTCTCTTTGCCAGGTAAGCCAGAACTTCTTCCACGCTCGGAGCGAGAACATCGTTACCATCGTTCCCGACACGCCTGCCAAACGCCAAGAATACGACCAGCAGATCACCAAGACCTTCTATCTCTCTACCGCCGACGTCAAGGAAACCATTGACCTTCTCCGAATCGTTCTTGGCGCGCGACGCGTAGCCCCTCATACCGTGAGCAACGCTCTCACCATCGTCGATACGCCCGAGAAGGTTGCCGCCGCAGAGCGGATCATCACCACCATCGACAAGAACAAGGCAGAGGTCGTCGTTCATTTGGAGTTGCTCGAGGTGAACCGATCCCGACTCGAGCAGTATGGCATCCAACTCCGCTCCCCAGGGAGCGAGGGGATCGTCACCGGCGCGTTCCCGGATCAGGAAACGACACTGGCTGAATCACCCTACAGCGCGTCGAACGTGACGGTGACCGGGTTGCCCGGTGCGGTAGTGCAACTCCTGCGAATGGATGGCGACACGCGGATCCTCGCCAACCCGCACCTCCGATCGGTGGACGGCCAGACCGCCACCGCCCAGTTCGGCGAGCGCGTGCCCATCCCGATTACGACTTTTACACCGATTGCGCAGGGAGGGATCGCGCAACAGCCGGTCACAACCTTCGAGTACCAGAACATCGGAGTGAACATCGAGGTTACGCCGCGAACGCATCACAACAGCGAAGTGAGCCTGCAGCTTCGGGTGCAGTTGGACAACATTTCAGGAACGACGCCTCAAGGACTGCCCACCTTCGGCAACCGATACGTCGATACGGTCCTGAGGTTGAAGAACGGGGAGACGAGCCTTCTGGCCGGGCTCATTCTCAACGAGGAGCGTACGAGCATGTCCGGCCTTCCCGGCCTGGCAAGCGTACCCGTCATCGGTCGCCTCTTTGCCGCCAACAGGGACGAGGTCAAAGAAACGGACATCGTTCTGATGATTACGCCCCGTGTTGCACGGCAGGTCGATCTGACACTGGACGACCTTCGTTCTTACGCCGTCGAAGGAGGAGCGGGCGGAACAGTGATCTACGATGCGCCAGTCCCGCTGCCGCGATCTCCCGATCCCCCTGATAGTGAAGAGACCGAAGAAGAAGAAAATCCCTGAGTTGGTCGAGGGTGTTCTAGCTAGAGGTCTTGAAGGTTAGAGGAACCCGGCAAAGAAGCAACTCGTCGCCATCCTGGATAGGCGTCAACACTCCCGTGGTTAGTTTTTTCCCATTGACGTAGGTACCGTTCATGCTGCCAATCTCCTCGGCAACATAGTAGGTCCCCTCCTTGTGGAGAAGGCGAGCGTGTCTCCGGCTGACGTTGCGGTTGACGTCTTCCTCTGTCAAATCGACTTCCGGGCGGTGGCCAGTAACGGAATCATAGCGGCCGAGCAAGACCTCGTCCTTGTAGACGTGGTATATCTTGCCGCTGTTTTTCGCAATGAAATAGGCACGGGCGGTCTCTCTCGAGGGAGTCGTGGGGGGCGTGGGGGACGGCGGGGGCTTGGAAATACCTTCTCCCGACGCCAACTCACCTTGCCCTCCGTCCCGTGAGACCATCATGACCTCAAGCTGTTCGGCGAACTCCCGCATGCGCATCGAGTACTTGCGGAGCATCCTCACCGCGATCTCTGGGTTCGAACGGATCATTTCTCCGAAGGTCGCGCTATTGATGGAAATGAGGTCCGCGTCTTCGATCGCCTCGGCGTCTGCGGTCCGGGGAAGCCGTTCGAGCACCGACATCTCTCCGAAGAAGTCCCCCTTCTCCAGAACGGTCAGCGGAGTCTTCTTGCCCGCGATGACTTTCTGGATCGAGACCCCGTGAGAGTTCTCGATCCGCATGTAAACCGTATCGGGTCGGTTGCAGAAATAGAGGTCGGAAAGCTCCGAGTGAATCACTTTCTTGAGCTCGAGGGGAAAGGCAGTAAACGAAACTGTCCAGTGTGTCCTTCAAGGGTTGTGGCAGACCCAGTGCCCTCATTCCTCTCTGGATGAAATCGAGCATCGTTCGCGCTTCCGATGAAATCAAGGAGAAGATCAACACCGTCATCCGCAGCTCGTTGGCCTTGCGATTCTTGGGATCGGTGAACTCCAAGTAGTGGAGCAAGCGGAAGAACTCCAGAAACACCTTGGCCAACAGACGACGAGTATCCTTGTCCTCGATTCGACGGGTGACGACCTCCAAAACGCGCTCACTCCGAATGCGGTCGTATGCGGGCTTGAATCTGTTGTCCATCAACAGCGCCAAGTGTTCGTCGCGCCGTATCTCTCGGTAGATCAACCTGCCGACACTTTGGAAGGTCGCATAGGGGACGCGCGACAGCTTCGTCAGCTCGGACAAGATCAGATAAATATCTTCGAAGCCTTCTCGCAGTAGGGCAAGACCCGCTTGCGGACTGCTCTGGTGTAACAATCGGGCGATGTAGGGATCGGTGACGTCACCATCCCGCAAGTAGTTCTCGACGTACTTGTCGAAACGCTCTTGGTTCACCTGATCCTCGCTGGCCAGTCGCGTGCAGAGCTGCGTCACCCGATGGACGGCGTGACCGACCAGGGCCACTTCCTCGTAAAAACTGCGGATCGCCAGAGCGTGACTCGATTCGCGGGCTTGCGGCTGATTGCTCACCCGAAAGTACCGCTCGAAGGACTTCAGCCACATCTCCAACTCGAAGAGATGTTCCACCCGGCCCGACCGGCTGAGGTCCTCGATCCACTGGGACATCTGGCCGATCAGAAATTCTGATCTATCGGACACACGAGTCTCCTGCCGGGTAAGGCGCTAAGCTCATTCATTATGGATGCTTACACTGAATCTTACCATGGGCGCCGCGGCCACGAAAGAGGCTTGCGGAAGCGGGCTTTGGACGAGAAAACCGGGATCGTGTAAAATGTTTGGGTATACTCCTGAAAAACCTGACTTTGCTCGAAGTTGCCTAAATTGGAAGGTACCTAGTAGACCGTTCCCAGTTTTTCCTGGGCAGCAAGAATGTCGAAACCCTGCATCGTCTGTGTGGATCACGAGCCCGTCGATCTCGAGCGGCTGGCCAGCTTGCTGCAAAGTCGCTTCGGTGACAAGCATGAAATCCACCGTTGCTCGTCCAGCGAGGAATGTCTAGCGCGTCTCGAACAGCTCGCCGAGGCGCGCTGCTCCGTGCCCCTTCTTTTGTTGGACAAACAGATGACTGGCCCGTTGGGAGCCCGGTTGCGGGAGCTACACCACGGCGGCGATGCCGAGACACCCAGGGTGATTTTGCTACAGAAACCTTGGGAGAACGAGACCTTGTCCGACTTCGTCGAGGAACTGCTCACCACCCACGCCTCCCGGAGCACCCCTTCGAGGCGTCGGCACGCCGCAGAGAAGAAGAACGCAAACCTGGAGGCGCTGCATCGAAATCGGAGTGACGCTGGCATCCAGCTTCGACATCGATGCCATCCTGCGCCAGATCAACACGGCCGCCGTTTCACTACTCGGAGACGTCCCGATCGACGTCTACTACGGTGGATCCAGAACCATAAACGCGCAACCTCGGTGGTTCCCCGCTTCCCCACCTTCAGGCCACCTGCCGCATGACGCTCGGCTTCGGCTCGAGCGAGCGGTGGCGCATCGGGGGACCGAGATCGAACCAGGCGCGAACTATCGAGTCATTCCCATCGCGGTGCAAGACAATTTACTGGGCATCCTCGTCGTTCGGCCGTCTCGGCCGCTCCGCCAGGAGGACCGGGGTTTTTTATCAATCCTTAGCCTGCAAGCCGCCACCGCGCTCCACAATATCCCATCTCCAGCAAGAACGAATTCAATTCGAGCGACTCTCAGCCATCGGACGCATGATCGGATCGGTGGTTCACGACTTCCGCAGCCCTCTCACCGCAGTGCGAGGTTACGCGGGCATGCTCGCCTCGCTCGCTCTCTCGGACGACGATCGTCGCGAGTATTCACAACTCATCATCGAGGAGTGCGACCGTTTGAGCACTCTTACCAACGAGTTGCTGGAACTAACCCGTAGTAGCGGTTCGAGACCAACCTTGACCACGATGGAGCTCGGGGATTTCTTCCGCCAACTCGGGCCGTCGCTGGAGGCTCAGTTCAAGAACAGCCAGATAAGTCTCAACGTCGAGTTCGGCTACCGCGGCCCCGGTCCAACTGGATGCGAACCGCATGATGCGAGCCGTCTTGAACGTCGCCACGAATGCTCGTCAGGCCATCGAAGGCGCGGGCTCGTTTACGATCCGCTCGAAACGGCGATCCGATCAGGTAGTCCTGGAGTTCGAAGACAGTGGCTCCGGCATCCCGGCCGGCGTTCTCCATCGCATTTTCGAGCCCTTCTTCTCCCACGGCAAGGCGCAAGGAGTCGGGCTCGGAATGTCCATCATCCAGAAAATCGTTGAGGAGCACGGCGGTGAAACTGGGGTGAGCAGCGAGCCGGGCGTGGGAACGACGGTCCGATTTCTCCTTCCCATCGCCGAGCCATCGACCGACGACATTCAGTCTTCCACCGCCGAGCTGGCCCGCGACCGCCGATCCTAGGCTCCCAGCCTCTCGAGTAGCTTTCGATGAAAGCCCCCAAAACCGCCATTCGACATTCCTAGCACCACGTCGCCGGCGCTGAGCCTCTCGTCCAGTAAGCTCACAATCTCCTTCACTTCCGGAACGAACCAGGCGGCCGTCCCTCGGTCCCGCAGTTCCTCGATGACCCGTTCTTCGGATAGCTCCTTGTCCGCCGGCAGACGGATACTGGAGAAGACCGCTGCTAGGATCACCGCGTCCGCTTCACCGAGTGCTGCGGCGAAAGCCTTCTGGAAAACCTGACTCCGAGCAGTGAAGGAGCGTGGCTCGAAGACTGCCCACTGTTTGCGGTGCGGCCAACGCAAACGAGCGGAGCGGATCGTTTCGCGAATGGCAGTCGGGTGGTGCGCGAAGTCGTCGACCACGGTCACGCCGCGCGCCTCCCCTCGAACCTCGAGTCGGCGAGCGACCCCCCGAAATGATTTCAAACCCCCGGCAATCTCTTCGACGCTCAAACCCAGATGATGGCTGGTCGCCACCACGGCCAAGGCATTACTCAGAGCGGCCTCGCCCCAGAACGGGCCGGCCACTTCCCCGTACCGGGCCCCGTCTCGCCATACCTCGAATCGACTCCCCGACTCATCGACGCGGACGCCCTTCGCCAGCCAATCCGCGGCACCGTCCACAGCGAAGCTTTCGACGCGGCAAAATGCCGCTTTGCTCGCTTCCAGGGCGATGGGACTGGCCACCCCCGCCAACAACAACCCTCGCCGGGGGATCAAATTCACCAGGCGTCGGAACGCCGTCGTCACGGAATCGAGATCCGGGTAGATGTCTGCATGGTCGTACTCGACGTTCCCCAGCACCACCGTGTCCGGAACGTAGTGGAGAAACTTCGGCCCCTTGTCGAAATAGGCGGTGTCGTACTCGTCTCCTTCGATAACGAAGCATTCTCCTTCTCCGAAACCGTAGCTCTGGCCGAAGTTGAGTGGGATCCCTCCCACCAGAAAACTCGGGCCCCTTTTTGCGCTTTCGAGAACCCAGGAGAGCAGCGACGCCGTGGTCGTCTTGCCGTGGGTCCCGGCGACGACGACCGAGCGATGGCCGCGCAGGAAGAACTCCTTCAGGATCGCGGACATCGAAACAATGGGCAACCCTCGGTCCAGCACTTCCTCCAGCTCTGGATTTCCCCGCGAGATAGCATTTCCCACCACGACCAAATCCAAATCGGACACGAGGTTCTCCGGCCGGTAGGGAGAGTGCACCGCGATCCCCAGACTGGCCAACATGTCGGACATCGGCGGGTAGGCGTTCTGATCCGAGCCGGAGACACGGTAGCCCTTCTCCATCAGCATCCCCGCCAGAGAAGCCATCCCGGTCCCACAAATCCCGAGGAGGTGGACTCGCCCCTGAGCTTGCCCGGGTAAAACGGGTATCAAACGACGGCTCCCTCCAGGAGCGTGAGTCCATCACGATCCACGCTGGCGCGAACACCAAAAGGAATCGTCATCGCGGGGGAAAGACAATGACCGGACGGAAATCCAGCAAGTACCGGCACTCCCAGTTCGGCAGTCGCGTCCCGGAGAACGTCGTCCAGCTCGTACCCTTGCGACGGATGTTGTTCGCAACCAGGCATTTCACCGAAAACCAATCCGCGCACACCATGGAGGGATCCGGACGTGCGTAACTGCCAGAGCATACGATCGATTTGGTACGGCTTTACCGCTGTATCCTCGATGAATACGATGGCCCCGTCGAAGCTGGGAAGGTACGGCGTGCCTGCCAAAGCCGCTACCAGCGACAAGCACCCACCTAGCAGGACTCCCTCCGCACGGCCAGGGTGCAAAGAGCGCACACCGGGAGCCGTAAGCTTGCCCGCCGGTTGGCGGTCGCCAAGAAGCGCCAGAAGATTGTTCGAATCGTACGCCGACTTGCCGCGCGCCATTTGTTGGACCACCATCGGCCCGTGGAAGGAAACCAGCCCCACGCGCGCAGCCAGAAAGCACAAGAGTGCGGTGGCGTCGCTGGAGCCGAGAAGAATCTTCGGATGGGCCCGCAGCCGCTCCGCATCCAGCTTGTCGAGTAGCTCCAGAGAACCGTAGCCACCGCGGGCGCAGAAAATCGCATCGACCTCGGGATCTTCCCACAGCTCGGCGAGGTCGGCTGCACGTTGGTCCGGATCGCCCGCCGTGTAGCGGGAGCTAGAGCCTGACGAGTGACCGAGACGAGTCCGAAAGCCCAGCTCGGTTAGCTCCAGAATCCCCTTTTCCAGGAACTCACGTCGTATCGGGCTGGACGGAGCCACGACTCCGACTACCGAAGATGCACGAAGAGCCGGGGGCTTGATCATGGATCTAACATTGAGAGGGGCGTCTGGCGATGTTGATTAGCAAGATCTCGTATATCGACGCCAGAGGCGTCTGGCCAGGTTGATTCGTGGAGACACACCCATATTGACGCCAAGAAGTGCGTCTGGCTAGCTGATTATCATGTTCATGTGTATCGACGTCAGAACGGGCGCGGCACATGGGCCGCGGGGCTGCTATTTCGACTCCTCCGTCTCGGTCGCGACGAGCGCCTGAAGCTTGGTCTTGACCAGAGAGCTCACCGTCTTGCCATCCACTGTTTTGCCAGTGGCTTGCAAGCGGCTCATCGACTCTTTCATAACCACTCCCATGCTCTTCGGTCCTTCGGCGCCGACTTCCCGAATCACGTCCGCGATCACGCTTACCACTTCGTCTGCCGAGACCGGCTCGGGCAAATAGGATTCTATGACAAGCTTTTCGTGGCGTTCCTTTTCCGCCAACTCGGAGCGACCACCCTTCTCGAATTGATCGATCGACTCCCCCCGCTGCTTCTGTTGGGTCTTAAGAACTTGAACGGCTTCCTCGTCCGACAGGGCAGCCTTCTTTTCGATCTGTTTGTTCTTCAATGCCGCGGAGATCATTCGCAGGACTCCCACGCGAGCCCCGTCCTTCGCCTTCATGGCCTGGATCAGATCCTTCTGGATTTGCTCAGCTAGTGCCATCTCTCCAAACCTATGTTGATGCTGATTTTGTAAACGGTATCACAAAAGACTGCTTCGGTGAAGGAGGGACGTGCGACCGTCTGGCTAGTGCCTAGTCGGTCTCTTCTCGGTCTTCTCGGGAAGGCTCGGGCTTGCGGCTCGCCAACCGGTTGATGCTCGCAACGAGCTTATCCAACTCCGGGTAGCCCTTTCGGGAGAGAAGTGCCGCTTTCTCGCCTCGCCCAAAGGCTTTCACATGGGACTTATAACGATCGATTGACAGGCATTTCTCAAACCACCACATCTTGTGCTCTCGCACTTTACTACATGTTGTGGTGTCGGGGGTATGAGCTTGCGCTACCTAGACTTGATCCGCTAGAATCTCACCCGAAATAGAAAAGCCGGGATTGGTTCCCGGCTAGACTACCCTGCCAAATCATTTGAGAAAGGCCGGCAGGAGTGCGATCACGCGAAGATTCTACACCCGCGCGAGAATCATATCAAGGCCATTCTCCACGACAAGCCCAGACCTATGTCTGGCCGAAAAGACTATTCGCAATGCCGATGCCGTCTAGGATATGGAAGGATTCTTTTTCGAGTTCGTCGTTTCAGGAGGATCCAGAATCCACAGGAAGTTATACCCTGAAGCTTGTAGGCGAACCCAAACAGGGTCCAGGAGGATATTCATCCACCGAGTATCACTTCTCTGGGAGTCGAGAGCAGTTTCAACGAATTGCGCGAGAGCTTCTGAGAGAGCTTAAGCCTTCTCCAGAAGATCGGATTCTTGAAGTGTTGCACCGGATCGAGGAATTGCTGAAACAGAATGAGCCATAATCACCTCCAGTGGTATTCTACACAAATTTCAGCCTCTATTCTACCACCACAGGGCCCCAGGGGGTTACTCTGTCGGGGTCGAGTTCTGGCGGAAGGGTTGAACCCCAAGATGTAGTGGTCAGGGTCTAAAACGCGGAACCACTATATGTAGAGGTGGGATGATTGGGGTGTCTTTGATAAGCTGCTCAAACGCAAGGGGTTACTAACATTGTCAATCAATCGTTATAAGTCCCTTTCACATCTTGGGCGAGCTTGGCCACGGGTCTCACCGTTAGGTGCCTTGCCAGGACTACGGCGCTATACGCCCATCCCACGATGAGCGGTAAGCCAGCAAGAACTCCGACCAGCGCAGAGTGCGTCCTCAGGACAATGATCGCCAGAGTGGACGTGACGATCAATCCGACGCCGGAGAGAACCAGGACGAGCTTCGTATCCCAGTTGAGCAGAGCAAACCGCTCCGCGGCTCTAGACATGAACGCTCTTGTTGCCGCCCGGCAGGACTTCACTAGTCGGGCCAGTTGGCGTTTGACGACGGAGACGAACGGCTCCGACTCGGGGACTAAGATCGGCGTCTCCTCGCGCGGAGCCAAGGTAGCCGCTTCTCCTGCGAAGTGTCGAGTTCTGTCTACTTCACCGTCGCCCGCGTGCGTCTTTCCGCTGCCGCCCAACACGATCGTCGCGGAGGTTCCCTCCGACTCAGCAGGCCCCTTGGCCAACAGGACGGTCTCGGAGCCGTCATCCAACTCGGGCGGCTCTGGCAGCTCTGCCAGCTCTGGCGACTTCTTGGCCAGCATGACAGTCTGGTCCACGCCGGGTCCGCTCGCTGGATCCGGAGCAGGCTCACCGAATCGTAGCGCGACGGTCCTCTCCGTTTCGTGGGCAGGCAAGATCATCGTCGCCTCTTCACTCACCGGCGCGATAATAGCGGGCGGCTCCGATGGCGGGCCATCTTCTTCGAACCCGATCCTGAGGCCACCCAGCCGGATGGCGTCACCGCGTTGGGGCCAACGCTCGCCGACCCTCTCCTCGTTCACCCACATTCCGTTACGACTCCCCAGATCGACGAGCCTTGCGCCGTCCGGGCCGGGCTCGACGCGGGCGTGCCGGCGGGAAAGCTTCTGGTTCACGAAGAACAGATCGCAGCTCGGGTCGCGACCGATGACAATCGCCGACTCGCCAATTTCGTGACTCGTCGTCCAGTCACCGTTCGTGATAATCAAACGCTTTCCCACGCTGAAATCTCCGCCTACCCGGGCCGCCCGTACCGACCCCCTGGGAGCGGGCTCGCGGTGCGCGCTCACTCGGTTGAAACTGGATCTAAACGGAATCGGGGTACGAAAGCAACTGAGTCGGTCAGACGGAGGCGGATCGCGTGGGTGACGCCGAAACGCCCGGCGTCCTCGGACGCCAAAATGCACAGTTGCCACTAGCGGCCTCGCCAGGCGTCGCCCAGAACCCTGTTGGGCGCCAAATCACCTAGTGGACTGTAACATTTAAGTATTTAGTTATAATATCTCTCTCATGCGAGGGAGAGCCGTTGTGTTGACTCAAGCGGAACATAGGGAGCTTGGCAAACGAGTTTCGAGCCGTAGCGGTCGAGCGGATGACGCGCGGATCGCTCGGATGTTGCTCTTGCTGGCAGACGGTGCAAGCTATACGCAGGTGCAGCAGACGGTGGGCTGCACGGCGCTTTTTATCAGCAAGTGGAAACGCCGATTCTTGGAGGAGCGTCTGGCAGGTCTGTACGCGCGTCACGAGGGGCGTCCGATTCAAGTGCTCACGCCTCGGATGGAAGCACGGATTCTTTCGTGGACGCAGAAAAAACCGACCGACGGCTCGACTCACTGGAGCACGCGTCGACTTGCGAAGAAGCTGGGAATCCATCACATGATGGTGGCTCGCACTTGGAAAAAGCATGGTCTCCAACCACACCGAATTGAGCATTACAAGGCCTCCAACGATCCGGATTTCGAGACGAAGGCAGCGGATATCATCGGTCTATATATGAATCCACCTCAGCACGCTGCGGTGTTTTGTATTGATGAGAAAACGGCGATCCAAGCCCTGGATCGACGGGACCCGATTTTGCCGTTGTCTCCCGGGCGGGCCGAGCGACACGGTTTCGAGTACGTCCGGCATGGAACGCTTTCTCTCTACGCCGCCTTCGACACGAAGACGGGGGTGGTTTTGGGCAAGACTGTCCGCCGCCATACCAGCCAGGAGTTCGTCGCCTTCTTGGAGCAGCTGGTTGCGAGCCAAAAGCGAAAGCGCGAAATACATGTCATCCTCGACAATCTGTCGGCTCACAAGACCGCCAAGGTCGCACAGTTCCTCGAGGCCAACCCAAAAGTCCGACTCCACTTCACACCCACATATTCCTCCTGGCTGAACAAAATCGAACTCTGGTTCTCCAAGATCGAGCGTGCCCTGATCCATCGAGGCGTGTTCACGTCAACCCACGACCTGACCCGCAAGATCATGCGCTACATTCGCAAGTACAACGAAGACCCCAAGCCCGTGAAGTGGACCTACAACGATCCGTCACGACGCATTAAAACCACTAAACGTTCAGTTGTTACAGTCCACTAGTTGCCATCAACAAAGTGGCCAGGCGCGCCCAGGATTGCGCCGGACGCCAAAATGCGTGGTTGCCAAGTAACTCCTCGCCGTGGCCCGTCGTGACAAGCGTGTCGGAATGTTCCATCGTGAGCAGTCTTGAAAGGAGTGCGAAGCGATGGAAGCGAGGACAGCATTTCGTAGGCGAGCACGTGAAGAAAATCGTGGCCGCACAGGTCGAGGGCGGCGTTACTCGCGGGAACAACGTCGCGAAGCGGTGCTGTATCTGAATCAGATGAAGGATCAGGGCGCGAGCCTTGAGGGTGTCGCGAGGGGGCTCGGGGTGAGTGGCTGGAGTCTATCTCGATGGAATCGAGAGGAGGCTATGAGGGGTATCGTTCGGCGTGTCGAAGTCGTGGAATCGGAAAAACGCACGGAGATTACGCTGGTAACCCCGCGAGGGTATCGAATCGAGAGTCTGTCGGAACAGCGGCTGCTGCGGCTTGTTGAGCAGCTGGGATGAAGTGGAATAGCCGTCGGGTGTCGGCATGGGCGTACGCGGCGCCGGCGGATCTCCGCAAGGGCTTTGACGGTCTGTCGGCGCTGGTGATGAACGAGCTTGGTCGTGACCCGCTGAGCGGTGAGCTGTACTTGTTCGTCAGCCGCAACCGAATCCGCGCGAAAGTTCTGCACTGGGACGGGACCGGACTGTGCGTCTACGCGAAACGTCTCGAAGAGGGAAAGTTCGCATGCCTGTGGTCCAGCGGTGACGGCGAGCCAGTGCGACTGACGACGACAGAGTTGTCGTTGTTTCTGGAGGGGAGCCGGTTGGTCGGAAAAATATCTTTGTCACCTCCTGAAATGAAGCATTTTTCACTTGCCGTGAGATCGTCTCTATGATCTAATCGTATTCCGTGGTTCGCATAAAAAACGAACACGACCTCGAAACACTCCGCCAGATAGCTCTCCTCGTTGATAACGAGAACCAGCGCCTCGTCAATGAAAACGTTCGTCTGCGAGTGGAACTGGCGAGACTCCATGGTGTGCCGGAAACGGAGCAACTTGAACTGTCGGTTCTCAAGCAACTACAGGAAAAGCGAGAGAGCATTTTCCGCATCGACGAAAAGCGGACCCGGAAGAAAACGAAGGCTAAAAAGAACAAGAAGAAAGGGCACGGCCCGCGCGAACAGCCTCATCTTCCCGTGGTCGACAAAGTAATCGGACTCGCCGAGACAGAGAAAAAGTGCTCGGTGTGCGACGGCGAGCTGGGCGAGATGGCGGGTCAATACGAGGAATCGGAAGTGGTGACGGTGGTGAAGCGGAGCTTCGTCATCGAACGGCATTTGCGGAAAAAGTACCGCTGCCGATGTAACGCGAACGTCGTCACCGCACCGGCGGCGACGAAGCTTCAGCCCGGAGGCCGCTACTCGGTGGAGTTCGCGACCGAAGTGGCCATCAGCAAGTACCTGGACCATATGCCTCTCGAGCGCCAGGTTCGGATGATGCGCCGCGAAGGGCTAGATATCGACAGCCAGACGCTGTGGGACCAGCTGAACGTACTGGCACGTCATCTGAATCCGGTGTACGACGCTCTGGGAGAGAAGGTTTTGGAGTCACCCGTCATCCACGCCGACGAAACGCGGTGGCCTCTGATGGGCTCGATGAAGAAGTCGGCGGGCACGGTGTGGGGCGTTTCGAGTCCGGACATCGCGTACTACCGAATGCTGCCGACGAAATCGACGGAAGATGGCCAAAAGGTGCTGGGGACCTACTCCGGCATCGCGGTTGTGGACGGCTACGCGGTGTACGAGGTGCTAGCTCGTGCCGGTCCAGACGGCTACGCGGCTCGTGCCGGTCCACAGTTTCGTCTCGCCCACTGCTGGGCGCACGTGAAAAGAAAGTTCGACGAAGCCAGCGAGCACTACCCGCAAGCTTGCTCCGAAGTGCTTCGTTTGATCGGAGAGCTGTACGAAGTCGAACGCGAGGTCCCGGGTCCGTTTCCCGGCGATGAAAAAGCTCAGAAACTGAGACTTCGTTTACGCAAGCAACGTTCGCAGCGGATCTTGAAAGCGATTCGGCAATGGGGCGAGAGCCAAAGAAGATTGCCGCGAAGCGACTTCGGCAAGGCGGTCCGCTACATGCTGGAGAGATGGGAGACACTCACGCTGTTCGCCGAAAACCCTCTCGTCTGGCTTGACAACAATCACGCCGAGCGCGCCCTGAGGGAACCTGTCGTCGGTCGCAAAAATCACTACGGCAGTCGAACGAAACGCGGAACCGACGTCGCAGCGCTGTTCTACACCCTGTGCGAGACCGCGAAGCTTCAGAACGTCGACCCCAGGGCCTACATGCTCGAAGCGGCCTACGCCGCCATCAACCAGCCAGGAACCGTGTCACTCCCCGACGCCCTACGCGACAACTCCGCTGCGTAGCTTCTCCTCCGAATCGCGACGTTCCAACCCGCTCCAGTGGGGCACGGCGAGGAGTTACGGTGCCAATAACGGGCCTAGCCAGGCGTCGGTTACAGCCCGAGCTCGCGGAGTTTCCTCTCCGCCAGTGGCGCCACTCGCGGGCCGTCGTTCGATTGGATGGTCGCCTCAGGATATTGGAGCGCCTCTTGAAACATGCGGGCGGCCTCGGCCTTCTCCTCCAGCCGCTGATAGCAGACACCGGTGTGGTAGTGAACCGTCCCCTGTGATATCCCGGGCTTGGCAGGGAGCATGATCCGAGGCAGGTGCTCCTTGAGCGCTGTCTCGAAGTTGCCCAACTCCATGTGACAAAGCGCCAGATTGAGACGGGCCAATGGCTCGTTCGACGGCTCCACAACCATCAGATGCCTGAGATCGACGATCGCCTTGTTGTACAGGAACCCGGAGTCGCCCATGGGAATCGTGAGCGGCGTCGTCCCCACCGAGATTAGAGCGTCCTGAACAGCCCCCTGTCTCTGGAGCCTTACCGTCAAGGTGTCGCCTGGCTCTTTCGCGCGGACTTTCTGCAAGAGTGAAGGCGTATCCTCGATCGGCTCTCCGTCAGCTTCAACCAGCACGTCCCCCAGTTCGATTCCAGCTTGAGCGGCCGGCCCGTTGGGAGCGACCTTGAGAACGGTGGGCCCGGCATTGAGGTGGGTGTCTACGCTTTGCAGACCGATCCAGCTTCCGTGGATCGGGGTCGAGCCGGACAGCAACTCCAGAAAAGCGGGCATTGCCTCGCGATCGAGGTAGTTGAGGGCATAGGTATCCGGTGCCGGGGACCCGGTGGCCAGGAGATTGAAGACCACGTCTTTCGTCAACCTTTGTGCCGGGACGTAACCAACCAACAAGGCTTCTACCTCGAGCGACTCGCCGACCTTCTCCGAAAGATCACGAACCCTCTCCGGGTCTGCCTGTGAGTGATCCCCGGCGGCCTCCTTGGACACAAGCGTCATGAGCCCGTCCCCCCCCAATAGGTCACGCGCCTGCTCGGCCGAGACCTGTATGAGGTTCATCGCGGTGAGCTTCTGGAGCTCCGTCGCTATGTTCTGTTGGACGTCCTCGAGATCCCGGTTCGAAACTCCCGGTTCGGCGGCTATGCCCAAGAACGCCAAACTGGGGCGAATCGGACACTCCAACGACAAGTCCTCGTCCTTGCCGATGTCGATGTCTTCGACATACTTGCCGGTGGCGTGCTTTACCTCGAGGTGGTGGGGGCCGGAACAAACTCGGCTCAGATCGAGAGGCGTGTTCCCCTCGTACTCCCCGTCGATGAAGACGCGGGCGCCGTCCGGGTTGCTTGTGAGTCGCAACTGACCCACGGAGTCTTCCAGCTGGATGATCTGTGCCGTGTAGTCCTTGGCCTCCTCCGCCTCAAAGGAGATTTGTGTCGACTCATAGCAATCCCGCCGAAACTCTATGGTGTGCCGCCCGATCCCAAGCGCGGCCAGATCCAGCGGAGCGGAAAGTTGTTCGACATCGTAGCCGGCCGGCATAAAACTGCGGAGATTTGGAGGGAGGTTCCCCCCGGTCTTTCCGACGAGCTCGCCGTCGACCCAGATCTCCACGTCGTTAGGCTGAGTGATGATCGGAAGCTTGGCGCTATTCCGAACCAGCGTGACATCGATGGTCCTGGTCTCGCCGGGTAGAATATTCACCTCTTCTCTCGAAATAGGATCGTGCCCCACGAGCTCGATTTCTACCAATGCCAAACCGGTATGAACCTCGACTGGAAAGAAATTGGTGACTCCCACGAAATCACCATTCACGTTAACCCGGGCTCCCGGAGGTTCGGAGTTGACGGCGATGAATCCGACCAACTGCTTCTTCTGATCTTCGAAGAAGTCGATGATCTTCGGCGAGAGCTCTTCTTGGTCGAGTCCGTAGCGTGGATTGGCGAGGATGAGCTGGCGGAAGTCATCGGCCGCCCCCTGGAGCTGGCTGGCATTGAAATACGCCCGCGCCCGGTGTTCGAAGCATTGTTCCTGCAGCCCCTTCATTTCGTCCGAGAGCTGATCCCGCATGCGTCGCTCGTCATCGATCGCCCGGATGATTTGGGACAGGAACTCGATGGACTGCGACTGTCGCTGCGGGTCCTCGAACAACTCGATCGCTTCGGCGTATTGCTGCGAGAGCTGGAACAGGAGCTCTTGGTCTCCGACCGAGATTTCTTCTTGAATCGGCGCCAGGCCAAACATCGCCGCCGCGGCAAGCAACAATGCTGCGTGTCTACCGAGTCTAATGAAGCCGGATGACCGTCTTCGCCTTATCATCGTAAACATAGAGGGCTCCAGTCCCGTCCACATCCAACGTCGTGGGTTTGCCGAGCGCTCCACCGCCCAAATTGTTGGCGGACACAAGCGCTACGAACTCATATGAGGGATCGAAAACCACTACCTGTCCCGTGTCTTCGTCGAGGAGATAAATATACCCAGCCTGTCCAACTGCGACATCGACGGGTTTCTTGAGATCCCATTTCGCGCCGCGTTTTTGCAGACGGGCGGTCCGAACGCCATCGGGAGTAAAAACATCCACACTCCTATCTTTCTTGTTCAAGATGATGATATTTCCGAAGCTATCGACTTCGAGGAGGAGTGCTTCCCGAGGCGTGGAGTCAGGGAACGGGCCCTTGACGTTCCCGCTGGGATCGAAACGAAGTACTTTTTTCTGACTGTCGTCGTAAACGTAGATGTCCCCGAACCGATCCCGCGTCGCGGCCCTGATCTTCTCCAGCGGCTTCGGCCCCTTCTCGTCGGGAACCCTGAGCATCGTCGCGCGTCCACCGATGGACAGCCCCTTCTGGTTCGCAAGCACGAGCGTACCTTGGGCGTCGATCGACAGTGCCTGAGGATCGGCCGCAGGCTGGGAGCCGGTGAGCTTACCGGTTGCATCGAAGTTGGCGACTCGCTTTTTTCCCTTCTCCAGCACATGGATCCCGTTTGGCGACAGCCGCACCGCCAGCACATCCTTGAGCTCTTTGACCTGGGGACTGAAGGTGGCATCCTTCTGAAAGGAGATCGGGCGGCCGAACCGAGGATTGGCGTAGAAACGGAACACCAGCGTCAGCAGATCGAGTGCTTCGGCAGCCGCAGCAGTACCCGGATACTCGTTTCGAGCTCGTTGCAACTCGAGCAATCCCTGAAACGGATCGCCCAATCGCACCGTGCTGCGACCGATAGCTACCTGGGCACTGGGGGCGGAGCTCGAGTTGGCGTGCTCACTCACAACCTGCGAATAGACATCCACCGCTTCCTGCCACCGACCTAAGCGCTCGAGAGCAAGACCCGTTCCGGTGAGCGCGGCCGGCACGAACTCGCTCTGAGGGTAAAGCCGGGCCACGCGTTGAAAATTGGCCATCGCGTCGTCCAAGTCCTTGCCGCTGCGGTCGGATCGAAGGGCCACCAAACCCAGGTAATAGTAGGCGCCCGGAGCCTTGTCGCCCGTCGGATAACGTTGCAATAGTGCCTCGAAGGTCTCTCTCGCCTTATCGAAATCCCCCTCGATCTCCAGGTGGTACTGGCCGATGTGAAGCATGGCGTCATCCGCGTAGTCGGTCTCGGCCATCGAAGTGACGATGATTTGAAAATCGTTGAGGGCCTGCTTGTACCGCTCTTGGTCGTAGAACTGTAGGCCGCTCTCCAAGTGCTGGAGGGCGATTTCCGAAGACCCTCCCTGGGCCGAGGCTGCCGAAACCGCTCCGATCCAGCCGAGCAACACGAAACCAGCTATACTATTAGTTTGCATAAGGAACCCCTCCTAGCGACTCCGCCCGGTCATGTACGTCGTCTCCCCGAGCACCACTTCCTCCGTATATTCTCTCGTTACACCCGGCCACTCGAACTGAAACGTATGCCTGCCTACCACGATCGATTTATTGTCGAAGGGGGGAGCCTCGGTGCCGATACCATCGACAGTCAGAGTGCAATTGCCCGGGAACGCACGCACCGAGAACCTTCCCTGGGGATGTCCCGGCCGCTGTTGAATTTGGTCGGGTAGCGGCGGCACCTGTGAATACTCTTAGGCAGCAAACTCATCGCTGTCAAGAGATTTCTGTTTGCTTCTAAGCGCGTGAACGAGAGCGCCCATATGGCGATAGCCTTTGATACGCCGGAACTTTTTCTGCGCGGTGACGACGCCAAGAGCGGTCCATCGGCGAACCATGGAAGGACTCTTCCAACGCTTGACGTTTCTCGATACTCTGCGAATGGTTCCGTTGAGATTCTCAATGGCGTTCGTCGTGGCAAGAGACTGGCGAAGTAAGACGGGCAGCGCGAGCTTCAACGACCGTGAGTGTCTCTTCCATCCCTTCACGAAGGCTTCCGGCAGCTTCGTCGTAGCCGTTTCGCTCGAGCCACGACACCAATGCCTGAAGTCGCTTGCGCGCCTTGTCGGCACTCTTGCATTTGTAGGCTTCCTTCATCGTCTGGAGCACGTAGGCGTGACGAGACTTGGGAAGGTACGAGCGAAGATTCCGGAGTTTATGGATCTGGCACCTTTGGATGACCGCGAGGTCCCCCAAAACGTCGACGAGTGCCTTGCGGATGCCTTTGCCTCCGTCCACTACGCAGAGAATCGACTCATCGACGCGCAAGCCTCGCTCGATAAGGTCCTGCAACATCGCGGTGCACACCCGAGAGTTCTCCGTCGAGCCCAGCCATATACCCAGGGGCACCTTCGTTCCATCTATTGTGATACCGAGAGTTACGACGACGGTCTGTCCGGCCACCTCAAGGCCATCCAGCATCAGTGCCGCGAGCTCGAACTCCTCTAGCCGCCGAGACAGGTATTCCTCGAGCTTCTTAGTCGTCTGGCTCACGAGGTGACGGCTGGCGGCACTCTTACTCGTGCCACGAGACTTCAACTTGGCCGCGGGTTTGTCCAGACTCGATTCGTAATTTCGGGTCGATACCCCCACCAAGATCTGATTCAATACTCGCTCTGGAAGCGGGTCTTCTTCGCGGAAGGCTTCGAAGTGTGGAAGCGACGCCGCATCGCCCGACTTCGAGCGAACTCGAGGTCGCGACACTTGGATGCGACGACCACCGAAGCTCAGCTCTCCGTTCGTGCTCCCACAGTGGTTATGAGTTCGCTCCTTCTCGTGCTTGCCCTTGAGCCCCGCGATCTCCTCGGCGTCCTCTCTGAGCAGTAGGTGCAGAGCTGTCAGTCCTTGCTCGTACACCCATTCCGTCAGATCCGCCTTCGTGGCCGCGATCCCAGCTATCATCGGCAGCAGCATCTGACCGACTTGGCCAACTACCTTGCCCGTAGGCGAGTGCGTTTGCTTTCTTACTGGCTTCTTCGATTTCCTAGGCATTGGTGGCTCCTTGTCCCCCTCTGGAGACGGTTTATTGGCAGACCTATTCTTAGGCCGGCCAAGGAGCCGCCGCTACCCCAAATTCAACATCCGGCGGGACATCCCCCCTTCCCAGGGCCGGGGCCTCGAGGGTCGCCGTCTCCCCTTGTCTGATTTCTGCGGTGACCGTTCGATTCAAGAACACCTCGGGAGCGACTAGACTAACCTGCTATCGCCCCGGCATCAACCTGATCGAAGGCGAAGCAGATCCGCTGGCCAGAGAACGACCACCTCTGACCACCGAGAGGGGGTAAGCGCTTCTGACCAAGAGGGTACCCGGCCCCACCACTGGAGAGAGCAAAACCCCGTCCGTTGGCGGCTCTTCGCCGGGAACGATCGTTACAGTCTGCTGGACGAAGCCGGCTTTTTCGATAACCAATTCGTGCTCGTCCGCCTCCGACATCTGTAAATCGAGTGGGGTGACACCCTCTACCTCTTCACCGTCCAGTCGGATCGTGGCACCGGTCGGCTCGGTGCTGACCGTAAGGCTTCGCATCACCTGCTGCAAAGTCAGCTCGATCGGCGATGGCGGTTCCTCTCCAAGAACCAGCGTGGCCTGGGCAGCCAAGTAACCCGCCAGGCGTAGCTCGATCGAGATCTCGTCTTCTTCGTGCCCTTGGATGGGAACTTCTACCACCCCGTTTTCGCTCGTCACGAGGCGGGTATCGGCGCCATTGACCAAGATGAGAGCCCCAGCGGGCTCCGAAGTCACCCGAAGCATATGAGACACTTCTTGAGGACCCATGATGCCGGGAAAGACAAACCACCCGACAATGCCCAGCGCCACGGTGAGGATGGTAAAAACCAGTGGCCAAACCAACGGGTTGCGCCGCTCTCGCAAAACGGTCGGCTGCTGCTCCGCGACGACCTCGGTGGAACCCGGGCCCATGGCGGAAGCGCCACCGGGCCCGTAGAGGAACGCGAACTCCTTCGATATCTCGGCGAGCTGCCTCGTCCTCTCGTCGGGCGTGGCCCGCTTCTCCTCTTCTTCTTGTTGAAGCTGCCGGAGATCGGTCCGAAGCGCTCTGTGCGGGCCCTCGAGAGTGGGATCCTGATTGACCAGCGTCTTGGCGAGAGGTACCACCTCGGTCCAACGACCCTCCCGCCGCATCGCTTCCAACTCGTTCAGCCTCTCTTGTAGCTCGGTACTTGGCCTGAGAAGCGTCTTCCGGTAGACCTCCAGGAGCTTTTCGAGGTCTCTGGCCATTTCTCCCGCGCTCCGATACCGGTCCTCGGCTTTTTTCGCCAAGGCCTTCGAGAGGATGGTCTCGATCTCTTGGGGAAGCTCAGGATGATCCTTGAGTATCTGCGGGGTGGGCTCGTTGACGATTTGGTACAAGACGGAGGTGGCGGATTCCCCTACGAAGGGCCGAGTCCCGGCGAGCATCTCCGTAGAGAATACAAGCAGTGGAGAAGATGTCGGACCGCCCGTCGAGCTTCGCGCCCCGCACCTGCTCCGGGGACATATAGCGGATCGTGCCCACCATCATGCCACTCTTCGTGATCTGCGTTTCATCCTCGATGCTGGCGATGCCGAAGTCCATGATCTTGACCGTGCCATCGTCCATCCAACGTACGTTGGACGGCTTCATGTCACGGTGAACGACTCGCTTCTGGTGAGCGAAGTCGAGGGCCTTGCAAAGCTGAATCGTGATGTCCAAGGCCTCGGAGAAAGGGACGGTCTTTTCCGTGCGGATCAAACCGGCCAGATCCGCTCCCTCGAGATACTCCATCACGATGTAGGGTTTTTCGTTGCTGCCGAAGTTCCCCAGCTCGTAGATGGTCACGATGTTCGGGTGTTGCAGCTGCGCCGCTGCCCGGGCTTCTCGCTCGAACCGCTCGCGAGAATCCGCGTCGGCGATGGCGTCGGTGGTTGAAGTCTTGATAGCGACGCGCCGCTTTAGTCGGGGGTCATGGCCCTCGTAGACATAGCCCATCCCCCCGCGGCCTATGCGCCTCGCGACTCGGGACTTGCCTATATGCAGCTCGGGTGATGCCATCTCGTCTTCGCCTAGGTTGGGTCTAGTCAGAAACCCGAGGGTCGACCCGGCCCCTCAGGATGCATCTTAATCCTGATTGTCGTTGAAGGAAAGCGCGATGGTAGTAATGTTGTCTTCCCCGCCCGAACTGTTCGCCGCTTCCACGAGCTGGCGGGCCACGATGTTCACTTCGTGCCCCCCGGCCTTCACGACTTCGAGGATCTCTACATCCTCCATCATCGACGTGAGTCCGTCGGAGCATAGGAGTAGCAGATCCCCGTCCTTGAGCTCCAAGACCTGCATATCCACTTCCAAACCCTCTTTCCCGCCCAAGGCTCTGGTGACGACGTTTCGCAGGGGGTGGGTCCGCGCTTGCTCGCTATCGATCAGGCCCGACATCACCTGCTCGTTGACCCACGAGTGATCGTTGGTCAGCAAGCGGATATTGCCGTCGCGGATCAGATAAACACGGCTATCTCCAACGTGAGCAATGTGCGCCTTGTCCTCCTCCACCAGGACGGCGGCAACGGTAGTCGCCATGCCCTCGTATTCCGCGCTTTCTTTGATCGTTTCGAGCAACTTTCGATTCGCGAAGCGGATCGCAGTCTTTAGGCGGTTTCCGCTCAGCGTCAGTTCCCCATCGAGTCCGAAGGGCCACGTGATGTCGGCATCGGAGCTGGTAAGCTTTATGAACTCCTCGATGGCCTCCGTAACCAACTCGGAAGCCACCTCTCCAGCGGCGTGACCACCCATGCCATCGGCCACTAGGTAGAGACCTTCCTCATCGTTGGCGCAGTAGTTGTCTTCGTTCGACTTCCGCTTGCGCCCTACGTCGGAGATGGAGCCGGAGTCGACTCGCATTAATCCTACTTTCTTCGAGCCCGATCCGCTGCCGCGGTCGCCTCGGACAATTGTTGCTTCAGTTCTGCGTCATTGGGATGGTGTTGAAGTCCCGTTTCGAAGATCCTTCGTGCCCTCGTTGGAAGACCGGCACGCTCAAGCAGCGCGCCGAGCCCCAGATACAACTCCCTTCCTTTCGGATCCAGAGCGATGGCCTTGTTGTATAGCTCTACAGCTTGACGCATCTGTGCCTTGTCCCTGGATAGGACGCGCGCCGCCGCTCCCACATAGAGCGCGTTCTCCGGTTCGAGCTGCATCGCCTCGTAGAAGAACTTCAAGGCCTCGGTGTATTTGGTGAGCTCTTCGCGCATCATTCCGTTCTTGTAGTAACGCTCCGCCTGTTCGTGAGGCGGGAGCGCCATGCGAGATAGACTCTCATCGTATTCGCGCCGTAGTCTTTGGTCGCGAAGGTGATTGTAGGATTCGTTGATGGTTTGAATGGTTTCGGCGGCCTGGTTCCGCTTCTCGGGGTCCTGGAACCGATCGGGGTGATTCGCGCGCGCCAGCCTCAAGTAGGCTTCCTTGATTTGCGCTTGGGTCGCCATCTTAGGAACACCAAGAATCAAGTAGTAGTCCGCCATGTCTCCCTCTAGCTCTGAGCCCGTTTCAGTTTAATGGCCTGGCGCCGAATAGCCTCAGGTATGTTGCGATCGGTCGTGAGCCGCTTCAAGTCCCGAGCAGGCAGTCTGTGCAGGAGCCGCAAAGCGACCTCCACCGGCGTCAAGGGATTTCTGACTAGTTCATGGGCTACTTTGTATCGCTTCGTCCACTCCCTCCGTCCTCCAATGACACGAAGGACCTCGGTCGACACGTTCTTCATAGCAGCAAAGGACTCGATTTCCGAATCGGTTATCCTGGGGCTGTTGAGCACGGCCGAGTAAACGACCCGGTTTCGATCGTGGATCAGCATCATTCGCGCATCACGATTTCCCTTGAGCCCCTCCATCATCTTCTCGGCCGCCGTCATTCGAATCAGCCGCTGAAACGTCGTCAGCTGAGTTTGCTGTTCTTCCTCGCTCAGTGCCTCACCGTCGCCGTAGGTCGCCATCGCGTCCTCGATCGTCCGCGGTGGCGGCGCCTCTTCCTCCGGCGGTCCGGAACCGAAATCCACGAGTGCCTCCGGCTCTCCGGGCTCGGGCATCGACACGGGTTGCTCGCCTTCTTCTCCGATCTTGAAATCATGACGGAGCTCGGAGAGCCGACGACGTTGATCCCCGGTTAGGTTCTTGCTGGCTTCTAAGGCGACCAAGAGCGGAAAGTGACGGAGGACTCGCGTCTGATTGATGACCACGAGCTCCAGCAAACTCCGTAGGGAGCCGGGGGACCACGGTTTGGATTGTTTGGTCTTGGGTCGCGCTGTTTTGGAGAACGAGCTCCAGTAGCTCGACGTTGTCCATGCGTGAAACCATAAAAGTCGAGAACTTTCGGGTTGGCTGAAGTGTCCTTCAGCACGCCGCGCAAGTTGTCGGCCTTGATCTCCAGCAGACTGGTCTCGGCTCTTGGCGCGAATCTCCTCGTCGCGATCGCGCGTCAGCAAATACAATAGCTCGACCTGATCCATCGGTTTGAGAGGCAGAAGCCCCACGGCGGCGGTCAGGCGGACGTCTCGCGTCACGCCGCCTTTGCGGAACTGCTCAACTAACGGCGAAATCATCGTCTACCTTTCCCGAAATCCTTCCTGCTGCTCGGCGACGAAATCCGACACGTTGCCCGGCGTAATACAGATGTCCTTGAGAACCTGACCCGGCTGCCCGAGCGGCTTGCCGACGCGATCGTCGATCCGATAGGAAACTCCGCCCGCATTGCCCAACGAGAGACAAATCTCTTCTGCCCGGAACTCTTTCTCGAATCCGCGAAGCATAATGCCTTCGGCCACCCGGTCCCCATCGATCGTTACTTCCAACCAGCACGGCTCGTTGACCTTCAAGCTCAGTCGCACGGTGCCCGGACCCGAAGTCTCTGCTTCGAGCTCGTCTTCTACGAAGGGAAGTCTTAGGACGTTTAGCTCCTCATCCATGCGAAAGCCGGCGGACCGGAACGCCGGAACCTCTCTTAGCGGGCTAGGCGGAGCAGCGGCATCCGGTGCTCGCCGCCAGACCGCTGCAGCCGCCCCGGTCAAGCCGAGCCCCACGATGCCTAATGCCACCCACTTGAGCGCTGCGGCAATGGGTAGCCTCTTCCCACCCTGGGCGCTTGCCTCCCGCGCATGAGCTTGCGCCTCGCCGGCCACTGCGAACTCGTAGGCCGCGACGAAACGGTCTTGGTCCAAACCCAGCTGACCGGCGTACGCCCGAATGTAGGCCCGCCGGTAAAACCGACCCGGGATCGAGTCGACGCGGCCGGACTCAATCGCGTCCAGGAAGCGACGCGCGATATTGGTCTCCTCGGCGATCTGGCCGAGATCGATCCCGCGTCGCTCCCGCTCGCGCTTTAGCTCTTCACCAAATAAGTACATCGTCAAACCGTTTGGAAGGCGAAGGGTCTATCCTCTTGGGTACGTGATGCTTGCGGGCACACGGAAGCCCCTCGGCGACATTTTGTCAGACCCGAATTGACCTGTCAATGAATCTCCGAGTACGTCATCTGCTCGTCGCGACGGGCCGCGAGAGGATCCTTTCGGCCCGCAGCCGAATCACCGGCGGGATCCCGTCGCTCGCCACCAGTTTCTTGATGGTGGGCCGGGGCAAAGACGTGAGGGCCCTTAGCGCCGTATGGACCGGGGTCTTCTTGTTCGTGACAACCGCGAGCCTCACCGCCGGGCGGCTTGCCCAGCGCTCGGATTCGCCCACGACTCTCAAGACTTCGCTCGAGCTCGCGGGATCTTCTACCAACGCCAGAACCTGAACCTCTCGTAGACGCGGATTGCCCAGAAGAGCGGCAATGACGCGGGCATTCTTGTCCCCCACCAATCCCGGAATGAGACCCGCAGTAGCCGTGCGCGCCAGTGTAATCCGCTCTCCCAGCTCGAGTTCCGCGAGCCTATCGCGAAGATACTTTTCTGCGGTGCTGCGGACCGGCATCGGGAGGCGAAAGTTGTTGGCGACCTTCAATAGCTCCTTCCAAAAAAGTCGGTTCAGCAAGCGAAGAGCGAGCGTCTTCGGCGTCTTGGAGTGATTCACGACGGCCACCTTGATCACACGGCACCCGTTCCATCGCTCGTGCCGTGCGATGGCCTCTAAAAAGGAGCTCGGCAGATCTCGCTTCCGAAGAACGGCGAGCAAGTGAGCCTCTTCGATTTCATCATGATCGAGAAACTCCCTGGCTTGTTCCTGGGAAGCGCCAGCGCCCAGACTAGCCACCAGTTCCCGAACGTCCATCACGCCTCGTCCTGGCTCTTCGGCATCACGCCCACCGCTGGCACGATCGCCCCCCTAACGGAGAAGAGACCTCCCTAGTCAGAGGCGTGCGGTCGATGAAACAAAAGATTTAAGAATGCTTTTCGTGGGTAGCGACGGTTTGCGGCTCTGCATCGTCTCTCGCAGAAGCGGCTTGGCCCGACGACCGGCTTCTAAGTGGTACGCCACTGGGAACAAGCTTGGTCGGGGCCGAACTCCTCGTTCTCTGTCCTATGAATTCGTTCAGTCCCAAGTATATGTTCGCGACGCCCAGACCAGAAACCGCTCCCCGAAACATGGGATCCAATAACAGCTTGCCAAGTGCAGGATATACCAGCAGGAAGTAGTTCCGCTCCCAGATCGCGGACCAGGGAACCAACAGCAAGAAAACACCCACCTCGAGACAAATCAAGACGTAGAGCAAGAACCATTGGCGACTTCCCATCACGTTGCCAATCCACGTTCCCATTCGGCCTCACCCGGCGTCAAATCCTGCGCTGTCGTTGCGCAACGGCGATGCGTACCAACCAGCGGACCAACCGTAGCTCTTGGCCCTAGTTCTTGGCAGCCTGCAATCCTTGGACGCGGTCCTTGACGTCACGGAATCGGGCATTCACCTGATAGATATCCTTATAGAGCTGGAGGGCGCGATCCGGCTCACCCGCCGCTTCGTACGCCGCGGCCAAATCGTAGCGGAGCCCATGTTGCTCCTCTTCGCTTCGTCCCGGAGCGCTAAGACCCTTCTCGAACCATTTGATGGCGATTTCGGGCATTCCCTTTTCCAAGAAACACAGACCCCAGCATGCTGCAGCACTCGAGCAATCGGCCTTCGTCCTTGGACGCGAGTTGGAACTCGGCGATGGCCTCATCGAGAAGCCCCATTTCCTTGTAGGCAATGCCCAAGTTGTAGCGCGTGTCGTAATCCTCAGAACCGAGTTGCTTTTCCATTCCCTTCTTGAACTCTCGGAACATTTCGTCCAATCCGGGATCGGTAAGCGCGTCAGAGGGATTTCCGGTGGGAGACGTTTCTTCCACCGCACTTTGGGTTCCGAAGACCTGCACTCGATCCCGGTGCTGGGAATTCTCTGGCTCGAGCTCGATGAGCTGTTCGGCGACGCGAACCGCCTTCTCGTAGTCACCCTGTTTCGAATAACCCTCACAGAGCTTGTCGTAGGCAGCCACGATACCCGCATCGTTCTTCAAGACGGTTTGCACTTCGACCAACTTGAGAAGCGTTTTGATGTGGTGTAGATCGCGGCTCAGGATCTTTTGAAGATGGGCCGAGGCCTTTTCACCTTCCCGGCTGGCGACCTGTTGGTCCACGGAGGGAGAAATGATCTCCAGAGCTTGATCGTAGTTACCCTGGCCGATGGCCAGCTCGCCCAACCGGCTCGCGTGTTCCGCGTTGCCGGGCTCCAATTCTGCCAAGCGTCCGAAGATCGTTTCGGCCTGGGAGTTCTTTCCGGCCCCCATATAGGCCTCGCCCAATCGAGAGAGAAGCTCGACATCTTTCGGGTGCTGCTCTCGCACTTCCTCCAGCACTTCAGTGGCATGCTTCTTGTGACCGGCCTTGGTGTAGAGCTCCACTAGGGCCTGATATTGGGCTTTCGCTTCCATGAGCAGGCCTTGCATCACCTGGAGCTCAGCCAGGCTGCGCATGGCCTTCTCGTTCTGCGGATCCAACCGCAGAATCATCTTGTGAGTGGCAATGGCGCGTACGTTGAAGCCGTCTTGCCGATAGTAGTCGGCGATCTGGGAATATTTTTCGATAGCATCTTTGTTGCGGCCGAGGCAAGCGTAGAGGTCCCCTATCTGACGAATGGTGTTCCAATCCTTCGGATTGGACGCAACCCATTTCTCGTATTCGGCGACCGCCTTCTCGACCTTGCCCGATCGAATGTACTGGTCGGCCGCTTTGAAGATCCGGTCTCTATTCAGCGCCATCTCCTAGACCTTGACCATCATTGTTCCAGTATTGTTCGGGGACCGAAAGCGCTCGGCTTTACGTTGGCTTGTCATCATTGCTAGACGCAGTTGGAAACCTCAGTCATTCTCGGTGGCGGACCCCGCTACGGCCTCACCCCTCCTCTGTTCTCTCTCTTCTCTCTCAGGCGCGCGGCTTTACCCTTGCGACCACGCATGTAATAGAGCTTGGCGCGCCGGACATGATGAGAGCGTAAGACCTCGATTTTCTCGATGGTCAGAGCGTGAATCGGAAAGATGCGCTCGACTCCATGACCGAAAGACGTCTTGCGCACCGTCATCGTCGCTCGTGGCCCTCCGTGCTTGAGCGCGATGATCATCCCCTCGAAAACCTGTACGCGCTCCTTCTCCCCTTCCTTGACCTTCACGTGTACTTTCACCGTGTCTCCAGCGCGCAGGGATGGCAGTCCTTCCTTCAACGCCCGAGCATCCAATTTTTCCACGACGTTCATTACCGCACCTCTCCAATAATCTCGCGTTCTTCTTCGTCCAACTCGGCGTCGGCCCACAATTCGGGCCGGCGGGCTCGCGTTGCGCGAAGTGCCTGTTCCTTCCGCCAGCGTCGGATCGCGGCGTGATTCCCCGAAAGAAGCACCTCCGGCGCTCGAAGTCCTCGAAACTCCACGGGTCGGGTGTAGTGGGGATAGTCCAGCAGGCCCCGACTGAAGGAATCTTGTTCGGCCGAGAGCGGATCGGAAATCGCGCCTGGAACGAGACGCACGACGGCATCCACGACCACCATCGCCGGAAGCTCGCCACCCGACAATACGTAGTCTCCAATCGACAGTTCCTCGGCTCCCGCCGACTCGAGGAAACGCTCGTCGACGCCTTCATAGCGGCCGGCCACCAAAATTAATTGCTTCACCTTGGCTAGTTGACCGACGTCTCTCTGCCGCATCGACTTGCCACGCGGCGACAACAGAATCACGGCTCTTTCCTCGGCTGCCAGATTGGCATCTATCAAGCCCTCGACGGCGGCTACGAGCGGCTCCACCTTCATCACCATTCCTGGTCCGCCGCCATAAGGCGTGTCGTCGGTGGACCTGTGGCGATCCGAAGTCCAGGAACGCAGGTCATGGACGCGAATATCCACCAGACCGGCTTCTCGTGCCCGGCGAACCACGCCCCAATCGAGCGCCCCGAACATGTCGGGAAAGATCGTGACCAAATCAATCCTCATTGAGTGCTACGAGGCCTTCCGGAACCTCGACCTCCACGCGGCTGTGCTGGGTATCGACCAGCTTGCAAATCTCCTCACAGAGAGGAATCAAAAGCTCACCGCCGCGGGCACCCACGACGAGCAGGTCGGTGCCCCCGGTACGCATGATGTCTTCCACGACTCCCAGATAACCCTGTCTGCGATCCCAGACCGTGCAACCGCGAACTCGAAAATGATAATGACTCCCCTCGGGCAGCGGTTCTAGCTCCGATTCCAGAATCCGAAGCTCGCGCCCGGAGAGCCTTTCCGCATCTCCGATCTCGGAAACGCCTTCAAACTTCACGATCGGTCGCCCACCTTGTTCGCGAACCCATTCCACGGGCAAAGCAAGAACACGTCCCTCCCCGTCATCGGTGAAGACACGCCCCAACCTTCGGAAGCGCTCCGGAAAGTCTGTGAGCGGGTTGACGGCTACCTCACCTTTCCGACCCTGGGCCCGGGCCACCCGACCGATGGCAACCATCTCCTGCCAGTTCGGTACCGCGTCCATGCTATTCAATGATTTCCAGATGAAACCGTTTGCGAAGCTTCATGCCGGCGGCCGACAGGATGGTGCGTATGGCGCGGGCCGTTCGGCCCTGCTTGCCGATGACCTTGCCCAGGTCTTCTTGGGCCACCTGAAGCTCGAGGATGGTCGTTTGTTCACCGCCCACCTCTGAGACCTTCACTTCATCCGGGTTGTCGACGAGCGCTTTCGCTATGAGCTCCAGTAATTCCTTCATCTCTCGGTCCCTCCCCCGTCTACTTCAGTCCAGTTTTGTCAGAGCTCGGCTCTACGAGGGCATCTGCTTCAAGAGACTGCGGACAGTGTCCGTGGGATGGGCTCCCTTGGAAATCCAGTATCGAGCCCTCTCCCGATCGAAGTTGGCCACCGCCTCTTTGCGCTTGGGTTCATAAGTGCCAAGGTTTTCCACGATGTTGCCCCCGCGACCTTTCGCTGAATCCGATACCACGATTCGGTAATGGGGTCGTTTCTTGCTCCCTAAACGCGCTAAACGAATTATCAACATTGGCTAGACTCTCACCCCCTCTCGATTCGAAATTTCTTGCTACCTCATGCGAGTCATCATTTTTCCGAGTTGGCCCTTCGAGCGAGCCATTGTCTTGACCATCTTCCGCGCCTCGACGAACCGACGAAGCAAGCGGTTGACGTCAGAGACCGCGCAACCGCTTCCCCGAGCGATACGACGCCGGCGGCTCCCGTTGATGATCGACGCGTTCAACCTCTCCTCCGTTGTCATGGAACTCAGAATCGCCTCGAAGCGACCGAGCTCCCCTTCATCCAGCTCGGAGGGAACATTGGGCTGCCGGCCTCCTAGGTTCGGCATGAAGTTCATCAGCTCATTGAGAGACCCCATGCGGCGAAGCTGCTGCAGTTGCCCTCGAAAATCCTCGAGCGACAACTCTTCCCGCCGAAGCTTCCGCGCTAGCTCTTCCGCGTTTCCCTGCTCCGCCGCCTGCTCTGCGCGCTCGATCAAGGTCAGTACATCACCCATCCCGAGGATCCGTGACGCCATACGATCCGGATAGAAAGGCTCGAGCGCATCCAGTTTTTCGCCGATGCCCACGAACTTGATGGGGCGTTTCGTAGTGGCGGCGAGCGACAGCGCCGCGCCTCCTCTTGCGTCGCCGTCGAGCTTGGTTAGAACGTGACCGGTTAGCGGAACCGCCTCCGCAAAGGCCTGCGCGCTACGAACCGCGTCCTGCCCCGTCATCGAGTCGGCCACGAAGAGAACCTCAGCCGGATCCGTTTGCCCGACGAGTTGTTTCAGTTCTTCCATCAGCTCGCGATCGACGTGCAACCGACCGGCCGTGTCCACGATGAGAACGTCGAAGCCACCGTCCGCCGCACTGGCCTTCGCGGCTCGGGTTCTAGCTACCGGGTCCATACTTTCTGGGCCTTCTGGCTCGATGCATTTCAAGCCCGTCTGGTCCGCCAACACTTTCAATTGCTCTATCGCAGCCGGACGCCGCACATCCGCCGATACCAACGCGGGATGCCTCGCCCGAGCGGCGAGCCACTTCCCCAGCTTCGCGCTCGTCGTCGTCTTCCCCGAACCGGAAAGTCCGGTCATCAAGATGACGGCCGGCCATCGGCCATCGACGTCGATGGGACTCTCGGCGTCACCGAGCAGATGAATCATTTCGTCCCGCATGACTCTGAGAACTTGCTGCGGCGCGGAGAGCGACGCCAGAACATCTTGGCCGACAGCCTCTTCCCGCACGCGAGAGATGAAGTCACGGACGACCCCGAAGTGCACATCGGCCTCGAGAAGCGCCATCCTCAACTCTTTGAGCGCAGCGTCTACGTGCGCTTCGGTGAGTTGGACTTCTCCACGGAGTGTCTTGATAACTCCTTGAAGCCTCGAAGAGATCTGCTCAAACATGGTCAGGCATCGGGAGCCGCCTGAACCAGAAGGCGGATCACCCCCTTTAAATGGTGCATCTATTAATGTTAGAGAACCAGACGGCTAAAGTCAAGGGCAATCGGATGCCGCTTCATGCCCGGAAACGATTGAGGGAGTGGTACTTCCACGACTTCCCGGAGCCAGGGAAGGGGCCGGCTCGCAAAGTGCCGCCGGCGTCTCTACGCACCGCGCAACGGGGGGCCTAAAAGACCCGAGAGATGGCGAAAAGCGCGGTGAACTTCTCGTTGGTCTCGCGAACTCTTTGGGATAGCGTGCGGCAGAAGGCCCACAGAAAGCGAAGCGCGACGTCGGGTCGGCCCTCTAGGTGGTTTCTCAAATCGGCGTTGAGTAACTCCAGCAATTGCGCGTCTTCCTGTGCGATCGCCCGCGCGGAACGCGGCTCCGCGTTGAAAAAAGACATCTCTCCAAGAAACTCGCCTGGTCCGAGAACGGGTGAGGGCCTCTTCTCCCATGTGCTCGTACATCCTACTGATCCGCACCGCCCCCGTGTAGATGACGTACAGTCGGTCGCCCTCCGCGCCCTCTTCGAAGATCGCGGCTCCCTTCTTGTAGTCCTTCACGATGCCAAGCATGAGTATCTCCGCCAACTGACCGTTGCCGAGCCCTTGGAACAGGAGCACCCCTTTCAAGAACTCTGCGTTCACTCCGACCCCCCGCTAGATCTTTTCGAGCCAATGACCGAGTTTCTCTTTCTTGGTCTTCAAGTAATCGGCGGAGCTCTCGGTTGCGGGAATCTCGATCGGTACACGCTCGACGATGGTCAGACCGTAAGCTTCCAGGGCAATGAACTTCCGCGGGTTGTTGGTGAGCAGGCGAATCTCCCGAACGCCAATTTCAGTCAGTATTTGCGCGCCGACACCATACTCGCGTTGATCCGGCTTGAAACCGAGGCGCTCGTTGGCAGCGACCGTGTCCATGCCCTCGTCTTGTAACGCGTAGGCTCGAATCTTGTTCACCAGCCCGATGCTGCGCCCTTCCTGGTGGAGATACAGCAGCACTCCCGCGCCTTCTTCACCGATGTGGCGCAGTGCAGAGTCGAGCTGAGCGCCGCAATCACACCGCTCGGAGTGAAAGACTTCACCCGTGATGCACTGAGAGTGCACACGCACCAGCACTGTGCCCTTCGGCTGGATATCGCCGAGAACCAAAGCCAGATGAGTCGTCCTATCGGTCAGGGACTCGAACGCCATCAGCCGGAAGGAGCCGAAAGGCGTCGGAAGCTTCGCCTCCGCCACTTTCTTGACCAGACGCTCGGTCGTGAGTCGATAGCGAATGAGGTCGGCGACGGTGATGATCTTCAGGTTGTGCTGTGCCGCAAAGCTCGCCAAATCCTCCACGCGGGCCATGCTCCCGTCATCGTTCATGACTTCGCAGATGACCCCGGCCGGGTAGAGCCCGGCAATCCGCGCCAGGTCGACCGCCGCCTCGGTTTGTCCCGCCCGCGCCAAAACGCCTCCCGGACGAGCCCGCAGCGGGAACATGTGCCCGGGTCGGGCCAAATCGGAAGGACGCGTTCGCGGATCGATCGCAGCAAGAACAGTGCGTGCCCGATCCCCAGCGGAGATTCCGGTACTCACTCCCTGCTTCGCCTCGATCGAGACGCAGAACGCAGTTCCGTGTACGGATGAGTTGTCGTTTACCATCAGCGGGACCTGGAGCTCGTCCAGGCGCTGCCCGGTTATCGGCATGCAAATGAGACCGCGACCATGTCGGGCCATGAAATTGATCGCTTCGGGACTGATCTTCTCGGCGGCGATCGTGAGATCGCCTTCGTTCTCCCTGTTTTCATCGTCCACGACGATCACCATCCGGCCAGCACGGATATCTTCTAGCGCGGCTTCGATGGTCGAAAAGGCCGAGTTCGTTTCGGAGTCTAGCTTTTCCATGGTATTCGTCCTAGTTCGGTTAGCCGTATCAAGTACTTGGCCAGTATATCGTATTCCAGGTTGACGCCGTCTCCCTCACCGAGATCCCCCAGCGTGGTCACACGAATCGTGTGGGGGATGAGCATGAACTCGAACCAGCCCGGACCGCAGGCAGTCACGGTGAGACTCACCCCGTCGACAGCGACCGACCCCTTTTCGACGATGAAGGCATCCGCGTCCTCGGCGTGCTCGATTCGCAGCACGCGATCCGATTTCCGCTGGCCGATGGAAACGACTCCGCCTCGACCGTCGACATGGCCCTGCAAGAAGTGTCCATCCAACCTCCCCTGCAGCCGAACTGGCAGCTCCAGGTTCACACGGCCATCCTCCGGCAGCTGCCCCAGCGTCGTCCTCTCCAGGGTTTCCCTGGATACGTCGACGGTGAATCGCTTGCCCTCGCGACTCGTCACCGTAAGACAGACGCCGGATACCGCCACGCTGGAGCCGATCCGGAGCTCGCGGGCAACGGGTCCCGCTTCCAAGGACAACGTCCTTTGGCCGGCGCGAACTTCCGAGCCCACGATGCAACCGATGTCCTCGATGATTCCAGTAAACAAGCTCTCGTCTCGATCCGGGGCTATCCGGACAGGTCGCCTTCCACGACCAGATCGGCACCCACTCGGTAGGAAACCGGCCGTGACAACGTGACCGCGTCGGCGAGTCGCTTCGGGCCCGAACCTCCCACCAACGCGCGAGCATCCCGCCCGCCGATGATCCGGGGGGCCACATAGAGCACCAGCCGATCTGCCAATCCTTCCTCCAGAAAGGAACTATGAACTTCCCCTCCTCCTTCGACCAGCAGCCTGGTGACATCCTTCTCGGCCAAATGCCGAAGCAATCCACGGAGATCCAGCCGTCCATTACGAGCGGCCAGGCGCTCGACCGTCGCGCCGCGCTCCTCCAACCGGCGAGCCCGAGACCGTGCCACGTGCGGTCCCGCGAAAACCACGACCGGACCTTCGTCGAGCGTCGATAGAAGCCTCGCCTTTAGGGGTAAACGCAGGGACCCATCCAGGACGACGCGGCGGAGGGTTGCCGGGCGACCATGAGCCGGACGAGCGGTCAACCGCGGGTCATCAGCAAGGACGGTGCCGATTCCAACCAGCACCGCATCGTGCTCCCTGCGGAGCAGCCGTGCATGCTCACGCGCTTCGGTCGAGGTGATCCATTTGGAATCGCCGGTCCGCGTCGCGATGCGGCCGTCGAGGCTCGCCGCGCCCTTCAAGGTCACGAAGGGAAACCCGTCCTTGACGAACTTCGTGAACGCTCGATTGAGGTAGGTGGCCTCACTCTTCATGAGCCCTACCTCGACGACCACCCCGCTTCTTCGGAGCGTTCGGAAACCACCGCCGTCCACTCGAGGATCCGGGTCGCGGATCGAGGAGACGACCTTCTTGATTCCAGCGGACACGATTTCCTGTGCACAGGGCGGCGTTCGGCCGGTATGACAGCAAGGCTCGAGGTTGGTGTAGAGTGTGGCGCCTCGAGCGGCGCGACCAACTTGACGGAGCGCGATGATCTCAGCATGTGGCTCGCCGGCCTTGCGGTGAAACCCCTGCCCCATGATCTTGTTGCCTTTCGCGACGACGGCACCGACCAACGGGTTCGGGCTCGTGCACCCGCGCCCCATGGCGGCCAGCGCCAGGACCCGCCGCATCATTCTTCGCTCAGTCTCCGCCATTCGATCCCACCAGGGCTCGCACGAACTCTTCCGCCGAAAACGGCATCAGGTCATCCTCGCCTTCACCGACTCCAGCGAAGCGAACCGGAAGGCCCAGCTCCCGGGCGACGGCAACCACGATACCGCCCTTGGCGGTGCCATCCAGCTTGGTCAAGACGATGCCGTCCACACCCAACGCGTCGCTGAACCGCCGCGCCTGAGCGAGACCGTTGCTCCCCACTGTCGCGTCCATCACCAACAAGGTTTCATGCGGGGCCCCCGAAACAACGCGCCCCGCGATCCGCTTCATCTTGACCAGTTCATCCATCAGCGGCTGTTTCGTGTGTAACCGCCCCGCAGTATCGACGATAACATCGTCGGCCCCACGTGCAATGGCTGCCTGAAGGCCCTCGTGCACGACGGATGCGGGGTCCGCTCCTTCTCGTCCTCGAACCAAATCGACCCCGAGTCGATCGGCCCATTTTTCGAGCTGTTCCGACGCTGCGGCTCGAAACGTGTCCGCCGCTACAATGAGTGGCTTGCGACCAGAGAGGCTCGCGCGGCGGGAAAGCCGGGCCACGGTCGTGGTCTTACCGACTCCGTTCACTCCGACGACCAAGACCACGCGGGGAGACGTCGTCGATGTCCGCGAGTCTTCGGTCTCGGTCTTGAGAAGAAGACCCAGAATCTCTTTGCTCAACGTCTCGCGGACATCGCCCTCGTGTCGTTGGCTCCGAACCGCCTCCACCAGCTCCGACATCGCCGCGATACCAACATCCGCACCGAGCAGCGCTTCTTCCAGCTGCTCCCAGTCGGGCTCCTCCCCGGCAGTGGCTAGACTCAAACCGCTTGCGAGCTTACCGCGAGCTTGGGCAAGTCCTTCCTTGAAACGTTCAAATACGGACACGGGAGCATAGTCTCCGGTTAGATGGCGAGAAGCAAGCTGGCGCCGCCGGAACGGAGACCGTCAGCCGCGGATTCGCAGTCCTCTGTCGGCCGCCAGATTACGTGGTTGCTCTGAGGAGGTTTCGTCAGGTGGATTCGCAGTCCCCTGTCGGCCGCCAAACTAGGTGGTTGCTCTGAGGGGGTTTCGTCAGGCGGCGGTGGGGCCCCAGGCCACTATTCGAGGACTGACGCGCGAGGCCAAAACTGATACTCAAGTTCTAGGCTTCAGAATCTCGAGTTGCTCCAAGCTGATCTTTCCCAAAACCGAGAATCGATCCGCCTCGACCACCCGGCGATAGTACTCGAGCGCCTTTTCCGTGTCACCCTGTTCCTCGTAGAGGCGGGCTAGCTCGTAGAGGCTCGGGAGATCGTTCGGAGCCACCTCGAGCGCCTGTTCGAACCTGTCGAAAGCCATCTCGGGCTCGTCGAGCGCCAAGTGGATCTCCCCAAGACCGCGATAACCCATTGCAAACTTGGGACTTTTTTCCACGGAGCGGTGATAGTACATCAAAGCCAACTCGTAGTTCTGGTCCCTAAAATACAGGGCACCCATGTTGAACAGCGCCTTTTCCGGAGTCGGATAAGATGGGTCTCGCAAGACGGTCGTGAACTCTTCGAAGGCTTTCTCCTTTTGCCCCATCTCCGAGTAGAGGACTCCCAAGTTGTTGTGGACATCGGTGAGATCGGCATTGAGTTTGAGGGCTTGCCGGAATGCTTTCTCCGCCCCTTCGAAGTCTCGAGCTGCGGTCATAGCCAAACCCAGGGCGTTGAGGATCCATGGGTTCTCCGAGTCGAGCTTCGTGGCGGCCTCATATTCAGCGATCGCCTCGTCCAATCTCCCTTCGCTGTGTAGATGCTTGGCGCGATTGAACATGGTGAGAGCCCGGTTGATTTTCTCATCATCCTGAAACGCTCCGGTCATCAACAATGCGGTGAGAGCTATCAAAACTTGGTGTTGGGTTCGGAAAGTCATGAAACTCCTTCTTCACTTTCAGAGCGGCTTAACGACGATGCCCGGTAGTGACCACGGCGGGCGTTTTCTGCTCTGAACTGGCGAAAGACACGGTTTGCCGGGTCGGCATATTAGGTCGAATCAACCCCTCTTCATAAGCCTTGATGAGAGCCTCGACCACTTCTCGGTCGAACTTCTTTCCTACGAAACTCCTCATGCGTTCTAGAACGTAACTGATGTCCATGGCCTTCTGATACGTACGATTGGTCGTCATGGCGTCAAAGCAATCGGCCACGCTGACGATCTTGGCGGTCAGGGGGATCTCGTATCCGCGCAGTCCTTCCGGGTAACCGGTGCCGTTGACATTTTCGTGATGGTATTTCATTCCGGGAATCATTTCCTTCAGCTGCGGCACTTGCTCCATGATCACCGCTCCCTTGACAGGATGGATCTTCATGATTTCGTATTCATCGTCCGTCAAAGGTCCTTCTTTACCCAGGATCTTGTCTTCGACGCCGATCTTGCCCACATCATGCATCAACGCCGAAATCCGAACCACTTCCACGCCACTCTCGGGCAATCCGAGCTCGGCGGCAATCTTCTCCGCGAAATCGGAGACGCGCTCGGAATGGCCGCGCGTATAGGGATCCTTCGCATCGATGGCTGCGGCCAAGGAGCTGACCGCTCCCATGAACATCTGCTTGTTCTCTTCCGCTGCCTTCTGAAGACGTTGGACATAGCTCTTGATCTCCGCCTTCATCAGATTGAACGTATCGGCCAATTCGCCGATCTCATTCCGCGAAGTCACTTCGATATCCCGTGAGAAGTCGCCCGCGGCCAGCCGCCGCGCTCCTTCCGCCAACCGGGCAATAGGTTGCGAGAGGCGTCCGGCAAAGACCACCGCCAGCACGACCGCGAAAAGGCCCGAGCTGAGCACCCACCACACGCTGGTCCACAAGACCTCCCGCACCGAGTAATAGACAGCCTCCTCCTTCGCCTGTACGATGGCGCCCCAATCCAACTCCCGCAGGAACGCAAATCTGGAGCTTCGTTCTCCGATAGGAGTATAGGTGCCCACCATGGGTGCGTTGCCCGATTCACCCACCATCTGGAAATTCACGAGCCTCGACTCGTACCCGGAAGACTCCTTGAAAGCCTCGACCATTTGGTTCCCGACAAGGCTGGGATTCGTGAAGAGCGTCTCCCGATTGGAGTGGAAGATCAGCCGCCCCGTCTTGCCGACGACCCCGGCCTCGTCGACGACGTCCATGACGTCCACGACGTAGACTTCACGCCCTTCTTTAGACATTCCCTCCACCATCTCTTGGATGGGCTGCAGGCTGACGACACCACGCCAGCCACCTGGCCCGATGCCACGATGGGAGCCGAAATCACCAGCACCGTGTCGAACATCGTTTCCGAAACACAGGGGGCCGATACGTAGTGCGAGCCGGCTAGGCCGGTATTGAGAGATCGTTCGTAGTAAGCCTCCAATTGCTCATCGCTGAAATCGTAGAGGGCGTAACCCCCTCCCCGTTGGCGGGTGTCCTGCACGGTGATAGAGAGAAGGTGGCTTCCGTCCTGAATGTAATGGATTAGATCTTCGCTATCCGTAGCCCTGGCGATTCGTTCGGACACCGCCCATGGACTATCACCTATTCCGAACGTCTGGGCGATGCCGACGACTTGGTCGTGCACGGCCTGCAAGTAGAGCCTTGCCTGCTTGGCGATGGAGCGCGTCTGGTCGAGCTGAACCAATTCCTCGGACAAGGCCAGCGCATTTCGATTCTGCCGGATCAGGATCGCACTGGTCACGACGAGTGGCACCAAGGCCGCAAGCATCATAACGATGACGAGGGAGTAGAGGATCTTTCCTCGTCTCACCATCCGCTCGGGACCACTATCTGGCGATGACATGTAGCACTACGAGACCTTGGTCTCGCCTCCCTTTCCAGAAAGCACTTCGAAGACCTGGACCGCCTTCCTCTTTCCTTTCAGAGAAACCGTCCCCAGGTCCTTAACCTCGAAGGCGTCCGCCGCCAACTCCCGCGTTCTCGCCCCTACGACGATTTGCCCAGCCTCGGCGACCATGGATTCGATGCGCGACGCGATGTTGACCGTATCGCCGAGCACCGTAATCTCCTTTCGTTTGTGAGAGCCGATTGGGCCGGCAACGATTTTTCCGCTGTTGATCCCCATCCTCATTTGAATCGGCGGATCCTTGTCCAGCTCTTTGTTCAGCTCGTTGAGACGTCGACGCATTTCGAGCGCAACTCGAACGGCCCGCTCGGCATGGTCTTCCTGAGGATACGGTGCGCCGAAGACCGCCATGATGCAGTCTCCGATGAATTTGTCCAACGTTCCATCGAACTCGAGCACGACGTCGGCCATACGGGAAAAGTATTCGTTGAGAAGCTGACTCACCAGCTGGGGCTCCATCTTCTCGGCCATTGGGGTG
Organism: Candidatus Marinacidobacterales bacterium; assembly: GCA_965197825.1. GTDB lineage: Bacteria > Acidobacteriota > Vicinamibacteria > Marinacidobacterales > DATDRI01 > CBDANW01. The sequence goes on along the minus strand of CBDANW010000003.1, from coordinate 407,808 downwards.
AAACCAACGATATCCGCAAAGATGACGGAGACTTCGAGCTCCTGAACTTCTTTCTCGCCTTCCGACATGATGCGCTCGGCCACTCTGGGCGAGAAGTATTTCTCGAAACGCTCTCTCCGTACCTTCTCCTCTTGCACTTTCTTGTTGAGGCTCGCCTGCTCGATGGCCACCGCCGCGTAGTTGCCGAGTGCCGACAGCAGCTCCAAGTCGGCCTCTCCAAACGTGTTCGATGCCATGGGAGAATCGATGTGAATGATGCCAATGACCTTGTCTCCCTTCCAAAGCGGCGCACACATTGCCGAGCGGATTCCGTGGAAGCGGATGCTGTCACCGGAAGCGAAGCGCGGGTCTATCTGTGCGTCGGAAGTGAGGATGGCCACTCGGTCCTTTACTACTCTATCCGCAATCGTCTTGCTGATTGTGATCTTCCCTTCCTCGTCGCCACCGCGTCGATACTTGACGACCCTGGGCTTCAGATTTCCGTCCTCGGCGTAGAGCATCAGAAAACCGCGGTCCACCGAGATGTGCTCGAAGACCGCATCCATGATCCGACCCTCCACTTCTTCTGGTTGGGCAGTCATAAGCGCCTTGGCGAGCTCGGAAAGACTTCTCAGAATACGATTGCTCTTTTGGATATCGGCTGATTCGAAGTTCGGTATGCTGCGCGATGCGGTGGTGGGTATTGTTCCCGAATGCACCACGGGAGGGGACTGCTCCATGCCAAAGTATTTCTCGAGCTCGCCCACAGGTCGAATGACCGTGCCCGCCTCCTCCAGCAGAGGCTTTTCCTCGTCGAGAACGACCTTTTCCTCGAGCGTGCGCCGAAATTGCAGGAGGAATTTGCCCAACGCCACCTGATCGCCATCGCTCAAGATGGCTTCTACCACCGCGGTTCCGTTGACGTGGGTTCCGTTCTTGCTCTTCAGATCGACCACACGACACTGGTCGCCGTCGACGATGACCTTGGCGTGATGGCGGGAGACTCCGAAATCTTTGATAACCACATCGCAGTCGGGCGAACGCCCGAGAACAACGCCTCCCAAATCAATGGGAACCGCCCGCTCGTCCCCTTCGTCTTGATAAATCAATTCGAACATCAGGAGTGGGAATGCACCTAACCCCGCGACCTGGAGCCCTTTAGGCAGAACACCTTGCATTATACCAACTTTCGGCCCACGTGGCTTCAAGGACGGCGGCGCCCCGAGCCTCCCAGGCGCGGCTCGACCCTCTGGCACAGTCTTGCAATGTTCGAATGGTGGCGAACCAGGATGAGGACGCTGGTGACGGCTGCCGCCCACGAAACGGCGGCGGGCTCTCCCCACGCCACACAAAAGGGGGCAAACGACGTCGCGGCTGCCATGGAAGCCAGCGAAACGAAACGGAAAGCAGCGAGTACGGCGAGGAAAACAACGAGCGAGGCCAGCGCCGGCTGGTAGCTGAGCGCGAGAAAAGCACCCAATGCGGTGGCAACGCCTTTGCCGCCGCGGAAACGATAGAAAACAGGAAAAAGGTGCCCCAACACAGCAGCCACCGCGGCCGCGGCGGGCAGCGCACTCTCGTCCGGCGTCACCGCACGAGCAAGAAGAACGACCACGGCTCCCTTACCGGCGTCTAGCGCCAACGCCGCCGCACCCATGCCCTTTCCCGCGATCCGCATCACGTTCGTGGCCCCAGGGTTCCCGCTACCGACTCCCCGCGGATCCACGCCTGCCACCGCGCGCACGAGCACGACGCCAAAGAGGACCGACCCCAGCAGGTAAGCCCCAATGAGCCAAGTGAGGATGTCCTGAACGGGGACCCCTGTCACGATCGGGCCGCCCCCCTAAGCGGGAATCGAGCCCGCGCATGGTAGACCGCTCCACTTCGCTTCAACACGCTCTCGAAAACGATCAATTCGTCAACCGAGGCGTGTCCAAGCGCCCGATTCTCGAGCTCCGCCTGAATCTCTCGGAGATCGCCGCTAGGCGTTCGGAGTCGAGCGAACGTCAAGTGAGGAGTGAAAGCGCGCCGCTCCGGTGGAAACCCATGCTCGATCACGGTGGCCTCGACTCTCTGGTAGAGCGCCTGCAGCTCGCGTGGAGGCTGAGGGATCAGGGCACTCAGCACCCTGGGGCGACGAGGCGACGGAAAGAAACCGATACCGCGGGACTCGAAGCGAAAGGGGGCGCACTCGAAGACGATACGCCCCAGCTCGTCAGAGAGCGCGCTTACGATCTTCTCACGGGCGTTTCCCAGGAAGCGCAAGGTCAGGTGGAGATTCGCAGGAGGAATCCACCGCGCCTTCGGTACCCGGTTCTCGAGCTCAGTGACCAATGCGCTCACCGCTGCGCGAACTTCCTCCGATGCCTCGATCGCGATGAAGGCGCGCATCGTTTCAGGACTGTGGGGGTTCTTGGTCAATCTTGGTCAATCTTGGTCAATCTTGGTCAAGGAGACGCGAGCGTAAGAGGTCGAGAGCCGCCTGGGAGCTCCACCGCTTCACCTGCGCTCGGTTACCAGGTATCTGGAGCTTCCGCACGACGCACCCGCTCTGGTCGCAGACGGCGACGAACACCAGCCCCACCGGCCTTTCCGCCGAGCCCCCGGAGGGCCCGGCGATACCCGTCACCGCGATCGCCAGATCGGTTCTTGCACGAGACCGTGCTCCGCGCGCCATGGATTCGACCATTTCCGGACTGACGGCGCCGTGCGAACGAATGAGATCGTCGTCGACCCCGAGCAGCTCGACTTTGCTCGCATTACTGTAGGTCACGAAAGCTCGCTCGAGGTAGCGAGAGCTTCCTGAAACCTGGGTCAGTCGGTGAGTGACGAGCCCCCCCGTACACGACTCGGCCACCGTGATCGACAGCGATTTCTCCGCGAGCAGTCGCCCCACCACTTCCTCGAGAGACTCCCCCTCTTCACTGAAGACGTGGTTCCCCAGGGCCGCCCGCATCTTTTTCGCGAGAGCTTCGTTCGCGGCATTGGCCTCGGAGACCTTTCGCCCTTTAGCGATGAGGTGGATCTCCACTTGTCCAGCAGAGGCGAGGATCGTCGTGCGTGGATTGTCGACGTCACGATAGATTGCTCCCACTTTCTGCTCGACGGCGGACTCGGGAAGCCCCGCAACGAACAGTCGCTTGGTCACGTAAGCGGTGCCCTGGGCGCTTACCGCTAACCGGCGTAGAACGTGAGACTCGAAGATGGAGTGAAGCTCTGGAGGAGGTCCGGGTAAAAGGACGACTTTCTTTGCGACTTTACTTAGATTCGTCGCCACGGCGGCTGGAACAGTGATCCACAAGCCGGGGGCAGTGCCGACCGCGTTTGGGAGGACCTCGGCCCCTTGCAGCACCTGGGCTTGTTTCCGATTGACCTCCGGCATTGCGAGACCTCGGCCCTCGAAGCGCCGGCGGATCTTCTCCATCACGCCTTCGTCGAAACCAAGCGCGAGACCCAACGCATCCGCAAAACCTTCTCGTGTCAAGTCGTCTGAAGTCGGGCCCAAACCTCCCGTGACGAGTACGAGGTCGGCTCGTGCCAACGCTTGCCGCGCGGCTTCCGAAATCGCGCTCCGGGCGTCCGCCACGGTGGCACGGTGAATCACCGGGATTCCCAGCGAGGCGAGCCGCTCCATTAGGTACGCCGAGTTCGTATCACCCCGTCCCGGTGTGAGGAGCTCGCTCCCGATGGTAAGAATCTCCGCGTTCAACGGCTGGCTCCCGATCTAGTGTCTCGTCTCGGAAGTGATGTTAGCATCGAGAGCGCCGAGGCGCCCGGCTTGCAAGGCGCGGGGAGGGCGAAATACCGTGCGTATTCAACCGAGGCGCAACGCAGCGAGGCGGGATGCATCGGCGCTCGAATGCAACATGGCTTCCGAGACGGGACACTAGCCCCCCACGAGCAACGCCGGCCAGAACAAACTGGCGAGGCGCAGCAGTAGATTCACATAGACCCCCGCGATCAAATCGTCCGCCATGATGCCCAATCCGCCGCGGAGCTTCTCGGCACGGCGACACGGAAACGGCTTGACGATATCGAGCAAGCGAAAGAGGAAGAACCCCACCGCCAAACCGATCCAACTAACCGGAATAAGGTAGAGTGACACCAACATCCCCGCCACCTCGTCCACCACGACGTGAGAAGGATCCTTGCGCGCAAAGTGTTTTTCGGCAACTTGGGACGCCATCACCCCCGCCACCGACAGCGCGACGATAGCAATGCCGTACACTAACTCCGATCCCGTCGCGCGCAATCCTCGATCGATCAGGATGCCCAATGCGGAACCAACTGTTCCCGGAGCGATCGGGAAGAAACCGGTGTACGCGCCGGTTGCCAGAAATACCGCTGCAGCTCTCAACATCGGCGTCTGACCACGTTCATTCGTGCGTTCCCGTATATTGACGTCGGCGTCTGGCTCGGTTGCCTGGCAAGATCACGTATTTTGACGCCTGAGCCGCTCACACCGCTCATCAATCGCCGTCCTTTCTTATTCGCGCGTTTCATTCGGGGGCGCGGGCGGAAGGGCAGGTCGCACCCGCAGCGTCCGAAATCGAGTGACGCGAACCGTTCCAGGAGGAGCCCCCGGTATCTTCCGAATGTTCTTGCGCGGCGTGTAGAGAATCTCGGCGGCGGTGGATCCGCGAGCCTTGCTGAAGAAGGCTGCCACGGCTGCCGACTCCTCAATGTCTTCTCCGCTGGCTTCCACTCCCGAAGGCACTCGCAATACGACGTGGGCCCCCGCGGTGGCGGCCGCATGGAACCAGAGGTCGTCCGGCTGGGCGATGCGAAAGGTCAGCTCCTCATTGGACCGCGCCGAGCGTCCCGCAAGAGCGACCGCCCCGCTCGAGAGTCGAAAGCGACGCGGTTCGAGCCGATGCCCACTTACCTTTTTCTTTGTTCTCGCGCCGCTTCCCGCCCCTCGAGACCGAGGGCGTGCCGTCATGATCCCCGTCTCCCGCAGCTCGTCTACCAAGGCGCTAAGCATTTCTACCTCGACCAAGTCCTCGAACGCCAGCTCAAGCGTCTCCAGATGCTCGAGCTCCTCTCTTTTTTTTGCGAGACGAGCTTCCAGGCGCTCACGACCCCGGATCACTTTACGGGCGCGTTCGAAGTATCGCTTCGCATTTCCGGTCAGGTCCAGCCGCGGGTCGATCGGCACGCGAACGAGCGGTGAATCTTCCTGGTAAGGATCGGGAATCACCACCTCTGCGTCCTCCCGCTTCGCCTGTTGTAGTCCGGCCAGCAAGATCTCACCCCAACGCCGCAGCTCAGCGGGTTCGGGGAGCTCGCTGAGCTCACGGTTCAGTCGATCGTTGAGCTTCCTTGTCTTCTTCAGTCGCTTGCGGAGCTCTCCCGCGGCCTCTACATGGATCCCGCGGGCGGCGGCCAATCGATGCGACTCGGTGACAAACACCTCGGCTGCCTCGTTACAAGAGGGAAACGACCGCGACACCCACTGGTCTCGCGATGATAGTGCGATGGGGGAGAGAACGAGGCAGTAGCCCTTTTGATGAAAGGTCTGATTCGCCGGGCTCAGCAATACCGGGCGCGGCTTGTCGTCGAGTTTCGCAGCGACCCGCTCGAAGGCCTCTTCGGTACCGAGTCGAGAACTCGACTCGAGCGCACCCACTTCTTCTACCAGCAGTGGGCTCAGACCACTCGCCGCTCGAAGCGCCCGTGATTCAGTCAACCCCTCACGGCGCGATTCGGTCAGGCGCGCGACGAACTCTTCCCCGGTTGTAGCGACTTCCCGTGACCCGGGAGGGGGCGGGAGAGCACGAAAGACTTCGCCCGCCACGGTGCGGGGTGTGCCAGGGCCAATCACCTCCAGCACTTCGCGAGTGACGGAGTCGACCAACACGGCGGCGGTCCTGGTCCCCGGCCACTCGAGAACGAGCTCCACGGTGCGGGTCAATCCGCTGGGCTTCGAATGCTGCCAGGTCAATGTCAATACCCGGTCGAGAGAAGCCGCTTCCATCCTAAGGAGCTCTGCTCCGGAAAGCAGCTTCTTGAGACGTGATTGGCTCGGCGAGTCGTCCGCGTTCACGGGGGGGCGTCCCACATAGAACCCGGGCGCGTGCGGCGAAAGACTGACCACAATATCCGTGCCGCGGCGCGCCCCGACAAGGATCACGAAACCCGAACCGTCCCAACGTTTCAAACTGCAGGCCCGACGTCCGACAAGCCGAGGCGCCACCTCGCGCACCAATGCCCTCAGAAAGAAACGGTCCATAGCTTGCGGGATTGGAACCGTTGGGTCGGAACCAGTAGCTACACGCGAACGACTTTGGTCGAGGCCAGCCGATCGTGCCAGGCGCGCCGTCCGATATCACTCCAGAGTCCGACGAAGCCGGCGCCGAGCGGAAGAATGGACAGACCGATTCCCAGGGTTCTCACGAAGGCTCGGCCGAAGCCGAGCGGCTGACCCAAGGGATCGACGACCCGAGAACTGGTCAACAGTTTCCCGAGAGTCTGTCCCGAGAGGCTCCAGAAAAACAAGAAGTACCCCACGGCGAGGAGGAATCCGACACAACCCAGCGCGGCGAGTGCCGGACGGGGGAGTGCCTGGAGAGGCTGGCTCGCTAGATTCGTGGTTAGGTATGCCAAGCCGAGCAACAAGAACGTCAAAAAGCCGAAGTCGATGAGGCCAGCTAGCAACCTCTCCCCCGGCGAAGCCAGCTCGAAGTGCTCGATCGTGTCGCTTCCGACGTTACGGTTCGGGCGACCGGGTCGGCCCGTTCGTGGCGCCCCTTCCCCGGTCTCAGGAATAGCTACATCCATCCCAGGCATCTCAGAGATCTCGGTTGCGGTGGCGACCGCAGCCGAACCGCTGCCCATGGGGCCCATGCGAATCGAAACGTCTCCAACGTCGGCGAGCGCTTGCACTCGAATGTGCGGCGGGGACAGCTTCTCGAGTCGTTGCTGAACTCTGGCGCGGATCTCCGCCCGGCGTTTCCGAACGAGATTTTTTTCCGGATCGCTCCCGCCAACCTCACCGAAGATGGTGAGCTGCCGCGCGACCGACTCGCGTTGCTCCTGTTGTTGTCTGCGCAGTTCCTTCCGGCGCTGCACGCTCTCCCGGACTTGCTGACGCCAATCGGCCTCTCCGACATGTTCGTTGGGCCGAGCCGTCCTCGGGGCACCACATTGAGGGCATAAACCCATCGCGGCGTCGATCTCGGATTGACATCTCGGACAAGTCAACTCACTCTCCTTTGCCGTTGCGAGCGAGGGAGTCCTCGGGCACTCCCGCCATGACTACTCCGCGTAGCAACCTTCCTTCGATCCTGAGAATGAGACTCCGCGCCTCTTCGAAGTTGGGATTCTCCGGATCCACGAGCGCGAGCTCGGAGAGAGCCTCCCGATACGATCCTTTGGTGTGGAGGCGGGCACCGTTGAAATAATGGAGCTCGGACAACGAAGGCAGGCTCGGCAGAACCCCGAGATCCAGTTGATTGAGCTCGGCGATGCCCGATTCTGCAGGCCGGCCGTCGCTCACCAAGAAGTCCCAATTGAGATGGACATAAACCGCACCCGCCGCGAACAAACACAGAGCGCTGAAGAGAAACGCCGCCATTTTTAGAGGAGAGGCGGAATCGGTCTTGACGGTGGGCGGAGCCGCCACCCTACGGCACTGGCTCTGCGAGATGTCCTCTTCCTCGGGTTTCCCGGCCAGTGCGAGCGAGCCGGAACGAGCTTCACCGCGGCGCGTTTGTTCTTCTATTTTTTCCCAGAGGCTCCGCCCTTCGGCGTGCCGAGGATCGAGAGCCAGCACGCGGGCGAGACGCTTTTGTGCGCCGCGACGATCCCCCGCCGCCGCCCGCCGGGTCGCTTCCAGAACCAGCGTATCCATCTCTCGTTGGCGCTCGGCGATCACCGATTTCGCGTGCTCGATCGCCTTTCGGGCCGCCCGATTGTTGCGGTCCAGGAATAAGATGCGGCTCCAAACGTTAATAGCTTGATGGAGACGGCCACGCCGGAAGAGACCCCGGCCCTGGCCGAGAAGACCGCTTATGGTGCGGGGAGCCTCGCGCGCCCCGGGATCGGGGCTGGCAGGGCTGGCAGGGCTTTCCGGGCTGGCAGCTACTGGGGCGTTCTCTGAAACCTGCGAGGGGCTGGCGGAATCCGGGGCGGCTTTGCCACCGACACGACTTCGGTCATCGGACGCCATCATCTCTATCTAGAACCCGTGGAACGCTTCCGGCCCCTTTTCCTTGGAGGTTGCATGATACACTTACAGCTCTCCTACTATGATACATACACCAGTAAGTGTGTCTAGGTCAAGCACTTTTACGGGCTGGTCAGAGGAGCCAAAGGCGGTAGCTGCCGGCAAGTCCAACGACCCCCCGCCCCTGGGAGGCCTGGAAGGTAAGTAAGAATGGCGGGGATCATCGAGGCCGTGCCCAACGTCAGTGAGGGCCGCCGCCTCGACATCATCGAAGCCGTCGCGAAAGCTTTTGGGGCACCCGCTGGAACCCACCTCTTGAATGTCTCGTCCGACGCTTCGCACAACCGGACCGTTCTAACCGCCATCGGGGATCCCGAGGCCCTCGAGGAGTCTTCCCTACGTTTGTTCGAGGCTTCCGTGGATCATATCGATCTCCGCTCGCACCGCGGCCAGCATCCGCGGATTGGGGCGGTAGATGTCCTGCCCTTCGTACCCTTGCAAGACGCCACGATGGCGGAGTGCGTTTCGCTCTCCCGCCGGGTCGCGGAACGGGTGGCCGCCCGATTCGACGTACCCATTTTCCTGTACGAGGAAGCCGCCGTGCAGAGAGGCCGGTCGGACCTGGCGCTGGTTCGCAGCGGTCAATTCGAGGGCTTGGCCGAAAAGTTGAAGGACCCTTTCTGGAAGCCGGACTTCGGCCCTGCTCGTCCCCACGCGAGCGCCGGTGCCTCGGCCATCGGAGCGAGAAAGGTATTGATCGCATTCAACGTCAACCTTGACTCCAACCGGATCGAAATCGCGAAGGCTATCGCCAGGAGCGTCCGCGCATCGAGCGGTGGGCCGCCCTCGGTCAAAGCACTGGGTTTCTACCTAGCCGATCGGCACCAAACCCAAGTATCCATGAACCTAACGGACTATCGGACGACTCCGATGGTACGCGTTTTCGAGCAAGTCTCCGCGGAGGCGGAGCGACTCGGAACAACCGTTGCGGGCTCCGAGATAGTCGGGCTGGTACCTCAGGACGCGTTGCCTGACGCCGCAGTACGTTCTTCGAGGCTTCTTGAGTTCGCTGAGGACAAGGTACTCGAAATCAGCGCCAAGAAAAAACTGGGCGAGAAAAGTCCGTTCTGAGGCGGCGGCGTGCTAGTGCCCTGTATCAGTAATTCGTCACCTAAGTCACTGATACAGGGCACTAGGCGCTCTCTTCGCTCTTAGGCGGAGCTATTCCGTACGACTTCATCTTTCGATAGAGATTGGAACGCTCGAGTTTGAGCGCTTCGGCGGTCTTGGACACGTTGCCCGCGTTCTCGCGCAGTTTGCGCTGGATATACCGGCTCTCATAGGCCTCGCGGGCAGCAGCCAGGGACGGGAAATCACCCAGCAAGTCGAAGTGTGCGGCCCCGTTCTGCTGCAGGGGCGGTGGGAGGTCCTTGGCCTCGACGTGATCGGAGGCCACCATGATGACCAACCTTTCGATGATGTTCTTGAGCTCTCGCACGTTGCCCGGCCAGTGGTAGGCCACCAGTCGTTCCAAGGCCGAGGGGGCGATCTCCTTGACCTTTTTGCCGTTTTCCTCCGAGAACTCGGCGACGAAGTGCCGCGCCAGCGCCGGAATATCTTCACGGCGCTCTCTGAGCGGTGCCATATAAAAAGGTATGACGTTGAGCCGGAAGAACAGATCTTCGCGAAAGTTCCCTGCTTGGATCTCTTCCTCCAAATTCTTGTTCGTCGCGGCGATCACCCGACAGTCGATCTCGATCGACTGAGTCCCGCCCACCTGTTCGAACTTTTGCTCTTGTAGCACTCGGAGTACCTTGGCCTGCGTCTTCAGGCTCATGTCTCCAACTTCGTCCAAGAAGAGAGTACCTCCATCGGCCAACTCGAATTTCCCAGTCTTGTCGTTGAGCGCGCCGGTGAACGCGCCCTTGACGTGGCCGAACAGCTCACTTTCGATCAGTTCTTCTGGGATCGCTGCGCAGTTCACCTCCATGAACTTCGCGTTCCTCCGCAATGATTGGCTGTGAATGGATCGTGCGACCAATTCCTTTCCCGTCCCGTTCTCACCGAAGATCAACACCCGACCGTTGGTCGGCGCGGCCAAAGCAATTTCTTCCCGAAGCGCAAGCATGGGGGGACTATCACCAATCAGAACGTGCTTGCTCTCGAACCGCTCTCGTAGGTAGCGATTCTCCTGCTCCAATCGACGACGATTGAGGGCGTTTTTGACGACGATAACCGTCTTCTCTAGCGAAAGCGGTTTCTCCACGAAATCATACGCACCGAGCTTGATCGTCTTTACCGCCGTCTCGATAGTCCCGTGGCCGGAGATCATCACCGTAGCAATATCTTTCCTCTTGGATCGAATCGTCTCCAGGGCTTCGACACCATCCATCTGAGGCAGCCAGATGTCCATGATGACAAGGTCGTAGGAGTCTTTTTGCAGGCGGGCCAACCCAGCTTCCGCGGTAGACTCGGTGTCCACCGCATAGCCTTCGTCCTCCAAGACGCCTTTCAGAGAGCTGCGGACGCCGGATTCATCATCGACGACCAGAATCCGTTCCCGGGACATGCGAACCCCTTAGCTGGGTTGGATTGGCGCGGACGACGTGCCCACACCGACCGGGCGTTCGGCAACCGGGAACTCCAGAATGAAGCGTGAGCCCCTCGGCTGATTGCTTTCGACCCGGATCCTACCTCGGTGCTCGGCGACGAGCCGACTAACGATGGCCAGACCGAGACCACTTCCCCGGCGCTTCGTGGAGTAATACGGAACGAAGAGTTTATCCCGATCCTCGGGGGGGATCCCCGGACCGTCATCGGCGATCTCGATCACCACGACATTCGTCTGGGGCTCATGAGACGTGGTCACGACGACGTGCCCCTTGCCCGAGGTCGCCTCGATGGCATTGTCGATGATGTTGATGAAGACTCGACGAATGAGATCCGGATCGAGACTCAAGTCCGGAAGCTGGGCCGCGAAACGCTTCTCCAGCTTGAGGCCCTTGAACAGGCCGTCGTATAACTCGAGCGTGGCATCCAGCAGCGGGTGGACCGCCTGGCGCTGCGCCGCGACCGTCGGCATGCGCGCGAACTGAGAGAACTCGTCTACCAGACTCTTGAGTGAATCAACCTCATCGATGATCGTTCCCGTGCATTCCTCGACGATTCGAGGGAGCTCAATGGTCTTGGACCGAGCGTGCTTACGAATCCGCTGCGCAGACAATTGAATCGGAGTGAGCGGGTTCTTTATTTCGTGGGCCAGACGCCTGGCTACTTCGCGCCACGCCGCCACCTTTTGTGCCCGTAGGAGCTGCGTCAGATCATCCAATACCATCAGGAGGCCGGTCGGCTTGCCCGAAGCGCCGGTCAACATCGTGAGGTATACGGACAGATGAAGCTCGCGGCCGCCTACGATGACGTTGACCTCCTCCTCGCGTGCCCGATGCCCGTCTCCTTCCATGCCTTCCAGTAGGGGCTGGAGCTCTGCAAGATCGTCGTCACCGAATACGTCACGATAGTGTCGCCCGACGACGTCTCGTCCAAGCTCCAACATCCTCAAAGCAGCAGGATTGACCGTCGTCAAGATGCCGTCCCGGTTCATCGAGACGATTCCTGTCGTGATGTTCTCCAGCACCGTTTCGATATAGCGGCGGCGGCGATCGACTTCAGAGTTCTTGAGCTCGAGATCGCGGCTCGATTTCTCGAGGCGAAGCTGACTCGCTTTGAGCTGGGCCGTCATTTTGTTGAAAGACGCCATCAACATGCCGAGCTCATCTACCGCCGCGCCGCCGACCGAGTGGTCAAGGTCACCGGCCATGATCCGCTCGGTGGCCTCCGCCAGCTCGCGAATGGGAACCGTAATCCGTTTGGCCAAATAGAGCCCGATCCAGGTTGAAGAGAAAAGCACGAGCAGAGAGACCATCACGAAGAAAGAAAGGAACAGATCTTGAATCGGTTCCTTCTGAGCCTCCGCTTGACGGTAGTCATTGGCCTGGTCGTTCACAAGCTCGAGCGTCGTGGCCAACGATCGGGGAACGAAGTGGGACACGACGACGGCCCCGATGACGTCCTCGGTCCCCGACCCGTAGATCGGAGAAACGTAGCGCACCAAGGCTCCACCCCCCAGCTCGTCCTGGAACAACCTTTCCTCTCCACGGAGGCCGATTTCCGCGAGACGGCGCGCCGAGTCGGGATTGTAGTCGCTCAACGGAAGCCCAGGGTGAACAAGTGTCGCCAGCTCGCCGTCCGTAGAGAATACGTTGATCATGTCCAGTCGGTACTGCGTGAGGCGTGACTCCATGGTGCGGAAAAGCGCTCGTACGTTCGCGGGGGCAAAGAGTCGTTGCTGCGAGGTCTCATTGGAAAGTATGCGCGCGTAGAAAGTCGCGCTCTCCTGCTTTTCTTGATAGTAGGACTCCACCACGTCCTGCGATCCCAAGAGGACTGTTTCCACGGGCTGACTGAACCAAAGCTCGACGCTCGTGGAGATAAGTCGGCTACCCACGAGGATGATCAACGCGGAGGGAAAGAGGGCGAATCCGACGAAAATCATCACCAATTTGGTCTTGAACTTCGCTCCTAATACCGCCCGACGCCTTTCGATGAAGAGTTTGATCAAGTTTCTCGCCAGAACGAAGACCAGGACCGACAGCACCGTCAGGTTGACTACGGTGAATCCGTAGAGGAAGACGCGCGCCAGAAATCCCGGCGAGAAAGACTGGGACTTCCCTATCAGGTATGTGCTGACAATTGGTATGGCAGCCAGCAAGACAACGACCGCCGCCAGCAGGCGTGGGTTGTCCTTGAACTCTTTCTTCGTTCGAGGCTTCTCGGTGCTCGCCATGACGCTCGTGCCGGCTCAGGCCGACTCAGGGGAGATACGTGAAGTATGTCTTCTCCCAGCCAGAGTCTTGATCCCAGGGTACGAACAGGAAAAGGTTCCTCTCCTTCACCAGCCCTTTCACTCTCAAGTAGTAGTCCGCGTTTGGTTCCAGATTCGACACGTCGAAGAGAGCCAAATCGTCGATGACGGTCATGAATTGCATCATGTCGTTGAGACCGGCCACGATATCGGTTGCGACGATTCCGCCGTCGATATCCCGGGAGAGTGTGTAGCGCTCGGTGATGTTGTCGTAAGTAACCGTGTTCGTAATCCGCCGGGTATCGACTTTTTGATTGAGCCAAATCGCGCGAACTTTCTTGAGCTGCACGTCGTAGCGAAAGCTAACCGGCAGGCCGCTCGAGATCGTCCTCTCGATGTCGTCATTGAACGCATCCGTCATTCGAAAGGTCACGAATATCTTCTTTTCCTTGACGAGCAGACTCAGATCGAGCAGCTCCGCCGCCGCGGCGGGCAGATGGCCCAACAGCACGAACCAAAGTGCAAGATGAATGCGGCGATGCATAACTTTTTATCGTACAGCAGTCTCGAAACAGGCACAACTTCACCTTAGGGCCCGAGCAAGAATAACTACCGATTCTTGGACGCCGATGCATCCCGTCTGGCTGCGTGCTCGTCGGTCATATATCCAGATATTATTCACTTCTCGCGCCTTGCCAGACGGGCGCCTCGACGCCCAAGAATGGGCATTTATTCTTGCCCGGACCCTTAACGCTCGCCCTCCTGCTCGGTGCTATCCAACAAGCCACGGATGGTTTCCACGAACTCGTGGGCATCTTTGAAATGCCGGTACACCGACGCGAATCTCACGTACGCAACCTGGTCGAGCCTCTTCAGCTCGGACATCACGAACTCGCCAATCTCGGTGGCCGCTACTTCCTTGTCCGGGCTCTCCTGCAACGTCTGCTCGACTCGCTCAACGATGGCCTCCAGCTTCGTCACCGAGACCGGACGCTTCTCGCACGCCTTCAAGAGTCCGTTGAGGATTTTCTCCCGGTCGAACCGCTCCCGCTGGCCGTCTTTCTTGACGACCATGTACGGAATCTGGTCGATTCTTTCGTAGCTGGTGAAGCGGCGCTTGCAACCTAGACATTGGCGCCGTCGACGGATCGCCTCACCTTCCTTGCTCTCTCTCGAATCGACTACTTTGTCACCCATGTAGTCGCAAAAGGGACACTTCACAGCGCCTACCTCCTCCTTCGGCTCGTCCGAATCGATCGCCTCGGCCGCATCGCCCCCGCCAAACTGTCAGGCTGCGGTCGTTATGCTTCTTATCTCTCGCAGACTCATCCCTTCCCGGATGAAGAAAACCATACCCAGTACGCTTACCGGAATGAAGGCGATCGCGTGACTCGTTAGCGCAATCGCTTTGGCGGTATTCTCGTTGACTCCGAACATCAGTGTAAGTGCGAGAGCACACATTAGGTGGTATCCCCCTACCGCGCCGGGTGTGGGAACAGCCACCCCCACCGTCAAGAACCCTATAACGAGAAACGTGGCTCCAAACGGAATCTCGACCTGAAATGCGTGGATCGCCAACCACAATGCGAAAGATATGTTTAGCCACAAGATAAAGGAAAGGAATCCCGCTCGAGCCAAGTTGCTTCGGTCGTCGAGAACCCCCAGGCCCTCCACGAAACTCTTGATGAATTGAAAGGCCGGCTCTGCAACCTTGGCGGGCAACTTGCGGATCACCGTCTCGACCCAAGCCAACAGAGAGCCACCTCGACGAGTGTTGCGAGCGAACAAAAACATCGCTCCCAATCCCAGCGCCACCCCGGTAAACGCCAGCAGACCGCCGACCTTCAGCCCGTACACGGCCTCCTCGCTTCCGGCCCCCTGCGGTCCCCGGCCGAACGTGAGCCAGCCTCCCACGAGCAGTACCACCGTCGCCAGATCGAGCACGCGCTCGAGAAACACCGTGGCAAAAGTGCTGGAAGCCGACAACCCTTCGCGGCGGGCCAGTAGATAGGGACGGGCGAGCTCCCCGAGCCGACCCGGAGGCACGAGGAAATTCACCATGAACCCGATCACCGTGGTCTCGAAGCAAATCCTGAGCCGCGCCCGTCCCACGGGAGCTAAGAGATACCTCCAGCGGAGGGCACGCACGAGATAGCTCACCATCGTCAGCGTGATCGCCATCGCGATAAGCCAGCCGTTTGCGGCGGAAAGGCTTTCGGCTATGGCGGCGAAGTCTGCGTCCTTGAAGAAGAGAACCAGAAGAGACAGGCCGACCAGAGCCAGAGCCACCGACTGGAGGCGCCGGGAGCCCCGCGGGTCCTTCCCATCCTTCGGCCCATCCTTCGGCCCAGCCTCCAGCGAGACCGAACCGCCCGGTGTCCCTACCATCTGGACTCTCACTTCCTTTCCACGCAGTCTGTCGTACCGACGGCCTTCGCATAGGCCTCACCTGACAAGATGAAAGGATCATCTTACTTTTAACCGGGGGATAGAATCTACTGGGATTGGGCCCCGGAAGTCAAAGGCGGCCAGCAGATTAGGGAACTTCATGGATTCCGATCGTCGCCCCCCGGTCTCGACGACGTTCGGGCGTAGCTTCCTGTCGAGCTGTCGAGCAAGCGGCTCTTGACTCACCTCCTTGCCTTTCCTAGAATAACGACCCACTTTTCGCGGCCTCGAGCTCGCGACCAAGTGGCGCACGGCTCCTGATGGAAAACGTTCTACTCGAAACCGATCTGGAAGGCCTCCCCGTCCACCGGCGCGGCAAGGTTCGGGACGTGTATGTCGTCGAGGATCGGCTCCTGATAGTAGCAACCGATCGCATCTCGGCCTTCGATGTCGTTCTCCCGACGGGTATCTCGGACAAGGGAAGCATACTCAATCAGCTCTCCCTGCATTGGTTCTCGGCCACCCAACACTTTCAACCGAATCACATCGTCACCGCCGATGTCTCGGAATTCCCAGCCTCGCTCTCCCGGTGGCGGGAAGTCTTGAACCATCGCTCCATGCTCGTCAAACGCGCCAAGCTCATCCCCTTCGAGTGCGTCGTCCGGGGTTATCTCTACGGAGGTGGTTTGAAGGAATACGAGACTACGGGCCAGGTTTCCGGTATTTCTCTCCCTTCGGGCCTCAAACAAGCCCAGAAGTTCCCCGAGCCCCTCTTTACTCCTTCCACCAAGGCAGACGCAGGCCATGACATGCCCGTGAGCGAGAAGGTCTTGGCAAATGAGCTTGGCTCAGACTTGGCTCAACGCCTGAAGGAGGCTTCCTTGGCACTGTATCGCTACGGAAGCCAAGAAGCCGAGAGGAAGGGGATCATCATCGCCGACACGAAGTTCGAGTTCGGCATGGAGGGTGACCAGCTCCTGGTGATCGATGAGCTGATGACTCCCGACTCCTCCCGCTTTTGGCCACTCGAGGGTTTCGAACCCGCACGGAGTCAGCCGAGCTTCGACAAACAGTTTGTTCGCGACTACCTTGATAGCCTGGACTGGGACAAATCACCTCCTGGCCCCGAGCTCCCGCCAGAGGTGGTGGCGGGCACTCGGGAGCGATACTGGGACGTTTTCCGTGCGCTGACCGGGCGACGAGAGCTATGAGCTTCCGTCGGCAGCGGCTTGCCATAGGCGCAGAGTAGTCGTGCTCAAACAGAAGCTGGAGTCGCTCGTGGAAGAAATGATCAGCAAGGGGATTCGATTCCAAGAAGCCCGCCAGGAGTTCGAGAAACGGTTCATTGCGCGAGTGCTCGAGCGCGAGAATGGCAACTTGTCCCGAGCCGCCAAGGTGCTTCGTATTCACCGCAACACCCTCAGCAAGAAGATCCTCGCGTACAAAGTAAAAAGACGCTAGCTTGGCGTCAATAGGCGTCTGGCCACGTTGGTTCGCGAGAGGCGTCTGACGAGGTTGAGTAACAGCATCACGCATATCGACGCCAGAAGGGGACGCCAGAAAGCACATCTGCCAGCATTTGGTCGCCTTGACAATAAGATCGCAGATGCCGGTCAAGCGCCGCTGAGCTCCGCCGAAGAGCCGGGTCTCTTCCGATAGCTGCGACACAAAACTCGCCGTTCTTGACACACCTAGAGCCAGCTAATAACATGGGAATCCGTTCCAGAAGAATTCCAAGCGTAATTAGTGGACTGTAACATTTAAATGTTTAGTCGTAATATCTCTCTCATGCAAGGGAGAGCCGTTGTGTTGACTCAAGCGGAACATAGGGAGCTTGGCAAACGAGTTTCGAGCCGTAGCGGTCGAGCGGATGACGCGCGGATCGCTCGGATGTTGCTCTTGCTGGCAGACGGTGCAAGCTATACGCAGGTGCAGCAGACGGTGGGCTGCACGGCGCCTTTTATCAGCAAGTGGAAACGCCGATTCTTGGAGGAGCGTCTGGCAGGTCTGTACGCGCGTCACGAGGGGCGTCCGATTCAAGTGCTCACGCCTCGGATGGAAGCACGGATTCTTTCGTGGACGCAGAAAAAACCGACCGACGGCTCGACTCACTGGAGCACGCGTCGACTTGCGAAGAAGCTGGGAATCCATCACATGATGGTGGCTCGCACTTGGAAAAAGCATGGTCTCCAGCCACACCGAATTGAGCATTACAAGGCCTCCAACGATCCGGATTTCGAGACGAAGGCAGCGGATATCATCGGTCTATATATGAATCCACCTCAGCACGCTGCGGTGTTTTGTATTGATGAGAAAACGGCGATCCAAGCCCTGGATCGACGGGACCCGATCTTGCCGTTGTCTCCCGGGCGGGCCGAGCGACACGGTTTCGAGTACGTCCGGCATGGAACGCTTTCTCTCTACGCCGCCTTCGACACGAAGACGGGGGTGGTTTTGGGCAAGACTGTCCGCCGCCATACCAGCCAGGAGTTCGTCGCCTTCTTGGAGCAGCTGGTTGCGAGCCACAAGCGAAAGCGCGAAATACATGTCATCCTCGACAATCTGTCGGCTCACAAGACCGCCAAGGTCGCACAGTTCCTCGAGGCCAACCCAAAAGTCCGACTCCACTTCACACCCACATATTCCTCCTGGCTGAACAAAATCGAACTCTGGTTCTCCAAGATCGAGCGTGCCCTGATCCATCGAGGCGTGTTCACGTCAACCCACGACCTGACCCGCAAGATCATGCGCTACATTCGCAAGTACAACGAAGACCCCAAGCCCGTGAAGTGGACCTACAACGATCCGTCACGACGCATTAAAACCACTAAACGTTCAGTTGTTACAGTCCACTAGGTTCCATAGAAACGGAGGAGTCAGATAGCATGAAAGTCAGACCACTACATGACCGAATCCTAGTTGAGAGGGTGGACGAACAAAAGGAAGTCAAAAAGGGCAGCATCATCATCCCCGACTCCGCGAAGGAGAAGCCCCAAGAAGGCGAGGTTGTTGCCGTGGGAAACGGGAAGATCCTGGAAGATGGGACGAAGGTTGACTTAGAGGTGAAGGCGGGGGATCGGATCCTGTTCGGGAAGTATGCCGGAACCGAAGTTAGTATCGAAGACCAAGACTATCTCATTATGCGCGAAGACGACATTCTAGCCATCATCAAATAGAATGGGTCACCCTCCCTCCCTGCCGTATCCTAAAGACGGTTAGCTCTGGAAAGATCGACCAAAAACCTTCCATGCCTGAAAGACGCCGTTCCCGAAGGTTTCAGCTCGGCACGCTGATCGAAGTTCTCATCCAATCGAAAGGCAGAAGAAAGCGCGGTCGTCTCATCAACTTCAGCGAAGGGGGAGCATTTCTGGCCATGCGTACTGACGTGGAGGTCGGCGAAGAGCTCAAGATCACGCTGAAGCTCCCCGACGAGGCGGGCGGACGCTTGCGCACGCGGGTCGTCGTCGTGTGGCGCAACACCCGGACCGCACCAGCCGTACGGTCTCTGCCGACGGGTTGCGGCATCTTGTTCGAAGGCACCGAAACGCAGGAGCGGCTGCGCGCCGCTCTGAAAGTGTTGCGCGAAGGGGGCTTGCTCGTGGAGGAGGAACCGGCATCTGGCTAGCATGATTCTGAGATCAACCCGTTTTGATTGCCAGAAAGCGAATCCCGGTCCCGTCTGACCACGATGATTAGCAAGGTCCCGCATATTGACGGCTGAAGGGACGTCTGACCGGCATCTGGCTAGCATGATTCTGAGAT
Source organism: Candidatus Marinacidobacterales bacterium (assembly GCA_965197825.1). Classification (GTDB taxonomy): domain Bacteria; phylum Acidobacteriota; class Vicinamibacteria; order Marinacidobacterales; family DATDRI01; genus CBDANW01. Next base: position 388,651 of record CBDANW010000003.1, on the reverse strand, counting down.
CAACCCGTTTTGATGCCAGAAAGCGAATCCCGGTCCCGTCTGACCACGCTGATTAGCAAGATCCCGCATATTGACGGCTGAAGGGACGTCTGACCGGCATCTGGCTAGATGGAGTCTAGCAACCACGTTTATCGACGCCAGAAAGGGACGCCAGAAAGCGCGTTTGGCGAGCTTGATTATGAGACCCTCGCGTATCGACGCCTAAGGTGTGCTTGAAAAAGCGTCAGGACGCCGCTAGGGCTTCTCATCTTTCCCCGCGCTCGCCTCCCCGTCCTCGTTCCCCTCTTTCTCTCCCGGCCCCTCGTCCCGGACCTCGGCCACGCCCAGGTCGGTCTCGGTCTCCTCGGTGCCCCCGACCATCGGAGCTGCGAGGCTGCTGGGGCTCTTCCGGCGGGAGTCCGGCTTGCTCGCGGAGCACCGCCTTGCGGGATAGCTTGACCTTACCCTGCGGGTCGATATTGATAACCTTCACCAGCACCTGGTCGCCTTCGGCCATCTCGTCTTTGACGTCCTTGACCCGATAGTCGGCGACCTCGGAAATGTGAACTAAGCCGTCGGTGCCAGGCAGGATCTCTACGAAGGCTCCAAAGTCGACAATCCGCTGGACCTTGCCTAGATATGTCTTCCCCATCTCCGGCACCGCGGTGAGCTCTTCGATGATCTGCATCGCCTTACGGGCGGACTCCTCGTCCGAGGAAGCAATGGAAACCGTACCATCGTCCTCCACGTCGATCTTGACTTGTGTCCGCTCCACGATGCTGCGGATCATCTTCCCGCCCGGTCCGATGACGTCGCGGATCTTCGCGGTGGGAATGCGCATAGTGAATATGCGCGGCGCGTAGGAAGAGATCTCCTTCCGCGGGGCGTCGAGAGTCTCCGCCATCCGCTCCAGAATGAACAGACGCGCCTTCCGTGCCTGTTCCAACGCTTCGGCCATGATCGCGGGAGTGATCCCCGAAATCTTGATGTCCATCTGAAGGGCCGTGATACCGCTCGCGGTGCCCGCTACCTTGAAATCCATGTCACCGTAGTGATCCTCCGCCCCGGCAATGTCCGTGAGGATCGCGTAGTCGTCTCCCTCCTTTACCAACCCCATGGCGATGCCCGCCACGGGTGCCTTCAGGGGCACTCCGGCATCCATCAGAGCCAGGCAACCACCCGTCACGCTCGCCATGGACGACGAGCCATTGGATTCCAGAATGTCCGAGACGATTCGCACCGTGTAAGGGAACTGATCGTCGGGAGGCATAACGGGAGCAAGGGCGCGTTCGGCGAGCGCGCCGTGGCCGATTTCCCGCCGTCCCGGCCCACGTAAGAACTTGACCTCGCCCACCGAGAAAGGAGGAAAGTTGTAGTGGAGCATGAACCGCTTCTGCGACATGCCCTCCAACAAATCCAGCCTCTGCGTGTCTTCGGACGTCCCAAGCGTGACCGTCACCAGCGCCTGCGTCTCGCCGCGGGTAAAGACGGAGGATCCGTGAGTCCGGGGCAGCACGCCCACCTCGCAGGTGATCGTCCTGACCCCGTCGAAGGAACGACCGTCCAGCCTCCTCTTGTTTTGCAGGACCTCAGTGCGAAGGTTTTTTTCCTTCAACTCCTTGATGGCGGTCAGCGCCATGGATCGCTCTTCGGATTCGTCTTCCGAATACCCTTCGAGATGCTGACTAATCACCTCGTCGACCTTCTTTTGGCTTTCGATCTTCCCCGCAAGCTGCATCGCCTCCAGTAAAGGAGCCGAAACGGCCGCTTCCGCTTTGCGATAGACATCCTCGTTCCGTGTCGGCTCCGGGACTTCACGTTTGGTGGGTTTCATCTCCCGGTAGAGCTCTTCCTGCAGATCGACGAGCTTCCGAATCGCATCGTGCCCCACGGCGAGCGCCTCGATCATCTCGGCTTCGGTGACCTCTTGCGCGGCTGACTCAACCATGACGATGGCCTCTCGAGAGCCGGCGACGGTGAGATTTAGCCGAGCCGTCTTCAATTCCTCGAACTTGGGGTTGATCGCAAACCCGTCTTCGAGCAGCCCGACGCGCACCGCAGCGATGGGCGTCGTAAAAGGAATGTCCGAGCAGTAGAGCGCGGTCGAGGCTCCGGTGATCGCCATCGTATCCGGGTCGTTTTCCTTGTCCGAAGACAGAACCAGCCCCACTACCTGTGTCTCACACTGCCACCCCTCGGGAAACAGCGGTCGGATGGGCCGGTCGATGAGCCGACTCGTCAAGATCTCCTTTTCACTGGGTCGCCCTTCTCTCTTGAAGAACCCACCAGGTATTTTCCCCGCCGCATAGAAAGCCTCACGATAATCCACGGTAAGCGGCAGGAAATTGATCCCCTCCCGTTTTGTCTGCGCGGCGCAAGCAGTTACTAGCACCACCGTGTCACCGAGCCGCAGCAGCGTAGCCCCGTCCGCCTGCTTGGCGAGCCTTCCCATCTCTATGGAGAGCGTCGCTCCGCCAAGCTCCAGTTCCTTCCGATAAACCATCTCTACCTCCGACCGACTAACGAATTGCAGGGCACCGCCGCTCATTGCGCGCGGCGCGCTTCCCGTCGACTGATTACACTCAGCCCCACGGGGCGACGCGTGCCTAGCCTCTCGTGATGCAAATGAATGTGAAAAGTTCAAAAAGACGAAAGAGGTGCAACCTCAGCTCAAAGGGCGCTGAAGGAGGGAGAGCTTGAGGGGAGCTGGCAGCCAACGACCAGTGCCGTTCCAACTATTTGGCCCCAAAACCCCGTACCTACTGTGGCGGCATTTGCCAGTGAGCGACTCCATCGCTAGGACCAGCAAGTTGGAACGGCACTCGGAGTCGAACCCTCCCCTGATCGGGGGGGCTCACTTGCGAATTCCAAGCCGCTGGATGACCCCACGGTAGCGCTGAACCTCATTGCGCTTCAGGTAGTCCAGAAGGCGCCGGCGCTGTCCTACCAGTTTCAGCAATCCTCGGCGGGAATGATGGTCCTTCTGATGTACCTTGAAGTGATCTGTGAGGTATCCAATGCGCTCACTCAGGAGGGCGATTTGAACCTCGGGTGAACCGGTGTCCTTCGAGTGCTGCCTGTACTCTCCAATAATGTTGGTTTTTCGCTCTAAGGAGAGTGTCAAAATGAGGTCCTCCCTACTTCTTCCTTCTCTTCGTTGTGTACGGCGGGCATCATACCACACCGCTCACACGCTGTAAAGACGACACTTAGAACGCTTAGAACGCCTTGCCGGAACTGCCCTACCGAATATCAACCGGGGGCGGGCTCGCCAGGACGACCGTGGGACGAAATTGCGATAGGCCCTTAACCGCAACCCCCACCGCCAGGAGCTCGCCCCCCGGTCCCAGCAAGCGACAGGGCCGCCCTGGGGGCACGTCCGGGACCTGCCCGACGATGTGAAGCGGCGAGACCGCCATCCCATGACTGACGCGCGACGCTCCGTCCGTTCCCAATTGCAAGGCCGGAAGATTGGATAGTGCCCGCGCGGGTTCCCAGATCGCTTCTTGCAGCCGCCCCTCTCGCGCCAGGGTCTCGAGTTTCTCCAAGCTCAGAGCTTGTTCTAGCGAGAACGGCCCGACGCGGGTCCGGCGCAGCTCCTCCAGGTGAGCGCCGCACCCCAGTCGCCGCCCGAGATCGTGCGCGAGAGAGCGAATGTAGGTGCCTGCGCCAACCTCCACTACCAGCACTGCTCGATCACCCTGCACCTTTTGGAGGTCGATGCGGTGTATAAAGATCGTGACCGGGCGGGGCTCTACGTGGATCCCTGCCCGCGCCAGGCGGTACATCCTCTGTCCTCTGATCTTCTTCGCGGCGAAGGGAGGAGGCACTTGCTCTTGGCTCCCCATGAAATCGGGCAGACAGCGCTCCAACAGCTCTGGGGTCAGATTGGCCTCCACCTTGGGACCGACGAGTCGCCCGGTGGCGTCGTAGGTGTCCGTGGCGTAACCGAACCGCATGATCGCCGAGTAGGTCTTAGCGGTACCGGAAACGAACTGCGCCAAGCGCGTCGCCCGACCAAGGCACAGCGGGAGCAAACCGGTCGCAAAAGGGTCCAGGGTGCCGGTATGTCCGCAACGGCGCTGCCTGCTCAACGCGCGCACCGCCTGGACGACATCGTGAGAGGTGGGCCCTTTCACCTTGTCGACCAAAAGGAAGCCGGTCGTTCCGCTCGGGACCTCTTTTGTGACGCGATCCCCCGTCGATCTAGGACTCATCTTCTTGTTCTTCTTGGGTAGGAGAGTCGCCTAGCGCGTCCCCGCCCGCCTCCTGCCGACGAGACTCCTGAAGGAGGCGCTCAAGCTTGATGCCGTATTCCACGGATGGATCGAACAAGAAGCGCACTTCCGGAGATACCCTGAGGCTGAGTCGTTGCCAAAGTAGACGTCTCACGAAGCCGGAGGCGCCTTCAAGCACCGTCATCGTACGTTTTTGCTCTTCCGAAGTACCCAAAACGCTGATGTAGACCTTGGCTACCTTCAAATCCCGCGACACTTGAACGCGAGTACAGGTCGCCAACCCTACGCGAGGGTCCTTGAGATCGCGCTGAAGGATTCCCGCAATCTCGATGCGCACCTGCTCGGCTACCCTTTCGGGTCGAATGCGGGCACCACCACTCCTAGGCACGCTGCTTTCCTTCCCCGAGGCCTTTCCCGCGGCCCCTTCCCGCTGCCCCTTCCCGCTGCCATGATAGGTCAGTGCCGCGATTCAGTCGATGAACTCGATGGCTACCTGGACCAGGTCGGGAGGGTGGCGCTGTTCGACATCCCGAGCCATCGCCTCGAGGAGCGTCTCGAGGATGCGTCGCTCCGCGCTGATGGATACCGCCGCCAATAGCGCCCTCTGCCAAAGATCCTGGTAGCCAATTTCCGCGACGGCCGCGTTGAAACGGGAGCGCAGACGATCTTTGATCGCCTTAACCACCATGCGTTTTTCCTTCAAGGAATGAGAGTGAGGGAAGTAGAGCTCGATCGTCAGGAGCCCGATGAGTGGCTCTTGCTTGTCGGTTCCGCGGTTGCTGTTACTTCCTCGGCGGCGGGGCACCGGCTTACGAAACCGACGCGGCCTGGACTTTCTCGACCAAGAAAACCTCGATCACGTCACCTTTCTTGATGTCGTTGTAGTCAACGAGACCGATGCCACACTCGAAGCCTTGCTTCACCTCGGGGACATCCTCCTTGAATCGGCGAAGGCTCCCCAGCTTTCCCTCGTGGATGACGACGTTGTCACGAAGGAGCCTCGCATCTCCGGAGCGAACGACTTTCCCATCGGTGACGTAGCAGCCCGCGACGGCTCCGATTTTCGGAACGCAGAACGTTTCCCGAATCTCGGCCCTGCCCAGCGTGGTCTCCTTGAACGTGGGCTCTAGTAGTCCGGTCAGGGCTTTCTTGATCTCGTCCGTCACATTGTAAATGACGGTGTGGAGACGTATGTCGATGTTCCCCTTTTCGGCTAGTTCCGCAGCCGTCTTCTGCGGCCTCACATTGAATCCAATGATGATGGCATTCGAAACGGTGGCCAAGGCTACGTCCGCATCGGTCACCGCTCCCGCTCCGGCGCGGATGATCTTTACTTTCACCTTATCGCTGGACAGTTTGCTCAAGGTATCGGACAGGACCTCCACCGAACCCTGCACGTCGGCCTTCAGCACGATGGGTAGCTCCTTGACCATCCCTTCCTGCACTTGCTGATGGAGATGATCCAACGTGAGTCGGGCGCTCATGGCCATCTGACGTTCCCTGAGTTTTTGCTGCCTGAACTCGCCGATCTGCCTTGCCTTGGTGCTATCCACAACCTGGAACTGATCGCCGGCCTGCGGTAGCGAGGTCAGCCCAAGAATCTCGACCGGCGTTGCCGGTTCGGCCTTCTTCACCTTGCGTCCCCGGTCGTCGAACATGGCGCGGATCTTCCCATGTACCGCGCCGGCAATGAAAGAGTCCCCTACCCGGCAGGTGCCGTTTTGTATCAGAACGTGGGCGACCGGCCCTTTGCCCCTGTCGATCTTGGCCTCCAAAACCGCACCCATGCCGGCGCGTTTGGGATTTGCCTTAGGCTCCTGCAGATCCGATACCAGCAGCACCATCTCCAGCAACAGCTCTAGCCCCTGTCGTTTCTTCGCCGAAACCTCGCAGAAAATGGTGGTGCCTCCCCAGTCCTCCGGCATGAGACCGATGTCCGCCAACTGCTTCTTGACTCGCTCGCTGTTCGCATCGGGCTTGTCGATCTTGTTGACCGCGACCAAGAGCGGGACGCCCGCCACTTTCGAATGGTCGATGGCCTCTAAGGTCTGAGGCATGACGCCGTCGTCCGCGGCGACAACCAGAACGACTAGATCGGTAACCCGCGCGCCCCGAGCACGCATCATGGTGAAGGCCTCGTGGCCTGGAGTGTCGAGGAAAACGATGCTTCGACCATTCGTCTCGACTTTGTAGGCACCGATGTGCTGTGTGATGCCACCGGCCTCCCTTTCGACCACCTTGGTTTCCCGGATGGCATCAAGAAGACTCGTCTTTCCGTGGTCGACGTGCCCCATGACGGTAACGACGGGTGCGCGCGACGAAAGATCCTCCGGCTTCTCTTCGACGACTTCCTCGCGGACCACGTCCTCCTCGAAGGAAAGTATCTCTGCCTCGCAGCCGAACTCACTGGCCACATCTACCGCCAAATCCGCACCGAGCGTTTGATTGATCGTTGCCAGCACGCCACGGCCCATGAGGCCCTTGATCAGATCCTTGTGCTTGACCTCCATTTTCTCGGCAAGCTCTTTTACCGTGACCCCCTCGGTGAGAGAGATTTTCCTGAGTACCTTCGGAACCGCCGGTTTGGGAGGCGCGGCGACGAGCTTGGGCTCGGGAAGGGCCTGCTCTTTGATCTCTGCCGCACTGGTGCGCGGCTTCCTTGCGGAACCCTTCGCGCGCGGCTTCGCGTCGGGACGGCGTCGCGTCACGGTCTTGATCGGGGCTGCCGGGCGGGGCGGTGGTGGAATTGGCTTCATCGTCCCCGGCGAGCGGGACACCCCCGGTGTCCGGGGACGGATCACTGTCGACGTGGGCCCGGGGACGAAACCGGGTCGGCTCTCGTTCAGGCGCGCTCGCTCGGTACGTTCACTGTGGGCACTGTGAACACTGGGAGCAATGTGGGCGGAGACCTGCGCACCGCTCGCCGCCTCGCCGGGGTTCGCGACTGGCGGAAGCGCCGGCCTCGTCGCGGGCTCTCGCTCCCCCGATGGTTCTCCCGTCGCGACGGTCGAAGGGAGCGCCTCGGTGAACTCGACCCTTTCTTCGCCCTCCGGGGCTGGCACCGGTGCCCCACCGTCGAGAATCGCTTCGGCTCTCGCCTGCGCGTCGAGCTCGGTTTGAAGCGCCTCTTGCTCCTCGAGCACTGCGGCCAGTCGTGCTGCTTCTTCACGGGCGGCCTGCTCGGCAGCAACCCTCTCCGCTTCTTCGCGTTTCTTGGCCGCTCGCTCCTCTGCTGCCTTTCGCCTCGCCGCTGCCCGCTCTTCCTCTTCCATTTCAGCGAGAATGGCCATCCGCGCCCGCTCCGCGCGGCGCTTGCTCGAGGTCCGCGCGCGCTCCTCGCTGCTTCCAGCAACCGTCAATTCCTTTTCTTCTTCTTTGGCCTTGGGGGATGAGATCACCCCCGTCCCCTCGAGACGAATCAGCCGCTTCAGCTTGATCGCTACCTCTTCTTCGATCGTGCTCGAGGCCGACTTGACCCTAATCTGAAGTTTGTCTTTGAGGAGTCGGATCGTCTCCGGGCTGGTGACGCCGATATCTCGGGCCAGTTCGTAAACGCGGACCTTATCCATCAGCGCTCACCTCCCGACCCATCGGGCTCTGGCTCGGTAATCTCCGGTTGACGATCGTTGGAGATCCCCCCGATCTGAGAAAGAGCCTCTTCGGCAACCTCTCGCGCGACAAGAGCCTCCGCCGCCACCTCTTCCTTGATTGCTTCTACTGATTGAGACGATTGGGACATGCTCTCCGACAAAGCCCTGGCCGAAGCAATGATCTTCTCCGCGGTCTTGGCACCGACGCCGGGAAGCTCCGTCAAGGCCTTAGGCTCGAGCGCGGCGAGCTCCTCGACGGACGTGAAGCCGTGCTCTCCGAGCTTTTGTCTCATCTTCTCGCCCACGCCGCCCAGGGCGTCGAGCGGCGTATGGGTAGCCGACATCGCGTCCATCTGGCTCTGCACTTCCAGTTTCTTCTCTTCCTCGCTCTTGATGTCGATTCTCCAGCCGATGAGCCTCGCCCCGAGGCGAACGTTTTGCCCTTTCTTACCAATAGCCAGAGAGAGCTGCTTGTCCTCGACGATAACCTCCATGACTTTCTCTTTTTCGTCGACGACAGACACGCGGCTTACCTTCGCGGGGTTGAGCGCATTGATCGCGAAGGTGTGCGGGTCGTCGCTCCACTCCACGATGTCGATCTTCTCGCCTCTCAGCTCACGGATTATGTTCTGGACCCGTGAGCCCTTGATCCCCACGCAGACCCCCACCGGGTCCACGTCCTTGTCGCGCGAGTAAACCGCCACTTTGGCGCGATCACCCGGCTCCCGCACCGCGTTCTTGACGAGCACGGTGCCTTCGTAGATCTCGGGGACTTCCATTTCGAACAACCGGGCAAGCAGGGCAGGATCCGTCCGGGACACCACGACCTGCGGCCCCCGAGATGTCCGCAAGACGCGGACAATCACGACACGAATCCTATCCCCGGCGTTGAAGACCTCCGCCCGAGATTGCTCTCGCCGCGGGAGGACGGCCTCGGTACGTCCCAGATCGACGACCAGGTCACCGTTTTCGGCGCGCTTCACGATCCCCATCAGAAGTTGTGCGATGCGATCGCCGAACTCGCTGAAGATGTTGTCTCGCTCCGCTTCCCGTACTTTCTGAAAAATGACCTGCTTCGCGGTCTGCGCGGCGATGCGCCCGAGCGCGGCAGTGGGCTTGTGCACCTCGACTTCCTGGTCGAGCTCCGCTGCCGGCTGAATGCGCCTAGCTTCTTGCAAAGAGACCTCGGTCTCCGGATCGATCACCGCGTCGACCACCGTCTTGAGGGAATACACTTCGATGTTTCCGCTTTCTCGATTCAACCTAGCCCGGAGGTCTTCTTCGGTTCGATAGTACTTCTTGGTAGCGGTCACGATCGCGTCCTCGACCGCGCCGATGATCACATCCGGGTCGATGCCCTTCTCGCGGCTGATTTGCTCGATCGTCTGATAGAGAAGATTGCTCATTTATCTACGTCTTGCCGCCTGCTTCGGCTTCGGTTTCGACTTGTCAGGGGGGGGCGAGAACAACTCCACCTCCAACCGAGCACTTTCGATGGCCGGAAACGGAATGCTCTTTCGCTCCTGCTTGTTCTCCAGAATAACCGCATCTCCTTCTACGCCCGCGAGCCGGCCGCGAAATTGGCGCTTCCCGTCGAGCTGCTCTCGTGTCTTGATTCGAGCCAGCCATCCAGTGAACCGCTGGTAGTCTTTCTTGGTCCAGAGCGGGCGATCCAGACCGGGCGAGCTGACCTCGAGCGTATAGCTTGGCTCGATCGGATCTTCCACGTCCAAGAGCACCCCGAGGCGCTCGCTGACTTGCTGACAATCCTGGAGTCCGACTCCGGACTCTCGATCGATGAATACACGGAACAGAGTCGACCCTCCGTGACGCTTCAACTCCACCCAAGCAACCTTTAGACCAAGGGGCTCAGCTGCCCGTTGCGCCAGCTCCCTGAGCTGTGCCAAGAGGCCGTCCGTATCCTCGATCTTCTTCGATGGCACCTTCGCGATGCTGCTAGCCGCGGCTACGCGCCCGTCGAATCGCCGCCTGGCTAGCTCCAGCCCAGCAACCACCGCCGTCTGACTCGGTCCCCTTGAGGCAACCACCTAATTCGAACGGCCCACATGCGGCCAACAGTGGCCGCGGATCCGCCTGGCTAGCTCCCGTCAAAGCAACCACGTGATTCGGCGGCCGGTAGCGCCTGCGCCTCCAAGCGTCACGGCGCAGTCCTAGTGCTTATTTGACCTTCCCCATCCCTCTGGCTGTACCATCGGGAGCCCCTCGAAAGATCCTTCGAGCGGCCTCAATCCATAAAAAAAGTGGGCAAATGCCCACTTCTGTGGACTCTCGACTGTGTACAACTATAGTCTAGGCGGCCGGGACAAATCAAGAGCCTGCTTAGTCCGTCGAGCCTGGGTCGCTCGCCGCGAGCAGCGCCCCCTCGCGCGCATCTGCTTCGACCGGCCCGGAAACGATGCGTCCCACCAAATCATAGGGATGGGCCTCGGTTATTTCGACGTTCACGAACGTACCGCGTTCCGCGGTACCCTCATTAATCAAGACCCCGCCATCGATTTCCGGAGCCTGACCTTCTGTTCTACCCCGCAGGAGGAGATCGGTCTCGGAAGACACACCCTCCACCAATACCCTCTGCTGGCTGCCCACCAGCCGCCGGTTCCTGGCGAGAGAGATACCGGACTGCTGCTGCATCAGCAGGCGTCGTCTCCTTCGTTTCTCCGCCGCAGAGGTAGTTTCGGTCGGTACGTACGCCTCTGTATTCTTCTCGTTCGAGTAAGTAAAGACTCCGACGTGGTCGAACTCGACCTCTCGACAAAAGGCCATGAGCTCCTCGAAGTCTGAGCTCGTTTCCCCTGGAAAACCCACGATAAAGGAGCTTCTCAGCGAAACCCGGGGCACGGCCCGGCGAATCCGCTCGACCAGCGCGTGGTTACTGGCGCCGGTTCCCGGGCGCTTCATGGCCTTGAGAATGCGATCGCTGGCGTGCTGGAGTGGGATGTCGAGATAAGAACACACGCGCGGCTCATCGGCCATGACCTCGAGCAGCTCGTCGCTTACCGTAGTCGGGTAGGCATAAAGGAATCGAATCCATTCCAACTCTTCCACCTTGACCAGGCGACGAAGTAGCCGCGCCAGGCTTACGCCGTTTTCGTCGAGCTCCGCTCCGTAGCGGGTCGTATCCTGGGCAATAAGGATGAGCTCCTTGACCCCTTGGCGCGCGAGGGCCTCGGCCTCGGCGAGAACCGACTCCGCGGTTCTGCTCCGATAGTGGCCCCTGATTTTCGGAATGATGCAGAACGTACACGGATAATCACAGCCTTCCGAGATCTTCACGTAAGCAAACGGGCTAGGAGTAGTGAGCTCCCGCGGCGCCAGGTGATCGTAGAGGTAAACAACCGATCCATCCGCCTGGAGCGAGGCGATCTGGCGGTCGTCGGTCTCGGCGGTCGAGACGATGGACTCCAGTTGGTCCAAACCGATCACCGCATCCACTTCGGGGATCTCGCGCGCTAGCTCATCGGCATAACGCTGTGCCAGGCATCCCGAGACAATCAGGCGTTGGCATCGGCCTTCCTTCTTGTATCGAGCCATCTCCAGGATCGTTTCGACGCTCTCCTGCTTGGCTCGGTCGATGAAGCCGCAAGTGTTGACCACGAGCAGGTCCGCTTCTGCCGGTTCTGACGTTGTTTCGTATCCCGCGCGAGTGAGCTGTCCCAGCATGACTTCCGTATCGACGAGGTTCTTGGGGCAGCCCAAGCTCACGAAACCGACCTTTTTCATGGGTAGTTTCCGAGACTAGCCGAAATCCGGGGTCGTGACAAACCCATGTTGTTGTTGGCGGATGCCAGTGTCCTGTCCCAGTAGTTCGTTGCATAAAGCTCGAGGGCATTTTGTGTGCTGGCGAGGCGTGCCGACGAAGTCATATCTGGATATTTCGAGGAGGCGCAACGAAGCCAGCGCGCAAAAGGGACCGAGATTTATGTGACGAATTACTGAGACAGGACACTAGGGCGCGAGCCGATTGAGCATGCGGGGAAAGGGGATCGCTTCCCGGAGGTGGTCCAGCTTGCAGATCCACGATACCACCCGTTCGATGCCCATCCCGAAACCGGAGTGGGGAACGCTTCCATAGCGACGCAGATCCAGATACCAAGAGAAGTCTTCCTCGGGCAATTCTTGCTCCGCGATTCGCATACGCAGGAGCTCGAGATCGTGAACGCGTTGCCCGCCGCCGACAATTTCGCCAAAGCCTTCGGGTGCGAGGATGTCGACGCAAAGAGCAGTTTCCGGCCGCTCGGCATCGGGAGCCATGTAAAAAGCCTTCACCGCACTTGGATAGTGCGTGATGATGACAGGACATCGGTGGGACGTGGACAAGACCTCCTCGTCTTGCGCGCCAAAATCGCCCCCCCACTCGATGGCATTACCCTTCTCCCTCAGCAAATCGAGCGCCTGATCGTACGTCAGGCGGGGGAACGGCTTTTTTACTTCCTCGAGGAGAGTCACATCTCTCTCCAGCGTTTCGAGCTCCGCGCGGCGCTTCTCGAGAACCGATTCAATCACGAAACAGATGAGATTTTCCGCGAGAGTGATGATGTCGTTCAGGGACGCAAAGGCTACTTCGGGCTCCACCATCCAGAATTCGGTGAGGTGGCGCCGGGTCTTGGACTTCTCGGCCCGGAACGTGGGACCGAAGCAGTAAGTGCGCCCTACGGACATCGCCACCGCCTCGTTATAGAGCTGACCGCTCTGGGTCAGGTACGCTTTGTCTCCAAAGTAATCCGTCTCGAAAAGAGTCGTCGTCCCCTCGCAGGCGTTGGGCGTGAATATCGGAGTGTCGGCCAGGATGAAACCCCGCTCGTCGAAGAACTTGTGACAGGAGGAGATGACCTCGTGACGAATCCTCAAGATGGCGTGCTGACGCCGGGAGCGAAGCCAAAGATGACGATGATCGAGAAGGAATGCGACGCCATGCTCCTTGGGACCGATCGGGTACTCGGGCGCGAGCTGGATGATCGAAAGCTCGATGGCATCCAGTTCGTATCCACCGGGGGCGCGCTCGTCCTTCCGTACCTTTCCTCGAAGCACGAGCGAGCTCTCCGCGGTCAGCTCCAAAGCCCGCTCCCACTGGTCGGGGGAAACCTCGGCCCTCGAAAAAACCGCCTGGACGACGCCCGAGCCGTCGCGCAGGATCAAGAATTGCACTTTTCCGCTGGAGCGGCGCCTGACCAGCCAGCCCCTGATGCTGATCTCCTCCCCATCATGGTCGGCGATATCGGCAATGTAGACTGCGGTCGAGCTCATGTTGAGGACTCCTTTCAATGCCGCGGGGCCCCCAGCCTTCGCTGGAAGCTTCGGCTGGTCCGTCGAAGTTCTCTTCGTTCGGAATCTGGACGAAGGTGGACACCCCCACGGCTCGCCCTCCGGCGACTTCGCGCCTGCGGGCGGGCTGAGGACTCCTTCATGCTAGTTCCGGCACGTGACGGCCGAGCGTCCTCCTCAAGCCGTCCCAACGCGGATTCCGCGACAAGTTCGCACGCACAAGCTCCAACGTCCGGGGAACATACCGTTCGTAAACATTCTTGCGCCGAACCGAGCACTGATAGCCAAAGGTTCCCAACGCCTTGAGATTCCGCTGCAACGCCACGAGGTCGAACTCGTCTTGAAGGCTCCGTAGGCTCACGTCGCTCGAAACGCTACAGAACTGGGCCGCCATCTCCTCCACGAAATCGGCGTCCAGACCCACGTAGGAGTCCCGGAGCAGAGAAACTAGATCATAGCTTACCGGTCCCATGCGCGCGTCCTGGAAGTCGAGCACGACGAGCTCACCGCCCGCGACCATGACGTTACGGGAATGGTAGTCCCGGTGACAAAGCACGCGGGGAAGACCCGCGACCTCGCCGGCGATACGAGAAAACGAATCGTGAAGAGAACCTTTTTCCGAAGCCGCAAGCGACACCCGACGGAAGCCCGTAAGGAAGTGTCTACTGAAATACGCAAGCTCCCAAGAAAGTTTTTCCTCGTCGAACGCGATGCCGTAAGGGAGGTAACTCGGACTCTCGAGCTCCGCTCCCCGACTTTGAATGCGCGCGAGAATCTCAAGCGCACTGACATAGACGTCGTAGAGGTCGGAGACGTCGCTCCCAGTTTCCCCGTCGGCTTGCTCCACCAGCCTCTGCAAGAGCTCGTCTCCACAGTCTTCCAGAAGCAGAATCCCTTCCGGCCCCGACACGTCATGAATGGTCGGAATGCGAACCGGAATCTCCGCGAACAATCGTGCGACGTTCAGGAAGGACTCTCGCTCCGGTTCGAAAGGCTCCGGCATCAGCGCCAGCACCAAGCTCGTTGCTTCGGTCCCCTCCGACAACACCACGCGGTAGTATCGTCGGGTCGATGCATCACCGGCCAGCGGTTGCACCGAACGAACGCGAAGGCCTTCGCCGGAGCGGCGCTCCAAATAGCGGACGATCCGTGCGTCGAGAGGGTCCTTTCCCAGTCTATCTGGATCCAGCTCCTCCGGCGGTCGCGCTTGCGGCATCAGCTTTTGATGGAGGCAACCACACAGTCGCCTGCGAGCTCGCGCGCCCGGATGAAGGCCCGATCGCCTCGGGGCCCGCGTCGGAGCCGTGCGACCAACTTGTCGACGGTGTGACTCGCGGGAGCCAAAGAGACGCCGTTCGCGATCACCGAGTCTCGGACGAGCGCCGAGTCCCCCACCGTCACGCCGTCCCAAAGGACGGCTCCCCTGAGCTGCGCCCCGCGTTCCACACGGCAGTTGGCTCCCAGGATCGTCGTACCGGTGAAACGCGCCTCCGGGTCGATGAAGGTGTTCGGTCCGGCGAGCACCACGCTGCCCGACGGAGAATTCTGGAGAGACTCGACGGCCTCCACCCTCCACGTGCTTCGAAAGATGCCGCGGCGCGCTATTTCTTCACAAGCTTGCAGGTATCTGCCCGGAGTCCCAATGTCGAACCACGGGAACTCCGCCACAAAACCGAAGGCGGTCCCCTCGAGGATGAGCTTGGGAAGGAGATCCACTTCCAATCGTGCGAAACGACCAGCCGACAGACGTTGAAATATGGTTGGCTCGAGAACCCACAGACCCGCAAACATAAACGCCGAAGAAGTTTCGCCTTTCTTTCCGACGGAAACGATGCGGCCGTCCCCGGCCAGGCTGAACTCCGTGTAGCCACTGCCCGCGGGTTTCGGTCGCAGCAACAAGGTTGCCTCCGCCGAGCGCTCTCGATGCCACTCAATCAGCCCCGCGACATCGGTGTCCACAATCGTGTCTCCGTTGAGAAGCACAAAGGTCCCGTTGGAAAACCGATCTTCTGCCTGTTTCAACCCACCCGCCGTGCCGAGAATCTCCGCTTCGCGAGAGTAATGCACCGCGAAATCTTTTGCCCAATCCGTTCTCGCGAGGGTCTCTTCGATGGTCTCTGGATTGTGATGCAGGTTGACGACCACTTCGGTCACGTTGGCACGGCGGAGAAGCTCCATCGCGCACTCGATCGGCGATCCGCCCAGTAGCGGGATCGCCGGTTTCGCCCAGAACACCGTCAAGGGCCTCAGTCGCCTGCCCTCTCCTGCCGCAAGCACCATGGCCCTGACCGGAGTGACCGGAGCTGCCCTCGAAGTCTTCACGATCTCCTGACGCCTCTCAAGAGCGTTTTTTCGAATCGTAGGATAGTAAATCGGCGGAATCCACGAAGCAAAAAACCAGGTCGAGGATCCTAGCTTGGCGAAGCGGTTTTAGTGGACGCCCCTTCCTCCAACCGAACGGAAACGAGCTTGGAGATCCCGGGCTCTTCCATCGTCACCCCGTACATTTGATCGGCGTGCTCCATCGTCTTGATATTGTGCGTGATGACGATGAACTGGGTTGTCTGACGGAGCTCGGCCAGCATCAAGAGAAACCGGCCGACATTGGCTTCGTCGAGCGGTGCATCGACCTCGTCCAGCAGGCAAAACGGTGACGGTTTGTAGCGGAAGATGGCAAACATGATGGCGATCGCCGTCAACGCTTTCTCCCCGCCGGAGAGCAGCAAGACGTTTTGCAGCCTCTTGCCGGGAGGCTGAGCGATGATATCGATGCCGCTCTCCAGGACATCCTGCTCGTCGATGAGCCGCATCCCCGCCCGACCGCCGCCGAAAAGCTGTTTGAAGGTCGCCTGAAAATGCTGGTTGATCCCTGAAAGCGCCTCCAAGAACTTCTGTCTCGAAGTCGTATCGATCCTCTGGATCGCCTTTTCGGTGGAAACGACGGAGTCCAGCAAGTCCTGACGCTGCGCCACCAGGAACTCATACCGGGTTTCGAGCTCTTGAAACTCCTCGTCGGCCATGGGATTCACGGGGCCGATGGAATCCAGTTTGCGCTTGAGCTCGGAAAGCTCTTCCGCAAGGGCCTCCTCGTCCCGAGCGAGATCGGCTGGGCTCAGAAGCGCGGCCGCGTCAGCGATCGAGATCTCGTGCGACTCCGAGAAACTCTGCCGGAGATGATTCATCTCCGATTCCTCTCGCGCCAACACGATCTCCTGGTTGGAGCGCTTCTCTCGCGTGGATTCCAGCTCCTTGCGACGAAGCTTCAGCGCCTCTTCGGTTGCCGCGATGCGCTCGCGAACCCGGCCGGTCGCGCCCTCAAGCCGGACCAAGGTTTCGCGGAGCTCGTCCCTTTGGGACAGCGACTGGCTGAGCTCGGTCTCGGCCGCGGCGAGCGCCTCCTCGACATCGGAGCGTCGGCCGACGAGCCCGGCCTGCTCCTTGCCTCCCGCTTCCACCCGGGCTTGAAGCTCATTCACACCTTCTTGCAGTCGCTCGACATCAACCCCGACCGCTTGGACGCGCTCCCGTAGGGCGGCGACACTCGACGCCTCTTCCGCGGCTTTCTGCTGGAACAGCTCTACCGACGCTCGGCGGTCGGAGAGACTCGCCCGTGCCTCCTCGAGCTCCGCCTCGACGCGTTTCTTGGACTTCTCCTCCGAGGAAAGAGAGCCTTCCATTTCCGCGCGCTTGTCACCGAGTGCACTCTTCTCCGAATCGGCGCGGGCCTGCTCACTCGCAAGGACCTCTGTTTTTCGCTCTACCTGCGCCCAATCCCCATCGAGCTGGCGGGAGCGATGCTCCAACCCCACCAGGAGCTTCTCCAGCGAGTGCTGCTCTTGGGAAACGTCTGCCAGCGCCGCCTCGCGCCTTTCGAGCTCGGTTTGGATTTCGCGCTGCCGAGCATCCAGACGTTCCTGCTCTTGGGCGTTTACGGTCAGGGTCTCCCGAAGCTCCCGAATCTCACGTCGACTACTCAGCAAACCCTCGCTCGGTCCGCCCGGACCGGCTCGGAGAACTCCCGGCGGCGCCAACACCTCTCCGCCGTGCAAGGTTACGTAGGGAACCCCGGGTCGCAGATGGAACGCTGCGAGCGCGGCTTCGACATCCTCCACGACGATAGCGTCGGGAAGCAGCCTAGAAAAGAGCTCCGACTTGCCGTTCAACCATCGAACGGCCTCGCTAAGGAGCCCCACGACGCCCTTTGCCTCTAGTTGTCGCAGGGCGTCAAGAGCCTCTCGAACCTCGGACGGTTTCGTCGTGCTCGCCAGCGACTCGATCACGAAATCGCACCGCCCGGCATTCTCTTTCTCCAACCACCGATGCGCGGCCAGGGCATCTTCCTCGTTCTCTACCAAGATGCGTTGCAGCGACTCGCCGTAGAATCGCTCCGCGGCGCGCTCGAAATCGGGTTGCACTTCCACCGAATCGGATATGACGCCACCGAGTCGAACTCCGAGCTCCGTCTTGGCGGTCAGCAAGGCGCGGGCACCGGCTCCAAAATGAGCCCTGGCGGTTACTAACTCCTCGAGCGAAGCGAGCCTGCCGGATAGAGACGAGGCTTCCTCCCGCCCTCGAACCACGTTGCCTTCCACTTGATCTTGCTCGGAGCGCAGCTCGGTCAGCTCGCGCTCCATCGCCTCACGGGTACCGGCCAGCTTCGTGTTCTCGTCGCGCTGATCCGCCTGCTCTTGCTGAAGGGCTTGCCGGTCACCCACGAGCCGTTCTCTCTCTGTCTCGAGCTCTCGTCTCTCTTCCTGAAGCTTCAAGGATTCCGACGAAACCTTCTCGGCGTTCGCCAACACGCCTTGCAGAAAATTGTTGAGTGTCGCGATCTTACTCATGCGGTTGACGAGCTCGGCTCGGCCTTCTTCGATCTCCCGCTCGATTTCCGATAGCGACGCCGACGATCGCGCGAGCTCCTCGCGACTCTGGGCGGCATTCCCCTCGAGGACCGACAGACTCTCCACCGCTTGCGCCGCTTCGCTCTGCCGAAGCTCGAGCCGACGCGAGGCGGGTCCCAAACGCTCTTCGAGACCACGAAGCTCCTGTTCGAGCTGACTTTGGCGGCTATCGAAGTCCTTGAGTTGCTGCCGGTCACGGGTAGTCTGATTGTCTAACCGCTCGATGCCGATCTCTAAACGGTGCAGTCTTTCCCTGGCGTCTTCTAGACTGGACTCTTGTTCGGTCTGCTCCAGCCGCAAGCGTTCCAGATAGTTCTCCGCGGTGACCAGGCTAGTCGAGCGGCGGAGCTCTTCGTCCGTCAGCACCTTCAACTCGCAACGAAAGCGCTCGAGCTCAACCTCTATCTCTTGGCTCTTTCTGACTCCGGCGATCCTCTCCAGGTGCGCCATGGAAGACCGAAATCTCTTGTATCGCCGCGCTTTGCCTGCCTGGCGCTTGAGGGAGTTCATCTGCCGCTCGACTTCGTAGACGATGTCGTTCACCCGGAGGAGATTCTGCTGCGCCGCCTGGAGTTTGAGCTCCGCAGATCGCCGACGCGCTTTGTACTTGGTGATGCCAGCCGCCTCCTCGATCACACCGCGGCGGTCCGAGGGCTTGCTCGATAGGATCAGCCCGATCTTCCCCTGCTCCATGATGGAGTAGGCTTTGTTCCCCATCCCGGTGTCCATGAAGAGCTCGACGACGTCCCGCAGGCGACAGGGACTCCCGTCCAGCAGGTACTCACTCTCACCGGACCGATACAGTCGCCGGGTTACGACCGCCTCGCGAAGGCCCCGGTCCGGGCTGCCGTTGATTTTGGAAAGGCGCAGGTTCACCTCGGCGAAGCCCACCGGAGCGCGGCGCTCGCTGCCGTTGAAGATGAGGTCCTCCATCTTCTGGCCCCTCAGGCTCTTGGCGCTTTGTTCTCCGAGTGCCCACCCGATGGCGTCGGAGATGTTGCTCTTGCCGCACCCGTTCGGCCCGACGATGGCAGTAACTCCCTCGTGGAACGAGAGTTCGGTGCGCTCACCGAAGCTCTTGAAACCAATGATGTCGACGCGGTCTAGTCTCATTTTGATGTGTGAGATTCGGAGTTTAGCACAGCTCGAGAATCGGGTTCAACGAGGAAGACGCTAGATGTGGTGGCCCCCAACCTCATCTCCCACAACATTTGCCCTCCAACTGCCGAGGCGGTCACCCTGGCGACGGGCTTGGCCGTGCCGGGAGCTTATGCTAACGTGGGCTGGCCCGCGAAAGAGGACCGCTTCCGCATCATCACCACCTCATGCTGCGCATACTCGACCGATACACCCTGCGCGAGATCGGCCCCACCTTCTCCCTCGGGCTGGGCGTGTTCACGTTCGTTTTCCTTCTGAACGAGATCCTCCGCTACGCGCAGATCCTGGTCACGCAGGGTGCTAGCTTTCGCGACGTCCTCGCCATTTTGGCCAACCTCCTGCCGAGCGTTCTCTGCCTGACGATTCCGATGGGCGTGCTGCTGGGAATCCTCATCGCGCTCGGTCGGTTGGCGGCAGACAGCGAGATCACCGCGCTTCGCGCGAGCGGCGTAAGTCTCTATGGCTTGCTCCGTCCGATCCTGACCGCGGCTTTCATCGCGTGGGCGGCAACCTCTTACCTGATCATCAACGTCCTACCGGATTCGAATCAGGCAGTAAGGACGCTCATCTTTCAGGTCATTGCCTCCAACGCCCGGACCGATGTCCGTCCACGCGTCTTCTATGACACGCTCTTCCCGAATTTCATGTTCCTCGTCATGGACACACCCTCTGGGACCAGAGACTGGAGCAACATCTTCCTCGCCGACGTGAGCTCGCCTATGGCGCCCCGGATCACTCTGGCCAAATCCGGACAACTCGTCGTGGACTCGGAGAAGCGAACCGTCAACTTCTATCTCCGAGACGGCGAAGGCCACCAGGTGACGTACAACCATCCCGGCGAGTACGACTTGCAAACTTTCTCCGAGACCGTTCTTCCGCTGGCGAACGAAACATTCTTTCCACCCGAGAACACCAACGTGCCCCGTGGAGCCCGCGAGATGGGGCTCGGGCAACTCTATGAGTCCTATCGGGAGTCGTCTCTTCCCATATATCTGGTCGAAATCCACAAGAAATTCTCGATTCCATTCGCTTGTTTCGTTTTCGCCGTCTTGGGGCTCGCGCTCGGGGTCCGCAATCGCCGCGAGGGCCGTTCTTGGGGTTTCGTCGTGAGCATTGCGGTCATTTTCGTCTACTACGTGCTCATTCAAGTGGGCGACGGTATGGCCACGCAAGGCAACCTCTCTCCCTGGCTCGCCATGTGGGTTCCCAACGTCGTGCTGGGTGTCGCCGGATTGGTGCTGCTGAAACGTCACGCCCGTGAGGCTTCTCCCGCCTTGCCCAACATCGGCCAAGGGGTGAGCGCGGCTGTCCGCGGACTGCGGCGGGTGGTTGGGCTTGGCACTGAGGCCCCCGTTCGCCACGCAAGTGCCATTCGCCGCGGTTCCCGACCGGTGGTCGTGATCCGCATCCCGCGAATGGTCATCCGGTTTCCAAACACTCTCGATCGCTACGTGTCTCGTGAATTCGTTCGCTATTTTCTGCTCGTACTGTTGGCCCTGGTCGTCGTCTACATCTTGGGCCTCCTGGTAGACGTGATCCCGTCAGCGGTCGAGAACCGCGTCCGGGGCGGACTTGTTCTCAACTACGTCGGGAACGAGCTCCCGCAAGTCTTCTTTCATATGCTGCCCCTGGCTACTCTGATGGCAACGCTAATCAACTTCGCGCTCCTTTCGAAAACCAGCGAGCTCATCGCTGCCAAGGCCGGTGGGGTCAGCATGTACCGGCTGGCGATTCCGGTTGCCCTAATCGGTTTTCTGGTCAGCCTGTCCTGCTTCGCGATTCAGGAGTACCTCGTTCCCTACACGAACCGTAGGGCCGCCGAGCTCCGGGACGAAATCAAGGATCGACCAATCCAGACCTATAATCTTCTCAATCGAAGGTGGATGCTCGGACAGGGGGAGCGAATCTACAACTACGCCTACTACGACCCGCCGCAGAGGCTCTTCAGCGGTCTCGCGGTCTACGAGTTCGACCGAGACCGCTTCTCGCTAACCGAGCGCTTCTACGCGCAGTCCGCCATCTGGGACCCCGGTTCATCGAGCTGGGTCCTCAGGGATGGCTGGCTGCGGCGGTTCGGTGAACGGGCGGGCATCGAGCGCTTCGAGGAGCACAACCTGCGTTCCATGGAACCACCCGAGTATTTCACCAAGGAGCGCCGGGAATCGAGCCAGATGACCTACCTCGAGCTCGACGAGTACATCGATGAGTTGAGCCAGGCCGGCTTCGACGTCGTCCGTCTGAAAGTGGCGCTCCACAGCAAGGTCTCGTTCCCCCTGGCGGCGCTGGTGACGCTCCTGATTGGAGTTCCTTTCTCCTTCAGCCCGGGCAAGAAAGGCACCCTTTACGGAATCGGGATCGCGATCGTCGTTGGCCTTACTTACTACGTTACGACACGGGTGTTCGCCTTCATGGGCGACTCGGCGATCTTACCCCGCTCATGGCTGCGTGGGCTCCAAATCTCCTCTTTGGAATTGCCGCGCTCTACGCGCTCTTCACCGTAAGGACCTAACGGGCGTCTGGCCAAGCCGGTTAGCAAGATCTCGCCTATTGACGGGGATGTCCCGGCCGCTGTTGAATTTGGTCGGGTAGCGGCGGCACCTGTGAATACTCTTAGGCAGCAAACTCATCGCTGTCAAGAGATTTCTGTTTGCTTCTAAGCGCGTGAACGAGAGCGCCCATATGGCGATAGCCTTTGATACGCCGGAACTTTTTCTGCGCGGTGACGACGCCAAGAGCGGTCCATCGGCGAACCATGGAAGGACTCTACCAACGCTTGACGTTTCTCGATACTCTGCGAATGGTTCCGTTGAGATTCTCAATGGCGTTCGTCGTGGCAAGAGACTGGCGAAGTAAGGCGGGCAGCGCGAGCTTCACGACCGTGAGTGTCTCTTCCATCCCTTCACGAAGGCTTCCGGCAGCTTCGTCGTAGCCGTTTCGCTCGAGCCACGACACCAATGCCTGAAGTCGCTTGCGCGCCTTGTCGGCACTCTTGCACTTGTAGGCTTCCTTCATCGTCTGGAGCACGTAGGCGTGACGAGACTTGGGAAGGTACGAGCGAAGATTCCGGAGTTTATGGATCTGGCACCTTTGGATGACCGCGAGGTCCCCCAAAACGTCGACGAGTGCCTTGCGGATGCCTTTGCCTCCGTCCACTACGCAGAGAATCGACTCATCGACGCGCAAGCCTCGCTCGAGAAGGTCCTGCAACATCGCGGTGCACACCCGAGAGTTCTCCGTCGAGCCCAGCCATATACCCAGGGGCACCTTCGTTCCATCTATTGTGATACCGAGAGTTACGACGACGGTCTGTCCGGCCACCTCAAGGCCATCCAGCATCAGTGCCGCAAGCTCGAACTCCTCTAGCCGCCGAGACAGGTATTCCTCGAGCTTCTTAGTCGTCTGGCTCACGAGGTGACGGCTGGCGGCACTCTTACTCGTGCCACGAGACTTCAACTTGGCCGCGGGTTTGTCCAGACTCGATTCGTAACTCCTCGCCGTGGCCCGTCGTGACAAGCGTGTCGGAATGTTCCATCGTGAGCAGTCTTGAAAGGAGTGCGAAGCGATGGAAGCGAGGACAGCATTTCGTAGGCGAGCACGTGAAGAAAATCGTGGCCGCACAGGTCGAGGGCGGCGTTACTCGCGGGAACAACGTCGCGAAGCGGTGCTGTATCTGAATCAGATGAAGGATCAGGGCGCGAGCCTTGAGGGTGTCGCGAGGGGGCTCGGGGTGGGTGGCTGGAGTCTATCTCGATGGAATCGAGAGGAGGCTATGAGGGGTATCGTTCGACGTGTCGAAGTCGTGGAATCGGAAAAACGCACGGAGATTACGCTGGTAACCCCGCGAGGGTATCGAATCGAGGGTCTGTCGGAACAGCGGCTGCTGCGGCTTGTTGAGCAGCTGGGATGAAGTGGAATAGCCGTCGGGTGTCGGCGTGGGCGTACGCGGCGCCGGCGGATCTCCGCAAGGGCTTTGACGGTCTGTCGGCGCTGGTGATGAACGAGCTTGGTCGTGACCCGCTGAGCGGTGAGCTGTACTTGTTCGTCAGCCGCAACCGAATCCGCGCGAAAGTTCTGCACTGGGACGGGACCGGACTGTGCGTCTACGCGAAACGTCTCGAAGAGGGAAAGTTCGCATGCCTGTGGTCCAGCGGTGACGGCGAGCCAGTGCGACTGACGACGACAGAGTTGTCGTTGTTTCTGGAGGGGAGCCGGTTGGTCGGAAAAATATCTTTGTCACCTCCTGAAATGAAGCATTTTTCACTTGCCGTGAGATCGTCTCTATGATCTAATCGTATTCCGTGGTTCGCATAAAAAACGAACACGACCTCGAAACACTCCGCCAGATAGCTCTCCTCGTTGATAACGAGAACCAGCGCCTCGTCAATGAAAACGTTCGTCTGCGAGTGGAACTGGCGAGACTCTATGGTGTGCCGGAAACGGAGCAACTTGAACTGTCGGTTCTCAAGCAACTACAGGAAAAGCGAGAGAGCATTTTCCGCATCGACGGAAAGCGGACCCGGAAGAAAACGAAGGCTAAAAAGAACAAGAAGAAAGGGCACGGCCCGCGCGAACAGCCTCATTTTCCCGTGGTCGACAAAGTAATCGAACTCGCCGAGACAGAGAAAAAGTGCTCGGTGTGCGACGGCGAGCTGGGCGAGATGGCGGGTCAATACGAGGAATCGGAAGTGGTGACGGTGGTGAAGCGGAGCTTCGTCATCGAACGGCATTTGCGGAAAAAGTACCGCTGCCGATGTAACGCGAACGTCGTCACCGCACCGGCGGCGACGAAGCTTCAGCCCGGAGGCCGCTACTCGGTGGAGTTCGCGACCGAAGTGGCCATCAGCAAGTACCTGGACCATATGCCTCTCGAGCGCCAGGTTCGAATGATGCGCCGCGAAGGGCTAGATATCGACAGCCAGACGCTGTGGGACCAGCTGAACGTACTGGCACGTCATCTGAATCCGGTGTACGACGCTCTGGGAGAGAAGGTTTTGGAGTCACCCGTCATCCACGCCGACGAAACGCGGTGGCCTCTGATGGGCTCGATGAAGAAGTCGGCGGGCACGGTGTGGGGCGTTTCGAGTCCGGACATCGCGTACTACCGAATGCTGCCGACGAAATCGACGGAAGATGGCCAAAAGGTGCTGGGGACCTACTCCGGCATCGCGGTTGTGGACGGCTACGCGGTGTACGAGGTGCTAGCTCGTGCCGGTCCAGACGGCTACGCGGCTCGTGCCGGTCCACAGTTTCGTCTCGCCCACTGCTGGGCGCACGTGAAAAGAAAGTTCGACGAAGCCAGCGAGCACTACCCGCAAGCTTGCTCCGAAGTGCTTCGTTTGATCGGAGAGCTGTACGAAGTCGAACGCGAGGTCCCGGGTCCGTTTCCCGGCGATGAAAAAGCTCAGAAACTGAGACTTCGTTTACGCAAGCAACGTTCGCAGCGGATCTTGAAAGCGATTCGGCAATGGGGCGAGAGCCAAAGAGGATTGCCGCGAAGCGACTTCGGCAAGGCGGTCCGCTACATGCTGGAGAGATGGGAGACACTCACGCTGTTCGCCGAAAACCCTCTCGTCTGGCTTGACAACAATCACGCCGAGCGCGCCCTGAGGGAACCTGTCGTCGGTCGCAAAAATCACTACGGCAGTCGATCGAAACGCGGAACCGACGTCGCAGCGCTGTTCTACACCCTGTGCGAGACCGCGAAGCTTCAGAACGTCGACCCCAGGGCCTACATGCTCGAAGCGGCCTACGCCGCCATCAACCAGCCAGGAACCGTGTTACTCCCCGACGCCCTACGCGACAACTCCGCTGCGTAGCTTCTCCTCCGAATCGCGATGTTCCAACCCGCTCCAGTGGGGCACGGCGAGGTGTTACGATTTTCGCAAGGCGCAGGGTCCCGAAACGGGCCTCCTGGACTTCATGCAAAGCGCTTACGACGCGGGCGCCAAGCTCTCCAAGTGGCCCCGGGAAGCGCTCGAGCGGAAGCGCTGATAGTCGCCCATCGCGAAAAGCCAAGAAAGAAAACGACCTGCTCACCAAGCCGTTATAATGACCCCGTGAAGCGGATCCTTCCCACGCTCCTGCTTTGCTCCATGGTCGGCGCTTGTGCCGGTCGCGACCCACGCCCCGCCACTCCCCCAACCACACCCGCACCGCCTCCGTCTCCCGGCACCATCCTGGAGGGACTGGCGTCTTGGTATGGCCTAGAGGAAGCGGGCCGTCCCACCGCAAGCGGAGAGCCGATGGATCCAGACGGGTTCACCGCCGCGCACCTGACCTTCCCTTTCGGAACGCTCCTTCGCGTCACGGACGAGGAGAGCGGCCGCAGCGTGATGGTGGTGGTCAACGATCGAGGGCCCTTCGTTGGGGAGCGAATCTTGGATCTTTCCTATGGCGCGGCCCAAGCATTGGACATGGTGCGACGTGGCGTGGCACAGGTCCGCGTCGAAGTGATCCAAGTCGATCGTAGTCGCCTCGCGACACGGTGGAGAGTGCAGGTGGGCTCCTTCGAAAACGAAGGTCACGCCGAAGAGCTGGCCTACGCGGTTCGCCGGGAAGGATACAGCCCGGTCGAGGTTTCCATGTTCCGTCGAAACGATCGTCTCTACTACCGGGTTTGGGTCGGCGAGTACACCGAGCGTTCCGACGCGGAAGATCTCGCAGACAGACTGCGCGGGGATGGACGAGAGACCGTCGTCATGCAGACACCTTTCGGCTCGGCTCGTTGAGCGCGCTTTCCTGGTGCCCTGTATCAGTGGATCGTTGCCTAAGGCTCGAGGCCATTTTGTGTGCTGGGGAGGCGTGCCGACGAAGTCATAGCTGGATATCTCGAGCCGCCTTCCGCAGCGAGCCTGTCGAGCGGAGGGCTAGGCCGAAGGCCGAACTGGAACGATGTCTAAGGAAAGAAGACGATGAAACTGCTTGCCTTTCAGGGTTACCGCTACGCCGCGGAAGCCGGGGAACCCGATCTGCTGGTCGCACCGCCCTTCGATCAGATCGATCCCACCCTCCGCGACCGGTTGCACGCGCGCGCGCCGCACCAGTTCTCGCATCTGACGCGTCCCGTGGCCGAAGGTGGTGAGGACGCCCACCATCATGCTCGCGCGCTGCACGACAGTTGGCTCGCCAAGGGAATCGTGGTGCGCGACACCGAGCCTTCGCTCTACCCGTACCTGATCGAGTTGAAGGACGGCGGCCTCCGTCGTGGGTTGTGCGGCTTGGTAGGAGTCGGACCGTCCTCTGAGGGAGATCTGCGGCCACACGAGGAGACGGTGGACAAACCGCTGGACGAGCGCCTGGCGTTGCTCGAGACCTTGCGCATCGACCCCGAGCCGGTGATGCTGCTGGCCGAGGACGAAGGTGAGCTCGAAAACCTCCTCGCGGAAGTCACGAACTCGGCGCCAGCGCTGCTGCGGCACCGCGACGCCGACGGGAATGTCCACAGCCTCTACCGCTTCCACGAGCCGGATCGAATCGAGTGTTTCCAGGCTCTTCTCGACAACCGCTTCGCCGCCATCGCCGACGGTCACCATCG
This sequence comes from Candidatus Marinacidobacterales bacterium, assembly GCA_965197825.1. Lineage (GTDB taxonomy): Bacteria > Acidobacteriota > Vicinamibacteria > Marinacidobacterales > DATDRI01 > CBDANW01. The sequence goes on along the minus strand of CBDANW010000003.1, from coordinate 361,968 downwards.
CACCAAGGCGGCACAGCTCTTCGCCCAGAAACACTCCGTACCGGAAGGGACGGCAGCGTGCGCCAAGATGGCCGTTCTCATCAGCCTGGCTTCCAAGGATCTTCGCATCGACCCGATCCATCGTGGAGTCTCGGTCCCCGTCGATAGGGGCGGGCTCACCGAGCTGGTGGCTGGGCGGACCTCGTGGCAGGGAAAAGGTGGCGCCGATCTGGCAAAAGCGGTAGCCGAGTCGCCCCACCCCTCTCTCGGTGTCTGGTTTCATGGCTCGAGCCCGGAGATCTGGAAGCTGGATCCCGAGCGAATCTCCGTAAGGGCGCCACGCGGCGGGGCCGCACTACCGGTCGTCCTCCTGCACGATCAACTGCTCCCAGCCGCGGGCCTCGATCGACGGAGCGCAACGGATGGAACGATCCAGTACCGCCCCGACCCACAGCAGCTCTTCGAGATGGTCGGGGGCGAGTGCCAGGCCGGATTCTGGCTGCCCCCCATGAGCGCCACAGAGTTTGCGGCCGCCACCGCCGGCGGCGAGGTCCTGCCCCCCAAGTCCACCCGCTTTCTGCCGAAGCTGGTCTCGGGACTCGTCTGGGTGGGGCACGACGCTGCGGTCCGGTAGCAGATCCGTTTCGAAGAAGAGATCGGAATGGCCAAGGCTCGGTACGGAAGCTGGCAGTCGCCCATCACCTCGGATGCCATCGTGGCGACGACGATCGGCGTAGGCGGAGCTCGCTTCGATGGAGACGACGTCTACTGGCTCGAAACCCGACCGCAGGAAGGAGGGCGCAGCGTCATCGTGCGTCTGACCCCAGACGGTCGCAAGCAAGATGTTACCCCTCCTCCCTTCAACGTGAGATCGCGGGTTCACGAATACGGCGGCGGCGCTTACACCGTGAAGGACGGAGCGATCTATTTCACGAACTTCGTCGACCAGCGTGTCTATCGTCAAGAAGTCGGGAGTCAGATAGCCGGAGCGACGCCCCAGCCGGTGACTCCGGAAAGCCGCGAGGCCTCGGTGCGCTATGCCGACCACGTGCTGGCCCCGGGAAACGCGCGTTTGATCGCGGTGCGCGAAGACCACCGCGCCGAGGGCCAGGAACCCGTGAACACGCTCGTCGCGCTGGATGTCGGGGACATCAGCGATGGGGGCCCCGGCACGGTGATCGCCGAGGGTCACGACTTCTACGCGTCGCCGCGCTTCGACGGGGACGGCTCGCGTCTCGCATGGATCAGTTGGAACCATCCCAACATGCCCTGGGACGGTTCGGAGCTGTGGGTGGTGGGTGTCGGCCCGCAGGGCGACTTGATCGACGCGAAGCGAGTCGCCGGTGGCCGTTCGGAGTCCGTTTTCCAACCCGAATGGTCACCCGACGGCGTCTTGCATTTTGTCTCCGACCGAACGGGCTGGTGGAATCTCTACCGCGTCAAGGAAGGCCGTGTCGAAGCGCTCTGTCCCCGGGAGGCGGAGTCCGGTCTGCCCCAATGGGTGTTCGGAATGAGGACGTATGACTTCCAATCGGCCAAGACCATCGTGTGCAGTTACCAAGAAGATGGCCGCACCCATCTGGCGCGGCTCGCGACCGATACGGAGCGACTCGACTCCATCGAGACACCGCACACTGAGTTCGAGGGTATTCGCGTGCGCGGCAAGCACGCTCTCTACCAAGGGGGCGCCCCGGACAGACAGGCAGAGCTGGTGCAGATCGATCTAGCTTCTGGGGAGACCAGAGCCCTGCGACGATCCAGCACCCTCGAGATCGAGAAAGACGTTCTCTCTATTCCGGAACCCGTCGAGTTCGCGACCGAAAACGGATTGACGGCCCATGCCTTCTTTTATCCCCCAAAGAACGATCGCTGCCAAGCGCCGGAAGACGAGAAACCCCCTCTTCTCGTTCTGAGCCACGGCGGCCCCACCGCGGCGACTGGAACCACACTCACGCCGTCCATCCAGTATTGGACCAGTCGCGGCATCGGCGTCGTGGACGTCAATTACGGCGGCAGCACCGGCTATGGTCGGGCCTACCGCGAACGGCTCAAGGGTAACTGGGGAGTCGTCGACGTGGACGACTCGATCCATGCGGCGAAGCACTTGATCGATGCAGGGCGGGTGGATCCGAAGCGCATCGCCATCCGCGGTGGCAGTGCCGGAGGCTACACGACGCTGGCCGCTCTCACGTTCCGGGATCTCTTCAAGGCGGGAGCATCGTATTACGGAATTTGCGATCTAGAAATGCTGGCTCGCGACACGCACAAGTTCGAATCGCGGTATCTCGACTCCTTGATAGGTCCCTACCCGGAAAAGATCGAGCTCTACAAGAACCGCTCACCCATCCATTTCGTCGGACAGCTGTCCTGCCCCATCATCTTCTTCCAGGGAATGGACGATAAGGTCGTCCCTCCCAACCAAGCGGAGCGGATGTCCGACGCGGTCCGCAAGGCTGGGTTCCCCACAGCCTACTTAGCCTTCGAGGGGGAAGGTCATGGCTTCCGCAAGGCAGAAAATATCAAACGAGCTCTCGACAGTGAGCTCTATTTCTACGGAAAGGTCTTCGGCTTTTCGCCCGCCGACGCCATCGATCCGGTGAAGATCGAAAACCTGAAGGTTGATGGACCGTGACGTCGGAAAGCACGTAAGTGGACGCTCGATGTAGAAAGGCAGGGCGAGCCGCGTGCCCCCCCGCCTTTCAAGCCGCTTGGGAAGCAGCCTAGGAATGAGTGACTCAGGCGAACTCCAAGGGCTTTGGAAGCCAGGCTTAGATTCGATCGCCGGCGTGGCTTTCGCGTTCGCGCTCACCAACCCGGCGCACCGATCTAAAACATCTTACAGGTTGAACCTGAGTCGAAAAACCCGATAGGTCGACCTCCAAGAGCAGCCAGGCTCGCGTCGTCCGTGCGGCCGGCCTCAGGCCCTTGAAGGCCCTATGTCGCCAGGTGGAGTCACGGAGTGTCTCCTTTCCCGTTTGCGGCAACAAGCGAAAGCTGCCGTGTAAACCTGATCCCGTAGTTACACCCCAGTCAGGAAAATGTCAATAGAAAAGCGAAGGCGACGTCGGGGAAGTGAAAGGATCTGTGAGGCTGGCAATGGGCTGGACCGGCGCGTCGATCTCGAGCGCCCGATGGGCTCGGGTGCGACGCCTTCAATTGCCGCCTCCGATTGCCTTTTTGATGGCGCTGACGATCTCGCCGTTTTCTCCCACGATGAAGACTTCTTCGAGTCCCCCCTCCGCATCAGAATCCTTGAGAGCGCTGATCAAAACCTCGGTCGCCCCGGTTCCCGAAGCAAAGGCTGGAATCGCTAACGAGCGCAGGCGGACTCCGGCGGCGCACCGCAGCGCGGCAAGGGTGGATCTCTTGATGCCTTCCGGATCTTCCGGGTCGGGGGCCTCTGCGCCCCGGCCCGCCGGCTCGTGAATGACGTACTTGCAGCGGAGCCTGCCGCCGGTGGTCAGCATGGCCTCACCGACATGGATAGGGCCACGCGCCATTGCTTTCGCTTCCACTTCAAGACCGGCGCGCTCGACCAGGTCGCCGTTCTGTTCGCCCGCTCCCACAGATCTCAATTCCTCGGAGTTCACCACTGCGTCCACGTCGACTTGGGTGATGTCCCCGCGAACGGCCACGATTTTCATTTGTCTCTCCCTCTAACTAATTGGCTCATCTAGGATAAGTTAATTGAGAAGACGACCCGCGTTCCGAAAGCTGCGCCGGCCGTTTGGGAAGAATGGTGACAATGTATACAACACGCCGCTAATGTCAAGTGGAAAGCCCCAGCAGCGTCAGAGTTTTATCGAGGAAGGAGAACAGTGAGGGCGTCGGGCCGGACCTCCAGATGCGTCGGCACGCGACCGGCCGGCTCCGCCGTCGAGCTGGAGGCACTGTCCGTCCGCGCTCTCCACCTCTAGGCGGGCAGCCTTGAAGCGCACCACATCCTTGAAGCGCAAGTGAAAACCCCCCGCGACGCCGACAAGATAACGAAGATAATCAAGCGCCCCGCGACCCTGGAACACGACGACGTCGAGTAAGGGCTCCTCGAGGCGGGCTTCGGGGGTGACGACGTAACCGGGGCCGTAGATCCGGACCTTGCCGGCCACGAGCCCAGTGCCCTGGATCTCTTTTCCGTCCACCCGAACGGTCAACGACGCGAACGGGTAGCTGGCAAGCAGGCGAAAACCAAGAAGCCAGAAGGCCGACTTTCCGAAACGCTTCTTGAATCCAGGATCGAGCCGATGGACAACTTCCCCATCGATGCCGACTCCGGCCATCAATAAGAACGGGCGTTCTCCCGCCATGCCTACCGGAACCACGCGCGGCTGTCCCTCACCGAGGACCCGGCAAGCCTTCTCGAGACTCCCCCGAGGAGAATGCCGGTGGCACGCGCGAAGACGTTCACCGTGCCTCCGGGGAGAACACCGAAGGGCGTTTTCGATCCGAGCATCCCCGCCGCGATCTCGTTGATGGTGCCGTCACCTCCCCAACCGATTACCAGCGAGGCGTTTTGGCGCAACGCTTCTCTCGCCAACTCCGTCGCGTGTCCCGGCGAATCCGTGGGCGCGGGACGGGCTTCGATCCCGAGCGCGTGTAGTCGTTCCAGAAGATGAGGAAGTTGCTTCTCCTTGGGTTTACCCGAACCGGACGCCGGGTTGTAGATGAGAGCGGCTTGGTGTCCCATGCCCGCCTAACTGGGTGCCACCGTCACCCCGAACTCATCGCGCAGGACTCCCCAGTCGACGACGTCGGCGTCGATTGCGATCGCCCAGCGGATGCGGCCCCCGGGATCCTTGAACGTCGACGGAGCCCCGGAGGGCACAGGAAACTCCACCTCGAAGCGATGACTCCCGTTCGCCGAAACGGAAAGGTCTTCCGACACGACCTGCCGTTGCTCGTGCAGAACGGTCCGCTCGGTCACTTTCTCGTCGAAGCAGCGAAGATCCACCGTCAAACGCTCCAGTCTGAAGGCCCTTCGAGCTTGCAGGACGAGCTCCAGGCGGAAGGCTTGTCCGACGCGGACCCGATCATCGTGCAACCCAAGATCGAAACGACGGAACGGCTGCCGATCCCAGCGATAGAGCGCTCCCAGGAGTGTGCGCAGCAGATTGCCGATGACCACGACCCAGCCGATGCCGAGGATCCAGCTGTCGATGCTCGCTCGATAGAAACGAGCCACGTAGAAGTAGATGAACGACAGCAGGACCGCCAGCAAGATGGACATGAGTACCTGCCTCTTGCCTTGCGCGATCAATGAGGTCCATATCATCCCCGATACTATAGTCCAGTGTCGTGTATGGTGCCCCGTTGCCACTCAGGACGGACTACAATGCCCGTCCATGGAGATCCGTGGAGAGCTGCCCGGGCCGATCGAGTTCGTCGCGATGGGACACGTGGCGTTGGACTTGCGGCACGGTGAGCGCGTCCTCGGCGGTGCAGCGGCCTACGGTTGCCTCGCCGCGGCACGCCTGGGACGGGCGAGCGTCATGGTCACCGCAGTTGGGGCGGACTTCGACCTCTTCGAGCCTCTGGAAGGAATCGAGATTCACTACCATCCGTCGCACAAGAGCACGACGTTTCGGAACCGATATCGAGGAGCGAGAAGGCATCAGCACCTTCTGGGCCGTGCTCGCCCGCTAACTGAAGAAGATCTGGCCTCCTTGAAATCGAGGCTCGCCGAAGAGGCCACCATCCTCTATTGTCCCATTGCTCAGGAAGTCGAGGCGCCACTGATACCGTTCGAGCCGGGAGGGACTTGCGGAGTGGCTCCGCAAGGTTTCTTCCGAAGCTGGGACGATGACGGCGTGATTCATCCGTGCTCGTGGGAAGGAGCAACGACGGCGCTCGCGGAGGCCACTTTCGTTTCGATGAGCGAATCCGACGCGCCGCGTCCTCGAGAGCTCGCCGTCGAGCTGGCAAGCGAGGACCGCATCTTCGCACTTACCGAAGGCGCGCGTGGCGCTCGCGTCTACGCGAGGGGTCGATGCTTTCGGGTACCCGCCTTTAGATGCCCAGAGCTCGAACCGACGGGTGCCGGCGACGTCTTCGCCGCCAGCTTCCTGGTAGCGTTGGGAGAGGGACAGGAGCCTCTCGACGCCGCACAATTCGCCGCATGCGCCGCCTCGTTTGCGGTCGAAGCCCCCGGCGTTGCAGGCGTTTTCGAAAACCGCGCGGAGGTCGAGGCTCGGCTGGCGGACTACCGCACTCGCTATCATCCCCAGGAGATCGAACCTTGAAAGACCCCGAGCTCGAGTCCTATTGTCGACAGATCGAAACCTTCTTCTTTCAATGGAAGGGCCGACCGGGCTCATTGTCAGCGGAGGATTTCGCGCGAGTGAAGCATTGGTTCTCGGAGGGAGTTTCCGTGGAAGCGGTCTTGCAAGGAATCGACAACGCCTTTCAATCGCTTCACTCTGGTCGTGAGGGGGAGGATGTGAACAGCCTCACGTATTGCGAGGCTTTCGTACGAAGCGCCTCGCGGCAGCGCAAGCTCGAAAACGGTTAGTCGACGGGAGAACATCCATGCTTTCGCACATTCTCACCGACGATCAGGAGAAACTTCTCGCCAAGGAGCGCAAGTTTCTGCGTGATCTGCGAGTCGCGTTGGCCGACTTGGACGCTGACGCCTGCGCTGACAACAACGAGGACGGCGAGAAGTGCAACCATCTTTCCCCATCGCGCGGTGGGCATGGTGGAAGGAAGTCTGCCCCAGGAAGAATTTCTGGTCAACTCATTCTCATCCCGTGTCGTCGATGCTTCGCGCACCTCGTGCCAGTTCCCATATCGTAATCTTCGGTCCACCTCGGTCTACCGAGCCGAGGCCCGAAAACGGCAAATAGAACGAGTCAGCGCCGTAGTAGTAGGCGTTTCCCTGGAAATCGGTGCGGAACGGGTCGAATCGCACTAACGGGTTACCCTGCTCTTCCAGGAACGACAGAAGAGCTGGGGGCAAGATGCGGGAGCTCGACAGAGAAGGGTGCTCGTGCGTCACGAGGTAAGTGGCCTCGTTCTCTCGGATGGCTCCTAGAGAACAGGGAATCTCCTGTGGATCGAAGGCGGGCGGGCGTCTTCGATCGGAATTGATCGCCGGCGCACCGTAGCCTCGACAAACCAGGATCGAAGCACGCCGTGGCAAGTTCTCCGCAACCCAATGAGATGCCATCAGGCGAGTGTCTTCCCGGGCAAGCAACCGATCGACCTGAACCGATTTCCAGAGTCCAGGGCCCACGAGCGCCACCGTCGCCGCGACGACAAGCGATCTTCTCCGACCCGCCAAGGACGAGACCACGAGCTCCGCGGCAAGAACCGAGAGGATGGGTACCAAAGGCAGCACATATCGGGGAAAGACCGTGTCAACGCTCGCCACTATCAGAAAGAACGGGACGAGAAACCCCAAGAGAGTCAGATCCGCGGGACGTCTCTGCCAGGCCGCCCGAACGATCCCGGCCATCGCCGCCAGGAAGAAAGGCCATCCCATTCCTTCCGGGAACGTAACCTTCAAATGGACCCAAAGAGCGCGCGCGCCGCCTTCTCCATAAAGGAAACGGCGAACGCCGGCCAGCTCGTTCAGGGTGGCGGGATAGTAGATTAAGGAATAGGGGGTAAGCAAGGCGAAGGCCGCAACCATGACCGTGAGGGCAACCAGTAAGCGAGGCACGATTCCATTTCGACCTCGCAACATTCCTGAAACACCAGCCGCGACGAGCGCGAAAATGACGAGTCCAGCGTTGTACTTGGCTGCGGCGGCGGCACCCGCGAACAGGCCGGCCAAGAAGTAGTCCTTCCAGCGGTACTTGTTGGATGCCTTGACTGCGAAGACCAATGAGAGCGCGACGAAAAATGTCATCCCTATGTCGACGGTGGCGAAGTGGGAATCTCGCACGTGAAGGTAGTTGGTAGCGAGGGCAAGTGCTGCGACCAAACCGACGACCTGGCTCCGATAGCCTTCCCGAGCCAGGAAAAAAGTCGCTACCACCGTTCCCACGCCGAGAGCCACGCTCACCGCACGACAAATCACGTAGTGAAGTCCTGGCCGCATCACCGCCACGTCGAACAAGAAGTCGAATAAGCTGTCGTAGAACCCGAGAAGCCATCCGACCCAGGCAAAAACGCCAAGCACCAGAGTGTTGAGGTAGATCATCAGGCCGGGATAGGCGTAGCTGACGGGGTTCGGGTCTCCGGTAGCGAGAATGTCGTGGGCCCTTCCTACGATCCGCTCCTCGTCCGGGCGAACAGTGGGATGCGGCACGCCGTAGTCCATGCCCCAAGTCCGCAGCGCCGCGGCGAGAATCACGGAGAGAAGGAGTGCTATCCAAACGGTTCGGGTCGTGGTCTTCGCGTCGGCGGCGCTCGCCATGCCGTCCATTCCTAGCGAAAGTCGATCCAATCGACTGCAAGGACCGCATTCCAACCATGAAGATCCGGAACGATCATCCGAGGGGTGACCGAATAAGTCAGCACGATCTCGTTCAGGCCGGCGCGCAGATGATCTTCGGGGATGTCGAAGACGTACTCCGACCAACCCTCGACCAGCTCTTTCTCACCCACTTCTTCGCCGTTCAGGGCCAAGCTGACGCGAGCCGGCGCGTCGGTCCGTTCGGGCACATTCCTCAATGCTCGCTCACTCCTCGTTCGGCCCTGGCCTCCGCTCGACAGGCGTCGCTGCGGCCGGCGCTCGCGCAGGCCGGTCGGGTTTTTCATCGGCCTGCTAGGTCTGATAGTGCTGGGCCAGCTCGACCCACGCCGCCAACCCTCGATAATCACCGAAACGCTCGTAGTACTTTTCGATAGAACGATCCGGGGCGCGCCGACCGCGTCGGTGCCGCTCAGCGAACATTTTGCGGCAAACGGTGTCGATCGCCAACCGATCGTAACGCCCCAATAACGTTTGCAGTCCCGCAGCAGCATATGGACCGACGCCGGGGAGAGCACGCAAGCGGCCATTGAGCTCCTCTCCGTCCAGCCGCTCGGTGCGCAACGACTCGAGGTCAAGATTGCCGGACGCGACATCGCTCGCGATTTGGTAGAGGTACCGCGAACGGTAGCCCGCTCTCACTTGACGATCGAACGAGCTTTCGGCACCCGACGCAATCTGCTCCGGTCTGGGAAACGCACGCCCGGCGATGGGATCGGTGGCGCCATAGGCATCGACCAAACGCTGCACCATGGCGATTGTCTGTTTCCACGTGCAGTTCGTCGTACAAATCATCTTCACGACGTCTTCGAAGGCCGTGGGCGCTCGCAAGAGACGCCCGTCTCCGCGTCGGCGTGCGGAGCGCAACGATGGTTCCACGTAAAGTGCGCGGTAGAAAGGGGAAAGATCCTCCTCAAGGCGAAGGCAACTCGCGAGCTGTCTCCTGGTCTCGGCGAGCGCTCGGGAGTCCAGCTTGGTTTTCGACTCCAACCGAGCTTCCAGGTTCCCACGACTCCTTTTTTGAGAGAGGGAAACTCTGACAAACCCCCGGCCAGGAAGCTCCAGCACCCGGAGAAGCGTCCGGTGGTCCCCATCGATCGCGAACGGGGCTAGTATGGACCAGCCGTGGCTGCAAACGGTGTTCAAGAAGTGAAAGCCTGGCGGTGTAGCAAGCTGAAGCCGGCTAACGCGTGGCATGGCGGGTTATGCTAGCATCAATGGAAGATTCATGAGGAGGACGAACCCTTGTCGCGTCCACTAACTTCGACCTTACTTACCCTGGTCCTTATCTCTCCGGCCACCTTTGCCGGTGAGCTCCAGGACGATCTGCGTGCCCGTCGCGCACGAGTCATGGAGCAGCTTGGCCCAGAGGCGATGCTCATCCTGTGGAGTGCTCCGGTTTCCACCTACTCTCACGATATCAACTATGAGTTTCGCCAGGACAGCGACCTCTATTACCTCACCGGCATGGAGCAGGACGAAACCATCCTGGTGCTCATGCCCGGGAACGAGACGCGCAAGGAAATCCTCTTCGTCAAGGAAAAGGATCCAGTTCGAGAGCATTGGGAAGGCTACATTCTTAGCAAGGAAGCGGCGAGCGATCACACCGGCATCGCGACCGTCTACCTCGCCGATCGATTCGATGGGTTCGCGAGCTCGCTGCTGTCCGGGCAACCCTTCGACGTCGACCGCTACAGTGCTTCGAAGGAGTACAGCAGCTTCTTCGATGCGATGAAGGACAACAGCGCCCGCGTGGCGCTGATTCTCAAGGAGACAACCGCGATCGATGAGGATCTCACGGAGGCACTGCGGTTCGCTCAACGGGTCAGAGAGCGCTTCGTGGGCTTATCTATCCAGAACGCCACGGGAATGATCCACGCACTCAGACAGATCAAGACTCCCTACGAACAAACAATCCTGCGACGCAGTGCCGAGATCGCGAGCGAGGGACACCTGGAGGGGATGCGGGCGGCGCCCTCGGCAGAATACGAGTACGAGGTCGAAGCGGCGATCGAAGCAACCTATATACGCCTCGGCGCGTATGGCTCGAGCTATCCCGCCATCGTCGGGAGCGGCCCGAACGCCACGGTACTCCACTATGAGACTTCGCGTCGAAAGATGGCGGCGGGCGAGCTCTTATTGGTGGACTCGGCGGCAAACTACCAGTACCAGACCGTCGACATTACGCGGACGTACCCCCTCGATGGAACTTTCGACCCGCTCCAAGAAGACATCTACCGCATCGTGCTCGCCGCTCAGGAGGCGGGGATGGAAGCCGCGGTGGCGGGAAATAATCTCACCGCGATCCACCTAGAAACGGTAGAGGTCGTCAAGCAAGGCCTTCTCGACCTCGGTCTCATTACCGATACCTCCGGGGATCAGTATCGAATGTGGTACACCCACGGCGCCTGTCATTGGATCGGGATTGACGTACACGACGTCGGTAGGCGCGAGCGCCCACTGGAGCCGGGAATGGCCTTCGTCATTGAACCGGGAATCTATATTCGCGACGGAGTGCTCGATCACCTCCCACCCTCGCACGAGAATGCGGAGCTCATTCGGAAAATCCGACCCGCGTACGAAAAGTACAAAGACATCGGTGTCCGGGTCGAAGACTCGTTCCTTCTTACCGAATCGGGACTGGAGCGCCTCTCGGGCAAGGTTCCACGAACCATCGAGGAGATCGAGCGATTCATGAGCTCCGGCTCCACGTCCAGTGGATCCCGATAGCAGCTCTTCAGGAGCCCGATCCCTCCATGTCGTGCTTCTGGAACCCGAGATTCACTGGTTCTCGATAGGTTCTGTATCTTATTCGCTCATCTAGCCTTTCCCTTTCTCTTCTTCCCTGGTTTTAGGGGGTATTTGGGCGGTTCTGTTCCCAAGTTGTTCCCAAGTTTGCTGGGACTCCGTTGATGTCCTTTAGTTGCCCAGTCCGAGAGCCATCGTGGTGCCACCAAGCCTCGGCTCGGCCCGGATCGATCCTCAGCGCGGAGATGAGCGCCCAACTAGATTGCTTGCGGAAGGCTTTCGCACAATATCAAGCGCTGAAGCTCCCCATGGCTCTCCGCCATCTGCCCGATCTGTTGGTAGCGTCTCAAGACGTGAGTGAGGCCTTTCTGGTGGAGGTCAAGTTCAGACGCAACTTCAGCGAGACTTCAGCACGTCATTTGCACGATGAGCTTCGGGGGCAGCGGGAGCATTGGCCGGATTCCTATGCCGTGCTAATGATTGCCAAGCCTTTCGCCTCGGGTGCTCACTTCCACCAGGATTTCATCAGACTTGTTCCGCCGGACATGACCGACCACCTCGTCGACGAGCGGCTCAATCTGGAAAGCCGCTGGAACACCCTTAAACATATTCAACACGTGTTTCGTAAGTTCAGGGCATCCGCAAGACGGTCGATAAACGCACCGACATCTTCTCTTTCGGCATCGTGCTCTACGAGATGTTGACGGGGAAGAGAGCGTTCGCAGGGGAGGATGTCCCAGAGGTCTTGGCGGGCATCATCAATAAAGAACCTGATTGGAAAGAGGTCCCATCCGATCTCGATCCAAGGATCCAGAACTTCTTGAGCCGGTCGTTGACCTTGTCGCCGGGGAGAAGGCGGACCTCGATCCTCTTGCCTACCTCCAACATCTCTCGGGGGTCGGCACCGATGAAGAGCGCTCTCACCTCGTCAAAAGAGTACTGCTTGTCGACCATTGCCGATTCCTGACCAGGAATAGCGCGTACTTCCTCTGAGGCGGTGGTGCAGCAATCCGAAATTAGGTGTCGGCGATTGCTCCTGGCTGCCCGTGAAGCACTTGCCCCGTCCCAGAGGGTTACGTGAAGTTCGGTGCCGGATGGTGTTTCCATTAGCCTAGCTCGTATCTGTTCGGCATGGTGCGGATCGGCGGCCTCGCGTGCCGATTGTCCCCCTTCTTGAGCGGTCACAATGGGCAGCGGCTGAAGTTTGGAGAACCGCTCCACTTCCCGAGGAATGTTCCTGATGATTGCCTGAAGTCTGGGATTTGGAGCTGGCTCCTGTGCGACCACGGGAACCGGCTGGATAGTAACAAGGGAAATCAAAATCAGGGACACTGTGCCTCGCATCATGCTTGCCTCTCTTTCTGTCGATAGAGAATGCCTAGATGCCCGGCCTTTTCAGTGGGACGCTTTGATGGTTGGCCTATCCTAATTCTTGCTTTGCAGGAGAGCAAGCTCCGTGCCACAAGGCCGCTTGATGGAGAGCGTGTCCGGAGAACAGTTTGGGTTGACAGGCCAGGCGGTTGAGCTATCCCTTTAGATAGACCTCTAACTGGTCAGCTAGCGCGTTGAGCGGACGGTTTTCTTGAGGCGGCGGGCTTCCTGAAGCACCGGGGGACCCATAGCCATTTGTCGATGGGCGTCTTCCGCCCTCGACTCCCCGAGCTTTACGGACGATTTGTCCTCCCAGAACCGATCGCCCTCGGTTGGAATCTCCTATCCGTATCCGTACGGTGATCAATCGTGACGACAAACGGCTCGGACCTTCGGTCCAGAAACCTCGGTTACTCCGCGACCCACTTGTCGAAGCGCGAGGCATAGGTGTGGGCGAGATAGAGGGTCTTCTCATCCGGGCATGCGATCTGGTGAACGGAGTCGATGGTACCGGGCATGCGGCCGCGGCGGCCGAAGGCGCCCAGGATCTTGCCGGTGAGATCCATCTTGTAGACCCGGCCCACGCTGCCGACGAACATCACCTGTTCGGGTCCATTGGTGAGGCAGAGCGTCCAGGGCGCGGTCGGCAGGTTCCAAACAGCCTTCCGATTGCCCTCGGTGTCGAAGACCTGGATGCGGCTGTTGCCACGGTCGGCGACATAGACGACGTCGTTGTTGTCGATCACGAGACCGTGAGGGGTGCTGAAGTCGCCCGGCCAGCTGCCCCGCTCACCCCAGGACATGACGAAGTTCCCGTCCTTGTCGAACTTGGCGATGCGCGAATTGCCGTATCCGTCCGCGACGAAACTGCTGCCATCCTTGCTCCAGGCGATATCGGTCGATTGAGGAACTCCGAGTCTTAGCCGTAACAAGTTGGAACGGCACTAGACCGTCATCGGACGGCGTCTTTTATTCCTTGGACCGGGAGCGCAATTCGGAACGAGGTCCCTCGACCAACTTCGCTTTCGACCGAGAGCGAGCCGCCGTGTCGAACGATGACGTTCTTCGCGGTAGGGAGACCGAGGCCCATACCCACCCTCCCCTTTTTCGTCCCGAAGCCGATGTCGAAGAGCGACGCCAATTGCTCGGGCACAATCCCCTTGCCAGTATCCGCGATCTGCACCGTGACGCGACCGTTGTCGGCCGCCACATGAACGCGGAGCGTCCCTTCGCCGCCCATCGCCTCGAACGCGTTGGTGATGATGGTCATAAAAACCTGATTGAGCTCCTTGGGGCGACCGAGAATGGGAGGGACTTCTTCGTACTCCTTGACCACCTCGGCGTTGCCTTTCGTCTCGGGGAGGATGGCGCGAGCGTGCTGTCGAGCCCGGCACGGATGTCTGCCTTCTGGACCTCTGCTTCGTCAAGGCGAGAGAAGTTCTTGAGCGATTGAACCACCCCTCCGATCCTCTGACCGGCCTTTCCGATGATTCCGGTGTTCTCCTTATGAACTCCGAGGACGCGACGAAGATCGCGATTCTCCCCGAGTGAGTCTTCTATCTTGGAGGCGCACGCTTCCAAGGTCCCCACCGAGCTTGTCGTCACACCGAGAGGTGTGTTGATCTCGTGTGCGACGCCCGCCACCAAGTTGGCAAGCCCTGCCATCTTCACGTCCATCACGAGCTGTGCCTGCTCTTTGACGATGCGCAGATTCTCCGCTTCGAGCGCCACCACATCGTAAACAGTTCGACGTGCCGCGCGAGCCACAAAAGTGAGGAAAACGCCGGCCACCATGATGCCAATGATCGGGAACACTATCTCTTGCAGGCCGACCGCCGCTACGGAGAGACTATGCACGACGTCCTGAGTCAAGACGACCCGTGGGTCGCTGAGCACGAAGCCAAGGATGCTCAGATGCAAGAGAATCGCGCCTCCCGTCACCACCGCGGGATAAAGGGGCCGCAGGGCCAACGTGTTGATGGCGATAAAGAGCAGGCTCGCCACTTCCAAATGCGTCTCCAACAGGAAGCTGCGGGGCAGATCGCTCTCTCCGAACACTAGATACCAGTTGATAGGAAGGAGCCCGAGAAAGAGAAGATCGAGTCCCACTCCTGCCAACCCCACGAACCGCAAGTGCACCTGCCGCCTCGCCAACACCAAGCTGTAGATCGAGCCACTACCTCCCACCAAACACAGCGCCACGATGAATACCACGGCCCGGGTCGGAAGGACGTGACTCACTACGATCAACACGGCGTAGAACGCCAGGCGTGCGGAGATCGACCATACGAGACCCTGCGCCTCGCGCGCTCGGAGCAGTTGCTCCGCCGTCTTCTCATGCGGAGCGGTGCCCACTTGGCTCATGCCACGAAGTATAGTCCTTTGGAGCAACCCGACAAGAGCGAAGCCACACGACAAGTTTGTTGCGCCCCAAAGTGCTGTGTTAGCATCGACTTCCGTGCCGAACAATACGAGCAAGCCAATCCGTCGTCGCCTAACGAGCTCGGGCGCTCCCCTCGAAGAAGTCTACGCCGCCGATCACCTGAAAGGGTGGGACTCTCAGCGCGAGCTAGGCAAACCCGGCGAGCCGCCCTTCACGCGGGGCAACCACCCGCAGGGTTACCGAAGCCGCCTCTGGACGATGCGCCAGTACGCGGGCTACGCCACCGCGGAAGAATCGAACCGCCGTTACCGCCACCTTCTCGATCGGGGCCAAAGCGGGATTTCAGTTGCCTTCGATCTGCCGACACAGATCGGCTACGACTCCGATCATCGACTGGCGCGGGGAGAAGTGGGACGCGTGGGCGTGGCGATCGACTCCCTGGAAGACATGGAGACGCTTTTCGACGGCATTCCTCTGGATCGCGTGTCCACGTCGATGACCATCAACGCCACCGCCGCGATCCTTCTCGCACTCTACATCGCGGTGGGTCGCAAGCAGAACGTTCCCCTGGAAAAGCTCTCAGGCACGGTACAAAACGATCTTCTCAAGGAATACACGGCGCGCGGAACCTATATCTATCCGCCCGACGCGTCCATGCGCATCACCACCGACATCATCGCGTTCTGCGGCAAATCGGTGCCCCGCTTCAATCCCATCAGCATCAGCGGCTATCACATTCGCGAGGCGGGCTCGACTGCGGCGCAGGAACTGGCGTTCACCCTCGCCAACGGCATCGAGTACGTCAAGGCAGCGGTAGCCGCCGGTTTGAGGGTCGACGACTTCGGCGAGAGGCTATCGTTTTTTTTCAACTCGCATCGCAATTTCCTCGAGGAAGTCGCGAAGTTCCGTGCCGCCCGTCGACTCTGGGGCGCGATTCTGCGCGAACGCTTCGGCTCCAAGAATCCAAGAACTCAAATGCTGCGCTTCCATACGCAAACTGCCGGCTCGACGCTCACCGCCCAGCAGCCCAAGATCAACGTGGTGCGAACGACACTGCAGGCCTTGGCCGCGGTGCTCGGCGGCACGCAGTCGCTTCACTGCAACGCTCTCGACGAAGCGCTGGGACTCCCCACCAAAGAAACAGCAGAACTGGCCCTCCGCACGCAGCAGGTCCTGGCTTACGAGAGCGGCGCCGCGGATACGGCGGATCCGTTCGGCGGCTCCTATGCGATCGAATCGCTAACCAACGCGGTCCAAGAGCAAGCCGAGAAGCTTCTCGAGGAGATCGACCGCCGGGGCGGGGCACTGCGAGCCATCGAGTCGGGATGGGTCCAAGGGGAGATTCGAAACGCCGCCTATCGGTTTCAGAAGACGCTCGATGCCAAGGAGGCGACGGTCGTCGGAGTGAACGCGTTCACCTCGGACGAAAAGGTCCCGGTCGAGGTCTTTTCCATCGATCCGAAGGTGGAAGCGCAACAAACGAAACGGCTGGCCGCGCTGCGAGATCGCCGTGACGGCAAAGAGATCGCGAGTGCGCTCGAGCGTGTCGAGAAAGCGGCACGAACGGACGACAACCTCATGCCGCCCATCTTGGTCGCGGTCGAGGCCTATGCGACGCTCGGCGAGATCTCGGATCGACTACGCACTGTGTTCGGAGAGCACAAGAACAATTAAGCTGGGAGACACGTCATGGTTTGCCCGATATGCAAGAGAGAACATCTCGAAACGGACACCCGAGCGCTTTCGATTCTGCGCTCCACGCCCCGTCGCCTGGAGAAGCTTGCGTCCTCGTTGTCTCCGAAAAACGCAGTCGCCCGCCCGGTGCGCGGCAAGTGGTCGGCGAAGGAGATCATCGCCCACCTCAACGATTGCGAGATCATCGATGGCTTTCGCTACCGTAGGATCGCGGCTGAGCCCGGCACGCCGCTAGCAGCCTTCGATCAGGAGGTCTGGGCGAAGGAGCTCCACTACCGAAAACAGCCGCTCGAACCCACCCTCGAAAGCTTTGTCGCACTACGAAAACACAACCTGGCACTGCTCAAAGTCCTACCGAAAGGTGTCTGGACCCAGGTATCCCCTCACCCGGAGTACGGAAACATCAGCCTCAGGGAAATGGTGGTCCATCTCGCTTATCATGATCGGAATCACACCTCTCAGGTCGAGCGGATCGCCTCCGCGCTCGGAAACGGCGCGCGGAGGAAAAGACCCAAGAAGAAAGCGCGCTCTCGCAAGAAAACAGCCGGCAGGAAGTCGCAACGCAAGAAGAGTCCTAAGAAGACCGCTCGCAAGAAGACCAAGCGGAGTCGCCGGTAAGGATTTCGCTTTGAACGAAGCGCTGCTCGAGATCCGAGGACTCTCGGTTCAGTTCGACACGCCCGCAGAGCCCCAACGGCCGGTTCGCGCTCTCGACGATGTCCATCTGAAGATAGCGCCCGTCGAAACGTTGGGCCTCGTCGGGGAGTCTGGATGCGGAAAATCCACGCTGGCCTATAGCCTCCTTCGGTTGGTACCGCCGCCGGGGCGGATCGTGAAGGGCGAAGTACTTTGGAAGGGCCAGGATCTTCTTCGCTTGTCCAACGAGGCTATTCGTCACGTTCGTGGAAGAGAGATCGCGCTCATCTTCCAAGATCCCTCGGCGGCGTTGAACCCCGTTCTCACCATCGGCACGCACGTCGCCGAGCCTCTTCGAATCCACCGGGGCATGGGCCGGCAAGAGGCCTGGCAAGAGGCGGTCGAGCTACTCGGGGCGGTGGGGATCCCCGATCCCGCCGTGCGCGCAAGAGACTATCCACATCAAATGAGCGGCGGCATGAAGCAAAGAGTCTCGATCGCGATGG
The DNA here is from genome assembly GCA_965197825.1 of Candidatus Marinacidobacterales bacterium. Taxonomy (GTDB): domain Bacteria; phylum Acidobacteriota; class Vicinamibacteria; order Marinacidobacterales; family DATDRI01; genus CBDANW01. The sequence continues at coordinate 344,237 of CBDANW010000003.1, read as the reverse complement.
CCATCGCCTGCTCTCCCGATCTCATCATCGCCGACGAGCCGACCAGTGCGCTCGACGTCACCGTCCAGGCACAGATTCTCGAGCTCCTCGAGCGACTCAAGGAGGAATTCCACCTGGCGATCCTCTTGGTAAGCCACGACCTCGGCGTGATCGCTCAGCACGCGGATCGTGTGGCCGTGATGTACGCCGGTCGGATCGTCGAAGAGGCGCCTGTGGGCTTCATCTTTCACGATCCCAAGCACCCGTATACCACAGGGCTCCTGCGCTCCCTTCCGGACGCTTCCGGCTCTACAGATTCAGCAGGCTCAGCCGGCTCTACCGGCAAGAAGAAGCTTCAAGGAATCCCAGGGACCGTACCCGATCTCGCCGCGCTCACTCCCGGTTGCGCCTTCGCCCCGCGGTGTCCGCTTGCGTTCGAGCGGTCGACGGAGTGAGTTTCACGATTCGGTCCGGCGAGACCCTTTCGCTGGTGGGTGAATCCGGCTCCGGGAAAACCACCACCGGCCGCTGCGTCTTGAGGCTGGTGGAGCCCACTTCCGGCGAGATTCGCTTCGAAGGCCAGGATGTGCTCGCTCTCGACCCGCGGTCGCTCCGCCAGCTGCGCCGCAAGGCTCAGATCGTCTTCCAGGATTCCTCCGGCGCGTTGAACCCGCGCATGACGGTCGGCTCGATCGTCACCGAGCCCCTCGAAATCCACAACGTGGGTACTCGGCAAGAACGAACGGAGAAAATGGAGGCACTACTGCAATTGGTCAGCATCGATCCCAAGGCGGGCTCCCGATACCCTCATGAATTCAGCGGCGGCCAGCGACAAAGAATCGGCATCGCGCGCGCCCTGGCGCTCGACCCGAGCTTCCTCGTCGCCGACGAGCCCGTCAGCTCCCTCGACGTCTCCGTTCAGGCGCAGATCCTGAACCTCTTCATCGAGCTCCAGGAAAAGCTTCGCCTGTCGTATCTTTTCATCACCCACGACTTACGCATCGTGCGGCACATCAGCGATCGCGTTGCGGTCATGTACCTCGGGAAGATCGTGGAAACCGCCCCCACCACGCTTCTCTACGAGAATCCCCTTCATCCTTATACTCAGGCCCTTCTGGCCTCCGTTCCCGAGCCGGATCCCCAAAAGGAAAAACCGAGCTCTCAGATAACGTTGCCGGGAAATAAACAGCCGTCACCTCTCATCCGCCCCGGGGCTGCCGATTCCACCCGCGGTGCCCGGTCGCGGTGGAGCGCTGCCGGAGCGAAGAGCCGCCACTTGCCGAGATCGGCGAGGGACAATTCGCCGCCTGCCATCTTGTCGTCGCTCCTGGTACGACTTAGTGCCCTGTATCAGTGAGTCGTCACCTAAGTCTCGGCCCCTTTTGCGCGTTGGCTTTGTTGCGACATCGTTGCAGTTCGGCCTTCGGCCTAGCCCTCCGCTCGACAGGCTCGCTGCGGAAGGCGGCTCGGAGATTTTGATCTCTCGAGAACGGAAAGGTGTGTTAGACTCGGACCTCGCTGATATTTTTTTGATGAAGCGGCTGGTTGTCTTCGATCTCGATGAGACGCTCTGGACCTTGCCGGGCGGTTATTGCGCACAGATGTCTCCTCCGTTCGAGCGAGATGGCGATCGGGTGCGCGACGCGTCGGGGTGGGAGCTTACACTGCGATCGGATGCGCGCCCCACTCTGGATGCCCTGGAGCAACGCGGCCTGATGGTCTCCGTCGCCAGCCGCTCCACACCGGAGACCGCGGGCGAGATTCTGAAGGTGCTGGATCTTCTCCCTCACTTCATTTGCCCCTGCTTCGCATGGCAAGACAAAGACCTCTCTCTACGCCGCGTTCTCGAAGACTTGAAGAAAAAAGGAATAGGCCTCCGGCCTGAGGAAGTTCTATTCGTCGACGACTGGCCATCCAACGTTCGTGACGCCGCCAAGCTCGGAATCCCTGGACTCGTCTTCGGTCGAGACATCCACAATCTTTCCGAAGTCCTCAACCATCTCAATGGCTCGGGAGACAATCATGCAATTCGATCTCTTTGACTCAGGCTCCAATACGATTCTGGGCTCCCCTACCTACCAGGAGTTCAAGGCGCAGCTCATCGCAAGCGGCTGCACCAAGTGCGGTCTCCATGCGGGCAGAACTCAAATCGTCGTCGATCGGGGGAATCCTGACGCATCGGTCATGGTCGTCGGCGAAGGACCGGGAGAGAAAGAAGATCAGCAGGGTCTCGCGTTCGTCGGGCGAGCGGGGCAAATGTTCGACCAAATCATGAACGCGGTGGGCATCGACACCAATCAGGACATGCTCATTGCCAACGTGGTCAAGTGTCGCCCCCCAGACAACCGCTCGCCTCATGCGGACGAGGCGGCGGCCTGCCTCCCCTTCCTGAGGCGCCAGATCGAACTGGTGGCCCCAAGCATCATCCTGCTCCTGGGTGCCACTGCCTTGAAACACTTCGACAAGTCGAAATCCAATTTTCAGATGTCCGACGAAGCGGGCAAGTTCTTCACGCTCCCTGACTTCCCCAGCACGCAGTTCATGGTGTTCTATCACCCGGCCGCCTTGCTCTACAACGCCAAGCTCAAGCCCGCCATGTGGCAGCATGCCAAAACACTACGCCGTTATCTGGATCAGCATGAGTTGTTGGGAAGACCTCAAAGGAAGGTGGCTAATTAGGTGACAGGCACTTCATCTTGGCTTAACAAACTATAACCGGAAGCAAACCAGCAGGTTACGGCTAACCGTTAGATGAAGTAGCTGTCACCGAATTAGGGGCGCTGGGCGAGCTGGACGCGGGCTTCGACGGTCTTGCCGTCCCGCATCACGGCGACCGGGACCTCGTCGCCTGGCTCATGGCGGCGGAGCGCATCCGTAAAATCCTGGAGCGTGTCGATCTTGCGGCCGTTGAAGTCAACGAGAACGTCTCCCGCTTGCAGTCCCGCCTTGTGGGCCGGGCTACCTTCCTGGATGTCGTCGAATCGCACACCGTCGCCCTGGTGCCCGAAATCCGGAACGGAGCCGAAGTAGGCGCCGTAACCGCTGCCTCGGCCCCCACGAGGCGCCTGCGCTTCGCGAACGAACGGCGGCCGCTCTGGTAGCGACTGGATGTAGTCGACCATCTGGTAGGCGAGCCGCAGCACCTGCTCCTCGCCGTCCGCGTTGATCCGGTCCCAATCGTCGGACGGCCGGTGGTAATCGGCGTGAAGGTTGGTGAAAAAGAACAAAGAAGGGATCCCCACCCTCACGAACGAGGCATGGTCACTCGCTCCGTAACCCGAGAATCTGAAATCGAGTGCGAGATCTTGTCCCTCGACGAGCTCTTCCAGCTTGTGCTGAAACACGGTCGAGCTGCCCACACCACCAATCAACAACTTCCCTTCCCGGAGCCGGCCAATCATGTCCAAATTGATCATGGCGACGGTCTGCTCCAAAGGAAACGACGGCTCGCGCGTGTAGTGGCGCGAGCCCAGGAGACCTAGCTCCTCACCCGCAAAGGCAGCAAACAAGATGCCCCGCTTGAGACTCGCTCGCTCTTCGGCGAGAACGCGCGCCAGCTCCAACACTCCCGCCGTTCCCGACGCGTTGTCGTCCGCACCGTTGTGGATCTCACCCTCGCCGTCACGCGCCCGTGAACGCCGCCCACCATCGGTGCCGAGGTGATCGTAGTGGGCGCCGATTAGCAGGATCTCCTCTTCGCCCGACGCCCCTTCTGGAGCAAGATAACCGAGGACGTTCTGAACTTCGCGCTGACTCCGCTGGACGTCGAGGGAAAGACTCACACGGCTACCCTCGAGCTCCAAAGAGGCGGGCTCGAGGTTCTCGTCGATGTTTTCTTGGACCGTGGAAAGGTCTTTCCCGGATTTCTGAAAGAGCTGCTGTACGACGAACCGCTTCACGTGAATGACAGGAATGGCTAGATTGTCGGCACCCAGATCCTGGCCGAACGCCACCAGCTCGTCGGGTTCACCTTGATGGTTAACGGGATCCGTCAACAGCACCACGGCAGCCGCACCATGGCTCTTCGCATTCACGACTTTCGTCACGAAGGTCGCATGGCCTCGCCGCTCATCGAAGGGACCGTCGTGTTGCCCTTCACGCGGTACGTGGCGGAATAGGAAAACAACCTTGCCGCGAACGTCCACGCCCGCATAGTCGTCGTAGTCGTGCTCGGGAGCCGTGATCCCGTAACCCACGAAGACGATGGGAGCACTTTCCAGCTCACCCGATCCCGAGAAGGTCATCGGCTCGAAGTCTTCATGGAGGCGGAGTTTCTCCATGGTCTCGCCGGTTCCGAGCTCCAGAGTGTTCTCGGGCCCCAGGTTCCCGCCCACGGTGACGGAGAACGGTTGAAAGTACGTGCCGTCCTCTCCCGCCGGCATGAGACCGAACTTCGCGAACTGAGACGCGATGTAATCTCTCGCCTGCCCGAGCCCCTCGCTGCCATTTCCACGTCCGCCGAGCTCGTCGGATGATAGGTAACGAATGTGCTCGAGGACAGAGGTCCCACTCACCGACTCGGCGTTGGACGGGGCAGACGTGGAACCCACGCCTCGCGTCGAGCTAACTTCGGCAAGAATGGCGAACGTGGCAATCCCAAGCAACAAGTACCGCTTCTTCAACGTCTTCATCGAATGACTCCGTACCGGCTGGGACGATTAGCGAGCGTACACAAGCATTATAGGCAGTCCGGCGGGCCGCGTCCAAAAGCGTTTCTGTCTTCCTTGCTGGCGTCCATACACGCATTGCTGCTATCCAGCTAGCCAGACGCAGGCGCCTCGTGCCCCGACGGCGTCGATAGACGAACTGCCGCTATCAAGCCAGTCAGACGCCGGGCGAATCGAAAAGCGGCAGGGGTGGCGGATCGAGCTCGTTCAGCAGCTTCCATCCCCAACTCCTTCGCGTCTCGGGGGGAAGCTCACCGTAGCGTTCGTGGTAACGGCGCAGGAAGTCGGCAGTGGCCGCGTTGACGTAACCTCCCCCTCGCACCTCGCCGAACTCCTCACGATAGCGCACCGCGATCTCCTCGAAGAGCCGATCGCGAAGATCCTTGGCAATGATCGAGGCCGCCGCCACCGCCACATGTACGGTTTCCCCGAAATCATGCGCCTCTAGGTGGGGATACTCCCCCCTCAGCGCACCGAACACACGCTGACCGTCGGCGACGATGCGACGCACGGGCGACGCCGCGCCGATGATCTGTCGCGCTCCCCTCCGTTCCAGCTCGTTCAAGAGGCCACGCGAAGCGAAATCGTCCACCGCGCAATGATCGAAAACCTCCACCCGCACCTCTTCGGCAAGGCGACGGATGTGCCCCGCAAGCTCGGCACGCTTCTCCCTGGCTTCGAGGCCGGCACCGAACTCTTTGGAATCGCAGACACCACGGCGGGTGAGCGCTCCGGCCCGGGGAGGACGAAGCGTGACCCCGGCCACGACCATGGGCCCCAGCACGGGACCTCGACCGGCTTCGTCGATGCCGAGGATCATTGGGCGCCATGTTGGCCGATCCGGACCCGCGCTTGCAACGAAGAAAAGGTCGAGGCAGGATCGCCCCCCGCCCCGTTAATGAGGCGTGGGCCAGCTTACTCGTCGACCGCTGGCCCTAGGATAGAAGAGGGGTTCATGGCGTCACCGAGGTCTCGGGAAGAAAAAGGCAAGGGGAAGTACAATGTTGTCGTCATCGGCGCCGGCACCGCGGGCCTGGTGACAGCAGCCGGCACCGCCGGGCTGGGTGGAAGGGTGGCTCTCGTCGAAGCCCACAAGATGGGCGGCGACTGTCTCAATTTCGGCTGCGTGCCTTCCAAGGGGCTCATCGCTTCCGCCAAGCTCATCCAGCACATCCGGAAGGGCGAAGCCCTCGGTCTCCAGAACATGGAGCCGAGCTTTTCCTTCGAGGACGTCTTCGCCAGCATGAGGAAGAGGCGAGCGAAGATCGAGCCCAACGACTCCGTCGAGCGATTCGAGGGGTTGGGGGTCGACGTCTTCCTGGGCCGAGCCCGCTTCGTGTCACCTCACGAAGTCGACGTCGACGGCACGCGGCTCACGGCCCGCAACTTCGTCATCGCCACCGGCACCAGGGCTGCCGTCCCGCCCATTCCAGGCGTGAACGATATTTCCTATTACACGAACGAGACCCTCTTCGACGAGATGCCGTCCGCACCCGAATCTCTCTTGATTGTTGGTGCGGGACCGATCGGTTGTGAGTTGAGTCAAGTCATGAACCGCCTCGGAGTCAGAGTGACTCTGGTGGAAACCAGTCCCAGGATTCTTCCCCGTGACGATTCCGAGGCGGCACAGATCATCCAAGCGCGCCTCCGCGAAGAGGGTGTCCGCGTTCTCACCGGATCTCGCGTGACCAAGTTCGAGAATAGGAACGGCAAAATTGCCGCAACGATCGAGGGGCCGGAGGACACCGAAGCGATGCTGACCGAAACCGTACTCCTAGCAGCCGGTAGGAGTCCGAACACGGAAGGACTGGATCTTGGAGCCGCGGGCGTGAAGTATGGGAAGGCGGGCGTCGAGGTGGACGCGAGCCTGACGACGTCCCAATCGCATATCTTCGCTTGCGGCGACATCGCGGGGCCCTATCGTTTCACGCACACGGCCGACTACCAGGCGCGCATCGTCGTGCGCAACATTCTCCTGCCCTGGCTGAAAACAAAGGGCGACTATCGCTGGGTGCCCTGGACAACCTACACCGATCCCGAGCTAGCCCACGTTGGGCTCAGCGAGGATCAGGCGAAGAAGCAAGGCGTTCCCCATTCCATCTATCGCTTCGACTGGAGCGATCTCGATCGCGCGATCACCGAGGGCGAGGCCCTCGGGTTCGTGAAGGTCGTGACACCGCCCGGCAAGGATCGGATCCTAGGTGCCACGGTGGTCGGCGTTCATGCCGGCGATGTGCTCCACGAGCTGGTCGTCGCCGCCAAGCACGGAGTCGGACTCGCCCAACTGTCCTCGACCATTCACGCCTACCCAACTCTTTCCCAGTGCGTTCAACGAGTCGGCGACCTCTACCAGAAGGAGCGCCTCACGCCCACCGTCGCCAAGATCTTTCGTTGGCTCTACCGCATCCGAAGGTGACGATGCAAGCTCGCACTTGGCTGAAGATCGGCATCACTGTCTTGATCGTCGCCGCCTTGCTCTCACTGCGCGCGCTACCGCTCGCGGACTGGCTGACAGCCTTTAACGAGTGGATTCAGGGGCTCGGACCGGCAGGATTGCTAGTCTTCGCGCTCGCCTACGCTGTGGCAACCGTCCTATTGCTCCCGGGATCGCTCCTGACCTTGGCCGCGGGCGCCACCTTCGGTCTCCTCCCCGGTTTCGGAGCGGTCCTGGTAGGCGCCACGGCAGGGTTGACGCTCGCATTCTTGGTATCCCGACATCTTGCGCGCAGGCAGGTGGAGGAGTGGATTCAATCGAAGCCGCGTTTCTCGGCGGTCGATCGCGCGGTTGCCAAGGAGGGCTGGAAGATCGTGTTCCTGACGCGGCTCTCGCCCGTCTTCCCGTTCAATTTCCAGAACTACGCTTACGGTTTGACGCGGATTTCCTTCTGGCACTACACGCTCGCCTCGACGATCGGGATCATCCCCGGGACCTTCCTCTACATCTACCTGGGATCGGTGGGACGAAGCGGTCTGGAAGCGGCCGCGGGTGGAGGAGAGGTCGAGACACTGCGGCTGGCCCTTCAGATCGTGGGTCTGGTAGCCACGGCGCTGGTGACGATCTACATCGCGCGGATCGCCAGGAAGGCGCTGAAAGAAGCAGGGATTTAGATTTGCTCGCGGGGCCTACTCACCCGGTTTAATGCGCACGGGATTCAAGAACGGAATCATCTCGCGAAGCTCCGCACCGACCCGCTCTAAAAGCTGCTCCTGCTCCTGAGCGCGCACCTTGTTGAACGAGGGGCGTCCCTTCTCGTTCTCCTCGATCCAACCCTTGGCGTAAGTGCCGTCTTGGATCTCGCACAGCATCTTTTCCATTTCGGCACGCGTCTGGTCGGTGATGATGCGAGGCCCACCCGTGTAGTCACCGTGCTCGGCGGTGTCGCTTACCGAGTAACGCATGTAGTTCAGGCCGCCCTGGTACATCAGATCTACGATCAGCTTCAGCTCATGGAGACATTCGAAGTACGCGATTTCCGGCTGGTAGCCGGCCTTGACGAGCGTGTTGAACCCCGATTTCACCAAATCCGAGACACCGCCGCACAAAACCGTCTGCTCGCCGAAAAGATCCGTCTCCGTCTCTTCCGCGAAGGTGGTCAGAATCACCCCCGCGCGCGCGGTGCCGAGCGCCTTCGCATAGGAGAGCGCCAGCTCCTGGGCGTGGCCACTCGCGTCCTGGTGAACGGCCAGAAGGGCCGGGGTGCCTTGTCCGGCCTGGAAGGTCTCGCGCACGCGATGGCCGGGGGACTTGGGTGCGATCATGCTGACGTCCACGTCCGCCGGGGGCTTGATGGTCTCGAAGCGGATATTGAAACCGTGCGAGAACATGAGCGTCTTGCCGGCTTTCAGGTGGGGCTCGATCTCTTCCTTATATAGCTTCGGCTGAGTCGTGTCCGGCGCCAGGATCATGATCACGTCCGCCCAGGCAGCCACGTCGGCGTTCTTGCCCACCTTGAGACCGGCGGCTTCCGCCTTGGCCTTACTCTTGCTACCGGGGTGGAGACCCACCTGCACCTCCACGCCGCTGTCGTGCAGGTTGAGGGCGTGCGCATGGCCTTGCGAGCCGTACCCGATGATCCCGACCTTCTTGCCCTTGATGAGCGACAGGTCGGCGTCTTTGTCGTAGAAGATGGTTGCCATGAGTTCGCTACTCCTTTTTCTTTGCTTCTGGCATCAATATGAGAGATTTCACAATTAAACCGCGTCAGACGCCCCTTCTGGCGTCAATCTACGGGATCTCACGAATGAACGCAGTCAGACGCCCTTCTTGAGATCGGGCACCACAGCTTGCACGAAGTGAGGCTGAATGCTCGGTGCTTCGGCCCCCCTTTTCATGGCGATGGTACCGGCGCGCGCCATTTCGATGATGCCGAAGGGCCGCAGCACGTCGACCAAACCTTCGATTTTGTCCTCGGTGCCCGTGATTTCCACGACCATGGCGTCGGTCACCACGTCCACCACGCGGGCGCGGAACACGTTGACCATTTGAAGCACCTGAGCACGCTGCTCGGTGTTGGCGCGCACCTTGATGAGCGCCAGATCCCGCAGCACGGCATCGCCTTCACTCAATCCCTCCACCCGCAGCACGTTCACGAGCTTATAGAGATTGGCTTCTACCAGGCGCGCCGCCGCTTCGTCGGCCTCCATGACGATGGTCATACGCGAGACGCCGCTCCGGTCGGTGTGGCCCACCGATAGCGATTCGATGTTGAAGCCCCGACGGCGGAACAAGGACACGACGCGGTTCAGCACGCCGGGCTTGTCCTCCACGTAGACCACGAACGTGCACAGGGACTTCGTCACGAATCTCTCATTTCTTCGCGGTGGTAGGTCGACGGATCATGGCGTGCAGATCGGCGCCGGCCGGGACCATCGGGTAGACGGTGTCTTCCTTCTCCACGCGGAAGTCAATGACCACCGTGCCTGACTCCTCCCGCGCCTGCCGCACGGTGTCCTTGATCTCATCCCGGCGCTCCACCCGCAATCCCTTGATCCCGTGTGCCTCGGCGAGCTTGACGAAATCCGGGTTCTGCATCGGGGTCGCGCTGTATCGACCACCGTAGAAGAATTCCTGCCACTGGCGAACCAGGCCCAGGTAGCCGTTGTTGATGATGGCGATATTGATCTTGATGTTCTCCTGCACGGACGTGGACAGCTCGGCGGCGGTCATCTGGAATCCGCCGTCTCCCGCGATCACCCACACTTCTTCTTCGGGCATGGCCATCTTTGCACCGATCGCCGCCGGAAGCGCAAACCCCATCGTCCCCAATCCTCCCGAGGTAATGAGCCGGCGCGGGTAGTCGTGCTTGTAATACTGGGTCTCCCACATCTGATGCTGCCCGACGTCGGTGACGACCAGGGCCTTCCCCTCGGTGTAGCTCCAGAGATCGTTGATCACGTGCGCGGCGTAGAGGTGTCCGCTGTCGCCGAGGTGCAGAATGTCCCGCACGGCCGAATCGCCCTTGAGCTCCTTGATGTGCTCGTGCCACTCGCTGCGGTCGCGCTTCTCCACGCCCGGCAGCAGCGCGTTCAACGTCTCGCGCAGATCGCCGACGATACCGACGTCCACAGGAATGTTCTTGTTGATCTCGGAGGGATCGATCTCGACGTGAATCTTCCTAGCGTTAAGAGCATAGGTCTTGGGGTTGCCGATCACGCGGTCATCGAATCGCATCCCGAAAGCCAGCAGCAGATCGGACTCCTGGATGGCGGTATTGACCCAAGACTCTCCGTGCATCCCCATCATGCCCATATTCAAGGGATGACTGGCCGGAAAACCGCTCAAGCCGAGCAGCGTCATCGCCACGGGAATGCGCGTCTTCTCCACGAAGTCCAATAACACCTGGGACGCCCCCGACATCAAGACTCCGTGGCCGGCTAGGATGACGGGCTTCTTCGCGGCATTGATCAGCTCCACCGCTCGCTCGAACTCTTCCGGCAACGCGCGCAAGTCCGGACGATAACCCGGAAGAAGCACCGGCGAGTCGTCCCACTCGAGATCGCACGTGCCCTGCTGCGCATCCTTGGAAATGTCCACGAGAACCGGACCAGGCCGCCCGGTTTGGGTGATGTAGATCGCCTCTTTGAGCGTCGCCGCGATCTCGTCGGTCTTGGTGACCAGATAGCTGTGTTTGGTGATGGGAAGCATCACGCCGGTGACGTCGGTCTCTTGAAACGCGTCCGTGCCGATCGCATGGCTCGGCACTTGCCCGGTGATGCAGAGAACGGGTGACGAGTCCATCATCGCGGTGGCGATGCCGGTCACCAAGTTCGTTGCCCCGGGACCCGAGGTCGCCATGCACACACCGACTCGGCCCGAGGCGCGCGCATAGCCGTCCGCCATGTGCGCCGCCCCCTGTTCGTGTCGGACCAGGACGTGCTTGACCGCAGGGTATTCCGGAAGGGCGTCGTAGGCGGGCAGGATGGCTCCGCCGGGATAGCCGAAGAGAACGTCAATCCCTTGATGGGAAAGGACTTCCCAGATAATCTGCGCGCCAGTTCTTTCCATAGCCGTGTGCCGATCTTTCCCTACCGACCGGTCGGTAAGAATAACCCGGAACCGATACCGCGGTCAAGGGGGTTATCTTCATGATAGCGCGGGGTTCGCTCGGCCGTCAGTGAGCTCGGTCGCGGTCCTCCTGTTCAAGGATGAGCGTCCACCTGGACCATGATGCAGAGATCGGCTCGCTTTTGACGGCGCCAAGTTGCTTCTCAGCGCGGCGAGAAGCGCCTCGGTTCGACTTCGTTTTCGGGTGACGGTGCCCACTCCACGCCGGCGGGCCGGGTACCCACGCCGGCGGCGTACAGCACGGACTCCGTCACGCCATCGATTCCCAGATCCTTTTCAATGAGCGAGTCGGCGAGCGCGTCGGTGCAAAAGGGTGCGAGGCCGAGGGCGGTCGCCACCAAGCAGAAGGTCTGGCAGACATGACCCGCCTCCAGCAGCACGGCTCGATACGACCGGGCGTAAGGGTAGTCCCACTCCGTGCGAGCGAAGACCGCCGTCATCAGAATCAGGGCAGAGGCTTTCCCAAACCAAGGCTGGTCGCCGAGATACCTAGCGAGAGTTCCTCGAGGTGGCGCCGCGCTTTAGCAGACTCAACCGATGTGTATCCGCCTCATAGTGATAAAGTCCCGGCGCGATCCCTTCTGTGCGACGTGCCAAGACATAGGCTTCGACGGGATGTCGTCCTCCTCCGGAAGGAGAGGTTTTGAGAGACACCTGACCTAGCTTCCCTAGGTTCGAGGCATTGTTGCACGCCAAACGTCAGCCCGAGCAACGTGCCTAGCGCCGGAAGCTCCAGCGGTCGCTTCGAGAACCTTCGCCAAGTACGCCGGGCCAGAAGCACTTTAGAAAACCCGTCCTCCAGGATCGGCTCGGGTAGGGGCAATGAGAGTTTGCCTGGATAGCGTTTGACTCGCGGGGGGAGAGGACTCGTTCGAAGCCGCCAGCGGAGAAATCGGTCTTCCTTGGCTTCGTCGGGCGCGTAGGGAACGTCCTTTGTCGAGAAGTGAAGAAATCCGGCCTCGGGGTTCCAGCTCGACCAGCTCTTCATTGCCTCTTCGGCGGGCAGTTGCGGGCGATCGGAACGCTCCAGGAGTGAGTGTTTGACGAGCGTGGCAAGCACTTTCCGTAATGAGGGACGGCTGAATTGCCGCATCTCGGAAAAGAGATCGTCGGCGGAACGCCAACGGTCGAAAAAATGAAGCAACTCTGTGCCAAAGGGAGTCGCGGTGACGCACGCGCCCGTCGCGTAGTTTCGGAAGACGAGATCTTCGCCGACCCAGTAACTCACCAGGTGGCGAGACCGGCGATAGGACGTGCGTGACTTAGGCATGACTCCACGAGGCCCAACGCTTGAGGGGAGACTCCCTCGCTGACAAACGCCACCGAATGGATTTCGGTTGGCAAGGCGCGCTGTGCCCAGCTTTTCCTCGCACTACCAGGGGATGACTTTTACTCTCCTTCTCCTGCAGGCTAACTTTTTTCCCTGTTTTTTTAAGTGATTGGCCGCTGACCGGAGTTCCTTGGCGGCATCATAGAGCCCCCCCACGTCGATCTCCCTGGGTCTCTTCGCCACCTTGGCAGCCTTCCTCTTGGTCTTGCGTCTTTTCTTGGCCATGTTTACCTCCCGTGGAAATAGATACGATCGTGAAACAACAATGTTCATGGGACAGAACGAGTGAATCCGGCGGTCGAGCATCTATTAGCGTCAAACATCCAATCAATCGCAGTCTCGAAACAGACGCGGTGTCCATATCTCATGGTGGAAAACTCATGCGTGCCAGGAGATCGTCGAACCTTGCATCGGACCGAATCGGATCCAGCATGGGGTCCGTCTTCAGGCTGACGAGCGTTGGGTCGCGTCCTTCAAAGGCCCTCTCGAGCCACGCAAAAGCGGCGTCCGTTTCGCCGAGCGAAGCAAAAAGGAGCGCGACCTCGTAGGGTGGAATGCCTTCCGCCAGCGGGGTAGTGGGATCCCGAGGCGAGCCCAACGTCACAACGCCAAGCAACCGCTCCGCGTCGTCTCTCCGACCGGCCGCAGCATAGGCTTGCCCGAGCATCGCTCGGTACGCGCCGCCCAATGGCTCCAGTTCCGCGATGGCCTCGTCATACATTCCCATCTGAACGTACGTTCGCCAAGCAGAGACCGCGCCGGAACGAAGTCCGACCTCACCGCAAGTGTCTTCCTCAGCTGGGCGAGTGTTTCATTGTACTGCCGAGCGAAGAAATACGCCCAGGCAACGTCCCGGCTCAGGATGGGAGACAAAGGGACTCGTGCTTCGGCGGCCCGGCTTTCGGCGATGGCCTCAGAATGCCGGCACATGGCGGACAGATAGTCGGCGTACCAGTGGTGAGAGAGGGCGGAGCTGGGGGCTAACTCTAGTGCCCGTTGGAACTCAACTTCTGCCTGCGCCCAGTCCCAAGTCAGGAGATAGCGGGCAAACGCCTGAGAAGCCCAGGCCTCCGCAAGTTCGCCATCGATCTCCAGAGCCCGCGTGGTGGCTTCTGAGACCTCGCGATAAGCCGAGGGGGGTCGAGAGCGCCAAAGTATGTCGTGAGCAGAATAAGACAATCGGCGAGCCCAACATAGGCCTCGGCGAATTGCGGATCTCTTTGAATTGCGAGCCGGAAATATTCAGCGGCCTCGTTCAATTGATCCTGCGTTCGCTCTTCAAGAACTTCGCGCCCCCATGGTGACGTCCACGATGCCAACCTTTGGTATCAGCCGCACCGCGCCCCAAAAGCCCGCGTTCTGTAGCGTGCGCCCTAAGTGGACGGCGACGTAGATGGCTTCCGACTCCCTCACCTCGGCAAAGATTCCCTTCGCCTCCAGCTTGCTAAGACCGGCGGCATCGCCAGGAAGGTAACTCCTCTCCGTGGCCCGTCGTGACAAGCGTGTCGGAATGTTCCATCGTGAGCAGTCTTGAAAGGAGTGCGAAGCGATGGAAGCGAGGACAGCATTTCGTAGGCGAGCACGTGAAGAAAATCGTGGCCGCACAGGTCGAGGGCGGCGTTACTCGCGGGAACAACGTCGCGAAGCGGTGCTGTATCTGAATCAGATGAAGGATCAGGGCGCGAGCCTTGAGGGTGTCGCGAGGGGGCTCGGGGTGAGTGGCTGGAGTCTATCTCGATGGAATCGAGAGGAGGCTATGAGGGGTATCGTTCGGCGTGTCGAAGTCGTGGAATCGGAAAAACGCACGGAGATTACGCTGGTAACCCCGCGAGGGTATCGAATCGAGGGTCTGTCGGAACAGCGGCTGCTGCGGCTTGTTGAGCAGCTGGGATGAAGTGGAATAGCCGTCGGGTGTCGGCGTGGGCGTACGCGGCGCCGGCGGATCTCCGCAAGGGCTTTGACGGTCTGTCGGCGCTGGTGATGAACGAGCTTGGTCGTGACCCGCTGAGCGGTGAGCTGTACTTGTTCGTCAGCCGCAACCGAATCCGCGCGAAAGTTCTGCACTGGGACGGGACCGGACTGTGCGTCTACGCGAAACGTCTCGAAGAGGGAAAGTTCGCATGCCTGTGGTCCAGCGGTGACGGCGAGCCAGTGCGACTGACGACGACAGAGTTGTCGTTGTTTCTGGAGGTGAGCCGGTTGGTCGGAAAAATATCTTTGTCACCTCCTGAAATGAAGCATTTTTCACTTGCCGTGAGATCGTCTCTATGATCTAATCGTATTCCGTGGTTCGCATAAAAAACGAACACGACCTCGAAACACTCCGCCAGATAGCTCTCCTCGTTGATAACGAGAACCAGCGCCTCGTCAATGAAAACGTTCGTCTGCGAGTGGAACTGGCGAGACTCCATGGTGTGCCGGAAACGGAGCAACTTGAACTGTCGGTTCTCAAGCAACTACAGGAAAAGCGAGAGAGCATTTTCCGCATCGACGAAAAGCGGACCCGGAAGAAAACGAAGGCTAAAAAGAACAAGAAGAAAGGGCACGGCCCGCGCGAACAGCCTCATCTTCCCGTGGTCGACAAAGTAATCGAACTCGCCGAGACAGAGAAAAAGTGCTCGGTGTGCGACGGCGAGCTGGGCGAGATGGCGGGTCAATACGAGGAATCGGAAGTGGTGACGGTGGTGAAGCGGAGCTTCGTCATCGAACGGCATTTGCGGAAAAAGTACCGCTGCCGATGTAACGCGAACGTCGTCACCGCACCGGCGGCGACGAAGCTTCAGCCCGGAGGCCGCTACTCGGTGGAGTTCGCGACCGAAGTGGCCATCAGCAAGTACCTGGACCATATGCCTCTCGAGCGCCAGGTTCGGATGATGCGCCGCGAAGGGCTAGATATCGACAGCCAGACGCTGTGGGACCAGCTGAACGTACTGGCACGTCATCTGAATCCGGTGTACGACGCTCTGGGAGAGAAGGTTTTGGAGTCACCCGTCATCCACGCCGACGAAACGCGGTGGCCTCTGATGGGCTCGATGAAGAAGTCGGCGGGCACGGTGTGGGGCGTTTCGAGTCCGGACATCGCGTACTACCGAATGCTGCCGACGAAATCGACGGAAGATGGCCAAAAGGTGCTGGGGACCTACTCCGGCATCGCGGTTGTGGACGGCTACGCGGTGTACGAGGTGCTAGCTCGAGCCGGTCCAGACGGCTACGCGGCTCGTGCCGGTCCACAGTTTCGTCTCGCCCACTGCTGGGCGCACGTGAAAAGAAAGTTCGACGAAGCCAGCGAGCACTACCCGCAAGCTTGCTCCGAAGTGCTTCGTTTGATCGGAGAGCTGTACGAAGTCGAACGCGAGGTCCCGGGTCCGTTTCCCGGCGATGAAAAAGCTCAGAAACTGAGACTTCGTTTACGCAAGCAACGTTCGCAGCGGATCTTGAAAGCGATTCGGCAATGGGGCGAGAGCCAAAGAAGATTGCCGCGAAGCGACTTCGGCAAGGCGGTCCGCTACATGCTGGAGAGATGGGAGACACTCACGCTGTTCGCCGAAAACCCTCTCGTCTGGCTTGACAACAATCACGCCGAGCGCGCCCTGAGGGAACCTGTCGTCGGTCGCAAAAATCACTACGGCAGTCGAACGAAACGCGGAACCGACGTCGCAGCGGTGGACGAAAGCTACTTCGGCGGCAAACGGCGCAACATGAGAGCGTCGAAGCGGAAGGCTCTGACTGGCCGTGGCGCCAAAGGCAAAACCGCCGTCGTCGCAATGAAGGATCGGGCGAGCAAGCAAGTCCGGGCCAAGGTGATCGAGAATGCCGACAAGCCTACGCTCCAAGGCTTCATACTAGACAATGCGGCCACTACCGCGAAGGTATACACCGATGACGCAACCGCCTACGATGGGCTGCCGAGAGACAGAGAAGCGGTCAAGCACTCAGCCGGCGAGTATGTCCGCCAGCAGGCTCACATCAACGGTATCGAGTCGTTTTGGTCAATGTTGAAACGCGCCCACAAGGGAACATTCCACAAGCTCAGCCCGAAGCATTTGCAGAAATACGTCACCGAGTTTGCGCTGAAGCACAACATCCGTGAGGCCGACACCACCGACCAGATGGTTTCAATCGTCGCGGGTCTTGTCGGACGTCGGTTGCTCTACCGCAACCTCATCGCTGACAACGAACTCAGCAGCGGGTCGCGGTAGCCGCTCCCCGTTGGGGCCATAGTAATCCTCAAACGCGCGCCGAAGCGCCGTCGTCAAGATGTCGGGCTTTGCGTTTCCGTAACCTGGTCGCTTGCTCATCGTGCTCTCCTCCTTAAAGTACACGCGGTGGCGGCAGTGGGTGAATTAGATCCATTGCTTTCCACCACAGCCACCGGCCGGGCCCCTTCCAAAGAGAACGGAGCAAGTGGGAGAGTGACACAAAGATTGACAGTAAGACAGAAAAGAAAGTATAGTCTTCCATAGTAGAGAAAGCTCCTCTGGCCGCCGTGGTGGGCGGCCAGAAAAAGTTTGTTGGCGCCCCGGGGGTAATTCCCCGGGGCGTTGCTGTTTTCGGGGTAATTATGTCACTTAATTTCCCCCCAGACTTTCAGCCCGTCGAGGCATGGACGGGAAGCGTTTGCCCTACAGGGCTCTCGTCCGCTAGAATCCTTCTCCGCAAGGAGAAAACCAGATGAGCTCTCTTATGCAGAACGATGTCGAAAGCCTCGAACAGAAAGACCGAATGTTCTTCGGCCTATCGGACACACTAGATGTTAAAGCTAGCATTGGCCTAGTCTTGATTGTATTCCTGGCATCGCAAACCACAAACCTTCTAAAGAACGAAATGGATCCAGTGTTGACGTTCCTTCAAATGATATGCGCTGTCATCCTTTTCACGGCCGCAATGTTCGCATTGGTAACGATTTGGCCTCGCACTCACAAGGTAGAAAACACTGAGCAGTGGGGCGTCTTTCACGAGGATCTCAGGCGACATTTCAAGTGTGTTGGAGAATCGTCCCCAGACGAAAAGGCGTTCGAGACGTTCCTACTACAGAGAGCTGAAGGACTAAAGGAGCAGATAGAACATAACCGACAGATCACACATCGAAAGTATGCTTCCGTTAAGTGGTGTTACCGCTCTGTAGTTATTGCCGTCGCTTTAAATCTTTTCACTCTGGCTTATTTGGCCTTTCTTGTATGACTTTCCCTACTTTTTCTGGCTTTGGGCGAGACGGAGGTTTCTCGTTTTGGGGGATTCGTTCTCTCCGTTCTGATTCCCTTTCCCTTCTTTCTATCGGACGCGGCGGCTTTGGACGAGGAGGTTGTACTGGTTTGTCGCTCATAAGAGATATTCTTTTCCGACTATTGAAGGCTCCTTCCTTTCTCTATTCGAACTTCCCGAACCAAACCTAGCCGCGGTTATTTCGGCAGGTGGGGTTATAGTACGGTGGGTCGGATCAGGGGGATGTCCCGGCCGCTGTTGAATTTGGTCGGGTAGCGGCGGCACCTGTGAATACTCTTAGGCAGCAAACTCATCGCTGTCAAGAGATTTCTGTTTGCTTCTAAGCGCGTGAACGAGAGCGCCCATATGGCGATAGCCTTTGATACGCCGGAACTTTTTCTGCGCGGTGACGACGCCAAGAGCGGTCCATCGGCGAACCATGGAAGGACTCTACCAACGCTTGACGTTTCTCGATACTCTGCGAATGGTTCCGTTGAGATTCTCAATGGCGTTCGTCGTGGCAAGAGACTGGCGAAGTAAGGCGGGGGTGATGTCTTAAGATCCCTGTCAAAGAAAAACGATGTATGGTTCCCCAAGCTCAAACCCGTCCCCGTCATGGGGACAGAAAAGGAGAACCATACATCATGGGAAAGGTACTACCGAGTCAGCGATTGCTCAAGCAGTTCGAGGAACAACTGGTATTTGGGGAGATGAATCTCTCGGAGATCGTCCGGTCGGGAGCTCAGATGATGCTTCAATATGCGTTGGAGCGCGAGGTGACGGAGGCGTTGGGTCGAAACTACTATGAGAACGCTCCGGCAACGACGAAGGAGAAGGGACGACGCAACGGGTATGAGTCGCATCGGGTCCTCACGGGCGAGGGAGCGGTGACGGTGCAAGTGCCGCGGGTACGAGAAACAGAGAAGGTGTTTCAGTCAAAGATTCTCGACGCCTACGTGAGCCGGACCGAGAAACTCGATGAACTGATCGCGCGGATGTACGTCCACGGGATGTCGACGCGTGACATTGAGGCGACGTTCGCGGACGTGCTGAGCGGCACGGGTGTCTCGAAGTCGGTGGTGAGCCGGGTCACACGGTGTCTGTCGGAGGATTTCGAGGCGTTTCGAAAACGGGATCTCTCGAACGAGAAGCTGTTGTATCTCGAGCTCGACGGCACGTACCTGCGCTACCACCAAGGAGCGGAGAGAAAAGAGCCCATCCTCGTTGCGACCGGCTATCGCGCTGATGGGACGCGAGTTCTTCTTCATATCGGTGTCGGCAACCGAGAATCCTACGAGAACTGGAAGGGGTTCTTGCAGGAGATAGTGGCCCGAGGAATGAGGGAGCCGTTGCTCATCGTGACGGACGGGAATCCTGGAGTGCTCAAAGCGATCGCAGAGGTCTTCCCTCGAAGCCTCAAGCAACGTTGCCAGAAGCACCGCCTCGAGAACATCCTGGGCAAGGCTCCGAAGGAAGTGCGCGACGAACTCAAGGCGGCCATCCTTGAGTCGTTCCATGCGAACAGCTACGAGCAAGGGCTGAAGAAGGGTCGGGAGGTGATCGCTCGGTACCGTCAACGATTCCCGAGCGCGATGAAGTGCATGGAAGAGACCCTCGAAGCGTGTCTTCAGGCGCTACGCCTTCCTGCGGCGCATCACAAAAGGCTTCGCACGTCGAATCTACTTGAGCGCACGTTCGGAGAGCACAAACGTCGCACAAAGGTCATTCCTCACTTCTTCACCGAGGAGGCCGCGATGAAACTCTCGTTCGCTGTGCTCTTGGCCGTCGCAAACAAATGGCGCGGCGTGAGGATGGATGTCTTCGCCGCTAGGAAAGTCGAGGAGCTTCGCAACGAGCTTCTCCCGCAAGGCACGTCGGAGGAATCAGCAGCTTAACCGAGCGCGGGGAACCGTACGGAGATTTGACAGGAAAATTAAGACTTGACCTAAGGCGGGCAGCGCGAGCTTCACGACCGTGAGTGTCTCTTCCATCCCTTCACGAAGGCTTCCGGCAGCTTCGTCGTAGCCGTTTCGCTCGAGCCACGACACCAATGCCTGAAGTCGCTTGCGCGCCTTGTCGGCACTCTTGCACTTGTAGGCTTCCTTCATCGTCTGGAGCACGTAGGCGTGACGAGACTTGGGAAGGTACGAGCGAAGATTCCGGAGTTTATGGATCTGGCACCTTTGGATGACCGCGAGGTCCCCCAAAACGTCGACGAGTGCCTTGCGGATGCCTTTGCCTCCGTCCACTACGCAGAGAATCGACTCATCGACGCGCAAGCCTCGCTCGAGAAGGTCCTGCAACATCGCGGTGCACACCCGAGAGTTCTCCGTCGAGCCCAGCCATATACCCAGGGGCACCTTCGTTCCATCTATTGTGATACCGAGAGTTACGACGACGGTCTGTCCGGCCACCTCAAGGCCATCCAGCATCAGTGCCGCAAGCTCGAACTCCTCTAGCCGCCGAGACAGGTATTCCTCGAGCTTCTTAGTCGTCTGGCTCACGAGGTGACGGCTGGCGGCACTCTTACTCGTGCCACGAGACTTCAACTTGGCCGTGGGTTTGTCCAGACTCGATTCGTAATTTCGGGTCGATACCCCCACCAAGATCTGATTCAACACTCGCTCTGGAAGCGGGTCTTCTTCGCGGAAGGCTTCGAAGTGTGGAAGCGACGCCTCCTCGCCCGACTTCGAGCGAACTCGAGGTCGCGACACTTGGATGCGACGACCACCGAAGCTCAGCTCTCCGTTCGTGCTCCCACAGTGGTTATGAGTTCGCTCCTTCTCGTGCTTGCCCTTGAGCCCCGCGATCTCCTCGGCGTCCTCTCTGAGCAGTAGGTGCAGAGCTGTCAGTCCTTGCTCGTACACCCATTCCGTCAGATCCGCCTTCGTGGCCGCGATCCCAGCTATCATCGGTAGCAGTATCTGACCGACTTGGCCAACTACCTTGCCCGTAGGCGAGTGCGTTTGCTTTCTTACTGGCTTCTTCGATTTCCTAGGCATTGGTGGCTCCTTGTCCCCCTCTGGAGACGGTTTATTGGCAGACCTATTCTTAGGCCGGCCAAGGAGCCGCCGCTACACCAAATTCAACATCCGGCGGGACATCCCCTCGGATCAAGTCAAGTGTTATATATAATTCCCAAATACATACCCATGTTCCGGTAGAGCTCGCGGACCCGACTCTGCGTCTCGTCCTCACTGCACAAGCCGACGTGGCTGAAATTCGAAAGGACAACGGAGCGTCCCACTTTGAGCGCACAGGCAGTGGAGCCGAGCCAGGCGCCGACAACGAGGGCCCCCTTTCTAGGAAGGACTACGGCCGCGGCCTCGAAAACGCGTAGCGCCGCGTACTAGCGCACCGCTTGACGGTCATCTGCCCCGGCGCGGAGGAGGCGCACCCTTCGCGTGCATTGAGAACGGCTTCATTGGAATCGCTACCTGACAGCGCTTGCAGGTTGGACGAAGCGCCGCCCAGTGCTATCGATTGTACTCGAAACCGCCGGCCGGGGGAATGCGATGAGGCGGAGCCAGCCGAAGCGTCGGCGAGGCCCGCTTCTCCGTGCTGCCGCGCCTCAGTGACGTTCTTTCGCGGGCCCTGCTCGCCTCTCCGTCCGGTCTCAGTCAGAGGCCACTTCCTCAGGAGACTCGATTCTTTGTCTGCCGACATTTTTGCCGCCCACTATCGCCTCCCCGACGTTCAACAGGTGATCCTTCATTCTTCGATAGGCATTAGCAATGTCCATGTAGGAAGTACTGATCAACGGATCAACAGTCTCCTCCGATAACCGGTTCCAGTGGCGGTCTCTCAACGCCCTGATCTTATCGGTGATCTCACGGCTATCCCGACGTATTCTTGCCAAGTACTCATCGTGGGCGTCAACTGCGAAGCCTTTATTCACCTTATCGTAATAGGCGGCGATCACGTCGTGTAACTCCAGCAACTCTTTTTGTTGTGCCGGCGATAGAGCCACGTTAGCTTCTTGTAATCGCAGATAGAGCTTCAAGACGTTGGCTACGTAATCGCTAACCGATTCGAACTCGTCTGCTAGTCGCAGCTGGGATCTCGCCTCCTCAGCGACGTGATGACTCAGGTCAACAGAAAGTAGGTCGGTCAGAAACCGCGTCACTTCGATTTGAACGTTGTCGATAATCCTCTCTCGCTCGAAAGTCTTATCAACCAAGTCTCGGTGCTCCTTCTTATCGGTAATAATTGTGCGCAAGTCATCCAGCATCGCTCTTACGTGTTGATCCGTTCGCGTGATTTCAAAGCGAGACTGTTCGATCGCGATCAAAGGCGAGTTCACCAAATTGAGGGTCAAGTCTTAATTTTCCTGTCAAATCTCCGTACGGTTCCCCGCGCTCGGTTAAGCTGCTGATTCCTCCGACGTGCCTTGCGGGAGAAGCTCGTTGCGAAGCTCCTCGACTTTCCTAGCGGCGAAGACATCCATCCTCACGCCGCGCCATTTGTTTGCGACGGCCAAGAGCACAGCGAACGAGAGTTTCATCGCGGCCTCCTCGGTGAAGAAGTGAGGAATGACCTTTGTGCGACGTTTGTGCTCTCCGAACGTGCGCTCAAGTAGATTCGACGTGCGAAGCCTTTTGTGATGCGCCGCAGGAAGGCGTAGCGCCTGAAGACACGCTTCGAGGGTCTCTTCCATGCACTTCATCGCGCTCGGGAATCGTTGACGGTACCGAGCGATCACCTCCCGACCCTTCTTCAGCCCTTGCTCGTAGCTGTTCGCATGGAACGACTCAAGGATGGCCGCCTTGAGTTCGTCGCGCACTTCCTTCGGAGCCTTGCCCAGGATGTTCTCGAGGCGGTGCTTCTGGCAACGTTGCTTGAGGCTTCGAGGGAAGACCTCTGCGATCGCTTTGAGCACTCCAGGATTCCCGTCCGTCACGATGAGCAACGGCTCCCTCATTCCTCGGGCCACCATCTCCTGCAAGAACCCCTTCCAGTTCTCGTAGGATTCTCGGTTGCCGACACCGATATGAAGAAGAACTCGCGTCCCATCAGCGCGATAGCCGGTCGCAACGAGGATGGGCTCTTTCCTCTCCGCTCCTTGGTGGTAGCGCAGGTACGTGCCGTCGAGCTCGAGATACAACAGCTTCTCGTTCGAGAGATCCCGTTTTCGAAACGCCTCGAAATCCTCCGACAGACACCGTGTGACCCGGCTCACCACCGACTTCGAGACACCCGTGCCGCTCAGCACGTCCGCGAACGTCGCCTCAATGTCACGCGTCGACATCCCGTGGACGTACATCCGCGCGATCAGTTCATCGAGTTTCTCGGTCCGGCTCACGTAGGCGTCGAGAATCTTTGACTGAAACACCTTCTCTGTTTCTCGTACCCGCGGCACTTGCACCGTTACCGCTCCCTCGCCCGTGAGGACCCGATGCGACTCATACCCGTTGCGTCGTCCCTTCTCCTTCGTCGTTGCCGGAGCGTTCTCATAGTAGTTTCGACCCAACGCCTCCGTCACCTCGCGCTCCAACGCATATTGAAGCATCATCTGAGCTCCCGACCGGACGATCTCCGAGAGATTCATCTCCCCAAATACCAGTTGTTCCTCGAACTGCTTGAGTAATCGCTGACTCGGTAGTACCTTTCCCATGATGTATGGTTCTCCTTTTCTGTCCCCATGACGGGGACGGGTTTTGAGCTTGGGGAACCATACATCGTTTTTCTTTGACAGGAATCTTAAGACATCACCAAATTGAGATCCAGGTGCGTCAAACGAACCCTTTCCGCCACGGGTTTGTCCTTAACCAGTCTTCTCAGGGTGTTTGCTATGGCGGTGATGAACGGAATGAACAAGAGTGCCGTCACAACGTTGAACACAGTATGTACCGCAGCAATCCCGGCCGTCATGTAGGGAAAGGTCCCCCCTGGCAGCTGTATGTTTGGATCCACCCCTCCCATCACAACGCGGTCTATGAAGGGGAGATACACAGGGAGGAACAGAGCCGTGATCACAGCAACTCCAGCTACGTTGAACGATATGTGAAAGTAGGCAGTCCGTTTGGCGTTGACATCGTCCGCCCCTAAAGAAGCCAAGTAGGCGGTAATTGTCGTCCCAACATTTGTGCCCAAAACCAAAGCTCCTGCGGTTTGAAAATCGACCACGCCGGTATTGGCGAGAGCGATCGTCATCCCCAGGGTAGCTGACGAAGATTGAACGATGATGGTCCCCACACAACCTACCAGAGCGGATTTCAAGACACCGAGATAATCGGTGGCTTCGAACATTTGGAACATCGCTGCAAATTCTGGAAGATCTCTCACCGGCTCGAAACCATCCTTCATGATCTCCAAGCCGAAAAACACCATCCCAATCCCAAGCACCGCCAGGGCTGAGTATCGTAGTTTTTCTGCCTTGATAAACAACCAGCCAAAGGCAGCCAGGCCGAGCAGGGGGAGACCGTATTGTCCTATTTTCAAAGCCAGTATCCACCCAGTGATCGTGGTGCCGATATTGGCACCGATGATGACCCCAATGGCTCCGTTGAGCGTCATTAGCTCACTGTTGACGAGGCCGATCACCATCACCGAAGTGACCGAGCTCGACTGAATAAGGGTGGTAATGAATAGCCCTATACCCACTGCCATAAATCGGTTGGAGGTAACCGCGCTGATCATGCGTCTGATGCTGTCGCCGGCAACAACTTGAAGACCTTGCTGCATGTATTTCATGCCGAGCAGAAAAATGCCGAGACCTCCAACGACGTGAAAGGCCATTTCTGATACCAAACCAACATTCATAGGGGCTCTTCGTCTCCGTGCGGAAAGATAGGAACGTCGGTCGCGGCTACCCGATGAAACGGGGACGAATCATCAATGGCACGCCTGACTCTTGCCTATCTGGACGCCGAAACTAGCACATCCAGGCCAGTGAGGGGAAATCTCTAACCATGAGTTGGTGTGTTGGACGAAGCGGACAACGAGACGGCGAGGCTCGACCTGCACGCCTCCGCACCGTCCTTCTGGTTCAACTCACTCCGGCTGCAGGGTGAGGCGATAGGCGGCAATCTCGTCGACCGCCTCGCGGCTGTAAGCCAGCTGGAAGTACTCGCCGTTGGCCCACCGTTCGATCAGGCTGCCATAGAACGGGCTCTCGGGTTGTCCGGACTGACCGGGCATCGTGCTGAATACAGAACGATCCCAGTCGGCCGTGTCCAGGATATGGCGAAAGCTGACCGAGGTGGCGGCAATCGTTCCGAACCCGCCCGACCGCTCGACAGTGGGCAAATCGAACTCGGCCGCCAGCAGATGAGGGAACTCGCTCTGCTGCACCCGTCCGTATCGCCACTCGGCCCAGTCAGAGCCCAGCTCTTCCGTCAAACGGTCCACGGTCTTCTTCAGGCCTTCCGCAACGAGCGGCTGGCGCTCGTCCGCTGGGGTTTCAGGATCCCACGCCGCCTCATCGGCCTCTTCGTCGCGCCAAATGAAGTAGATGGCCGCGGCAGCGCTCTCCTTCGCGAGGACCGCATCCCACGTGGCGACCAGGTCGCGCGCCCGCTCGACGTCTTCGTCCTCGGACGTCCATCCTTGAAACAAAGGGATGTCGGCCTCGCCTCGCAACGAGTACGCGTCGAGTTGGATCTTCTTGTGGTCCTCGATCGAGTACTTCTGATCCGACTTCAGAAGCTGGCGCATCCGTGCAATCCGCGAGGACTCCACGCCTCTCGCGCGATGAAACATGACCGGCGGCCCTGGGTAGTCCGGCGGATGAGTATCGTTGTTTGCCGATCCGACCCAGCCTCGCTCTGGATTGAACTCACGCGGGAGATCACTTCGGAATCCGCGCCATTGGTACTGTCCGGTACCCGGCACCGGCAGCCGCCCGTTCCAACCGTCTCGGGCCGGTGTGAGCGCCGAAGCTTGGAAAGCGATGTTGCCTTCGACGTCCCCGCAGATCAGGTTGTGCGTGGGCACCTTCCAAGACATGGCCCGCTCGAAGAACTCGTTACAGCTTTCCGCTTGAGCCAGGCGGAGGCTCCCCAGATACGGGGCGGTTCCCGGATCGTGGGTGATGGAACGAACCGCGTAAGCACGGTGGTTCTCCGTGTCCTGGAAGAAAATCGGGCCGTGGCGGCTGAACTTCATCTCGACGGTGCGCGGCGCCTCACCCTTGACGGGGATCTCCTCCCGCACGATGCGGAGTGGCTCCCAGCCGTCCTGCCATTTGACTTGATTGGGATCGTCCGGGTTGACCTCCTCGATGAACACATCGTTCACGTCGACTCCGGCGAAGGTAAAGCCCCACCCGATCCGCTCGTTGTGGCCGGCTTGGGTGCCGACGAAGGGCGGCTCGCCCGTCCCGATGATGTTCCATCCTGGTGCGTTGAGGTGCACGTAGTATCGGAGCGACGGGTTCTCGACGCGACGGTGAGGATCGTTCACGACCATCACCTGGCCGGTCGTGGACAGAGCCCCACTCACGGCCCAGTTGTTGCTCCCTACTTCGAGAAGTGGCTCCATCGACGGCACAACGGCCGTCCGCCGGCTCGCGACCAAGTCCGGGTACGGTGCGACGATTTCGAGCGCGGGGAGAACTCCCGCCTCCAGGGGATCGTCGTCGCCGGCCTTCATGGCATCGACGATCTCGGGTGGAATGATCGAGACGTCGAGCCCCTCGGGAACCACCAGGTCATCCCACGGAAGGGGCGCGGCTTGCCGGTTGGCCTCTTCGACTCCGAGCTCGGCCACATCGAGTGCCAGCTCAATCTCATCCAACGCATTGGTCCCGGCGCTCGGGAAATCGAGGGACGTCCACCGCCGAACCACCGTCTCGGCGGTCCAAAGTCCCGGCTCGACACCGGTGAGCTTGAACTCGACCGGCAGGTTGTCCGCGTGTTGGTCAATATAGGCATTGACCCCGTTTGCGTAGGCGGTGAAGATGCGCTTGCCCTCTGGGTGGTAGCTCGTCCACTCGGAGTCGTCGAAGGGCCCACGATTCATCATCAGCCGCGTGCGTGCGTCATAGTCGAACGCCTCGGGCCCGAAGATCTCGGCGAGCCGTCCCTCCCGCCACCGGCGCCACATCTCCATCTGCCAGAGCCGGTCCTGGGCCATGACGTATCCCTGCGCGAAGAAGAGGTCATCGATGTTCCGCGCGTAGATGTGCGGTATTCCAAACTCGTCGCGCACCACCTCGACCGGCTCCTGCAGGCCGGCCAGAACTATCTCGCCGTCAATCTGAGACAGGGACTCCCGGGCCAAGGACGCGAGACCCTCGGCACTCGCGGTGCCTACGTTGCCTGTCTCATCCATGACGCTGTCGCAACCGGTGGCCAGAAACGCCACCATGACGACCGCCAGACCCGAAAGACTTCGATGTCCGACTCGCATCTGAACCTCCTCCTCCCGGAACAGGGGATCCCGGCCGGACCGAGAGAGTACTGTGTACCGAAGAGATCTGTCAATGAGAAGTGGGGTTTACTTCCCCGTATACTCGAAAATGAAGAGCCCCGTGCCAACGCATGACTCCCCTTGCCCCAAGCACGACGGAGCGGACCGATCGGATGCGTACGCAAGCCCCCGGTGATCGACGTCGACGTCGGTGAGCTGGATCGGATTGGGTCGTGCCTGTCCAGGCCCGGGGTTCGCGTTGGT
Organism: Candidatus Marinacidobacterales bacterium; assembly: GCA_965197825.1. Classification (GTDB taxonomy): domain Bacteria; phylum Acidobacteriota; class Vicinamibacteria; order Marinacidobacterales; family DATDRI01; genus CBDANW01. The sequence goes on along the minus strand of CBDANW010000003.1, from coordinate 316,879 downwards.
CTTCGGAATGTAGTAACCGACCTCCTTCAGGTTGTACGGATCGGAGATGTCGACCACCCTCACGCCCGCGTTCAAGTAGGCAACCCAGGCAAGCTTGTCCTCGAATCGATTTAGTTGACCGTTGACGGTTTCGGCATGCTGATGCGGGCCGAAGTTGCCCCCTCGGTCGCAGAAATCGCCGATGGGCACCTGCCAGGTCGCGACCGGCGTCGGATGGCTCTCGTGCGTGATGTCGAACATGGTCGCCCTGCTCTTGACGCCGCGGTTGCACTCTCGCCCTAGCTCATCGGTGACGAACGCATAGGTTCTCGGCAGCTCACCATCAGCGGCGGTGATGTTAGGCACGGCGTCGTAGACGATGGGAGAGATCGTGTGCGGTCCTCGCCCCGGCGGCGAGGTGTCGAAGGACCAGACCAACGTCGGGTTCGCCGGGTCCGTGATATCCCAGGCGGCCACGTGGCCGCTTCCCTCGCGGAATCCGCCGTACATCCGGTTGTTCGCCTCATCGACGATGGGATGGTGAATATATTGGTCCTCGTAGTCCGGCTCCCCGTCTTTCTGGCCCGGCAGCCAGGCCCGGGCGACGAATTGCGGGTTCTTTGGGTCCTTGAGGTCCCATATGTGGACCAACGCCGAACGGAAACCCGGCTCTTGGGAAGCGGTGTAGTAGAGACCCGACTCCTCCGACCAATGGCCTTTGTGCACCCGGTTGATGAACTTCCCTCCACATCCGGTTCCGCACGAGTTCTCCGGCGTGCCGGTAATCTCCGCCACCAACGAAATCTGTGAAGGATCCGTGTCCCTCGATGTGATGTCGAAGATCTGGAACACCCGATCGTCTTCGGCCTCGGAGTTGCGAACGAGGTAGTCCCTCCCCGGAGGATCCGAGTCGAACTCATAGTCATAGACCACCGACGCCGAGCGGGAGTTCGCGCTGACCTCGTTCGGGATGTGCCAGACGAGCTTCGGGTTCGCCGGATCGGAGATATCGAGGATGGACGTCCCGTTCCACTCGTTCCGTCCGGTGATGGGGTTGAGAGTCGCTTCGCGCGTCCGGGTGTTCGGAACGTGGCCAACGTAGACCTAGCTTCCATTGGCCGCATCGGACTTGGTCGTGACCTGCAGCGCCTGACGGCCCTGCATATCGTGATAGCCCACGAGACGCACGTTCTCCGCCTCGTCCTGAGTCGAGTTCGCGGCAATGGCCGCCCCGAGAGCGTCCAGCGAAAAATAGGCCGCCACAAAAACAACGGCGAGCAACACTGCGGACTTTCTGATTGACTTCTCTGTCATGGCATTGACCTCCGGTGTCAACTGCTAAGGCGTCACTACGCCGGCGTGAAGGACAAGAAGCATGTCGACGCCCGTCACTGCCCGGTGTAGTTCCCCCGCCCTGACGTGAACAGCCTGAATCCCTGTTTGACGCGATACACCTGTCCGCACACTGGATCCGGGCAAACACCCTCCGCAGGATTTTGGTAGGAGCCGCACAGCTTTCCCAACTCCACGCACGCCGCGGCAACCCTCGCAACCTGCTCCTCGACTTCCGGATGATACTGGTTGGCTCCGGGTTGCCCGACGCCGGTCCGGATGCTCAAATCCCCTTGACCGATCAGCACGCCGCTCAAACCGGGAACCATGAGAATGTCGTAGATCATGTCCACCATCTGGGGCGTTTCAACCATGACGATGGCCATGAGCTCTCCCTGAGGATTGAGGGGCCACACGTCGCCGATCCTCGCGTAGTCGTTATTGGAAGGAAGGCCCCAGTACCTGGTCGCCGCCCCCGCGTTCCACCCGCGCGTTCCATACGGAAAGCGAAGCTCGTGCGGCGTCATTCGCTGTGACGGATGGCGCATGGCTGCGACGAACTTGACTACCTCGGCAACCGTCTCGGGCATCGGGAGAATGATTCCTCCCACGCCCCGATTCAGGAGCCCCGTCACGAGATGGTTGTAGTCCTGGTATCCCTCGAAATCCATCCGGACGATGGGAAACATCGTCGGCTTGGTAGAGCCCTCCGGCCGGAGCTCGTCCATCCTTTCTCGGACGGCGGGATAAGCAAAGGGATTGTGCTCGATACCAGGCAGGTTCACCCAATGCTCCCCGTTGAACGAAGGTAGGTCGGCCTCGAACCGTTCGATGATCGTATTCAAGTACGGAGTACCGGTCCCATCGGCGTTCCGCTGCGCGGTGAGCTCCGCCGTGAACAGCGTGCACGCAGCGACCGCCATGACAGCCACACGAATGAAGTGCAGCCGGGACCTACTGAAGACGAAAGCCTTGCCTCTCATCATCACTTCTCCTTCCGTAAGGAATGACCCGGGCACGATCGTTCCAGCAGCCGCTCTCTTGACGATCGGACCGGTATCTCGCGTATCGCGTCCGTATATTGCATACCGATGGAGAAGTCAAACTGGGACGCGGCTCGCAGCGGACACGTCCGCGTCCACCCCTCTCGTTGGCCGGGTGGCTGGCGAGGTTTGGAGTTTGACTATGCGCCGCCGTAGATCTTCCCGAATGCCTGGGACAACATCATCGCCATGAGGAGACCTCCAATCCCGACGATGAGCACGTCTCGCGGTCGGCGAAGCTGGAATGTACCTACGCGACCGATGAGCAAGTAAGCGATCACGAGATTGAACGACCCCCACAGCACGTTGACCATCGCCGAAGACTCTCCCTGACCGGGCGGTGAAGCAAATGGGCTCGGGAACGGATGTCCGGTTACTCCGCTGACGAAGTGCGGGATGGCGTTAACAAGAAAGGCGCCGCCGAAGAAATAGGCAACATACACGTACCATTTCATTAGCTTCCCCCTCTCGGAAAACGCGAAAACCTAGCACAAACAGGTCGCGTGCGGCAAGAGAGAGGATGGGAGTACTTGCCGATCGCGCGGTCCTGGTGGTCCGGAGAACCCAGACCACCAACTCCGCCTGCCTTCGCAGGACGTGTCTACTCCTTCGCACCCGCCGGAACGATCGATTGCCGCTTCGGAACGTCCGCCTTTTCCATCAAGTACAAGAGATCGAACGTGCTGAGGATACCGACCACCTTGCCGTCCTCGACGACGACGAGGTGATGAATCTGGTTTTCGCGCATCAGTCGCGCCGCGCTTTCGATCTTGGTCTCCGTCTGTACCGTGCAGACCCCCGTGCTCATGAGGTAAGCCACGGCGAACTCTGGATCATGCTCCCTTATCAGGTCCGTCGAAGTCACGATGCCCAGGAGCTCGCCTTCGTTCCCGACGACAGGCAGAGCGTGGACGCCTTGTTTTTGCATGAGATGTTGAGCTGTCCGACTTGAACGGTGGTGACGGCTGACACCATGATCTCATTCACTTCTCTCTTCTTGACCATCGCCTCTCTCCTCGACCCGATGTGAACGCCCCTCCACTGCCATCTATCCAAATTTCGTACCGGGCAACCGGTCGACTCCGCCGCGACACAACTCCTTCCGATCCTGCGACATCGAGGCGGGTTATTGGGGAGCGAAGATCCGAAGTGGGTGATTTCGCGCAAACCGGAGGGGTTTGGCGAGGGCCGTCTTTTGACAGCTCCGGGCGGGTGACGACCTACATTCGCCACCCCCGCCTCTGGCGGTAGGCGTAAGGAGGACTCATGCGACGTGTATCGACGTTATCGTCTTGTCTGCTGACTCTGGCCCTGGGATGGTCGTGCTCCCCTCCCGCCCAGGAACGCCGGGCGCCCACCACCGGTGCCATCCTGTTCGAGGGCGCACGGCTCATCGTCGGGGATGGTTCCGTCATCGAGAACGCCGCGTTCCTCGTCGAGGGCAACCGGTTCGGCCAGGTCGGTCGCGTCGGCGAGATTGAGTCCCCGAATGGTGCCGAGCGCGTGGATCTAGCCGGCAAGACCGTCATGCCCGCCCTCATCGACGGGCACGGCCATCTTGGCTACACCAACGCGAGAAACGGCACCAGGACGTGGGAGAACTACACGCGAGAGAACTTGATCGAGAGCATGCAACGCGCGGCCTACTACGGCATCTCCACCCACGTGAGCATGGGCAACGACGGCAACCATGGAGACCTGCCATGGACGCTTCAAGAAGAAGACATCCCCAACGGAGCGCGATGGATGACGGTCGGCGGCGGCATCAGCACCGCGGGCGGCGGGCAAGGTGGAGTCCCCGGGAGAACTCCTGGGCTCATGTGACAACGGAAGAAGGCGCGACAGGCCGTTCGGGACCTGGTTCCTCATAATCCAGTGTATGTGAAGATCTGGGTGGACGATTGGGCCGGTACCGTCGAGGCGATGCCGGAACCGCTCTATCGGGCAGTCATCGAGGAAGCACACCAGCACAACGTGCGCGTGATAGCCCATACGTCCCGTTTGGAGCATTCCAAAGGACTGCTTCGTGCGGGAGCCGACGGCTTCGCCCATATGATCCGGGATCGGGAATATGAAGTCGATGACGAGTTCATCGAGCTCGCCCGACAGAATCCGGACCTCTTCGTCACGCCGATTCTGCCACCCCCGGGGGACGGAGACCCGGGATACACAGCAGAAGATCTTCCGTGGATCGGTGAGACCCATCCTCCGTCACAGATCCAGCCGATGCGTGAGAGGCTCGAGAACCCTGACCCGGCACCCCCGCGATATACCCGTGGTGCGGAGTCTTATGGAATTCAAGCACGCAATCTGGTTAAGCTCAAGGAGGCCGGTGTGCTTATCGGGATGGGAACCGACTCGGGAGCGGGGTGGACGTCCCATACCGAGCTGGCGGACATGGTCCTCGCCGGAATGACGCCATCTGAGGTCATTACCGCGGCGACCAAGAACATGGCCATCGTCCTACAAATCGACGACATCGAATCCGTTGCCCAGGGCAACGTCGCCGACTTCATCGTGCTCGACGCAAACCCTCTCGACGACATCACCAATACGCGTCGGATCAGTCAGGTCTATCTCAGAGGAAAGGAAGTCGATCGCGCGGCGGTGAGCGCCAAACTGACCAGCGAGCTCCCGGGAACCGACTAGTAGACTGTAACATTTAGTGTTTAGTTGTAATATCTCTCTCATGCGAGGGAGAGCCGTTGTGTTGACTCAAGCGGAACATAGGGAGCTTGGCAAACGAGTTTCGAGCCGTAGCGGTCGAGCGGATGACGCGCGGATCGCTCGGATGTTGCTCTTGCTGGCAGACGGTGCAAGCTATACGCAGGTGCAACAGACGGTGGGCTGCACGGCGCCTTTTATCAGCAAGTGGAAACGCCGATTCTTGGAGGAGCGTCTGGCAGGTCTGTACGCGCGTCACGAGGGGCGTCCGATTCAAGTGCTCACGCCTCGGATGGAGCTACCCTCAGAAGGTGTGGAAATAAAGTAAAGGCGGAGTAACCTTCCGCGTCACGAAACACGGCGTGAAGGGGCCAACGGAAGGAAACACCGCCATGAAGGAAAAGACCACAGGACGACGGAGTTCGTCAAGGGTGGCTTGGGAGTCGCTGGAGAAGTGGGCGAGGCTTGAGATCCAGGATTGGGTGCAGGAGCTGATGGTAGCCGAAGTCACGGAGCTTCTCGGGCGTGAGAAATCGGAGAGACGGAAGCCCGTGGACACAACGGCGGGCTATCGAAATGGATACGGTAAGCCTCGGAAGCTGACGATGAGCGTGGGCACAGTGACGGTTCGCCGGCCGAGAGTACGGGACGTGGAGGAGAGGTTCGAAAGTCGAGTGCTTCCGCTGTTCAAGCGTCGGAGCGAAACGGTGAGCGAGTTGATTCCGGAGCTGTACCTGCATGGACTAGCTCACGGAGATTTCGATCTGTCGCTCCGCGGGCTTCTAGGGGAGGACGCTCCACTTTCTCCCAGCACGGTGTCGCGGCTGAAACAGAAATGGCAGGGAGAGTACGAGCAGTGGCTAGCTAGCCCACTGGAAGAACTCGAGCTCGTGTACCTGTGGGTAGATGGCGTGTACGTGAAGGCCGGCCTTGAGAAGGACAAGGCGGCGGTGCTAGTTGCGGTTGGTGGCCTGTCCGACGGGACGAAAATCGTCCTGACGCTGGAGGCCGGGCATCGAGAATCCGAAGCGTCATGGTCGTCGCTGCTACGGAGACTGAAGAAGCGCGGTCTGAGATGTCCCCGTTTGGTGATCGGTGACGGTCATCTCGGCATCTGGGCCGCGACCCGAAACGTATTTCCAGAAGCTGAGGAACAGCGGTGCTGGAACCACCGAATCCTCAACGTACTGGACCGGATTCCGAAAAGGGACCAGGCGCAGGCCAAGCCGCTGTTGACGGCGATCCCCTACGCCACCAGCCTGCAGGAGTGCGAGACGAAGAAGGCCAAGTTCCAGGATTGGTGCTTGCGCAAGGGTCTTCCGGGGGCCGCGCACGTGCTCGACGAGGACTGGGAGCGGATGGTCAGCTTCTATTCCTTTCCCAAGCCTCACTGGCAACACCTTCGCACGAGCAACGTCGTGGAGTCACCGTTCGCTGCACTGAGATTGAGAACGGATGCGGCCAAAAGGTTCAAGAAAATCGAGTCCGCCACTGCGACAATCTTCAAACTGCTTCTGGTTGCGGAGAAGAATTTTCGCCGGCTCAACGCACCGGAGCTGATGCGAGAGGTTCACCTGGGCGTTCGATTTGAAGATGGAGACAGGGTAACGGAGTCGTCGAAGGTTGCTGCTGCCTGAACTTTTTTACACACCTATTGACAAGAGCTCCTCGGATGGAAGCACGGATTCTTTCGTGGACGCAGAAAAAACCGACCGACGGCTCGACTCACTGGAGCACGCGTCGACTTGCGAAGAAGCTGGGAATCCATCACATGATGGTGGCTCGCACTTGGAAAAAGCATGGTCTCCAACCACACCGAATTGAGCATTACAAGGCCTCCAACGATCCGGATTTCGAGACGAAGGCAGCGGATATCATCGGTCTATATATGAATCCACCTCAGCACGCTGCGGTGTTTTGTATTGATGAGAAAACGGCGATCCAAGCCCTGGATCGACGGGACCCGATCTTGCCGTTGTCTCCCGGGCGGGCCGAGCGACACGGTTTCGAGTACGTCCGGCATGGAACGCTTTCTCTCTACGCCGCCTTCGACACGAAGACGGGGGTGGTTTTGGGCAAGACTGTCCGCCGCCATACCAGCCAGGAGTTCGTCGCCTTCTTGGAGCAGCTGGTTGCGAGCCACAAGCGAAAGCGCGAAATACATGTCATCCTCGACAATCTGTCGGCTCACAAGACCGCCAAGGTCGCACAGTTCCTCGAGGCCAACCCAAAAGTCCGACTCCACTTCACACCCACATATTCCTCCTGGCTGAACAAAATCGAACTCTGGTTCTCCAAGATCGAGCGTGCCCTGATCCATCGAGGCGTGTTCACGTCAACCCACGACCTGACCCGCAAGATCATGCGCTACATTCGCAAGTACAACGAAGACCCCAAGCCCGTGAAGTGGACCTACAACGATCCGTCACGACGCATTAAAACCACTAAACGTTCAGTTGTTACAGTCCACTAGTCGTCGTCGGAGTGCTTCTCGTGGAGTCCTCGTGGGTGTGGTCTATCTTGTGTCTAGTCGGTGCCGGGCTCGTGGCTTGGCTTGTGAGAGGTTTTTGGATCCGCCGTACGAAAAATACTGAGGAAACCGGCTAGAAGAATCGCGCCTGGATCAGGGTCACGATCGAATAGACCGCATAGCCCATGTAGAACAAGCTGGCCACGGTCATTAGTATAGTCATCCAGAAGCCGGGGCGCGCGCTCACGGGCAGGAAGCGTCGGTTGAGCACGATGGTCAGCGGACAGTAGATCGCCATCGCGATCCCGCCCGAAAACCCGGTCAAGAACAGAAAACTCTGGGCGCGCGTGCTGGTCTCGAGCACGTAGGTCAGGAAACAACCCAGAAAGATCCAAGCAGCCGCCACCACCGCATACCAGAAACCAAGCGAACGCGATCGCGCCGAGGCGAAGTTGGTGTGGATGATGTCGGAGATGCTGCGCGAGACGCCGTCCACCAGCGTGAGTTGGGTCGAGAGCAAGGTCGCCACAACCACCAGCAGGAACACCGTCGTCAAAGACGGATAGATTCTCCCCAAAGCCACGGCTTCGAGAGCGAGAAAACCAATCTCCTTGCCTTCGTAGAAGGCCCGCAGACCCTGCCACTCCACGATCCCCGCCTGGGTCAGAGGATAGACCACCGCCAGCGATCCGAAGATGAAGAGCAGGATGGTGAACGTGCTCAAGAACCAGAAAAAGAGAATCTGCTCCTTCACCGCGTGACGCCACCACCGGCGCCACTGGCTCTGGTTCGCCGCGCTATCCGCGAAGCGGAAGCCGGTCAACGAGGGACGCTGCTCGCGGTCGCGCAGGATACTCGTCAGAACCGGAATCCGCGCGCCCATCCCCATGTTCTTGTCGCGCAGGTAGAAACAAAAGAATAGATTCGCCGTCCCCCCCGCCCCGGCGAAGACGATCCAGCTGAAGAACTGCGGATAGCTGACGCTCTCCTCCTTGTAGCTGACGTTCACGAATCCACTCGCCAGGCTCACCCACAGCTCCGACTTCCCGAGCGCCACGGCCAGAACAACGAGCCCCACCACCGCCACCACGACCATCGCCGACGTCCAGCGTTCCACCGATTTGTAGATGACCTTGGGACCGAAAAGCATGAGTGACACGATGAAGAAAGTAAGCGTCGTCCACATCCAGTCGGGACCGCCTTCTAGAGCCGTGACCTGTGGACCCAGAGTCAGAGCGCGAAACGCCTCGCCGCAGCTCCGCGCCCAACCCGGCAGCAGCCACGAGGTGACATTAAGAAGGATGAAGAGCCACGCACATCCTCGCCACAACCGAGCGTAACCGGTATAGACCGTCTCGCCGGTCGCCAGCGCGTAGCGCGCAATCTCCAGGTTGATGATCGTCTGGAGGAGAATGCCGGCGCCTGCCGCCCAGATCATGCCCGCCCCGAATCGGCCGACCGCGGTAGGCCAAACGATGAGCTCGCCCGCACCGATGGCGAGTCCCACCAGCACTGCCCCCGGTCCGACGAGCTTCCAGAAACTCCCGGTGTAAAGAGGTAGCTCCGCCGGTTGAAGAGCGGGAAGGTGAGAGCTTCCCCTGGCTATCGAATCGTTTGCCATTTCTGTCGTGACCGCCGACCGAGACTATCGGCTCACTCGAAACGGATCAACCTCCGCGTCATCGAATGCCGGGAACGCCGGTGATATACTCGCGCTCAACGGAGAAACAACATGCGAAGCGACGCAATCAAGAAGGGAGCCTCTCGGGCACCAGCCCGATCGATGCTCAAAGCCACCGGTCTCACCGATGTCGATTTGGAACGACCGCTCGTCGCCGTGGCCAACACCTGGAGCGAAGTCACGCCCTGCAACTATCATCTGCGTCGACTCGCCGAGAAGGTCAAAGAAGGCATTCGATCCGCGGGCGGTACCCCCATCGAGTTCAACACGGTCGTGGTCTCGGACGGCATCGCCATGGGCACGGAAGGCATGAAGGCATCCCTCATCTCCCGCGAGGTGGTCGCCGACTCCATCGAGCTCGTGGTGCAGGGTCACCTCTTCGACGCCGTGGTCGCCCTTTCGGGCTGCGACAAAACAATCCCCGGGACGGTCATGGCGTTGGCGCGCATGAATCTGCCGTCGCTGATGCTCTACGGCGGCTCGATCATGCCTGGGCGGTTCCATGACAGAGACGTCACGATTCAAGATGTCTTCGAGGCGGTGGGCGCCTGCGCGGCTGGCCGCATGACCGAGAAGGAGCTCCACGAACTGGAGGATGTGGCCTGTCCCGCGGCGGGCGCGTGCGGCGGCCAGTTCACGGCGAACACCATGTCCACCGCCACCACGATGCTCGGCATCTCTCCGATGGGGGCCAACGAGATCCCCGCGCTCGACCCGCGCAAAGACGAAGCGGCATTTCACTGCGGCGAGCTCGTCATGCAAGTGCTTCGCGACGATCTCCGACCCAGCAAGATCCTCACGCGGGCGGCGCTCGAGAACGCAATCGCTTCGGTGGCAGCGACCGGAGGATCCACCAACGGAGTGCTTCACCTCCTCGCCATCGCGCGAGAGGCCGAAGTACCTCTCACGCTCGAAGACTTCGACACCATCTCCTCCCGAACGCCGGTCCTGGCCGATATGAAGCCATTCGGACGGTTCACCGCGCCCGACATGGAAAAGGCCGGTGGCATGCGTCTTCTGGCGAAGCGCCTCATCGATGCCGGGCTCATGCACGACGGCATGACTGTCACCGGACGCACGCTCTTCGAAGAGGTCAAGGACGCCCAGGAGGAGGCGGGCCAGAACGTCATCCATACGGTGGATGCGCCGCTCAAGCCAACCGGAGGATTCGCGATCCTCCACGGCTCGCTGGCACCGGAAGGATGCGTGGTCAAGCTTGCCGGACATGAGCGCCTCGACCACACCGGACCCGCGCGCGTCTTCGACCGCGAAGAAGACGCCTTCGAGGCCGTTCAAGAAGGAAAGATCAAAACCGGTGACGTCGTCGTGATTCGTTACGAAGGTCCCAAAGGTGGCCCCGGCATGCGAGAAATGCTCGCCGTCACCGCCGCTCTGGTCGGTCAGGGTCTCGGCGAATCGGTGGCCCTTCTAACGGACGGCCGCTTCAGCGGCGCGACGCACGGTCTCATGGTCGGGCACGTGGCGCCCGAGGCCGCCGCGGGCGGGCCCATCGCGTTCGTCCAAAACGGCGATACCATTCGTTTCAACATCGCCGCGCGCCGGCTGGACGTCGAAGCGGATCTCGAAAAGCGCAAAGCAACTTGGAAACCTCCTTCCCCTGCCTACAAGACGGGCGTTATGGCAAAATACGCACAGCTCGTCTCGTCTGCCTCGGAAGGTGCGGTCACCCGCGTCTGACGAGGTTGATTAGCAAGCTCCCCCTCCCCCTTGACAGGGCTGGCTAATTGGAAGATCTTCACCGCAGGAGGTATCCAGCCATGGCCATGCGGAAGCTTAGCTCGGCTGCGATTTTGTGGATCTCTCTCCTCGTCGTCCTGGCCTCTCCTCTCCAAGCCACCCCGCAGTCCTCGGAGATTGCCAGCCCAGAAAGAACCTTCATCGGCCCGGACGGAAATCCCCTGCCCTTCAAGAACGATGCCGAGGTGATGGAATTCCTCAAAACGGCCGCGGTCATCGACGAAAAGCCGATCGGACAGGGAATCAACCGCTCCCTCAAAGCGCTGCTGGAGAAAGACGGGGTTCGCGCCTATGCGGCGTTCCGGGAAGCCGACCGTACGGAGCGCGACGCCTACGTTGGGGGCAGTCCTACCGGGTCTTTCGCGACAGCTTTCTCTTCGAGCCTGCCGCCTACCAGCTGGCGTTGCGGATCGGCATCACGAACATACCGCCGACGGTACGTCGTCGGGTCGGTGGGCGGGACGGCAGCATGCAGATCTAGATCGAGGACCTGCTGGACGAAGAAAAGGACGGGTTCAAACCGCCCAACATCACCGCCTGGGTACGACAACTCCGCGACATGATTCTGTTGGACAATCTCATTTGCAACGTGGACCGGAATGGCTCAAACATCCTGTCACATCGGACTATACGTTAGCGATGATCGATCACACGCGGGGCTTTCAAGAGAAGACCGACATCATGGATCCCGAACGTTTAACCGTCGTGAACCAGGATACCTGGGAGCATTTCAAGACCCTTACCGAACAGGACATACGGGACGCCGTCCGTTCGTACTTGTCGCCCCAGGAGATGAGCCGGCTCGTCCGTCGACACGAAGTCATCATCGAGCACATTGAGGCGCTCATCGACGAACGCGGAGAGGGCGCGGTCGTCATACCCTAACAGTTGGCCGCTACTCCCGCGCGCCCACCAGGTCGAAAGTTAGCTCCAGCTGGTCCTTGGTCTTGACCGAGCCACCAGCAGCACTGATCGGATCGATGCCGAAGTCGCTTCCCTTGATCTGAAACTCGCCCTGCGCGCGGAGGCTCTCTTCGCTCACCGTGAGCGTCAACGGAATCGTCACCGTGTTCGTGACACCGCGCAGCGTTATCTGGCCGGTGACGCGTCCCCGCCGCTCGTCTCCCTCCTCCTCACTCAACGTGAGCTCTTCCGAAACGAAAAGGATCTGCAGATAGTTCTCGACGTCGAGCGCTTTGACTTCCATGTCCGTTTGAATCCGAGCCAACTCCTCCTCGTCGGGGTTCCAATCCACTTCCCCACTGAACCCGCGGATCTCGACGACATGGTCGTGACTGAAGACCTTGAGGAACCCGGCTCTTCCCACATCGACCGTGAAACGGCTTTCCTCCGGCCGTAACGTGAAGTGCCACCCTTCTTGAGCAAACAGCGGTAGTACCAACCCGAGCACTAGAGCGCAAATACTCGCGATGCGAACCGTGTCTTTCATTATGTTGTCGTCGAGGAGCCTATCAGGGGGAAGCTCGTCCTTCGCCTCCTCGACCCCAGTCTACTCCAAGCTACCGAAAACCCCGGATCGGGGTTAACATCCGCGGGACCATGACTTCACACCTGGGGCGCTTCCTCCTCGCCGGCTTTCTCATCCTTGTTGTCAACAGCAGCTACCTGTCCGCCTTCGCCGAGGCTTCCCTTTTCTACGCAGCCAACGTGCTGCTGCACGTGGCGCTGGGACTCTTTATCCTCCTTCTCGCTATTCCCTTGGCCAAGCGGCTGCTAGGCGGCGAGCTGACCCCGCTCCTCTGGTGGACCGTCGCCGGCGCTCTCGCGGCGACCGCGCTCACCGGTCTCGCGCTCGTCGTGCTCGGGAACCTCCGTCCCATGAGGCCGCTCTGGATCGCACACATTGCGGTTTCGATCGCGGCCGCCCTACTAGTGGTGATGGTCGTCTACCGCCGCCTCCCGACGGCCATCGTACTCGGCTCCATCCTTTTCGCTGCCGGAGTCCATTACCTCGGCAGCGGCGATCTGCCGGCGGTCAACCAGAATCTTCCTCCGGTTTCCATGCAAGGCGAAGCCATGGGCGGCCAGAACGGCCCCTTCTTCCCTTCGTCAGCGCAGACGGAGCACGGCGGTCTGATCCCAGCAGATTTCTTCATGGACTCCCAGACGTGCGGCGAGGCTGGCTGCCATCCCGACATCTACGATCAGTGGACGAGCTCCTCGCACCGCCTCGCGTCGTTCAACAACCAGTGGTATCGCAAGGCCGTCGAGTACATGCAGAGCGTGGTCGGCGCCCAGCCCTCCAAGTGGTGCGGCGGCTGCCACGATCACGCGCTGTTGTTCTCCGGCATGATGGACGCGCCCATCGAGGAGATCATTGACCGTCCCGAAGCGCACGCCGGACTCGGCTGTGTCTCTTGTCATTCCATCGTAGAGGTGCCTTCCACGATGGGAAACGGCGGTTTCGTCATCGAGTATCCGCCCCTTCACGAGCTGTCCGCCAGCGAGGACCGCTGGGCCCGCGTGCTTCACGACTTCGTGCTGCGCTTGGATCCGGAGCCCCATCGGCGGACGTTCCTGAAGCCCCATCACCAGGGAGACGTCTCGACGTTTTGCTCCTCCTGCCACAAGGTGCACCTGGACACGCCGGTCAATCACTACCGATGGCTACGCGGCTTCAACGAATACGACAACTGGCAGGCGAGCGGTATCTCCGGACAAGGAGCCCGGTCCTTCTACTATCCGGAAGAACCGATGTCCTGTAACGATTGCCACATGCAGCTCGTCGCCTCCGAAGACGCCGGCAACGTGGATGGCATGGTCCACTCTCATCGGTTCGCCGCCGCCAACACCGCGCTTCCCGTTGCCTATGATGACGACGAGCAGCTCCAGGCGGTGATCGACTTCCTGAAGGCGGCACCGGTCACCGTGGATCTTTTTGCCTTGGTGCGTGGCGAAGAGCCCGCCGAAGACGACACGACACCCAGCCCGGCTCCCGCCACCGAGCACCAAATTGCGAGCACTTTCGCCGTTGGCGAGGAAGCCGAGATGCTCGCCCCCGTTCGCCCGCGGGCACCGCGTCCCCCGGAAGAGATCTTCGCCCCCCTCGATCGCACAAGGCCCGTGCTCGTGCGCGGTGAGTCGGTCCGCATCGATGCGGTCGTGCGCACTCGCAACGTCGGTCATTTCTTTCCAGGCGGAACGGTGGACGCCTTCGAAGTCTGGCTGGAGCTCAAGGCCGAAGACAATGAAGGAAGAACCCTCTTCTGGAGCGGCAGTGTCGAAGACAATGGCACGGGCCCGGTTAATCCCGCCGCGCACTTCTACCGCGCGTTTCTCCTCGACGGCAACGGAAATCCCATCAACAAGAGGAACGCATGGGCGGCTCGTTCCGTCCTCTACGTGCAGCTCATTCCGCCGGGAGCGGCCAACACCGTCCGCTTCCGTCTAACCGTTCCCGAATACGCTGGCGGCGAGATCACGCTCACCGCCAAGCTAAACTACCGGAAGTTCTCCTGGTGGAACACGCAATGGGCCTACGCGGGCGAACGAGATCCCGAACACGAAGATTTCGAGCTCACTGCCCACGCCGACGACGGTCGCTGGCTCTTCACCGGCAGCACCGAGAACGCTTCCGGCGTGCTCAAAGTCGTTCCCGATGTCCCCATCGTCACCATGGCGGAGACGACGGTGACGCTCCCGGTCATCGATCCCGGAGCGCCCCCAACCCCGTCGTCGATCCTCCACCCGGACGACGTGCTTCGCTGGAACGACTACGGCATCGGGCTCTTGCTGCAAGGGGATCTGCGTGGCGCGGAGAACGCTTTTCTCCGTGTCACCGAAGCGAACCGCGACTACGCCGACGGTTGGGTGAACGTGGCGCGCGTGCGCGTGCAGGAAGGCGATCCGACTGGCGCGCAAGCGGCACTGGAGCGGGCGCTCTCCCTCGATCCGGAGCTAGCCAAGGCCCATTACTTCTACGGCCTCACGCTCAAGGCGGAAGGCCACTACGACGAGGCGCTCGAGCACTTTCGACGCGCCGCCTCCCAGTACCCCCGCGATCGGGTGGTCCGCAATCAGATAGGCCGGATTCTTTTTCTCCAACGAGAGTACGTGCTCGCCATCGAGGAGTTCGAGAAGACGCTCCGTATCGATCCAGAGGATCTGGAAGCCCACTACAATCTAATGCTCGCCAATCAGGGACTGGGACAGGCGGAGCAAGCGGCGCAGCACCAGGAACTCTACCTCCGCTTCAAGGCCGACGAGGCGTCGCAATTCCTGACCGGGGACTACCGGCGCCTCCATCCCGCCGACAACAACGAAAGGCAGCCCGTCCACGAGCACCACAACGATTCCAACATCCGGAGTACACGTCGATGAGATTGCTTGTGACTATGGTGACCGCCGCCGCGCTCCCGCTAGCCGGCCCCGCCCAGATTGCCCAGACTTCGTCCACCCGAGTTCAGTTCACCGACGTCACGGAAACCGCCGGTATCCGCTTCCAGCACAACAATGGGGCCTTCGGCGATAAATACCTTCCCGAAACGATGGGAAGCGGCGTCGCTTTTTTCGACTTCGACGGCGACGACGATCGAGATCTGCTCTTCGTAAACGGCATGGACTGGCCCGGCCATCGGAGCGGCGCCGGCTCGACCGGGGCGCTCTATCGCAACCGCGGCGACGGCACGTTCGACGACGCGACCCGCGGCTCCGGATTCGATCGCGAAGTCTATGGCATGGGCCTCGCCATCGGCGACTACGACAACGACGGCGACCCGGACGTCTATCTCACCGCTCTCGGCCCCAATGTCCTCCTAAGAAACGACGGCGAAGGCAAATTCACCGATGTCACCCGGTTGGCGGGTGTAGGCCACCCGGGATTCGGTTCCAGCGCCACCTGGTTGGATCACGATCGGGACGGCGATCTCGATCTCTTTCTCCTGAACTACGTCGAATGGTCCGTCAAGACCGACATCTACTGCACGCTCGACGGCCAGACGAAGTCCTACTGCACGCCCGAGTCCTATGAGGGAGCGTCTCCGGTTCTCTACCGCAACGAGGGCGACGGCAAGTTCGCTGACGTGACCGAGGAAGCCGGTCTCCACAATCCGCGTGGCAAGGGACTCGGCGTCGCGGTCCTCGACTTCGACAACGACGGCTGGACCGATCTCGCCGTCGCCAACGATATCCAGCCCAATAATCTTTATAAGAACGACGGCAAGGGCGGCTTTACCGACGTCGGCGTCCTCGCGGGCATCGCCTTCGCCGAGAACGGTGCGGCGCGCGGCGCAATGGGCATCGACGCCGCCGACTATGATGGCAGCGGTGTCCCCAGCCTCGTCATCGGGAACTTCTCGAACGAGATGGTCTCGCTCTACCACAACGAAGGAAAGGGGTTCTTCATCGACGTCGCGCCGATCTCCGAGGTCGGGCGTTCGAGCCTCCTGACGCTCGCCTTTGGCGCATTCTTCTTCGACTTCGATCTCGACGGGCTCCAGGACATCTTCCTTACCAACGGCCACGTCGAGACCGACATCCAGGCTGTACAGCGGCGGGTTTCCTACGCTCAGCCGCCGCATCTCTTTCGCAACGCGGGCGACCGCCGTTTCACCGAGGTGACCGATCAAATGGGCTCGGCATTCGCGAGGCCGGTCGTCGGCAGGGGTGCGGCTTACGGAGACATCGACGGAGACGGCGATCTGGATCTGGCGATCTCGACGAGCGGCGGACCCGCCCATCTCTTCCGCAACGACGGAGCGAGCGACAACGCTTGGATCGCCTTCAAGCTGAACGGATCGGCGAGTAACCGGGAAGCCATCGGCGCCCGGATCAGCCTTACCGCGGGAGGGGAAACGCAGAGCCTGGTCGTCAAGAGCGCAACCGGCTACTGCTCGCAAAACCAACTCCCGGTCACGTTCGGCCTCGGGCGGGCGGGCCGCGTCGACAAGGTAGAGATCACCTGGCCAAGCGGTAAGACACAAACGCTGACGAGCCTCGCGCTACGCCGGATGCACACGCTGGCCGAGCCCGCTAACTGAAGACTAGCTGGTCTTCTGGTAAGTCCCCATCAGCTCCGCGCGCGCCAGCACGTGGCCTTCCATCGCTGCTTCCAGCTCTTTCTTGGTAAGTGTCCCGGGATCCGGAAGCATCGTGTCCAGTGCATAGAGCTTGTGAAAGTAGCGATGACGGCCGATTGGCGGGCAAGGTCCCCGGTAGCCCGTCACGCCCCAGTCGTTGTTTCCCTCATGGGTACCGGCCGGAAGCTCATCCAAGGCGACACCTTCCGCGAGACCGCCCAACGACGCCGGCAGGTCGTAGAGCACCCAATGGACCCAGACACGCTTGGGCGCCTTGGGATCCGGAGCATCAGGATCGTCCACTACCAGCGCAAAGCTCTGCGTATCTCTCGGAGCGCCCGACCACGCGAGAGACGGCGAGACATCGGTCCCCTCGCAGGTATGTTGACGTGGGATCTCACCCTCGTGGGTGAAGCTCGTTGAGCTGAAAAGAAGTGCCATGCCAATCCTCCCGTCTTCTGGCCTCTTTGCCCCTACTCTACATCATCGGAGCGGCCGGACCGCACGAAAGCCAAAGTTGGGCTATGATCTGCCGTGACGGAGGTAATGCAAGATGATGAGAAGCGGGAATCCCGCGCTGAGCGCCGCCACCTTCACGAACCTGGGCCCGACGAGCGCCGTACACGGCGAAACCATGACGCTCCAGGGCACGGTGAACAAGACCGGCATCCTACTGCTCCTCTGCGTTGTCAGCGCCTCGTGGACCTGGAACATGTACCTGACCAGCTCCAACCCTGCCGTGGTCATGCCTTTCATGTTCGGAGGCGCCATTGGCGGCCTCGTTTTCGGCTTGATCACGGCTTTCAAGAAGACCTGGTCGCCGATCACCGCACCCATCTACGCACTCCTCGAGGGGCTCTTCCTCGGCGCCTTGTCCTCGATGATGGAGCAGCGGTTTCCCGGGATCGTCATCCAGGCGGTGGGGCTCACGTTCGGCACGCTCTTCGCTCTCCTCTTTGCCTACAAGTCCGGTCTCATTAAGGCCACCGAGAACTTCAAGCTGGGAGTGGTCGCGGCAACCGGGGGCATCATGCTCGTCTACATGGCCACCATCGTCCTCGGCTTCTTCGGCGTCGGCGTTCCCTACATCCACGGAAGCGGAACGGTCGGTATCCTCTTCAGTCTGTTCGTGGTCGTGATCGCCGCGCTCAATCTCGTGTTGGACTTCGACTTCATCGAGACCGGCGCCGAGAAAGGCGCCCCGAAGTACATGGAGTGGTACGGAGCGTTCGGACTAGTCGTCACCCTGATCTGGCTCTATCTCGAGATGCTGCGACTCCTCGCCAAGTTGAACAGTCGTAGATAGAGCGGGAGGACGGTATCACCCAATCGAGACCGCGTCTCTTGGAACAGGGAGACTGGGCTCCCGACTTCGTGCTCCCCTCCCAGGAAGGCGTGTCCACGCGCTTCATCGGCAAAGCCGGGGGTACACCCACGGTCCTCCTCTTCTACGAGACGAACCAGAACGAAGCGTCTCTCGACGAGCTGAAGCACTTCGCCACGACGCTCGCCACCAGACCCATCTCCCTCTTCGCCATCAACGGAGAAACGCCGGAAGCGAACCGCCGCGTCTTCTCCGAGCACGCCCTTCCGCTAATGGCTTTTTCCGACGTGGACGGAGCGGTACGCCAGGGGTACGGCATCGAACCGGGACACAAGATGACGGTCTTCGTCCTGAACCGGAACCTGCGTGTCGTCTCCGCCCACCCCGTGAAAGACAAAGAGACCTGGGCGGATCAGGTGGCGACCCTTCTCGACACGCTGCCGCACGACGAGGCGGTCGAGATCCACTCCCAAGCCCCGGTCCTTCTGATTCCAGACGTCCTGGACTCCCGATACTGCGAGCAACTGATGGCCGTCTGGGCGGAGGGAAACGAAGAAACCGGCGTCGAGCAAACGCAAGACGGTGCCCGCAAGAACGTCATCGCCGAAGAATCCAAGCGACGACGCGACCACACGGTGACTGATCCCGAGCTCCTGAGGGATCTCACCGCCCAAGTAGGCCGCCGCGTGCTTCCGGGGGTACGGAAAGCCTTTTCCTTCCGCGCCACCCGATTCGAGGGATTCAAGATCGCTCGCTATGACGCGGAGGTCGGTGGCTTCTTCCGCGCCCATCGAGACAACCTCAGCCCGGCCACCGCGCATCGACGCTTTGCGCTGACCCTCAACCTAAACGATGGCTACGAAGGCGGGTACCTGCGATTCCCCGAGTACGGACAACACCTCTACCGGCCCAAGGCGGGAAGCGCCGTCGTGTTCTCCGGCTCGTTGCTGCACGAGGCTTTGGACGTTACCGAAGGCCAGCGCTTCGTGCTCTTATCTTTTTTTTGGGGAGAAGAGGATGCCAAGAAGCTTCAAGGTGATTCGTAGGCCGGCGGCTGTCATCTTCGGACTGCTTTGCCTTTCCCAGGTTGGAACGGCGCAGAATCTCGAGAACAAAGTTCAAAGCGAGCTCGCACCACTCCTCGAAACCTACCGTTACCTCCACTCCAATCCCGAGCTGTCTCTGCACGAGAAGGAAACGTCCGTATACCTTGCCGGCCGTCTGCGCGAGCTCGGATTCGAAGTGACCGAAGAAGTCGGCCAGTATCCCGATCCCGACAGCACCTCCTACGGTTTGGTCGCGGTGATGGAAAACGGAGACGGCCCCACGGTCATGGTCAGAACCGATCTCGATGGCCTACCGGTCGAAGAGACCACCGGGCTGCCTTACGCCAGCACCGTCCGCACCCCCGACAGCGCTGGCACGGAAGTCAGTGTCATGCATGCCTGCGGCCACGACGTGCACATGACGTCTTTTCTCGGAACCGCGACGCTCCTCGGCCAATTGAAGGACGCATGGTCGGGAACGCTGGTCATGATCGCCCAGCCGGCGGAGGAGCTGGGCGCCGGGGCCAAGGCCATGCTCGCCGACGGCCTCTACCAGCGGTTCCCGCGACCCGACTTCGCCATCGCGCTTCACTCCGAAGCGACACTCGAAGCCGGCAAAGTCGGCTACCGGTCGGAGTACGCCCTCGCCAACGTGGACACGGTCGATATCACCGTCCACGGCACGGGCGGACACGGCGCCTACCCGCACACCACCAAGGATCCCATCGTCATCGCCGCGCGCATCGTCGTCGCGCTACAGATCATCGTCAGCCGAGAAGTTTCTCCCCTGGATCCCGCCGTCATCACGGTGGGTTCTTTCCATGGCGGGAGCAAACACAACATCATCCCCAACGAGGTGCACCTGCAGCTCACCGTGCGGTCCTACAAAACGGAAGTGCGGGAGCACCTCCTCGACGGGATCCGGCGCGTTTCCGAGAACGTCGCCCGTTCGGCCGGGATTCCGGAAGACAAGCTCCCCACCGTCGAGGTCGACGAAGAAAACTACACGCCGGCGACCCACAACGATCCCGAGCTGACAGCTCGCATCGTCCAGGTATTCGAGCGTGCCCTGGGGCCGGAAAACGTCGTCGAAGTGGATCCCGTCATGGGCGGCGAGGATTTCGGCCGCTACAGCCTACCGGATCATGAGATCCCGATCTTCCTGTTCTGGCTGGGCACGGTTTCTGCCGAACGCGCCGAGACGGCCCGAACCACCGCAGCCGCCCTGCCCTCGCTTCACTCGAGTCAGTTCGCACCGGAACCGGAGCGAACGATTGCCACCGGAGTTCTCGCCATGACGTCCGCGGTTCTCGATCTCATGAAACGGTAACCGGCGTGCCCTTTCTGGCGTCAATATACGAGATCTTGCTAGTCATGGCGTCAGACGCCGGTTCTAGCTCATAAGCTGCGGCTGTGCGGGGGCCCCTTCTGGCGTCAATAGGCGAGATCTTCTTCAATGGCGTCAGACGCCGGTTCTGTGAAATGGGCGGCGACGACAATTTCAGACAGAAATCTTGCGCTTTACATTCCTCCAACGGAAGTTTCGATGCTCGGCGGACCTCTTCTCACGCCCGCGGCCCCCAAAGAATGACGGCCGCGCCGAGCAGACAGATGAGCGCCCCCGCTATGTCCCACTTGTCGGGCCAAATGCCTTCCACGATCCACAGCCACAGGAGGGAGCTGGCAATATAGACACCGCCATACGCCGCGAACGCCCTGCCTGCATAGGCCGAGTCCACCCTGGTCAGACAGACGGCGAAAAGCACCAGGCTCCCAACTCCAGCCACGGTCCACCAAGGCGTGCGCCCGAGGCGAAGCCAGGACCAAAACGCGAAGCACCCCGCGATCTCGAAGAAAGCGGCGAGCACGAAGAAACCGCCGGTGGGAAACATTGCAGGCGAGAATACCATTAGCTTCTGGCTGATCGCTCAGCAAGACCCAAGTCCACACGAACGGAATCGAGAAGCGGCGACAATTCCAGACAATAATCTTGCCCTCGTAAGATTTTTTGCCAATTGCTTTACATTATGGCCAACGTTTTGCCGTACCCCACGTTTGTGCTAGGTTCAACGCCGTCGTGTCGAAAGGACCAAGATGAACCCAAGCATCGCAGCCCCACGCGCGCTCGTTGTCTTGCTCGCGCTCCTACTCGCCAGCCATGCTGTACTCGCCCAGCGGGCCCCATCCCAGTCCCACGAGTACACGCCGACAGTCGGCCAGCGGGGGAAGGATGTCATCTGGTTGCCGACGCCCGACGCGGTGGTCGCGCGCATGCTGCAGATGGCCAGCGTCGGGTCGAGGGACTACGTGATCGATCTCGGATCGGGAGACGGCCGCACCGTGATTATGGCGGCAGAAAAGTTCGGCGCACACGGCCTGGGGATCGAGTACAACCCGGACATGGTGGCACTCTCGATCCGCAACGCCGAGCTGGCCGGCGTCACCCACAAGGTGAAGTTCGTCGAGGCCGACATCTTCGAGAGCAATTTCAGCCAAGCGACGGTGATCACGATGTACCTCCTCCCGTCGCTCAACCTCAAGCTGCGCTCAAAGATCCTGGACCTGCGCCCGGGGACCCGGGTCGTGTCGCATTCGTTCGACATGGCGGAGTGGCAGCCCGACCAGACGATCACGGTCGGGGAACGCAAGGCGCACCTCTGGATCGTACCGGCCGAGGTGGCCGGCAACTGGGAGCTCACCCTTCCCACGGAACGAGGCGAGGAAACGTGGACCCTCAAGCTCGACCAGGATTTCCAGATGCTTTACGGGCGGGTCGGTCTCCCCACCGGGTCGGTCCGCCTCTTAGACGGGCGTATCCGGGGCACGGAGATTCGCTTTCACTTCATCGATGGTAGCGGCACACGGCGCGAGGTCGTAGGGAGCGCCTTCGGCAACCGCATGAAGGGCACCCTGCGGAATCAGGATGGCACCTCACTGAGCTGGAGCGCCGTGCGCGAGGGGTGAGCGCGCGGTCTCCTCGAACTTCTAGGGACGGAATGTCTTCCCGAAGAAATCTCCCTCGTGCCAGGCAGGGCGTGCCGATTGCATGGCAGCCTGATGGCCAGTCAGAAACATCAGCCGTGATAGCAGGGCCGCAGCCCCAAAGTCCAAAGGTTGGTTCATGTCGTCCTGCGGTGTATGGAGGCGCGTTTGCATCCAGTTCCGACGTAGGCTGGCTCCGTCGAGCGCCGGATCCGTCTCGGCTCCCGCGATGACCCATAGTGCCGGTACGCCTCGACGAACGAAGGGGTAATGGTCGCTTCCCAGTAGCGGGATGGGCAGCGGGTTCACCTTCAGGTTCAAGTGCCCTGCAGCGTCCAGGAGATTCTGACCGAGGCTTGAATGCTCTGCGCCCATGGCGTTGACATCCTTGAGTGGATATTGCATCAACGTGGCACCGTCGATATTGATGGCAGCCACTAGGTCTTTCACCGTCACGGGCGGATGGTTTGCAAAGTAGTCGGAGCCGACGAGGCAAAATTCTTCGGCGGTTGTAGCGATGAAAAGTACGGACCGGACCGGCGCGGCCGCTGGGGGAGCTCGGTAAAGGCGCGAGCAATGGCTAGAATCGCGGCGACTCCGGACGCATTGTCGACCGCTCCATTGTAGATGGCATCCCCATCGACCGGCTCGCCGATCCCGACGTGGTCGAGATGCGCGGTGTACACCACATGCTCCGTCGAGAGCTGTGGATCCGAGCCCGGCAAGCGCCCGATGACGTTCGGACTCGTCAGGTCGGTGTGTCGGGACCGCAAGCGGATCTCGGCAGTGCCAGGGAAATCGAACGGCTCTGGTGGCTCTAGGTCGCTCATGATTTCATCAACCAGCCCGCTCCCGCCGAGGAGTACTTCCAGACCGCTACGACTGAGAGCCCCTAAAGTCAGAGGCGATTCCGGGCGATGCGGACGCCCCTCCGCGTCCAACCAACCCAGTTTCGCCGACTTCGATGCGAGTCCTTCTGTCATTCCATGGATGCCTCCCCTCCAACTCATCAGGGTGCACCTCGAGAATCCCGACGGTGCCGTGTGCGATCGCGTTCCCTCGCTTGACCTCGACCGACCCGTAGTAGGCGCGCTCGTGCTCCGGGAAGGACGCTGGCGCGTTAGGAAGCATCACGACAACCTTTCCGCGGGTATCGATGGAGTAGTCGTCATACTGAAGATCGGCAGCCGAGACGCCGAACCCCACGAACGCAAGCGGCGCGGAGACGACGGTGTCCGTGCGGAAGGGGTCGCCTTGAAAGAGAACATCTTCACCCCACTCCAGCGGCTTCGTATCTTCATCGGAAGCCATCGCAAACGTTGACGCCGCAGGTATCGGCTGGGCGTCACGGAAGGGAACGGTCTGGAAATAGGTGCCTTGCTCTAACGGTGGCTCCAGGCCCAGCAAGCGAAACTGGGCGGCCACGTAGTTTGCCGCTAACTGGAACCCCCTTTGCCCGGCTTCTCGTCCCTCCAGCAGATCGTCTGCAAGAAACGTCATGTGGGCGCGGATCGCCTCCGGCTCGATGGTGCGCAACCCCGTTTCCGCGTCTTCAAATGGAACCTGCGCGGTCGCGCAGTCGGCCGATGTTCCAAAGGACATTACGATGACCACGAGCCTAAAAGCCCGCATTTCGTCCTCCTACTCATCCCGACGTGCCGTTCTCCGGTGCCAACCCTAACAGATCCATAAGCTGTGAAGCACCGACGTGACCATTGTTTCGTCAGCTTCATCCAGAGGTTCGCGAGCCATCCAGAGCGCTGGCGATTTGCCAAAGTAGACCTCCCCAATCGTATCCTTTCTCCCATTTGACGGAATCCAAAGCAGGGACCGACTTCGCGATGCAGCCGATCGGATTCGTTCGGAGCCCATTCCAGGAGACGTCCCAGGTTCCTCGTGGGCTGGGTGCGAAGCACACCAAGGAAGGTGTTCTCGAGATCCGTCCGGAGCTCGAGGTGGGGCTCACCGATATCGAAGGGTTTTCCCACCTCTTCGTGATCTGGGTCTTCGATCGCTCGGAGGGTTACGAGCTCATGAGCAGCCCCCCTCGGACGATCGCTCGCACGGGGTCTTCGACACCCGCTCACCGTTCAGGCCCAATTCTTTGGGACTCACCGTGGTGGAACTGCTCCGCCGCGAGGGAAACCGTCTGTACGTGCGGGGGGTGGACATGCTGGACGGCACGCCGATCCTCGACATCAAACCCTACCTGTCCGGCGTTCCAGTGGAGAAACTTCATCGCGGCTGGCTCGCGGAAGCCGAGTCGCGGGCTAAGTCAGGCCCGAAACCGCTTGTTTAGCCAGACACCCGCCGCCGCGAGGAGACCCGCAAAGAATATGAACAGACCAGTAAAGGCGGGAGGGCCAAAAGCCATCCATCCAAGAAGTAACCACCTAGCGCCGCAAGCAGAAACGCCGCAGCGATGAAGAGAAACAACCCGGAGCTTCGGCCTCGCCCTGACCCCCTTGAAGCGGAAACCGCTTTCCGCAAGTTGAGCATCTCATCCTTTTGGCCGAGACCCCTCTAGTTCAGTATTGAGCTTCCGCCAGAAGACGCCGTGATAACGAGAGCTCCGGGCCTCTGCCACGATCAGTATGAGAGTCAGTGGCGTTTGAAGGGCCAGCACTTCCGCCCAAGCCAGTTCGCGAAAGAGGATCCAGTACCCCAAATTGACGAGGTACGCGCCAGTCCAGATCAGCTCGTAGCTGCGCCGGAGCCGGAAGACATTGCAGAAAAGAAAGAAATGGGCGAGCGTCACCGGAAAGACGAGCGCCAGCGTCCCCACTAACGGCCACGCTAACCATGCCAAGAGCACGCCGGCCATGCCGGTGACGCCGTCCCACCACCAGAAACGGAAACCGGGAGCGCTGCGTTTGTCTCTAGACATGAAAGCTGACGCCTTGGAGCGTTCCGGCTGCGTCGAGAGTCACGGTGAGCTCGCCAAAACGTGTGTTGAAATTGCGGGTGCGCAGGTCGCGGCAGGTGAGCACCACTCCCCCATCCCGGGCTTCTACCTCCACCGCGTGGTAGAGCGGTGACAGGGCTCGCATGCGCCGGAACTCCGGGATCTGCCCGAGCACAGCTTCATACGTCGGGTCGTGGACATCTTTGAGAGCCTCGTTAGCAAGACTTCCGTCGAGGGCGCTCAAATCGAAAAGATGAACTTGCTCCCCAACTCGCCGCGCGCCGAGGAACTTCCAGGGAACGAAGGCGGTCGGCAACAAAGACAGAGTGCCCTCTGGCACCAGTCGCGCCGCACGGCCTCGTAACCAGATCCGAATGACCCAATAGGCCACCAGAAAGCCAAGATAGGAATAGCTCACCCAAGCTCCTGGGAAACGGCCTTGCTGTAAGCTCCGTCACGTGAGGACCAACGTCCCCAGCGAGACGACGATCACCGGGACATCGATGAAGAACACCCACTCGCCACAGAAGCGCTTCGCGGAAAAAGGCGCAAGAAGTGTGATGCCGTACGTGTTGCTGTAGTCCAGGAGGCTATGAAAAACCATTCCCAGTCCGAGGGCAACGGCGATCCGGTAGTCTGGAAAGCCCAGTAAGCCGAAGATTCCGTATGCGACGACGGCGATGACCGCAATGATCGGAAGCGAGTGCGTATAGGTTCTGATGACACTTCAGAAAGTTGCGCTTTCCCCCGACACGGCTCAATGCATCGGCGTCCGGAAGCACAGAGCCCATCATGAAGGCGGCCGCAGCATCGGGATGGTTGGCCGCAAAGGGAGCCGCAATCACGACGCCCATCACTCCGTGAGTCACGATATCCATCTATCCCAACTTCTTGTCCACTGGAATCTCTCGGATGCCGTAAGAGAGCGCTAGTCGTACCGCTCCCAGAGACAGGCCAGCGATTGGAGCGGCGGAACGGCGGCCAGCGGAAAAAGAATAGCCAGCCCGTGCCACTTCTCGGCAAGTGGAGCATCGACGATGAGAAGAAAAGCCAGCACCGGAATCACGATCAGGCCAAGAATCGTCCGGAAGCCTACGCTTCTGTTACAGAACGGCGGGAACAAAGCAAGGAAGACCGCGAGGAGCGCGCCGGGCACAAGACGGACCGTGAGCTTCCAAGCCGAAACACCGGCAGGAATGCCGATCCAGTAGCCCAAGAGGGCCTGCAGAGATACCGCCACCGCGAGAAGAAGGACAATCAAGGCAATGAAACGAAACATGGCGACGGCGCGGGGTCTACTTGCAACTTTTGTGCCGCTACGCCGGAAGGAGCCACCCACGGGGGCGCTGGGGTAAAACGGGGCAAATGCACGAGCTGCCCCCGCGAATGGGTCCTTTTTCCTAGCGAATCGCAATGAGGTTCCCCGGGGAGCCGCTCGCTCCGTTCAGGGGGAGAGGCGTGAAACAAACGCGATGTCATGCATATCACTATCAGTCGCTTCATTAGGTCATCCCTTCCGACCAGTCTGGTAATGACTCAAGGTTTGATCTCCGGCCTCCGCTAGATCGTTTGCGGCGTGCGAGAGTTGCCAGATGGCGTGGCGGAATCGCTCGTCAGAAGTCGGCAGGCTCTCGCCGATAACCGCTCGTTTCGCGCCACCACTTGGTGACCGGACGTTCGAGCCAACCGGCGGCACGAACCACTCCCCAATAGATCCAGCGTGGAGCGAACTCGGAATCTTCCAGGAGTCGGAAAAAGAACGCGTCCGCCACCCGTCGTTCGACCGACTTCTCGTCGGCGAACTGGTAGAGCGCATCATGAACGAGCGAAGCAAAATAGGCCTTCGGGCGGCCGGTTTCGGCGTGCACCACACCGTCCGGGGTTCCGATCACGCGATGTCGAAGAGGCAGAACTTTGGAGTGCATCCATTCCAGGCGTACCCGCGTGTGATGGTGATCCGACCGCTTTTTTCGATGATGAGCCGCAACTTCCCATCCACGTCGAAGAAAAAGTGGCCCTCGTCGAAGGCGCGACCTGAATCCCAGGCGAAGTTTTTCTCGAGCCTGAAAACCCAACTGACTCCATTCTTACACATCGCTGGACCTCACCTTGGCCATCCAACACCTCGATAGGAAGGAAATGATTTGCAATCACTTGCTCATTGGATTCCCTGACGAGAGAGGTCAACCATGACTCCCGTGAACAGGAGCGCTCCGTCGGCGACGAGCGCGGCCAGCGCCACGACCACAAAGCGCCAGCCGGGCCGAAGGAGGGACGTCGGCCAGCTTCACCACCATCGCGTCCGCCCATTTGTCACCTATCCGTTGTCGTCTGGGTGAACCCTTCATCGAGTGGACCGCGACTAGGCCGAAGAAGAACGAGTCGACGTAGAAGGCCATCTCTCGCTTGAGAGCGGCAACCAAACCTGCGGGGCCACCGTCCTCGGAAATCACCGTAATCCGGCACAACCACTTCCCGATCGTGCTGCCATGCAGCCCTTCACTTAGAACGTGCACCATGGACGTCCCCAAGAACGAGGCAACGTATGTCGCGACCGTTGTCGTGCCCACCCTATCGAAGAGGACTTCCGGAGGCACGCCCGCAAGCGAAGCCAAGACGAACACGACGATTCCTGCCATCGTCCCAACTCTTGCACTTGTAGGCTTCCTTCATCGTCTGGAGCACGTAGGCGTGACGAGACTTGGGAAGGTACGAGCGAAGATTCCGGAGTTTATGGATCTGGCACCTTTGGATGACCGCGAGGTCCCCCAAAACGTCGACGAGTGCCTTGCGGATGCCTTTGCCTCCGTCCACTACGCAGAGAATCAACTCATCGACGCGCAAGCCTCGCTCGATAAGGTCCTGCAACATCGCGGTGCACACCCGAGAGTTCTCCGTCGAGCCCAGCCATATACCCAGGGGCACCTTCGTTCCATCTATTGTGATACCGAGAGTTACGACGACGGTCTGTCCGGCCACCTCAAGGCCATCCAGCATCAGTGCCGCAAGCTCGAACTCCTCTAGCCGCCGAGACAGGTATTCCTCGAGCTTCTTAGTCGTCTGGCTCACGAGGTGACGGCTGGCGGCACTCTTACTCGTGCCACGAGACTTCAACTTGGCCGCGGGTTTGTCCAGACTCGATTCGTAATTTCGGGTCGATACCCCCACCAAGATCTGATTCAACACTCGCTCTGGAAGCGGGTCTTCTTCGCGGAAGGCTTCGAAGTGTGGAAGCGACGCCTCCTCGCCCGACTTCGAGCGAACTCGAGGTCGCGACACTTGGATGCGACGACCACCGAAGCTCAGCTCTCCGTTCGTGCTCCCACAGTGGTTATGAGTTCGCTCCTTCTCGTGCTTGCCCTTGAGCCCCGCGATCTCCTCGGCGTCCTCTCTGAGCAGTAGGTGCAGAGCTGTCAGTCCTTGCTCGTACACCCATTCCGTCAGATCCGCCTTCGTGGCCGCGATCCCAGCTATCATCGGTAGCAGTATCTGACCGACTTGGCCAACTACCTTGCCCGTAGGCGAGTGCGTTTGCTTTCTTACTGGCTTCTTTGATTTCCTAGGCATTGGTGGCTCCTTGTCCCCCTCTGGAGACGGTTTATTGGCAGACCTATTCTTAGGCCGGCCAAGGAGCCGCCGCTACCCCAAATTCAACATCCGGCGGGACTTCCCCCTTGTACCAAAGGAACGTAGCCAAGCCCTGAGGTGAGGGCCCTGACACAAGGGCGAGGAAGACTCCCTTCGTTTCAGCATGAGCCAACGAGAATGCGAGGGCGCTAGCGATAGCTGCCATGGGTGCGGCGCGTACAAAGTTGGCGGTCGTGGATAAGACGGGCGCCGCCACCCCTCTACCTCGAACCGAGTAAACGCCCCAAGCGATCCCGGAGATCGACATCAGGAATGCTCCAAGTGGATCGGGGGCCGCGATCCCTGGTGAGACAAGATAGACGAGCCCGCTAAACGCTGTGATGAGCCCGAGCCATTGGACGGGATGAGGCCGTTCGCCCGACTTCAGTCCTGCGCCTATCATCGTCGCCTGAACGCACCCAAAGAGAATGAGCGCACCCATTCCTGCGTCCAAAGAGACGTAGGCTAAGGAGAACACGATCGCGTAGGCGAACAGCGCCAAGCCCGAGCCCCAGGATCCAGGCCTCTCCGGGCCTTGCCTCGAAAAGGCCGGTGGTGACTCGGCGGCGAGCCGCGAGATGGGAACGAGGATGATGGCCCCGCTCACGAGGCGAAGCGTCGTGAAGGACACGGGGTCGATGAGCTCGCCGCCAAGCGCCATGCGGCACGGTAGCGAGTTCGCCGCGAAGGCGATCAGCGTGAAGGCAGTAAGGATTCCGACGAGCATCCAACAGCCGCAGAAAACCTAGTCATCCACAGTCTTCGACACGCTCGCCGAGATCGTGCGCCTGCGCGACAAGGCTGCCGAGCAAATAGGTACGTCGGGGAGCCGCAACTCGACCTGTTGGCGGCCCGGCCCCCCTACGCCCTAAGAGTCTTCGTACGAACCAGTCGGTCAGTCGTCCGTCGCCATGGGTGCGCGCACCTCTTGGCGTATAAGCTTCTCAGGATCGGCGTTCGACTTCGGCACGAACTTCTGGATGCGGCCGTTCTGAACTTCGGCGACGAAAAGGTTGCCCATTTGATCCACCGACATCTGGTGCGGACCCCAGAGTTGCCCGGGCCTCCCACCTGCCTGGCCCCAGCCGTACAGGTAGTTTCCGTTCAGATCGTACTTCGTAACCCGCTGGGTACCGCCGTCCCCCATCCATAGGTACTGGTCGTCGGTAATGAGGTGGTAGTACGGCTGAGATCGCACGCCGGTCGGCCAATGGTCTTCGCGGGTCGAAAACATGTTGAGGAACCTGCCGTTTTCATCGAAGACCTGAAACCGTTCGTGACCGCGATCGGCGACGAAGACCCGACGATCCTTACTGACCGCAATGCTGTGGACCGTGTTCCACTCGTTGGGACCCGGATTGTCGGGGTTAGCAGGTTCACGCCCCCAGTCCATCAAGAAGTTACCGTCGGGATCGAACTTGGCCACACGCTTGCCGTGGTAGCCGTCGCTGATGAAGAACGTGCCGTCCGGCAGCCAGGCGATGTCCGTGGGACGGGCGAAAGTGTTCGGACCTCGTCCCTCCACGCCCATCTCGCCGAGCGTCATGACCAACTCGCCCTCATAGGTGAACTTGTGGATCTGGTGGAGGTTGTCGTCCACCACCCACACGTGCTTTTCGGGATCGTACGGGCTGATCTTGATCTTGTGCGGTCCTCGCGCGGGGATCGGGGCTTCCGGGTGGTCGAAGAGGCTGTTGTGCTGAGGCCAGGACTGCACCATGTTGCCCTCGCTGTCCACCACGAAGATGACGTGCTTGAATTGAATAGTTTCGCGGGGGCTGGTGGCGGATCCCGGGGAGGGAATGATCTGGGCATAAGGCGTCCAGGGCTCGGCGCCCTCGGGCAGAGGAATCTCGCCCCGCTGCGCAATCCAGATTCGGTCCGGGCTTTCCGCATAGACCGCTGCCTGGGATCCAAAGGTACGAGCTTCGTGGGAATGGTCGGCAGCATCGGGCAACGGCTGCAGCCAGTTTTCGATGACCTGGTAGGGGCCGTACAAGTCCTGCCCGCCCTTCTGCTGCTGAGCGACGGCCGAGACCGGATGGGTGTTGCCCATGAGGACGACCGACGCCACTAGGGCCGCCACCGCGGCCAGACCTATTAGTAACGAGATGCGTAGGCGCATCGTGAGTCTCCTTTCGAGATACGTTATCTTCATTTCTGACAAGCCCTTACGAGGCCTGCAGGATTAGGAACCTGGCGTTTTTGGTGTCCATGTGGTGCATCAGGCCGACCACCGGGGTGGGGTTTCCGCCGCCGCCGTGGATTCTATCACCAGGACAGTCACGTTGGGAAGGGAGAATCTCGCGGACGAGATTTTTCGCGGGAGAGATCTCAGAGGTCGCGTTCATCCAACAGGCGAGCGCCGGGTCAACTGGTCTGCCGCTGCGAAAGATATTGACTCGCTATTCTCCAAGGCGAAGCAGGCCTGCCTTCGCGCATTCAGCGGCAACGGTCAAGAACCGTTGCACGCTATCAGTGCCTATGACATAGGGATGGGGCTCACCGGGCCTTCGCTCTGACATCGCGGGTAGTTTCGTGACGGATCCATCGGTGCCCGGGTGATTGGACAAGAGGACGTCCGCCCCTACCTCGGCGACAATGTCCCGAAAACGCTCGGCAGAGCTGCTATAGGATTGAAACCAGAAGCTTGCCGGTGTCTCCGGAGTGATATACGCCGCGCTTCGGTCACTTCGGAGCCAGTTGAACCCGGTCCCACCCCACAGTGCGGCAACATGGGAACTCTCCCCATCCTTCAGCGAAATGAGCGTGGAGATCGTCCCGAGTGTGTGGCCTGGGGTCATGTGTAATGTCAGTGTCGTATCACCTAAGACGAGCTGCTGTCGGTCGGTCGCCACCATGTCGCGTTCTGGCTTCGGATACGCTCGCGTATCACGGTCGACCAAATCCCAGTCTGCTGCTCCCATGATGACGCGTGCCCCGAAATGCTCCTGCAGGTACCTCGCACCGCCCACATGGTCCCAGTGACCATGGCTTACAACGACAGTGTTCCGTCCAGACCACATCGAAGCTCCCGTCGGAAAAAGGCATCTCTAGGGCACTTCCTTGTTGAAACACCGTCCGCTCGGCTAACCCGACGCGCGCCGACAGTCTCTCGGCGATCTGGCAGTACTCTTCAGTCAGATCCAATCCCACCACCTCGCAGCCGCGGGTGCTTGCCAGGTAGCGACTCGTCCCGCCCAACCCGCAGCCTACATCCAGCAGCGTGTGACCCTCTTGCAAGTCGGCCCACGATGCCAACTCTTCTGTCGCCTTGCGCCCCCGGATGTGGAACTCGTCCACCGGCGCTAAGTCATCGACCGTGAGCGCGTCGAGATCCTTCCCGTCGGCCTCGAGGGCGGCGAAGATTCGCCGTTCGAGATCCCCAATGGCGTAGTGTTTCGATACGTTTTCAACTCCCATGAGGATGCTGCTCGTAGTGCTGGCGAAGGAGATCCTTGCCGTAGTCGTTGCCGTTCGGGGTCCGCACGACCGCATGAATATGCTGCCGGTTCGGCTCGCCAGGGTAAATGTGTCGCAACCCCGCTGGCACTTGGTGATCGAACTCGATCAGGATCACCGGGCTGTGAATCCGATAATAGTAGACGGAATCGTCGGTTGTGCCGCCGATCCAGGCTAAGTACGTCTCGTCGAGATGGGCTTCGACTTCCTCCATCCTCACGCGTGCATGCCCTTCACGAAAATTGCCGACGTAGAGATCGATGAGCGCGAGCAGTTGCTCTTTCTGCGCCTGGGAGAACGACGAAACCGGCACGCCGGCGTAGTCCAGAACGAGGTTGTCCTTGAAGGCCTCGCCGAGATTATTGCTGCCGGGCTTCGATGCCTCGAGGATGGCCGTCTCGCGTTGCGTGTCGGTCAGGCTACGGAGCATGGCCAATCCCTGGTTCTGCTCGTCCTACATGACGGCAAGACCTTTGTATTTTCCCGCCTCTGCGATGACGGGCTCGGAGCCAACGAAGAGGGGCGTCATGACGACCTGATCACCCAGGACAAAGTAATTGATGATGACGTGATGACCGTCGAGCTGCCAGCCCCACGGCTCATCGGCGGATGGCTCGCCCATTACCGTGATCCAGTAGAGCCACTCCCCGTACTCGACGAAGTTGTCGTTGTTGAGCTCGCCGAGCGTATGGTTGAGCTTCATGATGTCCCGAGTGAGCTTCAGTCCCCGCGCGCTCAGTGAGGCTCGGAGCAATGCAAAAGCCGCCTCGCGCTGATCGGCGCTCATTTCATCGAAGCCGACGCCCTGTCGAATATAGAAATGTTGATTCATCCATTTGCGCCACTCGGGGTCGTCGACGCCGAACATGGTCCGACCACGCTGCTCATCGGTGAGCGAAGCAAGGAACGCCTCGGTAGCGTGACGGACTGGCTCGGTGGACACGCCGCTCGACCGGATGGCGAAGAGTCCTCCGACGACCTCGCCGTCCGTAGTGACACCCTTGAAGGGATCGGCCAAGCCCTCCACCTCGGCTTGCACGGACCTGCGGCGAAAGCGCTCGGTAGGGTCACCACTTTGGGAAAGCATGGCCATGACCGACCAGACGACAATAAATAGGACGCCACCGGCCAGTAAAACAGAGCGAGTCTTCATGGTTCCTCCTCGGCAAAACGGAATGGCATTGTAGAGGGACGCGAACCGTCTTCCGTGCGTACTCGAGCGTATTGATGATGCCGGCATGACCGCAGCCCGAGATCACAACGAGCCCCTGGTTGGTATTGATGACCGGCGACTGGCTTTCCGGAATGGTGTCTTGCACGAGACCGCCCGGTGCGTGGACCCGACCCGTCTCGTTCCAATACCGCTCCGGGTGGATGCGGGGCACGGGACCCGTCAACCAAACGCCAGGGAAAATCTCGGCAGGCTCCGCGTGCTCGATGAAGCTCCCGCCGATCTTTTCGTAGTCCCTCTTCACGGCGGGCATGCCGACCCGTCCCGGGCGCTCCGGTCGTTCCCAGAAAATCCCTCGGCCCACATGTACTCGGGAAACGGCAGCCTCGCTCTCCTTCGCGAGCTCCGGCGCAGGTTCACCGGGCCTCCGGTGTGGTCGAAGTGGTTGTGGCTCAGAATCACGTCCTCGACGTCAGCGAGCTCCACCCCGAGCGCCTTCGCATTCTCGAGCACCGTGTCGGGCAGTCGACCCGTGTCGAAGAGAATCCGATGCCCGTCCGCTTCGACCAGCGCGGCGAAACCCCATTCACCAATGCCGGTCGCATCCGTGAGCATCGTGGACAGTATGGTGATCTTGAGCGAGTCCACGGTGTCCTTTTCTTCCTGGGCAACGGCCACTCGACTGCCGACGACGAATAAGAGGATGCCAATAGGGACGAGCATTTTGTGCTTCATGAGTCTCTCCGTTTCATGCGGCAACGAACATAAGTTGGCTTTGTTGCCGCGCAAGAGGTGTTAGTACCCGGGCGGTTTCTTCCGTTAGTGATTGGGCCATGTGCTATCCCCCATTCCTTAGCCGGATTCCTCCAGACGGTCGCGAAAATGTTCCCGCCAGCCGTCGGGAAGAGCACTGAGCTCACTCGCTTGGCGTAGCAGGTCCGGTTCTGGGTTCTTCGTCGTGTAGAGCCTTACGATGTCTGAGACGCTGACACTCGGCTGCCCTTCCGGAAACCAATCGATCGTATCCCCCGCAGAAATCTCGCCCTCTTGAAGCACGGTGAGATAGAAGCCCGAGCGGCCGCTCTGGTGGAACCGCTTCACCATGTCTGGGCGCCCGAATCGAATACCCAGCTTGAAGCAAGGAAGTCGAGGCTGGGTGACCACAAACTTGGCCGATCCGGTGCCTAAGCGGTCTCCGATCTTCACATCTTTCTCGCTCAGGCCCTCGGTGGTGAGGTTCTCGCCAAAGGCACCCCACGGAAGCTCCATTTCGGGAAGTTGCTCGCGCCAGTAGGGGTAGTGCTCGGAGGGATAGACGTAGATGGCCTTATCCACGCCCCCGTGGACGGTAAGATCGGATTGCTCGTCGCCGGCGAGGTTTGGCTTGCCGGCGTGGACGGGACCGGCGACGGGATCCTTGAAGATCGAAGTGCGAACGAGCCTTCCGCCCCACTCGATCTCGCGCGGGCCTCCGACGTTGATGGATATGAGCTTCACGTTACACTAGCGCCGAGAGCCACCGATCGCCAAAAGCGTTTCGTCAGTGCGGATGAACAGCTGGCCGTCGGAGACAGCAGGTGTGGCCATGGTGCGCTCGCCCATGGAGTTGGAGCTCAATACCCTGTACTCCGGACCGGCGGCAACAACCGTTGCCTCGCCGTCTTCGCTGAGGGCATAGATCTTGTCCTCGGCGGCGATGAGACTCGCGTAGTAGTCACCCCTGGCGGGTAGTCTCTCCTGCCAGACTTCCTCTCCGGTTCGAGCGTTGAGACAGGTCATGACGCCTCCGCTTCTCACCATGTAGAAGTAGTCGCCTAACACCACCGGCGACGGGATGTACGGGGTGGAACGGTCATAGCGCCAGGCGACGTGGGTGTTGGTAATGTCGCCTCGACCGCCGGGGCGGATCGCCATGCCGACACTGCCTCCGGGTCCACCGGAAACAACGTAGAGCAGCCCGTGCGCGACCACCGGAGTCGGGGCCACCCACTTAGTCAGGCCGCTCACCCTCCACAGCTCCCGGCCGTTCTCCGGATCGTAGGCCCTGACCACCCCACTGCCGCTCACAACGATCTGTTCCTCACCCTCCACGTTCCAGATCACCGGCACGGGCCAGGCGCGTGCGGCACCGTTGCGTGACGTTCTCCAGAACTCATCACCTGTCTTTTTGTCCACCGCGAGCAGGAAATCCTCGGCGTCGCTATCGGAGACGAGAATGAGCTCGTCTCCGTGGAGCACCGGCGAGCTGGCGAAACCCCATTCATTGGGAAACGTACCGAGGGTCTTTTCCCAAACGACGTCGCCATCGAAATCGAAAGCCGTCAGCCCCTGCTGCCCGAAGTAGACGTAGACCAACTCGCCATCGGTGACCGGGGTCGGGGAAGCAGCGGCGTTTGTGCTGTGTACCGCCGCAATGGAGTCGACAACGACTTCCCGCTCCCAAAGGATGCGTCCGGTTGGTTTGTCGAGAGAAAGGACCAGGAGCCGACCTTCCATCGACCCGAACCTGTTCATCAGGCTGGCGATCATGCCGGTCGACTCGGGCTCGAAGGCGGTCAGAAAGATACGATCGCCCCATATGATGGGCGAGGAGTGCCCCGGCCCAGGAAGAGGCGTCTTCCAACGAACGTTCTCCGTAGCGCTCCAGCTCACCGGCAGATCCGTCTCCGGCGTTCTCCCTTGATCGGGTCCACGAAACTGCGGCCAGTCGTCGGCAGAAGCTTGCGCGGGGACAAACGCCAATAGGGGCAGCAGAAGTGCGATAGCTGAGGCTCGAGTCACGCTTCCCATCACCTGTCCTTTCATTTTCCCACCACTCGAAGAAGTATCCGCAATGGGTCGCGGCCGATCAAGGTAGGTCCAGAACCGCTTCAGGTTGTGACCGCCACGCCCTTGTAAAGGTAGGTCCCGATCTTCGGCCCCTTCATGTAGAGGTTTCCCAGCCGTTCCATCTCGAATCCCGCTTCTAGAACGAGGGCGTCGATCTTCCGATTGAGATGGCAGCCTCCCCCGACCAGCTTTTGGAACGGGGTCACTCGATCTTGCCAGCGCGCTACTTTTTCCTCAGGCGATCGGCCGTGTTCGACGAAATGAAACCGCCCTCCCGGTCGCAGCACCCGTCGGATCTCGCAGAGGGCCTTGACGGGATCTGGAATGGTGCAGAGCGTCCACGTGCTCACGGCGGCGTCAACCGCGGCGTCGTTCAGCGGTATCGCCTCTCCATAGAGACCGACGAACTCCACCGGAAAGGGGCACACCGCGATCCTCTCCTCCGCCAACCGGCGCCCCAGCGTCGCCGGATCGAGGGCAAAGAGCTTTCGGACGTCCGACGGGTAGTGCGGTAGGTTGAGTCCCGATCCGAAGCCAATCTCAAGCACATCGCCCGAGACCCCTTTGAGACACTCTTTCCGATGGGGAGTGAAGTCGCCTCCAGCCATGAACCAGTTGATGACGCGAGGAAGGATCTGGTCATCGTAGACGCCCATCACTTACTCTCGAAGCCGTCGAGCGACCAATTCGCCGCTATCGACTCCCTCATCTTGTCATCGGTGAGACCGAGGTGAAGCGGCGTCACCGATATCAACTTGTCGCGTAGGACGGCGTTGCAATCGCTTCCGGGAATATCTTCGTGCTCGTACTCGCTGCCGCCGATCCAGTAGTACTTGCGACCACGGGGGGCGGTGTTTTCGATCACGTCGAACCCGTAGGTGTGTTTGCCAAGACGAGTCACAACGTAGCGCTTGGGATCGACACCGGACGGAACGTTGACGTTGAGCAGCATACTGGGTGACATCGGTCGGGCAAGCGCCGCCTCGACGAGAGCGTGCGCAAAGCGGGCGGCGGGCCCGAAGTCGAACTCCTCGCGGCTCACGAGGCTGAAGGCGATGGCAGGGACCTTGAAGATGGACGCCTCCATGGCGGCAGCGACCGTGCCGGAGTAGGTCACGTCGTCGGCCATATTGGGCCCGTGGTTGATTCCCGAGAGCATGAGCGTTGGCTTGCGGTCCTTCAAGATGTAGTTGATCCCCAAATACGAGCAATCGGTGGGCGTGCCGTCCACTCGCCAGCCAGCGTGGCGAGATTTCGCGGATGCGGAGCGGGCGATGGAGCGAGATGGAGTGCGATGTCGCGCTCTGCTCGTGTTCGGGGGCCACCACCCACACTTCCCCCAGAGGTTCTACCGCCTCTACCAGAGCGTTCAGGCCTGGCGCGAGATAGCCGTCATCGTTGGAAACGAGGATAAGAGGTCGGTCCGCCGGCGCCACGCACCGATCATACCCCCCTGGGCTATTTCTGCCTATTTCGGGGACAGCTACTGGCGTCTGACCCCGCTGATACCCAACGGCCACGCCGATTGACGCCTGCAGCGCGACACAAGGTGTAGCGCTTCAAATTAGGACCTGTCACCGAAACGAGTCGCTCGACTATGGTATCGTCCTCGCGGTATCACCATGGGATACAAGAGCCTACGGGAATGCGTCCTCGATCTGGAGCGGCACAGCCACTTGGTGCGTGTTCCCGAGGAAGTCGACCCCTATCTGGAGATGGCGGAGATCCAAAGACGCGTCTATCAGGTCCAGGGACCGGCGGTTCTCTTCGAGAACGTCAAGAGCTGTCGCTTCCCTGCGGTCTCGAATCTCTTCGGCACAATCGCGCGCAGCCGCTTCTTGTTCCGCGACACGCTGGAGCGCGTGGCGAAGATCGTCCAGCTAAAGGCCGACCCTTCCCGATTCTTCCGCTCTCCGCTCACGTTCCTGTCGTCTCCGCTCACGGCGCTCCATTCTCTGCCAATGGAAGTCTCGGGCGGAGCGGTGTTGGACGAGACGGCGACGATCCCCGAGCTGCCGCAGATTCAAAGCTGGCCCGATGACG
The DNA here is from genome assembly GCA_965197825.1 of Candidatus Marinacidobacterales bacterium. GTDB lineage: Bacteria > Acidobacteriota > Vicinamibacteria > Marinacidobacterales > DATDRI01 > CBDANW01. The sequence goes on along the minus strand of CBDANW010000003.1, from coordinate 278,525 downwards.
GCGGCCCCTTCGTAACGCTCAGCCAGGTTTATTCGGAGAACCCCGATCGCGGCGGGATCATGAACTCGAACGTCGGCATGTACCGTCTGCAACTCTCAGGAAACAAGTACCAACAAGGAAAAGAAATAGGCCTTCATTATCAGATCCACCGCGGATTGGGCGTCCACCATGCTGCCGCCGTCCGCGGCGGAGAAAAGCTGAAGGTGAGCGTCTTCATAGGTGGACCTCCCGCACACACGTTCGGCGCGGTGATGCCGTTGCCGGAAGGTCTCAGCGAGCTGCTGTTCGCGGGGATGCTGGGTGGACGCCGCTTTCGCTATACGAGAAGAGACGGCTTCGTCCTCTCATCCGACGCCGACTTCTGCATCACCGGGACCATCGATCCCACGCGCACACTTCCCGAAGGCCCCTTCGGCGATCATCTTGGCTACTACAGCCTCACTCACGAGTTTCCCGTTCTGGAAGTGGAGAAGGTTTACCATCGGCGGGGCGCCATCTGGCCGTTCACGGTGGTCGGGCGGCCTCCCCAGGAAGACACCACCTTCGGAGCGCTCATCCACGAGATCACGCACCCCATGGTGCCCGTCGAGCTTCCGGGACTGAAAGCGATCCACGCGGTGGACGAGGCCGGCGTGCATCCCTTGCTGCTTGCCGTCGGGAGCGAACGCTACGTTCCCTATGGCGAGCGCCTCCCGCAGGAACTTCTCACCCTCGCCAATGCCGTTCTCGGCTTCGGGCAGGCTTCGCTGGCGAAGTATCTCTTCATCATTGCCGGGGAAGATGATCCGACCATTGACATCCATCGCGTCGATGCCTTCCTTCAACATGTCCTGGAACGTGTCGACTGGACGCGCGATCTCCACTTTCAAACCCGCACGACGATCGACACGCTCGACTACTCGGGGACCGGCATCAACTCGGGCTCCAAGGTCGTGGTGGCCGCGGCCGGGAATAGGAAGCGAGAGCTCGCGAAAGAGCTCCCCTCCCGCTTCCGGCTACCGGACGGATACTCGGGTGCCGCTCTGGCTCTGCTCGGTGTCCTGGTCGTTCAGGCACCGCGCTTCTCAGATTACGAGAGCGCGGAAAAGGAGATCAGAGCGTTCGCCGAGCAAATCGACGCTGCGTGCGATCTCGAGGGCCTGCCGCTGCTCGTCCTGGTCGACAACGCCGGCTTCACCGCCGAGAGCCTCCGCAACTTTCTCTGGATCACCTTCACGCGCTCCAACCCTTCTCACGACATCCACGGCGTCTCGAGCTTCATCGAGCAAAAGCACTGGGGATGCCGGAAATCGTTGATCATCGACGCGCGTCTCAAGCCGCACCACGCACCCCCACTCGTCGAGGAACCGGCCGTTTCCAAACGAGTCGACGCCATGGCCTCTAAAGGCAAGAGTTTGCACGGGATCTTGTGAATCGTCATAATGAACGCACGTATCGCGCGAAAACATCAGGTGTGACCGAATCTTGACGAAACCTGCATCCAGTTCCCGCGCCAACTACGATCTCTCCTTCGAGTTCTATCCGCCCAAGACCGACAAAGGAAAGAAGAGTCTCGCGAGGGCGGTGGACCGGTTGGCTCCGCTGTCGCCGGATTTCGTCTCCGTGACGTTCGGCGCGGGTGGAAGCGCACGGGAAGGAACGCTTTCGACCTGCTTGAGCATCGTCAAGCAGTCGGGACTCGCTGCGGCTCCCCATATTTCCTGTATCGGCTCGAGCAAGGAGCTCCTTCGCGACTACCTGGAACGCTACCGGAACGCCGGCTTCGATCGCCTCTTCGTGCTGCGAGGAGACGTCCCGAAGGACGCGCCCGCGCCGCTGGCAAGTGATTTTTCCTTCGCCAACGAGCTGGTGGCGTTCGTCAAGGACTTCGGCGGATTCAAGATTCACGTGGCCTGTTATCCGGAGTTCCACCCCGAGACCAAAGACCCCCACAGAGACATCGAAAACTTCGTCAGGAAGGTGGATGCGGGCGCGGACATCGCGGTGACGCAGTACTTCTTCAACAACGCCTCGTACTATCGCTTCCGGGAAGACGTCGAGCGCCTGGGGGTTACTATCCCCATCGTGGCCGGTCTGATGCCCATCGCGGACTTCCAGCAGATCGCGAGCTTTTCCGAGAAATGCGGCGCCGATGTCCCGCTCTGGATACGTAAGCGCATGGAAGCCTTTGCGGACGACAAAGCCGCGCAACTCGAGCTGGGGATCGAGATCGCCACCCAGCAGGCGGAGGATCTCCTACGGAACGGGGCACCGGGAATCCACTGTTACACGCTCAACCGAGCGGAAGCCTCGGTTCGAATCTGGCAAAACCTGGGACTGGACAAACTCAGCGGCGCGCGCCCTGCGGCGGCGCTAAAAAAGACACCCTGACAAGGAAATATCACGAAAGGAACCTCAAGAATGAAAGTGGTCGAAATCGTTACCAATCGTGGCACCATCAAGCTCCAGCTTCACGACGACAAGGCTCCGAAGACCGTCGCCAATTTCGAAAAACTCGTCGGTCAGGGCTTCTACAACAACCTCAAGTTTCACCGGGTCATCCCCGACTTCATGATCCAGACCGGCTGCCCTCAGGGCACCGGCACCGGCGGGCCCGGCTACACCTTCGAGGACGAGTTCCACGCCGACCTCAAACACGCCGGCCCGGGTGTTCTCTCGATGGCCAATTCCGGCCCCGGCACGAACGGTTCTCAGTTCTTCATCACCCACGTGCCCACCCCGTGGCTGGACGGCAAGCACTCGGTGTTCGGCAAGGTCCTCTCTGGCCAAGACGTCGTCGATGCCGTGCAGCAGGGCAACGTGATGGAAAGCGTCACCATCAAAGAAGAGTAGGCCCACTCGTAGGCTGAGCTTTATGGAGAAGCAGACTCCGAACACTCACCAGAAGGCGCTTCGCATTAATCTCGACAGCGACAAGTACGGCACGTTCGCGGAGATCGGTGCCGGTCAGGAAGTCGCGCGCTGGTTCTTCCAGGTCGGAGGCGCCTCGGGCACCGTTGCCAAAACGATGAGCGCCTACGACATGGCGTTCAGCGACGCGATCTACGGGGCCGCCCAGCGTTACGTCAGTGAGGACCGGCTTCTGTCGATGCTGGATCACGAGTATCGGCTGCTCGAAAAGCGTCTGAAGGATAAGCGCGGGGAGAGCTCGCAATTCTTTGTCTTTGCCGACACCGTGGCCGCCGCGAGCTATGCCAAGAGGGGCCCCGGACAAGGGTGGCTGGGCATGCGTTTCCTGGTCGAGCCCGGTGCCGAGCCGTCCCAGATCGTCATCCACGTTCGGTTGCTGGACGGGGACAACCTCCAGCAGCAAGAAGCGCTGGGGGTCCTCGGCGTTAATCTCGTCTACGGAGCCTTCTGCCTTCATCACGATCCAGGGCTCCTGCTCGGCTGTCTCTTGGACGACTTGACTCCGGAGAGAGTTGAAGTCGACATGGTCAACTTCTCCGGCCAGGCGTTTCGGGGCGTCGACAATCGCCTCATGAGCCTGCAGCTCGTCCATCGCGGCCTCACGGGAGCGGCGATGTTCACCGCTAGCGGCGAGGTGGTACAACCGGCGGACGTCTTCTACAAGAAGAACGTTCTGGTCGAGCGCGGTAGCTTCCGCCCCATTACCATCGCCACCCTCGACATGCTGGAGTGCGCGCAGCGGGCGTTCTTCGCCGATCCAGACGTGCGCGAGGACGAGACTGTGGTCGTCTTCGAGATGAACTTGCGGGATCTACTCCACCGAGGCGAGATCGATGATAAAGATTTTCTGGATCGGGCGGATTCGCTGGGTGCTCTGGGAAAAACCGTGTTGATTTCCCGCTACGCCCGATACTTCAAGCTCGCCACCTACCTCTTTGGCCACACGCAGAGGAAGATCGCGATGGTCCTGGGCGTCCCAAGCCTTCAAGAGGTCTTCGAGGAAAAGTACTACGACGATCTCGGCGGTGGCATTCTGGAGTCGCTAGGCCGTCTGTTCAAGAACCATCTGAAGCTCTTCATCTATCCCCTGAGAGATCCAGAAACGGGAGAGCTGGTAAACGCCAAGAACCTCCAGGTGGCACCCCACCTGAGGCACCTCTACGCCTACCTCATCGAAAACGACTGCATCGAGGATCTCCCGGGTTTTACCGAAGACTACCTACCGATCTTCCCCGCCGACGTCCTCGAGAAGATACAGTCCGGAGATCCATCCTGGAAGAAGATGGTTCCGGCGGAGGTGGGCGCGATGATCCAAAAGCGTGGCATGTTCAACTGCGCGAGCTGAGCGCAAACGATCTCACATGGTCACAAGTGAGATCTAGCCCTTCAGGATCGCAGCTCGCGGCCCGTTTTCGCTGCTTCACTCACAAAGCCCTACAATCCCAGCTTCGCCTTCAAGTCTTCCCAAGGGATGAAAGGACGCGGGTCCCTCATCGATGCCTCGGCGGTCTGAGCATCAACGAAGTCCTCCACCCGCTGAAGCAGTTCACCGACGAGGACATACGCCGCCCGGGACGACCGGCGATGTCGGCATGAGCTGCGGCTGTGGCTCATGAGTTGCGGCTGTGGAGGGCTGAACTGGGGTTCTAGCTCACAAGCTGCGTCAGACCACGCCCGCCCCAACTCCCATTGCGCTCCAGCACGGAAAAACGAATCGGATTTGCCGCGCCAACTCGCATTGCGCCCCTACAACCAGCGACAGAATGAGGAGACGGGCGAGGCGTCGCGAAGAGGATGTCGACTAAGTGGGCGGAGGGACCGCATCCAGATGAGGTGACCTAGGCGGCCACAAGCGGTGCCAGGTCAGACTTCTTGAGAGGCGGCATGCCGTACTCTTTGAGGATGCCATTGATGGCCTCGAGGGTGACCATTTCCGGAGCGAGAAGCTCGATGCCGATGAGCTTGCCCTGCTTGTTGATATCGAGAACCATCTCCGGCTCTACCTCTCGGCAATGGTCGCTCCTTTCTCTCTTCTTCCGGGGAAGATACAAGTAGGCCACCCAGGGACGCCCGTCCCGATACGTGACCTCTAGATAGACATCACTCATGTCAGTTTCCCCACCTCGTAGGCGGTGACGACGACCAACCGCTCCTTCTCCGGGATGGGCTCCACCACCACTTTCCAGGGTTTTCGACGGAACCGTGTCTCGATCACCCATCGACCCTCCCTTTTAGAGCGGCGATAGCTCGTCGCACTTTCTCATCATACGGCGTAATTCGATTTCCGTACAATCGCGTTCTCTCAGGCGCCTGTACGTATAAGAGGTCAGCTCGAGCTCCCACTCCCACCACGGAGGCCACTGTGTCCTACGCTTTGCCGTCAACGCCAGCTCCTTCTCGGTGACCGATCTTACTGGCTTAAGACGAAGACGGCACGGCTTTCCTCCTTCTCCGATAGGTTTTTTCTCGCGGGTGCCTTTTCCAAATGACGCTCTTGAGATCCTCGATATGGACTTGGGTGTAAACGGTAGTGGAGCTGATGTGGCTGTGGCCCAGGAGCTCCTGGATGTGAAGGTAAAGCCTCAAGGAACCGTCTCGGGTCCCACGGCATTGCCTCCCCCGTTTCCGACCCGCACGGTCAGAACCACCTCGCTCCCCAGCGTTTGCTTCCTCACGAAAGACGCCGTCAGATCGGGAAGCGCATAGAACAGGAGGAACTCCTTCTCCAAGCCATCCGGGAAGCGGAGCAAGGGGACTTCATCGATGGTGAACAGTTCCTCAAGGAACTCGACGAGCGTGGGTGACGGCCTCACGACATATCAGAGTCCTTCGAAGGGCATCCCGCGAAATCAGTAAGGCCTCCGTGTGGTGGGCTACAAACCGGCCCGCAGCTCCCGACGCCCTCAACGAAGAGCTCCGACGAGCGTTTCAGTCCATCTCGGAGCAACCTCTACTAAGCCCACTTGTCGCCGCGGAGCGTGTCAACGACATTGAGACACCCGCGTGCTGCATTTAGTGAGCCTCGATTGGTGTCAGGAGGCTGGTGACGTCGATTTTGTCCACGTCTGCCTGGATCGAGATCTCGTTACGTGGAGTGGAAAAAGGGGGTACCCTAGGTATGGAACCACCCGTAGAAAGTGGCTCCTGCGCGATCCTCAAGCATAGGTTGGGATGCCGATGGCGCTTGCCGACCTCTGGCGCCAGCCCATATCATCGAGTTCTTGGTCCGTGGTTCGACGACGAAACCAGGTTAGGATCTCGGAGGGGAGACGATGCGAACGAAATTGTTTCTGGCCATCTCGATCGTTCTGTTTATCGGCTGCGATGACGTGATGGATCGAATCTCTACCAAGCAGCCGGCGCCGGTGCCCTCGGCCCGCCCGACTGGAGGTCCCGTGGACTCCGGCCGGGTCACCATCCGGGGTAGCTCGACCGCGAGCGAAGGAGATTCCATCAATTTGACCACGGAGGTCGACAACCCCCGCGGTGAGCTCGAATACGAGTGGAGCCTCTCCGGCCGCGGCTCGATGATGAGCCGGGAGACCGATCCCCAGAACGTCGTCGTGATCGCGTCGACGACCGGACGGTTGCTGGTGACGGTCACCGTGACGGAAGATAGTGACGAGATAGGCTCGGCGAATCTGACGCTTCAGATCACCGATTAATCGACTTCCTCGATCTCCCGCTCGATCCCCACGACCGTTCGCTCGTCGCCGCCACCGAGGTAAATGTCGACGGCTTGTCTCCACTTCGGCGCGGCATCGCTTCGCGTGCGGATGCGAACCATGAGATACGGCGCGTCACTGACGGGAATCGGTAGGCTCGGTTGCCCCACCTCGCCGACTTCTCCCTGTGGGCCGGCGAGCGCCGTCAGCTTCATCGTATCGTTGTCGAACCGGAACCACTCGTACTCGTAGGCTCGAGCAGTCGCCAGGCCGTGCTGCTGACCTAGATTGCTGAACTCCAGGCGCGATCCGACGACGCGAAAAGAATCGAGAGGACTGATCTCCGTGAAATAGTGCGCCACGACTTTGTCGCGACGATCGCGCACCACGAGACCCGGCGTGATGCCACCGACTTTGCCGGAGATGATGGTCACCGGCTCAGAAAGATCAGGGCCTCCAACCCGGTTGGGTCCCCGAACCAACTCCTCGATGGACATCGAACGCACGCCGATCCGGTTCGTGAACCAGCTCGAGTCGGGCACCTCACCGAGCGTGTTCACGTTGACCGCGCGCGGGATCGGCCCTTCGACTTTGTTCACGAACGAGTTCTCGATCACGTCGTACGTCGCGCTTAGCTCGATGACACCGGGTTTCTCGATAGGAAGATCGTCGCGATCCTCCTGGATCGGATCGTCGGGATAGAACTTCTGCGCATAGCCAGGTGGTGCTGCCAGGAGGCAGAACACGACAGCAAAAATAGCTGTCGCACCTCGCATTCGAATTCGAGCTCTCACCAATGACACCCTCAGGCAATCCTTAGAACGATGCCGACGTGCGGAAGAAGAAGCGCCACGTCTCATCGCTCCAGGCCACGTCGATACGAACGAGCACCGATTGGAAATTCTTGAACCGCATGCCGAAACCGTAGTCCCATTTGAGCGTGGAAAACCGAAGATCGTCACCAGGCTCGCTCACCGTCCCGGCGTCCGTGAAGAGCGCCAGCCCCCAAATTTGATTCGGCTCCCACCGATACTCCAATTGATAAAGCATCGCCCTTGGTCCCTGAAATCGGTGGCTATCGAATCCGCGTAGGGTGTGGCTGCCTCCCAAGGAGGACTGTAGGAAGAAAGGCACCGTATTGCCCGCATGCGGCTCTTGAACGACGACCGCGGAACGCAGTGCCAGGATGCGCTGGCGGGATCCCAGAGGAACGAAACCCCGCGCATCGAACCATAAGGTGTCGTAGCTGAAGTCGCCTGCCGTTTGAGCCTCCGAACGCACAGTTGCCGCTCCAGTAACAAGACCTTTGTGAGGATTCCCCGGCTCGTCGCGGTAATCGACCAAGACGTTCGCACCGAAGCGAAAGTAATCCGGAGCATTCGAGAGTCCCGCCGCGGTCGCATCGTCGAAGACCTGCTCCGTGGGCGGAAGTCCGCCGTCGGTCCCGGGACCGAGGGAGTACGCCCAATAACCGGCATTAAACACCGTCGAAAAATGGCTCGTGAATTGGTAGCCCGTCCTCAAGTATGTCCCGGTGCTCTTCAGGAGATAGTTGGTTCTATTCTCGAGCTCGGAATTGGGGCCCAGTCCGAAGAAATCGGTTTGTGGCAGATACCGGTAGCGGAACGTTCCGTAGAGGGTGAAGCGTGACGCCGTCAGGCTCTCCGGAGGGGATGTCCCGGCCGCTATTGAATTTGGTCGGGTAGCGGCGGCACCTGTGAATACTCTTAGGCAGTCAAACTCATCGCTGTCAAGAGATTTCTGTTTGCTTCTAAGCGCGTGAACGAGAGCGCCCATATGGCGATAGCCTTTGATACGCCGGAACTTTTTCTGCGCGGTGACGACGCCAAGAGCGGTCCATCGGCGAACCATGGAAGGACTCTACCAACGCTTGACGTTTCTCGATACTCTGCGAATGGTTCCGTTGAGATTCTCAATGGCGTTCGTCGTGGCAAGAGACTGGCGAAGTAAGGCGGGCAGCGCGAGCTTCACGACCGTGAGTGTCTCTTCCATCCCTTCACGAAGGCTTCCGGCAGCTTCGTCGTAGCCGTTTCGCTCGAGCCACGACACCAATGCCTGAAGTCGCTTGCGCGCCTTGTCGGCACTCTTGCACTTGTAGGCTTCCTTCATCGTCTGGAGCACGTAGGCGTGACGAGACTTGGGAAGGTACGAGCGAAGATTCCGGAGTTTATGGATCTGGCACCTTTGGATGACCGCGAGGTCCCCCAAAACGTCGACGAGTGCCTTGCGGATGCCTTTGCCTCCGTCCACTACGCAGAGAATCGACTCATCGACGCGCAAGCCTCGCTCGAGAAGGTCCTGCAACATCGCGGTGCACACCCGAGAGTTCTCCGTCGAGCCCAGCCATATACCCAGGGGCACCTTCGTTCCATCTATTGTGATACCGAGAGTTACGACGACGGTCTGTCCGGCCACCTCAAGGCCATCCAGCATCAGTGCCGCAAGCTCGAACTCCTCTAGCCGCCGAGACAGGTATTCCTCGAGCTTCTTAGTCGTCTGGCTCACGAGGTGACGGCTGGCGGCACTCTTACTCGTGCCACGAGACTTCAACTTGGCCGCGGGTTTGTCCAGACTCGATTCGTAATTTCGGGTCGATACCCCCACCAAGATCTGATTCAACACTCGCTCTGGAAGCGGGTCTTCTTCGCGGAAGGCTTCGAAGTGTAGCTCTACCAGCTCGCCGATCCGGAGAGGGGATGTCCCGCCGGATGTTGAATTTGGGGTAGCGGCGGCTCCTTGGCCGGCCTAAGAATAGGTCTGCCAATAAACCGTCTCCAGAGGGGGACAAGGAGCCACCAATGCCTAGGAAATCGAAGAAGCCAGTAAGAAAGCAAACGCACTCGCCTACGGGCAAGGTAGTTGGCCAAGTACGACGTCAGACTGCCGGACCTCGCGAAGCGAAACGTAAAGAAGAAGTGCCACGGCGAACGCGACTAAGACCCCGCCAGCGAGGACTCGCTGCCACATGCGCCTTATCATACGGTGACGGTCCTTCGCCCGCCATCCGAACTCTCGCATTCATTGACGAGCGTGACGGGACTGGCTACCATGGTCTCATTCGAGGAAACTTTCATGAGAGTCCCGGCCGCGATGTCCCTGCTGGTCTGCCTGGTGGTCACGGCCGCCATCTTGTCGGCACAATCCCTAGCGGAGATCGCCGAGCAAGAAAAGAGGCACCGCGAGAAGCTGCCGCCTAGCGAGGTCATTCGGGACGAGGACCTGATAGCTTCCGGAGAGAACGCTTCCGTGCCGGAGATGGGAACCGACTTCGAGGTTGCCGACTTCCGCGTTCCCGAGCCGGCTGAAGAAAAACCCGAGTCCGACTGGCCGAGCGTCTTTGCCGAATGTCGGTCTCGTTACGATGCGGCGAAGGCGGTGCGGGACGAGAAGCAGGATCTGATCGTGACCGGACTTCCCATCGGAACGGATCTTGGGCGCATCCCCTGTGCGCGCATCATGATTCTCGAGTTCACGCCGGGATGGATACGCTACGCCATCGACTGCGAACGGCTCGAGGAAGAGGTGCGCGAGGAGGAGGCCGAGATGCGCCAGATCCAGGAGGAATGTTTCAACGAAGCCCGAATCCGAAACATTCCTCCCGGAGAAGCGCGCTTAAACTAGGCCGGAACTGATTCTCGGTACCTTGTTTTTTACGACGGCCGAAGCGAAGTGATGTACTCCTGGGTCATCCTGATCGTCTCGTCGATCTTGTCGAACAACATGGTGGCCTGTGCATTCACCTGCTTGGCGTCCCCCGACAGGCTGGCCAGAGCGGAGGGGTTGAGGTCGTAACCAAGGTAGACGTACTGATCCCGGAGACTTCCCACGAACACGTCGAACTCGCCACCCGCTCGTCGGCCGACCTTCAAGATGTCGTTATAGCGAAGGCGTGTATCATTCAACCTGCCCTGGCTCCGTTTGCAGCAAGTCCGGATTGGTGATTGCGTCTAGACTCTGAGTCCACTCGGCAAAAAAGGTGTGAGCCTCTTTCTCCATGGCATCGACTTTGGCACCGGCATTGGCTCTCTTTTTCTCACACTCCTCGATCCACTTGCCTAGATCACTGTATGCCTTCTTCGTATCCTCCGCCTTGTTCTGCACGATGCTGTTGTAAAGGTCCAATGTCTTTTCGATTTGCTGTTTCGTCTCAACGACCGCTTTCACGGTGTCTCCAGCGCGTTTGGTGAGCCTCTCGGTTTGCTTGACGCTACCTTGGCTCGACGCCACGGCCACGGACGCAAGCAGCGAGAGAGCAACGCCCATGTGGAACACGTACTGACAACGCAATGATTTTTGTTTTTTCATCTTTCGTCTTCCTTTCTTGGCGCGCGCATTTCTACCTTGCGGTAGGGTCGACTATGAAACAACAGCCAGCCCGACCAGTCAAGTGACGTCGAGCCCGCCTACGTGGTCAGACCTATGACGAGGTCCATGACGTTCGTCCCGGTGGGCCCGGTGTGGAGCAGATCACCCAACCCGTCGAAGAGCGTGTAGGCATCGTTGTCGCGGAGAATCGCAGCCGGATCGAGTCCCTTCGCCTCGGCGCGACCGTGCGTCGTACCGTCAACGAAGGCGCCGGCCGCGTCGGTCGGACCATCCGTGCCGTCGGTACCGGCGGAGAGAATCAGGACGTTTTCCTTTCCTTCGATCGCTCCCGCGGCGACGAGCGCGAACTCTTGATTGCGGCCGCCTTTGCCCTTGCCCTTGACCGTGAGCGTCGTCTCGCCACCTGCCAGAAGCGCCACCGGTCCCCTGCCCGAAAGCTGACCAAGGCGCGAGGCGAAGGCGCGGGCTCGATCGTAGGTGTCACCTACCATGTCGTAGGCGAAGATCTCGGGTTGATAGCCGAGCCGCTTCGACGCCTTCGCGGCCGCGTCCACGGAGTGGCGGTTGTTGGCGAGGATCAACCAGTGAAGTCCTTCGAAAAGGGACAGGCCCGGTTTGGGGGTCTCCGGGATACGCCCGTCGGAGCCTTCGGTCAGTCTTTGTCGCACCGTACCCGGAATCTTGTCAGTCAAGTCATAGCGGCTCAGAATCTCCAGGCAGTCGGCGAACGTCGTTGGATCGGGAACGGTGGGACCGGATCCGATGGACGTCAAATCGTCACCCACCACGTCGGAGAGGATGAGGGTCATCGCCCGCGCCGGGTGAATGCGCTCCGCCAAACGCCCTCCCTTCACTGCAGAAAGATGCTTACGGAGCGCGTTTATTTCCTGAATAGTCGCGCCGCTACGGAGGAGCAGACGCGTCGTGGTGATCTTGTCTTCGAGCGTCAGACCTTGGGCGGGTGAAACCAAAAGCGCGGAGGCACCGCCCGTCAGCAAGAAGAAGACGCGATCTTCCGGCCGCGTAACGGCGAGATCGGCCACCAGGCGCGCGGTTCCTTCCAGTCCGCTGGAATCCGGCAAGGGATGGCCGCCCTCTTCGATCACGATGCGCTTCAAGGGAAGCCCGTGTCCATGCTTGACGACGATTCTTCCGCCCCCTCCAGAGTTGAGGCGATCGCCGAGCGTTTCTTCGAGTGCGAGAGCCAGGGAGGCCGCGGCTTTACCCGCCCCCAGCACCAGGAGTCGCCCGTCTGAACCGGGCGCCGGCAGATCCCACGAGACGGTTCCTTGCTCGCCGCGGTAGGACCAGCGGTCTTCTTCTATCGAGGAGTGCTCCAGGAGCAGAACGTGCGGGTCGGCGGCGGACAGACCGGCGCGAAAGATTTGTTCTGCAATCGTTCGCAGCTCCGACGAGCTCACAAGTGCCGAGTGTACCAGCTTTCGGAAGTACACCTGAAAACGAGGCGCACCCAATCGTCCCACACGCTTCCGCTAGGGTCGTGTCGGGAAAATGGACCGTGGAGGCCGGTGGCGCAGACGGCCGTATCCCGGCGCGCGAGGAGTTCATCTGCTTCTCTCCGCTGGGTTTGCAGACAAGAGGCGGAGATTGATTGGCTGGAGATCCGGCGAGTAGGCCCTTGACCCAGGTTGAAACTTCTTTACTCGATCGGCATCTAAAGGGATGATGGGCTTTGGAGCCCTCGAGTTTTCGACACGTCAGGAGGTGGGCCAGTGTACCGACGAGAATTCTTGAAAGCAGCGGGCCTGTGGCTCGTGTTTCCCAGCTCGATCTTGCAGGCGCAGGAGAAGAAGTCGATGGAAACGATGGACGAGAAAATACCCAAGCTCGAAAAATCCAAGAAGGAGTGGCGCGAACTCCTAGAAAAGGATGCCTATAGGGTTCTCTTCGAGGACGCAACCGAACGATCGTTTACCAGTCCCCTGGACGATGAGAAACGTGCGGGAACCTTTATCTGTGCGGCATGCTACCTTCCACTCTTCGAGTCAAGAACGAAGTTCGACAGCGGCACTGGATGGCCGAGCTTTTACCAGCCGATCCCGGGTCGATTGGACACGAAGACGGATTTCAGATTACTCTGGCCCAGAACCGAGTATCACTGCACTCGCTGTGGGGGTCATCAGGGGCATATCTTCAAAGACGGCCCTCCGCCGACCGGCCAGCGATGGTGCAACAACGGTGTTGCCCTTCGGTTCGTCCCCGATGGTGACGAGCTACCCCCGCTCAGAAAATAAACCCGGAAAGCGAGGTCGCTAGGGAGACTGCGAACGCACCTCCCACAGATCGATCGGCTTCTCACTGCCCAACGATGTCCGGCTTGACCGTGCCGATGATCGAGAGCAGCTCCTGCTTCTCCTCGGCGGGTACCTTGTCGCAATTCTCTCAAGGGACTTCGACGATCTCTGACTTTAGGTTCTCGTGAAAGCTCATCACCTCGCCTTTTTCCTGTTCTGGCACTTCGAAAGCGTCCAGAGTCGCGGTTAGGTGGGCCATCGCGCGCTTCCAGTCTTCTTCGTCGAGGCGCATCCCAACATGCAAGGGCTTCATATCACGGCCCGTGTAAACCATCCGTCCGTCCGTCGACGCGCACAGAAAATCGACCAACAATTGTTCCTCGCGCGCGATCCCGTCCGCGCCCCTGTGGTCGTAGAAACGGCGCAGCTTGTCGTCATCTTTGATCCGCACCATCAACTCGGCTACGACGGCAGCGATGGCATCATAGCCGCCAAGACGCTCATAAAGTGTCTTGCTCATTGCCTATCTCCTTCTGGTTAAGATGGGCAGTACTGGGAGTTCGTCCAACTTCGGCTGCGTAAGCGGGTACTGGAGGCGATCGAGGTCGTGCTCGAGGAAGAAGTCAACCAAGCGCTGGGGTGTGGTAGCTACGAGCGTGCGGAAGACCGCCGTGGATATCGCAACGGAGCCGAAACCCGTCGCGTGACGACGTCGGTGGGAACTCGCGAGCTCCGTGTGCCACGAGCCCGCGTGCGAGACGAGTAAACGGGAGAGACGACAGAGTTCAGGAGCGAGCTGTTGCCCCGGTACGCGCGCCGGACTCGTGAGGTCGACGAGGCGATCTTGGGGACGTACTTGTCGGGCGCGAATAGCCGCCGGATCCGCAAAGCGCTGAAACCACTGCTCGGTGAGGAGCACCTATCGAAGAGCGCGGTGTCTCGCGTGGTTAGCCGGCTGAAGGAGCGCTTCGAGGAATGGCAGAACCGTGCTCTCAGCGAGGAGGTCTACGCGATCGTTTACCTGGACGGCTTCCACCTGAAAGTGCGGATGGCGAAACGTGTGATCAGCGTACCCGTACTGGTCGCGCTCGGGGTCGCGCCAGACGGGCACAAACGTCTGTTGTCATTGCGTCTGGCGGTGAGCGAAGCCTCGACGCATTGGGGCTCCGTGCTGGAGGGACTCCAGGCTCGAGGACTCCGGGCTCCCAAGCTAGTGATCAGCGACGGCCACAAGGGGCTGACGAAAGCGCTGGAGAAGTGGCCGGGGTGCCGGTTGCAGCGATGTACCGAGCACAAGCGCGCCGACTTGCTCGAACATTGCCCGGCGCACGCACGCCGTGAGCTCCGGCGTGACTACAACCGGATCGTCTACGCCAAGAACGGGATCGATGCTCGCAAAGCCTATGACGAGCTCGTCGCCAAGTGGACGCCTCTCGCGCCGGCCGTCGTCCGAAGCCTAGAGGAGGCCGGTAATCAGCTGCTGACCTTCTACGAATTCCATCGTGCCATGTGGAAATCGATTCGAACGACCAATGCTCTGGAGAATCTCAACCGCGAGTTTCGACGCCGGACGGAAACCCAAGCGTCGTTCTCCAGCGAGGAGTCCGCGGTCGCTTTGCTGTTTGGGCTTATCGCCTCTGGCCAGATTCAACTACGACGCATCGACGGCTACCAACGTCTGAGCGAGGTTCTCGAACACGCGGAGGTTGCCGCCTGATATGATACTCTGATGACGGAGTGGAGGGTGCCGTTCTTTTTCCACGGACCTCGGGACACAACGTCCAGTAGCCTGCCGGTGTACGTGTCGATCTGCAGCAGAAGGTCTGCCCAGTTGCCATTACCTGTCTTGCCCGCAAAATCTGGATGCGGACGTGTCGGGTAGTGCGTTGCCGTGTACGGAAGATAGAGGAAGAACGGCTTGCCATTTTGCGACTGGCGTTTCATGAAGTCGATCGCCTTCTCCGTGAGGTCACACCATCGATGAGCGGACGGTAATCCAGCCTGTAGGGGCGCACCTTGTTTGGCTTTTCGCCTTTACGTGCCTCCATCACGAAGGTTTCTTCGACCCCACTGTCCGCGAAGCCTTCCAGGGCAGTGTAGGCTGATTCGTCCGTCGAGTTCGGAACCCCATACCATTCATCGAAGCCCTGGTCTGTCGGGAACCTGCCGTCTGTGCGACCCAAGTGCCATTTCCCGAACATGCCGGTGCTGTAGCCGGCATCAGAGAGCATTTCGGCCATGGTGACTTCCCATTGCACCAGTCCGTAAACGCCTTCGCCCAGGGGCGCAACTCCGTTGCCGCTTCTGATCGCATAACGACCGGTCATGATGGCGGATCGGGAAGGCGTGCACTGGACTTCGACATTGAAGTTCGTCAAGCGGAGACCTTCGTCAGCTAACTCGTCAAGCCGCGGCGTAGCGGCGCCACGAATAATTCCACCGCCATTGAATCCCGGCTCCCACCAACCGAAGTTGTCCAAAAACACGAGGACGATGTTGGGCTTATCCTGAGCCATCGTAAGCCCAGGCAAGCACACCAGGCCTGAAAGAATCAACGACCCAACTAGTGGACTGTAACAACTGAACGTTTAGTGGTTTTAATGCGTCGTGACGGATCGTTGTAGGTCCACTTCACGGGCTTGGGGTCTTCGTTGTACTTGCGAATGTAGCGCATGATCTTGCGGGTCAGGTCGTGGGTTGACGTGAACACGCCTCGATGGATCAGGGCACGCTCGATCTTGGAGAACCAGAGTTCGATTTTGTTCAGCCAGGAGGAATATGTGGGTGTGAAGTGGAGTCGGACTTTTGGGTTGGCCTCGAGGAACTGTGCGACCTTGGCGGTCTTGTGAGCCGACAGATTGTCGAGGATGACATGTATTTCGCGCTTTCGCTTGTGGCTCGCAACCAGCTGCTCCAAGAAGGCGACGAACTCCTGGCTGGTATGGCGGCGGACAGTCTTGCCCAAAACCACCCCCGTCTTCGTGTCGAAGGCGGCGTAGAGAGAAAGCGTTCCATGCCGGACGTACTCGAAACCGTGTCGCTCGGCCCGCCCGGGAGACAACGGCAAAATCGGGTCCCGTCGATCCAGGGCTTGGATCGCCGTTTTCTCATCAATACAAAACACCGCAGCGTGCTGAGGTGGATTCATATATAGACCGATGATATCCGCTGCCTTCGTCTCGAAATCCGGATCGTTGGAGGCCTTGTAATGCTCAATTCGGTGTGGCTGGAGACCATGCTTTTTCCAAGTGCGAGCCACCATCATGTGATGGATTCCCAGCTTCTTCGCAAGTCGACGCGTGCTCCAGTGAGTCGAGCCGTCGGTCGGTTTTTTCTGCGTCCACGAAAGAATCCGTGCTTCCATCCGAGGCGTGAGCACTTGAATCGGACGCCCCTCGTGACGCGCGTACAGACCTGCCAGACGCTCCTCCAAGAATCGGCGTTTCCACTTGCTGATAAAAGGCGCCGTGCAGCCCACCGTCTGCTGCACCTGCGTATAGCTTGCACCGTCTGCCAGCAAGAGCAACATCCGAGCGATCCGCGCGTCATCCGCTCGACCGCGACGGCTCGAAACTCGTTTGCCAAGCTCCCTATGTTCCGCTTGAGTCAACACAACGGCTCTCCCTCGCATGAGAGAGATATTATAACTAAATACTTAAATGTTACAGTCCACTAGTGGGTGGTTTCGTCCGTTCATTCGAGAGCTCTCCTGTTCTATGTTTTCACTACAAGGTTTCTAGCAGTCTTGCCAACAAAGCGGTCCGGCGCGGCATATCAGAGACAATGACGTGCTCCGACTCGGCGTGCGCGCCGTCTCCCATTGGACCAAGGCCGTCCAATGTCGGAACGCCGAGAGCGGCGGTGAGGTTTCCATCCGAGCTGCCCCCCGCCGAGCCCTCGCGGAGATCGAATCCCAGCTCCGCGGCGAGACCGCGTGCTTTCTCATAAAGATCGACCACGCCCGGGGATCGCTCGAGCGGGGGTCGCTCGATGCCACCCGTCACCTCGAGCTCTGCACCTTCGAGAATAGGACGGAGCCCTAGAATCTTCTTTTCCATTTCCTCGGCATCGGCCACCGTCGAGACCCGAAGGTCGATCTCCGCATGCGCTTCGCCAGCGACCACGTTGCCACGCGTGCCGCCACGAATCGTCCCGACATTGAGGGTCACGCCTCTCCCGTGGTCGGTCAGTTGATGTAGGAGCTGCACCTGGCGGGAGAGCTCTTCGATGGCGCTCACCCCCTTCGCGTGATCGAGCCCCGCGTGCGCCGGCCGGCCTTTCACATCAAGTTCGAAGACGCCGACTCCCTTGCGAAACGTCTTCACGCTCCCGTCCGGAAGGCACGGCTCGAGCACGAGAGCCGCGCGGCTGCGCCGCGCTTCGTTCTCGATGTCGGGACGGGAGCTGGCGCTTCCAATCTCCTCGTCGGAATTAAAGAGCGCGGTGAGTTGTCGAGGCTTCCGATTCGTCTCGCGCAACGCGCGCAGGGCAAAAACGAGCTGCACGAGCCCCGCCTTCATGTCGAAGGTACCAGGCCCGTAAGCGATACCGTTCTCCACACGAAAGGGCATCGCCTGCAGGGTCCCCAGCTCCCAGACAGTATCCATGTGACCCAAGACGAGGAGCTGCCCGTCGTCGCCCGAGGAATCGCCGGCCACTGCCCTCACGTGGTCGCCGTGGCGGTCGGCGGAAAGATGGGTCACCTGGGCGCCGCTCGCCGCGAGCTCTTCGGCGAACACGATGCCGAGACGGTCGATCGCGGCTTTGTCGGTGCTCGGAGACTCCAGCTCGACCAGGCGCTGCAGCATGGCCAGCATGGAATCGCCCTGCCCTTCCAGCCAGGATAGTAGGTCTCGACTCATGCAACGGGATGCTAACAGAGAGCGCGTCCGGGAAAAAGCTTGCTGACGATCAAAGACGGATGGTGAAACGCCTTCCTTTGAACTCGAGCTCGACGGCCCGATCCAGAATCTTGACGACGCGGGCGCCCTCGATGACGTCTCCTTCGGACAAACGCTGATAGTTCACGACCGCCACCGGTTTTCCATCGATCACAGAGGTTCCTTGCAAGACCAAGGGCGGAAGCTCGCTTGGCGGCTGTTCGTCCGTTCCGTCAGCTCCGTCATCTCCGTCGGGGGCTTCGGGCGCAACCAGATCCTCCGACGCGCGGCCTACCAGCGTGACCGGGGGAGCCGTAATGGGTTCTTCCATTTCATCCAGCCCCGCAGCTTCGTCTTCGATAGGCATGGTCTCGACCACCTCGACCGTCTCAGCCGTCTCAACTTGCTCCGCGCTGTCGACCGAGTTGGCGGGTTCCGGGCTCGCAACGTCATCCGACGATGTTGCGTCACCTTCTGCCGGAACGGCAACGGACGACGGAAGCGGCGCTTGCCCTGCTGAAACGGCCGCCTGCTCGCGCGCAGACTCGACGCCCCCAGCCTTCCCGGCTTCCTCTCCTGGGAACGATCGGAAGAGTGCCACGGTCGCGAGCGCCAACGCGGCGATCGCCACGAGGACGACCGCAGTCAGCGCCCAAGGAAACCTGGTGTCGCCCCAGCGACGCCCGCCCTGCAACACCACGCCATCTTGCGCGTGGTCGTCCTTCTTGCGGTCAACTTTCTTGAGGGCGTCGAGGATGAAGCTCATAGCTAGAAGAGCCGGGGGACCGGGTACCGCCCGGAACGGGCATAGAGAGCCATTCGTGTCTTCGGTCCCAAGATGCGGTCGGGGACGAGGAAGTTGGAGCTTTGAAACCTGCCCACCGCTGCCTGCTGCGCCGGGCGAGCACCGGACTCCGAAGAAAGGTATCCAAGCTGATCAAACGCGGGATCCCCTTCGAGAATCGATGAATCCGGCGAAGCGCATCAGCGGTAAAGGAAACTTTTCCCACTCCCCCCGCGACCTCCAGGCGGTGGCGGATGTACGAGATCGTCTCCCGCCTCGCTGTGCTTGGCGGAAAGGTAGAGAAAACGAGGGTCAGGTGTCAGATTGAACGGTTTTTCGCGAAACCCGAAGAAGGCTTCGTACATGGGTATATGGTCAGTAATCTATCATGGGTTGACTTGGCATGGGTTGGCTTCGTCCGGCGACCTTACCAGAATCGCCCGAAGTCCACAGCCCAGAGAACCTTCGAGCGCCTCGATTCCGACGACGTTTGGGGCTGGGGCCAAAACGGCCTGATCGGCGCTCGCTTCGACCTCGGCGTCGAAAAGAATCACCAACCGGTAGCATGGGAACGGGATCCCCTCGTCCGAGTCCCCCATCGCGAAGCGAGTATCGGGCAACGGTGTGAGCCCGCCGCACTGGCCACAGTAGAAGCGCGGATCCGGCCGTACCGAGAAGGAGGCGTCGAAGTGACTCCGCCCTCCGCAGGACGGGCACAACAAACGCGCCTGCTCCACGTCACCCACGTCGACCATGCGAAGACTTGGGAACCCCAGCATGTCGACGTTTTTCGTCCCCATTTGGTGGCTCAGTAAGGGCTCGCGACCGGGACGACCCAGATGCACCTGGATCTCCTTCGGCTCGCCAGACACTTCGTCGCTTCGTGTGCGAAAATCTTCGAAGCTCGTGACATCCAAGATCTGCTCCGACGGGTCTTCTACTTTGGCAGTTTCTTCCGGCGCACGCACGCGCACGAAACCTTGAAACGAACCCCCGGTTGGAAATCCAAGATCCATTTCTCGGTCCATCACTTCGAGTAGGCCGACCAATCGCCGAACCGAAGGGACGAAGTAGGCCTCCCTAGGGAACAGATAGTACCGAGCCGGCCGTTTCACGGTCGCCTTTCGCTGATTCTGGTGCGTTAAAGAGAAAATAATCGTAGGCGTAGCGGGCGATGTCCGCAATGGCGTGCGCTACCTTCTCCCTATCCTCAGATCCTTTGCTGAGCACAGATAGCAAGACGTGACCACGCCCCTCCGGCAAGAAGATAATCCCGACATCGTTTACCGTGCCACCGATCGTCCCGGTCTTGTGGGCGACAGAAACCGTATCGGGAAGAAGGCCTCGCATCCGGTCGAGTCCGGTCTCACATTCGAGCATGATCTCCACTATCCTCGTAGACGCCCGTGGGCTGGCGGCCTGGCCGAGCAAGATCTTCTCCAACAACTGATTCATTGCGATAGGCGTCGCCGTATCCTGAAGATCGACGTCGAAACGAGCCGCCGCCATTTCGAGCTCGCCGGGCGCGACTTCGTAGTCGTTGAGCTTTGCCATGAGCTCGTCGTGGGTCATCCCTTCCGTGCTCCAATCCTGAAAGCCCATTTGGTCCATGATCAAGTCCTGAGTGCTCCGGTTCACCGAGATGCCGGTAATACCCAGGGTGCCCAATCGATGATTGACGTTATCGATCCCTACCCGGTCGAGAACGATGTCGGTGGCCGTGTTATCGCTGATGCGCATCATCAGAAAGGCGAGGTTCTCCATGGAGAGAGAGACACCCGGTACGATGTAATCCTTGAGTTGCCCGCTGCCCAGGTGAGGGTCGAGAGGGCCAAGCGAGATCATTTCGTCGAGACGAATCTTGCCCGCGTCCACCTGATTGAAGAACTCAACCAGTACCGGCACCTTGAAGGTACTGGCCATCGGGAATGAACGGTCGCCGTTGACGGCCAGCTCTTCGCCGGTCTCGAGGTGCTTGATAGCCACACCCATGTCTCCCGAGGAATCCTCGATGGCCTGCTCGACGACCGCGCGGAGCCTGGCAATTTGAGCTGGCTGAGCCCGCTGAGAAAGCTGGCCTGGCTCGGCACCCTGGCTCGGCACCGTCAGGGCAAGCGAAAGCACGGTTGATAGAACCCTCAACGTCTTCAATGAGCCTCCTCAAGCTGGTGGATGGGCCCATAGTAGGACAGACCCGATCGCGGACACAAGGCCGGCTTGCCCAAACGGCGCCTCCAGACTACGATGCGCCTCCACGCATGAAGCAATCCTTTCTAGAATCGCTTGGCCGGATCGAGCAGGAGCACTGGTGGTACCAGGCGCGTCAACTCATCCTGGAGCGGGCCATCGACCGGCTGGTGGGGCGTCCCGAGCGTTCGCTGGCCATCGGCGTCGGGGCGGTGCGGGAAGCGGAAATGTTGTCCCAGCGCACGCGTCTGGTGGCCATCGACAAAGCAGCCATCGCCGAGGGTTGCGCGGAGCTCGCCTTGGCCGTGCAGAGCGATGCCGTCCGGCTACCTTTCTCCGAGAGCTCTTTCGACGCGGCCTTCATTCTCGACGTGCTCGAACACATCGATGAAGATGAAACGGTGCTCCGGGAGATCCGGCGGGTTTTACGTCCGGGTGGCTCGCTTCTGATCACCGTCCCCGCATTCATGTTCTTGTACGGAAGACAGGATCGGATGAGCGAGCACAAACGGCGCTACCGCCGGGAAGCGTTGGTGAATCTCGTGACCGGCATCGGCCTGCAGGTTCAATACTGCACGTACTTCGACACGTTGCTCTTCCCGCCCATCGCCGCCATCCGCTTGGCGAGGCGCTGGCTGGAATTGCCCGATGGAGAAGGCCATACAGACTTCGACATGCGGCTTCCCGATCCGCTGGAGCGATTGTTGGCAGGTCTGCTCGCGTCGGAACGTCACGCGATCGATCACGTGGTGCTCCCCTTCGGAGTGTCGCTTCTCTGCTCGGCAAGGCGGCCGAGCTAACCCCGAGCCGAAATTCCTTGGTCCGCGAATATCGAAAACACGCGCTTGTTTCGGTTCGGGGCTAACTACCGTAACTCCTCGCCGTGCCCCACTGGAGCGGGTTGGAACGTCGCGATTCGGAGGAGAAGCTACGCAGCGGAGTTGTCGCGTAGGGCGTCGGGGAGTAACACGGTTCCTGGCTGGTTGATGGCGGCGTAGGCCGCTTCGAGCATGTAGGCCCTGGGGTCGACGTTCTGAAGCTTCGCGGTCTCGCACAGGGTGTAGAACAGCGCTGCGACGTCGGTTCCGCGTTTCGTTCGACTGCCGTAGTGATTTTTGCGACCGACGACAGGTTCCCTCAGGGCGCGCTCGGCGTGATTGTTGTCAAGCCAGACGAGAGGGTTTTCGGCGAACAGCGTGAGTGTCTCCCATCTCTCCAGCATGTAGCGGACCGCCTTGCCGAAGTCGCTTCGCGGCAATCCTCTTTGGCTCTCGCCCCATTGCCGAATCGCTTTCAAGATCCGCTGCGAACGTTGCTTGCGTAAACGAAGTCTCAGTTTCTGAGCTTTTTCATCGCCGGGAAACGGACCCGGGACCTCGCGTTCGACTTCGTACAGCTCTCCGATCAAACGAAGCACTTCGGAGCAAGCTTGCGGGTAGAGTACGTTCAGCTGGTCCCACAGCGTCTGGCTGTCGATATCTAGCCCTTCGCGGCGCATCATCCGAACCTGGCGCTCGAGAGGCATATGGTCCAGGTACTTGCTGATGGCCACTTCGGTCGCGAACTCCACCGAGTAGCGGCCTCCGGGCTGAAGCTTCGTCGCCGCCGGTGCGGTGACGACGTTCGCGTTACATCGGCAGCGGTACTTTTTCCGCAAATGCCGTTCGATGACGAAGCTCCGCTTCACCACCGTCACCACTTCCGATTCCTCGTATTGACCCGCCATCTCGCCCAGCTCGCCGTCGCACACCGAGCACTTTTTCTCTGTCTCGGCGAGTTCGATTACTTTGTCGACCACGGGAAGATGAGGCTGTTCGCGCGGGCCGTGCCCTTTCTTCTTGTTCTTTTTAGCCTTCGTTTTCTTCCGGGTCCGCTTTTCGTCGATGCGGAAAATGCTCTCTCGCTTTTCCTGTAGTTGCTTGAGAACCGACAGTTCAAGTTGCTCCGTTTCCGGCACACCATGGAGTCTCGCCAGTTCTCCCGTCCCAGTGCAGAACTTTCGCGCGGATTCGGTTGCGGCTGACGAACAAGTACAGCTCACCGCTCAGCGGGTCACGACCAAGCTCGTTCATCACCAGCGCCGACAGACCGTCAAAGCCCTTGCGGAGATCCGCCGGCGCCGCGTACGCCCACGCCGACACCCGACGGCTATTCCACTTCATCCCAGCTGCTCAACAAGCCGCAGCAGCCGCTGTTCCGACAGACCCTCGATTCGATACCCTCGCGGGGTTACCAGCGTAATCTCCGTGCGTTTTTCCGATTCCACGACTTCGACACGCCGAACGATACCCCTCATAGCCTCCTCTCGATTCCATCGAGATAGACTCCAGCCACTCACCCCGAGCCCCCTCGCGACACCCTCAAGGCTCGCGCCCTGATCCTTCATCTGATTCAGATACAGCACCGCTTCGCGACGTTGTTCCCGCGAGTAACGCCGCCCTCGACCTGTGCGGCCACGATTTTCTTCACGTGCTCGCCTACGAAATGCTGTCCTCGCCTCCATCGCTTCGCACTCCTTTCAAGACTGCTCACGATGGAACATTCCGACACGCTTGTCACGACGGGCCACGGCGAGGAGTTACTAACTACCAATCCCGCCATGCCGGCCGACAATTCGATCTACGAAACGCTGGACGATTGGTGGGATCTCACCGGCTCCGTCGCCGGCATCCACGCCATGAACCCGGCCCGGGCAGGATATTTCCGTGACGTTCTCGAGATCCGCTTCGGACCCGACCTCTCCGGGCTGCGGGTCCTGGACGTCGGGTGCGGAGGTGGCATTCTCACGGAAGAGCTACTTCGGCGAGGAATCCTCGCCACGGGGGTCGACATCGCTGAGCGCGCGCTTTGCTGCGCAGCCGCGCACGCGCGAGCCGAGTCCCTGATGCCGTTATACGCCCGCGCTCCTGCCGAGCGACTCCCTTTCGCCGATGCCACCTTCTCCGCCGTACTAAGCACAGACTTCTTGGAGCATGTCCCGGATATGCGGGCCGTAGTGCGGGAAGCCGCACGGGTGCTCGCGCCCGGCGGGCTGTTCCTCTACGACACAATCAACAGGACCTGGCTCACTCTCCTCTTTCACATCGGCGTGCTACAGGAGTGGAGAAGGCTCGTCCCGGCCCACACGCACACTGGCACCAGTTCGTCAAACCCGGTGAGCTCGACGCCGCGATGCGAGCGGAGGGGCTCCGCCCGGTCGAAACGCGGGGGCTCTTCCCCGCCCGTCCCATACAGTTCGGACTTCACCTGCTAACGCATCAAAAGGGTCGAGACCGGATGCCACCGTTCCGGATCGGGGCTTGGACCGTGGGAAGTTACGTCGGCTATGCGACCAAGTGAGCCGGACGGTTTGTAATCAAGGCGCCGAAGCCGGGACCGGGCTGGTAACGGACGCCAGCTTCCTACTTGACCTTTTCGCCTTTCGCCAGCGCGTCGACCCGCACCTGTAGATTTGGATCGGTCACGCCCAACTCGACCGCCTTCTGGTAGTTCTCCTGAACCGAGGCGACCACCGCCTCGTCTCCAGGACACGGGCAGCCGACCTCGATCATGCCGAAGTTGGCCCACGCGAGAACCAAATACGGCGACCCCCCAGTGCGGCGGCGCCACGGCAATGGACCGTTGCAACGTCGCGACGGCACCCGAGAAGTCCTGCTTGGCAAGCTGCGCCCTTCCGAGATTGAACAGGCCCACGGGATCGGCATAGCCCGGCGTGGCAGCCGCCTTGTTCAGCGCGGCGAGAGCCGCATCCACTTGTTGACCCGCGATGAGCGCGGCACCGTAGTCCGTCAAGAAGATCGGGTTGTTCGCCTCCAGATCGACCGCCGTCTCCAGCGCCGTAAGCGCCCCAGTGACATCCTGCCTCTTGGTGAGCAGAAGCTTTCCCCGCCAATGGTACGCCGCCGCCAGGTTGGCGTCGAGACCGATGGCGACGTCCAGCTCCGACATCGCCGCGTCGACTTGATCCTGTTCTCCCAGGGCCCGACCGAGATGGTAATGAAGCTCCGCCGAATCGGGGTTCTGCTCCAGGGCGTTTCTCAAATGTCCCGTTGCGCCCGAGGCATCGCCCGCGTTCACCATGACGCGAGCCAGCGAGATGACGGCCTCGGTCGAGCTCGGGTTGAGCTGCGCGGAGGTTTGGTAGTAACTGCGAGCCAGGTGTGGATTGCCCTGCGCTTCATGCATCTCGCCGAACGCGAGCTGCGCCTCGAAATCGTTGGGATTGACCGTCACCGCCATCTGCAGATCGGAATACGCGCCTGCCGAATCGCCCTTAGCGTTGTAGGCTATGCCTCGAACGGAAAAAGCCTTCGTGAGCTGGTTATCGAGCTCGATTGCCCGGGTCGCTTCAGCGATCGTTCGCCAGCATGATGTCGGCCATCCCCACGTGTGCTTCCGCCATCGACTCGTCGATCTCGAGCGCCTTACCGAACGACGCTCGCGCTGCTTCCTCGTCACCTAGCTCGAACTGAGCGAGGCCCAAGGACGCGTGAGCCATGGCGCTATCTGGCGCGAGCTCGACGGCACTCTGCGCGGCACCTACCGCCTCGTCGACTCTGCCGATCTTTGCCAGGCTCATCGCCATATAGATGTGCGCGTCCATATTGGACGGATCGGACTCGATGACTTTGGGCGCCGCTTCGGCGGCCTCTTGGTACCGACCCAATCGGTATAACGCGTTGGTCAACCCGATGTAAGCTTCCGACTGCTCGCTGCCCTCGCCGTTCTCCGCCGCCGCCAGATAGGCGCCAGCGGCGTTTTCCCACTCCTCCGAACTGGCGTAGATTCGGGCTAGCTTGAGCTGCGCTCCTGCGTTCTCCGGGTAGTCAACTGTGATTTCGTAGTACAACCTCGCGGCTTCGACCGGCTTGCCTTTATTGACCAAGTCGTCCGCTTCGCGCATGGCCTCCACAGCTTCCCTTCTCGTGAGAGTGTCTCTTTCTTGTCCCTGAGACTGAAAGAGAGGCAGCGAAAAAGCGAAGAGCGCCAGCGTGGCCATCAATGCGACTGATATGGATCTCGGGCGAGATCTCATGATTTCCTCCCCGGGGGTTAGGTGCCCCCTGCATGTCTCTGGCGCGGATCCTAGACGAACACCCGCCCAGCTTTCAAGCGGCGAGGCGGCGCAATCACCGGTGCGAATCGGCCCCCCGGCTGATAACATGCAGTCCTCGAATGTCAGAAGGACACATCGTTCGATCCCCTTCTGCGGCCCGTCGCCTCCAGGAGGCCGAGGCCTGGCTCGAAGAACAAGCAAGAGAAGGAGAAGTCCTTGTTCTGTGTGCCCATCTCGAAGCGGGCAACCAGATCACTCGCGCGCTCGCCTCGCGCCGAGGCACCTTGTTCGGGATACACCGCCTCACATTGAACGTACTGGCCTACCAACTCGCCGTCCCGAGACTCGTTGCGGCCGGACTCGCTACCCACAGCCTTCTCGGCCAGCAGGCCATGGCAGCGAGAGTAGCCCACCAGGCAAAGGAAGACGGAAGCTTGGGAGTGTTCTCCGCCGTGGTGCACGGGCCGGGCTTCGCCCGCGCCCTCGCGGCGACGTTGAACGAGCTCCGCCTTCACGAAGTCGCAACGGCCGACCTGGCCGCGACCGGTGTGACCGGTGAGAGCCTCGCCAAGCTTCTGGAGCGGTATCAGAAGACTTCGTTGTCAGCTGGCGTTGCGGATCGCACGGAGGTACTGCGCGCCGCGACGCGCGCCGCCGAGGAGACGGATCATCCCCATCATCTTTATCTGGGACTGCCTACCCTTTTTCTGGACGTGCCCATTCGGACTCCGGCCGAGAAGCACTTCATCGCGTCCGTGGTCCGAAACGCGGAGAAAGTGTTGGCCACGTTGCCCGAAGGTGACGAGACCACGCGGCGCGCGCTCGAAGAATCTCTTGCCGTCTCCGCCGACGTCGTCCCCGCCACAGACGACACTTCGGAATCGGTCCGCCATCTGCAACGCTACGTCTTCAGCGGCGCCGCTCCCGCCGCCGCTCCTGCGGAACAGAACGTCGTCGTCCTGTCGGTGCCCGGCGAGGCGCAAGAGGCCGTCGAGCTCGCGCGTTACATCCAGTCCGAGGCGGCGAGCGGTGTGCCCTTCGATTCGATGGCTGTCCTTCTCCGCGCTCCCGACCTTTATACGCCGCTCCTGGAAGATGCCTTCGGGCGCGCCGGCGTGCCGGCCCACTTCGAGACCGGGACCCGGAGACCCGCTCCCGCGGGACGCGCGTTCCTCGCTCTTCTCGATTGCGCCGCCGAGGAGCTGAGCGCTGGTCGCTTCGCCGAATACCTCTCGCTGGGGCAGCTGCCGAGCCTCGACGAGTCGGGCGGTCCCGAGCGTCCGGAGGAGGAACCGTGGATCCCTCCGCAACACGAGCTGGCACCGCCCCCTCCTGGAGGGTACAGCGAGCCCGTACAGCTCGATCTGTTCGCGCCCCCCAAGAAGGTACCCACACCGGAGAAGCTCCCTGCGATAGAGGGCACGTTACGCGCGCCCTGGCGTTGGGAGAGTTTGCTCGTCGATGCCGCCGTGATCGGAGGCCGTGAACGGTGGGAAAGGCGGCTCGCCGGTCTCGCCCGCGAGCTCCGAGAACGCGTCGTCGAGTTAGACGATCCCGAAGGTGCGGAAGGCGCAACGTTGGAGCGTCGGTTGGAGGATCTGGAGCACCTGAAGGCATTCGCGCTTCCGGTCATCGAAATGTTGGCCGCGCTTCCCGAAAAAGCCACTTGGGGCAGGTGGTTGGACGTCCTGGAACACTTGGCGGCGCGCGTTCTGAGCTTGCCTGACGGCGTGCTCGCCGTTCTCAAGGAGCTCCGGCCGATGGCGCTGGTCGGCCCAGTGGAGCTTTTCGAAATACGTGAAGTCCTGAACGACCGGCTAACCGAGCTCTCTCAAGATCCTCCTCCGTATCGTTACGGCCGCGTGTGGGTGGCCCCCATCGAGGCGGTGCGCGGCCTTGCATTCGACGTGGTGCTCGTACCCGGGCTTGCGGAGCGTGTCTTCCCCAGAAAAATCGTCGAAGATCCTCTGCTGCTCGACGTCGAGAGACGAAAGCTCGATGCTGGCCTTCCGCTGCAAGGCGATCGGATCGCCGAAGAGCGCCTCGCTCTTCGCCTGGCAGCCGGTGCGGCTCGCCAAAAGATCGTCTTCAGCTACCCCTCCGTCGATCTTCAGAAAGGCCGGTCGAAGGTTCCTTCGTTCTATTTGCTCGAAGTCGTGCGGGCGAGCGAAGGCAGTCTTCCCGACTTCGAGTCGCTCGAGCGAGAGGCTTCCGACTCGTCGGGTGCGAGACTGGGGTGGCCGGCTCCTCGTGACCCTGCTCGGGCCATCGACGAGACCGAGCACGACCTGGCCTTTCTGTCCGATGCGTTGCGCCAGGACACTCCTCGAGAGCAGGCGCAGGGAACGGGCAGATACCTCATGAACGCGAACGCTGCCCTGGCCCGCTCACTCCGGACTCGCTATCAGCGAGGTCGTCCGTCTTTTACCGCGGTCGACGGCTTCCTGGATCCCTCGTCCGATTCAAAACGTATTCTCTCCGAACATCGGTTCGGAGCGCGCGCCTTTTCCGTGACCGCCCTCGAGAAGTTCGGTGCCTGTCCGTACCGTTTCTTTCTAAACGCCGTTTTGAGACTCCGGCCTCGTGAAACCGTGGAGCAGATCACTCACTTGAACCCGCTGACGTACGGTCGCATCGTGCACGTCGCTCAGTATGAGATTCTGAAGAAGCTCCAAGAAGAGAAGCTGACGCCCGTTCGGCCGGACAACCTGGCGGCAGCGCTCCGCGTCGGAGAGGAGATCTTCAACCGGATCGCCGAAGAGTTCCGCGAGTTGCTTGCTCCCGCTATCGAGCGCATCTGGCGTGACGAGCTGGCTCGCGTTCGAACCGACTTGCGCGGGTGGCTCCGGCGGGAATCGGAGGCTCCCGGAGGTTGGGTTCCTCATGGGTACGAGTTCACGTTCGGCATGAAGCCTCAGGGTCCGGCCGACCCGGGAAGCGTGCTCGACGAGGCCGTTCTGGCGAGCGGACTAAGACTCCGGGGGGCGATCGACCTCGTCGAAAAGAGAGCGGACGGCAAGGTGAGGGTGACGGACTACAAGAGCGGGCGTGTGCGCGTACCCCAGGGTGCGGTCCTTTTCGGAGGGGAAAGCCTCCAGCCCATCCTCTATTCGCTCGCTTACGAAGCGCTCACTGGAGACGAGGTTGTCGCGGCCAGACTCTACTATTGCACCGAACGATCGGGCTACACGGAGAGACTCGTGGAGCCGGACGAGGAAGCCTTGGAGGTCGTTTCCGAATTTCAGCGCCGCGTGGACAAGGCGATCGAGGAGGGCTTCTTCCCAGCGTCGCCACGGCTGGGATGCAAGTATTGCGATTATCTTCCCGTTTGTGGCCCGGCCGCCGAGATCAATGCCAAGCGCAAGGAAGGTGATTCCCGCTTGTCTCTGCTCAATTGGTTGCGGAACTTGAGGTGACCATGACGGACACACTGGCGGATCAATCGGCTCGCGACAGAATCCGTAACGAGCTCGACGAGACTCTCATCGTCGAGGCCGCGGCCGGAACAGGAAAGACGACGGAGCTCGTCACACGCATCATCGCGGTCATCAAGAGCGGTCGAGGCAAACTCTCCCATCTCGTGGCGGTGACCTTCACGGAAAAAGCAGCCGGAGAGCTCAAGCTTCGCCTCCGCAGCGAGCTGGAGCGTGCTCGTCGCGACGCCGTCGACGATGATGTCGTGATCGGCCACCTCGAACAGGGGCTCTCTCAGCTGGAAGAAGCCCACATCGGGACCATTCATGGGTTCTGCTCCGACCTGTTGAAGGAAAGACCACTTCAAGCGGGGGTGGATCCGTTCTTCGAGGTGGCCACCGAGGACGAGGCGCAGCGGCTCTACCGACGGGTTTTCCTGCGCTGGCTGCAAGAGAAGCTGGACGATCCCGCGCCCGGCATTCGTAGGCTTCTGCGCGAACCGGTGGACAAGGACGTTGGCCCGGTGGATCGCCTCAAACAGGCAGGTTGGGCGCTCATCGAGCGCCGCGACTTCCCGACTCCATGGGAGATCCGCCCGTTCGCGCGCGAGGAGGAGATCGACTGGCTGACGGAGAAGTTTCTCAAGATCGCCAAGCTGAGCGGAGAGTGCGTGAACCCAAAGGACACGCTGTACTTGGATCTAGCGGGCTTGCGCTCGTTCGCAATCGAGCTCGCGAGACAGGAAACCGCGAGCGGAGAGCGGGACTACGACTACCTCGAGCATCGTTTGCCGAAGATCGACCTCGGGAAAAGAAAGGGGCGCGGTGCTTTCTCGGACCGCGTTTCGCGGCAAGAAATACTGGACGAGCGGGACGGGCTGGTAGAATCCATCAAAGACTTCCGCAAGAGAGCGGGCACCGATCGAGCCGCTCATCTACGTAGCGAGCTTTCCGAACTGGTCGATCGCTATCAAGAGATCAAGACCAAGGCCGGCCGACTCGACTTCCTGGATCTTCTCGTCAAGACCCGAGATCTCCTTCGTGACGACGCATCCCTCAGAGAGGAGCTGCAGAACCGTTTCACTCATATTTTCGTTGACGAGTTCCAGGACACCGACCCCCTGCAGGCCGAGATCCTCCTCTTGCTCGCTTCCGATGATCCCCGCGTGGAGGATTGGCATCGCGTGCGACCGCGGCGAGGAAAGCTTTTCGCGGTCGCGGACCCGAAGCAATCGATCTACCGATTTCGTCGGGCCGATGTCTCCCTCTACCAATCGATCAAGCGACGCCTCATCGATGCCGGGGCGGAGCGCGTCTTCTTGAGTGTCAGCTTTCGCGGTCTGCCTGAGATCCAGGAAATGGTCAATACGGTCATGTCCGAAGTCATGACTGGTTCCGAGGAGACGCATCAGGCATCCTATGTCGGTCTCGATCAATACCGAGAGCCAATCGTTGGCCAACCCGCTATCGTCGCCTTACCGATTCCGCGGCCGTACAGTTCGTATGGGAACGTGGCCAACTACGCGATCGAGAAGTCGGAGCCGCGCGCCGTAGCCGCCTGGGTCAAGTGGCTCATCGAGGAAAGCAACTGGAAGGTCACCTCGCGCGACCGACCGGAGCCGCACGAGATCCGCCCCTCCGGCATCTGTCTTCTCTTCCGCCGTTTCCAATCCGGCGGACGTGACATCACGCGCCCCTACGTGGATGGCCTGCAGGCAAGGGATATCGCCCACGTTTTGGTGGGTGGCCGCGGCTTTCACCAGCGCGAAGAGATCGATGCCATGCGAAGTGCTCTGGCTGCCGTGGAGCGGCCGGACGACGAGCTGGCGGTCTTTTCCGCGCTTCGAAGCCCCCTCTTCAGCCTCGCAGACGATACCCTTCTTCTCTTCCGGGCCCATCATGGCACGTTGCACCCCTTCCGTGAGCTACAAGGCGACCTCACGGAATCCGACACGGGGGTCGTCTCGGCTCTCGAAGTACTCGCTCTCCTGCACAAAGGAAGGAACTATCAGCCCATCGCGCTGACCATCCGTCGGCTCTTGGACGCGACGCGCGCCCAAGCTGGCTTCGCGCTCTGGCAAGCGGGGGATCAGATCCTGGCCAACGTTCTCCGACTCATTCAGCTGGCGAGGAATTTCGAAGCCACCGGCGGGCTTTCGTTTCGTGGCTTCGTCGAGCACCTCGAGGAGTTGGCGGAACAGGGCGACGTGACCGAGCAACCTCTGATCGAAGAGGGCGTGCAGGGCGTGCGATTGATGACGGTGCATCGTGCCAAGGGCCTGGAGTTCCCAGTTGTGATTCTCTGCGACATCACCTGCTCTATCAGCGACTATGCGTCTCGGCACATCGATCCCGACCGCAAGCTCTTCGCGGTACGTCTAGCGGGCGGCGCTCCGTGGGAGCTGATCGATCACGGGGACGTCGAGGGTCGGCGCGAAAAGGCGGAAAGCCAGAGGCTCCTCTACGTCGCCGCGACGCGCGCACGGGATCTGCTGGTCGTGCCCGCGGTGGCGGACGGACCGAGATATCGGAGCTGGGTGGCGACGCTCACACCCGGCCTCTATCCGGAAAGCAAGACCTATCGTCTCCCCGTGGTGGCCCTCAATACGCCTCGATTCGGAGACGAAACGGTGCTGGATCGACCCATGGGTTCTCAGATTCCGCCGGGGGAAGGCATCAAACCGGGGCTCCACAAACCGCGCAAGGGAAGCCACCGCGTCCTCTGGTGGGACGCCGCCCTGCTCGACGAACGGTCTCAGATCAAACCTAGTATTCGGCGGGATTGGATCCTCAGGGCTTCTGAGGGAGAAGGCGCGGACCCGGGCGCCGAACGTTATGAGACGTGGTGTCGGCACCGAGAGGAACTCCTCAAGAAAGGGGCTCGCCCCGCGCTCGTGGTCACGACCGCCACACGCGCGGCGGAAACGGAGTTGCCGATGCTGAAGCCCGAGCGGGCCGAAGAAGTAAGTATCGAGGTCGTGGACCGTACAGCGAGGCGTCCCACCGGAAAAGGATTCGGGACACTAGTGCACGAGGTGCTGGCCACGACGGAATTCGACGCCGATCGAGAGCATGTGCACGCTCGGGCCGCGACCCTTGGACGAGTCTTTGGAAACTCGGAGGAAGAGGTTGTCGCCGCGACCGATGCCGTGTCCCAGGCTCTCACCCACCCACTCTTGCGTCAGGCGGCCGCTGCCTCCAAGACGCAAGGCCTCGCTCTTCGCGAAAGCCCGATTGTGCTGCGCACGGAGGACGGTTCCCTCATCGAAGGCGTGATGGACCTTGCCTTTCGCTCCGGCCCCGAAGCTCCGTGGACGGTGGTCGACTTCAAGACGGACGTGCGGACCGACATTCGCCAGGAAGAGTACCGCCGTCAAGTCGCTCTCTACACCGAAGCACTTAGGCAAGCGAGTGGTACCGAGGCGCGAGGCGTGCTGCTTTATGTTTGACGCGCCCGTTTCCGTCGAGCCAGCGCAAGCAGAGCGAAGCCGAGTCCGGATGCGATGAGCGCTATGAGGGCGGGCGTCCATCCTCCAAAGCCCTGTCCTTCTGTTCCCAGGTGCACGGCGACGAGCGTGGACACTCCCGCCGCAATCGCCGCCAACGCTTCCGGCGTTCCCGCCCGCCGATAATGAAGTCCGGCCACGATAGGCACGAAAAGAGACACGCTCAGAACGGAATAGAAAACGCTCAAGGCCCCGATGACCGTCGGAACGACGATCGCTAGGACGACCCCAAGTACTCCCCCGCCCACCGCGGCCAGGCGGGCGACCCTTAGGACACGCTGGTCGTTGGCACGGGGATTCACGAAGCGTCGATAGAGATCCTGCGACAGCGAGGTGGACGACATGAAGAGGATCGCATCGCAGGTGCTCACTTCGGCAGAGAAGACCGCCGCCAGACCGAGTGTCCCCACCGCGAGTGGGAGCTCATGAACCAGCACCGTGGCCAGAACCAGCTCGTGGTTCGACAGCTCGGGATGATGGACTCGCGCAATCATGCCGAGTAGCGGTGGAACGCAAGCGAAAACAAGGAGGACCAGGCCAGTGGCGGCGACGCCTATCCGGATCGCTTTCTCGTCACGTGCGCCGTAGATTTTTTGCAGAATTCCCGGCGAGACGATGAACGCGGGCACGAGCATCGCGGCGTAGATCCAACCGGAGCTTCCTCCCCGCCAGAAGCCCAGATACCCCGGAGTTGAGGCGGCCTCCGTGGCCAGGACGGCACTAAAGCCACCGGCGGCGGAAAGAGACATAGGTAGCGCGACCGCGAAGCCGACCATTAAAACCACGAGCTGCACCGCGTTGACCCAAGCGGACGTCAACAATCCTCCCGCTGCAAAGTAGGTGGTCATCACGACGCCGCCAATGACACAGCCCCAGTATCTCGGAATCCCCGCGACGACATTCAGGATGGTCGAGATGGCAATAAGCTGTCCGGCGAGGATGACCAGCGTCAGGAACCACAAGAGGGTCGCCACCACGCC
Organism: Candidatus Marinacidobacterales bacterium; assembly: GCA_965197825.1. Lineage (GTDB taxonomy): Bacteria > Acidobacteriota > Vicinamibacteria > Marinacidobacterales > DATDRI01 > CBDANW01. The sequence continues at coordinate 244,542 of CBDANW010000003.1, read as the reverse complement.
CCGCACCGAAGGACCGTAACGGTGCTCGAGAAAGTCGCCGACGGTTCGCAGGTCGTGGTTGGCCGCAACCCGCCAGAGCTTCGGTCCAATCCAAAAAGCGAGAAGCATCGATCCGATGCCGGCCGAGCCTACCCACCACCAGGCGCTCAAGCCGTCTCGGTATCCCAGGCCGGCGGCGCCCACCGTGGACCCGGCACCAATATTCGCCGCCAAGAGTGTCGCGAAGAGCAATCCCGGACCAAGCTGCCGACCGGCCACGAAGAACTGACCGGTGCTCTTGACCAACCGACCGATGGCCAGTCCAAGAACGATGAGAAGAATCGAGTAGACGACGAGGAATGTAAGTTGGAGATTCACTGAGGGGCGGATGCCAGATCCGAAGCCGACGGGTAGCCGGGTATTCCCTTGGCGGCGAGTACGCTTCGTACGATGGCGTCCGCCGTGGCTTCGGCGGCGAGAGCGCCCAGCGTCGATAAGTTGACCTCTCCGTCCCAGGTTCCTGTGGCCAGGGCAAAAAGCGTGTCCCCGTCCCCGGGAGTATGAGCGGGACTGATGGCGCGGGCGAGCCCGTCATGTGCCATCTGCGCCACTTTATTGGCCTGAGCCTTGGTGAGCCGAGCGTTGGTCGCCACGACTCCGATCGTCGTGTGCTGCGCTCTTGCCGGTTGCAGTGTGGTTCCCGAACGGAGGAGCTTCCTCACATCGGCGAAACCCTTTCCATCCTCCGTCCGCACGCCGGCAATCACCCGACCCGTAGCAGGATCGATCACGTCTCCCGCGGCATTGACCGCAACGAGAGCCGCCACCACCAAACCGTTCGGATAAACAAAGGCTGCCGTACCCACACCACCTTTCATCGCACGACCACGACCTCCCACCTTGCCCACCGTCGCCCCCGCCCCGGCACCCACGTTTCCTTCCGCAACGGGTCCAGTGCTCGCCGCGGTCGCGGCCTTGTATCCGCAATCGGCTCCGGGACGGATCTCGGGCTTGTTTCCTACACGTAAATCAAAAAGGATGGCGGCCGGTACGATCGGGACCTTGGCAACCCCGACGTCGAAACCGATGTCGTGCTCTTCCAAATAACGCATGACACCGGAGGCGGCATCCAGTCCAAAGGCGCTCCCCCCCGACAGCACCACGGCATGGATCCGTTCAATCGTGTTCACGGGATCGAGCAAGTCTGTTTCGCGCGTGCCGGGCGCCGAGCCGCGCACGTCGACCCCCGCCACCGCCCCAGCCTCGGTAAGCACGACCGTGCAGCCCGTGGGACGCTCGCTCAGCGTGTGATGCCCGACCTTGATCCCCTCGACCGCGGACAAACCCCTGGACGCCTCATCCTGCCCCCACGCCAATGCGCCCAACCAGACGAGGACCGAACCCAGAATCACACCCACTCTTATGGAATTCATGCACTCACCCGTCCAGAAGCTATCAAAGTACTATAATGTTGCCAAACTGCTCGCCGAACCATACAATTCCCCGCAGCCGTTATTGTGATGAGCATGATCATCGTCACACCTCAACAGATGGATGCCGTGCTCGCGGTGACCGACTCTATGTCGATCCACCGCGAAGCCGTCGTCGTGCCACTCGGCCCGGAGGGTCAGGGCAATATCCGCGTTGCGAACGATAAGCTAGAGGTTACCGTTCCGGAGGAAGACGATTTCAACACCTGGAATGTTGCCAAACTGCTCGCCGAACCATACAATTCCCCGCAGCCGTTATTGTGATGAGCATGATCATCGTCACACCTCAACAGATGGATGCCGTGCTCGCGGTGACCGACTCTATGTCGATCCACCGCGAAGCCGTCGTCGTGCCACTCGGCCCGGAGGGTCAGGGCAATGTCCGCGTTGCGAACGATAAGCTAGAGGTTACCGTTCCGGAGGAAGGCGATTTCAACACCTGGATCGAAGGACTCGGCGAAGCGATCGTCAAACTCGATCTCTCCCATGTGAGACGAGCCGAAGAGTAGGCACGGCCTTTGGTCCGATCCGCGTGCCTCCCGGTCATCCTCGTGTGTTCGGCGGTTCCGACTACGGCACTCGCCGGACAGATGCCGGAGACGGGCGAGGGCCTGTATAGGATCGGGTGCGCGCAGTGTCACGGTGACGATGGCCGCGGTGTCGATCTCGACACGGTGGGCTTCGACGTTCCCCTACCCGATTTCTCCGACTGCAGCTTCGCATCGCGGGAGCCTGACGCCGACTGGGCGGCCGTTACACACCAGGGCGGTCCGGTACGCGGATTCTCCCCGAGCATGCCTGCCTTCGGAGAAGCTTTCGATATCGAGCAGATTCAAAAGATCACAGACTTCATCAGGAGCTTCTGCGCCGATCCCGCATGGCCGCGAGGAGAGCTCAATTTACCGCGCCCGCTAGTCACCGAGAAGGCCTACCCCGAGGACGAGGCGGTGTGGACAACCTCCATCGTCACTGAGGGCAAAGGCGCTATCACCAACGAACTCGTCTATGAGCGACGTTTCGGAGCCCGGAATCAGGTGGAGCTCAAGTTTCCCTTCGGTCTGCAGCAGACCACAAGCGACGGGGCGTGGACCGGTGGTATCGGCGACCTCGCGGTCGGCGCGAAGCGCGCGGTCTTCCATGACCTTGGGCACGGATCCATTTTCAGTGTCGGCGCCGAGGCGACGCTTCCCACCGGTAGCGAGGAGCTGGATTTCGGCAAAGGAACCTTCGTCTTCGAGCCTTTCGTGGGCTTTGGCCAAATTCTTCCCTCTGAAGGCTTCCTCCATGCGCAGGCCGGGTCGAGTTGCCTGCCAAAGAAAGCGATTTCGCCGAGCAGGAAGTTTTCTGGCGATTCGTCGTTGGCCGCACGTTCACGCCAAAGGCGTGGGGCCGAACATGGTCGCCGATGCTCGAGGTACTGGCGGCGACGGAGCTCGAAGGAGGCGGCGTCGACTGGGATCTTGTCCCCCAAGTTCAGGTCTCCTTGAACAGGCGGCAACACGTCCTCGCCAACGTAGGGGTGCGACTCCCGGTTACGAACACCGAGACGCGCGACACCGCACTACTCTTCTACGTTCTATGGGACTGGTTCGACGGCGGGTTACTCGACGGTTGGTAGGTGTCTCGGAAGCTCGGAAGACCGGCCTCTTTTAGGGACAGTTTCGCGCTCGTCTCAGACCTCACAAGGCTCTGCCCAAACTAGTAACTCCCTCCAAAATAAGACTTAGGCAGATCGGTCCCAGGGTTGGAATCCGCCTTGCACTAAGGAGCCTCGTGAAACAAGGGAGCTACATTGAAATCACAAAGGAGAGCAAAGGATGAAGCAGTCAAGGTTATTCCTTAGTGCCGTCCTGGCTCTCGTCCTGGGCCTGACCTCCTGGGCGAGCGCCGATACCGGTTTAGACGTCGAGACCATTCGAGCTGCAGTCGAGGGGATGTCCCGGCCGCTGTTGAATTTGGTCGGGTAGCGGCGGCACCTGTGAATACTCTTAGGCAGCAAACTCATCGCTGTCAAGAGATTTCTGTTTGCTTCTAAGCGCGTGAACGAGAGCGCCCATATGGCGATAGCCTTTGATACGCCGGAACTTTTTCTGCGCGGTGACGACGCCAAGAGCGGTCCATCGGCGAACCATGGAAGGACTCTACCAACGCTTGACGTTTCTCGATACTCTGCGAATGGTTCCGTTGAGATTCTCAATGGCGTTCGTCGTGGCAAGAGACTGGCGAAGTAAGGCGGGCAGCGCGAGCTTCACGACCGTGAGTGTCTCTTCCATCCCTTCACGAAGGCTTCCGGCAGCTTCGTCGTAGCCGTTTCGCTCGAGCCACGACACCAATGCCTGAAGTCGCTTGCGCGCCTTGTCGGCACTCTTGCACTTGTAGGCTTCCTTCATCGTCTGGAGCACGTAGGCGTGACGAGACTTGGGAAGGTACGAGCGAAGATTCTGGAGTTTATGGATCTGGCACCTTTGGATGACCGCGAGGTCCCCCAAAACGTCGACGAGTGCCTTGCGGATGCCTTTGCCTCCGTCCACTACGCAGAGAATCGACTCATCGACGCGCAAGCCTCGCTCGAGAAGGTCCTGCAACATCGCGGTGCACACCCGAGAGTTCTCCGTCGAGCCCAGCCATATACCCAGGGGCACCTTCGTTCCATCTATTGTGATACCGAGAGTTACGACGACGGTCTGTCCGGCCACCTCAAGGCCATCCAGCATCAGTGCCGCAAGCTCGAACTCCTCTAGCCGCCGAGACAGGTATTCCTCGAGCTTCTTAGTCGTCTGGCTCACGAGGTGACGGCTGGCGGCACTCTTACTCGTGCCACGAGACTTCAACTTGGCCGCGGGTTTGTCCAGACTCGATTCGTAATTTCGGGTCGATACCCCCACCAAGATCTGATTCAACACTCGCTCTGGAAGCGGGTCTTCTTCGCGGAAGGCTTCGAAGTGTGGAAGCGACGCCTCCTCGCCCGACTTCGAGCGAACTCGAGGTCGCGACACTTGGATGCGACGACCACCGAAGCTCAGCTCTCCGTTCGTGCTCCCACAGTGGTTATGAGTTCGCTCCTTCTCGTGCTTGCCCTTGAGCCCCGCGATCTCCTCGGCGTCCTCTCTGAGCAGTAGGTGCAGAGCTGTCAGTCCTTGCTCGTACACCCATTCCGTCAGATCCGCCTTCGTGGCCGCGATCCCAGCTATCATCGGTAGCAGTATCTGACCGACTTGGCCAACTACCTTGCCCGTAGGCGAGTGCGTTTGCTTTCTTACTGGCTTCTTCGATTTCCTAGGCATTGGTGGCTCCTTGTCCCCCTCTGGAGACGGTTTATTGGCAGACCTATTCTTAGGCCGGCCAAGGAGCCGCCGCTACCCCAAATTCAACATCCGGCGGGACATCCCCGCAGTCGAAAACAAGCTAGACAAGAAAGACATCAAAAACGGTGGGGGCCCTTGGGTCGCCGTAGAGAATGGAACCGTCACTCTCCAGGGAAAGGTCAAGAGCATCTGGGCCAAGAACGAGGCCGTCAAGCGTGCCATGGAAGTTGGCGAAGTCGTTGCCGTGGACGACAAGTTGGAGATCGCCTTTGGTGAGAGCGACGAGAAAGTGGCCGAAGAGATAGCCAAGAAAGTGCGCAGCTACCCTTTCTATACCGTGTATGACGACGTCAACCTCGCCATCCACAAAGGCCACGTCGTTCTGGAGGGTCGGGTCACATGGGGCTTCAAGTCCGAGGAGATCGAAGAGAGGGTTTCCAAGGTCTTGGGCGTTCAGAGCGTACAAAACAACATCAAGACGCTTTCTGTCAGCATTCACGATCAACGACTGCGTGCATCGCTTACGCGGCGGATCTACGGGGATCCGCTCTTTCGAACGTACGCATTTCGGTCCCAGCCCCCCATTCATATCGTCGTGGAAGGGGGCAACGTCGTGCTGACGGGCGCGGTCCGCTCCAAAGTCGAGAAGGTCATGGCGGAGACCATCGCTCGCTCGACGTTCGGCGTTTTCAAAGTGGATTGACCTTGCCCAGGAAAAGTGGAAAGGTTGATTATCTCGCATGAGCCGTTTTGAGGTCATGAATCCGTTCGAACACCATTGGGCTGTTGTAATCGAGTGACGAGTGGAGTCGATACGGATTGTAGAACCCCTCGATGTAGCTCGCGACCGCGTCTTTGGCCATACGTCGTGTTGGCCAACTACACCGGTGGAGGAGCTCGGGCTTGAGCGTGCCTAAGAAGCTCTCGGTCACGGCGTTGTCCCAGCAATCACCCTTGCGGCTCATCGAGCACACGATGCCGTACTCATCGAGCACGGCCTGGTAGGTCGCAGCCGCGTATTGAGTACCACGGTCTGAATGATGCACCAAGCCACTTTCCGGCAGGCGGCGCCCCAAGGCCATGTGAAGCGCCTCGAGAGCAAGCTCCGCGCGCAGGTGGGGCTGCATCGCCCAGCCTACGACACGACGCGAGAACAGATCGAGGATGACCGCCAAGTAGAGCCAGCCTTCCCAAGTCCGGATGTAGGTTATGTCCGTCACCCAGAACTGGTTCGGTCGTTCGGCTTCGAAGTTCCGGCCGAGCACGTTGGGTGCGATGGGGCGATCGTGCTTGCTGTCGGTCGTGCGGCGAAAACGCTTGCTGGGCAGACCCTGCAGGCCCATCTCACGCATCAGCCGTGCCACTCGCTGCTTGCCTACCTCGACGTTCTCCCCGTCAAGCTGGCGACGTACACGCTCCCTGCCGTAGGTACCACGGCTATGGGCGTGGATCGCTTGGATGCGCAGCTTCAGCTTCCCATCCTCACACTGTCGCTTGCTGGGCGCGCGCTTCATCTGAGCGTAGTAGCCGCTGGTCGATACCCTCAGAACTCGGCACATCACCCGCACCGGGTAGTTGGCCCGCTCCGCGTGAATGAATTTGAATCTCATTCGCTTTCCTTCGCGAAGAAGGCCGCCGCCTTTTTTAATATTTCTCGCTCTTGCTCCAACGTACGCACTCGACGCCGTAGCGAACGGAGCTCATCACGTTCCGCCGTCGTCAGAGCCTCGCGTGGACCTTCACCGTGATCAACTTTGTATTGTTTCACCCAGTTTCGAAGGGCCGATTCCGTCAGGTCCAGTTCCTTAGCGACCTGGCCGATGCTGCCCTCGCCCTCCCTGAACAGCCGGACCGCTTCCTTCTTGAACTCCCCCGTGAACTTCCTGCGTCGTCGTTCTCCCATGGACGCCTCCAGGCGCATTGTCGCGCCTCGGTTGATGTCCACAAAACCCGGGCAGGGTCAGGAGAATCGGCTGCAGGTAGCAGGTTGATGGAGTCCGTAAACATCTGGGGGGTACCGCAAGGTACTCCCCCCTTCTTACTGCGGCGGGCCGGAGCCGGACTCTTCGCGAGCCTGGGTTAGCGCGAGCGTGAGCCTGTCGTCATCGGGTCTCAGCGCAAGAGCACTCTGCAAGTAGGCAACTGCCTTGGCGGGATCTCCGAACTCGAGGGACGCGAATCCCAATAAGACGAAAATGTCCGACTCGTTCGGGTAGTGTGGTGCGATCGGCTGAAGAGACGCGATAACTTCTGCATATCGCTCGGCCGCATAGAGCATGAGAGCGAGTTTCAATCGGATCTCGAGATCTCGGGGTCGGAGCCGCGATGCTGCGGCGAGCTCGGTGATGGCGCTCTCCGCATCCCCGATACGGGCAAAGAGAAGCCCCCGCTGAAGGCGAATCCGTCCGTCTCCCGCTGCAAGCGATTCCCTCGAGAGGACGCGAACCGACTGAGGCGTGGCCGAGTGATCGACGCTAAGACGTGACTCCCTCCTCGCCCCCTCCAGCTCCACCTTAAACGTATAGTCACCGTCCGGAACGTTCTGCAAGGGCACGGCTCGCTGCACGGTGACGACCGGGGGTGATCCTGGAGGCACCTCACTCGTCCCGGTCCAAACGACGTCGTCGTTCCCATCCCCCGTGGTCAAGCTCCAATCGAGTCTCGTCCCGCTCGGAAAACCGGAAATCTGAAGGAGCGCCAAGGCCTCCGTGGCCGGGAAGATTCCGTTCGGACTCGGATTCAACACGATTCCATCAATCTGAAACGGCAGCCGATCCACAAAACGACCCTCGACCAATCCCTCGCGAGAGCGCGCCAGCAAGATGGAAGAAACCTCCCTACCCGAGACGACGGGTACGTCGACGGTCATGGAGACCGCGTCGCTCGTGCCCGCCGGTGTGCCCACCAGCGTGAAATCGAGCACGTAACGCCCGGTCGGCAGAATCAGACGTCCTTGGAGGCTGAGTGCCTGGCCTTCCAAGGAAGTCCTTTCTTCTTCGCTCAAATCCAGATCGATCCAGTCTTCGATGACATCCACTTGTCGTCCCAGTGCGTCCGTCATCCGGCAGGTGATGCCGAAGCTGGCTCGGGAGCGATTTCCTTCCTCGCGCCACCGCACCTTCGAGAACGGGACCTCGAGAGCATAGTGAACCTGTGGGATACCGGTCGCGTCGTAGAGGACCGCGGCGGTCGACGCTACACCCAGTTGCCGGAAACTGGTTCTCGCGCGCACCTTCTCATCCAGCCCGCGATGCCGATCCGCCATGTCCGCGTAGCTCTCGATGTTGATGCGCAGTGACTCGCCGGAGAAAGACGTGTTGCTTCCGTCTCCGGGCACCAGGCTCCGAGCTGCCTGCGCGAGCTCCATGTCCACTCGCCGGAGCTCTTCGTAGGCCCCTTGTTCGTCGAGGAGAAATCGACCCGGTTCATGATGCGGTACAAGCGCCTGCGCACCATCGCTCACCGAGCTCCACAAGCGGTAATCCCCGTGGCCCCCATCCCGAAAGTAAACAAGGTAAAAGGACTCGGGAAGAAACGCTTCGGTCCGGCCCGCATAGTGCCAAAGCTCCAGCGGGAACAACCGATTGCCCGCATAGGAGAAATCTTCCCGGCTTTGCGGCGGCCCGAGGAGCTGATAGGCGCGCCCTCTCTCGGTGAACCGCCCCGGTTCGGTCTCGAGGAAAGTGAACAATCGATCGGCCTCTTCGAGACGCCGGTCATGTCGATCGCGGAATTCGTTTCGAGGAGTGCCCGGCGTCGGGTCACGACGATTCCAGTAGCCAATTATGAAACGATCGCGAGCCTCGTCGGTGTCGAGCGCGAGGAACGAAGCCGTTCCACGGTGACCCATGACAAAGTGAACTTCCTCCTCGAGCCACACCCTGTGGCGCTCGGCGAGGGGCACCGATTGCACCAGAGCAAAGACGGCGAGTAAGGTAAGCACGAGCGAAGAATAGCAAAGGAGAAGAGAAGATGTTGGACGCAGGCAGCCTCGCCCCAGGCTTCGAGCTTTCGGATCACACCGGCCGCACGGTCAAACTCTCTGATTTCCAGGGCAAGAAAGTTCTCTTATGGTTCTACCCCAAGGCCGATACCCCGGGGTGAACGGCCGAGGGTCGCGGGTTTCGCGACCGTAGCCGGGAGTACGAGAGCAAGAATGTGCAGGTCTTGGGAATCAGTTTCGACACCGTGGAAGATAACGCCGCCTTCGCGAAGAAATTCGGATTCAACTTCCCTTTGCTCTGTGACACCAGCCGGACCGCGGGAATGGCGTATGGTGCCTGCGAGGATCAGACGGCCCCATCCGCCAAGCGGATCAGCTACTTGATCGACGAGCAGGGAAGAATCGAAAAGGCCTATCCGAAAGTGGATCCGACCGAACACCCAGCAGGAGTGCTCGCGGACCTCTGAGCCGAGGACCCTCAGGCTCTCAGCAAGTCGACGTCCTGGAAATCGGCAAGAAGCTCGGTGACGAAGAGCTCGTCACATTCCGTCCGTAAGGAAGCAGCCGGTCCGCGACGATGCCTGCTCCGCAATCCGAGATGTCGTTTTACGATCCCGTATGTTCCCGCCCAACCTAGGCGGTCAAGCTTGCTCAGTCACGTGGAGCCATAACGGAGCCGAGGCAGATTCGAAGATGCCAAAGACCTTCCCTCCTTCAGCTCGACGAGCCGGGACGCCTCCAAAGGGGGCTCGACCGCGAGCCGGACAATGGCTAATGTGGGGATGGATATGTATCTGTTATGATATCAACAGGTTACCAAAAGAAGACCGAGAAGGCAACCCGGATTGGGGGAGCAACTAGCGCTTTCTCTCGCGACCTCGGACCGGAAACTTCTGCATGCCCGCGATCTCCTTCAACGCCTCCCGGACCAGTGCTTCGATATCGGGGCTAGGACTGAGGTCGAGGACATCGACGAGGTGCTGATAGGCGGCGGTGGGCTCACGGAAGGCGTGGAGTTGGAGCAACCCGGCGTAGGCGTGTGCCTCCGCCGCACCTTGCCCCGCGGGGTGGTCGCGAAGGTGACGCTGGTATACGACAAGCGCCGCCTTCGCATGGCCGTTGCCAGCCAGCCAGTTTCCGAGAGCGATCGAGTCGTCCGGACTCAAGAGATGTCGTGTCGCCTGGGAAGACAGCTCGAAGTAAAGCTTCGCGGCCCCCGCGAAATCCTACGTCCTTAAGGCTGCAGTGACCCGCTCCCCGATCGGTCGTGCGTCGCTGGCCGGGACACTCCGGCCACGATACTCGGCCGGGCGAGATCTCACCGCGCGCTGCCCGGCGACCCATGCGACCAGTGCTCCCGCCAGGAAACCGCCGATGTGCACACCGTGGGCGACGCCTCCCCCGCCTGCGCCTTGGCTGAGGAGAAACGGAAAAATGTTGGCCAGTATGAGGTAGAACCCGAGAACCAGCCGCGACCGCAGCAGGATGATCCGGGAAAAGAAGGGAAACAGGAAGAACCAGAGCCGCACCCGGTTGCGTGGAAACCAGAGAAAATAGAATCCGAGGACGCCCGAGATGGCCCCCGAAGCACCCACCAAGGGAAGTGAGGAGCCACCCGCGAAGAACGCATAGAAGAGCGTCGCGGCAATTCCGGTCGCCAGGTACCAGAAGAGGTATTTCACCGGACCCAACCGGTGCTCCACGTTGTCCCCATAAATCCACAGAAACAGCATGTTGCCGAGTAAATGCATGAGGCCGCCATGGAGGAACATCGCGGTGAAAAGCGTCAACAGAGATGGTTCGGTGACCCGGTAGCCGTAAGAAAACACGACCAGGTCGTAGGCCGAAATGGACATTCCGGGCGGAAGGTTTTCGCCGATGGCACTCATGTACTCCTGGACGCGCGGATCTTGAGGATCGGCGGCGGTCAAGCTGAGGGGTAGAGAAATGAGGACATAGACTACGACGTTGGCCGCGATCAGGCCGTAATTCACATAAGGAGTGCCGGGCGGATTGGGCTCATCGCCGATGGGCAGAAACAAGAACATGGAATGGGCTCAGAACTCAGGAGGGACTATATCACCCCGATCCTCGCGGGGCCTGAGCGGGACGGCAGTCGCCTGCCGGACTGCTTCCTCTAGGCGAGGAAGTCTGCGGGAGCCACTCGCTGCACCTCGTCGACGGCGTCGAAGTCACCATCGGTCGACAGGAGCCGCAGCAGCCCTCCCTCTTCCATGGCAGCGATATGAATCGCATCGCGGGCGGAGAGATCCGTGTATCGGAGCAGAAGCTCGCGAGCCCGTGCCGTCGTTCGCTCCGACACCGGCAGCACCTCGTCACAGAGCCCGGTCGCCGCCTGATAAACCTCGCGAGCAATGTCCGGTTTCTGAAGCGAAAAGTAACGGTAGAGGATTTCCTGGAGGACCTCGGAGTCCGTGACCAGGCTGACCCTCTGGGTTACCGCGGCTTCCAATGCGGCGCGGCAGGGCTCGCGAAGAGAGTGAGGCCCGCCCGCGGCATACATCAGGACATTGGTGTCGTGCCTTGGTGCACAACTCCGATAGAGGCCGAGAGCTCGCTTGGCCCCGACTCCCATCATCCGATCATCTCGCTATCAGGCATCCCGAGCGCCGTCATGGTGTTGAGAATCTTGCACCCGATCCTTGCCTCAACTCTCTGTGCCGCCAACCCTCTCGCTCGCATCGCTGAGCCCACGATAGCCTTGTAGCGATGGAACGTTGTCTCGACTTTGCTCCGTTTGCTGTAGCCCGATTCTGTGTGCCACTTTCGTTTGCCGAGCCGAGCTTGTGCTGCAATGTTGCGATTGCGCTGTCGGCTGCTCGCCGGCCCCGATGTGAGCAGGGCGCCCTTGCGCGGCGGTATCAGCACCCTCGGCGAGCGATGAGCGCTGTGATTCTCGATTGCCTCATAGACGCCGCCGGCGTCGTATGCGGTGTCAGCTCTGGCCGATGAGATGGGACTGTCGATCTGTCCGACAAGCGATGCAACCCGCGATGAATCGCGGGCTCTTTTGCTCGTCAGCTCGCCGGCGACGACTTCGCCACTCTGCTCGTCGACACACAGATGGAGCTTGCGATAGTCCCTGCTCTTTTGTGCTCTGCGCAGCTGGCCGGCGTGGACAGCGAGACCGCTGCTGTCGATCAAGATGTGCAACGGCGTCTTCTGCTTGACTTGGTAGAAGGGGACCTTACCCAGATTCGGCTTGCGCCTCGAGATCGTGGTGTGATCGGGCACATCATTGTCTAGCTTCATCAGAGCGAACAACGACCGCAGCAATCCCTCGTTCTGCCTAGATGACAGATGAAACACCATGCCCAGGGTGACAGCCGTCTCGATGGCGTGGTTCGAGTACTTGCGTTGACGGCCCGGTTTCCTCCTCCTTGGCCGGGGCGCGTCCCAGTTCACAAGCTTGCCGGCGGTGAGCGAGATCCAGACGGTCAGCCTCCCACGGTTGCGTAGACCCGCCTCATATTCACGCCAATTCCTCACGCGATAGGCCTTCTTCACATACTTCCGCTGAGTGCGTTTGAAAATGCTCATGGGGAACCTCGTATCCGCGAGTACAGGACAATTGTGGACCGAGATCGCGAGTTGTGCACCAAGGCAAAGCGATGGCGCAGATCGAGCGAGCGTTGGAACTGGACCCGTTCAATGATCTCTACCAGGCGCTCTACGGCGTGGACCTGATGAGCGCGCGCCGATACGACGACTCCATCGCGCAGTTCCGCAAGGCGCTCAGGACGTCACCAGGCAATCCTGTCGCGCTGATTCAGCTCAGTAGCGCCTTCCATCTCAACGGAATGTATGAGGAGGCTTTGGAAGTCCTTCCTGGCTACGGTCGATGATGTTGAGAGCGAGGAAGCGTTGACGCGGGGGTACGAGGAAGCAGGCTACACGGGGGCGATGCGTCGCCTCGCCGAGACAGCTGCGGCGCGCTCACGCAGAACCCGTACGAACACCATGGATGTTGCGGCCTTATACCTCCGCGCCGGAGAGAACGACCTTGTCCTTGATTGGCTGGAGAGAGCCTTCGTGGACCGCGATCCGAATTTGCCGGCTATCAGTGCTGTCCCGCTGCTCGATAGCGTGCGGGACGATCCGCGCTTCCAGGATCTGCTGCGCCGCAATGAACCTTCAGCCTTAGCTGGGCGCTGGAGCCGGCCCGCCTTCCCCCTACGGGCTTACCCGCCTCCGCCGTGGCGGGTCCGTTGACCGGCCACGGCTACGGCGCGGCCTCGCCGTAACTCCGCCACGCCATCATGGCCCTTGAAACATGGTGCGAGTAATGGTATTATTTCTACCATGAAAGCTACCATCGATAAAGCAGGCCGTCTAGTCGTGCCAAAGGCGATTCGCGAGGCCGCCCATTTGAAGCCCGGAACCGAAGTTGAATTTCGCGTGGTCGCCGGTCGGGTGGAGATCGAGCCCGCGCCGCTCGACATCGAGCTAGAGCGTCGTGGAAGGCTTGTGGTAGCCGTCCCTCGCCAAAGCCAGCCAGCACTGACCGAGTCGGAGGTTGAGGAGACCATCGTTGCTCTGCGCAACGCAACAGCAGATGACGAGGCATCCTGATTGAGTCGGTACCTTTGCGATACAAGCTGCCTCGTTGCGGCAGTCTGCTCCTGGCACGAGCATCACAAGAGAACACGCTCGGAAATTGAACGACGCGTCACCAGCGGCGAGGAGTTGTTTCTTGCCGCACACTCTCTTGCCGAGACGTATGCCGTTCTCACGAGACTGCCTTCGCCTCATCGCTTGAGAGCTGCGGACGCCATCTCACTGATCGAAGCCAACTGGGGCCAAAACCATATCGTTCATTTGACGGGACGGGAAACATGGCGCGCGATCACCGAAGCAGAACGGCATGGATTGGTCGGCGGGCAGACATACGACGTGCTTATCGCAATGGCGGCGTTGAAGGGCGGCGCTTCAACCCTAGTAACCTGGAACCTCCGCAACTTCGCGTCTTTCGAAGACCAGATCGAAGTCGTCGCGCCTTCCTAGTAACGAACCAGCAATCGCACTTGGCGGAAACGACCTGAATGCTGAACAACGCTCGTGACTTGACGGATTTGCAGGTACCACCGTCCAACCGTCTGGAACGGCTGAAAGGGAGACGCCACGGGCAGTACAGCATACGAATCAATGACCAATGGCCCGTCTGTTTCGTTTGGTCGCGCGGTGACGCCTACGATGTCGAGATCGCCGATTATCATCGACAGGAAAGAAAACATGGCGAAGAAGCTACCGAACGTCCATCCAGGCGAGGTGCTCTTGGAAGAGTTCCTCGAACCCATGGAGATGAGTCAAAACCGCCTGGCAAGAGCTCTCGGCGTCCCACCGCGGCGAGTCAACGAGATCGTCCTAGGTAAGCGCTCGATTACTCCGGATACGGCCCTCAGGCTGTCGCGTTTCTTTGGAACCTCTATCCGGTTCTGGCTGGGGCTCCAAATGGACTATGACCTAGAGAAAACGGAGAGAGCAGCGGCGGCGAGAATCAAGCGCGAGGTCCGCCCTTTGGAGCAGGTTGGCGTCTAATTATCACAGGTAAACCCCCGGCTCTGCCGGGGTGACTCGCAGAGGTTTGACCGTGTGAGGCAGTAATAACAAAGTCCTCCTTGGAAAGCGCCAACTTCCAAACAAGGAGGACTCAATGAAAAACTGCGAAAGCCTATCGCACACGCGGTACGACTGCAAATACCATGTTGTCTTTATCCCCAAATACCGACGGAAGAAAATCTACGGGGCGATTCGGCGGCATCTGGGAGAGATTTTTCACGAGCTGGCGAAGCAGAAGGAAAGTCGCATCTTGGAAGGGCATTTGAAGGGCGATCACGTCCACATGTGCATCAGCATTCCACCGAAGTTTGCAGTGTCGAGTGTGGTGGGCTTCATGAAGGGGAAAAGCGCAATTTCGATAGCTCGAAACTTCCCGGGGCGCAAGCGTAACTTCACGGGGGAGAGTTTCTGGGCGAGGGGCTACTTCGTGTCCACGGTAGGTTTGGATGAAGAAGTTGTTCGTGAATACATCCGGCACCAAGAAAAGGAGGATCAACGCCTAGAGCAGCTGAATCTGGTTTGGTCGGCCAAGAAGGCCCAATAGTGGTTCAGCCGCCTTCAGGCGGCTCATGAACCTGCCCCTTTGAGGGGCTAACAAAGATAAGCCCCCGGCTCTGCCGGGGGTCATTTAACTGTCGTTCGGACCCAAGTGAACATGGAGCCGGCGAGAGGATTTGAACCTCCGACCTGCTGATTACGAATCAGCTGCTCTACCACTGAGCTACACCGGCCCAAGCCAAAGTGGGCAGGGTCTGGATTATACCCCTAGAAGCGCTCCGGTGAGCCCTGGGGTCCGCGGCTCGACTGGCACGGTCCCTTGTGCTTGCAGGGACCAGTGCTTTCATGATGGAGGGCGAGACCGTTATGTCACGTACCAACAACACCCCTGGATTTCAGCGCGCGGTTAGCCCAGCGGCAGGAGGCACAACGCGCACCGCTCCCACCCACTCTTTGATCGCGGCTAGTGTGAGGAGAGAGGAGGAGGTCCCCATGAGTAAGAGGTTCTCGTCCTTCGGTAGGTTCCGGATCGCCGTGAACGGTCAGCGCAAGCTGTTTGCGGCAGCCGTGTGCGTCTTGGCTGGCTTCCAGACGCCCGCGGCGGAGGCGGTACAGCACGGCGAGGAGAAGCTCAACACGCGCCTAGTGGACTGTAACAACTGAACGTTTAGTGGTTTTAATGCGTCGTGACGGATCGTTGTAGGTCCACTTCACGGGCTTGGGGTCTTCGTTGTACTTGCGAATGTAGCGCATGATCTTGCGGGTCAGGTCGTGGGTTGACGTGAACACGCCTCGATGGATCAGGGCACGCTCGATCTTGGAGAACCAGAGTTCGATTTTGTTCAGCCAGGAGGAATATGTGGGTGTGAAGTGGAGTCGGACTTTTGGGTTGGCCTCGAGGAACTGTGCGACCTTGGCGGTCTTGTGAGCCGACAGATTGTCGAGGATGACATGTATTTCGCGCTTTCGCTTGTGGCTCGCAACCAGCTGCTCCAAGAAGGCGACGAACTCCTGGCTGGTATGGCGGCGGACAGTCTTGCCCAAAACCACCCCCGTCTTCGTGTCGAAGGCGGCGTAGAGAGAAAGCGTTCCATGCCGGACGTACTCGAAACCGTGTCGCTCGGCCCGCCCGGGAGACAACGGCAAGATCGGGTCCCGTCGATCCAGGGCTTGGATCGCCGTTTTCTCATCAATACAAAACACCGCAGCGTGCTGAGGTGGATTCATATATAGACCGATGATATCCGCTGCCTTCGTCTCGAAATCCGGATCGTTGGAGGCCTTGTAATGCTCAATTCGGTGTGGCTGGAGACCATGCTTTTTCCAAGTGCGAGCCACCATCATGTGATGGATTCCCAGCTTCTTCGCAAGTCGACGCGTGCTCCAGTGAGTCGAGCCGTCGGTCGGTTTTTTCTGCGTCCACGAAAGAATCCGTGCTTCCATCCGAGGCGTGAGCACTTGAATCGGACGCCCCTCGTGACGCGCGTACAGACCTGCCAGACGCTCCTCCAAGAATCGGCGTTTCCACTTGCTGATAAAAGGCGCCGTGCAGCCCACCGTCTGCTGCACCTGCGTATAGCTTGCACCGTCTGCCAGCAAGAGCAACATCCGAGCGATCCGCGCGTCATCCGCTCGACCGCGACGGCTCGAAACTCGTTTGCCAAGCTCCCTATGTTCCGCTTGAGTCAACACAACGGCTCTCCCTCGCATGAGAGAGATATTACAACTAAACACTTAAATGTACAGTCCGCTAGTGGGCATGAACGACCTCCAGGCTCGGTCGGCCTGGTCGGCGAGCTCGGACTGCCCTACCATTAGGGCGCTCACACGGTCTGGCCGATGCTCGATATGGAGATCGCAGAGTACGCAAACGACGGCGCCGAGCAGAGGCGGGATATCGCCGTCCTCGTGGCGGAGGCCGGCGGGAATCAGTGTTCAGGGCCACGCAAGATCGCGTCGTTAGTCGACATTACCGATGAGGCGAATCCGTTTCCGATTTCGACCATCCAAGTACCCGAGTCGAGCGGTGGCTTCTGCGACCGCGGCGGGCGGTTTGGACCGCACGGGTGCCAGTGGTCGATGGATCCACCTTTTTATAAGAAGCTCGTGGTCTTTTCGTGGTTCAACGCTGGAGCGCGCGTGGTGGACGTTCGGGATCCGTTCAACCCGCGGGAGGTCGGGTTCTACATTCCCGCGACCACGGACAAGACCGACCAGCGATGCGCGACGATCGACGGCGTCCAGACCTGCAAGGTGGTGATCCAAACCAACAACATCGAAGTCGACGACCGTGGGTTCATTTACCTCGTCGACCGGGCGAACACGGGACTCCATATCATCGAGCTCACCGGCCCCGCGAAGGAGATCGTGGCAAGCGCAACCAACTAGGCCCGTTGCGCTACTCCTCAGCGTCTTGCGCGCCGCCTCGCCGGTGTTGGTGTGTCTCCGGGGTAGGAAGGTACGGACTAGAAGCGAAATGCCACGCCGATGGTGATCTCGGTATTCCGCGGCTCCACGAGATTGTCGCCAAAGGCCAACCCCTCGGAGAGGAACTGATAACGCAGGTCGAAACGGGCTCCCACCCAGGGCGCACCCGGGAAGAAATACTTGGCCCCCCCGCCGATGTTCAGCCCGTTACTCGAATCCGAGGTGATGCCGGCGATCGGCTTTTTCGGATTGGTTTGTACCCACGCGAATCCGATCGTTCCATACGGCACGAGTCCGATCTCGAGCGGGAACTGAGCCACCACGTTGCCACTGATGTTCCGCACCGTGGCGTCGAACTGATCTCCCAAAACCACATCGCCGGCGTCGATGTCGTCTACGACCTCGAAGGAGAACGTCCGTTGCGCGCGCGAGTAAGTTGCCTCCGCCGCGAGGTTGGGGCTGAAGTCATAGCTGAAGCGAGCTCCGAAGAAATCTCCCCCGAAGGAGACGTTGTCGGCATGGCCGGTCGTCGTGAAGAAGAGGTTCGACACGGTCCCGAGATCGTGATTGACCGACATGCTTCCCAGGAAAGCGCCTGCTTCGAAGCGTCTGTACTGTTGTGCCTCGGCACTGGAAGGTCCAACCACTCCGATGCCGGCGGCAAGGAGCAGCAACTTCCAGCCTGGTGCCTGCCAACGGCCGCTCATGGTGTCACCGCCACATCGATGTCAGGTGTGTTGGTTCCCGGCGTGACCTCGGCACGCCCTTCATGAAATGTGACTTCATAGTCAACGTCGATTGAGAAGTCATCGAAATCGAAGTCTGAAGGTGATTCGGAGACGGGACCGACCCTCACCACGATGGGCCCCGCCGAAAGGCCTTCGACGCGATAGTTGCCATCCCCATCGGTGAAGACGCCAACGAGCTCGCCGGTGAAAGGATTGAAAGCCGTAACGTTAGCAGCTTCCAAACCTTGTCCGTTCTTGGTGACTGTCCCCGACATCCTCGCCGTGTTACTCCCGAAATTGCCCGCCGGATAGACCACCGAAGCGCCAGTGATGTCATCAAACGTCAAGGTGCGACCGGTTGTCGCGCCTGGCGGAAACGCAAACGGGAACATGATGGCCGAGCCCTCTTCCAGGCGGCGCCTCCCGCGCATGAACCCCAAGCCGGAGTGACCCAATCCGAGGAAATGTCCAATCTCGTGGGTGGCGGTCGCTTGGAAATCGAAATGCCCAGGGAGGCCGTCGGGTGTTGCCGACCAGGGGATGTCTGCATTGAAGAAAATATCCGACTCGGCGATCTCACCGGTGAAGGTGAAGACGATGAAGTCCGTTGCCGCGAGAATGCCGGTACCGCGGAGCGAGGGATCGGTGATGAATCCCACCGTGTTGATGAAGTCGAAGAAGACGAAGGGCTCGGCGTTGGTCTGGCCGGAAAACTGGAACGTGATGCCGGACGTCTCGACCGCCTCCCACGTGTCGTAAGACGCCTGAGTTCTATCGATGGCGACCTCGAGCGCGAAGTCGTCCGGGGGTATGTTGTGAAAGAACCATTCGACGGGTTGGCTGTCCGCGGCCCAGTGCAGATTGACCCGCTCTCCGTTAGGGTTGACGAATTCGATGAGTGTGTAGGCGGAGCCGTTTCGGGCGAAGGCTAGCAGCAAGATTGTGCCTAGAATGGATTGAAGTTTCACATGTGCTCCTTAGGGCCCGGGCAAGAATAACTACCGATTCTTGGACGCCGATGCATCCCGTCTGGCTGCGTTGCTCGCCGCCTTCCGCAGCGAGCCTGTCGAGCGGAGGGCTAGGCCGCGTCAGCTGCCGAACTGGAAGAATGCTCATATATCCAGATATTATTCACTTCTCGCGCCTTGCCAGACGGGCGCCTCGACGCCCAAGAATGGGCATTTATTCTTGCCCGGACCCTTAGATAGGGTCAGCGCCCGAGTGCCCGGTCGATGCGCGCCTCCACGTCGGAAAGCCGATACCTTGTGGGAGGCGTGCCCGCGGGTTGGGAGTTCGTCCGATAGTTCGCCAGGACGAGTCCGGAGATGTCTCGCTTCAGCATCGTTTCCCCCGCATCGTCGCGAGTCAGCGTGAACTTTCCGAGAGCGAGACCCAGAAGTGTCGGGATGCGCGCGCCCGAGCCCACACAGAACAGCAAGACTTCTTCTCCCGTTGCGAACTGGGGCGTGCCTGGAACGATCGACCGCATCGGTCCGAGCTCTCCTCCCCACAAACGGAGGGTCACCTGCTCCTCTCCGGATCCACCCCCGGTTCCACCTTTGATGAATCGCTCCACCTGGAAGGTGGTGTAGGTATAGATTCGAGTCCGCTGGACGTTCCAATAGGCGCGCGAGCCGACGGCCCGGCCGACGAAGATGAGATCGGCGCGCTGCGCCATCTCTTCCAACGTCATCGCTTCCACCGTTGCGCCATTCGCGGGCACGCTGGCCGTCAGAATCACGACTGCAAGGCCCATAAGCCACCACGCTCCCTTCACGATTCGCATTCGATCACCTCCTTGTCGACTCAGGTTGTCAATACTTCGTGTCTCGCTTTGCTGGATTCACGATCCTCGCGGGCCGCGGCCAATACCTCTCGGGCCGCATTTCGAGACGCGCCTCCGGTTCCTAAACGGCTCTTGACCTCACGAAGATCGCGACGCATGGACTCGGCAGCGGCGGGGTCTTCCAGCAGTCGGAGCGTTTCGGAAGCCACGCGCTCTTCGGTCATCTCATCCTGAATGAGCTCCGGCACGACGGCCCTGTCCGCGATGAGATTCACCATAGCGTAGAAGGGAACTCGAACCAGCGGTTTCCCCAAGCGATAGCTCAGGCCACCCACACGGTAAACGACCACCATCGGCGTCTCCGAGAGCGCGGCTTCCACCGTCGCCGTTCCCGAAGCCACGATGGCCGCCTGGGCGTGAGAAAGTGCATCGTAACCAGATTCGCTCAGAACACGCACGGAAGCAAAGGTGCTACCGAGCCCCGCCTGGATGGCGCGTTCCTCCACCGTGGGCGCCTTCAGCAGCACGAACTGCAATGCCGGGTTCCGCGCCCTCATTCTTTCGATGGCTCCCGCGACCACGGGTAAGTGAAGCTCGAGCTCGCGGGGTCGGCTCCCAGGCATGAGGGCCACTAAAGGGCGGCTCTCTTGGAAACCCATGCGTCGAAAAAAAGACAAGCGATCCTCGCGGCTGCGGACGAGATCCACCAGAGGATGTCCAACAAACTTCGCCGTGATACCGGCCTCCCGATAGAACGATTCCTCGAAGGGCAAGATCACCAGCATCCGATCCACATGGTCCCGAATCGACTTGAGCCGTCCCCTCCGCCAGGCCCAAACCTGTGGACTGACGTAGTAGACGACCGGAATACCCAAAGCCTTGAGTCGGCTGGCAAGCCTCAGGTTGAAGCCGGAGAAATCGATGAGCACCGCGACGTCGGGCTTTCGCTGGGAAGCCGCGGTGACGAGCGTCGTCTGCGCCTTCTTCAACGCGGGCAGCTTCGAGAGCACCTCCACCAACCCGATGACCGAGATGTCACGCAGATCGACCAGAATCTCGGCTCCAGCTTGCTCGAGCCGGCGGCCTCCCAATCCGAAGCAACGTGTTTCCGGATCCATCGCGCGAAGCTCCCGGAGAAGCTCTGCAGCATAGAGCTCTCCTGAGGCTTCCCCGCAGCTCAGAAGCACGTCGATACCTGGTTTTCCTGCTTTGTCGGTAGGCACTTTTGACAGAAGATCAGGCTGAATATAGCATGGCGTCGCCTTTTCCTCCATGCGCTAACTCGACTCGATGATCGGACACGTCGTTAAGTTGCTCGGTAAGGTTTGCTCGGTCCGACCGGACACCAAGCCACCGGGCGATCCCGACCGGCTCTATGAATGCTACCTGCGGGGACGTTTGTTCGAAACGGGGGGGACGCAAATCGCGGTGGGCGATCGCGTGGAGTTCGACCCCGTAGACGAGTCGCACGGGCACTATCATCCGGAAGAAAAGGCGCCGGAACGCGGGGTCATCCACGAGATCTTGCCCCGGCGGACGGTCTTGATTCGCCCGTCTTCTGGCGGGCGGGGACGTGGCAAGCCACCGCAAGCCGTCGCGGCCAACGTGGATCAGCTGGTGGTCGTCTCGGCCTTCCAAGAGCCTCGATACAAGACCGGGCTCATCGATCGTTACCTGGTGATCGCGCATCGAGCCGCCATCGCTCCGGCGATGTGTCTAAACAAAATCGACCTCGCTTCTAAGGAGAAACTGGCGAACGCGCATAAGGATCTGGTGCCTTACGAACGACTGGGCATCCCCCTCGTCTTCACCAGCGCGCTCAGCGGCAAGGGGATCGAGGAACTAAGGAGCTTGCTCGAAGGCAAGCGTTCGGTGTTCGTCGGTCATTCGGGAGTGGGAAAGTCGAAGCTTGCCGTCGCCGTGCAACTGGGTTTGACGCTAGCGAGCTCATCGTTGAGTCGCAAAGGGAAAGGTCGTCACACGACCTCCGCCTCCACTCTCTTCAGCCTCGACTTCGGAGGCGAGCTCGTCGATACACCCGGCATTCGAGAGCTCGGGATTACCGACCTACCGCAAGAAGAGCTAGCCGAGCATTTCTCAGACTTTGCGAGCTTCCTCGGAAACTGCCGGTTCAAGTCCTGCTCCCATATTCCGGAGCCGGGCTGTGCGGTTCGTGAGGCCGTGGAGTCTCGGAAGATCTACAAGGCTCGATACGACAGCTACGTGAAGCTATACCACGAGCTCGTGCACCATCATCGAGCACCTTGAACCGAAGCCCGGGAAGGTTGCCAACGCCTGGCACTCCTGCCGTCCAGCCGGCGACCGATGAGACTCCCGATTCGCTCCACCAACTCCTCCACTCCCTGGCCCGTCAACGCGGAAACGGCGACCACGTCGCCGCGGTCGGCAAACAGCCGACCGTTCGCCAGACGATCCACCTTGTCGAAAACGACGAGTCGTGGGATCGCGTCGAGCTGAAGCCTTTCGAGAATAGCCTCGACCGCCTCCATCCTGTCTCGGTAACGATCGTCCGAGCAATCCACAACGTGGAGGATGAGCGTGGAGTTTTCGATCTCTTCGAGCGTCGCGCGGAAGGCACTGACCAGATCCGGCGGCAGGTCTCGAATGAAACCGACGGTGTCGGCGAGCAGCACTTCTTGCTCCACCGGCACCCGCAGGCGCCGGTTCGTTGGGTCCAGCGTCTCGAACATGCGACTCCCCGCCGCCACTTCGCTGCCGGTAAGGCGATTGAGCAGCGTCGATTTGCCGGCATTCGTGTAGCCGAGAAGCGAGACGATGGGAAGCCCCCGTTCGAGGCGCTGCTTCCGTCGCACACCTCGTTTACGGCGCACGTGTTCGATTTCCCGCTCCAGGCGTGCAATGCGATCTCGCGCCCGTCGTCGATCGACCTCCAACTTGGTTTCGCCGGGTCCCCTCCCTCCGATGCCTCCGGTCAGCCGTGAAAGCGCGGTGTCCATCTCGGTGAGGCGGGGAAGCATGTAGCGGAGCTGCGCCAGCTCGACCTGGAGCTTCCCCTCTCGACTGGAAGCCCGACGGGCGAAGATATCCAGAATGAGCTGCGTGCGATCGAGAATCTTGAGATCGGTCGCAGCCGCTACCGAACGAACCTGCGCGGGTGTCAAGCTCTGATTGAAAATAATCATGTCCGCGCCGTGTTGGAGTGAAGCGATGACCAGTTCGCCGATCTTGCCCTTGCCCAGCAAGAAACGCGCGTCCAGCTTGGTCCGTTTCTGGACGAACGTATCGAGGACCACGACGTCCGAGGAACGAGCCAGCTCGGCGAGCTCTTTTAGCGATTCACGTTCGGCCGCAACACTTCCCGTCGTCGCTCCCACCAAGATGGCCCGCACACGGTGATCGGCACGATGAAGCTCGCCGCGTTGGCGCGCAAACTCGTCCTCCAACGCGTCGATGAATCCGATGAAGTCCACGTCCAGTTGGCTGGGGATTTGCGGTTCCATAAACTCCCACGCCTTCGGCGCGCTTCCATCCCCACTCTGCGCGTTGGAAGCGGCCGGGGACAAGTACGCGGCCCGTACGAGTCCGGGTAGTCCCTCGCGGCTCACGTCGATGGAGGCCATCAGATCCAGTCGGAGGAGAGCCAGGTCGGTCAGGTCGTCGTGGGTCAGAGGCTCACCGGCCAGATGGGTGTGGAGACATCGCAGTCCCCGAAAACGCCTTTCCGCAACGCGGACGCGTTTGAGATCGGGAAGCACGATGCGTTTCGCGTCCCCCACGATGACCGTGTCCACCGAGCCCCGGCGGTCCACGAGGACGCCGACCTGGCGATTGATTTCCCGTGATAGCTCGGCCAGGGTACGGGCGAAGTCGTGGGTGACGATGGAATGAGAAGGGATGCGTTTTTGGTAGATCTTCTCCAGGCGCCGACGCTGTCGGACTTTGAGCCCGGTCGGATTACCTTGTAGCTTCTGAATAGCTGTTGAACCCCCTCTTACATCTATTATACGTCTAACTGCGTCCCCTCTCTGGACAAGGAAGTGCTTGAGGGGACAAGGCGCGTTCCTGCGCACGCGGGGAACTGACCCTGCCCGGGTTTTGTGGACATCAACCGAGGCGCGACAATGCGCCTGGAGGCGTCCATGGGAGAACGACGACGCAGGAAGTTCACGGGGGAGTTCAAGAAGGAAGCGGTCCGGCTGTTCAGGGAGGGCGAGCGCAGCATCGGCCAGGTCGCTAAGGAACTGGACCTGACGGAATCGGCCCTTCGAAACTGGGTGAAACAATACAAAGTTGATCACGGTGAAGGTCCACGCGAGGCTCTGACGACGGCGGAACGTGATGAGCTCCGTTCGCTACGGCGTCGAGTGCGTACGTTGGAGCAAGAGCGAGAAATATTAAAAAAAGCGGCGGCCTTCTTCGCGAAGGAAAGCGAATGAGATTCATTCACGCGGAGCGGGCCAACTACCCGGTGCGGGTGATGTGCCGAGTTCTGAGGGTATCGACCAGCGGCTACTACGCTCAGATGAAGCGCGCGCCCAGCAAGCGACAGTGTGAGGATGGGAAGCTGAAGCTGCGCATCCAAGTAATCCACGCCCATAGCCGTGGTACCTACGGCAGGGAGCGTGTACGTCGCCAGCTTGACGGGGAGAACGTCGAGGTAGGCAAGCAGCGAGTGGCACGGCTGATGCGTGAGATGGGCCTGCAGGGTCTGCCCAGCAAGCGTTTTCGCCGCACGACCGACAGCAAGCACGATCGCCCCATCGCACCCAACGTGCTCGGCCGGAACTTCGAAGCCGAACGACCGAACCAGTTCTGGGTGACGGACATAACCTACATCCGGACTTGGGAAGGCTGGCTCTACTTGGCGGTCATCCTCGATCTGTTCTCGCGTCGTGTCGTAGGCTGGGCGATGCAGCCCCACCTGCGCGCGGAGCTTGCTCTCGAGGCGCTTCACATGGCCTTGGGGCGCCGCCTGCCGGAAAGTGGCTTGGTGCATCATTCAGACCGTGGTACTCAATACGCGGCTGCGACCTACCAGGCCGTGCTCGATGAGTACGGCATCGTGTGCTCGATGAGCCGCAAGGGTGATTGCTGGGACAACGCCGTGACCGAGAGCTTCTTAGGCACGCTCAAGACCGAGCTCCTCCACCGATGTAGTTGGCCAACACGACGTATGGCCAAAGACGCGGTCGCGAGCTACATCGAGGGGTTCTACAATCCGTATCGACTCCACTCGTCACTCGATTACAACAGCCCAATGGTGTTCGAACGGATTCATGACCTCAAAACGGCTCATGCGAGATAATCAACCTGTCCACTTTTCCTGGGCAAGGTCAAAGTGCCGGTGCCTCAGTCCTTACCATGTCCCCGTTTCCAGCCCCCGCCCGTCGTGTCCAAAAATACAAACGAACTCAAGACCTGCTCGCGGGGACGTTTCGGGTTAGAGGTGTCTACGCTTGATTGGCCAACGGGAGCTAGAATCCTCGGTCATGAGCACGCCGACGGGGCTGCAATTGGCCAGACTGTGTGGCGGTCCAATCGGGCTATAATCTCGATATGCCGATCTTCGAATACGCCTGCTTAGAATGCGACAAGCGTTTCGAGTCGCTTGTCCTGAGCTCGAGCGAGGACGCGCCGCGCTGTCCTTCCTGCGAGAGCGACAAGCTGGAAAAGCAGCTTTCGGTCTTTGCGGTCAGTAATGGAAACGGGGCGGCGGCTGCAGCTGAGGCGCCCGAGGCCTGCGGATCTTGCGGTGACCCTCGGGGCCCGGGTTCTTGCTCGCTGAACTGAGCTTTTCCCGGAAGACGACGCAATACGCATCGACGCACCCGCGGGGCCGGGCGGCCCTAGGGATGCGCCGGTCGAACTAGTCGGTGCCGCCTCTGGTCGGAGCCGGGATATCCGAGTTCCAGATGTCGCAGGCGATCAGCCACTTTCCATAGACCTTCTTGGATCCCGTCGTGTCCGAAAATGCGAACGGAGCCGAAATCTCGAATCCTAGAGGCGTTGTCGAAATTCGCGGAAACCAACCGACGCGGCACTGATCGACATGGATCTTGACGACCTTATAGAGCGCCGGGTGAGGGTGCCGGCGGCCGGACCTCCTTGAGCGAGGTGATGAGCTCGGCAAGGGTCCCGTAGTACACACGCCGTCCTTTCTGCACTACGGCGATGGCCAGACCGGTGGAGAGGTGAGTCTTGCCGACGCCGGGCGGTCCCAAGAGGCGGTCGCGTTCCGTGTCTCAGTATTCCCTTGGCAATCGGGCACGAGCCCGGCGACACCGTTCTCGCAAAATCCTGGCGTGTGGTACCTTCAAGCGATCAACCTCGACGCGAGACCACATGGCATGTTTCCGATAAGAGACGACAACCCGCACATCCTGACACCTTATGCCACCTACGGGATCGCCCTGCTGAACGTCGCGACCTGGATCTTCGTGCAGGGGATGGGTATGGAACCGGCCCTCTCCGCCTCGGTCTGCCGACTCGGCTTGATTCCCGGCGAGCTGCTCGGCACGGTTCCGGCGGGCAGCAGTTTCCAGATCGGCGTTGCTACCTCCTGCGTGCTGGGTGAGCCCGGCGGCTGGCATACGGCGCTCACTTCGATGTTCTTGCACGGGGGGTGGTTTCACCTGATCGGGAACATGTGGTTCCTTTGGATCTTCGGCGACAACGTGGAGGATTCGATGGGCCACGCGCGGTTCGTGGTGTTCTATTTGTTGTCTGGTTTCGCCGCTGCCGCGTTACAAATGTCGACGAATCCCGAGTCAGCCATTCCGATGGTGGGGGCATCCGGCGCGATCGGTGGGGTCATGGGCGCCTACATCGTCCTCTATCCTCGGGTGCACGTCCACATGCTCATACCTCTCGGATTCTTCATCACGACCGTTGCGGTTCCGGCGTTTCTCATGCTGGGATACTGGCTGGTCGTCCAACTCGTTAGCGGCGTGGGAACGCTGGGCGTTGAGGGCGGTGGCGTGGCCTTCTGGGCGCACGTCGGGGGATTCACAGTAGGTGCCGTCCTAGTATTTCTGTTTCGCAAACCGGAACTGCTCGCCAGACATCCATGTTACGGGTGGCGCCGACGGTCACCGACGCGGAGTTGGCATCGCGTCGCCCGGTCGTGAGGCCTTCTAAGCCGAAGGGCGCAGGTTCGCATCTCGGAGGATTCTAGCTCCCATTGGCCAACCAAGCGTAGACACGTTTATTACGAAACGTCCGGGCGAGTGCTGGGAACAGCAGCAGGTTCTCCTTGCCTTGATGATTCCTCTCGTGGTGATGGTAGACGACGTCGTCCTGTGCCAAAACTCGGCCCAGCCGGCATCGACGAAAGAACTGCGCCTCTCGAAATCAGGCTAAAACTCTCAGCACGCGAACAGGTTACGCGGCGGCCGCCAACACTTGACTGCGGAAGCACCATTTGGACCAGACGCGAGAGAAAGAGGTCAAGATTCTATCTGAATATTAGCGTTGCTCGGGTTACAGCATTCCGGGTCCGAGGGAGCGCGCCGGATTCATCGACGCACCCGAGACGGGTCCCCCTAAGAGAGACCCTAGGGCGACGGCTCCACCTACGGCGACTCCTGCCAATAGGCCCTTCTCTTTTGCGCCGGTGGAAACGCCGAGAATCACGAACATCAGAATGGATGTGAGGAGCACCTCGAGAACGAAAGACTGCGAAGCCCGACCAGCGGGAATTGTCGCGCCGAGGGTCTGGCTCTCCAGAAACAACGCACGAACGATGAGGCTGGCAGCGAGGGCACCTTGGCAAAGCGCTGCGATCTCCGCCACATCGAGATCCGACTGGATTCTCCTAAGAAACATCCTGAAATCGTGCGCCTTCAGCGAAGGGAAAAAATCTTTGAAGTCCATCTTTAAAAGGAATTTCCCCTTCGTGTGAGGGCTTGCATTGTCCACGAATCGGGCCGGACAGTACAGCATCCGGATCAACGCGCACTGGCGGATTTGTTTCCGATGGTAAGATGAGGATGGGAAGCTGAAGCTGCGCATCCAAGCGATCCACGCCCATAGCCGTGGTACCTACGGCAGGGAGCGTGTACGTCGCCAGCTTGACGGGGAGAACGTCGAGGTAGGCAAGCAGCGAGTGGCACGGCTGATGCGTGAGATGGGCCTGCAGGGTCTGCCCAGCAAGCGTTTTCGCCGCACGACCGACAGCAAGCACGATCGCCCCATCGCACCCAACGTGCTCGGCCGGAACTTCGAAGCCGAACGACCGAACCAGTTCTGGGTGACGGACATAACCTACATCCGGACTTGGGAAGGCTGGCTCTACTTGGCGGTCATCCTCGATCTGTTCTCGCGTCGTGTCGTAGGCTGGGCGATGCAGCCCCACCTGCGCGCGGAGCTTGCTCTCGAGGCGCTTCACATGGCCTTGGGGCGCCGCCTGCCGGAAAGTGGCTTGGTGCATCATTCAGACCGTGGTACTCAATACGCGGCTGCGACCTACCAGGCCGTGCTCGATGAGTACGGCATCGTGTGCTCGATGAGCCGCAAGGGTGATTGCTGGGACAACGCCGTGACCGAGAGCTTCTTAGGCACGCTCAAGACCGAGCTCCTCCACCGGTGTAGTTGGCCAACACGACGTATGGCCAAAGACGCGGTCGCGAGCTACATCGAGGGGTTCTACAATCCGTATCGACTCCACTCGTCACTCGATTACAACAGCCCAATGGTGTTCGAACGGATTCATGACCTCAAAACGGCTCATGCGAGATAATCAACCTTTCCACTTTTCCTGGGCAAGGTCACCACCTTCAGCGGCCGTAAGTGCGTGGCCCAAGGGGGGCGCGGCGTGTTCTTCTGCTACACGCTTCCCGCCCTCGACAAGGAGGCGGGCGAGTTCACCGAGAAGGCTGGCACAACCCGCTGGTACCTCTACGACCTCGAACGCAAAGCCATTCTCGAAGAGCCGGGCGAGGTCGCCGGCAGCATCCGGTCCAAGCCCGAGACGCCGCGCCAGTGCACCGCCGAGGAGAAGACCCTGGTCGACATCCGGGCCAAGATCGAGAGACACATCAAGAACACCTATCTCAAGCGTATCGACGCGCCGGTGGGCGTGAAGCCCTCGCTCAAGTGCTGGATGGAACTCAACGAAGCCTGAGCCGATGCCGACCGACCACCGTAGCGCCCTCGCGAGCATCAAGCGCTTCGACCAGCTTATCGCCTACCTGCGCGACGAGATGGGCTGGCCGATTGCGCGGGACTCGTTCGAGGACGTGGACGATCTGTTCTACGACTTCACCGCCGATGAGCTCGGCATCGACCCGAAGACCGCGGCCAAAATCGAGAGTATCAAGCGCCTACGCCCCCTCTCGCCGCGCCAGCCCTGGGGCATCTTCTTCGTCGAGTTCGAGCCGAAGAAGCTCCCCGTCGTGGCGCTGCGCCGCATCTTGAGCCAGGTGGCACTCAAGAAGCGTGCCTCCGCCAACAGCGCCGAGCGGACCGCCTGGGCCAAGGATGACCTGCTCTTCGTCTCCAACTACGGCGAGGGTGACGAGCGGCAGATCAGCTTCGCCCACTTCTCGACGCCCACGGACGGCCACGACCTGCCGACCCTCAAGGTGCTCGGCTGGGACAACCGCGACACCGCGTTGCACCTCGACGCTGTTGCCACGGAGCTAACCGAGCACCTCGCCTGGCCCAAAAACGACGGTGACGCCAACGCGTGGCGCGAGCAGTGGCGTGCCGCCTTCACGCTTCGCCACCGTGAGGTCATCACCACGTCCCGCGAGCTTGCGGTTCGTCTGGCCGAACTCGCGCGCACCATCCGCGACCGCATCAAGACCGCCATCGCCATCGAGACCCAACACGGCCCGCTAAACAAGCTCATGAAGGCGTTCCAGACAGCGCTCGTTCACGACCTGGACGCGGACGGCTTCGCCGACATGTACGCCCAGACGATCGCATACGGCCTGCTCTCCGCGCGCATCGCCGATCCGCACAAGAAAACGGTCGACGACTTCGCAAGTCACATGCGCACAAACCCATTTCTCCGCGACTTGATGGAGACGTTCCTCCAGATCGGCGGGCGCCGCACCAAGCGGCGCGCTGAGGGGATCGACTTCGACGAGCTCGGCGTTGCCGAGGTCGTCGAACTACTCGACAACGCCAACATGGAAGCCGTGGTCCGCGACTTCGGCGACCGAAACCCGCGAGAAGACCTGGTTATTCACTTCTACGAGCTGTTCCTGAAGGAGTACGACGCGGAGAAACGGATGCAGCGCGGCGTTTTCTACACCCCGCGCCCGGTGGTCTCCTACATCGTCCGCTCCGTGCATACCTTGCTGCGGAGCGAGTTCAAGCTGAAGGATGGCCTCGCGGACACCGCAACGTGGGGGGAGATGGCCGAACGCCGCGAGGGCCTGAGCATCCCCGACGCCATCTCGCCGGATCAGGGTTTCGTGCAGATCCTCGATCCCGCCACCGGCACTGGCACCTTCCTCGTGGAGGCCATCGACCTCATCCACAAGACGCTTGTCGCCAAGTGGAAGGCACAGGGGCACGGCGAGAAGAAGATCGACGCGTTTTGGAACGAGTACGTGCCAAAGCACCTGCTGCCGCGCCTGCACGGCTACGAACTCCTGATGGCACCCTATGCCATCGCCCACCTCAAGATCGGCCTCAAGCTCTACGAGACCGGCTACCGCTTCGGCAGCGACGAGCGGGCGCGAGTGTATCTCACCAACGCGCTGGAATCGGAGCAGGATTTTTCACAAGGAGCCTTCGACTTCGCCATCCCGGCGCTGGCCGACGAAGCCCAAGCGGTGAACGAGGTCAAGCGTGCTGCACGGTTCACGGTCATCATCGGCAACCCACCGTACTCGGGCCACTCTGCCAACAAGGGCGCCTGGATTCGGGAGTTGCTCCGGGGAAGTGCGGGTACGCTGCGCGTGGAGAACTATTTCGAGGTTGACGGCGGCCCGCTGAACGAACGTAATCCCAAATGGCTGAACGACGACTACGTAAAGTTCATCCGCCTCGCCCACTGGCAGATCGAACGCACGGGCCTAGGCCTACTCGGCTTCATCACCAACCACAGCTACCTAGATAACCCCACGTTTCGCGGCATGCGCGAGAGCCTCGCTGCCACCTTTCCGCGAGCACACATGCTTGACCTGCACGGCAACGCGAAGAAGAAGGAACGCGCGCTGGACGGCGGCAAGGATGAGAACGTCTTCGACATCCAGCAGGGCGTTGCTGTCGGCTTATTCACGTCCTCCCCTAGTGGGACCGCGCCGATTCGCCCCGCATACAACCACGCCGACGTTTGGGGAGTGCGTGAGCCGGCTGGCGGCGTGGGCAAGTACGATCGGCTTGTCGCCAGCGACGCGGCAAGCACGGAGTGGCAAGCGCTGTCCCCGAAGCCGCCCCTGCGTTTGTTCGTGCCGCGCGACGACGCGCTGCATGAGGAGTACGAAGCGGGCGCTTCCATTTCCGACATCTTCCCGGTCAATTCGGTGGGCATCGTCACCGCCCGCGACAAGCTAGCCATCCAGTGGACCGCGGATGATATGGAGCGGATTGCCGAGGATTTCGCCGCCCGCGGGACGGAGGCGGCTCGGACGTTCTACGACTTAGGTAAGGACGCACGAGATTGGCAAGTACAGTTGGCCCAAAAGGATGTGCGGAGGCGCGATGGCCGCATAAGCCCTGTGCTGTATCGGCCGTTTGACAGACGCTTCACCTACTACACCGGTAAATCGCGCGGCTTCATTTGCATGCCGCGCCCGGAAGTCATGCAGCACATGCTGGCAGGGCCGAATCTAGGGTTATGCATTGGCCGGGCCGGACAAGTAATCGGTTCTGAAACCTGGGATGTTGCCTTTGTTGCAAAATCCTCCTCGGACTTCAACCTGTTTCGGCGTGGTGGAAATTGCCTCTTCCCGGTTTACACCTATCAGGCAGCAGGGCGGGAGGATTTCGGCAAGGGACGTGAACCGAACCTCGATCCGGGTTTCATCGAAGCGGCGCGCGCCACCCTCGGCCTCGATTTCATCCCGGACGGCAACGGCGACCGCACTACCACCTTCGACCCAAAGGATGTGTTCCACTACATCTACGCCGTGCTCCACAGCCCGGAATACCGCCGCCGCTACGCCGACTTCCTCAAATCCGACTTCCCACGCGTTCCGCTGCCAGACGACCGTGCGTTGTTCGCCGACCTCATCCGTCTCGGCGCGCGCCTCGTCAGCCTACACCTAATGGAAGCGGAGGGCGCGCAGGCGATATTCTCGGACACCGGCAGCAATCAGGTGGACAAGGTGCGTTACGCGCACCCGACCGGTGGTTTGCCGGGACGCGTATGGATCAATCGCGAACAGTATTTCGAGAGTGTCGAGCCGGAAATCTGGGCGTTCACCATCGGCGGCTACCGCCCGGCTGAGAAGTGGCTCAAGGACCGCAAGGGCCGTACGCTTTCCGAGGACGAGATCGACCACTACCGAAAGATCGTCGCCGCCCTTGCCGAAACTCGCCGCCTAATGGCCGAGATCGACGAGGTCATTGGTAAGCACGGCGGCTGGCCAGAGGCGTTCCAGACCGGCGAGGCACCGAACACGGCGACGATGAATACGAGGAAGCGCGGCGCGTCGGGCATTATCTGAGGCTACTCGGGGAACGCTGGCCGACGACCGCGTTCGAACGCGTCTCCTGACGCCGGTACGGTCGAGGGCTGGCGCGGTGCTCCGTAGGCGCGGCCTATCTGTTTCTCCCCGTTTCCTGCCGGAGTGCCTCACTAGCCGCACCGTGAGTCCGTTTCCAGCCCGTCCTGTGCCAAAACTCGGCCCTTTTGAAATAGACCACAAATCAGAAGCTTAGACGCCGTTGGAATCCGCGCAGAATCCAGGGTATTTCGCGCCGCAGGACTTTTCCTGGGCAAGGTCATTACTTTATTTCCACACCTTCTGAGGGTAGCTCAGAATCGATTGGGTAACTACCCTATGATGATGCCCTGGTATTGGATGGACGGACCGCCAGAAAGGCGAACAAGTCAAAAGATACCAGAGAAACTCTCCACTCTGAGACACAAGCTGCACCAGAAGGCCAAGCAAGAGCCGAAGTTTCGATTTTACACCTTGTATAGTCATCTCTATCGGCAAGATGTGCTTGAAACGGCGTGGGCGCAGGTGCGCAGGAATAAGGGTGCACCGGGAGTCGACGGAGTAACGATTGACCAAATCGTGAACTCGGAGGACGGCTCCGCGCAGCTCATCGAGCGACTGCAACGTGAACTGCGTGAGAAGACCTACAAAGCTCAAGCCACTCGACGCACGTACATCGACAAGCCGGATGGGAGTAAACGCCCGTTAGGCATCCCAACGGTGCGGGACCGCGTGGTCCAAATGGCAGCGTATCTCATCATGGAGCCGATATTCGAAGCGGATTTCGAAGATTGCTCTCACGGATTTCGCCGCGGAAGGAGTGCCCATGATGCGATGGACAAGCTGCAAACGCACATCAAGCAGGGATTCACGGAGGTGTACGACGCGGACCTGAGAGGCTACTTCGATTCTATTCCCCACGACAAACTGATGAAAGTACTGGAATACCGCATAGCGGATCGGGCTCTACTCAAATTGATCCGAATGTGGCTGCGAACTCCCATAGTGGAAAAAGACGACGACGGGAAATTAAATTATCGTCGCAGTCGGCAAGGCACGCCTCAAGGAGGAGTGATCTCCCCATTGCTGGCGAACGCCTACCTCCACTGGTTCGACAAAGTCTTTCATCGGAAGTCAGGCCCAAGATACTAGGCCAACGCCCGACTAGTCCGCTATGCGGACGACCTCGTGGTGCTGGCCCGATATCAAGGTGCGGACCTCCAAAAGTTTGTGGAGGAGACACTCGAAGGATGGATGGGGCTAACCATCAACCGGAAGAAAACCCGAGTTGTGAACTTATCGAAAGGCGAGCGCTTGGAGTATCTGGGATTCACGTTGCAGTACCACCGCGACTTGAAAGGGGGCGATCATAAGTATCTGAACGTGATGCCCTCACCCAAGGCTTTGAAGCGCGAGTTTGCCAAGCTAAAAGAGATGACGGCCAGCCGCAACTGCTGGAAACCCATCCCGGCGCTGATCCGGGAGTTGAACCGTAATCTCGACGGCTGGGCCAACTATTTTCGATACGGACACCCCCGGTGACACTTCCGGAAGGTGAACCGCTTCGCCCGTCGCCGCCTCGGGGTCCACCTGCGTCGCCGAAGTCAACGGCCCTTTCGCCCTCCGAAAGGGATGACGTTCTACCGTCACTTCGCCAACCTGGGTCTCACGTACCTATGACTGGTGAACCTGACACTTCTCGCGTAATGCCTCTGGCTAAGGCGGTGGGAGCGCCGTATGTGGGAAATCCACACGTCCGGTGTGATGAGGGGGTGGGGGGACACTTCTCCTCCCCCCCTACTTGACCTTGCCCAGGAAAAGTGGACAGGTTGATTATCTCGCATGAGCCGTTTTGAGGTCATGAATCCGTTCGAACACCATTGGGCTGTTGTAATCGAGTGACGAGTGGAGTCGATACGGATTGTAGAACCCCTCGATGTAGCTCGCGACCACGTCTTTGGCCATACGTCGTGTTGGCCAACTACATCGGTGGAGGAGCTCGGTCTTGAGCGTGCCTAAGAAGCTCTCGGTCACGGCGTTGTCCCAGCAATCACCCTTGCGGCTCATCGAGCACACGATGCCGTACTCATCGAGCACGGCCTGGTAGGTCGCAGCCGCGTATTGAGTACCACGGTCTGAATGATGCACCAAGCCACTTTCCGGCAGGCGGCGCCCCAAGGCCATGTGAAGCGCCTCGAGAGCAAGCTCCGCGCGCAGGTGGGGCTGCATCGCCCAGCCGACGACACGACGCGAGAACAGATCGAGGATGACCGCCAAGTAGAGCCAGCCTTCCCAAGTCCGGATGTAGGTTATGTCCGTCACCCAGAACTGGTTCGGTCGTTCGGCTTCGAAGTTCCGGCCGAGCACGTTGGGTGCGATGGGGCGATCGTGCTTGCTGTCGGTCGTGCGGCGAGAACGCTTGCTGGGCAGACCCTGTAGGCCCATCTCACGCATCAGCCGTGCCACTCGCTGCTTGCCTACCTCGACGTTCTCCCCGTCAAGCTGGCGACGTACACGCTCCCTGCCGTAGGTACCACGGCTATGGGCGTGGATCGCTTGGATGCGCAGCTTCAGCTTCCCATCCTCACACTGTCGCTTGCTGGGCGCGCGCTTCATCTGAGCGTAGTAGCCGCTGGTCGATACCCTCAGAACTCGGCACATCACCCGCACCGGGTAGTTGGCCCGCTCCGCGTGAATGAATTTGAATCTCATTCGCTTTCCTTCGCGAAGAAGGCCGCCGCCTTTTTTAATATTTCTCGCTCTTGCTCCAACGTACGCACTCGACGCCGTAGCGAACGGAGCTCATCACGTTCCGCCGTCGTCAGAGCCTCGCGTGGACCTTCACCGTGATCAACTTTGTATTGTTTCACCCAGTTTCGAAGGGCCGATTCCGTCAGGTCCAGTTCCTTAGCGACCTGGCCGATGCTGCCCTCGCCCTCCCTGAACAGCCGGACCGCTTCCTTCTTGAACTCCCCCGTGAACTTCCTGCGTCGTCGTTCTCCCATGGACGCCTCCAGGCGCATTGTCGCGCCTCGGTTGATGTCCACAAAACCCGGGCAGGGTCAACTCTACCGGGGGAGACGGGAGCGGGTTGTGCGATCCGGTTCTTCCCCGAGCACCAGACCAGTAGGGTCTGACCGGGAGCCAGGGTTGTATCCGGGAAAACCCACTTCTTGGGCTGCCCCACATCGTCGCTGAGACCGAAACCGCCGAGATTGAGCGGGCGGCTTCCTATGTTTACCAGCTCGACCCAGTCGGTGCTGTGCCGGTCGTCGTCCAAAATGGAAAACGCGTTCGAGACCAGTACCTCATTGATGACCACGCCGGCTTGTGAAACAGTTCTGCCCCGGAGGAAAAGGGCTAAGGCAATCAGGACCGCGAGCGGGGATGTCCCGGCCGCTGTTGAATTTGGTCGGGTAGCGGCGGCACCTGTGAATACTCTTAGGCAGCAAACACATCGCTGTCAAGAGATTTCTGTTTGCTTCTAAGCGCGTGAACGAGAGCGCCCATATGGCGATAGCCTTTGATACGCCGGAACTTTTTCTGCGCGGTGACGACGCCAAGAGCGGTCCATCGGCGAACCATGGAAGGACTCTACCAACGCTTGACGTTTCTCGATACTCTGCGAATGGTTCCGTTGAGATTCTCAATGGCGTTCGTCGTGGCAAGAAACTGGCGAAGTAAGGCGGGCAGCGCGAGCTTCACGACCGTGAGTGTCTCTTCCATCCCTTCACGAAGGCTTCCGGCAGCTTCGTCGTAGCCGTTTCGCTCGAGCCACGACACCAATGCCTGAAGTCGCTTGCGCGCCTTGTCGGCACTCTTGCACTTGTAGGCTTCCTTCATCGTCTGGAGCACGTAGGCGTGACGAGACTTGGGAAGGTACGAGCGAAGATTCCGGAGTTTATGGATCTGGCACCTTTGGATGACCGCGAGGTCCCCCAAAACGTCGACGAGTGCCTTGCGGATGCCTTTGCCTCCGTCCACTACGCAGAGAATCGACTCATCGACGCGCAAGCCTCGCTCGAGAAGGTCCTGCAACATCGCGGTGCACACCCGAGAGTTCTCCGTCGAGCCCAGCCATATACCCAGGGGCACCTTCGTTCCATCTATTGTGATACCGAGAGTTACGACGACGGTCTGTCCGGCCACCTCAAGGCCATCCAGCATCAGTGCCGCAAGCTCGAACTCCTCTAGCCGCCGAGACAGGTATTCCTCGAGCTTCTTAGTCGTCTGGCTCACGAGGTGACGGCTGGCGGCACTCTTACTCGTGCCACGAGACTTCAACTTGGCCGTGGGTTTGTCCAGACTCGATTCGTAATTTCGGGTCGATACCCCCACCAAGATCTGATTCAACACTCGCTCTGGAAGCGGGTCTTCTTCGCGGAAGGCTTCGAAGTGTGGAAGCGACGCCTCCTCGCCCGACTTCGAACGAACTCGAGGTCGCGACCCTTGGATGCGACGACCACCGAAGCTCAGCTCTCCGTTCGTGCTCCCCCAGTGGTTATGAGTTCGCTCCTTCTCGTGCTTGCCCTTGAGCCCCGCGATCTCCTCGGCGTCCTCTCTGAGCAGTAGGTGCAGAGCTGTCAGTCCTTGCTCGTACACCCATTCCGTCAGATCCGCCTTCGTGGCCGCGATCCCAGCTATCATCGGTAGCAGTATCTGACCGACTTGGCCAACTACCTTGCCCGTAGGCGAGTGCGTTTGACCCTGCCCGGGTTTTGTGGACATCAACCGAGGCGCGACAATGCGCCTGGAGGCGTCCATGGGAGAACGACGACGCAGGAAGTTCACGGGGGAGTTCAAGAAGGAAGCGGTCCGGCTGTTCAGGGAGGGCGAGGGCAGCATCGGCCAGGTCGCTAAGGAACTGGACCTGACGGAATCGGCCCTTCGAAACTGGGTGAAACAATACAAAGTTGATCACGGTGAAGGTCCACGCGAGGCTCTGACGACGGCGGAACGTGATGAGCTCCGTTCGCTACGGCGTCGAGTGCGTACGTTGGAGCAAGAGCGAGAAATATTAAAAAAGGCGGCGGCCTTCTTCGCGAAGGAAAGCGAATGAGATTCAAATTCATTCACGCGGAGCGGGCCAACTACCCGGTGCGGGTGATGTGCCGAGTTCTGAGGGTATCGACCAGCGGCTACTACGCTCAGATGAAGCGCGCGCCCAGCAAGCGACAGTGTGAGGATGGGAAGCTGAAGCTGGGTGATGTCTTAAGATTCCTGTCAAAGAAAAACGATGTATGGTTCCCCAAGCTCAAACCCGTCCCCGTCATGGGGACAGAAAAGGAGAACCATACATCATGGGAAAGGTACTACCGAGTCAGCGATTGCTCAAGCAGTTCGAGGAACAACTGGTATTTGGGGAGATGAATCTCTCGGAGATCGTCCGGTCGGGAGCTCAGATGATGCTTCAATATGCGTTGGAGCGCGAGGTGACGGAGGCGTTGGGTCGAAACTACTATGAGAACGCTCCGGCAACGACGAAGGAGAAGGGACGACGCAACGGGTATGAGTCGCATCGGGTCCTCACGGGCGAGGGAGCGGTAACGGTGCAAGTGCCGCGGGTACGAGAAACAGAGAAGGTGTTTCAGTCAAAGATTCTCGACGCCTACGTGAGCCGGACCGAGAAACTCGATGAACTGATCGCGCGGATGTACGTCCACGGGATGTCGACGCGTGACATTGAGGCGACGTTCGCGGACGTGCTGAGCGGCACGGGTGTCTCGAAGTCGGTGGTGAGCCGGGTCACACGGTGTCTGTCGGAGGATTTCGAGGCGTTTCGAAAACGGGATCTCTCGAACGAGAAGCTGTTGTATCTCGAGCTCGACGGCACGTACCTGCGCTACCACCAAGGAGCGGAGAGGAAAGAGCCCATCCTCGTTGCGACCGGCTATCGCGCTGATGGGACGCGAGTTCTTCTTCATATCGGTGTCGGCAACCGAGAATCCTACGAGAACTGGAAGGGGTTTTTGCAGGAGATGGTGGCCCGAGGAATGAGGGAGCCGTTGCTCATCGTGACGGACGGGAATCCTGGAGTGCTCAAAGCGATCGCAGAGGTCTTCCCTCGAAGCCTCAAGCAACGTTGCCAGAAGCACCGCCTCGAGAACATCCTGGGCAAGGCTCCGAAGGAAGTGCGCGACGAACTCAAGGCGGCCATCCTTGAGTCGTTCCATGCGAACAGCTACGAGCAAGGGCTGAAGAAGGGTCGGGAGGTGATCGCTCGGTACCGTCAACGATTCCCGAGCGCGATGAAGTGCATGGAAGAGACCTTCGAAGCGTGGCTTCAGGCGCTACGCCTTCCTGCGGCGCATCACAAAAGGCTTCGCACGTCGAATCTACTTGAGCGCACGTTCGGAGAGCACAAACGTCGCACAAAGGTCATTCCTCACTTCTTCACCGAGGAGGCCGCGATGAAACTCTCGTTCGCTGTGCTCTTGGCCGTCGCAAACAAATGGCGCGGCGTGAGGATGGATGTCTTCGCCGCTAGGAAAGTCGAGGAGCTTCGCAACGAGCTTCTCCCGCAAGGCACGTCGGAGGAATCAGCAGCTTAACCGAGCGCGGGGAACCGTACGGAGATTTGACAGGAAAATTAAGACTTGACCCTGAAGCTGCGCATCCAAGCGATCCACGCCCATAGCCGTGGTACCTACGGCAGGGAGCGTGTACGTCGCCAGCTTGACGGGGAGAACGTCGAGGTAGGCAAGCAGCGAGTGGCACGGCTGATGCGTGAGATGGGCCTACAGGGTCTGCCCAGCAAGCGTTTTCGCCGCACGACCGACAGCAAGCACGATCGCCCCATCGCACCCAACGTGCTCGGCCGGAACTTCGAAGCCGAACGACCGAACCAGTTCTGGGTGACGGACATAACCTACATCCGGACTTGGGAAGGCTGGCTCTACTTGGCGGTCATCCTCGATCTGTTCTCGCGTCGTGTCGTAGGCTGGGCGATGCAGCCCCACCTGCGCGCGGAGCTTGCTCTCGAGGCGCTTCACATGGCCTTGGGGCGCCGCCTGCCGGAAAGTGGCTTGGTGCATCATTCAGACCGT
Source organism: Candidatus Marinacidobacterales bacterium (assembly GCA_965197825.1). Taxonomy (GTDB): domain Bacteria; phylum Acidobacteriota; class Vicinamibacteria; order Marinacidobacterales; family DATDRI01; genus CBDANW01. Next base: position 205,158 of record CBDANW010000003.1, on the reverse strand, counting down.
GGTACTCAATACGCGGCTGCGACCTACCAGGCCGTGCTCGATGAGCCGCAAGGGTGATTGCTGGGACAACGCCGTGACCGAGAGCTTCTTAGGCACGCTCAAGACCGAGCTCCTCCACCGATGTAGTTGGCCAACACGACGTATGGCCAAAGACGCGGTCGCGAGCTACATCGAGGGGTTCTACAATCCGTATCGACTCCACTCGTCACTCGATTACAACAGCCCAATGGTGTTCGAACGGATTCATGACCTCAAAACGGCTCATGCGAGATAATCAACCTGTCCACTTTTCCTGGGCAAGGTCAGTTTGCTTTCTTACTGGCTTCTTCGATTTCCTAGGCATTGGTGGCTCCTTGTCCCCCTCTGGAGACGGTTTATTGGCAGACCTATTCTTAGGCCGGCCAAGGAGCCGCCGCTACCCCAAATTCAACATCCGGCGGGACATCCCCCCGCGAGCACGGAGGTGATTACAGCTTTGAAGGTTTTCGAGCTTCTCACAAGCTCTTGTCAATAGGTGTGTAAAAAAGTTCAGGCAGCGGTGCTTCCGCCATTAAGTGTTGGTGAGATGACGCTAAGACTTTACGCTGCATTAAATTACAGCCAAAATAGCGCTCGCGACCTTCGCCGCGCGCTAAATGGAGCGTAAGCGCTTTTTTTGCAAAGGGATACGTACACATCACCAACAGCAAACAGCGCAAGCACCTCTCAAGCACGTTATTGCGTCGGTGGCCCGGCGGCGACAGTGTGCAGAATTTCCACCGCGTCGAAGACGAGTTCGCAGGGCGGCGCTCTCATGGCTGTCTGCCCGTCGATACGCGATCTTTTTTGCGGATCACAGGCGGATTACACGGACACGAACGGGACGCCGACCAGTAGTTTTCCGCTCAATCTTAACCTCAATCAGACCCTCTAGAAAAGGTACTTTAAGTTCAGGCCGACGCCGAACATTTGGATGTCGCCGACCTCAAGGCTGCCCGACACAGGCTCGCTGCCATCCCTGCGAAGATTGGGCGGGTGGCTGCGCAGTGGATCCCAGACAATACTGTCGTCGTTTCGAAAAGAATGAAAGTTAACCCAGCGTCCCTTAACCCCGAGCAGTAATGCCTCGGTGAGCGCGTAGTCCACACCAAATAATACCTGGTAGCCGAACAGCGTATCGCTGAGCACGGTCTGTGCGCTGCTAGTCGATCCGGCAAGGGTCTGACGGATCTGCTCCACATTGTCTAGCCCCTCCCCGGTCGTGATCGCATTCACATCAAGGTTCCTCTGCCACAGGGAACCATAATCCATATTGGTAAACCCGGTGCCCACACCAACCCCAACATACGGCGTAAGCCGGCTAGCGTTCTTAAAATCGAAATACAGGTTGGCAAACAAGTTGTGCGAGGTAAGGCTGCCGATGCGGTCTGTGGCTACCTGGATTTCCTGGGCGAGCTTGTCACCGGAGGCTCCAGTGGCCCCGGGAATATCGGAAGTTTGGTCATGGCCGGTGTCACGGTAGAAGTATTCCAGTTCAAAACGGAAGGAGTTATCCGCGAAGCGATAGCCGAGCGCCATACCGAACAGAGGGCCCTTGGCGGAATCGAATGCGTTTTGCCAATCGTCACCCTGACCGCGATTTGCGCCGGTGCAGTTGTAGTTCTCGTACCCCAGAGTGCCCATGACTGTATCGAACGCAAGGTTGATGTATTCGTCACACACACTTGCCCGGTCGTTGCTGAATCCGACCATATCCAGCGACGAGCCGAAATTCGCTCCCCACTCGCTGCCGAAATAGAACCCCGATTGGGCGTGCGCCGGGGCGCCTATCCAGAATGTAATGAAGATAACTATCAAAATCACAGACGGGAAAAACTTGTTCATGAAGTCCCTCTCACTTTTGTCGAAATACTCATGCGTACATTGTACCACGCCCGGTGAACCGCCCCGGGTTTTCCGGAGGCTTTATTTCTTGAGAGGATGGGAGTTATCATGGGAAGATCAACGCGATATTCTCCAGAAGTTCGTCAGCGTACCGTCAGGATGGTGTTGGATCTACCGCGCGCCAGAGGTATTGGCGTTTGCAGCCACCACGACCGGGCGCTACCCACAAGTGCGTGATAGATAAACAGGTTCTATGGACCGATCTTCCTGGCACCGCTTTTACGGACGTTGGCAAACCCCTGGGGGATGTCCCGGCCGCTGTTGAATTTGGTCGGGTAGCGGCGGCACCTGTGAATACTCTTAGGCAGCAAACTCATCGCTGTCAAGAGATTTCTGTTTGCTTCTAAGCGCGTGAACGAGAGCGCCCATATGGCGATAGCCTTTGATACGCCGGAACTTTTTCTGCGCGGTGACGACGCCAAGAGCGGTCCATCGGCGAACCATGGAAGGACTCTACCAACGCTTGACGTTTCTCGATACTCTGCGAATGGTTCCGTTGAGATTCTCAATGGCGTTCGTCGTGGCAAGAGACTGGCGAAGTAAGGCGGGCAGCGCGAGCTTCACGACCGTGAGTGTCTCTTCCATCCCTTCACGAAGGCTTCCGGCAGCTTCGTCGTAGCCGTTTCGCTCGAGCCACGACACCAATGCCTGAAGTCGCTTGCGCGCCTTGTCGGCACTCTTGCACTTGTAGGCTTCCTTCATCGTCTGGAGCACGTAGGCGTGACGAGACTTGGGAAGGTACGAGCGAAGATTCCGGAGTTTATGGATCTGGCACCTTTGGATGACCGCGAGGTCCCCCAAAACGTCGACGAGTGCCTTGCGGATGCCTTTGCCTCCGTCCACTACGCAGAGAATCGACTCATCGACGCGCAAGCCTCGCTCGAGAAGGTCCTGCAACATCGCGGTGCACACCCGAGAGTTCTCCGTCGAGCCCAGCCATATACCCAGGGGCACCTTCGTTCCATCTATTGTGATACCGAGAGTTACGACGACGGTCTGTCCGGCCACCTCAAGGCCATCCAGCATCAGTGCCGCAAGCTCGAACTCCTCTAGCCGCCGAGACAGGTATTCCTCGAGCTTCTTAGTCGTCTGGCTCACGAGGTGACGGCTGGCGGCACTCTTACTCGTGCCACGAGACTTCAACTTGGCCGCGGGTTTGTCCAGACTCGATTCGTAATTTCGGGTCGATACCCCCACCAAGATTTGATTCAACACTCGCTCTGGAAGCGGGTCTTCTTCGCGGAAGGCTTCGAAGTGTGGAAGCGAACGCCTCCTCGCCCGACTTCGAGCGAACTCGAGGTCGCGACACTTGGATGCGACGACCACCGAAGCTCAGCTCTCCGTTCGTGCTCCCACAGTGGTTATGAGTTCGCTCCTTCTCGTGCTTGCCCTTGAGCCCCGCGATCTCCTCGGCGTCCTCTCTGAGCAGTAGGTGCAGAGCTGTCAGTCCTTGCTCGTACACCCATTCCGTCAGATCCGCCTTCGTGGCCGCGATCCCAGCTATCATCGGTAGCAGTATCTGACCGACTTGGCCAACTACCTTGCCCGTAGGCGAGTGCGTTTGCTTTCTTACTGGCTTCTTCGATTTCCTAGGCATTGGTGGCTCCTTGTCCCCCTCTGGAGACGGTTTATTGGCAGACCTATTCTTAGGCCGGCCAAGGAGCCGCCGCTACCCCAAATTCAACATCCGGCGGGACATCCCCGACTTGACCCTTTCGATGCCCAGGATGTATCTTCATCGCCCTATGTCATTGAATCCAGGGACTAACCCGAAAAAGCTCTCCTTAACTCCCAGCGAAGGAACCATGACTAAGAAGATCATGTTGTTGTTAACCGGACTCCTGCTCGGGAGCGCCGCGGCACCGACCATCTTTTCCGCTACGCCAATCAACGACTGGGCCGATTGGCGAGGTCCCGCTCGTGACGGTCGATCTCCAGAGAGCGGTCTCCCTACGCAGTGGTCACCCGAAGGGCAGAATCTCGCCTGGACGGCTCCTTACGGCGGCCGCTCCACGCCCATCGTGCTCGGGGATCGGTTGTTCGTACAAAACCCAGTGGGCGAAGGCGAAACACTGCAAGAACGCATCATGTGCTTCAACGCCGACACCGGGGAGCTGCTCTGGGAGCATCGTTTCAACATCTATCAAAGTGACGTACCGCCTCATCGAGTCGCGTGGGCGGCACCGGTGGGGGATCCGTCCACCGGTCATGTCTTCGCCTTCGGCGTCGGTGGCATGCTCTTGGCCCTCGACAACGATGGGACGCTTCTCTGGACACGGTCCCTCGGGGAAGATTTTGGTCTAGTGACCACACACGGCGGACGCACCGCATCTCCCATGATCGACGGAGACCTGGTCATCGTCAGCGGTCTCAACTCAGGTTGGGGAGATCAGGCACGCGGGGGCCAAAGGTTTTTCGCCTTCGACAAGAGCACCGGTGAAACCGTGTGGGTGAGCTCGCCGGGTGGGCACCCCTACGACACCACCTACGCTCCCTTTATCACCACCGAAATCGACGGCACGCATCTAATGCTTGCTGGAGGCGGTGACGGAGCGGTGCACGCCCTCAAGCCGCAAACTGGAGAGCCGGTCTGGAGATACGAGATCAGCAAGCGCGGCATCAACTCCGGCGCGCTGATCCAAGGAACTACCGCCATCGTCAGTCAAGGTGAAGAGAATATCGATAGCAGTGAAATGGGTCTCGTCGCCGCCATCGATGCCTCGGCCAGTGGTGAGATTCAAGAGGAGCAGGTCAAGTGGAAGGTCCCGGGATTTCTGGGCGGCTACTCTTCCCCGGTCATGGATGGAGATCGTGTCTATCAGATCGACAACGCGGCCAACCTCGTAGCGTTCGATCTCGCAACCGGCAACCGGCTATGGACACTCAATCTAGGCACGATCCAGCGGGCGTCTCCGGTTCTGGCCGACGGGAAGCTCTATGTGGGTACCGCAAACGGAACGTTCTACGTCATCCAGCCGGGAACGGACAGCGCGGAGATTCTGGACAAAGACGAGTTGGGCAGCGACACGGAGATCGAAGCGATCATCGCCTCCGTGGCGGTGGCGCGCGGGCGCGTGTACCTCGTGTCCCAGAGCGCGATCTATGCGATCGGCGAAGGCACGGATAGCGCTGAGGCTGAAACTGAGCCTGGGCCTGAAGAAGACGCGCCGGAGGCTTCCTCCGCGGGTCCGGCGACGCATGTTCAGGTCACACCGACCGAGCTCGTTCTGTCGCCTGGACAAAACGTCCGATTCGTGGCCTGGCTTTTCGACGACAAAGGGCGCCTAGCGGGTCGCGGCGAAGCTTCCTGGACACTCGAAGGCCTTGAGGGCACCGTCGACGAGAACGGTGAGTTCACCGCTTCAGCTCAGGCCGTTGCGCAAGTGGGCCTGGTGAAAGCAACCGTGGGCGATCTCTTCGGCGCGGCTCGCTTGCGGGTCATCCCGCCCCTTCCCTGGAGCGTCGAGGGATTCGAGGGCATGGAGGTGGATAGCGTCCCCCGGCATTGGATCAATGCCACTGGCAAGTACCGGGTGCGCCAAGAAGAAGGGAACAAGGTTCTGGTCAAGCTCGCCGACAATCCCTTCCTGAAACGCGCCAAGACCTACCTCGGGCACTCCGACTGGTCCAACTACACGGTGGCGGTAGACGTCCGCGCTTCCGAGCAGCGGCGACAAATGGGCACCGCCGGCGTCATCGCGCAACGCTATGCTCTGATCCTCTTCGGGAATCACCAGCGCCTGGAGCTCATGCCGTGGCAACCAGAGACTCAGCGCACGGCTACCCAGTCCTTCTCCTGGCAACCCGACACTTGGTACCGTCTGAAGCTCCAGGTCGAGAATCTCGCGGATGGCACGGTACGGGCCCGCGGAAAAGCTTGGCCCAAGTCCGAGCCCGAGCCCAGCCAGTGGACGCTCGAACGAATGGATCCCATTCCTAACCGCGAGGGCAGCCCAGGACTCTATACCGACGCCTTCAGTGAAGTCTTCTTCGATAATCTCGAGGTCACAGAGAACCCATGACGCAGAATAGAAACTATCGATTGCTCCTCCTGGCGAGCCTCATTTCCGTGCCTGCCATCGCTTTCATTCTGAACTCGCCGTCGCGCGCCGCGGACGCCGCCGGAGACTGGCCGATGTGGGGTGGCACACCGGACCGCAACATGGTTTCCCCGATGACGGGTCTCCCCGAGACTTGGGACGTCACGTCCAACGAGAATCTCAAGTGGGTCGCCAACCTAGGCTCCCAATCCTACGGTAACCCGGTGGTCGCGGGCGGCATGGTCTTCGTGGGCACCAACAACGAAGGCGGCTACGATCCCGAACATGCCGGAGACGCCGGGGTGCTGCTCGCTTTCAGCGAGTCGGACGGGGAGTTTCTCTGGCAGGCTCTTTCCGAAAAACTGCCCTCCGGGCGGGTCAATGACTGGCCCTATCAGGGAGTCTGCTCCTCGCCGCTGGTGGATGGGGATCGACTTTACTACGTCAATAACCGTGCGGAAATCGTGTCGCTGGACATTCAGGGATTCCGCGATGGCGAGAACGACGGCCCCTTCTCCGACGAGGCGGCCACTTCGGAGCACGATGCGGACATCATCTGGCGCTTCGACATGATGGAAGAAGTGGGCACGTACCAGCACAACATGGCCAACTCGTCTCCCGTCATGTACGGGGATCTCATTTTCGTTAGCACCTCGAACGGCCAGGACGAGAGCCACGTCGACATCCCTTCCCCCCGCACCCCGGGGATCATTGCGCTGAACAAGAACACCGGCGAGCTGGTCTGGGAAGACAACTCTGTGGAAGATCGCATTCTTCACGGGCAGTGGTCATCCGCTGCGGCGGGCGAGCTGGGCGGGGTGGCGCAAGTGGTCATGGGTCAAGGCGATGGTTGGGTGCGGGGATACGAAGCACTGACTGGCGAGAAGCTATGGGAGTTCGATACGAATCCCAAGGACGCCGAGTGGCCGCGAACCCGTAACAACGTCATCAGTACTCCCGTCCTCTACAACGATCACGTCTATATCGGCAACGGACAGGATCCCGAGCATGGCGAAGGCGTCGGCCACTACTACTCCATCGATCCCACCAAGCGGGGTGACATCACGGAGACCGGACTGGTTTGGCATTACGAAGAGATTCGGCGAACGATTTCCACCGCCGCCATCCAAGACGGTATCCTTTACATACCCGACTTCAGCGGCTTTCTGCACGCCATCGATGCCGAGACCGGCCAGCAACTCTGGGTGCACGACACGTTTGCGGCGGTGTGGGCCTCTCCGCTCATCGCCGACGGCAAGCTCTACCTCGGTGACGAAGATGGCGATGTCGTCGTGCTCAAACCGGGAAAGGAAGAAGTCGTCCTAGGCGAAATGAATATGGGGAGCTCGGTCTACTCGACCACGGTTCCCGCCAACGGCACGCTCTTCATCGCCAGCCGTAACAAGCTGTTTGCACTAGCTCGACAACCTTAAATCGCGTGAATGGAGCCCTTCGACTTCCAATCGAACACCCGGCTGATTTTCGGTGAAGGGGCGCTCTCGAAACTGGGCGACCTCGCCAAGGAGCTCGGGTTCCGTCGGACGCTGGTCACCACGGATCAAGGCCTCATCCGTGCCGGACACTTCCAGGCCGCGAGGCGCGAGTTGGAAGCGGCGAGAATTCAGGTCTTCGGGTTTCACGAGTTCGGTGAGAACCCGGATACGCGCATGGTCGAGGCCGGACGCGATCTGGCCGCCCGCGAAAGAATCGACTCCCTCATCGGTCTCGGCGGCGGCAGCTCCATGGACTGCGCCAAGGGAGTCAACTTCCTCCTCACCAATGGCGGGAGCATGAAGGACTATTGGGGCGTCGGCAAGGCTACCAAACCCATGCTGCCCATGATCGGCATTCCCACGACTGCGGGGACCGGAAGCGAGGCGCAATCGGTCGCTTTGATCACCGACGCCGACACGCATGTCAAAATGGCCTGCTTTGATCCCAAGGCCACCTTTCGCATCGCGCTTCTCGATCCAGCCCTCACGGTTTCCCAGCCGCGAAACGTCACCGCCATCACGGGGTTCGACGCCATGGCTCATGCGGTCGAGACTTACGTCACCGTAAACCGCAACGCTTTTTCAGACACCTTCTCACGCGAGGCCTGGCGATTGCTGGAGGGAAGCTACCAGCGGGTTCTCACGCATCCGGAAGACATCGCGGCGCGGGGAGCGATGCAACTGGGGGCCTACTATGCCGGCACCGCCATCGAAAGCTCGATGCTGGGTGCGACCCATGCTTGCGCCAATCCTTTGACGGCACACTACGGCACCACGCACGGTGTCGCGATAGCCCTCCTGCTCCCCCAGGTGGTCCGTTGGAATGCAGAGGTGGCTGGATCTCGGTATCGCGATCTCGTGAGCTTGTCCGCCCAGGCATCGTCGGAGGGAGAACCAAGTGAAGCCCTCGCGCAACGCCTCGAGCAACTTGCGAAAGCTGGCGGTCTACCTTCGCGTCTGCGGTCGGTAGGCGTTCCAGAGAACGACTTGAAGACGCTTGCCGAAGAAGCAGCGAAGCAGTGGACGGGTCGCCACAACCCCCGCCCCTTCGACGCCGCGGGCGCCCTGGAGGTCTATCAGTGGGCCTACTGATCTCCTTCCTCGTCGTCGCATTGGTGCCAGCTCACACGTCGCCGGAAGGCGCATCACAAGAGGGCTGGAGCCAGTTCCGGGGCAACCCCAATCTGACTGGCGTGGCGACTTCTCCGCTACCGGAGAAGTTGGAGCTGCTGTGGAGCTACGAGGCGGGAGAGGCAATCGACTCCTCGGCGGCGATCGTTGACGGCGTCGCGTACGTCGGCACGTTTGCCGGTGAGCTCGTGGCGCTCGACCTGGACGATGGAGCGGTTCGATGGACATACTTCGCGGGAGAGGCCGGCATTGGTGAGTCCTCTCCGGCGGTCTCGAACGGAGTGGTCTACATAGGGGACCTTGCGGGTGTGGTTCATGCCGTGGATGTCGCGAGCGGCAAGGCGCGCTGGACGTTCGAGACGCTGGCGGAGATCAAATCCTCCCCCGTCATCGTCGAAGACAAGGTTCTCATCGGCTCGTACGACGAGCACGCGTACGCCCTGGACGCAAGGAGTGGTGAGCTGCTTTGGAAGCTTCAAAGTAACGGTTTCATCCACAGCACACTGGCGGTGGAGGATGGCCTCACCTACATCACCGGGTGCGACGCGATGCTTCGCGCCGTACGGATCGAGGACGGGCAAGAGGTTCATCAGTTCGACTCCGGCGCCTATACCGCCGCCTCGCCCGCCGTTGTCGGGAACTTCGCTTACTATGGGACGTTCGATAACGAAGTGATTGCCGTCGATTTGAAAGAGCTGACCATCACGTGGCGCTACGCGCACCCCGAGCGTCAATTCCCCTTCTACTCATCGGCGGCAGTCGTCGACGGCCACATCGTCTTGGGGGGACGAGACAAGCTCGTCCACTGCCTCGACGCGAACACCGGTGAAGCCATTTGGACGTTTCGCACCGGATCACGAGTCGATTCATCTCCCGTTGTGACAGGAGGACGGGTCTTCGTGGGCTCGAACGATGGGCGACTCTATGCACTATCTCTCGAAACCGGTGAGAAACTTTGGGAATTCAACGCGGGCGCTCCCCTGTCCGCTTCACCCGCCATCGGCGAGGGACGACTGGTGATCGGTTCTCAAGATGGCGTTGTCTATTGCTTCGGCTCGAAGCCATGAAAACCTAACCCACGACATTACAGATTGGAGCTTACTTCAATGAAATGGATGCTGTTCGTCGCAGGCGCTGTCATCTTTTGGGGCATGTATGGACCGGCCTTGCACCAGGGACAGGTGCTTCTCGGGAACCCGTGGCGCGCCCTACTGTGTGTGGGCGTCGCCTACTTTCTCATCGGTATCCTGGTACCGGTAGTCGCCCTTTCCTATGAAGGAGGGCTAGGGGGATTCAACTGGAGCGGCTCCGTGGCGGCGACGCTCGGCGGCGCGCTGGGCGCCATCGGAGCAGTTTGCATCATCTGGGCCTTCAAGGCGGGCGGCCTCCCCACCTATGTGATGCCTCTAGTCTTTGCGGGGGCACCCCTCATCAACGTGCTGGTATCGATGACGATGCATCCGCCCAAGAGCGCTCCCAGTCCGCTGCTCTATCTGGGATTCGTTCTGGCGGCGGCCGGCGTGGGGATGGTTCTGTACTACAAGCCGGCCTAGTGAAGTCATTCAGGGCGTCGCTCTTTCGCCGATGCAGTAGAGGTGCCCCGCGGTCCGCATGAAGACCTGGCCTTGCGAGATGGCGGGCGAGCTCAGGCTGTAATCATCCAGCGAGTTTTCTGCCAGGATCTCGAACTCCGGTCCCGACCTCACGACCGTCGTCACACCGTCCTCGCTCGTAACGAAGATCTTGCCATCAACGAGCACCGGGGACGAACTGTAAGTGCCCGGAGCGGTTCTCTGTTGCCCCCAGATCTCCTCACCGGTCTCGGCGTCGAGAGCCCACATGATGCCCCTGTCGTTCACGACGTAGAAGTACTTCCCATCGGAAACGGGAGTGGGAACGTCGGGACCATGCTCGAAGGACCACAAGCGATGCGAGTCGGTCACATCACCGCGGCCACCGGCGCGCAACGCCAGCAACGGTCTCTCACGAGTAGGGGCGTAAATGATGTCGCCGTTCACGACCGGAGAAGCCACGATCCGGTAGTTGCGGCGCTTTTCCGGGTTCAACCCGTTCGCTCGCCACAATTCCTCACCGGTTGCCGGATCGTGACCGGTGACGCAGTCGCCGCCGGTAATCACGATCTCGGTCTTGCCGTCGTATTGGAGAAGCGCCGGGGTCGTGTACGAGTCGGGCGATTCCCGAATCGCATCCGTCGGCCGCTCCACCCGCCAAACCGTTTCCCCGGTCATCTTGTCGAGCCGCATCACGTAGGACGGATCATCGGTCTTCATGCCGTGCAGCACCTGAACGTATAGGGCACCTTCATGTAGGAGCGGCGAGGAGGCATAACCCCAGTTAAGCCCGAAGGGGCCGTAGTCTCTCTGAACGTCCCGCGCCCAAATCTCGGTACCGGCGAAGTCGAATCCCTTGAGAATCCCGGTCCCGGTCATGATCCAAACGTGCTGGCCGTCGGTGACCGGTGACGGCGAAGACATGTTCTGTTTGCGTTGTTTGCGATCGCCATCACTCAAGAAACGCTTCCATAGAATGCTTGCGTCCGCACGATCCAAGCACCAGAGATAGAGATTGCCGTCCTCGGCCACATTAAGGAAGATGCGGTCTTCCCAAATAATTGGCGTCGAACCGCTCCACGCCGGCAATTCTAGTTTCCAGGTTACGTTCTCCGTCGTGCTCCAGCTGATCGGGACGCCGGTCTCACCGCTGACTCCGTTCAGTGAAGGTCCGCGCCACTGCGGCCAGTTCTCGGCAGTGGCACGAGTAGCAAAGGAAGTTGGGATTAGGACGAGAATCAAGACCAACGCATAAGAACGATTCACTTTTGTCTCCTCGAAGCGTGAAGCTCTCGACTACTCGCTCAAATCGAGTGCCAGGATATTCTTTCTATCACGAATATAGAGTCGGCTTCCGACCAACGTGGGCGGCGTCCAGGCGTTCTCCGTCAGTATCTCGGCCCGCGCATGGACTTCTAACCCCCGTGCCGTGAGCGTCGCCAGTGCAATTTCTCCATCTTCATCGACGATCACCAGTTTCCCATCCGCGTACAGCATGTGGGAGCGACCGAAGCTTCGCTCCCGCCACGCTTCCTCCCCGGTATTGATATTCAGGGCGGTGAAGAAAGCCGGCCCGAAATCTCCGCTGGTGCCGAGAACGAGATCGCCGATGCGAAGCGCGTTTCCGAAGTGCACGCGCATCCGGTTGTTGAACCAGAGTTCCTCGGCCGTCGTCTTACCGTCTTCCCGCCGCAGGCGGACGACGCGGCTCCCCCCGTTGTAGGCAGAAGAGGAAAACAAGAGGTTCCCGTCGCCCCACACCGGCGTACTGATGTTGAGGCCGTATTCCGTCTGGTGCGGATGACTCCATAGCAGATTGCCATTACGGGGATCGACTCCCACCAGTTGCTGTTGTCCGAAAACAACAATCTGTTCCTCCCCGTCGACGTTGATTAGAACTGGCGAGGCCGGAGCCAGCTGGAAGTCCTGGTTCTTCCAGGCAACGGCACCGGTTCCCCGATCGAAGGCGACGACTCCCTGCCCGCGTCCCCCGACAGGAAGGATGACGTTATCACCATAGGCGATGGGGCTCGATGCGTAGGCGCTGTAGCCCGACATGTTGAACTCTTCGACGAGATGGTGGGACCACAGAACGTCCCCGGACTTCTTATCGAGTGCATGAAACTGGCCGTTCGCGCCGACCGCGAACAGGCGACTCCCCACGATGAGGGGCGTGGAATAGGGTCCGTGCCCGCCTGAACTTAACCAGAAACCGAAGTTCCCGTCATCTGGGGAAGGCGCACGATAAACGTGCTGCCAACGCGTCTCCCCCGTGTCGGCGTTCAGGGCAACGATGACTTCGTCGCCGCCGTCGCGATACATTGTGTAAAGCGTACCGTCGTCGTCGACGACGGAGTAACCTTCACCCAGTGGTCGGCTCCAGATTTGCTCGGGACCGCTAGCGGGCCAACTGGTCGCCAGTGGCGCCGACTCCAAATGGAAGTTGCGATCGGGTCCGCCCCACTGGCGCCAGCTTGGCGAGGGACCCTGGGCCGCTCCGATGCCGAGGGCCGCGAAAAAAGTCGCCGCCCAGATGACTGCTCTAACGCGATTCGCCATACGTTTCTCCCAATCTCCTAGTGCACAGTAAACAATTCGCGGGATCCGATCCAGTGGTGAGGCAAAATCGGAATCACTCGGCGCGGAGGGCCACAAGTAGCGGGGAGCGCACCGACGCTGCTACGGCAAGCAGGGAAGCGAGTACGCCGCTCGCTAAGACCGCCAGCAGCAACAAGCTCAAAGACGGCAAAGAGAAGGCGCCGCCGCGTGAGGCAAGCGCTGGTGTGATGGCCACCAGCGCACACAACGCACCGGTGGCCAGCCCCCAGAAAAGCAACGCCGCGTTCTCCGCCAAGATCATCAGCGAAAAGTCTCGCGAGCCATAACCCACTGCCCGTAGCAGTGCCAGCTCCCGACGCCTCTCTAGGACGTTGCGCAACAAAACTGCAGCGAGACCGAACGTGCCAAGTACCAGGCCCAGACCTCCCAGAGTCTGAAACGTCGAGAGATAGGTATTCTCCACGCGATGAAAAGCCGCCAGTCGCTCCGCCGTGCCGACGACGTCCACGCCGAAGTCGACCAGCCTCTGTTCGAGAGCTTCCGTCACCTGATCGGTCTGTTCGCTTGACACGTCGAGCAGGAAGAGTCGAAAACCCTCCTCATCCGGAAACGCCCGGAGAAAGTTCCTCTCCGACATCAGGAGCTCGCCCTGGAAGACACTGTCTCGGAGCATGCCCACCAGGCGAAGCCGAAGAGGTTCCTTGCCACCTCGCTCGAGCTCGAAGTCGTCTCCCAACCCGAGGTAGAGCACGTAGGTCATCGAATTGGCGTCCCCGATGACCGGGATAGCCCCGTCCGGTTCCGTTCTCTCGAGTATCAACCAGGGATTGTCTTGTTCTTCCTGCGTCTCAGCGAGCGTTGCGGCAAAGTCGAAACGCCCGCTGCGAACGAACTCTTCGGTCGGCGCAACAATCCTTGGATTCTGCGGCCGGTAAAGGTTCAGGCAGCTCGCGTCCTCTCCCGGACGCACTCGGAACGGAGCGAAACGCACTCCCGCCAGCACGTCATCGTCCTCCAAACCGAGAGCCGCTCTTCCTTGTGCGGAATCCGGATTCCAGACGAGAGGGAGAAGCGATTGGGCCATGAGCGGGAAGCCGCCCGTTCCCGATTTCGGATCCAGCGAGGCCTCCCGGTCATCTCGACGGAAGGCATCGACCGCCACGATGACGAACGTGGCGAATGCGATCAGCGAAACGCAGAGAAGACTACGCCCCGGGCGGTGGGTGACGTTTCTGAATCCCAGGCGGGAGACCGCCCAACGTCCGGTGCCGGTCAAGACGTCCCTGTCACCCCCGGACAGGCGCGTCCAGAGGCCGGAGAGCGACGCCACGAGCAGGAGCGTACCCGCACCGAAGAAACCCGCTACCGGACTCACCCAATCGATCCAGGCACCCAGCAGAAGGATCGACGCGACGATCGCAGCGAAGATACTGGAAACAAACACTTTCCGTCTCTTGCCAGCCGGCGCATAGGTATCAATCTGCGCGCCGGACAAAAGGCTCCGAGGGCTCATCGGTTGCACGCTGCGGAGAGTCCAGGCGATAGCGCCCACCGCGGCGAGGATTCCCCCGCCACCACCGAGCAGCAAGGAAGTCGGCGACGCGTGCAGCGTCAGGAGTCGAGTGCCCACCGCGGCGACCCACCACGTCCGGAGCCCGAACATGATGAGTTCGGCGTAGGCGACCGCGCCGATCAAACCAATGGCGCTCCCGATGATGGCCAAGACCAGTCCTTCCTTCAAGAACACGCGGCGGATCGTTTTCGCCGGGAAACCCATGGCGTGAAGCATCCCGATTTCAGTCAGACGCTGCTCGACTCCCAAGCGAAAGAAGAGTCCGGTCAGGAGAAGAGCGGATACGACGAGGAAAAAGCTGAAGTAGACGAAGTACTCGCCGAAGTCTGTGGCTCCCCGAGAGGCGCGAATCCCCTGAGCACGAACCGGGTAAACGCTCAGCCCGGATTGGATCGGCTCGATCGTTTCTCGAAGACTCCCTCTGAATGCATCGAGGGCCGAGCCGAGGTCGTTCCCCGCTCCGTTGGGAAAGATTCGAATGGACGTGAGCGAACCATATCTGCTGCGCCAGAGCTCTTGTCCGGCATCGAGGGGGATGAAGGCCTTCGGCGTGGCCCGGTACAACTCCCAGTAGTCCTCGTCCTTGGGCCGCACTCGATCGAGGTCGATCGGAAAAGGCGGATCCCAATCGGCAAGCGCGTCGGAATCCGTGATTCCCGGATAGGTCGGCGCGAGATCTGGATCACCGGCCGGTCCGTCCATCGGCACAATACTGGAAACTTGGAAATCCGCACTCCGTGTTGCGAGACGTCCCCCGTCCTCCCAAACGTAGTACTCGAGCGTCAGGAGGTCACCCAGGCGAACTCCCAGATCAAGCGCCGCCCAGTCGTTCAAGACAATGGCCCGATCCATTGGATGCCCCATTAGAGACTCCATGGATTCCTCGCTGGACGGATCCGGGAACGGCAACCTCTCCATGCCGGCTTGCAGCGTGTCGAACGCCTTGGTGTCCAACGCGCTCACCAGCGAATAAGGAATTTCGACGGATCCGGAACGCATGGTATTCGCCATGTAGGTGAAGATGAGTGACGTCTCGAGACCGAGCCGGCTGGCCGCCGTCCGAGCCGCCGCAGCAACGCCATCACCGATGAGGATCCGATCGCTCTCCAGTGATAGGCTGTGCGCGTCTTCGAGCACGCGGAGAGTCACACCCACGTCTTCGAGTCGGAAAGTCTCACCGAGTATTTCAGAGAGTGACTCCGTGCCAACCAACTCCGATGAATCGTCGCCTCCGGAAACTAGAAGGGCGTTGACACGGTCTTCCCGTTCGAGATCTCTCTGTAATCTTTCCAGCGGAACGAAGACGGCCTGAACATCGCCCTGCTGCGGATGGAGCGAGAACTCGCAGACTCCTGATTCGGAGAGGCCCTCCCGAGCGGTCAATCGGATGGTACGACCCGTATCCTCCTTCCGGCCGTGCAGAAACTCGCCCGGCACGTCGTACGGCTGCTCGACTCGCACGAGGATCGTGTCTCCCGCTCGGCTTCCCAGTTCATGTACCAGGCTCTCGGTCAGAAGTACCTCTCGACCGATCGGATTCACCGAGGAGCTCACGTCCAACCCATGGAAAGCCCAAAAACGATCGTCTACACCGTACACTTGAACACCCGAGCTCCGTCGCCCGCTCGCCTCATGAACGACAACCGCCTCCAGCGCAATGAGGGGGCTCACGTCTCGGAAGGTGCGGAAGAACTCCTGGTATCGTTTCAGATCGACGGCCAACTCCTCTCGAAAGAAATCGACGGAGGAGACGACGTAGTCGGTGTTTCCGAGGCGACCGAGGAACAGATCCCTAAGGCTAGCCCGCACCGACTCGCCAACCAGCAACGCCCCGGCGAGAACCGCCACCGCCGTCGCCACTCCGAGGACGACAACGAGGTGAGTGCGCCAGTAGTAGACCAGGCTTCTACGCAGCAGACCGCGTTTGCCCATAGGACTCTGCCTCCGGTTAGGCCCGCTTCAACTTCCCCTCGTCGAGTCGGAGTTTCCGCTTAAACCTTCCCGCCAGCTCCGCGCTGTGGGTCACGACGACGAGGATCCGCTTCTCGCGGGCGTGAAGCTCCAATAGAAGAGAAGCCACCGCTTCTGCCGAGCGAGGGTCGAGATTGCCGGTGGGCTCATCGCACAGCAGGAGCTTGGGGTTCCGGATCAGAGCCCGGGCCACGGCCACACGTTGTTTCTCGCCTCCCGAGAGCTCGGCCGGTCTGTGCTCGATCCGCTCGGTGAGACCGACTCGCGCCAGTAGATCCTTCGCCCGTGCCTCGTAGTCCTCGGCCGGGGGAGCCACGAACGTAGGAGTCAACACGTTCTCCAAGACCGAACACTGGGGCAACAAGTGGTGCTCCTGAAACACGAAACCGACCTCTTCGTTGCGAAACGCGGCAAGTGCCTTCCCATCCAAATCGAACGGGTTTCGGCCGCCGAGTCGTAATGTTCCCGACGTGGGAGACTCAAGAGCACCGAGGATGTAGAGAAGCGTGCTCTTGCCTCCCCCCGAGGGCCCCATGATCGAAAGCGCATCGCCCAGTGACAACGAGAGATCGATCCCGGCGAGGACGGAAAGCGGGCCTCGTGGCGTGGGATAGTCTTTGGTTAGACCGGTGGCTTCGAGTAGCGGCGTGTCGGTGGTGGCGCTCAAGACGGCGCTTCCTGAAACGCTCGGGCTCGATACAGGAAGTCGATGATGCTCCCCTCGTGCGGCTGGAGCCAATTGAGACGGATGGTGGGAACGGGCCCAAAGTTCAGCCGATCGATGTACGTCGCATCCAGAAGCCTCTTGCGAAAAGACTCGTCCCCGGTGATGACCGTTCCCACCAAGGTCCCCCCTATCGACCCAAGCATTTGCTCCTGCGGGCATTCCACGACCGCCGTGAACGGAAACATGTATTCCTTGTTTGCCAATTCCTTTTCGGGGGATTCACAATGAATGATCGTCGGGCGCAAGTAATCGCACCGCTCTCGACAAACCAGCCGGCTTTCGCCTTCTCGATACTTGTCGGTCACGTCTTCGGCTCCCGCTGCCTCCAGACCTCGATCGATCTCATTCGAGATGGCCGCGGCGACACCGGGCACCGTGAAAGCAGCCAGCGAACTGTCGGGAGCATCGGGAGGCTGAGGCGCGATGGGCCCCAGGCGTTTGGCGAGCGTGTCGGCGATCTCACGGGTGTGGCGCGATGCCCAGATTCCGGAGCAGCTGATGCAGCTTCGGCCGCTGTTCACGAAGATGCTGTCCACCATGACGTCCAGATACTTTTCCCAATCGTCCACGACGTCGTCGCCCAGGAGTATCTTGCTAAATCCCGGTCCGTGGACTTGCACGCTCGGATTGCCTTTGTAGCGCTCGACCGTGGCCGTTCCACCGAAGATCAGACTTCGCGGACAGCTGGCCAGTACCGCGGCACCGACGTCCCCCAGTCCAGGATAGATGGAGATCGCTTCCTTCGGAACGCCCGCCTCGACGAAAGCCTGAGACATTCGATACGGAGTCCATGGCTCTTGGGGACCGGGCTTGAAAACGAGACCGACTTGCAGAGGGATCACGGGCATCCAAAGCGTGTGGACGCCGGGTGAGTTGGACGGCAGCACCAGACCCAACACCGGTGACTGCGCCTGATAGCTCAACGGTACGCCTCGAGATTCCACGCCATGTCCCTGGTGAAGGATCGAAAGATCCAGGCCTCGCGTCAAGGCATCGAGTATCTCCTCCATATGTGTAAGAACGAAGTAGTTCTTCTCCATGTTGGCACGACACATGTGCTCGGGGAGGCCGGTCGTGGCCGACTGGCAGCGAACGAATTGCTCGGGTGTCTGACTTCCGTCCCCCAGGGGAAGCTCCGCCGACTTGTAGAGCTCCGCCGCCTTCTTCATCATGGCGATCAAGCTGGAAATCGGAATCTCCCTAAGCACCGCCCGGGCACGACTCGCCTGGCGCATGTCGCGCTGGATGATCCCGGGATTCGCCTGGCTGACTTTGGCGAGCTCCTCGCCCGTCTCGAAGTGAACGATGGTCTCTGTTTCGAGACTCGTGTAAGGCTTCCCCCAACGAAGAACTGGGATATTAACCATGCAACGCGGACCTCAGTAGACGCCGACCGTCGTCGTAGCGGCTAGTTTCTGGAAGGGACGCACTCCACTGATTCCGTCCCAGGGGTAGGCTTGGAAAGGCTCCTCGCGCTCCCCCTCGTCGCGCTCCAGGAAGCCCGGCATGAAGAACTCCTTCGTCAACGTCGTGAGCTTCACTCGACCCGTCTCCCCGTATCCCACCACTCGCTCGGGCTCGTCCGGATCGACGACCTCGATGACGGCTCGGGGCTGTGGCGCGTAGTAGGCGATCTTGTAGCCATCTTCGGCCCGGACCGGGCGGGAAGCGGCCAGTCCCATGAGGGTGTTGCCGTAGGTCGGCGTGATGTAGACGCCGTCCAAGAGCTCCTCCACCGCGAAACGGGTCCACTGCGGCGTGAACTCCGTACCGCCCGAGAAGATCCCGGTAATACCGGATTCCCGAATGCTCGTCCCTTGATCCTCCAGGGCAAGAGCGAGCGACTCAAGAAGCTTGGGTGTGGTGAACAAACACTCGATATCGTGACCGGCGCTCAGAGTCGTGATCGCCTGATCGATGACGTGCTTCTTGTAAGCCTCCAGCTGCTCCGTCCAACCCTTGCCTATTAGCTTGATGACCCATCGGGGATCGAGATCGACGCAGAAGCAGATACCACCGCGATGCTGCGCGAGATGCTCGACGGCGAGTCGCAGCCGCCGCGGCCCGGATGGCCCCAGCATCAGCCAGTTGGCACCTTTCGGGAAATACTGTTCGGGAAGCGTTTCACTGAAGAGCTCATAGTCGATGCGGAAATCGTCGATCGAGATTCGACTCTTCGGGATGCCGGTCGTTCCGCCGGTCTCGAAAACGAAGATGGGGCGATCGGAATAGGCCTTCGGAACCCACCGGCGCACCGGACCCCCACGAAGCCACTCGTCCTGGAAGAGCGGGAACTTGCGTAGATCCTCGAAGACTTGCACGTCCTGCCGCGGATCGAAATCGAGCTTCTTTGCATACTCTAGCCAAAATGGCGCTCCCGTTTCCGGGTCGAAATGCCACTGGACGGTCTCCCTGACGTGGCGATCGAGCGTTTCCTGGGCTTCTTTCACCTTGCTGTCGATGGCGAGTTCCTCACTCAATTTGTTCGACTCCTATCGAGAACGGCTGCTTCGCGCGACATGACTGAGTCCGTTTTCGCCTCTGCGGAATAATTGGCATACACCTCGAGCGTACGGTGAGACTCCTGAGCCACGCTGAAATGCTGACTAACTCCCTCGCGACCTGCCCGGCCGAGATCCTCGGCAAGCTCTCGATCCTTCCAAATCGAGAGGAGCCCATCCGCGAGATCGGCAGCATCTTCTGGATCGACCAGGATCCCTCCCCCCGTCTTCTCGAGAATCTCCGGAAAGGCACCGTGGCGGGGTTGCACGACCGGAACGCCGCAGGCCATCGCCTCCAGTAGAAACATGCCTTTGGGCTCTTTGTAGGCGCTGGGAACGGAGAGCACGTCCAGACTCTGCAGGAACTCGATCTTGCCGCGACGATCTAGAACACCGCGGTATTGGAACTCGCCTTCGAAACCCCAGTCCTTCATCTGCTGCTCGATGCCGCGGAGATAGCTCCGGTGCTCCGGGGCCAAATAGCCTGCGACCTCCAGGCGAACTTCGCCCGATCCCTTATCGGAACGGAGAAGACGGTAGGCGTCCACGAGGTTACGCAAGCCCTTCTCCGGCGTCACTCTCGCGAAGTAGCCAATTGTGAACGGCCCCGAGCGGGGTTGCGGGCGCGGCTCATAGCCCTCCAGGTTGATGCCCAAGGGAACCACGTGTATCGCGTCCTCGGGAATCGCGAGATAGTCCGACATGAACTCGGCATAGTAATCGCTGACCGCCACGAACCCGTCCACGTCCCCCACCTTTTCCCGAATAAGAGCCATCGCCTTGCTCCGATAGGGCTCTTTAAGTCCTTCCAGGAAGAGATCTTCGCCCTGTAGCGTACAGAAGACCGGCCGATTGACGGCGCGCTTCAAAGGACCGGCCAGCCCGATCAGGAGGGAGTTGGGGAGGTTGATGACATCCGGGACCGGTTGGTTCTCGAGCCACTTGAGTAGTTTCAGCAGCTCCTTGCGATGGACTCCCTGCTCTCCCTTGAGCATGGAGAGGGTGAGCTCTCCCAGGAGGCGAGGATCGGTCGAAACCGAAAACCGAGTGGCCGCCTTGATGACCGCAGAAGAATCCCAGAGACGATCGAGCAACCGCGGCGTCTTCCGGAAGAAAGGCAAGTACTGCTGAAGATAGACACTCACGCCGCCGAACAATACCTTGTCCGTGCTGACGTTGGGCTCGTCCGTGAGTGTGGGCGTGTAGACGGGCAGTAGCACGACGTCGTGCCCCATGGACATGAGCTCCGCCGCCAGAGCGTTGTCGCGCACACAGCTACCGCAGTACATGCCGCCCGCACCCGCCGTGATGTAAAGAATCTTCATGTCGACACGAATCCTACTTTGCCCTCCGGGAGCCGCGCAATCACAGGACGTCTTCTTCTAGACAAATGCATACATTCCGGCGAAAAGACGGTCACGGCACGAGCAACTGGATGCTCGCGTAGACCGCAAAGGGGTCGGCGGGGATCACCGAGGAGTTGCCGAAACCGCGGGTCTCGAAGCTCGTGTCGGTAAGGTTCTTGAAGTTTAGGCTCAGTTTCCACGAGCTGACCAGGTAAGAGACGGTTGCGTCGAGCGTGAAGTACCCGTCTATCTGGAACGCGTTGTCCGGAGCGATGAACTGACCACTCACGTAGCGGGCGCCGCCTCCCAGACCGAGCCCGTTTTCAAGCTCGCCCATGGTCCACAGGTTGAAGATATGCCGCGGCGCGAACGGAGCCGTGTTTCCAGAACGGTCGAAGATGATGAACGGAGGCACCGATCCGGTGAAGACGGTCTCCGCAAATTGAGTCAAGACGGAGTCGTTGAATGCGTACGAAACGAAGGAGAACCAAGGCACGTCGGCGCCCGTCCATTTCGTCCCGAGCTCGACTTCGACTCCGCGGGAACGCTGGTTTCCGGTTTGCTGCGTGATGCCGGTGGCGTCGGGAATGGCGATCTTGTCTCGTTCCAGATTGTAGAAGGCCACAGTAACGCTGTTACGATCGCCGGCGAACCTTTGTTTCATCCCGACTTCGAATTGCCAGCTCTCCTCAGGCTCCCGCTCACCCACGACCCGGCTCGAAGGTGGAGCGAACGCCTCACCGTAGTTGGCGTAGAGAGAGAGGCCCGGGTCGAGATGGTACACACCGCCTACCATCGGGCTGAAGGATGTCGAGTCCCGCGAGGTCGCGGTTGCCGAGTCTTCGTAGTCGAGCACATCCAAACGACCACCCAAGAAGACTTGCGCCTTCTCGGAGAAGGAGATCTGGTCCATGAAATAGGGAGCGAAGATGATGCTACGGACGTCGGCGGCAGTCGATTGACCGGGGAGAAGGAAAAGCGGCTCGGTGGCCGTCTCCGCTGGATCGAAGAGACCGATGGGCGGCAAGAACGCCACGTCGAGCGTAAACTCGTCCGTCAATTGGCTCGCTTCGAATCCGATCAGTGCCTGGTGCTCGACGCTTCCGGTCGCGAAACGCACCAGGCCCTCCAACTGATTTCCCAGCATCTTCTGTCGATCGTCCAGCAGAGTAAGATTGCGAAACACGTCCACCGTCCCCATCGCGTTGGGAAACGCCCCAACCAACAGAGTGCCATCGGTCTGCCAACCCAGATCGGTGAAATAAAACTTATCGCGCAATGTCACGCGGGAGTTGATTTCGGTCGAAAGGTCCACACGCATCCGATAGATCTCCTGCTCGGAGATGTCCAGGGGCGACTGATAGGAACGAGTGCGAGGAACATCGGGCAACTCGTTGTTGAATAAGGGTAGCCCAGAATCTGGCTTGTACTCGTTGTTGACGTACTCGAAGTTGAAAGTGAGAGGGGTTCGATCGTTCAACTGAAACGCGACGACTGGATTCACCGCGAACAGCTCGTTGGCCTTGTCGTCGCGATAGAAATCCGATGTCGAGTAGATCGCGTTGAGACGAAGGGCGGCGCGTCCGTCCTCGCGGGCCACGTTGAAATCGGCCGTGCCCTGGTAGGTCCCGAACGATCCGAATCTGAACCCGAGGTCGGCAAGGTTGCTAGATCTGGGCTCCTTACGGACCAGGTTGACCGTTCCCGAAAGCGGATTGCCGCCGTAGAGAAACGCTACCGGGCCCTTCAACACCTCGACTCGGTCGACGTTGTAGAGCTGATAGAAGGTACTCTCGGGCTCGAAGGCGCCGTCGGTCATGACCAAGCTAGTGTCCAGAGAGTCGAAACCACGAATGACGAAGAAATCGAAGATCCCGAAACCGGTGCCGACGTTCACGCCGCTCACGTTTTGGAGCGCCTCTCCAAGGATGTTGGCATCCTGGCTTTCGATCACGAAGCGGGGTACTACGGACACACTTGCGGGCGTCGACTGCAGGGGGATCGGGATCTTGGCGAAGGTCGACTCGAGCGTGGGAACCGCATCGACAGCTCCCTCTACGTGAATCCGCTCTTCGAACGTGGGAGGCTCGGTTTCCTCCGATGACTGCTCGACGGGCTGCTCCTCGACGTCTTGTTCGGGGCCACCTTGAGCCGGCCCAATGGCGGCGGCACCGCCGACCGGCAGCGTGAAAGCCCCTAGGAGGATTCCGACACGCAGACCCCGGTGACAAGTTGGGGTGAGTTCCATGTCTCAATTTAGCCTTTCATAGAGTCCACGCCGGTGCTCCCTCCCTCGCGGCCCTGAACGGGTATTATATCCCGACACGCCCTGCCGCTCTTGGCAGCCGAATCGGAGCCCAATAGAATACGAGTGAGAACGATGAAAGAATCGAAGACGGACGCTGCGGGCGTGAAGCCGGGAAAAGAACCGCTGGAGAAGTCTTCCACCCCTCCCTCCCTGGACTTCATCCGCGCCCGAATTGCCGAGGATCTCAAAACCAACAAGAACGACGGTCGGGTGACGACTCGCTTTCCTCCCGAACCGAACGGCTACCTCCACATCGGCCACGCCAAGTCCATCTGCCTGAATTTCGGCGTCGCGATAGAGAACGGCGGCGCGTGCAATCTGCGGTACGACGACACCAATCCAGCGAAGGAAGACGTCGAATACGTGGACGCCATTAAAGAAGATGTTCGCTGGCTGGGCTTCGACTGGGGAGATCGAGAGTACTACGCATCCGACTATTTCTACCAACTCTACGAGTATGCCGTGCGACTCATCAAGGACGGGAAGGCCTACGTCGACAGCTTGAAGGCAGACGAGATCCGGAAATATCGAGGGACGCTGACCGAGCCAGGCAAGGAGAGCCCTTATCGAGATCGCACGGTGGAAGAGAATCTGGACCTGTTCGAGCGTATGAAGGCCGGAGGGTTCGAAGATGGCGCACATGTCCTCCGCGCCAAGATCGACATGGCGTCCGGTAACATCAATATGCGCGATCCGACGCTCTATCGAATCCGTCGCGCACCTCATCACCGTACCAGAGACAAGTGGACTATCTATCCGTTGTACGACTTTACCCACTCGCTCTCCGACTCGATCGAAGACATCACCCACTCGCTGTGCACCCTGGAGTTCGAGGATCACCGCCCTCTCTATAACTGGGTGTTGGATGCGACCGGGGTCGAATGTCACCCGCAGCAGATCGAGTTCGCGCGACTCAACCTCAGCTACACGGTGATGAGCAAGCGCAAGCTCTTGGAGCTGGTTCAAGGAGGCTACGTTTCCGGGTGGGATGACCCTCGCCTACCCACCATTGGAGGGTTGCGCAGGCGCGGCTACACGCCGGAGTCCATCCGAGACTTCTGCGACCGCATCGGCGTCGCGAAGAAGAACAGCGTCGTCGACGTCGCGCTGCTCGAGCACTCCGTCCGCGAAGATCTCAACAAGCGAGCGCCCCGAGTGATGGCGGTCCTCCGTCCCCTGCGGGTCGTTCTCGAGAACTACCCGGAAGATCAGGTCGAAGAAATGGAAGCCGTGAACAACCCCGAAGATCCGGAAGCCGGTAAACGTAAGGTCCCCTTCTCGCGTGTGCTCTACATCGAGCGGGAGGATTTCCGAGAGGATCCTCCGAAAAAGTTCTTTCGTTTAGCGCCCGGTCGGGAAGTGCGGTTACGCTACGCGTACTTCATCACTTGTGGTCGGGTCATCAAGAACGAGAAGACCGGAGAGATCCTCGAGCTTCGCTGCACGTATGACCCCGCTACCAAGGGTGGCTCGGCCCCGGACGGACGGAGGGTAAAGGCAACCCTCCACTGGGTGTCGGCCGCGCATACGATTCCTGCCGAAGTCCGACTCTACGACCGCCTGTTCAGCAAGGAAGATCCCGAAGACGTTCCGGAGGCAGGAGATAACAAGTCCTTTTTGAACCCCAACTCTCTGGAGACGCTCCGCGGTTGCCAGGTCGAGCCCAGCCTGACCGGTGCCCCACACGGGGAACGCTATCAGTTCGAGCGGCAGGGTTACTTCTGCGTCGATCCCGACTCGTCCCAGAAGATGCTCGTCTTCAACCGCACGGTGGGATTGAGAGATAGCTGGGCGAAGATCGAAAAAGCTCAGACATCCAAGAAATAGACTGATAGCATCGCCGTTTAGGTCGACGCGTACTCCTTCTCGAGCGCCTTCATCTTCTTGGAAGAGATGCCGCCGAGCGATTCGATGGCGCGCCGTAGCCGCATCCGCACCAAATCCAGCCCCAAGACCTCCATCGATTGAAATAGCGGTGTCGAGGCCTTGGCCCCTGTTATCGCGACGTAGAATGGCCGCGACAGATCCCGAAGAGACACATCGAAGCGTTCGGCCAGTCCTCGGAATATATTTTCGATCGACTCGCCGGTGAAGCTCGTCTCCGACTCCAGTTTCCAGATCGCCGTCTGTAGAACCACCTTCAGCTCGTCCGCGGTCTTCCCTTTTAGCTTCAGATCCGTGACGGAGTACGGGACGGTGTCCGAGAAGAAGAACGCGGTCAAATAGCCCCAATCGGAGAGCGTTTCCATTCGCGGCTGAGCGAGCGGAACGATGCGCTCGAGCATACCCTCGCCCAGCCCCCAACCCTCGAGCGCCCGGCATAGAGACCGGGCGTCGTAATCTTCCCGGATATAGCGTCCGTTCAGCCAGCGCAGTTTCTGAACGTCGAAAACGGGCCCCCCTAAAGAAATCTTGTCCAGCTGGAAGTTCTCGATCATCTTGTCGATGGTAAATTTTTCTTCACCGTCGGGAGGCCACCACCCCATCAGGCCCATGAAATTCCGCAGGGCCTCGGGCAGGAACCCGGCTCGACGGTAGTAGTTGAGCGACGTCGGATTCTTGCGCTTGGAGAGCTTCGATTTGTTCTTGTCGTCGTTGCGCAGGAGTGGCAGATGACAAAAAACCGGGGGCTCCCAACCGAAGTACTCGTAGAGCTTCAGATGCTTCGGGAGGGAGTTGATCCACTCCTCTCCCCGGATCACATGCGAAACCAACATGAGATGGTCATCGACGACGTTCGCCAGATGATATGTCGGAAAGCCGTCCGACTTCAGAATCACCTGGTCGTCCACGGTCGCCCAGTCCTTCCGGATCTCCCCGCGCAGGACGTCCCGCATCACGCACTCGCCTTCCGTCGGGACTTTCATCCGCACCGCGAAGGACTCGCCCGCCTCCGCACGACGAGCCGAGTCTTTAGACGAGATGCTCCGGCAGGCACGATCGTACCCGGGAAAGAGCTTCTTATCTCGATTGTCGGCGCGCATTTGGTCGAGGCGCTCCTTGGTGCAAAAACAGCGGTAGGCGTGCTCGGCCTCGAGCAACCCGTTCACGCGCTCGCGATAGATCTCGGTGCGCTCGCTCTGGCGATAGGGACCATAGGATCCGCCCACGTCCGGGCCCTCATCCCAAGGAAGACCGAGCCATTTCAAGGACTCCAGGATCGCTTCCTCCGATTCCTTGGTGGAGCGGACCCGATCCGTATCTTCGATTCGCAAGATGAACTGACCGCCCTGCTGCTTGGCGAAGACGTAGTTGAAGAGAGCCTGATAGGCGGTTCCCACGTGAGGATCGCCGGTAGGCGAGGGCGCGATACGTACGCGAACGGTTTTTTTCGTCATGGACTCTTCTTGACCCGCTGACCGAGGTGACCGAGGTGACCGAGGGACACATTGTAGCCCACTGGGTGCCCTTGTTTCAGGACCGTGGGCTTGATCCGGTTTCGTAGACGGTTTAGTTAAGCTGGCGAAGTCCTCATCCGTCGTTCAAACTCGGCCGGACTGACCTGGCCGAGGGTCGAGTGTCGTCGTCTCTGGTTGTAGAATACCTCGATGAAGTCGAAGAGGGCCATCTTGGCCTCGCCGCAACTTAGGAAATGCTCCCCAAGCTCGTGCTTGACTGTGGAGAACCAGCTCTCGATGACGGCGTTGTCGTAGCAGTTGCCCCGTCGGCTCATGCTCCCGGTCATGCCATGCGTCTCAAGGAGACGTTGGTAGTCTTTGCTGGCATACGGACTGCCCTGATCGGAGTGATGCAAGAGCCCTGCGGCCGGTTGGCGACGTTTCAGTGCCATCCGCAACGCCTTGATAACCAGGTGACGGTCGTTAATAGCACTTACGGCCCACCCAACGAGGAATCGCGAGTAGAGGTCGAGGAGCGCCGCGAGATAAAGCTTCCCGCCGCTGCCGATCACGAACTCGGTCGTGTCCCCGACCCACCGTTGGTTCGGCGCATCGGCGACGAAGTCTTGCCCGAGCACATTGGCCGCGACGGGCTGGCCATGACCGCTTACCGTCGTGCGCTTGAAGCGTTTGCGTACTCGAGCAATGAGGCCTTCTGCCTGTTTCAACCGAATCACCCGCTTCCGACTCACTCGGTACCCCTGCTCGTGCAGGTCGTGATGAATCCGCGGACTCCCATAGGTGCGGCGACTCGCCTCATGGGAGGCACGAATCAACACGCGCAACTGGCGGTCCCGGCGCGCGTGGGCCGACGGCGGCCGACGTGCCCAGGCATAAAAGCCACTCCGAGAGACGTTGAGAATCTGACACAGGTGAGCGACCGGTACGGTGGCCTTCTCCGCCTGGATGAACGCGAATCTTACTCGCTCTCCCTCGCGAAGAAGGCCGCGGCTTTTTTTAAAACGTCGCGCTCCACCCGCAACCGCCGATTCTCTTTGCGGAGCCGCCGAAGCTCCTCGCGTTCCACGCCCGTCAAGCCCGTCCGGCCCTTCGTCCGATCGGCCCGGGCCTGACGGACCCAGTTGCGAAACGCCGATTCGGTGAGGTCAAGCTCCCGGGCCACCCGACCCACGCTCTGGCCCTCATCAAGCACCAGCCGGACCGCGCCTGCCTTAAACTCGTCATCAAACTCCCGGCGGGGTCGCCGGGGCTGCGTTGTCTTTGCCATTGTGGACATCGTATCCGCCTTTCAGAAAGTGTCCACGAAACTGGATCAAGCCCACCGGCGGCGACGTAACGTGAAGGGGCGATGGACGAGAGACCCATCTACCTGGATTACAACGCGACCACGCCTATCGCTCCGGAGGTCGCGGAGGCAATGATCCCTTATCTCTACGAGCATTTCGGAAACCCTTCGAGTAGTCATGCCTACGGGGCCGACGCTCGCAGGGCGGTCGTGAAAGCGAGGGCTCGCGTGGCCGCGCTCCTCGGGTGCCGCGCGGAAGAGATCGTCTTCACCAACATCAGTTCGCCGATCTCTCACTGGTCTCCGGCATCGACGACGTCGCCGACAGCCGTTCCTTCAGTTTGCTGGACTACGATCACGATGGGTGGCTCGACATCCTGCTGGTGAACCAGAACACGCCGCGGGTACGCCTCCTCCGTAACCTCATGGGAGAGTCGAGCTACGGCAGGGACCAACACTCGATCGCCTTTCGTTTCGTCGGCGGTAACCGCGAGGCTCGCCCCTCGTCGGAGTGGAGCAGCCGCGATGGGTCGGGCACTTCCGTCGAGCTCGAGCTAAGCGACGAGGTGACGATCTACCGCGAGCACCAGACGGAATCGAGCCTCAAGGCGCAGAACAGCTCCACGATGCTTGTCGGGCTCGGCGATCGGGACACGGTTCGCACGCTCACGGTTCGCTGGCTTTCGGGAAAGAGCAACCAGGCGACGAACGTGCCGACCGGCACGCTGGTCACCGTTTACGAGGACCCCACCGCCTCTCCTACCGGAGAAAGCTTCGTGGTCGAGCCTTATGGAAAAGACGCTAGCCTTTCCACCGCGGTGCCCGGTGCCGATCGCTGGCGCGCGGGTCTTCTGCCGCGGGTGCCAACCACCGGCCGTTTCACCGTCGAGGATCGCGGCGATGGAAGGCCTGCGGAACGGGGCGGGCTCGTCCTCTACACGACGATGGCCACCTGGTGCGTCGCCTGCGTGAGCGAGATGCCGGAGTTCGAGCAGCTACGCGAAGCGTTCAGCGCGACCGAGCTGACCATGTACGGCCTTCCCATCGATGCGGAAGATTCAAGCGAGATGCTCGAAGGCTGGGCGGGAACTCACGCCCCCCCCTACGATTTGATCATCGCGCTTCCAAAAGCGGAGGTGGACAAGGTCAACGCTTTGGTCCTCTCCGAGCTGAAGATCGATGGCGTACCCGCCACGATCGTCACCGATCGAGCGGGTCGGGTGCTGCTGACGCGCTGGGGGTTCCCACCGTTTCGGATCTCAAGACGTTTCTCTGGAGGGGCGAAGAGCTGCTCCAGACCGCTGACAGGCGCTAGGCCGCCAAGATGAGGGACGGCTACATGCGCTGTAACGTCCTAGCGAGTTACATCCGCCCGCTCAGGATTCAGAATCCCATGCCCTATCCGAGTCGTCCTGGGCGTGTTCCGTTTCGGTCGGGGCCATTTGTGAATCCCCCTCGGTGAGGAAGGAGCGCTCGTCTACGCTAGGTGTCGGTAGGAGAGCAAATCCTTTTGGGTCAGATTGATTGGAAGCCATTTTCATGGGATTAGTGTGAGACATGGAAAGCACGAAGCAAGTACATCGCCAGCTAATCCAAGAGCGCCGCGCCCCACGCGGAGTTTATCAGCGCCTTATTACCATTACCAATGCCACTGCCGATGCCATTGGTCGTTTGGGGGATGTCCCGCCGGATGTTGAATTTGGGGTAGCGGCGGCTCCTTGGCCGGCCTAAGAATAGGTCTGCCAATAAACCGTCTCCAGAGGGGGACAAGGAGCCACCAATGCCTAGGAAATCGAAGAAGCCAGTAAGAAAGCAAACGCACTCGCCTACGGGCAAGGTAGTTGGCCAAGTCGGTCAGATACTGCTACCGATGATAGCTGGGATCGCGGCCACGAAGGCGGATCTGACGGAATGGGTGTACGAGCAAGGACTGACAGCTCTGCACCTACTGCTCAGAGAGGACGCCGAGGAGATCACGGGGCTCAAGGGCAAGCACGAGAAGGAGCGAACTCATAACCACTGTGGGAGCACGAACGGAGAGCTGAGCTTCGGTGGTCGTCGCATCCAAGTGTCGCGACCTCGAGTTCGCTCGAAGTCGGGCGAGGTGGCGTCGCTTCCACACTTCGAAGCCTTCCGCGAAGAAGACCCGCTTCCAGAGCGAGTGTTGAATCAGGTCTTGGTGGGGGTATCGACCCGAAATTACGAATCGAGTCTGGACAAACCCGCGGCCAAGTTGAAGTCTCGTGGCACGAGTAAGAGTGCCGCCAGCCGTCACCTCGTGAGCCAGACGACTAAGAAGCTCGAGGAATACCTGTCTCGGCGGCTAGAGGAGTTCGAGCTTGCGGCACTGATGCTGGATGGCCTTGAGGTGGCCGGACAGACCGTCGTCGTAACTCTCGGTATCACAATAGATGGAACGAAGGTGCCCCTGGGTATATGGCTGGGCTCGACGGAGAACTCTCGGGTGTGCACCGCGATGTTGCAGGACCTTCTCGAGCGAGGCTTGCGCGTCGATGAGTCGATTCTCTGCGTAGTGGACGGAGGCAAAGGCATCCGCAAGGCACTCGTCGACGTTTTGGGGGACCTCGCGGTCATCCAAAGGTGCCAGATCCATAAACTCCGGAATCTTCGCTCGTACCTTCCCAAGTCTCGTCACGCCTACGTGCTCCAGACGATGAAGGAAGCCTACAAGTGCAAGAGTGCCGACAAGGCGCGCAAGCGACTTCAGGCATTGGTGTCGTGGCTCGAGCGAAACGGCTACGACGAAGCTGCCGGAAGCCTTCGTGAAGGGATGGAAGAGACACTCACGGTCGTGAAGCTCGCGCTGCCCGCCTTACTTCGCCAGTTTCTTGCCACGACGAACGCCATTGAGAATCTCAACGGAACCATTCGCAGAGTATCGAGAAACGTCAAGCGTTGGTAGAGTCCTTCCATGGTTCGCCGATGGACCGCTCTTGGCGTCGTCACCGCGCAGAAAAAGTTCCGGCGTATCAAAGGCTATCGCCATATGGGCGCTCTCGTTCACGCGCTTAGAAGCAAACAGAAATCTCTTGACAGCGATGAGTTTGCTGCCTAAGAGTATTCACAGGTGCCGCCGCTACCCGACCAAATTCAACAGCGGCCGGGACATCCCCCGCGGTCGAGCGGCACTTCCGCAAGACCTTTCCGCTTCGCGAGCAGGACCTGGGTCACTTCGTGGTGGGGTACGTGAAGCCTCTGGCCCTGTCCAACGAGTCCGCGTCCGCCCAGGCGGCAGTCTCGCAACGAGATGACCAAATACCGTCTCCCGCAGAGACGACTCACGATTATCGGTGACGCGACTCTCGGAGACATGGGGATAGTTCGTTGATCCGGATCGGACGGGCCGTGCAGGGTCCTACCCCAAAAGGGGGACAGAGCCATGACGGGAACAGATAGGAGCTTCTAACCCTTGCCCCGGGAAGCACGAGCCCGAAAACACGCCGAGGAGTCGAACTTCCGTGGGTGAAGGGGAAGGCCGATCACATCTGTACTTTGAACGTGTTCCGGAGAGCGAAGGCAAACACAATGGCGAGAACGAAATAGACGATCATCCAGTGCAGCGGCCAGCCAAGAACGCTGACATCCGTCTCGGGGTACGTGATGGTGATCGAGCGGATGGGACTTTCCGCCGGCAACGCCGCCTCAGCCGGATAGAGGAGCTGGTTCAAGAATCCTCGTGCCAGGCGGGACGGGGAGCGGAGCACCACATCATCCGAGACCGTGACGGACTTCGAATAGGATTGGTCGTCCAAGATGACTTCGATGGTGTAGTCGCCCGGATTCTCCGGGCGGACTCTCCAATCCATTTCGCTGAGTGAAGGGATCCAAAGACCGGGGGTTTCGACAACTATCCCCGCGGGTGTCTGCAGGGAGAGCGACGGCCGCGGAGCTTCCTGCCAAGAGGCATCGTCCCCGGCCAATTGGAGCTCGACTTTCAGTAGCGTCGACCTGCCCAGCTCGAGGCCCTGGTAGCCGTAGTGAAACTGCAGCTGAGCGATCACCAAGATCAGTGGCGGGAGCGTCCAGAGCATCGGAACAGCGGAGAGACGAAGGTAGGTGAGATTGTGTCGGAGAATCTCGATTTGCGCTCGCAGGATCGCGCCCAAGTCGTCATTGAAGAGCCGGATCTCGAAAAGGCCCGCATGGATGCGCCGCTTGATCGCGCCGATGCCGTCCTGGTTGGAGGTCCTCTTGAAGATCAGCAGCATCGCGATCGACGTGAGCAAGGAAACCACAACGAGGCCCACAATGGGGGAAAAACTGCGAAATGGAGAAAGCACCAGCTCGAAGACCGGCCTCAAGACGGCGTTGACGAACGACATGGCGTTGGGAGGCGGTGGGTATTAGGAAATGTAACCTAACCCCTGAAGCCTCTTCCGAATCTCCTCTTCCGAGCCGGCGTCCTCGAGCTTGGCGAGCTCTTTCTCGAGAGCGTGGGTGATGAACTCTTCGGGCGAGGAGTAGCCGGCAATATCGGCATACTTCTTCACCTTTGCCACCAGATTTTTATCCAACTTCACTTTCGTCGTTGAGCCAAACATTACCGTCCTCCAGGCAAGCCCCTGTTCCCAGTGCGCGAGGGAAACTCGTCCTCGACACCGAACTCGGCGAGAATAGATGCGGCCAGATCTTCCAAGCGCGACGCCCTTTTCTTGAGCGGTCGGCTGCTCAAGAGAAGTCCGGGAACGGCTTCATGATCCATCGCGTGGTCGCCGCTCCACATGCCGGTGTTGTCACTGAATATGTCTCGCCCAACGGCACCGAGGGCCGAGTCGTTCGAGCCACGCATTCCCTTCGCATAACCGACAACGAGATCGGGGCCGATCTCGAGCTGTCCTCCATTTTGGTAGAACTCTTCCCGCTTGTAGACCTTCGTCACCGCTTGCTCTCCGGTCTCGGGATCGAGCGCCGCCAAGAGTTTTTCGGCGATCTCGTCCATCACCGCCTCGCGCTCACCGACGTTCACGATGCCGAACTTCTCGCGGCCGCGCAGGTTGATGTAGAGCCCGTTGATCCCCACGCCATACGCTTGCGTCCCGGTCCAATCCACGTTGGCGAAGATGCCGGGATCGTCCTCCATGTCGGGATCTCGAACCGCCAGGAAGTCGTTCTCGTGAAGCCAAGCGTTGAGGTGGAAGGCACGGCGCCAGGAAGTGAAGCCGTGATCCGACATCACAACGAGCAAATCCCCTTCCCTCATACGCTCGACGGTATAGCCCACGAGCGCGTCGAGGCCCTGGTACAGACCGGGGATGATATCGGCAAACCGCGCATCCGTCCCCTCATCGTAAGCGGGGTGCTCCGGATCGAGGCTTCTCCACATCATGTGGCTTATCTGGTCTACGTTTCCGAAATAGTAGAAGAGTAATCCGTTCTGGAATTCACCCAACACGTACTTGTACTGTTCGATGTTCTCTTCTCCGGCAATTCTGCTCTGCTCGAGAAATTCTTCCGTTGTCAAGACTTCTTCCATCAGGCCGGCGGTGTCCTCCGGCATGCCCTGCGTGTAGAAACGACCAGACGCCGCGGCGAGATCGGCGGCATACGAAGCAGGCGTCGAGATTGGCATCGCTGGCTGCACGGGATCGAAATTGATGGGCGTCGCGTAGAGCTCAAAGTCCGGCTGGACCTGCTTCAGATAGAAGCGGCTCATGCCGGGCAGGCTCTGTGTGGGCACCAGCCCGAACTCCACCGGCACCCAATCGCTCCACTCCCCCACCGCGAGTACGATCTCCTCGTCGCCGATGACTATCTTGGCCAGCGACTCGTCTGGATCGAGATAGGCGGTGAAGGGTGTGGTGACCTTTTCGCTCTCGATCAAGAACGGGTTGTCGGGACCATAGAGCGCCGCTTCGACAACGTTGTCGAAGACGTCCACCTCGTAGACATCCCCGCCGGAGATGTCCTGCCCGGCGAAGGCAAAAAGCTCCGACGTGTAAAATGAAAACGTTCCGTAGGTGCCAATGATGTCGGGTGTTCCCATGCCGCTGAGCTCACGACTCGCCGAGCCCGACGGTGGAAAGTTGGCGGGCATCCTGATGATCGTGGTCTCGATTCCCTGGGCTTCCAGCACTTCCCAGAACGCCCGTCCCCTTCGAAGGAGCTCAATGCTGCCGTCCGAGAGCGGGATCTGCCACTTGCCCACCTTGATCGTAGTGCCACCCGCCTCGGTACGACTGGTCGACAGGTAGGGGATCATGCTCGCGGGGTCGCGATGCACGAAATCGTAGATACCGTGGCCGCCCGAGTCCATGCCGGTAATGAAGTTCGACCAGGCTACCGGACTCTGTGGAGGCACAGAGGTTGCGAGAGGCGAAAAGCTTCCCTGCTCGGCGACGCGGGAGAAGTTGGGAAGCTTCCCTTCCGACATGAGCCGGGCCGTCAGCTCGTAGTCCATCCCGTCGAAGCCCAGAATAATGACGCGGGGTCCGCTTCCATCCGAGCCACTTCCTCCCCCGCAGGACGCCATGCCGATGGCGAACACGACCGCGATCGCTCGCGCGGCCGCTCGACGCTCGGCCTTCATGCTCAACCCCCGGCGTCCTGAAACGATTCGGCCTTGAACAAAGACTTCCCATCCATGTGCTGCGGGGGCTCCAAACCGAAGAGTCGTAGAGCGCTCGGCGCGATATCCACAAGCGCTGGGTCTTCGGCGTCGATCTTCCTGCTACAGAACAAGATCCCGGGAACCAGTCGCGGGTCGATGCAATGATCCCCGCTCCAGGACTTGGTATTGTCCTGAAAAACTGGGCCCGACACCATGCCGGTCGCGCCGTCCCAGGAGATGCGATAACTGCCGTTGTAGCCGATGAGAAAATCGGGAGCGTTTTCCACGTAGGGACCACCGTAGACGCGCGCGGTATCGAAGACTTCCTTGATGCCGACCTCGCCCTTTTCCTCGTCGACCAGGCCGCTGAGCTTCGAGATGAGCTCCGCCTTCACCGTGTCAGCCTCTTCACCCGGAGCCACGATGCCTCCCGCCTCGCGCCCCTTCATGTTGAGAAACATTCCAGTCAGACCGAGGCAATAGGCCTTGGTGCGCGACCAATCGACGTCACGGAGCCACTCAGCGGATCCGTCCACACCGTCTTTGAGTGTGAGGTACCCGTTGGCGTGGAGCCAGCTATTGAGGTTCACGCCGCGGCGGAAGGAATTGAAACCGTGATCGGAAATCACGAACAGTAGGTCGCCGTCTTTCAGGTCGTCGAGCACCTTGCCGACGAGTTTATCGTTGTGAATGTAGATCTTCTCGATGGTCTTGCCGTACTTGCCGACCAGATCCGCTTTTCCGTTACGGGTGGCGGGATGCCCTTCCTCGATGTAGTGCCAGAACATGTGCTGAATACGATCGGTGGCGTCGAAGACGCACACCAACGACCCGCGACGCAGTCGATCCATGGCCGCGAAGAACATGTCCTGGCGCTCGCGATCGATGTCGTAGGCTTGTTGGAGAAACGTGCCGTCGTCGGTCACGCCCTCGTTGAGGGCCCAGGTGTCCTCCGCGAGACCCAGCGTCGAGTACGGACCGATCTTCTTGGCGAGATAAGTCGAGTAATAAGAAGGATGGGAGATGGGCATGGCCGGCTTTTCCGGATCGATGTTGATGGGCGTCATGTAGAGAGAAAAGTGCTCCGCCATCTCGAGCACCTGCATGCGGCAGATCCCCGAAACCTTGATCCCGGGGGCTGCCTTGAAAGTAAGGGTAACCCAGTCGCTCAAGTGACCCGGCTTCAGCTCCACCGTTACGTCTTCAACGGAAACGCGCGCTTGACCCGCGGCGCGATCCAGCTCGATGGTCAGCGGAATCTCGAGCTTGGAGTCTCCCTCCCGGAACACGTTCTCGGGGCCTTCGATCTTAGTCTCGAAACGATCCCCGTTCGATGCGAGCGGAATCCGCATTCCCCCTTCCTTGAATCGCTCCTCGGTCGGTCGCGTCGTGAAGTACAGAAACGTTCCCTGAGTCCCCAACAAATCCGGCACGCACATCGCGCTCAGTTGCGCGCCGTAGAAACGATCGGGAGGAAAGGTGATCGGAACCCGGATGATCGAGCTCCAAATGTTGTACTCGCCCAAGATCGACCAGAAGGGTTTGGACTTCCGGAGCAGCCTGACCTCGGGCTTGCGCAGCGGCACACGGTAACGCCCAATCTTCAGGAACTTTTCCAAGCCACCGATGTGCGTCGACGAAAGCACCGGCAAGTAGGTGCGGCGATCGCGATCGAGGAAATCGAAGATATTGTGCCGCGCCGGATTGGTGCCGGTGCTGAAAGAAGACCAGGCAACCGGCGAGATGGACGGGAACGTCGTGCGCAGGGGACTATAGCAACCCTTGTCGGCCAGTCGCTTGAAGTTGGGGAGCTTCCCTTCCTTCATCAGCCTCTCGGTGATCTTGGGATCCTGGCCGTCGAAGCCCACCACGATGAGACGTTCGATCCAGGGCTTCGGTCGGGACTTGCGCATGATGAGCCGGAACAGAAAGCGAAACGGCAAGATGAGAAGAGAGAAAGCCGCCAGGATGATGGTGGTGAAGAGGACGAGGAAGGACGATAGCAGCGCGAAGCCGGCGCCGGGACCGATGTAGGCGGACGCGGGCTCGGCGAAAGCCAGAAGGCCTGCTAGAAAAACGAGCAGAGAGACCGCTCTCGGAACTCGCCGCGTGCTCGAATCGGATCTCGTCATGTACCGCTCCAACTTCGGAAAACCGTTCTACGTCCTGAAAAAGGCAAGTCAATTAGTTTATTGAGAAGCGGGTGGCATTTCAAGTTCTGAGACGCTATCTTATTGGGTTTCGACCGACCTTGGAAGGGTTTAGAGTCATTTGGAGCAAGCATGACCTCATATTTCCACAAGGCATACCGTAGAATCCGGTTCGGAGAGCCGCTCATCGTGGTCTCCGGACTCCCGCGCTCCGGAACGTCGATGACCATGCAGATGCTGGAAGCCGGGGGACTCGCCGTCGCCACCGACGGCATCCGGAAACCCGGCGAAGACAATCCTAAGGGCTACTACGAGTACGAAAGGGTCAAGGAGCTGGACAAGGGGCTCGATCAATCGTGGCTCAAGGAGTTCCGAGGTAAGACCATCAAGATCATCTCTTTTCTGTTGAAG
The DNA here is from genome assembly GCA_965197825.1 of Candidatus Marinacidobacterales bacterium. Classification (GTDB taxonomy): domain Bacteria; phylum Acidobacteriota; class Vicinamibacteria; order Marinacidobacterales; family DATDRI01; genus CBDANW01. The sequence continues at coordinate 168,242 of CBDANW010000003.1, read as the reverse complement.
GATCTTCCGGACACGAACAACTACAAGGTCGTGTTCATGCGTCGCAAAATCTACGAAGTCTTGGCTTCCCAGGCCAAGATGTTGGTCAACCGGGGCGAAACGAACGAAGCGTCAGACGAGAAGATGCTGGAGCTCTATAAGGATCATCTCTGGAAAGTCGACTACATGATGAAGCATCGTCCTTGCTTCGAGCTCCTGAACGTAGACTACAAGGACGTGGTAGAGAATCCACGCCGGCAGGCCCAGCGCATCGGAGCATTTCTCGGAGATCACGTCGACGTCGAAAAAATGACTAGCGCCGTCGACGAAAAGCTCTACCGGAACCGCCGCCTGACTTGACCCCCTCAACGCAACCGCCGTCTGACCAACTCCCCTCAGAGCACCGTAACTCCTCGCCGTGGCCCGTTGTGACAAGCGTGTCGGAATGTTCCATCGTGAGCAGTCTTGAAAGGAGTGCGAAGCGATGGAAGCGAGGACAGCATTTCGTAGGCGAGCACGTGAAGAAAATCGTGGCCGCACAGGTCGAGGGCGGCGTTACTCGCGGGAACAACGTCGCGAAGCGGTGCTGTATCTGAATCAGATGAAGGATCAGGGCGCGAGCCTTGAGGGTGTCGCGAGGGGGCTCGGGGTGAGTGGCTGGAGTCTATCTCGATGGAATCGAGAGGAGGCTATGAGGGGTATCGTTCGGCGTGTCGAAGTCGTGGAATCGGAAAAACGCACGGAGATTACGCTGGTAACCCCGCGAGGGTATCGAATCGAGGGTCTGTCGGAACAGCGGCTGCTGCGGCTTGTTGAGCAGCTGGGATGAAGTGGAATAGCCGTCGGGTGTCGGCGTGGGCGTACGCGGCGCCGGCGGATCTCCGCAAGGGCTTTGACGGTCTGTCGGCGCTGGTGATGAACGAGCTTGGTCGTGACCCGCTGAGCGGTGAGCTGTACTTGTTCGTCAGCCGCAACCGAATCCGCGCGAAAGTTCTGCACTGGGACGGGACCGGACTGTGCGTCTACGCGAAACGTCTCGAAAAGGGAAAGTTCGCATGCCTGTGGTCCAGCGGTGACGGCGAGCCAGTGCGACTGACGACGACAGAGTTGTCGTTGTTTCTGGAGGGGAGCCGGTTGGTCGGAAAAATATCTTTGTCACCTCCTGAAATGAAGCATTTTTCACTTGCCGTGAGATCGTCTCTATGATCTAATCGTATTCCGTGGTTCGCATAAAAAACGAACACGACCTCGAAACACTCCGCCAGATAGCTCTCCTCGTTGATAACGAGAACCAGCGCCTCGTCAATGAAAACGTTCGTCTGCGAGTGGAACTGGCGAGACTCCATGGTGTGCCGGAAACGGAGCAACTTGAACTGTCGGTTCTCAAGCAACTACAGGAAAAGCGAGAGAGCATTTTCCGCATCGACGAAAAGCGGACCCGGAAGAAAACGAAGGCTAAAAAGAACAAGAAGAAAGGGCACGGCCCGCGCGAACAGCCTCATCTTCCCGTGGTCGACAAAGTAATCGGACTCGCCGAGACAGAGAAAAAGTGCTCGGTGTGCGACGGCGAGATGGGCGAGATGGCGGGTCAATACGAGGAATCGGAAGTGGTGACGGTGGTGAAGCGGAGCTTCGTCATCGAACGGCATTTGCGGAAAAAGTACCGCTGCCGATGTAACGCGAACGTCGTCACCGCACCGGCGGCGACGAAGCTTCAGCCCGGAGGCCGCTACTCGGTGGAGTTCGCGACCGAAGTGGCCATCAGCAAGTACCTGGACCATATGCCTCTCGAGCGCCAGGTTCGGATGATGCGCCGCGAAGGGCTAGATATCGACAGCCAGACGCTGTGGGACCAGCTGAACGTACTGGCACGTCATCTGAATCCGGTGTACGACGCTCTGGGAGAGAAGGTTTTGGAGTCACCCGTCATCCACGCCGACGAAACGCGGTGGCCTCTGATGGGCTCGATGAAGAAGTCGGCGGGCACGGTGTGGGGCGTTTCGAGTCCGGACATCGCGTACTACCGAATGCTGCCGACGAAATCGACGGAAGATGGCCAAAAGGTGCTGGGGACCTACTCCGGCATCGCGGTTGTGGACGGCTACGCGGTGTACGAGGTGCTAGCTCGTGCCGGTCCAGACGGCTACGCGGCTCGTGCCGGTCCACAGTTTCGTCTCGCCCACTGCTGGGCGCACGTGAAAAGAAAGTTCGACGAAGCCAGCGAGCACTACCCGCAAGCTTGCTCCGAAGTGCTTCGTTTGATCGGAGAGCTGTACGAAGTCGAACGCGAGGTCCCGGGTCCGTTTCCCGGCGATGAAAAAGCTCAGAAACTGAGACTTCGTTTACGCAAGCAACGTTCGCAGCGGATCTTGAAAGCGATTCGGCAATGGGGCGAGAGCCAAAGAAGATTGCCGCGAAGCGACTTCGGCAAGGCGGTCCGCTACATGCTGGAGAGATGGGAGACACTCACGCTGTTCGCCGAAAACCCTCTCGTCTGGCTTGACAACAATCACGCCGAGCGCGCCCTGAGGGAACCTGTCGTCGGTCGCAAAAATCACTACGGCAGTCGATCGAAACGCGGAACCGACGTCGCAGCGCTGTTCTACACCCTGTGCGAGACCGCGAAGCTTCAGAACGTCGACCCCAGGGCCTACATGCTCGAAGCGGCCTACGCCGCCATCAACCAGCCAGGAACCGTGTTACTCCCCGACGCCCTACGCGACAACTCCGCTGTGTAGCTTCTCCTCCGAATCGCGACGTTCCAACCCGCTCCAGTGGGGCACGGCGAGGAGTTACAGAGCAACCACGTAACTTGACGGCCCAAAGAGGCGGCCAACAGGCGAGTGCGGGCCCGCTGAGCGTCTTGCTCTAGAATCGTCTTCGCTGGCTCCTCTGGTTCAATCCCATCGCGTCACGGATCATGAGCTCGATATCCCCGGTGCTCTCTTGTTGAGCCATCATCAGAGGCGTGATACCTCGCCTAGCCAACCTTGGGTTGGCGCCGGAGTCGAGCAACGCGCGCACGATCTCGGCGCGCTTCTCCGTCACCGCGATCATGAGTGCCGTCTGGTCTTCATCGTTGCGGGTGTCGAGATCGGCCCCGGCCTCGGCCAAGGCGGTGACCGTGTCGGCGCGGGACCACATCGAAGCCATCATCACAGGGGTCATGCCGGTCTCGGCCTCGATGTTGGGATCGCCCCCGTGCTCGAGAATGATGCGCAGGAGAGCGGTCTGTCCGGTGGCCGTCGCCATGTGCACCGCGGTCGAGCCGTTCTCGAGAGTCAAATTTGGATCGGCACCGCCTTCTAGCAACGCTCGAACGCCTTCCTCGGTACCGGAAACAATCGACAGCATGAGGGCCGTTGCGCCCTCTTCGTCCCGGAAGTTGGGATCGGCGCCGTCCTCGACGAGATCGCGGATCTCGGCGCCGTCCGCCTCGTTAGCAGCCTCTATGAGCGCTTGATTGGGATCCCCCCAGCGGCAGGTGGAGAGCAAGAGCGTTAGACCCGCCAGGATCGCGCACCAACCCAGCGACCTCTTGTGGGACATTTGTAATGGGGCTTATATACATGGCTCGACAAGCCCCTATTGGGATTCACGAATCAGAAAAAAGCCCTCATAGATGAGCAAGGAGACCGCAAACGGCACCATAACCAGCCACAAGGTCCCGCTCTCCAGTCCACTGCCCGCCATCTTCGCCAGGTAATTGTAGGCGTATAAATGAACCAGCGCCCCCACCAGGACCGTCACCACGAGCCGAGGCCATTCGGTTTCGCCCCGCATCGAACCGAGGATTTTCTCGATGAAAACGAGTACGAGGGCGACGACTGCGAAAGGGTCGATCCAATCGAATATGGGCTTGGCCGCAGCGGGATTGACGGCGTAGAAGAAGTTGTTGAGTGTCAAAACGAAAGCTACGGCGAGCATGAAGCATCCTTTTAGTGACCGCATATTTCATCTTCTCCTATTCTTCTGTCGTGTCTAGTCATGGATATAAGCCCCTTTGTAATAGTGTAACGCAAAAGGGCGCGGCCCGTGGCCCGCGGCCTTGCGGTTGCCATCGTCGTGCTTCTGCTTCTAAAGTAGAGTCGCAAGAAGGTTCTGAGCCAATGAACGCGTACGCTGCGGCCAAGTTCCTACACGTCCTGGCAGTCGTCTTCATGTCCGCACCGCTCTACAACCTGATTGTCGTGAACGAACGATTGAGCTTCGGTGCGGCCCCCTACGCGGTGGACAGATATTTCGAGAACCTAATCAAGTCCAATGCCGTTCGTTGCTTCGTGTTTCAGGCAACGGCACTCGTCACCGGCGTCCTCCTTGTCGTTCTGCCCGCACGGCCCCTAACGGAGATGTTTACCAATGGAATCCTACTAGCCAAGCTCATTTTGCTGCTCACCCTGACCGCCCTACTCTCGTACGTTCATTTCGGGATCCAGCCGCGCATCGAAGCTCTGCTCGCGCGAGTCGATGGCAAGGAGATTCCAGCCATGATTGCCGCGGAGCTCAAACCGTGGCGCGGTCGCCGAAAGAAACTGGCCGCCCTGTGCTTGTTCTTCGTCATCGTCCTAGTCTCGCTCGGCCTTCAAGTCTTCGGTCGTTTCCCCGCTCTGCTGACCGGCTTGCTTGTCATCTTCGCCATGGTTTTCTCGTGGCGCGTGTACAAGAGCACGATCCCTTACGGCTGGATCTGAACAGCGTAGGGCGCCGTCCTTTTTTCCGCCGGCCATGAACACGCAATCGAACCCGAGAGAACTCCGCCGGGAGCTAGGCGTCGCCTCCGCCGTGATGTTGGGGCTCGGTTCCATCGTGGGTACCGGTGTCTTCGTCAGCATCGGGATCGCCGCGGGCGTGACGGGAGCTTCGGTGATACTGGCAATCCCTTTGGCGGCTCTCGTCGCGACGTGCAACGCCTTGTCGAGCGCGCAGCTCGCGGCAAGCCATCCGGTCAGCGGAGGCACCTACGAGTACGGCTATCACTTTCTGAGACCGTGGCTCGGGTTCTCGGCGGGATGGATGTTTTTGTGCGCCAAGTCGGCCTCCGCCGCGACGGCGGCCCTCGGCTTTTCCGGTTACCTCCTCCACGCTCTCGGTGCAGATGCCGCGGGGTTGGTGCCTGTCGCCGTGGCGACAACGCTCATCCTGACTGTCGTCGTCTCGAGCGGTATCCGTCGAGCGAATTGGACCAACGTGTTCATCGTCTCCGTGACGTGGCTCGCGCTCGGCCTTTTCGTTCTGTTCGGCGTCTCGCATCTCGTTAGAACCGGTGGAGCGCAGCTTCTGCCCTTCTGGCCCTATGAAACGGGTTGGCCCGGTTTCTTCGAGGCCTCCGCCCTTATGTTTGTAGCCTTCACGGGGTACGGACGGGTCGCGACTTTAGGCGAAGAGGTTCGCGATCCTCGTCACACAATCCCCCGCGCGATCATCGTGACGCTCATCCTATCGGCATCGCTGTACGTGGCGGTGGGGATCGTCGCGGTGGGCGCAGCCGGAGCGGACGCGCTCGCAGCAGCGACACTCGGCGAGGCGGCTCCGCTCGAAGTCGTCTCCGAAAGCTTTCGCGTGCCGGGCGTTGCTTTCGCGGTTGCGGTGGGCGCGATGACTGCCATGCTGGGTGTGCTCTTGAACCTCATACTCGGCCTGTCGCGTGTACTACTGGCGATGGGGCGCCGCGGCGACATGCCGGGGGCGACGGCCAAGCTGAACGCGTCCGCCACGACACCCTATGTGGCGGTGATCGTCATCGGTATTCTGGTCACCGCTCTCACCGCCATCGGGAACGTGAAGACAACGTGGTCGTTCAGCGCCTTCACCGTCCTCACCTACTACGCCATCACGAATCTCGCCGCGCTCGCTCTGCCACCGAAGGAGCGCCTCTTCTCACGCACCTATGCCTGGGCTGGGCTCGGCGCCTGCCTCTTTCTCGCCTTTTGGGTGGAGCGTTCGGTCTGGCTAACGGGGCTCTCGGTTCTCGGGATCGGGCTCGCGTGGCATGGCATCTCGAGACATCTAAGAAGCCGTGCGACCGATCGAGCGTCCCTCGATGAAGACTAGTGCAGTGAGCGCACTGGCAAGGGCCAGTCCGGAAGCCACGAACATGATGCGGCGGAACCCGAAGACGAACGCCTCGTCGATGGCCCTTTCGATTCGGGCGGTCGTCTCGCTTCCGAGGCCCTCGGGACTCTGTGCTGCGGCCAGCATCACCCGCTGCTCTTCGAGAGCACTATATGCCTCCTGCACCAGAGCGATCTCCTCCAAGTGGCGGTCGAGCTCCGCGTTGAAGGCACCCACTACCAGGATGCCCATCACCGCCACCGAGACCAATCCCGCGGTCCGAGACATGGAATTATTGATGCCCGACGCGAGACCGGCATGCCGAGAGTCCACCGCGCCCATGACCGCCGTGGTCAGAGGCGCCACGCAGATAGCCATTCCCAACCCGAGCACGACGATGGCGGGGAAGAAGGTCACCCAGTACGAGCCTCCCACACCCGGACGGGTAAACAGCGTATAGCCCATCGCAGCGATGGTCGGTCCTACGATGAGCGGCAGCTTGGGACCGAAGCGATCCACTAGCCCACCAGCCCATCGGGAAAGCAAGAAAATGATCAGGATGAGAGGCAAGAAAGCGCCACCCGCCGCGGTGGCCGAGTAACCCTGCACCTGAATCAGATTGAAGGGGAGAAAGAACAGGGGTCCGCTCAACGCAGAATACAGAAACAACGTGAGGATGTTCGCCCCGCTGAAAGTCCGCGAGCGAAAAAGACGAAGTGGCATCATCGGAGCCTTGCTCATTGCTTCCACGATCAAAAATCCGAGCAACGATACCGTACCCAGCACGAGCCCGGCCATCACCGCCACGTGCCCGATCCCGAGGTTGGCAGACTCGATCAAGCCGAAGACCACTGCTCCCAAACCGAAGGTGACAAGCGAAGCGCCCGCCCAATCGAGCGAGTCCGACGCTTCCTCGTCCCGGCTTTCTGACACGCGCCAGAAAAGAATCACGAGTACCGCGACCGCGATCGGGGCATTGATATAGAAGACCCAGCGCCACGAGTGGTTCTCGACCAGCCATCCGCCCAGTACTGGACCCAGGGCGGCGGTGATGGCGGTGAAACCCGACCAGGTGCCGATGGCACGGCCGCGTTGCTCTTCACTGAACGACGCGCTGATGATGGCCAAACTGCCAGGCACCAGCAGAGCGGCGCCGACACCTTGCGCCGCGCGCGCGATGATGAGCTCGCGCGCCGTCGAGGCAAGTCCGCACCACATGGAAGCCGCCGCGAACGTGGCGACACCGATGGCAAACACCCTACGACGGCCGAAGTGATCTCCCAACGATCCACCGATGAGAAGGAGGGCGGCGAGAAAGAGCGCGTAGGACTCTACGATCCACTGAAGCTCGGAGACCGTCGCACCCAGATCCGTTTGGAGAATCGGCAAGGCTACGCTGACGACGGTTCCGTCGATGAACACCATGCTGGATCCAAGGATGGTGGCCGCCAGCACCCAGAATCCGGTCGCTGGGACACAGGGCGCGTGATCCGTGGCCGATCGGATGACGCCTTCATCGCAGGGCGGTTTGACAACGTTGGTCACGGGGGCAACCGCCGCCTGGCTCGGTCCCGTTGGGCAACCACGTCATTTGGCGGCCAACATGAACGGCGCATAGGCTGACGGCTGCGCCGGGCTCGTCGAGTCATCTTACTGCGGGCCTCACTCCTCGGTCGGCCCTGGCCTGCGCTCGACAGGCGTCGCTGCGGCCGGCGGTCGCGCAGGCTGGCTCGTTTCTCATGAGCCCGCCTGGCGGGTCGTGGACGGCAATCAGCCGGACGCACTAATAATGTAGGAACCGCTCTTTGCGTCCTTGCTGATCTTGATGAGCTCAGCCTTCGCCGCGTCCTCCAGAAGCTCGTTGAATCGAGAGTAGCCGTAGGCGCTTTCGCTGAACGAGGGGCGCTTGCGCTTAATGGTCTGCTTCACCATGGAGCTCCAGATAACTTCTTTGTTCTCTCGCTCCAGGGCCTCTATGGCATCCAGGACGAGCTGGAAGCACTCTTGCTTCTTCTTGGGGAGCTTCCCCATGCGGCGCGGGGCGCGGGTGACTTGTTTGACCAGGTCGTCGTAGAAGATGAACTCGTCACAATTCGAAGCCAACAGATCGGACGTCGAGTTCTTCACGCCGACGCCGATCACGGTCTTGTCGTTCTCTTTGAGCTTGGACACCAGAGGAACGAAGTCGCTGTCGCCGGAGACGACCGCGAAATAATTGACGTGCTCCTTGGAGTACGAGAGATCGATGGCGTCGACGACCATCTTGATGTCGGCGCTGTTCTTGCCGCTGTAGCGCCGTTGCGGGATGTCGATGAGCTCGATGCCCGCCTCGTGAAAAGGCCGCTTGAAGTCTCGGTAACTACTCCAGTCGGCGTAGGCCCTCTTGACAATGATCTTGCCTTTTTCGACCAAGCGCTCCAGAACGCGCGAGATCTCGAAGCTCTTCAGCTTGGCGTCGCGCACGCCGATTGCGATGTTCTCGAGATCGATAAACAGAGCGAGCTTGGGTTCTTCTGCCATTGGGTAGACCGAGTGGTCCTACTCTAGTACACCTGGGCTCGTAGAGCTAGCGTGCGAATGCCTCAGGCAGTGCCCAAGTCATCTCGCGACTTGTGGTGGCGGCGTTCGAGCTCCCCATTCCAGGGCGGCGTGACCAGGGTGACGTCCCCCAGGCACTGGGTCTGGCAGGCGAGGCGGATGAGGGGGCGGGGGTCATCGGAGTGGTTGACCGTATGGTAGCCGAAATATCGGAGTCGCTCACTCTCGAAATCGGAAATCTCGGATAGATTCTGATGGCCGCCGATCACGCCGACCCAGCAGTAGCCGCAAGAAGCGACCCGGCATTCCACGGGGATAGGCCCTTCGATACAGCGGTAGTCCATGGCACGGTAGTCCCGCGTGTCGGTGGCCGCCGCCATCGCCAGATCTTGGCCATGTCGCGCCATAAAGACCCCGTCTTCCTTACTTTCATCCCAGACGACCCGATGGCTTTGTCCGAGTCCCTTGAGGAAACTGATTAGGCCGCCACGGTTTTTCTCTCGTCTCTTCACGACTTGGTCGGGAGACTCGGTTCCCCACGAACGTGCGACCCGCTTGTCGGCAACCTTCGCTAGCGCCTCCGGTCCGATCTGTTGGAGCGCCATGAACGCGACCGCGGTGATACCCAAAACGACGGACTCGTCGATCTTTTCCGACGTCGCGACTTCGCCGGCTACCTCACGGATTCGCTGCTCCAGATCCTTCCCCTCGGGCTTTTGGTATCTCTCAGCGTGAGCGAGCACGGCTTTCTTGACCGGCACCCAGAACTTGGATCCACAGAGGAAGTCCACTTCGGAGTCGATGATCTCCTCGAGCTGCCACTTGCCTTCCAGATCCATGGCCTGAATCATTTCCTTCCGCCCGGGTGGTTCGGCCAATGCGTCTTGCAGCTCGAGCGGCCAGAAACCGAACCAAATCCGGGTGGCGGCGCGATCGACCGGATGGATGGAAGGCACCAACTGATCGAGGACGTTGGTCCAGGTCCCCTGGTCGTGTTCCCTTAGGAAGGAGAGAAACTTGCTCTTTTCCATGACGTTCACGGCCCCTATCCTAGCACAGCGGATTTCGAAGCTTCTCTCGGCTGTTGCTCGCCGGCATGATTAAGGTAAAGTAGGTGGAAGGAGAACATTTCGTCATGAACATGCACCTCAAGATTCTGGCCCACCCGATCTTCCCCGATCTCGGCTTTCACATGCCGATGATCGTCGACCTTTCTCATCCCTTGATCCTGCTGCAAGGAGAAAACGCCTCCGGCAAGTCGACCCTATTGCAGTCCATCTATATGGCGTTCAAGGAAGAGCAAGCGGAAGGCTACGTTTACAACGCGGAGCTCGGGGGTGCGGATCCCAAGCGGGTCTTCCTCTTCGACGCCGAGCAGCACAATCCGCGCAATCAACTCGGGTTTTTCGAGGATCAGCCGGAGATGAAAGAATTCTTGGAGATGGCCAGCCACGGGCAGGTCATGTTGTCCTTGTTCAAGGAGAGCTTCCCCAAGCTTCCCGACGGAACCGTCCTGCTCCTCGACGAGCCGGAAATGGCGCTCTCGTCCTCCAATCAGAGGCGCGTGCTCAAAATGCTCCTCGAGCTCGTCGATCAGAAAAACTTCCGGATCATCGCCGCGACCCACTCGCCGGTGCTCATCGAGGCCAAGGAGACCTACGTCATCAACTTGGAGAGGCACATCAATAGGAACGTGATCCCATCCGACATGGGAGTTGAGGGACAAAGCACCCTGCATTAGCCTGGATTTGCCCTTAAGCCGTTTGAGATCAACCGGTTAGCTACATATACGTAAACTGGTGATTTCAAACGGATTCAAGGCGAGGCCGCGGTCCCAACTCCCTATCCCGGACCACTCGCCCCTTGGGTCAGCCACTACAGTCCACGAAGCGGCTAGTTCGTTGATAATTAGTAGCTTACGCCGAGGGGCTCCCCTATCCTGTATCATGGTGTCATATGACGGATTCGTCTATGTCGGTGGAGGCCTGACGCTTAAGCTGCTTCAGCTTCAGGCCCCACTCGCCCTATAACCAAAGAGGTGGATTTCTGATGCATCGACCGATCAAGTACGCGGAAAAGGTCCTCACCTATGCGGCGAACGGTGTCTGGTTCGTATTCGAAAGACTGAACCGTATCCGTCCCCGCCCCTCGTTCACTCCAGCGTGGTCTGACAAGCCGCTTCAGAAGTCGTGGCAGAAGACCAAGCCGACTCTGGGCTGGCCTCGGACAACGGATTCCCTCTGTCCGAAGTGCATCCCGGAGGCGCGCGAACAGATCCTCAATGGCGATGGCGACGTCGACTACAAGGTCTTCATCAACGAGAAGGTCGGTGAGATCAAGGCGCAGATCGTCGAGCGGGACGGCAAGATCCTGATGGTCAAAGATTGTCCGCGGCACGGGCATTTCGAGGACCTCATGGCCATCGATACCGACTTCTTCTCGCACCTCGAAAAAGTGTTCCCCGGTCGGGACATCCGCGCTCACAACGATGCCAAGCTGCACCATCACGGCAGCAGCACCATCAAGCACGGTCGAGGGTCGGTACTCACCATCGACCTCACCAACCGCTGCAACATGATGTGTGATCCCTGCTTCATGGACGCCAACCAGGTCGGCTTCGTCCACGAGCTCACATGGGATGACGTGAAACAGCTCTTGGACAACGCCATGACCATCAAGCCGAAGCGGCAAATGTCGGTGCAGTTCTCGGGCGGCGAGCCGACGGTGTCCCCGTACTTCCTCGATGCGGTTCGTTACGCGAGGAAAGTGGGTTACATCAGCACGCAGGCCGCAACGAACGGCATCGAGTTCGCCAAGAGTCCCGAGTTCTGTCGCGAAGCGGCGGGAGCTGGGTTGCGCTACGCGTACCTGCAGTTCGACGGCATCGGAAACGCCGCCAACTCGCACCGCCGCGTCGGCAATCTCTTCGACGTGAAGCTCCAGGCGATCGAGAACCTCTACAGCAACGGTGTCGACATCGTCCCCGTCATCACGCTCATCAACGGCATCAACAACGAGCAGGTGGGCTCGGTGGTGCGGTTCGCGCTCGACAACCCCAAGAAGATTCCGTTCCTCTCGTTCCAGCCGGTGTCCTTCACCGGTCGCGACGAGGCGGTGACGCCCGAGCGGCGGATGGCACAGCGTTACACGCTGTCTCACCTGGCGCACGACGTGAAGAACCAGACCGGGCTCGGTGAGCCGGCTCGTGATTGGTACCCCATCTCCTTCCTCGGAACCTTCTCCGACTGGGCGGATCTCGTTCACGGTCCCGATAAGGATTGGGGTCAGTTCAGCTGCGGCTGTCACCCGAACTGCGGCGTGGGCATGGCGGTGATGGTCGACAAAGAGACCAAGGAGCGCGTGCCGGTCACGGCGTTTCTGAACGCCGATCGGCTGTCTACCGACATCGCCACGTTGAACGACGCGGCGCGCGGCAAGTTCTGGTCGGCTTTCGGTATGGCTCTATCGGTGATGAGGAACTACAATTCGTTTAAGTCCCCCACCCACTTCACGCTCAAGGCCTTCCTCGAAAAGTTCGACAAGACCTACAACGTGACGGGACGGGACTACGGCAAGGTGACCGGCGATCGGACCATGGCGGACATCGAGAAGCGCCGCAAAGATCGCTGGAACTTCCTGTTCATCGCCGGCATGTGGTTTCAGGATCTGTTCAACTATGACTTCCGGCGCACCGAGCAGTGCATCATTCCCTACGCGACGCAGGAAGGCGAGATCTCGTTCTGTGCGTACAACACGGGCGTTGGCTGGCGTCAGATCATCGAGAAGATGCACCAGACGGCCACCATCCACAAGTGGTACGAGGAGAGAGGCCGTCACCTGATCTACGCAGGGAACAAGGAAGTCAATCTGCCGACGACCAATCACTCGCTCATGTTGAACGAGGCGGACGTGAATCACGGCGTGCAGACCGATCTCGACGAGAAAGGTATTGCCAAGAACGCTCGCGAGGAGAAGCGGCTCGCCCGCGACGGCCAGAACGGCCAAAACGGGAAGACCCTGGTGAAAACAGCCGAGGATGACCGGATGGCGAAGCTTTACGATGAAGTCGTCCTCGGTCAGACGCCGAGCACGCCGCAGGATGTGGTGAAGATCGACCAGATCGACGTCTAAGACTCGGGCTTCTACTCGGCCACAAAAAGCCCACCGCAAGCGCGGTGGGCTTTTTTTTGTATCTGCGGCCTTCCCCCTCACAAAAATAGAGGCGGGACTCTTGACCCGCCTCTATTGAGAGAATACGGCCGGACCCTAGCTCTTTGTCACCTCGAATACCGACTTCAGGGCCACCACCAGAACGGCGGCAGAGACGAACGTGACCACGTTCCCGACGATGCTGGTCAGGACTCCACCCACAAAGGGGAGCGATTGAACCGCAGAGGCCGAGAGAATGAGGGCAATAGCCGCGATGAGAAAACCTCGGGTCTCCCTCCCGGTGACGTTGAGGAACCCGACCACCACGCCGAGAGCCGCCAAGACCCACGCGACCCAGCTCGCCTGGAAACCGAGGCCCGCGAACACGGCGACCGCAAAACCCGCGATGAATGCATACTTCCCTGCTTTGTCCATGAACTCCCTCCTCTCAATTGTACGAATAAACGGTGTTACGACCGAGACACGATTTCTTTCGATAAGACCTTAGGTTTCAGACTCTTCGCACGAACCCAGGAGTGGACTCAGAAGTGGATCTCGGAGTGGATTCTGGAGTGAACTCTTCTCGACCAGCCCTTCCGACGCGCCGGCTGGCGCAGTCATATCAGTCTCCGGACGGCAAGGCAACCGTTTTTTTGCTTTCGGAAAAACCTCTGTGCTAACGTCTCCAGACGCCGGCCAGATGAGTGGGAAGTCATGAATGTCTTCGATGGTCTAATCGCCTCTTCCCTTCCTTTCGTTCCAAAACCTCTGGTCGGATACTTCGCGCGTCCCTACATCGCTGGCGAGACGCTCGACGACCAGGCGCGAGTCGTTCGCTCCTTGAACGAGGGGGGCTTCAGGGCCGCGACCGGCATTCTGGGCGAGTTCGTGGACCGACGTGATGAAGCGGAGGAAGCAGTCGCGGATTACCAGAAGGCGCTTCTACGCATCGAGCAAGATAAGCTCGACAGCAATGTTCACGTAAAGCTTTCACTTCTCGGACTGAAAATAGACAAGGGGTTCTGTTACCAGAATACGCGCAAGCTCGTCGCCTTCGCTCGAGAACACTCGAACTTCGTACGCATCGACATGGAAGACTCCAGTTGCACGGACGACACGCTGGAGATTTTCTATCGCCTGCGCGAGGAGTTCGATAACGTCGGCGCGGTCATCCAGGCCTACCTGAAGCGCAGCCTCGACGACGTCCGGCGGCTGGCCGAAGTCAAAGCCAACGTTCGTATTTGTAAAGGTATCTATATCGAGCCGCCCGACATTGCGTTCCGTGATAAGGATCAGGTCCGTTCGAACTTCGTCTCTCTGCTGGAGGAGTTGCTCGGCGCAGGCTGCTACGTGGGTATCGCCACGCACGATGACAAGCTGGTGTCGGAGGGTTACCGCATCGTCGACCGCATGGGGCTCGACGCTTCTCGCTACGAGTTCCAGATGCTTCTGGGAGTGACGCCCGGCCTGCGGAACAGTATCCGGGATGCCGGACATCGGCTAAGAGTCGCCGTTCCTTTCGGTCCCGCATGGTATCCGTACTCCTTGCGGCGCTTTCGCGAGAACCCGACCATCGCCGGCTACGTCTTCAAAGCCCTCTTCCGGCGCGACTCGTGGATCAGCCGTCGGGAGGCGACGGGAATCCATACTTGCGGCTGGTAACGTCATCGTTATATATAATGCGTCAACCCAAGAGGATACGGCGATCTAATGAATCGCAGCCGCAAGACCGATCTAACTGTGGGCTTGGAGGCTTTCAGCGTTCACACCGAGTTGGTCGGAGGGGAGACCCCTCTTATCGAGAGTCGGGTACTCCTTCAAGGGAGGGTGGTTTACCGCACCCGGACCAATGTCGGAAAGTTCGTACCTGTATCCAAACACTTCGCGACGATCTCCCGCTGGATCGACACGCAACACGAGACGGTGATGGCAAAGCTTCAGGACGGCAGCCTCTCCGTCCAGACCGTCGTGAAAGAGGCGGAAACGTTGCTCCAGGCCGGCCTAGCGGACGCGCTGTCTCGCTTGGCGGCCAACGATTTTGCCGCCGCGGCCAGAAAGCTCCGGGAGATCCTCGAGCAGGAGCCCAAGTCCGAGGAGGCCCGGCATCTGCTGGAAGTGGCGCGAACCTGCGCGTCCGGCGAGCCCCCGCCCGCCGACGTTCGACGGATGTTGAAAGCAGGAGCCGAGGCATTCGCCGCCGGGTCGACCAAGAGGGCCATCGAGTTCTGGAAAACCTGTATGGCGCGCGATCCGGCCTGCCGCACCTACCAATGCCTGGTGCTCCTCGCGACCTCGGAGCCTGGTTCACGACGAGATCAGTATGCGCAGGAGGTCATCTCGCTGGGAGGCCAACTCCTAACCGAAGGCTGCCCGGAAGAAGCCCACTCTCTCCTGATGGTGGCGCAAACCGTAACACATGCCAGCCGGACCACGGCAAGGGAACCTGTCCTGGGCCGCGGCGCTGTCTTTGAGCACCTCGAGCTCGATACGATAATCCGTCGACGAGCGCCGGACCTCCGCCCTCAGCGAGACGAGAGAGCCCAAGGAACCTGCCTGGGCTGGTTCTTCGGTGAGGACGACGACCGCCGTGTCGTTCTTTTGAGCCAACCCGACCAGGCGCGTTTGCAATGGCGTCGGAATGAAGGCGTACTCGGCACTGCCCCTTCTACTTTCATTAGTACTTTTGTCGAATAGGCTCCCCGGAGCGGGCTTCGGCCCGAGATCGATCACCACCAACCCGAAGCCCCCTGAGCGAATGTGCTGCATCGCCGATCTCGCCGCCGTGTAGGAATCGCGGGCGCGAACGATGGCCAGCGAATCTAAATCGATCCCCCCTGCCGCGGCGTCGGGCGGAAAGAACGTGCTCGACGGCAAGGTGATCCAGGCAACGGGCTCGTGTCGGCACTGTGCCTCGAGCACCAACCCGAAAGCCGCCGTTAGGGTCGCCGTCGCTCCGGTTCCGGAAAGCTCGACGAAGCGCCCGGTGATTTGAGGTAGTCCCCAAAGGGCGACGAGTCTTAGGGAGCTACTCTCGGTGGGGAGACCGGTAGCGACCCATCGTTGGTGAGCCATGGCGCTCTCTCTAACTTCTTCAGCCAGCGAGCAACTGAACCGCGACCGTCTTTCGTCGAACCGCAACCGTCGAGCGGCTTCGTTTTAGAAGCCTCTGCAGTGCCTGGGCATTGACGACCGCTTGCCCTTGCCAGTGATTGTTGAAGACGACGAACATGTGCTTGCTTTGCCGCTCGATCTCTCGTAGGCGAGGCACCCAACCCATGAGCTCCCGACGGCGGTAGTTGTAGTCGTAGCGGTATGCCCGATCTCTTGACCACCACTTCCACCAATGGGAGGCGTTTCTTCCCTGGAAGCGCACATAACCCAGTCCGGAGGTAATGAGGGCACTCGGGCCGGGGAACTTGGGTAATTCCAGCGTGTCCACGCAAGCCACTCCGATATTCCACCCGCGGAGAAAGTGAAGCGTCTCCTCGTTGAACCAGCTGTCGTGGCGAAACTCGGCCACCAGCGGAAACCCTTTCAATGCTGTCCGGAGTCGCGGGAGGTAGGCTCGATGATCGGGATTGTTGATGAAGGAAAAAGGAAATTGCGCCAAGATCGCGCCCAGCCTTCGGGCTTCGATGAGCGGAGCCAGCGAGGCGGCGAAGCGGCGGGCAAAGCTCAAGTCCTTCGTCTCCAACGGACGCTGATGCGTCAAAGCGCGATGCGCCTTGACGGTGAACACGACCCTCCCTGCCGAACGACGTAGCAAACGCTCTTGATCGTCGACCGTCGGTATCCGATAACGGGTGAACGTCAGCTCGCAGCAGTTGAACCGCTCGGAATAAAAATCCAAGTAGTCTTCGTGGAACAACCACGGCGGATAAAAAGTAGGAGACCAGTTGTGATAACCGTAACCACTCGTGCCCACGTAGATCACACGTCACCTCCTGAAGACACAAATCTCCTGTCGATTTGAGTCGGGTATTTCTCGCCCGAGAGCCGCTCGGGACGGATTGGCGATTACTTTATTTAGAAATTATTCAAAAATACTTTCGGATGAGCCCTACCACGACTCCCCGAATGCGAACCGCTTCTTCTCCTACAATCAGTGGAGAGTAATTTGGATTGGCCGGGCGCAGCTCGATTTGCGATCCCTGCCGGTAGAACCGTTTGACGGTCGCCTCGCCATCCACCAGAGCCACCACCGTCTGGCCGGGCTCGGCCATCTCGCGCCTCTGGACGATCAGCAAATCGTCTTCGTGGATGCCGTCCCCCAACATGCTGTCGCCTGTCACCTTCAAGGCAAAGTGCTCCCCCCGCCCGAGGAGCGTCTCCGGGACATCGATGGACTCGGGAACCTCCGGTGACTCGAGGGGGCCGCCCGCCGCAACCGTTCCCAGCAGGGGCAGAGAGACCGCCGCCGCCCGTTCTTCGTGCTCGGACAGGATCTCCAGCGCTCTTTTCTGATTACCCCATGGCGATCGAATAAACCCTTTTTTTTCAATCTGTTGCAGATGCTTCTTCACCGAGTTCAGAGACGCGAAGCCGAACTGCTGGCGGATCTCCTCATAGGAAGGAGGCCGCCCGTGCTCGCCCCGGTAGCCCTTCAGGAAGTCGAAAACGGCTTGCTGTTTCTCTGTCAAATCCATGGTCGTAATATAGGTGTATATTAGGTATAAGTCAACGGCAAGATATAGGGGTCGTTCGATCCGACTGCGCTATTCCTTCCGTTCTTCGTGCTCGGACAGGATCTCCAGCGCTCTTTTCTGATTACCCCATGGCGATCGAATAAACCCTTTTTTTTCAATCTGTTGCAGATGCTTCTTCACCGAGTTCAGAGACGCGAAGCCGAACTGCTGGCGGATCTCCTCATAGGAAGGAGGCCGCCCGTGCTCGCCCCGGTAGCCCTTCAGGAAGTCGAAAACGGCTTGCTGTTTCTCTGTCAAATCCATGGTCGTAATATAGGTGTATATTAGGTATAAGTCAACGGCAAGATATAGGGGTCGTTCGATCCGACTGCGCTATTCCTTGGGGAATTATATACGATCTTAGCCATTTCAGCTTGACATCCTCCTGTCGTATGGCTAGAATAGGTCAGTAAATAGGAGATATCAAGATGGCGCACAAAGCACCTGGCAAGCACTACCGAGAAGGATTATCACTCGTCGAACTCACCCAACTATTTCCTGACAACCCAAAAGCCGAACAGTGGTTCGTTAAGACTCGTTGGCCGGATGGCCCGACCTGCCCCCGGTGCGAATCTCCTAACGTGGAGACCGTGCGGACTCGAAAGCCACAGCCTTACCGCTGCCGAAGCTGCCGGAAGCACTTCTCCGTAAGGACTGGGACTCTGATGGAATCTTCGAACCTCGGCCTTCAGAAGTGGGCGATCGCGTTCTACCTGCTGGCGACTGGTCTCAAGGGCACGTCCAGCATGAAGCTCCACCGCGACCTCAAAACCACTCAAAAAACGGCTTGGTTCCTTGCGCACCGAATCCGTGAGACTTGGGGCAAAAGTGGTTCTCCGTTCTGCGGGCCGGTCGAGATTGACGAAACCTTCGTCGGTGGCAAGGCTCGAAACATGCACGCGCACAAACGCGAGCATGTCATCAAGGGACGCGGGTCCGTTGGCAAGATCGCCGTCGTCGGAGCGAAGGACCGTCAGACGAATCGCGTGAGCGCCGCTGTCGTCGAGAACGTAGACCAGCCGACACTCCAGGGCTTCGTAGCCGAGAACGTCGAGCATGGCGCAAAGGTGTATACCGACGACCACGGAGGCTACGATGGGCTGCCGAATCACGAGACGGTCCGCCACTCGGTGAAGGAATACGTCAACGGGCAAGCCCACACCAACGGGATAGAGTCCTTCTGGGCCATGCTCAAGCGCGGCTACGTCGGCACGTACCACCGGATGAGCCCGAAGCACCTTCACCGCTACGTGGTAGAGTTCGAGGGGAGACACAACATTCGCGAATCTGATACCATTGACCAGATGGTCGCGATGGTCCGAGGCATGGAGAGCAAGCGCCTTAAATTCAATGACTTAGTAGGGTAATTTTTGAATTTGAAGCGACACTTTAATCTTGACAGCCTATCTGGTGGGCTGTAAGCTCTGCCCAAAGAGTCGTCACTGAAGGTATGAGAAGAAGGGGGTTTCTCCTGCCGACCCACGCGAATCTCTCGGTGTCCAAGCGCTCACGCCATCACGCCAACAGCGAGTCCGATGACTGATGTCCATTGTAGCCTCGGTTAGCGTTCATGACGGGCTGGTCTTGGGGGCCGAGAGCATGGTCCAAATCTGGGGTCAGATGGGCCCCCAAGCACCATCAGGTGTCATCAAAACATACGAGAATGCTCAGAAGCTATTCCAACTCGGAGAACATAATATCGGCGTCATGGTCTATGGGATAGGAAACATAGGTCAGAGGTCGATCGGTAGCTACCTTGACGAGTTCGCGAGGAAGAACACAAGCCTGGAAGAGGTCAAAGTAAATGCCGAGAAATTACTAGAGTTCTTGCGTAAGAAGTACGAGGATAACTTCAAGAGCACGGAACAAGACCAGCTACCAACTCTCGGTGTGATGGTCGGTGGATATGGTCCAGAACAGCATCTTGCTGAGACATGGGAGTTCCTACTCCCGTCAAGCAATGAGGTTCGACCTACCCGACCTAAGCACGGATTTGGAGCTAGCTGGAGAGGCGTGTCTGTCCCGTTTTCGAGGCTCTACGTGGGCTTCGATCCAAGAGTTGGTGAGGCACTGCAAACAGCTGGATTGGAATCCGAAAAAGTGAGTGAACTTCTAGGTCCATACCAGATGCCTGTCGTTTTCGACGGAATGCCAGTACAGGAAGCAATAGATTTTGTTGTATTGATCTTAGAGACGACCATTGGGATGTCAAAGTTCGACTTAGGCCCTCAGTCGTGTGGCGGTCCACTATGGATCGCGGTCGTCAAGGCAGGGGCATTCACGTGGATTAGGCAACCAAAATTGAAAGCTGAGGTACAGTTATGAACAAGTTTGCTAGAATCTTTATCGGCCCTCCTGGAGACACCGATAAGGTAAAGTTCCTGGACCCGCGCGTCATCAAATATAACGAAACAGGCATCATCGACGTTGAGTACTTCAATGAAAGAGAAGCTGATGATCGGTTTGGAGAGGTAACACAGAGGAGCTCAGAGAACGACGCTCTTTTCGGGACACGCCTGCGTGAAGCTGTGCGTATTCTACGTGGTAGATAGGAGATGTGCTTCTATACAGGATGACACATACGCGGGCGAAGCAAATCGTTCAAATCGCCGTGAGTGTGATTGTCTTGTTTGCTTCTCTTTGGATCATTCTTTCAGATAGCTATCCTGAAGCCCATCTCAAGTGGGCATTTGGGATGGTTGGTGTTGTGATCGGATATTGGCTTCGGTGAAGGAGGCCGCATAGCCGGATGAAGAAGAAACCAGACATCGAGCAATCCCCACGGCGCGGTCGCGGTCGCCCGCCCACCTACGTCATGCCGGAGCCGATCCCCGACACACCAGAGAATATCGCTCGGGCCTGCATGCAAGTACCGCCCGCAAAGGATTGGGACTTTCTGAAGCCCGGATCGGGAGCCAAGGTCGAGAAGAAGTAGCGCCGAGGGTAGTAATCTGCCCACTGGCAGGCGTGGCTAAGATCGTATATAATCCCCATTCCTTGGGGCCTTGTCTTTGGGAGGTCACGGCCCGTTTTTCTCGCCCCTTGGGCATGGGCCACGACCAGCTCTTCAAGAAGTTGCTTCAGGAAAACCTTCAGGCTTTCCTCGAGTTGTTTTTTCCCGATGTGGCGAGGAGGCTAGACTTCGGAATACTCAAAGCACGGGCGAGCGAAACGGCTACGACGAAGCTGCCGGAAGCCTTCGTGAAGGGATGGAAGAGACACTCACGGTCGTGAAGCTCGCGCTGCCCGCCTTACTTCGCCAGTCTCTTGCCACGACGAACGCCATTGAGAATCTCAACGGAACCATTCGCAGAGTATCGAGAAACGTCAAGCGTTGGTAGAGTCCTTCCATGGTTCGCCGATGGACCGCTCTTGGCGTCGTCACCGCGCAGAAAAAGTTCCGGCGTATCAAAGGCTATCGCCATATGGGCGCTCTCGTTCACGCGCTTAGAAGCAAACAGAAATCTCTTGACAGCGATGAGTTTGCTGCCTAAGAGTATTCACAGGTGCCGCCGCTACCCGACCAAATTCAACAGCGGCCGGGACATCCCCCCGACACATCAATTGAAGATTGTCCGGGCTATGGTCGCCGCCGCGGCCATAGGGTTGCTTGTGGTGTAACTCCAGCCCCTCACGCGCCTTGCAGCGTCTCCCGTGTTCGTTCACGAACGCGCACTGGTCACGATCGCGCTCACGAACCGCGCGTTTGACCGGGGCGGGGATGTACCTTGACGATGGCGACGTGTCGGTTTGTTCGAGGCTCTTTCTGGGAGCTTCCGTCTTGCCAAAACGCTTGGCTTCGAGTCTCTCGAGCTTCTCGGTGACGGTCTCTTCGATAATCGCGGCCAAGTCCCCGTCAGGCACCGATGAGCGCATCAGGCTGCGGAGCCGCTCCAGCTTGTCGTGGAGCTCCGTGCTGGCGGTGAACTGGATCCTGTACCTCTCCGGCGAGAGAGGTTCCACGACCGGCCGCCGGGCGGGAGCCATGGACCGAGCCGGCGCAGGAGTGGGAGTGGGTAGAAAGGTTACTCGTTCCGGAACTAGTTGCGACGTCTCATCCCGACGCTCCGGAAGCTTGCGCATGGTCGCCGGCACATCCGGCTTCGGAGCAAGCTCGGCTACGGGCTCTTCGATCTGCCGTTTGGTCTTCCCTTCAGCTTGGGCCAGGACCGTTTCTCGATTGGCTTCGGTAAGGTGAGGCGCAAGCCTGGCGATGGCGCTCAAGGGAAGGCGTCCCTCAGCCAACATCTCGAGGAGCATGGGATGCTTCCGATGCCATCGGTTAGTTCGTTGGAACGAGCTGTTTCAATTCCTCGAACCAGTTCTGGACGACGACGATGCTTGGCGGCGCGGCGGTGCCTTCCGATTCCCCGCTTTGTCTGAGCAGCAGGAACCGCTGACCGTCACGGGCAATAGCGACGTGGCGGTTGCCACGGCCCGTGTGGTATGGCGCGATATCAAACAGTGCCTCACGCCTGCCGAGTGTGATCGTCGGCTCGGTCTCGATGGCCACCGCCATCATGGCCAGTGAACCCACATAGAACACCTCCCGCCCGTCCGGAGCCCAGAGTGGCCAAACGCCGCCGTTGTTCGACACCTGCCACTTCCCACTGTTCACATCGGGGAACGGGCGCACGTAGATTTCCTCTCGGCCCGACTCGTTCGATTGATACGCTATCCAACGACCATCGGGCGAGAGTGCCGCGTTGCGTTCAGCAAACTCGGTGTCTAGCAAGAGCGTTGAGGTGCGCTCACCCTCCAGCGACAAGATGCCTAGATCCCTTTGCTGATCCTGGAATACCAGCGCCGTCCCATCGGGCGAAAAAGAATTTGGAAATCGTTCGGTCGAATCTTCCACGAGCGGCTCGACCTCGCCGGTCCCGTCGGCAGCCCTCCAGAACATTCCCCCGAAACCTCCGAATGCCACCCGCTGGCCATCCGGCGTCCAAACCGGGAACATCTCAGTATTAGTGGGATCGAACGTCAGGCGCGTCGACGTATCGAGTGTCAGGTCATAGATCCACACGTCGGGGTCTTCGGTCGCTATGCGGACCGCTATTTGAGTGCCACTGGGAGACAGGGCGAACTCCAGGTAAGCCTGCGGCTCGGCAGCTACCGGTTCCTCCTGGCCCTGCCGATCCACCCATACAAAGATGTCAACGCCGACTGCCCCCCGCCTGGCATGTAGACGAGAGCGCCGTCATCAGCGACCGCAAAATCAACGGCACCCGCGCCCCGGAACTGGATTCCGTCGATCATCGGGACGGGCGCACCGGTGATTTCGAGCCGATCCAGATCGAACACTGCCGCCATGAGTGTCCCGGCCCGCATATAGACAAGGTGTCCAGTGGGTACATAGCGAGCGTTGTACCCTTCCTCTTCTAAGAGAATCTGACGCTCACCGGTGTCGAGGGACAACACTGCGATCCGGCTGTCTGCGAGAGACCCTTGAATGACGGTGAAGAGCAGGGCGTTCACGCCCCGTAGCATCTCCGGCCAACGATGAGCGACTTCGCCCGCCTCGGCATCGAGCGTGGTGAGCATCTCCGGTGTGCCCTCGGACGCAGCCACCTTCATAAGCCGCCCCGAAGCTGTCCGAAAATAATCGTGTCATCTGGCGCCCATGTCGCGCCTCGATAGGAATTGTCAGGGACTTCGGCCACCGAAAGAGGGTTGCCTCCTGAATGGAGCACCTTCTTTAACTCTCCGCCTGAAAAGAACCCCACCCAACGGCCATCGGGCGAGAAGAAAGGGTGATAGGGGATGTCGGTTCCCGGAAGTGGCACGCCGCCGAGTTGTTCCATCGCGCGTATGTAGAGCTGTCCGTCGGCGATGTAAACCAAGTGTCTGCCGTCGGGTGAGAGCGCAACAAAGTTACCTCGACCTATCCCGCCCAGCGCCACGTCACCCGGCGGGTCGATCAGCAAACGGCTGACAGCCGGCGCATCCCTTTCTGTGAGGTGCCAAACGGTGATGCCTGCAACGAGTGTCGCAAGTATCGCTAACCCCCAGGCGACCCTTTCTCGTGCTCGGCTCGGGGCTGAGACGGCTAGTGGAGCTTGCGCCGGTGCAGCGGCTGGCTCGGCGAGAATTACGTCAATCTCGTTCCGCACGTCGCCGATGTCCCTCAGTCGCTTCTTGTGATCTTTCTCGAGACATTGTCGCAAGAGGCTCTGAATGCAGGGATCGAGGTTGGATGGAACGGCTTTCCAATCGGGCTCCATTTTGATGATACCAGCGAGAACCTCCGAGACATCCTCGCCTGCAAACGCTCTCTTCCCCGTCAACATCTCATAGAGCACGATGCCGAAGGAGAAGATGTCGGTGCGCTTGTCAACCGTCTTGCCTTTCGCCTGCTCGGGACTCATGTAGGCGGCGGTGCCGAGAATCACGCCCGCTCGGGTCGCATCTCGGCTCAGTGTAGGAGATGCCGAAAGCTCGCCCTCGGGTACTTCGTCAGCGAAAGCCTTGGCGAGCCCAAAGTCGAGCACCTTCCCAGTGAGTTTGGCGAGCCCAAAATCCAAAAGCTTCGCCCCCGACTTGGTGAGCATGATGTTGCCGGGCTTCAGATCCCGATGTACCACTCCTTGCCGGTGGGCCTTGTCCAATGCATCCGCGATCTCGGTGGCGTGGCGAAGCGCTTGGTCGAGAGGCAGTGCGCCTTTCTTCAAACGATCGGCAAGTGTCTCGCCCTCGATGTGCTCCATCACCATGAAGTCGATGCCGTTCTCACTGCCTATGTCGTGGAGCGTGCAGATGTGCGGATGATTCAAGCTGGAGACGGCACGGGCTTCACGTTCGAATCGCTCTTTGAGCCGGGCGTTGTCGGAGAGATGTGAGGGAAGGACCTTGATGGCGACCGTGCGGTCGAGACGAGTGTCTTTCGCTTTGTAGACCTCACCCATCCCCCCGGCCCCAAGGGGCGAGAGGATCTCGTAGGGACCTAACTTAGTGCCAGCTTCGAGTGCCAGCTTCGAGTGCCAGCTTCGAGTGCCAGCTTCGAGTGCCAGCTTCGAGTGCCAGCTTCGAGTGCCAGCTTCGAGTGCCAGCTTCGAGTGCCAGCTTCGAGTGCCAGCTTCGAGTGCCAGCTTCGAGTGCCAGCTTCGAGTGCCAGCTTCGAGTGCCAGCTTCGAGTGCCAGCTTCGAGTGCCATCGGTCTCTTGCCCTCACCCTACCCTCTCCCAATTGGGAGAGGGTATAGCGGAAGGAAGCCCTCATTCTGTTGGAACGAGCTGTTTCAATTCTTCGAACCAGTTCTCGACCACGACAATGCTTGACGGCGTCGCCGAGTCTTCCGATTCACCGCTGGCCTTGAGCAGCAGGAACCGGCCGTCAGGAGCAATAGCGACGCGGCGGGCGGTTCCTCGCCTGTAGAGTGCCGTCTCAAACAACGACTCACGCGTGCCGAGCGTAAACGTCGGCTCGGTCTCGATGGCCACACTCATCATGTCCTGCGGACCTTCGTAGAACAGCTCGTGCCCATCCGGAGCCCATAGAGGCCACGTACCGCCGTCGCTCGAGATCTGCCACCGCCCAGCGTTCACATCTGGGAACGGCCGCACGTAGACCTCGTACTGCCCCGACTCATCCGATTGATACGCGATCCAAGGCCATCGGGCGAGAGCACCGCATTGCGTTCCCTAAACTCCGTGCTCAACAAGGGGGTCGAGGTGCGCTCGCCCTCCAGCGACACTATGCCCAGATCACCACCCGCGCTCAAATCCTTCGAATACCAGCACCGTCCCGTCGGGCGAAAGGGCCTGTGGCCTTTGGTTGCTCGCATTCTCAACGAGCGGCTCGACCTCGCCGGTCCCGTCGGCAGCCTTCCAGAACATTCCCCCTGTACGCCCGAATGCCACCCTCTGGCCATCCGGGGTCCAGACCGGCCAAGAGTCCGCGACGGGATCGAACGTCAGGCGCGTCTGGGTGTCTCGCACCAGGTCATAGATCCACACGTCCGAGTTGTCGGCGCTTACGCGTACCGCTAGTTGCGTGGGGATGTCCCGGCCGCTGTTGAATTTGGTCGGGTAGCGGCGGCACCTGTGAATACTCTTAGGCAGCAAACTCATCGCTGTCAAGAGATTTCTGTTTGCTTCTAAGCGCGTGAACGAGAGCGCCCATATGGCGATAGCCTTTGATACGCCGGAACTTTTTCTGCGCGGTGACGACGCCAAGAGCGGTCCATCGGCGAACCATGGAAGGACTCTTCCAACGCTTGACGTTTCTCGATACTCTGCGAATGGTTCCGTTGAGATTCTCAATGGCGTTCGTCGTGGCAAGAGACTGGCGAAGTAAGGCGGGCAGCGCGAGCTTCACGACCGTGAGTGTCTCTTCCATCCCTTCACGAAGGCTTCCGGCAGCTTCGTCGTAGCCGTTTCGCTCGAGCCACGACACCAATGCCTGAAGTCGCTTGCGCGCCTTGTCGGCACTCTTGCACTTGTAGGCTTCCTTCATCGTCTGGAGCACGTAGGCGTGACGAGACTTGGGAAGGTATGACCTTGCCCAGGAAAAGTGGACAGGTTGATTATCTCGCATGAGCCGTTTTGAGGTCATGAATCCGTTCGAACACCATTGGGCTGTTGTAATCGAGTGACGAGTGGAGTCGATACGGATTGTAGAACCCCTCGATGTAGCTCGCGACCGCGTCTTTGGCCATACGTCGTGTTGGCCAACTACACCGGTGGAGGAGCTCGGTCTTGAGCGTGCCGAAGAAGCTCTCGGTCACGGCGTTGTCCCAGCAATCACCCTTGCGGCTCATCGAGCACACGATGCCGTACTCATCGAGCACGGCCTGGTAGGTCGCAGCCGCGTATTGAGTACCACGGTCTGAATGATGCACCAAGCCACTTTCCGGCAGGCGGCGCCCCAAGGCCATGTGAAGCGCCTCGAGAGCAAGCTCCGCGCGCAGGTGGGGCTGCATCGCCCAGCCTACGACACGACGCGAGAACAGATCGAGGATGACCGCCAAGTAGAGCCAGCCTTCCCAAGTCCGGATGTAGGTTATGTCCGTCACCCAGAACTGGTTCGGTCGTGCGGCTTCGAAGTTCCGGCCGAGCACGTTGGGTGCGATGGGGCGATCGTGCTTGCTGTCGGTCGTGCGGCGAAAACGCTTGCTGGGCAGACCCTGCAGGCCCATCTCACGCATCAGCCGTGCCACTCGCTGCTTGCCTACCTCGACGTTCTCCCCGTCAAGCTGGCGACGTACACGCTCCCTGCCGTAGGTACCACGGCTATGGGCGTGGATCGCTTGGATGCGCAGCTTCAGCTTCCCATCCTCACACTGTCGCTTGCTGGGCGCGCGCTTCATCTGAGCGTAGTAGCCGCTGGTCGATACCCTCAGAACTCGGCACATCACCCGCACCGGGTAGTTGGCCCGCTCCGCGTGAATGAATTTGAATCTCATTCGCTTTCCTTCGCGAAGAAGGCCGCCGCCTTTTTTAATATTTCTCGCTCTTGCTCCAACGTACGCACTCGACGCCGTAGCGAACGGAGCTCATCACGTTCCGCCGTCGTCAGAGCCTCGCGTGGACCTTCACCGTGATCAACTTTGTATTGTTTCACCCAGTTTCGAAGGGCCGATTCCGTCAGGTCCAGTTCCTTAGCGACCTGGCCGATGCTGCGCTCGCCCTCCCTGAACAGCCGGACCGCTTCCTCCTTGAACTCCCCCGTGAACTTCCTGCGTCGTCGTTCTCCCATGGACGCCTCCAGGCGCATTGTCGCGCCTCGGTTGATGTCCACAAAACCCGGGCAGGGTCAGTACGAGCGAAGATTCCGGAGTTTATGGATCTGGCACCTTTGGATGACCGCGAGGTCCCCCAAAACGTCGACGAGTGCCTTGCGGATGCCTTTGCCTCCGTCCACTACGCAGAGAATCGACTCATCGACGCGCAAGCCTCGCTCGAGAAGGTCCTGCAACATCGCGGTGCACACCCGAGAGTTCTCCGTCGAGCCCAGCCATATACCCAGGGGCACCTTCGTTCCATCTATTGTGATACCGAGAGTTACGACGACGGTCTGTCCGGCCACCTCAAGGCCATCCAGCATCAGTGCCGCAAGCTCGAACTCCTCTAGCCGCCGAGACAGGTATTCCTCGAGCTTCTTAGTCGTCTGGCTCACGAGGTGACGGCTGGCGGCACTCTTACTCGTGCCACGAGACTTCAACTACAAACCAAGACTCGAGACATAGGCGAGCGATCCGAAATCGGAGAAGCTAGCGTGAGCCGCACCGGTCTGCCCAGCAGCGCGCCCGACCCCTTCCACAACAGGAACTGGACCACCGGTCACCGTAAGCCGCGCGAGATCGAACGGAACCGCCAGAAGCGTCTCCCCAACCGCATAGACCAAGTGCCCCGTGGGAACGTAGCGAGCATCGCTGCCTCCTTCTATGAGAACCCGGCGCTCACCGGTTTCAAGCGACTGCGTCACAATCTGAGATTCGTCCCATGATCCAGTTGTCGCGAGAGTGAAGAGCAGCGTTTTCCCATCCGGCAGCATCTGCGGCCCATGACCCCGCTCAGCCTTCTCGGAATCCATGGGGATGAGGACTTCCGGCGTGCCGCCATTGGCCGACACGCGAAGGATGCCCGCCTGGCCTTGCCCAAAAACGATAGTGTCATCGGCTCCCCAGCTCGCGCCAAAGGGATTGCCCGCCTCGCAGAGCGTCACCGGTGCCCCGCCTGTCACAGAGACCTTCCTGAGGGTGCCACCGGCAGCATAGAAGCCGACCCACTGACCGTCGGGGGAGAAGAAAGGGCTTATTGGGATTATTGGGATTATTGGGATGATGTCGGTGCCGCGGATGGGCACCGCCTCCAGTTGATCCATCTCACGCAGGTAGAGCTGCCCGTTCGCGACATAGACCAAGCGCGTGCCATCAGGCGAGAGAGCTATGAGATGACGACCCGTATTCGTGAAACCCACACCCCGTGGCAGCGTTAAAGGAAAGCGTGTGATGGTCTTTGCCGGTGGCTCAGCACGCATGAGCTCCAGACGACGATGCCGCCCGCGAGCGCCGCGACGAGCCCCCAGGCGACCCTTTCTCGTGCTCGACTCGACGCGGAGACGGCGAGCGGTTGTTGCGCGGATGCGCCGGTCGGGTCGGCAATGATTTCCTCAATCTCCACACGGACGTCCCCGATAGACTGGCGGCGGTTCTTGCGATCTTTCCTAAGACACCGGCGCAAGAGGTTCTGAATCCGCGAATCGAGATCGGGGGGAACCGCATTCCAATCGGGCTCCAGCTTCATGATCGAAGCCAATACATCCGAGATATCTTCTCCGGCAAACGCCTTCTTGCCGGTCAGCATCTCGTAGAGCACGATGCCGAAAGAAAAGATATCGGTGCGCTTGTCGACCGTCTTACCCTTCGCTTGCTCCGGGCTCATGTAAGCTGCGGTTCCGAGGATGACGCCAGCTCGAGTTGCGTCTCGGCTGAGAGTCGGAGACGCGGATAGCTCGCTCTCCGGTACTTCGTCGGCGAAAGCCTTGGCGAGCCCAAAGTCGAGAACCTTCACGTGGCCTTCGGGGTCTACCTTAATATTGGCGGGCTTCAGGTCGCGGTGGATGACGCCCTTTTCGTGGGCGGCTTCGAGTGCCTCTGCGATTTGTTGGGAGAGCGTGAGGGCCTCATCGACGGGGATTGGCCCGCGGGCAATCCGCTCGGCGAGCGTTTCGCCTTCGACAAGCTCCATCACTAAGAATGGCTTGCCCTCGAACTCCTCGACTTCGTAGAGAGTGGCGATCCCCGGATGATTCAGCGCGGCGAGAAGCTTCGCTTCGCGCTCGAAGCGAGCTAGCTTCTGAGGATGTTGCGAGAACTCTTCAGGAAAAATTTTGATGGCGACTTCACGGCCTAGCTTAGTGTCGCGGGCACGGTAGACCTCTCCCATGCCTCCGGCACCAATGGCGGCGAGGATCTCGTAGGAACCTAACTTGGTGCCAGCTTCGAGTGACATCGGTTAGTTTGTGGGGACGAGGCGTTTCAATTCTTCGAACCAGTTCAGGACAAGGACAATGCTTTGCAGCGCGGTCGTGTCTTCCGATTCCCCGCCTACCTTGATCATCAGGAACCGCTGGCCGTCAGCAGCATGGCCACGCGGCGAAACGACTGAGTGGGATTGGGCGTAATGTATGACGCCATGTCAAACAACGGCTCCCGCCTGCCGAGTGTAATCGTCGGCTCGGTCTCGATGGACACGCCCATCATGGCCTGCGGACCGACGTAGAACAGCTCCCGGCCATCGGGGGCCCAGAGTGCCCAATTACCGCTGTCACTCGACACCGGAGTGGCCTCGGTGGCGGGATCGAACGTCAGGCGCGTCCATGTGTCGCGCACCAGATCATAGATCCAGACGTCCGTGTTGTCGGCGATTATGCGGACCGCTAGTTGGGTGCCATCGGGAGACAGGGTGAATTCCTGGTAATTCTGCGGCTCCGCTGCCAACGGTTCTTCACGACCTTCTCGATCCACCCACACGAACCTCCTGTTAGCCTGAGCAGCACCACCGGGGACATAGACGAGCGATGCGTTCTCCGAAAAAGCGTAGTCGCTGGCACCACCGTTTATGCGACCGGCAACGCCTTCGAGGACAGGACTCGGCTCTCCCGTCGGCTCGATTCGGTTGGGGTCGAAAGGCATGGCAAAAAGTGTGTTCTCGCGGACGTAGAGTAGGTGACCGGGGGGGACGTAGCGTGGATAGGTCCCGCCCCGGAGCAAGACTTTCCTCTCCCCGGTGTCGAGGAAAACCGCTTCGATGTTCCCGTCGTCAAACGACGCACCTGGGGCTTGGACCATGAAAAGCACTGCCTCGCCGTTCGGCAGAAACCACGGCCATCGGTGCCTTCGCTCTCCTTCGCTCAACTGCGTGAGCTCGACCGGGGTCCCCCCGGTGGCAGAAATTCGATAGAGCCCACTCTCCAACGCTTGGCTATAAACGATGGTATCGTCCGGTCCCCAGGTGCCGCCGCGGCCGGCCGTCGGCTCGGCAAGGGTTAGTGCCGCGCCACCACTGACCGACACCTTCTTCAGAGCATCGAGGGTGAAAAATGCCAGCCAGCGGCCGTCAGGCGAAAAGAAAGGACTGAAGGCATGAGACTACACAGATGGTCCCGCTTTGTCCAGGATTTTTTTCCTTTTTGTTTCAAACCTCCGTCAACAACGAGCGACCCCCGGGGGCAGACTACTTATCGCATCCCGTCATGTCACGCACCGTTGCCGAAAGGACACCCTGTTTACTTTCTACTCGAGCTCGAGATCAAGTCGGGCGAAATGGACAACTTCAAAGTCGTGATGAACGAGATGGTGAAGGCGACGCAAGAGGAACCCAAGACATTGAATTATGAGTGGAACCTCAGTGAGGATGGCAAAACTTGCCATATCTACGAGAGGTATGCGGACTCGGAGACACTGGTAGCCCATTTAGGCTCATTTGGGAAGAATTTCGCCGAGCGATTCCTGTCCGTTGTGACTCCGACGCGCTTGGTGGTCTATGGCGATCCCAGTGACGAGGCCAGGGAGGCCCTGGGTGGGTTAGGCCCGGTGTTCATGGCGCCAATTGCTGGATTCGCCCGGTAGTATTAACGGCGCACTGAGGTTGACCTTTCAGCATCTGGGGACTATCTTCACACCGATCGGTCAACCCTAGAAGGACCTCACGATGTCCCTTACTTCCGGCACCAAGCTGGGTTCCTACGAGATCCTCGCCGCTATCGGTGCGGGCGGCATGGGTGAGGTCTACCGCGCCCGGGATAACAAGCTCGAGCGCGAAGTCGCCATCAAGGTCCTTCCCGAAGAGTTCACGCAACACCCACAAAAGCTGGCCCGCTTCGAGCGAGAAGCACGGCTCCTGGCTGCACTGAATCATCCGGGGATTGCCACGCTCTATGGAGTCGAGGAGTTCGAAACCAAGCCTTTCCTGGTCATGGAGCTTGTCGATGGGGAGACGCTCGCCGAGCGCATCTCCCGGGGGGCACTCCCCGTGGACGAGGCTTTGACGCTCTCCCAACAAATTGCCGAGGCGTTCGATGCGGCGCATGAAAAAGGCGTTATCCATCGCGATCTGAAGCCCGCCAACATCAAAATCAATTCCGAGGGTCGGGTAAAGGTGCTCGACTTCGGGCTAGCCAAAGCCTTCGCGGACGAAGTACCCGAAAGCGAGCTTTCCGCGGCTCCCGCACTGAGCCGGGACGCGACCCGGGCTGGCGTCATTCTTGGCACCGCGGCCTACATGAGCCCCGAGCAAGCGAGAGGCAAGACAGTCGACAAACGTACCGACATTTTCTCTTTCGGCATGGTGCTCTACGAGATGTTGACCAGAAAGAAGGCGTTCACCGGGGAAGACGTCTCGGATGTATTGGCTTCCATCATGAAGCTGGAGCCCGATTGCCGGGGAAGACGTCTCGGATGTATTGGCTTCCATCATGAAGCTGGAGCCCGATTGGAAGGCGGTCCCATCTGATCTCGATCCACGGGTCCAGAATCTTTTGCGCCGGTGTCTCAGGAAAGATCGCAAGAAGCGTCTGCGGGACATCGGGGACGCGGGGAGCGAGATCGAAGAAATCCTCGCCGAGCCAGCCGCTGCGCCGGCGCAACAACCGCTCGCCGTTTCTGCCGCGAATCGAGCACGAGAAAGGCTCGTCTTAGGGCTCGTCGCGGCGCTCATGGGCGGCATCACCGTCTGGAGCATGATGCGTGCTGAGCCACCTGCACAGACCATCATGCGTTTTCCACTAACGTTGCCGCCAGGTGACAGCATTACGAATACGGGGCGTCATCTCGTGGCTCTCTCGCCCGACGGCACTCGCTTGGTCTACGTCGCCAACCAGCAGCTCTACCTGCGCGAGATGCATCAGCTGGAGGCAGCGCCCATCCGCGGCACCGATATAACCCCATTAAGCCCTTTCTTCTCCCCCGACGAGTGGGTTGGCTTTTGGGCTCAAGGCAACCTCAGGAAGGTCTCCGTGACGGGCGGGGCACCGGTGACCCTATGCGAGGTCGGCGCTCCCTATGGTGCGAGTTGGGGAGCTGACGACACCATCGTCTTCGGGCAAGGTGCGGACGGAATCCTACGCGTGTCGGCCAATGGTGGCATCCCGGAGATCCTGATCCCAATGGATTCGGAAAAGGGTGAAGTGACCCATGGGCCGCAGATGCTGCCGGATAGGAACACGGTGCTCTTCACTTCTCTCGACAACTCCGTTATGGGATGAGTCTCAGATCGTGGCGCAGTCGCTCGAAACCGGTGAACGGCGTGTGCTCATAGAAGGAGGCAGGGATGCCCGCTACGTCCCCACGGGGCACTTGGTTTATGCGCTGGAGGAGACGCTTCTGGCAGTTCCTTTCGATCTTGCGCGGTTGGAGGTGACCGGTGGTCCAGTTCCTGTTGTCGAAGGTGTCAGGGGGGTTATTAACGCAACCGGTGCGGCTCACGCTAGCTTCTCCGATTCCGGAGCGCTCGTCTATGTCTCGGGTGTTGGTGCTCAGGTCAGCAGAACGCTGGTGTGGGTGGATCGGGATGGAAGAGAAGAGGCGCTGGCGGCCGAGCCACGTGCCTACGTCTACCCGCGCATCTCCCCCGACGGGAACCAAGTTGCCCTCGACGTGCGGGACCAGGAGTAGCGACATCTGGATCTGGGATTTCACGCGCGAGACACTGAGGCGGCTCACGTTCGACCCCGGTAGCGACGTCTATCCGATCTGGACACCGGACGGTCGGCGTGTGGCATTCGCGTCTACCCGTGATGGCGGTTCTAGAAATCTATTTTGGAAAGCGGCGGACGGCACCGGCACGGTCGAGCGGCTCACCGAAAGTGAGAATATGCAGGTTCCGAATGCCTCCTCCCCCGATGGAAAGCAGTTGGTGTATCGGGAGGACCATCCCCAAAGACAACGCGATCTAATCGTGCGCTCGCTAGACGGCGACGGGTCGTTGGAGCCTCTCCTAGCCACCGAGTTCAACGAGCAGAACGCAGAAATTTCGCCCGACGGCCGTTGGCTGGCCTACCAATCCGGCGCCTCGGGTCAATACGAGATCTACGTGCGCCCGTTCCCCAACGTCGAGGAGGGTCTCCAGCAGGTCTCGAGAGGCGGTGGTATCCAGCCGCTTTGGGCTCGGGACGGCAGCGAGTTGTTCTATCTGGATCGAGGTCGGCTGACGGTGGTCTCTGTACGTATCGATCCCGCCTTGACTTCGGCAACCCCGAGGTCGTCTTCGAGGCATCATATTTTGATGCCTTTGCTGGCACTGGCGGTCGCACCTACGACGTGTCTCCCGACGGTGAGCGTTTCTTGATGATCAAGGAAGGTGGTAGCGAGGAAACCACGACTCCGACAGATTTGATCCTCGTCCTTAACTGGTTCGAGGAATTGAAGCGTCTCGTTCCGACGAATTGACCTCTGCGGGTGACTGAGAAATTAAATCAACCACCGGCTTAAGCCGGTGGATTGCGCGGGCGCGTCGACTGGAAGTCGACTTCATGCGCCCGCTTCACTCTCAACCCCCCGACTTCAGTCGGGGGAGTCTCGTCCCCTTCGGGGACTTCGACAATCTTTTCTTCGCCTAAAGGCGAGGGGTTTCCACCATCCCCGAAGGGGACACTAAGTTCCCCCGCCATCTCCGAACACTACATCACCGCTCGGCGTACCGCGCGCTTCCTTACCATGGGAGCGTCGGAGCAGCCGCGCGAGCTCTGGTTCGCCTGCCACGGTTACGGACAGCTTGCGTCGACGTTCATCCGAGACCTCTCGGCTCTCGACGACGGGACGCGACTGATCGTGGCCCCCGAGGCGCTCTCGCGCTTCTATTTGGATTCCCCCGATCAGAACGTCGGGGCGTCGTGGATGACACGCGAGGATCGTCAAAACGAGATCGATGACTACCTGAAGTACCTCGACTCCGTGCGGGCGAACGTCTTTTCTCGAATCACCGACACCACGATTTCCGTCACCGTTCTCGGGTTCTCTCAGGGAGCCGCGACTGCGGCAAGATGGGCGTGTCGACGCACGTTCGCGATCAAACGGCTGATTTTGTGGGGCGAAACCCTTCCGCCCGAACTGGAGGACGAAGAAAGCGTGCGCCGTCTCCGCTCGATGCAACTCTCCGTGGCTGGGGGCACGCGCGAACGGTTTTTTCCGGAGTCACGTAGGCGGAGCTGCGGGAACGTCTAGGCCACCTCGGCATCCCGTTCGAGGAGTGGAGCTTTGAAGGCGGACACCGCCTGGACGATAAGACGCTCCTCGAAATTGGAAAGTGTGCCAATCTTAGTTGGGAATTGAAACGGCTCCAAACCCCGTGGTTTGATGGCGTTGGACAAAACAAAATCAAGCCGCGAAGAAAGGAAGCCGAGATGGGAAGTCTGCTACGTTCGGTCAATAAACGCAAGAAGTCGCGTCGTTTGGGTGAGGTCGAGATGGTGAGGCACGAGGATTACGGGGAACTCGCGCTGGACGCCAAGGTAGAGATGATCCGTTCGTTGGTCCCCCTTGGTCTAATGCACGTTCACGAGTTGCTCGACGACGAAGTGAAGGCGTTGGCGGGAGAGCGATAGTCTCGCAAGGACGAGCTGGAGCGCGGTCGCCGTCCCGGAAGCAACCCGGGCACGGTAGGGCTTGGCGGCCAGCGGGTACCGATCCGTGTGCCACGGGTTCGGAGCATCGAGGGAGGAGAGATTCCGCTTCGCTGCTACGAGGCGGTGAGCCACGGCGGTGAGGTGAATGATCTTCTGCTGAAACGAGTTCTCTACGGAATCTCTTGTCGCAACTACGAGGCGGCAGCGGAAGCGATTCCGGGCGCCATCGGGCTGTCGAGCTCAACGGTGTCCCGAGGGTTCGTGCAAGCGAGCGCTGCGAAGCTGCGGGAGATGCAGGAACGGGATCTGACCGGCGAGGATGTGGTGGCGCTGTTTCTGGATGGGAAGACATTCGCCGAGGCAACGATGGTCGTGGCTCTGGGCATCACGCTTTGCGGGGAAAAACGCTTCTTGGGCTTCGTGGAGACGGACACGGAGAACGGGCAGGTGTTGACGCCGTTCCTGCGTTCACTGCTCGAGCGGGGACTCGATATCTCCCAGGGTCTGCTGGTGATCATCGACGGCGGCAAGGGTCTCCAAGCGGCAGTCAAGAAGGCATTCCGTAAGCGGGCCCTGATACAACGCTGCCAGTGGCACAAACGTGAAAACGTAGTGAGCTACCTGTCCAAGGGCGAGCAGGCGTCATGGCGCAAGCGGCTCCAGTGGGCCTACAACAGGCCGGAGTACGAAGAGGCCCTCACTGCGCTCGAGCAACTCCACGGTGAGTTAGAAGAGCGGAACCAATCCGCAGCTGGCAGCCTGGAGGAAGGCCTCGAGGAGACGCTGACGTTGCATCGACTCGGCGTATACGGGGTGCTGGGCCGTTCGTTCAAGACGACGAACTGCCTTGAGTCCGTCAATGCTCTCGTCGAGGAACGCTGCGCGAAGGTCGACCACTGGAAGAACTCGAGCCAACGCCAGCGCTGGTTGGCAACGGCGCTCGTAGACATCGAACCGCGCTTGAGGAAGGTGGTGGGCTACCGCCATCTTCCCAAGCTTCGCGAAGCTCTCAAGCGGGAACTGAAGATCGAGGCGAAGACATCAACCGTATCGAAGAAGAAG
The DNA here is from genome assembly GCA_965197825.1 of Candidatus Marinacidobacterales bacterium. GTDB lineage: Bacteria > Acidobacteriota > Vicinamibacteria > Marinacidobacterales > DATDRI01 > CBDANW01. The sequence goes on along the minus strand of CBDANW010000003.1, from coordinate 132,213 downwards.
GTCGCTTAAACGTGAGCCGTGGAGAGTTTCAACTAAGAATGGGCTTGACTCCGAAATTGTGTCGCAGATGGAATAGGAGCCAATGACGACCGCCCGTCACCGCGTCGAGATCGTCCGAGGCGATATCACCGAGCTCGACGTCGACGCTATCGTCAACGCGGCGAACAAATCGCTGCTGGGCGGCGGAGGGGTCGACGGCGCCATCCATCGAGCCGCCGGCCCGGACCTCCTTTCCGAGTGTCGGACCCTCGGGGGTGCCGAGACCGGCGAGGCCAAGATCACCAAGGGCTACCGTCTCCGTGCCCGCTACGTCATCCACGCCGTCGGGCCGGTCTGGAGCGGAGGCAAGAGACGCGAGCGGGAGCTCCTGGCGAGCTGCTACGAACAGAGCCTGGGTCTAGCCAGCCAGAGTGAGCTCAGGAGCATCGCTTTTCCCTCTATCTCCACGGGAGCCTACCGGTACCCAATCGAGCAGGCGGCCGAGGTGGCCCAAACCACTGTCCGCAAATGGCTTGAAGCCCACGAGCTACCTGAGCGCGTGGTGTTTTGCTGTTTTTCGGAGAGCGATCGAGAAGTCTACACGCGCATTGCCGCGCGCGCTCGTGGCGACTGATCGCTGCCGCAATATATCTAGCTTTGCGGTTGCAACCCCGATCCGGGAGCTGATACGATCCACGGGCTCGGGTATCGACTGCGGGGTCGGACCTCAGGCCGGACTATTAAGGCATTAAGGGCAAAAGGGGAGGATGACGATGCGTGTACTAGCTTGGTGTTTCATGATTCTCGGCGCGGTGGTGTTGTTGTCACCAGCGGCGTCGATGATGCAAGAACAAGAGAGGGGCGGTCAGGAGGAGTTCGGCCCCTACGAGTTCGTAGAGGATTTTGCGAAGCCCCTGCCAGACTTGGACGACGGCGTCTCGCACGAGGGATGGACCTTCGGCTCAATGGGCGCCGTCTACGCCGAGACCCCGGACCGGATCTGGTACGCTCAGCGCGGCGAGCTGCCGTTGCCCGAAGGCGTGCCGTCGTGGACGCTTTACTCGGCGCTCGATCCAAGTCGCGGTAACACGACCGGCAACCCGGACGGGATCAACGCCCGGTGCGAGGAAACCGGCAACACGCGGGGCTGGGAACGGCGCATGCACCATATCATCTTCGTGGTGGATGGCGACGGTAACCTGGTCCAAGAATGGACGCAGCACGACGGCCTCTTCGAGGCGCCGTGTGGCCGCGGACCTCACAAGATCAAAATCAGCCCGTACGACAACGACAAGCACGTGTGGGTGATCGACGACCAGCTCCACGTGATCCACAAGTTCACCTACGACGGCGAGCTCGTCATGACCCTCGGCACCCTGGGTGAGAGGGGCCGTGACACCGGGAAGCTCTTCGATCGGCCGACCGACATTGCCTGGCTGCCCGACGGGACGTTCTTCATCAGCGACGGGTACGGAGGAACGCGCGTGGCGAAGTTCGATCCGGACGGTAACTTCCTAGCAGAGTGGGGCGGGCCGCCTGCCGATGCAGACAACCCCGGGCCCAACGAGTTCCGTACCGTCCACAGCATCGCGATCAGCTCGGATCGACGCGTTTACGTTGTAGATCGCAGTCACCGGCGGCTCCAGGTCTTCGACGAGAACGGTGAGTTTCTCGATCTGTTCGGGACCGGTGTCCGGTCATCGCCGTACTACCACTTGATCACCGAAGACCAGACCTTGTGGGTATCCGACGGCGGGACGGACCGGATCCTCAAGTACGATCTGAACGGCAACTACCTCTACGGCTGGGGTGCACCTGGACGACAGCACGGCCGGTTCGAGGGCCCTCACCAGATGTCGGTGGATCAGGACCTGAACCTGTACGTCGCCGAGGTCTTCAACGGCCGCGTGCAGAAGTTCGTGCCCAAGCCAGGCGCGGACCCGGCCAAGGTCATCGGCCAAGAGGTACGCGAGAACGGTACGCAAACGGACTGAAACTCTAGCGGATAGTTAGACGCACCTGGGGCGGAGGGATAATTTCCTCCGCCCTTTTCTTTCTCGCAATCACTAGGGTAGAGACACTTCGAGATCGGGGATATCCTCAAAATCTGTGACGTTCAACGTCCAGAGACGAGCACGCTGCACCAGAGCAGTGGCCGCGATGGCAAGGTCGATCTCACGCCCGCGTGGCCGGATGACCTCACCGTAGAGACCCGCCGCCCGCGCAGCTTCCTCATAGCTGAACTGCACCGCGGATTCGCGTGGGAAGAGCGCTTTCTGGGCTGCCAACTCCTGCCGCAGGCGGGGTCCTCGCAACCATTCGTAGAGAACTAGCGCGGGCACGACAAGCCGCTCGCCTGTCTCAATCATCTTGCGAAGGGCAGGTGCCGAGCGCTTTGGCCCAGTAAGGGCGTCGATGAGCACCGATGTATCGAGGACGGTCACGAGCGCGCGTTACTCTGCGGAGCGCCGACCCCCGCCCCGCCGGGCGGACCGAACTTCTCTCAGCTCACGCTCCACTTCGGCCAGCGGACGAGACGGAATACGCGCCACGACCTCATCGAAAACGTCCAACATGCGCAGCCGCTCCTGCTCACTCAGCTTGCCGATCCGCTCACTGTAGTCGCGGATCGCCTCTCGCACGATCTCGCTTCGGGACTTCGAAAGCCGCTCGGCGGCACGACGGAGACGCCCAACCGTGGCGCGATCGAGAGTAAAAGTGACCTTGGTCGTTGCCATACTGAATACATACTACCATATCTTCTGGATCATGTCGAGAGACTAAGCTGAGTGAGCGAGCCCTTGGTTCCGTTCGTGGAAAACTTATGGAAAAGCTGTGCATAACGTGTGTGATCGTTGTGAAAATCCCACACCTACTATATCTAGGGGGTGACGCCCTCAAATACCCCAAAAGTGGTGACAAACTCCCTGAAGTCCGTCGAGAATACGGGTCACAGAAACGGCACTTTTGTCGTAGAACGCAGAGGTGAGATGAGCCAAAACGGCATTATCTGGGTCTAGATTCGCTGGCCTAGAGCCTCAAACCCTTCCAAACCGGGTGCGAAGCCTTCCACCTCACGTCCTAGTTTCCCCTGAATCTTCCGACCGAAAAAAGAAGCCTCTTTCCCTCTCTCCCAGAATAAAAGTCGCCCCCGGCCAGGTAAACCCTTCGGACAAGCCAGGACAGAACGGAGCCCCGGTCAAACCAACGGACCGCGGTTCCCTTTCTGGCGCCGGGGAAAATATAATCTCGGTAGACGTGCAAACCATCAAGCCAGCCCGCCTCCGGCCCGGAGTGACGTTCAAGAAACTGCTCTCCGCAGACCAGTCGCCAGCTTCTCGAGATGAAGGCCGGGAGGGTCTCATCACGGGCAAGGCGTTGATCTTCTGGGATCCCAAGCATTCGGGACGCAAGCTCGACGCCATCGATACCGATCAAATCACTCCCGCCGCCGATTGCGTGTCGGAGAGTCTCCACAAGCTGGACGAGAGATGGAAGAAGGGGGCGTTCCGCTACCTGATGCCGGACTTCCGCCAACGAGTTCACGCCGGCGAGACCTTCGTGGTTGCCGGCGATCGGTTCGCCATCGGCTCGTCGCGAGAGATGAGCCCGGCTGGCCTCAAGGCGGTAGCCGAAGAGGTCGGGCTCGAGCTCGTGGTCGTCTGCGGGAACAACATGGGCGACATCTTCCGCCGCAATGCACTGAACCTGGGGCTCCAGGTCCTCCAGTCTCCTCAGGCCGTTCACGACGCTAGAGATGGCGACGAGTTTACTTTCGATCCGAGCACCCGCGCGCTGACCAACGAGACCCAGGGCAAAACGTACGAGCCCTTTCCACTCACGCCGAAAGAAGACGAGATCCGGCGCAGCGGCGGCATCTTCAACGTCGGCCGCCGGGAGTTTCGCAACTCGGTGGCGCAGACGCCGGTCATCGAATGGCCCGACGCCCAGACGGCACGGCGCTTGACCACCACCGAACAGATCGTCTGGGCGCACCGAGTGGACAAGAACGCCGAGGTGCGACCGGGGGTAACCCTGCGCGTCTACGCCGATCTCCTCCCTGCGTCCGACGGCACGGTGCCCTTCGCCATCCACACCTTCAATCAGATCACTGGCGGGGACGCCATCTACCCTCGACAAACCGCCATCGCCAACGACCATTTCGTGTTCACCGGTTCCGAATCCGATGACAAGCAGACCGCCATCGGGCACGCGTTCGCCAAGCTGCACGGTCTCGAAAAGCCCCACTACGCGACACCGGGCGACGGCATCTTCCATTTCTATTTTCCGGAACAAGGCCTGATTCTCCCCGGGCAGTTCATCCCGGGCGCGGATTCGCACAGCCGCGCTTATGGCGCCTACGGCGCGGTGGGCATCGGAGTCGGCTCGACGACGTTGGGCTTCGGTTGGTCTACCGGCTACGTCTACTTCACGCTCGCCAAGGCGAGACGCGTCACGTTCACCGGCAAACTGCAGCCATGGGTCAGCGGAAAAGACATCGTCCTGAAACTGCTCGAGCACTGGGGGGCGAAACAGTCGCAGGGAATGTCCGTCGAGTTCGAGGATCGAAACCAGGAGCTCCCCATCGCCTACCGCAATACGATCGCCAACATGATGGCCGAGGGAGAAGCACAGAATGGCATCTTCGCTCCTGACGAAATCACCCTGGCGTGGTACCAGGCCCGCGGGCTCCATCTCCCCTACCCGCCGATCCAACCGGGCAAGGATGCCGCCTACGAGATCGACGAGGAGTTGGATCTCTCCGCCGTGCAGCCGATGATTGCCAAACCGTTCAGCCCCGGCAATGCGTTTCCGGCGGAGGAAGTGGCGCAGGAGCACCTGACCTTCGACAAGGCGTATATCGGATCCTGCACCAACGGAAGCTATCAGGACTTGCTGCAGGCGGCGCTGGTCCTTCGCGCCGCGCGCGATGCCGGGTACGGGCAGGCGGCGCGAGACTTCGTCATCTTTCCCGGCTCGGGAGGGGTGAAGTTGCTCATCGAGAATCCCGAACCGCGTTTGGACGGCGAAACCGTTGCCGACGTGTTGCGGTCGGTTGGCGGACAGATACGTGACTCTTGGTGTGGTCCCTGCTTCGGCCAAGGTCCCGATGCGCTCAAACCCGGCGAGCGTGCGATCACGTCGTTCAATCGGAACTGGCAGAACCGAATGGGCATCGGCGGCGAGGGCTACCTGGCAAGCCCGGCGGTGGTCGCTTCCTCCGCACTCCTGGGCTACATGGCCCCACCGAGCGAGCTGAAGCTCACCTGGGAGCCAGAGCGCTACGGGCTCTAATACGGGAAGGAAACGAGACTCTCATGGCAACTTTCAGACCGGCGGACTTCCAACCACTGCTCCCTGTCGACGAGCTGATCCGCGAAGAAGCTCCCGGAGAGGAGGCCGTGACTTTGGACGTCGTCTTCGTGGGCGGCGGGCCGGCGGGGCTGGCCGGGGCCATCGAGCTCGCGCGCCTGGCGAAGAAAACCGGTACGGAGCTCGAGATCGGGGTGATGGAAAAGGCCGAGCGTCTCGGCGATCACTGTCTCTCGGGAGCGGTCGTCAACCCCATTGCCTTCCGCGAGCTCTTCCCCGAGCTCGAAGACAAGGATTTTCCTTTTCGCACGCCGGTGACGCGCGAACGGGTCTACTTGATGACCCAAGGTGGTCAGATCCGGCTTCCGACGCCGCCCACCATGCGGAACCACGGCCACTACGTGGCTTCCATTTGCGAGCTCACGCGCTGGCTGGGAGAAAAAGCCGAAGAACTGGGCGTCAACCTCTTCACGGGGTTTCCCGTCGACTCTCTTCTGGTCGAGGGCAAGAAGGTCCGCGGCGTCCGCACAACGCCGGCCGGCCTGGACAAGGAAGGACGACCGGGCGGTGCCTACGTCCCACCGACCGACGTCACCGCGCGGGTCACCGTGCTCTCGGAAGGAACACGTGGTCCGCTGTCACAGGCTTACCTGAAATGGCAGGACATCACCTCACCCAACCCGCAGCTCTTCGCGCTCGGCGTCAAAGAGCTCTGGGAAGTAAAGCGTCCCCTGGACGCGGTGGTGCACACGTTGGGCTGGCCACTTCCCCGCGACGCCTTCGGCGGCAGCTTCTTCTATCCAATGGCAGAGAACCTCGTCTCCCTCGGAATCGTGGTGGGTCTCGACTACCACCAGCACTCGCTCGACGTACACGAGCTCCTGCAACAGATGAAGTCGCACCCCCTCTTCCGACCTTATCTCGAGGACGGAGAGATGCTGGAATGGGGTGCCAAGACGATTCCCGAGGGTGGCTATCATGCGCTTCCGGAACGTTGTCACGGCGACGGCCTCTTGATGGTGGGGGACGCTGCCGGTTTCGTCGACGTCCCTTCGTTGAAAGGCATTCATTACGCCATGATGTCGGGAATCCTGGCGGCCCGCACGATATTCGAGGTCTTTACAGCCAACGATACATCGCAAGCCGGGCTCGCCGGCTACGACAAGGCGATCCGGCAAAGCTTCATCCACCGGGATCTCTACCGCACCCGGAACATGCGACTCGCTTTCAAGTCGGGCTTTTACTCAGGCGGCATCAAGGCCGGCCTCATGACGGTCACCGGAGGCGTCTTTCCGGGCGGCAAGATCGACGTCGAAGAAGATGCGGCGGAGACGCGGCGGATTGTGGCGCCGGTCGAGCCCAAAGCGGACGGCAAGCTCACGTTTACGAAACTGGACGGCGTCTTTCGTTCCGGCAATAACACACGGGACGACATGCCGTCCCACCTGCGAGTCGGGCCGACGGTGCCCCAAGAAGTCGCCGAGCTCTATCAACACATGTGTCCCGCCGCCGTCTACGAGAGTCAAGACGGGAAGCTCGCCGTGAACCCCTCCAACTGCGTCGACTGCAAGACAACCGACGTGCTCGGGCCCCGCTGGAGCCCTCGCGAAGGGGGCGCCGGGACCAAGTACAACAGAATGTAACGTTTTCCCGGTGTCCAATTCACACCCAAGACAAGATGATGTACACTAAACCTTCCCAACCCAACGGATAAGATAGTGGCTTCTACCGGCAAGGAAAGGTTCCGATTCGAAGCGCGGCTGCCGATACCGGTGCTGGTGCAGTCGGCCGGACGCTGGCGCGCCGGCCAAGTCCGCAATCTGAGCCCCCGCGGCACCTTCATCACTCTGGGCGCCGACGTCTGGGTGGGAGAAGAGATCGAAGTGATCCTGGGTCTACCCGCAGACGCAAGGGGTCGGCTGAAGCTTCGCGCCCTGACGGTGTGGCGCACCATCTGCGAGCAACCAGGGAGCGCAGACGTCACTCCGGGATACGGTGTGCTCTTTCAGCCCGAGTCCGATCGCGATCTGGTTCGAGCCATCGATCGGTTGTCGGACACAGGCTTGTTGCTCGACACCGAACCCGACACCGAAAAGGATCCACCCGATCATGCGCGTACATGAGCGCCGAAGCCATCGTCTTCTCGGATTTACATTTCGGCGATCCACGCTCTCTCCTTCATAGCAGCTCCCAGCTCGAGAAGCTTCTTCTCATCGCGAGACAGCACAAGCCGATCCGCCGCGTCGTGCTGTTGGGTGACATCCTCGATCTGCAGATCGGCAACTGGTCCCTGGCTATCGAAGGCATGCCGCAAGGAACCGGAGGACGGCGCTCGGCAGGCTTCCGCCGTTTCCTGAACGAGCTGGTCACCCAAGTGGAAGCCAAGTACATCCACTTCGTTCCCGGAAACCATGACTATCGCCTGTTCGACTACCTGTCGGTCGACCGCTACTTGATGGCGCGGCTTGCCACCGGCAAACGGCTTCGTGGCAAGGTGAGCTTCTACCGGCACTTTCGTAAACCCTTCCTGCGCGGCGTCCTCGCGTCGGACGAAGCCTCCTTCGAAGTCACCTATCCCCATCTGGAGCTCCGCCTCGGCGACCATCGATTGGTTCTGGGCCACGGACACTACCTGGACGCAAGCCAGGGACTTGGAATCGATGCCCACCGTGCCTTCCGCGACGTGAATTCAAAAGACAAGAAAGCCGCCACCAACGCCCGGCAGAGCTTCTTTCGGCGGGTGGGCCTCTATCAGAGCATCGTGGATGGCGGCGCGGTGAACTACCAAGTCCGCCAGGGCGTTTACCAGCGTGCCGTCGGCGCGTTGCATGCGGTGGGCAAGCTCGGTGACCTCACGCGAGGAAAGGCCCGGGGTCGGCCCATCGACCGCGGCCTGAAGCAAAACATTGTCGCCTACGTGCGCTTCTGTTGTCGGGGTCGAAAAGTGGACGGCTTCGTCTTCGGCCACACGCACCGAGCCGGGGAAGCCAAGATCTCCCGACCTCCCCAACCGCCGCTGCACGTCTGGAACTGCGGTACGTTCCTCGAAGAAAAAGGCGTCAAGAATCGGGTGGGGAGCTTCTTGCTATTGCAGTCAAAAAAGGGCGTGCCGCTTCAGGAACTAGTGCGCACGATGTGGCTGGACTAGCCCCGTTCCGAAATAGACCCTCGTTTCCCGTCACCTCGAAGACCAAACCCTTTTGACTTTTCAGCTCGCTAGGGGTTATTTTCACGCTGATCGGCCAGACCAAAAGGCCTCACGATGTCGCTCACTTCCGGCACTAGGCTGGGTTCTTACGAGATTTTCCGGAGGGCTGTCCTGCCTAAAGCAGCTCGAAAGGCTGCGTTGGGCGGAAGGCCCGTATTGCCCACTCTTGGCGAGTATGTTCGTGGCGAAGCTCATACGAACAGCATCGAGTCATTTTGGGCTCTCGTAAAGCGCGCGTACTCGGGATCCACCACTGGTGGAGCAAGAAGCACACGCAGCGTTACCTTGACGGATGCGCCTTCCGTATGAACAACAAGGATATGGGGCGAGCAGCCCGTGTAGCCCACCTGATTGAGAATGGCCTTTCTAGTCGGATGACGTACAAAGGGTTGATCTCATGAGTAACATCGTGCAGTTCAATCGTGAGCTTAAACGTGTGCTTCAGCGCACGAAGCGCCCTTATCTTGATAAGGCCCCGGCCATGCCTTTCGTTAAGTGGGCCGGTGGAAAAAGAACCTTAATCCCAGAGATTGCCAAGTATTTTCCTGAGCGTGTGAGCACCTATTGGGAACCGTTTGTTGGCGGCGGTGCCGTCTTTTTTACGATGGCGGATCGGATTGATAGAGCTGTCCTATCCGACCTGAATGAGGAATTGGTCCTCACCTACCAAGTAGTAAAAGACCGAGTTGATGAGCTGATCGAAGCGTTGAAAGCTCACGAGCGAGGACATAGGAACGAAAAGCATTACCTTCAAGTTCGTGCACAAGAGCCCGACACCTCGATCGGAATTGCGGCGCGCTTCATCTATCTGAACAAAACTTGTTACAACGGACTCTACCGCGTGAACAAAGCTGGCAAGTTCAATGTTCCAAAGGGACGCTATAAGAATCCAGATATATGCAACGCCGATAAATTACGGGCGGCGAGCAAGGTACTGGCGAAAGCCACGATACAAGTCGGTGACTTCGTGAGGGCCGTTCATCCGAATGCGAACGATTTCGTCTATTGTGACCCGCCCTATCACGAAACTTTTACAGGATACCAAGCTGGTGGGTTCACGCCCGAGGATCAGGAGCGTCTACGTGATGCAATCAACGGTTGGATCAACATGGGAGCCAACGTCATGTTGAGCAATTCGGATACGTCGCTTATCCGGCGCCTCTACCGAGGAGGAAAGACCATCCTGCATAAAACAGTCGCTCCTCGGCTTATTAACAGCCAGGCTAGTAAACGCGGAACTGTGTCCGAGTTGATCATCACTAGTGGACTGTAACATTTAGTGTTTAGTTGTAATATCTCTCTCATGCGAGGGAGAGCCGTTGTGTTGACTCAAGCGGAACATAGGGAGCTTGGCAAACGAGTTTCGAGCCGTAGCGGTCGAGCGGATGACGCGCGGATCGCTCGGATGTTGCTCTTGCTGGCAGACGGTGCAAGCTATACGCAGGTGCAGCAGACGGTGGGCTGCACGGCGCCTTTTATCAGCAAGTGGAAACGCCGATTCTTGGAGGAGCGTCTGGCAGGTCTGTACGCGCGTCACGAGGGGCGTCCGATTCAAGTGCTCACGCCTCGGATGGAAGCACGGATTTTTTCGTGGACGCAGAAAAAACCGACCGACGGCTCGACTCACTGGAGCACGCGTCGACTTGCGAAGAAGCTGGGAATCCATCACATGATGGTGGCTCGCACTTGGAAAAAGCATGGTCTCCAGCCACACCGAATTGAGCATTACAAGGCCTCCAACGATCCGGATTTCGAGACGAAGGCAGCGGATATCATCGGTCTATATATGAATCCACCTCAGCACGCTGCGGTGTTTTGTATTGATGAGAAAACGGCGATCCAAGCCCTGGATCGACGGGACCCGATCTTGCCGTTGTCTCCCGGGCGGGCCGAGCGACACGGTTTCGAGTACGTCCGGCATGGAACGCTTTCTCTCTACGCCGCCTTCGACACGAAGACGGGGGTGGTTTTGGGCAAGACTGTCCGCCGCCATACCAGCCAGGAGTTCGTCGCCTTCTTGGAGCAGCTGGTTGCGAGCCACAAGCGAAAGCGCGAAATACATGTCATCCTCGACAATCTGTCGGCTCACAAGACCGCCAAGGTCGCACAGTTCCTCGAGGCCAACCCAAAAGTCCGACTCCACTTCACACCCACATATTCCTCCTGGCTGAACAAAATCGAACTCTGGTTCTCCAAGATCGAGCGTGCCCTGATCCATCGAGGCGTGTTCACGTCAACCCACGACCTGACCCGCAAGATCATGCGCTACATTCGCAAGTACAACGAAGACCCCAAGCCCGTGAAGTGGACCTACAACGATCCGTCACGACGCATTAAAACCACTAAACGTTCAGTTGTTACAGTCCACTAGCTATGAGTAAAGGGTCAAGGGCTAACAAGCGCGGGCGTCGATTAGAGAACGCGGTCAGCGATCTTCTATCCGAGGAATACGAACGCGTTTCGAGTGGGCGGTTCTTTGCCATGCGTGAGTTGAGGCAGCCGATCTTCGCCGAACAATGCTCCGTCGGGCGCGACATCTATGGCAAAAACAGGCGTGTCGATTTCATCCTGTACCATCCGCAACGATGGCCGGATTGCCTGGTCATTCAATGCAAGTGGCAGGCGTCCCCAGGCAGTGTGGAGGAAAAGTACCCGTTCGAGGTCTTGTCGATCCAGTTGAACGAGTTCAACACCATCATCGTTTTGGACGGAGGCGGATACAGCAAAGGGGCTGAAATGTGGCTCAGAAGTCAGGCAGGAAAGAACAAGCTCCTACACGTTCACAACCTCGGTGAGATTAGCCGATTCCATAGCCAAAGGCCGACTTTAGGATCGTCAAGTATATGATTCCCTTCGTGAAACATGACGATCCATGCGGGCGCGCGCCTTGGCGCATACGAAATCCTGGAACCCATTGGTGCAGGTGGAATGGGGGAAGTCTACCGCGCCAAGGACACCAAACTCGGGCGGGAAGTCGCCATCAAAGTCCTTCCTGAAGAGTTCACGCAGCATCCTCAGAAGCTGGCCCGGTTCGAGCGAGAGGCGAGGCTTCTCGCCGCACTGAACCATCCGGGGATCGCAACGCTCCACGGCCTCGAAGAAGCCGAAGGCAAGCCCTTCTTGGTGATGGAGCTGGTCGAGGGGGAAACCCTCGCCGAGCGCATAGCCCGCGGGCCACTTCCCGTGGATGAGGCTTTGGCGCTCTCCCTACAAATCGCTGAGGCACTGGAAGCCGCGCACGAAAAGGGCGTCATTCACCGCGACCTGAAGCCTGCCAACATCAAAGTAGATCCCGAAGGTCATGTGAAGGTGCTCGACTTCGGGCTCGCCAAGGCCTTTGCCGATGAAGTACCGGAGAGTGAGCTCTCGCAGTCCCCCACCCTTAGCCGAGATGCGACCCGAGCTGGGGTCATTCTGGGCACCGCTGCCTACATGAGTCCCGAGCAGGCGAAGGGCAAGACAGTCGATAAACGCACCAACATCTTCTCCTTTGGCATCGTGCTCTACGAGATGTTGACTGGAAAGAGAGCGTTCGGTGGCGAGGATGTCTCGGACGTTCTGGCCGCGATCCTCGGATGGAGCCGAATTGGAAAGCTGTTCCATCCGACCTTGATCCAAGGATCCAGAACCTCTTGCGCCGGTGTCTCAAGAAAGATCGCAAGAAGCGACTGAGGGACATTGGGGACGCAGGGAACGAGATCGAGGAAATACTCGCATCGCCGAGGACCCCCGTGGCATTCGAGGCGGCTCAACCCAGGAAACAAATGCTTCCCTGGGCTCTCATGGGCATCGTCAGCGTCGCTTTTCTCGTCGCCCTCTGGAGACCTTGGCAGTCGGAGATACCTTCTGAATCAACCGTGCGGTTTTCGGTGGCGCTCGGGTCCGGCAATCATCAACTAGCTACGTACACTGGCCTTCATGGTGGATGGTGGTGCTTTCTCCGGACGGAAAGACACTCGCCTTCGTGGGGCGGGACGCCCGACGGGAATTCTCAGATCTACCTCCGGTCCCTCGACAGCCTGGAAGCCACACCGCTCAGCGGCACCGAAGGCGCTGCCAGCCCTTTCTTCTCGCCCGACAGTCAGTGGTTGGCGTTCTTCACCCCCGGCGCCCTGAAGAAGGCGTCGGTCAGTGGTGGCGCGGCGCTAACCATTGCCGATACGCCGAACGCCCGGGGCGGCACCTGGGGACCCGACGATACGATCGTTTACACCCCGACGGCTAGGGCTGGGCTCTATCGTGTCCCCCGCTTCCGGCAGGACCCCCGTCGAACTCACGCAGTTGAACGAAGGCGAGCTCAGCCGTAACTCCTCGCCGTGCCCCACTGGGGCGGGTTGGAACGTCGCGATTCGGAGGAGAAGCTACGCAGCGGAGTTGTTGCGTAGGGCGTCGGGGAGTAACACGGTTCCTGGCTGGTTGATGGCGGCGTAGGCCGCTTCGAGCATGTAGGCCCTGGGGTCGACGTTCTGAAGCTTCGCGGTCTCGCACAGGGTGTAGAACAGCGCTGCGACGTCGGTTCCGCGTTTCGTTCGACTGCCGTAGTGATTTTTGCGACCGACGACAGGTTCCCTCAGGGCGCGCTCGGCGTGATTGTTGTCAAGCCAGACGAGAGGGTTTTCGGCGAACAGCGTGAGTGTCTCCCATCTCTCCAGCATGTAGCGGACCGCCTTGCCGAAGTCGCTTCGCGGCAATCCTCTTTGGCTCTCGCCCCATTGCCGAATCGCTTTCAAGATCCGCTGCGAACGTTGCTTGCGTAAACGAAGTCTCAGTTTCTGAGCTTTTTCATCGCCGGGAAACGGACCCGGGACCTCGCGTTCGACTTCGTACAGCTCTCCGATCAAACGAAGCACTTCGGAGCAAGCTTGCGGGTAGTGCTCGCTGGCTTCGTCGAACTTTCTTTTCACGTGCGCCCAGCAGTGGGCGAGACGAAACTGTGGACCGGCACGAGCCGCGTAGCCGTCTGGACCGGCTCGAGCTAGCACCTCGTACACCGCGTAGCCGTCCACAACCGCGATGCCGGAGTAGGTCCCCAGCACCTTTTGGCCATCTTCCGTCGATTTCGTCGGCAGCATTCGGTAGTACGCGATGTCCGGACTCGAAACGCCCCACACCGTGCCCGCCGACTTCTTCATCGAGCCCATCAGAGGCCACCGCGTTTCGTCGGCGTGGATGACGGGTGACTCCAAAACCTTCTCTCCCAGAGCGTCGTACACCGGATTCAGATGACGTGCCAGTACGTTCAGCTGGTCCCACAGCGTCTGGCTGTCGATATCTAGCCCTTCGCGGCGCATCATCCGAACCTGGCGCTCGAGAGGCATATGGTCCAGGTACTTGCTGATGGCCACTTCGGTCGCGAACTCCACCGAGTAGCGGCCTCCGGGCTGAAGCTTCGTCGCCGCCGGTGCGGTGACGACGTTCGCGTTACATCGGCAGCGGTACTTTCTCCGCAAATGCCGTTCGATGACGAAGCTCCGCTTCACCACCGTCACCACTTCCGATTCCTCGTATTGACCCGCCATCTCGCCGTCGCACACCGAGCACTTTTTCTCTGTCTCGGCGAGTTCGATTACTTTGTCGACCACGGGAAGATGAGGCTGTTCGCGCGGGCCGTGCCCTTTCTTCTTGTTCTTTTTAGCCTTCGTTTTCTTCCGGGTCCGCTTTTCGTCGATGCGGAAAATGCTCTCTCGCTTTTCCTGTAGTTGCTTGAGAACCGACAGTTCAAGTTGCTCCGTTTCCGGCACACCATGGAGTCTCGCCAGTTCCACTCGCAGACGAACGTTTTCATTGACGAGGCGCTGGTTCTCGTTATCAACGAGGAGAGCTATCTGGCGGAGTGTTTCGAGGTCGTGTTCGTTTTTTATGCGAACCACGGAATACGATTAGATCATAGAGACGATCTCACGGCAAGTGAAAAATGCTTCATTTCAGGAGGTGACAAAGATATTTTTCCGACCAACCGGCTCCCCTCCAGAAACAACGACAACTCTGTCGTCGTCAGTCGCACTGGCTCGCCGTCACCGCTGGACCACAGGCATGCGAACTTTCCCTCTTCGAGACGTTTCGCGTAGACGCACAGTCCGGTCCCGTCCCAGTGCAGAACTTTCGCGCGGATTCGGTTGCGGCTGACGAACAAGTACAGCTCACCGCTCAGCGGGTCACGACCAAGCTCGTTCATCACCAGCGCCGACAGACCGTCAAAGCCCTTGCGGAGATCCGCCGGCGCCGCGTACGCCCACGCCGACACCCGACGGCTATTCTACTTCATCCCAGCTGCTCAACAAGCCGCAGCAGCCGCTTCTCTTGACAGCGATGAGTTTGCTGCCTAAGAGTATTCACAGGTGCCGCCGCTACCCGACCAAATTCAACAGCGGCCGGGACATCCCCCCTGTGTCCGGCAAGAGAGTCAAGGTACGCTCACCCTCCAGCGACAGCATGCCCAGATCAACGCCCGAACTTTGATCCTCAAATACCAACACGGTCTCGTCGGGCGAAAAAACCTGTGGCCTTTGGAGGGTCGGATTCTCGACGAGCGGCTCGACCTCGCCGGTCCCGTCGGCAGCTTTCCAGAACATTCCCCCTGGACCTCCGAATGCCACGCGCTCGCCACCTGGGGTCCAGACCGGAAAGATCTCCGTGGCGGGACCGAACGTCAGGCGCGTCCAGGTGTCACGCTCTAGGTCATAGATCCACACGTCCTGGTTGTCGGCGGTTATGCGGACCGCGAGCTGCGTTCCATCGGGAGACAGGGTGAATTCCTGGTAATTCTGCGGCTCCGCCCCCACCGGTTTTCATTGCCTTCCCGATCAACCCACACGAAACTCCTGTTGGCCAGAGTAGCACCACCCGGGACATAGACGAGCGATCCGTCTCCAGAAGAAGCGTAATAGCTAGCGTTGTTGAGGCCGTATACACTACAGTGTCCTTTCGGCAACGGTGCGTGACATGACGGGATGCGATAAGTAGTCTGCCCGGGGGTCGCTCGTTGTTGACGGAGGTAACAGTCGGTTCCTGATCCTGCCGTGGTTTTCTATCAAAGGCCTCGCGAGTCACGTGCTGTCGCTGGCAGCCCGAGTAGTGGTGGATGATTGGGAGGAAGCGTACGGTGTGAGGCCGGTGTTGCTCGAGACGTTTGTGGAGAGGGAGCGTAACGAGGGGACGAAGTCCGGATGTAGGTTATGTCCGTCACCCAGAACTGGTTCGGTCGTTCGGCTTCGAAGTTCCGGCCGAGCACGTTGGGTGCGATGGGGCGATCGTGCTTGCTGTCGGTCGTGCGGCGAGAACGCTTGCTGGGCAGACCCTGCAGGCCCATCTCACGCATCAGCCGTGCCACTCGCTGCTTGCCTACCTCGACGTTCTCCCCGTCAAGCTGGCGACGTACACGCTCCCTGCCGTAGGTACCACGGCTATGGGCGTGGATCGCTTGGATGCGCAGCTTCAGCTTCCCATCCTCACACTGTCGCTTGCTGGGCGCGCGCTTCATCTGAGCGTAGTAGCCGCTGGTCGATACCCTCAGAACTCGGCACATCACCCGCACCGGGTAGTTGGCCCGCTCCGCGTGAATGAATCTCATTCGCTTTCCTTCGCGAAGAAGGCCGCCGCCTTTTTTAATATTTCTCGCTCTTGCTCCAACGTACGCACTCGACGCCGTAGCGAACGGAGCTCATCACGTTCCGCCGTCGTCAGAGCCTCGCGTGGACCTTCACCGTGATCAACTTTGTATTGTTTCACCCAGTTTCGAAGGGCCGATTCCGTCAGGTCCAGTTCCTTAGCGACCTGGCCGATGCTGCCCTCGCCCTCCCTGAACAGCCGGACCGCTTCCTTCTTGAACTCCCCCGTGAACTTCCTGCGTCGTCGTTCTCCCATGGACGCCTCCAGGCGCATTGTCGCGCCTCGGTTGATGTCCACAAAACCCGGGCAGGGTCAGGTGAGGTCTACAAAGCGAAAGACACTCGACTCGACCGCACGGTTGCCATCAAGGTTCTTCCTTCTCACCTCTCCGATAACGCCCGGCTCAAAGAGCGATTCGAGCGCGAGGCCCGTGCCGTCTCCAGTCTGAATCATCCTCACATCTGCACGCTCTACGACATCGGCAGCGAGAACGGCATCGACTTCATGGTGATGGAGCACATCGAAGGCGAGACTCTGGCGGACCGCTTGAAGAAAGGCGCACTGCCTCTCGACCAAGCGCTTCGCCACACCATCGAAATTGCGGATGCGTTGGACAAAGCCCACCGGCAAGGTGTGGTGCATCGGGATCTCAAGCCCGGCAACATCATGCTCACCAAGTCGGGGGCGAAGCTCTTGGATTCCGGCCTCGCCAAACTCGCAGAGACTGGTGCGGGTGCCAGTGACTCGGCGCTGCCCACTGAGCAAAGATCCCTGACCGCGGAAAGCTCCATCCTCGGCACGTTTCAGTACATGGCCCCCGAGCAGCTCGAGGGGAAGGAAGCGGACAGCCGCACGGACATTTTTGCCTTCGGAGCGGTGCTCTATGAAATGGTGACCGGGCGGAGAGCGTTCCAGGGAAAAAGCCAGGCGAGCTTGATTGGTGCCATCATGGAGCACGAACCTCCAGCTATATCCACACTTCAGTCAATGAGCGCCTCCGGCTCTGGATCATGTGCTCCGGCGATGCCTTGTCAAAGAGCCCGACGGGCGGTGGCAGTCGGCCGCCGATCTGATGGGTGAGTTGAACTGGATCGCCGACGCGGGTTCGGACGCGGGCGTATCCGCGCCAGTGGCAGCCGCGTCCAAGCCCACCAGTCGGTGGTTATCAATCGGAACCCATGTCGCAGCGGCGTTGCTCTTTGGTGGCATCGTGGCCGCCGCGGTTTGGAGCCTGAAGCCAGAACTAGGACGTCCTCTCGTACGCTTCGTGGCTTCCGCCGGACCGTCAGACATTACGTCCGAGCCAGACGTGAGCCAGTTTGACGTGGACGTGGCCATCACCCTAGACGGCGCCCGCATCGTCTACCCGGTGAACCTGAACGGCCAACGCCAACTCGTTGTGCGCGCCTTGGACCAGCTCGAGGCGATACCGCTCGCTGGACTCGGCAGCACTCCACGCGGGCCGTTCATCTCACCGGACGGCAACTGGGTCGGGTACGTTGACGGGACGTCAACTCTGCGGAAAGTCTCGATCCTCGGGGGGCCGCCCGTGATCATCTGTGACCTGCCCGGAGGAGCCCCCCGTGGAGCAAGCTGGGGTCCCGATGACACCATCGTTTTCGCCACCAATGCGCCGAGCGGACTCTTGCACGTCCCGGCCGGTGGTGGCGAGCCGGAGGAGTTGACGACGCCCGACCTCGAGCAAGGGGATCATCTGTGGCCCGAGATCCTCCCCGGGGGTGAGGCCGTGCTCTTCACAATAATAGGTGGGGCGGTCGAGAACGCCCAGATTGCGGTGCTGTCCCTGGTGACCGGAGAGATCGAGGTCCTCATTCCCGGCGGCGGCAACCCGCGCTACGTCCCGACGGGTCACATCGTCTACGGCGTGGGCGGTACGCTCCGGGCGGTGGGCTTCGATGTCGAGCGGCTCGAGGTCACGAGCGACCCCATTCCCGTGCTGGACGGTGTTATCACGAAAGCGACCAGCACCGCGGATTTCAGCATCTCCCGCGACGGATCACTCGTGTACACCGGGGGCCGCCCAGACGTCGGAATAACGACGCTGGTGTGGGTCGACCGCATGGGAGTGGAAGAGCTGCTAGGCGCAGAAGGACTCGGCTACCGTCACCTCAGGGTTTCCCCCGACGGATCGCGGGTCGCCGTGTCGATGCTAGACAGCGAAGGAGGGCGCGATATTTACATCTATGATCTCGACCGACACACGCCGACACGCCTGACCTTTGATCCCGCCGAAGAGTTCAACCCGCTGTGGACTGCAGATGGGCGATCGGTGGTGTTCAGTTCATCCCGTGGGGGCGGAGGGATATTCCGAAGGAGAGCGGACGGGACGGGCGACGTCGAGCGGCTGACGACGGGACCAATCGCCCAGCCATTCTTTATTTCCCGGGACGGCACCGTACTGGTCTTCGGTGAGACAGATGCGGACACGCGAGACGATCTGTACACGCTGGCCATGGACGAAGGGTCGTCGCCCGCACTGTTGCTGCAGACCGAGTTCGACGAAGAGCACGGCGTGCTCTCGCCCGACGGCCGTTGGCTCGCCTATACAACGGATGAGGCCGGCTAGGAAGATATCTACGTACGGCCCCTTTCCCAACGTGGATGACCGCAAATGGCGGATTTCGACTGCGGGCGCACGCGAGCCGCGGTGGGGGATGGATGGCGGGGAGCTGTTCTATCGGGGAGTGAATGGAATGATGTCAGTTCGCGTCGAGACGGAGCCTGCGTTTCGTGCCGGCACTCCCGAATTACTTTTCGAAGGCCTCTACATGCGCGGCGGAGGCATCAGCTACGACCTAGCGCCCGATGGCCAGCGGTTTCTCATGGTCAAGTCAGGTAGCGCGTCGGCCGGCGACGCGCCGGCACCCCCACAGGTCATCCTAGTTCTCGACTGGTTCGAGGAACTTAAACAACTAGTCCCCACCAATTGACTTATACGCCTCACTCCCGAGGCTCCACGTTGAGTCATCCTGGAACCGTCGTTAGATCGGCTCACCTACTGAACTAGGGCAAGCAACGAGCTACCCTCAGAAGGTGTGGAAATAAAGTAAAGGCGGAGTAACCTTCCGCGTCACGAAACACGGCGTGAAGGGGCCAACGGAAGGAGACACCGCCATGAAGGAAAAGACCACAGGACGACGGAGCTCGTCAAGGGTGGCTTGGGAGTCGCTGGAGAAGTGGGCGAGGCTTGAGATCCAGGATTGGGTGCAGGATCTGATGGTAGCCGAAGTCACGGAGCTTCTCGGGCGTGAGAAATCGGAGAGACGGAAGCCCGTGGACACAACGGCGGGCTATCGAAATGGATACGGTAAGCCTCGGAAGCTGACGATGAGCGTGGGCACAGTGACGGTTCGCCGGCCGAGAGTACGGGACGTGGAGGAGAGGTTCGAAAGTCGAGTGCTTCCGCTGTTCAAGCGTCGGAGCGAAACGGTGAGCGAGTTGATTCCGGAGCTGTACCTGCATGGACTAGCTCACGGAGATTTCGATCTGTCGCTCCGCGGGCTTCTAGGGGAGGACGCTCCACTTTCTCCCAGCACGGTGTCGCGGCTGAAACAGAAATGGCAGGGAGAGTACGAGCAGTGGCTAGCTCGCCCACTGGAAGAACTCGAACTCGTGTACCTGTGGGTAGATGGCGTGTACGTGAAGGCCGGCCTTGAGAAGGACAAGGCGGCGGTGCTAGTTGCGGTTGGTGGCCTGTCCGACGGGACGAAAATCGTCCTGACGCTGGAGGCCGGGCATCGAGAATCCGAAGCGTCATGGTCGTCGCTGCTACGGAGACTGAAGAAGCGCGGTCTGAGATGTCCCCGTTTGGTGATCGGTGACGGTCATCTCGGCATCTGGGCCGCGACCCGAAACGTATTTCCAGAAGCTGAGGAACAGCGGTGCTGGAACCACCGAATCCTCAACGTACTGGACCGGATTCCGAAAAGGGACCAGGCGCAGGCCAAGCCGCTGTTGACGGCGATCCCCTACGCCACCAGCCTGCAGGAGTGCGAGACGAAGAAGGCCAAGTTCCAGGATTGGTGCTTGCGCAAGGGTCTTCCGGGGGCCGCGCACGTGCTCGACGAGGACTGGGAGCGGATAGTCAGCTTTTATTCCTTTCCCAAGCCTCACTGGCAACACCTTCGCACGAGCAACGTCGTGGAGTCACCGTTCGCTGCACTGAGATTGAGAACGGATGCGGCCAAAAGGTTCAAGAAAGTCGAGTCCGCCACTGCGACAATCTTCAAACTGCTTCTGGTTGCGGAGAAGAATTTTCGGTCAAGTCTTAATTTTCCTGTCAAATCTCCGTACGGTTCCCCGCGCTCGGTTAAGCTGCTGATTCCTCCGACGTGCCTTGCGGGAGAAGCTCGTTGCGAAGCTCCTCGACTTTCCTAGCGGCGAAGACATCCATCCTCACGCCGCGCCATTTGTTTGCGACGGCCAAGAGCACAGCGAACGAGAGTTTCATCGCGGCCTCCTCGGTGAAGAAGTGAGGAATGACCTTTGTGCGACGTTTGTGCTCTCCGAACGTGCGCTCAAGTAGATTCGACGTGCGAAGCCTTTTGTGATGCGCCGCAGGAAGGAGTAGCGCCTGAAGACACGCTTCGAAGGTCTCTTCCATGCACTTCATCGCGCTCGGGAATCGTTGACGGTACCGAGCGATCACCTCCCGACCCTTCTTCAGCCCTTGCTCGTAGCTGTTCGCATGGAACGACTCAAGGATGGCCGCCTTGAGTTCGTCGCGCACTTCCTTCGGAGCCTTGCCCAGGATGTTCTCGAGGCGGTGCTTCTGGCAACGTTGCTTGAGGCTTCGAGGGAAGACCTCTGCGATCGCTTTGAGCACTCCAGGATTCCCGTCCGTCACGATGAGCAACGGCTCCCTCATTCCTCGGGCCACCATCTCCTGCAAGAACCCCTTCCAGTTCTCGTAGGATTCTCGGTTGCCGACACCGATATGAAGAAGAACTCGCGTCCCATCAGCGCGATAGCCGGTCGCAACGAGGATGGGCTCTTTCCTCTCCGCTCCTTGGTGGTAGCGCAGGTACGTGCCGTCGAGCTCGAGATACAACAGCTTCTCGTTCGAGAGATCCCGTTTTCGAAACGCCTCGAAATCCTCCGACAGACACCGTGTGACCCGGCTCACCACCGACTTCGAGACACCCGTACCGCTCAGCACGTCCGCGAACGTCGCCTCAATGTCACGCGTCGACATCCCGTGGACGTACATCCGCGCGATCAGTTCATCGAGTTTCTCGGTCCGGCTCACGTAGGCGTCGAGAATCTTTGACTGAAACACCTTCTCTGTTTCTCGTACCCGCGGCACTTGCACCGTTACCGCTCCCTCGCCCGTGAGGACCCGATGCGACTCATACCCGTTGCGTCGTCCCTTCTCCTTCGTCGTTGCCGGAGCGTTCTCATAGTAGTTTCGACCCAACGCCTCCGTCACCTCGCGCTCCAACGCATATTGAAGCATCATCTGAGCTCCCGACCGGACGATCTCCGAGAGATTCATCTCCCCAAATACCAGTTGTTCCTCGAACTGCTTGAGTAATCGCTGACTCGGTAGTACCTTTCCCATGATGTATGGTTCTCCTTTTCTGTCCCCATGACGGGGACGGGTTTGAGCTTGGGGAACCATACATCGTTTTTCTTTGACAGGAATCTTAAGACATCACCGAATTTTCGCCGGCTCAATGCAACGGAGCTGATGCGAGAGGTTCACCTGGGCGTTCGATTTGAAGATGGAGACAGGGTAACGGAGTCGTCGAAGGTTGCTGCTGCCTGAACTTTTTTACACACCTATTGACAAGAGCTCCAAGCAACTGAGGATCATACTCATATATTGTCTACTATTTCACCTTCGAGCTGATATCTCGCATCCTCCCAGTCCGGTAGGCCCCCAGCGTAACGGCGTACGTTCTTGAACCCATCCCCCACCAGTATCCTATAAGCCATTACACTCGAAACGCACGCCTCGCCAGAACAGTAGACGACGATTTCATCTTCCAGACTGAGCATCCGGCGGCATTGGTCTGGCGAGGAGATGTTGATAGAGCCTGGGATGTACTTGGCGCGAAAGGCCCATTCGCCCAAAGCGTCGCCCCGGTCTATTTCCTCCTTCAATTCATCGCGACTGATCAAATCCATAGTTTACCTCCTCGCTCCCGCGCTCCCCAGATCCTTCATGATGCGAAGGAAGTCTCTCCGCAAGGTTGGGTTGTCCTTCAGGAGTCGCCAAGCGTCCAGCAGCTGCTTCTTCCGCGGGTCACCAGCCGCAATTTTCTTACCGGCTCGTCCCTCCGCCAGGAAGTAGGCGATCGGCGCGTCCAGAGCGGCGGCAATTCTCCGAAGCCAGTCTAGCGAGATATTTCGGCGGCCCTTCTCGAAATTGGTGAGGCCTCCTGGGGAAATGCCGACCATACGCGCCAGAACGTTCTGACGCACCCTCTTCCTCGTTCGAAGAGCGTGAATTCTCTCCCCAACGTGCAATCTTTTGGCGCTTCTGTGATGCAGGAACCCAGCTTTGTGTTGCGTGAGAGGCATTGAGTCACTCCTTTAGACAGGCCCTTTAGGCGTAAAAATAGGGACTTATAACGATTGATTGACAGGCATTTCTCAAACCACCACATCTTGTGCTCTCGCACTTTACTACATGTTGCGGTGTCGGGGGTATGAAGCTTGCGCTACCCTAGGGTGCGCCGGGGATGGAGGTGCTCAGCGATACGTGAACGAGTTCGCGGGGTAAAGCACAACGTCAGGGACGAGGACACTCTGGCTCAGATGGTCGTCGTGGCCGCTGGTCCGGCATGGACGGCAAGCGATTGCGCTACAAGGACCTCATCGCGTAAGCCCGAAAGCAGGGAAGTCTTGACTTTTATGGAAACAGTGTGACATAGATTCACGCCTATAGTACGTGCTGGAGTTGAACCCAACTGAGATTTATCTCAGTCCTGGTTTAAGACTGGGGGCAACGGATTGATGGTCCGTTGCCCCCAGTCACGTTAAATCGGGGTTTACTGAACCTAGCAGTCCGGAACCGATTCTCTTCATTGAGGCACCTCCCTTCCGTCAGGAGCAACCCCAGCGGGACTCATTCTAGCATTTCGGCCTATTCTACGCTAACCAAGTAGCTTTTCGAGGCTCTGCCAATTTCCCGCCTATTTCCCGTGCGGGTGTTGTATTCAGCGGGAAGGGTTGAACCCCAAGATGTAGTGGTCAGGGTCTAAAACGCGGAACCACTATATGTAGAGGTGGGATGATTGGGGTGTCTTTGATAAGCTGCTCAAACGCAAGGGGTTACTAACATTGTCAATCAATCGTTATAAGTCCCATTTCAATAGGACATTTCAATCCTAAGATTGTCGGAAAAAACCCACCGGGAGTCTTGTCCGATGAGATCCGGAACCCGCCTCACTCGATGAGGCGCCGGCTTGCGTTTTGATGACCAACCGGCAGTTCTGAGCGCGACCTTCGGGAGAATCGTTGTCGGCGACGGGCTCGGTCTCGCCCTTCCCGGCTGCGCGGAGTCGGCTCTCGGTAATGCCGCCCGCCACCAAGTGGGCCACGACCGCCTGCGCGACGCTCGGACAAGCTCAGGTTTTAGGCATCCTCGCCCCCGCTATCGGTGTGGCCCTCGATCACGATCTCGAGCTCCTCATGTTCGTCCAGCGCCGCGCGAATCTCCTCGAGGACGGGGGTTGATTCGGGGCGCAGGACGTCGCTGTCCAAATCGAAGAGGATGCCACAAGGTCATTCGCAAAATTCTTGAACATCTGGAAAAGCGAAAAGCAGACTCCCGCGCTCCTCCTCAGCCTGAGCCTCGGTTTTTCGCCGATATCCCGTCTGTGCCATCCCCCTGGCACCTGAAGGCATACCTGTGTCTTCACGCCCAAACTCCCCCCCGTCAGCTTCCGAAAACCGTCTTGCCTTGCCCCGTGCACTTCTGCTACCGTCACCAATACGCAATCAGCTGTCACCTTCACTATCAAGCCCGGAAAAAGGCAGCCGATCGTCGTCCGACAGGTTACGAATTCTCCTATCCTTTTCTATCCTTCTCGTGACGGCGCGTGCCCGCCAGCAATCGCATTCAGCCGTTGTTCAGGCTGAATGCGCTACTCGATCGGCACTATACGAACCTCGCTAGGATCATCACGCGGGAATGCGGCAAGACGCTCGGCGAGTCTGAAGGCGAGCGGAGGATTCAGCGGAGGAGGTGGAGGAGAGAGCTGGTAACAGTAACCCTTCCCCGGAACAAATAAGGCTCAGCCTAGAATTTTGAGCATTGGACTCATTCAGTGAAATCGACGGAAATGCTGGCGCCCTTGAGCATGCTCACGAACCCGGTCTTGTCGGTCGCTTTCATCCAGGCCTCTTTCGTTTCTACCTTCCTCTCTTTGACGAGCGCAAGGAGGCTGTCGTTCATCGTGGACATTCCCCGCTTTTTCGACGTTTGCATGACGGATGAAATCTGATAGGTTTTTCCTTCGCGAATCAGACTAGCCACCGCTTGGTTAGCGAGCAGGACCTCGAGCGCCGCCACGCGGCCGCCGCCAGTCTTTTTGCATAGCACCTGAGCGATGCCCCCCTTCAAAGCGTCGGAGAGCATGACTCGGACTTGGGCCTGCCGGTCAGGCCGGAAACTGATCGATGATTCGATCGACGGTCGAAACGGCCGTGGTGGTGTGAAGGGTGCCGAAAACCAGGTGTCCGGTCTCTGCGGTTTCGATAGCAATCGCGATGGTCTCGAGGTCGCGCATCTCGCCGACGAGCACGATGTCCGGATCCTCTCGAAGTGCCGCCCGCAGTGCATTCTTGAACGACTGGGTATGCCTGCCGACCTCCCGCTGATTAACGAGACAGTTACGGTTCTGGTGAACGAATTCGATGGGATCTTCGATGGTGATGATGTGATCGGCTCGCTTCTGGTTGATGTGATCCACCATGGCGGCTAGGGTGGTCGACTTTCCCGAGCCGGTGGGGCCTGTGACGACGACCAGACCCTTGGTTAGGTAGCAGAGATCGAGCACCGCCTTGGGTAGGCCGAGTTGCTCGGCGGTCAAGATGTCGAAAGGAATTTGACGAACCACCGTCCCCACGCCTTTCCGATCTTCGAACACATTGACTCGGAACCTGGACACACCTGGGATCTCGTAGGCTAGGTCCACGTCTCGGTTTGCTTTGAATCGCTCCCTTTCGACGTCGGACATGATAGACATCAGGAGCTTCTCGATTGTTTCCGAACTGAACGTCCTCAGGTTCCTGAAAAAGCGAATTTCACCGTCCACGCGAAGCGCGGTGGGGACATCGGCCGACAGATGGAGGTCCGAGGCCCCCTCCGACACCATAAACTTCAGTAGCTCGTCGAGCTCCGAGCAACCGTTCCCTGCCGCGACCGTAGCTTGCTTCTGAGGAGCTGCTGACGCCCCTCCCTTCGTCCGCTGGACGCTCCCTCCCGACGCCCCAACCGTCGAGCTAGGTGTAGGTGACGACGTTGGTTGCGGCGACGGTTCCCCTGCAGCTCGCAGGCGTCGCAACCGTATAGCGATGGTTCCGTTCGGACGGTGAAGCAAGAACCTCGAAGTTCTCTCCAGCGTGCGTCATGCTGACGGATTGAGGTGTCTTCGAAAGAGAGCGAACTCCGTCCGGTCCGACGACTCCTCGGGCGGTGTGCTCCAGAGTTCCCTCTTGAAGTGGCTCTCGTCCCAGATCTCGGCGCTGGCCGTCCTGGAGCATATAGATCCGATCTCCAACCTCGAGGCGTATCTCTTCCGCGTCGTGCTTCTTCAGGGCATCCAACAAGGGTACGATCTGTGACACATATCCTCCTGTCGCTCGTTACAACCAAACCTTCGCGATGTACCGCTTGTTCACGTAAGCCACGCCTTCTTCGACTTCGAGCGCTATGAATGTTTCCTCCATGTTGAAGAAATCCGACGTTCGCCTTTTTTCGGGTGGCAAAATTGAGGCCAGGGTCCCCTCTAGCACCACGTCGTCCATCATCTCGATGCGAATGAGGTCCACACAGGGAGCGGAGTTGGCGTCGGTGCGCGAAAGGATCGGGGCGTCATCGCCTACCTCGACCCCTTGTAGCGAGTCTAGGTTCACGAGGAGGCGCCTGCCGTTGTTCTTGGATTCGACGGGGATGAACCGTCGGGAACCATTAAGGAACTCGTCAAGGCTTTCCGGCGTTCTTCGCGACTCTGTAACCAACGCCAGGAAAAGGGTTACCTCCTCTGCTTCCCGGTGGACAGAATCAGCTTGGCCTCGACCGGCCGCGTGGGCAGTCGATGCAAGGTGGCAGAGTTGCTCTCCGTCGAGCTCATTACAGACCTCGGTCGTCTCCTGCTCGGGGTACGCTGGTCCCACTGGGAAGACGGGTGGATTTGTAACTGTTCAAGGATTGCTAGAATAGAATGCCAGGTCGATGCCGTTTTTTCAAGTGCCGGATGAGGTCTGGAACAAGCCCGTAGGGTCAATAAACTCGAACGCGCTACCGCACAGCGGTTTCGGCGGGCGAGTTCTTGGTGGTCGGGTCGCTTAAATCAAAGGTCGCTGTCCAGTTTTCACCACGAACGAAATCACGAAGGGAAGGGCAATTTGTTGTTGTTCCCGGCCAGCGAAAAGACGAACCGAGTGGATGGGCCCGTTCGCTGTCGGGAACGGCTCGGCGGGCTCCTCCGACACTACTCTCGGGAAGCCGCATGAGTTTATTGACCCTTACGGCTTCCGGCCGGCAAACCCACAACCCCGCGAGAGCAAGGATTGCTTACGTATCTGTTCATGGTCATGCTCCCTTCAGTAGTCTGTCGTAATCGTAAGATGATGCGGCCAATGGGACGCGTGGAAGTGGGTCCAAAGCCGGCCGTCCACGACGGGCTCGATGACCTGTAGCTCGGTGGGACGGCGTTCGTTGATCTCCTCCGTCAGCCGATGGCCGCCCCAGATCGTGAAGGCCCGGATTTCGATTTCTTCCTCACTATCGGCAGGGATGACCTCCCGCGCGTTGATGGCCGCTTCGAGCTCCGGCGTGTACGACGTCATGCCAAAAAGCCGAAAGGCGACCGGAACGATGTAGTCGGCGAAAACCGTGAGCTCCTCCGGATCTTCGAGTGCGAAGAACCCTTCCTCCTGGAACCGCGCATGGAGCTGCCACCACAGAAGCTGCGCTCTCTTTTGAAAAGCGATGCGTGAACCGCGGTACATACTCCTGTCTCGGAAAGACGGGAACTCCGATAGCAGGCGTTCCAGCAAACCGTTCCCTCCGGCATAGAGGCGGGAAGGACCGTCCTTTGCGAAGTTGTGAAAGCGGCCGTCGTATTTTTCCGACAGCACTCGCCCCACTTCATGGAAGATCGCTAAACGCTCGTCGAGCATCGGGATGGGAATGTTGCCAGTAAAGACACGGTCGAGCTCTTCCCGACTCACTGCTGCCAGATAGTCTCCGTCCAGAATAGGGATACCCTCGTCGTAGGCCCGCTTCAGACACGCCTCCATCCCGAGGGAGTCCCAGTGCTCGCCGCCGGCGTACTGGGCCTTGAAAATGGTGTGGCTCTCGAAATCGGTGAACGCGAAGTTGATGGTCGCCGTAAGGAACGTGAAGTCCATCGTCCCCGGGTCGTCCCCTTGCGGTGTCAGCGGGGATCGAAAATCCGGCCAGGGAAGCTCCTCGTAGGCCATCCAATCGGCCACCGCGCGCACCTTGTCTTCATGAAAGCGCACGTGCCTGGCCCCGGAGATCACCGGCGCGAGGGTGTCCAGAATAGGATTGCCGCCGATCTCGTCTTGTCTTGGTGAGACGGTCAATCCTTCCAGCGGACGCGCCAGCGCTGGAACGGCCAGCAGCCCGAGAAAATCGCGTCGAGAGAACATGCGGGAGACGCCTCCTGTCGTCTAGAGTTGGAACGATTAACCTCTCTTGCCGTCAATCGACGTCGTTGCTACTAGCAACTGCGTCAGACGGCGCTAGCAGCAGCGCAAGACGGCTCTTGGCAATACTAGCAGGGGTTGGACCCTGTTCCCAACTCCGCAGTAATATGACCTCCCAATGAAGCTATTGCATACGCTTTTCGGTGATATTCGTCAGGTGGTCCCGGCTCCATTCTCGGAGTTCCTTCTCGTCCTGGTTTCGATCGTCTGCGGATCTATCGTCGGCGCCGAGCGGGAAAGAGCGGAAAAGCCGGCCGGACTCCGCACTTTGGCGCTCATCTGCCTGGGCTCCACTATCTTCACCCTGATGTCCATCGACCCGGCGTTCGGAGCCCTCGATCGCTCGCGCATCGCGGCGCAGATCGTGACCGGGGTGGGTTTCTTAGGCGCGGGGGCCATCCTCCGCGAACGCGGCAGCATCATCGGCTTGACCACCGCTGCTTCGATCTGGGTCATCGCCGCGGTGGGCATGGTGGTCGGGGTGGGATATGCGTTCAGCGGCCTCGCTCTGGCTGTGGTGATCTACGTAACCCTGACCGTGTGGCACCGGCTGGAAGCTCTCTACCTCGGCACGTGCGAGCTGGAGGAGCTGCGCGTCGTGTTCCAGACGGAGCAAGGGAAAAACCGTGCCCGCCTGCAAGGTGTCTTCGACTCCTACACGATGCCACTGGAGATCAAAGAAGAGAGAAAGCTTTCGGAAGAACAAGACGGAACTCGTCCTCCGCTACTGCCGGACCCACAAGTCGCACCGAGCGTTTCAAGGAGATCTGGCCGGGCTCGATTGGGTCGATACTATGGAGCCATCCTAAGATGATCTGGGTTCGTTTGGGAGCGGTTCTGATGTTTTTGGGCGTTGGTTTGGGCGCTTTCGGCACCCACGCGCTCCGCGACCGCCTTACTCCGGAAATGATGCAGATCTTCGAAACGGGAGTGCGCTATCACTTCTATCATTCCCTGGGGCTCTTCGTGGTCGGGTGGCTTGCCGAGACCCATCCCAGTCCCTGGATCACCGGGGCCGGCGTAGCGTTTGCCCTAGGCGTCCTCGTTTTCTCGGGCAGCCTCTATATCCTGTGCCTGAGCGGGTTGAAATGGCTGGGAGCGATCACCCCTCTTGGCGGTCTTGCATTCTTGGTGGGCTGGCTGCTGCTGGCTGTCGGTTCGTTTCGTGCCTAATACTGATTTCACGGATTTCATTTACGTCGCCGACCCCATGTGCTCTTGGTGCTGGGGCTTCGCCCCAGTCATCAAGGAGCTGCGGGAGCGCTATCCGACCGCGTTTCATTATCGCCTCATGGTCGGAGGACTGCGCGCGGGTCCATCAGCCAAGGCCCTCGGCCCGATGAAATCCTATCTGGCACAACACTGGAACGAAGTCCAACGGCGAACCGGTCAACCGTTCGACCATTCGTTTTTGGAAAGAGACGACTTCGTCTATGACACCGGTCCGGCGTGCCGCGCGGTGGTGACGGCTCGCCGTCTGCGACCCGATCGCGTGTTCGAGTACATGCATGGGCTCCAAGAAGCCTTCTACGCGCGCGCTCTCGATCCCACGGAGATCGAGACGTTCCTCCAGGTGGCCGACGCGACGGATGTGCCCCGCGACGCGTTCGCCGCCGACTATTCGTCGGACGAATCCGAAGAGGAAACCCTCGCCGACTTCCGCAACGCTTTGGAAATGGGCGCGCGGGGATTCCCTTCTACGCTCGTTCGCGAAAACGGCCAGATCACTATTGTCGCCCGCGGATGGGCACCGCTCGGAGATTTCGAGCGCGCGCTAGCTCGGTGGCTAGACTAGCAGGCTGCTGAAAAACGAGGCAGCCGGCGCGCCGCCGAGCGAACACAGCCTTGAGCCGATGCGCAGTCGCGTTAGTCGACGAAGCATCTTGGCCTGGGGGTGGGGCCCCAGGCTAGTATTTGAGGAGTGAGCGAGCATTGAGGAACGACGCCGCCGCGACGAGCGATGGAAACTCTGGCCGATCTCATCCGCGAGATAGAGCGCCTCGATGAACGCGAGGCCGTCCGTTTCCACAACGGGTTCCGAACCTGGACTCTGTCCTACCGATCGATCTACCGGCGTATTGCCGGCTTCGTCGATTTTCTCGATCGGGAGGGATTAGGCAAGGGCGATCGTCTCCTCCTGTGGGGAGAAAATCGGCCGGAGTGGGTCACCGCCTTCTGGGCCTCCGTGGCTCGTGGGATCGAGGTCGTCCCGATCGACTTCCGTTCTTCGGCCCGATTGGTCGACCGCATCCAGGAGAGAGTCCATGCACGATGGCTGGTCCACGGCTTCCAGGTCACTACGGAACCGTTGGAGTCCCGGCTGCAGACGGTTTCCTTCGAGAGGGTCGCTCGAATGGAAGCCGACGGATTCGAGCCCGCAGCGGTGGCTCGGGACGACGTCGTTCAGATCGTCTTCACCTCCGGCACCACCGGTGACCCTAAGGGTGTCGTGCATCGGCATCGACATCTTTGCGCCAACCTGACTCCGATTCAGCGCGAGATCGATCGCTACAAGAAGCTGGCGCGTCCCTTTCAACCGATTCGCATACTGGACCTGCTACCGCTGAGTCATCTCTTCGGCCAGTCTCTCGGTCTCTTCATTCCGGTGCTTCTAGGAGGAGCCGCGGTGTTCATGCGCGAGCTTCAGCCGGGCGCGGTTATCCGGACCGTTCGGCGCGAGCGCGTCTCGGTTCTGGTCGGCGTGCCGCAGCTCCTTTCCAACCTCCGACACGAAGTCGAGCGTAGGGCTCCCTCGACCCGAGCCATAGGCGCGGCCAAAGGCCTCACCGGTGCCTTGACGTCCTGGTGGACGCATCGCGACACACACCGATCGTTCGGCTGGAAATTCTGGGCGCTCGTGGTGGGTGGCGCACGGCTCCCCCTCGAAGAAGAATCCTTCTGGCGACGCCTCGGTTTCGTCGTCGTGCAGGGCTACGGGCTCACCGAGACCAGCCCCGCCGTCACGACCAATCATCCTTTTCACCCGACTCCTGGGTCGCTGGGACGGATCGTTGGCGATCTCGACATCAAGTTCGCGCCCGACGGCGAGATCCTGGTGCGGGGCGAGAGCGTCGTCTCGGAATTCTTGGGCGGCTCGCCCGCATCGAACACGTTCGTGGATTCCGATGGATGGCTCCATACCGGTGATCTGGGTCGCCTCGACGAAGCCAATCAACTCTACTTCCTGGGAAGAAAGAAAGACCTGATCGTCACCGCCGACGGTCTCAACGTGTATCCGCAAGACGTCGAGGCGGCGCTGAACCAGCTCCCCGAAGTCAAGGAGAGCGTCGTGCTCGCTGTGACGCGTGACGGAAAAGAGGAGGTGCATGCCGTCCTTCTCCTGATCGATCCTGGGGCCGACATCGAGCGTCTCGTGGGTCAGACGAACGAAAACCTCGAGCCGCACCAGCGTATTCGGGGGTGGACCCTCTGGCCCGAGGAGGACTTCCCTCGAACGGCTTCGACCATGAAGATCAAACGCCAGGAAATACTCAATCGCCTAAAGGGATCAAGAGTCCAGACGACCCCGTCTCCGGCTGCCTCAACCGGTGTGGCCGGCATTCTGGCGGAGATGACGGGGCGCGGTGTTTCGGAGATGCGCGATGACCTCCGGATCACCGAGGATCTTGGCCTTTCGTCACTCGAGCAGGTCGATCTTCTCTCTCGGCTCGAAGAGCACTACGGCCTCCCGGTCGACGAAGCATCGCTGTCTGTAAGCGAAACCGTCGGAGGGTTGAAGAATCGGTTCGGCGCATCCGGCGCAACGCGGAGAAGACCGGAGACGGAAACCAAGCCCAAGGAGTTCGCACTCGAAACCCTACCGCGCTGGAGCCGCTCGTTGCCGGCGCGCTGGACGCGGACGGCGATCCAGCAAACCCTTTTCTGGCCCCTTCTACATCACTACATCGATCTCACCGTGGAAGGCGTCGAGAGTCTGGCGGACGTGGAGCCGCCAGTGATCTTCGCTGCCAATCACGAAAGCCATCTGGACACGCCTTTCATCATCGCCGCCCTTCCCTTTCGCTGGCGACGATGGATCGCCCCGGCCGCGCAGGAAGGACACTTCCACGCTTTCCTTCAACCGTCCCGACCAAAGTGGGCCGAGTGGGTGGGAGTCGGATTCCAGTACTTGCTCGCCTGCGGGCTCTTCAATATCTATGCGCTCCCACGCGACGTCACCGGAGTTCGCAGGGCGCTGCGATTCACCGGTGAGCTCGTCGAGAAGGGTTACTGTCCGCTGGTCTTCCCCGAAGGTGAGCGAACTCCCAACGGTAAGATGATGACCTTCCAACCAGGAATTGGACTGATGGCCGTACGGCTCGGCGTTCCCATCATCCC
Organism: Candidatus Marinacidobacterales bacterium; assembly: GCA_965197825.1. Classification (GTDB taxonomy): domain Bacteria; phylum Acidobacteriota; class Vicinamibacteria; order Marinacidobacterales; family DATDRI01; genus CBDANW01. The sequence continues at coordinate 99,839 of CBDANW010000003.1, read as the reverse complement.
CGTCCATCTGCGGGGGATGTACGAGATCTTCTCAATGCACGACCGCTGGCCGCGAATGGGCGCGGTACGGATCCGAATCGGTAAGCCGCTCCGTTTCGGAGAGAACGAGGACTATCGAACCGCGATGGAAAAGATTGAAAAAGCGGTCACCACACTTCCTCAGAACGGGCCAGTCAGCATTCCCGAGTAGTCAAGACCAGCACAATTCCATTATCATCGCACGACGCGTCGGGTATGGCCGGCTGGGCAGCACACTGGATGTTGTTCCCGGGCATCGCTCACACCCAACGGACGGAGTTGCTGAATGGCGTATCAACCCATCGAGAACCACGGAATCATTGGTGATATGCATACCATCGCCCTGGTGGCGATGGATGGAACCATCGACTGGTTCTGCTTTCCTCATTTCGACTCGCCGAGCGTTTTCGGCAGCATACTCGACGACAAGAAGGGCGGCTATTTCAGGATCGCGCCTGTCTCCAACGACGGCATCAAGATAAGGCAGTTCTACTGGCCGGATAGCAACGTCCTGATCACGCGGTTCTTCTCCGCCGACGGTGTTGGGCAGATTGCCGACTTCATGCCGGTAGGTCTATCCGCCGACAAACAGGGCCGGCACCAGCTCATTCGAGGCGTGCGTGTGGTGAGAGGAGAAATGAAGTTTCGCCTCGAATGCCGCCCGGCGTTCAACTACGCTCGCGACGGGCACACCCTCGAGCTCGACGAGGGCGGTGCCAGCTTTCACACTCCCTCGCTAAGCTTGGGTCTAAGCACGAGGAGACCGCTGCAGCAAGAAGGCGACGGCGTCACGCTCGAATTCACCCCCAAGGAAGGAGAGCAGGTGCACTTTGTTTTCGGGCAAGTAGAGAGGGGCGGCAACTGCCACGTTTTACTCGACGAGTCCGAAGCGCTCGACCTGGGTGTCAAGACCGTCGAGTACTGGCGACACTGGCTCGCCCAGTGCACTTACCGGGGGCGGTGGCGGGAGATGGTTCACCGCTCGGCCTTGGCGCTGAAGCTCCTTACTTTCAAGCCCACCGGCGCCATCGTGGCCGCACCCACTGCGGCACTTCCGGAAGACCTCGGCGGCGAGCGCAATTGGGATTACCGCTACACCTGGATCCGCGACGCCGCCTTTACGCTTTATGGGTTGCTTCGCATCGGCTTCACCGAAGAGGCCGGCGAGTTCATGAAATGGGTGGAGGCTCGCTGCCACGAGCTCAACCCGGACGGCTCGCTGCAGATCATGTACGGTTTGGACGGCCGTCACGAGCTCACCGAGGAAACACTCGACCATCTGGATGGGTATATGGGCTCGAAACCCGTCCGCATTGGAAACGGCGCTTACGATCAGCTTCAGCTCGACATCTATGGCGAGCTCATGGACTCGGTCTATCTCTACAACAAGTACGGCTCCCCCATTTCTTACGACCTTTGGGTCCACCTCCGAAGGCTCATCAACTGGGTCTGCGATAACTGGCAAAGGACCGACGAAGGGATCTGGGAAGTCCGAGGAGGGCAGCAGCACTTCGTCTACTCCAAGCTCATGTGCTGGGTGGCCGTGGATCGTGGCCTCCGCCTGGCCAACAAGCGCTCGTTCCCCGCCGATTGGCAACGATGGCTCAAGGTTCGGGACGAAATCTACGAGGAAATCATGATGAAGGGATGGAATGAAGAAAGACAATCGTTCGTTCAACACTATGGCGGCAACACGCTCGACGCGGCCAATCTGATGATGCCGCTGGTCTTCTTCCTGTCCCCCAGCGATCCCAGGAATCTCCAATCGCTCGACGCGACCATGCAGCCCCCCGAAAAAGGAGGGCTCCTTTCCAACAGTCTCGTGTATCGCTATAACATCAGTGAGACCGAGGATGGAATGGCCGGAGAGGAAGGAACGTTCAACATTTGCACGTTTTGGTTGGTGGAGGCCCTGACCAGGGCGGGGCGGACCGATCGGCGTCGGTTGGAACGGGCCCGAGTGATGTTCGAAGAGATGCTCGGCTACGCCAACCACCTCGGCCTCTATGCCGAGCAGACCGGCCATAGTGGTGAAGCGCTGGGCAACTTTCCTCAGGCCTTCACGCACCTGGGGCTCATCAGTGCCGCGTTCAATCTCGATCGCGCCCTGGGAAGCAAGGACTAACGAGCCGATGTCAGAAAACCGAGCACTCTATGTACCCGTCATCCTCGGTACCACTCGCAAAGGACGTATGAGCGTTCACGCCGCGCGATTCGTCGTCGGTGAGATAGAAAAAAAAGATGGCGTCACGACGGAGCTGATCGACATCGCCGATCTGCCTCTACCCGTCGACGATGCGGGCGAAGCCATCAAGGACAAAGGATTCTCGGAGAAAATGGACCGGGCGGACGCGATCGTCATCGTCTCGCCCGAGTTCGGGGATCAGCTCGTGGAAGAGACCGTCGTCCTGGAAACACCGGACCTGCTCAACGACTTTCACAACGGGGGCTGTTTGCGTTTTGCCTCCGACAAGACGCTCTATATCTCCACCGGAGACGACGGCCAGGGAAACAATACCTCTCAAGACCCCCACGACCTCCGAGGCAAAATCCTACATATCAACCGCGACGGATCACCAGCCGCAGGCAACCCTTTTTTGGACGGCAGGGAGGGAGATCCCCGCGTGTGGGCACTGGGACTCCGGAATCCCTGGCGTTTCAACCTCCAGCCGGGCAGTGAAGCTATGTTCATTGCGGATGTAGGCGGCGGGGACTATGAAGAAGTCAACCTCGGCATCGCCGGGGCAAACTATGGCTGGCAGTTCACCGAAGGTCCGGAACCTCCAGGCGTACCCGGCATCACCTATCCCGTCTATTTCTATCCGCACACCTCGGAGCTCGGGAACGCCATCATTGGTGGCGACCACACCCCCGCCATCAACTTTCCGCCGGAGTACGAGGGGAATTATTTTTTTGGCGACGTCGTCACCCGGGAGATCTTCCGCATGGTCCTCGATGAGAGCAATCAGCCTGTTTCGGTCGAGCGCTCTGCTTCCGGAACGCTGAGCGGCCCGGTCGACATCCAATTCGGACCCGATGGGTCCCTTTACTACCTTGCTTTTCGGGATGGGGGCCTTCTTCGTATTTCATACGCCGGGGGGAGCAACCGGCAGCCGGTAGCCGTGACGTCGGTCGAGCCTGACAACGGCGAGGCGCCCCTCGAAGTGACTCTCGACGGAACGGCATCTTTCGATCCGGACGGACGCTCGCTGACTTATTTGTGGGATCTGGGCGACGCTCAGCGCAGCAATCAAGCGGTGGTGCGCAAACGCTATCCAGCCGGGACCTATTTCGCCCGCCTGACGGTCACCGACGGACAGGGTGGGTCGGCAAGAGTCCAAGACATCCGGATCGTCTCAGGCAACACGCGACCATCCGCCATCATTCAAGAACCTCTTCCCAACCGCCAATACTCGGTGGGCGAGTTCATCCACTTCGAAGGCCAGGGCATCGATCCGGAAGAGGGGTTCGTTCCGTGTGAACGCATCACCTGGACCATCCTCTTTCACCATTTGGGACACACCCATCCCTTTTTGGGTCCACTGCAAGGAATCTGCGAAGGAGGTTTCGAAGCCGACCCGCACGGGGAAGAGCAAACCTTCTATGAAATCCAGCTAACCGTGGAAGACACCGGAGAACCGCTGGGGGCGACCAGTGTCCTTACTGGCACACAGTCGATAGAGATCTTTCCTCGAGATTAAGTAGCTGTCACCGAGTTAGGCAGGCTGGTGGGCTTCGTCTCCCGGTAGGCGTCCTGCCAGCAGCCCGGCGATCGGACGGGTCGTTTCGAAGCGGTCCAACACGATTCGGAGGACGGCGGTTATCGGCGCGGCCAGAAACATTCCCACCACACCCCAGATCAACCCCCAGAAAACCAAGGCAAGGAGAATCGTGACGGGGTGGAGATCCAAACCCTCGCCCATGATCAGGGGCTCGATGACGTTCCCGATGGTCATCTGCACCGCACCCGGCACGAGAAAAACACCGGCGATCATCCAAAAGCTTTCGAACTGCACCATGGCCAGAGGAAGGGGGAGCAAGGTGGAAATAATCGAGCCCACCGATGGAATGAAGTTCAGAAAGAACGCCAGAACACCAAACACCAGCGCTAGATCGAGTCCGAAAAGTGCCAGGATGATCCCTACGAGGATTCCGGTAGTTGCCGAAGTGGCGACTTTGGTGACGAGGTAACGCCGGATCTTCTGGTCGGCCTCGGCGTAGAAGCCGGTGCGGATCTGGTTCGGTCTTCGTCCCGCCAGTAAGTAGATGACGAAGATAATCACCAGTACCCCGTTGGATACCAAACCCACGACGCCTCCGGCGGTCTGCCGAACCACGTCCAACACGGGAAGCTCCCTAATCGCGCCAAGTACTTGATCTTGGCTCAGGTCGATCCCGAATCGATCGACAACCGATAGGAACGTTTGCGCTAGGCTCGTCAACCTTTCCCGATAGATGCCCGCGCTCGCGGTCAAGCCACGCACCGAGGTCGTGATCAGCAAAGCCAGTAACGTCAAGAAGGCAAGCACGACGAGAAGCGCGGCCAGAACGGAGAGCGCGCGCGGCACGCGCAGTCGGGTCTGGAGAAAGTCTATCAGCGGCGAGACCAGGTACATGATGAAGATGGCAAGGACGAAGGGAATCATCACCTGGCGCGTGTAGATCAACGCGACCGCAAGAGCGACGGCCGCCAGAACCATGAGCGAGGCGGTATTCAACCAAGACTGCTCTTCGCGAAGATCGCGCATGGCGCGACAGTAGGTCAAGGCTGCGGCGAAGTCAACTTGCCCCGATCCGAGGCAAGAAAGGCTGAGGATTTTCGGATCGGGGCTCGCGTTGACCCCAAACAATCCTCTGCGTCCTTTTTCGAGGATTCGCCTTGACAGGAGCGGGTGTCCCGGACAGAATCTCAATCATCCCTCAAGCGCCTCACGAGGGCACTCCGACGCCAAACTACCCGCTTGTCGTCACTTAGAGTGTTTCACCTTTTATGAAGACGAAGATCCGCGCCAAGGAGCTCAGCTGGCTGTCCTTCAACGTCCGGGTCCTCCAGGAAGCCGCCGATCCGACGGTCCCAATCCTCGAGCGCATCCGATTTCTAGGAATCTTTTCTTCCAATCTAGATGAGTTCTTCCGGGTGCGCGTGGCGACTCTCAAGCGGCTCGCCAAGCTGGGCAAAAAGTCCAAAACGATACTGGGCTACGATCCCAAGAAAGTGCTCAAGGAAATCCAAGAGAAATCCCTGGCCCAACATCGGGATCTGGACGCCATCTACCAACAGCTCCTGGAAGAGCTCACGAAGGAGAGCATCTTCATTCTCGACGACAGCCAGCTGACGCGAACGCAGGGCGAGTTCGTTAGAGACTACTTCCAGACTCAGGTCCGCCCCCAGTTGATGCCGTTGATGCTCCATCCCGATGACAAGTTCCCCGCCCTTCGAGACGCATTCATCTATTTGGCTATCTCCTTTACAAAGAGGCCCCGGTCCCTCAAAGCCAAATTCGGACTCATCGAGGTGCCTGCCATCGATCGCTTCGTGTCCCTTCCGTCCACGAACGGTGACCGGTACTTCATCTTGCTCGACGACGTCATTCGCTTCTGCCTCAAGGACGTTTTCGGACTGTTCGGCATCGACCGATTCGAGGCTTTCACCATCGGGGTGACCCGCGATGCAGAGCTCGATATCGACGACGATATCTCAGAGAGCTACATCCTCAAGGTCTCGAAGAGCCTGAAGCAAAGGAAGCAAGGGGCTCCCGTCCGCTTCATCTATGACGCTAACATCTCGCCCCCGCTCTTGAAGTTTCTAACCGAGAAGCTGCACCTGAGCGGACAGGACACCCTGATCCCGGGAGCCAAGTATCACAACTTCAAAGACTTCATGAGATTTCCCCTGTACGACTCCGGCGATCGCGGGGAAGAGCGTCCTAAGCCGCTTCCCAACCGCCGATTCGACCCCAAGGGTAGTCTGCTCGCCGCCGTGGCAAAGCGGGATGCACTCCTCCACTTTCCCTACCAGTCCTTCGACACCGTGGTGGCGCTGCTCCGCGAGGCGGCGCTCGATCCCCACGTCACTTCCATCAAGACCATGCTCTACCGAATTGCCAAGGACTCGGCCTTGGTCAACGCGCTCATCAGCGCGGTACGAAACGGGAGGGACGTCACCGCGGTCATCGAGCTCCAGGCTCGGTTCGACGAGCAGGCCAACATTGAGCTAGCGAACAAGCTGCAAGACGAGGGCGTCCACGTCATCCACGGTATTCCTCGTTTAAAGGTCCACGCCAAGATCTGTCTCATTAGTCGCCGCGACGCTCGCAAGACCGTTCACTACGCTTGCATAGGAACGGGTAACTTCAACGAGCACACGGCCAAATACTATAGTGATCACTGTCTCGTGACCGCCAACAAGCGCCTCGCCGGCGAGGTCAAAACGATCTTCGACTTCTTGGAAAACAAGTATCCAGCTACCAACTATAAACACCTGATCGTTTCTCCTTTCAACGTGCGTCGGAGGCTAGCAAAGCTCGTGCGAGACGAGATCAAGAACGCCAAGAAGGGACGAGAGGCCTTCATACACTTGAAGCTCAACAATCTCACCGATCCAGAGATGATCAAGCTCCTCTACGAAGCCTGTGATGCCGGCGTGAAGATCAAGTTGAACGTGAGGGGCATGTTCTCGCTGCTCCCTAACCAGCCGAAGCGGAGCGAGAACATCGAGGCCATGTGGATTGTGGACAAGTACCTAGAGCATTCCCGCATCATGGTGTTCTGCAACGGTGGCGCCCACAAGTATTTTCTGTCCTCGGCGGATTGGATGCCGCGCAATCTGGACGGCCGTGTGGAGGTAGGCGTTCCGATCTACGACACGTCGCTGCAAGCGGAGCTGAAGGCATTCCTCGACCTTCAATGGAAAGATAACGTCAAGGCGAGGATCCTCGACCAGAACCTGGAGAACCGCTACCGCCGGGCATCTTTGCCCGGCTCGACTGGGTCGACAAAGAGAATCAGGGCACAGGACGATTTCTACGAGCTTTTGCGAGAGAAGCACGCGCCGCAGACGTCGAGCTCAGGCGGCAGTGAGCCTGCGAAATCGAGTGTAGAGACCGAGGAGAGTCCGGTCATCCGCTTCGACCCGTCGGTCAAGAAACGGCACGGGCACCCTCCCCTGTAGTCATACCCGGAACCTCCAGCGACGGGGACTCGTATACGATATCTGCCGGCGCGACCGTTGGGAGCCCGCGCGTGATGTAAACCCCGATCCGAATAACGAGATCTTACTAATCACCTCACCAGACGCCTGGAGCCGGGCTGGGCGATATTTGCAGACCGAGCCATTTCGGATCGGGGTAAAATAGCTGCTCCATGGAGCTTCGCTATCGGCCGCGCGTATGGTTGATCCTTTTCTCAGCCGCTCTCATCTTAGTCGGCTGCAACGATAGTAAACCGCACAATGTCGTCGTTATTTCTCTGGATACGGTCCGCGCCGATCATCTGAGCGTCTACGGCTACCACCGCTCGACAACTCCCAACTTGAGCCGCCTCGTCGAGGACGACGTCGTCTTCGAGCAAGCCTTTACCCAGACCCCTTGGACCGTCCCCTCCCACATGAGTGTCTTCACATCTCTTTATCCGTCCGTCCACTCGATCACCCACCTGACGCCACAAAGCGACATGAGCGCGATGCTGCCCGAAATACTGAGGGACGCCGGCTACCTGACCGCCGCCTTCGTAGCTCCGGTCTTGAGTGAGGACTACGGCTTCGCCAAGGGTTTCGATCACTACGTGCGCACCGACCGCGTACGGCCCGCAGACATCATGGTCAAGCGCGCCCTCGAATGGCTGGCAGGAGATCCAAACGAGCCCGACATCCGCGACCAACCCTTTTTCTTGTTCTTACACCTGTTCGATGCGCACCACCCGTACGAGCCGCCCTGGCCTTTCGACAACGCTTACGTCGCCGACTATCGCTCCAACATTCGTGAGCTCAGCCAGACCCATCCGTACACCCAGGAGAAGGATCTGACCGTCGAAGAATTGGGGGAGGTCGTTGCTCTTTACGATGGCGAGATAGCCTACACCGACTTCGCCATCGGTCGATTCTTCGACGCGTTGCGCGATCTGGGGCTTTTCGAGAGCTCCCTGATCGTCGTCTTCGGGGATCACGGTGAGGGCTTTCTCGAGCACGGACTGATGAACCAAGGTAATTCCGTTTACGAGGAGCTCATCAGGGTACCGTTGCTGCTACGACTACCGGGAGGTCGCTCGGCCGGCGAGAGGGTCGAAGAGCCCGTTCAGCTCATCGACATCGCTCCGACAGTTTTGCAGGAATTGAATCTGGAGCCGACCCCGATGATGCAAGGAACCTTCCTCTTCGACCCTGTTCTCCCGGACGGCTCACGCCGCTTTGCCTATGTCTCGGAGGCCTATGCCGCGTGCGTGCGTACCGATTCCTGGAAGGTCATCGAGAACCCAGCCAGCCGCGTGCCAACGATCCCGAGAGCGCTCGACGTGGACTACGAGCTCTATGATTTGGCGGAAGATCCAGGAGAGCAGAACAATCTAGCGCTCGAGCACCCGGAGCGTTTGGAGTCGATGATCGAATTCCTGCACCGGCTCGACGAAGGAAATCAGGAGCTTCGTCGCCAGATCCGAGAGGCCTTGGATGTCCGCGAGCTAGAGCTCAGCGAGGAGCAAGAAAGGGAGCTTCGGGCCCTGGGATACGTGCAATAGTACTCAACCCTCCACGGATTCGATGGCAGTCACGATCCATCGCGAAGGCGTTCGGCTCTCGTTCGGGGAGCGAGACAGCCGATACCGTTTAAGCGTCAGCGCGTAGCGCTGATCCCCAGTCGGTGACCGAACGATCACCTCGACCTGTCTGATTTCCACGTCTCCCTGGAGCCCGTCGATCGGGGCCCACGTCTCCACGGATTTGCCGGCCTCGTCCCGCTCCCGCTCGACCACGACTCGGAGTCTTTCCACACGAGACTGAATGCGCTGCAGCTCTGTGTCTTCACCCTCGCCGGTCTCTTGCAGCCTCGCGTCCCGAGCGGCTCGAGCGGCGTTCAACCTCCGCTGCCGCTCTTCAAGCTGGAAGGGTTCCACCTGAGAGGTCGTGACCTGGGTTACCCACCAAGCCTCGATATCGGAGGCTTGAGGTCTCTCGCCAGGCCAGCCGACCACCGAAACCATTGCCAGGGCCGCTAGGTCGCCATCTCGGGTGGCCCCCAGGAACGCATTAACGACATCCGACGGGGCAGTCTCGCAAGCCATGATTGAGAGTAAGCCGCTCATCGCGAGAACGACCTTCTTCAGCATGGGTTGCGGCCGCGGATCTATTCCGCCCGCAGGACCGAGATGGGCTTCTTCCGCAGAATGTCCATGGTCGTGGCCATGCCGACGATGGTAACGCCCAGGGCGGTGAGTGGAATGGCGGAAAGGCTGAGCAGCAGGTTCGGCTGCCACGGGATATCGAACAAATGCGCACAAAAGACCCAGGTCAGAACCGGGGCTCCCAAACCACCCACCGTCCCGGCAAGCGCCCCCAGCGTCCCGTACTCGAGGAGGACCATCTTTCTCACGGTCTTTCCGCTCGCACCCAGCGTCCTCAGAATCGAGGCTTCGTATTGACGCTGAAATTTCGTCATGGCAACGGATCCCACGAGAATCATGGCTCCGCTGATGAGGGCGATGGCACCGACCAGGCTGACAGCGAGCGCCAGCTTCTCGACGACCCCATGTAGGGCGAGCAGGATCTCGCGCAGATCGACGATCGAGACATTGGGAAACTCCGCCACGATATCGCGCTGCAAACTGGCGCGAGCCAGTGAATCCAATGGTGCTTTCACGAAGCCGAGAAACGTGTGCGGAGCGTCGGCGAGGCCCCCCGGACGGAATACGAACATGAAGCCCCCGTTGCGAGCGTCGTCCCAATCGACGTCCCGAATGCTAGTGACACGGGCACTCACCTCGCGTCCTAAAACGTCGAAGCGCATGACGTCACCAACTTGAATGCCGACGTCCTCCTGAAAATCCTCCTCAATCGACACTTCGGCTTCCGTGGAGGGGCTGTCATCCCAAAAGCGGCCTTCGAGGATGGTCTCGTTTGCTTCCAAGTGGTTCCGGTACGTGACCGTAAACTCGCGGCGCAGCCGGCGTTCTTCGCGGACCTGTTCATAGCCGTCGAGGACTACATTGCGACCCTGAACTCCGGTCACCCGGGCGCGAAGCACCGGAACCATGCGGACGTCGCGGGCCCCCAGCGACATCAGTCGCTCTTCCGCCGGCAAGATCTGATCGGGTTGCAGATCAACCAGGAACATATCTGGAGCGTCGTCCTCGAGCTCCATTCTGAACTGCTGCAGAAGATTTGCCTCCGTCCCACGCGTCCCGAGTATGAAGAACGTGCCGAGCCCAACCGCGAGCAAGATCATGCGGGTTTGGTTGCCGGGCCGACTCAGGCCAAGCACCGCATGCCGGAAAGGGAACGAACCCTTCCGTCCCAGTGGCTCGATGGCGCGCACCAAGAGCACCCCGGTGACGTGAAGCACGACCGCGACCGCCGCGAAACTGGCCATCACGAGGACGCCCACCTCGAAATCACCTGCCTGCCAGATCGACAAAGCGATTAGAGCGATCAATACCGCCCCCGAGGTAAAGAGCTCCCACCGATCCACGCTTCCAAACCAGCCTTTGCGCTTCCCGGAAGCCGCTTGCGGGTCCGCCTGTTGCCGAAGCAGAAGCAGCGGCTTGATGCGCCGGGACTCCATCAGAGGAATGAGCGAGAATAGGACCGACACCAGAACGCCGATACCGACCCCCTGTAGCACGGCCGAGAAGGTGATTCCGTAATCCTCCATGGCCAGTCCCGCCACAACGCCCGGCGGCACGGCTTCTACCGCGGAGTGGGCGATGCCGAGTCCGAGTAGGCTCCCACACAGACCCAAGCCGACAACCTGAATGAGATAGATTCCGAAGATCTGTTTGGCGCTCGCACCGAGGCACTTGAGGATGGCGATACTCTTGAGCTTTCGCCGCATGAAAACCCCGATCACGCTCCAGATTCCGATCCCTCCCAAAATTACGATCACGAAACCCACCAGGCTCAGGTAGTTTTCGGCCCGGGCCAGACGTCGGCCGATCCGGTCACCGGTCTGGCGGTAGGAACGCACGGATATGTAATCGCTTCCCAGGGCCTCGCCCAGCGTGCCCATCAGCGTATCGATGCTCGCTTCGTCCGTCCGAAGAAGTACCTGGTAGCGAACCCGGCCACCAACGCCTAGGATTTCGGACTGAGCGAGGTCGTCATAGTCGACGAGGACACGAGGGCCGAATCGGAACACACCCAAGGGCTGGCCCGCTTCCTTCACGATCACATCGCGCACGGTATAGACCTGCCCACCGATCGCGACACCGTCCCCCACTCCGATACCGAGTCGAGTCAGAAGCTCGGGGCGAACCAGCGCGCCGCGATTCTCGAGCAGCTCATGGGAGTAGGGTCGACCACTTTCGAGCACGATCTCTCCATAGAGTGGGAACGCCCACTGCAACCCTCTCAACTCGATCATCGTCGCGACCGCCTTGCTCTCATCGTCGGGCCGAGACATGGTCATGGTCTCGATGGACTCGGTTCGCGCCGAGATTGGGTAGTTCGCGAGGCTCCGATCGATAACGGCTCTCGTGTCCTCATCCCAAGGTCGGTTGCTCTGAACGATCACGTCGGCCGCGGTGAGGGTTTTTGCTTCCGCGACAAGAGTGACGCGAATGTTCTGAATGACCGAGCGAAGGGCGACGATTCCCGCGACACCAATGGCGACGCAAACGAAGAAAAACAGGAGTCGCCGCCAGGAAGCGCGTATCTCCCTGCCCGCCATGCGGAGGACGAATCTCATGATGCGCTGCTCGCGGTGACGCGGAGCTGAGGGTCCGCTTCGTCGTGGCCGGAGATCGCCTCGAGACCATCCACCCGGCCGTCTTTCAGAATCAGAATGACGTTCCCCTTCCCGGCAAGCGTCACGTCATGAGTCGCGAGCACGATCGTGGTCTGCCGCTTCCGGTGTACGTCCATCAGCAGCTCGATGATGTGTTGCCCATTGGCGCTATCCAGGTTTCCAGTTGGCTCGTCGGCAAGGAGTATCGCCGGATCGTTGGCGAGCGCCCGCGCGACGGCCACCCGTTGTTGCTCGCCGCCGGAAAGCTGCGAGGGGTAGTGGTGCTCCCGATCCGTCAGCCCGACCTCTTGGAGAAGCAGGTGCGCTTTTTCAGCGGGTCTCACTGCTTCCGCCAGCTCCATCGGCACCAGGACGTTCTCATAAGCCGTGAGCGAAGGGATGAGGTGGAAGAACTGAAAGACAAAGCCGATCTTGCCGCCGCGTAAACGAGCGAGGCGGTCCTCATCGAGAGTACCCAGGTCTTCCCCATCGATGATGACGTTGCCCGTGGAGGGGGCATCGAGGCCGGCGATGAGGCCGAGGAGGGTGGACTTGCCGCTGCCAGAAGGCCCCACCACGGAAAGAAACTGCCCCGACGGCACGTGCAGGTTGAGCGTGTCGAGAATCGTTAGCTGCTCGGAGCCACTGGCAACGATCTTGGAGACACCCTTTAGCTCGATCATGGAGCCGGACTGGGTTCTAGCATCGGCCGAAGGAGCGGCCAGATGGAGTCTGCCAAACCTCGCGCACCCTCCGCGTTGGGATGGATTCCGTCTCTCTGATTGAGCGCCAGCTCACCGGCGACGCCCTCCAGCAAGAATGGAAGAAAAGTTACATCGTACTCCTCTGCCAGATCTCGAAAGACCTGTCGGAACTCCGAAGTATACGATGTCCCCATGTTGGGCGGCGCCTCCATTCCGGCAAGGAGCACCGCCACCCCTTTCTCGTGGGCGCGCTCTATCGTGACCGCCAGGTTGCGCTTCACCTCCGCGGCGGGAAGCCCGCGCAGACCATCGTTTCCACCCAGCGCGAGAATCAGAACGCGAACATCGCCCTTGAGGACCCAGTCTGCCCGACTGAGCCCGCCGGCGGTCGTGTCTCCCGAGACACCGGCGTTGACAACTTCGTAGGGGTAACCGGCTTCGTCGATCCTTTCCTGAAGTATCGCCGGGTAAGCCTCCTCCACATCTAGACCAAGTCCGGCTGTCAGGCTGTCGCCCAAAGCAACGATCTTCGGTCGCTCTAGTTCTGGATGTTCTTCAGGTGGAGCGATCGCGGGCTGCGCCCGATTGGGCGGATAGGTTTCTCCCGTCTCCCCGGACTGACAGGATGCGGAGCTAAACCAGACAGTAATAATGATGAAGAAACGCCACAAGGCGGCCAAACGCATGCGCCCAGCTTAACACAGCCGATCGGCCCGAGAGACGAGCCACAGAAAAAACGCCTCCGTGCTACACTGTGCGGTAACGGCATCCCACAACGACTCACGAACAATAGGATCCAGCTACATCGAACAACGCCAGCGACGGTCGTGAACCGGCGGAGGAGCCATTAGTACGGCTGAAGTTGTATAAGGTTAGCCAATATCGCCAATGGCAGGGAGGCTCAAAGTGATCTTGAGTAACACGGAAACGGTTCCCGGAAAAACGATCCGGGAGTTCTACGGTGTCGTCACCGGCAGCACGGTGCGGGCGAAGCATGTCGGGCGAGATATCATGGCAAGCCTGAAGAACATCGTGGGCGGAGAGCTCAAGGGTTATACCGAGCTCCTCAACGAGGCTCGTTCCGAAGCGCTCGAGCGAATGAAACAACAGGCGCAGTCGGTCGGGGCCAACGCGGTCGTGAACGTGCGCTTTTCCACGAGCTCCGTCGCTCAGGGAGCGGCCGAGCTCTTCGCGTACGGCACCGCGGTCACCGTCGAATAGCCAATGGACCCACTCATCGAGATCCTCCTCAATCTGGGACTGCCGCTCCTCGTGCTCCTCGGTGCCTACTTCGTGGGAGGGGCTATCGAGCGTCGGCATTACCGTAGCCTGAGAGTTCGCGAGAGCGCTTCGCACCGCTTTCTGACGATTACGTTTCCCTATGTGCCTCCGGACCGTGAAGTCGTGGCCGCGGAGCTCGTCACCGGCAGCGTCGTCGTCTCCATTGACTACTTCAAGCGCTTCTTAGCGGGCTTGCGAATGCTCTTTGGCGGGCGCATTTCGTCGTACGAGACGCTTCTCGACCGCGGCCGTCGGGAGGCCATCATGCGACTCAAGGAAGCCAGCCGGAACCGTGGCTTCCATGCCGTGGTGAACATGCGGCTCGAGACGTCGCGACTGGCGAACTCTCGAGGCGATCGAGGAACCGCGGGTGTCGAGGTCCTCGCATTCGGGACCGCCGTTAGATTCGCGCGGTGACGGTTTGAGGCACGAGCCTCGCCTGCCGCGGGAGGACGTGAATTATTCTCGCACCCGTCCGGTGCGAGAGGCCGCGGTCTTGCTCGGAGGTCTCGTCGCAGCGGCGGCCGTCTTGTTCGTTGTGGTCGCCCTCCTGGTAGACCTCGTCGTCCCGATGATTCCCACCTCTTGGGAGGCGAGGCTGTTTCCCGGCTTCGCCTTGCTCTTCGACCGAGACGATACTGGCTCGGACGACGACTCGCAGGCAAGGCTCCAAGAGCTGCTCGAGCGCATGAGCGCTCATTGGTCGGACAACCCGTATCGAGTCGAGACTCGGCTCCCGGAGGCTGAAATGCCTAATGCCTTCGCTTTTCCCGGAGGATTGGTGCTCGTCACCTCGGGCATGCTGGAAGAGGTGGAAAGCGAAAACGAGTTGGCGTTCATCCTTGGACACGAATTGGGTCACTTCCGCAACCGCGACCACCTGCGGCATCTAGGTCGAGGGGCTGCCCTGGGACTCCTGGTCGCCGTCCTGCGCGGAAGCGGGGGCGGAGAATCAGCGACCGGGTTCGTTTCTCTCGCCGCGAATCTGACGACGCGCAGCTTCAGCCGTGCTCAGGAGGAAGAGGCGGACGCCTTCGGGCTCGAGCTGGTCCACCGGGAGTACCAAACGGTGGCCGGCGCGTGGGATTTCTTCGATAGACTGCCACAACCTGGCTCGCATCTAGGACGCCAGGTCGCGACCTATCTTTCTACACATCCGCTCAGCGATGAGCGAATCGAAACTCTCGAGCGCCTTGCCTCCGACCAGGGTTGGTCGAGCGAGGGTGAGCCGCGTCCCTGGAACGATACTCCCCGCTAACTACCCGGGATAGCCTTCCATCTCCGATACCAGTGTGCTAATTTCTAGCGCCCGAGGAGTGCAAACGGATGGCACAAAGAGAACCAAAGGCGTTTCCTATCGGGCCACTGCGCTACCTGAGCCTCATCGCCGCGGTCTTTTCTCTCCTGGGGTCCGCACTTATGTTCCTCGGCGGGGCGGGGAAATCGATCAAGGCGGTCCGCATTTTTTTCCTGAACGAGACTCTGACCACCGACCCTCCCCCACCGGCTTACTTGGATTCCAGCGATCAAGCGCTGGTCGCCGTCCTCCAGTCGATGGACGCCTTCCTCATCGCTTTGGTCTTGCTTATTTTCTCGTTCGGGGTCTACAAGCTCTTCATTGCGGAAGTCAAAACACCCAAGAACCTTCCCGGAGCACCCTGGGCGCAGATCACCTCGATCGAGGGACTCAAGAAGGTGCTGGTGGAGGTCATTCTGGTGATCCTGGCAGTTCTGTTCTTGTGGGAAGTCGTCTACCTGGAAGCCGAGGCGAGTTGGACCGTTCTGGTGTTGCCACTAAGCATCGTGCTGATAGCGGCCGCGCTGAAGCTCGTGGACTGGCGCTCGGATTGATCCCACGACTTCTTCGAGCCATTCGATCACGATGGGCTCGAGTCACCGTTCTGTTTCGGAGAAATCCTCTTTCCGGATGAGCGCGTGGACGCCTTTGGTTCGATCGACCACCTGAGAAACCTCGAAGTCGGTGGCAGCGCTCAGGTAGGCGTACGCGGTGGCTCGGTCCATCCCCAACGATTCGGAGAGGAACTGAATGGACTGACGGACCGCTTGCTTCATGGCCTCGTCCAGATCTGGATCGAGACCGATCGCAATCCAGTAATCCAGCGTCTCGGCGAACGGGTGCGTGAAGGGGCTGCCACCCGGAATATCGGGGGCGCCGGCGGGAAGGACGGTCAGGCGAAACGTAGCACGGAGCGGCGCCTCCAAGGCGGTCAGGGCAACCTCTCCGTCGCCTTGGGCGAAGTGAGGGTCTCCGGTATAGAACAACGCCCCCGCAACCTGAACCGGCAAATAGAGAGTCGACCCGGCTCCTAGCTCGTTGATGTCCAGGTTCCCACCGTAGGCCGCGGGTGGAACCGAGTGGATTTTTTCACTCGTGTCGGGCGCCACGCCCATGATCCCCATGAACGGTCGAATCGGAAACCGGACCGGCTCCCCGGATTGGTTGTCGAGGGTGCCGTACTGTTTGCCGCCGATCTCCTCGACCGGCGTGAAGACCGAGACGTTGTGGTAGAGCTCCGGATGTTCAGCACTGGCGCCCGGTTGCGACCCTTCGTTCTCGGGAAACTCGCCGGGAAGCGCGCCTTTCCCATGACGATTGGAGATGACGCCATAGGGCACGCGCGGAAGGAGAGAAAGGGTTTCGATCTTGAGGACGTCGCCGGGCCTGGCTCCCTCGATGGCAACCGGACCGGTGACGACATGCGGGCCATCGCCGACGAAGTCGTGAACCATTCCCGAACCCGCGATAGCCTTGGCATCATCGAGGACGCGTTCGGGTAGAACGCCGTGGCTGCCAAAGTACCTCACGGGGTCGCGACCCTGATCCTCAAGAATGCCCTCGTGAGAAACGGTATCGAAGGTGACCACGGCTCCCGAAGTGAGGGTGAGAACCGGCTGCGCGTCACGGTTAGGCAGCGAGCCCCACTGCACGGTCTCGGGCGTGGAGGGAACGTACGCCGCGACGCCCGGCAGATTCGCCCGCGATGGAGGCAACACTTCGGTACCCAGCGGTTGCAATGTGCCCCCGTCGAAAAACTGGGTCGCAGACGCGACGCCCCCGAGCAGGCTCATCACGAGGATCGGAACCCAGGTCGTCTTCGCATCCATCATCGGTCCCCGTTGCGCGATCACAGACACGATTGCCTGGACTCTCGTCCTCTACTGTTTGGCGAACTTCTTGAGAATCTCCCCGCCGGGCTCGGCAGCGTAGACGTTTCCGGCTGCGTCCACCGTCACACCTTCCGCTGCGGTGCCCTCGATGAGCGTGGTCACGGAGCCGTCTTTGGCGCTCCCCACGAAGATCCCCTTCCCGCTGTCCGCCACGTAAATCGTGTCGTCGTCACTGATAAAGATTCCGCTCGGTGCGCCGAAATCCGTCCACGAGTCCAGGTACTCCCCGTCCTGGCTGAAGATCTGGATTCGATTGTTCGATCGATCCGCGACGAACAAGCGTCCTTGAGAATCGATGGCGGTCGAGTGAGGCACATCGAATTGGCCCGGCTCGGCCCCTTTCGTGCCCCAGGCCTTGACGAACGTCCCATCTTTCGAGAACTTCACCACGCGTGAATTGCCGTGCCCGTCGGCGATGAAAATGTCGCCATTGGCCGCTACCGTCACATCGCAGGGGCCATCGAACGTATCCGGACCGTCACCCGCCACCTCTTTCTGGCCGAGAGTCATCAGGACCTCTCCTTCCGGGCTGAGCTTGAAGACCTGGTGACCCCGTTGGTCAGTGGCCCACAGGAAACCCTCATGGTCTATGTCGAATCCGTGGGATCTGACGACGAGCCCCTCACTCATGCCGGCCAGCAGTTTGCCGGACGGATCGAACTTGAGAATGGGTGGCTCGGCTCGGCGCAATACGACGATGTTGCCGTCCGCGTCCATGTCCACCGAGATGACGCCTCCCCATTCCATGCCCGCGGGCAACTGAGGCCATCCTTCCTCGAGGCGATATTCCTGGGCGTTCGCCGTCACGGACATCGCGACCAGCATCATTAGAGCAACTGTGATGACCACACGATTCAACCTCATTAGACCCTCCCTCTCTCAATAAGCGAATGATACGACGACCGGTGACCTCAGTGGCGCGGCTTCTGATGTTGCTCCACCCACCGACGGTGCGCCTCGCGGTTCTCGATCCAAGGCTTCCGTGCAAAATAGCTTTTCGTTTCGGCCGCGACCTTGCCGGAGAGCAGCACCAGTGCGAGCAGGTTGGGCAGGATCACGATACCGAGGAAAACGTCACCCACGGTCCACACGACGGAAAGCGTCAAGATGGCACCGACGAAGTGCATCGACACGAAGGCGACCCTGTAGGGCACCACGGCCCGGTGGCCGAAGAGGTAATTGGCGCAGCGATCGCCATAGTAGCTCCATGCGATCGCGGTGGAGATAGCGAACAACAAGACGCTCAGCGCGACGATGTAGCGCCCCCACGTTCCCGGTAACCCACGTTGGAACGCGATCATCGTCAGCGGGGCGCCACTCTCTACGGCGTCTCCGTAAAGCGATGCTAGCTCCGTCCCGCCAGTTGCAATGGCGATGCCGCGCTCTGTGTCGACGATCCCGGAGAATGGTCGGGATTGCTCCTCGTCGGTGAACAGCAGCTCAACGGGAGCTTCGTGCCAGGCCAGGCGTGCCGCGCCGGGTCCGCCCTCGACGTACTGGCCCTCCTCGACCTGGATCTGGGCACCGGTGTCCAGGCCGTCGTAACCTCCATCCGCGCGCTCCACCAAGAAGGAGATGTCACCGCGATCGAGGGTCAGCTCAGTGGGGATGCGTAGATCCCAGACGCCGGTCATGAGGATAACCAGACCAGTCATCGTGCAGATGACGATGGTATCGATAAACGGCTCGACCAGAGCGACGACACCCTCGGACACCGGCTCGTCAGTCTTGGCGGCGGCATGAGCGATGGGCGCCGAGCCCTGACCCGCCTCGTTCGAGAACGAACCGCGTTTCACCCCCCACATCATCGTCAACAAAAACACACCGGTGCCCGACCCGGCCAGGCTCGCCGTCGGGTTGAAGGCTTCGCGGAAGATGAGCGCGAACGTGGGGATGATCTGTCCGGCGCGCGTCAAAATGATGACCAGCGCGCCCGACACGTAGATCGCGGCCATGGTCGGCGCCAGGATTCCGGTCACCCGACCGATGCGCGTAATGCCGCCGATCACCACCGTCGCGACCACGCCCGCCGTGACGAGACCGGTCACCCAGACCGGCACGTTGAACGTCGTGTTCAGCGTGTCCGCGACGGTGTTCGCCTGAATCGCATTGCCGGTGAGAAACGCGGTGGCCCCGAGCAGGGTGGCGAAGAGGACGGCTAAGGGTCGCCACGACGGACCGAGCCCACGCTCGATGTAATACATCGGACCTCCCGAAACCGTGCCTTCCCACTTGTACGGGTCGAGGTCTTCTTTCTCCACTTCGCGGAAGCGCTGCGCCAGCGTCACCTCCGCGTACTTCGTCGCCATCCCGAGAAAGGCGGTCATCCACATCCAGAACAGCGCGCCCGGGCCACCCCAGTGGATAGCGAGAGCGACACCGGCGATATTCCCGATGCCGACGGTAGCCGAGAGGGCCGTCGTCAACGCCTGGAAGTGAGAGACGTCTCCTGGCTTCTCCTGGTCATCGTAGACGCCCGTCGTGACCGCGAATCCATGACCGAGCTTGCGAAGCTGGATGAACCCCAGGCGAATCGTGAGGAAGAAACCGGTGCCGAGCAGGGCGATGACGACCCACGGTATTTCCTGATCGCCAACCGGGACTCCGCGATCCCAAATGAACTCGGACGCCGTATTGACGATGCGCTCGAAGAATTCCATTGCGCTGGCTCCCTGGGAGTCGGGCTGCGTCCTCGCTGAGCCACCCCGACGGAGCGCACTTTAGCACAAAGGAGCTGGTAGCGTGCGGTTCACTGCGCGGCTCTCGCAAGTTTCCCTTAGACGACCGTGCAAGAAGAGGTCGACCGAGCCTCGGCTAGTGCCGTTCCAACTGTTTGGACCCGAATCCCCGTTGGAACGGCACTAGTGGACCGTAACATTTAAGTGTTTAGTTGTAATATCTCTTTCATGCGAGGGAGAGCCGTTGTGTTGACTCGAGCGGAACATAGGGAGCTTGGCAAACGAGTTTCGAGCCGTAGCGGTCGAGCGGATGACGCGCGGATCGCTCGGATGTTGCTCTTGCTGGCAGACGGTGCAAGCTATACGCAGGTGCAGCAGACGGTGGGCTGCACGGCGCCTTTTATCAGCAAGTGGAAACGCCGATTCTTGGAGGAGCGTCTGGCAGGTCTGTACGCGCGTCACGAGGGGCGTCCGATTCAAGTGCTCACGCCTCGGATGGAAGCACGGATTCTTTCGTGGACGCAGAAAAAACCGACCGACGGCTCGACTCACTGGAGCACGCGTCGACTTGCGAAGAAGCTGGGAATCCATCACATGATGGTGGCTCGCACTTGGAAAAAGCATGGTCTCCAGCCACACCGAATTGAGCATTACAAGGCCTCCAACGATCCGGATTTCGAGACGAAGGCAGCGGATATCATCGGTCTATATATGAATCCACCTCAGCACGCTGCGGTGTTTTGTATTGATGAGAAAACGGCGATCCAAGCCCTGGATCGACGGGACCCGATTTTGCCGTTGTCTCCCGGGTGGGCCGAGCGACACGGTTTCGAGTACGTCTGGCATGGAACGCTTTCTCTCTACGCCGCCTTCGACACGAAGACGGGGGTGGTTTTGGGCAAGACTGTCCGCCGCCATACCAGCCAGGAGTTCGTCGCCTTCTTGGAGCAGCTGGTTGCGAGCCACAAGCGAAAGCGCGAAATACATGTCATCCTCGACAATCTGTCGGCTCACAAGACCGCCAAGGTCGCACAGTTCCTCGAGGCCAACCCAAAAGTCCGACTCCACTTCACACCCACATATTCCTCCTGGCTGAACAAAATCGAACTCTGGTTCTCCAAGATCGAGCGTGCCCTGATCCATCGAGGCGTGTTCACGTCAACCCACGACCTGACCCGCAAGATCATGCGCTACATTCGCAAGTACAACGAAGACCCCAAGCCCGTGAAGTGGACCTACAACGATCCGTCACGACGCATTAAAATCACTAAACGTTCAGTTGTTACAGTCCACTAGTAGCGGTAGTGGTCCGGCTTGTACGGCCCGTCGATGGGCACACCGATGTAGTCGGCCTGCTCCTTCGTTAGCTTCGTGAGCTTCACCCCTAGCTGCCCGATGTGCAGCCGCGCCACTTCCTCGTCGAGCTTCTTGGGAAGCATGTAGACCTTCTTCTCGTAGGAAGCCTGGTTCTGATGGAGCTCGAGCTGAGCCAAGACCTGGTTCGTAAAGGACGCCGACATCACGAAGCTCGGATGACCGGTAGCACAGCCGAGATTCAGCAACCGACCCTCGGCGAGGATCATCACGCTGTGCCCATCGGGGAATCGCCACTCGTCGTATTGCGGCTTGATGTTGATGCGCTCGATGCCCGGGACCTTCTTGAGGCCGGCCATGTCGATCTCGTTGTCGAAATGACCAATATTGCCGACGATGGACTTGTCCTTCATCTTCGCCATGTGGTCGGCGGTGATGATGCAGTAGCTGCCGGTCGAGGTAATGAAGATATCGGCCTCTTGCAGCACGTTGTCGAGCTCGTTGACCTCGTAGCCATCCATAGCGGCCTGGAGCGCGCAGATGGGATCGATTTCGGTAATGATGACGCGGCATCCTTGTCCTCGTAGAGACTGCGCACAACCCTTGCCCACCTCGCCGTAGCCGAAGACCACCGCGACCTTTCCCCCGATCATGACGTCGGTGGCACGGTTCAGCCCGTCCGGGAGTGAGTGGCGGCAACCGTAGACGTTGTCGAACTTGCTCTTGGTGACCGAGTCGTTGACGTTGATCGCCGGGAAGAGCAGGGTCCCGTCCTCCATCATCTGATAAAGTCGATGGACGCCGGTCGTCGTCTCCTCGCTCACTCCGCGAATGCTGGATGCCAGCTTCGTGAAGTGTTGCTTGTCTTTTCCTTGCTCCTCACGGAGAAGGTTCAGAATCACGCCCCACTCCTCGGGATCCTTATCGGGGTCGAACGCCGGAACCGAGCCGGCCTTTTCGAAGTCGACGCCCTTGTGAACGAGCAGTGTGGCGTCTCCACCGTCGTCCACGATGAGATGGGGATCTTTTCCGTCCAGCCAAACGAGCGCCTCGTTCGTGCACCACCAGTACTCCTCGAGCGTCTCGCCCTTCCAGGCGAAGACCGGGATCCCCTTGGGGTCCTTCGGCGTCCCGCCGGTTTCCGGGCGCCCGACGACCACAGCCGCCGCCGCATGATCCTGGGTCGAAAAGATGTTGCACGAAACCCAGCGAATGTCGGCACCCAGCTCGTGCAGCGTTTCGATGAGCACGGCGGTCTGAACCGTCATGTGCAGGCTTCCCATGATCCTGGCCCCGGCAAGTGGCTTCTCGCCCTGGTAACGTTTTCGGAGTGCCATCAGTCCAGGCATCTCGTGCTCGGCCAGTCGAATTTCCTTGCGCCCGAATTCGGCCAAGCCCAAATCCTTGACCTTGTAAGGGACTCGGCCGGACTTCTCCGCGGACTTAAAGGCGTGCAAACCTTGAGTTGCCGTTGTGCTCATGAGTCATTCCTCCAAATCAATCGTTCAAGTATCGCGTGTTTGCCTTCACGCAGTTTCTTCGGCGAGCTCCACTACCTTTTGCGAACGAGACTGCCGTTTGGATCCGCGCACACCCTTGTATGCCACGGTAGTAAAGAGAGCGGGCCCCTTGGCATCCGCTTCGGGAGCGATAGAATGAAACGCCCCGGGCTCGAATCCCGCTGCCGCGAGGTGCTTGCTCATCTTCTCTTCCGAAAAACCCAGCCAGACGTGTCCCATTTGTTGCTTATACTCTTCCCGCTCGTGCGGGTACATATCGACGATCAGCAACTTCCCACTCGGTCGCAAGACGCGCCGTGCCTCGCTCAGGGCGGCAACCGGATCGGGCAAGTGATGCAGGACCAACATGAACGCCGCGACGTCGAGGGAGCCGTCCTCGATGGGAAGCTTCTCCAAGACACCCTTACGAATCACGACGTTCTTGTGCTGGCGCAAGCGTGATCGCGCGGCGCTCAACATCTCCGAAGAAGCATCGACGGCCACGACCTGCTCGACGAACGGCGCCACGAGCGCGCTCACCTGTCCCGTGCCGCAACCCAGGTCCCCCACCACCCAGCCAGGGTCCAGAAGAGCCAGGAGCGAGTGAGAATAAAAGTGCTTACCGAAAAGCTCGGTACGAAGTCGGTCCCATTCCCCGGCAGCGGAAGCGAAGAAGGCCTCCGACTTGGCCCGACGGGCTGATAGCGTGCTCTCCAACCGTTTGGAGTCTTGCGCGGCAGCAGGACTCTCGCCGATCTCACCTCGAACGATGTTCCACAGCTGCGGCAGAGCCGACTCCTCGCCGCCCTCGGGCAGGTAGTAATACCGGCTCGTCCCATCCCTTCGGGAGACGACCCAGCCTGCCTCGCCCAACGTCTTCAGGTGGCGGCTCACGGTGGACTGGGGAAGCTGAAGTACCGAGCAAAGCTCGCCCACTGTGAGCTCGTGCCGCTCCAGAAGGAGTAGGATCCGGCAGCGCACCGGCTCCGTCAGCGCCGCCAAGTTGTCGAGAATAGGGCCTGATAGCTTCATCCGTATATCCGGATGAATTGTTACATCGAACGCGACTCTTGTCAAGAGGTCGTCGTACCCGCGTTTAGTACCGTTTTGACACCCTGGCAGAGAGCAACGACATCACTTGCTACGACGCGTCGTACCTTTGGCTTGCCATGCAGTTGAAGGCCGAGCTCGTGACGCTCGATGAGAGGCCAGGTGCAGTAGCGAAAGAATGCCTTTAGGCTACTGACGGTATTGTCAAATTGAGCTGGTGACTGACAGAATGGTCCAATGAAGACCGATGCGCCAAGCTACCACGGCTATCGATTTCCACCGGAAATCATCAGCCACGCCGTCTGGCTCTACCACCGATTCTGCGTGAGCTTTCGAAACGTCGAAGAGTTGCTCGCTCAGCGAGGCATCACGGTTTCTTACGAAGCGGTCCGACTGTGGTGCATTAAGTTCGGGCCGGAATACGCTCGGCGACTGAAGCGTCGGCAGGGTCGTCTCGGTGACACATGGCACCTGGACGAGGTCTTCATAAAGATACAAGGTGAACGCCAATACCTCTGGCGCGCGGTAGACCAAGATGGTGATGTAATCGATATCCTCGTCCAGCCTCGCCGTGATCAGAAAGCCGCCAAACGATTCTTCCGCAAGCTGTTGAAGGGGCAAGGCCGTCCGCCCTGGCAGCTGGTCACCGACAAACTGAGAAGCTACAGCGCCGCTCACCGCGAGGTCATGCCGTCCGTCGTCCACGACACTGACCAGTACAGAAACAACCTAGCCGAAGTCTCGCACGAACCGACGCGACAACGGGAACGACAGATGCGGAAGTTTAAAGCTCCTGGGCAGGCGCAACGATTCTTGACCGTGCATGGACTCGTGCAAAATCTCTTTCGCGTCGGACGGCATTTGTTGCAAGCGCATCATCATCGGGAGCTACGAGACCGCGCTTTCATCGTCTGGCAGGAGGTAACCTGTGCCGTCCGATGAGAGCAAAGGAAGTCAGCTCGACGCGATAGGTTCGCTCGCTCAACGTCAACTTGACAATACCGACGAAAGGACTTGCATCCAGAGTGTAAAATGTGCGATCACATAACAGCGTTTTGTCTACGCGCCCGTCTGGAGGTTTGCCACAGTCTTGCACCTCGTCCTGTGCCAAAACTCAGCCCTTTGAAATAGCCCATAAATCAGCAACTTAGAGTCTGTGTTTGCGGCCGTGCCCAGGGCCGAGCGCGAACAAACGACGAAATCATGCAGGCATAGTCCCGGCAGATCGGAGACCGATCAGGTTCGGGTCGGCGCGGGCCGCACCGAACACGCCAGAGCGCCAGGGCGTATTAATGCTGGGAGAACCCACCAAGGATTTGACTGAGTACGACGGGCTATACGTCGTCAGGCGAAAGCTGCTGAGCTGACGATCTGGGTGCACCACCAAGTCCGTATACCATATATAGGAGTTTCCCCCGTCCTGTGCCAAAACTCGGCCCTTTTGAAATAGACCATAAATCAGCAGCTTAGTGTCTGTGTTTGCGACCGGGCCAAGGGCCGTAGGCTTTACAATCGTCTGGCCGAGGGTGTTATCTTCAGTTCCATGATGACGTACCACGTGCAATTCCTACTGCTCGTTCTGGCTGGGTCAACCGCCAGCAGCTAAAGGTTGGTGGTTCCTGGCGGTTCAGAAAAAGCGAGATCGACCAGTGGGCAGCAGGGAACGCGGCCTGGCCGGATGACACGGGAGAGCCGGTGGAGCGGAAGCAATGACCATTCCAACGATATTTGAGACATGTCGGCCACGCGCGGATGTTCTCAAGGGAGCGATTACCGAGGCCGACTTTGCTGCGGACCTGGCCCAGGTCGTCATTGGCACGGGCAATGCTGAATATCTTGATCCGGCCCGTTTCTTCGCCAACACCTATCCCACGAGGGGTGTGCCTTCTATTTATTCATCCGCGCGCATCGAACTTGATTAGTCTCCGGTCGGTGCTTCCGTCATCAAGTGTTGGTGAGATGACGCTAAGACTTTACGGTGCATTAAGTTACAGCCAAAATAGCGCTCGTGACCTTCGCTGCGCGCTAAATGGAGCGTAAGCGCCTCTTTTGCAAAGGGATGCGTACACATCACCAACAGTAAACAGCGCAAGCACCCGGCGTAGCGTGGAAACAGCTCAGGAACACGATTCGATATTCGCTCTCGACTAGGTGGTCATCTGCATGGTGACGGCCCGCCAAAGGGTAGCTCTGCTCAATGGTTGTCGCGGGTCCCGCCGTCCACGCCGCATCGACTGCTCGCTTGTAACATTGCCAGTGGATCAAGTTTCGGCACAGGACGCCATCGCATATAATAATGATGTCGGCGTGCACACGAAGATGTTGCTGAACGTCAGGCACCGCCTGGTCAGCCCAGTCTGCATCGCCGAAAGAACTGTGTCCCTTCGAAATCAGGCTCAAACTCTAGCACGTGAGCGGGTTACGCGGCGGCCACCAACACTTGATTTCAGAAGCACCCGTGTCGAAGTGGAGCGGGTTTAGCTTGTGAAACTCCCAAGCCATCCTCCATTACTCGTCGCGCTCTCCCAGTCTGTCGCCGGACGCGAGAATTTTCCCGGCCGTATCGGTGGCGAAGGCCGCATCGGCCAAGCGGCACCCCCCTTCGAGCTAAAAGCGTGGTTGAACGCGGATCCGCTGGAGCCGGCCGACTTGAAGGGAAATGTACTACTCGTCCGTTGGTGGACGGACACTTGTCCCTTTTGCTCCACGACGGCGCCCGTGCTGCGGGAGCTCAACCGCAAGTACCGAGGTCGGGGCCTCCTGGTCATCGGCATCTTTCACCCAAAGCCGCCCGGCGATAGGAGCGTCGAACGGCTGCGGCGGGCGACCGAGCGCTTCGGCTTCACCTTCCCGGTGGCCCTCGACGCGGATTGGATAGCGCTCCACCGCTGGTGGCTCGACCACGAGGTACAGGCGTGGACCTCCGTTTCCTTCCTCGTCGACAAGCAGGGTGTCGTCCGCTACGTCCACCCCGGCGGCGAGTACCATCTGGCAGAAGCTGGACTCCACTGGCGGAACCACGAAAGCTGCCATCGGGAATACCGCGAGATAGAAGACACCATTCTCAAACTCCTCGACAACTAATCCCCACGAGGAGCAACGCCGCCAGCGCGGAAAAGGACGAGGAATTTTACGGTAGAATTAGCGGGTTCGGGCGCTCAACGCCTCGATTCTGGCTCGGGAAAGGCACGGATGATGAAAAAGACCGTGTTTTTGGTTTCAGCAGCAACGTGGGTCGTGACTGGTCTCGCGGCCGCCCAACCGGACTTCGACGCCGTGGAAATGACGGTGTATCCGGTCGTGGGCCAGGTGTCCTACATCGAAGGCGCCGGCGGGAACATCGGGCTCTTCGTCGGTGAGGACGGCGTGTTCTTGATCGATGATCAATATGCTCCGTTGACTGACAAGATTGTCGCCGCAGTGCGAACCGTTTCCGACAAACCGATTCGCTTTCTCGTCAACACTCACATGCATCCGGATCACACCGGCGGCAATGAGAATTTTGGAAAAATGGGAACGCTCATCTTCGGTCACGACAACGTCCGGGCGCAGATGGCCAAGGCCGGTTACGACCAAGATCCGCCGCTCGTTACTTACGGCGACGACATGTCGTTCCATATCAACGGCGAGACCGTGTACGTGTTCAAGACACCGGACGCGCACACGAACAACGATTCCTACATCGTGTTCAAGGACTCGAACGCCGTCCATACCGGCGATATCTACCGAACGACGAGCTACCCCTACATCGACACTGCCAACGGCGGCACGTTTCTCGGTACGATCAAAGCGCTCGACCTTCTCGTCGAGGTTTCGAACGCCGACACCAAGATCATCCCGGGCCACGGTGTGACGTCCAACGTCGAAGAAGTAAGAGCGTGGCGCAACATGCTCTTGGTCATCCGGGATCGGGTTCAGTCGGCCATCGCCGACGGCAAGACGCTGGAACAGATACAAGCTGCAGGGCTGACGAAAGAATACGACGAGCGCTGGGATAGCGGCCGGCGTATCGGCGGCGCAGCTGCCATGCTCGAATCCGCGTACAAAGATCTCGCACCGTGAGCTTGATAGCGGCTGTACTCATTGCTTCCGGTTTGGGTTTTGACGCCCCAGCGGAGTGGGTGTCGAAGCCGTTGTCTTCTTCGATGCGCGTCGCCGTTTGGGAGCTCACCGGCGACGACGCTCCTGCCGAAGTCGTGATCTTCTATTTCGGTGAGGGATCTGGAGGCGGTGTCGAAGCCAACCTCGCACGTTGGTTCGGCCAGTTCGAGCAACCGGACGGCTCGAGCACGCGCGACAGAGCGATCATCACCGAGCGCACCGTGAACGGACTCGAGCTCACCGTCGCAGACATGCGCGGGACGTTCGTCGCTCCGGTAAGGCCCGGAGCGCCACAGCGCAACAACCGTCCTGGATACCGGATGATCGGCGCCGTTGCCGAAGGAGGCACGGGCCCGTGGTACATCCGCGTGCTCGGCCCCGAAGCAACGATGGCGAAATGGGAAGCGAGCGTCGAGGATTTTCTCTCCTCGCTCCGCCTCGAATAGACGCTAAGGCGGAACGAGGCGCTCGAGCCCATTATCTTGGGGGGCAGTCAGCTAGTTTTTCGTCAACATCGCCTGGACATACCTGTGCTGTGATCCGCAAAAGAGAAGATCGCGTATTGACGGGCAGACAGCCATGGGAGTTGAGGTCCTGCGAACTCGTCTTCGCCTCGGTGGAGGTTCTGCACTCTGTCGCTGCCGGGCCACCGACGCAATAACGTGCTTGAGAAAGGGGATTATATACTAAAGTCCCCAGCGACCACCCCTATGGAGACCGGCGCGAGCGCGGTTTCTTGATGCGACGGAAGTTGACCGGCTGGGTCATGGCCTTGCCGAGTTCACCCATCACCGAGTCTATGTCGTTCAAGTCAGCGCTGCCATCCGAGCGGAGCGCGAATTCTTCCTCCATATCGGCCTTCGTCGGCTGGTAGGTCGAGCGAACAAGTTCAACGGTCTTCGGTTTCTCGTGGCTGTGAATGGGTCCGGATTGTTTCTGTTTCATCGTTCCCTCCATCAGATTGAGAAGCTAGACAGCGAGTTAAACACGTATAGAACGCGACAAGAAACAAACTACCTCGCCATACACAGGCCCCTCTAAGTCGTCGAACTCTGGATGAACAATATCTTCACGATCACCTAGCTTGCTTGTCCATTTTCCACAGGGAAGCTGCCGGGCTGCATGCTTGACCTCCTCCACCCGATTCACTATCGCATACAATGCGATCTTTTGTATCCCGTCCTCCAGCCTGTCATCATCGCATTGGCTATACCCAATGGTCCGGTACGCAGCAATAAATGCATTTCTTGAACTGGAATGCTCAATCCCCGCCGGCCAGTAGGTAGCCCGCTCGGGCCACCAGCGCCGGTCTCGTTCGCCAGCCGCCCAAGCGATGCAGTTGTACTGGCAATCAGGATCGCTCGTGATAATCGAACCGCTGTGAGCAAGGCGAGGGAAGGCGAGGGAAGGCGAGGGAAGGCGAGGGAAGGCGAGGGAAGGCGAGGGAAGGCGAGGGAAGGCGAGGGAAGGCGAGGGAAGGCGAGGGAAGGCGAGGGAAGGCGAGGGAAGGCGGTTTTGAATGGTTCAGATCTGAATTTTAGTTCTGCTTTCTCCACTTAAGCCAAGCCTCACCCATCTTTTGGTAGTTTCCTCGATCCTCAATCTGGACTGGCTGTTCGCAGGTAATTAACTCCAATGCCATGAACCAGTGGTTCATAACTCCATTCTCGATCTGCTCCATAATTAATGGAACTGCATCCCACCCCATAGCCAAGATGCCCAAGTGCGCAGGACACGCCTCGATCTCGTCCTGGGCCGATTTGAATCCCTTTTGGAGGTCCCACTGTGTGAGCAGGTCGAAAAACCTAGCGCGGTCATTTTGCTCTTTGCATACAGTGGCGCTAACTTCGCTTGTTGGGACAACCTGTTCAAATACAGACTCTGAGTGTAGGCCGAAATCCCGCCATCGATTTACGTGGAGGTATTCAAGGGCATTGGGACTGATGCCATCCTCGTGCGTAGAATAGATCTCATCGAGGGTACCTTGTACGTTTGTCTGGATATTCTGAATCGATGCTTGCATTTTACTGTGTCTCACCTTTATCTTGTAGAAGTTCGTCCGGTACATCCACAGACATCACATTCGCGGACTTGATCACGTATAGCGGTTTTCCATCCTTGTCTAATTCTTTTAGCCTGAAGGCTTCAGTGGCGACTACTTTTATATTGGCGATAGTGCCATCGGAGAGTTTGATTGTTGAGGACCGAACCGTGGACTCCTCGATCTCAAGTTGGACACCTTGGCACGAACGTCCTTGGAACCGTACCGTTACTACCTTACGTTTGCGTGCCATGGTGTCCTCCTTCTAGGATTTTGATGATCTTGTCTATCTCACCAAGTCATTATAGCGGAGCTGGGCTCCGTCCATCTTCGAGGCGATGAACGCCATCTGGTCGAGCGTATCCAGCTCGCGGAAGTTGTGACGGGCGACAAACTCATCGACGTAGCGGTGGAGGTGCTTGGGAGAGAGTTTGTGGAATGTCCCCTTGTGGGCACGTTTCAACATCGACCAAAACGACTCGATCCCATTTGTGTGAATGTCGCCTTTGACGTACTCGTAGACCGAGTGTCGGACTGATTCGTGATTCGGTAGCGTCGTGTAGGCTCTGGCGTCGTCGGTGTAGACCGGAGCTTCGGTCGTAACATTGCTATGGATGAAGCCCTGGATAGTGGCGGCGGTCGTATCGCCCACGACCTTTGCCGAGACTCGGTTGGACCGGCGGTCCTTCATCCCCACTACGGCAGTTTTGCCCGAAGGCCCGCGCCCTGTCAAGCCCTTCCTCTTCGACTTGCTCATATTCTTGCGGCTGCCACCGAAGTAGGTTTCATCAACCTCTACCGGCCCCTCGAACAGTCCCTTGTCGTCGTGCGCCAGTGCGCGGCGGACGCGGTGTGCCATATGCCACGTTGTCTTTTGCGTTTTGCCGAGTTCACGATGAAGCTTCATCGACGAAACGCTCTTCAGATTTGTAGCCACGAGGTAAAGCACGTATAGCCAGTCTAGATAGTCGAGCGGGCTGGACTGCATGAACGTCCCCATCTTCGGGCTGAAGTGCCTCTTGCACTCCCGCTCCCGGCACCGGAACGGCATGGTCTTGTGCTTGGCCTTCAGGTTCACGTTGGTCGAGCCACAGTAGATGCAGCAGATCCCGCTAGGCCACCGCTGGGCGATGAACCATTCCTCGGCCTTCTTCTCGTCAAAGAGCCGGTAGAAATCCCCTTCCTGAAGTGCTTTCCCGGTGCGTTGTAAGTCATTGCGTTATCTCCTATGTACAACGCAATCGTATCGCAAAGTCCCCAGAATGTCAAGCACTATTTGGGGACTTTAGTATATAATCCCCAATAAATAGAAGGCACAGCTCGAATTCCTGCCGTCGTCGACGCACCCGACTCACCAGAGTAGCGAGCCGCCTGCGTGTCGAGTAATGTGTCAACCGGGAACTGATCGGGGACTGTTCGGCAGGGTCGGGTGCCAGACAGAACTACGGCACGTGCCACCCCCCATACTGGAAACTGATGGCTGCTACCAATCTGACTCAATACCAGCTTGAGCGGCTTGCTTTTATTCGGTATCTATTCAAGCTTGGTATCCAGCACGCCCTAGATCCAGGACCTCAGTCAAGTGTCGCCATTCTTCTGTTTCATGACGCCGTAGAGCTGTTTCTCGAACTCGTCTCGCAAAAACTCCACGCCAAGCCCGCAGATAGCTTCATGAAGTACTTCTCACGGCTGGACGAAAAACTGGAGCCCAGTCCACCGTTACCTCTGCGTGAGAACATGCGACGCCTGAACGATGCGCGCAATGCCCTGAAGCACAAGGGGTTACGTCCTGACCGATCAGATCTTGAGCACTATTCGAATATCGTGATCCGGTTCTTCGAGGAGGTGACGCCTCGAATTTTCGAGGTCGACATGGACTCCGTCTCCCTCGTCGCCGTCGTTCGATGTGAAACGGTGCGAAAGTACTTGTATGCCGCCGAGGCCGCCTATAGGGAAAATCGGGCGGCAGACGGATCGGTCGCTTGCGCAGAAGCGTTCGATGAACTCCTCTCCGATTACGAAAAACGCCATGGTGACCGTTGGGGCCAATCTCCTTTCTCTTCCGGACGCTATCTTCACGACCCATGGTTCTTCGATGAAGAACTATCCCGTATCGAGAAGCAATTTAAGGAGAGTATTGAAGATCTGAACGAGGCGGTGAAGGTGCTGCAAGAGAGGATGCGGCTGCTCAGCTTTGGTCTCGACTACCGGCGGTACGCGACATTTCGGCAGCTGATACCAGAGGTCTGGCATGTGTCGGCGACGCCAAGTCGTCGGACCGACAAGCCACCAAACATCACCTTGGAGCAGTTACAGTTCTGCATCGGCTTCGTAATCGACACTGCCCTTCAACTTCAGGTTGCGGAAGGTAATATCGGACATCCCGCCGACGGCAAAGAACAGAGGAGGAATGATGGGTAGTTTGATCTATGCCAACGGGAAGCTCTGGACAGCCGTTGGGATCCTCGCGACGCATCCCGGACGCATCCAAGAGCGACTGATCAAGGCCTGCCACGAAGGTCTTGTCTTTGTGCCGGAGCCCGTCCTACCAAGTTATTGCAAGCCAATCTATGAGCGTGTCTGGCAAAGCGTAACGTCATCGGCCGGGTCCGAGCGGGAGGGCCGTTATAAGCCGTCGATCGAGATGCTCTCCGACGATGAAGCGGTAGCTGTTGCCAAAGATGTCGTCGAGTTGGCCTATCGCGTTCGTGAAGCTGTGAATGACGATCTTGATCGCCGCCGCCGCTAATTCTCAACCCGGTGTTTGATGAAATGATGTCGGTGCAGCTGCCACCAAGTGCTGCTACGCCTGTCCCTTTCATAAATTCGAGCTGCATGAGATTGGCGAACTGCCTACAACCGGGATGCTTTGGTCGTCTTCATGTAGGACGTTTTGAGAGCCGGCGTCGGCTCTACTCAGGGGCAGAGGTGGAACCTGGTGCGAAGTCCCGCAGCCGTTCCGAGCGGCGCGGACTCAAGCAGCGTGTCGAGTGTAGTAATGATGGAGGCCACCGACCTTTGGAATGGCTTTCACTTTGCCCATCGCCGACGACTCTACCCGACGAGGCTCGGGCGCGTCCTTCTCAAGTGACAAATGAGTCCGGCACGAGTGATAGTAGTTGACGTATTTGCGTAGGATTCGACTCAGGTAGTGCTCGTCGAGGACGATCACGTGGTCGAGACACTCACATCGAATGGAGCCGATCATCCTTTCGACAAATGGATTCTGCCACGGGGAGTGCGGTGCGGTAAGGACATGCTCCATCCCGAGACCATCGACGCGAGTGTCGAAGTGCGCTCCGTAGGTCTGGTTTCGATCCCGTACCAGGTACCGAGGCGCCGTATCCCATGGAAAAGCATCGACCATTTGCTGCGCCGTCCACTCTGCAGAAGGATGTTCGGTGACATTGAAATGAACGATACGGCGACTCGAGTGTCGAAGGACGATGAAGACGAACAGAGCTCTGAAGGTTGCGGTCGGCAAAGAGAAAAAGTCGAGCGACACGCCGTTTCTTCACGGGTTTTCCAAGTTGATGTCCTGTGTAGTAAGCTGACAAGGTGAACGAAGGTCAAACGGCTGATGACTCTCGCCACGTCCGACGTTCGGTGTCATCACCGCCGAAGAGAAGTTTCGCTGAATCAAGAGTTTCCAAAACGCTCGCCCCCCGCCCCCCACTCAAGTGGGCCGGCGGCAAGAGATGGCAGGTTTGCCACCTGGTTGACGTCTGGCGCGCCGAAAGCCATCGTCGCCTCGTCGAGCCGTTCTGTGGTGGACTCGCCGTCACCCTCGGACTTCTACCGGACCGGGCGCTTTTCAACGACATCAATCCACATCTGATTAACTTCTACCGCTGGTTGAAGCAGGGCCTCGTCATCACGTTGTCGATGACCAACGCAAAGACACGTTATTACACGCACCGGAAGCGGTTTAACAAGCTACTCGCGGCAGGGCAAGCCGATACGACCGAGGCTGCCTCCCTCTTTTACTACTTGAACCGGACTAGCTATAACGGACTGTGTCGGTTTAACAGCAGCGGTGGTCGTTCCACCGCATCGTGACTTCTCATCGGACCGTCGCGCTGATATCCTTAATTGGACTCGCATCGCAAGTTGAAAGAAGTAACGCCTCTGATGTCGCTCGATCGAGAACTCGAAGAGAGTGGCTGGTCGGTCGTGAAGCACGTCAGTTCTGATTCGGAGGTCGCACGGCTGGTTAGCCACTTGGGTGCAATGATCAAGGCTCCTGACAGGCCTTCGAAGCAAACACTGAGGACGACCCCCTCCCACGAGGCGGAACCTCGAACATACAGCGGCCGCCTCGGGATGGCTGCGTTTCCCTATCACACCAACTGTGCGAACTGGACTGTGCCCCCGAGGTACGTCGTGCTTCGAAACGTGGGGCAACCGACTCACGTGGGCACCCTGGTTCGCAACCTGCTCTCGGAGGTTCTTCGAGACTCGACCCTCTCAGAGTCAATGACAGCGGCCCTTTTTTGGGCGCGTGCGCCGCAGCATTCGTTCCTCTGTGCCGGGCTCGCGCGTCGTGGGAAGGACCACCTATTGCGCTGGGACCGCTATGCGCGGATGAGACCAAGTTGTCGATAGAGAATCACTGGGACCACGGCACCCTGTGGGCGAAAACGTTACTTTACGTTGAGGTCGCGTTGGAGAGTGATCGCGAGTCCTGGCTGTACCCCTTCTGGAGCGCACTCGCCTTAGAGTTGCTGGCGAGGACAGCATTGTCCTCTGTTAGCCCCACGCTCTTGGCAGACGTGACGTCGAATGACGACAAGAATCTGCTGTATGCACTTGAAAAAGTGCCCGAACAGCAGGGCTTGAAGTCGGTCAAAACCGATGTGGTTTATCGCCGCTGCGAGACGCTGTTCGCCACGTTCACGAACGAGCACAGGAGGTTCTGTAGCGGGTTCACCGGACAGCGAAACCGAGAGCTACATTCGGGCGCGACACCTTTCCAGGATCTGAGCGAACACGAGTGGCTTCCGCGCTACTTCGACGCCTGCAGAGCACTTTTGAAATCGATGAACAAAAGCTTGAAGGACTTATTTTCCAATGACGCAGTAGCAGCACAAAAAATGATAGAAGCGATGCAGGACAAGGAAGCGAAAAAGGCAAAACAGGCAGTGAGTGCCCACCGCGTGGTTTGGGAAGGTAAATCGTCCGAGGAGCAAGCCTCCTCAGGGAGCCAGGCGGAAGAATCTGCGCAGCGCACCAACGGGCACGTCGTTGACTGTCCTGCCTGCGGTTGTCAGGCATTGGTCACAGGAGAGGAAATATTTCAGCGTACACCCGCCGTCGAGGACGACCTCATCGTAGAACGCGCAACGATGTTGCCCACCCAATTATGTTGCGTTGCGTGTGGGCTCAAAATCAGCGGTCATTCGAAGCTCCAGGCCGTGGACCTGGGCAGCACCTACACAAGCAAGAGCGTTACGGACCCTGTCGATTATTTCGGTTATGAACCGGACTGGGATTGGGATCACAACGAGTAATAACCCGGTAGGGTCGAGGGCTGGCGCGGTGCTCCGTAGGCGCGGCCTATCTGTTTCTCCCCGTTTCCTGTGGGAGTGCCTCACTAGCCGCACCGTAAGTCCGTTTCCAGCCCCCGCCACATCGCACGCAGCGTGCGGCTTTCCCGCACTACGCGCTCCTGCACACTTCCCACGAAGGGTTATGTGACCTATCGAGCCGGGGCGTCTTTCGGCGAATCTACGAGACATCGAACTCGATAATCTGTGAACAGTCCGACAGTCGCGTACATCCCGTCCTGTGCCAAAACTCGGCCCTTTTGAAATAGGCCATAAATCAGCAACTTAGTGTCTGTGTTTGCGACCGGGCCAAAGGGCCGTGGGCTTTACAATCGTCTTGGGCGGGCGGGTCGTCACCATGCAGATGACCACCTAGTCGAGAGCGAATATCGAAGCATGTTCCTGAAGCTGTTTCCACGCTACGCCGGTCGAGCCCGCCGAGGGGCTACCGTCGCTGGCGACCATCTACGCGGCACGGCAGTAGTAGTTGAGAATGCCCCCAAGTCGCTCTCGCGACACGATGGGGCCAGTATCATTCGCGCTTGCCGGCAGAGGTGTGATGAGCTCGTTGCCGAGACCTTGGTGGTTCCGTTCTGTGTGATAGTGCACTACGTATTCGGTTACCGCTGTGCGCAGGTGTCGCTCACTGAGAGGTACGAAGCGGTCGAGACACTCTCGACGTATGGAGAGAACGAATCTTTCCGCGTATGCGTTCAGATTCGGACTATTGGCGGGAAGGCGGAGGGGCTTCACACCTGAATCTCTCAAGAGCCCACGTACCGCCTCGGTGAATAGTGGGTCCCGGTCGTGGATGAGGTATCGCTTGCCGAGGAGGAACCCATCCCACATGTCCGTGAGGTTTCTTGCCGCCTGCTTCATCCACTCCCCGTTTGGGTCCGAGGTCATCCCACCGATGCACACGCAGCGAGTGGCGATATCGATGACAAACAGGACATGGTAGCGGACGAGCCCGAACGGGTTCACAACCTCGACGGTGAACAGGTCTGTCGCAGCGATGGCGCCCCAATGAGCCTTGATGAAGGTGCTCCACGACATGCTCTTGCCCCGCTCTGGGGCTGGCGCGATACCGTGGTCGGCGAGGAGCCTCTTGATAGTGTTGCGTCCGAGTTCATGTCCTAGGTTCTTGAGTGCGCCTCGCAGGCGCGTATATCCCCACGTCGGGTTCTCCTGCGCCACGCGCACAATGAGCTCACGGATGTCCTTCGCCGTCGGAGGTCGGCCTGGGCTCCGGTTCTTGCTGCCATCGTACTTGGCTGCGATGAGGCAGCGGTACCAACGCAGAAGCGTAGCAGGTGTGGCAACGGACGCAATCTGGGCCAGCGCCTCGCGGCCCAAAGCCTGGGCCTTGACCGCGAGCCTGCGCCGCTCGTCGTCCGAGAGCCTGAGACGCTTGCCCCGAAGCCCGGCTCGGAGCACACGGTTCTCCTCTTGCAGGTAGTCGATCACATCCTGCTGCTGGCGGTTGACCCAGCCAGCTAGAACGAGCAGTAGGAATTGCACGTGGTACGTCATCATGGAGCTGAAGATAACACCCTCGGGCCAGACGATTGTAAAGCCTACGGCCCTTGGCCCGGTCGCAAACACAGACACTAAGCTGCTGATTTATGGCCTATTTCAAAAGGGCCGAGTTTTGGCACAGGACGGGATTCGCGTATATCGAGTAGAATGCGACTGTCGACCAACACCGGATAGGGCTCCCCGCCAAACGGCGGGCACGGATCGACGAACAGTGCCGTTTAGGCAAGCGACCGTGCACGCCACCGGAGCAGTCTGGGAGACCGTCCGACAAGAGCGGTTCTGTAGGCAATCGTGTTTACGAGAGCAGAGGGACACTGTGACTGTGTGCCTGGAGAGGACAACCCGCGTCAGTGGCAGACGCTTGGTAATTGAACGTCTTAAGCCCAGCATGGACTCATGAACCGCGTCCCCGTCAATCCCGATCTGTTGCGCTGGGCGCGCGAGCGTTCAGGGCACCGCGTCGATGCGCTGGCGGGCCGCTTCCAGAAAATCAAAGAGTGGGAGGCCGGCGAAGTGCAGCCAACGCTCAAACAGCTCGAGACCTTCGCAAAGGCGACCCACACCCCGATCGGTTTCTTCTTCCTCGTGGAGCCGCCGGTCGAGGGCGTGCCGATCCCGGACTTCCGTACCGTCGCCAACGTTCACTTGGGCCACCCCAGTCCTGATCTTCTGGATACCGTCTATCTCTGCCAGCAGCGCCAGGACTGGTACCGCGACTTCGCGCGGTACATGCACGAGCCAGCGTTCGAGTTTGTGGGGTCTGCCCGTATCGGCGACAACATCGTCGAGACCGCCGCACGCATGCGCAAGGTGCTCGGGGTTGATCTAGAGGAGCGGCAGCGGCTCGCCACTTGGACAGCTGCGCTGCGGCGCTTCATAGAACAGGCAGACGCCCTCGGGATCCTAGTCATGGTCAGCGGCGTCGTCGGCAGTAACAACCGCCGCAACCTCGATCCTCAGGAGTTCCGAGGCTTCGCGCTCGTTGATCCGTTGGCGCCACTGGTTTTCGTCAATGGTGCGGACACCAAAGCGGCACAGATGTTCACGCTCGCACATGAGCTGGCGCATATCTGGCTGGGAGAGTCCGGCGTCTCCGATACGGAGGCAAAGGCCGTTCCAGACCAGGAGACTGAGCGGTGGTGCAATCGAGTGGCGGCTGAACTCTTAGTGCCGCTCAACGCGTTGCGCAGTGAGCTTGATCCTCGCGCAGACCTCGAAGTCGAGATCGGTCGTCTAGCGCGTCGCTTCAAGGTCAGTACCTTGGTTGTTCTGCGGCGCATCCATGACGCCGACCGGCTTTCTCGCAACGAGCTGTGGGCCGCCTACGACGCTGAGCTCGCCCGATTGCGCGCATTGCCAAAGGGAAGCGGCGGGGACTTTTATCTGACCCTAGGCGCGCGCGTCAGCAAACGATTTGCCCGGGCGCTGGTGGTGAGCACGCTCGAAGGGCGGACCGCGTTCACGGAGACCTTCCGGATGCTCGGCCTGAAGAAAATGGAGACCTTCAAGGAACTCGGGCACAGCCTGGACGTGGGATACTGATGGCCTACCTCCTGGATGCGAACGTCTTCATTGCCGCGAAGAACCTGCACTATGGCATCGACTTTTGCCCGGCCTTCTGGGATTGGCTGGTCGCCAGCAACGAGTCCGAGCGCGTCTTCAGTGTTGAGAAGGTAGGTGACGAGGTACAGGCGGTCGGGGATGAACTGTCCGACTGGGCTGCGGAACGCGGTGACGGATTCTTCCTCAGGCCGGAGGTGTCGGTTTTTCCGGCGATGGCCGAAGTCAGCGCCTGGGCGAATGGTCAAGCGTACGTGCCCGCAGCAGTGAGCACGTTCCTGCAGGTCGCCGACTATTATCTCGTCGCTCAGGCGCACGCCGGCGGGCACACGGTTGTCACGCATGAAGTGCCCTCGGCCTCTCCCCGCAAGATCAAGATCCCCGACGCCTGCATCGGGCTCAGGATCAAGTTTATGACGCCTTACGAGATGCTGCGTCGCGAGCGGGCTCGGTTCGTGCTGGGAGTATTTTCAAGTTAAGTAGAATCGGGCTACCGACTTAGGTGCTAACGGCACGGTTCTCGTAAGAGCCGCAATAGGGTGTGCTCCGCAAAAAAGTCGATCCAGCAATACGCGATCTTCTTTTTTTTGCGGGTCACAGGCCGACCGGAGTTGGCCGGTCTTGGCTGGAAACCAATGAGAAACAGGGAAAAACAGGCAATTCGTGGCAATTTTGGGTCTGATCTTGAGTTCGTTTGTATTTTTGGACAGGACGGGCTCGAATACACGCTCGTGACCGTGGCTGAAGGATCCGAGGCCGTGTATCGCGTGGCTGAGGTCCGCACCTGCCATCGTGAGCGGGCGCGGGTGACCGCGAGACGTTAGACGGAACTAAGGTCAAGAAACGACATGCAGGCGAGCTGGCGCGTATCCAAGGATGAAGCGTTTGTATGTGAAGCCGAAGACCTGGAGCGTCTGACAAAGCTGTTTAAATCACGTGTCGGTGAGGTGTCTTGGGAGATTGTGTGCGCCGATGGTATCGATCGAAGCGGCGAGGACCTCACCGCACTCCTGGAATTTGATAACGCTCCCAACCGAACGATTCAGCGTCTGCGCCTCCGTGCCTGGGGCAACAATGCACAGTGCAGTGCATCCGTTCGGCTGGGTGGTCTCTTCAACGCCCTCGACGCATCCATCGATGGCCCCATTGAGTTCGTCGAACAGCTTCGCCCGACGCTTGAATCACAGCTGTATGGACTCCGTGCATGGTACGCGCGTGTTGCTCGCATGGACTTCGTCGGTCTTCTCCTCCTGTTTTGGGTATGCACCGGAATTGTCCTTGCGATTGCTTTCGATCCCGTTGACAGCAGCAATGAATCCTCTGGCTTAACAGCCCGTGGCAAGCTTCTCCTCTTTTCCACGGCGACCCTCGGGGTTATGGTCATCGGATGGGGGCTTAACAAGATTCGCAAACGACTATTTCCACGCGTCACGTTCGCGATTGGCCAAGGGAGACGACGCCACGAAAACTTAGAAAAAATTCGGTGGGGTGTGATTATCGCGTTTGGAGTATCGTTGTTGGCGGGTCTACTGCTGCTGGGCTTACCGTGAGTCTGCCTAACACGGCGTTGCACCAGAAGTCCGCTGGTGCAACCGTGAGAGGCTGCTCGTGAACGCTATTCTTGTGACCGAGGACTGGCCTTCGGATCGCGATAAGGAGAGTGGCGTGACGATTCAAGATCTCACGCAGGTTGTCGAGCACGGAGAGATCCTTCCTTTCGGAGCAAGCGGCGGCCAGAAACCTGTTCAAGAAAATCATGACCCTTTTGCTGCCATTGACCGGTGCCGAGGGATACTAGAGCGTCGCACGTCCTCTGAGCAGAAACCTAACGGGCAGCCATCGCGTAAGCTTCCCTGATCGATACAACAGCCGCGCCAAAATACGTCCCGGCAAGAAAGGTTGCGGTCGGCAAAGTGAAAAAGTCGAGAGCGACACCAGTCCTTTGCATGATTATCGAGAAAGCTCCGCCAAGTATGGGGACGGTGGGGTGCGATGGCGAACCATATACTTGGAGACGGCCGCCTTGGAAATGGAAACCGATTGACAGGCGCGCCGTTCTCTACTCCCGAGTCTGCGGCACCATCGTGAGCGCGGGTCTTGAGCTCGTTCGTGTTTTTGGACACGACGGGAATCACACACCGGGTCTCTGGCTATTTTCAAGGACCAGGAATCGATCAACCGAAAGGTCCTGGCACGATTCAGCGACGTCTGCGAGAAACAGTTCTCCACGCTGACGGCGAACCGCGAGAGGATCAAGCGCTTTCTGCAGGAGACCTTTTCCGAGCGATGACGACGACGGATCTAGGTTCTCGCTCATCCTTCTAAAAAAACTGACGAAGCGATGCAAAATCGGTAATTTGGAAAGAAAAATGCCTTGGACTGCGGCGTCTGGAAAAACGTACAAGCTTTGTCTACTCGACACGAACGCGCTAAGCGAGATCGTCAAACGTCCCCGTCCTGTGCCAAAACTCGGCCCTTTTGAAATAGGCCATAAATCAGCAACTTAGTGTCTGTGTTTGCGACCGGGCCAAGGGCCGTGGGCTTTACAATCGTCTTGGGCGGGCGGGTCGTCACCATGCAGATGACCACCTCGTCCTGTGCCAAAACTTGATCTACTGGCAACATTACAAATCGGCATCTGAGCGACGCCACTTCCGGGACATCGCCCTGGTGAGAACTACTTCCGGCTGCTCGTGACACTTCCCTTCAATGGACGGTGGGTTTGCCCACGGCGATAGGGGAAAGGGTCTGTTGGCGGGCGCGCTTGCAGGCAAGCATTACTGCGTGCAGTTCTTTCTCTGCGATGTGTGAGAGCTCCCCAACGTCCTTGAGAATTCCCCTAAGGTCCCTCTCTGACGCCGACTCTCTCTCCAGGATATCGATGATAACGCGGGTCATGGCATAGATCTTGCCGAGGTTGTCCAGAGCCTCGTTGGCCCGTTCGGGCAGATCCATGAACTCCACGTCGCCGAACAGTCCGTCGATGAAGCCTTCAAGCTCCTCGGTGCGGGTCCGGCACAAGCGGCGAATGTCATCCGTATCCGGCTTAGCCTCCATCCGTGTCAAACGGAATGGCTTGGTTGCCGATTGATGCCTTGCTAGTTCGTTCCAAAGCCCCATCAGGGACTCGAATAGCTCACTGGCTGCGCCGACATTGTCGAACCCCGGCAACTCACCTTCCCAACAGCTCTCTATAGCTCGGAGTGGCGATGCGTCGAGCCTGGGTGTCGCGATGTTGCCGAGGAGTCGTGTGCGGATGACATGGAATGACGTCGGACACGCATAACGCTCCAATACAGCGCGAACGGCCTTGTCGCCAGCGTATCGGAGGGAACGTTTCTTCATGCTCGATCCAATATTCTCACGATTGACCTGCTTGACCAATCCGCTCCCTGGATGAAGTGATTGTCCATCAGTAAATTCCCGGAATCTTTGGATTGGCCGCGACTACGGTTCGCAGCGTCTCGATCACCGTCGCGTCCCGCGACGATAGCAGTCCGTTGGTCACGCTGGATCCGAAGATAACACCCTCGGGCCAGACGATTGTAAAGCCCACGGCCCTTGGCACCATCGCAAAACACAGACGCTAAGCTGCTGATTTATCGGCTATTTCAAGAGGGCCGAGTTTTGGCACAGGACGGCCACGTCAGGAACAATTCGGGCTTCATCTACCTTGCGCGTCGTGTCCAAAAACACAAACGCGTTGCCCAGCCCTTGATGGTTGTGCTCTCCATGATAATGATAGATGAACTCGGCGACGGCCCGTCGCGCGGGTCTTAGAGTTCGTTTGTATTTTTGGACACGACGCGGTCAATGCACTTTGTATTTCGGCGGATCGGGCTCGAAGCTCTCGGGTCGGCTGTCCACCACCGGGCCCGAGTCGGCGTCGAATCCCATCCCGGAGACGTGCACGTGCAATCGATTTTCTTCGACCGCTTTACGGAAGCGCGCCAGCAAGGTGTCTTTGATGAGGTTGCGGAAGCCGGGCACGAGCAACGAGAAGCCGAATGCGTCGGTGAAGATCCCCGGTGTCATCAGCAGTGCGCCCGCGACGAGGATCATGACGCCGTCCGCAAGCGAGCCCGCGGGGACCTCGCCACGGGCCATCTGCTTCTGAGCGCGGGTCAAAACCGAGAGACCTTGCCGCCGTGCCAGATACGCACCCACGATGCCGGTGAAGACGATCAAGGCGAGCGTCGGCCACGTACCGAGATAGATTCCCGCTTGGATGAGAAGAGCGAGCTCCGCGGCGGGGACGATGACGAACAGCAAAAGAAGCTTTCCCATACCATCATTATAGGAACGTTTTCCGGCCGCCATTGTAAAAAAGAGCTACAGATGGATAACTCTTTGCAAAGTCTACGGTTTGACACCGGCGTCCGCCGCCAACGATGCGGATGGTGGAACCCGATGTTGGCGAGCTACCTCTCGGCACGCCGGGCGGCCCGTGTCGCGCCGGTCACCGCGCTTCGCTACGAGTAGGTCTAGAGCCTCATTTTGCCGTGGAGCTCGACCATCCCCAGCTCCTCGGCTAGTGATTTCAGGGCCGGATCGACCATGAGCTGAGGAAGGCTCATATCGCGCCGTTGGTAGGAATCCTCCGCCATCCCGTCCTGTGCCAAGACTCGACTCTTTTGAAATAGACCACAAATCAGCAGCTTGGACGCCCTTGGAATCCGCGCAGAATCCAGGGTATTTCGCGCCAAGGCTGGCTTCCAACCCCTGGGCTACGGGTGGCGGGCGACAGGCCCACCGGGGGTGCACACGGCTGGCTGGCTCAAATCGGCTGTGGGGCGAGCTACGGGCAGCGACCTGCGCACCCAGGAAGTCCCCATTGGACTGGACTTTACGGCGCAAAAGAGCGAACGTCCGGTGATGCCGCCGGATACAGGGGTTGGTCGGAGGGTCGTTCTGGACGGTTTGGACCTCGCCAGCCTGCGGCGGGCCTGGGAGCAAATCTTCGGGTCCGCTCCGCCACGCTCGCTCTCACGCGCTCTCCTGTGCCGTGTTCTCGCGTGCGAACACCAGTGCCGGACCCATGGCAGGCATTCGGCCGCAACC
The DNA here is from genome assembly GCA_965197825.1 of Candidatus Marinacidobacterales bacterium. GTDB lineage: Bacteria > Acidobacteriota > Vicinamibacteria > Marinacidobacterales > DATDRI01 > CBDANW01. Next base: position 56,328 of record CBDANW010000003.1, on the reverse strand, counting down.
CGACGCGCTCTGGCCGCCATGGTGAACGGCACACCAGGCCCTGCCACTCGTACAGGGTCCGTTTCTGCCGGTACCCATCTCGTCCGCGAGTGGAATGGCCGGACCTATCAGGTCGAGGTACTCGACAACGGCTATCGTTTCGACGGCAAAACCTATCCGTCCCTTACCACCATCACAAAGCGGATCACAGGCACCCACTGGTCAGGACCACGCTTTTTCGGTCTGACACCGCCGCGCAAGGCCTAAATGACGAAAATCCGTTGCGCCATCTATACCCGAAAGAGCGCTGAAGAGGGTCTCGAACAGGAGTTCAACTCCCTCGATGCACAGCGGGAGGCCTGCGCCGCGTATGTCGCGAGCCAGAAAGCGGAGGGCTGGGTGCTGCTGCCAACTGTCTACGAGGATGCAGGGATCTCGGGAGGAACCCTGGAGCGCCCGGGCCTGCAGCGCTTGCTCGCTGACATCGATGCCGGTCTCGTCGAGCAGATTGTGGTCTACAAGGTCGACCGCCTGACCCGTTCCCTCTCCGACTTTGCGAAGCTCGTCGAACGGCTCGAGGCGGCCGGCGCGGTTTTTGTCTCGGTGACCCAGTCCTTCAACACCGCGACCAGCATGGGACGACTGACGTTGCACATGCTGCTGTCCTTCGCGCAATTCGAGCGAGAGGTCACGGCCGAGCGGATCCGCGATAAGGTCGCTGCCTCCAAGCGCAAGGGACTATGGATGGGCGGCCATGTACCGCTCGGCTACGAGCAGGACGGGCGCACGCTGTGCATCAACGAGGCTGAGGCCGAAACGGTCCGGACGCTCTATGCGCTGTACCGGAAGCACGGAACGCTCCGGCAGGTGAAGGCCGAGGCGGACCATCTGGGACTGCGCACCAAGCAACGCTTCGCCGCGGATGGAACCCGGACAGGCGGGCTGCCGTTCCGTCGCGGACACCTCCACTGCCTGCTGACCAATCCTCTCTACGCCGGCCGCATCCGGCACCAGAGGCGTGTCTACGAGGGCCAGCATCCATCGATCATTGCTCCGGAGCTCTGGGACGCGGTCCAGGCGCAGCTGCAGGCAGGGGCTGCCAAACCAAGGAGACGCACGACGAAGGGCCGCACAGCTCCCTCCCCACTGGCAGGCAAGCTCTTCGACGAGACCGGGGACCGGCTGACGCCGAGCCACACCAAAAAGAAAAACGGGCAACGGCTCCGCTACTACGTCTCCCGGCGCCTCATCCAGCACAGTGGCCAAAAGGACCTCTCCGGCTGGCGCCTGCCCGCCCCGATGCTGGAACAGACCGTCGTGCATCTCATCCGACAGCATGTGGATGCCACGACCTTCCCGGCCTCGCTGACCCACACCCCGACGATGCAAGAGCTCGCCTCGGTACATCGCTTTTTAGACGGGCTGTGTTCCGGTAGCAATAATGATAGTGCCTCGGCAGTCCCCCTGCTCCGCCTTATCCGGCGGGTTGATATCAGCCCCGGCTCTGTGTCTATCCTCCTCGACCGCAATGCGTTCGCTGCTTACCTCTCTATGGGGCCCGACCGCATTCGCGAGGATGCACTCCGCATCCACGCACCGTTCCGCTTGCGTCGACGCGGCGTCGAGACCAAGCTCGTTCTGGGCAACCCCACGAAATCCGTCGACCGCACCCTCCTGCGCAATATCGCCAACGCCCTCTTCTGGCTCGACCGAATCAAAGCAGGCAAAACCTATGAGGAGATTGCCACCGAAGACGCCATCCCAACGGCCCGCGTGCGCAAGGCAATCCGTTATGCCTTCCTGGCCCCCGACATCGTCCGCGCCATTGTCGAAGGCCGCCAGCCCGTTGGGCTGACCTCGAGCTACCTCCTGCATCATCCGCTTCCCGACGATTGGGAGAAACAGCGAGTGCTCGTCGCAACGCTGTGAGCCTGCCTGCTGCATCTGCCAGCGCCCACTTCGTGAATGGCCTCGGTTAGCAGCAAGCTGCTCTCCGACACTGGCCTCCACCAATCAGACTCAAACTGGCCCAAATTCCCTGTCATGGTTTCCAGACAAGAGCGGATAGCTCCTTGTACTGCACCGTCTGGCGGAGTCATCTTCGTCTCCTCCGTAAAGCTCCGCTGGATGAATTCGAGGTTTGACCAATTCGAATTCCGCTATTCGCCTTCTCCTCAGACGCGATCTAGGGTTAAGCGTCTTCTCATTGTCTGCGCGATTAAGCGCAAAAATGGACACGATAAGCCCCCAAATCGCCCCAAATTGCCAGTTGATGGCCTGTTTTGCTCTGTTTCTGATCGTTTCCAGCCAAGAATCGGAAGCTCCACTCGCCCCCACTCGAGCCTGCCGACTGCGATAGCCGGAAAGGTGTTCCCGTCGACGAAACGTCCGCCGATGAGGCGTAAAGCCTTTTGCGACAATGAGTAACGGCCTTAGCCTCCTCCGGAGGGTTTACGACACGGCCCTCTTTCAGGCGTCAAGGAAGTTGAAATTACCGTATAGAAAAGCTGATTGAAGCCGATTTGAATTCAGGCTCGAACGACCACCCGTCGATGAGGTGTGCGTGGGCCAGCACGTGACGGCGTCCGTTAAATCACTGTAGAGGAAGCAGATAGAACGATGTGGGCACCGGGGCTTCTCTGAGTATTCGCTACATTGCCGCACTACCCGCGCGGCGAAAAAGGGGGGGGAGACTGAATAAACTGAAAAAACACCTTTTGGCCGAGACCGGATAGCTCCGAACTGCACCATCCGCCACCCAGTCTGGCCAATTGTGGCACTGCAGAGACGGATGAGATTTTCCGCGCGGTTGGCGGGGTTTTGCAGAGGTAGGTGGCACCAGAGACGCGCTAGAAGGGCGGAACGGGCCTCATTTTCGGTATTCGTCTCTAATCTCGATTTTCGAGTGCCACGTTTGCGCACGGAAACGTGCGATGTTGTAGGCGATTGGGCAGCTTGCTCAGTGATTACCACCGCGACGCCGCATAGGAGCGCTTACGATGGCTGGAGGACCATCCCGTTATGCCCCGACGCGCACGACGAAGATTCTAGCTTCCATTGGCGAACCATGCCTAGACACCTCTAATCCGAAACGTCCCGGCGCGCGGGGCTTGAGTTCGTGTATGTTTTTGGACACAACGGCCTTGATGAAGGTGCTCCACGACATGCTCTTGCCCTGCTACGGAGCGGCGCGATATCGTGGTCGGAGAGGCTCCTCTTGATGGTGTTGCGTCCGAGTTCATGTCCCGGCGTTCTGGGTGCGTCGGCAGGCGCAGTACGACTTGGCGCAGGAGCGCGTCCGTCAGAGCCAAGCTGTCGCGTGACCCGCCGACGGCTCTGGCTTGTCAAAGAACTCACGAGTAAACAATGACATGGGGTGGATAAAACGGCTCCTCGGAGCGCAATCGTCGATACCGGTATTCGACCGGGACAGTCCACGGCTGAAGACACCGCCACGCCGTCCGTTTGTCTGCCGCGTCGCCTCACGGTCAGAGCGCGGCGTGACGTACACCGTTGAGATCGATGAGGCCGACACCTGGACATGTACATGTCCGGACTTCGCGCATGAACGCGACGTGCCGGGACGGCCCCGCTACTTCTGCAAGCACTGCATCAGCGTGGGCTACATCACGGGACTCAAGAGGCCAAAGCGCTGGCGACGACGGGGTGGAAGGGAGGAGTGGCTGGTCGGCGAGATTCTGACACTTGACGATGGAACATCCCGCATGCAGGTGGACGGGTTTGTGACCAGCCGCGAGCTCTACGAAGTGCACGACATGACCCCAGCTCTGGTCAAGAAATTCCTGCCTACACCGGATGAAGAAGCCGTGTTCCAATCCAGCGACGGCGACGGCGAGGACGAGGGCGGATGTTCTCTTTACTCCGAGGTCTGTGTGAATACGGTGCTGAACTCTGTGGAATACCTTGCAGAGCGGCAAAAGACTGAGCGACGAAGGGAAAGTGCGCGGAAGGGCAACGCCAAGCGGGCGGCAACAATGGCCCGAAAACGTGCACTTGAGGAGAAGGCGGAAGCCGAAGCGCGGGTTGCGTTCGGCGGCAGCATTTATCTGGCGCGATGTGTGTATGCCTACGGTTGGCGAGAATACAGCGTGTACGCCAAGGATGCTGAACACGCGCGATTGCTGGTAGAAAAGTGGCTACGGTCCGAGGACGGGCGGAGCGAGACAACAGAGCTGCACGAAGACGCGGTCAGCGAGTACCAATCGGCAATGGAGGACTACCGTGACGAAAAGCGGTCAGGGACGCCCGATGAAGAGCTGAGTCGGCCTCGGAAGCCTAAAAAGGACGAGTTTAGACTCAAGCTCGAAGCAGTCACGAAGACCAACCTTGATACAACAGACTACGAAATCGAAACGGTTGATTGGGAGAGCGAAGGCCGGGGTTGGGAACACGACATCTACATCGACAATAACGACGGCTAGCACTCTCCGGAGCGCCAGGCGTTCGCGGGATGGGTCTTGCAACGCGGCGCCCTCCAGTCCGTCATCAGGGTATCAGATCAGGCGGCAACCTCCGCGTGTTCGAGAACCTCGCTCAGACGTTGGTAGCCGTCGATGCGTCGTAGTTGAATCTGGCCAGAGGCGATAAGCCGGTAGGGTCGAGGGCTGGCGCGGTGCTCCGTAGGCGCGGCCTATCTGTTTCTCCCCGTTTCCTGTGGGAGTGCCTCACTAGCCGCACCGTAAGTGTTGCCGATCACCTAGAAGCGCGGTTTTCTGATACAGGAAGTCGGTGCGTATAGGCAACAGCAGTCATCTCGCGCCGGCGGCGCGGAAACGACCGCGCGATTCTGATATCGTCGTATCCGGAAAAAAGAAAAGCCCCGGTCGCTGGAACGGCCGGGGCGGTGACGTGGCCCCCGGGAGGCCCGAGCACCCAATCAGATCAGGGACCCAGCGTCGCACAGCCTGGGGCCATTGTCCAATGAGTTTTCCGGGACAATGGTGCAGACGAGCGAACCCGTTCTGCGGCGGAGGTTTTGCCGCGACCGCCGATGTGGTCGGGAGTTTCACATCTGTCGTTCGTGCGACCGGGGTCAGCGCTACTGCAGCGAAGAGTGTCAACAACGATGTCGTCGTGAGCAGTGTCGTGCGGCGAATCGTCTGCATCAAGAAAGTCCTGAAGGTCGGCTGGATCACCGAGATCACCAGCGCGCGTATCTAGAACGTCTGAAACGACGCGTGACGGATCAGGGTAGAGACCTAACCACGGGTTCTGTCAAGGTGGCGGTAGTCGTTGCGGGCATCGGCTTCGAGGATGTCAGCGACCGAGAAATCGCATTCGAGTTCCCTCCACGGTGTCGGCTCTGCGGTCGACGCAGTCAATGGCTCGAGATCGAGGGATGGTGATGCTCTCCAAAGAGCTGGTGGCAGAGGTGCGAAGGTTGTACTACGCCGAGCATTGGAAAGTGGGCACCATCGCCTCTGAGCTCGGCTTGCACCACACCACCGTACGCCGCGCCTTGGGGTTGCTCGAGCGTTGTGGTTCGACACAGCCCCGGGCCACCAAGACGCAGCCCTACGAAGAGTTCATTCGGCAAACATTAGAAAACCACCGGCGACTTCGCGCCACTCGGATCTATGACATGGTGCGAGCGCGTGGATACGAGGGAGGGATTGCACAACTTCGTCGTTTCGTTCGGCGCGTGAGACCTCGGGGCACCGAAGTTTACGCTCGTGTGCAAGTGTTCCCCGGCGAGCAAGGCCAGGTGGATTGGGGACACTTCGGCGTTGTCCGTATCGGAGCGGCGACGAGACGCCTGAGCTGCTTCGTGCTGACGCTTTCCTACTCTAGAGCGTTCTCGTCCTGTGCCAAAACTCGGCCCTTTTGAAAGACCATGGCTGTAATTTAATGCACTGTAAAGTCTTAGTGTCATTTTGCCAACACTTAATGGCGGAAGCACCCATGAGGTCTGTGTGAGCGGCAGGGCTGCCCGATCGAACAACGGCTGCCTGACCAACAGTAGGAATTGCACATGGTACGTCATGATGGATCCGAAGATAACACCCTCGGGCCAGACGATTGTAAAGCCCACGGCCCTTGGCACCATCGCAAAACACAGACGCTAAGCTGCTGATTTATCGGCTATTTCAAGAGGGCCGAGTTTTGGCACAGGACGGGATGGGCTACTCGGCCCGGACCAAGTCGAACACTTTGAAGCGTTCTTCACCCAGGAAGCGAAACTTGTGCTTGAAGAGGCTAGTCAGCTCAGAATCGGCCGTCGCAAAAAACAACTGCCGTGACCGACTCAAAGCAACGTCTCGGAGGCAGTCAAGAAACGACAACGTGTTGATGTCGTCAATGTGGGCTACCGGATCATCGAACAGAATGACCCTCGGCCCCTTCCGTAGAGATTCATTCATGGCTAAGAAGAGAGACAGCGCATAGGCCGCGCGCTGGCCAGAACTCATCTCATTGAGATCCACCTCCGCCTTGTCGGAGCGTCTGGTAATGTGCAACTGATCATCCTCAACATGCAGATCGAATTCGTTTGGCGCGTGAAGTCGTGCGAAGGTGGAAGAAATCTCAGCCGCGTTGTTTCGCAACACTTCTTCCCGCATCGCCTTTTCTGAGTGTTCGGTCAGAAGCTGGTCGATAATGTTCTCAGCTGCTGTTAGCCGCTTCAACTTGACGCGCAATCCGGCCAACGAATCGTTGGCATCCTTTTCCACTTGTAACTCCTGTTCTAGCTTGGCGAGGTTGGACCGCTCTTGAGACACCGCTGTTCTTAGCTCTGTGAGCAGCTCGGAAACTCTGAGCAGGCGTCGTTCCAGGATTGACTCAGATGGCTGCGTCGCAAGCGTAACAAGGCCCGTCAGCGTCGAAATAGCGCGAGCGGCATCTTCGATCGTTTCAGCTCGCTCCTTTAGCAAGGGGATGACGTCGTCTTCAGAAAATGATCCTGATAAGCATGATTCGGTCTCCTCACGGACTTGTCTGCCCAATAAGACAAGGCGGGAAGTAATCGTCTCGAAGGTAGCGGCGGCATCCTCGCGCTTCTGTCGTACGTTCCGAAGTACAGTGTCAAGCGCCTCCGCGGAGATCTCTGAATCTGGTAGCTCGGCTACGCTGCGTAGTTCAATGAGTCGACCCAACGTTATCCCTCGCCTCTCGAGAGCGGCCACTTTCTTCTCGAGAGAATCAAGCTCTGTTTGGTCAGAATCCAACTGCTGCCGAAAAGTCGACGCTTTGGAGATCGCTTCAGCCAATCCGATTTGTTTTGGCGTAGGGATGGCTTCGCGGAGGAGCTGAAGTGCAGTCAGCTGCACCGTCATCGTCTCCAGTTCGGTAGTGGCAGCTTGGTGATGTCTTAAGATTCCTGTCAAAGAAAAACGATGTATGGTTCCCCAAGCTCAAACCCGTCCCCGTCATGGGGACAGAAAAGGAGAACCATACATCATGGGAAAGGTACTACCGAGTCAGCGATTGCTCAAGCAGTTCGAGGAACAACTGGTATTTGGGGAGATGAATCTCTCGGAGATCGTCCGGTCGGGAGCTCAGATGATGCTTCAATATGCGTTGGAGCGCGAGGTGACGGAGGCGTTGGGTCGAAACTACTATGAGAACGCTCCGGCAACGACGAAGGAGAAGGGACGACGCAACGGGTATGAGTCGCATCGGGTCCTCACGGGCGAGGGAGCGGTAACGGTGCAAGTGCCGCGGGTACGAGAAACAGAGAAGGTGTTTCAGTCAAAGATTCTCGACGCCTACGTGAGCCGGACCGAGAAACTCGATGAACTGATCGCGCGGATGTACGTCCACGGGATGTCGACGCGTGACATTGAGGCGACGTTCGCGGACGTGCTGAGCGGCACGGGTGTCTCGAAGTCGGTGGTGAGCCGGGTCACACGGTGTCTGTCGGAGGATTTCGAGGCGTTTCGAAAACGGGATCTCTCGAACGAGAAGCTGTTGTATCTCGAGCTCGACGGCACGTACCTGCGCTACCACCAAGGAGCGGAGAGAAAAGAGCCCATCCTCGTTGCGACCGGCTATCGCGCTGATGGGACGCGAGTTCTTCTTCATATCGGTGTCGGCAACCGAGAATCCTACGAGAACTGGAAGGGGTTTTTGCAGGAGATGGTGGCCCGAGGAATGAGGGAGCCGTTGCTCATCGTGACGGACGGGAATCCTGGAGTGGGCTTGATCCAGTTTCGTGGACACTTTCTGAAAGGCGGATACGATGTCCACAATGGCAAAGACAACGCAGCCCCGGCGACCCCGCCGGGAGTTTGATGACGAGTTTAAGGCAGGCGCGGTCCGGCTGGTGCTTGATGAGGGCCAGAGCGTGGGTCGGGTGGCCCGGGAGCTTGACCTCACCGAATCGGCGTTTCGCAACTGGGTCCGTCAGGCCCGGGCCGATCGGACGAAGGGCCGGACGGGCTTGACGGGCGTGGAACGCGAGGAGCTTCGGCGGCTCCGCAAAGAGAATCGGCGGTTGCGGGTGGAGCGCGACGTTTTAAAAAAAGCCGCGGCCTTCTTCGCGAGGGAGAGCGAGTAAGATTCGCGTTCATCCAGGCGGAGAAGGCCACCGTACCGGTCGCTCACCTGTGTCAGATTCTCAACGTCTCTCGGAGTGGCTTTTATGCCTGGGCACGTCGGCCGCCGTCGGCCCACGCGCGCCGGGACCGCCAGTTGCGCGTGTTGATTCGTGCCTCCCATGAGGCGAGTCGCCGCACCTATGGGAGTCCGCGGATTCATCACGACCTGCACGAGCAGGGGTATCGAGTGAGTCGGAAGCGGGTGATTCGGTTGAAACAGGCAGAAGGCCTCATTGCTCGAGTACGCAAACGCTTCAAGCGCACGACGGTAAGCGGTCATGGCCAGCCCGTCGCGGCCAATGTGCTCGGGCAAGACTTCGTCGCCGATGCGCCGAACCAACGGTGGGTCGGGGACACGACCGAGTTCGTGATCGGCAGCGGCGGGAAGCTTTATCTCGCGGCGCTCCTCGACCTCTACTCGCGATTCCTCGTTGGGTGGGCCGTAAGTGCTATTAACGACCGTCACCTGGTTATCAAGGCGTTGCGGATGGCACTGAAACGTCGCCAACCGGCCGCAGGGCTCTTGCATCACTCCGATCAGGGCAGTCCGTATGCCAGCAAAGACTACCAACGTCTCCTTGAGACGCATGGCATGACCGGGAGCATGAGCCGACGGGGCAACTGCTACGACAACGCCGTCATCGAGAGCTGGTTCTCCACAGTCAAGCACGAGCTTGGGGAGCATTTCCTAAGTTGCGGCGAGGCCAAGATGGCCCTCTTCGACTTCATCGAGGTATTCTACAACCAGAGACGACGACACTCGACCCTCGGCCAGGTCAGTCCGGCCGAGTTTGAACGACGGATGAGGACTTCGCCAGCTTAACTAAACCGTCTACGAAACCGGATCAAGCCCAGAGTGCTCAAAGCGATCGCAGAGGTCTTCCCTCGAAGCCTCAAGCAACGTTGCCAGAAGCACCGCCTCGAGAACATCCTGGGCAAGGCTCCGAAGGAAGTGCGCGACGAACTCAAGGCGGCCATCCTTGAGTCGTTCCATGCGAACAGCTACGAGCAAGGGCTGAAGAAGGGTCGGGAGGTGATCGCTCGGTACCGTCAACGATTCCCGAGCGCGATGAAGTGCATGGAAGAGACCCTCGAAGCGTGTCTTCAGGCGCTACGCCTTCCTGCGGCGCATCACAAAAGGCTTCGCACGTCGAATCTACTTGAGCGCACGTTCGGAGAGCACAAACGTCGCACAAAGGTCATTCCTCACTTCTTCACCGAGGAGGCCGCGATGAAACTCTCGTTCGCTGTGCTCTTGGCCGTCGCAAACAAATGGCGCGGCGTGAGGATGGATGTCTTCGCCGCTAGGAAAGTCGAGGAGCTTCGCAACGAGCTTCTCCCGCAAGGCACGTCGGAGGAATCAGCAGCTTAACCGAGCGCGGGGAACCGTACGGAGATTTGACAGGAAAATTAAGACTTGACCGGCAGCTTCCGCTGCAGTGCGTAGGACAGTGGCGTCGCGGTCGGCCTCGTCTTTGAGCGGCTTTTCAATACGCCTAAGCAGTTCGCTCTCCTCAAACGGCGTCCGGCACAATGGGCAGTGATTTCTGTCGCCCGTATGAGAGAGGACCTCGTGGGCAACGTGAACAAGCCGTTGCGTTATCGATCGCAGCGCAGTCTGCTTGGATTCAAAGTCGACCAACGCCTGGTTAGCGCCATCCGCCTTCCGACGGGCGAGGCGCACCTCTTGTGTCAGCAACGCGAGCGCCTCGTCGACCGTGCCTCCGCTAATGTTGGCCGCTGAAAGGATAGCGACCGAAGACTCAACGTCCTCAACCATGCCGACGAGAAAGCCAACAGATTCCTGCAATGCATCTATCCGTACGGACTGCTCCTGTATTCCAGACGCAACAAGAAGGCGAAGGGCATCCAAGTGTCGTTCTTGCATCGCCAGGCTCTCCAGTAGCTCGCTCTGCCGAGCTTGGTCGCGTACGAGTTGATGCTGCTCCTTGTGAAGGCCTGCGACCTTCCGAATCACCCGTGTCGTCTCTGTCAACAATTTCTTCAGTTCGACGTCACTTCTTGGAAGTAACTTTCCAGTGCCTCGGAGAAGCTGGAGGTTGACAAGTGCAATCTCAAGGGATTCATCAAGGCCATCGATCGAATCCTTGACGGGAGGAATCGTGATCCAGCCGAGACGAGCTAGCGTGTCCTTGAGCTTCTGAAACAGCTGGTCCGACTGCTGTGGAGCCCGTCCTGTGCCAAAACTCGGCCCTTTTGAAATAGACCGCAAATCAGCAGCTTAGACGCCCTTGGAATCCGCGCAGAATCCAGGTATTTCGCGCCGCAGGACTGGCTTCCGACCCCTGGGCTGCGGGTGGCGGGCGACAGGCCCACCGGGGGTGCGCACGGCTGGCTCAAATCGGCTGCCGGGGCGAGCTGCAGGCAACGAACTGCGCACCCGGAAGAAATACGTATCCGACCGCGATGCCAGATTCAAGCAGCCCTCGGAAAGGTGCAAACTGCTGACCCGCTGGGCGTTCGAGTATTTTGACCAGACGGGTAGAATAGCACGATGAGCAAGCGACCAGATTACGGAGACGCTACGCCCGAAGACCTAGCCCTGGCGCTGATTCGGCCTAAGAACGCTAGCTGGTACGCGCGCCGGAAGGCAAGCCGTTGTCCGCAACCAGCTCTCGATACATCAGACGCTTCCCAATCAGACCAGGGCCACGATGACCAGCGGATCAAGTCTAGGTAGCGCAAGCGCTCATACCCACGACACCGCAACATGTAGTAAAGTGCGAGAGCACAAGATGTAGTGGTTCTGGGAATCGCTGTCAATCTAACGGTATAAGTCCCTTTGAAATAGCCCATAAATCAGCAACTTAGAGTCTGGTTTGCGGCCGTGCCCAGGGCCGAGCACGAACAAACGACGAAATCATGCAGGCATAGTCCCGGCAGATCGGAGACCGATCAGGTTCGGGGCGCGCGGATGAATAAATAGAAGGCACAGGACTTACCGCGAGTTGAGCGTTCCGTGGATTGTGACGAACGTCTTGAGCGAGTGGTGACCTGTCCCCCGAAAACTGGTTCAAATCTGAGTTAGAATCGGAACCGAGATAATGACCGTGAAGAGGAGCGGTCATGAAACGAACCCGTTTCACGGAGGAGCAGATCTCGCACCGTGAACTTGATAGCGGCCGTACTCGTTGCTTTTGGTTTAGGTTTTGACGCCCCGGCGGAGTGGGTGTCGAAGCCGTCGTCTTCTTCGATGCGCGTCGCCGTTTGGGAGCTCACCGGCGACGAAGCTCCTGCCGAAGTCGTGATCTTTTATTTCGGTGAGGGGTCTGGAGGCGGTGTCGAAGCCAACCTCGCGCGTTGGTTCGGCCAGTTCGAGCAACCGGACGGCTCGAGCACGCGCGACAGAGCGACCATCACCGAGCGCACCGTGAACGGACTCAAGCTCACTGTCGCAGACATGCGCGGGACGTTCGTTGCTTCGGTAAGGCCGGGAGCGCCGCAGCGCAACAACCGTCCTGGATACCGGATGATCGCTGCCATTGCTGAAGGAGGCGCGGGCCCGTGGTACATCCGCGTGCTCGGCCCCGAAGCGACGGTGGCGAAATGGGAAGCGAGCGTCGAGGATTTTCTCTCGTCGCTCCGCCTCGAATAGACGTTAAGGCGACTGGAATTTGAACCGAACGACAACTGATGCGTTCAACGACAACGCAGCCAGGCTGAGTGTGCCACGAACATATGACCGCTAACAGTGAGAACTTGAAGCGCGCCATTCGCGGCAGCCACGCCTATCTTAACGCCAGCCCTCGAGTCGGCATAGACTACATCAGGCAGGTCATTAGACCTGCCCTTCGTGATGCCATGAAGGAAGTCAAAGGCACTCTCTTGTCGCAGCACAATGTCGACCCCAAGGATACTAACGATGTCGTTCACTACACGAGTCTTCAGGCGCTGTTCGCCATGTTGCTCGGCAGAGCTGAGCCGAGCGGTCTTTCTGACAGATGCGGAAGTTTAAATCTCTGGGACAAGCGCAACGATTCTTGACCGTGCATGGACTCGTTCAAAACCGCTTTCGCGTCGGACGGCATTTGTTGCAAGCCCGTCATCATCGGGAGCTAAGAGGCCGCGCTTTCATTGCTTGGCGCGAGGTAACGTGTGCCTGACGAAATCGCGAAGCGCAACAGTCAACAGGGACCAGTCTGGCTACAATGACACCAACTTGACAGCAATGGCATCGCCCGGGCGGGCGAAGGTAATCGGAGACTGACCCTTTGAGATCTGTGGGAGGAAGTAGACTCCGATCGAGTGCAGCCGGGAGTCAAGGCCGAAGGTACGATGGTGCTCAGTGCCCGTTTGACAGCAAGGTCTGGAGGGTTAGCGGGAGTATCCGTGGTGGCATGTCGCGAGGCATGACCCCGTTCGAAAGAATGTTTTGAATCGCCCCTCTCTCCTGGTTGCGCCGAAAGGAGCGAGAAATGGCACGTCGCGTCAGGACAAAAAGCAGTCGTCAAGCAAGACGGAAAAAATTGGAGCACGAGCTCGACACGGTAAATCTAGATGCTGCAGGGATTGATATTGGAGCGGAGTCAATCGTGGCGGCAGTCCCGAAGGGGCGCACTCCTGAGGGCGAACATGTCCGCACGTTTCAGAGCTTTGTATGCTCGCTGCGAGAGCTGGCCAATTGGCTGAAGGCGTGCGGCGTGTGCACGGTGGCGATGGAGTCGACCGGAGTTTATTGGATTCCACTGTACGAGTTGTTGGAAGACGAGGGATTTGAAGTCTATCTGGTCGATGCTCGCAAAGTGAAAAACGTATCTGGGCGCAAGTCAGACGTGTCGGATGCGGAGTGGCTGCAACAGCTGCATACATTCGGGCTACTCCCAAAAACCTTTCGGCCGGAATCGGCGATTTGCGAGCTAAGGGCATACACCCGCCAACGAAGCTCGCTGGTGGAGTCAGCGGCTCGCCACATTCAGCATATGCACAAAGCGCTCAACCAAATGGGGCTCCAGCTACAACACGTCCTGCGCGACGTGACCGGAGTCACCGGCCTTGCGATCATCCGAGCGATCTTGAGAGGAGAGCGAGATCCTCGTGACCTAGCAAAACTGAGGCATGAACGTTGCCACAACGATGAGGCCACGATCGCGAAAGCCTTAGAAGGTAACTATCGGAGCGAGCATGTTTTCGCTCTTCAACAGTCGGTGGAGTTGTACGATTTCTATCAAGAGAAAATGGAAGACTGTGACAAGCGGATCGAGAGATGCCTGTCCAAATTGGAGACCCGGCCTCAGGACGCTCGGCCTAAGCCGAAACCACGGACACGGCGAGCGCGTAGCGGCAACGGGCCGCGCTTTCCGCTCGCTGAGTCTCTATTGGGACTCACGGGGGTGGACCTAACCAGGGTTCCCGGCTTAGGTAGCTATGCCGTTCTGCAGCTCGTAGGAGAAACCGGTTGCGACATGAGCCCGTGGAAAAGTGACAAGCACTTCACCTCATGGCTAGCTCTCGCACCGAATAATAAGGAGTCCGCTGGTCGAATCTTTCGCCGGGCCACCCCAATGAGCTCCAGTCGTGCTGCAAAACTCTTTCGCCTCGCCGCGTGCGCTGTCCGCAATACCCAAACCGCGCTCGGCGCTTTCTATCGACGAATCCGATCGCGACGAGGTGCTCCAAAGGCCATCACAGCTACCGCCCGTAAAATAGCGACCATCTACTTCCGCATGCTTGCGACTGGAGAGGAGTTCATTGAGCTCGGTCAGGACGCCTATGAAAGGCAATACCAGCAACGCCTCCTGAGTAATCTCCGACGCAAAGCTACCCGACTCGGCTTCAGCCTCGTTCCCGATCAATCCATATCATGAAAAATGCCTTCGGCCGGGAGTGTCAGTCGAAAGTACCGTTATGAACGTTGATTTGATACTGGATATGGGTTTTCACGTAGTCGGCGGCCTGGGCATTTTCTTGCTCGGCATGAAGTTCATGCAGCAGGGCCTTCAAGTCATCGCCGGCTCCCGAATCAGACGCTTGATCAGACTGGTCACGTCCAACCGATTCCTGGCGGTGGGCATCGGGCTTTTCATCACGACCCTCGTTCAATCGAGCTCCGTCACCTCGGTCATGGTGATCGGTCTCGTCAATAGTGAATTGATGGTGCTCACCGAAGCCATCGGCGTCATCATCGGCGCCAATATCGGCACGACCATCACCGGATGGATATTGGCGCTTAAGATCGGGCAATACGGCCTTCCGCTGCTCGGACTGGCTGCCTTCGGGTGGCTTTTCCTCAAGGCCGAAAAGCCGCGTTACTCGGCGCTTTCGATACTCGGGATCGGGATGGTCTTTTTTGGTCTCGAGCTCATGAAGGACGGTTTCGCGCCCGTTCGAGACCTTCCCGATTTCGCCGCCTTGTTCCATCTGTTCGAGGCGGTCGACTACTTCGGTGTCCTGAAATCTGCCCTCGTGGGCTGCGTCGTGACGCTCATCGTTCAGTCTTCGTCCGCCACTTTGGGGATAACGATAGCCCTCGCCAATACGGGCGTGATCGATTTTCAAACTGCCGGGGCCTTGGTGCTGGGCGAAAATATCGGCACGACGATTACGGCCTATTTGGCGTCGCTCGGGGCGGACGACATCAACGCGAAACGTACCGCCTATTTCCACGTTCTCTTCAACGTTTCAGGCGTAGCCGTGAGCACGGCCCTGTTTCTTCCTGTATACCTGCCTTTCATCCAGAACGTTATCCTGGGCGGTGTGGATCCGAATATCCAGGACGTGGAGGGAAGCTTTCCTTACATGACGGCGGGGATCGCCACGGTACACACCACGTTCAATGTGCTCGCCACGCTCCTGTTCCTTCCTTTCGTGACGCCCATCGCGAGCGTGCTAAAGAGACTCGTCAAAGACAAGCCCAAACCTCCAAGAGCGAATTTGACCCATCTGAATTCCAATCTGGTCAGCTCGCCGTTGACCGCGATCGAGCAATCGCGCCATGAGATTCAGCGGACGGATCAACATGTGAGGGACATGCTGAACGATTTGCGTCAAGTGATTTCTGACGATAGCAGCGACCGAAGCCTGGCCGACAAGATATTCGAGGAAGAGAATACGATTGACGTCGTTCAGATCGAGGTCACGACCTTCTTGACCGACCTGCTTTCTGAAGAGCTGAGCCATGACATTGCCGAGGGGGCGCGGGCTCAATTGAGGTTGGCGGACGAGTTTGAATCGGCGAGCGACTACGTTTCGAACGTCCTCAAACTCTATCTGCGATTGCGAGAGGCCGACGTGCGGTTCACGGGCCCACAGCAAGACGAGCTACTGGGGTTACATGACCTGATTGCCGGCTATTACGACGGCGTCCATGTGGGTCTCGAGAATCCATCCGCTGACTACTTGTTCGAGATTCGTCGAAGAAGCCGCGACATCACCAATGAAATAAGAGAGCTCAGAGATCGTCACTGGAATCGATTGTCCGAGGAAACGGTGGATCCATTGATCAGCACCTCCTATATGGATATCGCGAATTCTTATCGCAGAATAAAGGATCACCTCCTGAACATCGGTGAAGCCGCCGTCGGCGGCAAAACCGTCAGGCGATGAAGGTCTAGTGGCTGTCCCTTCCATTTAATCGATCCGAATGGATTTAGAGCCCGACCTCGGTAGGGTCTAGGGCTGGCGCGGTGCAAGGATGCGAATCGATGGCTGAAAGCGGCACACCATCCCGTCCTGTGCCAAAACTCGGCCCTCTTGAAATAGATCATAAATCAGTAGCTTAGTGTCTGTGTTTGCGGAGGTGCCAAGGGCTGAGCGCGAACAAACGACGAAATCATGCAGGCATGGTCTCGACAGACCGGAGACCGATCAAGTTCGGGGCGCGCGGATGAATAAATAGAAGGCACAACCAGTCGACTTGCTTCCGCATCCCTCTTTGTCGCCCTTTTTGGGCCCGACCCGTGTTCAGGTCGAAGGTAGGAGCCCGTCCTGTGCCAAAACTCGGCCCTTTTGAAATAGGCCATAAATCAGCAACTTAGTCGTTTGGTCAAGAAATTCGTCCGTCACTTCGATCGCGTGGCACGACCCGAATACGGGTTGACACGGCCGTGTTACACGAATTACTCCGGCTCAACAAGGCTACGTGTGATCGCCGACCAATACAGGAATAGGCCGACGATACTGAGACTGCCGAAAATGAACACCGCTTCAAGGCGCCCAGACAGACCCCAAAACCAGAATGAGTCCTCGGTGCCTTCCAGGTATCGGACCAGATTATCGGCAAACGCCGCGAAGAAGAGCATCGAGCTCCAGTAGAGCGGGCCGTGATGCTGACCGAGTGGGTTGACTTCGTCCCGGGAGGGTCTTTCCCTGGCCTCAGCAAAGGACAGATAGCCAAAGCCCGTGA
Source organism: Candidatus Marinacidobacterales bacterium (assembly GCA_965197825.1). Classification (GTDB taxonomy): domain Bacteria; phylum Acidobacteriota; class Vicinamibacteria; order Marinacidobacterales; family DATDRI01; genus CBDANW01. The sequence continues at coordinate 39,432 of CBDANW010000003.1, read as the reverse complement.
CTATGTAAGCGATATTGAAGCCGACAAAGATCAAGATGGGTAGTGATACTCGCCACCACGACCAGTCGCTGAAAACGGCCAGCTTAAGGAGTGCCACGATCAAAGTGAGGGCGCCGAAGACAAAGAACCCGGTGGTCTGAATTTCCTTCTCGCCGGCCGTGGCTCCAGTTTTCATGCCGCCTCTCGGTGGTAGTATCTCAGCAGCCCACCGAGCCTTTCCCGACAAAGGATTGGCCCTTCGCGGGGGCCGCTGCTTTCTACAGACGGAAAGAGAATGACGTTTTCCTTGCCTTGATGGTTCCTCTCTCCATGATAATGAGCGAGATAGGAAGCCAGACACCGTCTGAATGCTGGCTCGCCGAACAAGATCAGCTTCGATAGACATTCTTCCTTCACAGACTTCACCCAGCGCTCCGCGAAGGAGTTCAAATTCGGGCTTCTCGCAGGCAGTTTGACGGTCTTGATACCCACCTCTTCGAGTGTCCGCTGAAACGACGCGCAGAATTTCGAGTCGCGATCGTGGATCAAGTAGCGGGTCGAGCAAAGAAAGCCGACATCCGCCATGGTCACATTCCGGACCACTTGGGTCATCCACCTTTCGTCTGGATAGGGTGTGATACCGGCAATATGAACGCGTCGCGTAGCCAGGTGTATGAAGAATAAAACGTAGTAGGTGACCAGCCCGGACTTCGTCCACACCTCCGCGGTGAAGAAATCCGTTGCCGCAAGGACGTCCATGTGCGAGCGGATGAACTCGTTCCACGTCGTTGTCTTTTCTCGCTCCGGCGCGGGCGGTATACTGTGGCGCTTCAGTATGTTGCCGACGGTTTGGTCGCTCGCTCGATACCCGAGGTTCGCCATGGCCCCGGCAATGCGATCATAGCCCCACGATCGGTTCTCTCTCGCGAAGCGGATAATCAGCTGTTCGATCTTTTCGTCGATTCGTGGTCGCCCCGGATACGTCCGGTTCTTGGAACCGTCGAACTTCCTGGCGATGAGCTTGCGGTGCCACCCGAGAATCGTATCGGGCCTGACGATACTCGCTACCTCTTCGAGCGCGCGCTTGCCGAGCTGTTTTCCGATCTCCGCCAAGGTTCTCCGCTCACCATCGGTCAGGCGCAAACGGCCTTGCAGCTGATCTCGAAGAATACGATTCTCGGTAACGAGGTACTCGTTGCGCAGGAGCAGTTCTCGGTCGACCGATCCCGTGATGTACGCCAGCATTGTCTTCCAGTCCATTGTGTCTCCCCGGAGAACTAGAGTAAGTACCTGACCACGACCTGTGATTCAACCGGTCTAACAGACCGAGGCCAAGCCCTCTCAAACTGGCCTACGGGAGCGCGTTTGAGTTTATTGACCAGACGGGGTCGTGATTCGACATCGTCAGACAAGAGCAAACCCGTGAGCGTGCGCCGAGCCTGGACGCAGGTGACCTGACCCCACGGTTAGTACCACGTTGTATCTCAGTAACTCCCTGCTGACAAGGGCTGGTTGAAGCCGGCGGAAGCTACCGCCCACGACTTTCCATCGCCTTCCTGTCCAAGTAACGCAAGCTTGGACGTTCGATCCGGCCAACCAGACCACCAGTCATCAAGCCGTTGTAGCGCAGCAGTCCTCGGCACCACAGTTTCCCGACCGCTCGATACATCAAGAGGCTGGAAGAACGCTGACCGACTCGCTGCCTCGCTCTCGAACCTTGAGACAGTCCACGCGTTGTGGTGCGATCGCCATCGCTCGAATCCCCAGTTCGCAGGGTCTAAGGTCGCTCGTATTTCATCGAGCGCAGCAACGAAGTCTCCCAGGTTTGCAAACAGAGTAGACCGGCGTGCCCTTGCCGTCGGAGTCGGCCACACCAATCGCACCAGCAAACGCATCCATCCCGTGGATCACAAGGTCGCCCCGGCGAATTCCCTGGTAGCCGATCTCCTTCAACGATTCCGTAAAGCCGCGAACACGCCGGTTCTTTCTTAGTAGCACCCGACGCATCAGCGCCATCAACGGAAGAGTAGTCCTATGAACACGCCGTAACTGCAGAGGAGCACGATCCCCTCCCATCTCACGAGCCGCCGTCCCGTGTACAAAAAGACGGCCATCGCGAGCGTAAAGCCGACGAGCACCGGAAGCTCGAAATGAAACAGCTTTTCGTCGATGGGAAGCCTTCGCAAGCTCGCGGAAACCCCGATCGCACCAAGAATGTTGAACAGGTTGCTGCCGATGATAGCACCCACGACGAGATCCGCCTCACCCCGAAGACCCGCGACGATCGAGGTCGCGAGCTCGGGCATCGACGTGCCCACTGCTACGAGCGTCGCGCCGATGATGAACTCAGATAGGCCTATCGAGCGGGCGAGCGAGACCGCGCCCGCAACAAGAAGTTGCGCGCCGCCGAGCAGAAGGACGAGACCAAAGACGGCGAACGCCGAGCTCGAGGCGAGGCTATGCGTGCGCGGCGCGTGGACCTTGCTGGCCGGCTTGGCTTTTGGCGCCTCGCCGCGAGCCCAGCGGATCGACAGGTAGTTGAAGAAGACGAGAAGCGCGATGAACACACGCCCCACCCCGCGCCCGAGCTCGAGCCCCAACGCGCAGACGAAGAGAAGCACCGTCACGCCGAGGAGAAGCGGAAGCTCGCGCTTGAGCACCGAAGCCGCCACCTTTAAGGGCGCTATGATTGCGGCGCATCCGAGGATGAGCCCGACATTGGCGATGTTGCTTCCGAGCACATTTCCCACCGTCATCTCCGCATGGCCGCTGAGCGCCGCGATGACGCTCGCTACGATCTCGGGCGACGACGTTCCATAAGCGACGACCGTAAGGCCCACGAGTAGCGGGCTCACCCCGAAATGGCTCGCGAGCCGGGACGATCCGCGTACGAGCCAGTCTGCACCGAAAGCGAGTAAGAGGAGGCCCGCGAATGACAGAGCCGAGGCAGTTATGGAACTCAAGTAGGTTCGATCCTAGCAGATCGAAACGGCTGTGGAACCCTAACCTTTATCCTGTGGTCCTGGAGAGGTTCCGGCAGCGCGCCTTTTTTCAGGCGGAGTTAGAATGAATGGTACTCATGGACTTCGATGCCGTTAAGAACGTGCTCACGGCCTTGGAACGGGAGGAAGTACAGTACGTCGTGTTGGCGCTGTGGCGATCAACTTGCTAGGGCTCCCTCGCGCTACCGAGGACTTGGATATCTTTGTCGCACCCGAGCCTGACAATATCGAGCGTCTCAAAAAGGCACTCCCGTCCTGTGCCAAAACCCGGCCCTCTTGAAATAGACCACAAATCAGCAGCTTAGACGCCCTTGGAATCCGCCGACCCTTGGGCTGCGTGGCGAGCTACGGGCAGTGAACTTCGCACCCGGAAGTCCCTCATTAGACTGGACTTTATCGAGCACAAGAGCGAACGTTCGGTGATGCCGCAGGATACAGGGGGTTGGCCGGAACGTCGTTCTGGACGGTTTGGACTTCGCCAGCTTACGGCGGGTCTGGGAGCAAACCTTTGGGGCTACTCCTCCAAGCTCGCTCTCGCGCGTTTTCCTGCGCCGCGTTCTCTTGCACGAACGCCAGTGCCGGACCCATGGCGGGCTTTCGGCTACAACCCGGCGCATTCTGGCCGCCATGGTGAACGGGACACCAGGCAACGCCGCTCCCGCAGGGTCCGTTTCTGCCGGCACCCATCTCGTCCGCGAGTGGAATGGCCGGACCTACCAGGTCGAGGTACTCGACAACGGCTATCGGTTCGATGGCAAAACCTATCCGTCCCTCACCGCCATCACAAAGCGAATCACCGGAACCCACTGGTCAGGACCACGCTTTTTCGGTCTGACGCCCAAGCGCAAGGCCTAACATGAAGAAAATCCGCTCTGCCATCTATACGCGAAAGAGCGCGGAAGAAGGTCTCGAGTAGGAGTTCAACTCCCTCGATGCGCAGCGAGAGGCCTGCGCCGCGTATATCGCGAGCCACAAGGCGGAGGGCTGGGTGCTGCTGCCAACCGTCTACGAGGACGCGGGGATCTCGGGAGGAACCCTGGAGCGCCCGGGCCTGCAGCGCTTGCTCGACGACATCGATGCCGGTCTCGTCGAGCAGATTGTGGTCTACAAGGTCGACCGGCTGACCCGTTCCCTCTCCGACTTTGCGAAGCTCGTCGAACGGTTCGAGGCGGCCCGGCGCGGTTTTCGGTAACCCCACGACGACATCGTGTATTTTTTTCTATCTCACCAACAAGCGGGATATTCCGGCTGAGGAGATCGTGTGGGAATCGAACGAACGCTGCAATCAAGAGACCCTAATCGCGCAGCTCAAGAGCGGGGTTCATGCGCTCAAGACACCGCTCGACAATCTATTAAGCAACTGGGCATACATGGTAATCGCGTCTCTTGCCTGGAGCCTCAAGGCGTGGTTCGGGCTCCTACTCTCCGAAAAGGGACGCTGGGCGAGCAAGCACAAGGCTGAGAAGCGAGCCGTTGTCCGGATGGAGTTCAAACCGTTCGTCAACGCGTTTATCCGCGTCCCCGCCCAGATCGTCTGCCAGGGAAGAAAAACTATTTACCGCCTGTTCGCGTGGAACCCTTGGCAACCGGTTTTTCTTCGTGGCTTCGACCAGCTTGCGACAAGGATGCGATGTTGAAATAGAGGGTTATTTTTTCGTAACGAACACGCTACTTACGGAAGAGCTATCCCCACAAGCCATTTATGAACCGCTGCGACACGGTAAAGACAGTTCATAGGCCTTCAGTCGCACACTTCTTCGCGCTGAAGCGCTTCTCAGCAAGATGGAAACGCGAACGTTTGCAATTAGAGCGTATCGTTCGTCAATGCGCTTGTTTAAGGTCTAGTCTAACGGTCTATAATGGGACGCACTGGAGGTTAGAATGCTAGAAGCCGGGAGCCAAGCGCCGGACTTTTCGGTTCAAGATCACACCGGGAATACCGTCAAGCTTTCAGATTTCGTCGGCAAACATGTGGTCTTGTGGTTCTACCCCAAGGCCGACACCCCGGGGTGAACTATCGAGGGCCGCGGGTTCCGCGATCGAATCCAGCAGTACAACGATAGAGGGATCCAGGTTCTCGGCATCAGCTTCGATAGCGTGGAGGAAAACGCCGTCTTCGCGAAGAAGTTTGACTTCAATTTCCCACTGCTTTGCGATACCGACCGTGCGGTGGGCTTGATCTATGGCGCCTGCGACAGTGCCGACGCCCAATACGCGAACCGGATCAGCTTTCTCACCGACGGAGAAGGAAAGATTGTGAAGGCTTATCCAAACGTGGACGCGTCGAAGCACCCGGAGGAAGTGTTAAAGGATTTTTGAGGTATTCGCTCAGCCCGTCCTGTGCCAAAACTCAGCCCTTTTGAAATAGACCATAAATCAGCAGCTTAGTGTCTGTGTTTGCGACCGGGCCAAGGGCCGTAGGCTTTACAATCGTCTGGCCCAAGGGTGTTATCTTCAGATCCATGATGACGTACCACGTGAAGTCTCCTCGGGAAACTTCTAGGCCCGGCGAGCTGGTTCGCACACCGCCATGAGTAGCTTGATGAAAGCCGTCCGCTGCTGCCTTGGTGCACAACTCCGATAGAGGCCGAGAGCTCGCTTGGCCCCGACTCTGTGCCTTCTGTTTATTCATCCGCGCGCACCGAACTTGATTAGTCTCCGGTCTACCGGGATCATGCCGGCATGATTTCGTCGTTGGTTCGCGCTCTCATCTCTGCCTTCAAGGCTCGTCGCGAGCTGACTCTTGAGAAATGTCGCTCCTCGGCAGCAGCTCGCCGTACTCCGCCGTTCCGTGAAACGGCCGCGGCTCTCGAATGTCCCTGAGCGATGAACTATTATGGGTCGCAGGAAGGCTCGCCCCAGATAGCGAGACTCAACTCAAACAGTCTCCGGAAAGCCCGGGGCGGTTCAGTTATCAATGTCACGAAGCATGGACAGGAAAGGCGTGTCGTCCAGACCCATGACTGGAACGAGCGCGGATGCGGCACCGTATTGGGCAGAGGCCCGGCACGCGCTCGGTCGGGCTGACCCGATACTTGGCAACCTCATCCGCGCCGCCGGAGGATCTGTTCTGCGGCCTCGAAACGATCCTTTTTTCTCGCTGTCGCGCTCGATCGTGGCTCAACAGATTTCCGTTCACGCAGCGGAAGCAGTATGGCAGAAACTGATCGCGCATGTCGGCGCAATGACTCCCGGTGCCGTGGCCAGCCAGACCGAGGACGCCTTGCACGGTTGCGGACTGTCACGGCCCAAGGCGCGCTATCTCCTGAGTCTGGCGGAGCACTTCACCGAAGGCGCGCTCGACCAAGAGTCATGGCATCGAATGGACGACGATGCGGTGATCGAACGCCTCGTCCAAATGAAAGGGATCGGCCGTTGGACTGCTGAGATGTTCCTGATATTTCACCTGTTGAGACCGGACGTGCTTCCCGTTGCGGACATCGGTATCCAGAAGGCGATCGCCAGTCACTTCAACGACAGCGTTCGCCCGGGTCCCGATGAGATGGTTGCAATCGCGGAGCCTTGGCGACCATGGCGGTCTGTCGCTTCGTGGTATCTCTGGCGTAGCCTTGACGCTGTACCCGTCGAATACTAGCAACCCGGCTATCGGATTCCGCGTGTCGCCTGCTGCGCAGAGCATCAGGCCCCTGTCCCTTCCATAAACTCGAGCTGTATGAGATTGGCGAACTGCGTGCAACCAGGATGCTTTGGTCGCCTTCATGTAGGACGTTTTAGGAGCCGGCGTCGGCTCTACTCAGGGGTAGAGGCGTAAGCTGGTGCGAAGTCCGGCAGCCGTTCCGAGCGGATCGGCTCAAGCAGCGCGTCGAGTGTAATCAAGCAGCGCGTCGAGTGTAATAATGATAGAGACCACCGACCTTTGGAATGGCTCTCACTCTGCCCATCGCCGGCGACTCTACCCGGCGAGGCTCGGGCGCGTCCTTCTCAAGCGACAAATGAGTCCGGCACGAATGATAGTAGTCGACGTATTTGCGTACGAGAACCAAGGTGATGTCGACGGTGCCGGCATCTACCTTCTCACCCTGTGCTCCGCAAAAAGTCGACCCAGGGTTGATTGCGCGTTTTAGATCTGCCATGCTCGACTGCTTCGTGTCGGTCGACCCGACGACGCCACCGGCGTTTTAGGAACCCGGAGAGGCTCGCTCTTGCGACTGTTTTCGAATATCCGGGTCTGGACCTCGAGCGTCTATCTCTCGCGGTATCTGTGCCCGCGGTGCCAGCGGCAGCCGAACGCCTAGATGTGCTATAGGTCGCGGTGGAGGTGACCATGAAACGACTCTATTGGCTCCCCGCGGCAGCGCTGTTCGCCTGCGGTGGTGGGGACGGCGGGGGACACGAGGAGCCCGCTTCCTCATCGGCGCCGGTCGAGCCGGCTGAATCGGCGACCGACACGATCGACGAAGCGCCGCAGCTCAAAGGCGAGGGGCTCGCGGCAGCGCTGAATGACTCGAACGTCTTTCTCCTCGATGTACGAAACCCCGAAGAGTTGGAGGAATTGGGTACGGTCGAGGGCTACACCAACATCCCCATCGACCAACTTGCCGATCGGCTCGACGAGCTACCGAAGGATAAACCCATCCTCACCGCCTGAAACGGCGGAGGACGAGCCGCGCGTGCCGCGGCCTTGCTGAAAGAAAATGGGTTCGAGGTCATCGGTTTCTGCGGGATGAGAGACTACGATGGCGAGAAGATCTATCCGAAGGCAAGCTCCGAGTGACCGAAACGCTCTAGTTTCCGGTTTCGCGGGTGCTTGCGCTGTTTACTGTTGGTGATGTGTACGCATCCCTTTGCAAAAGAGGCGCTTACGCTCCATTTAGCGCGAAGCGAAGGTCACGAGCTCTATTTTGGCGGCTGTGCCTTCTATTTATTCATCCGCGCGCACCGAACTTGATTAGTCTCCGGTCTGCCGGCACCATGCCGGCATGATTTCGTCGTTTGTTCGCGCTCTCGTCTCTGCCTTCAAGGCTCGTCGCGAGCTAGCTCTCGAGAATGTCGCTCTTCGCCAGCAGCTCGCCGTCCTCCGCCGGTGCTTCGGTGCTTGCGCTGTTTGCTGTTGGTGATGTGTACGTATCCCTTTGCAAAAAAAGAGTTTCCGCTCCATTTAGCGTGCGGCGAAGGTCGAGAGCGCTATTTTGGCTGTAATTTAATGCAGCGTGAAGCCTTAGCGTCATCTCACCAACACTTAATGGCGGAAGCACCGGTTTTCGTCTCTAATCTCGATTTTCGAGTGCCACGTTTGCGCCAAATAGGAGAACGGGCGCTGACCGGGCCGTGCGGTAGCGGAAAAGAGGCCACCCGAGAGGCCCAGAATCGAGGTCGGGGCTACCGAGGCATAGCGGGCTAGCACGTTCTGGTCCAGGTGCGGTCCGGGCCTGGATCCAGGTCTCCGCCCGGCAGCGTGGCATCCCGTTGCTGGACAGTGTTTTTCCTGCGCGTGCGGAGAACCCGAATCGCCGACATCGCCTCCGACACGCCCCTGATCTGGGGCTCGCCACGGAGCGATGACGATCGAAACGGCCCGGCGCGCCAGTCTTGAGTTCGTTTGTGTTTTTGGACACGACGGGCTTCGCTTGTCTATTCTGCTTTGGATCGACAGACTAGTTTGCTTCGCGGAGCTTGCGCATGATCCGGTCTTCGACCCATTGGCTGCTCCACCAATCGATCGGTGTGATAGCGGTACCGTGCAGGAGCGTCGTGAAGTGCAGGTGATCGCCACCCGCTAAGCCCGTCGCACCGCTCCGGCCGAGTTTCCCGTCGAGCTCGATCATCTCGCCGACACGGACATCGATGGACGACAAGTGTGCGTAAAGCGACTGCAGACCCATACCATGATCGAGAATCACGCAGTTGCCGTAAATACCGAGCCAGCCGGCATGGACGACACGTCCGCGGTTCGCGGCAGACACTGGCGCTGCCGCCGTTGAAGCGAGGTCAAAACCCAGGTGAGTCTGATGATCGACGACATCACCTTCATAAATGTAATCACGCTGGTCGGCAAAGCCCGATTCGACAGCCGTGTTGATGAGCTGCTTGAAGGATCCCTGCCAGAGCAACTCTGGAACCGTCTCGACACTCAGGCTCGCGATGTACTCGTGGTTTTCGCGACGCATATCGTTATTGATGCTGATATAGGACGCCAGAACATCAGTTGAGTCATCGACAAGAAAGTCGGGCGAGTTTTGCAGGATGGCCGGCACGACACGAGAGAGAAAGCGATCACTCAAATTGATTCGGCTTTCCCGAAATTGCTGTGGAAAAACATGTTGATCGAAAGTTGCACTGCCTTCGTTACCAAGAGGGTCACGTGCAAAAACGCTGATCGGTGTGTTGAGATCCTGATCCCACGAAAGGGCGTAGAACGCAACATGCAACATAGGATCAGCGCTTTCGACACCGGCACCGGCAGCCGGGAAACCTGGATACTCACGCTCGCCGACACGCACGCCGGAAACTGAGTCGGCTGGTGTTACGCGATACACGACGAGCTCGGAACCGCCGTGATTGACGTGGTGAAACTGAGATTGAACGACGATAACCGGCCGGCGCAAACGAACTTCGATCCCTAGTTCGGATTCCGTTATGGCTTCGCGAAGGCCGAACAATACGGGTCGACCCGCTGTGACCGCGACACTCGCTGACCCATCACTGAGTGACTCAAACCGTTGCCTGCCAATCGGCTGCCTGAGCACCAAGCGATCCTCGCCTTCGCGTACAAGCCCTGACGCACCGCCGCGGGTCGCAAGATTGAATACTTGCAGCGTCTCGCCGCCCTGTTCGAGCGTCACCTCGAGCAAACTGAGCTCACCGCCCGGCGTATCGATCGTCATGACGAGCTCACCCACTTGACCGACGGCCACAGGCTCGATGAATTCGATCATAGGACCAGGCGCACACCCAGCCACAACCCAAGCGGCACCCGCGCCCGCAGCCACTAAGATAAACAGCGCGACATATTTTTTCATGCGCCAGATTCTAGCAGTCCTGTGCGCTCAGGTGGACCCATCGCGTCCAAAAACACAAACGAACTCAAGACCCACGCGCCGGGACGTTTCGCATCGGTCAGGCGCAAGCGACCCTGGACCTGATTTCGAAGAACTCGATTCTCGGCCACAAGATACCCGTTGCGCAGGAGCAATTCCTCATCCACGGACCCTGAGAGGTATTGTCAAGTTGAGGTCTCAAGCTCGAAGCGGGCCGCTAGATGATGGGGCTTGAGCGCACGGCGTTGCCAACATCTTGGGGTCGGATCGGCCCTGAATGCCGTGAGGTCAAAATACTCATGCGGCTTCCCGATGGTAGAAACGTAGTAAGCCGCCAAGCCGTTCACGGGAGTGTACCTTGCGCTCAGACTGAGGTAACTGGTCGCTGGCTGGGAACAGCAGCAGATTCTCCTTGCCTTGATGATTCCTCTCGTTGTGATAGTAGACGACGTACTCCCTAAGCGCATGACGGAGCTATTTCTCGCCGAACAGGATGAGCTTCGAGAGACATTCTTCTTTGACTGACTTCACCCAGCGCTCCGCGAACGAGTTCAAATCCGGGCTCCGTGCGGGCAGCTTGACGGGCGCGACGCCAATCGCCTCGATGGTCCGGTGGAACGACTGGCAGAACTTCGTGTCCCGGTCGTGAATGAGGTATCGGCTCGAGGACAGAAAGCCGATATCCGCCATGGTCACGTTGCGAGCTACTTGAGTCATCCACTGTTCGTTCGGATGCGGCGTGATGCCGGCAACGTGGACTCGACGGGTAGCCAGGTGTATGAAGAACAGAACGTAGTACGTCACCAACCCGCCCTGAGCCCACACTTCCGTGGTGAAAAAATCTGTCGCCGCGAGCACGTCCATATGCGAGCGGATGAACTCCCTCCACGTCGTGGTCTTCCGACGCTCTGGTGCGAGCGGAATGCCGTGGCGTTTCAGAATGTTACCGACGGTTTGGTCGGCCACTTCATGCCCGAGGTTGGCTAGCGCCCCGGCAATCCGGTCGTAACCCCAGGATTTGTTCTCCTTGGCGAGACGCACCACCAGCTCTTCGATGTCGGCGTCGATCCGCGGTCGCCCTGGATACTGACGGTTCTTGGAGCCATCGAACTTCTTCGCGACAAGCCTCCGGTGCCAACCTAGGATCGTGTCAGGGTTCACGATACTCGTGACCTCATCAAGGGCTTGCTTACCCAGACGCTTTCCGATCTCGGCCAGAGACCGCCGTTCGCCATCGGTCAGACGCAAGCGACCCTGGAGCTGATTTCGAAGAACTCGATTCTCTGCTACAAGATACTCGTTGCGCAGGAGCAACTCCCGTCGTGTCCAAAAATACAAACGAACTCTAAGACCCGCACGCCGGGCTGTCGCCGAGTTCATCTATCATTATTAAGAAGAGCGCAACCATCAAGGGCTTGGCGACGCGTTTGTGTTTTTGGACACGACGGGGTTCACGACACGACCTTCTTTCAGGCGTCCGGGAGATTGAAATTGCCGTATAGAACATCTTACTAAAGCCAATTAAAATCCCGGCTCGAGCGACCACCCGTCGATAATGCGTGCGGGGACCAGCACGTGACGGAGGCCGTTAAATCACTGTAGGGGAAGAGGATGTAACGAAATTGGCATCATGGTTGAAACCCGAGAGGGCGTAAAACAGCCTTCTCGCAAAACCTGTTCGTACGCGTCAAAAAAGTCCAGAAATGCGCGAAACTCGAAACCTCCTGAATCTCCACTTACTTTTCTGGTTGAGGATTTCCGCCAAAAGCTGGACCGCCTTTTGCCGACCCGTGTACGGTAGGAAAAACTCGAAAAACTCGAAACCTCCTGAATCTCCACTGGCTTTTCTGTTTGAGGATTTCCGCCAAAAGCTGGACCACCTTTTGCCGAGACCGGATAGCTCCGAACTGCACCATCCGCCACACAGTCTGGCCGATTGCGGCACTGCAGAGACGGGTGAGATTTTCCGCGCGGTTGGTGGGGTTTCGCAGGAGTAGGTGGCACCAGAGACGCGCTATAAGGGCTGAACGGGCCTCACTTTCGGTATTCGTCTCTAATCTCGATTTTCGAGTGCCACGTTTGCGCCAAATAGGGGAGCGGGCGCTGAACGGGCCGTGCGGCAGCGAAAAAGAGGCCACCCGAGAGGCCCAGAATCGAGGCCGGGGCTACTGTGGCGTAGCGGGGGCTAGTACGTTTGGGACCAAGTCCGCCTGGGCCTCCTTTATGTCCTTACTTGTCTCGAATTTGGCCTCAACCAGGGTCCGGACCCTTCTGCGGTTCTTCCCCGGCGCACTTCTTCCTACCCGAGCATTGAAACGCCCGATACACCTGGAGAGCGGACGAAATTGACAATGCTGTGCCTGCTCCCGAATGCTCCTCGGTGTGGTAAACAAGTACGATGGCTCAGGGCGTTCCAGTTCTGCCGAGACGCGTGATTTTGCCTGGGAAAAGAACGGAGAGAGCTTCGGAGCAGGAGGTGCAAGGCGTACCTCTGCTCGTTCAGCTTGACTTGCAAAAGATCTTCGAGGCGGCCAGAGTCCAGTGATGCATCGGGAGGGTGAGAATTGACTGACGGTTTCCAGAGAACGCTGGACCACATACGGTCCATCGCCGATTCCGAAGCTGAAAAGGGGCGCCTCTTCGAGCGGCTGATGAAGACGTACTTCGTCAAGGATCCCCTCTACAAGGAACGGTTCTCCAAAGTCTGGCTGTGGTCCGAATGGGCGAACCTGAAGCAGGGATTCGATGGCGCCGATACCGGTATCGACCTGGTCGCCGAGGAGCGTGAGGGCGGTTACTGCGCCATTCAGTGCAAGTGCTACGCGCCTGGCACCCAGATTTCGAAGCCTCACCTCGATTCGTTCATCTCCGCATCGGCCCGTGACCCCTTCACCGCCCGTATCGTGGTCGATACCGGCGACGGATGGGGGCCGAACGCCGTCAAGACCATTACTCCACTGAAGCCCGCATGCACCGTGCTGCGGTTCGGCGATCTCGCTAGTCGGCCGTTCGACTGGCCCGACCTCGTCCACGATAAACCGGAAGACCTTTCCTTTAGGCACGAGCCGTTCAGCCTGCGCCCCCATCAGAAGGTCGCGTTCGACGACGTGACCGCCGGATTCAAAGATAACGATCGCGGCAAGCTGATCATGGCGTGCGGCACGGGCAAGACTTTTGCAGCGCTGCGCATAGCAGAAGCCGTTGCGGGTATCGGGGGGCGGGTGCTCTATCTGGTGCCGTCGATATCGCTGTTCCAGCAATCGATGCGGGAATGGGCAACGCAACGGTCGATCCCGCATCGCTACATCGGGATCTGCTCCGATACACGCGCCGGACGAAACGACGAGGACGCGTCGCTCCAGGAGCTTGAAATCCCGGTCACCACGGAGCCCAAGGCGATCTCCCAGGCGCTCAGAGAAGCGCGGCCAGACGCGATGACGGTAGTCTATTGCACCTACCACTCGCTCGGTATCGTGGAAGACGCACAAGACGACGGAGCGCCGGCATTCGACATTGTTCTCTGTGACGAAGCGCACAGAACGACCGGCGTGGAGCGTCCCGGCGACAGGACGTCACCGTTCGTGCTGGTTCACGACGCCCAAAGAATTCGGGCTGCGAAGCGCCTCTACATGACCGCCACCCCGCGTCTCTATACGGAAGGCGCGAAGGCGAAGGCAGCAAGCCACGATGTCGAAGTGTTCTCCATGGACGATCCGACGACCTATGGGCCGGAGCTTCACCGCCTTCCCTTTTCCAGGGCGGTCGAGCGGGACCTGTTATCCGACTACAAGGTTGTGGTCCTCGCCATGTCCGAGCAACACGTCGATGCCGCGTTGCAGGCACATCTGGCGTCGGGCGACAGCGAGATCAACATCACCGACGCGGCGAAGATCGTCGGTTGCTGGCGCGCGTTGCAGAACCCGGAGAACAAGCGTCTCAGCGATGCACCTATCCAGCATCTAACCCGCGCGATCGCATTCACGAACACGATCGTCTCCTCGAAGCGGCTGGAAGCGCATTGGGACAGTATCGTCGGGCACGCCATCGATTTGTTGCCCGAGGCGGAGCGGCCGGACGCGTTCCGCTGCAAAACGCGCCACGTCGATGGACAGCATCACGCGCTTGAGCGTAAGGCCCGTATCGAATGGCTCAAGGCCGATTCCGAGGGAACCTGCCGCATTCTCTCGAACGCCCGGTGCCTATCCGAGGGAATCGACGTGCCGGCGCTCGACGCGGTGCTCTTCATGAACCCGAAAAACTCGCAGGTCGACATCGTGCAGGCCGTCGGCCGCGTCATGCGTAAGGCCGAGGGCAAGCAGTACGGCTACATCGTGCTTCCGGTCACCGTGCCGGCGGGCGTCGACCCGGCCGCGGCTCTCGACGACAACGAACGGTTCGCCGTGGTCTGGAGCGTCTTGCGGGCGCTGCGCTCGCACGATGACAGGTTCGATGCCGAGATCAACAAGATCGACCTCAATGACACGCCGACCGATCGGATCATCTTCAGCGGTGATGGGCTCGACGGACAGGGCACCCCCGAACTGCCCTTTCCGCCGCTCGACCTGCCACCCGGCGCGATATTCGCCAAGGTCGTCGAGAGATGCGGGGACCGGAAATACTGGGAGACCTGGGCCAGGGACGTTGCAGACATCTTCTCGCGGCTCGTCCACCGGATCGAGGCTCTTCTGGCCAGTCCCGATAACGAAACCCTGCGCGAATGGTTCGACGCTTTCCACGAGGAGCTCAAGGTCTCGATCAACGCCTCGATCAGCCGGGATAACGCCATCGAAATGATGGCGCAGCACACCTTGACGCGGCCGGTCTTCGAGGCGCTGTTCGAACACTACGATTTCTCCGCCGGCAACCCGGTGGCGCAGGCGCTGGACTCCCTGGGGCGGGATTTCGGAGAGTTCGGTCTCGAGAACGAAACCCGAGATCTTGAGCGCTTCTACGAAAGCGTCCGCATGCGCGCCCGCGGCCTTGACAACAGCGAAGCGCGGCAGCACGTGCTGATGGAACTCTACGAAAAGTTCTTCTCCACGGCCCTCAAGAAAGACGCAGACCGCCTCGGCATCGTCTACACACCGGTAGAAGTCGTGGATTTCATCGTGAACAGCGCCGACCACGTGGTGCGCCAGGAGTTCGGCCGCAGCTTGAGCGACGAGGGCGTTCATGTCCTCGACCCGTTCACCGGCACCGGCGTCTTCCTCGTCCGGCTGCTTCAGTCCGCGCTGATCCGTGATACCGATCTCAAGCGGAAATACCACGGAGAGCTTCATGCCAACGAGATCGTCCTGCTCGCCTACTACATCGCGGCCATCCACATTGAAGAGGCGTTTCACGGCCGGCGGGGACCCGACAGCACCTATGAGCCCTTCGACGGCATCGTACTGACCGATACGTTCAATCTATACATGGACAGGACCGGCTTTCCGAAGGCATGGCTTCCGGACAACAGCGAGCGTGCGGAGCGCCAGCAGGATCTGCCGATCCAGGTCATCGTCGGCAATCCGCCGTGGTCGGCAGGCCAGAGGAGCTCGGCGGACAACAACCCCAACGTCGACTATCCCGAGCTTCAGAAGCGCGTCGGCGATACCTATGCCGCACGGTCTGGCGCCGCGAACAAGAACAGCCTCTACGATACCTACAAGATGGCGATCCGCTGGGCGTCGGACCGGATCGGCGACCAGGGCGTCGTTGCCTTGGTCTCCAACGGCTCGTGGATCGACGGTAACGTGGATTCGGGCGTTCGCGCCTGCCTGGCCGAGGAGTTCAGCTCAATCCATGTTTTGAACTTGCGGGGCAATCAGCGAACGCAAGGAGAACGCTCGCGCCGGGAGGGAGGTAAGGTCTTCGGCCAAGGCTCCCGGGCACCGGTCGCAATCACGATTCTGGTCCGCAACCCGGAAGCCGCTCACGACGGCTGCCGTATCCTCTACCGCGATATCGGAGACTATCTCAAACGCGAGGAGAAGCTGATGCTCTTGCGCGAGGCGGGATCCATCGCCGGTATCGAGAATTGGGTGACAATCACGCCCAACCGGCATTACGACTGGATCGGCCAGCGCAGCGATGCGTTCCAAAGGCTCTATCCGATGGGGTCGAAGGGCGCGAAGGCCGGCACGGCGGACGATGCGATCTTCAAGCTGTACAGCAATGGTTATTACACTGGTAAGGATCCTTACATTTACAATTTCTCGCGCGCCGCCTGTGTGGCGAATGCCCGCGTGATGGTGGGCGATTATCAGGACGCCATGGAAATTCGGAAAGAACATCAGGAGTACACAATTAACGACGTAACAAAAATTCATTCAGAAAATGCCAAATGGGACCAAACTCTCAAAGCCAGATTCCAAGCTGGGCGGCAAGCAAAATTTTCATCAGATCATATTCGACGACTCGCATATCGCCCCTTTGTTGCAACGCACTGCTATGCGGATGACCTATTTTCCAAGAGGCCGGGGATAAGGGGCACTATGTTTCCCGATGCCGCGCACGAGAACCGAGCGATCTGCGTGCCGAGCGTGGGCTCGACCAAGCCGTTCTCAGCCCTCATGGTCGATTTGATGCCGGATATCCAACTGATGTTCAACGGACAATGCTTCTCGCGCTACAGGTATCAGCAACCGACGGATGCGCAGGGCACCCTTCCGGGCGTCGGACAGGAATTGGAGCGTATCGACAACATCACGGACACGGCGTTGCGCGCTTTCCGCGTACGCTACAGCGACAACTCAATCACCAAGGATGTGATTTTCGATTACGTCTACGGCGTTCTGCATGCGCCCAGCTACCGGGAGCACTTCGCCAACGACCTAGCGAAGGAGCTGCCACGCCTCCCGCTCGCACACGATTTCCATGCCTTTGCGAGAGCTGGGCGTGAGCTTGCAGAACTTCATCTCAGCTATGAGACCTGCCAGGAATATCCGCTAGACGTTACCTTCACACAACTCGGAGAACCGCGACCGGAGCAATTCCGAGTCGGTGAGCGGGCGATGCGATATTCCGATAACGACAGGACGATCCTTATCGTCAACGACCATCTCCGACTCGGCGGGATACCGCTAGGGGCGCACCAGTACCAGGTCAACGGGCGGACACCGCTAGAGTGGCTCATCGACCGCTACCGAATCACGCGAGACAAGGAAAGCGGCATCGTCAACGATCCCAATGCTTGGTTCGACGATCCACGCGAGCTGATCGCGATGATCCGCCGCATCGTCCATGTCAGCGTGGAATCAACGCGCATCGTCGAGGGCTTACCCGAACCGATCTTGGCGCCGAAGGGTAAGTCAAATTGAGAAGGTGATCGACACAATGGGCCGATGCGACCCAACTTGCTGAGTTACCACGAATATCGATTCCCACCCGAAATTATCGGCGTTGGTGCATGAATTCGTTCGTGTGTCCAACTTACTACCCCGTCCTGTGCCAAAACTCGGCCCTTTTGAAATAGACCACAAATCAGCAGCTTAGACGCCCTTGGAATCCGCGCAGAATCGAGGGTATTTCGCGCCGCAGGGCTGGCTTCCGACCCCTGGGCTGCGGGTGGCGAGCGACAGGCTCACCGGGGGTGCGCACGGCTGGCTCAAATCGGCTGCGGGGCAAGCTACGGGCAGCGGACTTCGCACCCGGAAGTCCCTCATTAGACTGGACTTTATCGAGAAGAAGAGCGAACGTTCGGTGATGCCGCAGGATACAGGGGTTGGCCGGAACGTCGTTTTGGACGGTTTGGACTTCGCCAGCTTCCGGCGCTCCCGCAGGGTCCGTTTCTCCCGGCACCCATCTCGTCCGCGAGTGGAATGGCCGGACCTACCAAGTCGAGATACTCGACAACGGCTATCGGTTCGATGGCAAAACCTATCCGTCCCTCACCGCCATCACAAAGCGAATCACCGGAACCCACTGGTCAGGACCACGCTTTTTCGGTCTGACGCCCAAGCGCAAGGCCTAACATGAAGAAAATCCGCTGTGCCATCTATACGCGAAAGAGCGCGGAAGAAGGTCTCGAGCAGGAGTTCAACTCCCTCGATGCGCAGCGAGAAGCCTGCGCCGCGTATGTCGCGAGCCAGAAAGCGGAGGGCTGGGTGCTGCTGCCAACCGTCTACGAGGACGCGGGGATCTCGGGAGGAACCCTGGAGCGCCCGGACCTGCAGCGCTTGCTCGCCGACATCGATGCCGGTCTCGTCGAGCAGATCGTGGTCTACAAGGTCGACCGGCTGACCCGTTCCCTCTCCGACTTTGCGAAGCTCGTCGAGCGGCTCGAGGCGGCCGGCGCGGTTTTCGTCTCGGTGACCCCGTCCTGTGCCAAAACTCAGCCCTTTTGAAATAGCCCATAAATCAGCAACTTAGAGTCTGTGTTTGCGGCCGTGCTCAGGGCCGAGCGCGAACAAACGACGAAATCATGCAGGCATAGTCCCGGCAGATCGGAGACCGATCAGGTTCGGGTCGGCGCGGATGAATAAATAGAAGGCACAGGCAGCCGTTGTTCGATCGGGCAGCCCTGCTGCTCACACAGACCTCATGGGTGCTTCCGCCATTAAGTGTTGGTAAAATGACGCTAAGACTTTACGGTGCATTAGATTACAGCCATGGTCTTTCAAAAGAGCCGAGTTTTGGCACAGGACGGGGTAACGGAGTCGTCGAAGGTTGCTGCTGCCTGAACTTTTTTACACACACCTATTGACAAGAGCTCATAGGGTATTCCCATATTGAGTATAAGATAAGGATGACAGCCATGATCCGCGGTAAGAGTGAGCCTGCTATCCCTCTTGGGCCGCCTCCCTGGACGCCCGAGATCGCGGAAGAGACAGAGCATCTCTACGAGCGGTTGCGGGATTTCGTGCCGGCGCTTGAATGGCGCGTGCATGCGCCGTACATCCATGCCATCGAGGTATGGAAGCGCGAGCGTAACGCGATCGTCCTCGCTCACAACTATCAGACGCCGGAGATTTTTCACGGCGTTGCCGATCGGGTCGGGGACTCGCTGGGGCTCGCCCGGCTTGCAGCGGCGACGGATGCAGACGTGATCGTTCTTGCCGGTGTGTACTTCATGGCAGAAACGGCCAACCTTTTGAACCCGAACAAGACTGTCCTCATTCCAGATGCGGAGGCCGGTTGTTCTCTTGCCGCCTCCATCACCGGCGCCGACGTGCGGCTTCTGCGAGAACGCTACCCGGACGTTCCGGTTGTTACCTACGTAAACACATCGGCCGAAGTGAAGGCGGAGAGCGACATCTGCTGCACCTCGTCGAACGCTGTCAAGGTCGTCGAGTCACTCGGTACGGAACGCGTCATCTTTCTTCCTGACGAGTACCTCGGGCGATGGGTTAGCCAGCAGACGAACGTCGACGTCATCCTGTGGAAAGGCCATTGCGAGGTGCACGAGCGGTTTACGGCGGAGGAACTGCTTGGCGCACGCGAGCAATACGGCAAGATTACGATTCTGGCGCACCCGGAATGTCCGCCCGATGTCCTCGCGGAAGCCGATTTCGTCGGCTCGACGTCGGCGATGAGTGGGTACGTTTCGCAGCAGAAGCCCGCAAGGGTTCTCATGGTGACCGAGTGCTCGATGAGCGACAATGTCCAGGTCGACAACCCGTCAACGGAATTCATTCGTCCTTGCAATCTCTGCCCGCACATGAAGCGCATCACCCTTCCCAAAATCCTTCTTTCGCTTCAGACGCTGACGCATAGAGTGGAGATTGCTTCTGACGTTGCAGCGAGGGCGCGACGAGCCGTCGAGCGGATGCTCGAGTTATGAGACGTGTTCGATGAACCTGCCTCGCCCCGAGCCACCCCATGCGATGATGACCGACCTCCTTGTCGAGCAAGCTCTGAGAGAGGACCTCGCAGCAGCGGGCGACATTACGACACAGGCTATCGTGCCATCGGAAGCGCAAACCACTGCGCGTCTCGTCGCAAGACAGTCAGGATGTCTTGTCGGCCTCTTCATGGCGCGGCGCGTTTTCGCTCAGCTTGATCCTGGCCTCACTTTCGAATCGATGATCGCTGAGGGTAGCGATGTCGACGCGGGTGAGCCCATAGTCCGCCTCTCCGGAAGCGCACGCTCGATCCTCACCGGCGAGCGCACCGCGTCCTGTGCCAAAACTCGGCCCTCTTGAAATAGCCGATAAATCAGCAGCTTAGCGTCTGTGTTTCGCGACGGTGCCAAGGGCTGTGGACTTTACAATCGTCTGGCCCGAGGGTGTTATCTTCGGATCCATCATGACGTACCATGTGCAATTCCTACTGTTGGTCAGGCAGCCGTTGTTCGATCGGGCAGCCCTGCTGCTCACACAGACCTCATGGGTGCTTCCGCCATTAAGTGTTGGTAAAATGACGCTAAGACTTTACGGTGCATTAAATTACAGCCATGGTCTTTCAAAAGGGCCGAGTTTTGGCACAGGACGGGGTCCGGGACAACTAACGCTTTCGGTTCTGGTTCCTTTTCTACGAAATCCAGTAGCTCTGTGCTTCTGTCCGCAACAAATAGAAGATGGGCAACATTTAAAGCGGCATACTCATCGCTACCGGCGTTCGCCAGAAAGCGGTCCGCTGCCACACGTTGGACATATTGCTCGGCGCTGCTCCCCTTGTCTCGAATGTAATTTTCGAAGTCTTCATCTGAAAGACTGACGGAACCTTTTTGGTTACGCACACCTGGCGCCAGATCGGCGCAGATATCGATCACTTGAGATTCTGAAAGACCGAGTACAAGAGAAAATTCCACCAACGGTATCGGTCTCGGAAGAACGCTCAGTCCAGCGCACACTCGTTCGATAAGGTCGATTGTGCCCGACTTTGTAAGTGCTAGTTGAAACTGCTTGTCGAAAATCTGGTCGAGATTTTTCCCAAAAGGTTGTAAAGCCACGAGAGCTTCAGACCGCACTTGGCGAGCCTGGGCGAACGCATAAGCCTGGACCCTGGGATTGCCGCCGGAGAGATGATGAAAATCTTCGATCCAGTACCGAGGTGCTTTCCAGTAGCGCGCAATATTTTGTGCCGTCTCCTCTTGTGTAAACGGTGGAAGCTCTATCCTTTCAAATTCAGGGGGTAGATTCAGCTCGTCGAGCCGCCCCGTTCGGGAGCTGATGATCACGCGAACATTGGGATGTAGGGTGACGAATGACATGAGTTCAGTTACGAAGCTCGACTCGGCAGGCGTCCGACTTTGCGCAGCCGTAATCGAGTTATCCGCTGCGTCAACGGCGATAACTAGAAGCCCTTGTGGATGAGCTCCTTCGAGCGCCTTAGCCGCAATGTTCAGTCGTCGTCGGAATGCCCTGGTGAAATCGCGGGTCGCGTTCGGCTCCAGCAGCGCCGGTAATCTGAGCCGCTGTGCCAGCTCGTTCGATAATTGCATGAACGCGTCCTTCGGCCGATGGCGTAGTTGGCTGGCGTCAAGATATGACCCTGCGCCGAAGCAATCGAACGTGATCATTTCAGATCCGACGGGCAGCAACGTTGCGATTTCCTGTAAAGCTGTCGTCTTGCCGACGCCACCAGCGCCATGGAAACAGATTCTCTGTGAGCCCCGTGACATCGCGGCGATCACAGCCTTTGATGCACCCCTCGATACGAGAAGCTCAACAGACTTGATCGCCGATGGACAAGGGAAAAGGGCTCGCTCATCGGACACGCCGAACTGAATTAGCACCTTCTGTTTAGTGATCAGTTCCCCGGTTGCTTCGGGCAGCATCCGTTTGCGGACATATTCTCTCATCCGAATTGCCGTTTCCCTGAATTCGGTATCGGCCCACTGGGTGATTGCGCTGAGCATCTCGTCTTCGATGCTAAAACGCGAACCGGTTTCACCCTGGAAGTCCACCACTGCTGCGAAGCGCTTGAATTGAGCAGGAGAAAGACCACTGGCGTGGACAACACGGTGAAAATCCGAATCTCCAGGCTTCCACGCTTGCTTAAAGGTGGGCGGAACGCTATTCCGCGCTGTCTCCATTATTTTCTCTAACTTCGGGGAGACCGGCTGATTTGTAACGAGCGAGATCTTGATGGAGTCGAGCGATTTGCGTTTACGCCTCTTCTGTATCAAGCCTTTGAAGGCTTCTCCCAAACGGCGGATCAACGAGGTCTGAGGTTTTCCGTTCTTCCCGCTACAGGCGCGTGCGACTGTCCATTTCTTGTTTGGGTTTGCGGCGGAGTATCGAAGCTGCTGAAGTTCAACGCGGTCAGCTTCTTTCAGATCCTCGCCGCCAAACAACAACGTACAGTCGACTCCGCCCCAGACGCTGCCGCTACCGTCAATGGCAGGCACGCCTTCAACCGTAGCGGCCGTGAGATCGCTGGACACATCCAACATTCTGAGCGCTTGGCGAACGGCCCTTAGTTCGTGGAATTCATCACCCGTGTTCGACCCACGTGCGCCTCCGTAGGCGATCCGAGAATTTTGTATTTTCAATTTCAAATCTTCATGGCCTACGACTAGTAGGGAATCCACGCGACAACGAAGGCGGTCCGATCTCGGCGGGTTTCGCGTGCGTCGTCAGCGTGGTTCATTGGAGAAACGCCGGGATTCGCTCACCCGAGGAACAAAAGGATGGTCACGGTCAAGCCAGTGATGCCGGTGGCGACCGCCTTGGTCAGCTCGCGGGCGAGCATGAGCGTGTCAATCATGATAGTCGTAATTATAGGATAAAGGCCCAGTGGGAAGCGGAGCCGCTGGGGAAGCGACTACCCCGTCCTGTGCCAAAATTCGGCCCTTTTGAAATAGGCCATAAATCAGCAGCTTAGTGTCTGTGTTTGCGACTGGGCCAAGGCCGTAGGCTTTACAATCGTCTGGCCCGAGGGTGTTATCTTCAGATCTATGATGACGTACCACGTGAAGTCTCCTCGGGAAACTTCTAGGCCCGGGTACTGGTTCGCACACCGCCATGAGTAGCTTGATGAAAGCCGTCCGCTGTCACCGCTATGTCGGCCTCGACGAGCAGGGGCGACCCCTGGCGACTCCGGCTTCGCTCCGAGAGGCCCTCTCGTTGGACGAGATTCCGCCACCGGCCTGCGAACCGGGGCAGGTGTTGGTTCAAACTCGGTATGCCGGTGTGCAGTATCCGGATGCCCTGCAGGCGCAGGGCCTTTAATCTATAGGAATTTCAATACTCATTTTCTAGTGCGCTCAGGCCGAGGGTAGGCGCGTCTGTAGGACAGGGCAAGGACGCGCCGGCGTCTCCGTGCTGTGATGTTGCCAGGCAACGGTGCCTGGCGGACGACCGTCACAACCTCAGGGCCGTCAAGTTTCTTGATCTATAGGAAATTCAATATCTCATTTCTGAGGGACTTCGGGAACGAATCAGCCGCGGTCAGCCCTACATGCGATAAGCCGAGGGGCTTCGGTCACCCGCGTTTCTCATTCGTATCGAGGGAAGGGCGACTCCTCGACAGTGGTGCGGGAGAGCCTCGTGGCAAGGGGGGATGGGTCAAATCTCTGGGCGATGAGTGGTCGGAGACTACTGGGCAGGTTGGTGCGCGCAGCGAATCAGTCGATATCAGCGAGACAGAGGGCGCTACCGCAACGCCAAGGCCAGCTTCGCGAGTCCATGGCCTTGGGCTGGTGCCGGCGGTATTCGCCGATCCCAACGCATCCGCTGTCCATCGCGATCCAGGAGCGGGTCAATCCCGAAGCTCTTCTGCAGGGATGCGGCCCAACGTAGTCGCGGAGGCTTCCCTAGCCGTTCCTGGCCCACCAGCGCGAAGACCGCGTCGTGGGTGTCGCTCTTCACGCGAGGCGCGAGCAGACCGAAGTACCGGATGTTGTGCCGGTAGCGGTCGGGGATGTGATCGGCTAGGGTGGCCAAGAACGCGTCTGGTCAAAATACTCGAACGCCCAGCGGGTCAGCAGTTTGCACCTTCGCAAAGGCCGCTTGAATCCTCCATCGCTGTCGGATACGTATTCCAGTTCAGCGGAAGGAGTTGCGATGGACTGGAAGACTATGCTGAGCTACATCTCAGGATCCGTGGATGAGGAGTTGCTCCTGCGCAACGAGTATCTTGTGGCCGAGAATCGAGTTCTTCGAAATCAGCTCCAGGGTCGCTTGCACCTGACCGATGGCGAACGGCAGTCTCTGGCCTAGATCGGAAAGCGTCTGGGTAAGCAAGCCCTTGATGAGATCGCGAGTATCGTAAACCCCGACACGATCCTAGGTTGGCACCGGAGGCTTGTCGCGAAGAAGTTCGATAGCTCCAAGAACCGTCAGTATCCAGGGCGACCGCGGGTCGACGCCGACATCGAAGAGCTGGTGGTGCGTCTCGCCAAGGAGAACAAGTCCTGGGGTTACGACCGGATTGCGGGGGCACTAGCCAACCTCGGGCATGAAGTGGCCGACCAAACCGTCGGTAACATTCTGAAACGCCACGGCATTCCGCTCGCACCAGAGCGTGGGAAGACCACGACGTGGAGGGAGTTCATCCGCTCGCACATGGACGTCCTCACGGCAACAGATTTCTTCACCGCGGAAGTGTGGACTCAGGGCGGGTTGGTGACCTACTACGTTCTGTTCTTCATACACCCGGCTACTCGTCGAGTCCACGTCGCCGGCATTACGCCGCATCCGAACGAACAGTGGATGACTCAAGTGGCTCGCAACGTGACCATGGCAGATGTCGGCTTTGTGTCCTCGAGCCGATATCTCATTCACGACCGGGACTCGAAGTTCTGCAAGTCGTTCCAGCGGACCATCGAGGCGGTTGGCGTCGCGCCCGTCAAGCTGCCCGCACGGAGCCTGGATTTGAACTCGTTCGCGGAGCGCTGGGTGAAGTCAGTCAAAGAGGAATGTCTCTCGAAGCTCATCCTGTTCGGCGAGAAGTCGCTCCGTCATGCGCTTAGGGAGTACATCGTCTACTATCACCACGAGAGGAATCATCAAGGCAAGGAGAATCTGCTGCTGTTCCCAGCCAGCGACCAGTTACCTCAGTCCGAGCGCAAGGTACGCTCCCGTGAACGGCTTGGCGGGTTGCTACGTTTCTACCATCGGGAAGCCGCATGAGTATTTTGACCTCACGGGTTGAATCGACGACACACTTGGGCTGCCTTCTCAAGCCAGCGGGCGACGGTGTTCCAGGCAATCCCTTTGATCCGGGAAATCGCGAAAATGCTGACACCCTCGACTCTGAGAGCGATGACCTGTGCCTTCAATTTATTCATCCGGGCGCCCCGAACTTGATTAGTCTCCGGTCTGTCGGCACCATACCTGCTTGATTTCGTCGTGTGTTCGCGCTCTCATCTCCGCCTTCAAGGCTCATCGCGAGCTGGCTCTCGACAATGTCGCTCTTCGGCAGCAGTTCGCCGTCCTCTGCCGTCCGGTGAAACGGCCGCGGCTCTCGAAGGTCAACCGCGGGTTGGGTAACTGTAAAGCCTAGGGGGCCCTTGGCCCAGTCGCTAAGCTGCTGATTTATGGTCTATTTCAAAAGGGCCGAGGCTGGCTTCCGATCCCTGGGCTGCGGGTGGCGCACGACAGGCTCGAAGCGGACGTGGACCGCGACGTCGTCATGAGCCCGGCAACACCAATCGAGGCTCACTAAATGCAACACGCGGGTGTCTCAATGTCGTTGACACGTTCCGTTCCTCGAAATCAGGTCCAGGGTCGCTTGCGCCTGACCGATGCGAAACCTCCCGGCGTGCCGGTCTTGAGTCCGTTTGCATTTTTGGACACGACGGCACCCATTTAACGCAGAGAGAATAGCAGAGGAAGAATACTCAGAGGGCTGGAAGTGGGCAGGCAAGCATGATGAAGAGTAGATCTAGAGCTGTAGTCGAAGGCCGTCCGCCCAGCCTAACCAATTGGGGAAAGGAGATCGCTTCTTTCATGAACTCCTGTGAGTGGTGTGGTCAGGCTCTTAAGGTAGTTGAACCCAAAGTCAGACATAGGCGCGTCTCCAGTGAAGCTTCGCGGCGAGAGGTTCACAAACTTTCTAGGAGGTACATTTATTCTAGGTTGTCACCAACGCTGAAAGGGAAGATTAAGAAATGTGCCAGCGTGAAGGGAATCACCGTAGAAGACGTCCGGTGCGTGCTCGCAGTTCAGCTGCGTGAAATGCTCTTTATCATAAATAGGCTTAAAGGCCGCACTAAACTCTAGGCAGCTTTCCCGACTAGGGCGTTGTGTCCGACTGAAAGTGCGGATGGCGAAACGTGTGATCAACGTACCCGTACTGGCCGCGCTCGGGGTCGCGCCAGACGGGCAGAAACGTCTGTTGTCATTGCGTCTGGCGGTGAGCGAAGCCTCGACGCATTGGGGCTCCGCGTCCTGTGCCAAAACTCAGCCCTTTTGAAATAGCCCATAAATCAGCAACTTAGAGTCTGGTTTGCGGCCGTGCCCAGGGCCGAGCACGAACAAACGACGAAATCGTGCAGGCATAGTCCCGGCAGATCGGAGACCGATCAGGTTCGGGGCGCGCGGATGAATAAATAGAAAGCACAACCGTCGGAATCGGTCGCGATGCCAACGGGCCACGGTGTCCGCGTGGACGATGAGCAGGCGGCTCGCCCACACGGGCCACGAACCTCGAAGAGCAACCCAGAAGGCCCGTTCCGTGTCGTCGAGCGGTGGGCGTGGGTGCTCTTTCTTCAGCGCCGTCACTTGCTGCCGCAAAGCGACGTTCTCCAACACCAGGTCGGCGCGGCGCCGACACATCGCCCGAATGACACGGACGCCAAGTGAGACGAGGAAGACAACAACGTCGAGCATAGCGGCGGAGTTTCGCCGTCTTCGGCCCGGAATTCAAGCGGAGCGTAAGTCCTTAATTTCGTGGGCGGAGCAGTTTTGACGATGCACAGCCCTCAGCCCCAGGCTGCGGGAGGCCACACACCGATGTCCTGCCCCATGGAACGTACCAAGAGCCCGAATGAACTAGCGAGCTTTCGGAACGATCTCGACCGGTGGTACGCATCCGGCAATGAGAACGTCTTGCTGAATGCCGGTTGGTCCGTGCGCTCCATATAGCTTGTACGAGCACCCATTCGTTTCTCCAGTAGCTCCTTTGCACCACGAGGATTTTCCGGGTCTGGAAGAGATTCCGCGTCGTCCCGGATACCATGATGCCCTCGCAACGATTCGATCGCGGCCAGAAACCATGCTTCGTACTCCCGGTGCGCGATGACGACCCCACACGGCACGTTACCAGCAGCAGCAGCGGCCCAAGCTTGCACGGTTGGCCCTAACTCGGCAGGGCAGTCCGAGTTTCCATCGAGCAGGATGAGGACTGCTTGACAGTCCGGTTGCAGGAGTCCCAGCCTTACCGCTTTTACCACTTCGTCCTCGCGCACAAGCTGAACGCGTGATCTTCGGATCGGTCTCCCGATCCCGACGCTCCAGGCTTGAGCTTCATTCACAAGACGGCGTAGCAGTACTGGGAACGCCTCCACCTCCCCGTAGCCTTCCACGATCGGTTGGATCTTCACGCCAGATAGTCCTCTGAGAACAACTTGTTCTGGTGCGGGTCCGTGTCGAACAGCTCGACGGGCGGCAAAGCATTCGAACGGAGTAGCTCACCCGCGCCCATCAGGTGCTCGCCCAGGGCTGCCCGTGCTGCTGACGAGACCAGACTAATCCGCGTCGCGCCAGCCTCCCAGCTCGCGATTCGGAGGTGTCGATCTTTGATCCATTCGGCGTCGAGAACATCGGGACTATGCGTCGTCACCACGATCTGCATAAAGCGGCCGGCATGCCGCAGCACGTCGAGAATCGAGCCCAGTGCTCCAGGGTGGATTGTGGCTTCCGGTTCTTCAATTACGAGGAGCGAGGGTGCCGGACATTGGAAGACCGCCGTGAGCAACCCCAGCACACGGAGCGTGCCGTCGGACATGTTGAACGCTTCGAACTTCACCGGTTCCGACTTTCCCCGGTCCTGGGTGAACTCCAGCGTCAGCTTGTTGCTGTGCTTCTTGGGCCGGACACCAATGGTCCCGGGGACAATGCTCTTGAGAAGCTTAAGGATTTGATCCCAATCTTTCCTTGATTCGCGTTGGATCTCGCGCAGCACGCTGGCCGCGTTACTGCCATTGGAACGCAAGAGGGCACCCCCGTCCGGATCTTGCATTGCTCGCAGGGCCGCCGGTTCGATCCGGCATATCCGCATGCCCGACAAGAAGCGGAGAACTGTCTGAAAGCGGGTATCGCCACCAACCAGGGGAAGAGCTAGGGCATTCGGTTCCATGACTGGCTCCAGGGACTTCACGCTGCTTTCCCAGTCAACGGAAAGGCCCTTGAGGGACCTGCGATCAAACCATTCACGCGAGCCATCAGACTTCTGCACGACGCATTGCTCACGCAGGATCTCGAAGCCATAACGCTTCAGAGCACGCAGTTGGAAGGCGTATCGAGCATGGGTTGTATCGCCGTCCGGATTCTCCAGCGCCACTGCCAGGCCCAGGTTCGACGGGCGGCCCCTCGCGGAACTTCGATGGCCAACTATGGGAAATCCTCCGCGATGCTCAAGAACCGCTTTCAGCGGGGAGGCCATCGCCTCCGCGAGGAACGCGAAGGCATCAACGAAGTTGCTCTTGCCGGAGCCGTTCTGACCGACAAGAAAAGTCGGGTTGTCGAATATCACCCGCTCCGACGGAAGGCTGCGGAAACGCTGCAATACCAGCTGGCGTAAAATGGGGTCAGCCATAAGTCACCTCGGGACCTCCAGCAGCATCGCGTCGAGGAGCCGCTTTTCCTCGCTGCCACGCGGATACAGGGCAGAAAGCGCGTTGGCAAGGCGCGGTGCTTCCGCCATTAAGTGTTGGTGAGATGACGCTAAGATCTTTACGCGGCATTAAAATTACAGCCAAAATAGCGCTCACGACCTTCGCCGCGCGCTAAATGGAACGTAAGCGCTTTTCTTGCAGAGGGATACGTACATATCACCAACAGCAAACAGCGCAAGCACCATCTCCAGTGCAATAGCCTGCTACCGAGGCAACAAGCTGCCCACACGTGAAGCTATGGGCGTGAGCTTTATAATGTTTTTCCAGTCTTGCATAGAAGCGATTACGGACTAACGGTCGTGATGACCCGGGCGCTCCCGTGTCCACTCGGCTCCGCCAGCGAGTTGGAGCACGGTCATGCCCCAGCCTAGGCCACCGTGGTGACCGGCTCATCTGACACGCGGATTGATGCTACAGTCCCCTTCCCGACAGCACACTAAGATTATAATTCGGCCATGCGCTTCATTGCTCAAAGATTGGGTGCTTCCGCCATTAAGTGTTGGTGAGATGACGCTAAGGCTTTACGGTGCATTAAATTACAGCCAAAATAGCGCGGATGTGTCCCGAGGTCCGTGGAAAAAGAACGGCGCCCTCCACTCCGTCATCAGAGTATCATGTCAGGCGGCAACCTCCGCGTGTTCGAGAACCTCGCTCAGACGTTGGTAGCCGTCGATGCGTCGTAGTTGAATCTGGCCAGAGGCGATAAGCCCAAACAGCAAAGCGACCGCAGACTCCTCGCTGGAGAACGACGCTTGGGTTTTCGTCCGGCGTCGAAACTCGCGGTTGAGATTCTCCAGAGCATTGGTCGTTCGAA
Source organism: Candidatus Marinacidobacterales bacterium (assembly GCA_965197825.1). Lineage (GTDB taxonomy): Bacteria > Acidobacteriota > Vicinamibacteria > Marinacidobacterales > DATDRI01 > CBDANW01. The sequence goes on along the minus strand of CBDANW010000003.1, from coordinate 9,933 downwards.
TCGATTTCCACATGGCACGAGGGAATTCGTAGAAGGTCAGCAGCTGATTACCGCGTCTGGTCAAAATACTCGAACGCTCAATGGATCAGCAGTTTGCACCTTACGGCTTGGCGGGTTGCTAAGTTTCTACCATCGGGAAGCCGCATGAGTATTTTGACCTCACGGGCAGGTCACGTTGTAAGCCAACCTGCGGCCGCGGCCACGCTCGCTCTTGGTCTCCATCAGTCGGCGAACGGCATCACCCCTTACTAATGATGACATCGGCGGCGTGCGGGTCTTGAGTTCGTTTGTGTTTTTGGACACGACGGCGTCTTCCCATTAGCTGAGCGATTAGCGCTCGATTCGGCCCCGAAATGACCTCAAATTGCATTTTTATGATCTGTTTTGCACCGTTACTGCTTGTTTGCTGCCAAGACCCGAATAGCTCCACTTGCCCCCACTTGAGCCTTACGACTGCGATAGTCGGAAAGGTGTTCCCGTCGGCGACGCATCCATCGATGAGGCGTAAGAGCTTTTCACTACAATGATTTACGAGCGGAGCCTCCGTCGGAGGGTTTACAACACGGCCCTCTTACAGGCGTCAAGGAGGTTGAGATTGCCGTCTAGAAAATCGGATTTAATGTCAATTCGCAAATAAACTCGAACGCCCCCCCGTCGATGAGGCGTGCGGGGACCAGCACGTGACGGATGGCTTTAAATCACTGTAGTACAAGAGGATAGAACGACGTAGGCACCAGGGCTTCTCTGAGTTTTCGCTACATTGCCCCACCACGCGCGCGGCGAAAGCGCGACGTAACACTCTATAAACTCTATAAATACCTTTTACCGAGACCGGATAGCTCCGAACTGCACCATCCGCCACCCAGTCTGGCCGTTTGTGGCACTGCAGAGACGCGTGAGATTTTCCGCGCGGTTTGCGGGGTTTTGCAGGATCAGGTGGCACCAGAGACGCGCTAGAAGGGCTGAGAAGGCTTCATTTTCAGACTTCGTCTCTAATCCCGATTTTCGAGTGCCACGTTTGCGCCCACGTAGGAGAACGGGCGCTGACCGGGCCATGCGGCCGCCAAGAAGAAGCCACCCGAGAGGCCCAGAATCGAGGCCGGGGCGACCGTGGCGTAGCTGGCCGAGCAAGTTCTGGTCCAGTTGGCCCGGGCCTCCTTTATGTCCATCTTTGCCCAGGACCTGGATCCAGGTCTTCGCCCAGGGAGCGTGGCATCCCGTTGCTGGACGGTGTTTCCCTGCGCGTACGGGGAACCCGAATCGCCGACATCGCCTTCGACACGCCCCAGATCTGGGGCTCGCCACGGGTCGATGACGATCGAAACGGCCCGGCGCGCCAGTCTTGAGTTCGTTTGTGTTTTTGGATAGGACGGGCTACTGCGGCGTACCGGCCTAGCACGTTTCGCGCGTTTTGTAGGAATCCGACTAGGGTCCCGCGGGTCATTTGCTAAAGTATGCCAAGTGCCGTTTTCGGCGCTCCGGGAACGCCAAACTTGACCATGGAGGCTCGGTATTGACCGGCTCAAAGGACATCGTGTTGAGAGCATGCTGCAGTACACCAAGGAGCTGTTCCCGGCACAACCATTGCTCGATCCGCCCTCGCCGACCGTGCACTGGAGCGCGCCTTCCGGGTTGGCGGTGATCATTCCGTCGTGGACGCGAGCCATCAGCAGGTAAGAGAATCCGCGGTTCCGAAACTCAAGGAGTAGAGAAGTTGAATCGGGAGACTTGGCAGAGTTTGCTTTCACTCGAAAGCCAAGACATAACGCGGCAGCGGTTCCAGAAGATTCACTCAAGGGAGCTTAGCGCACGTCGTGCACGAGAGATCAACGCCGCTGCGAAGCAAGCACGGGAGTACTTCAGGAATGCGGACAATTCCGATCATTCAGTTCGCCCACTTCTCACGTTTTACGGTGTCACCTGCCTGAGTCGTGCTCTTCTGTTGTTGCTGAAAACTGACGGCGGGGAGGAGGAGGGTTTGAATGCCGGTCATGGCATTGAAACCGTAGGCTGGGGCGACGTGATGTCAGGCGATACAGCCGCAGCGCTGATGCAATTGAATACTTTAAGTATTCGTAAGCGAGCTGGACTATTCTCAGACTTCGTAAAGTATACGGAGAATAGAATGGCTATTCATATCAGATCCGGAGGGGTAGATTGGCGTTGTAGCTACGATGTTCCGGAGCGCGACGAGGAATTATCAGTCGCGGACTTGTTCTCTCGCATTCCTGATCTCCAAAAGGACTATTCAGACGTTTCCAACGAGTTGAGATACACCGCCGTAAACGAACTCACCTACAACAGCGACAGCGATCTGCAAATGACGGTAAACAAGGAGCCGCTCTTGCGATTTAGAGCGGTTTATGAAGCACTCGGCTACGCAACTACTGACGAGGGAAGCCAGTGCATCGTGACATGCAAGGCAGAAACATTGGAGAAGGCACCCCCGCAATTCGTTCATACCTACGCAAACAAGATGTTCGGATCGATTCCGGTCCTATTCGTTGCCGAACCATTCTCCAGCGGTACGCGTTATTCCCAACTCTGTATTACGTACTTGGTGTCGTATATCCTGGGAATGCTCGTCCGGTACTACCCGACGCACTGGATCGCACTCACCCAAGGCGACAGAGGGGACTCTTTGTGGCCAACGATGAATCGCGCACAGCAAGTCGTTGAGCAGTCCTATCCAGAGCTAGTCGCGGAAATGATCTACGACGCGATTGTCACCGGGCACCCGTATTGAAGCGCCGAGTTTCCACAACAGCTCGACGGCGAGGTTGCGGAGGTGAATTTCAGAAAGCTCTCATAGTCTGATCGCCTGGGACCGCTTACGGAAGTGCCATACCGTAGCCAGGAGCACCATCGCCCCGTCCTGGCACGTGCCGGTCATTATCGGCTACGCTGAATGCGCCCATGACGCCGTACGAATTCATCGCCAAGTGGCGCGCCTCGGCACTCAAGGAGCGCTCGGCGTCGCAGGAGCACTTCATCGACCTGTGCCACCTGCTCGGCGAGCCGACGCCCGCCGAGGCCGACCCGACCGGCGAGATGTACTGCTTCGAGCGCGGCGCGCGCAAGGACACCGGCGGCGACGGCTGGGCCGATGTCTGGAAGCGCCACCACTTCGCCTGGGAGTACAAGGGCAAGCGGGCCAACCTCGACGCCGCATTCGGACAGCTGCGGCTCTACGCCCTGGCGCTGGAGAACCCGCCGCTGCTGATCGTCTCCGACATGCTGCGGTTCCGCATCCGCACCAACTGGACCAATAGCGTCAGCAAGACCTACGAGTTCGGACTGGACGACCTGGCCGACGCCGCGGCACGCGACAGGCTTAAGTGGGCGTTCTCGGACCCTGAACGGCTACGGCCGGGCGAGACGCGGCAATCGCTCACCCAACAGGCGGCGCAGTCCTTCGCGGCGGTCGCGCAGTCGCTGCGGGAACGCGGCCACGATCCGCACGCGGTCGCGCACTTCGTCAACCGGCTCGTCTTCTGCATGTTCGCCGACGACGTGGGCCTGCTGCCCGGCCACATGTTCACCCGGATGCTGGAGCAGGCGCGGCGCACGCCAGCGCACTTCGCCGACCTTGTCGACGATCTGTTCCGGGTGATGGCTCGCGGCGGCCGGGTCGGTTTCGAGACGGTTGACTGGTTCAACGGCGGACTGTTCGACGACGCCACAGCGCTTCCGCTGGAGAGGTCCGACATCGACACCGTGTTGGCCGCATCGCGCCTCGACTGGTCAGAGATCGATCCATCGATCCTCGGCACGCTGTTCGAGCGTGGACTCGACCCGGGCAAGCGCGCCCAGCTCGGGGCGCATTACACGGACCGCGACAAGATCATGCTGCTCGTCGAGCCGGTCGTGATCCGCCCGTGGCTCGCAGAGTGGGCCACGGAGAAAGCAGAGATCGCCGCCGAGTTGGCTCGCGTTTCCGTCTGGATCGGCGAGATCCAGTGGATGCGGCGCAACGGCTTCTCGGAGGCACGCGACCCGATCCTGAAGCCGCTCGATACCATCGAGTGCCGTGACGCGATCCTGACTCCGGACGGTACCGAACCGAACTGGCCGATGGCGGACGTCGTGATCGGCAACCCGCCGTTCTTGGGCGGCAAGCTCTTGATCACGCACCTCAGCGAGGAATACGTCTCGCGCATGTTCGCGACGTACGTCGGCCGGGTACCGGCGGAGGCCGATCTCGTCTGCTACTGGTTCGAGAAGGCGGGCCAGCAGATCGCATTGGGCAAGGCGGCGCGAGCCGGACTCGTCGCGACCAATTCCATACGAGGCGGCGCGAATCGGCGGGCGTTGCAAACGGCGACCAAGGCACGGCGGATTTTCGATGCGTGGAGTGATGAGCCGTGGGTGATTGACGGCGCGGCGGTGCGAGTGTCGTTGGTCTGCTTCTCGCGTGCCGACGACGAGTCAGTGTCTGGCGCGCGGCTCGACGGCGAGTCCGTCGACGAGATCTACGCGGATCTAACGGCGCAGCGCGGCGGCGCCGGCGTCGACCTGACAGGGGTTCGGCGTCTTCCAGAGAATGCCCGCACGGCATTCATGGGCGATACCAAGGGCGGTCCCTTCGACGTTGACGGCGATCAAGCGCGTGAGTGGCTCTGTCTACCGGCGAACCCGAACGGCCGGACCAACGCCGACGTACTGAAGCCGTGGGTGAACGGCATGGATCTCACCCGGCGGCCGGCGGGCAAGTGGATCGTCGACTTCGGGTGGACGATGTCAGCCGGCGACGCAGCGCTGTACGAAGAACCATTCCGCTGGGTGGAGGAGCGGGTCTACCCGATGCGGCAGCAGAACCGCCGCAAAGCGTATCGCGAGTACTGGTGGCGGCACGTCGAGCCGCGGCAGGGCATGTGGCGGGCGCTCGACGGTCTGTCACGCTACATCGCGACGCCAACCGTCGCCAAGCACCGGCTGTTCGTCTGGTGTGACGCCCGCATCTGTCCCGATCATCAGCTGATCGTCATCGCTCGTGACGACGACACGACCTTCGGGATCCTGCACAGCCGGTTCCACGAGGTCTGGGCGTTACGGCTCGGGACGAGCCTGGAGGACCGGCCGCGCTACACGCCGAGCACGACGTTTGAGACGTTCCCATTCCCACCTGGCCTGACGCCCAACGTACCGGCCCGTGCGTACGCGGCCGACCCGCGGGCCATGGCTGTAGCCGTGGCAGCCCAAAGGCTCGTTGCGTTGCGTGACCGCTGGCTCAACCCGCCCGAGTGGGTCGAGTGGGTGGACGCACCGGTCCCCGGCTACCCGAAGCGGCCACTTCCCCGCAACGAGGATGCCGCGAAGGCCCTCAAGAAACGCACGTTGACGACTCTGTACAACGCCCGCCCGCAGTGGCTCGCAGACGCCCACGCGGCCCTTGACGCGGCAGTCGCAAGTGCCTACGGTTGGCCAGTCGACATCTCTGACTACGGTGCCCTCAGCGAGCTGCTCGCGCTCAACGGTAGACGCTGATATCTGGCCTGCTGCACTGTCGAACCTCGGCACAGCGCGCTGCCGTCGCGGGTGCGACTCGGCGAGTCACCGGAGTCGCACAGTGATCGGATCAAGTGCGGGAGGAGCAAACCTGTGTCCATTCTGGTGCTTGTGCCTTCTATTTATTCATCCGCGCGCACCGAACTTGATTAGTCTCCGGTCTGCCGGGACCATGCCGGCATGATTTCGTCGTTTGTTCGCGCTCTCGTCTCTAGAGGACCTAGACAGCCGTCTCGATGGCGTGGTTCGAGTACTTGCGTTGACGGCCCGGTTTTCCTCCTCCTTGGCCGGGGCGCGTCCCAGTTCACAAGCTTGCCGGCGGTGAGCGAGATCCAGACGGTCAGGCTCCCGCGGTTGCGTAGACCCCGTCCTGTGCCAAAACGCGGCCCTTTTGAAGTAGACTATAAATCAGCAGCTTAGTGTCTGTGTTTGCGACCGGGCCAAGGGCCGTTGGCTTTACAATCGTTCTGGCCCGAGAGGTGCTGCTCGGCGAGCCGACGTCGGCCGAGGCCGACCCGACCGGCGAGATCAACCCTGGAGCGGTGCTTCGGCCATCAAGTGTTGGTGAAATAACGCTAAGACTTTACAGTGTATTAAGTTACAGCCAAAATAGCGCTCGTGACCTTCGCTTCGAGCTAAATGGAGCGTAAGCGCCTTTTTTGCAAAGGGATGCGTACACATCACCAACAGTAAACAGCGCAAGCACCAGAAATTGAAGAATCAAGGCTCCAGTTTCCGGAAACCCGGAGCGGCTCATCCCACTGTAAGCGTATAATAACTCGTGTTTTATCCAATTTCTTGCGGACATTGGAGTACCTCATGAAGTGTCCGACTTACCTTCTTGATGACACTCCACCCCCCGAAGACCAGCTCGCGTTTCACGGAGAGGGCGCTCACGAACGTGTCGCCCGAGCACTAGCTGACCTCATCCACTCCGAAGAGGGCGGAAAACTGATCGGACTGGAAGGCAGATGGGGTTCAGGAAAGACCACCGTCATCAATATCATGCGAAAGCGCTTGGGTTCAGTCCAGGACACGACCCTCTTTGCCTTCGACGCCTGGGCGCACGAGCGAGACCCCTTGCGCCGCAGCTTCCTTGAATCGCTTATTCGCCATTTTCAACGGATCCAGTGGGTTGAGACGGGGCACTGGAACAATGTCCTCGAGAGGCTTGCCAGAAGGCGAAAGGTGACGGAGACGCGCACAGTCCCGCACACAACTACGTTGGGAAAGTCGCTTGTGTTTTCAGCGCTGTTGGTACCTCTAGGCACCGCCCTTGTGGCAGGTTCATTTCAGCGCGGAGTGACATTTGACACATCGCTCCAGATCAATTGGTCGTTCGTCATCGGAGTACTCCTATCTATTGCGCCTTTCTTTGTAGTCCTCGGAAAACTCGTCTGGACCAAGTCAATTCGCTCCAGAACAACAGCGCATCGCGACTCGCGCGGCACGGAATGGGCCCTGCTGACAGGCAATGCCATCAGCGAAACCAATCAGGACACCACGGAGACGCCAGAGCCCACTTCCATTGAATTCGAGGACGAGTTCCGAAGCCTGATGGGCGCTGCGCTGTCGGAATCCGAATCCAGAAAGGCCGTCCTTGTGATAGACAATCTGGACCGGGTGGGCCCTGCAGACGCCTTAAGCATATGGTCCACGCTCCAGACGTTCCTGCAGGACCGCAGCACCGAGGTTCAAGGGTGGTTCAGAAAGATTTGGATAATCGTACCGTACGACAAGTCCGGGTTGCGCCGCCTTTGGACCACTCGAGGAGCCGACTCCGCAGAGGGTGATAGCAACTCATCCGATGGCATCGCCGAATCCTTCATTGACAAGAGCTTTCAGATTCGGTTTGAGGTCCCTCCACCTACTTTGTCCAACTGGAAGCTTTACCTCTCGCAGCTCGTGAACAACGCGCTGCCGCAGCACGCGAATGACGCGCACGACTTTTACCGCGTTTACAACCATTGTGTAGCCAAACAAACCGGCCCACCGACTCCTCGGGAACTCAAGCTCTACGTTAATCAGATTGGAGCCCTGCATCGCCAGTGGGAACACAAATTCCTACTGAACCATCTTGCTTACTACGCAGCTCTTCAGAGTAGGCATAAGACAAGTCAGGAAATACGCGAGGAGTTGCTGCGTGGGAAAGTCCCAGATCGATCCCTCGCAGCGCTACTCTCGCCTAATCTCCGCGCCACTCTTGCCGGCCTTCTTTTCAACGTAGAGGCCAGTGTCGGGGAGCAACTGCTGCTGAGCGAGCCTATTTATAAGTCGCTGGCTGAGAACGATGTCCCTAACTTAAAGCAACTGGAAATGGTTCACCAGAGCGGATTTTGGACAGTACTAGAGGACGTGATTGAGTCGCGTATTAGAGAAGAAGGTCCCGCCGTTATCTGTCCTGCGGCCCAGTGCTTGAATGAGTCCGAGCTGCTTAGTGACAGCAGCAAGCAGGACGTGCAGGACACCATCCGCGCATTTGAGGAGATGGCGAGAGACGTCGAGTCTTGGTCCCCACTCACAGAGCACACGGTTTCCGGGATCTCCGCTGGGTGATGTCTTAAGATTCCTGTCAAAGAAAAACGATGTATGGTTCCCCAAGCTCAAAACCCGTCCCCGTCATGGGGACAGAAAAGGAGAACCATACATCATGGGAAAGGTACTACCGAGTCAGCGATTACTCAAGCAGTTCGAGGAACAACTGGTATTTGGGGAGATGAATCTCTCGGAGATCGTCCGGTCGGGAGCTCAGATGATGCTTCAATATGCGTTGGAGCGCGAGGTGACGGAGGCGTTGGGTCGAAACTACTATGAGAACGCTCCGGCAACGACGAAGGAGAAGGGACGACGCAACGGGTATGAGTCGCATCGGGTCCTCACGGGCGAGGGAGCGGTAACGGTGCAAGTGCCGCGGGTACGAGAAACAGAGAAGGTGTTTCAGTCAAAGATTCTCGACGCCTACGTGAGCCGGACCGAGAAACTCGATGAACTGATCGCGCGGATGTACGTCCACGGGATGTCGACGCGTGACATTGAGGCGACGTTCGCGGACGTGCTGAGCGGCACGGGTGTCTCGAAGTCGGTGGTGAGCCGGGTCACACGGTGTCTGTCGGAGGATTTCGAGGCGTTTCGAAAACGGGATCTCTCGAACGAGAAGCTGTTGTATCTCGAGCTCGACGGCACGTACCTGCGCTACCACCAAGGAGCGGAGAGGAAAGAGCCCATCCTCGTTGCGACCGGCTATCGCGCTGATGGGACGCGAGTTCTTCTTCATATCGGTGTCGGCAACCGAGAATCCTACGAGAACTGGAAGGGGTTCTTGCAGGAGATGGTGGCCCGAGGAATGAGGGAGCCGTTGCTCATCGTGACGGACGGGAATCCTGGAGTGCTCAAAGCGATCGCAGAGGTCTTCCCTCGAAGCCTCAAGCAACGTTGCCAGAAGCACCGCCTCGAGAACATCCTGGGCAAGGCTCCGAAGGAAGTGCGCGACGAACTCAAGGCGGCCATCCTTGAGTCGTTCCATGCGAACAGCTACGAGCAAGGGCTGAAGAAGGGTCGGGAGGTGATCGCTCGGTACCGTCAACGATTCCCGAGCGCGATGAAGTGCATGGAAGAGACCCTCGAAGCGTGTCTTCAGGCGCTACGCCTTCCTGCGGCGCATCACAAAAGGCTTCGCACGTCGAATCTACTTGAGCGCACGTTCGGAGAGCACAAACGTCGCACAAAGGTCATTCCTCACTTCTTCACCGAGGAGGCCGCGATGAAACTCTCGTTCGCTGTGCTCTTGGCCGTCGCAAACAAATGGCGCGGCGTGAGGATGGATGTCTTCGCCGCTAGGAAAGTCGAGGAGCTTCGCAACGAGCTTCTCCCGCAAGGCACGTCGGAGGAATCAGCAGCTTAACCGAGCGCGGGGAACCGTACGGAGATTTGACAGGAAAATTAAGACTTGACCGCTCCGCTGCATGCAGCATCGTGGAGAAAGTGGAATTCTCGGACAAAGTGCTCAACTCGGTCCGAAGCACGCTAGAAGAAGTCGCGGGTAAGAGCGAAGAGCAGAAACCGGAAACGAACACACTCATCATGCAGCTGACCGGGCTTGCTAGTCAAGTACGGGAGCTGGGCCACGACGAGGCGCTTTCGGCTCCTTTCACTCTCCCTGCCACGGCAGATGAATGGGTAGCGAACTGTGCAGCGATCGCGGAACAAGACGAGTGGTTATGGGGCCTTTTCCAGCCTCACGCGCCGTTTGCCGAATATGAGTCGTTCTTGAGCGAGAGAGTTACGGCTGGCGAAATCTCCGAGGCCGTCCTCTCCGCCGTGGAGGTTACGAACAGTAGCGGAATTGCGGACAGCTGGAATGGTCTCTTGGAAGCATTGGAACAGAGACTCGACGCGAGCCAAGGCGTGAACGCAAAGGAGGGGACT
>CBDANW010000002.1:1925000-2416526 GCA_965197825.1 Candidatus Marinacidobacterales bacterium | reverse complement strand
CGACGCTCACCACGCTGGCCGTGTTCGTGCCGCTGGTCTTTCTCTCCGGCATGGCGGGCATCATGTTCCAACAGTTCTCTTACGTGATCGCTTTGCCCTTTTGTGCTCGCTCGTGGTTGCACTCACCATCATCCCCGTCCTCTGCTCCAAGTATTTGAGCCTGAAGGAGCCTTTCGCACTCCGCCACCCCTGCCGTTGAGCGGGTCGTCGACAAGAGCGGCAAGATCCTTTCGATGCTCGATGAGGAATACGAGCGCTTGATCGATTGGGCCCTCGTCCACCGGCGCACCGTGGCCTGGAGCGTGGGCGGACTGCTGCTCGGCTCCCTGCTGCTCGCTCCTCTCGTCGGCGCGGAGTTGATGCCCGAGTCCGACGAAGGAGAAGTGCGCATCGGGGTCGAGCTCCCGTCGGGTACGCGCATGGAGGTCACCGACGCCGTCGCCAGAGAGATGGAGGCGATGATCGAGAGCGAGGTGCCGGAGACCAGCCACATCCTCACCGAGAGTGGGAGGAGGAGGTTGGCACCAATCTCTGACCCACCGCGCCGACATACGCGTGCAGCTCGTCGACAAGAACCAGAGACGCCGTTCCAGCCAGCAGGTCGCTGCCGCGCTCCGACCCAAGCTCATGGGTCGCCCGGGGATGCGAGTCTTCATTCGACCCGGCGGCGGACTCTTTGTCTTGCGCTTCGGCCGAAGCAATAGCGACCGCGTGGGCATCGACATCCGAGGTCACGACATGACAGTGGCCAGCGATCTCGCCCAGCAAGTGGAAAACGTCGTGGAGAACGTCCCTGGTGTATCCGACGCCCAGATCAGCCGCCGCGAGGGGATGCCCGAGATGCGGATTTACACCGACCGCGACAAGGCCTCCTCCATGGGACTCAACGTCTCCGATCTCGCCAACACGCTGCGGACGACCGTAGGTGGACGGGTCGCCTCGATGTTCCGCGACGGAGGGCGGGAGTACAACATTCTCGTTCGCCTCCAAGAACAAGACCGACGGCAACTCGAATCCGTGGAACAAGTTCCGATGTACACCCCGGTCGGGCAAACCGTTCCCATCGCGAGCCTGGTCCGCATGGAACGCAGCGAGGGACCAGTGAGCATCCAGCGACAGGACCAGGAGCGCATGATCTCGGTGAACGCCAACATCGAGGGCCGCGACCTCGCGAACGTAATGGCGGATATCGATATCGGACTCAGAGAGATCTCCGTCCCCTCCGATTTCGCGATTCTCTACGGAGGTGAGTACGAGGAACAGCAAAAGGCATTCCGCGCCCTGCTGCTTTGTTTCGTCCTGGCCGTCCTTCTCGTCTACATGGTGATGGCGGCGCAGTTCGAGTCGCTCAAGGATCCGCTCGTCATCCTGTTTTCTGTACCGCCGGCCGGTATCGGCATCGTTCTCATGCTCTTCCTGACGAACACGACCTTCAATATCCAGGCCTTCATCGGAACCATCATGCTGGCGGGCATAGTGGTCAACAACGCCATCGTTCTCGTGGACTACATCAACCTGCTGCGGCGACGAGACGGCCTGCCGCTACGCGAAGCGGTGGCATTGGCAGGTCAGAGGCGCTTGCGTCCGATTCTCATGACCACGCTCACCACCGTTCTAGCTATGGTCCCCATGGCGCTCGGGCTCGGAGAAGGCGGTGAGGTTCAGGCGCCCATGGAGCGGGTCGTGATCGGCGGTCTACTGACTTCGACGCTGATCACTTTGGTTCTCATTCCGACGCTCTACACATCGGTCGAGGAATACTCTCTACGGCAGCCGAAGAGCGCCGCGGCGAAAGAAGAGCGCGGCGCGGAGCCGTCACCCGCCTGAAAACTGGGCGAAGGAAATCTCAGGCTTCGAGCTTCGCCATCGCGGCCGCCAGCCCCGCGGGCAGGTCCACCTTGACGTTCTGCGCCGCGAGGCCACTCGACAGGCAGGAGAGGACGAACAATATCTTCTCTGCCGAAGAGTTGTAGCCCATCAGTCCGACGCGCCACACCTTGCCCTTGAGCGCGCCGAGCCCACCACCGATCTCGAGGTTGAAGGTCTCTAGGAGATAACCGCGGAGATTGGCATCGTCGACGCCGTCCGGGATCCGAATCGTGTTCAACGAGGGAAGCCGGTGCTGGGGGGCCACTAACATCTGAAGCCCCATCGCTTCGACGCCCGCGACGAGGGCGTGATGGTTAAGGAGATGTCTCCGCAGCCGATTGGGGAGACCCTCCTCTTCGACAAGCAACAAAGCCTCGAGAAACGCGTAGTTGAGCGTGCTGGAGCTCGTATGGTGATAGCCCTTGCCGGTCCAGTACGTGTCCAAGAGTAGAGCGTCCAGGTACCAGCTCCGGACCGGGTGCTTGCGCTTCGTGATCGATTCCACCGCCCGCGGGCTCAGCGTGACCGGGGCCAGGCCGGGGGGGCTGCCGATGCATTTCTGGGAGCAGCTATAAGCGGCGTCGACACCCCAAGCGTCGACCTTCACCTCGACGCCGCCCAGCGAGGTCACCGTGTCGAGGAGAATCATCACGCCGTGCTCCTTGGCCAATTTCACCATCTCGTCCATCGGCTGCAGCACGCCGGTCGAAGTCTCGGCGTGAACGAGCGTCATGACCTTGAAGGATCCCGCCTTCAAGGCCTCTTCGACGCGCTCCGGATCCGTGGGTCGTCCCCACTCGCTCTCGATGAGCGTGATGTCCGCCTCCTGGCGTTCCGCCATCTGACGGATGCGGTCTCCGAAGTAACCCTGCACGCAGACCAGCGCTCGATCCCCTGGCCCGAGGAGATTGGCTACGCAGAACTCCATACCCGACGTACCGGTGCCCGGCGTCGCCTGGGTCAGGGCGTTCTTGGTATCGAAAACGGTGCGGAGCCTCTCCCGGATCGCGTCCAGCGTCTTCATGTAGGCGGGATCCAGGTGGCCAATGACGGGGGTGAGCAGCGCCCGGTAGACCCGGGGGTGCAGATCCAGCGGTCCAGGCCCCATGAGGGTTCTTTGCGGGGCCTCCGGTCGATCCATTGCGACAATCTCCTTAGTTCGAGGGGCGCATCGCTGCGCCGGGTCAAACGACTAACGAACGCAGTTACGGGTTTCCGGGAGGGGGAGGTGAGCTCTCTAGATGCTCCTTGAGCGCCTTGATCGGTTCCTGATCTGGATCGAGCTCGAGAGAACGCTCAAGATACTCGAGCACCTTATCACGGTGACCCATCTCGCCGTAGGAGACGGCGAGCGCGTTGAGAACCGCGGTGTCCGGCCTCCGACGGACCAGGGTCGCCTCGAAGAGCTCGACGGCCCGCGGGAAGTTCTTGGCTCGATAGTGGGCATCACCGAGCGTGAGCAGCACGTCCACGTTCTCCGGGTCCTGAACGTAGGCAGGCTCGAGAACTTCAATGGCCTGTTCCGGCTCGCCGTCTTGTAGAAACAGGGTGCCCAAATGAATCCTGGGCGCGGTCAAGCTTGGATCGGCGTCGAGGGCCCGCTCGGCCGCCTCGCGCGCCTTGGCCGACTCTCCCAGCATGATGTACTGCTCGGCCAAGGCGGCCTGGACGATCCCCTGGTTCTCGCCTTCGATGCTTTCCCGTGCGATCCACGGACGCAAGACTTCGGCACGCGGCGTGATATCGAAATCGGCGGATTGCGTCTCGACGACGGCGCCCGTCGGATCGTGTAGCTCGGCTACCAACCGGTACCGACCGCCCACCATTTCCGCCAGGCTCAGCGTTTCGATGATGGGCTCTCCGGCATAGTCCCCCATCGCCGCGTTGCTCGAGACGAGCGTTTGGGTCGGGTCGCTCTGGCTCACGACGCGCAGAGACAGTTGATGCTGATCGCTGGCGTGACTGACGGGAATATGGGCTTCCAGCGTCTCGCCAATGGCATAGACGCGTTTGGCGTTGGGCTCGAGCTTCAACCAGCCGAGCTGATAGGTGCGATACGCCCCGGTAGCGCCCGCCTCTTGCCCGGTCCCGTAGAGCAGGACCGGGGCGTCCATTGAAGGAGCTTGGGGACGTTCCGGCACATGCAGTTCGGTCTCGAAGACCGTGTACTCGCTTCGGGCCTCGTTCTTCAGCACGACCCGGAAATGGAACTCACCGGGCACCAGGGGAAACATGTCACGGTAAGACAAAGGCCGGTAGCTCACGCCTGTGAATTGCCCCTCGGTCAGGTTGAGATAGACGTCTTTGCTGAACTGCACGACAACCTGCCCGTCGAGCGTGGTGACTTCGCCTTGCACGATCAGGCGCGTGTAGAAGACTTTCTCCTCCTCCTCGTCGTGGACGAGCGTGATGTGCTGCGGCTCGATTTCGATGCTGTAGTGAACGAAGCTCGAGCCGCCGGGCTCCGGCATGACGTGCGCCGTCGCCGCGTTGGGAATGTAGTTGAAAAGGTAGTTGGTCTCCACGAGACCGCGGGCGTCTCGGGCCGCGTTCACGTAGCTGGTGTCCAATCGGCGGTAAGGCGAGGCATAGATATCCGCGAGAACGATCTGGGTGTCGAGTTCCGACGTACCCGGCGTGAGGACGTCCCCGAAACCGCCCCGATCCGCCTGCATCCTCACGGAGGCATGGGCGAGCTCGGGAGAGATGTTCTGTAGCGTTTGATAGAGAAACAATCGTGGATTGTCGGGATCGATGTACTGAACGACGGAAACGAGGTCCTCCGGCTGATCGATGGCGTGATTGAAGAGCCGGTAGGGTCCAGCGTTGCCTTTTTGGAAGAAGAGCAAATAGATAGGCAGTAAGCCGCTCTCCCGGTCGGCCAGATAGAACCAGAGCTCCGTGGGGTAAAGACCCCCGACATTGTTGAAAGGTTCGCGACTGGCCGGCTCTCCCAGGATGATGTACATCTTGCCGCGATCGGTCATCCAACCCGGAACCGAAGACTCGCGTCCTAGATGCCGATTGGCGAACTCGATACGCCGGTAGTGCTCTTCCTTGAACTCGTTGACGGGAGTCAACCGATCGGGATCCCGCCGCCGCCAGAAGGCGTTGGCGAAGGCTTCCCATTCACCCAGCGTCTGGAGATCCAAGAAGGCGTCTCGCTCCCGCTCGGTGATGATGTAGACGACCTCTTGCTCGAGCCACTTCCGGTATTCGTCGGGAAGGCGCTCGAGTCGATCCTGAGCGGTCGCGGCGGTCGCCGCCGTGAAGAAATACCCTAAAAGAAGAAGGGAAATCGCCGGTATTCGGTTTCGATAAAAAGACATGAACGCCCTCGCCAGAAAGATGCTGCTTCGATCACTCATTTTAAACTAGCCTCGCTCGACGAGAAAAGTCAAACGGCTGGACCGACCTCATCTAGACCGGGCTCTATCCCTACGGGCCAAGTCTTTGCTTTTTTACTTCTTCTGTTTTAGTCACTTAGCGGCGGTCGCTTTGCATACTCCATACACTCCTTGCGGGAGAGCGCCTTTCATAGTACGAGGGCGGATGATACGTGGCGCACCACCGAAAAAGCGCCGCGCTGCACTTGAACCAACTTCACGCCTGCGATCGCAGGAAGTAGGAGGTATCGATGACCAATAAGTTACCGGTCCGGCTCGCCATCGGGGGGGATGGCTCCCACGGGCGGCCCTGTGTCTCGTCACTGTCTTCTGCGCCTCTAGCACGGAGACGATCGTCGAGGCGACACAAACCGGCGAAGAGAGTCTCAATACCCGTCTGGTGGGCACGAACGATCTGCAGGCTCGCTCGGCCTACCAGCCTCTACCGATCCAACAGGGCGATCGCCGCATCCTCTACGTCGGGCACCACGGTGGCGAGCAGCCGAATCCACTGACCGGCGAGACAGAGCAGAACGGCGTGTCCGTCGTGGACGTCACCGATGCGGCCAATCCGGAATACCTGCATCACATCCCGCCCACCGGGAAGCCCGCGGGTCGCAGATGGTGCAGGTGTGCTCCGGGGCCGATCTCCCGCAAGGAGAACCCGGCACGTGGTACCTGCTACGGACCAACGGAGACCTCGGCCATGAGCTTTGGGACGTCACCGAACCGGCGCGTCACCACGGTCGCCGAGATGGGAATGAGCGCGAGTCGAGAAGGGGAAGGCGAAGTGGACACTCACAAGAATTATTGGGAGTGTGCGACGGGCATCGCGTATCTCATCGGGAGTGCGGACGGCTGGTGGTCATCCCGCATTCTCCAGGTCTTCGACCTCAGCAACCCGACCGAACCTCGCCGCATTCGCAACTTCAGCCTAGTCGGTGTCGAGCCCAGCTCCACCATGGATCCCACGCCTTCCCCGAACGGTATTCATGAGCCTTTCTCGATGGGGAATCGTGTCTATATCGCCTACGGCACGGGAAGCTCCGGCACCTTCCAGATCGTGGACCGGGAGAAGCTCCTCCAGGGAGATCCCAACGCCGCCGATCCGTTTGCCCCCACCGTGGAGAACTTGAGTTACCCGGTTGGTCGGCGAGCTTCCCATGCCCTACTACTGGGGCGCCCACACCGCCTGGCCCATGCCCGGCATGGACATCGCCGACTACGCAGCCGACAGCGAAGGAGGAACGCGGGATATCGCGGTCGTTGTCTCGGAGGCCACCGCCAACGAGTGTCAGCAGGCGCGTCACGTCGCCTGGTTCGTCGACATGACCGACGAGGCGCACCCGTTCCCGCTCTCCAGCTTCCAGGTGCCTGAATCGAGCGGCAACTTCTGCAGTCGCGGCGGGCGTTTCGGGCCCCACGCCTCCCAATGGTCGACGGATCCTCTGTTCTATAAGAAACTGGTGATCTTCTCGTGGTTCAACGCCGGGGCGCGCGTGGTGGACGTCCGGGATCCCTTCCACCCGAAGGAGGTTGGGTTCTACATTCCCGCCACCACCGACAAGACCGCCGAGCGCTGTGCGACGATCGACGGACAGCGGGGGTGCAAGGTGGCGATCCAGACCAACAATGTCGAAGTCGACGACCGGGGGTTCATCTACCTCGTCGATCGCGCCAACACCGGCGTCCACATCATCGAGCTCACCGGCCCGGCGAAGGAGATCCTCAACGCGCCGGCGAGCGACTAGATCGTCCCAGGCAGGAAGGTAACTCCTCTCCGTGGCCCGTCGTGACAAGCGTGTCGGAATGTTCCATCGTGAGCAGTCTTGAAAGGAGTGCGAAGCGATGGAAGCGAGGACAGCATTTCGTAGGCGAGCACGTGAAGAAAATCGTGGCCGCACAGGTCGAGGGCGGCGTTACTCGCGGGAACAACGTCGCGAAGCGGTGCTGTATCTGAATCAGATGAAGGATCAGGGCGCGAGCCTTGAGGGTGTCGCGAGGGGGCTCGGGGTGAGTGGCTGGAGTCTATCTCGATGGAATCGAGAGGAGGCTATGAGGGGTATCGTTCGGCGTGTCGAAGTCGTGGAATCGGAAAAACGCACGGAGATTACGCTGGTAACCCCGCGAGGGTATCGAATCGAGGGTCTGTCGGAACAGCGGCTGCTGCGGCTTGTTGAGCAGCTGGGATGAAGTGGAATAGCCGTCGGGTGTCGGCATGGGCGTACGCGGCGCCGGCGGATCTCCGCAAGGGCTTTGACGGTCTGTCGGCGCTGGTGATGAACGAGCTTGGTCGTGACCCGCTGAGCGGTGAGCTGTACTTGTTCGTCAGCCGCAACCGAATCCGCGCGAAAGTTCTGCACTGGGACGGGACCGGACTGTGCGTCTACGCGAAACGTCTCGAAGAGGGAAAGTTCGCATGCCTGTGGTCCAGCGGTGACGGCGAGCCAGTGCGACTGACGACGACAGAGTTGTCGTTGTTTCTGGAGGTGAGCCGGTTGGTCGGAAAAATATCTTTGTCACCTCCTGAAATGAAGCATTTTTCACTTGCCGTGAGATCGTCTCTATGATCTAATCGTATTCCGTGGTTCGCATAAAAAACGAACACGACCTCGAAACACTCCGCCAGATAGCTCTCCTCGTTGATAACGAGAACCAGCGCCTCGTCAATGAAAACGTTCGTCTGCGAGTGGAACTGGCGAGACTCCATGGTGTGCCGGAAACGGAGCAACTTGAACTGTCGGTTCTCAAGCAACTACAGGAAAAGCGAGAGAGCATTTTCCGCATCGACGAAAAGCGGACCCGGAAGAAAACGAAGGCTAAAAAGAACAAGAAGAAAGGGCACGGCCCGCGCGAACAGCCTCATCTTCCCGTGGTCGACAAAGTAATCGAACTCGCCGAGACAGAGAAAAAGTGCTCGGTGTGCGACGGCGAGCTGGGCGAGATGGCGGGTCAATACGAGGAATCGGAAGTGGTGACGGTGGTGAAGCGGAGCTTCGTCATCGAACGGCATTTGCGGAAAAAGTACCGCTGCCGATGTAACGCGAACGTCGTCACCGCACCGGCGGCGACGAAGCTTCAGCCCGGAGGCCGCTACTCGGTGGAGTTCGCGACCGAAGTGGCCATCAGCAAGTACCTGGACCATATGCCTCTCGAGCGCCAGGTTCGGATGATGCGCCGCGAAGGGCTAGATATCGACAGCCAGACGCTGTGGGACCAGCTGAACGTACTGGCACGTCATCTGAATCCGGTGTACGACGCTCTGGGAGAGAAGGTTTTGGAGTCACCCGTCATCCACGCCGACGAAACGCGGTGGCCTCTGATGGGCTCGATGAAGAAGTCGGCGGGCACGGTGTGGGGCGTTTCGAGTCCGGACATCGCGTACTACCGAATGCTGCCGACGAAATCGACGGAAGATGGCCAAAAGGTGCTGGGGACCTACTCCGGCATCGCGGTTGTGGACGGCTACGCGGTGTACGAGGTGCTAGCTCGTGCCGGTCCAGACGGCTACGCGGCTCGTGCCGGTCCACAGTTTCGTCTCGCCCACTGCTGGGCGCACGTGAAAAGAAAGTTCGACGAAGCCAGCGAGCACTACCCGCAAGCTTGCTCCGAAGTGCTTCGTTTGATCGGAGAGCTGTACGAAGTCGAACGCGAGGTCCCGGGTCCGTTTCCCGGCGATGAAAAAGCTCAGAAACTGAGACTTCGTTTACGCAAGCAACGTTCGCAGCGGATCTTGAAAGCGATTCGGCAATGGGGCGAGAGCCAAAGAGGATTGCCGCGAAGCGACTTCGGCAAGGCGGTCCGCTACATGCTGGAGAGATGGGAGACACTTACGCTGTTCGCCGAAAACCCTCTCGTCTGGCTTGACAACAATCACGCCGAGCGCGCCCTGAGGGAACCTGTCGTCGGTCGCAAAAATCACTACGGCAGTCGAACGAAACGCGGAACCGACGTCGCAGCGCTGTTCTACACCCTGTGCGAGACCACGAAGCTTCAGAACGTCGACCCCAGGGCCTACATGCTCGAAGCGGCCTACGCCGCCATCAACCAGCCAGGAACCGTGTTACTCCCCGACGCCCTACGCAACAACTCCGCTGCGTAGCTTCTCCTCCGAATCGCGACGTTCCAACCCGCTCCAGTGGGGCACGGCGAGGAGTTACGGCAGGCACAGGCCAACTCCGAGTTTCTTCCGCCCGAGGCCTGCCATGGGGAAGAAAGGAGGTCTCGATGAGTAAGACAAAAGCATGGTTCAGGGTGTTTCCGGCGGCGCTGTGCCTCCTGGCAGGTTTCTACACGCCCAAGGCCGAGGCGATCCAGCATGGCGAGGAGAATCTCAATGCCCGTCTGGTGGGTGCCAATGACCTCCAGGCTCGCTCGGCCTACCAGCCGCTGCCGGTGAAACAGGGCGATCGGCGCATCCTCTATGTCGGGCACCATAGAGACGAACAGCCGAATCCCCTGACTGGCGAGACAGAGCAAAACGGCACGTCCATCGTCGACGTCACCGATGCCAGCCATCCGGTCTATCTGCGTCACATCCCCCCGACGGGCGAGGCCCGTGGGGCCCAGATGGTCGCGGTCTGCTCGGGCGCCGAGCTGCCGCAAGGCGACCCTGAGAAATGGTACCTCCTGCGGCCCAATGGGAACCTCACCCACGAGCTCTGGGACGTCAGCGTGCCGGAAGATCCCTCTTTCTTGAGAACGGCGGCCACGATGGTCCCCACATCCTACGGCGTGGTCTCCACGCACAAGAACTGGTGGGAATGCGACACCGGCATTGCTTATCTGGTCGGGAGTAGCGAGGGCTGGCGCGCGCCGCGGGTCTTGCAGATCTTCGAGCTGAGCAACCCGCTAGAGCCCCGGTGGATTCGGGATTTCAGTCTGGATGGCACCCAGCCGGACGCGACCGGGCCAGTTCCGGGAGACAGCGGTATGCACGAGGTCTTCCGGCTAGGGAATCGTCTCTATGTCCCTTACCGTCGCAGGCCGCAAAGCAGCCCCGCCGGGCCCTTGGACCGACCGGAATGCGGGGGTCGTACAGATCGTGGATCGCGAAAAGCTTCTGCATGGAGACCCGAGCGCGGCAGACCCGTTCGCGCCGACGGCGGCGAATCTCAACTACCCCGAGGTGGGCCGCCTCGAGCTTCCCTGGTTCTGGAGCGTGCACACCGCCATGCCGGTGCTCGGGGTCGATATCCCGGACTATAAGAAAGACCGTGTCTACCAACCGCACGACTTCGTGGTCACGGTGGGCGAGATCGGTGGGAACCAGTGCCAGGGAAGGCCCCGTGATGCCGTGTTCGTCGTGGATATCACCGACGAAGCCCACCCGTTTCCAGTCGCCACGTTTCAAGTGCCGGAGGCGAGCGGCAACTTCTGCGATCGCGGAGGGCGTTTCGGGCCCCACGGCTCCCAGTGGTCCATGGACGACCCGTTCTATCGCAAGCTACTCGTGGTGTCCTATTTCAACGCTGGCGCGCGCATACTGGACCTTCGCGACCCGTTTCATCCACGGGAAGTAGCGTTCTTCATACCTGCTACTACCGGGAAGACCAACGAGAGCTGCGTCACCATCGACGAGGTAGAAACCTGCAACGTGGCGATCCAGACCAATAACGTCGAAGTCGACGATCGCGGCCTCATTTATTTGGCTGACCGAGCCAACACCGGCGTCCACATCATCGAGCTCACCGGCCCAGCGAAGGAGATCCTCAACGCGCCGGCGAGCGACTAGTGGACTGTAACATTTAAGTATTTAGTTGTAATATCTCTCTCATGCGAGGGAGAGCCGTTGTGTTGACTCAAGCGGAACATAGGGAGCTTGGCAAACGAGTTTCGAGCCGTAGCGGTCGAGCGGATGACGCGCGGATCGCTCGGATGTTGCTCTTGCTGGCAGACGGTGCAAGCTATACGCAGGTGCAGCAGACGGTGGGCTGCACGGCGCCTTTTATCAGCAAGTGGAAACGCCGATTCTTGGAGGAGCGTCTGGCAGGTCTGTACGCGCGTCACGAGGGGCGTCCGATTCAAGTGCTCACGCCTCGGATGGAAGCACGGATTCTTTCGTGGACGCAGAAAAAACCGACCGACGGCTCGACTCACTGGAGCACGCGTCGACTTGCGAAGAAGCTGGGAATCCATCACATGATGGTGGCTCGCACTTGGAAAAAGCATGGTCTCCAACCACACCGAATTGAGCATTACAAGGCCTCCAACGATCCGGATTTCGAGACGAAGGCAGCGGATATCATCGGTCTATATATGAATCCACCTCAGCACGCTGCGGTGTTTTGTATTGATGAGAAAACGGCGATCCAAGCCCTGGATCGACGGGACCCGATCTTGCCGTTGTCTCCCGGGCGGGCCGAGCGACACGGTTTCGAGTACGTCCGGCATGGAACGCTTTCTCTCTACGCCGCCTTCGACACGAAGACGGGGGTGGTTTTGGGCAAGACTGTCCGCCGCCATACCAGCCAGGAGTTCGTCGCCTTCTTGGAGCAGCTGGTTGCGAGCCACAAGCGAAAGCGCGAAATACATGTCATCCTCGACAATCTGTCGGCTCACAAGACCGCCAAGGTCGCACAGTTCCTCGAGGCCAACCCAAAAGTCCGACTCCACTTCACACCCACATATTCCTCCTGGCTGAACAAAATCGAACTCTGGTTCTCCAAGATCGAGCGTGCCCTGATCCATCGAGGCGTGTTCACGTCAACCCACGACCTGACCCGCAAGATCATGCGCTACATTCGCAAGTACAACGAAGACCCCAAGCCCGTGAAGTGGACCTACAACGATCCGTCACGACGCATTAAAACCACTAAACGTTCAGTTGTTACAGTCCACTAGTGCCGTTCCAACCTAAATTACGGGGATTATATACGAAAGTGGCGAAATAGCGCTTGACAGCCACGCCACTTTCCTGTAAGATTCTCCCATCATGAAGAAACACAAGGCCCCCGGAAAAGCCTACCGGAAGGGAATCACCGTAAAACAGATCGGGCGGATGTTCCCCGACGACGAAACCGCCGAACGCTGGTTTACCGAGCAGCGTTGGCCGAACGGCGTCTGCTGCCCAGAGTGCGGCTCGGTCAACGTTCAGACTGGGTGCAAGCACAAGACGATGCCCTACCGCTGCCGCGAGAAGGAGTGTGGGAAAAAGTTCAGCGTGAAAACAGGCACCGTGATGGAAAGTTCGAAGATTGGCTGTCAGGACTGGCTTATTGCCACGTTCGAACTCATGACTAGCCTCAAGAGCGTGTCAAGCATGAAGCTGCACCGTGACTTGGGAATCACACAGAAATCCGCATGGTTTCTTGCGCAGCGGCTCCGAGTCGCCATGTCTCAGGACGTGCCGCTGTTCGGCGGCCCGGTTGAGGTAGATGAGGCTTACTTCGGCGGCAAGGCCAAGAACATGAGCCTGGCGAAGCGCAAGCATTTGACAGGACGTGGGCCTACTGGTAAAATCGCCGTTGTGGGCGCGAAGGACCGCCGGTCCAACAAGGTCTCCGCAAAGGTCGTAAACGACACGACCGCCGAGACGCTACAGGGCTTCGTACACCGCAACGTCAAGACCGATGCTCCGGTGTACACCGATGAAGCGAAAGCCTACACGGCGCTGCCGAATCACGAATCAGTCCGCCACTCGCTCTCCGAGTACGTCAAAGGGGATGTTCACGTCAACGGCATTGAATCGTTCTGGTCGATGCTCAAACGTGCCCACAAGGGCACCTTCCACAAGCTGTCCCCGAAGCACCTTGACCGCTACGTGCAAGAGTTCGCCGGGCGGCACAACCTCCGTGAGCAAGACACAATCGATCAAATGGCCTCTGTCAGCGGCGGCATGGAGGGAAAACGACTCCGCTACCGAACGTTGATCGCCGACAACGGGCTGGCAAGCGGGGCGCGTTCGTGACGCCAAAACGATATCGTTTTATTCAGGATGATGCTTTTGCTTGGCTGGCCCGGGCCGATCGAGCTTCGATTCAGGCCGTCGTTACCGATCCACCTTACGGGCTTATCGAGTACACCGAATCCCAACTTACAAAGCGGAAGAACGGATCGGGTGGAGTCTGGCGTATTCCGCCATCGTTCGATGGCTGTAAGCGTAGTCCTTTGCCTAGGTTCACGGTCCTTAAAGACCGTGACGTGATGCGGTTACGACAGTTCTTTGCGCGGTTCGCAACCTTGCTATATCCAGTTCTGGTTCCAGGTGCCCATGTTTTTGTTGCGACTAACCCACTGCTTTCACATCTAGTCTACGAGCCGTTCGTTTTGACAGGATTCGAGAAGCGGGGAGAGTTGATCCGTCAAGTGCAAACGCTTCGCGGTGGTGACCGGCCAAAAAACGCACACGAAGAGTTCGATAACGTATCGGTGATGCCCCGTTCATGCTTCGAGCCTTGGGGGATTTTCAGAAAACCGTGCGAAGGGCGTGTTCAGGATAACCTCAGAAAATGGGGGACGGGGGGGTTAAGGCGGCTTTCGCCGACCGAGCCGTTCAAGGACGTAGTCAAATCGTCTCCCGCGCGTGGAAAAGAGCGGGAAATCGCACCACACCCATCCCTGAAACCTCAAGCATTTCTGCGTTTGGTTATCCGTGCATGCCTACCGATGGACACCGGCTGCGTCCTAGATCCATTTGCTGGTTCAGGATCGACAATAGCGGCGGCAACGGCCTGTGGCCTAGATAGCATTGGCATTGAGGGAAACGAGGATTTCTACCTAATGGGAAAGCGGGCAATTCCTAAACTGGCAAAAGTTGAAGTGTGACACACCGCTGCTTTGATCCGAATGTCCAGTTGCCGATTGGTCTTGAAGTGTCAGCGATTCGAAAGTCAATCAAGTTCATCGAGACACGCCTAGGTGAACCGGATTTTATCGAACTGTACGTCGAGCAGGCGAACATCTTTAGTGCCCTGGTCAGCATGTTCGGAACGAAAGCTCTCGACACTCTGAGTAACTATGAGAAGCACAGGCACGCTTTCACGGCTCAACAACGGTTTCCTGATCTGTGTCGGCGCGGTGCGTCTCGACCGTTGAGGCCCGGCGACTCGCTCGAAAGTAAGGGCAGCTCGCGCCCATGGGCGATCCAGTCGCACTATGATCACTCTGGTTGGTACATCATATGGCGATACTTGGTAGACCCGACAGAAACAATTGAGGCGGGTAAGGCCATGCTCATATGGCGCGTCGATGTTGTGTTCCTCGAAAAAACTGATTGGAAGTACGAAGGAAGCAAGGCGGGTGCATCAGGAGGTGGTCGGACTCATACGTTCGGAGTCAGGCGGCCAGCAGCCAGATTGAAAAACGCTGCGGTTTACAAGAGGACAGACATCGTTATTCGGGGTGGGAAGCCAGTGCCAATAAACGGAGGTGAGCAGTGAAAAAGCCGAGTAAGTCTCACACAGTCGAAGTACCCCATCCGTCTTACCAGCCGACCGCGAAGGAGCTACGCGAGGACTTGCGACTCCCCGGAACGTTCAAGGATGCGGTCAAGGCGCTGCTACGCACCGTCCGCGTTCGTAAGGTGATGCCCAAACGGTCGGAGTGAGGCAGGGGGCATTTCGCCACTTTCGTATATAATCCCCTAAATTACTCTGGGGACGACGGTAGTTCTCGCGCCCAATGCCCAAGTTGGAACGGCACTAGACGACACGATCAACCACCAGCTCAGAAAAAAGAAAAGCCCACGCCGCCGGCTATGTCTAGCCGGCGGCGTGGGCCTCAATCACCTACAACCTACAGATTAGAACCGGTACGTCAAGTCGATCTGAAACGAGCGGGGCGGTTGCAGATTGCCCGGCTGCAGGAAGATGGTGTCTCCAGAATACGTCCGGTTGGCGCCGCCGCGGGCGAACTCCAAGCCGTTGCCGCCGTTGAGCATATTCAGAATGGTGCCCCCAACCAGGGCCTCATGGGTGCCGCCGAGGTTGATCCGATATTGCAGCTTGATCCCTAGTTGGACCACGACAGGCAGCAGTTCCTGCCCCTCCCCTCGCGTTTCGAAGACGTAGCGCTCGCGTCTCGACAACGGGTTCGATTGTACGGCACCCGTCGAGGATGTCACTCTCGGTGGCCCGAAAACGAGAATGTCCGGGTCATTCCGAGAGAGGCGGTCGTTGATCGGACCACTCCAACTGGGCTTGATGAACGAGAGGTTGCCCGACACGGTTAGGCCAATGGGCGACTGCCACGTCCCGGCCGTACGGACGGAATACGGGAACCACATATTGGCGTTGGTGGATTGGGGAATGGTGCGGTGGTCGGCGGGACCACGTACCCGAAAGAGCAGCTTGTTGTTGGGGAACGCGTCCACCTGGCCGGGGGCCGCCCCCTCAAGGAAGCCCGCCCGATCGGTTGGATTCCACGTGCCGTTCAGATGCTGCCACTGCTTGTGGACCGCCACCATCGCCTGGAAACCGCGTGACATGTTCTTGGTGAGCGTGATCTGCAGAGCCTGGTAGCTGATCGTGCTCCAGGTGTTGTTCCGGAGCTGCTCAATAACGCCCGAGTCCGGATCGATCAGGCCGAACCCGATGAAGGCCTGGCGCGCCCCGTCGGGGTAGATGCCGTTGATGTCGACCCGTCCGTTCATGTTCGAGATTCTCCGGAAGACGCCCGCCATGTCGATGGCCACTTCGCCCCCGAACTGTCGCCGGTAGCCGATGATCCCCTCGTCGACGATGGGTTGGCTGAGGTCGTCCGCGAACTGCGCCGTCGAGGTCGTATCGAGCTCCGCCGGCGTGATGATCACGGAACTGAAGCTGCCGTCAAAACGCACGTCGTACTCATCCCGGAAAGCCGCTGTGGGTTCGCCGCCAAACGACGAAACCGGGTGACGGCCGCCCTGGAGCTGCTCGTGGACTCGCGTAAAGCTGCCCCGCAGCACGTTCCTCGCGTCGTCGGTCAGGAGATACGAGGCGCCGAACCGGGGACCGATCTCGGTGGTCGACACGGTTTGGAACCCGCGATTCAAGTCGTTCCGCTTCACAAAGTCGACTCGCACGCCGAGCGTCGCCGTCAGCCGATCGGTCGGCTTCCAGGTGTCCTGGACATAAAACGCATTGTCGGAATCTTCACCGGCCGAGGCGGTGGTTGTCAGATCGCTGGTGAGGAACCGCCGGTGGAACGGAAAGGTTCCCGCCGACGCATCGTCCGGGTCGTTGAACGCCTGCGACTCGTTGATGAACCCGTTGTTCAGGAACACTTCGGTTCGACGGTACCTGTTCCGCGGCATCAAGAAGAAACCGGTCTCGAACGTGTGTGTTCCGGCCATGTCATCCACGTACAAGGACAGATCGCCGCGCAACATCAGCACCGACGCGTCGTCGAGCTGCAGGCACGCGTCGCAGCCGCCCATGTTGGCGCCCGCTTGCGCCACCGTGCCCGAACCTTCGAGGATGCCCCCATCAGGCTCCGCGGTCTGGTGAATCGAGATGGCTGGGCCGTCTATGATGCGCCCTTCGTAGCTCGACAGGTCGTTGCCGCCCTTGTTGTTGTAGCTAACTGCGGAGTTCGTCGTCATGTTGTTCCCCCACACCGACGTCAGTCTGCCACCGTACATCGAGCCGCCCGTCGACAACACCTCCGACTGAAAGGCCGAGGTTTGATCCGTGGTCAGCAAGTCGAGCCGGTCGTTCTGCCACGCGCCCGACAAGGTGTGGTTGGTTCCCAGCTGGCCCGTCACCTTGACGAACGGCTGAACACCGGAGAAGTTATTGTTGTCGAACTCGGTGACGTTGAAGAGTTGTCTGAGAGTCTCGGCCCGTTCCGGATTCTTGGAGGAGTTGGTCTCGTTATTCGTAATGCGGAGCGCGCCAAAAGCCCACACCGTCCTGCTTGATGGGGCCACCCAGTGAGAAATCCCACTGGTTGATCTGCCGGGTGGCGGGTTGGCCCCCATCCGTGTTGTCGGCGTTCCAGTCGATGTCCTGCATGACCCATGACGCCGAGCCGGAGAGCCGGTTGCCGCCGCTCTTTGCAATCGCGTTGATCACCAGGCCGTAGCCCATCGGCGCCGCCGCGTCGACACCGCCAATTTTGACCTGCGTGTCCGCGATCGCCGCGGTGCTCAGGCCGGTCCGGTTGATGTTCGAGTCGTTGTAGTTCGATGCGACGTAGCCTTCCATCAGCAGGACCGCGTCCCGGTGGTCGCTGGCGTTCCCGAAGTAGTTCTGGCGCCCGCTGCCATCGTTGTGCGGGCGCGTCAAGACGCCCGGCGTGAAGTCAAGGACATCGCTCCAGAACTTACCGTCGGAGACGGGTATCGCCTGCTGGAACTCGCCCTCGATGTTGATTAGGTTACTCGGGCGTGTGATCTCCAGCATGGGCGACTCGGCCGTGACCGTGATCGTCTCTTCCACGGCACCTATGGTGAGGACCATATCCACCGCAAAGTTGGCAGCGGCGCGTAGCCGGACGCCTTCTTGTTTGTATATGGCGAACCCGGTGAGCTCGCCCGTCAGGGAATACGTGCCGGGTGGTAGATTGCCCAGCCGGTAGGTACCGCTGGCATCCGTCACCGCCGTCCGGGGCGTGATCAACTGATCACTGGTCGCGGTGATCGTCACCCCTGGCAGCGCCCCTTGCTGTTCGTCCCTGACAGTGCCACTGAGGCTCCCGTCCCCGACCTGAGCCGCGGCCTCGCTGGCCGCGAAACCCAAAACGAGGAGTAGGGACATGACAAGCATTAGCGTCTGTCTCCGTTTCATCATTCCTCCTTGAATGCGGGAATCAACAAATCTAATGGGGACTAGCAACATTGACCCAATAATCGGGGCACCGCCGACCCACGAGGTATGTAGCGGTACCTTTCCTAGCGAACCTGGTGATGTCTTAAGATTCCTGTCAAAGAAAAACGATGTATGGTTCCCCAAGCTCAAACCCGTCCCCGTCATGGGGACAGAAAAGGAGAACCATACATCATGGGAAAGGTACTACCGAGTCAGCGATTGCTCAAGCAGTTCGAGGAACAACTGGTATTTGGGGAGATGAATCTCTCGGAGATCGTCCGGTCGGGAGCTCAGATGATGCTTCAATATGCGTTGGAGCGCGAGGTGACGGAGGCGTTGGGTCGAAACTACTATGAGAACGCTCCGGCAACGACGAAGGAGAAGGGACGACGCAACGGGTATGAGTCGCATCGGGTCCTCACGGGCGAGGGAGCGGTAACGGTGCAAGTGCCGCGGGTACGAGAAACAGAGAAGGTGTTTCAGTCAAAGATTCTCGACGCCTACGTGAGCCGGACCGAGAAACTCGATGAACTGATCGCGCGGATGTACGTCCACGGGATGTCGACGCGTGACATTGAGGCGACGTTCGCGGACGTGCTGAGCGGCACGGGTGTCTCGAAGTCGGTGGTGAGCCGGGTCACACGGTGTCTGTCGGAGGATTTCGAGGCGTTTCGAAAACGGGATCTCTCGAACGAGAAGCTGTTGTATCTCGAGCTCGACGGCACGTACCTGCGCTACCACCAAGGAGCGGAGAGGAAAGAGCCCATCCTCGTTGCGACCGGCTATCGCGCTGATGGGACGCGAGTTCTTCTTCATATCGGTGTCGGCAACCGAGAATCCTACGAGAACTGGAAGGGGTTTTTGCAGGAGATGGTGGCCCGAGGAATGAGGGAGCCGTTGCTCATCGTGACGGACGGGAATCCTGGAGTGCTCAAAGCGATCGCAGAGGTCTTCCCTCGAAGCCTCAAGCAACGTTGCCAGAAGCACCGCCTCGAGAACATCCTGGGCAAGGCTCCGAAGGAAGTGCGCGACGAACTCAAGGCGGCCATCCTTGAGTCGTTCCATGCGAACAGCTACGAGCAAGGGCTGAAGAAGGGTCGGGAGGTGATCGCTCGGTACCGTCAACGATTCCCGAGCGCGATGAAGTGCATGGAAGAGACCTTCGAAGCGTGTCTTCAGGCGCTACTCCTTCCTGCGGCGCATCACAAAAGGCTTCGCACGTCGAATCTACTTGAGCGCACGTTCGGAGAGCACAAACGTCGCACAAAGGTCATTCCTCACTTCTTCACCGAGGAGGCCGCGATGAAACTCTCGTTCGCTGTGCTCTTGGCCGTCGCAAACAAATGGCGCGGCGTGAGGATGGATGTCTTCGCCGCTAGGAAAATCGAGGAGCTTCGCAACGAGCTTCTCCCGCAAGGCACGTCGGAGGAATCAGCAGCTTAACCGAGCGCGGGGAACCGTACGGAGATTTGACAGGAAAATTAAGACTTGACCGCGAACCTAGGGTTTTCGCTACATTCCCCATCTGACTCCTCCGTATATTACAAACGAATGAACCTTGTCAATCCCGAAACGCAACGGGGCTGACAACCAGGTAACTGCCTGAGAATCTGCAGGCTGCGGGGTGGCGAAGCCAGAGCAAAGCGCACACGGTATGCCGCCGGAAGTGTACAACGGAAAAAATAATAAGCCTCTCTCTTCAGGCAAACAACCACTAGATTCTCGCTAGCCACAAAGCAAACCCAATGCCAAAACGCTGCAAAAACCATACTTCGCTAATCCATTCCTGTTCACGCCTTTAAAGACGTCGACGGTAGCGGTTAGCGCGCTCAGGACAACCCATTCTCCAATTTATTGGATCAACCCGCTTCAGTACTTCGCCGAGCGTATCGGTGGGGAGCTCGTCGAGGTCCACTTCCCCGAGATCCAGGGCGATCCGGCGTTTTGGAAGCCGGACGCCGAGGCGATTTCATCGTTCCAGAAAGCGGATCGGATCCTGTTGAACGGCGCGAGCTATGCGAAGTGGGTGGAGACGGTCTCCCTGCCGGCGTCGAAGCTCGTTCACACCTCGGCGAGCTTTCGCGATCACTATCTCGTGATGGAGGGAACTGTGGTGCACAGTCACGGACCCGAGGGAGAGCACAGCCATGGGGAGGCCGCGTTTACCACCTGGCTCGATCCGGAGCTCGCCGTCGAGCATGCGAAGGCGATTCGGGATGCTTTCGTGGAAGCGCGCCCGGCGGACGAAGCGACGTTCAAGGAGGGCTTCGCCTCACTCGAGCGCGATCTGATCGAGCTCGACGAACGGATGGAGCAAGCGTTGGCGGGGAAAGCCGACCGGCCCCTGATGGGCTCCTATCCCGTCTACCAGTACCTGGCCCGTCGACACGGCTTGAACCTCCGCGCCGTCCATTTCGAGCCGGATGCCTTCCCCGCCAACGAGGCGTGGCACGATCTGGAGCGTGTTCTCGAAGAGCATCCCGCCGAGTGGATGCTGTGGGAAGGCGAGCCCCTCGCCGAGACCGCAGAAAAACTGAAGGGGATGGGTCTGGAGAACGTCGTGTTCGATCCCTGTGGCAACCGCCCGGCCGCAGGGGACTACCTGTCGGTCATGGCGAGCAACGTCTCAGGGCTGGAGAGCGTTTTCTCCGCTCCCTGAGGGGTTTTTTGGTTTGACGGCGCGGGCGCCGGCGGCCAAAATACTGCCCGCCTGGTCATGAGCGTTTTCCACTGAGTTTCGATGCGCGCCGCAGCACTCAAAAGCACTCAAATCGTGTGAAATCTGGGGACCGATTCTCGTCCTTTACTTGATGTTTGGTGTGTCCTCAGCCTGGGCAGCCGGTGGGCCCACGGGCAGCCAAGATCCCTTGGAGCAACGCCAAGGGCAAGAAGTGGAAGCGGCCGACGAGGACGAGGACCAGGAAGAAGACGACGGCGAATCCGAAGCCGCTTCCCAGGAACCCGACGACAACGAAGACGAGGACGAAGGTCCTTCCTGGCGCGATCACCTGTACTGGTCGGACGGGCTCTACCTCGACTCGACTTGGAACAACCTGAGGATAAAGTTCGCTGGCGACGTTCAGAACGACACGGCCGGATACGCCAACACCGAGTCCGCCGAAGAAGCAATAGGCCAGCCTATCGAGAACGGCGTCGTGTGGCGTCGGGCGCGCCTCTACGCGGATGGGACGTTCGGTGTCCACTTCCACTTCCGTTTCCGGTGGGACTTCACCGCCGCCAACCCGCCTAACCTCCAGGATGCCTATTTCGGAGTCAGAGAGCTTCCCATCCCGACCTTGGAGATCATCGCGGGACGGTTCAAGACACCCTTAAGCCTTGAAGGGTACACTGGCTCCGACGACACGACGTTCATGGAGAGGAGCCTCGCCAACGCGTTTCTTCGGTCGCGCAACAGCGGTGTCTTGTTCTACGGCGATGCACCGCGTCACAAAATAAGATGGGCGATCGGCGTCCTCCAGCCGGAGTCAGAAAACGTCAGCCTAAAGAACACCGACAACATCGGTATTTCCGGCCGCTTTGCGGGTGCGTTCCACCCCGGGGGCGGGAAAACCCTAGTGCACCTCGGAATCGATCTCTGGCGGCGAAACGTCGAGGAGGCCATCGAGTTCGGGTCCCAGCCCGAGTCCAATCTGGCTCCAAATTTGGTCGATACGCGTGACATTCCGTCCGACCACCTGAACATCGGCGTCATCGAGAACGCCGTACAGAGAGGCCGGTGGTCGTTTCAAGGCGAGTTCGTGCCGGCCACCGTCGAATCCGACGCAGGGGATCTCTTCTTCTACGCGTTCTACGTCATGGGGAGCTATTTTCTGACTGGCGAATCACGACCCTACATCGCGGGCTGAGGGCAGATTCGGAAGGCCGCACTCCACGCGCGAGCTGCGGGACGGTACGGGTTGGAAGGGGCGCTTTCGAGGTGGCCTTTCGTTTCTCTCGTATCGATCTCAACGACAAGATCGTCACTGGTGGTGAGCTGAACGATCTGACCGCGGCCTTCAATTGGTAATCCCACCTATCACAGCCGTGCGGGCTTCAACGTGATCCGGGCCAATCTCGAAACGGCCGATCCGGTCTGGATCTTCCAGGGGCGTTTGCAAGTTTCCTTCTGAGGGTTTGCGGCGGCGGCTCGTGATGGTTATACGTAGTAGATGATGACGCGCTTGCTCGTGCTCCCTTTTGTCTTCTTTGTCTTCTTTGTCTTCTTCATTTGGGAGAGGAGTACGGACCCTTCATCATCAACTGGGGCCACGGAAGCTCGCCCACCGTTCATGGAAACCTGCTGATCCTGCTCTGCGATCACGAGCCGGCCTCTTACCTGTTGGCGGTGGACACCTGTACAGGAGAAAACGTTTGGAAAACCGATCGCGGAAGCGGACGTTCGTCCTACAGTACGCCTACTGTCGTAGAAGGCCCGGCGGGGGACGAACTGATCGTGAACTCCAGCGAGCGCGTCGACGCCTACGATCCCGCGACCGGCGAGTTCCTTTGGTTTACCGGCGAGCCCAACCGTTTTCCGATTCCGGTGCCCTCCGCTCACGAAGGAACCCTCTACGCCAGCCGTGGACATCGGAGCGGTCCCTATATGGCTATCCGAACCGGCGGACGGGGAGATATCACCAATAGCCACGTCACGTGGCGCGTCCCGACCGGAGCTCCGTACATCTCCTCGTTGGTACACTACGAAGGTCTCGTCTACATGGCCAATGGCGCGGGCGTCGTCACTTGCGTCGATGCAACGACTGGAGAAAGAGTCTGGCAGGAACGTACCGGCGGGATCTACAGCGCTTCACCCGTTGCCCGGCGATGGCAAGATCAATTTCGTGAGCGAAACGGGAGAAACGGTCGTGCTCGCCGCCGGGCGCGAACCGATTATTCTGGAACGAAACCAAATCGATGGCCGCCTCACCGGCGATTTCCAACGGGCGGCTCTTCCTTCGGACGGACGATCATTTGCTGAGCTATCGGAGAGTAACGGACATCGCCTTTAGGGTGATGCTCGACGACTCGAGGCGCCGTCCGAGGCCAACCACTCGTTCGGAACGCTGCCTCTACGTCCGTCCGCAGTTGCCCATCCCGAACATCGCAACAATATGACGAAGCGAGAGAGACTCTTCCTATTCGTGCTGCTCATCTGCGCCCCAGGGCCTTCGCTAGAGGGGCTTCCCTCACAGGGCGAGAACTACGACGAGATTCGAGCCAACCAAGCGCGTGCAGGCGGTTCGCATCGACGAACGGACCGCCATCAACGGACACATCGATGAGACGGTCTGGCAGCGCGCCGAGCCGGCTCGCCAACAGGAGCTCTTCGATCAGCTCGTCGAGCTCCGCAATATCCTTATCGTCTACCGAACTCTCAAGGATGGGCTCCTCTATCAAGACCCCGGGGCCGCCGCCTACAACGCTCATGATCGCTCCCGACTCGTGCGACACGTGACCAATCGCGCAGACAGCCTCGGCTTCGCACTACTCGATACTCACACCGGCGAGGTCATCCAAGCGGCAGTTTCTTAGGAGAAAGGGCTTGACTCTGATTGACCAGGACAAACCGCTCTCCAAAACCTGATCAAATCTGATCAGGCCCAGGTTCCTGCTTCACCAAGGATCGTTTCACTTCGGCTCACGCCGAAGCCAGAGCGTTCCTCTCCACAGGCTTGACTTCCGGTGGAGCTCACCGTACAAAAACGTACCCTCAACTAGGTTCCAGTTTAGTCCTCTATGACGAACCCTCACCACAACATCCCTGCACTTGGCCTAGATAGTGTTCTCCCTGCTGAGAACTCAACTTACCGCATCACCTCCTTCTCCAACTCGACGACTCTCCGCGGCCGCCCAACGCTCTAGCTTGCTTGGCTCTCGCAAGGCTTGTTGCCCGAGACGCGAAGTCCTCCTCGATACACCAACCAGCCGCTCATCGCGATCGGGACTGGTTCTGAAGTTCCTACTCATATAAGACGAGTTTTTCGCCCGGCGTCTGACACGGCTTGACAGCAGCAACCAAGCTAATTGACGCCAGAATAGCACCTCATCCGTCACTCCCTCGATTTGGGATTTTTCTTTTACGCTACCACGAGTGAACCCGCTAAATCGCCCTTTTGAACAGATTTGAATAGATCTCTGGTTACTGCTACGAGCCCCTCAGCGCCTACGCCGGCGGCTTCCGTTTCCACGTTCTGAAAGAACCTCGGAATCCCGCCCCCAAGCGGCCGGCTTTCGTCGCGCTGCCAACGCAGTCATCAGCAGCGAGAACAGAAGCAGAACCCCTCCCGGTGGAACGAGGAGCGATCCGACTCCCGGATCGCCGGCGTAGATCCGGACGCCTCCTAGAAAAAACCCCATTGGCATAAGAATCGTGGCGCCCACGAGACAGGCTGACGCTGCTCCTCTACGCGGGGGGCTCCAGTCGTGTATTCGCAGGACCGCCGAGGCAAAACCAAGGTTCACCAGCGAAAGTAGCGTTCCGTGTGCATGGGCAAGAGTCCACATTAAACGGCGGGTCTCGGTTTCGACGTTAAGGTACCAACCAACTTTTAGAGCGTGGAGCGCGTCCAGGAATAACCCTAGACTGGCGAACGCGAGCAGCGACCACCAACCAATCCGCAAATGCCGGTGCCACAGCCCGAGCCTAGGGTCGGCAGCGGAAGATTTGTCACTTCGCACCGCCAGCGTCTACGTCGACATCACTCCGCGAGAAACAACGGCCGTGGATCACGCTGTGCCATCAATTGGCGGATTTCATCCCGCATCAGGGTACCAGAGGGCTCTATAAGAATTTCGCGCCCGACGATTCTTCCCGGACGGGACTGCGTGGTCTTCCAAATATCCAGGGCGCGCTTTTTCGCTTCCTCTCGAGAAGGCCTCCAGCCGAGGTAATCATACTGAAACGTTTCATATTTCGGCAACCGCTGCAGCGACCGTCCTGAAATGTAGCGAACGGCGGAGTATTCATCGTCCAACAGCTCCGCCAAGAACGGGGTGAACCAACGGGTCCCCGAAGCCTCCTGAGCTGGCTTCCAGCCCATGTGCGAGGCAATGAGCGCGCGCTGGCCTGCATCGCCTCGAAGCAGCTGAAGGAGTGAAGCAGCGGTCGACTTGTCCTCAGCGGGAAGCGCGACGGATGGATATCCATACCACGCGGAAAGGTAATTCGCCGTCCAGTCGTGACTCTTATCCAGGTGGCATAAATTGCAGGCATTAGGTCTACCCACTCTGCTGCTCAACTCCGCGTCTGGGCTGTCGATGTAGTGACTTCTGATGGATTTCAGGAGCCCATAGACCGTGTGCGGCATGTGACAGTTGTAACACGTGCTCCCAGCGGAGTTTTCTGGGTGATGCGTGTGTTGCTCGATCTTGTCGCGATAGGATGCATGGCATTGAAGACATGCCTCGTTCCCTTCCATCTCTGCCTTGAGTTGGTCGTTTGGATCACTCTCGTGCATCGAATGACAAGAGAGACAGGAAAGCGTTCCGCCCTGAAAACATTCTGACTCAATGAGCCCATTGTAATCTCGTCCTGATACACGGACGATTCCGTCGGACCAATATCGTTCCCGAATGTAATCCGGATTGGCTTGCAGCTGCTCCTGGAGGTAGGGCTGCGAAGCGATCCGTCGAGGCCGCATCAAGGGCATGGTTTTCTCCATGTCTTGACCGGGACGGTAGGCGGGACCGTCGACGGAAAGTGCCTCGTCGGATTGAACAAAACTCCGCAGGCCGTGGCACTGGCCGCAAACTTGCGAGGAGAGAACCGGTGACAGCTTGGCTGGATTGACGATCGTTGGATCCGCCTCACCATTCCAGCGACGCGCCAACCGCTGAACAGGATTGTGGTTGGCCTCCGTGTGCGCCTCCCCTGGTCCGTGGCAGGACTCACAAGCGATTCCCTGCTCGGCCACGCGACTATCCGGGTTCTCCCAACTACCTTGCGGCCGCGGCTGAGGCCGGGTGGTGTGGCAGAAGATGCAATTGTAATTCCAGGCCTGTTCCTCCTGCTCATAGAGTGTGAGGAAGACGGCACTCCGCGGGACCCATCTCCGGGCCTCGAACAGATAGGTGAAAGGAAGGCTTACCTGTAAGTTACCGAGGCCATCGGAGAGCCAAAACGCCTGCATGTGGTGCGAGCCCGTGACCAAACCCACTCTTCGGCTGACCCGTGGCGCGGCGAGCCCCGGCTCGGCTCGCTCTAGGTCTGGCATGTCGATCCAGTACTCGGCTCCCCGCCTTTGGAGCTCATAACGCTGCCCCAGGTACCCCATGATGCCTTCAAACGGGGCCTTGACGGATTCCGGGGAAGCCACCTGCGTCATCGTGCGGTGGTACGTTCGGTGCCAGCTCTCGTACTGAGAGGGATGGCAAGCTCGACAGGTATTGGAGGAAATGTAACCTTCCGGACCGCCCTCCCGCGGCAGGTTGGCGTGAAACGCTTCCTCCCGCCTCAACTGCTCGTTACGAGTCTCACTCCACCGCGCCCCTCCCACCGTCGTCACGACGCCCAACGCGAGCGCGGCCACCGCAAGCCAGAAACGGCAGCGGAGTACCAGGATCACCGCGACCGCGAGCCATAACATCACCAAGAAGGCCAACCCCTCCCAGTTCAATAGTATGGACATCTCCCCTCAGTACATTGGATCGATGGCTCGAATCGCCTTCTATGTGCCAAAACTATCAGCTTGTACGCTCCCTCGTCAAGAAAACGCTCAACCTCGGTGAGGAGAAGGGCCACAATCATGGTGCCCTCAGCGTTTTTTTTGGGGTCCAAAGCGAGCTTCGCCTGAGCTTTCTCGGCCATTCGAGGCCCTACGCATACCACTAAATCTTCGGCTAGCTATCCCCGTTTCGGGTGAAGATTTGCCGGCCCGATCTCGTCTTCACCGGCGATGGAGCCAGCCTTCGCCGAAGGCTACGGCCGGGCAGGCCTGGTGTGGTCGGGAACGGGTGCAAGGCACGCCTGCCATCTATCGACCACGACGATCCCGAACACCCATCTATAGAAAGACAACGTCTCGATACTCTGGAGTTTTTAGCTCGAGTGATCGCGCAGAAAAGACAAGCTCCGGACCAGGGCCTTGTTTCTCGCCCAGAGTCAACTTTGAGCCCGCAGCGCAAGGCTGCCCTTCGACGCCGATGGGCCCATCTCATCCGACGGGTGTTTGAAGTCGACCCGCTCGTTTGCCCCCAACGCGCGGGACATCATGTTCTGGAGGGCGGGCAAGCTCGCGTAGCCTGAGAGAGACGATGCACTGATCGGGCTGGGCTGACGAGAGCGTTACACGGGTTGTCGGAAGGCAAAGACCAAGTAGACGAAGGCCGAGACCGCGCGGCCATCCCGGCGCGCGGGA
This sequence comes from Candidatus Marinacidobacterales bacterium, assembly GCA_965197825.1. Lineage (GTDB taxonomy): Bacteria > Acidobacteriota > Vicinamibacteria > Marinacidobacterales > DATDRI01 > CBDANW01. The sequence goes on along the minus strand of CBDANW010000002.1, from coordinate 2,389,187 downwards.
CGAAACGTCCACGCTCGCGCCGCCTGCAAGGCCGCATCGTCGAAGCCAGTGGTCTGGCCCATCGTTTTCGTGGAGGTTACTGACCCGCTCTCTCCCACTTCGACCTCGACGAGAACATACTCGCTGCCGATAGCGTTCGGAGGGTAGTTCGGGACCTCGACCGAGGTCGAAAAGGGTGTGTCGTCAGAAGGCTGGGCGTCGACCGACTTCGGCACCTCCGGCCTCGGAAACATCAGCATGGCGGGCCGAAAGACGCCCGCGACCAGAACGTGGGACTCCGCCCTCTGGCCTCTACCACGGGCGGCATCAAAGCTCCAGCTTCTCACGGAGTTCCGAAGGACGTCCGTGAAGGGCTCGACGTCCACCAGACTGCGGATATCCGCCACCCGTCCCCGAGCGTCCACGGTCAGCTCGACCCCCACGATGGCAGCAGCAGCGGTTCGATAGGGTATGGCTTGCACGCTTACGCTCGTGGCACGGGCCGGCTCGAACCTTTGCGATGCGGTTGTCACCATGGCGAGAAGGAAGATTGTCGTCCTCAACAAGTTTGGCCTCCTAGACTTACGCGCAAGCTATCATAAACGACCGGACCGGTAAACGGTGTGAGGGAGTCCGGAAAGCGGCTCCACCTTGATCGTCCGGGGGGACGTCTAGGTTTGCCGGCAACCGGCGCCACCCAAATCGACCTCCTTGGCGGAGGCGTGATAGACGAGGTAGAGATCGGGCTCAAGATCGTCTATTACGTTTTGGAGCGGAATGGGTGTTCGCGTTGTGCGCGGCCCGCAATGTAGAGGTGGTGATCTTGAATCAGGGTGAGGAGTCCTCGTTCGAGGAGGAGCTGGTGCAGGACGTCTTAGAGATCATCACGGTGTTTTCGGCACGGATGTACGGTTCGCGCTCGCACAAGAACAAGAAGCTCGTGGAAGCGGCGAAGGTACTGAGCGAGTAAGAAAGGATGGTGATGCTGGCGCATCAGATACGGCTTACGCCGAATCGTGGCCAGGAGGAGTATTTCCGCAAGGCATGTGGAACTTCACGGTTTGCGTGGAACTGGGGCCTCGCGGAATGGAAGCGCCGGTACGAGGCGGGGGAAAAGTCTATGCTCTGAAGCTGAAGAAGGATTTCAATGCCCAGAAGGCCGTCGATTTTCCGTGGACGTATGAAGTGACGAAGTACGCGTCGCAGCAGCCGTTTCTGCATCTGCAAGCTGCGTTTCGTCGCTTTTTCGACAAAAAGTCCCGCTATTCACGGTTCAAACGAAAGGAGGCAAACGACCGTTTCTATATCGGCGGGGATCATATCCAAGTGAGCGGCAAACGGATCCGAATCCCGCGCTTGAGCTGGGTTCGGTCCGCCTATGCGCAAGGCGCTTCGGCGGGACCTCGCCGTAGCCCGAAGGGCGAAGGCGGGATGCGAGAGGAACAGAGATTCAGCGGCCGAGTGGTCTCGGCGACGGTTTGTCGAATCGCCGACTCGCGCGTGCAATCTCCGACATGGGCTTTCACGAGTTTCGACGCCAGCTCGACTACAAAGCCCGGATGCGCGGCAATCATCTCGAAGTGGCGGACCGATGGTTTGCGTCTTCCAAGACCTGCTCGGAATGTCGGTGCGTCAAGCCCGAGCTCCCTCTGAGGAAACGTGTGTTTCACTGCGAGCAATGCGGTCTCGAAGAGGACCGAGACAACGCGATCAGTAGAAGAGAGCTATCGTGACTGCAAACATTAGTAGCAGCAAGAGTGGCCAGAAGGCCAGCTTGATGAGTAGACAATGAAGTACACGTACTCTCTGAACGCGACCTCTTGAATCTGGGGGATGTCCCGGCCGCTGTTGAATTTGGTCGGGTAGCGGCGGCACCTGTGAATACTCTTAGGCAGCAAACTCATCGCTGTCAAGAGATTTCTGTTTGCTTCTAAGCGCGTGAACGAGAGCGCCCATATGGCGATAGCCTTTGATACGCCGGAACTTTTTCTGCGCGGTGACGACGCCAAGAGCGGTCCATCGGCGAACCATGGAAGGACTCTACCAACGCTTGACGTTTCTCGATACTCTGCGAATGGTTCCGTTGAGATTCTCAATGGCGTTCGTCGTGGCAAGAGACTGGCGAAGTAAGGCGGGCAGCGCGAGCTTCACGACCGTGAGTGTCTCTTCCATCCCTTCACGAAGGCTTCCGGCAGCTTCGTCGTAGCCGTTTCGCTCGAGCCACGACACCAATGCCTGAAGTCGCTTGCGCGCCTTGTCGGCACTCTTGCACTTGTAGGCTTCCTTCATCGTCTGGAGCACGTAGGCGTGACGAGACTTGGGAAGGTACGAGCGAAGATTCCGGAGTTTATGGATCTGGCACCTTTGGATGACCGCGAGGTCCCCCAAAACGTCGACGAGTGCCTTGCGGATGCCTTTGCCTCCGTCCACTACGCAGAGAATCGACTCATCGACGCGCAAGCCTCGCTCGAGAAGGTCCTGCAACATCGCGGTGCACACCCGAGAGTTCTCCGTCGAGCCCAGCCATATACCCAGGGGCACCTTCGTTCCATCTATTGTGATACCGAGAGTTACGACGACGGTCTGTCCGGCCACCTCAAGGCCATCCAGCATCAGTGCCGCAAGCTCGAACTCCTCTAGCCGCCGAGACAGGTATTCCTCGAGCTTCTTAGTCGTCTGGCTCACGAGGTGACGGCTGGCGGCACTCTTACTCGTGCCACGAGACTTCAACTTGGCCGCGGGTTTGTCCAGACTCGATTCGTAATTTCGGGTCGATACCCCCACCAAGATCTGATTCAATACTCGCTCTGGAAGCGGGTCTTCTTCGCGGAAGGCTTCGAAGTGTGGAAGCGACGCCTCCTCGCCCGACTTCGAGCGAACTCGAGGTCGCGACACTTGGATGCGACGACCACCGAAGCTCAGCTCTCCGTTCGTGCTCCCACAGTGGTTATGAGTTCGCTCCTTCTCGTGCTTGCCCTTGAGCCCCGCGATCTCCTCGGCGTCCTCTCTGAGCAGTAGGTGCAGAGCTGTCAGTCCTTGCTCGTACACCCATTCCGTCAGATCCGCCTTCGTGGCCGCGATCCCAGCTATCATCGGTAGCAGTATCTGACCGACTTGGCCAACTACCTTGCCCGTAGGCGAGTGCGTTTGCTTTCTTACTGGCTTCTTCGATTTCCTAGGCATTGGTGGCTCCTTGTCCCCCTCTGGAGACGGTTTATTGGCAGACCTATTCTTAGGCCGGCCAAGGAGCCGCCGCTACACCAAATTCAACATCCGGCGGGACATCCCCGGAATCTGGAGTGAGTCTCGTAAATGGATGTGAGCCAAGAGGACCACAAAAAAGAGCTCTTCTGAACAGACCGCTTGCCTTTCTAGGAAGACCGGAAGATGACTCGTAACGGCCGCCTTCCCAGCGGCTTGCCGCACTTTTCCCACGCGGATCGATCCAAGCCCTTGGATCGAATCCCCGAAACGGTGTCCCCGCCTCGGGTTGCGGGGCGGTCCGCCGCCTGTGATTTCAAGACAACTCCTTACATTTCCCGACCTGGGTCGCGGCCCGGAGCCGGTAGGATAGCGCCGTGTTAAAGGGCGTGGAACAAGGACTTCCACACGCACACACCAGCCGCACACCTGGTCTTGGGGGTCGGGGAGCGCCCTACGTTTTCTAAATGGATAGGAAAGAGTCTTCTTTTCGTAAGAAGGAGGTCATTATGCGAAGCAGTAGGATGCTCTGGGTAGCGGCTCTCATCGGGCTTGTGGCGATGGGCCTACCCACTACCGCTCTGGGCCAAGCCCAAGACGGTGAGCTCAACGGCAGGGTCGTCGACCCCGATGGACTGGCGCTTCCGGGAGTGACCATCACTCTCACCGAGCCGGCGACGGGCTATACCCGCACGTCCGTTTCCCAGGGGGACGGCGCGTACATCATCGTCAACCTGCGGCCAGGAGCCTATGACATCAACATCGTGATGCCAGGGTTCAAGACCATCAATCAGACGGGACTGATCATGAGCTCCGGTGCGGAGCTCACCGTCAATTTCAATCTTGAGCTGGCGACCATCGAAGAGGTCCTCACCGTGACCGCGGAGACACCGCTGGTCGAGGTGACCAACAACCGCATCGGCGGCACCCTGACTTCGAGAGAGGTCGACGAGATCCCGGCCAACTTCCGGAACTTCACCGCCCTCACCCAGCTCATTCCGGGCATGACGCCCAACCAATCCCAGTCGACCTTCGAGGGCGGCGGGGCCACCGCCAATGGTGCGGTGGGTTCGCAAAACCTGTTCATGATCGACGGGGGCTACAACAACGACAGCCGCCTGGGCTCCGGCCCGGGAATGCAGGTACGGGTGGTGCTGGATATCATCTCCGAGTACCAGATCCTGGCGAGCCAGTACTCGGCCGAGTATAGCGGCGCCGCCGGGGCGGTCATCAACATGGTCACCAAGAGCGGCACCAACAATTTCTCGGGGAGCGTCTACGGCTACTTCCGGAATGATTCCCTGTATGCCGAAACCTCTTTCGCCAAGGATGCCGGCTTGCCCAAGCCCGACGAGAACACGATTCAGGCGGGCTTCAATGTCGGCGGGCCGATCATTCAGGACAAGTTGCATTTCTTCTTCAACTTCGAGCGGGACGATGAGGAGATCGGCGGACCCAAGACGTTCCCGGCAGAAGGTGCGCCCATCGCCTTTGACCACATTGGCTACTTTGAGGTCCCCGGCAACAACTACTTCGCTCGGGGTGACTTTCAGGCCAACCCCGAGAACATTTTTACCTTGCGCTGGGTCTTGGAGACCGCGCCAGCTAAAGGCGAAGGCTTCAACACCGGTACCGACATGTTTGACGCGCAGGGTTTCGAGAGCGACTGGGACACCAGCGTCGGTTTTTCCTGGACTTCCATCCTCGGGGATCGGGCCTCCAACTCGCTTCGCTTTACCCGGATCGGGGAACAGCTCAATAGCGGCTCGCAGACCTTCTTCTCAGAAGACGTGGAGTTTATCGGCTTTGCGGGGCGGAACCAGTTCGACCTCCTCCAGTCCAACTCTCACCCCAGCTATACCACCGGACTGGGCGGCAACGGGAACGCAACCCGTGTCCGCGACTACCTTTTCGACGACACCTTCAGCTACTTTCTGCCGACGGACAGTGGGGACCATAACCTCAAGTTCGGGTTCGGCTACAGCCAGAACAAGATCGCGTCACGGATTCGGGTCGCTTCGGGCGCGTTCGGCTTCGAGACCGATCGTCCCTACAACCCGGCGGATCCCTCCACCTTTCCCGTCGAGTTCGAGATCGGCATCATCCCACCCGGGCTGGACGGCATTGATGAAGGCGCCGAAGAGTGGCGGATGAACTTCTTCGTCGCCGACAAGTGGCGCCTCAACGATCAGCTGACCCTGAACCTCGGCCTTCGCTACGATTACCAGAGTGGCACCCCCAATGCCGGAGACGATCTTGCCCCTCGCCTGGGCTTCGCCTACGATCCCACGGGCGACGGTAAGACCGTGCTTCGGGGTGGATTCGGTCGGTTCACGCTATGGTCGCGCACCGCCATCAACGTCGACTTGGCACGGCGGACATTGGAGACCCGGAACCCCGAGGTAAGCGTCTCCCCAGACGACCCCGAGGCGGTAAATATACTGACGCCGAAGCTGACCACCGATTCGGACGGCAATCTGGGGATCGCGGTGCTCAGTGACGCCGGTATTGCCGATCTGGAGCGGCTGGGAGCCCTGGCCCTGTCAGAGACGGTGTACAATCGCGAGCCGCGGTTCGACGATCCCAACCGGTCCATGCCCTATCAGTGGGGATGGAGTTTCGGCATCCAGCGTGAGCTCGCCCCGGAGCTGGCGCTCACCGCCGACTATGTGGCCAACGTGACCCGCGATCAGATCCTCCGCCGCGACATCAACGAGCCGGTCAACGGCGTGCGGCCGGGCCCCGATGGCTTCGATCCCAATGGCGATCTCATCCCGTTCGGGCCAGCGCGCGATGTCAGCTATCGGCGGATCTTCCAGTATCAGACCCCTGGCGACGAGATGAACGGCGATTACAGGTCCCTGCAGATCGGGATCAGAAAACGCTTCTCCAACCGCTGGGGAATGAGAACCGCCTACACCTTGCAAAAGGCCAACCGGGTCTCGGCTAGCGGCGGCGCCGAGCCGACAGTCTGGGATGACAACGACATCCGCGCCGACTATGGACGGGGCGTGGGAGACCGCCGGCACGTCTTCACGGTGGGCGGCAACTTGAACCCCGCCGGGGGCTTGAATATAGGCTTCCTCCTGAGCGCCCAGTCGGGACGTGGCGTGACCGAGACGACCGGAACGGATGGCAACAGCGACAGGGATCGCAACGACCGGCCCATCCAGGGCATGGATGACGCCAACTTCCCGATCGTGTCCGAGATCGGTGCCAAGAACGCGGCGGTCATCAACGGCATCAATGGACCGAGCTACTTCGGGTTCGACGTCTCCATTCGCTACCTCTTCGATCTCGGAGGCAACAGGTCAGTAGGTCTCTACTGGGATATCTTCAACCTGGGCAACAAAACGAACTTGGGCAATCCCCAGGGCAGGCGCACGAGCGGCAGCTTCAACACATCGACCGGGGCGAACTTCCCGCGGCAGATGCAGCTCGGCGCCCGCTTCAGGTTCTAAGCTCTCTCCACGAGGCCGGATCCCCAGGAATGGGGGTCCGGCCTTTTTCTTTTAGTTCCCAATTTCGGTGACAAGCTACTGGCGTCTGACTCGATTGATAGCAGCACGCACGCCGCTTGACGCCTGCAGATTCCTGCCTGTCACCGAATTAGATTTCACCTGGCTCGACAACTTTGCTATAAATGGGCGTATGAGAGTAGCTCTTTCCCTCCTGCTCCTCCTGGCGCTTGCCGCTCCCGTCACGGGGCTCAGTCTTCAGAAGCGCTTGGAGGACCTCACCGAGGAAGAGGCGGCCAAAGTCTGGATGGAGGAGATCGCCCACTACATCATCATGCCGTACGAGCGCGATACCTGGAAACGGCTCACCACGTCCGAGGAGAGGGTGAGATTCATCGACGCCTTCTGGAAGCGCCGCGACCCGACCCCGGAGACCCCGGAGAACGAGTATCAGATCGAGCACTATCGTCGCCTCGCCTACGCCAACAAGTTCTTCGGCGCCGGGCGGCCCGGCTATAAGACCGACCGGGGACGCCTCTACATCCTCCTCGGTCCACCCAACGAGATCGACTCCGATCCCATGGGCCGCCACATGCACCAGTACCCCACCGAGGTTTGGCTCTATCGGGACCCTCCCCATCCCTCGCTCCCGCAGAACATGGAGATCGCCTTCGTGGATACGCGCTCCATCGGTGAGTACGAGATCACCTACAATCTCCTCGCCGACTCGGATTCGTCGCGCCGCACGGAGGCGTTTCTGGGGACAGGGCTCCTCGAGCCGGAAACCGTGATGGAGATCCGCGCCATGAACCTCGGGCGCATGGGCACGTTGGGCCTGGGCCTGGCCGGAAGGCAGCCTGAGATGGAAGGGATGGCCAACCTCGCCTTGGTGTCTCAGGTCCCGGCGAGACAGCTCCGGCCACTCTCCGAGGCCGTCACCGCGACGGCCACTTTCAATAGGAAACCCCTCGATGCCGCGCGCGCCATCGAGTTCTTCCGTGCCGGCGAGGGTCATGTCTGCACGCCGGTGACCGTCAGGCTGGCCTACAGCGACTTCACGTTGCTGGAAAAGCCGGACCGTTACGAGACCCGCGTCGACATCTTCGGCCGGATCGTGGGCATGGACGGCACGGTCATCGATGAGTTCAACCGCGAGGAAACCATCACCGTTGCGTCCGACCGAATCCGCACGCTGGAGCAGGAGTTCATGCTCTACCAGCTTATTTTCTATGCCCCGCCCGGAGAGTACCGGCTGTTGCTGGCGGTGCGGGACCACGCCAGCAACACCATTCGGTCCTCGGAGGAAACGATCCGCGTCCCCGATCTCGGGCCGCCCTCGACCGGCTTGGCCCACCTGAAATTGAGCAGCGTGGTCCTCTCGGAAGCCATCGTGAAGCTCGATCCACCCCCACCACCCGGGGAGAAACAGCCGTTCCGCTTCGGGGACTTCGAGGTCTACCCCAACTTCCGACGCATCTTTAGGACGAGCGGGGCCCTGAACATCTATTTAGAAGCCTACAACGTGGCCCTCGATGCGGAAGGGAAGAACTCGATCCAGTTGAGCTACCGGATCCAAATGGACGGCAAACCCTATCGGGAGGTTCCTGCCACCTACCTCTACCCGACCGACCAGCGGCAGAGAAGCATCCTGTCGGCGATACCTCTCAAGGACTTCGAGCCGGGAGATTACACCCTGGTTGTTTCGGTCAGCGACGCGGTGGCCGGGGAGACCGCCACCGCCGAAACGGATTTCAGTGTCCGGTAGCAGACTCCCGAACGACCTCCTCAATTATAAAATCGTGCGGGTAGGGGGCCAAGGCGGCCCCGTAGCTAGCCAGAACGTGGAGGGGACGGATTCATGAGTGCCATCGTCATAGCGGTTATTGGCTTGACCGCGATGTTCTTGGGATACCGTTTCTATTCCGACTTCATCGCCAAGAAGATTTACCAGCTAGATCCGAATTTCGAGACACCCTCTCATTCCATGAGGGACGACGTCGACTACGTTCCGACGCATCGAATCGTTCTCTGGGGCCACCATTTCACCGCCGTGGCTGGCGCCGCACCGATCATCGGCCCCGCCATCGCCATCATCTGGGGATGGCTGCCCGCCTTTCTCTGGGTGCTGGTGGGCACCATCTTCTTCGCCGGCGTCCACGACTTCGGGGCCATATGGGCGAGCGTACGAAACAAGGCCAAATCGGTCGGAGCCCTGACCGGAGACGTCGTCGGTGAGCGCGCCCGGAACCTCTTCATGATCGTGATCTTCTTGCTGCTCCTGATGGTCAACGCGGTGTTCGCGGTGGCCATTGCCGCCGCCTTTCAGGCGACACCCAGCAGCGTCATCCCAGCCTGGAGCGCCATCGCGGTGGCGCTGGTCATCGGTCTCCTCATCTACCGACTACACAAACCCATCCTGTGGCCAACCGTGATCGGCACCATCGTTCTGTACGCGGTGATCTGGCTCGGAGAGGCGGTGCCCATCGAGGTACCTTCTCAGTTCCTCGGCCTCGGTGCCGGCGCGCAATGGATCATCATCCTCTTTATCTACGCGGCGATCGCTTCGCTCCTGCCGGTGTGGATGTTGCTACAACCACGCGACTACATCAACGGCATCCAGCTCTTCGTCGGCTTGGGCCTTCTCTACGGTGCCGTTCTCATCGCCAACCCGACGGTGGTCGTGCCGGCTATCAACCCCAACGTGCCCGCCGGCGCCCCGCCGATTATGCCGCTCCTGTTCGTCACCATCGCCTGCGGCGCGGTCTCCGGCTTTCACGGCCTGGTCGGCTCCGGCACCACGTCGAAGCAGCTCAACAAGGAGCCCGATGCCCGTTTCGTGGGTTATCTCGGCTCGGTCGGTGAAGGTGCGCTGGCCTTGGTCTCGATCATCGCCGCGAGCGCCGGCTTCGCCTCGCTCGCCGACTGGGAGGCCATGTACGCTAACTTCGGCGCCGGTGGCGTGGCCGCCTTCGTGCAGGGTGGCGCGACGATCGTTAGCAATGGACTCGGTCTTCGGGTGGAGTTTGCCGCCACCCTATTGACCGTCATGACGGTGCTGTTCGCTGGCACGACCATGGATGCTGGCGTCCGCTTGCAGCGCTATATCGTGCAGGAATGGGGCACGATCTATAACATACCGGCGCTCCGGAACGGATACGTCGCCACCTTCGTAGCGGTTGGGGCGTGCCTGGCACTCGCCTTCGGCGCCGGTGGGTCACAGGGAACGGGTGGCATGATCATCTGGCCGCTCTTCGGCACCACGAACCAATTGCTGGCCGGCCTCACCTTGCTAGTGATCAGCGTGATGCTCGTCAAACTGGGCCGTCCCGCCAAGTACACCATGATCCCGATGGTGTTCGTCACGGCGATGGCGTTCTTCTCCGCGCTCTACCAGCTATGGGATCTCTACGCGTCGGGGAACTACCTGCTGATGGCCATCGATCTCTTGATCGTCATCGCGGCAATCTTTGTAGTGCTCGAGGCCAGCTCCGCCTTCATGCGGGAAAGACGGGCGGCCGCCGTTGCCGTTTCCACGTCCGCGGAGTGATACCGGCGGTGGTTCCATAGGCATGAGGAAATAACCGACAGAGGGGTTTCGCTTTTAAAACGAGGAGGGCATTATGGTTCGAGTTTTACACGTCAGCACTCTGATTGGAGCGCTTCTGTTGGCGCTCCCCGCGGTAGGAGCACCGCAGGCTTCCGACACGATTCCCGCCGAGGGTGGCGGCGAGATCGTGATCACTCCCATCGCACACGGCAGCGTGCAGCTGGAGTTCGGGGGCAAGCTAATCTACGTCGACCCCAGCCAGGGCGACTACACGGGCAAGGCGCAGGGTGACCTGATTTTGATAACGGACATCCATGGCGATCACCTCGACGCGGAGAAGATCGGCCAGCTCCGTAAGGAAGGAGCCCCGGTCGTTGCACCCGCCGCGGTGGCAGAGCAGGCGGGGGACGCGGTACCCAACTTCACCCTCATCGCGAATGGGGAGACCAAGACCGTCGCCGGCGTCAGCATCGAGGCCATTCCCATGTACAACCTGGAGCGCGGTCCCGAGCCCGGACAGCTCTTCCACACCAAGGGACGGGGCAACGGCTACATCCTGACACTCGGCGGAAAGCGCGTGTATTTTTCGGGAGACACGGCGTGTGTGCCCGAGGTCCGCGCCCTCGAGAACATCGACGTAGCCTTCATGACGATGAATTTGCCCTACACCATGCCGCCCACCGAAGCGGCCGAGTGCGTGAAGGCCTTCCAGCCGGCGATAGTGTACCCGTACCACTTCCGCGGTTCGGATCTTGACGAGTTCTCTTCGGCCCTCGCGGGTGAGTCGAATATCAAAGTTCGCATTCGTAAATGGTATCCAGACGCCCCTAGCGGAGAGTAGAGGTAGGAGAAAAGCAGAAACGGGCGGACCCGGAATGGGTTCGCCTGTTTCACGTTTGAGTTCGAGCTTGTCTTTGAACTCGTCAGGGCACCGTGCGTGCTGGCTTTGGCGCAACAAATCCTTCACACGGGTGGATAGCTCGGCGAGGCTGAACGGTTTTCCCACATAGTCGTCGGCTCCCAAGCTCAAACCCTTCGCCTTGTCGCTCTCCGATCGTCGAACGGTCAGCATCAGCACCGGGAAGGTGCGCCCGGCGGTGCGGATTCGGCGACATACGTCGAATCCGTTCATCCCCGGAAGCATGACATCCAGAATGAGCAAGCTCGGTTTCGTAGAAAGCGCCAGCTCGAGGCCGTTACGACCGTCGACCGCGGTCGTGACCAGATACCCTTCGTAACTCGAAGTTGACTCGCAGCCCGTCGTCGTCTTCTACGATGAGTAGGTGCGGGGGCGACTCAGTAGGGTCCAAGTTCCGATCGGGACGCATCGTGCTATCGAGATTCTAACGGGTGCGGAACTTCTGCCCGGTCGTAGATTGTAATTGGTTGTCCCGGAATGTGCCGCGGCGCTATGGCACTAAAGCATTATTTTACAGTCGTTTGGAGCTATCGGCGCGGGATGGTGGAGACCGAGGCGCTATTCGACGAGCTTGTAACCGACTCCGTAGGCGGTGAGGATGTGGCGTGGATTGTGCGGATCTTGTTCGATCTTCTTTCGCAGGCTCACGATCAAATTGTCCACCGCCCGCGAGGACGCGGAAGGAGAATACCCGAGCGCCTGACCAAGGAGCTCTTCTCTGGTGACGACTTCTCCGGCGCGGGCGGCGAGACAACGCATGATCTCGAACTCGCGGAAGGATAGACGTACCGGGCGGCCCTGGCGCGTCGCCTGCTGGCGCACAAGATCGATCTTCACTCCTCCCAGCTTCCACGTCCGCTGTTCGGATGGATGCGGCTGACTCCGACGAAGAAGCGCCTTCACGCGTGCAGACACTTCCTGAACGCTGAAAGGTTTGAGCACGTAGTCGTCGGCGCCGATCTCGAAGCCCCGGATCCGCTCCGGCTCTCCACGTCTCACGGTGAGCATCATGATGGGGAAATCGTGCCCGGCGGCGCGAACCCTACGGCAGACCTCGAAACCGTTCATCCGCGGCAACATGATGTCCAGAATCACCAGATCCGGTTTCAGAGTCAGCGCGGACTCGAGCCCCTCGACTCCGTCCCGTGCCAAAGAAACACGATAGCCTTCGAACTCGAAGTTGGTGCGCAGTCCTTCCCGCAGCCCTTCTTCGTCTTCCACAATCAGCAGATGCTCGCTCACGATCAACCAGCCTCCGGAGGCACCGGGAGAAGGATGGTGAAGGAACTTCCACGGCCAGGCTGGCTGTCCACCTCGATCTTTCCATCGTGTGCCTTCACTACGGTGTCGACGATGGACAGGCCCAGGCCGGTGCCCTTGACCGCTTTCCCGGTCTCGCCTCGATAGAACCGTTCGAAGATGTGAGGCAGATCCTCCGACAAAATGCCTCGTCCCCGATCCGTCACGGCCACCGCCACCATGCCGTTGCGTCGAGACGCGCGAACCTCGACCGGCTGATCGGGGTCGCTGTACTTGAAGGCGTTGTCCAACAAGCTGTAGACGGCCCTCACGAGGCTGGGGCGGTTGCAGAGAAGATCGGGCAAGCGTCCGTCGGTGGAGACAGTGACCAGGTCACGATCCGGCCCCGACGCGTCAAGCACCTCCACGGCTTCCTCGAGAATCTCCTGGGGAGGGTACGGTTTCTTGGAGATGGGCTGCTGTTCCGCCTCGAGCCGCGAAAAATCGAGGATCTCCTCCAACATGTCGCCCATCGTCTCGGCTTGCTGCCGCAACTTGCGGTAAAAAAGCTTGCGCTCCATCTCGTTCGGCACCCGTCCCAGCTCGAGCATCTCCGAGTAGAGGCGGAGCATCGAGAGTGGCGTTTTCAGCTCATGAGAGATTCCCGAAATGAAACGGGACTTCAGATCGGAGAGTTTGGCCTCGCGGTTTGAGCTGCGGGCGATCAGCATCGTCCCCAGGCCGAGGACGATAATCCCCGCGCCGACGATGGCCAGGTTGCCGAGAGCGCCCTGTTTCAGCATCTCCTGGATACCGTCGTGCTTCTCGCCCACCGCCAGACGCCACACCGGTGCTTCGATGTTTCGATCGGAGCGCTCACTGGGCAGTGCGAATGAGAGCTGTATTTCCGCCGACGAATCGGCAAGCTGGGCGTCGAGGTCGGGCTTTGTACCGAACACGTTCTTCCCGCTCTCATCGAAGACCGCAAACGCAACGTCCTCCCGCCCGGGAATCTGTCCGAGCAAGGGCGCTACGTTTTCGGCGTGGAACGAGGGAAGGAAGTCCTTGGCGAAGCGATTGAGATTGACGCAGAAGCCTACCAGGGCGGTTCGACTTGGGTCGTCGGGGTCGGTCATCCGGTGGATCACCACTTGCCTAGGTGAATCGCCAGGGATGGTGAACTCCGACCAGCGAGGGCTGTCGGTATCCATCTGCCAAACTTCGGAAGGCCAGCGGTCCGCCGCTTTGCGAACCGCCCGAAAGTCTTTTTCTTCCGGCAGGTAAAAGAGGGTCTCCTCATGAGGTGCCGGCGAAACCCAGAGGAAGAAGTGCTGCACGTAGGGAAATCGCTCGAGGGCCTCGTCGAACTGTCGACCGAGCGCATCGAGCCTCAGCTCGAGGATGTCCTCATGCGGGATGGGGGGGAGTGTCTCCAACCGAGCGCCGGTGACTCGGTCTTCCAGCAAGGCCGCCGCGCTCATCACCGCAACCCGGTTCTGTTGGGACTCCGCCATCCGGGACCGGCTGCTCAGCTCCTCCAGCCAACGGTACTGGACCAAGGCGATGGCCACCAGAGGTCCGCCAAACGCGAGGACGGCGAGAACTTGCCATCTCCGCCGGTGCAACCAAGATCGCGACCCTGTTAACAACATTCTGTGCCTCCGAGCCGAATAGTAGCCACTAGCCCCGGCCGCTGCAAGCGTTTGGGGCCCGTCCTTAGTAGTGTCTCACTGCCGCGGGGCCCCAGCCTTCGCTGAAAGCTTCGGCTGGTCCGCCGAAGTTCTCTTGGTCCCCAGCACGGACGAAGGCGGACACCGCCACGGCCAGCGCTGTCATCGGCGCGCATTCCTCAAATGCTCGGGCAGGCTGACGTTTTTCGTGAGCCCGCTACGTCACTAGACCGTGTCGACGGCCGACAAGGACGAAGGCCTCGATGGCGCGATCCAGGTGCTCTCGTTCGTGAGCGGCCGAGATCTGCACCCGGAGCCGCGCCTTGCCCTTCGGTACCACCGGGTAGCTGAAGCCGATGACGTAAATGCCCTCGTCCAGGAGGTCTCGAGCCATATTCTGGGCCAGCCTGGCGTCGCCGAGCATGATGGGCACGATGGGATGGTCCCCCTCCCGGATGCGGAATCCCCGCGCCACCATCATTTCGCGAAAATAGCGCGTGTTCTCTAAGAGGCGATCCTTGAGCTCCGTGCTCGAGCCCAAGAGCTCAAGCGCCTTCAAGCTGGCGGCGACCACGGCCGGGGCCAGCGTATTGGAGAAAAGATACGGCCGGCTTCTCTGCCGGAGCAGCTCGACGACCTCCTTGCGTCCGCTGGTGAAACCGCCGGAGGCGCCACCCAGTGCCTTACCTAGGGTCGAGGTGAGGATGTCGACCCGGTCCTGGACCCCGAAGAGCTGCGGGGTGCCCCGACCGGTCTCGCCCACGAAGCCGGTCGCGTGGGAATCGTCCACCATGACCAGCGCTTCGTGGCGATCGGCAAGCTCACAGATGGAGTCGAGTGGGGCAAAGAGACCATCCATGCTGAAGACGCCGTCGGTGGCGATCAGGCGAATCCGCGCGTCCGAGGCTTCCTTCAATTTGGCTTCGAGGTCCCCCATGTCACCGTTCCGGTAGCGAAACCGGCGTGCCTTCGACAATCGAATCCCATCGATGATGCTGGCATGGTTCAGCTCATCGCTGATGACAGCGTCGGCATCGGTGAGGAGCGTCTCGAAGAGACCCCCGTTGGTGTCGAAACAAGAGCTATAGAGCGTCGTATCCGCGGTTCCGAGGAATCGAGAGATCCCACGCTCCAGTTGTTTGTGAACGTCCTGGGTGCCGCAGATGAACCGCACCGAGGAGAGTCCGTAGCCGCGCTGCTCCAAACCTGTTTTCGCGGCGGCGATGATCTCCGCGTGACTCGAAAGGCCTAGGTAGTCGTTGGCGCAAAAGTTCAAGACCTCCCCGCTCACGACGCGGATCGACGGCCCCTGCGGCGAAGCAATCACTCTCTCCTCTTTGTAGAGTCCAGACTGTCGGATGTCATCCAATACGCCGACTATTAGCTCGCGCGCCCGTCCGTACATTGCTACGCCTCCTCTTTCGTGAGCCCGCGTCTATTGTACGCGCTTCGCTGGTGCGGAAAGCCGCCGCGAGTAGTAATTCGCTAGGTGTGAATGTAGGGTTAAGGGAGAGGGATCCATCGGCGAGTTATCGCTAGAGCGCTGGTTCAGGCTTTTCAGCACATTTCCCAACAACAGAAGGAACGAGTGCACGGGATCCTCTTTTCGCCCGGCTTGCCCAGGTCGATAGTCTCGCAACCGCTGCACGAAGCTGCTGAAAAGAGCATGGTCGGACTCACGGACTCCGGCGAGAGTGGGAAACTGATCGGGGCGGAAATCCTGGAGCAGGACTCGAACCTTCTGAAGCTGATCCGGCCGGCGCTGCTCGTCGTAATCCCGAACCTTCGACATCAACTCACCGAACCAGCCCAGGAAACGATCCAGGTCGAGCTGGTTCTCCAGATCGCGCCTGAATAGCTTCTTGCGGGTCAACGTCGCGTCGAAGAGGTTCAGTTGCTCGAACATGACGAAACAAGTGCTTTCCTGAAGTTCCTTGAGGCGAAGTCCGAGCTCGTCGACCACCGTACCGATCCGTGCCTCCAAGAATTCCCTACCCTTGTTCCCGACGGGCAGGTCCCCGTCCAAGGGAACGAACTTCCTTACCCACCGATCCAGCTCCAGACGGAGGAACTTCAAGTCTCCCGCCAGATCCCGGACTCGCTGTCCGTAGAGACCGCGCAAGTCCTCCCCGCTCCCGGAAAACGGACAGCCGTCCAAGAACGACTCGATTTCCTTCGCGCTTTGGCGAGATCATCGCCGGATCGGACCATGAGCGTTTTCAGCTCTATTCGGTTGCGCTCGATCCCGATGAAGGCTCCGCTGGAAAGGAGGGCGGCTATGAGAAGAAGGCTGTCCAACAGATAGTTCGCGACTTCTTGGTCGCGGATCTCGCTGAGGCAATGGTTGAGTGTCTCGAGGGAGGTTTCGCGAAAGAGATAATCGAAAGCAGCCGGTTCACGACCCTCGGAGAGATGCTCCACCAAAACGGTGCAGAGCGACCCCTTCCCAAGCACGTCCTGCACCACGGGATGATTCAGGCCCCCGCGGGGACGGACTTGGCCGCCGTTAGAGGGGGAGAGAGGCGTCCGCCTCTGCGCCTGAGGCTCCATAGGTCAGTGAATGATTTGGAGTTTGCGGGCGGACCCTAGTTATCCACCTGCAGCGATCTAATCTGTGCGGAAATATAGCAGGGTTCCCTTTTGGCGTCAATATGCGGAATCACACCGGCGTCTGGCCACGTTTATTAGTGAGATCCCGTATATTGACGCCCAAAAGAGGGGTCCGACGAGGGTTGATTCGTGAGAGGTGTCTGGCTAGCTCGATTCGGATGATCACGTGTATTGACGCCGGAACATGAGGGATTATGTGGGATCAGGCTTAGTATTTTCCCGCGAGGTAGTCCGCCAAAATCTGGCCGTGGTCGAACGCCAGCGGCTCGGGGAGCTCGCTCCCTGGGAACGCCCTCGCCTCGGCCGCGTCGTCCGCTCCACGCGGAGCTCCATCGGCGCGGCCAATGAAGACGACGGACACCGTATGTCCCCTGGGGTCACGCGCCGGATCAGAGTACACATGGAACTGACGAACCAGCTCGACGGACAGGGAGGTCTCCTCAAGGGCTTCTCTTACCGCGGCTTGTTCTACGGTTTCTCCCGCATAGACGAAGCCTCCCGGCAGAGCCCAACCGGAAGGTGGGTTCTTCCTTCGGATCAGCACCAGGCGCTCGTCCGGAAGCTCGATGATGACATCCACGGTCAGTCGGGGTTGTTGGTGGTCATTCACCTAAACGCTCCTTGTGGGGGGGACCCTGTATCTTTTACAGGAATGTAGCAAAAAGTGAAACAAGAGGAGCCCTAATCCGCGGCAACACGGGTTGTTTGGGGCATATCTTATGGCACGAGAATTGCTTGATAAATCCGTTAGAGCGAGGTGATGCCATGGATCTACGGATCTTGGAACGGATCAAAGAGCTCAAGCAGCGACTGTCCCGCCTACGTTGCCAGAGAAACGACGCCACGAACCGAATCGGCATCGAGGCAATCCAACAGGAGCTGGCCAGGACCGCCGCTCGATTACCTCGAGAATGGGACCTGGTCTCAGGCCACTTCAAAGAAGCGCCCTTCAACGAAGATGGCCTAGCCGACTCACGATGGTCGCTTTGAGCCGACGGAAGTCTTGAAGATCTCCTTGCCGCAACGCGGCTAGACTCTCGTCCAGTTTCCCCACCAGCTCATCCAGTTCTCTTCCCGCCAGTCCCTCGCGAATCTCCGTCAGACGCGCCTCGATTTTCGTCACGTCCCCGAGCTCGATGGTATTGAGGGTCGCTATCAGAGAGTCCAGGCTTTGCACGCGCGGCTCCTGGTGGTCACCTTCTTGCGTGATGCGAGAGAACCCCGCTATTCTACCGCTTCCACCACCGCGGACAACCTTGGCTGCGTTGTGAGTGGTTGGCCACTGCCCTACCGCCATGAATACCAAAACCAATCCGCTTCCTCTTCATCCGATGAAGAAGTCCGACGGCGCGGAAATGAAGGAGGCGATTCGACAGCAAGCGAGATCGATTGGCTTCGACCTGGTGGGATTCGCCCCGGCCAAGCTTCCGTCGGAATCTCCCCGTCTCGCAGAATGGCTCGACCGCGGGTACCACGGGGAAATGTCCTGGATGGAAAAAGACCCGAGCCGGCGCACCGATGGTGAACGTAGCTTCGCCGGGACGGAAACCCTCCTTTGCTGCGGGCTGAACTACTACCAAGGCCCGCCCGAGCCTTCCTCTGCTCTCACCGGGGTGATCTCGACCTACGCGCACGGTGAGGACTACCACGATGTCTTGAAAGAAAAACTGAAGCGGCTCGCCCTCTTCATCTCGGAGCGCTTCGAGCTCCCCAGTAAGATTTACGTCGACACGGGCCCCTTGCTGGAGAAAGGCTATGCCGTGGCGGCGGGATTGGGCTGGCTGGGTAAACACGGGAATGCCATCTCACGCCGGGGCAGCTCCTGGTTTTTCCTGGGCGAAATCCTGCTCCCGATCGGCTTGCCTCCCGATGCTCCGGAACGAGATCATTGTGGCACTGGTAGTCGTTGCATCGTCGCCTGCCCCACCGACGCGATCGTGGAGCCCTTCGTGGTAGATAGTCGGCTCTGCATCTCCTACCTGACCATCGAGTTCCGCGGCTTCGTCCCACGCCACCTCCGAGCCCTCATCGGCAACCGCATCTACGGTGGTATCGGCACGCGCGCCACCAAAAGATCCGCCATTCGGCGCGCTCGCTACCCAGGCCTCCTTCGCAACGTGGCGATCGCGCTCGGAAACTCGGGAGACTCGCGGGCGGTGCCGGCCCTGGTGGAGGCGCTCGACCACCTCGAGCCGCTCGTTCGTGGCCATGCTGCTTGGGCACTGGGGCGGCTCCGACAAGAGCAAGCCCTGGCGCCACTCCGTCATCGCTTGGAACGTGAGGAAGAAAACGAGGTCCGCGAAGAGATCGAGTGGTCCCTTCGAGAGCTCCGCGGGTAGCTACTTCCCGCCTTCGCCCTTGTCCCCAAGAGGGACGAAGGCGGACGGTCGGGCCCTGATGACAATCGGATGGTAGGGGCTTACCTCCATTTCTGTCGGCCCGAGCCCGGAGTAGATTTCGCTGTCGGCGGTGCGAATCGCCAAAGGAGTCGGATTGCCGTTCGCACCGTACGTCAAGGGGGTGACTTCCATCCTATCGCCGTCGATCTCAACCAAGAGGAAGTGAGCGCGGTCGTCCACGTTCGTTGCGGCGATCCCCTCACGTCGCAATATCTGCAACCCCGAGCTTCCGCGCCGGCCCCCTTCACTCTTCCCGCCCGCGCCGGTGACTAGATACCGGGTTTGGCTGAGTGGTCCATTCGCCTCTTCCCGGGTGATTTGGAAGTTGTGGACGTGCCCGCTGAAGACCACCCGTACCCCGCCTTCGGCCATCAAGGGCACCAGATTCCGTTCCAGCTCACGCAGGTTTCGATCCTTGGAACGCGCGCCGTAGTGGCCGCTTCCGGCGTTGAAAGGAGGATGATGGAACCAGGCTATCTTCCAGAGGGCTCCTCGCGACCGCTCCAATTCGGCCTCGAGCCACACTCGTTGCTCGGACCGCCCGCCGTCACCATAGATCGGTTGCCAACCAAGGCCGGCGAGCGTCTCCTGGTTGCTGGTGGAGTCCAGGCAAATCAGTCGGACATCCTTTCCATGACCGACGCTATAGAACCGGTCTTCGAAATCGGAAGGGGTGCCATCCGGCAGGACTGCTCGCGGGAGAAAGAAATTGTCTCGGTAATGCGCCAGATCGCTTGCCGACTCGCTCTCACCGCCATCGTGGTTGCCGAGGGCCGGCAGGAAAGGAATCCGGCTCAACAGGCGCTGGTAGGGAATGAAGAATTTCCGATAGAACTCCTTGTCATCACTGCCGGTAGCGATGAACAGGAAATAATCGTAAAAGTTGTCTCCCGTGGAAAGCAAGTATCGGATCGGTCGCCCCGCGGCCTCCTGCTCTTCCACCACCCGGCGCATGGCCTCCGCCAACCGAAACTGCTTTTCGCTCGCGGTACCAAAGTCTCCCAAGACGAGAAACGCCAGTCCCCCGGAGGATTCAGTGGGACCCGGGGAGCTTCGGAAGTAGAGAAGCTGCTCCTCGCGATAGATCGCATCGCCCCAGGGTCTTTCGTCAACCTGTAAGTCGTAGCCGTACTCCGTCGACGACTGCGGAAGACTAACCTCCATCTAGTTTCGTTCGTTGGTGCGAAACGGAGCGCCGGGGATCGGACGACCGCTGGCACGATAGAAGACGCGGAGCTCGGCCGGTCCAAAGGGAGGCGACGACTCGCCAATTGTATTGTCTCCCGCCTGAGAAGGCCCTCCCCAGGCGACCACGACCCTATCGTGGGTCAACTTTTGGATGTAAATGAATTCCCGGGGATCGCCGGCCGGGGCGGCAACCTTCAACGAGACCGCAGAGAGGGCCGCCGCTAGCAAGAGGGCGGCGGTTAGATGGGTTGAACGCCGACCTCGCCTAGCCACTCGAGGATGCGATGCTCGACGATCTGCTCTTGAAACTGGCTCCACTTTTCGCGCGCTTCCGGCAGATTGTCGAGCGTGTCGTTGAACCGGACGCGAGCCTCTCGCCCACGGAGCGTAGAGCTGAGCAATTTCCGCTCATGGCCTTCGGCCAAGGTACCGACGAATCGACGGAGGTCGCCGACGGGGATGACCCGGCGCGATAGGGGTATCGTGACGTACCGTTCATCGGTGGTGATCCGCTCTTCGTCTTCTTGCTCCTCCTCGTTCTCGAGATAGGTAGAGAAGAAATAAACCTCACCCGTATCCCTATCGAGGTAATAGCGGTGATCGCGGGCTTCATCTTGGAAAGCATCCGCTAGCTCGGACCAGTCGACTCTTAGTAGCTTCATATCCTCTAACCCGATTCTCACCTAAACCCGGCGCTCGATCAAGACTGCTTGTCACTCATACCCCGGCAAACAGCCGCTTACACCGGCGATTCGACAAGAGGTCTTGCCCGTCAGGGCAGATAGTCTATCGTACTGATTTCCCAATAGTTATGGTATGCACCGGAGTCATAGAGATCCAAGAATCGCGAGATACTTTGGAGAATCGTCGTGCTGCGGTGGCCCGGCAGGCCGGCGGGATGAGCATCGCCGTAGTCGAAGTAGACGCGGATGAACAAGCTGTCCTCATGCAAAGGCAACGAGCGAACGTTTTCGACATAGTCCCTGAAGCTCCCGGCGCGAAGCAGATAGAACTCGACATTGGAGACATAGAACGCGGAAACCGTTCGCCCGCGCTCCCGCAGAAAATCTCCCACCGCCCGGAGCGCGTGGGCTCCCGCGAAGTTACCGACCACCGGTACCAACCGACCACCGGTGGCGAGCTCCCTCACGAATCGATAATCGTCTGCCGAACCCAGAAAATGACTCCGCGCTCCGTTGGGGCTCCGCGATAGCAGAAGCGACCGGTAGTCGGGGTGGTAGGGCCTGGCGCGTCGCCCGAAGGTGCGGAAACGAATGTCCAGCTGCTCGTTGAACAAAGTGCGGTAGACGAAGCGAATGTGCTCTTCGTCGGTTTCCGAAAGCGGCACGTGCAGTTTGTCTTCGATGTGGCTCATAATGGCGTTCAAGTTCCGGGCGAATACTTCCTCGTCTGGTGGCATCGACTCGACCGTCGCGATCAACCCTTCGAGATCCCCGTCGAGCTCACCGGAGACTCTGCACTCAGCCTGTGTGTCCACGCGCCGAGAAAAGAGCCAACAGAGATACTCGAACGGCGTGGTCGCATTTTGAAGAATTGCATTCAGCATGAGGTGCTGCAGCATGTTTTGTCTGCGCATGTCCACGATGAACGCCCACTCCGGTCGGATTCTCGCAATATAGGTGAAGTTCTGCTCCGGTCCCACACCGATGAAGGCTCCCCCCATCGGTTCGAGCCGATCCACGACCTGCAAGTAGGAAGTCTCGTTGGAAATGATGTTGTCGGTATCGAAAAAACCAGCCGGTCCGGAGAGATTGTCTATGAGCTCGGCGAGCTCAGGAACGGGCCTCTGCTCAGGTGACCTCTGGCAGGCCGGGGCAAGCGCGAGCCCCAGGGCAAGCGTCACCAGGATCGGGAGCGAACATTCTTTCATGAGTTATAACTGTCGCGCTCCAACAAGGAATAGACGACGGGAATCAAAAGGAGAGTCAGAGCGGTGGACGTAAGGAGACCGCCGATAACAGTGAGGGCCATGGGCGCGCGCAGCTCGCTGCCTTCCCCGAGACCAAGTGCCATCGGAAAAAGCCCGAGGACGGTGGTCGACGTCGTCATCAGGATTGGACGTAGCCGCGTTTGTCCAGCGTTCCGCAGCGCGTCCCATTTCGACTGTCCGCTCCGCCGTAGGCGATTGGTGTAGTCCACCAGAATGATCGCGTTGTTCACTACGATACCTGCCAGGAGGATGACTCCGATCAGTACAACGATACTGACAGCCACGTCGAAGAGGTAAAGGGTTGCGAGCACGCCCACCATGGAGAAAGGCACGCTGAAGAGAATAACGAAAGGGTGAAGGAGCGATTCGAACTGGGACGCCATCACCAAGTAAACCATGAAGACGGCCAGGAGAATAGCGAACCGCATGCTTTGAAAGGAAGTCTCCATCTCCTGCCGCTGCCCCCCGATTCGCCAATCGAAGCCCGCGGGGAACGTCATGCCCTCGAGGACCTGGACGATTTCCTCGGAGGCCGAGCCCAAATCGCGACCGACCAGGTTGGCGGTCACCAGGGCCACCCGATCCCCGTCGGCGCGCCGGATCTCGGCGGGCCCTTCCGCCTCGACGACTTCGGCCACCGAGGAGAGCGGCACGGCGATCGTCCCTTCCGGCGCAATGTTCAAATTCGTCAAATCCGTCGAGCTGTCCCGGAATCGCTCCTGCGAACGTAGTCGTATATCGATGGTCCGGTCTTCGCGGTTGATGTCGGTCGCCACCACGCCTAGCACTTTGGCCCTCACCAGGGAGGCGACGTCGTTGACGTTGTAGCCGAGTGCCGCGAGCCGTTCTCGATTGAATCGGATCTGGAGCTCCGGATTTCCTCCCTCGGTGGAAGATTTGATGTCCGCGAGTCCTGCGACCGCGCGAAGCCTCGTCTGTAAATCCTCGGCCAACCGTTCCAGGAGCTTCAAGTTGAAACCTCGGAGCTCGATTTCGATCGGAGTCCGGAAGCTGAAGTACGAGGGACGTCCGAATCGATAGGACATGTCGCCGTCCCTATCGAGTACCGGCCGAATCTCCTCCATCAAGGCATCTTCGGCTTCACGCCCTGCCGGGCTCGCGACGGTCAACGTCAACTGCCCGATGTTTTCTCTTCGTTCCCCCGCAATGCCACCTTGTTCGTTCGATGCCCCTACGATAGCGTAGACCATCTCCACGTCGTCCAACCCGCCGGCAAACTCTTCGACGTTCTCGAAGCGGCGCGATGTAACGTCTAGATGGGTTCCGGGAGGCAGCTCGGTGTTGACAAAAAACTCCCCCTGGATGAGCTCGGGTACCAGCTCCCGCCCCAGTTGGCCGAACAAGAGCAGGCTGCCGGCCAACAGAAGCACCGTGACGCCGAGTGTGACCGCTCTTCGCTGTAGCACGGCCTCGAGAGCGCGGGGATAGTTGCGGGTGATGAATCCAAACGCCGCGTCGAATACTTTGGCTGGAAAAAAGAGGATGCCGTAGACCAAGGTACTCGAACCGCGTCCACAGAACTTGATGAAGCGTGCCAAACCGACGCCGAGCGTAAAGAGTGCTTGCCGGACGCGACGGAAAGACCGCTTGTCTTCGGCTGGCGCCGTCTCGGGTATCTCTTGTTGGCCCCATTGCCGGGACGCCAGCATGGGGATGAGCGTCAGCGCCACGAAGAGAGAACCGCCCAGGGAGAACGCCACAGTGAGTGCCTGATCGCCGAAGAGCTGCCCGGCCACCCCCTCGACAAACACGATCGGTATGAAGACACAAATGGTCGTCAGGGTGCTCGCAATCACCGCCTGACCCACCTCGCTCGCCCCGGTCTGGGCGGCCGACACGATATCGAGACCTTCCTCTCGCTTCCGCTGAATGGACTCGAGTACCACGATGGAATTGTCGACCAAGAGGCCGATACCCAGCGTCAGACCGCCCAAAGACATGATGTTGAGCGAGATGTCGAAGAGGTACATCAAGAAGAAGGTCGCGATCACGGAGATGGGAATGGAAATGCTGATGATGAGGGTGGTCCGTATGTTCCGAAGAAAGAGCACCAGAACCAAGACGGCCAAGCTTCCACCGATGACAGCCGTCCGCATCACGTCCTGCACGGACTGTTGAATGTACCGAGCCTGGTCGGTAATCACGGACATTTCAAGACGGGGATCCAGTTGTGCTAGTTTTTCTCGGACATCCTGGAAACGCTCGACTACGTCGTCGACGACCGTGACGGTGTTGGTCCCTCCATCTTTGTAGACGGCGATCTCCACGCTCTCTTGGCCGTCGATGCGCGTGATCACTTCCCGCTCTTTGTGCCCATGGTATATTTGCGCAACGTCTTCCAAACGAACGATGGCGCCAGCTGTGTTGTCGACCACCACGCCCCTCATGTCGTTTGGACGCTCGAATTCGTTGATCGTGCGGACCAGATACTGAGTCTGCCCGTCTTCCAGGCGGCCTCCGGTGAGATTGACATTCTCCTGAGCCAGTCGGGTGATGATTTGGTTGACGCTCAACCCCAGGTTTGCAACCCGTCGTTCGTCGACCTCGACGTGGATCTCTTCCTCCAGACCGCCGCTCACCAGGACCGCGGCCACACCTTCCACACGCTCCAGCAGACGCTTGACCTCCCGCTCGGCGATCAGGCGGAGACGAACCAAATCATCGTCACCGTACAGCCCGATCCGCAACACCGGGTCTAGCGATGGGTCGTAACGAAGCAAGACCGGTCTTCCGGCATCGTCAGGAAGCTGCACCAGATCCAAACGCTCGCGGACATCGAGAGACGCTAGATCCATGTTGGTGCCCCAGCCGAACTCGAGCGTGATGTCGCTGAGGTTGGTTCGCGAGCTCGAAGAAACTTTGACGACGTTGTTGACCACGCCCACCGCGTCTTCCAAAGGCTTGCTGATCAGAGCCTCCACTTCGGTGGGAGCCACGCCTTCGTACTCAGTGCGCACCGAGAGCGATGGGTAGGTGATTTCGGGGAGGAGATCGACGGCGAGATCGTCGAAGGCCACCACGCCAAAGACGACTGCCGCCACGCAGAAAACGAGAACGGTAACCGGGCGCCGGATGGAAAACTGGATGATCCTCATGAGGGCAGGTGCCGCTGCAGGTCAGCGCTGGCGATTGCCTATGCGCTCTCGCAACATTCTTTCGATCTGCTCGTCGCTCATGCCCCGCTCACGCATTCGCTCCTTGAGCTGCTCCAACTGTTCTGGTGTCATCTGCGAGGGGTCCATCCGTCCGCCACCCTCGCGCCATGCGCCTGGGCGCCCCGGACGCCATGGAAGCACGCCGGGCTCGCTTCCTGCTTCCCGTCGAACATCAGGTGGCGGCGTCTCTCTCGCGGTATCGTCCGCGCGTTCGACGGTTCTCTCGTCGGCTCCGGGACCCTGAAGAACGTACACCGGCGTGCCGTCACTCAAGCCGTCCTGTCCGACCACGACCACGCGGTCTTCTTCGCGGAGGCCGGAGAGCACTTCGACGAGCGCTGACTCCTCGTACCCGAGCTCGATCTCCCGACGCGCGGCCAAGTTTCCGTCGACGACATAGACGGTATCAACAAGGCTTTCCAGCGACAGGGCAGACCGGGGAATCACCAGGGCATCGGAGTGGGAGTCGCGGACCAGGTACACACTGGCAAACATGCCCGGCGAGAGCTTGCCCTGGCCTGCGACCTGCAGCGTGACCTTGATTGTTCCCGTTGCGGCATCGACGACCGGGCTCACCCGCAGCACGCGCGCTTCGAAACGCTCTTCGGGCCATGCCTCGACGTTGATGTGAGCCGACTGTCCGTTCTTCAGACCCGAGAGCTCTTTTTCTGGAACCTGGATGAGACAGAGCAGGGGATCGAAGTCCGAAATGCGGAAAAGCGCCTGATTCGCCGTCACGTTCTCGGCGAATTTGATGAACCGCTCGATGAGGATCCCATCGAATGGAGCGACGATTCGCGTGTATTCCAAAAGAATCTCGTTCCGCTCGAGCTGGGCCCCCGCCGACTCCAGCTGAGTAAACGCCTGATCGTAAATCTCCTGGCTGATGATTTGGTTCTCATGAGAGGCCTTCGCTCGCTCGTGAGCCCGCCGCGCCTCTTCCAGCGTAACCTCGGAGATCTCCACCTGAGCCCTCAGCTCGGTGTCGTCGATCCTCGCCAAGAGCTGCCCCGCCTTGACGACCATCCCCTCTTCGACCAGGAGCTCGACGACTGGCCCGGAGGTGCGGGCCACGATCTGTACGTCGTTTTCTGCCTCGAGCGTCCCGTTAGTCTCGAGAAAAGAGGAAATCGTTCGGCGCTCCGGTTGAGCGACTTCCACGGGTACCCCGGCCTCCGTTTCCGGGTTCCGGGCGTCCCTATTGGTCCTCTCGGACAGGGCACCCCGCCCACCCGGGGGGCCGCCTGCAGGGCGCGGAGCCTCAGCATCACTATTGCCGCTGCAACCCTGGAGACCACTTGCTCCAAGCGCGATACCAACGAGAACAACCAGTAGCCTACCGACTCGCATCAGCTTGTTCTTCTCCTCTTCTTCCAAGCGTGTTCACGCGGCCTGAAAGGCCCTCTTCCAGAACTCGGCAAGATCATCGAAGAGCGAATAGATCGTCGGAATGATGACCAGCGTCAAGAACGTGGAGGTCGTCAACCCACCCAGGATGACCAACCCCACCGGCGCCCAGTTGGACGCCCAACTCTCCGGTCTTCCCAGCCAACCGGGGACGATGAGCGGCGCCACCATGGGAGTGAGACCGAAGATCGTGGTGAGCGCCGTCATCAAAATAGGTCGCAGTCGATGTTTTCCGCCCAAAACGATTGCTTCATTCCGCGGCATGCCCTGCCAACGCAGACGGTTGATGTGGTCGAGAAGCACGATCGCGTTGTTGACCACCACGCCCATAAGAATGATGAGCCCCAGATTGGTCATGTTGTCGAGCGGCTGATTGGTGAGCCTCAGAATTAAAGCCACACCGATAAAGGCGAAGGGGATGGAGAACATAATGGTGAAAGGCTGGACGAAGCTCTCGAAGAGGGCGGCCATGATCAAGTAGATGAACACGAGCGCCAGGAGAATCCCGAAGCGAGCCCCTCCTGCGTCCTGTTGGGCCTCCCTTTGCCATCTTCCGAAGCTCCATTCATAGCCGGGGGGCAGTGTCAGGGAGTCGGTGATCTCCCGGACCTCTTCCAGCATCGCGAACGACGTGCCTCGCGAAGCGGCGTTTGCGGTGATGGTGATCTTGGATTGCCGGTTTTCACGCTCGATACTTCGGGGGCTCTGTTCGATTCGGAAATCGGCCACCGCCCCAATGGGCAAGGCGGCTTCCGCGCTGAGGATCGGCGTGTTCTTGAGCTGATTCAAGGTCTGGCGATCCTCTTCGCGAAGCTGCATGACCAGATCGACTTCTCGATCGTCGCTCTTCAATCGACTCACCGGCCGGGAAGAGAGCGCGTTGCTGATGGTCGAAGCCACCGCCTGGGTCGACAGCCCGGACTGAAGAGCCCTTTCCTGGCGAACTTCGACCCAGATCTCCTCCTCGCCGCTCTCCAAGGAAGTATCGACATCGCGGATCCAATCGATCTGCTGTAGAGCGCTGACCACCGTGTCCCCGACCAGCTCGAGAACGGACATCTGGTCTCCGGTGAGCTCCAACTCGATGCCGGAGTTTCCACCCCCACGGCCCCGGCTCTGTGCCATCGTGAACTCGACTCCCGCCCGAACGGGAAGCAATTCACGGAGGCGCGTCTGCGCCTCCCGCGGGCTGATGCGCGCCTGCTCCTCGTCGACCAGGTAGAGCTGGAATCGATTCCGGCCACCCCATCCTCCTCGCGAGCGCCCTCCGCCGCGGCGGTAGCTGTACACGATGTCGGCGACGTCCAGCTCTTCCTTGTGCTGCTCAAGGAGTTGCCCCACTTCACCGTAGAGGGCCTGGACCTGTTCGAACGAGTAATGTCGGGGCGTGTCGACGTGCACCGTGATCTGACGTTCTACGCTCCGTGAGTTAAAGCCCCGCTCGATGGTGCCGAAAAGAACCCACGACCCGTAGAGCAGCCCGACAATGGCCATGATGAAATAGGCCCGATGTCGCAGCGAAAACTCGATGGTCGCCCCATAGGCACGGTTCAAGGAGTCCACCAGTGGAGCTCGCCGGGGGGCCTCGCCGCGCAGAAGGAAAGCGGCGACCATGGGCACGACGGTCAGGGCGATGACCAGCGAGGCAACCATCACGATGCAGATGGTCGTGCCGACGTCGGTCATGAAGCGCGCAAATCGACCCCCTATGGCACCCATGAAAATCAACGGGATGAACACGCAGATCGTTGTTGCGGTGGAAGCGATGATGGGCATGGCCACTTCACTGGTCCCGTGGAGTGCCGCCGTTTTTGCATCCTCGCCGAGATCTTGGTGGTGCCGGAAGATCGACTCGATAACCACGATGGAGTTGTCGACCAACATGCCTAGAGCCAGCATCAATCCCATCAGGCTGATGATATTGATCGTGATCTCGGAAACGCCGGCCTCGCGAGAGAAATACATGATGACGAACGTCAACACGACCGAGAGAGGAATGGCGATGGCGACCAGGAGCGTCGTGCGGTATCGCCGGAGAAAGATGAAGAGAAACGCGATGGCAAACAGCCCACCCAGGATGCCGGCGTTTCGTAGCTGCCCTAATCCCTGCCGCACGTCGACCGAAGAGTCACGGAAGTAGCGCACTTCGACTCCTGCCGCTCGCGGCGTCTTCGCGAGCTCTTCCATCTCCGCCTTCACGCGATCCACGACCGCCAGCAGGTTGGCGGTCGACGCCTTGTAGATGCTGACGGTCATGGCCTCGGCCCCGTTGAGGAAGTCGAAATCGTCTTGCCGAGGGAAGGTGTGTTCGATCCGCGCGACGTCTCCCAGCCGCAGATTCAAACCCTCCGCGCCACGCAGGGGAAGATTGCGGATCTCTCGGACCGTCTGGAGCTCACCCACCGTGCGGACGAGCAGCTTCCGCGATCCTTCTTTGACGAAACCTCCCGAGAGGTTGACGTTGTTCGCCCGTAGCGTGTTGCCCAGATCGCGGATATCGAGGCCGTGCGCTCGCAGCCTAGCGGGGTCGATTTGGATTTGCAGCTCACGCGTCTTGAGCCCCCGCATGTCCACTTGGGCCACACCCTCCAGCCTCTCCAGGCGCCGCTGCACGACCTGCTCCACGAAGACGTAGAGCTCTTCTCTCGCCCGGGCGGCGCTCACCTGAAACTGCAGAATGGGAACGTCCGAGCTCTGAAACCGCCGGATATCGACCCGACGGAGGTCGTCGGGCAAGAGATGACGGATCCGATCGATGCGATCACGGACTTCCACCGCCGCCAAATCCATGTCCGTTCCGTCGGGGAAGGATAGGCTCACGCTGCCGGAGCTCGTGGAGGCGTTCGCCCGCAATCGGTCGACACCGTTGACCGTTCCCAGAATGTCCTCCAGAGGCCTCACGATGAGTCTCTCGATCTCTTCCGGTGACGAGGATTCGTAATTCGCGCGGACGGTAATGCTGTTGGATGAGAAACTCGGCAAGAACTCAAGAGGCAGCCGTTTCAGGGACAACCACCCCAGTACGGCAATGCCTACTACCAGCATTCCGATGGTGACGCGACGCTCCACCGCGAACCGGACCAGCGGATTGACTCTCATCGACCTTCCTCTCTCCTCCGACGCCTCTCGTCATCACGCTGGAGCATTTCATCGAAGCGCGCCTGTTGCTCCGCGTTGAGCAGCGCACGGATGTCTTGGCGAAACTCCTTCCGCAAGGTCTCGTAGACCGACTGGGATTCGCGCCAAAACTCCCGCGCCCGCTCCCGATTGGATGCAAGGGCGGCCTCTACCTTTACTTGTTGTTCGGGAGTGAGCTGTAGCTCACTAGTGAGCTTCGCGGCCAGCCTCCCACCCCGGTTCCGCCGATCCCCGCCGCGGCCGTCTCCTTCGAGCGCGAGCCGATCGAAAGCCACGCCCATTCCCATCCCCACGATGAGCGTCAGTAAAAGACTGGCCCACATCCATTTGCGCCATACCGACTTCATTTCAAGGCTCACTTTCCGGAAACGGATCCAAGGCGATGCTCAGGACGGGGTTCATGAGCGCCGTCTCTTCGTATTCCGGTGACAAGCCGATGCCGAGCTCGCTCGCCTCCAGTTCCCGCAGCTCCACTTCCGGCTCGGAGGACCAAACGGCCGCAACCGCTACCAGGACCGCCGCCACGGCCAAGGTCGCCAATCGCACGGCCAGCCATCTCCAAACGAATCCGGGCCCAGCAGGCTCAAACTCCTCGCTTCGGCGCGCGCGAAAGCGGGCGACGAATCCGGGATCCGGCTCCACGGAAACCGACAGCATCTCGGAAAGCCCGCGCAACGATTCAAGGGCATCGCGGCAAGAGACACAGTCGTCCAAGTGCTCGCCGAATGCAGCTCCATCTGCGGTGGACATCTCCCCATCCAGGAAAGACGAGTAAAGCGGCTCCCATCGCTTACAAGTCATCGTCTCACTCTCCCTTCGATATGAATTCCTTCAACTCGGCCAGATGCGATCTCAACTCCAACCGACCCCGGTGAATCCGAATCTGAACGGTTCCCAGCGGCCAGTCGAGAAATTCGGCGATCTCCCGATAGGTCATCCCCTCGATCTCGCGCATTACCAGCGGCGTGCGATACTCTGGTCGTAACTGCGCGAGCGCATGAGCAATCTTCGTTTGCAGCTCTCTCGCCTCGGCAATCGCTTCCGTGGACGCCCGTCCCCGCTCGGGGAGGGGCACATTTCCCAGCGGGACCTCCTTCTTCCGTCGGATCCGCCGCAGCTCGTCGTACGCCCGGTTGATCGCAATCCGGTAGAGCCAGGCCTTGACGGATGTGCCTCCACGGAATGTAGTCGCCTTCCGGTAGGCACGGATGAAAGCGTCCTGCGCGACGTCCTCGGCCAACCCCCAATCTCTGACCAAACCATAGGCGAGCTTCCTGAGCGGCGCCTCGTAGCGCACGACCAAAGCCTCGAAGGCCTCCTCCTCCCCGCCTAGAAAACGAGTGAGGAGCTTCTCATCCGAGTCCACAACCCGCCTCCGAGCGAAAACGCCCACGCGGGCGTAGAGTCCGAGTCTCTTATATACAAGACGTCCACCACCTGGATTCTATTTCGGCGCCAACCGCCGTCTGACTAGCTTCAGCTCTAGATAAACCTCTAATATACCGTAACTTCCGAAAGGGGGTAGCATCGGCTGCCCCCCCGAGAAAGGAGCCATCATGCGCCAAAGGGGCTGGCGAGTCGGTCAACGGGCGAGCCGCAGCGCGACGCTTTCCAAGGACCACGTCATGAAATACGCGGAGGACCCATCGGCGACAAGATTACCGCCGAGGCGGAGATCCTGAAGGTCCATGACACCAAGCCGGTGACACAGCTCGGCATCCGGGTAACCGGTGAAGGTGGAGAAACCGTGCTGGAAGGTGAAGCCTGGTGCTATACGTTCACACCGGACCACGAATCGCGGAACGAATGACACGCTGGCCAAGAGCTAGTGTGCGTGGGCCCGCGTGGTCCGCTTGTGAAGGTCGCAAAGCGTGGCCAGCTCGGTGGCGGTCGGAGCTTCCGTCTCGGTCACATCCCGCGCCGTCTTCAGGTTCCATCCTGTCGCCTCCCTTATTTCATCTTCCGTGACGCCCGGATGGACCTGCTTCAGGATCAATTCACTCCCGCCGGCTTCCCGTTCCAAAATGCCTAGATCCGTAACGACGCGCGTGACGCCTTTCGCGCGATCCAGGCCGCGCTCCTTCCAGCCCACGGACGTCACGAAGTCCAGTTCCTCCACGAACGTTCTCTTGCTTTGACGCACGATGACGAACACCTCACGGGAAGAGGCCGCGATCTCGGGAGCGCCACCCGCTCCCGGAAGCCGCACCTTCGGTTTCTGATAGTCCCCGATGACGGTGGTATTGATGTTACCGAAGCGGTCGATCTGCGCCGTGCCGAGAAAGCCCACGTCGATCCGCCCGGCCTGCAAGTAATAGCGGAACACTTCCGGGGTCGAGATCACGGTGGAGGCGGTCTCCGCCAGCTCGCTGTCGCCGATCGACAGAGGCAGCACGTCGGGCTTTGCGTCGATCGTGCCCGACTCGTAGACGAGAACGAGATCCGGAGCGTGAGTCATCCTCGCAAGGTTGGCTGCCGAGCTGGGCAACCCGATGCCGACAAAGCACACCGCGCCGTTGGGCAGTCCGTGGCCCGCGGCAACGGTCATCATCTCCTCCGCGGTGAAGGCGCTCTCACGCATCGGGTAAGTTTCTCAGGCTGGCACGATAGTCGGCGAAGTCCGCCGTCTCGACGACGTGCCGCCGCATCCAATTCGCGAAGAGCTCCCGGTCACGAGAGATTGCATCCCAGTCCTTGTAAAAGGCATTGTCTCTCGTCGTGTAGCCTTGCGCGTAAGAGGGATGGGCTCCCCCGGGAACCTCGCAGACGGCGGTCACGACCCAGTGAGGCAAGACCACGGAGCTCGCTGGCGCCTCGAGCTCGTCGACGACCTTCTCGACCGTGACAATGGACTGCTCCGCTGCCAGAACGGCTTCCTTCTGGACGCCGACGATTCCCCAGATCAACACGTTGCCCCGGCGATCGGCCTGCTGGGCGTGGATGATGGTCACATCTAGTCGTTTGGAGGGAACGGCGGTAAGCTCCTCCCCGGTGAAAGGACACTCGATGCGCCGGATCATCGGGTTCACCTTGGAGAGGTCCGAGCCGACATCACCGCGAAAGACGGCAAAGGGTAGACCTGCGGCACCGGCGGTATAGGCGCTGGCCATGGCGGCGTGGCTGTGCTCCTCGATCTGAAGCGGTTTCGGCCACCCGTTCTCCACCGCATCCCGAAACCGATGCAGCGATCCAACTCCGGGATTACCGCCCCAGGAAAACACGAGTTTCTTCGCGCATCCCATCCCGATGAGCTGGTCATAGACGACGTCCGGGGGTCATCCGGATGAGCGTGAGGTCTTTCTGCCCTGGCGAATGAGCTCGTGGCCCGCGGCGTGCGGGATGAGGTGGGTGAAGCCCTCGAGCGCGAGAGCCTGACCGTCTCGCACCAACTCGGACACGGCTTCCCGAAGCGTCGTCAACTCAGCCATGGGATCACACTTACAATCAGGAGTACCAAGAATATGTGCGGAATCCGGTCGCCTTGCAAGCCCGGCAAGCCGGTTGCTGTGTCAGCCCCGTTCCGAAACAATAGGCAAGCGATTTCGGATCGAGGTTAGCCCCGTTCCGACGCGAGAAGGTAAAGAAATGCTGGAGTTTCTCGACCACGAGTTTCTGAGACAGGAGATCTTCGGAGCCTCCCTCTCGAGGTGGCTCCTCGCGCTGGGATTGTGGTTGCTCCTCTCCCTGGTGCTGATCTCCGTGCGGGCTGTCTTCTTGAACCGCCTCAAGCTGATCCGGAACCAGAGAGACCTGCTTCCCTTCGGGCATGTTCTTGAGAACGCGTTGAAATCGACGCTCAAGTCGCTTCTGGTCGTCCTGGCTCTCTACCTCGCCCTCGCGGGCACCGGAATCTCGGACGAAATCACCGGCCCTCTCGGGCGCGTCGTCATCGTGTTGCTCCTCTTCCAAGTGGGCCGCTTGGGTAACGGAATCGTCGCGCTCGGTGTGAATCGCTACACCGAGATGCACCCGCGAACGCCGGCTTCCGCCACCGCGGGAATGGGATTCCTCGCGCGGCTCGTGCTCTGGGTGTTCGTCCTCCTCGTCGCGCTCAGCAACCTCGGAGTCGACATCACCGCCCTCGTCACCGGTCTGGGGATTGGCGGCATCGCCGTGGCCCTGGCGCTCCAGAACATCCTCAGCGACGTCTTCGCCTATCTGTCCATCCTCGTCGACGAGCCGTTCGTCACCGGAGATTTTCTGGTGGTGGGTGAGGAAGTCGGAACGGTGGAAAAGATCGGGGTCAGAACGACCCGCCTCCGAAGCCTGTCGGGAGAGCAGATCATTTTTCCCAACGCGGACCTACTGGGCGGCCGCCTCCGCAACTTCAAGAGCCTGCAAGAGCGTCGTATCCTCTTCACGATCGGAGTGGTGTACGGGACACCCAATGACAAGCTGGCCGCCATTCCCAACATGTTCCGCCAGATCATCGAGTCTCAGGACATGACCCGCTTCGATCGCGCCCATTTCAAGGCGTTCGGCGATAGCGCCCTCCAGTTCGAAATCGTCTACTACGTTCTCCGCGCGGAGTACGGCATCTTCATGGACATCCAGCAAGCCATCAATCTGGAAATCAATCGGCGCTTCGCCGAGCAAGGCATCGAGTTCGCCTACCCGACGCAAACGCTCTTCGTGAACACCTTGGGCTCATCGGACGACGCGACGGGTGCCGTCCAATGACCTGATGTCGTAGAGTCAAGCCTTTCGTTTCCAAGCTCGTTCTACTGCTTCGATTCCTCCTGGTTCAGCTCCTGTTCTAACGCTTTCAGTCGCGATCCGAGCTCTTCCATTCTCTGGCGCATACCCTCCCAATCCATGGATTGGATGTGCTCGAGGCGTTCCTGCCACTCCTCGCTATTGAAGTGTTCTTCTAGACCCTCCATCGCCCCGCCCAAGGCGGCAGTGAAGTCTTCGTCGCCGATCCGGAAGTCCTGCCCATCCCACACAAACGGCCCGCTCTCGACAACGCGGACTCCGTGTTCCCCGGAGTCGGAACCGCCCAACCAAACCGCGCTTCGCTCGCGCTCGGCGATGGTCGCGAAGACGGCTTGCGCGCCTCCTTCTCTCCAGAGCCCTAGGCTCACCGAGTCACCCTCCTCTTTGCCCCGAATGTAGCGGCTCAGCATCATGGGAGACTCGATGCTCTCGCCGTCGATCTCGGTCAGAATGTCTCCGACCTGGACTCCCGCTTGCTCCGCCGGGCTACCCGGTTCCACTTTGGCCACCATCACGCCGGCATCCTCGGAGATTCCAAAATGGATCCGGAGCTCCGGAGTGAGGTTCAAGAGCTGCACGCCAAGGTATCCCCGCCCCGGGGGTTCGGCCAGGTAGCGGTTGAAGAGGAAGTCGAAACGAGGGGCCACCACGTCAACCTGTTTATCGGAACCCGTCTGCGCCCACAAGGCGGGACTCGGTACAAGAAACGCGACCATAAGAAAAGACATCCATCTCGGCAGTTTGCTCTTCGCTCTCATCATTCTTGTGTTCTCCTGTTGGTTGTTCGTTGAATCATCTCTAATCCTACCGTCGATAATCGACCCGTTGCGGACGAGCCTGCTGATCTTGCCCGGCCCCAGCGTTTAGTGTCCTCAGATCGAGCAGGATGTCCACGCTCTCCGTGCCACCCAGTTCCACGACCGGCTGAGACGCCGCCGCCAGCGATCGGAGCTCGTCGAGCTCTCTCTCGAGCGCTTCGTATTCGCTTCGAAGCGTCTCGATGCGCTGAGCGGCTTCCGCTCGCTCCCGGAGCTCGTACCAGTGCCGCATCCCGGCGGTGAGTGTACCTAGCAGCAAGAGCGCCGCGGCTCCGGCAAGAAGCGGTCGCGCTCGTAGCCACGCAGTGGTCGACTGTGACGATGGCGTGGCCAACCTTTTTAGTAGGCGAGGAGTGAACTCGGCTGATGCCCTCTGCCGCGGCAGCGAGCGGAGTAGTTTCTCGATGTCTTCGTCCTTCATCCTTGCCCTCCATTCCAATACGGACCCAGAAGATGACGCAGACACGTTCGGCCGCGGTTGATTCGGGACTTGACGGTCCCTTCCCCGTAGCCGAGCGCCGAGGCGATGTCCCGGTAGGACCACCCCTCGATCTCCCGAAGCACTAGAGGAGAACGGTATTTCAGGGGCAGCTCGGCCAGTGCTCGAGTGACGTGCTCGCTCGCCTCTTCCTTCAACAATCGCGCCTGGGGTGTCGGCCCCGGATCGTGACCATTCGACGAAAACCTCATCGAGAGAAGACGCCAGCGCCGGGCCCGCCGTTCCTCCGATCGCAGCAGGTTCGTCGCGATCCGAAACAAGAAAGGTACGAACTGGCCCTGCTCCCGATACCGGGCGGAGTGCTGATATAGGCGCAGAAAGGACTCCTGGGCCAGCTCCTCCGCCCGATCCCGAGAGCGGGTCAGGCCGGTGAGGTAGTTGACCAGGCCGTCCTTGTGGCGATCCACTAGCTGCGCAAAGGCCTCGCGGTCCCCTGACCGGTGATGTCTTAAGATTCCTGTCAAAGAAAAACGATGTATGGTTCCCCAAGCTCAAACCCGTCCCCGTCATGGGGACAGAAAAGGAGAACCATACATCATGGGAAAGGTACTACCGAGTCAGCGATTGCTCAAGCAGTTCGAGGAACAACTGGTATTTGGGGAGATGAATCTCTCGGAGATCGTCCGGTCGGGAGCTCAGATGATGCTTCAATATGCGTTGGAGCGCGAGGTGACGGAGGCGTTGGGTCGAAACTACTATGAGAACGCTCCGGCAACGACGAAGGAGAAGGGACGACGCAACGGGTATGAGTCGCATCGGGTCCTCACGGGCGAGGGAGCGGTAACGGTGCAAGTGCCGCGGGTACGAGAAACAGAGAAGGTGTTTCAGTCAAAGATTCTCGACGCCTACGTGAGCCGGACCGAGAAACTCGATGAACTGATCGCGCGGATGTACGTCCACGGGATGTCGACGCGTGACATTGAGGCGACGTTCGCGGACGTGCTGAGCGGCACGGGTGTCTCGAAGTCGGTGGTGAGCCGGGTCACACGGTGTCTGTCGGAGGATTTCGAGGCGTTTCGAAAACGGGATCTCTCGAACGAGAAGCTGTTGTATCTCGAGCTCGACGGCACGTACCTGCGCTACCACCAAGGAGCGGAGAGGAAAGAGCCCATCCTCGTTGCGACCGGCTATCGCGCTGATGGGACGCGAGTTCTTCTTCATATCGGTGTCGGCAACCGAGAATCCTACGAGAACTGGAAGGGGTTTTTGCAGGAGATGGTGGCCCGAGGAATGAGGGAGCCGTTGCTCATCGTGACGGACGGGAATCCTGGAGTGCTCAAAGCGATCGCAGAGGTCTTCCCTCGAAGCCTCAAGCAACGTTGCCAGAAGCACCGCCTCGAGAACATCCTGGGCAAGGCTCCGAAGGAAGTGCGCGACGAACTCAAGGCGGCCATCCTTGAGTCGTTCCATGCGAACAGCTACGAGCAAGGGCTGAAGAAGGGTCGGGAGGTGATCGCTCGGTACCGTCAACGATTCCCGAGCGCGATGAAGTGCATGGAAGAGACCTTCGAAGCGTGTCTTCAGGCGCTACTCCTTCCTGCGGCGCATCACAAAAGGCTTCGCACGTCGAATCTACTTGAGCGCACGTTCGGAGAGCACAAACGTCGCACAAAGGTCATTCCTCACTTCTTCACCGAGGAGGCCGCGATGAAACTCTCGTTCGCTGTGCTCTTGGCCGTCGCAAACAAATGGCGCGGCGTGAGGATGGATGTCTTCGCCGCTAGGAAAATCGAGGAGCTTCGCAACGAGCTTCTCCCGCAAGGCACGTCGGAGGAATCAGCAGCTTAACCGAGCGCGGGGAACCGTACGGAGATTTGACAGGAAAATTAAGACTTGACCCCCTGACCTCACCCGAGTCATGAGCTCGGCGTCTCTTACCGGGTTCATGCCATCTCCCATTGGTATAACGCCCCAAGATAGCAAAAGTTCCCGCTCCGCCTCGGTGGGCGCCTAGTGCCCTGTATCAGTAATTCGTCACCTAGGTCTCGGCCCCTTTTGCGCGCTGGCTTCGTTGCGGCATCGTGCCAGTTCGGCCATAGGCCTAGCCCTCCGCTCGACAGGCTCACTGCGGAAGACGGCTCGAAATATCCAGATATGACTTCGTCGGCACGCCTCGCCAGCACACAAAATGACCTCGAGCCTTAGGCAACGATCACTGATACAGGGCACTAGGAACCCGTTTTTGACAGGTGGCGGCCCCAAGGTTACGATAAATAAAGCAATTTTCCAGACATCATAGGAATTCGGATCGGGCGCGAATCGCCTCTTTCCACAACGCCTTTAATTGCAAAGAATTGGGGCGAGGGGAGCGTAGCGCTCTCTCTGATCCAACCGCCAAGCTGTTACCCCACCCACAGTGGCCGCGGCTTCACCGGTGATCGACCGTGAGGTTGAAGCCAATGAGACTGTCAGCGTGCCTATTGGCACTAGCCGTTGCCTCCACACTGGGGGCCTGTCAACCCCAGAGCGGAGCCATACCGGAAAGCTTGCTCGGGCTCTGGACCACGGAAGCCCGCAAGTACGAGGAACGGTTTTTCGAGCTTCATCCGGACAACCTGACCTTCGGGACGGGAGGAGGCGAATCCTACACCAACCCGATCGTCCAGATAGAGGTGACGAAAGAGGATGGGCGCCCTCTTTACAACATCGAGCACCTTGGCGCTGAGGAGCAAACCTACACATTCTCTTTCTACTATGAGCCCGGAAACGGCGGGGTCCTTACTCTCAAGAATCGAACCGGGATCGATTGGAAAAAAGAAAGGCGACAAAGACCGTGAAACCCTTCAGACGAACGCGTTTCTTGATCGATGAATTCCAGACTCAGATTCTGTCCCTTCACCTCGTCTATTTTCTGGCGCTCATCTTGATCTTCCTCTCGTCGGTCTTCTTGCCGCTGATCTTCCGCCTGGGCAGCAGTGCCTTGCCGTTCGACGAAAGACATGCCGTCGCCGATCAATTCCTCTCCCTCCATGCACACCTTTGGCCGGCCGTGCTGGTTCTCTTCTTTCTCCTGAGCGCCCATTCCGTCTTCGTGTCCCATCGCATCGCGGGCCCGCTGGTTCGCTTTCGGCAGATTCTGGCGGCCGGCGCGGCCGGCGATCTCTCAGTGCGACTAACCCTCCGTAAGAAAGACTATCTGGTCAAGGAGGCAGCGATGATCGAGGAAATGATCACCGCCTTGCGGGGGAAGATCGGACGGGTCAAAGAACGCTGCTCGGATTTGGATGCGCTGGCGGAAGAAATTCAGGCGGAAACCGGTAGTAAGTCGGCAGACAAGATCCGACCGAAGATCGAAAGACTCCGCACCGCGACCGCCCGACTGGCGGCTTCGCTCGATGAGTTCAATACCGAAGCCCCACAAGATACGGCGCCCGCTACTCCAGAGGACTCGCCTTCTCTCACGCACTCGCCGGTCACAGAAGCGTAAGAGAATGAGTCTCGACTCAGCCCGCCACAAAGACATGTCCCGCAGTCGTGGCTTCTCGCTGGTCGAGCTCATGATCGTCGCACTGATGATTGCGACGCTGGTAGCCATCGCAGTGCCCATTTATGCGCGTGCCCTGGACCAAGCAAGGATGGCGCACGCCATCGTTTCCTTCACCCACGTGACGAGCCAGCTCAACGAGCAGAGCCAAAACCGATTGCGTCAAGCCAGCAAGGCTCTGGGAATGGCCGTTTTCGAGCGGTTGACGTTTCTCGAGGCGAACCTGACGACGGTGGCGGCCAGTCTCCAACTTGGCTCGTGGAGCGAAGAGAACGACGAGGGGCCCGTTGCGGTCACGCGAGACCTGCGGGCGCGATTCAAACGACTGGGCGTCATGTCCGTAAGAGACGAGTATACGGTTCTTCTTGGAGAGCCTCCTGACCCCATCGAGCTCACTCCAAACCAAAGAAGGGACATCAAGTCTGGAGAAAGCTTACTACTGCAGGAGCGCACCGGCGATTCGGCGCCCAGCATCTTTATGGTCAGGGCAGTTGATTCGACAAACGTCGAGTCTGG
The DNA here is from genome assembly GCA_965197825.1 of Candidatus Marinacidobacterales bacterium. GTDB lineage: Bacteria > Acidobacteriota > Vicinamibacteria > Marinacidobacterales > DATDRI01 > CBDANW01. Next base: position 2,349,272 of record CBDANW010000002.1, on the reverse strand, counting down.
TCTCCTGCTGGGTGAGCTGGAGTCGGGCTACCTATGGGGTGGCGAGTCCAGCCTTCCGCCTATGACCGATCTCTGCATCTTGGATCACCCGGACGCCGTCCTTTTTTGTTCTGGCGAGCCCACCATATCTACAACGGTGGCGGTCCAACTGGGTCGTTCGGCATCGGGGCGGCTGGAATGGAGCTTCAAAGGCGAAGAGTATCTGGCCGGTTACTGGACGATGCCCCTTTTCGCTTTTTCCTCCGAGGAGTGGAAAGTGTTCCTGAGCGAATCCAGGGCCGACGTGCTCGCGCCCATGGCGAATTTCAGAAGGACGTTTCCACTGGTGCTCCTCATGTCGGTATGGGTCGTCTTGCTCCTGAGCGTTCGTCAGATTCGGAGGAGCCTCGTCCCCCTCGAGAAGCTGCGAGAGGGGACGCGACGACTAGCGCAAATGGATTTCTCCAGCCAGGTCGTGGTCGATAGCGGAGACGAGTTCGAAGAGCTAGCAGACTCGTTCAACGCGATGGCCAGTCAACTGGGAAAGCAATTCCATGCCTTGTCCACGATGGCCGAGATCGATCGGGTCATTCTTTCCGTGCTCGACACCCGTCAAATCGTAGACACTGTCTTAGCAAGGATGCCGGATATCTATCCCTGCCGCCTCGTGAGCTTGACTCTTTTGGATCCCAAGAAGCCGACCACAGCTCAGACGTATGCCAGAAGAACGAACCCCGATGACGACATCGTCGTCGAAACGATCGAGCTCGAGAACGAACAGCTCGAGAAACTCCGGGAGCTTCGAGAGCATCCCGACGAGCCCTGGATCGAACAGAGCTCGCCTCCCTACTCGTTCTCTCGTTCCCTGCGACGTGGCGTGGATTCGTGGTTGCTGTTTCCCATTCCCTTCAATGGCGGCCTGAGCGGCGTCATGGTCCTGGGTGATACCGGTGGGACCACCCATAAGGAGGAAGACTTGCAACGCGCTCGACAACTCGTTGACCAGGTCGCGGTAGCTTTGTCCAATGCGACCCTCCTCGAGCAACTAGACGAGCTCAACTGGGGAACTCTCATCGCATTGGCACGCACCATTGACGCAAAGTCCCCCTGGACTCTCGGGCACTCCGAGCGCGCGGCGGAGATGGGCTTGAAGATCGGAAAGATTCTAGGTTTGAGTCAGAAGGAGCTGGATGACCTGCACCGAGGAGCGTTGCTCCATGACATCGGCAAGATAGGCATTCCACCCACAATACTCGACAAGCCGGGGAAACTGACACCCGAAGAGACTGCGGTGATGCGGGAGCATCCTCTGATCGGAGAGCGCATCCTCCAACCCATCGCCGCCTACGCCGATGTCATACCCGTCGTCTCACAGCATAACGAATGGTTCGATGGATCGGGGTACCCTCGTCGCCTATCCGGAAATGACATCAGTTTCATTGCACGTATCTACGCCGTCGCCGATGTCTTCGATGCGCTCGTAGCCGACCGGCCATATCGTGGCGGCTTGGCGCTCGACACGGTGGTCGACTACATCCGAGAGAGGGCCGGCCGGCAGTTCGATCCCGGCGTCGTTGAGGCGTTCTTGGAAGTAGTCCGTACGGAGCGGACCCACCTCGAGAAACGATACGCCGGCCCGACTCCATTGGGCTCACTCCTCCCTTCCTGACCTGGCTCGCCCGCGACGAAGGTCCTCCACGACACCGAGTGCTTCACTCGGCGCCTCACGCGTTGCATCTCCGCCGAAGCGGTGCCTATCATACGCCTTCCCATGACCGAGCCCGGCGAGAGTCACCGCTCTTTCAACCTCTACAAACAGCTGGCGTTCGCCGCGCTCGTCGTCGTCGCTTTCACCCCTTCATGGATTGCCGCGTTCTCCGCGCGACCGAGAGTTCTCTTTGCCGAGCCGGCCAGACAAACGGCGATTGCGGAGGCACCGGAATCTCCCCCGGTCGTCCCGGTATTTGAAGATCGACTCGTCTACACGCATCGTCTCACTCGTTTCGCCCATAGCCCGACCCTCACCGAAACCGCGAACGGGGATCTGCTGCTCGTTTGGTTCGGTGGTACGGGGGAGGGAAGGCCAAGCGTGGGGCTCTATCAGTCCACCTACCGGCCGCAGGTTGGGGTCTGGACTCGACCACGGCTGGTTACCGATCGAGACCAGACCCAGGCCGAGCTGGGCCGGTACGTCTTTACCATCGGGAACCCGGCACTCTGGACGGCACCGGAGGGAGACCTTTATCTCTTCTACGTCACATCCTGGGTGGCCGGCTGGTCCGGAAGCAGTGTCAATCTCAAGATCTCAGGTGACCACGGAAACACCTGGACGCCGGCGCAGCGGCTTGTCGCCAGTCCCTTCTTCAACAGCGGGACGCTGGTTAGGAACACCCCTTTCCCCTACAGTGACGGAACTATCGGGATACCCGCCTATCATGAGCTGCTCGGTGTCTTTCCAGAGATCCTTCGCGTCAACCGACAGGGAGTCGCTCTGGGCAAGATGCGGATCGACTACGGCACGCGATCGCTTCAGCCTTCGATCGTCGCCCTGGACGAGAACCGGGCGCTCGCTCTGCTACGACCGAGGCCGAGCGAAGAAAGAGCAGCTCGCGTGCTCCGTGCCGAGACGACGGACGCGGGACGAAGCTGGTCCCAGCCCACCCCACTCGATCTCTTGAACCCCGGCTCGTCGGTCGTCGGACTGCGGCTTACGGATAGATCGATCCTCGCGGCGACCAATTCTTCCGCGACGAGCAGGAACGACCTGTCACTCGCCAGATCCCTTGACTCCGGAGAGAGCTGGAACGTCGTGACCGCCATCGAGCACAGCGAGCAAGGCCAGCAGTTCGCCTATCCCACACTCTTGCAAGCGACCGATGGTCGCATCCATCTCGCCTACGCGTGGAACTACGCGCGGATCAAGCACGTCGAGTTCAACACCGCGTGGCTGGATGCCCAGGACCCATGAATATTGGGAATATCGGGGCGGTGACCGGCCATCTTCTACTAATATCGGCGACCCTTCTCCTTCTCCTTCCGTTCCGACGGTTGTCACCCCTACCCCGCGGGGTGGCGCTGGCCGTGTGCGTCAGTATTGGTCTCGCTAGAATTGGTGACCAGCGACTCATCGCCTATCCCGCTGGCGTGCTCGGCGATCTGAGCATCACCACGCAGATCCTCCTGGCGGTGGCGGTCGTGAAGCGAGTCGCCCGTGTCAACGTTCTCCCGGCTGCCGATCGGTCCTTCCTTCTGGCGGCTGCGGCTTCGACCGGACTCCTCCTCTACCCTCTCTCCTCGGGTCTCACGGCTCTCGACATGTATTCCCTGGGATTCGGATCCGGAGCGTTCATGGTCGTGCTGGCGCTCGCCACGATCCTCTGCTGGCGCTACCGGCCGGGAGCCGCGCTGGTGATTTTGTTCGGCGTGCTGGCGTTCGACCTTGGTCTTCTCACGTCGGCCAACGTTTGGGACTACCTGCTGGATCCCGCGCTGGTCCTTTTCGCTTGGGGATGGGCGCTCAGCATCCCCTTGCGCCGGCCGCTGCGCCGGTTCTGGTCGCCCGAGCGAAGCCACAGCCAACCATGATGCTATGATGACGGAGGCGTTCAGGACGCGCTTATGGTGGCCGAGTCTTCTCGTGCTCGCGGTGCTGACCTACCTCTACTCGCTCGGTGGCCTGCACATCCCACACATCTGAGACGAAGCGCCGTATATCCAGATCGTACGGCTGACCGCGGAAAGCGATCAGTGGCTACCCCTCAAGACGCCGCCCGGGCTCGAGAACACGAAACCGCCTTTGTTGTTCTGGCTGGGCATCGTCGCAACTGACTGGGCTCGGCAGTGGACCTTGTTCCGACTGCGTTTTCCCATCACCCTGTTCACTTTCCTAACATCATGGCTCGTCTTCCTCCTGGCGCGGCGGGTCGCCGAAGATAGCGAAGCAGGCTACCTTGGAGCGCTATCCTTCCTCGGATTCGCCTCGACCGTTCAGTACGGAAGACCGTTCCTGACCAATCTCCCGGAGACCCTTTTTGCCTTTCTTCCCTTCTTCCTGTTCATCTACTTCCGCGATCGAATCGCAAGTTGGGGAATCTCTTTTTGGATCGGCGTGGGTCTTTCAGTCGGCCTCGCTTGCCTATTCAAGTCCTTCGTCTTGATAGTTCCAGTGGGGCTTGCCCTGAGTTGGTGCTACCTCTCTGAGCGTCGCTGGGAATTTCAAGACCTTTTTCCAAAAAGACGCCGGCAATCTGGCCACCGCGCTACTGACGGGACTGGCTTGCTTCTCTTTGTGGCCTCTGCTGGATCCCGATCCGGCGTCCGTCATCCGGCAATTCGTCTTCGAGGAGAACTTCGGAAAGCTCGTAGGCACCGACTACCTGCGAGGCCTGTTCAGCGGGCCCTATCCTCTGTACCGGATCTGGCTGGGGCATTTCGCCAACGCCGGTCTCCTGGCGCTGCCACTAGTCTATTTGGCGGTGAGCCACGGCAAACGTCGAGACAAGCTAACCCGGTCGGAAAAAACGCTGTGGATTTTCGTCCTATCCTTCCTTCTCGTGTACTCGGTTCCCAGCCAACGGCAGGAGAATTACTTGCTCCCCACCGTTCCCGCCTTGGCCGTCTTGCTAGGTGTGCAGTGGAAGAAGATAGGACGCCCCTGGTTCTATCTCTTCGGCCTGCCGGTGGTTATCGGCTTGCTAGCTCTCATCTTGTTGACGCACGCTGTTTCCTCCGAAGCGCTCCCGGCAGGGAGCTATCTTTTCTGGCAACGCGCGTTGCCCTGGTCGGGGCTGGCCGTGATCGTCAGCGGCCTTCTCCTTCGTCGAGCGGCTCCCTACGTTTTCCACCTCGGCATCCTGCTGCTATTCGGATCCCTCGCCGCCGCGTTGGCCCCTTTCGAGGGTCCCTCCGGACGATACGATCACGTCCCCTCGAACTTCGTTGCCAAGTACGAACGCCACCGCTTCATCCTGCCGGAGAGCAAGATCGAGGGCTATGATCCGTCCGATCGCCAACGGGTAAATCAGCTCTTGGCGTCGGGGCAGATTGTTGCGATAGAGCGTCCATTGGGACAAACTGTTGCCGGCCCCTTTGAAGTCTATGGCAGGCGCTTGACTCTACGATCGCGCCATCGCCAAGACGAGATCGTACGGATCGTGATCGATCGCGAGCTCGATCTCTTAGTGCAACAGGAACTCATCGTTCAACGTCGCTCACCATGAACGTCTCTTTTCAAAGAAACGTCGACCGCTTCGCGGGGAGCATGATCTGTCGAATTCTCTCGCTCCTGCCGGGAGCGGGAAGTGAGCCTCCCGCTTCCATGAAGCCACACCGAATCCTCATTATCCTTCTGTCCGAGATGGGCAGCCTGGTGCTGGCCCAACCAATGTTCCATCGGCTCCTAGAGAAATACCCAGAGGCCTCCCTACACGTCTTGTGCTTCCGACAAAACAAGGAGGTGCTGGACGTGCTCGGGGTCATTCCCGAAGAGCAGATCTTGACGGTTCGCAATGATTCGCTCGGTCACATGTTGAGCGACAGTATCGACGTTCTCAAGAAGATGCGGCGCATCGGGATCGACATGGTGCTCGATGGTGAGCTCTTCTCGCGCATCGGCAGCATCTACGCTTTCTTTAGCGGTGCGAAGATTCACGTAGGATTTCATCGTCATACGCAGGAAGGTCTCTTCCGAGGCAACTTCATCAATCGACCGGTGCTCTATAACCCCTACCAATACGTCTCCCAACAATTCCTCACGCTGGTCGAGGCCATCGATTCGAAAGACATACCGACCGTCAAGCATCCGGTGAGCGGGAAGTTGACGATACCTCCCATGGCGGTGGACCAGGCCGAGATCGACACCCTGTCCCAAAGATTCCGTTCCGATTTCCCACAGGCCGTCGGAAAGAAAGTCATTCTCCTCTCACCGGGTGGCGGCCTGCTACCCATCCGCGCGTGGCCGGTGACCCACTTCTGTCAGTTGGCGGAGAGCCTGGTTCGAGACGGCTACCTGGTGGCGATCATCGGATTGGAAAAAGACAAGGAGACGGCGAGGGCCATCATGTCCCATTGTGACAGCGAGCATTGTATCGACCTGACCGGCTACACCAAGACGGTCCGCGAGCTCATGCTGCTCTTCCATTTCGCAACGTTGCTGATAGCCAACGACGGCGGACCGGGACACTTCGCCGCCATGACGCCGATCCCGACCATCGTGTTCTTCGGCCCGGAAAGCCCCGCGCTCTACGGCAGCTTGGACGATGACGCGGTAAACCTCTTCCGCAATCTCTCCTGTTCTCCGTGTCTCACGGCCTACAATCACCGGGATTCCCCATGTAATGGCGACAATGTTTGCCTGAGGTCCATTCATCCGGACGAGGTTCTACAAAAGACGTACGCGCTCCTCGCGCACCCGGCGGGCACGCCCCTGAAAGAGAAGACGGAGAAGATGTAGAATATAGGTATGGATTCCTTTTGCGGAGGCCCCCAATGAAGACCGTGATCAACAAGACGCCAACACCCTTGAGACTCCCGTTACCCCGCGGCAAGGCCCTTCACCTAGGCCCGCGCCAAACCGGACAAATCCGCGACGAAGCGGCGGATCACCCCGCGCTCAAGAAACTGATTGACGACGGGAAGATCGAGCTCGCGGACGGCGAAGGGCCGGAGAGAAACGGCGGCTGGCAGGGATCGGCTCCTCACGAAACCACGCAGGCGCAGGGGAAATCCAGCTTCAAGCAAAAAACCGGCGACCGCTGATCGACTTGACTCCCCGCGCCCTCGTTGACTTCCCGGCGGGCCCGGGTTAACCTACAAATACTCCCAACAGGAAGTTCCTGATGCCGAGATCTGCGAACGTGACGGGGTCCTCGAACAACCTCCCCACCGCTTCGGCGGCTCCCCAAGAGGAACTAGTTAGTGCCGACTACTCGCTCGTGCGCGCGGCCCGGCGATTCGTTCCCAAAGGGCTCGTTACCGTGTCGGTCGGTGAGGGGGGATTTCCCCTCGCATTCGGCGAGGTGCGGGATATCTCCGAAACGGGCGCGTGCATGGTCACCGCTTCCTGCTTCGGAGAGGTCGTTCGCTCCACCTGGAGCTCAAGGTCGACGATCGGTTGAGCCTCGACATCGACGCCCAAATCGTGTGGAGTGGCAAAGGAAAGGACTGGCAGGGACCCGTTGTGGGCGCCGTCTTACAGGGTGTGGAGTTCACCAACCTCCCCGAAGCGCTTCGTCAACGGCTCCGAGACCTCCTCTCAAGCGGCGCTTTCGACCTCGTGCCGGGCACGGGCCAAGTGTGCGGGGTACGATCCAACCCGTTTCAGGAGATCCTCGAGGAGCTTCAACCGGCCCTGGAACAGCTCGCCGTCAAAGTGTCCCCAGGTCCGAGGACGGGCCGAAAACCTATTCGGTAATCTCCACCTTGACCCATTCCGCCGCGCCCTGCGGATCGTTGTCCTTGTATTTCACCTCGACCCGCCGGCCCGCCTGGAGATCCGAGACGGCCCCTACCTCATTGGTTGACCCAAGCTTGCTCTTGTCCAACCAGATGTGCGTATCCTCGGCGAGCTGCACGGAGTAGCTACCCGACGGATCCGACATCGTCAGGGCTTGATCCTGGCGCTCACCGCCTCGATGTTCCCGATCTTCGTGTACTCGCCGGACAAACCCGGAGATTGCCCAATGGGGATGTATCGTTCCGTCGTCTTTTGCGCAAACGCAATGGACAGGCCTGTAAGCAGTGCGAACGCCACGCCGATTGCTATGCCGCATTTCACCATGTCTATGTTCTCCTATGGCTCGACCAGCTCGTCCCGAGCCCGTTCTTGCACGCGAATGGCATCTCGAGCCAGGCTCCCACCGGAAGAACGACTCCCCATAGCTTCTATGGTGAGCCTCCGTGCCTCCCTCAAGTGAGCGACCGCTGTGGGATGAAGCCCCCCTGCCGTCAGCCCCGCGATGCCGTCATCTGTTTCTTGGACGGCACGCGCGAGAAGTTCCCCGAATTCCCCGTTTCCTAGGAACTTTCGCTCGGCAAAGGACCTCAAGAACTAAGCGAGGGAACGAAATCGACGGAAGACGGACATTTGAAGTGAGCGATGTGTTTCCGGCAGAAGGCGATGAGCTCCTTTTCGCTGGTGTCTTGCCCCTCTCGCTTGACGACCAGCGCCTTGGGAGTCTCGCCCCACCTCTTGTGAGGTACGCCGATCTCGCCGACGGTTTGATCATCCTTAGGGCACGGTCTGCCGTCATCGTCCAGCACTTGGAGCTCCACCCCGATGCTCGGGACACCGGCTCGGGAGCGGCGAGCGTAGTCATCTTTCGGAATGGAATCATCGGGTATGGAAATCGTGAGCAGCGGGGCCGTTTCAGTCAGGCCGTAGATCTGCATGAACTCCCAACCGAGTTCGTTTTCGAGCCGCTCGATGAAGGCCGCCGGCGGTGGCGCACCCGCGACCGTGATGCGGACATGTCCGCGAGAGTCGTGTTTCCCCCGGTCGGGATAGTCAAGAACGCGTTGCATGACGGTAGGTGCCATGCAGGCGAAGCTAACGCCTTCGCGTTCGATCAATCGAAAAATCTCCGCGGCGTCGATGGTGCGCAACACGACGTGAGTTCCGCCCATGCCGGTGACGGCGTAGACACAGCCCCACCCGTTACAGTGAAACATGGGTAGCGTCCACAGCTCGACGTCGTCATGAGCGACGCGTAGATGCGCGATCAGATTGTAGGCGTTGATGTAGCAATTTCGATGAGTAAGCGTCACACCCTTAGGACGGGCGGTGGTACCCGAAGTATAGTTGATCGAAACGAGATCGTTTTCGGCGCGTCGTGAGTCCAACGTTCCCAATTGATCCAACCGCTGGGAGGTGTTTCCGACGCTTCGTCGGCCACGATCCAATGGTTCACCGTTCGTAGGTTCTCGCGGATCCCATCGATGACTTGCGTGTACTCGTAATCGACGAGCACCAACTTCACGCCGGCGTGGTTCAAGATGTATTCGTGATCGGAAGCCACCAAACGGTAGTTGAGCGGCACCAGGACCGCGCCGACTTGACTCGTTGCGTAGAAGCTATCGAGAAAGAAATGGGAGTTGGGTGACAGCATGCACACACGATCGCCAGGACTTATTCCAGAATCGAGCAATGCGTGCGAGAGCTGGTTTACCCGCTCCTGATATTGGCGATAGGTGAGACGCCGGTTCTGATCGACGATGGCGATCTTGTCTGGATAGAGCTGAGCGGGCCGGCGAAGAAAATCGTCCACTAGAAGGGGAACATGCATCATGCACCTCCCTAAAGGCGAGGAGATTCTAACAGACGCGAGATGACGGCACTAGGCGGTGTTATTAATCTTCTCACTTCCCTTTGAGAAAGAGGGGGTCTCTGTAAGTTGGTGCCGGGGGCGGGACTCGAACCCGCACGAGGGGTCACCTCAGGGGATTTTAAGTCCCCCGCGTCTGCCATTCCGCCACCCCGGCCGAGGAGATGTCGGTGCTGGAATTGTGACACACGGGAACGGAGGAGGATACTGCTGGGACTCAGGGATCGTCGTGGGTTTTGCCGTCGGGATCGGTGATGCGTATCGAAACGTCGATGGTGAAGTCCTTTTCGCAGGAGCGGCAGCAGTAAATCGAGCTCGTCTGGCCGACCGTGTGGAGCTGTTCCCAATGACAGTTGGGGCAGATGAAAACGAAATTAGCGCTGTACAGGATGGCGCGCCGCGAATCTTTTTTTCCGGGCTTTTTAGACATTTCAGATATTTCGGGCAGGGGTTTGCCCCATGCGAACTGAGTCGGGGCGAGGGTTAGAGAAACTGGAGGCGGCGAGCGGATTCGAACCGCTGAATAAAGGTTTTGCAGACCTCTGCCTTAACCACTTGGCTACGCCGCCCCGCTGCGAAAAATCAGGCCGCCTGCCACCCCGCTCGGCTCCTTTCAGCGCCCTCCGAGCGGTAATGCTTGAGCTTTATGGAGCGGGAAACGGGATTCGAACCCGCGACTTCAACCTTGGCAAGGTTGCACTCTACCACTGAGTTACTCCCGCTCGCCCGTCGATAATTGCAAAACGCACAAAGGTTGTCAAATTCAGGCACCTTTCGCCTTAGGAGCCCGGAGGTGCTAAGTGCATGATCTCGCGCAGTTTCCGCGCGGCTTCCTCGGGCGGCACCGAATTGATGTAAGTCCCGGTGGCCCATTCGAAACCCGCCAGTTTCGATAGCCTGGGCGCGATCTCGATGTGCCAGTGGTAGTGCTCGTCAGAGTCCTCGCGAAAGGGCGCACTCTGTACGATGAGGTTGTACGGAGGGCGGCCGAGAGCCTTGTCGAGGGATGCCAGCGTGGTCTTGAGGACCGGAGCCAGGCTGGACAGCTCCCCTTCGGATGCCCGCGTGAAGCGCGCCCGGTGCCACCGGGGCAGCAACCAGACTTCCCAGGCGAAACGGGACGCAAAGGGCACTAGTACGACGAAAACATCGTTCCCAGTCACAAAGCGAACCCCCTCCGCTTCTTCCCGGATGATGTCGCAATAGATGCAGCGCTTCCGCGCCAAGAAATGCGCACGGGCTCCATCCAACTCCTGCCGGGCTCGTGGGGGGACAACGGGAAGGGCAACGAGCTGAGAGTGCCCATGCTCGAGCGTCGCTCCCGCATCGGGGCCCTGGTTCTTGAAGATTAAGACGTACGAAAACTGTCCGTCTTTCTCGATCGCCCGAAAGCGACCCTGGTAGGCTCGCAGAACATCTTCGATCGCCGGCTCCGGAAGCGTCGCCAGGGTGGCTCCGTGATCGGGGTTCTCGATGATGACTTCATGGATGCCCGCGCCATCGAGCCGCTCGAACAAGCCCTCCCCGTGCCGACCGAATTCAGCGGCGGACTCCACCGCGGCAAACTTGTTGGGAACGATTCGGATTTGCCAACCCTTGCCCTTGCCCTTCCCTGTTATCGGAACCGCGAAGACTTCCGGAGGCGTCATCGCTTCGTTGCCCGGACAAAAAGGACACTCGTCGGAACGTTGGGTGGCGTCTACCGACTCCTTGGCGAAATCCGTGGGGCGGCCGGTTCGTTTCGGTGAGAGGAGCACCCAGTGGCCGGTGATCGGATCCTTGCGAAGCTCGGGCATCCGGTTAGCCGTCCTCACCGAAGGCGTTTCGGTAGACTCGAACCGAGGGTCGTCCCTCGGTCGGGAGCTCCACGCCGACGATGTCGAACCGCATCGGCGTGTTGGTCCATCCACGGCGCGCGGTGTAGGCGAGGGCCAGCCGCACGAGCCTCTTTTGCTTTCGTCGATCCACGGCCTCCACCGGCTTTCCGAAACAGCTACCGCGACGGGTCTTGACTTCCACGAAGACGAGCGCCGGGCCGTCGCGGGCCACGATGTCGATCTCCCCGAGTCGGCTGCGCTCTCGACTCGCGAGGATGCGGTAGCCTTTCTTTTTCAGCGTACGCCGCGCGAGCTCCTCGCCGCGGAGAGCGAGCCACGAGGCCTCATGATGGCGCTTCGTACCCCGCCACAACCGAAGCCCCTCGAAGGCTCCCCGCAGCCGGTCTCGCCACGGCGAAACCAGGCTCACTTCCTCCGCCACCGCATGCCTGTCGGACCGTCCTCGAGCACGATGCCCCGCGCGGCGAGCCGATCCCGTATCTCGTCTGAGCGAGCGAAATCCCGTCGCGCCCTGGCTTCCCGCCTCTCGGTAATCAACTTCTCCACCTCTTCGTCGACCAGAACGGCCTCGGTATGTCCGAACACGTCGAAAACGGTGTTCATCCGCTCGACGGTCTCGATGATCTTCGAGCCGTCCCCCGTAGTAATGGAAGACGAAGAAAGTGCAATGTTCCCTTCCTTGACGAGATCGAAAAGTGCGGCCAACGCCCCCGAGGTGTTGAGGTCATCGTCCATGGCCTCTTCGAAACCCTCGATGGCCCGCCGGGTGATTTCTTCGACCCCGGCGGACACCGGTCCCTCGGTGCGGACCTCTCGGAGCCGCTCGAGAAAATCGTCGGCCCGCCGCACGGCCTGCTCGGCCTGACGCACGCCGTCGCGGCTGAAGTTAAGCTGCTTGCGGTAGTGAGAAGCGAGAAGAAGATAACGGATGCCCACCGGCGAAAAACCTTCGTCGACGAGCTCCCGAACGGTGAACTGATTGCCCTTGGATTTGGCCATCTTCTCACCTTCCACTAGCAAGAACTCGGCGTGGATCCAATAGCGGACGAAGGGCTTGCCGGTCGCTCCTTCGCTCTGGGCGATTTCGTTCTCGTGGTGAGGGAATATGAGGTCCACTCCACCGCTGTGAATGTCGAAGCTCTCGCCCAAGAGCTTCATGCTCATCGCGGAGCATTCCAAGTGCCAACCGGGTCGGCCGGACCCGAATGGCGACTCCCAGGATGGCTCGTTCTCCTTGGCAGCTTTCCACAGGACGAAGTCCCGCGCGTCCTTTTTCTCGTAGTCGTCGCTGTCCACGCGAGCTCCGGACTGAATGCCCTCCAGATCGATCCGAGACAGCTTCCCGTAGGACGGGAATGTCGAGATCCGAAAATAGGTAGAGCCATCGCTCTCGTATGTATGGCCACGCTCTTTGAGCTTCTTGATGAGCCCGACCATCGCGTCGAGGTACTCGGGATCGGTAGCGCGGGGATAGTGCTCAGCTCTTTCGATGCGCAGCGCGTCCGCGTCTTCGTGATAGGACTGGATGAACTGGTCGGTGTATTCCCGTAGAGGAAGTCCTGCGGCAGTCGCGCCAACGATCGTCTTGTCGTCGATGTCGGTGAAGTTGATCACCTGAGTGACTCGATAACCTTTGTATCTGAGATAGCGGCGCAAAACATCTTGGGCCACGAACGTCCTGAAGTTGCCGATGTGCCCTCGGTTATACACTGTCAGGCCGCAGGCATACATGCGTGCGTGCCCGGGCTCGAGGGGCTCGAATACTTCCTTCGCTCCACCCAGTGTGTTGGTGAGCTTCAGAGAGCCTTCCATGCTTTAGAACCTCCTGCCGCGAACAATCGGATGCCGCTCACCAGCCTCCCAACGACTTCCCTTGCCGGTGGGTAAGCGGAGCTAGTGCTTTTTGGTAGCGGAAGGATAAGGGCTCGAGCTCTTCAGACATTGCGGACCGGCTGCAGAGGTGGGCTCGTCGGTGGCGCGCTCCCTCTATTCGCCTTTCGTGGGACGCCTCTTGTAGCGGACTATGACGCACATGTTCTTACCCGGGCCGAAATTCAAATCGTCCATCACCTGCCTCATGATGTAGATGCCCAAGCCACCCTTTCGGCGCTCGGCGACCAACTTGTCGAGATCGAACCCGGGCATTGGCACTTCCTCGAGCGCGTCGCCGTCGTGAAGGATCTGTATGCCCAAGCTCTCTCCGTCGGGGTCGAAGTGAATCTCGATCTCACGGTCTTGTTCCCCGTGGTAGGCGTGCTCGATCACGTTGGTGGTCGCTTCGTCCACCGCCATCGCAATCTTCTCGGCTTCTTCCACATCGAATCCTGTCGACTCGGCAAGCCGGCGCGCCAGCGCTCTCACCATGTTCAGAAACTTGGTGTCACTCGGGAAACGCAGCTCGAACATCGCCCGCCCCTCGGACAAAGAGTCCGAGGAGTCATCTCTATTTGGCGGGATCGGCTCGACTGGCTTTTCGGGAGTCATGACGATCTTTTAGGCACTCGAGTGGTTGTAGCTCGCGACCCCTTCCTCTTCGGAGTCGAAAACGCGGCAGACCTGGTTGAATCCCAGGACTTCGAAGATACTGAACACCATCTCGTTCAGGCTCGTGAGTCGGATGTCACGACTCTTGGAGCGCACATCTTCGATACGACCCATGATGACGCCCAGACCGGCGCTCGCAATGAAGGAAAGGCCCTAGCCGTTGATCACGATCTGGTTTCGACCAGACTCCATGGTTCACTCTATCTCCTGCTCGAACTGCCGCACCGTGTGCACATGGATGAACCCCGGCGTGGATCACACGTCACCCCGGTGCTCGCTCTCCATCGTCAGATCGGCCACAGTATCGCTTCTTATAGCACAAGGCTGCGACCCGAGCCACGGAAGAACGTCCAGGCCTGGTCTCTATCTTTGACGAGTTGTTCTCGCAAAGCGTCTGGCCCCTCGAAAGCGATCGTGTCGCGGAGTCGTTGGTGAAAAAGTAGACGCAGCGGCCTCTGGTAAACCTCCTCGGAGAATTCGAAGAGGTGAGTCTCCACGGCTCGCGTCGAGAGCCCGAACGTGGGCCGCTGACCGACGTGAGCCATTCCGCGGTAAACACGGCCATCGAGTCGGGCACTGGTCGCATAGACGCCATCTGCTAGCAAGACATCACCCACCACGTCGACGTTGGCGGTGGGAAATCCCATCTCTTTGCCGCGCCCATCTCCGTGCACCACGCTGCCGTCCAAGAAGTAAGGTCTTCCAAGCATCACCGCCGCCTCGGTGACCTTCCCTTCCGACAGCGCCTTGCGAATGCGCGAACTGCTGATCATCTCTCCATCGCTTAGCGCCGGATCCACACGTCGTACGTCGAAGTCGAAACTGCTTCCAAGAGATTTCAGCGTCTCCAGATCGCCGGCACGACCGTGACCGAAACGAAAATTTGTTCCCAGCACTAACTCCGACGCATGCAGCCCTTCGAATAGCACCTCACGAATGAATTCCTTGGGATCTTTGCGAGAGAATTCCAACGTAAACTCGATGACCCAGAGCAAATCAATGCCCATCTTTCCCAGGACTTCGCGTTTTTGATCCGGAGTGAGGATGCGCTTCGGCGCCACTTCCGGACGCAGCACGCTGATGGGATGCGGCTCGAAAGTGACCGCCACTGTGGGGAGACGCAAAGCGGATCCTCGCTTCGCGAGAAGCTCCATGATGCGCTGGTGACCGAGATGCACCCCGTCGAAATTGCCGAGGGTGACGACAGGACGGGCGTGTGAGCCAAGCGTAAGCTCTGGGTAGAAGCAGACCTTCATCTGGGCTCGGAAGGTTTACTCCAAAGGAGCAGCTGAGCCGCCAGTGATGATCTCCTGGAGGTAGGTCAGATAGCTCTCGCCCGACTCGTTGGTGGCAATGATGTTGACACTTCCGGCGTTCCGTTCGTAGACTAACGGAACGCCTCGCGCATCCAGTAGGTCGTCAGGGACAACGAGCGGTGGTGTCTCACTAAGAAGGACCTCCAAAGAGGCCGGCCGCGCAGCGTAGGTGAGGGAAAAAGTCCGGAGGGCGTTGTCCAGTTTCTGCATGCGGGCAAGACTGATCCCCCGTTCGAGGTCCGCCTTTCCCACCGCGAAGGCGCCTGCCAGGAGGGGGACACGGAAAGGGGCTGCGCCGGAGAGAAACAATCCGGCAAGCGAAAGCAGAACGACCGCCGCGATGAGCGGCCTACCCAGCCCCGAAACGGCCGGAGCGCCCGTCTGGACGAGATCGGGTTCCGCAACGGCTTCGGTCGGGTGACCTACCGGCGCAATGAGGTTGCGATCGAGGAAATCGAACAAGACACGGCAGACGTCGAAGTCACCCAAACCCGTCAAGTCGACGATAGCCTCTACCGAGTTCTTCGGATTCACAAAGCTGTAGACTCTGGCCTCCAGCGGGGTCATGACCAGAGTGCCTCCGCCTTTGTCACTCTTGTTAGGCAAGGCCGACCCACCTCCTAGGCCTCCCAGAGCCACATCCAGGCCGGACTTGTCATCCGAGCCGTCCTCGCCCACTTGAATCTGGTCCTTGGGCACGAGCTGACGGAACGCGATATCCAAGGAAGGAATCCGTTTCTCGATGATCGGCCACTCGGCCACTCGGCCACTCGTCCACTCGACGAATACCCTCCATTAAGATGTGGTCCGCGGTAACCGGAATGATGTTCTCTCGGTCGTAGTCCACCTCGTTCGAGGGATCGAAGTTGTAGTGGCCGTCCTTCCAACGGAAGATGCGGAAAACGATCTGCTGAACCTGCTCGGACAGCGCCTCCTTCAGGTCCGGCGAAGCGATGTAACCCTGATTGGTCAAGACATACCCCAAGCGCTGCATGGACACCTTCTGTCTCGCCAGCGCCGCCGCCAGATCTTCTTTCTTGAGCTTGCCTTGACGCACCAGAACGTTCCCCAAGAGATCGTCCAGCCTTCGCACCGTCGAGTCGGCATGCACGACCTTACCGACCTCGAATACGACGATCACGGTCTCCCGGTCGTTCTCCAGCGTCAACAAGCCTGTCTTACGCTGCATCCCGATGAGTTGAAAAATATCCGGCAGCGCGAAATCGCGGAGTGTTCCTTTGAGCGCCATGGCTTGTTACGCTCTAATCCTGGGTTGCGCCAACGTGTTCGCCGCGACGAGGGCGGTGAGCATCACCACGATGGCGAGGTAGACGTGGAGAGAGCTGCCCAACCCAAAAGCCGGATCGACGAGAGGATAGAGTCGGCCCCCTGCCAAGAGAAACATAGCGGCAGACGCCCAGATCAAGAGAAACAGGAACCCCGGAAGCGGCAGGCCCTCGACGATATGGCCGGCACCGGGAGCGACCACCGATAGTGTGCGAAACACCGCGCCCCGGTTTCGAACAGTTTGCGCGACTTGGGCAATCTTCTGATTGCGGGCCCCGGCCGAGACGCCGTCTTTGACGATAAACAGATGATAACACTGCGTGCAGAGGCCTCTTCGCCCTGTGCCAATCTGGCAGCTGCCGCAAAACGGGCTGCCGCACTTCCCACAGCGCTGCGTATTGCGTCGGTCGGGCAACACGAGCTCAAGAAGCAGGATGAGCCCCGCAAATATGACGGCGCACAAGGCAAACCACAAGACGCGCTCGCTCGACAGAACCGCGTCCCGTATCGAGGGAGGCGGGCTGGGATGTAGCGCATCGGGAAGGCCGAAAAACTTCGCGACGATGTAGTCCGTTCCCAACCTCACGTCGGCAACCGCTCGCTGTTCTCCCGTTCTCTCCTCGAACGCCGCAATCGCCTGGCGGTCCAGGTTGTCGGCCTGAGTGCGAGCCCGCTCGCGCTGGCTGAATTCAAAGCTCTCTCCGTGGGCAAGGCTCTTGTTGTAATGGGCCGGGGCGAAGTTGGGATGATCCGTGATGGCGTTCGTGTATTGGAGAATCGCGCCTTGCCAATCCCGCTCCGCAAAATAGACATTGCCAAGATTGATCTGGGCCGCGACGTCGGTCGGATCGTCCGCCGACATCTCTCGATACACCGACGCGGACATCTCGTAGTCACCGAGGTTCTTGTACTGGATTGCGAGGATGAGCTTGAGGTCGCGGTCATTTGGGTACTGTTGAAGAGCCGTCTGCAGCACCGCGATGTCGGTGGTGTCGAAAGTGCCGGCTTCGGATGAGATCGCCGCACGGAAAATGGGATTGACCAGCGTCTTGGCCCCCCGGTTGTGGAATCCCAGCATCGGACCGAGCGCGACAAAGAAAACCAGCGAAACGATGCTCAGCACTCTTTCGCTGCGCGTTTGATGCCCGAACGTCAGCGCCAGCCAATACGGTATGAGCCAGGCGAAGCCCACCGTTACGATGAGCGGCAAGAACAGGATGAGGCAGGTCAGCGCTTGTACGACCGAAGGCCCGATCTTTGCCGCAAGCCGTTCGTGCAGGTCGTGGTTGAGCAGGACGGCATAGCGATAGAGCATCAGTGCCGCAAAGAGACCAAGGACCGTTAGGAGCGACAGCGTAGCCAAGAAGACGAGATCGGTGCGGGCATAGTAACCGCTCCAAAAGGAGCTCAGGAGCGCCAGGTAGCCCTTCACGACAAACGGCAGGGACACGGAAGGCAAAAACCTCCCGACCGACAGGGCGACACGGGCCAAACCGAACAGAGGCGTGGACAAAGACGGATCCAACTGGCTGGCTGTCTCGAAGCTCGTCTTGGTCGCGGCAAGATCTCCCTGCTCCAGCAACGTGCTACCCCGAAGCGTAAAGGCCGAGGCAGGGACTGGCTCATCGATACGACTGCCCGGATTTTCCGCGGGCACCTGGTGGGCCGTAGCGAGGGTGGAAACCGGTTGCAGCAAGGTGAACAATGCCACCAGAGCCACGGCTGGCACCCATGGTTTGCTCGACGAGCTCAGGAACCTTACCAACCTAACAACCTTCAGCAGGTTCTGCCCGTTCTAGTGCCGTTCCAACTATTTGGAACCAAGACCCCGTTCCTACCGTGGCTGTGGCATTGCCAATGAGCGACTTCATCGTTGGGCCCAACCAAGTTGGAACGGCACTAGGAGTTGCGAACACTCCAAACGTTTTGAGTAGGTTAAGCAGGCTAAAAAAGGAGGCACGGCGCCTTCATAGGTCCAGGATCTTGGCTTTCGCCATGTAGCGCATTCGAAGATCGTAGAGCACCTGTTCGAGGACCTTGCCTTCCTTCTGACTGAGATTGCCCTTTGTCTTCTGATTGAGGATATCGAGAAAGGTGATCATGTCCTGAACTGCCTGCAAGTTCTCGACTCGTTCCCCAGAAGCCGGGTCCGGCACGTCGCCGAGTTGCAGCATCGCATTGGTGGCCAGCATGCCGACGAGATCGAGAAAGGTCGCTCCGGAGGAGGGCTCGGCCGGTGCACTATCGGCGGTGGTCCGCGCGGCGGGAGTACTCGCCGCGGCATCTGCTAGACGCTCATCGGAAGGCGCACGTTGATGAGTGGGTTCAGGGGGAGCTTCGAGATCGCTACCGCCTTTGTGACGGGGCTCGCCTTCGGAATTGAACTGCCTCCGGTCGTTGACCTTGAACCCTTTGCTCTCGTTATCTGGCTCGCTCATGATTGCGGTCCCGCAACGTGCCCGTTCCGTCTCACCACCTCGTTCTCTCGAGGGCTGCAGGTTCCATGGATCCTGGTGCGGTGTAGGTTTCGGCGGAGTCAGACACTCCAGATGCGTGAAATCAAGAGGCGTCATGTTAGCACAAAGAAACACCGGGATCAACCGGGCTGCGCCCGTATCTTATGGTGATATAATGCTTTATCTATGGCATTGCCGAGAGCGCGCGGGAGTTCCCGAGATTTCGCGATTATTACGATGATTAGGAGTGGGTTTTGAACGACGGCGAGCGCTGGCAGAAACTCATCGAGCTGATGGTCCGGCTCCGCGGACCCGAGGGCTGCCCCTGGGACAAAGAGCAGACTCTCGAATCGTTGCGTCCCTACATCTTAGAAGAAGCCTACGAACTCGTCGACGCGATCGAGCAGGACGAGACAGACGCCATCCGAGAGGAGGCGGGCGATCTGCTGCTAGAGGTCCTCTTCGTATCCCAAATCTGCGCGGAGCAGGATCGCTTCCGCTCGGACGATGTACTCGAGAATCTGGCGAGCAAGTTGGTGCGGCGCCACCCCCACGTCTTCGGCGAGAACGAAGCCAAGAATGCCGGCGAGGCCCTGGCGCGCTGGGAAGAAATCAAAGACTCGGAAAAGGAGTCCGACGGAGCGTCTATACTAGCCAAGGTTCCGCGAGCCCTCCCCGCTCTCGTGCGGGCATCGAAGTTGTCGGCCAAAGCCGCTCGCGTGGGTTTCGATTGGGCTTCGGTGGAGCAGATCCTCGACAAGCTGAGGGAAGAGCTCGGCGAGCTCGAAGCCGCGCGCCGCTCTGGTCACCAGAATGACGTGGCCGAGGAACTGGGCGATCTGCTCTTCGTCCTCGTGAATCTGGCGCGCCAGCTGAGCGTCGACCCAGAGCTTGCTCTCCGGTCGGCGAACCGGAAATTCGAGGAACGCTTCAAGCATATCGAGCAACGTCTCGCGGCAGACGGCCGTTCGCCTTCGCAATCGAGCCTGGACGAAATGGAGCGGCTTTGGCAAGAGGCCAAACGGCCGCCTGACGAGCCCCAGTCGTAGCAACGACGTTATTTGGCGGCCAACACGGAACCACGGACCCGCCTGGCTAGCCCGGATCAAAGCAACCACGTAATTTGGCGGCCAACAGTCGACTGCCCGCCTACTTGAACGTCTCGATCTGGATGCCACCCCGGCGATCCAGACCGATGCTTACCGCGCCATCCAGGTCCGTGCGCAAGCTCGTCACACCCAGCGCACGCAAGCGATGCATCACCTGAGCCGCCGGAAGGTAAGTATTGCCCCTGCCGGTCGAGACGACCGCTTCGAGGAAGGCAGCACTCGTGGAGCTTCGACTGCCATGATGCGCCACTTTTAAAACGTCGGCACGCAAGCTCTTTCCCGAACAAATCAACTCGCGCTTGAGGGCCTGTCCGGCGTCGCCGGTCAAGAGCATGCACGAGCGGCCGTAGCAGACTCGAAGTACGAGCGAATCGTTGTTCCTCGAATTGCGGGAATCGCGCCGCGAGATGCCGGCAGCCAGGACCTCCACTCAGACGTCACCCAGTTCCATCTCCTCCCCCGCCCGAAGACGCCTGACGGGCACGCCGTGACGCTTCGCCGTATTTCGTAGGTTGCGATAGTCGGGTAGCTGCCAAGCGGGACGGCCTTCCCAAATTTCGCCGACATCGAGGTCAGAAACGACCGCCCTCAGACCGCCCAGGTGATCGAAGTCCGCATGGGTGAGAACGACCGCGTGGAGTCTCCGCACACCCCGGTGAAGCAAACCCGGCACGACAACACTTTCTCCCACGTCGAACGAGCGGTCGAACGAACCGCCGGCATCCACCAGGATCCGCCGGCCGTCCGGAAGCTCCAGCAAGAGGCAGTCCCCGTGGCCCACGTCCAGAGCGACTAGGCGCAGGAGATCGGGATCGGTGTGGGCCGGTTGGAACGGCAGCCAGAGCGTCGCGACGCACAAGAGAACTGCGGCGCCGCGGCGAATGCTTCCCCGGGAAATCGACGTTGCGATGAGCAGCGTGACGTAGAGGACGAGCCATGGCCAAACCGGTTGTGGCACTCGTATCGAGGCGCCGGGCAGACCCACCGCAAACCGTGAGCACGCGGTGAGCGCGCTCACGAACAGCCAGACGACCCACGTTAAGACGTCTCCCAGCCATGGGACAGGTTCGAAAGCGATGAGAAGCGCGCTCGTTACGAGAGAGACCGCGGCGAGAGGCATCGCGACGATACTCGCCACCACCGCGCCAAGCGTTAGGCGCTGAAAGTGCCAGGCGAGTAACGGAATGACCGCGGCCTGGGCGACGAGAGAGATGGCGAGCGCATGGGCCATGTAGCCCGGGAAGCCAAGCCTACCCGTGAGCCCGCGGGCAAGCGGTCCAGCCAGCAAAAGGATGGCGGCCGTTGCGGCGAAGGAGAGCTGAAACCCCGGGTCGTCGAGATCGAGCGGGCGAAAGGCAAGGAGCAGCAATGCCGAGCAGGCCAGGCCGTTGACCGCGGGTGCGTCCAGGCTCAGAAGCCGCGCCCCGACGACGCACATCGTCACCGCGCGGACTACCGAGGGGCGTCCGCCGCAAAGCGCGGCGTAGACGGGAAGCGTGAACATGAGAACGAACAATGCCGGCGTTCGATCGAGACGGAACCACCGAAGCGTCCCATAGATAAGACCCGCAAGGAGGGCCACGTGGGCACCGCTGATGACGATGACGTGGAAGATTCCGGACGCTTGATAGAGCCGTTCCGCCCAAGGTGGAATGAAAGAGCGATTCCCTATCAGAAGCGCTATCGCGACTCCCGCGACTTCCTCACCGGGCTCTCCGGACCTATCGCGGAAGGCTTCCAGAATACGACGCCGCACGAAACCGCGAGCCCGCGAGCCCATTCTCGCGGGCGCCCACCAGCTCGCCGAGGACAGCCGTTCGACAAGAAGGGGGCTTTTCACCGTGCCGGACAACGTGACGCCCCTTCGAGCTAGATAGGCTTCCACGTCGAAGCGGCCTGGGTTCTGATATCCACGCGGCCGGCGCAGAGTAGCCCACAAGGAGACCCGATCGCCGGCTTGGAGCTCGGTCAAGGATCGTCGCCACTCGGGATCCCCCCGCACCTCCCGCACCCCCCTAACGTTGACACGCACGTTGCCGGCGGCGGCTCGAGTCACGCCTGCTAATCTCAACGTTTCCACGCCCATGCGTATCCGGATCGTCTCGGACGTGGACACGGGCTCCTCTCGCAACAACACCGGTAAGCAAGCAAGGCTCCCGAAATCGAGCCTCACCGAGAGATTGATAGAGTTGCAGGAGTGGCTGACGTTCGACGGCTTGCCCGGCGAGCTGGCGAGAGACCGCGCCCAGAGAGAAATAGCCGGCGAGGAGGAGCATCGTCGCTCCGAGTCTCCTTCCGCCCCGACAAGCCACGACCGCAACCAGGAAGAAGAATCCCGCAAAGAAAAGCGGTGCGACGGAAGGCAGTGTGTTTCCCGCGACGATCCCGCCGATGAACGCCACCGTGACGGCGGCGGCAGGAGCCCGCGGCCAAGTTGAAGTCTCGTGGCACGAGTAAGAGTGCCGCCAGCCGTCACCTCGTGAGCCAGACGACTAAGAAGCTCGAGGAATACCTGTCTCGGCGGCTAGAGGAGTTCGAGCTTGCGGCACTGATGCTGGATGGCCTTGAGGTGGCCGGACAGACCGTCGTCGTAACTCTCGGTATCACAATAGATGGAACGAAGGTGCCCCTGGGTATATGGCTGGGCTCGACGGAGAACTCTCGGGTGTGCACCGCGATGTTGCAGGACCTTCTCGAGCGAGGCTTGCGCGTCGATGAGTCGATTCTCTGCGTAGTGGACGGAGGCAAAGGCATCCGCAAGGCACTCGTCGACGTTTTGGGGGACCTCGCGGTCATCCAAAGGTGCCAGATCCATAAACTCCGGAATCTTCGCTCGTACCTTCCCAAGTCTCGTCACGCCTACGTGCTCCAGACGATGAAGGAAGCCTACAAGTGCAAGAGTGCCGACAAGGCGCGCAAGCGACTTCAGGCATTGGTGTCGTGGCTCGAGCGAAACGGCTACGACGAAGCTGCCGGAAGCCTTCGTGAAGGGATGGAAGAGACACTCACGGTCGTGAAGCTCGCGCTGCCCGCCTTACTTCGCCAGTCTCTTGCCACGACGAACGCCATTGAGAATCTCAACGGAACCATTCGCAGAGTATCGAGAAACGTCAAGCGTTGGTAGAGTCCTTCCATGGTTCGCCGATGGACCGCTCTTGGCGTCGTCACCGCGCAGAAAAAGTTCCGGCGTATCAAAGGCTATCGCCATATGGGCGCTCTCGTTCACGCGCTTAGAAGCAAACAGAAATCTCTTGACAGCGATGAGTTTGCTGCCTAAGAGTATTCACAGGTGCCGCCGCTACCCGACCAAATTCAACAGCGGCCGGGACATCCCCAGAGCGAAGCCTGCCGTCTCGAGTCGTGATGACAACCACGTTCCCTTTTACCTCGTACTTTTGAACGGACATCCGGGTACCGTCGACGAACACCACCACATCTGCGGCGGCGTTCCCGGCAAGCACGAGAAACGGAATCGCCATCACTAGAACGAAGCGACGCATGCTCATTTATTCCTAACCCTTCTGACCCCTCTCGTTTCGTTGCCCCAGCCGATCGAGCTAATCTCCTTGCCGCGCGTATCGACCCAAACGCGATCGTACTCGTGACCCCGAGCGCATTCAAAGGGGATCCGCCTCGCAGGAGCCTTGGCGAAGGCGGGAAAAGCCTAACGGAGACGGAAGGTAGCCACGGATTCGAGGTGATGGGTATTCGGAAAGAAATCGAGCAGGACCAGACGAACCAACTCGAGCCCTCCCTCACGCAAACGACCGACGTCTCGTCCCAAGGACGCCGGATCGCAGGAGACATATCGGAGCTCCTTGGGGGGTCGGCGACAAAGCGCGTCCACCACCGCTCGCTCCAACCCCGGCCGCGGTGGGTCCGCCAACACCAGGTCGACCGATTCGAAACCCTCCCGCGCGGCGTAGGTTGCCGCCCGTTCCTCGAGAAAGTCGACGTTTTCGATCCTCACCCGCTTAGCATTGAGCCGGGCATCGGCCACCGCCGACGCGGAGATTTCCACGCCGACGACGCGATCTGCGGACCGTGCGAGCGGCAAGCTGAAGAGCCCCACACCGCAATAGAGATCGACGGCACTTCCCACGCGTTCCGGCTCCGCGGTGACTACTTCGTCAACCAGGACCTCCAGCAAGAAACGGTTGGCTTGGAAGAAAGCATGGACCGTCGCACCCAATTCGTAGCCCGCGACCTGGTGCAGCGTCCGGACCTCTCCGGCGCGGCGCGTATCGCGCACACTCGTCTCGACCCCAGTCCGGCTCACGACGAGGCCGCCCAGGTTGGTCCGCTGAACCAGCTCTTCGAGCTCGCTTCTGGCCGGCCCCTTGCCTTTCTTGACGATGAAATGAACCACCACCCTCCCGCCTTCGCGAGCTTTCGCGGCGTCGCGCGGTGCCACAGGCTCCACCAGCTCGAAGGACTCGATTTCGGACACACGCCGGGGGCTTGCTGCCAGGAAGCTACGGATCTCTCGAAGCACGCGATTCGCCTCGTCGGAAATCTGCAGGCACTCGCCGACATCCACGACACGGTGGGAACCAGGCTCGTAAAACCCGATCCACGGGCCACGTCGTGTCGACTTCACGTGGAAACGTGCGCGCACGCGGTATCCGAGCTCTGGACCGGATCGAAGGACCACGTCTCCGGTGAAAGGGCCGCCGCCACCACGCCGGACGCTCTCGAGCAGGATCTCTCGCTTCGCCTCCCGCTGCGCCTCAGGCTGAAGGTGCATCAGCGAGCACCCTCCGCAACTCTGGAAATAGGGACAGGGAGGCTCGCGCCTCAACGGAGATGCTTCGAGGATCTCGACCGTTTGCGCTCGCAGGAAGTCACGTCGCCGCTCGAGTGGCTCGACGAGAAGTCGATCTCCGGGCGACGAACGCGGCACGAACACGACCTGACCCTGGTGCCGCCCAAAACCCAACCCCCCGGCGACGATCTTGTCGATGAGAAGCGGAAACGGATCCTTCGATCCAGTGGGTTTCGAGCGGGAGCCCATCGAAGTTTTTTCCGAGCTAGAGCCAAGCTAGAGATAGAAAAGACTGAGCGCCGGCAGGTCGAACCGGGAACGCACGCGTTTCAAGTAGGCGCTACGTAGTGCCGATTCGAAAACATCGGCGGGCATCCGCGCCTGATAGTCGCGAAACGATCGCTCGGCCGCATCCCGGCACGTCTCACGCTCTTCAGGCTCTAGAGCCGCCTCCGCAGCCTCGAAGAGCGCTGCCTCCAATGTTTCCAGCTCACGTTCCAAGTCATCGAGTCGGATGGGCTCCGTCGCTTCTTCGTTGAGTGCGCTCAGGCGCTTTACCGTACGGTCGATCGCCTCACGCATAGGGGAGCGAGTGTCGTCCACCTTCTCCCGTACCACTGCCAGCTCTTTTGCGAGACGTTCCAGGTAATCTCGGATATCGCTTCCCCCATCGGTTGTCTGGTTTTCCTTTTCCCGGCCGGCCTTTCCGACACCGGCGACCGCTTCGCGGAAGCGACGATAACTGGCCTCGACGGTTTGGCGGCAGTAGGAAAGGCGGCGAATCGGACGACGGGACTTGCTGTTCGCGAAGGCCTGATCCAAACCTTGCTTCACCACGCGCAGCGGGATCTGAGCCTCCCGCCACCGATGAATGAGCTGCCATTCGCGAGGGCTCACGAAGAGTGGGCTGCCGCGAAGAGCGACGAAGTGCCGCTCCACCGCCGCATGGTAACCTTCGGTCTCGTCGTTCACTCGCGTGTCGTCCATCACGTATCCATCACGTGCCAGGCGTCACTACCGGTCACTACCGTTCACTACTGCTTAGGGATCCGTGGTGCGGAAGAAGACGACCTCTTCCGTGTAAAGCGTCTGAACCCGCCCGTCAGCGAGACGCACTCGGAGACCGCCGTCCTCCGCCATGCCGGATGTCATGGCCTCGAACTCGTGGCCTTCTTTGTGACGCACCTTCACCCGGGTTTCTCCCTGACCGCAAGCCAGCTCGTCCCAGCGACGGACGATACTCGATGGATCCTCGATGAATCTTTCCCACCAGTGCTCGAGTCGCTCCGTGAGGCAGACCGCAACCAGCGACGGCTCGTGCGTGTCGCCAGTAACGAGGCGCAACGAGGTGGCCACGGTCGCTAACTCTTCCGGAAAGTCCGCGTGTGTCTGGTTGACGTTGATGCCGAAGCCGGCCACGAGAAACTCCAGTCGATCCCCGGAAAAGCTCGACTCGCAAAGGATACCGCCTACTTTTCGTTCATCGACAAGGAGATCGTTGGGCCACCGGATCTTCGCGTCGACACCAGCGACTTCGCGAATGGCCTCGGCTGCCGCAAGCGAAGCCGCCACGGGCAAGAGAGACACACTCGGCATCTTATCCTCGGGAGGCTTGAGAATCGCCGTGTAGTACAAACCACCACGAGCCGAGCTCCATTCCCGGCGCCAGCGCCCCCGCCCCGCGGTCTGCGATTCGGCGAGGATGAGACATCCGTGTGGCGCCCCTCGGCGAGCCCACTCGAGAGCGAGCTCGTTGGTGGAGCCCACTTCCTGGTAGGTCAGGATGCACTCCCCCATTCGGCGGACCTTTCCGCGGCCGCGAAGCAAACGCCCCAGTGGATATGGTCGAGAATCCATGAGTCCGACGCGTCGAATCTATTGGCGAAGCGCTCGCAGGCCTTCTTCGAACTTCTGTTTCTTTTTCTGTAGATCGGCGTACTTGTGCTCGGTCGCCCGCACGACTTCGGGAGTCGCCTTCGAAGTGAAGTCGGTGTTCGATAGCTTCTTGGCAAGCGCCTCGAGCTCTCTCTCCATCTTACCGATGTTGCGAGAGAGCCGGCCGATCTCGGCATCTCTATCGAAATCTTCGGCTAATGCCAGACCGACTTCCACTCGGCCGGCCGTTTCCCAGACCGTGCCCGGGCTCCCAGGCAAGTCACGCCCGATGGTCAGCTCGCCGATCCGCCCAAGAGCCGTGACGAGATCCTGATGATGACTCAACAAGCTCAAGGTGTCGCCATCCTGGCTCCTTAGCGTTACCTGAACGCGGCGAGCAGCGTCGACATTGTATTCAGAACGGACACGGCGCACCACGTCCACCACACTCCTCAAGGAGGACATCTCCGCCTCCGCGCGGGCATCCTCCCACTGCGGTACTCGCTCCGGGAAGGGGGCTACGGTTATCGAGGCTTCTTCACGAGGCTCATGAGGCAGCGACTGCCAGATTTCCTCGGTGATGAACGGCATGAAGGGATGGAGCAGGCGCACCCCTCGATCGAAGACACTGCGCACCACCAACTGAACCGTGGTATCGCTCTTTCCCGACGACGTTCTGCGTGGCGATCCCGGCGTGATCGATCCCTGGAAGCCAGAGCGTATCGAGGCCTTGCATCCGCTTCCGACGAACGATGACGTCCTGCAACGTGGCACCGAATGCGTGACCCATATGCAGGGCGCCGGTCACGTTAGGAGGCGGCAACACCATGGAAAAACGATCTGCCGACGAGGCCTGGTCAGCCTTGAAGAAACCTCGCTCCAGCCAGAACTTGGTCCAGCGGGGCTCTAGCTCGGCGGGCTCGGGTAGGGCAAGCCCCTTGGGCATGAGCGGTGACTTAGCTGCGTGGGGATGTGCTTGTCAACACCCGGCTAGATGGGAAACGGTATCACTTGGGGATCTTGGCTTTGATCTCCTCGATCTCTTTCTGGATCAGAGTTTCCGCTAAGTCAGGCACTACCTCCCAAGCGATTTCCTGAATGATCTTCTCGGAGAGCTGCGACAGCACCTTCTTCGCTACTCGATCTGCCAAGGCGTCCATATCCGCATCGGCCGGAGTTGCAACAGCGCTTGCCGGCTCTGCCGGGGCTTCCCCGAATACTACCGGAGGGGCCGGAGAGGCCGGTTCACTCGTCGCCGGAGGCTCACTGGGCGAGAGCTCGGCGAAAGGCTCATCGGAAGCAGCGGGCGAAGAACTAGGCTCCGCGGCCGGAGGTGCGGGTGGTGGCGACGCGGGCTCGCCCCAAGGCTGGGCCGTCGTGTCGGCGTCCTTCGCTGACTCTAGGACCGGGCTCACCGGAAGGGCCGGCTCGGACTGCTGCGTTGGCAGGCCGGGCTCAGCAGGCTTGGCGGGCTCAGCTGGCTTCCGGGAATCTGCGCTGAAATCATCGAAGCCGCCGAAGTCCCCCAAAGGCGTGAGCTCGGGCTCCGCCGATTCGGCAGTTTGATCGGGACCAGGGATAACCCACGCGTCATCACTGCCAGCGCTGCTACTCGCGATTCCTGGAGCATCGGCCGGACTGGAGGGAAGCTCCGTGAAGCCACCCGGAACATCCTCCGGACCCTTGACGTCCTTCCTTTCCCCCGGAGCGATAGTGTCAGGCGCGACCAGCTGTGCAGGCTCGCTGGGCTCGGGAACGATAGGTGAGGACATCATGACGGTCTGCCCTTCGTCCATCTGAGGCTCCGGCGGTGCCGGTGGTGGCGCTGGTGTTGGATGCGAAGGGGGTGCCGGCGGCGACGGAGCATTCGAACCTCCCTGAACCTCGCCCCAAATGTCATCGGTCTTGCCGCCCGACCGTTCCTCCGGCTGCCCGAGGAACATCGTCCGATCATCCGAGTCGACGGAAAGCTCTCTTTCCCCTGCCTCGACCGCAAGATTCTCTTGAAATCCGGCTCCCTCTTGAGACGCGGTGGCGTTAGGGCCGACGGGAGCGGGGGTCGGGGGCAGCGTGGGTGTCGGGGGCACCATCCCCGGGGACATCACGACGGTTGCCTCGCCCGTTTCTTCAGCGGGATCCGCGGGAGGAGCTTGCGGCGGTGGCACGGCGGCGCTGGTCTCGGTTCCTACAGTGCTCGCTGGGCTTGGTGGGCTTGGTGGACTGGTGGCTGGACTTGATGCTCCGGCGCCCGCGGTCGATTCGAGGAGCTCCTTGACCTTGGAGATGAGAGTCTGGGGCTCGAAGGGCTTTGCCAGGAAACCGTCGCAACCGGCGTTCCTCGCGCGTTCTTGATCGAACGGCTCGAAGGCACCCGTCAGCAGCAGTACCGGAATGTGCTTCAGATCTTCGCTGGTCTTGATGTGCTCGCAAACTTCATAGCCGCTCTTCTCCGGCATGATGATGTCGCACAGCACGATATCGGGTTTGACGGTCCGGATCTCCTCGATTGCCTTCTGCCCATTCCCGACGGTGTGGAGCTCGAAGTCTTCGTCCGTGAAGGTCAGCTCGATGACCTTCTGAATGGTAATGCTGTCGTCGGCGAGAAGGATCTTCTGCCCCATCGCTTCTCCTTGCGGCCCCTCGACGCTTTTACGGAGCCAGTTTTAGTTGATTAAGGCAATCGCCCAGTCGAAATTCTTCAAAGCCTATCATGTCAGGGGGTTGCTGTCAAGTGTACGGGGTCGTAATGCCTTTGGTACCTGTGGGATAGCCTCGGGAGGCCCCTCCGAAGCGGCGGGGGGGGATTTCCCCCTCAGTGGGGGCCTAGCCGCTCGAGCCGCTGTCTAAGGAACCGAACGACGTCCTCCAGACGGCTGCCGGGTTGAAAAACCTCGGCGACGCCCAACTTGCGGAGTTTGGCGATATCCTGGTCGGGGATGATGCCTCCGACGAAAACCAGGACGTCTTCCATCTCCTTCTCCTTGAGCAATTCCATGACCCGATCCAGAAGGTAGTTGTGCGCCCCCGAGAGGATCGAGATACCAATCGCATGAACGTCTTCTTGAAGTGCCGCCTCGACGATCTGTTCCGGGGTCTGCCGGAGGCCCGTATAGACGACCTCCATCCCAGCATCGCGGAGCGCCCGGGCTACGACAAGGGCGCCCCGGTCATGGCCGTCGAGACCGGGCTTGGCGATGAGGATCTTGAGCGGCATGGTCTTCATTGTTGGATGGGTTTTGGCTGGCATCGTTCGAATCAGATGCGTCTGCTGCTTCTGGGCCGCGGGGCGACTACATGGCGCGACGGTACTGCCCCCCTACTTCATAAAGAGCGTGGGTGATCTGGCCGAGGCTCGCGACGCGCACCGTTTCCATCAACTCCGCAAAAACGTTGCCGCCCGAAGCGGCCTGCTCCTTCAAACGGTCGAGAGCCTTACGGGCATGCGCTTCGTTCCTCTTCTGAAAGGCGCGCAGGTTGTCGATCTGCTGGCGTTTCTCTTCCGGCGTCGCGCGCGCTAGATCGACTTCCGCTGGTTCAGGTTCCTCCGGGGAATCCGGATCGAGGAACGTGTTCACCCCCACGATCGGTATCTCGCCGCTGTCTTTCTTCAGCTCGTAGAAAAGCGACTCTTCTTGTATTCGGCTTCGTTGATACTGGAGCTCCATCGCCCCTAGGACTCCCCCGCGCTCGCTCAGTCGATCGAATTCCGCGAGCACCGCCTCCTCGACCAGGTCGGTAAGCTCCTGAATAAGGTAGGAGCCCTGGAGAGGATTCTCGTTCAGGGCCATCCCGAACTCGCGATTGATGATCTGCTGGATAGCCATCGCTCGGCGCACCGACTCCGCACTCGGCGTGGTGACGGCTTCATCATAAGCGTTGGTGTGCAGTGAATTGCAATTGTCGTAGACCGCGGTGAGCGCTTGCAGGCTGGTTCGAATGTCGTTGAACTGAATCTCTTGCGAATGCAACGAACGGCCGGACGTCTGAATGTGGTACTTGAACATTTGACTGCGCGGATTGGCTCCGTACCGATCTCGCAACGTGCGCGACCAGATCCGCCGAGCCACACGCCCCATGACCGAATACTCTGGCTCCAATCCATTACTGAAAAAGAAGGAGAGGTTCGGAGCGAAATCGTCGATTTTCATTCCGCGAGACAGATAGTACTCGACGTAGGTAAACCCGTTGGCTAGCGTGAAGGCAAGTTGAGTGATCGGATTCGCCCCCGCCTCGGCAATGTGGTACCCGGAGATGGAGACGGAATAGAAGTTTCGAACGCCTTGATCGATGAAGTACTGTTGGACGTCCCCCATCAACCTAAGAGAGAACTCGGTAGACAGGATGCAGGTGTTCTGGGCCTGGTCTTCTTTCAGTATGTCCGCTTGCACGGTTCCCCGGACGACTTTCAGCGTGTCACCCTTGATACGCTCGCGCCCCTCGCGGCCGGACGGCCGGTCGTGCCGATTGCTGAACTTGTCGACCTCTTGCTCGATAGCGGCATTGAAGAACATGGCAAGAATGCTCGGGGCCGGCCCATTGATGGTCATCGAAACGCTGGTGAGGGCATCGGTCAACTCGAAGCCCTTATAGAGCTTCTTCATGTCGTCGAGGGTCGCAATGGACACGCCTCCCTCGCCGATCTTCCCGAAGATGTCGGGGCGCTCGTCGGGGTCCTCGCCATAGAGCGTGACGCTATCGAAGGCGGTGGACAAACGCTTTGCTTCGTCGTTCCGGCACAGAAAATGAAATCGTCGGTTGGTTCGCTCCGGTCCTCCCTCCCCGGCGAACTGCCGTCGGGGCGACTCGGTGTCGCGCTTGAACGGATAGACTCCCGCGGTAAAGGGAAAGTTGCCCGGAAGATTCTCCTCAAGCTGGAACTTCAGGATTTCTCCCCAATCTTCGAAGCGAGGCATCGCGACTTTGGGAACGGGTAACCCGGAGAGCGTCTCGACCGTCGTCGACACCTCGACCTGCCGATCGCGGACCTCGAAAGCGAACGATCCTTCCTGGTAGGATTGGCGGAGCGTCTCCCAATCCCACACCAGCCGCCAGCACTCGGGATCCAAGTTGGTCCGAAGCTCGTCGAATCGAGCGCTGATCGCCTGTTTGACTCGATCGTCTTCGCACTCTCGCTTTGCTCCATCCAATTGAAAGAGACGCCGGGCCAGCGATACTTGCTCTTCAACCCAGGCACGTCGAGAGCGCGCCGCCTCCGCGATCTCCCCCAGGTAGCGAACGCGGGCTTCCGGAATGAGCGGGTGCCGCTCTCCCGTCACCACACCCTCTGGAAGCTCGAGGCGGGAGCGAAGTGGTCGCTGTAACTTTTCTGCGAAACGCTCGACGAGGGCCAAGAACAAAGCGGTAACGCCACGGTCGCCGAACTGACTAGCGATGGTTCCAAAAACCGGGAGTGCGTTGTCGGGAACGTCTTTGGACGCACCCAGGTTGCGGCGCATCTGCCGTCGTACGTCGCGTAACGCGTCCTCGCTGCCACGTCGATCGAATTTGTTGATGGCGACGAGATCCGCATGGTCGAGCATGTCGATCTTTTCGAGCTGCGACGGCGCTCCATATTCGGACGTCATGACGTAGAGGCTCAAATCCGACACATCCACGACAGCGGAAGCGCCCTGCCCGATTCCGCTGGTCTCGACGAAAATCACGTCGAAGCCCCACGCCTTGAGGATCTGGATCGCATGTCGCGTCGCCTCCGAAAGCTCGGAACCCGACCCGCGCGTCGCCAGGCTCCGCATGTAAACGCCTGGCCGATAGATGGCATTCATCCGGATGCGGTCGCCGAGGAGCGCCCCACCGGTCTTGCGCTTGGAAGGATCGATCGACAGGATCGCGATAGTGAGCTTCGGAAAGTCCGTCATCAGACGCCGGACCAGCTCATCGGTGAGAGAGCTCTTCCCCGCACCGCCCGGCCCCGTGATCCCCACCACCGGGGCGACTCGCTCGGCGGCGCGCTCTCTGAGGGCGCTCGCCCAAGCCGCACCCAGAGGTGATGCCCCCGGGCCGGCACCGTCCAGCTCCACAAGCGTGATGAGTCGAGCCAGCATCGGAACGCCCCCTGCCTCTATTGTCGCTGTTGCCGCGAGTGTCCCCCCGAGTGTCAGGATGTTCGCTGGGTCGGTCTTGAGTGGCAGGGGTGGGAGTGGCGGCAAGGCGAAGTCCGCGGACTCCAGCATGTGTCGGATGATGCCCTGCAACCCGTGGCGCCGCCCGTCGTCGGGCGAGAAGATCTTGGTGACGCCGTACTCTTCCAGCACGCGGATCTCGCTGGGCACGATGACGCCGCCACCACCACCGAAAACGCGAACGTGAGAAGCCCCTCGTTCTCTCAGCTGATCGACGAGGTAGCGATAGAACTCGATGTGACCGCCCTGGTAGGAGCTGACCGCAACCGCCTGTGCATCTTCCTGGACCGCCGACTCGACGATCTCCGCCACCGATCGGTTGTGCCCCAGGTGGATCACTTCCACTCCGGCGCGCTGCAGCAAACGTCGGATGATGCTGATCGAGGCATCGTGGCCATCGAAGAGCGAAGCGGCGGTGATGAAGCGGAGCTTGTTCCGAGGTCGGTAAGCGCGAGTCGGCGATGTCTTAATCAAGGGAGGAACACCTCTCACTCAGTGTACTCGACGCTGTACACGGGAACGGACACCCCAACCCCCTTGAATTTCACGTCGCCCGCGTAGCGCAGGCGTACCGTCTTCTTCACACTCGGATCATAGAACTCGCCGTACAGATCTTCGATCTCGTCATGGCGGGTGAGCGGAAGAACCTCCTCTACTGCCTGGAGCGCCTCCCGGCTGATTGCGATTCCCTCGTTGAAGAGAGTTCCCTCACTATCGATTCTCACTAACGCCTCTCCGAGATCTGCCGACTTCTCCGAGTCGGCCGGGGAACTTTCCGGGTCGGGTTCCTCTTCTTCTCGCTTCGAGGCCGAGCAAAGCCTGCCCGCGACGTTCACGTTCCGCCCGATCAAGGTTGTGTCCTGTCCCCCCGAGCTCCCGACGAAGTGTGCCAAGTAGACTCGTCCATGGTGCACGCTGACACCCATGGTGAACTCCGTTTGGCCCCCCTCTCTCAGCTCGCGGATCTTCTCTTGGAGCAAGGATGGCGGTCCGAAGCGCGTTGAGCGCTCCATAGCGAGAGCTGTGGCCGGCACCAAAAGTGATCATCATCCCGTCCCCTAAGAACTTGTCCACCTCGCCTCCGAAGCGGTCGATGATCTCGATAAATGGATCGAATACGGTATAGAGCTCTCGCGTCAGATCGCGCTCCGAGACCAAGCCCTCGGACGTCTTGGTGAACCCGCGTAGATCCAGGAACATCACCGTGGCCTTCACCGCGTTTCCGCTCACTTCGACCGATTCGGAATACCGATAGAAGCGCATCGGACCGCCGTGCTGTTCGTAGATTTGCGCTTCGCTCGTGGCAGTGGGAAGAAGGCGTATGTGGTCTCGGACATGGGAAACGATCTCGAACCGTTGCACCGCGTGAGCCAGCTCGTCGAAGGCTTCCAGCAACGTCAGCGGGTTCACCCCCGCGTCGACCTGGGCCTGGATGGAGCGGGCACGCACCAGCTTCTTGCCGAGCTCCCAGACGTCGGAGAGCAAATGTCGGCGGACCTCCGTGTTGAAAAGCATCCTGGTCATAGTGACCGGAAGGAGGTAACTCTCCCTCTCGATGGAGGGCAGTTCGCGAGCCACTTTGGTCAGGAACAGCGAATCGTTCGTCAACAGCCGAGCTTCGATCTCTTTGTAGAGCAAATCATAGATTTCCGAGAAAACGTCGGCGCGGATTGCATAACAGCTGTTGTTGGCAAGGATCGCGGCGAAGTCCACCTCACCGATGCTGGTAAGGGTTAGCGGAAGCTGATCGTCGATGATGGCATCTACAAAGGGACGCGAATGTAGCGGCCCAGGAGGAATCGGAGATGACCCTGCCGACCCTGCTCGACCTCGCGGCAGGCGGCCTGCCAGACGTTGCGAAGGAAGCGAGCCAGAAGAGGATGGATGGCGAACTTGGCCCGCTGCAGCACGGGCGTCGTGCCGGTCAGGCGAGCCACGATGTCGGCGATCTCTTTCGAGTGTGACAACCAAAAGAGGTTCACCAGCCCGATGCGCCGATCTTGCATCAGCGAGTTGACCAACGTCCGCTCGAGCAAACCAGCATACTCTTGCTCCGCGTTCGACGGCGCGTGCTTGACACCCTCGCGCGCCGCTTCCGGGCAAACCTCGAGGAAGAGATGCGTCAGGTATGCCTGCGCGAACCTTTGTAGCTGGGGGTGGTGTTGGACGTAGTAAACGATCTCCTCCCCCTTCGGCTAACTCGCCGGCGGGAAGGGGGGGAAGACGACCACCGAGGAGGCGTTCCGCCTCCTCCCGGCTGCCTTCGATGAATCGGGGCGGGGCGAAACCCTTGACGAGAGGCGAAGAATACGCCATGAAGAGACCGCCTACTCGAACAGCGTCTGGCGCTGTCTACTGCTCGTTGCTGTTGATGAGCTCTTTCAGTTCCTTGCCCGGCTTGAAATAAGGAACCTTCTTGGCGGGCACGTCCACTCTCTCACCAGTCTTGGGGTTACGTCCCTTGCGCGACTCTCGTTGCCGGATACGAAAGCTACCGAAACCACGGAGCTCGATCTTGTCTCCTCGGTGAAGAGCATTGATGATGCTCTTGAAGACGGTGTCCACGATGATCTCGGAGTGCTTCTTGGTGAGGTCCGAGACTCTGGAAACCTCTTCTATCAATTCGGCTTTAGTCATGTTCCACGACTCCTTGATTTTGGTAAAGGCTCCGAAAGGCCGTAATTGCGCCTAGTCTGAAGGCAGGCGTTGGTCAAGCTTCACAACTGGAACCCCTCACGCCTAACCATCCGTCTTACTCTCTCCTGGCTCTGCTGGCTTTTCCTGGCTTGCCTGTGGTGCTTCAGCTTCCTCTGCTTTCTGGCTGCCTGCGTCTTCTTCGCGAGCTTCAGCAGGCTCGATGGCCCCCGGCGAGTTGGAGTAATCACCCAAAGTCGCGTTGGGAGAGCCCGAGCTCGGGGCAAGCGCTTCGTACTCGGCGGGGTCGATATCCATGTCGAGAGCCCGGATGGAGAGACCGATCTTGCGCTCGGCGTCGCTCATCTTGATGATCTTCATCTTGTGGGTTTCCCCCACCTCTAGCTTGTCTTCGGGCTTCTCGACGTGCCCCTCGTCGAGCTCGGAAATATGCAAGAGCCCCTCGACGCCTTCCTCGATCTCTACGAAAGCCCCAAAGTTGGTTAGGCGGACGATCTTGCCTTCCACCACGTCCCCGACCTTGTGGCGCTGCACGAACTCCTCCCAGACATCGGTCGCAAGCTGCTTCAACCCAAGCGATAGGCGCTGATTGTCGGCATCTATATTGAGAACGACCGCTTCGACGGTATCGCCCTTCTTGAGCACCTCGGAAGGATGCTTGATGCGCTTGCTCCATGTCAGGTCGGAGATATGAACGAGACCGTCGATCCCCTCTTCCACTTCGACGAAAGCCCCGAAGTCGGTCAGGTTCCTCACCGTACCTTCGATGCGAGAGCCGGGCTGGTACTTCTCCGCCAAGAGCTCCCAAGGGTTCGGCTCGACCTGCTTCAGGCCGAGGCTGATACGGCGCTCGCCGGGATCCACCTGGAGCACCATCGCTTCGACGGGGTCTCCCACCGAGAGAACCTTGGAGGGATGCTTCACTCGCTTGCTCCAAGACATCTCGGAGACATGAATGAGGCCTTCCACTCCGGGCTCGAGCTCGATGAAAGCACCGTAGTCGGTCAGGCTCACGACCTTGCCCTTCAGACGGTCGCCGACGGCGAAGCGTTCCGACGCCGACTCCCAGGGATCGGGACTGAGCTGCTTGTATCCGAGCGAGACCCGTTCCGTTTCGCGATCGAACTTCAGGATGACCACCTCTACCTGATCCCCGACGTTGAAGATCTCCGAAGGATGATTGATGCGTCCGTAAGACATGTCGGTAATATGTAGCAGACCATCGATGCCACCGAGATCGATGAAGGCTCCGTAGTCGGTGAGATTCTTCACCACCCCCCGGAAAACGCGGCCCTCTTCCAACGCATCCAGGGTCTTTCCCTTCCGGTCCGATAGCTCTTCTTCCAGTACAACCTTCCGCGAGAGCACGATATTGCCGCGTTTCTTGTTGACCTTAATCACGCGCATCCGAAGCTCCCGACCTTTCAGGCTCTCCAGATTGCGCCCCGGGCGCACGTCGACTTGGGATCCCGGTAAGAAAGCGCGCACGCCAATATCGACGGCCAGACCTCCTTTTATGCGCTCGATGACCCTTCCGGTGACCACCTCCTTGCTCTGGTAGGCGGCCTCGATGTCATCCCACACCTTCATCTTCTCGGCTTTTTCGCGGGACAGGACCAGATAACCCTCCCGGTCCTCCGTCTTTTCTAGAAGCACCTCCACGTCGTCACCGACCTTCACGGTGATCTTGCCGAACTCGTCGTAAAACTCTTCTACACGTATGAGACCTTCCGATTTATAGCCGACATCCACGACGACTTCGTTGGGAGAGATCTGGAGCACACGCCCCTTGACCACCTCGCCTTCGGCGATGTTGCTGTTGTACTGGTCGAGAAGCCGCTCGTACTCTTCGACCGGAATGGATTCCTCCTCATCTTGTGCTTGTTGGACGGCCCCTCCTTCGAGAGCGCCGTCGTCGATGTCGTTGGCTTCAGGCATTAAAGTTTGTTACCTCCTGCGGATTCTTCTTCTGGCGATCGAGTGAGACTGGAAGGGGTTGCGGACAGTGGCTCGTTTCGCCGGTGCGGGAGCTTTCCCGCAAGCCGTTATCCTACTCTATTTTACGGGGGGCGTCAAGACTGGACCCGGCTCGCTTCGAGATGCGCTCCCGCGCCTCTCGTTCCAGCCTCGAGAGCGTCTCCTGGGCGCCGAGGCGGCTCGTGTCGACCTCGATGGCGTCCGGGGCCTTCACCAAAGGGGCATGCTGGCGGGCCCGATCGACGGCATCCCGCCTCCGGAGCTGCTCTCCGACGACCTCGGGAGTCACTCCCGGCAGGTCCGCCTGCTCGCGGTATCTCCGCTCCGCCCGGACGGAGGGCTCGGCGATGAGGAAGATCTTGAGCTCGGCGTCGGGGAAGACCACGGTGCCGATGTCCCGCCCCTCGAGCACCACGCCGCCGTCCTTGCCGATGCGCCTCCACAGCTCCATGAGCGGCTCCCGAACCTCAGGATAGACCGCAATGCGGGACGCGGCCGCCGTGACTTCGGCGGTCCGGATGGCCGCGCTGACGTCCTCCCCGTCGAGGAAGATCGTCTCGTTGTGGTGTCCACCGAACCGAATCTCACTTTGAACTGCCACGTCATGAAGCGCTGCCGGTTCTCCGAGATCGACCCCGGAACGTAGGGCCTTGAGCGCCACCGCGCGGAACGTCGCACCGGTGTCGAGATAGAAATACCCCAAGCGCGCCGCAAGGCCGCGAGCGGTAGTGGTCTTTCCCGCCCCTGCGGGGCCATCGATAGCAATAATGAGATCGCGTCGCGCCATCGGCCCCTAGCCCTGCTAATCCTGTCGGCGCCTCTTCTTGGAAACTGCATGGGGCCCCCGCGCCGGCCTGCCCCGCGCCGACGATTTGGGACCGGCAACCGAGCTCCCGAGAAGGCGTGAAACTTCGCCTGGCTGGAGAGACCGGAAGGCACCCGAGGCAAGCCCACGGTCGTCCAAGAAACCCACTTTCTCGCGATGCAGCTCGATCACCGGGTAGCCGAGGGCTTTGAACAGCCGCCAGATCTCCCGGTATCGCCCCTCGTTGAGCACCACGCGTAGCCGCGTACTCTCGGGCTTTTTGGACGATAACAGACGGACCGACGATACCCTCAACAACTGCCCCTCGCCCCGGATTCCTTTCTTGGCCCTCTGAAGACTGCGCTCGCTCGGCAAGCCGCGTACGGTGACCACGTAGGTCTTCGTGATGCCGTAACGGGGATGGGCCACGCGCAGGGCAAAGTTGCCGTCATCGGTGAGCAGCAGGAGTCCGGACGTCGCCATATCGAGCCGCCCTACGGGGAAGAGCGAGCGCATGGCGATCGGCAGGAGCTGCATGACCGTCGGTCGACGGCGCGGATCGGACCGGGTCGTCAAATAGCCGGTCGGCTTGTTCAGCAGAATGTACCGGCGGTGACGATCGGGTCGCACTCTAACTCCGTCCACCCGAATATCGTCTTTGCGCGGATCCACTTTGGCGCCCACTCGAGTCACGATCTCGCCGCCGACTCGCACCCTTCCTGCGGCGATTAGTTGCTCGGCCTGGCGACGGGAAGCGAGCCCGGAACGGGCGATAGTCTTGTGGAGTCGCTCTTCAAGAGTCTTCGGCGAGGTCGTCCCTGTCTGGCCTGTCTGGCCTCGGGATGTCTGGGGCATGGCCCCCACCGTCTCCGGGTCGCGGCGGCGCGTCCTGCGAGGGCGTCGTCTCTGCCGAGGCTCAGGTGTCTTCCGGAGTGTCATTGGCCTGGGTCTCATTCGAGGTAACGTCCGGCGAGAGAGCGTCCGGCGTGGGCGCGGCCTCTTCCTCGCTAGCGGCGACTTCTTCGGTTTCTTTCATCGCGTCCCCGAGCTGGGCTGCGATCTCTTCTCCGAACACCTCGGCCATGTCCTCCAAGTTCGGCAAATCGTCAAGCCCCTTGAGCCCGAAACGAATCTGGAACTCTTTGGTGGTCCCGTAGAGCAAGGGTCGCCCAACGACTTTTCTACGACCGGTGATCCGGATGAGCTTTTTTTCCAAGAGAGTTCGAACGACGCCCGCGGAATGGAGACCCCGAAGTGCCATGATCTCGGGCACTGTGACCGGCTGCCGATACGCGATCACGGCCAGCGTCTCGAGGGCCTGAATGGATAGCCGAGAGGGTGGCTTCGACGAGAAGAGTCGGCTTATTCGTTCGTGGTACTCGGGTCTCGTCGTGATCTGGTATCCGCCTGCCACGTGAGCGATCTGGAGTCCCCGTCCCGGCACCTGGTAAGTCGCAACGAGCTCCTCGATGCAGGTCTTGATCGCGTCGCGCGGGGCTTCCGGTAGCGCCTTGGTGAGGTCCTTCACCGAAAGCGGCTCCTCGGCGACATAGAGCAAGGCCTCGATGCTCGCGCGGAGCTCGTCGTCACTTAAGCTGGGGCTGAGGCTGGGCCCTGCCGCATCTCCGGCAGGGCTCGTCTTGTCCGTCTTGTCCGGCAGATCCGGCAGGGCGCTACCTTCGGCCAACACACGTGGCTCGGTGTTTTCCTTCATTTATTCTCCACCCCTACCCGGAGCCAGCCCCCCCGTCGGGATCAGGCTTCTCGGCCCCCGCAATGGGCGGCACGGCGGTTGCTTCGGCAAGCCGCGAGACGTGAATCGTTCCGAAAGGCTTCTGCTGATAGATACGAAAGACCCGCAAACGCACCATTTCCAGAATGGCAAGAAACGTCACGACCACAAGCACGCGGCTCGTGACGCCTTCGAAAAGCTGCTCGAACGACATGCTGCCACCTGGCGAGACGCGATCGGCGAGAATCTGGATCATCTCTTCCACCGTAACGGTCTCTCTCTCGAAGGTGATGTCCCGTCGCTGACGCACGCGCTCCATGACCGAGCGGAAAGCGGTGAGCAGCTCGAAGAGGTCGACATCGACGAGCTCTTCTTGGCCTTCCGCCTCTTTGGCGCGGAGAGAGGCGAGGGGGGTCTCGGAACGGAGCCACACCGCGCTCTGGACTGTCTGCCGCTCGTACAGAACCTGGGCGGCTTCCTTGTAGCGTTGGTACTCGAGGAGCCTCGCGACTAGCTCGGCGCGTGGGTCTTCGATCTCATCCTCGGTCCCGTCCTCGTGAGGCGGAGGAAGCAGCATCTTCGACTTGATGTGAATCAAGGTGGCGGCCATGAACACGAACTCTCCCGCAACGTCTAGATTCATCTCCCGCATCAGCTCGAGCGTTTCCAGATACTGCCGCGTGATGGCGGCGATGGGGATGTCATAGATATCGACTTCGTTCGTCCGGATGAGATGCAAGAGGAGATCGAGCGGCCCGTCGAAGACGGGCAGACGCACGTGGTAACGGGGCTCGGCTGGCTGATTCTCCTCGTCGGACGGAGGACCTAGATAGAGCTCGGCCGTCGTCATATCTCTAGCGACACCTGTCCCGTCTTTATGGCCGGGAACACCAAGATCACCAGGCTTGACAGGCTTAACAGGGATCATCGGAGATTCTCCGCCGACGGAAGCTTCAGCGCCGATCGCACTTCCTTCATCGTCTCGCCTGCCACGCGCTGGGCCTTCTTGGCCCCGCTCCGAAGAATCTCCCAGATTTCCGCTGGCCGCGCCTCGTACTCCTTGCGCTTTTCCAGAAAGGGCTTCATCCGTTCCACGAGGTGATCCGCCAGCGCCTTCTTGCAATCGATGCAGCCGATGCCAGCGCTGCGGCAGCCCTCGGTCGCCCAAGTTCTCGTGTCTTCCGTGGAAAAGACCTTGTGAAGATCGAAGACCGGGCATATATCGGGGTTACCCGGATCGCTGCGACGCTTGCGAGCGGGATCGGTCACCATCGTTCGGAGCTTCTCTCGAAGGGTGGGCTCATCATCCGACAGATTGATGGTGTTGTTGTAGCTCTTCGACATCTTTCTCCCATCGGTTCCGGGAAGCTTGGGAGTCGGGGTGAGCTTGGTTTGCGGTTCGGGAAAGACGGGCCCGTAGAAATTATTGAAGCGCCGAGCGATCTCACGAGTCAGCTCGACGTGAGGCTGCTGATCCGCGCCAACCGGAACGACGTCTGCCTTATAGATGAGAATGTCAGCCGTTTGCAGCACCGGGTAGCCGAGGAATCCATAGGTGTAGAGATCCTTGTCCGCCAGCTGCTCCATCTGCTCCTTGTAAGTGGGAACGCGCTTGAGCCAGGGAAGAGGTACCACCATCGACAACAACAAATGCAGCTCGGCGTGCTCCGGAACGTGAGATTGCACGAAGAGAGTGGATCGCTCCGGATCGAGACCCGCGCACAGCCAATCGATCGCGACCTCGAGCGTATTCTTCTCGATCGAGCTGGGATCCGCGTAGTCGGTAGTGAGCGCGTGCCAATCCACGATGCAGTAGTAGGTCTCGAACTCGTCCTGCATGGCAGCCCAGTTGTCGAGCGCCCCCACCAGGTGTCCCAAATGGAGCGTCCCCGTAGGCCGCATGCCGGAAAGGACTCGCTTTCGAGACGTCATCAGCTCGGGCTCGTCAAGCTCAACAGGCTCAACAGGCTCAATAGGCTCAATAGGCTCAATAGGCTCAATAGGCGCTCTCCTGCGCGAGACCGAGGAGAAAGAATGCAACGGGATACGCGACCACCCTCATCACCACGGCGAGCGCGCCGGTTATAAAGAGCCCGATCAAGATGAACCACCCGTACGGCTCCATGAACTTGTCGTAGAGATCGCCCCACTTGCGAGGAAGTCCCCAAGACGCGATCCAGGAACCGTCGAGAGGCGGCACCGGGATGAGGTTGAACACGCCCAGCACCACGTTCAAGAAGATGCCGGTCCAAAAAAGGAACAGCAGGGGGCTCTGCGGCGGAACGAGACGCAGGGCGATGGCGTAGAAGATCGTGAACACGATCGCCAAAAGAAAATTGCTCACTGGCCCCGCGCCGGAAGTCAAGATCTGCCCCAACCGGAAATCTTTGAAGTAACGAGGCTGGACCGGAGTGGGCTTCGCCCATCCGAAGAAGACACCACCCAAGAACAGCCCCATGAGGGGGAACAAGACTGTCCCGATCGGATCGATGTGAACCAGCGGATTCAGCGAGATGCGGCCTTCTCGCAATGCGGTGTCGTCCCCTTGTTGAAGAGCCGTCCAGGCATGCGCGCTTTCGTGGACGCTCAAGGAGAAGAGGAGCACAAGGTATTGTGTGAGGCTCTCTAGAATCTGTTGAGGCTCCAAGGTCTCCTCTGGGAATGATTTCCGGCTGCCGCCCGGCGACTGCCAGTTTCCGGCAGTTTTCGGCAGCTTTCGCCAGTTTCCGGATGGCCGGCGGCATGCTAGCACAACCGAGTTTTGCGGTCAACTCTAGATAAATAAAGGATTTAATCGGAGGCTGCGGGTCATCTT
The DNA here is from genome assembly GCA_965197825.1 of Candidatus Marinacidobacterales bacterium. GTDB lineage: Bacteria > Acidobacteriota > Vicinamibacteria > Marinacidobacterales > DATDRI01 > CBDANW01. Next base: position 2,306,659 of record CBDANW010000002.1, on the reverse strand, counting down.
TTTTCGGCCGTCTCGTCACATCTCGGCCAGGTGTCGGCGTACCCGCTCCGCAAGACGCGGACCCACCACGGTCGCCAGCTCGGCCACCGTTGCTTCCTTCACTCCCTTGAGGCTCCTAAAGTGATCCATGAGGAGCTTCTTCTTCCGGGGGCCGATGCCCTGGACATCGTCCAGTCTCGAGTGGAAGGTGCGAGCCGATCGCCTCTGTCGATGGAACGTCACCGCGAAGCGGTGGGCCTCGTCGCGGATTCTCTGGACCAATTGCAGAGCCGGAGAGCTCTTGGGTAGCGCCAAGGGCTCTGGGCGGCCCACCCGGAAGAGCAGCTCTTCTTTCTTGGCAAGGCTCACGAGGGGGAGGTGCGACAAACCGAGCTCGGTGAGAGATTCATAGGCAGCACCAAGCTGCCCCTTGCCTCCGTCGATGAGTATGAGATCGGGCTGCTCCGTACCTTCTTCCAGAACACGTCGGTAGCGCCGCAGAACCACTTCGCGCATCGAAGCGAAATCATCGGGACCGCCGCTCACGGTTTTGATCTTGTACTTCCGATGCTCGCCTCGCTTGGGCTGGCCCTCTTCGAAAACGACCATCGATGCGACGATGTCGCTACCCTGGATATTAGAAATGTCGAAGGCTTCGACGCGGTGGGGATCGTCGGGCAAATCCAAGAGCTCGCGCAAGGCTTGCAGGCGCGCTGCCGCTTGGCACCCTTCCTCGCGGTTGGCCAGCTCGAAAGCGAGCTGAGCGTTGCGACAAACCAGATCCACCATGCGACGTTTGCCGCCCCGTTGCGGGACCACGATCTCCACTTTGCTTTCTCTCCGACCAGTAAGCCATTCCTGAACCAGCTCCCTCTCTGGGAAATCGATGGGAGCGTGGATCTCGGCCGGCAGATACCGGTCTAGCTCGTAGTACTGCTTGAGGGAAGAGCTCAATACGTCCTGGTCCTCGAGAGCCTCCAGCTTGTCGAGAGCGAAGCTGTCGCGATCGACGACTTTACCCGATCGCATCGAGAAGACTTGCAGTACGGCCTGATTGCCTTCGCGATAAAGGCCGAAAATATCCCTTTCCTCACCCCTGACTGTCGCCATCTTCTGGCGGGTGCCGAGATCCTCGAGCGTCCGGATCGTGTCTCGTAGACGGGCCGCCTCTTCGAACCGCTCGTCCTCCGCGGCTCGGTGCATTTGCTTCTTGAGAGAGGCGACGAGATCGTCGTTCTTGCCCTCCAGGAAGAGACGGGCACTCTCTACTGTTTTCAGATACTCCCCTCGGGTGGCGATGGTCCCCACACATGGTGCGACGCAGCGTTTGATCTGATACTGGAGGCAGGGTCGACCGCGGTGGCCATCGAGCTTCTCGTTGCAGTTTCGAATGCCGAAGAGTCGGTGGACCAGGTTTTGAGTCTTCCGCGCCAGGCTCGCGGGCACGTAAGGTCCGGAATAGATCTCGCCATCTGTTCCCGGTCGGCGCACGACATAAATCCGCGGGTAGTCCTCGCCGACGGTAAGCTTCAAGTACGGATGGTTCTTGTCGTCTCGGAGCAGCACGTTGTAGCGGGGTTTGTGCGTCTTGATGAGACTGTTCTCGAGGACGAGGGCTTCCCGCTCGGTGTCAGTAACGACGACATCTAGATCCCGGATGGACTCGACCAGGCGGTCGAGACGGGGGCTTTCGATTCGCGAACCGTGGAAATAAGAGCGCACCCGATCCTTGAGGGAGCGCGCCTTGCCGACGTAGAGAATCTGCCCGCCTCGGCCGCGAAAAAGATAGACCCCTGGGGTTACGGGAAGCTCGGCCAGCTTTTGCTCAAGTACCTCGTTCATAGCCACTGGGATCGGAAGAGACGACACGGGCCTCTCTCCCGAAAGACACGTGATCGAGGAATTATAGCGCGGAGGATGTCGGGAGCCGCTCTTACACCAAAGCGACCTCTTGGGTTGCCGCGGCGACCACGAAGCAGCGTTCGTTGTTGGAGTCGGGATCCGCCGGAATTAGGAAGAAACCTGACCGGCCGGCCTGGTAACCCTGGGTCGTACCCAAGATTTCCTCCCCATCCGTGAAACGAACTCGGATCTTGCGGCCCATGGGCGGCTTGGACGGATCGAACTCTTGCTTGTCGTTGTGCTTGGGCTGCCCCCTGTAGTCCTTTACGAAAAAAACTGCCTTCAGTTGTGAAATGTGCACCTCGACCGGCTTGCTACCCGCAGGAGCGTCGATCTGATTCACATGAAAACGTTCCTTGTTGGGAAAAAGTCGTCCGTCGTCCCTTTGAGGATGCGCCCGTCCTGGTAGTGCACGACAATCTTGATTAGCACCCTCTCTAGGACCCTCCTGAGCAAGCATACAACACCTGTGGCCGCCTTGGCATAGCGTTACTTAGGGCCCGGGCAAGAATAACTACCTATTCTTGCCCGGGCCCTTAGCTGGCGCCCCCATTCCCAAAACGCCCGAGGGGAGACTCGGACACGCACTTGACCCGGGCCTCGAAATGTTAGACAAATACGCCCGAGGGCGGAGGGGTCTCGCGACCGCACTCGTCACGCAACTCATACCTTCCCGACTCGCTGAATCGGCTCCTTGGCTCTCGTCTTTGCGGACGACGCCTTATCGAAAGGGGGCCACATGCCTAGGACGCGTACATTAGCAATCGTGATCTTCTCGTTCATCGCCTTCATCACTTCCTGTACTGCGCCGGAAGAACAATTGGTCGATACGTTCCTGACGGCCGTCCGGGATGGTCAGGAAGAAATGATCCGGGGAGTATCCGTGGTCAACCTTCCCGATGCTGACGTTCAGTCCTGGGAGATCGTCGAAGTCAGTCCCGAGACGACCGAGCCTTACCGTCTCGCGGAGCTTCGCGCCACGTTCTTCGATGCCACCAAGACCTGGGAGGACAACATCGAGGAAAACGACAAGTTCCTAAACGACAACCAGGAGAACACTCTTCGTTATCGGGACCGGATCCAAGCGGATCCCGATTACAAGTTCACGAGTGGCGCGATGGCCGAGTATCAAGAAGAGTTGGAAAGAAGGGTCGAGGAGGTAAGGGAGCTGGCCAGCATTGTACGAGAAACGGACCAAGTGCTCAAGAGAGAACGAGACAGCGTCTATATGTCGGCCAATATGGCGGTGCGGGATGGTTTCGAAGGCGACATCGCTGTAAAGACCGTTAAGGTAAACGTGAACGGTGACTCCGGCTCGAGAACCTACGATCTCACCTTACGCAAGTACAACGTCGTCGATTCGGAAACAGGGATCAAGCCGATAGCCAGGTGGATCGTTGCCGAGATCGACGGCTAGCCCGCGAATGGGGTTTATTTCGGATCGGGGCTAGGAAGCCTCAACCACCCGCTTGGGGGAGCGGCTCGCCGCGATGGGCTTGCCACCACGCGCGCCAAGCGGCGACGGCCTCGGCCTTCGCCGCTGCCTCTGCCTGAGGATCGAGGGCAATTTCCTGACCCGTCGCTCGTTGCAGCGATTCGGATGCTTGGATCTGTAGAAACGCCGGGGCGTCCGCCTCGAGTAACTCGATCAGAGCCTCGACCCCCAGGACGTTGCCACGGGCGAGGAGTGCCTCCGAAGCTCGAAGCCGTGCCCACCGATCGTCGGCGTGGTAGGCGAACTCCTCGAGTAGCTCGTCGACCTCGTCACCCCCAGGGGCTCGGGCCAACGCCTGAACCGCACCTTCGCTCACCGTGAGCTCACCCGTGGCCATCATCCGGTGGACCTCCTCTTTTACCGACAGCAAGCGGGTGATGGCTTCTAAGGGTGGCTCGCTTGAGGAGCTCTCGATTTCAGCCAGTGCTTCGGCAGCGCGGGTAGCGGCATCAACCGGCTCCTCGGAAACAGCCTCCGCAGGGTGATCGTCGTGCAAATCGCCAGACGACATTCCGGCCGTGGTAATGGCAAGCCATAGCCCCGCTACTGCCACGGCACCCATCGCTCCGACTCTCGCCAATGCAGCGATTTTTTGTTCAGCGGCGAGCAGATAGCGGATGATTCCCGCCAGAACCAGCGCCCCACCGAAGGTGCAGACCACCGCAGGTCCACTGGGAAAATCGTAGGCGAAGGAGAGCGACAACCCAGCCATGCTGACCAGCGTCCCCACGACCCATCCCACCACCAAGCGGCCAGAGATGCTGCTCGCAAACAGCATGGCGATCACCGTGGGGATAATCAAGAAGGAGAAGACGAGGAGGATTCCCGCCATCGGCACGCTGTAGGTGATGACCAAGCCAAACGACGTATAAAAAAGAAAGTCCCACCACCGAATGCTCCACCCTTCGGTCTCGGCGCGCTCCGGCTCGAGTGACAAGGCCAGGAAGCGGCGTCGGTAATACCAGTGAAACAGACCAATGAAGCCGTAGACGATCGCGGTCTTACCGATGAGTGACCACGGGGCCCAGAGCAAAGCGCCCGTCAACATCGCCTCGACGAATTCCGAACCTTGTGGGGCCCGGTCCGCGATCATGATCCCGCCGGCCGAGGCGACGGCGAAGGAAATACCAATGATCGCTTCTTTCGGGACACGATGTTCGGACAGCCGCAAGCCTGAAAAAACGGCCGCAGCGATAAAGGTGAAAAGCAAGGAATAGAGATAGCCGGCTGATCCATTCGGCTGGTAGCCCAACAGGAAGGCGAACGTGGCGCCGAGGGCGGCGATTTGCGCAAGCGCTAAGTCGACGAAGATGACGCCGCGGGAAACCACGTGCAAGCCGAGATAGACGTGAATGCCCATCAGCACCAAGCAAGCAACGAAGGGCGGTAGCAAAACTTCGAGCGCGAGCTCCATGCTCTCTCCTAATTCTGCTGGCAATCGGGAAACGCTGACTTCATGGTTCGGATCCAGGTGTCCACGAGGGAAAAATAATCGGACGTTGTTTCCGTCCCTCCCGAGTAATGAGGAACGTGGAGGAACGTCCCGCCCGTTCGCTCGGCGATCAGGCTCGGGACCCGTTCATCGTAGTGATCGGCCACCCAGAGCACCTGGATATTCTCCTCACGCATGAGCCCGATCAGGTCAGCAACATGAGCAGCGGATGGCGGAATCCCGGGGCGTCGCTCTACGTAATTGGCGACCTGGATCCCAAAGCGGTCGAGAAAATAGGCCCAGTTCAGATGATAGGCGACGATCACTTTGCCGCGCAGGCACTCCGCCTCCTTCATCCAACCACCCAGCTTCGAGATCAGTGGCTGGCCACCCATCTCGTTGCTCTCCAAGAAAGGCAGGAGCTCATGCTGCATCTCGAGCTCGGCCAGCTTGGCGCCGCCCACTAGCCCGACCAGCTCGGGGCCGAAGAGCCGCTCATGGATCCGGCGCCTGAAATCCAGGAACTGGTCCTGGTAATAGGCAGCGTTGTCCGGATCGACGTTTCGGAGGCCGGTCTTGATGTTATTGGCGACGATCACCGCCCTCAAGGGGTCCGTGTGCACATGCGGGTTGCCGAAAAGGTGGATGTCGCCGCCTGCGCGACTCGGGTTGTCCGGCACCTGAAGCATGGGCACGTCGGTGGCTAACGAGACATACCCTCTCTCGCCTTCCCGAACGCGAGGGTTGCGGGATTTGTCGATCACGGCCGGCATCCATAGCTCCAGGTCGAGGCCCGTGGCGAGCAAGAGATCGGCTCGGCTTATCATCATGGCGTAGCTCGGCTTGGCCTGGACGAAGTGCGCATCCTGTCGGGCCGAGGCGATGGCTTCCACGTCACCACGCTCGCCAACGATCTCCTTGGCGAGGTCGCGGTACACGGTCAAGGACGCAACGACGTTGAGCTCGTCCTGTGGCGCGGCTTCGACAATCACCGCCACCACGAGCAAGAGCACCGTGAGCACGGTGCGGTGTGTGATCCTGAACCGCTTCATGATTTGCCCTCTCATCTTAGTACCTTTCATGCTTGTGAGGCCCGAGGGACCAGGTCACCTGGAAGAAGAGTTGATTCTCGGCCTTCGGCTCTTCGAACATCCGTGAGTCATATGAGTACTGGACGCGGATCCGTACCCACTCGCTTTGCCACCAATCGACGTAAGGTGAGACTCCCCAGAGGCTCGAGCCCGGCTCATCGGGAAGCTCGGTCCAATCGCCACGTAGGCCGAAAAATAGCCGCTGGTTGAGTTTGTAGGTCGCGAAGGCATAGGTACCGAAACTGTCGTTCGTGCCTTCCAAGACCTCACGCTGCTGCCATAGAAACTCCCCGCGGACCTCGAGCCCCTTATAGAGCGCCCGGGCGGGCGGCGTCCAATTGAAACTCCAATCGGTCCCGACCAGCAGAGTGCGGAAGTCGCCGAGCTCGTCGTTGACGCCGGTCGACGCCGAGATACCGACCTCCAGGTAAGCCGCATCGGACAAGTCCCAGTAGTTGGTCTCATGCAACGTAACGATCGGCTCATCGAACCCGCGACCTGAAAAACTGACGTCGTTCTGATCGTTGGTCACCTGAACCCAGAGCTCGTTATAGTCGCCAAGAAACGGAGCCGGTAACCAAGAGAGTGAGGCCCCCACGCCACGGAGACCCTCTTCCCCCAAGAAAGCCTGGTGCACCTTGGGTCGCTGCGCCTGAGGCAGAGCGTGCTGGTGCCAGCGGTTGAGCTTGCCGAAGTCATTCCGGAAGGCACCGAACTTCAGGCCGAGCCCGGCGGGCAACGAGGTCCAGTCGATATAGGACTCTTCGAGCTCGAACTCACCCTCTTCGAACACCACGAACGCCTTGGCCGCGGAGAAAGGATCGAGCGCGGCCTGAAAGGCCATCTCGAACTCGGCGATCTGGAACTGATTCCTTTCCGGATCCCCGCTGACATCGGACAGAGCGAGAAACGTATCGCCGCTTACCGAGATCTCCGGGTTGAGCACGTTGAGATTGCGGGTCCGCCCGGTGAACGTTCTCTCCGGCGTCGCTCCCAGCTCCTCTTGACCGATGGCCTCTCCGCCGCCCCCACTCGACTCACCGAGAATGGCTGCTAACTCTTCTTCTAGAGAGGCCCGCTCTCCCTCACTCGTAGCAGCCTCGGTTGCATCGGCCTCCGAGGACGGCTCTGCATCGCGCGTCACCAATCCTTCCAAGGCCAGGAGACGCGCTCCGTATTCGGAACGGAGGAATTCGAGCTCGGCCTCGAGTGCTGTCACGCGTTGCTGAAGCCCCGCGACCTCTTGACTGGCCTCCTGGGCGGCAGCAGGGTCGGACACGGCAACCAGCACCAAGGCCAAAACGAATCTCCTAACTAAGCCAATGTTAGCGTCTACCAACTGTCGGTTCATTCATTCCCCCAGTCGCCATATCAAGGTTATGCGTCGCGGCCAGGGCAAGTAGTCATGCCCAAACGACAAGAAGGATTTGAGTTGCCGGACGCGATCCCGCCCAACAGGACGCAAGTCGAGCGGGAGAGAAACCTACGAGCGAGCTGGGGGAGAACGAGAGAGTCGGAAGAAGCCGGCGAAGTGGAGCTTTTCGCCATGGGGAAACGCAATGCTGGCCGAGGGAGTGAACAGAGGCACCGAAAGGCTGGTGCCCATATGCAGTGCCCCGTTGAAGACCTTACAGATCACGCACAGATGGATGGGCTCCACCAGCAGCGAATGATCGGGTACCAGACCATGCCCGTTGCCCGGCTGGCAGGCTTCCACGGGCGCAGCCGATCGCAGGAGTCGGTCGGCGTTTTCCTGAAGAAGGTGAGAGGAAAGGAGTGGACCCGAAGCCAGAACCAGACAAATCAAAGCGAAAGCGATAGGCACCCTGTAAACCGAATGGCTGCGCACAATCCTGACCCAATGAAAACTTAGCATCTAACACCGGGTAGATCAAGTCCGGTCAACATCTCGGTAAGGAATTGTTGGATCTTCCGGTTTGCGAGGAACGGTTGGAGTTCGAGGCGTCGTTGAGCATGGGTGCCAAACTCAACCTAGTCAGACGCGACTGGCTAGCCCCCCTTCTGGCGTCGATACGCGTGATCTTTCTTATCAACTAGTCAGACGCCAATCAGGGGGCCCCGGCGCTCGCCTCTCGGGGTCGCCCCCGCGCGACGCGGTAAGGGGCAACCGTCTGCGGGGAGCGCCAGTTATCGAACAGACCAATAATCTGCACACACGCCAGCGTGCAATACGGTGCACAGCTCTTGGGTGTAGCAAACTCTCGCCGAATGTCCTCCTTCGTATAGGCTTCGAGGGGAATGTTCGGGTAGCCTCTTTGCTGGGAGCAATAATGCACCTTCCCGTCCTCGCAAACATACAGGTAGCGGCCGCCGGCGCGGCAGCGCCATGTGTTGGGTCGACCCTGTACCAAGTTCTCGCGAAACTTGGCGAAGCGAGCGTAACTGAGTTTCCCATACCCTCTGAGACGCTCGTAGATTTTCATTTCCGTCTCATCGAGAGGCTTTAGGTGTCCCCCCTCGTTATGGATGATGCCTAGAGTGGTGCTGAAGCCGAGATCGACCGCCCGCTTGGATACGGTGACGGCATCCTCCGGATTCCGGATGCCTCCTCCGATGACTGAGTTCAAGTTCACATAGAACTCCGCATGGCGACGGAGGTTCTCCAACTTGGAATCCAGCACCTTGAGGCTCTTCTTCGAGACGTCGTCGGAATCCACGTTATCGATGGAGATCTGGAGATGCTGCAACCTCGCCTCGTTCAACCGCTCGATCCTTTCGGGAGTCAGGAAATACCCGTTGGTAATGAGCCCGGCGATCATTCCGCGGCGACGAATATGTCGAATGATGTCGTCGAGCTCGGGATGAAGCGTTGGCTCTCCCCCGCTGATGGTAATGATCGCCGTGCCCAGAGACGCCAGCCGGTCCAGACGGCGTTTCATCTCTTCGAGCGGCACCGGTGCCGAGAAGTCGTCGAACTCGTTGCAGTAGGTGCAGGAGAGGTTGCACCTCCGCATGGGCACGATATGGGCGAGGATGGGGTGCCGCGTGGAAAGAAGCCCACGCGCAATCATCCAGAGCTCGGTGAGCCTGATCTTTACTTTGTTTCTCGTTTTCATGGACCCGGATATTTCTATTCACCGCGAATGATTTCGACGCCCGGTGGGAGATCGAGCTCGAAGACCTTGGGTGGAAGAGGTTCGTTCAGCTTCACACCATCGAACGCCAGTGTGGTCGTGTCTTTGTTCAACTCGTGGAACACCGTGCGGATTGGCGTCCAGTCCGCCTTTCCGAGCGTCAGCTCGATGGCGGCAAAAATAGAAGCGCTCGAGTCCGGTTTGGGAATCAGCTCCAGCACGACTTCCTCGCTCCGTTCCTCGAGAAGACTGACATCATAGTGTTTTCCAATCTCCGCGTTCGATCGGCCGAAGCCGATAAGAAGATCGGCACCGGCTCCGCGATTTTGCCCCCGCTCGAACTCTTGCACCTGGTGGGCGACGATGTTGTAGAGCAGAATCTTTTCGTCCTTCACCAGGAGCACTTTGCTCGCGGGTGCGGCGTACTCCCATCGAATCCGACCCGGAACCTGGAGGAAGAGCTTCCCGGAGCTCGTTTCTTCCTCTTCCAGAATGTGGTCGCGGTTCGTCTGCTCGAAGTCGGCGGTCAAGGTTTCCAATCGGTCACCCGCCTCTTTCATGGCCGCCAGGATTTCAGCGAGTCGGTCGAGACCGAAAGATGGTGGGGGTGTCGCGCAGAGGATCGTCAGAAGTAGGGTCGCGGCTCGACTCGCCGTCTTCATCCAATGCCGGCGGGGCCCCACCCCCACCGGCCGCCCTCGCTCCTCGCTCGGGCGAAAACCACGGCCGGATTCCCTTGCACCGTCCCTCACAAACAATTCCTCCCGGCCGGCGGCCCGTACGGGCCGAAACCCAACCTCGCGGGCCCCGCTGCGGCCTGGCACGCTCAACAGAGCTCGCCCGCCGTGTTGACTAGGTGCGGCGCATTCGCATGATCCACGACGCGGCCGTCTAGCATCTCGATCACCCGGTGCCCTACCTCTGCTGCTTCGGGGTTGTGGGTAATCATCAGGATGGTTTGCTTCTCCGTTCGATTCAACTCGGCGAGAAGCTCCAAGATCTGGCGTGAGTTCTGGGAATCCAGGTTGCCGGTAGGCTCGTCGGCGAGGATGATCGCTGGGTGGTTCACGAGCGCGCGCGCAACAGCTACGCGTTGCTGCTCACCCACGGAGAGCTCAAGCGGCTTGTGATGTAGCTTGTGGGCCAAACCCACAACCTCCATCAACTCAGCAATCTCCTGCCGGCCGGGATGGCCGTTCCCGAAGATCTGCTGCGCGATCTCGATGTTCCCCTGGACGGTGAGCGTCGGCAGAAGGTTGAATCGCTGAAAAACGAAACCGATCTTTTGCCGGCGAAGTCGGGTGCGCTCGGCATCGCTCGTCGCAGAGAGATCGGTGCCATCCAGGAGTACTTTTCCTGAGCTCGGGCGGCACAATCCACCCAGGAGATGCAACAAGGTAGACTTACCGCAGCCGGATGGTCCCATGATGGAAACGAACTCTCCGGCACGAATATCCACGTTGATGCCTCTCAGCGCGGGGACTTCTACCTTCCCGACCTTGTAGGTCTTGCGCAGATCGACTGTTTTGAGAATACTTTCGCTCGCTTCAATCATCGTTGTATATTCCGTGGCAGGAGCTATTCGAAGTTCAGCGCTTCAACCGGATCCAGTTTGGCCGCGCGATAGGCAGGATACAAGGCACCCAGCAACCCACCGCAAATCCCAAGCAGCGCGGCGAACACGAATTGGCTCGGGAGCAGATCGACAGTCAGAGTGGGGAACAAGCCCACGATCAGCGCCCGACCGGCGAGCGAGAGCCCATAGCCGACCAGGACACCCAGCAAACAGATGAGGAAGGACTCGGTCATGACCAGCCGGATAATGTAGAGCTTCCCGGCACCCAGGGCCTTGAGCATGCCGATCTCCCTCGTTCGTTCGATGATCGTCGTGTACATCGCGAGTAGAATGACCAGAAAGCTGATGAGGACCGCAAGAGCGGAAAGCACACTGGTGAATTGCTTGAGTCCCAGAGCATTGTTGCGCAGCTCCTCGACGAAACTTTCCAAGGCAATCACCTTGTAACCTTCGAACCGGGTCTCGAGCTCCGCCGCCACTTCACCCACCGAGCTTCCATTGGCAACCTTCACTAGGAAGAGACTCACTTTCCCTGGCTGGCCACTCGCTTCTTGCAGTGCGTGGAGATCGATGTAGATTCGCGCCCCTGCCCCGGCCCGACAGATACCCGAGATTTCGAAGTCCTGGTTCATCATGGGAAGGATGTCGCCCAACGCCAGGCTGTCGGCGCTCGAAAGCACCGTGTCGACGACGATGTCGTTGGGATTCTGGAACGGCACGCCATCCACGATATCAACTCCGCGGCCGATTCGGTTGTACGTGGACAGATCGACTCCAAAGATCGCAACCAGTTTCTTGGTTTCCTTGATGTTGGTGACGCGCCAGTGCAGCACCGGGGCCACGACCACGACGCCCGAAACTTCTCCAAGCTTTTCGGCCAAGCCCTCCGACATGGTGCCCGTATTGAGCGCGAGGAACGGAGACGAGTCCGGAGCCATGAACATGATATCCGCCCCCACGTTCGTGATCCGTTCCGCGTACTCGTTGAGCGATCCTTCGGTCAGCCCGACAAGGACCAAGACCATGGCGACACCGAGAGCGACCGACAAAATGCCTATCCCGGTGCGGGTCTTACGATAAAAGATGTTGGAGAGTGGAAGGTTGGCCATGTGAGTCGTGCGTTCTCCGATGGTGGCGATTCCGAAGCTATATTACCTACATTAGTAAACCCACTATCTTAACAAAAGATACAGAGCCGGATCAAACTGCCGTCTGGCAACATACCGGCGTCTGACGAGGTTAATTAATGAGATCACCTATATCGACGCCAGAACTCGCGTCCAGGCGCGTCTGACGAGCTAGTTAGCAAGATCCCGTTTATTGACGCCTGAAGCGCATCAAACGAGCTGGACGCGCTGGGGAGCCTCGGAGACCCTGGAAGGTACAAGATGTTATCATTCGCGCAAGGAGTCTCTGATGAAAGCCATCTGTGTTCACGAGGTAGGCGGTCCCGAAGCAATGAGGCTGGAGGACGTCCCTCAGCCCGAGCCGGCCGGCGGGGAAGCGCGGGTACACCTCGAAACGATCGGCGTGAATTTCATCGACACGTACCACCGCACCGGACTCTACAAGGTGCCCCTGCCCTTTACCCCCGGAATGGAAGCCGCCGGGGTCGTAGACGCCGTAGGACCAGATGTCGAGAAAGTCCGAGCCGGAGATCGTGTCGCCTATGCGGGCACCCTGGGCGCCTACGCGGAGCAGGCCGTCGTGCCCACGGAGAAGCTGGTGCCTCTACCGGACGGCTTGGACAGCCGCAACGCAGCCGCTGCCATGCTACAAGGACTCACCGCCCAATACCTCACACGCTCCACGTTCCCTTTGAAGCCCGGTCACACGGTGCTGATCCATGCCGCCGCCGGAGGCGTCGGCCTTCTTCTCGTCCAACTCGCCAAGCGCTTCGGGGCTCGCGTATTCGGAACCGTCTCCACCGATGAGAAGGCACGAGCCGCCACCGGGGCCGGAGCCGACGCCGTCATCCTCTATAACCAGTCGGACTTCGCCGCCGAGGTGAAGAAGCTGACCGAGGGTCGCGGTGTCGACGTGGTCTACGATTCCGTCGGAAAGAGCACGTACGAAAAGAGCATCGCCAGCCTGGCACCTCGCGGCATGCTGGTCCTCTTCGGAAACGCGAGTGGACCGGTTCCTCCCATCGATCCGCTTGCCTTGTCAGGTGCGGGCTCTATTTTTCTAACCCGACCAACCCTCTTCCACCACATCGCCGATCGCGAGGAGCTTCTCTCGAGGTCGAAAGAGCTCTTCTCTTGGCTGCAGTCCGGCGAGCTACGATTGGCGATCGATCGATCCTTGACTCTCGCCGAAGCGGCTCAGGCGCACCGATTGTTGGAAGAGCGGAAGACGTCGGGAAAGCTGCTGCTCGTTCCTTAGCGGGCCTTAGCAGGCCTCAGCGGTCGCTAGTTGGCCTTAAGGGCCCTGAAGCGCTCGCGTAGGAGCGCTCCAACAAAACGACGGGATGGGTGACTTCCGAGACGAGGCCGGCGCGTCGCACGCCGTGGCGAAGCTGCATGAGGCAACCAGGGTTGCCGGTCACGATGATGTCGGGGGCGACACCCGCGAGGTGCCGCATTTTCTCTTCCAACGCTTTCATGGAAAGGTCGTAGTGCGTGATGTTGTAGATGCCCGCGCTGCCACAGCATCTTTCTGCGTCCCGAAAGCTCTGTAACGAGACGCCCGGAATGCTTCGGAGCAGTTCGTACGGTTCGTCGTGTACCTTCTGCGCATGTAGCAAATGACAGGGCTCGTCATACGCGACACGAGCCGCGATCTTTCCGCGAGGCGACTCGAAGCCTTCACGAACCAAAAGCTCGGACACGTCCGCAACACGTAGCGCGAAGTCCTCGGCCCCGGGCTGTCCGTGCAGAAGCTCGTCGTACTCGGAGAGAGCTGCCCCGCAGCACCCTTGGTCGGAGGGGATCACGACTTCGAAACCGTTGCGCTGCAGAATCCGAGCCGTTGCGGCGTTGACGTCCGCGAAGAAATGAGACGCAATGCATCCCGTGAAGAGACCAACGCGCTTGCGGGGAGTCCCGCGCGGAGATAGTAGCGGCGGCAACTGGGGGTGCGCGTCGCGTGGCGGCAGATTCGGAAGCAGAGACTCCCGTTCCGCGAGTTTCCCGGGCAAGAACGGTAACAAGCTGCTCACGAGGCGTCGCAAACCGCTTGCCTGGTAGAAGCGAAGCAGGCCGACTACCCATGCCAACCGCTTCGGATGCGCGACAATGCCGCCGAGTATCAATTTCTTGACCGCGCGAGCCAGCCAACTCTCTGTCTTGGCCTCCGTGATGAGACCGCGCACGTCTTCCATAATCGATCCCACCGGAACCCCCGCCGGGCAGACCGACTCGCACGCCCGGCAGGCCAGGCAGTCGTAGATGTCGTCAGCAAGCGAATCGGTGAGGACCAGTCGCCCTTCCAGCAGCGCCCGCACGTTGTACACCTGACCGCGAGGGGCCACCGACTCGCGGCCCAACGCCCCGTAAGCAGGACAGGCGGGAAGACAAAGCCCACAGTGAACGCACGCCAGCGTCTTGCCGTAGAGTGCCTCTTCCTCCGGTGTCCTCACGTTGTCAGTCATCGTTAGTCTACAACCGACCGACGAAACGACCCGGCGAGAGGATCTTGTTCGGATCCATCTTCTCTTTGATCTTTCTCATGAGCTCGAATCCCCTAGGCGTCTCCCCGAATACGTCTGGTAGATGGGATTTGAGCGCCTGGGGTCCGGATTCTAAGACCGCATTGCCTCCGAGCTCTTGTGCGCTCTCCAATAAATGCAAGTAGCGCTCCGGCTCGTCGGTCTTGGTGTAGAGCCGTCCGGCTTCTGGATAGGCCACGACAGGTCCCTCGGGCTGCCATCGCTCCACCAGTCGCATCGTGTCCGAGGGAAGGACTTGACCCAGGACGATGCACTCAGACTTCGAAACCGTCACGGGCGACGGAAAATCGCGCAACACGTTCCAAACCCGTGAGCCACCCGGCCCCGTGAGGCGGGACGCGTCGTTCGCGGTCAGCAAGGCCTCGGCCTTACGGCAATCGCCACTCGCTTCTTCATCAATCCCTTCGAACCGGAGCAACAACACCCAGCCCGTAAGCGAAAGCGACGTGGCAGCCGCGGGATCGGCCACCGCGACAACCTCGGGCGTTGCCACGCCACGCCGAAGGGAAGAAAGTCCGGCGGCCAGTCGTTTCGGGCTATCGAACGATGCGGCCAGCGTCACGAGCGTCGAGGGAAGCGGCCGAACGCGCAGGTGAACCCGGGTGAGGAAAACCAGCGTGCCTCGGGATCCCACCAGCAGCTTCATCAACTCGTAGCCGGACACGTTCTTGACGACCCCGCCTCCCGCGGCGACGGCCGTTCCATCGGCCAGCAATGCCTCGAACCCCAAGAGAAGATCGCGCGGCCGCGATCCCGGGGCTCGACGAAACCCGGGGTCGCCGTCGGCCAGGATGCCGCCCACCGTGGTGCCACCGGCGGCCGGTGGATCCCACGGGATGAACTGCCTTCCTTCCGCTAGCGCGGATTGCAGCTCCCGAAGCGGAGTACCTGCCTCGACGCTCACCGTCAGATCGCCTGGCTGGTAGCTCACGACTCCACTCAAATGGACCGAGCTCAAATAGCAATCCAACCGCGCCGGCAGATTGCCCACGTGCAACCGAGTTCCACCTCCGCAGGGCACCACCGCGAGCCCTTCGCGATGACAAAAGGACAGCGTCGCAGCAGCGGCCTCCGCGGAATCGGGTTCCATCACCAGAGACGGCTTCATCCCGTCGATCGCCGGATCGGACGCGGCCGGCGGACGCGCATTGGCTTCCGCAAGGAGCGCTCGAACGTTGCCGATCGTCATATCCACGCTCCCCCGCCCGAAGCCACGCTTCCCAGGCCTTTCTCACCGCATCCTTGACCGGTTGGAAACACTTTGCCGGGGTTGCAAAGTCCGTCTGGATCCCAGACTTCGCGTATCGATCGCATCAGCGCGAGATCCGACTCGGAAAAACAAAGGCTCATGTAATCGGATTTTTCCGTTCCCACGCCGTGCTCACCACTAATGGCACCTCCTACCGAAACGCAAAGCTTCAAGATCTCACTGCCCGCTTCGAGAACCCTCCGTTTTTCGTCTACGTCACGACCATCATAAGAAATGCAGGGATGAAGGTTGCCGTCTCCGGCATGGAAGACGTTCGCGACACGAATGCCGTGCTTGCGACCTATCTCGTCCACCTTGGCGAGCACCTCCGGCAACCGAGTGCGCGGTACGACGCCGTCCTGCACGTAAAGATCGGTCGACAAGCGTCCCATCGCTCCGAAGGCGGCCTTCCTTCCCCTCCATAACTTCTCGCGCTCCTCGGTATCGCGCGCCGCGACGAACGCCCCCGCGCCCCGCCGACGGCAGATCCCACCGACCTCTCTCTCCAACCGAGCGAGCCCGGCTGGAGCGCCGTCGAACTCGACGAGGAGTACCGCTTCCACGTCCTTGGGATACCCGCCCGCGCTCGCCCCTGCCTCCACGACCTCGATGGTGGCCCGATCCATCATTTCTACTGCGGCGGGGATGATCCCGAGGGCGACGATGTCGGAAACCGCCTCGCATGCCTCCACCATGCTGGGAAACGTGGCGAGGCAAGTCTTGACTGCCTCGGGCAGGGGGAGTAGTCGTACGTCGGCCGCGGTCGCAATACCGAATGTCCCCTCGGAGCCGATGAAGAGGCCGACCAAGTCGTAGCCGACGCTTTCTCGCCGCTGCCCCAAGTCGACGATATCCCCCGTGGGCAGCACGACCGTCAGCGAAAGGATGTGAGCGGTCGTCGGGCCATACTTGAAACAATGCGGGCCGCCTGCGTTTTCCGCAATGTTTCCGCCCACCGTGCAGGAAGATTGGCTAGAGGGATCCGGAGCGAAGTAAAGCCCATGCTCGGCGACGCCACGGGAAATCTCCAGGTTGATGATCCCGGTCTCGACGCGAGCGGTCCTGTTCACGGGGTCCACCGAGAGGATATGGTTCATTCGGTTCATCGCCACGACCACGCCGCCTTCGCTCGGAATCGCTCCGCCCGAAAGTCCGGTTCCCGCACCTCTTCCCACGAAAGGAATCTTGGAGTCGGCGCAGATTCGCACCACCCGAGACACCTGGTCCGTCGAGCTGGGAAGCACCACCGCGTCCGGGGGACTCTTGAAAGCGGTGGTCCCATCGCATTCGTAGACCAACACGTGCTCCGGGCGAACCAAGAGGCCCTCGGTCCCGACGACCTCCTCGAGCTTCTTCAGGACCCTCTTGTCGAGCTTAAGTGCCATGGTGGGGCACGCTAGCACGCCGTTCGTCAGGCCCGCAAGGACTCGACATCGTCCCAGGGGTGCTGCCAGCGGGTGCCCGGGCCCGCGACCCAGACCAGCCGGGGCGGGTTGCAAACCCCGATTTCATGTACTAAAGTTGATAGCTTGACTTGGCCTGTAACACTCAAAGACAAGGAGTGAACGCATGAACGGTAGGGCGGCCCAGCGCGCCAGCGTGGCAGTGAAGGTAGAGAAAGTGGCAGTGAACCTAGAGAAAACAGAGAACGGGCTCAAGATCTTTTCACGTACGTTGCAAGTGGTTACCGACAGTCGCGTGGAGCTCTACAACGTCACCGATCGTGTTCGCGACCTGGTCCGGGCCTCCGGGGTCAAGGCCGGCTTCCTCGTCGTATCGACGCTGCACACCACGACCGCGGTGTTCATCAACGAGTTCCAGGCCGCGCTCATGGCAGACGTCAAGACTTTTCTCGACCGGTTCGTCAACAAGGAGCATGGATACCTCCACAACTGCGAGGATTGCTCCGACTGTGACCGTAAGAACGCGGATTCCCATCTCAGAGCCATGCTTCTCGGACACAATCTGACCGTGCCCATCGTGGAAGGAGCTATCCTTCTGGGTAAGTGGCAGAGCATCTTGTTTGCGGAGCTCGATGGACCGCGGGAGCGAGTGCTCAACGCGCAAGTCATTGGCATCTAACCCGCTCTCCAGAACGTGATCAAAACTGATCACGCCCGGTTCCTGCTTCACAGAAGATGGTTGCACTCCAGCGTGTGCTAGAGCCAGAGCCGTCCTCTCCGCCGGCGTCAGTTCCGGTGGAGCTCACCGTACAAATACGTACCTTCAACTAGCGGACTGTAACATTTAAGTGTTTAGTTGTAATATCTCTCTCATGCGAGGGAGAGCCGTTGTGTTGACTCAAGCGGAACATAGGGAGCTTGGCAAACGAGTTTCGAGCCGTAGCGGTCGAGCGGATGACGCGCGGATCGCTCGGATGTTGCTCTTGCTGGCAGACGGTGCAAGCTATACGCAGGTGCAGCAGACGGTGGGCTGCACGGCGCCTTTTATCAGCAAGTGGAAACGCCGATTCTTGGAGGAGCGTCTGGCAGGTCTGTACGCGCGTCACGAGGGGCGTCCGATTCAAGTGCTCACGCCTCGGATGGAAGCACGGATTCTTTCGTGGACGCAGAAAAAACCGACCGACGGCTCGACTCACTGGAGCACGCGTCGACTTGCGAAGAAGCTGGGAATCCATCACATGATGGTGGCTCGCACTTGGAAAAAGCATGGTCTCCAGCCACACCGAATTGAGCATTACAAGGCCTCCAACGATCCGGATTTCGAGACGAAGGCAGCGGATATCATCGGTCTATATATGAATCCACCTCAGCACGCTGCGGTGTTTTGTATTGATGAGAAAACGGCGATCCAAGCCCTGGATCGACGGGACCCGATCTTGCCGTTGTCTCCCGGGCGGGCCGAGCGACACGGTTTCGAGTACGTCCGGCATGGAACGCTTTCTCTCTACGCCGCCTTCGACACGAAGACGGGGGTGGTTTTGGGCAAGACTGTCCGCCGCCATACCAGCCAGGAGTTCGTCGCCTTCTTGGAGCAGCTGGTTGCGAGCCAAAAGCGAAAGCGCGAAATACATGTCATCCTCGACAATCTGTCGGCTCACAAGACCGCCAAGGTCGCACAGTTCCTCGAGGCCAACCCAAAAGTCCGACTCCACTTCACACCCACATATTCCTCCTGGCTGAACAAAATCGAACTCTGGTTCTCCAAGATCGAGCGTGCCCTGATCCATCGAGGCGTGTTCACGTCAACCCACGACCTGACCCGCAAGATTATGCGCTACATTCGCAAGTACAACGAAGACCCCAAGCCCGTGAAGTGGACCTACAACGATCCGTCACGACGCATTAAAACCACTAAACGTTCAGTTGTTACAGTCCACTAGGTTCCAGTTTGGTCCTCGATGACGAACGCCCACGACACCATACCTGCCCTTCGTCTTGAGCGTGCACTCCTTTCTAAGAACTCAACTTACCGCATCACCTCCTTCTCCAACTCGACGACTCTCCGCAGCCGCGAAATCCCTTTGGCCTGCTTGGCTTTTGCAAGGCTTGGTTGCCCGAGACGCGAAGACCACCCGCCAGCCGCTCATGTGAACGGGACTGGTTCTGAAGTTCCTGCTCATATAGGACGAGTTTTCCTTCCGGCCCCTCCCTCGATTTGGGATTCTTTCTTTTCACCTGCCCCCTGAACCTGCTAAGTCGCCTTTTTGAACAGATTTGAATAGATCTCTTGGTTACTGCTACGAACCCCGATCCGAAATAGACGGTCGTTCTACATATTTCGGATCGGCTCCCGCCTGAGAACTTTTGGACAGATAAGGACGCATCCGGCGTCCGTCTGCGTCTCCACGCTCAAAACGCGTTAAACTGCCTAGTGCCCTGTATCATTAATTCGTCACCCACTGATACAGGGCACTAGGCCGAGGGAGGACCCACAACCTTGCAGCTTCGCTTGGACTTCGACTTCAACGCCGCCCACCGACTTCCGCATTATGACGGTCCCTGTCGCCACACCCATGGACACAACTACCGCCTGCGTGTCGTCGTGGAGGGTCGCGTGGACCCGGCGACCGGCTTGACGACCGACTTTCTGGTCATCAAGCGCTTGGTTCAAGAGCACGTTCTCCAGACCATCGATCACAACGACCTGAATCTGGTGGTCGACAACCCGACCGCGGAGAACGTGGTCGTCTGGATATGGCAGCGGCTGCAAGCCGCGCTGCCGGGGTTGACTGAATTGCAACTCTTCGAGACGCCAGATTGCGGCGTCATCTACCGGGGAGACTCCGATGCCAAAGCGGAAGAGTCCGCGAGCTAAGTCGAGCAGAAAACGAGGTCGACCCGCTCGCACGCCCGACGAGCGCTCCATGGCCACCGCGATACGAAGCTTCCTCGAGACTGCGGGCATCGACGTCAGCCAGCCCCAGCTCCTCGACACGCCGGAGCGTGTGGCTCAGTCATGGAGTCAAGAGTTCTTGGACGGCTACAACGCCGACCCATCTCTCATACTGCAAGACAGTTTCGACGCGGACGGAGAGCCCGGCGAAAGCTCGTCGGGGTTGGTCCTGGCCAAAGACATTCCCTTCCACGGGCTCTGCCCTCACCACTTGCTTCCGCTTCAAGGCCGGGCACACATCGGCTATCTCCCCGACGGCAAGCTCGTCCCCTTCTCCGGCTTGGTTCGGCTGCTCGATTGTTTCGCCCACCGGCTGGAGGTTCAGGAGACCGTCACCAAGCAGGTGGCGGAGGCGCTGATGACTCATCTCAAAGTCAGGGGCGCGGCCACGCTGCTCGAGAGTGAGCAAACCTGCATGACTCTCCGCGGAGTCAAACGGCTGGGCACCCGAATCGTGACTAGCCACTTTGCCGGAGCATTCGAATCCAGAGCGGACTTGCGCAGCGAGTTCCTCCGGAGCGTTGGCAATCTTGAGCAAGGGAATGGCTGAGGCGACGTTTCACCCCCGCGTCGCGATCGTGTCCGGTGCCGGCCGAGGCATCGGTCGTGCCACCGCTCTCGCCTTTGCGCGGCACGGCATCGCGGTCGCTCTTGCCTCGCGAGGGCCAGCGGACCTGATGGTGGTAGAGGCTCAGATCGAACAAATGGGCGGTCGCGCGCTCGCTCTGCCTACCGATGTCTCTGCCACCGCGGAAGTTAAGAAGCTCGTCGAGGAAACCGAGAGGACCCTGGGCGACATCGACCTTTTGGTGAACAACGCCGGCGTCGTGGAACCAAATCCAATCGTTGCGACTAGCGACGAGTCGTGGGATCGCGTGTTGGACGTCAACTTGAAGGGCGCTTTCTTGTGCACGCGTGCGGTGCTGCCTCAGATGATCGATCGCCGGCGGGGAAGGATTCTGAACGTGTCTTCAATCTCCGGCCGACTCGGCACACCCCGGCTCGCCTCCTACTGCGCCTCGAAGTGGGGCTTGATCGGCTTCACCAAGGCCGCCGCGGAAGAGGTGGCGCCGCACAACATTCAGGTCATGGCGGTCTGCCCGGGATCGGTCGATACGGAGATGCTCGCCAAGGGCCTGCCGGGCGCCAAACCCGATATGACCCCCGAGGCCGTCGCCTCGCTTCTGCTCTACCTCGGCACGGAAGCGCCGGACGCCATGAACGGATCGGCCATCGATATGTTCGGCTAGAGCAGCTAGCAGGGTGCCGAAAAAAAGCGAGCGGCACCCTGCGCGCCGACATAAGCGCCGCTAGCCGTCAAACTAGGTCGTTGCTTTGAAGGGAGCGAGCCAGACGGGTCCGCAGTCCCTGTTGGCCGTCAAACTAGGTGGTTGCTCCGACGGGAGTTGGTCAGACGGCGGTACTCCGTTCCCAGCAAAGCCCATCTGGCCATCAAGAAGAAATTCACGACGAAACAGACCACCCCTCCAAATACCAGCCCCAGAGAAACGACGAGTATCTCGCCGCGCACGGCAAGGATTCCTAAAACGGTCGCCACAACGCCCGTCGTCAGCAAGATGTTAGAAAGCGTGCGGAGACGATGGTTGTAGAGGGACTTCATACCCGGGACCGGGGCTTTTCCGAAATCACTCAGAAAACGCTCTTGCCAAACCCAGATCGGGAAGAGCTTGAAAGCCATGGTAGTGATGGTGAGAACGATCCAACCGAGAAAACCCGCGTAGCCATAGGCGAGCTGCACGCGCATTCGCAGCGGGTTCTCCGGTGCGGGAATTCCCGAGGCGAGAAGCATTCCTGCCACCGCGGCGCCAACCAAGATGACGAGCGGCACGACTTCCCACTCTCTCGCCCGGCCGGTCACGAACGCCCGGACCGGCCCCCACGCCTGCCAAACAACGGCCACGAGTAGCAGTGCTGCAAAGGGAGCCTGCCAGGGGAGGTCGGCCAGAAGCGTACCAGCCAATCCCAGCGTTCCCGCCTGCAGGAGCCAGAAGCGGATCGGCAAGAGGTTGTCCCGGCCGCGTGTGGTAGGCACCAGCGTTAGCTGAAACCCGAATATCATGGTGGTGACCCAGCCGACACCGGCCAAGTGGACATGAGCGAAGAGATTGGAAGCGAAACGACCCGGGAGAAGACTCGTTTCGCTCGCCAGAGATTTGTTGAAGCCAAGGAGCGCCCCCAACGTGGCGGCCAGGACTAGGTAAACCATGGCGGTGACCGCATAGCGTGCGATCCAGTTTCCGTCGCGGGCGCACCGAAAAACCGCGGAGAAGTTATAGAGTTGAACGAGCGCGGCAGCGAGAACCAACAATGTCGCCCAAGCCGTGCCGCTCCATTCCCCGATCCAAAAGTGAAAGACCATACCCGAGGCACCCACGAAGAAGAGCGCGAACTGAACGCGAGCCAGCGGTCCCGAGCGCGGGTTCACGCGGAGACTCATCGGCGCGAGCCGATGCAGAACGCCCATCATCAATGACGTGGTAAAGTCCAAAGTAATGACGTGAGTGAGCGCGAGGAACTCGGGGGAGTAAAAATAGCCGAGAAACAAAGGATAGCGCGCCCACATCCATAGCGTGCCCCCCAAGAGGGACAGCATTGCGGTCAGAATGAACGGTTCTTCGAGCCGCGCGTGCTTGTTTTGGATTGCCGTCACAGCATGCGCCGGGCTCAGTTCATCGTCGCAACGCGCTCCGGCTCGATGTAGTAGAGAACCCTGACCTCATCTGGCGTGCGGTTGGGGTATTCATCCAGTCCCAGGTATTTCTTGGCCATCTTGTCTATGTGCTCATCCGCTCCGTCTTCGGTGATCTTCACCACCCGGCCGCGAATCATGACCGAACGGTAGGGGTTATCGGGATCGGTCACCGAGACGGCGACACGCGGATCGGCACGCATGTTCCTGTCCTTCAATCGTCCCTTGGCGGAGTTGACGACGATCTGATCTCCGTCGAGGTCGACCCACACCGGACTTACTTGGGGGCTTCCATCCGGCATGCGAGTAGCCAGGTGTACGAACGCTTTCTTCGAAAAAATGTCTTTGTACTTCTGGGGAAGTTTCTGTGCCATTGGGTACCTACCGATGGATGTACTGCAACCGTGGATCAGGCCGCGTCGAGTCGTCCCACTTTTCGCTTTTTTCGCCGCTTCCGAGTCTGCCACAAGTCATAATGCATCTGCATATTGAGCCAGCTCTCCGGAGTGCTCTTCGTTGCGGTCCCGACTCGAATCGCCATGTCCGGACTCACTCCAGCGCGGCCGTTCACCAGCTCAGAAAGCGTTTTGCGGGTTACACCTAGCCTTCTTGCCGCCTCCGTCACCGTTACTCCGAGTGGCTCCAAATAGAGCTCACGCAGGACCTCGCCTGGATGAGGGGGGTCGTGCATCGTAAAGTCTTTCACCTTAGTGGTAGTCATCGTAGTCGACCTCCCGTGCCTGCCCTTGTTCAAACCGGAAAATCACCCGCCAATTTCCGCTTACCTTAACCGCCCAGCGGTCCTTCAGATCACCCTTTAATCGATGGAATTCGGCACCAGGAAAGTTCATATCGGACACCTTCTCCGCAGAGTGGAGTCGGAAGAGAACGTGCTTCAACCGCCTTGCGTGCTCTGGCTGAATACCTTTCTTGCTGCCGGTCGCGAAAAACTTCTCGACACCCTTGTGCCGAAAGCTTCGGATCACGGTGTATTGTACCCTGTCACGTTACGGGTGTCAAGTCTTGGCGCCGACGGATAGGAAGTTCTAACTGAGACGGGACGGGAATTCAGCCGTGAGAGGCCCCGCGGAGGAATCTCGAATCTGGCTAACGACCCCGAACTTTTCCCACTGTCTTGGACGCGGCGTCCAGATCGAAGGATGGATGGAATGTATCGCCATGTGATGGGTAGGTCACTTACCGAATCGGATGCCTTGCGCCAAAGGCAAGTCCCGAGACCAGTTGATGGTGTTGGTCTGGCGACGCATGTAGGCTTTCCAGGAGTCCGAGCCCGACTCCCGACCGCCCCCCGTTTCCTTCTCTCCGCCGAACGCACCGCCGATCTCCGCCCCCGAGGTTCCGATGTTGACATTGGCGATACCGCAATCCGAGCCCCGCGAAGATAGAAACGTCTCTACCTTGTGCATGCTGTCGGTGAAGATAGCGCTCGAGAGTCCCTGAGGCACATCGTTATGAATGGCGACGGCCTCTTCGAGGCTCTCGTACTCCATGAGATAAAGGATGGGAGCGAACGTTTCTTCCTTCACGATATCCGTTTGCTTCGGCATCTTGACAATCGTCGGCTCGACGAAGCGCGCGCCGAGATCGGAGCGTCTCTTGCCACCAACGAGGATCTGCCCGCCATCTTCCTTCGCTCGATCGAGGGCCGCGAACATACCCGTAACCGCGGCGGAGCTCACCAGCGGTCCCATCAGCGTCCCTTCCGACAGAGGATCCCCGATCCGTACCTGTCGGTAGGCGTCGACCAGCCGCTTAGTGAGTTTCTCGCTCACGTCTTTATGCACGATCACCCGCCGCGTGGTGGTGCAGCGTTGTCCGGACGTGCCCACCGCTCCGAACAGAATGGCTCGCGCCGCAAGGTCCAAGGGAGCGTCCTCCGCGACGAGAATCGCGTTGTTGCCACCCAACTCGAGAATGGTGCGCCCGAAGCGCTTGGACACCGTTTCCGCAACGCGACGGCCCACTTTCGTGGATCCGGTGAAAGAAACCAGCGGGAGACGGAGATCGCTGAGCATGGCCTCGCCCACCTCGGGACCCGTTCCGACGGCCAGCGTAAAGACCCCAGCCAATCCGTGATCGGCCATCACTCGATTCGCGATGTGCTGCACCGCGATTCCCGCCAAGGGTACTTCGATCGAAGGCTTCCACAGGATCGGATCGCCACACACGACTGCGAGGGCCGCGTTCCAAGACCAGACTGCCATGGGAAAGTTGAACGCCGTGATCACTCCCACCACACCCAGGGGATGCCATTGCTCGTACATCCGATGGCTGGGGCGTTCGGAGTGCATAGTCAGTCCATAAAGTTGCCTGGAAAGTCCCACCGCGAAGTCGCAGATATCGATCATCTCCTGAACTTCGCCGTGACCTTCCGCCTTCAACTTGCCCATCTCGATCGAGATGAGATCGCCGAGCGGTTCTTTGAGCTCGCGCACCGCGTTACCCAGATCGCGGACGATTTGGCCGCGCTTGGGGGCGGGGACGGTGCGCCACTCGAGAAACGCCGACCGGGCGGCCGAAACAACGATTTCGTAGGAGTCGGCCGTCGCCTGAACGACCTTTGCGATCGGCTCGTCGGTGGTCGGATTGTAGGAGATCAACTCCTCGCCTGCTGGGTCGCGAATCCAGCCGTCCGGCCCGGTACAAGCTCCGGGGTTAGTTTCTTCGATACCCAGCTTCTTCAGGATGGCTTTCATACCGAGCCGAACCTACAACTTTGGCACCTTTGGCAACTTTGGTTTGGGAGGCGGGAGTGCGGAAGCCTTGGACTCGTGGCTGAACCCGGCGCGGTTGTGAGTGCCGTCGCAAAATGGCTTGTTCTCCGAGTGACCGCAGCGGCACAAAGCGAGGGCCTCCCGACCGGCGAGGTCGTAAGCATTTCCCTCCGGGTCTTTGATAGTGAAGCTTCCCTTGAGTCGAAGTGGTCCGTTGTTGGACACTGTGATTTCCGTATCGGCCATGAGTTCTCTCTCCCTCCTGTTTGACACGCGGAACACGTAGTATACCATTCGGCACGATGTCAGAAGACGAGCCGAAAAGCGCCATCGAGCTTGCGATGGAAAAGCTCCGCGCGCGGGGCGACTTTGCGGAGACGCCCCTGACCGACGCGCAGAAGGCCGAGATCGCAGACACGCGTAGTCTTTACCGGGCGAAGGTCGCAGAGCTAGAGATCCACGAAGAAGCCAAGATGAAGCAAGTAGCCACCCTGGAAGAGCTCGAGGCACTGAAGGAAGCCCTCGTCAAGGAGAAGGAGCGCCTCAATCAAGAGATGGAAAACAAAGTTCAGAAGATTCGAAACACCAAGACCCCTGACTAGTAACGACCCTAGTAACGTCAAGTAGCCCGCCCTTATCCTCCCACAGCTCGACCACCCGTTTCCCCATGCCCCCGTTGGCTCGCCATCATCACGACGCTGCTGTAGAGTAGGGGCGGAGGGAAGAAGGACGTGCGAGCACTATGAGAATTGCCATCGCCTGTTATCCCACGCACGGCGGTAGTGGAGTCATCGCCTCCGAGTTAGCACTTGGCCTCGCCGAGCGCGGACACAAGATCCACATCGTCAGTTACGCAGTGCCGTTCCGGCTGCGCACCTTTCATCCCAACGTGCTCATCCACGAAGTCGAAGTGTCCAGCTATCCGCTCTTCAAGTACCCGCCGTATACCCTCGGATTGGCCACGAAGCTAGCGGAAGTGGCGACCGAACATCAGCTCGACATCATGCACGCGCACTACGCCGTCCCTCATGCGGTGAGCGCTTTTCTCGCCAAGCAGATCCTCGGCGGCGAGTCACCGAAGATCGTCACGACACTGCATGGAACTGACATCACGCTGGTGGGAGCCGACAACTCCTTCCAGCGGGTGATTCGCTTCGTGATTGACGCCTCCGACGGTGTCACCGCGGTATCGCGATACCTTCAGCAAAGAACCGCCGAAGAATTCGAAACCAAGCACCCGGTCGAAGTTATTTACAACTTCGTCAACACATCTAGATGTAAACGCACGACCGACAAGTGCACTCGGGATCATTGGGCTCCGAATGGTGAGAAGATTCTGATGCACGCCTCCAACTTCCGCCCCGTCAAACGAGTGAGCGACGTCGTTCGGATGTTCGACCGCGTGCAACAGAAGGTACCCGCCAAGCTACTTCTCGTCGGCGAGGGGCCTGAGCGCCTCTTCGTCCAGCAACTCGTCAAGGAGCTTCGCTTGACGGAGCACGTTCACTTCCTCGGGGAGCAAGACTACCTGGAGAGCCTACTGAGCTGCGCCGATCTTTTCGTCCTTCCCAGCGAGCAGGAAAGCTTCGGTCTCGTGGCCCTGGAAGCCATGAGCTGCGAGGTGCCGGTGGTGGGGACGAGCATCGGAGGTTTGCCCGAAGTCGTGATGCACGAGCAGACGGGTCTTCTGTTCCCGGTGGGCGAGATCCAGCAGATGGCCGAAGCTGCAATCGATCTCTTGTCGGATCCTCAGAAGCTCGCGCGATTCCGACAGAACGGCCGAAGCTGGGCGGTTGCGCACTTCAATTCCAAGAAGATCATCCCCCAATACGAGCGGTTCTACGAGGAAGTCCTCCGAGCGGAAACCGCGGTGAACCGACAAGCCAGTCCTTGATCGCGGCCCGGTTTACCTCTAGGCTCCAACGCATGCGCCGTCTTTGGCTCGTGCTCGTCCCCATCCTTGCGGCCTGCGCCCAACCTCCCACGAAAGAGGTGGAAATGACCGCCGCCCGTGTCGCTCGTGCTCAGGAGGCGGAAGCAGAGCTCTACGCGGAAGGTCACTACGCCGCCGCCGAAGCCGCTCTCGCCGACGCACGGCAGCGTCTCGCGGAGCGCAACTATGGAGCCGCTATCCAGGCAACTTCGCTCGCCAGCACCCGCGCCGATCAAGCCTATGCGAGTGCGATCCTAGGAAAGCAAAGAATGACACGACGCGCCAGGCGGCAGTTGTTCGAGATCTTGTCACTCTTGGAGGAAGCGGGTTCGGTGGGAGTTCGGGCCGGGGACACTGAATCGCTGAAAGCCCTGGACGACCGTTTGGGCCGATTGGAACGGGACCTCGAGCAGGGGCTGTCCGCCAAGGTCTACGAGGAGGGCCTCGAGCTCAAGAACGATTCACTGGAATTCTTGAACCGTTTGAGCGAGGACCAAGGCAGGTAGCCAGGATGTTTCGCCAAACCATGCGGGCTATCTGACGACTCCCTCCGCCACGATGACCGCTTCTCCGGTTACATAGACTTCCTGACGGTTCTCCCAATCCACTTTCAGCTCACCGCCCGGGCATTTGACGGTAACCGCATCGTCCGCTTTGCCGTTCAGAATCGCGGCCACGGCGGCGGCGGCGGAGCCAGTTCCCGAAGCTCCGGTCTCACCCGCTCCTCGCTCCCAAATGCCGATCGATATCTCGGAACGGCTGAGGACCTCTACGAACTCCACGTTGGTTCGACGAGGAAATCGCGGATGACTCTCCATGCGGGATCCCAGTTCCCTCAAGACGGCGAGGTCCAGTCGGTCGACCAGCATCACGCAGTGGGGATTGCCCATCGACAGGGCGGTGATGTGGAATGTTTGACCATCGACTTCCAGTGGAACGTGCATCACCTTCTCCTGGGTAGGATCCATCTCGAAAGGAATCTCCTCACTCGATAGACGCGGCACACCCATCGCGGATCGAAAAACGAATCGGGTCCCGTCTTCTTCGATCAACTGCAGGTTCCGTACGCCGGAACCGGTCTCCACCGTAAACTCCTTCTCCGCAATCCAGCCGGAAAATCTGAGATGAGCACCCAGGCAACGCAAGCCGTTGCCCGAGATCTCGGCGAGGCTGCCATCCTGGTTGAGAAGCGACATGGAAACGTTAGGACCCTGCTTCACTTCGAAGACGACGACCCCGTCGGCACCGACTCCCCGCCGTCGATGGCAAAGGGCTCGCGCGAGCGCCGGCCATTCGTCCGGGATGGGCAGCTCCTTTTTCTCGATCAGAAGGAAGTCGTTCCCCAGCGCATGCGCCTTGACGAACTTGACGAACTTCGTAGACTTTAGCGCGCTCATTTCAGCCTTCCTCGGAAATGCCGTTCGTCGCGTGGGAATTTCCACTGCGACGGCCTATATAGATGAGGGCCGCACTATCATAGAGCGCGTGGGAAAGAGCGGGAACGAAGAGATTTCCAGTGACTTGATAGAGCACACCCAAGATGGCGCCCACCGCCGCCGCCCAAAGCGCCAGAGGCCAGAGCTCCTTGGTGGGGCCGTGCATCAGACCGAAGACAACGCTCGCGATCCCGAGGCCCAGCTCTTCTTGCATCACACCGCGAAACAACAGCTCCTCTCCCAACCCAGCCGCGGCCGAGAGAAGAACGAGCTGCCACACCGGCATGTGACGAAAGAGTGAAAAAACCTCCGACTCCAAGAACGCGTGCACCTCGGCGGGACGGCCGGCGCGCCTAGAAAAATAATAGAGGCTGAAGTTGACGAGAACGAGGCCCGCCGTTGCGGCGAGAGCGAGGCCCGTGGCCGTAAGGTCCACACGATACGGAACCGCGATACCCCTCAACCAACTCCAGACGACTGCCACGACGATGAGGCTGCTTTCTCCGAGGAGTAGCCAACGAAACGACATACCTAGTTCCTTCGCTCGCTGTCGAAGTTCTCGCTCGGGATCGGAAACGTTCCGAAGTCGTAAACCGTCGATGGATCCATTCCCTGGTTCGCTTCTTGCCAAGTGGTAGCCCCGTCGCTGGTTTTGAACACTCCCCGCTCCGTCCCCACGAGAATGTCGCTGCCCACGGGCGACTCTGCGGTTGGGATCGAGATCGCCAGTATCTTTTCTCCCTCGAGCTCGACAGAAGCCGATCCCCAGCTCTCTCCGGCATCGTTAGAAACAAAGAGCCCTTCATCCGTTCCCACGAACAGGGCGCTCTTCCACCAGTAAATGACACGCACCGACTGCTCGGCCCAATCCTCTCCGCTTACGGGCTCGAAACTCTCACCTCCGTCTCGACTCCGGTAGATTCCTCGGCCCTCCAGGCCGGCGAAAACGATTGGCTCGATGACGAAATAACTGGACACCTCGAGGCTCAGCACCGCAACTTCGGGAAGATCGTCCCCTAGTTTCTCCCAGCCATCCCCTCCGTCCGCCGAGTGAAAAAGACCCCGGGAAGTACCTACGAAAAGAGAAGGGCCCGGCCAAACCATCACGTTCACCGAGCCACGGATGACCGTTTCGGCGATCCTTTCCCACTTCTCGCCGCCGTCGCGGGATCGGTACAAACCATTTCGAGTACCCACGAATACGACCGGCTCGACCGGGAAGTAGGAAGAGGTAAGAAGGGCGGTTACTTCGCCGCCCTCCCAGCCTTCGACTTCGCTCCAAAATTCTCCAAAATCGTCGGACACGAAAAGACCGTCCGGTCCACCCGCATAGGCCCGCGGACCGAGACAGAAGAACAGCCGGATGCTGAACGGAAGACGGAGTTGCAGCGCTTCCCAGTAGTCACCCCAGCTGTGAGACACATAGGGACCCTGGGAAGTCGCAACGAGCAACCGCGCCAACGGTTGCGATCCGTGAAGCTGAAGGGGCAAGGAGAGGAGCAGAAGAAACAGAATCCACCGTCGCGGCATGGCGGCTATTCTAACCTTCATGAGACTCAGAAGCTCCTTCGGCTGTCGAGGATCAGAGTGACAGGGCCGTCGTTGACGAGCGACACGGACATGAAGGCACCGAACGATCCGGTGGCCACCTCGATCTCCGGACCAAGCTCGGCGCGAAGAAGCTCAACGAACCGTTCGTATAAACTCTCCGCTTGGTCGGGAGGGGCCGCCTTGTCGAAACCTGGGCGCCGTCCCTTACGGCAATCCCCCATCAAGGTGAACTGAGAGACGACGAGAGCCGAGCCGCCCGTTTCTTTGATGGAAAGATTCATCCGGCCCTCGGGATCCTGAAATATCCGGAGTGCCGCCACTTTCTCCGCCAACCAGTTCGCATCGGGCTCGGCGTCTTCGCGCGCCACGCCGAGGAGGATCAACAACCCCTTGCCGATCTCCCCTACGGTGTGCTCGTCCACCTGAACGCGAGCCGATGTCACACGTTGGAGGACGGCCCTCATGGTGTTGGAGGCCCAGGCATGTCGGTCAGGGTCAGTCAGGATCCGTCATGATGAGTCAGGCGGGCGACGCTCCCTCACCCCGAAGGCCTCAGAACATCAAGCAGACCCACCACGCCTTCCAGCTCGTGCAGATTCGCCCGGGACACGACCGGGAGCACGTCGAACCCGGTTTCGCCCATGCGCTTGAGCGCTAGATCCAGAGAATGGTCGGCATGCACGTGCGGAAAGTGTCGCCAGTCGAGGAGGGTCGAGACCTTGCTGTTGAGCTCTCCATCTTGAGCGGCTTTGTCTAATTGCATGAGCGACAAGACGCCCCACACCCCCTTCCTTTCTCCCCAGATGACGGTCATCGGCGACCGGCCAGGCCGACAACTTGCTGTGACTGGCCTTTTCTCACGCCCTGACCTGGAGGTGCCGTTGTCCCGTCGCCACCGTCGGAAGGTGAATGCCGTCTTGAAGAGCGAGGGCTTCGTAGATCGGCTGACGCTGCAGGCGATAGGAGACGAAAAAGCTGATGAGGTTGGAAATCATCACCGGGAGGATGATGGCGAGTCGTGTGTGATTTCGAAGATCATGATGACCGAGGTCATCGGCACGCGCAGAATTCCCGCAAACGCCGTTCCCATGCCGACCAGCGCGTAAGCACCCGGCGTCGCGGTGAACTCCGGGGCGATGGCGTTCGCCACACTTCCCACCGTCCCTCCAACCATCGCGCCGATGAAGAGGCTGGGACCAAAGATCCCGCCGGCGTTGCCGGATGAGTACGAGGTCGTGACCGCTATCAATTTCAAGATGACCAGCAACGCCATGACCTGAATCGCCATCGTGCCGTTCAACGCGTCGTTGACGTAACCGTAACCGACGCCGAGCACCGCCGGCACAGCTAAGCTCAAAACTCCCACCATCAAGCCACCCACCACCGGCTGAACCCAGCGCGTGGAACGAGGGAGGCTCAGAAACCACTCTCTCATTCTGAGCAACGTCTTGACGAAAACCACCGAGACCAACCCGCCGATGACCCCCAGTAACGCATAGATGGCGAACTCGACCGGGTGCACAACTTGATATTCGGGGACGTGAAACAGAGGCTCATCTCCCAACATCAGCCGAAGTACCAGCCAGGACGTGGCGGAACCCAGCACGATGGAGTCCCAGCACCGGGGCGTGGAGATTTCCGACTACCTCCTCTAGGGCGAACAGGACCGCGGCAATGGGCGTATTGAAGGCAGCTGACAATGCCGCCGCTGCCCCGCGCGTCCGGGAAGGAGAAAAAGAGGAGCAATCCGGTGACGAGGGCCCCGAGGACGGGGATGAGCACGCGCCTCCATGCTTGTCCCCCTTCAGGATAGAGCGCCTCGCCGAGATCTTCCGTGACGAGAATGAAGGCCACAACCACCATTCCCACCAACGCTCCGATGACCAGCGTCAGAACGAGGTAAACCTGTTCCTCGTCCCGCTCCGTGAGCTCGCGGACGCGCTCTTGTAGGCGGTCCTTCCAGTGGATGAGAGTGGATCCGGTAGGCGTGTCGCTCATCGTCAAGAGAAACCAGTCATTATACACCTTGCGGGCAGGGGCGGTAGAGAGACTGCGAAAAATCTCTCTTGTCGAGACACTACTTGAGGGGCTTTACCGATCGAAGGGCGTCGAGAACCTCCTCGGGTTTCTGGAAGCGCTGGTCGGGATCCTTCTTCAAGCAGCGCATGACGATCTTCTGCAGGGCGGACGGGACCTCCGGGCGGAGATCACCCAGCTCTCGAGGCGGAGTATGGACGTGATGATAGAGCACTTCTCCCTCGATGAATGGCGGCTCGCCCGACAAGAGGTGGAAAACCGAGCCTCCAAAGGCATAGATGTCCGTCCGGAAATCGACCGGCTTACCGAGTATCTGCTCCGGCGACATATATAGCGGCGTCCCGCTGGCCCGCTGACTTCCCTCGTCGTTGGCGTGCTACAATATCTTCGCCAGGCCGAAATCGGCAATCTTCACGGTCCGGCGGCGCGTCAACATGACGTTGCTCGGTTTGATGTCGCGATGAACGACGCCATGGGAGTGAGCGTGCGCGAGGGCCTTCAAAACGCCGAGCATGAAGTGAAGGACCGCGTTGATCGGCAGTCGCACCTCACGGTCCAAGATCTTGTAATAAGACGCGCCTTCGACGTACTCCATGATAATGAAGAGACGGCCCCGCTCGATGCCCATGTCGTAGATGCTGACGAGGATCTCGCACGCCCGCTCGATGTCACCCATTTCCTGACAAGCCTCCGCCATGGCGTAGTAGAGATCGATGTTGTCGGCGGAGAGAGGATCTTCCCCGATCGCCTTACGGAGCTTCTCGACGGCCACGCCAGGAAGCCCACGATCCTTGAAATGAGCGGCAAGCTCCACGAGCGAAGCCTGGTAGTTCGGACTATCCACGGCGACTTTCTGCAAATGGGCAATCGCCAGGTCGGTCAGTCCATCTTGCTTGGCCGCCAAGGCCGCTCGATAGAAGAGACCCGCCTCGCCATACATGCGCGCCGCCTGCCCGGAATCTCCCGTCTCTTCGTAGAGCGCGGCGGACTGTTGGTAGTCCTGGCAGCGGCCGAACATCTCTGCTGCCCGTGTCAGCTCACCGATCCGTTGATAGGCCTCCGCCGCCTGGCGATGGGCCCCACAAATGCTCATAGCAACGCGCGGCGTCGAGATAGTTATCCGCTTCTTCGTATACCTCGGCGGCGCGGAGGGGATCACCCCCCAACAAGAACTGCACCGCGGCGTCGTTCTTTTGTTCCTCTTTGTAGAGCGACTCGCCGCGCATTTGAGCGGCACGCACGCGATCGCCGGCCTGCGCGTAGACGTCGGCGGCTTTGGCCACGGCTCCGGCCCGCTGATAGAGATCCGCGGCCTTCACATATCGCGCCAGCTTCGCATAGAGAGCCCCCGACGGCTCCCAGTGCTCGCCGCGCTCGAGAATTTCCGCGGCCTGCTCGAGGAGTCCCGCTCGCTCGAAGGCCTGCCCCGCGAGTCGGCAATAATGAACGAACTCGGCGTGATCGGTCGGGTTATGCGTCCCGACCAGGCTGCCGAAACGGTCTTCGAGGTGAGCTCGATAGTTCTCGGCAGCGCGTTTATTGTCGCCCGCCTGCGCGCAGACCTCGGCCGCCCGCTGATAGTGCCCCACCCGCTCGAACGCGGAAGCGGCTTCCGTCAAAGCGCCCGACTTCAATAGGAGGCGCGCCGCCTCGTAATTCTGACCCTGCCCCTGAAAGATCCGCGCTGCCTCTCGGTAACGGCCCTGAGTCTCCAGCGTCTCGGCGGTCTGCTTCCAGTCGTCCCGAGGAGGAGGCGTAATCGCCGGATCGGTGATCGCGGAGCTGCCCGCTTCGCCCTTGCCGAGCCCCAGACGGCCGAAGATCTTCTTCCATCCCGGGTCATCTTGGGAGGCGGCCAGCACCCCCCACGCGGCTGCGGCGGCTATCAGACTAACGCCCGTCAGTCCTGGCTCGATAACCATCGACCACCCAGTTCGTGGCGCGCTCCGCAGAGTCCGTCTGCGGCAAGTTCAATGTATGGAGGAACCCTCGGACCATTATACAGAGGTCGGCCAAGTCTGTCGGGTGTTTGGGTGCCACTGCCAAGGAATGGGCCGCCCGTGCTCGATCTGCGAGTCCGTTCCGCGAGCATCGAGTCCTCATCCGGACCCCGTCTGTTTCGGCCTGCGGCAGATTTGTGGCAAGAATGATCCGCCGAAGTGGGCGAGTAAACCAGCTCAACTCTCTTTCAGCGAGTAACTCGTGCTTCGTCCGCCGCCAGGGTCTTTTTCCAGAACGCCATGTGCGATGAGTTCCTTAATATCGCGAAGCGCGGTGTCATGAGAGCACTTCGCAAGCCTGGCGTATTTCGTCGTTGTGAGTTTTCCGACGAATCCATCGAGCAGTCTGTTCAGGATCGCGCGTTGCCGGTCGTTCATGGCGGTGCGGGCATGCCTCTTCCAGAAGCGCGCTTTGCAAAGCACGGCGGCAAGCGTGGTTTCCGTTCCTTCAAAGGCCCGCCCAAGGCATGCGAGAAACCACTCCATCCAGGGCGTGATGTCGAGCGTCCCTTTCTGTGTGCGTTCCAGAATGTCGTAATAGGCCTTCCTTTCAAGACGGATTTGTGCCGACATGCTGTAAAAGCGCTGGGCGCTGTTGTCAGCCCACGCGAGCGACCAGTCGGCAATGGCGCGCGCGATGCGGCCGTTGCCATCATCAAATGGGTGAATGGTCACGAACCACAGATGAGCGAGCGCGGCCTTGAGAACCGGATCGGTGCTGCTCTCGCGTTTGTTTGCCCAGCTTAGGAATCGAGACATTTCGCAATCAAGACGTGACGCCGCGGGTGCCTCATAGTGCACTCTGTCTTTTCCAATCGGACCGGAAACGACCTGCATCGGTCCGGCGGCATCATCGCGCCACGCGCCGACGATGATTTTGCCCATACCGCTGCGCCCTGTCGGAAACAACGCGGCATGCCAGTCGAACAGGCGCTCGTCACTAAGAGGCTTGTCGAAATTCTGGGTGGCATCGAGCATCATTTCCACGACGCCTTCAACATCGCGGTCTGCCGGGACCTCGCCGGCGATGTCCATGCCGAGACGCCGAGCGATCGAAGATCGAACCTGGTCTGCATCAAGGTTTTCCCCATCGATTTCGCTGGACTTCAGAACATCAAGGGTCAGCGTTGCAAGTTCCGCCTCCCTTTGGAGGGGAAAGCCGAGGCTCTCCATGCGGCCCAGCAGGCGACCCTGCCGGTGCCGGATGTCGGCAAGTGGCACAGCGAGGACCTCCCTATTCCAGTGAAATTGCGGCCAGTCAGTAAGTTGGTGTATGTAACAGAACATTCTACGCACCTATTGCGTAGGTTATGCCGTATATTTTTCGCGGAGTCAAGCGTAATCAACGCAAAATATGCGTAGATTAGACGTCATTTTCTGCGCAAGAAAACCCGTAAGCTTCACGGCTTCGTGAGGGCTCGAGTCCCTCCGCTCGCACCCTGCTTCCTCTAGCCTTCGGTAGTAACGGGACGTGGCGAAAAACTCGCGCGCGAGAGATTTTTTTCTGAAATTGTCCGCGCTCTTCGATTACGCAGTTGCCTGCCGCATACCGGGGAACTTTCATTTCACCCCTCGCACAAGGTCCTCCCACTCCGTCGGTTACTTGCCCCACTTCGACTTCCGTCGCAGTCGAGTATTTGGAGACACTCCCATGTCGTCAATTACAGAGACAGCTTCGAAATTCTTCAAGGCCTGCGAAGAAGGCAAAGAATGGGACGAGTGCAAAAACTACTGCACTGACGGGGCGACGTTTTCTGCGCAAGCCGAGCCGCTCGCTGACGTGCGTACCTTGGAGCAATACACGGAATGGATGAAGGGACTTCTGACATTCCTGTCCGACACGGGATATGAGCTGAAGTCGTTCGCCACTGACAACGAACGGAAGACCGTCTCCGCCTATGCCATGTTCTCGGGCACGCATACCGGCCAAGGTGGGCCCCTGCCCGCCCACGGGCAAGAGTACGAAGACGGACTACGTCTACGTCATGGAGTTCGACGGTGACCACATCCGGCATATGACCAAGATATGGAATGCGGGATTGGCCATGAAGGCTCTGGGTTGGGTCTAGCCGTCTTTCAGGTCGGTCTAGCGTGCAGCTTGCCGGGCTCAGGCTGGCTTTTCTGGAGCCGTTAGGCTGATCAAGTAGCCCACGATCACGACCACGCCGCAGCCCACGATGTTGTAATAGAGAAACGAGATGTCGGTGTTCTCGGACGTCCAGTAGACCGCGGCCATTCCCGCGACCAATCCCCAGAAGGCACCCCGTCCGGTTGCCCGGCTCGTGGCGATGGCGAGGATGAAGACGCCGAGGATCGATCCATAAAAGAAAGATCCGATCCGGTTGACGGCTTCGATGGCGGAGCCCAGTCGACCCATGTAGAGAGCACTGAAAGTAGCAAAGCCTCCCCAGGCGAGGGTCGCGAGGCGGCCGACGACAACGTAGTGCCGATCGGGCGCCGAGGTCGTTACGTACCTCTTGTAGAAATCGACAATGGTTGCGGTCGATAGGGAGTTGAGCTCGGATTCCACAGTCGACATGGCGGCGGCAAAGATTGCTACCAGGATGAGGCCAACGATACCCGCTGGGAGGTAGGTGAGCACGAACGTGGGAAAGACATAGTTGGTGTCGTTAAACGGCGCGTCGTTCATCTCGCTGATGAGCTCTCCCACGCCTCGCCGGGCGCGACTGAGCTTCACGTCGGCAGCCAGAAAGTCGGTTCGTGCCTCCTCCTGCGAGGAGTCCCCAGCCACGGCCAGGGCCTCCGCCGCCTGCCTTCGCTCTTCGAACGCCTCGTCGAAAACCTCAGAGAGCTCTCGATACTGGTCCGCATGAGAGCTCGACTCCAGTCGCTGGAGCTCGACCTGGTTGAAAACAACAGGCGGCTTTTCGAATTGATAGAAGACGAAAAGCATGGCGCCGGTCAAGAGAATGACGAACTGCATCGGTATCTTGAGGAGCGCGCTGAAGAGAAGAGCCAGTCGGCTCTCGGTGAGCGAGCGGCCGGTCAAGTAACGCTGCACCTGACTCTGATCGCATCCGAAATAGGAAAGCATCAAGAAGAGGCCGCCAACCAAACCGGTCCAAAACGTGTAGGTCACTCTGGGATCGGGATTGAAGTCGACGGTCGCGAGCCGTCCGGTGGACCCGACGATACGAAGCGCGCTACCCAAGGACAGCGAGTCGGGAAGCCCCGCCACCACCGAGCCGAGGCAAAAGAGCATCCCCAAAAAGATGATTAGCATCTGCCAGACCTCGGTCCACATCACGGCGCGCATGCCGCCGAGCGCGGTATACACCGTGGCACTCAGACCGATGGCCAGGATGAGAACCTTCTCGTCCATCCCGAACACGATGGAGAGTACGACCGAAGGCGCGTAGATGACGACGGCATCGGCGAGTCCGCGGGAAAGCAGAAACAAAAAGCTCGTCAGGCTCCGGGTCTTTGCGTCGAAACGCCTCTCCAGAAACTCGTAGGCCGTGTAGACGCGGGCACGGTAGAAGAACGGCACCAACGTCGCACAGAGAATGACCATCGCGATCGGCAGGCCGAAGTAGATCTGAATGAACCGCATCCCGTCCACGTAGGCCTGACCGGTCGTGCCGACCAAAGTAATCGCGCTGGCCTGAGTCGCCATGACCGAGAGACCGATCGCCCACCAGGGCATGGATCGCTTGGCAAGAAAGTAGTCCTCGATGCTTCGATTGCCGCGCCCGGTACGAAGGCCCACGCCGATGATGAAGGCGAAGTAGAGTACGACGACCAGCCAGTCGAGGGGATGCACTATTAGGGACGGAAAGAGTGTGAGAAGAGAAAGAGGAGAAGGTAGACTACGAGGGTGTTGGCGATGACGACCGCGTAGAAACGGCCCCAGGTACCGAAAACGGGGGGCGGTTCGTCTAGATCGGCCTTTGTTTTTGGTACATTCTCCATTGGATCCGACTCCGCGCGCATTATAGACGATGAAAGCTAGTGTCCTGTATCAGTGGATCATGGCCTAAGGCTCGAGGCCATTTTGTGTGCTGGCGAGGCGTGCCGACGAAATCATATCTGGATATTTCGAGGAGGAGCAACGAAGCCAGCGCGCAAAAGGGGCCGAGACTTAGGTGACGAACTACTGATACAGGACACTAGCACTCAGGAGAGCTGATATGAAACGTCTTTCTGGGCTTTTTTTGCTTGCCCTGCTCGTGCTGCCAGCCAGCGCACCGGCCCAGCTCGAGCCGATACCCGAAGATCAGGGTGCGACGGGTCTCGCGCTTGCCCTTCGCAAACTCGATGCGGGAGCGATCTTCATGCACACCGCAGCCCACCCGGACGATGAAGACAACGGGCTCCTGGTAATGATGAGCCGCGGAAGAGGATTGAGGACGACGCTTCTTACCGTGACGCGTGGGGACGGGGGACAGAATCAGATCGGTCCGGAGCTGGAAGAAGCGTTGGGTGTGCTTCGGAGCGCCGAGCTCATGGCCATGCACCGCATCGACGATACAGAGCAATACTTCACGCTCGCCTACGAGTTCGGTTACTCGTTCAGCGTCGAGGAGTCACTTCAAAAATGGGGCAAGGAAGAAACGTTGGGCGATATGGTGCGGATCATCCGGACCGTGCGACCGGATGTGATCGTCGGCCTTCGCCTCGGAGGCGAAGGAGGAGGTCAGCATCATCAAACCTCCGGCCGGCTCACCAAGGAAGCCTTCCGCGCCGCGGCCGATCCGAATCGTTTCCCCGAGCAGATTCGCGACGGTTTGAAGCCCTGGCAGCCGCTCAAACTCTATTCCCGCTACCGGACGCCTCGCGATGAGCCGGACAAACCGGATCCGCCCGGCACGGCGCTCATGGACACCGGTGATTACGATCCCATCCTCGGCCGCTCCTACCATCAAATGGGAATCGAGGCACGGGCGAATCACCTTTGTCAGCGGATCAATCAACTCCACGCACTTCCCGGTGGGCGTATCGGAAAGTGGGTTCCGGAGGACTCCGTCGACTTCATCATCGGGGCCTCGGGTCCCGAGATCGACCTTTTCGACGGCGTGCCCATGGGGCTCGATCGGTTGAAGATGTTTCTCGCCGATGAGTCGCCTCAGGCCGCGGCGCCGATGCTCAGCGGCCTCGACGCGCTCCGGGCTCAGATCGCTGCCGCGAACCAAGCCTACGACGCGAACGCTCCTTGGAAGACGCTCGCCCCCTTGCGCGCAGGATTGCAGACGGTTCGTAGCCTGCGAAGCAAATTAACAGCGGGAGAGCTCGGTGAAAAGGCGCGCTACGAGCTCGAGCATCGACTTTCCTACAAGGAACGCAACTTCGTCGAGGCGATCGCTCTCGCGCACGGCATTGCGCTCGATGCCGTCGCCGATCGGGGCGAGATCGTGCCCGGAGGCGAGCTGGAAATCGAGGTCCAAGTCACCCAACGGAGTCCCGAACCCATCGACGTCACCGACCTCGTGCTCGATGTACCTCCGGGCTGGACTCAGGAATTCGAAGGCGCCACGTCCGGACGGCTGACAGACAACGAGAAGATAGAGGCCACGTTCAAGGCCCGGGTGGCCGATGATGCCGAGCTGAGCCGGCCTTATTGGGAGAGGAATCGAACGGTCGATCGCTTCGATCTGATTGCGCCCCAGCACTTCGGTCTTCCCTTTGCCCCGGCGGTGGTGAACGCGCGCCTCACGTTTCGTTCCGGCTCGGTCGACATCGTCATCGAGGAGCTCGTGCAGTACCGCTATCCCGGTCCCTGGGTCGGCACCGAAAAACAGACCGAGCTCTCCGTGCTGCC
This sequence comes from Candidatus Marinacidobacterales bacterium, assembly GCA_965197825.1. GTDB lineage: Bacteria > Acidobacteriota > Vicinamibacteria > Marinacidobacterales > DATDRI01 > CBDANW01. The sequence continues at coordinate 2,266,633 of CBDANW010000002.1, read as the reverse complement.
TCGCGTATCGCTAACGCTCTCGCCGTCCGTCATGGTCTTTCCCGTCGGCCCTGGTTCCAAGACCCGCAACGCTTCGGTGTCGGTGCTCCACAAAGGTAACGACGAAGCGAGCGGGACGTTGCGCCTGGCCGCTCCCGACGGATGGACCGTCACTCCCGCCGAGGCCCCCCTTCGCTTCCAACGAGAAGACGAGGCCACGACGATCCAGTTCACGGTGACGCCACCCGACTCCGTAGAGGCGGGGACCTACGAGATCCAGGCGGTGGCGAACCTCGGCGGGAAAGAGTACCGCGAGGGATTCCAGAGGATCGCCTATCACCACATCCAGACGCGCTACCTCTTTCGGCCAGCCACCGCGCGGGTCCAAGCTTTGGATCTCCGGGTGGCGCCGGTTCGGGTGGGCTACATCATGGGAGTGGGCGATGACGTGGCCGAGGCCGTCCGCCAGCTCGGGGCAGATGTCACCATGCTCGAGGAAACGGATCTCGCGCAGGGAGACCTCTCGCAGTTCGATCTCATCATCACGGGAATCCGCGCCTATTTGCCGCGCGAAGATTTGAGGGCCTACAACGAGCGGCTGCTCCAGTACGTGGAGGGCGGCGGGACGATGCTCGTGCAATACAACCGCAACGAGTGGGACGACGCCCAGTGGGGTCCTCATCCCGCCAAGTTCAGCCAGAATCGGATTACCGTAGAAGAGGCGCCCATCCGGATCCTGGAACCTGAGCATCCTCTTTTTAATTTTCCAAACGCGATCTCCGAAGACGACTGGGAGGGATGGGTCCAAGAACGGGGAACCTATTTCCTCGGAGAGCGGGACGAGCGCTACCAGGATCTTCTCGCGTCCGAGGATCCCTGGGAGTACAACGCGGGCGAGAAACGCGGCATGCTGGTGGAGGCTCGATACGGCGAGGGGCGTTGGATCTATACCGGGCTGACACTTTTTCGCCAGCTGCCGGCGGGCGTTCCCGACGCCTACAAGTTTTTTGCAAACTTGCTGAGCCTCCCCAAGGCCCCGGCCACGGCTCAGGAATGAGGAGGGCGATAACAAAAGAGACCACCGATGTCGCGAGACAACGTATCGGCCTCGCCGTTGGCTCCGTTCTATTCTTGCTGCTGGCCTTTTCCCCCATCCCGGGTATTCCCGAGCCGGTTCGCAAGATGCTGGCGGTGACCGTGCTGATGGCTTCTTGGTGGGTCAGTGAAGCCATCCCACTGGCCGCCAAGGCGCTCCTGCCACTCGTTCTTTTCCCCGTATTGGGTCTCGCGCCGGCCGCTCAGGCCGCGGCGCTCCTATGCAAACCACCTCATCTTCCTGTTTCTGGCCGGCTTCATGCTGGCGCAGGCCATGCAGCGGTGGAACCTGCATCGTCGCATCGCGCTTCACATCGTCAAAGCTGTCGGGACGAACCCCGCACGACTCATCCTGGGTTTCATGTGCGCCACGGCGTTCCTCTCGATGTGGGTCTCCAATACCGCCACCGCCGCGATGATGATGCCGATCGGGCTAGCGGTTATCCATCAGGTGGCCGAAGCCGTTCGAGAGAAGAAATCCGGGATCGACGTGTCTCCCGGACAGTTCCACTTCGGGGTCGCGCTCATGCTCGGCATCGCCTATGGGGCGTCGATTGGGGGAGTGGGCACGCTCATCGGAACGCCGCCCAACGTACTCTTGGCTGGCGTCCTAGAAGACAACTACGGCATTCGCATCAGCTTCCTCCACTGGTTGGCGTTCGGCCTGCCCTTCGTGGTCCTGTTCATTACCATGGCCTGGCTCTGGCTGACCCGCGTGGCCTATCCACTGGAGATCACCGAAGTACCCGGGGGTCGAGAGCTTATCGAAGACCAGCTTCGGTCACTGGGCTCGATGAGCGTCGGTGAGCGGAGAACCGGCGCCGTCTTCGCCCTCACCGCCGCGGCGTGGATACTCCGCCCGTTGTGGACCGGTTGGCTTCCTTCCGGTGACCTCATCACCGACTCCACGATCGCCAGCGCCGACGCCGTCGGCTTGTTCCTTCTGCCTTTGGAGTCGGGTGGCCGCGTTCTCGACTGGACCTCGGCCTCGAAGCTGCCGTGGGAAGTGCTGCTTCTCTACGGAGGTGGGTTCTCTCTTGCTTCCGGGTTCGAGAGTAGCGGGCTGTCGGTGTGGGTAGGCCAACATCTCATGCTGCTTCAGGACGCCCCGCTTCCCCTCTTCGTCATTGCCATTGTCTTGCTTCTGATCACCCTAACGGAGTTTGCCTCCAACACCGCTTCCGCCGCCATGTCTCTTCGAGCTCTTGTCAATAGGTGTGTAAAAAAGTTCAGGCAGCAGCAACCTTCGACGACTCCGTTACCCTGTCTCCATCTTCAAATCGAACGCCCAGGTGAACCTCTCGCATCAGCTCCGGTGCGTTGAGCCGGCGAAAATTCTTCTCCGCAACCAGAAGCAGTTTGAAGATTGTCGCAGTGGCGGACTCGACTTTCTTGAACCTTTTGGCCGCATCCGTTCTCAATCTCAGTGCAGCGAACGGTGACTCCACGACGTTGCTCGTGCGAAGGTGTTGCCAGTGAGGCTTGGGAAAGGAATAAAAGCTGACCATCCGCTCCCAGTCCTCGTCGAGCACGTGCGCGGCCCCCGGAAGACCCTTGCGCAAGCACCAATCCTGGAACTTGGCCTTCTTCGTCTCGCACTCCTGCAGGCTGGTGGCGTAGGGGATCGCCGTCAACAGCGGCTTGGCCTGCGCCTGGTCCCTTTTCGGAATCCGGTCCAGTACGTTGAGGATTCGGTGGTTCCAGCACCGCTGTTCCTCAGCTTCTGGAAATACGTTTCGGGTCGCGGCCCAGATGCCGAGATGACCGTCACCGATCACCAAACGGGGACATCTCAGACCGCGCTTCTTCAGTCTCCGTAGCAGCGACGACCATGACGCTTCGGATTCTCGATGCCCGGCCTCCAGCGTCAGGACGATTTTCGTCCCGTCGGACAGGCCACCAACCGCAACTAGCACCGCCGCCTTGTCCTTCTCAAGGCCGGCCTTCACGTACACGCCATCTACCCACAGGTACACGAGCTCGAGTTCTTCCAGTGGGCGAGCTAGCCACTGCTCGTACTCTCCCTGCCATTTCTGTTTCAGCCGCGACACCGTGCTGGGAGAAAGTGGAGCGTCCTCCCCTAGAAGCCCGCGGAGCGACAGATCGAAATCTCCGTGAGCTAGTCCATGCAGGTACAGCTCCGGAATCAACTCGCTCACCGTTTCGCTCCGACGCTTGAACAGCGGAAGCACTCGACTTTCGAACCTCTCCTCCACGTCCCGTACTCTCGGCCGGCGAACCGTCACTGTGCCCACGCTCATCGTCAGCTTCCGAGGCTTACCGTATCCATTTCGATAGCCCGCCGTTGTGTCCACGGGCTTCCGTCTCTCCGATTTCTCACGCCCGAGAAGCTCCGTGACTTCGGCTACCATCAGCTCCTGCACCCAATCCTGGATCTCAAGCCTCGCCCACTTCTCCAGCGACTCCCAAGCCACCCTTGACGAGCTCCGTCGTCCTGTGGTCTTTTCCTTCATGGCGGTGTCTCCTTCCGTTGGCCCCTTCACGCCGTGTTTCGTGACGCGGAAGGTTACTCCGCCTTTACTTTATTTCCACACCTTCTGAGGGTAGCTCGTCTCTTCCCATCGTGGGCGCGGCAGCGGTCGAGATGGGATATTCGCCTTTGATCCTTTGCGTGCCCGCCACGGTGGCAGCTTCGTGCGCCTTCATGATGCCGGCCGCCACACCGCCCAACGCCATCGTCTTTGGCAGCGGTTACTTCACGATCCCGCAGATGGTGAAGGCCGGCGCCTTCATCAACGTCATCGGGCTCGTGCTGATTACGATGCTAACATTCCTCCTCGTCCGCCCCATCTTCGGCGTTTGAGCGTTCCGCTTCATTGATTGCACCCAGGATTTGAAGTAGCCTGGGCAAGCAACTCCTCACCGGGAGACGAAAGACATTGCTCGCTTCCTTGTTGGCAGGCTTAGTGGCCGGAACGCTCCACGCTCTTTCGGGGCCTGATCATCTGGCCGCCATCACTCCGCTTTCGATCTCCGAGGACCGTCGCGCCTGGCGAGTCGGTTTGCGCTGGGGACTTGGCCATGCCCTTGGAATAGCTGCCATGGGTGGGCTCCTCATCGTTTTTCAACAGGCGTTGGATCTGGAACGTTTTGCTTGGTGGAGTGAACGTTTAGTCGGTGTCGTCCTCATCGGCCTGGGCGTTTGGGGACTTCGCCGGGCCACGTCGCGTTGGGTTCATTCTCACCACCACGAGCACGACGGGGCGGAACACGCTCACATTCATTTCCATCGGCCCGGCGAAACTACGGAATCCACCGCAACTCATCGGCATTCTCACACCGCCTTCGCGGTCGGCCTACTCCACGGATTCGCGGGAACAACGCACCTGTTCGGATTGATCCCGGCGCTGGCTCTGCCCACTTCTTTCGCGGCGGTCTATCTCGGTGGGTATGGCGCGGGTAATCTCCTCGCCATGGGCGGCTTCGCCTGGCTTGTGGGCTGGGGAGGAGCGAGGCTTAGTGACTGGGGTGTCAGTGCGTACCGACTGGTGCTGGGAGCGGGGTCAGTTGGCGCGATAGCTGTGGGAACGGTGTGGCTCCTCGCACGTTGAGACTCGCCACCGGCTGAACGATGTCCATCTCCTCAAGGCGGGCCAGGATCAAGGCGCGACGCTTCAGCACGAGTTTCTGATCGTATCCCCAGATGTAACGTTTGATCGCTTGCTTGATTTCTTTTTCACTCACCGTGAGGAACCGCTCGACGAACTCGTGAGGGTAGCTCGTCGGATAGCGCACCCGGGCCGCGTCGTAAGGAACACTCCAGAATCGAGCGTGGGTTCCAGTTCCATTCGCGTCCAAGTCGTTGAGCAGATCGCGATGGCTGCGAAACGTCCTGGAGTTGTCGATGAGAATCAAACGGTGCTCGGGGGAGACCATGGCGTTGTTCAGATGGCGGTCAATGTTGGCAATCAGATCGTCGAAGAGCCACATCACGCTCACCTGCTGGCGCCAGGCCTCCAAATCACGCGGCGTCTCCTCGAAACTCTTCATGGTCGTTCCGGTCACCCAGTGCTGAAGGTCTCCCTTGCGGCCACCGATGCGACGTTCCACCGTCGGCGGCACCATGCCGAGGTTGAATAGCTTGTCCAGCTCGTAGGCCGCGATCTCATAACGCCAGTTGTCGTGTTTTTTGTTGATCTTCTTGAAAATCGCGTAGCCGGTCTTGCCGTTCAGCTCGAGCGTGACCTTGTCCGGTTTGGTGATGCCGGTGCCCAAGGGCTTCCGATCCACGACCTTCGCGTCCTTCAGAAACGCTTCGATCTCTTCGGCATCGGGCCACAGGGGTGGAAAGGACTGGGCGGCAACCACGGCGGGAACGAACCCTAGCACCAGGAGTAGCAGTAAGGCCTTCGTCCAGGGCCGAGGCATAGGTTTTTTTAGCATCCCCGGAGCCGATTTTCAAGCCCGTGCATGACCCTCCATTGAGCTCCCGTCCGGCATCATCCTTGGGTCCAGATCCAGCCGATTGCGTGATCGGAGTAGTGGTTTCCCCCCCAATCTCATTTCTCCTTTGGCTCGCACTCGCCTACGGGCAAGGTAGTTGGCCAAGTCGGTCAGATACTGCTACCGATGATAGCTGGGATCGCGGCCACGAAGGCGGATCTGACGGAATGGGTGTACGAGCAAGGACTGACAGCTCTGCACCTACTGCTCAGAGAGGACGCCGAGGAGATCGCGGGGCTCAAGGGCAAGCACGAGAAGGAGCGAACTCATAACCACTGGGGGAGCACGAACGGAGAGCTGAGCTTCGGTGGTCGTCGCATCCAAGTGTCGCGACCTCGAGTTCGCTCGGAGTCGGGCGAGGAGGCGTCGCTTCCAACACTTCGAAGCCTTCCGCGAAGAAGACCCGCTTCCAGAGCGAGTGTTGAATCAGATCTTGGTGGGGGTATCGACCCGAAATTACGAATCGAGTCTGGACAAACCCGCGGCCAAGTTGAAGTCTCGTGGCACGAGTAAGAGTGCCGCCAGCCGTCACCTCGTGAGCCAGACGACTAAGAAGCTCGAGGAATACCTGTCTCGGCGGCTAGAGGAGTTCGAGCTTGCGGCACTGATGCTGGATGGCCTTGAGGTGGCCGGACAGACCGTCGTCGTAACTCTCGGTATCACAATAGATGGAACGAAGGTGCCCCTGGGTATATGGCTGGGCTCGACGGAGAACTCTCGGGTGTGCACCGCGATGTTGCAGGACCTTCTCGAGCAAGGCTTGCGCGTCGATGAGTCGATTCTCTGCGTAGTGGACGGAGGCAAAGGCATCCGCAAGGCACTCGTCGACGTTTTGGGGGACCTCGCGGTCATCCAAAGGTGCCAGATCCATAAACTCCGGAATCTTCGCTCGTACCTTCCCAAGTCTCGTCACGCCTACGTGCTCCAGACGATGAAGGAAGCCTACAAGTGCAAGAGTGCCGACAAGGCGCGCAAGCGACTTCAGGCATTGGTGTCGTGGCTCGAGCGAAACGGCTACGACGAAGCTGCCGGAAGCCTTCGTGAAGGGATGGAAGAGACACTCACGGTCGTGAAGCTCGCGCTGCCCGCCTTACTTCGCCAGTCTCTTGCCACGACGAACGCCATTGAGAATCTCAACGGAACCATTCGCAGAGTATCGAGAAACGTCAAGCGTTGGTAGAGTTGCGCCTCGAGGCCGCGATCGAGGGTCCCTTCTTCGGTGCCGCGACGAAGAAAGTAGCCGTAGGGTCGTTCGCTCGAAACCGAAGAGCCCTTTGCTCGATCGTCGAAGAGACGGGCCCAATGAGCCGGGCGGAGCTCGAAGTTCACGTCGATCCCCATGTGAGCGAGCTCGTCCCGCGCGTCTTCTTCGCGGCTGTAGCTTTCCAAGATCTGGTATTCCCCGATGAAGCGAGCCCCCACGTCCTCGCGGCGCTCGAAGACTTCCACGGGAAAGTCCGAACGCCGGAGGTGGATAGCTGCCGACAGTCCAGCCGGTCCCGCGACGGCGATCACGATCGGCTTCATGGTAGGAGGAGTCTGGATAGCGTGGACTCCCAGGTGATGCCGCGCGTCGACTGCTCCGCTATCGCGCCCATCCTCGTTGCTAGATCTTGGTTCTCGGCCAAGACGTCGATCTGGCGGGCAATGAAATGTGGATCGGGGAGCAACACGTAACCCGACTTTCCGTTCGCCACTAGCTCCGCGGGACCGCCGCTGTCCACACAGGTGATGACGGGTTTTTTCGACCGACCCGCCTCCAAGGTGACGAAGCCGAAGTCTTCCATGAAAGGTGCGAAGAAGACGGCTCGACAGCGCGCGTAATGACTAAGGAGTGTTTCTTCATCGATCCGCCCAAGGAATTGCACACGTTCCGAGATCCCGAGCTCGCCGGCGAGCCGCCTGAGCGGCTTCTTTTCTTCTCCCGTGCCGGCAACGACGACGCGCACACTCTGCGACTTGACGTGCTTCATCGCCTTCAGCAACAGGCTCACGCGCTTCAGAGGATGGAGGCGGGAGACCGTGAAGATGACGTTGTCATAGGACTCGGTGCGATAGTCGCGCCGCGGCGGAGGAGGATAGAGTACCTCACTGGGGATCTTTCCCCACTTCATCAGGCGCTCCTGAACGGTCTTGGACTGAGCGAAGAGTCGCGCCACGTTGCGGGTGAGTAGATACCGATCCACGCGATGCATCATCCAGCGGCGCGTCCGCTCCTTGAGCTTGCCTTTGAAGGAGAGCTGTTCCCTGAAGCGCGGCCAGAGATCGTAGTACTCGCGCATACGATGATTGAGCCAGCACACGTGGCGCCGGTGCCGTACGGCATAAGAGGGATAACGCAGTGAGATCACCTGATCGATGGGAACGCCGTCCCCCGATTCGGAAACATCGGTCAGCCAGTTGGCAAGGTACGCGGCGAACTGCCGGCCGAACCGATTCTGCGCGGTGCGAATGATCTCGACGCGGAACCCGTGTCTCTCGAGCTCACCGGCGAGACTCCTGGCAATGACGCGGTGCCCTCCCTCCACGAAGGGAACGTCGGAGGTGACCACCGCCACCCGGACCCGCTCCGACTGCGGCTTCGTTTCAGCGGTCGCTTTCGACGAGGCTAGACCGCTCGAGGTCGCCATGCCTTCGGTTTTCCTTTCCGCTTGCGGATTCACTAGCGGTGAAACCCTCCAGTGCGTAGATGACGCCGCCGGGGAGATTCCCGATGACGCCTAGCGCAAGGATCAGTACCGACAGAACGAAAGCGCCGTCCGGATCCATCCCCACACTTCCGAAAAGCGCCACATACGCTAGATTAGTCGTTCCCAATCCGCTCACCGAAATCGGCAACATCGTGATCAAGAGAATGAGCGGGACGAAGCAAAAGAAGTAGACCAGGGGTGCGCCGAGCGTCATCGCTTCCGAAAGAAGGTAAGCCTGCAGGATTCGCAGGACCTGAACGCCGACCGACATCAAGAGAACCAGACCCAGCAGCCTTGGCTGACTCCGGTAGCGCTCCATGGCCCCGATCGCCCTTCGCGCCGAAGCGCGCCATCCGGCCTCCGCCGGCTCGCCGACCGTCTCGCTCGCGGGTCCGACCCGAGCCAGAACCCGCCGGTGCACGGACGGCGAGAGCAGTAACGCCAGACCAGCCAAAGCGGCCGCGGAAAGAGTCAACACCGTTGCCAGAAGCGCGGGGTGAGGGTAGATCCGATAGAACACGATGAGCGCGGCGAGACCGGTCAGCAACATCGACAGCATTCCCATGATCCGATCCATCACCACGGATGCGATCGACTCCACGCCTTTCGAGGACAACCGGGAGAAAGAAACCGCGCGGATCGCTTCGCCTCCGATCCCGGTCGGCAGGAAGCTTCCGAAAAACGTGCTCAGGAAAAAAATCTTCACGACTCGCGCGCGGGGTGCGGAGATCCCTAGCCCATCCAACAAAACGATCCAACGGCCTGCCATCAGACTACGATCCATGGCCACCGTCACCAGCGTGAGGGCCACGAGCAACCAATCGGCTCCGGAAAGAAAACGCGCCATGTTGCGCACGTCGAGCCGAGACAACAAAAAGGCGATGAGCGCGGCGCTCACGCTGACGCGAATGACGAACCAAAACGAGCGACGACGGTTCATTATTATCGTGGCGGAGCTAGCGCCCCCGCAGCCGAGCTTTCCCGCACGGTGCGATGGCTCGCCGTTACCGGATCCTCGTCCAGAAAGTTGAAATCGCTCTGGTAGTCCCACCGCGGGCGCCCCGAGCCGGCGCGGTAACGCTCGACGAGTAGCTCGTACAGGCGCGACATCTTGTCCACGAAGACCTGGATGTCGAATCGACGCGACGTCTCCCGGGCGCCGCGGGACAAACGGGAAGCGAGCGACCGGTCGTCGAGAACCCTCGCCATCGCATCCGCCAAAGCCTGCGGGTCGCGGGGCGGCACGACGACGGAGTTGACGTCGTCTTTCAACACATCTCGCAGCCCATCGACATCGGTGGACACGATGGGCTTGGCCATGGCCATCGCCTCGAACACCGTGAGGGGCGTGCCTTCCCAGAGCGACGGAAACACCGCCATGTCGAAACTTGCATACGCGGCCGCGACGTCTTTTTGAAAGCCGGCAAAGATGACTCGGTCCTCGATCCCCAGACGCGCCGCCTGCGCCTCAAGCTCTGGCTGCAATGGACCCTCGCCCACCAAGACGAAACGGAGCTCAGGCCGTCGCTTCGCCAATAAGCCCGCCGCGTCTACGAAATGGCGGTTCCCCTTGGATTCGTGGAGACGCGTGACCGTTCCCACGACGCGGAGACCGGGAGCGGCGAGACCGAGGTTCCGCCGCGCTTCCTGCTCCTGCTCGGCGCTCCATGGCTGGAACTCTTCGAGGGGCGCGCCAAGGTAGACCACCTTGACCCGCTTTGGAGATAGCTTGCGCGCTTCGAGACAAAACTGCCGAGTGCTTTCCGAGACGGCGATCGCCAGATCGGTAAACGGATCGAAAAACTTGTCGGGTATCTTCTGAAACCAGGGCGTCTCGGTCAGATTCGCGTGCTCGTGCAGCACGTTGGGAATCCGTAATAGCATCGCCGCCGCCCTTCCGAACGTCGTCGCACCATAACCGTGGGTCTGGATCACGTCGATCGAATGGCGCTTCAACAAACGAGCGAGCGCGGGAAGCGTGGACGGATCGAAGCGCGACTTCTCCAAATAGTGAACGGGGAAGCCGAACTGCTCGAGTGTCTCTTCCGAGAGATCTCTCTTGCGAAGGCTCAACAATGAGACTCGGAATCGGCTGGGATCGAACCTAGGGATCATCCAGCTGAAGAGCCGCTTCACGCCATGCATCCGGGATCCCTCCCAACCGAGGTGATCGCAGATTTGCAGTACGTTGATGGGAGGCACCGGCTCAGATCTCTCCCTCGATAAGAACGACCCCACCGAGCCGATGCCGCTCGCTACTGGCTAGGCGCCTGACGCGGCAAGGCCTTCTCGGGCTCGACAGTCCGTGAGAGGAAATCGAGAACCCGACGCGTCTTCTCCAGATAATGTTCATAGCTGTATCGTTCCTCCGCCCTGCGGCGCGCATTGTTCGCGATGGAACTGGCCCGCTGAGGGTCACGGATCAAGGACAAAATGCCTTTGCCGAAAGCCTCGGGCTCCGCCACGGTCAGCTCGGCGACCTCGTCATCGAGCACCTGGGTATGGGTAAGCAGTCGCGTCGCGACGATTGGCTTCCCGGCTCGCAGATAGGAGTAGATCTTGAGCGGCGTGTTGTTGCCATGAGAACGGGGTGACACGAGAATATCGGCCGCGGCGAGAAAGGTGGGCATTTCGGACGGGGGCCGTTGCCCGGCGAAAATCACTTTGCCCGCGAGTTTCTTCGCGCGAACCGCCTCCTGCGCTTCGCGGATCTGATCGGCTTGGCCACCGACCATAAGCAACCGCGCCCTGGGCTCTTGCTCAGTTACTCGGTGGACTGCGTCGAAAAGAAGCTCAATCCCCTGGTAAGCCTCGAACGTGCCGGTGTAACCGATCACCACTGCGTCTTCGAGACCCTGCGATTTCCTGAGCTCGGCGACCTCTTCCTCACCCGCCTGCTGCGTCGCCTCCACCAATGGGGAGTTTTCGATCAAGAAACACGGCCGCTCCGCATCGATCTCGGCGACGACCTCCTCGAGATAGGGACAGATGACGATCACCGCCGCCGAGCCGCGGATCGTCCAGCGCTCGGAAAGCGCGAACAGACTCCGCAGGAGTCCCGAGCGGGTGTAACGGAAATTCCCGAGCTGCTCCGGAAGAGACGAGTGCATGTCGTACACTGTGGGAACACCGAAGAGGCGCGACAGGAGGACTCCCATCAGCCCAGCCTCCTCGTGACAGTCGAGCAAATCGTAGCGGTCAGCCATCAATCGCCTCACCGACGACGTGAATATCATCCCGTCGAGCGGGATCTTGGTAAGCGAAGGCCCAATCGGCACGTTGCGCACTCCCGGCAAACCGGGGGTGCGAAAGATGCGCAAACCGGGAATCGAAACATCTTCGCCGATCGGATAGGTGACCATGTCCACTTCGTGGCCCAGCTCCGTGAGAGCGCGAGCGCGATAGTACTCGCTGAAGGGAGTGCCTCGGGGCTGAAAGAAGGGCTCCGGTGCAATCATTAGAATGCGCATCGGTCTCCGGGCCAGAACGCCTATCTGCTTATCTCCTTGAACAGTCGAGACTAAGGGTCCGGGCAAGAATAAATGCCCATTCTTGGGCGTCGAGGCGCCCGTCTGGCAAGGCGCGAGAAGTGAATAATATCTGGATATATGACCGACGAGCAACGCAGCCAGACGGGATGCATCGGCGTCCAAGAATCGGTAGTTATTCTTGCCCGGGCCCTAAGTCCAACCAAGGATTATAGGCTCGCCCTCGAAGACGGGTCAATGCCAGCCGTGGGCGCGGATTCGGACCGAAGAAACGCCCGCTTTCAGTGGACCAAGTTCCGGTTGACTGCAAAGGCGTGCTCGCATAGCATCGAGCTGGGTTGGGCCATCGAGCACTGAGGCCTCTTCCCGTCGTTATCCCCTTCCAGTCACCACGCCGGGGAACGTACCTGTAGCGAAACGAGAGTTTCTTAAGATATGTTCAGAAAGCAATTTAGCGGAAATGTCTCGACTCGCGAGGGGAAAATCTCCCGAATTGAGGGAGGCGTACGTCGAGGGATTCGTCTTGTAAGAGTAGAATCCTCACAGTGAGCCTCGATAGTGGGCGGGGCTTGTTGCTGGAGTGAGGACGTTTGTAGGTGTACGGATGCCGTCGGGGCGGTACCTCATGGGCAGTGGTCAAGACAGCTGAATAAGGGTCTCATACGGTGAGCTCCACCGGATTGAAAGCCTGTGGAGAGGAAGGCTCTGGCTCAAACGGCACGTTTTGAGTGAAACCAACCTCGTGTGAAGCAGGAACCGGAACGCGATCACATTTGATCATGTTCTGGAGAGCGGGAAACATGGATTTGGATAGACGAGGCTTCCTTGCGACGCTCGCCGCCGCGGGCGCAGGCGCTGCATTGCCCGCTAGCGCCGCTTCTCTTCTCCCTAGGAATCCGTCTCGTCCTGGCAGCTTCCTCGGGCAGTCTCTCGTCATCGACTCGTTTGGTGCCCTGGAGATGGGCGTACTCAGCGATGGTGATCGAGGCGTCCTTCCCGGCCGCGGCTTGACCGCCGTCCATGCCAGCTTGGCGAGCCGCAGTTTCGACGTCGCCCTGCGAGCGCTGGCGGCGTGGGAACGACGCTTCCATCGTCAGCCGAAGCAGCTGATCTCGATCCTGGCTACCGAGGACATCGAGCAGAGCGCCAACCAGGGAAAGCTGGGGATCTTGCTTGGGTTTCAGAATGCTACTTGCATCGATGACAACGTCGACAACCTGTACGCACTTCACGCCGCCGGCGCGCGAGTCATCCAGCTTACGAGCGAGTCGCGGAATCTTTTGGGTCATGGTTGCAACGAAAAATCGACCGCCGGTCTCTCAGACTTCGGCGTCGCGGCGGTGGAAACCATGAACGAGGTGGGTATGGTGGTCGATCTTTCGCTCTGCGGAGAGGAGACGAGCCTGGACGGAATCCAGATCTCCCGGAAGCCTCCTGCCTTCACCCACACGTCGTGTCGAGCGCTTCACGATCATCGGCGCGCCAAAAGCGACGAGCTACTTCGCGCTATGGCCGAGCGGGGTGGCATGATCGGCATCCATCCTGGCGACCACCGCTCGTCGGAGGAGCACCTGGATCACATCACGCACGCAGTCAACGTGGCAGGCATCGACCATGTCGGCATCGCTTCATCTTCTGGCGATTGGAGTCCGCGTTCTCGAGTTAGCTCTCATACCGTGGCGCGGGGTCTGGAGAGGCGGGCTTACCGTTGGGAAGGGATCGAGAAGCTACTCGGTGGAAATTGGAACCGCTACCTTCGCCAAGCGCTCTGATTAGTCTTCCAGCGCTTCAAGCGCGTCGTCACTAGCTGGCGTCAATAGACGTGATCTCGCTAATCAGCTTCGTCAGACGCCGATTCTCGTTCCTTCGGCATCTAGTCTTCCAACGTCTGGCCTTCCCCACCCGAGAGCAGCAACAACCGAACCAAGCGAAGCGGCAGCTCTCCACAGGACAAGAACGCTTGGTGAAACTCTCTCAAAGTCGCCGCGTCTCGTTCCGCTTCGACGAAATCCCGACGCAGCTTCATAATTTGAAGCTTCCCCAAGGCGGCGCTCATGCGGGTGGGATCGAGAGCTACCATTCGCGCTTCTCGCTCCGCGGCCGACGGATCGAGAAAGGCCTCGTTGACGAACATGCGTGTCGCGGTGGAAAGGCTCAAGTCTCCTGCATGCAGGAGAATCGCCGTTACCAACCTCGTTTGTTCGAGGACCATGCGATGCAGCGCTGCCAGCCGCAGACGCGGATCGGCGCTGGCATATTCCTCGTCGAGGAGTACCGCCTCGGCATAGTGGGACCAGCCTTCCCGGTTGGCGCGTGAGATCAAAAGGCGTCGCAGATCACTGTGTCCAGTCTGGCCTCGTCCCGCGAGAAAGCGAAAGTACTTCCCTGGATAAACTTCGCGCATGGCGAGCACTTGGAGCTCGTACGGAACGACGGGCACCGTGGGATGGCCAGGCAAAGGATGGGATGGGGGCGCCAACAGAAACACAGCTTCACCGGAAGGATCGAGTGGCCCAGGCGTTTCGAGAAGGGCGACCGCGTGAGAGGGGACGAATCGAGACACTTTCACCGGAGGAATCGGGGCTTCGGAAACGGACGCTGCCATCTCGCTTTCCGACACCAACCGGCGAAGCGCCTCGAGGAGCTCTCCGGTCGCAGAGATGAGGTCTTCGGTCGGGTCCATCACCTGTTGGGCGGCGTAAGCAGCAGCGGCCGGCTCGTCGGCTTCCGCACTCCCCGTCAAGGAAGCGGAGGAGGCATCCAGCGTAGCCGCTAGCTTCTTCGTTGTCTCCTTCGTATCGATCAACTGGCGCTCTGCCATCAGCCGGATTGTTTGAAGCGGCGTTTCCTCCATCTCTCGATAAAGCAACTGAACCCTCAGATTCTCTTCGCCCCAGCGAAACGAGTCCGGCTCGGCGGGTGTGACATTGGTCTCGAGATGAGCAATGAAACCCTGGATGTGCTCCTGGACCTCGCGCGTTGCCCTTTGGATCTCTCCGGCGCGCGCGTCGTTCAAGAATCCCTCCAGGGTGGCTGGCAACTCGGCAATGGTCGCCTGACACCTTTGGAAATCGGCAAGCCCCTCCTCGATCGCGATGGGAGACGGGCTATCGAGATTCTCGACCGCAGCCTGAAGAACAATCGGGACCTGGGCGAGCCGAGACAATAGCGCCTCCACGCGGGGCGAGCCCCACGGCTCGAGCAGGCTCCACACACCTCGACACACGATTTCGCTGTAGAAGCGGGGCGACCTGCGCCACAGCTCGATCTCCTCCAACTCGAAGAGCTCGGCTTTAACCGTGCTGGTCAACCAGAGAGCGTCCACGAACGCGGCGCGCGAAAGTCCCGTGAGATCGGTACCCAGAAGCCGCTGACGGAGGTCCCGGAGTTGCAACACCCTGGATGCAACATGTCTCGCTCCGAACTGTCCTAGCTCGCCATCATAAGCATGAAGTCCCGCCGCGGTTGCCTCGACCGGGTAGAAACGAAACCGCTCGTCGAAATACTCCCGCGCCCTCTCCTCCAAGATTTCATCTTCCGCCGAATCGTTCCGATCGGCAGCGGGCGCACACGCTGTGAGAAAGAAGATGAGAGCGGCGACAACTACCCAAACCATCGAGGAGTTGGACGACACGCCGCCCTAGCCTCCAACCAGCCGCGCAAGGTTGTTCCCGAAGATTTGCGCCGCATGAGATCGCGACACTCCCAGCTCGCCAACCACACCAACTTGAACGTCGAACACGTCGCGCCGCCAGCCGCGAGGGAAGAAACTGGAATCCGTGCCGAAGAGAATGCGTTCCGGTCCCAAAACTTCAAGTGTCTTGGTATAGACGCTTTTCAGATCCAATGGGTAAGGCATGAAACGCATCCAACCATTGGAGCTCGAGGTGTCGGTGTAGACGTTGTCGCATTGGTCGGCGAGCAACAGAAACTCACGGAAATAGCCGCATCCGAAATGCGGCAGCACGAAGGGCATGTTGGGAAACGCCTTGGCAACTCCATCGAGCTCGACCGGATTCGAGAAGCGCATATCGAAACGGCTGGGAAGCCCCAACTTGTCTCGGATACCCACCTTCAAGTGTCCGCAATGTACGAACACGATGCCGCCATGAGCCTGGACTTTTTCATAGATCGCAAAGAGACGACGGTCCCACACGCGAAAGCGATGCATCGCCGGAAAAAGGCAAACTCCTTTGAAACCGAGCTCAGAAAACGCCTGCTCGACCCGCGTGGGAGCGTCCGTGCCGGTCGGATCCAACATGAAATAGGGAAGAATCCTATCCGGGTAGGCGCGGGCTGCCGCCGCCACTGATTCCTCGTCCCCCGGTACGCTCGCGATGAGAACAATACGGCTCACGCCGTTGCGATCCATCTCCTCTACCCAACGCTTGGCAAGGTTCACCGGATCCGCATCCGGGAACTCGAAAGACAAGCGGTCTTTTAGTGCGTCGACGGCCTGCTCCTCCGCAAGAGAGCCGGCGAGCTCCTTGGCCAAAGTTGCAAAGAAGCGATGGGAAAAGAAATGGGAATGGGCGTCGCAGACGGCGATATCGCCGAAGGGGGTTTTCATCCCGCGTAGTTTAACACCCGACTCGCACCAAGACCTGCTCCAGCGGTCTTCTCTTCAGATCGGGCACCTCGGTACCCTCGGCGGGGTAGCCGACCGGAATCAGGAGAAAAGGAGTCCGTTTTGGGGTCGGTCCAGAATGTCGCGTCAAAAGTGATGCGAAAGTGAAAGGGCCTGAGCTTGCGGTCGACACCGCTGAGCGAGCCTCAGGCTTTGAAGAAGGCCTCTTTTTCTTCCATCGGCGCACCCTTCATCAAATGTTGCGCCAGATGAAGCGACATCTTCATCGAGTGATCGGAGTTGTTGTACCAGTACGCCCCCGTGCGTCCCAGGAGCTTCAAATTCTTGAAAGGCTTCACCATGCGTGCGGCGGCCGAGAAGCTCTGCTTGTAGCGGAGATCGTAAATGGGGTAGGTGTCGCGAACCCGCTCGACGTGCACGTTCCCGAAATCTTCGGTCGAGCGAACCAGCTTCAGGCGCACGAGATCGGATTTGATTTGGGGGATGAGTCTCGCTGGCTCGCGCCACGTCTCGGCGCCCTCGAAGCAAGTCACTTCGACACAAAGACCTGTTTTCCCGTGGGGCGACATATAGGGAGCGAGCTCCTTGGTTATCGTCACGCGAGACAGGGCGGTATCGGTACTGCCGTAGTAGATCCACTGATCGTTCTCCAGCACATCGGCTTCCACCTCGATGTTGTACAGCACAGTACACAGATAGCGTATGCCGGGAGGCTCTTGCCCTAACAGTTTGGAGAGCGCGATCAGATTCCCGCTCCAAATCAAGTATCGTGGGCGAAGCTTCGTCCCATCGCTGAGCTTCACCTCCTCGATCGCACCCTTGTCTGTTCGGATGGCGGTGACCGTGTCACGTAAACGGATCTCACCACCCATCTGTGGCACTTTCTTGCTCAGCTTGTCGCAGAAGGTACCGAACCCGCCGTAGCTGGGATAGATGAACTTCGTCACCACCGGGCGGGGCAACAACACATTCCGAACGAGATCGAATAGCGACTCACTCTTCACCCGGTTGTCGATCACGGCACGATTGATTCCGGTGGTTGCCCAGTCGACGTGCACTTCTTCACAGGGTATTTGCAGGAACTTTTCGGTATAGGGCTTGAAGAAGAGGCGGTAGAGCGTGTCGCCATAGCGGGATCGGGTGTACTCGGTAAAAGAGTCCGGATCCGTGGGTGCGTGGCGTCGCAGGAGATCCATCCCTGAGGACACCATCACCGGAAGCGGGAGTCGAAAAAGCGCGCCGCTGTCGAGAGGCCAGGCGAAGTACTTGCCGAACAGGTGGACCGCGCTCGAGCGATCCACAACCAAGTAGTCGTCCCCAAGGATCTCGAGCAGAAAATCCAGGACCTCTTTGTCTTCGGTGTGGAACCGCTTGGGACCCACGTCGAAGGTAAAATTACCATACTGGAACGATCTGGCGAGCCCGCCCACAACGTCGTTTCGCTCGACCACCGTGACGCCTTGCCCCTCCTTCGAAACCGTATGGGCGAAGGTGAGTCCGGCTACGCCGGCACCGACAACGAGGAAGTCTTTTTCGGGTTTCATCGACGATTCGTGGGCTCCCCTGCCACAATCCCGCTACTCTAGCACACGCTTTCGGCGGTTCACGAATCGATGACCTCGAACACGGTCGCCCCGCTATTCGAATAGACTTCACGAAACCGTTCCGGAGCCTCCCAGAGCTTGCGAACGCGGTCCCCGCGCACGGCCAGCTCCCGGCTCCCGATGACGAGGTAGTCGATTCCCGCGTCCTTTGCCAACTGGTGTGCTTCGCTCGGATCGGAAGAAACAAAGATGGGTCGCAGCCTTCTCTCTCGAGCGCGGTACTTGCGGTTGTCGAGGAGGAAAATGGGGAACCCGACCGCCATCCTTCTTTCTGCGAGAGCTGGGACTAGCGCCCATTCTCCGGGTTCCCGGGCCCGGACATCCCACTGAACGATCGCCTCGGGCGGAGTATGGGTGCGGATCCAGAGGAGGGCCTCATGGTCGGGTGGGTGGACGAGGGTCGTCCAGCGAAACCCACCACGCGAAAGCTCGTGGTTCGATATGTCCTGCGCGTTGAAAAGGTCGAGAGCGCAGGTGAGCGTAGCGGGCACGAGAATGACTGCCAGGATCACTCGCCGCCGTCTGCCGAGCCTGCTGAGGGTGACCGCCACCATCAGCATGAGTGCCACCAACATGACGCTCCCCGCACGCCACGCCATCCAGACTCCTGGATAACTCCCGATATCCATGAAGAGCACGGCCATCAACGCCATTCCCGCGAGTGCCCCCAATGGGAGGGCGTAACGGTTGGCGAGCGCGGGAAGGCCAAGAAGGAACAAGGGTCCCGCCTCTAGCAGAAGGATCGCCGGAATCTCCGCGAGGCTGGGCCACCTCGGCACCAACGCGCCTCCGGCTTCGCCGAAATAGCCGAGCTCGAAATACCAGGCGAGGCAACCGAGTGCGACCGCCCCAATCACGAAGAGGTCCCGCAACATGGCTTTTTTCTCTCCACCATGCATGAGCCGACCCATCGCTAACCACGGCCCCGCGATCATCGCGGTCACGATGCTGGTGCCGGCCATGCCTGCGAGAAGGGCTCCGGCTGCCACAGAGCTCCACAAGCCGCGCGGCTCGCCGCGGAAAACAAGCAGCACCAAGACCAAGAGAAGGCAATAAGAGTAGAGATGCTGCGGCGTGTAGAGAAAGGAACGGTGTAGCCCGTCGAGCGAAGTGAGCTCAAAGAACCAGCGAGAGAACGCGTCCACGTTCATATTCCGAAAGCTTGCCAGCGGCTCGTCGACCCAAGCGGCGCGGACGAGTGCGGCCAAACCTTCGTAGCTTGCTGCGGAGAGGCCGATCCCGACGGCGGCGAACGCAACGCGCGGGCTCGCCGCCAACCGATTTGCGGCAGAGAAGGCCAGCGCGGCGAAGAGACAGCTCATCGAGAGGTTCGTCAATAACAGCGCCGGTTGATTCCCGATCCACTGCCCGACGGCAGCGGGGAAAAGAAAGAAGAGCCATTGATAGCCGAGCGTCAGTCCAGAATAGAAGGGATTCTGGGGAGGAAAGGTTCCCTTCTGAAGCTCCGCCACCACCGAGAGGTGGGTCATCAGATCGGCGCTGAAGTACGCTCGATACGCGGCGCCCGAGGGCGTTGCCTCACCGACTCTGAGGAACGGAATTGCCACCAAACCCATCGCCAGCGCGACGCTGGCCGCCAGCCACAACCGCGTCGAAGGGGAGATGTTTCGAAAGGTCACCTTGTGGTGGCGAAGCGAGATCGCCACGACGATCAGAATCCCCAGGATCGCCGTGCCGAGCCAAACGGGAGTCCAGATCCCCGCGCGGTAGAGAACACTGACGACCAGGCTGCTTAGAAAGTACCCGAGGGCGATCCCGGCGATGCTTCTTTCATAGCCGGAGAACCACCGGCCGGCCAACACGAAGCCGGGCGCGACGAAGACGGTGAGGGCCAGAGTAAAAACGACCGCGCCGCCCAGACCACCCGAGACCGCGGCCGCAAGAACCAAGCCCGCGAGGCACACCACGGCCGTGAAAGCGCCGCCTGGATTACCCCAGCCGGTGCTCGCTACTTGGTGGCCCGGATCATGATGTGCCATCCCAAAGGCCGTTTAATCCTGTCGGGGAGAAGCTCGAAGAAGGGAACGAGGAGATAGTTGTTGAGCTTGGCGAACAAATTCTCGAATTTGACGGTGCGCTTGGGAAATCGATCCACGTGGATCTCGACGTTGCGGAATCGACTGAACATCTTTCCACACTCGCTGGTCGAATAGCGGCGAATGATCGGAGCATCTTTCTTGGCATGCTCGATGTTGGTCCCGGAAAGAGTAGCAACCAGATTGAACCAGGAGTAACGGTTGTAGAGCATGATGATCGCTTCTCCGCCGACACGAAGCACTCGGTGGACCTCGTCGATGGACTTCTGCGTGTCCACGGTGTGATGAAGCACGCCGTGCGAATACACCAAGTCGAAATGCTCATCCGGAAGGTCCAGCGACTCCGCATTGCCCACCTGGAGGTTACCCCGATAACCCTCGCGAGCAAGATTGGCCGTGGCCAGCTTGATCCCGTTCGGAGTGAGGTCCACTGCGCTCACCTCGGCACCCGCGCGGGCGAACTGAAGGAGATCGACCCCAGCGCCGCAGCCAATCTCCAGCACCTTTTTTCCCTGGTATCGCGGGAACCCGACGTAGTCCCGCAGGTAGTCGATCTTGTCGTAGCGGTATCGTTCTAGAGCGTCAAAGAACTCCGGAGACCCGATCGGAAGATCCGTAACTTCAACGTCGTTGACGAACTCGTTCCAGTAGGCCCGAACGTCCTCGAGGGTGGTCGCCTTGCTCATAAAGAGGCGCGAGTCTACCAAGCAGCCTGTCACCCGTCAAGCTTCCGCGGCGCTCCGAGACGCCCTTGATTTACTCGACCCGACACCGTAGGATTGACTGTCTACCGTATATTGTCAGTTCAAAAACAAATCGATTTTCAATTCACTTAAACACATACTCCCGCACATTCCGATGACCGATCCTGAATCCACCGAGTTCATCGAAGCGTTTGCTGGCGACGTCCGAGAAGGACTGAGCAGCAAGCCCAAGTTTCTTCTGGCCAAGTACTTCTACGACGAGGAAGGCTCCAAGCTGTTCGAGGAGATCACGCACCTCTCCGAGTACTACCCGACGCGCACCGAGGCATCCATCCTCGGAGAGAACGCGGGAGCCATCCGGGACGCCCTGGAGGGCGACATCAGCTTGGTGGAGCTGGGGAGCGGTAGCTCCGCGAAAACCCGGATCCTGCTCGAGAACATCATGGAGGCGCAGAGGCGGCTCCACTACTTGCCCATTGATATCTCCCCGACCATCCTTGACGAGACGGCTCGTAAGCTCGATGCTCGCTACCCGCGCCTTACGACGATCCCGATCGCCTCGGAGTACGGCGAGGGGCTCCGCCAAGCCACCCGCCTTGCCATTCGCGAGCCGGAAGTGGCAGAGCGAAAGCTGGTTCTCTTCTTGGGTTCTAGCATTGGCAACTTCGAGCCTCGAGACGCCGGGTCTTTCTTGAACACGGTCCGCAACGGACTACAAGAAGACGATGCCCTCTTGATCGGATTCGACTTGCAGAAGGACCGGGGTGTTCTGGAAACCGCCTACGACGACGCGGCGGGAGTCACGGCACGATTCAACCTCAACGTCCTCGGGCGCATCAATCGCGAGCTAGGTGGGGAGTTCGACCTGAAATCTTTCAGGCACCGGGCTCATTACAATGAGAATGCCGGGCGGATGGAGCTCCATCTAGTATCGAAGAAGGAGCAACAGGTCACGATTCGTCAGTTGGAGGAAACCTTCGGGTTCAAGAAGGAGGAATCGATCCATACCGAAAGCTCCTATAAATACACGCCGGCGCTCATTCAGGAAATCGCTAGCAACACCCGCTTCAACGTAGGCAAAGTCTTCACCGACCCCAAGAACTGGTACGCCCTCGCTCTCTTCTACCCTGCCTAGTTCTCCTGTTGTGGTGCCCCTCCGGGACGCATATGATCCCTAAGATGTTCTCCCGCTATCAGGCCTTGGGCGTGTTGTTCGCCCTTGGCGCCGCCTTGCTGGGTTTCTCCCTCTCCGTGGACTACCCGGAGGCGGCGGGCGCCATGTGGAGCGACCAAGCGACGTATTACACGATGGCGCACAGCGTGGCGCACGATGGGGATCTCCTCTACACACGCAAGGACCTGGAACGCACCTACCAGGAGTTTCCCGGCGGACCCTCTGGCATTTTCCTCAAACGGGGCAGAGAGGGACCCCTCAGCATCACGACGGCCTTTCCTTTTCTGATCCGGGATGGGGAGGTTACCGAGGAAGTCTATTTCGCCAAGTCGTTCCTCTACTCCCTGGCGGCGGCCCCCTGGGTGCGTCTCTTCGGGACGAACGGCATGCTCGTTTTGCACACCATCGCCCTGATGGCCGTTCTGGTAAGCGGGTTCTTCTTCCTCTCGGCGACCAGCTCGCCGGGAGCATCCCTCGGCTACACGCTCACCTTCTTTCTTGCTTCTATCGTCCCCGCATACTTCATCTGGCTGACGCCGGAGCTCTTCAACTTGAGTCTGGTGTTCCTTGGCCTCTTCTTCTGGCTTTACAAGGAGCGGGCATCCGTGGCGCCCTGGTTTCTCCGAGGCATGACCTCGGATCTCATCGCGGCGGCGATCTTCGGGGCGGTCACTTACTCGAAACCCTCGAATGTATTCCTTATTCTCCCGCCTCTCGTACTCTTCGCCCTCGGCCGGCAATGGAAGCGCGCCTTCACGACCGGCACGGTTTTTGGCGTCGTCCTCGGCGGATTCTTCATGATGAACCTCGCCATCACGGGCGAGATGAACTACCAGGGCGGCGATCGCAAGACGTTTTACGGACGCTATCCCTTCCAACACGCAGACCTCAACTTCGAGAACACCGGCCTCGCCAAAGTCACTTCCGAGATCTATACCCAGCAGCCCTGGGACATCGTGGCCCACGACCTCTACTTCTTTCACCTTGGACGATTCTCTGGAGCGGCCATCTATTTCTTTCCCGCGGTAGTCGCGGTCGCTTTGTTCGTCTTCGGCTCCAAGAAATCCTGGCAATGGATGTTGCTCGCTCTGGCTACGTTCGAGTGTCTGCTCCTGATCGTATGGATGCCGGTCAACTATTTCGGCGGAGGTGGCACGCTCGGAAACCGCTACTTCATGAACATCTATCCCGTCTACTTCTTTCTCACGCCGACCCTCGTGCGTCCCCTCCTGGCCACGCTGCCCTCCTGGACCATGGCCGGTGTCTTCTTGACGACGATCCTGGTAAACCCCTTTGCCGCCGCACGCCGTCCCGGCGCGCATGCGAGCTCTGGACCCTTCAAGTGGCTTCCCGTGGAGCTGTCGCTCATCAACGATCTGCCCACGAACATCGATCCAGCCAAGTTTCGACAGAGATTCGAGGATGGCTACTTGGGCTACTTCCTCGACGACAATACGTGGGGCCGGGAGCGGTATCGCGGCGTGGGCTTCTGGGTGCGAGGAGGGACCCGCGCGGAGATGGTCGTGCGCACGCGCTTCCCCCTGGATCGTCTAACGGTAAGAGTTTTGAATGTGAGCGTTGCCAACCATATCGAGGTATGTGTTCCCGGCGGCTGCACAAGCGGAGACTATGCTCCTGGTGAGAAAAAGATTCTAGAGCTTCCGGCGGGTCGAGGGTTCCCCTACGAGGACTTCGGTGCGCGAAGCTACTGCTACCTGGTCACGATCGCTACGCAAACCGGAGAGGTACCCATGCTGGCGAGACGCGGAGAAGGAGACACGCGGTTTCTGGGCGCCTTTATCCACATCGAGCCCGATCCTTATCCCGGACTCTGAAGCACCCCTTTCCTTAAAGAACTAGACACTCCCGCTCAAGAAAATGGGGAGCGATGGCGCTCAAGTCCACTCCCGATAGTTTTTTTCCAACGTGTCGATCACGATGCAATCTAGTTGATAGCGAACGGAGCCAGGGCCGCTATCCTGTGCGAAGCGAACTCCCATCCCGCGAGAAAATTCTCTCTCCACCGATCCCTCGGCAGCCCAGATCACTTCGCCTTCGGCTTCGAAGAGGCCTGTCTTGCCAAGGTAGGGATTGGATAGGAAGAGAACAAGCTCGGAGTCGACGGGAAGAATCATCTGCGACACCAGGAACGCTCCTCCATGACTCAGATTGACGATCTGTCCGGCGTAATACTCTTCTTCGCATTTGAGAACCACATCGAGACTGGAAGGAACCCGCAAACGCTGGCGATCCTTCACGCGAACACGTATGTCGTCCGCCGAGGAGCACCGCGACAACGGTCGGCGGGCAACCCCGTTGCGAGCCATCAGCAAATCGTAGAAGCCCTTGAGCTCCGACCAACGCCTTTCCCAGTCGGGCGGAAGCTTCCCGCCACGGCGGACTTTTTCGTCGTTGATGGACGCGAACTCACCAACTAGATCCAGGACTGTCTTCATTCTCACTCCCTTGGCCCCCTCTTGGACTCGACAGTCGAGGAGACCATCGCAATGGGAAGCAGTTCTCCTCCCAGATACGAACGCTGGCCGGGTTTTATTGGGATGAATCACCTTTAATTGTGTGAGAACCATCGAAACAAGTCAGTGATGTCGATCGTTGGGGTTTCCCCGGTGCCGGAAACACGCTTCCGAAGGCTCCCACCACCCTGATCCGGGCACGGGTTAGAGCGGGCCTGAGACAGAACTCCCTCAAAAATATGGGTTTGTTGGCGGCCCAACAGGACGCAGGCTGCCTCGTAATTCAGCAGCCTGCTACTCGAGCGTGGCGAGCAGATCCGGCCCGCTCAGGACCTCACCAGGGCGGACATGGATCGTGCTCACGGTCCCGGTGGCGAGGGATCGAACCTCAAGCTGCATCTTCATAGATTCGATGACGAACGCAACCTGTCCTTCTTCGACTTCTTCTCCCTCTCGAAGCCGAATTTCCAATACCTTTCCCGCCATGGGTGATCGGACCTCGCGATGACCGGCGTCGACTTCCAGACCCCTGCGGGCGACGTGACGGGGACAGACGAGGCGGAGTGTCTCGCCGAATAGGGTCACCGCCATTTCTGCCCGCGAGGGACGGGAAGCAAAAAAGGGAACAGATACTGGCTCGCCTTGCTCGATTTCAGAGAACACTTCGCGAAGCGCAGTAGAGAACCGGAACGCGCTCGGAGTTTCGGAGCCGAGAACCTCCGTTAGCCCGGGACCCGAGAGGATGTACTCCCCCGGCCCATCGCCGGCCGTCACTTCCAGGCCCGGCCGATCGAGATCGCTTCCGATCGGTGCAAGCCGGTTTCCCTGCACCGCGAAGCGTTGGCCAATAGCCGGCCGATCGACCGCACCACCGGAGATGGCAAGGGAGAGCTTTTCGCGAAAGGCGTGCGTTCGCAGCCGCTCTTCCAAAGGGAGTGGCAGCAACGATGCGTTCAGGCTCTCCAAGTTGTCCTCGATCCACCGAGTCGATCCCCGTCCCTCCCGAAAATCGGGATGGCGCACCAGGGCCTGAAGGAACGGGAGATTGGTTGTTAGCCCGTGGACGATCGTTTGCTGGAGAGCCCGGTCCATTCGCTCCAAGGCCTGGTCCCTGGAATCACCGACGGTGATCACTTTCGCAATCATGGAATCGAAATGCGCGTTGACGCGGCCCCCCTCGGTTACGCCCGAATCGACACGAACACCGTCGCCGGCAGGCTCCCGATACATGACGAGGGGCCCCGGAGTGGGTAGGAAGCCGTCACGCGGATCCTCGGCAAGGACGCGCGCTTCCAAGGAGACGCGGCCCGGCTCGAGCACCGTGGCCCTGTCGGGCTTCGGCAAAGACGAAGACCAGGATCCTTCGGCCAGCTCCAGCTGAGCCCGAACCAAATCCAGGCCATAAACCATTTCCGTGACGGGGTGCTCAACTTGAAGCCGTGTGTTGACTTCCAGAAAGTAGAAACTCTTTTCGGGATCCAGAAGAAACTCCACGGTGCCGGCCCCGCGGTAACGAGACGCCGCGACCAAGGCGAGGGCCGCCTTCGCCATGGACTCGCGGAGCGTGCGGCCCACCACGACGCTCGGCGCTTCCTCGACAACCTTTTGATGACGTCGCTGCATCGAGCATTCCCGCTCGCCGAGGAAAACACCTCCCCCTTTGCCGTCACCGAAGATCTGCACCTCGATGTGGCGCGGCGCTTCGAGATAGCGTTCCACAAAGACCGAAGCATCCCCGAACGTGGAGAGTGCTTCCTCCGATCCTCTCCGAATGGCTTCGGGAAGGGCGGCGGCTGTCTCCGCCACACGCATCCCTCTGCCTCCCCCACCCCCACTGGCTTTGACGAGATACGGCGGTTTCAGGCCGCGCGACTCGAGCTCACGGGCTAGACCCTTCGCAGAAAGTCCCCCGATTTCTTTTGATGACAGCGCGGTAAGGGTTGGGATGCCGCATTGCTTGGCGAGTGCTTTCGCCGACTCTTTATTGCCGAGCGCTCTCATGTTCTCGGGCGTCGGCCCGACGAAGACGATGCCGGCCTTCTCCACCCGCTCGGCGAAATCCGCGTTCTCCGACAGGAAACCGTAACCGGGGTGAAGCAGACGTGCTCCCCAGTCGCGGGCGGCGCTAACGATCTCTTCGCCGTCGAGGAAACTGCGGACTTCCAGAACCCGATCCGCTTCGGTCCGCACCAGGCCATCTCGATCCTCGGGCGTGGAGACGACGGCAACCTGGTAGTGTTGCTCGCGCGCGGCCCGCAGTATCCTGCGCGCAATCTCCCCGCGATTGGCGATAACGAGCTGTTTCACCGAGTCGCGCCCGTTCAAGAAACCCAGGGAGGAGCCTTCTTATCGAAAAACGCCGCGAGTCCGGTCTGCCCTTCCGCAGAGCATCGAGCGGCCGCAATGGCCTGCGCCGTGAACTCGATGTGCTCGGCCGTGGGAAGCGGCGCCGCCTGGAGCATGAGCTGCTTGGTGCGGCGAGCCGCTTCCGGACCGGCGTGCAGGAATTCCAAAACGACGTCATCGACCGCCGCGTCGAATCCGTCCGGGGAGACGATCTGCTGCACCAATCCCAGCTCCCGCGCCTCGGGCGCCTTGACCCTTCGGCCAGAGAGGAGAAGCGAGGATGCAGCCCCGGCTCCAATCTTGCGGACAACGTAGGGGCTGATCACGCCGGGCACGATGCCGAGGCGAACTTCGGTCGTCGCGAAAGTCGCTTTGTCCTCCGAGAGCACGAAGTCGGCACAGACCGCGAGCCCGAGCCCTCCTCCGATGGCCGCGCCGCGCACCGCGCAGACGACCGGCGTCGGAAACGCCGCGAGGGCGTAGAAGAGTTGCGCCAGCGCGCGAGCGTCGGACAGGCTCTCACCCTCCCCGCTCGCTGCCAGCCGCTTCATGTAGTTGAGATCGGCGCCGGCGGAAAAGACCGTGCCGTCTCCGGTCAGGAGTAGCAGCCGCATTTCCTCGGGATCCGGGATCACCGCCAGATCGCGCAGGACTTCCTTGAGCTCCGCATTCATCGTCTCATCGAACGCGTTGCGCACCTCGGGACGAGACAGGATGATTTGCTTGACGCCGCGGGGCTGGGTCTCTAAGCGTACTGTTTTCACGGCACCAACTCTCCCGCACACGGCGCGTTCTCCGGCGCGATCGTATCCAAGAGCGCGCGCGGGACCTCCACGCGGCATCGCAGGAGGGCCTGGCTGTACGTCTTCCCCTGGGGATCCATGAACAAACTCACCGTTCCTCCGCCACCGAGCGATTCATCCAACAAGAAATTGATCGCCCAAAGATTGGGCACCAGGTAGCGATGCACCTCTCCTCGAACGATGCTCGCGAACCATTCGCGCACGCGCTCGGCACTCACGTTTTCCCGCAACCAAACATAACACTCCGGGCTTCTCCCGATGAGGCCGATGTTGGCCGTGTCGCCCTTGTCCCCACTACGGGCGTGGGCGATGCACATCAGAGGGACCTCGATGGGCGGGCCGTCCTCCAATCGGCTGACGAGCGAAGCAGAATGCGGATCCTCGGGAGGCGTGCCGACCTCGGCCGAGCCGCCGGTTCGTGGCCAGGCGAGGTTCTCGGCTCGCGCCATGCGCTTCGGCTCGGCGCCCGATCCACTTTGCTCGTAGACCGACACCGTCGGAAGCGAGCACTCCTGAGGAATGAGGGTGGGCCAGTACCGCACGACATTCGATATCACGGGAGCGCCTCCCGTCACGGCGACGCCGCTCGGCCCGCTGAGGATCAGACTGGGCAGAAGCTTGCGAAACATGCCTAGCTTTTCGCGCGAGTGATCCCTCGCGGCGAGTCGAAGCAGTATCTCAGTCGGATGGTGGGACGGTGTTAGGTCCCGATGCGTGCTGTCATCTCCGACGAAGTCGGTGTGCGAGCTCTCGAGATCGGAGAGCCCTTCGCGTTGCAGCTCCTCGCCGAGTCGACCCCAGAATATCTCGGCGAAGGCCTTGGCCTTGGCCCGGGCATCCGGACCGGAAACGATGATCGCGCCGCTCGCCTTGAACCCATCGGCCAGGGAAACACTGACCTTCAGAAGGTCAGTGGGCTTGTCACCGCGGACTCCGGATACTTTCACCCGGTCAGGGCCCTCTTGCTCGAGTGCAATCCCCGTGAAGTCGGCAATCACGTCGGGCGTGAGGTAGCGCTGGGGATGCCCCATCTCGTAGAGAAGCTGCTCGCGGACGATTTGACACGTCACCAGGCCGCCCGTCTGGGGATGCTTGGTCACGACGAAGGAACCGTCGGCACCACACTCCATGATCGGGTATCCCATCTCTCGAAAGCTTGGAACCTTGCACCAGTCGGTGAAGTTTCCTCCCGTGGCCTGGGCGCCGCACTCGATGATGTGCCCGCCCACGATGCCATGCGCCAACTTGTCGTAGTCGTCTTGCGACCAACCGAACTCGTGGGTGAGCGCGGCCAGCGTGATGCCGGTATCGGTGACGCGGCCGGAGAGAACGATGTCGGGATCGGAGCGAAGCGCCTCCACCACCGGTAGCGCCCCGAAGTAGGCGTTAGCCGAAAGGACGCTATCGGCATATGGAGCGAGACTCTCGCCGGTCTCCATGTTCTCGAGCTCGATCCCCTGTTTCCGCAGCTCGGGAAGGCGCGGGGCGATGTTGTCTCCCTCGATGACCGCCACGCGGAGAGTCAGTCCTTGCTTCCGGGCAGCGGCGCAAAGAGTCTCCGCACACGCGGAAGGGTTCACGCCTCCGGCGTTAGTGATGATCTTGATTTTCCGGGCGAGGACTTCCGGGAGGAGCGGCTCGACTTGGGTGATGAAATCTCGAGCGAAACCTGCCGCGGGATCGCGAGAGAGTTGTTTCTGAAGGATGCTCATCGTGATCTCGGCCAAGAAATCAGCCGAGACATATTGAACGCGGAGCTCGCCCAAGACCTGCCTGCGGAGCGCGTAGGGATCATCGCCCCAGTAACCACCCGCGTTGGCTATCCGAATGACGTCTGCCACGCTCTGCCTACAGGCGCCTACATGCGAAAGACCCCAACCTTGGTCTCTTCGAGTGGCGTGTTCAACACGGTTGCCAGGCTCAACGCCAAGATCGTGCGGGTGGCGTTCATCTCGATGACCCCATCGTCCCATAGCCGCGCAGAAGCAAAATAGGGATGCCCTTCCTTCTCGTACTTATCCAAGATCGGTGCTGTGATCTTCTCGGCGTCTTTCGAGCTGAGGCTCTTGCCCTGACGCTTCAGCTGATCCCGCTTGACGGTGAGAAGCACCTGCGCCGCTTGCTCTCCTCCCATCACCGAGATCCGGCTTCCCGGCCAAGTCCACAAGAATCTGGGCTCGTAAGCCCGCCCGCACATTCCGTAGTTGCCGGCCCCGAAGCTGCCGCCAAGAATGATCGTGATCTTGGGAACCTTGGCGGTGGCCACCGCGTGCACCATCTTCGCCCCGTCCTTGGCGATGCCACCTCGCTCGTATTGGGCACCCACCATGAAACCGGTGATGTTCTGAAGGAAGACGATCGGGATCCGCTCCGCCGTACAAAGCTCGATGAAGTGAGTCACCTTGAGAGCGCTGTCGCTGAAGAGCACGCCGTTGTTGGCGATGATCCCGCACGGCATCCCCTCGACGTAGGCGAATCCGGTCACGACGGTCGAGCCGTAGCGTTCCTTGAACTCGAAGAGGCGACTGCCGTCCACGATGCGTGCGAGAACTTCACGCACGTCCACCTGACGGCGAAGATCCCGCGGCCAAATGCCGAGGAGCTCTTCCGGATCATAGGCAGGAGGCTCGGGGGAATGGAGGTCGACCGACGCCTGCTCCCGGCGGCCGAGGTGAAACACGATCTCGCGCATGATCTCGAGAGCATGTTCATCATCCACCGCAAAGTGGTCGGCGACGCCGCTGAGCTCGGTATGGACGCGAGCGCCGCCCAGATCCTCGGCCGAGACGTCCTCTCCCGTGGCCGCCTTGACCAAGGGTGGACCGCCCAGAAAGATCGTCCCGGTCCCGTTCACGATGACCGCCTGATCGCTCATCGCGGGGACGTAGGCGCCGCCGGCGGTGCACATCCCCATGACCGCGGAGACTTGAGGAATGCCGGCCGCGCTCAAAATAGCCTGGTTGTGAAAAATGCGGCCGAAGTGCTCCTTGTCTGGGAAGACCTCCGCCTGCAGGGGAAGGAAGGCGCCCCCACTGTCTACCAGATAGAGGCACGGCAGCCGGTTCTGAAGCGCGATCTCTTGGGCTCGCAGATGCTTCTTGACCGTAATGGGGTAGTACGTGCCGCCTTTCACGGTGGCGTCATTGGCCACGACCATACATTGCCGACCGTGCACCATGCCGACACCGGCGACCAGGCCGCCCGACGGCACCGGCTCCTCGTACAGTTGGTAACCGGCAAGCGCCCCGATTTCCAGGAAAGGCGTCCCTTCATCGCAAAGAGTCGCGACTCGATCGCGGACGAACATCTTCTGCTGCTCACGGTGTCGAGCATGCGCTTTCTCGTCACCCCCGGTTCGGATGCCGGCTAGCTTCTCCTGAAGGTCGGCGGCGAGACGAGTATTGTGCTCCTGGTTGCTCTCGTACTTTTTGCTGCGCGCGCTGACTTGGCTCTTGATGAAGCCCACTGTCTAGTGGCCTCCTTTCCACGAAGATCCTATCGGCTTGGGAGGGGCATCGTCTACGGCACGAACATCTCGCTCAACTGACGTCGCTGCTCATTAGCTAGAGCCGCAGCTCGGCCCCCCACGGCCGCAGATTGTGCGTTAGAACCGCGACTCATAGCGCTTCAAGGCCAGAGTGTATCGTCCTCAACGGCTTCGAGGAGGCGGCGAAGGGGCCACACGTCTATCTTGTCGCTCGTCCTCAGACTGCGAGACCCTCCGTAGACGAGGACGCGTCGCATGACCTTGGGAAGCTCGCCAATTGCTCTCAGGCCCGACAGCATTGTCGTCGAGTATCGAGACTGTGACTTGACTTCGAGCGCGATAAGCGCTCGCCCTCGTCTTAGAAGAAAATCGACTTCGATCCGGCGTGCCTGAGTCGACGACCAGAAGAATATTTCGTCGAAGAGCTCTCTTTCCTCGGCGTACGCCCGCATTAGTGTCAACACCCATCCTTCCAGAAGAGGCCCCCGTTCCTCCGTGGTTACCGTCCCGTATTGCTTTTTGACCGCGCGCACCAGGCCGGGATCCACCCAGTAGAGCTTGGGATGCTTTCTCTCCCGCACACGTAGCCTGGCTTCGAAGGCTGGAAGGCGATAGGTCAGCAGAGTATCTTCCAGAATTTCCAGGTAACCGTCGACCGTCGTTCGGGCCGTTCCCGAGTCACGTGCAACAGCCGAAACGTTGACTACTTGGCCATGGAAGAGTGCGGCGATGGGGAGGAAACGCAGAAACCCGGGAAGATTTCGAACCAAAGCCTCGGCTCGAATCTCCTCCTTCAAGTACATCTGGACGTAGGCTTCCAGGGCGTTCTTCTTGTTTTCGGCCCTCCAAATCAGGGGGATACTGCCGAAACGCAGTACTGGATCCAGAGAGAAATCATGGCCGAGCTCGGCCGGGACGAAAGGAAACATTCTCTTGCGGAGAGCACGCCCCGCCAAGAGATTCGTCCCCGCCGTTTTGAGTTTTCTCGCGCTGGACCCCAGAAGAGCGAAGCGAAGTTGTCTCTCCTCAATGAACCGGTGTACTTCGTTGAGAAGAGCCGGTATCCGTTGCACCTCATCCACGACGACCCAGCTTGCCTTGCGAAGTGTCCGGAGCTCGTCCGCAAACAGGGCTGGGTTCGTCAGCAAGCTCTGATAGAGCCCTTCTTCTAGCAGATCGAACCTCTTGGCACCCTCGAGCACCGAGCTCGCCCATGTGCTCTTGCCGACACCTCGGGGCCCAAACAGGAAGAAGCTTCGCCGCGGGAGGGTCGTGATGCGAGAATAGGACTTGCTAGCCATGCTGTCATTTTACCATGAAAAATGACGACAAACTAGTCATCCCTTGTAGGGGCGGTGATGGCCGGGGCTAGAACTCTGTCTCCGTCCGCTCGGGATTGAGGAAGCTACTTCATGGGGCCAAGACTTGTCCAGCCAGCCGGTAGTTTCTCGAATCACCTCCCCGCGCGGTAGTGCACCATGTCCGACGTCATAGAGGATG
The DNA here is from genome assembly GCA_965197825.1 of Candidatus Marinacidobacterales bacterium. Lineage (GTDB taxonomy): Bacteria > Acidobacteriota > Vicinamibacteria > Marinacidobacterales > DATDRI01 > CBDANW01. Next base: position 2,234,180 of record CBDANW010000002.1, on the reverse strand, counting down.
TGGCGCTTGTGCTCGGGGGGCGTTCCCCATGCATCGAAAAGGGAGCGCTGAGACGTCTCGACCGGAAATACGTAGTCGTACCGACCGCCGAGCATGAGGACCGGCATCGTCACGTGAGAGACGTAGTTTACCGCATCAGCTTCTGGCGGAACTGCCCAATAAGTAAACCCCGGCAAGACCAGCACTGGCGACGCGGAGGCGGTCCTCAAGCGCAAGGAGAGGGAGTGCCGTTGAAGCCCCGTAACTCCCGCCCAGGTAGGCGAGCTTCGCCGTATCGATGTCCTCGCGGCTTTCCAAGTAGTCGATCGTCCTGCCGAGGTCCTCGCGCCACTGGGCCATACGCTCACGAAACGTGTGCAGATACTCCTCCCCTCGCAAGGCAAGAAATCCATCCCAGCGATCACCCGACCCTTTCCAGTCCAGAAAGATCAACGCACGTCCGCTTCTAGGTAAGAAATCAAGATCGTAGTCGCGGACGGTCCGAATGGGGCGCTTGGTCGAGAAGTCTCCGAGGCCGCCAAACACCACGGTGGCCTGGTACGGCGACTGACCACTCTTGGGAAGAAACAGGAACGCGGTCACACGCTCCGCGGCATAGCCGGCGTCGAAGCTGATCCGCTCCCGCACCCAGTCTGCAGCACTGTCATCACTGGACTCGACACGCGCGTTCAAAGCGGACGGCACGTAGGCCATCTGGCTCTTGAACACCTCGAACACCTCGTCCGAGACAGCCTCTGCCGAACGGTAATCACGGGCAAGAAGCTCGATCGGGCCGGTCAGCCGGTCCGGAAGAGGCTCGTCATCGAGCAACTTGACGCCCCGGAAGCCGTGGCGAGGCGAGCGATCGAAAGGCGGTGATGTGAATCGTACGCTGAACATCCATTCTGGATCGTCCCACGCACTACCCATGATCCACCGATGATCGCCGGAAGCGTTCCAGCACCACTCTTTGACGTTGCCGGCGGTGTCGAACGTCCCATACGGCCCCATGCCTTGGTACATCCCTATCGCGGCTGGGCCTTCACCGCCGAAATTGCTCGCCGGCACGAGCGCGCTAGCAAGCGGCAACCCGTTGCTGTGCGGCGGGAATGCGGCGCGAGCCCAATGATAGATCGTGGGCAAAGACTTGCCTCGGAACCTGTTGTACGCCTCCGCCTCGTACCAGCTAACCCCGGTCACGGGGTGATTTCCTTGGCCCTCTGGGTAGTTACCCAATTCCCAGGTGGCCGGTCCTGTCCGGCCCGTCGAATCGACGAACTCGGCCATCGCTTCTTCCCAGGACAGTTGGCGACTGTCCTTGACGAAATCCAGTCCGTCCCAGTGCTCGCGACGCGTGTAGCCGCCGGCGTCCACGAACGCCTTGAACTCCGCATTCGTTACTTCGTAGCGATCAACCAGGAACGGCTTCAAGTCGGCGAGGTCCCCGCGGTTGAACCCGGTAATGCGCAAAGGATAGTTTCCACCAGGGACGAGAACCATTTCACGTGGGGTCGTGCCTGCTTCGAGCAGGTCGATGACCTCAGCCGGCTCGCGACCGAAGTAAAACCCCGGCACCCCGGTGGCGAGGAGCCTGGGATCGAACCCTGGTTTTCCGATCTTTATCTGAATGGTCGGACCACGGGGGAGCCTCAGCGATTCAACCGGCGACTGGCCGACGAGGTCCCAGTCGGTGCCGTCCGCATATCCCTTGATATACACGGCGGCCCCGGGTGGTTCCGTCACGATCGCCCCGATCACCGACATGAGAGCCCACGAGTCGGCGAGAACCGGATCGTTGGGAATGTGGCGCTCGACTTCGCCGGCCAGCTCGAACGCCGCAACGTAGTTGTCCTCGTCGATGAGCTGCATGACTTGCGGGAGCATTTCTTCGCGCGCCCGCTGGGCATCGCTCCTCTCTGTCAGCGACCAGAACAGAGCAGCCCCGACACCTGCGATGGCCAGCAACGCGGGTAGGGCGAGGCTCGGTCTCAGCCAGGACCGGCCGGCCGCGGTTGCCTCCTTGAGATCGGAGCCGATCTCCCGAGCCTGCTGATAGCGCTCCTTCGGATCCTTGGCCAGCATGCGGTCGACAATCGCCTGGAGTCTCGGGGGCACTTCTACGCCGTGCTTGGACAGGGATGGTGCGGTCTCTTTGACGATCGCGTTCGACGTCTCGAACCCCGAGCTCCTCTTGAATGGATTCACGCCCGCTAAAAGCTCGTACAAAACGACTCCGAACGAAAAGATGTCCGAGCGCACGTCGGCGCCCGAGCCCCGCACTTGTTCGGGAGACATATAGAGTAGCGTCCCCACCGTCGTGCCCTCGCGAGTGAGAGCGGTTGGCGTCTTCGCCTCGCTGCGAACTTCGGGCCCACCTGCTTGCTTCGCGAGACCGAAGTCCATCACTTTGACGTGGCCTTCGATCGTTAGCATGATGTTGGATGGCTTGAGATCGCGATGGACGATCCCGTTCTGGTGAGCCTTTTCGAGTGCTTCGGCGATCTCGATTCCGATACGTTGCGCCTCTTTCGGAGACAAGCGGCCGTGGGTAAGCTTCTCCGCCAGCGTCTGGCCCTCGACCCACTCCATGACGATGTAATGTTTGTCGTCGACTTCGCCCACCTCGTGGATGTTGCAGATGAACGGATGGTCGAGCGCGGCCGCGGATCGCGCCTCTCTCAGGAAGCGTTTGCGAGCTCTATCGTCCTGCTCGAGCGGCTCCGGCAGGAACTTGATGGCGACCCGGCGGTCCAGAGACGTGTCGTGAGCCAGGTAGACCTCGCCCATTCCCCCCGCGCCCAGTTTCTCCAGAACCCGATAGTGCGAGAAGGTACGACCGATCATCACTTCCTCCAAAGGAGCGTAGGGGATTGTATCGCCCCGCGATTTGCGCTGCAACGGCTTCGCCATCATTCCCCATCAGTTCAGACCTGTCCAGACAGGTTTAGGGGTGGTCGGTTCTATCGGCTTGGGAGGGGGTCGTTTACGGCGCGAACATCTCGCTCAACACATTCAGAATCGACTCACACGCTTTCCGCTCTAGCCGGCCGAGTTTTCGAACCAGTCGGCCGCCATCCACGGTTCGAATCTGGTCCAACACAACTCGGCCAGGTTTCCCTTGGAACCGGCACGCAACGCGGGTGGGGTAATCGCACCCTTTGCTGGTCATCGGGGCGACGACGACCGTTCGGATGTATTGGTTCATTTCATCGGGAGACACGACGACGCACGGCCGGGTCTTCCGGATCTCGGCCCCAATCGTTGGAGCTAAGCTAACCAAATACACGTCGCAGCGGCGGATCACCACTCCCACTCTTCCTTATCCCAGCCGGTGGGCGGCAGTGTTCCGACGTCCAACAAGGTGTCATCGCCTCGGCGAGCCATCTCCTGAAAAGCAACCTCCCAAGCTTCCCGCGGTCGCCGCGCCGGGCGAATGACGAGCGAGTCATCTTGAACAAGGATCTCCACTTGATCGCCCAAACCGGTTTGCTCGATGAGAACCTTGGGAATGCGGATCCCCTGGGAGTTTCCGATACGGACGATTTGCCCTTTCACCGAGGTCTTTTTTCTGCGACGGATCATGTGATTACATTGTAATCACATGCGATTGTCCGGTCAAGCGTGCCCCCTCTCTGTCGCCCTCTTTCGAACTACCGGCGGCGGAGACTCATTCCACTGTCGTCTGATTCGCCCGAATCCATTCGTTCGCCACGCTGCTAAAGGCCTCATCGACCGGCGACCGCTGATTGGGCCACAACTGAGACATGAAGATTCCAACGGCCTCCTCGCCGGGATCGATCCAAAAACGCGTGAAGAAGAAACCTCCCCAACCCCACGCCGGGCGTCCGTCTCGGGTTTCGATCGAGAAACCGAAACCAAACTTTCCCTGCCCCACACTCAAGTCGCCGACCTGGTTCGTCGTCATGAGATCGACCGTCTCGGGTTGCAGCAGATGCGCGCCCTCGAGTTCTCCTCCGTTTAGAACCATCTGGCAGAATCGAAAGTAGTCGTCCACGGTGGAGACGAGGCCGGCTCCACCCGAAAAATAGGTTCGCGGACCACGGTAGTGATAGGTGGTGGAGAAGATGACCGGACCCTCTTGGATCGGCTCGTCCGATAGCTCGCTGAGCCGACTGTTCCTCGCGGGCCGGTAGACCGACGCCAGTCGGGAGACTTTCTCCTCCGGCAAGAAAAAGTACGTGTCCTTCATTCCCAACGGCTCGAAGATGCGCTCGCGGAAAAACTGCTCCAACGTCCTTTGTGAAACGATTTCGATAAGATAACCCAGCACGTCGGTCGAGAGACCATACTTCCACGCGGTCCCCGGCTCGTGAAGAAGCGGCAACGTTGCCAGGCGTCTCATTCCCTGTCCGATCGTCCCCTCGGTCTGACTCAAGCCATCGGAGATGCCCGCTTCAGAGTAGAGCGACGTCAAGGGCTCGACGCCGGAAAACTGATAGCTGATGCCGGCGGTGTGGGTCAAGAGATGGCGTACGGTGATCGCGCCCCGCGCCGGCGCGAAAGGGCGATCTCCGTTGGATCCGGGCGCGACGACCTCGAGGCCTTCGAACTCCGGGATGAATCGGGAGACGGGATCATCGAGGTCGAGGCGACCTTCCTCGATGAGCATCATCACCGCCGTGCTGGTAATCGGCTTGGTCATCGAGGCGATACGAAAGATCGTGTCCTCTGCCATCGGCTCTTCCTCTTCAATGTCCTTCCACCCGACCGCCTCCCTGAAAACCACTTCTCCATCGACGGCGATCAAGCCCACCGCCCCGGCGATGAGCCCCTCTTCCACCGCTTCTTCGAGGACGGACCGAAGGTCAACGCTTTCCGACTTGGGTTCCGGTACATGCGGCGGAGTACCGCAACAAGACAGGATGAGAGCGAACGAGATCCAGAGGAGCCTGATGCGTCTCGGAGAACGTCTCACGCCTTCGCCGCTCTTTTAGGGCGTCATGCCGACGGATAGCACCCCAGGACCTTCAACGTCTCGGTGCAATCCGGGAGGGCGCGCAGGACCGCGCTCACGTTGGGCGACTCGACGTTACCTTCCAGATCCATGTAGAACATGTATTCCCACGGACGCCCCGGGATGGGGCGGGACTCTAACTTGACGAGGTTGACTTCGTTCTTCGCCGTCAGCTCCAGCACCGCGAAGAGCGCGCCGGGCTTGTTCGGTGTCGTGAAAACGACTGAAGTCTTGTCGCAGCGATCGTGGACGCGAGCCTCTTTCGCTATCACCACGAAACGCGTGTAGTTCTGAGGATTGTCCTCGATGGCCTCCTGCAGCACATCCACCTCGTAGATCTTAGCCGCCTGCAACGAAGCAATCGCCGCCGTATCCGAGGCTTCCTGTTCCTTGATCATCTTGACCGAGCCCGCCGTGTCGTACGTCTGGTAGACGGTCCAGTCCGGGTGGAGACGCAGGAAACGATCGCACTGCGCGAGTGCCTGCGGATGCCCGTACAGCTTCCGAATGTCTTTCTCTCTCACGCCACGATTCGCGATGAGATTGTGCGATACTCGCAGCTTGACCTCGCCCACGATGGCCAGATCGAACTCTAGCAGCAGGTCGTAGTTCTGATTGATGGATCCAGCCAGCGAGTTTTCGATGGGGAGCACACCGTACGCGGACTCCCCGGACGCCACTTTTTCGAAGACATGCCGAAACGCCGAGACACCCACGGGCTTGACGTCTCCGAAGAAAGCGAGGGCCGCGGTCTCGCTGAAAGCACCGGGCTCTCCCTGATAGACCACCTGCATCTTCGGCGGAGCGGACGAAGCGGTTATCTCCGGATGTCGCCAGGACAGCTCGAGCTCTCTTCCCACCACCGGCGCCATCGACTGCAAGGCCTTCAAGAGCCGCTGCAGCTCGGCGAACGTCAACGACTGAGCTCCGTCGGAGAGGGCGCGGTCGGGATCGGGATGGACTTCGATGAGAAGACCGTCCGCTCCCGCGCCCATCGACGCCAAGGACATTGGAAGGACGTAGCGACGCACGCCGGTTCCGTGGCTGGGGTCTACGATCACCGGCAGGTGCGTCAGCTCCTTGAGAACCGGCACCGCGTTCAGGTCGAGCGTGTTTCGGGTCTTCGTCTCGAAGGTCCGGATGCCGCGCTCGCAGAGTATGATTTTCTGATTGCGGCCTAGGATGTACTCCGCAGCCATGAGCCACTCGTCGATGGTCGCGGCGAGACCCCGTTTCAAAATGACCGGCTTGTCCACCTCCGCGACCGCCTTCAGTAGGTCGAAATTCTGCATGTTGCGCGCGCCCACCTGGAGGATGTCGGCATAGCGCGCCACGAGATCGACCTTGTCGGCGGTCATGACCTCGGTCACCACCAGCATTCCGGTCTCCTCGCGAGCCTCGGCCAGCAGCTTGAGCCCTTCCTCTCCCATTCCCTGAAACGAGTACGGCGAGGTGCGGGGCTTGAACGCGCCTCCCCGCAGTACGGTGACCCCCATCTCGGAAAGGCGGCGGGCGGATTCCAGCAGGGTCTCTCGGTTCTCCACCGCGCAGGGACCGGCCATGACCAGGAACTTGGGGCCACCCACCAGGACGTCACCGACCTTGACTTGCGGTGTGAACCCGGACTCGCGCGAGGCGATCTTGTAGGGCTTGGAAACGCGTAGAACCTCCAGAACCGCCGGATGGCTGTCGAGCTCTGTGCCCGAAAAATGGATCGCTCCGATCACCGCAATGACGGATCGCTCTTCACCGCGGATCACCGTGGTGACGGTGCCGCGGTCGTGCAGCAAACCCTCGAGATGGGTGATCTCTGCAGGGGATGCGTCCTGTCGCAAGACGATAATCATAGATACCTACTCATAGTGTCTAAAATGTCTGGCATGGCTAACGGAATGGAAAGAAGAGTTGCGCCGCTAGGCGCTAAAATGGGGAGGAAAGTAGCGATGTCGGGTCATGCACATCATCATAGGCGCAGTCTAACAGCGGTTGGCCGGAGAGGTCAAGCCCCCCTTTCTGTTGTCTGATCGCGCCCTAACCTGGTATTCTGCGCATCTTTTTTGACTCCCATGACGATGCGCCTCGAAGCCCTCCCCTGCTATTCGTCCTATTCGTTCTGGTACGGGTTCCGCTCCCCGCCAACGCGGCCCCCTTGCCTTCTCCGATACTGCAGGAAGAGGCAGAAGAAGAGGAGCCAGAAGAAGAAGAGCTAGGAGAGGGCTCGGGTCTTACAGAAAGGCGAGCGGAGTGTCTTCGTCAACTTCGACTACTCGAACATCCTCGTCCTGCAGGAAAGCGAATCAGAATCCCTTCAGATCGATCTGGAGTCACTGCGGACTCTTCTTCAAGGAAAGTTCGGCTTGGGAAAAGACTTCGAGATCACCGGAAGCCTCCCCATCTACTGGATGCACGGCGGATTTCTCGACCCTTTCATTTCCGGCTTTCACAACGCCTTCAGCCTTCCCAACCGAATTCGAGGCGCCGAGCCGGACAACATATTCCGCTACCACTGGCGCGTGCAGGATGCACCGATCCTCAAGCGGGAAGACGGCTTCGTGGCTCTCGGCGATCTGACGCTACAGGTGAAAAGAGCCATCATCTGGAAAGAGCTAGGAGCGACCGAGCCTGCAGCGCGAGCGGCGATCAAGCTACCAACCGGCAGCCGGGATGGCCTGGTTAGCAGCGGAGGAACGGATCTGGGCTTCGGTGCCGAACTGAGCCGAGTCGGCCGAAAGGTGGGGGGCTTCTTCAATCTAAGCTACCACGTCACGTCCGATCTCGACGACGTCCGCTCGAAGAACTTCTTCTCATGGATGGCCGCCGTCGACTGGCGTTTCAAACCAAGGTTCTCTGCCGTGCTGCAGTACGATCAGTTTCAGCCTCTCCTAGAAAGTGACATCAAGGTCTTGAGCCAAAGTGGCCGCCAGGTTGTATTCGGACTGCGGTGGCGACGATCCGATCACTTCCACTTCGAGTGGCGTTTTGCCGAAGATCTTTCTTCCACCTCGCCCGATTTCTCTTTAGGGTTCCAGGTTACTTACCACTGGGGGCTGGCTCGAGAAGCGCCGCGGCCAGCAGCGGGATCATGATCTCGTGGTGGCCGACGAACTCGTAGCCGCGGCCGCTTCCGGCGACGGGGCGCTCCACGACGTTCTTACGCGGGCGGTAATGACGCAGAAAGTCGAAGCTCGCCGTCGAGAAGTTGGATAGCGGATGACCCAGATTCCGCACGACGCTGACTGCTTTCAAAAACACCTCGGGCAGGACCACCGCTGAGCCCAGGTTCAGGTAGACACCGCCGTCATGAAGGGTCTGGACGACGCCGGCTAGCAGCCGGAAATCCTGCAAGCTCCCCTTCCCAATGCTTTCGCCGGAGGCTTGCGGATGCATATGGATGATATCGGTTCCCACGGCTACGTGAACCGTCACCGGAATAGAAAGCCGGTAGCCGGCCCAGATCAGACTGAGGTGCATGAATTGCGGCTTGTGCTGATCCAGGAAGGCCCCGATCGACTCACCGATCCCCATTCCCCTCGCGACCCCTTCGTCTATCGCTTGATTCAAGAGAGAGCCCGTCTCCTCCGCCATGCCGAACTCGCCGGACCCCAGCCCCTCTTCCACCTCTTCGGAAGTCTGCCCCACTAAAGCCATCTCGAAATCGTGAATGATCCCAGCGCCGTTCAACGCCAGCCCGCTCACATAACCTTGCTCCATCAAATGAATGACCAGCGGCGAGAGACCCACCTTGATCACGTGCGCCCCCAGTCCCCACACGATGCCCCGACCGCGGTCGCGCGCCGATTTCATGGCGCCGACGAAATCCTTGAGATCGCGCGCCGCCAGGACTCCGGGCAAGGTATTCCAGAACTCTCGAAACGTCTCCCCCACCTTGGGCACACCTCCGAGCTCATCCACTCCCACTTTGCTCTTACGAGACTTCAGAGGATAGGTGCGGAGACCGGATAGATCGAGAGGATCGACAGGATACTTGGGCATAACTCTATTTGGCCGTCCCGGACCCTCTCGGGAAGAGCTCATCCTCGATGATCTGACAAAGCAAGTGCACGATCATGGAATGAACTTCTTGAATGCGCGACGTCTCGCGGTGGGGCACGGTGAGGCAAAGCTCGACCTGGTCGGACAGGGCGCCGCCGTCTCGGCCTGCCAAACCAATCGTCTTGACCTTCCTTTCTCGGCAGGCGGTCACCGCCTCGAGCACGTTCGGAGAGTTGCCACTGGTGCTGATGGCGAGCGCCACATCACCTTCCGATCCCAAGGCCTCCACCTGGCGGCGAAAGACCATTCGGAAATCGCTGTCGTTCGCCACGCTGGTCAGGATCGACGAGTCGGTGGTGAGTGCGATGGCAGCTAGGGCCGGCCGATCGAAACCAAATCGATTGACCAGCTCGGCCGCGAAATGCTGCGCGTCGGCGGCGCTGCCTCCGTTTCCAAAAGCCAGGATCTTTCTTCCCCCGCGAAGAGCCTCCACCATGAGACGGCCCGCTTCTAGGACCTTGGTGGCCGTTTTCTCAAAGAAATCCTGCTTGAGAGCAAGGCTGTCCGCGACGGTCGATCGCAGCTCCTCGGCGTTCACCGTGCGATTATGAACCGAGGCTCCCGCTCACGACAACCGCAACTTGGGCTAGTAAAGCAACATGCAATCGCCATAGCTATAGAAGCGATAGCGCTCGCGAACCGCCTCTCGATAGGCTCGCTTCACCGGCTCCACGCCCCCAAGGGCGGAGACCAACATCAGCAAGGAGCTCCGGGGCAAATGGAAGTTGGTGAGCAAAGCATCGACGACCTGAAACCGAAACCCCGGGTAGATGAACAGCTCGGTGACGCCCGAGCCGGCGCGAACCTTGCCGGGTTCTGTCGCGGCGGACTCCAGGGCGCGGACGGTGGTCGTGCCTACCGCCACCACGCGCTTGCCTTGCGCGCGAGCTCGCTCGACGGCGACGGAGGTCTCTTCCTGGATCGTGTATCGCTCTGCTTCCATGCGGTGCTCTTCCACCGTCTCCGTCCGTATCGGCTGAAACGTCCCGTAGCCAACATGAAGCGTGAGCTCCACGGCTTCGATGGCGCGGCGCTCCAACTCGTCGAGAACTTCCCGGGTGAAGTGGAGGCCGGCCGTGGGAGCCGCGACCGAGCCGCGCTCGCGCGCGTATACGGTCTGATACCGCTCACGATCCTCTCGGTCGCTCCTGCCCTTACCCTTACTTGAGGGCCCCCGTTTGATGTAGGGAGGGAGAGGCGTACGGCCCACTCGCTCGAGGATCGGCTTGAGGTCTCCCGCGTGCATGAGCTCCACGGTTCGCTTGCCGAGCTCCGAGACAGCGGTGACGCGAGCCCGAAGCTCTCCGCCACCGAAATGCAACACCGTTCCGACCCGCAGCTTCTTCGCCGGGCGTGCCAGAACCTCCCAGCGACCTGCAGTCTCGGGCTGTACGAGCAGAAGCTCCACGATGTCCCCCGATTCCGTCTGCCCACGTAGCTTCGCCGGAAAGACACTGGTGTTGTTCACGACCAGCAGATCCCCGGCGCGCAGGAGATCGGGGAGCTCTTGGAATCGGTGGTGACGAATCGTTCCAGTCCCGTTCTCGAGATGAAGAAGCCGTGGGAGATCTCTTCTCTCGAGAGGCTCCTGGGCGATGAGCTCAGGCGGAAGCTCGTAGTCGAAGTCGGAGACGAGCAGGGCTAGTGCCGTTCCAACTGGTCCCCCCTAGAACCGTTCATCGCTATGTTCCCGACGGATGGCAGCCACAAGCCTTGCGTCTCGGGTCGAGATAGTTGGAACGGCACTAGAAGAGTTTCTTCTGCGGGCTGGGGCGAATCAGACCGAAGTGACGGTAAGCGTGTTCGGTCGCGACGCGACCACGCGGTGTACGATCGAGGAACCCGATCTGCATCAGGAAGGGCTCATAGATGTCCTCGATGGTGTCTCGCTCTTCGCTGATCACGGCGGCAATCGTACCGAGACCCACCGGGCCGCCATCGAACTTCTCGATGATCGTCAAGAGAATCTTGCGATCCATCTCGTCGAATCCGTGCTCGTCGACCTCCAATAGATCCAGCGCCTCGAGCGCGACGGGCTCGGTGATCCTTCCATCCGCTTTGACTTGGGCGAAATCCCTCACGCGACGAAGCAAACGGTTGGCGATGCGAGGCGTTCCACGGGAACGCCTCGCGAGAACCGGAGCCGCCTCAGTGTCGATGGCGACTCCGAGGATGGAGGCCGAGCGCTTGACCACCGCAGTCAGCTCCTCTTCGTCGTAGAAATCCAGTCGGTGCACGATTCCAAAACGCGCTCTTAGCGGAGACGTTAACAGTCCCGCGCGGGTCGTGGCGCCCACCAGAGTGAACTTGGAAACCGGTATCTTCACCGATTTGGCGGAAGGCCCCTGACCGATGATGATGTCCAGACGATAGTCCTCCATCGCCGGGTAGAGCACTTCTTCGATGGCTGGATGGAGACGGTGCACCTCGTCGATAAAGAAGACATCTCGTGTCTCCAGATTCGTGAGGAGAGCCACCAGATCGCCGGACTTTTCGATGAGGGGGCCGGCACTGGGTTTGATTTGAACCGCGAGCTCGTTGGCAACAACGTGTGCGAGCGTCGTCTTTCCGAGACCGGGAGGCCCATAGAGAAGCAGGTGATCCATGGCCTCACCGCGCTCGCGAGCTGCTTGGACGGCTATTTGGAGCTGGGTGGTAACCTTTTTCTGCCCGATGTAGTCGGCAAAGCTCTGGGGACGGAGGCTTCTATCGAGTGTGACATCCTCGTCGGACCGCGTGGCGGAGACCAATCGGCTGCTCATGGTTTCCGGAAATTAAATCACACCTTGAGTCCGACCGCACGCATCAGCGCCAGGGCGTTGCTCTTACGTACCACCCCTGGTTGTATTTGATAGCTGAACGACATCTTCCCGTCTTCGAGATGATCCTCGAAATGAACATTGGCGGCGCGCGGGGACAGCGAGTCGGCGATCTTGGCAAGCGCCAGATCGTGCGTCGTAATGAGGCCCACCGCTCCTCGCTCCAATAGTCGTCGCACCAAGCCATCAGCTCCGATCCGTCGATCGTGGGAGTTAGTCCCTTGCAGGATCTCGTCCAGCAAGAAAAGAAGGGGCAAATCCTCTTCGGCTATTTCCATGATCTGCCGAAGGTGCGTGATCTCCGCATAGAAGCGGGAAATGCCTTCTTGGAGGGAGTCCTGAACGCGGATAGAGGCTCCCAGCGTGAGCGGAGACAGTCGCAGGCTCTTCGCTCGCACCGGCGCTCCCGCCAGCGCGAGCACGGCATTGACTCCCACGGTCCGAAGGAGTGTGCTCTTGCCCGACATGTTCGATCCACTCACCACAAAGAGCCCTAGCTCGCCTCCTAGTCGGAGGTCGTTCCGCACCAGCTGCTCCTCGGGGATGAGGGGGTGGCCGATGGCTTCCCCCTCGTAGACCCGCCCTTCATCGACCACCGTTGGGAACGGATCCTCCGGATGTTCGTAGGCATAACTCGCCAGCGAAATGAGCGCCTCGAGCTCACCGGTCGTGTCGAGCCATCTCGGAACCGAGCCGCCGCACCGGGCTCGCCAGGACTCGATGACGAAGGCGAACTGCGTGCCCCACAGCATCAGTGCCGCCAGAGGAGCGAACATCTGGTTGCGCCGGGCGTCGAGAAAATCGATGCGGCGCCGGAGCCGCCTCACTCGTTGAGACGCCGGTACGCGGTCCGCTGCGAGTGCCTGTTGCAGACTCGCCAAACGTGGGGAGGAGAAAGACTCCCCCTCGAGGACGGCGAGCAGCTTGGAAAGCGCCGCGAGATCCCGCGCCGGTTTGTCGACAGCACCGAGGACGTCGAGAACCCGACCTCGCAAGGAGAACGCGAACGTGGCCTCGATGAGAAGGATCAGAAGGACCGGCAACCTGGAAGTCAGCGAGGCCAACCACATCGTAATGCTCGCCAGCGTGACGACGGCGATTGCGACCGCCAGGTAACGCCGCCAATCGGAAACCAACACCGGAGGCGCCGATGCCCACCGCGTCAAGGCGTCGGGATCGACTGGGGGCGAGCTTTCCTCACCACTGTCGCGAGTCGCGATCTCCTCGCGAAGATCGAGGCGAGGACCGAGCTCTTCGACTGCGGCCTGCCGGGCACGAATCTCATCCGGCGAGGCGGCAAATAGAAGCCAGTCAGCCAGTGTCTTCGATCCCCAGCTGGTGGTCGCGGTAGAAAGAAGCTCGAAGAGAGACCCGCGGCCGAACAGGTCGAGATCCCGAGCATAAGGGTGAGAATCCGGGAGAAAACGATCCCCCGCATCACCGCGGCCCGACCAACGGTTTTCCAAACGAGCGAGGCCGCGCTCATAGAAGGCAACCGCGCTGCCTGCCTGCCGCCAGCGTCGCAAGGCGCCGTCGTGAACGAAGACCAAGACCAGAAACGCCGAAACCGGAACGACCATCCACCACGGAGAAAGGAGCGGCGTTCCCCACGTGAACCAAGCCATCGCGCTCCCGACGGCAAAGGTCGTCAAGCGACCGTGCGATATCCAGTCTGCTCTGCGGCGATGACGCGCCGCCGCCGCCTGCCGCTTTCCTAGCAGATCGAGGTATGCGGTTCGCGGAGTCGCTACGTCGATGGGGCGCTTATTCACGAGTCGGGTACGAGTCGGATGAGAAGTCAGCTCGATAGGCGACGGAGCGCGCCTTTGAGCGCTTTCTCGAAGGATGGATTCGGGTCGTTCTTGGGCATGTCTCGCACTGCGTCGTCGACTTGACTTCGCTGATAACCCAAATTGACGAGCGCGGAAACAAGATCGTCGCGCAATGCGATCTCGGGAGAGGAAGCCTCGCTTCCGGATGCCGGCTCTCCAACCCGGGCCGGCATCTCCGGCATCTTCTCCTTGAGCTCCACGACCAACCTCTCCGCCGTCTTCTTGCCCACTCCTGGGATGGAACCGAGCTTCCGGAGGTCACTGTGGCGGATGGCGTCGACGAGGTCGGATGGCTCCAGTCCGGAAAGGACCTTCAGAGCGAGGGACGGCCCGACGCCGGCCACTGAAATCAGTCGTTGGAAGAGCATCTCTTCGATCTCGGTCAAGAAACCGAAGAGAGCGAGCGCATCCTCCCGCACGTGGGTGTGAATTCGAAACGACACCGTCGCACCTTCTCCATCGAGCTCATAGTAGGTGGACAAGGGGATGAGAACTTTGTAGCCGACACCACCGACCTCCAATGTCACTTGCCCGGGTTTCTTGTCGAGAAGCATCCCCCGCAGGTGCCCGATCATTTCAACGACCCTCGGCGACGCGCTCCGCGAAGCGAAGGCGATGAGCATCGCAAAGAGCGACGGCCAATGCGTCCGCCGCGTCATGAGGCTCAGGGAGCTCCTCGAGTCCCAGCAGCAACATGACCATCCTTTGCACTTGCTGCTTATCCGCGCGACCGTAGCCGACGACCGCCTGCTTGACCTCCAGAGGGCTGTACTCGAACACCGGCAAGCCTTGTGAGACGCCGGCGAGCAATGTCACCCCCCGCACGTGACCGAGCCGCAGAGCGCTCTTGACATTGGTAGCGTAGAAGAGGTTCTCGACAACCAGGCGCTCGGGACGGCAGCGCTCGATGACCTTCAGGAGCTCGGTGTAAATGAAATGGAGTCTTTCTGCGAAGGCACGCCGTGGGCTTCGGATGGCCCCGTATTCGACCAGCGTGTGAGAATTTCCGTCCGAGTCGATGGCCCCGTAGCCGGTGGCCTCGGTGCCCGGATCGATTCCGAAAATTCTCAAAGTCCCCGTTGGGTGCTCAGTTGGATGCCATGGCCGCCTCGATCTCCTTTTCCTCGATATCGAAGTTGGCCCAGACGCTTTGCGCGTCCTCGTGATCCTCGATCGTTTCCATGAGCCGAAGCATCTGTACGGCGCTCTTCCCTTCTAGCTTCACGTTACTCTGGGGAATCATACTGAGCTGGTCGACCACCAGAGGAATCTTTTTCGCTTCCAGGGCTTCTCGAACGCCTTCGAAAGCTTCGAGCGGCGTGAAGATCTCCCAGTTGCTGCCGTCTTCGTTGACGTCCTCGGCGCCGGATTCCAACGCGATCTCCAGGAGCTCTTCCTCTCCGATCTTGTCGTGCTCTACGACGAGATAGCCCTTCTTCTGGAACATCCAGGCTACCGAGCCGGCCTCGCTCAGGTTCCCGCCATACTTCGAGAAGATATGACGAAGGTCGGCAACCGTTCGGTTGCGGTTGTCGGTCATTGCTTCGATCAGAACCGCCACGCCACCCGGTCCATAGCCTTCGTAGATCACTTCCTCGAGGTTGTAACCTTCCAGCTCGCCGGTTCCCTTCTTGACGGCTCGATCGATGTTGTCCTTCGGCATGTTGAGCGACTTGGCCTTGTCCATCGCGAGACGGAGGCGCGGATTGAATGCCGGATCCCCTCCTCCCAAACGTGCCGCAACGGTGATCTCCTTGATCACCTGCGTAAAGGCCTTCCCACGTTTTGCGTCCGCCCGGCCCTTCTTGTGCTTGATGGAGTGCCACTTGGAATGTCCAGACATAACTACACCGTTTTCTAGTGCCTCGTATCAGTGGATCGTTGCCTAAGGCTCGAGGCCATTTTGTGTGCTGGCGAGGCGTGCTGACGAAGTTATACCTCGATATTGCGAGGAGGCGCAACGAAGCCAGCGCGCAAAAGGGCCCGAGAATTAGGTGACGACCTACTGATACGGGGCACTTGAAGTTCCGATGCTAACACGCGTCTAACGTCGATTCAAACGAAGGGCGCGCCGTCACCGCTCTTCGGCGAGACCCGGGATCTCGACGCCCACCAGCCGGAGGTAGACGTAGAGACTTCCCCGCTCGTTCGATTCTTTCTCGAGCATACCGATGGCGAGCTGGGCCCGGCTCATGGGCTCTCCAAATGGTGAAGCTACTTTGCGATGGAAGAACTCGATCGTTGGAGGCCTTGTAATGCTCAATTCGGTGTGGCTGGAGACCATGCTTTTTCCAAGTGCGAGCCACCATCATGTGATGGATTCCCAGCTTCTTCGCAAGTCGACGCGTGCTCCAGTGAGTCGAGCCGTCGGTCGGTTTTTTCTGCGTCCACGAAAGAATCCGTGCTTCCATCCGAGGCGTGAGCACTTGAATCGGACGCCCCTCGTG
This sequence comes from Candidatus Marinacidobacterales bacterium, assembly GCA_965197825.1. GTDB lineage: Bacteria > Acidobacteriota > Vicinamibacteria > Marinacidobacterales > DATDRI01 > CBDANW01. The sequence goes on along the minus strand of CBDANW010000002.1, from coordinate 2,218,075 downwards.
ACGCGCGTACAGACCTGCCAGACGCTCCTCCAAGAATCGGCGTTTCCACTTGCTGATAAAAGGCGCCGTGCAGCCCACCGTCTGCTGCACCTGCGTATAGCTTGCACCGTCTGCCAGCAAGAGCAACATCCGAGCGATCCGCGCGTCATCCGCTCGACCGCTACGGCTCGAAACTCGTTTGCCAAGCTCCCTATGTTCCGCTTGAGTCAACACAACGGCTCTCCCTCGCATGAGAGAGATATTACTACTAAACACTTAAATGTTACAGTCCGCTAGCTCTCGAAAGCTGCACATCGCCTCTGCGGGCCGCCAATCCCACTTGTCTTCCGGGACGGCATGAGACACTTCGAGGGTTCGGGCGAAGGCGCCGCGATAGCGGTCGGTGAAGTGGCGGATATCGACAACGACTCCTTCCATTCGAACCCCGGGTCTTGGCCACCCATTATAGATCCAGGGCGGGTCGAGCACTCTCCGTTGACAATGGATGGGAGGGGACCATAGCATCGGCCGACATGCGCCGGCTGCTTTGTCTATTTCTAGGAGTCGCTATCGGCTGTACATCTTGTTCAGGGCCTGCTCCCAGCGGTCCCGCCTTGATCCTGGGAGCGGCTATACCATCGAGCGGCAAGCACGCCAAGGCCGGCCGCTTCTTCAAGCAGGGATACGAGCTCGCGGTACAAGAAGCCAACGAAGACGGGGGCGTCTTTATCCGGGACCAGGGGGAACGGCTTCCGGTACGGCTCGTCCTCTACGACGACAAGAGTGATGCCGCCACCACCGTGAGCTTGGTCGAGCGGCTGATCACGGTGGACGAAGTGAACGCTCTTCTTTCCGGATACAGCACTCCGCTGGTTCAGGCCCAAGTCGTGGTACCGGAGAAATACGGCGTGCCGTACCTGAACGCCGGAGGCGCGTCCAAACCCATCTTCAAGCCGGATAACCGCTGGATCTTCGGACTCCTGACACCGGTGGAAAAGCTCGCCGAGACGACGGTGGACTGGCTAGCCTACGAGCAAGAACAGGGGCGTTTGCCGCGTCCAACTAAGATCGCGCTCGTTTGGCAGAACACCGACCACGGCAGGGAATACCGCGCCGGTGTGCGGAGCTCGCTTCTCAAGTACCAAGACCAGTTCGAGCTCGCCCTCGATGAAGGCTTCGAACATCTAGCCAAGGACCACACGGCGCTCCTCATCAAGGTCAAGGTCGCTGGAGCGGACGTGTTTCTTTCTGACGCTCACGAGCCGGATTACGTGTTGCAACACCGAGCGTACGTGGAGCAAGGCTTGCAACACAAGGTATTGAGCTACGGAGCCCGCGGTCCGGAAGCCAGTGCCCGACAGGCACTCGGCGATTATGTGGACTACGTCGTGTCGGCTCAATGGTGGTCGCCCGCGCTTCCGTATCCGCAATCGAAGGCGTTCCTCAGCAAGTTCACCGAAACCTATGGTCAGGAACCGACGGAGTATTATCCAGCGCTCGCCTACGAAACCGTCCGCACTCTGATTGCGGCGGTCGAAGACGCCGGTTCGCTCGAGCGAGACGCGATCCGCGAGTCGCTCGCGTCGATTGATTTGCGGGATCGTTTGATCCCCGGGCAACGTATCCGTTTCTTGGCCGAGAATCGGTTCCAAATCAACAACCCTTGCCTTATCGTTCAAAACAAACCGGGCGGTAGGGTCGATATTATCTATCCCCTTGATGCCGCGACCGGCGAGGCTGTCGTACCGCGCCCAGCATCCACCGACCGCTGAGAACCGTCGACGGTTCTCGCCTAAGTCCATGACCTCATCCGATCTCGCGACCGTCATCGTCTCCGGCGTGCTGTTGGGTGCGCTCTATGGGCTGATGTCGTACGGCCTAGGTCTCATCTACGGAGTCATGAGGATCGTGAACCTGGCGCACGGCGCCATGCTTACGCTAGGCGCATACGGCACGCTCTGGCTCTTCACGAACTATCGGATCGATCCCCTACTATCCATTTTCCTCACCGCCGCCGGTACGTTCGTCATCGGAGTCGTCTTGGAGATCGTCCTGGTGCGGAGGATCCAACATGGCCCCGCCATCACTTCTCTGCTCCTGCTTTTCGGCGTGTGGCTGGTGGTGAAAAATGTGCTCTATCTGGTCTTTGGTGGCGACGACCAATCGATTCTCACGAGCTATACGTTCAGCCGGATTCAGCTCGGGATTCCGCTGAGCCTGACCCGCGTTGTCATTTTCGGCATCTCGCTGGTCTGTTTCGGCCTACTCGAGCTTCTGCTGCGTCACACCTACCCGGGAAGAGCCATCCGAGCCGTCTCGCAGGACCGGGAAGCGGCGGCGTTAGCAGGAATCGATGTCGACCGCGTTTCCGCTTTGACGTTCGGGCTTGGCTCGGCGCTCGCGGGCATGGCGGGGAGTCTCATGGCTCTCATCTACTCGTTCAACCCGGAGTTCGGCGGTAGCTTTCTACTCAAGAGCTTCTGCGTCGTCGTGCTGGGCGGGCTCGAGAGCACGGTTGGAATCCTCCTCGGCGGGTTCGTCCTCGGCCTGGCCGAGTCCTTGTCGGTCGTGGCTCTACCCGCTTCGTTCCAGGATCTGGTCAGCTTCGTCCTACTCGTGACGATACTGGTGGTGCGACCACCGGCCACCACGAAGGAACGCGGGTGAGACGAGTATTCGTTGTTGCGGCAGTCGCGGTCCTTCTTGGACTACCTCTCGCTCTCGAAGGGCGGGACTACACTATGCACCTGGCCATTCTCGGCCTGCTCTACATCACTCTGGCGAGCGCGTGGAATCTCGTCGGAGGGTTCATTGGGCAGACCTCGTTCGGCCACGCAGCCTTCTTTGGACTCGGCGCTTACACTACGTCTCTCCTCTGGCTGCACTGGGATGCGAACCCGATTCTGACCATGCCCCTGGCGGGTTTGTTGGCGGCGGCCTACGGTTGGCTCTGGGGCTGGCCGTGTCTGCGACTGGCCGGACCTTACTTTGCCATCGCCACCATCGGTGTGGGAGAGGCGACGCGGCTACTCATGAACAATCTTGAAGCAACGGGAGGCTCCTCCGGCCTCGCCCTGCCGACGCCGGCCTCCTACAGCAAGGTGCCGCATTACTATCTTGCCCTGGCCTTGGCGGCCATCGCCGTCGCGGTCCCCTGGTGGATCGCGCACTCACGCTTCGGACTCGGACTCCGCGCCATCCGTGACGACCGGGAGGTGGCCGAATCGCTCGGCGTCCCTACGTCGCGCTATCAACTCTACGCCTTGGCGGTGTCGAGCTTCCTGGTGGGCCTGGGCGGAAGCTTCTATGCGCAGTATATGTTCTACATCGTACCGGAAGAGGTATTCGGTTTCGATCTATCGATCAGCATGATCTTGATGACCCTCATCGGCGGTTTGGGCACCTTGATCGGACCGGTGCTGGGGGCGGTGTTGTTCCTGCTGCTGGAGCAGCTCGTCTTGGTCAACCTGCCCAGCCTCCATCTCGGCACCTTCGGACTACTCCTCATCGGCATCGTTCTTTTCGAGCCACGCGGTTTCGCCGGGGTCGTTCACCGGATCCGAGCCCGTGCTCGAGCGAAGGAAGCTTGAGGTCTCCCCATGGTGCTTCTTGAAGTCCGAGGGCTGAGTCGCCGCTTCGGTGGCCTCATGGCGGTCAGCGCGCTCGACCTCGAAGTCGAGCGCGGAGAGATCCTCGGTCTCATCGGGCCGAACGGCGCGGGGAAATCGACTCTGTTCAGCATGCTGAGCGGAGGACTGCCTCCCAGCCGAGGCCTCATCACTTTCAAGGGCGAACGGCTCAACGGACTGGCACCACACCAAGTGTGCCGACGAGGACTCGCAACGGCACGTCAACTCGTTCGACCCTTCGAGACCCTGAGCGTCTTCGACAACGTGCTGGTGGGAGCTTCGTTCGGTCGCCAAGGGGGTGCTTACAGCGAGAATCGATCGAATGCGCTGCGCGCTCTCGAGGTAACCGGTCTACTGGTCAAGGCCGACGCGCCGGCACGTGTGCTGACGCTACCCGATCGCAAGCGATTGGAAATCGCACGCGCCCTGGCAACCCGTCCGGATCTTCTCTTACTGGACGAAGTGGCTGCGGGATTGAACCCGTCCGAGTTGGCGGAGGCGCTCACACTGCTGGGGAAGATACGAGACGAGGGGACGACGTTGATCTACACCGAGCACGTGATGCAAGCCGTCATGAAGCTTTCCGACCGCGTTGTGGTCTTGGATCACGGCGAGAAGATCGCGCAGGGAACACCGGATGAGGTGAGCCAGGACTCTCGCGTGATCGAGGCCTACCTGGGAACCAATGCTCCGGGAGCAAGGTGAAACGATGCTGGACGTGAAAGGGCTCTCGGTGTCTTACGGTGACGTCCAAGTGCTGTGGGACGTTTCGATCGCCGTCGAAGAAGGCGAGGTTGTCAGCCTCATCGGGGCCAATGGTGCCGGGAAGACGACGTTGCTCAAGACCCTGGCCGGGCTCATCCGCCCCGCCGGAGGCCGCATACGACTAAGCGGGGATGACCTCGTCCGACCGCCTCACCAGATCGTCGATCGAGGTGTGGCGCTCGTCCCTGAGGGTCGCCGTCTCTGGCCTCGCATGACGGTCGGTGAGAATCTCGCCCTGGGTGCTTACCCGGCGCGTGCCCGTACCCATCGGCACGACACCATGAAGTGGGTTCTTGGGCTCTTCCCCAAACTCTCGGAGAGACAGGGCCAGCTCGCGGGGACGCTGTCCGGTGGAGAGCAGCAGATGGCTGCCATCGGGCGGGCCCTGATGTCGCGACCGCGCCTGCTTCTCCTCGATGAGCCTTCACTGGGATTGGCCCCGGTGATCGTTCAGGAAGTATTCGGCGTGGTACGGAAAATCAGCCAGGATGGCGTCACCATCCTGTTGGTCGAGCAGAACCTTCACCAGGCCTTGGCGGTAGCCCGCCGCGGCTACGTTTTGGAGACGGGGAAGATCGTCAAGGAGGGCAGGAGCAAAGACCTAGCTTCCGACGAGTCGATCCGTGCTGCTTACTTGGGACTCTAGACTATTCCTCTTCAATCCAGTCGCCGACGTAGACGTACTTGCCGCCCTCGGCCTTCATCAAGCGCACGGCGCTGAAGCCATGGTGGCTTTCCGAGCTGAACTGGATCGGCCGCCCCAGGAAGTTGTCCGCACTGCTCTCGAGATTCTCGAGCGCATAGATCAAGCGGATCCTGGTCAGATCCGGGCCAGCTTCACGCAAACCTTCCACTAGGAGCTCCGCCCAGCTCAACCCCATCAGCGCATAGGCACCGAGCGGTGTGTCGGGCGCGTACTGGCTCATGATTTCGCGAGCTCGAAGGACGCCTGCCTCATCCGAATCAGGGTCCGGCACTCCAGTCGCCACCACCGTCCCTTCCCATGCCTCGCCGACCAGCCCGAACATGATGGGGTCCGCTAGCACCTGCGTGGCGAGAAGCTTGGGCTGGAACTCGAGTTTCTCGAGCTCCGCAATCAAGCCCGCGGCTGCCGAGGGTGTAGACCAAAGGATGACCGTATCGAGCTCGGCATCCTTGAACTTTTGAGCGGATGCCGCGAAATCGGCACTGCCGAACGTGTAGGGCTCCGCTACTTCTAGCCTCTTGTCGACGTCACCGAGCCCGAGGCTGACGCCCTCCTGCCCCTCCCGGCCAAAAGCATCATTCTGGTAAAAGAGACCGACCTTCTCGGCCTCGAGCTCATTGACCGCATGATGGGCGAGGATGCGAGCCTCGGTCACATAAGACGGGAAAATAGAGAAGACGTACGCGTTGGTAGGGACCACCCATTGGCGTAAGCCAGAGCCCGGATTCACCCACGGGATGAACTCGTTGGCAATGTAACCCTTGACGGACAGGCAGGTCGCGGAACCGATTCCCCCAACCAGCCCAAAAACCTCGTCTTCTTCCACCAGTTGTCGGACGAGCTCCGGCGTGCGCGCGGGATCGTAGCCATCGTCTTTCACGATCAGCCGGATCTGCCGCTCGTGAACACCGCCCTGAGCGTTCACGTGCTGAACATAGGCGTCGATGCCACGTGCGATTGCGTTCAGCGAACTGGCCGGCCCGGTCACGGGGGCCCAGGTTCCGATCAGGATCTCTTCGTTGGTCACTCCGACGTCTGGGCCGCCGCAGGCGGAAAGCCAACCGAGGCCAAGCATCACTCCGAGCAAAACGCCATGTCGTTCTGTTACCTTCATTCCTAACCTTTCTTGGACAAGTGGTGTGGAGATTTCTCTTGAGGAGGGTAAATACCCCAGCTCCCCAAAGCCCGCGATCCTACCACGAACTCCGCATCAGCCAGCGGGACTTCTTGTCGGGATTTGTCAAACCCTACGTCACGCTATCGGGAGCGGATGGCATGGAGGAGCTATGTTATAATGACCGTAGCGGTTCCTTCCATTAACAGTGAGTCCATAGTGAGTTAGAAAATGAGCGAAGAGCGGGACGTAGAATCCGACATTTTCCTAGAGGGCGGCGTCCTCTACTGCATTTGCGGGCAACCGATCGAACCCGACGAAGCGCCCGGGCTCATCGAACGAGACGGGATCCGGGAGTTCGTCCCTTGCCCAACCTGCGACATGAAGTTCTTTGCGGAGAACGGCAAGTTCCAGCTAGACGACTGAACCCGGCCCTCCGAACCTAGCCCGACACCCCCCACAGCACGAGGAACGCTAGGTGCGGAAACTGCACACAGGGAGAACGCCGACAATCCGGTCGTTCTCCCCTGACATGCAGTTCCGTCGTTAGACGACACGAAATCCAGGGCCAAAAGCCCTAGAAATCGTTCGGCCCGCGGCCGCCACCACCACCGAAGTCGTCGCCCGAGTCGCCGGGATCGGACTTTCCGAGTCCGCCACCCGACTCACTCCCCCAACCGCCGGGAGTAGCTGGCGAAGACCACGGGCTGGGGGGCGGCACGATCGGCGCCGGCTTCGGAGCAGGCTTCTTCTTGGGTGCCGATCGCTTCTTGGCCCTCTTAGCCGTTTTCTTCTTGGTCCTTTTCTTAGCTTTTTTCTTGCCTCTTTTCTTAGCCTTCTTCTTACCCCGCTTCTTGGCTTTCTTCCTCGATGCTTTCCGCTTGGGTTTGCGGCGGGATTTGGCCTTCTTCGACTTCTTCTTCCGGGCTTTCTTCCGTCCGCGCTTGGCTACCCGTCTTGCTTTCTTCTTCCGTGTAGCCTTGCGTTTGCCTCTCTTGGCGGTTTTCTTCTTTTTCTTCTTAGCAGTGGTCCTCTTCTTCTTTCTTTTCTTCTTCTTCATTTGAGCTGCCTACCTCCATCAACAACCAAGGTTTCTCCCGTGATGTATCGCCCCGACTTGGTTAGAAACAAGGCCGCCTCGACGACATCGTCGTAACGGCCGAACTCCCCCAATGGGATACTTCTCTGCAGTCTGCTTATCTGACTCTCGTCGCTCCCCAAATGCTCAGGCACGGTGAGAATTCCAGGTGCGATGCAGTTGACTCGGACATCGGGAGCTAAGGCGAGAGCCATCGAGCGCGTGGCCATGAGGGTGGCAGCCTTGGAGGCACAGTATGCGGGATAACCGCTCCAAGGGACCAGCCCACCGACCGAGGAGATGTTCAGAATGGAGCCTTCGCCCTGGCGCTTCATTCGGCTAGCGGCCTCTTGACTGGCGAAGAAAGTCGCCTTGAGATTGACGCCTAACGTCTCGTCGAAATGTTGCTCGGTCATCTCATCCAGTGGCGCGCGTCGGAAAACACCTGCATTGTTGATCAGAACGTCAATCCGGCCAAGGGTAGCTTCGATCTCCCGGGCCGCGTTCCGAATCTGATCGACGTCACGCACATCCACCTGCTGCGCTAGGCACCTGACGCCTGACGCCTTCACACGCGCTTCGGTCTCGGTCGCCTCGTTCTTGGACCGGTGGTAACTGAACGCGATGTCCGCACCCTCGGAGGCAAAGCCGAGGGCCAATGAGCGACCAAGACCAACTGCCCCCCCGGTGATCCATACCACCTTTTCACTCAGATCGGTGTTCACCGACCGGGACCTCTTCCCTTAAACGTGCAAAACATTGTAATCACCCTTATGTTGGAGTGTCAAAGGGCTTCCTAGTACAATCACGCTCCTTGGCACGACAAAAGAAAATGCGCGAGCGCCTTTCCACGTACCGACACTTCGTCAAGATCGAGCACACCCTGTTCTCCTTCCCACTGCTTCTGAGTGGAGCGCTTCTCGCCACTGGTCATTCTCTGACCCTCCGTACCTTCGCTTTCATCCTCTTGGCCGGTACCGGGGCCAGAACCAGCGCCCTAGGTTTGAATCGGATCTTGGACCGGAAGCTCGATGGCGACAACCCCCGAACCGCGAGCCGGGAGCTACCCCGAGGCGCCATGACGCCTCTCGAAGCTTGGCTCGTTACTCTCATTGGGACAATGATTTACCTCCTTGCCGCTTATCTTATCTCGTCTCGGTGCTTGATCCTGGCACCCATACCGCTCGCTCTCTTCGTCATCTACCCGCTTTTGAAACGAGTGACCATCTGGGCCCACTTGGGCGTGGGGCTCGCCCTGAGCATGGGGCCGATTGGCGCGTGGTATGCCGTGACGCTCACCTTCGAGGGGATCGGACCGGCTCTCGTCCTGGGACTCTTTACCGTGCTCTGGGTAACGGGCTTCGACATCATCTACTCGACGCTCGACGAGGAGCACGATCATCGCGCGGGACTGCACTCCCTGCCGGCTCGTTTGGGTGGACGAAAAGCGCTTTCCGTTTCCATGGTTTTTCATCTGGCTGCGTTCGTCTGCTTAGCGGTACTCTATTGGATGGAGCTGAGAGGAGTCGCTTCCTTACTCCTGCTCCTACTCACGGGCGGGCTGTTGTACCTCGAGCACCGTAAGGCCTCGGACGTCGAGCTTGCCTTCTTCAAGATCAACTCCGTCCTCGGCTTCGTCGTGCTCGCCTTCGTCTACGCGGGCGTCACTGGCGTCTGACTAGGCTGATTTTGGCACCCCCGCTGAATGACGCCGGAAGGGAGTTGAAGACGCGTCTGACCGCCGTCTGACACGGTTGATTGGCGCATCCCGTATATTGACGGCTGAGGAGGGTGACATCACCTTTATTGACGCCCGAATGGGTGTTTGCGTAGCGTCTGGCCAAATTGATTCGTGCGATGACGTATATTGACGCCTGAACGGGTGTCTGCTAGGCGAGCTGGGGCGCTCCTTTTGGCGTCAGAATACGGGTCGTTTGACGCCCGACGCTAGTATGGAATGGGGGAATATGAGAGAATTCCGGCTCTCGAGAATAGGGGAGTAGCTCCGAAGTGAGCCCACAGCACGTCAGCGACGTCGACGACAAGGGGGGACCCCTGGTGGGACCCACGCATCAGCCCGCCCAGGATCTAGTAGACATCACCTTCCAGGACCAGGCCTTGATCCCGGTATGGGAGAAAGTCCTTCAGAAAAAGAGACTGAGCCGGGAAGACGGGCTGTCTATTCTCAACACCTGGGACCTGGTTTCGCTGGGCCGCATGGCGGATCACGTGAAACGCTCGATGAGCGGGGACCACGTGTATTTCGTGATCAATCGCCAGCTCAACCCCACCAACCTGTGCGTGCTCGACTGCAAGTTCTGCGACTTCGCCGCGAAGCCCCTGGAGCCGCATGCTTACGAGATGTCGATGGACCAGGTTCTCAGCCACGTGAGCGAGGAGCTTTCCGAGGTGCACATCGTGGGAGGACTCCATCCCACGTGGACCTTCGATCAGTACCTCGACATCATGAAGGCCATCCATGAGGCCTATCCCAGGGTCCAAATCAAGGCCTGGACCGCGGTCGAGATCGATTGGTTCGCTCGCATCGCGGAGATCTCCATCGAGGAGGTCCTGCACAAGCTTCGAGAAGTTGGCTTAGCCTCGCTTCCCGGCGGGGGTGCCGAGGTCTTCTCCGCCAGAGTCCGGGAGGTGCTCTTCAAGAGAAAGATCGGAGAGGAGCGCTGGTTCGAGGTGCACCGGATCGCCCATCGGATGGGCATTCCGTCGAACGCAACCCTGCTCTACGGGCACATCGAGACCTACGAAGAGAGAGTGGATCACATGCTGAAGCTGCGCGATCAACAGGATGAAGCACCGGGCTTTCTTTCTTTTATCCCGCTCGCCTTCCAGCCCGGCCACACTGGTATCGTCGACCGCCAGGCCTCGGCCATCGAGGATCTGAGAACGGTCGCTTGCTCCCGGCTGTTGCTCGACAACTTCCCCCACATCAAGTCGTATTGGGTCATGCTGGGAGAGGAGACCGCGTCCGTCGCTCTGAACTTCGGGGCCAACGACCTCGACGGAACCATTGGCCAAGAGCGCATCGCCCATGCCGCCCTGGCGAAGAGTCCAGTCGGACTCGCCCGCGACCGGTTGGTTGCGATGATCACCGAAGCCGGCAAGGTTCCTGTGGAACGCGACGCGCTCTACGAAGTCATCCGTGTCTACAACTAGCGGGATGCAGCTCCTGATCGGCCAAATCTCTTATCTGAACTCACAGCCTTTCTATCCACTTCTCGGAAAGCACCGCTTGATCGCGATGCCGCCTCGCAAGCTCGGCCGCCTCGCGGAACGAGGGCAGATCGATGCAGGCATCATGGCCACGGCCGACTATTTCACCTTGGAGGACCGCTACGAGCCGGCGGCCGATCTGGGTGTGGCCAACCACGAAGAAGTGCGCAGCATTCTGCTCTATGCGCGCCGGCCCATGAGCCAGCTCGGCGGGGCAAGGATTGGGGTCACCGAAGATACATCCACGTCCATCTGCTTGATGCGGCTGCTGCTGGAAGTTCGTGAGGGCGTTCACCCCCCCCTCTACGTGCGTGGGCCTCAAGAGAACGGTGATGCGTTCCTGGTGATCGGAAACCCCGCGCTTCGGAGCCGCCTGAACCCACCATCCGGTTTCTCGCACTGCTACGATCTGGCATCCGAGTGGTGGAAGTGGAAAAAGCTTCCCTTCGTCTTCGCCCTGTGGGTCATCAAGCGCACCGTGCCGACTCCCGAAAAGGACGCGTTCCGGGAGCTCTTGGAGCGGTCGTTTGCCAAGGGGATGTCCGAGTTGGATGAGATAGCGGCCCACCACGCTGGAGAATTGGGCACGGCGGAGGAGCTGGCTTCCTATCTGCGCAACTTCCACTACCGACTGGGAGCGGAGGAAAAACGAGGGCTCGAAGAATTCCGGCGCCTCGTCCACGAACATCGGCTCCTGGAACCGGTCAGAGCCTCTGACGGAGCAGCATGAAAACCACCATGAGCATGGAGTCAATCTGCGACAAAGTGCGCGCCGGGGATCGCGTGACGGCGGAAGAGGGGTTCCATCTACTTCACGACGCCTCCATTCTCGAGCTCGGGGAGCTGGCGATGGAGATCCGCCGGCGTCGGAACCCTGACCCGGTGATCACCTTCGTCGTGGACACCAATCCCAACTATACGAACGTCTGCGATGTGGACTGTACTTTCTGTGCTTTCTACCGTCCCCCGGGTCATCACGAAGCCTACACCTACACCATCGACGAGATGATGGAGAAGATCGAGCGCTCGGTCTCGATGGGAGCGACCACCGTGCTGATGCAGGGCGGCGTCAGCCCCGAGATACCCTTCGACTACTACGTCGACATGGTGAGAGCCGTGCGGGAGCGCTTTCCAGAAGTCACGCCCCATTTTTGGTCCGCACCAGAGATTCAGGGGATGTCCCGGGTTTCCGGTCTGACGACGCGGGAAGTACTAGCCCGCCTCAAAGAGGCCGGCCAAACCACGTTGCCCGGGGGAGGCGCCGAGATTCTCTCCGACAGCGTGCGCCGGAAGATCTCACACAAGAAGGGAGGGGCGGACACGTGGCTAACGGTGCATCGGGAGGCTCACGAGCTGGGGTTCCGCACCACCGCCACCATGATGTACGGGCACGTCGAAACCGACGTCGATATCATAAAGCACTTGGAGGCCATCCGTGAACTCCAGGATCTCCATCACGGTTTCACCGCCTTCGTACCCTGGAGCTTCAAGCCCGGCAACACGCCGCTTCTGATCAAGATCCCGCAGCACGCCGGGCCGAACCGGTACCTACGCGTTCTGGCGGCGGCTCGCATCTTCCTCGACAACTTCGACCACATCCAGGCCTCCTGGTTCTCCGAAGGCAAGAAAACGGGGCAGGTTGCGCTCCATTGGGGAGCCGATGACTTCGGCGGAACACTGTTTGAAGAGAACGTCCACGCGTGCACGGGCTTCGTCAACAAGACGTCGACCGAAGAGATCCAAACGCTCATCCGAGAGGCTGGATTCCGCCCCGCACAACGCACCACGCTTTACGAGATCGTTCGACCCGCTTGATTGAGCTTGATTGAGCCGGTGGCGCTACCCGCTTGGAACCGACCGCGGTGGAAACACTCGGAACACCTGACCAGAAAGTACAGGTACTTTCTTGCCTGATAGGACCGGCCCCAGCCGGTGGCTCCGCTCGTCCGGAAAGGGCTGGATGCGCTGGCAGCCCATTCGCCCGGTCGCCTTGTGCTATACTCTCCGGATGTCGGGCTCGAGCCATTGAGCACATCCCGCTGCAAGATTTCGGTGTCCGGCCAGTCCTTGGGTCCGGAGTGCGTTCGAGTTAGGTCGTATCTATGAATGTTCACCTAGTCAACCCGAGTCACATCTCCTTCGGCATTGGCGTCATTACACCGCGATGGCTGTTCGTGCTTGCCGCGTCCACACCGGAAGAGTACGGCGCGCCGAGGATCGTCGACGAGACGCTCGAGCAGTTAGACCCGTCGACGATCGCGAAGGGCGACGTCGTCGGGATTGGCATCCACACGGGCAACGCCCTGCGCGGGTACGAGGTCGGGCGCATGGCGCGCGACCGGGGCGCCTACGTGATCTACGGTGGCATCCACGCAACCCTCTATCCCGAGGAGGCACTCGATCTAGGCCAGGCGCACGGTGTCGTCAAGGGCGACGGCGACGTCGTGTGGGCGAGCGTGCTCGCCCACTGCGCCGCGGGCGAGCCGGAGAAGACATACGAAGCGGGGAGGATCGCCGCCGACCAGTTTCGGCCCGCGAGATGGGACCTCCTGTCGGCGAAGGACTACATGTGGGCCTCCGTACAGACCGTGCGCGGTTGCCCGAAGCACTGCTCGTTTTGCTCCGTGTGGCGCACGGACGGACAGGAGCCCCGCCAGCGGGCTTCGGACGTCGTCATACAGGAAATTGTCGAGCTCCGCCGCCTCGGGTTTCGTTTCATCGCCCTGGCCGACGACAACTTCTATCCGGTCGCGTTGAACGACCTGCATCTGGCCGAGACTCGGGGCGACTCTGCCCGGCTCGAAGAGCTCACATCGCTGCGCGCGGAACGCTTCGAGCTGATGGCTCGGATGGCCACGCTGCCGTCCGACATGGTGTTCTTCACGCAGATCACGATGGAGGCCGCGGAAGACCCGGACTTTCTGGACGCCATGCGCCGGGCCAACATCAAAGGAGCACTCGTTGGGATCGAGTCGGTGACGCCCGAAGGTCTCAAGGCCGTTTACAAGGACTTCAACTCCTCTGGTGCAGACCTGGTCCACAGACTACGCACCTTCCGCAAGCACGGCGTCCACGTCCTGGGATCGTTCATCTTCGGTCTGCCGACGGATCGCGCGGACACCTTCGACGCCACGGCGGCGCTTGCGGAGGAAGCGGACCTGACGTTCGCGCAGTTCGTCATCATGACGCCGTTCCCCGGCACTGTGGACTTCAACGCGTGGGAGAAGTCGATGGCCGGCGACCTGACACGGATCGGGGGCATCCCTCTGACCCGCCACTGGCTGATCCCTCAGGAGCTGCGCCCAAAGATCTACACGCCGCACCCCGAGCTCTCGCCCGAGGAGATCCGGAAGTACACGCAGGCTGTATGGGATCACTTCTATACGATGAGATCGGTGTGGAAGCGCTCGCGATGCACGCCGACACTGCGCGCGCGCATTGCGTTCGTGCTGCTTTCGAAGCTCTACCGGCTGATGTACGCCAACACGGGCATCGCGACGGACAGCGCCCGCGTGAATCGAGCGACGACGGTCGCACGATGGATCGCCAAGCCTGCCGCGCGGCTGTTCCGCTCCGAGCCTCTGCCCGACTTACAAGTGCCCGGCGTCGCCTAGGCCTCCTCTATTCCTCCTTGAGCCGCCGGCTCATGAGCTCGCGTATCGCATCCTCGGGGGTCGTCTTGCCGTCGAGTAATCGGTCCATCTGGAAGGTGATAGGCATCTCGACACCATGCCTCCGAGCCAGAGCCACCGTGGCATGGGTAGTCGGCACTCCCTCTGCGACCGTCCGCATGGATGAGAGTATCGCCGCGAGCGGCTTGCCTCTGCCAAGCTCGTAGCCAACCGCCCGGTTGCGGGAGAGCTGACCCGTGCAGGTCAGAACGAGATCGCCCATCCCCGCCAGGCCGGCCAAGGTCTTCTGGCGACCACCCAAGGCCTTACTCAAGCGAGAGATCTCCGCCAGCCCCCGTGTAATGAGCGCCGCCAATGGATTGTGTCCCAACCCCAGCCCAGCGCAAACACCGGCGGCAATGGCGATCACGTTCTTGACCGCGCCTCCCAGTTCGACTCCGACCACATCGTCGTTGGCGTAAACGCGAAATGTCAGGGATGACAACTCTTCTTGGACCCTACGAGCCAGATCGGGTCGGTTGCTGGCTGCGACCACGGCGGTTGGCTGATCCTCCGCCACTTCCCTGGCGAACGTGGGTCCGGAAAGCGCGATGACCCGTGGCTCGAACCGCTCCTTCATGACCTGTTCGCTCACTTCGCTCATGCGAAGTAGTGTCCCCTCTTCGATCCCCTTGCTAGCGCTCACCAGTAGAGCGTCCGGAGCAACGTAGGGAGCGACGCCCGCCAAGACCCTCCTGAGATGCTGGGAAGGTACTGCGGTCAGGAGCAGTTCGGCACCGCGCGTCGCCCCCTCGACGTCGTTGGTGACCTGGAGCCTGGCGGGTAACTCGACCTCGGGGAGGAAGAGCTCGTTGACGCGACGCTCTTTGATGGACTCGACCACCTCGACCTCGTGAGCCCATAGGCGCACCTCGTGGTTCTGGCAAACCGCGAGCCTAGCGAGAGCGGTTCCCCAACCGCCGGCCCCAATAACGGAGATGCGCATCCTGCCCGATCCTCTAACCAAGGTTGCGAGGAAACCGACTCCTGGTCGGACCTAGCGGTCCCGCCGGCTAGCTTGATATAGAAAGTAACCGAAGCCGCCCCATACCCCGGCCAGAACGATCGTCATCATGACATAGCCGCCGGGCTCCATCTCAACTCCTGTCGCGGGCGCCGACACGTGCTCCCCAGTAGCGATTCAACAGGAGCAGGACGCCAATCACCACGCTCCACTGAAACAGGGCGGTGCCCACGCTAAACGTGTGAAAAGGATTCCACCACCCTTCGGGATCGTAGGAGGTGGCCGCTTGATAGAACCACCAAGTGACGAGGGCAACGAACTCCAGAGGAATCAGAACCGCCATCACGAACAAGAACCAACTTCCGACCGGCCACCGTTCTTCCGGTGTATTGATGAGCTCTCTGCGAAAGCGGTCGACGCCAAAACGGATGACGGTAGTGGCAATGAAAAGCCCCGAGACCAGAAGCCCCAGTCCCCACACCCAGTCTTGATTCTCGAGGAAACCCATCTTCCATGCGGAGGGTAGGCCCAGCATGAAACCCAGGACACCCACCAGCAAAACGGCTCGCGTTCGTCGAACGCCTAGGTCCACGCACATGCGCGTCGCCATTTCGATCATGGCGATGAGAGAGGACATCGCCGCGAAGCTCAACGCCAGGAAGAACAGTGCCAGAAAGAATCCTCCCGCCGGGACCGATTCGAAGAGCCGCGGCAGCCAAATGAACGTCAATCCGAAGTTTCCCGCACCCAGGGCCTCCCGAGCTTGGGATTCCGGCAACACCGAGAACACCGTGCACATGATGGCGATCCCCGCCAACAAAGACGCCGCGTAATCGCCGAAGGCGGTCGTGTAGCTGATCAAGACGAAATCATCCTTCTTGTGCAAATAAACGCCATAGGTCATCACCAGACCCCAGGCCGCCCCAGTGCTCCAGGCAGACTGGCTGAGAGCCTCTAGCCACACTCGATAGTTGAGAAGGTCGCTCCAGACCGGCGTAAAGAGAAACCCCAACCCCTTGATGGCGTCCTCCAGCGTGACGGCGCGGATAGCGGCCACGATCAGCAGACCGAAGAGGATCGGAATCAAGACTCGGTTGGTTCGTTCGATGCCTCTTACCACGCCGCGGTAGATGTGAGACAACCCAACGCCATTGCCGCAAGGTGAAAAAGTGCCGGCTGGAACTCGCTTCCGGTGAAGGATTGCCAGTACGCTTCGGGATCGCCGCCGATCGCGCCGGTGCCGACGGTTGCAAAGAAGTACTTGAGGCACCATCCCGTGACGACGGAGTAGTAAAACATGATGAAACAGGTGCAAAGCCCGACGAACGCCCCCATCCAATTGAATCCGCCACCGATCAAACGACCCACGGCTCCCGCTGGGCCTCGCCGCGTATGCTTGCCCATCGCGAACTCACAAATCATGAGGGGCACCGACCAGGCGAACATGAAAACGAGCCAGGCGATGAGGAAAGAGCCTCCGCCGTTGGCGGCCGCGACTCTGGGAAACCGCCAGATGTTTCCCGTTCCCACGGCCATCCCGATGGCCGCGAGCAAGATACCCCAACGGGAGCTGAAAACTTCTTCATGAGCCTTCATGCGGACCCTATCCGGGCGTCATTCTAGTCCCCCGAGCGGGCTCATGGTAGTCTTCCAGCAGACATTTACCCTCATGCTGACCGCGGCGTTACTCGCCATGTTGCTCATCCTCTTCTTGTCCGCGTTTTTCTCGGGCTCGGAGACCGCTCTCATGTCTCTGAACCGCTATCGATTGCGACACCTGGAGGAACGCAAGGGTCACCGCGCCACGATGATCGGTCGGGTCCTTACCTACCCCGAGAAAGTATTGGGAACGATCCTGACCGGCAACGTCTTCGTGAACACCGCGGCGGGCGCTCTGCTGACCTACGCCGTGACGCTGGCAGTGACAGACCCACAGAAACGGGCACAAGCGATCACACTGGCCACACTCGGCCTGACCGCTTTGCTCCTTGTTTTCGGTGAGATGATCCCCAAGAGCGTCGCGGCCCGCCACCCGGAAAACTGGTCCTTTCGGGTTATCCGACCCATCGTTTTTTGCATTCGGCTCTTCAGTCCGGCGGTCAAGCTGCTCACCCTCGCGTCCAACGGCTTTCTCCGCCTGTTCGGCGAAGTACCTCGACCGCTGAAACACGAGATCACGCTCGAAGAGCTCCAGGTCCTGGTACATGGAAGCGGCGACGTGGGAGAAGAGCCGGGCGGCAAGCGTCAGATGTTGCGTAGGGTGTTCGAGCTGGGTGAGACTCGAGTCTCCGAGGTCATGGTACCGCGCACGGAAATCGTCGCGGTCGAGGTAGGCGCTCCTCTCGAAGACATCGTGTCCCTCATTCAGCAACGACGCTTTTCGCGGATACCCGTCTACCGAGAGACGCTCGACACGGTGGAAGGGTTGGTCTATTCGAAAGACATCATCCGGTACTGGGGCAAGAAAGTTCCCTTCCAACTCGCCGACATCCTCAGAAAACCCTACTTCCTACCAGACGGAGCCAAGGTGGAGCAGGCCTTGGAGCAAATGCAGAAGCAGCGGGTTCACATGGCGCTGGTGGTCGACGAGCACGGTGGCGTGGAAGGTATAGTGACCCTGGAAGACCTGATCGAGGAAATCGTGGGTGAGCTCAGCGACGAGCAAGAAGAGGTCTCCCCAATCCGGGCACTGCCCGATGGGAGCTATTCTCTGAGCGGGTCTATCTCCGTCAAAGATCTAAACGACGGCTTGGCTCTGGACCTACCGGAGGAGCCCGACTACAACACTCTGGCCGGACTCATACTGACCCGACTAGGGCGGATACCGGCCGGAGGAGAGGAGTTGGCGGTGGAGGGCCTATTACTTTCGGTCGAGCGGGTGAGTCATCGACGCGTCGTTCGCATCAGGGCGAAGCCGGTACAATTGAAATCGGAGGATCGCGGTAGAGCCAGTGACTCTTGACCGGCTCAATCATCGATGGGTTCATCTTCATCTTCACCGAAAAAGAAGTAATCGCCGCAGATGCTCGTGCAGAACCAGCGTCCGCTCGGGTTCACCCCACAGTCATCACAGAAGTACTTGTAACAAATCGTGCACTTCCTGAGCTGCTTTTCCTCATCGCTGACCTTGCACTCGAAACAATTCAATCTGCGGCCCTCCCCCTAAATGCGGCTGAGGCGACGCGGCGTAGTACTCTTCCAGTTTCTTGACAATTTCGCGTGAACACCATTAATATACAATGTTTAGAGGAATTTACCAAGGCTCCCCAAGACGGTGTGGCTCGGTTGGCCGGAACGAACGGCTCACACCTGAAGTGTCTCGGGGCCAGGTCCGCAAGCGGCGGGGATACCAATTTCAATGCTCCTCCCAAAGGTAGATCGTGCCATCCGACGGTTTGGTCTGATCCGTCCGGGAGAACGGGTGCTGGTTGCCGTCTCGGGCGGTCCGGATTCCGTAGCGCTGACTCAGGCGCTGGTCGAGTTGACCCAAGAGCACGGCTTCGAATTGCGCCTCGCGCACCTGAACCACCAATTACGGAAGGGGGCAGACGCCGACGAGGCCTTTTGTGTGCAATGGGCCGAGCGCCTGGGGTTGCCCCTTGCCACCCACCGCATCGACGTCGCTCGTGAAGCACGGCTCACAAGACGCTCGATAGAAGAGCAAGCCAGAAATAGCCGCTATCACTTTCTGACGAAGACAGCCGCCCGATGGGATTGCCGCAGAGTTGCGGTCGGCCACACTCGTGACGACCAGGCCGAGACCTTCCTGTTGCGATTGCTCAGGGGAGCGGGAGTCACCGGATTGGCGGCCATGCGGCCGGTCACTTCCCCAGTCACTCCATTGGGACCGCCGCCAAACGCGCTCGTCCGGCCCATGTTGGATGTCACCCGTTCGGAGGTCGTGGCCTTTCTGGAATCCAGGCAGTTGACCTATTGTCAGGACCCTTCGAACGAGGACCGTTCGATCCCTCGCAACCTCGTCCGCCACGAGACGTTGCCGTTTCTGGCCGACCGCCACAACCCCAACTTGGTTGCGACGCTGGCCCGCACGACGGATCTGCTTCGAGAGGACGAAGAATGGATGGAGCAGGAGGCGGCTCGGGCCCTCGAGGACCTAATGAGCCAGTCTGGTTACGACCGCGATCGTCTCTGGCTACAGGTGGACGAGCTCATCGCCTTGCACCCGGCGTTGCGACGTCGAGTCGTCCGAGGCGCCATCCACTTGGTACGGGGCGACTTACGATCCGTAACCGCGCGACACGTCGAAGACGTCCTCAAGCTTGCCGCCACTGGAAGAAGTGGGCGCCGACTGTGCTTGCCCGGCCTGGCCTGTGGACGCTCCTTCGACTGGCTCTGGTTCGAGCAGGATGCCGGCCAAGACCGCTGGGGCCCGTCCGGCTCTCCTGCCGGCCGCTCCGCCGGTGCCACGCCCGAAGGATCTAGGAGCTATAATGGCTATGAGTACGCCTTGGCGGTGCCCGGAGAGCTCGCGATTCCGGAGGCGGGCGGAGCCATCCGGGTCGAGGAAACGGAAGCCGCTTCTCTTCCGGAGGCAACGGGACCGACGGTCAAGGTCGCACTCAGGAAGGTTGACGGCGCGCTGAGAGTCCGGAGTCCGGTGGCCGGCGACCGCTTTCGGCCGTTAGGGGCACCCGGCTCCAAATCCGTGTCGCGGTATCTCATGGAGCGCCGGGTCGACCGAGAACGGAGGGCACTCGTGCCGCTCGTCGTTCGGTCGGATGAAGAGATTCTATGGGTAGCAGGGTACGCGATCTCCGAGGCCTCCCGGATTAGGGAGGACGCTTGCCGTGTGCTCAGATTGAGCTGGCTGGCACCATGAGCGAATGGGTCAAACCCGCGGTCCTCTTCAGCGAGGCTGCGATTCAAGAGCGGATCCGAGACATCGGTCGCCAGATTACGGCGGATTTCGACGGGCGCGAGATTGCCATCGTGGGAATCTTGAAGGGTACGGTCGTTTTCATGGCCGATCTCATTCGAGCCGTCGAGCTGCCGCTGACTTGCGACTTCCTGAAAGTGGAAACTACAAAGGATCAGCGCATCGACATTTCGTTCGGCCCGGAGACCGATTTTCGTGAGCGAGACGTTCTGTTGCTCCAGGACGTCGTCGATACCGGCGTCACCATGAACTTCATCGCCGGTCACATTCAGGAAGATTGGAAGCCTCGCTCACTCCGAATCGCCGCCCTCATCGACCGAGAGGAGCAGCGAAAGGTGGATTGCGCCGTCGACTACGCCTGCTTCAAAGTCAACCAAGACGGCTTCGTAGTCGGATACGGACTGGACAGCGAAGAGAAGTACCGGGGAGTGCCGTATCTCGGCATTCTCGACAAGAGGAAGACTTGAGGGCGGGTCGGCGCGACCCGATCGCGAGGTCATAACCCTCGGAGGCAAATGTTGAACTCGACCATGAAAAACCTGATGTTCTGGATGGTGGCAGCCTTGCTCATCATGCTCTTTTGGAGTGTGTCATCGCGCATCCAGCAGAAGGAAAAGGACCTGACCTTCAGCGAATTCATGGAGCACGTGGATCAAGGAAGCGTCGCCGCGGTGACGATTACCGGCAGCCCCGCGGGAAGCCAAATCATAGGAGAGCTCGAGAACGGAGACCCCATCCGAACCTTTGCTCCGCCTCAGTACGAAGCTCTAGTTACCAAGCTACTCTCACAAGGCGTCGAGGTTAGCGCTCGGGACGCGAACGGCTCCTCCGTTTGGGCGCACCTTATCAACTGGACACCCATCATCATCATGATCGCCTTTCTCGTCTTCTTCATGCGCCAAATGCAAGGCTCGGGCAATCGAGCGCTTTCCTTCGGCAAGAGCAAAGCTAAGCTGAGCAGCTCGCAGCAGAAAAAGGTCACCTTCAAGGACGTTGCGGGAGTGGACGAGGCGAAAGAAGAGCTCCAGGAAATCATCGACTTCCTCAAGGAGCCTCAGAAGTTTCAGAAGCTGGGCGGTCGGATCCCCAAGGGCGTCTTGCTCATGGGGCCGCCGGGCACCGGAAAGACGCTACTCGCCCGCGCCATCTCCGGCGAGGCCAATGTGCCGTTCTTCTCCATTAGTGGTTCCGATTTCGTCGAGATGTTCGTCGGGGTCGGAGCCAGCCGTGTACGCGACCTCTTCGAGCAAGGAAAGAAGAATGCCCCCTGCATCATATTCATCGACGAAATCGACGCGGTGGGACGCCATCGAGGTGCCGGACTCGGCGGGGGGCACGACGAGCGCGAGCAGACGCTGAACCAGTTGCTGGTAGAGATGGACGGTTTCGAGTCCAATGAAGGCGTCATCCTCATCGCTGCGACGAATCGGCCGGACGTATTGGATCCCGCTCTGCTCCGGCCCGGCCGCTTCGACAGACGAGTCGTCGTCTCACTGCCGGACGTGAAGGGACGCGAGGGTATTCTGAAGGTTCACACCACCCGCATCCCGCTCGCCTCCGATGTCGATCTTTCCATCCTGGCGAGGGGTACGCCTGGATTCTCGGGAGCCGATCTGGCGAACCTGGTGAACGAAGCCGCGCTCAACGCAGCCCGCTACGGCATGAAGGCGGTGGGCATGCGGGACTTCGAGAATTCCAAGGACAAAGTGCTCATGGGAGCGGAACGTCGATCCATGATCATGAGCGAGAGCGAAAAGAGGACCACCGCGTACCACGAAGCGGGGCACGCACTGGTCGCGGTCCTCTTGCCCGAAGCCGATCCCATTCACAAGGTGACGATCATTCCCCGCGGCATGGCCTTGGGAGTCACTCAGCTGCTTCCCGAGTCCGAGCGCTATAGCGCCAGCCAGGCTTACCTCGAGGCGATGATCGCCGTCAAGATGGGTGGTCGCATCGCGGAAGAACTCGTCCTGAACCAGATCACCAGTGGGGCTCATGACGATCTCGAGAAAGCAACCGGCCTTGCTCGCAAGATGGTCTGTGAGTGGGGCATGAGTGAGCGCCTGGGGCCCATGACATTCGGGCGGAAAGAGGAGCAACCGTTCTTGGGCCGGGACCTCGCTTATCAGCCGGACTATAGCGGGGACACCGCGATCAAGATCGACGGTGAAGTCAAACGGATCGTGGAGCGGAATTACAGGCGGGCCAAGGACCTGTTGAGCACCAACCGAGAACTGTTGGAGCGAGTTGCGACAACCCTCTTGGAGCGCGAGGTTCTGGACGCGGAAGAAGTGAGGATGGTGATCCAAGGGATTCCTCTCAAGGAACGCAAGCCCGCCTACCCGGAGATGACTCCCGAAAAGAAGGCCGAGAGCAAGGGCGAAAAGAAGGCCTCGCTGACGCCACCCATTCTGCCGGAGCCCAAGAGCATTCCGCAAAGCTAGAGTCGGCGTTGACCGTTTTACGTGGCGTGCTGTCCCCTCCCGCCGCGAGGCCTATTCGTACGTTTCGAGTTCGAGGTAGGGAGCTGGTCCTCGGGCGTCGAACCGGGGTGATGGGCGTGGTCAACGTGACGCCAGACTCGTTTTCCGATGGTGGCAACTTCTTGGATGCTGGGCGGGCGGTTGATCTTGGTCTCGAGATGGAACGCTGCGGTGCCGAGATCATCGATATCGGGGGCGAATCCACTCGGCCGGGTGCGTCACCGGTCACGGCGGAACAGGAACTGGAGCGCATCGCGCCGGTGGTTACCGGACTCCGACAGAAAAGCGATGTCCTCATCTCCGTCGACACAACGAAAGCCGCGGTCGCACGGTGGGCTCTCGGCAACGGCGTCGAGATCGTCAACGATGTCTCCGCCCTCACGGGCGATCCGGACATGGCCGGACTCGTTGCCGAATCGGGGGCGGGCGTGGTTCTCATGCATAGGAGAGGCAACCCTCAGACGATGCAGGAGAATCCGAGCTATCGGGACGTTGTGGCTGAAGTGCACGAGTTTCTCGAAAGGGCCGTCGCGGCTGCGGAGGCGGCCGGCGTGGCGCCGGATTCGATTCTCGTCGATCCCGGCTTCGGCTTCGGCAAGACCGTCGATCATAACCTGGTCCTGCTGAATCGGCTCGGCGTTCTGTCGAGTCTCGGTAAACCGATCTTGGTCGGGACGTCCCGGAAGAGTTTCATCGGCCGGTTATTGGATGTTCCGATCGAGGAGAGGCTTCACGGCACGTCGGCTTCGGTTGCGGCTGCCATCCTGCGCGGCGCCCACGTGGTGCGGGTGCACGACGTGTCGCAAATGACGCAGGTCTCGCGTTTGATCGACGCTATCTTGAACGAAGCCCAGACGTCGGGAGAATCCGGGTGAGTCAGTTGGTGGATTACTTCCAATCTTTCGCCCAGGCGACCGAGTTCTCCTGGGTCGATGCCATCGACATACTCCTGGTGAGCTTCCTTATCTACAAGCTTCTGGAGCTCATCCGTGGAAGCCGTGCGTTCCAAATGGCAGTGGGAACGCTCATGGTGGTGATCCTGTTCTTCGTCTCACGCTGGGCGAGATTGGAGACGGTCGATTGGCTACTGCGGAATAGCCTGGCTTATATCGGGTTCGCGATCATCGTTCTCTACCAGGCTGAGCTTCGCAAGGCTCTCGCACACTTGGGCAAGGCGCCCTTGTTTCGGTTCCTCGGCCCACATACGAGCTCGACCATCGATGAGATTGTATTCGCCACCACGACATTGGCACGTCGCAAGACCGGCGCGATCCTCGTCATCGAGCGGGACATCGGTCTCCGTAGCTACATCGAGGGAGGCATCATCCTCGACGCCATCCTCACTTACGATCTGCTGCTCTCCATCTTCAACCCCCGGACACCCTTGCACGACGGAGCGGTGATCGTGCAGGGGAACCGGGTGGCCGCGGCGGCTTGCTTCCTACCACTGTCCATCAACCCTCACCTGTCCAAGGAGCTCGGGACGCGTCACCGCGCGGCCATCGGCATTACCGAAGACACCGATGCCGTCGCCATCGTGGTCTCGGAGGAAACGGGGACCATCAGCTATCTCGAGGATGGAAACATCCTACAGGGCATGGATGGCGACACGTTGCGCACCAAGCTCCGGCAAATCCTCGCGCCGAGAGCGACCAAGCGGGCTCGGAAGCGGGACACTAGCGTCCGAGAAGGCTCGCCGGTATGAGGTCCCGACTCTTGGACAACCTAGGGCTAAAGGTCGTCTCTCTTGTCCTGGCTTTTTCTCTCTGGTATATCGTGGCCGGTGAACGGGGAACGGAGATCGTCCTCGCGATCCCCCTGGAATTTCGCAACCTCCCGGAGGGACTCGAGGTCATCGAGGAATCGGCCCAGCAAGTCGACGTGCGGCTGCGAGGTTCGTCGGAGTTCCTGCGGGCCCTCTCGCCACAGGAGGTGCAGGCCGCGATGGATCTATCGGAAGTCGATCCGGGTCAGAACACGGTCTATATCACCCCATCCCAAGTGGACACACCCTATGGCGTGCGGGTGATGCGGGTCACGCCGGCTTCCGTCAACCTCATCATCGAGACCCTCGCGGAACGAACGGTTCAGGTCGTCCCGCGTGTCGTGGGTGAGCCGGCGACAGAGTTCGTGCTCGCGGACATCCGTCTGGAACCACCCGAGATCACCATCACCGGTCCCGCTTCCACGTTGGAGAATCTGGAACAACTCACCACCGAACCCATCTCCGCCGAAGGCCTTCGGGAAACCTATTCGCAATCGCTGCAAATCCTCATCGACGACCCGTTCGTGAGATTGATCGAAGTGAATAGCGTCGAGGTGACGCTCAAGGTCCTCGAAGAAAGCATCGACCAGGCCGATCCTGATGCTTCCGATACCCCCGAAGAAACTGGGCAGGCTGGACAAACTGGACAAACTGTACAGGGCTCCCAATGAACGGTTTGTTTGGCACGGACGGCATTCGCGGCGAAGCCGGAGTGCGCCCTCTCGACCCCGATACGATTCATCGCGTGGGTCGTTCCCTGGCTCGAAACCTCGCGTCGCGCCTGCCGCGAACGACACCTCGCATTCTGATAGGGCGTGATACGCGAAGCTCCGGGAGCGCGATCGAATCCTGGCTCGCCGGGGGCATTGCCGCCGGGGGTGGCGAGGCGCTCTCGGCCGGCGTGATGTCGACGCCGGGCGTGGCCTACCTTACCCGGCGGCTTGAATTTTCGGCTGGCATCGCCATTTCCGCTTCCCATAATCCTTTCCCGGACAACGGCGTGAAGATCTTTTCGGGCGAAGGAAGTAAAGCGAATGAAGAACTGGAGCAGGCGATATCGAAAGAAGCCATCCAAGAGACTCCCGAAGACCCAAGCGGTGAAGGTCGAGCCATCACGCTTCCAGCATCCGATCCGGCACTACAGGAAGAGTACATCGGGTACTTGAAGTCGACACTTACGTCCACCACTACCCTTGCGTCGCGGGAAACCTTCAAGCTAGCGGCCGATTTCGCCAACGGAGCCACATACCAAATCGGACCACGCTTGCTCCGGGAGATCGGAGTCGACGTCCTGAGCTCCGGGGTCTCGCCGGACGGCCGCAATATCAACGAAAACTGCGGCTCCACGCATCCGGAAGTCCTTGCGCAGATCGTCACGGAGTCGGGTTGCGACTTCGGCGCCGCCCTCGACGGAGACGGAGACCGGCTGCTACTGGTGGACCACCACGGAAAACTCGTTAACGGCGACGCCATTCTTCTCATGTGTGCCCGACACATGAAGCGTGAGGATAGACTCCCGGGTGCCGGAGTCGTGGCCACGGTGATGAGCAACCTGGCCTTGGAACAGGCGCTGACGGTCGACGGGATCGCGCTCCATCGCACCCAGGTCGGAGACAAGCATGTCGCCGAGGAGATGGAGCGACGCGGGCTTTCCCTCGGCGGAGAGCAATCAGGGCACATCATCTTCTCGGAGTACTCTCCAACCGGCGACGGACTACTCACTCTCTTGCAGGCACTACGGGTGCTGATCTCTGAGAAGAAACCGTTGCACGAGCTCGCTCACTTGAAGCCGTTCCCTCAGATCCTCGTGAACGTTCCGGTAAAGGAGAAACGAGACGTCAGGGAGGTTCCCGAAATCGTGCATGCCATGGAAGAAGCGGAGCGCCGGATCGCGGGGCGCGGCCGTTTGCTAGTCCGCTTTTCCGGAACCGAACCGCTCTTACGCATCATGTTAGAAGGACCCGACGAAGGGGAGATTCGGGCGCTCTCCGCTTCTATCGCGGACGCCACGCGCCGGAATCTTGCAGAGTAACCCGGGGTAACTATGGAGCTTGGAGTCACTCTCAACGCACTCGCACTCTTGAGGGAGTCGCGAAAGGCTCGCGAACCAGATCCGGTCATGGCAGCCTTCCTCGCGGAGCATGCCGGGGCCGATGCCATCAATGTCCACCTGCGGGGCGACCGCCGGCATGTCCAGGAACGGGATGTGAACCTGCTACGTGAGACCGTCAAGACCGAGCTCAACCTCGTGGCCGTGCCTAGCCAGGAGTTGACCCGCGTCGCTCTCACCGTCAAACCCAACCGCGTGACCTTCGTACCGGATAGAATCGAAGAAGTGGGAGGGCTGCTCGGCGTCGACGTGATTCTCAATAGTTCCCAGCTTCGCCAGCTCGTCCGGATGCTTCGAGAAGGCTCCATCCGATGTAGCGTCTTCATCGAGCCCGATCCCGATCAAATCCGAGAGGCGCATCGCATCGACGCTCAGGGGGTCAAGCTCTCGACCGAGGCATTCGTCGGCGCGCAGGGCGAAGAAACCGTGGCCGAACAACTCCAAAGGCTGTCCGACGGGGCCCGCCTGGCCGAAAAGTTCGGGCTCGAGGTTGCCGCCGGGCACGGGCTGTCTCTCCGCAACATCCGGCCCTTGCTGAACCTGCCCGGTCTCAAACGACTCAACGTCGGCTTTCAACTCGTGGCACGCTCGTTCGTCGTCAGGTTCGAAAACGCGGTGCGGGAGATGGTCGAGTTCGTCAAGCAGCCCCGCCCGCCCGCCCGTTGACTGGCGGCGCCCTTGTCTGGTATCCTCAATAGTTCTGGCAGTTTAGAAGCAGACTACGGAGGCTTCATAAGGTGAGTGGCAAGAACGGGTCGCAGGCAGAGGGCGCGTCGCCGCCGAAATCTACGCTGCGCGAGTACTTCGAATCCATCTGCGTGGCCGTGATCCTCGCGCTCTTCATCCGCACGTTCGTGGTCCAGGCGTTCAAGATCCCCACCGGTTCGATGATCGACAACCTCTTGATTGGAGATCATCTCCTGGTCAACAAGATGCTCTATGCCCCGACCGCAGTTGATCTGGAAAAGGCAATGCTACCGATCAGAGATGTTCGGCGTGGAGACGTCGTCGTGTTCAAGTATCCCTCGGAGCCCGAGAGAGATTTCATCAAGCGAGTCATCGGTCTCCCGGGAGACGCGATCCGAGTCGAGGACAAAACCGTCTACATCAACGGCGAACCTCTGGACGAAGAGTACGTCTACTACCCTTCTGGAGACCAAGGACAGGAAGGCTACTCGGATTATCGTCGCGACAATATGCCCGAGATGGTCGTGCCACCAAACGAGTATTTCGTGATGGGAGATAACCGCGACAACAGCCACGACAGCCGGTTCTGGGGAACGCTCCCGGGTGATCTAGTGAAGGGCCGAGCGCTCATCATTTATTGGTCTTTCGAGGCGCCCGGGGAAGCCTACCTGGCAACGGGCATGGAGAGAATCAAGGGATGGGGATGGATGTTGGTCAACTTCTATGACAAGACCCGAAAGGATCGGTTCTTCCGTTTGGTTCGTTAGGCGACAAGTGTGCGTCAACGCCATCGAGCAGTCAGAAGAGGAGGTACCATGAAGAGGTTCTGGAGCACGAGGGGCGAGGTCAAGATGGCCTCCATCCTGAGCCTGGCCGTGTTGGCCTTCACGGTCTACGAGGGCATCCAGTTCGTGCCGGTGCTATTCGGCTAGTACGAGTTCTCGGATGCGGTGGTCGAAGAAGCAAAATTCTCGGCGGGCAAGACCCCGGATAACGATCCGGGACAACCTGATGAAGAAAGCCGCCGAGCTTCGGCTGCCGGTCGAACGACAGATGATCACAGTGGATCGCCAGCCGAGGTACACCCGCATACGAGTGGAATACGAGCTGAGCGTGGAGTGGCTGCCCGGCCAAGAGTACTGGTGAGAAGTGGAGGAGGTCTCGGAAAGCGTTTTGTTCTAGCAGCAATCCACCTAGCCAGACGCGCCCGTTCAGGGGCGATTTCTGGCGTCAATCGACGGTGTTGCTGCTATCCACTGGCGTCTGGCCAAGTTCATTCGTGAGTTCCCGCCTATCGACGCCTGAGGCGCGTCTGACGGCCCTTCGCTAATCAACCTTGCCGCAGGCCCTACCCAATCGTTCCTCGACTTCCGCCGCAGTCAGGCTCCTGACGCGAATCGCCTTCCGCCGAGACCTCAAGCCCGAAGCGATTTCTACGTCCCGGCGCGGCACGTCCAGTACCCGAGCAAACAGCTTGACCAGCGCCGTGTTAGCCTGCCCTCTGCGGGTAGGGCAGTAAGCCTCACGCGGATCTCCTCCCCGTAATCTGGAAGGATCTCTTCTCGACGACTTCTGGGTGTGACGCGAACACGGATGACCGTCCCGTGACGTCCATCAGCGACGGCGCCAGTCACGACAGTCAGGAGGACTCGGCCGTCTCCTTGCTGCCGGCGGCACCCCGTCGTCTCAGGAAGGAAATCTTGTCCTGTTCGATCTCACTTTCATCCATGAGCTTGATGAGATTCCGCAGGTTGGCGATCGTGGCGAGGATGGAGTTCTGAACCTGTCGCTTTTGCACCCGCAGCTCGAGGATGTCTTTCTCGATATCGTGCGCTTTCATCTGAGCCGCCTCGATGAGGCGGTCCGCTGCCAATTCCGCCTCTCGGAGAACCATTTGGGACTGCTTCTTCGCGTTCTCCTTTATCTCCTCAGACGTTCGCTGGGCAGCCACTAGCGTGTTCTTGAGAATCTGTTCCCGTTCGCTGGGCTCGGTCAGCAGAGTGGACAGCCTCCTGGCTTCTTCCGACAGCTTCTCGTTCTCGGCGCGGAGTTGTTCCATCTCCTCGGCTACCAAGTTCAGAAAGGTCGTGACCTCATCCCGGTCGGCACCGCGAAATCGCGTTTGAAAGCTGTGCCGCTGAATGTCCAATGGGGTCAGCTTCATTTTCCATCCTCCTGGACCGCGCCGGTCCCGTCGTCTAAGAGCTCAAGGCAAAGGCCCACTTGCCGGCCGCTCACCGAAGAGAGCGGTTCCCACGCGCACCAGAGTGGCTCCCTCCTCCACGGCCACCTCGAAATCGTGGCTCATTCCCATGGAAAGCTCGGTGAACGCGGGGCCCACCAGACCGCGAGCGCGCGCGGTGTCCCGTAGCTCCCGCAAACGCGCAAAAAAGGGCCGCGCTTTCTCCGGGTCCGGCATGTAAGGCGGAAGGGCCATCAGCCCTTGCACACGGAGATTCGTCAGCTCGGCCATTCGTTCCAAATCCGCATAGAGCTTGGACATCGGTAGCCCCTGCTTGCTCTCCTCCTCGGCGACCTGCACTTGGATAAGCACTGGCTGCGTCGTATTCTGATCTCGTGCCAGCCGGTCCACTCGCCGAGCCATGTCTAGCGTGCTGATGGAATGGATGATATCGAAAATCTGGACGGCCTTCTTCGCCTTGTTGCTCTGGAGACGACCCACCAAGTGCCAGGTCAGACCCGGCCCGACGAGCCGCCGTCGCTTGTTCTCGGCTTCTTGGACCCGGCTCTCGCCGATGTCGGTGGCTCCCGCCCCTATCGCTTCTTCAATCTCTTCTACGGTCCGAAACTTGGAAACCGCGACCAAACGAACCGAGCCCGGCTCTCGCCCCGAACGGCGCGCCGCGGCGTCGATCCGCTGGCGGACGCTGGCGATTCGTTCGGCCAGCGCCGTCCTTCGCACCGCCTGAGACAATTTTATATTGGCTCAATTCTATTGTTGCTTGAGATGATTGAGGAGGCTCGTTGCGGTCACTGCGCTAGCCCCTTCCGGTTCCAGCTCGAGGTACTTTTCGAACTCGGCGATGGCCTCTTCGTTCGCACCCTTGTTCACGCTAACCATTCCCAGCTGGTAGTGGGCTACCGCGAAAGTGGGATCCAACTCGAGGATCTTTCGAAACGCCACCTCGGCCGTAACCAGGTCCGCGGCGTTCATGGCTGTCGCGCCTAGGTTGTACTGGTAACGGATGTCGTCGGGACGAATCTCCACGGCTTTCTCGAGCATCTCCTGCGCCTGGGCCCACTCCTGCTTTTCGGCGTGAATGTTGGAAAGCTCGATATAAGGCTCGGCGTAGGTGGCGTCGAACTCGATCGCCTTCCGGTAGGCCGCCTCGGCCTCCGCGGCCTCTCCCAGCTTGGTGTAAGCAAAACCCTTGTTGAAATACGCCTCGGCAGACTCGGGATGGATCGCGAGGACTTTGTCGAAAGCCGCGATGGCGCCCCGGTAGTCCTCCACCTGAGCAGCGGCGATCCCGGCCTCGAATTCCACCTTAATCTCCGCGTTCAACTCCTGCATTCTCGCTGCGGCTTGCATCTCTTCGGATATACCGGGCAACAGGATATCGCCCAAATCGAGCGGATCTCCCACCCTCACGCGTATCCCAGTTATTTCAAACGACTGATGGCCCTCTTTCAAGAAGCTGACGTCGTAGTTGCCGGACTGGAGGCCGACGCGAACGAAGTCGCCGTCGTCCTGGGTCTCTGTCTCCAACTCACGGGTCACGCCGCCGCGGAACGTGATAACGACCTTGACTCCTGCCACTCCCTGCCCTTGCTCATCGACCACGGTGCCGCGAAGGGCTCCCGTCTGCGCGTACGCCTCGACTGTCATTAGGACCCCGAGCGCGCAAGCGACCAGAAGTCCCGTCCTCAGTATCCTCGCCACCATTTCCTTTCCTCCTATAGACCTAAACCCCACATATCATGGCCCTATTATACTTCCGTCTCGACAGGAATTCACGCGTCAATCTAAGATAGGCTAAGACAGGCTAACGCGGGCCAGGAACGAGCTACACGTGGGCTACACATCGACCATCCAGCGCCCGTTCGCCGACGATCGTCAGCCGGGGAGACGATCCGGACGATCTGGACAGGGCTCGTAGGACGCGCTGTAGGTGGGCGCTTCCCAGACGCGCACTCGCCTGACCGCTAGGCCACGGGGATTCATTTTCTCTTCCAGCTTCTCGAAGAACCATCGCGCCATATTCTCCGTCGTGGGGTTCAACTCATCGAAAGGTGCGAGCTCGTTCAAATGACGGTGATCATAAGGCGCAAGGATGTCCAACAAATCCTTCTCGAGCTCCAGAAAATCCAGGCCCAGTCCTAACTTGTCGAGCTTGCGAGCGACGACCGCGGCTTCCACACGAAAATTGTGCCCGTGGAGAGGCTCGATGTCCCCTCGGTACCCCCGAAGCTGGTGCGAGGCGGAGAAAGTCGTCTCCACCGTGATCTCGTAGAGAGGGTTTCCCAAGGCTCTGCTCCGCTAACTCAAGAACGCGACCGCCTCCTCCCGCCGGTGAACCAGCGGAAAAGGCGGCAGGCTCGCCAGGAAACGCTCGCCGTAGCCCATGCGTAGCACACGGCTGTCGAGTAGGGTCAGCACGCCGCGATCGCTGCGGGAGCGGATGAGACGACCGAGCCCTTGCTTGAGGCCGAGAATGGCCATCGGGACCTGATAGTCATGAAAACCGCTCCCTCCCCGACTTTCCACCCAGTCGATGCGGGAAGACACGAGAGGATCGCCCGGCACGGCAAAAGGAAGCTTGTCGATGATCACGCAGGAAAGCTGCTCGCCAACAACATCCACCCCTTCCCAGAAGCTCGATGTCGCCAGCAAAACGGCTCCCGGGGTGGCTCGGAAGCGGTCGAGAAGCTCACTTCGCGGCGCTTCGCCCTGCACAAGCAGCGGAAACTGAATGCGGTTACGGACGAGCTCCTGGGTGGCGTGGAGATTGGCGAAGCTGGTGAAGAGCACGAACGCCCTCCCGCGGCTCGCCTTCGTCAGGGCCAGCACCTCCTCGGCCACCCTTTGGAGAAACTTGGGATCCCGTGGTGCTGGCATATCTCGCGGGACATACAGAACGGTTTGCCGGGAAAAATCGAAGGGGGAGGGAAGCACTTTTTGATCCCGGGGATTGCTGCCCAGACGCTTTCGAGTGTAGTCCAGCGAACCCTCGATCGACAAGGTCGCCGACGTAAGAATCACACTTCGCCTCCGCTCTAGGAGGCTCTTGCTCACCATCTCACTCACGTTGATGGGTGATGAGTGAAGTACGACAGAGCGTTCACGTGACTCGCACCATGAAACGGATTCGTCATCGGAGTTGGTGAGGATGCGCTCTAGATCGAAAACGATTTCCGCCGATCTGCGAGCGAGAGCGACGGTGGACTCGTCCGGCTCCGAAATACCTTTCAGATCGGCCGCCAAACGCTCCATCTCGTGACGGAGCGTTTCGTAAAGCCTCGCCGCGCCCGAAGGCTCGCCGCCCTTGGTGATGCGGAATCGGTCCTTGCCGACCCTGTAGGCTTCGAAAAACTCCTGCGCGGCACGCCGCAAGATCCGCACCTGCTCCAGCGACCGGTGTCGCCGCGGCGACCGGGCCTCCCACTGAGACGCGACATCGCGGGCGAGCTCCTCGACGCGGAAGCTGCTCACCGTCAACCCGAAATACTGGGTGGCAACGTCCTCGACCTGATGCGCTTCGTCGAGGACCAGGAAATCGTAGTCGGGCAGCACCTCGCCATAGGCACCCTCTCGGACGAGCAAGTCCGCGAACAAGAGATGATGGTTGACGATGATAATGTCGCTTTCCGCCGCCCGCTGCCTGAGCCGGGTGACCCAACACCGCTCGAAGTCCCGGCATTCCTTGCCGACACAGGTCTCGCTCTTGGCGGACAGTCGACTCCAAAACTCGACGTTCTCTGGAAAGCCCGGTATCTCCGCCCGGTCGCCGGTCTTCGTGATGGGAGCCCACCGCGCCAGCGTATCGAAGTGCTCCGCCTGGTCCAGCTCGCGAAAACTGGGCTGAACGGCGAACTCGTCGAATCGGCTTAGGCAGAGGTAGTTCGACCGTCCTTTCATCAGGCAAGCGGTGAACGGCACGCTGAGCGCTCGTCTCAGCAGAGGAAGGTCTTTGTAGAAAAGTTGTTCCTGAAGGTTCTTGGTCCCGGTCGAGATGACGACCCTCTGTCCCGACAGGACGGCGGGAATGAGGTAGGCGAGCGTCTTGCCGGTACCCGTCCCGGCCTCGACCAACAACTGGCCTCCCTCCCGGAAGGCGTCGGCAACCGCC
Source organism: Candidatus Marinacidobacterales bacterium (assembly GCA_965197825.1). GTDB lineage: Bacteria > Acidobacteriota > Vicinamibacteria > Marinacidobacterales > DATDRI01 > CBDANW01. Next base: position 2,184,685 of record CBDANW010000002.1, on the reverse strand, counting down.
ACCGCCATCTCGACCTGTGGCTCTCGATGCTCGAAGCCGGGCAGCTCCGACGCCAAGGGTCCGAGCGGGCCAAGGAGCTCTTCGACTTCGGTGCCGAGGAGCCGGTGCAACCCGCGTCGCGCAGTGGATGTGCCGGCGCCGATCTCGACCTCGGGATCGCCCATTTAAAAGGCTCGGAGAGAGCTCTGGCTCAGGCGGCGCGGGTACAGAGCGAAGCTCGCGCATAGCTCTTTGACTTCTTCCGCGATCCCCTTGAGCGTCGCCTCACTCCCCCGCTCGCGGATCGCACGGGCTATCCACGCCCCAATGAACTTCATCTCTGGCTCTTTCATTCCACGAGTGGTCACTGCCGGCGTCCCAATCCGCACGCCGCTCGCAACCATGGGAGGCCGCGTATCGAAAGGAATCGCGTTCTTGTTCACGGTAATGCCCGCCCTGCCAAGAGCTTCTTCCGCCTCTTTGCCGGTGACGCTCATCGCACCAACATCCACTAGCATCAGATGATTGTCCGTGCCACCCGAGACTAGACGGAAACCCTCCGACACCAATGTCTCGGCGAGCACCCGCGCGTTGGTCACGACTTGCTGCGCGTAGCTCCGAAACTGCGGGCTCATTGCTTCCTTGAAGCAAACTGCCTTCGCGGCGATGACGTGAACGAGTGGACCACCTTGTATCCCGGGGAAGGTAATGCGATTCAAGTCCTTGCGAAATTTCTCCTTACAGAGAACGAAACCGGCCCGCGGTCCTCGCAGCGTCTTGTGCGTCGTGGAGGTGACGAAGTCCGAGTGCTCGACCGGGCTGGGGTGCGCCCCCCCGGCGACGAGCCCGCTAATGTGGGCCATGTCGGTCACGACGACCGCCTTCACCTCATCGGCGATGGCACGGATCCGAGCGAAATCGATGAAGCGGGGATAGGCGCTCGCGCCGACCATGATCATCTTGGGTCGCGTCTCCTTGGCCAACCGAGCCATCTCGTCGTAGTCGATCCGCTCATCGTCCTCGCGCACTCCGTACGGAACGACTTGGTAGAACCGGCCAGAGAAGTTGAGGGGGTGACCATGCGAGAGGTGCCCCCCGTGCGCGAGATTCATGCCCATGAACGTATCGCCAGTCTCCAAGACCGCAAGGTAGACCGCCATGTTTGCTTGCGTGCCGCTATGTGGCTGCACGTTGGCGTGCTCCGCACCGAAGAGCTCCTTGGCTCGCTCGATAGCCAGAAGCTCGACGACATCCACGAACTCGCAACCACCATAGTAACGGCGCCCCGGATACCCCTCGGCGTACTTGTTGGTGAGAACCGAGCCGGTCGCTTCCAAAACCGCCTCGCTCGTGAAGTTCTCCGAAGCGATGAGCTCCAATCCTTCCGCCTGGCGACGAGCCTCCTGTTCGATGGCTCGGGCCACATCAGAATCCACCTCGGCTAGCGTGCGCTCCATTTCAAGGCTCATCGTTTCTCCCCCGGCTAACCTGACATCCACCGGAAAAACTCTGACCGCTTTGGACTTCGACCCGCGTCATCTTATAATGCGCGCCTCCTCCCGGCAACGCGGATGATGGTCGTTCAGGGCGTCCGTTCTTCCTCAGGACCTCGGAGAGCAATGCCGTGCCCGTAGTCAAAGTCAGCAAGCGTGGACGAGAGCGTATTCTGAAGGGCCACCTCTGGGTCTACCGCTCCGACGTGCGGGCGGTTTCGGCCGTTTCTTCCGGAGACGTCGTCGACGTCCAGAATCCGCAGGGTGGGTTCTTGGGTCGCGCCTTCTACAGCGATTCTTCTCAGATTACTCTTCGGCTGATCACGACCAAGGACGAGGTCGTGGACGAGGATTTCTGGAGAAGAAAGCTCGTCGAGGCGCTGGCGCGCCGGAGCAACCTGCTGCCGGCGACCACCGCCTATCGTTGGGTGCATGGCGAGGCCGACGGCATCCCATCGTTGGTTGTCGATCGCTACGGAGACTACCTTGTCCATTCAAACACTGACCGCGGGAACCGACCGGCTGAAAGAGTGTTTCATTCGACTCTGGATGGAGCTTGCCGAACCCGTTGGCATCATGGAGCGAAACGATCAAAAAGCACGCGCCCTCGAGGGACTACCCCTCATCAAGGACGCGGTCTTCGGAGAAGTACCTCCCTCGGTCTCGGTTCACGAGGCAGGCATCGAGCTACGCGTGGACCTGCGAGAAGGCCAGAAGACCGGCCTGTTCTTGGATCAAAGAGAGAACCGGGTGGCGGCAGGAAGTCACGCCGCGGGCAAAGCACTCGACGTCTTCTGCTACGACGGCGGGTTCTCTCTCCACCTCGCGGGGGCGTGCGAGAGCGTGTTGGCGGTGGATACGTCGACCGAAGCGCTGGAGCGGCTGCGAGTCAACGCCGAGGTAAACGGGTTCGAGAACATCGAGCCCGTCCAGGCGAACGGATTCGACGTCTTGCGGGAGCTCGAGACGCGCGGGGAGCGTTTCGATACCATCGTGCTCGATCCGCCGGCTTTCGCCAGGAATCGTGCCGCAGTGGCTCCGGCTCGCCGAGGCTACAAAGACATCAACTTGCGTGCTATGAAGCTGTTACGTCCGGGAGGCATCCTAGTGACGTCGACCTGCTCCTACCACATCTCGGAGCTTACTTTCCTAGACATCCTGAGCGCAGCGGCGGCCGGTGCGCGTTCCCGCATGGTTCTGCTGGACAAGCGAGCTCAGTCCCGCGATCACCCTATCCTGCTGGCGATGCCCGAGACGCACTACCTGAAGTGTGTGTGATCTTGCGTAAATTGTAGGTTACAATATCCTTGTTTCTCCATATCATCTCCAGGAGCTTTTTTCTTGACCGAGGACCGCGAAAACGACGGCACGGGCCGACGACCAGAGTCCGATGGCCCAGTCCCTGCTCAGCCGATGGACTCCTCTGTGGATTCCGACGAGTTCAACGAGTTGGAAGAGCTCGTGCCTGATGAGCCCGATGGGCCTGATGTACCCGACGCGATTGAGCCGGCTCTAGTCCCCGAACCTTTGGAGCCGACCGAGCCCGCCGCCGATCCACCATACCCGCCCGGCGAATCCTCCGCGACCGATGACGCCGAGGGACTCCGCAAGCAAGTGGAAGAGAAAGACGCCCAGCTCGCCCAGGTCATGACCGCTTATCGAGGCCTCAAGAAGGAGACCGAGCGGTTGCGCAAGAGAATCGAAACCCACCAGAAACGTCGTTTCGAGCAATCGAAGAACGACTTCATCGGTTACTTCGTGGAAGTCCTGGACAACCTGGATCGGGCCATCGACTCCATCGAGAACAACTTCGATTCCGATGCTGTCTTGGAAGGCATTATTCTCGTCAGGTCGCGCCTGGTTCAGTTATTGCGCGAAGAGGGTCTCGAGAAGATCTTCGTAGGAGGACAGTCCTTTGATCCAACTCACAGCGAGGCGGCTGGCATCGAGCCCGTCGATGATGCCTCGCAGGACAACATCGTGCTGAAGGAGCTACAACGCGGCTACATGTTGAAGGGGGCCCTGCTCAGGCCGGCCCAGGTTATCGTCGGACGCTACTCCCATGCGGCGGGAGAGAATGCGACCGATGGAGGAGGCGACGCGGGCTCACCCGCCGACTCACCGGGAGCGCCAGACGAAAGCGACGATCCGGCGTCTGGCGAGGTTGATTCGTGAGAGGCGTCTGGCCACGCGAATTGAGAGATTTCGTTTATTGACGCCAGAGTCGACGCCAAGCAGCGCACTCTCCTACCGTATCTTCCTCCGCCAATAATCCAGCAAATTCTGGAGCGTTTCCGCTAGATCTATTTCCGGCTCCCATCCCAACTCGCTTCGCAGTTTGCTGTTGTTTCCAAGCACAAGCGGGGCGTCCGCGGCATGGTAGCGAGACGCGTCTACCTCGAGCGGAATTTGGCTTCTGGCGAGGTCGACCAACTTGTCGAGGATCTCCTGAATGGAGAACGCCTCGCCACGGCAAAGATTGTACGGTTCGGCAGGCTTGCCGCGTTCCAGGATCCGAGCATAGCCGCGTACGACGTCACGCACGTCGGTGAAGTCCCGGCGCGCCTCTAGGTTCCCGACACGTAATGGGGGCTCCCGGCTCCCGGCCTCTATCTCCGCGACCTGACGCGCAAAGCTGGAGCAAACGTAAGAAGGCTCCTGCCCAGGACCGGTGTGGTTGAACGCACGTACCAGGAACACCGGCAGTTTCTCGGCCAGGAAGAAGCGAAGTCCCAGAATCTCCTGGGCGCTCTTGCTTACCGCATAAGGCGTCAGCGGACGCTGGGGGCGATCCTCGGAAATGGGCTGATCCTTCTCCGGGACGTTGCCATACTGCTGACCGGAACCGACGAGTAGCACGCGCGGCATGACGCCGCTATTCGTCGCGGCCTGGAGCAAGTTCTGGGTACCGATGATATTGGTCGTAAGCGTCCGCCGCGCGTTCTCCCAGGAGCTCTGAGGATTGGAAAAGGCGGCCAAATGGAAGATCGCCTCAGGCTCGAAACCCGATACGACTCGAGCTAGGCCCGACGGGTCGAGAATATCCGCATCGTGAATCTCGACTTCGGGGGGCAGGTGCTCTGGGGGCTTGGTCCGATCCTTGGTGTAACGGATACCCGCTACGGTGTGCCCCTGATCGAGCAAGTGCCTGGCGAGGTGACCTCCAACAAATCCGGCCACACCCGTGATCAAGTTTCTCATGGTCTGGTCATTACCCCGGTTCGGCCGGTTTAGTGTCCTGTATCAGTAGATCGTTGCCTAAGGCTCGAGGCCATTTTGTATGCTGGCGAGGCGTGCCAGACGAAGTCATATCTGGATATTTCGACCGCCTTCCGCAGCGAGCCTGTCGAGCGGAGGGCTAGGCCGAAGGCCGAACTGGACCGATGCCACAACGAAGCCAGCGCGCAAAAGGGGCCGAGACTTAGGTGACGAATTACTGATACAGGACACTAGCTGATCTTCTCTCGCCAGTAGTCCAGCATGTCGGCGAGGGTCTTGTCGTACGGTATTTCCGGTGCCCAGCCGGTTGCCTTGTTGAACTTCGAGCAGTCCCCGAGGAGCACCGGCACGTCGGAGGGTCGCAGTCGCGCAGGGTCCTCCTCTATCTTGACCTTGACGCCAGAGATTTCGATGAGCCGGTCCAGAACTTCTTGGATGGAATACGCTTTGCCGCTACAGAGGTTGTAGACTTCTCCTGCTTCGCACCGCTCCAAGCTGAGCCAGTAGCCGCGTACGATATCCCTCACGTCGGTGAAGTCCCGGCGCGCCTCGAGATTCCCGACGTAGATGACCGCCGGTTTCTTCCCCTTCTCTACTTCGATGAGCTGCTTCGCGAAGTTAGAGGAAACGAAGACGTCGCCTCTTCGTGGGCCATCATGGTTGAAGCCCCGGGTGCGGACGACGTTCATCCCGAAACTCATGTGGTATTGGTAGCCGAGGTAGTCCTGCCCGACCTTACTGACCGCATAGGGCGATAGCGGGCGCAGAGGATTAGTTTCCTTGATGGGGAGCTCGTCCACATGAACTAGTCCGTACTCCTCACTGGAACAAGCGATCTGAATCCAGGGCTCGATGTCGAGCTCTCGCACCGCCTCGAAGATATTGAGCTGACCGAGAACGTTCGTGGTGAGTGACTCGGCAGGTGCATTCCAGGAAGAGGGGACGTAGCTCTGCGCCGCCAAGTGAAAGATCTTGTCGGGACGGACTTGGCCGAGGAGCGTCTTTACCGAGGTCGCGTCGCGGAGGTCACATTCGATCAGTTGAACGCGCTGCTGGATGGCCTCGATGTTCTCGGTGCGGCTCCTCCAGCGCATGATCCCGTAAACCTCGACGTCCGGGTGGTTGGCTAGGATGAGCTCGGCAAGATGGCTGCCGGCGAATCCGGTTATTCCCGTTATCAGTGCTCGCAAACTCCCGCCTCCAATCCCTCACCGGCCAACGACGGAGCCATCCGATAAACCAAGGGACACTCCCGGCACTGCCGTCAGCGGGAGGCCGGCTCCTCACCGTAGTTTTTCTGGTAGAACTGCCGGTAGTCACGGCTTCCGGACTTGATGGCTTTCCACCACTCTTCGTTCGACCGGTACCACTCCACGGTGGCCGCCAACCCGGTGTCGAAGTCGAAGCTTGACTTCCACCCCAGAGAGCGTAGCCGCGTCGTATCCAAGCTGTAGCGGCGGTCGTGGCCGGGGCGATCGGACACCTTCTTGATAAGACTCGCGGGCTTTCCCACCAATGCCAGAATTCGCTCCGTGAGCTCCATATTGGTGAGCTCCGTTCCGCCTCCGATGTTGTAGGTCTCCCCTGGCTGCCCCTTATCCATCAAGAGAGTAAGCCCCCGGCAGTGGTCTTCCACGTGCAACCAGTCTCGAACCTGTAGCCCATCACCGTAGATCGGTAGCGGCTCATCTTGGAGCGAGTTGGTAATGAACAGAGGGATCACCTTCTCCGGATACTGGCGAGGTCCGTAGTTGTTCGAGGCGCGGGTGACGATCACCGGTAGCTGATAGGTGGTGAAGTAAGAATATGCGAGGCGGTCCGCCCCGGCCTTGCTCGACGAGTAAGGGTTGCGGGGAGCCAAGGGATCCTCTTCCCTCGCCGAGCCACTGGCGATGGTCCCGTACACCTCGTCGGTCGAGATTTGCACGAAGAGCTTCGCCTTCGACTTGAGGCGAACTGCCTCGAGAAGAACGAACGTGCCGTAGACATCGGTGAGAATGAATTGACCGGCATCGTGGATGGATCGGTCGACATGGGTCTCCGCCGCGAAGTTGATGACGATGTTCGCGTCGGCAACGAGAGGCTCCACCGTCGCGGGATCACAGATGTCTCCCTTCACGAAGCGGTAGCCCTGATGGTCTTCCATGCCGTCCAGGTTCGCCAGATTCCCGGCGTAGGTGAGCTTGTCCAGATTGGTAATGCGCCATTCCGGTTGAGTACGTGCTAAGTAGTGGATGAAGTTGCTGCCGATGAACCCGGCACCGCCGGTCACGAGAATGTGGGTGGGCACTTTCCGAAATCCTTACCGCAAACGTCTTCCGCGGTCGGAAGACCTGATTGGCTCATGTGGCCCGAAGCTCTCAGATGACGTCAACCTGGCTATTGTCTCCCAACATGAAACGGTGTGCTGCGGGCTTCGATTGGGAACGTTCGATCCGCACGTTGTGGCCGACCAGGCTACCTTCCATTCGGCTGCCGAGCTCGAGGATGACGCTTTCCGAGAGGATGATGCTGTGCTCCACTTCGCTGGCTCTGACGTGAACATTGTCCTGCACCGACGTGAAGGGGCCAATATACGAGCGTTCGATGCGCGATCCCGAGCCGATAATCGCCGGGCCGCGGATCACACTGGCGATGATTTCGGCACCTTTTTCGATCACCACCTTGCCCTCCACGCGCGAGTCGGCATCGACGCGTCCATCCACCCTCGGATCGAGCGCGTCCAGGACCAACCGGTTGGCTTCCAGTATGTCGTCCAGCCTCCCGGTGTCCTTCCACCAACCGTCGACGATGTGAGGCCGCACGGTGTAGTCCTTGTCGATGAGGTACTGGATCGCGTCGGTGATCTCGAGCTCGTTGCGAGCCGAGGGGCGGATAGCACGGGCCGCCTCGAACACCGAAGCACGGAACATATAGACACCGACCAACGCGAGATCACTACGTGGCGCGCTGGGCTTCTCTTGAAGTCGCGTCACCCGTCCATCCTCGAGCTCAGCCACCCCAAACTGCTCAGGGTGCGGTACGTGCGCGAGCAGGACCTGTGCCGTGGGTTGCTCTTGACGAAACTCTGCCACCAAGCCCGCGATGCCGTTGGCTAGAATGTTGTCGCCGAGATACATGACGAAGGGATCGTCGGCAAGGAACGGCTCTGCCGTCAAGACCGCATGAGCGAGTCCGAGGGGTGCCTCCTGTGGGATGTAGGTGATTCTTGCATCCCAACGAGAGCCGTCACCCACCGCCGCACGGATCTCACCAGCCGTATCTCCCACGATGATCCCGATGTCGGTGATTCCCGCTTGGCGTATCGCTTCGATCCCGTAGAAGAGAATCGGCTTGTTGGCCACCGGCATGAGCTGTTTGGCGCGCGTGTGTGTGAGCGGCCGCAGCCGCGTTCCGGCGCCACCACTCAGAATGAGACCCTTCATCCGGCTATCGCTCACCTACTGCACGATTCCGGGAGCGTTGAGCGACGTCCCGAACGAGCCGATATTGGCGAGCGTGATCCCCACGCGGAACAGGCCCTCGTCTCGAAAGGTGCCAAATTGATACTTGGTGTATTCAGCCTGGAAGCCACAGCACTGAATATTGTAGTAGACGCCGGCGCGGAAAAGGTTGAGCTCCTTCTGGGCGACGTCATATGCCGACTCGAACTGAACGCTCACCGAACGGCTGACGTTCAAGTTGGTCATTCCGCGTATATTCTTGCGCTCCCGACCGCTGGTCAGCTGGACGCTTTGCGACAACGACCCGTTCACCGAACCCCAACTTCTCCCCGCATAACTCCCTACCAGGCTCATGGACCGAACCCTTTTGAAATTGACATCGTATTCGAGATTCCAGATCGCCGACACTCGACCGATGGGACGAAAGACCACCTTCGAGGTAATCGGAGAATAGTTACTAGGGACACCGTCCTCTGTGAAGAACGGAGTGCTGAACTGGCGGTCGTAGAGGCTCGCGTCGACTTGGAGAAAGTAGCGCTGCGCCAACGTCCAGGTAAGGAACTCGTAGGGCACTGACTGCTCGCTCTGGCCGATCCGGCGCTTGGCGAGGAACCGGTTGACAATCGCCAGAGAAAACTGGTTGGTCCCGGGAATGTAGTCTTCCGAGTCAAATTTTGGAATGGCATTGAAGTCGTCTACCCGAGAGCGGAAACTCCATACTAACTGTGGCTCGACGACATGCTTCCACCTTTCCGCGTATCCGCTATCCGGAGTATTGAAGATGCGGAAAAAGCTCGGCCCCCGCATGTCGACTCGAATCTCGTTGTATTGCCTGTTCAGACTATCTTGAACCGGATCCCCATCAACGATCCGTTGCGAGTAGTGGGTGAAGCGACTGATGAAGGAAGTTCGCGCCGTCAGGAAAGGCCAAGCCGTAAAGGGATAGGAGATAGTAGGAAGAACGTCCCACCGCTGATACTCGAACCTATCGTCCCGCAAATTGCGTGAGAACGACGACGCCTGGGTGCGAAAACCAAAAAGAAAAGGGGTCCGGCCGATGCGATTTTGTCTCGAATCGAAAGCCACCCGAGGGCGGAGTTCACGAAAGCTAATGCTGGTTGGAAACGAAGTCTCGTTTCGATCGTAGAGAAACCGGAGCGTGTAAGTAGACCAAGAACGAGCGACGTTGACCGTGGCACGCTTCGATCGCTGGGTTGCTCGCTCGAAGCTCTCTTCGAATTTCTGCTGGAAGGCGAAAGAACTGAAGTAGTCGACGCGCGCAATCGTACTGAAACCCGCTGGAAGCGCCTGATTCACTGCGCTCCGGATCTGCCAGTCCTGCCGTTCCGTTTCCTTGTCGCGCAGAAAATAGGATTCGAACTGCCCCCGTGATTCGCCGGAGAACACGTAGCGGTAGTCCACTCCCCCACCCAGACCACCGCTCCCGAAGTAGTCCGCGGTGAACGTGGCATCCATGGATCGATTGATTGCCCAGAAAAAACTCTGGCTCACCAAGAATCCTTTGAGCGAGGAGTTTCCTATTTGGGGAAGGAGAAAGCCGGTAGAACGACCCTTCTCATCGATAGGGTAGTAAAGATAAGGAACGTAGAAAACGGGAACGGATTTTACTCTGACAAACGCGTTGTGCAGCGAAACGTGATGATCGCGGCGAACCGTGGCTTTCCAAGAAGTGAATCGCCAGCGGGGAGTGGGTTGTGCACACGATGTGAAAGCGCCGTGTTCGACGACGTAGGTATCCTCGTCCACTTTCTCCACGACGTCACCATGGAAGAAAAAGTCCGAGCCAGCATTTCCGTAGGCATCGTAGAATTTCCCAGTTCCGTCCTCTAGACTTACTTCCACGCGATCGCCGACAATCTTTTGATCCCCTTGCTGAAAGACGACATTGCCCTCCGCGACGACCTTCATTTCCTCGCTCCAGAAGTCCACGCGGTCGGCAGATACGCGGATGTCCCCCGCCACGATATCGACGTAGCCCGTCGCCCGGACGTGTCCTTTTTCCACCTGCTCCTGCTCTTCCGCGTCGAGCGTGATCGTTCCGGGTGGGGAAGCTGGTTGGGGGACGTCTCGTTCTTGACCGTGGGCGAAGGCCCCGATGCTTAGGCAAGCGACGATGACTTTGAGCTTCAACATGTACTTTCTGGATGAAGGCATTATGCAATGCGGCCGGCCAATTTTCCAAGCGGCTTTCTCGGGATGTTGCTGCTACTCAACCGCCGCCTGGCTAGGTTGAGTAGCAGCAACGGCCCATTTTGGCGGCCAGCAGTTCCGCCTGCCGTAGCGCGATTGTGCGAGAATGGTCATGCTGAGGGGCGAACCCTACCACGCGGGCCCGCGAGACATGACGGACATGACGAGCTCACCCTCGAAGACCGAGATCCTTCTGATCTCCTGCTACGAGCTGGGACACCAACCCATGGGACTCGCGAGCCCGATGGCCTTTCTCGCTCGGGCAGGATTTTGGGTTTCCGCGATCGATATTTCGGTCGACCCATTGGAGCACCTGGACGAGGATCTGGTTCGCCGCGCCCGGTTGGTCGCGATCTCGGTCCCCATGCACACCGCGCTGCGCCTGGGAGCTCGGGTCGCTCGCCACGTTCGGGCTTTGAATCCAAGCTGCCACATCTGTTTCTACGGTCTCTACGCCAGCCTGAACGCAGACTACCTTCTCGCGAACGCCGCCGATTCCGTCGTCGGCGGTGAGTACGAACAGTCGTTGGTCGGTCTCGCGCAAACGCTCGGCGACGGGGCGCGAGGGATCACGCAGGCTGCCACGGTACCGATTCTCGATCGACTCGCTTTTCCTGTGCCGCTACGCAGCGGGCTGCCGCCACTCAAACGATACGCGCATCTCGATCGGGACGGCCACTTCTGCCTGGTCGGCTACGTCGAAGCCAGCCGAGGATGCCTGCATCTTTGTCGGCACTGCCCCATCCCTCCCGTCTACAAGGGTCGCTTTTTCGTCGTCCCCGCAGAGATAGTGCTGGCGGACATCCGTCAGCTCGTCGGCGCGGGAGCCACCCATATCACTTTCGGGGATCCCGACTTCTTGAACGGCCCGGGGCACTCGTTAGCCATCGCCCGCGCTTTACACCAGGCGCATCCGCAGGTGACGTTCGACTTCACCGCCAAAGTCGAACACTTGCTGAAATACAGAAGCCTGTTGCCGGAGCTCGGCAAGCTTGGCTGTATTTTCGTCATCTCCGCGCTCGAATCCCTCAGCAACGACGTATTGCGTGAGCTCGCCAAGGGACACACTCGGGAAGACGCTATCGAGGCCATCCACCTCCTTCGCCGCGACGGGATTTCGCCGCGCCCCACCTGGGTCGCCTTCACGCCCTGGACGACGATCCGCGATTACATCGACGTCCTCGACTGGATCGAGGAGGAGGATCTCGTGGATCACGTGGACCCGGTGCAGTTCACCGTGCGTCTGCTCGTGCCTCCGGGGTCGGCGCTCCTCGAGCGTCCCTCCATTCAGTCTTATCTCGAAGGCCTCGTTCCGGAATCCTTCACCCATCTGTGGCGGCATCCCGATCCGAAGATGGACGAGCTCCACGCTCGAGTGAGCGCGCTAGTGGAAGAAGCGGCAGACGCCGAGGAAGACCCGGTCGTGACGTTTGCCCGCATACGCGACTTGGCTTGGGCGACGTTCGGTGAAACCCCGTCCCGGGGGCACCGTCGCCCGGCCGCCGCAGACCGAGTCCGAGCACCCCGCCTCACCGAAGCGTGGTTCTGCTGAGCGGAGCCCACCCGGGGCCAGTTGGGCCCCTTGGAGCAAAGGGGGGGTTTGTAAGGACTTGCCAAAACTGGTGGCAGCGCCCCTTGAGAAACGAGGCACCACCTGCCTATAATTGCGGGAGAGAGGAGTCTCCATGAGTGAAGAGATCAAGGTCATCGCAGAGCCGAAGGACACGGAAACGTGTAACTTCGTCGTGGATCGGCCAGTTTACGAAGGCGGATCGGCATTCTTCAACAGCCCGGGGCGGGCGAAAGGCTCTCCGCTAGCCGAAAAGCTTCTCGCCCTCGAGGGTGTGGAGTCCGTGCTCGTTCAGGACAACCGGGTGACGATCACCGCCAAGGGCACCGGTGGCGAGTGGCTTCCCCTGGCCAAACAAGTCGGGTCCACGATCCGTTCGGTCATCCAGTCGGATGAACAAGCGATCTCCAACTCCCTGCTCGATTCCATCCCTCCCGCGGATCAAATCCGGGCGAGAATCGAAGAGGCGTTCGCGAAGGAAATCAATCCGGCCATTGCGGCGCACGGCGGTTTCGTCGAGTTGCTCGACGTCAAGGGCAACGAAGTCTATCTCCGCTTGGGCGGAGGTTGTCAGGGATGCGGTATGGCCGATGTCACTCTCAAACAGGGTATCGAGGCTTCGATCCGCAAGGTCGCGCCGGAAGTCGGCGCCATCATGGACACGACCGATCACGGCGCGGGAAGAAATCCCTACTACGCCCCTTCCAAATAGCCGAACTCGAGACGGAGCGCCGCCTCCCGTAGTGCGTGCTCTACCTGTTCGGGTTCGGCGGCGCGCGCGAAGATGAAACCCAGGTAGCTCGAGCCTTCGGGCAGCGGCACCAGGAGCTTACCGCGGTGCGCGGTGATGGTCACTTCTTCAATCCCAGTAACGGCCTCCGCTGACTGAATGCCCCGCACCTCCTCGAGGACCCCTGCCCGAGGGATCGGGATCATCATCACGCCGGCAGCTCCATCCTCCCGGGAGATCTCCCTCACGTCGAAAGCCAACGCATGCCGAATCACCAGCTCCTCGAGGGAGAGCCCCGACCCGAATCGAAGCGTCCGCGCGCAGAGCCCCCCGATGGAACGTCCGGCGATCTCGATGACCCACACACCCTGGGGGTTCAGGCGAAGCTCGGCGTGAACGGGGCCGTGTCTCAGCCCGAGAGCGCGAGCTGCTCTTGAGGTCGTTTCGGCAATCTCCTTTCGGAGCTCCTCCGGTAGACGTGACGGCGTGAGGTAAATCGTCTCTTCGAAGAACGGTCCCTCCAATGGATCGGGCTTGTCGAAAATCGCCAGCACCTGCAACTCGCCATCGGTGAGCAGACCTTCCAACGCCACCTCGCTGCCGGGAACGTAGTCCTCGACCAACACCTTCGTGGCCAGCGGACCTCCTCGCCGAACCACCTCGGGGTCGCGGAGCAGGGCGCGCAATCGATCGAACGACGATCGGAATTGCGGCTCGTCGTCGGCACGCATGACGCCACGGCTTGCCGAGAGAAAAACCGGCTTCAGCACGCACGGATAACTCACGCGGCCCGCCACCTCTTCGGGGTCGTCGCCGGTCGAGAAGAGCCGATAGCTCGGGGCGAGAACGTCCTCATCGACCAACGCCTGCCGCATGACATGCTTCAAGCGTGTGGCGGTCGCCGCCTCGGGGGAGTTGTGAGAGAGACCGACCGCCTTCGAGATGGCGGCCGCGATCACGGCGGTGTCCTCGTCGACCGGCACGACCGCTTGGAAAGGGTGTTGTTGGAAGAAGCGTACGGCTCTCGCGGCCGCTTCTTCGGGCTCCAGGAAATCAACGGTGAACAGCGAGCTAGGTTGCATGCTCTCCATCGTGCTGGCTTGCTCGGAAACAACGGTCACATCCACTCCGAGCCTTCCCGCCGCGGCCATGAAATCATGAGCCCGGTAGGTGTTGGTGGGTAGAAGGAGAAGGACCCGAGGCATGGAAGATGGAGCGTAAGACATCCCCGCCACGCTTGGACTCAGGACGTGGGAGTCCTGCGCCGCGACTCTACTCCGCCGTCTGTAGACGGATCGTCTTGATGAGAACGGTCTCCGTCGGGACGTCTTGGAAAGGGCCCATGCTTCCCGTCTTGACGTCTTTGATCTTGTCGACGACGTCCATCCCTTCGGTGACTCGAGCGAAAACGGCATAGCCGTAGTCCTGCGCGCTGTCACCCTTGTAATCCAAGAAGGAGTTGTCTTTGACGTTGATGAAAAACTGGCCGGTGGCGCTGTGAATCTCTCCAGTGCGCGCCATCGCCAACGTGCCGCGCCGGTTCTTCAGACCATTATCCGCTTCGTTCTGAATGGGAGCCCGAGTCGGCTTCTTTTCCATGCCGGGAGTGAACCCACCACCCTGAATCATGAAGGTCGGGATGACGCGGTGAAAGATGGTCCCATCGTAGAAACCGTCGTTGACGTACCCGAGGAAATTCTCCACTGATTTGGGAGCTTTGTCTTGATCGAGCTCGACCGTGATGTCGCCCAGGCTGGTCTCGATGACGACGACCGGTTTGTCCTGCGCGGCCAGGTTAACGGGAGCCAACAGCGCGACAGCCAGGCAAAGAGCACCAACAAGTCTAACGAGAACCATTCAACCACCTCCTGGAATCGAGAAAGGTTTCAGTTCGGCCCCGAGTATGCCTGATTCCTAGAATGCTTGTCCAACGGAGACCGGCGACTGCATCAGGTGGAATCAGGGTGCCGGCGCCGGACCGCGAGCAAAGAGATCTAACTGTACGGGCGGCACGGACTGGACGGACTCGTCCTTCAGCACCCCTTCGTGGGCGAGAAGCCATCGCTTGCTGGAGAGGCCCCCGCCGTAGCCGGTCAAAGAGCCGGTTGCTCCTACGATCCGGTGACACGGGATCACAAAGGGAATCGGGTTCGCCCCGTTCGCGGCCCCCACCGCTCGGAACGCCTTCGGTCGTCCGGCTAGTAGCGCGATCTCGGAATAAGAAGCCGTCCGGCCGTAAGGGACACGTTCCACGTTGGTCCAGACCGCCCTCTGAAAGGGACTCCCTCGCAAGTCCAGAACCAAGTCGAAGACCCTCCGACGGCCAGCGAAGTACTCTTCGATCTGTCGGGCGGCCTCATCGAGAGCTCCCACACCTTGCACGATCCGCGCGTCCGGAAAGGTTCGCCGAACCCAGCGTTCCAGCCAGCCTAGACGCTCCCCGAAGCCGATGGCCGCCAGCCCGCGCGAAGTCGATAGCAGATCGATGGGACCCAGCGGGCTTTCTACCGTGGATCGGAGCAGTGTTTCCGTCATGGTGATGGACTCCGCAGTCTAAACCCAGCGGGCAGTCGGGTCAATGATTGGTTGCGGAAAGAGGGAATGGCTACGGAAAGAGAGTGGCTAGCGCTCGAGCGACTTCAGCATCTCTTCCCAATCGGACTCGAGCTCGAAGAACCCTCTGCCGAACGCGGAGCGGGCAGCGGCGTCGATTCCGACCTTCTCGGCACGGCGAAAGAACCGGCGCAGCCGTTGCATCCCCTGCCTCTCGAAAAGGTATTGGACAAACGATCCCGCCAATTGGATGCGAATCCCGTCCGTCGTGCGCTGCGAGGCGCGGTGCAGATGAGCGATCCCCGTGGCCGCCCGGTGGTGAAGAAACGCTAGGGACCGGCTCGATGACCAGACGAAGGTCGCGAGACCGCGCCGAAGCCATGCGAGGTTCACCGGAAATCCCTGCGGGCCACCTAGGACAGGCCCGACTTCACCCACCGAGACGGCGTGCGCGTTGGTCAAGATGTTGCCTCCGTTTCGAAACTCGAACCACTCTCTCTATTGCTCATCTTATCTTCCTTAGTGCGATGCAATTCGCGTACCAGGCCCTGTCACCGGATGCATCGCCGTAAGTCACCTAAACAAAGCACGGGCGTCGTGAGTCCAACGTAGCAACGCGCATTAGTGTGTAAAAAAATTGCAACACGAGTGACAAATTTACGACGCATCAAGGATCAGTGGCTTGGGGCCCCCAGCCTTCGCCGACAGCTTCGGCTGGTCCGTCGAAGTTCTCTTCGTCCAGAGTACGGACGGAGGCGGACACCCCCAAGCCTTCGCGCTCCGTCGACTTCGCGACTGCGCGCGGGCTGGCTCGTTTTTCATCAGCCTGCTAGACTCGGAACGTGAAATCGACCGACGGAGGTTGGCGGCATGGCTGATTCCGACCCCCCGCGCTTCGTATCCGATGCTATGGTTGGCAAGCTGGCGCGGTGGCTCCGGCTGACGGGAGAGGATGTCCTCTTCAACGCCTCCTGGGACGACCCCGAGCTCTTGGCGATCGCGCGACGGGAAGGACGCGTTCTCCTGACTCGGGACGTGCCCTTGGCATCGGGCTCGGGCGATCCCCGGCGGCTTTTGGTGGAGAGCGACGACTTCCGCGAGCAGCTCGTGCAGGTCGTCACCACCTACGGCCTCGATCCTTGGAAACAACTCTTCAGCCGCTGTATGGACTGCAACTCGCCTCTCCGGCCAGCCCTCCGAGAGGAAGCTCGTCACAAGGTGCCTCCTTACGTGTTTTCCACTCAGGATGGCTTCAAACGGTGTCAGCACTGCGACAAGGTTCTTTGGCATGGCACACATAGCAACGACATGCTCGGCTTGCTCAGAGAATTGTTCCCGGCCTACTCAGTCAAGTAGCGATACCAAGACGTGACCAGCTCTCGGTAGTGCTTCGCGCGAGCGCGCTGCCGAGCGCCCTCCACGCACTTCCATTCACCGGAGTCCGAGAGAGCGAATAGCTCCTCTTTCCCTGTTTCTCTTTCGAAAAGATACTTGTGCCTTCCGTCCAGCAAGGCCAGGACGTCCAGGTTGTGCTGCGTGTTCAAGAAGTGAACCCTCTGCTTCTTCGAGAGTAGGCTCGAGCCTCCCAGAGCTCTGTCGATAACCTCCACTCCCATGAGATCGAGCACGGTCGGTAGCAGATCTACATGGCTCGTCGACATCTGGCTCCGCACTTTCGTCGGAAACGCTCGCCGGTTGTAGAAATAGAGCGGCACGTGAAACCGCATCTCGAATGAAGCGACGAACCCCTCTTCGTCTGGATCGGGTCGCTCGAGCTCCGCGAAATACTCCCGGATTCCGTGATCGCTCAGGATGACGACTAGCGCCTCTGGATGCTCGCGATCCACGTAGTCGATGAGCTCCCCAAGAATCTCGTCCTGATAGTGGAGCGCATTGAAGTAGTTTCGGAACTCGGCGTTGCCTTTCCAGTCACCCATGAAGTCTCCCTCCGGGCTCCAGTAAGGGTGGTGCGTGCCCATGGGGTTGATGGCCGCAAAGAAACGCTTCTTCTCCTTGGCCCAAACTCGGAAGCTATCGATGAGGGCTCGATCATCGATAGCCTTTCCATTGTGCGCGTAAGAGCGTGGAAAGTCATCGAAGTGCATCACGGTCTGGTAGCCGAGATCTTCCAAGAATCGGGCGTTGCCACGGTAGTAGAGATCGAATGCGCTGAAGAACGCGGTTTCGAACCCCTCACGGACCAAGGGTTTGACGAGACTCGAGGAACCTGCCTCCACCGTCTCCAAACGACTTCCACTTCTTATGTAGCCCCCTATATTGATCATTTGGTAGCTGTGGAACGTAAGTGTGCTCAGGGTGTAGTGATGCCGGAACTGAATGGCATGCTGCGCCCATTGCCTGAGCCTCGGAAGCACGAAAGCGTAGTCAGAATCCGGGTCGAAGATCCGTCCGGAAACACCTTCCATCTGATACAGGATGACCTTGTCGAACGGCGCCGAGTCCGAAAGGAGCGGCGGGGGCTCGTTGACGCCAGAATCCAAAGAGGCCCTGAGCAATCCGTCGACTTCCAAGAGCTTCGCCGAAGAACGCTCTCGGTATTCCGCATCCCGGATGGTGGCCCCAACTAGCAGCCCCAATGGTCCCCGACTGATGTACTCCGGAACATCTTCGGACGGAAGAAGCCAACCGGCAGTGCCCCATAGCAAGGAGACGAACGCGAGGATCGCCATCGTCCCCCGAGCCCATTCACTACGCCGCCCGAGAACCACCAGACTGTAAGGCAAAAGCGCCAGGCCGAGCAGGACGCCGAGAGCAGAGGCGCACGAGAGCGGAGTCAGATACGTAGGGCCGTAGAGCACCACGAAGTGTACGAACTCATCGAGCAAGTAGTAGGCACCGTAGACGACCCGCGTCTTTACGGTCACCACGAAATACATTGCGCTCAGTGTCGTCAGAAAGACGAGCGCCAGCGTCGACGCAGCCTGAGACCATCTCCCGAGCAGCTTGGCGAGTAGGCCATAAACCAAGAACAGAGCGACCAACTCTTTCAGATGCGATGCCAAGAGCCGCAGAGAGTCGGAGGCTTCTAGGCTGGAAGGTACTAGAGCGAAGGCCTGCCAAGCCGTTCCGAGCAAGAGAGCAGCGTGGATGCATAGGAACGGGGCGCTCCGAACGAAAGCCTGACGCCAAGTCATAGCTTGCTTCGACATGAGAACGCGGACGCCGGCGTCTCCGGTGCGCCAAGCTCTTTTTTTGTTGGGAATAATGAATTAGTAAGAAGATGATAACATTCTGGTGCAGTTCCTCACAATCACAACTTCAATAAAACCAGGCGGTTTGACCGTAGTTGCCGGAAGGTGTAGCCTGAAAAATAAATCCAGCATCGACAACTGTTCCGGCGGGCTATTGCTTGCTCCGCCTCGCGTCCAAACGTGATGGCTGTGATGGGAGCACGAAGGGCCGAGTCCTTGAACAAGAACGAACTGAACGTGCTCATCGTAGCGGACGTTTCTCCGCTTCAAACAACGGGCGGATCGGCCCGCGTCATCAAGGAACAAGCACGTGGACTCGCAGCCCGTGGCCATTCCGTTCAACTGCTGTGCCGCCAACCGAGTGGCGACCTACTTCCTGCCGACGCAATGAATGGCGTCCCTTTGCTGCAGTACGATGTCAACCGAGCCCGCCCGCTGTCGTACGCTTCGTCGTCGATCCTTGGGGCAAAGACCTCCTTTCGGGACCACTTCGAAGAACAAGACTGAGACGTGGTCATCTTCAACCAGCCGTTCTCGGCGGTTGGGGTGCAATCCGTGCTGCCCTCGAATGTGCCCCGCATCTACTGTTTTTTACTCTCCGGCGGGAACGGAATACCGCTTGCGCGCCGTCGATCCGACAAACGGAAGAGCCTCAATAAGCACCCCTCTTGTTTCCGCTGCCCTTCGGCGGTTGGAACGCCGGGCACTCGGTGGAAGCGACCGGATCGTCATACTGAGCGACTTTTCCAGAAAACTCTTGTCGGATACTCACGGCGAGCTGGACGCTCCCGTGGTGTCGATACCAGGCGGCGTCGATCTGGATCACTTCCGCCCCGCCACCAACTGCGTGGCGCTGCGCGACAAGCTGCGACTACCCGAGAATGCCCTTCTGCTCTTGACCATCCGCGATCTCGAACAACGAATGGGCATCGACACGTTCCTCCGAGCCCTCCGCAAGTTTCCCGATGACCGGACCTTCCATTGCTTGATCGGAGGAACCGGACCGCTCAGACCATTCCTGGAAGAGCTCGCCGCCGATCTGGGTCTGGCGGACCGCGTGCGATTTCTTGGTTTCATTCCCGAGGACGAGCTCCCCCTCTACTACCAGGCTGCAGACCTGTTCGTGCTGCCCACTCGCTGCCACGAGGGATTCGGCCTGGTCACCGTCGAAGCGCTCGCTTGCGGCACGCCCGTCGTGGCTACTCCCGCCGGCGCGACCCCGGAAATCCTCGGCCCTTTGGACACCCGACTCGTCGCCTCCGACTCGGGGGACCCCGCGCTGGCCAAAACCCTAGTGGAAGCGCTGGCGTTCACCGGCGAGGAGAGCTTCCGGCAGATCTACTCTTTCCCTTCACGCTCGAGATGATTCAATCCATCGCCATGAACGTCATTTACGGAACCGGACAGCATCACCGGTTGACTCGTCTCAATGGACTCAAGGCCCTGGCCAACTTGATCCTGAGCATCGTGTTGGTTCGGAGCTACGGCTTGCTTGGCGTGGCCCTAGGCACTGGCATTCCTCTCGTCGTCACGCAACTCGTATTCGTCTCGCGAATCGTGTGCCATCTGACTGGCGTGGGAACGCTGCGTTACGTCGTTCGATCAATCGTCCTTCCGGTTTGTTGCGGGCTCGTTCTGGGAGCCAGCCAGATCGCCCTCCACCGGGCGACTGGCACCGAGGCCTATTGGGGACTGGCGGTCGTTGCCCTTTCGACTTCGCTGGTCTTCGTCGTACCGATGCTGCGCCTCTACTTCTCGAGCGGCGAGCGTCGTCTGTTTCGGGATATGTGGATTTCTTTGAGAGGAGGCCGTTCGTCGTGAAAGCTCCTCGCCGGAACGAACAACACCAAGGGCTCTGGGAACAAGAAACGTTGCCGGAACTGACTCCCGTCTTCCGCTCCTGTTTGGGGTATGCATCATGCCCAGGATAGCGTGCGATGCAAGAGTCGGTGCTCGCCAGCTTCGCCGGGTTCGAAGGGCTCCGAACCGTGGAGCTCGGTTGCGGAGAGGGCAAGGTCTCACTCCTTTTTGCTCTCCGGGGTGCTAAAACAACGCTCGTGGACTACAGCGACAAACAACTCCGCAACGCCCGCTACGTGGCACAAGAATTCGAAGTAGAGCCGGATTTCCGGCCTGGCAATCTGCTGCAGTTACCTGAAGACGCGTTTGACCGTTACGACGTATCCATGTCCTTCGGGACCGCCGAGCATTTCTTCGGTGAGGATCGGCAAGCGATCTTCGATGTCCACGCCCGCGTCCTTCGACCGGGCGGGATCAGCTTCGTTTGGGTCCCTAACCGCTGGGGACTACTCTTCCACGCGGGTGTCAAAGCGGACAAAAACTGGGCCGCGAAACCTGCCATGTCGATGAAATTCCGTTTTCCCGGAAGGAGCTCGCCGAAAGGGCATCGCGGGCCGGTTTGCGAGAGGTTCGGATCGTGGGTGCCGACTACCTACGGAACGACTTCAACAACTTCATCGTGAATCTACCGCGGCTACTTCGTATGCCCGATCGGGCTGGCGTCTACGAGGGCCCCGAGGCTGCGCGAGCGGAGCTCCTGTCCGTCATGAAGAACAACGTGAGCCGGCCCGGCCTGTTGGCCAACCTTTTTTCCTACCCGCTGCTGATGATTGGAAAACGGCCGGCATGAGCTCAATGCATCCAGCTCGCTCCCAGGTAGGTCTCCACTCTTAGTGGCACCGCCATCGGGTAGCAACCTTCCATGACTTCCCGTACCAAGTCGGTAGCGACCTCCGCTTCCTTCTGCGGAACCTCCAACACGAGCTCGTCGTGTACATGCAGCAACAAACGACTCTGCAAGCCTCGACCCGTAAGCTCGCCCTTTAGATCGACCATCGCCTTCTTGATGAGATCGGCCGCCGTCCCCTGAATGGGAGCGTTCACCGCCACGCGCTTTGCGGCTTCCCGCGTGGCGTGATTGCGGCTCCCGATCTCGGGCACGTAGCGGTGGCGCCCGAAGACCGTCTTCACTTTGCCGGTTAGTTGCGCCTCGCGGATGATCTTGTCGAGAAGCTCTCTGACTTTAGCGTACTTATCGAAATAGTTATCGATGAAGGCCTGCGCATCACGGGTGGGAACGCCAAACTCCTTTCCCAAGGTAAAGGCTGTCTTCCCGTAGATGATACTGAAGTTGATGATCTTCGCCCGTCGCCGCCGCTCCGGCTCGGAGAGTCCCGAGCCCTCGCCGAACACTTGCTCCGCAGTTCGGGCGTGAATGTCTTCTCCCTGGCGGAACGCTTCGATCAGGTTTGGGTCCCCGCTCATGTGAGCGAGCACGCGTAGCTCGATCTGCGAGTAATCCGCAGAAAGAAGAAGCCAACCCGGCTCGGCCACAAAAGCGCGGCGAATGCGCTGTCCGAGCTCCGTTCGAATCGGAATGTTCTGAAGGTTCGGATCCGAGCTCGACAAACGACCCGTCGCAGCAACCGTTTGGTTGAACGATGTGTGGATGCGGCCCGTCTGGGGATCGGCGAGCGCGGGCAATGCATCGATGTAGGTCCCCTTCAACTTGGCCAAGCTCCTATAGTCAAGGACCTTCCGGGGAAGCTCGAAATGGTCAGCGAGCTCTTTCAGCACTTCCATCTTGGTCGACGCGGAGCGCTGCTTTTGCGTCTTGCGGAACGATGGAAGATTCATCTTCTCGAAGAGGATTTCTCCCAGCTGCTTCGGGGAGTTGATGTTGAACTCGACACCTGCCAGCTCGTAGATTTCCGCGGTAAGCTCTCCCAGCTCCTTCCCGACCTCTTGCGACATGCCGCGGAGCTGGTCCACGTCGAGCCGAATGCCCACCCTCTCCATGTCCGCCAGGATCTCGATGAGAGGTAGCTCCAATTCGCGAAAAACCATCCCCAACCCCTCTTCGTCGATTCGTGGCTCGAGCTTTTCCTGAATCCGAAGAACCGCGTCGGCTCGCTCCGCGCTGGGCCGGATCTCTTGTTCGGTGACAACGCCGGCACCGGCCAAACCCGGGAGCACCGCTTGCCTGTCGACGTCGGATTTCGACTCGCTGATGGGCCTCTGAAGTATCTCGACCGATAGTGTTTCCAGGTCGTTGATCCTCTTGCTCGGGTTCAGGACGTAGGAGGCGACCATCGAGTCGAAGCCGATGCCACACAAGTCGACGCCCCTTCTGGCAAACCAAAGTTTGGCTCGCTTCAAGTCGTGCCCAACTTTGAGCACCGAGCGATCGGAAACGACATGCGCCAGCTCACCGAGGATGCCCTTTTCGGTCCATTTCCCGCCCACTGGAACGAAGAATGCCTTTCCCGGATCGACCGCCAGCCCGACTCCGAGCAGCCCACTCGAGGCCTCGTTCTCTGCAGTCAAGAGGGATAACGCGAGACGATTGCGTTTAGTCGCCGTGTCCATCAACCGCTTGAGCTCGGCACGCGAGGAAAGCGGCAGGTACGAGCCCGGCGGAGCCGAGGAAGTTTCCGGCAGATACTCGTTGAGCAAAAAAGTGAAGCCAAGCCGGCCGAAGAGCTCGAAGGCAGCCTTTCGATCGGTGCCCTGGTAGCGAAGCTCGTCCGAATCTATTTCCAGGACAATGTTGGTGTCGAGCCGAACCAGTTTCTTAGATAGTCGGGCCTGTTCTGCGTGTTGGAGCAAAGCCTCGCGCTGCCTCTTGTTGGATATCTTCTCGGCGTTCTCCAGGGCACTCTCGACCGAGCCCCACTCTCGGATCAGTGAAACCGCTCCCTTCATTCCGATTCCTGGAACTCCGGGAACGTTATCGACACTATCGCCAACCAGACCCAGAACATCCGTGACGTTTTCCGGAGGGACGCCGAATTTCTCGGTCACCAACCCGGGATCGTAGCGAAGTTCTTTGCCCGGATTGATGACCGTGACCTGCTCGGACACCAACTGCAAGAAATCTTTGTCCGAAGAGACTACGAAGACCCGATATCCTTCCCGCTCTGCCCTCGCGGCGAGCGTGCCCACGATATCGTCGGCCTCCACACCCCGGATTTCCACGATGGGTAGGCCCAGGACGTTGCAGACTTCCCTGATCAGGGGGAACTGCACGGACAGGTCGCCCGGCGTCGGGGGGCGATTCGCCTTGTATTCCGGATAGAGCCGATGCCGAAAATTCTTGCCGCCCGCATCGAATACCACCGCCACGCGCTCGGGAGTCTCCTCGGCCATGATTTTTCGGAGAACGGTAGCAAAGCCATAAGCTGCGTTGGTCGGCACGCCGTCCCGGTTCGTCAACCGCGGGATCGCGAAGAACGAGCGATAGACGAGCGAATTACCGTCCACCAGCAGCATTTTGCCCTCGTGGCCTTTCGGCGACTGTTCCTTTTTCGCGAGCATCGCGAGCTGCATTCTACGAGTTATTTGACCATCTGGGAAGGAGCCGCGTATTGGCTGTACTTGGCTGTGTGGGATCTTCGCGATAGAATCAGCTCGCTCAAACTGAGGGGTAGGACCGTGCGCCAATTACCGACCGAACACATTCAGAAGATCCTCACCGAGCTTCATCTGGACGGGTGGTTGCTCTACGACTTCCACGGCCAGAACCCGATCTCCCAAAAGGTGGCGCTCTTCCCCGAGGATCGGTTCGCAACGCGGCGCTGGTTCTACTTCTTGCCGGCGCAGGGTGAAGCCATCGGCATCGTCCACGCGATCGAAAGCCACCACCTGGACCACCTTCCTGGCCGAAAGCTCGTCTACGCCGGCTGGAAAGAAATGCGGGAAAGGCTTTCGGAAGCGACGGTGGGCGCGAAGAAGATCGCGATGGAGTATTCGCCGAAATGCAACATACCGTACGTTTCCCGCGTCGACGCGGGAACGGTGGAGCTTCTCACCGAGCTTGGAAAGGATATTCAGAGCTCGGCCGATCTGGTGTCGATTTTCGAGTCCTGCCTCACTCCAGAACAGGCGGACCTCCATCGGCAAGCCGCCCGGGCGACGACCGAGGCCAAGGATCGCGCCTTCGCCGAGATTCGACAACGTATCGTGACCGGCGAGAAAGCGAGTGAGTACCAGACGCAACAATTCATAATGGAACAGTTCGCCGATCTCGGCCTGGTAACTTCCTCACCACCCATCGTCGCGATCGACGAACACAGCGGCGATCCCCACTACGCCCCGAGTGCTCACTCCGACCGCGAAATCGGACTCGCGAGTTTCGTGCTCATCGACCTCTGGGCCAAGCTCGACCGTGACAATGGTATCTATGCCGATTTCACGTGGGTGGGCTACGTAGGTCCCACCGTGCCGGAGCGAATCCGCGAGATCTGGGAAGTGGTGGCGGGCGGGCGCGACGCGGCGATCAATTTCGTCATCGCGAGAGTGCAGGCCGGCGAGCCCTTGCGCGGTTGCGATGTCGATGATGCGGCGCGGACTTTCATACAAGAGCGAGGATACGGAGATTCTTTCTTTCATCGCACCGGCCACAACATTGGTCTCGAAGTTCACGGCAACGGTACGCATATGGACAACTTCGAGACTCGAGACGAACGGAAAGTTCTGCCGTTCACTGCCTTCTCCATCGAGCCCGGCATCTACCTCTCGGATTTCGGCATTCGCAGCGAGGTGAACATGCTCCTCACCGAAGGCAAGGCCGAGGTCACGGGTGAGCCCATTCAGCGCGAGGTGCTTTGCCTGATCGAGGACATCTAGCGAGCTCCGTCTCGGTTGTCATCCCGGTTCTGAACGCATCCCGGACGCTACCCCTTCTCTTCGAGGCATTGGACCGACTGGCCCCCGCTCCGAGCGAAGTTGTCTTCGTCGACAACGGGTCCTCGGACGAAAGCTTGTCGCTCCTGCGCTCTTTTGCACAGGCCAAGTCCAGCGGCGTTCGGGTTTTGCAAGAGCCCAAGAAAGGCGCCGCCGCCGCGCGCAATGCAGGCATTCGCGCCGCCACCGGAGAAATCATCGCTTTCACGGACTCCGACTGCAGTCCCAGTCCGGCGTGGCTTTCCCACTTGACGGCCGCATACAACGACCCCTCCGTCGGTGCCGTCGCCGGCAGGGTGATGGGAGCTCCCGCACAGTCGGCGATCGAAGTCTTCAGTTCCCTTTACACGCTGAGACTGCCCGACTCGCCGGCCCGGCATCGGGAATGGACGCCCCGATCGGGAGGATTTCCCACGGCCAACTTCTCTGTTCGCCGCGCGCTGGCCACCGAGCTCGGCGGTTTCGACGAGCGTGCCGTCATCTCCGGCGAGGATTACGATTTCTGTGCCCGTCTCTACGGGCGAGGCATCACGGTCGCGTACGTACCGGGCGGCGGTCACCCACCACCACCGTGTGACACTACGCGGCTTGATGAAACAAGCCTTCGGATTCGGTCGAGGGCATGCCTTCCTCTTTCGTCGCCACGGCGCGGGTCTCTGGATGGACCTCCCCGGCCGGTGTCTCGATTGGAGGAGCTCTCCGGTTGATGCGTGGGTTTACGTGGCTGGGCACAAAAGCCTCTCATCGGCCACGGGGTCGCCGGCTACGGCTTCATGGACGCTCAGTACGTCCGGGTCCTCACGGAAACCGGCCTCTTGGGCTTTGCCGCCTTTGCCTGGTTGGCGTTCAGCATCTTCCGCATGGCGCGACACCGCCTGCGCAACGCAAAGGACCGGTTCGCCTCGGCGCTCTCATTGGGCTACCTAGCCGGCTTCGTGGCGCTCCTGGTGCATGGGATCGGCGCAAACACTTTCATCATCGTGCGAATCATGGAGCCGTTCTGGCTAGTCACGGCTCTCGTCGTCGCACTCGACCAGAACGAAGCAACGACAACCGCTGCAAAGAAGAATGTCCCGTCGGGAGGAACCGGCCCGTGCCTGAGCTCCCCTACGTCTCCGTACTCATCAGCACGATGGATCGCAGAGAGCTGTTGCGTCAGGCCTTGGAGTCCCTCCGTCGATTGGACTATCCCAGGGATAAGATCGAGCTGGTCGTAGTCGAAGAGACGAGCTCACCAGAAGACCCCGGAGTCGACCGCTACGTCGTGCTCCCAAGGGAGGGGCGCGGCTTCGCCTGGAGCCGTAACGCCGCTCTTCGAGCCGCCTCCCACCCGCTCGTTGCGTTCACCGATGATGACGTTATCGTCGATCCAAATTGGCTGCGAGAGCTCGTGGCTCCGTTCCAGGATCCAGAAGTCGCCGCCGTCGCTGGTGCGGTGCTGGCACAGCCTTCCGGCATCCTTGGAAAAACGGAGATCGTGCTCGGCTTTCCGGGTGGCGGACTCAGACGCATCGCTCGCGCCGGTGATGCGCCCGCACCCACCCGCGGCTTGTCCACGGTGAATGCCGCCGCTCGACGGAACATACTGAATCAACTGGGAGGATTTTCCGAGAGCACCGGGATCTACGGTGGAGAGGACTCGGAGCTCTTTGGTCGACTCACCGAGCGCTACCCTGCCATTTTCAACCCCCGAGCGCTCGTTTACCATCGCGCTCGCGATTCGATTCGTGGCATCGCGCGTTGGCTCTACCGCCGTGGCGTCTCGGCCATCGCCCTGCTCCACCTGGCTCGAAGCAAGCGCTTCCAGCTCGTTCTTCGCGAGCTCAGGATCTCGCTTTCCGTTTGCCTGGCGGTGGTCACTGCCTTGCTCGTTGCCGTAGAAGCCCCGGTTCTGATTTCGCTGTCGATGCTTGCAGCCACGTACTACGTGGTCACGCTCGTCCGCTACCGCTTCGCCTGGAAGAGGGTGGGACTATCCGTACCCTTACTCACACCGATCACGAAGTTGTTGATGGACGCGGCGTTCGACGTAGGACGCATCCGCGGCCTTTCTCTCTGGATATCAGGAGCCTTCGTAATATGACGACGCGTGTGCTTCTAGTCGCCAACGCCGGCACCTTCGTGGGTGGTGGCCAGGTCAGCCTACTAGGCCTCGTGGACCGCATGAACCGCGACCGCTTCGAGCCCTATGTGGTTTGTCCGGAAGAAGGAGATTTCCTTGAAACGCTCCTAGAAAGGGGCATACCCACGCTGGTTCGGCGAATGCCCTCCTTCCGCAGATTGAGCGCCCTTACCGTGCCCTTCGCCATCCCTTCCTGGCTCGGGCTCGTCCGTCGGTACGAGATCGAGCTGCTCCACGCCAACGGAACCCGCGCCATGCTTCATGCTGGGCTGGTGGGAAAGCTGGCTTCCGTTCCGGTGCTGTGGCACGTGCGAGTTCTGGGAACGGACGGCCTTTTGGATCGCGCACTCGCCAAGGTCTCGACACGAGTGGTGGTGAACTCGCACGCCGTCGCACGCCGATTCGACTTCCTCGGGGCGCAGTCGGGCTCACGGGGTCCCGACGTCATTCACAACGGCGTCGACCTCGAGCCCTTCGCGCGCGCCCAGCCCGATCCCGCACTGCGCCGCGAGTGGGGCCTTGCGGGAAAGTTCGTCCTTGCGTTGCTCGCACAACTCATCCCTTGGAAGCGCCAAGATTTGGCCATCGAGATCCTATCGCTGCTGCGGACCCGAGGACTGGACGCAACCTTGGTCCTGGTAGGAGATGAAGTGCCATCCTCGCGGGGAGAGCGCGCCCGCCTGGGAGCATCGCAAAACGCCAGGGAGTCGAAAACCATTGCATCTTTGCTGGATTTCGGCGTGATGTACCGCAAGTACTCAAGCAGGCCGACCTACTGCTTCATACCGCCCGAGACGAGCCTTTCGGGCGTGCGCTGATCGAGGCGATGGCCTCGAGTCTCGCGGTCGTTGCGGCGGGTGGCGGAGGTGTCGAGGAAGTCGTGCAAGACGGCGAAACCGGAGTCGTCGTCCGCTCGGCTTCGCCGCAAGTGTGGGCAGAGGCGATAGAGCGACTCTATCGAGACCAACCGCTTCGCCGGCAGATGGGGGCCGCGGGACGCCGCCGGGCAGAAGAGCACTTCTCCGTCGAGTCGCACGTGGCTAGCGTAGAGCGTGTTTACGAGGAGGTTTTATCCTCACCCCAATGAAGATCGGCGTGGACGTCCGAGAGCTACAGCGAGCGACCCAGCCGGGATCGGTCGTGTGGTGGAGAATTTTATCTCGGAAACGCCAAACATCGATCCCGACGCGCGCCTGTTTCTCTACGGCGACAACACGACGCGGACCGATCTCCGTGGAGAACGAGTACAAGTTCGCGTATTGGGGCAACCCGCGACGGTCTGGTTCGATCAGGTCGCCCTTCCAGTAGCCCTAGCGAAAGATGGTGTCGACGTTTTCTTCTCGCCCTACTACAAGGCTCCCCTGGCCGCGCCGTGCCCTTCGGTCGTGACGATTCATGACGTCCTTTTTCTCAAGGTTGGAGGCCGACGAGTCAAAAACCTCCTCTTCAAACCCTGGGCACGACTCCTGGCTTCGCGCGTGGCTCGCGTCCTTACCGACTCCGAACATTCCCGCCACGATCTAGAAGATACGCTGGGGTTCCACCGCTCACGAATCGAGGTCATCCCACTAGGCGTCTCTTCGACCTTCTCTCCCGATGCCCGAGAGCACAGCCCACGCGTCGCGGAGAAACTGGGATTGTCCAGAGACTATGTCCTTTCCGTAACCAATTTCCGCGCCCACAAGAACAACGAATGTCTCGTAAGAGCGTTTGCGGATCTGGCTTCACACGAGCCGGATGTCGACCTGGTGCTGGCGGGCCGAGCGGCGGTTTCGACACGAAGGCTGGAAGACTTAATCGACGGGTTGGGGCTCGGGGGCCGGGTCCTGCTTCCGGGACTCGTCGCCGACGAGGATCTTCCCGCGCTCTACGCCGGCGCTCGTGTTTTTGCCTTCCCCTCTCTCTACGAGGGTTTCGGGCTCCCGGTTCTGGAAGCCATGGCTAGCGGCGTCCCGGTGGCCTGCTCGAAGGCGTCGTCGCTCCCTGAGGTTGCGTCCGGAGCGGCGCTCCTGCTCGACCCGAACACGCCTCGGGAGTGGACGGAGGGACTCCGCCGACTACTCAGCGAGGAGCGGCTACGAAAACAGCTCGTCGAAGCCGGGCTCGCGCGCGCGATTTTTCCTGGCGCAATTCGGCCGCTCGAATCCTTTCCGTTCTGGAGGAGGTCAGCAAGGGATGAACGTGCTCGTTCTCGTCACTGCCTTGACTGCGGCGACTCCCCAGGCCGAAAGCGTTGTGCTTCGCACGGCGCTCCACGTCCACACCACGTTCAGCGATGGGAGCCATACGGTCGAAGAAATTGCACTGAGAGCACGAGACGAAGGTATCGATGCGGTCCTCTTGGGAGATCATTTCCTGACCCGTCTCGAGTATGGTCCACCTCTTTTCCGCAAGGCTTTTGCCGCTTCGGTCCGCTCCCCCTCGTTGCGCCCTCGGGATCTCGAGCGCTACTTGCAGGCCGCTCGTCAGGCCGAGCGCGAAAGCGGTGTCCTCGTACTGCCGGGTGTCGAGATCACGCCCTTCTACTATTGGGAGGGGTCTCCGCTCACCGGAAATCTCACGCTCAACTCCGCACATCGCCACTTGCTAGTCTTCTTTCCAGACAACGCGGACCTCGCCGGACTCGCGCGCGCGCTACCCGAAATGAGCGCGCCCGGAGTGTTGGAGTTCGGCGCGGGGCTCCATGCTTCTTGTTTGGCCTTTGCTTCCTGCGTTCTGGGCTGTCAGTCAACTGCGTCGGAACCGCAGAAGGTCATTCCCTAGCACTCTCGTAGTTTGGCTGGTTGCAGCAGGCAGTGTTGCCGCCCTCGTCCGATTTTGGCCTTATCTCGTACCCAGGTACAGTCCCTACGTCGGTGATGCAGGGGCCGCACCTTACCAGGACGCTTTGGACGCATCCCATTCGACTTCCGCCCTTACGTTCTGGGCCCACCCCGAAGCATCTACCGAGTTCCAGCACTCCCGTTATCCGGTTCGGTATCGAAGCGACGAGTATCCGGAGCTCATTACCGCAACGCGCGGTGCCACGGGTTTCGCGTCTCTTTACGAAGGCGATCGCCGAGCAGCGGCGCCTGCTGGGCCCTGGGATCGGGCCCTGCATGAGTTCGTTCGCGGCGATCGCCCCGACCCCATCTGGACGGTCGGCGAGCTCGACCTTCACCGAGAGGGCGAAGCCGGCGGCAAGTTCTTGGGAGAAGTGGAAACCGTGGTCTTCGCGACGGAGCGGTCGCGTCGGGGCGTCCTCGAGGCGCTTGCCAGAGGCTCCATGTACGCGGTGAGGCAGCCAGAAGACAGCCATTTGACGTTGGAAAGCTTTCGGGCCACTTGCGATGGCGAGGAGGTATCGATGGGGGAGCGAACGAGCCACGCTAGCCCGTGTCGGATCGACGCCAAGCTGAACGCTCACGGTGAGGCCCTCGATGGCGTCACCGTGAGCCTGGTTCGGAACGGCGACGTCTTGGCGAGACGGGACGTCGATATCGACGAGGACGGCGTCGAGCTGGAATGGGCCGACGATGCAGGCGACGAACCGCTCTTCTACCGGCTCGTGGCGCGAAGAGGAAATCGCGTGGCGCTATACGGCAATCCGGTGTTCGTCGGTGTCGTCGGTGTCGTTGGTGTCGTTGATGTCGTTGATGTCAGGGAGGCAGCGCCTTGATGCTCGCCGCCCAGGCCATCAACGCCTTCTTTCTCGGTGGCGCGGCCGTCGTCACCGGTCAGCCCAGCTTGGCGCTGCTCTGCTTCACTCTCCTGGCAGCGGCAACCGGATTCCTTCCCTACAACTACAAACCCCATCGGCGCGACGCCTCGGGAGAAATCTTTCTCGGTGACAGTGGTTCGACGTTCTTGGGCTTCACTCTGGCTTGCTTGGCTATCACTGGGGACTGGGCGGAGGGAAGCCCAAAGGATCTCATCGTTCCCGTTCTCATCATGGCAGTGCCGATATTCGACATGGTGCTGATAACCATCATGCGGGTTCGCGAAGGCCTGGTTCGAAACCTAACCGAGTGGATCGTCTATACGGGTCGCGACCATTTCCATCATCGCCTTCTGGGACTCGGAATGCGGAAAAAGGAAACAGTAGCGATCATCTACCTGGTCAACTTCTGTCTGGGTATCTCGGCTTCCCTACTCAAGGGATCGGGAACTACCGATGCCTTCTTGGTTCTCGGACAGGTGACCATCATCTTCGGCATCATTGGCTACGCGATGGTAGTCATCAGAAAGAGAGGACCGGCAGACCCACCGCTCCATCAAGAGACTCTGGAAGTGATCTACCACGAGCAGATGGACCGCAAGTAGCGTCCGCCTACGCCGCGACAGATCGATTGAATGGCCGCGGCTACGGCGAGACCTAGGGGCGAGGGAACCCTTCAGGTTACTGGTGCCCGTTACTCGAGCCGGCGTAGTAGAGATCCAAGGCGGCGTTACTCCGCTTACCCACGAGATCCAGATCCACGAGCTTGTCCAGCACGCGACGCACCTCGATTGGGTCGTCTTGAACCCACCACTTTGCGATCCCCTCGACCGTGTCCTTCGCCTGGGGGTAACGACGGAAGTAGTCGAGGATTTTGAAGGCAAGCTGGGAGTTCTCAACAAACTCCGCCACTTCCACATCATTCTGTTTCATTTTCCAAGTTCTCCTTGCACTCCGAACTCCTCGTGCTGGGAGAAATTGCAACCCCTATGCCAAAGAACTTGGTCACGCGCCCCGACCCAGAAAAACTCAATGTTTCCGCTGCTTGATCGCCGACTACGCCGAGGAAACTGGGACGCCTTCTCTGAAAGAGTGCGGTCATTTCCACACGTAAACCCGTCTAGTCCATAGGCTTTCTCCTGCATCGGCCTCGCCGGGAAGATCCAGCGGGCGAATCGGCCTTTAACTGCCGCGTCGACTTTGTCAGCAAGTTGTAGGGGATATCCGACGCCGCGGCGGGAAAATCCCTCCACGAGGCCGTCCAACGGTAGGCACCGAGGCCGGTCGCACCGAGTTAAAGCATTACTTATCAACTAGTTGAAGCATAACGGTGGAACCCCTTTAACCCCCTTCCTAGTCGCATCTTTGGTACGGAAATTGCTCATTTGAACCTGGTCTAGGTCTTTCGAACCTTAACGATTGAAGCGGAGGAGCTGTCTTTGACGCACAAGATACTAGCAGTCGACGACGAGCCCGATATCTTGAGGCTCACCCAATACCTGCTGGAGTCTTGGGGTTACGAAGTTACTTCGGCCGAGAACGGCCGGGAAGCGATCGTCGTCGCCAGGCAGGAGGTACCCGATCTCATCCTCATGGACGTCAACATGGAAGAGATGAACGGACTAGAAGCTTGCGAGCAATTGAAGAGCGACTTCTCGACCTCCTTCATTCCGGTCATCATGCTCACTAGCCAAGATCAAGTAGACGACAAGATCACGGGATTGGGCAAGGGTGCCGACGACTACGTCATCAAGACGGTCGATCCCCTCGAGCTCAAAGCTCGGATCGAGATGGTCATTCGCCGCACTCAGGAGCAATCGAGCGCTAACCCACTCACCAAGCTTCCCGGCAACATCATGATCGAGCGGGTCGTCCAGCAACGACTCGCCGCCGGCTCCGAGTTTTCGGTGTGCTATTGCGACCTGGACAACTTCAAAGCGTACAACGACAAGTATGGCTACGAAGCCGGAGATCTGGTCATCGTTCATACCGCGCGACTGCTCGTTCAGTCGGTACGCGAAAAGGGCGACGCCAGTGACTTCGTCGGTCACATCGGTGGAGACGATTTCGTGATCGTAACGAGCCAAACGCGCGAGGCCGTCATTTGCAGTGGGATGGTCGAGAGTTCCGATGAAACGATTCCCGACTTTTACGACCAGCAAGACAAAACCAGACAGCACATCGAGGTCGAGAATCGCTCAGGCTCCCTCGAGCGATTCCCCATCATGAGCATCACCATCGCGGTGGTGAACAACGTCACTGAGAAAGTTGGGAGCTCCCATACGATCGCGTGCAGCGGAACTGAAGAAGTACCTGAAGCGATTTCAAGGGAGCAACTACCTTTCGGAGCGCAGGGGCGCTCCCGAGAAACCCGATCAGAAGCCTGGCCCATCTGGAGATGTTCTCGAGGCCGCGCAGGGACTCGGTCATGGCCGCTAACACGAGCTTTCGCTACCGGGGCCTCCTGGCAGGCATCGCCGCCAGCGCGATCGCGGTACTGCTGCTGCACCTCGACATTTTTCGGCCAATAGAGAACCAGCTCTACGATCAGAATTTTCACGTCTTCTGGACGGAACAGGACACCTCCGAAATCGTCATCATCGGAATCGACCCGACCTCCTTGGAGTCGATTGGAAACTGGCCGTGGCTGAGAATATTTCACGCCGAAGTCATCCGCCGGGCCGCGCGAGACAGCGCCAAGGTAATCGGGGTCGACGTAGGCTTCATCGAACCGGATCGCGACTCCCCCCGAAACGATGTCGAGCTCATCCAGGCGACCGCCGAGGCCGAGAACGTGATTCTCCCGGTCTTGGTCGAGCCCCGGGGATCCGGTGAGAGTGCCAGGTTAGTCCGGGCAAGAAACCTCCCCGAGCTCGAGCAAGAGGCACTCGGGACCGGTCACGTTCACATTGACAGCAGCGACGACGGCATCGTCCGCCAGGTCGACCTTTCCTGGAGCTTGGGAGACGAAAGCTCTTGGGCTTGGTCCATCGAAGTCCTGAGCGCCTACCTGGATCTCCCACACGAGTCGATTCGCCCGGTGGGAGGAAACCGGCTCGCGGTGGGAGACATCGAGATTCCAGCGAAGATGGCTCCTCGTTCGGCCGGAGCCAGCCGCGATCGGATCCTCGCAGACTACGAGATGAACATCGGCTGGGTCGGCGACCGGGGTTCGTTCGAAAGGATCGCCGCAGACAGCGTGATCAACGGAGTCTTTCCGGACGGTTACTTCCGAGGAAAGATCGTCCTTTACGGCATGTACTCGCCCGGGGCCGTTCTCAGTATCTTGGCCGGTCTGCTGGTTGGATTCGTTTACGAACGGTTCGAGACGCGAGTCGCGGCGGCGGCGTTGATTTTCCTCATGGTCGGCACTCTGGCCGCGTATTTCTACCTCTTCAACTCCCTTGGATATTGGGCTCCGCTGACCTCGATTCACGTCGCGATGGTCTTGTCCTTCGTCTTCTCACTCATGCTCAAGATGAATCAGGTGAACGTCGCCCTGGACGAGGAGATTCTGAATCTGTCCCGGGCCGCTGCGCAAGGTACCAGAGGAGGCCGAGGATCGTGTCGCTCACGCCTTTCAAAGCGCCGAGCCCACTCTCAGAGACATCCTGGCCCCATACCCGCTGCTGCACTTTTCAAGGTGGACCGTTCCAGGGGACTCATGACGCTGGCCGGAAGGGGAGCCGGTTGGTCTGAAAAATATCTTTGTCACTTCCTGAAATGAAGCATTTTTCACTTGCCGTGAGATCGTCTCTATGATCTAATCGTATTCCGTGGTTCGCATAAAAAACGAACACGACCTCGAAACACTCCGCCAGATAGCTCTCCTCGTTGATAACGAGAACCAGCGCCTCGTCAATGAAAACGTTCGTCTGCGAGTGGAACTGGCGAGACTCCATGGTGTGCCGGAAACGGAGCAACTTGAACTGTCGGTTCTCAAGCAACTACAGGAAAAGCGAGAGAGCATTTTCCGCATCGACGAAAAGCGGACCCGGAAGAAAACGAAGGCTAAAAAGAACAAGAAGAAAGGGCACGGCCCGCGCGAACAGCCTCATCTTCCCGTGGTCGACAAAGTAATCGAACTCGCCGAGACAGAGAAAAAGTGCTCGGTGTGCGACGGCGAGCTGGGCGAGATGGCGGGTCAATACGAGGAATCGGAAGTGGTGACGGTGGTGAAGCAGAGCTTCGTCATCGAACGGCATTTGCGGAAAAAGTACCGCTGCCGATGTAACGCGAACGTCGTCACCGCACCGGCGGCGACGAAGCTTCAGCCCGGAGGCCGCTACTCGGTGGAGTTCGCGACCGAAGTGGCCATCAGCAAGTACCTGGACCATATGCCTCTCGAGCGCCAGGTTCGGATGATGCGCTGCGAAGGGCTAGATATCGACAGCCAGACGCTGTGGGACCAGCTGAACGTACTGGCACGTCATCTGAATCCGGTGTACGACGCTCTGGGAGAGAAGGTTTTGGAGTCACCCGTCATCCACGCCGACGAAACGCGGTGGCCTCTGATGGGCTCGATGAAGAAGTCGGCGGGCACGGTGTGGGGCGTTTCGAGTCCGGACATCGCGTACTACCGAATGCTGCCGACGAAATCGACGGAAGATGGCCAAAAGGTGCTGGGGACCTACTCCGGCATCGCGGTTGTGGACGGCTACGCGGTGTACGAGGTGCTAGCTCGTGCCGGTCCAGACGGCTACGCGGCTCGTGCCGGTCCACAGTTTCGTCTCGCCCACTGCTGGGCGCACGTGAAAAGAAAGTTCGACGAAGCCAGCGAGCACTACCCGCAAGCTTGCTCCGAAGTGCTTCGTTTGATCGGAGAGCTGTACGAAGTCGAACGCGAGGTCCCGGGTCCGTTTCCCGGCGATGAAAAAGCTCAGAAACCGAGACTTCGTTTACGCAAGCAACGTTCGCAGCGGATCTTGAAAGCGATTCGGCAATGGGGCGAGAGCCAAAGAGGATTGCCGCGAAGCGACTTCGGCAAGGCGGTCCGCTACATGCTGGAGAGATGGGAGACACTCACGCTGTTCGCCGAAAACCCTCTCGTCTGGCTTGACAACAATCACGCCGAGCGCGCCCTGAGGGGACCTGTCGTCGGTCGCAAAAATCACTACGGCAGTCGAACGAAACGCGGAACCGACGTCGCAGCGCTGTTCTACACCCTGTGCGAGACCGCGAAGCTTCAGAACGTCGACCCCAGGGCCTACATGCTCGAAGCGGCCTACGCCGCCATCAACCAGCCAGGAACCGTGTTACTCCCCGACGCCCTACGCGACAACTCCGCTGCGTAGCTTCTCCTCCGAATCGCGACGTTCCAACCCGCTCCAGTGGGGCACGGCGAGGAGTTACCGCCGAGAACGCCGTGGGACAGAACGCCACCGACTTCATCCGTCGTTTCCACGACGTCTCCTACGAGGAGATTCGAGAGAAATTCCAACAGGTCATCGAGCGAGAAAAGACGTTCACCATGGAGGTGAAATTGGCGCTGCCAACGACGCGCTACTACACCCTCTCCCTCGGACCGGTCCGGAGTCGTGAAGGCTTGGTGCAGGGCATCGTGGCCGTGCTTTCCGACATTACCAAACTCAAGGAAATGGATCAGATGAAAACGGATCTAATGTCCATGGTGACTCACGAGATCCGTACGCCCCTCGCCACCGTGCGCGGTTTCGCTCAGATCCTTATAAAGGGCGGCATCCCAGCAGAGAAGAACAGTGAGTTCTTGGGGATCATCAATCGTCAAGCCAACCGACTCGTCAATTTGGTCAACGACTTCCTCGACATCAGCCGCATCGAGTCCGGTCGTCAGGTCATTACCAAGGGTCCGTTGGACTTCGAGAAGCTCGTTCAGAATGCCGTTACCGACCTTCAGCCATTGGCGGACTAGAAAAACATCAAGCTCAAGTATACGGCGCCGGCAACCTCCCTCTCGGAGATTCTCGCCGATCGAAACCTCATCGAGCAGGCTCTCATCAATCTGGTTTCGAACGAAATCAAGTACAGCCCCAAGGGAGCGTGGGTCGAAGTGGCTTTGACGAAGGAGAGCTCCTTCGTGCGAATCGACGTCAAGGACAACGGACTCGGGATCCCCAAGGAAGCACTGCCGCGCCTCTTCGAGAAATTCTACCGCGTGCGATGCGATCGACCGAAAGGACATCATCGGCACGGGCTTGGGCCTTTCTTTGGTGAAGCAGATCATCGAAGTGCACGGCGGCACGATTTCCGTTCAAAGCGAGCATGGTTCAGGTTCCACGTTCACCTTCACTGTCCCGGCTAATGCGCCCGCGGAGGGGGGAGAGACCACCTCCAAGGAAGCGGTGCCGGACGCGATTGGCGCCTTACAGGGGTTGAAAGGACTCTAAGCGATGCGCAAAGGGCGAGTTCTCGTTGTCGACGACGAGCTCGATAACAGGGTCATGATGCGGTACTTCTTCGAGTCATGGGACTATGAGGTGGAGCTCGCCTGCAACGGTCAAGAAGCCTTGGAGAAGGTCGAGGCCAACCGGCCCGACCTCGTCTTGCTGGATCTCGAAATGCCGGTCATGAACGGCTTCGAAGCGTGTGACCGTTTGAAGAGCAACCCGGAAACGGAGCAGATTCCGGTCATCATGTTTACTGGTTTGGAGCAAACAACGGACAAAGTAAAGGGTATTCGCAAGGGTGCCGACGACTATGTCGTCAAGACGGTAGACCCCGAAGAGTTGCAGGCGCGCATCGAGATGATCCTCGGCGGACCCAGCGCTACCCTGCCCAGAATGCCTCCCCCGCTCCGGCAGAAGACACCGCCGTGTCCGGCTCCCTAACCGGGATGCAGTTCCCCGAAGCCATACAGTTGATCCTGACCTACGGCAAGACGGGAGTCATGCGTCTCGTCGACGGAAGCAGCAAGGCCAGCGTGTACGTCAAAGATGGACAGCAGGTCGTCCACGCCGAGGTCGACGACCTCGAAGGTGAAGACGCATTCTACAAGCTGGCGTTTTGGAAGGCGGGCAGATTCCAGTTCCAGGTCGGTGAAGAGGCGGAACGTCAAACGATCAGCGCCTCCAGCACCAATCTCCTCATCGAGTCGACGCGCCGGCTCGACGAGTGGAATTTGTCCTCCAGTAAGATTCCAAGTTTCGATGTCACCCCTCACCGAGTGCCGCTAGAAGAGGGCAGTTCCATCCGGCTGAGACAGGGCGACTGGCGAATTCTGGGACTTGCGGACGGGAAGACGAGCATAACCAAAATGTCTGAGACTCTTCGGATGGACAGCTTCGAGATGGCTCGTGTCGTCTACGGACTGCTCACTCTCGGCGCGTTGTCACTCGAGCCGGAGCCGGAGAAGAAAGAGGATTTCTTTGAGGCGATTCCACGGCTGGCAAACGAGCTCCGCGACGACGAACCGCTCCATCTTACCGCCCTTCAGTGGAGGGTGCTCTCCTACATCGACGGGCGCCGGTCCGTCAGTGCCGTGGCCAATCGAGCCGGTCTACCCACGGTCACGGTCACGTAGATGGTCAAGGACATGGCCGGGCTCGGGTGGGTCGAGTTGGATAAGAAAGATTCTCAGAGGTCGTCCGTCAGCACGGAATCCGCCGACCAGCGGACTTCTGTAACGCCCCCAAACGAAGGGGTGGAGGAATTCCATCTTCGCATCCGTGCATATCGGGATGGAGTAGTCATGATTTCGAAGAGTTTATCAATAACCCCAACCGCTCCGGTGGGCGCGGAAAATGGTCGAAAGCTCACCAAGAAACAAAGGGAGGTACCCATGACGTGGGTGAAACTGCTAAGGTGTAGTAAAGTGCTAGCTACTGCTGGCGCATTGTCCTTTGCGGTCACCCTCACAGCATCGACCGACCGAGGGGGGGCGCTCCGAAGAGCAGGTTAGAAAGGCAGATCCTGCTACTGAAGTAACTGCTCCTCAGAGCGAGCCGCAGGCTACTGACGCTCGTCCGGACGATGATTATGTGGTGGTGCTAAACGCAGAAGACGATTCGCCGGTCAAGGTCTACCAGAAGTATCTGGATAAAGCAGACTTCTGGCGGGAGTTGACCGAATACAACTTGCTTGACGAAGGGGTTCAGGTCCGTGTTCCGAAGCATATGCTGAAGACCGGGCAGCTCCCCGCCAAAGTAAGCAAGTTCAGCGGCCAGGTCCAAATCGCTCGCCACTTCGACTGGAAGTGGGTTTCGGTCCGCCGCTACCCCAAATTCAACATCCGGCGGGACATCCCCCGAGGAACGGAGTTCCGCGTTAAGGTCGAAGGCGACCAGGGCGCGACGCGTCTCGAAGTGTTAGAGGGCGCGGTGGACTTCGGTTCGGCGGAACAGAACATCTCCGTGGGCGGCAACTTTGGCTCGCTCGTGAACGCTGCTGGCATCGCGCCGGCATCGCCTCACGCGCTACCAATGGCTCCTGCAGAGCTGTTCACCCCCACCGAGCGTGAGGTGCTGAGCGGTGACATTAGCAGCTATCGGTTCAGCTGGGCGGCAGCGGACGGCGCGGTTCGATACCACCTGGAGGTCTCCGCGGACGCCGAGTTCGAGCAGCTAATGGACGAGACCTGGGTAAGCGGAACCGATGCCGAGCTCATGAGCTTGAGCATTGATTCGCTGGAACCGGGGACCTACTTCTGGCGAGTGGCCGCCATCGATGGCGATGGCTACGAGAGTGCTTGGTCGAATGACCGGTACTTCGTCTACCCGCTGAACGTACAGTAGGAACTCTCGACGACTAGCAAAAGACCCTCACCTCCCATGAGATGAGGGTCTTTTTTTGCCTCACAGACTTCACATCCGAGGGGCGTAGTACCCAACGCGACTGCGAACCTCGGTGCCTTTCTGAGTGCACCTGAGCTGAAGCCGTCTCCAAGAACCATCCATCTTGGCATTCGTGGAGACATAGCCGATGTTGTACTGACTCTTGAGCTCGGCGGCAATCCGTTCGTATACACCAGCCAAGTCCTCGATCTCAGCAGGCGCGAAGGACGAGCCGCCCGTCTCACCCGAGAGCTTCTCGAGCTCGTACTTGGCGTTCACGTACTTCTGCTTCCTGAGATCATCCTCCTGACCACGAAGGGAAATCGTGTAAACAAGCACGTCCGTCTTCCGCGCCAGGTCGCGCACGTTATCGAACGTAACCAAGGACCGCGTATCGTTTCCGTCCGACAGAACGACAATGGCCGTGCGCTCGTCTCCCTCACGGTAGCGAGAAAAGCTTCGCAACGAAATATAGAGCGCCTCGTAGAGTGACGTCGCCCCTCCCGCCTTCGTCGATCGAATGGCTGCCTCGGCCTCCTCGAAGTCCGGCGTAAAGTCCGTCAGTGTGAGCACCCGGGAGTTGAATTCGATGACCTTGACCTCGTCACCCGGCTTGAGGGAATCGACGAAATGTACCGCAGCCTCCTGCGCCAAAGCCAACCTCTCCTCGATGCTCGAAGACGTGTCGAGCAAAATGACCATACGCAGCGGAAGAGCCTCGCGAGAGAAGACGCTGATCTCCTGGGGAACGCCGTCTTCGTAAATGATGAAGTCGTCCGTCTCGAGATCGGTTACCAACCTATGCTCCTCGTCGAGAACGGTTACCGATAGGCCGACCGTCTCTACGCTCACTCGGAACCGCGGACGCTGGCTTCCCACTTCTTGTGCGTATGAAAAAGCGGAGGCGATCACCACTAAACTCAGCGAACCCACGCCAAGAAAGCGCGCGACACGCTTCATGGTATCTCCACCAGCATTGTCTCCGCCTCGACGATCTCCTGCTCGACCGCTTCGGTTTCGTCTGCGCCGAGCTCGCCGGCGGTTCGAACCAAGCCCTTGCCTCGCTCGAGCGCCGCCACCAACTCGTCTCGCTGTGCTTCACCGAGCCCCGCCTTGTTGGCCTCTGCCACCGCCTTGACCAAGCGTGCCTCGGCGCGCG
Organism: Candidatus Marinacidobacterales bacterium; assembly: GCA_965197825.1. Lineage (GTDB taxonomy): Bacteria > Acidobacteriota > Vicinamibacteria > Marinacidobacterales > DATDRI01 > CBDANW01. Next base: position 2,143,845 of record CBDANW010000002.1, on the reverse strand, counting down.
CGGCTTCGGCGGGTAGTTCCGAGTCCGTGGGATCGAGCCGGCACAAGAACGCAAGGGAGCGAGCTCCGTCTCTCAAAGCCGTTGGAGTCGAGAGGTGGGCCAAACCCTGCGCGATTTGTGGAGCCGACTCCGCACTTTGAGCTTCTGGGTAGATCTCCGCGATGGAGTAGATCAGGGGAAGCAAAAACTGCATCCCATTGTCGGCCCACCGACTCTCGAAACGAGCGCCCGCTTCCTCCGGGGACGAGCCCGCCAGTCGCAGCCGAAGCTCACCGTGAACCAGGTTGGAGTAGCTAGCACGGCGAGACCGGAGAGGAGCATCTCTCGCAACCCCCCAAAGGCTCAACCGAAGCCCGCCGTCCACGACGACCGCGTCACCCACGAAGGCCTTTTCGCCGGACTCGAAAGCCTGCGCTTCGGTCTCGTTTCCATAGATCATCCGAATGTTTTCCTTTTCCAGATCCACCTCTGCCTCGCTGAGTCCGAGAATCTCCCTCTCTAGTCCGAGCGCTCGGATCGTACGATCCCGGAGAACGGGAACACGTAGCACCACGAGACGTGCCAATAAGGAGTACCGAAGAGCATCCTCGAAAAGATTCTCTTTGGTCCACTGGAATATGAGCTCTTCTCCCGCTAGCGTGAGCAACTCTCCTCCGTGAAGTGGCGTTTCTCGGCCAGCCCGAAGTGTACGTCGGTTGAGATGCGTCCCGTTGGAACTGCGAAGGTCCGTGACAACGGCGCCGTTTTCCGTTCGACGTATCTCGAGATGCCGACGAGAAACCATAGGATAAGGCAAGACGACGTCCGACGTGGTCAACCGTCCCACGCGGATCACGTCTTCCGTCAACGGATGGACCTGCAGGGTGCGAGGCACCCACAAATAGCCCCACGCTTCCTGGGCCTGTGCCCGTGGCGGCGCGGCGAGACAGAGGAGAACAGCCAGCGCTCCCAAAGGCTTCGTAAGCTTTTCCATCTCTAGACTCCAGGCGGGCGGTGCGCGCTAAGGTTAGGGCTGGAAGCGGTCAGGAGTCAAGCGGACCCAACCCTGCTCCGAGAGAAACTCCCTGGCGACGACGGACGCGGGCCGACGATCGACGTCCACCGACCGGTTGAGCGCGCGCATCGCTGGCTCGTCGATTGCTCCACCAAGTAGCTCGACCACCTCGGCTAGCGCTGGATGGGCTCGGGCAGCTTCTGGCCGGTAGACCGGGGCGGCGTAGTAGGGGGGAAAGAACCCGCGATCATCCTCCAGAACCGTCAGACCGAGTTTCTCAATGAGTCCATCCGTCGAGTTGCCGGCAATGAGGTCGACCATGTCTTCGGCCAGAGCCTCGTAGATGAGACCGAGTTCCATGCCGCGCGGCCGAATGGCGAAATCAAGGCCGTAGGCTTCGGTCAGCTGCACATACCCGTCTCGTCTCTCTAAGAATTCGTGCCCGAACCCCGTGCGAATGGAATCCACATGCGCGGCGAGGTCGGAGATGCGACTTATCCGCAGGCGAGACGCATGGTCCGACCTCATCGCCATCGCGTACGTGTTGTTGAACCCCAACGGGGCTCCCCAAGCAAGTCCATATCGCTCCCGATACGCCTCCACGACCGTTCGATAAACCTCTTCGGGATCATGTAGCACCGGTTGCTTGAGAATGGCAGTCAGGGCGGTTCCCGTGTACTCGATGTAAACGTCCATCTGGCCCGATACCAAGGCCGCGTGGCAGATAAAACTACCTCCCAGATTGAGCTTGCGATCCACGTTCTCGCCGCGCTCTTCGAGAAGCTGCGCTACGATCTCTCCGAGGATGATTTGCTCGCTAAAATTCTTCGACCCCACGACCACTGCCGATCGGCTGCACCCGAGAGCACCTAGCAGGAGCACCGCCACAAGCCAGTCACCGGCGAACCTCATCGATCTCGCACCAGAACCCGTTGCAACCACCCGAGCGACGCATCCGCAAGGATCGCAAGAAGCGCCGCCGGAACGGCACCCGCCAAAATGAGACGATTATTTAGGGTTGACAACCCACGAAAGATGTAGTCTCCGAGCCCACCGGCTCCCACCGCGGCGGCGATGGTTGCCACACCAACCGAAACGACCACAGCGATCCGCACTCCCGCCAGGATCGTGGGCAACGCTAGTGGGATCTCCACGATGCGCAGTCTCTGCCAGTTGGTCATTCCCATGCCGTGACCCGCCTCGACGACCGCCGGATCCACGGAGAGGATACCAGTGTACGTATTCCGAAGAATCGGAAGCAGCGCATAGAGCACCAGTGCGACGATCGCGGTGCGAGCGCCGATACCGCCCAATAAGGGAATCGGGATGAGAAAGCCGAAGAGCGCAAGACTGGGGATCGTCTGCATGACGCTGGCGAAACCCAGCACTGAACGGGCCAGGCGCTGACGACGCGTTAGTAACAAACCGAGAGGGACTCCCAGCGCCACCGCGATTCCCGTCGCCACCGCAACCAGGAAGACATGCTGGAGGAACATCGTGCCGAGTTCGACTCGGCGTTCGATGAGAAACCCAATGAAATCCATCACCGCTCGATACCTGGCCCCGAATCGAGCCGAATCAGCTCTCTGACGAACTCGTCGGCCGGTCGCTCCACGATCTCCCGTGGCGGACCAATCTGCCGTATCCGACCCGCGTCCATCACCGCGATGCGATCGGCCAAGCGAAAGGCTTCCGGCACATCATGGGTCACGAAAACGACCGACTTCCCCAGTCGGTTCTCGAGGGCGATAAATTCCTCCTGAAGACGGCGCCGTGTGATCGGATCCAACGCCCCGAACGGTTCATCCATCAGCAGAAGTGGGGGATCGACTGCCAGCGCTCTCGCCACTCCCACCCTTTGTTTTTGTCCGCCGGAGAGCTGAGAAGGACGCTTGCCGGCAAACTCCGCGGGATCGAGCCCTACCAGCTCCAAGAGTTCACTGACCCGCGCCCGGCGCTTTTCGATGTCCCACCCTTCGAGGCGCGGCACCAGAGCGACATTCTCCTCGACGTTCAAGTGAGGTAGAAGGCCCACCTCCTGGATCACGTACCCAGCCCGTCGACGGAGTTGTATGGGATCCCAACCCTGAGTCTCCCGCCCCTCGATGAAGACACTCCCCGAATCCGGCTCGACCAGACGATTCATCATCTTGAGGCAGGTCGTCTTTCCCGAGCCGCTCGATCCCAGCAACACCAGCGTCTCGCCCCGCTCCACGCGGAACGAGACGTTCGATAGCGCGGGCTGGCCCGGTGTGAAGAACTTCGAGACCGAACGGAACTCCACCGCCGGTTCCGTCAACTCGGAACCTCGGTCTTCCCGACTCTGAAAGCGTTCGACAGTCCATAGAGCGAGGCCGCCAAGAGAACGATCAGTGGACCGGCGGGAGCATCGAGCCCCCAAGCCGAAGAAAGCCAAAAAGAGAGAAACAGCCCGCAGGTGGTGCAGAAAGCGCTGACCAGAACCGCCAAGACCATCATTCGCTTGAGACCTTGCGACCATTGTTGGGCGATGGCCGCGGGAAGGCTGAGGAGCGCTATCACCAAGATGACTCCTACGACGCGAATCAAGCTGACCACCGTCAATGCAGTCAGGCCCATCAGGATCAGAAACAGGCCCTCCACCGGCTCTCCGGCTACTTCCGCAAACTCTTCGTCGAAGGCGGTTGCCCTCAGGTGATCGAACAGGACGGCAACTGTCACCAGGACCACCAAATCCACTCCGGCAATCAAAAAGATGTAGTCTCTCGAAACCAAGACAAGGCTCCCGAAAAGATAGCTGGTCAAGTCGGGAGCATAGCCCGGCGTCAGGGCGATGAAGAGCATACCCAAGGCCATGCCCACCGCCCAAACCATGGCAATGAGTGTGTCCAATGCTGAGCCGAGGCGCCGATAGGCCAGCCCCACCCCCAAGCCGGACAGCAATCCGAAACCGAGCGCGCCCGACATGGGAGAAAACCCGAGAAAGTACCCGAGCCCCACACCCCCGAAGGCGGCGTGGGAAAGACCACCAGCGACGGAGACCATCCGTCGTACCATCACGAACGTGCCGATGACGCCACCGGCGACGCTGGCAAGTAGACCCGCCACCAGCGCCCGTTGAAAGAACGGGAAATCGAGTGCGTCCATTGTCACCTCGACTTCAACTTTCCTCGGTGTGGTCGGCCAGGACCCGATGGGCGTGTCCGTGAGCGACGAGATCGACCGGACATCCGTAGGCCGCCTCGAACATCTCGCGCGTGATCTCTTTCGAGTGGTGGTAGTAGAGCTCGCGATTCAAACAGGCCACCGTCTTTACGTATCGGGATGTGACGCCAACGTCATGCGAAACGAGCACGAGTGTGACTTCGTGAGACAGATTCTTCAGCAGCTCGAAAACACTGACCCCGACCCGCGTATCCAGGCTTGCGGTGGGCTCGTCGAGCAGCAGCAAGCGAGGCTCGACCGCGAGTGCACGAGCGATCATGACGCGTTGCAGCTGACCGCCCGAAAGTTTACCGATTTGCCGGCCTGCCTCATCGGTCATTTCCACTTTGTCTAAAGAGCTCAAGGCCACGTCCCGATCTCCCTCGCTCCCGCGTCGAAGGAGTCCTCGCGCCGCGATACGCCCCATGAGAAGCACGTCGAGAACGCTCATCGGAAAGTTGGCGTCGAAGCGAGTGTATTGAAGGGACGTAGCCGATACGGCCCCGCGCTCGGGAGGGTTCCTCGCCAAAAATTCGCGCGTGCCACGATGCGGCGAAAGCAAACCCAGCATCACGCGAAGTAACGTCGTCTTGCCACCTCCGTTGGGTCCGATGAGCCCCAAATAGTCGCCTTCTTCCAGCCTCAGATCGACGGCCTCCAAGATCAGCTTTCCTTTGATCGAAAGCCAGACGTCTTTTATCTCGACGATCGGTTTTTTCTTTTCCTTCATGGACGCAACGCTCCGTCGAAGGCAGCCGCGACTCGCCTGAGGTTGTCCGGCCAGTCACGCGCCAAGGGATCCAACGATTCCACTCTCGCCCCGATCTCCCGCGCGACGACGCGTGCGCTTTCTTGCGAAAATTGCGGCTGGACGAAAATGACCTTCGCCTTCTCGCGCTTGGCTTCTTCGATAAAAGAAGCGAGAGCTCCTGCTCCCGGCTTCCTCGCGCCTTCCTCCAAGCTCACCTGCACCAACCCATAATCCCCTGTGAAATGGCCCCAGGCGGCATGAAATACGAACACCTTTCGTCCCTCGTGGGGCTTCAACTTGGCGCGGATTTCGGCGTCGAGAGCGTCTATCTCAGCGAGAAAATCTGCCAGGTTTGCCCGCAAGACTTCCTCGTTTTCCGGCAACACTCTTTGCAAGGCGATGGCGATGCGCCCCGCCTGCGCGCGAGCCAGTCTCGGGGAGAGCCAGGTGTGGGGATCGTAGCTTCCGTCGCCTTCGGCTCCCGTTCCGCGGATCACCTCCAGTCGAGGTTGCTCGGAAAGCAGTTTCCCGATCCAGGCCGTCTCGAAGGCAAAATGCGGATGCCCCACCGCGACGTACAGTGCCGCCCCGGAGAAACTGGTTAGCGCGTCGATGCTGGGCTCGACCGTCGAGGGATTGGCTCCCGGAGGAATCATCACCGCTATACTGACTCGATCCGCAGCAATCTGCTCTACAAAAAAAGCCTGCGGAAGAACCGATACGGCGACCACCGGCCGCGAATCAGGTTCCGTGGCGCCTCGGCACGCCACCATGACCGCCATCAGGGCGAGCAGCCCCCATCTTTGCGGGTTCATGGGTCACTCTATCGAGGGGCCGAGCAAGAGGTCAAGCTAGCCCCCTGTATCAGTAGTTCGTCACCTAAATCTCGGGCCCTTTTGCGCGCTGGCTTCGTTGTGTCATCGTTCCAGTTCGGCCTTCGGCCTAGCCCTCCGCTCGACAGGCTCGCTGCGGAAGGCGGCTCGAAATATCCAGATATGACTTCGTCGTCACGCCTCGCCAGCACACAAAATGGCATCGAGCTTTAGGCAACGAACTACTGATACAGGGGACTAGCAGGTTACAATTCACGCCATGAAGTCCATTCCCCTCCCGCCGCTTCTTCCAACACCGAAGAAGGTGCGACGCTTTCGCGGTAGTTTCGATCTCCGAAACGCTCCTCCCATCGTGCTCACGCCTCGGTCGACCGATTCAGACTTTGCTACCGCCGTGGCGCTTCGGAAAGGCTTGCTCCGGGAATGCGGCATCGACTTGCCCATCGAAACCCACGCCCGTGTCGAAGACCTCGGTCCGCGCATCGAGCTCCACCGCCGCGGGGTGCGAGGGCAGTCCTACCAGCTGGAGATACGCCCCGACCAGATCCAGCTCCGGGGAGAAGGACCTCCCGGTCTTCGCTATGCGGTCGAGACCCTGTTGCAGCTCGTCGGATCGAAAGGTGATGTCCCCGCCGGCCGCATCGAGGATGCTCCGGACCTCGGCCTGCGGGGCATTCTGATCGATATTTCCCGTGGCAAAGTTCCAAAACTCGACACCCTGCGAGCCCTGGTCGATCTCTGTGTGCGGCTCAAACTCAACACGTTGATGCTCTACACGGAGCATACGTTCCGTTTTCGTCGTCATCCGGAGATCGGTGCCGATGCCAGCTCTCTTGCCGCCGAAACCATTCGACAACTGGACTCTTACGCTGCGGCCAACCACGTCGAGCTCATACCGACGCTCCAGTCTCTGGGACACATGCATCACATCCTGAACATCCCCCGCTACCGAGACCTAGCGGAGTCGGATCGCCGCTGGTCTCTCTCCCCGAGCAAGCCGGGAACCTACGAGCTCCTGCGGGACCTCTACGACGAGTACTTACCCAATTTTCGATCCCGCCTCTTCAACGCCAATTGCGACGAGCCCGTGGATCTCGAAGACGACAAGTCCTACCTAGAGCACATCGAGCGCGTCCGCGAGCTGGCCCAGGCCCACGGCAAACGCACGATGATCTGGGGTGATGTCGTACAAAAGAACCCCGCGCGCATCGGCCAATTGGATCGCGATCTCGTGCTTCTCGACTGGTGGTACGAAGCCGAACACGATTTCGATCGGGTGCGTGTGTTCTCCGAGCACGGCATCGAGTTTCTCGTTTGCCCGGGGACATCGAGCTGGAACACGCTTTTTCCCCGACTGCAAAACAGCCTGGATAATATTTCTGGATATGCCGCCGCCGGAAAGCGACACGGTGCCTGGGGGCTCGTCAACACCGACTGGGGCGACGGTGGGCACTACAACCTATTAGGCAACTCCTGGCTCGGCTTCGCCTGGGGCGCCCAGCAGGCATGGTCGGGCGACGCGGCGCGAGACGTGTTCGACCGAGCGTTCTCTCGCCTTCTCTTCGGGGACGCAAGCGGAAAGATCGCCCGCGCCTATCGCAGCCTCGGCGCCCTGCACGGAACGGGATTCAAAGTCTTCAACGCCTCGCCGCTCCAATCGCTTTACTTCGATGACTTGGGACCCGCCAAGTTCACCGCCCGCGCCAAGGCGAAGACGCTAAGGAAGACGGAGGCTCGTTTGAAGCGCGTGCGGGCGGTGCTCGAGGATCTGGAGATCCGTTTCGTGCGAGAGAAAGGGACGCACCGTGAGCTCCTCTACGCCGCCGACGCCTCTCTCCTAGCGGTGCGAAAGGCCGTCGCCGGCCTCGCGTATTTGGAGTGGCGCCGCCGACCCGCGTCGCTCAATGCCGCCAAGCGCCGGCGTCTATCCCGCCAGCTCGTGTCTCTCGCATCCGAACAAGTCGCCCTCGGCCGCACCCTGTGGAGTCTATGGCGCGAAAGGAATCACCCGTCCAACTTCGAGATCACCAAGAAGAAATTGGATGCTTCCATTCGGAGCCTGCGGCGCGCCGCGCGCCGTCTCGAGCGCAATCAACCCTAGAAAGTTCGGGACGAGCTGGTTCAGCTCTTGGCCCCAGTTCTGGACGAGGATCAACTGAGTCGCCGCCCCTCCAGCACAGGGAAGGGATCGCCCGTCACCTCCACCGCGTCGAGGTCGAACGGCACCGCCCGCAACGTCCCGTCTATGCCATAGACAATGTGGCCAGTAGCGGCGTAGTGGGGGTTACTGCCTCCGGGGATGAGCATCTTCCGCTCGTCTGTCTCCAGATCGAACGCGGCAATCTCATTGTTGCCCTGGCCTTTCTCGACCGTAAACACGACGGTACGACCGCCGGGGAGGATTTCGGGCCAGCGATGACCCGTCTCGCCCTCCTCCAGGTTGGTAAGCGGTTCCCGCTCCTCACCTCCGGCCGCCGACACGCGGAAGAGGCCGTCGGCTCGCACCGTGCCGAAGATGATACGGTCATCGGCGCCCCAGCTTGCCCCCGCGATCCCGCCACGCCTTTCACTGAGTACAACGGGCGGCCCGCCATGGATGGACACCTTCTTGACGCTGCCGTCTTGGTGGCGAAATCCAACCCAGTTCCCATCGGGCGAGATGAAGGGGTTGATTCCTACCCCGCCTCGCAGCGCGACGGCCTCGAGCTGATCGACCGCTCGAACATAGAGCTGTCTGTTTGGACCGACGTAGACGATGCGCGTACCATCTGGCGAGATCGTCACACTCGGCGTGCCTCCTGTATTAAGGAGCACGTTCGGCGGTTCGCTGATTGCAAAGCGAGCTAGCCGGGGCGGAGCTGGACGCGTCACGCTCCAGACGACGATGCCGCCCACGAGCGCGGCGACGAGCCCCAAGACGACCCTTTCTCGCGCTCGACTGGGGGCAGAGATGGCGAGCGGTTGTTGTGGGGATGCACCGGTCGGATCGGCGAGGATGTCTTCGACCTCAACACGGACATCCCCGATGGCTTGTAGGCGCTTCTTGCGGTCTTTCCTGAGACACCGGCTCAAGAAGTTCTGGATCCGTGGATCGAGAACGGATGGGACCGCTTTCCAATCGGGCTCCTTTGTCTAGTTGACTATCGCCGGCCCCGAAATTCACCGAAAGCCGCACGGTTGATTCGGAGAAGATTTCCGACTGCCAAGGTCTCCAGAGGGTAACGAGAAGCGCGACGATGAGGATGGCTATGAGAGCCCAGGAAAGCAATTGTTTCCTCGGTTGGGCTGTCTCGGATGCCCGGGGGGGCCTCGGCGATGCGAGGATCTCTTCGATCTCGTTCCGTACGTCGCCGACGTCCCGCAGCCGTTTCTTGCGCTCCTTCGTGAGACACCGACGCAGGAGACTCCGGATGCGGGGATCGAGGTCGGATGGAACGGCTTTCCAATCGGGCTCCGCCCGGATGATCGCGGCGAGAACATCTGAGACATCCTCCCCCGCAAACGCTCTCTTCCCGGTCAGCATCTCGAAGAGCACGATGCCGAAGGAGAAGATGTCGGTGCGTTTATCGACCGTCTTGCCTTTGGCTTGCTCGGGACTCATGTAGGCCGCAGTGCCGAGGATCACTCCTGCACGAGTCGCGTCTCGGCTCAGTGTAGGAGACGCCGAGAGCTCGCTTTCCGGTACTTCGTCGGCGAAGGCTTTGGCGAGCCCGAAGTCGAGCACCTTTACCTGACCCTCGGGATTAACTCTGACGTTGGCTGGTTTCAGATCGCGGTGGATGACGCCCTTTTCGTGGGCGGCTTCCAGTGCCTCGGCGATTTGTTGGGAGAGCGTCAAAGCCTCATCCACGGGGAGCGGGCCCCGGGCAATGCGCTCGGCAAGGGTTTCTCCTTCGACAAGCTCCATCACCAAAAAGGGCTTGCGTTTAACCTTCTCGAGACCGTGTAGTGTGGCGATGCCCGGATGGTTCAGCGAGGCGAGCAATCGTGCTTCGCGCTCGAAGCGGGCTAGCTTTTGCGGATGCTGCGTGAACTCTTCGGGAAGGACTTTGATCGCGACTTCACGCCCGAGCTTGGTGTCCCGCGCGCGGTAGACTTCTCCCATCCCACCCGCACCAATGGCAGAGAGTATTTCGTACGAACCTAACTTCGTGCCAGCTTCAAGTGCCATCGGTTAGTTCGCTCCCGCGAGCTCTTCTGGCGTCATTGGGCGCGGTGCCACCGGTCAGCCTAGTCAGACGCCAGGACGAGGCGCTTCAGCTCATCGAACCAGTTCAATGTGACGTGGAGCTCGGTCGAAGGTGGGTTCTCGCCCGTCGGGGTGAGTATTAGAAACCGCTCGCCGTCGGGAGAGATGTCGCCCAAGAAAGAAGTCCTGACCACGTGATCCAGCAGCGGCGGTGTCATAGTCTGAAGTGTGGACATGGAAGGAGGGTCGGACGTCATGATGGCACCAATTAAACTCGCCTGACTCTTGCCCTCGAAGGCGCGCTTGCCTGTGATCATTTCGTAGAGAACCGCTCCAAAGGCAAAGATGTCCGTGCGGCTGTCCGCTTCCTTGCCTTCAAGCTGCTCAGGCACCATGTACTGGAACGTGCCAAGGATGGAGCCTTCCTCGGTGAGGGATCTCTACCGCGTGGGCAGAGCTGACTCAACGGCGTCTGTTTGAGAGCCCGCTAACTTTGCCAGCCCGAAGTCCAATAACTTCGCACCCGACTTGGTGAGCATGATGTTGCCGGGTTTCAGATCCCGATGCACCACACCTTGACGATGGGCCTTGTCTAGTGCATCCGCAACCTCGATGGCGTGGCGAAGCGCTTGGTCAAGAGGGAGCGCACCTTTCTTCAGACGATCCGCCAGAGTTTCGCCCTCGATGTACTCCATCACCATGAAGTCCACGCCGTTCTCGCTGCCAATATCGAAGAGCGTGCAGATGTGGGGATGATTCAAGCTGGAGACAGCTCGGGCTTCTCGCTCGAATCGCTCTTTGAGCCGTGCGTTATCAGAAAGGTGAGAAGGAAGAACCTTGATGGCGACCGTACGATCGAGACGAGTGTCCTTGGCTTTGTACACTTCGCCCATGCCTCCAGCCCCGAGAGGCGAGAGGATCTCGTAGGGACCTAGCTTGGTGCCAGCTTCGAGTGCCATGGCTTAGTTTGTCGGGACCAGGCGCTTCAGTTCCTCAAACCAGTTCTGGACGACGACGATGCTTGGCGGCGCGGCATTGTCTTCCGATTTCCCGCCTTCCTTGAGCAGCAGGAACCGCTGGCCGTTAGGAGCAATGGCGGACGCGGCGGTTGGTGCGCGAGGTCGGGGGCGTGTAATACGGTTCCGTGCCAAACAGCGACTCCCGCGTGCCCGGCGTAGACGTGGGCTCGGTCTCAATGGCCACCCCTATCATGGCCTGCGGACCCACGTAGAACAGCTCCCGCCCGTCCGGGGCCCAGAGTGGCCACCAACCGCCGTCGCTCGACACCTGCCACCGCCCGGCGTCCACATCCGGAAACGGCCGCACGTAGATCTCGAACTGGCCCGACTCGTTCGATTGATACGCGATCCAGAGGCCATCGGGCGAGAGCGATGCATTGCGTTCGGTGAACTCGGTGTTCAGCAAGGGTGTCGAGGCACGCTCACCCTCCAGTGACAACATGCCCAGATCAAAGCCCGAGCTCCGATCCTCGAATACCAACACCGTCCCGTCAGGCGAAAAAGCGTTTGGGTATTGCCTGTCCCCTTTCTCCACTAGCGGCTCGAGCTCACCGGTCCCGTCGGCAGACTTCCAGGACAGTGGAACCCCAGCCCCCCCGAATGCTACCCGCTGGCCATCCGGGGTCCAGACCGGCCACTCCTCCCTGCAGGGATCGAACGTCAGGCGCGTCTGAGTGTCGCGCACCAGGTCATAGATCCACACGTCGGTGTTGTCGTCGAATACGTCGACCGCTAGCTGCGTTCCATCCGGAGACAAGGTGAATTCCTGGTAATTCTGCGGCTCCACCGCCACCGGTTCCTCACGGCCTTGCCGATCCACCCACACGAACATCCTGTTGGATTGAGCAACACCGACCCCCGGGACATAGACGAGCGATCCGTTTTCCGAAAAAGCGTAGTAGCTAGCGCCGTTTGATGGAGCCGGAGCCGCACCATACGTTCGAACACCTTCCAGCACGGGACTGGGCTCCCCACTCGGCTCGATTCGGTCGGGATCGAATGGAATGGCAAAGAGCGTGGCTTCGTGGGCATAGAGCAGGTGACCAGAGGGAACATAGCGCGGATAGGTCCCGCCCGGGTGAATGACTTTCCTTTCGCCCGTCTCGAGGAGCACCGCTTCGATGGTCGCGTCGTCGTATGACCCGCCTTCCGCCTGGACCACGAAAAGCACTGCCTTCCCGTCCGGTAGAAACCAGGGCCAGCGGTGGCTACGCACGCCCTCTTTCCTCGTCGTGAGCTCGACCGGGGTCCCACCGGAAGCGGGCACACGATAGAGCCCGGCCAGAGCCGTCGGGTTATAAACGATCGTATCGTCGGGTCCCCAGGTGCCACCCTTGGGGTTACTCACCTCGGCAAGAGTTAGCGCCGCGCCACCAGTGACCGACACCTTCTTCAAAGCACCGGCGGTGAAAAACGCCAGCCACTGACCGTTGGGGGAGAAGAAAGGGCTGCCGGCGCCCTCGGTGCCGCTGAGCGGTGTGGCTTCCAGGTTGTCGAGCGTCTGGATGTAGAGCTGAGAATTCCCGTCGGGCATCCGACCCACGAAGGCCAGTGTCTTTCCGTCCGGAGAAAGCACCACCATCGCACCCTGATTACTCGTGTAGGCAGCGAGCTGATGATCGGTCCCGAGATTCACCGCTCATGTAGGCGGCGGTCCCAAGAATGACGCCTGCTCGGGTCGCGTCCCGGCTCAGGGTTGGAGATGCCGAGAGCTCGCTGTCCGGGACTTCGTCGGCGAAAGCTTTGGCGAGGCCGAAGTCGAGGACTTTCACGTGACCTTTCGTGTCCTTGCGGTACCAATGCGTAACCTTGCTAGGTGGGATCCGTAATCTGAGCGCAGAGATCCATCAAGGAGGTCAAATCGATGCGCTCGAGGAAAGCGGGACTTTCAGAGGTTGAGAAACAGTTCGAATCATGGAGGTCGAAGCCACACGGACGTTTGATCCCGGAGGAGTTGTGGAATGCGGCGGTGGGGCTGCTGGATCGGTATACGCCGAGCGCGATCTGCCGTCATCTCCGCTTGAATTCGGCGCGATTCAAGAAGGTCCGAAAGACTCATGGAGCGGTTGTGAGCGCCAAACGTCTCAAGGGAGGACAACGAAGGGTTTCTGGAGTAGGCTCCCTGAGCAAGAAGCCTGGACGGAGTGGAACGGAGCAGGTGAGCGCGATAGCTCCGAGTCAGACTGCGTTCGTGGAGCTGGCGCATGGGATGGGCTTGTCGGGCGGCATGATGACGCCCTCCGCTGAACTCGGTTCAGGGTGAAGGAACGATGTGCCGTCTGACGGTAGAGAGCGCATCGGGGAGCCTGACGGTCGTAACGTCGAATCGCGAGGGAGAGAATGAGCTGGTCGAATCTGTTTGTCGCTTCGTGGTCGGCGCGCTCGGCAACGGCACTCACACATGATCCAGATCGTTCCTCAACTGAAGGTACGGCGCTCAAATTTTTGGTGTACGACGGACAGGGGTTTTGGTTATTTCAGAAGCGTTTTTCGAAGGGCCGTCTGCAGTGGTGGCCGCGTCATACCACGGATGGAGTTGCGGCGCTGCCCGCCGAGCAATTGGCGGTGCTAATCTACAATGGACTTCCGTTGCGGGCGGGAATGGCGGAGGCGTGGCGTCGGGTCAGTTGAGCCTGTTCAACGTTTCCTGATAGCTCCAAGGCAGCCACGACTCGGGTGCGGCTCTAGCGTCTTGGGCGTGCATGGAGATGTTCGTCAGGTAGTGCACCGGGTCGATACTGTTTTTTACCGAGGTCCGGATCATGCTCAGGAGCACGTCGCCGACATCGGCGCCAGCCTGTGTCCTGAAAAACAGTGAGTTCTTACGATGCCGTTGTGAGGGCTTCAGCTCCTGTTCGCTAACGTTGTTGTCGAGGGGCACACCCGGCACTTCGAGGAACCGGGTTAGCCCTTGCCAGTGATTCTTGACGTAGGAAAAGGCTTTGCCGAGGCGGCTGTTGGGCTCAACCACACGCTCGCGGAACTGCTCTTCGATCCACTTATAGAGCGCATCCATTATCGGCCGGCTGTGTTGTTGGTGATAGGCAAGTCGCTCATCGGGGTCCATGCCGCGTGTGTCGTCGTTGCGGTAGATGGCTGCGATGTCCTCGAGCACCCGGTCACAGTGCTCAGGAAAGGCGGGCTCGGCTTCGGGAAGCTCTCCTCTCGATAGACGCTCTTCCAGGCGGAGCAGCTCAGCCCGCTCGACCTTCATCCACAACCCCGAGCTCGCGGCGAAACTTGCGCACCAGCGGATATACCAGGCACCGTTTCACCGGCTTCGCCTCTTTGTTGTGTCGGTCCATACGGCCACGCCCAGTAGTCGATCCCACGTCCATCCAGTTCGCCGCCAGGTAGCACGTCCCCTCGTTACGCTCCCTCTCCACAAACGTCTCGAGCAACACCGGCCTCACACCGTACGCTTCCTCCCAATCATCCACCACCACTCGGGCCGCCAGCGACAGCACGTGACTCGCGAGGCCTTTGATGGAAAACCACGGCAGGATCAGGAACCGACTGTTGTTTACCACCCGCCGAAGGTTCTTTTGCCGCGTCGCGTCATCCCAACCGATGAAGCCGTCACGAGACCGAAGACGACGCGCTGACGACGAGAACTGCACGCACCCACTCAGCTCACGACGAGGTTTCGAGCTCCAGACCAAGTAACGCAGGTGTGCGCCATAGGCCACCTTGTGCCCGAGGTAGTGGTAACGCTCGACCAGTTCCCTCCACAGCGCTCGCTCCTCAGCGTGCGCCACCAAGCCCAGAGTTACCGGCGCCACGTCCGATAGATTGCCCTCTCGACGAGACCCCTTTCGTCCAGCCTTCGTGTAGTGGATGCTCGTGGGGCCGCGACGACGGGGTAGCTCCACCAATCCCCCCGCTTCGAGCAAATCGAGGTACTCGTAACATTCCTGGGATTTCAAATTTCCGTTCGCACGAACCCAACCCAATGACTCGCAGATCGTGCTCGCAAGCTCTTGCCGCGACAGTCCGCATGAGTCGATGACCTCGTGCAGAATATTCCATTCCTCATCGGTCACACCCTTGCCGCAAAAGCTCGGGCGCTTCCACACCATGGCCTCCGTCTCGTTGCTCACCTGGGCCACGCTCCTTTCCTCCCAGGCTGAGACTACACAGATGGTCTCGCTTTGTCCAGGACTTTTTTTCCTTTTTGTTTCAAACCTCCGTCAACAACGAGCGACCCCCGGGCAGACTACTTATCGCATCCCGTCATGTCACGCACCGTTGCCGAAAGGACACGGTCTAGCACCTGCTCCATGATCTCGACCATATGCTGGAGAGGATTCTCGACCCCAAGAACTTCCGCCAGACGCTCGAACTTATCCTTGAACTGCCGGTCAGCGGCAAAGGAACTGCCGGTCAGCGGCAAAGCGAAAGTTAAAAGTCTCCTGTCTTGCCGGCTCGAGGATACTCGGCGACACACGGGGAACGGGGCGGGGGGTTGTGGACTCTGACCGAGCCGGTTGGAGCGACGTCCCTTACAAGGTCGGTGGCGCGGTCACGGCCGGTCGAGAAGGCGCCTTGCGAATCGAGGGAGCAAAGACGGGCTTCGGCCTGAGGGCGACGACATATTCCTCCACCTCACGACTGGACATCCCGGCACAATCGGCAAGAAGCTTCTCGACGTTGCTCTCAGCAAGGAGGGGCGCGAGGAGACCCGCCACGGTGAGACTCAACCGATTCTCGGCCAGCGCCACGAGTATCTGAGGGAATCGTCGCGCGACATTGGCCACCTGAATCCGCCGGGCGACCGACCCTTCGCTCAGACGCAAGCGCCTCGTGCAGTAGTCCCAGAGACTCTTGTAGCCCCGCTCAACATGACCTCGTCTTCTCGACATCTCCGCGATGTGTGCGATGACGAGCGCCACGTTTCGTTTCTCGGCGCGGACCAGCTTCTCAGTTGATCTGTCGAGTTCTTCGGTGGAGAGACCTTCGAGCCTCTCGAAGTACGTCTTGACTTTTTCGATCATGATTGTCACTCCCCTCTTTCAATTCTTGCTTCTTCAAATATATCAAGACGATTTTCGTGCTCTTGAGACGCCGTAAGACGAAAGAAAAGAGACGGAGGTGAATGAATTGAACAACTGTGAGAGAAAGAACGCGAGAGCGCGTCTGCGCGTTTCAGGAAGGGGTTACGCGAACGACTTGTCGCTATTTCGAGATCGTTCCGACAAATCTGTCAAGACTTTTTTTAATTTTTTTCGCCGCTGTAATTGGGCTGAGAGTCCTCTTCTTCGGGCTCCTCGGGTTCGTCTGACTCTCTTGCCTCTTCCCGTGGTGCCTGTGGTGCCTGTGGTACCTGTACCGGAGGCTCGGGCGTTTCCTGCGGCTCCTGTGTTTCGCTAGGCTCTGGTGGCTCTTCGGGTTCCTGGAGCTCCCGTGGCTCCTCAGGTTCCTGGGCCTCCTGTGGCTCCTCAGGTTCCTGGAAGTCTTCCGCCTCTTCTGGCTGCCACGCCGCTTGTGCTTCTAGCGTCTCCAGAGTTTCCTGTGGCTCGGTTGTTTCTTGCGGCAGCTCCGGCTCGTCCTGGTGCTCGAGGAGTTCCTGTGTTTCGAGGGCGGATACCGGCTCCGGGGGTTCCGGCTCCAGACGTTCCGCCTCCGTAGCTTCTGGCAGCTCTGGCGATTCCGGCATCTCCGGTACTTCGGCGGGGACTGGCGTCGCCGGAGGAGCTGGCGCCTCGGGGTGTTCGGTTGCTTCGCGAACCTCTTGCTCGGCCCGCTCCGGCGCGGGTCGGCTGTCTCGCTCTCGTGGACCGCGGTCCCTCGAACGCCCTCCCGGTTTCCGCTCCGGCAAACTGGGTCGCTTGTCTCGCGCCGAGCTCCTAAGAGCCAGCTCGTAATGGGCCAAGAGCTTGTCCCAGCCAAAGTTCTCTTTGATGTATTGCTGGCCCTGCCGACCCATTCCGCGAGCGAGGTTCTTGTCTCCGAGTAGGGCCTCGACGATTCCCTCGAACTCTTCGTAACTCGTGTAGTAGAGGCCGGCGTTGGCTTTTCGGCAATGCTCGACCAGAACTCGCGAGCCGCCGTGAACGATGACCGGCGTCCCGACGGAGCACGCTTCGAGCGCCACGATGGACAGGCTCTCAAGCTGAGACGGAATCACCACCGCATTGGCGGCCGCCATTCCGGCCAGCTTCTCATCCTCGTCGAGAAACCCGAGATAGCGGATGTCTCGGGAGCTCGGGATGGACATATTCTTCTTGCCAATGAGCAACAGCTGCAGGTTACTGAGCTCCGGATGCTCCTCTCGAAAGAGCTGAAAGAAATTGAGTAGCTCGCCACATCCCTTCCCCTCGTCGATGCGACCCGCGTAGAGAAGAAAACGGTTCGACGCACGGTAGCGTCGTCTAAAGGCGGCGGTGTCCGGAGCGTCGAGGAGCTCCATACCGATCCCGATAGTTTCTCGCATCTTGCGATGGACGTCGAAATGCTGCAACACCAGGAGCTCCTCCGCCTCCGTGTTGAAGATGAACGAGCTCGCGTTGTCGAAGACCTCCTTGTAGATATCGAGTTTCAAGGGAGGTTCGTCGTGCGCGGTAGGCAACAAGACGCTCTTCTCCGGTGCCACCTGAATCCCGTAGTACGTGGGGTAATAGAGATAGGTGAAGAAGACGAGCAGGTCGTAGCGCTGGTGCTCCTTTTTCAAGTACTCGACGAGCTTCGGAGTAACAGGTCCTTGCATCTCGAGCCAACGCAGCTCGTCTTCACGGCTATGGGGGTTCGTGTAGATCCCATCCGAGAAGCGGTTGAACTCATCCAGATCTCTCTCCTGCTCCACCGGAAATCTCACCACGCGAACTCCTCGAAGCCTCTCCTCACCCTCCGGGTATTCGTTCTTCCAGGTAACGTAGTCGCGGGCGGTGGTCGTTAAGACGTCAATCTGATGACGCCGAGACAAGCGCTCGGCAATCTGGCGGGCCAACGTCTCGGCACCGCCGGGAATATCCCGCCCGTAGCGCTGCACGATAAACGCGAGCTTCATTGGGATACCTCCTGGATGTGGCTAATCAGCTCGGACTCCACCCGCTGGGGATGAAAGCGTTCTAGGCGCTGTCGCTGGCCGTTCAAGACACCCTCCCGCAGCTTCTCGTCGGTTGCAAGAAGGTAGCCCATCTCGGCCAGCTCTTCGTATTTCTTCTGACTGAACTGCACTCCTGATTCTCCTAACGTATCTGGGACCGCGGCGGCCCGATAGGCCATGATCGGAACGTCGAGCAACATCGACTCGACGAGCGGAACCGCAAAGCCCTCATGCTCGCTCATACTGACAAAAACGTCCGCCATGCGATAGCAGGCCAGCAGATCTTCCCAGGCCAAGTGTCCCGTAAATGTGAACTCGCTCGGCAGCAACCCCCAATAGTGGGCGAGGGCCTGAACCGAGCGTTGATAGCGCGCCATGCGGCCGGAACGCCCCACGACGACGAAACGAAAATCCTCCGACACGTACTTCTTGTAGAAAAACGCCATTCGTACAAGGTCCTCGAAACGCTTGTTCGGAAAGATTCGGCCCACGAACAGGAAATTTGCCCGACGTCGGGAGAGCATCTCGCTCAGAACTGGATTGGGCGCGGAGTCGTAACGCTCGAAGTCCAATAGAATAGGTAGCACGCCGGTTCGCCGAAAGCCCGCATCCATAAGCTCCCGGCGGTTGTATTCGGAATCTCCCAGCGCCAGATCGGTGACGTCGGCGAGAGAGCGAAGCTCCTCTCTTCCCTTTACCGCAATCCGCACCAGCTCATCATCCAACCCCAGAAAGTAAGACGCCGGCGTGATGTTGTGGTATACAATCACTTTACTTCCCGGAAAGGCCCGGAGCGCATCGGTGAGCGGAGACGGCAGCGCGAAATGTAGAACCGCGACATCTCCACCGTTCGCCCGAGGGCGATCCTCGAACGTCAAGAACTCACCCCGCACTTCTTCGTCGACCTCAAGGGCAAACACATCGGATCTGAAACCGGCAGCCCGGAGCGCGGCGCGGATTCGAAGGGCTTCGTCGCCGATGGCGTCTCCGAAATGCCCCCGCGGCAGCCACTGGTCGACCCGCATCTCAGACCCGCTCCTGCTTCACGGTACCGTTCGACACCTGTTCGACGAAGCCAATCAACCGTTCCTCTTCATCCCGCGAGTCCAAGGCCTCGAGCATACGAAATTGATTCTCGATGACCCGTTCGCGCAACTGCGGGTCGTGCACCAATAAGTGCGCCATCTCGGCGATCTCCTCGAGGTGCTTTTCCCGAACGAGAATCCCCCCGCTTCCCAGAGTCTCTGGCACCGCCCCGGCGTCGAAGGCCATGACCGGAATGCCGAAGCGAAAGGCTTCGATGAGCGGCGCGCAAAACCCTTCGTGCTCGCTGAGGCTCAGGAGAACGTCGGCCACCCGATAATAGGCTGCCAGATCGTCGTTATCCACGTGACCAGTGAACACCACGTCCGGGAGCTCGAGCCGGTCCACTAGACGCATCAGAACGTCGAAGTATTTCTCGAATCCCCTGTATTCGCCGACGAGGATCAGACGACTCTTCGGATCAACATACTTCCGATAGATATAGAAGACCTTGATCAGATCCTCGAAACGCTTGTTCGGTATCACTCTGCCCACAAAGAGAAGGTTCGTCTTGTCGTCGCCGAACATCGAGAGGATGCTTGGGCTCGGGGGAACGGCGAGCTGTTCAGGGTCCAGCAGAAGGGGCAAGACTCCCGTCGGGTGAAAGCCGATCGCGTCGAGCTCCGCTCGGTTGAATTCCGATACCCCGAGCGCGAGGTCGGTATGGTCGATAAAGGCAGCCAGCTCGCGCCGCCCCTGGTAACACAACTTGGCCAAGCGAGGCTGGTACGGCGCGAACCAACGAGCCGGCGTGATGTTGTGGTAGATCAGCATGATGCGATCGGGTAGACGGTACGCGAAAGATGACACGCCAGCCCCGATCGAAAAATGCAGAATGAGAACGTTGTCGGAGCTCGAGACCCGTTCGTAATCCCAGAGCGGGTAGGCTTTCCCTCGCATCGCCGAATGCACCGACTCCGCGAAAATCTCCGACTCGTACCCACGGTTCCGCAGGATCTGGCGTATGCGAAGGGCCTCGTTGCTAATGGCATCTCCGTAGCTCAGCGAGGCGACCATCTGATGTACTTGCATCGCCTGTATTAACCCCTACGCGTTCGCTCGACGAAGCCCATGAGCAGTTCTTCTTCATCACAGGATTCCATCCGGCGTTGCAACACCTGATGCTGCCCCGCAACGACGCGCTCGCTCAGGCTCTCACCGTGCACCAACAGATAAGCCATCTCGGCGATTTTATCAAAGGACTTTTCCTGAATGAGGATGCCCGCACCCGCTAGCGTCTCGGCGACCGCCCCGGCATCGAACGCCATCACCGGTAGACCGAATCGGAACGCCTCCAACAGAGGAGCACAAAAGCCCTCGTGCTCACTCATGCTCAGGAAGAGATCGGCCACGTTGTAGTAGGCAACGAGATCGTCGGTGTCGACATGACCGGTGAAGACGACGTCCTCGAGCGCAAGGTCATCCACCAGGCGCAACAGCGAGTCGAAGTAACGCTCGAACCCATGAGATTCGCCGACCAGGAGGAGTCGGCTGTCGGGGTCGATGAATCTCTGGTAGTAGCAGAACACCTTGATCACATCCTCGATGCGCTTGTTGGGAAGGGTACGTCCCACGAAGAGGAAGTTGATCTTGTCGTCATCGAACATCCGTAGCACGACCGGATTCGGTGCCGCTTCCAGCTGTCGGTGATCCAACATCAAAGGAAGCACACCGGTTGGCTGGAAACCCATGGACTCGAGCTCGGAGCGGTTGAACTCGGAGTCCCCGAGGGCGAGCCGAATGCGTCTACTGAACGCCGCGAGCTCCCGTTTTCCATGATGGCAAAGCCCAACCAGGTGGGGGTGGAATTCGGTGAACCAGTGGGCCGGAGTGATGTTGTGGTAGATGAGAAGAAGCGGATCCGGGAGATGGTAGGCATAGGTGGACACACCGGCCCCGATCGAGAAGTGAAGAATGAGAAGGTTGTCCGGGCTCGAAACCTTGTGGTATTCCCAGAGCTTATGCGCCAACCCCGACATTTCCGGGTGGACGGCTTCGGCAAAAATCTCCGACTCGTATCCTCGGCTTCGGAGAATCGACTGAATGCGCAGCGCCTCGTTGCCGATCGCGTCTCCGTAGCTGAGCGCCGACAGCATCTGGTGAGCTCTCAAACGGTAGCTCCTCTCAACTTTTTTCAGCTGGTCTCAACTGGCTCGCTGGCGCCAGCGCGGAAAGAGGCCTCGTCGTGGGGCGGCTCGAGCTACCGAGCTCCCGGCCCGATCCTCGCGATGTAGCATGGCCAGCAGCCGGTTGTACTTCTCCTCGACCACGTCCCAGCGATAATGCTCATGGAAGAAGCGCCGACCGTTTTCGCCGAGCCCTTCCCGGAGAAGCCGATCTTTTTCGAGTAGCTCTACCGCCTCTCGGAATTCGTAGTAGCTGCTGTAGTAGAGTCCCGCATTCGACCGCTGGCATTGCCCACGCAGCACCTCGCAGAGCCCGTTCGCCAGCACCGGCTTGGCGAGCGCCCATGCTTCGAGAGTGACCATCGAAAGGCTCTCGAGCTCGGAAGGCATGATGAGGAACTCCGCCCCCGCTAGGGCCGACCATTTCTCGTCTTCGGGCAGGAAGCCGGCGTAGTAGATGGAGGGATGATCGAGTATTTCCATCGTCTTACCACCGACGAGGACCAGTCGGAGCGAAGAGCCCGTCTCCTCATTGAATCGGCGGAAATAGTGAAACAACTGCCCGCAGCCCTTATTTTGATCGACGCGCCCGATGAAAATCGCATAGCGATCGCGGATATCGTGGCGGCTTCGAAAAATGTCTAGGGAGGGGTGAGTCGGCACTTCCGTACCCACACCCACCACCTCGCCCTTCAACTCACGGCTGTCTGCCACCGACCAGATCATCTGCCGCTCTTCGATGGAGTTGAAAACGATGGCGCGTGGTAGATGGAAGAAGGACTTGAATATCTCCAGATTGACGACCTCGTCTTTCTCGGCGGTGGGCACGAGCAAGGAGCGATCGGCGAGCGCGCTCACTCCATGATAGCTATGGTAATAACGATAGCTAAAGAAAATGAAATAGTCGTACTGCTCGCGATTCTTGCGGAGAAAGCGAATGAGACGCGGTGAGTACGGCCCCTGCTCTTCGAGCCATTGGAGCTCGTCCTGCTCCCGGTGAGGCGCCCGGAAGACCTTCTGCGAGATGCGGCCGAAGCGCTCCGTATCCCGAGGTCGCTTTACCTTGAACCGCCGCACCGGGATCCCGTTGACCAACGAAAGCTCGGCCGGAAGCTCGTTGCGCCATGTGATGTAGTCCTTGGCGCAAGAAGTCAGCACTTCGATCCGATGGTGCTTGGCGAGATGCTCGGCTACCAATCGGCAGTGGTACTCAGCGCCTCCGTTCACCTCCTCGCCGTAGCGTTGTACGACGAGAGCCAGACGGAGAGAGGGCATGGCCGAGCGGTCAACCGGACTTCTCACCGCCGTCGTTCCCGCCGCTGGCCGAACGCTCGGACCCGGCTTGTCGCTTCTCGTCGTTTTCGCCCCGACCGCCTCGCCGCCGCCGCCACGGGCGCTTTCCGGACCGCGACCGACGACGACCGGAGCCCTCCGATCCCGAGCTGGCCTCTTCGCGAGAAGTCGTCAAATCCTCCAAGACCTTCTCGCGACGGGTCTGGAACTCGACCTTGGCACCGGTGGCACGGAGGCGTGCCTTCAAATTGGTCACCTCCAGGTTCACCTTCGTCAGCTCCACCGCCATGTTGTGAAGGAGCGAGACGTAATAGCGATTGAGATCCGCCTGCCGCGACAGCGAGCTAATGATCGGATTGGGGTTGAAGAACAACTTCAACACCGGGTTCAACACGCTCCGAGCGAAACGTATCAACTGGCCCGACAGTCCGCGCGACGATTGGTAGATCGTCTCGGGTCCGAAGGTGAAGTTCCATTGCTCATCTCGGGCCCGAAAAGCCGCCACGAAATCACTGTTGAATTGACTGGCGTCGAGTACGGAGTCGAGTTTCATCTCCGCAATCTCGCGAACCTCTTCCTCGGTGTACAAACCCTTCCGCTTCTCCTCGATGCGGGAGCGGATCGTTGCCATAACGGACTCGACGTCGATATCGCTTCCTTTGACACTAAAGGTGGACATGTTCCTCCTTGGCAGAAACCAAGCTACGAAAATCAGCTGGCCCGGTTGTTTTGGTTGCTTGACTAGTTCGGGGAGGGTCTAACCCGGTTCTCCGACGAAATAGATGATAGCGATGATGGAGATCGTCCAAAGGCCCACCGCGCCGAGAAGCGGCCGATCACTGTATAGCACTGACGAAGGGTTCCCCCCTTCGCCCCGTTGATGGACCAAGTACAGGTATCGAAAGATCCCGTACAGCACAAAGGGCAGCGTCCATACCAAACGGTCGGTGCCAAACTTGAAAACCGTTTCTGGCGACTGTGTGTATAGAGCATAGGACAAAACAGTCGAAGCGGTGACCACCGCGATCATCTGGTCCAGTAGATACGGGCTATACTCTCCCAAGATCCTCCTGTGCTCGGCTGCTCCCCCCGCCAATAGCGTTAGCTCATGACGGCGCTTGGTCAGGGATAGAAACAGCGCAAGCAGCATCGTACAAACGAGTAGCCAGTTACTGAAGGCTACGCCGATCGCCACAGCGCCAGCGATTGCCCTCAACACGAAACCGAAAGAAAGGGTCAGTGCGTCCAGAATGACTACGTTCTTGAGAGACAACGAGTAGCAGATCATCAAAACGAAGTAGAGGAACGCGGTCATGCCGAAGGGAGCTCCCAGTACGAAGCTTCCCGTCAGACCCACTACCAGGAGCGAAGCGGCCGTTCCGCGCGCTAGCCCCACTGAAAGCCGCCCCGCTGCCAACGGTCGCTGCCGCTTGACGGGGTGGAGCCGATCTTGCTCCAGATCGACCAAATCGTTGACCAGGTACACGGCACCCGAGAGCAAGCAAAACAGTACAAAGGCCTCGACGGCCGCCACCACCGAGGGGAGATCGAACAACAGGCGCGCAAAGATGAGAGGGGCGAGAACGACCAAGTTCTTCGCCCACTGATGCGGACGAAGCGATATTAGGAGGTAATAGGCTTGAGGCCGTATGATGCGAGGAACCCTCCCGATTTACCCTGCGTGGTTCTACGAGACGTCAGCTCGTTCAGAAACTCTTGACAGCCTTCTCCTCATCGTCAAAGGTCTCGAACACGGTGAGTAGTTTCGTGATGGAGAGAAGGTCTTGGATGCGCTTAGTCAGATGAAGCAGCTTTAGCTTTCCGTTCTTGCGGCTCGCCGTCGTATAGCAGCGAACGATCTCGCCCAGCCCCGCACTGTCTACATAGGGCACTTCCGCTAGGTTGAGGACGATCTTAGACTTCCCGCCCTCCACTAAACTGTTGATCTTCTCCCGCAGGAGCTCGTCACCTTCACCGATGAGCATCTTTCCCTTGAGATCCAGGACGGTGACCTCGCCTAACGATCTTTCCTCAATCTTCATGATAAGGACTCTCCTATTTTGCCAGGGGTCCGAGAGATACTTCGGCCGCAAAAGCCGCTAAGTGTTATCACGAAAGGCGAAGGAGTGTCAAGCTCCCGAGCCTATGCTAGACTCGCCGTTCGATGCATTACCCCCTCATCGGTCGACTCCGAGAGCGGGCTCGCGACTCCCGGAAGCGTATTGCCCTTCCGGAAGCAACCGAGCCCCGCACCCTCCGGGCCGCCCGCGCCATGGAAGACGACCGGGTGGCGTGGCCGGTGCTCATTGGAGAATCGGAGGCGGTCAGTGCGGCGGCGAAACGGGCCGGCGTCTCCCTCGCGGGAATCGAGATTCGCTCCCCGTCCGACGAGGCGGAGCTCGAAGTCTTCGGGGAGCGCTATCATCAACTGGCCCGAGCCAAGGGCGTCTCGGAAGACGAAGCGCGGCAGATAGTCGCGGACCCGATCTATTTCGCCGCTTGCATGGTGCTGACCGATGATGCCGCGGGATATGTCGCGGGAGCCCAGCACACGACCGCGGAGACCGTCCGGCCCGCTATTCGCATCCTCGGCACCCAATCTGGCGTGAAGTGGGTCTCGAGCTTCTTCCTGATGGTGCTGCCCGATGACGAAGGGGAGTACGTCTTCGCGGACTGTGCGGTGATCCCCGACCCGGATACGAACCAGCTCGTCGAAATCGCCCGGCTAGCCGCGGCGAACGCGCGGCTCTTCTTGGAGGCCGAGCCTCGCGTAGCCCTACTCTCCTTCTCGACCAAGGGGAGTGCGAGTCATCCCGCGGTCAAGAAGGTCGCCGAAGCGGCGGAAACCCTAAGGGAACGTTCCCCGTCGCTGGCAAGCGATGGAGAGCTGCAGGCCGACGCGGCCCTGGTGGCCGAAGTGGCGGCGAGCAAAGCTCCGGGAAGTCGGGTCGCCGGTAAGGCGAACACGCTCGTGTTCCCCGATCTGAACTGCGGGAATGTTGCTTACAAGCTGGTCCAGCGGCTCGCGAATGCGGCTGCGCTGGGACCCATTTTGCAGGGCCTCGCTAGACCCGCCAACGATCTATCGCGAGGCTGTAGCGTCGACGACATCGTGAACGTGGCGGCCATTACATCCATTCAGGCCGTTTCCGGGCGGTCCTAACCGCCGTGCTCGCGGCGCATCTTTTTCCTCTGCCGCTTTCGCGCCAGCGCCTGCTTAGCGCGACGCTTGTCGCCTGGTTTCAGGTAGAAGGAATGTTTCTTGATCTCTTTGATGATGTCTTCCTGTTGCACTCTTCTCTTGAAACGCCGTAAGGCACTCTCGATGGATTCACTTTCCTGGATTCTGATTTCGGCCACGCATTAGCACCTCCTCACTTTTCTTGATTTGGACGCTGGAACGCCCCGGCTACCGGGTCTCCTCCCCCGCAAATTCAGGGAGTCTCACGTCAGGTTTGACCTTCCGTCAGGTAAGACCGGCGCTTGTCGCCGAATCTCACATTATCCTCTGCGGGAAAGGAGATGTCAAGTCCTTGTCTATAAACGGATTGCGGCAAACACCGCGTCCCGAAACGCCGCGCATGGAACCTTGACACCCTCTCTACCCGCGTGGGATAATCAACCTCCAAGATGGGGCGTAACTCTCTCAAAAAGAAGGCCTTGAGATGAGGCTGCAGCGGGACCTCGGGTCAGCCGCCCGAGAGCCCAAAAGATGAGAGTACTCGTCATTGGCTCCGGTGGGCGCGAGCACGCGCTCATCTGGAAGCTCAAGCAAAGCCCCCTCCTCAAAGAGATCTATTGCGCTCCCGGAAACCCGGGGATCGCCCAGCTCGCGGACTGTATCGATGTCGACCCCTCCAACATCGTCGAGCTCGCCGATTTCGCAGAGAAACTATCGATCGGCCTGACTGTCGTCGGGCCGGAGCTTCCGCTGATCTTGGGGGTGGCGGACGAGTTCCAGAAACGGGGTCTCCGGGTTTTTGGGCCGAGCCGTGCGGCAGCCGAGCTCGAAGGCAGTAAGGCGTTCGCTAAAGACTTCATGAAAAAGCACGGTATTCCCACCGCTCGATTCCAGGTGGTGAGCAGCGCCGAGGAGGCCAAAGCCGTTATTAAGAAAGAGGAGCTCGGACTTCCGCTGGTGGTCAAGGCCGATGGGCTTGCCGGAGGAAAAGGCGTCACCGTCGCCGCGACCACCAAGGAAGCCTTGGAGGCGGCCGACCATCTAAGCCAGCAAAAGGCGGGGAGCCGTTTGGTTCTCGAGGAGTTTCTGGAAGGAGAGGAGGTCTCCTTTTTCGTCCTCTCCGATGGAGCCAAGGTCTTTCCACTCGTAGCCGCCCAGGACGCCAAAAGAGCTTTCGACGGGGACGAGGGGCCCAACACGGGAGGCATGGGCACCGTTTGTCCGGCCACGATGTTGAGAGCGGAGACCCTGAAGCGGATCATGCAAGAGATCGTGTTACCCACGATCTCGAAAATGGCTGCCGAAGGGCGTCGTTATCAAGGTCTGCTCTATTGTGGCCTGATGATCACCAAGGACGGCCCCAAGGTTTTGGAGTACAACGTCCGCTTCGGAGACCCCGAGACCCAGGCCGTGTTACCTCGATTCAAAGGGGACCTGCTTGCCTTGTTCAAAGAGGTCGCGGAAGGCAACCTCGCACAGCACAAGCCGGATTGGAGTCGCGAGCCGGCCATCACGATCATCCTCGCCTCGGGCGGCTATCCGGACAGCTACGAAACCGGCAAGAAGATTGAAGGCGTCGATCTCGCCAAGGGCGTGGACGTCGCCGAGGGCGTTTGTCTTTTCCATGCCGGCACGAAAGAGTCGGAGGATTCCCTGGTAACGGCCGGCGGGAGAGTGCTGGCCGTCACCGGAATCGGCCAGAATCTCAAGGCCGCCATCGAGCGCGCCTACCAGGCCGTCGGGAGCATCCGCTTCGAAGGGATGCACTACCGAAAGGACATTGGGCAAAGAGCCCTGGCCCGCATGTCCGGAGAAGGGAGTACTTCGTGAGCGATCCGCTCGTGGGTATTCTGATGGGAAGCCCTTCGGACCAGGAAGTGATGCACGCTGCCGCCGAGGTACTCCGCGAGCTCGAGGTGCCCTACGAGATCGGCATCTATTCGGCGCACCGCACCCCGGATCGTGTCGAGCAATTCGTTTCTGAAGCCCCTTCGCGGGGCATCCGCGTGCTCATTGCCGGCGCTGGAGCGGCCGCGCACTTGGCTGGGGCCGCCGCCGCCCGTACGCAGCTCCCGGTAATCGGCGTTCCTCTTAGCGGCTCGGCGCTTTCCGGTATGGATGCACTTCTGGCCACCGTCCAGATGCCGGCGGGATTCCCAGTAGCCACCATGGCCATCGGCAAGCCCGGGGCGATCAACGCCGCCTTGCTGGCGGCCCAGATCGTGGCGCTCCAGGATTCCGAGCTGCGCCAACGCCTCGATGCATGGCGCAAGCGTAAAGCGACGGCGGCCGTCAAAGCCTCCGAAAAACTGTCCCAAAAAAACCAGTGAACTCAACCCGGGCGGTCGCCCTTGCCCTCGGTTCCCTAGTGCCCTAGAGGTAGTGTCTCAGTTTGAAATCCATAATGCTTGACATGGCTTGACACCATAAAGGTGTGGGAGTACACTCCACATCCCAATCCAGGAGGTGATGATCGTGCCCAAAGGTCCAAAGGGCCAGAAAAGACCGGGGGATGTAATTGGCTGTGCGGTGCATGTCGCGCGGATCGCGACTGGCGAGATTTCAGAAGAAACCAAGCTAACCATCCCAGCAAGGGCAGCTGGGGGCAAGAAAGGCGGACGGAAGCGAGCGGAGCGCCTGACTGCAGAGCGTCGGACGGAAATCGCACGGAAAGCTGCCGTGGCGCGGTGGGGTTAGACCCCCAAAAACCGGGATAAGCTAAGTGCGCAAATGACAGTATGTATTGCTGCGCTTTACGGTGATGGGGCAGGAGTTGTTCTAGCATCTGACCGAATGGTCACAGCCCACATTCCAATAGGTTACGAATTTGAGCAGCTTCAAACGCAATGGGAGAATGCCAACCGGTCCGCGAGGCCAAAAAAATCTGGGATAGCTGCGGCCAGGTGGAAGAAGTAAAGACGGGAGCGTCAATTATGCTTAGAGACGAATTCCGCTACTATGTTGAAAATCAAGTGGAACTTTCTGCGGAGTATGAGGGCAAAGTCCTGGTTATAAAGGACCAAAAGGTTATCGGTGTTTACGATAGCGAGGGAGAGGCATTAAAGAAGACCGTCGTCAACCATGATCTAGGTAGCTTCCTTATCCAAACGTGTTGGTCAAGTCTTAATTTTCCTGTCAAATCTCCGTACGGTTCCCCGCGCTCGGTTAAGCTGCTGATTCCTCCGACGTGCCTTGCGGGAGAAGCTCGTTGCGAAGCTCCTCGACTTTCCTAGCGGCGAAGACATCCATCCTCACGCCGCGCCATTTGTTTGCGACGGCCAAGAGCACAGCGAACGAGAGTTTCATCGCGGCCTCCTCGGTGAAGAAGTGAGGAATGACCTTTGTGCGACGTTTGTGCTCTCCGAACGTGCGCTCAAGTAGATTCGACGTGCGAAGCCTTTTGTGATGCGCCGCAGGAAGGCGTAGCGCCTGAAGACACGCTTCGAAGGTCTCTTCCATGCACTTCATCGCGCTCGGGAATCGTTGACGGTACCGAGCGATCACCTCCCGACCCTTCTTCAGCCCTTGCTCGTAGCTGTTCGCATGGAACGACTCAAGGATGGCCGCCTTGAGTTCGTCGCGCACTTCCTTCGGAGCCTTGCCCAGGATGTTCTCGAGGCGGTGCTTCTGGCAACGTTGCTTGAGGCTTCGAGGGAAGACCTCTGCGATCGCTTTGAGCACTCCAGGATTCCCGTCCGTCACGATGAGCAACGGCTCCCTCATTCCTCGGGCCACCATCTCCTGCAAAAACCCCTTCCAGTTCTCGTAGGATTCTCGGTTGCCGACACCGATATGAAGAAGAACTCGCGTCCCATCAGCGCGATAGCCGGTCGCAACGAGGATGGGCTCTTTCCTCTCCGCTCCTTGGTGGTAGCGCAGGTACGTGCCGTCGAGCTCGAGATACAACAGCTTCTCGTTCGAGAGATCCCGTTTTCGAAACGCCTCGAAATCCTCCGACAGACACCGTGTGACCCGGCTCACCACCGACTTCGAGACACCCGTGCCGCTCAGCACGTCCGCGAACGTCGCCTCAATGTCACGCGTCGACATCCCGTGGACGTACATCCGCGCGATCAGTTCATCGAGTTTCTCGGTCCGGCTCACGTAGGCGTCGAGAATCTTTGACTGAAACACCTTCTCTGTTTCTCGTACCCGCGGCACTTGCACCGTTACCGCTCCCTCGCCCGTGAGGACCCGATGCGACTCATACCCGTTGCGTCGTCCCTTCTCCTTCGTCGTTGCCGGAGCGTTCTCATAGTAGTTTCGACCCAACGCCTCCGTCACCTCGCGCTCCAACGCATATTGAAGCATCATCTGAGCTCCCGACCGGACGATCTCCGAGAGATTCATCTCCCCAAATACCAGTTGTTCCTCGAACTGCTTGAGCAATCGCTGACTCGGTAGTACCTTTCCCATGATGTATGGTTCTCCTTTTCTGTCCCCATGACGGGGACGGGTTTGAGCTTGGGGAACCATACATCGTTTTTCTTTGACAGGAATCTTAAGACATCACCAACGTGTTCGTCCGATCCCCATAGCGTAGTCAATACGTTTCATTCCCGAGTAAGACTTTCCAGTGCAACCTAGGTCGTTTACTACGTACGGCCAAGGATTGCTAGATGTCCTCAAAAATGAAGTAGGCATCACCGTTGCCGGCAGTGTTGATTCCAAGAACCTAAAATTTTTCTGAGCCGTTTGGGATACCGGAGCAACCGCAACCATTATTACGAAACATGTAGTAGCTGATTGCGGCCTTGAGCAAACTGGAATGGTTCAGTTACAGGGCGTCCACGGATCAGGAGATACGCCTACTTATCTGGTAAATATCTTCTTGCCAAACAAAGTTGCAGTCAGGGATGTTAAGGTCGCAAGAGCGCCACGGATTGCAGGCGCGGACGTCTTGGTGGGGATGGACATCATCGGGATGGGAGACTTCGCGGTAAGTTCCTACCAAGGGGAAACCAGTTTTTCTTTTCGGTTCCCGTCTATGGAGCGGATCGATTTTCTGCCGCCTAAGGCTCGGAGAAAGCCGTCGCCACAGATCGTCCAGAAGGTCGGTCGAAACGTCCCTTGCCCATGTGGAAGCGGTAAGAAATTCAAGAAATGCTGCGGAAATTGATTTCATTTGGAGGGAATGATGAGTCAAGCCCGCCAAAAATAACTCATTTTAAACTGAAATAATGCTTGACAACAGAAGGATCTTCGTGTATCCTTCTGTTCATGAACAAGTTACCCACTGCTAAACGAGCCAAAATCCTAACCCTTCTACTAGAAGGCATGTCCATGAGGGCTGTCTCCCGTAGCGAGGGTGTCTCCATCAATACCGTTACTAAGTTGCTCCTCAACGCTGGCGAAGCCTGCGCGCAGTACCACGACGCTGCCGTCCGTGACGTTCCGTCGAAGCGGGTGCAGGTCGATGAGATCTGGAGCTTCACCTATGCGAAGCAGAAGAATGTCGAACGGGCAAAGGCCGCACCCCAGCACGCGGGCGACACCTGGACTTGGACAGCGCTAGATGCCGACTCCAAGCTGATCATCTCCTGGCTTATCGGTGGGCGCGATGCCGGCTACGCGGCGGAGTTCATGCAGGACTTGGCAGGGAGGCTCGCCAACCGTGTACAGCTCACCAGCGATGGTAACCGGCTGTACCTCTGGGCCGTCGAGGATGCGTTCGGCTCGGATATCGACTATGCCATGCTGGTAAAGCACTACGGGAATGCGCCAGAGGGTCAGAGGCGATACAGCCCTGCCGTCTGCACCGGCGCTTCGCGGATGCAGGTGAGCGGCAACCCCGACAAGGCTTACATCTCCACTTCCTACGTAGAGCGGCAGAATCTCACGATGCGGATGAGCATGCGCAGGTTCACCAGGCTAACCAACGCCTTCTCAAAGCGTGAGGCGAATCACCACGCCATGCTGTCTATTTACTTCGTCTGGTACAACTTCTGCCGTATACACAAGACGCTGCGAATAACCCCGGCGATGGCTTCCGGGCTTACGGACACCGTTCGAGACATGGACTGGATTGTCGGACTTGCCGATGCGAACACGCCGAAGCCTAGGCCACGCGGTCCGTACAAAAAGAGGAAGAAAAATTCAAACTGAGACACTACCGCCCTAGAGCCTGCCTTGACATATCTCCAAACAGTCAAGTATTCTCGCGGTCACCCCAGGGGTCGCTGGCCCGGAGGCGTTTCGAGACCTTGGGCCAGAAGCCAGCGACACCACTTGGTCCTAAGCACCCTGGTTCACGGCCTTCTTATTAGAGGGAGTTGCCTATGACGGTTCACCTAGTCAATCCGAGCGATCTGTCGTTTGGCATGAGCGTCATTACGCCCCGATGGCTCTTCGTCCTGGCCGGCTCAACTCCCAAGGAATACGGTGATCCCATCATCGTGGACGAGACGATCGAACACTTCGACCCGGCACGGGTTCAACCGGGCGATGTCGTCGGGATCGGTGTCCATACCCTGAACGCCCTGCGTGGCTACAAAGTAGGGAAGATGGCTCGCGAGGCGGGCGCAAAAGTAATTTTTGGAGGCATTCACGCCACTCTTTTCCCCGAGGAAGTCATGGAGCTCGGCAGCGCACACGGCGTCGTCAAGGGCGACGGGGATCGCGCCTGGGCAGAGGTGCTTGCCGACTGCGCGAACGGCGGCCCGCGGACAGTCTACGAGGGCGGGCGTATCGGGGCGGACGACTTCAAGCCGGCGCGTTGGGATCTGATGCGGAAAGACAAGTACATGTTGGCTTCGGTGCAGACGGTTCGGGGCTGTCCCAAGCATTGCTCCTTCTGCTCGGTCTGGCGGACGGACGGGCAGCAACCACGCCAGCGCGCGGCGGACCCCGTTATCGAGGAGATCGTCGAGCTCCGTCGTATCGGGTTCCGCTTCATCGCCCTCGCCGACGACAACTTCTATCCAGTTACTCTGGAAGACCTCGAGCACGCAGCCCGGCGCGAGGACAAGAGCCGGCTCCGCGAGCTGGAGGGCATCCGCCAGGAAAGATTCGACTTGATGGATCGACTGGCCGAGCTGCCTGACGATCTAGTGTTCATGACCCAAATCACCATGGAGGCTGCCGACGATCCGGAATTTCTGGAAGCGATGCGCAGGGCCAACGTCAAGGGGGCCCTCGTTGGCGTCGAGTCCGTGACGCCCGAGGGACTGAAGTCGATCTACAAGGATTTCAATAGCTCTGGTGTAGACCTGGTGCGCCGCCTGCAGCAGTTCCGCAAGCACAAGATCTACATCCTTGGCTCATTTATCTTCGGCTTATCGACGGACCGTCCGGACACCTTCGACTATACAGCGGAGATTGCCCACAAGGCTGGCGTCGTGTTCGCTCAGTTCCTGCCTCTTATTCCGCTTCCCGGCACGTTGGATTTCGACCAATGGGAAGAGGAGGTGAAGAGCAAAGGGGAGAAGATAGCCGGCGTTCCGGTGAGCCGCTATTGGCTCATCCCCCAATCTCGCCGTCCGAAGATGTATACGCCCCACCCGGTCATGTCGGCCGCCGAGATCACCGAGCGCACGCAAAACGTCTGGGACCGTTTCTACGAGCTGCCGTCTATTTGGGAGCGCTCCAAGATCACCAAATCCATACGGGGACGGCTAAGCTTCATGCTGATGTCCAAGCTCTACCGGCAGATGTATGCGAAAACCGGTTTCGCCACCGATAGCGCCCGAACACGACGGGCGCAGCGATGGACTCAGTGGATTGCCAAGCCCGTCCGGCGCCTCTTCCAGGCGCCGCCGATGCCCGATTTACAGGTGCCTCGTAGAGGCGTCTGACGCCGGGCTCAGCGTCCCGGCAAGCTGCCCGCACGCGGCCCCAGGATGTCGTCGCCGCGACTCCGTCGTAGGCTGGCCGTGTAGCCGGCACGGGTTAGGATCCCAAGAAAGCGCTCCGTCGCTTCGTCGGTGGAAGCCTGATGAGGTGAGCCGGGCCACGGGTTATAGGCGATCAGATTCACCTTGGCTGGGATTCCTTCCAGCAAACGAGCGAGAATGTTCCATCGTGAGCAGTCCGCTCCTGAACTCCGAAGCGGTGCTGAGCGCTCTCGCGGTACTGACCGACCCCGACGGATTCGCGGTGTCGCCCCGTCGCATCACCGTCTCGACGGCGGGTTTGGCAGAGGAGTTGGAACGTAACTCCTCGCCGTGCCCCACTGGAGCGGGTTGGAACGTCGCGATTCGGAGGAGAAGCTACGCAGCGGAGTTGTCGCGTAGGGCGTCGGGGAGTAACACGGTTCCTGGCTGGTTGATGGCGGCGTAGGCCGCTTCGAGCATGTAGGCCCTGGGGTCGACGTTCTGAAGTTTCGCGGTCTCGCACAGGGTGTAGAACAGCGCTGCGACGTCGGTTCCGCGTTTCGATCGACTGCCGTAGTGATTTTTGCGACCGACGACAGGTCCCCTCAGGGCGCGCTCGGCGTGATTGTTGTCAAGCCAGACGAGAGGGTTTTCGGCGAACAGCGTGAGTGTCTCCCATCTCTCCAGCATGTAGCGGACCGCCTTGCCGAAGTCGCTTCGCGGCAATCTTCTTTGGCTCTCGCCCCATTGCCGAATCGCTTTCAAGATCCGCTGCGAGCTCCCCCATGCCCATGAACACCACGTTCACTCGAGTGGTGGTTGCCAGAAGCTCCTTCGTTATCGCACCAAATTGTCCGAGGATCTCGCCTACCGTGAGATTCCGGGCGAAGGGGACGGTCCCCGAGTAGCAGAACGTACACTTCAAGGGACAGCCCATTTGAGTGGAAGGCAAATGGTATGGCGGACCGCCCGTTTGGAAGATGTGTCCTCGGGGTGGTCCGGGATGTAGACCGCTTCTACTTTATTGTCGTCTTCCAACCCGAACAAGAACTTAACCGTGCCATCCTGGGAGCGATGCCGACCGGCGACCGGCGGCGGACGCACGGAGTAATGTTTGGCGAGCTCGGTGCGAACGGCACGCGGCAAATCCGTCATCGAATCGAAGTCGGTAACCGCCCGCGAGTAGATCCAGCGATATAGCTGACGTCCACGGTAGGCCGGGAGTCCCAGCTCGCCAGCCACAGCGTACGAGCTCAGAACGCGTTCGTCCAAACAGATCCGCCTTGTCGCCCATCGGACGAATGTTAGCACGCAGGGAGGGTGGTCTCCCGGACGCTCGGTGAAATTGACAAGACTTCGGCGAACAGCCATTAGTCCCATACAACTTGGTGCTCTCAGCGAGTGCAAGCTACGAAATCTTACGACTGAGGAACAAAATTCCTTCCTTTCTACTCCACTGATTGCGTAACGGTTCTCTTCAGACGCAACAGGTAGTGCCCACGTTTGGCGCTCCGGAGTGCCCGGAGGTAACTCCTCTCCGTGGCCCGTCGTGACAAGCGTGTCGGAATGTTCCATCGTGAGCAGTCTTGAAAGGAGTGCGAAGCGATGGAAGCGAGGACAGCATTTCGTAGGCGAGCACGTGAAGAAAATCGTGGCCGCACAGGTCGAGGGCGGCGTTACTCGCGGGAACAACGTCGCGAAGCGGTACTGTATCTGAATCAGATGAAGGATCAGGGCGCGAGCCTTGAGGGTGTCGCGAGGGGGCTCGGGGTGAGTGGCTGGAGTCTATCTCGATGGAATCGAGAGGAGGCTATGAGGGGTATCGTTCGGCGTGTCGAAGTCGTGGAATCGGAAAAACGCACGGAGATTACGCTGGTAACCCCGCGAGGGTATCGAATCGAGGGTCTGTCGGAACAGCGGCTGCTGCGGCTTGTTGAGCAGCTGGGATGAAGTGGAATAGCCGTCGGGTGTCGGCGTGGGCGTACGCGGCGCCGGCGGATCTCCGCAAGGGCTTTGACGGTCTGTCGGCGCTGGTGATGAACGAGCTTGGTCGTGACCCGCTGAGCGGTGAGCTGTACTTGTTCGTCAGCCGCAACCGAGTCCGCGCGAAAGTTCTGCACTGGGACGGGACCGGACTGTGCGTCTACGCGAAACGTCTCGAAGAGGGAAAGTTCGCATGCCTGTGGTCCAGCGGTGACGGCGAGCCAGTGCGACTGACGACGACAGAGTTGTCGTTGTTTCTGGAGGGGAGCCGGTTGGTCGGAAAAATATCTTTGTCACCTCCTGAAATGAAGCATTTTTCACTTGCCGTGAGATCGTCTCTATGATCTAATCGTATTCCGTGGTTCGCATAAAAAACGAACGCGACCTCGAAACACTCCGCCAGATAACTCTCCTCGTTGATAACGAGAACCAGCGCCTCGTCAATGAAAACGTTCGTCTGCGAGTGGAACTGGCGAGACTCCATGGTGTGCCGGAAACGGAGCAACTTGAACTGTCGGTTCTCAAGCAACTACAGGAAAAGCGAGAGAGCATTTTCCGCATCGACGAAAAGCGGACCCGGAAGAAAACGAAGGCTAAAAAGAACAAGAAGAAAGGGCACGGCCCGCGCGAACAGCCTCATCTTCCCGTGGTCGACAAAGTAATCGAACTCGCCGAGACAGAGAAAAAGTGCTCGGTGTGCGACGGCGAGCTGGGCGAGATGGCGGGTCAATACGAGGAATCGGAAGTGGTGACGGTGGTGAAGCGGAGCTTCGTCATCGAACGGCATTTGCGGAAAAAGTACCGCTGCCGATGTAACGCGAACGTCGTCACCGCACCGGCGGCGACGAAGCTTCAGCCCGGAGGCCGCTACTCGGTGGAGTTCGCAACCGAAGTGGCCATCAGCAAGTACCTGGACCATATGCCTCTCGAGCGCCAGGTTCGGATGATGCGCCGCGAAGGGCTAGATATCGACAGCCAGACGCTGTGGGACCAGCTGAACGTACTGGCACGTCATCTGAATCCGGTGTACGACGCTCTGGGAGAGAAGGTTTTGGAGTCACCCGTCATCCACGCCGACGAAACGCGGTGGCCTCTGATGGGCTCGATGAAGAAGTCGGCGGGCACGGTGTGGGGCGTTTCGAGTCCGGACATCGCGTACTACCGAATGCTGCCGACGAAATCGACGGAAGATGGCCAAAAGGTGCTGGGGACCTACTCCGGCATCGCGGTTGTGGACGGCTACGCGGTGTACGAGGTGCTAGCTCGTGCCGGTCCAGACGGCTACGCGGCTCGTGCCGGTCCACAGTTTCGTCTCGCCCACTGCTGGGCGCACGTGAAAAGAAAGTTCGACGAAGCCAGCGAGCACTACCCGCAAGCTTGCTCCGAAGTGCTTCGTTTGATCGGAGAGCTGTACGAAGTCGAACGCGAGGTCCCGGGTCCGTTTCCCGGCGATGAAAAAGCTCAGAAACTGAGACTTCGTTTACGCAAGCAACGTTCGCAGCGGATCTTGAAAGCGATTCGGCAATGGGGCGAGAGCCAAAGAGGATTGCCGCGAAGCGACTTCGGCAAGGCGGTCCGCTACATGCTGGAGAGATGGGAGACACTCACGCTGTTCGCCGAAAACCCTCTCGTCTGGCTTGACAACAATCACGCCGAGCGCGCCCTGAGGGAACCTGTCGTCGGTCGCAAAAATCACTACGGCAGTCGAACGAAACGCGGAACCGACGTCGCAGCGCTGTTCTACACCCTGTGCGAGACCGCGAAGCTTCAGAACGTCGACCCCAGGGCCTACATGCTCGAAGCGGCCTACGCCGCCATCAACCAGCCAGGAACCGTGTTACTCCCCGACGCCCTACGCGACAACTCCGCTGCGTAGCTTCTCCTCCGAATCGCGACGTTCCAACCCGCTCCAGTGGGGCACGGCGAGGAGTTACCCCGGAGGCCTTTTTGACCCCCTCCCGCGCTCGTGCTAACCTTGATGATTCCCAGGAGCTAGAACAGGGTGGATTTAGGTAAGTATATGATTAGAAAGAGTTTACTAGACAATGGTTTGACGGTCGTCACGGAGGCGATGCTCCACGTCCGGTCGGTAGCGGTGGGCGTGTGGCTTCGTCGCGGGAGCCGTCACGAGCATTCGGCCAAAGGAGGCATCTCCCATTTCATCGAGCATATGGTGTTCAAGGGCACCAGCCGGCGAACCCAGGCCGAAATTGCACAGGAGATGGACTCGATCGGAGGCCAGACGGACGCCTTCACCGCGAAGGAGTACGCCAGCTTCAATGCGAAGGTCCTTGATGAGCACCTCCCCCGAGTCGTGGACTTGCTGGCCGATATCGTGCTGGATCCCAGCTTCGACGAGGAAGAGCTGGAGCGGGAGCGGAAGGTCGTTTTCGAGGAGATCAAGATGGTCGAGGACACGCCCGACGACCTGGTCCACGAGATTTTCATCGAGTCGTTCTGGCCGAATCATCCTCTGGGGCTTCCCATCCTGGGCACACGGGAGACGGTCGAAGCGTTGGACCGCGCCCAGCTTCTGAGATTCTTCCGGGAGACCTACACACCGGCCAACCTGATCGTCTCGGCGGCGGGGAATCTGGTACACGAGGGCGTCGTCGAGCTCATCGACCGTTATTTTCAGCCCCTGAAGCCGCGGCCCAACGGAGTGCACGAGTCCCCTCCTACCGTGGAGCCGGCGGTGCGTTTCCGGGAAAAGGACCTGGAGCAGGTCCATTTGGTTTTAGGAACCGACGCGCCGGCGCAGAGTCATGAAGATCGGTACACCAGCTACGTCTTGAATACGGTCTTGGGCGGCACCATGAGCTCCCGGCTCTTCCAGGTCATTCGAGAAAAACGCGGCCTGGCCTATAGCGTCTTCTCCGGCCTGAGTTCCTACCGGGACGCCGGCAATCTGACCATCTACGCCGCCACGAGCCCACAGAACAGCTCCCAGGTCGTGGAGTTGGTCCTCAACGAGATGCGGCGCATCCGGCGCGAGCCGGTCCCTGGGGTAGAACTGCGCCGCGCGAAGGACCACCTCAAAGGGAGCCTAATGCTGGGTCTGGAAGGTACCGGCGCACGCATGTCGCAACTCGCCCGCCACGAAATGTACTTCGGGCGCCAAGTCTCGTTGGATGAGATCCTGCGCGGCATCGAGACCGTCCAGGCGGAGGATGTGATGCGGCTA
The DNA here is from genome assembly GCA_965197825.1 of Candidatus Marinacidobacterales bacterium. GTDB lineage: Bacteria > Acidobacteriota > Vicinamibacteria > Marinacidobacterales > DATDRI01 > CBDANW01. The sequence continues at coordinate 2,105,170 of CBDANW010000002.1, read as the reverse complement.
GCCGGCGAGATGTTCGAGGACAGACCGTTGGCTTTGACCGCGCTCGGCCATCTCGAGCAGCTCAAACCCCTGCCAGAGCAATTGGTCGCTTAGTCATTAAAGGGAATTATGTACGGTTTTTGACAAACGCCTCGAAATTTTTCAAAACCGCTACGGAACGTGGGAACCGCACCTGTACGAATGCCTAGTGGACGTAAAAAACGAAAGGATCCTATCGTTGAAGGTCGCGCCGCGCCGCTGAACGCTGATTCATAGTAGGATAGAGGCCGTAACGCAAGAGCCCCGGGGAATTACCCCCGGGGCTTCTTAAAACAATTTCGCAAGCCGAACACAACATCGGCCAGGAGGTTTTTACTCTCATGAGAGAACTTATCACCGGAATCGCCCCCAGTCAAATTATAATCGAGCAGTTTTCGAGAGAAGCCAAAATTGTGATGGAGGAGCTTGCTCCGTTTGTGGAGGAGGTTGCTCCCTTGATGGAGCATGACTACCGGGCGGTGGTTCAAATGCGCCGCAACGTAGAAGTCTTATTGGGACTATGAGTTCATGGGCGCGCTGGGGTACGAGCCGGGAGTCTCCTTCGTCGGACCGCTCCCGGGGTCGTCCCTCATCGGTGAGTTCTGCCAGGTGGCCGTTTTTGGCCAGCCATCCTCGGGCCTCGGCCCAGCCCCGGCGCGCCCTCTAAGGTAGAGGTGTCAAAAAAAGTATATAATTCCCCTATAAAGGGGGCTACCCCTCGCGCACGCTTCTCAGTATACTGTCGCCGGAGGTCTCCAATAGCCCTACAGATTTCCGTCTTAGGGAGCGGCAGTAGCGGTAACGTCACCTTCGTCTCGAGCGGCTCGGTGAGCTTGCTCATCGATGTCGGGCTCGCTTGCCGCGAGATCGAAAGGCGTTTGGCGTCGTTCGGCGTTCCGCCAAGCGCGATCGGTGGCCTCCTGCTCTCCCACGAGCACCAAGATCACGCCCGCGGCGCATTACAGTTCGCCCGAAAACACCGGACGCCGCTCCTCGCCACCGAGGGGACGTTCAACGGACTCAGGGTCCGTTCGGATGGGAAGTTCAAAGACGTCGAATGGGTTCGCTTGAAGGCGAATCGTAGCTTCAAGCTCGACAAGTTGAAGATCGATGTCTTCCCGACACCGCATGACGCGGCGGAGCCGGTAGGTTTCTCTATCCGGCAGGGGCGGGTTCGGTTTTCGCATGTCACCGACATCGGCCATGTCTCCCCAGAAGTGGAAGAAGCGCTTCGGGGCTCCCACGCGATCCTTTTGGAGTCCAACCACGACGTCGATATGCTGCGCCAGGGACCCTACCCGGATTCCCTCAAGCAACGAGTAGGAAGCCGCTTAGGACACCTTTCGAACGAGGCGTTGGCCCGATACTTGGAAGAGAGACTGCCCATGTCGGTGCGCCACCTTTTCCTGGCTCACCTCTCGCGGACCAACAATCACGAAAGCCTGGCCCTCGCTTCTTGCCGGGAAGCCCTTCGCCGAAGGGGCGATCCGGTCCCGATGGTTCACGTGTGCTACCACGATCGACCGACTCGTCTTCTGCGCCTGACGGAGCCTCGGAAGACGCAAGTGAGCAGCGGGCAACGGGTGCTTGCCTTTTGAAGAAACGGGTTCAGCGGCCATGCTGACCGACCGCTACACGCATCCCGAAATGGGACACCTGTGGAGCGAGCAGAAGAAGTTCGAGACCTGGCTCGCGGTCGAGATCGCCGCGGCCGAAGCCATGGCGACGGAAGGGATCGTGCCTGCGAAGGCGGTCCAGGAGATCAAGAAGAAGGCGAGCTTCTCCATCGAGCGGATCGATGCCATCGAGCGCGACGTCAAACACGATGTCGTGGCCTTCACTCAGGCCGTCGCCGAAACCGTGGGCGAAGCAAGCCGATGGATCCATTTCGGCCTCACGAGCTCCGACGTCGTCGACACCGCGCTCGGGTTGAGGCTGCGGGAGGCTGCCGATCTCATTCTGGCTAATGTGGATGCGTTGCGGGATGTGCTTCGCAACCGGGCCTTCGACCACAGGCGCACGCTGATGGTGGGGCGCACGCACGGGGTCCACGCCGAGCCCATGACGTTCGGGTTGAAGCTCGCGGTCTGGTATAGCGAGGTCCAAAGGAGTCGGGAGCGGGTGGCCCGCGCTCGTGAGACGGTCGCCGTAGGAAAGCTCTCGGGCGCGGTCGGAACCTTTGCCCATCTTCCACCCAGCATCGAGGAGAAGGTGTGTCGGAGTCTCGGCCTCACGCCGGCTCCCATCTCTTCTCAGGTCCTCGGTCGCGATCGACACGCCGAGATGCTCGGCGCTCTTGCCATCCTGGCCAGCACGCTGGACCGCATCGCGGTCGAGATCCGCAGCCTACAGAGAACCGAGATCCGAGAGGTCGAGGAGTTCTTCGACAAGAATCAGAAGGGCTCCTCGTCCATGCCCCATAAACGCAACCCCGTCGCGTGCGAGCAGATATCCGGGCTCGCGCGGGTGATTCGCTCCAACTTACAAGCCGCGCTGGAGAACATCGCCCTGTGGCACGAGAGAGACATCTCCCACTCTTCGGTCGAGCGCATGATCCTCCCCTCCAGCTTTATTCTGACCGATCACATTCTGCGGAAAATGACTCAAATCGTGGACAACCTGATCGTCTATCCGGAACGGATGCGGGAGAATCTCGAGTCAATGAGAGGATTGGTCTTTAGCGGGCAGGTTCTCCTGGAGCTCGCCAAGCGAGGCCTCTCTCGAGAGGAGGCCTACCGGATCGTGCAACGCAATGCGATGGCGGTCTGGAGCGGCCAGTCAGATTTCAAGTCGCTCCTCGAGAAGGATCCCGACATCAAAGAGAAGCTCTCGCCGGAAGAGCTGAACGAGACGTTCGATTACGAAAGCCAGATGCGACAAGTCGACACGATCTTTCAACGAGTGTTCGGATCTTGAAGGATTTCCGCGCCAAAGTCTACGTTCGCCTGAAACCCTCGGTGCACGACCCCCAGGGAGAAACCATCCGCGGTGCCCTGGCCACCATGGGCTATTCCGGCGTCGGGGAAGTTCGGCAGGGCAAGTACTTCGAGATGTCGGTAAAGGCCGGAGCTCGCGAAGACGCGGAGGCCATGGTGCGAGAGATCGCGAACCGTGTGCTTTCGAACCCGGTAATTGAGACGTTCCGAGTAGACATCGTAGACTGATGCCGCGCTTCGCGATTCTCGTCTTCCCCGGCTCCAACTGCGAAGGCGATGTGCTGTATGCGCTTCGCGACGTGCTCGGGCAGGAAGCCGAGCTCGTCTGGCACAAGGAAACATCTCTCGACGGCTTCGACGCGGCGCTCCTACCGGGAGGCTTCGCTCACGGCGATTATCTCCGTCCGGGCACCATCGCTCGATTCTCTCCCATCATGGAACCTTTGATCTCGATGGCGGAGGCGGGTAAACCGATCACCGGCATCTGTAACGGATTCCAGGTGCTCATGGAGGCGGGACTGCTCCCCGGCGCGATGCTGCGCAACAAGAGTCTGCACTACGTCTGTCGCTATGTCGATCTCCGCGTGGAGACCGTCGAGTCGCCTCTCACGAACGCTTGCATCAAGGGAGACGTGCTCCGTGTGCCCATTGGACACGCCGACGGGAACTTCTACGCCGACCCCAGAGAGCTCGAGAAGCTAGAGAGTCGCGGCCAGGTGATGCTCCGTTATGCGACACCTTCCGGGGAGCTTTCGGACGAAGCGAACCCAAACGGCTCGGCGAATCACATCGCGGGTATCGTGAGCGAAAGAGGTAACGTGGTTGGGCTCATGCCGCATCTGGATCGTTGCTACCAGCCGGAGCTCGGCACGGATCATGGCCTTCGGTTGTTTCAGAGTCTCATCTCATCGGTATCATGAACGGAGCGCAAAAGACTCTTCTCGAGATGCACAATCTCACCGGGGAGGAGTACGAGCAAATCATGCGGAAGTTGGGCCGCGAGCCCAATCTCACCGAGCTAGGCCTCTTCTCGGTGATGTGGTCCGAGCACTGCAGTTACAAGAGCTCCCGCATGCACTTGAAGCGTCTGCCCACCAAGGGACCGCGGGTGTTGCAGGGTCCCGGCGAGAACGCCGGCGTCGTCGATCTGGGCCACGGCTTGGCGGCGGTCTTCAAGATCGAGTCTCATAACCACCCCTCCTTCATCGAGCCCTTTCAAGGAGCGGCCACCGGAGTGGGCGGCATCATCCGAGACATCTTCACGATGGGCGCACGGCCGGTCGCGCTCATGAATTCCCTGCGCTTCGGTCCGCTATCCGTCCCCAAGAACCGGTCGCTTCTCGAAGGCGTGGTCGCCGGTATCGCGTCTTACGGAAACAGCACCGGGATCCCGACCGTCGGGGGCGAGGTGGCCTTCGAAGAGTGTTACAGCCTCAACCCGCTGGTAAACGCCTTCTGCCTCGGCATCGCTCCCAGGGAGCGCATTTTCCTGGCACGTGCGGAGGGCGAAGGGAATCCGGTTATCTACGTCGGCGCCAAGACGGGCAAGGACGGCATTCACGGAGCCACCATGGCTTCGGCGGAGTTCGATGAGGCAGCGGAGGAGAAACGACCCACGGTTCAAGTGGGCGATCCCTTCATGGAAAAGCTCTTGTTCGAGGCGTGTCTGGAGCTGATGGCCACCGACGCTTTGGTCGCGATCCAAGACATGGGAGCGGCTGGGTTGACCTGCTCGACATCGGAGCTCGCGGCGCGCGGAGGCACCGGTATCGAGATCGACATCGGGAAGGTGCCTCAGCGTGAAAAGGGGATGACTCCGTACGAGATCATGCTCTCCGAGTCCCAGGAAAGAATGTTGCTGGTCGCCAAGAAGGGTCGCGAGGCGGAAGTCGAAGCCATCTTCGAGAAATGGGACCTGCACGCGGTCACCATAGGACGAGTGACCGGCGACGGCATGCTGCGTGTGCGCGATCATGGAACCGGAGTCGCCGCAGTACCCTGCCAGGCTTTGGTGGAGGAAGGACCCATCTACGAGCGTCCGCTCGAGAAACCGGCCTATCTAGAAAAAACAGCGCGACTCGATCTGAACGCGTTTCCCGAGCCCAAGGATCCCGCCGATGCGTTGCGGCGATTGGTCTGCTCTCACGGCCTCACCAACAAGCATTGGGTCTTCCAGCAATACGATCACATGGTACAGAGCAACACCATCGTGCTTCCCGGATCGGACGCCGGCGTCATTCGTTTGAAGGGAACGCCGCTCGCCCTCGCCATGAGTCTCGACGGGAACGGTCGTTATACCTACCTCGACCCATACCTGGGCGGAGCCCTGGCGGTAGCGGAGTCTTGCCGAAACCTGGCTGCGGCCGGTGCCACACCCGTGGGCGCCACCAACTGTCTCAATTTCGGCAGTCCAGAAAAACCCGAGGTCATGTGGCAGTTCGCCCGAGTGATCGATGGCATGGCCGATGCCTGTCGTGCCCTGGAGATACCTATTACTGGCGGCAACGTCAGCTTCTACAACGAAACGGAAGGCGAGAGCATCTTCCCCACACCGGTGGTAGGAGCGGTGGGGATACTAGAGGATAAGATGCAAAGGGTGACGCATCATTTCAAGGGTGGCGGAGACTGGATCTATCTCGCCGGAGAGACCACCGACGAGCTCGGTGGCAGCGAATATCTAAAGACGATCCTTGGCGCGATCCTCGGGCTCCCACCCGCTCTAGATCTCGAACGAGAAAAAGCCTTGCACGCCTTTACGAGAGAGGCGGCGGCCCGCGAGTGGCTTCGTTCCGCGCACGATCTCAGCGAGGGTGGGCTGGGGGTCGCGATCGCGGAGAGTCTTTTCGGCCAGATGGGCGAAATAGTAGGAGCCACGATTTCCATGGAGTGTCCGGGTCGAGCCGATACGCTGCTCTTCAGTGAAGGGCAGAGCCGCATGCTGCTCAGTATCTCGCCCGAACGGGCAGAGGATCTCGAGTCGCTGGCCGATGGCGTCGGCGTCCCTCTATCGCGGCTGGGCGTCACCGGCGGTGAGAAGCTCCGGGTCCAACTGAATGGCGTCGAGGCCATCTCGTTCGATCTTTCCGCCCTAAAAAACGCCTGGTGGTCGGCGTTGGAGAAGGATATCCATCCATGAAGGCTTCGAGCGACGGTTTTCACGACGAGTGCGGTGTCTTTGGAATCTTCGACCATCCTGACGCCGCGCGGCTAACGTATCTAGGGCTCTACGCTCTCCAGCATCGCGGCCAAGAAGCAGCGGGTATGGTGGCCGCGGCGCCAGACGGGCTCCGCATCAAGAAGGCGAGAGGCCACGTGGCGGACGTCTTCGACGAAGAGGCCATGCAGCCGCTCGAGGGGGCTCCGGCCGTGATCGGACATGTTCGCTACTCCACCGCTGGAGAAAGCACGAGCATCAACGCCCAGCCTCTCCTCATCGACTGCAAGTTCGGCGAGATCGCCGTGTGCCACAACGGGAACCTGGTGAACGCCCACCTGTTGAGAAAGGATCTCGTCAGCCGCGGTTCGATTTTCCGCACCGGCAGCGACACCGAGGTCATCCTTCATCTGTTTGCTCGCTCGGATCAAAAAGTAGTCGAAGACGCCATCGTGGACGCTCTCCGAGGTCTACAAGGTGCCTTCAGTCTGCTTTTCATTACTCCCGACGCCTTGTACGGAGTGAGAGACCCGCGTGGATTCCGACCCCTCATTCTGGGTAAGCTCGGAGACAGTCACGTTCTCTGCTCCGAGACCTGCGCGCTCGATCTCATCGATGCCACTTACGTTCGCGAGATCGAGCCCGGTGAGATCGTGATCATCGATGGCGACGGTGTCCGATCTCTCCATCCCTTCCCAGCGGAAACGCACCGCCAGTGCATCTTCGAGCACGTCTACTTTTCCCGGCCGGACAGCACGGTTTTCGGAAGAAGCGTTCACGTCTCCCGCATCGAGATGGGGAAACGGCTGGCGCAAGAGACCGCCGTGGACGCCGACGTCGTGGTACCGGTGCCAGACTCCGGCATGTTCGCCGCTGTCGGATACTCGATGGCTTCGGGCCTTCCGCTCGAGTTCGGCCTCATTCGCAATCATTACGTGGGCCGGACCTTCATCGAGCCAATGCAGTCGATCCGAAACTTCGGGGTCAAGGTCAAGCTCAATCCCGTCCGCTCCGTACTCGAGGGCCGGAGGGTCGTGCTCATCGACGATTCCATCGTCCGGGGAACGACCAGTCAGAAGATCGTCCGCATGGTACGCAACGCCGGCGCTCGGGAAGTACATCTCCGCGTCTCGTCTCCCCCCATCACCGGCCCCTGCTACTACGGCATCGACACGCCGGAAAAGGAGCAGCTCATCGCGGCGTCGCACTCGGTCAAGGAAATCGAGCAGTTCCTGGGTGCAGACAGCCTGGGATACGTTTCCCTTCCCTCCCTCATGGCCTCGGTGCAAAACGGTAAAGACGAATTTTGCGCTGCCTGCTTCAGTGGCAACTACCCGGTTCGATGAAGCCCTCGGGCAACGCAAGCTGTTCGAGAAATTCAAGGACAGCTGAGCGGCCGGGATTCGCTTACGCCGCTCCGGGGGCGGGCTCGATACCGTGTTCTGCGAGAGTGCGCTTCACGGTGTTTCTGCCAACGTCATGGCCCGGGTTGCGCAGAGCCGCTCTCCAGAACGTGATCAAATCTGATCACGCCCAGTTCCTGCTTCAAGGCCGGTTTCACTCCGGCGTGTGCTGGAGCCAGAGCCCCTCTCACCTCCTTCTCCAACTCGACGACTCTCCGCAGCCGCGAAACCGTCTAGCTTGCTTGGCTCTCGCAAGGCTTGGTTGCACGAGACGCGAAGACCACCAGCCAGCCGCTCATGCGAACGGGATTGGTTCTGAAGTTCCTGCTCATATAAGACGTGGGATTTTTTTCCTTTTCACCTACCCCCAGTGAACCCGCTGGCCCTGCGGGGTGTACTCAGGGGCCTGGCGCGCGGGGCAAAGCGTGCCACTTTATTTGGCCTGATACTTGACTGATCGGTGCCAAATAAAGTAGGCTTTGTTCGTAACTTAACTTTTATGTGTTACTTGAACGCATAACTACCGTGCCAGATAAATAGGGAAATCGTGCCAAAACAAGTCGCTGTAGAGGAGTTCCAGACCATCTTACACGCCGTGGCGCGCCATCCCGAAGGGGTTAGTGCCGCGCAACTGCATGAAGAGCTTCGAGGCGCTTTTGCCCGCCGAACTCTCGTGCGGCGGCTCACGCAGCTCGTGAAGGACGATCGACTACGTCGGCGCGGTCGGGCACGGTCCGTGGTGTACCTACTTCCGACTGAAGATGCGATCGCACCGGCGCTTGACATCGATTCGCGTCTTTCCTCAGAGGCGTCCGCCGTGCGGGTATACGTTCAGAGCCCACTCCGGCGGCGGCGTCCAGTAAGCTACCGGCGAGACTTCTTGGACGACTACTCGTCTAACGAAACCACCTATCTTCCCGACAACACCCGCCGACACCTGCATGAGGTTGGTCGTCCCCCCCTCGAAATGGATCGCCCGGCTAGCACTTATGCCCGCCAGATTCTGGACCGGCTCCTGATCGACCTCTCCTGGGCCTCGTCGCGTCTTGAAGGTAACACGTATACACGGCTCGACACAGAGCAGCTCATTCAGTTTGGCAAGACCGCTGCGGGCAAAGATGCCAAGGAAACGCAGATGATTCTCAATCACAAGCGAGCGATCGAGTTCCTCGTCAACAGCGCCGAAGAGATCAGTTTCAACAAATACACATTCCTCAATCTTCACGCCATCCTCGCAGACAATTTGCTCGGCGACCCGGATTCCATCGGCAAACTGCGTGAGATACCTGTCGAAATCTCGGGGTCGGTTTTCTTGCCGACGGCTATCCCGCAAATCGTTGAAGAGTGCTTCGTGCAAATGCTCGGTAAGGCGGGAGACATCAAGGATCCATTCGAGCAGGCGTTCTTCGTCATGGTTCATGTTCCGTACCTGCAGCCGTTCGAAGACGTCAACAAACGCGTTTCGCGGCTGGGCGCGAATCTACCGTTAATACGGGGTAATCTTTGTCCGGTTTCCTTTGTCGATGTCCCGGAGCGCGACTACGTCGATGGGACGCTCGGCGTATACGAACTTAATCGCGTGGAGTTGCTGAGGGACGTGTTCGTCTGGGCCTACGAACGCTCGTGCTCGCGCTACATGACCGTTCGGCAGACGCTGGGGGAACCCGACCCCCTTCGACTTCGCTATCGGGAGCCTTTGGGTGAGCTCGTGGCGAAAGTTGTGCGTGAACGTCTAGGATCACCTGAAGCTGTCGCACACGAGTACGCGGAGGCTAACTTGCCCGCGCGGGACCGCGACGCCTTTGTCGAGATGGTGATGAAAGAGCTCGACGGCTTGCACGAGGGGAACATCGCTCGCTATCGGCTTCTGCCCTCCATGTTCCACGCGTGGAAACGCACTCCCGCCGCTCGAGGCGACTGATCCGTCGCACTAAGGCGGCAACAGCGCCAGAATCCGCACCGGACGGCTATCGTTCGCTTTCCGACCGTGACGAATCGAAGCCCGGGATGGGGTGCGACTTGCTAAGAAACGGGAAGCCTCCGACGGAGGTATGACATCTTCCGAGAATGATGGTCGGCCGCTCGGCGTACGCGTTCAAATTCGGACTCCTCGCGGGTAGCTTCACTGTTTCCACACCAACCGCACCGAGAGTGGCGCAACCTATCGCAAGGTCAAGGCAGGGACCATCGGTCACCGCATGCTCACAGAAGCTGGAAAGATTTTGAGAGACAGATTGCCACTCCTTCCACTTGGGTCTTTCTGACTCGAAGCGAGCTCGTTCGTCGGCCAAGCGCGCGATTTTCTCCTCGAGCTGGGCTGTCCATCATTTCTATTGATCCCGCCCGGGGCTTCTAACAGTAAGCAGAGATCTACTCAAATCTGCTCAAAAGGCGATTTAGGGCCATTCTGCCTCGTCAGAAAATCTCGAATTTGAGGGAGGCATACCTCTAAAAATTCGTCTTCCTATGAATAGGGGGGACCTCAGGGCGAGCCTCCCTAGCAAGTGCGGCTCGTGCTGAGTCGACGAGGTCGGCGCGTTTTGAGGCAACGGGGGCCTGCGAGAGCCAAGCAGGCCATAGAAGTGACTCGACCGCAGGGAGTCGTCCAGTTGAAGGAGGAGGTGATGCCGTAAACGGATCGTAAGCGAAGCCCAGGCGAGGGGCGAAGTCGTCTCCGCTATTGGGCACGGCGTCCTGGTAATCCCAGCGAAGACCCAGGTTGAGGGTTAGCTGATCGTTCAGGCGCCACTTGTCCTGGACGAAGAAATTGGCCCGCCAGTCGTCGTAGCCTGAATCAAGGCCTGGCAGCCCGGGCGGGATGATCTCGATGACGAACTCGACGGGATAGGGGAGGGATCGGCCGGGTTGTAGGGATGATCGGTCTCGAAGTCGAACGTGCCCGAATCGCTCCGAACCCGTGACGAGATCTTGTTCTGGCTGTAGCCAACCCCGAATTTGAGGTTATGGCCCCCGCCTTTGCCCGCAGAAAGTAGCTGAAGGTGTTGTCGAAAAGGTAGGTGCGGACCCGGGTGTTGGTCCCGATGCCGCCCAGTCCGGTGCGATAGCCGGGGTGCGAGTTGGATTGGAAGAGGTCGAGCTGGTTACCCTGCAGGCCGACGAAGTTCACATTCTCATCGAAGAAGGTCTGCGAGCCACTCCCGAGCTGTTCCCCGATCCGGGTAAAGCGAAACGAGCTCGAGGCGTTTGTCCCCGAGGATGGAAGTCCAGGTAAAGCCGATGCTGGTGTCCCAGTCGTTCTCGAAATCCCTCGCGTCAAACATGTCGTCATGGGCGTTGAAGCCCTCGCCTTTCGCGGGCGCGGTCTCCAAGATCCAGCGCAAGCTCAGGATGTTGTTGGGGTTGGCCTGAAAGTCGCCCCGAGCGAAGAAGTTGTTAGCGTGGACCTCAAAGTAGCCAACGTGGTCATAGGCGATGGGGAACCCTTCCGCCGGAAGCCTCTTGGATCCGCCGAGCTCCTCATCGTCCCGCTCGTAGTTGAAGTAGAAGTGCAACTTTGTCCTGAATGATCGGCCCACCGACCCCGAAGCCCGCTTGCAGCGTTTTTTCGTCTGGCTTGTCCAAAGCCGAGGTCATTGGCGAAGCTCGTTTCGGAATACAGGGAATCATCCCGGTAGAAGGCGTAGACGCGCCCGGAGAAAACGTTAGTGCCGCTCTTGGTGACCATGTTGAGGATCGCCCCGGCCGCACCGCTGTACTCGGCCGAGTACTGGCTCACCATCACCTGATACTCGGAGATGATGTCGAGCACCACCCGCACCTGCGGTCCCGGAGAGGTGCCCAGGCGGTCGTCGTTGTTGTAGCCCCCGTCGATCATGTACAGGTTGTGGGCAAATTCCGCGCCATTGGCCGTGGCGCCCCCGCCCTGGAAGGTCGACTGGACGGGGTTGGGCGTCATGCCCGGGACGAGCTGGGTGAGGGCGGTGAAGTTCCGGAAGTTGGCCGGGATCTCGTCTACCTCTTTCGAACCCAGCGTGCCACCGATTCGGTTGCTGGTCACATCGACCAGCGGTGTCTCCGCGGTCTCGTTGATGACTTCTTCGATGGTGGCTAGCTCGAGATTGTAATTGACGGTGAGCTCGGCGCCCGATTCCAGGATGAGTCCCGTCTGATTGATCGTCTTGAACCCTGACATCACGACGTTGACGTCATAGGTTCCGGGTCGCAGGTTTGATCATGATGTAGGCCCCGTCTGCTTGCGTGACGGTAGCGCGGGTATAGCCGGTGCCTTGCTCGGTGAGCGTGATGGTCACTCCCGGAAGCGCCAGAGCATCGGGGTCCACGACCCTCCCGTTGAGCTCGCCGTCTTGGGCTTGACCCAGAACGACAGTGGGTAGGCCCGTCGCGACGAGCCCGATGAGGACCCTTACCCAAGCGTTTCGAGCGCGAGGCGCGGAGGTCACCAAGCTCAGTAGCATGTTCTTCTTTGAGCCGCCGGTTATCGGAGAGATGTGCATACCCCCGCAACAGTTTGAAGAGTCAACAGGCTAAGCCAACACCTGAATCTGGCCCCAAGTAGGCCTCCCCTTGGTTTGAGGACAACTCGCTCGTCCAGTGCCGTGAGCACACCCCACACTCATTGTGATGTTTCTGGGCGAGGTCGACACCCGGAGGTCTTCGTGAACCTCGAGATCATCCTGACTTCAAATCCTCGGGCTCGAAAATTTCGAGCTCGGCGACCCTCTTGAATTCCGAGTCGGCCGTGGCAAGAGCCCGAAGCCCGGCAAGCGTCGCGGTCGCGGCCACCAGTGAGTCGCTGACCAAGAGTCCGTATTGCTTTCTGATCCCTTGGGAGTGCAACAACGCCTTCACATCCAATGAGAGAACCTTGACGCCCATGAGAGGGATCCGCTCGACCTGCTGCTGATACGAGTCGAGGCCTTTCACGACATCGGGCCTCGTTCGAAGCTTCCGGGCCACGTTTCCCCTCGGCAAGAGCCCTCGCGCCACCGCCTCGATCATCATCAGACGGTGAGCCACCTCAGCCATCACCACGACGGAGGTAGTGGCCTTGATATCTCCCGCCTCGCAACGCGTCAGGAATGTCCTGCAGTCCGCCGACGTTCCCGTGAAGTGATAGATGAAGATCGTAGAATCCACAAAGATACGCGCTCCAGAGGAGACTCGGCTAAGTGTCAAGAAGTCCGTCCTCCTCGATGATCTCACGCACCTCCTCCTCCGGGAGGTACAGCGCGCCCCAACTCCCGGTTACGAAACTGGCCGACGCCTCTCGCCGTCCCTTTTCGCCCAAATACTCCTCCAACGCCTCCCCTACGACTTTCGCTGATCTGCTTTCCGCGCCGCGCCGACTCCAGCTTGACCCTCCGGAAAAGGCTCTCCTCAAGGAGCGTGCTGACTTTGCGTCTCATGTCATGATAGTCTCCTGAAAAGAAGTTCTGGTCAAGATTATTTGTTTTCAGTAGATTACACGATCTCTCGAGCGGCAGCCGTGGCTGTCTCGTTGCGCTCCAAACCCTCAAGCGTTACTTGAGAGTTTGTTTCACGTTGAACTTGTGCCTGCCAGCGCAGAAAGCGGCCTCAACTATCAATTGGAAGATCGTATTGTATTCAAAAAGACACGCGCTTCTTCGTAACTCCTCTCCGTGGCCCGTCGTGACAAGCGTGTCGGAATGTTCCATCGTGAGCAGTCTTGAAAGGAGTGCGAAGCGATGGAAGCGAGGACAGCATTTCGTAGGCGAGCACGTGAAGAAGATCGTGGCCGCACAGGTCGAGGGCGGCGTTACTCGCGGGAACAACGTCGCGAAGCGGTGCTGTATCTGAATCAGATGAAGGATCAGGGCGCGAGCCTTGAGGGTGTCGCGAGGGGGCTCGGGGTGAGTGGCTGGAGTCTATCTCGATGGAATCGAGAGGAGGCTATGAGGGGTATCGTTCGGCGTGTCGAAGTCGTGGAATCGGAAAAACGCACGGAGATTACGCTGGTAACCCCGCGAGGGTATCGAATCGAGGGTCTGTCGGAACAGCGGCTGCTGCGGCTTGTTGAGCAGCTGGGATGAAGTGGAATAGCCGTCGGGTGTCGGCGTGGGCGTACGCGGCGCCGGCGGATCTCCGCAAGGGCTTTGACGGTCTGTCGGCGCTGGTGATGAACGAGCTTGGTCGTGACCCGCTGAGCGGTGAGCTGTACTTGTTCGTCAGCCGCAACCGAATCCGCGCGAAAGTTCTGCACTGGGACGGGACCGGACTGTGCGTCTACGCGAAACGTCTCGAAGAGGGAAAGTTCGCATGCCTGTGGTCCAGCGGTGACGGCGAGCCAGTGCGACTGACGACGACAGAGTTGTCGTTGTTTCTGGAGGGGAGCCGGTTGGTCGGAAAAATATCTTTGTCACCTCCTGAAATGAAGCATTTTTCACTTGCCGTGAGATCGTCTCTATGATCTAATCGTATTCCGTGGTTCGCATAAAAAACGAACGCGACCTCGAAACACTCCGCCAGATAGCTCTCCTCGTTGATAACGAGAACCAGCGCCTCGTCAATGAAAACGTTCGTCTGCGAGTGGAACTGGCGAGACTCCATGGTGTGCCGGAAACGGAGCAACTTGAACTGTCGGTTCTCAAGCAACTACAGGAAAAGCGAGAGAGCACTTTCCGCATCGACGAAAAGCGGACCCGGAAGAAAACGAAGGCTAAAAAGAACAAGAAGAAAGGGCACGGCCCGCGCGAACAGCCTCATCTTCCCGTGGTCGACAAAGTAATCGAACTCGCCGAGACAGAGAAAAAGTGCTCGGTGTGCGACGGCGAGCTGGGCGAGATGGCGGGTCAATACGAGGAATCGGAAGTGGTGACGGTGGTGAAGCGGAGCTTCGTCATCGAACGGCATTTGCGGAAAAAGTACCGCTGCCGATGTAACGCGAACGTCGTCACCGCACCGGCGGCGACGAAGCTTCAGCCCGGAGGCCGCTACTCGGTGGAGTTCGCGACCGAAGTGGCCATCAGCAAGTACCTGGACCATATGCCTCTCGAGCGCCAGGTTCGGATGATGCGCCGCGAAGGGCTAGATATCGACAGCCAGACGCTGTGGGACCAGCTGAACGTACTGGCACGTCATCTGAATCCGGTGTACGACGCTCTGGGAGAGAAGGTTTTGGAGTCACCCATCATCCACGCCGACGAAACGCGGTGGCCTCTGATGGGCTCGATGAAGAAGTCGGCGGGCACGGTGTGGGGCGTTTCGAGTCCGGACATCGCGTACTACCGAATGCTGCCGACGAAATCGACGGAAGATGGCCAAAAGGTGCTGGGGACCTACTCCGGCATCGCGGTTGTGGACGGCTACGCGGTGTACGAGGTGCTAGCTCGTGCCGGTCCAGACGGCTACGCGGCTCGTGCCGGTCCACAGTTTCGTCTCGCCCACTGCTGGGCGCACGTGAAAAGAAAGTTCGACGAAGCCAGCGAGCACTACCCGCAAGCTTGCTCCGAAGTGCTTCGTTTGATCGGAGAGCTGTACGAAGTCGAACGCGAGGTCCCGGGTCCGTTTCCCGGCGATGAAAAAGCTCAGAAACTGAGACTTCGTTTACGCAAGCAACGTTCGCAGCGGATCTTGAAAGCGATTCGGCAATGGGGCGAGAGCCAAAGAGGATTGCCGCGAAGCGACTTCGGCAAGGCGGTCCGCTACATGCTGGAGAGATGGGAGACACTCACGCTGTTCGCCGAAAACCCTCTCGTCTGGCTTGACAACAATCACGCCGAGCGCGCCCTGAGTGGACCTGTCGTCGGTCGCAAAAATCACTACGGCAGTCGAACGAAACGCGGAACCGACGTCGCAGCGCTGTTCTACACCCTGTGCGAGACCGCGAAGCTTCAGAACGTCGACCCCAGGGCCTACATGCTCGAAGCGGCCTACGCCGCCATCAACCAGCCAGGAACCGTGTTACTCCCCGACGCCCTACGCGACAACTCCGCTGCGTAGCTTCTCCTCCGAATCGCGACGTTCCAACCCGCTCCAGTGGGGCACGGCGAGGAGTTACGCTTCTTCCCAGGCGTTCATGCTAAGCTTCGGCGCGTGCGAGAAAACACACCCGTGTATTGAAAGGTGGGATGTCAAATGAAAGGAACAACACGTATGACCTACCTAGCATGGCGAAGCTTCGCCGCGGTGGTGGTCGCTTCGCTGGTCCCGACGATCGTTTCGGCTCAGGACGGTCGCGTCGTCGATCCATCCATCAACGAGAGGTTCAAGAATCCCGATGTCGAAGCGGTTGTGGAGAGTCTCGAGAGGGAGGGCCGGCCCGCCTACAGGTACCGTCACGCCATCGTAGCAGCACTCGGGCTGGAGGTCGGCGATGATGTCGCCGACGTCGGTGCGGGGAGCGGCTTCATGGCGCGTCTCATGGCGAGTGAGGTTGCTCCCGATGGCCAGGTCTATGCGGTGGATATCGCCCAGGAGACGATCGATCACATTGAAGAAGCTGCGAGAAAAGAAGCAATCACCAATATCAAGGGTATTCTGGGCGGTGAGCGGACGACTCATCTCGCTCCCGGTTCCGTCGATCTAGTTTTCATCTGCGACACGTACCACCATTTCGAATACCCCGCCGACATAATGGCATCCATCGCCGCGGCGCTCCGCCCCGAAGGACGTCTCGTGGTGATCGATTATGAGCGCATACGCGGGGTGACCTCGGAGTCGAGGTACGAGCACTTGCGCGCTGGGAAGGGGACCTTCACCGACGAGATCAAGGATGCCGGCTTCGATCTCGAAAAGGAGCTACCCTTGGTGCCGCAGAGCTACTATCTGGTGTTCCAGAAGCGAGCCCGGTAAGTTAAGATCCGGACTCCGCATCCAGCGTTTCGCCCTCCGCGTCGACGCGAACGATCGGTCCGAGGTCCAGCTCTCGGATTCCACGCTCCTGCTCGGCCGCATCACCCACCACGAGCAGCAGCATGTTCTGGGGCCGGATGTGCGTCCGGGCAGCCTCCTCGAGATCTTCGATGGTCACACGCTCCACGGCGCTCAGATAGCGGGAGAGCTCGTCGAGAGGCAGTCCGTAGCAGTCGAGCTCAGCCACCTCGCCCGCCACCTGCGCCATCGTCTCGAATCTCTGAGCGTCTCCACAAATGAGCGTCGCCTTGGCATCCGCCAGCTCTTCCTCCGTGACCGGGCGGCTCCACGACGCCAACGCCTCGAGCTCGCTCACGAGCTCGCGCAGCGACTCTTTGGTCACGCCTGACTCCACCGGTGCCGCGCCGAGCAACACGCTTTGGAAGATCCCGTAACGAAGAACACTGAAGGCGCCGTAGCTGTACCCCTTCTCCTCACGGAGGTTCAGGTTGAGCCGGCTCGAGAACCCTCCGCCCAGAATGGTATTCAAGACTTCGAGCACGTGGTACCGCGCCGTGCTCCTCGGAGGCAATAAGAACGCGGCCCGCAGCTCCGACTGGGCCGAGCCGGGTCGATCCACCAAGTACACCTTACGCGTGGGATCCTCGACCGGCTGGACTACGCTCGCCGCGGGGGACGCCGATTTCCCCCAGTCCGAGAAAGCACGTTCCGCGGCCTTCCTCGCCTCATCGAGTGAAACGTCACCGACCATGATCAGGCTGGCATTCCTCGGGTTGTAGTGGCTGCGGTAGAACGGTAGCAGTTCGCTACGCTCGATCACCCGAATGGATTCTTCCTCCCCACCGACCGGCCGCCCATAGGCGTGTTGCGCCCCGAACAAGACCTTGCGGATCACGCGCCCCGCCGTGGTGCCGGGGCTGGCTCGATCCTGAAGGATGCCGTCCAATCTGCGCTTGCGAACGCGCTCCAGCTCCTCCTCGGGGAAGCTGGGGTGCACCACGACATCGGCCATGAGACTCAAGGATGCGCCCAGATAACGCCGCAGGGTGTCGAGAGAGACCAGACTCCATTCGCGGCTCGAACCGGCAGAGAGCTCACTTCCCATTCGCTCGAGCTCGGCTTCGATCTCGAGTGAGCTCAACGAGCTGGTTCCTTCGTCCAACATCTCCGCGGTGAGGAAGGCCACGCCCGATCTGTCCGGGGCATCGGCGACCGCCCCAGCCTTCACGACGAGCCCCACCGCAACCTTCGGAATCTCCCGGCGTTCAACGACCCGGAGCATCAGTCCGTTGGCCAACTGCACCGAAGATATTTCCGGTGGGTGAAACGTCGGGGTCGGCCTCAACACGGGCTTGACGGAACGGTCGGGCCCGTCGGCCTCCGACTTGACCGGCTGCTCCTGCACGAAGGACACTTCCAACCGAGGTCGGAGAAGGTAGCGCTCGGCAGTGAGGCGAAGATCTTCCCGCGTCAGGCGCTGATACCTTTCGTAGTCTTCCTTCATGAAATCCGGTGAGCCCAGGTACGTGTTGTACATCGCCAGCCGATCGGCTTTCCCGCCAAACCCACCGATCCGCTCGAGCCCGGAGAGAAAGTCGAATTCTTGTTTGGCTTTGACTCTTTCCAGTTCGGACTCGTCGGGGCCCTCGCTCGCGAAACGATCGATCTCCTCGTCGATCAGCACTTTCAGCCGCGCCAGAGGTACCTCGGGTCTGGCGGTGGCCACGACACCGAGCATGCCGGCGATCTCGAGCGAATAGTTGAAGGCCGCGACGTCCGAAGCCACCTGCTCGTCGTAGACCAATCGCTTGTAGAGTCTCGAGTTCTTCCCGTCGGAGAGCACCGTGGTGACGAGATCGAGCGCCGCATCATCCGGCTCGAAAAAAGACACGGACGGCCACGCCAGGTAAAGCCTCTCTTGCGGTACGCGATCCTCGACCACCATCCGCCTGTGTGAGTCGACCCGCACCAACCACCGATCCGGCCGCGTCAAGAGGGGACCGGGCGGAAGCGGGCCGAAATAGTTTTCCACCAGGCGACGAGCTTCGGTGACGTCGATATCACCTGCTATCACCAACGTACAGTTGTTCGGTGTGTAATAGGTCTTGAAGAATTCCTTGACGTCATCCACCGAAGCACGGGTAACGTCCTCCATGCTTCCGATCACGTGCCAGGAATAAGGATGCCCCTTGGGAAACGTGTTCTCGAACAGTGTCTCCATCGCACGACCATAGGGCACGTTGTCCATTCCCTGGCGTCTCTCGTTCTTGACGACGTCGCGCTGGTTGTCGAGATTCTCCTGGGTGAGCGCGTCGAGGAGAAAGCCCATCCGATCCGATTCTGCCCATAGGACCAGCTCCAACGAGCCAGAGGGAACGGTTTCGAAATAGTTCGTGCGATCGAAGTCGGTGGTTCCGTTGACGCCGCCGTGGAAGATGTTCGCCCCCGCTCGTTCCATGAGGGAAACGTACTCGCCCTTCACGTTCCTCGAGCCCTCGAACATCATGTGCTCGAACAGATGTGCGAAGCCCGTCTTGCCGGGCTTCTCGTTCTTGGAACCGACGTGATACCAGAGGTTTACATGAACGACCGGGAGCTTGTGGTCTTCGTGGAAGATGACGTCGAGCCCATTGGGAAGCGTCAGCTTCTCGAAAGCGAGTTCCGGTACACTAGCGTCTTGCATCTTGAAAGTATCTCCGTGAAGTGACGTTCTACGAGATCGAGCTCACTGGCCCGACGGGCTTGACGGACGTAAAGAACTGGGCTCCGTCATCTTGACCGGTAAGCGTCCTAACCGTTGAAGCCCATCCAGCATCTCCTCCACCAAACCCTTCGTCAGACCGTACCTCTTTTCGAAGAAGCTCAGATAGAATCGATGCTTGACTTTGCCCCAGTTGTAGAGAGCGAGCGCCCCCGCGAGCGAGCCGGTGAAGAAGATCGGCAGGCACAGCCACCAGCCAGCCCCGTTGCGTAGTTTCTTCCAAGCACTCCAGTTCTTGTGCACCTCTTGGCGGAAGGCGATGTCGCGAAAATAGCCGCAATAGACTCCCATAGCATCGAGCCAAATCGACGTGAAGCGGCCGTTCACTCCTCCCACTTGCGTTTGACCTTGTCGTAAAGCTCGTAGGAAATCCTCTCGGGTCGATCCCGGACAAACCGTATAACAGCTACCCAAACGCGTCAGCGTGTGGGCGTCGCTGCCTCCAACCAGTGCCTTCCCGGAAAGGCGGCTAATGACGACGGAAGCGAGCAAGTTTTGCCGATGTCCCTGCGACCCATTGATACCCTCGAACAGATCGAATGCCTCCGTGATCTTATCCATGAAACGCCCGGCGTCACGAAAGCTCGGGAACCCGTGAAACAGATGATTGAGAACGTAGGGTAGCCGGCTGGCTCGGAGATACGCGATGAGCTCGTCGAAATCGCGTTTCAGCGATTGGACCTCTCGATGCTGTGACTCGTTCAAGCCGTAGACGCCGATGTGAATGGCGTTCCCGAACTCTGGTAGCGGGACGGTGACTTCCTCGCCGGGGATGAAGTCCGTGGCGTCCGGGTGGGTGTTCAGGAAATCGAGGCAACCGTCGATCGAATCATGGTCGCTGATGGTCACCAAGTCCATGCCGCGCTCTTTGGCGGTCCGGTAGACGCGCTCCGGCGTATTGTAGGAGTCCATGGGTTCGAAGGCCTTCATATGATTGGTCTTACCACTGAAGTACGTGTGGCAATGAAGGTCGATTTTCAGCATTCCAGTCGTCGACTGCATGGACTCCTCTCTAGTGTATCAGTGCCGCGGTCCGCCGAAGTTCTCCTCTCTCGGAGTACGGACGAAGGTGAACGCCAGCTACAGCGCGCCGGGTCTCGATTGGCGGCAGGAGGGCCATTTTAGTCAGCCCCGAGGCACGTTTTCAAGCAGGGCGATATAATGAAAAACCATGAAGACCCTAGCGGCGGGGGCCGTGGTGGCTCTCATACAAGCACAAGGTGCCTTCTTCAGGACCCCTCTTTCGGTCGAGGAAATGGCAGGCAAACAGGCCGTCGTGGAGACGACGATGGGAAACTTCGTCATCGAGTTTCTCCCCGACGTGGCGCCCAATCACGTGGGCTATTTCCTGAAGCTCGCCTCGGAAGGAGCCTACGACGGCACCACCTTCCACCGGATGATCAAGTACGGCATCATCCAAGGAGGAGATCCAATTAGCAAGAATCCGGAGGCTCGAGCTCGCTACGGCACGGGAGGATTGGGAGTGTTGGAGTCAGAGTTCAACGAGGAGCAACACACCCGAGGAGCGGTCTCGGCGGTGCGGATCCCTGGAAAGCCCGACAGTGCAGGCTCACAATTCTTCATTTGCGTTACCGATCAGCTCGCCCTCGACGGCCAGTACTCCCTGTTCGGTCGCGTCGTTGAGGGCATGGACGTGGTGCAGACCATCTCGGAAGTGCCCGCCGATGAGAAGACGATAGCGACCGAACGTGTGGAGATCCTCTCGGTCACCGTGCGTGACGAGCCGTCGCCCGATCTCGAGCCACAGCCAGAGTAGTCAAGACTAGTACTGCTATGTCGGATCTCGATGTCCTCATCATAGGAGGCGGCCCAGCCGGGTTGGCAGCCTCCATCGAGTGCAAGGAAAAAGGCCTCTCCCACCTGGTCATCGAGAAGGGATCCATCGTGGAATCCCTCCGAAAGTTCCCCACCAACATGGTTTACTTTACGACCCCCGATCTACTCGAGGTCGGCGACCTTCCTTTAGTGACGTCGCGGGAAAAACCTTCGCGCCTGGAAGCCCTCAAGTACTACCGTAGGGTCGCCGAGCGTTACCGCTTACCCCTGAACCTCTATGAAAGAGTCGAGGAGGTGGCCCGACAGAACGGCCTCTTTCGCGTGCGCACAACGCCCCGAGTCGGCGAGGCCCAAAGCTATCGAGCCCGCAATGTGATCGTGGCTACCGGGTACTATGACAACCCGAACTTTTTGGGCGTCCCGGGAGAGGAACTACCGAAAGTGTCCCACTACTATCGGGAAGCGCATCCGTACTACCAGATGGAAGTTGCCGTCATCGGCGGCGCGAACTCGGCCGCGGAAACCGCACTCGATCTCTACCGCTCTGGAGTTAAGGTGACCCTAATTCACCGCGAGGCGGAGCTTCCGAGCCACATCAAGTACTGGGTTCGCCCGGATATCGACAACCGCATCAAGCGCGGAGAGATCCCCGCCCTGTTCGAGACGGAAGTGGAAGAGATTCTGCCGGACAAGCTTCGGTTGAAAACGAAGGCCGGCCAGCGGTCCGAGATGGCCAACGACTTCGTTCTCGCCCTTATTGGTTATCATCCGGATTACCCTTTTCTCGAATCGATGGGGATTCAGATCGAACCGGAAAAGGGTCGGCCGGTCCATGACCCAGAGACTCTCGAGACCGACGTTCCCGGTCTCTACGTGGCGGGAGGGATGGTCTCGGGCCGCGAAACCAACAAGATCTTCATCGAGAACGGCCGCTTTCATGGCGGTAAGATCGTTTCTCACCTGGCCGCCCGACTCCGGGACAGAAAATGATGCTAGGAAGTCGCCATCCACCCGGATCCGCATTCGCTCCGGCGAGCTGAGCTTTTCGGCCACGCTAGCCGACAATCGCGCCGCCCGCGCACTCTGGAAGCGCCTCCCAGTGGAGGCCAAGGCGAGCACCTGGGGACACGAGATCTACTTTCCCGTTCCGGTCGAGCTCGCCGCCAGCAAAGAGGACAAAGATGTCGTGGGGATGGGAGACATCGCCTACTGGCCTCCCGGAAGCGCGCTCTGCATCTTCTTCGGCAAGACTCCCGCCAGCCGCGGCGAGGAGATCCGGGCGGCGAGCCCGGTCACCGTCCTCGGCAAAGTCGAAGGCGATCCTACGCTCTTCAACGCGGTGGAAGACGGGCAAGTCGTTCGCCTCGAGCGGGAAGAGGCTTGAGCGAGGTGGGGCGATGATTCCCAAGGAGGTCTCCGACTCCCTTGCCGAGCTCGGCCGTGATTTCCACGCTCGGGGCTGGTCGCTCGGGACGAGCGGCAACTTTAGCGCCGTCACCGCTCGCGAACCCCTCCGGATGGCGCTCACGGTGAGTGGGGTCGACAAAGGAAAGCTCACCTCCGAGCAGATTCTGGTGATCGACGAGAACCAGAATGTCGTCGAAGGCACCGGGCGTCCGTCGGCCGAAGCTCGCCTTCACCTTACGGTCGCGCGGCTCAAGGGGGCGGGAGCCGTTTTGCATACGCACTCGGTCTGGAGCAATATCCTGGCGGAGGCCTGTGGCGGAGCTCTTGTCAATAGGTGTGTAAAAAAGTTCAGGCAGCAGCAACCTTCGACGACTCCGTTACCCTGTCTCCATCTTCAAATCGAACGCCCAGGTGAACCTCTCGCATCAGCTCCGGTGCGTTGAGCCGGCGAAAATTCTTCTCCGCAACCAGAAGCAGTTTGAAGATTGTCGCAGTGGCGGACTCGACTTTCTTGAACCTTTTGGCCGCATCCGTTCTCAATCTCAGTGCAGCGAACGGTGACTCCACGACGTTGCTCGTGCGAAGGTGTTGCCAGTGAGGCTTGGGAAAGGAATAGAAGCTGACCATCCGCTCCCAGTCCTCGTCGAGCACGTGCGCGGCCCCCGGAAGACCCTTGCGCAAGCACCAATCCTGGAACTTGGCCTTCTTCGTCTCGCACTCCTGCAGGCTGGTGGCGTAGGGGATCGCCGTCAACAGCGGCTTGGCCTGCGCCTGGTCCCTTTTCGGAATCCGGTCCAGTACGTTGAGGATTCGGTGGTTCCAGCACCGCTGTTCCTCAGCTTCTGGAAATACGTTTCGGGTCGCGGCCCAGATGCCGAGATGACCGTCACCGATCACCAAACGGGGACATCTCAGACCGCGCTTCTTCAGTCTCCGTAGCAGCGACGACCATGACGCTTCGGATTCTCGATGCCCGGCCTCCAGCGTCAGGACGATTTTCGTCCCGTCGGACAGGCCACCAACCGCAACTAGCACCGCCGCCTTGTCCTTCTCAAGGCCGGCCTTCACGTACACGCCATCTACCCACAGGTACACGAGCTCGAGTTCTTCCAGTGGGCGAGCTAGCCACTGCTCGTACTCTCCCTGCCATTTCTGTTTCAGCCGCGACACCGTGCTGGGAGAAAGTGGAGCGTCCTCCCCTAGAAGCCCGCGGAGCGACAGATCGAAATCTCCGTGAGCTAGTCCATGCAGGTACAGCTCCGGAATCAACTCGCTCACCGTTTCGCTCCGACGCTTGAACAGCGGAAGCACTCGACTTTCGAACCTCTCCTCCACGTCCCGTACTCTCGGCCGGCGAACCGTCACTGTGCCCACGCTCATCGTCAGCTTCCGAGGCTTACCGTATCCATTTCGATAGCCCGCCGTTGTGTCCACGGGCTTCCGTCTCTCCGATTTCTCACGCCCGAGAAGCTCCGTGACTTCGGCTACCATCAGCTCCTGCACCCAATCCTGGATCTCAAGCCTCGCCCACTTCTCCAGCGACTCCCAAGCCACCCTTGACGAGCTCCGTCGTCCTGTGGTCTTTTCCTTCATGGCGGTGTCTCCTTCCGTTGGCCCCTTCACGCCGTGTTTCGTGACGCGGAAGGTTACTCCGCCTTTACTTTATTTCCACACCTTCTGAGGGTAGCTCCCTGTGGCGACCGAGGCGGATTGATCATCGAGGGATTCGAGATGCTCAAGGGCCTAGAAGGTGTTCAAACACATCAGCATCGGGAATGGCTTCCCATCTTGGAGAACTCACAGGACTATGATGCCCTGGCCCGGAACGTGGAGCGAGTTCTAGGAGATCATCCCGGCTCCCACGGCTTCCTGCTGCGCCGTCATGGACTCTACACATGGGGTCGAGATCTGACGGAAGCGAAACGGCACGTGGAGATCCTGGAGTTCTTGATGGAAGTCTTTCGTGGCGCTCAACCTCCCGCTTGGACGGACCCGGTCGACCCGGTTTCCTATGTCCACTGGCTCATGGAACAGGATCGGAAGTCCACCGGATTGAAGTCGCTTCAGGGAAAGATCTGGGAGGAAGGCTATCGAACCGGCGAGCTTCGCGGGGAGGTCTATCCCGACGTTCCTCCCGCCTTCGAGCGCTGGCGAGAGCAGGGAAAGAAGATCTGTATCTACTCCTCGGGAAGCGTGCTGGCCCAGAAGCTGCTCTTTTCCAACTCCACCGCTGGAGATCTGACACCGTTCATTGACGCTCACTTCGACACCACCACTGGACCCAAGAAGGAAGCGGAGAGCTACCGCAAGATCGCCGCGGCCCTATCGCTTCCTCCATCGGCCATCGTTTTTTTCTCGGATGTCGTTGCCGAACTGGACGCCGCACGTGCGGCGGGCATGAAGACCGGCCTCTGCGTACGCGATGGAGTGTCGCAATCCTCGGAACATTCCGCGTTTGCTAGCTTCGACGAGGTGGAAATCGCTTGAAAACAGACTGGGAAACGGTCTTAGTCAACTTCGCTTTACCACTGGTCCGCGATAGGAAAGAACTCTTTACTAATAGTCAGCCTGTAAATTTCTTAAGAATAAACGGATGTCCAACATCGCCAACCTTAGGAAAGAAAACTTTACTTTCGCCTGGATCTCGTCGCCTAGTGGACTCCGATCAAGGGCGCGTACTCGCGGCAAGGCCGAGCACGCTCACGGCGGTCCGCCTGTTCGAGCAACTGCCCGAGCATCCCATCGTGACCGTCGCCTTGCGGACCTCCACTACTCGTCTCGCATGACCGCTCGAACCTTCTTCGCCACCTCCTCAGAAATCTCCTTCATATCGTGGACCGTTCCTGCGTGCTCGGCGACTAGCTGCATAGCCTCTTCTTCGGTTCCAGCCCGGATTACGCCCTCACAGTCAAATCCAACGTCCCTGCAACTAACAACCTTCGTCATGTTGACCATCCTGTTCTGTGATCCCCAAACTACTTGGGGGGGCTCTTTGCTTTTATACCTAAGGCAATTCGTGTTCCACTTGCTGCGTGCAGAACAATTGGTCGTCCGTACCGACACCTCTACATTGAAAATCCAGACTGCCTTGAATTCCAGCGTATTTACCAGTACTACCCGTCATGTTCACGTGGCCAACAATGTCGCCATTGACGGGGCCACCCCCGCTCCAGTCACCAAAAATTTTGTCGCCATCAGCATCAGTCAAGGTGCAATAGCCCTTAAAGGTCACCTCACCGTTCGCGATGTCGGCTGCTGCCGGGCAGTTCCAAACAACTTGGTGGAGAAAACCCGACATCGAACCATTTCTCTTTCCTTCCCTTTTCCGCTTCTTTCCGTTTCGCGCGACGTTCCGTCGTCGGCGTGCTCACGCCTCGACGATAGCGGCATCGTAGAACGTGGCGAACTGTCTCGAGCAGAACCGGGCAAGCTTCCTCGGGAAGCTCTCCTCTCGATAGACGCTCTTCCAGGTGGAGCAGCTCAGCCCGCTCGACCTTCATCCACAACCCCGAGCTCGCGGCGAAACTCACGCACCAGCGGATATACCAGGCACCGTTTCACCGGCTTCGCCTCTTTGTTGTGTCGGTCCATACGGCCACGCCCAGTAGTCGATCCCACGTCCATCCAGTTCGCCGCCAGGTAGCACGTCCCCTCGTTACGCTCCCTCTCCACAAACGTCTCGAGCAACACCGGCCTCACACCGTACGCTTCCTCCCAATCATCCACCACCACTCGGGCTGCCAGCGACAGCACGTGACTCGCGAGGCCTTTGATGGAAAACCACGGCAGGATCAGGAACCGACTGTTGTTTACCACCCGCCGAAGGTTCTTTTGCCGCGTCGCGTCATCCCAACCGATGAAGCCGTCACGAGACCGAAGACGACGCGCTGACGACGAGAACTGCACGCACCCACTCAGCTCACGACGAGGTTTCGAGCTCCAGACCAAGTAACGCAGGTGTGCGCCATAGGCCACCTTCTGCCCGAAGGTAGTGGTAACGCTCGACCAGTTCCCTCCACAGCGCTCGCTCCTCAGCGTGCGCCACCAAGCCCAGAGTTACCGGCGCCACGTCCGATAGATTGCCCTCTCGACGAGACCCCTTTCGTCCAGCCTTCGTGTAGTGGATGCTCGTGGGGCCGCGACGACGCTGCTCGCGACGACGGGGTAGCTCCACCAATCCCCCCGCTTCGAGCAAATCGAGGTACTCGTAACATTCCCTGGATTTCAAATTTCCGTTCGCACGAACCCAACCCAATGACTCGCAGATCGTGCTCGCAAGCTCGTGCCGCGACAGTCCGCATGAGTCGATGACCTCGCGCAGAATATTCCATTCCTCATCGGTCACACCCTTGCCGCAAAAGCTCGGGCGCTTCCACACCATGGCCTCCGTCTCGTTGCTCACCTGGGCCACGCTCCTTTCCTCCCAGGCTGAGACTACACAGATGGTCCCGCTTTGTCCAGGACTTTTTTCCTTTCTGTTTCAAACCTCCGTCAACAACGAGCGACCCCCGGGCAGACTACTTATCGCATCCCGTCATGTCACGCACCGTTGCCGAAAGGACACGGCCGACGGCGACGCACCCGTCTTGAGCACCCCGCCAGACTTGATGGTCGACGACCCACTCACTCTCTCCGGCGCGGCCGGGTCGCTCCGATGCAGGCTACATACACAACCTGCCAAAGGACAAATCTCGTATGCCACTGTTGGTGACTTCAACATGCCTTTCAGATTGCTGATCGAACTGGAGTCTAACTAGGGCGTTTCCGTGGTGCCGCGACCTTGGCGCCGGGCTAGGGTTCGGTTATCGTCCGGCTCGGAGCGCCCGGTAAACGCCGTTCCGATTCGTGGTCCTCACGAACTTGACAGAGGCGGAGCGGGCGGCTAGAAAGGGCCGAGCGCCGACAACACCCTATGGAGATTCCTTGAGTAAAGCCGCTTCCTCCACTCCCGAGTCTCAAGCCCGTCAGGGACAACAAGAACGAAGGGGCCAGATCCTGGAGCAAGCTGCCCGCCTGTTTTGCGCCAAGGGTTATGACTCCACCTCCATGAGCGATATCGCGGACGCGGTTGGCATCACCAAAGCAGGGCTCTACTACTTCGTCGAGGGGAAGGAGCACTTACTCTATCTAATCACCGACTACGGTTTGGATTTGCTGGAGGAAACCGTCGTCAAGCCCTTGCGGGGCGTCAAAGATCCGAAGGAGTGGCTCCGCCAGCTGATCGTGAACCACGTGCACATGGTCATGCACCGGCCTCGCGAGGTAACGATCATTCTCCACGAGCGAACCGGCCTGACCGGTGAGTATCGTGAGAGGATCTTGAAACGGAAAAAGGCCTATATCAATCTCGTTCGCGATGCTCTGATCCAGCTTCAAAAAGACGAGATCGCCCGCCCGGTCGACGCGACCGCCGCCACATACTTCCTTCTCGGTTCGATGAACTGGGTATATCAGTGGTACAAAGACGACGGTCGCCTGGAAGAACAGGACCTCGTCCGCAACTTTACCGACCTCTTCTCGAAAGGGTTCCTCACCGAAAGTCTTTAGCCGAGATCGTAACGACCTCGGCTAAAGACTCGAGTTGGTCTTCGCCCTATGGGCTCTATGAGGGGCCCGTTCCTGACAGCCGACAGCCTGACAGGCGCCAGTGCCGTTCTAACTTGGGCATTGGGCACCAGGACTACCGTCGCACCCCAATTAGTTGGAACGGTACTAGTGAGAGCGTCGGGCTCGCTTCGAGTGACTGTGGGCGGTCAGTTCGATGAGCTCGAGCAGTTGATCCTGAACATCGAGGTTGCGGATCTTTCTCCAGCTGGCCAAGAGATTCTCTTCCTCGTCGTTTTCGGCGAGGGGCTTGCGGACTCGGCTATCGGGGATCAAATCGGAGACCGTCACTCCCAAAACCTTGCTTAGTTTCCGCAGCCACTCCAATGAGATCCGTCGCCGACCCTGCTCGAAGTTCGAGAGGGCGGAGGCGGACAGGCCGGCCTTGCGGGCCAGCTCTTCCTGAAGGAAATGCTTAGTTTGCCGTAGCTCACGAATTCTTCGTCCGACCTCTGCGTGCATTTCTTCCTGCACCTTCGCTTCCGCTGTTGCCTGCATCTGCTTGCTCCTTTTGGTCCTTTTGGTCTTTCTCGACTTCTTCTTTCTCATATTTGACTCTTCAAGCCCCGCTCCATTTGGCCCAACCGGCCCCTAATCTTAGTCCGGGCGCCGGAAGAACGGAAATGCCTCACCGGGGACCCCCTGGTGTCAGGAGGAGTGAGCCGGCAAGGCCTCGGCCATTCCCAGTGGCAGATCTCCCCGATCTCCGTAGCGCTCGAACATTTCTCCCCAGGGAGTCTGCATGAACTGAGCGACCCGAGACCTCCCGACGAAGGGATACCAGTACCAATCATGGTAGGCCCACGAAGCCACGTAGGCCCAGACAACCAGCGGCGTGCGCAACAAGAGATTCTCGAGCGGCTTGAACAGGCCGTGATAGATGGCGTGCTGCCCCTTGCTCGCAAAAGTATCCCCGCTGTTGAAACCCCAGTTCATCTCCGCGATGTCCGCCCCAACAATTTCGATCTCCCGCGGATCGCCCACACCTAATCCCCTTTCATGTGCGCTCCGGATGAAACCGAGGCTAAGGGGATCGAAACCCATAATCTTGGCAGCGACCGCGTCGATCGCAACTTGATCGGCGGAAGCCAGCACGAGGTCCTTGATGTGAACATCCATGCATCGCGGCCCGGGTCCACTCCCGACGACGGTTCCGTCCATCACCGCGAAGAGTCCAGAGTGGATCTCCTTCTGGATCATGAGCAGGTCGGCGAGCGTCTCGTGGATAACGGAATGCGTCCAATGCCGCTTCTCGTTCAGTAACCCACCAAAAGCGTTCTTCATGGCACCCGTGATGGTGGTGAATACATGAGTCTTCATCGTTGGGAGATGCACGATGTTTTCACCGATGAACCGCTTCGGTATCAGGATTCCCTTCGGGAAGACCTCGTGTAAAACGCGCGTCTTACCCTTGGGCTCGTACACCATCCAGTCCTCGGATTCTTCATAGAGATGCACATTGCGAAGGCCATACCGCTCCACGACGACCTTGTGCCGATTCTTTCGCTCCCCGGCACGGGCGCTGACCACAACGGTGCGGTTGTGGCAGGCGTGGAGTAGCTCGCGTGGGTAGCCGTCCGCCAGCAGGGTGCGGATCACACCCTCCAGTTGCCACGGCGTCGTTGAACAGGCCGGGTAGAACTTCCCCCATGAGATATTGATCTTGAAGGCCGTATCCTTGTCTTTCGGAAGGGCTTCCTGGTAACCAGCCATCTTCATCGCGCGGCCGTAGTCCTCGAAGACCGTTTCCGGCTTGGTACGGACCACCGCTACTTTCGAACGCATCACCCGAACCTTCCTCCTTGTGACCACGCCATTATGCCAAATTATGCCACAGGGCATGGAGCCGATGGCATCGTGGCGGATCTAGGCTATAATAAGGGGTTCTCAAACCGAGGACAGGAGGTCTCCCAAGTGGCAGAATCAGAACCAGGCGCTTTCTTGATCGTGAACATCGCCTCCCAGCGTGCCCGCCAGCTCATGCAAGGGGCGGCTCCGGTCATCCGCACCAAGTCTCGCAAGCCGGCAGCTATCGCGATCCGAGAGGTTCAAAAGGGATTGCTGCCCCACTACATGATAACGGATGACCCAACGCTCGGTGCCGAGGAGGGCGAGGAAGAGGACGAAGAATAATCCACTTGCCTCGCGTTAACCTCTAGGCGTTCCCTTTGGGAATTATATACTTTTTTTGACACCTCTACCTTAGAGGGCGCGCCGGGGCTGGGCCGAGGCCCGAGGATGGCTGGCCAAAAACGGCCACCTGGCAGAACTCACCGATGAGGGACGACCCCGGGAGCGGTCCGACGAAGGAGACTCCCGGCTCGTACCCCAGCGCGCCCATGAACTCATAGTCCCAATAAGACTTCTACGTTGCGGCGCATTTGAACCACCGCCCGGTAGTCATGCTCCATCAAGAGAGCAACCTCCTCCACAAACGGAGCAAGCTCCTCCATCACAATTTTGGCTTCTCTCGAAAACTGCTCGATTATAATTTGACTGGGGGCGATTCCGGTGATAAGTTCTCTCATGAGAGTAAAAACCTCCTGGCCGATGTTGTGTTCGGCTTGCGAAATTGTTTTAAGAAGCCCCGGGGGTAATTCCCCGGGGCTCTTGCGTTACGGCCTCTATCCTACCATGAATCAGCGTTCAGCGGCGCGGCGCGACCTTCAACGATAGGATCCTTTCGTTTTTTACGTCCACTAGGCATTCGTACAGGTGCGGTTCCCACGTTCCGTAGCGGTTTTGAAAAATTTCAAGGCGTTTGTCAAAAACCGTATATAATTCCCTTCCCTTTCTTCCCATCGCGACTTCACGCATGGCCGCCATCTGACGCTCCGCGAGAGCCAAGCTGTCGGAGATCGAACGATCATCCGGCAGCAGATGAGAGGTATCCCCCGCGACGAGGTTAGGCACGGGCGTCTGCAGCGGTGCCAACCTGCGGGAGAACCCCACCGGACAGACCGGCTGAGCGTAGGGCGCGCGAAAGACTCGGTAACCCGAGACTGAAGAGCGATCGAACCCCGGACGAATCGCTTCGATGGCCTGAATCGTCTCCTCATAGACTTCATTATCGGCACGGCGATAATCATCGTCCTTCGGAGAAACATAGTGGGGCGAGTAGATGAGGCTCGCGCCCCCGAATGCCTCCGGGGAGTTGAGATTCGTGTACTCGATGAGACCCACAATAGGAAGCTTGTCGTCGTTGGCGTTGATCCAGAAGTAGGGCGTCAACGGCTGCCTGGTTTTCAGAATGATGCATCGGACGCCGATGTTTCCCAGGTCGGTTGCCGCCCGGCGATAATCCGGGGGAAGGTTCTTTCCGATTTCGACCAGGATCGGCAACGGGATGGTTGACAACAGCGCGTCTGCCGGATAGTCCTTGCCTTCCGCTCGAGCCCCGACGACGCGCCCCTCATCCAAATAGATCGTGTCGACCGGCGTCTCGCATCGAATCTCTCCCCCTGTGAGCGTACGGCCCTCGTCAGGGCATCGACTACCACCTGAGAACCCCCGCCATCGACGAATCCCAACCACTCCTGGAAGAACCCCCTTCGAGAGCTCCCCAGCCGGTAGATGCGACTCCAGATCCAGGCCGCCGAGATTCGATCGGTCTCCTCGCCGAACTTCGATCGGAGCAGCGGCTCCCAAATGACACGGTAGGGCTCTTCACCTTCCCCTTGGAGAAGCCACTCCTTGGCCGGTACGTCTTCGAGGGACTTCCAATCGGTGCGTCGCCGCGCCGACAAGACGTGGAGCCCGTAACGGACCCGAGCGGTCATAGAGAGAGGCGAGAATCGGAGGAGAGATAGAGGATCACCGAAAGGGTGGAGGCGGCCGTCGTAGAACATGCCCATACCGGTTCGTCTCCAGCGAAGACGATCGGCGAGACCCAGTCGGCGTAGCCAGCGGAAATAGACGTGATCGGAGCCACAAATAAAATGGTAGAATTTCTCCGCCGGAGTCCCATCGAAGTCGAAAGATCAGGAGCGAGCTGTTGCCCCGGTACGCGCGCCGGACTCGTGAGGTCGACGAGGCGATCTTGGGGACGTACTTGTCGGGCGCGAATAGCCGCCGGATCCGCAAAGCGCTGAAACCACTTGTCCTCGAGCCTGGAGTCCCTCCAGCACGGAGCCCCAATGCGTCGAGGCTTCGCTCACCGCCAGACGCAATGACAACAGACGTTTGTGCCCGTCTGGCGCGACCCCGAGCGCGACCAGTACGGGTACGCTGATCAACGGCGAGGAGTTACCTTTGCGGTTTCTGAGAGCGGCACGCTTGTCTACCTGCCGGGGCCAGGGCAGGTGGGATCTCCTCACCACTCTGGGTGAACCGGGACGGCCTTGGGCAGCCGATGACCGCCTCACGAGACTATTTTAGCCAGCCCCGGCTTTCACCGGCTGGGCAACGCTTGGCCGCGGTGATCAATGGGTTTGACGTTGACGTATGGGTGTTAGAGATCGAGCGCGACGCATGGACCCGGTTGACGTTTGAAGGCGACCATTGTTGCCCTGTCTGGACACCGGACGGCAGACATATCACTTTCCAATCTACTCGGGCCGGCACTGGGGATATTTACTGGCGGTCCGTGGAGGGGGACGGCACGGCGGAACCGCTTTTGATACGTGAACACAATCAGTATCCCAATTCGTGGTCTGCCGACGGTCGAACCCTGGCTTTCACCGAGCTACATCCCACCACTGGTTGGGACATTTGGGTACTTCCACCGCAAGGCGATCCGCGGCCCGTCATCGCCACGCAGTTCAATGAGCGAATGCCGATGTTCTCCCCAGGTGGACGTGCGATGGCCTATGTTTCTGACCAGTCAGGCCGCGACGAGGTACATGTGCAACACCCAGGGGGTACCCGGCTTATCTCAAATGCCGGTGGGACGGAGCCGCTGTGGTCGGCCGACGGGCGCGAATTGTTTTATCGCGAGGGGAACAGGCTAATGGTCGTCTCTGTCTCGAGTGGAGAAGCGTTCACCGCAGGCAGGCCACAAGCCATCTTTGACGGCAGCTATCGCCGAAACCGCAGAGTTCCCAACTACGATATCTCGCGGGACGGGTTGCGATTCGTGATGATCCAGGACGACCAGGAATCGGTTCCAGCACACATCAACGTGGTCCTCAACTGGTTCGAGGAATTGAAGCGCCTCGTTCCCACAGAAGATTAAGGGATGCTGTTAGGGGAAAGGGGGAATCTCATCGGCGTCCGCTCATGACGAAAATTGCCCAATTTGACGACGAAAAGAGACGGCGCGAGGAGCTCGCGGCTTACTGCAAACACGTCACCGCTGTGCTGGAGACATTTCGATACTCGCTGGATCAACTCAACCTGTCGAGCAGAGACGAGGCACGCCGTCACATTCGCAAGGAGATGAAACGGCTTTTCGGGGGTTGAATCGGGCTCCACGGAGTTGGAGGAAATGTAGGAGCCCGGAATGTCGCGAGATCTCGCGAAAACTTGCGCAGGCAAGGTTTTTGTCAAAACGGCAGCGAAAACCAGTGAATCGCTTACTTGGGATCGAGACGCTTGGACTCGACCAATAGCTCCCGGCATCGCTCATGAAGGCGAGCTCGGTAGGCGAGCCCACCTAGACCACTCGCCACCAGGATAGGGTTCATCTTTTCGATGAGCTCTTTCCAGCTTACCCATCGCGCCGACTCGATCTCATCTCGGTCTATCGGCTCGATCTCACCCGACATCGGCTTCGCCACCATGACATGGGTCGCCCACTTCGCTGTTTCTTCTCCGCGCGTGAAGGTTGCATGAATACGCAACAAATAGCGTTCGAACTCGACCTTGAGCCCGGTTTCTTCCCAGGTTTCGCGGCCGGCTCCGTCCAGGAACGACTCTTCAGGATGCACGCCACCCGATGGGGCGCGGTAAGCGCCCGCGGGGTACTTGGGCTTGCGGATAGCGGCCACTTCGTCCCCTTTTAGAACCAGCACCGTGACGTCATGGCTCCTGCGAAGCTCGATGTACTTCTTGACCTGGGCGAATTCCTCGTCCTGCATATCGAAGCTCCAGTTCTCGATCGTGGGTTCACCGAGCTCCATCGCGATCTGCTGTGTGATCTGCCGCGTGATATGCATAGAGTTTAGACGCCGTCCCATTCGTCGCCACGAAGAAGTTCTACGAAATCGTGGATCACAAGGGGGGCGATCCAGTCTTTGGGTCCGATCACTTTTGCCACCAACTTTCCGTCGCGGCCCACGATGTAGGTCTCGGGAAACTTGAACGTTGCAAAGCTGTGCGCCACCTTCGCGCCCGAATCGAGGAGGATTGGCAGGTCCAATTGAAATTCGTCTCGGAAGCGTTCGATGTCTCCCAGATTCTCATCGACTGAGATCGCGAGGATGTTGAGTCCCTTTTCACCCAAGGCCTTCTGGAGCTTCTGAAGAGATGGCATCTCGTCCACGCAAGGGGGACACCAGGTGGCCCAGAAATTGAGAAGCACGACCTCGCCACGGAAGTCGGAAAGGCTTACCGTCTTGCCCTCCAGATCGGGAAGGGCGACCTCGGGGACGGGTTGTCCGACCGTCGGGAAGACAACGGGCTCGCCACATGCGGACAAGAGAGCGAGGGGAGCCAGGGCGGCCACTAGCAGGAAGGCGTGTCGCCACACGTCTAGTCACTCCCGGGCGGCGCCACTGCTTCGACGACCCCAGCCAGCTCGGCCACCGACGCCATCGCTCGGGCCGGATCATCGGTCATGATGCCGTCGACTCCCCAGCGCAGCAGGCGCTTCATGTGGACCGGCTCGTTGACCGTCCAGACGTGGACTTCGAGACCGAGGCGGTGTGCCGCTTCGATGAAGGCCACGGAAGTAACCCGCCGCAATCCGAAGTACTCGGGAACCTGCAGCGCGTTTCCCGGCGCGTGGTAGCCACTAGTATCTCCGCCTCGCACGCGGGCCAAAAACCCTCTCACCTCGGACTTACTAAAACTGGTCGGCACGTCGCCGTCGAGAGATCGGAATTCCTGCAAATGCTGATGCTCGTGCGATGCCACCAGAACGCGCTCCATCGCATGGCAGCGACGGATCACGTCCAGGACCGCTGCGCCGATTCCTTTTCTCGTCTTCTTGATCTCGACGGTGATGCGTGCCTCGGGAAAACCCTGGAGAACTTCCTCGAGCGTGGGAATGAGGAGGCCCTTTCCTCGGTAAGGAAAGGACCGGCCACGATCTAGCGTGAACTCGTGCCCGGCATCCAGACGACGGATTTCCGAAAGCGACATCCTCTCTACTCTGCCTCGACGACCCGTCGAGCGGGACACGGAGTTGTCGTGAATCACTACCACGTGCCCGTCGGCGGTCAAATGGACGTCTAGCTCCAAGTAAGGGACGCCCGCGCTCCGCGCCAGGCGGAACGACTCCATGGTGTTCTCGGG
This sequence comes from Candidatus Marinacidobacterales bacterium, assembly GCA_965197825.1. GTDB lineage: Bacteria > Acidobacteriota > Vicinamibacteria > Marinacidobacterales > DATDRI01 > CBDANW01. The sequence goes on along the minus strand of CBDANW010000002.1, from coordinate 2,069,881 downwards.
AGCGAGCGCACTGGCGCCACGATGAGCAAAGAGTCGCGGTTCAGGCCCGGAGAAAAACCCGCCTTTCTGTCTCGTGTGCCTCGTGTGCCTAGCGTGAATGACCAAATCAGTCCGTCTCCAGATTCCTCGGCACCTTATTATCCGGAAGGATCCCCATGTAAGTCAAAGCCGAGTCAATCAACGACCGGGCATGGTCACAAAGACACCCAGCGAGCGGTAGTCGATCGTTGACGGATCATGGTCCACCGGCCGAAAACCCGCGGCGGACTCCACCGTGATGATGCCGAAACCATCGACAATGGGAATCTCGAGGCGCTTGGCCTCGAAGGGCCGAAGAAAGAACTGGACGAATTCATCCGGCTGCTGGACCGCAATCCAATTTTCCGCTCCTCCGTTTGCCAAAGACAAGACGGTTGTTTGAGTAGGCCGCCGTTCGAGGGCGAAGCGCGCCTGGTCGAAAGCTCGAACCCAGAAGCCCGAAGGCTCGAAGTACACGTTATCGTCCAGAGCATGTAGCTTGAGACCGTTGGGAAGCTGAAGCGACCGAAACGCGGTCACGAAGTCTTCTTCCAGGTGAACCACTCGAAGACGAAGTTGCGGCGGCGGGTTCTCGGCCCGGACTGTGAAGCGGGAAAGTCCCGCTCGAGTCCGAAACGCTTCGCCCTCGTGGGCCGTCGCAAAACAGCCTTCGCCGTTACAAAGTTCGAGCTCCATCGACTGTGCGGCTTCCAGAACGAAGTCCCCCGCGGGCACGCGGATCGACGAGCTCGCCCATAAATCGGTGGGCTCCGTAACCGAGCTGGCCGAGCCGGAAAGACCCCTCGCTTGAAGCAACGGCAGGTCGATGAGCGCAACCACCTCCTCGTACTGGAGCCAGCGCGCCGTGGGCAGCGACAGGAAGCGATCCATTCGATGGCCGGAGGCGCCCCACATGAGCCGCTCCATCCGACGCATCGGCGCGACTTCCGGCAGACGTCCCGGTGAAACGAAGTCGATGGCAACCGTGCCGAGGAGTACCACGGCAACGAGAGAGGGAAGTCGAATCGCTCGGCGGGAGAGCTGAACCACGAAAGCCGACGACAGCAAAGCCACTCCTACGAACGCCATGACCAGCGACCTGGCGTCGGCTCTCAGGATCGACGGAAGGTAGTGCGTCAGATCCCACGACGTTCCCAAGGCTTCCCAGAGCCGACCGGTCCCGTCTTTTTGGTTGAGGTACAGGTACTGGCCGGGAACCGAGGCCGCATAGACGGCGAAGAGTACGCTCACCAAAAGTAGAGGACGGACCCAGGGAACGATTCCCCGACCGGACTCCCAACGCCAAACCGCTGCCGCGGCGGCAGCCAGAAGCGGCAACGCGGGAAAAAGATATCGAGCCGGGGCCGAGGCGCCGCCCGGCCAGGCTGGATGCGCCGCCGCGGGAAGCGCCACCGCACCGAGCGTGGCTACTACGAGAAAACCCAGCGCGGGCCGCCGTCGGAGAAAAATCCCCATGGCGGCTAGGGCGAAAATGTAGAAAGGAGCCGCGGGAAGAAGCCCAGCCTCTTGATCGAAGAACAGACCGGCGAGCCCCACGGGAATACCTTGCCAGAAAACGCGTTGGGTGCCCCACGAGGCGAGAGGGTTCAAGCTGCCCGTGAGAGAATAAAAGAAAACGAGGACGCCCAGCAGCCCGACGGACGTCCCAACCAACACTCCCCATCGCTTGCCGGGCCAAAAGATCATCGAGCCCAAGACGAAGACTGCCGCGAGGGCGATGAACTTGATATGAAGAAGCGGCAGCAAACCGAAACCCAAGCCCCAGGCAACCGCGGCGATCGAGCCGAGCTCCCCGGGGGCGAGCCACCGGCGAAATACGGCGACCGCCAAGACCGCGGCGGGAAGCTCTGGATAAGCAGCGGTCAGAAGGAAAAGGCCGGGAACGGTGACGCCGAATCCCAACGCAGCTAGCAACGCGGCTCTTCGATCGCCCACCAGCAACTCGACGGCACGGAAGAGCTCGCGCACGGCGACCGCTCCTAATAACGCCTTGGTAAGCAGAACTCCCGTCAACCCGAGCAGAGCGTATCCGGGCAGCAAGATCAGAGGCAGGCCGACGCCATGCACCGAATAGGCGGTTCCGTGTGCCAGGTGCGGACCGATCTTGCCGTCGTAGAACGCCCGGAAGCTTCCTTCCGCGTAGTCGTCCGCCACCTCGAGATCGTGATCCCGCAGAATGCTGTGCGCGATCAGCATGTAGTGTGGCTCGTCGCCGGTCAGACCCACCCCGTGCTGCACTTTGTAGCCCACCAACAGGTACAGTGCGAGCGCCGCTAACGCCACCTGATTCGCCGAGGGCGAGAAACTCACTCCGAGTAGCTCGGCGGCTCGCCAGAGACTTGCCGCCACGCTCCCCACGATGAGTAAATCCAGCAGCGGCCCGGAAAACGCCGAGAGAAACGGCATCGCGGAGATCGCGCCTGGAACGTAGGCAAGGTTCGCAAGGCCGGGGAGCAAAAGGGGGTGCACAACCCCCACCGCCTCCCTGCGCGCGAGCCACTTTCCTAGCCAGGCGCCCGACAGGGCTCCCGCGATGAGAGCAGCAACCCACCAAGTGAGGGACGGTGTCGTCGCAACGAGGCTCGGAGCGGAGATGCTATCGACGATGGGTACGCGTATGGCATCGCGAACAACCAGGGCGGTTCCCATCGACGCGCCCGCGGCCGCGGAAAGCAGCGTCTCGAAGTGCGGGCGAAACCTGAGCACAACCTAGCGCCCGGTTGGCGGCTCCTCGAGAAAGGACAGCGCCACCAGAGTCTTGGCATCCCGAATCTCGTGTGCAGAAACCATTCGACGCGCCTCTTTCACGTCGAAGAGACGGACTTCGATGTTCTCGTCTTCTTCGGGACGAGGCTCTCGCTCTTCCAGCTCGGTGGCCCGGAAGAGATGCATCCGTTCGTCGGTGAACCCAGGCGCGGGGTAGAAATCAAGGAGCTTCTGCAAGTGACCGGGATAATACCCGGTCTCCTCTACCAGCTCACGACGAGCCGCTTCCTCCGGCAACTCACCAGCATCGATGTGACCGGCCGGTACCTCCCAGAGAAAGTCCCCCACCGCGTAGCGGTACTGTCTTACCAGCACTAGATCGCCGTCGGCAGTGATCGCGAGGACGACGGACGAGCCTGGATGACGCACGACCTCTCGGTCAACCTCGATGCCGCCCGGCTCGACGACCCGATCGACCTCGAGGGTGAGCAAGCGCCCGCGATAGCCGACGCGATGCGAGAGCCGCTTCGCGAGCTTCTCGGAAGACATAGGAGCGATTCTAACATGGGCGTCTGGCCAGTTGACTCGAGTTTCGGGAGTTTCGGGGACAGCTACTTAATCTAGAGAGGATACGCGCTGCTAGATTAAGTAGCTGTCCCCGAAACTCAGGAGATTAGGGCTCTAGCGGTGGAACAGCGTAGTAGCCAGTGCGGGTGCGCACCACGAGGTCCTTTCGATCCTTGATGCGAATCTCGACGGTTCGCCAGATCCCGTCTTGCGTCGTGTTCGAAGGAACGTACGCCAGGCGATACTGACTGTGGAGCTCTTCTTGAATGAGGGAGAAGGATTCATTCAGCGCGCCGATGTCCTTGGGAAAGAAAGCAGCCCCACCCGTTTCCTCGGAGAGCTTGTTCAGGAACCCCTTGTTAACGCCGCTCCCGCCGAAACCGCGGCGACCCTGAAAGCCCACCGAGTAGATACTCACTTCAGAGAACTTCGCGCCTTCGATAGCGTTGTCTTTGGTTGCCTCGCTCCCAATGCCGACCGAACGAGAATCGTCGCCGTCCGTGAAGACAAGAAGCGCCTTTCTTCCTTCTACCGCTTCCAGCTTGAAGATGGAGAGGAGAATGGCGTCGTAGAGCGCCGTCCATCCAGAAGGGTAAAGCGACTGAATCGTGGACACCAGCCGATCGACGTCCTCGGTGAAGTACGTGCTGAACCGCACGCGCTCGTTGAAATCCCCCACGATGGCCTGATCGCCCTCCCACAGCTTGCGAACGAAGTTTGCAGCGGCCTCCTTCACGCCGTCGACACTGGGTCGGATGCTGGTCGAGGCATCGAGGAGAAGAAGAACCGTAATCGGCGTGACTTCGGGATTGAAAAAAGTCACCTCCTGGAGAACGCCGTCCTCGTAGACCTCGAAGTCCGATTTGGTCAGGCCCGGGACGAATCGCCCTTTCTTGTCGGCGACCACGACGTTGAGGTTCACCGCCGACACCGCGACGGTGAACTGAAAGCGATCCCCCGATTCCTCCTGGCAAAAGACAGCTCCCGCGGGTACCAGAAGAAGAGAGCTCAAGACAACCAAACTGACGACTTGCTTCATGTTGTTCCTCACTAGTTGAGTAAGCCCGTTTCGGTGGGCACCTAAATCCTTTAGATTGTAGCACAAGGAGAACGACCCAAAAAAAGTTGGCCCCGCCCTCTCACTATTTGTCCGTCTCGTTCGTTTTGGCTAAACTTCTAGAGGAATGGATAAACGCTTCTTCACGGTCTTAGAGGCCAACGAGTTGATTCCCTTCCTCAGCGAGCGCCTGAATCAGCTCGGCTCGATCTATCAGGGTCTGAAGAAAACCGCCGACCGTCACACCCCCAAACTTCAGGATGTTCTCGCTCGCGGCGGCATCCCGGTCGACCTCGGTTACCTCAACCTCGTGGGACGCATGCAAGGGCTCACCACCGAGATATGTTCTCAGGGTTGTCACATCAAAGATCTAGAGTGTGGGCTCGTTGATTTCCCCACCATCTGGGAGGGTCGGGAAGTCTATCTATGCTGGAAACTTGGTGAGCAGGAAGTGAGTTTCTGGCACGAGATAGACGCGGGCTTCTCCAGCAGGCAGCTCCTCAAGTAGGAATCCCCCCCTAGAATCATTACTCTAAGACGGATCGATTACCGGAGCATTCGATTCCAGATCGACCGTCACGGTGGCATTCGCCTCGATCTCGACCGGAACTTCCGTCTCCCCCAAAAGCCCGCGCCATAACTTCAACCGATAATTACCGGCTGGAACGTCGTCGATGGAATAGGATCCGTCCTCTGTCGTCATCGAGTAATAGGGGTGGTCCTGAACGACGATGTACGCGCTCATCCAGGTGTGCCCGGCATCGCACTTCACGCTGACGATCCCGGGAATATCCAACCTCCGCTGTATACGGTAACCCTCGATGGGCATGGCGAGATTGAAGATCGACTCCGTCCCGTTCAAATAGGCATGGACATTGTGCAATACCGGATCGCTGTTGACGATGTCGAGCGTCGTTCCAAGTGGAACGACCTGCACGTGCGGTACGTATTCACATTCCACCTGATCCAGCTTCGCGGCCTCCGGCAGTGCCTCCATCCGCTTACCCCGAGAGTGACCCCCACTAGCGAAACGACGACGTTCGCAACACCGTTTTCCGTCCCCAACACTAAGGAAGGATCGGGACGATGCTCTCCGCAAGCGGCTTGATTCTTCAGGACCGGGATGTCGGCGAGCGGCGGCATCGCCTCGGTGAGGCGAATGGTTCCGGTTACCGCACCGCCGTTCGAAACCGCAATGGCTTCATAAATGGGAAGGCGGGGCGGGGTCCAAACCTCCGCGGCCACCGGATCTTGCATCACCTGCGGGGATCCCTGACGGTCCTCGCCGCCACAAGCAAACGTCAACAATGGGATCGGCAGGAGAAGAAAAACCCCGGGCCTCGCCACCATCATGGTCAACATTGGGTCAGAGCGGCGATGGTAAGGGAGCGCCTTTTGGGTGTCAAACGGGCGTCTGACGATCGGAGTATACTTCTGCAGGCATGCCCTTCGCCTACTACCAGAGACTGAGCGCTAATCAGAAGCGAATCTACCGTGCGAGCGACCGAGTAGACCGAATCAACCTGCCCCGGACCGACGAGATCGATCGAATCGGCGAGCTCATCGACGCACTGGAACGAGCCCTCGCCGGTGGCGACCGAGCGCGCACCGAGCGCACCGCACAGGCACTCACGGACCGGCTCACCAAGGTCCTGGAAGTGACGTCCCTTCGCATCAAGGTGCTTCGGCGCCGGCCTTCCTGGGAGACGGGCGAGCTCCATGGTCTGTACGAACCAGGCGAAGATGGAGTCCACCGAGTCTCGGTCTGGATGCGAACGGCGCAACGTGCGCAAGTCGTCAAGTTCAAGACGTTTCTGCGGACACTTCTGCATGAGCTTTGCCATCACCTGGACTACGAGCGACTGCAGTTGGAGGAGTCCTTTCACACCGAGGGGTTCTACAAGCGAGAATCGAGCCTTCTTAGGGAATTGTTCGCTTCCCGAGGTGACGGAGATCGCCTGGAAAGGGCCCCAGCCACGCGCGGTTGATTTGCCCCTGGAATTCGGTATACTACCTGGTCCATGCGGCGGCTGACGCCCCGCGAGTCCGTCAATTGGTTACTCTACGGAGGGTCTGAATGATCAAGCGATTCCTTGCTGTCCTTTGTACGCTGGCGTTGGCCGCCTTTGTCGGTTGTGGCGGCGGTGGTGATGCGGGCGGAGGCGAAACCGCCTCTTCGACGCCGGCTACGGCGCCCGCGGCCTCTGCCGTGGACCCCGCGACTGCCGGGACGCTGACTGGAACGGCGACGCTCGAAGGCACAGCCCCAGACCAGCAGACGATCCAGATGGCGGCCGACCCAGTCTGTTCGAAGCTTCACTCGACTCCGGTTACGACCGAGTTCGTCGTGGCCAACGAGGACGGCACCCTCGCCAATGTTTTCGTGTACGTCAAGGGAGGGCTCGAGGGGCGTTCGTTCCCCACCCCGAGCGAAGCGGTTCTCCTGGATCAGCAGGGCTGCACCTACCACCCGCACGTGTTCGGGATCATGGTCGGTCAAGATCTAAACATTTTGAACAGCGACGACACGCTCCACAACATCCACGCGATGCCGACGAACAACGACCAGTTCAATATCGGACAGCCCATCAAGGGGCTCACCACGACGAGATCGTTCGAGAACGCCGAGGTGATGCTCCCCTTCAAGTGCGACGTGCACAGGTGGATGAACGCCTACGCGGGCGTCCTAGATCACCCGTACTACGGCGTGACGGGTGACACGGGGTCGTTCAATATCGGTAATCTTCCGCCTGGCAAGTATGTCGTCGAGGCCTGGCATGAGACCCTGGGCGCCCAGACACAAAACGTGTCGGTCGGCGAATCGGAGACCAAGGAAATCAGTTTCACCTTCGCCGCCCAGTAGCCTTCGCAGTTAGCCTTTGCCGGGAGGCTCGGGCGGCATGCCGCCGGGTCTCCTGGGTCAACCCTTCTCGACGTCCATCCGTGTCCGAAACCTCGACGCTCTCGAAACGAAGCGGGTGGCTTCATCGCTTCGCCGCCCTGACAGCGGTGTGTACCTGGGTTCTGATATGGGCTGGTGGCCTCGTGACCAGCACCGAATCGGGCCTGGCGGTTCCCGACTGGCCACTTTCCTATGGCATGCTCATGCCACCTATGGTGGGGGGGATCCTCTATGAGCACGGACATCGTATGGTGGCAACGTTCGTGGGCCTCTTGACCACCATCCTCGCCGTCTGGCTATGGTGGGCGGAGCCCCGCAGGTGGATGCGACGTTTGGGAGCGGTCGCACTCGCCATGGTCATCACGCAAGGCGTTCTCGGGGGCATTACCGTCATCTTCCTGTTACCCACGCCGGTCTCGGTAAGTCACGCGACTCTGGCCCAAACCTTCTTTTGCGTCATGGTCCTTTTGGCCTTCGCTACATCTCGTGAATGGAAAAATGCGACGGGACAAACTGACGTGGCTAACGCGGCCGACGCGGTGGGTCCCCCGCTTCGCGTGGTCGCGGGCGTTGCCACCACAGCCGTCTACCTTCAGCTCGTCCTGGGAGCAACGCTACGGCACACGGGTGCCGCTCTTGCCATTCCAGATTTCCCGCTTGCCTTTGGCAGACTGATCCCGCCCCTAGAAAGCGTTCCGGTGGCCATCCATTTCGCCCACCGTCTCTTCGCTTTTGTGGTGATCGGGGCGGTCGTTTGGCTGGTGGCTCGGATCTGGCTTCGGCATCGAGACGACCCGCGATTCACGAGACCGGCGGTGCTTATCTCGGGGCTGGTCTTGCTGCAGATTCTCCTTGGAGGCACCATCGTTTGGACATCACGCGCGGTTTTTCCCGCAACGGCGCACGTGGCCAACGGGGCCTTGCTCCTGGCAACCACTTGGTTGATCACACTGCGAGCCTCGATCCATTTCATCCCTCGGGCTACGGTGCAGGTCGGCTCCGTTGCGGTGGCCGAAAGCCGCAGTTGACGATGGACGCCTCAGCCCTTCCGGGCGTGAACGCCGCACTCAATGCGACGGCCGCATGCCTTCTGACCGCAGGCTATTGGTTCATCCGGCACAAGCAGGTCCGCGCTCACCAGTTGTCGATGGTCGCGGCATTCGTCGTGTCCAGCCTCTTTCTCGCTTCGTACCTCTACTATCACTATCAAGTAGGCTCCGTCGCGTTCACCGGGCAAGGCTGGGTGCGGGGGGTCTACTTCACCATCCTCGTAACGCACATTATTCTGGCGGCGGCTATTCTGCCGCTTGCGTTGGTGACTCTCTATCGGGCTCTGCGGGGGCGCTGGGAGCTTCACAAGCGCATTGCGAAGTTGACACTTCCGGTGTGGCTATACGTGTCGGTGACGGGGGTCGTGATCTACTGGATGCTGTACGGGCTTTGAGGTGAGTTTTCTTCGCCTGGCCATCCAAAGCGATCCCGCGAGGGTCCCGAAAACAAGATACGGGGCGCTCAAGAGGAAAAGAATCGCGCTATTGAATCCAGCCGCCAGCTGCTGACCTTCGGCGGACTCGGTGAGGGCGGTGCGACACATGGCGCATTGGGCGGCCAACGGCGACATGCCGAGCAAGGCTATTGCCGCAAGCAAGCCCAGTACAAGGATGATGCGTTTTGTCTGCGTCATCTTTTGTCCTCTAACGATACAGCAAGTTCTGAAAGACCTGCGAGCCATCGTATGCCGGTAGCGCGAACATCAGGGTACCGGTGAGGAAGATACCGACCATAACGATGACGGCAAGGCCTGCCTTTTCTAGCCGCAAGTGCATGAAGTAGAAGATGATCAACGCTGCCTTGGCGGCCGCGCCGAGCAGCAACAAGAAGGCTTTCGCCACATAACCCAAATTTGCTTCGCCGATGAAGATCATCGTGAAGGTCAGTACGAGCAAAACCCCCCAGATGATCCAGTAAATCCCGTATCCATGTGACTCGGTTGTCATCCTTATTCTCTCCTCACGCTTCAGATCAGATAGAAGAAGGCGAAAATGAAGACCCAAACCAGATCGACGAAGTGCCAATACAATCCAGCGATCTCCACACCCTCCGCGGAGTAGCGCCCCAAGGCGGAGCGGATGGCCACGACCAACAGGATCGTCACCCCGGTGACGACATGCATTCCATGGAAGCCGGTAATGATAAAGAAGCAAGCACCGAACTGAGGAATGCCCCAAGGATTGCTGGTCAGCCGTGCGCCTTCGTGGATGACGGTCGTCCATTCATAGGCCTGCATGCCCAAGAAGCTCAGGCCTCCCAGGATAGTCAGCCAAACATACAAGTTGACATGGGACCTTCTTCCCGCTTGTGCCCCGCCCACCGCGGACGCCATGAAGAGACTGCTCGTGATCAGGGTGAACGTCATCAAGGCGATGAAGTTCATGTGGAAGACTTCGGCTTGATCGGGCCAACTTCCGTTCGCCACCCGGATCACGCCGTAGCCGACCAGCAAGCCTGCGAACAGCAGGGCGTCGGTGACGATGAAGATCCACATCATCAGCTTTTGCCAGCTGGTGGCGAATGGAGCGACGCCTCCACCCCAGGCCGATTCCGCAACCTGACCGGCCGCGCTTTGATTCATCTCGCCTCCTCGAAACCTCGTGTGCTAGATCACGAACAACACGAAAAAAAGATAAATCCAAACCGCGTCCACGAAATGCCAGTACGTGGCGCATAGGGCTGGAGTACTCGAGACACCGGGCGTCAACTGGAAGCGCCACGATTGGACGAGCACGTAGAGCAGGGCGATAACCCCCGCCACGACGTGCACGGCGTGGACGCCCGTCAGGACGTAGAAGAAAGAGCTGTGCGGGTTGCTTTGAAGAAAGATGCCCTGCCCGGCTAGCTGATACCACACACCAACCTGGCCGGCCACGAACAAAACTCCCGCGAAGAAGGTCACCGACATCCACTTCCGAAAGGCGAGCGGTCTCCAAGATTGGAAGGCTCGACGCGCCAGTTCGATGGTGACACTACTCAGCAGCAGCACCAGTGTGTTGATCCACAAAAGCGACGGCACTTGGAGAGGTGCCCAGTCCGACCCGGCGCGCCTCACCAGGTACGCGCTCGTAAAGGCCGAGAAGAGCATCGTCAAAGAACCCAGAAAGACCCAGAGCCCGACCTTCGCGGAATCGAAGACCGGGCCTTCCCGCTCTCCTCCGCCACCTCCTCCAAAGTCACCGACGTCACCGCCGACGCCGATACCTCCGCCACTTGTCTTCGTCAGGGGTTTGGTCAATACGTCCGACATCACTAGAAGCTCCGTTTGTCGAGCACCAGTAGCGTCAGAAGCACCGGCATATAAACGAGGGTCGCAGCCATGAGCTGGATGGCGAACTTGCGCGACCGACCGCATCCGAAACGGACGCCGTAGCCAAGAAGCACCACTCCCAGGGCGATCGCTCCGACCAGGTACAGTTGACCGGCGACACCAGTGAGCCCCGGCAGGACGCTGACCGCGATGAGAGCCACGCAGAAGAGGATCGTCTGCAATCGAGTGCGGAGGCCGGTGACATCTACCAAGGGAAGAACCCGATAGCCCGCGCGCCTGTAATCTTCACCGTACGTAGAGGCGATGGCCCAGGTATGAGGAAACTGCCAGAGAAAGAGAATCCCGAAGAGTATCCAGGCTGGTTGTGCCAGCGCGTTGTTGACGGCGGCCCAACCCATCAAGGTGGGGATAGCACCTGAAACGGCTCCTGCAAACGTGGACCAGTGCGTCACCCGTTTGAGCGGCGTATAGATGAACACGTACACGACCAGCGCTAGCAAAGCCAACGCAGTCGTCAGGAGGTTGGTCGACCAGGCGAGCACAGCTAAACCCGTGGCCGACATCAGGCTAGCCGCCACCGCGGCTTCTCGCACGCTCATACGGCCAGCAGGCAGCGGCCTGCGAGCCGTTCGCTCCATGAGTCGGTCCTGATAGCGCTCCGCAATCTCGTTGAAAGCATTGGCCCCAGCAATCACGAGTAGAGCACCTGCGCCAAAGAAGCTCAGTTTCGCTAGGTCGGGCGAGGACCCGGAGGCAAGCCAGAATCCAACCAGGCCCGAGCAAAGTACGAGTAAAGACAACCTGGCTTTAGAGAGCGCGAGATAGTCGCTGAGCTTCTGTCCAGCGGCTGCAAGAATGCCTTGCTCGGAAGTGCGTTCTGTCGCGTCGAGCTCGACTGCCTCTCTCACTGACAATACCGCCTTGTTTCGCTAGGCCTTAGTTTCGGCCGCAACCGGGACCTGCCATTGCGGAGCGTGATCCCCGTTGACACCCGGCTTGTTGTAGTCATAGGGCCAACGGTGGACTTCAGGCAGGTCCCCTTCCCAATTGCCGTGTCCGGGAGGAACCGGCGTCGACCACTCGAGCGTATTGGACTCCCACGGGTTGGCGGCTGCCTTCTTCCCTTTAAACATGCTCCAGAAAAAGTTGGCAATGAAGATGATCTGCGCCATGCCCAGGGTGAAGGCGCATACAGTAATGAATGTGTTCACCGGCTGTAGAGGCTGCAAATACTCGTACACATTCGGGTCATAGATGCGGCGCATCATCCCCGCGATTCCCAAGTAGTGCATCGGGAAGAAGGTCCCATAGTAGGTCAGGAACGTCAGCCAGAAGTGAGCCTTGCCCCACTTCTCGCTCATGTGTCGCCCGTACATCTTGGGAAACCAATAGTAGCTAGCCGCTAGGGCTCCGAATAGCCCGGCACCGGCCATGATGAAATGGAAGTGGCCGACCACGAAGTAGGTGTCGTGAAGTTGAATATCGACTGCGTTGGTGCCCAGAAAGATGCCGGTTAGCCCTCCGGTGACGAAGAGGGAAACAATCGCCAAGGCGAACAACATCGGTGTGGTGAATCGGATTCTTGCCCCCCAGAGCGTTGACAGCCAGTTAAAGACTTTAACTGCGGACGGGATAGCGATCGCCAAGGTCGTCGTGACGAAGACACTTCCCAGAAAGGGGCTCATCCCGCTGATGAACATGTGATGACCCCACACGAGAAAGCTCAAGGTACCAATGGCGAGGATAGCATACACCATGGAGCGGTAACCGAAAATGGGACGCCTAGAAAAAGTCGATAGGATGTCCGAGGTGAACCCCATGGCCGGGAGCATGATGATGTAAACCTCGGGGTGACCCAGGAACCAGAAAAGGTGCTGCCAAAGGAGTGGCGTGCCCCCCTGGTTGGGCAACAACTGCTCGGCGACGTACATGCCGGTGGGGAGAAAGAAGCTGGTGCCTGCGTGGCGATCGAAGAGGAGCAAGATCCCGCCGGCGGCGAGGGCAGGAAAGGACAGAAGCCCCAGTATACCCACCACGAATTGGGCCCAGGTGGTCAAGGGAAGCCGCATCATCGACAAGCCCTTGGTCCGCAGATTGAGGATCGTGACCACGAAGTTGAGACCACCCATTGTGAACGCGGCGATGAAGAACACCATGCCGATGATCCACAAGGTCTGACCCATTTGGGATCCGGGTATCGCGCTTTGCACCGCGCTCAAGGGTGGGTAGGCGGTCCAGCCGGACGCGGCGGCGCCGCCGGTCACGAAGAAGGAAATAATGATGATGATCGAGCCCGGCACAACCGTCCAGAAGGAAAGCATGTTCAAGAAGGGGAACGCCATATCCCGTGCGCCAATCTGCAGAGGAATGAGAAGGTTGCCAAATCCACTGACGGGAGCCAGAGACAGGACGAAGAACACCATGATGGTGCCATGCATCGTGAACAAGGAGATGTAGAACTCCGGCGTCATCACGCCGCTGGCCATGCCAGTGGGCATGATGCTCCCGAGTATCGGCCACTGAGTTCCTGGCCAGCCGAGCTGCAGACGGATCAGCATGGCGAGTGAGCCCCCCACCACCGCCATGCACATGGCAAGGATCAAGTACTGCTTACCGATCATCTTGTGATCGAAGCTGAAGACGTACTTGCTTATGAAGCTTTGGGGCTCATGGTCATGAGCGTCGCCCATGTTGGACTCTCCTGTTATTAGTGTCTTTCGGTGTCAACTGCTTGCTAACATCGTGCGGCCCATCATCTACAGGCTGGCAGTTGCTCTTGCTGCTCCACCAACCAATTCTCGTACTCGTCTTGTTCCATCACCGTCAAGAAGCCGCGCATGCGGTAATGGCCAAGTCCGCAAAGCTCGGCGCAAGCGATCTCGTACTCCCCCACCTCAGTAGGGACGAACCAAGTCTGGATGTCCATGCCAGCCTGCAGATCTTGTTTCACACGGTGCTGGGGTAAGAAGAAACCATGCTGCATGTCCTTCGATCGTAGGTGAAGTACAGCCGGTCTATCGACCGGCAACGCGAGCTGGTTCGTCAGGCAACGGTCGTCGGCAGAAGCTGGATCGTCCGGATCGATCCCAAGCGGGGTCTCGAACGAAATGAGCTCGGGATCGACGCGCCCGAACACGCCATCCGGGCCGGGGTAACGCATGTCCCATTGGAACTGCGCGCCCACGACCTCCACCTCGACGGCGTCGGGAGGAGGGGGTGAGTAAACGTCACTCCACAACCTGATCCCGATCATGACGATGGGGATGAGAACAGCCGCCGTTCCCACCGTCCAGCCTACTTCCATCTTGTGGCTGTCGTGCCAGTAGACGCGTTCCGCTCCTGGGCGATCCGAATACTTCCAGATGTAATAGCCCAGCAACACTTGAACCACAACGTACGCGACCCCGGTAATCCCGAGAATCACGTAGTAAAGGCTGTCGAGGCCTTCCCGATTGGACGCCAGCTCGGGCATTCCCCACTTGAAGAAGAAGGCGACGCTTACAAGGACGATGCCCCAAATGGCAACTGCCATCATGAGCCCTTGAATCGATCTCGACTGCGGCGCTGAATTAGCTTCCATCGAATATCCTCGTCACAATTGGATTGTCAGCAAACAGCGACTTCGGTGCCGAAAGGCATGAGAACCGAGCGCAGGCGGTTTCTACTACGTTTCGCGCCTCGAGCCAAGCGCGAATCGGCACTCGGAGCACCTCAGCGGCCATATCGCATGAGGTGAGCCGTGATGGCTTCCATTTGCCTCATCGGGTCGCCGTCCAGGTACTCGGGAACCGGCGTGATGATGTTCCCATCGTTGCCCACGGGCCAGAACTGCGGCATCTGCGTTCCGGGAGCGATGGCCTGAGGATCCGCAAGCCACATTTCGATCCACTCCGGCCGGAGTCGCTCGGCGCTCAACTGGAAGCTCGGTGCCAGTTGGGAAGCAGACATAGTTCCAGCCGCCGATGGAATGTGACACTGCTCGCAACGGAGACGCGCCGTCAAGGCCCGACCCTGGGCCAAGAGATCGGTATCCACCGGCGGATCCGCGACCTCGAAGGGGTCCGCGCCGTCCATCGCCATGAACGCGCGTACGAGCGTATTCGCCTGATCCTCCGTAAACCCGAAGGTCGGCATGCGTACGTTGAGCCAGAACCGGACGGTCGAGGGTGCGTTGAGAAAATGGAAGAGCCAATCTGCCTTCGTCCTAAGTCCCTGAGTATTCAGGTTCGGGGGACGCATTCCGGGATCCTCGATGGTTTCGTAGATGGCGCCACCTTCGCCGTCGATAAGGTGACAACCCTTGCAATTGTACTCGTGGATGATCTTCCGGCCTCGCTCCGCTACCGCTTCCGCCGCGTCCGGCCTCTTGAGGGCCTCCAAAGGAAACTCATCTCTCACCTGAGCTAGAACATTCCTGGCAACGTCCCCGATCTGCTCCTCGGTGAAATCGAAGTAAGGCATGCGCAGCTTCTCGGCAGGTAGCTTGACCTTTCCTCGGTCGAAGCTCCGCGGCGTATTCAGTTTCTGCTCCAGCCATGCACGACGGGTGTGCACGATATCGATGTACCCGAAGTCTAGTCGGGTGACCATCTTCGAGCCCCAGTCGGACAGATCGACCCCGAGCTTCTGGGCGTTCTCGAAACCGGCGATTTCGTGACAGCCAAAGCAACCGTACCGACGGATCAGGTTCTCACCAGAGTAGGTAAGCTTTTCCTCTGAGGGCATGGAGTCCAGCCGCTCCTGGGCGAGCTGATCCGGAAGACGAGTACGCAGGAACTCGAGCGCGATCTCGTCCAGAGCCGCAGGATCCGGTTGCGGCACGGGTTGACTCTCGAACTGCTCGTTCCGGAGACTCATCAAGAAGGAGGCCACGTCTGCCGCCTCGCCATCTGTCAACCGGAGGTTCGGCATGAAGGTGTCCGGCCAATAGTGCTTGGGATCCTTGAGCCAGTTGAACAAGAACTCTCTGTTCACCTTGCTCCCCAAGCCCGCCAGGCTGGGCCCGTGACGCCGCTGCAAGGGGACCTGGTTCGCCTCGGCCTCGTCCGTGATATGGCAGCCGAGACATCCCACGGACTGCGCGAGCTCCCGTCCTCGCTCCGCGTTCCCGCTGGGAACGGATCCGTACTCTATTGGCTCCGCCTGCTCGAAGACATACGCTACGATCGCCGCAACTTCGGTGTCGTTCCTCACCCCGACATCACTATCGAGGTTATTCTCGAGATTCCAGAAGCGCGGCATGAAGGTCGAGGGTTTGAAGCTCTTGGGATTCTTTACCCAACGGGCCGCCCACTCGGGCGTCGTCTTGGAGACGACGTGTGCGAGATCGGGCCCGACCTTCCGCCGTTCCTCGAATCCTCGCGTGTTGTGGCATCCCCAGCATCCCGCCTTCTCGTATAAACTTCGGCCCCGATTGAAATTGTCTGCCCGCGGGATGTTCACTGTGTCGGAGTGGCACTTCAGACATCCCGACTCGGAAAAATCAGCGGGGTACATGGGCTTGTCCCAATAGTGGTCTTCTGCCCAGCCGTACGTCTCCTCCCACTCGGCCCTCTGCGCATCGTCGCGAGGCGTGTGCACGACCCGATTGAAGGTCGTGGCGCGCCCTCGCCCCTCGTGGCAACCCGTACAACCGATAGTGTCAATCGGATGAGGAGACTCCCTGCTCAAATAGAGATCCAGGGAGGGATGGGTTCGGAAGGGTTGAGGCGCGTCGGCAAAGTCCTCGTTGTCGATACCCAAATGGCAGGTCATGCATCGATCGACTCTGGGGACCTGCATGAAATTGAGTTCCTCAGTCACGTTTTGTACGAGAACCTGCCTGATCTCGATGGAGGGATCGATGAAATCGACCAGGGGGAGATTGCGGAAGAAGTTCGGGAAACTCGGCCGGGTAGTATCCAGCCGACGCCGAACGAGATCGATCCGCTCCGTCAGGTCTCGGCGCTCACCTTCTATGGCGGACCGCTCGGCTCGGATCTCTCTGAGCTTTCCATCCAGCTCGGAAATCTGATAATCCAACGAAATCCGTCGATCGCGGGCGACGAAGAACCCGTTTTTCAACGTCTCGAACTCGTCTTGGTCGACTCCCTTTCCTGGAGGGGCGTGCTCACCTTCTTCAAAATAGAACTTCTTGGAGTCGAAAACCGACTTGAGCTCCCGCTCTCGGACATCGGCGAGGTAGCGCTCGTCGCGCAGCTGCTGTCGCTCGGTTTCCAGCTCGTCGATCCCCTGCCGGTTTTCAGCCAGTGCCGCGTCGGCCGCCGCCAACTGCTCTTCGAGCCGCTGTTGCTCCGTCGGATCCAACGAAGCTTGCGCTTCATCTAGTAGCCGCTGCGCTGTCTCCCGCTCCAGCTGGACGAACTCGCGCTGGTAGCCCTTCCACTCCCGTGAGTAGTCGTCCCATATCATCCACACCGTAGTGACAAAGAGAGCGATGCTCGAGAGTGCGAAAACGACGTTCAGTCCGCTGATATCGTGTGCGTGTCCAGGCTCTGCTTTACCCACGATTCTCCATTCCTCGCCTAGATATTGAAGAAGATTTCCGGAAAAGCCATGATGTACTTCAGGTTGAAGGCCCACCGCAGATACATCTTGATGGGCAGGCTCAGCATCGACAAGAAGAGAAGGACGCCAACGTAATAACGGGCAGGCCCCATCTTCTCGTAGTACTTGTTCAGACTGATCCAGCGTAGCCAGCGCGGTGCCTTGTCGAGCGGTCGAGCCAACAACACCGGGAGCGCGAAGAGATAGAAGAGAACGGCCAGCACACCCCAAAACTCCCGCACCAACGGGTTTGCTGGAAGAGGCCGTCCGAGGAGCTTCACCCAGAAGAAATCCGACACATTCACATTGAGGAGGGGCTCGACGCGATGAAGATCCCAATACTCATAGGGGCCGAAGAAATTCCAGTTTGGCCCCCTGAGAAACGTACCCGAGACGACCATGAGAATCCAGAGAACGAGAAAGCCGAAGAGGAAGAGCGAAATCTCGGCGCGTCGCTCCTTCCACGTGAAGTAGCCGTTCCCCTTGGGATTCATGTCGATAAAGGGAATCGCGATCAATCCGATGATGATCAGGGTGGGATACACCACACCTGCCAACCATGGATCGAAATAGACGAGCATCTCCTGAAGGCCCAGAAAGTACCACGGGGCCTTCGAGGGATTGGGCGAATCGGCCGGGTTGGCCGGTTGCTCGATGGGGGCGAGTAAGAAGATGGACCAGACGACGAGCACGATACTCACGATCACGAGGCAGATAAGCTCGGTGTAGACCAGATCCGGCCAGACCCAGACCTTCTCTTCCTCCTGTTTTTCGAGCGGTGTTTCCCCGGCGGCCAATCGTTTGTCGTTCTCGATCCCCTGGTGCATCGCATACCACGTAAAGAAACCGACCAAGAACAACATAGCTGAAATGGGGACGTTATCCGGCTTCGCCACGATGAGCCAGAAGTTGGGATCGAAGAGGCTGACGAAAAAGAAAACGCCCGAGACGACCAGGACGATCATGCCGGTTTTCTTGCTCCAGGCCTGAGTGAAATAAAGGGAAAGGGCGAAAACAACGATCGCCAGCGTGAATAGAACGGTCGGCCCGGAGATGAAGTTGATAAAGTCCTTGATTGGGTCCATCGGTTCAGCCTACGAAACACTCCCTTGCGAGCACTCGAGCACCGCCGAGCTACATCGGCCCGGAGATGCCTCCGTCCTTGCGGACTCGCCAGAAATGAACCGCCATCAAGAAAGCCGCAGCCAGCGGTAACCCCACGCAGTGAAGCACGTAGAATCTTAAGAGCGTCGAATCCCCCACCACCCGGCTCCCCAGAAGTATGAACCGGGCGTCATTGCCCGCATGAACCAGGCTGATGTCCCCCAGCGTGAGGGCCGCCGCCAGAGGGCCTTCGTGTCCAACCAGAGGCGTGGCGCGCGCCATGTTGGAGCCTACCGTGATAGCCCAGATGGCCAGCTGGTCCCAAGGAAGCAGGTATCCCGTGAAAGAGAGCAACAAGGTCAGCACGAGTAGGACGACACCGATGCTCCAGTTGAACTCGCGGGGTGGTTTGTAAGATCCGGTCATGAACACGCGGAACATGTGCAGCCACACGGTGATGACCATGGCGTGGGCCCCCCATCGATGCAGCTCGCGCATGATGCCGAGGGGCACGTGCTCGCGCAGATCGACGATGTCCGCGTAGGCGTACTCCACCGTCGGGCGATAGTAGAACATGAGCAGTAGTCCGGTGAACGTGAGAGTCAAGAACAAAAAGAACGTGATGCCGCCCATGCACCAGGTGTAGCGTAGTTTGATCCCCGCCATACGGGACTTGACCGGATGGAGATGGAGAAACACGTTGCTCATGACCACCAGGACCCGATTTCGGTTGCTGGTGGGCGCACCGTGTCGAAAGATAGATTTCCAAATCTGGGACTCAGTCGTTACTTTCCAGAGGTTCGCGACGAAGTTCGTAACTTTCTGCACTAGAAAACCCTCTATGGATCTGCGGGTCCGCACCCTGCGGGCCCATGAAACGCAAAACTCCGCGTCGGGCGAGTCAAACCCTGTCCCTGTAGCGTCAAACGAGTTGGAGGAACGACTGCGGGTCGTCCCATTGTCCGGCCTCGAACTTGAACGAGCGGCTCCTGTCGACGAGCACCTGGCCGTCGTCCGAGAGCGTGATCCCTAGCCGCTCGAGAGGACGCGGTGCCGGTCCCTCGAAATTGATACCAGTCATGTAGAAACCGCTCCCGTGACACGGGCACTTGAACTTGTTCTCGGCTTCCAGCCAGTTCGGCGTGCAGCCCAGGTGGGTGCAGATCGCCTGAATCGCGTAGATGCCTTCCTCGTTCCGGACGATCCAAACTCGATGTCTTTCCTTGAACCGTACGTCGACCGTTCCGATCGCGAAGTCATCGGGGAACCCGACCGTGAAGGTAGACGGTGCCTCGGTGAGCACGTTGGGAAAGAAGAAGCGGCCCATTGCGATGCCACCCGTCGCCGCGGCGGCGGCAAAAAAAGCCCAACCAGTCGCGATCCAGCTGATGAAACCGCGACGGCTCATCTCCTTGGATGGCTTCTTCGGCTCCGTTTCCTTCTTCTCTTCTGCCATCGTCAACCTTAGTATTATTGCTATTCGAGAACGCGCTAGGCCACGCGAGCCGCGGTCCCTCAGAATTTGCTTCAAAACGAGACAAGGGCGCGGGAGCCCCCCGCGCCACCGCGTAATTGTATTCGCCCGGGAAGAAAGCTGTCAAGGCTTCTCGACATGTCTCGACCGGCCTCAGGGGGCGTCACCAGGATCTCCCCAGGCCTCAACAGATTCAACGGGCCGGCGAGATAGACGGAAGTTCTACTCCTTGTTCGGGTTATCCATTTGGACCAGGGACTCGAAGGCCGCCTGCCGAACTTTCAGGTTGGGATCGCCTTCCGAAATGTCCTCGAGCCTTGTGCGCAGTTCCGGATCCGCCAAGAGCACGGCCCCTTTCATCGCGGTCATCATGGCGTCGACGCGCTGCTCCTCGGTCATCTCGGCCACCGATTCCAAGAGCTCGCGATCCAGCATCTGGAGTATGCGATCCTTGCCCGCGGCGTCACCGAGCTGCGCCAGAGCCATGGCGGCATTCCAGGCCACATCCAACTCGTAGTCGTCCAGTGCGGCGCGCAGGGTGTCCCGCGCCTCCTCCGCACGCAAGGCCCCCAAGCTATAGACGGCCATCTTCCTGATACCGGGGTCGTCATGGTAAGCCAGCTCCAGAAGCGGGGCGATGGCGCGGTTGTCCCCGAGAGAGCCGAGAGCCCAGATGGAATAGATCCGCGTCTCTGGATCGTCATCCGATAGCGCTTCCAGAAGGACGGGCACCGCCCGCGGATCTCCCACGTGTCCGAGCGCTAGCGCTATGTAGCGACGGACGCGGGGATCGTCCCGTTCGGCGGTCTCGAATACGTCGATCATCTCGGGCACGAGTTGCTCGAAATCTTCTCGCTCCGACTGCTGCTCGAGATTGTTGAGCTGTTTGGCCAGCTCGAAGGCAGCCTGCCAGCGCTTGGTGGCACTCCCTGTCTTGATGTCACGGAGATGATCCAGGCTGGATCTTTCCTCGGCCACCAACCAGCCAAAGAAGAAGAAAAGCGCGACACAAGCGATCACCACCAAGGCAGGTATCAGGAGGAACTGAATGAGGGTGACGCCAAAGGAGACGTCTAGCGAGCCCGGCTGCGAGTTGGGCGGCTCTTCTTGCGGTGGCGTCTGATTGCCTGTCTGATTTTCGTCCGTCACGAATAGAAGTCCCCGCTTCCGATGGCCGCAGCCATCGTAGCCTCTTTCGAGCTCCTAGATCAAAGACGCCTCTCCGAGACCGTCTTATAAGTTAAGGGTGAGAGTCTGCTCGCTCGGCGGGTGTCAAATCGGTCGAAGGAACCACTTCCTGATCCTGGTATTGAAGCTGGTAGAGGCGATAGTAGATGCCGCGCTGGGCCAGCAGATCCTGGTGAGTGCCCACCTCGCGGATACGACCCTTGTGCAATACGACGATGCGGTCTGCCTTTTGCACGGTGGAGAGACGGTGAGCGATGACAATGCTCGTTCGACCGACCATCAACCGCTCCAGCGCTTCCCGGATGAGAAGCTCCGTTTCCGTATCGACGCTGGAAGTGGCCTCGTCCAGAATCAGCACTCTCGGGTCATGCGCCAAGGCCCGGGCGAACGAAATGAGTTGCTTCTGGCCCGCGGAGAGCGAGGAGCCCCTCTCGCCGACTTCTTCGTCGAAACCACGGGGTAGGCGCTCGACGAACCGATCGAGGTGCACGTTCGCCGCCGCTTCGGCGATGTCCGCGTCACTGATGGCCAGGCTTCCGAGTCGAATATTAGAAGCGATCGATCCCGAAAAAAGGTGAACGTCCTGAAGGACGATGCCGAACTGCTGGCGGAGCTCGGTGAGGTTCCAGTCGCGCACGTCGACGCCATCCAGAAGAATGCGACCCCTTTGGACATCATAGAAGCGGAGAAGGAGGCTCGTCAGCGTCGTCTTCCCCGCACCGGTGTGCCCCACGATGGCGACGCGCTCGCCGGGCTCGACCTGCAGATCGATGTCCTTCAGGACCCAATTGTCCCCCCCAGGAGATCCGTAGGAGAACCAAACCCCGTCGAACCCGAGCCGGCCTTTCACGCGAGCCGGTCGCTGCGCCTGGCTGGGCCCCGCGATCGCGGGCTCGGTGTCCAGCAGCTTGAAGATCCGCTCCGACGAAGCCATCGCCGATTGCAGAATGTTGAATTTCTCGGTGAGGTCGGCGATGGGTCGAAAGAACTTCTCCGAGTACTGGATGAACGCCACCAGCGCTCCTAGTGTCAATCCCCCGACCAGGATCTGGCCGCCTCCGTACCAGATGATCAGGGCGATAGCGGTCGCTCCCACGAGCTCCACGGTTGGATAGAAGAGCGCATAGTAGAGGATGGAATCGAGGTTTGCTTCCATGTGCCGGCGGTTGAGCTTGCTGAACTGAGCAAGTTTCCTTGGCTCCTGGCCAAAGAGCTGAACGACTTCCATTCCCGAGATACTCTCTTGATTGAAGGCGTTGATACCCGCGATGCGGGTGCGAACCCTACGGTACGTCTCCCGAACTCGACGCTTGAACACGATCGATACCGCGAAAAGCGGAGGGAGAACGGCGAAGATCACCAGGGCCAGCTTCCAGTTCAGGGAGAGCAGGACGACCATAATGCCGACCAACATGAAGATGTCGCCGAACACGGTGACGACACCGGAGGTGAACAACTCGTTCAGGGCATCGACGTCCGTCGTCACTCGAGTGATCAAACGGCCCACCGGATTCCGGTCGAAAAACGCGGGGTGAAGCTTCTGCAGGTGCCCGAATATCTCCCGGCGCATATCGAACATGATTCGCTGGCCGGTCAGGTTCATGACGTAGACCTGGAAGTAAGACAGTACGAACTGCGCAAGGAGGGCGGAGATGTAGAGCCCGGCGATGAGGTTCAAGCCGGCGAGATCGCCCTCCGCGATGTAGTCGTCGATCGCCACCTTCGTGAGATACGGCCCGACGAGCCTCAGCGCGGAGATCGCGAGGATCAAGATGAAGGCCACGACCACCGAGGCGCGGTAGGGCCCCAGGTAGGTAAGGAGCCGCGCCATCAGGCGGCTGTCATACGCCTTACCGAGCAGCTCTTCTTCGTGATATTCGGGCATGAGTTATATGCGTTCCAATTCTTCTTCCAGGAGCTGTTTGCGATAGAGCCCCGCGTAGACTCCCTGCTGCGCCACCAGACTCTCGTGGGTTCCCTGCTCGACGATCCGTCCGTCTTCCAAAACCACGATGACGTCGGCGTCCTTGATCGTGCTGATCCGATGAGAGACCAACAACGTGGTGCGGTTTCGGATCACCCCGCGCAGCTGGGAAAGAATCCGATCCTCGGTCTCGGTATCCACGCTGGACAGAGCGTCGTCGAGAATGAGGATGCGCGGCTCGGTGAGGAGCGCTCGAGCGATCGTCCCGCGCTGTTTTTGCCCTCCCGACAACGTGATCCCTCGCTCCCCGACCATCGTGTCGTATTGCAGAGGAAAGTCCGCGATGTCCGGCGCCAGACCGGCAACCTCCGCCGCCTTCTCGATCTCGTCGAGAGAGGCGTCTTTGAGCCCGAAACTAATGTTGTCCCGCAGTGTCTCGGAGAACAAGAAACTCTCCTGCGAGACGAACCCAATGGCGTCACGCAAGTTGGCGAGGGGAAGCTTTCGAACGTCGACTCCGTCGACGAGCACCTGGCCCGCGCTCACGTCATAAAGGCGGGGAACGAGGCTTACCAGCGTACTCTTGCCCGCACCCGTGCGCCCGACTAGCGCGATCGTGTTCCCCTCTTCGATGACCAAGTTGATGCCCTTTAGAACCTCCGTCCCGTTGTAGCGAAAGCTGACGTCGCGAAACTCGATGCGTCCGGTCACGTCCACGTCCGTTCGAGCGTCGGGAGCGTCCATCAGCTCCGGCTTCGTGTCCATGATGACCGCCAACCGCTTCATCGACGCGGCGCCTCGTTGATAGATGTTCACGACCCAGCCGAAGGCGATCATTGGCCACGTCAGCATGGAAAGATATGCGAAGAAGGCTACGAGCTGCCCGAGAGAGATCTCCTGGCTCACCACAAGCCCGCCGCCCCACCAAAGCACGAGCGCCGAGCCAATGCCGATGAGCACGGCGAGCAGCGGGTAGAAAGCTCCCCATAGCTTCGCCAGCGACAGGCTGTGACGGAAGTAGTCCTGGTTCTCTTCTTCGAACTTCTCCTGCTCCGCGCCCTCTTGCGTGTAGGCTTTGACGACTCTTACTCCGGAAAGGTTCTCCTGCACCAGGGCCGTGATGTCGCTCATCTTGGCCTGGATCGCCTCGAAGCGTTTGTGGATCACGGCGCCGAACTTCTTCACCGCTACCGAAACGATCGGCATGACGGCGAGCGCCACCAACGTCAGCTCGACATGAATGGCCAACATGAATCCCAAGGCAGCGATGGTGATGACGATCGTCTCCGCGGGGTACATGATCCCCGGTCCTAGAACGCTGCGAACGGCCGCGATGTCATTGGTTGTCCGTGACATGAGGTCCCCGGTCCGCCAACGATGGAAAAACGATGGGCTCATCCGCTGAAGATGGGCGTAGAAATCATTGCGAAGATCGAACTCGACGTATCGGGAGACCCCGATCAACAACCGGCGCATCCAGAAGCGGAAAAATCCGTCCACTAGTGCGATCGCAATGAGGAGCCCGGAATAGAAGAGCAGCTTCTGCGCGGTCACGGCAACGGTTAGATCGTCGACCGTCATACGCAGCACCTGGGGCGCCAGGACCGACGCCACTTTGCTGAACAATAGGCAAAGCATGCCCCGAGCGATCTGTCCCTTGTACTGGGCGAGATACGGCAGCAGACGACGTAGCACTAACATGGTGAGCAGATTGCTTTCATCATTTTGAGAATTGGGAGAATGCCCGAAGGGGAGTCAGACGACCGACCCCCTTCACGGATGGAGTCCGAGGGCCTCGGCCAGCCTTTGGCGGCTGAAGGGGCTCGCCGTCACGAAGCGGCCATCGATATCGAAGGTCGGAACCTGACGCTTGCCACCAGTGGCCTTCAAAACGATCTCGATCGCCTCCGGATACTCATCGATGTTGATTTCCTCATAGTCGATACTGTGCTCGTCGAGGAATCGTTTTGCCAGTCGACAATCACGACACCGCGTGGTCGTGTACATCTTGATGTCACTTCGAGAGACTCCAAGGCCTCAGTATAACACCCGAGAGAGACGGTGCTCCCGGAGGCCAAACGTACTCTTTGCTATGAGTTGGCTCGAAAGTCCAGGAGGATCTTGAAGGCTTCCGAACGTGCGCTGTCCAGAGGAGCCCGGTCGATCTCACGGTGCCGGCTCGCGTGCACGGCTTCCCGATCGCCGGCACCGCTGCACTGCACTTCACCGCCAGGACGATTCCCGGCGGTAAGATAGGCCGGCATGGGAGAGACGACGAACGCTGCCTGGCGTGAGTTCGTCCGGGCGGTCCAGGAGGGAAAGAGGCATCCCTTCTCCGCTCACTGGAAGGCCTTTCGAGAGGCCTACACCGGTGATCCGGTGCCGATCGCGTGGTGGCCCGATCCGGCGACGCGAAAACGCTCGAACCTCCTCTCACTCCTCGAAGAGCTGGGCCTCGAGGACTATCCGGCGCTCCACCGCTTCAGTGTGGCGAATCGGCAGGAGTTCTGGGCGCGGGTGCTGGCCCGTCTCGGTGTTGTTTTCGAGACCGAGCCGGAGGCCATCCTGGACCTCGCGGACGGCGTGAAGCACCCCCGCTGGCTGAAAGGTGCGGAGCTCGAGATCACCCGCAGTTGCTTCACCGCGCCGCCGGGCGCGCCCGCCATCCTGTACGGCCGGGAAGGTGCCGGCCACGTCGAGAGCCTCACCTATGCCCAGCTCCAGGTGCAGGTCAACCGCTTCGCCAACGGTCTGCTCGCCCGCGGCTTTGCGCCCGGCGACGGCGTCGCCCTCTACATGCCCATGACCCCCGAGTGCGTCGCGGCCTACCTCGGGACGGTGAGGGCCGGATGCCGAGTCGTCTCGGTAGCCGACAGCTTCTCCGCCGACGAGCTCCGCACCCGAGTGGAGATCGGCGGGGCGAGGGCCATCGTGACCGTCTCGAGCTATCGCCGTGGCGGACGCGTCATCGACCTTTACGGCAAGGTCCGGACCGCGGCGCAGAGCTCGACAAGCCTACCTTCGCGATCGTGCTGGCGGCGGACGAGCTCGATCACTGCGATCTGGCCTGGGAGGACTTCCTCGGCGAGGGCACGGATCCCGCCTCGCCGGCGTTCGACCCTGGTCACGTCACGAACGTGCCTCTTCTCCTCGGGGACCACGGCCTCCCCCAAGGCCATTTCCTGGACCGAGGTGACACCGCTCAAGGCGGGCATGGACGCCCATTTCCATCAGGACGTTCACCCGCGGGACGTGGTCTGCTGGCCGACGAACGTCGGCTGGATGATGGGGCCCTGGCTGATCTACGGGAGCCTCCTCAACGAGGCAACGATGGCGCTCTACGAGGGCGCCCCGACCGGTGGCGGGTTCACGCGTTTCGTGCGTGAAGCGGAGGTCGATGTGCTCGGTGTCGTGCCCTCGCTCGTGCGTGCCTGTCGCACCGCAGGTAGCGTCGATGCTGGAGGCTGGCCGAGCGTCTGACTGTTCAGCTCCACCGGCGAAGCATCGAACGCGGAAGACTACCTCTGGCTCGTGAGCCGCGCCGACTATCGTGCCCCCGTCATCGAGTACCTGGGAGGGACCGAGATCGGTGGGGGGCATCTGACCGGAACCGTCCTGCAGCCGGCCTCACCTTCGACGTTCACGACGCCCGCTCTCGGCATCGACGTAGTGATCCTGGAGGAAGGAGATGTCGGAGAGCTCTTCCTAGTCCCCCCCGCCATCGGACCGTCGCAGGAGCTCCTGAACGGCGACCACGACGCGGTCTACTATGACGGCTGTCCCGCGGGCCCCCGGGGCGAAATTCTGCGTCGCCACGGCGACGAGATCGCCCGGCTTCCGAACGGGTACTTCAAGGCAGGAGGTCGAGTGGACGACACGATGAACCTCGGCGGCGTCAAGGTTGGCTCAGTCGAGCTCGAGCGCGTCGTGAGCGGACACGTCATGGTCAGAGAATGCGCCGCGGTGGCGGTGCGGCCAGAAGGTGGGGGCGCGGAGAAGCTTGTCCTCTGTAACTCCTCGCCGTGCCCCACTGGAGCGGGTTGGAACGTCGCGATTCGGAGGAGAAGCTACGCAGCGGAGTTGTCGCGTAGGGCGTCGGGGAGTAACACGGTTCCTGGCTGGTTGATGGCGGCGTAGGCCGCTTCGAGCATGTAGGCCCTGGGGTCGACGTTCTGAAGCTTCGCGGTCTCGCACAGGGTGTAGAACAGCGCTGCGACGTCGGTTCCGCGTTTCGTTCGACTGCCGTAGTGATTTTTGCGACCGACGACAGGTTCCCTCAGGGCGCGCTCGGCGTGATTGTTGTCAAGCCAGACGAGAGGGTTTTCGGCGAACAGCGTGAGTGTCTCCCATCTCTCCAGCATGTAGCGGACCGCCTTGCCGAAGTCGCTTCGCGGCAATCCTCTTTGGCTCTCGCCCCATTGCCGAATCGCTTTCAAGATCCGCTGCGAACGTTGCTTGCGTAAACGAAGTCTCGGTTTCTGAGCTTTTTCATCGCCGGGAAACGGACCCGGGACCTCGCGTTCGACTTCGTACAGCTCTCCGATCAAACGAAGCACTTCGGAGCAAGCTTGCGGGTAGTGCTCGCTGGCTTCGTCGAACTTTCTTTTCACGTGCGCCCAGCAGTGGGCGAGACGAAACTGTGGACCGGCACGAGCCGCGTAGCCGTCTGGACCGGCTCGAGCTAGCACCTCGTACACCGCGTAGCCGTCCACAACCGCGATGCCGGAGTAGGTCCCCAGCACCTTTTGGCCATCTTCCGTCGATTTCGTCGGCAGCATTCGGTAGTACGCGATGTCCGGACTCGAAACGCCCCACACCGTGCCCGCCGACTTCTTCATCGAGCCCATCAGAGGCCACCGCGTTTCGTCGGCGTGGATGACGGGTGACTCCAAAACCTTCTCTCCCAGAGCGTCGTACACCGGATTCAGATGACGTGCCAGTACGTTCAGCTGGTCCCACAGCGTCTGGCTGTCGATATCTAGCCCTTCGCGGCGCATCATCCGAACCTGGCGCTCGAGAGGCATATGGTCCAGGTACTTGCTGATGGCCACTTCGGTCGCGAACTCCACCGAGTAGCGGCCTCCGGGCTGAAGCTTCGTCGCCGCCGGTGCGGTGACGACGTTCGCGTTACATCGGCAGCGGTACTTTTTCCGCAAATGCCGTTCGATGACGAAGCTCCGCTTCACCACCGTCACCACTTCCGATTCCTCGTATTGACCCGCCATCTCGCCCAGCTCGCCGTCGCACACCGAGCACTTTTTCTCTGTCTCGGCGAGTTCGATTACTTTGTCGACCACGGGAAGATGAGGCTGTTCGCGCGGGCCGTGCCCTTTCTTCTTGTTCTTTTTAGCCTTCGTTTTCTTCCGGGTCCGCTTTTCGTCGATGCGGAAAATGCTCTCTCGCTTTTCCTGTAGTTGCTTGAGAACCGACAGTTCAAGTTGCTCCGTTTCCGGCACACCATGGAGTCTCGCCAGTTCCACTCGCAGACGAACGTTTTCATTGACGAGGCGCTGGTTCTCGTTATCAACGAGGAGAGCTATCTGGCGGAGTGTTTCGAGGTCGTGTTCGTTTTTTATGCGAACCACGGAATACGATTAGATCATAGAGACGATCTCACGGCAAGTGAAAAATGCTTCATTTCAGGAGGTGACAAAGATATTTTTCCGACCAACCGGCTCACCTCCAGAAACAACGACAACTCTGTCGTCGTCAGTCGCACTGGCTCGCCGTCACCGCTGGACCACAGGCATGCGAACTTTCCCTCTTCGAGACGTTTCGCGTAGACGCACAGTCCGGTCCCGTCCCAGTGCAGAACTTTCGCGCGGATTCGGTTGCGGCTGACGAACAAGTACAGCTCACCGCTCAGCGGGTCACGACCAAGCTCGTTCATCACCAGCGCCGACAGACCGTCAAAGCCCTTGCGGAGATCCGCCGGCGCCGCGTACGCCCATGCCGACACCCGACGGCTATTCCACTTCATCCCAGCTGCTCAACAAGCCGCAGCAGCCGCTGTTCCGACAGACCCTCGATTCGATACCCTCGCGGGGTTACCAGCGTAATCTCCGTGCGTTTTTCCGATTCCACGACTTCGACACGCCGAACGATACCCCTCATAGCCTCCTCTCGATTCCATCGAGATAGACTCCAGCCACTCACCCCGAGCCCCCTCGCGACACCCTCAAGGCTCGCGCCCTGATCCTTCATCTGATTCAGATACAGCACCGCTTCGCGACGTTGTTCCCGCGAGTAACGCCGCCCTCGACCTGTGCGGCCACGATTTTCTTCACGTGCTCGCCTACGAAATGCTGTCCTCGCTTCCATCGCTTCGCACTCCTTTCAAGACTGCTCACGATGGAACATTCCGACACGCTTGTCACGACGGGCCACGGCGAGGAGTTACTGTCCTCTACATCGTGCTCGAAGAAGGCGCTCCTCGGGTCGATCTCATGAGGAAGCTCGGCGAGAGGATTGCCCGCCAACTGAATCCTCTTTTCGAATCCCATGACGTCGTCGTGGTGGACGCACTGCCGCGCACGGCGTCCAACAAAATCATGCGACGGAAGCTCCGCGACGAGTACGCGGCCCGCGGGTGAGGGACTACCGCTCGGCGTCGGCGACCAGCGTGCCGGCGAACTCGTGGTAGTTGTAGAGAAAAAATACCATCCTCGAGTTAGAGCCTGTAAACTCCCAGTTGGTCGAGCCGGGCCCGATCGATCCGGACCATGGACGGGTTGGGTTCCGTCGCCTGAGGTTCCTGGCCTGGAAACGCCCACCGTGAGCACCTGACCATCTCTCTGTCGCAGGCCGAACCGGCAACCGGTATCCGTCATCGGGTCGGCACGGCGTCGGGCATCATCCTGCAGTTCCCGTTCTACGCCGGGATTTTCGGAATACTCAATAGCACCGAGCTTGGCGTCTGGCTCGGCTCGTTATTCGTGCGGGTGGCGAGCACCGACACGTTTCCGCTGATTGTGTACCTCTACTCGGGGCTGATGAACCTCTTCGTCCCATCCGGCGGTTTCCAAATGACTGATCGAGGCGCCCTTCCTGATTCCCGCCGGGCGCGAGCTCGGAGTCTCCGCAAATACCCTCGTCCTGGCCTACGCCTACGGTGACTCGACGACGAACCTGATTCAGCCGTTCTGGGCCTTGCCACTGATGGCCGTAACAGGACTGCGCTTTGGCGACATTGTGGGCTACACCTCTCTCATTGCGCTCGTCTGTCTCGTCGTCACGGTCATCGCCATGCTCCTGATCCCGCCAATGCTCTGAAGGACGCAGGGACCGTTCGGAGCTCCAGAGCGACGAATGATCGACGTACAGGCGGGCCGCAGCAACTGAGGCTCTCGCTGGGCCCGCA
This sequence comes from Candidatus Marinacidobacterales bacterium, assembly GCA_965197825.1. GTDB lineage: Bacteria > Acidobacteriota > Vicinamibacteria > Marinacidobacterales > DATDRI01 > CBDANW01. The sequence continues at coordinate 2,039,692 of CBDANW010000002.1, read as the reverse complement.
ACACGCAGGAGGGCGCGACTTCTATCGCCTTGTGGCGACCGCGAGCTCGTCGATCCGTTCATCGACTAGATCTTGGTACGCCGCGTCGCCGACCGTCTCCATGATCTGAAGCGCCCTCGGTCCCTGACCCAGCTCTTGGTAGCATCGCGCGATGTTGTAGCGCAGATCGGTTTCATCGTAGGGCGCGACCGGATCGATCTCCTGCGACGCTTGTTCGAACATGGACCGGGCGCCCTGATAGCTTCCTTCGCGAAACAGGCGAATCCCCTGCTCGAGAGCCGTCTCCGGCGTAGCCAGTTCGGACGAATTTATCTCGCCTCGCCGGTAGAACCACGGTGCCTCGGCTGGAGGTGCGGGGTCCACTAAAACGTCGACGGCTTCCACGACCTCCCCTTCTTCCATGTGAGCGGGACATCCTTCATAAATAAGTTCCCGCTCAGCGACGAGACGGAGGCCGCGACACGTGTCTTTCGCAAAAAAGAAGACCGCACCCGTCGAAACGAGTTGTGTTCCGCTGGGTCGATCCGTCTCGGGCCCAACCCACACGGGCGAAGCTCCCCTTGCGTCCAGATCCACAATGAGATCGAAGTGACGCAAGGAGCCTCCCTCGAGAAACGTACGCTGCAGGAGGATGCGTCGACTCGCCGACGGGGCGGACAAGCTGACGTAGAACGCGCCCTCATCGGGTCGCGCTTGCCTCACAACATCCGGAGCGATTTTCTTGACTGTCGCGAGGAGGGTTTCCGGCAAGGTCCTGTCCACAGCCAGGAGAGCTCGTGCCTTGGCCGCCCCCGCGCCGCGAAGCCTTGCCAGCTCGCCGAGCACTTCCATCGCGTCCTCGCTCGTCGCATCACGGAGCAGACTCCTCACATCCCGATCGACTCGCTCGTAAACATTCGGAATCGGCACCGGTCCGGCCTCGAGAGCCACGGCGCGATCGAACAACGTAACCAGCGCATTCCGACCTCCGTTACCCTGGCCTAGACCCGGCGACGCACTGGGTTCGGTCGACGGTTCCTGCTGCCCTAGTAGTCTCGAGCCAGCGGCCACTTGTTCCGCAATCGACCGGCTCGAAGCCGCTTCGTCGAGTGGGATACGGACCTGCATGAGCCCGCGGCGGGCCACGATCACGATCTCCCCATCGACCGCGGGCTCTATCCCGGCGGGAAGCCGGTCCACACGACCGACTTCGATCGGCATACCGAGAAGCCGTACGATACGCCGCGCATTCTCCAAATCTAGCTCGTCGACAAAGGCGGCCACGACGAACTCGGTCTCCCTATCCCGATCGGCGAGGCCTCGGCGGATTCCATCCAATTCCTCGCTACACCGGTTGCAACCGGCGACCGGGAGATACAAAACGACGACCGCGCCCTCGTCGAGCAGATCGGCGGTCACGAACGTGCCGGTGGACGTCGCTGCGCGAACGTCGGGGAACGGTGCGACCACGACCTCCAAATCCGGAAATTCACTTGCCAACTCACGCGAGAAACGCTCCCGATCGAATAGCGCTTGGAGTACTTGCACGCTCGCGAAGGCGCCGCTATCCACCAACGCTTTCTCGATCCTTTGCTGATCGGCTCCGGGGGCAAAGTAGGCTTTGACCAAGCTGTCCACACGCTGTTCGATCGTGATATCGGGGTGAGACGCTATCGCCATGTAGGTCTCGGCAGCAGGACGGAGTCCGGCCGATCGCCGCAACGCCTTTCTCGCTTCCGCCCAGCGTTGTTGTGCCGCGAGCGCCGAACCAAGGGCTTGGAAGTACCGAGCTCGCCTCTCTCGATAAGCGGTTCGAGCCGCCTCGATCATCTCGTCGAAAACCAGGCCCTTCTCGGGTGCCACCTCGAACTCACGCTCCGGAACGAACAGCACCGACTCCGCGAGGGCACGACGGGCAGCGACCTCAGCAGCTGCGGCCTCGTCACGGCCGAGTAAACGAACGGCCTCCGCATGAGCTTCTTCGGCGGGCTCAATGCTTCCGATCTGAGCCAGAAGGGTGAGAGCGGCCAGAACGGCTAGTGGCAGTTGCGGCACGAATGGCAAAGGGACTTCCCTATAGACGTTTCAGTGAAGCGAGCCGTTCCGCCGCGTCGCGTAGAGTTTCCTCCCGCTTGCAAAACGTGAACCGCAGCCTCTGCGCGCCGTCTTCGGGGCGGTGATAGAAGCTCGAGCCCGGAACGGCGGCCACCCCCGCGGTTTCAATGAGGTGGCGGGCAAAGGCAGTGTCATCGGAGAAACCGAATCCAGAAATGTCCGTCATGATGTAGTAGGCGCCGTCGGGTTTGAAACAGGAGAACCCAGCTTGCTCCAGGGCGGGCAACAGCACGTCTCGCCTCTTACGATAGTCCGCCGCCAGCTGCCGGTGGTAATCCTCGGAAAGTCCCAAGGCGACGACCGCCGCTTCTTGGAGCGGTGCCGCCGCCCCTACGGTGAGGAAGTCGTGGACCTTGCGGATAGCATCACTAAGAGGAGGCGAGGCAATGGCCCAGCCCACCCTCCACCCGGTCAACGAGTAGGTCTTGGAGAGGCTATTGATCGTCACCGTCCGGTCTTGCATCCCGTCGAGGGAGGCGATGGGAACATGCCGGCCCTCATAGAGGATGTGCGCGTAGATTTCGTCGGTGATCGCCACCACGCCCCATTTTTGGCAGAGAGTCGCAATCTGGGCAAGCTCCTCCGCACTGAAAACCTTTCCGGTCGGGTTGTTGGGGGTATTTATAATGATGGCTCGCGTCCGTTCGTTGAAAGCGGCCGCCAATTCACCCGCATCGAGCCCCCAGTCCGGTTCGTGCAGCGTGACATAGCGAGGCACGGCGCCGGAGAGGATGGCATCCGGCCTGTAGTTTTCATAGAACGGCTCGAAAACCACGACCTCATCGCCCGGATCCACCACCGCCAACATGGAGGCGATCATCGCCTCGGTGGAACCGCAGCAGACGACGAGCTCTCGCTCGGGGTCGATCTCCATGCCATAGACTCGTTGGTACTTGCCGGCAATAGCTTCTCGCAGCGGTCTCGCGCCCCAGGTAATCGCGTACTGGTTCACATCGGAACGAATCGCCGAGACGGCCGCTTCCTTGATCACTTCGGGTGCGGGAAAATCGGGGAAGCCCTGGGCCAGATTGATACCGCCGTGCTGCTGACAAAGCCGGGTCATCTCGCGAATCACGGACTCCGTGAAACAGGCGGCCTTTTTGGACCCTAAGGTCTTTTGTTCCTTAAGCCGGGCCGGGGGCGATCCTTTAGGCGAGGGCCGGGACATAGATGATAAATAACCTCGGCTGCATCACTCTGCAAGCGACTCCGGTTCCACGTAGATTCGACGATACAGCATCTCGTTCCTGAGAACGAGCTTTACATAATTGCGTGTCTCGGTGAAGGGGATCTCTTCGATGAACTCTTCCGGATCGGCGTTCGAGCCCGACCTCGTCCAGCTCCGGACGCGATGTGGGCCCGCGTTGTAGCTGGCGAGCGCGTAGTCTACCGTCCACCAAACTGCCCCAGAACTTTCTTGAAGTAATGCGTCCCAAACCGGATGTTCACCTCCGGATTGTACAGATCGGAGTGTTGGTAGCGTTGGCGCTGCTCCCGCGCGATCGTACGCCCGGTTGCCGGCATAATTTGCATCAGCCCTTGCGCTCCGGCGGGTGAGCGAATTCCGGCGTTGAACGTGGACTCCTGACGGATGAGAGCGGCGACCAGATATGGATCCAAGCCCTTCTCCTCCGAGTAGCGTTTCACGAGGTCCCAGTATTTCAGCGGGTAGACGATTCGCCAGACGGCTTTCGGCAGCAGATCCCCAGTCGCTGACACGTGGAAGGGAAACGCCCGCCTCATTGTCGACATCGCTTCTGGTATCCGGCCTTGCCGATCTCGTATCCAAGCAACGGTCGCCAAGAGCTGAGCGATTCGCTTTTCGCGATCGGAGTGGTAGACACCCAAAGCGTCTCGCAAGTCGATGCCAACGCGGGCCGACTCGACGGCGACGATGGGCGCGAGGACACCGCCCAGCTGCGCCAGGTGCTCCTCGGCACGCCGTCCATAGTAGGTGTTCTTGAACCCCAACAAGACCTGCCGATAGAGCGCAACAGCACGATCCACTTGACCAGAGCCCTCGTAGGCACGCGCCCCCCAGTAGAGAAACTTCGATAGCTGGGCCGACGCCGGGTGCTCGCGCGCCACCCCTTCGAATCCAAACGCCGCCTCCCGATACTGCTCTTGCCGGTACTGAGTCCACAGGAGGTGCCACTGCGCGTCCACGTAGTGCTCTCCGTTTCGGAACTCGTTGACCAGTCTCCGCAGGAGCTGCTGGGCGGTGTCGTCTTGATCGTCATCCAGGTAGTAGTTCGCAAGGCTCCAGAGCGACTTTTCCGCCCAAGGACTCTCTGGGCTCAACGTGAGAAGCTCGGCGAGCTTCATCTGAAAAGACTGATGACGGCGGCGGCGACGATCGGCCAGCGCCCGATAGTAGGTCGCCTCCGGCTTGAGATCGCTTCTCCTGACCTGCTGAAGGATCTGATCGGCGGTCCCGCTCTGGCGGAGGTAATACTGGCAGACCCCGCGGCGCAGGTGGATGAGCTCGGTGTCGACTCGACTCTTGAAGTTCTTCCGAAGAGCCATGTAGTCATCGTAAGCGTCCCCGTAGCGCTCGCTTTCGTAGAGCAGCTCGGCTCGCTCGAAGGCGAGTTTGTAGAGCCGCTCCGAATCCTCCGCCGGGAGCTTCCTACGTAGCGCGGTCAGCTTCCGTCCGGCGTCTCGGGCTAACGGGCTGGTCGGCATCTCGTAGTAGAGCCGCTCGAGCAGTTTGACGGCTTCTCGATTCTGGCCGAACTCGGGGAGAACACTCCCTAGCTCGTAGAGGCCTTCGTCAATGAAATCGGGCTGCCCATCCACCAAGATGTCCTGAAACAGTTTCGCCGCCTCATCGTACTAGACGGAGCAGGAGCACTCTAGGAAATCGCCTGGGCCTCCATATCCTTGACGTTCAACATCACCGTGCCGGAGGATCCCGAGTCGTCTGCAAGGCCGGGAGCCGTCCGCGAAGCCACCGGAGGCGCGGCCGGAGTGGGTTCATTGAAGGCGGGCGTTCGACCCGACGTAAATTCCGCTTGTCCCTTCCCGGCCGTTTTGGCCACGTTCATCAAATCCAGGAGTCTGCTGGCGTATAGGACGAGAATCTCGATCGCCTCCACATCTCCTAAAGGCTCCCGCGAGTCTCCGCTGTCAGCGTAGACGACGGCCGCAACCTTTTCGCGTAGGATGAGGGGCATCGCAAAGATATTGGTGGGAAGGACCGTGCCGATCCGGGATAAAAGATGCGCGTTGTCCCGATGCGCGCTGCTCTCGCCGAAGAATCGCTGGCGGGAATTCATGACCGCGCGGAACACGGTATCCGCGTTCGCGGGAACGGAGATGCGCTTCAGTGCATCGTTGCTGAAACCCGGGCTCTGGTCGAAACCCTCGCCGTGCCAGCCGATGCAGTTCCCGCTCTTGATGATGAAGAGAGCCACGCGGGGCGCGAACTGAGCGATCTCCTGAACCAGTGCGGTGAGCACTTCCTGAAGACTCCGCCCGGTCTCGAGCTTTGCCATGGACTGACGCACTTGCGGTAAGCGGCTGGCGCCCCCTGCGCCTCCGCCGGCGTTATTGGCCAGCTCCTGCACGAAGGCAAGGATCTTCCCCTCGTCGATGTTCTCCTCGTACTTGGCCATGCGAGCCTGCAGCGCGTCCATCTGCCGCACCAGCCCGTCTTCGAGCGTGGAGACGTCGCTACGCAGGTGATTGGCCCACTCCGACAGCAGCGAATGAAAGAGTGCCAGCGTCTTGGTTCGAAGCTGCTCCTCGTTACTCATGCCACTCCGCCCTTTGCTTCACCCATGAAGAGAGACAAACGCACGATAGGAACCCCGAAGTCCTGTCAGTCGATAGGGTTACGAACGATAAGCTCAACCATTATCATACACGCTGCCGGGCAAGTCAAGATGGAGTAAGACCTTCTGGGAGCCTTCGCCCACCTGGCCGTCGCGCCCGACTTGCGTACAGCCCTAGCTAAATGTACAATTTTGAAGGAAGAAGTTCCAACTTGGGGGCGCATCGGGTTCGACGGGGACAATTGAGTCCGCTGCTGCACGCCGAGAGCCACCTCTCGTAAAAAAGGTGGGATAAAAACACAACTGCTGACTACCAGTTAGCACTAGCCGCTTAAGGCTACGTCCTCTCGGGTCTCGCCTGCGTGATTCGGGAAGGGCGTCATGAGAGCAGGCTGGCCGCATTGCCACTCCCCGGGTAATCGGCGAGATTTAGGGGATAGCTTCCGACGGGTCCTTGCCGGTTCCTAACCGACGGGAGCGAAAAAATCGGAGCCGGACAAGCGTGTAGAAGCAACGGGTGAAGGTCTTCGGACGCGGGTTCGATTCCCGCCGCCTCCACCAATTTTGCGACCGGAGGTCGCAAAATTGCCCGCCGTAGTTCACATGAAATGCGCTGACGAAGGCGGGCTTAAACGTCCCGCCATAGCTACTTCAGGAAAGCCAAATTCACCTCGGACGTAGCTGCCCCCCGTAACTCGCCATGAGCAAACTCGCTCGCGCGAGTTTTCGCGAGATCTCACGACTTCCGGCTCCCAAAAGACCTGCCGCCCTAAGCACCTAACTCACTCGCCACTACCCCCTAAATTAGGGGACTTATACCGTTAGATTGACAGAAACCGTAAGTCCTGGCGTTCTAATGATCCAGCTCGAACGGGCCGAATCATCCCCCATCTACATATAGTGGTTCCGCGTTTTAGACCCTGACCACTACATCTTGGGGTTCAACCCTTCCGCCAGAACTCGACCCCGACAGAGTAACCCCCTGGGGCCCTGTGGTAGTAGAATAAAGCCAGAAAAGAGGAAACGCCCCGGCCAGCAACCGGGGCGTCTAAAACCGGCGGTGCCGCATGTACAAGAACAGCGCCGCCATAGAGGTTTCTAATGTTAGATCATATCATAGAAGTCTTTGGGAATGAGCTCATTATAAACCTTGAGCCTACTATAAAGTCTATTTGCAAACCGTATGAGACGATTCTTGATCGTCTGCTGGCTGAGGGTCGGATTTCTGAATCTGAGCGCGAGGAGTTTCGTCAACAATCTCGACCCCCTCAGAAACATCCCGCACTACCAACCTGGACAACTCAAAATCGCCGACGGTGATTACAATTGCTAGTTCTTTCATAGCTTTCCATTCCTCTATAGGGGGTAGAATAGCACGATGAGCAAGCGACCAGATTACGGAGACGCTACGCCCGAAGACCTAGCCCTGGCGCTGATTCGGCCTAAGAACGCTAGCTGGTACGCGCGCCGGAAGGCAAGCCGTTGTCCGCAACCAGCTCTCGATACATCAGACGCTTCCCAATCAGACCAGGGCCACGATGACCAGCGGATCAAGTCTAGGTAGCGCAAGCGCTCATAGGTCAAGTCTTAATTTTCCTGTCAAATCTCCGTACGGTTCCCCGCGCTCGGTTAAGCTGCTGATTCCTCCGACGTGCCTTGCGGGAGAAGCTCGTTGCGAAGCTCCTCGACTTTCCTAGCGGCGAAGACATCCATCCTCACGCCGCGCCATTTGTTTGCGACGGCCAAGAGCACAGCGAACGAGAGTTTCATCGCGGCCTCCTCGGTGAAGAAGTGAGGAATGACCTTTGTGCGACGTTTGTGCTCTCCGAACGTGCGCTCAAGTAGATTCGACGTGCGAAGCCTTTTGTGATGCGCCGCAGGAAGGCGTAGCGCCTGAAGACACGCTTCGAGGGTCTCTTCCATGCACTTCATCGCGCTCGGGAATCGTTGACGGTACCGAGCGATCACCTCCCGACCCTTCTTCAGCCCTTGCTCGTAGCTGTTCGCATGGAACGACTCAAGGATGGCCGCCTTGAGTTCGTCGCGCACTTCCTTCGGAGCCTTGCCCAGGATGTTCTCGAGGCGGTGCTTCTGGCAACGTTGCTTGAGGCTTCGAGGGAAGACCTCTGCGATCGCTTTGAGCACTCCAGGATTCCCGTCCGTCACGATGAGCAACGGCTCCCTCATTCCTCGGGCCACTATCTCCTGCAAGAACCCCTTCCAGTTCTCGTAGGATTCTCGGTTGCCGACACCGATATGAAGAAGAACTCGCGTCCCATCAGCGCGATAGCCGGTCGCAACGAGGATGGGCTCTTTTCTCTCCGCTCCTTGGTGGTAGCGCAGGTACGTGCCGTCGAGCTCGAGATACAACAGCTTCTCGTTCGAGAGATCCCGTTTTCGAAACGCCTCGAAATCCTCCGACAGACACCGTGTGACCCGGCTCACCACCGACTTCGAGACACCCGTGCCGCTCAGCACGTCCGCGAACGTCGCCTCAATGTCACGCGTCGACATCCCGTGGACGTACATCCGCGCGATCAGTTCATCGAGTTTCTCGGTCCGGCTCACGTAGGCGTCGAGAATCTTTGACTGAAACACCTTCTCTGTTTCTCGTACCCGCGGCACTTGCACCGTCACCGCTCCCTCGCCCGTGAGGACCCGATGCGACTCATACCCGTTGCGTCGTCCCTTCTCCTTCGTCGTTGCCGGAGCGTTCTCATAGTAGTTTCGACCCAACGCCTCCGTCACCTCGCGCTCCAACGCATATTGAAGCATCATCTGAGCTCCCGACCGGACGATCTCCGAGAGATTCATCTCCCCAAATACCAGTTGTTCCTCGAACTGCTTGAGCAATCGCTGACTCGGTAGTACCTTTCCCATGATGTATGGTTCTCCTTTTCTGTCCCCATGACGGGGACGGGTTTGAGCTTGGGGACCATACATCGTTTTTCTTTGACAGGAATCTTAAGACATCACCGCGCTCATACCCACGACACCGCAACATGTAGTAAAGTGCGAGAGCACAAGATGTAGTGGTTCTGGGAATCGCTGTCAATCTAACGGTATAAGTCCCTAAATTAGGCGTGTGAGGATTGGGGTAGAGGAGAGAGAAGAAAAGAGAGATGCCCACACATCCCGGATTAGCTTTAGGGGTCGGGGAAGCTCGCACGACCGCTCGATCCCGTCGTTAGACCGCGCCGTCTTCCGGTAGTTCTCCGGCAACTATCATCGCCGATTGTCCACAACGACATCACCGCCCTTAATCACGATTTCGACGTTCGACAGATGACGAATGTTCTCGAGAATCTGAGCGTGTCTTGCCTGTTGATCAGCCGGCCATTCCTGACCTCTGGCTTTGGCCCATTCTGCCGAACTGAACGAGACCGTCGTCGAGATCGGAATGCCGGCGTCTCGAAGGAGACGGGCCCCAGGCGTGTCAGCTATGGCACCACCAGTGTGCGGAGTATGCACAAATCGATCTGCTCCATAGTCAACGGCGTTCAACATGTCATCTACCGTTGCCGCATGCACAACGACAGGAAGACCGAGCATGTGTGCCTCGTCGATAATTGCGGCAAGCACGTCGTCACTCAACCGTGCGTCAGGCACGATTCTCCGATCGATCACCACCTTTATCGCATCGAGACCGTCTCGTCCAGGGTTGGAGCCGCTACTATGAGAGAAGGCGAGCAACTGGCCGTCTGGCGACCAAGAGTCAGGCCGTTCAGAGCCTTGTTCACTTGCTAACAGCGGTTCCGCTTCACCGCTTCCGTCAGCCGGTATCAAAAGGAGGCCAGGTCCAGAGAAGATTTCAAACGCAACCCGCGTGCCGTCGGGTGTCCAGACCGAATGGACTCCTCCGTCCGCGGCCAGTCGGGTGCGTCTGCCCCCTCCAACCTCATAGATCCAGATAGTCCTGTCCGAGGTTGACGACGAAAGCATGTCGACGGCCACCTTGGTGCTATCGGGACTAATGCGGACGTCCAAATAGTCGCCCGGCTCTTCAATAAACGGCTCCTCCCGCCCCTGTCGATCTACCCAGACCAACCCGAGCCGACGATGGCTTCGCCCGATGCCACCTCCTGCTTGGTTTCCTCTAGCTCGTTCCGCAGGTCCAGAGCGGTTTGATACCTGCGAGAGAGGTCTTTGGCGAGGCACCGTTTGATGATCCTTCCTAAGTCGCGGGGAACGGCAGGATTGAGCTCCGTCACGGAAGTCGGTGTGTCCTTGATGATGGAGGACAGCATGCCGGTTGTGGAGTCACCTCGGAACGGGCGCTGGCCGGTCAGCATCTGATAAAGAATGCTGCCCATGGAGAAAATGTCCGTGCGGTGATCCACCGTCTTGCCCTCGGCCTGCTCGGGGGACATATACGCCACCGTGCCCAGGATCCGACCTTCCTGCGTTCCCGACTCCGTGGGGAGCTCGCTGACCCCTTCTTGCGCTATCTCTTGCTTGAACTTCGCCAGGCCGAAATCGAGGATCTTGAGCCGCCCTTCGTTCGTGACCATCATGTTGTCGGGTTTGAGATCGCGGTGGGTGATGCCTTTCTGGTGGGCGGCAGCGACCGCATCGGCCAGAGCGATGGCAATGTTCTAAGAACTGATTAAGAGGCAGGCCCTTCTTGGGGATGAGCTCGCTGAGCGTCTTCCCCTCGACCAGCTCCATGGTGAGGAAGTGGAGCCCGTTCGCTTCTTCTACAGAGTGGATGGTGACGATGTTGGGATGGTTGAGGGCCGCCATCTCGGGCGGTAGGATCTTAAGGGCTACCTTCCGGCTGAGCTTGGGGTCCTCGGCGACATAGACTCCTCCCATTCCACCCGCACCGATGGACGGAGGATCTGGTAAGCACCCAACTTGGTGCTGGGAGTGAGTGGCATGGCCCTTTGAGCATGAAAATATTCTGCAAGCAAGGTGAAAAGTCAATGGGGGCGGGGCTAGAGGAGAATCTGTGCGGAGGTGGACAGGGTCCATGCCCACGGATGCCTGTCGTGCAGGCTAGCACTGTCTCGGGGACGTTCCTGCGGATAGGATCACCAGTGGGTAGCTTCTCCGAGTGCAAGCGCTCCCGCCCCAAGGATGATTTCCAGCCAACCACATGCCGAGCGGTTCCATTCCTGCCAACACTGGGGGTAGCGGCCAGGTTGGCCCGCAGTCTGCGGTCGAAAATGTCTATCCGAAATGCGGGGACTCAGTCCCTGTCCACCTCCGCACAAGGAACGTTCCGGGTCGGAGAGATCCTCAGGGTAGATCCTATTTCTCTGAGGGGCATTCTGATCGACCTCGCTAGGCGGAATCTGTTAGGTGGAGCTTCGCGCTTAGGGCTTGCAGTGTCCCCGGGTGTGTTGAGGGGAGCGGACGTCGTGCAGTTTTGGTCCCCCTACTGAACCTCGGGAATTAGCTGTGGAATCCCGATTCGATGGGTGGGCTGGAGGCTCGAGATAACCTTCCCCCACCGGCCCTGCCGGCAATACCTCCGGTGCCCCTTTCAATGGCGCGGTATCAGATCGGCTTTCGGGAACGTTGACCTATACCAGATCAGGTTTCATCGGTGGTGAGGTAGTACGTCCACTTTGTTGTTGATGATAGTAGACTCGCCCTCTGCGTCGGGCTCCGCCATGTTGAGCCATCGAGGCGGTCTCACCTGGATGTTTGCATCGTATTGTGTGAACAACTGTTGTACTTCCATGTCGACAAACTCGCTATCTGGCCCGGGGCCCTTCAGTCGCAAGGTGCCCTTGACATGAAGAGCTTTCACTGAACCCCGAACTGATGATGGGAGCGCTTATAGTAGGTTCTCCGGGTGCTCTCCCGAAAATCGCCTCGCTGGTCCCTAAGGATCGTCCCGCCATCTCGATCACGTTTTCCGCTTTGGATGAGCACGTGAAGATGATTCGTCAGTTGCGGAGGCCTTCCACCATTGCGGTCGTCTCCATTAGTGAAGCCGTTTTGCAGACAGCACGAGGCGTGTTGGCACCCGTTGTCGGACAACGCCACACAATACGAGAGTATTTGTTACCAGCTCAGAGTTTCGGTGGTCTTCTTGCCACCGACCTGGTCCTCTGCGACTTGATTGCCCGCCGTCGAGTTAGGGCTCGCAAATTGGTTCAGTATCGCCTTGTTTCGCCCCAGTGCCTTAATCAACTGTCTGACCCTGCCCGGGTTTTGTGGACATCAACCGAGGCGCGACAATGCGCCTGGAGGCGTCCATGGGAGAACGACGACGCAGGAAGTGGTCAAGTCTTAATTTTCCTGTCAAATCTCCGTACGGTTCCCCGCGCTCGGTTAAGCTGCTGATTCCTCCGACGTGCCTTGCGGGAGAAGCTCGTTGCGAAGCTCCTCGACTTTCCTAGCGGTGAAGACATCCATCCTCACGCCGCGCCATTTGTTTGCGACGGCCAAGAGCACAGCGAACGAGAGTTTCATCGCGGCCTCCTCGGTGAAGAAGTGAGGAATGACCTTTGTGCGACGTTTGTGCTCTCCGAACGTGCGCTCAAGTAGATTCGACGTGCGAAGCCTTTTGTGATGCGCCGCAGGAAGGCGTAGCGCCTGAAGACACGCTTCGAGGGTCTCTTCCATGCACTTCATCGCGCTCGGGAATCGTTGACGGTACCGAGCGATCACCTCCCGACCCTTCTTCAGCCCTTGCTCGTAGCTGTTCGCATGGAACGACTCAAGGATGGCCGCCTTGAGTTCGTCGCGCACTTCCTTCGGAGCCTTGCCCAGGATGTTCTCGAGGCGGTGCTTCTGGCAACGTTGCTTGAGGCTTCGAGGGAAGACCTCTGCGATCGCTTTGAGCACTCCAGGATTCCCGTCCGTCACGATGAGCAACGGCTCCCTCATTCCTCGGGCCACTATCTCCTGCAAGAACCCCTTCCAGTTCTCGTAGGATTCTCGGTTGCCGACACCGATATGAAGAAGAACTCGCGTCCCATCAGCGCGATAGCCGGTCGCAACGAGGATGGGCTCTTTCCTCTCCGCTCCTTGGTGGTAGCGCAGGTACGTGCCGTCGAGCTCGAGATACAACAGCTTCTCGTTCGAGAGATCCCGTTTTCGAAACGCCTCGAAATCCTCCGACAGACACCGTGTGACCCGGCTCACCACCGACTTCGAGACACCCGTGCCGCTCAGCACGTCCGCGAACGTCGCCTCAATGTCACGCGTCGACATCCCGTGGACGTACATCCGCGCGATCAGTTCATCGAGTTTCTCGGTCCGGCTCACGTAGGCGTCGAGAATCTTTGACTGAAACACCTTCTCTGTTTCTCGTACCCGCGGCACTTGCACCGTTACCGCTCCCTCGCCCGTGAGGACCCGATGCGACTCATACCCGTTGCGTCGTCCCTTCTCCTTCGTCGTTGCCGGAGCGTTCTCATAGTAGTTTCGACCCAACGCCTCCGTCACCTCGCGCTCCAACGCATATTGAAGCATCATCTGAGCTCCCGACCGGACGATCTCCGAGAGATTCATCTCCCCAAATACCAGTTGTTCCTCGAACTGCTTGAGCAATCGCTGACTCGGTAGTACCTTTCCCATGATGTATGGTTCTCCTTTTCTGTCCCCATGACGGGGACGGGTTTGAGCTTGGGGAACCATACATCGTTTTTCTTTGACAGGAATCTTAAGACATCACCCAGGAAGTTCACGGGGGAGTTCAAGAAGGAAGCGGTCCGGCTGTTCAGGGAGGGCGAGCGCAGCATCGGCCAGGTCGCTAAGGAACTGGACCTGACGGAATCGGCCCTTCGAAACTGGGTGAAACAATACAAAGTTGATCACGGTGAAGGTCCACGCGAGGCTCTGACGACGGCGGAACGTGATGAGCTCCGTTCGCTACGGCGTCGAGTGCGTACGTTGGAGCAAGAGCGAGAAATATTAAAAAAGGCGGCGGCCTTCTTCGCGAAGGAAAGCGAATGAGATTCAAATTCATTCACGCGGAGCGGGCCAACTACCCGGTGCGGGTGATGTGCCGAGTTCTGAGAGTATCGACCAGCGGCTACTACGCTCAGATGAAGCGCGCGCCCAGCAAGCGACAGTGTGAGGATGGGAAGCTGAAGCTGCGCATCCAAGTGATCCACGCCCATAGCCGTGGTACCTACGGCAGGGAGCGTGTACGTCGCCAGCTTGACGGGGAGAACGTCGAGGTAGGCAAGCAGCGAGTGGCACGGCTGATGCGTGAGATGGGCCTGCAGGGTCTGCCCAGCAAGCGTTTTCGCCGCACGACCGACAGCAAGCACGATCGCCCCATCGCACCCAACGTGCTCGGCCGGAACTTCGAAGCCGCACGACCGAACCAGTTCTGGGTGACGGACATAACCTACATCCGGACTTGGGAAGGCTGGCTCTACTTGGCGGTCATCCTCGATCTGTTCTCGCGTCGTGTCGTAGGCTGGGCGATGCAGCCCCACCTGCGCGCGGAGCTTGCTCTCGAGGCGCTTCACATGGCCTTGGGGCGCCGCCTGCCGGAAAGTGGCTTGGTGCATCATTCAGACCGTGGTACTCAATACGCGGCTGCGACCTACCAGGCCGTGCTCGATGAGCCGCAAGGGTGATTGCTGGGACAACGCCGTGACCGAGAGCTTCTTAGGCACGCTCAAGACCGAGCTCCTCCACCGATGTAGTTGGCCAACACGACGTATGGCCAAAGACGTGGTCGCGAGCTACATCGAGGGGTTCTACAATCCGTATCGACTCCACTCGTCACTCGATTACAACAGCTCAATGGTGTTCGAACGGATTCATGACCTCAAAACGGCTCATGCGAGATAATCAACCTGTCCACTTTTCCTGGGCAAGGTCAGTCGAGTGCAATTAACGCAACACGCGCATCTGGCGGCGTCGGATCGATCGGCCCCATGCTAGGCTGAAGTGGAGGCCGGTTCTCCCATTCCACCCGCACCGATGGCGGATAGGATCTCGTAGGATCCGAGCTTGGTGCTGGGAGTAAGTGGCATGGCCGGTCCTTAGAGTGTGAGAGTATTCTGCACAAGGTGAAAAGTCAATGGGGCGAGGTTGGAGGAGGGCCTGTGCGGAAGTGGACTAGCGTAGGACCAGGTTGACCCGCGTGACCGTCTCCAATATGTCTCCAAAACTGGGGCGGATTCCAGAGGAGTCGAGAGGACTGGGGAGGACAAGACATCGATGGGAAGGCGTTGATCTTGAACCACTTACTAGCGAAAGTTGGGCGCCATCAACCGGTTAAGAAAACCATCTGATCGGGTTCGATTCCCGCCGCCTCCACCAATTTTGCGACCGGAGGTCGCAAAATTGCCCGCCGTAGTTCACACCAAACGCGCTGACGAAGGCGGGCTTACCCCGCCGCCGTAGCTACTTGGTGTCTTTTCGGCAACGGTGCGTGACATGACGGGATGCGATAAGTAGTTTGCCCGGGGGTCGCTCGTTGTTGACGGAGGTTTGAAACAAAAAGGAAAAAAGTCCTGGACAAAGCGGGACCATCTGTGTAGTCTCAGCCTGGGAGGAAAGGAGCGTGGCCCAGGTGAGCAACGAGACGGAGGCCATGGTGTGGAAGCGCCCGAGCTTTTGCGGCAAGGGTGTGACCAATGAAGAATGGAATATTCTGCACGAGGTCATCGACTCATGCGGACTGTCGCGGCACGAGCTTCGGACGTGGCGCCGGTAACTCTGGGCTTGGTGGCGCACGCTGAGGAGCGAGCGCTGTGGAGGGAACTGGTCGAGCGTTACCACTACCTCGGGCACAAGGTGGCCTATGGCGCACACCTGCGTTACTTGGTCTGGAGCTCGAAACCTCGTCGTGAGCTGAGTGGGTGCGTGCAGTTCTCGTCGTCAGCGCGTCGTCTTCGGTCTCGTGACGGCTTCATCGGTTGGGATGACGCGACGCGGCAAAAGAACCTTCGGCGGGTGGTAAACAACAGTCGGTTCCTGATCCTGCCGTGGTTTTCCATCAAAGGCCTCGCGAGTCACGTGCTGTCGCTGGCAGCCCGAGTAGTGGTGGATGATTGGGAGGAAGCGTACGGTGTGAGGCCGGTGTTGCTCGAGACGTTTGTGGAGAGGGAGCGTAACGAGGGGACATGCTACCTGGCGGCGAACTGTTCTTCCTTGTCGAGCACGAAGCAGAGCTCGGCCAGGAACGTCAGGTTGACCATGGCGTCCAGACGATGCGCTACGGGATAATCTTGATCCTCGAACCGTAGCGTGAACTCGAAGACGCCGGGAGACAGGCTCGAGATCAGATAGTCTCCGCCCCCTCCCGTCTGGTCACTTCGGAACTTCTGGTTGCTCGTAAGGAGACGGGCTATCACCTCGACATCGCTGCGTGGTTCAAGATACTCCTCATATTCCTGGGGGCGCCGGTTAGGCTGCTCGTCGTCTCGGGCATCGGACGGTGCGGTCGCATTTCCGTTGTCACCTTCTGCGTCGGCGCGAGCCTCTTCTTGTTGGTACTTCTTCTTGTCGATCTCGAAGATGCGGCCCAGCACGATCCCCTCTTCGCCCTGTGCGAAGGTATTCACCGGGCAGACGACTGGTATGAGAAAAGAAAGGGCTAGCAGGTAGGTGGCCAGGGACCCTGAGACTCTCGCATTCATTTTTTCATACCTCTCTCTTCCGCGTGCGACACGACGGCCTTTCCACGGGCTGAGAAAACGCCGAGCGGCAGGAGTCATTCGATTTTCGTTGGATTACTCTACTGAGTCTACGGCTCGTTGGACCGAAAAGTCAACTTTCCTCCCAATCGAGACGCCTGGGAAGCGAAAATAGCCTCCTGGCCAGCCCGAAACTCTATGTGCGCCTTGACTTTGGGGGGAGTGGAAGGATAAAATACTTTAACAATACAAACCAACAGAAAAACCGTCTAGCTTGATCTGAAAGTGAACGGGAGAGTATGCCCTTCGCGGATTTGAATCTACCGGCGCGTGAACAGCCGGGGTCTTACAGGAGCCTGAGGTTCATCCGCGCGCTTACTGGTTCGTGATCCTGAAGCGAAGATGGGTGATTGCAGCCGTTACTTTGGTGGTGTTAAGCCTCACGGTCGGCAACGCATTGTTCCGCAGACCCGTCTACACTGCTAGAGCGTTGCTACAGATCAATCGCGGTCGCATCAACGTTGTAGAAGGCAGTGTGTCTCCCGAGTCCTGGTTCGGTTCCCAGGAATTCTATCCTACTCAAAAGAGAGTGCTGGAAAGTTTTACCTTGGCCGAGCGCGTGGTCGATGAGCTCCGACTCTGGGAACATCCACGGTTCCGCTTCGGCGACGAATCGGAGCCGGAGCTTCCGCGAGTTGTCTTGGTGACCGGGCCCGAGAAAAATGCGGGCAAGACCTTCGTCGCCTGCAATCTCGCCCTGTCGCTGACCCAATTGAACAAGACGGTTTTGCTCGTCGACGCCGACCTGCGCAATCCTCAGGTTCATCGGGTGTTCCACGTTGACAATGAGACAGGCTTGTCCAGTGTGCTCAACGGGACAGATTTCGTCCGATGGGGCCGCCGTGGTGAGCACGCCGATCCCGAACGTATTCTTGCTTCCCGCCGGTCCGGTGAGTCCCACCCCCTCCGAACTCCTCAGCTCGGCGCAAATGCAGAAGGCTCTCAAACGATTCTCTCGAAAATTCGATTTCGTTCTTCTCGATTCCGCCCCTTTGTTGCCAGTGTTCGACTCTCACGCGCTCACGGCATGTTGTGATGCTTCGTTGCTCGTGGTGCGGAGCGGCCAGACTTCCTATCGAGACGTCAGCGGCAGCTTGGAGCTCATCGAACGGGTGGGAGGAAAAGTAAGTGGGGTTGTGCTAAACGCCGTAAATCTAAATGACTACGCACAGAGTTACTACTACAGCTACCAATCCTACAGTTACGGCGGTGCGCCAGAGCCGGCGCGGCAACAGGATCAGGCGCATCAGGGAGCCGGCGAAATAACGGCGGGAGCAGACTGAGCGGCACCACCGCCTCCCCCTTCGGGGACTTCGACAATCTTTTCTTCGCCTAAAGGCGAGGGGTTTCCACCATCCCCGAAGGGGACACTAAACGTTCAGTTGTTACAGTCCACTAGTGTGGAGGCGCTCCGGTCGCGCCCGCAAAGCGACCTTCAGCGGTAACGCTCGGACTCCCATCGACGTCCGAGGCTGATGATGCGCTGGATCAAAGCCTCGTAACTGAGCCCGGCAAACTCCGCCGATTCCGCAAAGTCCTCCCCATAGGCAAGCTGGGGATTTGGGTTGGCCTCGAGGACGTAGATCTTTCCGTCCGGGGCCAGTCTCAGATCGAGGCGGGCATAGCCGCTCAGGCCCAAGATCCGGTAGACGCGCTTGCATAGGTGTTGAACGGCTTCGCGCTTTCCTTCCGGCAGATCTTTTGCTTCGCCGGTCGTGATGCCGTACCTCTTCTGATACCGGGTGTTCCACTTGACGCGGCCGGTGGCAATCGGCCTTACCTCACCAACTCGTTTGGTAAAGGAAAGCTCCCAGACTGGAAATACCTGCAGCCGGTGATTGCCAATCACCCCGACATAGAGCTCTCGGCCCTCGATGTAACGTTCGACGATGGCGTCGGTCTCGAACTGAGCGTGAATGAACTCGACCCGCTCCTTCAACCGCTCCTCATCGGATACCACCGACGCCTGTGAGATGCCCGCCGATCCCTCGAGAATGAGGGACTTGACGATTAGCGGGAAGGAAAGCTTTTTCGGCTTCCTGATCGACTTACCCCTCCTGAAGACGGCAAACTCCGGCACCGAGACACGATGGTAGGTCAAGAGCTCCTTGGAGATGGCCTTGTCTCGGGCGAGCATCAAGCCACGCGGGTTACAACCGGTATACGGCATATGGATGAGCTCGAGGTAGCTAACGACGTTCTGATCGTAGATGGCCATATCGTCGAAGTCTTCCAAGAGGTTGAACACGATGTGGGGGTCGAACGAGTGGATGGCTTTGCGAATCGCCCCCAGATCGCTGCTCACTCCCAGTTTGTGAACCTCGTGGCCGATTTCCTCTAGCGTGCTGATGACGTCGTATTCCATCTTCCAATCGACCGTGGTGATGTCGTGTTTGCCAACGTTCTCCGGCGGGACCATGCCTTCGTGCATGAGGGCGAGTATCCGGATGTTTCTCATAGGCTCACGCGGTTGCGACCACTGTGCAGGTAGTTCATCGTCTGGACGGTGAGAAGGACCGTGAACTCGAAAGCCGTGAGTTGCTCGGGCTTGGCGAGATGTAGCTTGAGGTCTCGGCAGCGTTGGATCATGTCCGCCAAAACCTGGTCGACGGTGTATTGGTAGGCTCCGGTCCACCGAGCGACGGTGCGCCGCACCTCTTTGCGCTTCTTGGTCAAGAAGGAAGCGGCGGTCATATTTGCCTGGAACTCCGGCGAATCCGAGAAGAGCCGCCTCAGGTCACGATCGTAGAACCTCGGATAGTCCACTTGGTAGCGCTCGCGCTTCTCTTCGTAATGCATCCTGAGTGTCTTACGCAGCCGAGACAGCGGTTCCAGTTGGCGACGACTCCTCACCGAGGGCTTCGTCGAGGCAATCTCCGACATCAGCTCGTCCATGTACTCGAGCTTCGTCAAGGCGCGCCATTCCGCGTAGCGTTTTCTCCACGTGGAGCGGGGTGCAACCAAACAACAAACGTCTCGGCAAAGTCCTCGTCGGGATGGCTTTGTGCATACCAAGCGTCGAGGTGGATCACGTAGCTCTTGCTGTAAGGTCGGGGCGCATAGTGCTCGGGATAGGGCTCGGATGATTTGCCGAATAGCTTGATACGGCGACGCCGTCGTCTCAGCCGAAAAGCGTTGTCAATGGCGTGGCCTGCTTCGTGGCGGAGAATGCGTAGGCACCATTCCGGTGTGCCTCCTTCGACTTCGAGCATCTTCGCTCGTTCGAGTTGGGCCAGGCGTGGGTGAGCGAGGTAAAAGGGTATGGCCACTCCCGGTATTCCGTCTGGAGTGAACCAGTCATCGGAGAGCCAGAAGTGGGGGCGAAAGCGGAGTCCTCGCGCCGTGAGCTCTCCGCATACTTGCTCGATCCGCTCTTCGAGACCCGTTCCCTCGGTCGCGAGGCCAAGATCGCACATGCGAACCTCCAAGAGATCCTTTTCGCTCAGGTGCTCCCAGGAAAACGGTCGTGTCTTGTGCGATCGAGGACGGGTGGCCCGGCGTTTCATGGTGACTCCCATTGGATTGGCCGATATAGTATCCCGACTCGCCTCGTCCGGCTCAAGGTGGTGGGACTAATGGCCGGAAGCTCCTGAGGGGGTTGGACATGCGGCCCTGGAGGTCGGTATCATGCCGCGGCCAGGAAACCCAATGCCAGGAAACCCAATAGATGTCCAGAGCTACTTGCGTCGGCTCGGCCTCGTAGATGTGGGGCGTCATGATTTCGACTGGCTGGCGCGGGTCCACGAGCAACATCTACTGAAGGTTCCTTTCGAGAACCTGGACATCGGGCGCGGCGTCGAGATTGTGCTCGATGAGGAGCGCATTCTTCACAAAATCGTGGAGGGCGAGCGGGGTGGGTTCTGTTACGAGCTCAACGCGGCGTTCGCGTGGCTCTTGCGACAGCTGGGGGTCCGGGTGGATCTCCTTTCTGCCGAAGTGGCGCGAGAGGATGGCAGTTTCGGGATTCCGTTCGATCACATGACGCTTCGCGTCGAGCTCGACCGTATCTATCTAGCCGACGTCGGGTTCGGTGACTCCTTTCGCTACCCCGTCCCGCTAGAAGCCGGCCAGGAATTCGAGCAGCTCGGCTTCGTGTACCGGCTTCGCGAGGAAGAGGGTTGGTGGATCCTGGATCGACAACCCGCGGGGGCCACGGTCTTTCACCCACAGTACCGGTTCAACCTGGAGCCTCGAAAGCTTGGGGATTTTTCCCCAGGCTGTCACTATCACCAGACGTCACCCGATTCCCATTTCACACAACAGGGCTTGTGCACCATCGCCCTGGCGGATGGTCGCGTTACCCTCCTTACAGATCGACTCGTATCGACACGAAACGGGGCGAAGACAGAGACATCGATCGAGGGGCGCGTAGAGTGGGAGGAAGCCCTGAGAAAGCACTTTGGCGTGACCCTTTAACCCACGCGGAGGCCGCTGCGCCCATGGAATGTAAGAGGCATCGTCACACGAGCTTACGGACTCTCTTGGTCGGGCTACTTCTGGTGCTGACGAGCCCGGGGTGGGCGATGTCGGCGCCGGCTCAAGAATCTCCTGTGGCCGGTTTCGATATTACGGTCCCCTCCTTGGTTCTAACCGGCGTCCGCTTCCCGATCGAAATCGCGGCCATCGACGCGGGTGGTGCTCGAGTTGCGAGCTACCAAGGCACCGCCGAAGTGGTGGGCGCGGTCCGTGATGATCCCGATGGTTTGGAACGCCTAGCGGTGAGCTTCGAGGAGGGTTCGTGGTCCGCTGCCGACGCTATCGTAGCGGACAGCGGTCGGCTAGAAATCACGGTAACAGACGGGCGAGTTTCTTCCTCGACGACACTTAGAGTCATTCCGGGGATCCTGAGCATCCTTCCTCCGCTCGTTGCCATCGCCATGGCGCTCATCTTTCGTCAGGTCGTCATTTCTCTTTATGCCGGAATCTGGTTGGGAGCGATCTTCGTCTTCGACTACGACCTGGTGGGCGGCTTCTTTCGCGTTCTGGACCACTACATCGTCGAGTCCATTACCGACAGAAGTCACGTGCAAATCATCCTGTTCAGCCTGCTCTTCGGGGGCGTCATGGGTCTCATTACGCGGAATGGCGGCGCCAGGGGAATCGCTAGTGTCATTACCCGTTTCGCCAAGACGGCGCGGGGCGGCCAGCTCGCCGCCTGGTTCTCGGCCCTCGTGCTGTTCTTCGACGACTATTCCAACGTGCTCATTCGCGGGAGTCTCCTGCGACCGGTCACGGACGAGCTCCGGATCTCGCGGGAGAAGCTGTCGTTCTATGTGGACACCGGCGCCGCCACGGTGGCGAGTCTCTTTCTCATCTCGACGTGGATCGGATACGAGATAGGGTTGATCGAACAAGCCTTGCGCTTGATCGATTCACCGCTCGATGCGTACGCCGTTTTCATTCAAACGATTCCCTATCGTTTCTACCCCATTTTTGCTCTCATCCTGGCATTCATGATCGGCTACACCGGCCGCGACTTCGGTCCGATGCTTGCTGCCGAGCGCCGCGCGCGCCGTACGGGCAAGCTGCAAAGAGATGGCGCTCAGACCCTAGCGGAAGTAGACGAAGCCACTCTGAACGTGTCGAGCGACATACCGGGCCGTTGGTACAACGGCCTGGTACCCATTCTGACTATCTTGGTGGTCGGTTTTTTCGGCCTTTATCGGACCGGGACACAAGCATTACAGGCCGACGGTGTAACCGAGTACGGACTCGGAGAAATCGTCAGCAACGCAGACTCGTACGTCGCGCTCCTCTGGGCGTCGCTCTCCGGTTGCCTAGCGGCTATCGTTCTGTCACTGGGCCAGCGGATCCTGACGGTTACTCAAGCGATCGACGCCTTGCTTCAAGGTATGAAGTTTCTCCTCTTGGGCATCGTCATCCTCGTTCTTGCCTGGTCGATCGGGTCGTTGTCCGTAGAACTTCATACTGCCGATTACCTCATTCAGATGATGCGCGGCAACCTGTCTCCCTTCTTGCTTCCGGCCCTGACCTTCTTGATCGCTGCGATGATGAGCTTCGCCACCGGAACGAGCTGGGCGACGATGGCCATCCTGATGCCGCTCGTGATTCCTCTTGCGAACGCCCTCGGTCTCGAAGCTCAACTCGACCCGGCGCAGGTCAGTACCGTGTTGTTGGGGACGATTAGCTCGGTCTTAGCCGGCGCGGTTTTTGGAGACCACTGCTCTCCTATCTCGGACACGACGATCCTCAGCTCCATGGCCTCGGGCTGCGATCACGTCGATCATGTCCGCACCCAGCTACCCTACGCGCTTCTCGCGGCGGGCGTGGCTGTTCTGCTGGGAGACATCCCATCTGCTTATGGGCTTCCCCCTTGGGTTTCTTTGCTGGCGGGGATTGCCGTGATGGCCGCTGTCTTGTTCACCGTCGGGAAGAAAGTGGAATCGGAGTGATAGCGGCAGACTTCGCCGCTTGACAGTGTGGCCCTGGGCTTGCTACATTACCTACCGACCGGTAAGTCACCAAGACCGTCCGGTCGTACGCACCAAAATCGACATATCACACTGAGCTAACAGGGGATCCGGGCGGAGAGGAGACACCACATGGGA
The DNA here is from genome assembly GCA_965197825.1 of Candidatus Marinacidobacterales bacterium. GTDB lineage: Bacteria > Acidobacteriota > Vicinamibacteria > Marinacidobacterales > DATDRI01 > CBDANW01. Next base: position 2,016,634 of record CBDANW010000002.1, on the reverse strand, counting down.
GACAAGACTTCGGATCGAGTCACTATTTTCGATACGACGTTGCGAGACGGCGAGCAGTCTCCCGGCGCCAGCATGAACCTCGAGGAGAAACTTCTCGTGGCCGCGGCGCTTCGTGACCTCGGCGTCGACGTCATCGAAGGTGGGTTTCCGATCGCCTCGCCCGGAGACTTCGAAGCGGTTCGAGAGATCGCACGCCAAGTGGAAGGCCCGGTCATTGCGGGACTCGCCCGTTGTAACGAGAAGGACATCGACCGCGCCTGGGAGGCTTTGAAGGAGGCACCGCGCGCGCGCATTCACGTTTTCTTGGCGACTAGCGCGATCCACCGCGAGTTCAAGCTGCAGATGGCGAAAGAAGAAATCGTCCACCGCGCGGTGGAAGGTGTGCAGCGTGCGCGCGAGTATTGCGAGAACGTAGAGTTCTCTCCGGAAGATGCCGCCCGCACCGAGCTGGATTTTCTCTCGGAAGTCGTCGAGAAGGTCATCGACGTCGGCGCCACCACGGTCAACATTCCCGACACCGTCGGCTACGCCATGCCGGAGCAGTTTTCGACGCTCATTCGCCACCTCAAGCAGCATGTTAGCAACATCGACAAGGCAGTGATCAGCGTTCATTGTCACAATGACCTCGGACTCGCCGTCGCCAACAGTCTGGCGGCTGTCAAGGAAGGTGCCCGCCAAGTGGAATGCACGGTGAACGGCATCGGCGAGCGCGCCGGCAACTGCTCGCTGGAAGAGCTAGTCATGGCGATCCGAACCCGCCACGATTACTTCCCGGTGACAACCGATGTGAACACGAAGCGCCTGTATCCCACGAGCCGGCTGGTGTCCCAGGTATCCGGGATGCACGTGCAGCGCAACAAGGCCATCGTCGGTCAGAACGCCTTCGCCCATGAGGCGGGGATCCATCAGCACGGCGTCATCCAGAACCGATTGACTTACGAGATCATGAAGCCGGAAGACGTAGGCTTCAGCAAGAGTAACCTGGTGCTGGGAAAGCACAGTGGACGCCATGCCCTAAGGGAGCGCCTCGTCGAGATGGGCTATCACCTGGACGATGCGCAGCTGAAGGCAGTGTTCGAATCGTTCAAGAAGCTGGCGGACAAGAAGAAGGAGCTCCATGATGCCGATCTCGAGGCGCTCATCGAGGACCGGATAGAAGAGATCGTCGCCACGTGGGACATGTTGGATCTCCACGTCAGCACGGGAACGGCGGGTTTGGCCACCGCCACCGTTTACATGCAGCATTCGAGCGGCGACAAGCACCATGAAGCCGCATGCGGGACGGGCCCCGTGGATGCGGTCTTCAAGGCTATCGCAAGGCTCACCGAAATCGACGCGCAACTTCAGGAGTACGAGATTTGCAGCGTCGGATCGGGAGCAGACACCGAGGGCGAAGTGACCGTCGAGGTCGAGCACCGGGGTCGACGTCATCGTGGTCGAGCGGTTCACAAAGACATCTTGCAGGCCAGCGGGCGCGCGTTCGTCAAAGTCATCAACCGCATCGCCATCGAAGCCTCCCGGAGCACAGAGTTCGCCGATGTCACTAGCCGCTAGCGCGGGGAGCGAAGATCCCGAAGCTCATGGGGCCCGAGCTACTGGCCCCCGAACGCTCTTCGAGAAAATCTGGGACGCGCACATCGTTCGCCCAGAAGAAGTCAACACCCCCGCCCTTCTCTATGTCGATCTCCACCTGATTCACGAAGTCACGTCGCCGCAAGCCTTCGACTTGTTCCGCGAGCGTAGCCTAGGCGTTCGGCGTCCCGAGCGAACCGTGGCCACCATGGACCACTCGATCCCGACGACCGAGCCGGTCGACGGTCGGACCATCTTTCTCGATCCACAGGCGGAGTCTCAGGTGCGGCAACTGGAGCGCAACTGCAAGGAGTTCGGAATCAATCTCTATCCTCTCGGAGACGACCGACAGGGGATCGTTCACGTCATCGGGCCCGAGTTAGGGCTCACACAACCCGGCAGGACCATTGTCTGTGGAGACAGCCACACCAGCACCCACGGAGCCTTCGGGGCCTTGGCGTTCGGGATCGGAACGACCGAGGTGGGGCACGTTCTCGCGAGCCAATGTTTGCTCCAGCGAAGGCCGAAGACGTTCGCCATTCGCCTTGACGGCGCCCTGCCATCCGGCGTCACGGCCAAAGACGTGATCCTCGCCATCATCGCGGAGATCGGTGTGCATGGCGGGAACGGCCACGTGATCGAGTACACGGGTTCTTGCGTGCGGTCTCTTTCCATGGAAGAGCGCATGACCATCTGTAATATGTCGATCGAGGCCGGGGCCCGTGCCGGCATGATGGCGCCAGACGAGGTCACCTTCGAATACTTGGCGGATCGGCCGTTGGTCCCCCAGGGCCTGGCTTGGGACGAAGCCTTGGCTCGTTGGCGTCTCATGCCGAGCGATCCGGAAAGCCGCTACGACCGCGAAGTCACTCTCGATGCCGAAAAGCTCGAGCCCATGATCACTTATGGTACGAACCCCGGCATGGCGGTACCCGTTCGATCTCCCTTGCCACCTCCGGACACGGCCAGCCGAAAAGCGCTCGAGTACATGGGTCTCACGCCGGGACAATCACTGCTCGGCCATCCGGTCGACGTCGTCTTCATCGGTAGCTGCACCAACGCGCGCATCTCGGATCTTCGACTGGCGGCCAACGTTTTCAAGGGTCGGAAGGTCGCCAACGGAGTCCGGGTGTTGGTGGTCTCGGGGTCCCAGCAAGTCAAAAAGCAGGCCGAGTCGGAGGGACTCGACCGGATCTTCCGAGAAGCGGGCGCGGAATGGCGCGAGCCGGGTTGCTCGATGTGTATCGCGATGAACGGTGACCAGCTGCAACCGGGACAGTACGCGGTCAGTACCAGCAACCGCAATTTCGAAGGCCGCCAGGGCAGTGGAGGACGAACCTTCTTGGCGAGTCCGCTTACCGCGGCGGCGACCGCCGTTTCGGGTCGTATCGCCGACGCCCGAGAGATGGTGAGCTAGCGTTGAAGCCGATTCGCGTTGTCAAAGGGCGTACGGCTGTTTTGCCGATCGCGAACGTCGATACCGACCAGATTATTCCCGCGCGATTCCTCAAGGTCACCACACGGGAGGGTTTAGGCGAGGGGCTTTTCACGGACTGGAGATACGACAAAGACGGCAATCCGCGCCCCGACTTCGTGCTCAACGACAAAGACGCAAGTGGTGCCGCGGTCTTGGTGGCCGGGGACAACTTTGGTTGTGGATCTTCTCGTGAGCACGCTCCATGGGCACTCTTGGACTACGGCTTCCGGGCCGTTGTGAGCACGGGATTCGCGGACATCTTCCGCAACAACTCCCTCAAGAACGGTTTGTTGCCCGTCGTCGTCGGCGCGGAGACCCATCGAGTGTTGATGGCCGAGCCGGGAATGGAAGTCGTAATCGATCTCGAAGCGCGCACGTTGACGCTTGCCAACGGCAAGGCGGTGAGATTTCCTATTGACGCGTTCGCACGCTTTTGTCTCCTCAACGGCAAGGACGAGCTTGCTTTCCTGCTCGAGCAGGAAAGCTCCATTGCTGCCTACGAAAAGAAGTTTCCTTAGTAGCCAACTCGCCAGGCGCCCCTTTCAAAAAAGGTAAGCCAGTTACGTAAATCGTAATTGCCGCCCCCGCCCGATCGTTTTACGCCCTTGTCCAGGTCTTTTCCCTTGGCCTCCCGCTTGCAGTTCGAGGACCGGAGCGAATGTGCAGCATCAAAGGAGATACGAAAAATGAAGGACGAAGGCCTGACCAGGCGCGAGTTTACTCGCGAGTCCGTATTAGCTCCTCTTGAGCGGGGTAGTCATTACGGTAGCGGGGTGCGGCTCTGACAGCAGCTCCCCCACGGGCTCCACGCCGCCCGCGGGCGGAGGAGGAGGCGGCAACGCCGACGGCGTCAGCGGAACCGTGTCTGACAATCACGACCATGTCGCCTTCGTGAGCAACGCTCAGATCAGCGCCGGGAATAATGTTTCGGTGGATATCGTGGGAAATGCGGACCAGAGTCACACGATCGATCTGACTGGCGCCGAGCTTCTCGTTGTCGCTTCGAGGTTGATATTCCGAAAAGGCAGTCGCACCCAAACGAGACGGATCCATTCCCACTTCGTCTTGAAGGAACCGCGCCACGTTCACCGCTCTGGCCGCGGAAAGCTCCCAGTTGGTGGGAAAGCGCTCGGCGAGCCTGCCGACGATCGGAACGTTATCCGTGTGCCCCTGGACCACGACTTGGCGGTCCTCCGCTCTCTTCAGCACCGCACCCACGCGCGTCAACACTTCTGCGCCGGCCAGCTTGAGCGTTGCCTCGCCGGAATCGAACAGAATCTCGTCGACCATGTCACCTGTAGCCGACCGTGCAGGCGTGCGATCTGGATCTGCCCATCCGCGATCTCCTGCTCGAGCTCGCCGAGCAGTTCGTCCTGGGTTGCGAGAAGCGCCGCCAGCTTCCGCGCGTTCGAGAACCTCGCTCAGACGTTGGTAGCCGTCGATGCGTCGTAGTTGAATCTGGCCAGAGGCGATAAGCCCAAACAGCAAAGCGACCGCGGACTCCTCGCTGGAGAACGACGCTTGGGTTTTCGTCCGGCGTCGAAACTCGCGGTTGAGATTCTCCAGAGCATTGGTCGTTCGAATCGATTTCCACATGGCACGAGGGAATTCGTAGAAGGTCAGCAGCTGATTACCGGCCTCCTCTAGGCTTCGGACGACGGCCGGCGCGAGAGGCGTCCACTTGGCGACGAGCTCGTCATAGGCTTTGCGAGCATCGATCCCGTTCTTGGCGTAGACGATCCGGTTGTAGTCACGCCGGAGCTCACGGCGTGCGTGCGCCGGGCAATGTTCGAGCAAGTCGGCGCGCTTGTGCTCGGTACATCGCTGCAACCGGCACCCCGGCCACTTCTCCAGCGCTTTCGTCAGCCCCTTGTGGCCGTCGCTGATCACTAGCTTGGGAGCCCGGAGTCCTCGAGCCTGGAGTCCCTCCAGCACGGAGCCCCAATGCGTCGAGGCTTCGCTCACCGCCAGACGCAATGACAACAGACGTTTGTGCCCGTCTGGCGCGACCCCGAGCGCGACCAGTACGGGTACGCTGATCACACGTTTCGCCATCCGCACTTTCAGGTGGAAGCCGTCCAGGTAAACGATCGCGTAGACCTCCTCGTGGGATGTCCCGGCCGCTGTTGAATTTGGTCGGGTAGCGGCGGCACCTGTGAATACTCTTAGGCAGCAAACTCATCGCTGTCAAGAGATTTCTGTTTGCTTCTAAGCGCGTGAACGAGAGCGCCCATATGGCGATAGCCTTTGATACGCCGGAACTTTTTCTGCGCGGTGACGACGCCAAGAGCGGTCCATCGGCGAACCATGGAAGGACTCTACCAACGCTTGACGTTTCTCGATACTCTGCGAATGGTTCCGTTGAGATTCTCAATGGCGTTCGTCGTGGCAAGAGACTGGCGAAGTAAGGCGGGCAGCGCGAGCTTCACGACCGTGAGTGTCTCTTCCATCCCTTCACGAAGGCTTCCGGCAGCTTCGTCGTAGCCGTTTCGCTCGAGCCACGACACCAATGCCTGAAGTCGCTTGCGCGCCTTGTCGGCACTCTTGCACTTGTAGGCTTCCTTCATCGTCTGGAGCACGTAGGCGTGACGAGACTTGAGAAGGTACGAGCGAAGATTCCGGAGTTTATGGATCTGGCACCTTTGGATGACCGCGAGGTCCCCCAAAACGTCGACGAGTGTCTGACCCTGCCCGGGTTTTGTGGACATCAACCGAGGCGCGACAATGCGCCTGGAGGCGTCCATGGGAGAACGACGACGCAGGAAATTCACGGGGGAGTTCAAGAAGGAAGCGGTCCGGCTGTTCAGGGAGGGCGAGGGCAGCATCGGCCAGGTCGCTAAGGAACTGGACCTGACGGAATCGGCCCTTCGAAACTGGGTGAAACAATACAAAGTTGATCACGGTGAAGGTCCACGCGAGGCTCTGACGACGGCGGAACGTGATGAGCTCCGTTCGCTACGGCGTCGAGTGCGTACGTTGGAGCAAGAGCGAGAAATATTAAAAAAGGCGGCGGCCTTCTTCGCGAAGGAAAGCGAATGAGATTCAAATTCATTCACGCGGAGCGGGCCAACTACCCGGTGCGGGTGATGTGCCGAGTTCTGAGGGTATCGACCAGCGGCTACTACGCTCAGATGAAGCGCGCGCCCAGCAAGCGACAGTGTGAGGATGGGAAGCTGAAGCTGCGCATCCAAGCGATCCACGCCCATAGCCGTGGTACCTACGGCAGGGAGCGTGTACGTCGCCAGCTTGACGGGGAGAACGTCGAGGTAGGCAAGCAGCGAGTGGCACGGCTGATGCGTGAGATGGGCCTGCAGGGTCTGCCCAGCAAGCGTTTTCGCCGCACGACCGACAGCAAGCACGATCGCCCCATCGCACCCAACGTGCTCGGCCGGAACTTCGAAGCCGAACGACCGAACCAGTTCTGGGTGACGGACATAACCTACATCCGGACTTGGGAAGGCTGGCTCTACTTGGCGGTCATCCTCGATCTGTTCTCGCGTCGTGTCGTAGGCTGGGCGATGCAGCCCCACCTGCGCGCGGAGCTTGCTCTCGAGGCGCTTCACATGGCCTTGGGGCGCCGCCTGCCGGAAAGTGGCTTGGTGCATCATTCAGACCGTGGTACTCAATACGCGGCTGCGACCTACCAGGCCGTGCTCGATGAGTACGGCATCGTGTGCTCGATGAGCCGCAAGGGTGATTGCTGGGACAACGCCGTGACCGAGAGCTTCTTAGGCACGCTCAAGACCGAGCTCCTCCACCGGTGTAGTTGGCCAACACGACGTATGGCCAAAGACGCGGTCGCGAGCTACATCGAGGGGTTCTACAATCCGTATCGACTCCACTCGTCACTCGATTACAACAGCCCAATGGTGTTCGAACGGATTCATGACCTCAAAACGGCTCATGCGAGATAATCAACCTGTCCACTTTTCCTGGGCAAGGTCAGTCTTGCGGATGCCTTTGCCTCCGTCCACTACGCAGAGAATCGACTCATCGACGCGCAAGCCTCGCTCGAGAAGGTCCTGCAACATCGCGGTGCACACCCGAGAGTTCTCCGTCGAGCCCAGCCATATACCCAGGGGCACCTTCGTTCCATCTATTGTGATACCGAGAGTTACGACGACGGTCTGTCCGGCCACCTCAAGGCCATCCAGCATCAGTGCCGCAAGCTCGAACTCCTCTAGCCGCCGAGACAGGTATTCCTCGAGCTTCTTAGTCGTCTGGCTCACGAGGTGACGGCTGGCGGCACTCTTACTCGTGCCACGAGACTTCAACTTGGCCGCGGGTTTGTCCAGACTCGATTCGTAATTTCGGGTCGATACCCCCACCAAGATCTGATTCAATACTCGCTCTGGAAGCGGGTCTTCTTCGCGGAAGGCTTCGAAGTGTGGAAGCGACGCCTCCTCGCCCGACTTCGAGCGAACTCGAGGTCGCGACACTTGGATGCGACGACCACCGAAGCTCAGCTCTCCGTTCGTGCTCCCACAGTGGTTATGAGTTCGCTCCTTCTCGTGCTTGCCCTTGAGCCCCGCGATCTCCTCGGCGTCCTCTCTGAGCAGTAGGTGCAGAGCTGTCAGTCCTTGCTCGTACACCCATTCCGTCAGATCCGCCTTCGTGGCCGCGATCCCAGCTATCATCGGTAGCAGTATCTGACCGACTTGGCCAACTACCTTGCCCGTAGGCGAGTGCGTTTGCTTTCTTACTGGCTTCTTCGATTTCCTAGGCATTGGTGGCTCCTTGTCCCCCTCTGGAGACGGTTTATTGGCAGACCTATTCTTAGGCCGGCCAAGGAGCCGCCGCTACCCCAAATTCAACATCCGGCGGGACATCCCCCCTCCTCGCTGAGAGCACGGTTCTGCCATTCCTCGAAGCGCTCCTTCAGCCGGCTAACCACGCGAGACACCGCGCTCTTCGATAGGTGCTCCTCACCGAGCAGTGGTTTCAGCGCTTTGCGGATCCGGCGGCTATTCGCGCCCGACAAGTACGTCCCCAAGATCGCCTCGTCGACCTCACGAGTCCGGCGCGCGTACCGGGGCAACAGCTCGCTCCTGAACTCTGTCGTCTCTCCCGTTTACTCGTCTCGCACGCGGGCTCGTGGCACACGGAGCTCGCGAGTTCCCACCGACGTCGTCACGCGACGGGTTTCGGCTCCGTTGCGATATCCACGGCGGTCTTCCGCACGCTCGTAGCTACCACACCCCAGCGCTTGGTTGACTTCTTCCTCGAGCACGACCTCGATCGCCTCCAGTACCCGCTTACGCAGCCGAAGTTGGACGAACTCCCGGTACTCGCTTACAGACTCCTTCGATATGGTGGTAGGCTTCTTCATGGTGTAATCCTCCTCCTCGCCTTTCCAGGCGTGGTTTCGTTTTGCTTAACCGGAGGTTACGCCATTCTTATTTCCACGGGAAGCGGGACGGATCCAAACGAGACAAGCTTCATATGTCCACCCGCGCCGTTCAGCCGGAATCGCACCAGAGACGAACCAACCGGCCGGTGGCGTTCACCATTTACCTTTCGGCCACTTTCGAGGCGGCCGACGTCGACGAGCAGATCCGTCTAGAGGAAGAGAGCGACACCTTCTACACGCGCTATGGCAATCCGACTCTGACGGCAGTCGAGCAGGCCGTGGCCGAGCTCGAGGGGACGGAGTCTGCCTTGGTTTTCGGCTCCGGCATGTCGGCGATCACCACGACGCTCCTTGCTTTTTTGGAGAGTGGAGACCACGTCGTCTTTCAACGGGAAATCTATGGCGGGACGTTCCGATTCGCACGGGAGCTGCTCCCTCGCTTCGGCGTCGAGGTGAGCTGGGTGGATTGCACCGACCTCGACGGAATGCAACGAGCCCTACGCGACAATACACGCGTGCTTTATCTGGAATCGCCGACCAACCCCACTCTGAGAGTGGTGGATCTAGATGCCGTTGCCGAGATCACCGCATCCAGAGGAGTGAAAACGCTCATCGATAGCACCTTCGCAACGCCCTTCAACAGTTGCCCCGGGGATCACGGTATCGACGCAGTTCTGCACTCCACAACCAAGTACTTCGGCGGTCATTCTGACCTGATAGGAGGTGCGCTGGCCGGCTCTCGGGAGATCGTGAAGAACGTGAAATCATACCTCAAGGTTCTGGGAGGTGTCATGGATCCCCATGCTGCGTACCTTCTGTTGAGGGGGATCAAGACGCTCGGGGTGCGAGTGGATCGTCAAAACCGAAGTGGGTTGGCCATCGCGCGGGCCTTCGAAGGCCAAGCGGGTGTGAGGCGCGTCTTCTATCCGATGCTGAGCAGTCACCCACAGCACGAGCTCGCTGAGCGTCAAATGCAGGGTGGCGGCGGCGTGGTAAGCCTGGAGCTCGAAGGCACGCTAGAGACCGCGAAACGCTTCGTGAATCGTCTCCAGCTTTTTCACGTTGCACCGAGCTTGGGAGGCGTCGAGTCGCTGGTCTCGATCCCGTGCCTGACTTCTCATGCCATGCTGTCGCCGGAAGAGCGCGAGCGAACGGGCATTCGGGATAGCCTCGTCCGTCTAGCCCTCGGGATCGAAGACACCGAGGACTTGATCGCAGACATCAAGAGGGCTCTCGCTGGGTCCAACTGAGACCCGCTACCCCGAAGCCGTACGAGGTTCGCCTGGACTGGGCGGTACGGGCGTGATATGCTCTGGGTGTTCCGAGAATAGGTACCGGGTATTCAACCGGTGCAGCGAAAACTGATTCTTGGAGCCTGCATTTCCCTGCCGATGAAAGGTACCCCGTAGCGTTAGGAGAGCTATCTCCGTTTTTGCGAAGGGAAGAACAAGACCTCTAGAGGGGACGAGGAGAAGGAGAGCTTTACATGAAGTACCGCCAGAGAGGTTACCAGGAGAGCGAATACGAGAAGGACAGGAAGGAGACCCGTCGCCGTGAGCCCAAGACCGACTTGGGAAACCGGGAGCAGGTCCGTTCGCTTCGGCACGCCGTCGATCGCAACGTGACTCTAGTCGTACGTTGCAGCCGTTGTGGCAATCAAGTACCCGCCAGCTTCCTGGAGGTCAAGAAGGAGACCAAGTGCACTAAGTGTCAGACCCCGTTACATTCGTGTCGGCACTGCAAGCACTTCGACCCGGGCGTTCGTTGGGAGTGTCGCGAGCCCATCGAAGCCCGCATCGCCGACAAGGGAGCCGCGAACGGGTGTGCTCTTTACAAGCCGGCCCAAGTTTTGGATGCCACCGGCAAGCGCGCGGATAGCACTGTGGACGCGAAAGCAGCGTTCCACAACCTCTTCAAGAACTAGCCCGCCCCAAGCGGGAAATGAATGCCCGCAAGATCATGCCCAGTTTTCAAACGGCCTTCCAGAAGCTCGAGGCGTCTGTCGAAAAGTTTCGTCCCGCGAAGATTCGCCTGGCGGACGTAGCTCGGTCCGCCGGCTGAGTTGGCGTGGCAAATCACTTCCTGAACGGGACGCTGCCCAAGCGGCTGTTGGTGCCGGGGGGGTCTTTCCTTATGGGGTCGCGCGGTCTGCGCGACGACGAAGAGCCGGAGCACCGAGTCTTCGTATCCGGATTCGAGATGGCGGCGACTCCCGTCACGAGAGAAGACTATGAGACCTATTTGCAGTCCACCGACGCCGAGCCGCCACCTTGGTGGAACGATCCGGCTTTCTCGCGATCGAAGCAACCCGTGGTGGGTGTCAACTGGCGCGAAGCCAGCGCCTATTGTCGGTGGCTTTCCGAGGAAACGGGTCTCGAATTCCGCCTTCCCACCGAGGCGGAGAGAGAAAAGGCGGCTCGGGGTGGTCGAGTGGGACTGCAATTCCCCTGGGGTGACGATAAAGCGGCCGGCGGGCATTCTCGCCTTGACGGTCCGCTCGCAGGACCCAATGACGTGGCCGTCACGCCGCCCAACGGCTATGGACTCTTCGACATGGCGGACAACGTGCACGAGTGGTGCCTCGACGGCTACCATTCGCGATTCTACAAAGCGTCGCCGCAAGAAAATCCCTGCGCCCCCCCAACGACAATTCGACGCTCCGCTCGCGGCGGGTCGTGGCGACACCAATGTGTGGTAACGCGGTGCGCCGCACGCAGCAGCTTGCCACCGGCGCTTCACTACTCCGATTTCGGATTCCGCTGGGTCCGGGAAATCTAGTGTATCAATGCGCGCTCACTCCTCGTTCCCGCCTTCGCTCAAGGCTTCGGCGGGTCCGCCGTAGTTTTCCGCGTCCAACGAAGGCGGACGCGCGCTTAGCGCCTCGCTCCTCGCTCGGCTTCCCGTCATCGGCCCCATCTCTCAAGGCTCGCTCCGCTCGCGCAGGGTGCAGTGAATCTGTCGGCACCCTGCGAGTCTGTCCGCAATGGCCTGTGAGCACATCGTTGCCGGGCACGTGGCCCTTCCGCCCGTATCGACTTCGACAGGCGTGCGAAGGTTGAAGTAAATTGCTCGCTCCATGCTCTACACAGGGACATCCGGCTATAGCTTTCGGGAATGGGTAGGCTCCTTCTACCCGCCCAAGACGCCAGCCAACGAGTACTTGGCGTTTTACGCCTCGCAGTTGAACAGCGTCGAGATCAATCACACTTTTCGCCGGGTTTCCGACTACCAAGCTCATGTCGTCCTGGGCGGAGAAGACTCCCGAGTCGTTCGTATTCTCGTTGAAGATGCACCAGAGCGTCACCCACGTTGCGCGCCTCAAGAGCGTGGGGGAGTCGGTGGAGGATTTTCTGAGGGCGGCCGAGCCCCTGGGACCGCGATTGGGCGCGATTCTTTTCCAGCTCCCTCCCTATTTCCGCGCCCACCTGGATCGGCTGAAGAGCTTTCTGAAAGATCTTCCGCCCGGTCACCGGTACGCGCTCGAGTTTCGCCACGAGTCTTGGGACGATCCGGCGGTCGTCGAGCTACTGCGGGAAGCGGGAGTGGCCTTGTGTGCCGCCGAGGTGGAGATCGGTGAGTCGACCTTCACCGCCACCGCGTCACACGGGTACGTCCGTCTGCGGAAAGTACCACCCTATACCGATCGAGAGATCGAGCAGGCGAGGGCACAGATTCGAGACGTCCTAAAACAGGTCGAGGACCTCTACGTCTACGTCAAACACGATGACGAAGGCGTGGCTCCCGAGACGGTATTGCGTCTTCGCAACGACTGAGGGGCGTGACGAGTAAGAGGATGGTCAGGTTTGGGTGACTTTGATGCGGTCGAGCAATTCTTTGTTCGAGCTCGTTTTCCTCATCCGATCGAGGAGTAGGTTCATCGCCTCGGGGGGCTTGAGCCCGGCGAGCGCTCGGCGGAGAAGATGAACCTTGGGAAGCTCCTCTTTGTCCAGTAGAATTTCTTCCTTGCGCGTACCCGAACGAGAGATGTCGATGGCCGGGAAAACGCGGCCTTCGGCCAGACGACGGTCGAGCACGAGCTCCATGTTGCCGGTGCCCTTGAACTCCTGGAAAATGACCTCGTCCATTTGGCTGCCGGTGTCGACCAACGCGGTGCCCAAGATGGTCAGGCTCCCGCCGTTCTCTATGTTCCTCGCCGCACCGAAAAACTGTCGCGGGAACTCGAGGGCTCGGGAGTCGATCCCGCCGCTCATCGTTTTTCCGCGTCCTCGCTGCTGACGATTCGCGGCTCGACCCAGTCGTGTGATCGAGTCCAGCAAGACGACCACGTCGTGCTCCATCTCGACCAGGCGACGCGCTCTTTCCAGAACAAGCTGGGCAACCTTGATGTGCGACGCGGCATTGCTGTCGGCCGAGGAAGCGATCACTTCACCATTGACGGTTCGCCGCATGTGAGTGACTTCTTCCGGCCTCTCGTCGATGAGGAGGACGATCAGGTGTACATCGGGGTGGTGTTTGGCGATGGCGCTGCCGATTTGCTCGAGCAGCATGGTCTTGCCGGTCTTGGGTGCGGCAACGATGAGCCCTCGTTGACCCCTGCCGATGGGGGCGATGAGATCGATCACCCGCAGAGAAAGGGGCTCGTCGGGCTCACCGTGAGACAGTTTGAGAGCGCGCGTAGGGTGCTCGCTCACCAGGTCGGCATAGTGGTGAGTGGGTGGTAGCGAGTCGAGAGGGTGTCCGTTGATAGTCTCTACGGCGGTGAGCTCTATGGAGGCACCCCCACCCCCACCCCTACCGCGGCGGCTGCTCCTTCGCGGGGGTTCGCCCCGGCCGGTGGGACCAGTCAAGAAGTGTCCTTCCCTCAGCTGGTACTGCTGGATCAGACGGGAGGAAACGTGGACGTCCTCCGGCCTTGGCAGGAAGTTGTGCTGAGCCACGCGGAGGTGCCCTCCGCCTTGGGCGCCGATCTCGAGCAAACCTGCGGTCGTCGATTCCGGCGCGCTCGGACGGTTCATTGTTTCCAATACTTAAACCATACCTAAATAGGGCGAGCGATTAACGTTCGGGGTGTCAACGAAACTTAGGGCCTCCGCAACCGCGGTGGCATTCCGGCTCGGTTGGTAGCAGCCCGGAAGCGAGTTTGGTTTGACCTCGCAAGCCCTATACTATCAGATCCCGTGCCCCGAGGAAAGGCAAGTCCGGCTAGAACGCAGGAGGCCACCAGCCAGACCATGCGCCAGGCCATCAGCTAGACCATGTTGCGTGTAGCTCAGGAACGCTTGGCGGCTCTCCGTGCGAGCTACCCTCAGAAGGTGTGGAAATAAAGTAAAGGCGGAGTAACCTTCCGCGTCACGAAACACGGCGTGAAGGGGCCAACGGAAGGAGACACCGCCATGAAGGAAAAGACCACAGGACGACGGAGCTCGTCAAGGGTGGCTTGGGAGTCGCTGGAGAAGTGGGCGAGGCTTGAGATCCAGGATTGGGTGCAGGAGCTGATGGTAGCCGAAGTCACGGAGCTTCTCGGGCGTGAGAAATCGGAGAGACGGAAGCCCGTGGACACAACGGCGGGCTATCGAAATGGATACGGTAAGCCTCGGAAGCTGACGATGAGCGTGGGCACGGTGACGGTTTGCCGGCCGAGAGTACGGGACGTGGAGGAGAGGTTCGAAAGTCGAGTGCTTCCGCTGTTCAAGCGTCGGAGCGAAACGGTGAGCGAGTTGATTCCGGAGCTGTACCTGCATGGACTAGCTCACGGAGATTTCGATCTGTCGCTCCGCGGGCTTCTAGGGGAGGACGCTCCACTTTCTCCCAGCACGGTGTCGCGGCTGAAACAGAAATGGCAGGGAGAGTACGAGCAGTGGCCAGCTCGCCCACTGGAAGAACTCGAGCTCGTGTACCTGTGGGTAGATGGCGTGTACGTGAAGGCCGGCCTTGAGAAGGACAAGGCGGCGGTGCTAGTTGCGGTTGGTGGCCTGTCCGACGGGACGAAAATCGTCCTGACGCTGGAGGCCGGGCATCGAGAATCCGAAGCGTCATGGTCGTCGCTGCTACGGAGACTGAAGAAGCGCGGTCTGAGATGTCCCCGTTTGGTGATCGGTGACGGTCATCTCGGCATCTGGGCCGCGACCCGAAACGTATTTCCAGAAGCTGAGGAACAGCGGTGCTGGAACCACCGAATCCTCAACGTACTGGACCGGATTCCGAAAAGGGACCAGGCGCAGGCCAAGCCGCTGTTGACGGCGATCCCCTACGCCACCAGCCTGCAGGAGTGCGAGACGAAGAAGGCCAAGTTCCAGGATTGGTGCTTGCGCAAGGGTCTTCCGGGGGCCGCGCACGTGCTCGACGAGGACTAGGAGCGGATGGTCAGCTTTTATTCCTTTCCCAAGCCTCACTGGCAACACCTTCGCACGAGCAACGTCGTGGAGTCACCGTTCGCTGCACTGAGATTGAGAACGGATGCGGCCAAAAGGTTCAAGAAAGTCGAGTCCGCCACTGCGACAATCTTCAAACTGCTTCTGGTTGCGGAGAAGAATTTTCGCCGGCTCAACGCACCGGAGCTGATGCGAGAGGTTCACCTGGGCGTTCGATTTGAAGATGGAGACAGGGTAACGGAGTCGTCGAAGGTTGCTGCTGCCTGAACTTTTTTACACACCTATTGACAAGAGCTCCTCCGTGCCCCGCGGATCCGTCGCGCCAGCGCCAAGATGAGCTTGACCTCGCGCGCGCTCAGCCCGGCCCGTCCGAACAGCTCCCGCCACTCCACGAAGCGGGCTTCCGAGTTATCAACCGTGAGAAAGCCGATCGCAAGCATGGCATCCCGCAGAGAGCCAAGAGCGAATTCGACGTCTGCTTGCTCGGCACGTTCCGTGTCGGCTTGGTTCGGTTCGCTCTCGGTCATGAAGACTTCGTAGGCTACGACCATCACCGCCTGAGCCAGGTTGAGCGATGGCTGGGCGGGATGGGATGGGATGCGGACCCGTCGTTGGCAGCGAAGCAGATCCTGCTCGGTCAGGCCCTTGGACTCGGGCCCGAAGATCAAGGAAACCGGCGCCGAAGGGGCCATTGACGCGATGTCCTTCGCCATCGTCCGAACGTCGATCGGCGTCACACGGCCGCCGGGTCTTCCGGTCATTCCCGCGGTGTAGATGGATCCGATGAGCGCATCGTCGAGCGAGTCAAAGACCCGGGCTTGCTCCAAAGTGTCTTCCGCCCGCCACGCCATGCGCCAGGCTTCGACCGTTCGCCAATCGCCCGGCGACACTAGATCGAGCCCCGCCAGGCCCATGTTCGTGATGGCCCGGGCGACGGCTCCTATGTTCGCGGAGTGCTCAGGACGAACCAGGACGACCCGAACGGTTGCCATTGGTAAACTATACCTTCATGGCACGGCGACCGGACCCCAACAAACCCTTCCTCGATATCGAGGGGGAAGGGGAGTCCTTTACGATCCCTCATCGTAAGTGGAGGGAGCTCCTGTTCGTGGGCGCGCTGGTTTCTGATGGCGACGCGTACGTGCGTGACCCTTCACGGCCGCTACCCGCCTTCCGTATCCCCGACCTCTTTCCGATTGGAGCTCGATTCCGGGTCAGGCAAGATGGGCAGCACGTCCACATCGAGCGAGTAAAACGAGAGTAGTCTTACCCGCCAGCCTGCCGCACGGCTTCCACGACGCGCTCGACGGACAGCCGTTCTTCCTTCCCGGAACGGAGATCCTTCAGTTTGACGTCCCTCGCAGCCCATTCGTCCGGTCCCACGATGACGGCGAAGCGAGCCCCGGCTTGGTCGGCGGCTTTCAGATCTTTGCTCACTCCGGCAGGGGAGTAGGGGGTCTCGGCCGGGATTCCCGCTTCTCGAAACTGTCGGGCGACCGAGCGGGCGGCTCCCGCGAGATCCTTGCCCACCGGAATCACGACCGCCGTGATACGAGGCTGCAACTCGGGAAGCAGTCCACGCTCCTTGAGAAGCTCGGTCTGTACCACGTCTCCCATGCCGAAACCGAGAGCGGGAAGATCCGGTCCGCCCAAAGAAGCAATCAAGTTGTCGTAACGGCCGCCCCCGCAGATCGCCCGGAGCTCGCCCTGGCGGTCGTAGAGCTCGAAGACGATCCCTGTGTAGTACGCGAGACCGCGGACAATCGAGAAATCGACTTCCACGAAGCCGCCCAGCCCCGCATTGCCCAACAGCTCCAAGTACCGCTTGAGATCTGCGAGTGCTTTGACCGACTCGGGCAGCGCGGCCCTCTGACCGGACTTGAACCAATCGAACAATGAGACTTTTCCCGAGCAAAGACCTTCCAGCTCTTCGATTCGGGCGGGACGCACACCGGCCTCGCTTAGCAGGTCCCGGAACGTCAGCTCGGGAACCTTGCGGAATTTGTCGATGGCGGAATACACGGCTGGTAGCTTTTCTTCATGTATGCCGAGCAGCTTTAGTGCACCGGCGACGAGGCGCCGATCGTTCACCCGCGCCACGACGTCCTTCTCGGTGAGGCCGAGCGCCCGCTGGACGTCCAACACCGCCGACAGAAGCTCTGCGTCTGCTTCCACTTCGGAAGCTCCAATGATGTCCATGTTGAGCTGGAAGTGCTCGCGGAGCCGGCCGCGCTGCTTGCGCTCGTAGCGAAACACTTGAGGGACGGAGAACCACTTGATCGGTTTGGGGAGTTGACTGGCCCGGGCGGCCATCATGCGAGCCAGTGTCGGCGTCATCTCCGGCCGTAAGGCCACGTCTCGGTTTCCCTTGTCGACAAAGTGGTAGAGCTGGCCGACGATCTCGTCTCCCGATTTTCGGGTGTAGAGGTCCAGCTGCTCGAGCGGCGGGCCGTCGTACTCGGAAAAGCCGTAGCTCCGCGCAACCCCGCGCCAGATACCAAAGAGGTAGTTCCTCAGCGCGAGCTCTTCCGGAAAGAAATCGCGAAATCCCTGGAGCGGTTTCATAGTCGTCGAAGAGCGTATCCGAAGGAGCCCCATCGCGCAAAGCCCCGCAAAGTGACGACCAACTGTCCTATAATCCCGGTCGACCAAGAAGGATCCCGACTCGAAGGAGGAACATGGGCGCGACCTTCGCCGCTCTCGCGTGTTTCGCTGCTTACTTTCTCGGCTACCGCTTCTATGCCAAGCGCCTCGCCGACAAGGTGTTTCGGCTGGATCCAAACGCCATCACGCCGGCTCACGAGCTTGAGGACGGTTTCGATTACGTTCCCAACCGCAAGCCCGTTCTCTTTGGACATCACTTCGCATCGATTGCTGGTCTTTCCCCCATGCTCGGTCCGGCCATCGCGGTGATCTGGGGGTGGTTGCCGGCGATGATCTGGGTCGTGCTGGGGACGCTTTTCGTCGGAGCGGTGCACGATTTCAGCGCGTTGGTCATGAGCATGCGCGCCAAAGGTGTATCCATCGGTAAAGTGGCGGAGACCGTCATCGGCCCCCGAGCCAAGAGCCTTTTTCATGCGATCATTTTCTTTCTCATCGCGCTGGCCATGGGGGTCTTCGTTCAAATCGTGGCCCAGCTCTTCTCGTCGGCGTTCTATCCGGAGTCCGTCTTCCCGAGCTTCGTTCTGATGGCCTTGGCGCTGGCCATGGGCTTCTTGTACTACAAGAAGGGATTCCCCTTGGGTCCGCTGACCGTCGCGGCGTTCTTGCTCACGTTGGGCGCGGTGTTCTGGAGCCTTCGCCTGCCGCGGCCGGACCTTTCCGTGGAAACCTGGAGCGTTCTGCTTCTGGTGTACTCCTTCCTGGCTGCGGTGCTTCCCGTGTGGTTTCTGCTTCAGCCGCGTGATTTTCTGAACTCGTTGCTCTTGTACCTGGGGCTGGCTGCGATCTACGTCGGCTTCTTCGTTCTCCGACCCGAGTTCGTGGCGCCCGCGATCGAGATGCGTCCCGAAGGTGCTCCGCCGCTTTTTCCTTTCGTTTTCATCGTCATCGCGTGCGGAGCCATCTCTGGGTTTCACGGTCTGGTTTCCTCCGGCACGTCGGCAAAGCAGATCAACAAAGAGACCGACGCGACGTTCATCGGCTACGGAGCGATGATGGCGGAGAGCCTACTGGGCCTGGCGGCGATCCTGGTCTGTACCGCGGGCTTCATCGACGCCGAGTCATGGCGGGAGCACTACCAGAGCTGGAACGTCGCACAGGGGCTCGGTCGGGGCATGACCGCTTTCATCGATGGGTCGGCTCTCTTCCTGAGCCAGGTAGGGATTCCCCGGGAAGCGGGTCGCACGTTCATTGCGTTGATAGCGGTTTCTTTCGCTCTAACGAGTCTCGATTCGGCGACCCGTCTCCTCCGCTTCAACATCCAGGAGGTCGCGGAGACTCTCCGCTTACCGGCCCTCAAGAATCGCTTTTCGTCCTCCGTGCTCGCCGTGGCCGCCATCGGTTTCTTCGCTTTCTTCAGAGTCAATGGTCAACCGGCCGGCCTCGCTCTTTGGGCGCTCTTCGGCACGACCAACCAGGTCCTGGGGGGGCTCACTCTGCTGGCAGTGACGCTCTATCTCATCCAGCGACGGTTGAACTACCTCTTCGCGTTGATCCCGATGGTCTTCATGCTGGTCACGACGATCGTGGCCATGATTCTGAACGTAAGAGGGTTCTACAACTCGGGGAGCTACTTGCTTCTCGTGGTGGGTCTGATTCTGCTGCTTTTGGCTCTTTGGTTGACCGTCGAGGGAATCCTGGGCTTTGCTCGCGCCCGAGCCGGGACACGCTGAGCTCTTAGACGAGCATGCGCTACGCTTGGTGGGGAGAGTAGGCCAAAACTTCCAGAAATTGCCTGATGGCCGAATTCTACGCTCTGGCGATAGGTTGCAGAATATGCTATACGTTACCATAAGTGGGACGGATCACGAATTCTGCAACCGAATAGGGCGGTGGAATCCGGCGTCCGGATCCACCTTTTCGCCGCCCGCTCTCCAGAATATGATCGAATCTGATCAGGCCCGGTTCCTGCTTCCCAGAGAATCGTTTCACTTCAGCTTGCACCGAAGCCAGAGCGGCTCTCTCCACAGGCTTAGAATCCGGTGGAGCTCACCTTGTATTAAGAGATCTTCTTAAGAGATCTTGGTTGCTAAGTCCGATTTCGTTCGTAGGTTCACGTCCCGCCGTCACGGTACCCGCGCCTGTGCCCTTCCTCCGCGTTGTCGTTCTAAGGACTCAACTTACGGCATCACCTCCTCCTTCAACTGGACGACTCCCTGCGGTCGAGTCACTTCTATGGCCTGCTTGGCTCTCGCAGGTCCCCGTTGCCTCAAAACGCGCCGACCTCGTCGACTCAGCACGAGCCGCACTTGCTGAGGCTCGCCCTGAGGTCCCCCCTACTCACAGGAAGACGAATTTTTCGAGGTATGCCTCCCTCAAATTCGAGATTTTCTGACGAGGCAAAATGGCCCTAAATCGCCTTTTGAGCAGATTTGAGTAGATCTCTGCTTACTGTTAGAAGCCCCATCTAGGAGCCGCACGAGGCCAGCATGGAACGGACGCTTTCCCAGACCGAAGCGAAGGTCGTCATCGACCTAGAGTGGCGAAACCAGAAGACCATTACTCTGGCCGAGCTGCGCGAAGCGCTCGGCGCGTCGGAAAGCTACGCCCGCAAGCTCGCTCACAGGCTCGTGAAAAAGGGCTGGTTCGAGCGCCTGCGTCCAGGGCTGTTTCAGCTCGTGCCCGTTGCCCGTGGCCGCGAAGGCGTGGCCGATACGAATCCTCTCGCTGCCGGCGCCGTGCTCGTCTCCCCGTACTTCTACTCCTTCGGCACTGCCTGCACGCACCACGGGCTCACCGAGCAGGTCTTCTCGGAGGTCTACCTGGCCTGCCAGGGCCGACGCCGGCCCGAAACCATCCGCGACAAACGCTACGTTTTCGTCGATGTCCCCGAGCAGCGGTTCTTCGGCTTCGAAGAGATCGCCGTGCTCGGACATGGCGTCCAGATGGCTACAACCGAGCGCGCCGTGCTCGACGCAATCGATCGACCCAGGTACGCGGGCGGCATCGGTGAGGTCTCCCGGATCGTCGCGGGGGCGGCCAGCAAGGTTTCATGGGACGTCCTGCTTGATCTCGCGCGCAAGTGGGGCTCGTCGGCATTGGTACAGCGCATGGGCTACTTTGTCGACCTGCACAGAGTCGACGTGCCCGACCAAGTGCGTGCGACGCTACTCAAGCTCGTACGCCCGCAGAGCAAGATCCAGCTCGGTTGGCGCCGCAAGTGGGGCACGTCCGGCAAGCTTGTCCGACCGTGGAACGTCGTGGAGAACGTCCCACGGGATGTGCTCATCTCGAAGGATGCCAAAACGCGTCGGCGCGTGGTTTTGTCCAAGAAGCAGCAAGGCCAGTGATAGAGGACAAGTTTGTCGACCTCTACGCGCGCAACAGCGGCCTGCGTGACAAGCTCGTCGCCGAGCGGGATGTAGTGCTGACGTACGCCCTTCGCGCCTTGCTCGACGCCAGCGTGATGGACCACCTGGCTTTCAAGGGCGGCACCTGTTTACGCAAGCTGATCTTCGGTGCGGCCGGCCGCTCAGAGGATCTCGACTTCACGCTGGACACCGACAGGCCCGATGATGACGTGCTGATGGAGATCGTCGACGTCTTCAACCGCGAGCACCACGGCATCACGTTCGCCTTCGAGGAGTACTCCAAGAGCGGCTGGAACGAGCCTCTGGCCGAACGGTTGCGCGCCGAGATCCGCCACCGCTTCCTGCCCGGAGAATGACCCCGGAGGGCGGATTCCCTCACGCCGGAGTGAAACCTGGAGAGCGGTAGGACCTCTCTTCATCAGCGTAGACAGGTCAGAGCGCGCCCGCCATCGATCGAAACCGTCGCGCCGGTGATCCAACCGGCCCGGTCGGAGGCCAGGAACAGGATGAGCTCGGCGAGCTCCTCCGGCTTACCAACCCGCCCCAGTGGGTGCGTGGACTTGCTCCGCTCGAGAAAGGCTTGGTACGCCTCCTCGTCCAAGCCACCCGCGCGGTGCAGGTTGGTTTGGACCACGCCGGGATTGACGGCGTTCATCCGAACCCCTTTCGGTGCCAGCTCCAATGCCGCACAGCGCGTGAGCTGGTCCACCGCGGCCTTACTGGAGCAGTAGGCGAGCACGCCCGGAAACGAGCGTAAGCCGTTCACGCTCGAGACGACGACGACGTTACCCTTGCGAGGAGTCAGGTGAGGCAACGCGAGTTGCGTGAGTCGATAGACGGTGAAGACGTTGATGTCGAACATCCGCTGCCATGCTTCCGGCGTCGTATTCTCGATGGTTCCGAAGCCGATGACGCCCGCGGCATGGACCAGAACGTCGAGTCCGCCGTAGCTGGACGTCAAGTCGGTGACCATGCGTTTGCGATCTTCTTCGCGGGTGACATCGCCGGCTAGAACGAGCAAGCTACCCCCATCGCGTTCGATGGCAGAGGCCAACTCGGTCAGGATTTCCGTCCGCCGGGCAACCAGCCCCACCTTGGCGCCCTCACGGGCAAGGGCCTCGGCCGTCGCTCTCCCAATCCCGCTGGAGGCGCCAGTTACCATCGCGATCTTTCCCTCGAAACGCTTGTCCGTCATGAGTGCCTCCTAGTGCCCTGTATCAGTAATTCGTCACCTAAGTCTCGGCCCCTTTTGCGCGCTGGCTTCGTTGCGCCTCCTCGAAATATCCAGATATGACTTCGTCAGCACGCCTCGCCAGCACACAAAATGGCCTCGAGCCTTAGGCCACGATCCACTGATACAGGGCACAGCCTTTGGCATCCGATTCAAGGAAAGACTATCTCGTTCGAGCGCCATAGAAAACAGTCGCCACCATGCCCGAGCTACCCGATATCACGATCTACATCGAAGCCCTCGAAGCTCGAACGCTTGGCCACACTCTCGAGAAAATCCGTGTGGCGAGTCCCTTCCTACTTCGTTCCGTGGATCCACCCGTTGGCAGGCTCGAGGGGAAGCGAGTCATCGGAACCAGACGGTTGGGCAAACGAATCGTACTGGTTTTCGAAGAAGATCTCTTTCTCGTTCTCCATCTGATAATCGCCGGACGGCTTCACTGGAAAGATGCGTCACGAGGCGATGGAGCGAGGCCAAAGATTTCGGGGAAGAAGGGACTCGCCGCGTTCGACTTCACCTCCGGCACCTTGACGCTCACCGAGGCTGGCTCCAAGAAGCGCGCATCTCTTCACGTCGTTCGAGGAGAACGCGGGCTCGCCATCATAGATCGAGGCGGGCTCGAAGTGCTGGAAGCGGATCTAGAAGCTTTTCGCACGATCCTTGGTAGAGAGAATCACACGCTCAAGAGAGCCCTGACCGATCCCTGGCTCTTTTCGGGCATCGGGAACGCCTATTCGGACGAGATACTCCATCGAGCGCGGCTTTCTCCGGTGAAATGGACGAGCCGGCTCGAGGAAGAGGAAGTCGAAAGACTCTATGAGGCCATCCGTACGACTCTTCGCGAGTGGATTGAACGGCTGCGAAGCGAAACGGGAGAAGGATTTCCGGAAAAAGTCACGGCGTTTCGGCCGGCGATGGCGGTTCATGGTCGCTACGGCAAGCCGTGCCCCGCGTGTGGCTCGCTGGTGCAGAGGATCGTTTATGCCTCGAACGAGACCAACTACTGTGCGACGTGCCAGACGGGAGGAAAGCTCCTGGCCGATCGAGCGCTATCGCGTCTTCTCAAGGGTGATTGGCCGCGAACGCTCGAGGAGTTGGAAGAGCTCCACAAAGAAGAGCACTAGACCGACAGGTTCTTGGGGGAGGTCTTCTGCAGCAAACCGATGAGCTTGTTCGCTGCCGCCGGCGCCGCGACCTGGCTCCCCAAGACGATGTCTCGCGCCGAGATTTCTCGCCCATAGACTTCCTCGTTGGCGTCGTTGTCCGGACGTAGGCTGGCACCTTCCAGGGAAACGCCCGCGAACAGACCCCGGGACCGAGAGTAAGTGAGAATCTCGGCGTGCATGGTGGCGTCGGTAGCGGCCCCGGTGGCCCGACCCTTGGGACCGGCCGCCGCGGAGGCATCGGCACCGAGTTTCACCTTTGCAGCCGCTCCTCGAATTTGTCGGCGGGGAAAGCTTGGGTTGACGTAAGTATCAAGACGGCGAGGATCGCGAGATTCCGCATGGGCGAACGCTCCTTAGTTAGTTAGAGGGGAAACCTTCCCCTTGAGTGTAGCTAGCCGGACCCCGATGTGCAACGCCGTGCAACGCCGCGCAAGAGAGAGTTCGATTTAGGGCAGGAACTCGGTGTAACTGGCTCCTCCGGGCCCCTCGCCGCCTGGTGCCGGCGGCGCTTTGTCGGGTACTGAGGTCGAGGCAGGATCTCGGCGGGCGACCTCACCCATCACGTAACCGAAGACCGTGCTCGACCAGAAGCTGGCGGGAAAAATGCCGATGCAGAAGAGAACGATCCCGAATTGAGAGAGAAAGCTGGCGACGAGGAAGGTTATCAGAGCTAGTCCATAGTTACCGATGTTTCTCTTGATGAAGAGCAGGTTCTCGCGGAACTCGAATGCTGCCGCGACGCGGTCGTGGATGACGAATCGAAGGATGGCCGCCGGGAGGTAGAGAAGAAGAGCGACGCCGACCACGGTGAAGACGACGTAGCCGGCAAGCATCACCAGGATGGCTATCATGCGGAGCGCATCGGGCGCGTCATGAGACGTTGCGGCGGCACCTCCGGCCGCTAGGCCCAGGAGGGTAAGTAAGAAGGCGAGAGGGACGATGTGGCCCAAATAGACGGCGATGGTTCGTGCGCCGTCGGTGAAGATGCCCCCCAGATCGTCCCACTCGGGAAGCGGGTGCTCCTCGCCTCCCGCGGCGCGTCGGAGGACACGGACGACGTAGCCCGCGACGAAGAAGCCGACGACGACGAAGATGGACAGCATGGAAAAGAGGCTGCCCAGTACGATCTTGTTCACCCATCTGGGATCTTCGAAGAAGAAGCGAAGGGCCTTTCCGAAATCGAGCGGCTCCGTTGTTTGAGTCGTCATGGCGGGAGTGTATACCAGCAAACCGCGCGAGGTTCAAAACCCGGGCAGGCGCCGGCCGGCTAAGCCCGGTTCGCCGTGGGCGTTCCGCAGACTGGCCGCGGACTGGCAACTTGAACCGAGAACGATAAGAATCTAATGTTAGGGATTCGTCCCGGCTGGAGAGAGGAACAGGATGAGCCAAACGAATAAAGATTTCTTCGGAGCCCGGTCGCACCTCGATTCCGGCAGCGGAAAGGCGGCGATTTTCCGTCTCGACGCACTCGAGAAGGCCGGCGTGGGGACCGTGTCTCGCCTCGCCTTTTCGGTCAAGGTGCTTTTGGAAGCGGCACTCCGCAACTGTGACGGCAAGCTCGTAACCGAAGACGACGTCTCCGCGATTGCCGGCTGGCAGGCGCGCAACCCCGGTGACCGCGAGGTTCCGTTTCAGCCGGCGCGCGTCGTGCTGCAGGACTTCACGGGAGTACCGGCGGTGGTCGACCTGGCGGCGATGCGAAACGCGGTGAAACGTCTGGGCGGCGATCCCGAGCGGATCAACCCGGCAGTGCCGGTGGATCTGGTCATCGATCACTCGGTGCAGGTAGACGTCTTCGGAACGGCCGAGGCCTATCAAAAGAACGCGGAGATCGAGTTTCAAAGGAACCGGGAACGCTATGAGTTCCTGCGCTGGGGCCGAGAAGTCTTCGACGGCTTTCGGGTCGTACCGCCCGCCACCGGTATCGTGCACCAGGTCAACCTCGAGTACCTGGCCAAAGTGGTCAATTGTCGCGAGCAGGGTGGAGAGCTCCGGGTGTTCCCGGACACGTTGGTGGGCACGGATTCCCACACCACGATGATCAACGGGTTGGGTGTGGTCGGCTGGGGGGTAGGGGGTATCGAGGCGGAAGCCGCGATGCTCGGTCAGCCGATCTATATCCTCATGCCCAAGGTGGTCGGCTTCAAGCTGCGGGGAGAGCTTCGCGAGGGCGTGACCGCCACCGATCTCGTTCTGACGGTGACCAAGATGCTCCGGGCGAAAGGAGTGGTCGACAAGTTCGTCGAGTTTTATGGTGCCGGACTCTCGAAGATGTCGCTTCCCGACCGGGCCACCGTGGCCAACATGTCTCCCGAATACGGTGCGACCATGGGTTTCTTCCCGGTCGATCAGGAGACGCTCGATTACCTGCGCCGGACCGGTCGCACCGAGGAGGAAATTGGACGCGTCGAGCGTTACACGAAGGAGCAGGGACTCTTCCGCACGGACGAGACGCTCGACCCCGACTACACCGACACCTTGGAGCTCGATTTGAGCACGGTGGAGCCCAGCCTGGCTGGTCCCAAACGTCCACAGGATCGTGTGCCGCTCACCGACATGAAGAGCGCGTTCCAGAAATCCCTGGCCGCTTCACCGAAGGAGCGAGGATTCGGTTTGTCCAAAAAAGATCTCACGCGCACCGTCCCGGTGAGCTTCAATGGAACGCGCGAGACAATCGGTCATGGATCCGTCGTGATCGCCGCCATCACGTCGTGCACCAACACTTCGAATCCTTCTGTCATGCTAGGGGCGGGTCTCCTTGCCAAGAAGGCGATCGAGCGCGGTCTCAAGGTGCCGCCCTATGTCAAGACGAGCCTTGCCCCGGGCTCCAAGGTCGTCACCCAGTATTTGGATGTGGCCCAGCTGACGGCGCCGCTTCAGCAGTTGGGGTTTTATCTCGTCGGCTACGGTTGCACGTCATGCATCGGCAACAGTGGCCCGCTTCCCCAGCCGGTTGCGGATTCCGTCCGCGAGGGTGAGCTGGTCGCCGCGGCGGTGCTCTCGGGGAATCGAAATTTCGAAGGGCGCGTGCATCCGCTGGTCAAGGCGAACTATCTCGCGTCGCCTCCCTTGGTGGTCGCCTACGCGCTCGCGGGCACGGTCGACATCGATTTGACGAGAGAGCCCCTGAACCGTGATGCTCGGGACGCGGGCACCGACCCCGTCTACCTCCGTGACATCTGGCCGTCTCAGCAAGAAATACTGGACACCGTGAACAAGGCGATCAAGCCTGAGATGTACCACGCTATCTACGACAACGTCTGGGACGGCAACCCGGAGTGGAACGCCGTCCGGGTAACCGGAGGCGAGCTCTACGACTGGCAGCCGGAATCGACCTACATTCAGGAACCCCCCTTCTTTCTCGACTTGTCGCAGTCGGCCGAGCCTCTCAGTGAGATTCGGTCGGCAAGGGTCTTGGTGTTGCTTGGTGACTCCGTCACCACAGATCACATCTCTCCCGCTGGAGCCATTCCGGACGATAGCCCCGCGGCGCGGTACTTGATCGAGCAAGGCGTTGCGAAGAAGGACTTCAATTCCTTCGGTTCCCGTCGAGGAAACGATCGCGTGATGGTTCGCGGCACGTTCGGCAACATCCGCATCAGGAATCAGCTCGTTCCTAACGTCGAAGGAGGCGTCACCTTTCACTTACCGAGCGGAAAGCAGATGCCTATCTTCGACGCGGCGGTGCGCTACCGGGAGGAGGGGATTCCTCTGCTCGTCATCGCCGGCAAGGAATACGGCTCGGGCTCCTCGCGGGACTGGGCGGCCAAGGGCACGCTCCTTCTCGGCGTGAAAGCTGTCATCGCGCAGACCTACGAGCGGATTCATCGCAGCAACTTGGTGGGAATGGGAGTCCTGCCACTCGAGTTCATGGACGGGGAAGGGGCAGAGTCCCTGGGCCTCACCGGTAAGGAGGAGTTCGACGTCGAGATCCTGGCCGCCGCCGCGCACCCTAGGCAGGAGCTTCAAGTCAAGGCGAGGCGTCCCGACAAGTCCGAGATCAGCTTCAAGGTCGTCGCCCGGCTGGACTCTGCGGTGGAGGTCAATTACTTCCGGAACGGTGGCATACTCCACACCGTCATCAGGAACCTCATTCAATCGTAATCAAAGGGACGCGGCGGCGGTTTGTCATCTTTCTCCGCCTTCTCGAAGGCTTCCTTGAACTTCTTTTCCAGAATCTCGTCTCGGTTCTCGTGCTCTCTTACCGATTGCGCGAAGCGATCCTCTGCGTCTTCCCGCCGCTTTTTCTCTTCTGAGACCGCTTGCTCGAAGCTCTTCGCCGGACCCTCGGGTGGTTTCTCATGCGTCAGGAGCGCTCCCGTTTTCCGGTCGATCTTGAGCTTGGCCGTGCAGCACGGGCAAGCCAGTGTGAAATCGTCGGTTCCCATCCCCGCCTCCTTGGAAACGTGGGCATCCGAGTGACTGCTCGAGAACATCATAGGCGACCGCCGAGCCCGCGGGCAAACCGAGGTTTTCCAGGGAGGGTACCGTGCGAGTCAAAGCCCTGGTGTCTCACACTCTCCCGGGTTAGAATGTCGCATCACGCTAACGAACTCGTGAGGCAGCCATGTTGCTGGTTTTCGATATCGGCAATACAAAGACCGCTATAGGTGTCTACCGCGACGACCATTGGGAAGCCGACTGGCGCATCACAACGCATCTCGATTATCTCCCTGACGAATATGCGGTACTCCTGAAATCCTTGCTGGCTGACGCCGACTTGGTATTCGAAGACGTGAGCGGTGCCATCTTGAGCAGCGTCGTGCCACCGTTGACGGCGGTGTTTCAGGCTCTGGCGGAGCGCCACCTGGGCCAGCAGGCTCTCGTGGTCGGGCCGGGGATCGAGACCGGGGTAGAGATTTGCATCGACCATCCAACCGAGGCGGG
The DNA here is from genome assembly GCA_965197825.1 of Candidatus Marinacidobacterales bacterium. Lineage (GTDB taxonomy): Bacteria > Acidobacteriota > Vicinamibacteria > Marinacidobacterales > DATDRI01 > CBDANW01. The sequence continues at coordinate 1,988,647 of CBDANW010000002.1, read as the reverse complement.
CGGGGACCGCGTCGCCAATACCGCCGCCGTGCAGGAGCTCTACGGCGGGCCAGCGGTGGTGATCGATATCGGCACCGCAACGACGTTCGATGTGGTCTCGGCAAAGGGCGAGTACCTGGGGGGCGCTATCGCTCCCGGCCTCGGTATCTCGGCGGAAGCCTTGGTGCGCCGAACTGCGCGCCTGCCAAAGGTCGAGCTGAGCCCACCCGAAAGCGCGATCGGCCGCAGCACGGTGGCCGCGATGCGATCGGGACTGGTTTTCGGTTACGTGGGGCTGGTGAGGGAGCTGGTCGCTCGGCTCAAAAGGGAGCTGGGCGGCAAGCCGAAAGTCATTGCCACAGGGGGTATGGCGGAAATGATCTCCGAGTGGGTCCCGGACATCGACATCGTGAATCCCCGTTTGACGCTCGAAGGCCTCCGGATCATTTATCAGTTGAGCCGGCCGGCGCGCCGCTGAAACGATAGAGAAAATTCAAGAAACCAACGTCAGCTCGGGCGGCTCGGTGATGACGCCCGCCTCTGCTCCTCGCCGGAAAAGAGTCGTGAGGGCGCGCACGCCGCGATCTCCCATGTCTCGCGTCAGATCACTCACGTACATCTTGACGAACCGACGCCCCATTTCTCGTTCCAACCCTCGGCCGAATTGGAGCGCGTAGTCGAGGGCCTCTTCTTCGTTCTGGTAAGCCCAATCGATGCTTGCCCGCAAAGCGGTATTGATTTCCAGGGCTAGATCCATTCCCAGATCCGAGCGGACGACGTCGAGTCCCAAGGGAAGCGGAAGGTCGGTCTCGTCGCGCCAGCGCTGGCCGAAGTCCTCGACCTTCGAATACCCCTTGGACGCATAGGTAAGCTGACCTTCGTGGATCAGGACGCCCGCCTCCGCCTCGCCCGAGTCGATCGCCTGGAAAATTTTGTCGAAAGGACGCACCACCGGCTCGAAATCCCGCAGATAAATCCAGGTAAGAAGTGCCGCGGTGGTTTTCTCTCCCGGAATGGCGACGCGCCTACCCACGAGCTCGTCGATGGACCGAGGCTTTCTGGAAACGAGAACGGGCCCATATCCTTCCCCCATACTCGCACCGGTGGAGAGCACCCAGTAGCGGTCGACGAGGGAGAGGTAGGCGTGGGCGGAAATGGCGGTGACTTCTAGATCGCCCTTCAGCGCACGAAGGTTGAGGCTTTCGATATCTTCCATCACGTGTTCGATGGCGTAGTCTCGAATACGGACCGCGCCTCGGGCAAGAGCACAGAACATGAAAGCATCGTCCGGGTCGGGACTGTGTCCGATCTTCAGAATTGGCTGATTCACGAGTGTCTCTCCCAAGTGGGGATGTCACTAGGCGCGAGCAAAGTAGGCTCGCGGAATGTCCACCATCACGGCTTTGGTACTGGCCTTGACGCTGGCGTGGATGAAGCAGACGTGGGTGCACCAGCAGCTGTCGCGCTCGATGGCGTCGACCTCTGCAGTTCGGGCCCTCGATTGCCAGAAGAGGTTCCAGTCGCAATCGAAATCACGTAGATTGCCGAGCGTCGTTCCGAAGCTCGCACGCACGCAAGTCTCCATTGGCGTCCACGACGGCAATGTTCTGACCCGCGGTACAGGGCATCGGCCATCGATTGTGTCGGTCGAGATTGGCTGCCTGGATCTGGTGATAGAAATTCAGCGTCCCGACGTAGGAGACCCGCGCGAGGGAAGCATTTAACCCCCTCTTTCTTTTCTCGATTCTCTCCCCGTAGTGGCGATAGATCGGCTGCAGGTCACGATAGAGCACCGCAATCGATTCCTTGTGGACTTCGAGGAGTGACGGATCCAGAGGTTCGCCACGGATCACCTGGAAGTAATGGCCGTCGAGATCGAATCGGTCGCGGATGTGTTCGCCAAGAGGGAGCATCTCATCGATGTTGTCCCGGCACACCACCGAGTTGATATGAAGGCGCAACTCGGGAAGTCGGGAGCGCAGTTCTTGGAGAGCTCCGAGACTCTTCATGGCTTTTTCGAAGTTTCCTGGCACGCCGCGAAGGCGATCGTGGGTCGCCTCGAGACCGTCGAGTGCCAGGTTCAAATTGATGCGGAGCTCTGGACAAGCGGTGCCGATACGGCCAAGCTGCTCCACCAATTTCTCCGGCAGGAGCCCGTTCGTCGGAAAGTTGATGGAGCGGACGCCGTTCGTTCCGTAGAAACCCGAGACGATTTGCAGAAGGTCTTCTCTCAGGGTGGGCTCTCCACCGGAAAGCCACACCTCGTTGAATTCCGGCATGGTCGAGGATAGGCGCTCGATCTCGCCGAGGGTCAGATCTCCCTTCTGATTCAGCTCCTCCCAATAAAAGCACGTGCGGCACACCGAGTTGCAGCGGGAGGTGACAAACAAAATGAGAGTATCCAGTCGGGGGGTGGTCCACATGGCGGGAGATTATATCTTTACGCGCGTTTACTTCACAGTGAGTACGGGCACCGGGGAAGTACGGACAATCCTTTCGGTAACGCTGCCCATGAGAAGATGATCGGCACCGCTCAATCCTCGACTCCCCATGACGATGAGCCCGGCCCGCGTCTTCTCCGCTGTCTTCAGGATCTCATCGGCGGCATCACCCTCCGTGACGACGATCTCGCCGGGCCGATCTCCCAACCACTCCTCGAGACTGGTTTTGATCCGACTCGGGAGCTCCGGGTCGACTTCAAAGAGGTTGGTGATATCGCCGGCATAGAACGAAGGGTGAATGGGGCTGGCCACGACATGGACCAGAGTCAGAGAATTTTTCTCCGAGAGGAACGAGGTCGCCGCCTCGAGAGCGCGACGGGAGAAGTCCGTGAAATCGACGGGAACGAGGACTCGTTTGGAATCGTCCGATTCTCCGATGACGCGGAGTCCTTCCGAACCGTCAGGACATGGGTCGGTGAGTACCGGAGCACCTTTTCGGTGACGCTTCCTAGCAGCAGTCTTCCCACCCCGGTCCGCCCATGAGTTCCCATGACGATGAGGTCCGGTTGGATGTTTTCGACCGCTTCCATGACGGCTTCGAAGGGCGAGACGCCGCGGGCGGTCGAGAATGGAGACGTCCAGGCCGCGATTCCCCGATCTCACCGGATTTCTCTTCCAGAATCTTGCGAGCTTCCTCGTCGATGTGCTCGGTATAACCCTTCAATACGGTCTGTGACCTTGCCCAGGAAAAGTGGACAGGTTGATTATCTCGCATGAGCCGTTTTGAGGTCATGAATCCGTTCGAACACCATTGGGCTGTTGTAATCGAGTGACGAGTGGAGTCGATACGGATTGTAGAACCCCTCGATGTAGCTCGCGACCGCGTCTTTGGCCATACGTCGTGTTGGCCAACTACACCGGTGGAGGAGCTCGGTCTTGAGCGTGCCTAAGAAGCTCTCGGTCACGGCGTTGTCCCAGCAATCACCCTTGCGGCTCATCGAGCACACGATGCCGTACTCATCGAGCACGGCCTGGTAGGTCGCAGCCGCGTATTGAGTACCACGGTCTGAATGATGCACCAAGCCACTTTCCGGCAGGCGGCGCCCCAAGGCCATGTGAAGCGCCTCGAGAGCAAGCTCCGCGCGCAGGTGGGGCTGCATCGCCCAGCCTACGACACGACGCGAGAACAGATCGAGGATGACCGCCAAGTAGAGCCAGCCTTCCCAAGTCCGGATGTAGGTTATGTCCGTCACCCAGAACTGGTTCGGTCGTTCGGCTTCGAAGTTCCGGCCGAGCACGTTGGGTGCGATGGGGCGATCGTGCTTGCTGTCGGTCGTGCGGCGAAAACGCTTGCTGGGCAGACCCTGCAGGCCCATCTCACGCATCAGCCGTGCCACTCGCTGCTTGCCTACCTCGACGTTCTCCCCGTCAAGCTGGCGACGTACACGCTCCCTGCCGTAGGTACCACGGCTATGGGCGTGGATCGCTTGGATGCGCAGCTTCAGCTTCCCATCCTCACACTGTCGCTTGCTGGGCGCGCGCTTCATCTGAGCGTAGTAGCCGCTGGTCGATACCCTCAGAACTCGGCACATCACCCGCACCGGGTAGTTGGCCCGCTCCGCGTGAATGAATTTGAATCTCATTCGCTTTCCTTCGCGAAGAAGGCCGCCGCCTTTTTTAATATTTCTCGCTCTTGCTCCAACGTACGCACTCGACGCCGTAGCGAACGGAGCTCATCACGTTCCGCCGTCGTCAGAGCCTCGCGTGGACCTTCACCGTGATCAACTTTGTATTGTTTCACCCAGTTTCGAAGGGCCGATTCCGTCAGGTCCAGTTCCTTAGCGACCTGGCCGATGCTGCCCTCGCCCTCCCTGAACAGCCGGACCGCTTCCTTCTTGAACTCCCCCGTGAACTTCCTGCGTCGTCGTTCTCCCATGGACGCCTCCAGGCGCATTGTCGCGCCTCGGTTGATGTCCACAAAACCCGGGCAGGGTCACTGAAGGTGTTGTGGGTCTTCGGCGTGGAGCAGCACGGCGTGAAAGATGTGAAGCTCGGCTTTGCTGATGAGTGCTAGGGCGACGGCTTGGCGGAGGGCCCGTTCGGCACTCTCCGAGAAATCGGTGGGCAGTAGAATTTTTTTCAGTTTCAACTTAGAGACCTCAAGCTAGTGCCCTTTATCAATAGCTCGTCACTAGCCGATGATAACCGTTTCTGTGGGAGATCGCATTTCGTAGACCCTGCCCCGCCAGTGGATGCGCCGGGATAAGGCGGACGTCAAGAACGCGTACACCGTCAGAAGGCTCGTCACCGGGGCGAGGAGGACATAGGACCAGTGATAGTGTCGCAGACGGTCGTTCCATCGCGGTAACAAGAGCCGCACCGCCCGAGCCCGGATCGCACCGCTCGCCCAACTGAGGAGCAGCACCAGGGTTAGGACTGCCGCGACACCGATGTCGCCGGAAACGGCGGCCTCGGCTCCCCCGAGTAGGAACAGCACGAAGACCACCTGGCTTCCTCCACCGAGGCGCCATAGATTCGGCCAGTACACGCGGGTGATGGCCATCTGGCGTCCACACCATCGCATGAGCGAAAGGAGTCCTACTTTCCCTCGAGAGAGAACGATGGACCGTGGCACGAACTCTACCCGGTACCCGGCGCGACGCACGGCATGGGTGAGAGCGTAATCGTCGGACAGGGTGCCTTGCCAGGCTTGCTCCACTTCGGCCTTTCGAAAAATCTCTTGCCGAATAGCCATCGCCCCGCCCCAGGCGAAGTTGCGGTCGTGGTCTCCCAGAAGTGTCAAGACGCCTGCGTTCCAAGCGGAGCGCAGGACCGAGGCGAGGTTACCGGGTTCGGGCAGATAGAAACGGTAGCTCGAGGCGACCCCCACCTCGGGGTTCCGAAGCGCCGCGACCAAGTTAGCGAGCCAGGCGCTATCCGTGATTCCATCGGAGTCTGCGAAGGCAAAGACCTCTGCGTGTTTGGCCCGCGCGAGGCCCATGAGTAGATTGTGAACTTTTTGGCCGCATCGGGAGGCGATGCCGGCAGTCACCAGCGCGGCCGGGCGATCGTTGGTTTCCATCACGCGCCGGATGACCGGAACCGCCGAGTCCGCCTCGTCTTCCACGATGAAGACGATCTCGAGCGGCTCGTAATCTTGTTCGACCAGCGATCGGAGGTTTTCTTCCAATCCCTCCTCGTCACCGCAGCAAGGAACGAAGAGCGCGACGGTCGGTCGATATCCGCTCGCAAGGGTGTTTCCCGGGGAACGTCTGGCATAGCGGTGGTACGCGATAGTGGATAGCAACGAGTAGATGCCGATCCCGAGGTTGATCGCGCCAAGCAGGTAAAGCGTGAAGGTGCTCACGCGAGGGGCGGCCGACCCAGCCTTTGCCGGATCACGCTGGCTTGTCTGCTCGCCAGGGTCATGATCGTGATCTGTGGATTGATGCCCACCGAGGTCGGGAAAGCGCTGGCATCGGCAACGAAGAGATTGGGAACCTCGTGCGTTTCACCATGACCGTCGATAGGACCTTGCGTTGCATCGGCATGCATGCGGCAGGAGCCCTGAGGGTGGGCGGAGAACAATGCCATTTCGTTGGGGCGCAACGGCAGCTCGTCCAGTAGGGCGATTTATTCCGCGGAGCGAAGGACTAAAGGTTGCGAGAGGAGATGGGTGACGAATTGCGCCCCGGCGGCGAAGAAGATCCGGGCCACTTCTTTGAGTCCTCGCCGAACCAGGTTCTTTTCTCGCTCTCCCAGCTCGTAGTCGATGACAGGCCGCCCGTCTTCGCCGAGCTCGACCGTGCCGCGGCCGTCGTCCTTGATCATCGCGTACATGCCCGATAAGTAGCGGTAGTCTTCACCGAAGGAGGGACACACGCTCGCGAAGAGAGCGGGCATGGCGAAAATGCCACTCGATGATGAAGCCGTCCGAGCCGTCTTCGAGTGTTTCGAACTCATCGCAGTAAGTCGACTGAGGGATGCCGACGAAACCGTCAATGAGTCGATCGAATTTGCCGAACGAGGCGGCGAGCGGATGAAGCGCCAGCCCACGCCCCACCTGGCGCGAGCCATTCGCGAGACCGCTGGCGAGAAGCAGGGCCGGCGTATGGATGGCTCCCGCAGCGAGGACCACGACCGGCGCCCGAACCTCGAAGCGAGTTCGCGGGCGTCCCGAGCGCTCATCCAGTAGCGAGCCGGCGACTCCCGCCAGATCGCCACCCTCGGTCAGGATTTCTTCGACGCGGCAACGCGTGTACAACCGACACCCGGCATTCAGTGCCTGCGGCACGTAGTTCATGTCGACGCTCTGATGACGTTCGTAAGGGCAACCGAGCATGCAGTAGCCACAGCCCACACAGTCTTTGCGGTTGTGAGAGAACCTGCCGGCTCTGTAACCTAACCGTTCGCAGCCTTCGAGCAGGACTCGGTTGTTCTCGTTGACCTCGACTGAAAGGATGGGCACGACACCCAGCGTCGCCTCCACCCGTTCGAAGTACGGTCGGAGGGACTCGACGTCCAGTTCGTTCAACCCGAACTCTTCCCGCCATCGCGTGAGAACTCTCTCGGGAGTCCGGAAGCAAATGCAGTTGTTGATCACCGTGCTCCCGCCCACCGAGCGACCCTGAAGGATGTTGATGGATAGATCTCGCGTGGACTGTGCCCCCTGGTTTCGGTAGAGGCGGCGGTACATGTCTTCCTCACGTTGGTTGAAGTCCGGGTAGCGCAGGTAGCCGCCTACCTCGAAGAGAGCGACGTCGATACCTACTTCGGCAAGCTCCTTGGCCGAGACCGCGCCCCCGGTGCCGGAGCCCACGACGGCGACCTCGGCCTGCACCTGCAACAAGCCGCGAACATCGGCCGTATCGACGACGTTTTGGTGTTGGCTCATGATTGCAACCAGGGACCAGGAAAACCGATGGCCGGCCAGCTCTCCTGTTGAGTGTAATAGATGCTCATCGCAAGCCGTTTAATGGCCACGAACCCGCTTCTGCGAAACCCGAGGCGGCTGGTGGCCCACCCGCGGAGGACCTGCTCCTGACGTTCCTCCGGAAGCCGGGTGAAGCGACCCGGCTTGGCTTCGAAGAGCAAGGGGCTCCATTCGAAAAGCGCCAAGAGACGCCGGAAGTCGGAGGTCGCCCCGCGCGCATCGAGGAGCCGCTCCATGCGTCCGGCGACATCGACCTCAGCGGCTGCCGGGGCCCGGCTGCCCCCGGGGAGCAGCCGGGCACAGATCGCACGGAGCACTTCACGTTCGGTCTCGGCGAAAGGACCTCGCCCGCCGGTCTCGTCTTCGCCTCCCGAGCATCCGGGGAGAGCGGCTCCCAGGGTGAGAAGCAAGCCGCCCGCTCCGCGGCGGAGAAACTCTCTACGCCCGAAGCTCTCCCGGACGACGGCATCGGGGGACATCACGACGGGAGCCATAAGGACCATCGAGCCATCCTATTGAGTCGCGTGCAGGAGGGTCAAGCTTCGACATCTTGACAGTCGTCACCGTGGAAGTTATAGTTAACGATTATCCTGCCCTTCGAAGTTCGTTGAGTACACCGGGAGACCGAGTGCTTTCAGATTCGCGTGCCGTACGCTGGGAATGGCATAGTCTCCCTTCCAACTATTTAGATGCCGCGAGGGGGGCATGAGGCTCAGGGTGCTTGGCTGTTTCGGCGGCAGCGTCAAAGGCCGCCACTTGTCCAGTTATCTACTGAACGACAGTATCGCGCTGGACGCAGGCACCCTGACACAGACTCTAACCCTCGAAGAGCAGACACGAGTGCGCCACGTCATCGTGACTCACTCGCATCTCGATCACAACTGCGCGCTCGCTTTCTTCGCCGACAACGTCTACGGACGCATCGAGGCACCCGCCGTGGTCTATGGCACATCCCCCGTGTTGGCCGCGCTGCGTGAACACATGTTCAACGACGTTTTATGGCCGGATTTCTCTCGCCTGCCAAACGACCACTCACCCACGCTTCGCTTTCAGGAGATCAAGGAAGAGCAGCCCTTCACCGTAGACCAGCTCACGTTCACGCCCTTGGCTGTAAATCACATCACCCCTACCGTGGGGCTCCTCATCGAGGATGGAAAGAACGCCATCATATATACAAGCGATACGGGACCCACGGATCGAATCTGGGAAGTAGCGAATCAAAAGAAAAATCTCAAGGCGATCATCACCGAGGCTGCCTTTCCCAACGAAGAGGAGGAAAGAGCCGAGGTGAGCGGCCATATGACACCGGAGCTCTTGAAACGGGACCTCCTCAAGCTCGAGCGCCGTGTCCGAATCCTGATTGCCCACGTCAAGCCGGGTCACAGCAGGCGGATCACCCGCCAACTTCGCTCACTCGGCGTGGGGCGCATCGAGCTGGTTCAGCAGGGCAAGTCCTATCGTTTCTAGGGCACTAGCGAAACGACCCAGCCGACCGAACGCGAGCATCAACCGGATCCGCGCAGGAACCGGCGAACCGAGAGCGCGCTTCCGAACAAGCCCACGACCATCCCTCCCATGAAGATGGCCACCCATGCCTCGGGAGAAAGGAAGGTGAGCCAATCCGTTCCCAGCATGAGTTGCGAGGAGGACAAGATCTCCCGGAGCAGGAGCTCGTGCGCCAGATAGAGGAGCCCAAGGGCCAGCCCGCCTCCTAAGCCGCCCTGAAGCATTCCCTCCACCAGGAACGGCCCCCGAATGTAGGTGTTCGTCGCCCCAACGAGACGCATGATCCCGATCTCGTCCTGTCGGCCATAGACCGTGAGCTTGACCACGTTGAAGATGGTGAAGATCGCGGCAACAACCATCGCTCCGCCGATGAAGAAGCCCACGACACGCACGAGTTCGATGATTGCCGTCAGCCGCTCGATCCAAAGCAGGTCGTAGTCCACGCCGTCGATACCCGGCCCGCCCGCGAGCTTGTCGGCGAAACGGTGCACCTGTTCTGGAGCGCGGTGTCCTTCGGATATCAGGATCTCGAACGACGCAGGCAGCGGATTGGATTCCAGCATGGCAGGCAAGCCTTCGAGCTCCGGAAAGTACGATCGAAATCGCTCGACGGCTTGCTCCTTGCTTACGAACTCGTAGGACTCTACCTCGGCAAACGAGCGCAGCAGCGCTTCGAACCTTTCCCTATCGGCCGCTTCGGCGTCGTCGGCCAGGTAGGCCGTTACCTGGACGCGGTTGGACCAGCCGGCGAGTAGTACGTTGAGGTTCTCGGAGAGGCCGGCAAATATGCCGAGCATGACGAGGGAGACGGCGATGGTGGCGATGGAGACGAGGTTGACGAGCCGATTCCGCCAAAGCTCGGCAAAAGCCTCTTGGAAACAGTAGCCGATTGCGTGCAGAAATTGCATCGGGCGAGAGCATTATACTCCAGTTACTGGCTTCGGTTCGCAGCCGTCTAGTGGTTTCAACGGTTTGGACCATCTGTACGATTTGACGTCGGACAGATTTGAAAGCAGACTCTCGCTGACGAGATGGATGGCCCAGTTTTGATCGGCATCGCCGGCGGCACGGGCTCCGGGAAGACGAGCTTTGCCGCCGCCATCATGGAGGCGGTGGGCTCGTGTGATGCGGTGCTGCTGTCCCAGAATGCCTACTATCACGATCACCGCCAGCTGTCTCTCGAAGAACGGGGCAAAGTCAACTACGACCACCCGCACGCCTTCGACGCGGATCTGCTCTTCCACCATCTCGACGAACTCAAGAAGGGAAGGCCGGTACCCAAGCTGGCCTACGACTATGTAACGCATTCACGGAAGGAAACTGGTGGCCTTAGTGGAGGCCAAGCGGATCCTCGTCGTCGAGGGTATTCTCGTCTTGGATGATGAGCGGCTCCGGCGGCTGCTCGACATCAAGCTCTATATCGACGCCGACGCCGACGTCCGACTCCTGCGGAGGCTGCGCCGTGACATATTGGAGCGCGGCCGGGATCTGGAGATGGTCACGCAGCAGTACCTCGAGTCCGTCCGCCCGATGCACCTCGAGTTCGTCGAGCCGTCGAAACGCTATGCCGACCTCATCGTTCCCGAGGGAGCCGAGAATCAAGTGGCTCTCGATCTAGTGGTCGCCCGCATCAAGACGTTCTTAGCGAGCTAGCAGGGCGCACGCAGATCGTTGGCGCCCTGCGCGAGCGGAGCGAGCCCGGCCCGAAAGGGCCGACGAAGGCGCAGGCCGTGGGGGTGGGGCCCCGCGGCACTAAGGAACCCAATGTCAGCCCTCTCGCTCAACCCTCGATCACTCTGCCGTTCTCCAAATGAATCACCCGCTTGCCCATTCGAGCGATGAACTCTCGATCGTGGGTTGCAAGCAAGACCGTGGTTCCTCGATTGTTGATTTCCTTGAAGAGGGTCATGATCTCGTAGGCGAGCTCGGGGTCGAGGTTTCCGGTGGGCTCGTCGGCAAGTAGGAGGACCGGCTCGTTGATGAGTGCGCGTGCAATAGCCACCCGCTGCTGCTCACCACCGGAAAGTTGAAGCGGGTAGGCGTGCATCTTGTGGTGGAGTCCCATCTGCTTGAGGATCTGGAACGCACAGCGTTTCCTCTCCGTTCTGGGGACACCCATGACCCTCAGGACGAAGGCCACGTTCTCGAACACCGTTTTGCGCTTCAGCAGCTTGAAGTCCTGAAACACCACGCCGATGCTGCGACGTAGAAAGGGAATCTTGGATTCCGGAATCGCGGATACGTTGCGTCCGTTTACCAGGATCTGACCCTGGGTGGGCGATTCCTCCCGGAAGATGAGCTTGAGGAATGTCGTCTTGCCCGCGCCACTCGGTCCGGTGAGGAAGACGAATTCCCCCTTGTCGATTTTGAGAGTGACGTCGTCGAGAGCGGAGGAGTCGCGGCTGTATTGTTTGTGGACGTGGTAGGTTTGAATCATCCCCAGCCGTTCCCGCTACACTATTTCAGCAGTTCCCTGAGGACTTCGCCCACCAGATTGGGGCTCGCCTTGCCGCGCGTCGCTTTCATGACTTGTCCTACCAGCCAGCCGAGGACCTTTGTCTTTCCTTTTCGATACTGCTCGACTTGGGCTGGGTTCTCGTCGAGTGTTCGTCGTGATACGTCTTCCAATGCCTTCCGGTCGGTGATCTGAGTCAAGCCCTCCTTTTCGACAAGTTCCCGGGGCGACTCTCCGGTTGTGTACATCTTCTCGAAGAGATCCTTGCCGATCTTGCCGCTGATCGTCCCGTCCTCGATGAGTCGGAGCATTTCGCCCAACGCCCCGGAACTGACCCGCGTGGCGTCGATTGGAACGCCCGTTTCTTTCACCTTTCGAAGCGACTCCGACATGATCCAGTTACTTGCCGCCTTCGGGTTCCCGGAAGCGGCGGCGGTCGCTTCGAAGTAGTCGGCCAACGACCGCGACGAGGTGAGCACGCCGGCGTCGTAGGTGGGGATTCGATACTCCTCGACGAATCGTTTCCTCTTGGACTCCGGGAGCTCGGGCAGCTCCGTGCGTAGCCTCTCCATCCATTCTTGGCTCACTCGCAGCACCGGTAAGTCGGGCTCCGGGAAATAGCGATAGTCGTGGGCCTCCTCCTTGCTGCGCATGGATACCGTGTGGCCCGATGAGGTGTCGTAGAGTCTGGTCTCCTGCACCAGTGTCTCGCCGGTATCGAGCGTATCCACCTGACGCTCCGTCTCGTACTCGATGGCGCGAACCAGGAAGCGAAACGAGTTGAGGTTCTTGATCTCGACCTTGGTTCCTAACTTTTCGTCACCCAGGGGACGTACCGAGACGTTGACATCGCAACGCAGGTTGCCTTGTTCCATATTGGCGTCGGAGACCTCGGTGTATTCCAGGATCGTCTTGATGCCTTGCGCATACGCGGCTGCCTGCTCCGGGGCACGAAGATCGGGCTCGCTGACGATTTCGATGAGCGGCACGCCGCTTCGATTGTAGTCGACACCGCTCTGGTTCTCCGAGCCTTCGAAGCCGTCATGAAGAAGCTTACCGGCGTCTTCTTCTAGATGAATCCGGGTTATTCGGATGGTGTCGCCGCCTTCGGTGAGGAGTTTGCCACCGACCGCCAAGGGTCGATCGTACTGTGAAATCTGATAACCCTTTGGGAGATCGGGATAGAAATAGTTCTTTCTAGCGAAGACCGAGGCTTCGTGGATTTGGCAGTCGACCGCAAGGCCCATCCGGATACCGAGCTCGACGGCTCTCCGGTTCAAGACGGGTAGCGCACCGGGAAGGCCGATACAGACAGGACAGACGTGCGTATTCGGGGGGTCTCCAAACCGAGTCGAGCAACCGCAAAAGAGCTTCGTCGTCGTCAGCAGTTGAGCGTGGATCTCGAGACCGATAACAACCTCGTAGTCCTCCCTCATGGATTCTCGTCGTAGAGCTGGTCGATCAGATCCTTGTAGCGCTTTTCGATGACGTTCCGCTTGACCTTGAGAGTCGGTGTCAGCTCCCCTCCCTCCAAGGTGAACGCTTTGGAAAGCAGGTGCACTTTCTTGATCTTTTCGAACTTTGCCAAGTTAGAGGTCATCCCGTCCACCTGCGCTTGCATGAAATCGATGATCTTCTGGTCGCGGACGACTTCCTGTCGATTGGAAGAGGCGACCCCGTGCGATCGCGACCATTCCTCGAGTCTTTCGAAGTCGGGAACAATGAGGGCGGCGACGAAACGACGGCGGTTACCGATGATAACGATTTCAGCGATGTAGGGATTCGTTTTCAGGCGATTCTCGATCGGTTGCGGCGCAATCTTCTTCCCGCCGGCGGTCACGATGAGATCCTTTTTGCGATCGGTGATGTTGAGAAAGCCGTCCGCATCGACGAAACCCACGTCTCCGGTGTGGAACCAGCCTTCGGTGTCGATGGCTTCCCGCGTTGCGGCTTCATTCTTGTAGTAGCCCTTCATGATGTTCGGCCCACGCGCCAGGATCTCTTCGTCGGAAACGATCTTCACTTCGACTCCCGGAGCGATTGGGCCCACCGTGCCGAACCGGATCCGGCCGGGGTAGTTGACCGCGATGACGGGGGAGGTCTCGGAAAGGCCGTAACCTTCTAGGATTGTGATGCCCGCCGCCCAGAAGAACTCTGCGATCTCGCGGGGCAGGGGTGCGCCTCCAGAGATGAAGAACCGCAAACGACCCCCAACCCGTTGCTGGAGTTTCTTGAAGGCGAGCGCAGTTGCTAACTTGTATTTGAGCTCCAGCAGGAACGGTGCCTTCTGGTTGTCCAAACGGTAGCGGCCGTGCTCCTGGCCCACCGACACTGCCCACGAGAAGATCTTCCTGCGAAGCGCGCTGCCTTGGGAGACCGCCTCGTGCACGCGTGCGTACATTTTCTCGTAAAAGCGCGGCACGAACGTCATGACGGTGGGGCGGATTTCTGCCAGGTTGTCGATGACTTTGTCCACGCTCTCGGCGATGGCGACACTCGTTCCGGCATGGGGATAAAGATAATGGGCCACCATGCGTTCGAAGACGTGACTATAAGGAAGGGCCGAGAGCGCCACGTCCGTTTCGCTTATTGGCAGTACCTGAAGGGATGCCTCCGTGTTGGAGAGGAAGTTCTTGTGGGTCAGCATGACTCCCTTGGGATCGCCGGTCGTTCCCGAGGTGTAGATGATGCTGGCCAAATCCTCGGGCTCTACTTCTGAGGCCAGGCGCCGGTGAAGCTCGGGCTCACCGGCGGCCTTCTTTGCTCCTCGAGCGGAGATCTCGTCGAGACGCAAGCCCTCGAGACCACTCTTGCCCGGAGGGTCGATTAGGATGACATGCTCCACGAGATTCAGCTCGCCTCGGATCTGCGCCACCTTGGCTTGCTGCTCCGGCGTGGAGGCGATGACGACTTTCGACTCCGAGTTCCGGATGATGTGGGAAACCTGCGGGGCGGTCAGCGTGGCGTAGATCGGTACCGTGGCAGCCCCGAGTATGTGTAGAGCTCTATCGATGACGAACCACTCGACGCGGTTTTCCGCCAAGAGGACCACCCGGTCCCCCCGCCTCACGCCGAGCTCATAGAGTCCCAGAGCGAGATCGCGAACCCGCTCCAGCATTTGCTTCCAAGAGACGGATTGCCAGGAGCCGCCGGACTTATATCGGAGTACGTCCGGCCGGCGATGCGTCTCCATGTCATGAAAGAAGAGCTCGTTGAGTGTCTGGGATCCCATGGCTGACCTCGTTTGAATGTAGTCGCCTACCGCCTTGGAATGTTAGTCACCGGATGTAGCGGTGTCAAAAGATCGACCCGCGTTGATCCGGGACGCGGCGGAGCCTATAATCTCGCGTGTCCTCCCATGAAGGTTTTATTAGCTTTGGCTCTAACCTTGGCGAGCCGACGGAAGAGATTTCCCTGGCGTTGCGCAGGCTCCAGGAGGGCTCCGTCGTTGTAGAAGAAGTGTCGAGTTTGTACCGCACCGAGCCGGTCGACGCGCCGCCAAGGCCGTGGTTCACGAACGCCGTAGCTCGGGTAAGAAGCCCCTTCGAGCCGCAGGACTTGCTCTCCATCTGCCAGGATATCGAAAAGAGCCAGGGACGGCAGCGCCGCTACTTCCACTCGCCCCGCCCCATCGATTTGGACCTTCTGACAGCCGGCGACACGCTTCTCGAAGGGGCCCATCTGACCTTGCCACATCCTCGGCTTCACCTGAGGCGTTTCGTGTTGGTTCCGTTGCGGGAGATCGCCCCTGACTGGATACATCCACGGCTCGGTTTGAGCGTCGCGGAGCTGCTCCAGGGGTGTCTCGATGACTCGGTCGTCATTCGTCTCGGCGCGTCCCCGGAACGCCCGTAATGAATCCGCGGTACATATCGATCGAAGGGCCTCCTGGAGTCGGGAAGACCGCTCTGGTCGAACGCCTCGCGACCCACCTCGAGGCGTCGGTCGTACTCGAGAAGGCGGAGAATCCCTTCCTCTGTGACTTCTATCATGAAAAGCCAGGAGCGGCTTTCCAGAGTCAGATGTTCTTTCTCCTGAGCCGCTATCGGCAGCTCTCGGAGCTTGCGCAACGAGAGCTATTTCGTCAAGTCACGGCCTGCGACTTCATCTTCGCGAGGGACAAGATCTTCGCCTACCTCAATCTCGACGACACCGAGCTGATGCTGTACGAGAAGATCTACCGGGTTCTCGAAGGGGAAGTGCCCCCGCCTGAGCTGGTGATCTATCTTCAAGCGCCCGCGGAAGTTCTCTTGAAACGCCTCAAGTCGCGGCAGCGCCGCTCCGACCCCGGTCCCGGCGAGGCCTATCTCCGCGAGCTGGTCAAGGCCTACGACTACTTTTTTTTCCACTATTCGGAGACCCCCCTCCTAGTGGTCAATACCGCCGACGTGGATTTCTCCCACCCAGCCACATCCTTGGATGATCTGATTCACGAAATGCAGTCCTTGGGTGGCGGGACCCGCTTTTTCATGCCCGGCCAATCCCGATGATACCCTTCTAAGACAATGGGTTAAGAGTAGACTCCCGGCCAGTCGTAGCCTCGCCCGGCCCCTTGTCGCCCGCCCCGCTGTCGTGCTACACTAGTTCTGTTATCTCTCTCATTACAGTCTAGGTTTCGTAAGAGTCGTCCGACGGGAACCGCAATATTGGTGCTCGCGACGCGGACGTTTCGTTGGCCGCGAGCCAATCTTGATCGCAACAGAGCATGGAGCGGAGGTTCCTATGACCACCCAAGGCGAATCGAAACCCCAAGAACGGCGCAAGCCCAACCGTCGCCGCCGACTCATCGTCGACAAGGCGTTTCAGTACCGTTTGATCGGGCTCCTGCTGGCGATCTGGGGGGCGAACTCCCTCTTCTTCTCGATCATCCTCTATTACTTCTACCAGGGGCACATCCTGCGCTTTTACCACCTGGTGCCCCGATCGGGGCTGGTACCGTTGCTCTCCGCCCCGGTGCTGTTCTCGGTGGCGATCGGCTTCATCCTGTCTTTCGGGATGGTGCTGGTGGGGATCATCGGGGTCTACCTCAGCAATCAGATAGCCGGACCTCTCTACCGGGTCAAGCTGAGCCTCAACCGCGTCCGCGAGGGCAACGTCAATTTCGAGATCCAGTTCAGGGACCGCGACTTTCTGGAGGACTTCCCCGGCTATTTCAACGGGATGCTGGAGTCTCTCAAGCAACAGGGTGGAAGCGATGTCGAGGCCCTGAACGCCATCGAAGAGAGCCTGTCCGAGCCGCAAAAATCTCGGGCCTTGATTCGAGAGCTGCGCCAGAAGAAGCAGACCCAGATTGGCGTGTCGACAGAGGACGCCGATCGGGTACCGGTGGCGATCCACTAATCTCCGACCCGCCAGCCCAGACAAAATCGGGGAGGAGGCTGTCCCCCTGATCCTCCCGGCCTGGGGCTCGCGCCTAACAAGTCCATTTGTTCCAGGTGCTTTGACGGTGAGCGACGCGTCTCTTATACTGACTCCATCCAAGGGAACCAGGATCGGGGCAGGACGCATGGCTAAAGAAAAGGACAAGAGCCCCTTCTCCCCAGACGCTCCTCGCGAGTTCGCCAGCGGTGACGTCAAGCAGAAGCGGCGGCCGCGTGGCGCGCCACCGGGACAAGGCGACCTGCTGACCTCGAATGATCTGTTCGGCGAAATCATCGACGAGCCCGGAGATCGAGGCGAGAAGGGAGCCGACGGCAGCGCGCCGTCCCGCGCCGTCTCGGCACACCGCCAGACCGCATCTCCCAAGGCGGAGGTTAGTTCTGATACGGTTTCGGTCAAGAAAGGTCCCCCGGACACTCATGCCCCTGGCTCCCAGGAGCACTACTCGATAGTAGATCTCGCTTACTCGACGCTTCTTCAGGATTCGAAGCTAGACCCTAACAAGGAGTCGGGCCGCGCGGATGCGGACCGTGAAAGGAGTGGCTTCCCGTACGGCCAGTATCACCTGCTCGACCGAATGGCCACCGGAGGCATGGCGGAAATCTTCCGGGCTAAACGTCGAGGCGTGGAGGGTTTCGAGAAAATGGTTGCGGTCAAGCGAATCCTCCCCCATCTCTCCGACAACAAAGACTTCGTGGAAATGTTCATCAACGAAGCGAAGATGGTGGCGGGATTGTCGCATCCGAACATCGTTCAGATCTTCGATCTCGGAAAAATCGAGAACACGTATTACATCGCTATGGAGTACATCGAGGGGCTGGATCTGAGAGCGATCCTCTCCCGGGTGCGGGAAGCGGAAACTATACTGGACGTCGATTTGTCGGCCCTCGTGGCGACCAAGGTGGCGAGCGCTCTCGAGTACGCGCATCGGCACCGCGATCCGTCCGGAAAGCCGCTCCGCATCGTGCATCGCGACGTGAGCCCTCCCAATATTCTGATCTCGCGGGAAGGTGAGGTAAAGCTCGCCGACTTCGGCATTGCCAAGGCTGCCATCAAGGCTCCCTCCACGGACAGCGGCTCGCTCAGAGGGAAGCTCCTCTACATGGCTCCGGAGCAGGCCTGGGGCAGATCCATGGACAAACGGTCGGACATCTTCTCCCTGGGCGTGGTGCTCTTCGAGATGTTGGCCGGGCGCAGCCTCTTCATGGGTACGTCGGAGATGAGCATCCTGGAGAGAGTACGAGAAGCTCACTTTCTCACGCCGTCTTCTTTCAACCCGGCGGTCCCCATCGAGCTGGAAGCCGTCGTGGCGAAGGCCTTGAAGAAGGAGCCGGATGACCGTTATCAGGACGCATCCGAAATGCTGCGAGACCTGGACGCGTACCTTCGCCGCCGGCCTGCGGTTGGAGCGGCGGGGCTCGCCAAGTGCGTGGGGAGGCTGTTCGTTTCCGATGCAACCGAAGCCGCCGGGTCGAATACCGATCCCGGGGCGGTATCTTAATAAGAAATGCCTCTTAGCGAAGAAGAAACTCGTACGTACCGCCAGACGCTTGAGGTCGCTCTGCGCCAGCTGGAAGAGATCGACCAGCAGATCGAAAAGGAGCTCTCCGTGGTGAAGGAGCGTCTGGCCGAGCTCCAGGAGAGGCGTAAGGCGGCCGTGCAGATGTACGACGCGGCGTGTACCATGCTCGGCATCGAGATAGAGCCCGAGGAATCTACGGGCTAATTTGACGCCGACACCTGGACTTGTTAGGATTCGCCCCTTCCCATGAGCTGGTTCAAGAAGGAAAAAACCCCGCTTGCGCCTCCGGAAAAAAAGAGCCGGATGCCGGAGGGCCTCTGGAGCAAGTGCCAGGGGTGTGCGGAAATCCTCTACAAGAAAGAGGTGGTACGCAACCAAAACGTGTGCCCCAAGTGCAATTACCATTTCGGCCTCTCGGCCGCCGAAAGGCTGGCCGCGCTTTTGGACGGCGGTTCCTACGGGGAGTTCGACGCACGGCTCCGGTCCACCGATCCATTCGAGTTCAAGGACACCAAGCGATACCGAGATCGCCTTCAGACCAGCCGGCAGCAAACCGGACTCGACGACGCCATTATCACGGTGCGGGGAACCATCTCGGGCATCCCGGTCATCGTGGCCTCGATGGAATACAGTTTCATCGGGGGCAGCATGGGCGTGGTCGTGGGAGAAAAGATCACGCGCGCCATCGAGCGAGCTCTCGAAGAGCGCACCGCGCTGATTATCATTTCCCGCTCGGGCGGCGCCAGGATGCAGGAGGGCGCGCTTTCCTTGATGCAGATGGCCAAGATCAGCGCCGCCCTCGCTCGCCTCGACGAAGCGTCGGTGCCTTACCTTTCCATCCTCACCGATCCCACGACCGGTGGCGTCACCGCGAGCTTCGCGATGCTCGGTGACTTCAATATCGCCGAGCCGAAAGCCCTCATCGGTTTTGCCGGGCCGCGGGTGATCGAGCAAACCATCCGCGAGCCGGTGCCGCCCGGCTCTCAACGCTCGGAGCGTCTCATGGAGCGCGGGCTGCTGGACATGATCGTGGAGCGAAGGCAGATGAAGGAGATCTTGGGCAAGGTCCTTCACTTCTTCAGCGATACCCCTCCGGTCGAGTCCGCCCACTCGGCGGCAGAAGACTACCTTTCCTAACAGAGGCTTCACCCACATGGATCATGCCGCAGCGGTAGCCTATCTCGTCGGTCACGAGCGGTTCGGGATCAAGTTCGGGCTCGAGAACATCGGACTCCTAGTCGAAGCCCTGGAACATCCCGAGCGACGCTGGCAGTCGATACTAGTTGCGGGAACGAACGGGAAGGGCTCGACCATCGCCCTACTCGAGTCCATCCTTCGCGCTTCCGGTCTACGTACCGGCCGGTACACGTCTCCGCACTTGGTCTGCCTGGAAGAGCGCATCATGGCGGTGGGTGAGCTCATCCCATCAGAAGAGCTCGCCGCGGTGGTCGAAAAGGTGAAAGGCGTGACCGCTCAGTTGCGGCAACGGGGGAAGCTCCTCACTGACCCCACTTTTTTCGAGCTCACTACGGCCTGCGCGTTCGAGTTCTTCCGTCAGAAAGAGATCGACGTTGCGTTGATCGAGGTGGGGATGGGTGGCCGCTGGGACGCGACCAACGTCGTTCCGGCGGCACTGACCGCGATAACCAATATCGGTTTGGATCACGAGCGCTTTCTCGGTAGCACCGTTGCTGCCATTGCGGCCGAGAAAGCTGCGATCATCAAGCCCGGCCGGCCGGTGGTGACTTCGGTGACCGATCCCGAGCCGCTTGCCATCATCCGCGCGGAAGCCGACCGACAGCGGGCTCCTCTGTTCGAGGTTCCAAGAGAAGTGACCGCTGTGGCGAAGGAGGCCAGGGGGGGACGCAGCGGCCAGTGGGTTCGTCTGGAAACGCCGCAATCGGTGTACCCGGAGCTTTTCTTGCCTCTCGTTGGGGCACACCAAGTGGAGAACCTGTCGCTTGCGGTGCGCATCGCTGAGCTCACGAGCCATTTGGGCTTCCAGGTCTCGAAGGAGGCGGTGAGCGCCGGAGTCGCCGCGACCGTTTGGGAAGGCCGGCTGGAGAGAATCGAAGGCTCGCCCGGCCTTCTGATCGACGTGGCGCACAACCCGATGGGTGCGTCGGCTTTGGCTCGATACCTAGAAGCCCACCCGCATCCGAACCGAGTCTTGCTCTATGGAGTCCTTAAAGACAAGAAGTCAACGAAGATGCTCGAGCTCCTGAGGCCACACTTCCAGCATTTGATCGCGACAAAACTACCTAGCCGAAGAGCGCTAGATCCGGAAAACGTTTCTCGTCATGCATCGCGCCTGGGGTTTTCTGCGAGTGCGATCGACTCGCCGGAGCAGGCGTTAGCGAATGCAAGACATCTGGCCGGTGTGTCCGGGGAAGTCGTCATCGCCGGTTCGATCTTCCTGATCGGCGAGGTGAAACGCATTGTGGCGAAACATACCTACTCGGTCTGGGCCGAGTAACCAACGATAGCCCAGCCTATCCTAGCTTCGACCCACCGACACTCGAATGCGCGCTGGCCTCGCAGCGGTCGATTTCTTCTTGATCACGATCTCGACGTCCCGGCCGAGCGCGTTGAGGAACTTGAACAAACGCTCCGTGGAGAAGCCCTCCAACCGGCCACGCTTGAGCGCAGAGACCTTCGGCTGGTCGACGCCAAGGATTCTGGCGGCAGCCATCTGAGTCAGGTGATGGTCATCGAGTATTTCGATGATGCAACGAGCGATTTCTGCCTTGGCAAGCGCCTCGCTGGGACCGGGAACTACCAGGTCCGCAAAAACGTTACCGCTGCTTTTTCTGACTCGGCTTTTCTTGGTCATCACTTCCTCGAGCGCTGAGCCCACCCAGAAGAGTGGCTTCAGTACATCCGCACTGTTCATATTATGCCATTTCTAGCATACAAGCTCAAGTGTCCTAAGCATCCGTGCACGCGGGGCTGGGAGCCCCTGAATGTAGTAGACGATTTTCTTGCGGAGATACCTCCCCCACGTCCCCACGGGTATTCAAGTAGAGCGGAAGGGAAGCCTATTGCGGGGGAGGAAAGTGTTACTTTTAGTTACTCGGTCCGGAAACGAGTAACTGAAAGTAACACCTCCTTTAACCGACGAGTGTTCTGAGCTTGGCTAGGACGTCTTCGGTCACTTCGACGGGCGCGTCGCATATCGTCTTTGCCCGTCGGGCCCTCCAATCGAGACTCTTCACTTGGTCGGAAAGAATAGCGCCCGCAACGTCCAGTCCACCCGGCAACAAGACCTCATAGGGATAACCTTTGACTCGGTTGGTTATGGGGCACAACAGCGCAAGGCCGACCTTTCGGTTGTACGCTTCGGGAGAGACTACGAGCGCCGGACGTCGACCGGCCTACTCATGACCGGTCTGGGGATTGAACTCGAGCCACACTACCTCACCGCGCTTCGGCGCGTAGCCTCGCGGCATCACCAGGCCTCGCCACCGACAGCTCCAGAAACCTCGACTTCCTCATGGAGGTTCGATGGCTTCACTTCGGCCAGAAGGTCTTCGAGGCGATACTCCAGCTTTACGGGTCGTATGACGAGAGAGCCCCGGCGCACAGAGATATCCACCGAGCTGCCTTCGCCAACTTCGGCGTCCTCGGCGAGCGCACGTGGAATCCGCAACCCCAGACTGTTTCCCCACTTCTGGATTCGAGTGATCATCCCCGAGCGCCTCTTCGTATATACAATGAGTATACAGGATCGCGGTCGCATGGTTCAAGCACCAGCGAGCAGCTGAAGGTTTCGAACCTCCTTCACAGCAAGACGATTTTCTGGCTCCCCATCCTTCCTCAGACGAAAGCAAATCGACTGAAATGAACTCTACAGAAAGGACGGGAGAGGGGATCTCTGCGTTCGAGGAAGATACTTGTTAGTTCCTAGGGACGAGGCGTTTCAATTCTTCGAACCAGTTGAGGACGAGGACGATGCTTGGCGGCCCGGCGGTGTCTTCCGATTTGAGCAGCAGGAACCGGCCGTCAGGGGAGATAGCGACGCGGCGGTTTTGAGGCGCGATCGGGGGTGTCCAATACGGCTCCTTGTCAAACAACGACTCACGCGTGCCGAGTATAAACGTTGGCTCGGTCTCGATGGCCACACTCATCATGGCCTGCGCACCGACGTAGAACAGCGCCCGCCCGTCCGGGGCCCAGAGTGGCCATTCACCGCCGTCGTTCGACACCTGCCAGCGCCCGGTGTTCACATCCGGAAACGGTCGCACGTAGACCTCGTACTGCCCCGACTCATCCGATTGATACGCGATCCAACGGCCATCGGGCGAGAGCGCCGCATGGCGTTCCCTAAACTCCGTGTTCAGCAAGAGGGTCGAGGTGCGGTCACCCTCTATGGACAGCATGCCCAGATCGTAGCCCGAGTTCGGATCGTCGAATACCAGCACCGTCCCGTCAGGCGAGAAAGCCTGTGGCCTTTGGTTGCTCGAATCTTCCACGATTAGTTCGACGTCGCCGGTCCCGTCGGCAGATTTCCAGAACATTCCCTCTAGACCCCCGAATGCCACCCGCTGGCCATCCGGGGTCCAGACCGGGAACTGCTCCCCGGCGGCCCCTCAGAAGGTGTGGAAATAAAGTAAAGGCGGAGTAACCTTCCGCGTCACGAAACACGGCCTGAAGGGGCCAACGGAAGGAGACACCGCCATGAAGGAAAAGACCACAGGACGACGGAGCTCGTCAAGGGTGGCTTGGGAGTCGCTGGAGAAGTGGGCGAGGCTTGAGATCCAAGGATTGGGTGCAGGAGCTGATGGTAGCCGAAGTCACGGAGCTTCTCGGGCGTGAGAAATCGGAGAGACGGAAGCCCGTGGACACAACGGCGGGCTATCGAAATGGATACGGTAAGCCTCGGAAGCTGACGATGAGCGTGGGCACAGTGACGGTTCGCCGGCCGAGAGTACGGAACGTGGAGGAGAGGTTCGAAAGTCGAGTGCTTCCGCTGTTCAAGCGTCGGAGCGAAACGGTGAGCGAGTTGATTCCGGAGCTGTACCTGCATGGACTAGCTCACGGAGATTTCGATCTGGCGCTCCGCGGGCTTCTAGGGGAGGACGCTCCACTTTCTCCTTCGGTCGATATCTGCACCCTGCTGCCGGAGCCGAGAAAAGGGGTGACGTAGACCTCCTCGCGGCCGGACTCGTTGGAGACATAAGCCAGCCAGCGGTCGTCGGGAGAGAGCATCCCGGTCTGCTCTTCGAAGGGCGTCTGAAGGAGCATCTCCGGTTCCCGCTCGCCCTCCAGGCGCACCATGCCGATGTCGCGGCCGGTGGTGTCGCTATGCTGTCTAAAAACGATCGTCTTCCCATCCGATGAGACAGATGTGGGTACGCGGTAGGCCCCCGTCGTCAGTTGCTCGGCGGTGCCGCTTCCGTCCGCCGGCCTTGGAAAAGATACTGTGCGTGGTGGCTGGGAGCCGAATCGATCCGAAGATGATCCGCCCACCGTCTGGAGACCAGAGGGGTCTTGCATTGATGCCCTCGAAGGTGAGCCGGGTCAGGGTGCCGCGAGCCAGCTCGAGGATCCACACGTCCCCGTCAGCTTCCGCGATCCGGACGGACACGCGCTGGCCGTCCGGTGAAAGGCGAGGGTCTACATAAGGCCGCAAAGTTTCCACCACAGGCTGCTCGACGCCTTGGCGATCGACCCAGACGAGCTTTCTCTCGGCCGCAGCACCGATGCCCGGGACGTAGACGAGCGTTCCATCGTCGGCCACCGCGAAGTGTGTCCCACCGCCGCCACTGACTCGAACCCCTTCGACGACGGGAATGGGCTCTCCGGTCGACTCGATTTGGTCGGCATCAAATGGCACGGCAAAGAGCGTGGCTTCGCGGGCATAGAGCAAGTGACCAGAGGAAGCATAACGAGGATAAGTCCCGCCCCGATGAACGACCTCCCTTTCACCCGTCTCGAGGGAAAACGACTCGATGGTCGCGTCGGCGAACGTAATGTCTACACCGGGCTTTCCAACAGCGAAAAGCACGGCCTTCCCGTTCGGTAGGAACCACGGCCAGCGGTGGCTTGTCTCGCCTTCTCTCAAAGTCGTGAGCTCGACCGGGGTTCCGCCCGATGCGGAAACGTGATAGAGGCCCGTATTGAAGCTCGGTGTATACACGATCGTATCGTCTGGTCCCCAGGTGCCGCCGTAGCCGACGTTTCAGAACCTCCGGGACGTCCTCGCCCGCAAACGCTTTCTTCCCCGTCAGCATCTCGTAGAGCACGATGCCGAAGGAGAAGATGTCGGTGCGTTTATCGACCGTCTTGCCTTTCGCTTGCTCCGGGCTCATGTAGGCAGCGGTGCCGAGAATCACCCCCGCTCGGGTCGCATCCCGGCTGAGGGTGGGAGACGCCGAAAGCTCGCTCTCCGGTACTTCGTCGGCGAAAGCCTTGGCGAGCCCAAAGTCGAGCACTTTCACATGGCCTTCGCCATCGACCTTGATGTTGGCAGGCTTCAGGTCGCGATGGATGACGCCCTTTTCATGTGCTGCCTCCACTGCCTAGGCGATCTGTTGGGAGAGCGTGAGGGCTTCCTTCACGGGGAGTGGTCCGCCCGCGATGCGCTCGGCGAGGGTTTCCCCCTCGACAAGCTCCATGACCAGAAAGGGCTTGCCTTCAAATTCTTCCAGGCCGTGGAGCGTCGCAATTCCAGGGTGATTCAGAGCCGCGAGCAATTTAGCTTCCCGCTGGAAACGCGCCAGCTTTTGCGGGTGTTGCGTGAATTCTTCAGGAAGAACTTTGATGGCGACTTCACGCCCTAGCTTCGTGTCGCAGGCACGATAGACCTCTCCCATGCCCCCGGCCCCGAGGGGCGAGAGGATTTCGTAGGATCCGAGCTTGTCGCCAGTCGTGAGAGGCATGATCTTTTCTAGCCGTAAAGCGGTCATCGTATGGCATGCAGATCGATGAGGCAAGCCTGCCCAGGTGATAGCGGTACCCGATGTGAAGAACAGAGCCGGACTGGGTTTCGAAGGCTGACTCCGGAGGCGTCGAACGCTGGAGAGCCGACAGGAGGGGGCTATCTAGAGAACGAGTTTTCTATAGACGTCCTTGCGGTGCCGGATTCTGATGACGACGATGACGATGTTGTTATTCTCGAGGCGGAAGAGGATTCGGTAGACTCCGACTCGTGCGCGGAAGGTAGAATCATCAACTTTTTCAACGTCTGGCTGAAGAGGATCTTGAGCTAGGGAGAAAAGCTTCTTGTCGATGCGGTAGTGTATGTCCTTGGGCAGCTTCTCGAAATCACGTTCAGCATGTTTCGTGAAGACGATCTCGCGGAAATCCGGCAAGTCACTTCTTCAGGTCGAACTTCTGACGGATCTGGCTATAAGGAATCCGCTCGTCGGATTCGGCAAGGGCCTCCCGGACAGCGATGAGGTCAGACTCGTTCTCCAATGCCTCCAGGATTCGTAGATCCTCAATGGACACGATAGCGAACACTTCCTTCTTATAGTTGGACACAGTGAATCGCTCACCAGCGTATGCGACCCGCTTGCTCACGTCAGAAAAGTTCTTTCTAACCTCAGACATCTTTAGCTTGTTCACGACAACCCTCTTCTATTGTTGTACAACTTGAACAATATAGTCAATTTGTACAACTTATTATAATCAGGATCCTAGCAGGTGTCAAGTAGTTCCGGAACGAGTGGCAAGCCCCTCCTCTGGCTCGATTCCGAAGAAGACTGGGAAACCTGGATCCGTTGCTGGGGCTATGTCTACCGGGGTGCCGGGGTGAGTGAAGAAGACGTGATGTTCTTGGCTCTTTCTTTCGGCCCCTATGTGAGTCACTGGGCGGCGATGGCGGGAGCGGAGCGGCTCGGAGCGCTTTGCCTGACCGGTGGCGGCATGAGTTCGCTTCAGCGCCTTCAATCGATCGTGACCCATCGGTCGATGGTTGTCCTCTGCACTTCCCACCTACGCGCTTTATCTCGCCGAGCTGGCCGAGGCCAACGGGATCGATCTGGCTTCCTCCGATGTCCGCATCACCATCCACGCGGGCGAGCCCGGCGCGAGCGTCCCCAACGTGAAGCGCCGGATCGAAGCAGCCTGGGGCGCCCGATGTTTCGATCACGCCGGGGCCACCGAGGTAGGAGCCTGGGCTTTCGACTGCCAGGAGCCGAACGGTTGCATTCACCTGAACGAGCTCGAGTTCATCTTCGAAGTGGTGGAACCGGATAGCGACAAACCCGTGGCGGACGGCGAGCGGGGCGAGCTGGTGATCACGAGCCTGGGGCGGCCGGGGATGCCCGTGCTACGTTACCGAACTGGAGACCTGGTGGAGCGAGTGCTCGAGCCTTGTGGGTGCGGGCGAACGCTCTCGCGTATTCGAGGCGGCGTCCTCGGGCGCGCGGATGACATGCTGATCGTACGAGGCGTCAACATGTATCCCAGCGCCATCGACAACTTGGTCCGTGCCGTGCCTCAGATAGTGGAGTATGAGGTAGAGATTCGCCGTCACGCCGGATCGGACGATATCTCGATCAAGCTCGAGACTGCCGACGACGCACGTTTCGAGGACGTGAAGAAATCCCTGCTGGAGGGTTTCCGGGCTCAGTTCAATATCCGTGTCGACGTCGAAGAAGTGGCTCGCCAGAGTCTACCGCGCTACGAGCTGAAGTCGCGCCGGTACAAACGTATCGCGGAAGGTAGCTAGTGCCGTTCCACTACAGCTCTTCGCCGTTTAGCTCTATCGAGATCCGGCTGGGATGCTCCCCCCGCATCGCGGCATGGAGAAAACAAGTCTGCTGCCCCATGCTGACGAGCTTCGAAGCGTCCCCCTCTTCGGCGAACTGAGCGTCGACGAATACCTGTGTGTCGGTGGGTCCGACACTGGCCTTCCGGCTTCCGTCGTTCGCGCTTCCTTCGAACGGGAAGATGTTCTTCTGCACGATGCGGTAGGAGTCGAGCCCCTGCTTCTTGATGTGCGCGTAGCGGCCGAGTTGCGTCATGTAACAGAAGCCGATGCCAGCGCTGAGGTAGGCGAGAGGTGAAGGGGCGCTCGCCTCGCCGCCCAGAGTCTCAGTCTCGTCACAAACGAAGTGGAAAGAGCTTCCGATCGGTTTGTGCAGTTGAATGACGGTCTCCATCAGCATGCCCCCGAGCCAGCTCGCCTCGCCGTGAACATGGAGAGTCCTTTTTTGGTGTCCTTGCGGTACCAATGCGTGACCTTGCTAGGTGGGATCTGTAATCTGAGCGCAGAGATCCATCAAGGAGGTCAAATCGATGCGCTCGAGGAAAGCGGGACTTTCAGAGGTTGAGAAACAGTTCGAATCATGGAGGTCGAAGCCACACGGACGTTTGATCCCGGAGGAGTTGTGGAATGCGGCGGTGGGGCTGCTGGATCGGTATACGCCGAGCGCGATCTGCCGTCATCTCCGCTTGAATTCGGCGCGATTCAAGAAGGTCCGAAAGACTCATGGAGCGGTTGTGAGCGCCAAACGTCTCAAGGGAGGACAACGAAGGGTTTCTGGAGTAGGCTCCCTGAGCAAGAAGCCTGGACGGAGTGGAACGGAGCAGGTGAGCGCGATAGCTCCGAGTCGGACTGCGTTCGTGGAGCTGGCGCATGGGATGGGCTTGTCGGGCGGCATGATGACGCCCTCCGCTGAACTCGGTTCAGGGTGAAGGAACGATGTGCCGTCTGACGGTAGAGAGCGCATCGGGGAGCCTGACGGTCGTAACGTCGAATCGCGAGGGAGAGAATGAGCTGGTCGAATCTGTTTGTCGCTTCGTGGTCGGCGCGCTCGGCAACGGCACTCACACATGATCCAGATCGTTCCTCAACTGAAGGTATTGGTGGCTTGCGAGCCGGTTGATTTCCGCAAGGGTATCGATTCTTTGGCTTGCGTGTGCCGACAACAATTCCAGCTCGATCCGTTCCTCGGCACGTTATTCGTTTTTCGTAATCGTTCAGGCACGGCGCTCAAATTTTTGGTGTACGACGGACAGGGGTTTTGGTTATTTCAGAAGCGTTTTTCGAAGGGCCGTCTGCAGTGGTGGCCGCGTCATACCACGGATGGAGTTGCGGCGCTGCCCGCCGAGCAATTGGCGGTGCTAATCTACAATGGACTTCCGTTGCGGGCGGGAATGGCGGAGGCGTGGCGTCGGGTCAGTTGAGCCTGTTCAACGTTTCCTGATAGCTCCAAGGCAGCCACGACTCGGGTGCGGCTCTAGCGTCTTGGGCGTGCATGGAGATGTTCGTCAGGTAGTGCACCGGGTCGATACTGTTTTTTACCGAGGTCCGGATCATGCTCAGGAGCACGTCGCCGACATCGGCGCCAGCCTGTGTCCTGAAAAACAGTGAGTTCTTACGATGCCGTTGTGAGGGCTTCAGCTCCTGTTCGCTAACGTTGTTGTCGAGGGGCACACCCGGCACTTCGAGGAACCGGGTTAGCCCTTGCCAGTGATTCTTGACGTAGGAAAAGGTTTTGCCGAGGCGGCTGTTGGGCTCAACCACACGCTCGCGGAACTGCTCTTCGATCCACTTATAGAGCGCATCCATTATCGGCCGGCTGTGTTGTTGGTGATAGGCAAGTCGCTCATCGGGGTCCATGCCGCGTGTGTCGTCGTCGTTGCGGTAGATGGCTGCGATGTCCTCGAGCACCCGGTCACAGTGCTCAGGAAAGGCGGGCTCGGCTTCGATGAAGTAGCGGCGTGCATGCACCATACACTTGGCAGTGATCCGCAGCGGTGAACGCGGCGCCATCGAAGAGGCGTCGGCCATATGGATGACCTTGCTTGCCTGGACCGTGCGCTGATTCAACAGCTGGTCCATGTTCTCGCCCGCATGACGTCGTCCGCTCGCGTACAGAACGATCGGAGCAAGCGTTTTGTCCAAGCCACGGGCAACAATGCCCGTGGTGAAGGTGCCCGTTCGCTCGCCTTGAGCTAAAGTCTCGTTCTCCGCCATCAATGTGAGAATCCGAACTCCGGTGTCGTCACTGTGAACCAGAGGCCGGTTCGCGGCGAGTGTTTCCATGTGGCGAAAAGCCGGCAACACGGCGTTGGCCATTGCTTCGGCGCGTTCGAACTGCGTGGAGGCCCCCGCCCACTTCTGCCACTGCGCCAGGCGGTGATGAGGCATGCCCATGGCGTAGCGCAATACCGAAACGACCGCATCCACACTCGGATGGTACTTGCTTGCTCCAGCCTGAGGCGGAAGCGGCGCGGTGAACGTCTTCTGGCAACCTGCGCATCGCAGCATCTGGCGTTCGTATACCGTCGCCTGGATCGGGGGCTGAGCTTTCAGCTCCACATCCTTTCTCGGAGCTTGGGTGTCATAGAGCTTGCCTTGGCACAGAGGCTCGGGGCATGGGCCGCCCGCTTTCACTTCGCCATGGCTCACCGTCTCCCGTTTGGCGCCTGTGTAGTCCTTGGCCCCATTACGGCCATGACACTTTCTCTTTCCTTTCCTTTTCAGCTTCTTTCCGTTTCGCGCGACGTTCCGTCGTCGGCGTGCTCACGCCTCGACGATAGCGGCATCGTAGAACGTGGCGAACTGTCTCGAGCAGAACCGGGCAAGCTTCCTCGGGAAGCTCTCCTCTCGATAGACGCTCTTCCAGGTGGAGCAGCTCAGCCCGCTCGACCTTCATCCACAACCCCGAGCTCGCGGCGAAACTCACGCACCAGCGGATATACCAGGCACCGTTTCACCGGCTTCGCCTCTTTGTTGTGTCGGTCCATACGGCCACGCCCAGTAGTCGATCCCACGTCCATCCAGTTCGCCGCCAGGTAGCACGTCCCCTCGTTACGCTCCCTCTCCACAAACGTCTCGAGCAACACCGG
This sequence comes from Candidatus Marinacidobacterales bacterium, assembly GCA_965197825.1. Classification (GTDB taxonomy): domain Bacteria; phylum Acidobacteriota; class Vicinamibacteria; order Marinacidobacterales; family DATDRI01; genus CBDANW01. The sequence continues at coordinate 1,958,627 of CBDANW010000002.1, read as the reverse complement.
CCTCACACCGTACGCTTCCTCCCAATCATCCACCACCACTCGGGCTGCCAGCGACAGCACGTGACTCGCGAGGCCTTTGATGGAAAACCACGGCAGGATCAGGAACCGACTGTTGTTTACCACCCGCCGAAGGTTCTTTTGCCGCGTCGCGTCATCCCAACCGATGAAGCCGTCACGAGAACCGAAGACGACGCGCTGACGACGAGAACTGCACGCACCCACTCAGCTCACGACGAGGTTTCGAGCTCCAGACCAAGTAACGCAGGTGTGCGCCATAGGCCACCTTGTGCCCGAGGTAGTGGTAACGCTCGACCAGTTCCCTCCACAGCGCTCGCTCCTCAGCGTGCGCCACCAAGCCCAGAGTTACCGGCGCCACGTCCGATAGATTGCCCTAGGAGGCAGAGAGGGGGCGAGGTCAGCGATGCTGAGCGGTCGGCCGTTCAGCTTCAGAGAAAACGTGTTACGCAGCAGAGTCCGCATGAGGCTCTGGGCGGGGGAGCTCTCTTCCGCCATGCGGGTGAGGGCCGCGATTTTCGAAGCGGGGGCACTCGATTGCACTTTCAGGCGAAGCTCCGCGGACTTGGCGCCGCCGGTAGCGTCTCCGCGCAGGAACGACCCTTCCATGGAATAGAAATTGTCTTGGGTAAGCGACACCGCTTCGAGGGAAACGTCCTGTGCGCGTGCTCCTTGGAGAAACTGGCTCAAGAAGGAGAACTGCATCCCCGCGGTGAAGAAAGCAAGGGGAAAGGGCGCCATGTCTTTCCCGTTGAGGTACGGGCCTTCGTCGCAGGTGAGCCGCCAGACGGTGCCCCCCGGCTCGCAGGTCACCACCGCCTCTTTTTGCATTCCCTCGAGCGAGCGTACCTCGGTCTTGATGGCAACCGTATTTTCGCTCTTTGATGGAGGGGAGCCTTGCGTTACTTTGAAAACCAACGGAAAGCCGGAGCCCTCGATGGATGGCAAGACGACACCTCGTTTGAGCGGACGAATCGATCTAGAGCGTCAAGACGCGTTGAGGTTTAGCAGCTTCGCGGCGTTGCCGGAGTATATCTTTTCTCTAACCTCTTCCGTGACGTCCAAATTATCGAGGATCTTGACGGTCTCACGAATGTACATCGGTCCTTTTTCCGGATCGAAGGGAGCATCCGAGGCGAAGAGCACGTGATCGGGACCGAAGAACTCGAGACCACACTCGGTGGCTGCCCTAGACCCGAAGACCGCCGTATCGGCGTAGAACATCCGGAAATAGTCGATGGGTCTTTTCTGCAGCCGGTCGCGAACCACGGTGAGATCCTCGTCCGAGGTGCGGGCTCCGAGCTGATCCCACCCTGGCCCCACGCGGCCTTCGAAGTAAGGGACCATGGCGCCCATGTGGTGGGTCACGATCTTGATGTCGGGGTGCCGATCGAAGAGACCGGAAAACACCAGCCGCGCCATGGCGACGCTCGTTTCGTAGGGCCAGCCGAAGGTCCACCAGATCTCGTACTTGGATTTTTCCTCTGTCAAGTAATCGGGAAAGTTCGCGCCCCGGGCCGGATGGAGCAAAATGGGAAGGTCGTAACCTGCCATGGCGTCGAAGAGGGGGACGAACTGAGGGGCGTCCAGCGGATGACCGGCCGCGTTGCTATAGATCTGCACACCGCGGGCGCCGAGATCCTTGACGGCGCGATGAGCCTCCGCGACAGCCCCTTCCGGATCGTTCATGGGTAGAGAAGCGGCAGAGCCGAGGAAACGGTCGGGATAACGCTCCACCAGCTCGGCCATTCCATTGTTGCCCGCACGCGCGAGATCCCCGGCCCCTTCGGGCCCGGCAAACGCTTCGAGCGGCGGGGAGGACAAACTGAGGATTTGATGGTAATCCTCGAACTGATCCATGACCCGAAAGCGCTCGTCGAGATCGACGAGCATGGGGACGCCCCGCGCCCGCTTTCCCATGTCCTTGTGGTCTGGCGCCACCTTCATCATTAATGCATAGAAGGGTTTGGGGAGGACGTGATTGAAGACGTCGATCTTTTTCATGTCTCGAAGGGGCGTTCAACCTAGTTCAGAGCATTGCTCGATGTCAAGCTGTCCTAGCGGGCCCTTCGATAACCTGCCCGGTAAGGTGGTACATTAACTCGATGCCAGAAAAGGCGTTGCTCCACCTCCGCATCAATGGCGAGTCGCTCGAGGTCGCCGCGCCGGTCCACAAGACGCTCCTCGAGGTCTTGCGGGAAGATCTGCGGCTAACCGGAACCAAGCACGGCTGCGAGCTCGGCGAGTGCGGCACGTGTACCGTGCTTGTCGATGGCCAGCCGGTACTTTCTTGCTTGGCCTTGCCCGTGGAGCTTGAGGGGCGAGAGATCGTCACGGTCGAAGGTATGACCGCGGAGGGGACGGCTCATCCGCTACAAACCGCGTTCGCGGAAACCGGCGCCGCGCAGTGCGGTTACTGTACGCCGGGAATTCTCTTGGCCGCGAAGTCCCTTCTCGATCGCAACCCGACGCCGAGCCGAAGGGACATCGAGGAGGCACTCGCCGGAAACCTCTGCCGCTGCACCGGCTATATTCAGATCCTGCAGGCGGTGGAGCTCGCGGCCGGCGGTTGTCCAAAGAGCTCCGATCCGCGAAAGGGTAGACAACCTTGGCCACGAAAGTTGGCGTCAAGCCGAAGAGGAAAGCGGCCTCCCCTTCGCAACCCACGCGCGAGGAGACACTCAGTATCATCGGCCAACCCCTTCAGAAAATAGACGCCCCGGCGAAAGTCAGCGGTGAAACGCTCTTCGCCGATGATTTGGCGCTTCCCAGAATGCTCTTCTGCAAGATCAAGAGGAGCCCCCATCCGCATGCGCGCATTCTCAGCGTCGATACCAGCGCCGCTGAAGCGCTTCCTGGTATCGTGGCGACGCTTGTGGGCGACGAGCTTCCCATACCCTTCGGGATCCTTCCCGTCTCTCAAGACGAACATGCGTTAGCGATCGACAAGGTGCGTTTCGTTGGGGATCCGGTGGCCGCGGTGGCCGCGGTGGATGAAGAAACTGCGGAACTGGCGCTCCGGCACATCGACGTCAAGTACGAGATGCTCCGACCGATTATGTCGGTCGAGGACGCGCTGGCAGAGGAGCACGACCGCATCCACGATTATGGTCCCCGAGGCAACATCCACAAGGAGGTCTCTCTCCAGTTCGGGGACGTCGAGGAAGGTTTTCGAGAGGCCGATCACGTTCGGGAGGACACGTTCTTCTTCCAAGGGAACACCCATCTTCCCATGGAACAGCATGCCGCGGTGGCTTCCTTTGGGCCGGACGGGAAGCTGACTCTTTGGTCTTCCACGCAAACTCCCCACTACGTGCATCGGGCCATGGCGAAGGTCTTGGAGATGCCGGCGTCGCACATCCGCGTCATTGCCTGTCCAAACGGGGGTGGCTTCGGGGGCAAGAGCGATCCCTTCAGCCACGAGATCGTCGTGGCCAAACTCTCGATGAAGGTGCGGCGTCCCGTCAAGGTCACCCTGACCCGCGAAGAGGTGTTCTATGCCACCGTGGTCGGCATCCCGTGACGATGTGGATCAAGACCGGCGTCAAACGTGACGGGGCCATTACCGCCATGCACTTCCGTTCCTTCATGGATGGCGGCGCCTACGGAAGCTACGGCGTAGCGAGTCTTTTCTACACCGGGGCACTCCAGACGGTGACGTACCACGTGCCGCGGTACAAGTTCGAGGGGGTGCGTGTCTTCACCAACAAACCGCCCTGTGGGCCGAAGCGAGGGCATGGGACTCCCCAGCCCCGATGCGCTCTCGAGTGTCACCTGGACAAGATCGCCGAGGATCTCGGCATGAATCCTCTGGAGCTTCGTCTGAAGCATCTCGTCGAGCCCTTCTCCGTGACCGCCAACCAGCTTCAACTGCGCACGGTGGGTTTGCGGGAATGTCTGGAGAAGGTTGCCGAGCGCTCCGGCTTCATGAAAAAGCACGGGCGACTCGCGAAGGGAAGAGGAATCGGTCTCGCCGCGTCGTCCTACATCAGCGGCACCGGGCTGCCCATCTACTGGAACGATCTTCCCCATAGCGGCGTACAGCTCAAGCTGGACCGAGGCGGAGGGGTCACCGCCTTTTGCGGTTCCACGGATATCGGTCAGGGCTCCGATTCGGTGCTCGCCTATGTTGTTGCGGAGGAGTTGGGAGTCGAAGTCTCGGACGTGCGGGTCGTCACCGCCGACACGGATCTGACGCCGGTCGATCTGGGGAGCTACTCGAGCCGAGTCACACTCATGATGGGAAACGCCGCAATCCAAGCGGCGCGGCGTTTGAGGCCCTTGATCCTCGAGTCGGCGTCCCGGAAGTTGGGTGTACCATCGGAGCAACTCCGCATGGCTCACCGCCGAGTCTTCGACGCGCGCGATCCCGACCAGGGCATGGGCTTCGATGACGCTGTCGTGCTGACCGAGGCAGAGCACGGCACGCTGGGCTCGACGGGAAGCTACAAACCGCCTCCCTCTCCCGGTCGGTACAAGGGAGCGGGCGTCGGCCCGAGTCCAACCTATAGCTACTCAGCGTGCGTCGTGGAGCTAGAGGTGGATCGTGACACCGGCGAGATTGGCATCGATAGGATCTGGATCGCTCACGACGTCGGCAAGGCCATCAACCCGCTTCTCGCGATTGGTCAGATCGAGGGAAGCGTCTATATGGGTCTGGGCGAAGCTCTCATGGAAGAGCAGGTCTTCCGTCTGGGCGTACACAAATTTCCTTCATTGCTTGAATACAAGAGCCCGACGTTTCTGGAGATGCCGCCGGTCGAGTCGATTCTCGTTGAAACACTGGATCCCGAGGGGCCCTATGGCGCCAAGGAATGCGGCCAAGGCCCGCTCTTGCCGGTCACCCCTGCTCTCGTCAACGCGGTCTACAATGCCATCGGTGTGCGCGTGGACGAAGTGCCGGTGACACCTGCCAAGATCGTTCAAGCCATCGAGCATCGCTTGCGCGCCCCGGAAGTTCCGATCTTTACTTTTCCCGAGCCGCTCGTGGTACCGCCTCTCGAAGGACCCTTGCCATGATGCGTCTTCCTCCCTTTCGCTATCTTGCGCCGCGCACGGCGGCGGAGGCGGCGCGGATGCTCGCCGATCACGGTCCGGAGGCGATGCCCGTCGCCGGTGGCACAGATCTGTACCCGAACATGAAGCGACGACAGTTCGAGCCGCGGGTGCTGGTTGGGCTTCGCGGTCTCGAAGGTGCGCGGGCGATATCCGGAAGCGCGCAAGAAGGAATCGAGATTGGAGGGTTGGCGACGCTCACCGAGCTCACCGCGTCCGACCTTTTGCTTTCCGGCTACCCAGCCATCGCCAAAGCCGCGGGGCTCGTGAGCTCTCCGATCCTCCAGAACATGGGGACCGTCGGTGGCAATCTTTGCATCGACACGCGATGTAACTACTACAACCAGAACTACGAGTGGCGAGAAGCCATTCATTTCTGCTTGAAGAAAGATGGCGAGACGTGCTGGGTCGCTCCCGGTAGCGATCATTGCTGGGCCATTAGCTCCTCGGATACGGCTCCCGTTTTCATGGCGCTCGAGGCAGAAGTGACTTTGGTGGGGCCTTCGGGTGAACGACGGATGCCGGTAAGGGATCTCTACAAGCTGGACGGGATCGACTTCACGACAAAGCGACGCGAAGAGATTCTGACGAAGATCCACGTTCCCTCGACCAATGGTGTGCGCGCGACCTATCTGAAACTGCGGCGGCGCGGGAGCATCGACTTTCCCATCTTGGGTGTTGCCGCATCTCTTTCGACTGGCGGGGACGGAACCGTGGAGACGTGCCGGATCGTTCTAACCGCGGTGGAGTCTGCCCCGGTAGAAGCCAAAGAGGCGGAGCGGATGCTCGTCGGGCACAAGCTCACCGACGAGCTCATCCGAGAGGCGGCGGCTGCGGCTTACCGTCCCGCCAAGCCTCTCGACAACACCGACCTCACCCACGCGTATAGAAAGAAGATGGCGCGCGTCTTTGTAGCCCGTGCTCTGGAGGAGCTATCCGTAACAGCCCCGGCGGGTTAGGACTAGACTACTCCCCGGAAGGTCCTTCATGATAGACTAGGCTTACTTGCGGCTGTTTCTGTAGCTCATCCCGCGCTGCAGACCAATCATCCGTAGGGTGCCAGCGAGGAGAGGTTCCGGATGCAGGAAGTGAACGTCAATGAAGGGAGCACGCGCGTGAAGGTTCATGAGTTTCCACCGAACGACCGGCGGATTCAATGGTTGAGGACCGTGCCTTTCGTGGGTGTCCACCTCATGGTCCTAGGTGTGTTTTGGGTCGGCTGGAGCCCCATCGCGGTTGGGGTCGCGCTCGCCCTGTTTTGGCTGCGGATGTTCGCCATTACGGGGTTCTACCACCGGTACCTTTCTCACCGAACGTACAAGACGTCGCGGTGGTTCCAGTTCGTTTTCGCGGTTCTGGGCAACTCCTCCATGCAAAAGGGTCCCCTCTGGTGGGCTTCTCATCACCGCGTCCATCATCTCTACTCGGATCAAGAAGAGGATGTCCATTCGCCCCTAAAACATGGCTTCTGGTACAGTCATGTGGGTTGGATCTTCGCGCGTGTCAACGAATCAACCAAATTGCGTGTTGTTCCCGACCTCGCGAAGTTTCCGGAGCTTCGGGCCTTGGACAAATTCGACGTATTGGTTCCCGTTCTGCTCGGAACCTCGTGCTTTGGTCTGGGAGTCCTCCTCAACCAGGTGAGTCCGGGGTTGGGAACCAATGGCATGCAGATGTTGATCTGGGGTTTCTTCGTTTCCACGGTGGCGCTGGCTCACGGCACGTTTACTATTAACTCCTTGTCACATGTGTTTGGGCGCCAGCGCTACGAGACCACGGATACCAGCCGGAACAATTGGCTCCTCGCCTTGCTGACCATGGGAGAGGGTTGGCACAACAATCACCACCACTTTCCCACCGCGACCCGTCAGGGGTTCTACTGGTGGGAGGTCGACCTTACCTATTACGGTCTGGTGATGTTATCGAAGCTAGGATTGATCTGGGACCTCAAGGCGGTACCACAGCATATCTTGGAGTCCGGACGGATATCGCCGAAGGCGGCCGCTTAGTTAGCTGGCCGAAGACGTACGAAGTTTCGTGACGTGGACCCCGCTTTAACGGCGGCGACCGTGTAGGGAGTCCTTCCTAGACGCTGATACTTTCTCTCGAAGTTTGAGCCCACCAACTCCTCACCCTCTGCGGTAGCAGGACGTACGTAGGGGCTTGGGGCCAGGGAAGACGAGCGGATCACCGCCTCGATGCGGGCGTAATATTCTTGATGGTCGGTCACGATCTGCAGACGACCGCCGGGAATCAGCACGCGCTCCACTTCCCGAATGAGGTTCGGTCGAATCAGACGCCGTTTATGGTGACGTTTCTTTGGCCAAGGGTCGGGGAAATGAACGTGGACTGCGGCGAGGGCTGCGTCCGGGACAAACTCGGTTAGAAAGTATCCCGCATCCACCAGAATGACACGCGCGTTCGAACACTCTCGGCGACGCAGGCGATCGCTTGCGTGGCGCCAGAAGCGGCTGGCTCGTTCGATGCCAATGAAGTTCACTCCGGTCCGGCGGCTCGCCTCTTCGGCAAGAAAGGCGCCTTTGCCTGCCCCGATCTCGATCTCGAGAGGTTGTTCGTTGCCAAAAAGAGCCAGACCGGTGATGGGCTTAGGTAGGTTTCGAACCTCGAGACCGATGGGCTCGACCGTTGCTCCGTCACCGAGCCTCAGACCTGTTCGCCTTCGGACCACGGCCGCCTCGTCATCGAACTCCGTGAAGACTGTAGCCCAGTCGAGGTCGTGCGGCAACCTACCTGGCACAGTGGGGTAACGTGACGACGCGAGGAGTCGGCGGTTGGGGCGTCCCTCGGGGCCCGCACCGCCCTACAGTCGAACGAGAGCGAGGGTCGGTGTCACAGTAAACGATTTCTCCTCACGCGCTGGCAAGAGTAGCAGGGATCTGGACCTAATTGTTATCCGGAAAACTACGGAATTTGAGGTAGGGAAAACTACGGAGTTTCCGGCATGGTGCGGGCTATAGCGAGACGATCCCGCGCTTGATGGCGTTACTGGATGAGCTCGGCTGTCGTCTCGAGACCCAGTTTCTCCATCACGTCGTACTTGTGCGATTCGACGGTTCGCGTGGAGAGGTGTAGGGCCGCAGCGATCTCCTTCATGGTCTGCCCCTCGGCGACTAGCTGCAGTACTTCGCGCTGCCGGGCGGTCAGATTCACGGAAGTCCGGTCGGGATCGGAACCAGATCTCATGAAGGCTTCCAAGACTTTGTGTTTCAGCTCCGGTGTCACGTAGATCTCTCCCTGTAATACGGTTCGGATGGCCGTGATGAGCTCTTCGCCGGCGGATTGCTTGAGGAGGTATCCCGAGGCACCGGCTCGAAACGCTTCCGTTGCCAGATCGGCGTCGGAGTGCATCGTCAAGAAGACCACCTTGGCGCGATCGTTTTTCTTCTTGAGCGCCCGGACGGCATCCAAGCCGTTGAGAAGAGGCATGGTGATGTCGGCGACGATGACGTCCGGTTGGAGCTTCTCCGCTGCGGCAAAAAGAGCGCGCCCGTCCTCCGCCGTTCCAACGAACTCGAACTCCGGATCGAGGATGCTCTTGAGTCCTTCGGTGACGATCGTGTGATCGTCGTCGAGGAGTACCCGGGGACGCGTCACCGTCACGCGACTCCTCTGGCGGGAACGAGCACCTGGAGCTCAGTACCCTTTCCGGTGTGAGACTGCAAAAGGAGCGTTCCCCCTACGAGGCGCACTCTTCCCTCCATACTCACCAACCCAAGACCTTTACTGGCCCGACCCTGTTCGACATCGAAGCCCACCCCGGTATCGGAGATGTGAAGCTTCAGGCCATCGTGCGTTTCGGTAAGTGCCACCTGCACTTCGTCCGCCCCTGAATGCTTCCGCACGTTCTGGAGCGATTCTTGGGTTACCCGATATAGGCACAACGCAACGTCGGGGAGAATCGGCTCGACGCGATCGGGGACGTTCATTTGGATCGAAATAGGGTTGTTCTTGCTGAACTCGGCGCAATAGGACTTCAAAGCGACCACCAAGCCCACATGTTCCATGGTATCGGGATGGAGACGATGAGATAAGCGGCGTACGTCGTCTGTCAATTCCAAAGTCCGTGTTTGGAGATCGGCGATCGGGTCGTGCAGCTCGCGCGCCACGCGCTTCCGTTCCTCTTCCTGCGCGGTGATGAGCTTGCCGGCGAGGCGCTGGATCTGGCGGTGGCTGTATCGAAAGTCCGCGGTGCTCTCGAGAAGAGCTTCTTCCGCCTGCTTACGCTCCGTGATGTCGATCATGAAGCCGCGAAGCGTCACCGGGACCCCGTTTTCGGTCTCGACGCTAACCAGATCGTGCAGCCAAACGGCCGAACCGGTCGAAGAAATCATGCGATACTCGAACTCGTACTCGTACTCGCTGGACACGTGGGAGGAGGTTTCGCAGAATTCGAGTGCCCTCGTACGATCTTCTTCGTGGAGTTGACGAAGACGACTGTCGTCGGTGCGCCACCGTCGATGCGATAGTGTGTGACGATGTCGCCAAGTTCGACGAAGGGCATGGACGCGGGGATCATACTATGACGACTGACCCATGCTCTCAAACGGCTCGGGCCTTGCCCTCGCTCCCCAAGCGCGATAGGGTTCCTGCCGAAGGACTTCAAACCGGGAGAGAAGAGTCATGTATCGTTCGATTTTGGTTTTGCTCATAGTTTCTTGTGCTTGGCTCGCCGAGGCTCAGCGGGACTGGGACGCCGTCGAAGTGCAGGTCGTTTCCATCGCTGAGGGCGTTCACATGCTGGTTGGCAGCGGCGGCAATATCGGCGTTTCGGTAGGAGAGGACGGCACGATCTTGATTGACGATCAGTTCGCGCCGCTCACAGACAAGATCCTCGCGGCGGTACGGACCATCACCGCCGATCCGGTGCGCTTCGTCGTCAACACCCATTTTCACGGGGACCATACCGGCGGGAACGAAAACCTCGGCAAACAGGGCAGCATCATCGTGGCTCACGATAACGTCCGAAAACGCATGAGCACCGAGCAAGTGCGAGAGATCCTTCGACAGGACACCACGCCGGCGTCGCCTCCCGATGCGCTTCCCAAGATCACGTTCGCCGACGGGGTGGTGTTTCACTGGAACGGAGACACCATCCAGGTCTTCCACGTCGAGAACGCGCACACCGACGGCGATTCCATCATTCACTTCACCAATGCCGACGTCTTCCACATGGGGGACACGTTCTTCAATGGCCGGTATCCGTTCATCGATATCGACTTCGGCGGTAACGTGAACGGCGTGATCGCCGCCGCCGATCGGGTCCTTTCGATGTCGCAGCCGACCACCAAGATCCTTCCCGGCCATGGTGAGCTCGCCACGCCCGGGGATCTGCGCCGTTATCGGGATATGCTGTCGACCGTTCGCGATCGCGTTCAATCGATGATCGAAGAGGGCAAGAACATTGATGAAGTTGTCGCCGCAGCACCAACGACAGACTTCGATGCCCAGCTGGGTGAGAACTCAGAGCGGTTCGTGCGATCGGTTTTCTTCAGCTTGACTCTTTAACGCCTGAGCACCAGCGGGTCGATCGCGGACACCGCCGCTGCCAGTCGCTCGTCGTGTGAGCCACGGATCTCGACGACCGTAAGGTGGCGATCAAGCAGGGCGTTCCGGAAGAGCTCGTGCATCTCTTCACGCCGGTCGCCGCGATCGCGCTGATGTCCATCGGGGACCCAAGGAACGTCGATACCGGCCAGCAGGTACAGATCGGCGGGTCGTTTCGCGAAAGCCTCCTCGATCCAGCCGGGGCACTCGCCATAGTAGTGGCGGCTATAGGCGATGGTGCTGAGCAGATCGGTGTCTTGAATGAGCAGGCGGGAAGGTTCGGCGGCCTGGTCGTCTTCGAGGGCGATCTGGCCGCGGGCGATGGTCTCGACATCCTTGTAGGTGGGAGCGGCGGCCTTGTCGCGCACGAACCGGCGGGCAAACTCCGGCACCCAGACGGTCTGGTAGCGCGCGGCCAGCGCCTGGGCGAGCGTTGTCTTCCCAGTACATTCGGAGCCGGTCACCACGACGCGGATCATGACGCCAACTCCGGCGCGCGCATCGATCGTCGCCACTGAGTGAAACCCATTGCGGCCAGCACCAAAAAGACGGTGTACAGCCCCGCCGTCAGGTAGAGCTCCTTGTACAGGAACATGCCGACGTAGAACACGTCGACGGCGAGCCATACCAGCCAGGATTCGAGCAGCTTTCGGGTCTGCATCCACTGGGCGGCGATACTGAACGACGTGAGCAACGAGTCCATGAACGGCAGCGACGCATTGGTGAAGCGTGTCAACGTTTGGCCCAGCAGGATCCCGCCAAGCGTGGCGGCCACGACAAGCACCACGCGCGTCCGGCGCTCCGTCAGCGAGACCTCGAGCTCGCCGTGATCCACTCCGCCGCGCAACCACGCCCACCAGCCGTAGACGGCCAGCGCGAAGTACAAACCCTGCAGCCCCATGTCCGCGTACAAACGGGCGTCGTAGAAGACCGCGGCGTACAAGGTGACGCTGACCATGCCCAGCGGCCAGCACCAGATGATCTGGCGCGTCATCAGGTAGACAGCCACCAGCGTGAGCACCACGGCGACCAGCTCGAGAGAAAACACGACTGGCGCGTAGCCTGTTTAGAAGGCGATCTCTAGCGACACAACGAAGTTCCGCGTTGCCAACGGGTAGTAGAAGGGGATGCCGTCGAGCGTGTCCCGGCCGGCGCTGTCCCGAACGAGGAACTGATAGCTGTAACCGCTCGGAAACTGATCGCGATTGTCGAGCAGGTTGTTGACGAAGAGCGTGAGGCTGGCGTTGGCTCCTTGCCACCAACGACCCAGGCTCTGCGAGGCGTGCAAATCCAAGTTGGTGAAGGACGGTGTCTTGAATTGGGAGAGCCCGGTGTTGTCGAGCTGGGATTCCGCGACGTAGCGACCCATGAGACCAATGCTGGTGTCGCGATTCGCCCACTTGGCTCCAAGGTTGAAGATCAACTCGGGTGATAGCAGCGGGCGCACGTTCTGGTAGCTGATTGGCTCGCTTCCGATCCACGCTCCCTGCTCGTCATAGACATCGTAGAACTGTGTCCACGAGTCGATGCAGTTGCGGCTCACGTTCAGGCTATGTAGTACGGACCAATTCAGCGCCGGCATCCACTTGAGGTCGATCTCCACACCGCGCCGGTACGAACGGTCGACGTTGCGCCGAAGCGGGAGACCGATCTCGGAGAGCTCGCCGGTGAGGGCTATCTCGTCCCGGAACTCCATTAGATAGACATTGGCCTGTAACGCCAACTCCGGCGTGTTCAAGTTGACGCCTCCCTCGAAGTTCGTCACCGATTCGGGTTTTACCGCTTCGAGGTCATGCGGGATGGTGGCGTTGTCCTCGCCCAGCAGAAGATCGAGGCGCCCCGGCTCTCGCTGCGCCCTACCGATCGAGCCGTAAAGGCTCAATCCCGGAGAAAGCGTCTGCCGGACACCGATCTTGGGGTCGAGGAAGGTCCAATCGACCGACCCCAGCTCGACATCCCCCTCGTAGGAAAATCCAGCCAAGCGCAACTGGAGGTCACCGAACAAGAGGGTTTGTCCGAGCCGATACTCCACTTTGCCAAAGGCGTTCGTCGTTTCCTTGAAGCCGGTGTTCTCGTAGAGCCGGCCGGTGGCGTCGGTGTCGAGGAAATGGTCGCCGCTGAAGTCGTTGTAGTGCACTCCCAACGTCGCCGACAGGTTCTCAGTGCCGGTGCTGAGCGTGACCATGCTGCCGAAGAATCCCTGGTCGATGCCGAATCGCAGCACATCGTCCTGCGGTACCGGACACGTGGTCATGTCGGGTGGTGGCACCTCGGGACAGATCTGGAACCAACCTTGGGCACCGTTGTAATAGAAGGACGCGGTCAGCAATGTCTCATCGCCGAGGTCGTGCATGTACTTGAGCTGCGCGAAGTCCTGGCCAAAGTTGTCGCGATCTTCCTCGGTGAGTGGGTTGAGGCGCCGGTTCTCGCTGAGCATGTCGGGATCGACGGCCAGATAGGCAAGCTGCGATTTCTCCTGGCCCGAGAATGCAACCAGCGTCAACGACGATCGCTCGCCCTGCCAGCCCGCGTTCAGGAATAGGGTGTGATGCTCGGTACCGGAGCGCTCGCGGTAACCGTCGGTGTTGGCATAGGAGAATTGTCCTGAGACGTAGAGCCCGTTGTCGAAGAGGCCAGACTCGTAGCCTATCGACGCGCGCGCGGTGTCGTAGGAGCCGAGCACCAGCCGAGCGTCACCGCCGTGGCCTTGCGCGGGCACCTGGCTGGCGAAGTTCACCGAGCCACCGTATGCGGGCGAGCCGACCGCCGACGTGCCCACACCGCGCTGGATCTGAATGCTGTCTACGGTGCTCAGGAAGTCGTGGAAATTGTTGAAGAAGAGCGCGTGGTCCGCGGGGTCGTTGAGCGGCGCACCGTCGAAAGTCATGTTGATGCGTGTCTGCTGGATCCCTCGCATGCTGAAGTACGAGTAGTTGGAGCCGATGCCCGAGTCCGAGTACCAGTTCATCGACGGGGTGTGCTCCAGTAACTGAGGCACGTCCTGTCCGTAGCTGAATGTCTCGATCTCCTCCCGGTCCATGTTTCGCTTGGTCACCGGTACATCTTCTCGGGCGCGAATCCCAATGACCGTGATGGCCTCCTCGACCGACGTTACCCAGTAAAGCTGGAGCTCGAGATCGAGGCTCTGAGCCCCAACCGTCACGCGGTGGCGCAGCGACCGATAGACAGGATGTGACACGCTGAGCTCCCACTCTCCAGGCTGCGCCAGGAGCCGGAAGCGTCCGTCTTCGTCGGTGATAACGGGTTCCTGGCCGTCGATCTCGATGCGGGCTCCCAGTACCGGTTCACCTGTCGGGGCAAGGACGACTCCCTGCACCTGAATCGGCGCTTGCGCCGCCGCCTTTGCCGGGACCACCGCGACGAGCATCATCGCAAGAGCGAGGCCGACCAGTGCGTTTCGTGACGGCCGGCGCTCGAGGAACAGGAGGTCGTGGGTTCTCGTAGCGAACATCGTCATTCTCCTTTGAAGATTGACGCTGGAGATGACTAACTCGTTCGAGATTGCCGTTCTTCTGCGATGCTAGAAGAGCCGGCTACCGTTCCCTACGCCGGTATCAACCGGATCAGGTTCGAGGGTTTGCTCTCAGGCCGAGCGGCCACCCCTAGGCGCCTTTCCATTCCTAGCCTCTCGCCTTCGGCCCGACAAGTCAAGTCCGGAGCCCGCCTCGATGGCAATCAAAAGGGAATTATATACGTGAGTGCCAACCGCACAGCCCGCTACTTCGAGGGCTTGGTCGGCTTTCGTGCGCGGGGGATGCCACCATGCAACACGGATCTCAGCACCGCTTTCGGGCCAGCAGCTCGCAGCACCTCAAGGTCCTCCTGGTACTGCTTGACCGTGGGGACGAATCGCTTACGCTTCTTGGTCTTCATGGCTCCATCGCTGCGTTCTTCCGGGGTATCGAGAAGATAGACTTCAGTGCCTTGCTGAAGCGGTCCAGTGCGGCATCGCCCTCGTGGAAGTCTGGTCTCTTGCTCATGGCACTATTCCACTCCTAAGTACCCAGTTGTCGGGTTTCACCATTCCGAAGTATCAACAGCGCCTTCCCACAGGTTGCGCAGAACAGCTTCGAGTTCTTCCTCCGAAATCACATCTTGCTCTATTGGGATGGTCAGGGTATGCCAGTGTTTATAGCCTTCTGGGTACGGGAAAACGGCATCGGACGATAACGTAATGCTCATAAGTCCATCGTCGGGATATCTCTTTTCCTCGCATACGGTAACCCCAATATCAGACAGTTTAGAGAGCAGCTTCTTTAGATTCATAGGAAGTAGCAAAAATCTTGCGGTCGAAGAGCGTTTCCGTTTTCTCAGGAATTGCCGAATCTGGCACCAAGTCCCAATACCGGCTTGGTGCTGGGCGTCTGAGGTGTGCCTCAAGTTCGTTTGTGATCCCGTACTCGACATACCCCCGGATGGTGAGCTTCATTCTTTTCATTGCTTCATCTAGTGTGGGGGCAACGCAAACGAGGTCGAAATCGAGACTATGTGCTACTACCCCGCCAGATTTCGCAGGATAGAACAGAACCATCACGTTCATAGGTAACGCAAATGTCCCTGCTTTCCCATTTTCCATTTATTCTACTCCTTTCGCTTGCTCTTGTCAGACTTGTTCGCCGACCTGCTTAAGCAATTCGTCACGCAACACGATCGCGAGCACGATTTTCATTTCTTTGTCTGTGATCCCGTTCTCGTATGCCAGTCTGAATATTTCTGGCTGTGTCTCTACGGAGATTTTGCTTACAAAGTCGTTGCAGAACTCATGGATCTCAAACGGTTGTTTCCCTTGGACTTTCGCTATAACAGTTTTGGAGATCCGTTGAGCCCAATTAACTGCGTCGAGTTTACTCGATAGCTCTTCTCCGTATTCCGTGAGCGTAATCGGGCTCGAAGCTGATGCAGGAGGGAGCAGGCCAAGAATTTTCTTGATATCATCGCGTATCTCTTTGGCGAAATCATTGAATAAAGATCTATCTTTTTCAGCATTTTCTTTTAATGCTGAGCGGTCTTTATCTACGCTTGCAACCCAATACACAGCCTTCCATCCAACTCCTAAAATAGCTAAGATCGCAATTACGATTAAAGGGGTACTCAACCACTCCACCATTTAGCAACCCTTCCAAGTGGAGGCGGATTATACATTTCACCTCCCGTCAGGTGTATCTAGAATAGACACAAATAGACGCGCAGTAGGGGAAGGGTACATACCCCAGGTGGGTATGTCAATTCAGGTTTGGAGGGCACGCCAGAGGGAGGGACTCCGGCAATCTACAAGAGACATGATTCTCCCTTCGAAATCGTTGTCGTTCGGGCTCATTGAACTAAATCCTTGTAGGTGAGTCGCTTGTGCTCCATACCTCGTACTATCGCGGCCATCTGGTCGATGGTATCAGATTCTCGGACGTTGTGCCGCCCCTCGAACTCTCCCACGTACCGGCCAAGATGCTTCGGGCTCATCCGGTGGTACGTACCATAGTAACCCCTTTTGAGCACCGCCCAGAATGACTCGATGCCGTTCGTGTGGGCCTGTCCGTTCACATACTCCCGGACTGAGTGCCGGACGGCTTTGTGGTTCGGTAGCCCATGGTAGCCGCCGTGGTCGTCGGTGTAGAGTTCGGCTTCCTGGGCTACGCGCTCTCGGACGAATCCTTGGAGTGTCGGAGCATTGGTGTTCTCGACGACGGCTGCACTCACGCGGTTGGTCTTCCGGTCCTTGGCTCCCACGACGACCGTCTTGCCGACAGTACCTCGGCCAGCGTTCAGCTTCTTGTAGGCGTGCTTGTTCTTCTCCTTGCCGCCCATGAACGTCTCGTCAACCTCGACCGGACCTGTGAAAGCGTCATGCTGTTTTTGGAAGTTCTCTCGAAGCCGGTGCGCGAGGAACCATGCGGTTTTCTGTGTGACCTTCAAGTCGCGGTGGAGTTTCATGCTGGACACACCCTTCAGGTTCGTAGAGAGAAGGTATATTCCAAGCGCCCACTCGCGGTAAGACAGCTTCGATTCAGCCATCACGGTTCCAGTTCGGACACTGAACCTCTTGCGCGGTCGGCAGTCTCGGCAGCGGTATGGCTGTGACGGATGCGCCGATCCGACCTGAACATTGCCCGAGCCGCAGTGCGGGCAGAAGACGCCATCGGGCCACCGTGATTCCGTGAGCCACCGTTCGGCCTTAACGTTCGTGGAGAACATCTCGCTGACCTCAATCAGCGAGAGTCCCTTTCGGTAGGATTTTCCTGGAGCCCGCTTCTGTTTTCCCATGGGGACCATTATACCACAGAAGTTGGCACTCACGTATATAATTCCCAATCAAAAGCCGCACAGAGAGCGTTTGCAAATCCTTACGTTTTCGATATATCGTCACAAGTTTCCCTTAACTACTCTTGCTCCATCCAACGGAAAGGAACTCGAAGCTTCATGACAACGACCTCGGAGACAGTGTGGAAGGAACGGCTTTCGACAATGGAAACAAGCATCGAGGCGATCCAGCTCCCGACGAACGGCGACGGGTGCCTTTCGCAGGACGAGGAGTGGTGCGTCGTAACCGTGGAGGGTAGCCGCAAGAGAATCCGCTTTCATGATTACGGCTCCATCTACGAAATCCCAGGACTCTACGAAGGACTCTTCTACGACCGTCTAAAATGCAGCTCTCCGTTCCGGGTGAGCCGACTCCTTGCCGATGTCATACGAGAACACGGTCAGAGGCCGGAGGATTTGAGGGTACTCGATTTGGGGGCCGGCAACGGAATGGTCGGCGACGAGCTCCATACCCTTGGTGTGAAGACCATCGTAGGCGTCGACATCATCCCGCAGGCCCGGTCGGCGGCGCTGCGCGACCGAAAAGGAATCTATCAAGAGTACCTGGTCACGAACATGACGGATCTGCCGGAAGAAACGGCCCGGCGGCTAGTCTCCAGGGAGCTCAATTGCTTGACGACGGTGGCGACGCTGGGCTTTAGCGACATCCCTCCCAAGGCCTTCGCTACCGCTCTTTCACTTCTCTCGACTCCGGGTTGGCTCGCCTTCAACATCAAAGAAGACTTCCTCTACGAGCGGGATGAGTCGGGTTTCGCACGTCTACTCCGGGAGCTCCGCCGCAACGAGGTGATTCGGATCGAGGCATATCGACGGTACCGGCATCGGCTGGCGATCGATGGCCGGCCCATCTACTACGTCACCGTGATCGCGACCAAGCAGAAGCAGATTCCACCTTCTTCACCGAAAGGGGCAGATTCACCGCGCCTTCCGTGATCGCGTTTCGGAATGTCTCCAAATCCTCCGCAAGTCGCGACGCTACTCGAGCTAGCGCACGCCTTCCATAAGCTCTGCAGCATGGTTGTGGATCTCGACGTGGTCGCCCTTGCGCCGCAAGAGCACGAGGTTCGCATCGCGGGGAACCGCTTGCGCCACGGTTCGGTTGTGCGCCGTACAGATGAACTGCGTTTTCGGAAATACCTCCGAGAGGAATTTCATGAGATTGCGCTGCCACCGTTGGTGCAGATGAAGGTCGATCTCGTCGACGCAGACCACCGCCGGCCCGGCTAGCGGGTTGGCGCTGCGCGGGTTCAAGACGTAGAGGCGGCGTGCGAAGTCGACGACCCAGGCGATCAGCGTGCGGTAGCCCATGCTGAGGTCCTTCAGCGGGACCCACCCATAGTGGGTCTTGAACTCGACCCCCGCGCGCCCCTGATGCGACGCGATACGAATATCCGTCACGTCGAGCAGGATTGATTTCAGCAGATCGCGGACCTTCTTTGCGGCACGAGCCTCGCGAAGCTGGCGGCGTGCCGGGCCGAAGTGGCTCATTTGCACGAACCACTCCTCGGCGTTGAGAAGCTCGGCCTCATCCACGAAGAGGCTCTCGTCGCCCGAGGATTCCAACGGCTTGCGCCCCGAATCCGCCGTGTTTCCGTAGCGGCGGGAGGCGCCGTAGCCGAAATAGTTCAGCGTTCCGTCGCGGTTGAAATCCCAGCGCGGCGGAGGACTCTGACGGTGGCGCTCGGGAGCGTAACGCACGGAGAACTCGGCCACCTCGCGCGGCCGTAGCAACACGCTCGTGCTGACGACCGCGGCCTTCGCCGGCCGGCGTTTGGGCCACCAGTTGTAACGAATGAACGATGGCACTTCCTTGCGGTCCTGCAAGGTGGAGGCAACGGCGCACACGGCCTGCAAAAGTGTCGTTTTTCCGGACCCGTTGTCGCCGAAAATCACCGTCCAGGGAATCGGATGTGCGCGCTCGGTCGAAAGCCGCAAGGTTTGCGACGGCCCGAAGCAGCGCACGTTCTCCAGATCCACCGACAGCAGATACAGGGGGACGCGGCGCGACGCGCCCGCCTTACCTCGCTTCTTGCGCCGGGCGCCCTTTTCCACCTGAACGCGGCGCTTGGCGGACCTCTTCGCCGGCCTCTTGCGCGCCGGACCACCCCGCTTGGCGCGGACACTCCCTCTCTTCTTGCCTGCTTTTTTGGCCTTTATGGGGGTTTTCTTGCGAGTGGTCTTGCGTTTGGTTGCGGCGGTCTTCCGCCCTGAGACGGCCTTGCGGCCGCGAGATTTTCTTTTCGGCATAGGATATTTTATCACGAAAACGTCATAAAGAGGGCAACCTGATATGATGGGCTCACCGTGAGCCGCGTGGGGTAGCGTCCCTCCCGACTCGCCGAGGAGGAGACGACATGGCCACCACGCCGAAATCCGAATACGTTGGCTTCACGGTCACCGAGACCTCTCGGGTCTACAGGCTGCGTGTCAGCCAGCCCGATGGTGGATTTCGCAGTTTTGCGTTGTCCATCGCCAACCGAGCTTTTCTCATGGACCGTGTCCGCTACCAGGACGCGCCCGCGATCTGTTTTCTGAAGCTCGAGAACGAGCTCCAGGCTCACGGTGACGAGAACACGGCGTCTAGCATGAAGGTCACCGACGCCGAGCTCGCCGAGTATCGGGATTCGCAAGAAAAAAGAACATCGAATCTTCGCCCGTGGCCCAACATCAAACCTTAGGGGTCGCGCCGATAGGTCTTTGATCTGCGCCGAGCCGCCGGTCGGGCGACCGATCCGTTGACTTTCTTTCGGCGAGTGGCGCCCCGCGGAGGCCTGTTCGGTCGCTCTCTTCGAGGCGCGGCGTCTCTTCTCAGTCTGGCGAGGCGCGGACGCGATTCGGAACGGCGGCCAGGAGTCGGCTCGAAGCCCGAAACGATCGCTTTCGGCAGGCCCCGTTTGAGCAGCCGTTCGATCCCCTCGAGAAGCTTCTGCTCCTCGTTCGAAACCAGCGAGATCGCTTGGCCTTCCATCCCGGCACGACCGGTGCGTCCGATACGGTGGATGTAATCCTGGGGAACATCCGGAAGCTCGAAATTCACGACGTACGGCAACTGCTCGATATCGAGACCTCGGGCCGCGATGTCCGTGGCGACGAGCACTCGGATTACGCCACGCTTGAAATCGGCGAGCGCACGGGTGCGGGCGCCCTGGGTCTTGTCGCTGTGGATGGCGACGGTGACGATGCGATCTTGAAGCAGTTTTCTTGTCAGGCGGTCGGCGCCGCGTTTCGTGCGCGTGAAGACCAGGACTTGCTTCCACTTCTCGGACACGATCCGATGCGAGAGCAATGCGGTTTTTCGTTGTCGATCCACGTGGTGCACGAGCTGCGCGATTCGATCCACGGTCGGATTTTGGGATTCGATCTCAATCCGGCTCGGCGAGTCGAGAAGCTTGTCCGCGAGCTTCTGAATCTCCGGCGACAGCGTCGCCGAGAACAGCAAGTTTTGACGCGTTTTCGGGAGGAAAGCGAGAATTCTGCGAATGTCGTGGATGAAGCCCATGTCCAACATGCGATCGGCCTCATCGAGGACGAGGATCTCGACGTGGGAAAGGTCGATGGTTTGTTGGCTAAGGTGGTCCAAAAGCCGCCCGGGGGTGGCCACGAGAACGTCGACGCCTTTCTGTATCGCCTGGACTTGCGGGCGAAATCCGACACCGCCGAATACCACCGCCGAGCTCAAACGGAGGTACCGCCCGTAGGATCGGACGCTCTCGCGAACCTGTGCCGCGAGCTCGCGCGTCGGCGTAAGGATCAACGTGCGGACCTTCTGTTTTCTCGAGTTGCGAGCCGCGCTGGTGAGCCGTTGCAGCAACGGCAGGGTGAACCCCGCGGTCTTGCCCGTGCCCGTTTGGGCGCGAGCCATGACGTCGCGGCCTTTCAGGATGGGAGGGATCGCGAGCCGCTGCACCGGCGTCGGGATCGAATACCCTTGTTCGGCGACTGCTCGTAGAAGTTCGGCCGACAGGCCTAGTTCTTCGAAAGACATAATTGTAGTACTCCTAAAACGGCCTAACCAACGGTGAATACACCGGGCCGATCTAGGCAGAATCTTTGTTGGGTTGACGTTCGGGGATAGCCGGAAGGGTTACCGCGGACGAGGCTCGAACAGATCGGTTTGCGTCGAGACCGAAGTCAGTATAGCACAAGACAACCGGACTTGGGTCTCGTTCTAACGTCTCAGAGTGAGTCCCTGTCAAAGAACCGTGAATTCAGCGAGCGTTTCTCCAGCTGATCAACGTCGACGACGGCTACCACGTCTGGTCGGAGCGCTATGACCGGGAAATGGAGGACGTTTTCGCCATCCAGGACGAAATCTCGACGAGTATCGTGAATGCTTTGCGGCCGAAGCTTCTCGCCGCCAAGCGCGTGGCGTACAGGCAACGTCACACCGATGACGTCGAGGCGTACCAGCTCTTCCTGAAGGGCCAGCACAACTGGTACAAGCGCGACAAGGACTCCCTGCAAAAAGCGGCTCATTTCTTCGAGAAAGCGGCGGAAAGGGATCCCTCGTATGCCCTCGCCCACGCCGGCATCGCCGACGCGCACAACAGCCTCGGTGTCTACGGAGTGGAGCCGGGACTCGCTTCCTCCAAGGCCCGCGCGGCGGTCGAGCGGGCCTTGGGCATCGACGATGGCCTCGCGGAAGCCCACGCCGCGCTAGCCTACGTCCGATTCCTGTTCGACTGGGACTGGGAGGACGCCGAGCGAGAGTTTCTCCGCGCTCTGGAGATCAATCCGAGCTACGTCCTTGCTTACTGCTGGTACAACTTCTTGCTGTGTTGCGTGGGGCGCAGCAACGAAGCGCTCACGATGATGCGACGCGCTCAAGAACTGGATCCGCTCTCCCCCTACGTCAATACTCTCGCGGGAGAGACTCTCCTGGTCACTGGTAATCTGGAGGCATCGCTCCTCGAGTTCCAGAAGGTGTTCGATATGGACGAGAATTCGACGCACGCGCTCTTCTGTGTCGGCGGAGCCTATGCTACTTCCGGGCAACACGACCAGGCCGTCCGCACCTTGGAAGAGGCAGCCCTGCTGGCAGGACGAGCCTCGTGGTACCTTGGATTTCTCGGTTGGGGCTATGGGCGAGCGGGGCTTCGTGAGAAAGCGGAAGAAGTGCTGGAGGAGCTGTCCGATCGGGCTCGAAACGAATATGTCTCGCCCGTATTTCGTGCCTGGATCTACACGGGACTCGGTTGCGCCGAAGACGCCTTCGACATGCTGGAAAAGGGCTACCAGGAGAAAAGCCCGGTCACGACCTTCCACTGGATGCCCGTCTTCGACGAGCTTCGCGCGCATCCCCGATTCCGCGACGTTCTCCTTCGAATGAAAATCGAGCCATGAAAGCTGTAGCTCCTGCCTAGAGATCTCGCTCGAGTCGATCACCAGAACATGAAGCCCAGGTCCTCAGTTCTCGAGCTACGAAGGGTCGAAATGCCAGCTACGCGACGTGGAGCTCGGCGACCTTGCGGAAGGGGCACAAGCAGCTAAGGCGACAGCCACAGAAATAGGAATGAAAAAATGCATTAGGAACTTCATGGCGCGACCCTCCTTCGTGGCGGAATATAGCACCGTTGGGGGGTAGTGACGCAGTGGTAACTCCTCGCCGTGCCCCACTGGAGCGGGTTGGAACGTCGCGATTCGGAGGAGAAGCTACGCAGCGGAGTTGTCGCGTAGGGCGTCGGGGAGTAACACGGTTCCTGGCTGGTTGATGGCGGCGTAGGCCGCTTCGAGCATGTAGGCCCTGGGGTCGACGTTCTGAAGCTTCGCGGTCTCGCACAGGGTGTAGAACAGCGCTGCGACGTCGGTTCCGCGTTTCGTTCGACTGCCGTAGTGATTTTTGCGACCGACGACAGGTTCCCTCAGGGCGCGCTCGGCGTGATTGTTGTCAAGCCAGACGAGAGGGTTTTCGGCGAACAGCGTGAGTGTCTCCCATCTCTCCAGCATGTAGCGGACCGCCTTGCCGAAGTCGCTTCGCGGCAATCTTCTTTGGCTCTTGCCCCATTGCCGAATCGCTTTCAAGATCCGCTGCGAACGTTGCTTGCGTAAACGAAGTCTCAGTTTCTGAGCTTTTTCATCGCCGGGAAACGGACCCGGGACCTCGCGTTCGACTTCGTACAGCTCTCCGATCAAACGAAGCACTTCGGAGCAAGCTTGCGGGTAGTGCTCGCTGGCTTCGTCGAACTTTCTTTTCACGTGCGCCCAGCAGTGGGCGAGACGAAACTGTGGACCGGCACGAGCCGCGTAGCCGTCTGGACCGGCACGAGCTAGCACCTCGTACACCGCGTAGCCGTCCACAACCGCGATGCCGGAGTAGGTCCCCAGCACCTTTTGGCCATCTTCCGTCGATTTCGTCGGCAGCATTCGGTAGTACGCGATGTCCGGACTCGAAACGCCCCACACCGTGCCCGCCGACTTCTTCATCGAGCCCATCAGAGGCCACCGCGTTTCGTCGGCGTGGATGACGGGTGACTCCAAAACCTTCTCTCCCAGAGCGTCGTACACCGGATTCAGATGACGTGCCAGTACGTTCAGCTGGTCCCACAGCGTCTGGCTGTCGATATCTAGCCCTTCGCGGCGCATCATCCGAACCTGGCGCTCGAGAGGCATATGGTCCAGGTACTTGCTGATGGCCACTTCGGTCGCGAACTCCACCGAGTAGCGGCCTCCGGGCTGAAGCTTCGTCGCCGCCGGTGCGGTGACGACGTTCGCGTTACATCGGCAGCGGTACTTTTTCCGCAAATGCCGTTCGATGACGAAGCTCCGCTTCACCACCGTCACCACTTCCGATTCCTCGTATTGACCCGCCATCTCGCCCAGCTCGCCGTCGCACACCGAGCACTTTTTCTCTGTCTCGGCGAGTTCGATTACTTTGTCGACCACGGGAAGATGAGGCTGTTCGCGCGGGCCGTGCCCTTTCTTCTTGTTCTTTTTAGCCTTCGTTTTCTTCCGGGTCCGCTTTTCGTCGATGCGGAAAATGCTCTCTCGCTTTTCCTGTAGTTGCTTGAGAACCGACAGTTCAAGTTGCTCCGTTTCCGGCACACCATGGAGTCTCGCCAGTTCCACTCGCAGACGAACGTTTTCATTGACGAGGCGCTGGTTCTCGTTATCAACGAGGAGAGCTATCTGGCGGAGTGTTTCGAGGTCGTGTTCGTTTTTTATGCGAACCACGGAATACGATTAGATCATAGAGACGATCTCACGGCAAGTGAAAAATATTTCATTTCAGGAGGTGACAAAGATATTTTTCCGACCAACCGGCTCCCCTCCAGAAACAACGACAACTCTGTCGTCGTCAGTCGCACTGGCTCGCCGTCACCGCTGGACCACAGGCATGCGAACTTTCCCTCTTCGAGACGTTTCGCGTAGACGCACAGTCCGGTTCTCGCGGTACTTTCGACGCGCCGCCGAGCTGAGCGTGCGCTTGATCCTTCTTGCTTTTCTCACCATATTGCTAATTCCTAGATGAAGAAGTAATAAGGTATCTGGGACTGTTCTAATATATTATAACAGGAGAAGCGCGAGGAATCTCGGAGCCGGCCGAGAGTGTCGGAATCATCGGAACTGCCTTGCGCTGAAAGCTCGTCCGGAGGGTGATTTCAAGTACCGTTCGAACTGGCGAGCTCGTGCGTCGTCCCTAAAACGAATGGAAACCGCAAGCCTCCAGGGACGAAATTGCGAAGTGTGTGGAGATCCACCTTCGTTGTGTTTGCGGATCCGTGTGTCGAGGTGCGTTGTTGAGCCCACATAATACTGCGTAGGATCCTTCAGACTCTGAAGGATGTAGACTTGCAGCATCCGTTCTCTCCGCTAGGAGAGTTAGACGAGATCTGCAGGTAAGGCCCGCCTTCGTCAGCGTGTTCGATGTGAACTACGTGCGCAATGATTCGAACGGCGGGTGGCGCGGGCGTTCGTGAGGAATCGGCTACAACCGAAGCTTACCTTTACTGGGTATACCTAGTCGTGGTATAATGCCCCTGTGGCGATCCAGAGTTTCGCCAAGCGGAGCGTAGAAAGGTTCTTTCGGGAGGGCCGAATCAACAAGCGGGTAGGGTGGGCTCGTGTCGCGAAAATGGTTACCAGGAAGCTCGACATGCTGGATTATTCTGAGAAATTGAGTGATCTTGCATCGCCGCCTGGAAACCGGCTGGAGGCTCTAAAGGGGGAACTCAGGGGCTTTCACAGCATCAGGATCAACGATCAGTGGCGAGTCGTGTTCCGCTGGACGGGCGCCGGTCCTCGAGAAGTCGATATTCGAGATTACCATTGAGAGAACTGTCATGAATGGAAAAAGAAGGCAACGCAAACCGACCAACCCCGGGGAGATTCTCAAAGAGGAATTCCTAGTTCCGTTAGGTATGACGCAGAAACAACTTGCCGACCACGTCGGGTGTGATGTCAAAGTCGTTAATAGGCTTGTGAACGGTCGGACGTCGGTGACGGCGGAGATGGCTCTGAAACTCGGTTCGACGTTCAGGACAACGCCCGAATTCTGGCTGAACGCTCAGAAGGCGGTTGACCTTCACTTGGCGGCTAACAGGGTAGAGAAGCTACCCAAGCCGGTTCTAAGGGCGGGTTGATCTCTGATTGAGGGTTCGCGAGCCAGCCTGCAAGCTTCGCGACAAAGCCCGCCTTCGTCAGAGGCGGTTCAAGTAGCGTGTCCTTGCGGTACCAATGCGTAACCTTGCTAGGTGGGATCCGTAATCTGAGCGCAGAGATCCATCAAGGAGGTCAAATCGATGCGCTCGAGGAAAGCGGGACTTTCAGAGGTTGAGAAACAGTTCGAATCATGGAGGTCGAAGCCACACGGACGTTTGATCCCGGAGGAGTTGTGGAATGCGGCGGTGGGGCTGCTGGATCGGTATACGCCGGGCGCGATCTGCCGTCATCTCCGCTTGAATTCGGCGCGATTCAAGAAGGTCCGAAAGACTCATGGAGCGGTTGTGAGCGCCAAACGTCTCAAGGGAGGACAACGAAGGGTTTCTGGAGTAGGCTCCCTGAGCAAGAAGCCTGGACGGAGTGGAACGGAGCAGGTGAGCGCGATAGCTCCGAGTCGGACTGCGTTCGTGGAGCTGGCGCATGGGATGGGCTTGTCGGGCGGCATGATGACGCCCTCCGCTGAACTCGGTTCAGGGTGAAGGAACGATGTGCCGTCTGACGGTAGAGAGCGCATCGGGGAGCCTGACGGTCGTAACGTCGAATCGCGAGGGAGAGAATGAGCTGGTCGAATCTGTTTGTCGCTTCGTGGTCGGCGCGCTCGGCAACGGCACTCACACATGATCCAGATCGTTCCTCAACTGAAGGTATTGGTGGCTTGCGAGCCGGTTGATTTCCGCAAGGGTATCGATTCTTTGGCTTGCGTGTGCCGACAACAATTCCAGCTCGATCCGTTCCTCGGCACGTTATTCGTTTTTCGTAATCGTTCAGGCACGGCGCTCAAATTTTTGGTGTACGACGGACAGGGGTTTTGGTTATTTCAGAAGCGTTTTTCGAAGGGCCGTCTGCAGTGGTGGCCGCGTCATACCACGGATGGAGTTGCGGCGCTGCCCGCCGAGCAATTGGCGGTGCTAATCTACAATGGACTTCCGTTGCAGGCGGGAATGGCGGAGGCGTGGCGTCGGGTCAGTTGAGCCTGTTCAACGTTTCCTGATAGCTCCAAGGCAGCCACGACTCGGGTGCGGCTCTAGCGTCTTGGGCGTGCATGGAGATGTTCGTCAGGTAGTGCACCGGGTCGATACTGTTTTTTACCGAGGTCCGGATCATGCTCAGGAGCACGTCGCCGACATCGGCGCCAGCCTGTGTCCTGAAAAACAGTGAGTTCTTACGATGCCGTTGTGAGGGCTTCAGCTCCTGTTCGCTAACGTTGTTGTCGAGGGGCACACCCGGCACTTCGAGGAACCGGGTTAGCCCTTGCCAGTGATTCTTGACGTAGGAAAAGGCTTTGCCGAGGCGGCTGTTGGGCTCAACCACACGCTCGCGGAACTGCTCTTCGATCCACTTATAGAGCGCATCCATTATCGGCCGGCTGTGTTGTTGGTGATAGGCAAGTCGCTCATCGGGGTCCATGCCGCGTGTGTCGTCGTTGCGGTAGATGGCTGCGATGTCCTCGAGCACCCGGTCACAGTGCTCAGGAAAGGCGGGCTCGGCTTCGATGAAGTAGCGGCGTGCATGCACCATACACTTGGCAGTGATCCGCAGCGGTGAACGCGGCGCCATCGAAGAGGCGTCGGCCATATGGATGACCTTGCTTGCCTGGACCGTGCGCTGATTCAACAGCTGGTCCATGTTCTCGCCCGCATGACGTCGTCCGCTCGCGTACAGAACGATCGGAGCAAGCGTTTTGTCCAAGCCACGGGCAACAATGCCCGTGGTGAAGATGCCCGTTCGCTCGCCTTGAGCTAAAGTCTCGTTCTCCGCCATCAATGTGAGAATCCGAACTCCGGTGTCGTCACTGTGAACCAGAGGCCGGTTCGCGGCGAGTGTTTCCATGTGGCGAAAAACCGGCAACACGGCGTTGGCCATTGCTTCGGCGCGTTCGAACTGCGTGGAGGCCCCCGCCCACTTCTGCCACTGCGCCAGGCGGTGATGAGGCATGCCCATGGCGTAGCGCAATACCGAAACGACCGCATCCACACTCGGATGGTACTTGCTTGCTCCAGCCTGAGGCGGAAGCGGCGCGGTGAACGTCTTCTGGCAACCTGCGCATCGCAGCATCTGGCGTTCGTATACCGTCGCCTGGATCGGGGACTGAGCTTTCAGTTCCACATCCTTTCTCGGAGCTTGGGTGTCATAGAGCTTGCCTTGGCACAGAGGCTCGGGGTATGGGCCGCCCGCTTTCACTTCGCCATGGCTCACCGTCTCCCGTTTGGCGCCTGTGTAGTCCTTGGCCCCATTACGGTGATGTCTTAAGATTCCTGTCAAAGAAAAACGATGTATGGTTCCCCAAGCTCAAACCCGTCCCCGTCATGGGGACAGAAAAGGAGAACCATACATCATGGGAAAGGTACTACCGAGTCAGCGATTGCTCAAGCAGTTCGAGGAACAACTGGTATTTGGGGAGATGAATCTCTCGGAGATCGTCCGGTCGGGAGCTCAGATGATGCTTCAATATGCGTTGGAGCGCGAGGTGACGGAGGCGTTGGGTCGAAACTACTATGAGAACGCTCCGGCAACGACGAAGGAGAAGGGACGACGCAACGGGTATGAGTCGCATCGGGTCCTCACGGGCGAGGGAGCGGTAACGGTGCAAGTGCCGCAGGTACGAGAAACAGAGAAGGTGTTTCAGTCAAAGATTCTCGACGCCTACGTGAGCCGGACCGAGAAACTCGATGAACTGATCGCGCGGATGTACGTCCACGGGATGTCGACGCGTGACATTGAGGCGACGTTCGCGGACGTGCTGAGCGGCACGGGTGTCTCGAAGTCGGTGGTGAGCCGGGTCACACGGTGTCTGTCGGAGGATTTCGAGGCGTTTCGAAAACGGGATCTCTCGAACGAGAAGCTGTTGTATCTCGAGCTCGACGGCACGTACCTGCGCTACCACCAAGGAGCGGAGAGAAAAGAGCCCATCCTCGTTGCGACCGGCTATCGCGCTGATGGGACGCGAGTTCTTCTTCATATCGGTGTCGGCAACCGAGAATCCTACGAGAACTGGAAGGGGTTCTTGCAGGAGATAGTGGCCCGAGGAATGAGGGAGCCGTTGCTCATCGTGACGGACGGGAATCCTGGAGTGCTCAAAGCGATCGCAGAGGTCTTCCCTCGAAGCCTCAAGCAACGTTGCCAGAAGCACCGCCTCGAGAACATCCTGGGCAAGGCTCCGAAGGAAGTGCGCGACGAACTCAAGGCGGCCATCCTTGAGTCGTTCCATGCGAACAGCTACGAGCAAGGGCTGAAGAAGGGTCGGGAGGTGATCGCTCGGTACCGTCAACGATTCCCGAGCGCGATGAAGTGCATGGAAGAGACCCTCGAAGCGTGTCTTCAGGCGCTACGCCTTCCTGCGGCGCATCACAAAAGGCTTCGCACGTCGAATCTACTTGAGCGCACGTTCGGAGAGCACAAACGTCGCACAAAGGTCATTCCTCACTTCTTCACCGAGGAGGCCGCGATGAAACTCTCGTTCGCTGTGCTCTTGGCCGTCGCAAACAAATGGCGCGGCGTGAGGATGGATGTCTTCGCCGCTAGGAAAGTCGAGGAGCTTCGCAACGAGCTTCTCCCGCAAGGCACGTCGGAGGAATCAGCAGCTTAACCGAGCGCGGGGAACCGTACGGAGATTTGACAGGAAAATTAAGACTTGACCTCGTTTCACCGGCTTCGCCTCTTTGTTGTGTCGGTCCATACGGCCACGCCCAGTAGTCGATCCCACGTCCATCCAGTTCGCCGCCAGGTAAGATAATTGGGATTAATGTACTCCTAGGATTGTCCCATGCGGAGGAAGAAAACGCAATATGGAAGCTGGCGCGCGCCATGCCTGGCGCACCCACGAAAAAAGGCCCGGTCCACCTTTCGGTGAACCGGGCCTTTTAGATTTAACCCGGCAACGACCTACTCTCCCACAGAGCTGCCCCTGCAGTACCATCGGCGCTGGAGGGCTTAACTGCCGTGTTCGGAATGGGAACGGGTGTGGCCCCTCCGCTAGAGTCGCCGGGAAACTTGAATATCTGGCCTACCCGCCGAAGCCACTTAAGTGTATGAGTGGCGAAGGCGGGTCCGCCTAACGGGCGAACATTAAGTAACTACGTCCTTACACAGTGCGAAGACCGATCCTGCCCTTAGTAAATTCTAAGGTCAAGCCGCACGGCCGATTAGTACCCGTCAGCTGAAGCGTTTACGCGCCTTACACTTCGGGCCTATCAACCTGGTGGTCTACCAGGGGCCTTTAGGAACCTTACGGTCCGGGAGATCTCATCTTGGGGTGGGCTTCGCGCTTAGATGCTTTCAGCGCTTATCCCGTCCGAACGTAACTACCGAGCGATGCTCCTGGCGGAACAGCTCGTAAATCAGAGGTTCGTCCAACCCGGTCCTCTCGTACTAAGGTCAGCTCCCCTCAAATCTCCTGCGCCCACGACAGATAGGGACCGAACTGTCTCACGACGTTCTAAACCCAGCTCACGTA
Organism: Candidatus Marinacidobacterales bacterium; assembly: GCA_965197825.1. Taxonomy (GTDB): domain Bacteria; phylum Acidobacteriota; class Vicinamibacteria; order Marinacidobacterales; family DATDRI01; genus CBDANW01. The sequence continues at coordinate 1,928,545 of CBDANW010000002.1, read as the reverse complement.
CCGCTTTAATGGGCGAACAGCCCAACCCTTGGAACCTGCTACAGCTCCGGGATGCGATGAGCCGACATCGAGGTGCCAAACCTGGTCGTCGATGTGAACTCTTGGACCAGATAAGCCTGTTATCCCCGGCGTACCTTTTATCCGTTGAGCGACGGCCCTTCCATACGGGACCGCCGGATCACTAAGCCCTGGTTTCCCACCTGCTCGACTTGTAGGTCTCGCAGTCAAGCGCGCTTGTGCCTTTACACTCTACGGCTGGTTTCCAATCAGCCTGAGCGCACCTTCGGGCGCCTCCGTTACAGTTTAGGAGGCGACCGCCCCAGTCAAACTACCCGCCTAACAGTGTCCCCGACCCGGATAACGGGCCCAGGTTAGAACTTCGGAACGATGAGGGTGGTATCTCACCGGTGGCTCCCCCAAGGCCAGAGCCCTAGGTTCAAAGCCTCCCACCTATGCTGCGCACAACGCACCAAAATTCACTGCTAGGGTATAGTAAAGGTGCACGGGGTCTTTCCGTCTTGTCGCGGGTAACCGGCATCTTCACCGGTACTACAAATTCGCAGTGCCCCTCGTCGAGACAGCACCCAGATCGTTGCGCCATTCGTGCAGGTCGGAACTTCACGTGATTCCACGATTTCTCGTGGCGTAGACTATACCTTCACCTGGTCGTCAGCGAGCTGAGTATCTCGCTGCCGGAATACTTCCGCTTGCTTTGGGAAAGCAAGTACCAGGGCCGGCGTGTTATGGAAATCATCATAGTAATAATATGACGAAATCCATCCAGGGGTCTCACCCCCTGAGTCGTTACGGGGAACGCCAAATTGGCGATCTTACCCTCGGTATTACCCGCGACGCCCTGCAGCGTCGGTAGGGCTTCACCGATTTGAGCCGGTTTGCTGGTCGGGATCACTCCCGGCCGGGGCAATGTTACTTACCCGACAAGGAATTTCGCTCGGTTTCCCCTTACTGTTTCCAATAAGGCCGGACTTTATCTTGACTGGCCTCGATTCATCTGAGCCGCCAAGCGTCGAATCTTCTCTACGCCTTCGGGCTTCAGGTGATCGCCCGCTTCCATCATAAGAAGCGCTCGCCTGAACTTCTGGAAGTCAAGGCGCTTCTTCGACTTCAGTGGGTGCTTGACAAAGAATGGAACGATACGCTCCAAGAGGTGATTTTTCCCACGCACCCGATAAGCCATCCGGTCGCCGTGGTTTGTTCTGACCACGCCACAACCGAAGTACTTCTTGAGCGCATGTAGCAGTTGCACATCGCGTTCGTGCTGTACGACAGTGAATTCAGGAAGCACCTGATAACCGGCTGTCATCTCCGAGTGCTTATTGATTCCTACGAAGAAACAACCTTCACCGTCCACGAACCCTGTAATCCATTCTGCGTCTAGCTTCATCGGCCGGTCCCGAACGTAAAGTCTCTGAGGGTTCCCAATACAGATTGGGCCTTCCCTGCGGATTGTCCCCATGTCCGTCGGATTTTTACTGCTGGGCGTCAACCCAACGAGTACCGAGCGGCTGTGGAGGAGTTTCCCGCATATGGTTCAGTTTTACTAAGGCTAGCGTTTCCTAACCTTAGGACCGTTATAGTTACGGCCGCCGTTTACCGGGGCTTCGATTCAAGGCTTCGCTCAGGTTACCCCAAGCTAACTTCTCCTCTTAACCTTCCGGCACCGGGCAGGCGTCAGACCCTATACGTCGTTTTTGACTTTGCAGAGTCCTGTGTTTTTAGTAAACAGTCGCCTGGGCCATTTCTCTGCGACCTCCTCGGGCTCCAGAAGCAAGTCCCTTCACCCTAACGAGGCACCCCTTCTCCCGAAGTTACGGGGTTAATTTGCCGAGTTCCTAAACGAGGGTTCTCACTTGCGCCTGTGGATTCTCTCCTCGCCCACCTGTGTCGGTTTACGGTACGGTCGCCCAAAAGACTCACTAGAGGTTTTTCTTGGCAGCGTAGATTCAGTCAGTTGGTTTGTCCGAAGACGCACTTCCCCGCGACCCTCGGTGTTAATGGAACCCGGATTTGCCTGGGCCCCCACCTATGACCACGGCCGCGCACGTCCAGTCGCGCGTAGACCTATCTTTCTGCGTCACCCCATTGCTCAAACGCCTTTTAGGCGGTGCAGGAATATTGACCTGCTGTCCATCGGCTACGCCTTTCGGCCTCACCTTAGGAACCGACTAACCCTGAGAGGACTGACCTTCCTCAGGAAACCTTAGGCTTTCGGCGTCCAGGGTTCTCACCTGGATTATCGCTACTTATGCCGGCAGGGTCACTTCCATACTGTCCACCAGTCCTCGCGGTCTGGCTTCAACCCGTATGGAACGCTCCTCTACCACCCCGACCCACCCGAGGGTGAATCGAGATCCGCAGCTTCGGTAGCAAGCTTGAGCCCCGTTACATTGTCGGCCCGGAGCCGCTTGACCAGTGAGCTATTACGCTTTCTTTAAAGGATGGCTGCTTCTAAGCCAACCTCCTGGCTGTCTAAGCGTCTCCAGATCCTTTCCCACTTAGCTTGCATTTTGGGACCTTAGCTGGCGGTCTGGGCTGTTTCCCTTTCGACTATGAGGCTTAGCCCCCACAGTCTGACTCCCGTGGTGCGGTTCTCGGCATTCGAAGTTTGGTTGGATTCAGTAACCTGGTAGGGTCCCTAGTCCATCCAGTGCTCTACCGCCGAGACCGATCCCACGAGGCTAGCCCTAAAGCTATTTCGAGGAGAACGGGCTATCACGAGGCTTGATTAGCCTTTCACCCCTACCCTCAGCTCATCCGAGTTGTTTTCAACCAACACCGGTTCGGGCCTCCACACGGTGTTACCCGTGTTTCACCCTGGCCAAGGGTAGATCGCCTCGCTTCGCGTCTGCTCCCTGCGACTAAGCGCCCATTTCAGACTCGCTTTCGCTACGGCTCGCTTTGAAGCTTAACCTCGCCACAGAGAACAACTAGCCGGCTCATTATGCAAAAGGCACGCGGTCGGGCACACAAGAGCCGAAGCTCGAGTAAACGCCCTTCCACTGCTTGTAGACATACGGTTTCAGGTACTATTTCACTCCTCTAACAGAGGTTCTTTTCACCTTTCCCTCACGGTACTAGTTCACTATCGGTCGCAGAGTAGTGTTTAGCCTTGGAGGATGGTCCCCCCAGATTCCCACAGGATTCCTCGTGTCCCGTGGTACTTGGGAATTCAGCCGGGAGTCGGCAGCGTTTTCACTTACGAGGCTTTCACTCTGTATCGCCGGCCTTTCCATGCCGTTCGGTTAACGCACCGATTGGTAACTCCCTGGCCCATCCGTAACTGGGCCTGGCCGAATCCCGCAACACCGCCATGACAACGCTCACGGGCTTGACATCATGTCGGTTTAGGCTGTTCCCCGTTCGCTCGCCGCTACTTGGGGAATCGCGGTTGCTTTCTTTTCCTTCGGGTACTGAGATGGTTCACTTCCCCGAGTTCGCTTCCGCCACCTATGTATTCAGCAACGGATGATGGAGCATTACCTCCATCGGGTTTCCCCATTCGGAAATCCTCGGGTCAAAGCCTG
>CBDANW010000002.1:0-1922500 GCA_965197825.1 Candidatus Marinacidobacterales bacterium | reverse complement strand
TCGCGTCAGATGAGCAGGATAGCCCGATTCCGGGGTACTGACGTCATCGGGATTCGCGTGGCCACATTCAGGACATTTCACCGGGCCACCTCAAACGCGGGTGCGGGGGCTGGCGGGGATGTCCCGCCGGATGTTGAATTTGGGGTAGCGGCGGCTCTTTGGCCGGCCTAAGAATAGGTCTGCCAATAAACCGTCTCCAGAGGGGGACAAGGAGCCACCAATGCCTAGGAAATCGAAGAAGCCAGTAAGAAAGCAAACGCACTCGCCTACGGGCAAGGTAGTTGGCCAAGTCGGTCAGATACTGCTACCGATGATAGCTGGGATCGCGGCCACGAAGGCGGATCTGACGGAATGGGTGTACGAGCAAGGACTGACAGCTCTGCACCTACTGCTCAGAGAGGACGCCGAGGAGATCGCGGGGCTCAAGGGCAAGCACGAGAAGGAGCGAACTCATAACCACTGTGGGAGCACGAACGGAGAGCTGAGCTTCGGTGGTCGTCGCATCCAAGTGTCGCGACCTCGAGTTCGCTCGAAGTCGGGCGAGGAGGCGTCGCTTCCACACTTCGAAGCCTTCCGCGAAGAAGACCCGCTTCCAGAGCGAGTATTGAATCAGATCTTGGTGGGGGTATCGACCCGAAATTACGAATCGAGTCTGGACAAACCCGCGGCCAAGTTGAAGTCTCGTGGCACGAGTAAGAGTGCCGCCAGCCGTCACCTCGTGAGCCAGACGACTAAGATGACCCTGCCCGGGTTTTGTGGACATCAACCGAGGCGCGACAATGCGCCTGGAGGCGTCCATGGGAGAACGACGACGCAGGAAGTTCACGGGGGAGTTCAAGAAGGAAGCGGTCCGGCTGTTCAGGGAGGGGCGAGCGCAGCATCGGCCAGGTCGCTAAGGAACTGGACCTGACGGAATCGGCCCTTCGAAACTGGGTGAAACAATACAAAGTTGATCACGGTGAAGGTCCACGCGAGGCTCTGACGACGGCGGAACGTGATGAGCTCCGTTCGCTACGGCGTCGAGTGCGTACGTTGGAGCAAGAGCGAGAAATATTAAAAAAGGCGGCGGCCTTCTTCGCGAAGGAAAGCGAATGAGATTCAAATTCATTCACGCGGAGCGGGCCAACTACCCGGTGCGGGTGATGTGCCGAGTTCTGAGGGTATCGACCAGCGGCTACTACGCTCAGATGAAGCGCGCGCCCAGCAAGCGACAGTGTGAGGATGGGAAGCTGAAGCTGCGCATCCAAGCGATCCACGCCCATAGCCGTGGTACCTACGGCAGGGAGCGTGTACGTCGCCAGCTTGACGGGGAGAACGTCGAGGTAGGCAAGCAGCGAGTGGCACGGCTGATGCGTGAGATGGGCCTGCAGGGTCTGCCCAGCAAGCGTTTTCGCCGCACGACCGACAGCAAGCACGATCGCCCCATCGCACCCAACGTGCTCGGCCGGAACTTCGAAGCCGCACGACCGAACCAGTTCTGGGTGACGGACATAACCTACATCCGGACTTGGGAAGGCTGGCTCTACTTGGCGGTCATCCTCGATCTGTTCTCGCGTCGTGTCGTCGGCTGGGCGATGCAGCCCCACCTGCGCGCGGAGCTTGCTCTCGAGGCGCTTCACATGGCCTTGGGGCGCCGCCTGCCGGAAAGTGGCTTGGTGCATCATTCAGACCGTGGTACTCAATACGCGGCTGCGACCTACCAGGCCGTGCTCGATGAGTACGGCATCGTGTGCTCGATGAGCCGCAAGGGTGATTGCTGGGACAACGCCGTGACCGAGAGCTTCTTAGGCACGCTCAAGACCGAGCTCCTCCACCGATGTAGTTGGCCAACACGACGTATGGCCAAAGACGCGGTCGCGAGCTACATCGAGGGGTTCTACAATCCGTATCGACTCCACTCGTCACTCGATTACAACAGCCCAATGGTGTTCGAACGGATTCATGACCTCAAAACGGCTCATGCGAGATAATCAACCTGTCCACTTTTCCTGGGCAAGGTCAAGAAGCTCGAGGAATACCTGTCTCGGCGGCTAGAGGAGTTCGAGCTTGCGGCACTGATGCTGGATGGCCTTGAGGTGGCCGGACAGACCGTCGTCGTAACTCTCGGTATCACAATAGATGGAACGAAGGTGCCCCTGGTTATATGGCTGGGCTCAACGGAGAACTCTCGGGTGTGCACCGCGATGTTGCAGGACCTTCTCGAGCGAGGCTTGCGCGTCGATGAGTCGATTCTCTGCGTAGTGGACGGAGGCAAAGGCATCCGCAAGGCACTCGTCGACGTTTTGGGGGACCTCGCGGTCATCCAAAGGTGCTAGATCCATAAACTCCGGAATCTTCGCTCGTACCTTCCCAAGTCTCGTCACGCCTACGTGCTCCAGACGATGAAGGAAGCCTACAAGTGCAAGAGTGCCGACAAGGCGCGCAAGCGACTTCAGGCATTGGTGTCGTGGCTCGAGCGAAACGGCTACGACGAAGCTGCCGGAAGCCTTCGTGAAGGGATGGAAGAGACACTCACGGTCGTGAAGCTCGCGCTGCCCGCCTTACTTCGCCAGTCTCTTGCCACGACGAACGCCATTGAGAATCTCAACGGAACCATTCGCAGAGTATCGAGAAACGTCAAGCGTTGGTAGAGTCCTTCCATGGTTCGCCGATGGACCGCTCTTGGCGTCGTCACCGCGCAGAAAAAGTTCCGGCGTATCAAAGGCTATCGCCATATGGGCGCTCTCGTTCACGCGCTTAGAAGCAAACAGAAATCTCTTGACAGCGATGAGTTTGCTGCCTAAGAGTATTCACAGGTGCCGCCGCTACCCGACCAAATTCAACAGCGGCCGGGACATCCCCGGGCTGGCAGATGCTATCTTAGGAGTGGTCGCCGGCCGAAGTCAAACCACAACGCCCTGAGCTAGAAACAGTTAGGGGGCAGCTTGGCTGCCCCCTAAATTTCTCACGGAACGGACGCCTTTAAGCGAACGGCGGCCTGCTTATGGACTACACGTGACCGGCTGATCGAACGAGAAGAGAGTGGTTTCCGCACGCGCGTCCAGGTCGGGGTTGGAACGTCGCGATTCGGAGGAGAAGCTACGCGGTTTCCGCACGCGCGTCCAGGTCGGCGCTGACCGTGCTTGGACACTTCGAAAAAGCTTCACTTTGGTTTGTGATTTCGTTTTGGAAAGATACGAGGGCGGCCCTGGCGCGACAGTCGCTCGATCTCCTAAATGAATTGATAACCCTGTCGAGACGGTTTTGAAGTCTCTTCCGAGCTCGCCAGTCAATGCAAGGAGAAGAAGTCTCCGACAAAACCTCTTGGAGCTTCTTGAGTTTGCAGGGTATGACCCCATCCGCTGTGGTGCAGTTCCCGGCGTTAGCCACGTCCCTGTTACCCTCTTCCGTGCGCCGATCAAAGGTGGCTGGCATCCCCAGAGACCTCCTCGACGTCCTCCTCCGAGTAGAGTCTGACCCGTCGTGAAGTCTGAGAAGAGCGGCGCCTCGGGGAAGGACGGTTCCGTCAGAGGCTTGTCGGGCTCCGTGGTGTACAAGAATCGGGTCGTGGGAGCAGGGGGGCTGATACCCAAGCCACACATCCTCGAAAGACACGTCAGTTATTCCGTCTTCAAAAACTGCGTTGACGCTCATGACACAAATAACGGCCGTAAATGGGCCGGTTGTGCTGCCATCGGGAGCCAATCTCTGAAAAGTACTAAAATAGGAGGGCACAATTCTTGCGAGCCCCAGGTTAAGGAACTCGTCTGCCGTCGTCGGGTTAGCGCAGTTAGGGTCAAGGTCAGGGTCGGTATCCGGGTTTACGCAGAGAAACAGCTCCTCCTCATCGCCCTCCCGGGGATCGTCGAATGCATTACACAAAGCGATCGTGATCCCGTCTTTAGTGATCTTGTCCCATGTGGTTGTCAGCCCCGAGTGAGCCGTCACGATATTCGGTCCCGCGAAAACCGGGGCGTCGCCGGTACCTGTGGCAATCGTCACGCCTTCGGGCGCGCTGACATCGATCGACACTTCCCCATCGGGAATGCCAGTTCCATCGGGAGTGCCAGCCACATCTGACGCGAACCGATATCGCTGGATAATCCCGTTATTGTGAATGGCCACGAATGCCCGGCTGACGTCTCCTTGAAGCCCGACGGCAATCTTGGCACCGCTACCGGGTAAGAAAGCGAAGTCGAGAGGAACCCCCGCGTCCGTCACCCGCTGACCGTCTGGGCCGAAGCGGAGAATCAGATTCTGCTTGGTGGTGATGAGAAATTCACCATTAGGAGCGAAGGTGAACCCCCGCGGCTCCATACCGTCAAATCGACTCGTCGGGATGACGACGTCCGGGTCGCAATTCCCGTTGCAGCTTTCCCAACCGGCGGCGGGTTCCTTATATAGCAGCACCGTGGCCGGCGTTTGGACCAGCACAGCGACATCGCCAATCTGCAGCGCTTTGCCCGCAGCGAAGTCAACCGCCGCGTTGAACCTCAGGACTTTCACGTCCGCGAGCAGCTGCGTTGGGACGTTATTGACGCGGACGTCGGCGTCGATAACCTGCGGGCCCGCCGCGTCGTAGCCACCTGGGAGACATCCCACAGGCGCATCAAGCCCCGGCGGACAGGCGGGATCTCGCGGATTCGTCACCACCTGATCGGCACCTCCGGGGGCCGCGTTGACCGAGAACAAACCTCCATTGGGTAAGCAAGTCTTCCCGAATGACGAGTCCTTGGTAGTTCGTTCCCGACTCATCGATGACGGGAAAGGAAGTCCCACCAAGCGGAGCGGGAAGGAACTCAACGACTCTCGAAATCTGATTCTGCGGTCCGGTAAAGAAAACTGTCTCAGATTCAGATGACTGCGCGAACAGTCCCGGAGAAAAGAGTCCGAAACTCACCATAAGGGTCAATGGAATCAGAAACTTACTAGTCGTTAACATGTTGGCGCCTCCAGATTTCAACGCCGGCCTCGAGCGTTTCCACGCTGGCCTTGGGCGATGAGACCCTGTTGGGGTTTCCACGAAAGGCAAGAACGGCAGTGGCCACCCTAGCGGCCCTAACACGTCCTCTGATTGCGAGACACCTACCTTCCAGCACTCTGTGTTGCGTCGGGCGGGTTAGGCAACCCTATATATGCCCAGCCGCTCCCGTTTGTCAATGGGGGGTAATCGAACATCAACCCTGGACGACCCGGCAGAATCGTCGTTTGCCGACTTTGAGGACGACCCTCCCTGTTCCGCCGAGCGTGATCTCGCGATCGGCAGGAACCCGTTCGCCGTCTATCTGGACCGCGCCCTGCGTAATGAGGCGGCTCGCTTCACTTTTGGAGGACGCCAGACCGGAATTCGCGATGAGGCGGGAAAGCAAGATGGGCTGGAATCTCTTTGCGAGGTGGTACTCCGGGATGTAGTCCGGCAGCTCCTTCTTGCGGAACTGCTTTTCGAAGGCGTCCTCCGCTTGCTGGGCGCGTGCCGCGGAGTGAAAGTCGGTGATGATCTGACGGGCTAGATCCATCTTCGCGCGCTTGGGGTGTACTTTGCCCGCCGCAACGTCTTGACGCAGTTTCTCGATATCGGCGACGCTCTTGTCCGTAAGAAGCTCGTAGTAGCGATACATCAGATCGTCCGAGATGGACATGAGCTTCCCGAACATTTCTTCGGGTGCCTCGGTGATGCCGACGTAGTTGTCGAGGCTCTTCGACATCTTCTCGACGCCGTCCAGTCCTTCTAGAAGAGGCATCGTCATGATGACCTGGGGCTCCAGACCGTACTCCCGCATGATGTCCCGGCCGACGAGGAGATTGAAGGTCTGATCCGTTCCGCCGAGCTCGAAGTCAGACTCCAGATGGACCGAATCGTAAGCTTGGGCTAAAGGATAGAGAAACTCATGAATAGAGATGGATTCTTGAGCTTGATAGCGCCGCTTGAAGTCATCACGCTCCAGCATGCGCGCGACGGTGTACTTGGAGGCTAATCGTACGAAGGCTTCGCCGTCCAGTTTGTTTAGCCAGTCGCTATTGAACACGATCTCGGTTTTGTCGGGGTCCAGGATCTTGAACACCTGCTGCTTGTAAGTCTCGGCGTTCTCCACCACTTGCTCGCGCGTGAGTTGGGGACGCGTCTTCGATTTGCCACTAGGGTCCCCGATGTGACCGGTGAAATCACCAATGAGAAAGAAGACTGTATGGCCGAGATCCTGAAAGTGCTTCATTTTTCTCATGACCACGGTGTGCCCGAGATGGATGTCCGGAGCGGAGGGATCGAACCCCACTTTGACGCGCAGCGGCTTTCCGGTGTTGGCCGAGCGCTCCAGCTTGGAACGGAGCTCTTCCGACCGTACCACGTCGACGGTGCCTTTGGTCAGGTAGGCGATCTGTTCGTCGAGACTCTTCTGCATGAATCTATTGCGACGGCGCGTTCAGACCATCGAGAAGGAGACGAATGGCCCTTGGGTAGGCACGGTGCTCTTCCTCGAGAATGCGGTTCGAGAGAGTCTCTTCGGTATCGTCTTCTCGAACCGGCACCGCGGTTTGGAGCACGATTGGTCCGTGGTCGAGCTCCTCGTCAACGATGTGTACCGTGCAACCCGACACCTTGACGCCATGCTCCAAGGCCTGACGCTGGGCGTTGAGTCCCGGAAACGACGGTAGCAAAGAAGGATGGATGTTCAGGATTCGGCCGCGAAAGGTCCGGACGAAAAACGCTGACAGAAGCCTCATGAAACCGGCGAGACACACGACGTCGACTTCCCGTTTCTTCAGCTCATCGACGACGGCCCGATCGAACTCCTCTCGGGAGGAGAAGTTCTTGTGATCGATCACGACAGTGGGAACGCCGGCTTCCTTGGCTCGGGAAAGACCAGCCGCCGTCGCCATGTTGCTCACCACGATCCCAACCTGCGCCTCGAGCTCGCCCTGCCGCACCGCGTCGAGGATGGCTTCCATGTTCGAGCCTCGTCCTGAAATCAAAATGCCGAGAGTGCGGCCATCCGCGCTCAAAGAGAGCCCTCATAGATTACCTGGCCATCCCCCGAGACGACCTCGCCGATCACAATCGGCGTTTCTCCGTTCTGCGACAGCAGCTCCAAAGCTTCCGAGCGATGCTCGCTTCCCACCATCACGACCATTCCGATTCCAACGTTGAAGGTACGCAACATCTCTGCCTCGGAGATAGAACCCTTCTTCCTCAAGTAGTCGAAAAGCGGCGGTAACGGCCAGCTTCCCAGGCGGACTCGCGCCGCCGTCTTCCGAGGCAGGACACGGGGAATGTTGTCGGTAAGGCCTCCACCGGTAATGTGGGCCATAGCCTTGACGAGCCGTTTTTCCAACAAGGGCGCTATTAAAGGAAGGTAGCATCGATGCCGCGCCAGAAGAAGCTCTGCCACCGAAGCGCCTAGCTCGGCGACCGTGCTCTCGGCGTTCAAGCTTTCCTGCTCGAAGAAGATCTTCCGCGCCAATGAGTATCCGTTCGTATGAAGCCCTGTCGAGCCCAACCCGATCAGAGAATCTCCGGGGGTGAGGGGCGAGCCGTCGATGATGTTCTCCCGCTCGACCACACCAACGATCGTCCCCGCCAGATCGTACTCGCCGGGCGGATAGAAACCGGGCATCTCCGCCGTCTCCCCACCGATGAGTGTGACGCCGAACTCCTCGCAGGCTTCCGCGATTCCCGAGATGACGGCTTCGGCCACATCGGGCACGAGCTTACCCATTGCCAGATAGTCGAGGAAGAAGAGGGGACGGGCACCCTGGACGAGGATGTCGTTGATGCAGTGCGAGACCAGGTCGTAGCCAACGGTATCGTGTCGTCCGGAGGCAAAGGCGACTTTTAGCTTGGTACCTACGCCGTCGGCGCTCGAGACCAGGACCGGCTCGCGGTATCGGCTCGTGTCCAGACGAAACAGCCCGCCGAAACTCCCGATATCGCCCAGGACGTCGGGGGTAAACGTCTTTCGGGCTAGGACGCGGATCTTTTCTTTGGTCTTCGCCGCCGCATCGATGTCGACTCCCGCCGAGCTGTAATCCATGTTGGCACCCCGGTGTGGGTCCTCCCTCAGCGACCTTGCTTTGCCATGGCTACCGCACCGCGGTGGACCTCCTGGAGGCTTCGCACGTCGAAGCGCCCCTTCTGCAAGGCCTCGATCCCCGACACGGTGGCGTTCGCGCCGGTGAGCGTCGTGATACAGATGACGCCCCGCTGGACAGCGGTTTCGCGAATGCCCTTTTCATCATGGAACGACTTTCTCCCAAATGGAGTGTTAACGACCAGATCCACCTTGCCACTAATCAGAAGGTCGACGATGTGCGGGCGACCCTCGTTCACCTTCAATACGAGCTCCACGGAGAGGCCGTGCGATTCGAGAAAGGCCGCCGTCCCCCGCGTCGCAACCAGATCGAAACCCAAGCGAGACAGGCGCATCGCGATGTCCACCAACCCGGGCTTGTCGTTATCGTTGACGGAGAGGAAGGCGGTGCCGGAAGTGGGCACCTTGTGGCCGGCTGCCATTTGACCCTTGGCGAAGGCGGTGCCGAAGTCATCGGAGGTTCCCATGACCTCGCCCGTCGACTTCATCTCCGGACCCAAGACACTATCTACTCCGGGAAACTTGACGAAGGGGAACACCGGCACCTTCACCGAAGTCTGAGGCAAGGGGAGCTCGTCGGGAAGCCCGAGGGAAGCGACCGATTCACCCAGCATCACTCTGAGGGCCGCCTTGACCAAAGGGACCCCCGTCGACTTGCTCACGAAGGGAACCGTCCTCGACGCTCTCGGATTGGCCTCGAGCACGTACACGATTCCGTCCTGGATCGCGTACTGCACGTTGAGGAGTCCCTTGACGGGAAGCGCTAGGGCAATCTGCCGCGTGTACTTCCTAATCGTGTCGAGATGCGTCGGCTCCACGAGGTAGGGAGGGAGCACGCTCGAGCTATCGCCGGAATGGATCCCCGCTTCCTCGATGTGCTCCATGATGCCCCCGATCACCAGGTCTTTCCCGTCCGAAAGAGCGTCCACATCGACCTCGAACGCGTCTTCCAAGAAGCGGTCGATATACACCGGGTGGGTTGGCGAAGCTTCCACCGCATCCCTCATGTATCCTTCGAGGCGCTCGCGGTCGTAGACGATCGCCATCGCCCGTCCACCTAGCACGTAAGAAGGACGCACCAGAATCGGATAGCCGATCCGAGACGCGCTCTCGAGCGCCTCTTCGAGCGACCGGGCGCTTGCGCTCAGTGGCTGCGGGATCCTGTGCTCCGCTAATAATGATGAGAAGCGCTTTCGATCCTCCGCGATGTCGATGCTTTCGGGTGACGTGCCCAAGATAGGCACGCCCTCCGCTTCGAGCGCACGGGCGAGCTTGAGCGGCGTCTGACCCCCGAACTGCACGATGGCGGCATCGGGCTGCTCCGCATCCACGATATGAAGAACATCCTCGAGAGTGAGGGGCTCGAAATAGAGTCGGTCCGACGTGTCGTAGTCCGTGGAAACGGTTTCCGGGTTGCAGTTGACCATGATCGAGTCGATGTCCGCCTCGCTTAGCGTGTAGGCAGCCTGGCAGCAGCAGTAGTCGAACTCGATACCCTGACCGATTCGGTTGGGGCCGCTTCCCAGGATCATCAGCTTCCGCCGATCGCTGGGCTCCAATTCGCTCTCCACCCCGTAGGTCGAATAGAGGTACGGCGTGTAGGACACGAACTCCGCCGCACAGGTGTCGACGCGTTTGAAGCTGGGCTGCAACCCCAGCTCCTTTCTCTTTTTCCGAATCGATTCTTCGCTGACGTTGGCGAGGTGGGCTATCTGCCGATCCGAGAATCCGCATGCCTTGGCCTCGGAAAGCAGGGGCTCGACGTCCCCGGAGGCCAGTCGATTCTTGAGCTCAACGATAATGAGGAGCTGCTCCAGAAACCATGGATCGATATCGGTCAGACGGTGAATCTCCTCCACCGTAATCCCCTGAGAGAGGGCCTGGAATAACAGTCTCAGCCGATCCGGAGTCGGCACGCGAAGTCGTCGCCGGAGACTCTTCTCCTCCCCCGGCTCCGTCAACAGGACGCCTACCCCTTCGTCGTTCCGCTCGAGCGAGCGCAACGCCTTCAAGAGCGCCTCTCTAAAGTTGGATCCGAGGGCCATGACTTCTCCCACCGACTTCATCTGTATTCCGAGCGTGGGGTCGGCCTGCGGGAACTTCTTGAAGTTCCAGCGAGGCATCTTCACCACGACGTAGTCGATAGTCGGCTCGAAGCTGGCGGGGGTCGTGCGAGTGATGTCGTTCTCGATCTCGTCCAAGCGGTAACCGAGAGCCACTTTCGCCGCGATCTTCGCGATGGGGAAGCCGGTGGCCTTCGAAGCGAGGGCCGAGCTACGAGAGACCCGCGGGTTCATCTCGATGATAACCATACGGCCGGTCGATGGCTCGACGGCAAACTGGATATTGCTACCGCCGGTCTCGACACCTACGGCATCGATGACGCGGCGCGCCGCGTCCCGCATCTCCTGGTACTCCACGTCGGTGAGCGTTTGGGCCGGCACCACGGTGATGGAATCTCCAGTATGCACACCCATGGGATCGAAATTCTCGATCGAACAAATGACCGTGAAGTTCGAGGCTCCGTCCCGCATCACCTCTAGCTCGAACTCCTTCCAGCCGAGAAGTGACTCCTCGACGAGAACCCGCTGGACCGGGGACTGGAAGAGCCCTCTGCGAGCGAGCTCGATGTACTCGTCCAGGTTGTAGGCAACGCCGCCGCCCGTTCCACCGAGTGTGAAGGATGGTCGAAGAATGGCGGGGTAGCCGATTTCTTCCACGAGTTCGCGCGCTTCTTCCAAGCTGCCTACGTAACCGCTTCGGGGCACGTCCAGGCCGGCTTCGATCATCGCTTGCTTGAACAACTGCCGATCCTCGGCGAGCTTCACGGCTTCGAGCCGTGCTCCGATGAGACGCACACCGTAGCGTTCGAGCGCACCGGATTCGGCGAGCTCCACGGCGAGATTGAGCCCGGTTTGCCCACCCACGGTGGGGAGGAGCGCGTCGGGACGCTCGCGTTCCAGGATCGGCTCGATGAACTCGCGAGTGAGGGGCTCGATGTAGGTTCGATCGGCCAACTCGGGGTCGGTCATGATGGTCGCGGGATTGGAGTTCACCAAAATCACCCGCACGCCTTCCCGGCGCAAGACCTTCACCGCCTGCGTTCCCGCGTAGTCGAACTCGGCGGCCTGGCCGATCACGATCGGCCCCGAACCCACGACCAGGACGCTTCCGATGCTCATGTCTCGCGGCATGCTCTAGACTCTCCCGCTTTCGAGCATCTTCAAATAGTCGTCGAAGAGATACTGTGCGTCATGGGGACCGGGAGAAGCTTCCGGGTGATACTGAACGCTCATCACGGGGGCATTCTTCAGTCGGAACCCTTCGAGGGTTCCGTCATTCAAATTGAAGTGGGTGAGCTCCACCGGGAGTCCGCGCAGTGAATCTTCCTCCACCGCGAAGCCATGGTTTTGTGACGTGATCTCGACGGCACCGTCGGACGATCTCTTGACGGGATGGTTCGTTCCATGATGACCGAAGGGAAGCTTGAAGGTTCGCCCGCCCGCTGCCAGCGCGAGCACTTGGTGTCCCAAGCAAATCCCAAAGACCGGTAACTTCCCGAGGAGGTCTCGCGCGGACGCCACCGCATAGTCGAGCGGCTCCGGGTCGCCCGGCCCGTTCGAGAACAGGATGCCGTCGGGCTTCAACGAGAGGGCTTCGGACGCCGGGGTTGCCGCAGGCACCACCGTCACCCGTATCCCCCGTGACGCCAGACCCCGCAGGATCCCGCGCTTGATCCCCAGGTCATAGGCGACGACATGGAAGCGTTCCTCGCTAGTGGCCGGCCAGGAATACGGCTTGCGGCAACTGACTTCTTTCGCCAGGTCGGCACCCACCATCGCCCGGGCGCTGCCTGCCTTCGCAACTTGGTCCTCTATGGGAGCCTCGGTCGTTGTCAGGAGGGCCCGCATCGCTCCTTTAGAGCGAATATGCCGGGTGAGGTCGCGGGTGTCGATTCCATAGATCGCGGGAATTCCATTGTCACTCAAGTACGCGTCCAGCGTGTCCGAGGCCCGGTGATTGCTGGCGATCGGGGAGCGTTCTCGCACTACGAGCGCTTCCACCATCGGACGCTCGGACTCCACGTCCTCGTTATTGACCCCGTAGTTTCCGATGTGCGGGTAGGTGAGAGTGACGATCTGGCCGCGATAGGACGGGTCGGTGAGGATCTCCTGATAGCCGGTGAGACCGGTGTTGAAGACGATCTCACCAGTCGCGTCGCGGGGAGCGCCAAGGGAGCTGCCGGTGAAGTAGCGCCCGTCTTCGAGTACTAGATATGCCGTCACCTGTGATCGACCCGGCGGATTGTAGTCGAAAGTGCCCAGAAATGGAAACTCGAGGGGAATTCGCCGGCGTCAGCGCGAAACTCGTAAACGGCCACCGTGCTATCATGTGGCCGGAAACGTCGAGATGAGAGTTTTCTTCCTTCTTAGTCTTCCACTCCTGCTCTCCAGTTCGGTCTTCGTGCCAACCCGCCAGAGCCAGCAGGCCCGAAACCAACGTCACGAGCCTCACCTCGCCACCGTCCGGCAGTTGACGGACGGTGGTGAGAACGCCGAGGCGTATTTCAGCCCTCGCGGGGATCGGCTGATCTTTCAATCCACCCGCCCTCCCTACGCGTGTGATCAGATCTTCACGATGAACCTCGACGGAAGCGATGTGAAACGCGTGTCGACCGGCAAAGGGCGCACGACCTGCGGCTACTTTCTACCTGGAGAGAAATTTCTCTACGCTTCAACCCACCTTAAAGCGGAAACCTGTCCCCCTCGGCCGACTTTCGAGCGAGGGTATGTCTGGCCAATCTACGAAAGCTACGACATCTTCGTCGCCAACTTGGATGGAACGGACGTTCAGCAGCTGACTCGCACGCCCGGTTATGATGCCGAGGCCACCGTTTCACCGGACGGGTCCACGATCGTCTTCACTTCGATTCGGGATGGTGATCTCGATCTCTACACGAGGAAAGCGGACGGAAGCGCGGTACGGCGCCTGACCAACGACCCCGGCTATGATGGAGGCACCTTCTTCTCCGCCGACGGGACGCAAATCGTTTACCGCGCTCACCACCCCAAGGATGCCACCTCGCTAGCGCGATACGAAGAGCTTCTGAAAGAGGGGCTAATCGAGCCGACCGTGCTCGAGATCTTCGTTATGGACGCCGATGGTAGCAACAAACGACAGATCACCGACAACGGTGCGGCGAATTTCTGCCCCTTCTTTCATCCCGACGGCAAGCGCATCATCTTTTCTTCCAATATGTACGACGCGAGGGGACGCAATTTCGATCTCTACCTGATCGGGACCGACGTTTTCATCGCCGATTGGGTTCCCTGATGCCATCCCCGGTCACCCGATCTCAAAGCGTTTGAGCTCCCCGTACCCGTTTCTCCAACCGGCCGAGGTCGTCAAGGAAACCTACCTCTCGCGGAAGCCGGCGAGCGCAAGCGCTTGGGTGGCCGTCATGAGCGTCGCGGTCTTGAGCGTCGTTTCGGGAATTTACTGGACGGACGCCTTCGGCCTCGCCTCTCAGCTTGCTGCCACGCCGGAATCGGTGTTCGACCGAAACGAATACTGGCGTCTTTTTACGGCCATCGGCGCGCATGCTGACTTCGAGCACCTGCTCAGCAACGCCATCGTCTTCGGAGTCCTGAGCTACCTGCTCTACGGCTATTTCGGAGCGATGGTGCACCCTCTTCTGACGGTCGGTTGTGGAGGCGTGGTGATGGGTTTGTCTCTAGCGACTTATCCGCCCTTGACGATCCTCGTAGGTGCCTCGGGGGTTACGTACATGATGGCGGGATTCTGGCTAACCCTCTACCTCTTCGTCGAGCGCCGATTCACGCCCGCAAAGAGACTGCTCCGCTCGGTTGGATTCGGCGTCATCGTGCTGATGCCAACCATAGTCGAGCCCGCCGTGAGTTACCGCACTCACGCTTTGGGTTTTGGAATCGGCGTGGTGCTGGGGCTGGCCTACTTCTACGTCAACAAGGAGCGCCTGCGGCAAGCGGAGCGGGTGGACGTCGAACCCGACTACGACTAGCGGAGTGTAACATTTAAATGTTTAGTTGTAATATCTCTCTCATGCGAGGGAGAGCCGTTGCGTTGACTCAAGCGGAACATAGGGAGCTTGGCAAACGAGTTTCGAGCCGTCGCGGTCGAGCGGATGACGCGCGGATCGCTCGGATGTTGCTCTTGCTGGCAGACGGTGCAAGCTATACGCAGGTGCAGCAGACGGTGGGCTGCACGGCGCCTTTTATCAGCAAGTGGAAACGCCGATTCTTGGAGGAGCGTCTGGCAGGTCTGTACGCGCGTCACGAGGGGCGTCCGATTCAAGTGCTCACGCCTCGGATGGAAGCACGGATTCTTTCGTGGACGCAGAAAAAACCGACCGACGGCTCGACTCACTGGAGCACGCGTCGACTTGCGAAGAAGCTGGGAATCCATCACATGATGGTGGCTCGCACTTGGAAAAAGCATGGTCTCCAGCCACACCGAATTGAGCATTACAAGGCCTCCAACGATCCGGATTTCGAGACGAAGGCAGCGGATATCATCGGTCTATATATGAATCCACCTCAGCACGCTGCGGTGTTTTGTATTGATGAGAAAACGGCGATCCAAGCCCTGGATCGACGGGACCCGATCTTGCCGTTGTCTCCCGGGCGGGCCGAGCGACACGGTTTCGAGTACGTCCGGCATGGAACGCTTTCTCTCTACGCCGCCTTCGACACGAAGACGGGGGTGGTTTTGGGCAAGACTGTCCGCCGCCATACCAGCCAGGAGTTCGTCGCCTTCTTGGAGCAGCTGGTTGCGAGCCACAAGCGAAAGCGCGAAATACATGTCATCCTCGACAATCTGTCGGCTCACAAGACCGCCAAGGTCGCACAGTTCCTCGAGGCCAACCCAAAAGTCCGACTCCACTTCACACCCACATATTCCTCCTGGCTGAACAAAATCGAACTCTGGTTCTCCAAGATCGAGCGTGCCCTGATCCATCGAGGCGTGTTCACGTCAACCCACGACCTGACCCGCAAGATCATGCGCTACATTCGCAAGTACAACGAAGACCCCAAGCCCGTGAAGTGGACCTACAACGATCCGTCACGACGCATTAAAACCACTAAACGTTCAGTTGTTACAGCCACTAGTAGCAGGGTGCCTAAGTTTTCACGCGCCCTGCCCGCCTTCGTTCGCAAGAGCGGAAACGGCGAAACTACGGCGGGCCCGCCGAAGCTTGGGCGAAGGCGGGCGCGAACGGAGCGAGCCCGGCCCGAGTGGGCCGACGACAGGAAGCCGAGCGAGGAGCGAGGCGCCAAGCGCGCGAACGAGGAGTGAGCGCGCATTGAGACACTTAAAAGTGAAATCGCCGTCTGGCGAGCCTGATTCGTGCGACTTCGTTTGTTGACGGCTGAGGGTATTGCGAGTTTGCTAAAAATGAAATCGAAACTCGTTATTGGGAACGGCTCGGAGTGACGCCGACAGCTCCTCGAGAAGGTCCAAAGCCTGGCTCTGGTAGAGTTCGATCCTCTGTAAGCGTACCTGGTCATTCGGGTCGCCGTTTGCTGCGAAAGAGCGTCGGAGCTCTACCGATAGCGCATCAGCTTGCTCCAAACTGAGCGCGACCGAAACGAAGACCATCAGATCCAGCTGTCGGCGGCTGAAACCACGACTCATCCAGGTCAGGTCTTCGCGTAGAAGCGCTTGCTGAATCCGCAGACTGCGCTCGGGATCGAAACCCGCCGCCACCTTTCGCGCGTACTGAGCCGCCGACCGCGTAAGTCGAGGCACGAGCGCGTTGGCTTGTTCCAGAAGAGGGCACGGATCGATCGGGTTGGCAATCGGCGCCAGAAACTGGCAGAGTGCGCGGTCGGCCGAGGCATCCTCGGGGGTGCCAGCGGCTCGTATTGGTGTGGCCAAAACCCCATAGACGACGAGGGAGCTCAAAACCAGCATGGCAACGTGGCCGCCGCGGCTTGGGACGGTTAGTCCCTTGTGTTTCAAGGGGTTAATCGACTTCATCACCCCACCTCCCTGTTCGGATTGGACGAGCTATACATACTCCTACGCAACTTGGATGCCAGACGACTGAGGGGAGAAGACCCCGATGGGGAACCGGGGAGAGCCGATGCCTATCCGCGCTTTTGAGGGGGCGACCCGCCGTAGGCCAAGGCCATAGCCCGTTCCGTCACCTTCGCGTACAGCCGACCCAGGGCACCCCGAATCTCTGGGTGTGGTTGCCAAAACGGCGGAACCCCCAGCCGTTTGAGAAGGGAGAGCGACACGGCCGGAGGCCCTACTGACACCGGGAAATCTTTGATCGCCTCGCCCGCCTTCCAGAACCGTTCGATCGAGTCGTCAAGCGAGGCGGTCTTCTCGGGCACGACAGAACCGCCCGCCTGCGCCGCGCGGCGCGCGCGGAGTGCTTCTAGAATCGTTTCCCTATCCCGACCGCGAAGCCGAAAGAGCAGGAAAGGGTCTTCATCGAGCTGCTCGGCGAGAACGTAATGCACCGCGGCGATGTGTTTGCATGGATTGGCGGCGTCCGGACACGAGCAATCCGTCCCGAGCTCGCGCTGGTGAGCCGGAAACAAAGAGAGCCCGACACTCTGAAAGGCATCTTCTATATTAGGCGGCATCTCACCCCCCAAGAGTTTGGCGGCAAACAAGGCCTGTGAGGCCAGGGTCTCGATCGCCTTTTCCCATTGGGCCCGTGGAAGCTTCTTGAGCCGGAAGGTGACGCGGTAAGCATCATAGCGCGAGCCCTGCACGTCGGCTTCGACACGACCGGGTCTCACTTCGAGTCGTAGCACGCGACCAGCACGAGCATAGCGACGACCTCTTTCCAGCCGATTGGCCAGACCGAGGAGCTCCAGGACCTCGATCCAGCGTTGCGCCCACCATCTTCCGGCGAACGCGTCCCGTCTGTTGCGCGATGTCGCCAACGCTCTACTCCTGCACCACGTCACTTCGGAGCGCAAAGAGCTCCTTGAGATCCAATGTCGATAGCTCCGTCAGCCAGCCTTCTCCCGCGCGCACCACCAGCCCGGCGAGATCTTTCTTTTGCTCGATGAGCTCGTCGATCCGCTCTTCGACAGTGCCCGCGCAGATGAACTTGTGTACCGCGACGGAACGAGTTTGACCTATCCGAAACACGCGATCGGTGGCTTGGTTCTCGACGGCTGGGTTCCACCACCGATCGAAATGAAACACGTGCCGTGCCCTCGTCAGATTCAAGCCGAAGCCTCCCGCCTTGAGGGAAAGGACGAAGATCCGGGGGCCAGAGGGTTCTTCTTGGAAGCGGGTTATCATCTTGTCCCTTTGCCGTACCGGCACACCACCGTGGAGAAAGATAACTTCGGTCGAAAGGGCTTCCTGCAAGTGTCGATGCAGCATTTTCCCCATCTCGGCAAACTGCGTGAAGATGAGCGCGTGATCACCTTCCGCCAGAACTTCCTCGAGCATCTCGGTGAGACGGGTGAGCTTGCCTGAGCGTTCCCCGAGAGCGCTCCCGTCGCCGAGGTAGTGCGCGGGGTGATTGCAGACCTGTTTGAGCCGCGTGAGCGCCACCAAGACCGCGCCCTTGCGCCCCATACCTTCTGACTCATCGATCCGAGTAAGGTTCTCCCGGACCACGGCCTCATAGAGAGTCGCCTGCTCCCGAGTGAGGCTGCAGAAGACCTTCATCTCGTTCTTCTCGGGTAGATCCTTGATGACGGTTGGATCGGTCTTCACTCGCCGCAGCACGAAAGGCCGCACCAACCGACGGAGCTCATCGGTTGCTTCCTGATCGCGGTACCTCTCGATGGGAACCGCGAAACGACTCTTGAAGGACGAGTGCGAACCGAGGTAGTCGGGATTCAAGAAGTCCATGATCGACCAGAGCTCGGATAGACGGTTCTCTATCGGAGTACCGGTCAGCGCGACGCGAGTCGGTGCTACCAGGCGCTTTACCGACTTGGTCTGCTTGGCCGCGGGGTTCTTGATGTTCTGAGCTTCGTCGAGTACGAGACCACCCCAGTCTACGGCAGAGAGGCGTGCCAGATCGCGGTGAACCAGGCTATAGCTCGAAACGACCACGTCATGTCGAGAGGCTTGCCTCGCGAATGCTTCTCCTTCGTGACGCCCCAGACCATGGTGAATCATGACCGGAAGCGACGGCGCGAATCGCTCCGCTTCCTTCTTCCAATTGCTCATGACCGAAGTTGGACAGATGAGGAGGAAGGGCCGCTTCAATTCGCCTCTGCGCTTGCGGTGCAGAAGGAGTGCAAGCATCTGAATGGTTTTTCCCAACCCCATGTCGTCTGCCAGGCAAGCCCCCATGCCCCACCGACCCAGAAACGAAAGCCACGAGAAACCGCTGACTTGATAGGGTCGGAGTTGGCCATGAAATGCTTGCGGCGAGTCGAGAAGCGGCAGGGACTCTGCCCGGGAGAGCTGAGCCAGAAGTGCCCCGACCCACCCCTCAGCATCCAAGCCGCGCACCGGCAGCTTGTCTTCTCCACCGCTGAGCCCCAACTGCAGCACTTCCCTCAGTGGCATCACCGTCCGAGACGTCTTTGAGCCGAGGATCCGCAAGGCCTCTTCCACCTGCTCTTCTCGAAGCTCGACCCATCTCCCCCGCAAACGAACCAGCGGCTGCTTCAAAGACACCAACTGGAGGAACTCCTGACGATCCATGGTCTCGCTGCCGATAGCCACTTGCCAGTCGAACTCGACGAGCGTTTCCAGGCTGAGCGCGGAGCTCACCCGCCCCGGATCGTCGGGAGCCGGCACGTGGAGCCTCAGGCCAACGCTTGCCTCCCCGGTCCTCCACCAAGATGGAACGAGGACCCCAAACCCACTCTCGCGCAATAAGAGCGCGCCCTCTCTGAGAAACAGGTAGGCCTCCTCCAGGGTGAGCTCACAGGACTCGGGGCGCGCCTCCTTCAAGCTTTCCTCGATGGGCAAGAACAAAGACGAAGCCCGCCCGAGAGCTTCCAGGACTCGCTCCTGAGGACGGTCCATGCGTCGCTTCAGGTACCGCCAGCTCACGCCGGCGTGTCCCCAGATGCGCTCGAGCGGAATCAGCAGGGTTGGGTCGTCGACGGCTTGAAGAAAGTACTTCAGTTGCCAGCCCGCACCGGCGGACTCCGCTTCCTCGACGTTGGTAGGAAGCTCCTGAAGCTCCTGGAACCACTCACCGGGCGGATCGAGTCGGAAAGCGATCCGAAAGGGCGCCTCGCTTTTATCTTCCAAACCCTTTCGCCAAGCGGCCAGCTCCATCGCAAGCGAATGGCTGACATCTTGCTGGAGGGACAGTGTGCCGTCGCCCTGCAGCAAGGCGGCCGCAAACTCGGCGCCGTGACTGTCCAAGAAGCGCGGTCGAAGTCTCAGACGGGAAGCCGCCTGTCGCACGAAATCCTCAACCACGTGCGCCAGGAAGTCATTCACCAGCGATTCCGGGTCGACGATTTGGTTCGAAGCGGGAACGAAAGCGCGGCAAACCGGGGGCATTGCCGAGACGAGCCGTTCCAGCCGCTCTTGTTCCGAATCCAGCCAAGGCACCCAGAGTGCGCGGCTCCCATCCGAATCCGACCCACCATCGAGACCGGGTAGAAATCGCTGCCGCGCGAGAAGCTCGAGCGCCAACCGGGCGGCGGTGGCCCAGAAGTGCACATCTTCCCCGAGGCGAACCCGCGCGGGATGCTCTTCGAGCTCGTTCGGCAAACCCGCCAACCATCCAAGCGCGGTCATCGGCGGGATCGACAAGCCCGAGATACGCCACTTCGCGAGCCGTGTGGCCGCGCCTGGCTCGGGGGAATCGATCAACAGTTCCGGCGATGCGACCGGCCGGCCGTTCATCGTCGGCAACAGAAACTCCGCTTCGACACCCGAACGAACTCCGTAGCGGCCGTCCTCGCCAAGCATCCGGAAAACTTCCTCTTGGACCTGGTGGGAAGAGGAGTGAAACGGGTGGAAGGACGGCCCCCCCCCGCTAACGGGGACGCTATCCGGGAGCGGCTCGGGCAAGCCGGTCTCCCCCCAGAGGAAGAACCCTCCGCCATCGGAGGCTGGAATCCAGGTTCCGTGAGCGACAATCACGATTTCGTCTCGAAGGCGTCCGGAGGGAGGTTCGCCCGGGCGATCCTTCCAGTCTAACACGGGCGCGGCCGCGGCCGCGGGCGCGATGAAATCACCGGGGTGTGGGCTATCTATTTGATTCTAATTGGATTAATGGGGAATGGCGGATGCAGCCCGCCTTCGTCAGCGTGTTTGGTGTGAACTACGGCGGGCAACTTTCGCGACGGGTCCGCCTTCGCTCACCGTATCTCCCGCAGCTTCGGCGGACAGCCTTCGCTCGCGGCAGGTGGCCTGCCAGCCGTAGCTCGCCTTCTCGGGTTCTTACTTGGGCGAGCGAAGGCTGGCGGATGGGGCAGTTTGGAGCTATCCGGTCTCGGCTGAAAACCATCAATAACAGGGAATTAACAGGGAATTTGGGCCATTTTTTGCCGATTCGGCCGTTTTTCACGTGATAACTCTCTATATTTCAAATGGTTAGATGGCAATTCCCTGTTCCGAAAGAACAGGGAATTTGAAATAGGCGAACAGCGAATTGCTCTGGGAAAACAGGGAATTGAGATGAGCGAACAGGGAAATATCACGAGCAGCACGTGAGGGGTTCAATTCAAAAGAGTTCCATCTCCGACCTGGGGCAAGAATGTCCGTCGTCGTTCCGAACGCTGTTCACTCCGGTGCTAACGGCACGTTTCTCATATGAGCCGCCATAGGGTTCACGCGTGTGTCTGCCCGCTGCCGACGTGACTGATACAATGGGGCTTCGGGGCAAGCGTCTCAGGCTTTCTGACGACGATCGGCGCAGGCTCGCCGTCAAGGCCCAGGCTTTGGGGCCGCGAGGCGCTGGCCCCGATTGCGTCCGTTGCCACATCCGCTACGCTACTGCGCTGGTACCGCTACCTCATCGCAGCCCCAAGTACGATGGCAGCAAGAACCGGAGCCCAGGCCGACCTCCGACGGCGAAGGACATCCGTGAGCTCATTGTACGCGTGGCGCAGGCGAACCCGACATGGGAATATACGCGCCTGCGGGGCGCACTCAAGAACCTCAAACACAGACACTAAGCTGCTGATTTATAGTCTATTTCAAAAGGGCCGAGTTTTGGCACAGGACGGGGTCAGTAGTTTACACTTTATCAGGATCGACGCCGACATCGAAGATAGGGAAGCCGCATGAGTATTTTGACCTCACGGGCTCAAGGTTCCAAGAGTAAGCGATACCGGCTTCGGTGCCTCCCGCCAAGCCACGTAGCCAGCCGCCGGCAATAAAAGAAGCGGTGTCACAAATGTGAGAGCGAAGGAGGCCACATAGCGGAAGCCTCGCAGTGCAACTTCAGGACTGAAACCAACCTTAGCGTAGACTGGATTGGGGAAAAGAACCTGGTAATAGGAATATCGCCATGCGAAATAGACTGAAAAAGCGGTGCCTACGATCGCGACATAGACGGCGACCGGTTGCCAGGCTGCTTCCCCTCTCATCCGTCGGGTGACGATTCCCAGCAGGGCAATGAGCAAAGCCCAGGCAATGCCTTCGGTACGCAACAACGCCATGGCTACGCCGGCGAGCGCACCGCGGTAAGGCGCAACTCCCGCCGGGCGCAGAACAAAAAAGTAGGCCGTCACGAAGGTGGAGAGGGCGAACGCCATGGTTTCAAGACCGCCGGTCGACCACAGAGCGTAGGGCGGAAACAGACCAAGGCCGAGCGCTATGGGGAAAGCCACGCCGAGTTCCATGCCGAAATCTTGCCTTAGCGTTCGAAAAACGAGGTACAAGAGCAAAGAGCCACAGGCGAAACCGAGCATCGGTGCACAGAAAGTAATGTCGAGTTCCAGGTATTCGATAAACGTACACACGACTACCCATAGGAAGTTGCTGTACCCCTCTTCCGGTTGCTGAGGCCCCAGGTTGTAGCGAGGTCCGTACCCCATCGCCCAGTTCTTCGCGTAACGGAAACTAATGAAGGCGTCGTCGAAGTTGTACCAAAATCTATAGGTCAACCAAGAGTAGGGAATCCACGCAACAACGAAGGCGATCCTGTCTCGACCCACTTTAGGTTTGTTGTCAGCGTTGTTCATTGAGACTATTTCTGCCGAGTGATTGAAGGGTAGCAGATCAGAACGGCCGGGCAAAAAGGCAAATCGTAAAGTCCGTCGACGTTGCGCAAGCCTATCGATTGCCTCCCGCACATCGCCGTTGCCGAATACAGCCCGGCCATTCGGGTTCCCTCGTAGCCATTGCTGGTTGGATCCAGCGTGACCAACAGGCGATTATCGTCTATTTGCTCGAGGAGAACAGAGTCCTCAAAACTCCGGCTTTGCGGGAGAAAGCATCGCCTCACGGACGACGAGCGACATCTGACCCCGTCCTGTGCCAAAACTCAGCCCTTTTGAAATAGACCATAAATCAGCAGCTTAGCGACTGGGCCAAGGGCCCTTAGGCTCTACAGTTACCCAAAACCCGCGGTCGACGTTCGAGAGCCGCGGCCGTTTCACCGAACGGCGGAGGACGGCGAGCTCGTCCTGTGCCAAAACTCGGCCCTTTTAAATAGACCATAAATCAGCAGCTTAGTGTCCGTGTTTGCGACCGGGCCAAGGGCCGTAAGTGCGGACGATCAGGACTGGTTCGCGGTCGAATGGGACGACGGCGGCGGCGAAGGCGACAACGCCCCGCACCTGGACCGGAATGTGCTAGGCCGGCTACGCCGCGGGTAGCTCCGGCCTCGATTCTGGGCCTCTCGGGTGGCCTCTTTTTCGCTGCCGTACGGCCCGGTTAGCGCCCGCCTCTTATTTGGGGCGCAAACGTGTCCCTCGAAAATCGGGATTAGAGACGAAAACCGAAAATGAGGCCCGTTCAGCCCTTTTAGCGAGTCTCTGGTGACACCTAATCCTCAAAACCCCGCCAACCGCGCGGAAAACCCCACCCGTCTCTGCAGTGCCGCAATTGGCAAGACTGGGTGGCGGAGAGGGTGGGATTCGAACCCACGTGCCCGGGTATTAACCGGACAAGACGCTTTCGAGGCGCCCCCGTTACGACCACTTCGGTACCTCTCCGGCCGCAAATACCGGTTCGACTACCCTGTCGTCATCATCAATTCCTATTGGCCCTGTTGACCCTGCTGGGTCGCGATCTGCTAGATATTGTTACGCTTGTACCGAAAGAAGTCCTGCATCAACTTACGGCAATCGTGCTCCAGAACGCCCGAAATGATGGCCAGCCGATGCGGCACGCGGATGCTCTCGAGATTCAGGATGGATTCCACGGCCCCGAATTTCGGCTCGGGAGCCCCGTAAACCAAAGTACTCACTCGGGCGTGAACGATGGCGCCGACGCACATCAAGCAAGGTTCCACCGTCACATAGAGGGCGAAACCTCGGAGCCGATAGTCCCCAAGTTCTTTCGCGGCCTGGCGAATCGCGACCAGCTCGGCATGCGCCGTGGGGTCGACCGTGTGGATGGGTTGGTTGAAACCAGCCGCGATGACTTCCTTATCTTTGGCCAGGACGGCCCCGATAGGCACCTCTCCCAAGTGGAGCGCCTTGTCTGCCGCCTCCAAGGCGAGCCGCATTAGTTGTTCGTGCGTCCCGATCGGGAAACCCTCTCACGACACGATGCAGCCGGGCACACTGTGTAGGCCGCGCAGGCCGCGCGTCGCAAGGGACATTATATATGTGGGGACACTGGCTGTCATGTAGACGGTTAGGAGAAACGTCCTGGGCGCGCTGTTCTTGTTGACAGTCCTCGCTGCCGCCTCTACCATATAATTAGGTTTTGACCTTACTCAAAATTCGTTTGCGCACTGCGCTCCGTTTCGCAAGAAACTAGGCGGTCGTGTTTCCACGCACGACACGCTCGTATCGGATGGGAAGGTGAAATGAGTCAAGCACGCGCCCTGGGGGCGATGCTGATCGTCGCTGTATCCTACCTCGGTTTCGCCGGCTTCCTATCGCTCATGGCTTCCATGGGGCTGGTGCCTTGGGGGGACGCCAGCGAGGCCGTGCAGGCTTTCTCCGTCCTATCCAGCCTCGGCATCGGCGGAGTCATCGGCCTGTACCTCGGCTCCGGTCCCTCCCAGAGCGACCCCTCGTAACCGCCGCCTGGCTAGCTCCAGTTAAAGAGCTGCGTCAAGTGAAAAGGGGAGCCACGTCCGAGGACGGGGCTGCCACGCATCCACCCGAACGCACTTGAAAAACCCGAGAGGGTCAATAAGTATAGGGAGGACTGGCAAGCAGACCGAGTGCGGAGGAAATCTATGTCACGAGTGCGTACCGTCCTTGTCCTCCTCGTCGCGTTGTTCGCGCTTAACGGAATCGCCCTCGCCCAGACCACCGGCAACATTCGTGGTGTGGTAACGGATGAAACGGGCGGGGTTCTGCCGGGAGCGACCGTCACTATCACCAGCGAGGCCCTCATCGGCGGTCCGAGAATTGTCGTCACCAACGAAATCGGTGTCTTCCGTTTCCCATCCATCGCCGTCGGTACCTATGTCGTCGAGGTCACGATGGACGGGTTCAGCACCTACCGCGTGGAAGGTGTCGCGGTGCCTCTAAATGGAACCGCGACAGTCAATGCGGCACTCCCGTTGGCCACCGTGACCGAGGCCGTCACGGTGAGCGGGGAGCCACCCATCCTGGATGTCACGGACTCCGGCTTCTCCTCCGGTTGGAAAGGGGAGATGATCGAGGATCTTCCCACCAACCGGAATTTTTGGGATTTGATGCAGGCTTCGCCTGGAATCGCCACGCTGTCCCCCGACGGTCAGGACGATCGCACGCAAGCGTACGGCTCCGGTAACTCTTCCAACGCATGGAACGTCGATGGCATCGAGGTCACGTCTCCGGACACCGGGAGCGCCTGGTGGTACGTCAACCCGGACTTGATCGAAGAGATCGAGATTTCAGGCATCGGCGCGCCGGCCGAGTTCGGGAACGCCACCGGCGCGGTGATCAATGTGGTGACCAAAGGCGGTAGCAATGCCTTTCACGGCAGCGCCAACTTCTACTTCCAGTTCGACGGGCTGACCGACGAGAATGTGAGAGTGGATCCGTTTTCGGGAGAACCCGATCCCAACGGGATCCCGTTCGGGCGAGACACTTATCGGGATATCACGGGCAGTCTCGGCGGCCCGATCAGCCAAGACTCGCTGTGGTTCTTCTTCGGCCTCCAGCACGGCCGCGACTACTTCACCCTTCTGGGGGTGACCTCTGAAGTAGATTCCGGTAGCGCCTACGATCGATTCGACTTCAAGCTATCCGCACAGCTCAGCGAAAACCACAGGCTCGATGAGATCCTGCATCAGGAAATCTTTTCGTTCGATGAAGCGGTCACAGCGTTCGTCACTCCCGACGCGGCCGGCACGGAGAGCGGTACGAACCCCTCCTGGAAGGTCGGGTTGACTTCGGTTCTCAGCGACACGACCTTGTTGGAGCTCAACTACGCCGGTTGGTGGGGGGACGCGCCGTGGGAATCCTTCACCGGAAGCCAGGGAGAAGCGTTTATCGACTACGATCCTCCCGGAGGCGGTCCCGAGAGGTATTCTGGCGGAATTTGGTATCCCTATGACTACGTCCAGTCTACGCACCAAGTCAATGCCAAAGTGACGAAGTACGCCGCAGACTTCTTGAATAGCCAGCACGATTTCAAATTCGGCGTCCAACTCAGTTACGGTAAGTCTGATGCGAAAATCTTAGTCAGCCCCACCGGCGCCTACGCGTACAACATCGGTAGTTACGTCTACACTTACTATTACTACGGCTATGCCTACGAGTACGAGTACAGCGGCCTCTACAGAGCGGTGCAACCCGGTTATAGCTACGGCAGCACGGCGACGAATCTCGGGGTCTTCCTCGACGACAGCATCACCGTAGGGGATCAACTCACGCTCAACCTCGGAGTGCGTTACGACCGGAACGTAGGCAACCTCGCGCCGTCGGATCGACTGAACCCCGATTTCAGCCCGACCGGCGAGTCGACACGGTGCCGATGGTCTCATCAAGTGGCACAACATCTCTCCCTGGATAGGATTTTCCTGGCAGCCGACCGCTAAGCGGGAACGCTGTCTTAAGCGGATTCTTCGGGGTTTTCTACAATCAGAACGTCATGGGCGATTGGAACGGTCAAATCGAGCGACCGATCTTCGATATCTCCGAGTCGTCTAATCCAACCGAAGTGTTGGCACGTCTGCGCGCGGGAGAGCAGGTGCCGCCCGAAGCGTTCGACATTTTTTGCTGCATTTTAGAATTCTCGGAGAGCGTGCTGAATTTCGACGTGAAGGCACCCCGGACACTGCAAGACACGATCGGGTACGAACAGCAAGTTGCGGACGATGTGTCGCTCGGAGTGCGTTATATCTACAAGGATTCGGATCACTTCATCGGCTGGAACGTGCTAGGAGGCCAGTACGAACCCTTCCCATACACCGATCCCTTCACCGGAAATACATTTACTTTGCTCCAAGAGATCGAGCGGCCGGTCATCCAACAAGGCAACGGCCCGGAGCTCTCGCCCAACATCGTATGGATTCTAGGAGAGCAGCCCCGATACCAGACCGACTACCATGGTGTCCTCCTGACGATCGATAAACGTTTCTCCAACGGTTGGGGCCTATTTGGCTCCTACACGTGGTCGAAAACAGAAGGTCTGATTCCGGACCCGCTGCGGGAAGCTTTCGGATCGGAACCGTTCTACACCTCTACTCGCGGGAGCGATCCGAACACGTTCGTCAATTCTATAGGGCGGCTCGTCTGGGATCGCCCCCACATGTTCCGGCTGCATGGAACGTTCCGGTTACCGGCCGATTTCTTACTCGCCGGATCGCTCAACGTTATGTCCGGTCGCGCGTTTAGTCGTCAGGTACGGCTCTTCGACCTCAGTAGCGAGTTTTCGGGCACACCGGTCATCATGGAATCCGCCGGATCCAGGGACGGCCTCCGCCACCAGACGAACAAGAACGTGGATCTGCGAATCGGTAAGCGAATTCCACTCGGCGATAGCGCGGCGCTGAAACTCGATGTCATCGCGCTCAATCTTCTCAACGACGACGCCAGCATCGAGATGGCTTCGCTGGAATTAGACGAAGGGGAAGACTTCGTGCCGGACAACTGGGTCTTTCCGCGACGCTTGATGATCCTGCTGGGTTTCCAGTTCTAGAGCGTGGCAACGAGGCCCTTAATCGAGTCTCGATACAAGGAAACGCTGAAGCCCTTCGAGCACGCGTCGACTCTTCCCCGCGAGGTCTACCGCTCGAACGAAATCTTTGCCGCCGAGCTCGATCGCAACTTCGGAAAAATGTGGCTGGCGGTCGGCCGCGAAGAAGACATCCCCGAGCCCGGAAGCTACTTCACCCGCGAGATCGGACCGGAGTCCCTGTTGTTGCTGCGTGACCGCGACGGCGCGGCACGGGCGTTCTACAACGTCTGCCGCCATCGCGGGACGCGGCTCGTTTCCGATGAGGACGGCAAGAAGCTAGAACGGATTCAGTGCCCCTATCACGCTTGGATCTACGGTCTCGACGGTGGACTCGCGGCCGCCCCGCTCATGGAGGCGACAGAAGGCTTCTCCAAGGAGGACTACCCACTGGTTCCGGTAAGACTCGACACCTGGGAGGGCTTCCTTTTCGTCAACCTCGACGAGAACGCCGATTCGCTTAAAGCCCAGCTCACCGGACTTCCCGAGCTCTCTCGCTTCCACCTTTCCGCGCTTCGCCGCGGCAAGAGAATCGCCTACGACGTTCCAGCGAACTGGAAGCTCATCGGCGAAAACTACAACGAGTGCTACCACTGCGCCCACGTGCACCCTCAGCTCCAGCGGGTCACTCACTATCTTGTTGGCGGGGGCAGGGCTCAATCCGGGCCCAGCTTCACCGGCGGCCCCATGACCCTGAACGAAGGCTGCACGACGATGACAATGAGCGGAACGAGCCGTCGCACGCCCTTCCCCGATCTCCATCCCGAGGACTATCGCAACGCTCAATACTTTCATCTGTTTCCCAATCTACTTCTCAGTATCCTCCCGGATTACGTCATCACGCACACCGTCTGGCCCGTGTCCATCAGCCAGAGCCGCGTCGTTTGCGAGTGGTTTTTTTCCCGGGCATCGATGGCGGAAGAAGGCTTCGATTCGAGCGATGCCGGGGAGTTTTGGGATCTAACCAACCGGCAGGACTGGGTGCTCTGCGAGAATGTCCAGAAAGGCGTGCAGTCGAGAGGCTACCGCCCCGGTCGCTATCAAGCCATCGAGCGGTGCGTCCACGATTTCGATCGCTGGTATTTGGCTCGATTGGACGATTAGGCTCATTCGAGCCGCAACCTATTTCTGTAAGACGCTTCGCTTCCGTTCGGGATCGAAGAAGGGAAGCGAGACAACCTTGGCCGCCGCGCGCTTCCGCGCGTACTCGATGGTCATCTCTAGCTCCACCGCCGTTCCGGGTTTCCCGTTGTCGGACTCGATGGTGGCGAGCGCAATGAACTTCTTGAGAAGCTTCGACCAGCAGCTACTCGTCGCCCGACCGATCTGCCGCTCGCCCGCATAAACGGGCACCGGATTGCGAGACGCGACGTTCGGCAATTGAGGGATCAGATCGACCTCCGCGAACATCCGTTCGAGCGCCGCCCACTCGACTTCGAGCCCCACGAACGAAAGTGCGGGCCCTCTTTTCTTCTCCTCCTCTAAAGCCTGACGACCAATGAAGTACGGTTTATTGAAATTGACCGCCCAGCCGAGCCCGATCTCATAGGGAGATGATTTCTGCGATTCGATGAGAGCGCTCTTTGCGCCGATGAAGTCCACTTCGATGAGGGGATACCCGGCCTCGATGCGAGCCAGATCCAAAGCCAGCATGCCGGCCGGTGTGATGCCCCGACCCTTGCCGGCTTCGATCAATAGATCCCAGACACGTTCGGCATGCTCGTGCTTAGCCCAGATCTCGAAGCCTAGGTCACCGGTATAACCCGTCCGGCTGACGAGTACTGGCACGCCGCCGAGCTCCGTTTCGGTGATCCAGAAATACTTAAGCCCAGACAGATCGGTGCTCGATATCTCCATCAGGATCTCCCGCGAACGCGGACCTTGAAGAGCCAGTGCTCCCACCCGCTCCGAGAGATCTTCGATCTCCACATCCATCCCCTCCGCGTTCGACTCGAACCAGCGCAGGGTCGGTTCGGCCGCGGTGGCGCGGAAGATCGTCTCACTCAGACGCTGAAACGTACCGTCCTGAATGACCTTTCCTTCTCGATCGCACCATGGCACGTAGACGACCTGCCCGATCTTGGCCTTGGCCGCGTTCCGGGTAATGAGGCGGTTGACGAGTTTCTCGGCGTCTCTGCCCCGAATCTCGTACTTGAAAAGAGGAGAAACATCGATGAGCGCCGCGCCGTTTCGTATGGCGTGGTACTCGGGCTCGTGAAAATCGTCGTAAGAGCT
This sequence comes from Candidatus Marinacidobacterales bacterium, assembly GCA_965197825.1. Taxonomy (GTDB): domain Bacteria; phylum Acidobacteriota; class Vicinamibacteria; order Marinacidobacterales; family DATDRI01; genus CBDANW01. Next base: position 1,892,966 of record CBDANW010000002.1, on the reverse strand, counting down.
CGCGGCGAAGTAGCCGGACCATTGACGCCAGTTCATGCTCGTACAAAGAACCGACGTCCGAGAATGAAACGGTGTTCCCACTGCCATGGCCGTGTTATTCTCTTCGATCCAATGCCTTCACGCAACGAGAGGCATCCCAAAACGATAAGTCCGACATGTCCAACCGCTACGACGTCATCGTGATCGGTGCCGGCCACAACGGCCTGGTCCATGCCGCCTACTTAGCGAAGGCCGGCAAGAAGGTCCTCGTCCTGGAGCGCCGACATCTCGTCGGGGGCGCCACGGTCACCGAAGAGATCTACCCGGGCTTCAAGTACTCGGTTTGCTCGTACGTGGTGAGCCTGCTGCGTCCGGAGATCATCGAAGAGCTCGAGCTGGCGCGGCACGGGCTACAACTCCTATCACTCGACGGAACGTTTACCCCTCTTCCCGATGGCAACTATCTAGCTCGCTGGCACGATCACGCCGAGACCCGGCACGAGCTCCTGCGGCATTCGCGCAAGGACGCCGAGACATACGACCAGTTCGGCACCATGATGTACCACCTTTCTCGGACGGTGCGGACGCTCCTCGCCACCGTGCCCCCCGAACCGAGCTCCTTCAAACCGTCCGATCTAATGGGGCTCGCCAAGCTGGGCCGAGAGTTCAGAAGCCTCAGAGGGGACCGTCTCTACGATCTCACCAAGCTCATGACCATGAGCTCGGTGGACTTTCTCGACGAATGGTTCGAGAGCGATGTGCTCAAGGCTACTATGTCGGCGAGTGGCATCATTGGCACATTCCTCGGGCCGCGCTCGCCGGGAACGGCTTACGTTCTCTTGCACCACTACATGGGCGAAATTGATGGCGTCTTCCGATCTTGGGGTTTTCCGCGCGGCGGGATGGGAACGGTCGCGGAGTCGATTGCGTCTGCGGCAAGAAGCTTCGGCGCAGAGATCCGCACCGAGGCACCGATCGCGCGGCTCCTCGTCAAAAACAACAAGGCGGAGGGTGTCGTGCTCGACAACGGCGACGAGATCCGGGCGCGCATGGTCGCCTCGAGCCTCGATCCCAAACGTACATTCTTGAAGTTGATCGAGCCCGGCGAGCTGGATTCGGAGTTCGCGGCGGCGGTAAGCCGGTTCAAGATCCGTGGCTCCTCGGGCAAAGTGAACCTCGCGCTCGACGAGCTCCCCAACTTCACGAGCTTTCCCGGCGACGGACCGCACCTTCGCGGCTCGATCTCGATCAGCCCCAGCATCGACTATCTCGAGCAAGCTTACGACGACGCAAAATACGGGGACTACTCGCGAAAACCCTACATGGATATTCTCATCCCTTCGGTGATCGACCCCTCTATGGCCCCGCCCGGAAAACACGTGATGTCCATTTTCGTCCAATACGCCCCCTACCATCTCAAAGAAGGGACCTGGGAAGAAAAGCGGGAAGCGTTCGGTGATGCGGTGGTGAACACCTTGAGCGAGTATGCCCCCAACCTGAAAAACGCGATCCTACATCGGCAGGTGCTCACGCCGTGGGACCTGGAACAGGTGTTCGGTCTTACGGAGGGAAACATCTTCCACGGCGAGCTGTCCTTGGATCAGTTGTTTTTCCTGCGACCCGTTCCCGGCTGGGCGAAGTATCGGACGCCCATCCGAAACCTCTACTTGTGCGGATCCGGAGCGCACCCCGGCGGCGGCGTCATGGGAGCACCCGGCAAGCTCGCCGCTCACGAACTGTTGAAGGATTTGGAGAGCCTCTAACACCCATGTCCGATCACCACATTATCATTGTCGGCGCTGGGCACAACGGCCTCGTGACGGCAGCTTATCTAGCCAAAGCGGGTAAGAAGGTCCTGGTCCTCGAACGCCGAGACGTGATCGGGGGCGCGGCGGTGACCGAAGAATTCGCTCCCGGTTTCAAAGCCTCGCCGACAACTGATCTCTCCGGACTTCTGATCCCTCAGGTCGTCCGCGATCTCGATCTCGGCCGGCACGGTCTCGAAATCCATGCGCTCGACCCTGCCGTTTTCCTACCGCAGCCGGACGGAGGTCACCTAACGATCTGGCGAGACGAAGAGAAGACACTGCGCGAGATCGAGCGCCACTCGAAGGCTGATGCGGAAGCTTATCCAAAGTTTGCCAAGCTGATCCAAACGCTGGCTGGTTGCCTGCGTCCCACGCTGACGCGCCCCGCCCCGCGTCCGAACGGTTACGGACCGGCGCACTTGCTGGAGCTGTTACGGCTTGGCTGGGACGTCCGTCGTCTCGGCGCAGCAGACATGCATCAGCTTCTTCGCATTCTTCCCATGTCGGTCGCCGATCTGATGAACGAGTGGTTCGAGGGAGATGCGTTGATGGCCGCCCTCGCCGCCCGGGGGATCGAAGGGGTGTTTCTGAGTCCGCGCGCCGCCGGGAGCTCCGCCGTGTTTCTGTACCATCATCTGGGTCAACCGGCTTGGCCGCTCGTGTCTTGGGGGCTACCGCGTGGTGGTATGGGCGGTGTCACCAACGCCATGGCGCAAGCGGCCAAGACATACGGCGCGGAGATTCGAACCGGCGTTCCGGTAGCCCGCATCCTGACGAAAAACGGCCGAGCCTCCGGCGTGGCCTTGGCGAACGGCGACGAGATCGCCGCCACCCTAGTCGTCTCCAACGCCGACCCTCGCACCACGTTCTTCGGTTTGCTCGAACCCACTGAGCTCGACACGGACTTCGTCCTCCGCGCGCGGCGCATTCGATATCGGGGCGTTGTCGCCAAGATCAATTTGGCTCTCGGCGAGCTACCCGACTTCTCCTGTCTTCCAGGACAGGCAGGCAAGGAACCGGCCGCCCACCACCGGGGCCTCATCCAGATCGGCCCTACCATGGACTATCTGGAGCGCGCCTTCGACGACGCCAAGTACGGCCGCTTCTCGTCTCAGCCTTTTCTTCGAGCCACGATTCCATCGCTCACCGACCCCAGCCTGGCTCCAGCAGGCCGCCACGTGATGTCCGTCATCATGCAGTACGCTCCCTACCACCTACGCGACGGGAACTGGCGCGATCGGAAAGACGCACTCGGCGAGGCGGTTGTCGACACACTCACCGAGTACGCGCCCAACCTGAAGCGCTCCGTTCTTCATCGTCAGATCGTCACACCGCTGGACCTCGAGGAGACCTATGGTCTTCCGGAGGGCAGCCTGCATCACGGAGATCTGGCGCTGGATCAACTCTTCTTCATGAGACCGGTTCCGGGCTGGGCGCGCTATCAGACACCCGTTCCCAACCTCTATCTCTGCGGTTCCGGGACGCATCCGGGAGGAGGTGTCACCGGGGCCCCGGGTTACAATGCAAGCCGTCAGATCCTGAAAGACTGGGGAAAAAATTTAGGTCAATAACTTTGAACCTTCCTCTTATCCTTCTTGCAGCGTGGCTTCCAGCTATACAAGCGTCCTCAGCAGAGTACGACCCGGCCATTCCGACTCCCGACTCCGTCCTGGGGTATCCCCTGGGATCTCGGGTGACGGACTACGCAGGCATGGAGCGATACCTTTCCGCCCTGGCCGAAGCGTCTCCCCGAATCGTCACCGGCTCTTACGGTTCCGACTACGAGAATCGCGAGCTTTGGAAGAAGATTTCTCCTTTCAACAGCGTCGAGAAGATCGTCACGCCCACTCTCATCATGGAAGGTGAGAAGGACTGGAACGTCCCCATCAACAACTCAGAGCTTTCGTATCAGGCGCTGCGGCGTCTTGGCCGTACCACCCAACTGGTCGTCTATCCGGACGAGCACCACAGCATCAGCCGACCCATTTTCGTAAGGGATCTCTACGACCGTTACCTGGATTGGTTTGCAGAGTACGTGAAGGCAGAACTCGGAAGCTAGGACCTCGGCGCTCCTGTCTTCGGGGGGGCTGGCGTTCTGGGTAGACTCACGACGAACGTCGTCCCCTTGCCTATGACGCTCGATACGTGGATCTCGCCACCTTGGTCGCGGATGGCTTGGCGCGCCGCAAAGAGAGTCCAGTTTCCGACGGCGACCCGACCCTTCGCGATCTGAAAGCCAGGATCGAACAAGCGGGACAGGCTCTCTTCTGACAACCCGCTACCATTGTCCTCGATGTGGACCTCGATCCGATCCTCGACCGAACGTGGGAAGAGTCGGACTTCTCCACCTTCTCCCTTTCGGCGCGCGGCTTCCACGGCATAGCGGAACAAAGTGGAGAGCGCGGTCGTCAACGTTTGCCGATGGCAAAGTAGAGACGATAGCTCCTCCGACTCGCGCTTCACAGAGATATCGGACGAATCGCTCGGCGTCTCGGCAAGCGCTAGGATGTCCTCCAACAGCTCGTTCACATCAACGGCCTGCATCTCGGCTCGATCGAGATTCGTGAATCGCTGGATGCGTGAAATGACCTGCTCCATCCGCTCCAGTGACGCGTCGAGGGACTTGCGTAAGTCAGCCTGCACGAGATCGAGGCGCTGCTGCTCCTCGGGGAGGGGCGGAACCTCGCTTGGCCGCTGCCCGCACCAACGTGTCCACCGCGCTCTTCAAAGCTCCCAGAGGAGTGTTGAACTCGTGACTCAAGGCGGCGGCCAGTCGGCCGAGGCTCGCGACGTTCTCCGCAATCAACGTCCGCCGCTGCACCTCCCAGCGTTCTCGTTCGATCCGAATGCCGGCGACATTCGCCATCGCAGTTAGTAGATTCAGATCGTCGGTGGTGAAGTTTCGACGCTGGTCTAGCGAATCGAGATACATGAGCCCGATGACACGATCTTCAGTTTGAAGGGGAACGGCCATGAGCGATCGCACACCCTCGTCGACGATCGTCTCGCTGCTCTTCAAGAGCTGATCGCGAAGCACATCCCGAACCAGAAGAGATGCCTTCTCCCGCAGGACCTTGTCCCGGACCGCGGTACTGATCCGAAGCTCGCCTCCAACCGACGCCTGCACTTCCAGGCGGTCGGCGTCGTCAAGGGTGAGCAAGACACCGCGCTCCGCTCCGACCGCCTCCAGAGACAGATCGAGCGTCACCTGAAGAGCTCCGGCAGGGGTCGCCTGGCGGCCAGCTCCCTCCCAGCACGTAGGAAGGCCCAGATCGCGCCTTTCATTGCAGGCATTCCTGGCCCGCGTGCGACGTCTGTGACCATGCTAGCGTCTGGCACCTTGGAGGACAGAATCTCTTTGAGGGAGGTACTTTCCGCACTCAACTCCAGCTTGTCACTGACGGGCGGCTCGAATGTCACCGCCGGGCCACCGAAAGAACGGGACGGAGAAGCTCAGCACAACGGAGCTCGCGATAATGCGATCCCCAGGTCGAAGATAGTGCTTGTCGTCAATGAGAGATCCGTTTACGAACGTCCCATTCTTGCTCGCCAGATTCCTGACCACCCACCGTCCATCCTCTTTCTCGATGACGAGGTGCTGGCGGGAAAGCCCGTCGTCCTCCGGAAGACACAACGTGTTGGTCGCCGATCGTCCGAGTGAAAGGAGCTCGTCGCCCAGGCGGAACATTCGCTGTCACCGACCGGGGTGGTGACTCGGAACTCCGGCGCTTCCTCAGGTTGATTCATTGCATTCAAACGATGAGGCGTACGCCGCCTAGCTCGGCCAAACCATACATCAAGTGATCGCCTGGCGAGCCGATGAACATGAAATTGACTGGTATGTTCCACTCCTTCGACAGTTTCTGAACAAGCTTAGGGCCGAACTTTCTATAGTGCACAACGAACTCGATATCAACGTCGGGGTAGGCTTCATCCAAAAAATTCAGATCCTTCTTAAGGCTCCTGAGCTTGCCCTTTGCGCTCATCGGAAGTGTCCTCGCAGTTATCTTGAGCGGTGGCGTATTTTCTCTGGGCTCTTTGGTTGGGTTCATCACGGTACTCTGGATCGCGGCACGGAACGGCGTCATGCTCGTCAGCCACTACCGTCATCTCGAGACCGAAGAAGGCGAGCCGTTTGGCGAAGGGCTTGCGCTCCGCGGGGCCGAGGAGAGACTCGCTCCGATCCTCATGACCACCTTGACCACGATGCTTGCCTTGTTGCCGATCATCGTGCGGGGCAACGTACCGGGGCAGGAGATTGAATACCCGATGGCCGGCGTCATTGTCGGCGGCCTTTTGACCTCGAGTTTGTTGAATCTCTTCTTGCTGCCGGCCCTCTACGCCCGCTTCGGCGAACCGGCTAGCCCGGCGGACGCTCCGTAGCAGTCGCTACAGATCTTTCGCGAACGGAGAGTTTGGCGCGCCCTTGTTTCGCCAAGGCTTCCCTTCGGCTCCTTTGCCACATGAGATGTCGGCCTAGCTACCAAAACGGTGTCGTGTGAGGGCGTTAAGAAAATTGGCGCGCCCTGGGCGATTCGAACACCCGACCTACTGATTCGTAGTCAGTCGCTCTATCCAGCTGAGCTAAGGGCGCGCCCTCTGCGAGACGCTCATGCTAGCAAAGGCCTTTGACTCGATCAAGCTGCGCCTAAGTACCCACGGCCGGCTCGCTCATACCATTGGTGAAGTAAGCATGCGCCATGTGGGGCGTATTGAAAGCAAATCTCTAGACGGTGTCGCTTCCGGCAAGCAGGACGTGCGGCGAACGTTCCTTGACGCGCCGCGCCAGATCCACCGGGTTCGCGATTGCCTTCACCGCAGCAACCGCGCCGGCCGACAACGTGGTTCCATCCATGACCGCCGCGTCGAGCTCCACTTTCGCCCACATGATTCAAGACCGCGCCCGACCCCAGCGCGCGTCGCGCGCGCCACCCCATGGCGGTGCGACTCGATTTCACCGCCGGGCGTTGTCCAAGCGCCTCCGTGAACGAGAATGGCTTTCAGCGACGACACGACTCCTCCACTATTTGCGGAATCAAACTAAGAAGGCGAAGAAAGCGACCGGCGAAATGATTGGTAGCGCTACGGGGAATCGAACCCCGGTTTGATGGCTGAGAACCACCCGTCCTAACCCCTAGACGATAGCGCCACACGAGGGCCCGCGTAAACAGGTAAACGAAGGCTAGCATAGGGCTTCGTGTAGGTCAACGTGAGGGCCGTGAGCGGCTGGTCGGGCGGCCGTGTGTTAAAATATTTCGTAACTCCTAACAATTCCTTGAGTTCTCCGCATAAGCGGCGGTTTTTCCGGCGAGACAACTGCGGCATGCTACACGGTCTTCGGAAGCGGATCGGAAATCTGATGGGGCAGAGTTCCGCGGCCACGGCGGAGCCATCGGAAAACGCCGCTCCGGCTGTCGGCGCGGTGGAGTCAACCGTCTCCGGCCAGCCCTCAAAGACCCCGAAGGACTCTAGGTTCGCACCACCCCCCGAGCTGGATCAAGAAGTCGCCGCCAAGCTCGCCCGCCGTGAGGCCCAGCGACGTGAGGCCCGGCGGCTTCTCAAGGAACAGGTTCAGAATCGTACCGCCACCCTCATGAGCGAGATACGCAATCAGCTTTTGTACGAGATCCACAACACGCTGGACAACGACGACGGCCCAAAGGTTCTCAAAGACGTCTTGGAGCTCGCACTGGACCCGACGTTCCTGCGCAAGCTCGATGCCGATATCGACGCCCACGTTTTCGAGCTGATGGAACGTCTGCAAAGTGCGTGGCGCAAGGAGGATGATATCGACGCACTCCTTCCCCAAACCAGCACCCTGGTCGAGGAGCTCAAGACGTATCGCGATCAAATCGGCACCCACCTTCTGGATCAAGTCGAGGTCTATGCGCTGCCGCAGCTTGCCAAGGTCTTCCCCGACGGCGGCGCCCCGCCCGAGCAGTTAAAGCAAGGCATCGCGAGCTACTGGAAACAGTGCCACGCGGCGATCGAGCACTTCTCCGAGGCTCCCGAAATGGCACTGCTGGAGAACGCCCGTGAAGGGCTGCGCCCGGACACATCCACCCTCCGAGAACGGCTGATCGCCGCGCAGTACCGGAATGGATACCGCACTCTCGGCGCCCGTCTGGCCGACCAGCACGCCAAGGTAGCTCAGCTTCAAATGTCGAAAGGCGATGGCCTTGATAAACATCGTCCCGAGATCGATCGCCAGGTGGTCGAAGGGATCATCGTGCCTCTGGCTTTCTTTATTCGGGACCGCGAAAAGCCCGAGCCTCTTGACGCGATGCGGAGCCGGGCGGAGCTCTTTCGAGACATCGTGGACAAGATGGTGGCGAGCGGCGATCCCTTCAGCCGCACGGCGGAGGCGGTAAAGCCCATCTTGAGACGAAGCATCGAACAGAGCCGTCCTCTGGTGCTCAAGCAGTTCCCCTACCTGGCCGCTCCCATCGAAAGCTTGAAACCAACCGAGGTCCACCGCGCGACGGCGCTCTTGCACATGTTCGAAACACTCCTCCGACCGGACCTCGATGAGAAAGCCTTGGAAGCCGTCGAACAAAACATTCGACTCAACAAGACTCAGTACCACATCTATGTCTATCTCGACCGTACGAATCCCGAGCTAATCCCTCTTTTGCATCCTCTCGATCGCATCCAACCCTCGGACGCCGAGTTTCTCCTCAAGTTTCTCGATGGATTCGGGCCGTCCAAACAGGCCATGATCAACATGGCCCGCCGGTTGAACTACCTGCCGCCGGATCAACCTTCGGCCGAGGATCCCCAGGCCGTCATCCAGGCCCTTGCCGTCCTTGCCTTGCCGAGACGGGAGCTCACATCCTGGCAGTTCCTCTACAGCCCAAACCCTCCAGCCCCCAACGAGCTCGAGATTCTGGCCAAGACCGTCGTCCAACAATTCCGCCCGACTGGCATCGGCTCTTACGATCGGCAACAGTCGATCAACGCGATTCCCGTTCCCGTGGACCTTTCCAGTGCGCTCGCTACCATCGGGTACCATCCCGACAAGCCGAATCGACTGGAGCTCTTTAGGGACGAAATCCAACAATTCATCGCGTCCGGCAAAGTCTGGGAGCTCGGGAAGGCTCTGGACAACCTACGCAACTTCCAGCGGGCGGTGGAAAAGGAGCGGATTCGCAAGGGCCTCGTCGATACTGAAGCTTCCCCGTACGTTGGCGAAATCTGGCTGAGGGAGTCGGGTGACCTGGTGGGTCTCCTTTCTTACGACGGCACCGGGTTCGGTGAGGTTCCCATCGAGCTCATGGTTCGCAAACCGAAAGGCGCCAACCACGCTGAAGTCGAGCAGGCACTCCGCCGGCAGCTCCGGAATCAGGCGCTCATCTACCAAGCATTCCACAAGCTCTTTACGGCTGACCGGGAGTTACCTGTCGCCCGCCGGCGTGAGCTTCCAACCTATCTCAAGACGACTTACGAAAAGATAGAGCCCAATCGCAACGCGCTGCTCATACACCTTAGGAACGCTCGGTTCCTCCTGCGGCGCATGGAGGAGTTCGCCGCCATGATCCTGGAGTCGACTCCCGGCTCGCGAAGCGATACCGCGACGGTAGCGCAGATCCTCACCGGCCTGAGCCGTAAGGTCGATGAGCTCCTCACCGGCGTCGACAAGACGGCTTCCTCGGTCGATCTCGCTCGCTTTGCCCGCGAGCACGAGCGCATCCTCAAATATCTCAACGTGGCCATCGTGCAATCCGTCAATCCATGGCTCGAGCGGCAGACGAGCGCGCTCGCCACCGAGTTCGAGTTCCGCGAGCAGGACGTCGAAGCAGCCATCCGGGTGGCGGCGCTCACGAACGAAATGGACTGGGGCGAGGTGGCCAACTGCAGGGTCAACCCCATTCGGGGAACGTTGGGATGTCGCGCTCTTCTCGAGCTCAAAGATGGCTCGTCCAAGGTCGTGCTCTGCGAGTACGATCGGCGGGAGTAGCGGTGGAAGGTCAAGCACCTCGGGCCGCGCATCATCGAGGTCGTCCGCGAAGAGCTTGCGCGCCACGGCCGCACGCTGCCCGATGACTACGACGAGAAGTTCGAACAAGCCACGTTCAGCCTCGATGAGCCGTCGAGCCGCTTCATGTTGAACAAGGAGGGCGTCGCGCGAGTGGAGGCAACGCTCGTCCTGAGCTCCAGCCAGCCCGATCATCCCTGGCAGATCGTGTACCTCAAGTGGAACGACGAGATACTCGTCGACCGCGCCAATCCCATCGCCGAATGAGCCTCCTAACACTTGTGGCCTCGATCGGATTGATCATGCTCTCCTTTCGCCGTATGATTCAGGGTGTCCTCCCCGCCCGGACCTTCACCTCTTGGACACCGTAGTCGCCTTCTTCTCCTCGTCGCTTTTTTCCTAAGCGGCGCCGCTGCGCTCGTTTTCGAGCTCATCTGGACCCGCCTCCTCTTGCTGTCGCTCGGAGCGACCTCCGCCGCGGTGGGCGCGGTGCTCGGTGCCTTTATGGGTGGGATGGCGGTGGGTAGCGCTCTCGCCGGCCGGAGCTTCTTGGCTCGCCGAGATCCCGTTATCACGTTCGCTCTGCTCGAGGGATGGATCGGCGTCTACGGCTTCGCGTCGCCTCTTGTGCTTCGTCTCGTGTCGGCGGTTCCCGCCGAGCTGCAGTTTGTGTGTGCCTTGATCTTGCTTCTCCCGGCGACAATCGCCATGGGGGCTTCGCTCCCTGTCCTCTCCCGCGCTCTTGGTAGAGACAAAGCCTGGCCGGCCGCCGAGGTGGGCCGCCTTTATGCCGTCAATACGGCGGGTGCCGTGCTCGGGCCACTCCTCGCCGTCTTCGCACTCTTCCCGACTGTCGGCCTGGCTAAGACTCTGTACGTTGCCGCGGGAGCGGATCTCTTGGTGTTCTTTAGCATCGTCTTGGCCCGCAAGACGCTCCCTGGCCTCGCCACCGCGACATCCGGCGAGTTGCTACCGAAAGGGGATCGACCCGCCATCCTTCTCGTCGGCGCGATGGCCGTCTCGGGCGCTTCCGCCATGGTCTACGAAGTCGCCTGGTCTCGCACGCTTTTCTCGTCTATGGTTCTTCGATCTACGGCGTCTCGATCATGCTCTCGACCTACCTCCTGGGTCTTGCCGCCGGCGCCATATTGAAGCATCCCGTCGAGTCGGTAGACGCCTACGAGATCGAGCCGGCAGTCATCGAAGCCTCGAAGTTCTTCGAGCCCGCCAACGGGAAGCCGCTCGCCGATCCGCGGCTACGGCTCGTGATGGGAGATGCTCGTAGCGAGCTTCTACGCTCGGCCGAAAACTACGACCTAATCGTCTCGGAGCCATCGAATCCCTGGATCACGGGCGTCTCCAATCTCTTCACGCGAGACTTTTTCGAGATCGTGTCCTCGAAACTGAAGCCGAATGGGATCGTATGCCAATGGTTTCATCTCTACGGTATGTCCGAGGAGTCGACACGCACTCTCCTGGCCACGTTCCGCAGCGTGTTCCCTCACACGCTGGCATTCAAGGACCGCGACCTTATTCTTCTGGGCTCGCGAGACCCCTTCCAGCTTTCGATGTCGCTTACTCGCGCGCTTTTCGAAGACCCAGCGATCAAAGACAGTCTGGCCAGCGCGCACATCCGGTACCCCGCCGACATTCTTGCTGAGTTGCGCCTGGACGACGTCGGCATGGCGTCCTACTCGCGAGGCGCGCCCATCAACACGGATGACAACCTGCTGCTCGAGCTGGCCGCCCCGCGAAGTCTCTATCGTGACCGGACGGAGGCTATCCGCGAGGAGATGCGCCGGCACCCGCCCGCGGTCATGGGCGTTTTGACCGAATACGATTCCGCGGAGGACGTCGAGCTTGAGCTCGCTGCCTCTTACTTCACCGGCGGGCGAAAAGAAGACGCCCTCGATGCCTGCCTGCGCGCACTCGAAATCCGCGATTCCCTCGAGGGACTCAAGCTTCTCGGGCAGACGCTTCAGAGCTTGAGACGGATCGACGAGGCGCGCGACGCCTTGGAGAGAGCCTTACGCCACGATAGCGGGGACCCCGAAGGGCAGAGGTTCGTCCAGGCACTTCTCCGTTCGTTGGATGAAGCCTCACCCTAGACAGGGAAGCCTAAGGCTCTTCGAGGGTCCGCAGGAAGGCGACCACACCCGGTATCTCGTCTTCGGCGATGGTCTGCACTGGAATCATTTTGCCCTTACCTTCAAGGATTACCTTCCGGATCTCGTCGTCGGACTGTTCCTGCACGTAGCTCGAACCGAGATGAGGGATCTCTACCTTCACCAGCTTCTCCAAGGTGTCTACCGCACTCCCCTCCTCCCCATGGCATAAGGCGCAGTGCAAATCATAGTTGGTCCTATCTGGAACGTTCGGCTCCGCGTCTTGCGACGAGCCGGGGGTCGGAATCAGTACCGCCAAGAAGCACGCAAGGGTAACGCTATGCACGAAGCAAGTTTTCCTAACTGGAGTGTTCATATCTCGAAGTCGTCTCCACCGATTCCGCGCTTATCCAAACACATCCGGACTCCTGCGGCAAACGAAAACTTATCCAAGGGCGGTGCATTGACCTTCCAACTTAGGTGCCATATCATCGCGAAACGTGAGATTGCCAGATGCCGACGGCATAAAAGAAATGCAGGAAGAAACTAGCACGATTGACGTCGCGCAGGCCCTACGCGTTGCCATCGATGCGGCGCGCAAAGGCGGCGCTATCGCCAAGGACCGTCTAGGCTCCCCTGGGTACGTGAAATGGAAGGGTGAGCGGGACGTCGTCACCGAAGCCAGCTTCGCCGTCCAGGAAGAAATCATCTCGACCCTTCAGGCGTCTTTCCCCGACTCCGGAGTTCTCGCCGAAGAAGGGCCGGAAGATGCTCCGGTTCCAGTCGAGGCACCTCACCTCTGGATCGTCGACCCGATTTGCGGGAGTCTGAACTTCGCGCAAGGCATACCCTACTTCGCCGTATCCATTGCGATGCGCTCGGGGGGCAGAATCCGCGTCGGCGTGGTGTACGACCCTTGCCGGGACGAGCTCTTCGAAGCCACCGATGAGACCGCGACGAAGCTCAACGGTCGCAAGGTCGCCGTTCAGCAAATCTCCGAGGGCAGCGAGGCGTGGGAAGCCGCTTTCATCGGAACCGACTGGCCTCGTAGCGGCGACAAGCGTTACCTATCCGAACGAATCGTCAGCGTGATGATGGATCAGATCCTTGAGTGCAGCGTGATGGGCTCGCCCGCCCTTGGCGTGTGCAATATTGCCGCGGGCCGTCTACACGGCTACTGGCACCTGGATCTCAGTTTCTGGGACATTGCCGCCGCCAGTCTCGTTCTGGAACGGGCGGGCGGAATCTTGACCGATATAGGAGGTGATAGCTGGCTTTACTCCGACGGCGGATACATCGCCAGCAACGACGTCGTGCATGGCTGGATTCTCGACTGCTTGCGGGCCGTCATGAGCGAGCCCAAACTCCACAACGATTTGGGGACAGCTACCTAATCTTGTAGTGCCGTTGCGGCGCTAGATTAAGTAGCTGTCCCCGAAACTCTATCCGAGCGCGTCCAGAATCGTACTCTCGATCAGGTTTTGGGCAAGATCCACTTTGTAGGCGTTCATGCTCATCGGTCGCGACACGGTGCGGATCTGACCTGCCGCCTGCTTGATGGCCGTTTCGATGTTCTTGCCTTGTAGCTGGTTCTCCACCACGAGCGCTCGGTAGGGGACCGGCGCCACGCCGCCCAGCACCACCCGGCCATCTTGCCAGGTTCCGTTCTCGGCGGTGAAGGCCGTTGCCACCGAGACCACTGCGAAGTCGTACACCTGTCGGTTCTTCAATTTGGTCCAGGCTTGTCTCGTTCCCGCTGCCGGCGTGGGGATGAAAACTTCCACCATGACCTCGTCCGCCTGCAGCACGTTCTCTCGCAGAATGTCCTCGCCCGGACCGATGAACAAATCGTCGAACGTCACCGTCCGCTCGCCATTCGGCCCGTGGATCTTGGCGCTTGCGTTGAGCGCCAGCAAGGCCGTGGCGGTATCCGAAGGATGCACGATGTAGCACAGCTCTCCACCGATAATCGCGTGATAGCGGTTGTCTCCGCTCACCGAAAAGCAGAAGTCCCCGCCTTTCTTGAAGCAGTTGAAGTCTTTGCCGCGGAGAAACCAGCAGCGCGGGCGCTGGTTCAAATTCCCACCCAGCGTGCCGTAGTTGCGAATCAACTGCGAGGCAACGCTATGTGCCGATTGCGTCAGCAAAGGGAATCTATTTGCCAGCTCCTGTGACTCCACGACCTCGCTCAACGTCGTCATAGCTCCGATCGTCGCGCCTTGTTCGTCCACCTTGATGTCGCGCAGTTGTGGAACGGTGGAGATATCCACCAGCGCATCGGGCAAGGGCATGCCTTCCCCCTCCACCCAGTCTTTCATGACGCCGGCGATGAGATCGCTCCCCCCGGCAAGCACTTTGGCCTTGTTGCCGCGCTCGGAGAGAATCGTTACGGCTTCTTCCAGGCTCGTCGGTTCGTAAAGCTCGAAACTCTTCATCGCCGTTCTACCTCACAGTCTTTAGTGCGGCTACGACTTTCTCACGCGTGATGGGCATATCTTCCATCCACGCGCCGACCGCGTTGTGAATGGCCGCCGCCACCGCCGGGGCAGGCGGCGACATCGGCGGCTCCCCGATGCCGTGCGCACCGAATACGCCGTATTCCTTTGGCTTTTCGACGAGGACGACATCGATGGTTTCCGGCACGTCCAGGATGCTGGGGGCCCGGTAATCCAGCATATTGGGGTTGAGAGGAAGGCCGGTCGACGCGTCCGTCAGCAGCTCTTCCCCGAAAACGGCGCCCAGGGCCATCACCACGCCGCCTTCGATCTGCTGTTCCACTGCGAACGGATTGATCGCCCGACCCACGTCGTGCGCGGCCACATACTTGACCACCTCGACCGAGCCGGTCACCGTGTCCACCTCCACCTCCGCGGCATGAGACGCCCAAGCGGTGCGCCGCCACCTGTTGTCCTGCCGATAAGCACCCCGTCCGAGAATGGTCAGTCCATGAGATTGCACCACCGACGCCAGCGTGAGCTTCGTCGATGGATCGGACTTCATGATGATCTCGCCGTTGCGCAGATCCAACTGGTCGGGGGTCACCTGAATTTCCTGATTTTGTTGCTTGGCGTCGTCGATAAACTTAGCCGCGGCGTGCTGCAAGACCTGCCGCCTGGCGTCCATCGCCGCCTCGTAGATGCCCCGCCCGCCGGTATTGGTTTGACGGCTTCCCGAGGTGCTGCCCGTGTCGGTGGTGTTGTCCGTATCCACGTACGTGGTAATCGATACCTGATGCAGCGGCACACCGAGTGCCTCGGCGGTGATCATCGCCATCTGAGTCCGCTGCCCCGGCCCGATCTCGGTGCTGCCAGAGACAGACTGCACGCTTCCATCCGTGTTCACGATGACTTGACCGGTGCAGGGGTTTGTGCCGCCACCATGACTGCAGGCATGAGCGGCGAGACCGATTCCGTGGAACACTCCGGGACGGACCTCGTTGGCCCGCGGTGCGTGCCATTTCTCCTTCCAGCCGATTCGCTCCGCCACGGCGTTGATGCAATCCCGAATACCCGGATTGCTAAAGGGCCTGCCACTTTCCGGATTGCCCTCCTCGTTCAGATTCTTCAGCCGGAGCTCGACCGGGTCGACTCCCAGAGCGTAAGCCGCCTTCTCCATCGTCATTTCCAGGGCGAACGTTCCGTTGGGATGACTCACGCAACGGTACGGCCCCGATTTGAAGCTGTTCGTGAAGACATCGGTCGCCTCCAGCCTCAGATTGGGAATCTTGTAGAGGTTCTGCATGCAGAACCAGGCGCCGTTGGCCGCTCCGCCGCGCTGCGCGCCCACGTTGCCGTAGACACGGAAGTGACCGAAGTTGATCAAACCGTCCCGGTTGACGCCCAGCCTCATCTCGTTTCGAAACTGCGGGCGGTGCGTGCGCGTGACGAAGTCTTCTTCCCGCGTGTACATTGTCTTGACCGGGCGGCCGGTAATCCTCGCCAGAATCGCGGTGTGAACTTCCGCCAGATCCGTCCTAGACCGATACCCGTATCCGGAGCCCATGTACCCGTTCTGGATCACTCGAACGCGATTGACAGGAATCTTGAGCGCCTGAGCGAGTCGGGAGCGCGTTCCATGCGCATACTGGTTCGTGTAGTAGACCATCAGGCGGTCCTGCTCCCAGTGCATCAACGAGTTGGTCACTTCGAGCGCCATATGTTGCTCGGTCGATTTGGTGAGCACCGCATCTACGGTGGTATCGGCACGCGCGCCATCCGGGTTGCCCCGGACTAGGGGCGGCGTCTGGTTGACGATGGTGCCGTCCTTTTCGTTCTCCCATTGCTTCAGTGTGGACGGTAGTGTCCCTTCCATCATGTCCAACGTCGCCGGCAGGACTTCGTACTCGACCTCGATCAGGTGTGCCGCCTCGTCCGCGATGTGCTCGCTTTCCGCCGCCACCATGGCGATGGGCGCTCCGACTTCGAAAACCACTTCGTTGAAGAGAAACCGGTCCGGTGGTCCGCTCCCAACGGTGACATCGCGATACGCTGCCGGAAGGTTCCCCCGGTGCAGCACGGCGACCACGCCGGGCAGAGCTTCCGCCTTGCTTGTGTCGACCTTGATTACCCGGGCATGCGGATGAGGGCTACGCGCCGTCCGGGTAAAGAGCATGCCTGGCATCCGCATGTTCTCGGTGTACTTTCCTATTGCGGTCACGACGCCGAGCCCGTGCAGACGCGGAACCGGCTTGCCTACGACTTGGAAAGACTCAGACGCGTCATCGGCCGCTCCAGCCGCGGCCGCTCCAGCCGACGAAGCCGCTTGCGAGGGCGCCGCCTCTCCCATCTGCTGCGCGTAGAGCGCCAGGACGGGCTCCACCTCCTCTGGGTACTCACCGACCATCTCGTGCCACTCTGGATTTTCTGCCAGCACCTTCCAGTGGGCGTTGGTCAAACTGGCTGCGTACGCCGGGTCCTGCACGACGCGAACTGGATCGACTTTCAAAGCCATCTCATCCTCCTCGCCGCCTTACGGCCGGACCGGGTGTCCCAATTCCGTCAGAGCTTGCCGCACCCGCGCTTCATCCAATCGTGCTGAATCCCAAACGATAGTGATGGTTCGCTCGGTTCCCGAGACGCGTACGATGCCGGGGACCTGCTGCAACTCGAGCTCCAAGTCCTCGTACTGCTCGATGGTGCCCATGGGGCTGACGAACTCGAACTGCCTGGATTCAGTGTTTTCGACCTCGGCAGCCTCCGCCGCCACTTCCGCGACGATCAACGGCGCCGTATAGACGACCTTCTCGCCGCGCATCTCGGCGGCCGCCTTCTCCACGGTGGTGATGATCTTGGTGTACTCGCCGCAGCGGCAGATGTTTCCGGCCAGCGCTTCTTTAATCTCCTCCCGACTCGGGTTGTTGTTCTTCTCGAGCAAGGCGTAGGCCGACATCACGAAGCCGCGCGTGCAGATGCCGCACTGAAAGCCACCCTCCAGCCAGAATGCCCGCTGGACGGGATGCAATCCCTCGACTCCCGGGCCATGGGAGAGCCCCGCCACCGTCGCGATCTTTTGCCCGCGTCCATTGCGAGCACTCAACAGCGTGCACCCATTCACCGGCCGGCCGGCCACCAGCACCGTACAGGCCCCGCACTGTGCGCGGTCGCATCCGAGGTTGGAGTTCGAAAGGCCGAGCTTGTAGTTCATCGTCTCCCACAAGCTCTCCCGAACATCCACCGTCACGTCGTAGTTGCGGCCGTCGATGTCGAGCGTCACCTTGCGCATTGCCATGGGGCTCGAAACCGGCGTCTGGGCCTGTGGCGTCGCCTCGGCCTCCGGCGCGATGAGGGTCGTGACGCCCGTACCTGTCATCATGCCGGCCGCGACCGCGCTCGCGTTGGTACGCTTGAGGAAATCTCGTCGGGTGATTATGGATGAACAACTAGGAGCCGGGGCCGATTGCGTTTCTACCGCATCGGGCCGGCTGGACTGCTTACCTTCTGCCATGAGGGTCTCCCTGTATCAGAACTGTAAGCCGCCGGGCCAGATCGCCCGCGAGGAACCTCTGAAATCTCTGGGTGCTCCCCGCCACTCCGCGTTGACGAGGACTCCGGACGCGTGGATTGTATACACGCTCCCCGGGCGGGTCAATTAAATCAACCACCGGCTTAAGCCGGTGGATTGCGCGGGCGCGTCGACTGGAAGTCGACTTCATGCGCCCGCTTCATTCTCAACCCCCCGACTTCAGTCGGGGGAGTCTCGTCCCCTTCGGGGACTTCGACAATCTTTTCTTCGCCTAAAGGCGAGGGGTTTCCACCATCCCCGAAGGGGACACTAAACAAGAGACCGTCAACTGGGGTGGCCGGGGCGGGCCTCCAGAAGCTCACGATAGACGTCCACTAGGCTCTCAATACGACCGGCCCAGCTGAACTCCGACTCCACGCGCCGCCGGCCCTCTTTTCCGAGATCGGGCAATCGGTCTCCCAAGGACAACGCCTGCAGGATCGCTGCTCCGAAGGCGTCCGCGTCTCCCGGTGGCACGAGAAAGCCGGTCTTTCCCTCCTCGACCTTGTCGGGGATGCCGCCGACGGTCGTTGCCACGACCGGCTTGGCGTGCGCCATCGCCTCGAGTGTTACCAAAGAGCTTCCTTCATAGAGGGTCGGGTGCACGAAGAGATCGCACCGATCGTAGAGGACGGAGAGCTCTTCGTCGGACACGCGCCCCGCATAGCGCGCGCGTTCGGAAAGCCCGAGATTCGAAAGCTGCTTGGTGAGTCGCGACTCCTCGGGTCCGCGCCCCACCAGAACCCATACCCAATCGGCGGGAAGCTTTTCCTGTATTCGAGCCAGCGCATCGACGAAAATCGAGAAACCCTTGTTGGACTCGAGCCGCCCCACCGAAAGCAAGACCGTCTTCGAACTCTCGAGGTCCAAACGTCGCAAGATAGCCTCTCGCGTTGCCCGCGGGGGCGGCCGATCCACTTCTTCCAGATCGATGGGTGTCGGGAGGACGACCGTTCGAGTCGAGTCGACCAAAAGGTAACGCTGCACCTCGTCCATCATCACGCGGTCGGGCACGATCACGCGCTCCGCTCGCCGTGCGGCGAAACGAGCTCCGGCGCGCAACGGAAAGTACCCGGCTCGCTTCAGCCCGGTAGCCTTGAACTCCTCCATGCCGACCGGGTGCACGACCATCGGCGGGCTCTCTGCTTTTCTTGAAAGCGCGTAGCCGAAGCCGGCCGCTCCTTCCGCTTGGACGACGTCCGCGCCATCGGCGATCGCCCGGCGAGCCGCCCGGACGCTCCAGACGAGATAGTTGGTGCTCCGATCCGCAATTACGAAACCGGGCCGCCGTGGCCAAGGCAAGACACGATAAGGAACGAAGTCGATGCGCGCCCCTTCCAATCCCCCCTTTTCGCCGGACTGGTCATCGTTTTCGGGAGTCCTCAACCCGCCCGCAGGCGCGAAGTCGCCGAAGGGCGAGCCGTGGGGGTGGGGCCCCGCGGCACTGATAGAAGGCGCCGTATAGAGAGTGACCTCGACGCCCTTGCGGACCAGATGGCGGACCATGGCACCGACATGGCGCTCGAATCCACCGAATCCATGAAGTGGATAGGCGACTCGCGATAAGACGGCGACCTTCATCGCTCGGCGAGCACCTTCTCGTAAAGAGATTCCAACCGAGGGAGAACGACGTCGGAGGAAAACTGGTCGCGGGCTCTTTGAACCGCGCCGCGACGCAATTGCGATACGAGCTCGGGCTCGGCCAGCACACGCTGCAGGGCCGCAGCCATTTCCTCCTCGGTCCGTGCGAGGAGTCCGCTTTCTCCGTCGATCACGATCTCTTCACTCCCTCCGGTGGGCTCGACGATCAGAACTGCTCCGGTGCCCAAACCGTCGAGCAGCACGCGAGAGAGAGGTTCTTCCCATCGCGATGGAAAGACAACCGCGGTGGCTCGCTTCATGAGGATATGGACAATCCCTTCGCTGACCCAGCCGAGAAATCGAGCGTCGATGCCCAGACCCTGCGCTTGCTTGCGAAGCGAGCGCTCCATGCGGCCGATTCCGGCGACGAGCAACGGCAAGTCGACTCGGGCCTCGCGGAGAATCGAGAGAGCCCGGTCGGGAGCCTTATTGGCTTCCAGCTTGCCTACGAAAAGGACGAAGCGTTCTGGAAGTACCGGCGACGGCCCGGCCAAAGATTCCTGGATCGCTCCGAAGTCGATCAGGTTGGGGATGACCGTCGATCCCTCGACGGGCAGCGTCTCTTGTACGAAACGACTCACCGCGATGACAGAACTGGCTTTTCGGAGACCCTCCTGCCGCCTCCGAAGCTCGGATCCCACCGGGTACGGCATGAGAGGCGCCACCGGCCAAAGCATCGGGTGCCGGCGACCCACGCAAACCACGCGTCTCCCATAACTACAGCCAGGACAGCGCGAGTCGCCGGAAAGCATCGTGGACCAGATGCAGACCGGCCAGTAGTCGCGCACGGTCACGACCACGGGCAGTCCGAGCCTGCGGCCGGCCGCAATAGTCGCCCCACCGGACAACCAGTGTTGCGCATGCGCCAGATCGAATGACTCGAATCGCTCCTCCCCACGCTGTAAGAAGGAAGCAAAGCGTGCCTCCCGGCGCCGCGCGCTTCCCGGTCGGGAGCTTCCGACCCCCACCTCGATCACCGCCACACCCTGCCAATTTTTCTTCTCTACCCGCGCGGGATCCCACGATTTGCTCACCACGACCGTCACTTGATGGCCTCGCCGCCCGAGCCCCCGCGCCAGCGCCGCGGTGGATAGTCCGCTGCCTCCGGCTCCCGGCGGAAAGGCGTCCGTGGTCAAAAGGATCTTCACATGGTCGCCTTGTTGCCTGCTTGCCTGCGTACGACCTCCTCGAGCACTTGCTCGAGCTTCTCGCAGTGCACCGCCCAGCTATAGTGCGACACGATCCTCTTCCTCGCCGACTCGCCCATGGCGGCGGCCAGCTCTGGGGAGCCCACGAGCTCGGCAATCGCATCGGCCAGACCCTCGACGTCGCCTTCCTTGAACAGAAGACCTTCTTTCCCCGCCCGCACGATCGCAGAGAGCGGCTCGATGTCGAGCGTCACGACCGGTAGACCGCTCGCCATGTACTCGAAGATCTTGAGGGGCGACCAGTAGAAACCAAGCTGTAGCTGGCCATGAAGGGAGGGCTGATAAGGTGCGACGCCGATGTGGGCGTGTGCCAAGTAGTGTGGCATGTGCTCGTAGGGCACCGCCTCGGTGAAGATCACTCGCGAGCGGATGTTCGATCGATCCGCGCGACTTCTTGCCCGCGAGAGACTCGGCCCTGCGCCGAGGAACAAGAAGAAAGCATCCTGCGCCTTGGGGTCGCGAAGCACCCGCGCTGCGGCATCGACCAAGAGCTCCCCACCGTGCCAATGACGGAAGCTGCTCGAAAAGACGACCACCCGCGCGCCTTCCGGTATGGGGGGAATGGCGAACTCCGCCGCCGGTCGGGAAGGAGCCGTCCTGGGTTGGAACATGTCCACGTTGGCTCCCCAATGGATGCGATGGACTTTGGATGGTGGCACCGATGCGGGAACAATTGCGGGCAAGGGAGTTACCAGTGCTGCCGCGCGATCACATTGCCGCTCGCGCAGACGCTTCATGGAGCGAAAGAGGACGAAGCGATCGAGAAAAGATTTGAGCGAGCCCGGATGATCGATCACCGGAGAATTCACCTCGAGAACCGAGGGGACGCCGTGCCGATAGGCCGCTCGCACTCCTTCGCCGGCAAAGTTGTAGTAGCGCTCCAGAACGACGTCGACGCCGAGCCTTTCGATCAGTTGCGACAGGTTTCGCTCCGCGCTCCATCGAAACGCGCGATGCGCGACCCAAGGTCGGGCAGCATGAAAATGAAAGCCAAGCGAGGAGTCGGCCGGCTCGCTATCTCCTCGACTTGCGACGACGTGGACTTCGTGCCCGCGTCGCGACAAACCTCGAGCCACCTCCAGAACGTGCACCGACCCTCCCGTGGACCCGGGAAGCTTCTGATCGGTGGCGACGTAGAGGACCTTCACGAAGAATCTGTGGCGCGAAGAAGCAAGAAGAAAGGACCGGTGCAGATGCGCCCGAATAGCGCCACGTCGAGCTTCATGAGCGCGGTTGCGAGAGCGAGCGGCGGGTGTGCCCACCGACCCACGTTCGGCCGCTCGCGGCTCGTATCGCCGGACGCCTCCCCCGATGTTGGCGAGGCTTCCTTCGTTTTCCGCGGGCGCCCCCACACGTTATGCTCGACGACGGGGAGCAAGAGATCTTCGATCAACGCCTTGAAGACGACGTTGTAGTAGCGAATACTCTCGACGCGAAAGCCTGCTTCGTCGACGAGACGGAAGAGCTGCTCGTAGCTCTTCAAATCGTTGACATGATCTGCCTTGCGATCTCTTTCCGGTTGGTTGTCCAGGATCTCCCGCCGATCCAGCCAGTGCACGAGGCGATTGACGCCTCTCTGGAAAGAAGCCAGCCGAGAGCTCATCATGACATGGGAGTAGACGAAGAAGAGACCTCCCGGGCGAAGGATGCGGCGCGTCTCGGACAGCATGGCACGAATCCCCTTCTCGGGCAGATGCTCCATCACATCGAGCGAGTAAGCTTTGTCGAAACTCCGAGACGCAAAGGGCAATCGACGGATATCTCCACGCGTGAGATCGACTGTCGCAGCCGCTTCGGCTGTAAAATGTTCTCCCGCATCGATCCCCACCAACTGCGCGCAGCTCGATCTCTCGTAAAACACGATCTGCCCGTTTCCGCATCCGATATCGACAACACGGTCCTTGGAGGAGAGATCGAGCATGCGGCTCATCATGTCCGTCTTGATCCACGCGGAGAGAAATAGCGGGCGAAGAGGACCCGGGCGATGATGAAACTCCTCTTCGGCGTATTGCGTCAAGTCGGAGAACGTACCGGGAGGAGGTCTGAGATCCAAGAAGCCTTTTTCCTTCGACGCGGGAAAGAACGTACCGCAGCACGTGCAGCGGTTCCCCCCTGCCTCGCGGTTGAGCGTTCTCTTCGCCAGCGTAGCATCGGGACACTTCCACAGAGCCTCGTAGTTCGATTGACAAAATGTGTGATCCGGCCGTTCCTGACGGGAGAGCGCTTCAAGAAGATCCTTGCACGAGTTGTCGGCCCCCGGCGCGGCTTGCGAGTTAGCCTCCAGACAGACAGGGCACCGCACCAGCGAGAGGAGATACTCCGAGATCACCTTTCCTCCTCCCCACCGGAAAGCTCGTCCTTCGCCACCAGATAACGGCCCACGACCGAAACGATGCGCGGAGGAACCTCGAACACATGATTGTGAATCACTTCCCTCCACACCAGCCGCTGGCGATCCATGAGACCCAGCCCGAATTGCACCATCAAAGACACGTTCCAGAGGAGGAAGAAAACCACAGCGGCGTAGACACCGGCGCGGCGTAGATGGGGGCGCAACGCCTCCAAGGCCAACGCACCCCACACTGCAAGGATGACGGTGGTGCCCACGAACCGTCGTGCGCCGAACGCACCGGCCGTCGTCCAGGAATCTACTGCTCCCGAAATGTAGATCTGCGAAAGGAGACCCGCCAGCAGAACCAGACCGGCGTGGATGTCTCTTCGCAACAAGATCACCCCCCCGGCGAAGAAAACGACGAGCAACGGGCTCCAGAAGAGCAGACCATGCTCGGGGGAGAAAAGGACGCTCAGAGCATGAGGTGAGCTCCAATACATCTTGTTCTCGACATGAGGTGAGGGAGTGGGTCGTCCATAGAGCACCTGATAGACCAGTAGCTGCGGCAAGAAGACGACGAACGCGGACGCCCCGAAGGCCAAGACTCTTGCTATCCGCCCGGCGAGATCCGATTGCACGAACACCACACTCGCCGCCGCGGCTACCGCGATCAACCCATCTTGCTCCCGAACCAGGGCCATGAGTCCCGCCGAGGCCCCCCACACCACCCACCGACCCACCGAGCCCGATTGCGCCCACGGCCAGAGCGTAAAGAAAAGTGCCACGGCGAACAACGATGCGGCATGGCTCATGCCTGGTGCGACGTACATGTAGTAGGCGACCGGGGTCGCCCACCACAGGCACACGATGGCAAGGAAGGAAGCCTCCGCGTCGGCGTAACGACGCGCCAGACGATACGAAAGAAAGAGTCCGATCGAGGCATAGACCCCGGACGCCATGGTCACCGCCCAACGGTAAGCAAGTGACAGACCATCCGGCGACACGGTTGCCCCGAGCGCTTGCGCCAACAGCGCACCCAAGTGAGCCAGCACATAAAAAGGAGCCCAGAGGAGCGCGGTCCCAATGGGTCCGAAATTGTTCTTGAGTCCGGTGGGCGTTTCCCGGTCGAGGAACGTTTCCTTGAACCCCTGCCGCCCATCCGGATCTTCTAGATAGAAGTACGTGTACTCGTTCGTAAAATCGAGATCGTGATCGAAAAGGACCGAGTGGAGATAGGAGAAGTACTCCACGGCATCCGATTCCGCGATGCGAGGCGTCACCAACACCAGCGCGCCCAAGAGGAGGACCGCGAGCAGAAGCTCGGCTCTGTCTCTAAAAGGTCCCGAAGACTTCAAGGTCTGTCGCTGAGCCTCATCCGCGCGCGGTGGCTTCATCGTAGAGCGCCAGGTATTTGTCCAGTGCCGATTCGGGCCGGAACTCCTCCTCGATGCGGCGGTGCGTTTCCTCAGAGCTCCGCGCGGGAGACGAAAGCGCCGCTAAAACCGCACCCGCCAGGGCGGTCGGATCCCGCAACGGCGCGACCCGCACGTCTTTCGGGAACAACTCTTTCAGCTCCGAACCACCCGGATGCGCCGCGGTGACCACCGGGGTGCCGCAAGCCAGGGATTCGGCCGCCACGGTAGGAAAAGCTTCCAGAATGGAGGGGAGCACGAAGAGATCCGCCGCGGCGTAGTACGAAGGCAGCTCGTGATGGTTCACCGCGCCTAGAAACCGGACCGCCGCTTCCAGGTTCAACTCTCCGACGAGCGAGGCGAGCTCGGCACGCGACTCCCCCTCACCGGCTATCCACAATCTGGCGTTCGGGCAGCGCTCGCGGATCTCGGACATCGCTTCAACCAAGTAGCGCTGCCCGGCCAACGGGTGGAGTCTCTTGACGTTTAACAACAACGGGCCGTCCGCCACTCCCAAGCTTTGCCGCGCCTGCTGGCGCTCCTCGGGGCTGAACGCGCGAAAGCGCCGATCCACGGGAGGGTAGACGACCGAGTGGTGGTTGGGCTCGATACCGAGCTCGCGCGAGCGTTTGAGAAGTCGGCGGCTGTAGTACGTCACGTGCGCCGCGCGACGATTCATCCACAAGAACGGATCGAAGGACCGCTTCCGCCGATAGTGCCAAATCTCGGTTCCGTAGTGCGTGAGAATGAAGGGTCGCCCACGCGAGGAGGCCACCGCGGCAGAAACCTGGTTCATCAGCGTGTTGCTGTGCACGTGGACGACATCGGCGATCGAAATGGGCTTGGTGGCCTTGAAGAGGACCTCGGCAACCGTCGAGAGCTGAGAGAGTCGCAGGCGTCTCGCCAACCCGCTTCGGGGGCGGTGGATATAGAGGACGCCCGCTTTCTTGTCAGCCGTCGCCTGTCGCGGTGTGAGGGCGACGTAGCTCACGTCATGTCCACGCGCCACCAGGCCGTCCCCAAGTAACTGCGGCAAGAGCGCATTGGCGGCAAGATCGGGCGGAAGGTGCGGCGTCACCATGCAGACTCTCAACCCCGCGCCCCCGTAGCCCACTCGGCATGGAACTCCCGGAACGTCCTGCCTTCGGTCGCTCGCTCGGCGAGAAAGCCGAGAAGCGACTCCAAGTTCTTGTAGAACTCCTCGACTTCGTCCGTGGTGCGGTTGTAGGGGCTTCCTCCGGCAATCAACTCGCTCGAGTGGAAAATGATGTTGGCGACCGGAACCTCGTTTCTCAAAAGATGGTCCGCAAGCCAGAGCATGTCTTCCTTTTTCGAGTAAGAAGGCCGGAGCCAAACCGGGCGCACGACGCCGAGAAGGCGCAACACGCGACGGAACGTGTAAGCCGGCGTGAAGTCCGCATAGGCGGTCTGCCACCGTTGTGGAAGCCGGCGGTTTAAAGTGCTCGAGACCGGAATCTCCAACAGCCGGCTGTCGCCTGAACGAACGGGATCCTCTTGGCTTACGAAATAAGGCTCGAGTGGAGCCCCAGCGAAAGACGGCCCGCCCTTGGTGCGCTCGTTGAAGAAGGGATCGACGCTGGAGTCGACCAGATACCCTTCCGACTCGAGGATCGCGACGTGCCACCCGGCGAATCCGTTCCGCCCAGACCGGTAAGAAACCGGACGCTCTCCGGTGACGTCCTCGACCGCCTTGGTTAGCGCATCGAGCTGATCGCGAAACTGATCTCGAGTGAGATTGAGTGGAAACAGATGATCATCGACGGCGGGCGGGGTCGTCCAAGGGTGATGATGGGAGCCGATCTCGCAGCGCCCGCGGCTAGCCAGATCGTGCAGGATGGCGCGGCTCTCCCGGTCGGTCGCCACCTCGTACGTGACGAGATATGTCGGTCGCGCTCCGTACCGATCGCAGAGCGCTTGAAGTCGAGGAAGCTCGAGAACGTTACGAAGCGACAGGCTCTCGCGGCCGGCGACACTCCATTGGTCATCCGCCTCGGTATCGACGCCCATCAGGATTCGGGTCATCAGTGCCGGTCCTGGTCGGAATCGCCGAACGCGACGTGCCAACGCGACGTGTCACGGAAGAACGACTCGTCGGCGTACTCGCTTCGGATCCGCAAGCAGAATTGCATGGGGCTTCCGATCTCGAAGAAGCCCTTATAGCGGAACCGCCGAGCAAGACGCTGGTCGAGCGTGAAAGTCTGGAGTCGCGCTACCTGCTTCTCCCGTCCCCACTCGGCGGCCCGGTCGATGAGGGCGTCCAGCGCGTCGCGATCTTCGGGGTGTGCGAACAGATCGACGACCAGCCCGAGCCGCACGCCGCTCGTCTCGGCGGTGCGAAGAACGATGAAACCCGCCACATCATTGTAGCGAAGCGCCTGGAAGATATCGTATTCCACGTGCGGGGCACGATGGTATTTCCACTCGAGGTAGGCCGCGGTGCGCTCGGCAGCGAAGTCGAAGCCGGCGGAAGCCCGTTCCCAGAGTCGGTCGAAGCTCTCACCGAAGGGTGTCTCCAACCCGCGGATCTCGATGGACCCGGGTGGAGTTGCCGAAGAAGCGCGCGCCGGGAAGGCCGCCCCCAGAAGTAGCTTGGCGAACGGAGACATCATGATTGCCGGCACCCGTCCCACTCTTCTGGTCAGGAGCGCGGGGGGATCCAGGATGCGGGTGTAGCAAGGTACGGGCCCCACGTCCTCCCATTGAAGCTTTTGGAATAGCGTGTAAGAAGCCAACGAAAGTCCCAGCCCCAGGGATGCCTCGACGTGCCGATCCCAATACAAGAACAGGCGCGAGCCAATGCCTTTTCGCTGGATGGAAGATCGCACCATGACGTCCATTCCCCAGGAAGCCCGCACGATGTGGTCCTTGACCTTGAGACGAACCGGCATCGTGGCGTATTGGCCCAGGACATCGCCGCCCTGCTTGGCGACCCAGATTTCAGGGCCCTCGCCCGAACGATGAGGGTTGTCTTGGTATTGCCATTGCCACCGCTCACGATTGAGCCGCGCCTCCTCGGCTCCAAAGACCTCGGCGTACATGCGTTCGAGGGCCGCTTGATCTTCGGGACGCCGACGATCGATGACGATGCTGTCCCGCGCGCTGTTGGCGGATCCGTTCCCGGGGCTCATCTTGAAACAATGGATGTTAGCACACGGCCCAACGAGCCGCACGTAAGCCACGGTAAAGAAGAGTGATAGCGGCTTTCCCCCTGCTCGCCGACGCCTGCGGGCACCGCCCTGACATTCTGATAAGCTGTCAGGTTGATGCACTGCCTCATCGGCTGTCTCGCACTCGTGACCCCACGGCTAGCCCTGGTCTTCGTGTTCCTGTCCAGCAACTACTTGGGTCGCGCCTACGAGAGCCCTATCTGGCCCGTTCTCGGATTCTTCTTCATGCCACTCACGACGCTCGCGTACGCCTGGGCGGTCAACACCAACGCCACCGTAACCGGAATCTATTTGGTGGTCGTCGTGATCGCCGCTCTCCTGGATCTGGGGCTGGTCGGAACGGGCGCCCGTTCACGCCGGCGCCGGGAGAGATGGTAGCAGGCTGATGGCCGCCAAAGTGTCACGTTGCGTTGAGGGGGGCTCATCAGACGGCCCCGTTTGCCGCCAAAAGGTGTCGTTGCTTTGAGGTTAGCGAGTCAGGCGGCTCTCGAGTATCGGCACGCCGAGCACCACCGAGAGCACGATCGAAAGCACGGTGAGTCCCACGCAGCTCAAAGCCAGGAGGAGGTGATCGCCTCTTTCCGGCAGAAGGGGATTCAGGAAACGGGCCGTGAGGTAGCCGCCAAGGAATCCACCGGCGTGCCCGTAATTGTCGATCCGGGGAACGATGAAGCCGAAAATGAAGAGAATCACCGCGTACCCGAATGCCTGTCGGCCTAGCTGATTGGTGACGCCTCGCCTACCGGCGTAGACCAGCGCACCCAGAAGGCCGAATATGGGCGCCGAGGCCCCGACCGTAAAATCAGCGCCCCGTAGAAACGAGATGGGGAAGGCCCCGAAATAGTAGCCGGCGAAGCTGCTCAGAAGAAATCCCGTAATCGATGACACGGTATAGATGATGACCATCCGGGCGGGGCCGTAGGCTTCCGCTGTCGCCGGGACCAGTTGGCGGACCCACATCATGTTGAAGGCGATGTGCAGTACGCCGCCGTGAAGCCAAGCGGCACTTAGCACGGTCCACCATCTCCCGAACTCAAAGACGGGTACAGCGCCGCTCGCCCCAAAGAGAAAAAGGGCTCGGAGGCTCGGGGAGAGCATACCCTGAATGTTCTGGGGATCGATCAAGAGAGTGGCAACGTAGAGACCGATGCATCCCATCAGAACGATCTTCACGAAGCCCAGATCCATCCCCAGTCGACGCAGCACGGGCGCGAAACCCCACATCCCCGGATTCCATCGCCCGCACGTCATGCACCGCTGATCCTGGATGCCGACCAGGCTGCCGCAACCGGCACAGAGAACCGAACCGGATTTCTGTGGCTTCCACATCGTCGTTCTCATTATGGTCTAAGATGGCCGCGATGTCAGAGCGTCCCACCGTAGTGGTCGCCGCGGGCGTTGTATCGGTGGGCGGGAAAATTCTAGCCGCTCGTCGCAAGGCAGGAGCTCACCTCGAGGGACTCTGGGAGTTCCCGGGAGGCAAGCTCGAGGCGGGCGAATCTCCCGAAGAGTGCTTGGTGCGGGAGTTCACCGAAGAGTTAGGCGTTCGCGTTCGCGCGGGGCGCGTCCTGGAGGTGATCCACCATCGCTACGCCGATCGCGACGTGCTGCTTCTTTTCTACGCCTGCGAGCTTCTCGAAGGAGAACCGCGCCCGCTAGGTTGCCAGGAGCTTCGATGGCTGGAGCGCCAGGAGCTCGAATCCCTCGACTGGGCGCCTGCGGACCTTCCCTTCGTTCGGCGACTCGCCGGCGGCAACGACTCATGGCACTCGTGAGTTCACGACATGCCTCGGCAATGAGGGATGGATGCGGGAGAGCATCTCATAAGAAATGGTTCCCGCCTTCTCCGCAAGCTCTTCCACTCCGATTTCGGCTCCTTCCTGCCGGCCGATCAGAACGACTTCCTCGTCCGCCGCGGCGTCGGTTGCGGTGACATCCAAGACCACCATGTTCATCGCTACGCGGCCCACGATCGCCGCCGGTTGCCCGCGCACCAACGCCCTTCCGGTGTTAGAGAGCTGCCGAGCGAGCCCATCGTAGTAACCAATCGGAATGACCGCGACGCGCATGGGCCGACGCGCCTCGTACGTGAGACCGTATCCGATGAACTCGCCCGCGGTCACGTCCTTCACCTGCGCGATGCGCGCCTTCCAACTGAGAACAGGTTGCAGGGATATCTCTTTGCCCCGCTCGCGGGCGGCGAGCCGTGTTTCCCGAGAGGGCCATACGCCGTAGGCTCCGATCCCGACGCGCACCATTCTGAAATGCGTCTCGGGATAGAGCAGAACACTCGCCGTCGCCGCGGCGTGCACGAACTTCGCCTCGACGCCGGCCCGCTCCGCGATCGCAACCGCCTCGCGGAAACGCTGCAGCTGAAGCTGTGCAAAAGAAGGATCCAACGTGTCCTCGATATTGGCGAAGTGGGTGTAGATCCCTTCGACTTCGAGACCCGGCAGCTTGCGAATCTCTCCCAGGAAGTCTTCCAGGTCGGTGACCGCAATCCCCAGACGGTTCGTGCCCGTCTCCACTTTGATGTGGACGCGTGCCTTGCTCTTTGATTTGCGCGCTGCCTCCGATAAGCTCCGCGCCGCGTCGAGCCGGAAGATTACCTGCCGGAACCCGTGCGTGACGACATCGGCGGATCGCCCGGGCGGCGTATATCCCAAGATAGCGATCGGTTTCTCGATACCGAGGCGCGCTAGGGCGAGCGCCTCTTCCAAGGCGTTCACGCCCAGCCAGTCGGCTCGAGGTGCCACGATGGGGGCGACCTCTTCCAGACCGTGGCCATACGCATTGGCCTTCACGACAATCATCAGCGCGCTTGCCGGATCGATCACATCTCGAAAGGCTGCCATGTTGGATTCGAGGCGACCGCGATCGATCTCGATCCAGGAGAGCAGGGCGGCGCTCCGCGCGGATGGGTTCGGGCTCATGCCGGTGACTTCGTGAGGACGATTTTCACCAGCGGTTTCATCGTGAGTGATTGAATCACCAGTGAAAAGAACACAAGAAAGGCCGCCAGGACCAGAAACTCGCTGCGGAACGGGATGTCGGAAGGCATCCCCAACACCAGAGCAATCGGGATCGATCCCTTGAGCCCTCCCCACCAGAGAACATGCGTCCAAGAGAAGGGAAAGGACTGGCGCGTTTTGCTCACCATCCACCAGACCGGGTAGACCGTCATCGCTCTCGACAGCAGGGCGATGGCCACCACCAGAGCTCCGGGAACCAGGTACTGCTCGAGGTCGGGAACGTAAGCCCTCATCTCGAAGCCGATGAGTAGGAACAAGAGCGCGTTGATCAAGAAATCGATCACCTCCCAAAAATTCTCCACCGTCTCCCGCGTTCGCTTGGTCATCGAAAACATGCGCCCGTAGTTGCCCATGATGAGTCCTGCCAAAACAACCGCGATCACTCCTGAGAAGTGAAGCAGCTCTGCGACGAGGAAACTCCCGAATACCAACACCACGGTGAGTGTCACCTCCAGCAAGTGATCGTCGAGGCGCTTCATGGTCCGATACGCCAAATAGCCCAGGGCGAGTCCAACTACCGCACCACCGATCACGACTTTGAAGAACTCCAGACCGGCGCTTAGCGCGGTCACTTCCGTCCCGCCGTAGAGTGCGCCGTAGATCACGCCGAACAGAACCACGCTGGTCCCATCGTTAAGGAGGCTTTCTCCTTCCACCAGCACCTTCAACCGAGCCGGCGTCTTGACCTCGCGGAAGATTGCCAAAACCGAAATCGGATCGGTGGCCGCGACCATGGCGCCGAAGAGCATGCCCTTGAGCCATGGCATGCCGAGCGAGTAGTGGAGCATGGCACCCATCAGCAGCATCGCCACGACGAGCCCGGGCACCGCGAGCGTCACGATGGGTAAGAGATGGCGCCTCAGTTGATCGAGATCCGTGTGCAGCGCTCCCTGGAACAAGAGGGGCGGAAGAATCACGAGAAGAACCAGCTCTTTGCTGAGCCGGACTTCGAGATGAAAGGGCAGGGAGCTGACCGCAATGCCAACCAGGACGAGAGCGGTCGTGTAGGGAACGTGGATTCGCTTTACCGCTATCGCCACCACGCAGGCGAGGAGAAGGATCTCGACCAGGTTCTCTAGAACGGCTTCCGTCTCACCCAAGAATATTCATTCCTTTTGGCCAGCTACACTTTGAAGGCGACTGATTGATGCTAGCCTGCAGCGAGGAGCCTTCAGCTGCCGCGCAGCCGCGAAGTCGGCGGAGCGGCGAGCGCCCGAACGAGGAGTGAGGGCGCCCTGAGCTGATGGGCGAGCCCGGCGACACTGAAATGGGCCGGCGAAAATCGATCGCATTTAGTGATACCGTTCTAACAAACAATACGCGTAACTCCTCAACCCCATCACAGCCAGGTAGCCGGAGACCGCGATGGCGGCGACGCGGTCGACGATTCCTCTTCGGAACGCCCCCGAGAGGAAACTTCCCACGAACAGGGCCAGCAACGGTAGAACCTGAAGCACGTAACGGACTTCCAGCGCCGTCGTCAGATCGAGCAGCAAGAAGACTGCCGTCACCCCGAGCCAGGCGCCTGCCGCCGCATGAAACGCGCTGCTGCCCGCCTTCCGAACGATCGGGATCGCACCGAGCAAGGCCACGACCGCAAACACGGATCCGACCTGCTCCCGAAAGAAGGTCCAGTTGAAGACCAGCTTGGCGAGAGGCCCTCCCGTGGCCGCACCTCCCGTTGCGTAGTCTCACGAGAGCACGCGCTCCCACTGGCTCGTGAAGAGCGCAGCGTAGCCCAAGTAGTAAACACACGCCACGACGAAACTCGCTGCGACGGCTACTAGGATTCGCTTCTCCTGTCCTCCCTCCTGCAGCCGAGGAGCGATCCAGAATATCGCGGCCAACCATACCGGCCAGAGCAGAGCTCTGTAGAGAAACGAGCCGAAGTGTGCGGTCAGGGCAACCAAGGAAGTCAATAGGACTCCCGCCAGGACCAACTTGGTATGCCCCGGAGAGCGCGCCCGGGAAGGCAACTAAGAGTAGGGCAAGGAAAAAAACGGTTGCCGCCGCGCCGAAGATGTTCGTGAAGTTTCCGGACGAGAAGGCCAGGAAATTCATGGGAACGAGCTGGTAGATGGCGGCCGCCAGGATCCCGCCCCACGCGTCCTGAAGGAATCGAGCACCAAGAAAAGCCAACGCCAAGCTCACCCCGAGATCCGCCAACGCGGTCACCGTCTTCAATATGGCAATGGAACCAATTCCTAAGGCGGAGACCGGTGCCACGAAAACATACAGGGAGATCGGATACGGAATCCGAAACGGGGGATCGTGCTGCGTGACCGAAGTCGTAAAGAAATTGCCTTCCATGACTTCTAGGAGTCGGTTGGCGTGGAACTCGGCGTCCGAGCTGAAAAAAGACGGGTAGAAGAGCCCTCCTAGCTTCAAGAAGAGTCCCGCAGCCAGAACACCGATGAGGACCGATCGTTCATGGGGAGAGAGCCATTTCGCTCGAGAAAGGACAACTCGCAGAAGCCCACTTGTGACCAGCGTGGCCCCGGCCACAGCAAGAGACGTTGCGGGTACGACGAAAAGAGCACGCTGCCCTGACCGAGAAAGTACGTGAAGCCACCGATGATAAAACACGCTGCCAAAGAGAACGCACCGAGAGAAAGACCGGCCAGCAAACCCGCCGCCAGAAGAACGGCACCCGCCAGCATCATGGTTCTCGCTGGCGCCGCCCGCTCCGACCCTTCACCTTGTGGCTGGACGCTCACCGAAAAGACCTGCACCCCTAGCACGCGATCGTCTTGTCGTTCGTAGTCGGCAGGGACGAACACTTCTGGATGGATCCCGAGCTCGAAGAAATTTTCTCTTAGCGTGACCCCAAAGCGATAGGTCACCAGCCCGGGGTCGCACAGCGTCTCGAAGGCGGTGACACCGTTGACGGTGAAACGAATTTGCGGAAGAGGCACATCCATCGGTCGCAGCCCCTTGACGCGCACCTCGACGCGAAGACGCGTTTGGACGGGGAGGTTTTCCAACCGCACTCTCGAGTCGCCCGTACTCCAGCGGAAACCCCGCCCATCCATCCGTTCGTGGCCGTGGAAGCCGGAGATGAATCCCTCTTCATAACGGCGTTCGAAATCCACATAGGCAGGAGGCGGTGCACGGTAAACCCAGTAGGTCGCCCCACCGGCGACTAGTGGACTGTAACAACTGAACGTTTAGTGGTTTTAATGCGTCGTGACGGATCGTTCGCTTGGGGTCTTCGTTGTACTTGCGAATGTAGCGCATGATCTTGCGGGTCAGGTCGTGGGTTGACGTGAACACGCCTCGATGGATCAGGGCACGCTCGATCTTGGAGAACCAGAGTTCGATTTTGTTCAGCCAGGAGGAATATGTGGATGTGAAGTGGAGTCGGACTTTTGGGTTGGCCTCGAGGAACTGTGCGACCTTGGCGGTCTTGTGAGCCGACAGATTGTCGAGGATGACATGTATTTCGCGCTTTCGCTTGTGGCTCGCAACCAGCTGCTCCAAGAAGGCGACGAACTCCTGGCTGGTATGGCGGCGGACAGTCTTGCCCAAAACCACCCCCGTCTTCGTGTCGAAGGCGGCGTAGAGAGAAAGCGTTCCATGCCGGACGTACTCGAAACCGTGTCGCTCGGCCCGCCCGGGAGACAACGGCAAAATCGGGTCCCGTCGATCCAGGGCTTGGATCGCCGTTTTCTCATCAATACAAAACACCGCAGCGTGCTGAGGTGGATTCATATATAGACCGATGATATCCGCTGCCTTCGTCTCGAAATCCGGATCGTTGGAGGCCTTGTAATGCTCAATTCGGTGTGGCTGGAGACCATGCTTTTTCCAAGTGCGAGCCACCATCATGTGATGGATTCCCAGCTTCTTCGCAAGTCGACGCGTGCTCCAGTGAGTCGAGCCGTCGGTCGGTTTTTTCTGCGTCCACGAAAGAATCCGTGCTTCCATCCGAGGCGTGAGCACTTGAATCGGACGCCCCTCGTGACGCGCGTACAGACCTGCCAGACGCTCCTCCAAGAATCGGCGTTTCCACTTGCTGATAAAAGGCGCCGTGCAGCCCACCGTCTGCTGCACCTGCGTATAGCTTGCACCGTCTGCCAGCAAGAGCAACATCCGAGCGATCCGCGCGTCATCCGCTCGACCGCTACGGCTCGAAACTCGTTTGCCAAGCTCCCTATGTTCCGCTTGAGTCAACACAACGGCTCTCCCTCGCATGAGAGAGATATTAACACTTAACACTTAACACTTAACACTTAACACTTAACACTTAACACTTAACACTTAACACTTAACACTTAACACTTAACACTTAACACTTAACACTTAACACTTAACACTTAACACTTAACACTTAACACTTAACACTTAACACTTAACACTTAACACTTAACACTTAACACTTAACACTTAAATGTTACAATCCACTAGTACGGGAAGGAGCGCGAGCGCAACGTTTAGGGCTTTTCGAGTGACCATATCTCGATCAGTGGGCCCTTGTTGGAAAGCCCTGCGCGAGCGGGCCAGTCCTCGTTGTCGAGGTAGGAGTGCCGTTCGGGTTCGTCCTCCCGAAAAGGTGTGATCCGCGCAAGCTCGGTTCCCCGTTGCCTCACGCGGTCGAAAAACGCCTCGACCGGTACCGGCATTGGACCGGGTGGGTAGCGTAGCACGACCGCCACCGCATCGCCGTCGAAAAGAGGATTGAGCTCCCGGGAAACCACTTCTCGATAATCGAGGTAGGTGCGGTTCCTCTCCTCGCCGTGGCCCAGGAAAACGAGGTCGTACGTAGGATGGCTCTTCTCCGCAACGGACAGCATGTGAGAGTACTTCCCTTGGCGGCCGAGCTCGTCGAGAGCGCCGTTCTTAGCCAGACTTTCCCGCACGCTCTCGGCCGATTGGGGCACGGGGACCGAGTATGACTGCAGCGCAACGCGCGCACCATCCGGCAGCTCGTTCACCATCCGTTCTCTCGCCAGGGTCCGCGTGTCCTTACTCCCGAAGAGCCGATCCACTTGAACGTCGCGGTAGAGTGGTTGGATGCATGCCACCAGTGTTGCCAACGCAGCTACGCGCCAACCGAAACGCGACTGGATCGCGCTCACCGCGAAGCCGGCCGCCGCCGCCAGACTAGGAACGATCGGATTCAGATAGCGCCCGGCGAAAAACGTGTAGGCAATGAACAAGAAGAAAAAGAGCGGGAACCCATTCCAAAGCACGAACAGTCGTCGATCGCGTCGGGCCATCAACACGCATCCCGCCAGGACGAGGGCACACAAGAGATAACCGAGCCCCTGCTCTGTAATGAACCTCAGATAAGCGGGAAGACTCGGTAGCAGAAAGGAACCGCCGGACACGCTTCGATCCATCACAACCTCGCGATTGGCGATCATGTGGTCGATAGCAACCGGAAGGTCCAGGACCACGAAGGGCGACAGCAGGAAGAAAACCATCGCCGCCACCGCTCCCGTCGCGACAACGCGTGATAAATAGCGAAAGCGCCAAATCGATAGATGGTAGAGAGCGAAGCCCGGCGCGAGAAAGATAGAGTAGTAATGCGTGGCAAAAGCCAATCCCATGGCCATTCCCGCCAGAACGTAGGAACGAACCCGCGGGTCCTCACGAATCCGATCGAATGCGGTGAGGGCCAGAATCAGGAGCAATCCCATCGGGACGTCGTGCTTCAGATAATGCGAGTCGCGGACGTGGAAGTAAGCCACCGCAATGAAGAGAGCTGTGGCACGGGCCGCCGTCTGCCCGAAGTGTTTCAACGATAGCCGGTAGCAAAGAACGATCGTCAGAAGCGCCGAGAGCACGCCCACCCATCTTCCGGCCAGGTAGAAATCGGTGGGGTCCTCGAAGAAGCGTGCCTCGAAGTCACCCACGCTCGCATAGCGGCCTAATACGCGCCCAAGAACGAAGAGGCCGCCCATCACGCCGAATAGAAGGAAGAAAAAGAAATTGGGATAGAGAAAGTAGTGCGGGTTGGGATCCTGTGCGATGGAGAGGGCCCGAGCCATGATGTTCACTTCGTCCGGGTTGTAGACGTGGGGAAGACCGTGACCCAAACCGTAGATCCGGAGCCCGGCAGCCAGTGCCAGAATGGCGGCTAGCCATGGATCGCGCACGGGGTTAGGCCTGGGAGAAGAAGTCGATCACTCTTTGAAGCGTCTGCTCGAGTGTGATAGCGGGCTTGTATCCAATGAGTTTCTGGATCTTGCCGATGTCCGGAACCCGCCGTGGCATGTCCTCGAAGCCCTCCTCGTAGGCTTTCTCGTAGGGGACGAAGACGATCTCGGCCTTGCTTCCGGTCATCTCTTTGACTTTCTTGGCCAGGTCAAAAATGGTGATCTCGTTTTTGGTCCCGATGTTGAAGACCTCACCTTCGGCACCCGGGTGCACGGCAAGCTCGGCGAGCCCCTTCACCACGTCCGAAACGTCGGTAAAGCAGCGGGATTGCTTGCCGTCTCCAAAAACGGTGATGGGGCGGCCGGATAGGGCCTGCTTGACGAACGTCGGGATGACCATCCCGTACTGACCCGTCTGCCGGGGCCCGACGGTATTGAAGAGTCGTACGATGACGACCGGCAACTTCTTCTCCTTGAAATAAGCCAGGGCGAGGAACTCGTCGATGGCTTTCGAGCATGCATAGCTCCAACGTCCCTTGTTGGTTGGACCCATGACTAGATCGGAATCCTCTCGGAAGGGCACGTTGACGCTCTTGCCGTAGACCTCGGAAGTCGACGCGATGATCACTTTCTTCTTCTTCTTGTTGGCAAGCGTCAGGATTGTCTCGGTACCGTGTACGTTGGTCTCGATCGTGTGTACCGGGCTCTCGACGATAAGCCGTACCCCAACGGCCGCAGCCAAGTGAAAGATGATGTCGACTCGATCCACGAGCTCGGCGGTCACCGGCTCGTTGGAAATGGTGTCGATAGTGTAGTGGTAGCTGGGATGATCTTTGAGGTGCTCGATGTTCTCGATGCTACCGGTAGACAGGTTGTCGATGGCATAAACCTCGTCGCCGCGCTCCAGAAGAGTGCCGGCCAGATGAGAGCCGACGAAGCCGGCGCCTCCGGTGATCAAGTGCTTCATCGCCTCGAACCTCCCGCCGCGGGGCCGCGTTGGACCGCGTTCTTGACGACCTCCGCAGCCCGCTGCGCGCCTTTGGCGTCCACTAGCTTTCGACCCGCCTCGCTCATGGCACGCCGGCGCGCGACGTTGGAAAGAAGTGCCTGCGCCGTCTCCTGGATTTGTTTTTCTTCGACTTCCGTACCGAGGCCCAAATGCACGATCGACTCGAACTTAGAGAACATCTCCATGCGTCGCTTTTCCTTGGCATTCTGGCAGAGCACGATGCCCGGAGTGCCGAGGGCGGCGATCTCGTAAACCGTCATGCCGCCCGCGCAGAAAACAAAATCGGCCGCTGAAAGAATCTCCGCCATGTGCTCGACGTTCTCGAGAAGGACTGGCTGGAAGCGTAATTCCGGAACCAGGTGGTCGAGCTCCTGCTTATTGCTGAAGGCGGGTCCGAGGACGGCTTTCACGCTCATCTCGCCTCCCAATTCGTCCAGAGCGCGGAGTACCTTGACCGTGAGGCCTTGCGGATCGCTCCCCCCGAAGCTCACCACGACGTCGCGCGCCTGCTCGCGGATGGACCGGGCGCGTCCGGCGAAAGACTCGCGCAGGATAGCGAACTCCGGGCCACCGTAGTACTCCTCAAGCTCCAGTCGATCCGCGTGCATCGTGGCGATGATCATGGACGTCATCTCGGCCGGCTTCTCGATGTCTTCGAGGCTATCCACCAGATTGACCGTGGACGCTCCGAGCTTCGCCAGCGCTTCCAGGTAGTCTTTCTCGAGGAAAGGGCGATCGTTCACCACGATGTTGGGTGAATACTCCTGGATAGCCTCCAGCACCGCGTCTACCCCGCCACTCGAGACGACGCGCACCGTGTAACCCGCGCTGGAGACCTCTTTGACCCCTTCCGGATGCTCGGCGCTCATGAGGAACTGCACGTCCGCAGTAGAAATGGAGCGAAGCTCGCCGGCAATGGCCAGGCTCCGATAAACGTGGCCCATTCCGATTTGTGCGCTCCCGTCGACCCGAAACACGATCCGCGGTAGACGCACCAGCTTCTCCGCCAGCCAGAAATCATGGATGTCGTGAACCGTAAAAGAAGATGACTTGTCCATCAGCGTGTGGCCGATGCGAGCTCCAAGCCGCTCCGGCTGCTCGAGGACCGCGCGACGCATGACCAAGATTGCCCCGTCTTCCCGGAAGAGCGGTTCCATGTCCTCGCGCCGGCCAGGGGTGCCAAAGGCTGGCGTGAGCCTGCCATCCACCATGCGCCACATGAGAGCCTTTTCCTCGCGCATGGAAACGACGGAATCGAGCTTGCCGTCGACGAGCTGATCTACCGCCTCGTCGACCTGCTCGGCGGTACGGAAAGGCGACGTGGCCTGGAGCATCACAACGAGATCGTACCGGTCGCTTTCCTTCTCTTCCAGAAATCGAATTGCGTGGGCGACGACCGACTTGATCAGCGGCACCGCCACCAGCTCCGCTGGCCGCATGAAGGGCACGTCGGCGCCGTACTCCCGGGCCACCGAGGCGACCCGGTCGTCATCAGTCGAAACGACGACGCGATCGATATACTGGCTCTTCGCCGCTTCCTGAAGCGTGTGCGCGACTAGTGGCAAGGATCCGAGCTTCTTGATGTTCAGGTACGGGACCTCGTCATAACCGCCGCGCGCGGGCACGATGGCGACGACTCGCAGCTTGCCCTTCACCTCAGAGCATCTCCCACGTCAGGACCGTATCCTCCGTGATGTCCTCGCGAGCCGCCCGGCCCACGACCTTGTCCACAAACTTCGGGTAGATGCCGGTGCCGGGCCGTTTGAAGGTGAGCATGTCTCGGCTGATGCGCGTGCCGCGCGCGATGTCGCGCGCCGACACGATGCTGCGGCGTGCGTATCGATAGGCCGCGGACTCCGCTTCCACGGGTCCTTTCTCGTAACGTCCCATGGACTTCTCGATGGCACGGATGGCGTCCATCATGATCCGTAGGTCCTTGTGATCGACGGAGAGGTGATGGTCGGGGCTGCCGGGAAGTGTCTTATCCACCGTATAGTGTTTCTCGATGGCGACCGCTCCCAAAGCGACCGCCGCCTGCGGCACCGCGATCCCCAGACTGTGATCTGAAAGACCCACCGGGATCTCCGGAAAGGCAGCCTTCAGGTGAAGCATCATCCGCAGGTTGACGTTCTCGTAGTCGCAAGGGTACTGCAGCGTGCAGTGAAGCAGCACGACTTGGTCGTTTCCCGCCGCCCGTACGACTTCGACCGCTTCGCCGATTTCGGGGAGGCTAGCCAGCCCCGTCGACAACAAGAGCGGTTTCCCGGTACGCGCCGCGAGCTCGATGAGGGGAAGGTCGGTCAGATCCGCGGACGCGATCTTGTAACCGGGAACCCCGAGCTCTTCCAGCATGTCCACCGCTTCGTCGTCGAAGGGAGTCGAAAAGCACAGAATGCCGACCTCTTTCGCGAAGCGGAAGAGCTCCCGGTGCTCCGTCTCTCCGAAGCTATCCAGCTTGGCGAATGTGTCGTACTGAGATCCTTTCGGATCATCGGGCTCGACCCAATAGCGCGGTGCGGTGCGGGTCGATATCTTCCCGGCCTTGTAGCTCTGGAACTTGACGGCATCCGCACCGGCGTTCTTCGCCTCACGGATGAGCCGGCGGCCAAGCTCTAGATCTCCGTTGTGATTCACTCCCGCCTCGGCGATGACGAAAGCCGGGTGACCCTCGCCAATCCGTCGCTCTCCGAACGTGACTTCCTTCATGTTTGCCTGTTACTGTTGTCGAGCTCCACCGAACGCAGGTTCGCCTCCCCGTGCCGCAGGTGGCAGTTGATACGGGCCAGCCCGGGTTCGTCATCCAGGAGTCGAATGGCGGCCGCGGTATCCAACACCTCGCCGGGACGGTACAGTCTATCGAAAATCGTCTCCATAAGCTCTAGATCCGGCGGCTCGTCGACCGTGAGTCGGTAGGCAGGCCGGTAGAGCGCTCGGGGTAGCTTACCCTTGGCGATGCGAAACCCTTCGGGGTTCTCCTTTATATAGAGCGTCACGAGCTCGGAACGGTGCCGGTCCTCGCCGTCCCGATGACTCTGCTCGAGGGCTTTCCCGGAGATGACCTCCGGGAGAATCCCCATGAGCAGTGCGTCACCGGGCACATAGGTATAGTCCGCACTTTCGCGCTGGTGAAGAGTGACCAGGCTACGGATAAGAGACAGATCGGTCAACGGGTTGTCTGCCGTTACGCGCACGACATCGTCCGCCTGCCAGCGGCGAGCTACTTCCACGTAGCGTCCGAGAACGTCTTCCTCATCGCCTGCGAAGACCCCGACTCCTAGCTTCTCAGCCAGCTCGACTAGAACCCGGTTCTCCGATGCCTCCGAGGTTGCGAGCACGACATCGTCGAGCTCCTTCACCGAAAGCAAGCGTTCCAGCAAGTGCGTGAGAAGCGGTCTGCCCGCGAGCGGAGCGATGGCCTTCCCCGGACAACGCCGGGAGCGCATGCGTGCCGAGACCACACAGATGACCTTACTCAAAAAGCTCCTCCGTGAGAGGCTCCCAAGCAGGGATGTCGCGGCGCGGCTTTCGCCCCAAGAGCCGTGGGAGATACAGGGGCGCGAGGCCTTTCGCATTACGCAGCAAGGCGAGCTGCTCGGCGCGCAGCGGAGCTCCTTTGCGTAGCGGCTCGCGGGAAACCACCGCCCGGCGCATCAACTGATGGTATTCATGTGCCGCAGCGTCCTCGACTGAGCCCTCCTCACTACCGAAGGCCTGCTCCGCCTGGCGAATCCGTTGCACCATTTCCCCGAAAGCCTGTGGCTCCAAAGAGGATTCGTAGTCGAACCCCTTCGCCGCCCGGTCCAACGTGATGTGCTTTTCCACCATGTTGGCTCCGAAGGCCACCGCCAAGGCCGGCAAGAGACGAGCCATGAGCGAGCCGGCGTCCACATGATCCAGAAATCCGACCGGGACATCGAATCTCTTTTTCAGTGTCCCAATGTATCGGAGATGGGAATCCGCGACTCCGGTGGGGAAATTTTGAACTCCGTGGAGTAAGACGACTTGCCCATTGCCTTCCGCGAACGTGGCCGCCATCGCCGCTTCGACGGTTTGAAGGCGACTCCCGCCAGTGGAAAGGAGGATCGGCTTTCCGGTTGCCGCGACCGCCCGGATGAAATCAGGATTCTCCATGTCCGTCGAGTGAATCTTGTACGCATCGATCCCGTTCTTCTCGGCCACCCGAAGGCTCGGCCGGTCGAAGATATCCACCAACACCGGGAGACCCAATCCGGCCGCCTCGCCCAGTATCCGTTCCCATTCCCTCGGTGCGATCTCGATCTGGTCGAACGTGGGATGACGCGGATCGTTCGGGGCGATGAGCTCCCCGACGGCAAACAACTGGAACTTGATCCCGTCTGCT
Source organism: Candidatus Marinacidobacterales bacterium (assembly GCA_965197825.1). Classification (GTDB taxonomy): domain Bacteria; phylum Acidobacteriota; class Vicinamibacteria; order Marinacidobacterales; family DATDRI01; genus CBDANW01. Next base: position 1,850,816 of record CBDANW010000002.1, on the reverse strand, counting down.
CCTGCCTCTTTCGCCGCGCGGGCCAGGGCGATAGCCTGCTCCGGATCACCCTGATGTGCCGACGCCACTTCGCCGACGATGAAACAGGGCGCGGCATTCTCATTGGACCCATCTGGCCCGTCTCCACCTATCGTGCGATTCCCCAAGCGAACGGGTGACGTCATGAGTTTCGTGTCTGCGAGGACTGTTGGGCCTGTCGGGCTTGTCTGGCTTGTCGGGCCATGAATCTCACCAGCTCCAAGTGCTCTGGGTCGTCGATGTGCACGGACTTGTGGCCCCCCAACACGATCGCCCGCACATCCGAGCCCATGCCGAAATCCTTGCCGCTCCACTGTTCGAGCAGGTGACGACGCCTGACAAAGATGCCGCCGTCGAAGATGTACGCCGCGGGCAGGTCCTGCCGCTGAAGAAACGACTCGTTCGTGTACTCGTTGAAGGGCAACACGCGGTCGCCGTCCAACTTCTTGACCCAGAATGGATGCTCGTGGTCGATGGCATGCACGGAAGCTACCGAGTCGCTCCCCGTCGCCTCAAGTTTTTCGATGGCGTCGTCGATGTCCTTGCCCTCGAGAAACGGCGAAGTCGGCTGGACCGACACGACGACGTCCGCCCGGAAACCCAGACTCTCCATTTCTTGCAAGGCATGACGCACGACGGGAACCAGCCCCACCTCATCGGTGGCAAGCTCGGGAGGCCGCACGAAAGGCACCTCGGCCCCCTCTGCCTTTGCTACCCCCGCGATCTCTTCGTCGTCGGTGGACACGATGCATCGGTCGACCCTCCGCGCGCTGAGTCCGGCCTCGATGATGTAGGACAAAAGCGGCCGCCCGTTGACGTCAGCGAGATTCTTCCGCGGGATGGACTTCGATCCCCCGCGGGCGGGGATGACTCCCAAGACCTTCACGGGAACTCCCTCCCACCGTCGTCCGGCTTCAGCTCATAAGTAGGGCAAGAACAAGTCATTGCCAACCATCCTTTTCGAGGGGCTTGCCCCGAAGCACTGAGGTTAAATGAGATCGGGGCGCGATGCCAGCGAGAGGGGCGGAGGCGACCCTGGCCACGCACCTTATCTGTCGCTTCCAGCATAAGATAGGCCGATGCTGCTGGCCCAGCTCAAGACACTCTTTCGGCACTCCGCGATCTACGGGGCCGCCGATGTCTTCGGCACGCTCATCAACTTCCTCCTCCTCCCCACCCTCACCCGCCACCTGACGCTCACCGACTACGGCACGCTCGGCATCCTTCTGCTCCTGGGCGTCACCGCCAAGATCCTCTTCCGCATGGGCCTGGACACCGCCTTCTTTCGCATCTACTACGAGCAGCGGAACGAGCGCGACCGAAAGGTATTCACCACCACGATCCTCGCGACCGCAAGCGTCATCGGTATCGGCCTTTTCGCCTTGAGCACAGTCCTCGCCGAGCCCATCAGCCGCCTGTTGTTGGGAAGCGACCAGAGCAAGCTGATCGTTCTGGTCACCGCGGACACGCTTCTCATGGGATTCGCCTTCGTTCCCATGAATCTCTTCCGCATAGAGGAGCGGGCCGGTTACTTCACCGCCGCAACGGTGTTCCGCAATTCGCTCAATGTGGCTCTCAAGGTTCTTCTCGTCGTCCGCGGCTGGGGCGTGGAAGGAGTCCTGTGGTCGGATGTCGTCTCGTCCTCGTTCTTCGTCCTCGCTCTTCTCCCGACTCTCTCGCGAAACCTCGGCCTCGGCTACTCCACGAAGATGCTCAAAGGAGCGCTGGGTTTCGGACTCCCAAAGGTGCCCCATGGGCTCGCCTATCAGGCGTTGAATCTGGCGGATCGCAAGATCCTCGACCACTTCACGACCCGCGCCGAAGTCGGGCTCTACCACGTGGGCTACATGTTCGGAACGGGCATCAAGTTCTTTCTCTCCGCGTTCGAGCTCGCATGGAGCCCGTTCGTCTATTCGTTGCTGACCCAGCGCGATGCGGCCCAGACTCTGGCGCGCCTCGCCACGTATGTCGCCGCGGTGTTCGTGGGAGCCGGACTATTGATCGCGGTCCTCGGACGAGAACTACTGGTGTTGATGACGGCCGACACCTTCCACGCCGCCTACCCGGTCATCCCGGTCATCGTGCTCGCCTACTTGATCCAGGGCCTCTTCACGCTTACGTCGATCGGGATCGGAATCAGCAAGAAAACTTACTACTATCCCGTCCTTACGTTGGCGGCGGCCTTCGTGAACATCACCCTGAACTTCACGCTCATCCCGCGGCTCGGGATGATGGGGGCCGCTTGGGCCACGGTCGGTGGCTACGTGGTGATGGCCGCCCTCGGATACCGCTTCGCCAACCGCCACTACCCCATCCCTTTCGAGTGGACGCGCATCGGCGTCATCGCCCTCGCGGGCGGGGTCGCCTTCGCAGCGTCCCGCGCGGCGGGAGAGCCTTCTCTGTCCTCCGTGCTGATCAAGATAGGCGTGCTTGCCTTTTACCCTGCGGCGCTGCTCCTCTTCGGTTTCTTCCGCAAAGGCGAGATTGAAACGCTCAAGAAGTTGATCGCGCGCGCGCCGACTCCAACCGACGAAGCGCCGCCTGAACCACCTGATCGACCGTGATCGTCGACACACACTCCGGAGCCTCCAAACGAGCGCATTCGCGGGGAGGCTTTCGGATCATGTTGCAGGGCGAGCAGTAGACGGGATTTCGAACGACCGTTCTGTATTCGCTGCTTTGCGGCCGGTAGCGGCGGGGATCCGAAGGGCCGAAAAGCGCGACTCCCGGGCAAGCCACGGCATCCGCCAGATGCATCGGGCCGGTGTCTCCGCTCACGAATAGATCGAGTCGCTCGAGAAGCGCCGCGAAGCCACGAAGTCCGACCCCCCCGATCAGGATTTGCGGCACCGTCTTGCAACGCATGGCCACGTGTTCCACCAGCTCTCGATCGGAGGACGCGCCGGTGAGAATCACCGCACCCGAAGTCGCCTCGACGAGCCGATCGGCGAGTGCGGCAAACTTATCTACCTCCCATTGCTTGATCGCGCGTCCGGCGCTAGGGTGAATGCCGAGGAAGGGGCGCCGTGCCTCGCTCAAACCGAGACGCTTGAGAACGTCTTGTCCGACGCTGCGATCTTCCGGAAGAAGAAAGTTGTAGGGCTCGATCTTGTTTGGAAGCGGCTTGCCCGGAAAAATGGTTCCCAATAGCTCGACGTTCTGACGATACCAACTCGTGGCTTCGTCCCAAAAGCCCACGTGCGTCAACAGATGACCGCCACCGGTATCGCCGTAGCCGGCGCGAAGGGCGGCACCGGTCCGCGCAATGAGCAAGATCGCGCGCACGTCTCCTTGGAAGTCGATGGCCAGATCGGGTGTCTCCCCGTCTCGCATGGCTCGCGCGGTGCGATCCCAACCGGCCCAACTGGCCCAGCTGGCGAGCCTGCCCCAGGCCGCCCAGGGAGCGTCGACGATCCGCACCCGATCCACGAACGGAAGTCCCCTGGCGATCTCCTCGTTCCAGCTTCCCACCGCGAGCTCGATCTCGGCATCCGGAGCGAGCCGCCGGAGCTCCGCAAGGGCGGGCAACGTCATTAATAGATCGCCCAGCCGATCCAAGCGCACGGCGAGGATGCGACGGACCGAACCTACTTCGAAAGAAGTCGACCGAGAGGGCGCAAGACCCACGAGCGGCGTGGCGAGGCGGAGCGCGAGATCGAACCCGGCGAGCGCCCAGCGTTCGCGGCGGTCATAGATACGGGGACCGCCGAACTTAAGTCGTCGCGCCGCTAGGTCGCGTGACGGTCCGAAAGACATCTTCGAATTGGTCTCCCACCCGGCTCCAACTGAATGCGGACCGCGCTCTTTCCCGCGCGCTCCTTCCCAAAGACTCCCTCGTGTCCCGGCTACCGAGAAGCTCGAGGATCGCTTCCGCCAGGGCTTTCGGATCACGTTCGGGAACCAGCAGCGCTTCCTTCCGATCGCTCACCGCTTGCGGGATTCCGGCGACGGCGCTCGCGACGATGGCCGAACCCGATGCCAACGCTTCGAGCATGACGTTGGGAAGCCCATCGACATTGCCGGCGTCGTCGTGGATAGACGGCACCGCGGTGACCGTGGCGGCGCCATAGTAGGCGGGCAGCTCCCGACGGGAGACATTGCCCACCAGCAGCAGATGGTCTCGAACGCCGGCGTGGTCGGCCTGCGCGGCCAACTCTGCCGCGAGGTCACCCCCGCCCGCGATGACGACCTTCAGATCGGGATGGCGTACGACCAATCGAGGAATAGCCACGACCAGGATCTCGAATCCTTTCTTGTGGACCAATCTTCCCACCGCCAACACCATCGGCTGGCTCTCGGCGAGCCCCAGTCGTTCGCGAAGCCGAGACACGTCTTCCCGCGCCGGTCGGAACGAATCCGCATCGACCCCATAGGGAATGACAACCGGGCGAGGTGACGCGCCGAGCGCTAGGCTACGTTCGGCGAGATCGTCACTGCAAGCCGTGACCCCGCCGGCTCGGCGAAAGGCCAGCCGCGCCGCCCGCGCGAACAACGCCTTCTTCTCGGAGAGAAATACGTCCGAGCCGTGCAGGCTCACCACCAGAGGCAGCTCCCCAAAGTGCGCTGCAGGCAACGCCATGGCACCGTTGGGCACGACCCAGTGGGCATGAAGAAGGTCGAATCCGCCGCGACGTACCGCGGCCACCGTCTTCCCGATGCCCGATGCGACCGCGAGGGGAGAAATGAGGTAGGTCGACGGTCGAACCGCGACGTCGCCCCGCAAGGCCTCGGCATAGCCGAAGACGGCCAGTCGTTCGGTAGGCGCATAGCGGAACGGCTCGAACGAGACACCCGGCGCCGGTGCGGGACTGAGATCGGGCCGCGCGGGAAGCACGACGGTGAGCTCGTGCCCCCTGGACGCCAGCTCCTGAGTGATGGACTGAATGAAGGGAGCGGTCGTGTCTCCGGGGTACTTGGGGTACGAAGAGGTCAAGACGAGGATTCTCACGGCAGGTGGTCTGCGCCGCTAATTATAACACTCTCCAGTGATTTGTGGCCCCTCGGGTTGGCCGTCCCTGGGCTACATGCTATTATCTGCACATGGAAGCGATGAACAACGTCCTGTTCCGACACTGCACGGAGCGGGTGGTAGAGGCCATCAACATCGGCTCGATGGAGCTCGTCAATCTCAAACAGAACGAGCTCTCGCCCGAGTTCGTTCTGATTGGGCTCCTCGAACAAGACGACTCCGAAATCCTTCGCCTGTTCAAGGATCTCGGGCGCGATCCGGTGGAGACCAAGAACTCCATCCTCGACCTCGTCTACGCCGCGCAGCGGCACAAGACCAAGATCAACCGCGAGGGTGCAGTACAGATTCTGATCTCCTCCCAGACAGCCGAGCTCCTGCGCATGGCCAAAACGGAGGCCGACAATCTCGGCGACCGCTTCATCGGCGTCGGTGCGATGTTCCTGGCACTCCATCGCGAGCCCGCTGGTCTCCCCGCACGCATTCTCCGCGAACTAGGTTTTCGCGCCGATAGCACCAAGGAAGCCGTCCAGCGGATGCGCGGGGGCCGTACCGTCGACGATCGGCGAAGCGCCGATAGCAAGTTCGAGACCCTACAGAAATACACCTCCGATCTCACCGAGCTCGCACGTAAGGGCGAGCTGGATCCGGTCGTGGGTCGGGAAGACGAGATTCGCCGCGTCATTCAGATTCTCTCGCGACGCAAGAAGAACAATCCGGTGTTGATCGGCGAGCCAGGTGTCGGCAAGACGGTTATCGTGGAAGGCTTGGCGCAACGCATCGTGGACGCCGAAGTTCCCGAGACGCTTCTCAACAAGCGCGTCTTGATGTTGGAAATGAGCGAGGTGGTGGCCGGATCCAAGTTTCGCGGCGAGTTCGAGGAGCGTCTCAAGACTATCAAGGACGAGGTGCTTGCCGCCGCCGGACAGGTCATCCTCTTCATCGACGAGCTTCACACCGTGGTCGGTGCGGGAAACGTAGAAGGAGGTTTGGACGCCTCCAACATGTTGAAGAGCGCCCTCGCGCGTGGCCAGTTGCGCTGTATTGGCGCCACGACCCTCGAGGACTACAAAAAGCATATCGAGAAGGACAAGGCGCTCGAGCGTCGCTTCCAGAGCGTTCTCATCACCGAGCCCAATGCGGAAGAGACCTATCAGATCCTGAAAGGATTACAGAGGCGCTACGAGCTTCACCATGATGTGAAATTCACCGACGAGTCCTTGATGTCCGCTGCCAAGCTCTCGGAACGCTACATTACCGATCGGTTCTTGCCCGACAAGGCCTTAGACCTCATGGACGAAGCCGGCTCACGCAAGCACTTGGAGCTAGTCTACGCGCCCCCAGAGATCCGCGGGCTCAAGCGGGACCGTGAGAAACTCTTCGCAGAACAACGCGACGCCTACAACGAAAGGGACTACGAGCGTGCCGCCATGGCCCGGCACAGCATCATCCGCATCGACAAAGATCTCAAGGAAAAGATCACGGCCTGGCGGGAGTCGCGTAGCCCGCAGGACTCCACCGTCACCCGCGAGGACATCGCTGGCGTCGTCGCGGGCTGGACCGGTATCCCGCTCACGCGCATGCTGGAATCCGAAGCCGTGAAGCTCACGCGGATGGAGGACAACATCCACCGCCGCATCATCGGGCAGGAGAACGCGGTGCAAGCCGTTTCCAATGCCATACGACGGAATCGAGCGGGCCTCAAGGGAGACTCGCGACCCATTGGATCCTTCATCTTTCTTGGACCGACCGGGGTCGGAAAGACCGAGCTGGCCAAGGCGCTCGCCGAGTTCCTCCTCGACGACGAGGAACGGCTGATTCGAATGGATATGAGCGAGTACATGGAGAGACACTCTGTATCCAAGCTCATCGGGTCGCCACCCGGCTACGTCGGGTACGGGGAAGGCGGCCAGCTGACCGAAAAGGTGCGCCGCAACCCCTATAGCGTGCTGCTACTCGATGAAATAGAGAAGGCGCACCCCGACGTCTTCAATCTGTTGCTGCAGATTCTGGACGACGGCCGGCTTACCGATGCGCAGGGACGCACGGTGAGCTTCTTCAACACCATCATCATCGGCACCTCCAATATCGGCAGCGAAGACATTACGCGCGAGTACACCGGTATCGGCTTCGCGAATCCTGTTCCATCGGTCAAGTACGAGGAAATCAAGAAGCGGGTGATGCGCGAGGTAAAGAAGGTCTTCAAGCCAGAGCTCCTCAACCGAATCGACGACCTCATCGTCTTCCACCAGCTCGATGAGGAACATATTCGCCAGATCGTAGAGCTGGTGCTGGTTGATCTGGAGAATCGCCTCGCGGAACAAGGTCTTCTCATCCAGGTTTCTCCCGCGGTCAAGCAGAAGCTGGCTAAGGATGGCTTCGACCCGCTCTTCGGAGCCCGGCCGCTGAAACGCGAAGTGGAGCTCCAGATAGAAAACGTGCTGGCCCAGAAGCTCATCGGTGGCGAGTTCTTCAAGGGGGACACCGTTCGCGTGAATCTGGTCGATGGCAAGATCGTCTTCCAACGGGCAGCCACGGAGCTCGCCTTACATTCGATCGACTCCGTCCCCAGCTCCGGCAAGGCGCAAGCCGACTAACGCGACCAACCCGCCCCCTGAAGCGATGTAGCGATGCCCGTTTCCAGATCGACCACCTCCCTCTCCCTCGTTCTACTGATCGCTCTTTTCGCTGCCCGCTGTGAGATCTCGGACGAGATAGCGGCGCCGCGTCGACCCAATCTGCTGCTCATTACCATCGAGACCTTCCGTGCCGACCGCATGCACGCCAACGGGTATCCGCGTCTCACGACGCCCAATCTGGATCGCCTCGCGAGGCAGGGCGTCAACTTCGAGCAGGCCATAGCTCAAGCGCCTTTCACGCTACCCTCCATCGCGACGGTGATGACCGGGCTCACCCCCCCGCTTCATCGCGTCCGGAATCATCCCGCGTCACTGCCGCCGGAGGTTGACACGATTGCCGAACGGCTGTCGGCTGCTGGCTACAAAACCGCCGCGATGACACGACACAGCTGGCTCAGGCGAAAGTCAGCGTTCGATCAGGGCTTCGACGAGTACCACAACAACAAGTTCTCCGCCGGGCTCGATGCCCGCAGCCTGTCTCTCGCCGCCAGCGATTGGCTCCACGCCAACGGCGACCAACCTTTCTTTCTGTGGATCCATTTCATCGATCCCCATCTCCCCTACACGCCCGGCTACCCTTACTCCACGCTCTACGCGCCCGAGTACCAGGAGGACTCGCAGGTCGAGCACCTGAAGTCGTTGTTGGAGAGGGATCTCGGCGACGAGTTTCTCCCCACGCCGTACGCGGACCTTTCCGGTGGTCCCTATCTGGATCTGGTCTTGCGTTACTACCCCGATAACGCGGCGCTTCTGGATTTCGCCTTGCGGCGGCGGCCACGAGGCGAAATCTTCTTCGGACAAGCTCAGTACTCCGAGGAGTCGCTGGAAGAGGTTCGCGATCTCTACGACGGCTCACTGGTCTACACGGATGACAACTTGGGGCGCATCCTGGCAGTGGTCGACGAGCTCGAGCTCACCAACGATACTCTCGTCGCGGTCGTCGGCGACCACGGCGAAGCCCTAGGCGAGCACGGTCTCTATTTCACGCACGATTTTTCTCTTTACGACGAGATGCTGCAGGTCCCGCTCGTCATCCGTATGCCGGGGCGCATCGCTGCCGGCGCCGTAGTGGAGCAGCAGGTTCGGCTCGTGGATCTGGCGCCCACGTTCTTGGAGCTGCTGGGCGTGGACCCTTTAGGCGATATCGAAGGAGTGAGTCTCGCGCCCCTCGTCGAGGGTGGCACGCTTCCGTTCCTCCCAGCCTTTGCGGAAAGCGCACCCTACCGCCGGCTGTTTCCAGAGCAGACTCGTGTTTACTACGAAGGCAACCGCGGCAAGTGGCGCATGATCCGCACCGAGCGATGGAAGCTCATCCTCATCCCCCACCCGGACGGGAACATCTACGAGCTCTATGATCTGGAGTCCGATCCCGGAGAGACCGAGAACCTCTACCAGCAGCTACCCGGTGAAGTCGGCAAGCTCATGCCGTTGCTCAGGGAGTGGATGGCAAGGGATCCCGATCGCAACGCCGATCGAACCGCGGAAGAAGAAGAGGCGCTCGAGGCGCTCGATCCGGCGGCGCGCCAGCAGCTCGAGGCGCTGGGCTACATCCACTAAGGGACCCAGTACTGATCCCGTCGTGCTGCCGGGCAGCCGCACCATTAGTAAACCGCCAGCCTGATACTTGTAACGTGCCGGAGCGAGAAGCTCCACGACCGACCGCTTGACCCGGCGCCGGAGTGTGTAGAAAGGTTACTCGTTCCGGAAACGAGTAGTCCGGCGTCATTGACCGGCGTGCCGAACTTGACCTAGCCAGACGCCGAGACTAGTTCTGAAGGACTTGAGCCGTTCAATTCAGGCTGTCCAGCCGTGCCGCGACCGCATCAGAACGCCCACTTCCTGCCGCTCATTTCAGTTGAGTCGATGCAGCCCGCACCGGCGCGTCGCAGAGACGCGCTAATAACGAGCGTTGATCCACCCGGCGACATACTCGAAGAAATTCTTCACTGAGTTCGAGTATTGGCCGGGCGTGGTCTCGCACGCAGTGCAAGGTCTGGCGCCGTGGGTGGCACCTTCTACGACAACGTAGTCCTTGTCCTCGCTGGCCGCCATCTCGAAGTGGATCTCATTGTCCCGGATGAAATAATGGGCACCCATGGCGGTGATGAGCAGTGGAACGGTGACATTCCGGAGCGCGCACGGCGTCGAATTGTTGCTCGAACACCAGTCAATTTCGTCAACGGAATTGGTCGCGCGGATGGCATTGGCGCTGAGGAATGAGCGAACGGTGAGCAGGCGCGTACCGCCGGCGAAGCTCGCGTTGACCTCGGCCAGTCTCCGGGCGGGCCCGCGGACGCTTTCCACGATCAGCGTCACAATGGTGCCGTCATTCGTCAGCAGCTTCTGAGGCTTTAGTGTGCTGTGGTGGACGCTGGTATCGAGCTGCATGAGCCGAGCGCCAGTGCCGCGTACAACTAGGAAGATGTCATCGTCCGGATAGGGAGCCTGGGCGTTTTTCATGCGCTGCAGTCTTTCGAGTGCGATGTCGATCAGACGGTTCATGCGAACGGCCTGGGCCTCGAAATATCTTTGCTTGAACTCTTCCGAGTAGCTCGAATTCCCATTCGGATCGTAGCCGTTCTCCGAATTGAAGGGATCAAGTGCGGGGTCGATGCTACCGGGATCGTTGTCGTCCAGCACCGCCGGGTTGATGCTGCGTAAGGCGTTGACCGAGATGCCCGGATGCGCGTCCATCAGGATCAATCCGTCAGCGCTGGGTAGGCCCGCGAGATCGGCAGTGCATTCGATGAGCTTATGGGTTCCCTGGCAATACGACGGACCTTGCTCCGCCACCGCCTGATAAAAACTCGTCGCTGGGCCACCGCCGCTGTGTCCGAACAAGATGACCTTGCTGATCCCCGGTTGCTCGCGAAGAAACTCAATCCCGCTTCGGATGTCGAGGGCGTTGCGCTCGAAATCCACGGCAGCCTCGTTGTTGTCCGAGCGCGGATTCATCGCGAGCACCAGGAATCCGCGCCGGGACAGCTCGCGCGTGGCGAGGTGCGAAAGGAAGTTCGACGTGCGGTGCGTCAGCAATACGGCGACGTGCGGAGACGGTCTGGTTTCGGGCACGTAGAGCGCCCCCTTGACCGCGGCGGGGCTGAACTGGATATATAGCGGATCGCTCTGCGCCAAGGCCAGATTAGCAGAGCCTAGAAAAACGATCCAAGCGAACGTAAAGAATCGGGTGGAGAAATTCACGATTGGCCTCCGGGGGCCCAGTAGAGACTTTCCGGGCACTCTGATGCAAGCTGTTCGGAGAGGACTCTGATCGCAACGACGCGTGTCTCTCTCGAAGAGGGGCGAGCAGAAGCGGGTAAAACGGGTCTGAGCATCGGTCGGTCCAAGCGACGTCGGTTCTCAAGCAACTACAGGAAAAGCGAGAGAGCATTTTCCGCATCGACGAAAAGCGGACCCGGAAGAAAACGAAGGCTAAAAAGAACAAGAAGAAAGGGCACGGCCCGCGCGAACAGCCTCATCTTCCCGTGGTCGACAAAGTAATCGAACTCGCCGAGACAGAGAAAAAGTGCTCGGTGTGCGACGGCGAGCTGGGCGAGATGGCGGGTCAATACGAGGAATCGGAAGTGGTGACGGTGGTGAAGCGGAGCTTCGTCATCGAACGGCATTTGCGGAAAAAGTACCGCTGCCGATGTAACGCGAACGTCGTCACCGCACCGGCGGCGACGAAGCTTCAGCCCGGAGGCCGCTACTCGGTGGAGTTCGCGACCGAAGTGGCCATCAGCAAGTACCTGGACCATATGCCTCTCGAGCGCCAGGTTCGGATGATGCGCCGCGAAGGGCTAGATATCGACAGCCAGACGCTGTGGGACCAGCTGAACGTACTGGCACGTCATCTGAATCCGGTGTACGACGCTCTGGGAGAGAAGGTTTTGGAGTCACCCGTCATCCACGCCGACGAAACGCGGTGGCCTCTGATGGGCTCGATGAAGAAGTCGGCGGGCACGGTGTGGGGCGTTTCGAGTCCGGACATCGCGTACTACCGAATGCTGCCGACGAAATCGACGGAAGATGGCCAAAAGGTGCTGGGGACCTACTCCGGCATCGTGGTTGTGGACGGCTACGCGGTGTACGAGGTGCTAGCTCGTGCCGGTCCAGACGGCTACGCGGCTCGTGCCGGTCCACAGTTTCGTCTCGCCCACTGCTGGGCGCACGTGAAAAGAAAGTTCGACGAAGCCAGCGAGCACTACCCGCAAGCTTGCTCCGAAGTGCTTCGTTTGATCGGAGAGCTGTACGAAGTCGAACGCGAGGTCCCGGGTCCGTTTCCCGGCGATGAAAAAGCTCAGAAACTGAGACTTCGTTTACGCAAGCAACGTTCGCAGCGGATCTTGAAAGCGATTCGGCAATGGGGCGAGAGCCAAAGAAGATTGCCGCGAAGCGACTTCGGCAAGGCGGTCCGCTACATGCTGGAGAGATGGGAGACACTCACGCTGTTCGCCGAAAACCCTCTCGTCTGGCTTGACAACAATCACGCCGAGCGCGCCCTGAGGGAACCTGTCGTCGGTCGCAAAAATCACTACGGCAGTCGAACGAAACGCGGAACCGACGTCGCAGCGCTGTTTTACACCCTGTGCGAGACCGCGAAGCTTCAGAACGTCGACCCCAGGGCCTACATGCTCGAAGCGGCCTACGCCGCCATCAACCAGCCAGGAACCGTGTTACTCCCCGACGCCCTACGCGACAACTCCGCTGCGTAGCTTCTCCTCCGAATCGCGACGTTCCAACCCGCTCCAGTGGGGCACGGCGAGGAGTTACTCTCTGGGTTCCTCGGGAAAAAGGGCAACCGACCGTCACGTCCGATCCACTGCAGCGCTGGTCACTTCTTCTGCGGCGTTCTGGCGTAGTCGAGGGCGTCGCCGTGATCGAGCATCTCCAAGAGCGAGACCGACTTTCACGAGACTCCACCTCCTACTCAGCCCGGAGCGTGTCAACCACTTTGAGACACCCGCGAGCTGCATTTAGTGAGCCTCGATTGTAGTCAGGATGCTGGTGACTCCGAAATGACACGTCCCCTTAGCGTTCTGACGCCGAGGATTTTTTATCCTTGCGGGAAGCAGGACCACTGGGCAGCATTGGCTCGAAACCCTCCACGGTCCACTAGAGGCTGTCCTCTGCCCCAACCTGACCTTCTTAGACTTCGCGGACCGGCTCCCCGAACGTGACTCCTAGATCTCGGGCGGCGCGGAGAATATCGGATTGCTTTGGCACGCGCTTCAACTTCGAGACGGCTTTCTCCAGCGGGATGGAAACAATGGTGGGGGGAGCCAATGCCACCATCTGACCCCAACTACCTTCCAGAGCCAGGCGCACCGCCGCCGATCCGAATCGCGTCCCGAGAAGTCGGTCGAAATTCGTGGGTTGCCCTCCCCGCTGAACGTGTCCCAGGACGAGGGCGCGGCACTCCTGTTTGGTGCGTTGTTGAATCTGCTCCGCAACACGCTCCCCGATGCCGCCCAGTCTACCCTCGTATCCTTCATCTCTCTTCTCTCTAAAGACCTTCATGCCACCCGCAGGTGTGGCCCCCTCCGCGACGACGACGATGCTAAAGTTGCGTCCCCGCCGGTTACGTTCGCGGATCTTTTCTACGACGGTTTCGATTTCAAAGGGAATTTCCGGTATCAAGATCACGTCGGCCCCTCCAGCCACTCCCGCGTGGAAAGCGATCCAACCAACGTTGCGTCCCATGACCTCCAGTACCATGACACGCCGATGGCTGGAAGCAGTCGATGCAGGCGGTCCAGTGCTTCGGTGGCCACGCTGACCGCGGTATCGAAACCAAACGTCACGACCGTGCCCGAGAGATCGTTATCGATGGTCTTGGGGACACCGACGATGGGAAGCCCCTTACGATAGAGCGCGAGGGCGAGCGTCCCGTCACCACCCACCACCACCAGCCCGTCGAGCTTCAGGGAACGGAAGTTTCTGATCACCTCATTGGAGCGGTCCTGGTAGGTGATACCCGACGGGGTTTTCACCGGAAACCGGAAGGGGTGACCACGATTGCTCGCGCCGAGTATCGTCCCGCCGGTGTGAAGGATCCCCCGAACGTCCCTGGATCTCAGAAGCTTCGTCTTCTTCGTGTCGAGTAGTCCGCCGAAGCTTTCTTCGATGCCCAGCACTTCCCAGCCCAAGTTGTAGGCGGTCCGGAAAACGGCGCGGATCACCGCGTTCAACCCGGCGCAGTCTCCCCCCCGGTCAAAATGCCGATTCGTTTCCGTTTGCGCACCATCCGGCGACCGACTGCTATAGCCCCCTATTGATAGAACTCGAGGATGGCCCGCACCACGCGCTCGACCTGCTCCTCGCGGAGCTCTGGATACAGAGGTAAGGAAAGGATCTCTCCGGCGGCTCGCTCCGCCTCCGGGCAGGATCCCCCCGGTTGTCCCAAGCCTTGATACGCCGGCTGGAGATGTCCCGGGACCGGATAGTGAATGAGCGTTTGCACCCCGGCCTCCTTCAAGGCCTCCTGCAATCGATCCCGCTCCGGTGCTCGTGCGACGAGCAAGTGACAGGCCGGTTTCGCTGCCGGCAGGGACTCCACCCATTCCAGGGGAGCCTTCGTAAGGAGCTGGCGGTAAAGCGACACGAGAACGCGCCGACGCTCGGTCCAAGTCGAAAGGTGCCGCAGCTTGGCGCGCAGTACCGCCGCCTGCATCTCGTCCAGGCGGCTGTTGAAACCCACTTCCCGATGCAGGTAGCGGCTCTCTCGGCCACCGTTTCTCAGCCGTCGGAGACGGCTCGCCAGCTCCGAGTCGTTTGTCGCGATCATGCCTCCGTCCCCAAGAGCACCCAGGTTCTTCGTCGGGTAGAAACTGAAGCAGCCCGCCTCACCCCAGCCCCCGACCGGACGCTCTCCGAGCGCGGCGCCGTGCGCCTGGCAGGCGTCCTCGACGACCACGATGCCTTTCTTGTGGGCGATCTCCAAGAGCGACGGCATATCACACGGATTGCCGTAGAGATGTACTGGAAGAAGTGCCTTGGTGCGAGAGTTGATCTTCTCCGCGACGGACTGCGGCGACAGCGCCAAGGTTTCACGGTCCACGTCGGCGAAGACCGGTCGCGCTCCGGTTCGACTGATCGCGAGCGCGGTAAACGTCGCGGTCATCGGGGTGGTGATCACCTCGTCCCCAGGACGAACGCCCAGCGCCCAAAGAGAAAGTGTGAGGGCATCGGTTCCGGAAGCGACGCCGACGGCATGGGCCGTACCCGCTACGGACGTGAACTCTCGCTCGAAGGCTTCGACCTCGGAACCCAGAATGAACCAGCCGCTTTGTATCACCCGCGTCACCGCGTCCCGGATCTCCGCGGCCATGCTCTCGTGTTGGGCGGAGAGGTCGACGAAGGGTACGGCTTGGTCAGCCACCTTAGGGTCCAGGCAAGAATAAATGCCCATTCTTGGGCGTCGAGGCGCCCGTCTGGCAAGGCGCGAGAAGTGAATAATATCTGGATATATGGGCATTCTTCCAGTTCGGCCGCTGACGCCGCCTAGCCCTCCGCTCGACAGGCTCGCTGCGGAAGGCGGCGAGCAACGCAGCCAGACGGGATGCATCGGCGTCCAAGAATCGGTAGTTATTCTTGCCCGGGCCCTTAGTCAAGGTAGTGATCGATGTTGCGTCGGTAGTAGTCCACGGTTCGAGACAGACCCTCGTGAAGGCTTACCTGCGGCTCCCACTCAAGCTCCTTCTGGATCTTGTCGTAGTCGTTGTAGAAGTCACCGATGTCGATCCGCTTGCGTTCGTCGGGAAAGGGAACTATCTTGAAGCCGCTCCCCCCATCCGCCACGTCGAGCAACGTCTCCGCAAACGCAAGGACAGTAACAGGCGGGCTGGCCCCAAGATTGTAGACTTCGCCTACCGCCTTCTCCGAGATGGCCGCCTTCAAGAAGGCATCGATCACATCGTCGACGTAGTTGAAGTCTCTCTTCTGGCTTCCGTCGCCGAAGATCAGAATCTCCTCTTTTTGCACCGCCTGACGGATGAACCAACTCGCGAAGCCCTGACGGTTGTGCTTGACGAGCTGCCGTGGACCGTAGGTGTTCGTCAATCGCAGTGATGTCGTGCGCAGTCCGTAGACCTGATGGTACAAGCGGTGATACATCTCCCCTCCCGCCTTGTTCACGCCGTTGACATCGGTCGGGCGTACGGGATGGCTCTCGTCGGCGGGCAGCTTGACAGCGCGGCCGTAAATCTGGCGGGTACTCGCGTAGAGTATTCGTACGTTGGGGTTGCCCTTGCGACAAGCCTCCAGAATCGAGAGTTGGCTGCGACAGTTGATCTCCAGATCGGTCTGCGGATCTCGCATACTGTCGATGTGGCTGACCTGACCGGCAAAGTTGAAGAGGAAATCCTGGTGCTGCAAGAGGTACTGCATTCCGTTCACATCGCGAACATCCGCGATGTTGATCCGGAGTTTGGGTTCCAGCCCTTTGACGTTGTAGAGATTTCCCCCATAGTCCGGGATCAGGGAGTCGACCAGCAATACCTCTGCATCCAAATCGAGCAACCGTCGCGCCAGATTGCTTCCTATGAAGCCCAGGCCGCCGGTGATCAGAACGCTCTTGCCGGAGAACAATTCACGGTAGCGGTTGTTCATTTCTGTTATACCGAGAACCTATCTTAGCGGAAGGCTCGGAGTCGGCTACGATACCAATCTCTGCCGATCCCGGTCGGACTCCCGCTCCGAGGCGGTGACGGAATGAGGCTTGAGATGGACTTTGCGTACGACCAAGTCAATCCAGAGTCGACTCAGATCGAATAGCGTTCGAATGACGCGGGGAAAGTTGAAGAACTGACTCTTCCAGTAGGCGCGATGATAGTGGTGAACCGGCACTTCTCGAATGTGAAAACCCGCGTCCTGTACTTTCTTCATCATCTCGACGCAAATCACGCCACTGGACTTCGTAAGCTCCACCCGGTCGAAGATACTGCGCCGGAAGAGACGAAAGTCGCAGTCGACATCTCGCAAGTGAAGACCGAAAGCCAGCCGCACCGCCCAATGGTAGACCCTTCCGATGACGATACGGTGAAGTGGATCGGAACGGCCAATCTTGTAGCCGTTGACGACGTCGACGCCCTCATTCATCGCCACCACGAGCGCTCTCATCTCTCGCGGATCGTATTGCGCGTCGCCGTCGGTATAGAAAATGAGGTCCTTCCCGGCGGAAGCGAATCCGGTCCGGAGGGCACCCCCGTAACCGCGGTTTGTGGGATGTGACTCCACGCGCAGCTCGGGAACGAGGCTCGCGAGCTCGGCAAGAACCGCTTCCGTGTGATCTCCGCTTCCGTCGTTCACCACCACGATCTCGAAGTCGTCGGTCAGCTCGCGGGCGGTGAGGCGCGCCGCCACCACCATGCTGGCGATCGTGCCGGCATCGTTGTAAGCGGGGAAGAAAACGGAAATGGTGGGACGGGTCATGGTGTGGGAATCCTCGTGCACTAAACTTTTCTGGCTTCCTATGTGCGAGGAGGCTAGCATAGCGGTCCCCGGGATGTCAAAGTGAGCCAAGGAGTTCCGGGCGTGCGCGTTGAGGCTCCGAGCCGGGTATGCTAGTGTCCGGCCGTCTCAGGACACCTCGTGATGCCCGCAACTCTCTATGTCGTGGCCACCCCCATCGGAAACTTGAGCGACATCTCTCTGCGCGCGCTAGAAGTGCTCCAATCGGTCGCCCTCATCGCCTGCGAAGACACTCGCACCACGCGTCGGCTGCTGGAGCGCCACGGCATCAAGACACGAACCATTAGCTACCACGAGCACAACGAGAGATCGCGCGCGCCGCAACTCACGTCTCGGCTCGAAAGCGGAGAAGACATCGGCTCTCGTCTGCGACGCCGGAACGCCGGGCGTGTCCGATCCTGGCTATCGCCTGGTCGCCGCCGCTCGGGAGAAGGGAATTTCCGTGCGCGCGGTCCCGGGACCGAGCGCCGTGCTCGACGCGCTCTCGGCCTCCGGCCTCCCCACATCGAGCTTTTGCTTCTATGGCTTCCTGCCTCGGCGCGGCTCGGCACGAGTTCAGGCCATCGAGTCCCTCGCTTCGACCACACACACCGCTATTCTTTTCGAGTCCGCAAAGCGGACTCCCGCGCTGCTCGAGGAACTCGCAGAGCGCCTTGGACCGCGGCAGGCCTTCCTTGCCGCGAAATAACCAAGGTTTACGAAGAGCACCGGGCGGGAGCGCTGTCCGATCTAGCGTCATGGGTCCGCGAGAAACCGCCCCGGGGTGAGCTCACTCTCGTGATTGCGGGCGCCAAGCGGCGACCGACGGCTTCCTTATCGCCATTATCGGCGGAGGAGATGCAGAAGCGCTTCTCCGACCTGACCGCCCAAGGGCTCAAACGACGGGAGGCGGTCAAGATTCTTGCCGAGGAGACCGGGCTACCCTCACGCCTCCTCTACCGCCAGCTCCTCGGCTCGGAAGTGGAGTGAGGCTGCGGGGCCGCTGTTTGACGCTTCTCCGCCCGCATCCTATAATCATGTTCTGTCTTCTAGACTTCTATCAGCAACACGCCGTTTGAACTCGAAGGTTCTCGGGCTATCCCGGCATCATTTCCGCGCGCCCCGCACTCGGGGCTAAAAACGAAATTCATAGGAGGTTCCATGGCAAAGAAGGCCACCGGTCGCTCTAAAGGCGGGCTGCCCCCGCGCAAGAAGCTGGCCCGGAAGTCCAGTGACAAAACGGCATATAACAAATCCCTCGAGGCATTCGAGAAGGCCTTGAGGGTTCTGCACAAGGGTGATCTCGAGCGCGCGAAGAGTCAGTTCGAAGCCATCGCCTCCGAGGCTCGTGAAGAGCCGGAGATCGCGGATCGGGCGCAGGCCTACATGTCCATTTGTGACCGCCAGCGAAAGAGCTCGTTCTCACCGCGCACCTTCGAGGAGATCGTCGCCTATGGTGTCTTCTGTCACAACCGGGGTGAGTACGACCGCGCCATCAAATATCTAACGAAAGCAACGGACATGGAGCCGAGCAGCGATCACGCTCACTACTGCCTCGCCGCCGCCTATTCCCGTCATGGCGATAGTGGCGACGCGGCTCGCCATCTCAAGCAGGCCGTCCGTGCAAACACCTACAACCGCGTCTTGGCGAAGGCGGATGAGGATTTCGCCACCGTGCGCGACGAGGCGGAAATCGCGGGGCTTCTGGCGTCCCCCGAATGAACCCTTGACTCACTGAGGGCACTGAGGAAAACAACGTGATCTACGGTCTCCGCATCGTGGCAATCGGCGGGGGCACGGGGCTTGCCGCTCTCCTGACCGGACTCAAGCACTTTACCCAGGCACCCGCCTCGGGAGCTCAGCAAACTCAGCAGGCTCAGCAGGGCGGCGATGCCGTCTACTTCGCCGACCTCGCCGCGCTTGTGACCGTGACGGACGACGGCGGGAGCTCGGGCCGACTGCGCGACGAGCTCCAGATACTGCCCCCCGGAGACATCCGCAATTGCCTTCTCGCGTTATCTAGCGACGAATCGCTCCTGTCATCGCTGTTCCAACACCGGTTCGGGGGAAGCGGTGACCTCGGAGGACACAACTTCGGAAATCTCTTCCTGGCCGCATTGACCTCGGTGACCGGCGACTTCTACTCGGCGGTGCGGGCGGCTTCTCACGTCCTGGCCATCGAAGGCCGGATCTTCCCCTCCACGATCGAGAGCGTCTCGCTCCTAGCGGAGCTCGAAGACGGAAGCCATGTTGGGGGAGAAACGCGCATCAGCAGCTCCACAAAACCAATCCGCCGCGTCTCTCTCGACCCACCAAACTGCCGTCCCCTCGAGGACTCGCCGACCTCGCTTCGAGAAGCGGACCTCATCCTGCTCGGGCCGGGGTCTCTCTACACGATCCTCATTCCCAATCTTCTCGTCCCCGGAGTTTCCGAGGCCATCTCTGGCTCCAAGGCTCTGGTGGTGTACCTCTGCAACATCATGACGCAGCCCGGGGAAACGACGGGTTACGGGCTCGGACAACACGTCGGGGCCCTGCTGGAACATTGCCCCGAGCTCCAGCTCTCCTTCGTTCTCGCTAACAACGCCCCGGTTCCAGAGGCGACACTTCAGCGTTACCGTTCGGAGGGAGCGGATCAGGTAGGGATCCCCGAATCCTGCGAAGCCGAGGTTCCTTGCCCCGTGGTGGCTCACGATCTTCTGGGCTCAGGAGAGCCCTTGCGGCACGACGGTGCCAAGACGGCAGCAACCCTGCAATCGTTGTTTCACCGCGCCCGCCTTGCGACATCTGCTTCCTCGTAGCCGCCGAGCCGCCTCGCCCCAATCGTGTTAATCTAGATCCCACAGGATGTCAGCGCAGCTCACCCTGGTTCTATGGGCCGGGCCCGGTCGGATCTTCGAGAAGGATCTCCTCGGCCGCCCGCTGTGGCAACGGACTCTCGAGGCCGCTCAGTCCCTCCGGCCCAGGCGCACGCTTCTCGTGTTGAACGACCGTCGTGGTTTCCAATCGAACCGGCTGGACGGGGTGCAACCGATATCGAAGAATGGGTTTCCCCAGGCCCTCTCTCGACTGCAAGGACGGTTGCTGGTGCTTCCCGCCGAGATGCCTTGCGTCAGCGCGCGCAGCCTGAGGCGCCTACTGGCCGCTTCACGCTCGGGCGTTCCTGGCCTGCTCTCCTCAGAACGCGGGAGCAAGGCCACCGCCGGCCTATGTTGCACCGCGTCGTACCTGAGGAAGCAACCACGGACCTTCAGTAACGGTTTCGAGTCGCTCGGTCGGGAGTGGCCGAAATCCAAGACGCTGCTGGCGAAGTCGGAAGAGCTCCTACGAGTCCGCAACGCCGCCGATTGGGGCCAGGCTATCCAGTTCCTTCGTCGGCGAACCTGCGAGCGCCTCCAAGCGCGCGGAGTCCTCATCGACGATCCCACCACCGCCCATTTGGATCCGGATGTGAGCGTCGGCCGCGGCACGCGGATCCGCGGCTGGGTCGTGATCGAGGGCGCGAGCCGGATCGGAACCGATTGTGACATCGGCAGTTTCTCTCACATCGTCGATTCGGTCGTGGGCTCGCGAACCGTGCTTCTCGACCATTGTTACGTTCGCTCGAGCCGAATCGGCCGCCGGGCCCAAGTCGGCCCCTTCACTCACATCCGCCCCGAATCGATTGTGGGCGAGGGCGCGAAGGTAGGTAACTTCGTGGAGATGAAGAAGTCTACGCTGGGCGCGGGGAGCAAGGCACCTCACCTTACGTATCTGGGCGATGCCGAGGTTGGGCGAGGCGTCAACGTGGGTGCCGGCACCATCACCTGCAACTACGACGGTAAGACCAAGCACCAGACCATTATCGAGGACGGGGCGTTCATCGGAAGCGACGTGCAACTCGTCGCGCCGGTCCGAATCGGTCGCGGCGCGTACGTGGCCGCGGGCTCGTCGATCGTGGAGGACGTTCCTGCTGGCTCTCTCGCCATCGCTCGCGGTCGTCAGGTCGTCAAGAAAGGTTACGCCCGCCGGCGCCAGTCAAAGCGGACAAAGAAAAGGAAAACCTAGAAAAGATGTGCGGCATCATCGGTTACGTCGGCCCCAAACCGACCGTGGAAGTCTTGATCGACGGGCTCAAACGCCTCGAATATCGAGGCTACGACTCGGCGGGGATTGCGGTCGTGCGCGACGGATCGCTTCGCCTCCTTCGCTCCCAGGGGAAGCTCAACAACCTGGAACGCCAGCTATCGGGTGCGGATTTGGACGGGAGCTACGGAGTCGGTCACACGAGATGGGCGACCCACGGGCGTCCCAACGAGGAAAACGCCCACCCTCATCGCGACTGCAGCGGAACGCTGGTCGTCGTTCATAACGGCATCGTCGAGAACTACCTGGATCTCAAGGGGCGGCTTTCGGCGGAAGGTCATCGCTTCGTTACCGAGACGGATACCGAGGTGATCGCCCATTTGGTCGAGAAGCACTGGAAGAAGAACCTGGAACAGGCCGTCACTGACGCTCTCCCGGAGATCGAGGGCGTCTTCGCCTTCGTCGCGCTGTCGGCCAAGGATCCCGACAAGCTCGTTGCCGCCCGCAACGGCCCTCCTCTCGTGGTCGGGCTCGGTGAAAACGAAAACGAGGCCTTCATCGCCTCCGACGTCCCCGCCTTCCTGTCCCACAGCCGAAAGGCCGTCTTCCTCGACGACGGCGAGATCGCGGTCATGGGGCCTGGGAAGCTGCGTTTGTTCGGCAGGGACGGCCGTGAGCACGATCGCGAGCCCACACGAATCACCTGGGATCCGGTCCAGGTGGAGAAACAGGGTTTCAAGCACTTCATGCTCAAGGAGATTTACGAGCAGCCGCGAACTATCCGGGACACGCTGCTGGGACGATACTCCCTGGACTCGGGAACGGTGCACCTCGAGGAAGTCGGTTGGAGGGATGATTTTCTCGAGCAGCTCGAGAAGATCACCATCATCGCCTGCGGCACGAGCTGGCATGCCGCGCTGGTGGGCAAGTTCCTCATGGAAGCGAGCGTCAACCTGCCGGTGCAGGTCGACGTGGCCTCGGAGTTCCGCTACCGCTCCCTCGTGCTAGGCAAGAAGGATCTAGTGATCGGAATCAGCCAGTCCGGGGAAACGGCCGACACTCTGGCGGCCCTGCGTGTCGCCAGTGAAACCGGGGCGACCACGCTCGCCATCTGCAACGTCATGGGAAGCATGATCACCCGCATCACCAACGCCACCCTGTATACGCATGCGGGTCCCGAGATTGGCGTTGCCTCGACGAAGTCCTTCTCCGCACAGCTCGTCGCTCTCCATCTCCTCGCCATCCACTTGGCGCAGGTCAGGGGTAAACTGTCTCCGGAACAGGGGCGGCAAAGTCTGACCGAGCTGGCGCGCGCCGCACATTTCCTGGAGCAAGCGCTCGCTCTGGCGCCCGCCATCGAGGCCATTGCCCGCGATTTCTACCTGGCGTCGAATTTTCTTTACCTCGGTCGGGGACTTCTCTATCCCATCGCACTCGAAGGCGCGCTCAAGCTCAAGGAGCTCTCCTACATTCATGCGGAGGGATACCCCGCCGGAGAGATGAAGCACGGCCCCATTGCGTTGATCGACGAGCGCATGCCGGTGGTCGCGCTAGCACCTTCGGATTCCCTCTTCGACAAGATGGCCAACAGTATCCAGGAGGCGAAAGCGCGTGGCGCGCGTATCATCGCCTTCGGAACCGAAGGGGAAACCCGGCTCGAGGAGATTTTGGACGATGAACCAGACCGGTTGATCCATCTTCCACCACATCCGGAAGCCATCTCACCTCTTGTTACGGTGGCTCCACTGCAGCTCCTCGCCTACTACATCGCCGTCGCCCGTGGCTGCGACGTCGACCAGCCGCGCAATCTTGCGAAGTCGGTGACTGTTGAGTAGGTCGAGTAGGCCGACGGCCGACGCATCCGAAGATCCCGACGGCGACATCCTGTCCGATCTGAATCCCGGCCAGCGTGCCGCGGTGACCGCTCCCGATGGACCGGTGCTGGTCCTGGCGGGGGCCGGCAGCGGCAAGACCCGCGCGATCGCTCACCGCATCGCCTTCCTGGTCCGGGAAAGGAACGCACCGCCCTGGACCATCCTGGCGGTGACTTTTACCAACAAGGCGGCCGGTGAGATGCGCTCGCGGGTCGACGCGCTGGCGGGCGCGTCCGCCACCGACGTCTGGGTGTCGACGTTTCATTCTCTCGGCATGAGGCTTCTTCGACGGTTCGGCTCCGATATCGGGCTCTCTTCCGGCTTCACCGTCTACGACGAGCAGGACCGTCGGTCCGTACTCCGCCGCGTGCTTCAAGAGATCGGGGCCACCGAGCGGGAGTACCCTCTCCCCCGGCTGGCCGCCGCGGTCTCGGCGAGAAAGAACGCCGCTTTTGGAGCCGAGGAATCGCCAGGCTGGTGGCGGTCACGGGACCGCGACGTCCTCGCTCGTGTCTTCGCCCGATATCAAGCCACTCTCCAAGCGGATGAAAGTGTCGACTTCGACGATCTCCTCATCCGCGCGGTGGAACTGCTGGAATGCTCGGAGAAGGCGCGCGCCTTCGCGGAGCGCCGTTTTCGTCATCTACTGATCGATGAGTACCAGGATACCAACCGCGTCCAGTACCGGCTAATGAGACTCCTTGCGCCACATCAGGACATCTTCGTCGTGGGTGACGAGGACCAATCCATCTACAATTTTCGCGGGGCCGATCTCAGAAACATCCTGGAGTTCGAGAAGGATTTCCCGACGGCGCAAGTCGTGAAGCTCGAGGACAACTACCGCTCAACGAGCGCGATTCTCGCGGCAGCCACGACCCTCATCTCGCATAACGAAGATCGGAAAGGGAAGAAACTCGTTGCCCAAACCGGCGAGGGTCAAAAACCCTGGGTCTTTGGGGTCGACACCGACTGGGACGAGTGCTTGTTGGTGGCGGACCAGATCCAGTCTCTGCGAGAAGAATCCTCCGCGGTGCGGGTTGCCGTGCTCTTTCGCACGCATGCACAAACACGGCTCTTCGAAGAGGAGTTCGTGCGACGCGGCATTCCCCACGTGTTGGTGGGCGGCCAGCGATTTTACGAACGGCGGGAAGTGAAAGATGCCCTCTCCTACGTGCGCCTGATCCTGAACCCGCGAGACAACGCGAGCTTCCTGCATGCCATCAACACACCACCCCGTGGTTTCGGGGCTGCCACGTTGGCGCTGACCGAGCGATGTGCTTCCGAGCGAGGGATCTCACTATGGGACGCTGCGACGCAACTGGCCGAAGAGAACGAAATCCCGGCGCGAGCGAGTCAGGGTTTCGAGTCGCTTCACAAGATTCGCGACGCGCTCGCCGATCTCGTGGAGAAGACCTCGCTGGGGGTGCTGGTCAAGGAAACCCTCCGTCTGAGCGGCCTTCGCGCAGCGCTCGAACGGAAGGGCTCGGCGGAGGCGGAAGCGCGGCTCGAGAATCTGGATCAGCTCGTGACCGCGGCCATCGACTACCAGGAGCGCGAGAGCGATCCCTCCTTGGCTGGCTTTTTAGACAGCGTGAGCCTGCTGACCGATCTCGACGCGGTGCGAGACGAAACTCCGTGTCTTCTCATGACGCTCCATAGCGCGAAAGGACTGGAGTTCGATGCCGTTTTTCTTACCGGTCTCGAGGAGGGGTTGTTCCCCCACTTCCGCGCCTCCGGAGATCGCCGGGCGATCGAAGAGGAGCGGCGACTCTGCTACGTCGGTATCACGCGGGCTCGGACGCACCTGGTGCTCACCTACGCGCTCAGCAGAAGAACCGCACTGGAGAAAGAGGGCCGAATCCCCTCTCGATTCCTGGACGAGATTTCCCCCGCGTTGTTGCAGCGAGGCCTGGCGGCTGAGCCGCGCGCACGGGCAACCGTGGCCGTACCGTCGTATTCACCTCGCTCCGCCTTCTCACGTGGGACCGTGGTGAGGCATCCCCGTTTCGGCGAGGGAAAGATCGTGGCCGCCGAGCCTCCGGGAAAGGATCAGAAGGTTACGGTTGATTTCGACCGCGCGGGCCGGAAGAAACTCGTCGCCCGTTTCGCGAACTTGGAGATTCTCAAGGGTGCTGGATCTCGCCCCAAATCACGCGCGAGCCGCGCGACGGAGGCGCCCCGCAACTAGCTCCGATGGGGAGGCGCCCCTCCTGGCGTCAATACACGTGGTGCCGCTAATCGGCGTCTGGCGAGCTGGCTTCTTGAGATGTCGTCCATCGACGCCCCCGCTAACCCTCCTGCTCTTCGATCTGCGTAATGATCCAACGGGAAGGAGGCGTGAAATCGTCCAGCCTTCTGGTGAGGTTGTACTTCCGTAGCGTGAAGAGATAGGGCGTCTCGACCCCGACTTCATCGCCTTCACTTGCTGGGGCTTCGACGCCGACGAGAACCTCCATGGTGAGAACCTCTCCGTCGAATAGATCGATCTCATCCCCGGTCAGGACCGATTCACGGGCCGGCCTCCTTTCGGCCTCCATCGCTTGCTCCAGCTCGCGAAGCTCGCGCTTGAGGGTCCTTCGTCCTTCGACGTAGACATCCCACTCCCCGCGTAGCTCCGCGAGCCTACCGGTGAACGAATGCTCGGGGTTTTGGTCTAGCCGATCCTGGATCATCACGAGATCGTCGTAGTTGGCCCGGCGGAAATCGGAAAATCTAGAGAACTGTCGGTCCCGAGCCTTCTTCGCCACCCTCCCCCCGTCTCGCAGCTCTGTCAA
Source organism: Candidatus Marinacidobacterales bacterium (assembly GCA_965197825.1). Lineage (GTDB taxonomy): Bacteria > Acidobacteriota > Vicinamibacteria > Marinacidobacterales > DATDRI01 > CBDANW01. Next base: position 1,825,030 of record CBDANW010000002.1, on the reverse strand, counting down.
CCGGAACGGCTCGCTACGGGTCGGCCGAGCTTCCAGTACGCGCCACGACGCGACCTCTTCTCCCGGAAACGCGACCAGTGACACCGCGGCGACCATACTGGAGTCCTCGTATTCGATACCGGCAAAAAACCGGGTGAGGACTTCCTGTTCCGATCCGCCACACGCCCACCACGCCAAGACGCTCGAGAGAGCCAAGATCCAAAAAAGCAGGCGCGGCGATCGGCCAACGCCGCTTCGAGTCTCCCGGGTGCCGGTCATCACTGACTGTGTCAGGGTCGCCCCCTTCCCCACCGGACCTGTTTGTCAGACTCCTCGCCGCGTTCCGCCCGGCGGCGCTCTTCCACTTGGTTATCGATTCGGGAGACCAGCGCCGCAATCTCATCATCGCCAGCAAACTCTTCGCTCGCCGCGGTTAGGCAGGATTTCGCGTCGGCGAAGCGACCTTGCTCGGCGAGGACCTCGGCCATGGCGTAATACGCCTTTCGGCGTGAGCCTTGATCCTCCGACACCCCGAGAACAACCTCGAGGTTTTCGAGCGCTTCGTCTGCTCGGCCAGCCAACCGCTGTATGTGAGCCAGTCTGAGATAGGCACCCATCGACTCCTCGTCCGGCGGCGAGTCTTCGACCACGCGGCGGTACGCCTCCGCGGCACCCTCCATGTCGTCCATCTCATAGCGGCAATTGGCGATCCGAGTGAGAAGGGTCCTCCTCTCACCAGGGTCGGTCTCACTTTCCACTAGTAGCTCGTACTCTCGAATCGCCTTGTCGGGCTCCCCGAGATCTTGCTCGTACATCCTGGCCAACAAACGGCGAGCATCTCGCGCGACGTCACTCTCGGGGTATGAGCTCAGGATCTTACGGAAGGTGGAGCGCGCGGAGTCCAAGTCTCGGTGCCGCAAATAATGGATGAGCCCCACATCGTACAGAGCTTGGGCGGCCTCGGGGCTCTCGGGAGCCTGGAGCGTGACCTCCGTGTAGTGCTCGATCGCCTCGTGATACCGCCCCCCACCCAACGCTTCCCGTGCGGCGGCGAGCTCGTCGGACTGGGGTGACGAGCAACTCAACGTGGCCGAACAGGTCAACGCCAACGAGGCGAAAAACACGAGTCCCGGTGAAGTGGGAAAAGGTGAGTGTGGTTGTCCGACGCGGGCAGTCATAACTCAAAAGGGCTCAAGAGGACGGCGATTCCCTTGCAACAAGCGCCTCTAAATCAAGAGCGGGTTGGGTCAACCCTTGGCGTCGGCGCCGGCGTTCTTGGGAGATTCCCCATCGCCTTCGTCCTGCTTCTCGGCAAGCTTCGCAACGGCCACGACGTGGTCTCCTTCGTCGACGTCAATGAGCCGCACGCCTTGTGTGGCCCGGCCGAGGACGCCAATCCCCTCAATCCGCAGACGGAGGATCATCCCCTGTCCGGTGACGACCATGACCTCGTCTTCCTCGCCCACGAAACGCACTCCGACCACCGAGCCGTTCCGGGAGGTGGTCTTGATGTTAATGATCCCCTTTCCTCCTCGGCTCTGCAATCGATACTGATCGAGCGCGGTCCGTTTTCCGTAACCCTTTTCGGTAACGGTGAGAAGAGTCCCCTCTTCTTCCACCACCGCCATCCCGACGACGTGATCGCCCTTGCGGAGCTCGATGCCTTTGACACCGGCTGCGGTTCGCCCCATGGGGCGAACGTCGGAAACGGCGAAACGAATGGCGAGACCATTGTGGGTGGCGATCACCGCTTCGTCTTCCGGGCCGGTGACGGCAGCCGCAATCAGAGACTCGCGCTCTCCGATTCCGATGGCGATGATGCCGCGCGACTTCGGATTAGAGAAGGCGGAAAGCGGCGTCTTCTTCACTCTCCCGCTACGGGTGGCCATCAGGACGTGCAAATCTTCCGGGAACTCCTTGACCGGACAAACTGCGGCCAGCTTCTCCTTGGAGCTCATGGAAACAAGATTCACGATCGCCTTGCCCTTGCCCGCGGAGCCGACTTCGGGAATCTCGTGCACCTTGCACCAATAAACGCGGCCCCGATCCGTAAAGATGAGAACGTAGTCGTGTGTGGAAGCGATGAAGAGCCGACCCACGAAGTCCTCTTCCCGGGTGCGCATACCGATGCGCCCTTTGCCGCCGCGCTTCTGCTTGCGGTAGACGGTCACGGGGCTGCGTTTGATGTATCCGAGATGCGATACCGTGATGACCATGTCCTCTTCGGCGATCATGTCCTCCACGCGGATCTCGCGAGTCTTGGCAATGATCTCGGTGCGCCTCGGGTCGCTGAACTTTTCCTTGACGTCTTCCAGCTCCGAGCGAACGATTTCCTTGATCTTCTGCTCGCTCCCCAGGATAGATTTCAGCTCCGCGACAAGCGTCTGGATTTCCTGGTGCTCCTTGACAATCTTCTCGCGCTCCATTCCCGTCAAGCGATGGAGTTGGAGGTCGAGGATGGCCTGCGCCTGGATCTCCGAGAACTCGAACCTCTCCATCAACTGGCTCCGTGCGTCGGCCGGTGTGCTGGCGGCTCTAATGAGCTCGATGATCTGGTCGAGGTGATCTAGGGCTTTGACGAAGCCCTCGAGGATGTGAGCTCTCGCTTCCGCCTTCTTGAGCTCGAAGGCGGTGCGCCGGCGAACGACGTCACGTCGAAAATCAAGGAACTGGCTCACGATCTCCAGGAGCGGCAGGACGCGAGGCCGGTTTTCCGAGATGGCCAGCAGGATGACACCGAAGCTAGTTTGAAGCGCGGTGTGTTTGTAAAGGTTGTTCAACACCACCAGGGGAACTTCTCCACGCTTCAGCTCCACCACCATGCGCATTCCCGTGCGATCGGATTCGTCGCGGAGATCGGAGATACCCTCGATCTTTCGATCCCGTACCAGCTCGGCGATCTTTTCCAACAGCCTTGCCTTGTTGACCTGGTAGGGAATCTCGGTGACGATGATGGCCTGGCGGTCCTTGCCGATCTCCTCGACGTCGGCGCGAGCGCGGAGCTGGATCGTCCCGCGACCGGTGCGGTAAGCCTGTTCGATGCCTTCTCTTCCGTGAACGAAGCCCGCGGTCGGAAAGTCCGGTCCGGGTATGCGCCCCAAGAGGCCCTGGGTGAGCTCGGCGCTCGAGAGTCCGGGATTGTCGAGTACGAAGGTCGCTCCGTCCACCACTTCTCCCAAGTTGTGAGGAGGAATGTTGGTCGCCATGCCAACCGCGATACCACTCGTCCCGTTCACGAGCAGATTGGGTATCGCCGTGGGTAACACCGTCGGCTCGTCGACCGTTCCGTCGAAGTTGGGGACGAAGTCGACGGTGTACTTGTCCAGGTCCGGCATCATGCCTTCGGCAAGAGCGGTCAGCCTGGCCTCGGTGTAGCGGTAAGCCGCCGGCGGATCCCCGTCGACGGACCCGAAGTTGCCTTGCCCATCGATCAGCGGGTAACGGAGATTGAATGGCTGCGCCATGCGCACCAAGGTGTCGTAGACAGCGGCGTCCCCGTGAGGATGGTACTTCTTCAACACTTCTCCCACGATGCCCGCGCACTTGGAGTAGGGCCGATTGGAGAGGAGTCCTTCGCGGAACATCGCGTAGAGCACGCGGCGGTGGGCCGGCTTCAAGCCATCGCGGACGTCGGGGAGAGCGCGGCCAATGATGACGGACATCGCATAGTCCATGTAGGACTTTTTCATCTCGTCTTCGATGTTGACCGGCAGCCGTTCAGCCGCTATGACCATCTGGTTCTCCTCGTTTGTTCCCTAATTACTTTCTTGGCGGGCTTGACAGAGAAGGAACGCGCGTCGGGAAGGCGTTTCGTTGAGTTGGCCGCTTCGAGACTGGCCCCTCTGAACCGTCGTTAGATGTCGAGGTTCTGCACATCGAGCGCGTTTTCCTCGATAAAATGGCGCCGCGGTTCCACTGCATCGCCCATTAACACCGTAAAGATTTCGTCCGCAAACACTTCGTCGTCGACTTTGACCTGAAGCAAGACCCGGATCTCTGGGTTCATCGTCGTTTCCCAGAGCTGCTCCGGGTTCATTTCGCCGAGTCCCTTGTACCGTTGAATATGAAGTCCTTTCTTGCCCGCTCCCAACAGGGTTTGAATGAGCTCGTCACGCGACTCGAGAGTCTGCTCCTCGGTTTTCCGGTCCGCTTTCTCCGGACTCTTCTCCTTGCCGTCCGTGGTTACGATGAGGGGTGTGCTCTCGAAAGGCTCGATTTCCTTGTAGAGGCTCAAAAGCGTCCGGTACTCGGCGGCGGTGAGAAACTCTCGGTCAATCGTCGGCATGAAGCGGCCGGTCTCCCCGTTGACGCCGCGCGGCACGATCTTGAAGAGGTTTTGCTCCTCGTCGCGCACCACCGTGGCGTCCCGACCCTGCTGGCGTAGCGGCTCGAGCGCCTCCTCGAGCCATTGCTTGTCGGCGAGGATACCTTCATCCGCCCCTACCCTCAGAAACTCCCCCAGCAGCTCGGTGGGATAGCCGCGACGCGCGAGTAGCTCCAGGTGCTTGCCGTATGCAATCAGCTGCTCCAGCCCCCGGGCGAGCTCGTTTCCCGAGTACTCTCTCTCCAACGCCGGGATCACGACCTTGCGATTCGCGGCCGCCCGAGCAATCAGGTGTCGATCCAGCTCCTTCTCGTCCTTGAAATAGACTTCGCTCCGTCCCTTCTTGACTTTGAAGAGGGGTGGCTGCGCGATGTAGAGGTGGCCGCCGGCGATCACCGCGGGCATCTTGCGATAGAAGAACGTCAAAAGGAGTGTGCGGATGTGAGACCCGTCCACGTCGGCGTCGGTCATGATGATGATGCGGTGATAACGCAGCTTGGCGAGATCGAATTCTTCCTCGATGCCGGTGCCGAGAGCGGCCACCATCACCTTGATCTCTTCATTCTCCAGCATCTTGTCGAGCCGCGCCTTCTCGACGTTGAGAATCTTACCCTTCAGGGGGAGGATCGCCTGGAACCGTCGATCGCGCCCTTGCTTCGCCGAGCCTCCCGCGGACTCTCCTTCCACGAGGTAGAGCTCGGACTGGGCGGGATCCCTTTCTTGGCAATCGGCCAGCTTTCCCGGTAGCGAGGTGTCTTCGAGGGCGCCCTTGCGACGCGCGAGGTCGCGGGCCTTGCGGGCCGCTTCCCGAGCTCGAGCCGCTTCCACGACCTTCGAGACGATCTTGCGGGCAACCGTGGGGTTCTCTTCTAGAAATCGAGAGAACTCTTGGTTCACTAGGGTCTCCACGAAGCCCTTCACCTCGGTATTCCCGAGTTTGGTCTTCGTCTGACCCTCGAACTGCGGATTCGGCACTTTCGCGCTGATGACCGCTGTCAGGCCTTCTCGTATGTCCTCACCCTCGATTCCCGCATGCAGATCCTTGCTGAGATTGTTCGCGGAAGCGTAGCTATTGATGGTTCGGGTGAGAGCTGCCTTGAGGCCGGACAGGTGGGTACCTCCCTCGTGCGTATTGACGGTATTCGCAAAGGAGAAGACAGCTTCCTGATAGGCCTCGTTCCATTGCAACGCGATCTCGCATTCCATGTCCTGGGCCGCGACCACGAAATGGAGCGGTGGGCTGTGGAGCGAGGTGCGGTTCTTGTTCAAGTACTCAACGAAGGAGACGATCCCGCCATCGAACTGGAACTCGTTCTTCTTTGCCTGCCGCTCGTCCTGGATAGAAATGAAAATGCCACGGTTCAGAAACGCGAGCTCGCGCAAGCGTTGCGAGAGGGCGTCGAAGCTGTAATCCAGGCTCTCGAAGATCTCCGGGTCGGCACGGAACTTGACCGTCGTTCCGGTCTTGTCGGTGACACCAACCTTTTCGAGCGGGCTCGTGGGAAGACCCTTCTTGTAGGACTGGCGGTAGACCCCTCCATCCCGGCGAATCTCGAGCTCGAGCCACTCCGAAAGACCGTTCACTACCGAGACGCCGACACCGTGAAGCCCAGCTGAGAATTTATAGCTCCCGCTCCCAAACTTCCCGCCGGCGTGTAGCCTCGTCATGACGACCTCTGCGGCAGGCTTTCCCGTCTTCTGCTCCACGTCCACCGGGATGCCTCGGCCGTTGTCCACGACGGTGACGCTATTGTCGACGTGGATGGTCACGTTCACTTCCGAGCAAAAGCCAGCGATAGCTTCATCGATGCTGTTGTCGACGACCTCGAAAACCAGGTGGCGAAGACCTTCCGGGCCGGTCGTGCCAATGTACATGGCCGGGCGCATACGAACGCCTTCCAACCCTTCGAGCACACGGATCTTCTCAGCCGTATAGTCCTCGTTGATCACCTCTACCCCTTTCAAATCACTATCACTTGGCTTTATTGGACTTTTCTGAAGGAAGTGCCTTAGGTCCTCATCGGCATGACGACGTAGCGGTAATCGATCTCCTTACCGGAATCCGTTGGGCGTAGTAAGCACTGAGAAGAGTCGTCTTTGAGTTCTAACTTTACCTTCTCAGAGTCCTCAACGCTCAGGAAGTCTAGGATGTATTGCCCGTTGAACCCTACTTCAATGTCTTCGCCCCCATACTCCGCCGCGAGCTCTTCTTTTGCTTCTCCAAGCTCCGGACTCTGGGAGGATATCTCTATTTTGTTGGCTTTGATCGCGAGTCGAACTGCGCGGGATCGTTCATTGGCAAGCAGTGATACTCGTCGTAGAGCTCCGCCTAACGCGTCTCTCGAACAAACAACGATTTTGTCATTTCCCTGCGGAATAACCTTATCGTAAGCCGGAAACTGATCTTCGACACGCTTCGAAAGGAGTAATCGCTCCTTGACACGGAAGAAAAGATGATTCTCGCTCTGTGAAAAATCCACATCCCCATCCGATTCACCAAGGATCTTAACGAACTCCAGTAGCGTCTTCTTGGGAACGGTGACCGATAAGGTGTTCCCCGTGGCGCCGGATTTGACGGCTATGTTGATATAGGCTAGTCGATGTCCGTCCGTGGCTATCATTCTGAAACCATCTACGCTTATCTCCAGGCGAGCACCATTTAGAAAGTACCGACTGTCGTCCGCAGTAATAGCGAAGCTGGTCTTACGGATCATCTCTCTTAGGACCCCACCTGGAATGACCGCGGTTAGCTCCTTTGGAGGCTCGGCCAGCGACGGAAAGTCCGCCTTGGCCAGGCCGACTATCTTGAAATACGACTTTCCACTGGTTATGGAGGCCCAATAGTTCTCTAGTTCCTTGAGGTTGATCTCCTCCTCGGAGACGGCACGCACGATCTCGAAGAGTTTTTTAGCCGATAAGGTTAGCGACCCGGCATGCTTTACCTTACCTGGTAGACGGCACCGCAAGCCGACGTCCAGATCGGTGGCGGCCAGCTCGACTACCGAATCTACAGCCTCGATGAGGACGTTCGCCAGGACCGGTATGGTGTTCTTGCGCTCCACGATGCCCTGAATTAAGGATAGCTCCTTCAGTAGCTCTTCCTTCCTGGCAGTAAACTCCATAATCTTTCCTTTATTAGTAGATAAGTGTTAAACAAGTAATTATAACAATAATGGACTGTTGAAAAGAATAATTTTTACTTAATTTCTTTAATATAAATAACTTAGAATTATCTAGGTAGATAGATGGAGGGGTAGAAGGGGATACGAGTAAGTTGTGGAAAAAGGGGTCTCGCGGGGATCCGGAGTTCATCCACAGGGTAGTGGGATAAACCTGTGGAAAAGGAGAGAGGGTAAGATCGAGAGGAGCGGTGAGACTTACGAGGGCCATAATTGATGGGCAGCTACCTTGCCCTCTCGTGTTAGTGGAAGGACTCGAGAAAGCCTTGAATTAACTTGTCGAAGTCAGGGTCGGCGCTCCTCATCCCCTTAACCTTACGTATGGAGTGGATGACGGTGGAATGATGTTTCCCGCCGAATCCTTTTCCGATGTCGGGGAGACTGGCTTTAGTAAGGTGCTTGGTCATGTACATGGCGATCTGGCGAGGGAGAGCTATGAATTTGGAATTGTTGCGAGCCTTGAGGTCGGAGATCTTGAGGCTGTAGTGGTCAGCGACGTATTTTTGGATCATGTCCATGCCGAGGACCTGGCCTTCGTTGGGTAAAAGGTCGCGAAGTACCTCTTGGGCGAGTTCGAGATCGATAAGCCTTCCTGTCAGGGACGAGAAGGCGATCAGTCGTATGAGAGATCCCTCGAGCTCACGGACGTTGGACTTGATCTTGGAGGCGATGAAGATGGCGACATTGTCAGGCACATGGATGCGTTCGGCGTCGGCTTTCTTCCGTAGGATGGCGACCTTAGTTTCGAGATCGGGAGCTTGAATGTCGGCAGTCAGGCCCCATTCGAAGCGGGAATGGAGTCTCTCCTCCAGCGTTGGGATCGCCCGGGGTGGTGAGTCGCTGGTAATCGCGATCTGCTTCTGGGCGTCGTATAGGGCGTTGAAGGTGTGGAAAAACTCCTCTTGGGTGCGCTCTTTGCCGGCGATGAACTGTATATCGTCAATCAACAAAACGTCGATGGAGCGGAGACGTCGCCGAAAGTCGAGGATGCGGTCGTAACGGATCGCGTTGATGAGATCGTTCATGAACTTCTCGGCTGAAATATAAACGAGCCGAACATTCGTTCCTTGCTGCAGAATTTGCTGGCCGATGGCATGCAGGAGATGAGTCTTTCCGAGGCCCACGCCGCCGTAGATAAACAGCGGGTTGTAAGCCCGTGACGGAGACTCGGCCACCGCCCGCGCGGCGGCATGTGCGAATTGATTGCTGGTCCCGACCACGAAGGTATCGAAGGTGTACTTGGAGCTGAGAGGAGGGGACTCGTGTTTCCACTCGGTGTCGGCCGTAGCCGTGGGTATCGAAGGCGCCTGCTCGGGAGGGGCTGGCGCAGCCTTGAAAACGACCTTAACCTCGCGGTAATCCAGCTCATCGAGCGACTCGTGGATGATGCCGGTGTAATGCTTCGTCAGCCAATCACGAAAGTGCCCGTTGGGAACCTGAATCGCCAGCGTGTTATCGCTCTCGGAGAGCTGCCGCGTCGGCCGAAACCAGGTATTGAAGCTGTGGCGGTTTACTTTGGACTCGATTTTGGCGAGCGTCCTTTCCCAAAGATCCATCGGCCGCTATCTCTGTGAATACAGGGGATTTGAACCGCGGTCCCGAAGAGCGCCGCAGATCGCCCTTAGCGCTCGGGAGAGTGCGTTTTGCACAGTTTTTTCCACAGGTGTTGAAAAAAAGTACATCCGCTGACTCCCCTGCTGAAGCAAATCGCGAATTGTTTTACCTGACGAGCGGCAAACGTTAGCACAAGCGATCGAGTCCGACAAGAAAAATTCGAGTGCGTTCCAAAGAGAACGGAGGAGCCGTTGGTTGACACTCGCGAGGAACGGAGGTAGCATGTCTGGTTTTGCTATCGCGCGATTAAGGTTCGAGTCCACGAAGACAGTGCTCATCGGATCGAGATCCCGTGCAGGCATGAGAGGCAAAAGAGGATGAAAAGGACGTTCCAGCCAAACCGTCGGCGTCGGAAGAAGACCCACGGGTTTCGGATCCGGATGAGCAGCAAGGCGGGCCGGGCGGTGATCGCCCGCCGCCGCCGCAAGGGTCGGCGTCGGTTGGCTGGGTGAAAGAAGCAAACTTTTCGAAAGACTCCACCCAGCGACCCTGCCGCTTGCAGCGTTTGAGACGGAAGGCGGATTTTGACACAGTCTACGCGAGGGGACGGCGCGTGCCGGGACGGTTCTTCATCGGCTACTACCTATTGCACGAGACTGGCCCGCTCCGCTTGGGGGTGGTCGCCAGCCGTCGCGTGGGTGGTGCCATTCGCCGCAATCGGGCGAAGCGCAGGCTGCGAGAAGCCTTTCGGAAGAACGAGCCGCGCGAAGCGATAGCCGCGGATGTCGTCCTCATCGCAAGAAACGCCATCATCGAGGCCAGCTTCCAGGAGATCGAGCGAACGTATGTACGCGGGGTGGGCCGAGCTCTCGAGGAAAGCCGGCGCAATCCTGACGGTCGTTGATCGTTCTCTTCTCTCCTGGCTGTTGCTCGCCCTCATCTGGCTATACCGCGGCTTGCTCTCCTGGTTGTTTCGAGGCAGCTGTCGATTCATGCCGTCTTGCTCGGCTTACGCCGCGGAGGCGGTGGTACGACACGGGGCCAGCCGGGGGTTGTGGATGACGGTGGCCCGCCTCGCGCGATGCCATCCGTTTAGTCCCGGGGGCTTCGACCCCGTCCCATAAGAGATCAACATGGAAAGACGCATCTTGATGGCCTTCGCGCTGTCGTTCCTTGTCTTCACCCTCTATATCCGGTTCGTCGCGCCGCCACCGCCAGAGCAACCCGTAACGCCGGTAGACGAAGGGGCTGCTGTGGAAGAGGCGCCATCGCCCCCGGCCGGGGCACGACGGACAGGTGGCGATGTGGGGGCGCCCTCAACGGGACCCGCCGCGGAAACGACGCCAGCGTTGAGCACAGACTCGGTGGAAGAGCCGACCGGTGAGGTTCGCGAGGACAGCGAGGAGAAAAAGATCACCGTCGACACGCCGCTCTATCTCGCAGTGTTCTCCAACCGGGGCGCCCGCCTCGAGAGCTTCGTCCTCAAGCAGTACTTGGACGAGGAGGGGGGTCTCTTTCAGATGATTCCGGTGGAGGCCACCGAAAGGTTGGATCTCCACCCATTGGACCTGGATCTCCAGGACGCCGCGCTGACCGGAGAAATCAAGGGCGCGCTTTTCGAGGCCTCCGTGCGGCAGCTCGTGTTGAACGTCGGGGAGTCGAAGGAAATGACCTTCGAGTGGGCGGACGGGCGCGGACATGTAGTACGGAAGAAACTGGGTTTCTCTGGAGACACCTACCGTCTCGCGGTGGACGTCTCCGTCCAGCGTGCGGGCACCGAGCTCAGCAAGAGGATTGTGTTTGGTCCGGGCGTGGGAGAGGTATCCCGGGAAGGCACGTATGTGCAGCCAGACAAGGGAGTCGTCGCAGCCAGCGGAGAACTGGAATTCTTCTCGGCAGGTGATGTCGAAGAGTTTCAAGGGGCCGCCGTTGGCGTGCAGATGGTCGGCGTCTCCGCGCACTACTTCGCCGGGCTCATGGTTCCCGACGAGACCGGGCGATACGCAGCGGTTTTGAGCAGGGATACGTTGGAGTGGGAAGACGAGGGCGAGGGATCGCGGCGGCGGGACTTCATCAGCGCCGCGCTCGAGGCGCCGAACGCGCCCCTGCTTTTCACCCTCTTCGTGGGGCCCAAGGAGCAGGACCGCCTCGCCGAGCTCGGTCCGGGTCTCGAAGGGGTCGTCGACTACGGAGATTGGATGCGCTACCTCGCGTTGCCGCTCCGCTCCGCGCTCCTTTGGATCCATGGCTACGTGGGCAACTTCGGGTGGTCGATCGTCTTGCTCACCATCGGGATCAACATCCTCCTGGTCCCGCTGAAGCAATACAGCTATGTGTCGATGCGGAAGATGCAGAAGCTGGCACCTCAGATCAAGCGCATCCAGGGGCGATACAAGAAACTCAAGCCGACCGATCCCAAGCGTCAGGACATGAACAAGGAGGTCTATGGCCTCTATCGTGAGCACAACGTGTCCCCTCTTTCCGGGTGTCTGCCCATGGTGCTCATGATCCCGTTCTTCTTCGCCTTTTACCGGTTGCTCATGGTCTCCATCGAGCTCCGGCACGCCCCGTGGATTCTCTGGATTCAGGACCTCTCTACGTTCGACCCGATGTTCGTCCTCCCGATACTGATGGGTGCGAGCCAGGTGGCCATCCAGAAGCTGAGTCCCCAGACCAGCGCCGATCCCATGCAGGCCAGGATGATGATGCTCATGCCGGTGGTGTTCGTTTTCATCCTCGCCTGGGCTCCCGCCGGACTCGTGTTGTACTGGTTCGTGAACAATCTGGTCTCCTTGGTGCAGCAAGGGGTGACCAACCACATGCTCAGCGAAGAGTCGAGCGGGAATGGGTCTTCGGGGGCCGGCAAGAAAAAGAAGAAGGCCAGCCGCGCGCCCAAGGAATTCAAAGGCTCAGGATGAGCATCGAAGAGGAAATCCTGGCTTTTCAGCTGGAGCTCGTGGAGCGGATGGGGCTCGCACTGGAGGTCTCCGTCGAGTCGACTGAGGAGAACGTCCGGCTCGAAATGACCGGCCCGGACCGCGACGAGGTGCTTCAGGACAAAGCGGAGCTTCTGGAGACGTTCCAGTACCTGCTGAACCGGATCTTCGGAGTCCGCCTTGCGGCCCGCCGCGTCGTCGTCGACTGCGACGGCTTCCGCAAGCGAAAGGAAGACGAGCTCCGGCAAATAGCCCAACAGCTCTCCGAGCGCGTTCGAAACACCGGTAGCAAGGAAGTCCTCGGCCTCATGAATCCCCACGAGCGCCGTATCGTTCACCTCGAGGTGGCGGAGCACGAGGGGGTCACCACGGTAAAGCGATGGGGATGGTTTTATGAAGCGCATCACGATTCTTCCCAAGTAACGCTGAGCGTATCGGTCGAGCCGACCGCCCCGACGCACGGCTCCAGGCAGCTCCAAACAGGCAGGCCCAATTAGGCCCAATCAGCATGACAGTGAACGCGCAGAAGGGATCTCACGGCGTGGACCGCCTCGAAGATCGCCTGCGCGTCTTCGCCGAGCGTCACGGCGTCCCCCTGACACCAGAGCAGGGGCACCGGTTGGAGCAGCTCGACCGATTGGTGGGTGAGTGGAACCGCGTTTTGGACCTGTCCGGATTCCGCGATGCCGATGAGCGAGTCAACCGCTACTTCTTGGAGCCTCTCGATGCCTCCCGTTGGCTTCCGGAGCGGTCGGGGGCGGCCCTCGATGTCGGCGCCGGCGGGGGAAGCCCGGGGCTCTCGCTGGCGTTGGTGCAGCCAGGATTACGCTTTACGCTCCTTGAACCGAATCGGAGGAGGGCCGTGTTTTTGGAGGAGGCCTTGACCCAGCTGGGCTTTGTCGGGGCCCGGGTCGAAAGGGCGCGCCTTTCAGACTTCGTTCCGGAGGGACGTTTCGCCGTCATTACCAGCCGCGGAGTGTCCCTGGACGAGGAGTCTCTCGAGCGAATGGCCCGCTGGCTGGTGCCCGGCGGACGGCTGCTGCTCTTTACAGGACGTGCCCGAAGCGAAGTGCTACTTGGTTGGCGGGGAGTCCTTCGGGAGAAGGCGCGAGTCGCCCTTGCGCCCGACCTCAAGGGGTGGCTCCTCGTCCTCGAAAAGCCTTTAGAGACGACAGTTGCGCGGCCAGATTCAAAAGGCGAGCCATATCCGGCTGGCGGAAACGGGACTTGATCTCAACCATTTCTTTCCAGACCAGGAAGGCTTCGTGTCAGTGTCCTCGCAGGGGATGACGGTCGAAATGGTCCGCGACCCGGAGGAGCTCATCGTGGCGGCTCACGCGCAGGTAGAGGCCCCCGGGGACATTGTAGAGGCGGCCGACGGCAAGAAACTCTCGAACCGCTTCGAGGACCTCGCGGTCTCGCGCGGGAAGCCGGAGGGCGAAGTACACCGTGAGATTGCCCGGGCTGCGGCTGTAGGTGAACGAGCCAATGGCCTCGGCCAGCCCGGTGACGTATTCAGGAGCGAGCATGCGAGGATCCTATGAATCTGTTTATACCAGAACTGTTTCACGTGCAACATCCACTCGTTTCCCGTCAGGCCTCATGCTATGCTGTCGCTTCCTAAACCATGGGTCGAGTCGTCGCCATAGCTAACCAGAAGGGCGGGGTGGGAAAGACCACCACCGCCATCAACCTAGGGTCGTCCCTTGCCGTGGCGGAGGCCAGGACCTTGGTGGTCGACATGGATCCTCAGGCCAACCTGACGAGCGGCTTGGGACTCCGGTCCGAGGCCACGCTCGGCACCATCTATGACAGCCTGATTCAGGAAAGGCCGGTCGCCGAGCTCATCGTCGAGACGATGCTCGAAGGTTTGAAAGTCATCCCGTCCGGGCGAAACCTGACCGGCGCCGAGATCGAGCTGGTGGGCGAGCCGCGCCGGGAGTTCCGGCTCAAGGATGTCCTGAGCACAGTGGTTCCCAACTACGACTACGTGCTCATCGACTGTCCGCCTTCCCTAGGACTGCTCACGGTGAATGCTCTGGTCGCGGCGGACTCGGTGCTGGTCCCGCTCCAGTGCGAGTTCTTCGCGCTCGAGGGCGTGACGGAGCTCATGGCAACCGTGGAACGCGTGCGCGCGGGCTTCAATCCCGAACTGTCCATCGCGGGGATCTTGTTGACCATGTACGACGAGCGGACGAACCTGTCCGCACAGGTGATCGACGATGTGCGGAAGCATTTTCAAGGGTCGGTCTTCGAGAGTGTCGTCCCCCGGAACGTGCGCCTCGCCGAGGCCCCCTCGCACGGTCAGCCAATCCTTCTGTACGACATTCGCTCCAAGGGCGCGGAAGCCTACCTGTCCCTCACCAAGGAGATCCTGAGGCATGAAACGCAAAGCGCTCGGTAAGGGACTCTCGGCCCTCCTGCCCGAGGTGCCCGTCGGCGCCGGGGACAGCCAGACCGAGGTCGAGATCGATCGCATCGATCCCAATCCTTTTCAGCCCCGGCAGCGGATCGAGGAGAGCAAGCTTCGCGAGCTGGCCGATTCCCTATCCAAGCAGGGGCTCATGCAGCCGGTCGTGGTGCGCCGCGTCGGGACCCGCTACCAGCTCATAGCGGGAGAGCGGCGGTGGAGGGCAGCGGGGCTCGCGGGGTTCAGCCGGGTGCCCGTCGTGGTCCGGCAGGTTCCCGAAGAGCAGCTCTTGGAGTTGGCCCTCGTCGAGAACATCCAACGCGAGGAGCTCAACCCGATCGAGGAGGCGGGGGCCTATCAGAGACTGATCGGCGAGCTGGGATGGTCGCAGGAGCAGATCGCCGAGCGGGTGTCGAAGGACCGTTCCACAGTCGCGAACCTTCTTCGTCTCCTGAAGCTTCCCACCGTCATCCGAACGGCCATCGCCGCGCAGCACCTTTCACCGGGTCATGCGCGACCGCTGCTGGCGCTCGGAGGCGCAGACGCCCAGATCGGCCTCGCCCGTGAAGTGGTCGAAAAGGGACTCTCGGTTCGGGAGGTCGAGCAGCGGGTTAAGTCGCTGCTCTCGGGAAGCGGAGCCCCGGGCAAGGGGAAGAAGAAGACCGCGACCGCTCGCTCCGAACCCAATACACGCGCCGCCGAGGACAGGCTCCGGCAAGTCTTGGGCACCAGGGTGCGGATCCTTCGCAAGGGGCGCTCGGGAACGATCGAGCTCTCCTATCACTCCGAGGAGGAGCTGGGACGCTTGTACGA
Organism: Candidatus Marinacidobacterales bacterium; assembly: GCA_965197825.1. Lineage (GTDB taxonomy): Bacteria > Acidobacteriota > Vicinamibacteria > Marinacidobacterales > DATDRI01 > CBDANW01. The sequence continues at coordinate 1,809,835 of CBDANW010000002.1, read as the reverse complement.
GATCCTGCTCCGCGGAGCCCACAGGAAACTATCCAGCATTCGCTGAAACCGTTAGACTGGTTCATAGAACCATCGCGCGCCGAAAAGGGGGAACATTGAAACTGAAGGGTGATGCACCAGGGGATCTCTCCGGCTTTCTCGATCGAGACACCGATCTAACGGGCGAAGTGAACTTCAAGGAAACGCTTCGTATCGACGGAAAGTTCCAGGGCTCCGTGCGCACGGGCAAGAGCCTGGTTATCGGCGAGACCGCGGAAGTCAACGCGGAGATCGACGTCGATCAGGTCTTCATCAGTGGTCGCGTGCAAGGGAAGATCCGCGCTCGGGAGCGCGTCGAGCTTCACAAAACGGCTCGCGTCGAGGCGGAGATCCACACCAAGGCCCTTGTCGTCGAAGAGGGTGCCCAATTCGAGGGTCACTGCTCGATGCAGTCGATGGTGAAGCAGCTGACCCAGTCGACTACAGAAACACCGCGCCCGGCGAATATTCAAAAAGAAAATAATAAGATATTTGAAGTGAAGTGAACCGCCGGGATGAAACGGCCGATGAAAAAAAAAAGGAGACTCACCGAGCTCGTCTCCTGTGCCGGGTGAGCGTCCAAACTGAGTCCGATGGACCTCTCCCAGGTTCTGGGAGGCTTGCCGCAAAACAGCGATCCGCGCGTGCTGGCCGACTACCGGGGCGCCAGTGACGCGGGGGTGTATCTTCTGGATGGATCCGATGGACACGATGCCCTGGTTCAGTCGGTTGACTTCTTCACTCCGATCGTAGACGACCCCTATATCTACGGTGCGGCCGCTGCCGCTAACTCGCTATCGGATCTCTATGCGATGGGTGCCACTCCCATCACCGCTCTCTCCGTCGTGGGTTTTCCGGAAAAGGGCCTGGACTTAGCGATCCTTTCCGAAATGCTACGCGGGGGATACGACAAGCTTCACGAAGCGGGCGCGGCGCTGCTGGGCGGGCACACGGTCCAGGATAAGGAGATCAAGCTGGGATACGCGGTGACGGGCCGCGTCAGCCGGGGGGATCTGGTGACCAATCGGGACGCGCGGACGGGTGATCGTCTCTACCTGACCAAGCCGATCGGCACCGGAGTGCTGGCGACCGCGCTGAAAAAGAAAAAGCTGAACGAGGATGCCAACCTCGCGCTGCACCGGAACCTGGTGAGCCTGAACCGTGCGGCATCGGAGGCCATGCGGGAAGTCGGTCTCGCGTCGGCCACGGACATTACCGGTTTCGGCCTGCTCGGTCATGCAGCCGAGATGGCCCGTGGCAGCTCGGCGGCTCTCGAATTGGAGGTTCTGGCGGTACCCCTTTTGCCGGAAGCCTTGCGGCTCCAGGCCAAGGGCTACGCGACCGGTGGTCTGGAGACAAACCGGCGTTACGTCAACGACGTGCTGAACGTCGGGAGCTCGCTGGATCGAAATCTTGTGGATCTACTCCTCGATCCGCAGACTTCGGGAGGGCTCCTGGTTGCGGTTGCGGAAGAAAAAGAGTCTCGTTTTCGCCAAGCGCTCACCGAAAGAAAAGCCGCAGCGGCACGCATCGGGCGCGTGGTCGGCCAAGGTGCTGCGAGGATCGACCTGGTCTGAGCCCCCGGCCTGGGTGCCGGCAGCACACTGTAACTCCCTCTGTAACAAGGTGCTCGTTGCGTTGACGGCGTCTTCTCCGCGTGTTATCGTAAAAGGCTTTGGACGACATTTTTCACACCGGTCCATCTCTTAGAACAGGCACTCGAGGTGCCCATTCGGCAGGTCTGAGCTAGGAACCAGATTGATTAGCATCGATTTTTCAGCCCTCATTATCGTCGCGCTCGTCTTCTCTCTCGTTTTGTTGCTCGGGCGGCTTTTCTTCGAGCCGTTGGCGCACGCCATGGAGGAACGACAGAGCCGGATCGATGCTGCGGAGACCATCCGGGCCGAGACCACACGCAGCGTCGAGGAGATTCTCGCCACGCACCGAGAAGCGATGAACCGCGCAAGCGCGGAAAGTTTCGACACTCTCGAAAAAGCCCGCGCGGAAGGACAAGCCGAGGCCGACCGACACTTCGGCGCCGAACGCAGCAAGGCCGTTGCGCGCATGGAACGCTCGCGCGAGGAGGTTCGGCAGCAGGCCGAGCAAGCGCTCAAGTCGCTCGAGTCGGAAGCCGGCCGACTGGCGGACGAAATCGCCACCCGCATTCTCGGGAGGAAAGTCGCTTGACGCGTACCCTCTTTCTTTGGCTGGTCCTTGTCGTTGCGATCGTTCTAGTTGGTGGTAGCGTGATGGCCCAGGGCCACGAGGGCGAAGAGGCCCACGGTAGCGCCCTGGAGCTGGTCTTCCGTGTCGTCAATTTCGCCATTCTGGCCGGTGCCCTGGTCTATCTATTGAAGAAGCCGCTCGGCAATTACCTCGATGCGAAGACCGAGCAGATCCGAAGCGATCTGGCCGCGGCCGTCGGCAAACGGGAACGAGCGGAGGCCGAACGTAAGGAGGCGGAAGCTCGTCTCGCCGGCTTGGACGAAGAGATCGCCGAGGCTCGCGCCAAGGGGCTCGCTCAGGCGGAAGACGAGCGTCGCCGGATCTTGCAAGCGGCGGAGAACGAAGCGGCACGCCTCACCGAGCATGCGAAGAAGGAAATCGAGGCCGAGCTCGAGTTGGCGCGACGCAGGCTCACCGCCCGTACCGCGGAGCTCTCCATCGAGATGGCGATGAAGAAGCTGGGCGATCAGATTGGCGACGCGGACCGCCGGGCGCTCTTCGAGAAGGGTCTGGAGAAACTGGGGGAGGCCAATCGGTGAGGGCCACCGCCGAGGCGCGGGTCGTCGCCAACCGCTATGCCCGGGCCTTGCTACAGGTGGTCGTCGAGAAAAAGGAAGATCCGGAGCGCATCGAGCGTGAGCTCGGTGAGGTGGTTGCTCTCTTCGAGTCCCACCCCGATTTTGGTCAAACGCTGGGTAGTCCCGCCGTCGTCTCCTCTCGCCGGGTGGCGGTGATCGAGGCCCTGGTCTCGAAGTCGGAGTGGACCGAGACCACTTCCAATCTCCTTCGAGTGATGGCGGCCAAAGAGCGGATGCCCCTGCTGGAATTGGTGCGAGAGGCCTACCGGCGACAGTTGGACGAGCACCAGAGAATCGAGAAGGCGGAAGTCATCACCTCCGATGCTCTCAGCAAGGCGGAGGAGAAGGCACTGATTGGAAAACTAGAAAAGCTCACCGGGAAGACCGTGCGCGCCGAGTTCCGTACCGACTCGAACTTGATGGGAGGTCTCATCGTTCGGATTGGCAATCGGATCTATGACACCACCGTGACCGCGCAGTTGGCGCGGTTCAAGGAGCGTCTTCTCTCTACAGGCTGAAGTAACCCGAGCGTCGAACCTCATTACGCTCTGGAGCATTCACACGACGGGGTCAAAAGCACCCCGTCTTTCGCGAGGTCAGGGAGTTCATGGAGATCAAGGCTGACGAGATCACGAAGATTCTGAGGGAGCAAATAGGCGGTTTTGAGGCGGGCGTCGACGTCTCGGAGGTTGGAACCGTTGTGTCCGTGGGCGACGGGATTGCCCGTGTCTACGGGCTCGAGCGGATCATGTTCGGGGAGCTAGTGGAGCTTCCTCACGAAGTCTTCGGCCTGGCTCTCAACCTCGAAGAGGAATCAGTGAGTCTGGTGCTTTTCGGCGAGACGACGCACATCAAGGAAGGAGACACCGCCAAACGGACGGGGCGGATTCTCCAGGTGCCAGTGGGTGACGCCCTGGCGGGTCGCGTCGTGGATGCTTTGGGTCGTCCCATCGACGGTAAAGGGCCGATCCTGACCAAGGAACACAACCCGGTCGAGCGCGTAGCGGCGGGGGTCGTGGAACGCCAGCCGGTGAAGGAGCCTCTGCAAACGGGCATCAAAGCAATCGACGCGATGATCCCGATCGGTCGCGGTCAGCGGGAATTGATCATCGGCGATCGACAGACCGGCAAGACGGCGATTGCCGTGGACACCATCATCAACCAGAAAGGCAAAGGCGTCATCTGCATCTATGTGGCGATGGGTCAAAAGCAATCCACGGTCGCCCAGGTGGTCAAAACTCTCGAAGAACATGGGGCCATGGAGCACACCATCGTCGTGGTCGCGTCGGCTTCCGATCCGGCACCTCTCCAGTACATCGCACCTTATTCCGGCTGCGCCATCGGAGAGCATTTCCTTTACAACGGTGGCCATGCTCTCTGCATTTACGACGACCTGTCCAAGCATGCCGCAGCCTATCGAGAGATCTCACTGTTGCTCCGACGACCACCCGGCCGCGAGGCCTACCCGGGAGACGTTTTTTATCTCCATTCACGGCTTCTCGAGCGGGCGGTGAAGCTAAACGACGAGCTAGGCGGAGGATCTCTGACCGCCTTCCCGTTCATCGAGACCCAGGCGGGTGACATCTCGGCGTACGTGCCGACCAACGTCATCTCCATCACCGACGGACAAATCTATCTGGAGTCCGACCTCTTTCACTCCGGGATTCGTCCCGCGGTCAATGTCGGTAACTCCGTCAGCCGGGTAGGGGGCTCGGCACAGATCCGAGCGATGCGGCAGGTGGCAGGCACCATGCGGCTCGATCTGGCGCAGTACAGAGAGATGGCCGCTTTCGCTCAATTCGGGTCCGATCTGGACAAGGCGACGCAGGCCCAGCTTGCGAAGGGTGAGCGCTTGGTGGAGATCCTCAAACAAGACCAGTACCTACCTTTGTCAGTCGAGAAACAGATCGCGATCATCTTCGCCGCCACGAACGGGTTCCTCGACGATCTCGAGGTGTCCGTCTGCGGAGAGTTTGAGGCGGAATTGCACAAGTTCCTCGACAGTCGGCATCCTGGAACGCTGGCTGCCATCGCGGAAAAAAAGAAACTCGACGACGACCTAACGAAGGAGCTCTCCCAGGCGATCACGAGTTTCAAAGAGGAATTCAAAGCCAGGCGAGAATCGGCTGCCTAGGGCCAGGGACCAAGTATGCCTAGCCTATTAGATCTTCGTCGCCGCGTGCGGAGCGTCAAGAGCACGCAGCAGGTCACCAAGGCCATGAAAATGGTCTCCGCGGCCAAGCTTCGTCGAGCGCAGGACCGCATCCTTTCCGCCCGCCCGTTCGCCGTCAGAATGTTAGAGGTCTTGAACAGCCTGGCTACACGCGCTGACCCCAAGGCACACCCCCTGTTGGCCGTGCGCGAGCCTCGGCGGGTCGAGGTAATCGTCATTACAGCGGACAAAGGGCTTGCCGGTGCGTTCAACGCGAACATCCTGAAAGAAGCGGTGTCGTTTCTGGAGAAAGCACGAGCGGAGGAGCTAGAGATCCAAGTCATCGGCAGAAAGGCGCGGGATTTCTTCCGCCGCAGGAGCTACACCATACGGGCGGAGCATGTGGGCATCTTCCGCGACCTCACATACGCCGACTCCAAGAAGACGGCCAGTCCAATCATGGATCGCTACATGGAGGGTTCCCTGGACGCGGTTTACCTCATTTACAACCAGTTCAAGAATGTGATGCAGCAGGACGTCGTGGTAGAACGGCTTCTTCCCCTCGAAAAGCTACACTTCGACCTGCCCGAAGAGGAGTTCGACTACATCTACGAGCCGACTGCAAAGGAGATCCTCAAGGGCCTCTTACCGATCCATGTGGAGTATCAGTTGTGGCGCGCGTTGTTGGAGTCCGCCGCTGCAGAGCATGCCGCTCGGATGACCGCGATGGAGAGCGCGACCAAGAACGCAGGTGAGTTGATCGATCACTTGACGCTCACCATGAACCGGGCCCGGCAGTCAGCCATCACGAACGAGATACTCGAAGTCGTGAGCGGCGCAGAAGCGCTTAAGTAAGTCCAGAAACACCAACCATAGGAGCAAGACAAGCATGACCGTTTGGAAGCACGCCAACGTTGGCCGCGTCGTACAAGTGATAGGTAATGTCGTGGACATCGAGTTTCAGAGCGGCCAATTGCCCGCCATCTACAACGCCATCCAAATCGTCGACGAAGAACAACTCGCCTCCGTGCCAGTGGATATCGTGGTCGAGGTCCAGCAGCATTTGGGAGAGAACCGCGTCCGCACGGTGGCCATGAAGCCTACCGACGGCCTCGTGCGGGGGACGAAGGCTCTCGATACCGGCCGACCCATTGCGGTGCCGGTTGGCAAGGAAACGCTCGGCCGTGTGATGAACGTCCTGGGCGAGCCGGTGGATAAGCTGGGGCCGATCGAGTCGAAAGAGCGAAATCCCATCCATCGTCGGGTGCCCGAGTACGTCGAGCAGAGCACCAAGCTCGAGATGTTCGAGACGGGCATCAAAGTCATCGACTTGCTCGAGCCTTACCTGCGCGGCGGGAAGGTGGGTCTCTTCGGCGGAGCCGGTGTGGGCAAGACGGTCATCATTATGGAGCTCATCCATAACATCGCCACCAAGCACGGCGGCTACTCCGTGTTTTCTGGAGTCGGCGAGCGGACGAGAGAAGGGAACGACCTGTGGCTCGAGATGAAGGAGTCCGGCGTTATCGAAAAGACGGCACTTGTCTACGGGCAGATGAACGAGCCGCCAGGTGTTCGCCTGCGGGTGGGGTTCACCGGGCTTACCGTGGCCGAGCACTTCCGCGACCAGGAAGGGCAAGACGTGCTGTTCTTCATCGACAACATCTATCGCTACACCCTGGCAGGGATGGAGGTGTCGGCGCTGCTGGGGCGGATGCCCTCCGCGGTCGGATACCAACCAACCCTGGCATCCGAGATGGGGATATTGGAGGAGAGGATCACGTCGACCACAAAGGGCTCGGTGACGTCCATTCAGGCCATATACGTTCCGGCCGACGACTACACCGATCCGGGCGTGGCCACGACGTTTTCCCACTTGGATGCCACGACCAACCTTTCGCGTCAGATCGCGGAGCTCGGGATCTACCCAGCCGTGGATCCTCTAGCGTCCACCTCCCGGATTCTGGATCCGCGCATCATCGGAGAGGAACACTATCGCGTCGCACGGTCGGTCAAGGAGGTCTTACAACGTTACAAAGATCTGCAGGACATCATTGCCATTCTCGGTATTGACGAGCTCAGTGAAGAGGACAAGGTTACCGTGGCTCGAGCGCGAAAAATACAACGGTTCTTCTCGCAGCCCTTTTTCGTTGCCGAGCAGTTCACCGGCCGGGAAGGGAAGTACGTGTCCCTCGGGGATTCGATAGGGGGATTCCAACGCATCGTGGCCGGTGAAATGGACGACGTCCCCGAGCAGGCCTTCTACATGGTCGGCGGGATTGACGAGGTGGTCAAGCGTGCCAAGGAAATGTCGGACGCCGGCGTAAGCGGGGAGGAATTGAGCTAGTAAAGATACAGCAAGGCAGATCAACATGCCCGACAAAAAGATCGAGCTCGAAATCGTCACCCCCGAAGGCGTGTGCGTCCGCGAAGCGGTCGATGAGATCGAGGCGCCTGGAATCGAGGGCTACTTCGGAGTGCTCCCCGGGCACACGCCGTTTCTGACTCAGCTCAAGGCTGGCACCGTCAGCTACCGGGTCGAAAGAGAAGCACATCTCGTTAGCGTGAACTGGGGCTTTGCGGAAGTCCTGCCGTACAAGGTGACTCTGCTGGTGAATACCGCGGAGCTGGCCGAGGATCTCGATCTCCAAAGAGCCGAGACCGCCGCCAAGAGAGCAAGAGAGCGCCGTGAGGAGTTCGGCGTGGCTTATGACGTCGATCGGACGCGCGAAGTTGACGAGGCCGCGGCGCGAGCCGAAGCGCGTCTGGAGACCGCTCGCCGGGCCCAAAAAGGGAATAGCTAGAGCATCCGCTCTCGGCATCCCCACCTAGCTCGGATCCAGCCGAGCATCTCGCTTGAGACCAGACGTGAATCCCGGCAGCGATTCCCCCACACCCGGAGGCGAGGCAAACGGTTTTTGGGCCGCGGTGCGGGAGTCTCTTCAGGGAACCGAGCGAGACTTCACCGCGGGAAAGCTGAACCGCGCCGTCGGTATCCTCGCCATCCCCATGGTCTTGGAAATGGCGGGCGAGTCGGTGTTCGCGATATGCGATGCGTTTTTCGTCGCCCGCCTCGGCTCCGAGGCGCTGGCCGCGGTCGGGCTGACCGAGTCGATGCTCGAGATCATCTATGCCGTTGCGGTCGGTCTCGGTATGGCCACCACCGCGTTGGTGGCCCGCCGCACGGGAGAGAAGGACCCACGAGGCGCCGCGCGGGCGGGGGTTCAGGCCGTGGTCATCGGCATCGCAATCTCCCTGCTGTTCGGCTTCGCGGGGGCCTGGTTCGCGCCCGAGCTACTCGGAGGGATGGGTGCTTCGCCGGAGATCGTGGCAATGGGCGTCAGCTACACCCGCGTGATGTACGCGGGGATGGCGACAATTCTGCTCCTCTTTCTCAACAACGCCATCTACCGGGGCGTGGGCGATGCCGCCACCGCAATGCGCGCCCTATGGATCGCGAACGCGACCAATCTAGTGCTGGATCCTTGTCTGATCTTCGGCTGGGGACCTTTTCCCGAGCTCGGTCTAACCGGTGCCGCGGTGGCCACGACGATCGGTCGCGGCACGGGTGTGCTCTACCAGTTCTGGAATTTCCGGATCAGCAAGCGTCTTCAGATGACGCGGGAGGACGTGTCGATCGATCTCGGGGTCATTAGGAGCCTGCTCCGACTCTCCGCCGGTGGTGTCGGTCAGATGCTGATCGCCACCGCGAGCTACGTCGGGTTGGTCCGCATTCTGGCCACGTTCGGAAGCGCCGTCCTGGCGGGTTACGTGATCTCGATCCGCATCGTCATCTTCATCATCCTTCCCTCGTGGGGTTTGAGCAATGCGGCCGCGACGCTGGTGGGACAAAACCTCGGAGCGGGGAAACCGGACCGTGCCGAGAAGGCAGTGTGGCTTACCGGCATGTGGAACATGTTCTTAATGGCGATCGTCACGGTCGTGTTTCTTCTCCTCGCGCCCGAGATCGTGGGCATCTTTACCACGGACTCTGAGGTGTTGCCGGTTGGAGTCGACTGTCTGCGCATCATCAGTTACGGCTACGTCTTTTACGCTTGGGGGCATAGTGATGATGCAGGCCTTCAACGGGGCGGGCGACACCGCGACGCCCACCTGGATTAACTTCTTTTGCTTCTGGATGTGAAAGTGTGCCAATCTTAGTTGGGAATTGAAACGGCTCTAAACTCCGTGGTTTGATGGCGTTGGACAAAACAAAATCAAGCCGCGAAGAAAGGAAGCCGAGATGGGAAGTCTGCTACGTTCGGTCAAGAAACGCAAGAAGTCGCGTCGTTTGGGTGAGGTCGAGATGGTGAGGCACGAGGATTACGGGGAACTCGCGCTGGACGCCAAGGTAGAGATGATCCGTTCGTTGGTCCCCCTTGGTCTAATGCACGTTCACGAGTTGCTCGACGACGAAGTGAAGGCGTTGGCGGGAGAGCGATAGTCTCGCAAGGACGAGCTGGAGCGCGGTCGCCGTCCCGGAAGCAACCCGGGCACGGTAGGGCTTGGCGGCCAGCGGGTACCGATCCGTGTGCCACGGGTTCGGAGCATCGAGGAGGAGAGATTCCGCTTCGCTGCTACGAGGCGGTGAGCCACGGCGGTGAGGTGAATGATCTTCTGCTGAAACGAGTTCTCTACGGAATCTCTTGTCGCAACTACGAGGCGGCAGCGGAAGCGATTCCGGGCGCCATCGGGCTGTCGAGCTCAACGGTGTCCCGAGGGTTCGTGCAAGCGAGCGCTGCGAAGCTGCGGGAGATGCAGGAACGGGATCTGACCGGCGAGGATGTGGTGGCGCTGTTTCTGGATGGGAAGACATTCGCCGAGGCAACGATGGTCGTGGCTCTGGGCATCACGCTTTGCGGGGAAAAACGCTTCTTGGGCTTCGTGGAGACGGACACGGAGAACGGGCAGGTGTTGACGCCGTTCCTGCGTTCACTGCTCGAGCGGGGACTCGATATCTCCCAGGGTCTGCTGGTGATCATCGACGGCGGCAAGGGTCTCCAAGCGGCAGTCAAGAAGGCATTCCGTAAGCGGGCTCTGATACAACGCTGCCAGTGGCACAAACGTGAAAACGTAGTGAGCTACCTGTCCAAGGGCGAGCAGGCGTCATGGCGCAAGCGGCTCCAGTGGGCCTACAACAGGCCGGAGTACGAAGAGGCCCTCACTGCGCTCGAGCAACTCCACGGTGAGTTAGAAGAGCGGAACCAATCCGCAGCTGGCAGCCTGGAGGAAGGCCTTGAGGAGACGCTGACGTTGCATCGACTCGGCGTGGCCCCATCACGGTCCAGGAGCTGAAACACTTGTGCCAGCCGTTCCTGGGCATCGAGATCGAACCCCTCCGATGTATAGGCCGTGAATCGGCTGATCGGGGAAAGCGGCTGGTAAGGCGGATCGAAGTAGATTAAGTCCCCTGACCCGCCTCCGCTAACGGCCTCTTCGAAATCCTGACAGACTACCTCGACTCCCTGCAGTGCCGCGGAGACACGACGGAGATTGTCCTCGTCAAGGATCCTCGGATTCTTGTAGCGGCCCAGTGGGACGTTAAACTTGCCACCACGATTCACGCGCCACCGCCCACGAAGGGCTCCACATAACGAACGAGTTTGTTGTCGGGAGGCAGACGCTTTACGATCTCGTCGAGCAGTTGCCCTTTCCCTCCCGCCCACTTGAGGAACGGGCGCGGGACCGTTGTAGACCGGGCAAGGCGCCGGGCGCCACCGGCACTCCCACTAACCGTTAGACCTGTACCCAGCGGTCCTTCTCCGTTGTCGAGGAAGAGGTTGGCTCGGCTGGAGACGCAGGCTTCATCAGCAAGTACTCGAGGTTGCTGTAGACGACGCTCTGGGTATAGCGGTTCCGCTCCAAGAAACGCCGGAGGAAACTCGGCACGTGACGCGCGAAGAAGCCGCTCACCTGTCTCTTCTCCCGTAGAACTTGGAATCCCGAGCTTCCCAGCCAACGCCGAACGCGAGTGACCGTGACACGCTGCAACAGGTCGTCTTCTTTTGTGGTCCCCCGCGCGGCGGCCATTCGGCAGGAGTTGGACTCTCCTTGTTGTTCGAGCCAGGAAGGGTGCTCCCGTGCCAAATAGACGTTCAACTGGAACGCCCAGCGGCGAGGCAGCAGGAGCTGGTAGGGAATCGGAATCTTGAGCCGGGCCAGATGGGACCCCGCCGACGAGTAGTAAGGAGGCGTGGAAAGAAACAGAATGCCTCCCGGCCGCAGAACGCGGAAACATTCCCGTAGGTAATCTTCTGGGGAGTCGACGTGCTCGATCACCGAGTGAGAGAGCACGAGATCGAAATAACCTGGCTTGAACGGTAGGGAGATGCCGTCGCCCTGAACGAAACAGACGTTCGAGATCCCACGCTCCACGGCGAGGCGCACGCCCGCATCAGTGAAGCGATCGACGAGATCCAAACCGACGGCGTACTTCGACTCCTCCGCGAAGGAAACCGTTACACCACCGCCGCCACACCCGGCGTCGAGCACGGTGCCGGAAACCCGTATACCGGCACGTTCGAGTTGGGTCCAGATCTTCGCGCTGCGGTAGTACTCGAAGAGTGAATAGTGGTAGTCGGAGCGAAAGCGGATGGCGCCATACTCACCGATAGCGTCTGGTTGGACTTCCCGCAAGGATAGTTCCTCGGCCGGCGTCGGCGAGACTACCGCTCGCTGATTTGGACCTGAGTCCTGCCGTAGACGATGGTCTTGTCTCCCAGCATGAGCCGCAACGAGACAGTGTAGTTCCCTGGATAACGGTATTGATACGAGCTGCTGAACCGTCGCGTGATCTCCATGCCCGGCTCGTAAGGATCGCAGTCCACTTCATGCCGGGCCGGGCGCGTGCCGTCGTCCCATTCCCACTCCTCGTCCAGGCAATAGTACTCTTCAGGATCCTCTGGCTCACCCTCGAGCTTCGCGGTCACACGAATCGAGACCCGGGGCCGCGGCCCCCTGGGATCCGCGAAGGGCAGGAAGACGAAGCGCGGTGCCGTTAGCTTGAGCTCGGGGTCGTCCGCTGCACTGGTGGCAATCGGCGAGCTCAGGAGCGCGTAGGCTGCCAAGAGACTCAAAAGGAGCTTCATGGCCCTATGTTAGCACGTTCGGGCTTCTTCAAAGACGCGGCCGGAGCGCCTCGATCACATCGTCGAGCTTCTCGGTGGGTGCCTGGCAGGCGTAGTTCTCGCAAAGGTAGAAGCGGGGGTTGCCCTTGGGGGATGTTTTTCCTTGAAGTAAAGGAACCTTCTTCTCCACGTCCTGGCGGTTCGGCCAGGAGGGATCGAGCAATGCCACCACGTCGTTCGGCGTGAAGAGTCGCCAGATGCGTCGGAGTGCGTCTCGGGTAGCGGGAGCGTCTCCGGGCCCAACAACCGCCACCTCGTGCTTCGCGGCCAGGTAGTAGTCGAGGCCGCAGAGCATCTGGGCAAAGCCGCCCGGGGCGCGCCGCATCTGGGCATGGAACGTATGAAGTGTTTCCTGCGCGCGGCTCTCGTAGTCGGACGAGCCGGTATAGGTAGCGAGCTTGAGAAGATACGTGGCGGCGACGGCGTTGCCTGCCGGAATGGCGCCGTCGTGGCCCGACTTGGAGCGTAGAATGAGAGATTCGTGATCACTGCCCGTGAAGAAGAAGCCGCCGCTTTCCGGATCCCAGAACAGCCGCACCATCTCGTCGGCGAGCCGTCTCGCCTCGTCGAGCCAGCCGACGTCGAAGTCGGACTCGTAGAGCTCGATGAGCCCGCCCATCAGAAAGGCGTAGTCGTCGAGGTAAGCGGATAGCTTCGCACGGCCCGTGCGGTAGGTGGCCAGCAGGCGCCCGTCCTGGAACAAAGTGCCCCTGGCGAAGCGAGCGGCGCGTTGTGCAGAAGCGAGAAACTCGGGCTCACCGAGGATCCGATAGCCGCGAGCCATTGCGACGATCATCAATCCGTTCCAGCTCGTGAGCACCTTGTCATCGAGGCCAGGCTTCACCCGTTTTTCGCGCGCTTCGAACAACACGCGGCAGCTCTTCTCGAGGGCGTCGGAGTTGGCGTCGAAATCCTGTGGGTCGGACTGGAGACGGTTCAAGATGTTGCTTCCTTCCCAGTTGCCGGACTCGGTCACGTCATAGATCTTGCAGAACGTTTCCGCTCCATCTCCTAGTAGCTCGGTGACCTCCGACTTGCTCCAGACGAAAAACTTTCCTTCCACGCCGTCACTATCCGCATCCTGGCTCGAGTAGTAACCCCCGTCGTTCCCCTGCATCTCGCGCTGCACGTACTGAAGTGTTTCGCGTGCCACGCGGGCGTAACTCTCCTCGGCGGTGACTTGGTAGGCTTCCAGGTAGGCGCGCGCGAGGAGCGCGTTGTCGTAGAGCATCTTCTCGAAATGAGGTGCGAGCCAACGCGCGTCGGTGGAGTAACGATGAAAGCCGCCACCCAACTGATCGTACATGCCGCCCGCCGCCATCTTGTCGAGGGTCAAGGTTGCCATTTGAAGAGCGTCGTCGTCGTGGGCGTGGTGAAAACGAAGTAACAAGAAGATGGCCCCCGACGGTGGGAACTTGGGCGCTGGTGAAAAACCCCCGTCTCGGGGATCGAATCGGCTCGATAGCTCACGGACTGCGGCGCGCAGGAGATCGGGTGCAAGAAGCTCCGGGCTCGCGGCGGTGTGGGCGAGGACTTGAAGATGCTGGGTCAGCTCGCCGGCGGTCGACTCGACCTGGCCGCGTTGTTCTCGGTAGATGCGAGCAATCTCGTTGAGCACCGTTGAGAATCCGGGGCGGCCCCCCCGATCCTCGGGCGGAAAATAGGTGCCGCCGTAAAATGGCTTGAGATCCGGCGTCAGGAAGACTGTGAGCGGCCAACCGCCGGAGCCAGTCAGGATCTGAACCGCGCTCATATAGATGTCGTCGATGTCCGGGCGCTCCTCACGGTCCACCTTGATGGAAACAAAGAGCTCGTTCATCAACGCCGCGATATCCTCGTTTTCGAAAGACTCCCTTTCCATCACATGACACCAGTGACAAGCCGAGTAGCCGATGGAAAGCAGGATGGGCTTGTCTTCCGCCTTGGCTTTCTCCAAGGCCTCGGGTCCCCAGGGAAACCAACCCACCGGGTTATGGGCGTGTTGAAGGAGGTAGGGGCTCGTCTCGTCCGCGAGACGGTTCGTCGCCGCGCTCATCACGGCATTCTAGTCAAAAGCTCGCTGTGTGCACTAGCGTGACGTCGCGCCCATCGACGTGGCTTGCAGCTCGCCCTAGCGTTGAGCGTCAAGCTAATCAAGCTCGTCGGACGCGGTTCAGGCGTCAATAGGCGAGATCTCACGATTCAACTTGGCCAGACGCCCCTCCCGGGGTCAATACACGGGGTGCTGCTAATCAAGCTAGTCAGACGCCCCTTTCAGGCCGGTCCAGCGAATCAGGCAAGAGCCGACGGTCAGTCCGGCACCCACTGAAGCCATGAGAATAAGGTCTCCGGGTTTGAGGCGTCCTTGCTCTTGTGCGTCTGCAAGCGCGAGGGGAATCGTGGCACCGGTGGTGTTGCCGTACTTGTCGATGTTCTTGACGACCTTCGCCGGGGGCAAGCCCAGCCGCTCTGCGGCGGCGTCCAGGATCCGGCCGTTGGCTTGGTGGGCTACCAGGAGCGAGATGTCCGCAGGCGTCAGGTTGTGACGGTCTAGCAGCGACTTGGAGGCTTCGTAGGTCTTGCGAACGGCGTATTTGAAGACCTGGCGGCCGTCCTGGTGTACGTAGTGCATCTTCTTTGCGACGGTCTCAGCGGACGAAGGGTGCAGGCTTCCTCCTCCCGGCATGTACAGGAAGAAGCCGCCACTGCCCTGGACATGGTGGTTGAAGTCCAGCAACCCTCCGGCGTCCTCGGTGGGCTCGAGCAAGATCGCCCCGGCTCCATCACCAAAGAGGACGCAGGTCGTGCGATCCTCCCAGTCGATGATGCTGCTCATGACGTCCGCCCCGATGACGAGGACGCGCCGAAGCGCCCCGCTGGAAATGAAGTGAGCCCCGGTCGTAAGCGCGTAGAGGAAGCCGCAACAGGCCGCGGAGAGATCGAAACCCCAGGCATTGTCCGCCCCGAGCTTGTCCTGAACGAGACACGCCGTGGCCGGAAACAACATGTCCGGTGTCACTGTGGCCACGATGATGAGCTCGATCTCACTGGGTGCGACTCCCCGCCGTTCGAGTGCCCTGCGGGCGGCCTCGGTGGCGAGATCCGACGTCCCCACACCCGGCTCTGCGATATGGCGTTCCCGAACCCCGGTCCTTTCGACGATCCACTTGTTCGACGTGTTGACCATCTTTTCGAGGTCGGCATTGGTCCGGATTTTCTCGGGGACGAAGCGACCGAGAGAGGTGATGGTGGCACGCCGCGACATGACCGCCCATCCTAAACTTCCGCACCGCTCCGGGTCAACGGATTCCCTCAACGTGGCCCCGCCTTCGCCAGAACCAACGCCACCAGGGCTACGGCGCGGCAGGCGCGGGGCTCCCATTTTCTACTTCCTTTCGCCTTTTGGGCTCCTCATTCCAAGTTGAGAGTGCTGCCGCAACCGCGTATGATGCAACGACTATCGTGATTTACCCGGGGGGGCGACACGTCATGCCCCGCTACCCCGCATCGCTAGGAAAGCACTTTTGCCTGGAGCCGCTTTTTACGACCTGGACGGGACGCTTGTCAGCACCAACCTGGTGCACACGTTCGGCTTCTACGCCCGAAACGACCAGGGGATCCTCCGTAGCCTGGGAAGGACGGCGACGACTCTTCTCGGGATCCCGCTCTTCGCGGCGACCGATCTCTACAGCCGGAAGGTCTTCAACGATATCTTCTTCAAGTGGTATCGCAACCAGTCCGAGGATCGGCTCCGCTTTCTGGCAGAGGATCTCTTCGAGGACGTGATCCAACCATCCATCTTTCCCGGGACCGTCGAGCTTCTGGAAAAGTCACGGAGTCTGGGTCTCCGGCAGGTCGTGGTCACCGGCGCCCTCGACATCAGCATCGAACCCTTGCTGCGGCACTTGGGCATCGAAGAATACGTCGCCAACCGTTTGGAGTTCGTCGATGGTGTCGCGACCGGGCGACTCGTTCCACCGGTCATGGCGAGCTCGACGAAGGCGTCATGGATCCGCACCTTCGCGGAGCGGGAAGGGATTTCTCTGAGCCAGTGTTTTTGCTATGCCGACAGCATGAGCGATCTTCCGATGCTCTCCATGGTCGGACACCCCACCGCTACCAACCCGGACCTCAGGCTGCGGAGCACGGCGCTCCGGCACGACTGGCCCGTTCTGTCTCTGAAGTAAGAGAAACCGAGAGGATGTGACTCGATGAGTCCGATTTTGCGCCGCAAGCTGGATCCGGCGACCGTTACCATCGACACCGACTCGGCTCCCCGCGTGATCCATTTCGGTGAGGATTTTCTCGAAGAAGATCTCCCCGTCGGCACTCGCGTCATTTATCCGAAGCCACCCATCCAGGGACTTCCCAACCCGCGTGCCGCGGTCCGCTACGCGCTCAACCACCCGCTGGGAAGTGAACCGCTTCACGCGCAGCTACGGCCGGGGATGAAAGTCACCATTGCCGTGGACGACATCAGCCTACCGCTACCACCCATGCTTCCACCGGACGTTCGGCAGACCGTCCTGGAAGTGGTCTTGGAGATGTTTTCTGATCACGGCGTCGACGACATCCACGTGATCGTCGCCAACTCGCTGCATCGCAAAATGACCGAATCCGAGATGCGACGGATGGTTGGGTCCAAGATCCACCGGGAGTTCTATCCGGATCGCTACTACTGCCACGACGCCGAGGATGCCGAGGGACTGGTCACGCTCGGAAAGACGAAACACGGTGAGCTGCTGAGAATCAACCGGCGTGCCGCGGAGAGCAAGCTCGTCATCTACATCAACATCAACCTGGTTCCGATGGACGGTGGCCACAAGTCCGTCACGGTGGGTCTCTGCGACTACGAGAGCCTTCGACCCCATCACGAACCTCAGACCATCATTGACTCCGATGGTTATATGGATCCCCAACGCTCCGCGCTATCCAAGAAGTGCGAGCAAATGGGCAAACTGGTCGACCAGAACATGAACGTTTTCCACATCGAGACGGTTCTGAACAACCGGATGTACTTCGATCAGCTCGGTTTTCTCGGCAAGAACGAGGATGATTTCACGGAAACGGATCGGCTGAAGTTCCGCGCCACGCGCTGGTCGCTAGAGAAGATGCCGCGGGCTGCCAAGCGGGCTTTCATGCACGCCATTCCGGCCCACTATCAGATGATCGCATGCCATGCGGGCAAGACGGAACCAGTGCACGAACGGACGCTCGAGCGCTCCTTCGAGCAATACGCCGTGCGCGTCAAAGGGCAGTGTGACATCCTGATTGTCGGCGTTCCCTACATCTCTCCCTACAACGTCAACTCGATTCTGAACCCCTTGTTGGTACAGGTCATGGGGCCGGGATACTTCTTCAACATGTATCGCGGTAAGCCGCTATTGAAAAAGGGCGGCGTGCTCATCCTCGCGCATCCTTGCTACGATGAGTTCGATTCCAAGTTTCACCCGAGCTACATCGAGTTTTTCAATCGGCTCCTACCCGAGACCAGCGACGCGTTTACGCTTCGGGAGAAGTACGAGGAGGAGTTCGCGAAAAACCCGAGCTACATCCAAATGTATCGGCAGGGAAATGCTTACCACGGTGCCCATCCGTTCTTCATGTGGTATTGGGGGGAGAATGGCCGCCGGCACGCCGGCAAGATCATCGCGGCGGGCGCCGAGAATCAGCATGTGCCTGCGCTACTCGGATGGGACCGTGCCGAGTCGATTGCGGAAGCCATCGCCATGGCCCGCAGCTTCGCCGGTTCCTCGGCGGAGATATCCATGCTCCATTTGCCTCCCATTGTGATTCCGGAAGTGGAATAAGGACCAAGCGGTGACACGTCTGAAGCCGAGCGAGAACTTCAAGGACCGCCGCATTTTTCTATTGGGCGGCACGGGCTTTCTGGGCAAGCTCTGTTTGGGCATGCTGCTCGATCGGTTTCCGCAAGTCGGTCTCATCTACCTCATGGTACGCGCGGGCTCGCCGGCCGAGAGCGAGAGTCGTTTTTGGGAGACGATCCTACCCTCTCCCGCATTCGATCCCCTTCGGGAACGCTACGGCACGGTTCTGGAGGCGTTCCTTCGCGAAAAGCTCGTCATCGTAGGGGGCGATATCACCGAGGAGAATCTCGGCTTTTCGAGCAAGGAAGCGGTTCGCATTGCTTCCGAAGTCGATGTGCTGATCAATTGTTCCGGCCGGGTCACTTTCAACCCGCCCCTCGAAGCCGCTCTCAAGACCAACGTTACCGGAACGCTCAACACCATCGCCTTTGCGAAACGGATGGCGCGGCCGGCGTTGGTGCACATCAGCACGTGTTTCGTAGCCGGGAACCGATCCGGCGAGATCTGGGAGAACGATCCCCTGTTGGGCTATTACCCGAAGAAGGGCGAGC
The DNA here is from genome assembly GCA_965197825.1 of Candidatus Marinacidobacterales bacterium. Lineage (GTDB taxonomy): Bacteria > Acidobacteriota > Vicinamibacteria > Marinacidobacterales > DATDRI01 > CBDANW01. The sequence continues at coordinate 1,791,379 of CBDANW010000002.1, read as the reverse complement.
CGGAGGGGCCCGACTTTTCGGTGGAGCAGGAGATTCGAGATTGCGAGCGCCTGGCGGCGCGGGTGCGAGACGAAGTGCAGGACAGGGCACTGGCCGATCGTTTCCGCGAGGCGGCCAAGAAGCGGTTTCTGGAAGAAGGACGCGATCCCGATGACGAGGCGGCGCTCCGCTTGGCCGTCGCCCGGGAGCGAAAGAACTGGATCCGTTCCCGCCTGACCGATCTCGGGATCGACAAGGCCAACTGGTGGGGTTGGCCAAACATCTACACTTACACCAAGAGTCTGGGCGAGCAACTGGTGGCGGCGGAGAGCGACATGATCCGAACCATCGTGCGTCCGGCGATCGTAGAGAGTGCACTGGAGTTTCCGTTTCCGGGATGGAACGAGGGCTTCACCACCACGGCTCCTCTTATTCGCATGGCTCTCAAGGGTCAGAATCTCTTTCCGGTGGCAAAGGATCACAAGCTGGACATCATCCCGGTCGACCAAGCGGCCGCCGCGGTGCTGGCGGTCACGGCCCAGGCTTTGGTGGAGCAACCGGCGCTCGTGCACCAGCTGTCCTCCGGCGATACGAACCCGGCTCGTCTCGGACGGCTGGTGGACCTGCTCGGCCTCTACAAGAGGAAGCATTTCAAGGACAAGCAGAGCGGTTCTCGCCTGCTCAACGAGATCGCGGCGCGTATGGAGGCACAGTCGGTCAGCCCGGATCGCTTCGAGAGAATCTCGCTCCCCATGTTGCACCAAGCGACCCGCAAGGTCGCGGGCTTCGTGGGCGAGGTGACGCCGCGGCACTTGGGTCCCATGGGCGGATTGATCGAGCAGGTCCGCGACGCGGTCGCACGATTCGAGAGGTTCACCAGCCTGGGCGAAGAGCACTACCAAACCTTCCGCCCGTTTATCGTCGACAACGACTACACGTTCCGCGCCGACAACACCCGAGCTATCTACGCGCGGATGTCCGCCGAGGACCGGCGGCGGCTTCCGTGGGCTCCGGAGTCGATCGACTGGTACGACTACTGGCTCCGGGTGCATCTTCCTGGCCTCGAAAAATGGGTGTTCCCCAAGCTGGAAGAAGGGGAGAAGGCCAAACCGCGGCGGGTCTATACGTACCGAAGCCTGCTGGAGCTCTTCGACGCGGCGACGAAGAACCACGCCGGCCGGATCGCGATGCGCATCGAGAGGAGGGGACGCGAGGAGCGATATACGTATCAGGAGCTGCGAGAGTGTGCCCTCCGCGCGGCGACCTTCCTGGTCGGTCAGGGAGTCAAGGAAGGCGAGCGAATCGGCCTCCTCGCCGAGAACTGCCCCGAGTGGGGGATGAGCTACTTCGGCATTCTGAAGGCGGGCGCGACTTGCATCCCGATCGAAAAGGAAACTACGACCGAAGAAGTCGTCAACCTATTGCGTCTCGGTGACTCCACCGGTCTGGTGATAAGTGATGAGCTCAAGGAGAAGCTCGTCGGGCTCGAGTCGCAGTTGAACCAGGCCGGGGTCAAGACCTCGGTGTGGACCTTTGGAGAGGTCTTTGCCTTGGGAGACGAAGCCGTTAAATGCGAGCGCATTGCCGCGCTTATTTCCTCGGTGAGTCCGAAGGCGATCGCCTCCATCATCTTTACCTCTGGAACCACTGGTAACCCTAAAGGGGTCATGCTGACCCATCGTAATTTTGCCAGCCTGGTTGCCAAGCTCTTGTCTGTTTACGACATCAACAAAGAGGACGGGATGCTGAGCGTGCTTCCTCTTCATCACGCGTTCGAGTTCACCACCGGCTTTCTGCTTCCGCTGAGCCGAGGAGCGCACATCACGTACCTCGCCGAGGTCACCGGCGATACCGTGAGCGGCACTCTCAAGAAAGGCAGCGTGACGTGCATCGTCGGCGTACCCGCTGTCTGGGATTTGCTGCGGCGTAGAGTGTTGAGTCGGTTCGCGGAGCGCTCGCAGAAGCTCGCGGACGTCGTCACCACACTCATCGACGGGAACTACCTGCTGCGGGGCGAGACGCCCTTCAATCTGGGGCCGCTTCTCTTCGGGCCCGTGCATTTGGCCTTCGGTGGAAAAATCCGGTACCTCATTAGCGGGGGCTCGGCGCTCTCCGAGACGACGCTCAAGGCGTTCCGCGGCCTGGGCTTCAATCTCAATGAAGGCTACGGCATGACCGAGGCGGCTCCCGTTTTGACCGTCACGCCCCCCACCGGTCGTCCGATTCCCGGCAGCGTGGGGCAGCCCCTACCGGGAATCGATATCCGCATCTACAATCCGGATGCCCGTGGAGTCGGCGAGGTCATCGCCCGCGGTGCCAACATCACGGCTGGCTACTACGGGAACGAGGCGGCAACGCGAGAGGTGCTCCGGGACGGTTGGTTACACACTGGTGACCTGGGGCGGCTCGACGAGGACCAGAACCTCTACATCGTTGGCCGCCTGAAGGAAATGATCGTCGACTCCAACGGCAAGAACGTCTACCCCGACGAGATCGAGGAGATCTACGCGGAGCCGAAGTGGATCAAGGAGCTGGTGGTCGTGGGTTTGCCGGATGGCTCGGCCGAGCGGGTGGCGTGCCTGGTGGTGCCGAACTACCAAGACGACGAGTCCATGAGTCGAGAAGAGCTTCACGACGTCATCGAGAACCACTTTCAGGGCGTCTCCGCACGCCTTCCTCTATATAAGAGGGTCAAGATCTTCGAGTTCTCGGACGAGGAGCTTCCACGCACCTCGACGCGAAAGGTCAAGAGACGCGAAGTGGTCACGCTCATGCAGGCGCTCCGTCGCGATACGGAGGCGGCCGCCGCGGCACCGAGCCGCGCGGCGGTGGAACAGGATGCGGGCTGGCTGCTCGACGTCATCGCTACGATCTCCGAGAAACCTCGCGGGGAAGTGCGATTGGATAGCAAGCTCGACGAGCTTGGGTTCGACAGCCTTATGTACAACGAGCTAGCGACGGCGCTCGAGAGTACTCACAATGAGGCACCCCCGCTGGATGTGCTGGCCGGCTTGGACGACATTCGTGAGCTCGCCGACTATCTGCGGCGGAGACCTGCCGGTACGGAGCGCCACGAGGCGGCACGACTCGCTGAGGACGCAGAAGACAAAGAAATCGTCGTCCCTCCCCTCATCGCGAACCTGGGACGCCAGGGTCTCACTGCGGCCCAAAGATGGTTCTATGGCAACGTTCTCAACGCGGAGTTTCGGGGCAGGGGCCACATCCCCAAGCATACGCACTTCATTGTTGCCGCCAATCACGCATCCCATCTGGACATGGGCCTGGTCAAGATGGCTCTGGGTCAGTCGGGCGATAACCTGGTCGCACTGGCCGCAGCCGACTATTTCTTCGACAACAAGTTGAAGCGCGCGTTCTTCAATAACTTCACGAACCTTGCTCCCATGGAGCGCAAGGGATCTCTCCGCAAATCTCTCGAATGGGCCTTCAACCTTCTCGAACAAGGCTACAACCTGCTTCTCTTCCCGGAAGGCACGCGCTCGCGAACGGGTGAGATGAAGCGGTTTGAACGCGGGCTAGGGCACCTGGTTCTGCGCGCGAAGGTGGGGGTCCTCCCGGTGCACCTCCGCACCCACGATGCGTTGCCGCCGGGTGGTTGGTATCTGAAGTCTCGCGACGTGAGTGCCGCGATCGGGCCTTTCCTTTCCGCGGAGCTGTTGCAGCGTCTGGGAGAAGGGCTCCCGCGCCCCGACGCCGATCGGGCGGTCACGCGACTGGTCGAAAGAGTCGTAGAAGATCTTCGCGACGGCCGGGACGTCAACGTCGAGGATGACTTTGCGACGATCCGCCGCGAGTACCGGTCAGAACGTCCGGTACGGGCCGCCGTACCAGTGGCCAGCGAGCGAAGCAAGAAGACCTAGCTAGCATCGGCCGACATTCTGCCATGGCCAAGACGCTCATCACCGGCGCGACAGGCTTCCTGGGAAGCCACCTACTCCAACTTCTCTTGGATCGGGGCGGGGAAGAGCTTCGCGTAGTGAGTACGTCTTCGCGTCCGGAGCTGCCCGGAAGAGGCGTCGAGGTCATCGAAGGCTCGATCACATCTGCCAGCGTCGTGGAGCGCGCGGTGAAGGGCGTCCAGCACATCTACCATCTCGCCGGGAAGGTGTCGCGCAACCCCGCCGATCAACGAGAGCTCTACGAGATTCATGTCAAAGGCACGCGGCTTCTCTGTCAGGCGGCCCAGCGAGCCGAAGTAGAACGCGTCGTCATGGCCTCTACGAGCGGGACGATCGCCGTGACCGAGGACGGAGAGACGATCCCGGACGAAACCTGTCCGACGCCGCTTCACATCATCGCGCGATGGCCTTACTACACCAGCAAGATCTATCAGGAAACGGTCGCCCGGCAGGAGTGTGCGGGTGGGCCGGAGCTGGTGATCCTGAACCCGAGCCTCTTGCTCGGCCCGGGAGACGAACGCCTGTCGTCGACGGAAGACATTTTGAAGTTTCTCGCGCGCGAGGTACCCGCTGTGCCACCCGGGGGGTTGAATTTCGTGGACGTCCGGGATGTGGCGCCCGCCTTCGTGGAAGCCATGGCGCGCGGGGTAGCGGGAGACCGCTACTTGATCGGCGGCCCGAACTGGGATTTCGCGAAGCTCTTCTCAAGGTTGGAACGCCTCACGAAAGTAGCCGCGCCTCGTCTCCATCCTCCCGGCGCCGTCATCGAATGGGGCACCCGGGCGGTGGATTCGCTGTATCGGCATTGGGGCAAGGCCCCGCCGGTGGATCGGGTCAGCGTGGAGATGAGCCGCTATTTCTGGTACCTCGACGCTTCGAAAGCGCAGTGCGAACTGGGGTTTCGCTCGCGGGATCCAGGTGACACCCTCTACGAGACGGTCGCCTACCTCAGAGAACATTTTCTGGGTAACAGCGCGTTCCGCGCGAAAGTCTCCTTGAGCTAGCCGGGCGTCCTAGCTGCTAGCCCGGACCCCTCCGGTCTTCAAACCACGCAACCCGCGGGCAACGTCTCTGTCAGCTCAAGGAGCGCATCGAACACGGGCCTCCACCTCGAGTTCTCTATCCCTCGGTGCGGGTCCGTGTTGAGGGCGAGGGGCAACGCCGCAGGGCGGGAATCAACGCCTGACGCAGCTCTTTGGCTGATGTGAACCGATTGGCTCGATCTTTCGCCAGAGATTTTCTCCAGAACCTTTTCAAGCGTCCGGATGGTCTCCGCCTCGCCTTCCAGACGCACAAGGTGATGTAGGATCGCGTGCAGCATCTCCGCCGATGTGCGTGCGCGAAACGGGTGAGACCCGGTGATCATTTCGACGACCATGGTCCCGATGGAGAAGAGATCGCTCCGCTCGTCTAGCTCGCCGCCGCCGAGCTGCTCTGGTGACATGTAGGCGTAGGTACCCACGACGGCACCCGGTGCCGTCAAGCCCGTCGAGGCGGTCGAGATCCCACTTTGCCTTCGCCAGGCCGAAATCCAGGATCTTGATCGAGTCGCCGCCCGCTCCCTGCCCGCGGATCATAATGTTCTCAGGTTTGAGGTCGCGGTGAATGATCCCATGTTCGTGCGCTGCCGATAAGCCGTCGAGAACTTGGTCGAACCACTCGGCAGCGACGGGAGGCGCGATGCGCCCGTGCCGATCCAGCTCGCCTCGCATCGTCATGCCTCGGATCAGCTCCATGACTAGGAAAGCACCGTCGTCGCCAATCCTCCCGTAGTCGTGTACCGCAATAATGTTGCGATGATTCAGATTGGCAGAAGCCTGAGCCTCTCGCTCGAAGCGTCGCAATGCCTTCTGCTGTCCAAAGAGGTGGCCCATCATGATCTTGACCGCAACCGAGCGACTGAGACGTGTGTCCGTCGCCTCGTACACCGCTCCCATGCCGCCTCGGCCGAGGACACGCTCCAATCGATAGCGGTCTTCGAGTACCCGCTCCACCGGCAACGTCAACGACAGCTCGTTCCGATCATCGGGGCACACGTCACCGGAACGATCGAAGCAGCGCCCGCAAGAGGGACATTCCTTCACCAAATTGACCTGCTACCCTTGGCGGATGATGACCTGAATGTCGAACACACGGTGACGGAGGATCGCATAGGCGAAAGCCAGAGGGCAGGCCAGAGTCAGGGGATGGACGAACGCTATCCTCAGGAGCGAGCCCGTCTCCAGCTGGGCGAAGTTGAAGAACCAGGTATTGCCGATGGCGGCGCCGACCCCCAGTGCGGTCCCCGCCATCAGGACGCGAACGCGGCGCTTCTCGTGCGCGTCCAGCAGCCGGCGATAGCTCACAACCAGGACGCCGATACCCGCAACCAGGTACACGATCGTTCGCAAGTTAGCCGCCTGATTGACCCAGACCGGAACCGCTAAAGCTTGGCTCGGATGGTAAATGACGGCATAAAACTGCGCGACGCGCCAGGGAAGCGTTACGAGCACGGGCGCCCAGATCAGAATCCAGGGCCAGCGGGCTCGGAACAGACGGCGGGGAAAGATGACGAACAGAGACAGGAAGATGCCTACAAGAACAAAACGGCTGATCTCCGGTATCCAGAAGGAGACTTGAAACGCCACTGGAACCTGACGCCAGGAGACCGCCCAGCCGTTTGGTAATCCGAAAGCGATGGCTGCCGTTGCTATGAACCACGCCCCGATCATGGCTGCGGGGTCGCCCGGCCGCCGAAAGCCGACAAAAAGACCCACGGCAAAGCTGATCAGGGCCAGACCGGAATACGAAGGGGATTATATATTAACCTTGACAGGCGTGCTAAACCAGTGTAACATGCGGACATGATGAAGAGACACAAAGCCCCTGGAAAAGCCTACAGACAAGGGATCTCGCAGCTAGAACTGGCGGATTTATTCCCCAACGAGGACGCAGCCCAGCAGTGGTTTGAGCAGATCGTTTGGAACGGCGAGCGATGTTGCGGCCATTGCGGGAGCCTCAGCACGGGCAAAGTTCCAAACGAAAAGCCAATGCCGTACTGGTGCTCGAGCTGCCGCTCCTACTTCAGCGTTCGCACCAGCACCGCTCTCGAAAGCTCCAAGCTCCCACTCCGTAAGTGGGCTTTCGCGGTCTACATTTACGCGACGAACCTCAAAAGCGTTTCGAGCATGAAGCTCCACCGAGACATCAAGGTCACACAGAAGACCGCATGGTTCATGCTGCACCGCATTCGCAAGGCATGGCCCAAGAGTGGGATCGATGCTTTTCTAGGGCCAGTCGAGGTGGACGAAAGCTACTTCGGCGGCAAACGGCGCAACATGAGAGCGTCGAAGCGGAAGGCTCTGACTGGCCGTGGCGCCAAAGGCAAAACCGCCGTCGTCGCAATGAAGGATCGGGCGAGCAAGCAAGTCCGGGCCAAGGTGATCGAGAATGCCGACAAGCCTACGCTCCAAGGCTTCATACTAGACAATGCGGCCACTACCGCGAAGGTATACACCGATGACGCAACCGCCTACGATGGGCTGCCGAGAGACAGAGAAGCGGTCAAGCACTCAGCCGGCGAGTATGTCCGCCAGCAGGCTCACATCAACGGTATCGAGTCGTTTTGGTCAATGTTGAAACGCGCCCACAAGGGAACATTCCACAAGCTCAGCCCGAAGCATTTGCAGAAATACGTCACCGAGTTTGCGCTGAAGCACAACATCCGTGAGGCCGACACCACCGACCAGATGGTTTCAATCGTCGCGGGTCTTGTCGGACGTCGGTTGCTCTACCGCAACCTCATCGCTGACAACGGACTCAGCAGCGGGTCGCGGTAGCCGCTCCCCGTTGGGGCCATAGTAATCCTCAAACGCGCGCCGAAGCGCCGTCGTCAAGATGTCGGGCTTTGCGTTTCCGTAACCTGGTCGCTTGCTCATCGTGCTCTCCTCCTTAAAGTACACGCGGTGGCGGCAGTGGGTGAATTAGATCCATTGCTTTCCACCACAGCCACCGGCCGGGCCCCTTCCAAAGAGAACGGAGCAAGTGGGAGAGTGACACAAAGATTGACAGTAAGACAGAAAAGAAAGTATAGTCTTCCATAGTAGAGAAAGCTCCTCTGGCCGCCGTGGTGGGCGGCCAGAAAAAGTTTGTTGGCGCCCCGGGGGTAATTCCCCGGGGCGTTGCTGTTTTCGGGGTAATTATGTCACTTAATTTCCCCCCAGACTTTCAGCCCGTCGAGGCATGGACGGGAAGCGTTTGCCCTACAGGGCTCTCGTCCGCTAGAATCCTTCTCCGCAAGGAGAAAACCAGATGAGCTCTCTTATGCAGAACGATGTCGAAAGCCTCGAACAGAAAGACCGAATGTTCTTCGGCCTATCGGACACACTAGATGTTAAAGCTAGCATTGGCCTAGTCTTGATTGTATTCCTGGCATCGCAAACCACAAACCTTCTAAAGAACGAAATGGATCCAGTGTTGACGTTCCTTCAAATGATATGCGCTGTCATCCTTTTCACGGCCGCAATGTTCGCATTGGTAACGATTTGGCCTCGCACTCACAAGGTAGAAAACACTGAGCAGTGGGGCGTCTTTCACGAGGATCTCAGGCGACATTTCAAGTGTGTTGGAGAATCGTCCCCAGACGAAAAGGCGTTCGAGACGTTCCTACTACAGAGAGCTGAAGGACTAAAGGAGCAGATAGAACATAACCGACAGATCACACATCGAAAGTATGCTTCCGTTAAGTGGTGTTACCGCTCTGTAGTTATTGCCGTCGCTTTAAATCTTTTCACTCTGGCTTATTTGGCCTTTCTTGTATGACTTTCCCTACTTTTTCTGGCTTTGGGCGAGACGGAGGTTTCTCGTTTTGGGGGATTCGTTCTCTCCGTTCTGATTCCCTTTCCCTTCTTTCTATCGGACGCGGCGGCTTTGGACGAGGAGGTTGTACTGGTTTGTCGCTCATAAGAGATATTCTTTTCCGACTATTGAAGGCTCCTTCCTTTCTCTATTCGAACTTCCCGAACCAAACCTAGCCGCGGTTATTTCGGCAGGTGGGGTTATAGTACGGTGGGTCGGATCAAGTCAAGTGTTATATATAATTCCCAATACGAAATGTAGCCGCCGGCCAGCCGGTTTCGCCAGTTGGCCCGCTCGGGCGTAACTTCTAACTCTAATCGTTCTTGGTCACGCAAGATCTCCCAGCGTTGGGCCTTTCCAACCTCGAGATTGGCGTTGACGGCTGTCCAGTCCCCGATGCGGCGCATGGGCCGACCGTCGATCGCCACCACCCGATCGCCCGCTCGCACACCGGCCCTGGCCGTAAGGGAGTCCGGCTCCGCGGCGCGAACGAGCATCGTGCCATCCTCGAGAGCCGCGGCCAGCCCCAGAAGGTCCGCGGGCCCCCAGATCACCAGGTAAGGAATCAGCGCAAACAAGGCGACATAGGATGCTGCGATAACGTACATCCACCAGGGTGCGCGCCTGGACAACGGTAGATCGGAAGGCCCCGGCGTGGGATCGGCACCTCTCTCCTTTGCCGCAGCTTTTGCTGGTGTTTTTGCTGGCGTTCTTCGGTGGGCGCCGACGTCAAGCCCACGCTGCCGTCTCTCCCGAGCAGTGACTCCACTTCACGCCGCAACGCGTCATCACCGGCGCAGGCTTCACGCAGGAACTCGTCGCGCTGGCTTTCTTTCTTTTCCAGCGCGCGATGATAGAGGCTTTCGATTTGATCGCGCCGGCCTGGGGTCACTGAGTTCCCCCTTTTCGTGAAGGATAGGAGATTTCGTCCTAGATGGGCAAGCGGGTCGTCGAGAGAAGATCGTGCAGATGGTCCCGAACTGGTGATTCTGCTCGCGGGATTCGAGTGACACGCTCTACGAGGCGGTCGCCTACCTCAAAGAACATTTCCTCGGTAACGAAGCCTTCCGGGTGAGCGGTGCCTAGGAGTTTCGGGGACAGCTACTTAATCTAGTAGCGCTTATCTTCGCTAGATTAAGTAGCTGTCCCCGAAACTCGCATTGCCAGCACACAAAATGGCCTCGAGCCTTAAGCAACGATCCACTGATCAGGGCACTAGCCGTCGACCCGGACGCTCAGCGCACGGGGCCGGATAGAGAATCGGGCCGGGAGCACGCCTGGGGTCTCGCCATCCACTTCCAGCTCAATCGTGGCACCCTCGCTCGCCGGCCAGGCGCGGACCGTTTCCACCTGCGTGTGATCCACTTCGGGAAGCGAGAGATGTGTGCCTGAGTAGATGCGCGGGCTGTGGGCGGCGATTCGCGCAAACGAGAGCTTGCGGACGACGACGAGATCGAGGAGACCGTCCACGATGCTGGCGCGGGGCGCGATCTTCATGCCGCCGCCGAAGAACTTGCCGTTATTGACGGAGACCTGGGTGATGGGAATCTGCCGAGCGGGGTCCGTCCCGACCCGAATCCAGACGGCGAGTGGATCGAAGGCAAGCGCGGCCTTCATCGTCTCGGTGGCATAGGCGAGCGCCCCTCCGAAGAGTTGCCGCCCGCCCGCCCGATTGACTCGATTGGTCCGTGACGCCACTTCGCCGCTCAGGCCGAACGAGGCCGAGTTGATGAAATACCTCGACTCGGTTGTTCCATCGTGGCGGGTGAAGGAAACTTCTCCGACATCGATCTTCTCCGATTGGCCGTCACGGAGTGCGCGGGCGGCGTCCGCCAGTCGCGATGGAACGCCCAACGTTCTCGAGAAATCAGCGCCAGTGCCTTGCGGCAAGACACCCAGCTCGGCCGGCGCGCGCGAGCGCAAGATTCCGCGGGCCACCTCGCCGATCGTTCCGTCACCGCCGAAGGAGATGATGAACTGGCGACCGGCGCGCGCTTCCTCTTCCGCGATACGCGTGGCATCGCCCGCGCGTTCGGTAAAGGCGCACTCGTAAGCCCCGAAGTGAGAACGCACGATGGTCGCCCCAGCGACCCACGAGCGGCCCGCCTCGCCGCCTCGTGCGGCAGGATTGATAATGATGAGGGGAGTTCCTGGACTCACCGTGAATTCTCCGGGCGGCTCAGGATCACACTCGCGGCATTGCCGCCGAAACCGGACGCGTTCACCATGATCGTCCCGAGCTCTCCCGGATCCCCGTTGAGAAGTACCGGGTATGGAAAGGGAAAGCACTTCCGGTATTGCAGCATGAGGATTGCGAGCTCCATGCTCAGGGCACCCGAAGCGCCCAGGGTGTGACCAATCTTCCACTTGTTGGAGAAAAGATAGGGGATGTGTTCGCCGAAGAGCTTGCGCACCGCGTTCAGCTCCGAGCGATCGCCCTTCAACGTACCGGGGGCGTGCAAGACGATCGCGTCGACCGTTTTCTTTCCGTCCAAGGCGTCCAGCGCCATTTTCATCGAGTGGTAGAGGCACTCTCCCTCTTCCGATAAAGACGCGTTGTGGGAAAGCTGTTCGTTTGCATAGCCGACGCTATCGACGACGGCCAGAGTTGGAGATTCGTCCTCTCCGCTCGCCCCAGCTCCTCCATCGACGCAAAAGACCGCGGCACCTTCGCCGAGAACCATAGAGTTTCGGGAGGCATCGTTTGCGAGCGGGCGGCTGGGATACTCTTCGTCGAATCGGTCGGAGTAGATACGCAAGGCCTTCATTTGAGCCACGGTGAAAGCGGTCAGCGGCGCCTCGGTGCCGCCGACAATGAAGCGGTTCGCCATGCCCGACTTCAGCCAAGCGATGGCGTTGACGAGACTCTGTAGTGCCGTACTGCAGGTCACGGAATGACTGATGGTCACACCTTCACTGTACAAATCTTGTGCGACCCAGGAAGAAAGATTCCCGAGGGTGGTCAAGGGTGAGGTGAGAGTAGGGACACGGCTGTGAGCATGGGTCAAGAAAAAGTCATGAAAGCTCTCGAAGAGCGAGGTGGCTCCCCGAGAGGAGCCGATGTTGATGCCGATGTCGAGCCGCGAGCTCCAGCCGGATTGAGCAACGGCCTGGCGGCTGGCGAACATCGCCATCGCCACGGTTCTATCGAGCCCCTGGTATGGCTCCCTTTCTTGCCGGAGCTCCTTGAGGCAGGACTCGGCTCGCTCGTCGAGGGCGGCGACCGGCGTGGGATTACCGTGGAAATCTCTGGAACCGATACAGCTCAACGGAGACTGGTAACTCTGCCAAACCTCCTCGCCTGTGCAACCAAGAGGGGAAATCGAGCCCATCCCCCTGATGACGAACTGACTCACCGCAGCCTCCGGTAGGGAGTGTAGCTAGGGCATAGTGGCGTGCACAAACTCCGACTGGAGACGCGTCCACACTAGATGCGCCGCTCGGCCAGTGCATCCAGCGCGCCTTCCATGCACCTGTAGACCGTATCGAGTTGATCGTTGGAAATGCAGTACGGGGGCAGTACGTAAACCACATTGCCGAGCGGGCGGAGTAGAACGCCCTTCTCGAGAAAAAAACGATAGAGCTGGTCGCGGATCTCGTTGAAATAGGAGGTCTCGTTTCCAGAGTCGATCTCCACGGCCAGAATGGTGCCGGTCTGACGCGCGTCTCGCACCAAGCGATGATTCCGGAAAGAGTCGATCTGCTCCTGGTGACGCGCCTCGATGCGTCGAATGTTGTCCCAACAGGCGTCGCGCTCCAGAAGGTCGAGACTTCCGAGAGCGGTCGCACAGCCGACGGGATTGGCCGTGAAGGAGTGCCCGTGGAAAAACGTGTGCATCTTGTCGTCCGAGTGGAACGCCTCGTAAACGTCACCCGAGCAGCTCGTAGCTCCCATCGGGAGCGTACCGCCGGTGAGTCCTTTGGACAGGCAGACGATATCCGGAGGTACGTCTTGGTGGTCGACCGCCAGGAAGCGTCCGCACCGTCCAAAGCCGGTCATCACTTCGTCGGCAATGGTAACGACGTCGTGTTGTTTGCATAGAGCGAGTAGATCCTTCAGAACATCCGGGGCATACATGACCATCCCGCCGGCGCCTTGCACCAAGGGCTCGAAGATGAAGGCAGCGACGTCTCCCTCGCTCAGTGCGTTCTTCAACGCGGCCAGCGTTTCTTCTTCATGGCCAGGAGTGGGTGTCGGAAGGTGGCTCACATCAAAGAGGAAGGGTGCGAAGGGGTGGACGAAGGCACCTCTGCCGCTCGCCGACATGGCTCCGAACGTATCCCCGTGATAGCCGTTCTCAAGAGCAATGATGCGCCTTTTCTCCGTGCGGCGATTCACCCAGTACTGAATCGCCATCTTGAGACCCACCTCGACCGCAGTGGATCCGTTGTCCGAGAAGAACACTTTGGCGTGATTCTCGGGCATTTTCTGGAGCAGCCGTTCCGCCAGCTCCACCGCAGGGGCGTGAGTGAATCCGGCGAAGATGACGTGGTCCAACCGCGCCAGCTGCTCCTGAATCTTCTTGGCGATGTGAGGATGGGAATGCCCGTGTAGGCAGACCCACCAGGATGAGATGGCATCGATGTAGGCGTGGCCGTCTTCATCGAACAGCAAGGCGCCTTCGCCGCGTGCGATGGCAATCGGTGGATCTGCCGTTTTCATCTGGGTGTAAGGGTGCCAGATCGCCCGGCGATCGCGCTCGACCAGATTCATTTTGTCTAGAAGTGAGAGGGGCCCAGGGCGCCTGATGTGTCTGTTGCGCTACGTGCCGACCGCCCGCCGCCGACCGTGGCGGGCCAATACGGGCGCGAATTCGTCTGCGTAACGTTGAATGAGCTCCGGAGTGAGCGTTGTCTCCCATCGAACGCGTCCCAAGAGTGCGACGCCGGTCTGGCTCAGGATCACGGATTCCGTATCGGAGTTCCCTTCGCCATTGAAAACGAGGCCGAGTATCTCGATCCCGCGCCGTTGCAGTGCTTCGATGGTCAAGAGCGTGTGATTGATGCTTCCCAGGTAATTTCTCGAGACCACGACGGTCTCGCATCGGAGCTTCTCGATGAGATCCACCATACAGAGGCAATCGTTGAGCGGCACGAGCACCCCACCGGCACCTTCGATGACCAGAGGCCTTCCATGAATGGCCGGGGGAAGCTCGAACCTATCCAGATCGATCTTCTGGCCTTCCAATTTGGCAGCGGCGTGTGGAGATGCGGGCGTCCGCAAGCGGACGGTCTCGGGATGAAGGTACGAGAGCTTGTTGGTGACGAGCTTCCTCACCCGATCCGTGTCCGTCTCTTCCAGATCGCCGGCCTGAACGGGTTTCCAGTAGTCCGCACACAGCGCTTCGACGAGGATGGCCGAGACGACCGTCTTGCCCACCTCCGTCCCGATTCCGGTAACGAAGATCGGTCTCATGACTCGGCCACCGCCTCCCGCTCCGCATCCTGGAGGCAAGCTCTCAGGAGCTCGGTCAGACGTTGAATGTCGTTCGCTGTGTTGAAGGCATGGAGGCAAATTCTCAACCGTTCTTTGCCCCGCCGCACAGTCGGGGACAGGATGGGCCGCACGTCGAAGCCCTCACCCCTCAAGTGGCCGGCCGCCTGTTTGACGCGGTCGTTCCCCGAAATCAGAAAGCACTGGATGGGGCTATCGCTCTCGATGAACGACTTGCCGAGCTCAGCAGGGATCCCCGAACGAAACAGCCGGATGTTGCCGTGCAGTTTCTCGATGAGCTCTTGGGATTCGCCGAGCATTTCGTAAGCGGACTCCACGGCCAGAAGACTGTGGGGGGGCAAGAAAGTGGTATAGATGAACGAGCGCGCGAAGTTGATGAGGAACGTCCGAAGGGTGTCGGAACCGAGAACGATGGCGCCATGGCTTCCCAACGCTTTTCCGAACGTGTGGACGCGGGCGAAGACCTTGTCCGTGAGGTCGAGCTCGACGGTCCTGCCTCGCCCACCGGGTCCGAAGACTCCCGTCGCGTGCGCCTCGTCCACGATCAGGTGACAGCCGTGCTCCCGGCAGAGCTTCGCCATTTCCGATAAGGGCGCGGCGTTGCCATCCATCGAGTAGATCGACTCGACGGCGACGAACACTTGCCCTCGACCCAGACCGATCTTGTACTTCAAGTCTTCGAGGTCGTTGTGGCGAAACGAGTAGGACCTGGCGAATGTCAGACGGAGGCCGTCGCGGATCGAAGCGTGCACGAGCTCGTCGTACAGGACCGTATCCGAGCGTTGAGGAACGGAGGAGATCAAGCCGAGGTTTGCATCGTAGCCGGAGTTGAAGACCAGGCCCGCTTCAGCCCCGTGAAAATCGGCAATCCGTTCTTCCACCGATTCGCAGAGCTCGGAGTTTCCGCTGATCAGACGCGATCCGGTGGAACCCAGGAAGTCGTCCCCGCGACGGGCATGTCGTTCCTGCACCATGCTGCGAAGCCGGGGGGAACGCGCGAAACCGAGGTAGTCGTTCGAGCAGAAATCGATGCGGTCGCCTGGCAGGGTCAGAGCCCGCAGAGCGTTGGCGGCTTTTCTCTCCCCGATCGCTCTCTTCAGGTAGATGTCTAAATCAGCGTCCGGCATCTCTTACACCAGGCGGAGAAGCATCCACGATGTGATCGAAGGCTGGCTTGGCTTTCAAGCCAAGCAGATCGAACAGGGAATCGTCCTCACTTCGTGACGGGTTGGGTGTTGTCAGCAACTTCTCACCGGCGAAGATGGAGTTCGCGCCGGCGAGGAAGCACAGTGCCTGGGCTTCCGGAGACATATGTAAGCGCCCCGCGGAAAGCCTCACCATGGACGACGGCATGAGGATCCTTGCCGTCG
Organism: Candidatus Marinacidobacterales bacterium; assembly: GCA_965197825.1. Taxonomy (GTDB): domain Bacteria; phylum Acidobacteriota; class Vicinamibacteria; order Marinacidobacterales; family DATDRI01; genus CBDANW01. The sequence continues at coordinate 1,775,822 of CBDANW010000002.1, read as the reverse complement.
CGATCATCCGGATCATGTCCCACGTGGGTACCGGCTTGGAGTCCGCAAGCGGCGTCCCTTCTACCGCGACCAGCAGGTTGATAGGCACGGACTCGGGGTGCGGCTCGAGGGTTGCCAGGGTCTGCAGCATCTCGACGCGATCGGACTCGCTTTCTCCCATGCCGACGATGCCACCGCAGCAAACCGTCAAGCCCACGTCGCGAACCGCCTTTAGGGTCTCGAGTCTTTCCTGGTAGCTGCGCGTGCTGATGATCTCGGGATAGAAGGATTCGCTGGTGTCCAGGTTGTGGTTGTAGGCGGTCAGTCCGGCATCCTTGAGGCGGCGCGCTTGCTCGGGTTTGAGCATCCCGAGCGTGCAGCAGACCTCCAGTTCGAGCTCTCGAACCGCGTGGACCATCTTCAGGATGGCTTCGAAGTCCTCGTTGTCACGCACTTCGCGCCAAGCGGCGCCCATGCAAAAGCGGGTCGAGCCGGACGCCTTCGCTCTTTGGGCGGCGTCGAGGACTTCATTCATCGAAAGGAGCGGATGGGATTTCACATCGGTCTCGTACCGGCTCGACTGCGGGCAATAGGCGCAGTCCTCTGGACAACCACCCGTCTTGACCGAGAGAAGGGAGCAGACCTGGACCTCGGAGGGGTCATGAAACCGTCGGTGGAGCGAGGCGGCCTGATAGACCAGCTCCATGACGGGCTGCCCGTAGATGGTCTGTACTTCGTCTACCGACCAATCGTGGCGGATATCGTTGTCCATAGGCATCTTGTCTCTCCTTGTCTCATCTTGTCTCTTGAGGGCAGGGAGACAACCCGGCGATCTTAGCACAGCGTCCAGACTCGGCGACGGCGGTGTCTGCGGTGTCTAGGGGGGGAGTCGCGCGGCGCGGGGGGTAAAGTGTGATACATTTCCCTCCCCTTGCCCGAGTGATCGAGGAGGCCCGTTGGAAGCAAAGACCACACTGGAGCAGCCGCCACAGGGATTCAAATCGTTCCTGCGCGGGATCGCGGTCGCCCTGTCGAGGGCGGTGGCCGGAATCTTCGGCTTTGCCCGAGATACCATCGCACGCGGCATCATTCGGGTCGGAATTCCCCCCAACGCGGTGACGCTGGCCGGGCCGGTCGTGATGTCGTTGGTCTTCATTCCGGTGCACGCCGGCAATCAGAAACTGGCCGGTTTGGTCCTGATTGCCGCCGGCGCTTTCGATTTGCTCGATGGCGCCGTCGCTCGTATCTCGAGGGGCAGCACGCGCTTCGGTGGGTTCCTGGATTCCGTGGTGGATCGTTACACGGATTTCATCATGCTGTTCGCCATCTTGGTCTACACCAACCGGCACGTTCACACGCAACGGCTTCTTTATTTCACGCTTTGGTCGTTGGCGGTGGTTGGCATCGCGACGACCCCCTATGTTCGCGCGCGCGCGGAGACGGTTATCGACAGTTGCAAGGTTGGTTTCATGGAGCGGGCAGAGCGGACCGTCACCATCATTATTGGTGCGCTCGCCTTCAACCTGCACATCACGCTCTGGATTCTCGCGATCTTCACGAACCTCATCGCGATCCAGAGGATCTTCTATGCCCGGCTGCGCATGAATGACCGCGAGCCCAAGGGTCGCTTCTGGTTATGGATGTACCCCCGCTTGACCGCCCCGCACTTCACGCTCTGCGCCCTGCTCATTTTGAGTCTGATATTTGCCCACCACTTGATTCCGCGACCCTAGTAGAGCTAGTGCCCTGTTGATACAGGACACTAGCAAAGCGAGCTTTTGAGAGGAGTCCCCTCCCGGGAAGGGGCCGACCCCGGGGCGAAAGGACCATCTAGTTAATGGCGGGGCGTTCTGGAGCGAAGGCTATTCCTTCGGCTTCATGAACACGAACTCGACGGGCTCTGGGGTGCGGTCGTTGTAGCGTTTGTTGAAGTCGTCGTCGCTCATGGTCAACAAGATGATGCCCTCGATCAAGCCAACGATCCAACTCGCAAAGCACAGCAGGTTGCCAGCGATTAGAATAAACCCCGTGCCCATCGAGCCAAGGTAGAACTGGTGGACTCCGAGTCCACCCAGCAGGATACTCAGAATACCAGCAGCTGTTTTGTCTTTGCCCCTTCCAGCCATTCGTTTCCTCCCCGAGCGTGCCCATTCGAAACCAAAGTTTGATCTGAGAAAGGAGTTGAGTTTGCTCGATCCGGCGCATGGTATCCGGTCGCGGTGGACGGAGTCAACCATTCGCGAGACAGTTCATTCCCACCCCGGGGACACTGAGCGGTCCTTGCCGGGACACTGCCTTCCAGGGTAGGCTGCTGGCCATGGTCCTGCTGGTTTTCTCACACTGCCCACACCGTTAGGACCCAGAGGGGAGGTCTCGATCCAAAGCTCAACATCTGCGGCCCGGAGTGTCGGATGAAGACGAAGGACCGCTATTTGGTATTCAAACAGCTCAACCCCGGTGCTTGCCGTACCTACTTGGTGGGTTCGGAGCCAACGAAGGAGGCGGCACTCATCGATCCCGTCCTGGACCATGTGGAGTCCTACCTGAAGCTCCTCGAAGATGAGGGGTGGGCGCTTCGTTATGTGATCGACACGCACACGCACGCCGATCACCTTTCCGGTGGAACTGACCTGACCAAACGGACCGGCGCCGAGTACGCCATGCACAAGAAATCGGGCGTGCTTGCACGCTGGCTCAGCGCCTGAGCGACGGCTCGGCCTTGCGGGTGGGTGAGGTGGCGATGGATTTCATCGAGACGCCGGGCCATACGAAGGACAGCGTGACGGTGAGCCTACCGGGTATGTTGCTCACCGGCGACTGGCTCTTCATCGGCGGCGCGGGGCGAATGGATCTACCCGGGGGCGATCCCGCAGAACATTGGGAAAGTCTGCAGCGCGTGGTCCCCGGTTTAGAGGACACGGACAGGATCTATCCCGCGCACGACTACCGAAATCTGACGGAATCGACCATTGGCATGGAGCGGGAGACGAACCTCAACCTGACCCCGAGGAACAAAGAGGGCTACGTGAATTGGATGGGCTCGATGGCGCAGCCGACGCCGGAGTGGATGGTGAAGACGGTCCAGGCCAATCTTGAGGGCACCACCGATCCCAAGGTCGACTGGATCCCTACGGACGCAGCCTGCATGAACGTGTGCTCTCCCGTCGTGGGTAGCTCGTCGTTGGAGTCGGTTCCCGAGGTATCTCCGAAAGAGGTTCACTCGCGGCACCGGGCCGCCGACCCACCCTTGCTTCTCGACGTCCGCGAGGCCGACGAGTATTCCAGGCCTTTGGGGCACCTGCCCGGGTCGATGCTCGTGCCATTGGGCGAGTTACCCGAGCGGCTGGCCGAGCTCGATTCTCACCGGGCCAGATCGATCGTCACCGTTTGCAGGACTGGCAATCGCTCCCTCGTTGCAGCCGGGATCCTCCTCGACGCGGGTTTCGAGGACGTCTCCTCGATGGCGGGGGGTGCCGAGGCTTGGCACCAAGACGGTTACCCGATCGAAATTGGAAAAAAACTTCCTCACTAACTACAATGGTTCTGCCAAGACGAGCAAGGACTCCTGCCTGTAGGCTCGAGAGGATTCGAAAGGCAGAGCCGCCCCCCCGGCACGCGTCTCGATCTTTGGTCGGATAGGAAAAGCATGCGTTTTCTGGTTCCATCCCTCTTGCTTGCGCTCGCCGTTGCGTGTCTTCCTCCGGGCTCCAAGGCGGATCTGGTGATTCGGGGCGGCAAGATCATCACCCTTTCGACGGAGCGTCCGGTGGCGGAAGCTCTGGCCGTTACCGGCGACCGGATTACCACCCTCGGCACGACCGCCGAGATCAACAATTTCGTTGGGCCCGAGACGCGTGTCATCGACCTGGCCGGCGCACTCGCCATTCCAGGCTTCATCGACTCGCACGTCCATTTCATGAGCGTTGGTTTCAGCGAGATGCAGCTGGATCTCGTTGGCACTCGCAGCGCGCGCGAGATCGTCCGAAAAGTGAAGGCCGCGGCCGAAGAGCTGGGTGAGGTTCCGGAACCACCTGCACTCCGGAGTGGGCGACCCCCGCTTTCGCATCGAGCACGCCCAGATTATCGACGAGCTCGACATCCCGCGGTTCGCGGCACTGGGAGTCATTGCGTTCATGCAGGGCGTGCACTGTACGTCGGACATGCCCTGGGCCGTCGATAGACTCGGCGGGGAGCGCGCCGCGGAAGGGGCCTATGTGTGGCAAAAACTTCTGCTCTCCGGAGCCAAGATTGCCCATGGAACCGACGCTCCGGTGGAAAGCATTTCGGCGCTGGAAAATTTTTACGCTTCTATCACTCGCCAAGACAAGGGGGGCGAGCCACCCGAAGGCTGGTTTGCCGGTCAAAGAATGAGCAGGGCACAGGCCCTTCGCTCTTATACGCTCGCCGCCGCCTACGCCGCCTTCGAAGAGCAGGAAAAGGGTTCGTTGGAAGTAGGAAAACTGGCTGACGTGACCGTACTGTCCAAGGACATTTTGACGATCGAGCCCCGCGAGATCCTGGACACCGAGGTGCTTTACACCGTGATTGGCGGAGAAGTGGTTTACGAAAAGCCCGTTGAAGACACTTCGAGCGCGAACTAACCCCGGCCACTCACCACGTAGCCCCGATTAGATCATGGAGACCCCTCCTCGCCACTACGTGGCTCTGGCTTTCCTTCCCGTCGTGCTCGCTTCGGTGACGCTAGCCGCACTCTACTTCTACCAACGAGGAGCCGAGGAGAGGCGGGATCGCTGGCAGCAGCCGGAGGCCGTCCTCGACGCCATCGGCGTTCACCCCGGAATGCGGGTCGCGGAATGGCACCCCTCCGACACCTACTTCTTGGAGCGACTCGAGCGGCGCGTAGGTACGGACGGATCCGTCTACGCAGTGGGGCCCTCCTCTCGTGTCGCGCAGGCGATCGAAAGGAACGCCCCGCGCGTAGCCGTTGTGTCCGAGTTGCCCTCCGCTCTCGACGCCCTGCTGGACTTGCACGTGTCGGCAGCCGAGCAGGAGCTGCTCCAGGTCGAAAAAGAGTTAGGGGAAGCGGGCCAGCGACTCGCGAGCGGCGCTCGGGTGGGCTTCATCGGCGTACGGGGCGACAAACTCGATCACATCATCGGACCGGGCGAGCTCGTCGAAGCGGCGACGGGCCAGGACTTCCGTCTGGTTCGAAAGGAAGACTTTTTAGATCGCCAATTCCTGCTCGTGCTGGAGAAGGAGTAAAACGACGGGGATTCTAGAGCCCGACGCGCGAGCCCACGGAGAAGAGCCAACGGCTCCTGCCAGCCACCGGGTGAAGGGCATAAGCTAGGTCGAACCGGACTCCCGGGCGAGTGGCCGACAGCCGATTCCTTCCTAGTAGCAAACCGATACCGACATCGGCACGGAGATCGTTGAAGGCCATCTTCGTGCCCCTCGGCCAAGCATAGCCCGCGTCGGCGAAGAAACCCACGGCGAACGACACCAGGCGTGCCACCTCGTCGGCAATGAAGATTCTCTGTTCGGCGCTCACGAGCAGCGATCGATCACCGGCGAACTGGAGTAACTCCTCGCCGTGCCCCACTGGAGCGGGTTGGAACATCGCGATTCGGAGGAGAAGCTACGCAGCGGAGTTGTCGCGTAGGGCGTCGGGGAGTAACACGGTTCCTGGCTGGTTGATGGCGGCGTAGGCCGCTTCGAGCATGTAGGCCCTGGGGTCGACGTTCTGAAGCTTCGCGGTCTCGCACAGGGTGTAGAACAGCGCTGCGACGTCGGTTCCGCGTTTCGTTCGACTGCCGTAGTGATTTTTGCGACCGACGACAGGTTCCCTCAGGGCGCGCTCGGCGTGATTGTTGTCAAGCCAGACGAGAGGGTTTTCGGCGAACAGCGTGAGTGTCTCCCATCTCTCCAGCATGTAGCGGACCGCCTTGCCGAAGTCGCTTCGCGGCAATCCTCTTTGGCTCTCGCCCCATTGCCGAATCGCTTTCAAGATCCGCTGCGAACGTTGCTTGCGTAAACGAAGTCTCAGTTTCTGAGCTTTTTCATCGCCGGGAAACGGACCCGGGACCTCGCGTTCGACTTCGTACAGCTCTCCGATCAAACGAAGCACTTCGGAGCAAGCTTGCGGGTAGTGCTCGCTAGTCTCGCCAGTTCCACTCGCAGACGAACGTTTTCATTGACGAGGCGCTGGTTCTCGTTATCAACGAGGAGAGCTATCTGGCGGAGTGTTTCGAGGTCGTGTTCGTTTTTTATGCGAACCACGGAATACGATTAGATCATAGAGACGATCTCACGGCAAGTGAAAAATGCTTCATTTCAGGAGGTGACAAAGATATTTTTCCGACCAACCGGCTCACCTCCAGAAACAACGACAACTCTGTCGTCGTCAGTCGCACTGGCTCGCCGTCACCGCTGGACCACAGGCATGCGAACTTTCCCTCTTCGAGACGTTTCGCGTAGACGCACAGTCCGGTCCCGTCCCAGTGCAGAACTTTCGCGCGGATTCGGTTGCGGCTGACGAACAAGTACAGCTCACCGCTCAGCGGGTCACGACCAAGCTCGTTCATCACCAGCGCCGACAGACCGTCAAAGCCCTTGCGGAGATCCGCCGGCGCCGCGTACGCCCATGCCGACACCCGACGGCTATTCCACTTCATCCCAGCTGCTCAAAAGCCGCAGCAGCCGCTGTTCCGACAGACCCTCGATTCGATACCCTCGCGGGGTTACCAGCGTAATCTCCGTGCGTTTTTCCGATTCCACGACTTCGACACGCCGAACGATACCCCTCATAGCCTCCTCTCGATTCCATCGAGATAGACTTCAGCCACTCACCCCGAGCCCCCTCGCGACACCCTCAAGGCTCGCGCCCTGATCCTTCATCTGATTCAGATACAGCACCGCTTCGCGACGTTGTTCCCGCGAGTAACGCCGCCCTCGACCTGTGCGGCCACGATTTTCTTCACGTGCTCGCCTACGAAATGCTGTCCTCGCTTCCATCGCTTCGCACTCCTTTCAAGACTGCTCACGATGGAACATTCCGACACGCTTGTCACGACGGGCCACGGCGAGGAGTTACCTCTGGTTCACAAAGACATGTTGATCGAGATCGAAGCGGACGCTATCGATCGCAAGAACAGCTAGGCACTAGGGTACTGGAGGCCCGGCGGCAACCAGATCCAGCCGCGGCTCCCCGATGTGCCGCGCGATTTGCGCGGAGGCCTCGTCGCGCAAACGCACCATCTCGGCGAGCGCGTTGGATGGCGCAAGGATCGGTGTGCCCACGACGAGCGCCAGTTTGCTCGGGCGAGGAAGCCAGGTCCCGTCGCGAAGCAGGCGGCGGGTGCCAATCAAGGAAACCGGCACGATGGCTTTCCCCGATTCCGCCGCCAGTTTGAACGCGCCCAAACGAAAGGGACGCAGACCGCTGGCCGGCGTGAACGTCCCCTCGGGGAAGAAGAAAAGCGACCGACCTTGCCGCAGGGCCTCTCCCAACCTCTCGGCATCCGACACGCTCTCCCTGAGGTCCCCCCGCGCGACCGGCAAGTGTTCCAAACGACGGATGATTCTCCCCATCACCGGCCACCTCATGGCGTCCGCCTTGACCACGAAGGCGAAGTCGAGTGGAAGGGCGGCCATCAAGGGCAGAGGATCGATGTAGCTCGCATGATTCGAAACCAGGACGAACGGCTCTTCGACACCGCTTCCTAATTGGCTCAGACCCTCGACACGAACGCGGTATCCCGCGACACGGAGAAAGACTCTGACCCCCATTCGTGCCACGCGGGCAAAAGCCCGCCGGGAAGGAATGACCCAGGATAGACCCCAGACTGGAAGAAAGAAGACCGTCGCGACGAGTAATACGTAAATGCCATACCCGAGGCGCCCCAGATCGGATAGTCGGGAAAGCAGCCATAGAGCAGACGACAGGACCGCCAACTTCGAGATGAGGAGGCGACTCTTCCGCTTCGGTGCGGCGAGGTCTCCGTGCAGATACTGCTCCCGGCACGACGAACGCCGGAGCTTGCCGCTCGATGTCTTGGGAACCGCTCCTGGTGGCGTGAGAATAATGTCGTCCGGCGGGAAGCCGAGCGCTTCGGTGAGCTGTCTTTGAATCGCCGCGATCAGCTCTCGCTTGGCGCCCTCTCCCTCCTCGCGGGTCTCCGCTACCACCACGACTTTCTCGGTTCCCAGCTTCGAATCGGTCACTCCGAACGCAACAACGCACCCGCGCCGCACCCCCTCGACGTCCGCCACCAACTCTTCGATGGCCTGAGGATAGAGGTTACGACCGGCACGGATGATGACGTCCTTGACGCGACCGGTCACGAAGACCTCGCCGTCCGCAAGGAACGCCCGATCTCCCGAATCGATCCATCCGTTGCCTTTGCGAACCGCCTCGGTCGCACGGGGGTTGCGAAAATAGCCTTGCATGCTCGAAGGACCACGAAACTGGAGGTGTCCTTCCGTACGTTCGACAAGCTCCTCTCCGGCCTCATCTACCACACGCAGCTCATGGCCCGGTATCGGGTGCCCCGAAGAGACGAAACGGAGAGGCATCTTCTCTTTGTTCGAGGCACGAAGGGCTTGCCCCTCTCGCTCGAACGACTCTCGAGAAATGTTCTCCACGCGAGGCGTCCGGTCGGGGTCGCTCACGGCCAAGGCCAGCGAGGATTCCGCCAGACCGTAAACCGGCTTCATGCCCGCTGGGTGGAAACCGTAACGAGAAAACCGAGCGTTAAACCGTTCGATGGTGCTCGCCGAAACGGGCTCGGCTCCGTTGAGCGCTCCCCGCCAAGTAGAAAGATCGAGTCCTTCCAAGACCTCGTCCCTTGTACGTCTTACGCACAGCTCGTAGCCAAAGTTGGGCGCGGCCGAAAGCGTCGCGCGGCGCGTGTGGATGGCCCAAAGCCACCGCTCCGGCAGGGAAAGAAACGCGAGCGGAGACATGATCGTCATAGGGAACCCGAAGAATAGAGGAGTCAGCCAGCAACCGATGAGCCCCATGTCATGATAGAGAGGTAGCCAGCTCACGCCGACATCCGTGGATCTCAGATCCACCGCCCTTCCTATCGCCCGGATGTTGGCGAGAAGATTCTTGTGCGTAAGCAGCACACCCTTGGGATCTCCGGTACTCCCTGAGGTGTATTGGATGAGGGCCGACGCATCTGGATCGACGGCAACGCGAGGCGCGGCGCCGGCGTCCATTAGAAGGCCTTCCGCGGTGGTGACATGACGCAAGCTCGGCACGAGAGACCGAAGAAGATGCCCCATAGATCGACCGTGCTGAACAGTGACTAGCACCGGCGCTCCGCAATCCCACAGGATGCCGGCCTGGCGGGTCGCGTATTCCTGAATCCTATCCAAACTAAACGGCGGATAAAGAGGCACAGGAATCCCTCCCGCCAGGAGGATCCCGGCGAAGGCCGTGAAGAATTCGCGGCTCGTGGGAAGCATGAGCGCGACGGGATCTCCGACGCCAACTCCCCGTCCTGCGAGCCCGCTCGCGACTTCTGTTGCCTCCGCGTGGAGCTCACCATATCGAATGATGGTCTCCGGTCCCTTGTCGGCCTGCAGATAGATGTGAGGCCTTTGGGGCTCCATCTCCGCCCTCTGGATCACCAGCTCGACCAGCGTCTCAGCAGCTACCGGGGTCGACGGGGCCGGAGCCATCGCAGACGTCGCCGGGCGACGCGCCGCGTGGGTAGGGGCTTCGCAGGAAAGGATGGCATCGACCAAGTCGGCGGCCGTCCCTGCCTCGGCAAGCACAGTTTCCGGGAGCTCGACGCCGAACACAGCTTCGAGCCTGGAGACGAGCTCCACCTGCTCCAGGCTCCCGAGGCCAAGATCCCGATCCAAACCGGCGTGCCGATCCACCGCAGCCAGGGCGCGACTACCTCCCAGGTTCTCCAGCAGCTCGCGGATCGCCCCTAGGACTTTCTTCTCAACGGTGGATGGGTCGAGTCGCTGAACTGCCATGGTGCCCCAGCACTCGATTCAATTCAGCATCGTTCCCGACAGGCTGGAACGATCTGCAACGTCGAAACCCAAGAGATCTGCGATCGGTACGACGCGCATCTGGCTCGGGATCTCGGTGTCGTCTTGATCGTTGTCGTAGCTGATATAGATGTAGCCATCGCCCATGGTCAGGCCCTCGGCTTTGAGTCCATCGTCGAACGTGTCCTGGACGAGGCGGACGCTGCCGTCCCGCGAATAGAACCAGAGACGATTGCCCGCGAATCGGTGCGTCGTATCGTCCTCAGTGCTGGTGGCGATCAAGAGTCCCCGTCGCTCTGGGATCCAGAGTAGTGCGGAGACGCAAAAGGGTGTGCCCTCAGCGGAACCCGCGTCGAAGCTCACTTCGAGCTCGGGAACGGGTGGGATGCCGGTGCGCACACCTTCCTCCATTTCAGGGAGCGAAACCCGATAGACTCGGGCGCGATCCGTCGGCTCACGCAAACCAACGTAGAGATCATTTCTCGCGGGGTCGAGAGCCAGGCCTTCGATCTTCATGCCCCCCGGTTCCCAGAGACCCAGCTTCTCGAAACTCCTATTGAGTGGAAGCCTATCGATGCCGCGATCGTCGATTTCCAGCCCCTGACTGCCCTCCGAGAGACCGAAGCGAACCAGCACGCTGGTCGCCTCGAAAAACTCGCGGTCCGTTCCTGAGTGCGACCCCACCGCGAAGAAACTCTCCGTGACGTGATCCAGCGCCAGGTCCTCGAACTTGACACCGAACGAAGGGAACCCTTCCAGATTCACAACCTGGGCGAGCGTCCCCTTACGATCGAACACGAAAAGAGAGCTCACGATGTCATCTACGACGACGAGCCAGCCTCGGTAGTAGGCGATGCCCGAAGCCTCCAGCCTCTCGAACCGCTGCCCATTGCGATCCCGAAGCTCCAACATCACTCCAGGGTTACGAAGCGCTGCCCTGGCGCTAGATAAACAGCCGAGGATCAACAGAGCGAGTGTGGATCCCTTGGCGAGGCGCCGGGCAAAAGGGCAAGTACTCATCGGTCGCGATGGTAGCACACGCCAGAACGTCAGGGCGCCGTGCGATGTCATGCGTTCCGGAGGCTCTATTGGTTGACAGATCTACGGGCGGGCGCTAAAATTTGCTGTTCCGACCCACGTCTTCGATGTCCGCTCCAGCGGGAGGCGTTTGGAGCACGGTTATTGAAAACGCAGACCGCCAAGGCACATCGGTCCCTCAGAGTCCCCTTCGTTCGTCGATGCACGCTTACCATTGGTGACCAAGAGCACGCGTCGTTGCTCATCGACTTGTCGGTGGCGGGCGTTTACGTGCAGACCAACACCTCCATTGGTGAGGGCGATGAGGCCGTCCTCAGGTTTCGCATCCCCGGAAACGACCGGCTTCTCGAGATCGAAACGGTCGTCGTCTACGTCAATCGCGACCAGAAGCACCCGGTGCACAGCCTTCCTCCCGGCGCAGGCCTGCGGTTTCGGAATCTATCCGTTGAAGACTCGAAGCTGATCGTCGGGGCGATCCTAGCCTACTGCCGCTCGAATCCAGTCTACCGGCAGTACCTGTAGTCTTCCTCTCAATGCCGCGGGGCCCCACCGCCGTCTGACCAACTCCCGTCGGAGCACCCACCTAGTTGACGGCCAACAGGGACTGCACAACCGCCTGACGAGCTCCCCTCAAAGCAACCACGTAGTTGGGCGGCCAACGGCGCTTGCCCTTTCGTCGGTCCTTTTTCTCAATGCTCGCTCACTCCTCGTTCGCTCACCTGTCCTCCGCTCGCAGGCTCGCTAGCGGACGGCGGCCAGCGCCAGTCTCACCGCCTCTTCTGGCGAGCTCGCTTGGACGACGCCGTCGACCTCCCAGCTTCCTAGACCCACCACGGGCTTGCCCAAATTGAGGGCCATCCCGATCTCGGAAAGCGTCCCGTATCGTCCGGCAACGGCGACCAGGGCATCGGCCGTCTGAGCGACCAGAAAGTTGCGGAAATGACCGAGGCCGGTGGCCACGGCGCAGTCGATGAACTCGTTTGCCGTTTCCCTGTCGACTCCAGGCAGGAGACCGAGCGTGAAGCCTCCCTCGTGACGGGCTCCGCGAGCCGCCGCCTTCATGACGCCCCCCAGTCCCCCGCAGACTAGCACCGCACCCGCCCGGGCGACCGCGCGGCCCACGCCCTCGGCTTGACGAGCAACGTCCTCGTTACACTCGCCGGCCCCTACCACCCCGATCTGGATTCTGGGCAAATTCATTGCTCCCACGCCCCGATCCTAGTGTCCCGTCCCCCCATTTTGCGAGCTTGACAACCCGGCCGCGAATGTCGGAACATGAAGAGGTCACACGAGTTTTCCTCCTTTGATGGGGTTCACGGAGGGTCATCAAGCCCGCAAGAGGTCAAGGTAAGTCTCGATTCCGGGAGTCCACCCGCTTCGTTCAGGTGGAGGAGTGTGCCGTCTCGGAGCCCTTTGCCATCGGTGGCATCGGGGGGATGGAGTAAAGCATGGAGCAAACCCTGCTCCTCAACACTACCTACGAACCGTTACGGGTCGTCTCCTGGCAGAAGGCGATCACCCTTCTCACGAAAGGGAAAGTCGAAGTGGTCGAGGCGTACGACCGTGACATACGCAGCGTCTCGATCACGTTCAAACTCCCTTCGGTTCTTCGGCTCTTGCGTCACGTGCGGATCGCCAGACGGTTTCACCGCGTGCCGTTCTCGCGCGCGAACATTTATCTTCGCGACAAGTATCGTTGCCAGTATTGCGCCCAACAACTGCCGAGCCTCGATCTGACCTTCGACCACGTCATACCGGTCTCCCGGGGTGGCCGCAAAGATTGGGAAAACATCGTTACATGCTGCATCGAGTGCAACAGACTCAAGGGGGGCAAGACACCCAAGGAGGCGGGCCTCCGCCTCATCCGTTCACCCAAACGGCCGACGTTCTTACCCTCTATCCGGATCACGATCGGGCTTCGAGAGGTACCAGACAGCTGGCGGGACTACCTCTATTGGAACGTCGAACTCGATCACGACGGCTGAGCGTCCCTTCTTCGTCTCCATCCTTGCGGTTCCCATGAGTCTCACCGGGAGCCTCAAGACCATGCACGTGGGGGATCTCCTCCAGTGGTGTGGCTCTAACCTCAAAACGGGAACGCTGCGCCTGACGCGAGGGCCGATTGAGAAACAACTCTTCTTCAAGGAGGGACGGCTCTTCTCCTCCACCTCCAACAGTCCGCGCGAGACCCTGGGTCAGTTCCTCATTCGCACGGGAAAGATCAGCGAGGAGCAGTCGTTCAACGCACTCATCCGGCAGGACCGTAACCATGAACCGCTGGGACAGATCCTCATCGGCGACGGGTTACTCACCGAGGACGAGCTGAACGAACTGCTCCGCATCAAGACCGAGGAGAGCATCTACGACTGCTTCCAGTGGTCGAACGGAGATTTCGTCTTCGAGGACGACCGTTTGCCCGACCAGATCTCCGTTTATCTTCCCTTGGATCTCACCGCACTCATTCTGGAAGGAGCCAGGCGGACCGATGAATGGCGGCGTATCTGGCAGTTCTTCCCTTCGCGCTTCACTAGGTTCTCGACCCAATGCGACGACGAGGCGGCGACGTCCGAAGAGGACCGCCGCATTTTGGGCCTCGTTTCTCAGGGCAAGAATCTAGGAGAGATTGCACTGGAATTGCATGCAGTGGATTTCTACGCGGCATCGCGCCTGCGCGACCTGCATGAACGCGGTCTGATACGCGTCGAGGCCGCCGAAGAAGAGATCCCGTTCGAAAAACAGGTGGAGGATCTCCAAGAGAAGCTCCGCGAAGGCGTCGTCTGCTTCAATGCCGCCCAGTATCCAGAGGCACTCTCCGCGTTCGACGCGGCGCTCGCGATCGATCCCCAGAACAAGTACGCACGACTATCTACTCTGAAGGTTCAACAGTTGATGAAGGATGTCGAAGGCATACGGGACATCCCCCTCGATGGCGTCCCGGTGTTGAAGTCCACCCTCAAGGAACTGGCCGATACGGAGCTCGACGCGCAGGAGGGTTTCGTCCTCTCCCGCATCAACGGCGAGTGGGACGTTCGCTCCATCCTCAAGATTTGTCCAATGCACCAGGAAGAGGTCTTGGTTATCTTCAAACGCTTGTTGGACAATGCGCTCATCGAGTTGTGCTAACTAGTGGACTGTAACAACTGAACGTTTAGTGGTTTTAATGCGTCGTGACGGATCGTTGTAGGTCCACTTCACGGGCTTGGGGTCTTCGTTGTACTTGCGAATGTAGCGCATGATCTTGCGGGTCAGGTCGTGGGTGATGTCTTAAGATTCCTGTCAAAGAAAAACGATGTATGGTTCCCCAAGCTCAAAACCCGTCCCCGTCATGGGGACAGAAAAGGAGAACCATACATCATGGGAAAGGTACTACCGAGTCAGCGATTACTCAAGCAGTTCGAGGAACAACTGGTATTTGGGGAGATGAATCTCTCGGAGATCGTCCGGTCGGGAGCTCAGATGATGCTTCAATATGCGTTGGAGCGCGAGGTGACGGAGGCGTTGGGTCGAAACTACTATGAGAACGCTCCGGCAACGACGAAGGAGAAGGGACGACGCAACGGGTATGAGTCGCATCGGGTCCTCACGGGCGAGGGAGCGGTAACGGTGCAAGTGCCGCGGGTACGAGAAACAGAGAAGGTGTTTCAGTCAAAGATTCTCGACGCCTACGTGAGCCGGACCGAGAAACTCGATGAACTGATCGCGCGGATGTACGTCCACGGGATGTCGACGCGTGACATTGAGGCGACGTTCGCGGACGTGCTGAGCGGTACGGGTGTCTCGAAGTCGGTGGTGAGCCGGGTCACACGGTGTCTGTCGGAGGATTTCGAGGCGTTTCGAAAACGGGATCTCTCGAACGAGAAGCTGTTGTATCTCGAGCTCGACGGCACGTACCTGCGCTACCACCAAGGAGCGGAGAGGAAAGAGCCCATCCTCGTTGCGACCGGCTATCGCGCTGATGGGACGCGAGTTCTTCTTCATATCGGTGTCGGCAACCGAGAATCCTACGAGAACTGGAAGGGGTTTTTGCAGGAGATGGTGGCCCGAGGAATGAGGGAGCCGTTGCTCATCGTGACGGACGGGAATCCTGGAGTGCTCAAAGCGATCGCAGAGGTCTTCCCTCGAAGCCTCAAGCAACGTTGCCAGAAGCACCGCCTCGAGAACATCCTGGGCAAGGCTCCGAAGGAAGTGCGCGACGAACTCAAGGCGGCCATCCTTGAGTCGTTCCATGCGAACAGCTACGAGCAAGGGCTGAAGAAGGGTCGGGAGGTGATCGCTCGGTACCGTCAACGATTCCCGAGCGCGATGAAGTGCATGGAAGAGACCCTCGAAGCGTGTCTTCAGGCGCTACGCCTTCCTGCGGCGCATCACAAAAGGCTTCGCACGTCGAATCTACTTGAGCGCACGTTCGGAGAGCACAAACGTCGCACAAAGGTCATTCCTCACTTCTTCACCGAGGAGGCCGCGATGAAACTCTCGTTCGCTGTGCTCTTGGCCGTCGCAAACAAATGGCGCGGCGTGAGGATGGATGTCTTCGCCGCTAGGAAAGTCGAGGAGCTTCGCAACGAGCTTCTCCCGCAAGGCACGTCGGAGGAATCAGCAGCTTAACCGAGCGCGGGGAACCGTACGGAGATTTGACAGGAAAATTAAGACTTGACCCAGGTCGTGGGTTGACGTGAACACGCCTCGATGGATCAGGGCACGCTCGATCTTGGAGAACCAGAGTTCGATTTTGTTCAGCCAGGAGGAATATGTGGGTGTGAAGTGGAGTCGGACTTTTGGGTTGGCCTCGAGGAACTGTGCGACCTTGGCGGTCTTGTGAGCCGACAGATTGTCGAGGATGACATGTATTTCGCGCTTTCGCTTGTGGCTCGCAACCAGCTGCTCCAAGAAGGCGACGAACTCCTGGCTGGTATGGCGGCGGACAGTCTTGCCCAAAACCACCCCCGTCTTCGTGTCGAAGGCGGCGTAGAGAGAAAGCGTTCCATGCCGGACGTACTCGAAACCGTGTCGCTCGGCCCGCCAGGGAGACAACGGCAAAATCGGGTCCCGTCGATCCAGGGCTTGGATCGCCGTTTTCTCATCAATACAAAACACCGCAGCGTGCTGAGGTGGATTCATATATAGACCGATGATATCCGCTGCCTTCGTCTCGAAATCCGGATCGTTGGAGGCCTTGTAATGCTCAATTCGGTGTGGCTGGAGACCATGCTTTTTCCAAGTGCGAGCCACCATCATGTGATGGATTCCCAGCTTCTTCGCAAGTCGACGCGTGCTCCAGTGAGTCGAGCCGTCGGTCGGTTTTTTCTGCGTCCACGAAAGAATCCGTGCTTCCATCCGAGGCGTGAGCACTTGAATCGGACGCCCCTCGTGACGCGCGTACAGACCTGCCAGACGCTCCTCCAAGAATCGGCGTTTCCACTTGCTGATAAAAGGCGCCGTGCAGCCCACCGTCTGCTGCACCTGCGTATAGCTTGCACCGTCTGCCAGCAAGAGCAACATCCGAGCGATCCGCGCGTCATCCGCTCGACCGCTACGGCTCGAAACTCGTTTGCCAAGCTCCCTATGTTCCGCTTGAGTCAACACAACGGCTCTCCCTCGCATGAGAGAGATATTACAACTAAACACTTAAACTGTATCAGTGGATCGTTGCCTAAGGCTCGAGGCCATTTTGTGTGCTGGCGAGGAGAGTTTCGGGGACAGCTACCTAATCTAGTAGCGCCTATCTTCGCTAGATTAGGTAGCTGTCCCCGAAACTCGCAAAAGGGGCCGAGACTTAGGTGACGAATCACTGATACAGGGCACTAGGGTCCCCTGCTTTCGCCCGGCTCCCTACCTCAAGCCGGGAAACATTCACGTGCTCCCCAACCAGCAAGTGAAGCTGATGAACTTCGGCCTCGCCCGGCTGGCCTCTTCGGAGATGACCAAGAGCGGCTTGATCCTCGGCACGCCGAACTACATGTCGCCGGAGCAAGTCCAAGCGAAGCGCGTCGACGTGCGTTCGGACGTCTTTTCGTTGGGGGCCGTCTTCTACGAGCTGCTGAGCTACCAAAAGCCTTTCGCCGCTGAGTCGATCCACGCCACCATGTTCAAGGTCGTCCAGTGCGAGCGCGAACCACTGAAGAAATGGGTTCCCGACCTTCCGCAGCCACTGGGGATGTCCCGGCCGCTGTTGAATTTGGTCGGGTAGCGGCGGCACCTGTGAATACTCTTAGGCAGCAAACTCATCGCTGTCAAGAGATTTCTGTTTGCTTCTAAGCGCGTGAACGAGAGCGCCCATATGGCGATAGCCTTTGATACGCCGGAACTTTTTCTGCGCGGTGACGACGCCAAGAGCGGTCCATCGGCGAACCATGGAAGGACTCTTCCAACGCTTGACGTTTCTCGATACTCTGCGAATGGTTCCGTTGAGATTCTCAATGGCGTTCGTCGTGGCAAGAGACTGGCGAAGTAAGGCGGGCAGCGCGAGCTTCACGACCGTGAGTGTCTCTTCCATCCCTTCACGAAGGCTTCCGGCAGCTTCGTCGTAGCCGTTTCGCTCGAGCCACGACACCAATGCCTGAAGTCGCTTGCGCGCCTTGTCGGCACTCTTGCACTTGTAGGCTTCCTTCATCGTCTGGAGCACGTAGGCGTGACGAGACTTGGGAAGGTACGAGCGAAGATTCCGGAGTTTATGGATCTGGCACCTTTGGATGACCGCGAGGTCCCCCAAAACGTCGACGAGTGCCTTGCGGATGCCTTTGCCTCCGTCCACTACGCAGAGAATCGACTCATCGACGCGCAAGCCTCGCTCGAGAAGGTCCTGCAACATCGCGGTGCACACCCGAGAGTTCTCCGTCGAGCCCAGCCATATACCCAGGGGCACCTTCGTTCCATCTATTGTGATACCGAGAGTTACGACGACGGTCTGTCCGGCCACCTCAAGGCCATCCAGCATCAGTGCCGCAAGCTCGAACTCCTCTAGCCGCCGAGACAGGTATTCCTCGAGCTTCTTAGTCGTCTGGCTCACGAGGTGACGGCTGGCGGCACTCTTACTCGTGTCACGAGACTTCAACTTGGCCGCGGGTTTGTCCAGACTCGATTCGTAATTTCGGGTCGATACCCCCACCAAGATCTGATTCAACACTCGCTCTGGAAGCGGGTCTTCTTCGCGGAAGGCTTCGAAGTGTGGAAGCGACGCCTCCTCGCCCGACTTCGAGCGAACTCGAGGTCGCGACACTTGGATGCGACGACCACCGAAGCTCAGCTCTCCGTTCGTGCTCCCACAGTGGTTATGAGTTCGCTCCTTCTCGTGCTTGCCCTTGAGCCCCGCGATCTCCTCGGGCAATCCTACCACCGGCGAGTCCGGCGAGCTGCCCGACCAGGCTTTCTACACCGTGGGAGCGGACTTCTCTCTCGGTTCTCGCTTCACGTTCGCGATGGACCTTCTCGGACAGTACGTCATCGATACCCCCCGCGTGGCCGTCGAGGAGTTCCAAGCGCTGGATGGCAGAACCACTTTCCAGACACTGACCTTTCAGGAAGACTCTTTCAACGCCCTCAGTAGCGCCATAGAGTTCAAGCTCAACGTGGTCGAGAATCTTCTGGTCGACTTCAATCTCTTGTTCAACCTCGACAACAACGGTCTAAGGGACAAAGTAACGCCGCTCGTCGGCGTCGAGTACGCCTTCTAACACAACCATTCACGAACGGATTCCGGTTAGAATCTCGGAAGGATGTCCTCTGCTTGGCCCGGCGTCATCGCCCGCTACCGTGACTGGCTGGAGCTTCCCGCCGACGCATCGCCGGTAACTCTGCTCGAAGGCAATACGCCTCTCATCCCTCTACCCCGACTCGCGTCCGAGATCGGGGCGGAGGCGATCCTTCTGAAGTACGAGGGCCTCAACCCCACGGGCTCTTTTAAGGATCGCGGCATGACGGTGGCCATCACCGCCGCTGCCTATCGAGGCGCGAAGGCCGTCATCTGCGCCAGCACGGGAAACACCGCCGCCAGCGCCGCGGCCTACGCCGCACGGGCGGGGCTTCGTTGTCTGGTGGTCGTCCCGCAAGCGAAGGTGGCGGCCGGCAAGTTGGCGGGAGCGCAGGCCTACCGCGCGGAGATCCTCCGACTCGACGCCTCTTTCGACCGCGCGCTCGAGTTGGTGCGAGCCGCATCGGAAAAGCTACCGGTCGCGCTCGTCAATTCACTGAATCCCTACCGGCTGGAAGGACAAAAGACGGTGGTCTTCGAGATCATCGAGGCCCTGGGGCGATCGCCCGACCTGCTGGCTCTGCCGGTCGGAAACGCCGGTAACATCACCGCGGTATGGAAAGGCTTCTGTGAGCATCACACCCTTCACGGGACGGCCAAACCCCCGCTGCTCGGTGTCCAGGCTCAAGGAGCGGCACCACTCGTTCTCGGCCATCCGGTAGAAGAGCCGGACACGGTGGCCACGGCGATCCGAATCGGTCGCCCCGCCCGCGCTCAGGAAGCTCTGGCTGCCGCAAGCGAGTCCGGGGGACGGATCGTGGCCGTTCCGGACGAAGCCATCCTCGCCGCGCAGGAACGACTCGCCTTGGAAGGTATCTGGGTCGAGCCGGCCTCCGCCGCCGGCGTCGCGGGATTGATTCAGGAAGTCTCGGCGGGGCGCATGAAGGTCGGTGGCAAGACCGCCGTCGTGATCGCGACGGGACACGGCCTCAAAGATCCTGGTATCATAACCGAACGCTTCGAGATGGAGCCTCCCATCCCCACCGATCTCGCCTCACTCGAGAAAAAGATCGGGACATGAAGCCGGTCGTCGTCAAGGCTCCCGCATCGACGGCCAACCTGGGTCCCGGCTTCGATTGCCTGGGACTCGCCGTGAATCTTCACAACACGTTGGAGATGAGTCCCGCGGAACGAGGGGTGCAAGTCGAGATCGAAGGAGAAGGGGCGGGAAGCCTACCCCGCGGGGCCAGGAACCTGATGGTGCGGGCGGCACGGCGCGTCTTCGATTCGGTCGGCCGAGCGCCCGGCGGTCTCAGCCTGAGAGTGAAGAACGAGATCCCGTTGGGATCGGGGCTCGGATCGTCGGCCGCCGCGATCGTCGCGGGTCTGCTCGCGGCCAACGCGATGACCAGTGGCAAGCTCTCTCGGGAAGACCTATTGCGATTGGCCCACGGTATGGAGGGGCACCCGGACAATGCCGCCGCCTCGCTGTTCGGAGGATTGAACCTGGTGAGTACCGTCTCGGGCACGCCGGTAGCCCGCCAGGTGCCGATAGCGAAGCTCAAGCTCATCGTCGCGCTCCCACACGTTTCCGTTTCCACGCGACAGATGCGGCGCGTGCTCCCTCGCCGAGTTCCACTCGGCGACGCGGTCTTCAACGTAGGGTGCGCTCTCTTCACGGTGGAGGCACTCCGCGCGGGCGACTACAAGCTACTCGAGATGGCGGTGGCGGATCGGCTGCACCAGCGCCACCGCTTGCGATTTATTCCCGCCGGCGAAGCGGCTATGACCGCGGCACGGAAAGCGGGTGCGGCAGCGGTGGCACTCTCGGGCGCCGGACCATCCCTGGTAGCCTTTGCGCCCGATCGCCACGAGCGCATCGCGCGGGCGATGGCGCGAACCCTAAAAGGGGCGGGCCTGAAAGTGCGAACCTTCGTCCTGGACATCGAGACCGAGGGCGCTCGAGTCCTTCAACCGAAGGAGGGTGCCAGCTCGCGTTGAAACGCGCGAACGCGCCGCGACCACGCCCCCAAAAGTATCAGTCCCACGACACCAGACCGACGCAGAAACCCACCCAGAGTCCGATTACGCCCCACTCGAGTAGGAAGCACAGGGTATAACCAACCGGGAAGTCCCACCAGCCAGTGGCCGATCAAGTTCACGGTCATCGGGGTGCGAGTATTTCCGGCACCTCGATGACGTCACCTTAGACGTGGATGGTGGCGTGGAGCGACCACTGTATACGGCAGGGCGCGAGCCATCCGGCGTCCATTGCAGGGGGCTGAAATCGTCGCCCGGTTCCTCATCAGTGTTCAGGCGCAGGCACCCACCGATGTGTCGACCTGGGCAATTTCGAGGCGGCCGCCGTTTTTGGGCAGTGATCCCGGTGGCCCGGAACGTGTGGCATCCCACAGCGCCGGCGGGCTCCGGTCTCGTGGTCTTCGATCTCGAGGCCACCATCGCGCTTCCCCCCGGTGACGATTGTCCGCTTCCGTCTTCCTCCGTCATGGGCACGGTGGCGGTGTCTCCCACTCTCCGGCCGGGGGGCAACCTTTGCCCGCCTCCCTACAGACGGCGCCACCCGCGCGCCACCTCCCTCTATCAGCTCCTTGACGTCCACTACGAGACCGTCAAGGGAGTGTGGGAGGAGCGATTCGAGCGACGCTACGGTTTCTGGCGAGGGCTTTACGATGCTGCCGTTGCCAAGTACCTCGACTGTGGCCTGTTCGAATCGGGTTTCGCCCGTGTGAAGTGCACGAGGTGTCCGGCTGAGTTTCTTGTCGCGTTCTCCTGCAAAGGTAGGGGTCTATGTCCATCCTGCGGGGCGAAGCGTGCCGCGATTTTTCCCGGCGGGGCGTCCTTCGGGGGGAACTCCGGGACATCTGATTCCTTCGAAGGAGCCCCAAGCGGACGATTCTCCGCGTTGCTTCAGAACAAGATTCTCGCTGATGTCCCGCACGCGCAATGGGTGTTTTCCATCCCAAAGATGCTCAGGCTCTACTTCCTCCACCACCGAGAGCTTCTTGGGGAGCTAGCGGGACTCGCCTACGAAACCATCCGCGAGATGATGGCCGCCGTCATCGAGGAGCCCCACGCTCGACCCGGCATGGTGGCTGTCATCCAGACCTTCGGTTCATCGTTGAAGTGGAACCCGCACATTCATGCCATCGTCACTCGCGGCGTTTTCCTTGATGACGGGTCTTGGCAACCTATCCCTTATGTCGATTCCCATAAGGCCGAGCTCGTCTTCCGGCACAAGGTTCTGAGATTTCTCCGAGACCGCGAGCTCATCGGGGATGTCCCGCCGGATGTTGAATTTGGGGTAGCGGCGGCTCCTTGGCCGGCCTAAGAATAGGTCTGCCAATAAACCGTCTCCAGAGGGGGACAAGGAGCCACCAATGCCTAGGAAATCGAAGAAGCCAGTAAGAAAGCAAACGCACTCGCCTACGGGCAAGGTAGTTGGCCAAGTCGGTCAGATACTGCTACCGATGATAGCTGGGATCGCGGCCACGAAGGCGGATCTGACGGAATGGGTGTACGAGCAAGGACTGACAGCTCTGCACCTACTGCTCAGAGAGGACGCCGAGGAGATCGCGGGGCTCAAGGGCAAGCACGAGAAGGAGCGAACTCATAACCACTGTGGGAGCACGAACGGAGAGCTGAGCTTCGGTGGTCGTCGCATCCAAGTGTCGCGACCTCGAGTTCGCTCGAAGTCGGGCGAGGAGGCGTCGCTTCCACACTTCGAAGCCTTCCGCGAAGAAGACCCGCTTCCAGAGCGAGTATTGAATCAGATCTTGGTGGGGGTATCGACCAGAAATTACGAATCGAGTCTGGACAAACCCGCGGCCAAGTTGAAGTCTCGTGGCACGAGTAAGAGTGCCGCCAGCCGTCACCTCGTGAGCCAGACGACTAAGAAGCTCTAGGAATACCTGTCTCGGCGGCTAGAGGAGTTCGAGCTCGCGGCACTGATGCTGGATGGCCTTGAGGTGGCCGGACAGACCGTCGTCGTAACTCTCGGTATCACAATAGATGGAACGAAGGTGCCCCTGGGTATATGGCTGGGCTCGACGGAGAACTCTCGGGTGTGCACCGCGATGTTGCAGGACCTTCTCGAGCGAGGCTTGCGCGTCGATGAGTCGATTCTCTGCGTAGTGGACGGAGGCAAAGGCATCCGCAAGGCACTCGTCGACGTTTTGGGGGACCTCGCGGTCATCCAAAGGTGCCAGATCCATAAACTCCGGAATCTTCGCTCGTACCTTCCCAAGTCTCGTCACGCCTACGTGCTCCAGACGATGAAGGAAACCTACAAGTGCAAGAGTGCCGACAAGGCGCGCAAGCGACTTCAGGCATTGGTGTCGTGGCTCGAGCGAAACGGCTACGACGAAGCTGCCGGAAGCCTTCGTGAAGGGATGGAAGAGACACTCACGGTCGTGAAGCTCGCGCTGCCCGCCTTACTTCGCCAGTCTCTTGCCACGACGAACGCCATTGAGAATCTCAACGGAACCATTCGCAGAGTATCGAGAAACGTCAAGCGTTGGAAGAGTCCTTCCATGGTTCGCCGATGGACCGCTCTTGGCGTCGTCACCGCGCAGAAAAAGTTCCGGCGTATCAAAGGCTATCGCCATATGGGCGCTCTCGTTCACGCGCTTAGAAGCAAACAGAAATCTCTTGACAGCGATGAGTTTGCTGCCTAAGAGTATTCACAGGTGCCGCCGCTACCCGACCAAATTCAACAGCGGCCGGGACATCCCCGCATTGACGCCGGCGTGTGACAGCCTGGTTCGGTCAGACGCCGGTCCCGGGCGCCCTCTGTAGGCTTGGATCCAGTCCACAAGCCCATTCCACGCGCTCTTGACGTAGGTGGCTTGGGAACAATGTCTTACAATGGTCACCGTCCTGGAGTGGTAGAATTGATGAACTGGTTCGGGAAGGGGACAAGGAGCTTGCCCCTCTCCGGTTCGGGGTGCGAGATGACAGTCGTCGCCTCAGGTAAAGGACACGATCGGAATGGTCTCCAAACGAGACGCGGCAGAGACGTCTGCAGGATCATCCCTGGATCCATCCAGTAAACCCGGTAAGAAAGAAGAGACCGAAGTCGGAAGTTACTTCATCGCGAACTACCCCCCCTTCTCCTTCTGGTCCGACGAGCATCTCTCTGCCGTAGAAGAGGTGCTAGGACGCTCTCCACATCCCGATGTGCCTCTTGGGCTCTATCTTCACATTCCCTTTTGTCGGAAGCGCTGCAAGTTCTGCTACTTTAGGGTCTACACCGAAAAAAACGCTCGCGACGTGGAAGCCTACGTGTCCGCGCTCGCCGACGAGGTCGCACTTTACAGCCGGTACCCCGCGTTCTCGGAGCGCCAACTGCGATTCGTCTACTTCGGCGGTGGAACGCCGTCTTTCCTGAGCCCGAGCCAGCTTGTCACTTTCGTCGAAAAGCTCCGCGGGTCCGTGGATTGGGACGGCGCGGAAGAAGTCACGTTCGAGTGCGAGCCCGGAACCCTGAGCCAGAGCAAGGTTCAGGCACTCAAAGAAATTGGAGTTACTCGTTTGAGTCTGGGCATCGAGAATTTCGGCGACGCCATTCTCAGAGAGAACGGGCGCGCCCACGAAAGCGCCGAGATCTACGAAGCGCACGAATGGATCCGGGAAGTTGGCTTCCCTAACGTCAATATCGACCTCATCGCCGGTATGGTCGGCGAGACGCAAGAGAATTGGACCGCCTGTGTCCGCAAAACAATCGATTTTTCCCCGGACAGCGTGACCATCTACCAGATGGAGCTTCCCTACAACACGGTCTACTCCCGAGAAATCATGGTCGAAGGACAACCGGTACCCGTGGCGAGCTGGGAGCAGAAACGCGCCTGGGTGGGAGAGGCTTTTTCCGAGCTGGAGCGGGCGGGCTACCGAGTCTCGAGCGGCTACACCGCCGTGAAGGGCGGGAAGCCCGGAACGTTCAGCTACCGCGACAGCCTATGGCATGGCGCCGACATGGTGGGCGCGGGAGTGTCATCCTTTTCCTTCCTCGGCGGAGTCCACTTCCAGAACCTGGATCGGATCGAGGACTACGTTGCAACCGTCGAGAAGGGCGACCTGCCGCTCAAGAGGGCGCTGCCCGTCGGGGATACGGAACGACTGATTCGAGAGCTGATCTTGCAGATGAAACTGGGAAGCCTCGATCTCGAATACTTCCGCGAGAAATTTCAGCGTGACGTCATGAAAGAGTTCCAGCCGGTGTTCGAGAACCTCAAGGACAAGGGATACCTTGACTGGCAAGGGGATCGGGTCGTGCTCAGCCGCAACGCCCTGCTGAGGGTCGATACCCTCTTGCCGAGCTTTTTCCTCCCCGAGCACCGGGATGCCCGCTACACTTGATGGACCGACCAGACTTCCCCTCTCAAAGCGCAGTCGTGGTGTTGGGCGGAGGTCCCGCCGGCGCCACGGTATCGGCCCTCCTCGCTGCAGAGGGTCACCAAGTTCTTATCCTTGAACGAGAGAAGTTTCCTCGCTTCCACATCGGCGAGTCGCTGATGCCAGAGACGTACTGGACGCTTCAGAAGCTGGGCGTGCTCGACAAGCTGGGAGCCAGTCGCTCGCCGGTCAAGGCCAGCGTCCAGTTCATCTCCGAGTCGGGCAAAGCATCCAAACCCTTCTATTTCTTCGACCGAAAATCCGACAAGAGCTCCTATACATGGCAGGTCGAGCGCTCCTGGTTCGATCAGATGTTGCTGGATAATGCGGTCGAGAAGGGCGCCGACGTGCGATTGGGGGTGACCACCAAGGAAATCCTGTTCGAGGGAGACCAGGTCGTGGGAGTAGAAGCCTCGACTACAGGCGGCTCGGACGTCGCGATCCGCTCCCACGTCTTGGTAGACGCCACCGGCCTCAATTCACTCGTATCGAGGAAGCTCGGCCTCAGAAAGAAGGACGCGCGCCTGGTAAAGGCCTCGGTCTTCTCTCACTACGAGAACGGCCTGCGGGACGACGGCATCGACGAGGGAGCCACCCTGATTATTCACACCGCCGGAAACCGTGGGTGGTTCTGGTACATTCCGCTTTCCGAGAACCGGGCTAGCGTCGGCGTGGTCGGGTCGCCGGACGAGCTTTTTACCAATGGGGATTCCATGGACGCGGTCCTCGATAGAGAGATCCGTGCCTGCCCGGCCATGGCTCGCAGACTGGAGAAGGCTCGGCGGCTCCTCCCCGCCCAAGCGGTCACCGATTACTCCTATCGGGCAACTCGATGCGCGGGGGATGGGTGGGTCCTAGTTGGCGACGCTTTTGGTTTCATCGATCCTATCTATTCGTCGGGCGTCTTCCTGGCGTTGAAGTCCGGCGAGATGGCAGCCGATAGTATCGGCCGGTCTTTGCGGCGTAGCGACTACTCACAAGAGATGCTCGGCACTTTCGCTCCTACGCTCGGGGCGGGTATCGATGCGCTGCGGAAGCTGGTCTATGCGTTCTACACCCCCGGATTCAGCTTCGCCCGATTCGTGCAGGAACACCCCGAGCACCGCGAGCGCCTTATCGATCTGCTAGTAGGTGACGTTTTCAAGGAGGGCGTCACCGACATCTTCGAAGATCTCAAAGAGTTCTGCGACCTGCCGAACGATTCGGGGAGTTAGGCCCGATCCGAATCAGGCGTCAACATACGGCGTCTGCTCATCAAACTCGTCAGACGCCGGTAGACGCCATTCTTCAACGGCGGTATACTGATGGTTAATTAGTCACGCTAGACGCTGTTTTGGCGTCGCTTCTGGCGTCATATCAGGTTCTCTCACGAATAGGCGTGGTCAGACGCCGGTTCCATTCATTTCCCTACAACGAAGAAGAGCATCACGGGACGTTCGCCAAGGGCGATTCAGGCACTATGTACGCAAGTCTGTAGCGTCCGTTCCCAAGGGAAAGGAGTGTCCCATGCTCAGCACAACGCTTTTGGCTCTTGCCCAAGCCGCGGAACAGCCCAAGCCCAGCTCGATCATTCAATCGATGATCCTCGTCGTCATAGTGACGTTCGTGTTCAGCGTCATCGTGACCAAGTTCGTCGCTAAGGCCGCCAACGTACACGATGCGACCTTCGGCAAAGCGTTTCTGGCCACTATCTTCAAGAACATGGCCGGCTGGTCATCGCTGGTCTTCCTCGGGCTCGCCCCGGGCATGAGCCCCATCTTCACTGTTGCGTTCGCCTTCGCCATGGTGCCGATTCTGGTCTACAAGGCGGTGTTCGGCTCGGAGTGGATGCAGGCGTTTGTGATCTGGATTGCGGTCTTCGCCATCGAGTTCGGCGTGGGATTCGCGATCCTCGGTGAGTCGCTGAAGCAGATTCTCAAGGTCTAGACCCACCTCAGGGTCCGACCCTTGTCCTTCCCCGCCGCTCGTCAACGCGGTTGCTTTCGCCGAGCGAGCTTGGCTAACATCACCCTCACTACAATGCGCCCCCACACTTCCCGGACTCTTCCTCGGTGGATGTCCGCTCCCATCGCCCTTTTTCTCAGCTTTGTCCCCTTTCTCCTCTTGCCGGTCTTTCCTGTCGGGGAAGCCAGAGCGGAGCAGATTTCGAAGTGGGAATGGGACGGGGTCCCTCGCATCGTTGCGATGGGGGACGTGCACGGACACGTGGACAAGCTGACTGCCATCCTTCGAGGTACCGGCATCATAGACTCCAAGCTGAGGTGGTCCGGCGGATCCAATCACGTCGTGCTCTGCGGAGACCTGGTGGACCGCGGGCCCGACGATCGGGGAATCTTGGATTTTCTGCAGCGGCTGCAGAAGGAGTCCGAGAAGCAAGGCGGCCGAGTACACACGCTGGTGGGAAACCACGACCTCATGAATCTTGTTCGAGACTTCCGCTTCGTGTCGGCGGAGAGCTATGCAGACTTCGCCAAGGATGAAGGATCCAAAGAGCGTGAAGCAGCATGGGAAGCGTTCGAGCAATATGCGGAGAGTATTCCTGACAAACAGATGAAGGCCGCTTTCAATGAGCGGTTCCCACCGGGCTATTTCGCCCACCAACGAGCTTTTGGGAGTGAGGGAAAATACGGCTCTTGGCTCGCCAAGCAACCGATCGTCGTCAAGGTCAACGGGATCGTTTTTCTCCACGGTGGCCTGACCCCCGAGGTGGCAGCCCTCGGCCTCGATGAGATCAATCGACAGTTTCATGAAAGTATCCGTTTAGTATTTGATTCCTTCGAGGTCCTCGCTCCCGTCGTCGCGGGCGTGCCGACCTACGGCAATCTGGCGGGTGCGGCGCTATACGTGGTCCAAAACGAAGCCAAGGTCGAAGAATGGGACGCGGAGCGCCAACCACTTCCAGAGGAACTCGTAACCGCCGCCCGCACGTTTCTCGAGCAGACCCAGACGATTCCATATCAGGCTGACGGTCCTCTTTGGTACCGCGGCAACTCGGTGAAGACCGAGGCGGAAGAGCTGGCGCGATTCGAGCGGGTACTCGAGCTCTTGGACGCCCGCGCCGTCATGGTCGGCCACACTTCCACCCGGACCGGAGTGGTCACGACGCGGTTCGGCGGCCGCTTGTACCGGGGTGACGTCGGCATGGGATCCGGCCGTCCGCCGAGGGCCGTCGTCTTCCAAAACGGGGGCGCCATCGTTTACGATCCCGGTGCGGATACCTACAGCCCACCGCAGGTCGAGCGCCCAGAAAGCACGGGCAGCCAGCCCGGCGACGCGGATGCTTCGGCCGAGCCGGGCGACGACGCCCACGACTGAGTCCCAGCAGCGTTTGGGTTTTCCCCCTATGACGTGGGATTTTCCCCGCGCAAGTCCACCTTGCCAAGGAAGCCCTGTCAGCCTAACTGCCTCTCTAGAAGAATGTTCTGGCTTTCGGCGACGCGAGCCACATCTGGCGCGATAGTTGCCATAGGTAATGGCCTAGAGAGAGGAGAGGATGAGCAAATACCTAGCGAATCGTCAGTTCCCCCGGCTGGTGCCGCAGAACTCGATCCCTGTATCCATTCACGACGGCGAGCATGGACAGACTTTCGGACTGATCACCAACCTCTCGGAGGGGGGTGCCAGCTTCGATTCCGGCGTCGCTTATGCGGCGGGCTCAAAGATCCTGCTCCGAATCAGCTTCGATCGCGAAGCCGAACCTTTCGTCACGGAAGCCAGGATCGCGTGGAGTCGCAAAGCCGAAGGCTCCAACGCAAACCCAAGTGTTCGCTTCCTTCATGGTGTAAAGTTCGCCAACATGGAGGAAGACCAACGCAGTGAGCTTCAAACAATTCTGAACCGTCCCGAGTTCAAGGCTGTCTTCATCTCCGACGCGGATTCCTCTGGGGGCGATCTCCCAGGCGCACCCAGGGCCGAGCTCCAGACGAAGACGACGACAACCGAGTAAGTCGGGCCTACGTTTCTTCCTGGCCCGGAGTTCGCAAAGTTCGTCCGAGCTTCGCAACTTGCTTCGGAGCGGCCGGTCCAACTACCATCCTGATCGCACATGCCGGTCTGTCCATCCTGCACCAAAGAAGTATCGCAAGAGAGCAGTCCCTGCCCTTCCTGCGGTGCGCCGCTCGAAGAGCTCTCCCCCACGGCGACCAAGGCCCAGCCGAGTCCCGCGTCCCTTGGAATCGGGGAGCGCACCGCGTTCACTCCCGGTGACACGCTAGCCGGGCGCTACCGTATCGTCCTTCAGGTCGGAAAGGGCGGGATGGGTGACGTCTATCGCGCGCACGACCTCGAGTTGAGTCAGGCGGTCGCCCTCAAGTTTCTCCCCGCCGATCTTCAGTCCGACTCGACCCGCCTGGAGCGTTTCCGACGCGAGGTGCGCATCGCACGCCAGGTAGCGCACCCCAACGTCTGCCGCGTCTATGACATCGGACAGGCCGACGGCCTGCACTTTCTTTCGATGGAGTACATCGATGGGGAGGATCTAGGCTCCCTTCTCCGCCGTATCCGGCGTCTTCCCGGCGACAAAGCCGTCGAGATGGCACGCGAGCTCTGCGCGGGACTGGCTGCCGCTCACGAAAAGGGAGTGTTGCATCGTGATCTGAAGCCAGCCAACGTCATGATCGACGGACGAGGCAAGGTCCGCCTCGCCTCGCCTCGTCGCTGGGATCCCATTGCAGACGGTGAGCTCAGTTTGATTCGCTTCTGGTACCGTCAAAGCCCGACCTATCTGGTACCTCATCGCCTGACCAGCGTTTTTTCCTCGGAGCTCGACCCGCCACCCCTGGGCCCCGGCATGGTGGGGTTAAGGCTGGATCCGCAGGGACGACTGCGCGCCTTCAACGCCACGGCGCCCCAGCTCGCCTACCCGCCGGCCCAGCCCCCGGACACCGATTGGAGCGTCATGTTCGCCGAAGCGGGGCTCGACCTCGGCGAGTTCGAACCGGTGGAGTCGCAGTGGCACCCTACCGCTTACGCCGACGAGCTGGCAGCTTGGGAAGGTGTCTATCCCGATTCCCCCCAAACGCCCATTCGCATCGAGGCTGTAACGCCGCTGGCCCTCCGGCGTGTCTCCGTAGCGTTTGATCAGCCTGAGGATTTACAAACTTTGACCAGGGCTGCCCCGGCGTCACGACGCCATGCGACGTAGGCGAGCGCAGCGTGTTTTCGGCCTGTGTCCCAATTCGAGACGGAGAGCGAAGCGACGGCCAGCGGAGCGAATCAGCTCCGAAGGTGCCGAAACCGACCTACCGCGACGGCTCTAACTAGGGCGAGATACGGAACTTTGTTTGGTGATTTAGAGAACAGTTACAAGCTTTCTCCGCAAGAATAACGAACCCCCAAGTATCAAACCGGTTACAGAACCAGTATTTCGTATCCATGCCCAAAACTTATTCCACCACTTTTTCTTTCGCTTTTTTAATTCTCGTGAAATTACTTCATTAAGAATAAGCGCAATTTGTTCTGTTGTCGAAGTTTGCTCGGGCGGTATCTTTGCTAAAGCTGCATCAAGAGCTTGTCTAATCTTGTCGGCGCGACTCATTTAGTCAAGCATGTCTTCATAATGCTTTTTGATTAGATTATTTGGAATTGCAGACCCGATGCCTGTTTTTCGACGTGTAATATCCCACGGAGTGTTCGGCTGGTGTGTTAACGCGGAGAGCTGATAAGCTGTGCAGGTACGATACACTGATTCAACGGTTTGAACCAAGTCATTCATCGTGGCGTTCAAATCTTTATGGCGATTGGTCGCTTTTGTTTCTTCGAGAATAGTGCCGCCCCCGTATTTTTTATACTGGTGATATACGGTAGGAACAACAGGCCCATATGTCCACGCTTCAACAGGCTCCGTTATAAGTGGAGATCCATGCATACCAAGCATCCAGCCATGGCATATATAAACTAGTTTGAGCACGTGCATTGGCGTCGTGTCTATTTCATGGCGTAACCACAGAATTTGATTTGCAATGACCAATGAGTTTACTGGTCTACCCAGATATTCAGATTCGCTCATTAAATCAACCACCGGCTTAAGCCGGTGGATTGCGCGGGCGCGTCGACTGGAAGTCGACTTCATGCGCCCGCTTCATTCTCAACCCCCCGACTTCAGTCGGGGGAGTCTCGTCCCCTTCGGGGACTTCGACAATCTTTTCTTCGCCTAAAGGCGAGGGGTTTCCACCATCCCCGAAGGGGACACTAATTCACCCCTTTAAGTTATTGTAAAATGGCAACTTAAGTATTTGATGGAGTATCTATCATGAAATACATATCCGTGTCAAAACCTGTTCATCGAGTGAACACTCCTGGGGCTTTTTCTGTTATGGGTGAATCTTAGGAGATGAGCTCCCGGCAGTGCAAGCGTTTCCAGGCCATGCGGTGCACCATGGCCTTTGCCTGGTGAATACAACGTGTCGGGTCTCCTGTCGTTACCCTTCGCGTTCCTTGTGCCACCGAGCTCGAGCGGCTTTGCTGGCGATTCTGCTTCGTTCGTCCGGCGATATTTTCTCCATACGAACTTTGGCCGATGCCAGACCTCATTTTCGACCTAGAGCCACGGCGGCCGGATTCTTGTGGGAGACTTGGCCGTCCTCGGTCTGGTCGATGACGTGCTGGAGAACGCGGAAAGCTGATTGGGTGCCGTCTTCTCTTGACATGGGACGAGTATTTACCACGGCAGTCTCAGTTGCAAGAGGCAGGAAATTGAAACTAGACCACTACCGCCGATTCCCGCATTGCGCGCGACTCTCACGCTTGTGCTACTATGGGCCTGCTCCGCCCCTGACTTCCGCTTGAGGCCTCTTGCCTTTGTTGAGGTATGATGAGAGCTTCTGAGGTGACCTCTATGAGACGTTTCTTCATCCTGGTTAATTTCCTCTTGGTCGCAATACTGGCGGGGTGCACCAGCAACACTTCTTCCAGTCCCCTTGCCCCGACCGAGGTAGCCTTCGGTTTGGCGGATCTCGCCGAGATCCTGTTCGCGAGGGGCGTACCGATCGAGCTCGGGGACACGGAGGCGGTTGATTATTTCCCCGTTGCGGCTCGACACTTCACAATCTTCGGGGACGATGTCTTGGTCTTCGAGTTCGGAGGACCCGTGACCACTGAGGAGGTGGAGAGCGTGATCTCGCCGGATGGAACCACGGTCAATGGCCGGGTCATCGATTGGCCTGCCACGCCGCACTTCTTCGCAAACGGTCGCGTGGTCGTGCTCTATCTGGGGGACAATCCCCAAGTGATCTTCGGTCTCGAGCAGATCATGGGGCCTCAAGTCGCGGGCGGCGAGCTCACGTTTACGTAGAAGGCTAGGTTCGTTCGGCCGTCCCCGGGAGTACGCGGCGCCATTTCGTGCTCGCTTCGGTGCCCAGTTCTAGTGTCCCGCCCCGGCTAGTCTTGAGCAACACGGAGATCGCCGAAGCCGACGCGAAACCATCAGGGTCGGGCGAGACGCTGGTACCGCGCCATGAAACGGCGATCGATCCAGTTCTTGAGCCACCAGGCCAGGCGGCTATGGGACACAGAGTGTTTGTAACGCAGTAGAGCCTTGCCGTCCGCAGTGTTCAGCAAAGACAGAAAGCCTTCCTGAGGCCGATAGTGCGGTAAGGGGCCCCGCCCGATCGCAGAAAGCAAGCTCTTCCAAAGTATCGGCGCCTGTCGCACCGCGTAGACTCCAGCCTTTGGTGTGTCCGGATAGTCCGCCAGAGTCGCGCAGTCCCCGACGCCAAAGATCGTCGGATCGCTCAACGCGCGCAGTGAGTCGTCGACCAGGAGGAACCCTCCTTCGTCGAGATCGAGACCCGATCCCTTGAACGTTGCCGGGCCCTGCGGACCGGTAAGCCACACCGTCAGGTCGGATTGCATGCGGGAACCGTCCTCGAGCTCCACGGCGTCGCGATGCACCTTGACCGCTCGCATGCCGGTCCGAACACGAATGCGCTTCCCCTGCAGTACTCTCTCCGCCGAGAGCCGAAAGCTCTCGGAATAGGAGGCAAGCACTCTCTCCGATGCTTCCAAGATCCACACGTCCCGAGCGCATCCCGCTTCGTCCAAGACGGCGGCGAGGGCACACGCCACCTCCACGCCCGCCGATCCTCCGCCTACCACGACCACGTGTCGGTCCTCCCCGGAACTATGGTGAACGAGCTGCAGAATGAGACGGCGGAGATCGACGGCTTGGGACATCGGTTTTACCAGCGTGGCGTGCGGCAGAGAGGCTTCTCCACCCACGGTGCGGGACCCGAGATTGAAGGAAACCAGGTCGTAGGCCAGGGTCTTACCTGCTTCTAGATGAACCACGCGAGTCGACGTGTCGATGCCCAGTGCCCGCCGCTGCAAGAACTCACCACCCGCCGCGTACACGAGCGGCGGAAGATCGAAGGCGATCTCGTCCTCTCGGTAAGTGCCGCTAAGGTACCCCGGCACCATCCCGGAGTAATGGTGCTTGTCGGAGAGGGATACCAAAGTCAGCTCCGCCCAGGATTCGGAGGAGCGGCGCAGGTGAATCAGACGTCGGATGATTTCCAAATGTGCGTGTCCTGCCCCGATCAGTACCAGGCGGACTCGTCCATCGGTCTTCTCCGGTTGGCTCGATTGGTCCATTTGCCGCAGAGTTGGGTAGAATAACCCATCCTTTCGATTCGGGTTCCCCTGCCCCTTTGGTTAACGTATACCTCAAGCGCTAGATACGGGACCAGACGCTCCCGAGACACCTGGAATGCTTCTTGCGCCACTTCACATCAGATGCCTTTCTTGGTAGGAGGTCCATGATGCTAAACGCAATTATTCTAACGGCCTTGCTACTCGGTGCCAGCCCGCAAGGAGAGCAGCAGGATCCCAGCGCCGCCGCCGGTGCGCAGTCTTTCAAGACCTATTGCGGAAGCTGCCACGGCCCGGGAGCGAAGGGACACGGTCCGCTGGCAGAGCATTTGAAAGTGCCCCCTGCCGATCTCACTGCGATAAGCCAAAGGAACGGCGGCCAGTTTCCCTTCGATGAGGTGCGTAAGAAAATCGACAGGCGAGAAAAGATAGCCGGACACGGAAGCAAGGATATGCCGGTGTGGGGCGATGCGTTCAGGACGACGGACACCGAAGAGCAGGCTCAACAACGGATCAACGAGATCACGCACTTCCTCTGGTCGATTCAGGTTGTTTCGGGGGAGTAAGGGCCCGGGCAAGAATAACTACCTATTCTTGGACGCCGATGCATCCCGTCTGGCTGCGTTGCTCGCCGCCTTCCGCAGCGAGCCTGTCGAGCGGAGGGCTAGGCGGCGTCAGCGGCCGAACTGGAAGAATGCCCATATATCCAGATATTATTCACTTCTCGCGCCTTGCCAGACGGGCGCCTCGACGCCCAAGAATGGGCATTTATTCTTGCCCGGACCCTAAGACCCGATCACCGACCAGCTGCGAGGCTTGGAACGCCAAGTTTAGTTTAGGCATCAACCGCTCACTGAGCGACTATGCTAGCGTAGGGGGGTGGATTCCACTCCCGTCAAGCTGACCATCAG
Source organism: Candidatus Marinacidobacterales bacterium (assembly GCA_965197825.1). Lineage (GTDB taxonomy): Bacteria > Acidobacteriota > Vicinamibacteria > Marinacidobacterales > DATDRI01 > CBDANW01. The sequence goes on along the minus strand of CBDANW010000002.1, from coordinate 1,741,238 downwards.
TTCCGACCGGCTCGCCCGCCGCGTGCTCATTTTCTGCATCGCAGCGGAAATTCTATTCGTCTTCCTCGACTACCACGTCAACTACGCCGAATGGACTCAAATCGGGGCCATGCGCCGTATGTTCAATATCGCGCGGGAAGATGGCTTGGCCTCCTGGTTCGCCACGACCCAGACGCTGATGGCAGGACTGACGCTGGGTCTGATCTATCTCGCGGTGAAGAAGCGGCCCGGGAGGAGATGGACGGCGATCGGGTGGCTGGTTCTGGCGAGCTTCTTCATCTACATGGCCATCGACGACGGGGCTCAGTTGCACGAGCGCCTGGGAAGCACCTTCGCTGCGATGAGAGAAAACGCAGGGTCCTCGCTCGACTTCTTCCCAAGCTATACCTGGCAACTCATCTTCCTTCCCCTCTTCGGCGCCCTGGGATTGTTCATGGTCGTCTTTCTTTGGCGGCAGCTCGAGTCGACGTCATCGAGGGCGCTCTTGTTGACCGCGATTTCGTTCCAAATCTTCGCGGTAGGCATGGATTTCGTGGAGGGTCTGGATCCGGATCATCGATGGAATCTATATGCGGCGATCTCGGATCGTTACGATCTGGAGCCCTGGACCCAGGCACGATTCGGTGAGACAGCCTATGACGCGCTTCAGCATTTCTCCAAATCGATTGAGGAAGCCCTCGAGATGGCGGCCATCTCTATCTTCTGGTTCTTGTTCTTGCGGCATTTAGGCGTCGTGGTGGGCGATGTGCAGATCCGTTTCCTAGCTAAGGAATCGAAGGAAGCAGCGGAGTAGAATCAGGCCGGAGGCTTACCTCCGGCCTGAGTTTGGCTTCGACTAGCTACGGAGCTGGATCGGCGCTGGGGTCATCGCTGCTGCTGTCATCGCCATTGTCGCCGCGCTTGTCCTCTCCACCGCCGCCGCTGTCACCGCCGCTGCCGCTATTACCGCTGCTGTCGTCGTCACCGCTTGTATCATCCCGACTGGGAGTGTCAACGCTCTCCCCACCGTCCATGATCTCCCGCGTCTCTTTCAGGAGCTCGACGCCTCCGTCCTCACCGAGGGTGAGTTGCAGGATGATCCGCATGTTGGAAAAAACTTCCTGAAAAGTCAGCTCACCTATTCGTTTGCCATCCATGTCGATGAATCGCACGGTAAACGACCCGCTGGGAAGTCCTTCCAGTACAAAGTTACCGTCGGGACCAACGGTGCCGGAGATTCCCGCGTCCACCACTCTCACGGTGATCCCTTCGAACTCGCCACGCGAAAACTTGAGCGTGGAGGACCCGCCGGTGCCCGCGAAGCTCCCAACAAGCTCCGCGCCGGGGAACGAGTTGCTACCAGCCTCTTCCGTCACGGACGGTGAGGTCGACGTACCCGAATCACAGGCGAAGACCAGCAAGGCCAGGATCGCCGTAGCTCTCAAGCCCATCTTGAACATCGGATTCCCTCCCAATCTGATTTGTCTTGTGGAATGCGTCCAGTTAAGCAAACGACGTGCCGATCCGACCAGTCGATGCGGCAATGCATAAGTGGACCTTTTCGCGGGCGTTAGCCGGTCGCTCCAGGCGGAAGGACAACGACAACCGTGTTGAAAAACCCCCGCCTTGGAAGCGGTTCTTCGCTTCATCCGAGGGGGGCCCGCAGCGCCCGGCTTTCCCCGGTCGTTTCGTCGCTGGCAGGCAGTTTTTGACTGATCGTTCCAAAACAGCTACAATGGGCTCGTCCGTCATGGCGAGACCCAGGGAGTTCGATCGCGAGCAGGTGCTCGACCAGGCCATCGAGGTTTTCTGGCAGCACGGTTACGAAGGGACTTCGATTCAGCACCTCGTGGATCGCATGGGCATCCATCGCGGGAGTCTGTACTGCGCCTTCGGCGACAAGCATGGTCTGTTCTTGGCGGCCCTCGACCGCTACGAGGAGGTCTTTCACTCCAGGATCCTGGAGCGATTGGCGGAGGGTGGCCATCGAGGAAAAGCTCGGCGGGCCATCCGGCGCGTCTTCGAGGATATCGTTGGGAGCTGCGCCGGTAGCGCGGGTCGAAGAGGATGCCTGATGACGAACTCAGCGGTGGAGCTTGCCGCCCACGACCGCGACACCGCGGCGCGGGTAATCGCAAACCTCTCCCGCCTGGAGGAGGCACTCTGCACGGCACTGCGAACTGCGCAGGCGGAAGGCGAGCTCGCGAGAAAACACGACGCGAGGGCACTTGCGCGCTTCCTCGCTAGCAGCCTCCAAGGACTGCGCGTCATGGGAATATCCTGTCCTGACCGGACTGTACTGCGCGACGTGGCTCGCGTGACGCTATCGGTTTTAGATTGATTTCTTGATCGTTTCACGACCGAGTGGTTGCGCGATGTGACTGCGGCGTTGAGATTGAAAGGAGAAAATTGATGGAGAATGACTCGAAGTACGTCACCTTGACCGAGAACAACTTCCGCAACGAAGTGCTGGAGAGCTCGAAGCCAGTGCTCGTCGATTTCTGGGCGAGTTGGTGCGGCCCCTGTCACATCATCGCGCCCGCCATCAAAGAGCTGGCTTCCGACTACGACGGACAGGCCACGGTCGGCAAGCTCAACGTGGACGAGCAACCCGGCATCGCCCAGCAATACGGGATCCAATCCATCCCGTCGGTTTTGTTCTTTCAGGATGGCAAAGTCGTGGATCAGGTCGTCGGGGCCGTGCCCAAGAAAGCGTTGGCGGAAAAGCTAAATCGTCTCGTTTCGGTTGACTGACGACGTGATGAAGATCGCCGTTCTCGGAGCGGGGGGCGTAGGGGCTTACTTCGGTGGCCGGCTCGCTCAAGCCGGAGCGGAAGTTCGTCTCCTTGCTCGCGGGGCGCATCTTCGCGCCCTGGTCGAACGGGGTCTTCACGTTCGGAGCGCCAACGGCAATCTAGAGCTGCGCCTTCCGGCCACCGATCGAATAGAAGACATCGGCCCGGTCGATTACGTTCTCTTCTGCGTCAAGTCCCTTGAAACGGAAACCGTGGCGGCCCGGATGAGGCCGCTGCTGCATGAGGCAACCACTGTCATCTCTCTGCAGAACGGTGTCGACAACGAGGAAAAGCTTGCCCGTGCCGTTGGTCCGGATCGAGTCGTGGGAGGGGTCGCGTTCATCATGTCGACGATCTCCGAGCCCGGAACGATCGAGCATGTCGGAACACTGGCTCGCATTATCTTCGGCGAAATGGATGGAGCACCATCGGACCGATCGGAACGTTTCCTCTCCCTATGTCGAGAAGCACAGATCGATGCCGAGGTGTCTTCCGACATTCGCTCCGTGCTCTGGAACAAGTTCACTTTCATCTGTGCCCTGGCCGGAATGACCGCCACGGTCCGCCTACCCTTGGGGGAGATCCGAGAGAGCGGCGAATCGTTGGAGATGGCGAAGAACATCATGCGTGAGGTCATAGCCGTGGCCGCCGCGGAAGGCGTCGCACTGCCTCCGGACACCGTGGACAAATCAGTCGGCTTAGCCATGAAGATGGATCCCGATACGTTCTCCTCCCTTCATTACGATATGACGCAAGGAAAACCCATGGAGCTGGAGGCGCTCCACGGCACCGCCATACGCCTAGCGCGCAAGCACAATCTGGCGGTTCCCATGTGTGAAGCGGTCTACGCGATCTTGAAGCCCTGGGCGATACAGAACGCCAAACGGCACCCGTCTTAACCTCGAGGCCGATCCCCACTCGCGTACCCCGACGGATCTGCGTCCTCAGCATCCTCAACATCCTCACCAGGGGGGGACAACCAGTGTGCCCTTCTTAGGACAATCGCGGTCGAGGCTGGGGCTCTTGGGCAGAAAACCGCACTACCAGGGGGCCAATTGGCTTCGCTCGTCTGGCACGATTGCTGCAAAACGGGCGATGGGGAGAAAGAATCCCTACGGCGGGGAACGGAAGAGAAATTTTCACGGGGCTCACTTCCGTTTCCCGCCGGGACTTTGTTTAGTGGCCCGGAGCCCCCAGCCTTCGCTAAGACCTTCGGCTGGTCCGCCGAAGTTCTCATAGTTAGGAGTACGGACGAAGGCGGACACCGCCGCCTGACTAGACACCCTCAACGCAACCACCTATTTCGGCGGCCAGCTTTGGCGGCCATTCGTCGGCTTGATTCAGTGGGGCCTCACTCTGGGTTCGGCCCCTGGCCTACGCTCGATTGGCGTCGCTGCGGCCGGCGAGCGACTGCGCGCGGGTTTGCCCCCCCCCATCCCTCCCGCCTAAACTAACGCCAGTCATGATGCAAAAGGGTGCCCCGGGCGGCGATACTCTCGGCCGGCCGTTGCGCAATCTGAGACTATCGGTCACCGACCGGTGCAACCTCCGCTGTCACTATTGCATGCCGGAAGCGGACTACGTCTGGCTTCCCCCCAAGGACTTGCTGTCATTCGAGGAAATCGGTCGGTTGACGAAGGTTTTTTCCGGGCTCGGAGTCGACAAGGTTCGCCTGACGGGTGGCGAGCCGTTACTTCGTAAAGACCTCCCCGTTTTGGTCCGACTGCTGGCAGAGAATCCCGACATCAAAGATCTTGCCATGACGACGAACGGGGTCCGGCTCGCCGAGCTCGCGTCGCCTTTGCTGCAAGCCGGGCTCGATCGGATAACCGTCAGCTTGGACACGTTGCGCTCGGAACGCTTTCAGGCCTTGAACCAGAGAGACGAGCTCCCAAACGTTCTGGCCGGTATCTGGGCAGCCTCCCGAGCTGGTTTCCATAGCCTGAAAATCGACGCCGTTGTCGTTCGGGAGTGCAACGAGGACGAGCTCTCCGACCTGATCGAGTTTGGGAAAGAAACGGGAGCCGAGATTCGCTTCATCGAATACATGGACGTCGGCGGAGCGACACGGTGGTCGATGGATCAAGTTTTCACGCGTACCGAAATCCTAGCCTCGATCGAAAGACGCTACGGAAGGATCCGCCCCGTCGTCGAGGAGAGCACCGCGCCTGCGGAGCGACACGCACTACCCGACGGGACGGTGTTCGGTATCATCGCTTCGACTAGCCGCCCTTTTTGCCAAAGCTGTGACCGAAGTCGTCTGACCTCCGACGGCCAATGGTATTTGTGTCTCTATGCGCAACAGGGTATCGATCTGTGCAAACCCTTGAGGGAGGGAGCCTCCGACGCGGAGATCCGACGCATTCTCGAAGCCTCCTGGGGAGAGCGCGATGCGCGTGGGGCGGAGGAGCGACTCGGGAGCGCCTCTCGAAAACCACTCGTTGAGGCAGAAGGCTTGCGCCAGGACCCCCACCTGGAAATGCATACGCGCGGCGGCTAGCCCCGCCTACCTCGTTTACCCTCAATCTATTCCGCCGAACCCGTTCAGCTGTTAAGTACTTCATACCGGAACGGCTAGCTGTTTCCTATCGTGGTGGTAACCATGGTGAACCGGATGAGTGGGTGCGGCATCGGCTTCCGCCGCGAGCATTACGACTTCGTTCTTTCCGAGCGGCCAGCCGTTTCCTGGTTCGAGGTCATCTCGGAGAACTTCATGACAGATGGCGAGTCGCCCGCGCCATGTTTTGGAACAAATCCGACGCGATTATCCTGTCGCCATCCACGGCGTGTCGCTTTCCGTCGGCTCGGCGGCGCTGCCCGATCCCAAATATCTCGGCCGCCTGAAGAACCTCGTCTCCTGGCTCGAACCACTCCTGGTTTCGGATCACCTTTGCTGGACCGGCATCGGTGGTCACAACAGCCACGACCTTCTTCCACTCCCTTTCACCGAAGAGGCGGTGCGGAACATTCGTCAGGTCCAGGAGTTTCTGGGTAGGCCTCTTCTCGTCGAGAACATCTCTACATATGTCGAGTTCGATCACTCTGAAATGACCGAATGGGAATTCCTCACCGCGGTGATCGAGGAGGCCGATTGCTACCTTCTCCTAGACGTGAACAACCTCTATGTCAATGCCCGCAATCATGCCATCGATCCGCATCGCTATCTCGAAGGCATTCCCAGAGACCGCGTGCGAGAGTTTCACCTCGCCGGGCATGAAGATCACGGCCATGTGGTCATCGACACGCACGACCACCCCGTGCGCGAAGAGGTGTGGTCTCTTTACCGGCTCGCGGTAGAACGGTTTGGCCCCCGGCCGACACTCATCGAGCGCGATGCCCTCATCCCTGAGTTCGCGGAATTGCAACGAGAGGCGCACGAGGCGCAGCTCATCTTGGAGACAACAGGTGCCGTCCCCGCAATACCCTGAGAAGCTTCCCTTAGAAACCCTGCAGACCGCCTTTTCCGGTGAGCTCTTCGGCCGGCAGACGTTCGGGCCAGAGAGGCGCGAGCGCTGCTTCCGCAAGCCGCCGGAAGGGACGGTCGAGAGCCGATGGCACATCTACAGCTCCGGTTACCTCACTCGTCTCGTCGAAGCACTCGAGAACGACTACCCGGCGCTCGCGCGCGTTGTCGGTCCCGGCCCCTTCGGATCCCTGATTCAACGCTACGTCGCCGCCCATCCACCCCGCTCGTTCGATTTGAGATATGCGGGAGATCGCCTGGCAACTTTTCTCGAACAGGATCCGCTCACCGGCAAGCTCCCCTTTCTCCCCGATCTGGCCCGTCTGGAATGGCTCCTCGCAGAGGCCTTCGTCGCCAAGGATCCAGAGCCTCTTCGGTGGAACGATCTACAGGCCATGGACCCCGAGACCGTCTCCGAGCTACCGCTCGTTCTGAATCCGGGGACGGTCGTCATCCGCTCTCGATGGCCGCTCCTCGATATCTGGTGACTGAAAGACAAGAGCGACGAAGAAGTATCCCTCGAAGTCGAGGGGAGCCCATCGACCGTCCTCGTCTTTCGCAACAAGCTACAAACCCGATGCCGAAAGCTCGACGAGACGGAAGCTCGTTTCCTCGAGGCGGCGGCTCGGGGCGCGAGCCTGGCGGAGATTCAAGCCGCCTGGGCGGACGGCGACGATCCCGACGTCGTCCGCCGACTTCTGGAAGGCCTCCCGACGAAGGCCTCTTCCTGAACACCGGGAGGCCACAGGGAGTAGCCGCCCGTCTAGCCGTGGAGGATTCGATATGAAAAAGCCCAGTCGAAGATCACTCTTAGTTGCATCACTCACCGGTGTCTTGGCCGTCCCATTGGCCATGGCCAACGCGCGGAACCACTGCCGCCCATGACATCGAGGAAGTCCATTGTTACGGGGTCAACAAATGTAAGGGCGTCGGTGATTGCGGCGGTGTGGGTCACTCCTGCGCCGGGCTGAATGGGTGCAACCGCCAGGGTTACATCGACATGGACAAGGAGCTCTGCCTGAAGATCGACGGCGGCCGGCTGACGCCGGAGGCCGAGGCGGGCGAGTAAACACCGCGGTCGGGAGGCCGGCGTGGCGGTCCTACTTCGTTGGCCTCGCTGGCCTCACCACAAGGAGACACGATGCAGAGAGGGAATAAACAGTTCGCTATGGCGGGCGTCTTGATCGCGGGGCTGACCTTCGGTTCGACCACCGCACTCGCCGGGCAGTTGAAAATCGACCCCCAACACTCGGCGGTGAGTTTCCAAGCGACTCATCTGATGTTCATGAAGGTCGATGGAAAATTCCGCGAGTTCGAGGGGACCTTCGAATTCGATGACGATACCAGCACGATTTCGAACATCGACGTGACGATCCAGGCGGCCACCATCGACACCAACGTCGAGGCGCGCGACAAGGATCTGCGCAGCCATCGGTTCTTCGATGCGGAGAAGTTCCCCACCTTGACCTTCAAGAGCAGCACCCCCACCCAGCTCAGCGAGGGTAAGGCCCAAATCACAGGCACGCTCACGATGCATGGTGTGGAGAAGGAAGTGGTCCTTGATGCGAAGTTACTCGGAAAAGGCAAGGACCCCTGGGGCAACTTGAAGTACGGTTTCGAGGCCACCACGACCATCAACCGGAAGGACTTCGGCATGACCTGGAACGAGGTCCTGGAAGCCGGTGGGGTTATGGTCGGTGACGAAATTGACGTCACCCTGAACATCGAGGCGGCGCCGGCCACCTAATTCGGCTCTGCCTTTACGGGGGTGCGTTTCCCGTCGGAAGCCGGCCGGGAGCCGGGATGTCGCACCCCGAAGTTTTTTCCCCTCAGCAAGTGGCTTACAATTGCCTGCAATCGCTTGCAATTGACGACCCCGACATGCGCAAGGTCTCGAGATACCTCCTGGTTATGCTGCCTTTGGCGATGGTTTTTTTTTCCTCCTCGACCTCGAGCCGACGCCTCGTTATCCGCCCCCGGCCGTCGAGCCCGGACCGGAGGCGCTTCGCATCCACCGCGAAGCCATCGTCATCGATCTCCACGTCGACTCGCTGCTCTGGCCGCGCGATCTCCACGAGAGAGGCTCGGGAGGACACGTCGACTTTCCGCGTATGCGAGAAGGCGGCTTGGACGCCGCCTCCTTTACTCATGCGACGCGATTCTTTGGAGTGGCTGGGTTCAAAGCCTTCCACGACCTCTGGCCCCCTGCCGCTTGGTTGTCTCCTTGGGCGCGACTTCGGCACCAACTTTCCCGCATGGAAAAGTTTATCGACGCCTCGGGCGGTCGGCTGCGGATGGCTCACACCGCAGCGACGATCCGAGAAAACCATGTCCGGGGTATCCTTTCTGTCTTCCACGGGGTCGAAGGCGCCCACGCTCTGGGAACCGACATCTCGCGGGCCGGAACCGTCGCACGACACGGAATCCTCTTCATCGGACCGGTACACCTCGCCGACAACGAATACGGTGGAAGCTCGGGCGGGTCGAATCGCGGGCTCACCGACTTAGGACGAGAGCTCATCCAGGTCATGAATCGGGAAGGGTTGCTACTCGATCTGGCGCATGCCAGTCCCGCGACGTTCGGAGAGGCACTCGCGCTTACTTCATCTCCGCCCTTGGTGAGCCACATCGGAGCGCGGGCCGTCCACGACACGCCTCGCAACCTGAGCGACGATCAAATCCGCGCGGTGGCCGAGCGCGGCGGGATCATCGGGGCGATGCTGGCACCACCCGCGACGAGCAGCCCGGATCTCCGTGAAGTCATCGCCCACCTGCGGCACATCATCGCAGTCGGCGGAGAAGACACGGCCGCGCTGGGGAGTGATTACGACGGCTACGTGCAAACTCCGATCGACGTGACCGGACTCCCCCAGCTAACACAGCTCATGCTCGATGAGGGTTGGAGCGAGAAGAGAATCCGCAAGGTCCTCGGAGAGAACTTTCTCCGCGTCTTGGACGAGCGGCACGAAGCAGCCGACCTCCCGCGGCCTTGAGACGTTTATTTATGCCGACAGCAATATCATTTGCCCTAGCCGCAATCCCGTGATACTCCTGCCCCACACTGGGTGGATACTGAGACGACTCCACGCCACCCTGTTCTGCGGCGGCTGCGCCGCGAAAGGAGCCGGCACCATGCACTCACGAAGTTACCTCTTCATGATTTTCGTAGCTGTACTGCTCGCACCCATAGCGTTCACGCAAGAAGAAAAAGGCGGCCAGGAGGAGTTCGGTCCTTACCAGGTGGTTGAAGACTGGCCCCAGCCGTTGCCGGGTCCGGAAAACGAAGGGTGGACTTGGGGATCGACCGGCGGTGTCTTCGCCGAGACCCCGAATCGGATCTGGATTTCACAGCGCGGTCAGCTCCCTCTGCCGGAAGACGCGAAGCCCGGCGACTCGGTGGGCCTGCACAAGGGAAACGCCAACAGATTGAGACCCCAGACTCGATGGACCAACTGCGTCATCGTCGTAGGCCGCGACGGCAAGCTCATCGAATCTTGGACGCAGCACGATGAGCTCTTGGCGAAAGGCGGCAAGGGACCGCACCAGATCAAGATAAGCCCGTACGATCCCGATAAGAGCGTCTGGGTGGTCAGCGACAGCGGAGATGCGGTCTTCAAGTTCAGCCACGACGGCGAGCTCCTGATGACGCTTGGCGAGGTAGATGTCCAGGGAGACGACGAATCGCACTTTGCCGAGCCAGCCGACATCGCTTTTCTCCCCGACGGCACGTTCTTCGTGGCCGACGGGTACGTCAATACGCGCGTGGTGAAGTTCGACAAGGACGGCAACTTCCTGATGGCATGGGGTACGAAACCCGCCAATCCGGAAAACCCTGGCCCCGGCGAGTTCAACACCGTCCATTCCGTTACCGTTGGCTCGGATCGCCGTGTCTACGTCGCCGATCGCTCGCATAGCCGAATTCAGGTCTTCGACGAAAACGGCAAGTTCATCGATATGTGGAACGACCTTTCCTCACCGTACACGCTTTTCATGTCGAGAGACGGGCACCTCTGGGTGGCGGACGGGCACGTCAACAGGATTTCCAAGTACGATCTCAGCGGGAAGTTCCTCTACGGCTGGGGCACTTCCGCCACACTTCGCTCCGGGGGCGAGCCTGGATTCCTCGATGGCCCGCACCAGATGTCGGTCGACCAGGAGAACAACCTGTACATCGCCGAGGTCTACGGTGGACGCACGCAGAAGTTTGTGCCGAGGCCAGGCGCTGACCCCGCCAAGATCATGCAGCCCATGCTGTGGTCACCAAAGGCATCGGACTGAGGCCGAAGCATAGTGCACTAGGGAGGTGGTCGGGGAATCGTCCACCTCCCTAGTGCCCTGTATCAGTAATTCGTCACCTAAATCTCGGCCCCTTTTGCGCGCTGGCTTCGTTGCGTCATTGTTCCAGTTCGGCCTTCGGCCTAGCCCTCCGCTCGACAGGCTCGCTGCGGAAAGCGGCTCGCAATATCGAGATATGACTTCGTCGGCACGCCTCGCCAGCACACAAAATGACCTCGAGCCTTAGGCAACGATCCACTGATACAGGACACTAGCCCTGCGAAGAGGCGAATGACGCCAGCCCTGCCGGCGACCGACCGACTCGGGCGGCGCAAGGTCCCAGATTGAACCACGTGTACGCCCTTGCGGCCGAGGGCGTGGTGTTCTTGCATTGCGCGTGGATCGTCTTCGTCGTCACCGGCGCTTTCTGGCTGCGCCGGTGCCCGCGGTGGCGACTCGTTCACTTGCTCACCGTCATCTATAGTGTCGCGATCGAGACGTTCCGCTGGATCTGTCCGCTAACGCATTTGGAGCAGGCTTTGTGGAGGCGAGCCGGCGAGGAGGCTTACCAGAAAGCTTTTCTCACGCACTACTTGGAGACTTTGATCTACGCGCCGGCGCCGCAGTGGCTCTTGGTTTCCCTGACGGCCATCTTGCTGGTCGCGACGCTCGTGCTCTATTCGAGACCGCTCCCTCCCCGAAGTGCATCAGGCGGGAGCTCGCGTTAGATGAACTGGGCGGCGGTGCGATCTTCAGAGTCTCGGTGGCAATCGGAGGCGGTGAAGTAGGCGTCGAACACCTCGCGTACTTCGGGAAGCGATTTCGAGGCGTAGATGTTTTTTCGCAGGGCTCCGCCTCCGGGAAGGCCCTTCGAGATCCATCCCACGAGGGCCTTGACCCGGTTCACGACGAGCTTCTCGGGTAGGTATTCTGCGAGGCTCTCGGTGAAAAACCCGATCGCCTCACGATAGTCGTTGGTGGTCGGCTGCCAGGCGCCGCGGCCCGCAAGCTCGTCACGGATCTGCCGAAACACCCAGGGGTTCTCGAGAGCGCCCCGGCCAACCATGATGCCATCCGCCCCGGTCTCGGCCATCATCGCTTTTGCATCCTCGGCGCTTCGGACGTCCCCATTGCCGATGACAGGAACCTTGACTGCTTCCTTCACCTCGCGAATCACCCGCCAGGCCGCCCGACCACGGTGGCGCTCGCTACGACAACGCGGGTGGACCGTGATAGCTGCGGCGCCCGCATCCTCGAGCGCGAGCGCAACTTCTCTTGCGTTAATCGAGTCGTGATCCCATCCGGAACGGATCTTCGCCGTGACGGGAATTCCGGCAGATTTCACCATCTGTGAGATCACTTGGGTCACCCTCCCGATATCGCGCATCAGAGCGGCGCCGGCTCCCAGCCGAGTCACTTTGGGTACCGGGCAGCCCATGTTCACGTCGATCAAGTTGGCACCGAGCTCCTCCACCATGGCTGCGGAGTCGGCAAGACGATGGGGATCGGTACCGAACACCTGCACTCCCACCGGTCTCTCGCCCTCGGTCACCGACGCGATTTCGCGTGAGGCCTTGCTTCCTCTGGTCAAACCCTCGGAGCTAACCATCTCCGTAACCACCAGACCGCAGCCACCGAGTCTCTTCACCAGAGCTCGAAAGGCACGGTCGGTGTGACCGGCAAGCGGTGCTAACACCAGAGGTGGGTCCACCCTGACAGGACTCTTGCCATTATTATTGATGACTAGAGGCTTCAACGTTCTATGGCTCCTCGATTTTCCTTTCTGTCACGATCCGATAGAGCGTGCGCGCCTCGACGGCGGAGGCAGCTCTTTCGGGAATCCTCTCCACCTCGATCTCCAGCAGTCGATTCCAGAGTCTCAAGGCCAGACAGTCACCGGGTGCGATTTCCTTACTCGCTCTCACCGGCCTTCCGTTCAGCTTCACGGCTCCATCCTCGCACAACTCCTTCGCCATCGTTCTGCGTTTGACGAGTCGAGCTTGCTTGAGAAAGATGTCCACTCGCAAGCACGACCCCCGTTGGACTTGCTCTACTTGTTTTATTGGCCTGGCTCTGGAGCAGCGGCTTCCGGTGACTCCGGTTCGGCATTCGGATCCAGCTGGATCTCGATGATGGCATGGTCGCGCAGCTCAGTCATGTACTTCTCGCTTTGCTCTCGCATCTTTTGCTCGAAGATCGCGTCGGTAATCGTCTTACGCACGTCGTCGAGGGGCAAGGTCTGCTGTTCCGTCTTCTCTTCCACCTTGATTAGATAGAACGCCGACCCGAGACGGAGGACGTCGCTCACTTCGCCGGGCGAAAGACTGAACGCCGCCGCGTTCAGCTCCTCGGCGAGCTCCCCCTCTTCGAAGAAGCCGAGGTCTCCGCCCGCATCGCGGGACGACGAGTCGGACTTCTGCCTAGCAACCTCGGCGAAGTCGGCACCCTGCAAGATGTCCTGGTGCAAGCGGTCCATTTCCTGGGCCGCTTGGGGCTCGTCATCCGCGTCGAAGCGCACGACGATCTCTCGGATCCGCACCTTGCCCGGCTCGGTGTACTCGGTTGCGTGCTCCTGGTAGTACTTGTCGATCTCGGGCTCGCTCATGGAGATCTTGTTGTCCACCTCGATGCGGCGCACCTCCTGGATCAAAAGACCCTCTTCCCACTTCCCCCTGAACTGTTCCAAGCTCATTCCCTGGAGCTCCATTTGCCGTACCAGCTCTTCTTCCGACTCCAGGTTCATTTCCTCCATCACGTTGGCCTTCCATTCTTCGAAGTATTGAGGGGGAACCTGCAGACCCCTCTCCTCGGCCATCTGCAGGACAAGCATGTTGTCGATCAGCCTCTCCAGCACCTGCGGACGTATCTCGATTAGGCGACGCTGCCCTTCCTCGAAGGTGGGCGCCGGCCCAAGCTGCTCCAGCACGGACTGAACTTCTGCGTCAAGCTGGGACTTGGTAATGATTTGCCCGTTGACTTTGGCGACGATCCGTTCGAGGATCTGGCGCTGAGCCGCACCCGCAAGTGTCGTTGCGAAAATAGCGACGATCATGAAAGAAATCACCTCTCGTCTCATTCCTATATCCTTTTCAACGGCCGGCGTCTTGCCCCCGGCCCTCCGCTTCCCCTCGCGGCTCGACGTCGTATCCATTCTGATTAAGATACGGGAAATCCAGCTTCTCCGTATCGATCCAAACCGGATAGCGTTCCTCGAGGTCCCCTAGAAAAAGAGCGAGGGCCTCATCGCTCCTCTGCCGAAGCAGATCCACTCGGATCGTGGCTTCGACTTCCTCCAGACTCAAATCCTCTGCCGGGTGGGTCGCGTTCACACGAAAGATGTGAAACCCGAAATCCGTCTGGACGACCTCCGAGAGTCCGCCTCGCTTGAGATCGAACACTTCCGTTTCGAAAGCAGTCGGCAGTTCGCCGCGGCGAAACGTGCCCAAATGTCCACCTCCCGACGCTTCCGGCCCCACCGAATGCTCCTCGGCCAGCTCTTCGAATCGAGACGCCTTGGAGCTCAACTCGGCGAGCAATTGGTTCGCCTGCTCCTTCGTCTCTACGAGGATCTGCGAAATATCGACCGCCGCCGGACGTTTGTAGTAGGCACGGTTCTGTTCGTAATGAGCGGCGATCTCTTCGTCGTCCACGTCGACATCTTTCAGGACCTTGGCATCCATGAGCTTCTTTACTTTCAGGTGAGCCGCCAGAGTTAGGGGATCTCGTCCGGACAGGTCCATCGGCACCTCGCCGTCCTCCGCTTGGCCTACTTCAGCCGGCGGCGTGATCCCACTTTCCATGGCTCGCATTTCCTGGGGGCTGATCTCGATCCTCTCGTCCTCGGCAGCCCGCAACAAGAGAAGCTCTTCGATCAGCTGCTCAAGGAGCGCCGACTTGAGCTCTCCCCCCACCAGGGGGATGTCTTCCTCGCTGGCGGCACGCACGTAGCTCTCGAATTGCGATAGCGCCACCGGCTCCCCACCGATTTCTGCGATCACCGAATCGATTGGAGCAGGCTCGCCGCAACCCACACAACCAAAGACCGCTAGGAACAACGTGCTCGCGGGCATCACCCGGAAGGCGGCTGTTTCTGAGAACGCCATCATGTCTCGGCACCCTCCCCCCGACGGCGGGGTTCATGAACCTCTTCTTCCATCTTAGACATCTTAGACATCTTAGGTTGTGGAGAAAGCTCCTGCAAAACCTCTCGGACTCGAGCCACGATGTCGCCAGAGGAGGTGGCCGTGCTCGGCAGCTTGAGCACACCGCCCGGGGTCATCTTGGCCCCTGGGAGATTCTCGGCGAGTTTGACGAGACGCGTCGGCTCCACGGGGGATGCGGCGTCGAATCGGATTGCCAGAAGCTCACCCTCGCGTTCGACCGCCAACACGCCCAGCCGCTCGGCCAAGAGTCGCAGTCGAGCGTACTCGAAGAGTCTCTCCACCGAAGCGGGGACCGCGCCGTACCGGTCCCTGATCTCGCCCGCCAGCTCTTCGACGGACGTCTCGTCGCTCACCGCGGAGACCCGCTTGTAGACCGAGATCCGCTGGTTGGTGTCGGGAATGAACGACTCCGGAATCCTGAGGTCAATCTTTAGATTCAAGGTGGCGCGCGCCGTCTGGTACTCTTCACCCGAAAGCTCTCGTACCGTTTCTTCCAACAGCTTGCAGTACAGATCGAATCCTACCGCGTCGATATGCCCGTGCTGTTCTCCCCCGAGGAGATTGCCGGCTCCCCGCAGCTCTAGATCCAACGCCGCGATCCGGAAGCCAGCCCCCAGGTCGCTGAACTCGCGGATGGCGGCCAACCTGCGCCGGACGATCGGTGTGAGGGCTCCTTCATCCGGAATCAAGAAGTACGCGTAGGCGCGGCGGTTCGAACGACCCACGCGGCCCCGGAGCTGATAGAGCTGCGAAAGTCCGAAACGATCCGCGCGGTGGACGATCAGAGTGTTCACCAGCGGAATATCGAGCCCGTTCTCGATGATCGACGTGCTGACCAGCACGTCGAACTCTCCTCGAACGAAACGAAGCATCGTTTGCTCGAGATCGGTTTCCTTCATTTGACCGTGTCCGACTCCGATGCGAGCTTCGGGAACGAGCTTCTGTAAGAACGAAGCGATGGAATAGATGGAGCTTACACGGTTGTGCACGAAAAACACCTGGCCCCCTCGGCTCAGCTCGTAGCGGATGGCTTCGGTCAAGATCTTCGAGTCCAGGCGGGTAATGTAGGTTTGGATCGCCATTCGATCCTTGGGCGGTGTGTCGATGACCGACAGGTCCCGAATGCCGGACAACGACATGTGTAACGTGCGTGGGATCGGTGTGGCCGTCATGGTCACACAATCCACATCCTTGCGGAGCTGCTTCATTCTTTCCTTATGGCCCACCCCGAAACGTTGCTCTTCGTCCACCACGAGAAGTCCGAGGTTTTTGAACTGGACGTCCTTCGAAAGGAGTCGATGAGTTCCGATGATCACATCGACCTGACCAGAGGCGAGCTCCTTGACGATCACCTTTTGCTCCTTGGTCGTTCGAAAGCGAGACAGCATCTCGACCCGAATAGGGAATGGCGCGAAGCGGGATTGAAACGTCTGCAGATGCTGGAAAGCCAAAACGGTCGTCGGCACCAGCACCGCCACCTGCCTTCCATCCATGACTGCCTTGAAGGCGGCCCGCATGGCCACTTCCGTCTTTCCATAACCCACGTCACCGCAGAGGAGCCTATCCATGGAATAGGACGCCTCCATGTCTCGCCTCACATCTGCGATGGCTTGTGCTTGATCGGGCGTCTCCTGATGCTCGAAGAGATCCTCCATCTCGCGTTGCCAGTGGGTGTCCGGGCCGAACGCATGGCCGGGCACAGCCTTGCGGGCGGCGTAGAGCCGGAGGAGCTCCTGCGCCATGTCGCGCATCGACTTCCGGACTCGGCGCTTGACGCGCTCCCATCCCGTGCCCCCCAGCTTGTCTATCCGAGGACGCGGCGCTTCCGAGCTCGAGTACTTCTCGAGGAAATCGAGCTTCTGCACCGGAACGTAAAGCTTGTCTCTTCCCTGGAACTCCAGGACGACGAACTCGTCGCTTTCATCCTTACCGGGGCCCAGGCGCTCCAGCCCGATGAAGACCCCAATGCCGTGGTCGGTATGAACCACGTAGTCCCCAACCTTCAAGTCCCGAAAATCGGAAAGGAAACGGCCCAATTTACGGGAACGTCTGAGCTCTGGCCGAGGGGGCTCGTCGAAGACGTCTCGACCCGCAAAAACGACCCGGCCGAGGTCGGAGAGAAGAAATCCATGAGAGAGATCTCCAAGGTGCAACAAAACGCTTCCCACGGAAGACACCTCCGAGGTGGCGAGGGTCGCGGAGATCTTCGCCTCCTCGAGAATCTCGATCAGGCGATCGGCGAGCCCCCGATGACCGACGAAGACGTGTACCTGGCGGTGAGCCTTACGCTGGCTTCGAATCTCGGCGAGGAAATCATTTAGCCTTCCCCGAAAAGATGGAAGAAGCTGGCTAGCTACGTGCAAGGAGGGTGATGCGTCATCCAGAACGTCCATCTCCTGGATGACAACCGCACTCTTGCCGAAGCCCGTCGATAGATCGTCTGGGGTAAGCAACAGCTCGCTCGGCTCCGGGAAGCCCGTGATCCCATCGACTTCACCGTAGCTCTCCAAGACGCGTTCCCACTCGGACGCCGCCTGTCGCGAGACCTCCGCCGGCTCTTCCACCAACACCGTGTCTCCACGCAGGTAGTCGAAGATGGTGGCGCGATACTCTTCGATGTGCGGCAACGAGAACGCCGCTCCCGGTGGAAAGCTGTCTTGTTCGAACCGATCCGCGAGCTCGGCGCTCAGCTCCTCGTTCTGGCGCAAGCGATCGAGAAGACGTCGACGCTCGTCGTCTCCAAAGATCCACTCGCGAGCGGGCAACACCATCGCTTCCTCGATCGGATCGGTGGTCCGCTGGGTCTCGGGATCGAAGCCTCGGATCTCCTCCAATGTGTCGCCAACGAACTCGAGCCTCAGAGGATCGCGACGACTCGGCGGGTAGACATCCAGAATCCCTCCCCGGCGGGCAAAGTCTCCGGGGCTCACGACGGGATCCTCATGTAGATAGCCCGCCGCCACCAGCACGCGCTCGATCTCACTTGGCTCGATGTTCTGACCTCGGCGAAGCGACACGATGCCTTGCGCGAAAAGCGCGGGCGAAACCGTCCGGAAGAGAAGCGCTGCAGCGGGAGCTACGATCAGCGCCGGTGCGTCTCGCGACAGAGCAGCCAGCGCGCGAGCCCGGGCGGCAGTGATATCGAAATGGGGAGAGAGTCCACCGTAGGGGTCGACTTCGAGGGCTGGAAAGGGCAAGACCTCGCGCTCGACTCCCATCGAGGCGAAAAAGGATTCGATGTCAGCGGCGGCTTCCGTGACCCGCCTCTCATGGGAGACGACCAGCAAGACGGGACCCGCCTCGCGCGCCGCCAGCACCGCCTCGAAAAGAGCTCGCGCCGGTCCCATGAGCCCGGTGACCAGCAAGCCACCCTCGCCTCGAGCCCGGCGAGAACGAATCTCGCCAAGGCCGGCATCTTCGATGGCACGTGCCAGCTCACTGGATTCCAGGACCGTCTTCATGGGTTTGGATCCAGTTTATCTCGCCCCTCCAAGACACGCGCAATGAGTCGGGAGGTCGAATGGCCTTCCGCGAACGGGAGGGAAAAAACCTGACCGCCCCCGCCCTCGACGGTATCGCGTCCCACGATCTGATCCGACGACCAGTCTCCCCCTTTCACCAAGACATCCGGAATCAGCGCCTCGATCACCCTCGCCGGCGTGTCTTCATCGAAGGAAACAACATAGTCGACGGATTCGAGCGCGGCCAAAATCTCCATTCGCTCTTGTAACGGAACGACGGGGCGGCCTGTACCTTTCAAAGCGGAGACCGTCCAGTCGGCGTTTACCGCCACCACCAAACAATCTCCCTTGGCCCGGGCAGCGGCGAGGTAGCGAACGTGTCCGGGGTGCAGCAGATCGAAGCAGCCGTTGGTGAACACGAGACGCAGCCCGGAAGCACGAAGCTTATCTCTCTCTTCGCGCATCGCATCGAGCTCGAGAACCTTGGCTTCGCTCATTTGTCTTTCGGCGGTTTCATGCTGATACTCGGAGAGAACTCCCATCGATGCGCCGGTCGGTAGACCCCCAAGTCTCTGACCAGTGAGTTCACTCGGAACGAGTGAAGCGAGCGGTGGTAGTCGAAGGGATAGCCGTCTCGCTGGTGCGCCGCGGCGTCGAGAAAGTAAGTCCCCTCGACCAAATCCAATCGATCGAGGACCAGGCGCACCTCGCCCTCCCCCGAAAGCGAGAGCGGGACGAACTCCTCGATATCGGTGTTCGTCCCATAGCAACACACGCCGTCGGCATTGAAGATACCGATGCCGAAGACGAAGTCCTTGATGGTGCCGCTAGACTTGATCTTCAGCCGGATGCTGACCGGCTCGCCGGTGTCGAAAACGTGTCGTGGCTGACCGTCCGATCCCAAGAGCGCTGCTTCGGCGATCTCTACTTCGCGCGATCCCCAGCGACCCTTTTCTCTTTGCGAAGGCGACTCCTCGTCCCCCGAGGGAACGGCCGCCTGCCGTGGCGCCGCAAACTCCGCGACCGCCTGCTCCTCCGCGACCGCCAGTGCCTCCTCCTCGCGCGACGTCACCTGCGCCAGGTAGGCATCCACCACCTTCTTCGGGTCGCCCCTCACCTGAATCTTTCCGCTGTCCAACCAGATGGCTTCGTCGGCCAGCTTCTCCACCAGACCCAGACTGTGTGTCACCAGCAGAATCGTCTTCCCTCTTCGACGGAACTCTCCGATCTTGTCGAGGCATTTGTGCACGAACTCCTGATCACCAACCGCCAGCACCTCGTCGATGAAGAGGACGTCGGGGTTGACGTGGATTGCTACGGCGAAACCGAGCCTCATGTACATGCCGGAAGAGTAGTTCTTGACCGGTACATCGATGAACTCTTCGAGCTCCGCGAACTCCACGATCTCGTCGAACCGTTCCGTAATCTCTCGCTTGCTGAGCCCGAGCATGATCCCGTTGATGAAGACGTTCTCTCGACCGGTGATCTCGGGATGAAAGCCCGCACCCAGCTCGATGAGTGCCGAGACGCGACCGTTGACCTCCACCTCCCCCGATGTGGGCTTGGTGATCCCGGCGAGGACCTTGAGTAACGAGCTCTTGCCGGAGCCGTTTCTTCCAATCACCGCAAACGTGGAGCCCTCCCACACGTTGAACGTCACTCCGGAGAGAGCCGTAAAGGTTTCGTCTGGCTTCAGCTCTGCGATCAAGTTGCCTTTGAGGAGCGCACTCTTGAGCGTACGGAACTGTTTCCGGTGGGCGTAGCGCTGGTACACCTTGGCCAGATCGGAAACCCGGACAGCTATGCCCATCTCGTCACACCTCTTCTGCGTACGTATCGCGCAGGCGATCGAAGAAGGCATAGCCGACGAGAAACGTCACCACCGACCCCACCGACATCGCCAGCAGCCAAGGCCAGTGTCCCAGGCTACCCGTGAACAGCGTTTGGTGATAACCCACCAGGATGTGGGTCATAGGATTGTAATTGAGCCAGCGTTGAATGTTGGGCGAGATGTCTAAATAGGGATAGATGACCGGGCTCGAGAAGAACCAGAGCATCATCAGGTTTGCCAAAATGTTCTGAACGTCTCGGAAGTGAACCGACAGAGCCGAGAAGAAGAGACACACGCCGAGCGTAAAAACGAGCTGCAGAAGGACGATGGCAGGCAAGAAAACCCAAGTCCAGTGGATCTTGCCGTAGTAGATCAGAAAGGCGAACAAGATGGGGAGCCCCAAAAAGAAGTGGATCATATTCGCGAAAACGACGACGAAGGGCAGTACTTCTGCGGGAAACTTGATCTTCTTGATGAGATTCCCGCCGGTGATGAGGACGTTCGCTCCCTCCAGTATTGAGGCGCTGAACCACGTCCAGGGCAGGATGCCGGTAAAGAGGAAGAGCGGATAGGGCTCGACCTGAAAACGGCCCGGCAGCACGTAGGCGAAGACGAAGGTATAGATGAGTAGCTGAAGGAGGGGATTGATGAAGGACCAGAGGGCACCCAGCACCGAGCCGCGGTAGCGGGCCTTGAGCTCGCGCACCACGAGGCTCTGGATGAGTACGCGGTACCGGAGGAGATCTCTGAGGTTACGGAGCATGCAAACCCCCATTGATAACATTGGTGCAATCCCTAGTCAAACCAGTCACTTACAGCAAGACTTCTTCGCTTCCTTGATCTCGACCCTGGAGAAGAGCTATACCGGTGGTCAGACCGTGCCGGCCGGCGTCGGCGCGTGGGCGAGAAGACTCGGAGGGCCCGATGGATCAGCATGTGAAGGTTCTTGGCGTCCTCTACATTGTTCTGGGAGTTCTGGGCATCATCGCGGCCCTCGTCACCCTGTTGATTTTTGGCGGTGTGGCTGGGATCGTGGGCATCGCCGCTCATGAAGAACCTGACGCGCGCATTGCGGTTCCCATCGTGGGCGCCATCGGGCTCAGTGTCTTTTTCTTCTTGCTCGTCGTCTCACTGCCGGGAATCATCGCCGGATACGGTCTCCTTCAGTTCCGTCCATGGGCCCGCATCGTCACGATTGTGCTCTCGGCCCTGAACCTCATGAATTTTCCTTTGGGCACTCTGGTCGGAGCCTACGGGTTGTGGATCATGCTCTCCGCCGAGACCGAGCCCCTTTTCAGGAAGTCACTCCCGCCCACCTCGTAACAGCATCGTCCGCATTTTCTAGTTCCTTCCTCTCACCCACGATGGCGTTTCGGCAAATCCGGGACTAGCATAGAAAGTGCCCGGACGCGGGTTTCGCCGCGTCATGCCCTGCAACGAGTAGACGAGAATGACTTCAAGGACCCGCCGCTGGGCCTACCGACTCGCCGCCGCACTGTCCTGCTTTGTTCTCTTCTTTTTCCTTGTGCACACGGCTCCCGTCCGGGAGCTGGCTCGACGCGGCATAGCCAGCGCGCTTTCCACATGGTGGGGCGCTGAGATCGGAATCGAGAAGCTCGATTATCGACTCTGGCGAGGAGAAGTCGTTCTAGCAGGCGTCGAGCTCGCGCCCCAGCCTCCCAGCGTTCCAGAAACAACGACAACTCTGTCGTCGTCAGTCGCACTGGCTCGCCGTCACCGCTGGACCACAGGCATGCGAACTTTCCCTTTTCGAGACGTTTCGCGTAGACGCACAGTCCGGTCCAGCGCCATGCCGACCTGCTCCGAGAGGCGGAAGAAATAGACCTTGCCGGGCTCACCACCGAGCGCCGGTGTCGATATTCCGAAGAAGGCGGATGCCTGATTACCGAGGTTGAAATCCTCGGCCACCTCGAAGCGATTCACGTGCGTGAGCTTCAAATGGCGATGTCTTACCGAGCTCACCCCGACTCGAAGAATGCCGAAATCGCGGACCATGCCTTCCACATCGTCCCGCTGCTTCTGGTAGCCGGCGTGAAGTCTGAGCGCGCTGGACAGGTTCCCTTTCACGGCTCGCGCCACGTCGAGCGAGCCGCCGGCGCTGACATGACGCAAGTCCTCGACTCTTTCTCCGTCCTGGTACAGGGGGTCGAGCTGGTCGAAGCCGAGCAATTGGAAACCGAAAGCCCATTTTGTATCCACGGAGAAAAACGGTCGGGATACATTGAAGTGCCAGCGGCTTCCGTCGGATAGATCGGAGTAGCCGATGCTAGAAGCCACTCGCGAGCCGGCTACTCGGGGGTCGCGGTAGAAGAAGTTCGCGCTATCGCGCTCCAGCTCGTGGCGGAACGTGAGCTCGACCTGCTTGCCCCGTCCGAGGAGGTTCCTTTCCGACGCTCCGACTCCCCAGGTAATCTCGTTTCCGACCTTCGCAAAAGACAACTCGGGTACCGTGCTCCAGGCATCGAACGTCCAGACGCGAACGTCGACGGTTCCGTCTTCGCGGGGGACCGTCTCGATCCGGGCGTCTCTTATGAAGATGAGCGCGCGAAGATTTCGTTCGGTCTCGGCGAGGAGCTCGGGATCGGCTGGGTCTCCAGGGTCAAAGAGAAGCTCCTGGCGAATGATGTCCTCTCGGGTTTGTATATGGAGCCTGTTCGCTACCTGGTAGGCCCAGAACCCTCCGTCTTCCTCGGCCTCGTGGAAGACTTGGCTGGAAACGATCTCAATCGTTCTTATGCTGGGCGCGGTGTCGTCGGCGCGGGCGCCGTTCGTGGAGGCGACGACTGCCAGAGCCCCGACCAGGAGACGAAGGGCGGGCATGCCGGATAATCTAAGCTGGCTAAGCCTCCGGGGCAAGTCGGCGTCGCTGTGCGGGGTATTGCTAATCCGCGCGGTTACACACCCTCTCTGGCGTCAATATGCGAGGGTGCACCAATCAACGTGGTCAGACGCAAGTTAGACGCCAGTTCTGGCGTCGATATAGGTGATCCCGCTAATCAATGTGGTCAGACGCCGATCCAGGCGTCAACAAACGGGATCTCGCTAATCGACTTGGCCAGACGCCACTAGCCGGGAAGAGTCGCGTCGGCGCGGCGGTTGAACTCTTTGGTCATGCTCTCGACCATTTCCTCGCGTCGATCGTACAACCGCTTCAACTCTCGAGGCCGATGCCGCTCCAGAGCGTAGGAAGTAAGAAGTGGTAGTGCGATCGTGGAGTCCACGTAGGCGACGACGGCGTGGGGAAGCATGTCGGGATCGACCTTCCCCCAGCTCACGGCCTCGGCCGGCGTCGCGCCCGAAAGGCCCCCGGTGTCGGGGCGAGCGTCCGTAAACTGGACGAAATAGTCGAATCCCTTCTCGTCGAAGCCCAGGATCTCCTGGATCTGCGGTTCGGTCTGCAAGAGGAAGTTCTTTGGAGACCCTCCACCGAGCATGATGGCGGCAGCCTTGCGGCCGTTTATCTTGGCATCGAAGACAATCGAGGTCGTCTCGTTGACATCTGCGGTGACGTCGATCTTGAGCTTGTTGCCCTTGAGGGACATGGAGGCAATGTTCATTCCGATCGCGCTGTCTCCAGGTGAAGACGTGAAGATGGGCACGCCCAGGCGGTGCGCGGCGGCAAGAAAGGAACGATTCTCGAGGCCCAGGGCTTTTTCACGCTCGCCGACGTACTTTCCGCAAATATAGTGGAACTCTGCGGTCGACATTTCCCTCTGGAACTCCTTGGCGGTGACCAGGTGCTGGTAGTAGCGATCGAGGTCCAGCAGGTCCTCCAACGGGAAGAAGATGTCGTAGATGCGGATCACCTTGTCCGAGTGTAGCTTCACGTCGTCCACGAAAGGGGTTCCACGATGCATCGAGTGCCCGATGCCGTAGTGGGTGTCGTGGTAGAGGTTGGCCCCCGTGGAAACGATCCAGTCCACGAAACCTGCTTCCATGAGAGGGATGAGGGCGGCGGTTCCAAGGCCCGCAGGGGTCAGTGCACCGGAAAGGGACAGTCCGACCGTGATGTCATCGTCGAGAATCTGCTTGGTGAAAAGTTGGCACGCCTCTCGGAGGCGGCCGGCGTTATAAGCGTTGAAGCTGTCGTCGATCAGCTCCGCCACCGACCACTTGGGATGGATGAGCCGCGGATTGATCTTGGGCCCATGAAGATAGGCGCTCTTTTTACTCATCCGCCGACCCCTCTCTCCAACCTCGATGCAACATTAGTCCGGCAAAGCAGCAGTATATCACGGAGATAACTTCCCTCTGAGAATGTGATCGTTCTCACGTTATGCGCTTCATTTTGGTCTTGATCCTCTCGGTTCGTCGCGGTTAGTCTTGGTGACTCGCGCTACGCACGAGCCGTCCGAACCCGCACCCATTTCGAGGTGAGTCATGCCAGATTTCGGAAGAATCATAAACCTAGCCTACATGCGTATCCTTCGTTGCCCCGCGGATCCTGGGGGACAAGAGAGTTACGACCGCCTCCTCAACCAAGGCATGACCGAGGCCATGATGCGGGAGAGTCTCTTGAGAAGCCCCGAGTACGCGGCCAACAATCCCGATCCGGCCAGTCAGGCTGCTCGGGCGACGAAAGTCTCTGCGACCCGTCAATCCAAAGCGGCCAAAGCGGCGAAGAAGAAGACCAAAGCGAAGCAACGGACTAAGAAAGCCAAGTCCCGCCGGAAAACCAGTTAGACCTCTTTAGAAGACAGAGGCATCGCTCATGCCGGATTTCACGCCGATCATTGCGGACGCCTACCAGGAAATACTGCTGCGCCAGCCCGATCCGGGAGGGCTGGGCAGCTACAACAGCCTCATGAACCAGTCGATGAGCGAAGCGGAAATGCGCGAGTCGCTCCTCAGGAGTCCGGAGTATGCTGCCCGGAACCCCGATGCGGGTATGGCGGCGCGGTTGGGAATCAATGCCCACATCCCCTTCCAACTTCATCGTGCAAGACATCGCCAATAACCTCGGGATGCAGTGGATGCGGATCGATTTCGACTGGTTCCGCATCGAGCCACGGCAGGGGGTTTTCAGCTGGGAAGCGACCGATCGCGTGGTGGATCGCGCCTTCAGGCTGAACGTAGAGCCTGTGGCCACGCTGTCCTACACCCCCGCCTGGGCCTCTTCGAACCCCCAGAATCCCTCCATCAGCGATCCGCCAGCTCAGACCAGCTTTTGGAGGGACATCGTCCGCGAGGCGGTCACCCGCTATCGCGATCGGCTGCGCTTTTGGCAATTCTGGAACGAGCCGAACCTAAGTCAGTTCTGGGGTGGATCCATGACCCAATATCGCACTCAGATTCTCCAACCGGCGGCGCGGCTGGCCAAGGAGATCCATCCGGCCATTCAGGTCGTCTCACCCGGGTTAGCCAATTTGGGAAGCTGGAGGGACTGGTTCGAGGAAGCGATGCGGGCCAAGTCTCTCATCGACATCATCAACCACCACAACTACCCGAGTCAGGGACGCGATGTCATCGGCGAGCTGGAGCGGGATCAAATCTTTCGACCCTCCCTCCGCACCCTGATGAGGGACCTCGGAGTGGACGACAAGCCGTTTTGGATAACCGAAACGGGAAGGGAGACCCGGGAGCGGGATCAGGTGCCGTACTACGAGGAAGTGGTGGCCACTCTCCGGGCAAGTGACTGGGTCGACAAGATCTTTTTCTTCCACTACACGGATGGACCGGAACAGGGAAACGGCGGTTTCGGAATCGTCAATGAAGATTTTTCAGCGAAGCCGGTCTATCGGTTCCTGCAGTCGGTGTTGAATCCCGCCGTAGCGCTCAGCGAGGTCGTCTAAGGAGAAGAGCGCAGAGCCGCATCATGCCCAATTTCGCGCCCATCATCCAGAACGCTTACCAAGAGATCTTGGAGCGTAGCGCCGATCCGGGAGGCCTGAGTTTCTATAACACCCAGATGAACGCGGGGATGAGCGAGGCGGATCTCAGAGAGTCGCTGCTTCGAAGTGAAGGAGTACGAGCGGAACAATCTGGGCTTCCGGCCGAGGGTCATAGGACGCAACTTCCATTTCGACTACATCGGCTACACGAGCTTCGGCTTGCTAGGCCGTTCGGTGGCAGACCGCATCGCCTGGGTAGAGCGGGGCGTTTCGGAAGGAGTCGTCGTCTTCAGAGTCTTCTCCGACACATCCTTTTGGCCCAGTGATCCACTGCTAGACCGCGTTCCCAAGCACCGGGCCGTGGACGACACGGGGCGCCACCCATCGCGGGAGCACGTGCGGACGGTCCGGCAGACGATCCGGCGGGCGTTCGTTCCTCAACGGGCGGTGATGGAGTACGTGATCCTGGTGACCCAGTTCGAGCAATTCGGACCTCTCTTTCAAAGATTCGAGGCCACGGAGAACTACGTCTTCGAGGTGATGCAACGCTTCAACGACCTGCCGAACATGATCTTCAAGATTGGCAACGAGGTCGACATCCAGGGAAAGGGTTGGGAGCCGGACCGCGTGAATCGTGTTCTGGCGGAGGTGAGAGAGAGATGGCCTCACGTGATCATCTCCTGCTCCTCCGCCCGGGAGCCCGAGCCCGCCTACGGCAGGTACATCTATCCCGAAGCCTCGTGGGGCAACATCCACTATCCGAGACGGGATTTCCCGGAACTCAGTTTCGGCTGGCCCCGCTTCAACCACCCCTTGGTCGATGACGAGCCCGAGTTCTTCCCCCGCACCAACATCGACGAGTACGTCGCCCACCAGGCGCTGGTTCTCGAACAGAATGGGTCCATGACCGCCCACACCGAAGAGGGATTCATTTGCGATCCCACCGTCCAGACGGACGTGCCGCTTCTGAGAGCGCTCGCTGGCGCCCGATCTGACACGACTTAATAGCAGCAGCCAAGCTGAATGACGCCAGAATAGCTCTGCTACGAGCCCCAATCCCGGATCGTCGTTCCACGGAACTCTTGACAAGGCCGTTAATTAGCGGTACATACTGTGTACCCGACCATTTAGCGCCCACCCTGTATGGCACAGAGACATATAGGCAGATGGCCACCAGTGGATTTTGATGCAAGGCGAGCTCTCTCAACATAACCGATCGAACCGCCGGTTGACGCCGCGCAAGCCGGTCACCGTGGCCGTGCAAGATGGCGAGTCGTCGCTGGCCTACGGTGTCGTCACCAACATCTCCGAGACGGGTGCGTGTGTCGTGACCGATAGCACGGTCGGCCAGGGAAGGATCGTGCTGCTCCGCATGAGCTTCTACCGTCATGCCGATCTCTTCGAGACCCAGGCCCGCGTGGTGTGGAGCGGCGAAGAGCGCGTCGCGAGCTCGAGCCACGCCGTCCTCCAAGGCGTCCAGTTCACGCAGCTCTCGGACCGGGAGATGATGAAGCTCCGAGGGCTTCTGGACTCGCCGGACTTCGTCTACGGCGGGGTCTCCGGTGTCACGCCCGAGTTCGAGGATCTCGTGAGCGCATTGAGAAAAGACCTGGGCAGGCTTGGCACGAAACTGCGTCGGGTGACCAACGCAGACGACGATTAATCCTCCGCCACGTCCTACCTAAAGCCCGCTTTGGTGAAGCTCAAGGGTTTTCTCATCGACCTCGATGGGGTCCTCTACATAGAGGATCGGCTTCTACCCGGAGCGGCCGATGCGATGAACTATCTGCGCGAGCAGGGCTATCCGTTGCGGTTCCTCACGACACGACCATGCGCTCTCGCTTCGCGCTCGTCGAGAAGTTACGAGCGTTTGGCATTCACGCCGAGCTCGAAGAGGTGTTCAGCACTTGTGTCATCGCCACTCACTGGTTGCGAGGTCAGGGGATATCCAAAATCTATCTTCTCCTTCGAAGAGCCGCACAGGAGGATTTCGCGGATTTCCGGATCACCGACGATCACCCGGAAGCCGTAGTGGTCGGAGATCTGGGGAGCGAGTTCAGCTTCGGCGTTCTCAATCACGCCTTCCGCCTGATCCGGGACGGGGCACGGTTGATTGCGCTTCAAAAGAACCGCTTTTGGCAGAGGGAAGATGGCCTCGCCCTCGATGTGGGTCCTTTCGTCGTCGCACTGGAGTACGCCACAGAGAGGGAGGCCAGCGTGATCGGAAAGCCCACCGCTGCCTACTTCGAGACGGCGCTGCACGACCTGGGATTGCCCGCCAACCAGGTGGCGATGGTCGGAGACGATATTCACACCGATATAGTGGGGGGGCAGGCCGTGGGTTTGAAGACCATCCTCCTCAGGACCGGGAAATACGAGTTCGACGACGTTGAGAGAGTCGATTGCCGGCCCGATTGGACCCTGGACTCGATTGCCGATCTCCCGGCTCTTCTCGAGCCCTGAGAGAGGCATAAGGGATGGGCAAGGCTCACCCGCGGGCGACTTCCAAAGCGGCCGCCGAAACGGTACAATAGGTTTACTTCCCAACCAAATCTACGGAATGCTAGGTCGTCGACGCTAGTCGACGCGACCGAAGTCCAGTCGGGATAGCTCCTTAACGAGCGGAGGTAGCGAAATGGCTCAGGGGAAAGACTTCGAGCTGATCCATATGCCGTGGTGGGGGTGGCTGCTGGTTTTGGCCATCTTCGAGGCTTGCGCCATCCTGGCTTTCATTGGACTGTTCGGATGGGGAGTCCCCCTACCCACGTAAGCCCGATCCTCGAAAGCGAGTCCTGAGCGGTCGACCCTAATCCCGCCAAGCAGTCAAACTCTTCTTACTCGGTGTCGCCGCCGTTCGCGTACTTCAGAACGAAAAGGCCTCCACCCACACGGTCAGACGCATAAACCAGCCCTCGGCGATCCACAGCGACATCATTGATTTGAATCACGGTTGGTTGACCGGACGAGATGGGGTGGGAGTTCTCATTCGGGCTTGGAATGTAATAGCCAACTTCCCTCATGTTGTACGGATCCGAGATATCGAGCACCCTCACCCCGGCGTTGAAATAGGCGACGTACGCGATCTTGTTCTCGAATCTGTTCAGCGCGCTGTTGACGGTTTCCGCGAACTGATGGGGGCCGAAACGACCTCCTTTCTCGCAGAAGTCGCCATCAGGAACCTGCCAGGTATCGACCGGATACCGGGACTCCCGTTTCATCGGCATGTGTCATGTCGAGCATATAGACCTTGGTTCTGACTGGATTGGGGCATTGGATGTCGGGGCCAGTGGCTTCATCCGTAACCAGCGCATAAGCTCTGGGTAAGGCATCGTCCCCGAAGTTGGGCACATCATCATAGAAGACGGGTCCCACGGTATGGGTTCCCCTTCCCGGTGGTTGGGTATCTATGCGCCAAACCAGCTCCGGATTGGACGGGTCTTCTATGTTAAAGGAAACCACATCTCCTCCACCCAAGTAGGCTCCCCTGTGAGTTCCGTATCAGGTAGTCCCTTCCCGGCGGATTGGAATCAAAACCATAGTCATACACGACCGATGGCGAGCGTGAGTTGGCGCTAACCTCATTCGGTATGTGCCAGACCAATTCCGGGTTGGCGGGGAGCTACCCTCAGAAGGTGTGGAAATAAAGTAAAGGCGGAGTAACCTTCCGCGTCACGAAACACGGCGTGAAGGGGCCAACGGAAGGAGACACCGCCATGAAGGAAAAGACCACAGGACGACGGAGCTCGTCAAGGGTGGCTTGGGAGTCGCTGGAGAAGTGGGCGAGGCTTGAGATCCAGGATTGGGTGCAGGAGCTGATGGTAGCCGAAGTCACGGAGCTTCTCGGGCGTGAGAAATCGGAGAGACGGAAGCCCGTGGACACAACGGCGGGCTATCGAAATGGATACGGTAAGCCTCGGAAGCTGACGATGAGCGTGGGCACAGTGACGGTTCGCCGGCCGAGAGTACGGGACGTGGAGGAGAGGTTCGAAAGTCGAGTGCTTCCGCTGTTCAAGCGTCGGAGCGAAACGGTGAGCGAGTTGATTCCGGAGCTGTACCTGCATGGACTAGCTCACGGAGATTTCGATCTGTCGCTCCGCGGGCTTCTAGGGGAGGACGCTCCACTTTCTCCCAGCACGGTGTCGCGGCTGAAACAGAAATGGCAGGGAGAGTACGAGCAGTGGCTAGCTAGCCCACTGGAAGAACTCGAGCTCGTGTACCTGTGGGTAGATGGCGTGTACGTGAAGGCCGGCCTTGAGAAGGACAAGGCGGCGGTGCTAGTTGCGGTTGGTGGCCTGTCCGACGGGACGAAAATCGTCCTGATGCTGGAGGCCGGGCATCGAGAATCCGAAGCGTCATGGTCGTCGCTGCTACGGAGACTGAAGAAGCGCGGTCTGAGATGTCCCCGTTTGGTGATCGGTGACGGTCATCTCGGCATCTGGGCCGCGACCCGAAACGTATTTCCAGAAGCTGAGGAACAGCGGTGCTGGAACCACCGAATCCTCAACGTACTGGACCGGATTCCGAAAAGGGACCAGGCGCAGGCCAAGCCGCTGTTGACGGCGATCCCCTACGCCACCAGCCTGCAGGAGTGCGAGACGAAGAAGGCCAAGTTCCAGGATTGGTGCTTGCGCAAGGGTCTTCCGGGGGCCGCGCACGTGCTCGACGAGGACTGGGAGCGGATGGTCAGCTTCTATTCCTTTCCCAAGCCTCACTGGCAACACCTTCGCACGAGCAACGTCGTGGAGTCACCGTTCGCTGCACTGAGATTGAGAACGGATGCGGCCAAAAGGTTCAAGAAAGTCGAGTCCGCCACTGCGACAATCTTCAAACTGCTTCTGGTTGCGGAGAAGAATTTTCGCCGGCTCAACGCACCGGAGCTGATGCGAGAGGTTCACCTGGGCGTTCGATTTGAAGATGGAGACAGGGTAACGGAGTCGTCGAAGGTTGCTGCTGCCTGAACTTTTTTACACACCTATTGACAAGAGCTCTTGGCGGGATCGGAGACATTCAGAATCGTGGTCCCGTTCCATTCCATTTGGTTGGTGATCGGGTTCATTTTTTGGCTATCGTAGTCGTGGTGCCCGACGTATACCCAGTCCCCGTTGGCATCATCGGACTTGGCCGTAACCTGCAGCGATTCGCGTCCCTGCAGGTCACTGTGTACCACGAGTTCGACGTGCTGACCCTGACCCGCGCCCTGAGTCGCGCCGGGCTTGCTCAGAGCCAGTGAGAGCGCTAGCAGTGAAAGCGCAGAGAGGACAACGACGGTTAGTCTGATTCTGGCCCGATGTTTCACTTTTAACTTCTCGGTCATCACGATACTCCCAGGAACTCGCGAAACGCGTTCCCAAGCCATTTAAGGGGGCGAGGTTAGCAGAAGAGCCCGCCGAGGCGCAAGAGAGCGGGTCGGAGGAGCTTGGTCGGGAATCACGCGCCCGCTGGATCGCGCCAACGGTTGGTGAGGCCGGAGTCTAGGCGCACCCACAAGCGACCGACTGGTCAGACGCGGCGGCGCCATGCGTCTCGTGGCCGTCCCGCTTCCACCAATCAAGGCCGCCTATCAGCTCCTTCACACGGAACCCCCGCCATCCAGCCTCGGCAATCCGTCTAACAGGGCGTTCACCCGCGGCCGCCCGCTTTCTTCACAGGCGGCCGTCGGGTGCAACGCCAAGTTAGACGGCCCGAATTCATAAAGTAAGTGCAACACAGCTCCCGGATGAAGATCCCCTGGCTTCAACCCTGTCCGTTTCGCGATCCGGGCGAGCATCCTGGGACCAATTTCCTCTTTGTCGTGGAAAGCGAAGCTGAAGTCAGGAAACCCTTCCCGCGACAGGGTGCGATGAGATCCCGATTGTCTCTTTACCGTCCAGCCAATCTTGAGTAGCGCTGAGAGAACCCGTCGAGCCGATGTGCTCGGCCATTGGCTCATGCGGCGTTGAAGGAGATGTTGAGGAATTCGGGACCGGCTTCGCCGTGTTCCAAACGGTCAGCGACGACGCGTAAAGCCAGGGCTTGGACCCTGGCCTTGGCTTCTTCCGAACTTGTGCCGTACGCCATAACCCCTGGCAACTCCAGAACTTCCGCGATCCAGCGGCCGTCGTCTTCCCGTTCTAGTTCCACCTTGAATGTCATCGGTACACCGACTTGTTACTCATATTGTAACCCTTGCAGGGGATGTCCCGCCGGATGTTGAATTTGGGGTAGCGGCGGCTCCTTGGCCGGCCTAAGAATAGGTCTGCCAATAAACCGTCTCCAGAGGGGGACAAGGAGCCACCAATGCCTAGGAAATCGAAGAAGCCAGTAAGAAAGCAAACGCACTCGCCTACGGGCAAGGTAGTTGGCCAAGTCGGTCAGATACTGCTACCGATGATAGCTGGGATCGCGGCCACGAAGGCGGATCTGACGGAATGGGTGTACGAGCAAGGACTGACAGCTCTGCACCTACTGCTCAGAGAGGACGCCGAGGAGATCGCGGGGCTCAAGGGCAAGCACGAGAAGGAGCGAACTCATAACCACTGTGGGAGCACGAACGGAGAGCTGAGCTTCGGTGGTCGTCGCATCCAAGTGTCGCGACCTCGAGTTCGCTCGAAGTCGGGCGAGGAGGCGTCGCTTCCACACTTCGAAGCCTTCCGCGAAGAAGACCCGCTTCCAGAGCGAGTGTTGAATCAGATCTTGGTGGGGGTATCGACCCGGAATTACGAATCGAGTCTGGACAAACCCGCGGCCTAAGTTGAAGTCTCGTGGCACGAGTAAGAGTGCCGCCAGCCGTCACCTCGTGAGCCAGACGACTAAGAAGCTCGAGGAATACCTGTCTCGGCGGCTAGAGGAGTTCGAGCTTGCGGCACTGATGCTGGATGGCCGGCGTATCAAAGGCTATCGCCATATGGGCGCTCTCGTTCACGCGCTTAGAAGCAAACAGAAATCTCTTGACAGCGATGAGTTTGCTGCCTAAGGGTATTCACAGGTGCCGCCGCTACCCGACCAAATTCAACAGCGGCCGGGACATCCCCCCCTTGCACCGCCGCCACGGTAATGAGTACCTTCATCCGGATAACAGGGCGCTTCAGCGGCGAGCAGGCCCAACCGCTGCAAGCGCGTGTTAGACGCCCCCCACAACCCTAGTCACCCGCAATCTCGGAGACCGAGTCGTCAGAAGGAGCCGGAACATACACGCCACGGGAAACGTGGTGCTCAAGCGCAGCCTTCTGTAGATCAAGAACAAGGTCAACAAGGGTGGCGGGCGTCAGCGTTTCGATGCTTACTGCAACGGACTCCAAACGAAGTCGGTGTGCTTCCCAGACATCGCTAGGACCACGGCCGGGGAGACTTACCGCGTCAACGATAGGAGGGGACTCAAGGCCCCGGCGGTTGTTACCGGTGCCCACGAATCCGCCGTCGCGCAATCTGCTCACAAAAGAAACAGCGACGTCAACCAACGCCCCCGACGCAGCAATGCTCGCGATGACGGCCGCGCTGACCGTCTCATGAAGTAGAATGCGCGCTACTCCGCTTGCGTCACCCCGCGATATCTAATAAGGGCGGTGAGGGCGCTCCACTTCTCGTCCTTCACCCCACTGGCCGACATTGTCGTCATCGATTCTAAACGGCGGCTCCACGGACAGCCCGGATTTCGGGAGGGGCCGCGAATCCGATACTGAAGGAGTTGGCTCTCGGGTAGGACTAGAACCTACACAATCAGGACCAAACGGACAACACTCAAGAAGATCTAAGCGGCATCAAGAATGACGGCGTGGGCGAGAAAAGCGCCCACGCCGTTTCGGTAAACGCAGCGCAATCCAGGCTATCTCTATGACGAAGGCTTTGCCGCGACCGCCGCTGCGTCCCCCGTAAGCCGCATGATGTGCAGTCCGCTGCCCGCCCGGTCAGCACTATAGATCAGACCGCGGTCGTCGATTTCGACGTTGTTGGTCTGGATCACCTTGTTGCAGTCCGACGTGATGACCGGGTCACCGTCCGGATGGCTGATGCCATCCACACAGAACGACATCGTGTTCTCGTTCGGCTCGGGAATGAAATAAGCAATCTCCTTCACCGCGAAGGGGTTGCGAATGTCAAACACGAGCGTGCCCGCGGTGAACCAGGAGAAGATCGCGAGCTTCCCATAGTAGGGGGGATAGAAGGACTCGGTGCTTGAGTGCGCGCCGAACCGCCCGCCCTTGCCGCAGAAATCTCCCGACCGCTCATCCACGTGGAAGGTGGCGAGGTTCCACGGCGTTGCCTCGTTGGAGACGTCTACCAGGAAAGCCAGGTGCGGCGCGGGACGGTCTCCGCCGGGACCCGGGTTGCAATGGTCCCCGCGCCCTTGCTCCGACGTGACGAGCACGAGATCCCGTGTCTTCAACACCGTATGGCCTTGATAGGGGGGAATCGGTACGTCAAAGATGGGAAAGGCCGTGTGCGCGCCGTTGTCTGGAGACATGACCACGTGCCCCACCTTCGGGGCAAGCATTTCCTCGTCCGTTGGGTTCAACGGATTCGTGAACTCGGTCAGCAGCTTCTGTCGGTCCACAATCAAAAGGACGCCGTTTCGACCCGAGCCATAAGCGAGATAGACCCGGTTCCTTTCCGGTCCGGCCGAGGTCAGTCCGTGGATGTTGATGCCTTTCTGGACACCGATGTATTCGGTGGCATTCGGCTGCTGACCGAGAAGCCCGAAATCGCGAATGTAAACGGGGTTCGCCTGGTCACTGAGATCGTAGATCTTGACGTGGTTGCCACGCGTCCACCCTTCCGACTCCTTGTTCCCCACCAGGTAGGCGATCCCGGTGTCGCATTCCCATCAGCTCTTATGCGTGCCCGTGAGCTCGTCGACCACGGTCGTCAGGTGCGAAGGCGCGGACGATCGGTGACGTCCCAGATCTCGTGGGCCGTTCTCCCCAATGGTCGCAACAGGTACCATGTGCCGGGCCCGCACCTGGCAGGGTGTCGCCGCCGCACACGCGCACCATCTGGGAGCCGCCGGCGTCTCGGCCTGGTTCCGGACGAGGCGGGCCCGGAATGTGGGCAAGGTACTTCGTGTTCGTGGGGTCGGTCACATCGACAATCGACACGCCACTCGGTTCCGCCTTGCCCGTGAGCGGATTCATGGGGAGATGCTGGGTCGCATGGTGCCTGACATAAGCGATGTGACGCCCATCCTGAGAAATGATGATGGGCTGGTATGCCGACCGGCCCTGCAGGTCGTTGTGGCCAGCCAGCTCCATATTCCACTCAGACTGCTGGTCGTGAGGGTTGCGTGTCGTATTCGAGGGCGCCGGTCCGTTCAACGGAACCGGTGCGATGGTCGGTCCATGCGGTGGGTACTCCACCTGTGCGACGAGGGAGTGCTGGCCCCGCTACGACGAGCAAGAACAGCGCGAGCAACGGGAGACTAAAATGAATCGGTTTGCAGCATTGCTTCTCCTTACCCGGAACGTCCGGTATTGGCTGGTATCTCGGGCGGACAATACACGCTCCCCGGGGTGGGGTCAACAGGGCTGACGGATCAGCTGTCGGTGCTCGAACGAAACCCCGCCCGGGTTTTCGACCCCGGGCGGGGATCGGTGGTGTGGTTCGCCGTAGAGCTGGGATCCTTAGTCTTCGCTGTCGTCCCGGTAGGTGTTGATCGGCGGGAGCTCCGCGCCGCTGAGGTCACTCGGTAGAGGCTCACCCGCCACTGCCGGCAGCCGGATCGTGCCGATACCTTCGATGGTAGCCTCCATCGTCTCGCCAGGCTGGAGATAGCCGGTGCGGGTACCTTCCGCGAACGCTCCCGAGGAGGTTCCGCTTGAGGTGCCGCTGTTGAGCACGTCGCCAGGGTACAGGGTAATGATGGACGAGCCATACTCGATCAGCTCCCATATGGAGAAGATCATGTCACCCGCCTTCGCCTCCTGCACCGT
This sequence comes from Candidatus Marinacidobacterales bacterium, assembly GCA_965197825.1. GTDB lineage: Bacteria > Acidobacteriota > Vicinamibacteria > Marinacidobacterales > DATDRI01 > CBDANW01. Next base: position 1,705,517 of record CBDANW010000002.1, on the reverse strand, counting down.
CACGCCGTCGATGGTGAGCTGCTGATGGAGGCGCTCCATGGGATCGCCGTAGAACTCTTTCGGCACGATCCACGGCCCCATGGGAGCGTGGCTTTGGTGCCCCTTTCCGACCAACCAGTCCAGGCCCCCGAAGCCGCCCGGCGGACGGCCGCCCCGATCCGAGACGTCGATGGACACCACGTAGCCGAACACGTAATCCTCAGCCTCGGCGGCCGAAACGTATCTGGCCGCACGGCCGATCACCGTGCCGAGCTCCACCTCCCAGTCGATCCGGTCCCGACCGTAGGGAATGACGACCGGCTCTCCGGTTCCAATGACGGCACCCCGGGCCGGCTTGAGGAAGAGATAGGGGATGCCCCGGTTCTCTTTCCGCTCCCGGTCGCTCTCCCGTTGCTCCTCCTCGGTGCAACCCTCGCACGCGTGGCTGTAGAAATTCGCCGCCGCGTTCAGGATCTTCCCGGGATAGAGAATGGGTGCGAGGGTGCGGACCTCGGCTACGTCGTGGATGTAGCCGGGTCTTCCCTCACTGCTAAGCCGGTTGTTCGTTACCGCATCGGTGACGATCTCATAGATGCGGTATTTGAGCCCGTACTCATACTGTTCGATAAGCTCCAGCATGTCGGACGGCATCGGCACGCGCGGGTAGGTCGGGTCGATCTGTAAGGCCGCGTTGGCCTGATCCAGCTCGATCACATACCTGCCCTGCAGCACGATGCCTACCTGCGGACCCGCGTCGATTTGGAATGTCCCGAGCTTGAAGGGCTCCGCAGACTCCGCATTGACTTGAGCCAAGACGGGGCTCGCGCTCAACAAGGCTACGAACCCGATAACGGTCGCCATGAATCTCATGAGTCTTCTCCTTGAGGCCGCCACCTCGGATCCCAATGACCGGCGGCAACGTACCCGGAAATGATTTGAAGGCGTTGGCTCCCCGGGTTGGACTCGAACCAACAGCCTACGGATTAACAGTCCGCCGCTCCACCATTGAGCTACCGGGGAGCAAGAACCAGACTGCGGGAGTTTAGCACGAAGATTTTCTGCCCGCGACAAGCGAGCGGGGCGCTCAGTTGCCGACGGAGCGTGGCCCAGAGCGGCCCGTCAGGGCCGCCGGCCAGGAGGAATTGCTCAAGAGAATACAGTGGCAAGGGAACCCGGCCGTGGTTTTAGGCGCGAGCGAAGAGCGAGCGCCGCGCGTGGGGGAGGGGCCCCACGCGCACTGATCTATGTCCCCGACTTGGTCAGATCCTGCAGAACCAGCTTGGCAACGGCTTTCAGCGTATCGAAAACACCGGCGCCGTTTGGCGACTTGGCGATAGCCTCCAAGACCGGCTCGTCCCTCATCACCAGTTGCCTCTTCATCTCCTCGACAGGAACGACATTGGGCAGATCGCGTTTGTTGAGCTGGAGGACGTAGGGGATGCCCACCAAGTCATACCCTTGCGATTTGAGGTTCGCCTCGAGGTTCTGAAAGCTTTCTACGTTGGTGTCCATGCGCTCGCGTTGCGAGTCGGCGACGAAGATGACGCCATCGACGCCCTTCAAGATGAGCTTTCTTGAAGCGTCGTAGAACACCTGTCCGGGAACCGTATACAGGTGAAAACGAGTCTTGAAGCCCCGCACGTTTCCGAGCTCCAGTGGCAGGAAATCGAAGAACAGCGTCCGGTCCGTCTCTGTCGCGAGAGAGATCAGCTTTCCCTTGGCGGTGGGATTCGTCTTGTCGTAGATGAATTGCAGGTTGGTCGTCTTGCCGCACAGCCCGGGCCCATAGTAGACGATCTTGCAGTTGATCTCTCGCGAAGCGTAATTGATGAAGGTCATGCGTTCGTTCCGGGCTTCAGCTTATTCGATGGGTCATTCACTGAACAGGCTGTCGATATCCTCGTCTGTGATTTCTGCAAAGGGCGAGTCTGAGCCAGCGCCTAACGTACTCTTCTCCGTTTCAACTTTCTGCATGATTCGTTCGAAGATATCATTGAGCTCTTTCGATGCTCTCTTGACACGCAGTCTGACCAAGCCTAGGGATGAACGCTCGTCGAATATGACTACTAAGATGACGCGCAGGCCCACGATCGAGATATGGATGTTGTCGCGCTCGCCTTCGTGAAAGAGGATCGAGAACTCCTTCTCTCCAATCAGTTTGGCGAGGGCGTCCGTCGCTGCGACGTTACCGGCCGTCAACGAGGCCAGGGAGGTGGTGTCCAGGCACCCCGGAGTGCAAGCGCCGTCCCCCTAAGCCCAAGAAAAAAAAGCAGAAGTCAGAAATCGCGGCGCCCCTCCAGAGCTTTCATGATGGTCACCTCGTCGGCGTAGTCTAGCTCGCTGCCGACGGGGATCCCCATGGCGATGCGGGTCACGCGGATTCCGAGGGGCTTGATGAGCTTGGCGAGGTAGATGGCGGTGGCTTCTCCCTCTACGTTGGGATTGGTGGCGAGGATGACCTCCTCGGTCTCCCCTGATTTGAGCCGCTCCAGCAGTCCCGCGATCTTGAGCTGCTCGGGGCCCACCCCCTGGAGGGGGGACAGGGCGCCCATCAGCACGTGATAGCGACCCTTGAACTCGTGCGCCTTCTCGATGGCGACCACGTTGGGGGGTTCCTCCACGACGCACAGCTGGGCCGAGGTTCGATCCGGTCTCGTGCAGAAGACACATGGGTCGACGTCGGTGACGTTGTTGCAGATTTGGCAAGTTGTGATCTTCTCTTTGACGTCGCGGATGGCTTGAGAGAGCGCCTGCGACTCTTGGGCGCTGCTGCGGAGAAGGTGGAACGCGACCCGCTGGGCCGATTTCAGGCCGATGCCGGGTAATCGTTTCAGCTCTGCGATCAGTCGAGAGACGGGCTCGGGAAAATCTTTCACAGCGTCCCGTATTTAGAAGAGTCCCGGGATCTTCATCTCACCCGTCATGCCGCCGAGACGCTGTTGGGTTTCTTCGTCCACCTTGCGCGCGGTCTCGTTGACCGCAGCGGCAATGAGATCCTGAAGCATTTCCACATCATCTCGGTCGACGACTTCCGGGTCGATCCTTACACTGGTGATCACCTTGTTCCCGGTCATCTGTACGGTGACCATGCCGCCGCCCGAGCTGCCCTCCACGGTCATCCCCTCGAGCTCCTGCTTGAACTTTTCCTGCATGGCCTGGGCCTGCTTGAGGATTTGGTCCATGTTCATGTTCTTGAACATCTGTATTACCTCTTGTCGGGTTGCTCCGATGATTGGCCTTCGGATGAGGTCTCTAGAGACTTTATCTCTTCGATCTCGCCCTGAAAGGTCTCCAGAAACGATCGAACTAGCGGCTCCTTGAGAACTTTCTCCCGAAGCACGTCCTGCTTGGGCGGTGACGGCGGCTCGGGCTCTGGTGTGGGCTCGGGTTTGCCGTCGGATGAAGCGATCTCGACCCGGAGTGTTCGTCCCGCGCACTCGGAAGCCGTCTTCGCGAGGAGGCCGCGAAGGTCTTCGCGGTCGAGCTCGGTCCGGGAGAACTCCTGTGAGACGTCGAAGCCCACGCGGAGACAATCTCCATCGAGGTTGACGCCGTCGTGATGAGAAAGCAACGCGTGGAGCTTTGGGTTGACGCTGCGGAGTCGATCCAAGATTTGCTCTACCAACTGATCGGCGTCGACCCGATCACGGGGTTCAGCAGATGCGCCAAGCTCAGTGTGTTTTGCCGGTTGCGGGGGCGAGGGCTTGGCCGAGGGTTTCGAAATGGCCGGCTTGGTTGCGCCGGCAGGCTTCGTGATCGATGAAGGTTTCGCCTGAGGTGTCGAACGGGGAGCGGGCGGGTTTCCTGATTCCAGAGCCTCTAGTCGCTCGAGGAGATCCTCGAAAGAAGCGAGGTGGCGAAGCTGCGACAGCTTTAGTAATGCCACTTCGAGATGGAATCGCGGCTCGGGTGCCCAGCGGAGTGCTCCTTCCAATTGGGTGAGCAGGTCGATGCTTCGGATCACGTCATCTTCCGACAGCTTGTCGGCGAGCTCCGAAAGCTCCCCGCGGTCCGCGGCCAATTCGACGAGATCGGGAGCGGCTCGAATCACCAGTAGGTCCCGAAAGTATTGGACCAGGCCGCGCGCGAAGCTGCGCAGGTCCCGGCCGCCGCTCACCAAGTTGTTGACGATGGACAACACCTGAGCGGTATCACGATCGGTGATGGCGCGTGCGGTGGCAGCGAGAACCTCCAGATCGATGAGTCCTAGAAGCTCCGCCACGTCTTTTTCCTCGACGTGGGTTCCGACCGCTGCTAGCACCTGATCGAGAGCGGAGAGTGCGTCTCGCAGGCTACCTTCCGCAGCACGGGCGATCTGAGATAGCGCGGCTTTCGAGATCTCGATCCCCTCCTGCTCAGCGATCTTCCGCAGCTGCTCGGCGATGAGGATGCTGGAAACCGTCCTAAACTCGAATTGCTGGCAGCGCGAGACGATGGTGTCGGGTATCTTATGGTACTCGGTGGTAGCGAAGATGAATTTCACGCGCGGCGGCGGTTCCTCGAGCGTCTTGAGCAGGGCGTTGAAGGCGGGAGTCGACAACATGTGCACTTCGTCGATGATGTATATCTTGAAGCGATCTCGGGACGGTGCGTATCGAGAAGCCTCGATGACCTCCCGCACTTGCTCGACGCCGTTGTTAGAGGCACCGTCGATCTCGAGAACGTCGAGGCTCGTGCTGGAAGCGATCTCGACACAGGCCGGGCATTCGCCGCAGGGCATGACGGTCGGGCCTTTGGCACAGTTGAGTGCCTTGGCAAGAATTCGAGCGGTAGAGGTCTTGCCGACGCCGCGCACTCCGGAGAAGAGGAAGGCGTGGGCCGTGCGATCCTGTTCGATCGCGTTTCGCAACGTACGGGTGACCGTCTCCTGACCGACGACGTCGTTGAACCCTTGCGGTCTCCACTTGAGAGCCAGAACTTTGTATGACATTCGCGTCTTTGAGCCCTGCGGTTCAGGTGCTCTGCGGCACAGTCGAGGATCTGCTTACCGCTGCTCCCTTCCAGGCCTGACGGGGTTCACAGGTTCGGCTCGCGCAGGACCTGAACCGCAGGGCAGCTCGTCGTCTTGCTCGGACCTCTCGGCCCAAAGAGCGTGATCTCGTGGCGGAGGGGGTGGGATTCGAACCCACGGTACGGTTGCCCGTACACGAGCTTTCCGGGCTCGCCAGATAAGCCACTCTTGCACCCCTCCGTATGAGTGATCTCCCTACTTCTTGATGCCGCTACCGGTCGGGGAGCCCTTCGAGTCTGGAGCGGCTTCGCTCGGCGGGACGTTCGTTTGGGTACCGCGCCTGGCGCTCCGACGTAACGCGAGGCTTCGCTTTCGACTTGCCGATGGACCCAGGTTACCGGAGGAGTGGATTATAGCTGGGCGACCAAGTGCTATCAACCGGTGGCGCGTCCCGTTTTTGCTCGGAAGCCACTGACTAGGAGAGGAATGCCGGATCGGAGGGCCCAGTGTCGCCGATACCGGTGTCAAGACGAGAGTTCTGTTGCTACTTGATGGGCCGGCTTAACGGGCGTCGACGCCCAGCTTACCGTGCTCTTCCGCTCCCGAACCGGCGCCCCCCCGACCGGGAAGCAGGTCGCGTAGGCTGCCGACGGAGCGGGTGAGCTCGTCCAAGCTGTGATAGGTGACGGGCACGACCACGAGCGTGAGGACGGTGGCGACGGTCAATCCGAAGATGACCGCGACCCCCATCGCGCTCCACCATTGGGAGGACTCGCCGCCGGTACTGACGGTCCATTGGAAGAAGTCGATGTTCAGCCCGACGGTCAAAGGAATCAAACCCAATACGGTCGTCACCGCGGTCAACAACACCGGGCGGAGGCGGATGACGCCGGCTTCCATGACCGCCTGCATTTTTTTTAAACCCCGTCGCTCGAGCTGGCGGATGAAATCGCAAAGCACGATGGCGTTGTTCACCACGACGCCGGCAAGAGAAATCACACCGATGCCGGTCATGATGATCCCGAACGGACCACCAAGGCGAACTCGATGGCTTGGTCGATGGTGAAGCGGACTACCTGTTCATTGGGGCCGGCTGCCCCCCTGACAGGTAAGACGGGTAAGACAGGCATGCCAGGAGAATCCAAACTGCTAACGCGTTCTTTTTCATGTCCTTTTCACGTCCCATGGTTCCAGATAGAGTATAGAAACTCTGCAGGCTCCACGCACCTCGTCGGCCCTTTTTCTGGGCTTCCCCGCGTTCTGATGGGCTTGTCTCTAGGCCGCTCGGGAGCGATCTTGGTTCCCCCCGCCGTCGTGGCGGGAGGAAGGGCTAGCGACCGCCATCTTACCACGATAAACTGCCAACTCGGGCGGCCTCCAGCCGACCGACCTTGCGAGGTGGCTAAATATGAGGTTTTGTGAGTAGAGACCCGACGTTTCGCGTGCTCGGCACCGCGCCATCTCGCAGCGAGCGCTACGAGGACTACCGCCGCGAGTGGGCCCGGCGAGGCGAGGAGCTGGATGCCTCCGACCACCCGGTCCACGTCGACCTCGAATCGGTCGCGGTGTGCGACCTGCGCTGCGGAAGCTCGGAGGAGGATCCTCAGGGGTTTTGTCAGATCTGGACGCACGAGCACATCAGGACTCAGGGTTTCGACGAGCACACCTACATGCGCGGCTATATGGATCCGCGTGTTTACGACCGTTTGATCCGCCAGTGTGCCGATATCGGTGTGAGCTCCATCAAGCTCAACTATCGTGGTGAGCCATCTCTTCATCCCGAGATTGTGAACTTCGTTGCGCGGGCCGCCGAGCTCGAGTTGCCAGACATCATGATGAACAGCAACGGCAACGGGCTGGCCCGCAAGAACCCCGATTTGTTCGCCGAGATCGTCGAGGCCGGCATCACCGACCTCATGTTTTCGGTGGATGCCTGCAACGAAGAGGGTTACCGCCACCAGCGTGTGGGCGGAGAATGGGAAGTTCTACTGAACTCCGTCCGCCGCGCCGTCGAAGCGAGGGCCAGTGGCAAGGCCGCGCCTGATTGCCGCATACGCGCGTCCGTGGTTCGCACTCATTTGAACGCCGCGGACGTGGATAGCGGACGCATGGAGGAGTTCTGGAAACAGAAGATGGGTGTTGACTGGATGTCGGTGAGCGAATGTTACTTTCCCGCCGGATCGCAGCATCATTGGAAGGCCGCCGATTGGCGCCAAATGAGCGCCGCCGAGTTTCAATGTTGGGACTCGTTTCGCCGCATGGTGGTGACGTGGGACGGCAAGCACACCATGCCGTGTTGTCAGGGATTCACGCTCGAGATAGACGGCGGCTCAGTGGTCGCCGGCTCGGCTAACGTCCAAGACGTCTGGGCCAGCCAGAACTTCGAGCGCCTCCGCAAGGCTCATCGGGACCGAACTTGGGACAGAGGAGGTTCCGAGGGCGAGCCCATCTGTCAATCCTGCGCGGTCACGAAAGTCCCCACTCCTTTCGAAGTGGAATGAGGACCGTGGCCACCGGACCACGGTCTGGTTCCCGCACGAAGAATCTCCTCCCCGCTTTATTCGACGAAGATGCCGTTTCGCCTCAGAAGCAGGCGATAGCCGCCCCAAATTTCCACATTTCCTAATATCGGCCAGTCCACCAAAGTCCAAGAGCCGTGGGCACTTGGCCCCACTTCCCATACCAGGAGAGAGTTTTCCACGGGGATTTCCACAGGGGCCCGTTAGAGGCCTGAAAGGGTATTTTGGAGAGCTCGAGGCCGTCAGGACTGGTAGGCCGGGTACGCCTGGCCGCCGCTTCCGTCCTTCGCCAGCCGGAAACCGCTGAACTGCCACCGCTGATAAGGCTGGAAAAAGTTGCGGTACGTGGCGCGAATGTGCCTCTTCGGAGTGGCGAAGGATCCTCCGCGCAATACCATTTGGTTGCACATGAACTTGCCGTTGTACTCCCCGAGCGCACCCTGATTGGGGCGGAACCCTGGGTACGGACTATAGGCGCTCTGGGTCCACTCCCACACGTCGCCGTAGAGCTGGTGCGGATGTTCGGGCGAGGCGTCGGCGCTCGACGGCTGGGTCATGTACACCGCGGCGTCCCGCAAGTTCCCGCCAACCGGAACCTGCGCCGCCACGACCTCCCACTCGGCCTCAGTGGGTAGACGGGCACCCGCCCAGCGTGCATACGCGTCGGCCTCGTAGTAGCTCACGTGGCAAACCGGTCGGCTCGACTCGACGGGTCTCATGCCGGCGAGGGTCATGCACCACCAGGTGCCGTCGCGTTGCTCCCAGTACAAAGGTGCCTGCCAGCCCTCTTCATGGAGAGCGGCCCAGCCGTCGCTCAGCCAGAGCTCCGGACGCCGGTAGCCGCCGTCTTCCATGAACTGCTGGTACTCCCCGGCTGTTACCAGACGGGATGCCAATTGGAACCCGTGAATGAAAACACGATGCCGCGGGATCTCATTGTCGAAGGCGAATCGGTCGCCTTCGTGCCCGATCCAGAAGAGTCCCTCATCGTAGCGGTGCCAGCGAACCGGCTCGGTTTCCGATAGCGGTACCCGCCCCGCGTCCCGATAGGCGGGACGGATAGCGTTCGACCAGTAGACGTGGAGGATATCGGTGAGCAACAGTTCCTGATGCTGCTCTTCGTGGTTCAAACCGACCTCCATGAGTCCGGCTAGCTTCTCGACCTTTGTTGGGGGAGCGTTCTCGACGAGTTCCACGAACCCCGCGTCGACCTCGTGCCGGTAGTCCATGACTTCGGCGAGCGAAGGCCTCGAAAGCACCCCGCGTCGGGGCCGGGGGTGTTGCTCGCCGACGAGGTTGTAGTAGGAGTTGAAAATGACGGTGAACTCCGGCTCCGGCGGTTTGTACCCGGGAAGATCTTTGAGGAGGAAGGTCTCGTAGAACCAGCTCGTGTGACCCAGATGCCACTTCGTGGGACTGACGTCCTGCATCGTCTGGATCTGCGCGTCCTCCGAGGTGATGGGGTGCGCGAGCTGCTCCGTTTTGGAACGGACGCGTCGATAAGCATCGAGAACAGCGTCCCTCAGCACTTCGTGGCCCTGGGACCGGGCCCTAGAGAGGTTTGCGTCGGGGGTCGAAGAAACGCTTTGCTCATCTCGAGAAAGACTCAGGAATCAATCCCGTGTTTGGAAATACCCTAGCGGGATGCCGCGGGGGGTGTCAAGCGCCGTGTATACAAAGAAGGATGAAGCGCCTGAGGACGCCGGCCTACAGCCGGATGCCCATCAAGTGACACGACGTTGGAGAAGAGCCTCGAGCTCCGATAATCGCGACCAGGCCGGCATTGAGCGGGATTACCGATGTCTGCATCCAAGGCGCGTTGAGTATCTCGACCTCCGAAATGACCTGCGATGGCGCCACGGAGGTCGGTGGCTCGGTGCCGACATAGGCTCGGTGCGGATCGATGCAGGCCTGCCGCAGGGAGTCGAAATCCAGCCCGCCCTTGATCCATGAGAAACGGTCGCCGAACGGTGTTGCGACATCGTCCAGCTTGTGGGCGTCGCTGCCGTGCAGGCAGGGTTTCAGGCTGCTATATCGGGCGCGGATTTCCTCCGGATTCAGATCCCGCTCTCCGAGCCAGAACTCGCGCTGCGCCCGACTGCTCGCGAAGATCACATCTGCAAAGCTTTCGATCTCTCTCCGCAAGGTTTGGTCGGCGGCCTCCCTAACGCCGGACGTGCCATCCTTGGCGCCGCCCGCAACGGCAATGACGATGTTGGCCTGCGCCCATCCGCTCTCGGCGAAGACGTCGCGGAGTTGGCTGAAATTGACCTTGTACTGGTTCGCTCCGTAAGCGAGCGCGGCGCGATCATCAGTGATCGTCGGATCCGTTTTCTTGCCGAGGCGTATCAGCTCCGCGCGCGTACAGTCGAAGCGATCCTGCTGCACGGTGAAGTGTAAGCGGGACAGGAAACGTTGTAGCTCAGCGATATGGTTCGCATCTTCTGGGCTGACGAACAGGTGCATGTTTACGAACCCGCCCTTCGCCGTCGCCACGTCCAGCCTCAGTTCTACGTTCGGAAAGATGAGTCTCGCCGTCGGCAATCGGCCGGCCTTCTTATATTCTAAGACCTGCTCATAGGTTCCCGTGACGTAGTAGTCGGTAACCGCGATAGCCTCGATGGCAGGCGTCGCCGATTCAAGACCGGCCAAGTAGTCTTTCCACGCTGTCGGTCCCGTGAATTGATTGTTCATTAACGTACCTGGGGCGTGAACATGAGGCTCCCAGCGGCGCCATTCGGATCCTCGGCTGATCATGTGTCCCCTTCTTATTCGGGTGCTTGCGCTGTTTGAACCGCTCCGGGTTTTCCAGAGACTGTTTTAGTTGAGTCTCGCCATCTCTAGCGAGCCTTCCTGCGACCGATAGTAGTTCATCTCGTACTCGACGGGGGCGACATTTCCGATCGGCTCCAAGAATCGTTGCGTGTTGTACCAATGCACCCCGTCCTGTGCCAAAACTTGATCCACTGGTAACGTTACAAGCGACCAGTTGACGCGGCGTGGACGGTGGGGCCTGCAACAACCATTGAGCAGAGCTACCCTCCTTGGTCCGGTCGCAAACACAGATACTAAGCTGCTGATTTATAGTCTATTTCAAAAGGGCCGAGTTTTGGCACAGGACGTGGTCACTGAAGCGCGTGCGGCACCTGCAGAAAAGCTTGGTCTCTGTCCTGAGCTGAGCGTGGAGCTCGAGGCCGATGACGGTCTCGTAGCCGGACATCGTCACTCGTACATCCGATCGATGACGTCCTTGTAACGGGCCTCGATAACCTTTCGTTTCACCTTGAGCGTCGGCGTCAGCTCCCCGCCCTCCAGAGTGAATTCCGTTGCTATCAGGGTGATCTTCTTGATCTTCTCGAACTGCGCGAGGTGCGAGGTCATCGACTGTACTTGGCTCTCCATGAAAGCGATCACATCGGGATGACCGGTCATCGAGTTCCGGTCGGAGGCGTCGATGGATTGCTCCTTGCACCAGGCACCGAGCTTCTCGAAATCAGGCACCACGATCGCTGCCGGGAACTTCCGCTTGTTGCCCACCAGGACGAACTCCGCAATGTAAGCGTTCGTCTTGACGCGGCCCTCGATGGGCTGGGGAGCGATGTTCTTGCCTCCCGCGGTAACGATGAGGTCCTTCTTGCGGTCGGTGATGGCAAGAAACCCGTCTGAGTCGAGAACCCCTACGTCACCGGTATGGAAGAAGTCGTCCTCGTCAATGGCCTCTCGAGTGGCTGCCTCGTTCTTGTAGTAGCCCTTCATGACGTTGGGCCCACGGACCAGGATCTCTCCATCCTTCGCGATCCTGACCTCGACTCCCTCGACGGGCTGTCCTACCGTCCCGAACTTGAAGGCATCGGGACGGTTGACGGAGATGACCGGCGAGGTTTCCGTCAGCCCATAGCCCTCCAGGATCTGCAGCCCCGCCGCCCAGAAGAACTCTGCGATCTCTCTCGCGAGCGGGGCCGCGCCCGAGATGAAGAACCGCAGCCGGCCGCCGACGCGGGCGTGCAGCTTTGCGAAAGCGAGCCTGGAGGCGAGCGCGTATTTGACGTTCAGGAGCGCCGGGGCCGGCTCGCCGCGTTGCCGGTACTTCCCGTGCTCGCGTCCGATCGCGACCGCCCAGTGAAAGGTCTTCTGCTTCAGCGCGCTCCCCGCAGCGACTTTCTCCATCACACCGGCGTAGACCTTCTCGTAGAACCGAGGCACCATCGTCATGATGGTAGGGCGGATCTCACCGAGGTTCTCCAGGAGTTTCTCCTGGCCATCCGCGAGCGCCACGGTGGCACCCCCGTTGGCGTACAGGTAATGCGCCACCAGGCGCTCGAAGACATGGCTATAGGGAAGCACCGAGAGCGCAACGTCCGTGTCCTCGACCGGGAGCGCCTTCTGGCTGGCCGCAACGTTCGAGAGCAGGTTGCGGTGGGTGAGCATGACGCCCTTCGGATCTCCGGTCGTTCCCGACGTATAGATGATGCTGGCGAGATCGTCGGAGTCGACCGCATCCGATAGCTCGCCGACGAGGTCGGGTTTTGCCCTCCGGCTCTCTTGGCCCTGTTTCATCACCTCGTCAAGGGTGAGCGCCTGGTAGCCGTCCGTCGGCGGATCGATAGTGATGTAGTGTCCGACCGAAGGGAGGTCCGAACGGATGGCGGCGATCTTCTTTTGCTGGTCGGCGGTCGAGGCGATAACGACCTTCGACTCGGAGTTCGAGACGATATAGGTGATCTGAGGAGGCGGGAGCGTCGCGTAGATCGGCACGTTGACCGCGCCCAGGATCTGGAGGGAGGCATCGATAATGAACCACTCGTGGCGGTTCTCCGAGAGGAGAGTGACCTTGTCGCCCCGGCCGATACCCAGGCCGTTCAGCCCGAGTGCCAAGTTGCCTGCCTTTTCGATGAGCTCGCGCGAGGAGATCCGCCGCCACTCCCCCTTTTTCTTGTACAGGAGGGCGTCCGGCTTGTCGTACTTCTTCGCCGCGTTCGAGAGAAGCTGGTTGAGGTTCCGAATCTCCATTACGCACCTCGATTTCATGGAAAAACGGGCAAGGGTGGGTATGGGGGTCCTCGCCCAAGCACCGAGACCACTGGCCGAGAGCCGCCCACACTATACCTGGTCATTCCAGAGCCCGTCGTGTCTGAAAAAGCGAATGGAGCCGGAGCGGCTACCAGCAGATGCCGGACTAAACCCTGAATCTCCAGACGCGCGAAGAGCGACACTCTCGAGAGCTAGCTCGGGACGAGCCTTGAAGGCAGAGATGAGAGCGCGAACAAACGATGAAATCATGCAGGCATGATGCCGGCAGACTGGAGACTAATCAAGTTCGGTGCGCGCGGATGAATAAGTAGAAGGCACAGGAACCTGGCGTGTCCCTACTACCCATCTGGAGAAAATTCGCCCCGCCGGGCGATCAGCAGTCCTAACGGGGCGTCGCCTCAGACTGAGGAGACGTGTAGGTCTGCCACGGCCTTGTAAGCGGCGTTCGTGTTGGACCGAGTGCACACGCTTCGCTCGCAGCGCCGCTCTGTCGGTGCGCTTGTCAACGCCTAGCCGCGTTGAGGACCCCGCGGGGTCAGGTCATTGTTACCTTTTGTAGAGGTCGAAGACAAAAACGTGAACAGTCACTCGTCAACAGTCACTCGTCGTCCCTCATCTTCTTCTCTGCGCATCTGGACCCGCCACTCCCCCGTCTCTTCGCACGGCAGGTCGCGGACGAATAGGCGGTGATTCCTGACCGTACCAGGCAACGCCTCCAGTATCTTGGAGAAATTCATGTTCTTCGAATTGAAGACAATCAGTGAGGTCTTGCTGTCTCGCCATGTTAGGTATCCCAAGAGCTGATCTAATGCGTCAGTCAGACTGGCGGGACCAGTCCATAGCTTGCACTCCCCAATGAAGGCAGCTCGGTTGTCCTGCTCAAGACAAATGTCCGTCTTGCCGCGTCCTCGGAATACTTCTCCGGCCGCGTCACCCTCCAAATGGCCGTTTAACTGTGCCAGGATGATGTTCCGCAAGTCCTCCTCGTCGTGCACAGCATAGGTGGCAGGCGTTCTTTCAAATGTCCGTCCTTGATGCCGGATGAAGTGCAGAATGTGCTCATAGGTCTCATTAGTGAGACCTGGCTCAGGCGTGAGCCCTGTCTTGGGCGGCACAGGCAGCGGCGGAGGACGACGAATCTCGACCTTCACGGGCGTGATTGATGGCGCGCTCATCTTCGCAGCGAGAGGAATGTTGAGCAACGCTGCGATATCCGCGTGCTTGCTGAGCCGCTCCCGGCGGCTCGCGATCGCCTGCTGCACCAGCTGAGAAAGACTTTGGTTATAGCTCACCACCTGGTTGTGCGACCGTTCAACGTATTTCTTGATTAGCCGTAGCTCGTGCTCGTAGAGTTCCTTGAATCGTTCCGGCTCGGCATCGTGAGGAAGCGAGATGGAGATTCGAAGATTCCGTCCGTTCACCTCTGCGCGTGGAAAGACAGTAGACCATGGGTTGGTCCGATAACGGAAAATCCACTCTTCCCCTGTGAAAAGAATATCCACGTCAACGCGCGTACCGGAAATATGGAAGGGACCGCTATGTCCCGGAAGAAACATCCGCATCTGGTCACCTGAGAAGTCCACCTGTGTCTCGGCTTGATTCATGGCCGTTGCATCTTCCCGAAGCACGAGCGGCTCCACGGTGAGGCCCGCGACAATGTGCTCGACGAGTTCTTGATCGTTAGAGATCAGGAACTGTTCCTTCGGTAATGCCATCTACCGCCCGGTTGACCTGCGACTGCCGAGCGCGTAATTGACCATCCAAGTCGTCCTCAGAGAACAGCAGATTTTGGTCCCTCATATTGCGATGTGGCCGCCCTTGCGGAGCATGTCGATGACGCCGCGTTGGCTGACCTCGCCTTGGAGGCAGGCCAAGAACTTCCGGCTTGCTAGGCCGTCATCTTCGAGGGTCGACAAACTCCCTTTCGTTCACGCCCTCTTCGTCGTCGTCCACCAGCTCGACCAGAGGGTCGGCGGACGCGAGGCATCGCCCTTGCGGCTGTCCAGTACCGCCTCTCGTAACTCGTTGTACGTCCAGTCTGAGAGGTACGAGGCGTAGTCAATGAGCTGCGCGACCACGTTCACTCGCGAGTCACGTCCTCGGCTAGGGACTACACCGTCCATGACGAGCGTGTCCGCCCGCAGCACGCCTAGTCGCCCGACCGTGGCACCGGCTTGGACGCTTGAGTTCGCGACCCGAAACGGTCGCCGACGTGTGGTGCCGGCGGTGCGTGATGCTTCGCAGCGGAGCACGACGCAGCGCGTCGGGAACGTCGAACAGCCCCCGCAGGTGCTTCTGCCATTAAGTGTTGGTGAGATGACGCTAAGACTTCACAGTGCATTAAGTTACAGCCAAAATAGCGCTCGTGACCTTCGCTGCGCGCTAAATAGATCGTAAGCGACTCTTTTGCAACGGGATACGTACACATTACCAACAGTAAACAGCGCAAGCACCCTTCTGAACGCCACGCCATTGCTTGAAGAAGAAGGGTACGCGCTCCCGACGGCATTGGCCTCGGATATCCCTGACCCAGGCCGCCTTGATGGGTCGAGCGCCGGGACCTTCTGACGCCCTCAGCGCCTCCGCCGTGCTGTCAGGGATTTCCTGGATGTGTTTGTTTGACAGAGTTGCTCTCGGAAGTTTGGCGGAGCGTTGTGGCACAGCACAGAATATCGACGAACCGAAATGTGCAGCGCACGTGATCTCTCTTGAGAAACGCGAGTGTCTGGGTCCACTCGGCACGATGTGGCTCGCGCAACATAGGACTTGAAGTTGCTCTCGATGAACGACCTCCGTGACCTCGAATGTAGTTGTCCAGCCCAATGGAACGAGAGGATTCTGTCGGCTATGCCGCTCCTCGGGTGAACTACGACACTCACATGTTATCTCCAGGCTGATGTTTCGCCCTATGGGCCGACTAGCACAGAAAACGCCGCTCCGTTTTGATCCCGTTGGAGGCACAGATCAACCCGGCCACCTTAAGGAGTACATGCTCTGTCCGAAATGTGAAAATCAGTTCAGCACTTGTGAGCGAACCGCTGGGCTGTTTTTGGCTAAACTGAACGATCTGAGCCGGCAGATTGAGGCGCACCCGATTCGCCAATCATCGCTTGACTATCGCAAGATCAAACTATTTTTCTCTCGCTTCTTTGGCGCTGTGCGGTATGTGATGATCCCATTACGGCGAAGATTGACCTTGGGTCGCGGCTTGCGTTCTTGACCGCTCTGCTCCAGGCCGCCAAACCTGGATCGGAGAATGACTTTTCGATTATTTTGCGCCTGTTAGCCGAGTCACAGGAGGCCAAAAATGCCGTTCTGACTGTACCCGTTTCGATGCGCCGTGCTACGCGTCGTGGATATGCGATGGTCGGCAATGGTGTGGAGATTTCATGGATTACTGATAAGCAAGGGGCATCACATGATTGCGTGCCCTATATTCTGCACCAGGATGGTTCTTGGCTTATAGAAGTAGTCCGCGGATCTGACTCCCCTTTCTGGAACCGGGCTGTCAGGAATGCCTATGAGCAAGATCGCCGTATGGCTCCTTAGCAACCGCCTGGCATAGGCCCGGCTGATCTCTACATAAGGTTTCTTCCGCATGGTGAGATCGTAATGGTTGCCTCAGAGGCGGCGGCCACGGGAGTGCTGGCGTGGGCGCGCGGCGAGGGCATCGGCGAGCGTAACGCCGCCTGAAGCTCGACCTGGCCCTGAGAAGTGCCGGTACTGCAGTGTGCGTCACCTGTGCGAGGCGTATTGGCGACCGTCGACCCAGAGATTGCTAGTAGCAGAGGCCGACGAACAGGACGTTTTTGGAGACGCGCAAGTTGTTGTGGAGTCGCGACACGGCCCTAGGAGTTGGGATGCGCATGTTGAGGTCTCCAAGTCAGTGCGCGGCCGTCGTGTCCTAGCTATTACAACTTCGTCCGAAGGGGAAGACGCTCGAAATTCATCCGTCTCGAAAGGTCGTGAAACAGAGCGTGAGTGTTCCGGTAGCTTCGCCTTCCCGTCACCGTCGATGGCCAGAGCCGAGACCAGACTACGATTGTAACGAAGACCCAACTCGGTGTCTTCTTGTTGCCCGCGAACGTGCGAATCTCGTCGGCTTGAAGCTCTTCGGCAGCGAAGCCAGCGATCCCGTCCTGTCCAAAAACACAAACGAACTCAAGACTGGCGCGCCGGGCCGTTTCGATCGTCATCGACTTGTGGCGAGCCCCAGTTCTGGGGCGTGTCGGAGGCGATGTCTGCGATTCGGGTTCCCCGTACGCGCAGGGAAAACACCGTTCAGCACGAGGTGCCACGCTCCCGGGCGGAGACCTGGATCCAGGCCCGGGCCGCACAAGGACCAGAACGCGCTAGCCGGCTACGCCGCGGTAAGCCCTGGCCTTGATTCTGGAGACCCCTCGTGCGGCCTCTTTTCCGACGCTGCACGGCCCTGTCAGCGACCCGCTCCCCCCCTTTGGCGCAAACGTGGCACTCGAAAATCGGGATTAGAGACCAAAACCGAAAATGAGGCCTCTTCAGCCCTTCTAGCGCGTCTCTAGTGACACCTACCCCTGCCAAACCCCGCCAACCGCGCGGAAAATCTCACCCGTCTCTGCAGTGCCACAATTTGCCAGACTGGGTGGCGGGCCGTGGAGAAATCGAACCTCCAACCTACTGATTAAGAGAAAGGAGTCATCCACCTGTTAAGCTACAAGAGTTCCCAGCAACGAATGGAGAACACATGCAAGCGCTGTCTCGTCAGTCTCGTTCGCGGTTCGTCTGGCTCGTAGCCGGATTCGTAGTGGTGGCAGCTGCCGCCTGCCCCGCAGTGCAACCGCCACCGACCCGGTTTGCGGTGACCGGTCCCGTGGGTGCCCAGCTGGTCGCCCCCGAAGTGTCGCCCGATGGGCAGACGATCGCGTTTACCGCTTTCGTTCGGAGGCAAGGCCAGGTCTATGTCGGCTCGCTATCCGAAGTGGAGGCCGAGCCACTTCGTGGCGGAGAGAACGGCTGGTCGAGCGGTGGCTTCTCGCCTGATGGGCAATTCCTCTTGGTCACCGAGTTCCAACCGCCCAAGATGTTGAAGCGGGTGCCACTTGCCGGTGGTCAGGCGACGCCGATCGCCGAAGGGGGCAATGTGGGTGCAACCTGGGGACCGAATGACACCATCGTGCTGGGGTCCCATGAGGGGGGCCTGTGGCTCATACCCGCATCAGGCGGAGAAGGCACGCCACTCACGACTCTCAGCGAGGGAGAGCAAGGGCACTGGCTTCCCCGTTTCCTCCCAAGTGGCCGCGCCGTCCTGTTCTTCATCCAGACCGGCGACCGTGCCACGGCGCAGGTGGGCGTGTATGACTTTGACACCGGCGAGCGGCGGACGCTGCTGTCTGGCTCAGATGCGGGGTTTGCAGCCAGCGGGCATTTGGTCTTTTGGCGGGACGGCGCGCTGTGGGCCGTGCGGTTTGACCCGGATCTCCTGGAAGTCAGCGGCACCCCGGTCGTCGTTGTGCGAGAAGTTGGGGCGGACCGGATGGGCGATGCCTGGTTCTCGTTGAGTGGAGAGGGCACGCTGGCGTACATCCCGGCAGGCCAAGACATCGCCGCGACCGACACCGTGCCAGAAGCCATCCTGGTGAAGAACTGGCTTGAAGAACTCAAACGCCTGGTGCCTACCAACTGAGATGATCGGCCAAACCATCTCCCACTACAAGATCCAGGAGAAACTCGGGAGGCGCGTGACAACTTTTTCACTTGGTTCACCGCCGCGTGTTCCCCGGTGTTCCCCCAAATTAACGAGAAACCACACGAAGCTCATAACTACTTGATTTTGTGGTGAGCCGTGGAGGAATCGAACCTCCAACCTACTGATTAAGAGTCAGTTGCTCTGCCAATTGAGCTAACGGCCCACGCGTTTGATCGGACCGAATCGTGCTCGGCCGATTGTTGGTACGCCTGAGAGGATTCGAACCTCTGACCTTCTGCTCCGGAGGCAGACGCTCTATCCAGCTGAGCTACAGGCGCCCACGGGCTGGAAACGGTAGGATTCGAAGCCCGTCCCAGGAGCCCAAGGATACTCGACGGGCCAGAAGGTGCGCAAGCTACCAGAGACTGGAGATTCGCCTGGCTATGGTCTCGACAACGTACGCGTCGAGCTTTTCTTGAGCCTCTTGAGGGAAATCGACGAAACGGATTCCCATGCCGCGGGGAAGATCGGCCTCGGGGACTCCGCGTTTGGTGCACCACACGACCTCGCCCTTCGTCTCGAGAAGGTCCTCCTCAAGGCCGCCGATGCTGGCGAGATATACGGTGAGGATCGAGCCGTTATCGAGAAGAGTCTCGGACGCTACGAAGACACCGGACTTGCTCAGGTTAACGACCCGGGCAGTGTGGTGGCGACCCTCGTGCTCGAAGACGATGGGCGTCTCAACGGGGACGCGAATGCGCTCGCGTTCGCTCAGGCGAGCACGGATGTCCTCGGCCGAGAAATTGGGGAAGCTCCCGAGGCGCGGGGAGTCCTTCTCGTGACATGAGAAGCTCATAGAATTTTTTGAGCTCGGTCCAACGGTCCTCGTCCTCTGGCGGCAGATTCCCGCCAGTGCGGAGCTTGGTATCGTTCAGGGTGCCGAACTGACTGATGAGATCCAGAACTGTGCTCATGTCGATGCTTCCTCCGTCGTTGTAGGGCTAGAGAGCCCGGGCTACTGCCGAACTGCGTTATCTGCTAACTGATATTCGATTCGGCGCGGCAAGGCTAGACCGGTCCTGGAACAAGAAGGACGCTAGGTCGTCATCCGCCATCGAGTACGATCCGACTGCCGCGTGCGCGTTCTCGAACATCGTGCGAGCTCGCCACCGCAGTCCCTCATTTTCGTAGAGAGTCCAGAGGGCACTCAAGTACTCCGGGTTTCGGAGATCCAGCTTCGAAGCTGTCTTGAGATTCTGTTCTGCTTCGAGACGCGACTTGCGATTCTGCGAGAGGGCCAACCCGAGTAGATAGAAATAGTCGGCGCGCTCGCTCGCCAGGTCGATGGCTTCCCGGCACAGCATGACCGTTCTCAGATGGTCCCTTTCCTCGAACGCCTTCTTCGCGCGATCGAAGATGGCGTTGGCGTGTTTCCGCTCTTCCCCTGTTTCCTCCTCCGCCTCCACGGCCTCCACCGAACGTTCGGAAGGAGCGATCTTCTTCGGGGATACCGGCACATCGGCCGCGCCAGCCAGGTTGGAGAGCGTTGCGAAGGCCTCGCTCACTCGAGTGAAAAGAAACGAAAGCTTTCGTCGTACATCGGGTTCAGCGAGCTCGGCGTACCGGTCGGGATGGTATTCGAACGTCTTTTTCTGGAAGGCGCGCTTGATGACGTCGGGAGTCGCATCGGGTTCGACCCCGAGAACCTGCCAGTCGTTTTGGTGTTGAAAGAGCTCGAAGAGATACTCGATTTTTTGTCGAGACGGCCCCGATGAGCGTGACATTCCATGGGTCGTCTGCTTGGTCATGTCGGCGATCTTCTCGGTGACTGGTTGGCCGTCGAGCTCGATGATGCCGGCACGTAGCAGTCCGAGTAGAGTTCGGGCGGTGTCTTTGTCGGAAAGCGCGCTGACGTGGAAAACGTCACGAGGTGTCACGGTGTCGTCGATCCGAGAGAGAATAAACGCCATGATGTTGGCGGGCTTCACGTCGCGGTGGACGATCTTTTTCTGGTGCGCGTAGGCGAGCGCTTCCGCCACTTGAGTAACGATTCTGATAGTGTCGGCAGGGCCGAGCGGCCCGTGCTTCTCGAGCACCGCCTCCAGAGTCTCGCCTTCGGCGAACTCCATGACGATGACGCACCTCTCCGCGGTCAGGATGACGTCGTGCGTGGTGACGATATTGGAGTGATGCAGCTTGGCAGCGACTTGAGCTTCGCGCAATATCCGCTGCCGGAGGTCTTCTACCTTGTTCGGGTACGCAAAGCTGTCCAGTCGAAACTGTTTGATAGCTACGGTGCGATTGAGTACCCCGCGTCGTGCGCCTCGTAGACGTCGGCGAACGCACCGGAGCCCACTTTGGACTGGATGTGATAGCGGCTGCCCACAGCTGCGGCGACCGCGTGACGGCCCGTCTTCGGGTTGGCTGCTCCAGAATCGGTCATGGTCCTCTTCTCTTCTGGAGGCACGAGGCTGGGGAAACGACGCCTCAAGCCAGTCTTAGAGCAAAAAGCGTGCCCGAGCTTCCGGCCCCACGTAGTTCTCCGAAGTGATTTACGTCACGCCGTTTAGCGCGGGAGCCAAGTGACCGCAAACAGGCGGATTAGGGGGAAACGCCAACGTGCCCGTGGGAGAATCCCCCTGGCAAACCTACCAAAGTCGACAGGGTCTTAGCCTACGATCTCGATCACATCGGATCGCCAGAAGCGGCTCGGGCTCATGACTGGGGGTGCTCCCTTGGCAAACGTCGGCCCTTCCAAATGGCGAAAACGGCGGGGTAAATCGTCAACTCGAGGGCGAACGACGTAACCAATCCTCCCACCATCGGTGTCGCGATCCGCCTCATGACATCGGCGCCGGTCCCCGTGCTCCACATCACCGGCAAGAGCGCCATGATCGTGGTCATGACGGTCATGAACTTGGGACGGATCCGGCGCGCCGCCCCCTCCACGATCGTCTCGCGAAGGTCCTCGAAGGAACGGAGCCGTCCTTCCTTCTGATGTCGGCGATGGGCAAGCTTGAGGTAGAGCAGCATCACCACACCGGTCTCGGCGTCGAGGCCGGCGAGGGCGAGGAGACCAACCCAAACCGCGATGCTCATGTTATAGCCGAGGAACCAAAGAAGCCAGATGGCACCGATCAACGAGAAGGGAACGGCCAGCAAGACAATCCCGGTCTCGGTAATCGAGCCGGTGTTGATGAACAAGAGAATGAACACAATGAGAAGTGTCACCGGGACGACGATCTTGAGCCGCTCCTTGGCCCGCTCCAGGTAGACGAACTGGCCTGCCCATTCGAGCCGGACCCCGGGAGGAAGCTGAACGCGCTCGGCGACGAGGTGCCGGGCGTCGGCGACATAGTCACCGATGGGCCGGTCGACGATATCCACGAACACGAAGTTCACGAGTTGGCCGTTCTCGCTTCGGATCATGGGCGGGCCGGTCTCGAAATGGATGTCCGCAACCTGAGTCAAAGGCACCTGCGCGCCGGTCGGTGTCGCAACCATCACTCTCTTGAGTGCTTCGGGATCGTCGCGGAATTCTCTCGCATAACGCACCTGGATCGGGTAGCGTGCACGGCCTTCGACGGTTTCCGAGACGTTCGCTCCACCAATGGCGGTCGTCACGACCTCGTTGACGTCCTGGACGCTCAGTCCGTAGCGGGCAGCTTCCGGGCGAACGACTTCGATGTCCAGATAAAAACCCCCCGTCGCCCGCTCGGCGAAGGCGCTGCGGGTGCCCGGGATCTCCGGAAGCACGCGCTCGATAGCAGTGGACACCCTTTCGAGCTCGCTCAAATCGTCCCCGAAGACTTTGACGCCGAGCTGGCTACGTATGCCGGTGGTGAGCATCTCGGTTCTTGTCTGGATGGGCATCCACCAGATATTGGGCATGCCGGGATAAGTGAGCTGCTCGTCCATCTCGGCGATGAGTTCGTCCCAGGTGAGTCCTTGTCGCCACTGTTCTCTCGGCTTCAGCAGAACGATTGTCTCGACCATCCCGATCGGCGCCGGATCGGTAGCGGTCTCGGCGCGGCCCATTTTTCCGAAGACGCGTTCCACCTCGGGGAACTGTTTCAACTGTCGGTTCATGGACTGAAGAATGGAGGAGGCTTCGGTGATGGACATGCCGGGGGGCGCGGTGGGCATGTAAAGGATCGCACCCTCGTTCAGGGGCGGCATGAACTCCGACCCGAGTTGAAGAAAAGGAAAAATGGTGGCGATCATCAAGAGCAGTGCGACCGCGACCGCCGTCTTGCGGAAGCGCACGACCAGACGCACGACCGGCTCGTAGGCGCGCACCAACCATCGGTTGAGTGGATTCGTATGTTCGCCACGGATCTTGCCGCGGATAAACGTAGCAGCCAGCGCCGGCGTGAGCGTTACCGCAAGAATCGCCGCGAACCCCATGGAGTAGGTCTTGGTGAAAGCCAGCGGTTTGAAGAGGCGGCCCTCCACACCCACGAGTGTGAAGACGGGCATGAAGGAAACGGTGATCACCAGCAACGAGAAGAAGACGCTCGGCCCGACTTCCTGCATGGCCTCGATGACGGCGGTCACGCGGCTTTGTGAGTCCCCCTCGAAGCCCTCCAGCTTCTTGTGGATGTTCTCGATGATGATGACGGCGGCGTCCACCATGGCGCCGATGGCCACCGCGATCCCGCCCAGCGACATGATGTTGATGGTGAGGCCCTGATGGTACATGGGAATGAAAGCCAGCAAGACGCCGAGCGGGAGAGTGATGATGGGAATGAGCGCGCTACGTGCGTGCAACAGGAAGAAAAAGATCACGAGGCTCACGACCATCATTTCTTCCAGGAGTGTTCTTCGGAGGGTGTCGACCGAGGCCTCGATGAGACCGGACCGGTCATAGGTGACGACGAGCTCGACCCCTTCCGGTAGGCCGCGCTTTATCTCCTCCAGTCTTTCCTTGAGGGCGTCGATGACGCGGAGAGTGTTCTCACCGTACCGCATGATGACGATCCCACCCACGACCTCTCCCTCGCCGTCCAGCTCGGCGAGTCCGCGACGGATGTCCGGACCCAGCTGTACCTGGGCGACGTCCTTGATGTAGATGGGTACGCCCGAGTCATTCACTGCCAGCGGGGCCTGCTCGAGATCCGCGAGCGACGTGACGTAGCCTCGGCCACGCACCATCTGCTCATGGGCGGCGATCTCGATCACCCGGCCGCCTACTTCCTGATTCGACTCGCGGACCGCGGCGATCACCCGCCGGAGAGGGATGTCGTAGCCGAGTAGCTTGTTGGGATCGACGATGACTTGGTACTGCTTGACGAAGCCGCCGACCGAAGCCACTTCGGCGACTCCGGGAACGCTTTCGAGAGCATAGCGAAGGTTCCAGTCCTGGAAGCTGCGGAGCTGTTGCAGGTCCATTGTTCCGCTGCGGTCGACGAGAGCGTATTGGAAGATCCAACCCACCCCCGTGGCGTCCGGTCCCAGCGTCGGTCTGATCCCGGCGGGGAGAGCCCCTTGGACCTCGGTCAAGAACTCGAGAACTCTCGATCGCGCCCAGTACATGTCGACGCCGTCTTCGAAGATCACGTAAACGAAAGACAATCCAAAAAACGATTGCCCTCGGACGGACTTCACCCGGGGTGCGGAAAGAAGCGTGGTGGAGATCGGATAGGTGACTTGATCTTCGACGATGTCCGGACTCTGGCCGGGCCACTCGGTGAACACGATGACCTGCACGTCCGACAGATCGGGAATAGCATCCAGGGGTCCGTGCGTCATGCCGTAGTACCCCCAGAGAGCGAGGGCAATGGCGAAGAGGACGGTTAGGAAACGGTTGCTGGCGCTCGTTTTGATGAGGCGCGCGATGACACCGGTTTGGCTATCGTTTTCCACGACGCTCACCACTGTTTCGTCGCTGACTTGAGCCGACTCTCGGCCGCGACGAGAAAGTTCCCGGAGGTGACGACGACGTCGCCTTCATCGAGGCCGCCGAGCACTTCATAGAAATCTCCCGACTTCACGCCGATCTCGATCTCCTGGGGACGAAGCTGGCCTTCACCCAAGTCGAGAAAGACTAACCGCCGCGGCCCGGCGTACAAGACCGCCTCGGCTGGAACCATCAATTGTGTGCCCTTTTCACTTATCAGCTCGACGTTGGCGTACATGTCGGGCTTGAGTTCGAGGCCTCGATTCGGCAGCTCCACTCGGATACGACCCGTTCGAGTCTTGCCTTCGAGATAGGGGTAGATGAAAGACACCCGCCCTTGGAACGTCCTTCCCGGAAGGTAAGGCAGTGTCACCTGCGCTTTCTGACCCAAGGCGATGAGGGAGAGCTCCGACTCGTAGACTTCGGCATCGATCCAGATACGGTCGAGTCCCGCGATACGATAGAGGACCTCGCCGGGCTCGACCGCCGCTCCTTGAACGATGTTCTTTTCGATGACGAATCCGTCGACGATGGACACGATAGGGAGGTATTGCTGAGCCTCGCCCCCGGCAATGATGGCGTCGATCTGCGAGTCCTGGATGTCCCAGAGGCGAAGCCGCCGACGGGCCGCGTCGACCAAGTAGTCCGCACGGTCCGGCGCGGTGGTGTCGCGTGCGGCACGTTGGCTCTCGAGGGCCGTGAGAAGCTCTTCTTGAGCGGCAAAGAGCTCGGGGCTGTAGAGCGTGAAAAGAGCCTCGCCGCTCTTGACGCGCACTCCGGTGGCATCGGCGTGGAGTGTGCCCACCCAGCCTCGGTATTTGACGGTCACCTCCGCGAGGCGTGTCTCGTCGTAGACGACCTTACCGGCCGCGCGAACGCGAACCGAAACATCCTGTGTGGCAACCGGTGCGGTGCGCACGCCGATGGCCTGGCGCCGCTGTGCGTCCAGGGTAATGATCCCGGTTTCCGTCTCCTCTTTCGTGACCGGCACGAGGTTCATCGAGCAAATGGGACAGGTTCCAGGCACTTCGCTCCGGACCGACGGATGCATGGAGCAGGTGTAATAGTCGATCTCTCCTCCATGGGCGGACTCGATATGCGCCTCCATTTCCTCCATGGAAAGAGAGGAAGTCGCTGCACCTTCCTCACTCTCCGAGTCGGACGGGGGGCCGACCTCCTCTCTGGAGCAGCCTGCTGGGAGCAGAGTTCCTCCGACGAGAAGCAACGTGCCGGCGACGAGTCGCGGCGACATCCATCTGAGTGGTCGACTGTGCGTAGTCATTTCTTACCTCCATCGAGGGCCATCACCCTCGCTTCGTTTTGTTCCATCGAGTCCTGTTCTTCGGGTGGGAGGCCGGGGATCTTTCCCAGGGCCCGGTCCTGTTCGGCGAGGCGCCGGTAATAGCTGGTCAGCGCCTCCTCGTAGCCCAGGTCGACGTTGCGCTGATTCCGTTCCGCATTGATGAGCGCGAGAAAACTGTTTTGTCCCGTTTCGAAACCGGCCCGGGCGGCGCGAATCTGATCGTTCGAGGCGGGAAGGAGTCGGCTGCGGTACAACTCCACGACGCGGGCCGCCTCCCGCATTCGCTGCTCGGTTTGGTAGACCTCCAAACGGATCGCGTCCTCGAGCGCGAGACGCTCGCTTTCGGTGCGCCGGAGTGCCGCCTTGGCCTCGGCGACGGCAGCGTGGGTGCGGCCGCGGCGAAACGGTAGACTCACGCCGAGCCCGACCATCCACCGGTGCTCCGATTCGTTCCACATCGAGTCGTAGGATGTCGTGGCTTGGAATTCTGGACTGAAATCCTTCTCGCGCAGCCGGATTTCAGCCTCTCGGGCGCGGATCTCCGCGAGGCGAGATGCCAGCTCGGGTCGTCCCTCGAGCGCTTCCTCGGCGAGTTGGTCCGAGTAGGGTTCTTCCGCTGGGGGCGCTCGTGGCGGATCGAGTGCCATAGGTGGGGGAGGCAGGCGCTCGGTCGGCAAACGGTGGAGCAGCGCGTTGATCTGCGCGACGAGGATGTCCCTATTCGTTTGCAGGATGACATCTTGGTGAAGCACGTGAGCGGCTTCCACCTCGGCCTGGATGGGATCCTGTTGGGCGCCGAGCCCGGCCGTGTAGCGGACGGTGGCGATCCGCTGGAACTCCCCCAGCAGCTGGCCGTGCTCGGCGTTGATTTCGAGAGAGCGCTGGACGAAGTAGTAGTCGTCGAAGAGCAAGGAAGCCATCGTGGCGAGCTGCAAACGCATCGCTTGGTAGTCGTAACGCGCGGCTTCTGCCTCGGCTCGGGCGATCTCTCCTCTGAGACCGAGCCGCCCGGGGTATGGGAACCGCTGTGTGAGTTGGATGCGCTGTCCGTAGCGTACGACGTCGGAGCCGATGCTGAGCGGCGCGAACCCATAGGACAAGACGGGATCATCCAGACTCGAAACCTCGGGTTCTCGCTGCAGCGCCGCCTCCCATCCCCGGAGCGCGGCTTCGAGGGACGGGTTGCGATCCAGGACGGCGCGAACGAGCGCGTCCCGTTGGAGTCGATCCTCTCCCGCAAACGGGTCCGTTCCCGTCTGAGAGGGTTGGCCCCAAACCGTGACCCCTCCCAACGCGGTGAGAATGTAGAACACGCAGATGTATGCAAGTCGTTTCATCTAAACCTCTCCTAGGTAGTCAGAACATGCGGGCGGTCGATGCCTATCCTCGACGTGTGGTCAGGAGTGCTAGTACGGGTGGAGCTACGTCGGGCAAGGCAATGCCCGCAGATAGAGGTAGAAGACTAAATCAGAAGAGGAACGACTCGTGGTGGGTGTGGGTGAAGATCCGGAAAGCTTTGTGCAATCGGACTCCGGGTCTCGAGGCCGCCCAGTGTGGAAGCCAGCCGGACAATGGGGAGCGAGCCAGTTGCGGTGTTCTTTTGCTCGTTCCGGTTCCGATTGGTAGCTGCGAGCTCGGCGGGGACGTCGCCGCTCCGGCTGGGCTTGCAGCAATTTCGCTCTGGGACATCGAGGCGGTAGCTCGCGTCCTTGCCACAGCACTCCATCGCGCGGTCACCCTGAGGGCGGCTGCGGCAGAGCATTCCATCCATCGCCGACATGGTCATCGCGGAGATGATGAGCCAGCCAAAGGCTTGGAGTCGAAGGGATACTCGTTTCGACCGCATAGTTACTTTGTAGCGCAAGTTAGCGATTTGGTCAACAAGGTTGGGGGGGCACGCGCGGTTGGAGCCCGCCTTCGTCGCGAAATTTGGCGGAGAGGGTGGGATTCGAAAACCGCGAGATCTAGTTGATTGGAATCCAGAAGGACGCCTTCACCACGAAGAAATTGTTGCCCGTGGCGCCGAACGAGCGGAAGAGGTCACCGCCGCCAACGCCGTCATCTGTCGTTTCCTCGGAGAAGCGGTCCTGTTGCCAGACCACGAAGATGGTGCTTCCCGGCCGCCACTCCCATCGCAGAACGACATTGCTACGAAACGAGACGACGTTGAAGTCGTCGTTGCCGATGACAAACGTATCGGGACCGTCGTGGACCCTGAAACTGCCGTCGGGAAGCTCTTCGACGACCGTGCCATCCTCTCCGTAGCGCCGTACGTCTCGTGTGCGCGGCGTGTGCAGCTCGCCGTGATTGTAGAAGTTGCCGCTGGCCGTGAAGGGTTCGGCGTAGACTTCGAGCGTTAGGTCGGGCTTGAAGGTGAAGTTGAGCCGGAACTGCGTGGAGATGGTGCTGCGATCGATGAAGGCGAAGACGTAGCGCTCGCCGTAGGTCTCGGGGCCACTGCGAGGAATCGTGTCGACGTACTGTTGTATTTGGCGCGCGCGCCTGAACCCGGGCTCGATCGAGAACTGCCAGCGAGGCACCGGACGGACGGACAGCCCACCGCTGACATCGACGAACCAGCCGCCATCCTCGTCTGCACCGTAGTCCAAATTGCCGTTCCACGTGTTCCGATCCTGCGAGCTACTGCGAAGCTCCCCGCCGAGGATCCAGGAGCGTGGCTTCTGCATGGACGGACCGCTGCGGGTCAACCGGTCGCGCTGGGTGCGCCGGTTCAACGTGAAACCAAAGCCGGATCTCCAGAAGCTCGGCCAGGTGAGGGCGACCTCAGCGCCGTACCGATCGTTCTGTAAGTCGCCGCCGAAGTTCGTCTCCGTCCTAGTGTTCATACCGATGGAGTAGGCCCGCAGACGATCGCCGGGCTGCGTCTCTCTGTAACGCAGGTTGGTCCTGACCGCGTAGGCATCCCCGTCGCTCAGCCGGCCGATATCGTTGACTGCGAACTCGGGCGATTCGATGTCCAGCCGGGCGGAGCCGAGCCAATGCCGCCCGCTGACTCGCTCGAACTCCGCGCCTGCCTTGAAGCCGGTGAAGTCGGTGCGGGTCGGATCGTAGGTGACGTAGTCCGCGTCCGGCCGTTGAAGGTAGCGTTGGGGGGATCGCTGCACGCGGTCGACGGCTTCGGCTTCACCATCGAGATAGCTGATGCCGGCGTAGGGGCGGAACTCGTACTCCCCTCCCTTGAAACGGAGGACGGCGTCGCCGTTCACGCTGAACGCGTTCCGCGTCAGTCGCGCGGCAAGCGCATCCTCCGGAGGGAGATCCCGGTGCACGCCGGTAAGCATGAAACTCGCGGTCGACGCATTCGGCCCGAACTCCTGTTCGAGGCGAGCCACACCATAGGCCGTTCGGGGAGAGACCCGAACCCGCTCGATCACCGACTCCTCGAGGTCGAAGGTCTGCGCGTGCTCGTTGTCCGTCACCGCGCCAAGAAAACCCAGCGAGAGCCCGGAAGGCAGACGGCCGCTCATTTTGGCGGCGCCCAGGATGGTATTGGCGCGAGGGTAGTCCACGAAATCGCCCGATGCCGGTCCGCGCGGCACGGCGCCGATCCGCCGCGAATAGAAGAAGTTGGCGACCACGCGCGAGCGCAGCACCCGACTGTTCTCGAGGAAGAAAGGACGTCGTTCGCCGAAAAAAGTCTCGAAGCTCGAGAGGTTCACCTCCGCCGGGTCGGCCTCGATCTGGCCGAAGTCCGGATTGACGGTGCTTTCCAGGGTGAGGTTCGGCCCCAGCCCCATCTTGAAATCGAGGCCGATGTGCCGGTCGAGATTCTTCCCATCGTCGAAAGGATTGGCGAGATCGCGATCGCCGGTCACGATCGATCCGCCCCCAAAGTTGGGAAGGAGCTCGATCCGCCGACTCGGCCTGATGTCGCGGATGCCGCGCAAATCACCGAAGCGAGATGCCCACGCTTGCACGGTGCGTGGGATCAGGGCCCAGTAGTTGAGTTCGTTTCTGGAGGGGATGGAGCGCTGGATGTTGAGGCCCCAGATCTGCTCCGGTAAAGGATTGAAGCGAAGTTGCGAGTACGGGATCCACATCTCCGCCGTCCAACCCGAATCGGTGATCTGGGTCCGAGCCTGCCAGACCGGGTCGAACTCGGAGTCGGTGTTACCTTCGTCATCGGAGGGGTGAAAGTGATCGAGCCGAACACCGGAGGCGGTGACGCCGAAGCAAAATGCCGTGCGTCGGCTCAGGAACGTGTCGAGCGAGACCAGCAAGAACTCCGATTGTTCGACATCATCCCGCCGGCTCAAAGGGGCCTGTATGGCACTTCGGGATGGGCTGAACATCCTTGCTCCGACGTAGAGCCCACCGCCGTCGTAGAGGAAATGGACCTCGATTCGATCCTCGGGAACGGTGCCTTCAACAGGTTCCTTCTGAACGAATTCCGTCAGCGCGGGCGCGGTACTCCAGATCTCCTCGTCGAGACGACCGTCCAGATCGATGGCACCATCCGGTGCTCGTGCGGCGGTGGCTTGCTTGCGAGGTGTCGTCGCCTCGTCTTGCGCACCGGAGTTCGTTGGCAGCCACAAGATGGCGAGTGCGAGTCCGAGGGCTGCCTTCCGAGTGGGCACGCGATAATCGATAGGCCCGGGCATATTGCTGCGAAGAGTACCACAGCCGCCCCGCGTTGCATACAGTCGACTCTCTTATGCAGTTCTCTAGAACCGATACTGCGTCCAGACCCAGAGTTTGTCGGTGTCCGCGGCGAAGCGGTCGGCGTTGTAGAACGCTCCCTTGAAGCCGAAGGTCTGGCCCCAGGGAGCCGTGTAGAGGATCTGGAAATCAAATTTCGTCCCGTAGTTCGCGCCACTACGTGTGCGCGAGTTTGAGTCCCGATTCGAGGCTCGGGCTGCCGGTGAGAGTGCCCCCGTAGGTCTGCTGCGACGAACGGTCGTTCGGCGCGTCGAAGTCCAGAAGATACCCGAAGAGCTGGAGGTTTCCCAACGCGACCCAATCGCGAGTCTCCGTGAATTATAGATTGCCCTTCATATCCCGGCTCCCGCCGTCGACGCGGTTCACCTGAGCGAGAAACGAGTACGAGAAGGTCGTGTTCGGGAGGGAACTGTTGCTGGCGTTGATTGCGTCGAAAGTTTGATGGTGCTGCCTCCACCCGACTGCGCCGATGAACCGCTGGTTGTCGCGATTCATCTCTTGCCGGCCGAAAAGGATCGGGGTGTCCGGCAAAGCAGCCTTGACGTAGGCACCGGTGATCGACGTTTGCGCCGGGTCGGCCACCATCGGCCGATCGGTGACGCCGTTGTTCTTGTCGCCCGCTCCCGCGTTGTTGTAGAGCTCGTCATCGCCGAGCACACTGACGTTCTCGGCTTCCAAGAAAAGGTTGAGACCCTTGAACGGGAGGGTCTCGTAACTAACGACGGTACGCAGTGTCGAGGCGTGAGCGCGCTTGTCTCCGACCGCGTCGTCCGCGACGGTCTCGTAGCGGTAGCGGAGAAAAACGGATCCCTTCCCCTTGGCGAGCGCTTCCTTGAGATTCTGCGGTTTCTCCTCGTCACTTTCTTCCTGTGTGAACGCGGGGGAAACGGAGAAGAGGACTAGTAGAACTGGGAACAGAAGAATCCATTGGGAGGAACTGAAATCACGAGCCGCTTTTTGTCTCGATAGGTTCCGAGCAGATGGTCACCGTTTTCCAGGTATCTCTCGGTGGCTTCCGACATCAGCTCGCGGATAAACCGGTTGGCCTGATCGTGGGCATCGGGAGCAGACCAATCGATTCCCTCTTGAAGGCGCGCCAAGGCTGCGTCATCAATCTTGACCTCACATTTTCCGACCCTACATTTAGGGATGGCGTTTAGGTCTTTCTCTGGGGAGTCAGGGTTTCGAAATCCGCCAGCTTCGGTGGATTGCTGATCTTCTGGATCGCCATAACAGCCTCACCCTTTTCGAAGCTCTCGATGTCACGTTGCCAACGCACGAAGTCTTCGATGGAGGCATTCATCCAGACCACACCGAAAACCACCACCTCCGTTTTCACCCCGGTCTCCAATACCTTGGGTGATCACCCGGCCATGGTCCATGTCCCGGAGCTCCGTGTCCGTGAACCCGATATGATTACTGAAGAATGTATGGGGCTCTCGCGGTAAGGTTTGGCCGGCCGCGCTCCACACAGTAATCGCACACGTCACCACGACGGCAGAAAAAAGGCATGCCGATCTCCGGGTCATATAGTCTCCTCCTTGCTCTGTGACTGTATCGCCTCGTCAACTTGGGTTCAAGGGCGGGAGCGTCGAATCCGAGGATTTACCCTCTGTGCGTGTCGCGCTTTTATTTCGGAAACAAGAAGTTCAACTGAATGCGCCACTCGAGATTGGCGCTGGGAGCCGTGTCCGGCCGGACGGCGTTGTAGAAGACCTGGGTGTTGAAGTTCATCGCCTGGCTGCCAACGCGAAAGACCCTGCCGAACCCGCCACCGAACGGCACGATCCACGTGTTGCCGTCGTTGGCCTTCCAGTTGGCGGTGATGATGGGCGCGCTGGTGAGGAACCAGCCACCCGCCATGTTGTAGTTGATGAAGTACTGCGTCAAGAAGCTGCTGATGTCGGCGCGTTCTTCGTCGCCCCCCACCGACCAGAGCTGGCTGACGAGAGCGCCGATGACCCAAGGCCCGCGCATCGTGAGCGCCACCGCCGAAGGTCCGAGGCCCCACTTACCCGTGCCGAGCTGGTCGTCTGAAGCAGTGGGAAACAACACCACCGGACCGGCTCCCCAGATCAGCTTTCCGGGTTTCCTGGGGGTGAGAAAGGCCGTGTAGGTCGTGTCGCTTGTGCCGAACGTGCCGCCGCGCGGCTCGGAAATGTCCGGCTGATAGAGCAGCGGAAAGATGACTCGGTTGATGATGTTGACCGGTCCTGCCCCGACGGGAATGACCGGCTGGATGTTGAGGATAGAGCGCATCCGGTCGTTCTCGCCGATGTTGAAGAGGTTGTTCGACTGAAACGACAGGCTGATCAGGTCGCCAACGGGGTTCTGGGACGTCTTGGCGAGGGCACTCTCGTCCTGTTCCTGCGAAGCATTTTGTGCGAAGACCGCCGCACGCGGCGCTAGTACCCACACCAGCAGCAGACGGCGGTTCCGGTGATATGGTTGATTCTCATGTGTGAATGCTCTTCATCGGATGGTGAGCGCAATGGGCTCGCTGCTCGTCGGCTCGAAGTTCATTCGAAACCTCCTCACAAACTAGGCCATGATTTTCAGAGCAATGTAGGGGGTGAGATTTAGAACAAATATGGCAATCTTATATTGCGCTAGATACTGAAAATACTGGCGTGATAACTCTGCCTCACCTAGTCCAAACAATTTGCCATGGATATTCACGATCATGCCGCGCATCAGGCCCGCGAAAATGGTTGCAACCACCAGCATTCCTAAGTTGATAGCAGTGCACCAGCCAAGAAATTCTGTCAATGTTGCAAGTGAGCTCATATTTCGCCTCCCAGATTCTGTTTATCGAACGATCAAGTTGATCGCGCCGACGTTGACCGGTGCGTCAAAGTCCCACTCCTCGGTAGCCCGTCGCATCGACAAAGGCACAGAATTCTCGGACTTTTCTGACGAGATTAGTATCCGTAAAACTACGGATTTTTCGGTCGGGAAGATTACGTGATTTGCAGAGTTAGATCAGGAGATGCCGGGCGTCAATTGGCTCGACGATCTCCCCACTGCGGGGAACTGCGATTCATGGTTAGTGGTGGTAGCTCCCGACAGCTGCCTCTATAATCGTGGGTTAGGAGGTAGCCCGTATGGAAGCGCGACTCGACCAAATCGAGGCGGACCCAGAGTTTCGCCGAAGAATGGAGGCCGCGGACGAGGACATCCGAGCCGGCCGGGTGATGTCTCACGAGGAAGTGAAGAGGCGCTTTGAGGTCAAGAAACGTCCGAACTGATGGCGGAAGTCGTCTGGCCGTAAACGGTTCTGGGACGCGCTGATCGAGATGACTGAGCGGACCGCCGGCTCATCCTAGAGAAAGCTGACCGCCTTCAACAGGATCCCCGTTTGTACCCGGTGCGCGTGAAGGGTCGACTTCGAAACCACCGTTGGTTCCTAGCTGGGGATTGGATCGTCTACTACCGAGTCATGCGAGAGACGGTCTACGTAAAGGGTTTTTGGCCAGCTCGAATTCTGTAACTCATTGGAACTTGATGTGGAGACGCTCTGATCCTTCGACCAAAGAGGAAGTCGTGGGCTCCCCTTCTCGAGAGCCTGGGCAAGTTCTCGGACGACTTCATGGAGGGCGGTCGCGAGCAACCCGAGCCAGAGGACTAGACAAGAATGGAAACGCCTGCCGACATAGTCGTACTAAAGCAGAGAATTGCTCCGGATGAGCTTCGGCGTCTAGTAGAAGGGCAATTCGGGGACATGGTGAAGTACGTGGTTGATGTGAAGCAAAGGATCGTCGCCGTTGGTGGCGAGCTCCAAGCAGATGCGGAGCAGGCACTCTTGAACCACGGGAGTCGACCAACAGGATATTTGGGGGGCTAATTACTACCCCGGCCGGGGCCCTGATGAGTGTATTGAATACACGGCCTTAATCAACATACGGCCGTCTCAGGGGAATCGCGGGATGGAAGTTGCCGACCAGGCTATCCGCCAGACGATTCGGGAAGTAACCTTTGACCTGATCGGGAGAGGTGAGGGGCTCTAAATGCCAACGCAGCACCAGTCGATTTCAGAAGAAAGATGGTCTACATTTCCGCTCGAGCAAATCCTCATGATTGGCAACGAGATGAATCGAGCCGCCAAGGTGTTGCACCATGAAGATCGCAGCTACCGGAACAATTGCTACGAGCGTATCTTGCATCTGACGGATCTCACCATCCGTGTTCAGCGGCGCGCGACGCTGCGCCGCGAGCTGCTCCGCTGGCGAGACTTGATTGCGGAGCTCTATGTCAGCCCGGAGCCCGATGGTCCGAGGCATGACGCGGCGTTCCGGTCGTTACTGATGTTCATGCCAGCTTCGTCGGAGCAGCTTCCACAACCGAGCGATTATCTGAGGCTTGTCTCTCAATCGGGGAAGCTTGGCCGCCCGGAGGCATCGTTATCGTCTCCGGACTCTACCTTGAGAAGAAGGGGCGGCCAATCGGCCCGATGGATCTACTGATCGACGACGACGAGCACCGGTTTGGTGCGGATGTTCCCTGCGCCGAGCGTGGGCGCCTGGGCGGTAACTCTGCTGGAATCCGGAAGCCGGCGTCGCCGTCAAGCCCACATTGAAAGCATCTACAAGCGAGCAGTTCGACTCTCCGCCTTGAGGCTGACACCTTGGCGTGAATCGATCCTTCGGCGGTTCAGGACTCGTGGCTTACGGCGTGTACCAGATCGCCGAGCTGTAGGCGCGCTCCTGGTGCACCATCGGGATATCATCGGGCAAGTCTAGGTTGAAGCGAACAGCATCATACGCAGTCCAACGGGGCGTCGGAATCTCGAGGACTCGTACATAGTAAAAGGCACGTTCCAAGGGATCGAACTCTGGGTCCGTCCAGTAGCCAAAAAAAAGCGGGCACCGATGGTGTTCGTATAAGTCGCTGTCTCGACGTCAACCGTGTTACCCAGGGCTCTTGCGCAGCGGCGATCACGGATCCCGCGCTCGTCCGCGCACACAACGTCGTAGATGCGCTCGTGGACCTGGCCGTCGGCATCGAGCCAACCCTTGATAACCTGCACACGATCCAGATTGGCGCCGTCTGGGTCGCGCAAGGTTCGGATGACGAAGCTTGGCGCCTTGCCCTGTGGTGCCATCGTGAGATCTCCGCCCATCGGGGTGCCGTTCGCGTATCCGTGTTCGGCGAAATCGGACCGGTGGATATCCTCGGGGGTGAAGTCCCAACCTGCGAAGACGCGCACGAGCATACGGGGTCCGGTCGTGGCATAGGTTTCGCGGCGTTCCATGGCCTCGAACAACGCGGCCCGTGTGTTCTCGCTCGCCCAAACCGCCGCGAGTCCGGAAGCCGTCGTCTCCGCTGCATAGCTCGTCAGGCTGGGGTCCGTTTGGGACTCGATGAGAACGTGCTCCCAACGCTCCGGACCTGGTTCCATCAGCGAGGCCTTACCGAAGTAATTGTTCTCGCCGGCGGTGGCGAGCGAGGTGTGCGAGTCCGTCGAGCTGATGAAGCCCTGCTTGAACGGATCAATGCCCAGATCGACCTCGAGCTCCATACCCAGTTTCAGCGCCGAGCGGGCGTAGTTGCCCGGCAGCATCTCGTCCGTCGTGGCCTGGGTACCGGTGAGATTGGCCTTGTCCCAGGTCTCGTAATCGGCAAACTCGTCGTCCGGGGATAATGTCGGATGCGTTTCGCTGTCCCCTTTCATCTGGGTCATCTCGTGCAGCGGCTCGAAACGTATTCGCATCTCCGCGTACTGCCTGGTCAGCGGATCCCCATCCAGTGTTTTGGTGTCGAACATCAGACCATTCGATAATTCGAATTATGGGGAATGGCTATCGCACGGCCGCCGGTATTGGCTTCATAGTCGGCCAGATAGCCCCATAGGTCTTCGGGGTCGGCGCTGTCGAAGGAGGAAAAAGGCACGACTTGACCGGCTTTACCGGCGCCATCCTTGAAGATCACGACGCGATGCAGGTTGTTGCCCTGCGGCGTTGACGTCCACTCGTAGCCGATAAAGGCCGTGAATTGGCCGGGATCGTCATACTCGTCGTCGGTCTCGGTCATGAGATCCCAGGTCGAACGAGCGATCTTGTCGAACGGAATTCGGCCCGCGTTGTTGTTGAGATCCTCGGCAAACTCAGAAAACACTCGATACTGGCCTTCCGGACCTTCCTTGAACCAGTTGTACCAACGCTTACCAACCTCGTTCTTCAAGAGCTCGGGATCGCCGCCGCGCAGCTTTGGCATAAGCCCCTGCTGATACTCGGAGTGGTCGGCAACGACGAGGAAGTCGAGCGGACGCACCAGCTTGGTCTGCATACCGTTGTTCGCCTGGACCTGCTCACCCCGTGCAAACCGGTAAGCATCGGCCGGGCCAAGGTTGAAGTTGCCGACCATGCCGGCATCCGGCGAATAGGTCGTGTGCACGTGCGTGTCACCCCAGAATACCCGTTGCGGAAAACTCTGATTGATATAAGGGGAATATTCGGTTTCAGGCTCGGCCGCCGGGTCCATCGTGAATTCCTGAGCCGCAACCGGGGCGACCGTCACCCCCAGTACCAGAACAACGAGTGCCGGAACTGCTGTCTTGAACGGTTTCATCTCTCTTCCCCCTTCCGCTAGAGTTTCAGCAAGGAACGAGCGTTGGGCCATTTTGCGCTCTAACCCCTCCCGCGCAGGGAGGCTAACAGTTCGAGGCCCGCTCTGATATCCGGAGAAATACGGATTTATTTGTTTCGCCAAGAGTGTAAGTGAGGCAAGGTTGGCGCCCGCCTCCATACCAGGCCGAACTGTATACCTCGCGATCCCCGTCTTTGTCGGCAACTGGCGGGAGGCGTGCGCGCTTAGTTTTGGTACGCCCGGTAGGATTCGAACCTACGACTTCCAGATTCGAAGTCTGGCGCTCTATCCAGCTGAGCTACGGGCGCACCTGACGGGAACTATATGCTCGCCCGCGTTGCCGGGGCAACTATCCTGGGCGGGCCCGTAGGGCCGCCCGGCCGGGGAGCCTTCAGCCGTCGCGTAGGCGCGGAGCGGCCGAAGCGACGAGCGTCCGAACGAGGAGTGAGGACACCCTATTTAGGTGACTGCCGTAGGAAATTTGGGGTGAGTGACGGGGATCGAACCCGCGACCACCGGAACCACAATCCGGCGCTCTACCAACTGAGCTACACTCACCACAAGTCTGGCACGCCTGAGAGGACTCGAACCTCTGACCCGCGGCTTAGAAGGCCGCTGCTCTATCCAACTGAGCTACAGGCGCACGATGCGCTCCGCGGGCTTCCTCTCCGGCCGCCTTTGCCTGGGCACCCGCGCGGAGTACGTGGTCGGGGCGGGCAGATTTGAACTGCCGACCTCCTGCTCCCAAGGCAGGCGCGCTAACCAGGCTGCGCTACGCCCCGCGCAAACCAATTATTATAGGGCCGATTCGCGCGATCGGTCAAGAAACTCGCACACTCGGGCCATCGCCTTGCCCCGATGATCGTAGAGGCGCTTTTCTTCGGCGGTGAGCTCGGCGAAGCACTTCCCAATCGGTGGGTAGAAGAAGATGGGGTCATAACCGAAGCCACCGGATCCTCGCGGTGCCTCGGCGATCAAGCCATCACAGCTCTCGACGGTCTTGAAGACGATCCGGCCGCTATCGGCAATGGCCGCGGTGCTGACGAAACGTGCCTTCCGCTTTTCCGGTGGAAGTCCGGCTAGTGCCTCGATGAGCTTGGCGTTCTTGATCTCATAGGGCGTCTCCTCTCCCATCCAGCGTGCGGAGTAGATGCCCGGGTCTCCGCCCAGCGCGTCGACTTCGAGCCCGGAGTCTTCCCCAAGCGCAAGAAGCTTCGTGCCGCGGTGGTAGTAGAGCGCCTTGGCGATCGCGTTGTCCAAAAACGTCGGCCCCGGCTCCATGGGCGGGGGCAAATCCGGCCAGTCGTCGAGCCCAATGACGTCGACCCCGCAGGCGGTCAAGGCGGCAGATTGCTCGCGAATTTTCCCGGGATTGCGGGTGGCGACGAGAAGTTTCAAGTCAGACGGAGCGAGGAAGGAAAGTCAGCGGTCCGAGAACTTCACTTTGATGCTGCACCATCTCGGCAATACCCTTCTGTGCCGACTCGAGAAGCGTGGCGAGTTGATCTTGATCGAACGGCTCGGACTCGGCGGTGCCCTGGATCTCGACGAAGTTACCTCCACCGGTCTTCACGACGTTCATATCCACCGCGGCGTTGGAGTCCTCATGATAGTTGAGGTCGAGCAGCAAATCGCCTTCCACGATCCCGACACTGGTGGCGGCTACGAAATCCCTGGCGGGGAAGACCGGAAGCGTACCTTCCTCGACTGCTTTGCCGAGCGCCAACGAGAGGGCAACGAAGGCACCGCAGATCGAAGCGGTTCGTGTCCCACCGTCGGCCTGGATCACATCGCAATCGATCCAGATCGTCCGCTCTCCCAGTTGAGAGAGATCGACGACCGCTCGCAGCGAGCGGCCGATCAAACGCTGGATCTCTTGGGTGCGTCCCGAAACTCTACCGCGGCTGGACTCTCGCGAGATCCGTTGCGCCGACGAGCGGGGCAACATGCCGTACTCGGACGTGATCCACCCCTTGCCCGATCCTTTGAGGAAGGACGGTACCTTCTGCTCCAACGTCGCCGAGCAAATGACCTTGGTCTCCCCAACTTGAATCAGTGCCGATCCTTCCGCGTAGCGAAGATAGTGGGGGCTGATGGAGATGGGGCGCATCTCGTCGGCGCGCCGGCCGTCTACACGTTTCATCTTCCGGACGTCGATTCCTGTTCCAGCCGTCGCGGCCCGCGCCCATAGGGCTGTGTGAGATCCAAATGTCCCGCCAACGTAGGAACTTCGCGTCCCTCGACCAGGAACTGAACTCTCTTGACCGCCGGGAAATTGGCGATCAACGTGTTGGACAGACTGTAAACGGTAAGCTCCTCCGCGCGGGAGCCGCCAATGTGATTGGAGACGAGCTCTTGAGAAAGGTCCACGAACGCCAGCCCTTGCGGCGTGATGAAGAGCTCCCGAAGCTGGACTCCCCCTGGAACCGGGGAAGAGCGACCTTGTCGCGAGCCAGCGAGGAGCTCTCGCAAGACTTGCTTCGCCTGCTCTTGCAGCGTGTCTGCCAAAGCGATCTCCCGGTCCTCGGTGGCCAGGGCCATCCCGGACTCGGAGAGCATAAACAACGTGACTCGAATGCGCCGCGCGGTGGGACCGCTCAGTTCTTCGTCCGGGGAAAGGGAAGGGATAGTCACCGGGTTGACGATGGGCACTTGGGCCTCTTCCGGGGTTTCGGTAATCGGTTGGTCGAGGAGCCAGCTCGCCAGGGTAACGACCGTTGCAACGAGGGCCACCGCAACCGCGATGGCGATGAGGAAACCTTTCTTCGACAATCTATTGATCAGTGCCGCGGGGCCCTACCGCCACCTGGCTAGGTCCAGATTGGCAACAACCTATTTTGGCAGCAAGCGGGAACTGAGTGCCCGCCTGGCTAGCTCCGATTAAAGCAACCACGTATTTTGGCGGCCGCAATGCCTTCATCGCGTCATTCCTCAATGCGAGCTCACTCCTCGTTCGCTCGCTTGTCCTCCGTTCGCAGGCTCGCTGCGGACGGAGGCGGGCCGGGCTCCCTCCGGTCGCGCAGGCTGACTCGTTTTCATAGGCCTGCTAGGGCCTCTCGCCGGAGAGCTGCCCTCCCAAGCTCGCTTGACGATCGAAGAGGTTCTTGTACTTGACGACGCCGCGGTAGATCGCGTTGGCAAGCTGATCTTGGTAATCGCTCAAGCCCAACCGTCGTTCTTCCTCGGGATTGGTGATGAAGCCGACCTCGATGAGCGCCGAGGGCATGGTGGCGCCCATGAGGACGCGGAACGGGGCTTGTTTGATACCGCGGTTCCTGTCTTCCGACCGACCGGCCTGGAGCTCATCCTGCAACAGCTCGGCTAACGTGGCCGATTCGTTTAGGTGGGACGCTTGCGCCATGTCCCAGAGGATGAACTCGAGATCGGAGCTCGCACGAGGGCGAGTCAAGCCGTTGGCGTTCTCGGAGGCCGCCAAGCGACGGGAGTCGTCGTCGCTCGCCTCATAGGAAAGGTAGTAGACCTCGCTGCCGCTGGCATTCGGTCTGGGCGAGGCATTCGCGTGAATGCTCAAGAAAAGATCGGACTTGTTGTTGTTAGCGATCGTGGTTCGTTCGTCCAACTCGAGGTAGTTGTCGGCGTCCCTGGTCAAGAGCACACGGACGCCCAAACGACTTTCCAAAAGCTGCCCGAGGCGACGCGCAATCGCGAGCGCCACGTCTTTCTCTTGAAGCCCGCTGCGGCCCGTCGCACCGGTCTCGGATCCACCGTGTCCAGGGTCCAAGGTGATCGTCTTCAATACCCCCCGTGCCACGTTGTCGCTCGGGGCGGGAGCCGGCGGCGGTGTGGGTCGGGGTGGGACTGGGAAATCGGTCGTGTTGTCGGCCGTCGCGTCTTGATCCGAAGGGGCGGGAGCCGGCGGCAGCGGTACGAATTCCTCGTCCGTCGGAACGCGGCTCCGGAAAAGGTCGAACACCATCCGGGACGGGCTCTCCAGCTGGAAGGCCTTGAGCGTTCCGAAACTTTCTCCCAAACTGATTGCGAGGAGGTAGCCGTCCGGTTGACGAGTGAGTATCACCCTTTCCACGACACCGTCTTGCGGCTCCTCACTCGAGAAGTCCGACTCCAGATAACCCACCGGCATGGACACATGGACGCGGCCCCCGCCTTGCGTCACCTGGTACTCGATCGGTGTGCTCGACTCGAGAACGATTCGGGTGTAGCCGGGATAGGGAAAGCTGGTGACCGAAACCCGCGGGAAGCCCTCGCCGAGCGCGAGCAGGCGGGTATCGCTTTCGTAAGTGACCCTTTGTCCGGCAACTTGCGGAAGCACCTTCTCCAGAAAATCCAAAGGAACGAACCAGCGTCCCCCACGCGCGGTGATGGGCGCCGATAGCAAAACGAGTTTGCCGTCGGCGCCGAGGCGGACCATGGACCGGCCCGACGACACGACCGCCGACCGCTCGCCCACCGAGAAGGTAGCCGAAGAGGAGTCCGCATTCGTTTGAATCGTGCTTCCGAGGAAACGATTCAGCTCGTCCAGGGGCACCATCGGCACGTTGGCGAGCTCGCTGATTGGGATCGCCTCGCGCCCTTGGGGGCCGACCACGGTGACGCGCTCGATCTGGCCTTGGCCGAAGCTGGTCAGCGGCAGCGCCAGCGCTAACAAGATCAGCCAAGCGCGGCTAGGTGGTGAGCCAATCCGCCCGCTTCGCTCGAAAAGGAAGGCCTTCATCGCGTAACACCCTTTTTACCAAATAGATAGCACTCAGGCAAGTGGCTCACGGGTTTGGATCGCGGTGGCCGCTCGAAACCACGATGTCCGCGTGGAGCGGCATCGCGAGGACAAGGAGCCTGCGCGCCGTAGCCTCAGTGAAGGCGTAGCCTGGCGAAGGCGGGGCCTATTCCTCGACCAGCGAGGGGCGGCGACTCGGATCGGCCTCGAGCACGTAGTCGCCCAGATGCGTGATTTGCTCTTCACCCATCAGGTAACGCAGCGTGTTCTTGAGCTTGGTCTGCTGAATGAACAGATCGTGCTCTGGGTAGACGCCTTCCGGCGACATCGGGCTCTTGAAGTAGAACGATAGCCACTCTTGGATTCCTTTGAAATCGCTTCGCTGGGCCAGATCGAGAAACAGGGCCAAATCGAGCACCAGGGGTGCCGCCAGGATGGAGTCGCGGCAGAGGAAATCCACTTTGATCTGCATCGGATACCCCAGCCAGCCAAAGATATCGATGTTGTCCCAACCCTCTTTGTTGTCGCCGCGCGGCGGATAATAGTTGATGCGCACCTTGTGGTAGAAGTTGCCGTAGAGCTCCTCATAGAGCTTGGGTTGCAGGATGTATTCCAGTACCGATAGCTTGCTCTCCTCTTTGGTGCGGAACGATCCCGGATCGTCGAGCACTTCACCGTCTCGGTTTCCCAGAATATTGGAGGAGAACCAGCCGTTCAGCCCGAGCATGCGTGCCTTCAGGCCCGGAGCAATGATCGTCTTCATCAGGGTTTGCCCGGTCTTGAAGTCCTTGCCGACAATGGGAACGCCATTCTCGTAGGCGAGAGTCGACAGGGCAGGCGTGTCTACGGTCAAATTGGGAGCTCCATTGGCATAGGCAATGCCGCTCTTGATAGCCGCGTAGGCGTAGATCATGCTGGGCGCGACCTCGGGCGCATTCTCTTTGAGTCCGCGCTCGAACGCGTCGAGGTCTTTGTGCACGGGACCAGCCGCAATGTACGACTCGGTCGAGGCACACCAGATCATGACCGCGCGCTCGGCTCCGGTGCTCTTCTTCACCTGGGCGATGTCCTCCATCAACTGCTCGGCCAAGTCCATCTTGGTCTTGCCCTTCTTGACGTGAGTGCCGTTCAGTCGCTTCACGTAGTCCGGGTCGAAGACCGCTTTCATTGGGCGGATCGATTCCAGCTCCGCGCGTAGCTGTTCGAGTTGCGTACGCTCGAGCACGCCCGCATTGATAGAGGACTGGAACGCATCGTCCTCGAAGATGTCCCAAGAAGCGAAGGAGAGATCTTGAAGCCGCGCCAACGGCACGAAGTCCTGGATCATCGGGACCCGGTTCTCGGTGCGTCTGCCGAGCCGGATCGTGCCCATTTGGGTCAGAGAGCCGATGGGCTTGGCCATGCCTTTGAGCACCGCCAACACGCCGGCGATGAAGGTTGTGCTGACCGCGCCCATACCAGGGAGCAACACGGCAAGCTTGCCTTGTGGACTCTCGATTGAGAATTTTTTCTTCGTCATGCCTCGAGCTCTCCGGGCCCCGGTCGGGCCACGTGGGTTCTGGCTGGTTTACCGCCAGCAAAAGACACCCATTTTTACTCTATAGAGCCGCCGCGGGCAAACTTGCCCAGCCATCATTGGAATCCCAGCGCCCTGAGATTCTCGCGGGCCACCTCAGACCACTCCGAGGTTCCGTCTTGACTGGTGTAGGCGAGCCAGGCGCGCCGAGCCGCCTGAAGCGAACCGGTCTCCTGGTAGTAGACAGCTAGGTTGAAAAGAACCATGAGGTTGTCCTCGTCGATGGCGAGGGCCCTTCGTAGCAAGCCGAGCCCTTCTTGCCACAGCTCGTCTGCCTGGGAGGGAGCGCGAAGCGCGCGCTCGAAATAGATCACGCTAAGCCCGTTGAGCGCCTCGACCGAGTCGGGATCGAGCTCCAGTGCTTCTCGCAACAGGGTCTCGGACTCCTCGAGCCGAGCGGTGTCCAATAGGAAGAGCCCCAAGGCAGTTCGCGCGCGAACGTCTTGCGACGCGAGCTCGACGGCCCGCCTGAGGGTCGACCCGATCGCCTCCTCGATCGCCTGCTCGTCGAGGTCGGCGGTGTCGAATCCGCTTCGAGTGACCCGCGCGCGTTGAAATCCCGGCACGTAGCGGAGAAGCAAGCGGCCTGTTCCCTGCCTCAAGGTGATGAGGTCCGTCGTGGCTTGCGCGACCAGGTTGCGACTCCGCAACGGCGAGATGACGTAGGCGTGCGCCCACCACAAGAACAGAGCGAAACCCACGACGCCCGCAGCCGCCGGAAGGATCTTCGCCCAGGTGAGCTGCGGGGCTCGGTGCGAGCCGGGGCTAGTGGCCACGATGCTGGGACGCAAGCGGGCGAGGAGATCGCTCGGGCTCGACTCCGGCAGCCGCGCGAGGGCGGCTTCTTCTTCGGCCGAAGCGGGAGTTTCCGCAGCCAGGACGCTGGCCGCGTAGCGGACGCACTCCGTACAGCGATCCAGGTGGTCTTCGACTTCCCTCAGTCTCTTACCGGACAGGGACTTCTCGATGAGACCGTACACGTCTTCCGGCTCGAGGTGGTTTTCCGTGGGTTGCTCGTCTTTCATGGCGTAGCCCGACTCCGAGAGGACCTGGGGCTGCTCTAGTAATAATGTTCTGAGCCGGCACCGCTCGCACGCGCCGAGATGCGTCTCCACGACACTCTGAGTCAGCGGATCCAGCTCGTGGCGCAGGCGAGCGGCGAGCTCATCGGGGGAGGGGCACCGAGTCATTGGTTTCTGGACTTCCTGAGCCCCTCCGGCTCGCTTGGACTTTTTGGCCTGTCGGGGTACTCCACCCCATTCAATGAAGACGACTTTTTCACTAAGAGTCCTCCTTACCCGGCTTCCCCGGCTGCTCCGCGATCTCCTGCTGGATGGCCACTCGAAGCCGCCGGATGCACTTTTCCACGCCGCTCGCGGAAAGACCCACCGATCGGCAAGAGGCTACTTCTTCGATCGTCTGTCCCTCCAGAAAAAAGAAGCGGAAGACCAACCGGTCGCGCTTGGGGAAGCTGGTCCGCCGGATCACTTCGGCGATCCGTTGGTGGAGCTGCTTCGCGCGCGCCGTCTGCTCAGGGCCGGGGTTCTCACTAGCCACGAGATCCACGATCTTCTGCCCCTCCGCGGATCCTTCCGAGGCTCGAACCGGCGCGTCGAGAGAGGCCGCGGAGGGAGGCGTCTTCTGAGCGCGGAGCTTCTTGAAATGATCGTGAACCAGATTCACCGCGATAGTATTCAGGTACGTATAGATCGAGTTCTCGCTCCGACCCTTGAATCGGGCGAGCGCCTTTCTTTCCGAATCCAGTAGTCGTACAAAGACGTCCTGCGTCAGATCGCGTACCATTTCACCGCTCTGGTCGACGTCGGTGCGTGGGTTTTGCTGGGCCTCGATGCGGAAATTGCGATAGACGGTGAGCCGAACTCGGCGCTCGAATTGAGACAAGAACTCCAACCAACCCGGGTCGTCCGGACCTGCCCCGACGAGACGAGCAATGAGCTCCCGGTTGGAAAGCTGGCCCACGTTCACGAGGATGCCTATATCCCTCGAAGCTCTCGCGGTCAAGGGCGACGAACCGCGGAGGGTTGCTGGAAGAAGCTAGCCCCGATCCGAAATCCTTTTCTCGGCGAATGTGTCCGATAGCAGCATCGGTGGCAGTCC
The DNA here is from genome assembly GCA_965197825.1 of Candidatus Marinacidobacterales bacterium. Classification (GTDB taxonomy): domain Bacteria; phylum Acidobacteriota; class Vicinamibacteria; order Marinacidobacterales; family DATDRI01; genus CBDANW01. The sequence goes on along the minus strand of CBDANW010000002.1, from coordinate 1,660,518 downwards.
CGACTGTTTGTTTCGGATCGGGGCTAGAATGGAGCCATGATCGCCCCGGGACTCGCGCTGATGCTCGCCTTGCAGGCGCCTTCTGCCGAAGGGTTCCGCGCGCAGGTAATCGTCGAAGAGGCCGGAGAATCAACGACCTACGACGTCCATTTCGGAGAGGGGACGATCCGGATCGACCCACCGGAGACCGAGTTCTACCTCTTGGTAGATGTGGTGACTCCCGGTCTCACGCTCGTGTATCCCGACCCGGGCTGCTATTACCGCGTGGAGCCTCCCCAGCATCGGCCCTTGATAGAAGCGGAGATCTTGAAGTTGTCCTGGTTCCCGTGGGTCGCACCGGCGAGCTTCGATCTGATCGACGGTGTTTCTCTGGAATCGCGTGGTCGAACGAGCCTTCCCGACGGCCGCGACGGCGTTCGCTACGAGGGTGCCTCTCCCGCTTACGATCGAGTCGTCGCAGCGTACACGGTCGACCCCGGCGTTTCGGCGGACCTGTTCTTTCAGTGGCGTGACGTCTATTTCGCGCTTTGGGGAGAAGGCTCGCCCGAGGCAGACGACCCGCAGCAGAAGCGATTCGATCTCTATTCCGAGCTTCCGGGTCTTCCGGTTGTTTCCGAAGAACGCTTCTTGTATCTCAGTCGACCGCGGACGACTCGCCTCGAGGGTCGGGAGCGGATCCCGGACGACGCGTTCACCATCCCGGACGAGTACGAGGAGGGGAACCCCCGGGAGCTGTACTGGAAATCGGTGGGTGGGCGTCTCCTCCGGCAGCTCGGCATAAAGGAAAGCGAGTCAGCTCTTTGTCCCAGCCCGAGTCATTAAGTATACTCTGCCCGTGACTCACGGAACGACTGTACTCGCCGTTCGGCGGAACGACAAGACCGCACTCGCTGCCGACGGACAGGTGACCATGGGCGACACGGTCGTCAAACATGGGGCCAAGAAGTTGAGGCGTCTTTCGAACGGCGAGGTCCTTGCGGGTTTCGCCGGGACTACCGCCGACGCTCAGGCGCTGTTCACGAAGTTCGAGGTCAAGCTTCAGGAGTATCACGGCAATCTGGAACGGGCTGCGGTCGAGCTGGCCAAGGACTGGCGGACCGATCGCGTGCTTCGACGTTTGGATGCGCTACTCATCGTCGCCGATGCAGGACACATTTTCTTGCTCTCGGGAAACGGCGATCTCATCGAACCGGACGATGGGGTCATTGCCATTGGGTCGGGAGGGCCCTATGCTCTGGCGGCGGCCCAAGCGCTCGTTGCCAACACGTCGCTGACCGCGGCCGAAGTCGCCGAGCGTGCCATGCAGATCGCCGCGGGCATTTGCGTCTACACGAACTCGCAAATAGCGCTCGAAGAGATCTAGAGGACACGGGAACAAGGAACCATGGTCTTTTTTCTCTCCGAAACCGCCGGCGGCAGCCAATCTTTGGACCAACTCACGCCACGACAGATCGTGGAAGAGCTGGACAAGTACGTGATCGGCCAACATGCCGCTAAGCGGGCAGTCGCCATTGCGCTCCGCAACCGAATGAGGCGACTCAAGCTCCCTGCCGAGATGGCCGATGAGGTGGCGCCGAAGAACATCATCATGATTGGGCCGACGGGAGTGGGAAAGACGGAGATCGCGCGGCGCCTGGCCAGACTCTCCGGCTCGCCCTTCACGAAAGTAGAGGCCTCCAAGTTCACCGAGGTTGGCTACGTGGGCCGAGACGTGGAATCGATGGTGCGCGATCTGGTCGAGATTGCAGTGGACATGGTCCGCGAGGAGAAGATCTACGAAGTGCAGGACAAGGCGGAAGAAAACGCCGAAGAGCGCCTGCTAGATCTGCTCCTTCCGCCTCTCAGGCCGGTCTACCGTCCCGAGCCCGCCGCGCCATCTCTGGCGGCCCAGGCTACCCAGGCTACTCAAGTCCGCACCGATCAAACCGACTTTCAGGCCACCAGAGCCAAGCTGCGAAAGCAGTTGCGAGAGGGGAAGCTGGACAATCGGACCGTCGAGCTGGATGTGCGCGAGCGGGCATTCCCATCCTTCGAGATCATCACCAGCGGTGGTGTCGAAGAGATGGACATCAATATTAAGGACATGCTCCCCGGACTTTTCGGCGGCAAGACCCGAAAGCGGAAGTTGAAAGTGCCGGAGGCCCTCGAATACCTGATTCAGGAGGAGGAGCAAAAACTCGTAGACATGGATCAGGTGGGACGGTTGGCCGTCGAGAGAACCGAGCAAGCAGGGATCATCTTCGTGGACGAGCTGGACAAGATCGCGGGAAGGGAAGGCGGACACGGCCCGGATGTCTCGCGTGAGGGAGTCCAACGAGATCTCCTGCCTATCGTCGAGGGCACCTCGGTTTCGACGAAGTACGGGATGGTGCGGACCGACCACTTGTTGTTCATTGCCGCGGGCGCATTCCATGTTTCTAAGCCGTCCGATCTGATCCCCGAGCTCCAGGGGCGCTTTCCCATTCGCGTCGAGCTTCATTCGTTGAGCAAGGGAGATTTCATACGGATTCTCCAAGAGCCCAAGAGCGCTTTGCTCAAGCAGTATCGGGCGCTCTTGGCCACCGAGGGGATCGATCTGGAATTCACCGAAGACGCGGTCGACTCGGTGGCCTCGTACTCGATGAGAGTCAACGAAGCCACCGAGAATATCGGTGCGCGACGTCTCCACACCATCATGGAGAAGGTCCTCGACGAGCTTTCCTTCGAGGCGCCGGATCTGACCCAGAAGAAGTGGGTGATCGACGCCGAGTACGTCGGGCGCATGCTCGATGAGATCGCCAACGACGACGACCTGTCTCGTTACATTCTTTGAAGGCTGTGAAGGCGCTGACGGCGTGAGAGCTCTGCTCGCTCTAGCAGTGATGCTGGCGATCGAGGCCGCGGGCTGCGGCAAGCGCGGCGACCCGCTTCCGCCTTTGCAACGCATCCCCACCGCAGTCAACAGGCCTCGCGTTTCCCAGCAAGGGCAAGAGATCGTCGTCGTGTGGGAGACGCCGTCCGGGACCGTGGATGGCAGCGCGCTCGAGCTCACCGGGGCGGAACTGCTGCGGCGGGTCGTCGAGCCGCCAGCCGAGCTGCCGCCCGACGCACCCACATCGCTACCTTCCCCCGCCGCGGATGCCCCCGAAGAGGGCGAGCCACCGTCGGAGGCGGAGGGGAACGAAACGGTTGGGCTCGACGAGGTGCCTCCCGAAGGGTCTGCTCCCGCCGGGTCTGCAGAAGAGACGCAAACGGAAGAGGTGACGCTGGGAGAGATGACGGAGGAAGCCGGGATCATCGTGCCCCGCGTGACGGTCGCCGCCCCCACACAGGCCAGCTTCGCCAGCGAGGCGAGAGTCTTTGCCCGCATCGAATGCAGCGAGCTGGGCGAGCGTCTGGAGTACCGGGACACCTGGGACCCGGAGTGGGAAGGAATGCGGGTCGAATATGCCGTCCGACACGTCAATAGCAAAGGAATACGGAGCGAGAACTCGAACCGCAGCTCGATAGAGCCCCTGCCTCCGGTTCCCGCCCCGTCGGGATTGGAAGCCGTGGCCGGAAATGGCTACGTCCGCCTCACGTGGAGCAGCGAGCCAGAAACCAAACCAGAGACCCAAGAAGTCGAGCTTGAGTTCGGATTCAACGCGTACCGGAGGCGAAGGGGGGCGGAGTCCTATCCGGTGGAGGCGCTGAACCGGCGGCTCCTCGAGATGACTCACTTCGAAGACCGAGGTGTCGAGTTCCGCCGGGAGTGGTGCTACACGGTTCGCCGAGTCGCCGTGCGTCTTGCGCCGGAACCCACTGAGCTCGCCGCCGAGCTCGCGCCAGACGGGAACAGCAGGTTTCCTGACGGTTCAGCGCCGCAAGCCCCCGAGCCGCCGGCTCTCATCGAGAGTACCGGCTCGGAGGAAGTCTGCCTGACACCCATCGACACGTTTGCTCCCGCGGTTCCGGAAGGCGTGGTGGCGATCGGCGTCCCGGGGGGAGGCATCTTGCTTTTTTGGAGTGAGTCGGACGCAAGCGATCTGGAAGGCTACCGCATCTACCGAGCGGAGCAGCGGGATGGCCCTTTTGCACCGCTGACCTCGGAGCTCATCGATGTGCCCAGTTTTACCGATCAGGGGCTCACCCCCGGTACGTCGTACTTCTATACGGTCAGCGCGGTGGATGGCGCCGAGCCTGCGAACGAGAGTCCTCGAAGCGCGGTGGTCGCCGCTGAGGCGCCCGAATGACCGTACTTTCGGCCGTCAGTGAACGTGCGTGCTAGGCTGAAGCGCGTCAGACGGCGGTGTCTGGCACTTAATCTACTAGCTGTCACCGAATTAGGAACCGGGCTCGTCCCAGGTATAATGAGCCACCCGACAACAGAGGAGGCGCGATGAAGATCTTTCTAGACACCGCTAGCGTGGAGGAGATTCGTGCCGCTGCGGATCTCGGTCTCCTGGACGGCGTCACGACGAACCCGACGCTCTTGTCCAAGGAATCCGCCCCCTACCGGAAAGTGCTCGAGCAGATTTGTGCGATCGTGCCCGGCCCGGTTTCCGCGGAAGTTGTGTCCGAAGAGCACCAGGGGATGGTTCGGGAAGGAAAAGAGCTGGCCGCGATTGCCGATAACATCGTGGTCAAGTGCCCTTTGACCACGGAAGGCTTGAAGGCGGTCCGGCGACTCAAGGACGAGAACATCCGCTGCAATGTCACGTTGTGCTTTTCGGTGCCGCAAGCCATTTTCGCCGCCAAGGCGGGGGCCTATATCGTGAGCCCCTTCGTAGGGCGCCTCGACGATATCGGGATCGAAGGGATGTCCCTCATTCGAGACATCGTTCAGGTGTTCCGCAACTACCAGTTCGACACCCAGGTCCTGGTCGCCAGCATGCGCAACCCCCTTCACGTCATCGAGGCTGCGCGTGTGGCCGCGCATATCTCCACCATGCCCGCCAAAGTCTTTCAATCCCTTTTCAAGCACCCACTCACCGACATCGGTATCGAGCGTTTCTTAAAAGACTGGGAAAAGGCCCAGAAGTAAGCCATGCCTTCCGGCGATCGTCTGGACGAGCTCAAGCAGAGAAATCGTCGGGCGAATGAAGCCGGAGGCGAGGAACGGATCGAGCGGCAGCACGCCGCCGGCAAGCTGACCGCCCGCGAACGGGTGGAGGCCCTGCTCGATCCAGGAAGCTTCGAGGAGCTCGACCGACTCGTGACTCACCGAGGGCGGGACTTCGGCATGGACGGAAACCTTATCCCCGGCGACGGCGTCATCACGGGTTATGGACGCATCGAGGATCGTCCGGTGTTTCTCTTCGCCCAGGATTTCACGGTGTTCGGCGGTTCGCTGTCCGAGGCCTACGCGGAGAAGATTTGCAAGGTCATGGATCTTGCCGTCAAAACCGGGGCGCCCATCGTGGGACTCAACGATTCGGGCGGCGCCCGAATCCAGGAAGGAGTGGTGTCGCTCGCGGGCTACGCAGACATCTTTCTCAGGAATACCCTCGCTTCCGGCGTGGTCCCTCAGATCTCCGCCATCATGGGGCCATGTGCCGGGGGTGCGGTCTACTCGCCAGCAATTACCGACTTCACGTTCATGGTGCGCGACACGAGCTATATGTTCGTCACCGGGCCCGACGTCATCAAGACCGTGACTCACCAACAGGTCAGCATGGAAAAGCTGGGAGGGGCCGCCACGCACAACGAAGTCTCCGGGGTCGCCCATGTCATGGCGGAAGACGATAGGCATTGCCTGCAGCTCATGCGACGGCTTCTCTCCTTTCTCCCGAGCAACAATGTGGATGATCCGCCGCTGGTGGAGAGTACCGACCCGCTGGATCGCGAGGACGAGGCGCTCGATCATCTGGTTCCCGAGGAGCCGGATCGTCTCTACGACATGAAGGAGCTCATCCGTTCGGTCGTCGACGACGGTGAGCTGTTCGAGATCCACGAGCACTTCGCGCAGAACATTGTCGTCGGGTTTGCACGCCTGGGAGGTCGGCCGGTGGGGATTGTGGCCAACCAGCCATCGGTGCTGGCAGGCGTTCTGGATATCAACGCTTCGGTCAAGGGCGCGCGGTTTGTTCGATTCTGTGATGCCTTCAACATCCCTCTCGTCACATTCGAAGATGTCCCCGGATTCCTTCCTGGCACGGACCAGGAATGGGGCGGGATCATCCGCCACGGCGCCAAGCTGTTGTTCGCCTTTGCCGAGGCGACCGTTCCCAAGTTGACCGTGGTAACGCGCAAGGCGTACGGCGGTGCCTACTGCGTGATGGCCAGCAAACAAATCCGGACCGACATCAACTACGCGTTTCCCACGGCCGAGATTGGGGTCATGGGACCGGAAGGTGCGGTGAACATCCTCTATCGAAAAGAGCTGGCGGCGTCCGCCGACCCCGACTCTCTCCGAAAGGAAAAAATCGCCGAGTTCCGGGGAAGGCTGGCCAACCCCTATGTGGCGGCCGAGAGGGGCTATATCGACGAGGTGATCGAGCCGCACAAGACTCGAAGAAAGCTCGTCACGGCGCTTCGAGCACTCGCTACCAAACGGGATCGAAACCCACCCAAGAAACACGGTAATATTCCGCTTTAATCCCCCGGGCGTTCCCGGAAGAAGAAGGCCAAGGTGTTTCGCAAGCTTCTTGTCGCCAATCGAGGTGAGATCGCGGTGCGGATCGTGCGAACCTGCCGCGATCTCGGCATCCCCACCGTGGTCGTCTATTCCGACGCGGACCGCGACAGCCTCCATGTGCGCTACGCCGACGAAGCACGCCGGCTAGGGCCCGCTCCCTCCACCGAGAGTTATCTCAACATGGATGCGCTGCTCGAGGCGGCGCGAGAAACCGGTGCGGATTCGGTGCACCCGGGCTACGGTTTTCTGGCGGAGAACGCCGAGTTCGCAAGACGTTGCCAGGAAGCAGGGCTTACGTTCGTGGGTCCGCCCCCGGACGCGGTGGCCCTGATGGGCGACAAGGCGGCCGCGCGGCGAGTCGCTCGCGCTGCGGGAGTGCCGATCGTTCCCGGGACCGAAGCCCTGTCCGGCGATAAAGAAGCGCTCAGGGAGGCGAAGCGGATCGGATTTCCCTTACTGGTGAAAGCGGTCTCCGGAGGGGGCGGAAAAGGAATGCGAACCGTGAGCTCCCCCTCCGAGCTCGAAGCCGCGCTTCGCCAGGCGCGCTCGGAGGCGACCTCGAGTTTCGGTGATGGCTCGGTCTACCTCGAACGCTACCTCGAGCGTCCCCGGCACATCGAGTTCCAGATCCTGGCCGATGATAAGGGTTCGGTGATCCATCTGCTCGAGCGCGAGTGCTCGATTCAAAGAAGGCACCAAAAGCTCATCGAGGAGTGTCCGTCTCCGCGCCTGGCCGCCGACCTTCGTCGCCGCATGGGAGATGCCGCGTTGGCCATCGCGCGCGCGTCAGCCTACCGGAACGCCGGAACCGTCGAATTCTTACTGGACCAGGAGGGTAACTACTATTTCCTGGAAATGAACGCTCGACTGCAAGTGGAGCATCCTGTGACCGAGATGGTGCTCGGTCTGGACCTGGTCGAGTTACAACTTCAGATCGCTGCCGGTGAGCCACTCTCTCTTTCTCAAGTCGAGATTCGGCCTCGTGGATGGGCCATCGAGTTCAGAATCACCGCCGAAGATCCCTATCACGATTTTCTCCCGTGCCCCGGAAGAATCGAGTTCCTCCGGTCGGCGGGAGGTCCAGGGATTCGTGAGGACAGCGGCGTGGCCACGGGTATGGAGGTGTCTCCCCATTACGATCCGCTCATCGCCAAGCTCATCGTCTGGGGTTACGACCGCGCCTCCTGTCTCGCTCGTGCCGAGCGCGCGATGCGCGAATATCGGGTGGAAGGGATCGCGACGACTCTTTCCTTCTTTCGCAGAGTGCTCCGAGATCCACAGTTCCGTGCTGGTGACTTCGACGTGGGCTATGTCGAACGAAGCTGGAAAGACTCGGCGGCAGTTGCGAGGGCGGCGTCTCCGGAGATCGAGCGGGACCGGGTGGCACTCATTGCAGCGGCGTTGACCGCCTATCAGGCAGAAACGAAATCGCGAAAGCGGGTCGTCCCGTCGGGTGAACGTTCCGCCTGGGCGCAAAGGGGCATCAAGGAACAACACCGGAGCCGGTTTTGAAGAAGATGACGCTCGTTTCGGGAGGCACTTCCTTTCCCGTGGGAGTGGGTGAGGACGACGACCGGAAGCTGTGGGTCCAACTCTCCGGAGAGCGGCTGGCGTTCGATGTGGCTGGGGATGCGCGAGGGGATGGAGGGGGATTGTGGTCCATCGTTGTCGGCGGCCGCCAGTACGAGGTCCAAGTGAGCCTGGACGATAGACACATCGCGGTGGAGGTGGACGGAGAGAGGTATTCGTTCGAGCATCAGGAAGCGCCCGAGGCCGGCACCTCGGCTCGTCGACATGGAGGTAGCGCTGAGGTCGTCGCCCCCATGCCGGGGAAAGTCGTCAAGCTGCTAGCCGCTCCGGGGGAGCAGGTTCAGGCGAATCAAGGGATCCTCTTGTTCGAAGCCATGAAGATGCAGAACGAGATCCGAAGCCCCCTGGCGGGGAAGTTGGTCGCCCTCGCGGTTCGGGAAGGGCAGGCGGTGGAGTCCCGCGACCGCCTGTTCACCGTCAAGGCGGACCCCGGTACAGCTGGTACAAAATGATGGCGAAGAGTCTCACCGCCACCTCCTATCTCTCGGGGCCAGTGGGGGTTACAATAGGAAGGAGCCCCCAAAGGACGCCCGGGGTGGAGATCGCGAATTCGTCGAACTGCCATCTCTGGCATTAGGTAGATTGACCTTAATAAGCAAGCGCATGCTCCGGATCCTCACTCGCCTCTTGGGTTGGGTCATCGGTGTCAGTGCTTCATTGGCGGCCGTAACTCTCGTTGGCCTAGCGGTTTTTGTCCTATTCTTCGATTACCCCGACCACCTTCGCAGGTGGATGGAAGGGCAGGCCAGCCGGATCCTCGACACCCCCGTCTCTATCGATAATATTTCGGTTGATCTACCTAATTACTCGTTCGTGATCCAGGGCGTGCGGGTCGAGCCGCGGGGCGAGGGCCCGCCTCCCCTCACGATCGATTCCGTGCGCGGCCAGCTGAGCCCGACCGGTGTCTTCGACCGGCTTCTCCACTTGAGACTGCTTCAGGTGGACGGTTTCTCGATTCGCGTCGAGGACTATGGGGGCGGCCGGATCGAGCTACCAGGACGCTGGGCGAACCCCACCGGGGCCAGATCCGGCGAAGACGGCGGATCGCAATTCGGCTTTCTGGCGGATCAGATCCGATTCGACGATGCAGCCTTCGTTTACAACAACCAGAACATACCCTGGCGTCTCGAAGCGGAGGAGCTCGCGGCGAATCTCGAAAGAACGGGAACGGATCGCTTCCAAGGCCAGATCCGTTACGAGCGCGGCGCGGTGCGCATCAAAGATCGTCAGCCGGTGGAGGCGGCGGTCGAGGCGCGCTTCGAGCTAGTCGGGAGGGAGATTCAGGTCGAGGAGCTCGTGGCGCAGGGAGCCTTCTACCGATTCGTGTCCAGCGGGCGGGTCGGATTGGGGCCGCAGGCCGAGGCCGAGTTCACATTGAACGTCGAGACCGATGTGGGACCGGCCGCGCGTCACCTCGTCGGGCTGACTCTGCTGGAAAGCGAGCCCGGCACGCGGCAGAACCCGCTGGCGACCTTCGAGGGAACTCTGCTGATGGGACGCGGCTGGCATCTGGTGCGTGGTGAGGCAAGCGTTCCACGCGCCCGGCTAGCGGGAATGCCTCTGCGAGGCTTCAGGGCGGACGTGCTCTGGGATCGCAACGTCGTGGAGTTGAGCTCGATGGAGGGTTTTCTGGGTGGGGGAGCGACTGCGATCGATTTCAGACAAACCTTCCCGTTGACGGCCGAGCCGGCCGAGCTGGCGTTGTCGTTCGAAGAAGTGCTCCTCTCGCAGGTCATCGCATCGGTGAGTGCTGACAGCGAGCGGTTTGGCTCCCGGGTCTCGGGAAACGTGGATATCACGTTTCCACTGAACGACCCTTCGCTCGCTAGCGGCCGGTTCTCGCTGACCGGCGTCGCGCAAGAGGAGGCCGACCTCTCCAGGTTGGACTTTTCGGTTAGCGGCGTCGTCGAGAATGGCGAGCTCCGGCTCGAACCTAGCCGTTTGCAGACCGACGGCATCGTCGTCACCGCGTCGGGTGTCTACCCACGAACCGGATCGGCTTCCTTGTCCTTCGAAGCCGAAGCGCGGGATCTGTCTCGTGCCGATCATCTGCAGCAGTCGATGCGCACGCTGCTTCATCCCGAGCGGCCGGCTCGCGAGCTCGGCATCTCGGGGGGTGGCCGCGCCCGAGGCACACTGCGAGGACGGCTTCCTTTCTTGACCTTCGAAGGCAACCTCAGTGGTCACGACGTCTCCTACCGGGGCATCGCGTGGGGCGATGTAGAAGCGACGGGGAGTCTCGGTGGCGATGCGGTTCGATTCGAATCCTTTCGATCGAGAAACGGCGAGGGAGAGCTCCAGAGCAAAGGAACTTTCACACTTCTAGAGGAGTCTTCTGCGGGGCTACTGCGACGAGATTTCGACGTGGAAGTGGAATTGGAACGGTGGCCCGCGTCCGACCTGGATTCGATTCTGGGCGTACCCCTCGGTCTTCGAGGGCGTCTTTCCGGGAGCGGGAGCTTTTCTTCAATAAGCGATCGTTTGAACGGCAAAGGCAACGCATCGGTGACATCCGGTTCCTTCCGGGGCCAGGACTTCGACGTCGCTTCCTCCAGCCTGACGCTCAAGGGTCAGCAACTGCTTCTCGAAGATTTTTTCGTTTCACGCGGACCGGCCGAGCTCCTGGGAACGTTCTACTTGGATGTCCAGAGCCGCGCCGTGAAGAGCGAGCTGCAGGGCATGCGCGTGCCTCTCGCGGCTCTGGGTTTCACACCGTTCGACGTGGATGGCGAGCTCAAAGGGACGGTGGTGATCGGGGGAAGCCTCGACGAGCCGACCGTGGAGATCGAAGCCGATGCTGCTGGGTTGCGCCTTTCGGCTCGGGACCTGGGAAGCGGGCGGGTCGAGGCTCAGCTCAAAGGGGACACGATCACCGGAAGCTTCTCGCTGACTGGATCCGAGCTCGATCTTGAAGCAAACCTGCGAGTCCAGCTCACACCCGCGATTGCGATCGACGGTCGAGCCCGTTGGAATGGTGCCGATCTAGCTCCGTTACTGCGCTCTGCCTTGCCCCCGACGGGCCCCGAGCTTCCGAGCTCCCTTCGTTTGATCTCTGCGGGAGAAGCCTCGTTCGACGGAAGTCTGGGATCGGTTGGAAGCTTCTCCGCGCAGGCTAGTCTCGGGAGCTTGGTAATGGAGGTCGCGGACTACCGCCTCGTCGCACCAGATCCGGTAGAGCTTCGTTTGCGGCGGGGTGAGCTGGCACTGGGAGGTCTCGAGCTCGTCGGTGACGGCACCCGCCTTCGCGTCGAGGGAGGAATCCATCTCGTCAACGGCGAGTTGGATCTCGAGGCAGAGGGGGCCGTCAACCTCGAAACGTTCGACGCGCTCTTTCCCTCGATGTCCTGGTCGGGGGACGCGGATCTCGCCACGCGTTTGGATGGGGGATGGGATCGACCCGCGCTGTCAGGGTACATCGAGTTGAGACAAGGTGCCGTGAGCTTCCGGTCGTTTCCTCAGGCGATCGGCGACATTCAGGGTCGCGTCCTCTTCGACAATCGAACCGTGCTCCTGGGCGGCATCGAGGGCCGTTTCGGGGGGGCTCCCGTCGGCTTGACCGGGACGCTGTCGTTGAACCGACTGTCGCCAGAGTCTTTCGATCTGAGCGCCTCGGGAAGAGGCATGCGGTTGCGTTACCCGGAGGGACTCGTTGCGGAAGTGGACGCCGAGCTGAGACTGACCGGCACTGGTGACAGCCAGCTCTTGTCCGGGCAGGTGGACGTGCACGAGGCCACTTGGTCGCGGGAGTACGACGTCGCGGCCGGCATTCTCGGCACGAAGGACGTCATTGATTTCGTCGAGCGACCCGGAGACTACCCGTTTCTCGATCTACGTCTCGATATCCACGTCAACGCTCCCGACAGGCTACGGGTCAGGAACTCGTTGGCCGTCATCGATGCGCAGGCCAAGCTCCAGCTGCGCGGCACCATTGCCCGACCGGCTTTACTCGGGCGCGCCGAGGCCTTGCAGGGTGAGGTCTTTCTCCTCGGGCAGCGCTACAACGTTCTCTCCGGGAAAGTCGAGTTCGTGGATCCCAACTCGATTCGACCATTCTTCGATCTGACGGCCGAGACGCGCGTTCGGAGCTATCGGGTCGAGCTTCGCCTTGCCGGCACGCCGGATCGGTTTTTTCCCGAGCTGAGCTCGGATCCCCCGCTGCGAACCGTGGAGATCTTGAGGCTCCTGGCTGGCGCGACGGAAGGAGAGCTCCGGGTCGGCAGCGAAGAAGAAGAGGTGGCGAGCGTGGGCGTCGCCAGTCTACTTACCGAAAGGCTCAACCAACAGCTAAGCCGGCGAGCAGAACGGCTCTTCGGACTCGACCGAATCAGCATCGATCCCTTTTTGGTCGGTCAGTTTTCTAACCCGACCGCCCGACTCAGCGTCGGAAAGCAGATCTCGCGCGACCTGGCCATCAACTACTCGACCGCTTTTGGTGAAACCACGGAATCGATCGTGGTGGTTATCGAGTACACGCCCGAAGGGCCGATCACGTATACGGTCTCCCGGGATGAAACAGGCGCCCTGGGTGTGGACATGAAGTTTCGGAAGAGCTTCTGAGATGACACTCGCGACCATCGGCCTGGTTCTCGCGCTCGCCGCGGGCGGCACCTCGGAGCGATTCGCCGGGCGGGCGGTGTTGTCGGTGGAGCTCTCCCTGTCCCGCGGGCAGCTACCGGAAGAAGCGAGAACGCTGGTAGAGGTGCAACCGGGCGATCCCTACGATCCGGCAGCCGTCCGTCGATCCATCAAACAGCTATTCGCGCTCGGTTCGTTTAGTGACATCAAGGTCGATGCCCGCCCGGTGGGCGACGCGGTCTCTCTCACGTTCGAGCTCTATCCGCGGCTGACGGTGGGAACCGTGCGGGTTGCCCCTGGAAGCTCAGAAGACGCGCTATCGATGAGTGACCGCATCCTGGAAGAGGCTGCAATCACGCCCGGCGAATCCTTCGACGCGGTTCGAGTGGAAGAGGCCGGATCGGCCATCGAGAACTGGCTCAAAAGGAAAGGCTACCTATGGGCGCAAGTCGATGCGGAGGCACGTTTCTCCGAAACGGAGGCGGAAGTCATCTTCCACTGCGATGCCGGATCTCGGGCCATCGTCCGTTCGCTCGAGCTCGAGGGGCTACCGTCCCATGTGGAGCAGCATGTCAGGCGCCAACTGGGTCTCGAACCAGGCGACCGGTACGACGCTGAATCCTTCCAGACAGGTGTGGATCGGGTTCTGGCCGAGTGGGGGGCGAGCGGCTTCTACCAGGCCACGCTCGACTTCAGTGAGTTTCCCGAGCCGCCGGCCCACGTGCGGATCGATATGACTGCCGAGATCGGACCCCGGGTCGTAATACGTGTAACCGGGGCCACCCTGAGCGAGCGAACGATTAACCGACTCGTACCTGTTCGTGAAGAGGCCAGCGTGTCGGAGGACCTAATCGAGGAATCACGGGCAAACCTGGAGGGTTATTTCCGCGAGCGCGGGTACCCTTCCGCCTCGGTGCACGTGGAACGCGAACGGGTCGGCGACCAGAGACTGACACTGATCTTCAACGTTCAAACCGGAGACCGTCTGGAGGTGGCGGCGATTCGGATCGAAGGAGCTTCCACCATCGATGCCGCGGAGATTCCGAGCCTCCTGACCACGAGACCGCGGGGCCGGTTTCGTTCCGCGCCCTACGTCGCGAGCACTTGGGATGAAGATATCGAGGGGGTGCGGCGATTCCTTCTCCGACTCGGTTACCACCGCGCCCTGGTGAGCTCGGAAGTCCGGGAAGTTCCCGATGAGCCGGGAGACGTCGAGCTGGTCATTCATATTGACGAAGGGCCTCGGGCGTATCTGGACAGCATCCTTGTGCAAGGCGCTCGCCAAATCTCGAGCGATGAGATTATTTCCAATCTCGGTTTTCGGGTAGGAGAAGTCTTAGACGCCAGCAAGCTGGTTGGGGCACGCGACCGCACCGTCAATCTTTACCGAAATCAAGGGTTCCGGGAGGTGGTGGTTGAACTTGCGACCGAGCTGGACGAATCCGGTGCAAAAGGAACGCTGAGTCTTCTCATCCACGAAGGTGCTCAGACCCGCGTCGATCGCATCATCATTACTGGGCTCGAGCGAACCAAAGAGGACGCGGTGCGTCGCCACATCACTTTTTCGCCCGGTGCTCCCCTTTCGTCGGAAGATTTGCTGGAGACTCGCCAGGGTTTGATCGGTACGCGCCTTTTCCGGGATGTGAGCATCGAAGTGCTCCCACCGGACGCCGTCACCCGCTCCAGTGATGTTCTGATCCAGCTGGAAGAAGGGCCGAGGACCACCGTAGGATACGGATTCGGCTACGGCGAGCGGGACTTGGCAAGGATCGAAGGACAGATAACGCGTCACAACATCTTAGGGATGAATCGATCCGCCAGCGTCTTCGCCCGGGCGAGTTTCCGAAGTAATCGCCTCTTGTTCTCCTACCAACAGCCCAGCACCTTTGGACTGGACCTGCCGTCCTTCGTCAGTGCGGTTCGTGAAGAAGGGGAGCGGGCCGACTTCAGGTTCAAACGGGCCAGCGTCGGTATGCAGGTACTCAAACGAGTATCGAACACCCAGACGCTTTTCTTCCGTTACTCTCTGGAGGATGTGGACCTTCTGGAGGAGCTGGAGAAACCACCCCCTCCCGAGTTTGCGCCCGCCTTTATCTCGAAGCTCTCGGTCTCGTCTGTGAACGACACCAGAGATGATCCGGTCAGCCCGACGCGCGGTCAGTTCCGTATCTTGGACTTCGATCTCTCCGCAAAGTTCTTAGGAACGCACTCACCGTTCATAAAGGGATTGGCACAGCAGTTCTTCTACGTTCCCCTTTCCAGCGACATGGTGTTCGTCCTCGCACTTCGGGGTGGGATTGGCAAGACCTTTCGAGAGGATCGTCCGCAAGGCGCACTCATGCCCATCGCCGAGCGCTTCTTCGCCGGGGGAGCGAACACATTGCGCGGCTTCCCACTCGACGAGGCAAGCCCGAAGAACGCCCAAACGGGGGAGCCCGTGGGAGGGAACGTCCTGATGTTGCTCAACCTCGAGCTTCGGCTCCCGATCGCAAACAAGCTCGGGGGCGTTGTGTTTTCCGACAACGGGAACGTTTACCGGCGAGTGGAGGTCATCCAGCTTCTCAACTGGCGGTATAACTTCGGGGCGGGTATTCGTTATGAAACACCGATTGGTCCAGTACGCGTGGATTACGGAATCAAGCTCAACCGCCGTCCCGGTGAGTCGTTCGGGCGACTTCACGTGAGTTTGGGACACCCCTTTTGAGGGACGGCATATGATGAAACGAGTGGCGAGTCTATTACTGCTGGGAGCGGTGCTTCTTGCCGGACCCGCTGCGCGAGCCGAGATTGTGGATCGCATCGTCGCGGTCATCGATCGCGATGTGATTACGCTTTCCGAGGCGGAGCAGGCCGCAGAGTTCCACGCCCTGCGCGGGCAAGACGCGCTTCCGCTGGGCGACGTGGTCGAGCGTCTCATCGAGTCCCGACTCGTCGAGCGGGAAGTCAGCCGTTACCCCGAAGAGGCGGTGCCCCAGGAGCAAGTGGATGCGGCGCTTTCCTCCCTGCGAGCCTCCTTCCCTTCTCCGACGGCTTTCTCCGCATCGCTATCCGCGCGAGGCCTGGCCGAGGATGAGCTGGCATTGCTCACCAGGAGACAGATGACCATTCAGCGCTATCTCGAATCCCGTTTCCGGCCGCTGGTCTATGTGACCGACGCGGAGGTGCAGCGCTACTACGACGAGGTGCTCTTGCCGGATGTCGCCACTGCCGGAGAGGACCCACCTGCGCTTCCGAGTGTGGAAACGGGTATCCGAAGGATCATGGAAGAGAAGGCTTTCAACGAACGCATCGACGAATGGATCGTCCGACTCAAGTCTCGGTCCCGCATTCGGCGCTACGTGTGGTGAATGGAGCTACTCGAAACCTTCCTCGGTCGCACTGCGCAGAGCCTCCCGTACCGTTTCCAACCCGAACGCTCCACCCAAAGGCAGATCCGAGATCGTGGTGGCGATAGAGGCCGCGAGATCGGCCTGCTCGAAGGGAGGAGGCGCGGTCACTTTGCCGTCGCGTAGTCCGGCGAGAACCTCTTCCAAGAAAGCCAAGTAGGCCGAAGCCTCCGCCCGAAGACCGTAGGTCTCCTCGACGTGCTCTCTCGCAAAACGACCCATACCCTGCCGGAGCTCCGGCCGCTTGGCGAGGAGCTCGAGCGTTGCTGCGATCTCCTTGACCTCCGGTGGTCCCAGGTCGATGCGAGCCACGGTGTATTCGGGAAACTCCACGAAAGGACCCGTGTTGGAGACGAGAACGGGTTTGCCCATACCAAGGGTGCGGATGAGGGTTCCGGATAGCTCGCCGGTCGAGGGAAAGCGGAGGTTCAACACGACGTCGGAAGCCAACATATACAGGTAGAAGCGATCCATCGGCTGCCGTCCGGTCACGAGGATCTTCTTCTCGAGATCTTTGCCGGCATGATCCTCGATCGGAAAACCCTTCTGAACTTCCCCGACGATCAAGAACCGGGCGTCGGGGCGATCTCGTGCAAAGAGGCGGAAGCCTTCTACGGCCTGTTCGATTCGCTTGGCTCGGGTGACGAGTCCAAAGGACGACACCAGGAAACCGTCCTGGGGGAGGCCAAGTATCTTGCGCGCCTCGGAGGGGTCATCGGTCGGAAGCGGCGGCGGTGGCGCGTAGTGGTGGGGAGTCTTACCGATGAACTTGCCGACCGGAATGCCTCCGAACCTTAGGCGTAACCACCGTTGCATGAAACGTGTGAGCACGAGCACGCCGTAACTGCGTTCCACGACCCTCTCACACAAAGGGAACTTCGAAACGAGCAGGTCGCTTCCCAGCGCCTGCGCGATCTGCCTTCCTAGCGCCGCCCCACGCTCGCCGTAGGCGCGTTTCATTTCCGCGACGTAAAGCTCGACGTTGGCTCGTTCGACGGACAGACCGAGGAACAAGTGCTGGAGCACGAGGTCGTGCAGGACGACGACTCCTGGGACGCGAAGCGCGGCGTTGAGAGCATAGCGATGGTAGGAGCTGTTCCCAAGCTGGTAGAGGTTCAGATCGAAGTGTTCTCGCCGTTCGACTTCCTCGAAATCGCTGGCCTGGTGCCACGGCAACATCTCGGTGATCTTGGATTCGGAAGGCGTGTAGCCGTCCACGAACAGATGAATGTCCGCCCCCTCCGCCAGATAGGGAAGGAGCTCCTCGCTGTAATCCGCCACGCCGGTCCCCATGGGACTCAGCGGACTCCAGTATGCGATCTTCATCGAAGGGGGGCGGTGAGCGAGTCGATGACGTGGTCCCAGCCGATCCCGCTCACTTTAGGCTGGCCCTGTTCTCCCATTTCACGGGCCCGTTCTCGGTTGGTGAAGAGACTTTCCACTGCCGCCGCGATGGCATCGGCCTGGGGCTCGACGACGACGCCGTTCGTTTCGTGATCCACGAACTCGAGCGTTCCCCCTGAGTCCTTGCAGGTCACCACCGGCTTTCCCGACATGAACGCCTCCACGGTAACGTAGCCGTAGTCCTCGTCCAGCGGGGCGTACAAGACGGCGAAGGCTCCCGCGTAAAGATCGAGGAGCTCGTCCTCCGGCACGAAACCCTTGAGCACCACGCGATCCCCGAGCCCCAGCCGTTCTATCTGACGCTCCAGGTTCTCCCGTTGCGGTCCGGTCCCCGCGATGACCAGCCTGGCCTCGCCCACATATCGAAAGGCTTCCACCAGGAGGTCGCATCGCTTCAAGGGGTCGAGCCGTCCGACGAACAAAGCGTAATCACCGAACGAACCACGGTGGTAGCGGCCGACATAGTTCGGGGGAGGGTAGAGCGGCTTGGAATCGATATCGTTGTAGCGTTTCAGGCGAGAGGAGACGTTCTTCGAGATGGTGTAGACGGACTGCGACTCGCGGAGCGTCTTGTTGTCCATGCGGATGATCGTCTGCCGGGTCTCCTGTTCCTCGGGGTCGTCGGTGAAACTGCAGTAGGGAGTCCCGTAGAGGTCATAAACCTCACGGTGTTGGTGGAAGAGCCAGGTGAGCTTGACGGGATGTCGCACCAGATAGGAAGGAAACTTCGTGGCAATGACCATATCGATGGGCATGCCATTGGACTCGGTGATTTCCACCCAGCGCCAGAGGAGGGCTTGCTTGACGAGATCGCGAACGGGATACCACTTGAAAGGAATGTTCACCACGTCGACCGCATAGCCTCTGGTCTTGAGCTGTGCACTTAGCTCGCCGACCAAGATCTCGGCCCCCCCCGTAATGAGTGGAGCCTGAACGGCACAAATGCAGATGGTTCGACGCGGCATGAATGTGGGGTTTCAACGTTTGGGCGAAGCGGACAGCTCTTCCATGCGACGAGCGATGTCGCGAAGCTTCTCCTGCGCTTCCCGCAGCATCCCCTCGAGATAAAGGTGGTTCTGCTCAGCGGTCTCGAAAACGAAGTCGATGCGCTTGACCAACTCGTGCACGTGACGAATCAGTTCTTGCTGTAGAATCAAATGGCGTTCGTCGATCTCTTCCATGCGCTTGCCGTACAGGCCCAACACCTGGTCGTAGTGAGCGGAGATTCGATCGAGCCGGTGGTCGATGTACTCCACCAGCTCATTGTCGAACTGGACCTGCCCGGAGTTGAGTTCGACCTGACGGTCTATCAGCGGGCCGCAGGCGAAGCGCAGCACGCGCCGGAGCAGTCCTCGGACGATTCCGCTCGGGGTCTTGAGGGCCCTTGAAAGATCCCATAGTTCGTTGAGACGCTCTCGGCTTGGAGAAATGGGCGTCTTGGGGGGCTCTGCCTTCTGGAGAGATTCCAGTGGACTCTGCTGTTGCAGTGCCGGATAGGCGGATGGTTTCGCCGAAGACGCCGCTTCCTTTCGCACCCGCTCGCGCAAGTCGCGGAGGGAACCGGCAACGTCGTCTTTCAGGGAATCCTTGGATTCACTCACAGAGGATTATTATCTTAGATGTCGCGAGGCTGTCAAAGAGTCTTCGGCCTGTTGGCCGCCTGTAGGGCCGTCAAATGACGTGGTTGCCCCGACGGAAGTTGGTCAGACGGCGGTTGCTTTGAGGGGAGCGAGCCAGGCGGCGGTCGTGAGCCCTCTCAAAATGATTAGGGGCAATTAGCCCCGATCCGAAATAGACTTTTTGTCGCAAAGAGATTTCGGTTCAGGGTTAGTATCGTGGCAACGACGGATCGATGCGCTCGGACCAGGCGAGAATCCCACCTTCCAGGTTCCTCACCTTGCGAAAGCCCATCTCCATCAAGAACTGCACGGCGCGAGCGCTTCGCGCGCCACTCTTGCAGTGAACCACGATGTCATCGGCCGAGCTCAACTGATTCACCGCTTGTGGAAGCTCTCCCAGCGGGATCAACTTCGCCTGCTCCAGGTGGACGATGCCCCACTCCTGAGGCTCACGGACGTCGAGAATGTAAACATCCTTTTTCTTGTCCATGAGGGTCTTCAGCTCCTCGACAGAGATAGTGGGCACGCCGGACTGCGTTTGAACCTCCGCCTCCTGTTGCGGGATACCGCAGAACTGCTCGTAATCGATGAGCTCTTTGATGGTGGCATGCTCGCTGCAAAGAGCGCACTGCGGATCCTTGCGTAGCTTCAGCTCCCGAAAATTCATCTTGAGGGCATCGAAGAGCAGGAGTCGCCCAATGAGAGGATTTCCCTCTCCCAAAATCAGCTTGATGACTTCGAGCGCTTGTAGCGTCCCGACGATTCCCGGGAGCACGCCCAACACGCCACCCTCGGCGCAGCTCGGAACCAGTCCCGGCGGAGGCGGCTCGGGATAGAGGCATCGGTAGCAAGGCCCTTCCTTCGCATAGAAGACCGATGCTTGTCCCTCGAAGCGGAAGATGCTCCCGTAGACGTTCGGTTTGCCGAGCAGGACGCAGGCATCGTTGACGAGGTAACGAGTCGGAAAGTTGTCGGTGCCGTCGGCGACGATGTCGTAACCCCTGAACAGATCCAGGGCGTTCTCCGAGCTCAGGCGCTCTTCGTGCGTGTCGATCTGGATGTGGGGGTTGATTCCCGCCAAACGCTCCTTGGTGGCCTCCAGCTTGGACCGACCCACGTCGGCGGTGGAGTAGGTCACCTGCCGCTGTAGGTTCGAGGCATCGACGACATCGAAGTCGACCAGACCGATCCGCCCGACTCCCGCCGCGGCCAAATAGAGCCCCATGGGTGCTCCCAGCCCGCCGGTGCCGATGAACAGCACCTGAGCCTGTTTGAGCTTCGCCTGACCTTTCATGCCCACCTCGGGCATGATGAGGTGGCGGCTGTACCGCTGGACCTCCTCGTGCGTGAAACTCACGCCAGTATTCGCTGTGCTGGTGGCTCCGCCCGCGATCGAAGGAACGATGCTGACCACATCGGAGTCCTTCAACGGTGTTTCCTCTCGAGACAGGTAGCGGATGTCTTCCTCGTTGACGTACACGTTGACGAAGCCCCTCAGCTTGCCCTCGTCGTTGAACAAGTGTTTGCGTAACAGCTGATACTTCTCGGTGAGGTTAGCGAGCAGCTCCGCCACATTCTTGCCCTCGAGCTCGACCGCTTCGAGCTTATCGGTGAAACCCCGGAGGGGCGTCGGAATCATTACCTTGACCGGCATAGCAGTACTCCTTCTCTAGAGAATCGCTCAAGCCTAAACCGCTTGAAGCTCCTCGGCATCGAAGGCGCTGCGATCTTCCTTCATGACGAAAGAGCGCACTTCGGTTGGCTCGCCCTTCTGAACGGAAACGATGACGTAGGAAAAAAACGGGAACGCATGTTCTAAATCATACCTCGAAGGAAACGCCGGGTGATCCGGGTGCGAGTGATAGAAACCCAGCAGGGTCAACCCGCGGGTGGTCGCCTCGGACTCGGCCCGCTGGTAGTCCTTTGGGGTGATGAGAAAGCGGCGCTGCCGTTGGCCGTCTCGGGAGTTGGGAAGGGGCTGCACGTGCCGCACGTCCTTGTCCTCTCCCGCGTTCTCGCCGAACATGACGCCGCAGGCCTCGTCGTTGTAGCTCTCTCGACCATGACCGCGGATGGTCTCGAGAAGCCGCTCAGGTATCCGAATCACGATTCCACGGTCCTTCGGAAAGATACTTGTCGCCGCCATCGGGAAAGATCGTCACCACCACTCCCGTCTCGATACTTTCCGCCACACGTGACGCCGCGACGAAAGCCGCTCCAGACGAGAGCCCGGCGAAGAGGCCATCCTCGCGAGACAGGTGCAAGCAGGCTTCGTGTGAGGCCTCGGTGGAGACGGTGAACGTCTCGTCGGCGAGCGAGTCATCATATATCCCGGGTACCATCGCCGTCTCCATGTGCTTCAGGCCTTCGATGGCGTGCATGGGTGAGTCGGGCTGGAACGACACGCATCGGATCGCCGGGGACAGCTCTTTCAGCCTTCGGCAGCAACCGGTGAACGTGCCGCTCGTGCCCAGCCCGGCGACGAAATGCGTGACCCGGCCCCCGGTCTGGTCCCAGATTTCTTCCGCCGTGGTTTGATAGTGCGCGCGCCAGTTGGCGGGATTGTTGTACTGGTCCGGATAGAAATAGCGATCGGGCTCCGTCGCGGCGAGCTCTCGAGCCTTGAGGATGGCTCCATCGGTCCCCTCGAGCGCGCTCGTTTGGATCAACTCGGCGCCATAGGCGTGAAGAATCTGCTTTCTTTCGCTGCTGGCATTGGCCGGCAGGCAGACCCGTACCGGATAGCCCTTCGCGGCACCCAACATGGCGAGGGCAATCCCGGTGTTTCCGCTCGTGGCTTCGAGGATGGTCTTGCCCGGTTTGAGCAGTCCTCGCTCCTCTCCATCCCGCAACATGGCGAGCGCGGCGCGGTCCTTGACCGAACCCCCGGGGTTGAACCATTCCGCCTTCGCATAGATCTCCAGCCCGGGGCCGGATCCCGTCGGGGGACGCAGGCGCAGCAAAGGGGTTCCACCCACCACGCCTTCCAGACCGGTCGATCTCACGGAAACCTCTATTTCGGAATAGCTTAGCATCCAGGGTTTGGATATCCAACTCCCCCCCGCTGGGGAGGCAACTTGCGGGACGTGTATACCTTTGCATATTATGAACCTTTTTAGTCAAGTTTAATGAAATGGGACGACCCAGAGGTAAAAAGTGGACAGGGACTGTAAAGAATTGAGGCGATGGAACCACCAGCAATGAATACACAAAACCGCTAAGCCATTGTTCACAAATATGATAGTGAAAAACAATTCTTTGGCACGAGACTTGAAGGATAGCAGGTCATTCAGAGGAGGGACCCCGTCCTGAGGAAGGGAAGAACTTATGAGAGCCACCGTTGATATCGAGAGCCCCGAGACCCCATATGAGGGTGGGTGGGAGCGTTCCGCGAGTGTCCGAGCCGTAAGCAGCGAGGGAGCAGATTTCGGAGCGGTTCCGGACTCCGGTCGCGGAGAGTTCGACACACTCGGACAATACCTCAAGGAAACGCACCGTCACCCACTTTTGAACCGGCAGCAGGAACAGAAGGTATCTCGAGCCATGCGCAAGTCGGAGCGAGCCCTGCGACGCAAAGGTTCGGACCGAAGTGTGAGACGGGCTGCCCAAAAAGAGTTCGACGAGACGAGAGCGCGGATGATCGAGAGCAACCTGCGCTTGGTCGTCTCGATCGCAAAGCGCTACAAAAACATGGGCATGGAGCTCAGCGACTTGGTGCAAGAGGGGAATATCGGGCTCATGCAGGCGGTGGAGCGGTTCGATCCGCGCCGCAACCTGAAGTTCTCGACCTACGCGACCTGGTGGATTCGCCAGGCGATCACCCGCGCCTTGTCGCAGAAATCCCGCACCATCAAAGTGCCTATCAACAAGCTAGAGCTCGTTCGTATCGCGACACGCGCGAAGGTCAAGCTGGAAGAGCAACTCGGACGGTCGCCCTCCACCAAGGAAGTCTCGAAGGAAGTCGGTGCCCCGGCGTATCAGGTGGAGGCGGCGCTCCAGTCCATCCCTCACCTCGAGTCTCTCGACGCCCTGGCCGTCGAAGACGGAAGCCCTCGGTGGGAACTACAGAGCGATGAGCGTTCGGAGTCACCATGGCAGGCCGTCGTCGACCGTGACATGCGTGAGAAGGTGCGAGCGACTCTCGAGCTCTTGCCGCCACGGCAGCAGCTGATCGTCCGCATGCGCTTCGGTATCGGGTTCAACTCCGAGTACAATCTCGAAGAGATCGGCAAGGTCTTGAACCTGACGCGGGAGCGAGTGCGCCAGCTAGAGGTCGAGGCTCTACAACGCCTGCGGGTGTCCGGCGATCGTCGTGCTCTGAATTACTTCCTGAAAAAGTAAGAGAGCTAGATCGCGCGCCCCGGTGGTCAAACACCGGGGCATTTTTTTTGGGAACAGCTACTTGCTTTCTATTTCGGGGACAGCTACTTAATCTTGTATCTCATTGCACTACAAGATTAAGTAGCTGTCCCCGAAATAGCAGCCACCAGCGTCGGAATCCAGTTGAGCACCAGCAAGAGCAGTAGCGGCACCAGGCTGACGTCGAGCGCCCTGCACGTAACTGCGATGCGTTCCCGAAGGCGAGGCAGGCCGAGCCAGGCGATCCGCGCTAAGGATTGAAGAATCAGGTAACCGAGAATCAAAAACCCCATCCGATGATGGGTCAAGCTTCTCGCCCAATCGGCATGCACGGCCGACACTAGGGACCGAGTCAGCCCGCATCCAGGGCAGGGAAGACCACTGGTCTGTCTCAACAAGCAGACGTTCGGTAGCGCATTCCCTCCGATGCGGAGAGACTCTCCGGGCTCCGCCGGTATCAGAAGCAGGGCGGAGAGCAGGATCGATAAGCTGGCGGCGAGGATCACCAGATGAGGTGCGGTCGGCTCGCGAGTCACGTCGATTGCCCCGGCACTCGAGCCACTCAGTGAAAGGCGGCCTTGATCTCAGGCTTCGTCAAGACCACGAGGCACCAGATTCCCACCGGAAGACCGATCAGACAGCACGGGCTGATGCAGGGCAACATCGCCACCACGCTTGCCCCAACCGCGAGACCCCATTGGCTGAGCTTCTTCATCTCCAGCGAGGCATAAATGAGAAATCCAGCCACGAGTAGTGCGATCACACTGGACGTGACGCCGAACCCGCTGGAGATCCACTGAGCGAACTGCTCCTCGCCACTGTCTGCCATCATCGTGCCCAAACTGAATCCCAATAGGTTGACGAGCAAACCCAGGAAAACGAAAAAGCCGCCGATGATTGCGGTAATGAGAAGACCGGTAGCCGGCCCGGCCATTTCTTGCGCGGCATTCGCCGACGGCATCGCCTGAGGAGGTTGTGGAAGCTGAGGGGGTTGAGGTGGTACGGGCGGCGTTGCGGTGGACATGGCGAAACCTCCTTCGTTAGGTCGCCAGGTTATATGCGATGCGCCTATCAGTTCAAGCGGTCGGCCTCGTGTCTTTTATCACGGCGTTGGGGCCCGCCGCCTGACGAGCTTCCCTCAAAGCAACTACCGCCGCCTGACCAGATCCCCCTCAACGCAACCACCTGTTTCGGCAGCCAGCTTTCGCGGCCGACAACCGACTGCGCATGGACTCAGGGCTATTAACGCCGACAGTGTTCCCGGGCGAGCTCCACGAGCGTGTCCCGGCAATCGAAGATGTCTTGCGTGAGAACGTACTCCTCCAGGCTATGAAGTCCCGCGCCCCCGGGTCCGAAGATGACGCTGGGAATCGCCGCGGCTGCCAAGATCGCGGAGTCGGTCCACACCGTAAGCCCCCCGAACTCGACGTTCTTCTGGGTGGCTCGCTCCACCGCGCGCGCCATGGCCTGCGGCAAGGCATGAGAGCTCGAGATCTCGTAGGGCTGGCGAGCGAAACGCAGCTCGCATTCCGCTTGGAATCGATCGTCTTCGTCGGCCAGGCGGTTCAATAGTTGATTGAGCTCGGCGGCGATCTCGGTTTCCGATTCTCCCGGGATGGTGCGGCGCTCGATCTGGAGACGGCATTGGTCGGGATAACTCGATAGCTCTCTCCCGCCTTCGATCAGCGACGCATGGACGGAGGGTGGACCGAGGCGTGGATGCGGCGGGAGCGATCGAAGCTTGTGGTCGAGTGCTTCCAGTCCTGCTAGCACGCGTCCCATATGAGCGATGGCGTCGACACCTTCCGAAGGGCGACTTCCGTGAGCCGCCACACCGCGGGTCTC
Source organism: Candidatus Marinacidobacterales bacterium (assembly GCA_965197825.1). Taxonomy (GTDB): domain Bacteria; phylum Acidobacteriota; class Vicinamibacteria; order Marinacidobacterales; family DATDRI01; genus CBDANW01. The sequence continues at coordinate 1,635,145 of CBDANW010000002.1, read as the reverse complement.
GATTTCGAACCAGGCGAAGCCCTTGTGCGCGACCGTGACCTTGAGATCCGAGGGCTCGAAAACGATGGCGGCGTCCGCCTGGGTCGTCTCGATGAGCGCCTCGGTACCCGAGGAACGGTATTCCTCATCGACCACCGCCGCGACCAATAGCTCCCCCCCTTTCGGGGGCGCTTTGGAAAGGATGACGGTGGCTGCCAGCATGGCGGCGAGTCCACCCTTGACGTCATGGGCGCCTCTTCCGTAGAGCCGACCGTTCTCCACGCGAGCCTCGAAGGGGTCCTGCATGCCCGCGGCACTCACCGTATCCATGTGGCAGCACAGGAGGAGGCTCGGTCCATTCTCGTCTCCGGGCAATCGCGCCACCACGTTCGGTCTTCCGGGCTCGGCTTCCACCATGTCCGAGGCCACTCCGTGACGCTCTAGGAAGCTATGAACGAAGCGGGCGATCTCTTCTTCACCAGGCGCACCGGGTACGAGGCGGGGGTTGACGGAGTCGATGCGCACCAGGTCTCGCGCGAGCTCGAGGGTCTCTCGATCGTCCATGAAATCCCTATTCGATTGTCTGGCGCGCGGCGGACCCGTCAAATTAATGGTGTCGTGCGGGGCAAGTCAAGGGTGAACTCGCACGGAGGTTGGTGCTACCATTCACTGCGCGAGGTAAGGGAAATGGTGGTCGTTAGCGTCAGAAAATCCATCGACAGTCGAGGAAACCATCACGTCCTCGACATTACGTCGCAAGTTGCCGATTCCGTCGAGCACGCCGGCATAGAATCCGGCGTCGCCACGGTTTTCGTCACTGGATCGACCGCAGGGGTCACGACCGTCGAGTTCGAGCCCGGGCTGGTCGCGGATCTGGAAACCGCCTTCGATCGGCTCGTACCGCGCGAGCTCGAGTATCGGCACCATGAGCGCTGGGGAGACGATAACGGTCACAGCCACGTGCGTGCCTCTCTACTCGGTTCCTCCCTGGCCGTCCCGTTTAACGGCGGTCGACTCGAGCTGGGCACCTGGCAGCAGATTGTTCTCATCGATTTTGACACTCGACCGCGAAGCCGCGAGTCTTGATCCAGATCGTGGGCTAAGGCCAGCTATAGATAGTTCAGGTTTCCGGAGGACCGCGATGATCGCTTTGGTAGACGAGAAGATCGAAGCCTACGCCACCAACCATACCAGAGAGGAGCCGGAGCTACTGGCGCGGCTGGCCCGCGAGACCGAGGAGTCGATGGAGCTTCCTCAGATGCTCACCGGTCGACTGGAGGGAGGCTTCTTGCGCCTCATGGTACGCGCGCTCCAGGCGCAACGGGTTCTGGAGGTTGGGATGTTTACCGGCTACAGCGCTCTGATGATGGCCGAGGCGCTTCCCGACGACGGCCGACTCATTACCTGTGAAGTCAATCCGAAGGCGGAAGAGGTGGCCCGGCGCTACTTCGCGCAAAGCCCACACGGTCACAAGATAGATATCCGCATGGGCCCAGCCGTCGAGACGATCAAGACGCTCGCCGGACCGTTCGATTTCGTTTTCATCGATGCCGATAAGGAAAACTACTCCGCCTACTACGAGCTCTGCATGGAGCGAACCCGTCCGGGAGGAGCCATCGCGATCGACAACGTTCTTTGGAGCGGTGCCGTGTTAGATCCTCAGGATGCGGAAACTCTCGCCATCGTGGCTCTCAACGACCGAGTGCACGGGGACGACCGGGTGGATCATGCTCTGCTCACGCTCCGCGATGGCGTGATGCTGGCGATCAGGAGATAGGGGTTGCGGGGTTCGTTGTCTCAGAAAGAGCGGCTTGGGACTTCCTGGGATCGACCAGCTGGTAATCCCGGATCTTCTTGTCCAGCGTGGGACGGGTAATGCCCAAGATCTCGCTGGCCCGGGATTTGTTCCAGCGGGTAAAGCCCAGGACGTGGTCGATATACTTCTTCTCCATGTCCTTGAGTGAAGTCAGCTCGCCGGTGAGCTTTCCGGGATCGGCGGCATCGACGAGCGGGAGATGCTCTCCGACCAATACGTCGCCTCGCGACAAGGTCACCGCCCTGGTCAGTGCGTTCTCCAGCTCCCGAATGTTTCCTTTCCACTCGTAGCTCACGAGGCGCTGCATCACGCTATCCGGCACCTTGCGGACGTTGGTGTGAAGCTGGCGATTGATCTTCTCCAGTAGGTACGCTGCGAGCTGCGGAATGTCTTCTCGCCGTTCCCGCAGAGGCGGAAGCGTGACCTCGACGACCTTGAGTCGGTAATAGAGATCCTCGCGGAAGAGACCGCGGCGAACCAGATCCTCGAGATCGCGATTCGTGGCGCCGATGATGCGAGCGTCCGTGCGCTGCGTCTTCTCCGCACCGACTGGAGAATATTCCCGGTTCTCCACCACTCGCAGTAGCTTGGACTGGAGATTGGGCGAGATGTCCCCGATCTCGTCCAGGAACAAGGTTCCCTTACCCGCAACTTCGATCTTCCCTCGGCTGTCGCGGACGGCGCCCGTGAACGCCCCGCGCACGTGTCCGAATAGCTCGCTCTCGAGCAATCCCTCGGCGAGCGCGGTGCAGTTCACCGCAACGAAGGGCTCGGGTCGGTTGTCCGCGTTGTAATGAATAGCTCGGGCCACCAGCTCTTTCCCGGTTCCCGATTCACCACGAATGAGGACGGTAGTTTTGCTTTGGGAAACCATGCCGATGGTCTTGAAAACCTCGCGCATCTGAGGGGTGCGACCGATGATGTTGTCGATGCTCCACTCTCTTGAGGCTTCGGTGACCAGATAATCAAGCTTGGCATCCATTTCTTGCATCCGCATCGCCTTGCGTATGCTCAGAATTAGCTCGTCGTAGTCGATGGGCTTACAGATGTACTCGAAGGCGCCGAGCTTCACCGCCTCGACCGTCGTGCGCATGTCATCGAAGGCGGTGATCATGATGACGTAAGCCTTGGGGTCGACCGCCCGGATCGCCTTCAGAACGCCCAGGCCGTCGAGGCCGGGGAGGTGGATATCGAGGATCACGAGATCCGGCTCCAGCGCCTTGAAGCTCTCCACACCTTCGGGGCCGTCTGCAGCGAGGTGGACCTCGAAGCCTTCCTCGGCAAGCTGGGACTTGAAGGTCTGGCGAATGAGTCGGTCGTCGTCAATGGCTAGGATAGACTTCATGGGGCTCTCTTCTAATGTCGGTGGGCTCGCTGTCTATCTCGACCTCCGAGTAGGACAACCTGATGGTTATCGTGGTCCCGACGGACACGGTGCTCGTCGCCTCGACGGTGCCGTTGTGAAGCTCGACAACTTTCCGCGCATTGGAAAGCCCGAGTCCCGTACCGAGGCTCTTGGTCGTGAAGAACGGCTCGAAAATGGATTTCAGCTCACTCTCGTCGATACCGGCACCGTCGTCTTCGATCTGCACCACGGCCTGCTTCTTTCCGTCGTTCTCCGCTAGAGATGTCCGTACTATCACGGTGCCCTTCGCCGAGACCGCTTCTGCGGAGTTCAGCAGAATGTTCAAGAAAGCCTGGCGCAGCTTGTCACCGTCGACGTGGATGGGCGGTAGCTCGGTCGCAAACTCCCGCACGACCCGAACCTTCCTTTCCTCTAGCTGGTCTTGGACGAATCGAAGGGCATCTTCCACGAGCTCCTGCAGGGAAAAGAAATCTTTGGTGAGCTTCGGGGCGCGCGCGTAGTCGAGTAGCTCCTTGACGATTCTCTCCACCTGCTGGATGCCGCTCTCGGCGATGCCGAGTTGCTCGCGTTCTCGGGTCGGGAGAGAGGGGTTCTTCCCAACCTTTTGTATGTTGAGCTTGATGGCGGTCAACGGGTTCCGGATCTCGTGAGCCATCGCTGCGGCCAGTCGCCCAATGGTGGCGAGCTTCTCCACCTCGATGAGTCGTCGTGAGGTCTTCTCGATCTCCCGGCGGTCTTCGAGAATCTGGGCCGTCATCTGATTGAAGTTCGCTGCCAGCTCGCCAATCTCGTCCCCCGGAGCCAGGTGAATGCGATGGTGAAGATCGCCCTGAGAAACCTTGATCGTTCCTTCGACGAGCGTCTCCAGTGGGCTACTGATACGCTTCGCGAGCAACATAGCGCCCAGAGTCCCCAAGGCGAGACCCAAAAAGCCCAAGCTGGCGAGACCGATCCGGGTGCGGCGAAGCTCCGCGTTGAGCTGCTCCAAAGAAAGACCTAACTTGACCGCGCCCCAGAGCTCGTTTTCTCCGGCCAGGATGGGCGCCACGATCTCCAGAACCTCGATGTCGGCCGGCTGCGGTGATGGGAAAGGGAACTGGTGCGTATGGATGGACACCTGACCCTCCTCCAGGCGGCTCATGTCGGTATCCAGCTCGAAGAGCTCTGGGGAGAAGCGTTGCGCGTCTTGATTCGAGGCCAGCGCTTTGGCGTTGCGGCTGAAGATGATGGCGTAGAGAATGTCGGATTCCCCCGCGGCTTTCTCCATGTTCTGCTGCAGGGCCACCGTGTCGTAATAGAGGAGAGGCGTTATGGAGAGATCGGCTACCGCCTTCGCCAGGGCAGCCCCGTGCTCTCTCGCCTGCTCGAGGATCACCGCGGTCTGCCGGCGTTCCACGAAGAAGACCACGATCACCATGAGCAACGTGATGAGCAGAGTAGAGCTCAGCATGAAGCGGGTCCGTAGACTGAACGGACGGCGGAGGAGCATTGGGTTAGAGATCCTTGGTTCGAGGTTTTTCCGGCTGCGGTTGATCGAGCCAGATCTTGTTCATCTTGATATAGGGGTAACCCATGGGAGAGAGTGTGAAGCCTTTCACGTTGGGTCGCACCAGGAAGCGGGAACGGTCGTAGTCGAGAGGGATGATCGGCGAATCATGGAGAATCATCTTCTCGATGCGACGGTAGATGTCGTTTCGCTCCTTGTAGCTGGTTTCCGACCATGCGAGGTCGAGCAGACGATCGACTTCCGAGTTGCGGTAGCCGGAGCGATTCATCGGCGAAGTCGAGTGGAACAGAACCCGCAAGAAATTGTCCGGATCGGGAAAGTCGGCCACCCAGGTCCAGTAGACGAGGATGGGCCGCTCCCGAAAAGCCGCGTCATCCATCGACAACACTCGTTTTACCTTGAACGGCTTCACCTTCAGGTTGATGCCGGACATGCAGTCGGCCAGGCACTTTTGGCGCGCCTCGGACAGAGGATCCCCCCTTCCGAAAACGAGGACCTCGAGGGGGGGGAGCCCGTTGCCGTCGGGATGGCCGGCCTGGGCGAGAAGCCGCTTCGCGCGTTGGATGCTGTGTTTGTAGGGGGCTTCCATGGGGAGGAAACCCGGGATGCCGGGGGGCACGATACCGGTGGCGGCCGGCTTACCGGCAGAGAACGGACTGGCGTCGAGAAGGCTCCGCTTGTCCAGTGCAAAGTTGATGGCGCGACGTACGCGCGCATCGTCGTAGGGCGGCACATTGCTGGGCAGAATGTAGTAGTTCAGCGTCAGCAACTTGTCCGTTTCCACGCGCACCCAATCGTAGTACTCCTCGACGTGAGTCTCGATGCAGTCCACCATCTCGTGGAGCGGTTTCTCTTCCTTGCTTTTCGGTGCGTTGTAGAGGGCACGGAAGGTCACACCGTCTAGATAGGGCCGACCCTCGAAGTGGTGCGCGTTGGCCTCCAGTCGAATCCCTTGCGGGACTCCTCGGAACAGCGGGATAGCAGGATCTTCTTCTTTACTGATCCAGTGTGAGAATCGGAACGGTCCGGTGCCGACTGGCGCACTGAAGAAATCGTCGCCCTTCGCGAGAAGCTCCTTCTTCGGAAGAATCTTGGAGCTGTACATGCTGAGAACGGACAACGCGGGGACGAACGGCGTCGTGAAGCGAATCTGGAAGGTTCGCTCGCCGACAGCACGAAGCCCGGCTACGCTTCCGGCTCGACCGGCGCGAAAGTCTTCGGCACCTACGATACGGGTGAAATAGTGGAAGTTCGCCGCGTTCAAGCCGGCGGTCAACAAACGCTCGAAAGAGAAGACGCAGTCCTCCGCCGTGACAGGGTCTCCGTTGTGAAACCGAGCATCCGGCCGGAGCTCGAACGAATACGTCTTGCCGTCGGGAGAAATCTCCCAGTACTGGGCTAATGCCGGCACGATGTTCAGGTGCTCGTCGAAGGCCGTCAACCCATCGTAAATTTGCTGAACGAGCATGATCTCGCCCTCGGTGGTGGCTCGGGCGGGATCGAGTGTCTGGACCGTGCTTTGCAAGATCGGAAAACGGAAGACGCCGCCTCGAACCGGCTGGGGCTGATCGGCCGCCGCGATGGGAAGGGTGTTTCGATGCTTCGCGGCCAGAAAGAACGCGGCTCCCGTCGCGAGGCAGAGCACGAGCAGCGCGCCGGGGATGATCCAAGTATGGGATCGCTGGTTATCGGAGTTCTTGAGATCGACGTCGGGGGGTGTGAGTGAATTGTCTTGCATAGGGGCTCGATTCCAAAATCCTGGTCAAGCTTACGACGTAGGCTCGTTCGGTGACTCGGCACACCGATTCGACAAGGAGTCAGCTCCCCCCTGTTGGCCCAGATTAGATGATCGAGAGGCGCTTGGCAAATGGACTCCTCACCGCGATCGTGATCGCGTAAAACATTCTAAAATTTGAGGATACCCTCGGCCACCTCGACCGCCTGGCCTCCCACCCGAATCTCGGCAGGGCCGCCGTCGGGACCCTTGTCGACCTCGACGTAGATCGTACTGGGGCGCCCCATCTCGTATCCCTGCTCGACGATCAGATGGGTGGTCGGGCTGGCTTCCATGATCCCGTGACGGACGAGGTAGGCCACTAGGTTCATCTCCCGGGCAAGGGCCTGCATTTCCTCGGTTGTGAGGCCGGACCCATCGGGAACGACACTAGGGGGTTGCCCGCTAAGGCGCGGTCGGTGAAGACGTCGGGTAGTGCATCACTTTGAATTCCGTTTGTTATAAGGTCCGCGCGGTCCCTGTTCCGGCGCGTCCTTGTCCATTTGCTCCACGATGTCCCCAAATGTCCATACTCGGTCGGTCAATCCGGCTTCCATCGCAGGGGTAACGCGGAGCGTCTTGTGGACCTTGATGAAGTTGTAGAACACTGTGTAGAGCGCCACCATGTACATGTGGTGCTCGAACTTCTTCGAGAATCCATTCGTCAGGCGAGTGAACCGACGCATGTGCATACGCATCGTGAGATTCTGCCGCTCGACGTAGGAGGTGCTGATGTAGTCCTCGTCGGGGTCGCCGGTAACGCTCATCCGCGTCGCTCCGGTGCAGACGGCCGGGCTGTACCGCCGCTGGCCCTCCGGCGCGTTGTTGTAATGTTTGATCAGCATGGCGTAGTCGATATCCGCACCGAACGCATCCTCGACAGCGTTCAGGTACACCCTGAGGCCGTCGCTCGTGAGTTGCACGCGGTTGGCAAGACGACCGGCCAGGTCCTGCATGAACTCGGTGGCGTATCCGGCGTCGCGCCCACCAACGAGCCAGGAGACGATCAGCTTGGAGTCAGCGTCAATGGCTGTCCATGTCCAGGTATCGCCAGCATCGCCCGGAGCCGACTTCGCCCGTTCTACGTTCTTCTGCTTGGCGTAGGTGAAGCTCCAAATCTCATCACATTGCACCCTACGAGCTTTGACGTTCTGAACCTTCTCATCATGGAATTTAGAGCAAGCCCGGCCCGCGTCTATCAGGATCTTCTTGACGGTATTGAACGACACGTCCGCTATTCTGGAAACGGAGCGCATGGAGCTTCCCTCGCAGAGCAGGTGGAGGATTTGAGCCCGGGTCTTGATGTTCAGTCTATTCATAATATACATTATGCTTAGACATGCCCTCTTTGTCAATAAAAAAGAGAAGATGGGCTTCCCTTCTTCTCTTTCTTACCGTATAATATCCATATGGCCGAATTGTTCAATACGTCGCCGCTGCACCCTGGAGAGATCCTGAAGGAGAAACTCAAGGAGCGTGGCTGGACTCAGGAAGAGCTGGCTGCCATCACCGGGAGATCCAGGAAGACCATTAACAACGTGTCCATCGGCAACTCCAGCGTCACGCCGGACATGGCCGTTTCGCTGGCAGCCGCCTTTGGCAATTCCCCAGAAGAGTGGCTCAAGTGGGACTACCTTTATCGGCTGGCTACAACGGATCGTAGCGACACGTCAGACGTTGAGAAGAAAGCACGCCTGTACGAGATTGCGCCTGTTCGTGACATGCAGAGGCGTGGATGGATTGACGAGCGATCTCCCGTCGAATCCGAACTGCAACGATTCTTTGCGGTGGATTCCCTAGAGTCCGACTTGATCTTCCCGGTCGCCCTGCGAGCTCCGTCGCCGCTGACCGGTCTCAACGCCGCTGAGCGTGCGTGGTGTTTCCATGCCAAGAGGCTCGCTGCTGCGCTTGTAGTGCAGCAGTTCAAGCGATCTCGATTGAAGGGCGCAATAGAAGAACTTCGAATCCTCGCGGCGTTTCCGAAAGAGGCAGCCGATGTTCCGAAGGTGTTGTCCAAGTACGGAATAAGGTTCGTTGTGGTAGAGCCATTGCCGGGATGCAAGATCGATGGAGCAATGTTCTGGCTTGATGAAACGTCGCCAGTCATTGCTGTCTCTATCCGCTTTGACCGCAACGACTCTTTCTGGTTCACCGTGATGCACGAATTGATGCACGTCCGACACCGTGACACGGCCTCGGTAGATACTGATCTCGTTGGTGGAGAGCATGAAATGCCAGTTCTTGTACAGAACGATATGGAGGCTCGTGCAAACAAGGCCGCCTCCGATGCTCTTATTCCTCATCGAGAAATCGAGTCGTTCATTCGGCGAGTAGGACCCCTTTATTCGAAACAGCGGATCATTCAGTTTTCGCATCGAGTCAAAATTCATCCCGCCATCGTTGTTGGACAGTTACAGAAACGGCGAGAGATCGGCTACCACGCGAATCGCGAGATGTTTGCGAAGATCCGATCGGTCGTGACTGATACGGCGCTGACAGATGGCTGGGGAAGAACGGTTGAACTTTCGACATGAGGTAATGAAACAGTATGGCTAAGACGAAGACGGAAACGCATGAACGTCAGATGTTGTTCTTGGTAGAGAAGTACAAGGAAATCCATGGGGTCGATTACGCCGACCCGGACGATGTGGCCGGATGGCTTCTCGAAGAACGCAGGTATGTGCCTGAGCAAGTCGATCCTAGACGTGCGCTGAGTCGCAAGATCGCTCGCGCTCTAAGGGCGGAACGATATACGGACCCTCAAGGTCGGGACGTGCGCGTCAATCACCCCGTCGTGGAAACCAAGTCTGACGGAACGCGCCATGCGACGTATCACAACATCCTGATTGCGCTGCCTGAAGCGATGAGAATATCGCTTACCCAACGCAGGGATGGCATCCGGTCCGATTGTAAGCAGCATGCAATCGATTTCGGCTCTTACAACGACAACAACATCTACGATGCGACGCTGGAGTCCTACGATTACAACTTCAATGCGGATTTGGAAGAGTTGAGACAGCCGTCAGTGTATCTCGACGAAAGGCCGGATCATTTGGACGGGGAAGACGCCGACGAAGAAGACTGACCCTTTTCCCATCGGGCCTTCGCTGCCTTTTGGGCGATCTCTCTGCGCTTCCGGGGCGACAGCTTGGAGGCCCGTACCTTCCCGCCCTTCTCACCTCTGGCGATGGCAGCAGGGTCTTTCTCTTCTTCTTCGATTTCGCCAGTTGCAATCTGCATGACGTGGACCGCGTTTCCGACGACATCGGCTGGACGCTTGACCTTCTTCTTTGCCATACCTCTAAGCATATGCTTAGACCGGCCCAAATGCACGGGCTAGATTTTCAAAGTGACGCACTACCAGACGTCGGCTTAGATGGAGCGAACTTCCTTCGACGCCGTTATAGGCGGCTATGATATCACCGACCCAACATGACCAACCGGGAACCCGAGGTCAGCGTCCTGCTTCCTTGCTTCAACGCCGCGGCGTATCTACCCGCATGCCTCGAAAGTCTGCTCGAGCAGAGTCTCGATCGATTCGAAATCGTCGCCGTCGATGACGGCTCGGAAGACGCGACCGGTCGGCTTCTCGAAAAGGCTGGGGAATCCGACTCGCGCCTACGCGTTTTCGGACAAAGCCACCGCGGGGTGGCCACCGCACTCCGCACCGCGACCGGAAAGGCACGAGCCCCGCTCGTCGCGAGGATGGATGCGGACGATATCTGCCGACCGGAGCGTTTGGCGGTGCAGGTCGACTTTCTTCGCGATCATCCCGAGATCGGCTCGTCGCCTCGCAGGTTCGGTTGTTCCCTCGTGAAGGGTTGACCGACGGCCTGCTTCGTTACGAGAGCTGGGTGAACGGGCTTCTGACCCACGATCAGATGGCGAAGGATCTGTTCGTAGAGAGTCCTTTGCCTCATCCGTCGGTGATGATGCGGCGGGAGTGCCTGGACCGCGTCGGTGGCTACAGGGAGATGGGATGGCCCGAGGACTACGATTTGTGGATGAGGATGGCGCGAGCGGGCGTGCGCTTCGCTAAGACTCCCCAAGAGCTCTTGCTGTGGAGGGACTGGCCGAAAAGAGCGAGCCGAGTCGATCCAAGATTCAGCGACGAGAGCTTCGTCAGGCTCAAAGAGCATTTTCTCTTGGAGACGTTTCTAGCCGAGCGGCGGGCGGTGGCGATCTGGGGCTCCGGACCGGTCGGAAAGGGCTGGGCTCGGAGGCTCGCGAAACGGGGAATCGACGTGACTCATTTCGTCGAGATCGATCCGCGCAAGATTGGAAAGCGCATCCACGGAGCGGCAGAGATTGCTGCGACGGAGCTCGATCGAATCGACGGGACGCCCATGCTCGTTGCGGTGGGCGCTTTGAGTCGTGGATCGGAGCGGCGCTTCGTCTCGGCGCGAGAGGAGATTCGTGAGCAACTGGCCGCGGCGGGATGGGTCGACGGTCGGGACTTCGTGTGCGTGGCTTGACATCGTATGCCTTAGTGCCGTGTCCGCCTTCGTCCGGCTTCGAACGAAGGGAACTTCGGCGGACCAGCCGAAGCTTCGAGCGAAGGCTGGGGGCCCAAGGGCGCTAGGCAGGAACCAATATGTCTAGCGCGGCGGGTAGCACTTCGATACGCACCGGAACCTGCTGCATGAACTCACCGTCGGCGAAAACTTCCATCGGTTCGGTTGACTCGATACCCACCCATTGGGTCTTGGTATAGAAAACCTGCGGGTGGTCCAGATGGCCCCCGCTGAAGACCCGGGGCAGCATTCGCAGAAGCGTCGTGCGCGACACTCTTTTTACTAAACAGAGATCGAGCAGGCCATCCTCGATCAAGGCCAGCGGTGCGATCCGCATGCCTCTACCGTAGACGCCCGTGTTCCCGACGGCGGCGAGCGTGATCGGTCCCTCGTAACTCCCATCTTGGTACGTGACCTTTGCGTTCACCGGCTCGAAAGCGGCCAGCGTGCGAAGAACGGAGTAGACGTAGGCGGCCGCACCGGAGAGCAAGGCGGTGCCTCTCTGGGCTCGTCGAGCCACCTGGGAGTCGAACCCGGCTCCCGCGACTCCGAGAAAGACACCCGCTTCGGTCCGACCCAAATCGACGCGTCGTCTCGCTCCCCCAAGGAGAGCAGCGCAGGCGGTGTCGAGATCCGTGATGCCGATGGTGTGGGCGAAGTCATTGCCCCTCCCGCAGGGGACCACTCCCATCGGTGGTCGCTTTTCGCCGGGAGAGCGCAGGAGGCCGTTCACGACGGTGTGGATCGTGCCGTCTCCGCCCACGACGCCCAGGGCGTCCGGTGGGTCGGCGACCGCCGCTTCGGCTTCCGCGGCGAGGTGCGGAGCGGAGCGGGTCTCGACTAGGGACACCGTCGCGCCTGCTTCGCGGAGAATCTGGGTGGCACGGTGCGTTTGCTGGACGGCTCGCCCGCTTCCCGCCGTGCGATTGAGCAAGAGTAAGATCCTCATGGGGTCAAGATGAGGTCATTAACATGAGGTCATTCATTAACAGGAGATCAGGGCTCGAGCTCGATATGCTCTCGCTCGACGCGGGTGAGACCGGATGGGCCTCACATGAGGTGGCGATAAAGCTGGTAGTGTCCTTGCAGCGAGGGTGGGTTGAGGCTATAGATCCGCAAGGTGTTGTCCACACGCCCCGAAGGTTGGCGGTAACGTTGATAGCTCTCCGCAAGCCCTCCCTCCGCCTCTGTTTCTCGAATCATAGGAATCCAGGACATGCCGGTCACCTCCTCGGAAGAGGCTATTAGATAATAGTGATGAGCGGATAGAAAATGGTGGTCTCATGAGGAAAGAAGACGCGTGGGTGCGAGGAAGCTCCGTCCTCGCCGTCGTTTCCTACGTTGTCTTCTGCCTTTTCTGGTTCGATACGGGCATCAGGGCGAGTCTGCCCTCCTTTCCCACGCTCGTTCCGGGTCTTGTTTTCGTCGTCTCGCTGGGTGTTCTTTTGCACCGGAAGGGATTCCCCCGGCTCTTCAGCGAGAGAGCGGATAATCGCCTGGCACTTCTCTTCTTCATCGTCGCTCTCTTGAGCCGCGCTCCCCTCGTTGCCGTTGCCTATGGGATCCCGAGCTCCGATGCCGCCATCCACGGCGTGATGTCGCTCCACATCGCAGAGGGGAAGCACCATCCCGTCTTCGCCTACGGCGAATCGTACGACGGGAGCCTGAAGGCTCACGTGAGCGCGCTGCTCGCCCGAGTGAGCGGCGAACCCGTGAAGAGCTTCGCGGCAGCCAGCGTGCTCTTCTATGGCGGATTCGTCGCGGCTCTCTTCGCGTTCGCCCGAACGATCTTGAAACGAAGTGAAGCCACCCTGGCTGCCGGCTTTGCCGTGTTGTCGCCCGGTTTCTTGACTGCGTGGGGTGTGAAGGCGGACGGCAGCTACGTCGAGGTGCTGGCTTTCGGCACCGCGGTTCTGGCGCTGGGAGCGCGGATGCTCATCGACCCTGAGAAAAGAATGAGACACGCGCTCTGGATGGGTGTCTTCGGTGGACTCGCGTTCTGGGCACATATTCTGTCGACCTACTACCTACTGATCGCGGTGCTCGTGCTCTTCGCCGTCGACTGGAATCGGCGCGTCGTCCCTCGCAACGCGGTTTTTCTGGGCGGTTTCTTGCTGGGCAGCTGGCCGCTCGTTCTGTGGAATCTCACACGAGGCGGGCAGAGCTTCCGTTGGTGGACTCACGATCCATCCACGCTGGGCGAGCGTGTGACGAGAACCCTCGCGCAGCTCTACGGAGTGGCTTCCGACTCGCTTCCGGTGCTGGCCGGCTGGTGGCCCATGGAGCTTCCTCCCTCTCCGGCGTCCCCGCTGCGCCTCCTTCTCATGTTGGTCTTGCCGCTCAGCGGACTCGTTTTCGCCTTTCGAGAGCGTGAACGCTTGCGCGAGCTGACCCGCGGTCGCGTCACCCCGGCAGCGCTGATCGTTTTGTTCGCACTGCTGGTCATCCTCGTCTTCGCACAGAGCACGTTTGGTTGGCTCAGCGAGGAGCCGCGCTATTTGATCTTCGCCTATTCGGTCATCCCCATTTTCGTCGCATCCGCGATCGCCTGGTTCGCCAGCCGTTCACGGATAGCCGCCGTCGTTGCCGCTGCCCCGATTCTCGCCCTCAACCTCTATGGAAGTGGGCTATACGTTATCCGCGCCGTCAAGAGTGACGCGTTGAATCGGCAGTTCGTGCGAGAGCTGGAAGAGCTGGACGTGCGGTACGCCTACACGGACTTTTACATCTCGTACAAGTACAATTTCCTATCTCACGGCAGGATCCTCATGACATCCGAGCTCGGTCCGGAGCAAACCGAGCGTTACCCACCCTATCGAGAGCAGATCGCGGAAGTAGAACAGGTCGCACTCATTCCGCGCAGTTTCCGGATGGCTCGACGCGTCGGCCTGCGCTTGGACGCACAAGGCGTGAGCTACAAACGAAAGGATCTCTTGTATCCGGTGATCTACGAGTTGAGCGAGCCCGTGCGGCTGGAGTCGCTTAGGTAGCTCGGCCGTGGAGCACCGAACCGATGTCTTCGAGGCGGTAGAGTTTGCCGCTGCCGGCTCCATGGCAGGTTTCGGTAGCTTCTTTCCAAGCTTCGGGCGACTCGAGATTCTCCGGCCAGAAGGGAAACGTCCGGCACTGGCGAGGACGCACGGGGTAGATCGTGCAACCCCCATCCCAGAAAACACAGTCGCCGTTACCACGGATGCGGAGGCTTGGCGCGCCGTCGAGAGGCCGCAGATAGCGATCGCGGAAGGCGTGGAGCGACAACTTGAGCCATCGCGCGATGCGCTTCGTCTCGGGGCGACTGGGATAGACCCCACCCGCCTGCGCTCCCCGGCAGCAGTTGTGACACTGCTGGCAGGTGAACCGAAGGCCCCGGTGGTAGAACAGCAGCTCCGCCATTTGTTGGGTGACATTATTATATGCTCTCCACCTCTGCGCGGGACATTTTTGACATGATCGCCAAGCTAATCCCGTATTTTCGAACGACCCTCGGCGCGGCGGGCATCTTCGTCGCCCTCGGCCTCTCCCGACACGTCGACGCGTTCGTACGCGTATTTCTTCGGCAAGAAACCGGTCAGTCCTTTCTTTCGGCGATGGCGCGCAACCTGCGTCTCGGGGAAGCAGCCGGTGAGATCCTGACGATGGTGGGATTTGGACTCTCCTTGTGGCTGGCGGTGTCGCTCTTGCTCTTCTGGCTCTCGGACCATCCACTGGAAGAGCTTCTCAGGCGAGTCTGCCGCTCCATGGTCCCGCTGTTGCTTCCAGTCGGCCTCACGCTCCTGGCGTGTTTTTCTCTCGTCCTCTCGCCACAGTTTCCCTATGGCTTGAACCTGGTGCTCACCTTGGCCTACGAGGGATCTTTCGCACCCCTCCTCGCCTGGGGTTTGTTCGGCATCTCGCTCATCGTGACTATCCACCACATGATTGATTTCAGCCTCGGTTTCGATTCCTTTGCTCCGGCGCGATGGCCCGGGTACCGCGTCGGCGAAACGGCGATCCTGATCGTGGCGCTTGCGACCTTCGCCTTCGCGACCCCCACCTGGTTGTGGCAGGATGGCGAGGGACAAGGCAACATGTTCAAGTATCTCCGCATGGCGGCGGCGTTCTCGGCGTCGGGAAGCTTGGATATTGCGAAGGCGGAGGGGGCGGCCGAGCAAGCGAGGCTCACGCACTTTGTGTCGATCCTGCCGCAGACAGCGAGCGGATGGATGGATGAATCTTCCGAGCTGGCGGGCGCGTTCGCCAACTCCGCGAGTCGTGGACGCGTGTACGTCGGAGACGTCGTCGCCACCCGTGCCAACCGGTCGATGTTCCGCAGCCCGAACGGTGGGATCTATTACATCAACGCCCCCGGACCCGGGCTCTTGCTCGTGCCCGCCTATTTGACCGATCGAGCGTTGAATCGATGGTTGGGATGGGATCGCCAGGTTGCGGCCATTCTGTTCTGGAACCTCATTGGAGCCTTGCTCGTCTTAGAGATATTTCGGTCCGCCCGCGAGGTGGAGGTCGGTTGGGGCGCGGCGGCGATCACCGCGTTCGCGCTTGCCATCTCCCCACCGCTGCTTCCGTATACGTACCAGGTTTATCCGGAGCTACCCGCCGCGCTCTTTCTGCTTTACGCCTTCCGAAAGCTCTTCATCGATCCCGCGCCGAGTGGAGGGGGACTGCTCGCCGGAGCGATCGCTCTTGCCGCGCTGCCCTGGCTGCATCAGAAATACGCGGTGACCGCGGCGTTGATGGCAATGATTGCCGCCTGGCGCGTCATCGGCTCCGCTCCGAGTCGGTCCGACCGCCTCGCGCGGCTCTTCCTATTCGGTGGACCCCTCGCCATCTCCGCGATCTCCCTCACGGTCTACAACCACGCGCTCACCGGAAGCATTCTTCCCGATGCCACCTTTCGCGCGGCGGGACGAACCGCCTTCGAGCCCGGGAATGTGCTCTCGGGCTTCTTGGGTCTCTTTCTCGACGCAGAGAACGGGCTCTTCATCTATGCCCCTCTCTACGTGCTGGCGCTCGTCGGTTTGGGTCGATTGGCTTTTCGCCACCGGGAGATTCGTTCGTATCTCTTGGCGGTCGTCTTGTCCTACGTGTTCGTCATCGCGTCGTTCCCCCACTGGCCGGGCGCAGTGAGCTCAGTCGCGCGGTACATCTTGAGCGTCGCTCCTCTTGCGGCTCTGCCGTTGGTCTTCGTGGTTCGGAGAAGCGCGTATGACGGGGTGCTGGCGGGAGCCACCTGGGCGTTCTTTGCGGCCACGCTGTCGTTTTCGATCGCCTTTCAGAAAGATCTCGTGGCCAGTCACGTCACCAGGATGCTCCTCGAGCGTACGCGGTACAGCGACCCCCTGCAGTACTTGCCGAGCTTCTTGAGTGAAGGACCCGCCCACTATTACCAGCTAGGCGCTATGGCGGTGGCAGTTGTGCTGGTGTTGTATCTGCTCACGCCGCGTGTGGAGCAAGAATCGCTGCTGAGAGAGCATGAAGCAGCGGTCTATCCGTCCCGGGCGCTCCTTGGCGCCGCCGCCGTGGTCGGTTTGTTTCTGGTGATGGGAGGCCTGCTGGAGCGCGTGCCCTCGAATGCGACGACGCGCACTGGCCCCGCCTACAACGACACCCATCCGCTGCGTCGAGCCGCCGGGTCGGCGCGACTCTGGGCGGAGGGTGCTTACGAGTTTGAAGGACGCGGCGTGTGGGTTCCGGGAGGAGGCGAGGCGCGTTTCTTCATCCGGAGCGCCGAAGAGATCCCGCAGCTACGAGTCGCCCTGACCAACACGCCGGCGGCAAACCAGGTGCAGATCGTCCAACGTGGCGCTGAGCCGTTGGGGCGGGAATTGGTGCCTTCCGGTCGCGAGGTGCTCGACCTCCCGCTGCGACGTCCGTATGAGTTCGAGTGGCCCTCGGGACGGCAGTGGATCTACGAGCTGACGGTTCGCTCGCGGGGAAGCTTCGTCCCCCAAGAGGAGGGGACGGGAGACGATCCCCGCCGTCTAGGGTGCTTTGTAGTCCTTTCTGCTATGTAATTCTTGCCCAGCTGGGCGAGATCCAGAAACGCCCGATCCACCCAGAGTCTTTTTCCACAGCGACTTACGGAATCGGAGCCGATTGGCACACGCCTTGCCTTTACCCAACCTAGGGAGCCGGAGGTTTGAAGCGAAAATCGGCACCCGGATCCGGTCATAGGAACCCCTCACGGATACCGGCCTTCCCCTTCGGCTCCCTACACTCTCCCTTCTTTTCCTAACTTCGTCGGTAAACCTTCAAAACTTCAAAAGCAGGGCGTTGGTCCGGTATCATTGCGGGACGGGTCCGGAGGGCCCTTCCAACCCATCATGTCCGGTAAAAGAGAGGTCCGAATCGTCACCGATGGCGCGTGCTCCGGGAACCCCGGACCCGGGGGCTGGGCCGCCATCATCGATGAGAACGACGAACGCCGTGAGATCAGCGGTGGGGAGGAGCGGACCACCAACAATCGGATGGAGATGATGGCGGTCATCCGCGCGCTGGATTCGCTGACCGGGCCTTCCCGGGTGCATGTGGTCACCGATTCCCAGTATGTCGCTCTGGGCATGACCCGTTGGATTCACGGCTGGCAGCGGAAGGGTTGGAAGACCAAGAGCGGCGGGGCCGTCAAGAACCGCGATCTCTGGCAAGAGCTCCTTGCACACTCCCAAAGGCACGAGCTCAGCTGGGAGTGGATCCGTGGCCACGACGGCCATCCCGAGAACGAGCGCGCGGATGCCCTGGCGAGGGAAGCCATCGGACACTAGGTTGAGCGCTCCTTTTCGGGTTTCGTCGCCTTGAGAGATTCCCACTCCTGATAGAGACGATCGAGCTGGTCCTTGAGGTTCTCGTGCGTGGCCACGACTTCCGCCGACGCGGTGGGGTCGTCATAGAAACCAGGCACGGCCATGCGACCCTCGAGGCTCGACACCGCGATCTCCATTTCGCCGATGTTCTCTTCGAGTCGTTGGACCTTCTCTCTAAGCTCCCGCCCACGGTTGGATCGTCCGTTGCGCCGCTGAGATCGGGCAGGCGAAGCTGGTTTTCTCGGTTCGACGCGAGCGTCGTTGCTTGAGTCGGGCTTTGAGTCGGGCGGGCTAGCATCCGCTAGAAGTTGGGGGGTCTGGACACGGACGAAATCTTCGTAGTTCCCCCAATGAAGTCGCACGGTACCCTCGCCGATTTCCGCCAGCTTAGTAGCCAGCTCGTCGATGAAGTACCGATCGTGGGAAACGAAGATAAGCGTGCCGCGGAAGTCCTTGAGGGCTTCGAGCAACACCTCTTTGGAATCAAGATCCAGGTGATTGGTGGGCTCGTCGAGAAGCAGCAGGTTGGCGGGGTGCAACAGCATTTTAGCGAGAGCGAGGCGACTCTTCTCTCCACCGGAAAGCACTTTGACCTTCTTTTCGACGTCATCGTCGCGGAAGAGAAACGCCCCCAGGATATTTCGAACTCGGGGCACCAGGTCGACGGGAGCGGCTTCGATGAGGTTCGTCAGAACTGTTTTGTCTTCGTCTAGATCGAAGGCCCGGTCCTGACTGAAATAACCACGGCTCACGTTGTGGCCGGGCTCGACCGCCCCGGCATCCGGCGGCTCGACGCCCGCCAGGAGCCGCATCATGGTGGATTTTCCGGTCCCGTTGGGGCCCACCAGGGCCAATTTGTCTCCACGCTCGATCAGGAGGTCGACGCCTCCGAAGACTTCCTTTTTCCCGTAGCGTTTGACGACTTTTTCGAGCTTCAAAACGACGCGGCCGCTTCTCGCGGGTTGCGGCAGGCGTAGCTTCAAGATCTTTCTTTCCGGAGGCACCTCGATGCGTACCATCTTTTCCAACATCTTGACGCGACTCTGTACCTGGGCGGCCTTGGTTGCCTGGTAGCGGAAGCGGTCGATGAACCTCTGGATGCGCTCGATCTCGTCCTGTTGACGCCGAGCTCGGGCCCGGAGCTCCGCGATCTCCTTTTCTCGGACGTCCAGGTACCTGGAATAGCTGCCTGGGTAGTCCCTCAACTGTCGCCGGTCGATCTCGGTGATGCGCGTCACCACTTGATCAAGAAAAAAGCGATCGTGGGAAACGAGGACGACCGCGTGGGAATAGGTGGCCAAGAAGACCTCGAGCCAGTTCCGTGCTTCCAGATCGAGATGATTGGTTGGCTCGTCGAGCAGAAGGGTATCCGGGCGGGAGAGGAGGAGCTTGGCGAGAGCGATGCGCATCTGCCACCCGCCGCTGAAGGTCTCGGTCGGCGCGTCGAGCTCTTCTTCCTGGAAGCCGAGCCCGCGGAGCACCTCTTCCACGCGCGCCTCGATACTGAACCCTTCCTGGCGATCCCACTCTTCCTGGCATTCCCCGTAACGTTTGAGCAGGTTCTGATGGTCCGCGCGCGTCGGCTCGAAACGACTCATCGCTTCTTCCAGCTCTCGCTGCTCGTCGTGTAGAGCCAGGACGTCGGCGAAGACCGACGTCGCCTCTTCTCTGAGCGTCAGTCCCTGGTGGTGCAGCCCGTCCTGGGGCAGAAAGCCGACTCGAGTGCCTCGCGGCGCAGTGACTTTTCCCGCATCGGGGGTCTCCGTCCCCGCCAACATGCGGAGGAGCGTGGTTTTTCCCGAACCATTGGGCCCGGTGAGACCCACGCGATCGCCCGCGGATACATTCCAGGTCACGTTCTCGAAAAGAACCTGGCCGGCGAAGGCTTTGCTGAGCTTTTGAACTTGTTGCATGGACCTTCAAGAAAAAGCCCGGCTCGCCGAGAGTCGGATGAGCCGGGGCAAGAAAATTATAGCATGCGCCGAGACGTTGACACCCTTTGGAGAGCGTGCTCATAATTGGGCGTCATGACGAGAACGAATCGAGTCGTCAGCATCTGTTTCGGGGTTGCCTTGCTGTTGGGGTTCCAATCGAAAAGCTCGTCTCCCCATCAAGAGGCGTTGGCCGAGGCGCGAGGACATGCGAATCGAGGAGTGGCCCTCCTGGAGCAATTCCGGTTCACCGAGGCCGCAGCTGAGTTCGAGGCGGTCATCGAGCTCGAACCGGATTCCGTTCCCGGCCTGGTGAATCTCGGCATCGCCTACTTCAACGAACGCGATTTCGATCGAGCACGGGAGGTTTTCGAAAGAGCCAAGGCTCTCGATCCCAACGACATTCACGTTCACTACAATCTCGGTCTCATCTTCAAACTAATCGGAGACACCGAAGAAGCGGCGCTCGCGTTCGAGGAGGTTGCCGCTCGCGATCCCGCGGACTCCATGACGCTCTACTACCTGGGCACGCTCTATGCCAGCCTCGGGCGCCTCGGCGAAGCGGAAAGCACGCTTCGGCGAGCGATCGAGCTCCTGCCGAACAACGAATCGGCTCATTTCAGCTTGGGGAACGTTCTCATCCGACAGGGGAGAAGCGAGGAAGGACGGGAGGAGCTTCAGATCTTCCAATCCTTGAAGGAGAGCTTTCCGGCCGAGGCCGCTTCGGCGGGCCTCCAATACACCGAGCTCGGAAAGTACGCGGAAGCGATCGAGCCGTTCTCTCCCCCGCTACAGCAATCGCTGCCTGAGGAAACCGTGGCCTCGAGCGTTCGGTGGATCGAACTGAGCAAGGAGGCGGGTCTCGCGCTGCCCCCGTTACCTCCACCTCCGACCTGGCCACGGTCCGTGCCGGCCGCAGAGTACGGACGCGATTTCGTCGAGAGCCGCCTCCTGCCTCATTGGGGCTCCGGTTTGGCGCTTCGCGATCTCGACGGCGACGACGACCCGGATCTTGTTTTCGTGCGAGGAGGCGGCACGG
This sequence comes from Candidatus Marinacidobacterales bacterium, assembly GCA_965197825.1. GTDB lineage: Bacteria > Acidobacteriota > Vicinamibacteria > Marinacidobacterales > DATDRI01 > CBDANW01. The sequence continues at coordinate 1,614,422 of CBDANW010000002.1, read as the reverse complement.
CGGTGTTCCTCAACACCGAGGGCCGGTTTGACCCGGCACCGACGGGGCTTCCTGAACCCGCAGAAGACGGTACCTACGTCGGTCTCACCGTCGGTGACGTCGACGGTGACGGAGATCCGGACGTCTACCTGGTCGGATCGGGACCGAACGCACTTTTCCTCAACGACGGAAGGGGGCGGTTTTCGCCCGCGGGTTCCGAGGCGGGTGTCGACGGCAGTGGCGACGTCTCGGTCGGGGCCACCTTCGCCGACGTGGATCACGATGGCGACCTCGATATTTACGTTTCCAACTACGTCGATCCGGAAGCCACTCATGACGGAGAGACGCTCCGTGTCCCACACGATCTCGCAGGAGCTCCCAACCGCCTCTATCGCAACAACCGTGACGGCACGTTCACCGAGACCGGAGAGGAGAGCTTGACCGCCGGGGCCTCTAGAAGCCTGGGCGCCGTGTTCTCGGATTTGGATGACGATCGCGACATCGACTTCGTTGTGGTCAACGACGGAGAGCCGCTACAGGTTTTTTCGAACGACCGTGTCGGAACCTTTACCGAAAGCTCTCTGGATTGGGGCATCGAGGCGTCGGGTCGATTCCGTGGAGCGGATGCGGCGGACTTCGACCGTGACGGGAACCTCGATCTCTTCTTGACCGCCGAGGGCGCAACATTGAACTTGCTGCTGCGCGGGCCCACTGCTACGGGACTTCGACCCGACGTCGTGTCTCCGGGCCTTCTCGCCGCCGGCGTTCCCGGCGCCCGTTTCGGAACGACGTTCCTCGATGCCAATAACGACACCGATCTGGATCTGCTGTTGGTCGTGAACGAGCCGGGCACAGTCGCCGCGTTCTACGAAAGCTCCGCGGAAGGATTCCGACGGGCCGGTGTCTTGGCGGCTTCGGTAGAAGATACCGGTGCGGGCCGCGCGCTGGCCGTCGGGGACATCGACGGCGACGGGGATCTCGACGCAGTGGTAGGGACGGATCGTGGTCGACTGCTTTTCTTTCGGAACGAAGGCGGAAACGCCCAGGGTTGGATCGACGTCCTGGCACGCGGTGTGCGGAGCAATCGGGATGGTCTGGGGACGAAAATAGAAGTGAAGGCGGGCGCTGCGCGACTACGAAGGGAAGTACGTTCGAGCTCGGGCTATCTGTCGCAAAACGATTTGCCGCTTCATTTCGGCCTGGGGACGCAACAGTCGGCCGACTACATTCGCTTTCTCTGGCCGGGCGGCGTCAAACAGATCGAGATGGCCGTCTGCAGTGGTGGCCGCGTGAGCTTCGAGGAGTTGGATCGCAAAGGAACCTCGTGTCCCATCCTCTATACATGGGATGGTAGGGAAATGCGCTTCGTCACCGATTTTCTCGGGGGGAGCGCGGTGGGCTACCTCCTGGCGCCCGGAACGTACAACTACCCCGACACCGACGAGTACGTGAAGCTGGAGCAATTCGAGCCCGTCCCTCGAGATGGCGCGTACGAGGTGCGTTGGGTGAATCAGCTCGAAGAGGTGCTGGGGTTCGACAAGGCCTCGTTGGTGGCGGTGGATCATCCCGCCGAGGTCGAGGTTTTTCCCAACGAGAGGCTCATGCCCGGACCTCCTTATCCGGAGGCGCGTCTCTACGCGGTGCGCGATCTCCGTCCACCGGTCGCGGCGGTGAACGATCGAGGCGAGGACGTGACGAAGTCGATTGCAGAGAAGGACCGTCGTTATCCCGGTGAGCCGCGGCTGCTACCGTTCAAGGGATACGCCGAGCCTCATTCCTTGACGCTCGATCTCGGCGAGATCGGTGTCGACGAACGCGTCGTGTTGCTCCTCTACGGCTGGATCCACTACAGCGATTCCAGCTCGAACCGGGCCGCCTGGCAGGCCGGCGTGCACACCATCATTCCTTATCTCGAAGTGGAGGACGAGGACGGCAACTTCCAGATGGCCATCGAGCACATGGGTTTTCCAGCCGGCCTACCGAAGACGATGCTCGTCGATCTGGACGGCGTCGTCGGCCCGCGGCATCGGCGCGTTCGGATCACGACCAGCCAAAGAATTTACTGGGACCAGATCCTCGTGGCGACGGTCGATCCCGAAGCGGCCCCGAGAGTCACCGAGCTCTCGCCGGATCGCGCCGAGCTCGGATTTCGCGGCTACCCCGCTTCCGTTACGCCGGACGGACGCGCTCCCAACCTATACGACTACTCTCGGATCTCGCCGACTGAAGTGTGGGACCAGCACGAGGGCTACTACACGCGTTATGGAGACGTAGGAGAGCTCGTGCAAGACATCGACGACCGCTACGTCATCACCAAACATGGCGATGAGATCGCGTTGTCCTTCCGTGCGGAGCGGCTTCCGGAGTTGCCCGTCGGGTGGAAGCGAACGTTCTTGATCTATGCCGACGGCTTCGGGAAGGACATGGATTTGAACTCAGCGTATTCCGACACGGTGGAGCCGATACCGTTCCACGGCATGTCCACCTACCCTTTTGCCCCCGGCGAAGCGTTCCCGGAAACCGAAGCCCACCGCCGCGACCGCGAGCTCTACCACACCCGTCGCGTCGAGCGGCAGAAGGCTCTGGCCACTACCACTCCTTAGCTCTCGTTTTGGTGAGCTGGGGTGGGTTGGGTAGTGGCAGCTACCTTGTTGAGTCTCTATACTGGCCAGGGAGGATCCCCGCATGGCGAAAGGATCGATGCTGGCTCTCATCGCCTTCCTAGCTCTCGCCGCATCCCAGCCCACGGCCGCCCAACAGGACGAACCGAAAGAAGAAAAGAAGTCTATCAAGGACTACCTAGATCTCTATACCTACGACCCCGAGGAGCTTCACAAGATTTGGCAGCAGGCGGCGAGAAGGAAACAACTCTTTGGCCCCCTCGGCCTCGGGGGCTATTTCATCCCTTCCAGCCAGGAACCCGGTCCCTACTACGGCCCGCCGCTTCAAATCTGGGGCCGCGGGTTCGGGACCAGCCTCTGGAGGAATCCGATTACGGGCTGGCCGATCCAATAGAGACCACGATCCCGCGTTCTTTGTCATGGTAAATTAACGGCATGGAGACGGTAAGTATCTCAAAATTCAAGGCAACCTGCCTTGAGTTTCTCAAGAAGGTGCAGCGAACCGGACAACCCATCCTCATCACCAAGAGAGGGAAACCGGTGGCTCAGGTCATTCCGACGACGATCCCGCGACCCAAGGGCGCTGGCTCGGATCTGCCCGGGGCACCGGCCAGATCGTGGGGGACATCGTCTCTCCCATCGGGGAAGACGACTGGGAAGCACTCCGCACGAATAAATAAAGCTTCTCCTCGATACGCACATCTTTAGCCGCGGCCTATCGAAGCGCCCGTTAGCCACGAAGTGGCGATCGAGACCGAAAGATCCGGGCCCCTCAACTCAAAGAGCTTCGCAGTGATGCCCAACAAATAGTGTTCCCGTCTCATGAGCTGCGGCTCTAGCTCATGAGTTGCGGCTGTGGATGGCGTCAATACACGAAATTTCTTTCAGGCGTCGATAGACGGGATCCCATTCAGGCGTCAATACACGAGATTTCCTATCTACCTAGCCAGACGCTTTTGCGGATCGCTTCTGGCGTCAATGAACGTGATTGCCGAACTCTACCTAGCCAGACGCCGGTAGTAGGACTCGATGGCGGGCTTGCTCACTTCCAGGTAACGCTGAAGCCCATCGCGAGCCCCTTCTTCCGCGGCCTTTCGTAACAACTTACCGAAAAAACCGGTCAGTTCGTCGGAACGGAGTCGACTCACCGTGACCAGGTAGAAGCTCTCGTCGCTCGCGTCACTCTGGTTCCGAACGAGAAAGCGCAGATCCAGTCCGGTGTGGAAGTACCGGCTGAAATAGAGCTGCTTCGAGGCGGTGACCGCGGAGCTGTTCTCGTCTTCTCCGGTGCGGTAGATGCTCACGTGGCTCAGTCTCAAGACCGGATCCAATCCGAAATCGTTGATCGCCCAATACAGGAAGTCTGTGGCTCCCGTTAGCTCGGCCTCGGGATACTCCAGAAGATATCGATGAAGCTCCGGAATGTATTCCAGAATGTAGTCCGAATCCTCGAGGAGCGCTTCAAACTGTTCCTGGACGAGCGTCGGTTTCTTCTTGTTTCGGCTGACACCTAAGGCTTCGTTTCCACCTTCTTGGTAGGCGGTCAGGAACTCCAAGGCGAGCTCGCGGAGAAGCGCCTGAGCTTGCTGGCCCGCTCGCGGACTGTCCCAATCGATTTCCGTCTGGAAACGCGTGATCCCAATCTCTCCGAGCCTTAGATCGCAATTCCCGATGCGACACTCGGCGAGGGCGGTCACATCTTTGTCGGGGAGCACGAGCGGACCAAAATCTTCCCCGCGGGGCGGATCGCCGACCTTCTTCAGAGGCCCTAGGGGGCTCTCGAAACGCTCGATGTCCTGGTACATCCTCAGGAAGAATTCCGTGGAAGCTCGGAAGAGGGCCGCGCCTACCATGGTGACTTCGTTGTTCGCCGGCGTGCGGACCGTTTTGACGACGACCTCGCCTTGGTCCACCGCCCCGAGCTTGGCGTCCGTGAACCCCGCGTGGGTTTTCAAGAAGGTCTGAGGCTGGGGCTCTTGGGCGCGCGCGGCAGGAGGCGCGCTCATGGTGGCGACCCACAGCGATGTCGCCAACAAAACGACCGCAGAGAAAGACTTGGTGGGCATTCTAGGCTCCTTTTCTTAGGACGATGGTGTTCAGATTCTAATAGATCCGCCAGGCGAAAAGATGAATCAGGAGGTAAAGGCCCGGAAAGATCCACCGGGCGGCTCGGTTGAAGCGGGTCGCCAGCTTCTCACGGTCCGAGGCGCTCAGGGCCGCCGTGGCCACAGCTTGGGCGAAAGCGAGAAAGACGAGGGCCATCGAGGCGAACAGGAAGACGTCCATCCGGGTCAGATAGGACATGGGTGGCAGGATCGCGTTCAGACTGAACAGGAATGCGAACCAAAGTAAGCATCGATGTCGCGGCGAGTGCGATCTGAACCGCGGCCATACTAGGGTGGATACGCGGGTCGTCGCCATCCGTCTCAGGGTGCGCCTCTCCTACGCAGACGAAGAACGGCACGTTGTTCCCTTCTATGGGCAGCTCACGCTCGGAGGCAATGACGATCTGCGCGCCTTCGCGCGTTATCGCTATTACGACAACAACTACCTCATCGCCAACGTCGAGCATCGATGGTATGCCTTTACCGGTATGGACGTCGCGCTATTCGCAGATGCCGGCACGGTCGCGCCCACGCGGCACGAAGTCGACTTCAGTAACATGAGATACGGGGGCGGGATTGGCCTTCGGTTCCGGTTGCAGAACAGCATCATCATGCGCATCGACTTCGCGTACGGAACGAGGGCGCGCGCTTCATGTGGACGTTCAGCGACATCTTCAAAGTTAGGCCGTTCGGCCAATAAGGGGAAGGCATGAAAACGAAAACCCAAGACTTGAAGGCGGCTCTCGTGTGGGGGCTGCTCTCGCTTGTCCTCTCGACGGCTACGGCAGACGCGCAGAAGTTCTACCCCGACGATCCGCTGGAGAAAGAACCGGATCCGATCGCCACCATCGATCCGACTGGCCGAGATCTAAGCGAGATATTGGAATTCGTCGGAAACACCTTTGGAAAGCCAGGAGAACGGCACCCCGAGATCGGCGTAATTCCAGCCGCCGGCGTGAACACGTTAGGCGAGGTCATGGACGGCCCGTGGTACGTGAATCGCCATGCCAAACAAAGGATGACGACAGAAGAGCTCCTTCGCGGACCAGGAAATGACCTACCCCCGTCGAGAGACGGCAAGTGGCAAGCCCTCATCGTCAACCGCACGGGCTTCGTCCGGGCATCCTGATCAGGGATGCGAAAAACGATCTGTATCTCTTGCGGTTCGATCCAGTGGGCTACCTGGAAATGGCCACCGGGGCCACGATGGTTGCTTCCCGAATCTTCTATGCGCTTGGATACTACGTGCCGGAGAACTACATCGTCTACTTCGATCGCGACCAAATCGAGGCCGCCGAGGGCGGCGAAGATATCACCAGCATGGGGAAGGCGCGCGACTTAACGGAGGAGAATATCGACAACTACCTGAAGCGCGTCGCCATGGACCCCGAAAGTGGCTACCGTGCGGTGGCGACCCGTGCTCCCGCCAGATGGAGGGGCCTGCTCGGGCCTTACCAGGTGTACGGAACAAGAAGCGACGACCCGAACGACATCGTTCCTCATGAGCATCGCCGGGACCTTCGGGGCCTCTACGTCTTCTGTGCGTGGCTCAACCACAATTACATGCGGGCCATGAATACACTGGATGTGCTGGTGGAGGAAGACGGGGCGCCGCACATCCGTCACTACATTCTCGATTTCACCACCACCTTGGGTAGCGGAGGCTCCGAGCCAAAGTCCGCCTGGCAAGGCAATGACCCGGTATATGACCGTGGGCGAACCGCTAAGAACGTCGTGAGCATGGGCATCTACACGCCGCGATGGATGCGGGCCGGCTACCCGAAGTACCGTTCGGTGGGCCACTTCGAGTACGAGACCTTCGACCCCGAGAGATGGACGCCCGTTCACGAGATCGCCCCGTTCGCCAATCGCTTGCCCGACGACACCTTTTGGGCTACCAAGAAGCTCGCGGCGTTCACCAACGAAGACATCGAGGCGTTGGTGAGCACCGGGCAGTACAGTGACCCCCAGGCCGAGGCGTGGATCGCGAGGAGTCTGATCGCGCGCCGCAACCGCATCTTGAGGACCTACTACGCGAAGGTCCTTCTCTTGGATCATTTCAGGATAGAGAACGGCCAGCTCACCTTCGACGATTTGGAGGTCGAGGAAGGCTTCGCGGCATCCCGCGACCACACGGTGCGGTGGTTAGAACTGAACAACGGAACGGGCGCGCTTTCTAGACTCGAAGGTGTATCCCGCTTCAGAGTTCCGTCGCGGGTCCTCGACGCCCAGGCGGGCTCGTACTTCGCCGCCCGGATTGGCGCCGAGGATCGACCAGAACATGAAGTGACGGTCTATGTGCGCAAAGAGCAAGAGGAGCTCCGCGTCGTCGGCATCGACTACGGCTGGCCGGGCAAGGTGATCGCCGATCCTGCGAGAGACATCGACACCGGCATAAGCCGCTATGCCGATCTCGACGAAAAGCCGAGGGCGCTTTTTGGGCCGTATACAGCGCTTTACAACGAGAATACGGGTCGAAACTATGGTCCCCAGGAGTACTTCGACTCGCTGACCATATCGGAGCGGACCACATACGACGCGGTAACCCATGCCTTGATGAGTTCGCCCTTGACCGACGAGGCGGGGAGCTCTGTGGGCACGGCATTCGATCTCGTCGAGAGCCTGGAGAGAATTGCAGGTCAATACTACGGCCGGGGAGGCGACCAGCAGTTCCGCCTCTATGTGAACCTAGCCCCTGGTGCGAAGGAGACGCTCGAGAAGTCCCAAGAGTTCCAGCTCGGACACCTGAACACGGTCTACCACGTGGGATACCCCTACTCGTTCCGTCAAGCGGGGAAAGAGCCCACGATCCAGTTTTCGATCTCGGAAGATGGCACCAAGGCGGACATCGACGTGGACTACCGGTCGAGCAAGTCGCCGCAAGCTCTCTTCAACGGGCATCTGACGTCCGCGAACTCCGACGTACGACAAGGCGACAACCACCAACGACACACGGTGCGCTGGAGGGGCCTCGTCGCCTGGTGGCAAGAGTCTTTTGGGCGCCTACCCAGCGCGGACAAGTGAGCACGAGATCTGTACGCGACGGAGCGACCCGAGCCGCCGACACCCACTCCGCCGGATCGCCCGATAAACGCCCAGATCACCGAAGTACATGATGCGGTTCAGGAGTTTCTTAGCGACTGGCTGGTGCGTGGAAATTACGACGAAGCGGTGGATTTTCTCTCCGAACAGGCTCTGGCGTGCCTCAACATCGACGATGATGCTGACACGGAAGTCCTGGACGCCCGCGTGGCCCGCGAGCACCTTCGCGAAATCATGGAGTACTCGGCCGAGGAAATGGGAGATCGAGACAACTTGACCGAAGCAGTGGATGTCGCGCTGCCCTGGGATCCCACCGTAGTTCTCGAAGGGCATCCCTACTCCGGGGATTTTGCCCTCGACAGAATGACGAAGGAGAAGGCCGAGCCGTACCTCTGCGGTTAAGAAAGACCGGAAATCGCTGAGTACTACGGTGTGCTCTTCCGTTTCAAAGACGAGGGCGGAGCCATTCTGGGCTTGCTTTGGAATCGCGAAGACGACCAATGGCGCATCGTCGCCTACCGCGCCTTCGAACAGTAGGCCTGCCACGTTTGCCATGAAGGACTCGTTGAGTTTCTTGGGCAATCGGTTCGTCATTGGCTTCCTGCTTCTGCTGCCGTTGCTTCTGTCCTACCTCTTAATAGGCGCGCTGTTCGACATGCTGATGGCCCTCACCGCACCGATCCACCGACATTTTGCCCGAGTCCGCCTTTCCCGATGTGTGGACCCATCGCTTCACTGCAGCCGGCGTGCTCGTGGTGATCTGCTTGCTGATCGGGGTGTTCGACGAATCCAAAACCGGCAAGCGCATCGGGGGTTGGATCGAGCGCAAGATTCTCAATCGTTTCGCCCCGTACGCGTTGCTGCGGAGTCTCTCGAGCCGACTCTCCGGCAGGGACGTTCCTGGGCAGCTCCAGCCGGCACTCCTGGCGGTGGCGCCCGACGCCCGGATGTTGGCCTACATCGTCGAGGAGCACGCCGACGGTAACCTCACCATCTTCGTACCATTGGGCTCGACTCCAGGAGTGGGGACTATTCAGATCGTCGCCAACGCGAAGGTCGAAAGGCTCGAGGCGTCGATGATGGACACGCTCGGTTGTCTTTTTAGTTGGGGTGCCGGCACGGAAGCGCTTCTTAAGAAACACGCCCGCTAATTCGGGGACAGCTACTTCATCTAACCTGTGTAGAAAATACCCACTCAAGAACTCAGGAAAAGCCACTTCGCTAGGGGCGGTCGGCCTACCGGAAGGAGTAGTTTAGCCAGATTCGTCGTCCCTTCCCCAAGGGGTTCTATTCGACACCGTTGGACGACGCTCACCTGTGGGCAGCCGTGAAGTACGTCGAGCAGGAAGGAGCCAGTTCGGCATTCGCGTACGTCGTGAAAGCTCGCTATCTCCTTCTAGGTTGACGGCCTCGTACGAGCTGTCCTAAGATGCGCGATCATGCAGGTCTTGTATGAAGGTGCGGGTGTCTACGAGCAGCGGGGCGTGCATCGACTGCGGTCCCTCAGCTGGAGAGATCGCGCCATCCTTCTGTGGGGCAAGCTCCGCCGTTTCTATCTCGTCCACTTTCGGCCCCAATACGTCGAAGCGAGCCTCGCTCGCCGCGTAGGGGAATGCCATCGGACCGGGGCCTGTTGCAACGTGCTTTTTCCCTGCCCGCTCCTGGGCTGGGTGAAGCGACTCCCCGACTGCGGCATCTATCTTCGACGGCCTAAAAACTGCACGACGTTCCCTATCGATGAAAGGGACCTCCAGGACCGTAACATCGTGAATCCCTGGGAGCCTTGCGGATTCAGTTTCGTCGAAGACAACTGAACCCACGGTGCGCCCGTCGCGGTGCTGCCATCCCGAAGAAACTTGACAAACCGCGTTTCGTCGGTTAGATGCGCCGGAAAAAAATATCGGCGATGGGTTTTCTTCCTGGTATCCTTGAGGTGACGGGCTGCTAGAGACGGCCGGACGCCGTCCTCAGCGGATGCCCGCGAGCTTACAATTGAGAGGAAAATGTCGGGTCGGAAGTTTCAAGTACGAGAGGAGCTCTATCGCCTTATCCTCAATGAGGACGAAGGCGTTGCGTACAATCTCGTTCCCCGCATGTTGGCCGACCCGGAGTCTCTGACCCCCGAAATCCGCTGGTGTCTTCTGTACATGGTTCGCGGTGTTGGCTACATCGCCGCGCGACACGGTCTGCTTGGTAACGGCGGTCTGCTCGACGCCGTCATGCAAGGCTTCGAGGAATCTCGCCAGGTAAAAGAACGATTGGACTGGATGTGGTACACCGTCGTTCGAGAGGACGAGACCCACTGGATCCAGCGTTACGAGTCGACCGACATCCACTACTCGCTCGAGGAGCTCGCGTGGCTCCACCGCCGGCTCATCGCGCTGTGGGACGTCGAGCGAGAGAGACTCGAGCTGAAAGAGCCTCCCCTAACGCCGTTGGTTCTTCGGCAGAGAGAGAGCCTGAAGCCCGCCAGTGCCGAGCGAAACGAGCTCGATTTCCTTCAGGGCCGTCTGACTGGCGTCTGACTTCCTAGACTAGCAGCACGACCCAGATTGACGCCTGAGGCGCGTCTAGTTGTTCGCGGCGGCCGCTTCTTCCGCTGCTATCGCTTCATTCTCGGCGATATCGGCCAAGAACTGCTTGACCTCCTCTGCCTGTGCTCCCGACGGCTGGAGCTGAAGGTAGCTCTGGAAGTGAGAGCGGGCTGTCGCGGTATCCTCGCTTTGTGCCGCGAGGCTGCCGAGAATGTAATGAGCCTGAGGAGCCTGAGCAGCGTCCGGCTTCAGCTCCAGGAACTTGTTGAGGTGCTCCTTGGCTAGGCCTTGCTGGGTAGCGGCATCGGCCCCGCCTTCGGCTTCTCGGACCGCCATCGAGCCCAACATGAAGTGAGCATCGGCACCCAGGGCATCGTCAGGGCCGAGCTCCAGGTACTTGTTGAGAAGTTGATTCGCATCCGTCCACCTTTCGCTGTTGAAGGCACTGCGGCCCGCGAAATAGTGTGGCAGAGGTAGACTCGGATCGAGCTGCACGACCTTCAAGAAGTACGGATCGGCTTTGGCTGCCTGGTTACTTCTCATCAAGGTAACGGCGAGCGCGTAGATGACTTCCGTGTCGTTGGGTTTGGCTGCCGCGGCCTTCTCCAAGAGAGGGATGCCCGCCGGGTCATTCATCCTGGCCAAGGCGAGGCCGCCGCTGCGGGTTGCATAAGCAATTTGCTCCGCACCCTCGGAACTATCGCCGGCACGCTGCACGAACGCCGAAAAGTGCTCGCCAACTTTCGCGAAGTTTTGCTTCTGCTCGTAGGCGTAGCCGAGATAGAAATGGCTGCCGTACAGGTCGGAATTCATGGACAGCGCCGCTTCGAAGGCTCGGATCGCCAAGTCCCAGTCTTGCTTCTCTGCGGCCGCAAGGCCCGCCCTCCACTCCTGGGCGCCAGGCTGCTGTGAGGCAGCGGCCCCGCCGGCGAGGAAGATGGTAATCGTCACTGCCAGCCACTTGTGCATCAACATTCTCCTTATGACTATTCTTTGGCCGCCTCGGTCGGAGGCGACAAACCCTGGGATCGGAGGCTACCACAAGGGGTCGGCCACGGCAACCCGGCCCCCTGTCCAGTCCTGTCCAGCCCCCCCGTGGCCTTTCCCGCCGTAGCCAAAGCGGATCGAGGTTGGCGTAGGCGGGTTGCTCTTTCCCTGTCAGCAGCATAGATTCACGAGGATCCCTGCCTCAAACGCTTGGTGGGGATTTCCAAGAGATGAGATCGGCTTCCCCAGACGCGAAACCGGGGCGACGTGTCGCGTTCGTCGCCGGATGCCGGACGCCCTTTGCGAAGGCGGGAGGCGCGCTGGCGGATCTGTCGGCTCTGGATCTCAGTCGGTTGGTCACCGCAGAGCTAGTTCAGCGTAGCGAGATCGACCCCACCGGCATCGACCAGGTTGTTTTCGGGACCGTCGTGCCCGATGTGAGGGCGCCGAATCTGGCGCGGGAGGCCGTCCTCGGGGCGGGACTCCCGCCACGGATCGAGGCGTACACGGTTTCCCGCGCCTGTGCTTCTTCGAATCAGTCGATCGTCGGCGCCACCGAGGCCATCGCTTCCGGCCAAGTGGATACGACGATCGCCGGCGGAGCCGAGTCACTCTCCAACGTGCCGATCTTGGTCTCCAAACCCTTGACCCGCGCGTTGCTCGCTGCTCGCAAAGCGAAGACGCTAGCCGGTCGGGTGAAGGGTTTTTCAGGCCTGCGGCTCAAGGACCTGGCCCCTGTCGCGCCGGCCATCGCCGAGCTCTCGACCGGTCTGACCATGGGGCAGTCCGCGGAGAAGATGGCCAAGGACAACCGGATCTCCCGGGAAGATCAAGACGCCTTCGCCCTCATGAGTCATCGGTTGGCGGCCGCCGCGACCGACGACGGACGGCTCGCGAAAGAGATCGTGCGCACATACATCCCAAAGGACTATTCGCGGTCACTGGCTGAAGACGACGGCATCCGGCGGGAGACGAGTCTGGAAGCCCTGGCCGCACTGCCCCCGGTCTTCGATCGGCGCTACGGGAGTCTCACGGCCGGCAACTCGAGCCCCCTCACCGATGGAGCGTCGGCGCTCCTCATGATGTCCGAAGAAAAGGCCAAGTCGCTCGGCTACCGTGCCCTGGGTTACGTGCGTTCCTACGCTTTCCGGGGAGTCGATCCGTTCGACCAGCTTCTCATCGGTCCCGCCTACACCATTGCCACGGCGCTGGACAGAGCCGGGCTGACTCTGGGAGACATCGACCTCATCGACCTCCACGAAGCCTTTGCCGCGCAGGTACTCTCCGTGCTCCAGGCTCTGGAGTCGGAGCGTTTCGCCCGCGAAAAGCTGGGTCGCTCGAACGCGATCGGCAAAGTGGACATGGAGCGGGTCAACGTGATGGGCGGCTCCATTGCCATCGGGCATCCGTTCGGTGCAACCGGCGCTCGCATTACGCTGAGCCTTCTGAACGAGCTTCGCAGACGAGGGAAGCGATTCGGTTTGGTGGGCGTTTGCGCGGCCGGAGGTCTGGGCTTCAGCATGGTCGTGGAAACGGAGTGAAGGCCATTTGCTTCTGAGGCCGAAGTACCTCGCGCGGGCCCGCCACGTGGCTGGCGTTTTCATTGGTCACGGCTTCGAAGACGTTCTCGCGTCCGTGGATCTGGATCGCTTGGTTCCCTGGCGGAAGCGGCGCCCGCGTCCCATCGAGCGCGCACAGGAGCGGGCGCAGCACCTTCGGCTCGCCCTCGAAGAGCTCGGGCCGACCTACATCAAGCTGGGGCAGCTTCTTTCCAGTCGTTCCGATATCCTTCCCCCGACCTATATCGAAGAGCTCTCCAAACTCCAGGATCAGGTGGAGTCGTTCGAGTTCGGGAGAATCAAAGAAGTGTTGGAGTCCGAGCTCGGCGAGCCGCTCGGCCAGGTCTTCGAAGAGATCGACGACAAGCCGGTCGCATCGGCGTCTCTCGCTCAGGTCCATCGAGGCAGGCTGCGTCCCGGACTTTGGGTCGACGGCCCCTCGGAGGTGGCGGTCAAGATACTGAAACCGGGGCTCGAGGCGAAAGTCGAGACCGATCTCGCGATCGTCGACGAAGTCGCGCGGGCGGTGGCTCATTCCAGCTACGGCAGTCGGTACGATTTTGTGGGCGTGGCGTCGCAGCTGGAAAAAACGCTGACTTCCGAAATCGATCTCCGAAACGAAGCTCACAACGCGGAGGGTCTGCGCGTTTCCATTCAGGAGTTCACCCGCCTTCGGATCCCCAAAGTTCTGCTGCCGCTCAGCCGACGCCGGGTCTTGATCTCTGAGTACATTCACGGCTCGAGGTTGGCAGAGATCGGACCGGATCGGCGGCCCGAGCTTGCCGATGAGCTGTGGCGCGGTTACCTCAAGCAGATCTTGGTCGACGGGGCGTTCCATTGCGATCCGCATCCCGGAAACGTGCTGATCGACGAAGAGGAGCGCCTCGCGCTATTGGACTACGGGATGGTGGCGTTCCTTTCACGAGAAGCGCAACTCCGTCTGATGGCGTTGTTGTTGGCGCTGTCCGAGCGGGATGGCGATCGCGTGGCGGAGGCATGCGTGGAGATCGGGATCCCCGGGCCTCAATTCCGCGAGCGTGAGTTCAAGGCGGCGGTGGGCGCCCTCGCCGCACGATACACCGGCTTCACGATGGGAGTGCTCCCCCTGGGCCGCGTGGTACAGGGTTTGGTCTTGATCTCATTTCAGCACCATATCCAGATCCCTTCCGAAATGATGCTGCTCGGTAAGACGCTTCTGAATCTGGAGCCCATCTGTCGCCAGCTGGATCCCGACATGGATCCGGTGGCCACCATGAGGGAGATGGCCGTTTCCTTGTTGGGACAACAGATTTCCCGGGATCTCAATGCCCCTCGCGTTCTGGCAGCCGGGCTCGAGCTGCGCTCGCTGCTCAACGAAGTACCGGCGAACCTGCGTCGCATCTTGGGCAGGGCCTCGAGTAACGAGTTCCGTCTGGGGATCCAGATCGACAAGGCCGAAGAGATGCAGGCCGCCATTCAGAAGGTTGCTAGTCGGATCACGCTCGGTCTCATCACCGCGGCGCTCATCGTCAGTTCGGCCCTTCTTCTGAGCGTTGAGGCAGGGTTCCGGCTCTGGGGCTACCCGGTTTTCGCTCTCGTTGGCTTCGTTCTCGCCGCTGGTCTCGGTCTATACGTGGTGGGCAAGATCATTTTGGTGGATAAGTTCTAAAATGAAAAAAGGGGGGCCCGTCGGGGCCTCCCTTGGAGCTTCCGCTAAGGGGAGCTTTCTTATTGCCTGCCGGTGGCTGGCTTAACGCCTGCCGGCGGCAGGAGCCGCGTCCGCCACTTCGCGATAGGGTCTCTCTACGGTTCGACTTCGGATGCCGAGTAGCTTTCCATCCCGCTCCCCGTCTCGATGCATCGGTTCGAGCCGGACGTCGATTCCGCGCTCGAACTTGTTCCGCAGGCGCTCGTAGACGTCTCCAACCTTCATGACGTAGTCGCGGGTCTCGGCCGCCGCCCGGCTACTCCCGGCGCGAAGGTAACCGGCGTTGAGCGGGCCGCCATTGTACTCGGCGAGTACCATCCGCTCGTCGTTGTACGCGGTAAAGAGGATATCCAGGTACAAGGCCGCCATCTCGGTGTTCTTCTCCGGGTCATACAGCATCTCGTCCGAGTACTCCCAGTTCAGGGTGCGGGCAAGGAGCCGTCCAGTGGAGGGCCAGATCTGATAAAGGCCCTTGGCGTTCGCATGGCTGGTTGCCGACGGGTTGTATCCGCTCTCGACGATTCCCACCGCAAGAAAGATGAGCGGGTCGACCGAGGGATACTTGTCGGATGCTTGGAGAATGAGTCGAGAGTACTCGTAGGCCTGGTTGAGACTGACTCTCGGATTGGCCTTCATGATTTCGTCGCGGATGCCGACCAGGAGTTGCTGGCGTTTGGAATCGAAGCTGATGCCGGCATCGAGGCTCTGGAGCTTCTGCTCGACACGGTGCACGCTGACGCCCAACTCCTGATTGAGCTCTCCGACGCGGTGAAAAGCGTAGAACGCCACTCCGATGGTGATGAGCAATATGAACGACATACAAACGAGCGTCATCACCTGCCAGGTTGGTGCGCGGCGAAACGATATCGCGCGAGGTCTCTTTTTTGGGTGCTCGCCCGAGGGCACCTGCTCGAGCGAGACCTCATCGGACATCTCTAGAACGTTCATTGGATCCTTTCTCGGTTTTGCCATCAGGAAGCCTCCGTCACGGAGTTGGACGATTCTCGAGAAAGCGACCCCTCCCAAATGAGCCGGGTCGACGCGTCGCGATCGCTTGATTGAGCTCGTCGTGGTTGCACCCGCTGCTGTCCGCCGCCCCGACGAGAAAGACTGTCGGGAAGCGCACCATGCGAACAGCCGCTGAACCCCTCTGGGTGCTGTACAGCGGGAGACGATAAGCGTCTAAGAAATCCGAGCTAGTGGACCGTAACATTTAAGTGTTTAGTTATAATATCTCTCTCATGCGAGGGAGAGCCGTTGTGTTGACTCAAGCGGAACATAGGGAGCTTGGCAAACGAGTTTCGAGCCGTCGCGGTCGAGCGGATGACGCGCGGATCGCTCGGATGTTGCTCTTGCTGGCAGACGGTGCAAGCTATACGCAGGTGCAGCAGACGGTGGGCTGCACGGCGCCTTTTATCAGCAAGTGGAAACGCCGATTCTTGGAGGAGCGTCTGGCAGGTCTGTACGCGCGTCACGAGGGGCGTCCGATTCAAGTGCTCACGCCTCGGATGGAAGCACGGATTTTTTCGTGGACGCAGAAAAAACCGACCGACGGCTCGACTCACTGGAGCACGCGTCGACTTGCGAAGAAGCTGGGAATCCATCACATGATGGTGGCTCGCACTTGGAAAAAGCATGGTCTCCAGCCACACCGAATTGAGCATTACAAGGCCTCCAACTTCACACCCACATATTCCTCCTGGCTGAACAAAATCGAACTCTGGTTCTCCAAGATCGAGCGTGCCCTGATCCATCGAGGCGTGTTCACGTCAACCCACGACCTGACCCGCAAGATCATGCGCTACATTCGCAAGTACAACGAAGACCCCAAGCCCGTGAAGTGGACCTACAACGATCCGTCACGACGCATTAAAACCACTAAACGTTCAGTTGTTACAGTCCACTAGTCATGCCACTAATAAGTCCACAGGCTTCCATCATTTCCAATCGCTGCCCCCACCGAAATCACCGAGGTCGACAGCGGCGCCGGGTAGAGCCCGCCGAAACTTCACGCCCTGGAATTTGATCGAAGCCGGCGAACCGGCTCGCCAGAAGCACTTCCTCGCCCGAACCGAGGTCGATCTCTAACGATGGTCGAGTCAGGTAGGAGGCGGTGACCCCGGTGAGACTGAGCAAAGCCAGACCCGCGGCGCGTTTCCCGGACGCAAGCCGCAGCCCTCGGACTGCAGCCCTCAGAGCTTCTGAGATCGTGTCCAAGCAGAACCGAGTGGCGTTCGGGAGAACGATGCCCGCTCCCGTTGCTAGCGCCAGTATCCAAAACGTTGCCAGCGACAAGAGCGCCGCATAAGGTCTGGCGAACGCGAAAGCGAAGGCCCATGCCAGCGCCACCAGTAGACCGATGTAGAAAGCTCGTCAGTGCGGCTGCCCGGCTCGAACGAGAAGGCTGAAAAGAAGGAGCAGACCGAAGGTCGTGGCGAAAAGCTGGCGAGCCGGCGGCCATCCCAGTGGCCAGAAAGAGGACCCTCGAGGTCTCAGTCTTACGGCGTGAACGCGCACACCGAGGGCACGGCGATCCGTCTCGCCCGGCGTGAACGTTTCGGAGAGGAACACGATCTCGAGGTCGGATTTCCACCAACCGCGCGTCGCCGTGTCGAAGGATATGGTTTGCGTACCGCGAGCCGCTTGCGTCTGGACGGACGCACCCCCCGCTTGGACGACCAGTAATGGAAGCGACTGGCCGCGGGGTCTGAAACCGGAGACCTCGGCCTCCACTCGGACGTCGAGCCCTGGTCCCGGATCGGGAAAAACGAGCGAGCTCCGGCCCCGGGTCCAGCGGTAGTCACCCTCGACGCCATGAAAATCGCGCACGCTCAGCGCGTCCAGTAATCCGGAGCCAGGTTCGATGACTATGGTCGGTCGGACGAGATACCCCAGGCTCACTGCCAGCAGCGACGCAACCGTGAGCCAGCGAAGCTCTGGCAGCTTCCACCAGCCACGCAGCGCATCCTTGGTTTTCGACGGTTCCATGGCTTTCACACCGAGGCTCAGTATCGCTCGTTGCCGGGAGGGTGTCGATCCTGAAGGGCTCGAAAGAGCCTTCAGCTGCCGCGCAGCCGCAAGGCCGGCGAAGCGGCTGGCGACGGGGGTGGGGTCCCCGTCGCCATTGAAAGATTTCGGGGGCCCCGCGGCACTAAGCCATATAGACGGAGGGATCCACCTGAAGGTCTCTCCCAGGGGACTCGAAGACTAGGTTGGTTTAGTCTTAATCTTTGGACGTGCTCGAAGCACTTGCCGCGGGTCCGCTCTTTGAGCGGCTCTTTTCAGATTTGGCTGCTTTAGGAGTGCTCCCCTCGCTCTTTTCCGAGTCCTGAGCCGGGGGGGTCTCGCCTTTGCGAGCATAATCCGTGATGTACCAACCGGATCCTTTGAATTGAATAGCGGGGGACGATAAGAGCCGTTCCACTTTACCTTCGCACTTCACGCAGACCTTGAGCGGCGAGTCGGCCACCTTTTGAAGCATCTCGAATCGGTGGCCACACTCCTCGCACTCGTACTCATAAAGAGGCACAATCACCTTTATAACATGGCGGGGGACTTTCGTCAAGTGCTTGTTTCGAAAGGCCTTACCGAAGCCGGCCCGGCTCTCACCAGGCCTTGAGGAGTCGCCGGATCAGGACGAGCTGCCCGACGTGGTAGGCGTTGTGATCGGCGATCAGCATGCCCTCGCGAAGAACCGTCTGTCCCGTCCCGCCCGGGATGGGGGCATAGAGATCGAGTCGCCGGGTCTTCGAGCAATTTCCTAAAAGCCTCGAGGTCGGAGCGGAAGCCTTCTAGGCTTCGCTCCCACGATCCGTCCTCGGGAGGGGCGTCTTCCTTCGACCAGTAACCTTCGGGCCACTTCGGCGAGACGTGGCCAGGGTTTCTGCTGAACTCTAGGATGTCCCGCTGGGCGATCCGCAAATGCTCGAGAAGTTGCCAGGGCGAGTGGGGAGCGCCCTGCGGCTTAGTACCCCGATGCTCCGGCGGGAGCTTTGCGACTGCCGTTTCGAAATCCGTATGCGCCTGTCCACCCGCCAGCAGTTTCACCAGGTGCTCTCGCAGGGACGCGTCTTTATCTAAGGGCTCTTGGCTCATCGAGTTTCCTTTCCTCCCTAAGACTCGGCGGTCGACCGCGTGGCGCCGGTGAGCGATCTTCCAATCCAGGCTCCCACCGCACCGGCCAACAGACCTGCCGGCACGTCGACCCCGTGATGGTACCGCGTATAGATGCAGGCGAAACTCATTCCGACGGCGAAAAATCCGAGAACGAGCGCGGCGCGTCGATGGTAGGCCGCCAAGCCGAGCACCATGCCCCAGCTTCCGGGACGTGGGAGCTCGGGAAACATCCTCCCGAGACCGCTCCTCGTTCGATGATCCATTCGATGATGGGGGTAAAGACGATCCCCTGGAAAGCGGGAAGGCCCGCCATCAGCTCGGGGCTCTCCCAAGGGCCGCGCGCGGGCAACCAGGGAAACCACAGGAAGCTGAAAAAGAACGCGAGCATTAGCATCAGGGCTAGATCGCATCCTCTTTATCGGCAAGTCTCGTACATCGCCTGCCCGACACGGTACTGACCCGCGTTGCCGGTACCGCTGTCGCCGAGCACGAGGACCACCAGCTTCTCCCGCTCGCTGAGGTCGGTGACGTCGAACGGCCAGGAGTGTTGAGCCGATCTGGCCCAGCTCGTAGCGAATAAGAAAAGGCCCGCCACCCAGAGAGCTCTGGTCCCGCTCTTCATCTGTCTCATCATCCTCTCCTGCGACCCATTGTATTCAATCCATCGGCTGGTCGCGTATTGGCAAGGGTCACCGGACGGATAGTGTCCTATCCGTTCGGCTAGACCGTGCTTGGCGGGTGTCACGGTCTGGCTACGGGCCTCGCACTCGGCAAAAGGAGAACTCTTCCGGAATCAGCGAGTTGGACATGAACCGTTGGTTCAAGGTGGACCAACGGCGAGTGGAACGGTCGTTGCAGTACGGAAGAACGAATTCAACTGCCGAAGGAGGGCGAACGAAATGGACAAGCTAGTCATCGCCAACATCGCCGACCGCCCGACGAGGGCCGCGGCGAGTGTCTTCGGCGTGGCGATCGGAATCGTACTCATCGTCGTGACCTCGGGACTCGCTCGCGGCATGTTGGGTAGCTCCGCCGAGCGGGAGAGCGCCGTGGGCGCGGAGCTTCTCTTCCAGCCCCCGGGCAGCTTCGGTGCCGGCGTCACCACCACACCGTTGTCCCTGCCCGTTGCGTACGCGGCGGCTCTTGGGAAGCTCGATGGCGTCCTCGCCACGACCCCGGTTGGTCGATACGTTCGTAGTGGCGCGGGCGGGATCGGTTTCGAGCTCGTGGAGGGAATCGAGTTCGAGCCTACCGACGCGTACCAGAGCTACTCGGCGATCACCGGAATGAGGGTTGTCGAAGGACGGGAGCCCGAAGGCGATCGAGAGATTGTGATCGATCGCCAGCGTGCCGCCGACGGTGGATCGAACGTCGGTTCGACCATCGAGCTCTTTAGCCGCGACTTCACGGTGGTTGGTATCTTCGAGCCGGAAATCGGCGCGCGAATGAAGCTTCCCCTCGCTTCACTGCAGGAACTACTGGGCACCGAGGGGAAGTGCTCTTCGGTGCTCATCAAGACCTCCTCGCCCGATGTGCAAGAAGCCGTCGCAGCGCGCGTCGAAGAGAGCTTTCCCGGCAATCAGGTCATCTTCACCCGGGACATCCCCTCCTTTTTTGCGAAGGGCATACCCAGCCTGACCGTCTTCCTGGACATCGTGCTGGGACTGGCTACGGCGATCAGCGGCTTGGTGGTTCTCCTCGCCATGTACACCGCAGTATCCGCCCGAACTCGAGAGATCGGGATACTCAAATCGTTGGGCGCGTCGCGCCGCTTCATCGTGACCATCATCGAGAAGGAAAGTGCTCACCATCAGCGCGCTTGGAATCGCGGTGGGTCTCCTACTTTCTCTCGCGGTGGGAGCGCTCATTTCCCACTCCACGTCGCTGGTGATCCAGCTCGATCCACTGGCGGGCTCTCAAAGCGGGACTCGTGGTTCTGCTAGGCGGGGCGTTGGGCGCCCTCTATCCCTCGTTGCAGGCGGCGAAGCAAGACGCCGTGGAGGCGCTATCTCATGAGTAGACAAGTACAGGTCGAGATTCCGGTGGCCATGATGGTCGAGAAGGCGGTTCAACCCAGCGTCGAGAGGAAGCGCTCCGTTCTGAAGGCCGTCGGGCTCGAAATGCACTACCGAATGGGAAGCGTCACCGTAGCGGCTCTGCGCTCGGTCGACCTGGAAGTTCTCGAGGGAGAGTTCCTCTCGATCACCGGAAGATCGGGCTCTGGAAAGTCGACGCTTCTCCACATTATCGGGGGGCTCCTTTCCCCGACCGGGGGGAAGATCTTCGTTCGCGGTGAGGAGATGGCATCCCTGAGCGATTCCAGGAAGACGGATCTGCGGCGTCGGGAGATTGGGTTCGTCTTCCAACGGTTCAATCTTTTTCCGACGCTGAGCGTCGAGGAGAATCTCAAGCTGGCGGAGAGGATTCACTCCGGTGGAAATCCGCGGCACGCCGGAAATGGCGCCCTCCGCAAGGAGTTGCTGGGGCTTCTGGGTCTCGAGCGAAAGAGCGGGCACAGACCTCGCGAGCTCTCCGGCGGCGAGCAGCAGAGAGTTGCTCTGGCACGCGCGGTCATCAACCGCCCCGCGATCCTCCTTGCCGATGAGCCTACCGGCAATCTGGACTCGTCGAACTCGGAGCTCGTGCTGCGCATGCTGGAAAAGCTGAACCATGAGCTCGGGCAGACGGTCGTCATGATCACCCACGTCGCGGACGCCGCAGCCTATTCCATGAGAACGGTTCATATGAAGGACGGAAGAATCGATAGTGACACGGCCCTCGATCGATCTAAACATCTTCCCACAAAGCGACAACCATAACCACATCCCGAAAGGAAGAGACCATGATGAAGAGAAACAACATGATGATTCTATTGGCTGTTTGGCTGATGGCGGCTTGTGAGAGCTCGACGTCGACGAGTGAATTGTCGGAGGTGCAGGGCATATGGGAGTTGCAGGCCTTCGAATTGGACAACGGGAACGTGCAGGAGGTTCCCGATACGCAAAACTACACGCTGACGTTCGAAGCGGATGGAAGCGTTCACGCGGAAGTGGACTGCAATGTCTGTAACGGATCCTACGAGACCGAAGGCAACTCCATCACCACGGGTCTAATGGCCTGCACGCTCGCAGCGTGCCCGCCTGGCTCTTTGGATTTCCAGTTTCAGACGGCACTCGGCAGCGCGACGTCCTTCGTGCGCACGGGAGAGGAGCTTTCCATCCGCTACGCGGGCGGGACGATGAGGTGGGGATGTCCCGGCCGCTGTTGAATTTGGTCGGGTAGCGGCGGCACCTGTGAATACTCTTAGGCAGCAAACTCATCGCTGTCAAGAGATTTCTGTTTGCTTCTAAGCGCGTGAACGAGAGCGCCCATATGGCGATAGCCTTTGATACGCCGGAACTTTTTCTGCGCGGTGACGACGCCAAGAGCGGTCCATCGGCGAACCATGGAAGGACTCTACCAACGCTTGACGTTTCTCGATACTCTGCGAATGGTTCCGTTGAGATTCTCAATGGCGTTCGTCGTGGCAAGAGACTGGCGAAGTAAGGCGGGCAGTGCGAGCTTCACGACCGTGAGTGTCTCTTCCATCCCTTCACGAAGGCTTCCGGCAGCTTCGTCGTAGCCGTTTCGCTCGAGCCACGACACCAATGCCTGAAGTCGCTTGCGCGCCTTGTCGGCACTCTTGCACTTGTAGGCTTCCTTCATCGTCTGGAGCACGTAGGCGTGACGAGACTTGGGAAGGTACGAGCGAAGATTCTGGAGTTTATGGATCTGGCACCTTTGGATGACCGCGAGGTCCCCCAAAACGTCGACGAGTGCCTTGCGGATGCCTTTGCCTCCGTCCACTACGCAGAGAATCGACTCATCGACGCGCAAGCCTCGCTCGAGAAGGTCCTGCAACATCGCGGTGCACACCCGAGAGTTCTCCGTCGAGCCCAGCCATATACCCAGGGGCACCTTCGTTCCATCTATTGTGATACCGAGAGTTACGACGACGGTCTGTCCGGCCACCTCAAGGCCATCCAGCATCAGTGCCGCAAGCTCGAACTCCTCTAGCCGCCGAGACAGGTATTCCTCGAGCTTCCTAGTCGTCTGGCTCACGAGGTGACGGCTGGCGGCACTCTTACTCGTGCCACGAGACTTCAACTTGGCCGCGGGTTTGTCCAGACTCGATTCGTAATTTCGGGTCGATACCCCCACCAAGATCTGATTCAACACTCGCTCTGGAAGCGGGTCTTCTTCGCGGAAGGCTTCGAAGTGTGGAAGCGACGCCTCCTCGCCCGACTTCGAGCGAACTCGAGGTCGCGACACTTGGATGCGACGACCACCGAAGCTCAGCTCTCCGTTCGTGCTCCCACAGTGGTTATGAGTTCGCTCCTTCTCGTGCTTGCCCTTGAGCCCCGCGATCTCCTCGGCGTCCTCTCTGAGCAGTAGGTGCAGAGCTGTCAGTCCTTGCTCGTACACCCATTCCGTCAGATCCGCCTTCGTGGCCGCGATCCCAGCTATCATCGGTAGCAGTATCTGACCGACTTGGCCAACTACCTTGCCCGTAGGCGAGTGCGTTTGCTTTCTTACTGGCTTCTTCGATTTCCTAGGCATTGGTGGCTCCTTGTCCCCCTCTGGAGACGGTTTATTGGCAGACCTATTCTTAGGCCGGCCAAGGAGCCGCCGCTACCCCAAATTCAAGATCCGGCGGGACATCCCCGATGAGGTTCCGAGTCAGCTGAGGCTACTTGCGGAGAATTGGCAGGACGACGGGAGGAGCCTGCACGAAATCCAGAGAGTTCATTTCCGCCACTGCCTTTTCGATGGTGGCATGGGGCGTGGGGTCGACCGAGATGACGAAGGGCAACCGTTCGCGCTCGGACCAACTCTCTTGCAGTACGGAATCGATGTTGATCTCGTGGCTGGCCAGGATATGCGCGAGACGGGCGATGATTCCTGGACGATCCTCGACGAAGAAGCGGAGGTAGAAGGGAAGGCGATCCCGCGGTGCGAAATCCTCCGCATTGGCCGAGGAGGAAGCGGGGTCTTCGACCCGGGGTGCGGTAAAGACCGTTTCGCCCTGCCACCATCGTGCGGCGTTCAAGATGTCGCCGACGACCGACACCGCTGTCGGATCTCCGCCCGCCCCGGGCCCGCTGAAGAGCGTCGGGCCGAGGCGGTCTCCCGTAATTTCCACTGCATTCACGACGCCCGATATCTTCGACAGCGTGAGTCGCTCGTCGACCAGACAAGGGCTGACCCACAGCGACACGTGTCCGTCGCTGCGTTCAGCTACTCCTAGCATGCGTATCGCCGCGCCCAACCGCTTGGCGTAGAGGAAGTCCACCGGGTCGATTTCCGTGATCCCCCGCATCGTCAACCGATCCGGTCGAGCCCAGCGGCCGAAGGCCAGGGCGGCGAGGATGACCAGTTTGTCCGCGGTGTCCTGGCCCGATACATCGAGCCTCGGGTCGGCCTCGGCGAAACCGAGCGCCTGGGCTTGCGCGAGAACCTCCGCCTGTTCCCTCCGGCTTTCAGACATCTCGGAGAGAATGAAATTGCAGGTCCCGTTTAGAATCCCGCGGATGGAAACGATGCGATCGGCGGACAGCGATCGGCGGAGCGTACGAAGGATTGGAATGCCGCCGGCCACCGAGGCTTCGAAGCCCAGATACGCGCGGTTCTTCTCGGCGAGCTCCAGGTAGGAGTCTCCGCAGGCTGCCATCAACTGCTTGTTAGCCGTGACCACCGCCCGTTTCTGGCTGAGGCCTTCCCGTATGATTCGATCGGCTGGCTCCTCTCCGCCGATGAGCTCGACGACGATGTCGGCTGGGCCGCCGAGAAACTCCTCGAGGGAGTCGGTGAGCCGCGCGGTCGACGGCAACCAGGAAACGTCCTTCTTCTTGTGGCTGCGATCGAAAACCGTTGTCAGATCCAGCTCCGTTCCCATGTGCCGATGCAATCGGGCGCTTTCATCCGAGAGGAGTCGGATCACCGCGCTCCCGACCGTTCCCAGACCGGCTACGGCGACGCGAAGCCGTCGAGGCGGATTCTTAGGCTGGGTCGGCAACGCGTTTTCTCTCGAGGTTGGCCAGATCGAACTCGCGATGAATGGCCCGGACCGCGTCGGGAAGCCGGTCGCGCGCGATCACGCAAACGATGCGGACCTCCGAGCTACTGATGAGCTCGATGTTGATCCCTTCTCGTGCCAGGGCTTGGAACATGCGACCCGTGACGCCCGGCGAGCTCGCGATGCCGGAGCCGATGATGGAGACTTTGGCGACGTTGGTATCGACCGAGACCTCGGGCGAGCCTACCCGCTCGGCAACCTTTCGCAACACCTCGGCGGATCGCTCGGCATCCTCCTCACCCACGATGAGCGAGACATCGTTCGTCGTGTCTTCGTGTCGTATTCCTTGGATGATCAGGCGGATGTTGACCCCGACTTCTGCGAGGGCGTTCGAAATATTGGCCGCCGCTCCCGGCACATCCTTGACTCGTGTCAATGCGATGCGGGCGATCGTGGGGTCTCCAGTCACACCGGTTATGGCTACTTTCTCCAACTCTTCCTCCTTGACGACGGTGGTTCCGGGACGGTTGTGGAAGGCGGAACGCACCTGGAGTGGAACGTCGAACCGATTGGCCACCTCCACCGAACGGGGATGGAGAACCTGGGAGCCGGATGCAGCGTATTCTAACATCTCTTCGTAGCTGATCCAGGGCAACAGCCGCGCCTCCGGTACCAATCGGGGATCTGCAGTGAAGACGCCGTCGACGTCGGTATAGATCTCACAAACGGGGACCTTCAGAGCTGCCGCCAGGGCGGTGGCGGTGACATCCGAACCTCCGCGGCCCAGGGTCGTGATCTCCTGGTCGGACGTCACGCCCTGGAACCCGGCGACGATCACGATGTTTTCTTTGGCGAGAATATTCAGGATCTTGTCGGTGGAGATCTCTTCGATCCGGGCTCGCGTGAAGTTGCCGTCGGTTCGAATGCCGCACTGCGCACCGGTGAGCGGTGTCGCCATGACCCCTTGGTCCTGGACGGCCATCGCCAACAGGGCGATCGAAACCTGCTCGCCGGTGGTGAGGATCATGTCCAGCTCGCGCGCTTGCGGCTTCGAGGTCACGCGTCGCGCCATGTCCAGGAGCCTTTCGGTTGTGTCGGCCATGGCCGAAGCCACGACGACCTGGGGGATGCCACGGCGGTGTTCGGCGACGAGATCTTTCGCCACCTTGAGGATTCTCTCGGGCGATCCGACCGATGTCCCGCCGTATTTCTTTACCCGGGCTTGGCCTCCGATCATGTCCGAACGGGAACCGCGATCGGGTGCTCCTCGTACCATTTGCGGAAGGTGCTCAGGCGGGGGTGCAAGACCGCGTCGACATCGAGCCGCGGGAAGAGGTCGAGGGACTTGTAACCGGATCCAGTAATGCCAATGACGATGGTTTCTTGGGGGTCGATGCGCCCCTGCTCGATGAGCTTCATCGTGACGGCGAGCGCCGTTCCCCCTGCTGGCTCGGCAAAGATCCCTTCCTTTTCCGCAAGTAGTCTGATGGCGCTCACGATCTCGTCATCGGTGGCGGTTTCACCCCATCCGCCCGACTGCCGGACTTCCTTGAGGACATAGGGACCGTCAGCGGGGTTCCCGATGGCGATCGACTTCGCCAGCGTGTTGGGTTTCTCCGGATCGACGATGTCGGAATCACGATGGAGCGCATGCACTACCGGAGCACACCCTTCGGCTTGCGCGCAATGAACCCGGGTGTTACCGGTTGCCCAGCCGAGACGGGCCAACTCGGAAAATGCCTTCGCCACCTTGGGAAGCAGTGTGCCGCCCGCAGTGGGAAGGATTATGTGATCAGGGAGCTTCCAACCGAGCTGTTCGACGATTTCGAAGCCGAGCGTCTTGGCGCCTTCGGTGTAATAAGGCCGCAGATTGACGTTGACGAAACCCCAACCGTACTGGTCGCCGATTTCACAACAGAGTCGATTGACGTCGTCGTAGTTGCCTTCCAACGCGACGATCATGGGCTTATAAATCAAGGATCCGGCGATTTTGGGCGATTCGATGTCGTGCGGGATGAAAATGAGACTGGGGTATCCGGTGCGCGCACAATGAGCCGCCACGGCATTGCCCAGGTTGCCCGTGGAGGCGCACGCGAAGACCTGATACCCCAGCTCGACGCCGCGGCTGAGCGCGACCGAAACCACCCGGTCCTTGTAGGAGTACGAAGGATGGTTCACGGTGTCGTCCTTCAGGTACAGCGAGGTAGCTCCCAGGTGCTTGCCCAGCCGTTCGGCGCGGACCAAGGGGGTCATCCCCGAATAGTGACCGCTGATGGGCTCCCCGGTCACAGGTAAGAGTTCCCGGTAGCGCCAGAGGCTCTGGCTTCGGCCCGCGATGATGGCCGGACTCAGATTGGCTGCGATCGCCTCATAATCGTAGATGACCTCCAACGGACCGAGGCACTCCGTACAGAAGAAGCTCCGGTCGGCGGGATAGTCCGCCCCGCATTCCTTGCATTTCAAGCTCTTGAGGTAACTCATGATATCCCTTTCCTCGGGGACGGGTTGCCGGTCGGGCGACACCATCCCCAAGACGCTGTGACTATCCTGGCGATAGGGGCTTTGGCCTGTCAGTCGGCTGGGGACAACAAAAAGGCCCTTCCAGTAGGAAGGGCCCCGGTCTTATCTGCCAGGCTGACCCAAATTCAGGGTCGACCTTGCGGGAGTTAGCACCGTGCTTTCTTGCGCCGGTTGCTGTGGCATCCCAGGGCCCGAGCCCTCTGCCACTCTGGATAAGTCAAGCGCAGCGTAACCTAGGCCCAAGTCCTTGTCAAGCCTGCATTCTGTATTCGGCCGCCCGCCGAAGCCGTGGCAAACAAGAAAGCCCTGGCCACGGCGAAGGCGGGCCCTCCAACTAAATAGCAAAGCTCATGACGCCCTCCGCGAGGGCAGCGTCGGGTGCGTCCTCGAGAAAAGCCTTTATTTCAAGCTTTCCCATGCGGCCCCGCATGCGCCGGACGTGGCCTTCGACGCGAACGGTGGTGCCGGCCGGTACGTTTTGGTGGAAACGGGCTTGCTCGATGGCACGAAAGTAAATCGTGCGGCCCTGGTTTTCTTCCGCATGCAGCACGAGGATCGCCCCTACCTGCGCCATGGCCTCTATCAAGAGCGTAGCGGGGAAATAGCGCGCGTCGTCTGGCATCCCCCGGAGGAAAGACCCGGTCTCTGGAGTCCGAACTACTCCCACCACTCGCTTGCCGGCGACCAGCTCCACGACTTCATCGACGAAGAGAAACGGGTCTCGGTGGGGGAGGATCCGCTCGATGTCCGACCGATCGAGAACGTGGCTCACTGGGATCCGATGCTGGTCGCCGCGGGCGCGTCGGGTTTTCCGGTGAAGACCAGGAAATATTGATAGGGAAGTAGTTCGATGGTCTCGGTGAGGTCGAAACCCGCCTGTTCCACCTCAGCGATGAGACGCTCCTTTGGAACACGATGACTTAGTGGAGGTCCGACCCGGTCCGCCTCTTTATCGGCCTTGAAATCGATGATGGTCAAACGCCCGTCGGGCTTGAGAACCGTTCGGATGTTCGAAAGAAGCGAGCCGGGCGATCCGAGTTCGTGATAGACGTCGACCATGAAGGCCAGGTCGACGGATTCTCGGTCTAGCCGGGTGTCCGCCTCCTGGGAAAGAACCGTTGTCACATTGTTGAGATCGAGCTCCGCGACCTTGCGTTGCACGAAGGCCAGCATCTCGGGCTGGATGTCGATCGCGTACACGCGCCCGGAAGAGCCGACCGAATTCGACAAGTAGGGGACGAAGTAGCCAGAGCCTGTGCCGATGTCGGCGATCACGTCTCCCTTGCGAAGCTTTAGGGAGGTTACGACCTCGGCAGGCTTTTGCCAGGCGT
This sequence comes from Candidatus Marinacidobacterales bacterium, assembly GCA_965197825.1. Lineage (GTDB taxonomy): Bacteria > Acidobacteriota > Vicinamibacteria > Marinacidobacterales > DATDRI01 > CBDANW01. Next base: position 1,585,886 of record CBDANW010000002.1, on the reverse strand, counting down.
CCCGCGAGTCCTGCTCGAGCTGTGCGGCGTTTTGGGGGTTGAAAAGCACCGGCGAGCGAGGCGCATCCTGCGCCGGCGCGAGTGACGCCGCTACCGATAGCGTCATTAGCGGTATTAGCGTCCGGGGCGCCATCAGAAGAGTCCCAAACAGTCTCATTGGATTGTGCCTTTTGGCCAACTATAACACGAGGAAAGGCAACGTAGCTCCGGCGGGATGCCGGAACGGGGAGCCGGCGGGTGCTCGGGGCGACGAAATGGATGCAGAGAGTCGGATTCGAGAGAGCGGCGACCAAGCGCAGTGATACTATAGGATCGGCGCCGGCGACATTTAACCAAATGGAGGATTGAAAGTGAACCTGCGTATTCCAGGCCCCACGCCTTGTCCCCCGGAAGTGCTTGCCGCGGTGAGCAAACAGATGATCAACCACCGGGGGCCGGAAATGGCGGCCATAATGAAGAGAGTGACCGAGAGGCTCCAGGACTTTCTGGGCACGCGCAACGACGTGCTGCTCGTCAGCGCCAGCGGTACCGGCGGACTCGAAGCCGCGATCGTGAACACGCTGTCTCCAAACGATCGCGTTCTGGGGATCAGCATCGGGGCGTTCGGCGACCGGATCTGCAAGATCGCCGAGACCTATGGTGCCGACGTCCGTAGGCTGGAGTTCGAATGGGGAACGGCGGCTTCGCCCGACAAGATTCGTCAAGCTCTCAGCGACGAGTCCGGCGTGCAGGCCGTCCTGGTAACCCACAACGAGACATCGACCGGCGTGACGAATCCTCTCGCCGAGATCTGCAAAGTCATCAAGGCCGAGAGCGACGCCTTGGTCCTGGTCGACGGGATCTCGAGCGCCGGCTCGATACCACTTCCGGTCGACGAGTGGGGGATCGATGTTCTCGTCAGCGGATCTCAGAAAGGATGGGCCGTGCCGCCGGGACTGGCCATCATGGCCGTGGGTCCCCGCGCATGGCAGGCCGCGGAGAAGGCGACCATGCCGCGTTTTTACTTCGACCTCGCCGCTCACTGTATATCCGCGGAAAGCGGGCAGACGCCGTGGACGCCAACACTACCCGTCATCTTCGGTCTCGATGTGAGCTTGGAGCATATGTTGGTCGAGGGAAAAGACGCCATCTATGCCCGCCACGCCCGCATAGGCGCGCGGACGCGGGAACGCGTCCAAGCTCTCGGTCTCGAGCTATTCGCCGATGAGCGCTTTGCGTCCAACACGGTCACCTCGGTCAAGGTTCCCGAGGGTGTCGACGGTAAGGAGCTGACGAAGACGCTTCGCGAGAAGCACGATACGGTATTAGGCGGCGGCCAACGTTCTCTTGCCGGACGCATCTTTCGACTGGGCCATCTGGGCTGGGTCAAAGAGGATGATCTCGACAGGGCGATCGATGCCCTGGCCGAAGCGTTGCCCAAGCTCGGCTTCGCCGTCTCCCAAGGGCGCTCCTGAAGGATGGACTACCGCATCCTCGTTGCCGATCAGATATCTCCCGAGGGAATCGAGATTCTGAAGGGAGGCGCCAAGGTGGACGTGCGCACCGGAATGACACCGGAGGAGCTCGCGGAAACGCTTTCCCTCTACCACGGGCTCGTCGTTCGGAGTCAGACAAAGGTCACCCGGGACGCACTCGAGAAGGCATCGCAACTCCGGGTCGTGGGTCGCGCCGGGGTGGGTGTGGACAACATCGACGTCGAAGCCGCTTCCGAGCGAGGCATCGTTGTCGTCAACGCGCCGACGGGTAACACCATCTCCGCCGCGGAGCTGACCGTTGCCCTATTGCTCGCTCTAGCGCGGAACGTCGTCTCGGCCGATCAAAGCCTTCACCGTGGCGAGTGGAAGCGTTCTACCTTCGTTGGAGTGGAGATTCGCGGGAAGACGGCAGGCCTAATCGGACTGGGTCAAGTGGGTGCCGCGGTAGCTCGACGCTTGCGAGCGATGGAAATGAACGTGCTGGGATTCGATCCTTTCGTTCCCGCCGAGCGGGCACAGATGTTGGGCGTAGAACTTTCCGGTTTGGATGCGTTGCTCGAGCGTTCGGATTTCGTGAGCCTTCACTGCGCCCTGACGCCCGACACCCGGCATCTTCTCGGAACCAAGCACATCCGGCGTATGAAGCAAGGCGCCCGCCTCGTCAACGCCGCGCGCGGCGGTCTCGTCGATGAAGCCGCCCTTCTCGAGGCATTGGATTCCGGCCACCTGGCCGGTGCCGCGCTCGACGTCTTCGAGAAAGAGCCGCCCGGCAAAGGCAACCCGCTGCTGAACCACCCGAAGATCGTGACAACTCCCCATCTGGGTGCCTCCACGCTGGAGGCTCAAGAGCAGGTGGCCGTGGACGTGGCTCGCGAGGTGTTGCAGGTGTTGGTGGGCAAGCCGGCCACCGCGGCGGTGAACGCGCCGGTCATGGGTCCGGAAACACTGGCCGCCGTCGGTCCTTATTTAGAGGTCGCGGAGATGTGCGGCACGGTGGCGATGCAGCTCGGCGGATCGGGTTGGAGCGAGGTGCACATCGACTACCGCGGGGAGTTGGCGCACCACGATGTCACCGCGCTCAAGGCCGCCGCGGTCGCCGGGTTGCTTTCCTCGATCAGCGAGGAGCGGGTGAACGCGGTGTCGCTTCCACACGTTCTCTCTCGGCGGGGCTGGCAGGTCCAGGAGCGTAAGGTGGAGGATGCGGCGCCCTATACCAATCTCGTTTCGGTTCGTCTCGGCGGCTCCGAAGTTGACGTCGTCGTGTCTGGGACGCTCGTACACGGAACGCCTCACATCGTCGAGATCAGCGGTTTCGAGGTAGACGTGTCTCGCAGTGTGGCTAACCGAGGTGAAGACAACGTCCTCATCATCGAAAACGAAGATCGTCCAGGCCGCATCGGCGCCGTGGGTACGGCGCTCGGTGAGATAGAAGTCAACGTTTCACATATGGCGGTCGGACGACGTGACCCCCGCGAGTTCCGTGAGGCCATCATGGTCGTCAGTATCGACCGCCGTCTCAAGGACGAGGAGTTTGATTCGCTGGCTTCGATTCCCGGCATCGAGAGAATCGTCCAGATCCGCTTCTAGTGCACTGACTCTGCTCGAACAGCCTTCCTGCACCGGCCCTCCCATGCAAAGACTATTGGAGTTGAAAGACGAGCTGAAACCAATGGCGCGGCTTGCCGGGCCGGTAGTGGCGGCGGAGCTCGGCTGGAGCTTCATGGGGATGGTGGACACGCTCATGGTCGGCCGCGTCAGCGCCGAAGCCATCGGCGCGGTGAGCTTGGGAACCGCCCTCTATCTAGCGGTTGCGATCTTCGGCATGGGGCTCCTACTGGGCTTGGATACGCTCGTCTCCCAGGCCTTCGGGGCGGGTCGGTTGGATGACTGCCACCGCTCGCTGGTCCACGGCGTGTATCTGAGTCTGATCCTGACACCGCTCTTGAGCGGCATCATCCTGTTGAGCATCCCGTTCCTCTCCTCTTGGGGTTTGAACCAAGAGGTGATCCCTCTGACCGTTCCCTACCTCGAGGCTTTGGTTTGGAGCACGCTCCCGTTGCTTCTCTACACGACGTTTCGCCGCTACTTGCAAGGAATGGGCCTGGTCAAACCGGTGATGGTGGCGCTCGTTACCGCCAATATCGTGAACGTCGTCGCCAATTGGATTTTGGTGTTCGGCAACCTGGGTGCTCCGGCCATGGGCGCCGAGGGAGCCGGATGGGCGACGTGTATCTCGCGGACGTATATGGCGGGTTTCCTGATCTGCTACACGTTCTACTACGGCTACGTTCATCGAACCGGACTCTTCGATACGCGGCTCGCCATCGATGCAACACGCCTTCGGCACCTGCTGGCGCTCGGTTTTCCGGCGGCGGTCCAGATCGCCTTGGAGCTCGGTGCGTTCGCGACCGGCACAGCACTTGCTGCCAAGCTGGATTCGGTTTCGCTTGCCGCCCATCAGATCGCGCTCACCGCGGCGGCCTTCACCTTCATGGTGCCTCTCGGAGTGTCCTCGGCCGGTGCGGTCCGGGTGGGGCACGCCGTTGGCCGCGGCGATCCGCGTGGTGCGGCACGCGCCGGCTGGACCGCGCTACTCTTCGGCACCGGTTTCATGGCGTGCAGTGCCATCGCGTTCCAGGTCTTTCCTTCGGTTATCCTGCGAGCCTTTACACCCGACCCGGCGGTGATCTCGCTCGGGGTCTCCCTTCTTTTCATCGCGGCCTACTTTCAGTTGGCCGACGGGCTGCAGGTCGTCAGCACCGGGATCTTGCGGGGTGCCGGAAACACGAGCACCTCGATGACCGTGAACTGGATCGGCCACTGGCTGGTGGGGCTTCCAGTTGGTTACACGCTGTGCTTCCCACTCGGGTGGGGCGTCATCGGACTCTGGGTGGGTTTCTGCGTCGGTCTGGTGTCGGTGGGACTGATACTCCTGGTGGCGTGGTCGCGGCGCGTTCGCGCGTTTCAGCGCTAGCTGGCACCTTCCTTCGGTTGAAGGACTCGGGCACCCTCGGTCTCGATGTCCAGGACGAAGGTTCGTACTTTCAGACCCGCCCCTTTTAAGGTTCGCGCCATCGCCCGCGCGATGCGCTCGTGGCGATCGGGCGCGAAGGCTACTAGGGATGGTCCGGCACCCGAGAGTGCCACCGCCGCCGCACCCGCTTTCCGTGCCGCGGTCATGGCCGCTTCACCGGCGGGAATGAATCGCAAGCGGTGGCGCTGGTGCAGTCGATCCGCCATCGCCATCTCGAGTAGCTTGTAGTCGCCCGCTCGAAGTGCCTCCACCGTGAAGAGAGCGCGCCCTACGTTGAAGACCGCGTCGCCGAGCGGAACTCGGCGAGGGTACGAGCGAAGATTCCGGAGTTTATGGATCTGGCACCTTTGGATGACCGCGAGGTCCCCCAAAACGTCGACGAGTGCCTTGCGGATGCCTTTGCCTCCGTCCACTACGCAGAGAATCGACTCATCGACGCGCAAGCCTCGCTCGAGAAGGTCCTGCAACATCGCGGTGCACACCCGAGAGTTCTCCGTCGAGCCCAGCCATATACCCAGGGGCACCTTCGTTCCATCTATTGTGATACCGAGAGTTACGACGACGGTCTGTCCGGCCACCTCAAGGCCATCCAGCATCAGTGCCGCAAGCTCGAACTCCTCTAGCCGCCGAGACAGGTATTCCTCGAGCTTCTTAGTCGTCTGGCTCACGAGGTGACGGCTGGCGGCACTCTTACTCGTGCCACGAGACTTCAACTTGGCCGCGGGTTTGTCCAGACTCGATTCGTAATTTCGGGTCGATACCCCCACCAAGATCTGATTCAACACTCGCTCTGGAAGCGGGTCTTCTTCGCGGAAGGCTTCGAAGTGTGGAAGCGACGCCTCCTCGCCCGACTTCGAGCGAACTCGAGGTCGCGACACTTGGATGCGACGACCACCGAAGCTCAGCTCTCCGTTCGTGCTCCCACAGTGGTTATGAGTTCGCTCCTTCTCGTGCTTGCCCTTGAGCCCCGCGATCTCCTCGGCGTCCTCTCTGAGCAGTAGGTGCAGAGCTGTCAGTCCTTGCTCGTACACCCATTCCGTCAGATCCGCCTTCGTGGCCGCGATCCCAGCTATCATCGGTAGCAGTATCTGACCGACTTGGCCAACTACCTTGCCCGTAGGCGAGTGCGTTTGCTTTCTTACTGGCTTCTTCGATTTCCTAGGCATTGGTGGCTCCTTGTCCCCCTCTGGAGACGGTTTATTGGCAGACCTATTCTTAGGCCGGCCAAGGAGCCGCCGCTACCCCAAATTCAACATCCGGCGGGACATCCCCGTCAATGTACGAGATCTTACTAACCAGGTTGCCAGACGCCGGTTAGCAAGATCTCGTTTATTGGACGCCTGCTACAGGCAGCGCTCGGAACGAACGGGGGCTTACCGGGAGCTATTGACGACGCTGATCTGGTCGTTGAGAGTCCAGAAGTCGTAGAGCAAACCGAGACCAAGGATCGCGTCCGTGAAGAAATAGAGTATTCCGGTCAGCCACTTGCCCATGTACATCCGGTGGGCGCCGAAAAGGCCGAGGAAGGTAAGCAGAATCCAGGTGACGCTGTAGTCGATCGGTCCGGCGCGGAATCTGAGATCCGCCTCCCGATCCATCGACGGAATGAGAAAGAGGTCTATCAACCATCCAATTCCCAGCAGTCCAAGCGTGAAGAACCAGATCGTCCCTGTGACCGGTCTGCCGTAGTAGAAACGGTGAGCGCCGGTAAAACCGAAAATCCACAGGACATAGCCGATTGACTTGAAGGTGGGTGTCGTTCGAGCCGCTCATCATAAACCCCGTTCTCAAAAGCGGATTCCCACTCCGAAGGAGACCTCGACGTTGTGTACCGTCTAAGTGCGTCCCCAGAACTCAGCCATGCCCTCGTCAACCATGGAGGCGTGTGGTCGCGGCTGCGGTTCTTCAGCAACGCGAATACGCTCGCCTTCCACACGCGACCTGATAAGCTACCCACCGTGAGCACCTTCTTCTTTTGGATTCTGACGTCGCCGTTTATCGGCCTTCAGGTCGACGAGACGCCTAGCTCGGCGGATGCCTTCGCTATCCGCACCGCCTTGGTGTCGGTGACCGACGAGGACGGCATCCCCCTCCCAGGACTGGGAGCTGGGGATTTCCAGATCGAGGAGATGGGTGTACCGCGCGACGTCGTGGAGGTCCGGGGTGGCGCGGGGCAAGAGATCTTTCTACTCGTTGATACCAGCACCGGCTTCCGGGAGGGGATTCCGTCGCTCCGGAAAGGTATCGAAGCCTTCGCTGCCACGTTGAGGGAGCCCCACGAGGTTTTATTGGCAGACTTTGGCGGGGCGGTGCACCACCTCGCCGGTCCGACGAGTGATCCAGATGTACTGGGTCGAGCCACCGCAAGGATGTCAGTCGGAATGGGGGCGACGTACCTCCTAGACGCGATGGCTCATGTATGCAGTGGTGTCGCGGTGACGCGACAAGCGGATACCGAGCCCCCGGTGGTGGTGATCGTGACGGCACTCATCCCAGACGCTTCTCTGACGCCGATCGAAGAGGTGTACCGGCTGGCAAGGGAGTCGGGGGTCTTCTTCCACGTGATTCTCTACGACCCACCTTACCAAACGACGTGGTTCGAACGGCGTTCCCAGATGGAGAACTTTCTCCAGACCGTTGCCCAGGTAAGCGGTGGTCGTTTCACGAAAATCCTCGCCGCGGCCGCCCTTCCGAATCATTTGGGTGATTTGGGCGCTGAGTTGATGCGACCCCGCTATCGCGTTTCGTTTCTGACCGAAGTCGAACCGCGCACGACTTTGGAAAATCTTTCCGTTCGCGTCATTCGAGAGGGAGCCCGGGCGTTACCGATCCGCCTGCTTCGGCACGAGCAGGTCGTGACGCCCGGTGGCACCGAGGAGCCAACCCAGTGACCAGTCTACGATTCCCCAGATTGCCTTCCTGCCTTCTCCCGATGATCGGCGGTGTTGTGTTCACTCTCGTCGGCTCCATGGCTTCCGCTCAGGAAGATGCCTTCGCCATTCGAACCGTTTTGATTTCGGTATCTGATGCACAGGGTGCGCGGATCGAAGGGTTGGAAAAAGAAGACTTCGAGCTGTCGGAAAGAGGCGTCCCCCGCGACGTGGTGGATGCGGTCGATGAAGGAGTCGGTGCCGAGCTCTATATCCTGGTGGACACCAGTATCGCCTTTCAATCCCACACCTTTCTGCTTCGCGAGAGCCTTCAGGCGTTCGTGGATGCGCTCGGTAGTCGTTTTCGGATCACGTTGTACGAGTTCGGCGCCCGGCCGCGCCGTCTGGCCGGTCCCACCGAGGATCGGGGCGAGGTTTCCCGGCAAATAGGAAGAATAATGGCGCGGGCGGAAGGCGCGTACGTTCTGGACGTTCTGTATGAGACCGCGCGCGAGATGAACGAGGCAGAGCAAGAAGAGGGAACGCCGCCGGTCCGAGTGGTGATCGTCAGTGGCACCGGGCCCGAGCTCTCCAACACTTCGGATACTCGTGCTCTAGAAGCAGGTCGGAGCTCTGGAGCGGTTTTTGATGTGATCTTGTACGAAGGCGTGAGTGGTGGAGACTTCATAAAGCGCGCGAAGGTGGACGACGTGCTGGATCGGCTGAGCAGGGAATCAGGAGGAAGCTTGAACCGGCTTCTGTCGGTGAACGCACTCGAAAGGGCCCTTCTCCGCCTGGCCTCGGAGCAATTGCAGCCCAGGTATCGCGTCTCGTTTCTAACCGAGCTCTCCCCACCAACCGACTCCGGCGATCTCCAAGTTTCAGTGCGCCGGGCGGGCGCGGAGGCCGCGGTCGTCGGTCTTCTGCCTGGAGAGAGGCGCGTCGAGCCCGATCCCTAGTGCCTAGGAATCCCGCGTTCCCAGCCAGTAAACAAATCCACCCGTGGCCAAGAAGGCCAGAAATCCTCCGATCACTTTGATTTCGAAGAGTAAGACGTTCTCCATGTCTTTGGGTGGGACGATGGCCATGGCCATGGCGACGAGGGTCGTTACGAGACCGCACGCGCCCGCCAGTTTCGCAAGAGTTTGGCTCCTGAGGAATCGGTGGTCCGGTCGTGGCGCTTCGTCCTGGTTTCGTATCATGACGTACGTGGCAAAGAGGTACACGTAAGGCACGAAGTATACGAGCAGCGTCGTGTCGAGAAGGATGAGATACGCTTCTTGAACGGTGGTGCCGACGAAGCTCATGATGGCGAAGCCGGCGGCGATGATGGCTTGTACGATGACGGCGACGTACGGTGAGCCGTACTTCTGGTGGATGCGACCGAAAGAGTCGGGAAGGAAGCGATCGATTCCTGCAACGAAAGCCATGCGGGCCGCGCCGGTAAACCACGCCATCAGACCGCCAATTCCTCCGAGGGTAATGAGGAGTGCCAGCGGAATGGTCGTCCAGCCGGCCCCCAGTTTGTCTCCGACTGCCGCGATTCCCTGAAGAATCCCAGTAATGATGTTGATCTCGGAACGGGGGAGCGCGACGAGAAGAGCAAGAGTCCCGAAGACGTAGATCGTGACAATGATCGCGCCGGAGACGAGCGTCGCCTGCTGGATGGTCCGCTCGGGATTCTTGATTTCACCGGCGAGGACCGCGGCCAGCTCCAGTCCGGCGAATCCAAAACAGATAGCAGCGAAGAAAGGTAGCTTCTCGAACGTCAGAATATCGAGAAAGAAACTTTCCGCCGGCATCGGATTGGCGGAGCCGAAACGGACTAGGGCGAGAACGCCGAAGACGAGCAGGACCGCGCCTGCTCCCCAGGTACCGATGCCGCCAGCGTTCTGCAACCATTTGCCGGTTTGGAGACCTACGATATTGGCCACCGTGACCGCGAGGAGAGCCAGCAATGAAAACGTCAACACGTACGCCTTGCTCTCTCCGACGTCCTGATAGCCGCTGCCCGCAATGAAGACGGAGATACCGGCTATGTAGACGAGCAGGAACGGGAAATAGACCAGATTATTGGTCCAATAGCACCACCCCGCCATGAAGGCGTGGAAGTCGCCAAAGGTGCTCTTCGTCCAGGAGTAGATGCCACCTTCCTCGGGCATCTTCCTCGTCAGCTCGATGACCGCGACCGCCTGTGGGAAGAAGAAGAGTGCCAGGGCGGCGACCCAGAGCGTCAGTGACGTGTTGCCGCCGGCCGCGGCAAGCGAGATCCAGCGCAGCCCGATGATGGCGGTGACGTTGAAGAGGATGACGTCCCAGACGCCGAGGGTTTTCTTCAGCTCTGCCATGACGAAGGGTCCGACACTACGGTTGCCATAAGGCTACCGTCTGCGGCGTGCTGGGGCATCTTCTCGAAGGCGACGATAGCATATGGTGGAAGGCGTCGCTCGCTTGACACGATGTAGGCGACAATCTGTTCGAGATCTTCGATTCTTTGGCGTTCCCACGCGGGAGGTTATCGTGATGGTTAGTGCTCCCGCGTCTGCGGGCTCGTCCCCCCTCTACGCAGCGTTGCTCGCCGGTGGCGTGGGCGGCCGTGATCCTCGTTCTTCTTAGTGTGAGCACCGTTCGGGGATCCACGACCGACCAGCTGAAGTAGTCGAGCCCTAGCGCCCTCCGGATAACTTGGCTTCTCTTGTACCAAGGTTGTCTTCGGTTCTGCCTCGCCCGGAGGTTACCGGCGAACGAGCGCTGTTCTTCGGACATTGGTAAGAGAGCGCTGGCCGCCTGCGCGCCGCTGCCCCCCCAAAAAACGCACCACCCTTTGCCCACGCCTTCGAAGGCGGTTCTCCATGACGGATTTCGTCTTCACCGCCTATGGGCACTTTGGCGGCAACTTGCTTCTCGTGGGGTTTGGGATGCACAAGAACAATGGACTCCTGTCCCTTACATCGATTCCATGGCCGCGGAGAAGTTATTTCGCCACAAGATCTTTGATTTGCTGAAGAGCAAAGGCCTGTTGAGTGACGAACGCATCGCTCGGCTCAATTCGTTTCGACATAGCGGCTTTTCCGTCGACACATCCGTGACCGTTTGGCCTCACGACACCGAAGGGCTCGAGCGCCTCTGCCGGTACTTACTTCGCTGCCCCCTCAGCCTGTCTCGCATTCACTGGACACCGGGCGGAAAAACCCTCTTCTATGAAGCGAAAGGCTCACATGACGACCCCCTCGCTTCTCATCCGCACGACGAGACCCTCGATGTCTTCGAGTTCCTGGCCCGTGTCCTCACGCAAAGCCCCAAGCCTCGGCAACACGGCGTCCACTACATGGGCGCCTACTCCTCGAGAGCGCGCGCCTTTCGAAAAAGGAAAAACCTCACCCTGCAATCGCTCCCCAGCCAACAAGACCCCAAAGCCAAGCCTGAGCCGAAACTGTCCCCCAAAAAGCGCGCTGCGCTTAGGAAAAGATGGGCACAGCTCATCAAGCGCGTTCATCAGGCCGATCCTCTCCAGTGCGACTGTGGAGGCACCTATCGCGTCCTCGCCTTCATCACCGAGCAGAAGGTGATTCGGAAAATCTTGGCTCATCTCCAAGAAAGAAAAAGCGACTCGCGCTCGCCACCCGAGCCCTAACTGACTTCCGACCACCCCACTTGTCCGAATACCCCGACACGAGAACGGCCTGAGTGTCTCTTCACACCCATCCCCCCGGTGGGAGACACTCCTCAACCGCTTTGCCCTGTTTGCTCGCGTTCTGCTACCCTCACCAGGACTCAATCGGACTGCACCGTCCCATCCCAGTGGGGAAATTTCGTGCGGATCAGGGCCGGACACTTATGAATTTTCCTATCCTTCACACCTCGCAGGCCAACTACGCAGACGAAACCATTGACGAATCCCCTGGAGCGGGGCTAGGATGCATATGCGCCGTCCCATAATGGTGCCCTAGGCCCAGAACAGAAGTCTTGAATCAGGAGGACGGAAGACATGTCAGCTAGCGCGGCCCAACCCGTTTCTTCATCCGCAATGGCGGAAGAGTTCCTGTAGGAGTACTTCGACGCTTGGCGGAGAAGCGACGCGGATGATGTTATGGAGTACTTCGCTGACGACGTGGAGCTGGTGTTGCCGACCGGCCCCCTCCGTGGGAAGGAGGCCGTGAGGGCCCATTTTGTGGCGCCGTTCACGGCAGCGTTTCCTGGAAACGTGCACGAAATCCAAAAGGTCGTCTACGGCGACGGAGTCGCTGCTGTCGAATGGCGCTTCAAGGGCGAACACCTCGGGGAGCTCAACGGCATACCTCCCAGCGGGCGAAAGACCGACTTGCCCGGATGCTCGTTCTACTTCATCGAGGACCGGATCATCACAGCCGGACACGTCTATTTCAACTTGCCGACATTGCTTGAACAGATCGGCGCCGGCTCCTAAGTCAGTCCGGACGAGCTATTGTCGCGGCCAAGCGAGCCGGGAGCTATAGCTCCCAGGCATACTCTATCCGACCAGAACCCGCGAGCTGAAGCATCGCGGCTCGGTTTCGGCGCGGATGTTCTTGGCTTCTAACCGTTTTCGATCGCCGCCTGCGCCGCGGTGGGATTGGTCTCGCAGCTCGCCCGTTCCTTCGGAAAAAGGAACGCGTCGATAAATCGTCTCGGGCATGGTCTCTTCAATATATTCATCGGAGACAATGGTGCAAGTGGGGAAACCCGTGCAGGTGCTGCGGGTGAATCGAAAGCTTAGCGCTTCCTTCTTCTTCGCGTCGGCGGCCGCTCGAGAACGTGTGGGTTGTTCGACGGCTGGTGCGGAATCGTGGAGGTCTCTTCGGTGTCGAAGACGATGCGGGCATCGTCCGGTAGCGGGTAGGACGATCCGGCATGGCCGCTCGGTAACGCATGGAGCTCGGAGAACTCGACCGTGATGTGGTAGCCGAGCTGCCAGTACTTGAGCTCTTCCGTTTCTTGGGCGAAGAACTCATCAGCGAGAGTCTGGAGCCGTGAGCCTGCTTTTCCAGTAATGCCGCTCAGTTGGCGGAAGGCTTGCAGCGTGTCGTCGCCGTTGGTTGCACTTCTTGCTTCCTGAGAGAGGCTAAGTGCCCGGTCTGTGACGGGTGGACCCTCGCCGTTCATCTCTCCGGCAGTGAAACGGATGGTCTTGATGGAGCTCTGGTAGTCGACCGGAAGGATCTCCGACAACCGTCGGATGGGAACGTCCTCGATGTCCGCGGTGGGCGTTCCCTCGAAGTCGAGCTCGGACGCCAACGTCAGCAGCCGACCCAGTCCATGATCGGGCAACCCGTCGACATGGATCTTGACGGGCCGGGGCTGCCAGAAGTGAACCTCCACCACGTCGGTGGCCCTCTCGTTCACGACGAAGAGGCTTCCGTAGAAATCTGGAGTGATGGCCACGACCCACCTCCTTCTTGCATCGGCGTCGGGGCTCGCGAGAGGCGAGGTTGGTCGGGTAGCGAAGTCGATGCTATGTATGGATCTTTGAAGCAAACTACATACCGGCTCGGTATGGCGTCTAGGAATCGCCTAAATAGTGCGAGGTCTATAGTTGGGAGAATGTACGGAATGATGAGGTCTAGGAGACGTAGGGAAAAGCCCGTAGGCGAAGGAGGGTTTGTCCCGCCGTAGGCGTGGCGTCCGCCTCCGCCCGCCCGGTGGGCTTTCGTTTAGCTTCGGCGAGACCCGCCGAAGCTACTAGCGAAGGCGGGAAGGCGGAAGACGTTGACATCATGAGGCTGCATCGTTATGGCTTGCGGCCACTCGTCACTACGAACTCGGCCGGCACCTCGTAGGCGGTTCCTTTGCGGTAGGGCTCGATGGAGGCGAGATACTCGGTGTGAACCTCATCGCGCGTAGAATCATCGAAACGGGAATAGGCGAGGGCCATGGCGCCGCCTTGCAAGACGGCGCCCAAAGCTGCGTCTGCCGAATCGTAGTGGAGGATGGTGCCGATGCGATCCTGGCCGACGTCAATAAACCCTGTGCTCTCGAATCGTTTTTGCGACGTGTCGCGCGTACCCATTTGAAAGAAGAGTGGGCAGACCTCGGATTCGACCCGCGAGTCGACGATCGGGAAGACTCCGGACCATCCTCAGCGGCTCCGCTCTCCCCAGACCGCGCTGACGGCACGGCCACCCGCGCGTAAGGCGCGGTGCATTTCACGAACTGCTTTCCCGACATCGGGCACGAACATGAGCCCTAAGGCATTCAGGACGGCATCGTAGGAGCCGTCTTTGACGGCGAGCTCTTCGGCGTCCATCCGCTCGAACGCCACGTGGGATAATCCTCGTCGAGCCGCTTCCTCGCGCGCGCCATCGATCATCGTTTGGGAGATGTCCGTTCCGAGGACCTTCCCTTGTGGGCCGACTCCTTCGGCGGCCCGAAACGTCACCATGCCGGTTCCGCAGGAAACGTCGAGGATCTTTTCTCCGGGATGAAGCTCCGCCATCTCGAGTAGCCGCGTTTGCGCGGTCTCGAGCTGCTGCTGCCAATAACGCTCGTAGTAGCCGGCTGCCCGGTCCCAGCCGTACCGCTGAACGCGGCGCTGTAGTTTGGGATCCACTTACCTAGCTCTTACGGGCCGCGATTTGAACCTCGCGGCTGATATCGAGCGCGCGGGCGAAGTTATCGAAGTAGGGGCTGTGACGATCGGCCGTTTCGATGACTCTCAGGATGTCGGCCTCTGGCGCGGTGCTCTCGATTCTCACGATATAACGGACCCGTTGATAACCTGGGTTGAGCTCATCGTGAAACCCGAATCGTCCCCGCTCGTCAACGTCGGTTTGCACTTCCACCTCGATATGCGAGATCGGCACTTCGAACTTCGAGGCCCAGAGCTTATAGCCAATCGCTAGGCAGGCACCGAAGGTGCCGCGTCCGAGCACGCCGGGTGTCGGCCCCTGACCTTCGCCGCCTCCCTCCTCGGCCATATCCGCGGTCAGCTTCCACGGCCCTTCTTCGACCTCACATTTGAGACCGTCTGCCAGGCGCGCCTTCGATACGACGGTACGCTGACCAAGCGATGGACGTAAGCCTACTGCCTTCGCTTGCCGCTCGAAAGACTTCTTGATCGACTTCGTGTCTGCCACGAGTGAACCTCCTAGTGGACTGTAACATTTAAGTGTTTAGTAGTAATATCTCTCTCATGCGAGGGAGAGCCGTTGTGTTGACTCAAGCGGAACATAGGGAGCTTGGCAAACGAGTTTCGAGCCGTAGCGGTCGAGCGGATGACGCGCGGATCGCTCGGATGTTGCTCTTGCTGGCAGACGGTGCAAGCTATACGCAGGTGCAGCAGACGGTGGGCTGCACGGCGCCTTTTATCAGCAAGTGGAAACGCCGATTCTTGGAGGAGCGTCTGGCAGGTCTGTACGCGCGTCACGAGGGGCGTCCGATTCAAGTGCTCACGCCTCGGATGGAAGCACGGATTCTTTCGTGGACGCAGAAAAAACCGACCGACGGCTCGACTCACTGGAGCACGCGTCGACTTGCGAAGAAGCTGGGAATCCATCACATGATGGTGGCTCGCACTTGGAAAAAGCATGGTCTCCAGCCACACCGAATTGAGCATTACAAGGCCTCCAACGATCCGGATTTCGAGACGAAGGCAGCGGATATCATCGGTCTATATATGAATCCACCTCAGCACGCTGCGGTGTTTTGTATTGATGAGAAAACGGCGATCCAAGCCCTGGATCGACGGGACCCGATCTTGCCGTTGTCTCCCGGGCGGGCCGAGCGACACGGTTTCGAGTACGTCCGGCATGGAACGCTTTCTCTCTACGCCGCCTTCGACACGAAGACGGGGGTGGTTTTGGGCAAGACTGTCCGCCGCCATACCAGCCAGGAGTTCGTCGCCTTCTTGGAGCAGCTGGTTGCGAGCCACAAGCGAAAGCGCGAAATACATGTCATCCTCGACAATCTGTCGGCTCACAAGACCGCCAAGGTCGCACAGTTCCTCGAGGCCAACCCAAAAGTCCGACTCCACTTCACACCCACATATTCCTCCTGGCTGAACAAAATCGAACTCTGGTTCTCCAAGATCGAGCGTGCCCTGATCCATCGAGGCGTGTTCACGTCAACCCACGACCTGACCCGCAAGATCATGCGCTACATTCGCAAGTACAACGAAGACCCCAAGCCCGTGAAGTGGACCTACAACGATCCGTCACGACGCATTAAAACCACTAAACGTTCAGTTGTTACAGTCCACTAGGTGAGTAATGTTCAAGATAACCTCAACGGCGCTGGAAAGCCAAAGCATCGCCAGCCCCTCGTTTGAGGCTGGCGGCTGGTCGCGGCACAATAGGTAGCAGCAGGAAAAGGGGGATTTCATGAAAGCTGCCTATGTTATTGATGCGGTTCGCACGCCGCGTGGAAAGGGGAAGCCGGGTAAGGGAGCGCTCTCGGGGATTCACCCGCAAGAGCTCCTCGCACAAGCGCTGCAACAGATCACAACGCGAACCTGGATTTCTCCGAGTGAAGTCGAAGACGTCGTCGCCGGCTGTGTCTCTCAGGCGGGAGATCAGGGCGCGAACGTGGCTCGCAACGCAGTGCTGACGTCGGGTTGGCCCATCGAGATCTCGGCGGTCTCGCTCAACCGCTTCTGTGCCTCCGGACTCCAGGCGGTCAACTTCGCTGCCATGGGTGTGGCATCGGGTGCCCAGAACCTGGTCGTCGCGGGTGGTGTGGAGAGCATGTCCCGGGCGGCCATCGGCTCGGACGGTGCGGGAACGGACGGCAACAATCTGAATCTGCGAAAGAAACACTTTCAGGTTCCACAAGGGATCAGCGCCGATCTGATCGCTTCGCGCGAGGGATTTACTCGGGAGGACGTGGATCGTTACGCCTTGGAGTCGCAGAGGAGGGCTGGGGCTGCGCAGAAGGATTGCCGTTTCAGCAAGAGTCTTTTTCCGGTGCAGGATCCCGAGACCGGCAAGGTAGTTCTCGAGGTCGACGAGTACCCACGTCCGGAGACCACGATGGAGGGCCTCGCCGGCCTGGAGCCGGTCTTTGGCAAGCTGGGAGGAAAGCCCGTCGGCCCCAACGGTGAGACGCTCGATCAGATCGCCCTCGCCCGCTACCCGGAAGTGAAGGAGATGCGCCACGTCCACACGGCCGGAAACTCCAGCGGCATCGTGGACGGGGCGGCCGCGGTCTTGGTGGCGTCAGAAGATTACGTGAAGGCGCACGGACTGAAGCCGCGGGCCAAGATTCGCGCTATCGCCGCGCACGGCAGCGAGCCGATCATCATGTTGACCGCGCCGGCGCCAACGTCCAAAAAGGCGCTCGACAAGGCGGGAATGAAGGTCTCCGACATCGATCTATGGGAGATCAACGAGGCCTTCGCCACCGTCCCTCTTCAGGTGATGAAGGAGCTCGCGCTCGAGCACCAGCGGGTGAACGTGAACGGCGGGGCGATAGCCCTCGGCCATCCGCTGGGTGCCACCGGTGCGATCCTTCTGGGAACGGCCCTCGACGAGCTCGAGCGGAGGGACGCCTCGACAGCACTGGTTACGCTCTGCATCGGTGGTGGCCAGGGGGTTGCCACCATCATCGAGCGAATTTGATCTCACTCGCTCGGGCCTTCAATGATCAAGCCGTTAGTGACCCCTTCGGGGATGGTGGAAACCCCTCGCCTTTAGGCGAAGAAAAGATTGTCGAAGTCCCCGAAGGGGACGAGACTCCCCCGACTGAAGTCGGGGGGTTGAGAATGAAGCGGGCGCATGAAGTCGACTTCCAGTCGACGCGCCCGCGCAATCCACCGGCTTAAGCCGGTGGTTGATTTAATAAGCGACCAACTCCAGGACTTCTATAAAACGTCGCAGTCCCTGCTTTACGGCCTCCACCGGGACCCGCTCGTCGTTACCGTGAATGGTGCCTTCGATTTCCGCAGGGATGATGGTCGGATCGAAACCATAGCTCACGATACCGAGATCGCGGAAGAAGTGACTGTCCGTGAAACCGGTGGAGACCATGGGAATGACTTGCGCGGTGGGGAAGTGCTGCTTACAGATCGTTTCGATCGCGCGGTAGAGCTCGGTGTCGGTCGAGGACACCGCGGGCGTAAACGCCAGAATGGTTTCGATCGCGATGTGAGGGTCATCGATGAGCGACTCCAAGCTTGCGATGAACTCCTCTCGGTCTTGATCGGGAAGCAGACGGCAGTCGATCTCGGCCGCGGCCTCCGACGGTACGACGTTGATCTTGTTGCTTCCCGTGAGGCGCGTGATGGAACACGTGTTCCGTGTGAGCCCGTGCAGGAAGGGACTGTCGAGCTGGAGCTGGCGTAGAAACTCGGGATCCCGGACCGCCTCCTCCATATTCAGGAACTGTCCGCGTCGCGGGTCTCTTTCTGTTTCCGCGAGGCCTCGGAAGTAGGTTGCGACCGCGGGGACGATACGGGGCTCGAAATCGTAGTCATCGATCTTGGAAAGGGCGGTGAGGAGACGGCTGACTGAAGAGGTGACGCGCGGTGTCGAGCCGTGGCTCGGCTCACCGGATGCGACTAGGCGGAGCCACACCGGAACTTTCTGCGTCACCTCCACTCCGAAGACGATGCCGTCACCGTCGCGGCTTCCGTTCCCGCCTTCGTTTAAAAGGAAGCCCACGTTGTCGAAGATCTCGGGTCGGTTCTCGGCCAGCCAACCCGCTCCAAAAAAGCCGCCCGCTTCCTCATCGGCAGTAGCCACGAAAATGACGTCGCGCCGGAGCGGTTTTCCCGCACGATGGAGCATGACAAACGCCTGGAACTGCAGCATCCCCGTGGACTTCATGTCGAGCGCGCCGCGGCCGTAGAGCTCACCGTTTCGAATCTCGCCGGCGAGGGGGTCGATACTCCAATGGCTCTCGTCCGCCGGGACGACGTCGGTATGGTTGAGGAGCACGAGTGCCGGCTCGTCGCTTCCTTCCAGACGAGCCCAAAGGTTTCCTCGTCCCGGCGCAGATTCCGCGGTTTCGTAAGGAATCCCCTCCGCCTCGAGGAGCTTTGCGAAGAACTCGACGGCGCGTGTTTCGTTTCCGGGCGGATTAGTCGTGTCGACGCGCAGGTATTGCTGGAGACGCGCGATCGTCTCGTCCCCGAGCGATTCGGTTTGGGGGAACGCTGGAGCGGAAATGAGGGCGAAGAGGATCGTCAGAGCGAAGGCGAGCCGGCTTTTCACTGCTGGGCGGTTCCCGGCTGCAGCCGATCGAGGAGAGTTTGAAACTTCACGACGCGGTAATGGGAAACCGTCTGGTCGATCAACGCCCCTCCAATCCTGGACTCATCTGGTCGCGGGTCCCCGCTGGGCCGTCATTATAGGCGGCGCCTCGGATTTCGACCAGTGCGGGTGCAGAGCTTAAGGATGTGCGACCGGTTCGTCAGAAACCCATCACGTAGTCGATCAACCAGCGGTTCATGGTGGTGGCCTCACCCAGCTTCGGCTTCGTGCGGTACCAGGAGATGTTGAAATACGTCCTCGCCGGCATGCCAATACGCAGATCGACGCGAGTGCCGTTCAGATTGGATGCTTGGCGGGTGTCCGATTGGGCAAAGGCGTAGAGAAACGCGTCGGGCTCGGAGTAGTAGTAAGTGAAGCGGATCCGAACTTGGCGCGGCTCCCGGCCTTGATCCGCGGCAATGCGGAAGAAGAAAGCGTTATTGTTCTCACTTCCCCTTCCCCGCGCGCCGGTACGGATCTCCGTGCCGAGAGCGTCGCTTGCGCCGAAATTGTTGTAGAAAAAGAAGGACGAAGTCAGAGCCCAGCCTTCCACCGCACGGTTCCTCCACTCAAGGAAGGCCGTCAGAATACGGAAGTCGCTGATCAGCTGGTCTGATTCATCCAGGAGGTTGGTCACTCTACCCACCAGCTCGCCCGCCAGCGTCAAATCAAGGACGCGCTGGGGATCGAGCATGTAATCGAAGCCCGCGCCAATCGTGAGCGTATTGTCGTCTCCGAACTGAACGGTGGGTCGCACTTGAGCGCCAAACAACCAGGCGTCGCCTTGGTCCGTTTGCGCGAGGATAAGCTGATAGATACTCAGGTCGAGCCGTCTCAAGAGATGATCATCGCGACTCCACAGCTCGACACGCTCCATGAAGCCCTCGGTGGTCACGTCGCTATCCCACTGCATGTCCGAGACCACCCAGTACCGGGGATGCTCGAACTTGCCGGCGACGACGGAAAAGCGCGGTGAGAGCCGGAAGTCGCCAAAGACCTCCGCGATGCTGAACTCGTGTTTGCTGAACCCACCTCCGAGGCTCTGGTTGTCGGAGATCGGTTTTTTTGGGTCCCCGCTGCGAATCTCGACACCTGCGGTGATGGCATCCGACAAGGCCGCCTCGAGGCCCACTCTCAGTCGATAGCGGAAGTCGTCTTGGTAATCGTCACTCTTGGTGGCGTCGTAACGCAGGCGGAGATCTCCGTAGAGATCGATCCTTTCGTACCACTGTTGGGACGGCGGTTGGGACTGGGGATATAGAGGGGACGCGGTCAGAGGTAGGGCGACACAAACAATGAGTAAGACTCTCCTCAATCTCCCTCGCTTCGCCGATCACGAAATTGTCTCAAACAAAGAACCCCAAGTACAGCCTTTTTGTGATGGAGAACGCCAGAACTCCCGGCAAGCGAGATACCGGCTCCTTGGGTCACCCGCGGCCATCTCGTTTACAATAGATCCCGCCCGGCCCGACGGCCGGTGTCAGCGAAGGAGCCAATCCGTGAGCCTAGCTGAACTGATTTGGCCATACCGGCGTTTCCTCCTCCTAGTTCCTGCCGTCGTGTTATTGGCAGCGGCCAGTACCGCCGTGGAAGCGGAATGGGCGGCGATCGAGCCCGCCAAGGGTGTGTTCTTGGTGGCCAAGCCCCGCGTCCCCGGCACCTTCAGGGAAACCGTCATTCTCCTGCTGGCTCACAGTAAAGAGGATGGGACGATCGGGGTGATCATCAACCGTACGACGAACGTAACGCTGTCGGAAGCGCTCCCGGATCTCGAGGTCGAAGGCGAGCCGTCCCATCAACTATTCTTTGGCGGGCCGGTGGCGATGAACGCTCACATCGTTTTGTTCAGAACCGGCAACCCTCCCGAAGGAGCCCCGCACGTGATGTGGGACGTCTACTTCAGCGGTGAGCGGGACGTTCTCGAGGAGCTCTTGAAGCGACAGAAGGGCGCCAACGAGATGCACATCTTCATGGGCTATGCAGGCTGGGGGCCCGGGCAGCTGCAGTGGGAAATCAATCGAGGGGACTGGGAGCTGGCTCGCGGCGACAGGGAAACCCTCTTCGAGAAGGAGCCCGATCTGATCTGGCCGGAGTTGATGCTGCCGTTCAGTCAGCAGGTGGCCGACTAGTGCCGTTCCAACTTGTTGGGCCTAACGATGGAGTCGCTCATTGGCAATGCCGTAGCCACGGTAGGTACGGAGTTTTGGGTCCAAATAGTTGGAACGGGGATGTCCCGCCGGATGTTGAATTTGGGGTAGCGGCGGCTCCTTGGCCGGCCTAAGAATAGGTCTGCCAATAAACCGTCTCCAGAGGGGGACAAGGAGCCACCAATGTCTAGGAAATCGAAGAAGCCAGTAAGAAAGCAAACGCACTCGCCTACGGGCAAGGTAGTTGGCCAAGTCGGTCAGATACTGCTACCGATGATAGCTGGGATCGCGGCCACGAAGGCGGATCTGACGGAATGGGTGTACGAGCAAGGACTGACAGCTCTGCACCTACTGCTCAGAGAGGATGCCGAGGAGATCGCGGGGCTCAAGGGCAAGCACGAGAAGGAGCGAACTCATGACCACTGGGGGAGCACGAACGGAGAGCTGAGCTTCGGTGGTCGTCGCATCCAAGTGTCGCGACCTCGAGTTCGCTCGAAGTCGGGCGAGGAGGCGTCGCTTCCACACTTCGAAGCCTTCCGCGAAGAAGACCCGCTTCCAGAGCGAGTGTTGAATCAGATCTTGGTGGGGGTATCGACCCGAAATTACGAATCGAGTCTGGACAAACCCGCGGCCAAGTTGAAGTCTCGTGGCACGAGTAAGAGTGCCGCCAGCCGTCACCTCGTGAGCCAGACGACTAAGAAGCTCGAGGAATACCTGTCTCGGCGGCTAGAGGAGTTCGAGCTTGCGGCACTGATGCTGGATGGCCTTGAGGTGGCCGGACAGACCGTCGTCGTAACTCTCGGTATCACAATAGATGGAACGAAGGTGCCCCTGGGTATATGGCTGGGCTCGACGGAGAACTCTCGGGTGTGCACCGCGATGTTGCAGGACCTTCTCGAGCGAGGCTTGCGCGTCGATGAGTCGATTCTCTGCGTAGTGGACGGAGGCAAAGGCATCCGCAAGGTACTCGTCGACGTTTTGGGGGACCTCGCGGTCATCCAAAGGTGCCAGATCCATAAACTCCGGAATCTTCGCTCGTACCTTCCCAAGTCTCGTCACGCCTACGTGCTCCAGACGATGAAGGAAGCCTACAAGTGCAAGAGTGCCGACAAGGCGCGCAAGCGACTTCAGACATTGGTGTCGTGGCTCGAGCGAAACGGCTACGACGAAGCTGCCGGAAGCCTTCGTGAAGGGATGGAAGAGACACTCACGGTCGTGAAGCTCGCGCTGCCCGCCTTACTTCGCCAGTCTCTTGCCACGACGAACGCCATTGAGAATCTCAACGGAACCATTCGCAGAGTATCGAGAAACGTCAAGCGTTGGTAGAGTCCTTCCATGGTTCGCCGATGGACCGCTCTTGGCGTCGTCACCGCGCAGAAAAAGTTCCGGCGTATCAAAGGCTATCGCCATATGGGCGCTCTCGTTCACGCGCTTAGAAGCAAACAGAAATCTCTTGACAGCGATGAGTTTGCTGCCTAAGAGTATTCACAGGTGCCGCCGCTACCCGACCAAATTCAACAGCGGCCGGGACATCCCCGTTGGAACGGCACTAGGTCGACTGAGAGCTACCGGTCGGGCTCGGCGCGGGGACCGACGCTAGCGCTTCGCCCAACTTGGGGTACTGGGTGCCGAAGAAGTGAAGCGCGTAGGATTGGAAGAAGACCATCGCGGGCGTGTAGAAAAACGCCATCCCGTACAGCGCGACGAGGAGCACGATTCCCCCGATAACCGAGACGATTGCGATGACCAGTGGGCTCCAAGTAATCCCGGCCGCCTGTCCAAAAACACCGGCGATGATCCCCGATAGAATGAAGGGTACGAGGATCACCAAAGCCAGGATGATATAGAGGATAGTGAAGAAAATGGCGCTCCCGAGGGCGAGAAGCGCTTTCATCAGAATGAAGAAGAGGTAAGCTGGCCAGTTCCCGCGCAGCATCGGGAGCAATCGCTGCCAGCCTTCCATGACGCCCAGGTTCTCCATCGCCATCAGCGGAACGACCCAGTCCTTGGCCGCCAAGTGGATCACCATGCTGGCGATAATAATTGCCACGAACGCGAAAAACAGAAACACGCCTCCCAGCACCAACAGTACCAGGTGCTCCTCGGGAGCATCGAGCACGCCCCCCAACCAGGCCAATCCGACCGGTAGTCCGAAAAGGATGATGAGGACGAGAAACAGGACCACGGTAAAGCCGATCCACCACAAGAACAGTCCTCGTGCGTGTCGTTGCCAGCGGCTCCAGCCCTCGGTGATCTGACAGCGATCGTAAAGGACGGAGTCGAACAGGATGAAGCGGAAGACAGCCGCGACGTAGGTCAAGAATAGCGAGAGGATCACGGTCACCACGCTGGCGGCAACGATTAGTGGGAGGTTGGGAACAGCGGCCAGTAGCTCTTCGGATGTGTCGCCGCCGGTGGGGCCCGGGACGTTGAAATTGAACCCGACGCCGGCGAACTCCCAGGTTAGAAGCGAGACCACCGACAGACGAAGCCAGTGGCCGATGCGGACCGGCTTGAACAGCTGCTGGATAGTGCGCGCGAAAGCGGGGCCGATGGTATCGATCGCTTGAGAATATCCCGCCATGTTTCAGTCGTCGCGGTCGCCGACGGTCGTCAACGCTTAGGCAGAAGCGGGGTGACGCCAGGCAAGAAATTTCCTTGCCGCGTAGACGAAGAGGAAGAGCATGAGGCTCACGGCGATCACCGGTACGACTACAGCGAGTGTGGCGAGGAAGAACGAGCCGGCGGCCTCCGTGGTAGAGACGAGGGGGTTAGCCAACCCTCCGGTGGTGAGAGTCGATGCATGACGGATCGCGGTCGTCGTGATCTGGACGGCAGCGGCGACGCCGCCACCTCCGATAGCAGCCAGGGTCCAGGATAGAAAAGGGTCGACGTCGGTGAGCGTCGAGGCCACCACGATGGTTCCCGCCGCGATGGCCGCTGGAGCGGCGAGCGTGTCGAGAACGTTATCCACCCATGGGATATAGTAGGCGCCGATCTCGAGGATCGTCGCAGTGGCAAAGGCGAGCAGGGCAGGGACGGTTTCGATCCAGGCGAAGCCTGCACTGAGCTCGAGATACCCGGCGTGTGAGGCGAAACTCAGGATGAGAAGCGGGACGAATACCCGAAAGCCGCAGGCAGCGGCCAGTCCCAATCCAACAAAGAGGCTGGTCAGCGTCTCCATCGAGAAGTCCATGTCTTCTTATTATTGTATAACGAGGCGTGGGCCAGCGTCCGGCAACCCGTTCGGCCGGTCCAGCCAGTTAAAGTAAGACCCAGACGATCGAGAAACCAGGGATATAACGATGAGAAGCTGGCTCGCCTCTCTTTCTTGTTCGTGGATGATGCTCGCGTGCTCACAAGTCAGGGAGCGGCCGGGCGTGGCATCCCTTACAATGGACGCGATGGATCGAGCCGCGGAGGATTACGTGAAACTGGTCCTAGCCATGGGGCCGCACGACGAAGACTACGTCGATGCCTACTACGGCCCGGAAGCTCTGAAGACACAGGCCGAGGAGCAGCTCACCGACCTAAGCTCGATTCGCCAAATGGGGAGTTCCGTTCTCGCCGATTTACGGGCCATCGATGCGTCGAACGAGGAGGAGCTGGTTCGGCTCCGGCACCGTTTCCTGACTCTCCAGCTTGAGTCTCTTCTCTCCCGCGCCGACATGCTGGAGGGAGAACGCCTCAGCTTCGATGAGGAGTCTCGAGCCTTATACGACGCGACTGCGCCGACTTACTCCGATTCGGATTTCCAAGAGACGCTGGACCGTTTGGAGAAGGTTCTCCCCGGGTCCGGCCCTCTGGTGGGACGCTACGACGAGTTTCGAGAGCAGTTCCTTATTCCACGCGATAGGCTTGAAGAAGTTTTCGAGACCGCTCTAGAAGAATGCCGCGCTCGCACGAAACCATACATCGAGCTTCCCGAAGAAGAGAGCTTTCGAATCGAGTACGTCACCGACAAGAGCTGGTCTGGCTACAACTGGTACGAGGGCAACTACAGAAGTCTTATCCAGGTGAACACCGACCTGCCGATCGCCATCGACCGAGCCTTGGATCTTGCTTGCCACGAGGGCTATCCGGGTCACCATGTCTACAACGTCGTACGGGAAAAGCATCTGGCCAACGATCGCGGTTGGGTGGAGTTCACGGTCCTACCCTTGTTTAGCCCAATGCAGCTCATTGCGGAGGGGTCCGCCAACTATGGAATCGATGTCGCCTTTCCCGGCGAGGAGCGGATCGTCTTCGAGCGGGACGTGCTGTTCCCCCTTGCCGGTCTCGATGTGTCTCAGGCGGAGATCTACTACGAGGTCGAGGAGTTGATGTCGGAGCTCTCCTACGCGGGAAACGAGGCCGCGCGACGGTACCTGAACGGCGAATTCGACGCCGACGAAGCCGCCCAATGGCTGGCTCGTTACGCGGTGAGGACGCTCCCCCGCGTCCAGCAAACCATTCGTTTCTACGACCAGTATCGAAGCTACATCATTAACTACAACCTGGGGAAGGATATGGTGGGTCGTTTCATCGAGGAGCGCGGCGGCACCGAGGACAATCCCGAAAAGCGCTGGGAGGAGTTCGAGGCCCTCATCGCCTCACCTCGACTCCCGTCGGGTTTGATGGACTAACATCAGAACAAACTGTTTAGTTTTAACGTGATAGGTCCTCTAGCGCCCTCCTCCACCAAACCCTCGGCTTGCACCTTGGCGCGACGTGGACTAGAATACGTCGTGTCGTGCCGCACGGTACGCCACCCGGCATTATTTCGCTCTCGGTAGTTCCTTCGTCAGGTTGTTGAGCCAGCCCAGCGAGGGGGGCATGGCTTCCGCTTCTCGAACCGGCGAAACCCTCAAATGTGGCAAGGAGGTGACAACTCGTGTCAAACCGTAGCCGACAAACGTTCCTCAAGCGCCAGAAAGAGCTGGCACGGCAGGAACGGCAGCGCAACAAGAGCGACAAGCGCACTCTGCGCAGAGCAGACAAAGAAAAGCCCCAGCTAGTGGGTGGCGAGGATCCAGATATCTTCGGGATCGTTCCCGGACCGCAACCCCTACCCTGGGATTTGGAAGACGAGCCGGGTGAGGAAGCCGCCGAAGATTCAACGGAGGAAGAAACCCAGCAGTCACCAGAATAGCCGCTACGCTCTCTAGCCTCCGTTCTCGAATCCAGCGCAACCGCTTTCTCTCTCCGCGATACCCCGCTAGTGCCCGGTCGATGAATTGATTATGGGAGACAAGCACATCAAACCCTCAACCGGCACCGCACGGACAGGTAGACGTTCGAACGCTGTGGGTGTCATCGGGCTCGGCATCATGGTGGCGCGATCGCGCGCAATCTATTGCGAGCCGGGTACGAAGTCATCGGCTTCACCCGGATCCGAAACGCCGTTCTGAGGCGCAGGAGGCGGGCGTCGAGATCATGAGATCGGCGACGCCCGTGACCGCCGCCCATCGCGTGTTGACCAGCCTTCCCAACCCCGAGGCGTTGGACGAGACGACACAAGCGATCTCCGACCTAGCCCGGCAGCGTATTCGCGACGGTCAGATCGGCGACATCACCACCGTCGTGACGCGTGCCTTCATGAACCGCATGGTGCCGATCGCGACGCTGCGACGCACCGAGCGGCGTGCCGCGTCGACCCCGATGGTCGTGTCGGGCACCCACAGTCTCGACGCCTGCCTGTGGTTGGTGGGCGACAAGGAGCCGGTGGAGGTCTTTGCCCGTTCCGTCGACCGGGTGCTCGGGGAGCTGGGTACCAAGGACGCGACGCTGGGCATCTTCACCATGGCCGATGGCACGTTGTGGAGCATGAGCATCAGTTGGGCACTGCCGGTGGTTTGGCCCGGCTCGGTGTACGGTCTGGAGATCGGCATCGTGGGCACCGAAGGCGTCATCGACATCGAAGATACTCACCGCGACGTGATCGTCGCCTCGGAGCGTCCGCAGGGGGCTGGGTATCAGCCAAAGGGTTTCGACGCCGGCGCTCCTCGCCACGTCGACTTCATTGGGAGTTACCCGCCGGGCGACTTGGCAGACGGCCGGCTGTGGGGCCCGATGCGCGACGAGACCATGACCTGGTTCGACCGCCTGGCCAAGGGACACGCCACGCACCACGCGACCGCGGCCGACGGGCATCGCAACCTGCTGCTCACGATGGCCATGGATTTGTCGGCGCGACGCGGTACGCCCGTCAAGCTGCCCGTCGACCCCGAAGAGCTAAAAAGGGAGAGGTGACCATTGAAACTGCTGACGTTCCTACATGAAGGCAAGACGCGTCCGGGCGTGCTGGACGGGGACAGGGTTGTCGACCTGGCGGCGGCCGGCCTGCCGGTCGGCAAGGACGGAGACCTGGCGCTTATCGTCGAGACCGGAGAGTCTGTGCTTGATCGTGTCCGGGAAGCCCTGAAATCGACCGAAGCCAAGCGCTACAAGCTATCAGACGTGAAGATCGCGGCTCCGATCGCCGTTCCATCCAAAATTGTTGCTGTGGGGCTCAACTACATCGACCACTGCCGGGAAGCGAAGCTGCCGGTGCCCGAAGAGCCCGTGCTGTTCTGCAAGTTTCCCAATTCCGTGACCGGGCCGTTCGACCATTTGTCGTGGTCGCCCTCGGTTACCAAAGAAGTGGATTATGAAGTGGAGCTGGGCGTCGTCATCGGCAAGCGCGGCCGGGACATCAGCGAGGCGAGTGCCATGGATCATGTCTTTGGTTATACGGTTGTGAACGACGTCTCGGCCCGAGATCTGCAGTTCGCCAACGCAAAGCAATGGGATCGCGGCAAGTCGCTGGACACGTTCTGCCCCTATGGTCCCTACATTGTCACGCGCGATGAGATTCCGGACCCGCACATCCTGCAAGTGCGCACGGTGCTCAACGGCAAGGAGATGCAGAACTCCAATACCAAGAACTTGATTTTCGACGTGCCGAAGATCATCGCCTACACTTCCGAAGGAACGACGCTTCTCCCCGGAGACCTGATCCCAACCGGCACGCCGTTCGGTGTGGGCTTTTCGCGTAACCCGCCGGTCTTTCTCAAAGACGGCGATGAATGCGTGTGCGAAGTCGAGAAGATCGGCGCGATCCGCAACAAGGTGCGCCTCGTGTAGTTGAAGGCGTGCGGATAGGATCCCTCGTTTTCACTTCCAAAACCGTTTGTGGATGTCCATTCCCTCGTTCTCGAGGATGGGCCCGCTTACCTCGATCGAGGCGTGCATTCGCTGGTAATTGTCGCGGCTAGAAACGTACCAGCCGGCGTTTTGTAGCTCGGCGAGAGAAGATCCCGAAACACCGTAAACGATCCCGGGAATCCCCGCCCAATAGATGGATCCCTGACACATAATACAGGGCTCCGTGCTCGTATAGAGGGTGGACCCGGTAAGCATCTCCAGATCCAGGCGCTTGCCTGCCATCCGTACTAGATTGAGCTCGGCGTGTCCAGTCGCGTCCTTCTCCGTGACCACGGTGTTCTCGGCTTCCATGAGAACTTGGCCATCTTTCCAGAGTAGTGCCCCGAAGGGATGGTTTCCGTGCTCGACGGCGCGTCGGGCGAGAACGTAGCATCTCTTGATGAGATCGTCGTGCATGGTTTCTCGCCTACTGCTCAGCCGTTTCGACCGAACGGATCAAGCGGCTTCCTTCTTTCTCATGATGAAGAAGACATAGCCGTACGCGTCGGAGTGACGTCGATAGAGGTCGATTTCTAGTTGTTCTCCCGTTGACCAATCGACCCACCAAAGACAAGGCCTCGAGCGTGGCCGCTTCCGATCCGGGAGCTTCCTGAGGGAGTCCTCGGTGAATCTCGAAGAAAAGGTCCATGGTCGGCTCGTGCGCCGTGGCCATGCTACAACAACGCACTGCGCCAACGTGTGCTATCGGATGGGTGCCTATCTGCTAGAGTAGGGACATGAAGCGATGGATCCGGCGTGCCGCTATTCCAGTCGGAGTAATTGTTCTTGTCATCTTGCTCTGGTTCGTGGTCTTCGCCCCTGAGCCGATCCCGGTAGAGGTCGTAATCGTTGCGGCCGGTCCGGTTGAGGAAACCGTGACCAACTCGCAGGCAGGAACGGTTCGAGCGCGAAAAAGAGCCAAGCTCTCGCCGGAGTTCGGTGGCACGGTTATCGCGATCCCGTTTCGGGAAGGGCGGCGCGTCACCAAAGGAGCTGCCGTTCTTCGGCTCGACGATCAGTTGCAAAGGGCCGAGTTGGCGCTCGCCGAGCGCGAGATCGAGACGGCCAGCGCGCAACAGCGGCAAGCGTGTCTGGCCGCCGAGCGGGCAGCACGTGAGAGGGAGCGCATCGCGCGTCTTGCCGAAGACGAGATCGCCTCTCAGGATTTTCTGGATCAGGCAACGACCGAGGCGGACCGCGCCGTGGCTGTCTGTGAGGCAGCGGGCGCCAGCGTCGAAAGAGCTCGAGCCGCCGTATTGTTGGCGCGTACGAAAGTCGAGAAGACCGTGCTGCGAACGCCGTTCGACGGGATCGTCGCGGATCTTACGACCGAGGTCGGGGAGTGGGCCTCTCCGTCGCCGCCCGCCCTTCCCATTCCTCCGGTGGTCGATATCCTCGACCCCGACAGCCTCTATATAAGCGCCCCGATGGACGAAGTGGACTCCGCGCAGATCGCCCCCGAACAGCCGGCTCGCGTGACCGTCGACTCGCACCGTGGTCAGAATTTTTCAGCCAAGGTCGTGCGGGTGGCGCCTTACGTTCTCGATGTGGAAGCACAGAATCGAACCCTGGAGATAGAAGTGGAGCTCGATGACGTCACTATCTCCCGACGCTTGTTGCCCGGCACTTCGGCCGATGTCGAAGTGATCCTGCAAGAGAGAAAGGACGCGCTGCGGATACCGACGCAGGCTCTTCTCGAAGGGAATCAAGTCCTGTTGGTCGAAAACGGTGTTCTGGTTGCTCGAGATGTAGAGGCGGGTCTCAGCAACTGGGACTACACGGAGATTGTGAGTGGGCTCGATGCGGGCGACGAGGTCGTCATCTCGCTCGATCGCCCCGAGGTTCAAGTGGGGGCACCGGCGGTGGTCGAGGCGAGCCACGGGGCACCGTGATTTGTCTGGAGAAGATCTCCCGGACGTTCATGGTGGGAGGTCAGCCCGTTCACGCTCTGGTCGACATAGACGAGCAGATCGCGGCTGGCGAGCACGTGGCCATCATGGGCCCTTCCGGCTCCGGAAAGTCGACCCTTCTCAACATCCTCGGTCTTCTCGATCGCCCTTCCTCGGGATCCTATCGACTCGACGATCGTGAGGTCGCGAATCTCGACGAGGCCGAGCTCACCCAGGTCCGTCGGCACCAAATTGGCTTCGTCTTCCAGTTCTTCCATCTCGTCTCTCGCTTGACGGCGCTCGAGAACGTAGAGCTTCCTATGATCTTCGCGGGCATTCCGCGGGACCAGCGACGGAAGAAAGCGTCCAACTTGTTGCGGGCCGTGGGCCTCGGCGAGCGGGCCGATCATCGGCCGGATCAGCTATCCGGCGGAGAAAGGCAGCGAGTCGCGCTGGCGCGTGCCACCGTGATGGGACCCGGCCTTCTCCTCGCCGACGAACCGACGGGGAATCTGGACACCACGTCGGGTCAACAAGTGCTCGAGCTGCTGCAGGAGATGAACAAGAACGGTCTCACGCTCGTTGTCGTGACCCACGACCCGGACGTAGCACGGCTTGCGGATCGAGTCCTGATCTTGGCGGATGGCCGGGTCGCACGGCGTTTCAGCGGCGAACAGATGTCCCAGGTCGCTGGATTCTCCGATCTCGCAGGAGGACGGGGGTGACGCTTCAGGATCTTCTTCGATACGCCTTGCGCGCTCTGATCGGGCGTCGCGTGCGCAGTGCCCTCAGTCTGTTGGGCATGGGTATCGGTGTGGCGGCGGTGGTTGTGCTCACCGCGCTGGGCCAGGGAGCCGTGACTTACGTCTCCGATCAGTTCGGGAATATCGGGACGAATCTCCTCATCGTGCTTCCCGGAAAAACAGAGACCACCGGAGGGTTCCCCGGCGTGGGAGGGGCCCCCAACGATCTGACACTCGACGATTACGAGATTCTGGCCGGAAGTCTGCGAAGCGTGCAGCGCTCGGCGCCAATTGCCATGGGGACCGGTGCCGTCTCTCATGCTGAGCGGCGTCGTCAAGTGGCGGTGATCGGGTCGACCCATCAGTTCCTGCAGGTCCGTAATCTGGAGATGGCGCGCGGAAGTTTCCTACCGGAGGCGGAAGTGGATCGTGGGGCGGCGGTCGTCGTCCTCGGATCGAAGGTAGCCGAAGAGCTTTTTCCTGGGCAGAATCCGCTTGGCGAAGTAGTGCGCATCGAGGACGCGCGCATGAGGGTTATTGGTCTCCTGGCCCAGAAAGGCACGCAGCTCGGCATCAACATGGATGACATGGTGGTGATACCGGTGGCCTCGGCAATGCGGCTGTTCAATCGAAACTCGCTCTTCCGAATCATCCTGGAGGTCCGGTCCACTTCCGATCTCGACCTCGCTTGCCGGGATGTGATCCGCGTCATGACGGAAAGGCATGACGAGGAAGACGTGACCTGCATCACCCAGAACGCCGTGGTCGAGACGTTTTCCTCGATCGTGAACACCCTCACTCTGGTACTGGTAGCGATTGCTTCCATATCTCTGGCGGTTGCCGGCATCGGCATCATGAACGTCATGCTGGTTTCCGTTTCCGAGCGGACTCCAGAGGTCGGTCTGTTGAAAGCGGTGGGTGTCGCGCCGCGGCAGATCATCGCGGTCTTCGTAACTGAGGCGGCTCTTCTCTCCACAGCCGGGGGACTGGTGGGTTTGGCGGTCGGTTGGTTGGCGGTGAAAGTGCTGGTTGGCCTGTACCCGGCTCTTCCCGCCAGCCCTCCCGCCTGGGCGGTGGCTGCCGCCCTAGCCGTTTCGATGGTGGTCGGCATGACGTTTGGCGTCTTACCCGCTCGTCGGGCCGCTCGCCTGGACCCGATCCTGGCGCTGGCACGCCGCTAGGAAAGAAAAGAGATGCGCGACCTGTTTGGACTCGCTTTGGGTGCTCTGGCTCGCTACCGGTTGCGCTCCATGCTTTCCATGCTCGGCACCGCCATCGGCATCGGCTCGGTGATTCTCCTGACGTCGATTGGCGAGGGGACGCGTTTATACATCCTGGATCAGTTCACTCAGTTCGGTACCAACTTGCTCCAGATCAATCCCGGCAAGGCGGAGACGATGGGCTTGCCCGGCGTGCTGGGTGGAACCACTCACAAGCTGTCCCTGGATGATGCGGAGGCGATCGAGCGGCTGCCTCAGATCGAAACCGTTGTGCCCCTCGCCTTCGGCATGGCACGAGTTGAGGCGGAAGGACGAGGCCGCAGCGTCTACATTTATGGCGTTACACCGGCGGTGCCCGAGGTCTGGAAGTTTCGTGTTCGGCAAGGTGCCTTCTGGCCGGCGGGAGATCCCAGGCGGGCCCAGTACATGGCCGTTCTCGGTCCCAAGCTGAAGCGGGAGCTTTTCGGGGCCGCCAATGCCTTGGGGCGGTTCGTCCACATCGGTGGAACGCGCTTTCGCGTGGTGGGGGTCATGGAGCCCAAGGGTCAGTTCGTGGGTTTCGACATCGACGACGGTGCGTACATCCCGGTGGCCTCGGCGATGAGAATCTTCAATCAGGACGAGCTCCAAGAGATCGACGTCCTCTTCTCGAGTGCAGCCAGCGTCGATCGCATCGTGGAGAGCATCACTCGTCTCCTGATCGACCGTCATCGGGGAAACGAAGACTTCACTATCACCACCCAGGCAGCCATG
The DNA here is from genome assembly GCA_965197825.1 of Candidatus Marinacidobacterales bacterium. GTDB lineage: Bacteria > Acidobacteriota > Vicinamibacteria > Marinacidobacterales > DATDRI01 > CBDANW01. The sequence continues at coordinate 1,553,390 of CBDANW010000002.1, read as the reverse complement.
ATGGACGTTTTCGACAACGTGCTGAACGTCATCACCATGGCAGTGGGTGCCATCGCTGGCATATCTCTCTTGGTGGGCTCCATCGGTATCCTGACCATGATGTGGATCGCGGTGGGAGAGCGAACGTCCGAGATCGGCTTGATTCGCGCCATCGGTGCCTCGCGATCGCAGGTCCAAATGGTGTTTCTCGTCGAAGCGGGGGCGCTCTCTACTATCGGTGGGATGGTGGGTTTGCTGGGAGGTTTGGGGATCTGTGCCTTGCTGCGGGGATTCGCTCCCGGGCTCCCCGTGCACACGCCAGTTCTCTATGCGGTTTTGGCGGTCGTCATCAGTTTGCTAACCGGTCTCCTTTCGGGAGTGGCTCCGGCGCGACGAGCCGCTGCGCTCGATCCCATTGAGGCATTGCACACGGAATAGTGTCGGCCGGGCGCGGTCAACGTTTCCCTACCGTAAGAGCCACTCCGGCAACGACTAGCGCCGCGCGCCGCGCCGACCAACATTTGTAGATTGAGCGATTCACCCCGCAACATGCCCACCGAGACGGCTACCAGGGGAGTGATGTAGGCGGTGAGCGCAAGGCGCTTCGCAAGAAGAATGGACAACAGCCAGTAGTAGAGGAAGAAGGTCACTGCGGAGCCGCAAACAGCAAGATACAGGAGCGTGCCGGTCGACTCGAAGTTCCAGATGAAGGTTCGACCTCTGGAAGAGTTATGGAATAAAGTTGTCGCGCAAGGTGACGAAACAGTGAGAACGCTTTTGGTACTCCGACACGCCAAGTCCAGCTGGAAGGACGCCGGTCTCGCGGATCACGATCGCCCCCTCAACAAACGGGGAGAGAAGAACGCGCCGGCCATGGGAAAGCTCATCAAGAGGGAAGGGCTCACGCCGCAATGGATCGCGAGCTCTACCGCGCTGCGTGCCCGAAAGACGGCGGAGGCGGCGGCGAAAGGCAGCGGGTACTCGGGAAAGATCCACTATGAGGAGGAGCTATATCTAGCTCAGCCCCCGGATATCCTCGGTGTACTCCAGAGGACGGTGCCCGACTCGGCGACGAGGATTCTAATCGTCGGGCACAATCCCGGCCTGGAGGAATTAGTAGGAACGCTGACCGTCCAAAGAGAGCCGTTCCCCACGGGCGCTCTCGCGCAAATCGAACTTTCCATCGAGAGCTGGAACGAGCTGACAGGAGCTCCAAAGGGCAAGCTCATCCAACTATGGCGACCCAGGGACCTCGACTGAGTTCCGGCGTCTGGCGAGGCCGACTGACGCGATCACGTATATCGACGCCAGAAGCCTGTCCGCGCTCTCAAGTAATTCCAGCCCCCACTCACCGCGAGCACCGCATAAGGTACCAGGAGCGCTTCCGACTCGAAACGAAAACGCATGTTCACCGCAAAGGCGGCATAGAGTAGAGACAGAAAGGTCCACACCCCGAGTAAGAGCCCGGGGTGCTCCGCTTCGGGTCGGCGCCTGGCCAACCGCCAACCCAACAGGATCAAGGGCAGCGTGACGCTCCAAAGGATTAGATAGGCGCGGGTGCGACCGGGAGAGTATTCGTGCCCCACTCCAGGGCGCCAAGTCCAAAGATAGAGCTTCGACAAGTAGAGGCGCGCGCCGGTGGCGGGGTTTTCCATCAGGAAGGTAATGGCTCGGTTTCGGAGAAAGCGGTCGCGATCCGCTTCCGGTAGCGAGTAGAAATCGGCGCCCAGCTCGGCGTTCATTCGGCCCAGTGCCATGCAAGTTCTACACCTTACCCCGGCAGGAGCTGGGTAATCTCTGAGGAAAGGAGGTAGATCTGCATGGCAAAAGGCACAGTGAAGTGGTTCAATGACAGCAAGGGCTTCGGTTTTATCCAGCGTGAAGACGGCCCGGATGTTTTCGTGCACTTCTCGGCTATCACTGGTTCGGGCTTCCGGTCCCTTCAAGAGGGACAAGAAGTCGAGTTCGAAGTCACCCAGGGTCCGAAGGGACCCCAAGCCGCGGACGTAAAACCAGCTACGTAAGATCCGTTCACGTGGTGATTGAGGCCCCGTCGCCGAAAGGCGGCGGGGCCTTTTGTCTTTGGTGCGCCAGGACTGGCGCTGTCAACCGTGGAGCGAAAGTGAAACGGGAAGTGACTTAGGGCCGAACACGGGGAGCCGAGTCGGTACGAAACGTTCGATGAGTGAGGAAGGCGTAGACAAGAGGGCGGAGATGCCCGAGCGGACCCGGAAGGTAGGCGGCGGAACCGCCGAGGATACGGACCCCGCGCGTCAGGCACTCCCGGCACGTGGAGAGAATGCCGAAGCCGAGGCTCGGTTGCTCAGCTGGGGGGGGAACCGCCCTCGGCTACCCGCTTGGGACTTCTTCTTGGACTTGGTGACGCGTCATGAGGTCGCCGCCGAAGAATCCGGGTATATGATGCTTACGTCCTCTCCGGGGGAGCCGACCGAATAAGACAATGCGGATCGTTCATACCAGCGACTGGCACGCGGGCCGAATATGGAGGCGTATCGACCGGCTTCCCGAGCTCGCCGACATGCTGGAGCACCTGGGAGACTTCCTTACGAGCCAGCGAATCGATCTGCTGTTAATGTCGGGAGATGTTTTCGACAGCGGTGCGCCCAATCCCGCCGCGGAGCGACTGGTCTTCGGTTTCTTCAAGAGAATCGGCCGGGCCGGAATCAAGAGCGTGGTCATAGCCGGAAATCACGACAGCCCGGCGAGGCTTCAAGCCTGGGGCACGCTCGCCGAGTTGGTGGACGTTCAAGCGGTGGCTTTTCCGCGCCGGCGAGAGGACGGGGGGTTGATCGAGGTTGCCTCACAGTCCGGCGAACGAGCGCGGGTGGCGGCTGTCCCATTCGCGTCCCCGCGCCGGCTCGTGAGTACTCTCGATCTTTCCGCCGAAGAGGGCCAAGCTAGACAAAAATACGATCAGGGCATGCGGGCGATCATCGCGCACTTGGTGAGTGGCTTCGAGGCCGAAACCGTCAACCTGGTCATGGCGCATACTCATCTTCTCGGAGCAATTATCTCCGGTTCAGAACGACAGGTTCACCTTGGAGAAGAGTGGGCCACGACGCCGGACGCGCTTCCCTCGACGGCTCACTACATCGCGCTCGGACACATTCATCGGCCACAGGAAGTGGAAACGGCGCCCGCCCCCACTCACTATGCCGGCTCGCCCCTTCAACTCGACTTCGGCGAGGCCGGGGAGGCGAAAGGGTTCCTTGTCATCGACGCACGGCCCGGACAACCGGCGCACGTCGAGCGAGTACCCTACCAAGGGGGCCGGGCCCTTCGCTCCATCCGGAAAAGTATGGGAAAGCTGGAACGGGAGGCACCCAGCTTGTCGACGCAGGGCTGGCTCCGAGTCACCGTGCCATTGCAGATCGCCGATCTGGACGTCAATCGCAAGGTGCGCGGGTTGATTCCGAACGTCGTGGCGGTAGAGGTCGAGTTCCCCGAAAAGGTGGAGGAAGCAAGCCCGCGTCCGCCAAGTGGCTCGCCGCCCCGAGAGCTCTACGAAGCGTATTGTCGGCAGCGCCGCAGTTCGCCGACCGAGCGGGAATTGCTGGAAACCTTCGACAAGCTGCTGGGCGAGGCGGAGCGGAATGACACGGGATAGAGCGGCCCGAGATTCGTGAGACCGCTCAGACTCACCGTCGAAGCGTTCACTTGCTTCAAGGAGCGCCAAGAGCCGCTCGACCTCTCGGGGCTCGAGCTCTTCGCCATTGCTGGTCCCACCGGTGCAGGCAAGTCGAGCCTCCTCGACGCCATCATTTACGCCCTCTATGGTCGCGTGCCCGAATGAGACGGGGCTACAGCGAGCTCATCTCATCGCTCAGTCTCTCGCGGACCCCGCCGAGACGGACCTCCAGTTCTCGGCTGGACTCGGCGGCGGCCCTCCTCATCCGTTCGTAGACCTGTGACCCTGCCCGGGTTTTGTGGACATCAACCGAGGCGCGACAATGCGCCTGGAGGCGTCCATGGGAGAACGACGACGCAGGAAGTTCACGGGGGAGTTCAAGAAGGAAGCGGTCCGGCTGTTCAGGGAGGGCGAGGGCAGCATCGGCCAGGTCGCTAAGGAACTGGACCTGACGGAATCGGCCCTTCGAAACTGGGTGAAACAATACAAAGTTGATCACGGTGAAGGTCCACGCGAGGCTCTGACGACGGCGGAACGTGATGAGCTCCGTTCGCTACGGCGTCGAGTGCGTACGTTGGAGCAAGAGCGAGAAATATTAAAAAAGGCGGCGGCCTTCTTCGCGAAGGAAAGCGAATGAGATTCAAATTCATTCACGCGGAGCGGGCCAACTACCCGGTGCGGGTGATGTGCCGAGTTCTGAGGGTATCGACCAGCGGCTACTACGCTCAGATGAAGCGCGCGCCCAGCAAGCGACAGTGTGAGGATGGGAAGCTGAAGCTGCGCATCCAAGCGATCCACGCCCATAGCCGTGGTACCTACGGCAGGGAGCGTGTACGTCGCCAGCTTGACGGGGAGAACGTCGAGATAGGCAAGCAGCGAGTGGCACGGCTGATGCGTGAGATGGGCCTGCAGGGTCTGCCCAGCAAGCGTTTTCGCCGCACGACCGACAGCAAGCACGATCGCCCCATCGCACCCAACGTGCTCGGCCGGAACTTCGAAGCCGCACGACCGAACCAGTTCTGGGTGACGGACATAACCTACATCCGGACTTGGGAAGGCTGGCTCTACTTGGCGGTCATCCTCGATCTGTTCTCGCGTCGTGTCGTAGGCTGGGCGATGCAGCCCCACCTGCGCGCGGAGCTTGCTCTCGAGGCGCTTCACATGGCCTTGGGGCGCCGCCTGCCGGAAAGTGGCTTGGTGCATCATTCAGACCGTGGTACTCAATACGCGGCTGCGACCTACCAGGCCGTGCTCGATGAGTACGGCATCGTGTGCTCGATGAGCCGCAAGGGTGATTGCTGGGACAACGCCGTGACCGAGAGCCTCTTAGGCACGCTCAAGACCGAGCTCCTCCACCGGTGTAGTTGGCCAACACGACGTATGGCCAAAGACGCGGTCGCGAGCTACATCGAGGGGTTCTACAATCCGTATCGACTCCACTCGTCACTCGATTACAACAGCCCAATGGTGTTCGAACGGATTCATGACCTCAAAACGGCTCATGCGAGATAATCAACCTGTCCACTTTTCCTGGGCAAGGTCACCTGGAGACGCAGCAGGTCTCGGAGAATCTCCCTCCTCTCGCGCGGTTGGCTCTTCAAAAAGTGGGCGAAATCACCTTGCGGTAGCACAACCGCCTGAGTGAAGGCTTCATAACGGAGTCCCAAAAGCCGGACGACATGGCTGTCCACACTTTGAACGCCGCCGGCAATGGACTTAGGCGCGGCTCGCTGAAGAGCGAGCGCGATCGTCCATGGAGATAGAAATGGAGGCGGAAGCCGAGGCACGGGCCATCGTGAAAGCGTCGAAGCGGGAAGTGGAAAAAAAGAAAAAGAAGGCCGCCAAGCTCAAGGAGTCCGTGGAACGAGGAGAGCATGAGCTCGGCAAAGCCAATCGGTCACCGTGTAGATGGTGAACGCGGTCACAACTTGGAGGAACGCATCCTCTCCGCCATCAAGCGTATGGCGAAGGAGCGCGAAGTCTACCGGCAAGGCGTGCAGCAACGAGATGAGCTCGAGAGGAAGCTTCTCGAAGCACAGGGTGCGCTCGACAAACGAGAGCAGACATCATCGGCGCTGAACGAACAGCTGCAGGAGGCGGATGCCCGCGCCCGTGAAGCGGAAGACGAGATCGCCCAGTTGCAAGACAAAATAGCCGCGGTCACGGAGAATCCGGATCCCATGAAAGAACGGGACCGGTTGGCAGCGCTGCAGGACGACATCGAAACATCAAGGAGGAAGGCGGAGGAGACGGAACGAAGAACCGACGGGGACCTCTCGTCGATGAACAAGGCCGTTGAAGAAGCCGAACGTTCCGCACGGGAATCGGCCCGTGTTGCACTCGAAGCGCGCAAGAAGGTCGTCGAGGCGATGCGGGCGGCGGGCCTCAGAGACGAAAAAGCGATCCGCAAGGCGGCTCTCTCCGCCACCGAGTCGGACCGCATGGAAAGCGAGGTCACTTCCTATCGGCAGGAATGGCATGCCGCCGAGCAGCGTGTCGCGGAGCTCGAAAAGACGCTCGCCGGTGCCGAGGTCTCAGAGCAAAGTCTACGACACGTCGAAGAGGAGCTGACCATCAAGCGTCGAGATCACGAGGAAGGGCTGAAAAAAAAGGCAGAGCTTGAACAAGAAGTCAACGAGCTACGCCGTCGTTTGGAGAGGGCCGCCGAGCTTTCCGCGCGGCAAGCCAGTTTGGAGCAGGAGTCTTCCCTCTATCATCGACTGGCTACCGACCTGCGAAGCGAGAACTTCCAGGCCTACTTGCTCGAGGAAGCTTTTCGCGAGTTCGTCATGGGAGCATCGATCCGGCTGGAGAGCCTTAGTGGGCGCTACACGTTGAAATACGAGCAGGACGCGTTTCACGTGCTCGATCGGGAAAACGCCGGCGAGCGGAGGAGTGCCGACACGCTGAGCGGCGGCGAGACTTTTCTGGCCTCACTGGCACTGGCACTCGAGTTGAGCGAGCAGGTGCAGCGCGCGGCCGGGGCGGTGAATCTGGACAGCCTGTTCATCGACGAAGGGTTTGGAACGCTGGATCCGGAAACCCTGGACACGGTGGCCGACGCCATCGAGTCGTTGCAGGTTGGGGGGCGCATGATCGGGATCATTACTCACATTCCCGAGCTCACCGAACGCCTCCCCGCCCGCATCCTTGTGGACCGGGACGCCGCGGGCTCACGGGTGTGCCAGCCAACGTTCTAGTGCCCTACCACTTCCCGGCCCAGAGTCCGGTTCAGTTCGAGTCGGTGTTCACCGGAACTGCAGACGGTCCAGAAGGGACTGCTAAAAGCGCGTCCGACTGGCGTCTGGCTAGCTTGATAGAAAGATCCCCTATATTGACGCCCGAGCAGGGTTTGACGGGCGTCCGACTTACTGCAGGTATCCGATCGACCTTAGCCTGTCGATGACTTCCTCGGAATCTTCCCTGAGCGGTACCGGTTCCTCGGCTACCGCCAGCGGAACATCCCGGTAGCGAGGCGGATGGCGATCGAGCCAATCGGGATCGAAGGCTTGTACCAGCGTCTTTCCGTCCATTTCGAACGGGATGGCCTCATTGAATCGGTGGAGGATGGTTGGCGCCACGTCCAGGACCGAGGCCCTTCGGAACTGGGCGCCGCGACGGATTCCCGGGCCGGAAGCGACGAAGATGCCATACCGGGCGTGATAGCCGGCGCTGCCCGCCGTGACCATCCCGTGATCCGACACGACGAGAATCGTCGCCTGCCCGGGAAGGTCCTCGACGAGGCTTCCGATCCACGTGTCGACCCTCTGGTAGACCTTTTCAACGACGTCGCGCACTGACTCCGGACAGTTTGGGGGCAGCGCCGCCCCGTCGCGGAAGGGTAAGAAGGTGTGCCCTCCTACGTCGATCGACTCCAGGTAAACGGTGAAGAATCCGCTGCGGAGGGTGGGCAACAGCTTCTTCGCGCTGCGAAAGTAGAGCTCGTCTTGCCACAAGACTTGCTCGAAGACGTGTAGGCTTACCCAGCCCTGCTCGAAGACGTGTTAGACGAGTCGTTTCCGCTTCGCTATCGACGCTCTAACAGCGTGCAGGAAAGAGAGCTCGCGGCGCGTTCGCTTGGCTTCATCAAGAGCAACGGTCAGCTGCACGCGATGCTTCTCGAGCTATTGGAGGATCCTTCCACCGAGGTCGCGCGGGCGGCAGCGGCTAGTGCCGGGAGGCTCCGTGACAAGAGCTTGATTCCCGCTCTGATCCGGCAAGTTGGCCGTCGCCGGCTGAGAGCACCGGCGCGTAAAGCGCTCTCTCGCTTTGGCGATCAAGTGATCGAGGCCGCCGCAGCGTTGCTCGAGGACGTAAGCCAACCCATCGAGCTTCGTCGCGGCCTGCCGCGTGTCCTGGGTGAGTTCGACAGCCAGGTTGCCGCCAACCGGCTTCTCTCCTGCTCGCCAGACGATGACTTGAACACCCACTTCCAAATCGTCAAATCATTGGGGAAGATGAGGGCCCGCGACTCAAGGCTCAGGTTCGACCGGTTGGAAGTCGACCGGATCCTGCACGCGGAAGCTGATGCTATTCGAGCTACGCAGCTAAGCTCACCGCCATCAGGCGAGACCGAGTCGAAGATGATTCCATGGCACTCCTGCAGCGTGCCCTCGCCGAACACTTCGATTTCACGAGAGATCGCATCTTTCGTCTGCTGGGATTGATCTATCCGCAAGGCGATCTCTACAATTCTCGGAACGCGGTCGTGAACGGCCGACCGCCCGTCCGAGCAGCGGCTCTCGAATTCTTGGGAAACCTACTCTCCAAGGATCACAAAGATCAGATCCTCCCTCTTCTCGAGGCGACTTCTCCAGAGACAGTCCCGGACGTCGGCTCGCGGCTCATCGACCGTTCCTCCTTGAACCTCGACCGGATCCTACGCGAGCTGATCAACGGCAAGGACGCTTGGCTCGCTGCCTGCGCCGCTACTTTGGTGGGGAAGCTCCGCATCATCGAGCTCGCCCCGGTTCTGGAAGAAGCAGATACGGGAGTCACGCCGGTCCTGAAGGAAGCGGTCGAGTATGCGCGGGGTCGATTGGCCGAGCGCCAAGGCTTGAGCGGCTGAAGCCGCCACGGTACCATCGAACCGCCGTGTACACTGTCGTCGAAAAGGTGCTGTTACTTCAGAACGTCGATCTTCTGTCCGCCGCCCGTACCGAAGATCTGGCTCTGCTGGCCTCGATCTCGGAGGAGGTTCTCTATCCAGCAGGGGCTTCCATCTTCGAGGAAGGTCAGCCCGCTGACGGGCTGTACGTCATCATCCGCGGCCGGGTGGGACTGAGCAAAGACGGAAAAGAGGTGGTGAACCTGGGGGTGGAGGAAGCCATAGGAGCGTGGACTCTGTTCGAGGCGGAAACAAGAGTGATGAGCGCCAGCGCGATGGAGGAAACCCTGCTCCTAAGGGTAGACCGAGAAGACTTCTATGACCTATTGTTGGACTATCCCGAGTTGGGGCAGAGCATCCTGAAGGCCCTCGTCAAACGCCTAAGAAGCCTCATCACCAGAGCGGGAGCATGACCAAGCCAACGAGCTCAAGGCGCCCGACGGACAAGCCCGAGAAATCATCGAAGGCTCGCGCACTCAGTGAGCTCGCTGATTTGCCCAATATCAATCCCTTTCCGGTGCTGAAATGTGACGCGGACGGTCATGTGCTGTTCTTCAATCTTGCCGCCTCGCAACTCTTACTGGAGCTTGGGATCCCTGAGAACGAACCAGCCCGACTTCTTCCCCCCGATCACGGGTTCCACATCCGGGCAGTATTGGACCGGCGATCCGGCGTGGTGGCGCAGCTTCACGAGCTCGCGGGGCGATCGCTGTCGGTGACGTTCAGCCCCGATCCCAGCCGGCCGGAGTGCATGATTCTGATCGACGACGTCACCGAACACCGCCGCGCCGACGCGGAGGCGCGTCGCTATGCCTCCGAGCTCGAAACGATCAACCGCCAGCTCCGCGACACCCAGGCGGCTCTCGTTCAATCTGAAAAAATGGCAAGCCTGGGCAGCTTGGTTGCCGGGGTAGCCCACGAAATCAACTCCCCGATCGGCTCCATCAACTCGAACAGCGATGTGACACTTCTCGCCCTCGACAAACTCTGCGAAACGCTGGATAAGGCTCCCCCGGATGTCAAGGAAGATCCCGCTCTAAAGAACGCAGTGGAGGTCCTGCAAAACGTTGGAAAAATCAACAAGACCGCATGTGAGCGCATTGTCAAAATAGTAAGGAGCCTGCGAAACTTTGCCCGGCTGGACGAGGCAGAGCGGAAACCGGCGGATCTCCACGAGGGGCTGGAAAGCACCCTCACTCTCGTCCACCATGAGACCAAGAATCAAATCGAGATCGTTCGCGACTACGGAGACATTCCGGAAGTCGAGTGCTTCCCCGACCAACTGAACCAAGTGTTCATGAATATCCTGGTGAACGCGGCGCACGCCATCGAGGGGAAGGGCAAGATCACGATTCGCACGCGCAGCGACGGCGACAACGTGGCGCTTGGTTTCTCCGACACCGGCAAAGGTATCAGTCCGCAGAATCTGTCCAAGATCTTCGACCCGGGCTTCACTACCAAGGGCGTCGGAGTGGGATCCGGACTGGGACTACCCATCTGCTATAAGATCGTCAAGGAACACGGTGGACGGATCGACGTCCAATCGGAGCCTGGTAAAGGCACGACCTTCACCGTGACGCTACCGTCGAACGCACCCGGGGGCGAGCGGGGCCAACCTGGTGGCATGTGAGGAGTTAGCAGAAAGGAAATCATGGAGCAATCTGCGTCCAACACCATTCTGCTGGTCGACGACGAGGAGATGGTCGTGACCAGCATCAAGAGCTTTCTGACACTGGAGACCGACTACAAGGTCGTGACTTTCACGTCGCCGAAAGAGGCATTGGAACACATCCGGGAACACAAGGTGGATCTAGTGATCTCCGACTACTTGATGCCGGATATGGATGGGATCGAGTTTCTGGCCAACGTGAAGGAGCTACAGCCGGAGGCCACGCGCGTTCTACTCACCGGCTACGCAGACAAGGAGAACGCCATCAAGGCTATCAACGACGTCGGGCTGTACCAATACATCGAAAAGCCGTGGGAGAACGACGACCTCAGGCTGATCATCCGAAACGGCCTCGAAAAAAGAGTGTTGCTCAAACGTCTGCAAGACAAGATCGGCGAGGTCAACAAAGCTCATGACGAGCTCATGAGCGTTCAAAAGGAGATCCTCAAGGCTTTCGCCTGAGAGAATAGGGATCCCGCCGGGAATGCAAGCGACATGAGTGCCGAGGAAAATCGACCCGCCTCGATCCTCATCGTGGACGATGACGAGCTCGTGCTCTCCTCCTTGCGCGGCGTGTTCAGCCTCCAGACCGATTACAACGTTCTGGAAGCCACCGACCCGAAGAAGGCCATCGAGCTGGTAGAGCGCACACCGTTTGATGTCGTGATCTCTGACTTCCTCATGCCTCAAATGAACGGGATAGATTTCCTGAAGGAAGTCAGTCGCTTGCAGCCGGACGCGGTTCGGTTGTTACTCACCGGCTACGCGGATAAAGAGAACGCCATTCGCGCCATCAACGAAGTCGGACTTTATCACTACCTCGAGAAACCTTGGGACAACCAAGCCATGCTCTTGATCATCCGCAACGCGTTGGAGGAAAAGTCGCTGCGGAAGCGACTCTCCGAAAAGGTGAGCGCCCTGGACAAGCTCTTGATGGAGCACGGCGAGCTCTCCGACCGGACCCGGTCCCTCGAGCGCGAGCTCGAGATGGCCGCGCGTGTTCAGCGAAGCCTGCTCCCCGAGAGCCTGCCGACCCTGGAGGGCTTTGCGTTTGCCAACCTGTATCAACCCTGCGCCGCACTGGGAGGCGACTTCTATGACTTCAGCATCGATAAGAAGGGCGCGAAAATCATCGTCTCCGACGTGATAGGACACGGCGTACAAGCTGCTCTCACCACCATGCTGCTCAAGGGCATCTTTCAAGAGGCCGCCGCTAGCGCCACGGAACCGGTCGAGCTTCTCAGGGATATGAACGGACGGTTGCACCGAGTCATGCCCGTAGGCATGTTCGCCGCAGCGTCCGTCATCTTTGTCGAGCCTCAAAAACCGATCGTCCATTTCGCCAACGCCGGACTTCCCTACCCCTTCGTGCTGCGCGCCTCCGAGAAGCGCCTCGACGAGATCACGCTTGCCGGCCCTCCTTTGGGTCTGTTCGGAGAGGGAAGCCCCGGTCAGCCTGTCCAGTTTGAAACGCGCGGCCTGACTCTGGAAGCGGGCGATGTGATGCTCGTCGGCTCGGACGGCATCGGGTCCATCATTGGTGAGAACGACGAGATGTTCGAAGACCGGCAGATGCGTCAGGTCCTGACGGATCTCGCCGGGACCGACGGGAGCAAAGTCATCGAGGGCTTGATGGACCGGGCGATGGCCTTTGGAAACGGCCGGCCGCTTCCCGACGACGTGAACCTCGTGACGATCACACGAAGCTGACACCCAATGAGGTCAGGAATGTTTCTCACCCTCTGGTCTTTGATGTTCGTCTTTCTGGGCCTCGGAGCGCAGCAAGAAGCGCTCGGTTCCCTGCGGGAGGTAAGCGGTGCCTTTGAAGCGCTTGCCCAGCGCGTAAACCCTGCCGTCGTTCAAGTGTTTTCTGCCTCGTACGTTCCCGGTCAAGGCTTGGTCACATCCACCGGGCTCATCACCAATCAGAGAAGCACCGGCTCGGGCGTGATCCTCGATCCCGACGGATACATCGTCACTAACGCCCATGTGGTGGCCGGGGCCCGGCGCTTGCAAGTGATGCTAGCGACCGAAGCCGACGATCTGCCCGATGGGGCTTCTATCCTGCAGCCCCAGGGCAGACTCATCGTGGCACAGCTCGTGGGTATCGACCGCGAGACGGATCTCGCAGTGCTCAAGGCGAATGAAACCGGTTTGCCTTTCCTGCAGTTCGGTGACTCGGATGAGCTCAGGCTCAAGGACAACTGGTATTCGCCTTCGGAAGCCCCCTCGGCCTCGAGAACTCCGTCAGCACGGGCGTGGTCAGCGCCACCGCGCGCCAACTCCGCCCGGAAGACCCGATGATCTACGTACAGACCGATGCCCCTATCAACCCGGGCAACAGTGGAGGCCCGCCGTCGACGCGCGCGGCCTCCTGGTGGGGATCAATACGCTGATTCTTTCGCAATCGGGTGGAAGCGAGGGACTCGGCTTCGCTGCCCCCAGTAACATCGTGCGGAACGTCTTCGATCAAATCAAGAAAACGGGCAGGGTTAGGCGGGGCGAGATCGGTGTGCGAGCTCAAACGATCTCACCGGGCCTAGCGCGCGGGCTGGATCTCCCGAGAGAGTGGGGCGTGGTGCTCAGCGACGTCTATCCGGGCGGACCGGGGGACGAGGCGGGACTCCACATCGGCGACGTGTTCCTCGCCTTGGACGACAAGACCATGGAGAATGGCCGTCAGTTTCAGGTCAATCTCTACCGGCGGGCGTTAGGAGAAACGGTCACTCTCCAAATCCAGCGCGGTCTGGATGTATCCGAGTACGTGGTCCGCGTCGCGGAGCGTCCCAACGATCCGGATCGATTCCGCGACATGGTGAATCCAGAAACCAACTTGGTCGAGGAGCTAGGGATCCTAGCCATCGACTACAGCCTCGAGATCGCCTCGAAACTACCCGGTTTGCGAAAGCGATCCGGAGTCGTGGTCGCAGCCCGCTCTGTACAAGCGATGAACTACCAGGCGGAGGGTTTGCTGCCCGGCGATGTGATACACGCAGTGAACCGCCTACCTGTTGCCGCGCTGTCGGAACTGCGGGCTTCGCTTGCGAGGCTTCGCGCCGGAGAGCCGATCGTGCTGCAGGTAAACCGCCAGGGCGAGCTCCGGTTCATCAGCCTGGTGGTCGAGTAACGACCCGTAGTGTGTATTAATGCCGTGGGGACCGCCGCCTGGCTAGCTTCAGTAAAGGCAACCACCTATTTCGGCGGCCAACAGGGCCGCCTGACGAACCCCAGTCCAAGCAACCACGTCCCTTGGCGGCCACAAGGTCCGCCCGACTAGCCCCCCTCAACGCAACCACCTATTTCGGCGGCAGCTTCGGCGGCCGGCGCTCGCGCAGGCTGACTCGCATTTCAGCAGCCTGCTAGTAGACGGCCAGGTACCGGTCCAGCTCCCACTCGTGTACTTGAGCGATGTAGTCGTGCCACTCCGCCCGCTTGGCCTCTACGAAGTGGTTGATGATGTGCGGCGTAAACGCCTCCTGTATCACCTTGTCCTTTTCGAAGGCATCCACCGCTTCCCGGAGATCTCCTGGTAGCTCGTCGATCTTCAACCGGCGACGCTCGCGATGACTCATTTCGTAGATGTTCTTGTCGACCGGCGGCCCCGGCGTGAACTTGTTCTTGATGCCATCCAGGCCAGCCTTGAGCATCGCGGCGAGGGCCAGGTAAGGATTCGCCGAGGGATCGGGCATGCGCACTTCGATGCGGGTGCCAGCGCCCCGTCGCTCGGGAACCCTCACCAGGGGGCTCCGGTTTCGCATGGACCATGCCACGTTGGTAGGGGCCTCGAACCCCGGGACGAGTCGCTTGTACGAGTTGACTAGGGGATTCGTGATGGCACAGAACCCTCGCGCGTGTCGGAGAATCCCTCCAATGTAGTGCAGTCCCGTATCCGAGAACTCGAACTCTCCGGCAGGGTCATAGAAAGCGTTCTCCCCTCCCCGGAAGAGCGATTGATGAGTATGCATGCCCGAGCCGTTGATTCCGAAAACAGGCTTGGGCATGAACGTCGCATGGAGCCCATGCTCGAGCGCCACGTGACGGACGATGAACCGGAAGGTGGCGACATTGTCCGCGGTTGTTAGGGCATCGGCGTATTTGAAATCGATCTCGTGCTGCGCCGGTGCAACTTCGTGATGAGCAGCCTCCACCTCGAAACCCATCGCTTCCAGCGCGTTCACGATGTCGCGTCGTGCGTCTTCCCCTCGATCGACCGGCGCGAGGTCGAAATAACTCCCAGCATCATGGGATCGGGTAGTGGGCCCGTTCTCGTCCCGCTGGAACAAGAAAAACTCGGCCTCCGGCCCGGCCATCATCGTGAAACCCATGGCCTTGGCCTCCCCGGTCACTCGTTGCAGAGCCAGACGGGGACAACCTTCGAAGGGTGTTCCGTCTGGGTGATAGATGTCGCAGATGAGGCGGGCCACGCGGTCGGGGTCGTTTCCCAAGCGGTTTCCCGAGAACGGGAAAATCCGAAACGTGCTCAGATCCGGACGCAGCATCATGTCCGACTCCTCGATCCGCACAAAACCCTCGATCGACGAACCGTCGAAGGCGATCTCACCGTCAATGGCCTTCTCGAACTGCTGATAAGGCACTTCCACGTTCTTGTTGACGCCGAGAATGTCGGTGAACTGCAACCGCATGAAACGAACTCCCAACCTTCGGGTCGTTTCTAGAATCTCTTCGCGGGTCCAATTCGACTTCGGTTCGTAGTCGATGTTTGTCGTTGCCGAGGTGGTCGCCATGGTGTCCTCCCTTGCCAGGCCTTCCTGCTCGTCGAGCGTCTGGTTCGGTCCGTGCCAGCCCTTCCGCGGAGACTATCCCGCGCCCCGCCTCCCTGTCAACGGATCTCGCGCACATCGATCCATGCTCAATGCGCGGTACAGATCGTGATGCTGGAGTAGCAGAAGAGAGAAAGCTGGAACTTCTTTACAGCTTGAAGTCGGGCGTGAGTTGGAAAGCAGCGGAGGGCCTTGCCAGAAGATGGCCTTGAACGAAGTCCACCCCGATTTTGCGGACGGTCTCGAGCTCGTCGGGGGTTTCGACACCCTCGGCAATCAGGCGAGCGTCTATTTTTTCCGCCATAACGCGAAACGCCTGAAGCATCTGCTGCTTCACGAAGCTGGTGTCGATGTCGCGCACCATGTACATATCCAGCTCCACATAGTGGGGTCGGAGATGAACGATCTTCTCGAGCCCCGAGTAGCCGGCGCCCATATCGTCTATCGCAATCAGGCAGCGCATATCCGAGAAGTACTTCATGGCATCGACGAAAAGCGCGTAGTTCTCGATGGCCAGACGCTCGGTGACTTCGAGCACGATTTGCTCCGGGGCCAGGTCCGTTCCCTCGAAGAGATCGATGAGATACTTCCCCTGGAAACTGGGATCACGCATCGAGAACGGCAATGTGTTGATGAACAGCTTGTACTGTCTCTCCAGATTGCCTCCGGCCTGCAGTGCCTGGCACCGGCAGAGGTGATCGAGCTCGAACAGAAGGTCAGTCTTCGTGGCGACATCGAAAAGTGACATCGGTGTCTCGAGGGCGCTTCCCTTGGGGCCCCGGCAGAGCACTTCGAAGCCGTGTGGCTTGCCGGTCCTTAGATCGAAGATGGGCTGGAACACGGTGTCGATCTGCTCGCGGAGAATGATGCGCTGCAGGAGCTGTTTGTTGCTCAGCTTGCGTCGCTGACGGTTCACGTGGGCGGCCTGCCTGGCTTCCTCGAAGGCCCGGAGAATGAGCCGCTCCTCGCGGATGAGAGGATTGCGCAGCGCCAATGAAGTCCCGACGGTAATCTCTCTGCGTTCGTGCAGATAGTGGAGGGCGGTTTTGGATATCTTGCGCGTCAGGTAGGTCTCGATGCGGTTGCCGATTTTCTCGAGATCCTCGGCCAGTAAGAGCTCCTGCGCGTTGCGAGGCATGAGAAAGATCAAGAAGACATCCCCCGCCCGTTCGTTGAGTGCGACGACATCGCCCGTGCGAAGCTGCTTGCCCTTCAGCTCGAAGACCACCTCACGAACGAGTTTCATGAGGTCGTCATAGACCTCACTCCCATAATCCCGTTCTACCTTGTTGATCTCGGAGACGTCGATGAGCAAGAGGGCGAGGAAACCCGACTGGGCTAGGCGTTTCTTGAGCTCGTCCAGGTGCTCGCGGTAGGTGGAGAAGTCCTCGGTTTCGCCGTCAAGGGTCGCGTCGTCCGCCTTCGATTCCGCCCGTGGCTCGGCACTGGGCACAGGGGGAAATGCACTTCTCGGGTCCATATTACCTCTGTGAAAAATTTACGCGCGTTTCTTCATGGTAGCAAGCGTTACCCTTGAACTGTCAATGTGATACGACCCCCGTCGCTGCGCAACCCCGGCCTGGACCCATAGATTCGTCGCCTCGGGGCCCCTGGCTACGTTGATGACTTCCGCTTAGTCAACACAACGGCTCTCCCTCGCATGAGAGAGATATTATCACTAAACACTTAAATGTTACAGTCCACTAGGCGGCGGGAAGGGCTGGTCCGAGTCTTGCGAGAAAGGGAGTCCGGCGTCGCTTTCGAAACTGGGTCCATCGCCATTGTTGCCGGAATCGGCGATGGGCTCGATGAGCGCGGGCATAGGCATCTCGGACGCCGCAAGCGCGGTGGAAGCGTGCCCGGCGACAGCAGGCTCAGGGACAGCGGGCTCCGTCTGGGCCGGCGCTTCGGCGGCTTGGCTTTCCTCATCCACTTGCCAGTTGTCGAGAAGGGCGGTGCCATCGTCCTCTACCGATTCCACCCACCCCAGCGAACGAAAGGCCCAGAGAAACTTACAAACCTCCATCTCCGAAAGAGACGAATCGGTGCAAGCATCCCCGATACGCTTGGCTTTGCTGAGCATCGCCAGCAGCTCGAGCGCCGGGGTGTCTAGCTCGACCGAGCGCAATGTTTCCTCTGATCCGGAAACCGCCCGATAGAACGAGTCCAGCTCTCCGATCCCCCGTTCGATGCGCCACCAGCTATCGATCCCCTGGATTCCATCCACGATGAGCTGAGATGTCGGCATGTTCAGCGTGATGGTCTCTTTGCTAGGAAGCTCTTGTTCGACAAACTGGTACTCTGCCTTGGTCCAGCGGAAAAGACTCAGCACGATGGAGCGAACCTGGCCGACGACCGACTTCACGAGTCCTTTGGGATCGAGGGCACCGCTTTCGACGAGCAGCGCTCCCAACCGTTTGCCTGGCCTCACCATCTTGCTGAGAGAAGCCAGGTCCCTGAGGGCCACCCGCTGGCTTCGCAGCAGGTACTCGCCCAGACGGTCGTCTATCGACGAGGACTTGGCGAAAATGTAGCTTCCATCGCGCACGAACAGGGTCATCTCAGCTTCCGCAGTCGAGAAGGTCAACAAACCCGTACCCTCGGTTTCGCAGACGCTTAGGAGGATGTCGGGGATGTCGAATTCTGCATGGGCGGAGTCGAGCTCGCCCTCGAGGGGGGTCTTCTTACAAACTGGCATCTTGGCTTTCAGGGTCAACAAACGCTTGAAAATAGGATTCTTAACATTATACCCCAGGTCCAAACCACCGCTAAATGGCTACCCGGAGGCCGGATCGGAGGGTTCCGCGGAAAGTCGGCTCGCGATCCGTTCTCGCACGATCCCGACGAGCCGACCTCGATCCTTGTGAGTGAGGCTCGACGTGGGTATTGGCTCGTGAAATAAGATCTCGATGGTGCCGGGCCGAATGGCAAAAGTTCCCGGGGGCATGAGTTCGAAGGCCCCGCGAACGGTGATCGGTACCACCGGCACGCCAGAATCGATCGCCAGATAGAAGCCGCCCTTCTTGAAGGGAAGAAGCTGTCCATCCCGACTGCGCGTGCCTTCCGGTGCCAGGAGAAACGAAGCGCCTTCCCGAGCGATCTCCGCGGCCCCGCGCATGCTCTGGATAGCGCTTTCTCGGTTGCTTCGATCGATGGGGATGAAGCCGCCCATCTTCATGGCGGTGGCGAGCACGGGAAGCTTGAAGAGCTCTTTCTTCCCGAGGGCACGGACCTCACCCTTGAGGACGAGGAATACCGCGGGAACATCCAGATTGCTCGCGTGATTCATCATATAGATGAAATGCTGACCCACGGGGAGCTCGTCTTGGCCGACGACGGTCAGCCGGACGCCGGCGAGAAAGAGCCCCAGTCGAACCCCGAGTCGGCCCAGGCGGTAGAGCCAATAGCTCGAGCCCGTCAGAGCGGCGACGGGTATCGACACCAGACCCGCCAGGATTGTGTAGACCGGCAGGACGACGAGAAGAACGAGTGCCCGGATCATGGAAGGCGTGCAGCGCTATGGCATAAACGGGGCGAACTCCACCCCTAGCACCACGGAAGGTCTCGGTTAGCTCGAGAAGTACGAGATGTGTCCGTCGGATGGATCCGAGAATCTTCGATCCGAGCTATCCTTCGATCAGGTAGTGGATGAAGTAGACCGAGCTACCGTGTCGCACCCGCACGCGGAAGTACTCTGCACCCGTGAGAATCTCCGCCTGCATTCCTTGAGTTGGGAGCTCATTGGCGGGCCATTCGATGGCTAGATCACGGGAGACTTCCTGACTCGACTTGCTGAGTACGAACCAGGTGTCCCCGTTCGCCTCCGTCAGGGCGATCTGATAGCTCCCCCTTGCCACTGTTTGATCCCCAAAGTCGATATTGCGGGGAAGATTGATGTTGCCCTGGTAGAGGACGTTTCCTTCTTGTGCGACAGCGAGAGCAGCGACTAAGAGCGTAAACACGAGCGCGAGGGGTTTAGCTAACTTCCACATGAAAAGGCCTCCTTACCGGCACGCAATTGCTACTCTATATAGAACAGACTCGACGACGATTGCAATGGGCTGACAAAAGAAACCTCCCGGGCCCTCCCTCTCAAGACGGGGCCGGGAGGTTTCTAGGCTTTCGACCTAGTGCCGTTCCAACTAGTCGCGTCGTGGATCCGGTTGGAACGGCACTAGCAGAAACGATTGATCGAAATCGAGATCGGGCTCCGGCGGCGGCCCTTACCCTTGGCTTGTCTTGCTTGCCCGGCGGCGCTCGATCGCGCCTTCGACTGGCGCGTCGACTTGGGCTTCGCCGCGTAGGTCCCGTCGGCTTTCGCCGCCAGCGTCGTTTTCCGGAGCAGTACCTTCAGGCTCGTTCGGCCCTTTTTCCTGGAATCCATCCCTCGGGAAAGCGCGAGATCGATCTTTTGCTCGACCAGATCCTGAGACTCGCCCGCCACTTCGGCTACCTCACTCACAATGAGGAACCGGGCGCGGTCGAGCATTCTCTTTTCCCTAAAAGAAAGGCTCTTCCGCTTGCTCAGGTACGACAAGCTCTTCAGAACGCCGGCGACATCATAGATGGAGCCGGTCCTCATCTTGTCGGAGTTATCCTTGTAACGACCCTTCCAGTTAGCATGCTGCTCCACTTTCTTGTTCTCGAGCAGGTCGAAAATCCGATCCACATCCCGATTAGTGATGACTCTCCTAAGACCCACACCGTCCACGTTGGCAATAGGAACCATGACCTTGGTGGCATTGGAAAGAATGCGGAGCTTGTAGAATTGCGACGCGACGACGGTAGGCTCAGACGTGCCCAGAATGTCTTCTACAACTCCAATTCCATGGTTGGGATAAACGACCTTGTCCCCAATTTGAAAGGGCATCAACACCTCACTTTCTAACAAAAAGTGGCGCCATCTTATCACAGATTCGCTAGAAAAGCAACCAATTGTTGTGCCCCGAAGTCTTCTCTTCTTGATAGTTTAGAGTCACTTCAGTGAGCCGTCCATAAACATAAGGCGAAACAAAGCTATTACCTATCAATTGTCGGTTCCAAAGGAATTGCCCCTTATTAAGACGGGTGACTGAATAACACGTATAAATCTATTCTCAACAGTCGATTATGGGACCGAGGATCCGCCAGCCGTAGCAGGGACACAGCCGACTATTTTCTTTTTTTGATCGTCTTGATCTGGAAATAGGAGGACCGAACGGTGGTTGGGATTCCCGTGGTAGACTCAGCCCCTGCTGGGAGCCCCCTCGCTAGACCTGCAGCTCAGGGTGTCAGGGTGGGGCCGGAGTGGCGGAACTGGTAGACGCACGGGATTCAAAATCCCGCGGGGCATGGCTCTGTAAGGGTTCGACTCCCTTCTCCGGCACCAGCGTCTGGCTAGGCCGAGTTTAGCAACCGCGCCGATTGACGCTAGAACTCGTGCGCATGTAGCGCAAAGACCGGCGTCTGGCTAGGAAGAGTTTGGCAACCACGGCTATTGACGCCAGAAGCGATGTCCTTCGCCGTCGGAGGTCGGCCTGGGCTCCGGTTCTTGCTGCCATCGTACTTGGCTGCGATGAGGCAGCGGTACCAGCGCAGGAGCGTAGCGGGTGTGGCAACCGACGCAATCTGGGCCAGCGCCTCGCGGCCTAAAGCTTGGGCCTTGACGGCGAGCCTGCGCCGGTCGTCGTCCGAGAGCCTGAGACGCTTGCCCCGAAGCCCGGCTCGGAGCACACGGTTCTCCTCTTGCTGGTAGTCGATCACATCCTGCTGCTGGCGGTTGACCCAGCCAGCCAGAACGAGCAGTAGGAATTGCACGTGGTAGGTCATCATGGAGCTGAAGATAACACCCTCGGGCCAGACGATTGTAAAGCCCACGGCCCTTGGCCCGGTCGTCGAAATCCGGGTCCGGGATACATGGCGACATGCGGAAGCGGCCAAGCAGCCACTTCTCCGTCCGCACCGCGGCACCGTCGGCCTCCGAAAGGTAGCGCCCGGGAAACTCGAGGCCGGCCACACCGTGATCGCTGGCGACTCGACGACGACTTGCTCGCCCGCGGGCACCGACGTGTCTTTCATGGTCAGCTCGGCGACCCAAAGCTCACCGCGGAGCTTGACGTAGCCTCGAGGGGTCAGGGCGGTTTGAGGATCGGATCGAGGAGCGCGTCCTTGACGAGCCACAAGCCGAGGACGACGACGGCAGCGAGCGGCGACAGCCTGAGCTAATAATGCGCTGCCGTGAGAAGACCGGCCAAGACGACCCATCCGGGAATTTGGAGGAGCCAGTAGCGCCAGAAGACGGTCAATGCACTTTGTATTTCGGCGGATCGGGCCCGAAG
Source organism: Candidatus Marinacidobacterales bacterium (assembly GCA_965197825.1). Classification (GTDB taxonomy): domain Bacteria; phylum Acidobacteriota; class Vicinamibacteria; order Marinacidobacterales; family DATDRI01; genus CBDANW01. The sequence goes on along the minus strand of CBDANW010000002.1, from coordinate 1,531,888 downwards.
CTCTCGGGGCGGATGTCCACCATCGGGTCCGAGTCGGCGTCGGATCCCATCCCGGAGACGTGCACGTGCAGTCGATTTTCTTCAACCGCTTTACGGAAGCGCGCCAGCAAGGTGTGCTTGATGAGGTTGCGGAAGCCGGGCACGAGCAGTGAGAAGCCGAATGCGTCGGTGAGGATCCCCGGTGTCATCAGCAGTCGTCGTCGTAACTCTCGGTATCACAATAGATGGAACGAAGGTGCCCCTGGGTATATGGCTGGGCTCGACGGAGAACTCTCGGGTGTGCACCGCGATGTTGCAGGACCTTCTCGAGCGAGGCTTGCGCGTCGATGAGTCGATTCTCTGCGTAGTGGACGGAGGCAAAGGCATCCGCAAGGCACTCGTCGACGTTTTGGGGGACCTCGCGGTCATCCAAAGGTGCCAGATCCATAAACTCCAGAATCTTCGCTCGTACCTTCCCAAGTCTCGTCACGCCTACGTGCTCCAGACGATGAAGGAAGCCTACAAGTGCAAGAGTGCCGACAAGGCGCGCAAGCGACTTCAGGCATTGGTGTCGTGGCTCGAGCGAAACGGCTACGACGAAGCTGCCGGAAGCCTTCGTGAAGGGATGGAAGAGACACTCACGGTCGTGAAGCTCGCGCTGCCCGCCTTACTTCGCCAGTCTCTTGCCACGACGAACGCCATTGAGAATCTCAACGGAACCATTCGCAGAGTATCGAGAAACGTCAAGCGTTGGAAGAGTCCTTCCATGGTTCGCCGATGGACCGCTCTTGGCGTCGTCACCGCGCAGAAAAAGTTCCGGCGTATCAAAGGCTATCGCCATATGGGCGCTCTCGTTCACGCGCTTAGAAGCAAACAGAAATCTCTTGACAGCGATGAGTTTGCTGCCTAAGAGTATTCACAGGTGCCGCCGCTACCCGACCAAATTCAACAGCGGCCGGGACATCCCCGCCTAACGGCACCGACTTGACACAAGTAGCCGAATCTTGTCGGTACGTCGGGAGTCCCTACCATAAGGATGCCTTGGGATTTGCCGGGATGCCTCGCGGCCGCCGACCCACCGCCAGCTTGTGTCCTAGCAAGCTGGTGCACTGTCGGGACCTTGTTGAGGGGTGGCTCCGAGATGCGGTGAGATCCGGTCGCGTCGGCGCGTGGGACGGACGCTTTCCGCGCTACGTTTGGCACCGCGAAGATGACGTTATTTTCGAAGCGCGGCAGGGCTCTCCTGGTTCCGGCGAGTACCATGGATATCCACTGGAACCGACGCAGCGAGTACAAGGTCTCGGATGAGCGTTGATTTTCGATTCAACTGGGTCGATGCGGGACCGTCACCCGACAAGCTGGCCCAAACAACTATGGCCGCACTCTTCGTCGAAGCCGACGGCACGATTGTCACTGCCGTTCTGGATCGTCGGAGCGGGATATACAGCAAGGAGGTCGTCGTTCCTCTGTTCAGCGTAGCCGAGTGGCTGGTTACCAACTGGTGGCACATTTGGTACGAGGTCGGGGACACGAGCGAGCAACGGCCTGAATTCGAGTCCCGCCACAACTTGGCGTTCGCCGGCGACGGCTTCGTACTACCGCGTCTGAGTATGATCCCCGTTTCAGGGCGAATGGATCTGGAGTGGACTCGGTACAAACCACAGTACGCTGGGATCGAATTCGTTGATGAGGGACAGCATCGCGTCGAGCGGGAGGAACTGGAATTGCAATTCCGAAACCTCATCGACGCTGTATTAGAACGGCTCCGCAGCTGTCCCGAGACCGGCCAAGCAGCGGAAAACCTTGGTCGCGTCTGGAACGCGATCAACGATCTGGATGCTGACGAACTTGAGTTCAGCCGCGCCGCCGCCCTACTCGGAGTCGATCCTTTCGACGTGAGGGATCATGTCGCCGATTCCATCGTGATGTTCTGGGAAAACGCAGACCCGTCTGTCCGAGAGGATGCTCTGGCCCTCGCTAGCGGAGATTCATTGGACCCCGTCGGCGTTTGGTTGAGTGACGCTATAGAAACGCTTGCGCAAGGCCAAACAAACAATCACTGGTCGGAGATTCGCCAGACGCTGCCGCCGCACCTTGAGGTTGAACCGTGGGCTCGGGGCTACCAACTGGCGCGTGTAACCCGCGACAAGATCGGCATCAACGGTGGGCGGATCGATTTCGACCAACTCGGATCGCTGACGATCCCGCAGCGCCAAACAACTCCGCCGTCGTCGCGCATTCATGGGATCGTGGGAGCAGATACGCCCGCCTGCATGACGGCGCCACGAGGTGCACCCGGTACCCGGTTTCTCATTGCTCGTGCGCTCGGCGACTACCTGGGCCGGTCTGTATCCAATCACGGTCTACTCAGTTCTCTGGCAACGGACCGTCAGGCACAGTCGCGGGCGTTCGCGGCAGAATTCCTAGCCCCTGCTGACTTGCTACGCGAGCGAATTTCGAGTGAATACATAGACACCGAACAAATTGACGAGCTCGGACAAGAATTTCTCGTCTCCAGCGAGTTGATTCGTCGCCAGATCCAAAATCACAATGTCGCGAAAATCGTTGCGTATTGAGGCGTTGGTGCAGAAATCCTTTCGTGCACGCACGGCGCCTTTTGGCGACCCAACTTACTCCCCACCGATCGCTTGTGCTTCAGGCTTGCCCAACTCAGCCATCCGGTTCAATACATTGCACCCGAGTCTCGCCTCCCGCTTCTGCGATTCGTAGCCGCGCGGGCGAAGGCTGTTTCCGAGCGTGCGCTTGTATCTGAAGAAGAGATTCTCGACGGCTCCCTGTCGTCGATACCGTGACTCCCTCTGCCAGCCTTGGCGCCCGATTCTGCGAATCGTCTCAAGGGTCGCGTTCCGCTGCGCCCACGTGCCCTCGGCGTCGTCCAAAGGCACCGCCCCTCGTCGAGGTGGGAGCACGATCTTGATGTCCGCAGTGCCGACCTCACCGAGCCAGCTCGTAAACCGACCGAGTATCGTAGGCTCCATCGGCTGTGAAACGTCGGACCGGAGAGTCGCTCTGTTCGAGCAGACACGCGACAGTGGACGGGTCGTCCTCGCTTCTTTTCGTGAGCTTCGCTGCTACGATGAAGCCGTCATCATCCACGCCGACATGCAGCTTCCTGTGCTCCGCAAAAAAGTCGATCCGGCGTTGATTGCGCGGTTTAGACCTGCCATGCTCGGCTGCTTTGTGCCGGTCGACCCGACGACGCCACCGGCGTCTTAGGAACGTGGAGAGGCCCGCTCGTGCGACTGTTTTCGAATATCCGGTCTATTGTTTGGACGCCATCGCGTTCGCTCGGAACCTATGCTGCTCGCGCAGCGCCCTCGCCGCAGAGAACCTTTTCCTTCGGAAGCAGCTCACGTTCTTTGTCGAGCGGTGCTTCCGCCATCAAGTGTTGCTACGCGGCTGCGGGCAGTGGTACAGGTGAGGAAGAGAGCGAGTTACGCGCTGTGCCTTCTATTTATTCATCCGCGCGCACCGAACTTGATTAATCTCGGGTCTGCCAGCACCATGCCGGCATGATTTCGTCGTTTGTTCCCCATCGTGTCCAAAAATACAAACGAGCTCCAGGATTGACGCGCCAGGACGTTTCGGATTAAAAGTGTCTAGGCTTGGTTGGCCAATGGAAGCTAGAATCCTCGGTTATGAGCACGCCGGTCCAGCCCTTGACATGGTTGGTGGTCGCCATCGCTGGTTGGATCTAGCGTAGAGCGTCCTCGTCATCGTGAAACCTGAGACGGTCGTCCGCTGGCACCGTTGTGGGTTCAGACGATATTGGACTTGGAAGAGCCGACGGCGTAGGCCTGGACGACCAGGCGTCGCTCCCGAAATACGAGAGCTGATACGGAACATGAGCAGGGCCAACCCTCTCTGGGGAGCTCCCCGCGTGCATGGCGAGCTGGCGAAGCTGGGCATCTCCATTTCCCAGGCTGCCATCTCCAAGTATATGGTTCGTCATCGCACCCCACCGTCCCATACTTGGCGGAGCTTTCTCGATAATCATGCAAACGACTTGGTGTGGTACCAGCCCGGCCGTTCACCTAAGGCCCACTTCGAACTTGAAGACGAACGCCGAAAACAGTGAACCGCTCCGGGTTTTCCGGAGACTGTTTTAGTTGAGTCTCGCCATCTCCAGCAAGGCTTCCTGCGACCGATAGTTTAGTGTCCCCTTCGGGGATGGTGGAAACCCCTCGCCTTTAGGCGAAGAAAAGATTGTCGAAGTCCCCGAAGGGGACGAGACTCCCCCGACTGAAGTCGGGGGGTTGAGAATGAAGCGGGCGCATGAAGTCGACTTCCAGTCGACGCGCCCGCGCAATCCACCGGCTTAAGCCGGTGGTTGATTTAATTCATCTCGTACTCGACGGGGGAGACATTACCGATCGGCTCCAAGAGTCGTTGCGTGTTGTACCAATGCACCCACTTGAGGGTGGCGAACTCGACGTCCTCAGGACCACGCCAGGGCCTGCGTCGACGGGTCACCTCGGTCTTGTAGAGGCCGATGATGGATTCAGCCAAAGCGTTATCGTAAGGGATCGTCCCGCTTCCCGTGGAAATAAGAATGGCTTAAGCAAAACGAAACCACGCCTGTAAAGGCGAGGAGGAGGATTACGCCATGAAGAAGCCTACCACCATATCGAAGGAGTCTGTAAGCGAGTACCGGGAGTTCGTCCAACTTCGGCTGCGTAAGCGGGTACTGGAGGCGATCGAGGTTGTGCTTGAGGAAGAAGTCGACCAAGCGCTGGGGTGTGGTAGCTACGAGTGTGCGGAAGACCGCCGTGGATATCGCAACGGAGCCGAAACCCGTCGCGTGACGACGTCGGTGGGAACTCGCGAGCTCCGGGTGCCACGAGCCCGCGTGCGAGACGAGGAAACGGGAGAGACGACAGAGTTCAGGAGCGAGCTGTTGCCCCGGTACGCGCGCCGGACTCGTGAGGTCGACGAGGCGATCTTGGGGACGTACTTGTCGGGCGCGAATAGCCGCCGGATCCGCAAAGCGCTGAAACCACTGCTCGGTGAGGAGCACCTATCGAAGAGCGCGGTGTCTCGCGTGGTTAGCCGGCTGAAGGAGCGCTTCGAGGAATGGCAGAGCCGTGCTCTCAGCGAGGAGGTCTACGCGATCGTTTACCTGGACGGCTTCCACCTGAAAGTGCGGATGGCGAAACGTGTGATCAGCGTACCCGTACTGGTCGCGCTCGGGGTCGCGCCAGACGGGCACAAACGTCTGTTGTCATTACGTCTGGCGGTGAGCGAAGCCTCGACGCATTGGGGCTCCGTGCTGGAGGGACTCCAGGCTCCAGGACTCCGGGCTCCCAAGCTAGTGATCAGCGACGGCCACAAGGGGCTGACGAAAGCGCTGGAAAAGTGGCCGGGGTGCCGGTTGCAGCGATGTACCGAGCACAAGCGCGCCGACTTGCTCGAACATTGCCCGGCGCACGCACGCCGTGAGCTCCGGCGTGACTACAACCGGATCGTCTACGCCAAGAACGGGATCGATGCTCGCAAAGCCTATGACGAGCTCGTCGCCAAGTGGACGCCTCTCTCGCCGGCCGTCGTCCGAAGCCTAGAGGAGGCCGGTAATCAGCTGCTGACCTTCTACGAATTCCATCGTGCCATGTGGAAATCGATTCGAACGACCAATGCTCTGGAGAATCTCAACCGCGAGTTTCGACGCCGGACGAAAACCCAAGCGTCGTTCTCCAGCGAGGAGTCCGCGGTCGCTTTGCTGTTTGGGCTTATCGCCTCTGGCCAGATTCAACTACGACGCATCGACGGCTACCAACGTCTGAGCGAGATTCTCGAACACGCGGAGGTTGCCGCCTGATATGATACTCTGATGACGGAGTGGGAGGGTGCCGTTCTTTTTCCACGGACCTCGGGACACATCCCCGGGCCGAGACCAGACCTCGATTGTAACGAAGACCCAACTCGGTGTCTTCTTGTTGCCCGCGAACGTGCGAATCTCGTCGGCTTGAAGCTCTTCGGCAGCGAAGCCGGCGATCCTTCTGTGGTTGAATCGACGACACACTTGGGCTGCCTTCTCGAGCCAACGGGCGACGGTGTTCCAGGCAATCCCTTCGACCCGAGAAATCGCGGAGATGCTAACACCCTCGACTCTGAGAGCGATGACCACATCGAAAGTAGCTCTCCGATGTTGGAGACGGTAATAGGGCGTGCCTTCCGTCGAAGAGAACGTCTTGCCGCACTCGCCGCACCGGTATCGACGGCGTTTCCCGGACCTGGTTCGGTAGAATCCATGGCGAACGATGTTTCCGGAACTGACTTTGCCCCGCAACGGACATGCGAGATTGAGACATCTGCGATTCTTCACTTCGGCTCGGCCCTGACGATGAGAGAACTGTGTCTTCGGAATTCTACCAGAAGGTCATCCGTCGCTTCTTCGGGCCAGCGTGTCTCTACGGCCAGGTCCTCAAGACGCGCAGGAACAATCGTATCATCAAGGTCGAACGGAGAGCGCTGCACGGAGCCGCGTGGCGATTCGAAGACGCGCTCAATAACTCCGAGGACTCCTCGACATTGAACACGTCGTTCATCGAGCGGTTAAATCTGACTATCCGGCAAAGCTCGGCATACCTTTCGAGATGAACACTTTCCCACGCTCGCTCGACGGAGAGGCCCGATGAGCACCTGGAGTTGCTCCGTTGCTATTACAACTTCGTCCGACCGCACGGAGTTCTGAAGTTCGGACGTACCATCAGGTCCTGCACCCAATCCTAAATCTCCAGCCGCGCCCACTTCTCCAGCGACTCCCAAGCCACCCTTGACGAGTTCCTTCGTCTTGTGGTCTATTCCTTCATGGCGGTGTCTCCTTCCGTAGGTCCCTTCAGGCCGTGTTCGACGACGCGGAAGGTTACTCCACCTTTACTCTATTTCCACATCTTCTGAGGGTAGCTCTATGGACATCGTCCTTGCTTTTAGCGCGTTGTGCATCTTGCTGGTGGTCGGCAAGATCCTGCGAGTTACGATCCGCCTGTTCCAGAAGCTTTACCTGCCGGCATCGGTGATCGGTGGTCTGCTTGGGCTGGCGCTCGTGCAGACGATCGGTGGCTTCCTACCCGAAGCGACGACGGCGGGCTGGACTCGGCTGCCAGGATTCCTCATCAACATCGTCTTTGCGGCCCTCTTCCTGGGAGTCTTCATTCCACCGATCAGACGCATCTGGGGGATCGCCGGGCCGCAGTTGGCGTACGGTCAAATCGTGGCCTGGGGCCAGTACGTCGTCGGCCTTGGGGTGGCGGTCGTGCTTCTAACACCGGTTTTTGACGTCCCGGGGGCCATCGGCACCATCATTCCGGTCGGCTTCGAGGGGGGGCACGGCACGGCCGCTGGTCTGGAGCCGGTCTTCGATGCCTATGCCTGGCCCGAGGGCAGGGACCTAGCCCTCACGTCGGCGACCTGCGGCGTCCTGTTTGCCATCATCGTCGGGATGGCGCTCGTCAACTGGGCGGCGCGTCGGGGCTACACCCAGCAACTGAAGCGCATTGAGGACATGCCCGAGAGCAGTATCGTAGGCGTCTACGACCCAGCCGAACGGCCGAGCGCCGGGAGCCAGACCGTGTCGGCGGCGTCAATCGACAGCCTCAGCTTCCATCTCGCCATCATCGGTCTCGGTGTCTTCATTGGCTATCTGATCCACAGCGGCTTGGTGAGCGTTGAGCTCCTGGTGCGGTCTCCAAGCGCCGACGGTCGCGCCTTTTTCGACAGTTTCCCGCTCTTTCCGCTGTGCATGATCGGTGGTCTGGTGGTGCAGGTCTTTTTCGCCAACTTCACCAAGCGCAATCCGCTCGACCATCGTCTCATGCAGCGCCTCTCGGGCACCGCCATGGATTTCCTGGTGGTGGCTGCGATCTCGACCATCAATGTGGAGGTGGTGCTGGGGGGGCTCGTGCCCTTGGCGATCCTGGTTGCCGCCGGGGTGCTGTGGAACGTCTTCTGCGTGGTGTGGCTGGCGCGTCGCCTCTTGCCAGCGGATTCGTGGTTCGAGCGCTCGATCGCCGAAATGGGGCAATCGATGGGCGTCACCGCCACCGGCCTCTTGCTGTTGCGCGTCGTAGATCCCGAGGGCGACACGGACGCCACCTCGGCCTTCGGTTACAAGCAGCTCATGCACGAGCCGTTCATGGGCGGCGGGCTGTGGACCAGCGCCGCCATTCCGCTGGCGCTCGCCTACAATCCGGTGTTGGTTCTAGGCATCAGCGCCGGGGCGGTAGCGCTCTGGTTGCTGGTGTGGGCGCTGTTGTTTCGCGGTCGGCTCGGCCTCGAGTGAATCGGCACCAGCGGGCGTGGGGTAGGTGCCTAGTGGAGCAATCCACAAGGAGCGCCGCCCCCCGTCCTGTGCCAAAACTCGGCCCTTTTGAAATAGGCCATAAATCAGCAGCTTAGTGTCTGTGTTTGCGACCGGGCCAAGAAGAACGAGAGCAGGCAGGCCACCAGGTACAGCTCTAGGCGGTTCTGTTGCGTTCCCTCGTCGAGATTGAGGATCTGGTAGTCCTTGCCGAAGCCGTCTCCGTAGAAATAGCGGTACGAGTAGTCGCACAGCGTGCTCTTGGCGTACAGCTCGGTGAGCTTGGGGCTGCCCTTGACCGCCTGCCCGAAGGTGGCCGAGTACTCGAAGGAGAATCCTTTTTCGCACAGCGCATTGCGAAAGCGCATCCACGCGCCTTCTTCTCCTCTGCTTGCGCCGTGGTGCCCTTCATCCACGAGCACCAGGTTGTTCCCCTCGAAGGCGTCGATGGCGATGGTCCTGTCACCCATCTCGTCGCGCAGCCGAGTCACTTCGACGATCTCGACCACCTGCCCGCTGAACATCCTGCGCCCGTCCTTGTTGAACAGCTCCGCATTGATGCCCGCTGCCTCGAACTCGCGCAGATGCTGCTGCGAGAGCCATTCGTTGGGCGTGAGCAGGAGGATGCGGTTCAGCTCGTGCCGACGGCCGTGCAGGGTCAGGGCGTGCTGGTACTGGAGGATATTGGCGTGCATCAGCAGCGTCTTCCCGCTGCCGGTAGCCATCCAGAAAGCGAGCTTGTTGAGCTGCGGCCAGACCTCAGCAGTTTCATCGAACGCGGCGATCTGGTCAGCCTCGGGCTTGTCCGCGTTGTAGGCGGCCACCTGCACGTTCAGCTCCACGAGCAGCGCCTTGGGATTGCGGAAGTAGCGGTCCAGGTAAATCTCGGTGAAGAGCAGGATCAGGTATTGGAAGTACTTCCAGATGATCGGCTCCTCGCCGCGTGTGATCCGTCGTTCGTTCAACCGTTGCGTGTGCTTGACGATGTTCTGGTCGTACTCCAGCAGCAGCTCAGTGGGCAGCTGCTTCAGGTTGAAAAGCTGTGCCGTGAGCGCGTGGTGGAAGTGGTGGATATTGTTCTCGTCCAGTCCTTCCAGCGTTTCGTTATGCAAGTGCTCGGCCAGTTTCTCGAAGCGCTTCACGTTGAACAGCGACAGCAGCCACTGGTTCAACACCAGCTTGTAGGCGAACCGCACCTGCGGCTTGTTGCTGGCGCGGCGTGCCATTACACCCCCTCCATCTCGAACATCAGGCGATGGAAGTCCTCTTCGATGAGCCGCACCTTCCACAGGTCGTTAGGGGTCTTGAGGTTCTCGAGGTTGTTGCCGCCGTTGACGTAGATGATGTCGAACTCGCTGTCCTTGGCCGAGTAGCCTTGCCTGGTGAACCATTCGTCGAGCACCAAGTTGTCCTGCTAAGTGGCAAGGTAATCGACAGTTCCGGTTTAGTCATCCCCAGCGCGGCAATAACGGCGGCCAACAAAGCCACCGGAGCCGACGTGACGGGTTTCACCGGTGCTGACGGCGCATACGAATTGACTTTGGAGCCCGGGACATACACGGTCACAGTCGAGATGCCTGGCTTCGAGCCTGGCATTGCTAATGACGTCGAACTGATTGCGGGCCAACCGGTCCTGCGAAACTTCACGCTTGAACTAGCAGCCATCACCACGTCCATTGTGGTCGTTGGCAGCCGCGCCGAGCCACGGTCGGTGACCGAGTCCACCGTGCCCGTGGACGTCATCCGTTCCGAGGACTTCACTAGCCAAGGGAGCACGGACTTGGCAACCCAGTTGCGGACTGTCGTCCCCTCCTTCAACATCAACACTCAGCCGATCAGCGATGCGGCGACCGTCGTCCGTCCGGCTAACTTGCGCAACTTAGCGCCCGACCACACCCTGATCCTGGTCAACGGGAAACGCCGCCACCGCGCAGCGGTCATCACGTGGCTGGGAAATGGTATCGCCGACGGCTCGCAGGGACCGGACATCTCGATCATTCCATCGATTGCAATTCGACAGGCCGAGGTGCTGCGCGGCGGCGCAATACGGCTCGGATGCCATCGCCGGAGTCATAAACTTTCAACTGAAAGACGCTCCCTCGGGAGGCAGTCTGCAAGTCAACACCGGGGCTTACCTCGATACCAATCCGGGGGACACGGCGACGTGCGGGTCGGGCATCATCGGTGACATCAAGCACTCCTGCAATGGGATCGGGGGACATGGCCGAAAGTTTTCTGTAGCAGGCAACGTCGGGTTGTCGCTGGGATCGAGCGGTTTCATCAATCTTAGTATGGAGTACGGCACCGCTGAGCCGACCAACCGCGCCATCCAACGCCAAGACGCGTTGAACATCATCACTGCGGGTAATGCGAATGTGCGCGACACGGCGCAGGTTTGGGGGGGGCCGGAGATCAACCACGACTTGAAGTTGTTCGGCAACTTCGGCCACCTGTTTGACAATGGTTGGCAGTTCTACGGTCACAGCAATTACGCGTCCCGCAAGGTGACCGGTGGCTTTTACTTTCGGAATCCACACACACGCGGCGGGGTCTTCCGTGGTCCCGTGGTCCGTGGCCTACCCACGCTGCTCGTCGGCGACCGGGTCTGGGCGGAGACCGGGGTGCCTAGAGCTGGCAACTGCCCCATAATCCCGATTATCAATAACGTGCCAGATCCCGATGCGCTCGCTGCGGTCGAGACCAACCGGAACTGCTTCACCCTCTACAGCCGGTTTCCTGGAGGATTCACGCCGCAATTCGGCGGTGATCTGACCGACTATTCGCTAGTCAGCGGCCTGCGCCGGTTCGCCAGCAACGGCTTCGTCTGGGATGCGAGTGTCAGCATCGGCACCAGCGAGATCGATCAGTTCATTTTCGATACGGTCAATGCGTCGCTCGGTTACGACACGCCGACATCGTTCAGGCCCGGCATCTACCGGCAGAACGAAGTCAATTTGAACTTCGACGTTTCCTATCCCCTGAACGATGTCGTGCACTTGGCCGGCGGCGCAGAGTGGAGGAGGGAGAAATTTACGATTGACGCCGGCGATCGGCCATCGTGGGAGATCGGTCCGTATGCTGCGCAGGGCTTTAGTTCCGGCTCGAACGGCTTCAACGGCTACCGGGCCGGACACGACGGCGGGACGCTGGGACCGTAGCAACATTGTCGTCTATGGCGACGTTGAGTTTACCGGTCCGGGCGACCGGTGGACGGTTGGTACGGCCGCCCGGCTCGAGGACTTCGAGGACTTCGGTACGACGATCAACAGCAAACTCTCTGGACGCTTCGAGCTGACCGATAAGGTTGCGGTGCGCGCCGCCATCAGCAGCGGGTTTCGGGCGCCGACGCCGGGCCAACAGAACGCGTCCAACGTGACGACCGCCTTTATTGGCGGGCAGCTGACCAACAACGGCGTGGTCCCGTCCACTTCAGCCGTGGCCATCGAGCGGGGTGGCGGCCAGCTCCAACCGGAGACATCAGTCAACTACAGCGCGGGCGTCGTCCTTGAGGAGGGTCCTTTCACATTCACCGCGGACTATTTCCGAGTCGACATCGACGACCGCGTAACCCTCTCTCAGGAAATCAGTTTATCGGAGCAGGAGATCGAAACGTTGCTCGCGGAAGGGATTCCCGAAGCACGGAATTTTCCTGTGTTTCGGTTCTTCCTGAACGACTTTTCGACCACGACCCAGGGCATCGACCTGATCTCGACGCTGGCGGTTGGGACCACGACGTTCAGTGCGGTCTACAACTACACGGATACAGCGGTCAAGAACATCGAAACCTCTGTAATCGACGAGTTCCGTATCAATACGCTGGAACTGGGGTTACCGAACACGCGGTGGAACTTTGCCGTTACCCATGACGCTAAGTGGTGGAACCTAATGGTCCGCTTGAATTACTTCGGCCAGTTCTGGGACAGCGAGGATGGGCGGAACGCGGCAGATCTGGATGCCGTGGCTGAACCTGGGTTGTACCCGTCCTATTCCGGCAAGGCGCTTTTGGATGCCCAGCTTGGTATCCCGTTCGTAGAAAACGTCACACTGGCTATCGGCGGTGAGAACGTGCTGAGTACTTACCCCGAAGAGAACGGGTTTGGCGCTCTGACGGTCGGCAATCGGTACGGCCAGTTCTCACCCTTTGGGTTCAACGGTGCGTACTACTACGTGAGGCTCAACTACAGCTGGGGCATCTAGCGACGCGAACGGAGACCAGCTACCCGGTTCGCCGACTCGTTCTGTGCGCTGGCGAAGCGCTGGGAAGTCGGTGGAGGCGTCAAAGTATGGGCGCAACCTGCCACTGCGAGAGCGAGGAACGAGTTGGACTCATGGTTGACGCCGAGTGGACCGACCGGTAACAGCGCAAGCTCGCTCGAGGACTATGCTGGGCGAAGAACCGCCAGAAGTTGCTCGCGTTGCTCTCCTATCCTGAGAAGATTCGTGTCACCATTGGGCTGCTGGAGTAGTTGGGTAATGGGCCCGTGGAGTTGTAGCATCTCGGCGGTCCGTCGCGACACATTTGTGAGAATCCAGCACGAAGAGGCCAATCCACGAAAAGAAGACTAGTCTCTCCACATAATGACGATCACGTCACTTCCGTACGCGCAGGGAAACACCATCCAGCAACGGGAGGCCACGGTCCCGAGCGAAGACCTGGATCCAGGACTCGGGGAAAGATGAACCTCAAGGAGGTCCGGGCCGCACCCTGGACCAGAACGTGCTAGCCCGATACGCCGCAGTAGCCCGGGCCTCGATTCTGGGCCTCTCGGGTGGCCTCTTTTCCGCCCCCGCACGGCCCGGTCTCGGAACGGGCCTCATTTTTGGTATTCGTCTCTAATCCCGATTTTCGAGGGACACGTTTGTGTTAGCGGCGGCTGTAAATTGCACATTTGTGGCGGACGAAAATTGCACACTCGGCACCCCCTAGGGTGGGCTGGGGAACTGTCTGGCGAGAGCTAGGCAGGGCTTTGGCCCTTCGGTCACAGTGGCCACTCCATAAGCGGAGGGCCGATGTACGGAAGGGAGAAACGAGTGTTGCTACGAGAGTATTTGGAGCAGGGGCTAACGAAGACGGCGCTTGCCGTGAAGCTTGGGCTCAGCCGCCGTACGATCCATCACTGGATCGAAACGGGGCAGCTGGACCGGGATCTGGACAACGAGGCGGTGCGCTACAAGAAGCGCCCTTCGACGCCGCGTAAGATCGACCCGTACTGCGGGATTATCCATTCGCGCCTGGAAGCGTTTCCCGAGTTGAGCGCGGAGCGCGTCTACCGCGAGCTGAGGGCCACGGGCTACGAGGGCGGCTATACCCAGGTCAAGGAGTATGTCAGGAAGGTGTGGACTTCGCACATTTCCGATTTCCATGGGGCAGGCGTTGGGCGCTGCTATTGGTTCTGGGCTTCTCGCGATTGTTGTGGCTTCGGTTCTTCGAGCGCCAGGACATGCGGACGCTGTTCGAGGGACTCGAAGAGGCGTTCCGTTTTCTCGACGGAGTACCCAAGGAGATTCTGTTTGACCAGATGCGTTCGGTCATCGTCGAGGACCGGCGGTGGGAGGGCGGCCCGTTAGTCGAGAATCCGGAGTTTGTTCGCTTCGCGCATCACTGGCAGTTCCGAGCCCGTGCGTGTCGGCCTTATCGTGCGAGGACCAAGGGTAAGGTGGAGAGACCGATCCGCTACGTCCGAGACAACTTCGTCTATGGACGTGAGTTCCTCAACGACGAGGACCTCGATGCTCAACTCGAGCGCTGGCTGCGGGAGGTGGCGAACGTACGGCACCACCGCACCATCCAACAACGACCCCTCGAGCGGTTCGAGCGCGAAGAGAGAGGAGCGATAGGACCGCTTGCGCAGCGGCCCTATCGCTCCTTGGTCCTGCCGACGCCGATGCCGCCCCGGCAACGACGCAAAGTGAAGGGCCTCGTGACGCCCCCTACGTTCGAGGTCGAGCGCCGCCCGCTTCAGCTGTACGACCGTATCGCCGGGGGTGGCCGATGAAGGCCGTGAGTGCATCCCGACGCGAGCAGGTCTGGGCGATGTTGGCCGACCTCAAGATGCCGGGCACCCTCGAAGCGGTGGACAGTGTCCTGTCCGACGCCGACGGTGGTGGTGTGACAACGGCCGAGGTAATCGAGCGACTTCTCGGCGCACAGATCACCCTGAGGAACAACCGCCGTTTGCAGGCGGCCATGCGTTCGTCACGCTTGCCCGTCGTCAAGACGCTCGATGAGTTCGACTTCTCGTTCCAGCCTTCCATCAAGCGTGAACAGATCGAGAATCTCCACGAGCTCGGCTTCGTCGAGCGCAAGGAGAACGTCGTCTTGTTGGGACCTCCGGTGTCGGAAAGACCCATCTCGCGATCAGTCTCGCCATCGCGGCGGCGCAGAACGGCCGCCGGGTTTACTACGGCACCCTCGCCGAGCTCATCACATCGCTCGAGGAAGCCCGAGCCGCCGGTACGTTGGCACGACGGCTCGCCGTTCTCAGCCACCCCTCGCTTCTCGTCGTCGATGAGCTCGGCTACTTGCCCGTCAACCAGACCGGCGCCGTGCTCTTCTTCCAGCTCATGAGCCGGCGCTACGAGCGCGCTTCCACCGTGCTCACGTCCAACAAGAGCTTCGAGGAGTGGGGCGAGATCATGGGCGACGACGTCATGGCGGCGGCGCTCATCGACCGAATCCTTCACCACTGCCACGTCATCAACATCCGCGGCAACAGCTACCGCATGCGCGAGCACTCCGAGCTGTGGCAGGCGCTCCATCCGGCGGGCTCGGACGAGCCTCGCCCGCCGGCTAACGCTCGCAAGAAATCCCCGGAGGTGCCGGCGTCTTAGGGTTCGTCACCCAATCGTCGGGTGTGCAATTTTCACCCGCCATGAATGTGCAGTTTTCGGCCGGCGTTGACAGTTTGCGCCCAAAAAGGAGAACGGGCGCTTCGAGAACCCGGTCGTTTTGGAAAGTGCAGCGAATTTCGCAAGGTACGTGAAGGTCGTCCGGCACAGACCAGGAGCCCGCGGCGTGCCGTGGCGCTGTAAGACGCCGCTTGTGGGCGTGGGTGGGGCCAGCGGGGGTGACTGACGGAGGCTGGTGCGGGCGAGAGGCCATGCGCCCCCAAATCTGACACAGCCCCACGACGGAGCATTATTTTCGTCGTATGTTCGTATTTTGGATGGGGCTACAATGCTGCAAAATCCCCCTCTGAGTGTATGGATGTGTATGGACGTAAGGCCTTCTTAAGCCAATGGTTCCCAGATTCGGAGTCCTGTGAATGCCCTGTTTTTGTCGAATCCGGCCTGAGGCCGGATAGCTCCAGACTGCACCATCCGCTACCCAGTCTGGCCAATTGCGGCCCCGCAGAGACGGGTGGGATTTTCCGCGCGGTTGGCAGGGTTTTGCAGGGATAGGTGTCACCAGAGACGCGCTAGAAGGGAGGCGGTCCAGCCAACTATCGGGGGAAGAGAAACCGAGCAAAGAACCGTCACGTCCGGAGCCTCGCCATTTCGGCCAGCTGTCCTGTCCGGCGGTAGGTGCGGAAAGAAGAGCGAAAAGAGCAACGTGTCTTATCATTTCATGGGTAGCGTCTTTCCTAGCAGGTCAAGGCTAGCACAGGATCGCGGGGTACCGTCGCACGGGCTTGCAAACGCGAATCCCTCCCCGTCATATTGTCCCGTGGCTGAGATTACCACTCTCCGTGAGGCGATCTGACCTGACCCCAAGGACGGCTCTATGGTTGTTTGATGGGTCGCCTCCGCCTTGCTCGTGACCGAAGAAAACTTCAGACGGATCCTGGGCTTCGAATCACTCCCCATCTTAGAAGCCAAGCTCGAGGAGCTCGCCCTGGACAAAAACTTTGTTCGTGAGGAGAGATCAACTAGAATAGCGATGACTGGAGCCGCCATCTACCTTCAACTGGCTCCGGAACATCTCCTGGGAGGACAGCGACGGTGATCTGCTTCGGCCGCAGGAGGTACAAAGGAGGTTTCGATGGTTCGACAAAATAGTCAGATTGATGTGTGTGTGATTTTGCTATTGTCGTTGCTGGTCACCGCGTGTGGCGACGACAACGACAGTCCCACGGGGCCCAGCCAGAACACCCCCACCGGATCCAGCTCGATGGGTCTCGGGTTGTCGTTCAACGGTCTCCAGCGTCTGGGTTCTGATTTCGTCTACGAGGGCTGGATCCTGGTAGACGGCAGTCCCGTCTCGACGGGCACTTTCATGGTCCGTGCCGATGGCAGCTTGAGTCAACGCGACTTTCCCGTCGATGAGGCCGCGCTGTCGTCTGCGACGAAGTTCATCCTAAGCATTGAGCCTTCGCCGGATTCTGACCCCGCGCCGTCGGGGACGAAGTATCTCGCCGGTGACTTCGCTGGAAACAGCGTTGCGCTTTCTGTGGCGGACGCTGCAGCGCTGGGGAGCGACTTCGCATCCGCGTCCGGGAGCTTCATCCTGGAGACCCCTTCGACGGCCGCTGTGGCGGGTGACTACGCGTCCGGCATCTGGTGGCTCGACCCTGCCGGTCCGAGTGCGTCGCTGGTGTTGCCGGCGTTGCCGGCGGGCTGGGTCTACGAGGGCTGGGTGGTCGGCCCCGAAGGCCCGGTGTCGACGGGCCGATTCACTCAGGTGACGGGTGACGACTCGGACGCGGGTGGACCGGCGAGGGGTCCGGATGGCACGCCGCCATTCCCAGGGCAGGAGTTCATCACGCCGTTGGTTCCGCTGATCGGCTACCAGGCGGTTGTGTCGATCGAACCGGAGCCAGACAATCGTCCTGCCCCCTTTACGCTGAAGCCGCTGGTGGACACGAACATTGAAGATGTTGGACCGGCCGTCCTCCAGCCCATGGACAACATCGCGAGCATGTTCCCGACAGGGACTGCGACCCGCTGACCCATTCTGGACCGCTCGGGCGGCCTACTTTTCTGCCGCCGCACGGCGCCACCCCCCTTTTGGGTGTCCGGACATGGGTGTACTCCGCAAAAAGTCGCTCCAGCGTTGATTGTGCGGTTTAGACCTGCCATGCTCGGCTGCTTCGTGCCGGTCGACCCGACGACGCCACCGGCGTCTTAGGAACGTGGAGAGGCTCGCTCGTGCTACTGTTTTCGAATATCCGGTCTATTGTTCCGGACGCCATCGCGTTTGCTTGCAACCTATGCCGCTCGCGCAGCGCCCTCGCCGCAGAGAACCTCTTCCTTCGGAAGCAGCTCACGTTCTTCGTCGAGGGTGAGCAGGTGCCTCGGTGCACGGATAACGCCACACGGCTCACGATGGCAACTCTGACGACGCTATTCGAGTGGAAGAAAGCCCTCATCGTCGTCAAGCCCGATACTCTCGTCCTCTGGCACCGGAAAGGGTTTCGGCTGTTCTGGCGTTGGAAGTCTCGGCCAAAAGGACGTCCAACACTGCCAGAGGAGCTGAAGCAACTGATCGCCGAAATGGCGGTCGCGAACATCACGTGGGGCGAAGAGAGAATCGCCCACGAGCTCCTCGTCAAGCTTGGCATCCGCTACTCGCCGCGCACTGTTCGGAAGTACATACCAATTCGAGATGACAGCGGCCCAGAGCGGATTTCTTCAACGTAGTCACCGCCAGCTTTCGCGTGCTTTACGTCTTCGTCATCATGGAAATCGGCACCCGCAAGATGCTTCCCTTCAACGTGACGGCGCATCCGACCGCGGAGTGGACGCTGCAGCAGTTCCGGGAGCGATTGGGTGCGAGCACGACTATCGATTCGTCATCGTAGACCGCGATGGCAAGTTCTCAGCAGACCTCCGCCCGCCCCGCGTGTTAGCGGCGGACGTAAATTGCACATTTGTGGCGGACGAAAATGGCATACTCTGCGCCCCTCTGAACAGGGCTGTGTCCGAGTGGGAGTGAGCCTGACGGAGCCACGGCCCTTCGGTCAAAGTACCGCATCCGATTTGGAGGCGGTCGATGCACGGAAGGGAAGAAACGCGTGTTGCCACGAGAGTATCTTTCGCGCGGCGTGTCGGAGAGCGCGCTGGCGAGCAAGTTGGGGATTGGTCGTAGCACGATCCAACCGCTGGATTGCGTCAGGCCCGCTGGATCGTAAGCTGGACGATGAGGTGTTCCGTTACAAGAAGCGCCAGGCGGTAGTCCGTAAGATCGATCGATACAAGGGGGATCATTCAGTCACTACTGGAGGAGTTCCCGTTGCTGAGCGCGGTGCGGGTGTACGAGGCAACGCGAACCTGAACTCGTGGGCCGGCGCGAATGGCTACTTCCAGGTCATGCCGTCCACGTTCCGGACGCTGAAGATCAAGACGAACATCGAGGCGGGCATCAAGTACCTGTCGCAGATGATCCGGCGGTTCGACCGTGAGGACTACGAGATATTGTCAAGAGTTGTGGGTCACTTTTCTGAGTCAGGCGGCGTTCCTCGCTTCTTCGTTTAGTCCGTCGACGAATTTCTCTCCCAGAATAAGACGAGCTACGAGTCCCGGCGCGTTGACGCGGCGCCAGCGATGGCTCGCCATGTCGAGTAGCTTGTAAGCCATGAGAAGGGCTTTCGATCGAGACCCAGCGCCTTTGGTCACTCGCTGGCGGAGTCGAACGGTGGCGAACGCCGACTCGATGGGGTTCGCGGTTCGAATGTGCTCCCAGTGCTGGGCAGGGAAATCATAGAAAGTCAGAAGCTCGTCCTGACGATTGGTCAAGGAAGCGACGGCTTTGGCATACTTGGCTCCGAAGTCGGATTCGAACCGCTCGACCGCTTCTTCGGCTTGCTCCTTAGTCTCAGCCTTCATGATCTCGTTCAGAGCGACCTTCGCGCGACCATGGAGACGCTTCGGCAACTTGTCGAGGACGTTCTTTAGCTTGTGCACCCAACACAACTGGTGGCGCGTTTCCGGCCATACGTTTCGAACGGCGGCCCAGAACCCCAACGCTCCATCTCCGATCGAAACAAGAGGGGCCTTCATCCCGCGGCGTTCGAGGTCCCTGAGTACGTACGCCCAGCTTTCCTCGCTGCCGGAGTAGGTCCCCAGCACCTTTTGGCCATCTTCCGTCGATTTCGTCGGCAGCATTCGGTAGTACGCGATGTCCGGACTCGAAACGCCCCACACCGTGCCCGCCGACTTCTTCATCGAGCCCATCAGAGGCCACCGCGTTTCGTCGGCGTGGATGACGGGTGACTCCAAAACCTTCTCTCCCAGAGCGTCGTACACCGGATTCAGATGACGTGCCAGTACGTTCAGCTGGTCCCACAGCGTCTGGCTGTCGATATCTAGCCCTTCGCGGCGCATCATCCGAACCTGGCGCTCGAGAGGCATATGGTCCAGGTACTTGCTGATGGCCACTTCGGTCGCGAACTCCACCGAGTAGCGGCCTCCGGGCTGAAGCTTCGTCGCCGCCGGTGCGGTGACGACGTTCGCGTTACATCGGCAGCGGTACTTTTTCCGCAAATGCCGTTCGATGACGAAGCTCCGCTTCACCACCGTCACCACTTCCGATTCCTCGTATTGACCCGCCATCTCGCCCAGCTCGCCGTCGCACACCGAGCACTTTTTCTCTGTCTCGGCGAGTTCGATTACTTTGTCGACCACGGGAAGATGAGGCTGTTCGCGCGGGCCGTGCCCTTTCTTCTTGTTCTTTTTAGCCTTCGTTTTCTTCCGGGTCCGCTTTTCGTCGATGCGGAAAATGCTCTCTCGCTTTTCCTGTAGTTGCTTGAGAACCGACAGTTCAAGTTGCTCCGTTTCCGGCACACCATGGAGTCTCGCCAGTTCCACTCGCAGACGAACGTTTTCATTGACGAGGCGCTGGTTCTCGTTATCAACGAGGAGAGCTATCTGGCGGAGTGTTTCGAGGTCGTGTTCGTTTTTTATGCGAACCACGGAATACGATTAGATCATAGAGACGATCTCACGGCAAGTGAAAAATGCTTCATTTCAGGAGGTGACAAAGATATTTTTCCGACCAACCGGCTCCCCTCCAGAAACAACGACAACTCTGTCGTCGTCAGTCGCACTGGCTCGCCGTCACCGCTGGACCACAGGCATGCGAACTTTCCCTCTTCGAGACGTTTCGCGTAGACGCACAGTCCGGTCCCGTCCCAGTGCAGAACTTTCGCGCGGATTCGGTTGCGGCTGACGAACAAGTACAGCTCACCGCTCAGCGGGTCACGACCAAGCTCGTTCATCACCAGCGCCGACAGACCGTCAAAACCCTTGCGGAGATCCGCCGGCGCCGCGTACGCCCACGCCGACACCCGACGGCTATTCCACTTCATCCCAGCTGCTCAACAAGCCGCAGCAGCCGCTGTTCCGACAGACCCTCGATTCGATACCCTCGCGGGGTTACCAGCGTAATTTCCGTGCGTTTTTCCGATTCCACGACTTCGACACGCCGAACGATACCCCTCATAGCCTCCTCTCGATTCCATCGAGATAGACTCCAGCCACTCACCCCGAGCCCCCTCGCGACACCCTCAAGGCTCGCGCCCTGATCCTTCATCTGATTCAGATACAGCACCGCTTCGCGACGTTGTTCCCGCGAGTAACGCCGCCCTCGACCTGTGCGGCCACGATTTTCTTCACGTGCTCGCCTACGAAATGCTGTCCTCGCTTCCATCGCTTCGCACTCCTTTCAAGACTGCTCACGATGGAACATTCCGACACGCTTGTCACGACGGGCCACGGCGAGGAGTTACACCTATTCGCTCCGATAACGGCCCGGAGATTACGGCTGCGGCGGTGCGTGAGTGGTTATCTCGGTTGGGAGTCACGACGCTGTTCATTGAGCCGGGCTTGCCATGGGAAAACGGCTACGTGGAGAGCTTCAACGGTAAGCTACGCGACGAACTGTTCAACGGAGAGATTTTCTACACCTTGAAGGAGGCCAAGGTCGTGATTGAAAGGTGGCGGCAAGAGTTCAATTGTCTCAGACCCCCACAGTTCGTTGGGTTACCGACCGCCGGCGCCGAAAACGATTTGGTTGAAACCGGCTCCGCTCCACCGGCTTTAACCAGCCCTTGTCAGCACCCGAATAACTGAGATACAATGTGGTACTAACTGTGGGGTCAGGTCAATGCTCGACGCGTAAACCGCTACTCGCTTTCGTAGCTCTTGCACTTGTAGCAGATAATCGCGCGTCTTTTGGCCCCAATGCATGCTTGGTTAGCAGAACCCAACTCGCCTCGTGTTCTGGAGTGAAAGGAGAAATACCAATGTCAGAAAGCCGGTCTCATAAGACCACGGCAAATCGACTTGCTAACAAGTACAACACTGAATACAACCAAGGTAAGGGGCCGGACATCAAGACGCCCGACATCACGATCGAGATCGAGACACCCGACACTGTGCCGGATGCAGGTCGCCAGCTCAGCGGACATCAAGGACCGGTTTACGTCGCCGGAACTAACAAGGAGGCTATAGAAAGTGCGCTGAAGCGTTACAGTAACAGCACCATCGGCGTGATGGACAATCAAGGTAACATCCTCAAACCGTCGACCAGGTAGCTGGACGCCAATGAAATCGTGGGGCAGGAGCTTGCCGCATCCGGCTCCTAGCCGCCTCGCAGTTCGTTCCATAGTGCTCGTCCGCTTAGTCGCGTGAGCCGTCTGCTTGTCGAACGGCCGGCTCACCGTGCTGTACAAACTGCTCCAGGCGGCTTCGTCGATCTCCGCCCAATGTACTGCTTCTTGCGCCCAAATCCGCTGAGCGCTGTGTCTTCCCAAACGCTGTCGATTGGAGAAACGGGAAAGTCTTCTAGGATTCGCTTAAAGCGGAGCGTTGCGCCAATAGCCATCAGGCGATTAGCAGTCGCCAGTCGCTGCATGCCATCGGGTGTTGCCCTTGAGCCCTTCCTTCTCGGCCAGTGAGGTCATCACAAGCAGTGAATCGCCCAGGATGAGGCGGTTGGACCAAGACACTGAAGCTAAGCACCTCTTGGTGCAGCTGGCGGAACGTCATCCACAGCGTGCCATCCTGGAGCGGGCCGGTGATTCGGGCACGACGGCCAGCGTGGGCCAACTGACCCGCGTGACGTTTCACCCATCCTACACGTACGAGGACTTCATCGAAGGGTTTCGTCCTGACTCTGGCGGAGCTGGCGGGTTGTCGCTGGCGCTCGAAGACGGCGTCTTCAAAAGGGTCTGCCGCGTCGCCGAGGTGAATCCGGGTCGTCCGTATCTCCTGCTGATAGAAGGTCTACCACGGCGTCGCGCTCACACCGGAGGACCGTGCTGTTGTCGAGAAGTTGTCGGCCTCGACCGATGACCGGCTGCAGATCGAAGAGCTGCATCGGGGTCTGAGCGTTCGGACCCGGTCGTGGGTGGGCGTCGTGCGCCTGCCGACCATCGAGATTCGGGTCGTACCGAAGGTGACCGGCGACCAGATCGGGCTGGTGCGGCTACTCGAGTATGCGTCGGGGGTCGACGCGCTGATTCGCCTTAGTGACGGTGCGACTTTGGAGGCTTCCGGCGACAGCCTGTTCGAGCTTGTCGTCCTGCTCTTCGTTGAGGCCAGCGAGCGGATGCTGCGACGGGGCCTACTGTCAGGCTATGTCGAACGCGAGGACGACCTGCCGATAGTGCGCGGCCGGATTCTAGGAGACCGCCAGCTGCTCAAACGATTCGGCCAGCTAGATCGCATCATCTGCCGTTTCGACGCGTTGGAACACGACATCGTCGAGAACCAGTTGCTGACCGCGGCCCTACAGGTGGTGTCTCCGCGGGTCACCTCCGTCGGACTGCGGCGCCGCATCTCGCGGCTCCGGGGCGTGCTCGAGCCAATATGCGAAGGCTTCGTCGGTACGCGAGTCGCTCCGGCGCACAACCAGATCTACGACGACCCCTCGTCGCGCCAAAGCGTGGCACGTCTGGGCGGTTTGGATACCGTTGGCCCGTTCCATCGGAAAACGGATGTTGGCCGGATATAGCAGTCTCACTGGATGTAGCCCAGCGCCCGCAAAGGTGTCTCGCATCTCTTGATCCAGCGCCACTCAATTGCGGGCCAACGCCAGCGCAAGATACCAGACCAGACCCGAATGAATTCATCCACCCGGTGTAGTTTCATTGGCCACTCTGACCTGGCCCCATGCCGGTTGCTCCAGTAAGCTCGACCTTGCAGCATCGCCGACAAACCGGGAAGATACCGTGCTCCAGAAGCTTCTTCCTTAGTCCGACAAACTTCGGACCATTCCAAATTTCTTCCAGGGGCTCTTTTCTCACATCACCCATCTCCGTCCGTATGACCGGGCAGAAGTGGACCTTGCCGTCAAAGGTGACGCGTCCTCCGAAGTATGGATAAAAACACCGGCCTCTTAACGGCTCGTTCGGCGTGTAGTACTTTTCCAAATGCTCGTAGGATTGAGCCGGCCTCCAGTTGATGGTCACACCTTTGCTCTCGGCGTACTCCACGGCTTTTTTCAAGACCGGAGCAACTTCTTGCGGATTGATTCCGGGATCGTCGGTCACGTACGTGGTGATGAGCGCAGGGTTGGTCTCTCCTATGATCTGAAGAGTCTGCTCGACTTCTTGGTGTGTTGCGAACATCAGCTGATTCAGGCCGATGAGCTTGACTTCCAGCTCCGCCGCGGCGTCCACGATTTCCGATAGTAGATGGAGGTTTCCGGAAGTGAGGGTCGTGTTGATGGACAGTGGCAAGCCGAGCCCGCGTGCGGCGAAGACTTTTCGCAAGCCCCGAATATTGTTGGCCGTTTTGTCGAACGCCCCCTTCTGGCCACGGATCTCGTCGTGGAAGCTTTGTGGACCATCGATGGATACGCTGATGTGGCGCAGGAACCCCGACGCGACTAGCTCTGCGAGGGCTTCCGCTTTGTCGTCGCCGATCACTGTCCCGTTGGTAGTGATGTACTTGCTGTGCAATCCCTTTTTCTGGAGCTGATGGAAGACCTCGATTAGGTTCTTGCGTACGAAAGGTTCTCCGCCTGTGATGTTGACGGATTTGACGCCTCCCTTCACGAAGATACGATCCAACTCGTCGAGGCTAAGCTCCTTGGAACGCCAATCTTCTGGGTTCAGGATGTCGGCAACGTAGCAGAAGCTGCAGTGGAGATTGCAAAGGAGGGTGGGCTCGTAGACCACGAAGTGGGGCGTACTGGGGGCGACGCCGTCACCGCGCTTGGTGAACTGTTGAGTGCGGCGGCGGCGGATAGTACTGGCTACGCGGTTTTTTAGCTTTTTGAGGTTTTGTTTGAGCAAAAAGCGTCCCTTCGAAATGGCTAGCCCATGAGAGATTATAGCCCAATACTGATACTGTCAAATTGAGCCGGCGCCTGACAGACTGGGCGGATGAAAAGCGAAACGCCGAGCTACCGCGGATATCGATTTCCGCCCGAAATCATCAGCCACGCGGTCTGGCTGTACCACCGATTTTGCTTGACTCTTGATCGACAAAACAAACCTTTCGACATAAGCGTTCAGATTCGGCGAACGCTACGCCAGCCGAATGACGTCAGTTTCGGCGTGCTCGAGCAAGTCGCAAAACTCTGTGGTGAACTTCTTGTCGCGGTCTAAGATGAGGAATCGCTTGCCGCGTGAGGTCAAAATACTCATGCGGCTTCCCGATGGTAGAAACGTAGCAACCCGCCAAGCCGTTCACGGGAGCGCACCTTGCGCTCGGACTGAGGTAACTGGTCGCTGGCTGGGAACAGCAGCAGATTCTCATTGCCTTGATGATTCCTCTCGTGATGATGGTAGACGACGTACTCCCTAAGCGCATGACGGAGCGACTTCTCGCCGAACAGGATGAGCTTCGAGAGACATTCCTCTTTGACTGACTTCACCCAGCGCTCCGCGAACGAGTTCAAATCCGGGCTCCGTGCGGGCAGCTTGACGGGCGCGACGCCAACCGCCTCGATGGTCCGGTGGAACGACTCGAAGAACTTCGAGTCCCGGTCGTGAATGAGGTATCGGCTCGAGGACACAAAGCCGACATCTGCCATGCGTGAGGTCAAAATACTCATGCGGCTTCCTGATGGTAGAAACGTAGCAATCCGCCAAGCCGTTCACAGGAGCGCACCTTGCTCTCGGACTGACGTAACTGGTCGCTTCAGACGCTTTTCCGAGCTCGGCCAGAGACCGCCGTTCGCCATCGGTCAGGCGCAAACGACCCTGTATCTGATTTCGAAGAACTCGATTCTCGGCCACAAAATACTCGTTGCCCAGGAGCAACTCCTCATCCGCGGATCTTGAGATGTTAGGTCAGCATGGTCTTCCAGTTCATGCGGATTCAAGCGGCCTTTGGAAAGGTGCAAACTGCTGACCCGCTGGGCGTTAGAGTATTTTTGACCAGACGCGGATGAAATGGCGTCACCAAGTCGTCTCTTGTTGCATTTCCAAATGAGTTCAGACTAGTTTTATATCTAGTCATTCTTTTGGCGGAGGTAACGCTGCATGAGCAAGACATGGCAGGTGCAGGATGCCAAGGCGCGTTTCAGCGAGTTGCTTGAGACGAGTTTGGCGGAAGGCCCCCAGATCGTCACCAAACGGGGTGTGGAGACGGCCGTGCTAGTGCCCATCGACGAGTGGCGACGATTGGAGAAGCGGGCCAGGCCGGATCTCAAGCAACTACTGCTCGCTCCGGAAGCGCGCACGGATGCGCTGACGCCGCCACGGTCGCGGCATCGCCACCGCGTGTCTCCGAGCTTCGAATAAGTCCGTGTATCTGCTCGACACCAATGTCGTATCGGAACTGCGCCGTCCTCATCCGCATCCAACCGTCCTCCGGTGGATTGAACAGGTGGCCGCCGATGAACTGTTTTTGTCCGCAGTAACGGTTGGGGAGATCTCATTGAAGCCCAGCTTTCGAGCGCAACATGCTCGTTAACCCATTCATGTCAACGCCGGCCGAAAACTGCACATTCATGGCGGGTGAAAATTGCACACCCGACGTCCCATCGTCGAATTTGAGGAGATGACGTCCGTCGCTGTCGCAAGCGGTACGGGCGGAAGCGGAGAAGG
Source organism: Candidatus Marinacidobacterales bacterium (assembly GCA_965197825.1). Taxonomy (GTDB): domain Bacteria; phylum Acidobacteriota; class Vicinamibacteria; order Marinacidobacterales; family DATDRI01; genus CBDANW01. Next base: position 1,505,653 of record CBDANW010000002.1, on the reverse strand, counting down.
ACGAGAGGGGAGCAGGGACGTGAAGAAGAGTGGTCGGAGACGTGCCGCTGGGCTGCTAGCAGCACTCGTGCTTTCCTGGCTGCCCATCGAAGTGGAGGCACGCAGCGCCGCCCAGGACGATCGTCAGGGGCAGATCGAGGCGCTGAGCCGGGTGCTCGGGATGACCACGGCGGAGATCGAGGCGATGGGTCTGTCCTCCGAGGAGATGCAGTTTCTGCTGGAGGGCTATACCGAGGAAACGGTCGTCGTCGGTACTCGTGCGCCGCCGCGGACGGTCGCCGAGTCACCAGTGCCGGTCGATGTCCTCTCTTCCTCCGACATCACCAGGCAGGGTACCGTCAACCTGCAGGATCAGCTTAGGACGATCGTTCCGTCGTTCAACGTCAACACGCAGCCGATGAGCGACGCCTCAACGGTTGTTCGGCCGGCGATGCTGCGCAACCTCGCACTGGACGATACGCTCGTCCTGATCAACGGCAAGCGCCGCCACCGCTCGTCGATCATTGACTGGCACGGCGGCAACGGCGTCGCCTTCGGGTCACAGGGCCCCGATATCTCGGCCATTCCGTCGATTGCGTTGCGGCAGGTCGAGGTGCTGCGCGACGGCGCGGCGTCGCAGTACGGCTCGGACGCGGTCGCCGGCGTGATGAACTTCCGGCTCAAGGATGCTCCATCGGGGGGCACACTTACGTTCAACACCGGCACTTTCGGCTCGGGCGACGGCGAAGCCTTTAACGTCGCCGGAAACGTCGGACTGCCGCTCGGCACCACCGGCTTCGCCAACCTCAGCTTGGAGTACGGCAGCTCGAACCCGACCAACCGGAGTGCGCCTCGCAGCGATGCGATCGCGCTGCGGGCGGCCGGGAACTTGGACATCGCCTCCGACACGCCTCAGGTCTGGGGCTCGCCGCGGGTCGACGACGACCTGAAGCTGTTCGGGAACTTCGGCTACACCGCTGCCAACGGCGTGCAGTTCTACAGCCACACAAACTACGCCAGCAAAAAAGTGACGGGGGGATTCTTCTTCCGCAACCCGAACACGCGGGGCGGCGTCTTCAGCATCGACGGCGGCAAGACGCTGCTGATCGGCGACGCGCTCATGGCAGCAGGCACCGGCTCGGCGAACTGCCCCACGGTCGCGATCACTGACCACGTCGCCGACGCGGCCGCCCTGGAGCAGGTGTTCGACGACCCAAACTGCTTCTCGTTCCGGGAGCGGTTTCCAGGTGGTTTCACCCCGAACTTCGGTGGCAAAGCCACGGACGTATCACTCGTCGGCGGCGTTCGTGGCTCCACCGCGGCCGGCTTCGTCTGGAACGTGAGCGGCTCGGTCGGGGCTCACGAGACCGATCTGTTCATCTCCGAAACTGTCAACGCCTCGCTCGGTCCCGACACGCCGACCGCCTGCTCAATGCCGAAGGTCTTGATGGTGTGGTCGGCAAGGTCGGCTTCGGCACGGGACGATAGGCGATGGTCAGCCATGCCTGGCTGTGTAGCGCTGCTCCGCCTCGGCCCAAATCTCCTTCACGGTCTTGTCGCTAACGCCGCTTTCCAGACCTTCCTGAATCGCTTCCTTCGAGGCACGGATTTGCGTGTTCTCTTCCTGGTCGCGGCGGATCAAGTCGCGGAAGTATTCGCTGTCGTTGCCATATTCGCCGCTCGCGATTTGCGCCCTGATCCACTGCTCTTGCCGATCCGTCACGGTGATGCTCTTCTTGACCAGCGCCATCTTTCTGAGTGCCTGTGTCGTCTGTCCATTGTACGGTGAGCCTTAGAAGCCAACCAGTGGAGCCTTTTGCAATACTTGTTCGCACTCCATAAACCACGACCCCTCTAAATGTCCCGTTGCCGTTTATGCGGTTTTCCCCGAACCATCGGCGTATGTCTTGTTGAGTGAAGGTTCGGCGCTCGGTGTGATCGCCGTTAGGTCTAAAGATGTCCAGATGGGCACGTTTCACGGCCAATCCGGTTCCTGTGGTCTCTCTCAAACCGATATCAAAATAAACATCGGCGTAGGCATACTCGCTAGGGGTGACGTAAGAAGCGTTGAAAACGGTAAGGGTGAGATTTGCCGGCGGTTGTGGCGGTGGGCTCGGGCTCGGGGCTACAGTTGCCGCGACGGGTGACGATCCGCCGTCTTCTCCACATCCTGTGCTAGCGAGGACCGCGACGGCGAGTAGCGTTCGTTTGGGAATTATATACTTTTTTTGACACCTCTACCTTAGAGGGCGCGCCGGGGCTGGGCCGAGGCCCGAGGATGGCTGGCCAAAAACGGCCACCTGGCAGAGCTCACCGATGAGGAACCCCGGGAGCGGTCCGACGAAGGAGACTCCCGGCTCGTACCCCAGCGCGCCCATGAACTCATAGTCCCAATAAGACTTCTACGTCGCGGCGCATTTGAACCACCGCCCGGTAGTCATGCTCCATCAAGGGAGCAACCTCCTCCACGCTTCGATATTCGCTCTCGACTAGGTGGTCATCTGCATGGTGACGACCCGCCCGCCCAAGACGATTGTAAAGCCCACGGCCCTTGGCCCGGTCGCAAACACAGACACTAAGTTGCTGATTTATGGCCTATTTCAAAAGGGCCGAGTTTTGGCACAGGACGGGATAGGTCACATAACCCTTGACCAGAAGTGTGCAGGAGCGCGTAGTGCGGGAAATCCGCATGCTGCGTGCGATGCGGCGGGGGGTGGAAACGGGGACATGGTAAGGACTGAGGCACCGGCACTTGGCGAAAGCCGCCGGCAACAGCTACTCTCCTTATCTCTATCTACCGCGCCAGCCCCCGACCCTACCAACATTCTGCACGCTGTCGCCGCCAAGCCACCGACGCAATAACGTGCTCAAGAAAGAACGCGTTGTTCGCCGCCGGAAGCTAGGTCAGTCAGGCGACGTGTGACAACCGGTAATCGTGATAAAGCCCACCAAAGATCGGCCTCAAGCACGCCGGAACGGATGTCATTCGGCTGCCGTATCGTTCGCCGAATCTGAACGCTTACGTCGAAAGGGTTTGTTTTGTCGAGCAAGAGCGAGTGCTTGGGTCGGATGCCGTCGTATCCAAAAACACAAACGAACTTAAGACCGGCTCGCCGGGACGTTTCGGAATAAACGTGTCTACGCTTGGTTGGCCAATGGGAGCTAGAATCCTCGGTCATGAGCACGCCGCTCCAGCCCTTGACCTTGTTGGTCGTCGCCATCGCTGGTTGGCTCCAGCGTGACCAACAGGCCGCTATGGTCTACTTGCTCGAGGAGAACAAAGTCCTCAAAGATCGGCTTTGCGGGAGGAAGCTTCGTCTCACAGACGACGAGCGACGTCGGCTCGCGGTAAAGGGTAAGGCGCTTGGCCGGAAACTCTTGGAGAAGTCGCCAGTATCGTCACACCGGAAACCCTGCTGGCTTGGCACCGAAGGCTGATTGCGCGGAAGTGGGACTACAGCGAGCGGCGGAAACAGCCCGGACGGCCCCGGGTCATGGCCGAGATTAGCAAGCTTGTCGTAGGGATGGCGAAGTCGGATCCGAGGTGGGGGGTATACACGCATTCGCGGTGCCCTCTCGAATCTCGGCCATACCGTAGCCAGGAGCACCATCGCCAATATTCTGCGAGAACATGGCATCGAGCCCGCGCCGGAGCGATGTGAGCGGACGCCGTGGCGCACGTTTCTCGCCGCCCATTGGGAAACCGTTGCTGCGACCGATTTCTTCACCGTCGAGGTCGCCACAGTTCGCAGGCTCGTGACCTACTATGTGCTCGTCGTCATCGAGCTGTCTTCGCGAAAAGTACACATTGCCGGAATAACTCCCAGGCCGGACGGCCCGTTCATGATGCAGGTCGGTCGGAATCTCACCGACCCATTCGACGGCTTTCTGCGCGGCAAGCGATTCCTCGTCGTGGACCGCGACAAGAAGTTCACCACGGAGTTTCGCGATTTGCTCGAGCACGCCGGAACGGACGTCATTCGGCTGCCGCACCGTTCGCCGAATCTGAACGCTTACGTCGAAAGGTTTGTTTTGTCGATCAAGAGCGAGTGCTTGGAGCGGATGATTTTCTTCAGTGAGCAATCGCTGCGTCGTGCCGTCGCTGAGTTCATCCATCATTATCACGGAGAGCGCAACCATCAAGGGCTCGGGAACACGTTGCTCGAAGCGGAAGAATGCGTCGGCAGTCCTCACGGGAGGGTGCGATGTCGTAAGCGATTGGGCGGCTTGCTCAGCTATTACCACCGCGCCGCCGCATAGGAGTTCGGGCGCGCCAGTTGGACGGAACGGATGGTCTGCAGGAGAGGTCTGCTCGGGGTCGCCTATCGCAGAGCCAGTGCCGCGTCGGCTGGTCTCCGCGAGTTTTGAGAATGCCTCTAGGATTCGACCTTGCCGCTCCGTTCGCGTTTTCGGACAGGACGGGCTTGAGCGCACCGCGTTGCCCAACATCTTTGGGGTCGGATCGGCCCTGAATGCGGTGCTTCTGCCGTCAAGTATTGCTACGCCACTAGAAGCATTTGAATACTAGTGTCAGTTGGCCTGCCCGTGCCGGCGAACGCCATCGCATCTATTGATGTCGGCGTGCACACGAAGATGTCCCTGAACGTTAGGCACCGCGTGGTCAGCCCAGCCTGCATCGCCGAAAAAACTGCGTCTCTCGAAATCAGGCTCAAACTCTAGCACGCGAGCGGGGTTACGCGGCGGCCGCCAACACTTAATTGCGAAGTACCGCTTTTCGCCCGGCCGCTTCAGTGGTAGCGGATGACTGCGCTTTGGTAGGCGATGTCGACGGCCACCGTGCCGAGGTAGATCAGCACCACCACGGTCGCCAGCTTCCCGAACTTGCCTCGCTCGACAGCACCCGACAGGTAGCTCCCGGCGAAGATCGCCATCATCGGAGTGACCTGGAGCACGTAACGTAGCTCCACCGCGGTGAACAGATCCGCAAGGAAAAACAAGAGTGTCGCTGCGGTCCACGCGAGACAGGCGGCATGAAGTGGTGACGCCGAAGGCGGTCGAAGTATCAGAATCGCCCCGACGAGTGCCACCACTGCGAACAGGAGCCCGAGCTGTTCCCGGTAGAACGGGAGGTTGAAACTGAGCTTGGCCGCCGGACCGGTGAGGTTCTCCTGGCTCGACATGTAGTCGCGAGTAAGGGCTCGCTCCCACTGACTCGCGACCAGATCCCAGTACCCCACGTAGTAGAGGAGCGCAACGGCCATACTCGCCGCAACCACCATCGTCACGACCCTGGTTCTTCCGGTGGAGATCCCCGGTGCCATCAACGGAACCATCACCAGGAGCAGAGGCCATAGAACAATTGCGAAGAGGAAGGTGCCGAAGTGTGCGGTGAGGGCCAGAGTGGAAGAGAGAAACGTTCCGATCAGTGCGGTTCGGCCGGCGCTGGTGTAGGCGCCGAGCAGACACCCCACGAAAAAAACGGACGCGGCGACGCCGAAAATGTTGGTGAAGTTGCCGGCCGAGAAAACGAGCCAGTTGATCGGAACGAGCTGATACAACAAGGCCGCCAGGACACCGGCCCGGAAATCGTTCAGAAATCTTCGGGCGAGGTTGATGAGCACGAGGCCGGTGGCGAGATTGAAAACGACACACAGGGCTTTGATAACCGCAACTTTGTCGAGTCCTGCCGTGGCCCATGGGGCGGCCAGCAGGTAGAGAGACACGGGATAGGGAATACGAAACGGTGGATCGTGCTGCGAGACAGAGGTCGTGTGGAAGTCACCGTCGAGGACGTTGATCAGACGGTTGGCGTGGAAGTCCCCGTCCGGGCTCACGAACAGTGGAAAGAAGACGACGGCCATCTTGAAGAGGAAGCTTCCCACCAGGAACGCGATGGCCAGCGGCCGCTCCTCCGCTTGCAGCCAATTCAGCCGCGCGAGAAGGACTCTCAGCAATAGAGACAGCGTCAGGCACGCCGCGGCCAGTAGAGCAACGCTCTGGGCATAGGGGAGATACCGAACGCTGTCTTCCGAAAGCAGTTGGGCAAATCCGGCCGCCGCGAGTGTTGTGGCGATGGAAGAGACAGGCAGGGAGAGTCCGGCGATGAGACCCGCTGCGACGAGCGCTGAAGCGGCAAGGATCATCCAGAGCACCGGTCGGGTGGCGATTGCCGTTCCGCCTTGCGGCTCCACCCGTACCGAGAAGACCTGGATTCCCAGAACCCTGGCGTCCTTGCGACCGTGGTCTGTAGGGACCCAGATCTCGGGGTGGATACCGAGACGAAGGCTTCTTCCACGAAGCGGCACACTGAATCGGTAGGTGACCAGGCCGGGGTCGCACAGCGTCTCGAAGACCGTTGCGCCGTTGGCGGTGAAGCGAATGCGCGGAAGAGGAATCCCTTTTGGCCGGAGTCCTTTCACCCTGGCCTCGATACGCACGTGGCTTCCCGCCGGCAGATTCTTGAGAGAAATAAATGCGTCCCGGGCCGTCCACCGGAGGCCGCGACCGTCGCTTCTCTCGTGGTCGTGAAAACCGGAGATGAAAGCGGACTCGTAGCGGCGCTCGAAGTCGACGAGTGCGACCCCGGGCTCGCGGTAGGCCAGATACGTGGAAAACCCGGCAACGAGGACCGGCAGGAGCACGATGGCGACGATTGTCCGTTTCGGGTCAGTGTATTTCAAGGAGAACGTATTCTAGCGAAACCACCGAGGACGCGAGCGCAACGTGAATCGTCGAGGACTTCTCCAGTACATCGAAATACTTGAGGCCGAAGCGGGTCGGAGCAGCTCTTGAGAACGGCCGGTAGACGAACCCCGGCACCAGGGGCGTCTCGACATCGACGATGGAGGGGTCTCGGTCCAGGACTTCAGCCGCGCGCCGATAGTACGGCACCAGCTCGGGGCGAGTAATCGGCCAGCGAACACCGACGGCCGGGTTATCGAAATCCCGCTCGCGCAGCGTGACGCACCAGCCTGTCCAAACCTTTGAGGTGCCACCGAGTGTGCGGATAGAGTGTCTATCCCACCAGCCGTCCCGGAGGTGTCCGTAGTTGATGGCGTTTGGCATGTCGGCCCGCGCGTCGATTGCAGTTCCGGACTCAAAGAGCAGTACCTTCTTATTTGCCTTGGCCAGCTCCAAGGCGAGCGTGATACCCGCCGGGCCAGAGCCGATCACATAGCAGTCGTACATCTGGCGGAGCGTGCCGGAAGTCAGCCACATTACACCCGGTAGAATACACTACGGCGAACCTGACACCATGAACGCTCCTGACAAGGTACACTCCTGACACCGAGGGATGAAACGCCGCGACGGCGTGGTGGAAAGCGTACACACTGGAGACAGCAAATCGTCACCCAAGATGCTCCTCACCCGTAATCTGACGAATGAGATCGCGCACACGAACCGCTACCGGACCGATCAGCACCCTTTTACGATATTTCGGTACCCAGACGATGTGCACTTTAAGGTCCGTTTTCGTGCGCGCTCCGTGCCGATAGTGACGCACGCGACCACACTACCACGACCTTCTCTTCGCCTAAAGGCGAGGGGTTTCCACCATCCCCGGAAGGGACACTAAGTCTCGATGAATAACGCTGACGACAAATCCAAAGTCGGTCGAGACTGGATCGCCTTCGTTGTCGCGTGGATCCCCTACACGCTGTTGACCTATCGATTTTGGTACAACGTCGACGACGCCTTCATCAGTTTCCGTTACGCGAAGAACTGGGCGATGGGATTCGGGCTTCGCTACAACGTGGGACCTCAGCAACCGGAAGAGGGATACAGCAACTTCCTGTGGGTCGCGGTGTGCGCGTTTGTCGAGTACTTGGAACTCGACATTACTTTCTGGGCACCGATGCTCGGTTTCGTCTGTGGCTCTTTGCTTTTGTACCTCGTTTTTGGAACGCTACGGCGAGATCTCAGCATAGGGCTTGGTGTGGCTTTCTCCATAACGCTGGGCCTGGGCCTTTTCCCACCCTACGCTTTGTGGTCGACGGGCGGTCTGGGTACCATGGCGTTCGCCCTTTCCACCTTCGCGACGGCCTACTTTCTTGTTCTTCATCCGGCCGGCATCGCGCCTTACCGCGGTGCGCTCGCCGGCGTAGCCATGGCGTTGTTACGTACAGAAGGCATTGCCTGAGCTTTGCTCATCGCCCTGCTGGGCATCCTCACCCGACGGATGAGAGGGGAAGCAGTCTGGCGACCGGTGGCCGTCTATGTCGCGATCGTGGGCACCGCTTTTTTAGTCTATTTCGCGTGGCGATATTCCTATTACCAGCTTCTCTTTCCTAATCCGGTCTACGCTAAGGTTGGTTTCAGTCTCGAAGTCGCACTGCGAGGCTTCCGCTACGTAGCCACCTTCGCTCTCACATTTGTGACGCCGCTTCTTTTGTTGCCGGCAGCTGGCTACATGGCTTGGCGGGAAGCACCGAAAGCCGGTAGCACTTGCTCTCGGAACCTTGAGCCTGGCATTTCCCGCCTACGCTGTGGTGGTCGGCGGGGATTGGATGGCCATGGGACGGTTTCTGATCCCCGGACTCGCCTTCGGAGCACTCTTGATGGGATGGTTGGTGGCTCGGCTGTGGGAACGCCTGACGTCGCGCCTTGTGGTTATGGCAGTCGTGATAACAACGATCACAGTGGGTCTTCTTCCTGCTTGGAACGTGAACCTCGTGCCTGACCAGGTGCGTCGCCTCTTTCATTTTCGTTACGTCAGTCCCTTTCGCACCGAGTATGAGATGTGGCGAGTCCCGCCAAATAGTTTCACGGATAGAAAGGAAGAGGCTCTGGCACTGAAGGCGCATTTCATGCCGGGAGACAGCATTGTTCTTGGCAAGATCGGGAGAATCGGATATTACTCCGACCTACACATTTACGACCGTAACGGCCTAGTCGACCGGCGCGTCACGATGCGCCCCCGCCAGCGCAGCCAGCTCCGCATGCCGGGGCATGATAGCAAGGTCTCTACGGATTTCTTTTTAGCGGACGAGCCCATCATCGTGCTTCACGAAAGAATAGACGGACCTCCACCCGACCAAAAGACCAAAAACTCGTTGCTTCGGCGCGTTAGAATGAAAGCCGAGTTTTTGAGGACATTTTCGATTTGGCGACGCTACGTGCCGGAGATTCTACCGCTGAAACCATCTCCAGACGGTAGCCCTAACGTGCTCATGGTTCTGCGGTTGATCGAGGAAGAGCCCCGTGTCGCCACACTTCCCCGTCCCGAGCGCGTCGCCACGCGCACCAAGCGGGCCGAAAAAGCGTGGAATGATTTTTTCGCGGGGTTGGATTCTGCTCTCCCGTCCGACATCTCGTTCGCGTACTTCGAGGGGGGAGACATCGGCGGCAAAGTCCTTGCCCAGGCTGAGTTGTGGCGAACACTCTTGCAGCCGAGCTTGTGGCGCAGCTACGTTCCGGATCTCGTCGAACTCGTCGGACGGCCTGAGCCCGAGGCGCACCACGTGATGATGGTGCTGCGTTTGATTGAAGAAGCGCCCGGCGATCCGATTGCAGCTCTTCCACGGCCCGCTCGCCGCCGGGCGCGTGCCGCGAGGGCCACCGAGATGTGGGAGGCTTTTTTCGCGCGAGCCCGCGCCCTTTCTGTCGAAGACCCGGACCCGTGAGCTCAAAATATTCATGCGGCTTCCCGATGGTAGAAACGTAGCAACCGTGCTGTTCGCACGATCCTTCTGGAGTGCGGAGAGCGAAACTTCGACACGTCTGTAAATACCTGGCATTCAAGGGGGTCCGACTAGCCAGGTGACTTTCTCCCTGCCATGCTTGGGCATGACGAGAGCCCTCCGAGTTCGTCAAACCTACGACCATAGGCTGCGCGATGCCATCGCCGCGACGGGTAATGCGAACCTGTTCCGGAAACGTTGCGATCCCGGCATCGACGCGACGCACGTGGGCGCGTGGCGAGGTGCGGCCCGTGGTTATTTCGGTGGACGTTGAGCTAGAGGTCTACGACCTGTTGGAGCAGGTCGACAAACTACGACAGCGCGCCAAAACGCAGGCAGCGATTATCGGATTGCTGGCGCGGCTATTGAAGCTCCGCGGCGGCAATCTCGACGGCGATCGCGTTCCCGATGGGGCAATCAAATCCGCAGTTCTGCGTGCGATCGCGTCGTCGACTGGCATACTGTCATTGGGCACCGCACTTAGAATCGTAGGCATCTCTTCGGCGCGTTATCACGTGTGGCGACGCAGGGAAGAGGGCTGCGGGTTCGACGATGAACCGAGTTGTCCGAAGTCTTTTCCCAGCCAGCTCACGCGCGACGAAGTCTCCACGATGAGGGATTTTGTCGAGTCCGAGACGTATCGCCACATCGCGGTCGAGGACCTCGTCCTGTGCCAAAACTCGGCCCTTTTGAAATGGGCCATAAATCAGCAACTTAGTGTCTGTGTTTGCGACCGGGCCAAGGGCCGTGGGCTTTACAATCGTCTTGGGCGGGCGGGTCGTCACCATGCAGATGACCACCTAGTCGAGAGCGAATATCGAAACATGCTTTGGTCATCTTCATGTAGGACGTTTTGAGAGCCGACGTCGGCTCTACTCAGGGGTAGAGGTGTAAGCTGGTGCGAAGTCTCGCAGCCGTCCCGAGCAGATCGGACTCAAGCAGCGCGTCGAGTGTAATAATGATGGAGACCACCGACCTTTGGAATGGCCCTCACTTTGCCCATTGCTGGCGACTCTACGCGGCGAGGCTCGGGCGCGTCTTTCTCAAGCGACAAATGAGTTCGGCAAGAATGATAGTAGTCGACGTATTTGCGTAGGATTCGCCTCAGGTGCTGCTCGTCGAGGACGATCACGTGGTCGAGACACTCACGTCGAATGGAGCCGAGCATCCTTTCGACCAATGGATTCTGCCACGGGGAACGCGGTGCGGTAAGGACCTGCTCGATCCCGAGACCGTCGACGCGACTATCGAAGTACGCTCCGTAGGTCTGGTCTCGGTCTCGTACCAGGTACCGAGGCGCCGTGTCCCATGGAAAAGCATCGACCCTTTGCTGCGCCGTCCACTCGGCAGAAGGATGTTCGGTGACATTGAAATGAACGATACGGCGACGGTCGTGGCGAAGGACGATGAAGACGAACAGAACTCTGAAGGTTGCGGTCGGCAAAGTGAAAAAGTCGAGCGACACCAAGTCCTCTGCATGATTATCAAGAAAGCTCCGCCAAGTAGGAGACGGTGGCGTGCGATGGCGAACCATATACTTGGAGACGGCGGCCTGGGAAATGGAGATGCCCAGCTTTGCCAGCTCGCCATGCACGCGGGGAGCTCCCCAGAGAGGGTTGGCCCTGCTCATGTTCCGTATCAGCTCACATATTTCGGGAGCGACGCCTGGTCGTCCGGGCCTACGCCGTCGGCTCTTCCAAGTCCAATATCGTCTGAACCCACAACGGTGCCAGCGGACGACCGTCTCAGGTTTCACGATGACGAGGACGCTCTCCCAGTCAGTCCAGATTCTGCGCAACAGCACCCAAAACCCGCGGTCGACATTCGAGAGCCGCGGCCGTTTCACCGAACGACGGAGAACGGCGAGCTGCTGCCGAAGAGCGACATTCTCAAGAGCTAGCTTGCGACGAGCCTTGAAGGCAGAGACGAGAGCGGGAACCAACGACGAAATCATGCCGGCATGGTGCCGGCAGACCGGAGACTAATCAAGTTCGGTGCGCACGGATGAATAAATAGAAGGCACAGGTCGCTGGCTGGGAACAGCAGCAGATTCTCCTTGCTTTGATGATTCCTCCCGCTGAACTGGAATACGTATCCGACCGCAATGGCTGATTCAAGCGGCCTTTGGAAAGGTGCAAACTGCTGACCCGCTGGGCGTTCGATTATTTTGACCAGACGCGTATTGCTTCCACCAAGCAATTGACCAACATCTATATACAATATAGAATACCCACATGAAAGCTATACAGGTGACTTTCGACGAGCAGTTGCTCGCGGAGCTCGACAACAGCGAAGAAGTGACGCGTGAGGGACGGTCCGCCGTACTGCGCCGTGCCGTCAAGGAGTACATCCGGCGTCGACGGCGACGCTCCATCGCAGATCAGTACCGCCAAGCCTATGGCGAGGAAGGTGGTCTCGGCGAGGAATACAAGGGTTGGGAGGAGCAGGGCGAATGGCCTCTCGACTGAATCGCGGTGAGATTTGGATGTTCACGTTCGCGCCGCCGGACAAACGACGCCCGGTTTTGGTGCTCACCCGACAAGAAGTTATTGAAATGCTGCGGACCGTCATGGTCGCCCCAATCACCTCGACGATGCATGGAGCCCCCAGTGAAGTCATCGTTGGGACCGACGAAGGCTTGAAGAGAGAATCGGCGATAAACCTTGATCACGTGCAGACCGTGGACAAAGCGCGCCTCAAACGCTTTATCGGCAGCGTCGGGCCAGAGAAGATGACTGCGGTTTGCCAGGCCCTCAACATAGCTACAGGATGTGCAAGCTGACTTTGTTTAGGCTAATTGGTGGGGACGAGTCGCTTGAGCTCTTCGAACCAGTTGAGGACGACGTGGATTGGTTGTGATCCACAAAAAAGAAGATCAGCCAGAATCAGCCGACCATAGCAGGTCTAAACCTCGCAATCAACGCTGGATCGACTTTTCGCAGAGCACAACCTCTAATCCGAAACGTCCTGGCCAGCAGGTCTTGAGTTCGTTTGTGTTTTTGGACGCGACGGGTATCAGAAAATCCAAGCACTCCCGGCGTGTGGTTGTGATCCGCCAAAAAGAAAACCGGCCAGAAGCAGCCGACTATGGTAGGTCTAACCCGCGCAATCAACGCGGATCGACTTTTTGCGGAGCACAGGTAATTCTCCGGGGCTTCATGCTTTTACGCCCTAGATCCTACCACGAATCTAGAAGGCGGTGTCATGAATCCGCATCGCGGTCCGCCAACCCGCAGCGCCTATTAGTGCCACCGGACCAAAGAGCAGCGTGGAAAGGAGTTCGTAGCTCATGTCAAGCTTTCATTGTAATCCCCATTTCAAAAGGGTCGAGTTTTGGCACAGGACGCCATCCCAACGGCCCGCGTGCGCAAGGCAGTTCCGTTATGCATTCCTGGCGCCCGACATCGTTCGTGCCATCGTGGACGGCCGCCAGCCTGTTGGGCTGACCTCGAGCTACCTTCTCCGTCATCCGTTTCCCCGATGATTGGGAGGAGCAGCGCTCCCTCGTCGCAACGCTTTAGGGCAGGCCACGCTGTAAGCCAATCCGCGGCCGCTGCTACGCCCGCTCTTGGTCTCCGTCGGTCGGCGAACGGCATCGCTCCTTACTGAATTAACGATTCTCCGTCTGCTTTCGTGAGCCGTGCCGGTAGCCGCAACGAACGTTCGTCTCGACCATCTTTCGCGACTTGGAAACCGAATAGAACATCGGCGAGCCTGTCGCGGATCGCGTATGATTCTGCCATGTGCTCATTGCTCAAGATTGCCGTCGGCATTGCCGCCCTAGTCGTGATGTTCGGAGCCGGTTGGCTCGTCGCAGTCACCGGTACCGGTCAAGCCATCCCCCCGGCCTCACTCTCGGAACTTGAGCGGGTGTTCGCCGAGCGGATGCAGAACGTGGTACTCACAGGCCACTACACCATCGAAGGCCGCGAGCGTCGCGACGACAACTCGGAACGCTACGAGATCACCAGCGTGGCGAAGGTCGGTGATCACCGGTGGCGGTTCGACGTTCACATGACCTACGGAAGCGTCGACGTGACGCTGCCAGTCGTCGTGCCCATCCAGTGGGCGGGTGACACCCCGATGGTCACCATGACCGACGTCGCCATCCCGGGGCTCGACGGCACTTTCACGGCGCGGGTCATGTTCTACGCAGAACGATACGCCGGCAGTTGGCAGCACGGCGAGTCCGGTGGGTTCATGTACGGCTCGATCGCACCGCTGAGCGATTAAATCAACCACCGGCTTAAGCCGGTGGATTGCGCGGGCGCGTCGACTGGAAGTCGACGCGCCCGCTTCATTCTCAACCCCCCGACTTCAGTCGGGGGAGTCTCGTCCCCTTCGGGGACTTCGACAATCTTTTCTTCGCCTAAAGGCGAGGGGTTTCCACCATCCCCGAAGGGGACACTAAAGATGGATGTGTGCTGGCTCGTGACCTTCATTGCTGTAGAAGTGGAAGCAAAAGGCCTTATAGATGATGTCGGCGTGCAGAGGAACGTCAGGCACCTGTGATCCGCAAAAAAGAAGATCGCGTTGGCCTGCCTGTGTCGGCGAACGCCATAAATCCTAAATAAGGATGTCGCCGAACGTCAGGCACCACGTGGTCAGCCCAGTCGGCATCGACGAAAGAACTGCGCCTCTTGAAATCAGGCTCAAATTCTAGCGCGAACGGGTTACGCGGCGGCCGCCAACATTTGGCTGCAGAAGCACCCTTCACCACCCCTACGTGACCTGTGCCTTCTATTTATTCATCCGCGCGCACCGAACTTGATTAGTCTCCGGTCTGCCGGCACCATGCCGGCATGATGTCTTCGTTTGTTCGCGCTCTCGTCTCTGCCTTCAAGGCTCATCGCGATCTGGCTCTCGAGAATGTCGCTCTTCGGCAGCAGCTCGCCGTCCTCCGCCGTTCGTGGTGGGCTACCGCCATCTTCCCAAGCTTCGCGAAGCTCTCAAGCGAGAACTGAAGATCGAGGCGAAGACATCAACCGTATCCAAGAAGAAGGTTAAACGTGAGCCTGGTCGTGCGAGTCGGGGACATAACGGGATGGTCCTCGCATCATCGCGAGCAGGCCGAACAAATAGCGGGCGAAAATCGGTTATAACCGATAAGACGGATCGGTTATGAAGTTGCAGCCAATTCGGCGGGCACCTGGGCGCAAAGTGCCCGGATTTTGAGGCGATTTCGCAAATTATAACTTAAACGAAGCCTCTAAAATATAGGGTATTATGATTTTATCTTGACAAGGCCACGGGATCTGTGTATGATGGTTCCATGATGAAGACACACAAAGCCCCCGGGCGAGCCCACCGAGAAGGAATGACAGTCCTCGAGCTAATGGACATGTTTCCCACCGAAGACGCCGCCACCCAATGGTTCGAGGACATAGTATGGAACGGCGAGCGATGCTGCGGCCATTGTGGAAGCCCCAGGACGGGCACGGTCCCGAACGACAAGCCGATGCCGTACTGGTGCTCGGACTGCCGAAGCTATTTTTCGGTTCGGACAGGTACGGCGATGGAGTGCTCCAGGCTTCCGATCCGGAAATGGGTTATCGCCATCTACCTATGCCTAACCAGCCTCAAGAGCGTTTCGAGCATGAAGCTCCACAGGGACATAGGCATTTCACAGCGGGCGGCATGGTTTATGCTTCACCGTATCCGTGAGGCTTGGGGCCCGGATGATGGGACGCCCTTCTCCGGCCCCGTCGAGGTAGACGAGAGCTACTTTGGAGGCAAGCGGCGCAACATGAGCCTTTCGAAGCGCAAGGGTTTGACGGGCAGAGGCGCAAAGGACAAGACCGCCGTGGTCGCAGTGAAGGACCGGGGCAGCAAGCAAGTCCGGGCCAAGGTGGTGGAGAACACCGACCAGCCCACCCTACAAGGCTTCGTCTTGGAGAATGTCGCCCCGACCGCGAAGGTCTACACCGATGACGCCTCGGCTTACAACGGGCTACCGAGAGACAGAGAAGCCGTCCGGCACTCGGTTGGCGAGTACGTCCGAGGCATGGCCCACATCAACGGTGTGGAAAGCTTTTGGTCGATGCTGAAACGGGCGCACAAGGGCACCTTCCACAAGCTCTCACCCAAGCACCTACAGCGTTACGTCAATGAGTTTGCCGCGAAGAACAACATCCGTGATCTAGGAACCCTTGACCAAATGCTCGACACGGTTGCCCGAATGGTCGGACACCGACTTCTCTACCGGGACCTCATCGCGAGCAACGGCCTTAGCTCGACGGCGCGACAGTAGCGGCCGCGCCAAGGCCCGAGCCAAGGTCTCCGGCGTCGCGCCAGCCAAATCACGCTTTGGATCCAACATCGCTTTTCCCATACAATCCTCCTTAGTTCGGGCGCTTGCTCATCATGCTATCCTACTCTTATGGGTTCGTGTTTAGTGGTAAAACTGTACTTGACTTGTGATACTGTTTAGGTGTATAGATTTCTTCCGTTTTCAACTAGGAGCTGTTTATGAGCCTTAACTTGATGATTCCAGACGCGTTATCTCTTGAATACAAAAGAGATTACGGGTGTGCCATCGGGCAGATGGAAATCTCGGATCTCGTGAACTATCCCCCGCTCGCGAGCGAATTCAGCCGTCTTGGTCTGGGCCGCTATGAAGAATTTCTCAACCTCTTCTTTGTGAATATCTGTTCGTTCAGTGATGATGCTACCGATGCGCCGCTGATCAGCAGTAAGCCCGTCCAACATTTCCCTTAACACTTTCTCTTCGTATCGAGGTCAAGTCTTAATTTTCCTGTCAAATCTCCGTACGGTTCCCCGCGCTCGGTTAAGCTGCTGATTCCTCCGACGTGCCTTGCGGGAGAAGCTCGTTGCGAAGCTCCTCGACTTTCCTAGCGGCGAAGACATCCATCCTCACGCCGCGCCATTTGTTTGCGACGGCCAAGAGCACAGCGAACGAGAGTTTCATCGCGGCCTCCTCGGTGAAGAAGTGAGGAATGACCTTTGTGCGACGTTTGTGCTCTCCGAACGTGCGCTCAAGTAGATTCGACGTGCGAAGCCTTTTGTGATGCGCCGCAGGAAGGCGTAGCGCCTGAAGACACGCTTCGAAGGTCTCTTCCATGCACTTCATCGCGCTCGGGAATCGTTGACGGTACCGAGCGATCACCTCCCGACCCTTCTTCAGCCCTTGCTCGTAGCTGTTCGCATGGAACGACTCAAGGATGGCCGCCTTGAGTTCGTCGCGCACTTCCTTCGGAGCCTTGCCCAGGATGTTCTCGAGGCGGTGCTTCTGGCAACGTTGCTTGAGGCTTCGAGGGAAGACCTCTGCGATCGCTTTGAGCACTCCAGGATTCCCGTCCGTCACGATGAGCAACGGCTCCCTCATTCCTCGGGCCACCATCTCCTGCAAGAACCCCTTCCAGTTCTCGTAGGATTCTCGGTTGCCGACACCGATATGAAGAAGAACTCGCGTCCCATCAGCGCGATAGCCGGTCGCAACGAGGATGGGCTCTTTCCTCTCCGCTCCTTGGTGGTAGCGCAGGTACGTGCCGTCGAGCTCGAGATACAACAGCTTCTCGTTCGAGAGATCCCGTTTTCGAAACGCCTCGAAATCCTCCGACAGACACCGTGTGACCCGGCTCACCACCGACTTCGAGACACCCGTGCCGCTCAGCACGTCCGCGAACGTCGCCTCAATGTCACGCGTCGACATCCCGTGGACGTACATCCGCGCGATCAGTTCATCGAGTTTCTCGGTCCGGCTCACGTAGGCGTCGAGAATCTTTGACTGAAACACCTTCTCTGTTTCTCGTACCCGCGGCACTTGCACCGTTACCGCTCCCTCGCCCGTGAGGACCCGATGCGACTCATACCCGTTGCGTCGTCCCTTCTCCTTCGTCGTTGCCGGAGCGTTCTCATAGTAGTTTCGACCCAACGCCTCCGTCACCTCGCGCTCCAACGCATATTGAAGCATCATCTGAGCTCCCGACCGGACGATCTCCGAGAGATTCATCTCCCCAAATACCAGTTGTTCCTCGAACTGCTTGAGCAATCGCTGACTCGGTAGTACCTTTCCCATGATGTATGGTTCTCCTTTTCTGTCCCCATGACGGGGACGGGTTTGAGCTTGGGGAACCATACATCGTTTTTCTTTGACAGGAATCTTAAGACATCACCCGTATCGACCAGCAGGTCGGTCAAATCCTACGCCATGAAACATGAATGTTGAGTTCTTGCAGGCGTACCGAACATCTGCCGCTAGAAAAATTGCATTTCCTATTGAGTCGACATTACCAATGTTGTGCGCGATGAGTTCGAACGATACTCCTCTTAGAAAGTTGTAGAGTGCAATGCCGTGGGTGACACTCCCGCCGGGTGTCGAGAATGCAAGATAGACCTTCTTAACCCCTTGCTGGGTCAGATTGGATAGTGCTTGAATCATTGCTTCCACGGTCTGAGGTACTATTTCAGCTGTGAACATTACGTAGACTAGTCCCGGCGGTGTCTGGGACGGCGGCTTTGTTTTGTTATTGTTCATTGCTTCGTTAAATCCTTTTTATTCAGAGGGCAACCCGATGTCGGATTGATCGCTGTCGTTCGGCAGGATGAACTATAGGGCAGGGTTACGCCGATGTCAAGATAAAATCATAATTCCAAAAATATAACCGCTTGGTATAACCGATATAACCTAGCGAACTGAGGCCACTTTTTCGGATTTCCGACCTCCCAATGCCCTGTTTTTACGGAATCCAGTGGAGACCGGATAGCCCCCGACTTCACCATCCGCCAAATTTCGCGACTTCGTCGCGAAATTTGCCCGCCGTAGTTCGCATGGACCGCTCTGACGAAGGCGGGCCGTCATCGACTGCGCGCTTTGACAAATTCGTTCAGCCGCCGCTATGCTGAACGCGGCTCTCGAAGCTTGGGAAGTCGTCCAACGGCAGGACACGTGGCTCTGGACCACGGAATCGGGGTTCGAATCCCTGCTTCCCAGCCAACAAGAGTCATGTTCATCCCCCACTCGGTAACCCATTCACTAGGCCGCATTTATAGCGGCCTATGTGTGTCCGGCTTCGAGAAACCGTGTGACGGCTTCGGCGGACCGTTTCCCGTCGGTAATGCAGTCCGGGATACCCACGCCACGAAGCCCGTTCCCGGCCAGCTCGAGTCCAGGGAAACCTCGAAGGCCGGCTTCGATCGAAGCCAGCCGGTCAGCGTGCCCCACCTCGACCTGAGGTGTACCCTGCTCCCAACGGTAAACCCGAGCGAGACAATGGCTCCCGAGTGGTCCCAGGATCCCGGCCAACTCGCTGCGAGCCAGACCGATGAGATCGGCGTCCGAAAGCTCGAGCACCTCGGGATCCCTGGAGCCACCGAAGAAGACCCGCAAGAGCACATGCGAATCCGGTGCACGGTGGGCGAACTTGGAGGACACGAAGGTCGCCGCGAGGATGCGTCGCCGGGCGCTCCTGGGTACAACGAAACCGTAGCCCTCCAACGCATGCGGCATCTGGTCCCGAGGAAATCCGAGGAAGACCACGGAAGTGGAGACGGTCGGGATGCCGGCGAGCCTCGTCGCGAGATCAGCGGACAGATTCTGTAGCAGGTGCTCGGTTACTCGTAGCGGAGCAGCCAAGATGCAGGCGGAAGCGCTCACCTCTTCACCCGACGCGAGCTCCAATCCATACCCTCCTTCGCCCCGACGAACCCGCAGAACGCCGTCGCCCAGCCGAATGGAGCTCGCCGGAAGCTTGGCCACCAACGCCTCAACCAGCTCGCTCAGACCACCTTGGAGCGACAGGAAAACGGAGGCCGGCTCGCCGGAGCTTCGTCTGGGAGCTGCCTTCCTCATGCCGCGAATGAGACTCCCGTGTTTTTTCTCGAGCTGCACGAAACGGGGAAAGAGAGCATTCATCGACAACCTGTCGGGGTCTCCGGAGTGGATTCCGGCGAGAAGAGGCTCTGCCAATCTTTCCAACGCCTCGCGTCCGAGCCTTCGAGAAACGAACGAGGTGATGGTTTCGTCGCTTCCATCGGTGCGCGCCGGAACGAACGGTTCGAGCGCCATCCGCAGCTTCCCTAAAGGCGAGAAGAGGCTCGATCTCGCGAGCGGAAGAACCCGGGTAGGAACCGCCAACACCATACCTTCGGGCAGCGGATGCAATCGTCCTCGGTCGAGCACCGACACCGCGCGTGCGGTGGGATTGGTAGGAACTAGTCGATCGCCGAGTCCCAGCTCGTGACAAAGCGCCACCGCCTCCGGCTTCTGGGCCAGGAAGGCATCCGGACCGGCGTCCAAGAGGAAACCCTCCGCCCGTTCGGTCCGGATGGTCCCACCCAACTTGGACTCCTTTTCCAGAAGGAGGAATGGAACGGATTTTCGAGCCAAGGCGTGGGCGGCAGCCAAGCCGGTGATGCCACCGCCCACTACGGCGACCGCCGTCTGACGAGCTCCCCTCAAAGCAACCACCTATTTTGACGGCAAGTAGCAGATGGCAGACCCGTCTGACTAGTTCCTCTCAAAGCAACCACCGCCGCCTGACTAGACCCCCTCGGCGCAACCACCTATTTTGGCGGCCAGCTTCCCGGCCGAGCCGAGAACTCCACCATCGTGTGCTTCACGAACTCAGATGCGCGCGGATGATCTCGGCCACCGCCGCGATGAACCGCGGCGAGGTGTTGAGTGACTCGCTGCGGACGAGCTCCATGCTCAACTCTTCGGCGGCCTTCTTCGCCTGCCGATCGATGTCGAACAAGATTTCCGTGTGATCGCAAACGAAACCGACCGGTACGACGAGAACGCGCCGTGTGCCCCCACGGGAAATCTCCACCAACACCTCTTCGAGCGTGGGCCCCAGCCACGGCTCGGGCGTGCGACCGGCGCTCTGGTATGCCGTTCTCCACTTCTCCAGACCCGCCATCCGCGCCACGCCCTCCGCTGTCTTTTCGAATTGAACGGGGTACGGTGGGCTGGAAGGACCGGCAAGATCCTTGACTCTCTCGGGAAGACTGTGGGCGGTGAAGATGACTTCGTCGACCGTCGCCCCGGCGAGCGCCGAGCGCACCTTCTCCGCGAAGGCTTCTAACAATCCGGAATGATCGAACCAGGACTGTACCAGTGTCAGCGGAAGCTCCTCGGGTACGTATCGCCGCGCCTCTTCGAGGTATTTCTCGACGCTCAAGACGGAGTATTGCGGGGCCATCGGGATCCCGATGCATTTCGTTGCGCCGGCGGCGGTGATCTCTTTGACGGCATCCTGTATTAGAGGATGCCAGTTTCGCATGCCTACGAAGACCCGAAATGGCGGACCGAGTGCCAACTCCACCTCGCGAGCCTGCGCACGGGTCAGCTCGGTCAGCGGCGACCGACCGCCGATCGCTTCGTAGTTGTGGACCATCTCTCGGAGAAGCTCCGGTGAGGGCGGGCGCCCGCCTCGCACACGCGTCAGGTAGTCCTCCATCTGGTCGAGGGAGTCCGGGGTCCCATGCGCCATCATCAAGATGGCGATCACCGCGCGGTCGTCCTATGCACGTGTTCGACCAGATTTGCCACCGTCTCAACCGGTGTGCTGGGGAGAACTCCGTGCCCCAGATTGAAGATGTGGCCAGGCCTCGATCCGGCCCGGGCCAAGACGTCGTCGGCGCGACGCCGCACGACCTCGGGTGGGGCCAACAGCACCGCCGGGTCGAGGTTGCCTTGCACCGCCACGCCGTCTCCCAGCAAGTCCCACCCCACGTCGAGGTCGATCCTCCAGTCCAGCCCGATGACATCCCCCCCCGCCTCACGAAGCAAATGCAGCAAGCCGGAGTTTCCCGTTGCGAAGTGAATGACCGGAACCGATGCCTCGAGCCCTGCAATGACCGCGCGGCTGTGCGGCAAGACGAGCTCACGGTAGTCCTGGGGCGACAGGGCTCCCGCCCAGGAATCGAAGAGCTGCACTGCCTGTGCGCCCGCTTCGATCTGAGCTAAGAGGTAAGCGCGAACCATGGCGGCCAACTTGGACGCCAAGCGGTGCCAGGTCGCTGGATCGGAGTACATCAAGGCCTTGGTCTTCGCGAAGCTGCGTGAGGACCCTCCCTCTATCAGGTAAGACGCGAGGGTGAAGGGCGCGCCCGCAAAGCCAATGAGTGGAACCTTGCCCTCGAGCTCACGGCGCAACTGACGGATCGCCTCCATGGTGAAACCGAGCGCCTCCCGGGGCTCGTAATCTCTAAGATTCTCGACATCACCGGGCGCGGTCACTGGGTTTTCGATCTTGGGTCCCTCGCCGTGGACGAAATCGAACTCGATTCCCATCGGTCCGAGAGGAATCAGCAAATCCGAGAACAAGATCGCGGCATCCACTCCCAGCCGTTCTAAAGGCTGCAGGGTGACTTCCACCGCCAACTCCGGAGTCCGGCAGATCTCGAGGAGACCATGCTTTTTTCGAAGGGCACGATACTCGGACATGTAACGTCCGGCCTGTCGCATGAACCAAACCGGTGTCGCGTCCACCGGCTGGCACCGACAAGCGTCGATGAAACGGCTCTTCAAGTTGCCTCCCAAGGGGAATCATATCTTAGGCGGACCTCGGTTAGGACCGGACGCCCACTGACGCCCACTCACAGGGGCCTCGGAGTGAGAGCCGCGTCTGATGGCTCGGCCGTGGGAAGGGGAATGACCAGGAGCGAAGCCAGAGGCGCAGCAAAGGTAATCAACGTGAGTGCCTTTTCGACTCCATACGCATCGGCGAACTTGCCGAGCAGAGGCATCAAGATGCCGGCGATACCCATCGCCAATCCGATCATGAAGGCCGCAACGGTACCGGCTTGGTCCGGTGCGAAGGACTGAGCGAGGCTGACGTTCACGGCATGGGATGCGGTCAGGAGGAGGCCGCCCGCGACCAACCCAAAACGCCCTCCGCTACGATGATAGGACGGAGCTCGAGTTCGGCGTGAACAACCCCGACTTCGGCAACCCGGGCTTTCCGGATGGGACGGGCTACCGAATCCCCTTCAACGTCCGTGTGGGAGTGCGTTTGGAGTTCTAAGTTAGCAGCTGAAAACAACGATAGGGGCGGGAGCCATCCCGCCCCTATTCTTTTTTGGAAAGAAGTCGTTCGAAAAGGGAGCGGTACTCCTCTCTCAACGGAACCGGCTTCATGGTGTCGATGGACACCAGCACCGTGGTGACGCGGGCGGTGAAGCAAAGCCTGCCGTCCCGCTTGCGGTGGATCTCATACCCGAGAGTCACAGAGGAACTTCCCCATCCGTTCGACGCTCAGCTCCACGACCGCGACGTCTCCGTAGATGAGTGGCGCGGAGAAGCTGCTCTCGATGGCCACCGTGGGAAATCCCAATCGCCGGTCGCGAACGAGCTCCGGGTAGGAGACGGGTGCAGCAGAGTCGAAGAAGTCTTCGAAGGCGGCGTGACAGAGATGGAAGAACTGCGGGTAGTAGACGATGCCGGCTCCATCCACATCGTCGAAACGAATTTTCTGAACGCTGGTGAAACCCATCGCTTACGACGGCTCAGTTGCCGTTCTCGTTCTGCTGGAGGGTCGCGAGACGCTCCTTGATCTCTTCCTGATCGGGATTCAATGACAGAGAGCGTTCCAGTACCTCGGACGCCTTCTGGAGGTACCCCAGAATCTTGTAACAGTCACCGAGCACGTTCAGCAGCGTCGTGTCGGGCGGGCGGAGCGTCATGGCCTTCTCCAGATATCCCACCGCCTTCCCGCAATCGCCTTTCAGGCTATGGGCGAATCCCAGGCCCGCCACGACCTCGAACTGATTCGGAGAGCTCGGCTCCAAAGGTTTGAGGAGCTCGAGCGCTCGATCGGCTTCACCCGTCTGGATCGAGAACGAGAGCCAGCTTCCAACGAGCGACGGGAAGTGCCTCGCCGCTCTCCGCGACGGCCCGCTCGTACTCCGCACCGGCTTCCGCGAAGCGCTTCTTGGCCAGCAACTGGTCCGCGCGCGCAAGCGCCAGCAGACCGGCGCTTGCGGTATTGAAGCTGGTGCGATTGACCCAGGGTCGGGCGAGAGCGGCACGGGGTGAGACCTGGCAGTCGGCTACCCTCTCGGCCACTACCTCTCCTGAAGGAGAGACAAGCCGCACGCGATACTGGTAGCGTCCGCCGACCATGCCCCGAAGGGGAAAGCGTTCGATCACCGGCCCCCCCGAGATAGCTACTCATCTCGGTCGTACGCTCATCGAGAACTTCTTCCCCATTCAAAAACGCGATTTCGAGACGGTGATCCGGCCCCGCCCCCTGGACCTGAAGAAAGAGATGCACGGTCTCGCCGAGGGCAAAGGCGCCATCGGCAGCCGGGTGCACGCGGGCATCACCAATTTGGAAAGCTCGTAGCTCCTGTCCGCTCGCCGTGGCACCGCGCATCGTTTCGACGGAGTATCCGAGAACAATGTCGCTGATCGCGGGCGCGGCTGTCGGAATGGATCTCACCACGATATCCCGTTCCGCCACCGTGTACTGCGCGAGCACCCGGTTTCTCAAGATGACGCTGAGCTTGTACTCGCCCGGCAACAACGGAAAGTCCGCCTGATACGCGAAGGGAGATGCCTTGACTTGCTCGAGCTGCCCCGGGGTGAGCTCGATATAGGCTTCTCGCTGGTTCGCGAGAACGAGATCGCCTTCCTTGTCGCGAGCCTCCACGCTGACGTCGAGCGTCGTGTAGATCTTGGTCTGGTCCTCGTCGGCCTCCATGCTGAAGTTCCGAGGGTCGATCTCGACGCTGTAGTGGACGAAAGGGGTTGCATCCGGCCCATTGAGCACGGCAAAAAAGCTACGGCTGGGAACGAAATTGAACGAGTACTCCGCCGAGACACGGTCGCCATACTCGAGCCAAGCATCCGCGTAGTCGGTGCGAATGGCCCGCTTGGGGGAGTCGTAGATCCTCGCCAGCATCGCCTCACTCCCGAGCGACGGTCGGGCGGTTTCGAAATCCGGCGGTTCAGAGGGATCCAGGGACAGCGAGGCCCGAGCAAGCTCCTGGGAGACGTCCCTTAGCACCGGGAGAGCCTGCGTCGCCTGAGCGCCCTGGCCGGCGAATCCACGCACCAGCTCGT
Source organism: Candidatus Marinacidobacterales bacterium (assembly GCA_965197825.1). GTDB lineage: Bacteria > Acidobacteriota > Vicinamibacteria > Marinacidobacterales > DATDRI01 > CBDANW01. The sequence continues at coordinate 1,481,005 of CBDANW010000002.1, read as the reverse complement.
TGGGCCCATCGACCACCGGACGGTAGAGCCGGTACTCGCCCACGTCGTTACGCTTGTAGAACATGAGATAGAAGAAGGACGGCAACCCCTTTGACGGATCCCCTTGGTAGAACCAGAGATGCGCGGGAAGGATGTCACCGTAGTCATCGAATCGCTGAATCTCGATGGGCTCTCCCAGGATGATGTACATCCTTCCGCGATCGGTCTTCCAGCCCGGCAGATAGGTCTCGCGGCCGAGAAACTGATTCGCATAGTCGATGCGTCGGTAGTGCTCGACCCGGAACTCGTTCTCGGGTGTCGCCGGGTTCGGATCGCGCTTCTTCCAAAAGGCCTCGATGAAATGTCTCCGCTCCTCTATGGTCTCGAGGGAAAGGAAGACATCACGTTCTCGGTCGAGGATGATATAGAGACCTCTTCTTCCAGCCACTTGCGATGCTCCGGAGAAAACCCTTCTAGCGAGTTGTCTTGAGCCGAGACCGTAGGAAACCCGAAGTGGATGTTGGTAAGAACAGTGCAGACACTATAGACAGAGAAACAAATAGATTTCGTTTCACTGGTATCTACGTTAGCTAGAGAATCTAGCTGGTCGTCGTTTCTTTTCTTTCCAAATGAATGTTGTAGCGCTTGATCATCTCGTTCAAGGTCGTCGGTTTCAAGCCGAGAAGTTGCGCCGCTTTCTTTTGCACCCCTCCGGAAGTTGCGAGGGAAGACTCGATGAGCTTCTTTTCGAAATCGGTGATGACTTCACGAAAAGAGATCCCTTCTTCGGGAACTACCACCTGCGGCACCCGGAAAGGTGGCGCGGCCCGCACGTGCTCCGGTATGAGCCGCCGGTCGATCGATGTCCCTTCCGCCAAAACCACAGCCCGCTCGATAACGTTCTCCAATTCACGCACGTTGCCAGGCCATTCGTATTCGACGAGAACCTGCAGTGCTTCTCTTTCGATGGTCAGGTCGGGGCGGTCGTTCTCCTCGCCATATTTGGCAAGAAAATGGTTTACCAGCAACGGTATATCTTCCTTGCGCTGCCGCAGGGACGGGAGCACGATGTTGATGACATTCAGCCGGTAGTAAAGATCTTCCCGGAAGCCACCTTGGTCGACGAGCTGCTTGAGATGGGTGTTGGTCGCGGCGATGATGCGCACGTCGACTTTGATGTTGTCGACGCCTCCCAACCGCATGAACTCTTTCTCTTGAATCACACGGAGGAGCTTTGCCTGGGTCTCCAGACCAATGTTCCCGATCTCGTCGAAAAAAATGCTGCCGCCGCTGGCTACTTCGAAGAGCCCCTTCTTGGGGCTAATGGCGCCAGTGAAGGCCCCTTTGACATGACCGAACAGATTGCTCTCCAGCAAGTCGCTGGGCAAGCTTCCCGAGTTCACGGTCACGAAGGGCTTATCGCGACGAGCACTGTTGTTGTGAATCGCCTTGGCGGCCAGCTCCTTCCCGGTACCGCTCTCGCCCGAGATCAAAACCGTGCTGCGCGACGGGGCCACTTGCTGGATGAGGCTGTAGACCTCTTGCATCCTCGGCGCTTTGCCCACCAAGACATCGAAGCGCTGGTGCGAGGACAGTGCTTGCTTCAGGGTCCGGTTCTCGTTCACCAGGTGGCGTTGGTGTGCCCCATTGCTCACCACAACGAGCACTTCATCGTTCTTGAACGGCTTGGTGATGTAGTCGAAGGCTCCCATCTTCATAGCGCTGATGGCCGTCTCGACGGAGGCGAAGGCGGTGATCATCACTACCACCATCTCCGCGTCGGCCCGCTTGAGGGCATCGAGAACCTCGATGCCCGACATGTCGGGAAGCATGACGTCGACGACCGCGACGTCGATCGGCTCGCCGCGTCCTACCTCGAGCCCTTCCTCTCCGGTCGCCGCCAACTTGACCCGGTAGCCTTCTTTGGTCAGAAGCGAGCCCAGGATGTCGCGCATCACCTCTTCGTCATCGACGACGAGGACCGTTCCTTTGTCACTCATGTGTCGTCTCTACTCTGTTTCTAACCAAGGGATAGCTTAAAAACGGACTGTGGCGCGCTCGGCGGTTCAGCCGGAACTCGGTCGCCGTCCGACGCCCTGATGACGTTCAGGCCGCGCAATGGGTGATTGGAGAACGACACCCCTCGGTTCTTAGCTTACTCGACTGCTCCTGCAACAGAGCCCCGAACGACCTTGGCGGAGGCGGCGTCCGACTCGACGGCGGGCAACTCGATCCGGAAGCGCGTCCCCTTCCCGACCGCGCTATGGACTCCGATATGTCCGGAGTGCTCTTGAACGATCCCGTAGGTGATGGACAGACCCAGTCCGGTACCGCTCCGCCCTCCCTTCTTGGTGGTGAAGAACGGGTCGTAAATCCTCTTGACGTCATCCCTGCTAATTCCCTGTCCAGTATCGGAAACTTCCACCGAGACCCCCGACCCTCGGTGGCCGGTCTTGATGGTGAGCCACCCGCCCGACGGCATGGCATCCTGGGCATTCAGGAAAAGATTCAAGAACACCTGCTGGAGCTTGTTCTCGTCTCCCAAGACTCTGGGTAGATCCTCGCTCAACTCCAGTCGCACCTGAACCCGAGCCCGCTTCAACTGGTGCTCAAGAAGAGACAGTACATCCTGAACTTGCTCGTTCAGGTCGACAGGAACGAAGTTGGAGCGACCTTGCCGCGCGAAATTGAGCAGGTTGTTGACGATCTTGGACGCGCGCTCGGTCTGCCGTTCGACTTTTTCCAAGAGCTTCGCGCGTGGATCGTTCTTCTCGGTCTGTTCCAACAACATCTGCGTGAAGCTGCTGATACCGGTGAGCGGTGTGTTGACCTCGTGGGCAACCCCGGCGGCCAACAAGCCGAGCGAAACCATCTTTTCGCGCAGCCGGAGCTGAGTCTCCAGTCCCACTTTCTCGGTGACGTCCTCGAAAATCACAATCGTCCCCTGTGTTTCACCGGTTCCGGACACGAAGGGCGCCAGGCGGAGCTTGACCACTTTCGTTTCATCGCGCCGGTTGACGAGATTCAAGCGGGAGACACCGGTCGCCTCCGCTCGACTCCACCAGGCCTCTCCCAGGCTGGCGACGAGAACGTCCTGGAAGGAGGTGGGAAACAAATCCTCGATGGGACACCCCAGGGCATCCGATCTTGAGACTCCATAGAGCCGTTCCAAAGAGCGGTTCCAACGGACGACCTTCCCATCCAGATCGACCACCAGGATCCCCGTGTCCAGGGACTCGATGGTATTCTCGCTGTGCTCCTTGAGCCGAGAGAACTGCTCGGCCTTGAGTTCCAAGGACCGATACAGCCGCGCGTTCTCGAGCGCCGTCGCAGCCTGACCGGACAGGGTTTGCAGCAACGCCAGATCCTCGCTCGACAACGCACTCTGATCCCAGCGACGGCCGATCAGAATGACCCCCACTACCTTTCCCAACGCGAGGCATGGGATGGCGTAGGGAAGCCCATGGGCCATGAACTCGTCCAACTCGGGAAGCGGGACCTGAACCCCGGTTTCCTCCGCGTCGTAATAGACCGGCTCGCCTCGCGCCAGCCGACTCAGAAGAAGCGAGTCGGGACCGATCCGCACCGTTCCCCATTCCGACTCCGAAAGACCTAGGCCGGCTAGCACCGAGAAACTCCCGTCCTGATCCGGCGCGAGCAGAGAAACTCTCTCCACTTCGAACGTGTCCCGGATGCGCTCGACCAGTCTCTCGGACAGCTTATCTAGATCCAAATAAGCGTTCAGATCCCTCGAGAAAGCCAGCAGGGCAGTCCGGTAGTCGTATCGTTCGCGATAGAAGAGGCGGTCGATTACTACTTGAATTCGACTCTTGAGTGGCGTGAACACCAAGACCACCACGAGGGTCGCCAGCACCGCAATGACCGTGCTGTGCGGATCCGCCACCAGGTAGTGCGTTCCGAGCAAGAAGATGGCCAAGTAGAGTCCGGCCACCGTCGCCGACGCCAGCGTGTAGACGACACCTCGCTTGAAGAGCACCTCCACGTCCATCAGTCGGAACTTGACGATGGCATAGGCGAAGGAAAGAGGAATCAGCGCCAGCGGGACGACCGAGAGCTCGAGAGCTACCGTGGGTTGGACTCCGACCAAATAGGGCACGGCATAGAAGAGGGCGAAGGGAACAGTTCCAAAACCGGTTCCCCAAACGATCCACTTGGTCTGCTTCTTGACCGTTACCGACCGCGCCTTCCGGTAGGAATCCACGAAACCGGCAAAGGCGGCAAGCGACATGACGGCGATATAAAACGGCAGCAAGCGGTCCAGCAGTTCGTTCGTCCGAACGAAGAACTCATCTCCCCAGGGAACCTGGGCGAAGAAGAGGAGTTTCCCCAGCAGCGTGACGTAGATGAGCAGGATCGAAGGAATGTAGAGTAACGGGAAAACCCACCTTCGTTTGTCTACGAACGGTTTTCTTTCAGGAAACGCCAGGGCGAAGTGGAGGAAGATGGGAGGGAAGAACACCAAGCCCACTCTGTCCATCCAGTAAAACGCCGAGTCCCAGATATTCAACTTCCCGGTGAACGAGATGCCGTATGCGAGAAACCAAAATAGGCACAAGAAGTAGAAGTGAGCCGTTCCCGCGACACCGCGTCGACGCGCGTAGACAACCGTGCCAACGATGAGTGAAAAAGTCCCCACCGCGGCGAGAAAGTAGTAGAGGCCTACGTTACCGCGAGGAAGTGGAGCGATGGTGAGAACGAAGGCCTGGCGCTCGTCGACCCGGATCATCTGGTACGTCAGGGCCTCGCCTTCCCGGGAGCGATCGAGAATCTCACGGACATCGTTCGCCTCGTTTACCGCCGTGTCGCCGATGGCTACCAGGAGATCGCCCTTGCGAAGACCGGCCTTCGCGGCAGGGCCGCCGGGATCCAAGCGTTTGGCGATGACCTGACCCTGACGCCCTTCCCAGAACACGCCGTCATCCAATAGACGGAAAGTGGCCTTGAGGGCGATGTTGTGCACCCCCAGGGTCAGAAGAATCCCGGTGGCGGCGAGAGCAAGCGCGACCTTCCAGGAGTGAGTTCCAGGACTTAGCACGTGAGCCTCATGATTTCCTGCCCGCCTACGCCCTTGGGCTTCGGCGAGGTCTCGCCGAAGTCTCTTTGTCCATGACGGACGAAGGCGGATAAGACCTTATTATCCACTGAATGTTTGAGCAATTTCCATACCATGAGTTGGATCCTTTTCCCTGCACCTAAGCCAATGCAAAAAAAGGGGATCAGCATATCAGGGCAAACCTAACAATAGCTAGATCCAGTTTTCCGTATAATGGTATCCATTTTTTCGGATCGAGTCAATCGTATTCCGTTTGCGCGCGAAAAAAAAGCCACCCGACCGGTCATCGGGTGGCGCGCTTTCCGGCAACGGTTCGGCAACCTAGAACTGGACCTTCACTCCTCCCATCACGCGGGCCGGCGAATCGACGACCGATATCTCATCGATCAAAGACACGGCCTCCAGATCTTCGTAAAAGAGGTTTCTAAGCGCCAGCACGAGCTCCCACTGAGTACCGTTCCATCCCATGAACGGCAGAAGCTGGTGAACCTGGACGTTGAAACGAACGTCCAGATCGGCTCCCGCTGCCGACAGGTCTGGCACGCCCGGCAGAGCCACGAGACTCGGTGCCAACGAAGGATGCATGCTCAAACGGTACACCGCGAGCACCCTGGTACGGGTTTGGTCGATCTCCGTCCGCACGGAGGTTGTAAGATCGTGAATGCTTTGATTGTGCCCTCTCTGGAGCGCACCGACGTCATCCGCGAGGGCGCGCAGGACACCGAAGCGATAGCCGACGGAACCGGCAACGCTGCCGAAATCACGAGTGACGGCCATGCCGACGCCCCGTGCTCGCAGATCTCCCTGGTTCATCACCAAGTAATGATCCGGCCCTCGGTCTCCGACCGGCCGTTTGAGATAGGCCTTCAACAGAGGATCGCTGACGTCCTCTTGGAACACACGGAACTCCAGGGCGCTGTGGTTTCCCATAAACCGCTCGACGCTAACCTGATAACGAACGGTCGTTTCCGCCGTGAGACCGCGCTGCCCCCACTCGGCACTACCCATCATGTCGGCGCTCACCATGCGTGCCAGAAGGCCAAGGTCTTCTCCTCCCGGGGCCAACACGCGGTAGTCGAACAAGCCGCGAATCCGGGTATTCGAAGCGTCGTCGAGCGCTACGGACATATCGAGTCGCGGAGCGGCGTAGTCGGAACGATCCAGATAGGAATAGTGGTGGTAGGTCAGTCCGGCACCGACGTTCGCGGCACCGATCTGAAACCGTTGTGCGCCGTAGGCACTTCCGAACCACTCGTTCGTGCGGCGGCTCGGCGCGTAGGACGCCTCGAGCAACGGCTGGGAGTCATTCACATCCCCGTAGACATGGTGGTTGCCATAGGCCACGCCAGCCGACGTCTGCTGACCAGGAGAGCGCTCCGAGATGTATTCTGCCCGCGCTGCCCATGATGACAACGCCGATTCCAGCACCTGGGCGCTTACGATCCACTCGCTCGCCGGTCCGGTGGGAATGCTCAACCGAGCATAGGCAAGCTGAGCGTCGAGCTCGCCGGGGCTGATAGGAAGATCGTTCAGCCCTCGTTCGAACGCGAAGAGTCCGAGCTCACCGGCGGGCTCTGCTCTTAGGGCGGCGACCTCATCCTCGAGTACAGGGAGTACAGGCTCTGCACTCGCGTCGGGAAGACTCGCCGCCTGCTCGTTGAGAATGTTCCTCTTCCCATGGCGAAGCAGCCATTCGAACTCGGCGACGCGGTCGTCGTCGTCGACCGCGTCCGGCGGCGTGGGTGGCAGAACCGCAGGGCTCTCCTGAACTTCTTGAACCTCTTGAAGAGGCTCTAGGGTCGCACCCTCTTTCTCTATGAACGAAACCATTTGCATGGAGACGGGAGCGGTGGATGCTCCGGCCTCGTCTAACTCGATACGAGAATAACGAGAGGGGAGAAAACCAGACAGATACGCCCGAATCGTGTAATAGCCTGGCTCGAGGCCGGCGATCAAGAAGCGTCCCTTCTCGTCGGTGAACGCAATTAGCCCGGCACTGCCCAGTTTGGAGCCAAAGAGGGATACCAGAGCGCCGACCAGCGGCTCACCGCTCTCGCTACTGACACTCCCCTCGAGGGCCACGACATCACGACCTACCGGAGCCGAGGTTGCTTCCGCAGATGACGCGCTCTCGCCGAAGGCGACGCCGGTCACGGCTAAGATCGCCACGATGCTCACGAGAAGCGAGCCGGTGAGGCGCGCGAGACCACAGGCCTTCCTTGAGTGTAAACCGTTATAAATAATACGCTTAAGAATCATGGTCTTTCCCTGCCCACGGGGGCAGTACAAACTGCTACATTTCGATATCACAGTGTATGGAAAAGTGTCAAATCAACTCCGGCCAGATCGTCGACGTCCATCGAGTCCTTCCGCGCCGACCCGGCTCGGATTATACTAGTCGCCGTTCTCAACGTCTGCCGCCGAAGAACGCGGTCGCTCTGCGACCGCGTGACCAGAGGCCCACGACGGTACTCGGCCGAAGGAGCTCGGAGCGATCCGGAGCAGTTCCAGTCCGACAGGAGGCAAAGGTGACTACGATCGATTCCGTTTTCGCGCGGGAGATCCTCGACTCCCGAGGCAACCCCACGGTTGAAGCCGAGGTGGTGCTGGAGGGTGGCGCTCTCGGGCGCGCGGCGGTACCTTCCGGTGCTTCGACCGGCGAGCACGAAGCCGTCGAGCTTCGCGATGGGGACTCTTCTCGCTATGCGGGCAAAGGCGTCACCAAAGCGGTGACCCACATTCTCGAAGAGATCGCTCCGGAGCTCACCGGAGAAGATGCGTGCGAGCAAGCTCTTGTCGATCGCCTTCTCATCGAGCTCGATGGCACGCCCAACAAGAGCCGGTTTGGTGCCAACGCGACGCTTGCGGTTTCCCTTGCGGTGGCGCAGGCCGCCAGCGAGCAGCTGGGGCTGCCGCTCTATCGCTATCTCGGCGGGCCGGTGGCAAGAGTGCTGCCCGTGCCGATGATGAACATCATCAACGGAGGCGCCCACGCCGACAACAATCTGGACGTTCAGGAATTCATGGTCGTGCCTGCCGGGGCGAGTTCCTTCTCCGAAGCCCTTCGGGCGGGAACCGAGACGTTTCATGCACTCAAGAGCCTGCTGAAGAAGAAGGGGTTGGTGACCGCGGTGGGCGACGAGGGCGGTTTCGCGCCTAGCCTGCGCGCCAACGAGGAAGCCATCGAGCTCGTGCTGGAAGCCATCACCGCGGCCGGCTATCGTCCCGGCTCGGATATTTACCTCGCCCTCGACGTTGCGGCGAGCGAGCTACATCAGAAAGGCAGCTATGAGTTGCACGGGTCTGGCGGCTCGCGCCTCGACGGCGGCTCACTCATCAAGCTCTATTCGGACTGGGTCGCCAAGTATCCCATCATCTCCATCGAAGATGGGTTGGACGAAAACGATTGGGATGGCTGGCAGGAGATGACACGCGCCCTGGGAGACCAGACCCAGTTGGTCGGGGACGACCTCTTCGTCACCCACCCCGAGAGACTCCGCAGAGGCATCGACAGCGGCGTGGGCAATGCGATTCTCGTGAAACTCAACCAGATCGGTACGCTGTCCGAAACGATGGAGGTCGTCGCCCTGGCTCAACGTAACGGCTATGGTGCGGTCATTTCCCATCGCTCCGGCGAGACCGAAGACACGACGATTGCCGACCTGGCGGTGGCAACCGGCTGCGGACAGATAAAAACCGGCTCGGCGAGCCGAAGCGATCGAGTCGCCAAATACAATCAGCTTCTCAGAATCGAAGAGGAGCTCTCCGAACAAGCCACGTTCGCGGGGTTGGACTATGTGGCCTTGGGACGCGGAGGGACATCCTAGGCTAACTTGGGGGAGACGAGGCGCAGAGTCAAGCCCATTCTTAGTTGAAACTCTCCACGGCTCACGTTTAAGCGACCTTCTTCTTCGATACGGTTGATGTCTTCGCCTCGATCTTCAGTTCCCGCTTGAGAGCTTCGCGAAGCCTGGGAAGATGGCGGTAGCCCACCACCTTCCTCAAGCGCGGTTCGATGTCTACGAGCGCCGTTGCCAACCAGCGCTGGCGTTGGCTCGAGTTCTTCCAGTGGTCGACCTTCGCGCAGCGTTCCTCGACGAGAGCATTGACGGACTCAAGGCAGTTCGTCGTCTTGAACGAACGGCCCAGCACCGCGTGCACGCCGAGTCGATGCAACGTCAGCGTCTCCTCGAGGCCTTCCTCCAGGCTGCCAGCTGCGGATTGGTTCCGCTCTTCTAACTCACCGTGGAGTTGCTCGAGCGCAGTGAGGGCCTCTTCGTACTCCGGCCTGTTGTAGGCCCACTGGAGCCGCTTGCGCCATGACGCCTGCTCGCCCTTGGACAGGTAGCTCACTACGTTTTCACGTTTGTGCCACTGGCAGCATTGTATCAGAGCCCGCTTACGGAATGAACCGCCCCGGGTTTCCCGGAGACTCCAACTCTTGAGAGGATGGAGTCATGACAAGACGAAGCAGGTATTCACCGGAGGTAAAAGAGCGCGCAGTGCGGATGGTTTTCGACCAGCAGGCTCAGCACGAATCTCAGTGGTCAGCGATCTCATCGATTGCGTCGAAGATTGACTGTACGCGGGAAACGCTACGCACGTGGGTGCGGCGAGCAGAGCGTGATGCTGGGAAACGAGCGGGACTGACGACGGACGAGCGTCAGCGGCTGAAGGAGCTTGAGCGAGAGAACCGTGAGCTAAAGCGGGCGAACGAGATCCTTCTCAAGGCGTCGGCGTTTTTCGCCCAGGCGGAGCTCGACCGCCGACTGAGGTGAATGTGTTGTTCGTGGACGCGAACCGTGAGAGTTACGGGGTCGAGCCGATCTGCCGGATGCTCCCGATCGCCCCGTCGACCTATTACGAGCAGAAAGCGAGAGAGAAGGACCCAAGCCGCCAGCCAGCGAGAGCGAAGCGCGACGTCCAACTCCGCGGCGAGATTCGTCGTGTACGGCAAGAGAACTTTGACGTGTATGGCGTGCGCAAGGTCTGGCGTCAGCTGTGCCGTGAGGGCCGCGACGTGGCTCGATGCACGGTGGCCCGTCTGATGCGTGGAATGGGTCTCCAGGGGGCGGTCCGTGGACGTCGATTCAAGACGACGAAGCCGGATTCGAGCGGCGCTCGCCCGATGGACCTCGTGGAGCGCGACTTCAACGCCACACGACCGAACGAGCTCTGGGTTTCGGACCTGACCTACATCGCCACGTGGCGCGGCTTCGTGTATGTCGCCTTCGTCATCGACGTCTTCGCTCGACTCATCGTCGGTTGGCGAGCGACGACATCGTTGACTGCCGGCATCGCTCTCGATGCGTTGGAGCAGGCGCTGCACGAGCGCCGACTAAACCCAGAACACCCATTGGTGCATCACAGCGACCGCGGCGTGCAGTACGTCTCGACCCGTTACACCGAGCGGCTCGCCGAGGCGGGTATTGAGCCGTCCGTCGGCAGCCGAGGCGACTCTTACGATAACGCTTTGGCTGAATCCATCATCGGCCTCTACAAGACCGAGGTGATCCGTCGACGTGGGCCCTGGCGTGGTCCTGAGGACGTTGAGTTCGCCACCCTCGAGTGGGTCCATTGGTACAACACGCAACGACTCTTGGAGCCGTTCGGAAATGTCTCCCCCGTCGAGTACGAGATGAACTACTATCGGTCGCAGGAAGGCTCGCTAGAGATGGCGAGACTCAACTAAAACAGTCTCCTGAAAACCCGGGGCGGTTCAGAATGCCTTCTTGACTGCCGCTTGGAGACCCTTGCCGCCGTCGATGATCACCAGCAGACCCTGGGAGATATCGAGTCCCCGCTCGAGCAGTGAACGCAGGAACGGCGTCAACACCTGCGCGTTCTCCGTGTCCGTCTCCACGAAGCCCAAGAAGCGTTTTTCCCCGCAAAGCGTGATGCCCAGAGCCACGACCATCGTTGCCTCGGCGAATGTCTTCCCATCCAGAAACAGCGCCACCACATCCTCGCCGGTCAGATCCCGTTCCTGCATCTCCCGCAGCTTCGCAGCGCTCGCTTGCACGAACCCTCGGGACACCGTTGAGCGCGACAGCCCGATGGCGCCCGGAATCGCTTCCCCTGCCGCCTCGTAGTTGCGACAAGAGATTCCGTAGAGAACTCGTTTCAGCAGAAGATCATTCACCTCACCGCCGTGGCTCACCGCCTCGTAGCAGCGAAGCGGAATCTCTCCTCCCTCGATGCTCCGAACCCGTGGCACACGGATCGGTACCCGCTGGCCGCCAAGCCCTACCGTGCCCGGGTTGCTTCCGGGACGGCGACCGCGCTCCAGCTCGTCCTTGCGAGACTATCGCTCTCCCGCCAACGCCTTCACTCCGTCGTCGAGCAACTCGTGAACGTGCATTAGACCAAGGGGGACCAACGAACGGATCATCTCTACCTTGGCGTCCAGCGCGAGTTCCCCGTAATCCTCGTGCCTCACCATCTCGACCTCACCCAAACGACGCGACTTCTTGCGTTTCTTGACCGAACGTAGCAGACTTCCCATCTCGGCCTCCTTTCTTCGCGGCTTGATTTTGTTTTGTCCAACGCCATCAAACCACGGAGTTTGGAGCCGTTTCAATTCCCAACTAAGGTTGGCACATTTTCGAGGCGCAAGGCGATCGCGGTGAGCAGTCGCCGCGGGCCGCCAAATTACGTGGTTGCTTTGACTGGAGCTCGCCAGGCGGATCCGCGGTCGCCTGTCCGGCCGCCAAATTACGTGGTTGCTTTGACTGAAGCTCGCCAGGCGGCGGTTGGCCATCAAACTAGTGGACTGTAACATTTAAGTGTTTAGTAGTAATATCTCTCTCATGCGAGGGAGAGCCGTTGTGTTGACTCAAGCGGAACATAGGGAGCTTGGCAAACGAGTTTCGAGCTGTAGCGGTCGAGCGGATGACGCGCGGATCGCTCGGATGTTGCTCTTGCTGGCAGACGGTGCAAGCTATACGCAGGTGCAGCAGACGGTGGGCTGCACGGCGCCTTTTATCAGCAAGTGGAAACGCCGATTCTTGGAGGAGCGTCTGGCAGGTCTGTACGCGCGTCACGAGGGGCGTCCGATTCAAGTGCTCACGCCTCGGATGGAAGCACGGATTCTTTCGTGGACGCAGAAAAAACCGACCGACGGCTCGACTCACTGGAGCACGCGTCGACTTGCGAAGAAGCTGGGAATCCATCACATGATGGTGGCTCGCACTTGGAAAAAGCGTGGTCTCCAGCCACACCGAATTGAGCATTACAAGGCCTCCAACGATCCGGATTTCGAGACGAAGGCAGCGGATATCATCGGTCTATATATGAATCCACCTCAGCACGCTGCGGTGTTTTGTATTGATGAGAAAACGGCGATCCAAGCCCTGGATCGACGGGACCCGATCTTGCCGTTGTCTCCCGGGCGGGCCGAGCGACACGGTTTCGAGTACGTCCGGCATGGAACGCTTTCTCTCTACGCCGCCTTCGACACGAAGACGGGGGTGGTTTTGGGCAAGACTGTCCGCCGCCATACCAGCCAGGAGTTCGTCGCCTTCTTGGAGCAGCTGGTTGCGAGCCAAAAGCGAAAGCGCGAAATACATGTCATCCTCGACAATCTGTCGGCTCACAAGACCGCCAAGGTCGCACAGTTCCTCGAGGCCAACCCAAAAGTCCGACTCCACTTCACACCCACATATTCCTCCTGGCTGAACAAAATCGAACTCTGGTTCTCCAAGATCGAGCGTGCCCTGATCCATCGAGGCGTGTTCACGTCAACCCACGACCTGACCCGCAAGATCATGCGCTACATTCGCAAGTACAACGAAGACCCCAAGCCCGTGAAGTGGACCTACAACGATCCGTCACGACGCATTAAAACCACTAAACGTTCAGTTGTTACAGTCCACTAGGTGGTTGCTTTGAGGGGAACTCGTCAGACGGCCCTGTCCGGCCGCCGAATTACGTGGTTGCTTTGACTGGAGCTCGCCAGGCGGGTCTGTAGTCGCTGTTGGCCGCCAAATTGTGTGGTTGCGTTGAGGGGGTCTAGTCAGGCGGCGCTCAGTTCCCGCTTGCCGCCAAAATAGGTTGTTGCCGATCTGGACCTAGCCAGGCGGCTCTCAGGACCGGCTCTTCTCGTCGTCCACGGCGATTTTGAGTGACCTCAAGAACTTCTTATCCAGGGGACTGATCGTAAAGGACGCACCCTTGTGGCCGGTGATGCCGGCGAGCGCCTCGGCGGCCGTTTCATCGAGCTGTCCGCGGGGAGCGAACACCAGCGTGGCCTGCAGCACGAGCGAGATCTCGTATCCGGCTTCCCGGACTCGACTCAAACACTCTTCCACCTGCGGCGAGCTCGAAATCGCACGTTCGATACTCTTCTCCAGGTCACGAACCATGGGCCTAAGTTTGTCGTCACCTTCCACGGGCAGCCCTCTATTCTTGTCTCTAACTCGTCGCTCTACTCTTTATGTGCTGTTCATGATAGCAGATGGCTTCGCAACCGACAACAAGAGGCCGTCGTGAGCGATGCGTGACCCACGCCGCCCGGCGCCATCGCCACGCTCCCCCGAGACTATCGTTCTCAGGAAAAAAGTAGGAGCTCGGAGGAATGCTTCCGGCACTGAACCCGCCTAGTACCGTTCCAACTCGTTGCGGCTAAGACTCGTAGTCCCTTTATCCAAACGTGCCCTTGAGGGAGCGGTATCTTAGGCCCGAATAGTTGGAACGGCACTAGAAGTAGTAGCCTTCCACTTGGTCCTTCACTAACCACACGTAGGTATACGAGGGCCAGAAGTTGATGTGAATTTCGTAGGTCGCGCTCACGAACGTTCGCTTCATCTCGCGATTGCGGATCACGAGCAAGTCGTTTCCCACGATGGTCAGCCCAAAGCCTTCTGCCATCTGGATGAGGTTGCGTTTGATGGTCGCGGCATTGATCTCGACCGGAGAGTTGGCGGCCACGGTCATCTCGTCGACGAACTTGATGCGCAGCACGACGGCCGGTCCTACCTGGACGGCGGCATAGGCAACGAGGAACAAAAGAGCCATCTCGAAAAGGGACCTGAGACGGATCTCCCCCCGTTCCGAGTCTAACTTCGACACTTTGCTCACCTCTTTTTCTTGTGGACTGTGTTGATTCATTTTACGCTCAAAAAGAGGGCTAAGTCCAACGTCCGAGGGCCGTTGGAAGGGGGCGACCGGGCGCTCGCTCATCGGCGCCCCGCCTTCCGGCCATCTTTCAAGGAGGCGAGGAATTCCTTCAACGGCAATGTATTGAGGACATCCGCCGCAGTGGCCCAGCCACGCCGGGCCTGGGCGACCCCGTAGTGCAGAAGACCAAAATGCGCGGTCGCGTGCGCGTCGCTGTCGATGACCAGCTTCACGCCGGCTTCGAGGGCCATGCGAACGTGCTCGTCTTTCAGATCGAGCCGATCGGGAATCGCGTCGACCTCGAGGACGGTTCCGGTCTGCCTGGCGACCCGCAGCACCTCGTCCAAATCGAAGTCGTAGGGTTCACGTTTCTGTAGAACCCGACCGGTAGGATGAAAGAGGATGTCCACGTGAGGGTTTCGCATCGCCCGGCACAGTCGCTCGGTCATCTGGCTTCGACTCTGATGGAAGTGGGAGTGAATTCCCACGCCGACGACGTCCAGCTTCGAAAGCAGCGAATCACGCACGTCCAGCGACCCGTCGGGCATCACGTTGACTTCGGCTCCTTTGAGTATGCTGACTCCAGATAGCTTCCGGTTGGCCTCTCCGATGACTTTCATCTGCCGGGCCAGCTTGGCCTCATCCATCCCCATCATCGCCAGGCTCGCGGTGTGATCCGTGATCGCGATGTACTCGAGTCCCTGCGCCCTGGCTTCCGCGGCCATCGCCTCGATCGAGTGCTTTCCGTCGGTCCAATCGGTCTGGGTTTGGAGATCCCCCTTGAGATCTCCGTAGCCGATCACCTTCGGTAGCCGCCCTTCTCGTGCGGCTTCGATCTCACCGCGATCCTCTCGCAGCTCGGGAACGATGAGGGGAAGTCCGAGCGCCGCGTAGAGCTCCTCTTCGGTGCGGCCGGCGATCGACTTCTTGCCCTTGAAGAGCCCGTACTCGTTGAGCTTCAGCCCGCGAGCCAGCGCAACGCGCCGAAGATGCACGTTGTGGGCCTTGCTGCCAGTGAAGTAGTTGAGAGCGGCGCCGAAGCTCTCTTCGGGAACGACTCGCAGATCGACGTTCATGCCCATGTCGAGCCGCACGCTGCTCTTGGTGGACCCCTTGCCGTGGACATGAGCCACTTCGGGCATCCCGGTGAAAAAATCCATCACCGTTTCTGCTTCCTTGGAGACAACGAGGATGTCGGCGTCACCCACGCTCTCCTTACGTCTCAGGACACTGCCCGCCACCTGGACCTTCTCGACGCAATCCAGTTCTCGCAGCCTACGTTCAATCGAGTAGGCGATGGGAAGCGCCTGCCCAATCGGAAATCGACCGCGGTGCTGCCTCAGGAAGTCCAACCCTCGCAGAATTTCCTCTTCGCTCTTTTTTCCGAATCCGCGAAGCGTTCGGACCGTGCCCTCCCGCGCCGCCTCCTCCAGATCGGCAAGCGTTCTCACTCCGAGAGCGTCGTGCAGGGCGCCAGCCGTCTTGGGACCGACTCCTTCGATGGCGATCAATTCCATCAGATCGAGGGGCCGCTTCGCTTTCATCTTCTCGAGATAGTCGACCTTTCCGGTTGTAAGGAGCTCGGCTATCTTCTGTGCGATCGACTTCCCCACCCCTGGAATGGTCGCCACGGCCTTCACCCCGCTTTCCTCGAGGAGGCGGGCAGCCTGCTCCTCGCTGGCCTCGACCGCCTCCGCCGCCTTCTCGTAGGCGCGCGGCTTGAAGCCCACGCCTTCCATTTCGAGATAGGCCGAGATCTCCCGCAGCACTTTGCCGATATCGCGGTTGCTAATCACGGGAGCTCCCCATGGGGACGTGGTTAGCGTAGTTCTCGGCAGAAGAGAAGGCAAGGCGAGAGCCCTCAGCTCGCGCGCAGCAAACTGGCTATTTGGAGGGAGAAGCGATGCGATTGGCGGTCGCGGGGGCAGTCTCTTCGGAGGACCGCTGATGAACGAACCCCGGCTCCGGTCTCGCGAAGAGAAAACCTTGCCCGTAGGTGATGCCGAGCTCGAGCAGAGTCTTGAGCTCTTCCTGAGTCTCGATCCCTTCCGCGATGACGTTTGCCTTGACTTTTTCGGCAAGTGACAGAATCGCCTTCAACATTTCTCGTTTGACGAAGCTGGTATCGATCCTGCTGCGTTTCGTTGGGGTGGACCGCCCGCCTAGTCCTCGTTTAGTCGTCCGGGCCATTGACATCGACATCAGCTTTCCCTTCATGCGTCCGGACCGCGAGCTCTTCTGGTCGCCGATTCCAGGGTTTCGCGGTGAGTTTCTGGGTGAGACGGTAACGATCAACTCGATGGGGCTTCGGGGCGCTGAAGTGACCGTCCCCAAGCCGAAGGCCAGGAGACGAATCCTATGCTTCGGCGACTCCATCACCTTCGGCTACGGCGTAAGTGACTATGAGACTTACGCGTTTCACTTCGGCCACGCCTTGAAGTCCGCACATATCGAGGTGGTCAATGCCGGAGTTACTGGCTACAGCAGTTATCAGGTTCTACATCTTCTGCGCCGAATCGGATGGACGCTCGAGGGTGACGTGGCGTTGTTCTTGATTGGGTGGAACGATGCGGTTCAGCGACCGGTCGATGATAAAGCTTATGCTCGTCGGATAAAGCTAGCGATGGCGGTGGAGCCCTTATCGGACTACTGGTATCTCTACCGTCTGATCAAATCGTTCCATCTTCGCTCCTTCGAGCACGAATGGGAGGAGGCGCAGTCTCTTGTACCAAGGGCCACCACGAGCGAGTATCGCAAGAACATGGAAGCGATCGTCACCGCTTGTCGGTCCTGGGGAATCGTTCCTGTTTTCATCGAGCTGCCCCGGCGCAAACAAGAGGGCGAGGCTGCCTTTCAGTTCGCCTACGCCGACATACTCAAAGATGTTGCCGCCAGGATGAACGTTCCGATAATAGACCCCGGCGAGCTCGGCCTCGAAACCGCCTTGCCTTCCAACGACCGCTACTTCATCGACACCCTGCACTTCAGCCCCGAGGGTCACACGTACCTGGCGGAGCGCCTGGCGCGCCAGCTCGCCGAGTTCGGTGTGCTGTAATCGGGAAAGCTCATCGCGCATGAATTACTTCACCCGCAAGGTCAAGGCGATCAACCCGCCGTGAGGTGGCGTTGTTGCACGGTGCGGAGCAAATGGCTGACCTCCCTGTGCCGGTCGCCGAGTCACCCGGCGCAGTACGTATCGGGCATGCCGAGCGCGGTCATCTTGTTAAGTATCTCGCACCCAATTCGGTGTTCAACTCGTTGCCTCGCCAACGTTCGAGCCCGCATCTCGGACTCGATGATCGCTTTGCAACGATAGACCGCGTTCTCCACCATGCTTCGCTCGGTGCAGCCTGAGAGCTTGTACATTCACGTCGGCCGTGTCTTTTAATGGCACGAATATGGCGATCGTGCTCCTGCATGGCGGTGTTCGAATTCTGACTGAGCGTGGCGTTTCGTTGCGGCGGAATCACCACGCGTGTCCTCCGTCCAGGGCTGTGCGCTTCGATGGCTTCGTAGACCTGTGCTCCGAAAATAGTCGATCCAGCGTTGATTGCGCGGTTTAGACCTGTCATGTTCGGCTGTTTCTTGTCGCCACCTCTTCCGTCGGCGCAAACGCTCCCCTAGGACGTTGATTGCGCGGTTTAGACCTGCCGCAATCAGCTGCTTCGTACCGGTCGACCCGACGATGCCACAACGTTGCTAGTCCGCTACGCCGCGGCCACGGCAGTGACTACTGGCAGGCCGTCGGATGGGTTATGCCGGACTACGAGCGGCGCCGAGAGGAACTGCGGCGGTGCGGAACCGGGTTGGCGTGGTAGGAATGGCAGCGGCTTCCTGCTCCAGCGTGGTCATTAGCAAGCGTAACCTTTGCGCCGAACGGGCCTGAGCCGAGGGTTGCGGAAAATCTTGTAATTTGGACAGAAGGGCTGATTTCCTGAGAAAGGCCGATCAACAACGGGCCGGAGAGCGACGATGGACGGGATGCTCTCAAGCCTGGTCGTTCGAGCCGGAATTCAAATCGGCTTCAATCCACTTCTCTAGACAGCAATCTCAACCTCCTTGACGCCTGAGAGACGGTCTTGTCGTAAACCCTCCGGCGGCGGCTCTGACCGCAAATCATTTGTTGTAAAATGTACTTACGACTCATCGGCGGATGTTTCCTCGACGGGAACACCTTTCCAGCTATCGCAGTGGGCAGGCGCAAGTGGGGGTGAGTGGAGCTATCCGGTTCTTGGCTGGAAACTATCAGAAACAGAGCAAAACAGGCCATCAACGGGCAATTTGGGGTCACAAGGGGCTGACGAAAGTTGCTGGAGAAGTGGCCGGGGTGCCGGTTGCAGCGATGTACCGAGCACAAGCGCGCCGACTTGCTCGAACATTGCCCGGCGCACGCACGCCGTGAGCTCCGGCGTGACTACAACCGGATCGTCTACGCCAAGAACGGGATCGATGCTCGCAAAGCCTATGACGAGCTCGTCGCCAAGTGGACGCCTCTCGCGCCGGCCGTCGTCCGAAGCCTAGAGGAGGCCGGTAATCAGCTGCTGACCTTCTACGAATTCCATCGTGCCATGTGGAAATCGATTCGAACGACCAATGCTCTGGAGAATCTCAACCGCGAGTTTCGACGCCGGACGAAAACCCAAGCGTCGTTCTCCAGCGAGGAGTCCGCGGTCGCTTTGCTGTTTGGGCTTATCGCCTCTGGCCAGATTCAACTACGACGCATCGACGGCTACCAACGTCTGAGCGAGGTTCTCGAACGCGCGGAAGTTGCCGCCTGATATGATACTCTGATGACGGAGTGGAGGGTGCTGTTCTTTTTCAACGGACCTCGGGACACATCCAGCGAATCTCGTACCTGCTATTATCCAGCGAAGCCCGGCCGCATCGTACGGGGATGGGGCAGGGCTACGTTTTAGTGTCTCACTCGGGGACTCATCTGTTTCATCGGATAGAGGCGACACAGTCGAAAGCACGGAGGCAAATCGTGAGCGACATGACACCGGAAGAAATGAAGAAAGAACTGGAGCGTTTGCAAGCTGAGAATGAAACGCTCAAGAAGCGCAGTGAAAAAGAGCTCTCCCTCAAAGTCAGCCAGAAGGGCGGCGTCTCCGTTTACGGACTGGGCCGTTTCCCGGTGACCTTATACAAGGAGCAGTGGGAGAAACTGCTCGAGATGACAGATGACATCCGCGCCTTCATTCAAGAAAACAAAGCCCAGCTCAAGACCAAGGATTCGTAACTCGTTTTCTCGAGACCGTAGGCGGGCACCCAGGGTCGCCCCGGACCCGCGTCCTGTCCAAAAATACAAACGAACTCAAGACCCACGCGCCGGGACGTTTCGGAATCATAGCTCACTGAGAGGTACGAAGCGGTCGAGACATTCTCGACGTAGGGAGAGAACGAATCTTTCCGCGTATGCGTTCAGATTCGGACTACTGGCGGGAAGGCGGAGGGGCTTCACGCCTGAATCTCTCAACAGCCCACGTACCGCTTCGGTGAATAGCGGGCCCGGTCGTGGATGAGGTACCGCTCGCCAAGAAGGAAACCATCCCACAATGTCAGTGAGGTTTCTTGCCACCTGCTTCATCCACTCCCCGTTTGGGTCCGAGCTTATCCCACCGATGCACACGCAGCGAGTGACGATATCAATGTGTGACTTCAAGTTTGAAGCGCACCATTCGTTAGAGCCCATGGAAACGTTCCTCCGGTGTGCGGTAGCCGAGTCTCTTGCGGGGCCGTGAGTTGAGCTTGTTTGCGATACGATCGCAGTCGCGTTGCGTGAGCGCTGCTTGGCTGGTGCGCTTCGGCAGGTATTGTCGTAGCAGGCCATTGAAGTTCTCGTTGCTGCCTCTCTCCCATGAGTGATAGGGAGTTGCGAAGTAGAACTTGACGCCGGTCGCTTCCTCGACGGATTCGTAGTCGTGGAACTCCGTACCATTGTCCGCGGTGATCGTCTTGACCTGCTCCGGCACCCGCCGGAGCAACATCTTCGTTCGCTGACTAGTGCTGAACATGGTGCGGTCGGACAGCTTGCCGATCAGCGCATAGCCCGTCTTTCGTTCCACGAGCGTGGTTACGCAGTCCGGCGCGCCTTTTCCTACCACGGTGTCGATCTCCCAGTGGCCAACGGCACTGCGCTTGTCGACACAAGGCGGCCGCTCGGAGATATGACGCTTCCCGGCCAGGTGGCCTCGGCTGTCATAGCTGTTGTGGCGCTTGCGTCTAAATTTGGGCGAGCATCGAAGGTGGCGGTATAGATGTCCTCCGGCCTCCTTGTCCCGCCAGACGTGGGTGTAGATCGTCTCGTGGCTGATCGAGAGCTCGCCGTGAAGGCGCAGGTGGCCGGAGATCTGCTCTGGGCTCCCGTCCTGTGCCAAAACTCGGCCCTTTTGAAATAGGCCATAAATCAGCAACTTAGTGTCTGTGTTTGCGACCGGGCCAAGGGCCGTGGGCTTTACAATCGTCTTGGGCGGGCGGGTCGTCACCATGCAGATGACCACCTAGTCGAGAGCGAATATCGAAGCATGTTCCTGAAGCTGTTTCCACGCTACGCCGGTCGAGCCCGCCGAGGGGCTACCGTCGCCGGCGACCATCTACGCGGCACGGCAGTAGTAGTTGAGAATGCCCAAAAGTCGCTCTCGCGACACGATGGGGCCAGTGTCATTCGCGCTTGCCGGCAGAGGTGTGAGGAGCTCGTTGCCGAGACCTTGGTGGTTCCGTTCTGTGTGATAGTGCACTACGTATTCGGTTACCGCTGTGCGCAGGTGTCGCTCACTGAGAGGTACGAAGCGGTCGAGACACTCTCGACGTATGGAGAGAACGAATCTTTCCGCGTATGCGTTCAGATTCGGACTATTGGCGGGAAGGCGCAGGGGCTTCACGCCTGAATCTCTCAACAGCCCACGTACCGCCTCGGTGAATAGTGGGTCCCGGTCGTGGATGAGGTATCGCTTGCCAAGGAGGAAACCATCCCACATGTCCGTGAGGTTTCTTGCCACCTGCTTCATCCACTCCCCGTTGGGGTCCGACGTTATCTCACCGATGCACACGCAGCGAGTGGCGATATCGATGACAAACAGGACATGGTAGCGGACGAGCCCGAACGGGTTCACAACCTCGACGGTGAACAGGTCTGTCGCAGCGATGGCGCCCCAATGAGCCTTGATGAAGGTGCTCCACGACATGCTCTTGCCCCGCTCCGGGGCAGGCGCGATACCGTGCTCGGCGAGGAGCCTCTTGATAGTGTTGCGTCCGAGTTCATGTCCTAGGTTCTTGTGTGCGCCTCGCAGGCGCGTATATCCCCATCGGAATCAAGCTCAATCCGGGCAAGACCCTGGTTCTTGAAGCCAAGGACGCGCTCGTTTACTTCTGGATTCATGAGAACCGAATGCTCACGTCTGTCGAAGCAGTTGAACGCATTAGCAATGAGTAAACTCGAAGACCTGAAGCCAAATGCTGCCGTGCGCGGGGTTTTGCCGGATTCCCTGGTCACGGTCGTCGGCGTTCAATGGTTCGGCTCCGAGGCGCTCGAACTCACCTACAAAGACCCAGGCGGGCGGGTGGCCAATCTGCTCCTCTACCGCCACGACGAACCGCGTCTTGAAGTTGTTGAACAAGGTCGACCGTGGAGTTTCGACGGAAACGGGGCTCTCTTCCGCTTGGTCTCAGAGGCACACTGCATCCGACTGGCACACCTCTTCGACCCTGTACTGGCCGTGCACACCTCGTTAGTGGACCCCGTCGTGTCCGAAAATGCGAACGGAGCCGAAAGCTCGAATCCTGGAGGCGTTCTCGAGATTCGCGGAGACCAGCCGACGCGGCACTGGCTCTGCGATAGGCGCTCCCGAGCAGACCTCTCCTCCAGACCATCCGTTTCGTCCAGCTGGCGCGCCCGAACTCCTATGCGGCGGCGCGGTGGTAATAACTGAGCAAACCGCCCAATCGCTTACGACATCGCACCTTCCCGTGAGGACTGCCGACGCATTCTTCCGCTTCGAGCAACGCGTTCCCAAGCCCTTGATGGTTGCGCTCTCCGTGATAATGATGGATGAACTCAGTGACGGCACGACGCAGCGATTGCTCACTGAAGAAGATCATCCGCTCCAAGCACTCGCTCTTGATCGACAAAACAAACCTTTCGACATAAGCGTTCAGATTCGGCGAACGGTGCGGCAGCCGAATGACGTCCGTTCCGGCGTGCTCGAGCAAATCGCGAAACTCCGTGGTGAACTTCTTGTCGCGGTCCAGGATGAGGAATCGCTTGCCGCGCAGAAAGCCGTCGAATGGGTCGGTGAGATTCCGACCGACCTGCATCATGAACGGGCCATCTGGCCCGGGAGTTATTCCGGCAATGTGTACTTTTCGCGAAGACAGCTCGATGACGACGAGCACATAGTAGGTCACGAGCCTGCGAACTGTGGTGACCTCGACGGTGAAGAAGTCGGTCGCAGCAACGGTTTCCCAATGCGCGGCGAGAAACGTGCGCCATGGCGTTCGCTCACTTCGCTCCGGCGCAGGCTCGATGCCATGTTCTCGCAGAATATTGGCGATGGTGCTCCTGGCTACCGTATGGCCGAGATTCGAGAGGGCGCCGCGAATGCGTGTATACCCCCACTTCGGATTCGACTTCGCCATCCCCACCATGAGCTCGCTAATCTCCACCATGACCAGGGGCCGTCCGGGCTGTTTCCGCCGCTCGCCGTAGTCCCACTTCCGCGCAATCAGCCTTCGGTGCCAAGCCAGCAGGGTTTCCGGTGTGACGATACCGGCGACTTCTGCCAAGAGTTTCCGGCCAAGCGCCTTACCCTTTACCGCGAGCCGACGTCGCTCGGCGTCCGTCAGGCGAAGCTTCTTCCCGCGAAGCCGAGCTTTGAGGACTCTGTTCTCCTCGAGCAAGTAGACCATAGCGGCCTGTTGGTCACGCTGGAGCCAACCAGCGATGGCGACGACCAACAAGGTCAAGGGCTGGACCGGCGTGCTCATGACCGAGGATTCTAGCTCCCATTGGCCAACCAAGCGTAGACACGTTTATTACGAAACGTCCCGGCGGGCCGGTCTTGAGTTCGTTTGTGTTTTTGGACACGACGGGAAGGACGCCGATCCAGAGATGCGCTCGATACCGTCTACCAAGGGCACTTCGTTTACCCCAGTTGACGGCTGATCATATTTTGCGCTATCCTACGAGCTATATTCGCTGAATGTTTTTGTTTGGTTACCAAAAGGGAACCGTCATGGCGACAGGTATCACAAAACGCGAGCAGCACTCTCCAGACGCCATATCGGCGCTTGATTTTCGAGAGGAACCTATCCCGCTTCCAGATGAGAGAGCGACAGTTACACTTAACTATCCGAACAAAGCGTCAGTTGAGGACATTAGTCAGCATTTCCCACGGCGTTTTGTCAAAATTGAGAACAAAGCAGAGCATTCCCTTGAAGAGATTCCAGACAATGCCTTCATTCTGGGTGACAATTTCTTTGTCCTAAGCAAACTGTTGCGTGAGGGGAAGAAGGCGACACTATTCTATCTTGATCCGCCGTATGAGACAGGTTTTGACTTCCATTCCAGGGACTTAGAACATGCATACAAGGACAGTATGGGTCAGGTTGCGTATCTCGAATTTATGCGGCGTCGGTTCATCCTAATGCGCGAGTGTATGGCCGATGACGGATCGGTCTATGTGCATATTGGCCATAAAATGCTCGCACACATAAAGGTAGTAATGGATGAAATTTTCGGACCTGACAACTTTCGCAATCTTGTAACGAGGCGGAAGTGCAGTAGTAAGAATTTTACGCGAAAACAGTATGCAAACTTAAATGATTACATCCTTTTTTACTCAAAGAGCAAAAGGTACAAATGGGACCAACCAGGAATTGAGCCCGAACAGGCGTGGATAGAGAGAGAGTATCCGAAGATGGACAAGCTAGGACGGCGCTTCAAGCTTGTTCCTGTGCATGCGCCGGGCACACGCAATGGGAAAACTGGTCAGCCATGGCGCGATATGCTTCCCCCGCCGGGCAAACACTGGCAGTACGCGCCGTCGAAGCTAGATGAGTTTGATCGGCAAGGTGATATCCATTGGTCTCGTAACGGAAACCCAAGGCGCAAGCTCTATTGGTCATCAGATAAGAAAGCAGCACTTACAGATTACTGGGACAAATACCGCGACGCGCACCATCAGAGTATCAAGATCACCGGTTATCCGACCGAAAAAAATATCGAGATGCTTAAGGTGATTGTCCGAGCCAGTTCGGAGACCGGCGATCTTGTGGTCGACCCGTTTTGTGGTTCCGGTACAACTTTACACGCGGCTCGCGATCTTCGCCGCAGGTACGTCGGGATCGATGCGTCATTCAGCGCTGCAAAGGCAACTTTGCGTCGTATGCGGCACGGCCTAGAGCCTATGGGTGATTATGTAAATGGAAAGAAGCCCTTATGGGCGAAACTCCCGCTTGTGGCAATCGATGAGAGGAGCGCACCGTGCGCCTTTATTTCCGATAGTCGTCTGCTCGATACTTACAGCGACGCAATCAGAGAAATTGGCGCGGTTTAGCTTTCCAACCATTCCGGCGAAACGCGTTTTGCCGCAAGCTTGAGCGTAATGACACGAACACGGCCATTCCATTGGCCGTCAAGTGCACATGCCTCTTCCCACGTGTTGCCGTGCAAAAGGCCAGGCCCGTCGGAGAGGAAGATTAGTTTGAGGCGAGTTGGTGTTATCGTATCGAAAGCTTTGGCCTTCTCGACCTTGTTCGCGTTGGCACCAGTCCGATCATCAGACTGCGCCCCGCCGCGCGTCGAGTCGTAGCGTGCGAAACCGACCGCTAGAACTTCGTTGTCTGTGCAACGCCGAACAACAAAATCACACGGATAGGAGCCTTGAAATGCTGGGTAAAATTCGGACAGCTCGATGTCTCGCCCTGCCCCACGAGGTCCTTCAATTATATACCGCCCTGCGAATTGCTGTTCGAACCAATCGAAGAAAACACTGGTGAGTTCATATCCGAGTTGCCCACGCGTGTCATACTCTCCAACGAGGGCAGCAAGTGCGTATTTGTACTCCTTCGGCAACGCCGAGAATTGTCTGTTGAGCTTAGAAATCGGCTTAAATGTATGGCCATAGTCTTCAATTAGAGCTTCGCTGTCTATTTTCCTAATCTTCTTTGTTGTCTCGGTATCAAGTACCGGCGCAACGCACCGACGATACATCTTCAAAAGTGCCATTCTTTCAGTAGCATCGCGATCAGGAGAACGAATTTTCCGTAGAACGTCCGCGCTTGAAGAAGACTCAATGATTAATTGGCAAAACACGTCGATAGCATTACCATACTTATCAATAAGCAAATCTAAAACTTCTGGAAACCGGATCGTAGTATCAATCGGCGTGATTATTCTTCTAACATCAGAAATCGTCCGAAGAAAAAATGTCTCATTCATGCTCGCCACGCCTTGCTTGCTGGTTTTCTCATTCGAAAATCCACCGTCCAATTAAATCAACCACCGGCTTAAGCCGGTGGATTGCGCGGGCGCGTCGATTGGAAGTCGACTTCATGCGCCCGCTTCATTCTCAACCCCCCGACTTCAGTCGGGGGAGTCTCGTCCCCTTCGGGGACTTCGACAATCTTTTCTTCGCCTAAAGGCGAGGGGTTTCCACCATCCCCGAAGGGGACACTAAGAAGTCCAAGTGATCGGTTGCTAGTATTCGACGGGTGCCGCATCAAGGCTACGCCAGAGATACCACGACGCGACAGACCGCCATGGTCGCCAAGGCTCCGCGATTGCAACCATCTCGACTGGGCTTGGGCGAACGCCACCGTTGAAGTGACTGGCGATCGCCTTCTGGATACCGATGTCCGCAACGGGAAGCACGTCCGGTCTCAACAGGTTAAATATCAGGAACATCTCAGCAGTCCAACGGCCGATCCCTTTCACTTCGAAGCGTTCGATCACCGCATCGTCGTCCATTCGATGCCATGACTCTTGGTCGAGCGCGCCTTCGGTGAAGTGCTCCGCCAGACTCAGGAGATAGCGCGCCTTGGGCCGTGACAGTCCGCAACCGTGCAAGGCGTCCTCGGTCTGGCTGGCCACAGCACCAGAAGTCATTGCGCCGACATGCGCGATCAGTCTCTGCCATACTGCTTCCGCTGCGTGAACGGAAATCTGTTGAGCCACGATCGAGCGCGACAGCGAGAAAAAAGGATCGTTTCGAGGCCGCAGAACAGATCCCCCGGCGGCGCGGATGAGGTTGCCAAGTATCTGGTCAGCCCGACCGAGCGCGTGCCGGGCCTCTGCCCAATACGGTGCCGCATCCGCGCTCGCTCCAGTCACGGGTCTGGACGACACGCCTTCCGTGTCCATGCTTCGCGATATTGATAGGGGCTTATATACCAGTTTACCCAAGACGCTTAGCAGTCACCTATTTCAAGTTCAACGGCAATTGGCAGGTTGGACACCAATGAGAACCCATTCTCCTGAAGCCGCCACCCGGCATTGATTGGAGAGCATTATAATGACCCTTTTCAAAGCACGTGAGACAAAACATCGGTTCATTTTCCCCTTCGGGAACCATTACCCCGTCCTGTGCCAAAACTCAGCCCTTTTGAAATAGGCCATAAATCAGCAGCTTAGTGTCTGTGTTTGCGACCGGGGGTCAAGTCTTAATTTTCCTGTCAAATCTCCGTACGGTTCCCCGCGCTCGGTTAAGCTGCTGATTCCTCCGACGTGCCTTGCGGGAGAAGCTCGTTGCGAAGCTCCTCGACTTTCCTAGCGGCGAAGACATCCATCCTCACGCCGCGCCATTTGTTTGCGACGGCCAAGAGCACAGCGAACGAGAGTTTCATCGCGGCCTCCTCGGTGAAGAAGTGAGGAATGACCTTTGTGCGACGTTTGTGCTCTCCGAACGTGCGCTCAAGTAGATTCGACGTGCGAAGCCTTTTGTGATGCGCCGCAGGAAGGCGTAGCGCCTGAAGACACGCTTCGAGGGTCTCTTCCATGCACTTCATCGCGCTCGGGAATCGTTGACGGTACCGAGCGATCACCTCCCGACCCTTCTTCAGCCCTTGCTCGTAGCTGTTCGCATGGAACGACTCAAGGATGGCCGCCTTGAGTTCGTCGCGCACTTCCTTCGGAGCCTTGCCCAGGATGTTCTCGAGGCGGTGCTTCTGGCAACGTTGCTTGAGGCTTCGAGGGAAGACCTCTGCGATCGCTTTGAGCACTCCAGGATTCCCGTCCGTCACGATGAGCAACGGCTCCCTCATTCCTCGGGCCACCATCTCCTGCAAGAACCCCTTCCAGTTCTCGTAGGATTCTCGGTTGCCGACACCGATATGAAGAAGAACTCGCGTCCCATCAGCGCGATAGCCGGTCGCAACGAGGATGGGCTCTTTCCTCTCCGCTCCTTGGTGGTAGCGCAGGTACGTGCCGTCGAGCTCGAGATACAACAGCTTCTCGTTCGAGAGATCCCGTTTTCGAAACGCCTCGAAATCCTCCGACAGACACCGTGTGACCCGGCTCACCACCGACTTCGAGACACCCGTGCCGCTCAGCACGTCCGCGAACGTCGCCTCAATGTCACGCGTCGACATCCCGTGGACGTACATCCGCGCGATCAGTTCATCGAGTTTCTCGGTCCGGCTCACGTAGGCGTCGAGAATCTTTGACTGAAACACCTTCTCTGTTTCTCGTACCCGCGGCACTTGCACCGTTACCGCTCCCTCGCCCGTGAGGACCCGATGCGACTCATACCCGTTGCGTCGTCCCTTCTCCTTCGTCGTTGCCGGAGCGTTCTCATAGTAGTTTCGACCCAACGCCTCCGTCACCTCGCGCTCCAACGCATATTGAAGCATCATCTGAGCTCCCGACCGGACGATCTCCGAGAGATTCATCTCCCCAAATACCAGTTGTTCCTCGAACTGCTTGAGTAATCGCTGACTCGGTAGTACCTTTCCCATGATGTATGGTTCTCCTTTTCTGTCCCCATGACGGGGACGGGTTTTGAGCTTGGGGAACCATACATCGTTTTTCTTTGACAGGAATCTTAAGACATCACCCGACCGGGCCGTGGGCTTTACAATCGTCTGGCCCGAGGGTGTTATCTTCAGCTCCATGATGACCTACCACGTGCAATTCCTACTGCTCGTTCTGGCTGGCTGGGTCAACCGCCAGCAGCAGGATGTGATCGACTACCAGCAAGAGGAGAACCGTGTGCTCCGAGCCGGGCTTCGGGGCAAGCGTCTCAGGCTCTCGGACGACGACCGGCGCAGGCTCGCCGTCAAGGCCCAAGCTTTAGGCCGCGAGGCGCTGGCCCAGATTGCGTCGGTTGCCACACCCGCTACGCTCCTGCGCTGGTACCGCTGCCTCATCGCAGCCAAGTACGATGGCAGCAAGAACCGGAGCCCAGGCCGACCTCCGACGGCGAAGGACATCCGTGAGCTCATTGTACGCGTGGCGCAGGAGAACCCGACGTGGGGATATACGCGCCTGCGGGGTGCACTCAAGAACCTCGGACATGAACTCGGACGCAACACCATCAAAAGGACCCTCGCCGAGCACGGTATCGCGCCGGCTCCGGAGCGGGGCAAGAGCATGTCGTGGAGCACCTTCATCAAGGCTCATTGGGGCGCTATCGCTGCGACAGACCTGTTCACCGTCGAGGTTGTGAACCCGTTCGGGCTCGTCCGCTACCATGTCCTGTTTGTCATCGATATCGCCACTCGCTGCGTGTGCATCGGTGGGATGACCTCGGACCCAAACGGGGAGTGGATGAAGCAGGCGGCAAGAAACCTCACGGACATGTGGGATGGTTTCCTCCTTGGCAAGCGGTACCTCATCCACGACCGGGACCCACTATTCACCGAGGCGGTACGTGGGCTCTTGAGAGATTCAGGTGTGAAGCCCCTCCGCCTTCCAGCGAACAGTCCGAATCTGAACGCATACGCGGAAAGATTCGTTCTCTCCATACGTCGAGAGTGTCTCGACCGCTTCGTACCTCTCAGTGAGCGACACCTGCGCACAGCGGTAACCGAATACGTAGTGCACTATCACACAGAACGGAACCACCAAGGTCTCGGCAACGAGCTCCTCACACCTCTGCCGACAAGCGCGAATAGCGCTGGCCCCATCGTGTCGCGAGAGCGACTTTTGGGCATTCTCAACTACTACTGCCGTGCCGCGTAGATTGTCGCTGGCGACGGTAGCCCCTCGGTGGGCCCGCTCGGCGTAGCGTGAAAACAACTTCAGGAACACGCTTGGATATTCGCTCTCGACTAGGTGGTCATCTGCATGGTGACGACCCGTCCAAAGGGTAGCTCTGCTCAATGGTTGTCGCGGGCCTCACCGCCCACGCCGCGTCAACTGTTCGCTTGTAACGTTGCAAGTGGATCAGATTTGGCACAGGACGGGGAGAAACAGATAGGCCGCGCCTACGGAGCACCGCGCCAGCCCTCGACCCTACCGGGATAGAAAAGCAATTTGGGGTACGCGCAGGACTCCCAGCCAAACTTGACAACGGGCTCAGTCGCACCAACGTTGAGCCGACCTCTGAGCCGGTGCCACCTCCAGAGACTACCGCGTTTCATTCATTCGGGGTGGCCGTCAGGCCGTGGAAAACTTGACAGTACCGTCCTGAGTGATCTACTCCGAGGAATCTACGCCTTACGGGTCAGCTGCTCCACCCGTTGCCGTGTGCAGCCCAGGAGATCGCCGCTATCCCGGAAGCTGAACCCCGCCTCTCGTAGCTGCCGCGCCGCGGCGCGCTGTTCCTCGTTGAGGTTTTGCTGCATCCGCTCAGCGTCGGCCCGCGCCCGCGCCAAGCGCTCGAGCCGCTTCCGCGCCCGCGCTGGCAGTCTGATGTCGTCCACGATCGTAGCGTGCTCCGCGTTCTGCACGTACAACCCCAGGGCTTCCCGGATCCGCTCGCGCGCCTGAGCGATGGTCTGCCCGTAGGTGTAGCAGCCTGCCACGTCCTGGATCTCGACGTTCCACCGCCCGTCCGCGTCGCGGTCATACACCGCCCGATACTGCTTCCGTGCCATCAGAACCCTCCCCGTATCTATCGCCGACGCAGCCACCCTGCCCCAAGGCATGGCGCAAGGTCTCGCTCGATTTTCCGCAGCGTCCCGGCCGGGATCGTTTCCCTTGCGTGTAGCGCCACCGTCGCTCGGCACGCGCCGCACTCGACCGTCACGTGAGACCCCTTCTGGCGCAGCACTGCGCAGCCGAAGTCCCGCGTCAGGAGTCGAACAAGCTGCTTGCCAGTAATCTGCATGGTGTCGCGAATGGCTCCTATCTGTCAAACAGCGATAGACAGATAACAGCTCATCCTAGCAGCATATGATATGAAGGGTTCAAGACGCAGCATCTTGATCTCATGGCGTTGGAGCGCAACGCGACGGCTACCAGCACCTCGCCGATGTTCTCGATCCGGGCGAGGCCGTCGCTTGGAAAAGAGGATTATTTTGGAGCGTTCGATATCTGCTCCTGGGGGCTCGGATTTGAGTAGATTACTGGGAAGTGCACCATATAGACCGAGTTTGACGCACCGCAGTGGCCAGTGTGAACCGCCCCGGGTTTTCCGGAGACTGTTTTAGTTGAGTCTCGCCATCTCTAGCGAGCCTTCCTGCGAGCGATAGTAGTTCATCTCGTACTCGACGGGGGAGACATTACCGATCGGCTCCAAGAGTCGTTGCGTGTTGTACCAATGGACCCACTCGAGGGTGGCGAACTCAACGTCTTCGAGACCACGCCAGGGCCCACGTCGACGGATCACCTCGGTCTTGTAGAGGCCGATGATGGATTCAGCCAAAGCGTTATCGTAAGAGTCGCCTCGGCTGCCGACGGACGGCTCAATACCCGCCTCGGCGAGCCGCTCGGTGTAACGGATCGAGACGTACTGCACGCCGCGGTCGCTGTGATGCACCAATGGGTGTTCTGGGTTTAGTCGTCGCTCGTGCAGCGCCTGCTCCAACGCATCGAGAGCGATGCTGGCAGTCAACGATGTCTTCGCTCGCCAACCGACGATGAGTCGAGCGAAGACGTCGATGACGAAGGCGACATACACGAAGCCGCGCCACGTGGCGATGTAGGTCAGGTCCGAAACCCAGAGCTCGTTCGGGCGTGTGGCGTTGAAGTCGCGCTCCACGAGGTCCATCGGGCGAGCGCCGCTCGAATCCGGCTTCGTCGTCTTGAATCGACGTCCACGGACCGCCCCCTGGAGACCCATTTCACGCATCAGACGGGCCACCGTGCATCGAGCCACGTCGCGGCCCTCACGGCACAGCTGACGCCAGACCTTGCGCACGCCATACACGTCAAAGTTCTCTTGCCGTACACGACGAATCTCGCCGCGGAGTTGGACGTCGCGCTTCGCTCTCGCTGGCTGGCGGCTTGGGTCCTTCTCTCTCGCTTTCTGCTCGTAATAGGTCGACGGGGCGATCGGGAGCATCCGGCAGATCGGCTCGACCCCGTATTTTTCACGGTTCGCGTCCACGAACAACACATTCACCTCGGTCGGCGGTCGAGCTCCGCCTGGGCGAAAAACGCCGACGCCTTGAGAAGGATCTCGTTCGCCCGCTTTAGCTCACGGTTCTCTCGCTCAAGCTCCTTCAGCCGCTGACGCTCGTCCGTCGTCAGTCCCGCTCGTTTCCCAGCATCACGCTCTGCTCGCCGCACCCACGTGCGTAGCGTTTCCCGCGTACAGTCAATCTTCGACGCAATCGATGAGATCGCTGACCACTGAGATTCGTGCTGAGCCTGCTGGTCGAAAACCATCCGCACTGCGCGCTCTTTTACCTCCGGTGAATACCTGCTTCGTCTTGTCATGACTCCATCCTCTCAAGAGTTGGAGTCTCCGGGAAACCCGGGGCGGTTCACATTGACCTTGCCCAGGAAAAGTGGACAGGTTGATTATCTCGCATGAGCCGTTTTGAGGTCATGAATCCGTTCGAACACCATTGGGCTGTTGTAATCGAGTGACGAGTGGAGTCGATACGGATTGTAGAACCCCTCGATGTAGCTCGCGACCGCGTCTTTGGCCATACGTCGTGTTGGCCAACTACATCGGTGGAGGAGCTCGGTCTTGAGCGTGCCTAAGAAGCTCTCGGTCACGGCGTTGTCCCAGCAATCACCCTTGCGGCTCATCGAGCACACGATGCCGTACTCATCGAGCACGGCCTGGTAGGTCGCAGCCGCGTATTGAGTACCACGGTCTGAATGATGCACCAAGCCACTTTCCGGCAGGCGGCGCCCCAAGGCCATGTGAAGCGCCTCGAGAGCAAGCTCCGCGCGCAGGTGGGGCTGCATCGCCCAGCCGACGACACGACGCGAGAACAGATCGAGGATGACCGCCAAGTAGAGCCAGCCTTCCCAAGTCCGGATGTAGGTTATGTCCGTCACCCAGAACTGGTTCGGTCGTGCGGCTTCGAAGTTCCGGCCGAGCACGTTGGGTGCGATGGGGCGATCGTGCTTGCTGTCGGTCGTGCGGCGAAAACGCTTGCTGGGCAGACCCTGCAGGCCCATCTCACGCATCAGCCGTGCCACTCGCTGCTTGCCTACCTCGACGTTCTCCCCGTCAAGCTGGCGACGTACACGCTCCCTGCCGTAGGTACCACGGCTATGGGCGTGGATCGCTTGGATGCGCAGCTTCAGCTTCCCATCCTCACACTGTCGCTTGCTGGGCGCGCGCTTCATCTGAGCGTAGTAGCCGCTGGTCGATACCCTCAGAACTCGGCACATCACCCGCACCGGGTAGTTGGCCCGCTCCGCGTGAATGAATTTGAATCTCATTCGCTTTCCTTCGCGAAGAAGGCCGCCGCCTTTTTTAATATTTCTCGCTCTTGCTCCAACGTACGCACTCGACGCCGTAGCGAACGGAGCTCATCACGTTCCGCCGTCGTCAGAGCCTCGCGTGGACCTTCACCGTGATCAACTTTGTATTGTTTCACCCAGTTTCGAAGGGCCGATTCCGTCAGGTCCAGTTCCTTAGCGACCTGGCCGATGCTGCCCTCGCCCTCCCTGAACAGCCGGACCGCTTCCTTCTTGAACTCCCCCGTGAACTTCCTGCGTCGTCGTTCTCCCATGGACGCCTCCAGGCGCATTGTCGCGCCTCGGTTGATGTCCACAAAACCCGGGCAGGGTCAGTTGGGCCGTTTTCATGTAGGACGTTTTGAGGGCCAGCGACGGCTCTACTCAGGGGTAGAGGTGTAATCTGGCGCTCGGAACGGATACCGGCGGATCGGCTCAAGCATGGGATGTCCCGGCCGCTGTTGAATTTGGTCGGGTAGCGGCGGCACCTGTGAATACTCTTAGGCAGCAAACTCATCGCTGTCAAGAGATTTCTGTTTGCTTCTAAGCGCGTGAACGAGAGCGCCCATATGGCGATAGCCTTTGATACGCCGGAACTTTTTCTGCGCGGTGACGACGCCAAGAGCGGTCCATCGGCGAACCATGGAAGGACTCTACCAACGCTTGACGTTTCTCGATACTCTGCGAATGGTTCCGTTGAGATTCTCAATGGCGTTCGTCGTGGCAAGAGACTGGCGAAGTAAGGCGGGCAGCGCGAGCTTCACGACCGTGAGTGTCTCTTCCATCCCTTCACGAAGGCTTCCGGCAGCTTCGTCGTAGCCGTTTCGCTCGAGCCACGACACCAATGCCTGAAGTCGCTTGCGCGCCTTGTCGGCACTCTTGCACTTGTAGGCTTCCTTCATCGTCTGGAGCACGTAGGCGTGACGAGACTTGGGAAGGTACGAGCGAAGATTCCGGAGTTTATGGATCTGGCACCTTTGGATGACCGCGAGGTCCCCCAAAACGTCGACGAGTGCCTTGCGGATGCCTTTGCCTCCGTCCACTACGCAGAGAATCGACTCATCGACGCGCAAGCCTTGCTCGAGAAGGTCCTGCAACATCGCGGTGCACACCCGAGAGTTGAGCTACCCTCAGAAGGTGTGGAAATAAAGTAAAGGCGGAGTAACCTTCCGCGTCACGAAACACGGCGTGAAGGGGCCAACGGAAGGAGACACCGCCATGAAGGAAAAGACCACAGGACGACGGAGCTCGTCAAGGGTGGCTTGGGAGTCGCTGGAGAAGTGGGCGAGGCTTGAGATCCAGGATTGGGTGCAGGAGCTGATGGTAGCCGAAGTCACGGAGCTTCTCGGGCGTGAGAAATCGGAGAGACGGAAGCCCGTGGACACAACGGCGGGCTATCGAAATGGATACGGTAAGCCTCGGAAGCTGACGATGAGCGTGGGCACAGTGACGGTTCGCCGGCCGAGAGTACGGGACGTGGAGGAGAGGTTCGAAAGTCGAGTGCTTCCGCTGTTCAAGCGTCGGAGCGAAACGGTGAGCGAGTTGATTCCGGAGCTGTACCTGCATGGACTAGCTCACGGAGATTTCGATCTGTCGCTCCGCGGGCTTCTAGGGGAGGACGCTCCACTTTCTCCCAGCACGGTGTCGCGGCTGAAACAGAAATGGCAGGGAGAGTACGAGCAGTGGCTAGCTAGCCCACTGGAAGAACTCGAGCTCGTGTACCTGTGGGTAGATGGCGTGTACGTGAAGGCCGGCCTTGAGAAGGACAAGGCGGCGGTGCTAGTTGCGGTTGGTGGCCTGTCCGACGGGACGAAAATCGTCCTGATGCTGGAGGCCGGGCATCGAGAATCCGAAGCGTCATGGTCGTCGCTGCTACGGAGACTGAAGAAGCGCGGTCTGAGATGTCCCCGTTTGGTGATCGGTGACGGTCATCTCGGCATCTGGGCCGCGACCCGAAACGTATTTCCAGAAGCTGAGGAACAGCGGTGCTGGAACCACCGAATCCTCAACGTACTGGACCGGATTCCGAAAAGGGACCAGGCGCAGGCCAAGCCGCTGTTGACGGCGATCCCCTACGCCACCAGCCTGCAGGAGTGCGAGACGAAGAAGGCCAAGTTCCAGGATTGGTGCTTGCGCAAGGGTCTTCCGGGGGCCGCGCACGTGCTCGACGAGGACTGGGAGCGGATGGTCAGCTTCTATTCCTTTCCCAAGCCTCACTGGCAACACCTTCGCACGAGCAACGTCGTGGAGTCACCGTTCGCTGCACTGAGATTGAGAACGGATGCGGCCAAAAGGTTCAAGAAAGTCGAGTCCGCCACTGCGACAATCTTCAAACTGCTTCTGGTTGCGGAGAAGAATTTTCGCCGGCTCAACGCACCGGAGCTGATGCGAGAGGTTCACCTGGGCGTTCGATTTGAAGATGGAGACAGGGTAACGGAGTCGTCGAAGGTTGCTGCTGCCTGAACTTTTTTACACACCTATTGACAAGAGCTCCGAGAGTTCTCCGTCGAGCCCAGCCATATACCCAGGGGCACCTTCGTTCCATCTATTGTGATACCGAGAGTTACGACGACGGTCTGTCCGGCCACCTCAAGGCCATCCAGCATCAGTGCCGCAAGCTCGAACTCCTCTAGCCGCCGAGACAGGTATTCCTCGAGCTTCTTAGTCGTCTGGCTCACGAGGTGACGGCTGGCGGCACTCTTACTCGTGCCACGAGACTTCAACTTGGCCGCGGGTTTGTCCAGACTCGATTCGTAATTTCGGGTCGATACCCCCACCAAGATCTGATTCAATACTCGCTCTGGGACTATGAGTTCATGGGCGCGCTGGGGTACGAGCCGGGAGTCTCCTTCGTCGGACCGCTCCCGGGGTCCCTCATCGGTGAGCTCTGCCAGGTGGCCGTTTTTGGCCAGCCATCCTCGGGCCTCGGCCCAGCCCCGGCGCGCCCTCTAAGGTAGAGGTGTCAAAAAAAGTATATAATTCCCTTTGAATGCTATGTTAGTTGACCTGCATGTGCCGACGAACGCCATCGCGCCCAATAAAGGATGTTATCGCGCATACTTGACGTACTGTTTTCAAAGCCATCACATTATACTTCTTGGGTCCATGCACCAAAGCCCTCTTCTGTTGCTCATGACACTGAGCCTGTCAGCTGCCATCGGCTGCACTTGGCAGAGCGCGACGACCATCGACGCATCCCCGGGGCTGACGCTGGAGATGTTCCGAAGCGGCGACGCTCCGTGCTACGACCGCTCCGTGCAGCCTCAGACCTCAGTGGTCGACACCCACGTGCACTTCCGTCCGTTCGGCGGCCCCGCCATCCCGTTCGAGGAAGTCCTGCAGTACTTCGAGGAGACCGGTGTCTTGTTCGCCAACGTCTATGGCATCGGCCAGATGCTCCCAGTAACCTCCTCCTGTACCTACTATCTGGACTGCCCCGGCACGCCGGTGACGCCGACGCTGAAGAACGACTTCGTCAACGCCGCCAACTACATGACGAAGGCACCGGCTGACACTCACCTGACGCTCTCGATGACGTTCCCGGACCTGTCGCAGCCTGCGTCGGTCCTCTCCGGGATGCAACTCCTGGAGCAAGAATACCCCGGCGCCTTCACGTGGATGGGTGAAGTCAACCTCGTGAAGCAGGCGCTGTTCGACAGCGGGCACGAGCCGGTCCCGCCAGCCACCATCAGCGACTGGGCTCCCTTCATGGAGGCGTTGCGGGCGCGCGGCATGCCGCTCGCCATCCATGCAGACCTAGGAAACGACGACGCCCCGACCCGATACCTGCCGCTGATGGAGGAGGTGCTGCGCCTGTATCCCGAGAACGCGATCGTCTGGGTCCACATGGGACTGTCGCGTGAACTCACCGCCATGGACGCCGCTTGGCACGTTGAGCTGATGATGTCGATGCTGGAACGCTATTCGAACCTGATGCTGGACCTGTCCTGGCGGGTGATTGACGACGCCTACTTCGCAACCCCGGAAGATCGGGCGGTGTATGTGCCTTTCCTGAACGCCTACTCCGACCGGATTCTACCTGGAACGGACTTCCTGGCGTCGCGGGACAAGGCTCTCGACGTCTACCGAAGGGAGCTGGAGGTCACGGGTCGCATCAATCGCCATCTGAGCGACGCTGCCTTCCGGAACATCGCCCTCGGTGAGAACTACTTCCGGCTGCTCGCGCTAGAGTATGAGGCGCCGCTTGTGTGCTCGAATTGAACCCGTCATGTGCTGCTCGTGGCACTTCCCTGATCGGTCATCTCAATTGCCTGTTCGTCCCAGAGCGATTCCCTGATCGAACATCTCAAATTCCCTGTTCTTGCGGAACAGGGAATTGCCTGCTAACCATTCGAAACCTGGAAGGTTAGCACGTGAGAAAACAGCCCAATCAGCACAAAAATGGCCCAAATTCCCTGTTAATTCCCTGTTTGGTGGTTTCCAGTGAAGACCGGATAGCTCCAGACTGCACCATCCGCCACCCAGTCTGGGCAATTGCGGCCCTGCAGAGACGGGTGAGGTTTTCCGCGCGGTTGGCGGGGTTTTGCAGGAACAGGTGGCACCAGAGACGCGCTAGAAGGGCTGAAAGGACCTCATTTTCGGTTTTCGTCTCTAATCTCTATTTCCGAGGGACACCTTTGCGCCAAATAGGAGACGGGCGCTGACCGGGCCGAATGGCGGCGGAAAAGAGGCCACCCGAGAGGCGCAGAGAATCGAGGCCGGCGCTACCGCGGCGTGGCTGGCCTAGCACGTTCTGGTCCAGGTGCGGCTCGCGCGCCTCCTTAATGTCCATCTTTCCCCAGGCCTGGATCCAGGTCTTCGCCCGGGAAGCGGACGTTGCGTTCGGCGATTCGGGTTCCCCCGCACGCGCAGGGAAACACCGAATTGCTTCCTCACGCTCACGTTGTTCGGGCCGTCCCAATAGGTATCCTCTGCGAACTATTGAGCGCCTCAAGGTCGAACCAGCCGCCACCGTCAATCGCTTGTTGCATATGTGTGCTACTTCCGCAACCAAGAGTACACACAGAGGTAGGACTCAGGGATATTTTCGTTTGCGCCTGCTGGGTACTGTCAAATTGAACTGACGCTTGACAGACTGGGCGGATGAAAAGCGACACGCCGAGCTATTGAGCGCTTCTTCGAATCCATGAACGGCGCTACGTTCAACCTTCACGACGCTCTCACGGCCAGCCAGTCATCACAGCGTAGAATTGATTCGTTTCTCGAATTCACGAAGGATAGAATTGCTTGTTCGTTTCAACTATCCATGGCTGAATAGGTGGCCATCCTGTGGTTCAAATAGGTGCTCGCCCGCGCATGAACATCATCTATAAAAGAAGAGACCTATGAGTCAGAAGTACAAAAAGCTGAAAACGCTGCTAAAGGAGCTGTTCCAGCTCGACCAGCCTGATCTGGACTTCGGCCTCTACCGCATCATGCACGCCAAGAGCGCCGAGGTGTCGAAATTCCTGGACAATGACCTGCCGCTGCAGGTGCAGGCGGCATTCGGCCAATACAAGACCGCCGACAAGGCGGAGCTGGAGAAGAAACTGTCCAAAGTGATCGCGGGCATCGAGGCGGCGGGAATGAACCCAAACGACTCGCCCAAGGTCAAAGACCTGCACGCCCAGCTCAAGAGCGATGCCGTGGACATCGGCGCGCTGGAGAGCGATGTCTACGACCACTTGTTCAGCTTCTTCCGCCGCTACTACTCCGAGGGCGACTTCCTCGCCAAGCGCGTCTACAAGCCGGGCGTCTACGCCATCCCCTCCGAGGGCGAGGAAGTCACGCTCCACTGGGCCAACAAGGACCAGTACTACATCAAGACGAGTGAGTACCTGCGCGACTACGCTTTCCGCCTGAGGCCGAACGACGAGAAGAGGCCGATGCGCGTGCACTTCCGGCTGGTGGACGTCGCCGAGGGCGAGCACGGCAACGTCAAGGCTGCCGAGGGCAAGAACCGCGTGTTCATCCTAGCGGCACCTGGAGAATCCGGCCGCGAATTCATCGCCGAGGAGGAGGGCGAGTCGGGCAAGGAGCTCGTCATTCGCTTCGAGTACTGCCCGGCGGCGCTCACCGACTGGCCCGAGGACGGCGCGGTGGAAAGCGGAAGCCCCCGGTCCAGAATGACCTGAGCGCGATCGCTTCCAAGCGGATCCTGGACGTGGCCGCCGCCGCATTGGCGGCGTGGAGTGGCGAGCTGGCCAAACCGCACGTCACAGCGGGCGGCGAGAAGCCCGGCTATACGCGGCTGGAGGCGCACCTTAAACGCTACACCGCTCGCAACACCTTCGACTACTTCATTCACAAGGACCTCGGGACCTTCCTCCGCCGGGAGCTGGACTTCTACATTAAGAACGAAGTCATGCATCTGGACGATGTGGAGAACGAGTCCGCGCCGCGCGTTGAGCAATACCTCTCCAAGATCAAGGTCATCCGCAAGATTGCTGGCAAGATCATTGACTTCCTCGCCCAGCTCGAAGACTTCCAAAAGAAGCTGTGGCTGAAAAAGAAATTCGTGGTCGAGACGCAGCACTGCATCACGCTGGACCGCATCCCATATAAGTTCTATCCGGAGATCGCCGCGAACAATGCGCAACGCGAGGAGTGGGTGGAGCTCTTCGCCATCAATGAGATCAAGGGCGACTTGACGACGCCAGGGTACACCAAGCCACTAACGCCGGAGTTTCTGAAGGTCCAGCCAGGGCTGTCGATTGACACCCGACTGTTCGAAGCCAATTTGGTAGCTCAGCTCATCGCCGAAGTCGATGGCCTCGATTCCGCTACAGACGGACTCCTCGTTCACTCGGACAACTTCGACGCACTACAGCTACTCCGACAAAAGCTTGCGGGGCACATCGACTGTATCTACATCGACCCGCCGTACAACACGGGCAAGGACGAGTTCGTTTTACAAGGTGAACCGCCCCGGGTTTTCAGGAGACTGTTTTAGTTGAGTCTCGCTATCTCCAGCGAGCCTTCCTGCGAGCGATAGTAGTTCATCTCGTACTCGACGGGGGAGACATTACCGATCGGCTCCAAGAGTCGTTGCGTGTTGTACCAATGGACCCACTCGAGGGTGGCGAACTCAACGTCTTCGAGACCACGCCAGGGCCCACGTCGACGGATCACCTCGGTCTTGTAGAGGCCGATGATGGATTCAGCCAAAGCGTTATCGTAAGAGTCGCCTCGGCTGCAGACGGACGGCTCAATGCCCGCCTCGGCGAGCCGCTCGGTGTAACGGATCGAGACGTACTGCACGCCGCGGTCGCTGTGATGCACCAATGGGTGTTCTGGGTTTAGTCGTCGCTCGTGCAGCGCCTGCTCCAACGCATCGAGAGCGATGCCGGCAGTCAACGATGTCGTCGCTCGCCAACCGACGATGAGTCGAGCGAAGACGTCGATGACGAAGGCGACATACACGAAGCCGCGCCACGTGGCGATGTAGGTCAGGTCCGAAACCCAGAGCTCGTTCGGGCGTGTGGCGTTGAAGTCGCGCTCCACGAGGTCCATCGGGCGAGCGCCGCTCGAATCCGGCTTCGTCGTCTTGAATCGACGTCCACGGACCGCCCCCTGGAGACCCATTTCACGCATCAGACGGGCCACCGTGCATCGAGCCACGTCGCGGCCCTCACGGCACAGCTGACGCCAGACCTTGCGCACGCCATACACGTCAAAGTTCTCTTGCCGTACACGACGAATCTCGCCGCGGAGTTGGACGTGGTGATGTCTTAAGATTCCTGTCAAAGAAAAACGATGTATGGTTCCCCAAGCTCAAACCCGTCCCCGTCATGGGGACAGAAAAGGAGAACCATACATCATGGGAAAGGTACTACCGAGTCAGCGATTGCTCAAGCAGTTCGAGGAACAACTGGTATTTGGGGAGATGAATCTCTCGGAGATCGTCCGGTCGGGAGCTCAGATGATGCTTCAATATGCGTTGGAGCGCGAGGTGACGGAGGCGTTGGGTCGAAACTACTATGAGAACGCTCCGGCAACGACGAAGGAGAAGGGACGACGCAACGGGTATGAGTCGCATCGGGTCCTCACGGGCGAGGGAGCGGTAACGGTGCAAGTGCCGCGGGTACGAGAAACAGAGAAGGTGTTTCAGTCAAAGATTCTCGACGCCTACGTGAGCCGGACCGAGAAACTCGATGAACTGATCGCGCGGATGTACGTCCACGGGATGTCGACGCGTGACATTGAGGCGACGTTCGCGGACGTGCTGAGCGGTACGGGTGTCTCGAAGTCGGTGGTGAGCCGGGTCACACGGTGTCTGTCGGAGGATTTCGAGGCGTTTCGAAAACGGGATCTCTCGAACGAGAAGCTGTTGTATCTCGAGCTCGACGGCACGTACCTGCGCTACCACCAAGGAGCGGAGAGGAAAGAGCCCATCCTCGTTGCGACCGGCTATCGCGCTGATGGGACGCGAGTTCTTCTTCATATCGGTGTCGGCAACCGAGAATCCTACGAGAACTGGAAGGGGTTCTTGCAGGAGATGGTGGCCCGAGGAATGAGGGAGCCGTTGCTCATCGTGACGGACGGGAATCCTGGAGTGCTCAAAGCGATCGCAGAGGTCTTCCCTCGAAGCCTCAAGCAACGTTGCCAGAAGCACCGCCTCGAGAACATCCTGGGCAAGGCTCCGAAGGAAGTGCGCGACGAACTCAAGGCGGCCATCCTTGAGTCGTTCCATGCGAACAGCTACGAGCAAGGGCTGAAGAAGGGTCGGGAGGTGATCGCTCGGTACCGTCAACGATTCCCGAGCGCGATGAAGTGCATGGAAGAGACCCTCGAAGCGTGTCTTCAGGCGCTACGCCTTCCTGCGGCGCATCACAAAAGGCTTCGCACGTCGAATCTACTTGAGCGCACGTTCGGAGAGCACAAACGTCGCACAAAGGTCATTCCTCACTTCTTCACCGAGGAGGCCGCGATGAAACTCTCGTTCGCTGTGCTCTTGGCCGTCGCAAACAAATGGCGCGGCGTGAGGATGGATGTCTTCGCCGCTAGGAAAGTCGAGGAGCTTCGCAACGAGCTTCTCCCGCAAGGCACGTCGGAGGAATCAGCAGCTTAACCGAGCGCGGGGAACCGTACGGAGATTTGACAGGAAAATTAAGACTTGACCTTGGACGTCGCGCTTCGCTCTCGCTGGCTGGCGGCTTGGGTCCTTCTCTCTCGCTTTCTGCTCGTAATAGGTCGACGGGGCGATCGGGAGCATCCGGCAGATCGGCTCGACCCCGTATTTTTCACGGTTCGCGTCCACGAACAACACATTCACCTCGGTCGGCGGTCGAGCTCCGCCTGGGCGAAAAACGCCGACGCCTTGAGAAGGATCTCGCTCGCCCGCTTTAGCTCACGGTTCTCTCGCTCAAGCTCCTTCAGCCGCTGACGCTCGTCCGTCGTCAGTCCCGCTCGTTTCCCAGCATCACGCTCTGCTCGCCGCACCCACGTGCGTAGCGTTTCCCGCGTACAGTCAATCTTCGACGCAATCGATGAGATCGCTGACCACTGAGATTCGTGCTGAGCCTGCTGGTCGAAAACCATCCGCACTGCGCGCTCTTTTACCTCCGGTGAATACCTGCTTCGTCTTGTCATGACTCCATCCTCTCAAGAGTTGGAGTCTCCGGGAAACCCGGGGCGGTTCAAGGACCAGTATCGGAGCAGCTCATGG
Organism: Candidatus Marinacidobacterales bacterium; assembly: GCA_965197825.1. Lineage (GTDB taxonomy): Bacteria > Acidobacteriota > Vicinamibacteria > Marinacidobacterales > DATDRI01 > CBDANW01. The sequence goes on along the minus strand of CBDANW010000002.1, from coordinate 1,438,369 downwards.
CTGGCCGCGATGGAGAACAGAACGGCACTAGCGGTCGAGCTTCTCACCACGGCGGGTGTGTTCCTGCAGTCCATTGCGGACCAGGAAGTCGATCGGCTTCGTCTGTGTCTCCATGATCTGTGGGGTCGCGAGAACTTCCTTGGGAACCTCGTGTGGAACAACGAAGGAAACATCGACAACCAGAGTAAGGTAAAAATCAACCACGAAGGGGATGTCCCGGCCGCTGTTGAATTTGGTCGGGTAGCGGCGGCACCTGTGAATACTCTTAGGCAGCAAACTCATCGCTGTCAAGAGATTTCTGTTTGCTTCTAAGCGCGTGAACGAGAGCGCCCATATGGCGATAGCCTTTGATACGCCGGAACTTTTTCTGCGCGGTGACGACGCCAAGAGCGGTCCATCGGCGAACCATGGAAGGACTCTACCAACGCTTGACGTTTCTCGATACTCTGCGAATGGTTCCGTTGAGATTCTCAATGGCGTTCGTCGTGGCAAGAGACTGGCGAAGTAAGGCGGGCAGCGCGAGCTTCACGACCGTGAGTGTCTCTTCCATCCCTTCACGAAGGCTTCCGGCAGCTTCGTCGTAGCCGTTTCGCTCGAGCCACGACACCAATGCCTGAAGTCGCTTGCGCGCCTTGTCGGCACTCTTGCACTTGTAGGCTTCCTTCATCGTCTGGAGCACGTAGGCGTGACGAGACTTGGGAAGGTACGAGCGAAGATTCCGGAGTTTATGGATCTGGCACCTTTGGATGACCGCGAGGTCCCCCAAAACGTCGACGAGTGCCTTGCGGATGCCTTTGCCTCCGTCCACTACGCAGAGAATCGACTCATCGACGCGCAAGCCTCGCTCGAGAAGGTCCTGCAACATCGCGGTGCACACCCGAGAGTTCTCCGTCGAGCCCAGCCATATACCCAGGGGCACCTTCGTTCCATCTATTGTGATACCGAGAGTTACGACGACGGTCTGTCCGGCCACCTCAAGGCCATCCAGCATCAGTGCCGCAAGCTCGAACTCCTCTAGCCGCCGAGACAGGTATTCCTCGAGCTTCTTAGTCGTCTGGCTCACGAGGTGACGGCTGGCGGCACTCTTACTCGTGCCACGAGACTTCAACTTGGCCGCGGGTTTGTCCAGACTCGATTCGTAATTTCGGGTCGATACCCCCACCAAGATCTGATTCAACACTCGCTCTGGAAGCGGGTCTTCTTCGCGGAAGGCTTCGAAGTGTGGAAGCGACGCCTCCTCGCCCGACTTCGAGCGAACTCGAGGTCGCGACACTTGGATGCGACGACCACCGAAGCTCAGCTCTCCGTTCGTGCTCCCACAGTGGTTATGAGTTCGCTCCTTCTCGTGCTTGCCCTTGAGCCCCGCGATCTCCTCGGCGTCCTCTCTGAGCAGTAGGTGCAGAGCTGTCAGTCCTTGCTCGTACACCCATTCCGTCAGATCCGCCTTCGTGGCCGCGATCCCAGCTATCATCGGTAGCAGTATCTGACCGACTTGGCCAACTACCTTGCCCGTAGGCGAGTGCGTTTGCTTTCTTACTGGCTTCTTCGATTTCCTAGGCATTGGTGGCTCCTTGTCCCCCTCTGGAGACGGTTTATTGGCAGACCTATTCTTAGGCCGGCCAAGGAGCCGCCGCTACCCCAAATTCAACATCCGGCGGGACATCCCCCGTTTCCTGTGGGAGTGCCTCACTAGTGGACTGTAACAACTGAACGTTTAGTGGTTTTAATGCGTCGTGACGGATCGTTGTAGGTCCACTTCACGGGCTTGGGGTCTTCGTTGTACTTGCGAATGTAGCGCATAATCTTGCGGGTCAGGTCGTGGGTTGACGTGAACACGCCTCGATGGATCAGGGCACGCTCGATCTTGGAGAACCAGAGTTCGATTTTGTTCAGCCAGGAGGAATATGTGGGTGTGAAGTGGAGTCGGACTTTTGGGTTGGCCTCGAGGAACTGTGCGACCTTGGCGGTCTTGTGAGCCGACAGATTGTCGAGGATGACATGTATTTCGCGCTTTCGCTTGTGGCTCGCAACCAGCTGCTCCAAGAAGGCGACGAACTCCTGGCTGGTATGGCGGCGGACAGTCTTGCCCAAAACCACCCCCGTCTTCGTGTCGAAGGCGGCGTAGAGAGAAAGCGTTCCATGCCGGACGTACTCGAAACCGTGTCGCTCGGCCCGCCCGGGAGACAACGGCAAAATCGGGTCCCGTCGATCCAGGGCTTGGATCGCCGTTTTCTCATCAATACAAAACACCGCAGCGTGCTGAGGTGGATTCATATATAGACCGATGATATCCGCTGCCTTCGTCTCGAAATCCGGATCGTTGGAGGCCTTGTAATGCTCAATTCGGTGTGGCTGGAGACCATGCTTTTTCCAAGTGCGAGCCACCATCATGTGATGGATTCCCAGCTTCTTCGCAAGTCGACGCGTGCTCCAGTGAGTCGAGCCGTCGGTCGGTTTTTTCTGCGTCCACGAAAGAATCCGTGCTTCCATCCGAGGCGTGAGCACTTGAATCGGACGCCCCTCGTGACGCGCGTACAGACCTGCCAGACGCTCCTCCAAGAATCGGCGTTTCCACTTGCTGATAAAAGGCGCCGTGCAGCCCACCGTCTGCTGCACCTGCGTATAGCTTGCACCGTCTGCCAGCAAGAGCAACATCCGAGCGATCCGCGCGTCATCCGCTCGACCGCTACGGCTCGAAACTCGTTTGCCAAGCTCCCTATGTTCCGCTTGAGTCAACACAACGGCTCTCCCTCGCATGAGAGAGATATTATAACTAAACACTTAAATGTACAGTCCACTAGCCGCACCGTAAGTCCGTTTCCAGCCCCGCCACATCGCACGCAGCGTGCGGCTTTCCCGCACTACGCGCTCCTGCACACTTCCCGCGAAGGGTTATGTGACCTATCGAGCCGGGGCGTCTTTCGGCGAAGCTACGAGATATCGAACCCGGTGTAATCTGTGAACAGTCCGACAGGCGCGTACATCCATCGCCTACTCCATCGCTTCCAGCCGAAACCTTGGCGCAAGAAGCGCCAAGACTTCTCAGCCTTCGCCTTGACGTATATCCTTCGTCTCAATTCCTGCAAAGTGATGGGTGATTTTGTCATCTCACCCCTGCCTCGCTTTATGGATGGGTGGCCATGTGCCGCTCGGCTACGAGCAGGATGGGCGCACGCTGCGCATCAACGAAGGCTGGGGCCGAAACGGTCCGGACGCTCTATGCGCTGTACCGGCAGCACGGAACGCTCCGTCAGGTGAAGGCTGAGGCAGACCGTCTGGGACTGCGCACCAAGCAACGTCTTGCCGCTGATGGAACGCGGACAGGCGGTCTGCCGTTCCGCCGCGGGCACCTCCACTGCGTGCTGACCAATCCGCTCTGTAACTCCTCGCCGTGCCCCACTGGAGCGGGTTGGAACGTCGCGATTCGGAGGAGAAGCTACGCAGCGGAGTTGTCGCGTAGGGCGTCGGGGAGTAACACGGTTCCTGGCTGGTTGATGGCGGCGTAGGCCGCTTCGAGCATGTAGGCCCTGGGGTCGACGTTCTGAAGTTTCGCGGTCTCGCACAGGGTGTAGAACAGCGCTGCGACGTCGGTTCCGCGTTTCGTTCGACTGCCGTAGTGATTTTTGCGACCGACGACAGGTCCCCTCAGGGCGCGCTCGGCGTGATTGTTGTCAATCCTAGGAGAATCCTCTTGCCGCACATCGAAGGCGAAAGCGTCATGTTGCGCGAGTTTCGCCGCGAGGATATCCCCGAAATCCACGCCTGGGCGAACGACCCAGAGATCGTTCGCTTCCTGTCTTGGGGCGTCTTTCCGCAGACCCTGCGGGAGACCGAGCGGTTCGTCGAGACACAGCTGAGCGGCGAGGATCCGATGAACCGGGGGTTCGTGATCGGGCTCGTCGATGGCGACCCGTGTATCGGCTCGACCGGTCTCATCAACATCGATTGGCGAAACCGTTCTGGAGAGCTCGGGATCGTGATTGGAAAACGAGACTACCTAGGACAGGGTTATGGCAAGGAGGCCGTGGATCTGTTGCTGGGTTTCGGTTTCAACGAACTCAACCTCCATCGAATTGGACTCCAAGTTTTCGACTTCAATGAGCGCGCCATACGCTCTTATAGGAACTCCGGCCTCGTCGAGGAAGGAAGGTTGAGAGAAGCCTTCTATCGAGAAGGGGCGTTCCACGACATCGTCCTCATGGGGATCACCGAGGAAGAGTTCCGCCTACGCGGCTAGACAATCTTGCTTTGACCACCGCTCGCGCTGGTTGTAGGATAGCCTTACGCTTGCGCTCGCGGCGCGCCACTTTCATCGAAATCACTGGACGGAGAGGTGCTGGAGTGGCTGAACAGGGCTGCCTGCTAAGCAGTTACACGGGTGATGAGCCTGTGTCGAGGGTTCGAATCCCTCCCTCTCCGCCACCCCGTCCTGTGCCAAAACTCGGCCCTTTTGAAAGACCATGGCTGTAATTTAATGCACTGTAAAGTCTTAGTGTCATTTTGCCAACACTTAATGGTGGAAGCACCCATGAGGTCTGTGTGAGCGGCAGGGCTGCCCGATCGAACAACGGCTGCCTGACCAACAGTAGGAATTGCACATGGTACGTCATGATGGATCCGAAGATAACACCCTCGGGCCAGACGATTGTAAAGGCCACGGCCCTTGGCACCATCGCAAAACACAGACGCTAAGCTGCTGATTTATCGGCTATTTCAAGAGGGCCGAGTTTTGGCACAGGACGGGATGATCCTCGCATCACAGCAAGGGCCCTCCGAATAAAGAGCGGGTGAGAATCGGTTATAGCCGATAAAATGGATCGGTTATATAGTTGCGGCCGATTCGGTGGGTGCCTGAGCGAAAAGTGCCCGGATTTCAAGGCGATTTCGCAGATTATAACTGAAAAAAAGCCTCTAAAATATAACCGCTTTGGTATAACCGATATAACCTAGCGACCTAAGGCCACTTTTTCGGATTTCGAGCCTCCCAATGCCCTGTTTGTATGGAATCCAGTGGAGACCGGATAGCTCCGAACTGCACCATCCGCCATTTAAATGCTATAAACAACTGATAACAAAAATGTTATAGATATTAATGTTGTTTCATTCCCACATTTTTAACCCATCTCTACCGGGGTTAGCAAGCCCTCCACCCGTCAGCCAGCTCGGGAGAGCCGCCGCACCGGTACTGTCAAGTGCGCCACTATCATCCTCCGGGACGAGTTCGAGAGCCTCTGCGAGCGGAGCCTCCAGTTGTTCTTCCTGGAGCACGGCGCTTGCGCGGGTGACCGCATCAACGATTTCGCCGGCGACCAGCTGTGCAGGCTTGCCCAGTCCGGAGGCGGCGGCGATGTGCGCATAGATCCCCTCCTCGGCTTCCTTCAGGTCGAGTTAGCACTGGATATGCCCGCCCTCGGTCTCGTGAGTCGTGCTGCCGCCCGAGCCTCCTGTCTTCCTGATTTGTTCATAGACCTTGATGAAGCGAGCCGGCGATTCAGCGAGGCGGCCATCATGGGTCTGGAGTGCTCTCAGGACCCGACCCATGTACGTGACAAGACCGAGGCGGCGTATCGCCGCACGGACCTGTTTGAGCGTCGTCGAGACTTGATGGAGTCGTGGGCCAGATTTGCGACCTCGACAGCGGCCGATATCGTGGCGATACGGGCATGACTTCTAGCCTTTTGAAGCTCCGCACGTGGTTGACCCTCAAGGAGGCAGCGGCTTACCTGTCTTCCAAGACCGGCGACGATGTTGACGAAGTTGGCATTCTCCGACTCGCCCTCGATGGCAAGCTTCAAGCGTCTGTGAAACTCCCGCAACCCATGGAAGTGTTCCAAGTTTGCGAGGGCGCAGAGTTGGCAGGGCGCAGGAAGAATATTGAAGGAGTGTGGGATCTCCTCCTGGAAGGTCCTGGTCGCCTTGAGTTGGAGCACCGGTACCGCGTGACGTGTGGGCTATTGCCCTATGTCGAGCTCGGCACCGATGAAGGGGCATTCGTCACTGGGGAGGAGGGCGTTGTCTACCAACTACTTCCCAGCCGAGAGAGGCCGTTCGCTCCGAAGGACAACTCCGTGTTCCCCGCCGGCAGTCAGCTCGGGGTCCGACCGCAGGCCCTAGACGCGGTCGTTGCCAGCCTTGCTTCACCTTCACTCGGCCCCGAAGAACAGCAACCATCGAAACCGGGCGATGCCACCGATGCTCTCGATAGACCTCTGAAGGAGCTCGAGCGGGCAACGCTCTTGACCATCATTGCCGCACTTGCTCGTGAGGCAGGCATTGACATCTCCAAGGCGTCTAAAGCGGGTGCGATCATTGAGGCGCAGATCAATAAGCTTGGCGCGAGGGTTTCTGCGCGCACCATCGAAGCCCACCTGAAATGCATCCCAGACGCTCTTGAACGACGCGGTAAGACCTCCAACTAATTCCGTAATTACGATCACGCACGCCTCGCACATGCTCTGATTGCCATGTTGTTCCCGGATGGGCCGGGAACGCTCCACAAGGGGCAACACATGGCACAATTCCCTCACTCGACGCTGGCAATCCTCCGACGCAAGCAAGTTCAGGCTGAATCTGGCTATTCGCGCTCTACGTTGTACCTGCGTATCGCGCAAGGCCTGTGGCCGAAACCTGTAAGCCTTGGCGCTCGCGCCGTGGGCTGGCCGGCTCGCGAAGTGTGGGCCCTCAACGCCGCGAGGGTCGCTGGCAAGTCCGACGATGAGATACGCGCCCTGGTGGCGAGCCTCGAGCTGGAACGTCAGACGATCGATGGCCGCCGATAGCAGGCCTTCGCTGATTCAACGCGGTCCAGGTCATGCCTCATCCGAATCATCGGTTCGCGGCCACTCTGGAGCAGATGCGCGGGACGTTGGGCATCACATTACCGCAAGGAGCGTGTGACACATTACATGTTGTGCCTCTGCACAGACGGGGACGTGGCGCTGGTGGCCCCGGACACGGCAGCGCCACTCAAGCTAGAAGCTCTCGCCCGATCCTGGGCGGTCCGGACGAAATAAGTCTCCTCTACCTACAAGCATTCCCGCCGTGACGGCACCTCGCGCGCGCGAGTTACCAAATGTAACAGCTAGCTCATCGGAGATGAGCGAACGTTGCTCGCCCACATCTCCCAGGGGGCGGCCTTGACGGGCCCGGAACGCAGGCGTAGTCTGTCCGCGAGACGGTGCCCCAAACAATGAAGGGACGAAGGGAGGAGCAGGCGATGAAAGCATACGTTCGCAGCATTCTCGGGATAGTTCTGGCGACGTTCGTCCTGGCGCTGCTGCCAGGGACGATTCGCGCCGAGGTCACGCGGGTCGAAATCTCCAGCCGGGAAGACGTGCTGGGTGGGAAAGCATTCGGCACCGTTGGCGCTTACGAAATGTTGTATGGCACGGTGTATTTCGCTGTTGACCCCAACAACGAACACAACCAGATCATCGCCGATCTGGACATAGCGCCCAAGAACAGCCAGGGTAAGGTGGAGTTCTCGTCCGATCTGTTCATCCTCAAGCCGAAGGATCCATCGAAGGGAAATGGCGTTGCCTTCTTCGACAAGGTGAATCGTGGCAGGTTGCTACTTCTGGGCACGTTCAACCATGCCGCAAGGTCGAACCATCCGACGGTCGAGGCCGACTTCGGCGATGGGTGGCTCATGCGCGAAGGCTATACGCTGGTGGCCGTCGGCTGGCAATTCGATGTGCGCAAGGATCAGGATCCGCAACTGATCGGCGTCGACGTTCCGATTGCCACCGACAACGGCCGGATTATTACCGGCTGGGTCAACCAGGAAATCGTTGTCGCCCAATCGACCGACTCGCTTTTGTACAACCGCGACACGTGGAAGTATCCGCCGCTCGATCCCACCGACCCCAGCTACCGGTTGACAGAGAGCGGATTCGCCGTGGATGGTCCGCTCGTCGCCGCACCCCGTCTGATTCCGCGCGAGGACTGGCAGTTTGGCCGCGTCGAGAATGGCCAGATTGTGCTCGATACGCATTACCTGTGGATGAAGAATGGCTTCAAGGGCGGGCATACCTACGAGGTAACTTATGAAACGAAGGATCCGCCGGTGGTGGGGCTGGGATTTGCGGCCATTCGAGATTTGGCCTCGGAGGTAAAGAACAACCCCGACGCCATTGTCCGCGCCCAACACGTCTACACCTACGGCACGTCCCAGACCGGGCGGTCCCAGCGCCAACTGGTGTACGAGGGCTTCACCACCGACGAGCAAGGTCAGCGGGCGATCGACGCCCTGTTCATCAACACCGGCGGCTCGTCCCTTGGTAGCTTCAACGAGCGGTTCGGAGTGCCCTGGGAGCTCGGGGCCTATTATCACACCAAGTTCCCGATTCGCTATGAGATGAGAACCGACCCGGTCACCGGGAAACGGGACGGCCTTGGCGCGCGGGTGCCCGCCGGCCTGGAACCGAAGATCTTCCACGTTGATACCGGTTCCGAGCAGTGGGGCCAAGGTCGCGTGGCCACGCTGCTGCACACGTCGATAGACGGCCGCGAGGATCTGTCCGATCCGCCGAACGTGCGGATTTACTACCTGGCCGGGGCGAAACATGGTGCCGGCTCGTGGCCGCCGGCAAAGAGCGACGGCCAGCAAGAATTGGTCAATCCGCTCGACTATCGATATGCTTCGCGCCCCCTGCTGGCCGCTCTGGACCGTTGGGTGAGAGAAGGAGTCGAGCCACCGGCCAGCCAGCATCCAAGATGGTCGGACGGCACGATGGTTGCCGTGAGCAAGCTCGAGTATCCGGATATTCCCGGCGTGCATTGGCCGCCGGCCAATGCACCCGGCTCCTACCGCGTGGACGTCTCCGGCCCGGCCACCGTGCTGCCATTCCTTGTCTCTCAGGTGGACGGTGACGGTAACGAGATCGGAGGCCTTCGCCTGCCGGAGCAGACGGTGCCGCTCGGGACGTACAGAGGCTGGGCTTTCCGGAGCGAGAGCGCCGGCCTGCCGAACACCCACGTGCCTTATGCGGGAGGATACATACCGTTCGCCAGAACGCGCGTCGAACGGCTGCAAAACGGCGATCCACGTCCGTCGGTCGAGGAACGCTACTCCAGTCGCGCCGACTACGTGCGGCGAGTGGAGGAAGTGGCCAACCGGATGGCGCGGGAACGGTACCTGCTGCAGGAGGACGTCGAGGCCATTGTCGAAGCCGCCGGCGAGCACTGGGACTGGACGATGTCGGTGAGAACGAACCGAGACACCGACTAAACCGCCCGAAGACAAGTGATATAGTCGCCTGCCGAAAGGAAGGGCACGACACAGAGAAGTGTCACAAAAGGAGGGGCTCTCGATGGCTAAGACGATAGATTCGATTCCTGAGAAAACAAGGTTGGGAGATGGCAACGCAAGGGCTGACCGGCGCATACATCGCAATTTCTAACGCCCTAAAGCAAGCTGTAGGACAGGAAAGGATTTGAGGAGTTCAATGGGTCGCTCTGGTATGAAGCAGGAAAGGGAGCAAAGGAATTTGCTGATAGCCTCGAATTGAGCACTGAGACCGCCGAAGATGTCGAAGCGGCTACACATCTCCTTGCTTCAGCGTCAATGGGACCGGAGTTCGTATTCGAAGTTGTTGAAGCTACCGAAGACAGATGTGTGGGAAAGACGACTCAGTGTCCTTGGCACAAGAGGTGGAAGGAGTTAGGTATTGACTTTGATACTTACGGCGTCGGGCATCAAAGATGGGGTGATGGAGCTGTGGAAAGTCTAAACCCAAATTTCACTTTCAAACTTACCAAGAATATGGTCCGTGGCGACTCGCATTGCGAGTGGGTAGTGGAGCGGAAGAAGTAGAACCCACTCGGTCCGGAACGAGTAACTAAACTGAACCGCCCCGGGTTTTCCGGAGACTGTTTTAGTTGAGTCTCGCCATCTCCAGCGAGCCTTCCTGCGAGCGATAGTAGTTCATCTCGTACTCGACGGGGGAGACATTACCGATCGGCTCCAAGAGTCGTTGCGTGTTGTACCAATGGACCCACTCGAGGGTGGCGAACTCAACGTTCTCAGGACCACGCCAGGGCCCGCGTCGACGGATCACCTCGGTCTTGTAGAGGCCGATGATGGATTCAGCCAAAGCGTTATCGTAAGAGTCGCCTCGGCTGCCGACGGACGGCTCAATGCCCGCCTGGGCGAGCCGCTCGGTGTAACGGATCGAGACGTACTGCACGCCGCGGTCGCTGTGATGCACCAATGGGTGTTCTGGGTTTAGTCGGCGCTCGTGCAGCGCCTGCTCCAACGCATCGAGAGCGATGCCGGCAGTCAACGATGTCGTCGCTCGCCAACCGACGATGAGTCGAGCGAAGACGTCGATGACGAAGGCGACATACACGAAGCCGCGCCACGTGGCGATGTAGGTCAGGTCCGAAACCCAGAACTCGTTCGGGCGTGTGGCGTTGAAGTCGCGCTCCACGAGGTCCATCGGGCGAGCGCCGCTCGAATCCGGCTTCGTCGTCTTGAATCGACGTCCACGGACCGCCCCCTGGAGACCCATTTCACGCATCAGACGGGCCACCGTGCATCGAGCCACGTCGCGGCCCTCACGGCACAGCTGACGCCAGACCTTGCGCACGCCATACACGTCAAAGTTCTCTTGCCGTACACGACGAATCTCGCCGCGGAGTTGGACGTCGCGCTTCGCTCTCGCTGGCTGGCGGCTTGGGTCCTTCTCTCTCGCTTTCTGCTCGTAATAGGTCGACGGGGCGATCGGGAGCATCCGGCAGATCGGCTCGACCCCGTATTTTTCACGATTCGCGTCCACGAACAACACATTCACCTCGGTCGGCGGTCGAGCTCCGCCTGGGCGAAAAACGCCGACGCCTTGAGAAGGATCTCGTTCGCCCGCTTTAGCTCACGGTTCTCTCGCTCAAGCTCCTTCAGCCGCTGACGCTCGTCCGTCGTCAGTCCCGCTCGTTTCCCAGCATCACGCTCTGCTCGCCGCACCCACGTGCGTAGCGTTTCCCGCGTACAGTCAATCTTCGACGCAATCGATGAGATCGCTGACCACTGAGATTCGTGCTGAGCCTGCTGGTCGAAAACCATCCGCACTGCGCGCTCTTTTACCTCCGGTGAATACCTGCTTCGTCTTGTCATGACTCCATCCTCTCAAGAGTTGGAGTCTCCGGGAAACTCGGGGCGGTTCACTCGCGACCGCGTCTTTGGCCATACGTCGTGTTGGCCAACTACACCGGTGGAGGAGCTCGGTCTTGAGCGTGCCTAAGAAGCTCTCGGTCACGGCGTTGTCCCAGCAATCACCCTTGCGGCTCATCGAGCACACGATGCCGTACTCATCGAGCACGGCCTGGTAGGTCGCAGCCGCGTATTGAGTACCACGGTCTGAATGATGCACCAAGCCACTTTCCGGCAGGCGGCGCCCCAAGGCCATGTGAAGCGCCTCGAGAGCAAGCTCCGCGCGCAGGTGGGGCTGCATCGCCCAGCCTACGACACGACGCGAGAACAGATCGAGGATGACCGCCAAGTAGAGCCAGCCTTCCCAAGTCCGGATGTAGGTTATGTCCGTCACCCAGAACTGGTTCGGTCGTTCGGCTTCGAAGTTCCGGCCGAGCACGTTGGGTGCGATGGGGCGATCGTGCTTGCTGTCGGTCGTGCGGCGAAAACGCTTGCTGGGCAGACCCTGCAGGCCCATCTCACGCATCAGCCGTGCCACTCGCTGCTTGCCTACCTCGACGTTCTCCCCGTCAAGCTGGCGACGTACACGCTCCCTGCCGTAGGTACCACGGCTATGGGCGTGGATCACTTGGATGCGCAGCTTCAGCTTCCCATCCTCACACTGTCGCTTGCTGGGCGCGCGCTTCATCTGAGCGTAGTAGCCGCTGGTCGATACCCTCAGAACTCGGCACATCACCCGCACCGGGTAGTTGGCCCGCTCCGCGTGAATGAATTTGAATCTCATTCGCTTTCCTTCGCGAAGAAGGCCGCCGCCTTTTTTAATATTTCTCGCTCTTGCTCCAACGTACGCACTCGACGCCGTAGCGAACGGAGCTCATCACGTTCCGCCGTCGTCAGAGCCTCGCGTGGACCTTCACCGTGATCAACTTTGTATTGTTTCACCCAGTTTCGAAGGGCCGATTCCGTCAGGTCCAGTTCCTTAGCGACCTGGCCGATGCTGCGCTCGCCCTCCCTGAACAGCCGGACCGCTTCCTTCTTGAACTCCCCCGTGAACTTCCTGCGTCGTCGTTCTCCCATGGACGCCTCCAGGCGCATTGTCGCGCCTCGGTTGATGTCCACAAAACCCGGGCAGGGTCAGTTCATGTCGCTCCCGCGCACGGCCGGACGAGACAAAAGGGGTAGTCCGATCTACTACAGAAATCCAGAAGGCTTCGATGTTCTCGACGAGAATCAAGCTCCTATAGTAGACGATGAACTACCGCTGGTCGCCGATGCGTTCGATGAGTGGCGGCTTGAGATGGGCTATGGCGCAACGTAGACCGCGTACTCCTGTAGCGTCATCGCAACAGGCCCAACAACGGAGTGTTGAGCACTTCGCGGTTTCGTCAAATGTATTGGCTCAAACTGAGACGCGACGACTCGACGCCGGTTACTTCAATCCAGCGGTTGCACGAGCGCTAGACACGCTCAAGCGTTCGGGCTTGTCGCTGGCCCCGCTCGGCGAGCTAACGTCCAGAGTGTTTATTCCTCCGCGCTTCAAACGGATCTATGTGGAATCAGAGTACGGGGTCCCGTTCCTTCAGGGTAGCCACATCGTTCATTTCCAACCGGCAGACGTTAAGTATCTATCTCGAACAGCACACAAGCGGCTGGAGCGGTGGATCATCAGGGCTGGCTGGTTGTTGGTAACGTGTTCTGGGACGGTCGGTCGTGTCACGATTTGTCCTAGCGAGTGGGACGGTTGGGCAGCATCCCAGCGCATCCTACGCATCGTTCCAGACGAAAGCGCTTGCCTATCTGGTTACCTCTATGCGTTCCTGGCATCTCCGATCGGGCACGTTCAACTGACCGCGCGGATTTACGGGGCTGTAGTAGATGAGTTAACGGAGGATCAAGTTAAGAGCGTGTTGGTTCCTCTACCAGCAACGGACGAACAGCGCGATCTGGTGCGTCAGATTGATCGTGACACACAGCGAGCAGTCAGGCTCCGCTCTCGTGCTGTGTCTCTAGCTGCTGACACAGTTAACAGCGTTGATACTATCCTTCGGAATAAGTGAAAAGGAGTTCCACGTGACAAATCCATTAGACAAGGATCAGTTCAAGCGTGAGGCCACCAAGCACAAGGACCGGGACGACATAACCCTAGACGACCTGTCCGATGCGGTGAACGCCATCATGTCTGGCCCTCAGCACAAATCTCCAGAGAAGCGGGAGCCCACAGCCGATGAGCGTCAAATGCGGTTCAAGCTGGTAAGGACGAAGCGGTAGGTTCACCCCAGCGCGAAAGCGCATCCATGCCTTTGCGGATTTTGCTACACAATTCCCATTTCAAAAGGGCCGAGTTTTGGCACAGGACGGGCTCGCCGTGGTGATGTCTTAAGATTCCTGTCAAAGAAAAACGATGTATGGTTCCCCAAGCTCAAAACCCGTCCCCGTCATGGGGACAGAAAAGGAGAACCATACATCATGGGAAAGGTACTACCGAGTCAGCGATTGCTCAAGCAGTTCGAGGAACAACTGGTATTTGGGGAGATGAATCTCTCGGAGATCGTCCGGTCGGGAGCTCAGATGATGCTTCAATATGCGTTGGAGCGCGAGGTGACGGAGGCGTTGGGTCGAAACTACTATGAGAACGCTCCGGCAACGACGAAGGAGAAGGGACGACGCAACGGGTATGAGTCGCATCGGGTCCTCACGGGCGAGGGAGCGGTGACGGTGCAAGTGCCGCAGGTACGAGAAACAGAGAAGGTGTTTCAGTCAAAGATTCTCGACGCCTACGTGAGCCGGACCGAGAAACTCGATGAACTGATCGCGCGGATGTACGTCCACGGGATGTCGACGCGTGACATTGAGGCGACGTTCGCGGACGTGCTGAGCGGCACGGGTGTCTCGAAGTCGGTGGTGAGCCGGGTCACACGGTGTCTGTCGGAGGATTTCGAGGCGTTTCGAAAACGGGATCTCTCGAACGAGAAGCTGTTGTATCTCGAGCTCGACGGCACGTACCTGCGCTACCACCAAGGAGCGGAGAGAAAAGAGCCCATCCTCGTTGCGACCGGCTATCGCGCTGATGGGACGCGAGTTCTTCTTCATATCGGTGTCGGCAACCGAGAATCCTACGAGAACTGGAAGGGGTTCTTGCAGGAGATAGTGGCCCGAGGAATGAGGGAGCCGTTGCTCATCGTGACGGACGGGAATCCTGGAGTGCTCAAAGCGATCGCAGAGGTCTTCCCTCGAAGCCTCAAGCAACGTTGCCAGAAGCACCGCCTCGAGAACATCCTGGGCAAGGCTCCGAAGGAAGTGCGCGACGAACTCAAGGCGGCCATCCTTGAGTCGTTCCATGCGAACAGCTACGAGCAAGGGCTGAAGAAGGGTCGGGAGGTGATCGCTCGGTACCGTCAACGATTCCCGAGCGCGATGAAGTGCATGGAAGAGACCCTCGAAGCGTGTCTTCAGGCGCTACGCCTTCCTGCGGCGCATCACAAAAGGCTTCGCACGTCGAATCTACTTGAGCGCACGTTCGGAGAGCACAAACGTCGCACAAAGGTCATTCCTCACTTCTTCACCGAGGAGGCCGCGATGAAACTCTCGTTCGCTGTGCTCTTGGCCGTCGCAAACAAATGGCGCGGCGTGAGGATGGATGTCTTCGCCGCTAGGAAAGTCGAGGAGCTTCGCAACGAGCTTCTCCCGCAAGGCACGTCGGAGGAATCAGCAGCTTAACCGAGCGCGGGGAACCGTACGGAGATTTGACAGGAAAATTAAGACTTGACCCTCGCCGTCACCGCTGGACCACAGGCATGCGAACTTTCCCTCTTCGAGACGTTTCGCGTAGACGCACAGTCCGGTCCCGTCCCAGTGCAGAACTTTCGCGCGGATTCGGTTGCGGCTGACGAACAAGTACAGCTCACCGCTCAGCGGGTCACGACCAAGCTCGTTCATCACCAGCGCCGACAGACCGTCAAAGCCCTTGCGGAGATCCGCCGGCGCCGCGTACGCCCACGCCGACACCCGACGGCTATTCCACTTCATCCCAGCTGCTCAACAAGCCGCAGCAGCCGCTGTTCCGACAGACCCTCGATTCGATACCCTCGCGGGGTTACCAGCGTAATCTCCGTGCGTTTTTCCGATTCCACGACTTCGACACGCCGAACGATACCCCTCATAGCCTCCTCTCGATTCCATCGAGATAGACTCCAGCCACTCACCCCGAGCCCCCTCGCGACACCCTCAAGGCTCGCGCCCTGATCCTTCATCTGATTCAGATACAGCACCGCTTCGCGACGTTGTTCCCGCGAGTAACGCCGCCCTCGACCTGTGCGGCCACGATTTTCTTCACGTGCTCGCCTACGAAACGCTGTCCTCGCTTCCATCGCTTCGCACTCCTTTCAAGACTGCTCACGATGGAACATTCCGACACGCTTGTCACGACGGGCCACGGCGAGGAGTTACTCTCCGTTTCATCGCCTTCTCTCACGTGGAAGCGGACGAGTGCGGTTCCCTGAACGATTGGCTGCGAGCGGCGCCGAGCTCCGAGCCGCTCTGTAGCGAGATCGGCGCGATGGTGTCCATCTCCGACCTCGCCGACCGGCCGCCGCGCGGTCTCGCGGACGGCGAGCAGGTGACTCTCGGCCGGCACCGGCTCACCTGGCTTGCGACGCCCCACCTTCCCCACGGCATGGAATGCGGTTATTTCTTCGAGGAGCGCACCGGGACGCTCCTGTGCGGCGACCTGTTCACCCAGCCCGGCAACCAGGTACCGGCGGTAAGCACCTCCGAAGCTTCCATCTGGGATCCGAGCGAGTCGTTCCGCGTATCTTTTCCCTACGCGAGTCTTCGTGACCCCAAGGCCCTCACCGAGAAGCTCGCAGCGAACGAGCCCGAGCTACTCGCCTGCATGCACGGCTCCTCTTACCGGGGAGGCGGGGCGTCCCTGCTGCGACGGCTCGGCGAGGCGCTCGCCGGATGAATCGGACCGGATGAATCGACTTCCAGGAAGTCACGCTTTGGGGTGGGTTCTCTCGTAAACCTCTAGCAGTTTGGCGGTGGTGAGATGGGTGTACTTCTGAGTCGTGGAGAGACTGGAGTGGCCGAGAAGCTCCTGGATCGATCGCAGATCCGCCCCGCGCTCCAGTAGGTGGGTCGCAAAAGCGTGCCGCAGGCTGTGCGGCGAGAGTCCGGAACGTAGCGCCGCCTGCTTGAGGTATTTTCGAACCAGCCGGTGGACGCTCCGGTCGGTGAGCCGCTGGCCTCGCGCGTTCAAGAAGAGCGCGTCCGTGCCCGGACCCCGTTGGGCGAGCTCTCGGCGATCCCGAAGATACCGCTCCAGAGCGTCCGCGGCCGGCTCACCATACGGTACCAGTCTTTCCTTCTTACCTTTCCCGCGGGCGCGCGCCAGCCGCGCATCGAGCTCGAGCGAGCTGCGGTCCAGTCCAACCAGCTCGCTGACGCGAAGGCCGGTCGCGTAGAAGAGCTCCAGGATCGCATGATCGCGCCGGCCCAACGGGTTCGACCGATCGGGGCATTCGAGAAGCTTCTCCACTTCTTCTTCTTCGAGGCGACCCGGGATCTTCTTTTCCTGCCGGGGAGTCGAGATCAAACGGGCCGGGTTCTTTTCGAGGATGCCTTCCCGGGTGAGAAAGCGAAAGAACGTTCTGAGCGCGGCGAGTTTCCGGGCGATGGAAGAGCGGGCAGTGCCTTGATTGTGAAGATGGGCCAGGAAACCGCGCAGGGTCAGCACGTCAACGTCCTCGAGCGCGCCTTTGTCTAGATTCATCCCCCATTCGTCGGCGAGAAAACCGAGAAACTGATCGAGATCGGCCCGATAACTCCTGACGGTGTGCCCGGAAGCCCCGCGGCGGTGTTCGAGATCGTCGAGAAAAGCCCGCTGTACCTCAAGCATTGGCAGTGCCTTCGGTACGGCTAGTTGGGAAAAGTGCCCGCGGCGGTGAGGGTTTTCCTTCCGTCCGACTGATGAAGGCGTCGATGTCGTCGAGGGCCCGGCCCACCATCGCCCGTTTACGGTCGCGTTTGTTTCGCACGGGGGTCGGGAGTGGTGGGAGGAGCCCGAAGGCGATGTTCGTGGGCTGATAGTTGTCCGGACTGGAGTGGGAAATGTAGAAAGCCAGCGCGCCAAGCGCAGTGGTTCGAGGCGGCACGAGCGGTGGGAGATCCTGAGCGCATCGGGCGGCGTTGATGCCAGCCAACAGTCCGGAGGCGGCGGATTCCGTGTAACCTTCGACGCCCGAGATTTGGCCGGCGAAAAAGAGATCGGCACGGCGGCGAGCTTGGAAGGTTGGTTCCAAGACCGCCGGGGCGTTGATATAGGTATTGCGATGGATCATGCCGAAGCGAGCGAACTCGGCGTTCTCCAATCCCGGAATGAGCCTGAGAAGTTTCTTCTGCTCGCCCCACTTGAGTTGATTCTGAAATCCGACGATGTTGTAGAGGCTCGCGGCGAGATCGTCTTGGCGAAGCTGGACGACGGCAAAAGGGCGTTTGCCGTTTCGAGGATCCACCAGTCCCACCGGCTTCATCGGCCCGAAGCTGAGGGTCTCGTATCCTCGTTGCGCCATCACCTCGATGGGCAGGCAGCCTTCGAAGAAGCGTGCGTCGTCGATGCCGTGAAGCTTCATGGGAGCTGCAGAAGTGAGCGCATCATAGAAACGGCGATACTCCTTCTCATCCATCGGACAATTGATGTAGTCGTCTCCGCCTTTGCCGTATCGTGAGGCCCGAAAGGCTTTGGTCATGTCGATGCTTTCGGCTTCTATGACCGGACTCACTGCGTCGTAGAAGTAGAGGCTGTCCTTACCGGTGAACCGGGTGATGGATTCGGTGAGGGCATCTGAGGTCAAGGGCCCGCTGGCCACGACGACGACGCCCCCTTCCGGAATCGAGGGGACTTCCTCGCGCCGCAGCGTCAGGTTGGACGAGCTCGAGATCGCCTCGGTTACCTGGGTGGCGAAAACGTCGCGATCGACTGCCAACGCCGATCCGGCCGGCACCCTAGCCTCGGCCGCGGCCTCCATGACGAGCGAGCCGAGTCGTCTCATCTCTTCCTTGAGCAGACCGTGAGCGGTTTCTAAGCGATCCGAGCGGAGAGAGTTACTACAAACCAGCTCCGCCAGCTGGTCCGTCTGGTGAATCGGGGTTCGGCGTTGGGGTCTCATCTCGAAGAGATGAACGGGAACGCCGCGCTTGGCGATCTGCCAGGCCGCTTCCACCCCTGCTAACCCGCCCCCGATCACGGTGACGCGTTTCATGGGTTTTAGCTAGACACTAGCTAGTGCTTACTTCGGCGACGGTGCGCTTGAACTTGCAGTCTTCCGTGGGGCAAGCCAGGTGGGGTCCGTCCCGCTTGGAGGTCTTCTCGACCAGCAGCGGATTTCCGCATTCCGGGCAGGGCTCGGCGATCGGTTTGTACCAGACGGTGAAGTCGCAATCGGGATAGTTGCTGCAACCGTAGAAGAGCTTCCCACGTCGTGATCGTCGCTCGACGATTTGTCCGCCACACTTTTCCTTCGGGCATGCGACACCAACTCCTTTCTGCTTGATGTATTTGCAGTTCGGATAGTTACTACAAGCGGTGAACTCACCGAAGCGACCGTGCTTGAGGACCAGATGGTTCTCGCAGCGTGGGCACTTCTCATCGAGAGGCACATCGGCCTTCGAGGCCACGCTCCCATCCTTGCCGCGAAGGATGCGACGGGTGTTTCGGCAATCGGGGTAGCCGGAGCACGCCAGGAATTGCCCGTATCGACCCTTCTTGAGCACCATGGGCTTGCTGCACTTCTCGCAGGTCTCTCCTTCGAACGAGTCCGGATCGGCGGAGCCGTCGACGCCGTAGTTCTGAACTTCTCGCGTATTACGGCATTCCGGATAGGCGGAGCAGGCGAGAAAATGTCCGAACCGGCCCCACTTGATGACCATCTTCGATTCACATTTGTCGCACGTTTCCTCGGTTGGGATCTCTTGGGCCTTGACGTTGGTCATGTTGGTCTGGGCCTCGTCGAGATCCTTGCGGAACTTCTTGTAGAAGTCGTCGATGGTCTTCATGTAGTTGGCACGACCCTCTTCGATTTCGTCGAGAAGCTCTTCCATGCGTGCCGTGTACTCCACCTCCATGATGTCGGCGAAGTTCTCGGTGAGGAGATCGGTGACGAGAAAACCTAGCTCGGTGGGAACGAACTTGCGTTCTTGTTTTAGGACGTACTCCCGGTACTGGAGTACGGAGAGGATCGAGGCGTAGGTGCTCGGCCGTCCGATGCCTTTTTCCTCCAGTTCCTTGACCAGCGACGCTTCAGTGAAACGGGGGGGAGGCTGGGTGAAATGCTGTTCGGGGTTGAGGGATTGCAGCGCTAGTTGTTCGCCCTCTTCCAGCTTCGGCAGCTTTTTGGACGCCTCGGCAGTGGCCGTTTCTTCCGTATCGCTGTCCTTCTTGGTCGTCTCTTCGTCCTTGCCTTCTTCGTACAGACTGAGGAAGCCAGGGAACTTGAGAACCGATCCGCGGGCGCGCAGTTCGAAGCGTCCGGCCTTGATGTCCACGACCGTCTCGTCGAAAACGGCGGGTGGCATCTGTGAGGCGGCGAACCGGGTCCAGATCAACTTGTAGAGCTTGTACTCGTCCTTGTCCAGATAGTTGGTAAGGGAATCGGGCTCGCGTATCGAAGACGTCGGGCGAATGGCCTCGTGGGCGTCCTGAGCACCCTTCTTGCTCCGAAACACGTTGGGCTTTGCCGGGACGTTCTCCTTGCCGAAACGCTCGCCGATGTACTCGCGCACCTCGTCGAGCGCCTCGTTGGCCACCCGCGTCGAGTCGGTCCTCATATAAGTAATGAGGCCAATGGGGCCTTCCTTGCCGAGCTCGATACCCTCGTACAACCTTTGGGCCACTATCATCGTCCGTTTCGCGGTGAAGCTAAGCTTCCGGGCCGCCTCTTGCTGGAGCTTGCTGGTGATAAATGGGGGGACCGGGTTCCGCTTCCGCTCCTTGGCAGTGATCGTGCCGATCTTGAACTCGAGCTTCTCGAGCTCCGAGGTGACGGCCTTGGATGATTTTTCGTCCTGGAGGTCGACCGCTTTGCCGTCGATCTTGACTAGCTTGGCGACAAAGGGAGGCGGCTGCTTGCCGAGGAACTCGGCGTGGATGGACCAGTATTCTTCCGACTTGAAAGCGCGGATCTCCTTCTCCCGATCGCAAACCAGTCGGAGCGCCACGGACTGCACGCGCCCGGCGGACAGGCCTCGTCGCACCTTCTCCCACAGCAACGGAGAGAGCTGGTATCCCACCAACCGGTCCAGCACCCGACGCGCCTGCTGAGCATCTACTTTGCTCTTGTTGATCGTACCGGGTTTCTTGAAGGCTTCCAGAATCGCCTTCTTGGTAATCTCGTTGAACATTACCCGGTGGATCTTGGTCTTGGGAGCCTTCAGCTCCTCCGCGAGATGAAAACAGATCGCCTCGCCTTCACGATCCGGGTCGGGCGCCAGGTAGATGTCTTTGACTTTCTTCGCCGCCTGCTTGAGCTCGGTGAGTACCTTCTTGCGCTTTGGAATGACGACGTAGTCGGGACTGAAACCCTTCTCGACATCGACTCCCAGCTTGCTCTTGGGGAGATCCCGAACGTGCCCCATGGAGGCTTTCACCAGGTAGTCTCGACCCAAGAACTTGTTGATAGTTTTCGCCTTCGCAGGCGACTCAACGATAACCAACGATTTCGCCATGGTATTAGTTCAGCGCCCTGTGCAAGTTTTGTCCCGACGGGAGTCCTCAACCCGCCCGCAGGCGCGAAGTCGCCGAAGGGCGGAGCCGTGGGGGTGTCCGCCTTCGTCCATTCTCCGAACGAAGAGAACTTCGGCGGACCAGCCGAAGCTTCCAGCGAAGGCTGGGGCCCCGCGGTATTGAAGGGGTCCGGATCGGAGGATTTCGAGCGTCGTCGCTGCGTAGGTGAGTCTATCCAGGTTCTTTTGTGTCTTGACGTCCGCCATCTTTGATCCAGTAGAAACCTCCCGGCAAGAAGCCCACTACGTTCTTGAGCCGCAGTCCCGCGAGGGCCGCCTTGACTCTCGATGCGGGCATTCCCGCGAGCTCGACCAGTTGGTCACTATCTGCTGTGCCGGTGTTACGTAGACTATTGAACACGATCTCCTCGTCTTCCACAAGTTTTACCGGGGAAACGCCGCGTCTCTGGTCGCCGGTCGGTTCGGGCTGCAACCGATCGCGGATTTCGGCCTCAGCTCTTCGATCACGTCATCGACGCAAGTGACGAGCTCGGCTCCTTGCTGGATGAGCCGATGGACGCCCTGCGTTGTCGGGGAGTCGATGGGGCCCGGCAGCGCGAAGACTTCTCGGTTTTGCTCCAGCGCATGCCGCGCCGTAATAAGGGATCCACTGCGTACGGCGGCTTCGACGACAATCGTACCGAGCGTCATGCCAGCGATGACCAGGTTGCGCATGGGGAAGTGACCGGGAAGCGGAGGAGCGTCGAGCGGAAGCTCGGAGACCACGGCTCCGTTGTCCGCGATTCTCTCCGCGAGTCGTCCATGCTCGGGGGGATAGAGTCGATTGAGGCCAGAACCCAGTACAGCAATCGTCCGCCCACCGGCCTCGAGCGCAGCCCGGTGGGCCGCGGAATCGATGCCCCGGGCCAGTCCGCTGACCACGCTCGCGCCGCGTCGCGCGAGCGCACCGGCGAGTCGATGACATGCCGCCACACCGTAGGCGCTCGCCCGTCGTGAGCCGACGATCGCGATGGCGCGCGCATCGGCGTCGACCAGGCGTCCCCAAACATAGAGGACCAGTGGAGGGTCTTCCATGGTTCCGAGCAGCGCGGGGTACTCCGGAGAAAGGAGGTCAAGGAGCGTGAGCCCCCGGCGCATCGAGTCGCGATATTCGCTGACGCCTCGATCGAGCAGCCGCGAGGGGATCGGCGACTTCAGGTGGGCCAGTGCCGTATGGTAGTCACCGTACCGGCGGACGAGCTGGACCTTGTCCCGCAGGGCAGTGCCCGCTAACAGGTTCAGCGTCAGCGCGGCTACCAGCGCCTTCTCGTTAGAGGCCGGCTCGGCCGGGCTTTTCATGATTCGTGCGTCTCCTTGGGGCCGATGTCGAGTCATTCGGGTTACAGCCAGGGAGGGACTCTGAAGCTAAACTGATGGACCATCGGGCCGGTTAGGGCTGGTCAGGGCCGCTCTCGGCTACTCAGAGGGAAGAGACGAAAAAGTGGTGAAAGGTCCCCCCGCGGTGGACTCAGGAACTTGCGCCTCGCCGGGGGCTGCGATACCATACGGTGGCCGGCCGGCCCCCCGTGAAGGCGGCACTTTTTTCATTGTCCGCCCAAAGTTAAGGAAACCTATGCGATTGGCGCACCGGTTCCGATCACAGACGATCACCGCTTTCGCGCTCGCCCTGACAGCGCTTGCTTCGCCGTTGTCCGCGGATATCAAGCCCGCAGACCTGGCCAAGAAAGAAGTCGAGTTCGGCGTCGAAGTCGCCCGCATCGGCCTCTGGAGAGAGGCAGTCTACCGATGGGAGAGGGCAGTGGAGCTCGATCCCACGAACTCCAGCGCGCGCAACAACCTCGGAGTCGCCTACGAGCAAGCGGGCCAGTTCGATCTCGCCGATGACCAATATCAGCGAGCCTTGCAGCTTGACTCGAACAACGTGTATATCCGACAGAACTTTGAGCTTTTCAGGGAAGCTTATGAAAAGAGGAAGAGAAAGAACAGCATCCCGTAAAGTTGTCGCCATGATTGCGGGCAGCTTGAAGTTTGGCACCCCGGCCGCGGCCGGATTGGTGCTGGCCGCGCTGGTTTCCTGCACGACTTACTACGACGTTCCCATCGAAGTTCCTATTTCCGCAAAGCTCGACGTTTCCGATTTCAACCGAATCCTGGTAGCGAGTTTCGTCACCCAAACCACCGAGGATCTCGATCTGGACGCGGAAACCGTCCGCCTTCTCCGCAACCAGCTCAGAACCCGTTCCCAAATGCGCGTCATCGAGGCCGAGCTCGCTCCCCTGGGAGACTTCTCGGAGTCCACTCTCGAGCGAACTGGACAGCTGGCGGAGTTCGAGCGGCTAGAGGATATGGCGAAAGCCGAGGACGAAGAGGAGATCTCGCGCCAAGAGTGGATCGACATGGAGCAAGACAAACTTCTAGCCGATGAGGAGTACTGGCAGAAGCTGGGTGAGGAGTATCAGGAACCGCTCATCGTGAGCGGCCGCCTTACGTTCAGCTCCGAAGCGCGCTCCGATTTCTCACGTGGCGATCGCTACGTGCGTGACTCCTATGGCCGGCCGCGGCTCGTGCGCAGCAGCAGCTTTCAGGAAAGAACCGGTTACATCTTGGCAGCGGAGTTCTATTTCATCGACGGTCGTACCGGGAAGTCCATCCACCGCGAGCGGTTCACCGAAGAGGTCATTCACGGTCGGGATGAGAGGACCTCCGCCTTGTCTTCGTATTTTGAGCTAATGGATCGCCTACTCCCCAATTTCTTGAGCATACTGAGCCCCCAAACGTTCCGAGGTACACGCGTTTTGTTGAAGTGAGTAGAGATCAAACGCAATAGTCGTCCGCAGCCAGCGTCGGTCATCGATCTAGCTCTTGCTGGCGGCGGTAACACCCGGCGGATGCAGCGATGCATGCAATGAGCGACATACTAAGAAGAAACATCATCGGGCAGGTTGGTGGCGCGGCTCTGGTTCTAACGCTGGCGGTTGGTTCGGCAACCGCTCAGCAGTCACAGTTCGGACTCTTTTACGGCAAGAACAAGGTTCAGTACGACCATCCTAGTTGGTACGTCTATCGTTCACCCCATTTCGAGGTGTACTACTATCCGGATTTCGAGCAGCATCTAGGTCGCGTCGTCAGCTACGCGGAAAGCGCATACGAGCGGGTCTCGAACGAGCTCAAGCACGAGATCTCGTTTCCAATCCCATTGGTGCTTTACAAAACCTTCTCGGAGTTTTCCCAGACGAATCTTTTCCCGGCTGAAGTTCCCGAGGGTGTGTTGGCCTTCGCGGAAGCGACACGCGATCGGATGGTTCTTCCTATCGACGAGCCGCCTGACCAACTTCAAAGGCTCATCATCCACGAGCTGACCCACATTTTCGAGTTCGACATCATTCCGCGGTCGCTGATGCGCCGGTCGGTACCGCTTTGGATCGATGAGGGTCTTTCCGACTACATGACGGGCGAGTGGGGCGCGCTGGATCTGATGACCATCCGGGATGCCGCGGTGACGGACGAGATCCCGACGTTCGAGGAGCTCAACCTGGGATTCTCGCGGGCTCCTTACAACTTCGGTCATGCCATCTTCGAGTTCATCGAAGAAAGGTTTGGAAAAGAAGGCGTACGCCAGTTCCTGTTCTCCCTTCGCCGGGCGGTCGTGGGAGGAGTGGGCTCCGATGTCTACGAGCAGTCGTTCCGCATGAGTCCTGATGAGTTCGACCGCCAGTTTCAAAAGTGGTTGAAGGAGCGATTCAAGCCTTACCGGGACAAGGAGCTCCCCACCGACTACAGTCGTGACTACGCACCCAATCCGCGGCGTCAAGGCAAGTGGGTAGCGGCCTTGACCGCGGCGCCGTCCCCTTCGCGCGATCTAGTGGCCGTTCTGAGCTACAACCGGCGGGACGCCGAGTTCGACGTGGTTCTCCTTTCGGGCAAGGACGGTTCGGTGATACGGAATCTGACTCCCGGATACAGCGGAGACTTCGAGTACATTCCCTTTGGTGGCCAGGATACATTTCTCGGGGCGTCGATTGCATGGATGGCCGACGGGCAGCACGTGGGTTTTTTCGGGCGTTACCAGAAGCGCCGCGCGCTGGTCATGGTCAACGTGTTGACCGCCAAGGTGGATCGCCGCTACATCATGCAGCTCGATCGAGCGGCCTTTCCAAACTTCAGCCCCGATGGGAAGTACGTCTATTTCGCCGCTCTCCAGGATGGAGTGGGAGATGTCTTCCGGATGGATCTCGAGACCGAAGAAGTCGCGAACATCACCCAGGACGAGTTCCGAGACAAGTTTCCGGTCGTGGATCCAGATAACGAATGGCTCTACTATGCGCGGCGGATCAGCGGCCACGACAAGCTCTACCGTGTCCGACTCGATGACCTGTCGGAGAAAGAGCAGCTGACTTTTGGTCCTTATGACGATGCCGCTCCCGCCTTCTCCATCGACGGCAAACAGCTCTTTCATGTTTCGGATGAGGACGACAGGATCTTCAACCTGCGTTCGCTGGATTTGGAAACGGGAGACATCATTCAGTACACCGACACGTTAGGCGGGAACTTTGCTCCGGCAGTCGTGTTGGACGACGCGGACAACGAGCAGCTCCTTTTCACCAGCTACTACAAGGGAGAGTACGGACTCTACCGCCTGAGTCTCGAGGAGCCGGTCAAGGAGATCGCCGCGGATCAGATTATTCGCACCGAGGGGCCGGTCATCGACTTCGTTCCGCCTGTCCTCCATCAAGTGATTCCAGAGAACAAGCGAAGGAAGGGGCGGTTCGAGAAGCTCTACGTCGCCGGCGCGCCGCCCATTGCGGTGGGCGTCAACAGTGACGGGAGCTTCTTCGGAGGCACTGGAATCTCGTTCACCGATGTGCTTGGCGATCAGAATTTCAGTTTCTTCGCCTTGTCGGTCCGCGAGTTCCGTAACTACTCCGGCAACTGGACCAACCTGGGCCACCGATTGCAGTACGCGCTGTCTGGATTCCACACGACGAGCTTCTTCTTTACGAATCCATTCATTATTGGGCAACCGTTAGACCTGTTCAGCCGTCAAGGCGAGATCGCGACGCTCACGCAAGGTGGGGCATCTTTCACGGGTATCTATCCGCTCGATCGCTTCCGGCGGTTCGAGCTCAGGACCGGCATCATCCGCCAGAACACCCGTTTCCAGGATCCGTTCCTGAATCCGGATATCAATACGGAGGGGATCGGCTCGGTTTTCGACGAGCCGGGGGTCTTCGATGCGTTTCAAGCTTCTCTTGAACAACGCTTCCCCACCGGGACGATCCTCCCGGTCGGCGTCGCCTACGTCACCGAAACGACGCACTTCCGTAACTTTGGTCCCCTGGCCGGTAGCACCATGATGTTGAGTGCCATGGTTTCTCCGGGCGGGCCGTTCCTCGCCCGCCGCACCTTCCAGGCCGATGTCCGCAAGTACCTGCAGCTGACCGGATCGAGCTTGGTAGCGCTTCGCCTTCGTGGGTTTCACAGTGCCGGGGAGAATCCCGACTTCTTCTGGTTCGGCGGCGACAACACCATGCGCGGTTACCCGTTCCAGGGCTTCGTGGGTAACCGCGGCTTCCACGGAAACGCGGAGCTCCGCTTCCCAATCGCGGATGCCCTTCTAACGCCTGTCGGGTTCCTCGGTCCTCTCCGCGGTACGTTGTTCGGCAACATGGGAGGCGCGGCGTTCCAAGGCGAGAGGTTCAACATCTTCTCGAACGACCTTCGGATCTCTCGGGTCGATGGTCGGCTGGTGGAGGGATGGGGTTTGCAGGACGCCGTCGCATCGTGGGGCTTCAGTCTGGGCCTGAACATCTTCGGGCTCCCGATGCACTTCGACTGGATCCGGGTCACGGACTTCGCCAAGCCGCTGACCGATCGGCTCAGCCTGCGGGACGAGACACAGTTCAAGTTCTGGATCGGGATCGATTACTAGGCCGTCTTTTAGCTAGTGGCTCGCTTCGGCTTGGATTAATTCCTCCCCGCCTCTGCCTGTGAAATTATTGATGGCTTCGGCGGGTCCGCCGTAGCCCTCGGCGTAGGCGGACCGGCCGGGGCCCTATCGGGCCCATCTTGACAGAGCCGTTTCCCCTCAATACAATAGGAAGATCAGAGCGGTAAATAGATGGGAGAAAAGCTCTTGTACGCGATTTTCGAAACGGGAGGCAAGCAGGTCCAAGCCTCGCCCGGTCAGCAGTTGCGGCTCGAGAAGCTCGCTGCCGAGGTCGGGTCCAAAGTCGAGTTCGACCGCGTGTTGCTCGTCAATCGTGACGGGAAGATTCAGGTGGGCCGGCCCTATCTGGAAGGAGCCCGCGTCGTGGGCACCGTTCTGGAGCAGGACCGCGACAGGAAGGTTTTGGTCTTCAAGAAGAAGCGCCGGAAACAGTACCGTCGGACCCACGGGCACCGCCAGCCATTTACCTCGGTGGCAATACAGAAGATCGAGGGCAAGGGCTAGGCCAGCCGACTCGAGAATACGGTAGAGGGATCATTTCATGGCACACAAGAAGGGGCAGGGCAGCTCCCGAAACGGACGGGACAGTCATTCCCAACGGCTTGGGGTGAAGGCGTTCGGCGGGCAGCAGGTCGAAGGCGGAACGATTCTGGTTCGGCAGAGAGGAACTCGCTTCCGGCCGGGGGCGAACGTCGGGCGGGGAAAGGACGATACCCTCTTTGCCCGGGCTAATGGCATCGTTCAGTTCCAGAATCGGGGCCAACGCGGGCGGTTCATCAGCATCATTCCCCGAGCGTCTTCCTCGTAAGTTGGCCAGTACCTTGGCAAGCCCCTTGGCCCGCCCCCTGGGCTATCCCCACACAAAAAACGAAGACTGACGTGCAACCGAAGTTCGTCGACGAAGCCCGCATCGAAGTACTGGCAGGGGACGGAGGACGGGGCGCGCTCAGCTTCCGCCGCGAGAAGTTCATTCCGCGAGGTGGGCCGGACGGCGGAGACGGTGGCCGGGGCGGCTCGGTATGGCTCGTCGCCCGCTCCAATCGAAACACGCTCACCGAATTCCGGTACCATCCTCGATTCCAGGCGGAGCGAGGCCGTGACGGCGAGGGCTCGCGGCGGCGAGGCCGTGACGGCAAGGATCTCTACCTATCGGTCCCGTTGGGAACGGTCGTGTTCGATGACGCGACGGGAGACCTGTTGGGCGATCTTAGTCGTGAGGGCGACGAGCTCTTGGTGGCCGAGGGCGGTCGCAGGGGACGAGGCAACGCGCACTTTGCGACACCTTCCAACCAGGCGCCGCGCCGGTTCGAAGAGGGGACGCCAGGTGTGCAGCACCGCCTTCGGTTGGAGCTGCGTTCGCTCGCCGAAGTCGGGCTCGTCGGGTTCCCCAACGCGGGTAAGTCCACTTTCATTCGCTCGGTGAGTGCGGCGCGTCCCAAAGTCGGAGAGTACCCTTTCACGACCCTCACACCGCACCTCGGGGTCGTGGATCTCGAAGACGGTGAGGGTTTCGTGATCGCCGATGTTCCTGGATTGATTCCCGGCGCGCACCGGGGTGCGGGTCTCGGCCATCGGTTCCTCCGTCATCTAATGAGGACCGGACTGCTCGTTTATTTCATCGACGTCTCGGAGGCCTCGGGTAGAGATCCGGTGGAAGACCTGGAATGCCTGATGGAGGAAGTGGCTCGGTTCGAAAACGGCCTCGACGAAAAACCCGCAGTCGTCGTGGCGAACAAGATCGACATCCTGTCGGAGAAGAGTCGTTTGGCATCACTCGAGGGCGCGGCCCGGAAGGCGGGGCTCGACCTATGGGCCGTCTCCGCTGCCACCGGCGAGGGAACCGAGCGCATGCTTTTTGCGGTCGCACGGCGGCTTCGTGACAAGGAGCTCGACACCATGGCGCAGGAGCAATGAGCCGCGAGCGCTGCGGAGTCTTAGGGGGTACTTTCGATCCGGTTCACTACGGGCACCTCCGTGCGGCGGAGTCGGTACGAGAGGCTATGGTGTTGAATCGCGTCGTGTTCGTCCCCGCCCGTGTGCCACCCCACAAGGCGCGCCCGACGGTGACCGCCGCCGAAGATCGTTACCGAATGGTCGAGGCCGCTGTTTCACTCCAACCGATGTTCGAGGTTAGCCGGATCGAGATCGAGCGCCAGGGACCTTCCTACACCCTGGACACACTCGACCAGCTATCCGGAGAGGATTCCCAACGGGAAATCTTCTTCATCACCGGCATCGACGCCTTCCGGGAAATCAGAACGTGGCATCGGTGGGAGGACCTGCTGCGGTCTCATTCGTTCATCGTGCATGGAAGGCCGGGATACGGATTAGCGGGGGCCTTCGAAGTCGTGCCCGACTCGCTACGCTCCCGACTGGTGGAGCTCCGAAACGGAGCGCAACCGCCTCTCGACCGGGGACCGTCCATCTACCTCGTCAGTGCGTTGACACTCAATATCTCCGCTACGGAGATCCGGGCGTTCGTTCGGGCGGAACGCTCGGTCCGCTATTTGGTGCCGCCCGAGGTGGAGTCCTATATCGTGGAACATCGTCTCTATCAGGAGAGGCCGTCCTCTTGACGACGAAGAAATTGACACTGAGGAGCATGGGAACGGACCTCCGAGCGGCCATCGAGGCTGCGCAAGAGAAAAAAGCCGGCGAGTTGGTCGTTCTGGACTTGAGGGGTTTGGCGAGCTTCACCGATTTTTTCTTGCTAGCGACAGGTAACACGAATCGTCAATTGAAGACCATTGCCGACGCGATCGAGGAGGAGCTCGCCAAGAAAGGCTTCAAGCCGGATCATGTCGAGGGCTATCCTCATGGTGATTGGGTTTTGATGGACTACATGGATTTCATCGTTCATGTTTTTACTCCCCGGAGTCGGGAGTACTACAATCTGGAGCGTCTCTGGGGAGACGCGGAGCGGCTCGCGATCGCGAGCTGAAGCGAGTAGCGAATGTCGGAGGCGACGGAGACGAGGGGTAGCGCGGCCCGCGGGCTGGCCGGTGCTTTCATCGCTCACGATCCCAAGATGATCGAAATCATGGCCTTGCTGCGGAGACTCGCAGACGCTCCGACCAATGTATTGCTTTCTGGAGAAAGTGGCACGGGGAAAGACTTGGCCGCCGGCGCGCTTCACTACTGGGGTAAGCGGTCCGACCAACCCTTGTTGAAAGTGGATCTTCCCAGCATTCCCGGCGAGCTCATGGAAAGCGAATTGTTTGGCTATGAGAGAGGGGCCTTTACCGGGGCCAGGGACGCCAAGCCGGGCAAGTTGGAGCTCGCCGGCGAGGGCACAGTCGTCCTCGATCAGATAGGTGAGCCGGAGCCCGCCCTTCAGGCTAAACTCTTGCGCGTCATCGAGGAGAAATCTTTCGAGCGGCTGGGGGGGACTCGAACGCTCACACTGGGCACCCGCATCGTAGCGACGAGCACGGCGGATCTGTTAGAAGCGGTGGAGCGCAACTCCTTCCGCCGCGACTTGTTTCACCGGCTCAGCGTATTCTGGATCCAGCTTCCGCCCCTGCGGGAGCGCCGAGAAGATATCACGCCCCTGGCGGAGTATTTTCTAAAGCGAGACGGCGAGCGTCTGTACGACAATTTTCCGCACGAGCTTGCAGACGACGCGCGCGAAGCTCTGCAGAACTACGTCTGGCCGGGTAACGTTCGTGAGCTGAAGGGGGTGATCGAGCGAGCGGGTCTGATGGCCCGTGGCCCCCGCATCGAGCGGGAACACTTACCGAGCCCACTCTTGGACAGCCCCTCGGTCGCCTTTCGGCTGGGAAGCGAGGACCGACCAACTCTGGCGGAAGTGGAAAGAGACTACATCGAGCGAACGCTGCGGTACGTGCGGGGGAATCAAACGCGGGCGGCGAAGATCTTGGGGATCAGCCGGAAGGCACTTTGGGAGAAGCGCCGGCGCTATGGAATGGATTAAACTGATCGGGGAGAAGGGTTCGCAGGTGCGAAGATGCGATTAAGAACACTGCTTG
Source organism: Candidatus Marinacidobacterales bacterium (assembly GCA_965197825.1). Taxonomy (GTDB): domain Bacteria; phylum Acidobacteriota; class Vicinamibacteria; order Marinacidobacterales; family DATDRI01; genus CBDANW01. Next base: position 1,407,549 of record CBDANW010000002.1, on the reverse strand, counting down.
GCTTGCTGTTGATTTTCGGGCTCGTTTGGTTCCTGGCTTCGACCATCGCCATGAACCGGGACCCCGTACAGATCAGCCTGGCCTTCGTGCAGACCCTCAACGTGGAGCTATGGATGGCGCTGCTTGGCGCCTTCGGTGCCGGCGCGGCCCTGATTCTGCTCTTCGACATCGCGGGCGGGGCTCGTCAATTCGCGAAGGATTTTCGGGCGCGGCGGCGTCACCGAGCCCACGAAAGAACTGAAGACCTTTATTTACAGGGACTTGACGACATGGTCAATGGGCGTTACGAACAGGCGGCGGGCCAATTCGACAAGGTGTTGTCCCGGGAGCCGAACCATCTGAACGCTCTCATCAAGCACGGCGACAGCCTGCAATCGCTGGAGCGGCACCGGGAAGCGGCCCAATCGCTGGAACGCGCCATCACGGAGTCGCCCGAGCACCTGGTGGCGCTCTACTCGCTGTCGGACGTTTACCTCACCCTCGGTGACTGGGAGCGCGCGGAAGAAGTCCTGAAGCGCATTATTCAGTTCGATCCGCGGACCACCGTTTCCGCGCATCGGAAACTGCGCGACCTCAAGATCAGGCAGAAGAATTGGCAGGCCGCCGATGAGCTGCAGCCGAAGATAGAAAAGATGGTCACTCTGAGCGCTGAGAAAGAAAGAGCTCGCAAGATGTGGATGGGCATCCGGTTCGAGGTGGGTCGGGAACAGTTGGCAAACGATGAGCTCAAAGAGGCGATCGCGACATTCCAATCCGTCCTGAAGCGTGACGGAGAGTTCGTCCCCGCCCATTTGAAGCTGGGTGAAGCACATCTCAAGAGTGGGAATACGGAAGAGGCCCTGGCGGCTTGGCGCAAAGGTTACGAAGCCACCGGCTCGACTGAGCTCCTGGCTGCCGTCCAGAATCACTATCTGACCATCGAGAAGCCGGAAGAGGCTATCGGCACCTGGAAGCAGGCGATCGTTCTCTCCGAGAACGAGGTGCCCCTGCGATACCGTCTCGGCAAGCTGTACTATCGTCTCTTCATGCTGGATGAAGCGCTGAAGGAGTTTCGGTTGATCGAAGATACGGTGAGTGGCTTACCGGCGTTGCACGTGTACATCGCGCGGGTCCTCGAGAGCAAGGGAGATTTCAAAGAGGCGTTGGGCAAGAGCAAGGCCGTGCTCGGAGAGGTGGGGGGGGTGATGCAGGACTTCAAATGCAGCTCTTGCCAAACCCGGTACACCGAGAGGCGCGACTACTGTGAGCTCTGCGGCATGTGGAACACGGTTTCTCTTGACGTGCGAGTCGCCGCGCGACCCGAACCTTCCATTCTGCCCGCACCCACCTGGTCCAGCTCCTAGTGATGACCGGACGCCTGGGTTCGGTCTTGGGCGGCCTGGTCGCGTTTGGTTTTCCCTCCAACTGCGTCGTCTGTAAGACGTCCCTCGAATGGCCGCTGGCCCGGCCGATTTGTGAGCCGTGCTGGCAGTCGATGCCCCTCATCCGACCGCCCTATTGCGGCCGCTGCGGCTTGCCGTACCAGCGCACCGTTGCGGCGGGAGTCTGTGGACCCTGTCGTGAGGGGCGACGGCGACGGTTTCGTCGGGCTCGTGCCGTGGGGAGGTATGAAGAAGGGCTGAAAGAGACGGTCCGTTCCTTGAAGTTCGGGGGACGACCCAGGTTGGCGTCTGCACTCGGAAGGCTCGCGTTCAGTAGCTGGATCCGCACCGGTGAGCTCGACGTGGGAGATGCGATCGTTCCGGTTCCGCTCCACTGGCAAAGACGGCGAGAGCGCGGCTTCAACCAGGCGGAGCTCCTGGGCAAGGCCATTGCCAAGGCTGCCGACAAACCGTGCTGCCGGGCTCTGGTCAAGGTCGCCCCGCGCCCGCCGCAGGCAGGGTTGAGCGCGGCGGCGCGGCGCCGAAACGCGGCAGGCGCCTACCGCGCCCGTCTTCCTGCTCGTTTCGTCGGCAAGCGACTGCTCTTGGTGGACGATGTGTTCACCACCGGTGCCACCGTGGAGGCGTGTGCGCGGACGCTTCTTCGTGCCGGGGCGCGATCCGTAGATGTCCTGACGGTCGCCCGGGTTCCTTGAAGGCGCCGCGGCTTTTGCCTTCGGGGCCTCTCCGGGGTCTCGGGAGAATGACAGCCCGGCTTTGATCGACGCTGCCAATCGGATCTAGAATAGGCCCCTTCGCGTTTTCGGAAAGACGAGACTATCGATACAGGAGCAATCATGTCGAGGCGCAGCGTCTACTTGTTAACTCCGTTTCTCTTGATGACGTTGGTGTGGTCCGGCTATGCGCTTGCGTGGGGTGATGTGGCACATCGTCTCGCCGCGGAAGAGGCCATCGATGTGTTGCCCGGCCCACTCAAGGGTTCCTACAAAAAGCGAGAGTCGTACCTGGTGGAGAAGCTCGAAGACGCCTCTATCGGCGCGCCGAGATGGATTTTCGAGGTGGATTCTATTGAGGCCTTCCCGTTCGACGGTCTACCCCTGGATCGAGACTCTGCGATCGAGAAGTATGGCGTCGACAAAGTAGAAGAGGTCGGCGACCTTCCGTGGAAGCTCATCGAGAGCTATGAAAAGCTCGTGCAAGCGTTCAAGGAGGTGGAGCTCGAGGCTATCGATTTGCACTCTGCGGAAATCGTGCTCTATCTGAACGATCTCCATCAGCCTCTGAATGTCTCCAAGTATGGCGACGGTGCGCTCACCGAACAGGACGGTTTTCGCTCGCGATTCGACAGCCGGCTGATGGAAATCCACGGAAGCAACTTGAAGATCAAAGCGGGCGCCGCCATTTATCTCGATCGACCGGACCGCTACCTCATTTCGGTCTTGGTTCGATCCTTCGTTTGGATGGACAATCTGCTACTCATCGACTACTTCTCCTCTCTGGGTACTTCGAGCTACGACCGGTTTTACTACGAAGGCTTGTGGCTGCGGGCTGAAGACATCGTCAAGGACCGGATCTCGGACTCGTCTAAGGACATCGCGAGCTATTGGTATACGGCCTGGACTAAAGCGGGAAAGCCGGAGCTGCCAGATTAAAGACCAACGTCTACGGTTGGAAGCTCCGAACGGTGAAGGCGTCGATTCCTCGATAAACGAAGCCCACCGAGATCGCGAGCAGGAGCCAGAAGGCGAACCGGGCCACAGGGTGAGCCCTTATCCGGTGTAGCAGCTCCTGCGCCGCTCGGTACATCTCGTAACCAGCGATGGCAAACGGCGGAAAACCCAGGAAGCCGGCGATGGGCATCTCGAACAAGGGGGACCCGCCGAAAAAATGGATTTCGTAGACCCACTTGCTGCGCGCCCAATAGTTCCAGCACTCCCACAAAAGGCCGCAGATCATCCCCGCCGCTGCCAGTCGGTATAGTTTCCCCAACCCCCGTTCGGTGATGTCGATCAAGATTCCTTTCCGTCCCAACCGAAAGTTGATCGCCATGAAGAAGGCGGTTGGACCGAGCCAGACCAGCGGGAAGAAGTACTCGGGCCAAATCCAAGGCAGGATGCTTGAGGCGAGCCCACCCCAGAAGAGGGAGGCGGTCAACCTGCGAGGTAATACGAGGCCCGAGGGAGCGCGCGCCGGCCAAACCGTGCTCAGGATCTCGGCGGTTACAAAGATCCCTGGCAAGACGGTGGCATACGCGACCGAGTAGCCGAGCCACCTGAGAACTAGGTTGGAGGGGATCTCGACATAGTGCCAGTTGCCGAGCCGGAAGTTGTAGGTCTCGAACGTTGCCCAAATGGCGATCGACAGCGCCAACATTTGCGGAGCTTCAGAGTTGTGCAGCAAGACGCTCCGCTTCGTGCGTCGATGGTTCCAAGCGTCGGCGAAGACGATGTAGCTCCACCAGGCGAACGAGTAGTACCAGGTTGCAAAGGGTTCGCGACCGTCGAGCATGGCGGCGGTCGCCAGGGCGAAAACCGCCCCGGCAGCGGCCATCAGTAGAGGATCCAGTCGGTTACGCATGGGTCGGGCCTGGTGCGCTCGGGTTGGAGCGGCGGTCACCACCAATGCTACAATAACTGTGAGGAGAGTTTACTTTCTTGTGACTACCACCTCCGTACCTTCGCACAAGGGATGGGATTTCATGCCGGCTAACACCTTGTCGACGAGATAGATGAAGACACGTGGAAACGGTACTTGATCGAGAGCCTCTTTCAGCTCGGCGTCGATATGAGGAAGCTGACCGGAGGCGCGGTTAATGAGGAGTATGATGGTCCCAATAAGGAGAGTCCATGAGAAGATTTGTCGTCGTGTTGATCACAGTGGTCTCGATTGCTCTTCCTGCCATGGTGGCGTGGAGCTATCAGGCGGAGAGCGATAGAAAGCAGGTCAAAGGACCCGGGATCGAAGTGACTCCCGAGGATCACGATTTCGGTAGAGTTCAGCAGAACGCCAAGCTGGAGAAGGAGTTCGAGATCCACAATATCGGTACCGAGGAGCTAACCATTGGGCGTATCTCGACCTCCTGCGGTTGCACCGCGGCGCTCACATCGGAGAAGTTCGTAAAGCCCGGTGAAAGCACGATTCTCAAAATGACGATGGAGTCACGGATGTACAAAGGCGAGATCCAGCGCACCGTGTCGGTTGCCTCGAACGCCACCAACAGCAAGATCACTCAGATAAAGGTAAAGGCGTTCGTCGTGGAGTCCACCGAGGGATCGGCAGGCCAGTAGCGAGCGTGGCCCTGACATTTTCCAGGCGCAGGAACAACCACCCGGTGTTCTTAGAGAACCGGTTCGGTAACGGGAGCCTTGGCAGATGGAACCGCCGAGGCAACCGGCTCCGGAGTTTTTGGGTAGCTCACCCGCTCCCAGCATTCCGGTGAAGCGAGAATCTGACGGACGAGCTGGCTGTGAAGATTGTGTCCCGCTCGAACCGCCACGATGTGGGCGAGCAAAGGCCGTCCCAACAAGGAGAGATCTCCCAAGATATCAAGGATCTTGTGGCGGACGAACTCGTCCGAGAAACGAAGGCGGTTGTTGAGAACCCCTGCCTCGCCCAGCACGATGGCATTGTCTAGCGAGCCTCCTAGGGCCAGTCCGGCTTGCCGCATCTGCTCGACGTCCTTGAGGAATCCGAATGTCCGGGCGGGCGCGATTTCCTCGGCGAACGACGCCTCTTCGATTTCGAAGGAGCGTTGTTGATGTCGCAACAAGGGATGGTCGAAGCTGATCGTGTAGCTCACCCGAAGTGAGTCAGACGGGTAAGCCGCCACTTGCCGCCCGTCTGATTCCACCGCCACCGGGCGCGTCAGCTTCATGTAGGAGCGTTGCCGGGCCAGGGACCGTATTCCCGCCTCATGGATCAGGTAGATGAATGGTGCGGCACTGCCGTCCATGATGGGGACCTCGGGAGCGTCGAGCTCGACGATGGCGTTGTCGACGCCCAAGGCTGCCAGAGCTGCGAGTAGATGTTCCACCGTCTCGACCCGCACGCCGTCCCTGGAAAGACAGGTAGCGTGATTGAGGCGAGCGATGTGCTCCGACGTTGCGGGAATCTCACAATGACCGCGGTCCAGTCTCTTGAAAACGATGCCGGTGTCGGCGGGAGCCGGCCTCAGGGTCAGCTTCACCTTGCGACCCGAATGCAAGCCAATCCCGACGCACCCGCTTTCTCGTTTCAACGTTTTTTGAAGATGCATGAGTCCTTAGAAAACCCCTCGATTATGAATGCCGGCCAGAACAGCAGCAAGCATTGTGCCAGGAACGGCCCCGGACTCCTCGACCCTAAGCTATGTGGAATCAATAGCTTGGATGTGAGGCCCTGATTCCGGGCTCACCACTGTGTTACGTTTGCCACAGTAAGTTCTTCAAACTGTATCATCTGCGCCACACACACCTCTTCGACACCTCTTTCCGGGGGCCCCGACTTCTGCTAACATGAGCTCGTTTCCACCGCATAGCGATAAACCTCGTTCGACGGGTCGATGCAAGGGCTGGTAGCAGTAATCAGAGATCTACTCAAATCTGTTCAAAAAGGCGATTAAGCGGGTTCACATCGTGGCAGCGCAAAAGAAGAAATCCCAAATCGAGGGAGGGACGGGTCGAAGAATTCGTCTCAGATGAGTAGGAATTTCAGAACCCGTCCCGATCGCCTAAGGGATCGGTTGGTGGATCGAGGAGGTCTTCGCGTCTCGGGCAACCAAGCCTTGCGAGAGCCAGGCAAGCTAGTGTCCTGTATCAGTAGATCGTGGCCTAAAGCTCGAGGCCATTTTGTGGGCTGGCGAGGCGTGACGACGACGTCATATCTGGATATTTCGAGCTCTTGTCAATAGGTGTGTAAAAAAGTTCAGGCAGCAGCAACCTTCGACGACTCCGTTACCCTGTCTCCATCTTCAAATCGAACGCCCAGGTGAACCTCTCGCATCAGCTCCGGTGCGTTGAGCCGGCGAAAATTCTTCTCCGCAACCAGAAGCAGTTTGAAGATTGTCGCAGTGGCGGACTCGATTTTCTTGAACCTTTTGGCCGCATCCGTTCTCAATCTCAGTGCAGCGAACGGTGACTCCACGACGTTGCTCGTGCGAAGGTGTTGCCAGTGAGGCTTGGGAAAGGAATAAAAGCTGACCATCCGCTCCCAGTCCTCGTCGAGCACGTGCGCGGCCCCCGGAAGACCCTTGCGCAAGCACCAATCCTGGAACTTGGCCTTCTTCGTCTCGCACTCCTGCAGGCTGGTGGCGTAGGGGATCGCCGTCAACAGCGGCTTGGCCTGCGCCTGGTCCCTTTTCGGAATCCGGTCCAGTACGTTGAGGATTCGGTGGTTCCAGCACCGCTGTTCCTCAGCTTCTGGAAATACGTTTCGGGTCGCGGCCCAGATGCCGAGATGACCGTCACCGATCACCAAACGGGGACATCTCAGACCGCGCTTCTTCAGTCTCCGTAGCAGCGACGACCATGACGCTTCGGATTCTCGATGCCCGGCCTCCAGCGTCAGGACGATTTTCGTCCCGTCGGACAGGCCACCAACCGCAACTAGCACCGCCGCTTTGTCCTTCTCAAGGCCGGCCTTCACGTACACGCCATCTACCCACAGGTACACGAGCTCGAGTTCTTCCAGTGGGCTAGCTAGCCACTGCTCGTACTCTCCCTGCCATTTCTGTTTCAGCCGCGACACCGTGCTGGGAGAAAGTGGAGCGTCCTCCCCTAGAAGCCCGCGGAGCGACAGATCGAAATCTCCGTGAGCTAGTCCATGCAGGTACAGCTCCGGAATCAACTCGCTCACCGTTTCGCTCCGACGCTTGAACAGCGGAAGCACTCGACTTTCGAACCTCTCCTCCACGTCCCGTACTCTCGGCCGGCGAACCGTCACTGTGCCCACGCTCATCGTCAGCTTCCGAGGCTTACCGTATCCATTTCGATAGCCCGCCGTTGTGTCCACGGGCTTCCGTCTCTCCGATTTCTCACGCCCGAGAAGCTCCGTGACTTCGGCTACCATCAGCTCCTGCACCCAATCCTGGATCTCAAGCCTCGCCCACTTCTCCAGCGACTCCCAAGCCACCCTTGACGAGCTCCGTCGTCCTGTGGTCTTTTCCTTCATGGCGGTGTCTCCTTCCGTTGGCCCCTTCACGCCGTGTTTCGTGACGCGGAAGATTACTCCGCCTTTACTTTATTTCCACACCTTCTGAGGGTAGCTCGATATTTCGACCGCCTTCCGCAGCGAGCCTGTCGAGCGGAGGGCTAGGCCTATGGCCGAACTGGAACGATGCCACAACGAAGCCAGCGCGCAAAAGGGGCCGAGATTTAGGTGACGAATTACTGATACAGGGCACTAGAGCGTTGCGCAGCGACGGAGAGTCGTCGAGTTGGAAAAGGAGGTGATGCGGTAAGTTGAGTTCTTAGAAGGGAGAACACGGTCAAGGCCAAGGGCCGGGATGCTGTCGTGAGGGTTCGTCATTTGAAGACCAAACTGGAACCTAGTGCCGTTCCAGCTAGATTCGCTAAGGAACTGAGTAGCCAAGCTCAATCTCGGGGCTGCCACGCATCGCGGTCGTCCTTGGTGAGATTAGTGTCCCCTTCGGGGATGGTGGAAACCCCTCGCCTTTAGGCGAAGAAAAGATTGTCGAAGTCCCCGAAGGGGACGAGACTCCCCCGACTGAAGTCGGGGGGTTGAGAATGAAGCGGGCGCATGAAGTCGACTTCCAGTCGACGCGCCCGCGCAATCCACCGGCTTAAGCCGGTGGTTGATTTAATTGGAACGGCACTAGTGGACTGTAACAACTGAACGTTTAGTGGTTTTAATGCGTCGTGACGGATCGTTGTAGGTCCACTTCACGGGCTTGGGGTCTTCGTTGTACTTGCGAATGTAGCGCATGATCTTGCGGGTCAGGTCGTGGGTTGACGTGAACACGCCTCGATGGATCAGGGCACGCTCGATCTTGGAGAACCAGAGTTCGATTTTGTTCAGCCAGGAGGAATATGTGGGTGTGAAGTGGAGTCGGACTTTTGGGTTGGCCTCGAGGAACTGTGCGACCTTGGCGGTCTTGTGAGCCGACAGATTGTCGAGGATGACATGTATTTCGCGCTTTCGCTTGTGGCTCGCAACCAGCTGCTCCAAGAAGGCGACGAACTCCTGGCTGGTATGGCGGCGGACAGTCTTGCCCAAAACCACCCCCGTCTTCGTGTCGAAGGCGGCGTAGAGAGAAAGCGTTCCATGCCGGACGTACTCGAAACCGTGTCGCTCGGCCCGCCCGGGAGACAACGGCAAAATCGGGTCCCGTCGATCCAGGGCTTGGATCGCCGTTTTCTCATCAATACAAAACACCGCAGCGTGCTGAGGTGGATTCATATATAGACCGATGATATCCGCTGCCTTCGTCTCGAAATCCGGATCGTTGGAGGCCTTGTAATGCTCAATTCGGTGTGGCTGGAGACCATGCTTTTTCCAAGTGCGAGCCACCATCATGTGATGGATTCCCAGCTTCTTCGCAAGTCGACGCGTGCTCCAGTGAGTCGAGCCGTCGGTCGGTTTTTTCTGCGTCCACGAAAGAATCCGTGCTTCCATCCGAGGCGTGAGCACTTGAATCGGACGCCCCTCGTGACGAGCTACCCTCAGAAGGTGTGGAAATAAAGTAAAGGCGGAGTAACCTTCCGCGTCACGAAACACGGCGTGAAGGGGCCAACGGAAGGAGACACCGCCATGAAGGAAAAGACCACAGGACGACGGAGCTCGTCAAGGGTGGCTTGGGAGTCGCTGGAGAAGTGGGCGAGGCTTGAGATCCAGGATTGGGTGCAGGAGCTGATGGTAGCCGAAGTCACGGAGCTTCTCGGGCGTGAGAAATCGGAGAGACGGAAGCCCGTGGACACAACGGCGGGCTATCGAAATGGATACGGTAAGCCTCGGAAGCTGACGATGAGCGTGGGCACAGTGACGGTTCGCCGGCCGAGAGTACGGGACGTGGAGGAGAGGTTCGAAAGTCGAGTGCTTCCGCTGTTCAAGCGTCGGAGCGAAACGGTGAGCGAGTTGATTCCGGAGCTGTACCTGCATGGACTAGCTCACGGAGATTTCGATCTGTCGCTCCGCGGGCTTCTAGGGGAGGACGCTCCACTTTCTCCCAGCACGGTGTCGCGGCTGAAACAGAAATGGCAGGGAGAGTACGAGCAGTGGCTAGCTCGCCCACTGGAAGAACTCGAGCTCGTGTACCTGTGGGTAGATGGCGTGTACGTGAAGGCCGGCCTTGAGAAGGACAAGGCGGCGGTGCTAGTTGCGGTTGGTGGCCTGTCCGACGGGACGAAAATCGTCCTGACGCTGGAGGCCGGGCATCGAGAATCCTAAGCGTCATGGTCGTCGCTGCTACGGAGACTGAAGAAGCGCGGTCTGAGATGTCCCCGTTTGGTGATCGGTGACGGTCATCTCGGCATCTGGGCCGCGACCCGAAACGTATTTCCAGAAGCTGAGGAACAGCGGTGCTGGAACCACCGAATCCTCAACGTACTGGACCGGATTCCGAAAAGGGACCAGGCGCAGGCCAAGCCGCTGTTGACGGCGATCCCCTACGCCACCAGCCTGCAGGAGTGCGAGACGAAGAAGGCCAAGTTCCAGGATTGGTGCTTGCGCAAGGGTCTTCCGGGGGCCGCGCACGTGCTCGACGAGGACTGGGAGCGGATGGTCAGCTTCTATTCCTTTCCCAAGCCTCACTGGCAACACCTCCGCACGAGCAACGTCGTGGAGTCACCGTTCGCTGCACTGAGATTGAGAACGGATGCGGCCAAAAGGTTCAAGAAAGTCGAGTCCGCCACTGCGACAATCTTCAAACTGCTTCTGGTTGCGGAGAAGAATTTTCGCCGGCTCAACGCACCGGAGCTGATGCGAGAGGTTCACCTGGGCGTTCGATTTGAAGATGGAGACAGGGTAACGGAGTCGTCGAAGGTTGCTGCTGCCTGAACTTTTTTACACACCTATTGACAAGAGCTCCTCGTGACGCGCGTACAGACCTGCCAGACGCTCCTCCAAGAATCGGCGTTTCCACTTGCTGATAAAAGGCGCCGTGCAGCCCACCGTCTGCTGCACCTGCGTATAGCTTGCACCGTCTGCCAGCAAGAGCAACATCCGAGCGATCCGCGCGTCATCCGCTCGACCGCTACGGCTCGAAACTCGTTTGCCAAGCTCCCTATGTTCCGCTTGAGTCAACACAACGGCTCTCCCTCGCATGAGAGAGATATTATAACTAAATACTTAAATGTTACAGTCCACTAGTTGAAGGTACGTTCTTGTACGGTGAGCTCCACCGGAAGTCAAGCCTGTGGAGAGGAACGTTCTGGCTTCGGCGTGAGCCGAAGCGAAACGATCCTTGGTGAAGCAGGAACCTGGGCCTGATCAGATTTGATCAGGTTTTGGAGAGCGGCCGACGGTGTGCAAGTAAGAGCTCGGAGGGAGAGCGGAATGGAGTTTGGCGGCTACCTGCAAAAAGACGTTCAAATTCTACAGCTCGACACCAATACCATCCGACAGGTCTACCGAGATGAAGATGCTCTTCTGCCTGCCATCCTCTTCGTGGCCCTCGCCGGTTTAGCGAGCGGGGTTGGGCAGTTCAGCATTCGGGCGATGATCCTTGGGGTGGTGCTGATGACGCTGGTTTCTTTCGTGTTCGTCGGTCTGCTCCACGTGTTGTCTCGTCTCTTCGGGGGGAGCGCCACCTTTCTGGAGCTCTATCGATCCCTCGGAGCAGCGGCCCCGGTTCACTGGGTGCTTGCCGTGCCCTTTATCGGCCCGATCCTCGGTTTCCTCGCAGCGCTCTACTGTCTCGTCGTAGCGGTTATCGTCGTTGAGACCACCGGGGAGCTCCCGCGCTCCAAGTCGCTGGTCGTTGTGGCCCTTTTCTTCGCGCTGACCCTGTTCTTGTATCTCATCTTCTTTGCGGTGATCGGATCCCTTGCTTTGCTGAGGTGGTTGGCGGCTTGACGTCTCAGACAGCGGTGATCCCGGTCGGTTCGGCCAAAAGGTTGGCAGTTACGGTCCTGGATTCATCGAAGCGGAGTCTTCTGGGTCACGTGGAAAGCCTTGTGGCGCAAGTTGTCTGAACGCACGCATGGATTCAAGGGCTTACTGATCGGTATCCCTGGATCTTTTCGCCGTCCTGATTAATCGTGACTGGTGTTTGTCGGGCGTTCTGATCAGCGAGTGGGGCGTCGCCTTCAGGCTGTTGCTCATTGCCGGGCTCGCAGTAGCACTGTATCGAGTTCGGGGGTGGAAAGATGGGTACAGCTTGGCGCTTTTCCTGCTCATGCTTCTCAGCGTCTTCCAGTCTCACTCCGTCGAGAAGCGAATGGTGGCGGATGGCTTCTACTATTTCTCCTACGTCCAATCCTTTTGGAAAGATTTCGACGTCAACTTCGAAAACGAATACCGCATGCACGGGCTCTTGGAACGTCACAGCATCGAGATCCCCACGCGAACTGGGTATCGACGGAGCATCTTCTCGGCCGGCCCGGCTGTTTTCTGGTCTCCTTTTTTTCTTCTCGGGGAGCTCTACGGTCGCCTAGCAGCCTGGAGCGGTCTCGACGTCAACTTGCAGGGAAATGGCCCCTTCCACTGGAACGCCGTCGCCGTGGGCTCGTTGTTCTACGGCTTCTTGGCCGTTTTTCTCTTACAGTCTCTCCTCAGGCGATACTTCAGCGGAGTCGTCGCTTTCGCCGGAACGCTCCTCGTATGGCTTGGGACTCAACTTCACTGGTACATGGTGTACCAGCCGTGGATGAGCCACGCCCTGGGAACGTTCACTGCCGTCCTGTTCATTTGGTTCTGAGATAGGAGCCGACTGCATCGCGGATGGAGGGATGCCCTCTGGCTCGGGCTCATTGGCGGGTTGATGGTGTGTGTCCGATGGCAAAACGGCCTGCTGTTGTTCTTGCCGCTTTTCGATTGGTTGTGGGGGGCGTGGAAGCGGGATCAGCCCGTACTCATCGCCGGTCCTGTCTTGTTCGCCGGTTTCGTCGTCGGGCTCTCTCCGCAGCTATTCGCATGGAAGGCGATCTATGGCGAGTACTTGCTTCTCGATCCCCCCCACGGCGCACAGTTCGTCGACTATTTCCGACCGTTTTCCCTCGAGACGCTCTTCTCGTCCCGACACGGGCTTCTGAGCTGGACTCCAATACTGTGGCTCGGCTTCGTCGGTTTGATCCCGCTGCTGAAGAAACGCTGGACAACGGTTTGGATGATGACCTTCTGTTCGCTTCTCATGACGTACGTCAACATGTGCATCACGGATTGGTGGGCTGCTAACTCATTTTCAAACCGTCGATTCGATGGAGCGCTGCCGATCCTGGCCTTCGGAGTCGCTGCCTCCTTCGAGTACGTTCGGCGCTTCGCCTCGCGCCGCCCGGCGTTGGCCGCCGGTGCCCTGCTCGTCTTCTTTCCGGTGTGGAACATGCTCTTCATGGATCAGTATCACCGCCATCAGATTCCCATTGACGACACCGTCTCCTTTTCCGAAGTCGCGGCGAACAGCGCCGAAAACCTCTTCGAAAGCGTGGGGTATCCCTTTTCCTGGCCGGCGAATTGGTGGTTTGCGTGGAAACACGACACGTCCCCCGCCAAGTTCGATACCGTGGTCGGCCGCTATTTCTTTTTTCCTAACCGTTATCGGAGCGAGCTCATGGAGATCGGAGAGGACGATGGAGGGCTCGTCGGCGAAGAATGGGGCGGGCCGGAGCTTCGCGCGGGTCGATGGGTGCGGGTGACGCGCCGGGCGGACGCGCGCCTCTTCGTACACATGGGCCGGGACGAGCTGCTCGGCCTCTCGTTCTCCCTTTCGGTCCGGCCCGAGCCGCTCGACGTCGTGGTGGCGGTCAACGGGAATGAAGTCGGACGATTCCAGGCGACTCCGGGCTTCGCTGATTACCGGCTAGCGGCGCCGAGCCAGTGGCGGAAGGGCACCAACATTCTTTCTCTAAGACCGCAGTTTCGAGAGGCGGGCCACATCCTGCTCTTGGATGGAGTGACTTTCGATCGGATCGAGCGCTAGCCCCGATCCGTAATTCGTCGGTCGGCGAATATCGCGCAGACCCGCTCCCGAATCGGCGCCGGACCGGCGTCTGACGAGTTGACTAGCAAGATCTCGCTTATTGACGCCTGAAATGGAAAACGAGGGTCTATTTCGGATCGGGGCTAGCAACGGATCGGAGTCAGTTACTCAAGGAAGGAATCGATCCGGCTTCTTCAGTTTTCGCGGAAGGTACTCTTCTAGAACGTAGTTCAGGCCCCACTTGGCGAGCGCCTGTTGCTCGGCGCGCACCCCCATCTTCAAGAGCTGGGTGATGGCTTGCGACCAGGCCGGCTGGCTCTGGAAGAAGGGGTCGTTCTTGAGGGCGTCCTTGGCGCGCTTGATGTCGACTTCCTTGAGGGGATGGGTCGGGAGCTTGTAGTCGCGTATGTCCTGAGGAGTGACTCCCAGGTAACGGGCGCTCGGAACGCAGAAGAATTGATTGATGTGAGCTGCGTTTCCGGAGCCCACCTTGAGCGTGCGGTAGATATTCGAGATGCCGTAAGGGTCGCAATCGACGAAGGCGTACACTGGAATCTTCGCTTCCTCGGAAAGCTTGCGGATGAAACGGCGGGTGGCCCGCGTCGGCACCCCCCCCATCGAGACCAGAACGCATTTGGCCTTTTGCCAGAACTTGTGACTCTGCAATCTTTGAAACATGCCACCCGTCTCGATGGCGAGGACAAACTTGGCGCTGGTCTCGAACGATAGGTGCTCGACGGAGCTCGGGATCGAATAGGCTCCGGAGCCGAAACGCGTGCAGTCGATCCGCTCCACCGCGCCGGTGTCGATGTCGGGATCGTAGACGACGAGTTGACCCGCCACGGCGCCCCCATGCTCGTCGGGAACGAAGCGAAGCTGTTCCCGACTCACTTTGTGCATCGAGAACATCGCCTCGATGTCATCCATGACCGTGTCGGACTCGGTTTGCTCCTGAAAGCCGGCGTCACCCCAGTTCTTGGATTGGTAGTAGGCGTCTCGTTTGGTTGCGAAGTCGTTGGTCTCGATGAGGTTTTTGGAAAGGGACATCATACGAAGCGTCTGAGCGAAGGTCTTCACCGTGGACACGGTGAGTGTCCTCACCTTCTTTTGTTTTCCGATCTCTAGATAGCCACTCTTCTTGGAATAGCTCACATTGGAGAGCGACCGGACGGGGAACTGCAGATCCGGCTTGCCTCGCCGAAGGATCTTCCGGTTCGTCTCATCCGCCGTCCCGGTGATCTGCTTGAGCGTATTCTGATCGAGTTGTTTGTTCTTCCGCTTGACCTCCGCGGCGTAGCGCTTGGCCTGGGTCGCTCTCATAACTTACGACTCCTCTCGAGCGTATCGGTGAGCACCTTCACCGTCTTGTCGCGTTGCCGGTCGGTCAAGGCGAGAATATCTTGCAGCGCGATGCCTATTTGCGGGATGTACTTTTGAATGTAAGCCAGTTTCTTGGTCTCCGCAGCTTCCCGTTTCCGCCGCCGGATGTGAGCGCCGAGCTTCCTTCCCACGTCCTGCAAGCCCAGGCGTAGCTCCTTGAGAATCTCCGGATAATGCGCGATCGCTTCCTTGCTCTCAGAAGTGAAGGGCACCCAGACCGAGGCGATGTGAACGAACAACACCAAGGGCCCGGTTGGGACGGTGCTCCGCGATTGCTGCAGACCGTAGTTTCTCCAATCCGTTCCGATGACGGCCTTCGCGATGGCGCAGGCGGAGGCCTGGTATTGGAGCGGCACTCGATTCGCAACACGAAACACATCGGCGAGCTCTTCCGCCGGCAGGGAGCCTCCGTAAGCGACCCCGACTTCCACCTGGAAGGGATTGCCACGATAGACGCTCGGGGAGCGGGTGCTCGCTTCGTAGAAGTCGGCTTCGATTCGCTTCTTCAAGCCGGAGACGATGGCTTCCTCCCCGATGGGGGCGAGGCAATTGGTGGGGGGGGCCATGATCTTCACTTCTGCGATGGCGCGAAAGATCTTCTCGACATCCACCCGCGAAAGTTGCTTGGGGCGGTTTTCCGGCCGGAGGCCTGCCTTTCCGATGATCTCGTCGGCGATCTTGGAGGACACTCGGGAAAAATCCCCCATGAGGGCCCCTTTTAGGGCCCGTGAGTTCGTTTCCTTGAGCATCTTGATGAGAACACCTAGCTCGACGCCGTAGGGATGAGGCTTGATGGCGACGGTTTCCCGCGGATGCTCTTTCGTGGCGCGCTCGAAGACCACCACCTCGCCGTTGGGGGGTGTGTACTTGATGGAAGCATGCGGGTTGGCTATGGCGGTCTGCTCGATGTAGTCGTCCACCGAGCGTCGGCCCCGCTTGTAGGTGGCGGCCAACTCGATCTCCACACGCGTGCCGTGGTCGAGGTGCCAGCTCGAGAGCTTCTCGTCCTTGACGACCTCGGGTGCGTTGTGCCGGGTGTCGATGTGCATCTCGTAATAGTGGGCCGGTTTTCTCTTGCCGGTTCGCGACCAAATGCAAACCGGTTTGCCGGTCGTGAGCTGACCGTACATGGAGGCCGCCGAGATGCCGATGCCCTGCTGCCCCCGGCTTTGCTTCAATGTGTGGAATTTGGATCCGTAGAGCAGCTTGGCGAAGATCTTGGGGATCTGGGCTTTGACGATACCCGGGCCATTGTCCTGGACGGCTATGCGGAACCGATCCTCGGCCAAGGTCTCGATGTTCACCTCGAGATCGGGGAGGATGCCGGCCTCCTCGCAGGCGTCGAGGGAGTTGTCCACGGCTTCTTTGACCGTCGTTAGTAATGCCTTTTGAGGATTGTCGAAGCCCAACAGGTGGCGGTTGCGGGTAAAGAACTCGGAGACCGAGATCTCCCGCTGCTTGGTGGCGAGCGTCTCTGCGGACACTCGCGGAGGGCTGAACGGTTTTTGGGTGGGCTTCGACGCCTCTGCCGACTCGGGCTCTTGACTCACGAGCTTCAAGGCGGATTGCTTCCGGCGCTCTTCCGCGGTTAGCGGAAGCTCGATCTGTTTCGATTGTCCTTTGACCACCCGCAGAGATCGTTTTGCCGTGCCAGCCTTCTTCGAGGAAGCTCGCGCGGAACGCGACGCCGCTCTTGATGACCTCGAAGATTTGGATCCCGCCCGCGTCTTGGGGCTCTCCTTACATTTTGTCTTGCCGCTCAACGTCCCTCCTAGGCCTCTTAGGCCTACTTCAGGATTCACTCCTCTCGGCAGCGAATCCGCGATCTCAAGCTGACATGATTGTGAAACGCCATTATAGAGTAAAACCGGCACTCACGACACCGTTTTGACCGATTCGCGCCTTGCTGCTATCCTGAGAGCATCTCAATAAATCCTTCAAGTGAGGTCTAGAACATGGCGAAGAAACTTCTTCTTGCTGCCGCCGTCTTAGGAGGCGTGCTCGTTCTCGCGATCGCCGTCGTCTTTCTGGTGGATTTCGAATCGCCAGAGCTCGGGAAGTCGGTCGTCGAGAAGGTGAACGAGGCGACCGGCGCCCGGCTCACCGTCGGCAGGTACCGACTGAATTTGATTCGCGGTCTGGAGCTAGGAGAGGTCGACGTCACGACGACTCTTCCTGGTGGGACCCTGGCGGCGCACCTCGACGGATTGGTTTTGAAGCACCGGTTGCTCCCGTTGTTGACTGGAAAAATCGCGGTCGAGCAGATCGTGCTTCTTCGCCCCCGGGTGGAGGTCACCGAGGGCGCTGAGAAGAAAGGGAAACGGCGTGCACCAGGAGACGATACCGGTGGCACTGAGGGTGGACCGCCCTCCGAGTCTCCGTCCGGTGGCGAAGAGTCGCTTCCTTACGAAACCGGTGCCGGCGAAAGTGGAGGGTTGGCGCTCGAGATCTCGGAAATCGTCATCGAGGATGGTTCGATCCGACTACAGCGTGAGGGTACCGAGGGGCCTACGATTTCCGTTGAAGGTCTGAACGTTCGGCTCCAAGATCTGACCTTCAACCCGAACGCGCTCTCACTCATCCACTCCCTCTCCGCATCGGGGCAGCTCGGCATCGACACGCTCTCGTTGGACACCACGGAGGTGCGGGAAGTCAGCGGCGAGCTGAAGCTCGACAACGGGACTTTCGAAGGACAGGACTTCGCCCTTCGCACGGACCAAGGACGGTTTCGTGCTGAGCTGGAGGTGGACTTCAACCAGATCCCGTTCGGCTACACGCTCGCTCTCCAAGGTGATCCCCTGGATGTGAACGCCATCGCGGGCTCGACCGACGGGGGCTTCGGTCCCGGGATCCTTGAGTTCGACGCCGAGGGTTACGGTACGGATTCAAAAGGGATCAAGGGTAAGGGTGTCCTGCGCCTTGCGGATGGAAAGCTTCCGTCGTCGCCGACGTTGGTAGGCGTCGAAAATGCGCTGGGGCGGGGAACGTCATTGGTGGGAGCATCGTACAAAGCCACCGATGCGCTCTTCCATATCGAAAACAATCGGTTGACGCTGGAGAGTTTCCAGTTGGAGACGCCGCAGGCGGCGCTCGATCTGAAGGGAACTGTTGACCTGGACGGCCCGCTCGCGCTAAGTCTTGTCCTGCGAACGCCTCGGGAGGGTCTGGTCATCGATGAGGTTCCCGATGAAGTGCTCGACGCCTTGGCGGACGACCAGGGCTGGATCTCCATTCCGCTGCGCATCACGGGAACACGGGAGGAGCCAAGAGTGCTGCCGGATTCGAAGGCTCTGATGGCTCTGGTCAAAGAGAGCACCGGGAAACTCATTGAGGAAGGAGTAAAGAGCTTCTTCCAGCGAAATTAGTGCCTCAGTGCCGCGTCCGCCTTCGTTCGTCTCCAGAGCAAGAAACTTCGGCGGACCGCCGCCTGGCTAGCTCCCGTCAAAACAACCACGTAATTTAGCGGCCGGCGGCGACTGCCAGCGGCGCGTCACTCGGGTGGCGGTTGCAGTCGCAGGTAGGCGATCTGCTCGGAGAGCAAACCGAACAGAAACAAGACCGCGGAGGCGGTAAGCAAGAGCACCGAGGTGTTGGTCACGTGGACTTCGGTGGCGATGGTATAGACCATATAGCCGAAGCCGAGCGCGAAAAACGAAGCAGCGATGGGCAAGAAGATCCGCAACGGGCTGAACAGCGTGACCATCCTCAAGATGATGACCAGGAACCTCACACCCTCGCGCCAGGGTCGCATCTTGCTGGTGGATGATGCGGTCCGTTGCTTTCCTTCAATCGGTACGAAGCTCAAGTTGTAGCCCGCGCGCACGAAAGCCATCGTGCTCGTCGTAGGGTAGCTGAACCCGTTGGGGAACAGATGGAGGAACTCTCGCATCCGGTCCCGCCGGGCAGCCCGAAATCCCGAAGTGAGATCCGGGATCTTCCGACCACACAAGTAAGAAGCTAGACGCCCCAGCAGCAAGTTTCCCAAGCCCCGGGAGAGAGTCGCCTGCGCGTTCCAGGCGCGCGCCCCGACGGCGAGATCGTACTCCGGAAGGAGCGCGATCATTTTCTGTATGTCTGCCGGATCGTGTTGACCATCCCCGTCCATGAGCAGCACCAGCTCCCCCTGCGCTTCACGGATGGCGGTCTTCACCGCGGCACCGTTTCCCTTGTTGTAGGGGTGGCGGACGACTCGCGCCCCGGCCGCCCGCGCCGCCTCGGACGTTCGGTCTGACGAGCCGTCATCCACGACCAAGACTTCTAGCCAGTTCCCTACTGTCTTGACCTTTTCAATGAGCTCTCCGATCGTGCTCTCTTCGTTGAAGGCGGGAATTAGGATACTGACCCGGTCGGGCTGGGCCATTTTCAGCTGCTCTTCCGTGCCGCGGGCTCGTGCAGGGAGGGTTTTCCGAGCGGGTTGCTAGTCTCTTGTTGCGACGACACCTGGTCTTCCAGTCGCCGCTGTCGATAGAGGACTTCTTCGATTAGACGCCTCACCGAGCCCATGATGTCCGCCACCAAACCGATCAAGACGATTTGGAAGCCGACGATCAACAGCACGCCTGCCGCGATGACGGATTGAACGTGCCCCTGGCCTTCTCCGATCCAGACGAAATAGATGTACCGAGCGGAAAGAAGAAGCCCCGCGGCGAGAAAAACCGCGCCGATGTAACTGAATATCTTGAGGGGCTCGTACATCGCGTAGATTCTCACGATGGTCGCCGCCGATCGTTTGACGTAGTTCCAGTCGCTCGAGATCAACCGACTAGGCCGTGTCTCGCGGGGGGATATCGGGATCTGGGCGATGGCCATCCTCTTCTTGCCGGCTTGGATGATCGTTTCGAGCGTGTAGGTGTAGTCGGAGATGACGTTCAGTCTTTGTGCGGCGTTGCGGGTGAACGCGCGGAAGCCGCTCGTCGTATCGAGAACTTCGGTACCGGAAACCTGCCGCACTACCCAGCTGCCGAGCGCCTGGAGTCTCTTCTTGGTGACAGAGAAGTGCTCGACGTTTCTGACTTGGCGATCCCCGATGACGATCTCCGCCTGTCCTGCGAGGATCGGGGCGATGAGCCGTGGAATATCCGTGCCGGGATACTGCCCATCCCCATCGGTATTGACGATGATGTCGGCACCCATGCGCAGCGCGGTGTCGATCCCCACGCGGAAGGTAGCCGCCAGGCCGCGCGTGCGTTCGAATCGGATGACATGGTCCACTCCATGCTTTGTCGCGACCTCGGGCGTCCCGTCGGTGGAGCCGTCGTCGACCACCAGGACCTCGACTTCATCCACCCCGGCGATCTGGCGCGGGATTTCGGCGAGGGTTACGGAAAGCGTATCGGCCTCGTTGAGGCAGGGGATCTGGACGATGAGTTTCATATATTAGTTGCGAGCTCGGCTTCGCAGCCTCGCTCGCGGGCCTCCGCGCTTTGCAGCGCTCCGGCCCATCACGGCGGGATTCCCTGGCGCTTCGCTTGCGCTCGCGCCATTCCTCCCCGCCGGGGCCTCGCCTTTGCCCTTCGGGCTTCGGCGAGGCAAGCTCGCTAAAGAACTATACGTTAAAACGGAAGATGACGACATCGCCATTGGCGATCGCGTAGTCCTTTCCCTCCAGCCGCATAGCGCCTTTCTCCCGGCACGCGCTCCAGGATCCGTGGTTCGTGAGCACGTCGTAAGACACAACCTCGGCACGGATGAAGCCACGTTCGATGTCGCTATGGATGGCTCCCGCGGCGACCGAAGCGGACGTGCCCCGAGGAATGACCCATGCCCGGGACTCTTTCGCTTCGGACGTGTAGAACGTGATCATGTGGAGCAGCTCGAACGCCGCGGACACGATGCGTGCGATGGTGTTCTCGCTGAGCCCCAGGCTCTCGCGAAACGCCTGTGCGTCCTGGGGAGGGAGCTCGGCCATCTCCGCCTCGATCTTGGCGGAGACGAAGCCAAAGCGCACCTTGGGTGCTTTCTCCCAGCGATCGAGGCCCAACTTTTTCGCCAAACCCTCTGCGGCCACGTCGTCTTCTCCTACGTTCACGACGACAAGAAGCGGCTTCGAGGTGAGCAGCGCATAGCCCCGCAGTTGGACCTGTTCTTCGTCGGATAGGACCGAGCGCAACGGCGTGGCCTCCGCTAAACTCTCTTTCGCCCGTTCGAGAGCGGCGAGCTCCCGCGGATCGACGTTCTTGCCTTTTCCGCGGTCGGCCTGCAGACGCTCCAGCCGGCGTTCGACCAGCGAGAGATCGGCGATCGTCAACTCGAGCTCGACGGTCTCGACATCCCGCGCCGGGTTCACCGACCCTTCCGGATGTGCGACGGAAGCTTCCTCGAAGCCCCGCACCACGTGGACTAGCACGTCCACGGCCTTCAGCGCGGGAAGGTCCAGCTTTTCCTTCGATTCGCCCTTGACCAGGCCCGGGATCAGCGTGAAGTGAATGGTTGCGGGAACAACGCTCTTCGACGCGTGCATGCGACTCATTTCCTTAAGCCGCTCATCCGGAATCTTGAGAACGCCGAGTTGAGTCTCGCGACCGGAGCCCGCAGGGACGGCCTGGGTTAATAGAGAGAAAAGAGTACGCTTGCCTGAACCGGGGAACCCTAGAATACCTGCTTTCATCAACGGGAATCATACTCGACCCGTGCGTCCCGGCGAAGCCGCTCCCGTAGCTGCTCGGCCGCGGGCGACCACCCGCGGGCTCAGGGCTCTCGTCAGCTCATGGGCCCATCCCTCAATGTAGGTTTTTCCCTACATTCCCGTAAACCATTGTTAATTGGAGCTTGACAGATGAGCGGGTCTATCTTAGGATTTCTAGTGGAGTAAAGTGGAACAAAGTGGTCTAGAAGTCTCTATTTGGCCCGGATTCTAGCGAATCTCGGTCAGCAGAATTTAGTTCTCAGGAGGTCTCAGTGCTCCGGGGGAACCATCCGGCTCGTGTCGATGACAAGGGCAGGATCAAGATACCCAACGGGTTTCTACAGCTTTGGGACGCGAACTACGCGACCGATGTGTTCGTGACCAGTCTCAGCGGAGAAAACGTGCGGGTGTACCCCATGGAGATCTGGATCGAATTGGAGCGCAAGCTACAAGCCATCCCGGGAACGCACCCCTCCAAGGCGCGCTTCCTGGATCGGGTGCATTTTTTCGGGCAAGCCACGACGCGCGACCGGCAGGGCCGGCTGCTCATACCTGCCCTGCTACGCGAGACGGCGCAGATGAGCGGGAACGTAGACGTTTTGGGTAAGTACAACTACCTGGAGATCTGGAATCACGAGCGTTTCATGAAGAAGCTCGAGGACGAGCCGTTTACCGACGAAGACGGTCACGCTCTGGCCGAGTTTGGAATCTGATTGGCCATGGAAGTCGTTCAAGCGGAGATCATCACACAGCTGAACATGACTGCCGGATCAACTTCCGATCGGCGCGCCGCATCTCCGGATGCACCGCATCGGCCCGTCTTGGTGGAGGAAGTGTTGGAGCACCTCGCGCCCGAACCGAGCGGCGTCTATGTCGACGCCACGGTGGGCACCGGCGGTCACGCGATAGCCATTCTGGAAGCGAGTACGCCTTCGGGTCGGCTCGTTGGTTTGGATCGAGATGAGGCAGCGCTTGCCATGAGTCGCGAGCGACTGGAGCGTTTCGGCGATCGCGTGCGCTTGCACCACGGGACGTTTGCCGATCTGACCGGCCACCTCGAGAAGGAAGGATTGGACACCGTGACCGGTATCGTCGCCGACCTCGGTCTTTCCAGCATGCAACTGGCCGATGGGGATCGCGGCTTCGCGTTCTCCATGGAGGGTCCGCTGGATATGAGATTCGATCGCACTTCGGGTGAGACGGCGGCGGAGCTCGCCAATCATCTAAGTGAGCGGGAGCTCGCGGACGTCATCTTCAACTTTGGGGACGAGCGGAGGTCGCGGGCGATCGCGCGTCGCATCGTGGCGCGGCGTCCCATCGAGACGACGGCCGATCTGCGGCGGGTGGTTCATTCCGTGCTCGGACCGGGCCGGCGTGGAGGGATCGACACGGCGACCCGGACGTTCCAAGCGCTTCGCATCGCCGTCAACCGAGAGGTGGAGACCCTCGAGACCTTTCTCGAAGTCGCGACCGAGAAGCTCGCTCCAGGTGGCCGGCTGGTAATCATCTCGTACCACTCGCTCGAGGATCGGGCGGTGAAATGGGCCTTTCGAGGGAAGAGCAAATCCGAGACGTTTCGTGTCTTGACGCGCAAGCCTCTGCAGGCGAGTGAGAGCGAGGTAGCTGTCAATCGCCGGGCTCGCAGCGCGAAGTTGAGAGCACTTCAAAGAGTTTCCTGACATGGCCAATCGTCGCTATCAAATCAGCCGACGCGTAGCCAACGAGCAGTTGGTGCGGCAGGTCGACCGCGAGCGAAACCGCCAGCTCCTAATGGTTGCGGTCACGGGGCTGCTGCTTGCAGCGGCCGTGCTCGCATACGGGTGGCAGCATTTCGAGATGATCCGCAATGGGTATCGCATGGAAGAGCAGAGGAGGGAACGCGAGTACCTCATTCAGATCCAACGGCAGCTGTCTTTGGAGAAGGCTTCGCTCGCCTCGCCCGATCGTATCGAAACCATTGCCACCCGCCAGCTGGGGATGGTGGCTCCTTCGGCGGACCAGTTCGTCGTCATCGAGCCCTACCGGGCGATCGAAGAAAGTCGGGCGAAGGAGTAAGAGTGGATCGTAACCGCAATCTGTCTCGCGCACGTTTTCGCGTGACGTTGTTGGCTCTTCTCAGCACGCTCTGGGTCAGCGCGCTGGTGGGCCGGCTCGTGTATCTCCAGATCTTTCTCCGCCCGAGCCTCCAAGAGCGTGCCGAGATCCAGCAACGTCACACGATGAAGCTCGATCCGGAAAGGGGAACCATCTACGACCGGAACGGACGAGAGCTCGCGGTGAGCGTCAGCGTGGAGTCGGTTTACGCAGTGCCTCGCGTGATCGAAGAGGCCGATAGAACGGCACGTGCGCTGGCTGGTTGTCTACCGGTGGACAGCGAGGAGCTGGCCATTCGTTTGAAGAGCGATAAGGGCTTCCTGTGGGTGAATAGGAAAATCGATCCAGCCACGGCCGATTGCGTGCGGGAGCTCGACCTCGCGGGCGTGAACTTCCTTCCCGAGACGCGCCGTTTCTATCCCAAGCGGCGATTGGCGGCTCACGTCCTCGGCTATGTGGGGATGGACAACGAGGGGATGAGCGGAGTCGAGTACGCCTTCGAGGAAGAGATACGCGGAGAGGATGGTCGGCAAATCATTTGGACCGACGCTCGAAACCGACCCGCCGCCTCCCGCGTCGAGAAACGGCCGCAGCCGGGTCGCAACATCATTCTGACGATCGATGAAACGCTCCAGCACATAGCGCAGACGGAGTTGGAAGAGGCGGTTCGGGAAAGCGGCGCCAAGGGTGGCGTAGCGATTCTCTTACGACCCGAAACAGGGGAGATCCTGGCCATGGCGGCGGTGCCGGGTTTCAACCCGAACCGCTACGGCGATTATCCCCCAAGCCATTGGCGCAACCGGTCGGTGACGGATGCCTATGAGCCAGGCTCGACCTTCAAGATCGTTTCCGCGGCTGCCGCACTCGAAGAAGGGGTCGTAAGCGAGGACGAGCGAATCGATTGCGGGCGAGGCGTCATTCAAGTGGGCAATCGGCTGATTCACGATCACCAGGTATTCGACGTGCTGACTTTCCGCGAAGTCCTCGAGAAGTCGAGCAACGTGGGCATGATCCGGATCGGTCAGCGCCTGGGTGCCGAAAGGTTGGAGCGCTACGTGCGCGCCTTTGGATTCGGAGACGCGACGGGTGTCGGGTTGACCGCGGAGAGCCGAGGCATCCTCAGGGACGTCTCGGAGTGGCGGCCGGTGACACTGGCCGCGATTTCGTTCGGTCAAGAGATCGCGGTGACGCCCCTACAAATGGTTGCGGCGGTGAACGTGGTGGCCGCCTCCGGGTATCTCATGCGCCCCATCCTGGTCAAGGGGATTCGCTCGCCTAGCAACGAGGCTCTGCGTGGGGCGTCCCCCTCTCCGGTTCGTCGAGTGCTCAGCCGGGAGACCGCTTCGCGACTCACCGATCTGATGGTGGGCGTGGTGGAGAGGGGCACCGGGGGGCGCGGCACGATACCCGGCTTCACCGTAGCCGGTAAGACCGGGACCGCTCAAAAGGCAACGCCCGAGGGTGGTTACTCGAAGACGGACTTCATCGCCTCGTTCGCTGGGTTCGTTCCCGCGGGCGCGCCCGAGCTGACCGCACTCGTCCTCCTCGATTCGCCGGAAGGAGATCACTCCGGTGGACGGGCTGCCGCTGTCTTCGCCCGCATCATCGAAAGAAGCCTTCGCTATCTCGGTGTGCCCCCGGACGCCCCCAACAGAGCCAACATAGAAAATGCAGAGGTCACGCACGCCATGCCCATGGCCTCCCGATGGCCCCGACAAGATGTCGGAGACAACGAGAGATTTCCGCAATCGGGTCCGGTGGCCCGGGTCGCGTTCGGACCGCGTATTTCGGCGCCGCTGCGGATGCCTTCGCTTGCGGGGCTTCCAGCGCGGGACGCGGTAGCACGCTTAATCGCGGCGCACCTGTCTCCGGATCTCGTGGGATCGGGCTGGGTGATCGATCAGCACCCGCCGGCCGGAGCGCCCGTCGATCCCGGTTCTCGCTGCCTGGTGTTTCTGGGGGAGGCTGCGCCATGATTCTCGAGGAGCTCTTGTCGGTCATTACGGTAGAGGAAACCCGTGGCGATCTCACGCCTCACGTGCGTGGAGTGACCGTCGACTCCCGTCGCGTGGGGTCGGGTTTCGTCTTCGTGGCGATCGAGGGCAAGAGCACGGATGGTCATCGTTATATCGAAGAGGCGTCGAAGAAAGGAGCCGTGGGGGTGGTCAGCGAGCGGGCAGCTCCCAAGAAGTCGAGCGTCGCCTGGGTGCGCACGCAAAATGCCCGACGCGCCGCGGGACTCCTGTCCACGAAGCTCGCCGGCGAGCCGTCACAGCATTTGCGGCTGGTAGGGGTGACCGGGACGAATGGAAAGACGACGACGGCGTTCTTGCTGGATGGGATCTTCCAAAAACTCGCTCCGCCCTCGTCACTCATGGGAACGGTCGTACATCGAGTGGGGTCGAATAGCCGGCCGGCCCGATACACGACTCCAGAGTCGCCGGAGATCCAAACGTTCCTGAAGGCGGCAGTCGAAGAGGGATGCCGCTTCGGCGTGCTGGAAGTTTCCTCTCATGGACTCGCGCTCGGTCGCTTGGAGGGAACGGTGTTCGAGTGTGCCGTCTTCACGAACCTGAGCCGTGATCACCTCGACTTTCATCACGACATGGAGGACTACTTTGCCGCGAAGCGGCAGCTGTTCGAGAACCATCTCCGCGCGTCCGGGACCGCCGTCGTGGGACTCGATGACAGCTACGGTAGACGATTGTCGGAAGTGATCGGCGGATCCGTACTTACCTATGGTTTCGCTGCGGACGCCGAGCTTCGGATCGAGAACGTCGACGCTAGTTTCGATGGACTCGTTCTTCGATTCAAGGACAAAGACGTCGTGCACGAAGCGAAAAGCCAACTAGTAGGCCGGCACAATGTCCTGAACTTCCTGGCCGCTTACGGCGCGGCTCGCTCTCTAGGACTTCAGTCGGACGACATCTTGGGAGCGCTCGAGCATATTGGCAGCGTTCCGGGACGCTTCGAAAAGATCGAGGCCGGGCAACCATTCCACGTCGTGGTGGACTATGCCCATACAGACGACGCGCTCCGCAGTATTCTGGAGGCGACACGCTCTCTTCCGCATCGCCGAATCCTGACGGTCTTTGGTTGTGGCGGCGACCGGGATCGCTCGAAGCGACCCCTCATGGGAGCGGTGGCTGCACGTCTTTCCGATCTGGTCGTACTGACATCGGACAATCCAAGAAGCGAAGATCCGCTCGCCATCATCCGGGAGATCGAGCTGGGTACGAAGGGACCTCGGTGCCAGGCGGAAGTTCGGGTGGAACCGGATCGCCGCAAGGCGATCCGACTCGCCCTTTCCCTGAGCGAGCCCGGTGACGTGGTTCTAGTGGCAGGGAAGGGACATGAGCCCTATCAGCTGATTGGGGATCGAGCGATCCCGTTCGACGATCGGGAGGTGGTACGAGAGATCTTGACGCGGCCGATGCAGCCGCTCAACAGCCACTAGTGCCGTTCCAACTTGATCTGCCGAAGAGTGACGAGGCAAACGGGACGGCATGCTGGTCTAGGAGTGACGTGGCAGTTGGTTGATGCAGTTGGAACGGCACTAGGAGCTTGGTGAAGCTGACCGCAGCACAGGTCGTTTCTTTCACAGGAGGAAGGCTCACGTCGGGTTCGGAAGGGACACGGATCCAGTCGATCTCGATCGACTCGCGCACCGTCGAGCCGGGAGGTCTGTTCTTTGCCATCCTTGGCCAACGGTTCGACGGGCACCGCTTCGTCGATCGAGCTCTCGAGCGAGGAGCGGTGGGTGCGGTCGTGTCCCAGCTGCCCAAAGGATCGGGCAAGAGCGCAGGCGTCGCGATTCAGGTGGAGGACACCACGGTAGCGCTTCAGCAACTCGCTTCCGGTGTCCGTCGGTCGGCGCCCCTGAAGGTCGTAGGGATTACCGGCAGCGTCGGCAAGACCACCGCCAAAGAGGCAACGGCAGCGGCTCTTTCGGTCCGCTTTCGCGTGCTGAAGTCGGAGGGGAATCTCAACAACCTCTACGGACTACCCCTGTCGATTTTGAGATGGGAGAACGAAGAGGTGGCGGTGTTGGAGATGGGGATGTCGGCCCCGGGAGAGATCGCTCGTCTCACGGAGATTGCCGGTCCTGACGTGGGGGTTGTGCTAAGCGTGGCGGAAGTTCACCGTGAGTTCTTTCCTTCGCTCGAAGCGATCGCCCGGGCGAAGGGAGAGCTTTTCGCCGGACTCGAGCCCAGCGCGACCGCGGTTGTCAACGTCGACGATCCACTCGTTCTCGAACAAGCCAAACAATTCGCTGGGCACCAAGTGCGTTTCGGAATAAAGAAAAAGGCCGATCTCACGGCCAAGGACATCGAGAGCACGTCAGAGGGGCTGGGGTTCATGGCCGAGATCGACGGAGAACGGGCGGAAGTTCGATCGTCCCTCCACGGAGTCCACAATGTGTACAACCTGCTTGCCGCGCTGGCGGTCGCCCACACCCTCGGCGTCAAGTTGGCCGCGGCATCGGAAGGACTTCGCGATCTGCAACCGGCGCCCCATCGGGGAGAGCGCCTTCGATTCCCTGGCGGACCCCTGGTGATCGACGAGACGTACAACTCGAACCCGGCGGCGGTGAGTGCGGCCCTCGCTTCGCTCTCCAAAGAAGATGCGCCGCAGCGCATCGCCGTGCTGGGAAACATGCTGGAGCTCGGCGAGCGTTCGGAGGTAGCACACCTTGATTGTGGCCGGAAGGCTGCCGAGAGCAACCTGTCTCTTCTCGTCGGTGTGGGATCCTTGGGGGCTCTCATCCTGGAGGGCGCTCGGCGCGCCGGTATGTCGGAGGCAGTTTTGGTGAAAGCGCGCGATGCGGCCGAGGCGGGCGAGATCCTCGCTCAACGGCTCGGGCCTGAAGACGTGGTGTTGCTCAAGGCTTCACGCGGCGTCGCTCTGGAGGGGGCGCTCTCCGCTATTCGCGATCGATTCGGTGGGGAGTCAGACTGATGCTGTTTCATCTTCTTTATCCGCTCCACACGGAATTCTTTGTCTTCAATGTCTTTCGTTACGTCACCTTCCGGACGGCGTGCGCCACGCTGACCGCGCTCGTGCTTAGCCTCATACTGGGCCCGCGGCTCATCGGGCGTCTGCGTCAGTTCCAAATCGGCGAGCACATCCGTCAGGAAGGGCCGGAAGGTCATCATGTGAAGGCCGGGACGCCCACCATGGGTGGACTCTTGATCCTGGTGGCGATCGTGATACCGACACTCCTTTGGGCGGACCTGAGAAACACGTTCGTCTGGATCGCCCTGGGGGCCACGCTCTGTTATGGCGCTATCGGTCTCGCCGATGACTACTTGAAGCTGTCTCGCAAGCGATCGGCCGGACTAACTGCACGAACCAAGCTCGTTCTCCAGATTGCCGTCGCCGTAGCGGTGGCGATTGTGCTGGTGCGTCTCTCGAATCGGGAAGTGTATAGCACCGAGCTGCTCTTTCCGTTCTTCAAGGAGGTAAGGCCGGATCTCTCGTGGTTCTTCGTTCCGTTCGCGGTGCTGGTGATGGTGGGAGCCTCCAACGCTGTCAATCTTACCGATGGCCTGGATGGTCTCGCGGTCGGGAGCGTCCTGATTGCTGCAGCGGCTTTTACGGTACTGATCTATGTTACCGGCCACGCGCAATTCTCGGCTTACCTCGATCTCATCCACATTCCACGGATCTGGGAGCTCACCATCTTCGGCGGCGCCATCGTGGGGGCCAGCCTCGGCTTCCTGTGGTTCAACTGCTATCCGGCTCAAGTCTTCATGGGCGATGTGGGTTCGCTCGCGCTTGGAGGGGCGATTGGTACGATCGCTCTGCTGATCAAGCAGGAATTGCTACTGGTCTTGGTGGGCGGGCTTTTCGTCGTGGAAGCTCTGTCCGTCATCATTCAAGTCACATCCTTCAAACTGACCGGCAAGCGTGTTTTTCTAATGGCGCCTTTACATCACCACTTCGAGCTCAAGGGCTGGGAGGAGCCGAAGATCATCATTCGGTTTTGGATCGTGGCCGTTGTTTTCGCGCTAGCCAGTCTCATAACTCTGAAGCTTAGGTAAATGCGAGGGCGGAACGTAAAGAATGGGCGGCGAGGATTATCGGGGACGCCGGGTCTTGGTGGTAGGCCTCGCCCGCAGCGGCCTGGCGGCAGCGAGGTTTCTGCTGCATCGCGGTGCACGGGTGCGGGCGAACGATGCGAGACCGGCAGAAGAGCTTTCACCGGAGGTGGCGGCGCTCGCCGATCGCGGGGTGGAGGTGATCACCGGGTCCCATCCCGCGGGCCTGACGCGGCAGATCGATTTGGTCGTGGTGAGCCCGGGAGTGCCCTCGGACGTCATGCCTTTACAAGAGGCGAGGCGGGATGCGATCCCCGTTTTGGGAGAGCTGGAGCTTGCGTTTCGGGAGATCGAGGGGCCGGTGGTGGCGGTGACCGGCACCAAGGGAAAGTCGACGACCGCCACTCTGATTGCACAGATCCTGCGACGCGCTGGTCATCACGTGGTTCTTGGCGGGAACATCGGAGAACCTCTCAGCGGTTTGGTCCAAGAGTCTCGTCTCGATGGCACGTTCGTCGTGGAAGTCTCGAGCTTCCAACTGGAGTCGACCGAGCGCTTCCGCCCCAAGGTGGCGGTGCTCCTCAACATAACGCCCGACCATCTGGACCGACATCCTTCTTTCGAGGCCTATCGGGAGGCCAAGGAACGCATTTTTTCCAATCAGGAGCGGGAGGATTGGGCCGTCGTTTACGGTGCCAATCCCCTGACCAGGAAAATGGCGACTAGGAGTCGATCGAGGAAGATCTTCTACAGTCTCGAGTGTATGGGTGATAGCGAGCCGCACCTATGCATCAAAGAGGGTTGGATCGTACAGCACGAGGATTCGTTCACTAATGAGTGGATTCCCCTCGAGGACATAAACCTTCCCGGAGAGCACAATGTCGAGAACGTGATGGCTGCTGCAGCCGCGAGCCATGTCCTGGGCGTCGAGCCGCAGGTCATGACTAAGGTCGTCGAGAGCTTTCGCGGCATTGCGCACGCCCTCGAAAGAATCGGGGAGATCCGGGGAGTCTCCTTCTACGACGACTCCAAGGCGACGAACGTCGCGGCGGCCCAAGCGGCCATCGCCAGCTTCGAAGGCAACGTTATTTTGGTCTTGGGTGGCCGTTCGAAAGGAGCCAATTTCGAAGTTCTGCGCGACGACGTGAAGGGGAAGGTCAAGCTGGTGTTGTCCTTGGGTGAGAGCCGAGAGCAGATCGCGGAAGCGTTGTCTGGTGAAGTCCCGGTCTTGCCGTGCGCCGGCCTGCGCGAGGTCGTGGAGCGAGCCTTTGCCCACTCGGAGCAAGGCGACACCGTGCTGTTCTCACCGGCGTGCGCGAGCTTCGATATGTTTGCCGACTACGCGGAGCGAGGAAGGCTCTTCAAGGAAGAGGTGAGGCGTCTCGAAAAGAGTCTGGCGACAGACAAGGGCAACAAAAACAGCGGGGAGCGCAAGAGAACCAGGCGATAGCATATGGCCAAGAAACTGTCAGCGGACCGAACGCTTTTCGCCGTCACCATCGGTCTGGTCTTCTTCGGTCTGGTGATGTTGTACAGCGCTTCGGCGGTCGTTGCTGATGCTGCTCACAGAAGCTCCTATTTCTTTTTGATCAAACAGGCGCTCTGGGCGGCCGTCGGACTCTTAGTCATGTCCGTACTGATGAAGGTGGATTATCGGAGACTCCGGAAGCCCGTTCTGGTTTACGGGTTTTTATTGTTGAGCGTGGTGCTCCTGATCGCAGTGCTTTTTTCTCCTCCGCTCAAGAACGCGCATCGGTGGCTGCGCTTTGGGCTGTTTTCCTTTCAACCTTCGGAGATGGCGAAGCTGTCACTCGTGTTGGCGGTTGCCTACCTCCTCGATCAGAAGCGTGCGCGGATCGACGACTTCTTTGCCGGTCTCTTTCTCCCCTTGGTAGTCACTGTGTCCCTGGCCTTCTTGGTACTCATCGAGCCAGACTTTGGAACCGCGGCGTGTTTTGTCTTCGTGGGCTTTTGTTTGTT
The DNA here is from genome assembly GCA_965197825.1 of Candidatus Marinacidobacterales bacterium. Lineage (GTDB taxonomy): Bacteria > Acidobacteriota > Vicinamibacteria > Marinacidobacterales > DATDRI01 > CBDANW01. Next base: position 1,375,977 of record CBDANW010000002.1, on the reverse strand, counting down.
CTTCGTGGCCGGATCTCCTTTTCGCTATCTCGTGGGGCTGGCGAGCGCCGCGGCGCCATTGATCTACTTGCTCATCGTTCGCGTGGACTACCGGCGCGATCGCCTGCTGACTTTTCTCGATCCATTCGAGGACCCCCTGGGAAGAGGCTTTCAGATCATCCAGTCGCTCATCGCCGTGGGTACGGGCGGTATTCTGGGTGCGGGGTTCATGCGAAGCCAGCAGAAGCTGTTTTATCTTCCCGAGCCGCACACCGACTTCATCTTTTCGGTCATCGGTGAGGAGTTGGGCTTACTCGGGGCGCTGGCGTTGCTCGGTGCCTTCATGGTGGTTTTGTGGCGGGGCGTGGTCATCGCGCACCGGGCCCCCGATCTTTTCGGGACGCTCTTGGCCAGTGGTCTGACCGCACTCATCGTCGGGCAGGCGCTCATCAACATGGGCGTGTCTCTCGGACTGCTTCCCACCACGGGAATTCCGCTACCGTTCATTTCGGCGGGCGGGTCTTCCTTGGTGACGTCCTTGGCAGCAGTTGGCCTGCTGCTAGGTATTTCTCAGCATGCGAGGTAACGATTGGCGGAGGGCGCGAACGGCCTGCGGTTGCTGGTGGCGGCAGGCGGCACCGGGGGACACCTCTACCCGGCCCTGGCAGTGGTTCGTGAGCTCAAGAGTCGAGCACCGGAGGCAGAAGTGACCTTCGTTGGAACGCGGCGAGGCCTGGAGGGAAAGATCGTCCCGGGCGCCGGGTTCCCGCTGGAGATCGTGCGAGTGGAGCCGCTTCGCGGGGGATCTTTCTTGCGGAAGGTAAAAGGAGTCTTGCAACTCGTCCCCTCGATGTTCGAATCTTCGCGTCTCCTGAAGCGCTGCAGGCCAAACGTGGTGATGGGCGTGGGCGGGTACGTGGCGGGCCCTCTGCTCGCGGTCGCCGCCCTTTCCAGGGTACCGACACTCATTCTCGAGCCGAACGCCGTGCCGGGGCTCACGAATCGCTGGCTATCTCCTTTGGTCGATGCGGCGGCTCTCGGCTGGGAAGAGACGGTTCGCTACTTCCGGCGTAACGGATTCGTCACCGGCAATCCCGTCCGTGAAGAGATCACACGCGTCGCCCCTCGTCCGGCAACGGACACGATTCAATTGCTGGTCTTCGGAGGAAGCCAAGGTTCTCGCGTGCTCAACCGTGTGATGGTGGATGCGTTGTCCCGCCTCGATTCCTACCGCGATCGGCTGCGCATCACGCATCAGACCGGGGAGTCCGAGTTGGAGTGGGTGCGGGTCGGCTACCAGAAAGAAGGGTTCCCGGCTCGTATCGAACCCTATCTGGACGACATGGCAAAAGAGTATGAGGCCTGTGACCTGGTGGTCTCCCGCGCGGGAGCGACCACCTGCGCGGAGCTGGCAGCCGCGGGAAGAGGAGCGGTGCTCGTTCCCTTGCCGTTGGCCGGTGGGCACCAGCGACACAATGCGGAAGCGATGGCGCGTGCGGGTGCGGCCCGGATGATTCCCCAGCAAGACCTGTCCGGTGAGCGTCTGGCACGAGCGGTGATCGATCTCTTGGAAGATCCGGGACGGAGAACGGAAATGGCGCGGGCCGCTCGAACTCTGGCGCGGCCCGAGGCGGCTCGCGCGATCGTGGACCGCCTGTTGCAGCTTGGCCGGCCTAAGCTGAGGGAGAAGTTGGCATGAGCGCCCCCTTGTTTTCCCGCCGGACGCGCATCCACTTCGTGGGCTTGGGGGGAATCGGTATGAGCGGTCTGGCCGAGGTGCTCGCGAATCTTGGCTATCCGGTGAGCGGATCCGATCTGCGCTCGAGCGCCACCTGTACGAGGCTCGAATCTCTAGGAGTCACGTTCTTCGAGAAGCATCGAAAGGAACAGGTACACGGCGCGGACGTGGTGGTGGTTTCCTCGGCGGTGCGACCGGACAATATCGAGCTGGTGGAGGCTGGGCGACTTCAGATCCCCATCATCCCCCGCGCCGAGATGTTGGCGGAGTTGATGCGGCTCAAGTACGGGATCGCGGTCGCGGGCTCACATGGCAAGACCACGACCACGTCAATGGTTTCCGTCGTGCTGGATCGAGCCGGTCTCGATCCCACCGTGGTGATCGGAGGCAGGCTCGGAATCCTGGGAAGCAACGCCAAGTTAGGCCGTTCGGATTTTATGGTCGTGGAGGCGGACGAATCGGACCGTAGCTTTCTCCATCTGTCTCCGGTGGCTGCGGTCGTCACGGGCATCGATCACGAGCACATGGAAGCCTATCGAGACATGGACGATCTGAAGGATACCTTCGTCGATTTCGCGAACAAAGTCCCCTTTTATGGAGCATCGGTGCTCTGCTTGGACGACGAGAGCGTTCAAGACATTCTGCCCCGCATCAAACGACGCTACGTGACCTATGGCTTTTCCACCCAGGCCGACATCGCGGCCGATGCCATCCATCTCGATGGAACCGATTCGTGCTACTGCCTCAAGGTTCGCGGGAAAGAGGTGGGCTCGATCAAGCTCCACGTTCCGGGACGGCATAGCGTGCTGAACAGCCTGGCGGCGGTAGGCGTCGGGTTGGAGCTCGGGATTTCACTCGAGGACATCGCGACAGGTCTCGAGACCTTTTCGGGAGTCGACCGTCGCTTCCAGGTCAAAGCGGATCACGGGGGGGTGCTGGTTGTCGATGACTACGGGCACCATCCCACCGAGATCCGTGCCACGTTGGCGGCTGCCAAAGAGGCGTTTGGCCGTCGCACCGTCGTCGTCTTCCAGCCGCATCGTTTTTCTCGCGTGGGGGCGCTCTTCGAGGATTTTTGCCGTGCTTTCAATCAAGCCGATCTCTTGTTGGTGACCGAGATTTACCCCGCCGGCGAGGATCCTCTTCCCGGCGTGACCGGCGAGCGTTTGGCGGATGGCATCAAGGCGCACGGTCACCGCGACGTTCGCTTCGTGGAAGACATGCAAACGATACCTGGGTTCCTCAAGAACCAGGTGCGCGAGGGCGACCTGGTCATGACACTCGGCGCGGGTAGCGTGACGTCGCTCGCCGAGGACTTGGCGGAGATGATTCGTGAACGTGGCTGAACATCAGGTTGTGCAACTAGCGGCCGCCTTTCAGGAGGCGGGAGTCCGTTTTCGGCGCGAGGAGCCTTTGGCTCGCTACACGACGGTCGGTCTCGGAGGGCCCGCAGAGCTGCTCGCGTTCCCGGCCTCGACCGAAGAGCTGCTCGCGGCAGTCCGGCTGGCGAACGAGCTCGGAGTACCGAGCCGCGTGTTGGGAGGAGGTAGCAACCTCCTGGTTAGCGATGCGGGTGTTCGAGGAGTGGTGATCCATGCTGGCGCCATGAAGATCGTTCGGTTTGGCGAAGGCGGAGAGGTCGAGGCGGAAGCCGGCGCGCATTTCCCGGGGTTGGTGCGAGCGGCAGTCTCCCGGGGTCTGCGTGGCCTGGAAGGCGGCGTAGGCATTCCCGGATCGATGGGCGGTGTTCTGGCCATGAACGCGGGAGCGTTCGACTTTTCGGTTGGAAATTGGGTGGAGCACGTCACCGTCGTTTCCCCGCAAGGGGAGAAACTCGAGCTGCCGCGCGAGAAGATAGATTTCCGCTATCGGGCGTCTTCCTTCGGTGACGATCTCGTGGTGGCCGAATGCCGCATGAAGCTTGCCGAAGATGATCCACGCGCGATCCGCGCCGACATGGACAGGCAGATGACGGTTCGAAGAACCAGCCAGCCGGTCGGCGTGAAGAGTGCCGGGTGCATCTTCAAGAATCCGTCTGGCGATTCGGCGGGAAGGTTGATCCACAGTCTGGGTCTGAAGGGTTTTCGCGTCGGTGGAGCTCGGGTCTCCGAGGTGCACGCGAATTTCATCGTTCACGACGGCACGGCAACGACGTTGGACGTGCTGACCTTGATCGAGCAGATCAAGGAAAAAGTGCTCCGGGAAACATCGGTCGAGCTGAAGGAAGAGGTAAGACAGTGGACGTAAAGCGATCGACGCGGGGCACGACTCCGCCCGAACGCTTCCTGAGGAGGCGCGTCCGGCCACGGCGTGCCTCACGAAGAATTTTCTGGGTGGCGCTGCGTTGGATGGGTGCAGTGACCGGGCTCGCGATCCTTGTCGCCGCGGGGTTCTGGACCGCCGCCGCGGCGGGGCGAGCTCCCGAGCTTGCCGTGAGCCGGATTCTCGTGGAAGGAAACGACCGATTGGCGGAAGGGGAGATTCTGGAAACGCTGGGACTTCATCCCGGCTCCAACATCCTCTCCCTGGAGCTCGGAACGCTCAAACAGCAGATGCTTCTCTCCACCTTGGTCAAGGACGTCGAGCTCGCGCGGGTGCTCCCGGCAACGCTCACTCTCAAGGTCGTAGAACGCGTTCCGCTGGGTATCGCGGTGGTGGAACAGCTCTACCTCATCGACGGTGACGGGATTTTCCTGGACGAGATGGGCCCTGGCTACCGAGAGCTAACGTTGCCCTTGGTCAGGGGTCTCGTCGACGAGCGTGGGGAGATCGTTCCCGGCCGTCGCCAGCTTGCGGGCCGCGTGCTTTCCGCGCTGGCTTCTGACCGCCGTCTGGAGGCAGCCGTGTCAGAGATCGATCTTGCCGCCGGCGCGTGCTCGATCCGAATCTTGTTGCGTCGACCGCCATTGACCTTCATCGGGGGAGAAGCTGATTTCATGCCTCGTTTGGCAGAGCTCGTTCCGCTTAGTGAAGAGATTCGAGACCGTTTTCCATCGGTTGATGCTGTGGACTTGCGCTTCCAGGGACGCGTCTATCTGCAACTCGGCCCGCCCGAGTTACTCGAGAACGACATTTCGGAACCGGAAGAGCCGGTTGCGGCTGGGGGGAGGTGAGCATCCTGACCAAGAGAGAAAGATACATCGTCGGCATCGACATCGGCACGACCAAGGTGACGACCATCGTGAGCGAAGTGACCGAGGACGGCCGATTGGAGATCATCGGCATCGGCACGACCGAGTCGAAGGGTCTTCGCAAAGGCATGGTGATCAACCTCGAGCAGACGGTGGACTCCATTAAGCGGGTCGTGGAAGAAGCGGAGCTGATGGCCGGTGTCGAGATCGAGTCCGCCTACGTGGGGCTGGCGGGAGGCCACATCAAGGGGTTCAACAGTCGTGCGGTGGTCGCGATCACCAGCAAGAACCGCGAGATCAGCAGGGAAGACGTCTTCCGGGCCATCGACGCAGCCAAGGCCATTCCCTTGCCGACGGATCGTGAGATCGTCCACGTTGTGCCACAGGAGTTCGTGGTGGATGGGCACGACGGCATCTTCGACCCGACCGGAATGACCGGAAGCCGTCTCGAGGCGAACGTTCACATCATCACCGCCAGCACGACCGCTACGCAAAACATCGTGACCTGCGTCAATCGGGCCGGGATGGAAGTTCTCGAAACGGTCCTGGAACAGCTCGCGGCGGCGGAGGCTTGTCTCACGGAAGATGAACGAGAGTTAGGCGTCGCATTGATCGACATCGGTGGAGGCACGACCGACCTCGCTATTTTCGACAAGGGAACCATCTGGCACACCGCGGTCCTCCCGACGGGGGGCGATCACTTCACGAACGACGTGGCGGTCGGGCTCCGGACGCCGATTCTGGAGGCGGAGAAGATCAAGAAGAAGTATGGGTGCGCCTTGGCCACGATGGTTTCGGAGGAGGACACCATCGAGGTGCCGAGCGTGGGCGGTCGGAAGCCGCGAATCCTCTCGATGCAAATCTTGGCCGATATCATCCAGCCTCGAGCGGAAGAGGTGTGTCATTTGATTTTTCAAGAGATCCGACGGGCCGGCTACGAGAAGGTATTGAATTCGGGTGTCGTGATTACGGGAGGCAGTGCCTCTTTGGAGGGACTGCCCGAAGTGGCGGAGCGAGTCTTCGACATGCCGATCCGTCGTGGTGTACCGGCCGGAATCGGAGGACTGGTCGATGTCGTGGCCAGCCCTTCCTACGCCACCGGGGTGGGGCTCGTGCTCTACGGGCTCCGCAGTCGGACGAATCGACTCTTGCCACGCGAGCTCGTGGGGAACCCCTTGGGGCGCGTGGCGGCGAGAGTGCGGGAGTGGCTTCATGCGTGGGCCTGAAACAACGTGAAATGGGTTTCTGGACATTCTGGATAGGGGAGGTAGTGCATGATTCGTTTTGAGGACGACAACGTAACGACCGATACATCGAGCGAATTCTCGTCGGAAGAACCCGTCACCGGAGCCAGAATCAAAGTCATCGGTGTGGGCGGTGGCGGCGGCAACGCGGTGAATCGGATGATCGCCTCCCGCATCCAAGGTATCGAGTTTATTTCTGCGAACACCGATGCGCAGGCCCTCCGATCCAACCACGCCATGGGGAAGATTCAGTTCGGGGAGAAGCTCACCAAGGGTCTGGGGTGCGGAGCCCAGCCGGAGATCGGCCGGCAGGCGGCGCTCGAGGACACGGAGAAGATCCTCGAAGTCCTCGAGGGCGCCGATATGGTCTTCATCACCGCTGGTCTGGGTGGCGGGACCGGCACCGGCGGAGCACCCATCGTCGCCTCCTTGGCGAGTGAGCTGGGCGCCTTGACCGTGGTGGTGGTCACGAAACCGTTCACCTTCGAAGGCAAGCGCCGCATGGCGCAGGCGGATCAAGGGATCCGGGAGCTCCGCGACTGTGTGGACACGCTCATCTGCATTCCCAACGACCGCCTTCTGGCCACCGTCGAGCGCGACACACCTTTACCGGAGGCTTTCAGCGTGGCGGACGACGTCCTGCGGCAAGCCGTTCAAGGCATCGCCGATCTCATCACCGTCCCGGGTCTCATCAACCTGGACTTCGCCGACGTGAAGACCATCATGCGCGGCATGGGGGATGCGGTCATGGGGACGGGCGTGGCGAGCGGAGAGAACCGTGCGGTGGAGTCGGCTCAGAAAGCCATCTCCAGCCCGCTTCTCGAGGACACCTCGATCCATGGCGCCAAGGGGGTCATCATTAATATTACTGGCGGCGATGACATGACCTTGAGCGAAGTCAACGAAGCATCCTCCATCATCCACCAGGAGGCCGACGAGGAGGCCATCATCATTTTCGGCGCGGTAATGGACGCGAAGATGGAGGGGAAGATCAAGATCACGGTCATCGCCACGGGTTTCCCCAGGAACGAAAAGGCCAACCGCATGCAGAAGTCGACCACTCCGGTCGATCTGCAGAACTACCAGGCCGTCCGAGAAGGTACCACCGGCGGAAGCGGCTTCTATCGTGGGGGCGGCAGCAACGCCAGCGACGAGACGGGGCTGAACTCCGATCTCGACTTCGGACCGGTTGACGAAGAAGAAGGAGAAGATCTCGACGTCCCGACGTTCTTGAGAAAAAGTAAGTAAGCTAAGCGGCGACCATTTCAGGCTTCCTCACTCCTAGGCGTGCTAGTCCCGACGCCAGGCCTCAGTGACCTTGCGAATGGACAGGTCGGTTGGTGTCGCAGAGGCGTCGCAACGGTCGCAGATTTGGGATGAAGGTGAAACAATCTCGCGCGCGCGAGATTTTGCTAAGTCGCGTTACCTTCATTCACAGACTCATCGTAGACAGCGACGGGAGTCAAGCCCATTCTCAGTTGAAACTCTCCACGGCTCACGTTTAAGCGACCTTCTTCTTCGATACGGTTGATGTCTTCGCCTCGATCTTCAGTTCCCGCTTGAGAGCTTCGCGAAGCTTGGGAAGATGGCGGTAGCCCACCACCTTCCTCAAGCGCGGTTCGATGTCTACGAGCGCCGTTGCCAACCAGCGCTGGCGTTGGCTCGAGTTCTTCCAGTGGTCGACCTTCGCGCAGCGTTCCTCGACGAGAGCATTGACGGACTCAAGGCAGTTCGTCGTCTTGAACGAACGGCCCAGCACCGCGTGCACGCCGAGTCGATGCAACGTCAGCGTCTCCTCAAGGCCTTCCTCCAGGCTGCCAGCTGCGGATTGGTTCCGCTCTTCTAACTCACCGTGGAGTTGCTCGAGCGCAGTGAGGGCCTCTTCGTACTCCGGCCTGTTGTAGGCCCACTGGAGCCGCTTGCGCCATGACGCCTGCTCGCCCTTGGACAGGTAGCTCACTACGTTTTCACGTTTGTGCCACTGGCAGCGTTGTATCAGGGCCCGCTTACGGAATGCCTTCTTGACTGCCGCTTGGAGACCCTTGCCGCCGTCGATGATCACCAGCAGACCCTGGGAGATATCGAGTCCCCGCTCGAGCAGTGAACGCAGGAACGGCGTCAACACCTGCCCGTTCTCCGTGTCCGTCTCCACGAAGCCCAAGAAGCGTTTTTCCCCGCAAAGCGTGATGCCCAGAGCCACGACCATCGTTGCCTCGGCGAATGTCTTCCCATCCAGAAACAGCGCCACCACATCCTCGCCGGTCAGATCCCGTTCCTGCATCTCCCGCAGCTTCGCAGCGCTCGCTTGCACGAACCCTCGGGACACCGTTGAGCTCGACAGCCCGATGGCGCCCGGAATCGCTTCCGCTGCCGCCTCGTAGTTGCGACAAGAGATTCCGTAGAGAACTCGTTTCAGCAGAAGATCATTCACCTCACCGCCGTGGCTCACCGCCTCGTAGCAGCGAAGCGGAATCTCTCCTCCCTCGATGCTCCGAACCCGTGGCACACGGATCGGTACCCGCTGGCCGCCAAGCCCTACCGTGCCCGGGTTGCTTCCGGGACGGCGACCGCGCTCCAGCTCGTCCTTGCGAGACTATCGCTCTCCCGCCAACGCCTTCACTTCGTCGTCGAGCAACTCGTGAACGTGCATTAGACCAAGGGGGACCAACGAACGGATCATCTCTACCTTGGCGTCCAGCGCGAGTTCCCCGTAATCCTCGTGCCTCACCATCTCGACCTCACCCAAACGACGCGACTTCTTGCGTTTCTTGACCGAACGTAGCAGACTTTCCATCTCGGCTTCCTTTCTTCGCGGCTTGATTTTGTTTTGTCCAACGCCATCAAACCACGGAGTTTGGAGCCGTTTCAATTCCCAACTAAGATTGGCACACTTTCAGCGACCCCGCTAAGAGCGGGGTTGCCCCGTGATGCGGGCTGAGCCACCCGCGCAAACTATCACACGCTTTGCCCTAACGTGCTCCAGACGGTGATGCCGGTGACGAGTATCGATAGCCCCCAGGCGACGTGCACCCGAGTACGATTCTGAGCGGAGACGGCGAGGGGTTGTTGTGCGGATGCACCCGTCGGTTGGGCGAGGATTTCTTGAATCTCGAAGCGGGCATCCCCAATTCGCGACGTTCCAACCCGCTCCAGTGGGGCACGGCGAGGAGTTACACAAGGAGAGGCTCCAACGATCCGTCGCCGTCCATCGAGCGCACGCTGAGATCGTTTCCTCTTTGGGGAGGGTCCTCCCGATACACCAACTGCTTCCCATCCGGGGAAAAGAAATACGGCAACTGGATGTTATCGCTCTCGGTGAGCCGGTCGACTGTGCCGGTGCCGTCCGCCGCTTTCCAGAACAGATTCACAGAACCGCCGCCACGGGCAGATGTGAATGCCACGCGCCGACCGTCTGGTGTCCAGGTTGGATAGTGGTCGAGCTCCGGACTGAACGTGAGCCGCCTCAGCGTCTCGCGGGTGAAATCCCAGATCCAGATGTCGCTCTCCTGATCACGCACGTCGAGAGCAACTTGACTCCCATCAGGGGCGATGCGCGGGTAGGTGTAGGCACGGGGCTCGGCTGACAGCGCCTCTTCTCTTCCGTCCCGATCCACCCATACCAAGTTCCTGTTGACATCAGCGCCGCCCTGGACATAGACAAGCGATCCAGAATCGGAGAAGCTAGCGTGAGCCGCACCGCCGGCAAAAGCGCGCCCGACACCTTCGACAACAGGCACTGGACCAACATAAGCCAGCCAGCGGTCGTCGGGTGAGAAGAAGGGGCTACGCGCTTCCTCGGTGCCGGGGAGGGGCGTGGCCTCCAGTTGGTCGATGGGGCGCAAATAAAGTTGAGAGGTGCCGCCGCGGGGCGCGGCAACGTACACGAGGTTCTGGCCGTCGGGTGAGATGGACAACCCGCCCAAATCGCCTACAAACTCATCGCCTGGCGGCAGAGGGATGGCAAATCGCTTGACGGAAAGCGGGGCGGCCGGCTCAGGACGCATCAGGCTCCAAACGGCCACACCGGCCAAGACCGCCCCGAGGAGTACGCCGACCATAGCGAAGGCGACTCCCCCTGGAAAGCTCCGACGGACGACAGGGGTTTCCGCTTTGCTTGCCGCGGTACCGCCTTCCGCAATCCACTTCACCTCGTCCCTGAGGTCATGTGCTCCTTGCCAGCGGTCCTCCGGATCTTTGGCAAGACACTTCTTGACCACACGTTCCAACGCGGCAGGAGACACGGGCTGGAGCTCCGACATGGGCCTGGGGTCATCTTTGAGGATCGTCTCGATGGAATCGAGAGGAGGCTATGAGGGGTATCGTTCGGCGTTGTCGGTTCTCAAGCAACTACAGGAAAAGCGAGAGAGCATTTTCCGCATCGACGAAAAGCGGACCCGGAAGAAAACGAAGGCTAAAAAGAACAAGAAGAAAGGGCACGGCCCGCGCGAACAGCCTCATCTTCCCGTGGTCGACAAAGTAATCGAACTCGCCGAGACAGAGAAAAAGTGCTCGGTGTGCGACGGCGAGATGGCGGGTCAATACGAGGAATCGGAAGTGGTGACGGTGGTGAAGCGGAGCTTCGTCATCGAACGGCATTTGCGGAAAAAGTACCGCTGCCGATGTAACGCGAACGTCGTCACCGCACCGGCGGCGACGAAGCTTCAGCCCGGAGGCCGCTACTCGGTGGAGTTCGCGACCGAAGTGGCCATCAGCAAGTACCTGGACCATATGCCTCTCGAGCGCCAGGTTCGGATGATGCGCCGCGAAGGGCTAGATATCGACAGCCAGACGCTGTGGGACCAGCTGAACGTACTGGCACGTCATCTGAATCCGGTGTACGACGCTCTGGGAGAGAAGGTTTTGGAGTCACCCGTCATCCACGCCGACGAAACGCGGTGGCCTCTGATGGGCTCGATGAAGAAGTCGGCGGGCACGGTGTGGGGCGTTTCGAGTCCGGACATCGCGTACTACCGAATGCTGCCGACGAAATCGACGGAAGATGGCCAAAAGGTGCTGGGGACCTACTCCGGCATCGCGGTTGTGGACGGCTACGCGGTGTACGAGGTGCTAGCTCGTGCCGGTCCAGACGGCTACGCGGCTCGTGCCGGTCCACAGTTTCGTCTCGCCCACTGCTGGGCGCACGTGAAAAGAAAGTTCGACGAAGCCAGCGAGCACTACCCGCAAGCTTGCTCCGAAGTGCTTCGTTTGATCGGAGAGCTGTACGAAGTCGAACGCGAGGTCCCGGGTCCGTTTCCCGGCGATGAAAAAGCTCAGAAACTGAGACTTCGTTTACGCAAGCAACGTTCGCAGCGGATCTTGAAAGCGATTCGGCAATGGGGCGAGAGCCAAAGAGGATTGCCGCGAAGCGACTTCGGCAAGGCGGTCCGCTACATGCTGGAGAGATGGGAGACACTCACGCTGTTCGCCGAAAACCCTCTCGTCTGGCTTGACAACAATCACGCCGAGCGCGCCCTGAGGGAACCTGTCGTCGGTCGCAAAAATCACTACGGCAGTCGAACGAAACGCGGAACCGACGTCGCAGCGCTGTTCTACACCCTGTGCGAGACCGCGAAGCTTCAGAACGTCGACCCCAGGGCCTACATGCTCGAAGCGGCCTACGCCGCCATCAACCAGCCAGGAACCGTGTTACTCCCCGACGCCCTACGCGACAACTCCGCTGCGTAGCTTCTCCTCCGAATCGCGACGTTCCAACCCGCTCCAGTGGGGCACGGCGAGGAGTTACGGCTTTTGGGCGGGTGGCAACCTCCGCAAGGTTTCGGTGACCGGCGGGTCACCAGTGATCCTATGCGAGGCTCTTAATCTTTTTGGTGCGAGCTGGGGAGCTGACGACACCATCGTCTTTGGGCAAGGCAGAGCGGGCATCCTTCGCGTGTCGGCCAATGGCGGCAACCCGGAGGTCCTCATCTCCATGGATGCTGAGAAGGCTGAGCGGGGTCATGGGCCACAGATGCTGCCGGATGGGGAAACGGTGCTGTTTACTCTTCGGACGGGCGGTACATGGGACGAGTCTCAGATTGTGACGCAGTCGCTCGAGACCGGTGAACGGCGGGTTCTCATAGAAGGAGGCAGAGATGCCCGCTACGTTCCGACAGGCCACTTAGTTTATGCGGTGGGAGAGACGCTCCTGGCGGTGCCGTTCGATCTCGCGCGGCTTGCGGTGGCCGGTGGTCCCGTTCCTGTGGTCGAAGGGGTCGGGCGTGCTCCTACCGCAACCGGTGCGGCTCACGCTAGCTTCTCGGATTCCGGATCGCTCGCTTACGTGCCGTTTCTTCTACACGATCGGAGAATCGTCTGGCTCGATCGCGAAGGTCGGGCGCAGAAGCCCCTGGGCGAGCCCGGCATGTTCATGAATCCCGAGCTCTCGCCTGACGGACGGCGGCTGGCGGTGATGCGAGTAGATCCCGACTCCTCAAACATGGATATCTGGATCATCGAGCTTCAGAGAGATGTCCCCACGCGTTTTACATTCGATGACGCCGTTGACCTCTACGCCGTCCGGTCGCCGGATGGGAGCCGTATCGTCTTCAACTCGAACCGAGACGGCGGCGTCCAGCAGCTTTACGAGAAACCGGCCAGTGGCGCTGGAACGGCCGAGCTGCTCCGCGTGTCCGATGTGAGCGTTGGTCCCTTTGACTGGTCGGCCGACGGCCGCTTCCTCATTTACCTCAAGACTTTGCCCACGCGGGATATCTGGGTGTTGCCGATGCTCGCAGAAGGGGAGCCGTTGCCGTTCTTGGAGACTGGTTTCATCGAGGATCAGGCGAAGCTCTCTCCGGACGGTCGCTGGATCGCGTACATCTCGGATGAGTCGGGACGACACGAAGTCTACGTCGCCGATTTCCCGGAGGGGGCGTTCAGCCTCGATGATCGGGTGACGGCACGGAGCTTTTCTACATTGCTCCGGACCTCACGCTGATGGCCGTGCCGGTGAGGGGTGAGCAGGAGCTCGAGGTCGGCGCTCCCGTCGCCCTCTTCAACACGGGGATATCGGGAGGGGCCGTTTGGGTTTCGGGTTGGAGAGCTCAGTACGATGTGGCGCCGGACGGCCAGAGTTTCCTGATGATCCGTCCCGCCGAGGAAGCGCAGGAAACCGAGATACACGTCGTCCTGAATTGGTTCGAAGAGCTGCAGCGGCTCGTCCCAACCAACTAGGGAAGCCTTCGGACAACCTCTCGGACCACCAACATCAACTGCTCAAATGAAGGAACAACGGAAGGGAGGAGTCGTGGCATTTAGCCTAACCGAGGACGTCAAGACTGTCTCGGAGCTGAAGAAAAGCCTGCGGGCGGTGCTTGAACAGATACGCGAGACGGGCCGACCGGTTGTCGTGACCGTCAACGGAAAGCCGAACGCCGTCTTGATCGATGTGGAAACCTTCGAGCGAAAGTTGAAGGCCCTGAATCTGGTTGGGCTTCTGGCCGAGGGCGAGGAGGACATCCGGCGGGGGCGCACCTGCTCGGCAAGCGCGTTCTTGAAGGAATTCAAGCGTGCCAAAAAGATACCGAGTTGAGATCGCCCGCTCGGCTGAGCGAGATGCACTCGGTATCTATGATTACACGGTCTGGGTCGTGCGCATCCTCCATGGCGCTCAGCTACTCGACACCTCGACGCTGGAGACAGGCGGCTAGAGAGCGTCGACAATTTCAGACAAGAACCTTGCGCGCGCGAGTTTTTTCTAAATCGCGTTACCTTCCTTCACACGAGAGAACGTCATGAGTTGCGGTTCTAGCTCACAGGCTGCGGCTGTGGGGGGCTGAGCTGCTGTTTTGTGGAATGGGCGACGAGGGATCAAGACGATGCGCTGGGTATTGAGGTGATGAGTGGGGGGTTCGCGGAAGCATTAGCCTCCGATGCGGATTCTACGGCTCGCTGGTCATGATGAAGAGAGGCTTCGACTCGAAGCGTTCGAAGATGGGGCGCAGTCGATCGGTGTTGTAGTACTTCGCCACGTCCACGACCTTTTTCTCAGTGGTAACCGCATCGATGGGCACATTCTGATAACGGCCCTGCCGGACACACACAAGCCTGCCGCTCGCCCCGTCCAGCACGAGATCCATGGCCAGGTTGCCGAAGGCCATCGGTACGATGGAATCCAAGGCATCGGGAACGCCGCAGCGTACGAGGTATCCCTAGGCGTTGATTGATGACGTTGATGCGAACGCCGTTGTTGAACCTTGGCGACATATCCTTCAACTTCTCTGACACGATGTCGCCGATCCCTCCCAGCTTCCTGTGGCCGTACATGTCCTGTTCGTGTTTCTCGAATACCATTTCCGAGCCGTTGAACTTGGCGCCTTCGGAAACGAGGACGACGCTGTACTTGCTGGGATTGGAGTAGCGGTCGGCGGCGAGCAGCTCGCAGAGCCGCTCGATGTCGAACTCGTGCTCGGGGATGACGCAACGATTGGCGGTGCCGGCCATGGTGGGAATGAGCGAAGTGAAGCCAGCGTAACGGCCAAAGACCTCGATGACTAAGAAGCGTTCGTGGCTTCCCGCGGTCGTTCTCAATGCATGGGTCATCTCGATGGTGCGGGTGACACACGTGCTGAAACCAATGCAATAGTCGGTGCCCGGCACGTCGTTGTCCATAGTCTTGGGAATCCCGATGACCCCGACTCCCTGCTGGTGGAGCCTGACCGCGTACGAGAGGGTGTCGTCTCCACCGATTGGGATCAGCGTGTCGACGCCTAGCCAGTCCAGGTTGGCGAGAACCTCTTCGGTGAGGTCGTTTATTTCATCCGTGTAGCGATCCTTGAGGTGCGCCGGCACGTTCGCCAAAGGCAAGTGACTGGGGCGAGTGCGTGATGTGTGGAGAAACGTGCCGCCGGTGCGGCGGATCCGTCCCGCTTCCCGTGGAAATAAGAATGGCGTAACCTCCGGTTAAGCAAAACGAAACCGCGCCTGGAAAGGCGAGAAGGAGGATTACGCCATGAAGAAGCCTACCACCATATCGAAGGAGTCTGTAAGCGAGTACCGGGAGTTCGTCCAACTTCGGCTGCGTAAGCGGGTACTGGAGGCGATCGAGGTCGTGCTCGAGGAAGAAGTCAACCAAGCGCTGGGGTGTGGTAGCTACGAGCGTGCGGAAGACCGCCGTGGATATCGCAACGGAGCCGAAACCCGTCGCGTGACGACGTCGGTGGGAACTCGCGAGCTCCGTGTGCCACGAGCCCGCGTGCGAGACGAGTAAACGGGAGAGACGACAGAGTTCAGGAGCGAGCTGTTTGCCCCGGTATGCGCGCCGGACTCGTGAGGTCGACGAGGCGATCTTGGGGACGTACTTGTCGGGCGCGAATAGCCGCCGGATCCGCAAAGCGCTGAAACCACTGCTCGGTGAGGAGCACCTATCGAAGAGCGCGGTGTCTCGCGTGGTTAGCCGGCTGAAGGAGCGCTTCGAGGAATGGCAGAACCGTGCTCTCAGCGAGGAGGTCTACGCGATCGTTTACCTGGACGGCTTCCACCTGAAAGTGCGGATGGCGAAACGTGTGATCAGCGTACCCGTACTGGTCGCGCTCGGGGTCGCGCCAGACGGGCACAAACGTCTGTTGTCATTGCGTCTGGCGGTGAGCGAAACCTCGACGCATTGGGGCTCCGTGCTGGAGGGACTCCAGGCTCGAGGACTCCGGGCTCCCAAGCTAGTGATCAGCGACGGCCACAAGGGGCTGACGAAAGCGCTGGAGAAGTGGCCGGGGTGCCGGTTGCAGCGATGTACCGAGCACAAGCGCGCCGACTTGCTCGAACATTGCCCGGCGCACGCACGCCGTGAGCTCCGGCGTGACTACAACCGGGTCGTCTACGCCAAGAACGGGATCGATGCTCGCAAAGCCTATGACGAGCTCGTCGCCAAGTGGACGCCTCTCGCGCCGGCCATCGTCCGAAGCCTAGAGGAGGCCGGTAATCAGCTGCTGACCTTCTACGAATTCCCTCGTGCCATGTGGAAATCGATTCGAACGACCAATGCTCTGGAGAATCTCAACCGCGAGTTTCGACGCCGGACGAAAACCCAAGCGTCGTTCTCCAGCGAGGAGTCCGCGGTCGCTTTGCTGTTTGGGCTTATCGCCTCTGGCCAGATTCAACTACGACGCATCGACGGCTACCAACGTCTGAGCGAGGTTCTCGAACGCGCGGAGGTTGCCGCCTGATATGATACTCTGATGACGGAGTGGAGGGTGCCGTTCTTTTTCCACGGACCTCGGGACACATCCGGTGCGGCCGACCTTGTTGACGGCTTCCTCGCTCAGCTCGATGATCTGCTCGTGGGACGGCTGGAGTTTGTCACGCACCAGCTCCACCAGCCCCGCCCATCCTCTTCGGATCCCCAGCACGCGGTAGCCTTCCCGGAGAGCTCGGACGGTCAGAGCGCGGATGGCGGGATTCAAGCCGGGTACGTCACCGCCACCGGTTAAAATGGCAATGGTTCCTTTGCGGGTGCTCACGTTTTGGGTGGGTGTGTCAGATTCACATCCATTCTAACGGTCGATTGGACATTCGTCAATAAGGCGACTAAAATCAACAGTTTGTATGAATAGGCAAACTCGCGATCGGAATCGGGCCCTGCTTCAGGCGGAGACCGGCACGGTCTACAAACCCCACGGCGCGCGGCTCCGCGTGGCGCTCGGCTATCCCAATACCTATTACATCGGGATGTCGAACGTCGGCTTCCAGGTGGTCTATCGATTCTGGAACGACGAGCCCGACGTGGTGTGCGAGCGGTTCTTTCTGCCTGACAGAAACAACCGGGGCGCTGGTGGCGGGCCGCTCGAGACCCTCGAATCTGCAACCCCGGTCGGCGACTTCGATGTCGTTGCCTTTTCCATCACCTTCGAGCCCGACGAGCTGAACCTCATTTCGATGTTAGATCGGGCAGGCATTCCCCTCCTCGCATCGGAAAGAAACGAGCGCCATCCCTTGGTTCTCGCCGGGGGCCCGGTCACGTTCCTGAATCCCGAGCCGCTGGCCCCGTTTCTCGACGTCGTCGCCGTCGGCGAGGCGGAGTCGCTCTTGCCGGTTCTGACCGACTCGCTACGTCGTGCCACGTCGCGCGGGGATCTGATGGACCGGTTGGAGCAAAGCGAAGGTTTCTATATTCCGAGTCGGCTCGACATCGACTACCGGGCGGACGGCACGATCGCTTCGAAGCGAATGCGGTCGAACGGTGGTTCGGTCGTGAGAGCGAAGATGGGAAAGCGCGCCGACCTGCCTCCTCCCGCGACTTACGTGCTGACCTCCGGCACCGAGATGTCGAAGAAGTTCTTGGTGGAGGTCTCGCGCGGCTGCCCTACGTTGTGCCGATTCTGCTGGGCGGGATACAACTATCTTCCCAAGCGATCGTTCGAGATCGAAAGGATTCTCGAAAGTGCGCGCGCGGCCCGTGCCCACACCTCTCAGATCGGCTTGGTCTCGACCGCGGTGGGCGCCCACCGAGAGATCGTGCCTCTGGTTCAGGCGCTCAAGGAAATGGGCTTCCGGGTAAGTGTCTCTTCCCTCCGGTTCGAAGATTTGCGTCCCGAGCTCGTCGATCCCCTGATCGAAAGTGGAGAAAAGACTCTTGCCGTCGCTCCGGAGGCGGGAACCGAAAGGCTACGCTTTGCTATCCACAAGCGCATTCCCAACCGTGAAGTGTTAGAAAAAATCGACATGCTCTTCGAGCGGGGAGTGGAAAACCTGAAGCTCTACCTCATGGTCGGTCTTCCCGGTGAGCGCGAAGAGGACGTTGCGGGGATCGTCGGCCTGGTGGAGCAGATCCGCGACATCATGTTGGTCCATGGCCGGCCGAGGGGTCGGGTCGGGCGGATCATTCCCAGCATCAATCCTTTCATTCCCAAGCCGGGGACTCCGTTTCAGTGGTGTCCGATGGCCCCTCAGAAAGAACTGCACCGCAAGATGCTATACCTGCAGAAGGCGATGGGACGAATGCCCAACGTCGAGGTTCGCTGCAAGTCGCCGAGGCAAGAAAGGCTACAAGCTTTGCTGTCGCTCGGCGACCGACGGCTGGCTCCCGCGATGATGATGATGGCGCGCGGCGAAGCGGACTTGAGCCAGGCCATGGCTCGTACCGGTCTCAGCCTCGACGACTACGTCCACCGCGCCCGTTCCTTCGAGGAGATCCTTCCCTGGGACCATATCGACAACGGTATGAAGATCGAGCTATTGAAGTCGCAGTACGAGAAGGCTTTTGCCGGCTACTCGCTTGCTACTCGATAACCACGAGCGCCACGGCGTAATTCCCGCTGTGGCTGATGCTGACGTAGCTTTTCGCCCCGGGCTCGCCGAGGCGCTTCGCCTCCCGAAGAAAGTTGAGCGTGGGAGCGTGCCCAGGCTCTCGGGCCACTTCGACGTCGGACAGCAACCTTTTTGTGTCTTCTTCACCGACACCGAGGGCGATACAGGCGGCTCTTTTGGCGGCGTAGCGGCCGGCCAAGTGAGGTCCTGGATTGCGACGCCCGAGACAATAGCGACGCTCGGGCTCCGTGAAGAGGGGACTGGCGGCGGGAGGCGTTTCGTCGAGCCTCGCCACGAAGATTCCGATGCGCACCGGTGCATGGTAGACGCACGCGAAGCGGCCATCAAGTCATGAAGAAATCGTTCCGCCGCGAGTCCGTCGGTGGTCCGACGGGCCTCGACATTCTCGTCTGTGAGCCACTGGCCGAGCGCGGCGTGCCTCATGGGTTTACTTTGAGATCTCGCCGGTGGAACGGAGAAGAGGTTTTCGGAGCACGAGGCCACGGTGCGCGGGATCGGGAGGAGCTCGCGCGGGCGCTCGGGCTCGGTCGCGGCGTCGCCCACATGCGTCAGGTTCATGGCAACGAGGTGCGCGTCATCGACGATCCTTCCGCCGAGCCCCCGGTCTGCGACGGGCTAGCCACGGGCCGCCGAGGGTTGGCTCTAGTCGTTCAAACCGCGGACTGCATTCCTCTGGTTTTCTGGGACGAACGGCAGAACGTGGTGGCGGCCGTGCATGCGGGCTGGCGAGGAGCCCTGGCGGCCGTACCGACTCGTGCCCTGACGTGCCTCGAAGAACGCTTCGGTTCGCAGGCGGACTCCGTTCACGTCGCCATGGGGCCGGCCATCGGCGCCTGTTGCTACGAGGTGGGAGACGAAGTCGTCGAGGCTTTCGGAAAGCGGTTTCCCTACGCGGAGGAACTTTTCACTGCAGGCACCCGGGGCAAGAAGCATCTGGATTTGACCCAGGCCAATTCCCGACAGCTGGTCGAGGCCGGAGTACCCAACGATCGGATCTACGAGAGCGGAATGTGTACTTCGTGCGAGAACGGCGGTTTCTACTCGTATCGGAAAGAGGGGAAAGGGGTGGGACGGCTGATGGGAGTGATCGGAGCCCGCTAAGTGCTTTCGGTAGGTTGGTCGGTTTGTTGCTTGCCGCTGGCTTCCGCTGGACCCGCGTAATAGAGGATACGGCCACAGCTATCGCAGCGAAGGACCTGGTCTCCGATTCGAATCTCGTTGTAGACCTGGGGTCGAAGCCGTACGTGGCAGACCTGACAGTGTTCGTCCTTGGCTTCTGCCATAGCGATTCCGCCTCGCGCTCCCGCTACTCTTTGGTACTGACCGAGGAGATCGGGATCGATGGATTGGAGAAGCTCCTCACGTTGCCGATTCTGCTCCTCTAGCTCCGTGCGCAGGCGGGATGCTTCCACCTCCAGATCGGCCTCCATGGCGCGGACCTTCTTCTGCCCTTCCTCCAGTTCCTTCTGGCGCGCCTTGACGTTGTCCTGAAGCCCCTCCGCTTCCTCCATGATGAGAAGGATCTGCTCTTCCTTTTGACCGATCCCTTCTTGGGTGTTGTCGATCTGCCGCTGCATCGCCTTGTACTCGTCGTTGGTCTTCACTTGCATGAGCTGATCTTTGTACTTGCCGATTGCTGCCTCCAGCTGCTCGAGCTCTCCCTCCAGGGCGCGGCGTTGCTTCTGGGACTCACTCACGCGGGTCTCTCCGGTTTCGAGGTTCGCCTTTTCGGTGGCGATTTCTTTTTCCAGCTCCTCCACCTGGACGGGGATTTGCGCCAGCCGCGCATTGAGAGCCCGGATTTGGAGGTCGAGTTTCTGAAGGGTAATGAGGTTCTCGAGCTCGGGGAGCATCACGACATAAAAAAAAGGGTGCCAGAAGGGCACCCTTGGGATGTCGGACCATCTGCCCGCCCGTTCGGCCCGGGCGGGGCATCGCGTCTAACCATTGTCGTTCGAAGCGTCATCGTCTTGAATGACCGGCCTCATCTTGCTTAACTGGGCTTAACTGGGCCTAAGGGCCCGGGCAAGAATAACTACCGATTCTTGGACGCCGATGCATCCCGTCTGGCTGCGTTGCTCGTCGGTCATATATCCAGATATTATTCACTTCTCGCGCCTTGCCAGACGGGCGCCTCGACGCCCAAGAATGGGCATTTATTCTTGCCCGGACCCTAACTGGTGGGCCCACTAGGACTTGAACCTAGGACCAACCGGTTATGAGCCGGTTGCTCTAACCACTGAGCTATGGGCCCGTCACCTCTCAGTTTAATATACTCTAGTGTCCTGTATCAGTGGATCGTGGCCTAAAGCTCGAGGCCATTTTGTGTGCTGGCGAGGCGAGACGACGACGTCATATCTGGATATTTCGACCGCCTTCCGCAGCGAGCCTGTCGAGCGGAGGGCTAGGCCTATGGCCGAACTGGCACGATGCCGCAACGAAGCCAGCGCGCAAAAGGGGCCGAGATTTAGGTGACGAACTACTGATACAGGGCACTAGACCCGCGAGCCTTCGAGAAATGCCTTGAGCTTGCGGCTGCGCGACGGGTGACGAAGTTTGCGAAGCGCTTTGGTCTCGATCTGACGAATCCGCTCGCGAGTCACTTCGAAGTTCTGTCCCACTTCCTCGAGAGTGTGCTCGCTGCCATCCCCCACGCCAAACCGCATCTTGATGACCTTCTCCTCCCGGGGAGTCAAGGTCTTCAGCACCGCTTCCGTCATCTCTTTTAGGTTGGTGTTGATGACCTGCTCGGCCGGTGACACCACACCGCGATCTTCGATGAAATCGCCCAGGTGGCTGTCTTCTTCCTCTCCGATTGGCGTCTCGAGCGAAATCGGTTCTTGAGCTATCTTCAAGACTTTTCGCACCTTGGCCACTGGGATATCCATGCGCTTGGCGATTTCTTCCGAAGTCGGTTCACGGCCGTATTCCTGAACCAAGCTCCGTGACGTGCGGATGAGCTTGTTGATGGTCTCGATCATGTGCACCGGAATTCGAATGGTGCGTGCTTGATCGGCGATGGCTCGGGTAATTGCCTGCCGGATCCACCACGTAGCATAGGTTGAGAACTTGTAGCCGCGGCGGTACTCGAACTTGTCCACGGCCTTCATGAGCCCGATGTTTCCCTCCTGGATGAGATCCAGGAACTGCAGTCCACGATTCGTATATTTCTTGGCGATCGATACCACCAGACGGAGATTGGCCTCCACCAGTTCCGATTTGGCTAGCTGCGCTTGGGCCTCACCGAACTTGATGGTCTTCAGCGTTCCCTTGAGTTGCGCGGGGATCGCCTCGTACTCGTCCTGGATCGCGCGGCTGGTGGCTCGAGTTTTTCTTATTTCGGACCGGATGCGGCTTCTTTCCTCGTCCTTGGCCTTGCCCCTGCCTTTGACGCCGTTCAGCTTGGACTCGAACCGCGCCACGCGCCTTTCGGAGGCCGCGATCGTCTCCACGGCATCGCGGATCCGGTCCCTCATTCGAAGTAGAAAATTCTCCGTGAAGTCGATCCTCTGGATGAACTTGGACACTTTGATGCGCAGCCGGCCGAGCTTCCACTTCCCCTTGACGTAGCCTCGCGAGCGTTTCTTGAGCTTGGCGAATCGCTTAGCATAGGTTTTGCAGTCACGATAGGCGCGGTCGACCTTGTTGATCTGGAGAACGGCTTGGTGACGGCGTTCGTCGATCTTCTGATCGGCGAGATCGTCTTCGCTGATAATAATGTAGTCCTTGACGTTCACCTCTCCCTGTTTGAGGGCATCCCGCAGGGCGAGAACTTCGTTGGCCATCATCACGGTTCTAGAAATGGAGCGGATCGCACCCAGTTTTCCTCGCTCGATGCGCTTGGCTATTACGACTTCTCCCTCCCGCGTCAACAGCGCGACGGTCCCCATTTCTCGGAGGTACATCCGCACCGGGTCGTTGGTCTTGTCGAGGACGCCTGGTGTGAGGTCCAGCGCAACTTGGGCCCGCCCTCTGCCTTTGTCCGTGTTGGCGATGCCGGCTTCCTTCATCTCCTTGTATTTTTCCTCGGATTCGACGACATCGATGCCATGGTTGCCAAAAGCATCGAAGAGCTCATCGAGCTCTTCGGACGAGCTCACCTCGGAAGGCAGCATGTCGTTGACTTCGTCGTAAAGGAGATATCCCTTCTCCTTCCCGATAGTGATGAGCGTCTTTACTTCGTCGTATTTTTCCTCGATGGCCAAAAGCTTGTCCCTTTTACCAATCACGTCAGACTCTCCATGCGTCCTGAGCTCTCAATCCTCCGCGCTAAGGATTGGATCTCGGCGGTTACGTTGTCGTCGTCCATGCCCTGGGCTAGTTTAGCTCGCAGGCGCGAAAGCTGCCGGCGCCACCTCTGCTCCCGTAGACGGTTCAGGCAGTCCCGGGGGCTTTGACGGGGCCCCAGGGGAGCCGGCTCCAGAGCGATCCTAGTAAGAAGATTCCGTTCTGCTTCCCCGGCCAACCGATCCAGCACGCGTTCTGTGGAGAGGTCCCCAGAGACCAGGACTTCCTTCATCGCCTTCAAGATCGGCGCGGTTGCGAGCTCCTCGAGATCCTCCTCGCCCACATCCGAAAGCAGCGCCGGGGCGTCGTCGGGCGAATGTAGCAACCATCGGATCAAGTCGCGTTCGGCGGGCTTGACCGAGTCGGAGGGTGGGAGCGTCATGTTGACGCGGCGGACGCGAGCCAGTACCTGTCGGCGGAGCTCCTCCACCACCGCGGCATCCGAAATCTCCGCTCGCTCCGCCAGCCGACTCACGTAGCCGACGCGTTCGACCTGATTCGGAATGCGGGCCAATGTCGGCAGCACGCCATTCAGGAATTCGACCTTGCCGCGGGGCGTCGAGATATCCGCGCGCTGAGCGGATCGTTCGATCAGGTAGTCCACGAAAGAGCGGGCACCTTCGAGTTTCTGTCGATAGCTATCCCCGCCCTCTTCTCGGATGAATGTGTCGGGATCTTTTCCGGCGGGAAGGCTCAAGACCGAGACCTGGAATCCTTCTTCGATGAGGAGATCGATACTACGGGCAGCGGCGGCCTCTCCAGCCTCGTCGGGGTCGAAGTTGACGACGACCCGATCGGTGTATCGACGGAGCAAGCGTGCGTGCGTCGCGGTGAGGCTCGTCCCACAACAGGCCACCGCCTGGTTGATCCCGGCCTGGTACGCCTGGATGCAGTCGAGGTACCCCTCCATCAAAATCGCGAAGTCGCTCTGACGGATGGCGGTCTTGGCGATCTCGAACCCGAAGAGGATCCGGCTCTTGTTGTAGATGGGACTCTCCGGCGAGTTCAGGTATTTCGGTTCGCCGGGCCCGAGCAGCCTCCCGCCGAAGGCCACGATCTTTCCCGACTCGTTCCGAATCGGTATGACGACGCGATTGCGGAAGCGGTCGTAGTGACCTCCACCCTCGCGGCGGGGGACGGCCAGCCCGGCTCGGGCTATCGTCTCTGGCTTGGCGCCCTTGCGGGTGAGATGCTCGAGGAGCGTGCTCCAGGAATCGGGCGCGTAACCGAAACCCACCTTCTTGATCATCTCCCGGGTCAATCCGCGTCCCTCGAGGTAGGCGAGCGCCCGTGGGTTCTTGTTCAGCAAATCTTGAAACAACCGGGCCGCCTCTTCGTGAAGCTTGAGGAGCAGGCCTCTCTCCCGATCTTCCGGGGCGGCCGATCGCTGTGGCAGGCTGATGCCTGCCCGTGCGGAAAGATGGGCTACGGCTTCGGTAAAGGACATCTTCTCGTAGAGCATGAGGAACTTGAAGGCGTCGCCCCCTTGTCCGCAGCCGAAGCAATGGAAGATCTCTTTCTCCGGACTCACGTTGAACGAGGGCGTCTTCTCCGCGTGGAAAGGACAAAGTCCCTTGAAGTTCTTCCCCGCTCGCTTCAGAGGGACGTACTGTGCGACGAGGTCCAGTATGTCGGTGCTCGTCCGTATCTGTTCGATGAAACTCGTCGGGATCTGAGGCATCAGCTCTTGAGCTCCACCACCGTCACCGCACCGCTTCCCTCGGGTTGGTGATTGGCCACGTGCGGGTGTGTCGAAAGCCACTGGCCGATTGCTTTCTTGAGTCGTCCCCGACCCAAACCGTGAATCAAGCGCACCTGACGGTGCTCGCTGAGGAAGGCGTCATCCAAGAACTTGTCCGCCTGCGAGATGGCTTCGTCCACCGTGCAGCCGATGACGTTGAGCTCCTCGAGGACGCGTTTGGTTTGGGCAAAGTGCGTTCTTACTCCCGTCGGCGAAGCCCGGACAGCCTGGGCCGTCTGTGTTGACCCCACGCTCTCCAAATCGGAAAGCGGGATACGCAGCCGCTTATCTCTGACGATGACCTCGACCTCGTCATCGCTCAGGACTTCCACGACTTGGCCCGTCAAGTGTAGGGAAGAAATGGTCACGGTTTCGCCGACGTTCAGGTCGACGGGCGCCGCGGACTCCTTGGGCCCCGGCTGGAATCGACTCGCCAATGCCGCAAGCTGCCCGCGAATCTCCTCCACTTCTTTTTGGTGCCCGGAAAGGCTATGCCGTTGCGCCTCGGCGAGTAGGCTTCGCATCTCGTCGCGGGCCCGAGCGATCTCTTGCGCCATGTCTTCCCGAACGCTCTCCAAGTGCTTTTCTTGGTCGCGGCTGAGCTCTTCTTCCATGGCATGCTGGCGTCGGAGCGACGCTTCTAGGGCGCGGCGATCCTTTGTCATTTTTTCCCGATCGCGAGCCAGCTGCTGGCCTTCCTCTTCCAGCCGCTCGAGCATGCCTTCGACCTGACGCTCTTTTTGATTTTGAAGCGTTTGTGCCTGCGCGATCACCTCGTCGGGAAGCCCGAAGCGACGAGCGATTTCGAAGGCGAGACTTCTCCCGGTCGCATCCTCCACCAAAACGTAGGTTGGCTCGAACGTCTTGGGATCGAACTCGAAGCTAGCCGAGCCGACTCCCGGTGTCGTGGTGGCGTAGGCTTTCAGCATGCCGTGGTGGGTAGAAGCCAGAACCAGCGCGCCCCGCCGCCGAAAATGATCCACCAGGGCCGTTCCCAGGGCTCCTCCTTCCGCGGGATCCGTTCCGGTGCCGACCTCGTCGAGGAGCACGAGAGAGGGTTCCTCGATCTCCCGTTCCATCTCCACGATGTTTCTGAGGTGGAACGAGAAGGTCGATAAACTCGAGCCGATCGATTGCTCGTCTCCGATGTCGGCGAAGATCTTCTTGAATACTGGAAACACGCTCTCGGCGTCGGCGGGAACGTGAAGCCCCGTCTGCACCATCAGCGAGAGCAAGCCCGCCGTCTTGAGGGCAACGGTCTTCCCGCCCGTGTTCGGCCCGGTGAAAACCAGAGCACTCTTCTCGGAGTCCACGTGGAAAGAGAGAGGCACGGCTTCCCTCGGGAGTGCCTGGTGGGGCCTCTCGATCACCTTGCCAGAATCCACATTAAGGGAGAGCGGCACGGCTTCCCGAGTCACGCTTCTAGGGGGTGCCTGGTCGAGCCGCTCGACGACCTTGCGGATGAGTAACGGATGGCGCGCGGACACGAGACGAAGTGCCTTTCGGTCGGCTAACTGCGGCTCCACTCCTTGATAGGCTTCGGACAGGAAGGCCTTCGCCTGAATGAGATCGAGGTGGCCGAGAATATCAACCGTCGATGAGAGCTCGAACTTCTTGGCCCGCGCGAGCTCGGTCAGTGCGCGCAAGATGCGCTCGATTTCCTGACGTTCCTGTTCTCGTAAGGAAACGATGTTGTTGTTGATCTCGACCGTGCCGATCGGTTCGATGAACACCGTGGCGCCGCTCGCGGACGAGCCGTGAACGATGCCGACCAGTTGACTCCGACACTCGGCCTTTACCGGCAGCACCGACCGGCCGTTCCGTACGGTGACGATCTGGTCCTGAAGCAACTTCTTCGAATCTTTTTGTTTGAGATAAGACTCGAGAATGCTATCCAATCGCCTGCTTAGCTTGAAGAGTCGCGCTCGCAGACGATGGAGCTCGGGGCTCGCATCGTCTTTGACTTCCCCGCTTTCCGCGTCGATGGCTTTCTCGATAGGAACCCGAAGCTCCTCGAGATCGGGGAGTCGGCCGGTAAGCTCTGCCAGAAGCGGGAGCTGCGATGGATCGTCCTCGAGCTGCGGACCCATTTCTTGGGCGGTCCGAGCGACTTCGGAGAGCTCTAGCAGCGAGTCGGCGGGAAGCGAGTGATTCGCGATTTCCAAGACCTTCAGGTGACGACGGATGTCCGGTGTGCCTGCGAGGGGGAATCTCTTTCCGCGCCCCAGCAACCTGCATCCCTCGCTGGTCTCTTGCAGGGCTTGTCGGACGGAAGCCATCTTCGAGGAAGGGTAGAGGGATCGCGCCGCCTCCGTCCCGAATGGAGTCGATGCGTGGCGGGCCAGGACGGCCAGTATTTTATCCAGTTCTAAGGTCTTACAGACGACGACATTCATGAAAGGGGAAATCGCATAGGGCTACCGGGGCGCACCGCAGGGGTGTTCTTGAGACGCCTTCAAGCCCAATCTACCAGTTTACCTCGACTTACGACCGCCTACCCATGGCCCGGGATTTGCATACAAAAGACGCACACGCAAACCCATAAGCCGTTTTCTTATTGCAATTTATGAACGAAAGGGCCGTCTGTCAAGCGGTCCAGAGCACTTATTTGGTGGCTGCCCCCGAAGCCCGCAATGCCCCTAAAGAATTGATGAGCGCCGCCAGGTATCCAGCGCCGAAACCGTTGTCGATGTTGACGACGGCGACACCAGATGAGCAGCCGTTCAGCATCGCGAGCAGCGCCGAGAGTCCGCCAAAGCTGGCCCCGTAGCCGACGCTGGTTGGGACCGCGACGACGGGAACCGCAACCAGGCCGGAGACGACACTGGGCAGCGCACCCTCCATGCCCGCCGCGACCACAACCACGTCCGCCTTTCCCAAGGTCTCCTGATGGGAAGCCAGTCGATGTATTCCGGCGACTCCGACGTCGAAAACGCGCTCGACGTTCGCTCCCATTAGGTCGAGAGTCAACGCGGCTTCCTCGGCAATCGGAATATCGGACGTGCCTGCCGAGATGACGACCACCAACCCCGCCGTTCGTGCCGGGCGGTGGCGTTCTACCACGATGCACCCGGCCTCCGGATGCCAGCGAGCGTCCGGGAGGTCTTTCACCACCGCGCGGTGGGCCTCCTCTCCGGTCTTGGTAACCAGTACGTTTTGATCCTGCGCCGCCAACCGCTTGGCAATGGCGGCGATCTGCTCGGGAGTCTTGCCGGGGCCGAAAATGACTTCGGGAAAACCGCGGCGCAACTGACGATGGTGATCGACCTTCGCAAAGCCGAGGTCTTCGAAGGGTAATAGGCGCAGCTTTTCGGAAGCTTCCTCCACGGAAATCGATTGTTGGGAGACGGCTTCCAGAATCTTGCGGATTTGATCCAAGTTCATGGTTAGAGAGAGGCGACTATACCACGGGTGCTTGACCCGCTCCAACCCGTTCGGCTTCCTGGGTTTGAGCCAGTCCATGGCTGTTGACCCCGCCGCGGAGCGCGGATAGACTGGCTCGTCCTGAGAACGATGAGAAAAGACAACGCGATCTTCTTCGCGGGCGGCCTGGTCTTCGGGCTGCTCCTGGGCTACTTCGTTTTCGAAACGGTTTCCCAGACACCGGGAAGCTTTTCCGCCGCCGGCCCGGCCGGTGCATCGAGTTCGGCTGGTATGGGGGGCGCCGCGTCCCAGCCAGTCCAACAAGCCCAGCAAGCAATGTCGCGCCGCGTTTTGGATCCGCAAGAAGTGTCCACGTTACAGAATATGATTCAACGGAATCCCGCCGACAACCAATCGCGGGTTCGACTCGGCAATCTCTATTTGGAATCCGGCCGTGACGACCAAGCGGTTCCGTTGTTTCGCGAGGCGTTGGAAAGGGATCCCGCCGACAACCATGTGCGGATTCACCTGGCCCAAACCCTTTCGAACTTGGGCCGTCTCGACGAGGCCCTCACCGAGTATCAGACCGTGCTGGAAAAAGAGCCGGGGAATCCCCAAGCGCTCTTGGGATTGGGCAGAGTCAGGCTGTACGCCCAGCAAGACATCGACGGCGGGTTGGAAGCTTGGGATGAGTTGGTGCGAGTGGCCCCCAACTCGCCAGAGGCGGAGAGCGTGCGCGACGAGCTCGAGGCATTGAAATCCGCTCACGCGACGAATTAGCCGAGTCATGGGGCGACTGTTACAGTTTCTTGCACTCTTGTTCATGGTGCGTTACGTCTTTCGGTCGGTAGCGCAGTGGTTGACGGGAGGCACCGAGCGACAAAGAGTGGACGGACCGCAAGGCGGCAGCAAACCCGTCTATCGCGGCCAAATGGTTCGCGACCCGGTTTGCGGGCTCTTCTTGCTGCGGGAGGGTGCCGTCGAGGACCACTCGGGCGGTGAGACACATCATTTCTGTTCCGAGAAGTGCCGGGAGGCTTTTCGGACGACAAAAGTTACTGGGGTAACGGTGGGGTAGTATCACGTGAAGTCGAGTGAGTTCAAAATGGATCGTCCCGCCAAGCCGCGAGACGAGCTGAAGGAAGACATTTGCGAGGTCGGCCGTCGGCTCTACCGCCACGGCTATATCGCGGCCATGGAGGGTAACGTCAGCATTCGGATCTCCGAGGAGGAGGTTCTCTCGACGCCCGCCGGCGCGTGCAAGGGTTATCTGACGCCCGACATGATCGTGAGCTGTGATTTCTCGGGGAAGAGAATGGACGGTAGCCTGCGCGTTTCCACCGAGATCGAGATGCACCTCACCGTCTACCGGGCTCGGCCCGATGTGAGGGCGGTGGTTCATGCGCACCCGCCGAAGTCCACGGCCTTCGCGGTGGCGGGCGTGCCTCTGAATCGAGCGGTGCTGGCGGAAGTCGTCGTGACCTTGGGTTGCGTGCCACTCGCCGAGTACGGCACGCCTTCGACGAAGCAGCTCGCGGACTCCGTGGATCGGCTAGTGCGGACCAGCGACGGGTTGCTGCTCTCGAACCACGGGGCTCTGACCGTGGGTAAAGACGCTTACGATGCCTACTACAAGATGGAAGTCGTAGAGCATTTTGCGGAGATCAGCTTGATATCGCGCCTGCTCGGTGGCGAAAGGCTCCTTCCCCGCGAGGAGGTGTCGCGTCTGCTCGAGCTTCGCCGCGGCGTGTACCAGTTGGAAGGTCCGCCGGGCGGTGAGGCCTGTCCGGTACCCGCGGAGACGGCCGGCAAGGCCGGCAAGGGAGGCGAGATGATCCAGCTCTCGCGAGACGAGCTGGTGGAGCTCATCTCCGACGCGATTCGAGCCGTTTCTGGCTCGCGCATCGCATGATCTTGTTACCGAAATACCTGATAACTGTGATAACAAGGAACAGGAAATCACTTAGAAGGCACTCACAGAAGGCACTTTGGAAGGATTAGGGAGGAATCATGGCTGAACCCGTTGGTGAAGCGCTGGGGATGATAGAGACCCGTGGACTGGTGGCAATGATCGAGGCGTCCGACGCCATGGTCAAGGCGGCAAAAGTCACGTTGATGGGCTACGAGAAGATTGGAGCCGGTTACGTCACCGCCATGGTTCGCGGGGACGTTGCCGCGTGCAAGGCGGCAACGGATGCCGGCGCCGCCGCCGCCCGCCGAGTCGGCGAGCTGATATCGGTGCACGTGATCCCGCGACCTCACACGAGCCTGGAAGATCGTCTACCGATCGGTAAGACCAGCAAAGCCTAACCGGGTGAGTTCAAACCCATGACCTTGGGCAAAGTGGTCGGGACGGTCGTCGCGACCCGCAAGGACGAGCGGCTGGAGGGGTTCAAGCTTCTCGTCGTGCGGGCGGTGGGACCGGACGGCAAGGAGACAAGCTCCTATCTCGTCGCCGTGGACACGGTGGACGCGGGCGTCGGCGAGCTAGTGCTGGTCGTATCGGGTAGCTCGGCGCGGATGACCGCTGGTTGCACGGATCGGCCCGTCGACGCCGCGATCGTCGGGATCATCGACTCCATCGAGCTGGCATCAGGAGCGCTCGCCGCGGCTCGGGCGGGAACGAGCTAAGGGGTAATTCTTGTTCTTGGCCAGGGTCATTGGAAACGTCGTCTCCACCGTGAAAGACCCCGGTCTCGAATCTCGGAAGCTTCTCATCATCCAGCCGATTGGTCTCAAAGGCCGGCCTGACGGCAAGCCTCTCATTGCTTTGGACGGAGTAGGCGTGGGGGTGGGTGAGGATGTCTTCTACGTGGGAGGAAAAGAGGCCGCCTTCTTGTTTCTTCCTTCCAAGGTCCCCGCAGACATCGGCATCGTCGGCAGAGTGGATGCCTGGGAAGAAGAATGATTATTGGTGAGGTCACCGGGATGGTCGTTTCCACCGTCAAGCACTACAAGATGGAGGGCAGGAAGTTACTCCTGGTGCGACCGCTCACTCTGGAAGGAAAAGTCGAAGGGAAACCGCTGCTAGCGATCGACTCGGTGGACGCAGGCGTCGGCGATCGCGTTCTCGTCGTCAGGGAAGGCCGTGCGGCGAGTATGGCACTTGGACGGTCGTCGGGACCGGTGGACGCGGCCATCGTCGGCATCGTGGACGCGGTGAATCTAGAATGAGCCCTGTCAGTCCTGTCAGCCCGGACGTCGTGCGCGCGCTAGTGCGTCAAGCTCTCGAGGAACGGCTGGGCATCCGTCCGTCCGCCGCGGTTTCTTCCCAACCCACTAGACTTGATCACCCGTCTCTTTCCGACATCGCTCACGGCCCGGAATGCTCCGAGGATATCGACCTTCCGGTCCGAAAGCCCTGCCTCATCGAGCCCCATCGTCCTTGCTACAATAGCGGTTACTGCCGGAAACTCGGGCACTAACCCGAGCTCCGCAACATATCTTCCTTAAGGACAAAGCCTAACGGGCACTCTCATGGCGCGGACTATCTTGCACCTGGACATGGATGCCTTCTATACCTCCGTGGAGCAGCGAGACCATCCCGAGTACCAAGGGAAACCGGTCGTGGTGGGCGCGGATCCGCGCGGGGGAGGAGGCCGGGGCGTGGTCGCCGCGGCATCCTACGAAGCACGAGCCTTCGGGCTTCACTCTGCCATGCCCATCGGCCGCGCCTATCGGCTTTGCCCCCAGGCGGTCTACCTGCGCGGCAACATGAAGAAGTACGGAGAGGTCTCTCGTCGGATCATGGCGATTCTGAAGGACTGCACCGACTTGGTAGAACAGATTTCCATCGACGAGGCGTTCTTGGATGTGACTGGAAGCCTAAGGCTTAAAGGGAGTGGTCGGGAGCTCGCGTTGGAATTGAAGAAGCAGATCCGAGCTCAGGAACGACTCAACGCTTCCATCGGTATTGCACCCAACAAGTTCCTGGCGAAGATTGCATCGGACCTCGAGAAGCCGGACGGTTTGGTGGAAGTGATGCCAGGACAAGAGGAGGCTTTTCTCCGCGACCTTCTGGTGGAACGGCTCTGGGGGGTCGGTCCCAGAACTGCCGAGGAGCTCCACAAGCTCGGAATCTACAAGATTCGGGATATCGCGCAGTTGTCTCCGGCCGAGCTCGCCGAGCGCTTTGGAAAGCACGGACACCAGCTGCACCGATTGGCGCGGGGCATCGACGAGAGGCCCGTGGCGCCCGAGCACGAGTGGAAATCACTCGGGCAGGAAACGACCTTCGAGCGAGACAGCGACGATCCCGGGCAGATCCGCCGTACGCTGTTGGGGCTTGCGGAAGCCGTCGCGCGACGTCTGCGCGACCAGAACTTCCTAGCCGGGACGGTGACGCTCAAGTTTCGGGACGAAGACTTCGTCACCAAGACGCGAAGCCTAACCCTGCCAGATCCCACGGACGATGCGGACGAGATATTCGCGACGGTGGTCCGTTTGTTGGATCGATTGAAGGCGCGCGACCGCCAGGACCGCCAGGACCGAAAGACGCGCCTGCTGGGTATTTACGCCTCGCGACTTCAGGATGCTCATACCGTGCCGCGTCAGCTACGCCTGTTCTACCCCGATGAGAAGAAGCGGCAGCTGAACGCGTCCCTAGATGCCATCCACGAGCGGTTCGGGGACCAGGGAATGCGACGAGCATCCTTGTTGGGGCGCGGGCAAACTGGGATGGCCGACGAGGGAACCGATTGACAGGGACCATGTCCTGCGTAACGATGAGCGCATCGTGGTAGAAGATCTGTCGAAAAAGCGAATCGCCATCTTGGGTCTCGGAAAGCTCGGTAGCCTCTTGCTTCATGGCCTCATGAAGAAGGGGCTGGTAACGAAGGAGACCGCCATCGCTACGGTCTTTCACTCCGCGCGCGCCGAAAAACTGACGTCCGAGCTGGGTTTCAAGGTCGGCACAGACGATCGGGCCGCGGCCGAGGCCGCGGACATCATCCTGGTGAGTGTCAAACCCGCAGCGGTCCGCCTGGTCTGCGAGCAGATCCGTCCGGTCGTCAACCCGTCGAAGCTCGTCGTTTCGGTTGCGGCTTCGGTTCCCACGAAGAGCATCGAGAAGTTTCTGCCTGCCAAGACCCCAGTCGTTCGCGCGATGCCAAACACACCCTGCTCGGTCCAGGAGGGAATGACCGGCGTTTGCGCCGGACAGTTTGCCGAACCGCATCACCTCGAGCTCGCCCAACACCTCTTCGACACGGTGGGGCGCACGGTCGTCGTGGATGAGAAGCACATGGACGCCGTGACGGGCCTCTCGGCGAGCGGCCCGGCGTTCATCTACGTGATCCTCGAGTCCTTGGCGGAAGCGGGCGTCAAAGTCGGTCTGCCGCGCGACGTTTCGACTCTACTGGCAGCGCAGACGGCGCTCGGATCGGCGCGCCTCGTTCTGGAGACGGGGCATCACCCGGCGTTGCTGAAGGACGCGGTGACGACTCCGGCGGGCTGCACGATCAACGGGCTCATGGAGCTCGAGGAAGGCAAGTTGCGGGTGACCCTGATCAAAGCCGTCGTGAAGGCCACCGAACGGGCGAAGGAGCTCTACGTCGACGAGGATTAATCCTCCGTCGGGGGAGCGTTTTCGAAACGCATCAAGGCTTCCATCTCTTCCCAAGTCAAAGCCGTAAGTTTCAGAATCAGCTCATCTCCCTTGCGCTGGGCGTAGACGGCGTCGCTGGTTGGCTCTCCGATTGCCAGCTCCTCGACGTCCTCGCTCTCCCCGGACCAAACGGTGATGGTGTGGCGCGGAGCGGTAAGACCCGAGCCCTCCGTCACCAGCTCTTCGGCCTCGGTTCCGTTTAGCTTGTAGAGGAGGTCGTCGACCTCGGTGCCTTCCATGTCTCGGGCCTCGGGGGCCGTTTGCTTCCACACGTCTTGGTTGTCTTCATTGACCTTCTCGTAGACTCGGGTGGTCCCCTCGGCGGACGTGAGCTGGAGCTTTTTCGCCTGGTAGGTGGCAAAAGCGAAGAGCTTCTTGGAAATATACTCGGTCTCGTCCCTCTTGACGTCATTGATGACGCTCTCCCCGATGAGGTAGACGAGAGTGCGATCAGGGTTCCGCGCGTAGTAGTTGGTGTCCTTCTGATTTCCGACGAGAAGCGTGTCCGAGCTTCCGTCGGCAAGCTGGATTTCGACTTCGTACGTCGGAGAGCGGAGACCGTATTGGCTCACATCTTCGGCGGACTCGCTGACGAGCTCTTGCATCTTCGAGCTATCGAGCATGGAGACGAGCCCGCTGGCCTTGTAGCGATCCGCACGCGTCAACACCGGCTCGGCGACGTTCCAGAAGTCCATGCTCGTGCGAGCCAACGTGAATTGCTTTTCCGGAAGCTTCACGACGACTTTCTCCACCTCGTCGCGATCGAAACGAAGGATCCGTTTGTCCCGCAGCTCCCAGCCGCTTTTCTCCAGCGCATACTGGCTACTCTCGGCCATCACGAAGACTTCGTTGCCACCGGCCAAGGTGGCGTAGAGGTTGCTACCGGTCGGTGTCTCGTCTCCGAATAGAAGAGTCGTCGGCTGGGAGGCATCCTGCAGGTCGAGCTCGAGCTCCAGCTGGGGCGCGTCGAGTCCGAAATCAGCGAGGTTGAATTCGCCCTCGGCGATCACCCGCTCTCTTTCCAGGCTGGCGGCGGCGTTCGCCAGAGACGTCGACGCGACGCTATCGGCGTCGACCTCGATCGGCGCCAGCAGCAGCCAGGTGTCTTCGCCAGTGCGCCGGAGCGTGATGTCCTCGTCCTCCTCTCGGCGAACTTCGATCTGTTGGATCGTCTCCGCCTCGAAATCGAAGATGCGTTCATACTTCGACTCCGCATCGGATGGGACCGGCTCCTGCTCGTAGTGGTAGATGTAGACCGCGAGGGCGGCGAAGACCGCCGCGGCGATGACCGTCGTCTTGGGGTTCATTCCCGCCTTCCCCACCAGACGATTGTTCCGGTGACCAGAACGAGTGCGGGGATGAACAGGAGAGAAAGATAGGCGACGTTTTTCTGCTGTTGCTGATTCATGAAGATCCGTCGGTCTTCGGGCTCGCGAGGTCGGATGGAGATGAGGTCCTCGTCCTCGGTGATCCAGTTCACCATGTTGAGAAAGAGATCGAGGTTGGCAACCGGCGCTCCCGCGAGGGCGTCGGAGATGAAATCCGAGTCGCCGACGACTACCGCGCGGCCCTCGCTCACGGCACTGGAGTCGGAGGTGTCGGAGCCCTCGTCGCTGCCCTCGGCGGGGTCGGCCAGGTCGTCAAGCTCACCAGGCTCACCAGGCGCGGGCTCCTCGACGTCGATGGTGAGGGCCACCGCGAGAGACAGGGGACCGGGTCGCTCATCCTCATCGGCCGAAACCTGGCCTTGCGCCAGCTCGTCGAAATCCTGTTCCGCCCAGCTGTTTTCGGATGAGCTCGCTAACGTCGTCACCGAAATGCCCTCCGCGGCTGACTCCGCGCCCTCGACGGAGCGAACGAAAGGATAGACGGTCGGGGCGTTCGCGAACTTCTGCGTGATGGCGTGCGTACTGTAGCTGGCGACGAGCGGCACCTCGGGACCGAAACCAAAGAGTTGGCCCACACCAGAGGCGTCGATGACGACGTCGTCCCCCAGGCGCACGCCAAAGTCGTTCAGCAGGGCGACGAGGTTTGGTTTTGCGCCCTGATTTTCCGGATCGAGGAGGAAGAGCACTTTCCCGCCACTTTCGAGATACTCATGAAGCATTTCGATCTCGGCGGGTAGATAGTCTCGTTGGGGGCCGACAATCGCGAGAGCGGCGGCGTCCTCAGGAATCAAGATCCGGCCTTCCTGCATAGATTGAAGGGGATGGAATTTGGCTACTTCGTAGTTCGATTCCTCGAGCTTGGTCTTGATGATCGAAAGGCCGGTGGCGGACTCGTCGACGTTCTTCTCACCGTGCCCTTCGATGAAGTAGATCTTCTTCGCCCCTTCCTTGATGACTCGGATGATGCCGTTGATGATGTCTGCCTCGGCGGCGACAGAGACCCGCTCCACTTTTTCGCCGCTGTCGATGACAACGGTTCCGAAAGGAATGTTGGCCTCGGTCGAGGTTCGATAGGGGACGGTTTTGGCTGGTTCCGCTTCCTGATCGATGACCTCCACCGAAATCCTATCGCTGTGGTAACGAAACTGATCGAGCAAGTCGAGCGCTGCTTGGGCTTGATCCGCGCGGTTGAACACAATGATTTTCAGGTCCCGATCGAGGTTGGAAAGCACGCTCACCGCCTGGTCGGATAACGTGTACTGCTGGGAAGCCGTCAGGTCCCAGCGCTTGTTGTGACGATTCGCAAGGTAGTTGCCGGCGATGATGATTCCGGCCACCAGGGCGATGAGAACACCGAGGTTCGCACCGTAGCGGGCGCCGCGTTTCCTGGCCACGTTCGACAGATCTCTCCACCGCGTGCCCAGGTGGACGATGGACAACAAGAGCCCCACTAGGATGAAGGTCGTCCAGAGGTTCTCCTCGTCCGGCTGGAGCATCCAGACGAGAATGCCGGCGAGGAGCGCTCCCCAGCCGAGGGGTGCGAGGTAAGCCATGACGCGATTCATTTCATCCCCTCCACCGGTGCGATTCCACCGACTGCTTGGTGAGAAAGAGACCGAAGCCGATGAAAGACAGATAGTAGACGAGGTGTTTGGTGTCGATGACTCCCATCGAGAACTCCCCGACGTGCTCGGTTACCGACAGATAAGCCAGAGTCGGGCCCCAGCTACCGGCCCAGCTCTCCGAATACCCGATGAGCCAGAGGAGAAGGAAAATCGAGAAGGACGAGAACACCGCAACGATTTGATTCCGCGTGAAACTGCTGAACAGGATGCCGAAGGAAACGAAGGCCCCGCCCATGAGAAGCATGCCCAGGTAGCCGGCAAGGAGCGGCTTCCATTCGGGCTCCCCATAGTAGAAAAGCACTCCCATGTGAATGAACGTGAGGCTGAGCATCACACCGTAGAGAGAGAAGGCGGCGAGGAACTTTCCGAGGACGAGCTGAAAGTCCGTCATGGGAGACGTCAGTAGAAGCTCCATGGTTCCCGAGCGTTTCTCCTCGGCGAAGGCTCGCATCGTCAGGCTGGGGATCATGAAGAGGACTATAATCGCCGTGTTGTCGAACAACCAGCGGATCATGTCTTGATTTATGTTGAGCGTCGCACCGCCTCCGTACTGGTTCATCCTGAACCCGTACTCGATGAAGCTATAGAGGATGCTGTAGAAGAAGTATCCGAAGATGACCAAGAACAGGCTCAGCACGACATAGGCAATCCAAGATGTGAACCAGGAGTAGATCTCTCTTCTATAAATTGCCCAGACATTTCTCATGAATGCGGTTCCTCCTCGGATGGCTCGGATGCCTCGGATGGCTCCCGCCCGGTGTCCCCGTCTACCGCGTCGAAGTCCTCCCCTACAGCGTCGACATCTTCTTTTGTCGTGAGCTTCAAATAGATATCCTCCAAGCTTATCCCGACTTGCTTCAGCTCCAGCAGTCCATAGCCTCCTTGCACGATAGCCCGCGCCAGCTCGCGCCGGATGTCCTGTCCGCTCGCCGTCTCCACCTGAAAGGTGTTGGTTCCGTTGTGCGAACCCGCGTCGTGTATTTGAATGACCCCGGCGAGAGAACCAACCGTATCGCGCACCTTGTCCTCGGCCCCTTCCACGGTGACACTGAGGATTTCCGACCCGCGCATGCGGGCCGTCAGACCTTCTGGAGTGTCCTCTGCGACTACGCGACCGCCGTTGATGATGACCACTCGCTCGCAGGTCATGGAAACCTCGGGCAAGATGTGCGTGGATAAAATGATCGTGTGGTCTCCGGCGAGCGCTTTGATGAGCTCCCGGGTCTCGATAATCTGTCGGGGGTCGAGTCCCGCAGTGGGCTCGTCCAGAATGAGGACTTCCGGGTCGTGCACCAATGCTTGCGCCAGTCCGACGCGTTGCCGGTAGCCTTTCGACAGCCGCCCAGTTTGCTTTTCCCGGACCTCGGTGAGAGCGCACGTTTCCACCACGCTTGCCACCCGCTCCCGACGCTTGGCTCGGTCGACGCCTTTGATGCGAGCCACGAAGTCGAGGTAGTCGACGACGGTCATCTCTGTGTACAACGGAGGCAACTCGGGCAGATAGCCGATCCGTTTCTTCACCTCCAAGGGCTCGCGGAAGACGTCGAATCCAGCCACCGAGGCCGAGCCCCCGTTGGGGGGGAGGAAGCACGTGATGATGCGCATGGTGGTCGTCTTTCCCGCTCCGTTCGGACCGAGAAACCCGAGGATCTCCCCCTTGCGCACTTCGAAGCTGACGTTATCGACGGCGGTGAGTCGACCGAATCTCTTGGTTACTTCCTTGACTTCAATCAAGCTGTATCGCCTCCTTATGTCCTTGCGATTATACTCATCCCGCGATGCAAGCCAAGGCACCAGCTCGAGGCTTTGAAGTGTTCCCTGTGGGCTGGCCGCGGATGATTCTTGGCTCGCAAGGGCGCTCGGTGGGAAGCCGCCGGAGGCTCCCCGAAGGCCGGCTATAATAGTGAAACGCTCTTGGGCTGTCAACTGGGCACGAACCTATGAGAATGCATTCATATAGCGATTCAAGAGCCTTCCTTTTAGCACTCGTTCTGACCACCCCGCTTGCTTGTTCCGACATAGGCAAGGAGCAGGCGGTGCAGGGCATCGAGGCCATCGACGTCGAGAGCTACTGGACGGTTCGGGGAAAACTCGAGGACGACATCTACATCCGACCCGTCGTGCGGTTCCGCATTCACAATAGCGGACCCAATCCGGTCGACTACGTTCAGACGATGGCCGTCTTCCGGCGGCAGAGCGCGCCCGAGGAGAGCTGGGGGAGTGCCTTCGAATACTCTCTGTCCGGCGATCCGATCGCACCCGGCGAAGCGTCGCGGCTCATCTCGCTGCGTTCCGACTCGTACTATTTCTCGAGCCAGGAGCCGGAACAGATGTTCGAGAACGAGAAGTGGGGACAGGTCACAGTCGAAGTTTTCCTGAAGGTCGGGCCGTCTTCCTGGAAACCCGCAGCAAAGATGGAAGTTCCGAAGCAGCTGGGCGCGCCGGGGCTGGAGAAGTTCCTCACTCCGGCAGAGGAATTTGCCGAGCCATCTAACGACGGCTAGTTGCCGTAGTGCTCCTTCACCCAACGCTCCGCGTCTTCCGCGTTCCGCAGAGCCCCTTCCAGCCTCTTTTCCTCGACCTCTCCGAGGATTTCCCCCATCTTGGGACCGGGGGCAAAGCCGAGGCGCAGGAGATCTCGCCCTCTAAGCAGCGGAGACTCCGGAAGAGGCTCGAGCGCGAGCTCTTTTTTCTTCTCGACCACGAACTCCCAGTTCGAGAGATCTCCGCTTCCCGCTAAGCAGTCGAGCCGGTGGAGTTCGAGCTCCTCGTCGAAGTTGTTGCCGGCCATGAAGCGCCGGAGCGTCGAGGTGCGCATGCGGCGCGCATCGAGAAAGTGAAGATGGTTCGCGACCGCTTCGACGATCCGCTCGCGGGTCCGCCGATCGAATCGGAGTCGCTTTAAGATCCCTTGACTCATCTCGGCCCCCACCCGCGCGTGGTCGGGGAACAGGGGCCGGCCGGCAGGGTTCCAGGTGGGAGGCTTGCCGACGTCGTGCAAGAGAGTGGCAAAGGCCAAGCTCACCGCGGGTTGCTTCAAAAGCGAGAGAATCTTCACGGTGTGAGCGAAAACGTCTCCCTCGGGATGGTGTTCTTTGCCCTGCTCCACACCCTTCATCGCAGACACCTCGGGCAGTATGGGCGAAAGCAGTCCGTACCGCTCGAGCAGTCGCAGGCCCTCGGCAGGATGAGGACCGGTGAGGATTCTCACGAGCTCGTTTCGTATCCGCTCCCCGCTGACCGTTCGAATCTCGAGGGCGAGATCTTCGATGGCCTTACCCGTAGCCTCCTCGATCTGGAAAGCTAGGTTGGCGGCCAAGCGGATGGCTCGCAGCATGCGCAGCTTGTCTTCGGAGAAACGCTGGTGGGGATCGCCGATCGAGCGGATGGAGCAGCGCTCGATGTCCTTTTGTCCCTCGACCCAGTCGATGAGCTCCTTGCGGAGGGGGTCGTAGAGCAGGCCGTTGATGGTGAAGTCCCGCCGTGTCACGTCCGTCCGAGCATCCGAGGGCTTGACCCAGGCCGGGCGCCGACCGTCGGGATACGGTCCCTCCGAGCGGAACGTGGCGACCTCGAAGGGCTCTCCGTCCTGAATGACCAGGAGCACTCCGAACTCGACGCCAACGGGGATGGTCCGGGGAAAGAGTGACCGGATGGCGTCGGGAGAAGCGGCGGTGGCGATGTCGATATCGGCCGGCGTCTCACCCCGCAGCATGTCGCGAACCGTGCCGCCGGCGAAATAAGCGGGGTATCCGGCCTCGACCAGTCTTTGGACGATGGTCCTGGCCTTTTCCTGCCTCTTGGCCTTCTTTTGGATGTCCTCCTCGCCCTGCATCGCGCTAACGCCCGCTAAACTATTCTAGCAGAAGAGCTAAGCTGGGAAATAGGTAGATTTCGCCCGGAAACGTTCGGGGTGTCTTTTTCTTCGAAAATCCGTATTTTTTCGGATATCCATTCTTTCTGGCTAAGGTTATAAAGGAGCATGCGTAAGAGGCCAACAGAAGGAGGATGGGACATTGACGGTAGGTGAGAAGATCCGGGACGTCCGGACGAAAAAGAGAATTAGACAGAAAGTCTTGGCGAGGATGGTAGGTATTTCGGCAGGAGCCCTTACGAATTTCGAGAAGGGGCGACGGCGGGTTTCGCTCGATTGGCTTCGCAAGATCTCCGAAGCCTTGGATACGCCCGTCGCGTATTTCCTACCGGACGAGCGGGAACGAAAGAAGACGCTTCCCGGCGATCCACGCGAGCGCCGGTTGCTGAACGCATGGAGGGTATTGAGCGTGGAAGCCCGCCTGCGGGGAGATTTCTTTCACCTCGCGTCCCACTTGGGCAACGGAGCGTCGCCGGGGAAGAAGACCCGCCGCTAGCAACAGGTCGCGCGGCCCGCAATAAGAACGAGAGGTTGGCTACTCTTCGATCTGCGCTACCAGACGGAAGAACGTATCGACGTAGCCACGTAGACGGCTCTCGGCGTGGGAATCTAACCCGGTAAACTTGAGGCCCACGCCGGGTGGGTCCGTCCCGGTTCCCTCCTTACCCGAGCTCCAAACGACTTTCGCCTCCGCTTCGAACTCTCCCAGTTTCCAC
The DNA here is from genome assembly GCA_965197825.1 of Candidatus Marinacidobacterales bacterium. Lineage (GTDB taxonomy): Bacteria > Acidobacteriota > Vicinamibacteria > Marinacidobacterales > DATDRI01 > CBDANW01. The sequence goes on along the minus strand of CBDANW010000002.1, from coordinate 1,335,025 downwards.
GGGAGAAAGACGTGCAAGTGCATGGGCGTCCCCATTTCCAATGTTTTTTCGGTGGCCAGAAAGGCGCCGCCCAGACTGAGGTTGGTCAGGTGCCCGTTTAACGGTGTCCCGTCGATCTGGATCTCTGCTCGGACGACCAGGAGGAGTCGGGTGTGGAGCCGGTTCTCCTTTCCACTCCCGGCTCTCGGATCTCGGTCGCTGACCAGGGTGATCGACGGTTTCTTCATTGGAAGGGGAGTCGCTTCATCCCCAGCTTTGCGGCTGCCGCTCAATCCGTCCCCCTTTGGTTGACATCCAACAATGCGTGGTCCCCCGTTAAGGGGTTTAGCAATGCGTGTGCCAGAGGGTGCGGGTTCGGGCAAGAGCTCTAACCCTCAGAAACATAAGTGTTTTCAAGTGGTTGCCTCTCTCGTGCTAGCTGGCAAATGGGGGGGCGTCCCCACATCTGATACAGGGCACTAGACTCTTTGGTGAGGGTCAAAAAGCTTCTGATGCTCTCCTAGCGCGAAACGGTCAGTCATCCCGGCGATGTAGTCGCAAACCACGCGGTGCAGCCCTTCTTCCGGAATACGGCCCTCGACATGGGGAGGCAGTTGCTGTTGATTAGAGGTGTAGGCCTCGAAGAGCTCGCGAACGACCCGCTGCGCCTTTTCCGCCATGCGGACCACCCGGTAGTGACGGTAGAGGTTGGCGAAGAGAAATCGTTTGAGGCGACTTTTTTGCTGCTCCACCTCCGGTGTGAGCTCGACCAGGCGTCTCCCGGCCCGACGCACGTCCTCCAAGCTTCGCACTCCGTGAGCGTCGACGTTCTCCAGGGTTCGCCTAATGAGATCGGTGGTGAGCGTGTTGATGATGCCGCGGATCGCGGCCCGCACACGCACCCGTGTGGCCTCGCCGGGATAGCTCGCGCTCGCCTTACCGAAGTACTCCTTCCAGATCTCGACTTCCTCGAGTCCTTCTAGGTCGAGGATCTTGGATGACAGACCGTCTTCCAGATCGTGGTTGGTGTAGGCGATCTCGTCGGCGAGATCGACGATCTGCGCCTCGAGCACCGGCTCGGCGCCGTCCATGAACTCCGCGGGCGCGGCCTCCCGGTAACGGGGTGAATGTTTCACGATGCCTTCTCTCACTTCTTGCGTAAGGTTGAGACCGGGAAAGCCCGGGTAGCGGCGTTCGAGGCGATCCACCAAGCGCAGCGCCTGCAGGTTGTGCTCGAAGCCGCCGTGATCCCGCATCAGCTCGTTGATCGCGTCCTCACCCGAATGACCGAAGGGCGGATGACCGAGATCGTGGGCGAGCGTCACCGCTTCCGTCAGATCTTCGTTGAGGCAAAGGGCCCGGGCGACGGTGCGCGAGATCTGAGCGGCCTCCAGGGAGTGAGTGAGCCGCGTGCGGTAGTGGTCTCCTTCGTGATTCACGAAGACCTGGGTCTTGTACTCCAACCGGCGGAACGCTGTGCAGTGAATGATGCGATCGCGATCCCTCTGATAGGCGGTGCGGAAGGCGTGCTCTGGCTCTGAGAAGCGGCGACCCTGCGAGGTGGCGCTGAGCGCGGCATAGGGGCTGAGCTTGTCGGACTCCAGCTTCTCGAAGAACCCGCGATCCAGCACAGGCCAAGCTACTCGCTTGAGGAGGAAAAAGAAAGGGCTGGACCGATGTGGTCCAACCCCTTCTTGCCTACGATTAGGAGGGAGCTTGAGCCCCCGGGCCGGGCTCTTTCCCGACTCGGGAGCATCCATAGTAGACGCTGCCTGTCACTGCAATGGGGGTGCCAGTTTTCCTGGACCCCGACATTTCCAGCTAAGTGATACTCAGGTAGAGAGATCGACGCGTTCCGGAAGGTGGGAGCGAACCCACTCGCTGTAAAATTCTTTTTCGCGATCCCGCGACAGAATACAGTTTGCGATCCCTGGGCGAGCCCTCCTCGACCCCTGGGGGGAATCCCTACGCGTGAAAAAGCAGTCGACCTTGACTAAGTTATTCATAGAAATGTACTTACTTGGTTCTCCCGCCAGACGTGTGTCTTTCTGGACCCGACTCGGGTAAGGCTCCCCCAACGTCCCCGTTGCCGGGTCTCCGGTCCCCACCTGCCGGCACTGTAACTCGCTCTCTTGTTGGGGCTTGGCGATGGCATTCCGACGCTCGGCTTTTGGAACACACCTTGCTTTAATGGTATCGGAGCTGCCCCGACAGTTGACCGACTAGGCGTGAAGCGAAGAAAAACGGAGGACCCTATGAAGACCGCCCCTAAACCGAAGGCTCCGAGAGCTCAAAAGGGCTTCTCGTTGGTGGAGATGATGGTTGCCATGCTCATCACCATGATCGTGATGGCATCCGTGTTTACTATCCTGCAGAAAGGACAAACCACCTTTCAGAGAGAGCCCGAAGTGGCGGAGATGAACCAGAACGCCCGCTACGGTCTGGACATGATCGTTCGAGATCTGACGGATGCCGGTCTCGGGGAAAACCTGCCGGTGTTGTTCGCGGTCGTTCCGCTCGACGGCGGTGGAAATCCCCCAGATCCCGACGGGGTCACGATCATGTACTCCGACCCAGATTTCCCGACGGTTTTGCCGGCCCCCCCTTACGGACCACTCTCGAAGGCTGCGACGGCCAAGGTCGATCCGACGACTCTCAATCCGAAGGTCGACGATCCGAAAGAATACAAGTCGTCTTATGCCGATGGGGATGTCCTCTTCGCCATCGAAACGGACGACTGCGACGGAGACGGCGAGCTTGCGATCGTACCTTTCGAGCTGACTCAGGACCCAGGATGCACGGGCAAAGACTGCGCCACCATGACTCTGAACCACAATTCTGGAAACGACGAGAAAAATTTCAACCGTCCAGGTGGTTTCAACGATAAGTTGGATGGGGACTGCGCGATTTTCGGCGTCTTCTCGATGATCCAATACCGGATCAACCCGCTCCCGCCGGCGGATAACCCGGCGCTGGAGCGAAGAGACCTCCGAGACGGCACCGATTGGTATCCGGTCGCCGCCAACATCGAGAATCTCCAGGTGCAGTATGCTCTTGGCGACAGCGATGTGTTCGTCGACGACCCCGCGATGCCTCTCCTTGCCGACCCGGATACCTGGATCACGCAGGTTCGTGTGACGCTTCGCGGAACAAGCGCGAGCACCGACCTCCGAGGCGCATCGGAGGGAGATTTCGCCGACGGGAACCGTTTGCGCCAGTCGTTCACGACGACCATCGTCCTGCGTAACATCACCGCTAAGGCGGGGCTGGAAGACAACAACTACTACAACTGATTTCAGGGAAATCGAAAGGCCCGCTGCCTCCGAAGTGAAGGGTGGCGGGCCTTATCTTTTGTGGATGGCGCTCAGTTCCGTCAGTTGCGAGGGGCGTAGTAACCCAGCTTGGTACGGACGAGGAGGCCTTCGTCGGAGGCGGTTTGCACCACTACGCGGCGCCAGGAGCCATCTCGACGGGTGTTGTTCGAGAAGTAGCCGATGCTGTACTGGCTCTTGAGCTCCTTGGCGATGCGGGCGTAGACCGACTCCAGCTCGTCGATGTGATCGGGAAAAAACCACTGCCCGCCCGTCTCTTCCGCCAGCTTCTTCAGGACGTGCTCGGCCTCCGAGAAATACTTGCCCTTCCTCGCCCCTTCGCGCCGTAAAGAGATCGTGTAGATCGTCACGTCGGTGTCCTTGGTGAGCTCCAGAACCTGATCGAACGTCACCAGGGAGCTGGTGTCCTCGCCGTCCGACAGCACGACGATGGCTTGGCGGCGGATGTCGGAACGGCGCCGCGAGAGATCCTTGAGGGCGATGTAGAGGGCGTTGTAAAGACTGGTGGTGCCGCCCGCCTGGGTTCGAAGAATGGCCTTGCTGAGGTCCTCGGCGTTGGCGGTGAAGGGTTGAATGATGTGCGCCTTGCTCCCGAACTCGACCACTTCCGTCAGATCATCGTCCTTCATCTGACCGACGAAACGGATGGCTGCCCGCTGCGCGAAACCCATCTTCTCTTCCATGCTCGCACTCGAGTCGAGTAAGAGGATCATGCGCAGCGGGAGATCTTCTTGTGAGAACACGTCAAGCTCTTGGTGGACGCCGTCTTCGAACACACGAAAATCGTCACGTTTGAGATCGGTGATGAACCGGCTGCGGGCATCGGTGACCGTGACGTTCAGCGAGATCAAATCGACGCTGACGCGGAACTGGTAGCGACCCTCGTCGACGTCTTGTTCTTGTTGAGCGGGGGCCGCCTGCCCGGACTGTCCGGCGAGCCGATGGCTGGTCGCGATGAGCGCCATCGCGAAGAGCGCGCCGAGGAGCCATTTCGTGCGGGTCATCGAGCGGTCACCGTTTCAGGGATCGTCTTGCATGTTGACAGGCGGGGAACGCTCCGTGAGAATTCCCGGCGACGCGGGCGCATAACCGGTTCTACCACAATACAAAACCCCCAATGGGTCTATTTATACCGCGCCCGACGGGGTCCGGTCAAAGGAGGTTGATCTGCCAAAGCGTGCCGTGGTGCTCACCATCAGCGACGGCGTGGCGGCCGGCACTCGGGAAGACCGCTCCGGCGAGGTGGCCGCGACGCGGCTCCGCGAGCTCGGTTTCGACGTCGTCGACCGGGCCGTGGTGCCGGACGACCGAGACGAAATTGGGAAGCGGCTTCGAAACTGGGTGGCCGGGGGTGCAGCCGACCTAATTGTTGCCACGGGAGGCACCGGGTTGGGGCCTAGGGACGTCACCCCGGAAGCGGTACGGGACGTGATCGAAAAAGAGCTTCCCGGGTACGGCGAGCTGCTCCGGGCCGATGGGCTGCAGCACACGCCCATGGCCTCGCTTTCGCGAAGCCTGGCGGGGACGGTGGGGAAGACGCTCATCGTCGCCCTGCCGGGAAGCCCGGACGCGGTGCGAGAGGGGCTTACCGCACTGCGGCCGACTCTTGCCCATGCCTTAGATATCCTGGTCGGCGATCAAGATCACTAGTGGGGGTGTCCGCCGAAGTCCGTCCTTCGAACGAAGAGAACTTCGGCGGACCAGCCGAAGCTTCCAGCGAAGGCTGGGCCCATCGCGTTTGTCAGCCTGGGGCGGCTAGGGATAAGATATGACTGTGGGCGTGCCTTCTGGAGTATTCGAGGACACCCGCAGCCAAGAGGACAGGATGCAGGCCGTACCGTCCGAGCCCACGACACGCCGCCGCTACTCCCGTGTCCCCACGCTAGGGGAGTGCTTCGCAGAATTGGGCAACGGCTGGGAGGGCTCCGTGCTCGACGTGAGCCTGGGAGGCATGCTGCTCCGCATCAAACGCGTGCTCACGTTGGGATCTTCTTATTTCGTGAAGCTGCTGCTCCAGCAGCGAACCATGGTCGTCGAGGCTCGCGTGGTGCGCGTCCAAAGCTCCGCCGGAGATTACCTGGCGGGGATGGAGTTCCCCAGACTTTCTTCGGAGGATCGGGAGACCCTGCGGGGTTTCACCGAGTCGAAAACGCAGAAGAAGTAGTCGTTCTCGAAACCTCAAGACTTCCCGATTCCCCCCGCATTCGCCGTGGGCGCTTGCCCCCAGAAAGGAGCGAGGCTATAATAACAAATTCTAGTGAAACGGGGCCCTTGGGCCTGCGTTAGCGACAGATTCAACGGAAACCATGAAGAAATCGGAACTGGCCCAATACCGGAAAGCCCTCGCGGGTAAGAAGGAAGCGCTTGAGCAGTCGGTGGGGCGGACGATTATCGACGAGGAGTCCAACACGGATGGGCACGGAGACTTCGCCGATCGCTCCGCTGCCGCCAACGAAGAAGAGATCAGCATCCAGCTCAAACAAACCGACAACAAGTTGCTCCGCGCGATCGAGGTCGCCCTTCAACGGGTCGAAGCAGGCACCTACGGGATCTGCGTCGACTGCGAGGAGGAGATCGCGGCGGCCCGGTTGAAGGCGGTCCCCTGGACCAAGGTCTGCATCAACTGTAAAGAAAAACAGTACAGCTGATCCCACTCCCCCCTCGCAGCATTTTCCAGCTCTCCGAACCTGTTGTGCCTTAGTAGGTAAGCTTGAATCCTGCACTTGACAGACAATTCAAACGCGTGCTATAAATCCGCCTCGTTTGCGATAAAGGGGAGGCCCCTCCGAAGTAGGATGGCCTCCTCGAAGTTTGTACAGCACGTTCTCTTCGTTCATAAAAGCACATCGTGAGTGAACTATTCTGGCTTATTCCGCTTCTGCCCGGCGTCGGGGCGTTCGTTAACGGACTCTTCGGCAAACGGCTGCCCAAGGCTCTCGTCTCGGCGGTAGCCTGCGGTAGCATCGGCTTCTCGTTCCTTCTCGCTCTCGCTTGCTTCTTCGGGATCTTTTGGTCCGGCGGAGGTACGGCCGTCCAGACCGCGCGGCTCTTCACCTGGATCCCGGGAATGGATGTGGTGCTGACCGATGGGACTCTGGGAACACTGAACATCGCCTGGGAATACCGTCTCGATTCTCTTTCCATGGTGATGGCCTTGGTCGTGACCGGGGTCGGTTTCCTCATTCATGTCTACTCGATGGGCTACATGGCCCACGACGCCGGCTATGCGCGTTACTTCTCGTACCTGAACCTCTTCAGCTTCTTCATGCTGAACCTGGTTTTGGCCGCCAACTTCCTTCTTATGTTCATCGGGTGGGAGGGTGTGGGTCTCTGCTCTTACTTACTCATTGGGTTCTGGTACGAGAGGAAGTCCGCGGCCGACGCCGGGAAGAAGGCTTTTATCGTCAACCGCATCGGCGACGCGGGTTTCCTTTTGGCGATGATGTTGATCTTCGTCAACTTCGGCTCGCTCGATTTCTACGCGGTGATGGGGGCGATCGCCGAACGCTTCGCGGAGCCTGAGGTCGGTTGGGGCCTCCTGTCGGTTGCCGGTGTCCTGCTTTTCGTCGGTGCCGCGGGCAAGTCGGCGCAGATTCCCCTCTACGTCTGGCTGCCCGACGCGATGGAAGGTCCGACACCCGTGTCGGCCTTGATCCACGCCGCCACCATGGTGACCGCGGGTGTCTACATGGTCGCGCGCTGTGGCGTGCTCTTCGAGCATGCCCCGTCGGCGCTTGCGGTGGTCGCGGTAGTGGGTGCCGTGACGGCGATCTTCGCCGCATCCATCGGTCTCGTTCAGAATGACATCAAGCGAGTTCTCGCTTATTCGACCGTGTCGCAGCTCGGCTACATGTTCCTGGCCTGCGGTGTCGGGGCGTTCGCCGCCGGTATCTTCCATCTCATGACGCACGCGTTCTTCAAGGCGTGTTTGTTCTTGGGCTCGGGAAGCGTCATCCACTCCATGGAGCACGCCGAGTACGAATCGGGTGGACATCGGAACTACACCGAGATGCAGGACATGCGGAACATGGGCGGGCTCTATCGACACATGCCCAGGACCGGCTTGACCTTCATGATCGCCACCGCCGCGCTGGCCGGAGTTCCCTTCACGGCCGGATTCTTCAGCAAGGATGAAATCTTGTGGCTGACCTATAGCGGCTCACATGGAAGCACGGTCTTGTGGTTCATTGGGCTGGTGGCCGCCGGCATGACGGCTTTTTACATGGGGCGTCAGGTCCTTATGACCTTCTTCGGGACGTTCAGAGGCGGGGCCAAGATGGAGTCTCACCTTCACGAGTCGCCGGGCGTCATGACGTGGCCGCTGGTTTTACTGGCGGCGGGAGCCATCCTGGCTGGATACGTAGGGGTCCCGCATGCCTTTGGTGGTGCCAATCGTATCGAGGGTTTCCTGGAGCCGGCCATTCTAGCGGGGACCCACGTCGCGGCCGAGAACACGGCGGAGGCAGCTCACTACGGAGCGTCGACCGAGATCCTTTTCGCATTGATCTCGATTGCGGTGGCAGGATTCGGACTCTTTCTGGCGTATCGCTTCTACGTCCAGCGGCCGGAACGGCCAAAAGCCATGGCCGAGGCGTGGCCGGGAGCGCACCAGGTTCTCTACAACAAGTATTACGTCGATGAGCTCTATGACATGACGTTCGTCCAGGGGACCCTTCACGCGTCGGAAGGAATGTCTAGCTTCGATGCCAAGGTGGTGGACGGTGCCGTCAACGGGACCGCCTTGGGAACGCTATTGGCGAGCTATGTCTCCAATTTCTTCGACATGAATTTCGTGGATGGTGCGGTCAATGCCTTGGGGTCGATATTCACGACGTTTTCCGGGATCTTCCGCCGCGTGCAAACCGGCCTGGTTCAGAACTACGCCCTGGTGATGCTGATGGGGATCTTCGTCCTCGTGGGCTTATTCTACTTTTTGATCTAAGAAAAGGACTCGCTCGATGCCCGAGAACAATGTACTCGGTTGGCCCATCCTCTCTTGGGTGGTTTTTCTTCCCGGCCTGGGTGGCTTGATCATCCTGTTCTTCGTCAAGAAACAGCAGGATGATCTCGCTCGGTGGCTCGCTAACATATTCGGTTTCCTAGGGTTCGCCATTTCGCTGCCGCTCTGGTTCTATTTCGACCCGGCCGGCGCGCAGTTCCAGTTCATCGAGCAACACGACTGGATCCCGAGTATCGGCGTTCAGTACTTCCTGGGTATCGACGGAATCAGCCTGCTCTTGATCCTGCTCACCACGATGCTCGGTTTCATCTCCATTCTGTCCGCGTGGACAGCCATCACCGAGAGAGTCAAAGAGTTTTACGTGATGATGCTCCTTCTCCAAACCGGGATGCTGGGTGTCTTCGTGTCGTTGGACTTCTTTCTCTTCTACGTTTTTTGGGAGGTCATGCTGGTCCCGATGTACTTCCTCATTGGGGTCTGGGGCGGGCCGAGAAAGCTCTACGCCGCTATCAAGTTCTTCCTCTACACGCTGGTGGGCAGCGTGCTGATGCTGCTCGGCATCCTGGCGCTTTATTTCTACTACTACGAGCAGACCGGCATCTATACGTTCAACGTGCTGGAGCTCATGAATCTCGGGCTGCCTTACAATCTCCAGTACTGGGTCTTCCTCGCCTTCTTCTTCGCCTTCGCCATCAAGGTCCCGATGTTCCCGTTCCATACCTGGCTTCCCGATGCGCACGTGGAAGCACCTACCGCGGGCTCGGTCATCCTGGCGGGCGTGCTCCTGAAGATGGGGACGTACGGTTTCGTGCGGTTTTCGCTGCCGTTGTTACCCGAGGCGAGCAAAGGGGCGGTCTGGTGGATGGTTATCTTGGCCATCATCGGCATCATTTATGGAGCGATGGTAGCCCTGGTACAGAGCGACTGGAAGAAGTTGGTCGCCTACAGCTCGGTGAGCCACCTCGGTTTCGTCATGTTGGGAATCTTTGCTCTCAACGAGATCGGTTTGCAGGGCGGGATCCTGCAGATGATCAACCATGGGCTCTCGACAGGCGGGCTCTTCTTGATAGTGGGTCTCATCTACGAGCGGCGTCATACTCGCGAGATCGCCGACTTCGGGGGCCTCGCGAAAGTCGTCCCGGTTTTTGCGGCGATGTTCTTGGTCATCGCTCTGGCGTCGTTGGGGCTGCCTTTGCTCAACGGCTTCATCGGTGAGTTCATGATTCTGCTGGGAGCGTTCCAAGAGAACTGGGTGTGGGCGGCCTTCGGCGTAGTGGGCATCGTCCTGGGAGCGGCCTATCTGCTCTGGCTTTACCAGCGAACGATGTTCGGTGAGCTCGACAAATCCGAGAACATGAATCTCAAGGACTTGGACTGGCGCGAGCGTTGGACGCTCATTCCGATCATTGTCTTCTGCGTCTGGATCGGCGTCTATCCGGCGCCTTTCTTGAAACGCCTCGAAGTGCCGGTGCGGAACATCGTCGAGAAGATCGAGTCATCGCCCATCGAAGCCGCGGGCGTTCCTACGCTCCCAACGCTTGAGGCGACCCGGTCGAGCAACTCCGATCGTTAAGGGAAGCTCGGCCGGCAGTTCGGACGATGCCGAAGCCTGCCGATTCCGGAGCGAGGTTCCGGAAACTCGCCCTACTCTCCACCGTGGGCCTCATGTTTCCCGTCGCTATTACCATGGGTGCGGCTGCCGGGTACTATTCGGACCGTTGGCTGGACACGTTTCCCTGGCTGTCTTTCGTCGGCCTCTGCTTCGGCGTGGTGGCGGCCTTCATCCATCTCGTACGGGTACTCAAGAAGTTCGATGAAGACACCTGAGGAACCCGGCTTGCCGGAGCCTTCCGAGCCTTCTGGGCGGCGCGTCGGTTGGCTGGGGGTCGCCGTAACCGCAGCCACCACGGCGGTGGGCCTGTTGTGGGGAGTCGAGTTCGCGCTTTCGGTCGCCGCAGGAGGGTTGCTGGCTCTGCTCAATTTCGGCGCCCTCCGTTTCATGGTCGAGCGCGTGGCCCAGCCGAGCCAGAGCCGTGGCACGACGCTGGCAGTATTGGGATTCGGCCTGCGCTACGCCTTGTTGGGTGCTTCGCTCTATGTTATATTCGCTATTTGGAAAGCAAACGTGGTGGCCGTCAGCCTGGGTCTATCGGCTCCGGTAGCGGCCATCTTTTTTGAGTGGGGCTTCGAAGCATTCGAGGGTCGCGTCCGGAGGTGATGCCTCCGGCGACGCGCAGCCCGCAAGACGCGTCCTAGCCTTAACCGATCCCAAGTAGTCGTAGGCCGCAGAGTTGGCCTGCGCCGACGAAGGCTGCTGAGCCGTGGGGGTGTCCGCCTTCGTCCGTATTGGAAACGAAGAGAACTTCGGCGGACCAGCCGAAGCTTTTAGCGAAGGCTGGGGGCCCCACGCGCTACTAAATAATGGAACAACTCGAGCACAAATCGTTCCTCTTCGGAATCCTGAACCAGCTTCTGGGTGGGCCCGTGGCCTCTCTCCTCACCGCATTGGGATTCCACGTGGATCCCGCCCACCCAATGATTCCCGATCACGTCATCATGGCCATTTTCACCGCGACGCTCCTCACCGCGGGGGCGGCGTGGTTCCGCTCGCGTATCCGGATCGAAGAGCCCGGCAAGCTTCAGTTGGCCCTGGAAGCCTTGGTGGGTGCCCTGCTCGGCATGCTCGAAGAAAACGTCGGGCCGAAGGGGCGTCAGTTCCTGGGTCTGGTCGGAACTCTGGGGCTGTTCATCCTAGTGTCCAACCTGGCGGGCTTGGTCCCCGGGCTGTCGTCTCCAACCACGAACCTGAACGTGACGGTGGGTTGCGCCCTCGTCTCGTTCCTTTACTACAATTACCAGGGAGTTCTCGCTCAAGGTCTCCTGCCTTACCTGAAACACTTTCTCGGACCGGTGCTTCCCCTGGTGATCATCATGCTTCCCATCGAGATTATCAGTCATCTTAGCCGCGTACTTTCCTTGTCGATGCGGCTCTTCGGTAACATCTTTGGCGAAGAGCTCGTCATTCTCGTACTGGCGAGCCTGATTCCGTTCTTGATTCCGCTCCCCATGATGGCCTTCGCGGTATTCGGAAGTGTTTTGCAAGCCTTTGTCTTCATCATGCTGACCATGATTTACCTCGGTGGTGCGGTGGCTATGGAAGAACATTGACCGTGCAAACGTCGGTGCTTGCCGAGGCTGAGCTATTCGTTAACTGCGAAAGGAGGATATTCTGGTGAAAAGGACTTTGTTGCTGGCGGCTTTCGGGTCGCTCGCCTTTCTAACGATGGGGACTCCCGTTTATGCGCAAGCGGAGGGCTTTTTTACGTCTGGCGTCACCGCGTCAGCCTTGATCGCGGGCGCCGGAGCCTTGGCCTTCGCCGCCGCTTTTGGCGCCTTAGCCCAAGGTAAGGCCGCGGCTGCTGCCTGTGAGGCGATCGCTAGAAACCCCGGCGCCGCTCCTCAGATCCGCTTCGCCTTCTTGCTGGGCGTCGTGCTGATCGAGTCGCTCGTCATTTATGTGTTCGTCATCTCGCTCAGTATCTTGTTCGTGAAGTGGCCCGCGGTCTAACCACCTTCCTTGGGGCTCTCTCGCTTCGCTAGATCGCGAGAGAGCCCGCACGTGGCTGGCCGGGTCGAATCCATGCCGAGATCCTGGTGATTTTGGGACTCGTCCTGGTGGGGCTGTTAGGGCTGGCGGGGTTTTCCTTCCTCGCCGCTCGGCTTCTGATTCACCCCCCGAGAAAAGCGCCGACGCATCTGACGCCGGAGGACGCCGGCCTTCCCTTCGAATGGGTGACGTTCGCCTCTCACGACGGTTTGCAGCTTACGGGTTGGCTCGTCGGCCCGCAGCTCAGCAAGCCGCCGGTCGTCGTGCTGCACGGATATACGGATCGCAAGAGCTCCTACCTCGATCACTCCCGCTTTTTGTTCGATCACGGTTTCCCGAGCTTGATCTACGACCAGCGCGGACACGGGGAGAGCTCTCCCGCAGCGGTGTCGGTTGGGCCACTCGAGGCCGCCGACGTCGGCGAGGCGCTCCGCATGCTGAACAAGCGAGGATTGGGCGAACGGTTCGTGGTCTGGGGGATCTCGATGGGCGCCGCCACCGCTCTTCTTGCCGCGGCGCGGTTCGGTCAGATCGCGGGAGTCATCGCCGAGTCCAGCTTCGAGCGGCTCGATCATGTTCTGGCGGATACCGTTCGGTTGCGGTTTCACGTGCCGTCGTTCCCCATCGTGCCCCTTGTGCTCGCCGCGGCGTCTCTCTTATCCAGGTACAACTTGTTTCGCGTGCACATCGGGGATGCCGTCGAGGCGTTGGGGGATCGCCCGCTTCTGCTGGTGAGTGGGGCGGAGGATCCGCGGATGACTCCCGAGCACGGGAGGCGTTTGCTCGCCCGATCGGCCGGCCCGACCGAGCACCTGGTCATCGCCGGTGCCGCTCACGCGCAGTGCTGGCCGCTCGGGAAAGCCCTTTACCGTTCGAGCGCTCTCAGATTGCTCCAGTCGGCCGCCAAACTAGGTGGTTGGTCGGACTGAGCGTGGCCAGGCGGCGGTTGCTCGAATCCGCTGGTATCGTGGAGCGGCACTAGGGTTGCATTGGACGGCGCCTCCTCTATAGAATTCATCCTTTGATCCGGAGGTATTCGATTTGTTGGACACGATTCGTTGGGAAGGCGATGGTGTCGCGTTTCTCGATCAAACCCTTCTTCCAATGCGGGAAAGCTATCTAACCTGCCGGAGCGCTCCGGAAGTCGCTGCGGCCATCACCAACATGGTCGTACGAGGTGCGCCTGCGATTGGAGTGGCCGCGGCCATGGGTATTGCGCTGGGCATCAAGCAAACCTCCGCAAAAGATGAGACGGCGCTCCGCAACACCTTGAACGCGGTCTGCGAGCTGATGCGGCAGACGCGACCCACTGCGGTGAACTTGTTCTGGGCGATCGAGCGGATGAAGTCGCGCTTCGAGGAGCTCCTGCCCGAGGGGCCGGAGCGTCTGGCGGAGGGTTTGGAAGAGGAGGCGATCGAGATCCAGAGAGAGGACATCGAGATCAACCGGCGCATGGGAAAGCACGGTGCGGAGTTGGTGCCGGACGGCGCACGGATTCTCACGCATTGCAATGCCGGCGCGCTCGCAACAGCCGGTTATGGAACCGCGCTGGGCGTGGTGCGGGCGGCGGTCGAGGCGGGGAAAAAGATTCAAGTCTACGCTGATGAAACGCGACCTTTCTTGCAGGGCGCGCGCCTGACCACCTGGGAGCTTGCCAAGGATGGGATCCCGGTCACGCTCATCACCGACAACATGTCCGGTCACCTCATGGCGCGAAAGAAGATCGATCTCGTCGTGGTGGGATCGGATCGCATTGCTGCCAACGGCGACGTCGCAAACAAGATTGGGACCTATACGGTGGCGGTGCTGGCTCGCGAGCACGGCATTCCTTTCTACGCCGTCGCACCGACCAGCACGTTCGATCTCAGCATTCCCTCCGGCGATCAGATCCCCATCGAGCAGAGAAATCCCAAAGAAGTGACGCATTTTCAGGGAGTGCAGATCGTGCCCGATGGGGTCGGGGCGGAGCACCCCGCGTTCGACATCACGCCTAACCGTTACGTGACGGCCATCGTCTGCGAGAACGGCGTGGCCCGGTCGCCTTTCGTCGAGGTTCTAAGACGGCTGAGTAAGAAGATTAAAGCGGCTTGAGCCGTGCTCATCCTCGGGATTGAAAGCTCGTGTGATGAGACTTCGTCCGCCGTCGTCGAGGACGGCCGTCGCATCCTTTCCAACCTCATTTCCTCCCAAGTAGACGTGCATCGCCCCTACGGTGGGGTCGTTCCCGAGCTGGCGTCCCGCCAGCACCTTGCGCACATCGGCCCGGTCGTCGCGGGCGCGCTCGAAGAAGCAGAGGTGGATCTCGCGGCCATCGATGCCGTGGCGGTGACCCAGGGGCCGGGCCTCATCGGCTCGCTCCTCGTGGGTCTCTGTTTCGGAAAGTCCGTCGCGTACGCGCGGGGGATTCCTCTCCTTGCCGTCGATCACCTGGAGGGCCACATTCGCGCCGCCTACATGGAGCGGCCAGAATCGGAGCCCATCCCGCATCCCGTGGTTTCGCTGGTGGTCTCGGGAGGTCATACGGGTTTGTATTTGATGAGGGACGAGGCGCACTACGAGCTGCTCGGGAAAACGCGGGACGACGCGGCGGGTGAAGCCTACGACAAGGTGGCGAGGCGTTTGGGACTTGGCTATCCGGGCGGTCCGATAGTGGATCGTCTTGCCGGACACGGTGACTCGCGGGCCATTCCGCTTCCGGTGGCCAAGATCTCGGATGGGAGTGACGATTTCAGCTTCAGCGGGCTGAAGACGGCGGTGCTGCGAGCCGTTCGAGAGCGGAGCATCGATCCGCTTGCCGCGGGCGAGGATCCTATGGATCGTCGCGACCTTCTCGATCTGGCCGCCGGCTTTCAGAAGGCAGTCGTGGATGCACTCGTGGCGACGACCAAGCGCGTCTCCCAACGTGTCAAGGCACTCGGCATTTTGGTCTCGGGCGGCGTGGCTGCCAATAGCGGCCTACGCTCCGAGTTCGGTCGGCTGGGCAGCAAGCTGGGAGTGCCGGTCGTCTTTCCGAGTATCTCGTTGTCCACCGACAACGCGGCGATGATCGCCGGCGCCGGGTACCTGAAGTACCTGCGGAAGGAGTTTTCCGGACTCGATCTCAACGCGGAAGTTGAGCTCCGGCTGGGGGAAGAAGGGGTGCGGCGATCCCGAAGACATCTATAGTTTGGAACTTGATGGACACCGCAGCGCCGTGATGGATATACATCATGACTCCATGATGTATATTAGTCATGCGGAGTGAACATGAAGAGGACCAACATCTACTTGGATAACGAGCAGCTCCGATTGCTGAAGCATATCGCGGTCGAGGAGGGGCGGAGTTTCGCTGAAGTCGTGCGGCAGGCGCTACAGCAATACCTAGATTCTTACCGACGGGATAGTGCCGACGGCCTGTCTCCGGATGTCTGGACCCAGCGCATGGATACCTTGCTAGCTCGAGTACGAGAGCGATCGAGCGAATACTCACCGGCCGAGATAGAGTCGGATATCACGGCGGCCTCAGAAGACTCTCGCCGCCGCAGAGTGAATGCTGCGCGCCGTCGTTGACACCAATGTTTTCGACTGAGTTTTAGGTGCAGTCGAATGCGTTTCTTGTCGCCGTCAAAGATCGAGGACGAGTCGAAGACCGTTGTCGAGTGCGGCCATGTGCTCAGGGGGCAGCAGTCCCAGGCATTCTAGAAGGTCGGGTCGAAGCACTTTCTGAAGATCATAGACGTTGGCGACGGAGGCCTTCGGTAGTCGCGTGGCGTTGCGGTGAAGTCGTACGTTTCCCGGCAAACCCTCCAAATGAAGGCGGCTCGTCAGGGGGACTATCATGAAAGATCGCACGCGCGGCTCACGCACGGAGTCTGTCTGCACCACGACGGCGGGCCGGCGTTTGTCGACACGAACCCACCACACCTCGCCACGTCTTGGGAGTGCCTCACCACTCATCGTCACCGTACTCCTCTGCCATCCGGCGTTTCTGATGGGCTCGCCACGCGTCTTCGTCTTCCGCAACGTCCCAACCGTACTGGTCGAGATACCTGCGGGTCTGCTCGCGCACCTTCTCGGCCTCGAGAAGCACGGCGAGGAGAGCCGATCGGGATAGGCCTCGGCGCTTGGCCTCTTCATCGGCAAAGGTGAGGAGATGTTCGGGAATGGAGACTCCGACCTTCATAGTATCTCCCATGGTAGCACAGTATGGAATACCATGGTATGCCACCAGCTGGCCGCCGTGGTTGTCGCGCCATCGTTACGGTTCTTTCCAGCACATGGCCGAGATCATGGAACAAGGCGATGGACATCGCGCTCGACAAGAGACGTGAAGAGAAAACGTCCCGGCGTCTCGACAATTCCAGACAAACACCTCGTCCGGACAAGGTTCGGGCCGCATCCCGTTACATTCCTTCACACATTCGCGCACGCGTGCACGGTATAGGTGCGGAGAAGGTCTTTGGCGCCGCGTTCGTCCAACAGAAGTTCGACGCGCACGGAGGAGCACTCCGCGGAACGGCCCCGCTAGGCTCATCGTAGCAGCGGCCGGTTGCTCTGAAGAGTCTCGTGCCATACGATTGCTGTTTTACGGGTCGATAAGAATGCCTCTCACGGTCGGCGAGAAACTCGGATCCTACGAGATCCTGTCCCCCCTCGGCGCAGGTTGTATGGGTGAGGTCTACCCGCGCCCTCGATTCGAAACTTGGGCGCGAAGTCGCGATCAAAGTTCTTCCCAAAGAGTTCACGCAGCATCCGCAAAAGCTGGCTCGCTTCGAACGGGAAGCAAGGCTTCTAGCGTCACTCAACCATCCGAAGATCGCGACGCTCTATGGCGTCGAGCAAGCTCAAAACCAACCGCTCCTGGTCATGGAGCTGGTCGAGGGGGAAACCCTCGCCGAAAGGATTGCCCGCGGGCCACTTCCCGTTACCGAGGCTCTCACGATCTCTCAACAAGGTTGCCGAAGCTCTCGGGACGGCTGCTTACATGAGCCCGAAGCAGGCGAAAGGCAAGACGGTCGATAAGCGCAGCAACATCTTCTCTTTCGGAATCGTGCTCTACGAGATGTTGACGGGAAAGCGAGCGTTTTCCGGCGAAGACGTCTCGGATGTCTTGGCCGCGATTATCCGTAGCGAGCTCGATTGGAGTGCGCTTCCGAAGGATCTGGATCCGCGCCTCGACGCGTTGCTGCGGCGATGCCTGCGGAAGGATCGGAAACTGCGTCGCCGCGACATCGGGGACGTCCGCGTCGAGATCCAAGAAATCCTCGCCGACCCGACGGGTGGTACCGCGCAACAACCATTCGCCATCTCCACGTCGAATCGAGCGCGAGAAAGGGTCGTCTGGGGGTTAGCGATACTCGTTGCAGGTATCGCCGTCTGGAGTGTGATGCGTTCCGCACCGCACCCCTGTCGTCCCGGGACAGCTTCCCTCGGCGCTCGTCGAAGCCGCCCCCTAAAAGCGTTTCCACCTCGCCGACTCCGTCGAGTCGCAAAGCGCCGACGTCCCAGTTTCCGTTCTGGCCGCGCAGACTTACGATTAACACCTCCTCGTCCGACGAAAGGGACGTGGGATCTAGCGACGTTGAAAGTGCGTCCCGTTCTGTCCAAAAGGTCTCGGTCGCTTCCGTCCACCTCAATGGAGGCTACATTGTTAGCCGCCCAGAGGAAGATCTGTCGGCCGTCGGGAGACCAAACGGGGCTACGATTCCCTCGTGCTTCTGAAAAAGTAAGTCGTGTCAGCGTTTCGCGCGCTTTGTCCAGAACCCAGAGGTCGGGGGGGTCAATTTGGGGTTCGATGGCAACGACGACCGAACTGTCGTCGGGTGAGAGTTCGACACCGTACCAAGTCGCTCTCCGCCTTGGACCGAGTGGCCGGCTCTCCCCTTTACGATTGACCGAAACCAGACCAGTTTCGGGCTTCGTCTGGCCGGCGATGTAGACGAGTGTCCCCTCATCGGAGACATCGAAATAGGCTTCGCCGGCCCCGCCCCACCCCACGCCCTCGAGGACGGGAATCGCGGCGCCGCTCGTTTGCATCCGTTCCAGATCGAAGGGCATGGCGAAGAGCGCGCCCTCGCGTGCGAAGACAATGTGGCCGCTCGCGACATACCGCGCACTCGTTCCGTTTTCAAGGAGAAGACGCCCCTCTCCGGTTTCCAACGAAAGAATGTTGACATTGCCGGTGCCAGCAGGATCTTGCCAGGCGGTGTACAGCACGCTCTTGCCGTCGGGCAGCATATCGGGCCAGCGGTGACTTCTCTCAACCGTCGCCGGAGCCGACCCCGTCGTTTCTCGAGGTATTCCCCCATTTGCAGAAACCGAGGCGAGACCTCCTCCGGACGAGAAGAGTATGCTGTCATCGGCTGCCCAGCTACCCCCAAGAGGAGAGCGGACATCGCAGATCGCCACCGTTGGGCCTCCCGCGACAGACGTCTTCTTCAATTGGCCATCGGCAAAGAAGCCTATCCACTGGCCGTCCGGGGAAAAAAATGGCATTCGGCCACCCTCCGTACCCACTAGGGGCGTGGGCTCCGTTTCACCCACCGGACGCAGGTAGAGCTGTTCCGTGCCGCCGCGCATGCCCGCGTATACGAAGTTCGTCCCGTCAGAGGAGACAACCACCAGCGGTCCCTCGATACCGCCCGCCACCAGGTCATCCCCGAGTGGGAGATTGATGGCGAAGTGCCTGACTGTGGCTCGCTTATGAATCCAACGAGACCGGTCAATTTGAAGTTTACGTTCAGCCCTTTCCTGGACTCGGCCGGAAGGTGCGGGTCTCTACCGATGGGGGGACGGAACCCCGATGGTCGAGAAATGGGAACGAGCTCTTCTACCGGAATGGAGAACAGATGCTGGCGGTATCCACTACTACTGAAGGAGTTTTCCTCGCCGTAAAACCCACCCTGTTGTTCGAGGGTTCCTTTCAAGCGCGTGCAACCTCAGCGGCAAGCTATGACGTCTCTGCAGACGGTCAGGAGTTCGTGATGATCCGGAGCGAGGCGAGCTCCACGCCTCCTCAGATTCACGTGGTACTCAACTGGTTCGAAGAATTGAAACGTCTCACCCCGACGAACTAACTGATGGCACTCGAAGCTGGCACGAAGTTAGGCCCTTACGAAATCCTCTCGCCCCTCGGGGCGGGAGGCATGGGCGAGGTGTATCGCGCTCGGGATAACAAGCTGGGCCGTGAAGTCGCCATCAAGGTCCTTCCCGAAGAGTTCACGCAGCACCCACAAAAGCTGGCTCGCTTCGAACGGGAAGCAAGGCTTCTAGCGTCACTCAATCATCCCAAGATTGCCACGCTCTATGGAGTGGAGGAGTTCGAAACCAAACCCTTCTTGGTCATGGAGCTGGTCGAGGGCGAAACCCTCGCCGAGCGGATAGCCCGTGGGCCACTCCCCGCCAACGAGGCTCTTGCGATCTCGCAACAAATTGCCGAAGCTCTCGAGGCCGCTCACGAAAAGGGCGTCATCCACCGCGACCTGAAGCCTGCCAATGTTAAGGTCGACCCTGAGGGACAAGTGAAAGTCCTCGACTTCGGCCTCGCCAAGCTCGCCGAAGCCGAAAGCGGTTCCTCGGGCGAAGGCGGCTCGCAGTCTCCCGCACTGAGCCGGGACGCGACCCGAGCGGGCGTCAT
The DNA here is from genome assembly GCA_965197825.1 of Candidatus Marinacidobacterales bacterium. Classification (GTDB taxonomy): domain Bacteria; phylum Acidobacteriota; class Vicinamibacteria; order Marinacidobacterales; family DATDRI01; genus CBDANW01. Next base: position 1,315,532 of record CBDANW010000002.1, on the reverse strand, counting down.
TCTCGGGACGGCTACCTATATGAGCCCGGAGCAGGCAAAAGGCAAGACGGTCGATAAACGCACGGACATCTTCTCTTTCGGCATCGTGCTCTACGAGATGTTGACAGGGAAGAAGGCGTTTGCCGGCGAGGACGTCCCGGAAATTCTGGCGGGCATCATCAACAAGGAGCCCGATTGGAGTGTGCTTCCAAATCTAGATCCGCGCCTCGACGCGTTGCTGCGACGTTGCCTAAGGAAAGACCGTAAACTGCGTTGGCGCGACGTCGGGGACGTCCGTGTGGAGATTCAAGAAATCCTCGCTGAGCCGACAGAGAGATCCGAGGCGGTGAAGGCGCGGTCTCCCGTGCTCGCGTGGGGTCTGGCCGGTGTCCTCGCCGTTGCCTTGTTGGCAACACTGTGGATTTTGTGGCTAACCGCAAGCGCGCCTGAACCACCCGTGCGGTTTTCGGTGAATCTCGGGGCCGCCGATAGTCGACTCTTCATGGGGCCGGGCGGGACGCCGGTGCTTTCTCCGGACGGGAAGATGCTGGCCTTCGTGGGCCAACTGCCCGGCGGGAACAGACAGCTCTACATCCGGTCCCTCGACAGCCTGGAAGCCACGCCGCTCAGCGGTACCGAAAATGCCACCGTTTCGTTTTTCTCGCCCGACGGTCAGTGGTTGGCGTTTTTCGCCTCCGGTGCCTTGAAGAAGGTGTCGGTCAGTGGTGGCGCGACGCTGACCATTGCGGAGGTCTCGCGCGCCCGCGGCGGCACCTGGGGACCCGACGATACGATCGTATATGGGACCTTTGCGAACGCGCTCTATCAGGTGCCCGCTTCCGGCGGGACCCCGGTCGAGCTCACGACCTTGGAAGAAGGGGAGGCAGGCCACGGCTGGCCGTGGTTTCTACCCAATGGGAAGGCGGTGCTTTTCGTAGTGTGGGCCGGCGGTGCTTCGTTCGATGACGCGACACTCGAAGCGGTTCTCCTCGAGACGGGCGAAAGGAAAGTTTTGCACCGGGGCGGGACTTATCCACGCTACGCTTCCTCGGGTCACCACCTGCTCTTTGCCCGCGAGACCACACTCTTTGCCAAGCCATTTGATGCCGATCGAATCGAGTCGACCGGAGAGCCCAGTCCCGTCCTCGAAGGTGTTGGAGTCAACCCCAACAGCGGTGGGGCGCTCTTCGTGGTGGCCGACGATGAAACGCTCGCCTATGTCCCGGGGGTCTTCGGGGGTTGAGAGCAGGCTCGTGTGGGTCGATCGTCAAGGAGTCGAGCAGCCCGCAGCGGGAACTTTGCGGGCGTATTTGGACCCTCGCCTCTCACCGGACGGCCAGCGTCTCGCCGTCGCTATCTCTGACGCCGGCGGCTATGACACCTGGCTGCTCGAGCTGGGGCGCGGCACGTTGACCAGGCTGACCTTCGGAGAGGGCATCAATACAAGGCCCCTCTGGTCTCCAGACGGTGAGCGGATCATCTTCGCCTCGAATCGAGAGGGCAACTTCGATATCTTCTCAAAGCCCGCCGACGGGAGCGGCACCGCTGAGCAGCTGACGACGGGCGCCTATCGCGCACCCACATCGATCTCATCGGATGGGAAGACGATCGTCTTCAGACAACATAGTGACACCACAGGCCGCGACATCGGGATGGTCCGCCTGGAAGGTGAGAGCGAGCCGGAAATGCTCCTTCAAACGCCCTTCGAAGAGCACACCGGGACGCTCTCACCCGACGACCGCTGGCTGGCTTACGTCTCCAACGAGTCCGGTCGCCAAGAGGTCTACGTCACCGCCTTTCCCGAGCCCGGCGGCAAGTTGCAGATATCGACCGAGGGCGGCACGGAGCCCCTGTGGTCCCGAGACGGCCGGGAGCTCTTCTACCGGATTGGCGACAAGATGATGGCGGTCGCCATGGCGGCGGAGCCGCAGCTTGCGCCGGGGAGCCCTACTTTGCTGTTCAAGGGACCTTATCTATCGGGCACGGGCACGACGGGTGCAAATCCCGCCACCGGCTACGACGTAGCGCCGGATGGCCGGTTCGTGATGGCTCGAGCCGAAGAGAGCGCGGGCGGAACGCAACAAATCAACGTCATCCTCAACTGGTTCGAAGAATTGAAACGCCTCGTCCCGACGAACTGACGAGCGTTGACAATTTCAGACAAAAATCTTGCCCGGGCAAGATTTCGCTATCACTCCCGTCTGCTTTCGTCGCCGGATAGTTCCACACGGTAGATCTTCCACTCGCCGTCTTCGCGGCGGAGATAGGCGCGCAGGCGCTCGGGCTGGGTCAGCGTGCCCAGGATGATGAAACGCTGCTCCCCGCGGATGGCGACGACCGTGACATCTAACGTGACGGTCGCTTCGGTGCCGTCGACTTCCGGGCGCACACCCCGGAGGGTCACGTTCAATCGATCCACACGCTCGAACCCCTCTCGCAGTTGCTCGGAAGCTGACTCGTAGTCCATGTTGCGAAAGCCGGTGTAGTCGGGAGACAAACAGGAGAGAAGCTCTTCGAAGTTCTTCTCTTCGGCCGCTCCAGCGGCGCGCTGCAGCAAGCGTTCCACCTGGGCATGCGGTGAGAGATACCAATCCCATGCGATGTAGCTCAGCAAGAGAGCCGCGGCCCCACCCACCGCAACCAGGTTTCGACGGTTCACGGTGAGATCACCCGCGGGCTCGTCCCCCTCAGTCCTTCTTCAAGGCTGCCTTGAGGGGCACGTGGATCAGCGCGTAGATCATGCCGGCGAAGGCGAGGAGACCGAACCAGCCATTGGGCAGCAGGCCGGTGGCCGCTCTCCAGTTGTCCAGGAAGGTGGCGGAAATGCCCTGGAGGTCATAGGCCAAAACCACGAACGCAATCACCACCGCCATGAGGGCCCCGCCCGCGATGAATCCGCTGGAGAGAAGCACTCCGGTATTCTCGGCCCGCGTCTTCTGGGCATCGTCGGCGTCGCGCTTGGCCAGGGATCGTTCCAGCGCCCACTTGATCACTCCGCCCACGAAGATTCCCGCGGTGGAATGGAAGGGGAGGTACATGCCGACGGCAATCAGCATCGGTGACGGAGCGTTGATCAGGATGAGAGTGACAGCCAGAAACATCCCGGCGATGACCAGGGGCCAGGCCATCTGACCCTGGACGATCCCCTGGCTCATCAAGGCCATGAGACCGGCCTGAGGTGCGGGGAGGTCGGGCGAACCGATCTCGTAGGCGGTGTCGAGCGCTACGAGCACGAAGGGTAGGACCATCGCCGCGGGCACTACGGCCAAGATTTCACCCACCTGCATCCGCCAGGGAGTGCCCCCGAGCACTTGGCCCACCTTGAGGTCCTGCATCATGTCGCCGGCAACTCCGCAGGCGCAACAGACCACACCCGAGACCGCCAGCACTCCGGCCACACCGGCGGCTCCGACCACATTCAAGACCACCATTAAGAGCGCGGCGATGATCAGAGTGGAGAGCGTGAGCCCGGAGATGGGGTTGTTGGAGCTTCCGATCAGTCCCACCAGATAGCCGGCCACCGCGGCAAAGAGGAAGCCCAGCACCACCATCACCACGGTGAGAACAAGGGAGCCACCGATGCTGCCGGTGAAGTACCGGTAAAGAAAAAAGAGCGCAACCGACATGACGAGGATACTGATCCCGACTTTCTTGAGATCCAAGTCGACCTGGAGACGGTCGGTCTCCCCCTGCGCGGGCCCGGAGAGATTCAGGTTGCGAAAGCCTTTGGTGATGCCGGAGATGAGCTGGGTACGTAGGTTATAGAGGGTGTAGAACGCGGCCACGATCATGGTTCCCACTGCCAGGGGCCGCACCTGCCTGGACCAGATGCCCTGAGCCAGGGACTGCCAGGAGTCGAGACCGGTCAGGCCTGCACCCAGGTCCGGCTGGAGGAACAACGCTAGTGGAACCAGCAGCAGGTGGCCCAGAACCGCCCCCGCAAACAGAGTAGCCGCGATCTTGAACCCTACGATGAAACCGACCCCGATCAGAGCTGGAGAGGCAGCCGGGGATTCCAGGAGCATTCCTCCCGTGAAGTCCTTGGCCCGATCCCCGATGGTAATCTGGGAGGCCCCGAACGGGATGAATCGATTCACGTGATCCGCCACGAAAGTGAGACCCCGGGAGTTGATGAAGAGCTCCCAGAAGGCGGCAATCCCCATCGCTCCGAACACGAAGCTGGCCCCGGTCTGCCCCTTTTGCCCCGCCTTGACCACCTCCGCCGCCGCCATGCTTTCGGGGAAGGGTAGATCTGCCTCTTCCACCAAAGTACGACGGAGCATGATCACGAAGAGCACGCCGAGGATGCCGCCCACCAGCATGATGAGCGCGCTCTCGAGCAGATGGATTTCCTCCCACACCCCGCTGATGACGAAAGCGGGAATCGTGAAAATGGCTCCCGCCACCAACGCCTCTCCCACGCTGGCCGAGGTCCGGGTGATATTTTCTTCAAGGACCGAGCCCCGGAACGGGCGGAGGACTGCCATCGCCACCACCGCCGCCGGGAAGGTGGCGGCTACCGTCAATCCGACCTTCATTCCCAGATAGGCGTTGGCGGCGCCGAGGGCGATCGCCATCAGGATTCCGAACAACAGCGCTTTGAGAGTGAGCTCGGGCATGGACTGATCGGACGGAACATATGGTTTGAAGTCCTTACCGGCCATCAGGGTTCTCCTTTAGTGACGAAAGCTTTGGAGCTGAGACGGACTACAGGACACTAGCAGAGGCACTAACTATTTGCCATAGAGCAGCACGTACACGGCACCGCTACCGCCGTCCAACCAGCGCGCGGATGCAAAGGCAGCCACCGATCGGCTCATCTTCCTGGAAGATAGCCAACGGGTGACGTGAGCCTTGAGAACGGCGGGCTCGTTTGCGGAATGCTTGCCGCGGCCATGGACGATGCGGACGCAGCAGTGGCTGAGCGCGACGGCCCGTCGCAGAAACCGCTCCAACTCCTCGGTCGCCTTCGCGAGACCATACCGTGTAGATCCGGATGGGCTTGCACGGAGAACTCGCCCTTCTTGAGCCGGCCGAGATACCGTCGTCCGCGCTCGGTTGCCGCCCCTTCGACTCCCTCTCCGGTGGCGAAAGGGTCCAAGTCGCCCTCGCCGTCCACGAAAGCCTCGAGCCGACGGAGGGTTTCTTTTTCTCCCTCCTCCTCGCCGGAGCCCGGAAGCTCGATGGGACGCGGTAGACGAAGCGGCGCCTTGCTCCAACCGAGAGGCCGCACCTCGCCCATGGCTTGGGCAAACGCGTCCTCTTCGGATAGAGATGCGTCCACGTGGCGGGGAGGCGCGACGGGCTTGTCGTTCTCTGGGGCGAGGCGGACCTCGCCGCGCGAGACGAGCTTCCGCAAGACGGAGAAGGGCCGAGAAATTTTGGATTCGGGAGGCATGGTCCATTCTCTCCTACCGGCCGCGCTCGCTCAAATAGGCCTCGGAAACGCTTTGACGGGGCAGCTCGTTCTGGTTAGCATGAAAATATGAGGGCCGCCATTCCTATTCTGTTGTTCATCGCTTCCTCTCTACCCGCGATGGCTCAGATGCCGGGGGAAGCTGCGATATATGTCTCGGTGTCCGACCTGACCCGGAGCCCCGGTCTGTACCACGACCGTCTGGTCCGAGTGGTCGGTGATCTATCGAGCGGCGATCTCAACGACGCTCTGAATCGGATCCATCTACTCCAGGGAGACACTGGGCTCGACCGCATTCGAGTCGGCATGCGGGCGGGCTCTATGGAAGATCTGAGCTTCATGATTGGCCGGAGGGTGGAGATAGTGGGAGTCTTCTGGGACCTGACTAGGTTCAGCAGCAATCGCCGGCTAGCCGGATTCTCCGGCGCGCGTCGCGAGGATGCGGTGTTGGGCGTGATGGAAAGCCAGTTCTTCATCGGAGGGCATGAAGTCACGCCAATAGAGGGGCCGGCCGAGCCAGCCGAGGCTCCCGATGAGCGCCGCGAGTTCGTGCGGCCGGACTTGCCCGATTCCGACACCATCGATCTCCGTAGGCTGATGAGCAACCCGGAGCCGTACTACGACAAGCTCATCTCCGTGGTCGGCAAGTTCCGCGGCGACAACGTCTATGGCGATCTCCCGATGCACACCAAGAGGACGCCGCGCGATTTCATCATCAAGGTCGCCGACACGGCCATTTGGGTCACCGGAAAACGACCCCGGGGCGATGGATTCGAGCTGAACCCCGAGCGGCGCCGAGACACCGGAAAGTGGCTCAAGGTGACAGGCACTCCCTGGACCGATGAAGGTCAGGTCTACCTCCGAGCACAGCTTATCGAGATGGTCGACAAACCGGAGGATCCAGCCCTGGAGCCGCGCACCATGGAAGAGGAGGTCGCGGAGCTAGAGGAGGACGAGGCTCCTCCAGAAGTTATCTTTACGGTGCCGCTGAACGGCGAGAGGGGCGTCCCGCTTGGGAGCGATTTCCGCATCCAGTTCTCGAAAGACATGAACCAGGCCAGCTTTGACCGCAACATCGACCTTCTCTACGTCGATGACGTCGGCGACGAGAACCCGTTCCCCGACATGCGAGTCTCCTATGACGCTCATTCCCGTAGTCTCGTCGTGATTCCGGGCAAGAGACTGGCGCCAGGAAGAGAGATCCACCTGATTCTCTATGAAGGGATAAGAGATGACGGGGACCGTCCCCTCGTTCCGGACCCGGAAGCCGACGTGCCCGGCGCGTTGGTCATCTTGAGCTTCTTCACGACCGAACTAGACTGATCGGCGTCCCTCACCGCCGTCTGACTAGGCCCCCTCAAAGCTACCGCCTAATTTGGCGGCCAACAGCGACTGCGAATCAGCCTGCCAGTCTGCGTTCCATTCAGCGGCCGAGATCCCGATTCTTCTTTTTGTCGCGGTACATCCGCTCATCGGCGAGCTGGATGAGCTCTTCCTTGGTGTGCGCCTCGCTCGGATACGTCGCCACACCAATGCTGGCCCCTAACCGTTCGTTGAGCCCTTCGTCTCTCAGGAAGACATGGTGGCGGATGATCTTGCGGATGGCTCGCTCAGGCGTTTGGCGAGCGCCAGATCGGTGTCGGGAAGGATGACCACGAACTCATCGCCGCCGTAGCGGGCGGCGATGTCGGTCTCTCGCACCGCGGCGCGGAGCAGGAAACCAACCGCGCGCAGCGTTCTGCTTCCCCTTAGATGGCCGTGGGTGTCGTTGATCTGCTTGAAGTTGTCCAGGTCGATGAAGATGAGCGACAAACGCGATCGATGACGCGCGACCAGCTTGATCTCGCGATCCAGCGCCTGATGGAAGTAGCGAAAATTGAAGAGTGAACTGACGTCATCGAGGATGGAGTTCTCTTTGGTCTGCTGGTAGAGTTTCACGTTCTCGATGGCGACGGAGATTTGCTTCGAGAGCTGGTTCAACAGGGGTAGATCCCGCTTCGAGTAGGCTCCCCGCTGACGGCTTGCGAGGCCAAAAGTTCCCACCAACTTCCTTCGCGACTCCAGGGGGAGGATGATGTAGGAGCGGATGCCGTCCTCGTAGAAGATTTCATCTTCGATGAACTGTTGGCGCTCACGAGTGTCTTCGTGAATGAAGGGCTGCTCGTTCAAGACGACCCAGCCCGGCCCCGTGCCCACCACAGGAATGATCGACTCCATACCCCACCCGGAATCCACTCGCGACCCCGAGGCGAAGATGCGGAGGTAGCTACCAGATTCGTCCAGGATCGCCACCGACAGACGATCGAAGGAGATCAGCTTTCTCATCTCCGCCGCGAAGGAATCGAATACCTCCTCTATTTGAAGGCTGCTGCTGATGATGCGAGCGATGTTGTTGAGCGCTGTGATCTGCTTCGTTTGTGCCGAGGAGCGCTGGAACAAGAGCGCGTGCTCTGCCGCCATGCCGATCTGGTTTCCGATCGAGCCAAAGAAATCGAAGTCGAAGGTTGGAAAAAGCTGGCGCGTGCTGATCACCAGGTGCATGACGCCCAACACGCGGCTCTTGGAGCGGAGCGGTATCGCGGCGACTGCCCCGACTTCCTTACAGTGCGAGAGGAGTTGTGCTAGGCGAGGATCGCCGTCCAGGCTGTCCAGCAAGACGGGCCGGCCTTTCAACGCCTGAGCCGCCATGGGGCACGCCGCCGCCGGAAGCTTCGTCTCCGGGGGAGCGGCGGCATCCCCTTGGTAGCTGATGATCCGGAAGGCGTCGCTGTCCGCGAGCCAGAGGAGCATCTCTCCGTAGAGGCCGCCGCTCGCCTCCATGACCGCAGCGAGAGAATCGGAAAGGATCTCGGTGAGGTCGAGCGAGTTGCGGATAGCCGAAGAGAGCGATTGCAGCGTCGTCAGTTTGAGGTTCTGGAAGAGAATCTCTTTCTGGAGCTCGCGCTCCTTGCGGACGTCCCGGAAGATGGCCTGCACGATACGCCCGCCCCCGTAGCCGAGCATGGCCGCTTTGACCTCCACCGGGATGCGCTCTTGGTCTTTCGTTTCCAACGGAAGATCGTCGTAGGCATAGCTTCCATGTTGCTTGGTTTTTTCGAAGTGGTCGATGGCTTTTTCCCGCGCGCTCCGGGGATGGAGATCGTCGAGGCGCAGATCCAAGAGTTCCTCGCGGCTGTATCCGGACAGCTCCTGGGCGCGTTTGTTGGCATCGACGACCGAGCGGGTCGCGATGTCGAACAGAAAGTGCGCTTCCAAGCCTTCTTCGAAGCAGACGCGGTGGAGCCACTCCGGGGGAGCGGACACCCCAGAGATGCGCCTGGGCTTGCCGCCGCCGATGGGACGAGGAGAACCCTCCATGGAAAATCCTTTCCCTATTCGCTGGAGCCGCGACCGTCTAACCGCTTCCAAAACGGTAGGTTGGAGGCGCTTTGGAAGTTAAGGAAGGATAACCGATGTGGGTCGAGCCGTCAACAATAGGGGTTCGAGTGGAGCGTCGAAGCGGCCCCTGGATGTGCTAGAAGATGTGTTAGAATTTATGAAGCCCATCTGGACCATGTCTGGAAGGGACCTAACCGTAAACCTCTAGGAATGTAACGCTTTGACCTACGAGATCGTTCAAGACATTCTGGATGCCCGCAAGCTCTCCCAGTCGGTCGCAAGCGAAAAAGACGGTGCGGTGGTGACGTTCGCCGGCATCGTCCGCGGGAACAACCGCGGCAAGAAAGTGCTCTTCCTGGAGTACGAGGCCTATCCGGACATGGCGCTCAAGATGATGAAGCGCATCGGCGATGAGATCCAGAAGACCTGGGGCTTGACGAGCGTCGCGATGCAACACCGCGTGGGGCGGTTGAACGTGGGCGAGACTAGCATCGTCATCGTGGTCTCCGCGCCCCACCGCGACGACGCTTTCGCCGCCTGCCAGTACGCCATCAATCGTTTCAAGCGCATCGTGCCCATCTGGAAGAAAGAGATCTTCGAAGACGGCGAGCTGTGGGTAGAGGGACCGGTCGAGACCGTGGAGGCGGCGAAAGAGTGAAGGTTCACTTGAAGCTGTTCGCCGGCGTCAGGGAGATCGCGGGACAAGAAGAGGTCGAGCTCGACGTTGACGAGGGCACGACCGCGGGAGGCCTCTGGGAGAGGCTTCTTACGGATCACCCCAAACTCACGGCCTACACCGGCGTCATCCAAGTTGCGGTCAACCAGGACATGGTCGATCGCGGCGTCAGGCTCCAACCCGACGACGAAGTGGCGTTCTTGCCGCCGGTGAGCGGCGGCTGAGTCACAGCCTCATCTCTCTGCGTTATTTCTCGTTTCGCAGCGTTTCAGACGCCTTATGCGATGACGGAACGAGTCACGCCACCGTTCGCGGAAGGCCAGCGCGAGACGGAAGTCTTCCTCCAGCCGTGAAATCGCTTCCTCGCAATAGGCGAGAGCTCCCGCGACGTCTCTTTCCCGGTGCTCCAGGTACTTGGCGAGCTCTTCGAAAGCCTCGATAGCCTCTGAGCCCCCCTCGGCCGCCAGTTCTTTCCAGAGCGCGTTGGACTCTTCCCACTCCTGACGACGCTTCAGTTGGTGTGCGAGTTGCCGGAGAGACTGTCTCCGTGCTCTCCCGGTTAGACCGCCCTCCACGGCCCGGCTGTAGTGTCGTATGGAACGTTCGGTGAGAGCGGCTCGCTCGAAGAGGCGACCCAGGCTGTAGTCGTCGATGGGATGCTCGGGGCTGGCCTCTTCCTCCAACGCTTCCGAAGCGCGCACAGTCAGCGCGGCAAGCGAGACGATGTCGTAGCGATTGTGCGTTAAGATGCGGAAGACCCGCGACGCATCACGGGTGCGCAGGTACTCGAAATACAAACTCGGGATCAAATTGCTTGGCACGTCCTCGTCGCGCCGCAGATCGAGGAGCACGTACTCGAGCTCGGTCAGTCGGCAGCTATCGAGCCGCGCCTTCCACAGACTCCTCGCGGGGTGGAGCAGATCGAAATGGGGGAGCTCGGCGAGTGGGTAGCGCAGGCGAGACAGGACCAGCCGAGACTCGAGCAGTGGCACATCGAACGCCTTGCCGTTGAACGTGACCAGGCTCTCGAAGCCGGAGAGCGTCCTCACCAGCTCGTGAAGCATGGCTTCTTCCTCCGGGTAATCCCTCATGAAGAGCTGACGCACCACGAAGTGGTCCTCTTCGAGGTACCCGAGTCCGATGAGAAAGGCCGCGGTGCCGGATCCGCCGGAGAGTCCAGTCGTTTCGGTATCGAGGAAGACAGCACGCGATAGATCGAGATCTGGACCTTCTGCGCCCTGAGCCAGTACGGAGAATGCCGAAGGAGGGACGACCTTGAGCCGAGAAAGGCTCATGCGGCCGTGCCAGTGGTCGAGCGGGAACCGCTGCTCGACCTGATAGAAAGCACCTCTTTCGTTCTCGACGCGCCGTCCCTCGAGGACTTCGTCCAGCGAGACGTGCCGGTCTGGCCGGCCTGGCCGGCCAGACCAGTTTGCCCGGCCGGCGTCACCCGGTAGTCGCTGCCTGCTTTCTGTTCGGGCGGTGCGCGCCTCGGTGGTGGCAGCCACCAGGCGCTCCAGTCTTTCCTTGATGGAAAGAGCGCCGTCTTGGACGGCCGTCTGGCCCAGCATCTCGTGCTCCAGACGATGGAGGGACTCGTCGTGCGATTCCAGTGGAGCCGGCCGGGGTGCGCCGGAGAGACTACCGCGAGACTTGAGGTGGCGTTCTAATTTGTCTCGAGTGCGCATTCGCGAGGTGAGGACTAGTTCTAGTCTGAAACGATCCGCTCGAGCCGTTGAAGGATGACGAGCGCCACTTCCTTGCCTTTGACGCCGACCTCGCCAACCGGACCCACACAGGACGGACAACCGTCCTTACACGGGCAGCTCTCGATGAGACGCTTGCTTTCTTGAAGAAGCTTGCCGTGCAGACGATGGAGCGGCTCCGAAAAACCGATCCCCCCCGGGTAGTTGTCGTAGAGAAAGATATTGGGCTCGTAGGCCGGTCCCATTTCCGTGGTTTCTTGACGATGCCGGCTGGCTCCGCTCAGGCTCTTGAAACCCTTCTCGACCGAAGCGTCTCCCTGTGAGTTGTCGCCGATTGCCACTCCAATGTCCGATCGGTCGCACATGAGAAAGAGCATCGCTACGGTCTTGAGTGTGTTTGCCAGGCCCACAATGCCATCCCGCTTCTGCTCCGAGGTCACTTCCAAGTTGGCTAGCACTTCTCGGGGGACGGTGAGCCAGTAAGCAGTGGTATGCATTTCCTGCTCCGGCATGGCGAGCTCTCCGGAGCCGACGTTCTCGAGTGTGTAGAACTTGATTTTCTTGAAACCGACTACCTGCGAGACGACGTGGACCTCGCCGTGCGAGCGAAAGGCCGATCCCGTTGTCGTCGAGTCGAATCGATCCAGGATATTGACTTTGGTGTAGGTGATCGCATCGGTGAAGTAGTCGGTCTCGCATTGCCTCACGGTGGCACGGCGTTCCGCGTAGTCGAACCGCTCGACATAATATTGCTGTCCCTCCACGATATAGATGGCCTTGTCGTGGAGCGTCGAGACGGCGCTCGTGAAATCCACCTCCGCCACGATGCGCGGCTTGACCGTTTCATCGACCACCACGAAGTTGTCGGAGCTCACCGATCGGAGGCTCACTGCGTCCGCGGGGTACGACTCGTTGGTCCAATGCCAGCGACCGCCGGAGTGGTGAACCAATCCGTGCTCTTCCAGGAATCCCAGGATTTCCCCGAGGTCTTCTTTGCCGAAGCTCTCCCCGTCACGGAAGGGGAGCTCGAAGGCGGCACACTTCACGTGATCGACCAGGATGGACATGTTGTCGGGATTGACGAGGCCGTGCTCCGGCGAGCCGGAAAAGAAGTAGTCGGGATGATTTACGACGAACTGGTTGATTGGGCTGCTGTTGGCGACCAAGATAGCGACCGAGGAGCCGGTCCTCCGGCCGGAACGCCCCGCCTGCTGCCAGGTCGACGCGATGGTGCCCGGATAGCCCGACAGGATGGCGACGTCGAGGTTTCCGATATCGATGCCGAGCTCGAGTGCGTTGGTCGAGACCACGCCCAGCACACTTCCCTCGCGCAGACCGCGCTCGATCTCCCGGCGCTTTTCGGGCAGATACCCGCCCCGGTATCCACGAATCACGTCGCGTGCGGGCACTTCCTTTTCCATGGCGTCTTTCAGATATGTCACCAGGACTTCCGTGTTGAGCCGGCTGGTAGCGAAGACGATCGTTTGCAGGCCGCGTCTCAAGAAGGAGAGAGCCAACTGCCGTGCCTCGTGGATGTAGGAGCGACGGATGCCTAGCTCACGGTTGACGACCGGGGGATTGTAGAAGAGGAAGTATTTCTCTCCTCTCGGAGCGCCGCTATGGTCGATGAGTGTGGCCGGTGCTTCGATCAGGTTTTCGGTCAGCTCCTTGGGGTTGGCGATCGTGGCCGACGAGCAGATGAACTGAGGTTCGGATCCGTAGAACGCACAGATGCGCCGAAGGCGACGAAGGATGTTGGTCAGGTGACTTCCGAACACCCCACGGTACGCGTGGATCTCGTCGATGACGACGTAACGGAGATTCTCGAAGAGCTTCACCCACTTGGGGTGGTGAGGAAGGATGCCGCTGTGCAGCATGTCCGGGTTCGTCACCACCAGGTGGCCCCGCGAGCGGATCGCCTTGCGGGCGTCCTGGGGCGTGTCCCCGTCGTACGTGAAGGTACGGATGTCGACGCCCAGCTCTTCGATCATGGAGTGAAGCTCGGCAAGCTGGTCTTGAGAGAGCGCCTTGGTCGGGAAGAGATAGAGGGCGCGGGTCTCTGGATGGCCGAGGACGGTATCGAGCACCGGGAGGTTGTAACAGAGCGTTTTTCCCGAGGCGGTCGGTGTCACGACCACCACGTTCTCCCCGGCCTGCACGCGCTCGAACGCCTGACGCTGGTGAGAATAGAGTCGGTCGATGCCCCGCGCACGCAAGACCTCCACCAAGCCGGGTGACAACTCGGGTGGGAAGTCCTCGTAGCTTCCGGGCAAGGCAGGGTAGTGGCGGAACGCGGTGATGCCTGGCAGCCGAGACGTCTCGGCTTCGATTTCGGAGATAGCTTTCCTCAGGGCGAGCGTACGGTCAGCGGGGGCAAGGATCTCCGCCATAGATGGCCTAGGATAGCTGAGTTTAGGTGAGGTGTCGTCGCAAAATCAATAGCCCGGGCGGCCGGGAGGCGAAGGTCATAATATATAGAGCTGCTTGAACTTGTGACCTAGAGACGGTAGAATACCCTGAACCCTTGTGGGATCCCTTCTAAAAAAGAGATAGGTTTGCCCGGTGGTACTGTTCAATTACTCCCTAAAAGAGCTCACCGCAAAGATCGTGTTCTATGGGCCCGGCCTCAGCGGCAAGACCACCAATCTGCAATACATTCACGATGAGCTCCCGCTTCAGAACAAAGGCCGGCTACTCACGCTAGCCACCGAGACCGACCGCACACTTTACTTCGACTTCCTCCCGTTGGAGGCAGGAGTCGTCCGCGGCATCAAGACGCGCATCCAAGTTTATACGGTTCCGGGGCAGGTCTTCTACGACACCACGCGCCGCATGGTTCTCAAAGGGGCCGACGGGGTGGTTTTCGTCGCGGACTCGCAGCGGGCCATGTTGGAGGCCAATCTGGAGAGCCTGGACAATCTCCGAGAGAACCTCCTTGCGCACGGCCTGAAACTAGAGGAGACCCCCCTAGTAATGCAGTACAACAAGCGCGATCTTCCCGAGGTGATGAGCGTCGAAGAAATGTGCGACACGATCAACAAACTGAACGTTCCTTTCTACGAGACCGTGGCCACGCAGGGGGTCGGGGTCGAAGACACCTTGAAGGCGATCAGCGGTCTCGTGTTGCGCTCGGTCATGGAAAAGTACGGAACCAAACCGGGCGCCAGCCTCCCCGCGGAACAGCCGGCGGTGGCGGTCGCGGGAGGAGGCGCGTTCACCGGCGAGCGCCGGCTGATCCAGGAGTCGACGGATCCGTTCGCCTCCAGCGAAGGTTCGGGCGACGTCACTGACGGCGTGGGTGAGGCCGATTCGGATCCCTTCAGCGAGCTTACGAGCGAGGGGATCTCGCGGGAAGATCGGCGTCGTGCGGTTACCCAACCCTCGACACGAACCCCCGGCGGCGCGTCCGACGACGCCGGAGAAATCTTCAGCGAGCTGGACATCGAAGAGGTGCTAGACGGTGCCCTATCAGGAGTAGGTGCCAAGGCGTCTCCCAAAACGAACTCACCCCTCGGAAAGCTCTGGAAGAACAAGAAAAAGGACCTAGGGAAGGGAGCGGACGCACTCGAGGAGAACGAGATCGACTCGCTCATGGATAACTTCGGGTCGGGCGAACCTTCCCTCAGCAACGCCATCACCGCACCCGAAGTCCCTGTGGATTCCGAAGTCGGCTTTCACGAGCTGGACCTGGAGGAAGAGGCCGTCGTCGAGCTATCCCAACCGAACACCACGTCGCCGACCATAGAACTTAGGATCGACGCACCCCCGAGCTCCGGAAAGCCGCAGCGCGTCGTGGTTCCCGTCCATCTGTCCATCGACCCGGATGCCACCGACGTCGAGTTCAACCTGACGCTGCACATTCGCATCCAAAGAAGACGCGACTAATTAGTCAGACGGAACCGTAGTTTCTGTTGGCCGTCAAATTAGGTGGTTGCTGAACTCAAGCTAGTCAGACGGCACCTTGAGCAGCGAGTATCCCTCCTGGCCGATGTAGAGTTCGAAAGTAGAACTTATCACCGGAATCGCCCCCAGTCAAATTATAATCGAGCAGTTTTCGAGAGAAGCCAAAATTGTGATGGAGGAGCTTGCTCCGTTTGTGGAGGAGGTTGCTCCCTTGATGGAGCATGACTACCGGGCGGTGGTTCAAATGCGCCGCGACGTAGAAGTCTTATTGGGACTATGAGTTCATGGGCGCGCTGGGGTACGAGCCGGGAGTCTCCTTCGTCGGACCGCTCCCGGGGTCCCTCATCGGTGAGTTCTGCCAGGTGGCCGTTTTTGGCCAGCCATCCTCGGGCCTCGGCCCAGCCCCGGCGCGCCCTCTAAGGTAGAGGTGTCAAAAAAAGGATGTGTCCCGAGGTCCGTGGAAAAAGAACGGCACCCTCCACTCCGTCATCAGAGTATCATATCAGGCGGCAACTTCCGCGCGTTCGAGAACCTCGCTCAGACGTTGGTAGCCGTCGATGCGTCGTAGTTGAATCTGGCCAGAGGCGATAAGCCCAAACAGCAAAGCGACCGCGGACTCCTCGCTGGAGAACGACGCTTGGGTTTTCGTCCGGCGTCGAAACTCGCGGTTGAGATTCTCCAGAGCATTGGTCGTTCGAATCGATTTCCACATGGCACGATGGAATTCGTAGAAGGTCAGCAGCTGATTACCGGCCTCCTCTAGGCTTCGGACGACGGCCGGCGCGAGAGGCGTCCACTTGGCGACGAGCTCGTCATAGGCTTTGCGAGCATCGATCCCGTTCTTGGCGTAGACGATCCGGTTGTAGTCACGCCGGAGCTCACGGCGTGCGTGCGCCGGGCAATGTTCGAGCAAGTCGGCGCGCTTGTGCTCGGTACATCGCTGCAACCGGCACCCCGGCCACTTCTCCAGCGCTTTCGTCAGCCCCTTGTGGCCGTCGCTGATCACTAGCTTGGGAGCCCGGAGTCCTCGAGCCTGGAGTCCCTCCAGCACGGAGCCCCAATGCGTCGAGGCTTCGCTCACCGCCAGACGTAATGACAACAGACGTTTGTGCCCGTCTGGCGCGACCCCGAGCGCGACCAGTACGGGTACGCTGATCACACGTTTCGCCATCCGCACTTTCAGGTGGAAGCCGTCCAGGTAAACGATCGCGTAGACCTCCTCGCTGAGAGCACGGTTCTGCCATTCCTCGAAGCGCTCCTTCAGCCGGCTAACCACGCGAGACACCGCGCTCTTCGATAGGTGCTCCTCACCGAGCAGTGGTTTCAGCGCTTTGCGGATCCGGCGGCTATTCGCGCCCGACAAGTACGTCCCCAAGATCGCCTCGTCGACCTCACGAGTCCGGCGCGCGTACCGGGGCAACAGCTCGCTCCTGAACTCTGTCGTCTCTCCCGTTTCCTCGTCTCGCACGCGGGCTCGTGGCACACGGAGCTCGCGAGTTCCCACCGACGTCGTCACGCGACGGGTTTCGGCTCCGTTGCGATATCCACGGCGGTCTTCCGCACGCTCGTAGCTACCACACCCCAGCGCTTGGTCGACTTCTTCCTCGAGCACAACCTCGATCGCCTCCAGTACCCGCTTACGCAGCCGAAGTTGGACGAACTCCCGGTACTCCGTCACCTCGTGAGCCAGACGACTAAGAAGCTCGAGGAATACCTGTCTCGGCGGCTAGAGGAGTTCGAGCTTGCGGCACTGATGCTGGATGGCCTTGAGGTGGCCGGACAGACCGTCGTCGTAACTCTCGGTATCACAATAGATGGAACGAAGGTGCCCCTGGGTATATGGCTGGGCTCGACGGAGAACTCTCGGGTGTGCACCGCGATGTTGCAGGACCTTCTCGAGCGAGGCTTGCGCGTCGATGAGTCGATTCTCTGCGTAGTGGACGGAGGCAAAGGCATCCGCAAGGCACTCGTCGACGTTTTGGGGGACCTCGCGGTCATCCAAAGGTGCCAGATCCATAAACTCCGGAATCTTCGCTCGTACCTTCCCAGGTCTCGTCACGCCTACGTGCTCCAGACGATGAAGGAAGCCTACAAGTGCAAGAGTGCCGACAAGGCGCGCAAGCGACTTCAGGCATTGGTGTCGTGGCTCGAGCGAAACGGCTACGACGAAGCTGCCGGAAGCCTTCGTGAAGGGATGGAAGAGACACTCACGGTCGTGAAGCTCGCGCTGCCCGCCTTACTTCGCCAGTCTCTTGCCACGACGAACGCCATTGAGAATCTCAACGGAACCATTCGCAGAGTATCGAGAAACGTCAAGCGTTGGTAGAGTCCTTCCATGGTTCGCCGATGGACCGCTCTTGGCGTCGTCACCGCGCAGAAAAAGTTCCGGCGTATCAAAGGCTATCGCCATATGGGCGCTCTCGTTCACGCGCTTAGAAACAAACAGAAATCTCTTGACAGCGATGAGTTTGCTGCCTAAGGGTATTCACAGGTGCCGCCGCTACCCGACCAAATTCAACAGCGGCCGGGACATCCCCGTGAACGCCGAGGAGAGCCAGCTGCGGATCCCATTTCAGGATGTTGCCGCCCACTTCCCACATGTCACCTTTGAGGAGATAGTGTACGGGCTCGCCCTCCTCTCCGTCCTTTGCCGGTGTGTATCGCAATAGCATTTCGTAGTCTGGACTGTCCACGATGCGCTCGCACTGGATGTATGTGACGAGCGTCCGATCCGTGAAGACACCGTACGTCCGGAGAGAAGTGGCCAAGAAGGCGGCGGCAGCGGCCGATGCGAGAAATGCCACCGATAAGACGAGCGCGAAGAGACTCCGCAAGGGCTTGAGGCTGGCCATCGTTCGATGGCGGCCGAAATTCAGCAACCAGCTCAACAACAGGGCCAGAAAGCCGAGGCCAAAGACGGCGAGAACCATGGCCAACAGTGCCAGGCGGCCGCCGATGGGTAACAGGAGATCGTCTAGGTTCACGCCGTCTGTTCTAACGCATACCGAGACTTGGTAAGGGTGTGGTTGATCACTATCGCTGAGCGATATACTGGATAATTGGAATGGCGAAGCAAAACGTTCTCATCGTAGATGACGAATCCGGCTCGCGGCGCGGGCTCGCCGAGCTAGTTACCAGCTGGGGCTATGCCGCGGAGACCGCCGCGGACGGTGCGGAGGCCCTGGAGAAGGTGGCTAACTTCCGTCCTAAGGTCGTCATCGCCGATCTCGTTATGCCGCGCATGGACGGCATGGAGCTTCTAGGTGCCCTGTCGGGAAGTTTGGGCTATTTGTCGTTCGTCATGCTCACCGCGAAAGGCACTATCGCCAGCGCGGTGGAAGCCATGAAGCAGGGAGCTTTTGACTATCTGACGAAGCCCGTCGACACCGGCCAACTGAAGGCCGTGCTCGAGAGGGCCACCTGGCGTCCCGCCGTCTTGGCGGAGGTGGAACGCTACAAGAGCGAAGTGGCGTCGACGGGTTGTTTCGGCAAGATGGTTGGGAAGAGCGCGCCGATGTGTCGGCTCTATCAGCAGCTCATCCAAGCGGGGCCCTCATCGGCTTCGGTCCTGTTGGTGGGCGAGTCCGGCACCGGCAAGGAATTGGTCGCGCGCATGCTCCACGAGCTCTCTCCTAGAAACAAGGCTCCGTTCGTGCCGATCAATTGCTCGGCTATTCCGGAATCTCTCCTGGAGAGTGAGATCTTCGGACACGAAAAAGGAGCGTTCACCGGAGCGGAAGGTCGTCGGGAGGGTTGTTTCGAGCTGGCGAATACCGGAACTCTATTTCTCGACGAGGTCGTGGAGATGGCTCCCGCAACCCAGGTGAAGCTGTTGCGCGTCCTCGAAGAGCGGGCGTTTCGAAGGCTGGGAGGTCAAGAAGAGATCAAAGTCGATGTGCGGGTGCTGGCCGCCACGAATCGAAATCCGGAGAGCGCGCTCAAAGAGGGCAAGCTACGTGAGGATCTCTACTATCGGCTGAACGTCTTTCGGCTGTTCCTGCCTCCTTTGCGTGAGCGCCTGGACGACGTTCCGCAACTCGTCGAGCATTTCACCCGCGAGTTCAGCGAGGCCAACGGAAAACCCCTTGCCGGTGCGGAACCGCGTGCCATGCAGGCCCTGGCCACCTACCACTGGCCCGGCAACGTCCGCGAGTTACGCAACGTCATCGAACGGGCGGTGATCGTCGCTTCCGACAAGCGGATCGGACTGGACGAGCTCCCACCCTTCGTGACTCGTGGACGCCAAACGGAGAATGCTTCGTCTGAGGCCTCGGACGAGCTCGCCCTACGCGTCGGGACGACCGTCGAGCAGGCGGAGCGAAATCTCATCTTGAAGACGCTGGAGGCCACTGGTCACAACAAGACACGTGCGGCGGAGATCCTGGGAATCAGCTTGAAGACGCTTCACAACAAGCTAAAGAAGTATCGAGAGTCCTGATCCCGCAAGACGCCAGCA
Source organism: Candidatus Marinacidobacterales bacterium (assembly GCA_965197825.1). GTDB lineage: Bacteria > Acidobacteriota > Vicinamibacteria > Marinacidobacterales > DATDRI01 > CBDANW01. The sequence goes on along the minus strand of CBDANW010000002.1, from coordinate 1,296,018 downwards.
AACGGAGGTCCCTCGGTGGGATTCCGCGGTAAACAAATCGCCACCCTCACCTTAGTCGCGGGTGCCGTCGCCCTCGCCACCAGCCTGATGAACGCCACTTCGTTGGCCAGACTGGGAGTGGCAGAAATCCAGAGTCGCGCCGAGCTACTGGCCCAAACGCTCTATCATCAGGCATCTCGGATCATACGGGAGCCCGCGGAAGAGGACATTCGCACCGCGCTTCGCTCCAACGCGGCGCTGCGCAGCGACGTGGACGCCATGGTCGGCTATTCGCCGACGACGCTCTACGTTGCGATCACCGACGAGTTGGGAGTCGCGATCCTCCACAGCGATCCCAGGCAGGAAGGTGTCTTCCTGGTGACCGCGGATTCCCTTTCGGGGTTTGCCAACCGCAGCCCCCTCGCCCAAGTCTGGGCTCTCGGCCGCGGGCACCAGGTTCTGGAAGTGGAGCTTCCTTTTCTAGTGGATGGTGAACCCTTCGGATCGATACGGGTCGCGGTCTCGACATTGTTCCTGAAAGAAGGGCTGGCCGGTGCCATCACCAGAAACGCGGCGCTGGCGGCGGGCGTGGTTCTGGTGTCTTTCATCGCCTCGTTCTATCTGGCCAATCGGCTGCTCGCCCCCATCGAGGTGCTGCGCCGGGAGCTGGCGCGAATCGACACCGGAACCGAAGGGCCGCCGCTCGATCTCAAAAACGAGGAGGACGTGAGCCGCGTCGCCGAGTTCTTCGCCTCGATGAGCCGCCGCCTGGCAGATGACCGACGGCTGAGGGAGTCCGGCGAGGCCTGGCTCGAGACAATGTTGGAAGGTTTAGCAGACGCGGTGATGGTGGTCAGCCGGGAGCGAAGCATTCTTTCGCTGAACCGTCCGGCCGGTGAGCTCTTGGGACGCTCGCCAACCGAATTGCAGGGTAAACCGCTCTCCGAGGTCTTGCCCCCGGATGATCCTCTGCAGTTGATCGTCGAAGAGGCCTTCGCCGCCAACCAAGCCGTCGGCCCGCGCATCGTTCCGTTACGGGTGGCGGATCGCGAGGTGCCTCATACATTGACGGCGCAGAGTCTCGGGGAGACCGACGCCTTTGCCGTGATGGTGAGCGCGCGAGACATGGAGAAGCTCTCCCGCTTGGGATCTCACCTGTCGTACTCCCAGAAGCTTGCCGCGCTGGGACGGCTGACGTCCGGAGTCGCCCATGAGATCAAGAACCCTCTCAACGCGATGGTGATTCACGTGGCGTTGCTCCGCCAGAAGCTCGAGAAGGTGGATCCGGAGGCACGAGGTTATCTCGACGTCTTGGAGGAGGAGATCCGGCGTTTGGACCGAGTCATTCAGGGCTTCCTGAAGTTCACGCGACCCGAGGAGCTTCAGTTGGAAGCGATCCCCATCGAAGACGTGCTAGGCGAAGCCACCCGGCTATTGGCTGGAGAGGTCGAAAGGAACGGGATCCGAATGAAGACGGAAATCGCTCCCGATCTTCCCAAGATATACGGCGACCGTGAGCTTCTACAACAAGCCGTTCTGAATCTGATGTTAAACGCGTGTGAGGCGATGCCTGAGGGAGGGGAGCTGCGATTGACCGCCAGTCGCCCCGAGGAGGGCCGCGTCGTTCTGGACATTCAGGACTCCGGTGTTGGCATCGAGACGGAAGAGCTCCCCAAGATTTTCGACCTCTACTACACGACCAAGAGTCGCGGGAGCGGCATTGGGCTCTCGATGGTCTACCGCATCATTCAGCTCCATGACGGAGACGTAACCGTGGACTCTACGCCTGGACAGGGGGCCCGGTTTACCATTACCCTGCCGGAGGTATTGGTTTGATGATGAGGGGGAGGGGTTTCGCGTGGGGTCGTCTCGGTGCGGGCGTCGCGCTCGCCACCGGGCTCGGTCTCGCTACCGGGTGCCACAAGAACGTGGGCGCGGAGTTCCATCGGCCTCCCGTTTCGGCATCCGTCCCGGAGTCATCGCCCGACGTGGCGGAGACGGAGCCGGAGGTCAAGAGCGCCGCAGCCGAGAAAGATGCCGTGGCCGAAGATCCACCAGGACTGATCGAGGAAACGCAGCCCGCGCGCCGGCCCGCTCGTCCCGCGCCCACGCCTCCACCGGAACCCGAGCCGACACCACCGCCCCGCCCGGAGCTGCCTGGCAACCAGCCGAACGCCGGGGAGGTGGAGAGCATCGCCGTCAAGCTCCAGCGAACGACCGATCTCTTCTCCGTGCTGCGTAACCGCCCGCTAACGGTCGAACAGCGGGAGCAGGTCGAAGCCGCGCAAGCCTTCGTGGTGCAAGCCCGAACGGCGCTCGACCAGGGCGATGTGTTGAGAGCCGCGGTGCTCGGAGACAAGGGCTTTCTTCTCGCCGAGGACGTCGAGCGGGCGAGTCGCTAGTGGCGCAGAACGCGTAGATCTTACATAACCCAACTCTTCCCCGACCGGGGCGGTCTCCGGCTAACCTCAAGGTTTCTGAGGCATATCGGGGCATCCCTCTTCTGGCCTCCTCTGGCATGAACCTTGCTCTTTCTCCTCTAAAGGACAAGGTTACCCACACAGCTCAGCTCGTGAACGTTGCCTACGTGACAACGTGATGTTGCAGAGGAGGCCGGCCTGGCCGGTTGAGAATGAAGCGTATCTTGATCGTCGAGGATGACCGACAAAACCGTGAGGGACTTCAGACCCTCGTGGCCAACGCCGGTTTCCAGGTCACAAGCGCCGCGGACTACGAGCGGGCGGCCGCACTCCTTTCGACGGACCGATTCGATCTCTTGATCACCGACCTCGATCTACCCGGTGGCACCGGCTTGGATCTCGTGCATCGTGCGAGGGCGTTCTGTCCGCAGATCGCGACCATCCTGGTGACGGCCTTTGGGTGTAGCGAAGTGCGGAAGCGGGCCGAAGAGCTCGATCTGGCAGGCTATTTCGAAAAACCCTTCGACCCCGAGGCGCTGATGGAGCTCGTGAAATCTTCGGTACGCTGGCGCAGAACCATCACCGCTCGATCTCGTTGATCACGCCTCGGCTTCCGGCAATCTGGCGCGCGAGAAGCTCCGCCAACTCTCGTTCGGCACCGGTCTCGACATGCCCCTTCAATACGATGCTTCCATCGTTCACCGTCGCGCGGAGATTGTAGGCACCAAGGTTCGCGTTCGCGATGAGCTTTTCGGTGATCCTCTCGGCGATCTGTTCGATATGACCGTCTAGCCCGAGTCGGTTCTCGACGCCGTCCACGCCGACGACTCCGCCCGCGCGACGCTCGGCGGCCGTGGCCTGCTCCGGGGTTTCGACGGCTCCGTCCAAAGAGACGACGCCGTCCCGGGCGGAGACGGAAATGTCGAGCGTCTTCAAGTCCTTGTGAAGAGAGAGGGCGGTTCTGACTTTCGCGGCTAACGAAACATCGTCCAGCCTTTGCCCGAGGCTCCTCCTCGAATCGGCTTCATCATGTCCATCAGGTGAACCGGCATTCTCGTGGATGAGATCGGAGTTGACCGCCAGTAGATTTTCGATCTGCTCGATCCCTGGCACGCTGGCGGCGATGCCCTCCGCCTCGTCCATTTCCGCATCACTTCCGACTTGGCCGGTGAGCGTGGCGACGCCTTGTCTGGTGCGCACGGAGATCGGCCGCTCCCCCAGGACCCGATGAAGAGCGAACGCCGTCTTTACCGAGGCGAGGGTGGCCGCGTCGTCGAGGCTGCCGCCCACGAGGGGCAACTCCTTGTTCTCGTAATAGGAATAGGCTCCCCAGACGAGCGCAAGAAGCACCGCGAGATAAAAAAGCCCACGAAACAAGTTCGCCTCCGATCTGTTGGCCGATCTTGTATGTGATTATCAAGCCCACCCGGAGCTTGCAAGCGCGAACCGGGAATCGAGCGTGTGCTATAATCCGCCGCGCCCAAATCGTACCGGAAAGGACCGATTGCTTGTCGATTGCCCTCCTCGTTCTTGTCACTCTTGTACAAGCCGCTCCCGTCGCCCAGGAATCGCAGCCCGAGACTCCCCAGGCTCACTACGAGCGCGGCATGGAGCTGTGGAGAGCGGGTCAAGCCGCGGAAGCTCTACGGCACCTGATGAGTGCGTCGCTCGATCCGGAGATGTCCCTCTATGCGACGCGGCAGGCGTCTCTCATGGGCGAGTTCGCGTTGGAAGTCCTCTACCATGGACTGTGGCACAGTCAAGAGGAGATCCAGAGGCAGAGCGCTATCATCCTCGGCTGGATCGGCAAGCGAGAAGCGATCGATGCCTTGCTCTATCGAATGGGATTTCCGGACGCGCCGCTCGAAGTCGAGTATGCGCTTCGCAAGATAGGCGGCGTCACCGCGCCGCAGCTCCTCGGCCCACTGGAGAATACCAACCTCGACAATTCCGCGTTGCTCGACCGTCAGGTTGGAAGCTTTGTGAGACTGTGCCGGGCGCTCGATCTGCCGGTAGATCCGCTGCGCGTGTGGTCGCTGGTAGAACGGATCGAAGAGGCCGGAGCGGATGAGCTCACGGAGCAACCGTTGGGGCACCGTGCTAACGCCCGCATCCGCCTTCTGCTCTTCCTCGCGGAGCGAGGAGCCGATCGAACCGCTGCGCCGCTGGCCCGCGCGATCCAGGTCGGAGTGGAAGAGACCAACCTGACGCTTGCCGAAGCCCTCATCGCGCTCGGGCCACCGTCGCTTGCCCCCTTGGAGATTGCTTTCCACGATGCATCCGACGATTCCTTGCGCGTCCTTCTGGCCATCGCCCATTACTTTGCCTCCGGTGCAACGGAAGCCGCGATGACCGGCCCTGTTTCCTTCCTTTTGAATGAGCTATCTGGACTTTCTCAGCCGGTTCAGTCGGCCCAGCCGGCCCGGTCGGCGGAGTCGGCGGCCGAAATCGTGAGCCTGGTGGCCCGTTTCTCTCGAGGGTCCAATCCGCTGTACTCCTGGTTCACGAATTACCCCGAACCGGCTGTTCGAAAGGCGCTCGCTCCACGGGATCTCGATGCCGACGAGATCCGCTCTCGCGCCGAGCTCACACCGTTTTTTTTGGACAAGACGCGCGATCGCGATCCCGAAGTCGCCGCGGCGCATCTACGCGTCGTGTCCGCGATGCTACCCAATCCCCAAGTGGAGTCGAGGCTCGGCACGATCCTACGTTCGAGTGATGAGTTTCTTCCGCTACGTGAGGAAGCGTTGCGGATCGCGGCCAATCACTCGCTCAATCAGATTTTCTTATCGCTGCTCGCACTGCAAGACCATCCCTTGCGGCTCCGAGCCGTCGAAGCGGCGGGCGAGAGTTCCGATCCTGAAGTCGTGTCCGCGGTGCTCTCGATTCTTCGCGAGCCCACGCCGAGCGCGACCAAGAGGGAGGCGATCGAAGTGGCAGCGGAGAAATGGAAACGTGCCGAAGCGGAGCAACCGCTTCTCGAGCTCCTTCGATCCGGCGATCCGCTGTGGCTCGCCGCCGCGCGAGGTCTCGCTGCCCTCGGCGTGACGGAAGCCGTCGATCCCTTCGTTGCCCTCTTAGATTCGTCAAGTTCGTCGGGTTCCGGCGCGTCCGTCGATCCGGAGGAAGCGAGCGCCATCTATTTCGCCCTCACCGGCATCCCCGCCCGTTTCGTGCGCGTCGGTGCGAACGGGCACCGATTCGACCGGCTTGCCCTCCAGTTTCGACCTCCGCCCGGCAGGGTTCTGATCGTGCTGCGCGAACGGAGTGACTACCAGGGATGGGTCAAAGTGGAGGAGCGATGGGAAGGGGAGAGGATCTTTCGACTGGATGAGGGGCAAGGCGAGCTGGTCCTCTACGATCGCGCTCTTTTCGAGCAGGTGGAACGAGGGGCTGGAGTCTTGCTGCTGGAAGAATCCGTGCGTCAATCCGTATTGAATCCTTTGGAGCTAACCGAGACCCGTCAACAAAAAGCCGAAGCATTGGCAGCTTTACCCGCACCGCCTTTCGCGGGACTGGACGACGACGGGTTGCTGCTTCTCCACCAGGGACGCTGGGTGACCGTCGCTCTCAGTCGAGATCTCCGCGACGAAGAGGGGGAAGGGAACTGGGGTCGATCGGCACTGGTGCCGTTACGTTTCTTCAACCGCGAGCGCATTCGCTGGTCGGAGAAGGCGCCGCCCTCTGGTTGGCTCTTGAGCGATCCGCAGCCCCTGCCCTGAGCATTTATACGGTAGTTTGGACCGCCTGCGCCTATCCTCTATAATCGGCAGATATGAACAACAAGAACGCTATCAAACTACCGAAGACTCTGGGCGAGTTGAAGTCGAGTGGTTTTTCGGACGGCGTCAAGAAGGGCCGCGGCGTACGCGACGAGATCCGGGACAACATGACTCGGATGCTAGCTTCGGGGGAGGAGCTTTTTCCAGGCATCGTCGGTTACGAGGACTCGGTCCTTCCACAGATCACGAACGCCATTCTTTCCAAACATCACTTCATTCTGCTGGGTCTACGCGGACAGGCGAAAAGCCGCATCCTTCGAAGCATGACGCGTTTTCTCGACGAGGCGGTGCCTGCGGTGGAAGGTTGTGAGATCCATGACAATCCCTACGTGCCACTTTGTCGAGCTTGTCGACAAAAGATCCGCGAACAAGGCGGCGAGACTCCCATTCGGTGGCTCGGTCGTGAGGACCGTTACGTCGAGAAACTGGCGACCCCCGACGTCACGATCGCGGACATCATTGGAGATTTGGATCCGATACGCGCGGCCCGGAGCGGGCTCGATCTTTCCGACGAGCTGACGATCCACTACGGTCTCTTGCCCCGCGCCCACCGGGGGATCTTTGCCATCAACGAGCTGCCCGACCTCGCGGGGAAGATCCAAGTCGGTCTGTTCAACATCCTTCAAGAAGGGGACGTGCAGATTAAGGGCTACCCAATTCGTCTTCCGCTCGATGTGCTGATGGTTTTCACGGCCAATCCTGAGGACTATACGGCGCGTGGAAAGATCGTGACGCCACTCAAAGACCGTTTGGGCTCCGAGATACGCACGCACTATCCCGACACACTCGAGCAAGGGGTATCGATCACCAGGGACGAAGCCTGGACCGAGCGGCACGAGGAAGGAAAGGTGCTGGTGCCCTACTACCTCCGAGAAGTCGTGGAGGAAGTGGCCATTCAGGCGAGGAAAGATCGCCGTGTGGATCAGCGCTCCGGTGTCAGCCAGCGTCTTCCGATTACTCTGCTGGAAAACATCGTGTCCAATGCGGAACGTCGCACGATACTCAACGAAGAGGGGTCCATCGTGCCGCGGGTCTCGGACGTCTACGCGTCTCTTCATGCAATCACGGGCAAGCTGGAGCTCGATTACGAAGGCGAACTGAAAGGGGCCGACGTCGTCGCACGAGACCTGGTACGCCGCGCAGTAAGCCAGACGTTTCAGAAGTATCTGGGCGGTGAGGATCTGAACAGGGTGGTCGAGTGGTTCGAGACGGGAGGCTACCTTAAGCTTCCCGACACGACGCCCGCCGGAGAGGCTTTGGCCAGCCTCGAGAAGATCGGGGGACTGATCGAGAAGACTCGTCTGCTCAGTGTGACCAAGAAGGACCCGCCCGCCGTCGTGGTAGCCGCCGCAGAGTTCATCCTGGACGGAATGGCGGGAATGAAACGGATCAGCCGCAGCGAGGAGCGGCGCTTCTCGCGTGCGGAGCGGGCTCATCCGGAGATCGGCATGGAGCCCATCGACACCGCCAAGCGGCACTTGAACTGAGGGCTTCCTTGTCTGTCACCAAGTACTCGCACTATCGCCCCGGGCTGCTGGATGACCTGGATCTCGAGGATCTACTCGGGCAGCTGTCCGACTATTTTCTGCGCAGCGGATTCCAGGACTCTCTCGGTTTCTATCAGCTCGGTGATGACATGATGGCCGAGCTGCAGGAAGCCATTCTCAACGCGTTGCTGGAACAGGGAACCCTTTCCGCGGACGACGTGGAGCGGATGTTATCCGGGGCGGAGGGCTTCGAGAGCTCGGAGCTGTCCCGGCTCCTCCAGGAGATCATCGAGCGCATGCAGCAAGACGGCTACATTCGGATCACGCCGCCGCGACCCGATGCGAGCGCGCTCGGAAACGTCGAGCAGGAGGGACAGGGTCGAGTGGAACGGCCTCAAAACGGCGTGCGGTTCGAGCTCACGGACAAGACGATCGATTTCCTAGGATTCAAGACGCTCAAGGATCTGTTGGCTGGTTTCGGGAAGTCAAGTTTCGGCAATCACGAGACCAAGGAGCTCGCCACCGGCGTCGAAGTCACGGGAAGCTCCAAGGCTTATGAGTTCGGTGATACGCTGAACGTGGATGTCTCGCGGACGCTGCTTTCCGCGGTGCGGCGAAACGGCCTGGGTGTTCCGCTCGAGCTCCAGTATTCCGATCTACACGTGCATCAGTCCGAGTATCGCAGCTCCTGTGCCACCGTGCTGATGCTCGATTGCAGCCATAGCATGATTCTTTACGGCGAGGATCGATTCACTCCCGCGAAGAGGGTCGCGCTGGCGTTGTCTCATCTCATTCGCACGCAGTACCCTGGCGACAGCCTGCACCTCGTGCTCTTCCACGACAGCGCCGAAGAGGTGCCTCTTTCCCAGCTTGCCCGCGTCCAGGTGGGTCCCTTCTATACCAATACTTGCGAGGGGCTCAGGCTGGCGCGACGCATACTCGCGCGCCAGCGCAAGGACATGCGTCAGATCGTCATGATCACCGATGGAAAGCCCTCCGCCCTCACGCTGGAGGACGGTCGGATTTACAAGAATCCGTTCGGGCTGGATCCGCTCATCCTCGACCAGACGTTCAAGGAAGTCGTGGCCTGCCGCCGATCGGGTGTCCTCATCAATACGTTCATGCTGGCCAGGGACTATTCGCTCGTTGGCTTCGTGAAGAAGGTGACAGAGATCGTGCGCGGCAAGGCCTACTTCACGACTCCCGCCTTGCTGGGCCGATACGTCCTGATGGACTACGTCAACAAGAAGACGAGGACCCTTCATTAATTGCGGCCCCGCCTGCCGGTTGGAAAAGGCCAGAAAAGGCCGGAAAGGGCCGTTCTTGCCAATCCCCCCAAAAGACGATATAGTGTGTTATCCAACGAAACAGGACTTAGCATCTGTGCTGGCCCACGGCCCTCTCGGGGCGTCGGCTGCCGTATTCGGCGAGCGGGGCCGTGGCCCGGAGCGAGGAGACTCATGGCGGAGGAGTGGAGTGGCCGCGAACGCAGAAAACATCCACCGTAATCAAGTATCGAGCCGCGATACAGTTTCAGTCCATCGCCGATGATCACAAAGAGGCCTTGTACCAGGCGGTGCAGAGACTCTCTCAAAACGCAGTGAGCGCGAATTTGCAAACCGATCGAGCAGTCTGAAGCCGGGAAAGAAGAGAAGCGAGATGAGCGACGTCAAGCAGGAACGCCGAGGCGTGCCGCGGGTCGAGGCTCAGGGGAGTCTACCGGGGTAATTGGAGATCGACTTGGATACCAACGTGCTCCAGCTCTCGCCGGGGGGCATGATGGTCGAGGTCGGGATGCCGGTTACCGCTGGGTCCGAGCATTCTTTCACCTTGAACATCGACGGTGAGGATCTGGATCTCATCGGTGTGGTTCGCAACTGCGAGCCGTCGATGCCGGGCGATCCCACAACGTCCTACCGCATCGGAATCCAGTTCCGTGATGTGGATGACAAGCAGCAAGCGATCTTGACGCGTTTCGTGGAGAGTAAGCTTTAGCCCGCCTTCGTTAGCGTCTTTGATGTGAACTACGGCGGGCAAGTTTCGCGACTTCGTCGCGGCCCGCCTTCGCTCGACGCAACCAAAGTAGCTTCGGCGGACAAATTTCGCGACAAGTCGCGAAATTTGGTGGAGCTGACGGGGATCGAACCCGTGACCTCGTGAATGCCATTCACGCGCGCTCCCAGCTGCGCCACAGCCCCACACCGTCTCTCAGCTTATCACAAGACCCGGAAGCCCGACCGCGGTGTCAGAAAAAGGAAAAGGGGAGCGAGGGATTAGTTAGGAGGGAATAACCAACGGTGAGTTTCAGATGATTTTCGATCGCCTTCGCTGAAAACGATCTGTGGTCCCAGTCTCCATCAAGTTTTAAGGTGTGAACCCTCGCCCCACCTAAACCTATTCTAGACACGGCCCCGGCCCCACGCAAATAATCCTGATCACAGTTGGGATCGAACCCATAAGCCAAATTGATCTAGCGGCTTACGGTTAACCGCCGGGTGAGTCAGCCATCGAGCGCCCCGTCTTGACACTGCCGGCCGGGGGAACAATAATTGGGGCCGTATTTGGACTATTCGTTCTTACCTTCAGCCCAAGGAGACCCAATGAGCACTCGGACTTACGATTCGTGCCGGCGAGCCGCGTCATGCTTCCTTCTGGCAACGGTGGCCTACCTCTTCCTTCCCACTGCGGCGTCCAGCCAGGAGGCCGGAGACAAGGTGCGCGTCCCGACGAGCTACGCAAACGTGCACATGGGGCCCTCGTCGGGCCAGCAAATATTGGTGCTCGTTCCGGAGGATACCGTCCTACCCGTGACCGGCCGCCGGGGAGAGTGGATCGAAGTCGAGCTCGACCCGGAGCTCAAGAAGCTCGGGATGAAGATACGCTGGTACGAGAACGAAGAGCGAGGGTGGATGCACGAGACCACCGTGGAAGTTGTCGAGGAATAGACCCACCTAATGAAAAGGGGCCCGTTTCCGGGCCCCCACAAACCTGACAAGCACCCGCCCGTTAGAGGCCGGTCCTAATCTGTCCTACTCGGTTGTCCCCAGCCTCCCACCGGCGGTCCCACGAGCTTCGCGGGGTCGGCGTCCGCCTTCGGACGGAACTTCTGCGAGCGGTCGTTGGCCACCTCGGTCAGGTACAAGTTGCCATCCTGGTCCACATGGATCTGGTGCACGCCATCGAACTGTCCGGGCAGTGGGCCGGGCTCCCCGATGTACATCATGTAGTGCCCCTCGAGGTCGTACTTGACCATCCGGTCGGTCTCCCAGTCCGCCACCCAGACGTAGTCGTTGGCCGTGACGTAATGGGTCAGCACGTTTGAATCCTGGCCGGTGGGCCACATGTCGAGGAAGATTCCGTTCTCGTCGAAGACCTGCATCCGGCTGTGCTCGCGATCCGCGACGAAGATCCGACGATCCTGACTGATACCGATGCTATGGACGGACCAAAACTCGTTGGGCCCCGGATGGTCCCGACGGTTGGGTGGCTGCCCCCAGTCCAAGATGAAATTTCCGTCGGGATCGAATTTCGCAACGCGGGTCCCGGCGTAGCCGTCGGAGATGAAGAACGTCCCGTCGGGCAGCCAATCGATGTCGGTGGGGCGATTGAAGTTGTTCGGGCCGCGCCCCGGCACCCCCCGCTCGCCCAGCGTCATCACTAACTCGCCGTCGTTCGTGAACTTGTAGATCTCGTGCAGGTCGTCGTCGACGATCCAGACGTGCTTTTCGGGGTCGTAGGGGCTGATTTTGATCTTGTGCGGTCCCCGCGATAGCGCACCCGGTCTCGAGCCCTGCGGCGGGGCCAAGAAATCGTCGAGGTCCAGCCATTCCTCGATCGCGTTGCCGTCGGCATCCACCGCCCAGACGATGTGGTGCCGCCGCATGTCATAGTCATAGTTCCTGCCGGCATAGGGCCACCTGCCGGTATTCGTCCGGCGCGGGTCCAGCAGGCAACCACATATCCACGGCTCCGCTCCGGGGGGCAACGAGATCTCGCCGCGCTGCGAGACCCAGACCTTGTCCGGCGTCTCGACGTGCACCCCCGAGCCCGAGCCCCAGGTCCAACCGTCATGGGATAGATCATCATCGGGCAACGGTTTGGGCCAGTCGAGGACGACCTCGTACTCGCCGATGTCGACGTGGTCCGCTTCCTGCTGGATCGGCTCGGCATTCGTCGTGTCGGTGTAGGCGATGAAAGCCACGGGCGCCAGCAGACCCAGCGCCATCAAGACCGCAACGAATGGATTCTTAGAGTGCATTCAAATTCTCCATAATTTGGGTTTGCCCCCAGGGGAGACGTTCCCGAGACGGCGACCGACCACAATCGGCAGATTCTATGTCCCCACGAGGTGACGAGTCAATTCTACTCGGTGCTAGATTCCCCGGACTGAGGAGCTCAGGTATTCCGGCCTGTCTGGACACGGGCCGCGCCGAGTGATAAAAGAGCGCTGATTTTTGCTAACAGAGGAGGCGAAGCGATGCGCAATCTAGTCTTTTTCATAGGCGATTATGCACTTAACTAAAATGTTGAATGATTGAAAATTTTCAATAATGGTACTTGATGATGACCACAACATCTTGTGGTCTGGAAACGGGCAAATCTGTGGCAGGCTTGCGGAATGTGGGAAAAGTTCTTCCGCAGCGCGTGGACACTCGTGGGGGGAGTTCTAGTGGACGTTCTTGGTTTAGTTACCTTGGTGCAAGAAGTATCCAAATGTAGGAATAGCACTGATTAGTTCTGGAACTACATTGGTCCTAGTGTACTGCGTATCCAAAGTCGGAGACTTATGGGTTTCGGGAGCAATACCTTCGAAAATTAAAAGATGGCGATCAGCTTGGCTAGAAATATACCATCACCCGGCAACAAGAGCCTACGTTGTCGGAACTGTTTTGTTTTTATTCGTCCTGCTTTCTGCTGGTTTTTTGGGAGTATACATGGCAAGGGTAGTTACTGACTTTGGCAATCGGACTCGTAGATTGGATTGATTCAATTCTACCCACGAATTAGCGATGAACAAGAGACTGGAGGAATTTATACTCTCCCCGAGAAAGGTCTTTCGGGTCACATTCCTATGCGTGTTCACCATTCGACTGGTCCGCGAAATATTAAAGGCGATTCAGGAAGGAAGGCTCGGACAGTGAAGCCTAAACGACGCCAGGCCAAACGACGCAAGAAGCCGCCCAAGCCAGTGCCCGAGATGACGGGGCGCGAATTGATGGAGTGGGTATTCGGCAAGCGCGGCATGAAGGCCGTTGACGCCTTCCTGGCCGAGCATGATTCCGAGTTGAAATATAAATAGTTGTCATTATTTTAGTCAAATGCATAATCGCCTTTTCATAAGTCTTGTTTCACTCATCGGCTGCCAACCAGCAGAGGAGGCGGTGCCGGATGTGGCAACCGAAGAAGCGGCCTCGACTGGCGATTCAATGGACCCGACGGTATCCGAGTCCGATCACTACAAAGTGGAGTTCGAGAACGATCACGTGCGAGCGGTCCGAATCACGTATGCCGCTGGCGAGGAAACTGGAATGCACTCACATCCTGCATCGGTGTCCGTCTTTCTGACGGACGGCGCAGGCGTGCTCGGTCTGGAGGACGGGACGGAGCAGGAGATCGCCTTCAAGGCGGGAGACACGATATGGATGGAAGCTCAGAGCCACCAGCCCCGAGCCGATACGGACTTCGAGCTGATCCAGATCGAGCTAAAAGGCAAAGGCCAAGCCGCCGCGACCTCTGATTCCACCGATCCGACCGTTTCCGAACCGGATCACTACAAAGTACAGCTCGAGAACGACGACGTGCGAGCGGTTCGAATCACGTATGCCGCTGGTGAGGAAACCCAAAGGCACTCACATCCTGCATCGGTGTCCGTTTTTCTGACGGATGGCGCGGGCGTGCTCGGTCTGGAGGACGGGACGGAGCAGGAGATCGCCTTCGAGGCGGGAGACACGATATGGATGGACGCGCAGAGCCACCAACCCCGATCCAATACGGACTTCGAGCTGATCCAGCTCGAGTTCAAGGGTAGATAGGCGTGCTCTTGTAAGCCAAAGCCGTTAGCACGGCAAACGGACACGGGTGAGATCACAACACTGGTTCATGGATTACCGGTAACAAAGGCCCTGAGCGCAGCAAGCGGCGCTGATATAATTCGTTCCAACCTAGGAAGTGACTCGGGTCTGGTGGCTCGCACGGACTTCAAATCCGATGGCGCCCTCTTAGCCGTGGGCGCGGTGGGTTCGATTCCCACGCACTTCCGCCAGATTGTTTCATGTAGGCCGTCAATCAACGTGGGAATCGAACCCAGAGAGGACAGGCTGTAGGGACCGTCCCGGGCACCAGCCACGCCGCCCCAATACATGAAGCCCTCTGAGGGTGTTGCCTTCGGGGGGCTTTTTGCTTCATGGGTACATATTATCTCCAATCGAGAGGAAATGTAAAGATAAAAAATGAGTCAATTTAGGCTTAAAGTGGGTTGACAGGATGAGGTAAAAGGGCTACCATCCCAATGCGTGGAGAAGGGATAGACCCAAAATGACAAGACCGCGTAGCCCAAAAGCACCAAGTCTTGATTTGAAGGCGGCGCTCGACAAGGCCCGCATTTTCTACGAGAAGGAGCCTTCCCGCGCGGCACCGGTAGAAATCGTTGTAGCGCACCTGGGATACAGCCCGAAATCTGGCGTTGGAAGTGTCACGCTAGCATCACTTAGAGGTTTTGGGCTTATTGAGAAGTGTAGTGACGATGAGGTGAAGCTAAGCAGCCTTGCGCTCGATATCATTCGGGACGACAGGCCGGAATCGCGTGAGAGAGACGTTGCAATTCGTCGCGCAGCGTTCTTTCCGAAAGTTCACGACACGGTGTTTAAGCACTTCAAGGGGGTGCTCCCATCAGACGGGACGCTTCGCTACTACCTCCGAAAGAGCCTTGGGTTTACCGATAATGGAAGTGTTGATTTTATCAAGCAATTCCGCAAAACGTTGGCGTTTGTAAATATGGCGAATGGCGGTAAACTGACCGGCGATGAGAGCACGGAGAAGGAAGGTGAACCGGCAACTTCCAAGCACGGCTTGCTACAGCCAGCGCCCGATGCTCTTACGCCGAGGCCAAGCATGAACCAAGACACAATTACCCTTAATGGAGGCCAAGTTGTATTGCAGTGGCCAGCCAAGCTCAGTCAGGGGGACTATGACGATCTAAAGGACTGGCTAGTTCTAATGGGGCGAAGGGCGGAGCGAGCTGTGGTTCTGAACGACGATGACGAGCCTGAATCGGAGTGAACGAACTACCGGTTTCAGAGTTCGAGAAAGCCATCCTTGCCACTCATGGCTCGGCGGCAAGACTGCTATCACGCTCTGTCGTACGGGAGCTTTTTAGGGGTGAGGTTGCTTGGGAGGGTGAGGTTCTCGTCTTCGAGCTTGAGGGCCATCCCACGGCAACCAAATGCTACGCATGGTCGGTTGATCGGCGCGTGACGGCCGTTATTCACGGAGCCCCGATTGACTCACCCAAAGCTGCCGTCCGAGCAGCTATCGTTGCCGAACACCAAACGAAATCCTGAAGCCCATCCGGTCAAATTAGGACACTGCCCGCTCGTACCGTACCGGCAAATTCTTGACGATCGTGGAGAAGCAGAGCGATGGAACGTGGAAGATCGCTTGCGATTGCTTTAACTATAATGCTCCGGTGGCGTGAGGCCCGTCGGCCACGTGCCTTCAAATCCGATGGTCCTCGCCTAACCGCGGGGACGATGGGTTCGATTCCCATGCACTTCCGCCACTTCGGGGAAGCTTTCGGCCGTCATTGAACGTGGTTGCCAAAAAGGTTTGGTCAGACGGTTCCGCGGATCGCTTCCGCCGTCAATCAACGTGGGTGCTAAACTCAGCCGAGTCAGACGGCGGTTCGATTCCCACGCACTTCCGCCAGACGATGATGACTTCTGATACCGACGAACCGGATGAACCCTTCTCCGATCCGGTCCGCGTGCCGGTCGAAGACAGCATCGATCTTCACAGCTTCTCGCCCCGGGACATTCCCTCGGTTGTCGAGTCTTACTTGGAGGCTGCCATCGAGGCTGGCTTTCAGGAAGTGCGTCTCATCCACGGGCGCGGAAAAGGCGTTCAAAAGGAAGTGGTGCGCCGCATTCTCTCGCAACATCCGCGGGTGACTGAGTATCGGGAAGCGCCTCCGGGGCGAGGCGGCTGGGGCGCAACGATCGTTTGGTTGGCGTCGTCAGCTCGGCCACCCGCCGGCGATTAGGGACCGAGTTCCACTAACGTCAATGGTTCCCGCGACTGGGAATCGACCGCGGATTCCCTGAGGTAGAGCGGCGCACCCGGCGAGGCGTTGCACCTGAGGCATCTGCAACGAGCTGCAAGAAGGAGCGCAGGATAGGAAGCCGCATCACGAAGGCAAGCCAGGCGTACGCCAAGTTGATGTGCTCCAGACCACGAGCAAGCCCAGCGATGCCGGATTCCTCGGCGCACCCGTTCTGCGGATCGTAGGTGATGCGATCGAGATCGCGGTTCGGATGGTCTCGGGCCGGCACAATCATCAGCGCCGCCGGGTTCCGGCGCGAGAACCATTGCTGGATTTGAGAGCACGGGGCGCAACCGGCCGCGATGTAGAGCCGGGCCTTCGGAGTAGCCGCTTCGGAGCCTGAAGCATGCCAGTGGCGCCAGCGCGGCCACCAGTTCCGGACCTCCCGACGATAGCATTGCCACCGATCGCCGAAACGCTCGCTGAGATCCTGTTTCTCCGACCATCCCGCCAGGCCGGCGCTGAAGATGTGGGCCACGATGCCGGCGGCGGCGATCCAAAGGTTCTGCAAGACTAGCCCCCACGCAACGAACAGCAGCACCGCTGAAAGTTGCATGGGGTTGGCCACGTACGCGTAGGGACCCGTGGTGACCAGACGTTTCGGCGGGTCGTAGGGGAGTGGAGTCCCGCGGCCACGGCTCGCGAACTCTTGAACGGCGCTGAGCCCTACAATGGCGGGGATCGCGAGCGCTTGCAGCGCGAGGCTCAAGCTCCTGCCCGACCGGCTCAACAATCCGGCCCAGTCTCCACCTGTTTGCTCCATGATGACTTGGGGCACAACGACCAGTACGAGGCCGGAAAAGGCTACCACCTTGCAGGAACGCCCGGGCGGGGAGGTTCCGATCTTCGGCCGTCCATCGAGCCAATAGCTGTGACGGCAACGAGGCACAAAGCAACACCGGTGGCTTCACCGAGCAGCCAGTTCGTCCCGAGCCGCACGACAGGCGTCGCCTGCGGCATCGCGAGGAGATCGAGCCAAACCATGACCGCTACCACGAGCGCGAGGTGAACTCTGCGAAACGCCAAGGCGGGAAGGGCTTCCCAAAAGAGAACCCAGCCCAGGTACAGATCCACCGGCATTCCCATCAGAAGTCCACCCTCGGCCTCGAAGCTCCACCAGCCGAGCCGAGCGGCGAGTCCGTTTAGGATCAAGAGCGTTACAAGGTTCCAGACGCAAGCTAGGAGAACGCCTGCTCGTTCCCGCACTAGAGGGCGCGTCCAGAGCCAGGCGATGAGCGTTAGCACCGTTGGCAAGTAGAGTCCTACGGCGCGGACGATCAGCGCGCGGTCAATCACCGATTGTTCTCCTCAGGCGTGGCCACGGTGTCGATCAAATAGCCTGCGGCCAAGGGAAACCGCATAGCGCTCCCAGGGAGCGAAGTACCAGTAGGGGTCGAGCTCACGACGGTAACGTAACGTCCACTGAATACGCGTCCGCCGAGATCCGACCGCTTGCCATTCCACCTCGGCTTCTTTCCATGTCAGCCAATGGGCGATATGGCTTTCGTCCGAGACGGCGCGGAACCGGACGTGGCCCGGCTGCGAGTCGATCACCTCCAGAACCAACTCACCCGGCTCGCCCTCACCTCCGGCGAACAGAATGACTCGGACGTCTCCGATCGCTGCCCCCGAGCCCGACGCAAGTCTCGGGGTTGGGAAGCCGAGCTTGAGAAAAGCAGGCAGCTCCTTCTCGAAGCGAGGCGTTTGTGAAAGAAGCTCACTTACTTCATTGCTGTTGGCTTCGATTACACGATCAACGTGGACGACCTCTTCACGCGGAAGACTCCACTGCTCGGTGACCACCTCGAAGCTCATCGTGGTGCTCAGTAGCACTACACACGAAACGGCACCGGGGCCGGGCAAATTTTTTCTTGTTCGCTCGACAAACGCGGCGATGACAAGCCCGACGCCTAGGAAGAGTGGGGCCGCCATCAGGATGCAAATGAATCCCTCACGGAGAAAGATTCCCGAGGCGAGCAGCATGACCGCGATCGCCTTGCAGATCATGCCGCGCGCGTTCTGGGGCTCGACCGTCAGAACGACAACGACCGCAAGTAGGGCGGGGAGTCCGATGAAGAGCGCCGATGTCTGCTCCAAGCCGTGATGAACGAGGAACCGGTAGAGCAGCACGCCGAGGGCGGTGGCGAGAATGAGAGCGGCCAAGGCCATCCGCGGTTTTCGGTTGGGAGCTGTCGACATGGCTCCCCTGCTGGTTCGCCAGGTCTTGGACGTGAACAAAACCACCGGGACGACAATTGGACCAGCGAGCAAGGCGAGCAAGGCTGGCCACGCTCCCGGGTTCACGATGAACTGCAGAAGAAGGTAGAGGAACTGGGACGGCCGCGCAACGGCTATGACGGCCATCGCAACCACGGCCCCGCGAATGACGATTCGGCCGGTGCCGGCCGACCATGGCCACAACAGGGCGAGGAGCCCTTAGGAGCACAGTTCCTCCCTCGGGCGGGCGGAGAAGGTACTGTCCTGCGCTCGTGCTCATGCGCCAGACGCACGCCATGACTAGCAAACCTGCCGCCAACCACTGATATCGGTTGATTCTGTTCATGAGGTTTCTCCTAAGAGATCGAGGGACGGGGTTCCCTCGATCATGTGCGCTCCTGAGGAGCGAGTCGCGGCAACAATCCTGCGTCCTCGAGCAGCACGATCACTTTCTCTCGCAACGGCCGAAGTAAAGGGTTCGTTACGATCCGTTTCGATTGCACGACGAGATCGAGCGCGCCGTCGGTGAGCCTTCGTGTTTTTTCTTGTCCTGGTGACCGATCGAAAACGAAGTAGAGAACGATGCCCATGTGGAGCGTCCAGAGAAGCCGGGGAGCGATGCGCCGTATGTCCTCCGGGAATCGCTCGTTGCCGAGAGCGGTCTCGAAAACGGCTTCGCTCAGTTCTCTCTGGTGCTGCGTCGCCTCTCCGAACCAGGAAAGGGGATGGTCGGGGTCACCACCGTATCGGAAGAGGGCTGCCAGCAGCCCTCGGTCACCCTTAAGTATGTCGAGCTTGGTGTGCATGGCCACCCCCAACCGGGTGCGAAGATCCGCGCTTTCCGGGAAGCTAGCCTCGGCACGCGCCTTGTGCTCCGCCTGGACGTAGTCGTAGTAACCCAGCACCGCGTGCACGCCGAGTCGATGCAACGTCAGCGTCTCCTCGAGGCCTTCCTCCAGGCTGCCAGCTGCGGATTGGTTCCGCTCTTCTAACTCACCGTGGAGTTGCTCGAGCGCAGTGAGGGCCTCTTCGTACTCCGGCCTGTTGTAGGCCCACTGGAGCCGCTTGCGCCATGACGCCTGCTCGCCCTTGGACAGGTAGCTCACTACGTTTTCACGTTTGTGCCACTGGCAGCGTTGTATCAGGGCCCGCTTACGGAATGCCTTCTTGACTGCCGCTTGGAGACCCTTGCCGCCGTCGATGATCACCAGCAGACCCTGGGAGATATCGAGTCCCCGCTCGAGCAGTGAACGCAGGAACGGCGTCAACACCTGCCCGTTCTCCGTGTCCGTCTCCACGAAGCCCAAGAAGCGTTTTTCCCCGCAAAGCGTGATGCCCAGAGCCACGACCATCGTTGCCTCGGCGAATGTCTTCCCATCCAGAAACAGCGCCACCACATCCTCGCCGGTCAGATCCCGTTCCTGCATCTCCCGCAGCTTCGCAGCGCTCGCTTGCACGAACCCTCGGGACACCGTTGAGCTCGACAGCCCGATGGCGCCCGGAATCGCTTCCGCTGCCGCCTCGTAGTTGCGACAAGAGATTCCGTAGAGAACTCGTTTCAGCAGAAGATCATTCACCTCACCGCCGTGGCTCACCGCCTCGTAGCAGCGAAGCGGAATCTCTCCTCCTCGATGCTCCGAACCCGTGGCACACGGATCGGTACCCGCTGGCCGCCAAGCCCTACCGTGCCCGGGTTGCTTCCGGGACGGCGACCGCGCTCCAGCTCGTCCTTGCGAGACTATCGCTCTCCCGCCAACGCCTTCACTCCGTCGTCGAGCAACTCGTGAACGTGCATTAGACCAAGGGGGACCAACGAACGGATCATCTCTACCTTGGCGTCCAGCGCGAGTTCCCCGTAATCCTCGTGCCTCACCATCTCGACCTCACCCAAACGACGCGACTTCTTGCGTTTCTTGACCGAACGTAGCAGACTTCCCATCTCGGCTTCCTTTCTTCGCGGCTTGATTTTGTTTTGTCCAACGCCATCAAACCACGGAGTTTGGAGCCGTTTCAATTCCCAACTAAGATTGGCACACTTTCCCATAAAGTACTTTATCTAAAAGGTTTATGTGTCGCCTGGCTGCATACGGGCAAAACTGGGCCTGCTATTTCTTACAACACCGGCGATTGACGGAATATCGGGAAGCGCCTCCGGGGCGAGGCGGCTGGGGCGAGGCGGCTGGGGCGCGACGATCGTCTCGTTGGCTTCTGGCTAGTGTCCGTTGGGCACCAGCGCCTTAAACACCGCCGCGCCCTTATCGAGCGACTCTCGATCCCCGACCAGGACGACGGCGTCGCCTGGCCGAAAGGCGAAGTTGGGATCGGGCCGGTAGAAAGCCTTTCCCGACCGCACGACGGCAACCACGGTCGCCCCGGTGTGTCTTCTTAGATTCAACGCCGTCGGGTCCTTTCCGATCGCAGGCGCCCCCTGCTCCACCTCCACGAGATCGAGAGCCCCATGGATGCCGAGATGCCGGAGGGCATCGAGCTTCAAGTCCACGAGCGAGTCTTCGCGCAACATCCGGTAGTGCTCGTTGCGCACCGCATCGAGCTCGTGATGAATCTTATTCGTCGGTATCTCGTAGAACTCGAGGACGCGAGCGAAGAGCTCCAGCGTCGCCTCGAACTCCTCGACGACGACCTCCGAGGCCCCCAGGCGCATCAGCTCGTCGATGGCGGTGACGTATCGCGTGCGCACCAAGACGCGCGCGGCGGGATTGAGTCGACGGGCGATCGCGACGCCCCGCCGCTCATCGGTCGGCGAGGCGATCGCGAAGATTACGACTCGCGCGTTCTTGATCCCGACACGCTCCAGCGTCTCCTCTCGCGTGCCGTCACCGAAAAGGATGCGTATACCTTCCTGTCGAGTCTTCCTCACCACCTGACCGTTTTGCTCGAGCGTCACGTAGGCCACGCCGGCTCCTTTGAGCACTCGAACCAGGTGCCTTCCGCTGAGCCCGTACCCGACGATGATCGCGTGATCCCGAAGCTCGGCGAGGCCCTCGGACTCGGAAGGAGCGGCCGAGGCAACGGCGAGACCGAGACGGGACGAGAGCCCATCGGCCAGCGGTCGGGCCGCCGTGATGAGAACGGGCGTGACCATCATGGTCAGAACGGATGCCGCGATGAAGAGTTGGTAATCGTTACCGGCAAACAAGCCGGCCTCACCACCGACGCTGGCCAACAGGAAGGAAAACTCACCGACCTGAGCCAGGGCCATGCCGCTCAACAGGCTGGTGTGGAACGTACGGCGCAATAGGAGAACGGTTCCAACCGTCACACCGATCTTGATCAGGAGGATCAGGCCCGCCGTACCGATGACGAGAAGGAGGGAAGACGTCAAGAACTCGATGTCGAGGAGCATCCCTACGGAAGTGAAGAAGATGCCACTGAAAGTGTCCCGAAACGGACGGACGTCCGAAATCGCTTGAAAAGCGTACTCCGACTCCGAGATGACGAGGCCGGTGAGAAAGGCGCCGAGGGCGAGCGAGAGTCCGAAGCTAGCGGTGACGAACGCGGCACCGAGACCGAAGAAGCCAATGCATAGGGTAAAGAGCTCCCGGTTTCTCAGCAGCACGACGCGATCCAGGATCCATGGGATCATCAGACGACCCGCGACCATCAAGGTGATTACCACGAGCAGGCTCGTTCCCACGGCACCCCAAATGCCCGCCGTGCCTCCGGCGTCGGCGTGGGCAAGAACCGGGATCAGGAGCATCAGGGGAACGACAGAGAGGTCTTGAAACAGGAGGATGGAGACCACCACCCGCCCGGCTGGACTATCTAGCTCGACCCGATCGGCGTAGAGCTTGAGGACGATCGCCGTGGAGGAAAGTGCCAGCAGCGCACCGTAGAACAGAGCCCGGTTCCAAGAAACACCGAACCAGAGGCCGGACGCGGCGGCTCCGACGAGCAGCGTGACTCCAACCTGCATGGCGCCGCCCTGGAGGACGACGCGGCCGAGCTGGATGATGCGGGAAAGAGAAAGCTCGAGACCGATCGTGAACAGGAGAAGCATCACGCCAAGCTGGGCGAGCTCCGTAACGCTTGACGTGCGGGCGATGAGACCGAAGCCGTACGGCCCAATGGCCACGCCGGCAAGTAAGAAGCCGGCTACGGTCGGAATGCGGAGCCGGTGCGCAATGACGACGACCGGGATGCCGACGGCGAGGAGAACGACGAGATCGCGAAGAAAGGGTAGGCCCTCCATCTCTTGAATGCTCTTTCGCTCACCTGCAAGTCACAGGCCCGCCCTCCACCATGTTGAGGAAGCCGCGCCAGTAAGGCCTAATCTAGCACGTCCGTCGACTCGACCCATTCGGCGCCGGCGCGCATTTCCGGCGTCGTTGAACGGGGGGTGCAAAACTCAGCCTATCCAGACGCCGTCCAGCGTCATTAGGCGTGGGTGCCGAACTCAAGTTAGCCAGACGCGTCTGCGAAGGTCTTTCTGGCGTCATTGAGGCGGGGTGCCAAACTCGACCTAGCCGATTTCCAGCGTCATTAGGCGTGCGTGCCGAACTCAAGTTAGCCAGACGCTGGGGAAACGAGCGACGGCAGCCAAAGGCTCAGCGCGGGGAAGAACGTCACCAGCATGAGCACGACGAACATGGCGAGAATGAAGAAGATGTTGACCCGCATCACTTCGCCAAGCGGAACCTTGGCGATCGAGCACGTCGTGATGAGAACCGAGGCCACCGGTGGTGTTTGTTGTCCGATGGCCAGGCTGACGGTGACCATGAGGCCGAAATGGATCGGGTCGATCCCCAACTCGGTCGTGAGCGGCATCAGGATCGGCACGAGGAGCACGATGGCCGCGGCGCTGTGCAGGATCATCCCCGCCGCCAGCCATAGGCCGTCGATAAGGAGCAGGGCTCCGGTCTTGCTACCCACGTGGGCTAGTGCAAATGTCGCCAGTCGTTCGGGCACCTGCTGGTTGGCCAGGTACCAGCCCAGGATCGCCGAGCCGGCCACCAGAATCATGACCACCGCAGTTTGAGAAGCGGAATCCACCAAAATGGACCGCAGGTCCTTCGCTTCAATCGCACGATAAGCGAAAAACCCTAACAGCAGTGCCAATACTACGGCGACCGCGGCGGCTTCCGTCGCGGTGAAGAGACCCACGAAGATTCCCCCCAGGATGACCACGGGCAGGGAAAGGGCCAGGAACGTGCGGCGGAACCCGACGGTCACCCGCTTCCAATCAAAAGGCTCGGACTCGGCGAATCCACCGCGCCGCGCCAGCCAGTAGCTTGTCAACATGATAGCCACGCCGCACAGGATCCCGGGAACCACGCCCGCCAGGAACAGCCTGACGATGGAAGAGCCCGAGATCGCCCCGTAGAGAATCATGGGGATCGAGGGCGGGATGATGATGGCGATGGTCGCGGAGGAAGAGAGCACCGCCGCGGCAAAGCGCGCCGGATAACCCCCTCTGTTTCATAGCGGGAATGAGGACGCTTCCTAAGGCGGCGGCGTCGGCCACGGCCGAGCCCGAGATCTCGGAAAAGAACATGCTCGAAACGGTGGTGGTCATGGCGAGCCCCCCGCGCACGAACCCGACGAGACTGTTGGCCAGCTCCACCAGCCGATGCGAGATCCCCGCCCAATTCATGAGCGCGCCGGCGAAGATGAAGAGAGGTACCGCCACCATCGGAAAGCTGTCCGTGCCATTGAACAGGCGGAGGGGAACCACGCCCAGGGGAGTATTGGTCGTCAAGACGATGAGCACGATGCTTGCCGCGATCAGCACGTAGCCAATCGGAAGGCCGACGAGCGCCAGAAGGGCGACGACAACGAGGAGAAGGAGCTCCATCAGCTCTCGGGCTCCGACCGAAGGAGGCGGCCCAGTTGGATCACGAGCAGCACTAGCATGAGAGCTGCCGATAGAGGTATCACCGCGTAGATGATCCCCATCGGTACAGGAAGCGTGATGGCGCGATCGGTGAGAAAACGGCTCGCCAGTTGGCCGCCGTAGTAGAGAAGAAGGACATGCAGCAGCACCATGAGGCCGAGGGTCATGACGGCGGCGGCTCGACGCCAGCGCGGGCCGAAGCGTCCGGCCAGATCACCGACGCCGATGTGCTTTTCTTCCAGTTGTGCGGTGACGGCGCCTAGGAAAGTGAGCCAGACCAGGAGGTAGCCGGTGAACTCGTCGTACCAGCCGAAGCTGCTACCCAATCCGTAGCGAAGCACCACCTCCAGGAAACAGATGACCACCATCGAGGCGAGGGCCACCACGAGGGTCGTTTCCAGGAAGCGGCGAATGACGCGCTCGCGCCGATCGGCAAAGCGCGTAGACATCTGGATCGAGGAGGCAGGGTTTAGGGCTCAGCAGTACTAGATCGGTAGCCTCGCGCCGCTTCGACGAGCTCGGGGCCAAATCGCTCGATGTAATGCTCGTAGAGCGGCGCGCCCATCGCCTCGAATGCCGCCCGATCGATGTCGTCGATCTGGAGCTTTCCTTCGAGAAACGCCAGGTGGCGCCGGTCTTGTTTCCGCTAGGCTCTCGCGATGGTAGCGGCCGACCTCGACGGCCACTTCCCTTATCGCGGTCTGGATGTCCGGTTCGAGCGATCCGAAATAGGCCTCGCTCATCAGCGGATAAGCGGGCGTGTAGACGTGACGCGAGGTGGAAAGAAACTTCTGCACTTCATGGAACCGGGAAGGAACGATCTGGGAGAGCGGATTCTCCTGACCATCGATTACACCTTGTTTGAGCGCCGAGAAGACTTCACCGAAGGCCATCGAAGTGGGATTGGCGCCGAAGGCGCTGAAGAGCTTGACTCTTTCGGGATCTTTGGGGGTTCGGATCTTGATTCTTTGGAGATCCTCCGGTTTGACGATCGGTCGCACGTTGTTGGTAATCATGCGGAACCCGTTCTCCCAGAAACCGAGAAGAACGATCCCATGCTCCAGCAGCTTTGCGGCCAGCTGCTCGCCCACCGGCCCGTCCGCGATCTGCTCCATCTGGGCCCGGTCTTCGATCAGGAACGGCAGATCGAAGAGCCCGAACATAGGCTCCACCGAGGGCAGGACCGAGGAAGGGACATGCATCTCGAGGTTCCTAGCCGGAGACCCTCCAGCATTTCTTTGTCCTCGCCGAGCTAAGTCGCTCCGTAGATGCGAACTTCCACTCGATCGGGCAGCCGCGCTTCCAATAATTCCTTGAACTTGAGAGCGCCTCGATCGAAAGGGGAGTCGGGAAAGCCGATGAGCCCCAGCCGGATGACGATCTTGTCGTCTTCGCCCATGTCGCCTCCAGGACCGCAAGCAACGAGCGCGGTGGAGGTAAGAAGAAGCAGCAGGCAGGCGCGGATGGCGAATTTCATATTGGCCTGACCCTAACACAAAACGCCTCGCTGTCGCAGCAGGCCACAGGCAACGAGGGAGAAGGGGCAGTTTGAAGCGGCGCTCTCCGCGTGTGAGAATGCCCGACCATGCCGGAATTGGCGCGTGAGCTCGCGGAGACGATCGAGGGCGAGATCCGCTTCGATCACTACACCCGGCTCCTCTACTCCACCGACGCCAGCATCTACCAGATCGAGCCCCTCGGTGTCGTGATCCCCAAACACCGCGACGACGTGGAGCAGACCGTCCGGCTGGCCGCGAAGGCAGGAGTCCCCGTCCTTCCTCGTGGCGGGGGCACGTCGCTTGCCGGACAAGCGGTCGGCGAAGCCGTGATCATGGATCTCTCGAAGTACATGAACCGGGTCCTCGAGCTCAACATCCCGGAGCGTTGGGTGAGAGTCCAGCCCGGGATCATCCAGGATGGTCTAGGGGCCTATCTCAAGCTGCATGGAGTTCGATTCGGTCCCGAGACGGCCACTAGCAATCGCGCCAATCTCGGCGGGATGATCGGCAACAATTCCGCGGGCGCACGCTCCCTCATTTACGGCAAGACGGTGGACAATGTCATCGAGGTGCGAGCGATTCTCGCCGACGGGACGGAAGCCGTCTTCGGTCCGGTCTGGAGACGGGACATAAAATCTAAGACCGAGGGCGACAGTTTGGAAGCCAAGATCTACCGGGGGGCGCTCGAGCTCGCAGAAAAGTACCGGCCGGAGATCGACAAGTGTTACCCACGTATTCCTCGCCGCGTGAGCGGCTACAATCTCGACGAGCTCCTCGATCCCGACGAGATCAACCTGGCCAAGCTGATCGTCGGCTCCGAAGGGACGTTGGCCACGGTCGTGGAGGCGAAGCTGGAATTGGTTCCGTTGCCACCGGCGACTGGTCTTGCCGTGCTGCACTTCGATGGACTGTTGCCCGCCCTCAAGACCGGTTTCGAAGCCTTGGAGCTCGGGCCTTCAGCGGTGGAGCTGGTGGACCAGATGGTGCTCGATCTGGCCCGCCAGTCGCTCGAGTACTCCCGCCGGCTGCACTTCGTTCAGGGAGAGCCGAAGGCTCTGATGGTCATCGAGTTCAACGGCGGTTCCGAAAGCGAAGTGATTGCCAAGATCGACGAGCTCGAGTCTCGACTCGGGCGTACATCTCAGGCGATGGTCCGTGTTCTGGATGAGGCCGGCCAGGCGAATGTCTGGAAGGTGAGGAAGGCGGCTCTCCCGCTCTTGCTGGGGCTCCCCGGGGATCACAAGCCCATCGCGTTCGTCGAGGACACCGCGGTCGCGCCGGAGCGGCTCTCCGAATACATCGGGCGGTTCAACGAAGTCCTGGCCGGCCATGAAACGGTTGGCTCGTTCTACGCGCATGCCGGGGCCGGCTGCCTGCACATTCGGCCGCTCGTCAATCTCAAAGAAGGCTCCGAAGTTCAAAAGATGCGCGGGCTGGCGGAGGACATCAGCAACCTGGTATTGGAGTTCGGTGGTGCCATGAGCGGCGAGCACGGTGACGGGCTGGCGCGCAGTCACTTCAACGAGAAGCTATTCGGACCGAGGCTCTACCAAGCCTTTCAGAAGCTCAAGGCCACCTTCGATCCACAAGGGATGATGAACCCCGGGAAAATCGTGAACGCGCCACCCATGACCGAGAACCTCCGCTACGGCGCGACGTATCAAACCATCGACCTCCCCACGGTGTTTCCCTATAAGAAAGAAGGCGGCTTCGCGCGGGCGGTGGAGCTCTGTAACGGCGCCGGCGTGTGCCGGAAGAAGCACGAAGGCACGATGTGCCCCTCTTACATGGTGACGCAAGACGAGGAGGATTCCACCCGCGGCCGGGCCAACGCGCTGCGAGCCGTTCTCGACGGGCGGCTAGATCCGGACGAGCTCACGGGGGAAAGACTCTTTCGGGTCATGGATCTATGCATCTCCTGCAAGGGATGTAAGGCCGAGTGTCCTTCCAACGTGGACATGGCCCGCCTCAAGGCGGATTTCCTGGCTCTCTACTATCGCGAGAACCCCCATCCGCTCCGGGATCGGATGTTCACCCAGGTGGAGGCAATGGGGCGCTTGGGTGTGGCGACGGCGCCGCTGTCCAATTGGATCGCTCGAAACCGGCTCTTCCGGTGGGGGCTGGAAAGGTGGGCCGGCATCGACCGCCGTCGCAGCCCGCCACCCTTCGCGCGGCAGAGCTTTGCGGATTGGTTCGTGAATCGCGACCTGTCTGCCGGCGGCGATCGCAAGCGAGTCGTTCTGTTCCACGACACGTTCATGAACTACAACGATCCCCAGATCGGGGTCGCCGCCACCCGGTTGCTGGAAGCGGCGGGCTTCGACGTGGTGTTGGCGGCGAAGCGCTGCTGCGGCCGTCCCGCCATCTCGAAGGGCTTGCTGACCGAAGCACGCTCGTTGGCCGAGGCCAACGTCGAGCTCCTGTATCCTTACGTCCAAGAGGGTCACGCCATCGTGGGGTGCGAGCCATCCTGCCTACTCAGTCTGCGCGACGAGTACCCCGATCTCGTGCCGGGTCCGGAATCCGAGGCGGTGGCCAAGGCGAGTTTTCTGATCGAGGAGTTCTTGGTGGGTCTGGAGTTCGATTTTCCGGAAGCGCCCAAGGAAATCCTGGTGCACGGTCATTGCCATCAAAAGGCGCTCTCCGGCGTGGACCCCTTGGTGAGCTTTCTGAAGCAGACCGGCTCTCCGATCGAGGTGGTGGATTCCGGCTGCTGCGGGATGGCCGGGTCGTTCGGCTACGAGCGTGAGCATTTCGACATCTCGCTGGAAATGGCCAAGCGGAAGCTGCTGCCCGCGGTGCGGCAGGCGGCGCCCGATACGGTCTTGGCGGCGCCCGGGACTTCCTGTCGGCACCAGATCGCGGACGCAACGGGCCGCCGCGCGTACCATCCCGCCGAGGTCGTGGCACGGGCGGCGGGCCTGATCTAACCCGATGCACCCGATAAGGAAGGAGGCGTGATGCCTCTCGTTGTGGATATCGAAACGGTCGGACGGGATGTGGATGCGATCCCGGCTCGGGCGCTTGAGATCCTCTTTCGCAGCCTTCGCCGTCCCGAAGCTAGCGAAGAAGAAATAGAGGCGCGCAAGGAGGAAGCCATCGAGCGGTTCGGGCTCGATCCGACGACGGGCCGCATCGTCTGCATTGGTCTCCTGGACGCCGAGAGTACCCTCAAGGAGACTTACTACGGAACGGACGAAAAAGTGCTCCTGACTTCTTTCTGGGAGTATCTCGAAAGGACCAACCCCAAGCTCTTCGTCACCTTCAACGGCAAGAGCTTCGATTTCCCCTACATCAATATAAGGAGCGCGATCCTCGAGATACCCCCTAGCATGCCCCTGCCCATTCGGCGTTACACCACTAGGCCCCACTTCGACGTCCGCGAGGTGTTGGCGGGAAATGATCGTCATCGCAGGGGAACGCTGGATTACTTTTGCGCTATTTTCGGCATCCCCTCGCCCAAGTCGGAGCTCGACGGGTCTCAGATCGGAGGCGCCTTTCGTGACGGGAGACATGAAGAGATCGCGCGATATTGTCTGGCGGATTGCCAGGCCACCGCGGAGTTGTACGAACGGGTGAAGGCGTTTTACCCGGCCACGTGACGTCGACCTTTTGATATGCCGTCCGCGCCCCCGCCCGACCGAGCCCCAATCCTTCATCTTCTGGTGGGACCCGCGATCTTCCTCACCACCCTCGTCGTTCCCATCTCCGGCATGGCGTACGAGGCGCGTGCCGCCGTCGGTTTGTTGGCCTGGATGGCGTGGTGGTGGGTCACGGCACCGGTGCACCTCGCCGTCACGGCATTGCTGCCGCTCGCGACAGCTGCTCTCTTCGGCTTCGTGTCGCTCGACGTCGTCCTGCCCGCCTACGCAACCAACCTCATCGTGTTACTTCTGGGCGCGGCCTGGATACGTTGGGGGTTGGATCGGCGCATTGCGCTCACGGCGCTCCTCACGGTCGGCACCCGGAAACAAAGGCAGATTCTCGCCTGGTTCGCCATCGCCGTAGCGCTCAGCACCGTCTTGCCGAACACCATCGTCGCGGCGGCCATGATGCCGATCGTCGTGGCGATGCTGCGTTTCATCGGCGTGGCCGATCTTCGCGAGAGCGCGTTTCGGTACCGCGCTCGGCTTGTCCGTGGCGTGGGGCACAAGCGTCGGGGGCATGGCGAGCCCACTCAGGGGTGCGCCCAACCTGCTCACGGTGAACTTCATCGAGGAGTCGGTGACGGGCCGCGAGTATCTCTTCATGACCTGGGTGACGCGGATGCTCACGCTTGCGGTAACCGTCGCGACGGTTTCCTTCCTCTATATGGTGTGGGCGTTCCGGCACGAGCGGGGAAGCGTGGAGGGATCGCGCGATTACTTCCGCAAGGAACTGCGCAACCTTGGCGCCATGAGCTCCCAGGAACGCTGGCGCTGGGGCTCTTCGTGGCAGCGGTCGCTGCCGCCTTCACGCGACAGTTCTACGCAACGCTCTTGCCGAGCTTCCAGCCCGCCTTCGCGTTTCTCACCTTCGGTCTCCTGTGCTTCATCGTCCGGCCGGGTGGAGAGCCAGTGCTCCGCTGGGAGTTCGCGCAGGAGAAGATCGTGTGGGGGCTCCTCTATCTGTTTGCGGGAGGCGCGGCGTTGGGCCGCGTACTCGGCGAAACGGGTGCCGCGCGAGAAATTGCCGAGATGCTGGTGCCTTACGCGAGCGGCGGCGGCTTCGTCGCCGTGGCGTTGTTCTCGCTGCTCGCCATTGTGATCACGCAGATCACCAGCAACACGGCGGCGGCCGCGGTGACGATCCCCATCGCCATTACCACATTCGATCAGGCCGGTCTGGATCCGATGCCGTTCGTGTACATTGTGGCGGCCGCGGTGAATTGTGGCTTCGCCCTGCCCTCATCGGCAGGCGGCCCGGCGGTGTCGGCGGGCTACGGCGTGAACCTTCGAACCATGTTCACCCGAGGCCTCGTGCTTGCCGGGCTGGTGTGGATCGCGATCCTGTTGGTCGGGTTCGCCTTGGCCCGGCTTTGGCCGGGCTTTACGGCGGCGTAGCAAAGCGCGCTAGTCGATTCCTTCAGCGTCATCGCCCAGAATGGCACGGGCGCGGTTCAAGAAGTCATCGAGCGATAGGTCGAAAGTGACACCCCAACGCTCGGTCACCGGGGGGATGTCTCCTTTCGCCGTGTCATCAACCTCGGTCTCTGGTTCCTCGTCGGAGGCATCGCTCGCAATCTCCGCCCAGGCCGCTATCCAGGTCGTCCGAATGTTGCGCGCCGCATCGGGGTGGAGCCAGCGGAGCTCGAGCTTTCGCGAGATTTGTTCCGCGACCTCATTCAACCAACCGACGCGGCGGACGGTGGCGAACCGTCGCGCCGAGGCCAGCAGATCATCGGGATCGAAGTCGTTGCGCAAGAGGAGGGCGGGTACCGCTTCAATGAGCGTCGTTGGCGCCCCCTCCCGAACGCTCTCCGGAACCACGTCCTCGAACGCGCGGACCTCCCCGAGGATGGGCCTTTCGGAGTCCGTGACATCTCGGAGTCCCCAGTGGAAGAGGTGGGCGGCCAACGCGCGGATGTCGGCCCCGGTGCGGAGTCGTCCCGTCGCGAAGTAGACCAGCGGCCAACCGTACTCGCGCGCGATGATGCCGACGTCATCGAAGCTGGGCTGGGACTGATCCGACTCGAAACGGGACAGGCTGGAGGCCGCGATGCTGGTGCGATCCGCGGCTTCCTGAAGCGTGAGCCCCCTGTCCTGGCGAGCCTGGCGGAAACGCCTGCCCAGGGGCTCGCCTTGCCGCTTTCGTCGTCTCGGCATATTCCTTTATATCAAATAAATTCCTTTAATGCAATTTATTTCCTATAAAGCAACTCTAAGATTGGATTGCTCGACAGCTGCAGGACGATGCGCCCTAGCCTGGTACTCAGATGTTAACAATATACCATGTAATTCTTTATAAATCTCATCGTTAATTTTGACAATAGACCAAATTAAACTTTATAATTGTATGTATTAATGTTAATAATAACATTCCCTAATGCTTAAAGAACACGCCCGTCTTAAAGCTATAAAATGAGAAAACCACCGCAAAAATCGACCGATATTAGAAACTTCATCTTGGAGAATGTGAGTGCTCATTCCAATGACATTTCGGCTCTCACATCAGACGAATTCGCAATCTCTCGCCCGGCGGTCCTGAGGCACGTCAACAAGCTAATCGAGGAAGGGCTGCTTGAGGCTGATGGAACAACTCGTGCGCGTCACTACAAACTAAAGCTCCTTACTGATGAGTCATTCTCATTTGGCCTGTCACAGGATACCGAGGAAGACAAAGTATGGCGGCATCTAGTGCGTCCTCTGCTAAGCGACATTCCGGAGAATGTCATGCGAATCTGCGAATATGGTCTGAACGAGATGATCAACAATGCAATTGAACATTCCGGAGGCACTGAGGCAAGAATTCAAGTCCAGCAGTCTGCAGCGGATGTTTCGTTTCTCCTGCAAGACAACGGTATAGGCATATTCAAGAAGATCCAGAGGGATCTGCGACTGAGTGAGCCGAGGCAAGCTATTCTTGAGCTCTCAAAGGGCAAGCTAACAACCGATCCAAGTCGACATACAGGCGAGGGCATCTTCTTTGTCTCAAGGATGTTCGATAGGTTCGTTGTGTTCTCGGACGGACTATTTTTCTCGCCGAATGAGATGGGAGACCAGGACATATTGAGGTTTCGAGAATCGGGTGAAGGAACTGGTGTCGAAATGGGCGTCAGCACGAAATCGAAAAGAACTACGCAAGCGGTTTTTAATCTTTACACCTCAGAGGATGATGGTGACTTCGCATTCTCACGGACCGATGTACCTGTTTCGTTGGCCAGATTTGGCGGTGATCATCTGGTCGCGAGATCTCAAGCTAGGCGGCTACTGGATCGATTGCACGATTTCGAGCACATAGGGCTAGACTTCAGCGGCATTGATTCGATTGCTCAAGCGTTCGCTGACGAGGTATTTCGGGTGTATGCCCGGAACAACCCAGGTATCGAGATTACAGCAATGAATACGAACGCTGACATTGAGAGGATGATACGTAGGGTGAGCTCAGGAGGCTGATGAAGTTTCCAGCTGACAACTCGCTGGAGCGGACCTCGGTGGGTTACTTCTTCTTGATGTAGTTCTTCTGCAGCGCTTCGATGGCGGGCAGCAGATCTTGCTTGTCCGTGAGGGTTCCGCGGAAGAAATCCCCGAGCCGGGCGATGCGGGGGAGCACGCTCTCGATCGTAAACATCGACGGATGAAGCTCGGAGTCCAGCTCGTCCCAGTCGAGCGGTGTCGAGACCGAGGCACCCGGCACCGGCCTTGCCACGTAGGGAGGCACGATGGTCTGTCCGCGGCGGTTCTGGAGATAGTCGATGTAAACCTTGCCGCCGCGTCGGCTGACGACCCGCTCCACGGTCGCGATGTCGGGATGGTCCTGCGCTACCAGGCGCGCGATCCCCTCACAGAAGTGCACCGCGTGGTGGTAGGTATAGCCCGCTTGGAGGGGTACGTAGACGTGTATGCCGGTCGCCCCCGAGGTCTTGACGTAGGGCCTTAGGCCGATACCGCGAAGCACTTTGCCGATCGCGCGCGCAATCCGCACCACGTGAGGAAATGGGGAGCCGTCGGGATCGAGATCGAGAATGGCCCAATCGGGGGAATCGAGACTGCCGCGCCGGGAGAGCCAGGGATGGAGATCGATGCTGCCCAGGTTGACCATGTAGAGAAGCGTGTCGCGGTCATTACAGATGATGAAGCGGATGGGTTTGCCCTTGCTCTCCGACTCGATGGGCTCGATGGGGATCCAATCGGCCATGTGCGCCGGCGCGTCCTTCTGATAGAAGGCCTTCCCCTCGATGCCATCGGGATAGCGGAGCATGTGAACCGGACGCTCGTGGAGGTAGGGCACCACGAGCTCGGCGACCTTGTCGTAGTAGTGGATGAGATCGCCCTTGGTGAAACCTTCCTTGGGCCAGTAGACCTTCTCCAGGTTGCTGAATTTGATCTGGTGCTTGCTTTTTCGGGGCGCCGCTTCCTTCAATGCTTCGAGAAGATCTTGCTTGTCGGCTCCCCCCGCGGGCGATGTCGGGATCTCGCGCCAGCTCGGAGACGGCCCGGCGGCGTAGGTTCCCGACGCCTCCTTGGCCACGACCGCGGGGAGGCCCGCCGCCGCCGTCACGTCCACCAGATCTTCGCCACGGCCCTCGACGTGATCGACATAGAGAAGATGGGTGAGCTTGGGCAGCACCGAGGCGAGGATTTTCTTCCTCTCGAGAAGGGGCAGGCCCCGGATGTCCCAATCATCGTAGTGCAGGATGTCGAAGGCGTAGAAGAAGACAGGTTGCGCGGTCTCACCGGGCGACTCCTTTAGGCGCTTCTCGAGCGCGTCGACCGAAGGGCGGCGCGCCGCGTCGAGAGCCACCAGGACCCCGTCTAGCAGGGCGTTCTCCGCCCGGAGCTCTAAGGCTTCCGCGGCGAGATCGGAAAGCTCTGCGTCGAGCGGCTCTCCCGACACCTCGAGGAGCTTCACGTCATCCCCGCGCTTTAGGATCGTTGCGCGTTGCCCCAGGAACTTCATTTCGAAGACCCACCCCGGGCCGGAGAAGGGCGTGGTCGTCCCACCGATCCCCATGGGCTCTACTTTCTCCAAGGGAGGCTCCAGTGAGGGGCTCTCCACTGCGGCCGTCAGATCGAAGAACGGAGGCGGCTCGTCGTCTTTCCGGACGTAGCGATCCCATACCTTGAAGATGAGCCATTCATTCTTCTCCGAGCTCGTGCGCACCAGATGCCATTCCCCGCGAAGCTTCTTGCCGTACATGACGAGCTCGAGCTTACCCTGGTCGACACCGTGTTTTCTGTCGTCGCTCTTTTCGATCCGGTAGTTCCCATGGTCCCAGATGGTCATGGTGCCGGCTCCATACGCGTCTTTGGGGATCACGCCGTGGAAGTGCTCGTACTCGAGCGGGTGGTCTTCCGTGCGAACCGCTAGTCGTTTGACGCTGGGATCGTAGGAGAAGCCGCGGGGCACGGCCCAGGACTTGAGGACACCGTCCATCTCAAGACGAAGATCGTAGTGCAGCCGTCGTGCTTCGTGCCGGTGGACGACGAAGACCGGAGTACCGGGCCGAAGCGTGGGTTTCCCGGGAGGGGGCTCCGGAGTTCTGTCGAAGTCCCGCTTGTCGCGATAGGCATCGATGGATTTGGACTTCGACTTGGAGTTCTTCTGGCGGGGCATCGCCCCAAGTTAACAAACTTGCCGAACTCGGGGAAACTTGTTCGGTGAAGCGCCGGCTACTGTTCTTCGGGTACTTCCTCGGGCATTTCTTCGTTTGGCGGCTGCTGGTTCGGATCGGATGGAACCGGGATGGGGCGACCGAACTGGTCGGTAAAGGGGTAGTAGGCGGGAGGCCGCGCCGGCCTTCCCGGTCTCGAAGCGGAGTCGGTTTCGGGCTGTTCGGTCGTCGACGTTCCAAAAGGTGAAGTCTCGAGCCCAGGAGTAAAAGAGCTCCTTGGGAAATTAGGCGGAGGCGGCAAGTAATCTTGGCCCGCGGGCTCCTCGGCCTCGAATCCTTCGTCCAACTCGTCGTCACCGAACTCGCTTTCGTCGTCCAGGATGTCTTCCTCGGGCTCGAACCCGTCGTCGAATTCCTCGGACGGATCGTAGGCGTCCTCGATCGGTTGCGGCGCTCTCGTCGCCTGACGAGGACTCGCCGCTGGCTGACTGGATGCCACCGGGCCCCCACCCGCTCCGATGAAGAGCTTGGTGACCTGTCGCCAATCCTCCTGGTCGTACATCATCGCGTAGTTCACGCCGACTCCCGCCAACAGCCGCTCCACCGCGAGATTGAGGGGCTGCGCCTCGATGTCGGCGGTGAGGCGTTTGTTCTTGATCGGTTCTTCCAGGAAGAGCTCCATCCCCGTGGCAGATTTTATCCGCTCGAAGACCTGGACCAGTGCGGCATTGTCGCAACGGATCGTGATGAGGTTGTCTTGGTAGGAGACCGACAGTGACTGGGCCCCGGCCTCCGCCGTTAAGATGGCCAGGACCGCCAAAACACAGCAAACGATCTGGGCTAACTTGTACAT
This sequence comes from Candidatus Marinacidobacterales bacterium, assembly GCA_965197825.1. Taxonomy (GTDB): domain Bacteria; phylum Acidobacteriota; class Vicinamibacteria; order Marinacidobacterales; family DATDRI01; genus CBDANW01. Next base: position 1,260,360 of record CBDANW010000002.1, on the reverse strand, counting down.
TAGGCGTCTCTTCTCAAGCTACACTGGCTCTCACCGCTTGTCAAAAGGAGGCGGTGGGAGCCGTCAGGCGCACTGGTGGTAGACCGTGAGCGTTTGCCGGGCGGCGTTCTCCCAGCTGAACTCGTGGGCCTTTTCGAGCCCCGCGCCCCGAAGGCGCGCGGCGCGATCGGTGTCGGTCAGCAAGTCCGCGATGGCCGCGGCGATGGCCTCCTCTTCTTCCGGCTCCACCCAGGCGACCGCATCACCCCCCACCTCGGGCAGCGCTCCGCGACGGGAAGCCACGACCGGCGTCCCGCAAGCCATGGACTCCAGAACCGGCATGCCGAAACCTTCTACCAGAGAGGGGAAGGCAAACACGCTGGCCAGGTTGTAGAGGGCGGGCAGATCCTCGTCGGGAACCGGACCCAGCAGGCGCACGCCATCCGATTGTTGAATCTCTTCTTCGATCTCCTCGAAACGGAAATCCTTCTTGCCCACCAGGATCAATTCGAGTCCGGGATCCAGTTTCCTGCGAGCCTGGCGGAAGGCACGGATGAGCCGCACCAAGTTCTTGCGCGGCTCGAGTCTTCCCACGTTCAGGACGTAGGGTTTTTCGAGCGCGTAGCGTTTCTTGACTTGCGCGAGGTACTCTTGCTCGTCCGGCTCGCGCATCGGATGAAAACGCGCGTGGTCCACGGCGTCGGGTATCGCGACGACTTGGTTCTCAGGGAGACGATAGCGCTCCAGTAGGGCGCGGCGTGAGAAGTCCGAGACTGTCAGTACCCGCCGGGCGCGCTTTGCCGAGCGTCGGATGAGCGACACCGAAAGGCGGGAGAAGGCTCCCACGAAAAGATCGGGGTGTGTCTCGAACAGGATGTCGTGGATAGTCACGACTTCGGGCACCATCGACACGGGCGGACAAATGTATTGAGAGTGAAAGACCGAGACGCGATCCAGGATTTCGAGCGCTGGAACCACCAAAGGTAATCGGAGGCGAGCCGACGCGGGAAATATGCGGCGGTGCGTGAGGCTGGCGGCGGCGAGCAGCCGGCGTGTTTCCTCGGGCCGGAAGCTATAGATGAAGAAGCGATCGTCGGGCGCGATGCGCGCCAGCTCCTGGATCAAACCCAGTAGGTAGGTGCGACTCCCTTGCGGCTTTCCGTTGAGATGGTGGCCGTCGATGCCTACGCGCATCGGGCACCGCGCCTCAAGGTTGCCGCGGCCGCGCAGGATTGCGAGAACCGGGTGGCTGGGGACGGTTGGATCGTCCCGGGCCCGCTCCCGGTCGTTGGCCCGGTCGGCCCGCCTGACCAGGTTGCCCAGGCCGGCCACGACGGCCGCGACCGCGTGCGCCCGGGGGTTGCGCGGGATCCTGAGCTACCTGGAAGACGAACAACCACTCGTTGTATTGCTTTGCTTCACCAACGGTTTTCAGGAACGCGGCCTGCCTCTGGTCCGGAATCCGTATCGTCTCCTTCTCGCTCGCACTGGCTACCCCGACGATACCGCCCAGTGCCTCACCGGTCATGCTACGCCGGACGAGCCGAGTCGGTTGGCCGAGCCGCCCCGGTGCCCGAAATCGGCGGTCGGCTCTCTGCCCGGGGAGCTGCGTACCGGGAGCCATGAGACTCCGGAGCTCCTGGGAGTTCTGCCGGAGAATGCGCCACTCGCCCTCCTCGGACATCGGATCCTCGTAGGCCTTGCGCAGGAACTTCTCCTCCACCAGAACGTCCAGGTTGGCTGGAAAGGCTCCCGGGTATTTCCGTTGGTATCGCTCGATGGCCTGGACGTATTGCCGGCCCCGCCAGAGAAGCTCTTCTTCCCTGTCCCGCTGGATCACGTGGTCCCAAACGGGGACCGCGGCCGCCACGAAGATGCCCATGATGACCAGCCCGATGGCGATGCCGAGGAGGACGTAACCTTCGTCTGACCGGGTACCGGATCTCACTGGAGAATGCCCCCTGCCTTGCCGTAGAGATCCAGCACGCGCCGGACGTACTTCTCCGTTTCCGGATAGGGGGGGACGCCGCCGTAGCGGGCGACGGCCTGAGGACCGGCATTGTAAGCGGCGAGGGCCAGGGATAGATCGCCGTCGTGGTCGTCGAGTTGCCGCCTCAAGTATTGGGTGCCGCCTTCGACGTTCTCGTTCGGATCCAGGGCGTCCGTCACACCGAGCTGCCGCGCCGTTTCCGGCATGAGCTGCATCAGCCCCTGGGCTCCCTTGCGGGAGACCGCGCTCGGATCGCTGCTCGACTCGACCCAAATCACCGCCGCGACCAATCGGGAGTCCAGACCGTGACGAGCCGCGACCGACCCGATCAGATCGGAGAGATGGGGAAGCAGCGGCAGCGCGGCGAGCTCCTGGTCGGGAGCGATCTCGTTGGGGACGATGTTGGCGACCAGCTCGTGGGCAACGGTAACCTCTCCGCCCTCGCTCAAGAAAAGAGTGACGAACTCGTCCTCACGGTGGTAGCGATCGATATAGAGGATCTTGCCGCTCGTCATGACGGCGATCTCGGCGCCGGCATACGGGACCGCGCTCAGAGAAAACACGAGGAGTAGAATGGCGAGCCTTCCCGTCACCGCTCGCTACTCTTCCTTGTTCCCCTCGAAGGAGACCTGGACGGTGGTACAGACGTCCCCGTTCGGCTGCTCGTTCCTGAGGCGAATGTCGTTCACGCTGCTGATGAACCCTCCCCGCACCAGGTTGCGACCCTCGAAGCGCCCGGACACAGTGTAGCTTCCAACCCGCTCCACGCCGCCATCGTGATTCTCCCAGTCCACCGTGACGAGGAAAGCGTTGTCCACGACCTGCGCCTCGAAGCCGTCGAAGGTCACCCGCCACCGTCCGCTCTGGCATTCGTGGTGGGCGTTGATGCGACCGTTGAAGACTTTTCCGTTCGGGTTGACGTCGAAGGCGATGCGCCGCCCCTGCGTGGACTCCGCTTCCCAATGGCTCTGGATGGGGAAGTCACTGGCCCGGGGCGGTGGAATGGGGTCCGGCGCGGCCGGCAAAGGTGCCTTGAGTTCGTCGCATGAGACGACCAGCAGGCCGAGAACAATGGCCCCCAGGCACCTGGCCGCTACTCGCACTCTCTTGTTGGACGGCGTGCCGTATCCGTCTGTCATAGCGAGCAACCCCACTCCGTCATCAGTTCGGCTCAAAAGCATTGGCTAGCGTGCCGCTTCCACCATCCGGGTTGGTTACAGTTACGCTCCGCTGCCCAACCGCAGTGTTTGTGATGTTCACTTCCAGGGCGATAGTGTTCCCGCCCGCTCCAACCGCCACAGTGCCTGTAACCACGGTGACCCCCGTCCCGCTGAACGTCACAAATGCCCCTGGCACGAAATTGACTCCAATAATCTGGAAGGGGATGTTGGTGCCCGTCCCTGCCGTCGGTGGATTGACTCCAGTGATTATTGGCACTCTGCCAACACGGAACACGCCAACCAGCGAGCCACTCTGTCCATCCGGGTTGGTAACGGTGACGGTCCGAGTTCCAGTGGTAGCCGATGAGTCGATGGTGACGGTCACCACCAGCGTCGTGGAATTTAACAAAATTAACGGCATCGACGGCGACACCCTCTCCGAAGGAAACCACCGCACCCGGCTGGAAGTTCAGACCGGTGATTGTCACGCTTTCGGTTGTGTCGCGGTCCACGATGGTTGGCGAGAGGGAGGCGACGATCGGGGCGTTGATGGTCCCCCGCGTGACGGTGGTACTCGCCGTCACCGTGCCAGAGGTCGCTGTCACCGTAGCGGAGGTTTCGTTCTCCAGCGTGAGACGGTCGGCGGCCTGGCCAAGTTGATTCGTCCGCAGGATGGAGCTCTGAGACGCAAGCGCCCCGGCGGTGGTGCTGAAGACCAAGGGCACGCCACTCAAAGGGTTGTTGTCGTTGTCGAAGACGGTGGCCACGATCTGGGAAGTAAAGTCGGGCGGCGTCACCGTGGCGGGGGTGGCGGTGACCAGGATGTTGATGCCCTGGGCGTTGCCGATGAGCACCGGGTTGGCGAGGGTCGCGGTGATCCCCGCTCCGGAGCGGGCTTCCACCGTGGCGAGGCTAGCCCTCCCGTCGCCGCGGAGAAAGCCGTGGGCCACGCCATTCGTCATCTCCACGCGTTGTTCGATTTGGCCGACGTTGGTGGTGAAAAAGATCTGTGTACCGTTGGAAAGCGGGCCGCCTCCGTCATCCGCGCTCTTGAAGCCGGTGACCGTGATGGTGGAGACGCCGCCGATGGCCGGAATGGCGGTGGGGTTGGCGGTGATGGAAAGCTCCGAGCCGGTGGTGGCAGTCAGTGGCACTTGCTTGTAGTCGCTCAGAGAAAAAAGCGCCACGACACACACCAGCAGTAGGCCTGCCGAGATGGCGAGTCCCTTGTCCCTCATTCGACCCTCATTCGACCCCTATTCAACAACGATTCGCGCCGACGCAAAGCTTGCGGGGATAGCGCCGCCCTCTGGATCGAGGAAGCCCCTCGCAGCACTCACGGTCAGAGAACCAGGAGCGGTGGCCTCGACGACCATGCGTAGGATGTGGCCCGAGCCTCTAAGACCGACGGGATCGTTCTCCCGGGAGAAATCGACACGGATACGGCCCTGGTCGATGAACGGCACGAAGGAGACCCGCTTGCCGTCGATGGTGAGAAACGGACCGGGCTGTATGTCGACGACCTCGAGCGCGGCCGGGTCGTAGGTGATGTTGATTTGTCCCGACGAGAGGCGCTCCGCTCCCCCGGCGATCAGGGCGAGCTCGATCCGGTCTCCCGCGGCGACGTCGACGCGGGGTGGGCTAAAGACCACGGTAATGGGGCCCAGCTGGGTGCTCTCCGCCGACGCTTCGTCTTCGAGCTCGGCCTCGACGGGCTCGGCCGGGGCGGGCTCGGCGTCTTCTGCTTCGTCCGGCGGAGCGACGTCTTCGTCAGGCTCGGCGACGTCCTCGTCTTCGTCAACGGGCTCATCGGGTTCATCAAGTTCATCAGGCACAACCGGCTCTTCGTCTTCATCAGCTGGCGGCGGTGGAAACGGCGAGGGCCGTGCCCCGGGCACCCGGATCGATTGCTCCGTTCCCATGGGCAGCGCCATCAGGTCTTCGACGGTCACGCGGGGCGCGCGGATGATTTGCGGCGTCACCGAGAAAATAACGTCCGCCTGAGCGGATTCCTGTCGGTTGATCGAGAAAATCTTGTTCAGGATCGGCGTGTCGCTGATGCCGGGCAAGCCCGAGATCGCATTGCGATCCTCCTGGCTGATGAGGCCGCCGATGATGTTCGTCTCACCGTCCCTTAGGCGGACGACGTTGTTGACCTGCCGGGTGCCGAAAACGGGCAGCTCGATCCCAGCAATGACTCTCGTGTCGAGCTGCGTGCTCGTCTCGAGAGACAGCTCCAACTCGATCTCGCCGTTCACGAACACCCTGGGAGTAATCTCGATGTTGATGCCGACGTTCCGGTACTGGAACGAGGTCACCGGCGTATTCGGGACGCCTCCGGTTCCGATTTGAGAAACGAAGGAGGTGACCGGAATGGGCACTTCTTGCCCGAGGTTCAGTCGCGCCGGCTGGCCCTCCATGGCTCGGAGCTTCGGCGCGGCCAGGAGGCGCGCTTCGCTGTTGGATTTGAAGAACCGGTAGAAGAGGGACGAAGGAAAGGTGACGATCCAGTCGGAGGTGTCGATGGACGCCAGCCGGTTGAGTCGAAAGCTCGTTCTTCCGTCCTCCACGGTCGAGCCGGCCGGAGCGAACGTCATGCCGAGCTCGTACTCTGAAGCCCGGAGACCGAACTCCAGCAGCTTGTTCCGGTTGATCTCCAGGATCTCGGTATTGAGGATGATCTCCGATTTCGCTTTGTCGTTGAGCTCGACGATTCGCTGCGCCACCGCCACCTGATCCGGAGTCGCGCGAACGGTGATCGACCGAAGCTCCGGGTTTGGTTGCACTCGCTGAATGCTAGCGATGGTGCGGAGCATGTTGGCGACGGTGTTGACCTCGGCGTTGGTGATGTAGAACGTTCGGAGAACCAAATCGTCGTACTGCCGGTGTTTTTGTGCGTTGTCCGGAATGATGATGATCGTCGAGGGGTCGACGACCTTGTAGAAGAGGCGATTGATCAAGACCAGCTTGTCGAGCGCTTCCTGGAAGGAAACGTCGACCAAGTTGATGGTCACCCGACGATCGCGAAACGCCTCGTCGAAGAGAACGTTGATGCCGGAAAGCGTGGAGAGCACCTCGAAGATTCTCTGAAGGCTGGTATCCTGAGCGAAGCGCAGGTTGATCGGTGCCGCCGAGGAAGGCTCGAGCACCGGTTGCGTCGTGAGAAGCTGGCGCGCCTGCTCGCGACGTTGTTCGAACTGCGAGGCTTCTTGTCTCCTGTCCTGTCGCGCGGCGAGTGCCTGTCGAGCGTCGACGAGCTCTTGCTGGGCAAATTGGTTCGACGGATCGAGCTGGTTGGCGAGCGTAAACTCCTCGATCGCCTGCTCGAGATCCTCGCTCGCCAGGAACTTGCGCGCTTCTTGGACGTGGAACTTCGAGGCCTCCCGGAGCGCCCGCTCGAGCGCCATGCGATACTCGATGTTGTCCGGGTCTTCACGAGCGGCCCGCGTGTAGTGCACCACGGCGGCGTCCCAGTTTCTCTGCTTCGCTTGGTTCTGCCCGTCGCTGAAGGCGCTCTTGGCGGCGTTGCAGCCCCCCAGGGCTCCGACGGCCCCGACAGCAAGTCCCGCTACCATCAGCGCCGCGAGCCATCTCCTGTTGGTCATCTTATGTAGCGCCCTCAATTCGCCCTCAATTAGATCTTAGGGGGATGCGCTGCGTGTCGTTGGAGCCCGGCACCCCCACGGTCACGGACTCGAGCCCGATCTGGACAATTTTATAGCGATTGGCCACCAAATCTCCTTCGGCTCCCGTTAGTATCTCGGTTCCGTCGAGGAAGACCGCATATTTCTTCATGTCGCCCCCCGCGGTTTTCGTTTCGACGTAGCCGGCAAGCTTCAGGTCCACCCGCGGCGCGCTCGTGGTCGGCGCGGGCGGCCTCCTCGTGGTCGGCGGGAGTGGTGGCGGTGGCGGGGTCTCGCGCGTCGTCGTCGCCACGACCGGAAGCCTTCCAAAGTCGAACAAGTTCCTTCCACTTCCGCGGTACTCGGGAATCTCGCTCAGAAGGCTGGCGAGGTCCACGGACTCTTGGACGGAACCCTCGGCAGCTCGGGAGCGGCGCGCCCCCGCTCGGGAGGAAGAGGACCGAGTTGCGGCGGTATCCTGCCCCTGGTCGCATGCTATCCAGACGAAGGTGGCGGCGAGGAGCATCGCGGCGGGGGCGGCGAGGCTTGTCATGCTCCGAGGTCTCATCTACCACTCACTATACGAGTTCCCATTCGAGCTCACACCGGCCGAAAAGCTGTGCACGTCGTAGACACCGGGCTCTTGTTCCGGTCTTTCCGGGTCGAATTCGGCGAAAACCTCTTCCCACTCGGCCCTCTCGGTCATCGGATCGACGGGAACTTCTCTCAGGTAGCGGGCTTCGACGAGCGCGGCGAGGGAAGGTGGATACTCGTCCCGGTCCGCTTTGTACTGGTCGATGCGCTCCCGAAGTATGGCTAGGTTGTACTCCAGAACCGATTCCTTGCTGGCCTGAATCTGCGCCCGGTAGACCGGTATCGCAATCGCCACCAGCGTGCCCAAGATGGTAATCACCATGACCAGCTCGATGAACGTGAACCCCCTGAAAACCTGACACCTACCAGTCACGGTATCTCGTTTCATCGAGCGCCGTTTCGTTGCTCGTCGTGAAGATGTCATAGATGTTTTGACCGCCCCAGAATCTGGAGTCCGGCTCGTCCTGGTACGACCGAAGCCCCCATTCGGTGGAGTGCGTCATGGGATCGATGGGGACTCGCCTCAAGAACTTCAGCTTCTTGTCCAGCGCACCCACCTGGTTGACTCCTTCGACGAGAGTCTCCAGTTCCGGGGGATAGCCTTCGCTTCCGAGCTGGACGTCGCTTCCTCCGATGAGGCCGAGGTCGACCGACTGTTTGTAGTTGTCGATCGCGTCGCGAAGGATCCGCAAATTGCGCCGGAGCTCGACCTCCTTGGCCCGCTTGGCGGTGACCTCCGCGACCGGCACCACCGCGGCCGCCAGGATCGCCAGGATGAACGTGGCGATAACCAGCTCGATGTACGTGAAACCGCTCGGTCGTTTCATTGATTATCGGGATTATCGGGGATTAGACGCTCGGCGATTCGATGCCCGGCGCGCGTTCCCTGTGTTTTCCGCGACCGCCGGGGTCTCGACCGGCTTCACGAAGAAGCTGACGTCACATCGTAGATTGAGCTGGCCTTCGGCGGCGTCCCGCAGCGCGATCTCGCGCACCAGGAAGAAGCGGTCCGATCGTTCCAGGACGTTGATGAAGCGAACCAGGTCGAAGTAGGTGCCCTGGAGAGGCATGCTGACCTTCATCTCCCGTAAGTCCACGTCGAGTACTTCCTGTGAATAAGACGTCCGGCCTCGTTTCACGTTCGATTGCCGGGCAAGCCGATCGATCTCGGCGAGCGCGTCGGTGAGGCCGGGCGTGAGGGGCTCGACGACCTCTGCCCAGAACGTCTCGGCTACGGCGTCGTTTCCCTCGATCCGCTCTTGCTCCTCCCGAAGTGCGGAGAGCTCCTCTTGTCGGGAAGCGATCTCCTCGGAGAGCGACGCTTGCTGTTGGGACAGCCGTTCCTGCTTGGTAGCCAGTCGGTAGGTCACGGCGCCATAGATAACGATGTTGGCCAGAGCCAGTCCCAGGGCGGACCGGTAGAATCGGGGCTTTCGCCAGAAGGGTCGAGGATCCGGGCGGGTCTCAGCCATCGTTGTTCCCAGTCACGTCCTCATCCTCAGCATCTTCAGCAGGCTCAGCAGGGGGCTCTTCGTCGGAGCGTGCGCCCTCGTTGTCCGCGTCCGTCGATTCCTCGTTTTCCTCGGCAAGATAGCGCAGGGTAACAATAGAGGAGACCGTCCCCTCCTCTTCTTGGTGCGCTTCGTTGAGGGGCATCACGGTTCCGAAGAAGCGGCTTTCCTCCAGGCTGCGTACCAGCATCAGAAGGTCCTCGAGCGAGCGCCCTACCGTCGTCAACCTCACCTCGATCTCTCCCCGAGCCGCGCTCGGGGAGATGGATGTGATGCGGACGTTCGGCGGGATGACCGACTCTAGCTGGTTGAAGAACCCGGTCCAGGAGAATCCCTTTTGCCGGTAGATATCGGCCAAGAAAGAGACACGTTGGCTCATCAAGTCGTTCCGTTGCACATCGAGCGCGGTGCGCGTGCAGTCAATATCGGCAACGAGTCCCGAGAGGCGTTCCTCCATCCCTTGAACCGTGACGTCGAGCTCCTCAGCTTCTCGCAACAAGTACCGAGTGAGGACGATGACATGCCCAAGGGTCGCTACCGCCAGCGCACCGGCCACGACGGCAAAGAAGAAGCGGGGAAGTCGTCCGTTCCGGAAGGGAGCCTTCGCGAAGTTGAGAGGCGCTTCCATTCTATGCCGCCTTCCCCCGGGCGACGCCGGACGCGGCGCCCGCGAGCGTGGCCATGGGCTCGTCCACTGTGAGGTGCGATCCGACTTTCACCGCACGGGAAAGATCGAAAGGTTCGGCGGCTACGTCGAATTGCTCTTCCAAGACGCCGGCGAGCTCTCCCAGATCGGGACGCAGCGAGCGGTAGTAGACGCGAGCCAGCGAGCTGCCCCCCAATTTTTCCTGGTAGTAGATGAAGGTTGGGAGAAGCTCTCTCAGGAGGTCTTCCGCTTCGTAGCTGGGTCGCTCCCGGAGGTCCAGGGCTTCTGTGTCGAGCAGGGGCGAGCGGTGACCCACCGTCCGCACCAGCACCAGCCGGGAGCGGCTTCGGACCAGGCTGACGGTGAAATAGGTTTCTTCGAGATTGAGGAAGAAGTAGTCCTGCTCCGGCGAGAGCGATTCCGCGACGACCGGCTCCCAGAGCTTGAGCAGGCTGAGGGAAGAGGTCTCGATGACTCCCACGTGAAAGCCGAGATCCGCGAAGAGCCTCTCGTATTGTGCGGGGACCTCCTCGTGCATGATGCCGGTCAGGAAACTGGGTGAGCCGGGCACGGCTTGGTAGCTGAGCCGCGCTTCGTCGGCATCGAAAGGAAGTGATTTCTTCACGCGGAAGCGCAACAACTCTTTTGCTTCCGCGCTCGAGCGCGGCGCGCCGGGAAGCTCCACCACGGAGATCCGCGCCAACACATCAGGCAGGGTAAGGCCAATACGGCCACCCTTGACGCCCGCTTCGTCGAAGAGCTTTTGGATGAAAGCGGCGAGTGCTTCCGGTTCGATGAGGTTCGGGCGGAGCATGGAAAAATCGACGACGCCGGGAGGGATCGGTGCTCGCAAGCAAAGGTCCATCTCCCCGCGCCCGCCCTCGTCGAAGCGGGCGATCACGATCTCGCCGGGGCGAAACTCCACTCCCACTCCGGGCGGCTCCGGATCCAGGAGCCAGTGCTTGACTTGACTCAGCCTACTCATTCCGTGTGGCTTCGACGAAAGTGACCTTGTTGATCTCTTCGAGCGTGGTCGAGCCCGCGAACGCTTTTTCCACTGCCGAATCGCGCAGGAAAATCATGCCTTCTTCTCTCGCCGCGCGTTTGATGTCCGTCCCCGGCCGCCGCTCGATGAGCATCTCTCGGATGTTGTCCGAGAGATCCAGGAGCTCGCAAATGGCCTGCCGACCCTTGTAGCCGGTGCCGTTACACTGCAGGCAGCCCTCGCCCTCGAAAAACTCGTGATCCTGGTATCGGTCGGGGTCCAATCCCGACTCTTCCAACAGGTCCCGGGACGCTCGCTTCGGCTTCTTGCAAGAGGGGCAAATCGTGCGCGTCAGCCGCTGAGCCAGAATGCAGTTGAGGGCGGAGACGAAATTGTACGGCTCGACCCCCATGTTCAGAAAGCGTCCGATGACATCGATGACGTTATTGGCGTGGACCGTGGTGAAGACCAGATGTCCCGTCAATGCGGACTGGATGGCTATCTGCGCCGTTTCCGGATCTCGGATTTCTCCCACCATAACCTTATCGGGGTCATGACGGAGGATGGAGCGGAGACCGCGCGCGAAGGTGAGCCCCTTCTTCTCGTTGATCGGGATCTGCGTGATCCCTTTGAGCTGGTACTCGACCGGATCCTCGATGGTCACGATCTTGTCCTCTTCGTTGTAGATCTCGGACAGCGCCGCGTAGAGCGTGGTCGTCTTGCCGCTGCCAGTGGGGCCGGTCACCAGAACCATGCCGTAGGGCTCCAGGATAAAACGCCGGATGCGCTTCACTTCGTTGTCCGAGAAGCCCAGGATATCCAACCGCAGCTCCGCAAACTGTTCGTTGATGGATTCCTTGTCCAGGATACGGATCACCGCGTCCTCTCCGTGGATGCTGGGCATGATCGAAACCCGGAAGTCGATGCTGCGGCCCTTGACCTTCAGCCGGAACCGTCCGTCCTGGGGCACGCGCTTTTCCGCGACGTCCAGTTCGGCCATGACCTTGATGCGGCTGATGATCTCGGAGTGCTGGGCTTTGGCGAGAGGCTTCATGGCGCGCTGCAGCACGCCGTCGATGCGGTATTTGATGACGACCTCTTCATCGCGGGTCTCGATGTGGATGTCCGAAGCACGCTTGGTGAGGGCGTTGTAGATGGTGGAGTCGACCAGGCGGATGATCGGGCTGGAGGTGTCCGTCAGGCGATCGATGGAAAGCGTTTCCTCGCCTTCTTCGTCGTCGTCCCGGATGATCTGCATGGCGAAGCTTTCCGATGCCTCTTCCAGGACACGCTGGGCGCCCTGGCTCCTCTTCAGGAGCTCCTGGATTGCGGATTCGGTTCCCACCGAGGCGCGGATGGGCGTCTTCAAGAGAAGAGCCAACTCGTCGAGCACCGGGACGTTGGTGGGATCCGACGTGACCACCACCAGATTGTCGTCTTCCCTTCGGTAGGGAAGAAAGTTATAGCGGAACATGAGATCCACCGGGACACTGCGAAAGAGATCGTGATCGGGCTGGAAGTGCTCGAGATCGACGTACTGCAAGCGGCAGCGCGCGGCGAGCTCTTGGGCGCTTTGGACCTCGGCGGCATGAGCTTCCTCCGGTGTCTCGATGCCTCCCGCCTCGGATAGGGAAGTGTATTTGTCTTTCTCGGGCTCTCCTACCATCTTTAGAATTCCTTAGTGCCGCGGGGCCCCCAGCCTTCGCTGGAAGCTTCGGCTGGTCCGCCGAAGTTCTCTTGGGTCCGTGTACGAACGAAGGCGGACACCCCCACGGCCTGCGCCTTCGTCGGCGCATTCGCGCCGGGCTCGCTCCGCTCGCGCAGGCTGACTCGTTTTTCTTCAGCCTGCCTAGGACTCCCGTTCAATGAAGCACTCCGGCTAGGCCGAAGAGCGGCAGGTAGAGGGCCAGAAGAATCAGGCCCACGAAACCGCCCATTACGATCAGCAATACCGGCGTCAACATGGCCATCATGATGTTCAGTTTGTTCTCGATCTCCTCTTCGGTGAAATCGGCCACGCTCGATAGCATTTCCGCAAGACTCCCCGTGGTCTCCCCGACTCTAGCCATTTCGATCACCATGTGCGCGAACTGCCCCGTTCCCTCGAGACTGGCCGCAAAGGACTTTCCTTCGCGGACCCGGTCCGATACCGGGCGGACCTTCTCTCCCACGAAGCGGTTGGCGATCGAGCCGGCTGCGATCTCGATCGATTGCACCAGTGGGATCCCCCCCGCGAGCAGTGTGGAGAGTGAGCGAGTGAGCTGGGATGTAGAAAAGAGACGTAAAAGCCGTCCGAAGTACGGCAACCTCAGCTTCAAGTGGTCGACCTTGGCGTGCGAGCTCTCCTGATGGGACCACACGTAGAAGGCCAACCCGCCCAAGATGAGCACCGAGATGATGAGAAGATAGTGTCCCCGTATTGTGTTGGCCAAGGTCAGAAGCGCCACGGTCAGAGGAGGCAAGTCGGCGTTGAAGTTGTCGAAGAACCCGCCGAAGGTCGGCACCACGTGGAAGAGAAGAATCGATGCGGCGACAAGAAGGACCGCGAACAAGAAAGATGGGTAAATCAGGGTGCCGGTCACCTTTCTCTGCGTGGTTTCGGTCAATTTCAAATACTGAACGTAACGGCGGATAACTTCTTCTAGGCTGCCGCTCTTCTCTCCGGCGAGCAACGAGGCAGAGTAGATTTGCGGAAAGAGCGCCCCGTGGGAGCGGAACGCTTCGGAGAGCGACGTCCCGCCTTTGACTTTGTCCCTCACGTCGGTGAGCACGCGCTTCAGCTTCTCGTTGCTCATCCGCTCCAGCATGACGTCGAGAGATTGCAGCAAGGGGAGGCCCGCCCTCAACAGGGACGCGAGCTCTTGATTGAAGATGATGAAGTCCGTCGATTTGATCCACCCCGGACCGCGCCGGAAAGCGGAAGCGAGCGATGCTAACTGAAACGATCGCCGAACCGAAAAGATGTGATAGCCGCTGCCGGCCAGCTCGCGTCGCACCGAGCTTTCGGTATCCGCCTGGAGTGCAATCTCGCGGATGTCACCGCCGCTCGTGCCGACTCTGCAGATGAACTGGCTCATGATGGCGCACGTGGGGGTCGACCTGCGTCCATTAGTCCTGTTCCTTCCGAAGTTTACGAGGATGCACTCGGGGTCATTATAGCACAGACCAAGCTTTGCGAATGGGAAGGCCCCGTTGCATTTTGGGCGATAAACGGCCAAAATCAAACGCTTTACGACGAGAGTCCTCAACCCGCCCGCAGGCGCGGAGTCGCCGGAGGGCGAGCCGCGGATCCGTCGCCACTGTTGGCCGCCAAAACAGGTAGTAAGCTGATGTCGGGAGCAAGCCAGGCGGATCTGCGGCTGCTGTTGGCCGTCAAACTAGGTGATTGCTCCGACGGGAGTTGGCCAGACGGCGGTGGGGCCCCGCGGCACTAGGAGATGCCCCGCTCGATGACCGGCAAGAAAACCGAGGACGGCGTGAAGGTCGTGGCCGTGAACCGCAAGGCGCGGCATGAGTACCACCTGTCGGACCACTTCGAGGCCGGCTTGGTGCTTCGCGGTACAGAGGTGAAGTCTGCGCGCGAGGGCCGGGTGAACCTCAAGGACAGCTATGCGACTGAGCGGGGAGGAGAGCTATATCTTGTGCAGTGCCACATCAGCCCTTATTCTCATACCTTCTACGAGAATCACGACCCGCTCCGGCCTCGCAAGCTGCTCGTCCACCGGCGGGAGCTTCGGAAGCTCATCGGTAAGATCTCGCAGCGTGGTTTGACCTTGATCCCGACCCGGATTTACTTCCGCCGGGGCCGGCTCAAAGTCGAGCTGGCACTCGCCAAGGGCAAGAAGCTTCACGACCGGCGAGCGGCGGCGCGGGAGCGGGAATTGGATCGGGACGTGAAGGCGGAGCTGAAAGAACGAAATCGCTAGAGTTTTAGTCGTTTCTCGCCCTTTACCTCGTTCTCTTTGTACATGTACTTGATGTTGTGCTTGAGGATGAGGATGTTGGGCTTGTCGGTACGATTGACCTTGAGACAAGTCTTGTCGTACCACTCGATCACTCCCTTGACCTCCTCGCCATCCTGCAGGACGAGCACCATCGGGGTCCTGCTGTTCATCTGTTTGATGTAATAGAAACTCTCTGCGTTGGTCTGCTCCGGCGGAACCGGCTTGCGGCGAACCGGCTTGGAGGAGGACGAGTCTTTGAGGTCCGCTAGATTGGGGCGAATGAGCTTTCGGTTCACGGCGCAGTCTCCTCAGTTTGCTGGCGTGTCGAGCTCAGACTACGGGCGCGCTTGGACATCGGCAAAGTCACGAAAGTCACGACGCCCATGAGGGCGCGCCCGATCCGATTCGTTTTCAGGAAAGGTCAGCCCTCGGGCTTCAGTGAACCACCGGTTCTTTATCCGGACTGGATCCTGCCGAGGCGTAGTCTGAAATCGACGACAGATTTGCGGGGAGTTTAGCACCAAGCCCTAGGGGATGCAAGTGGTCACGATGCGACTCCGGCGAGACGGGGCGGCCGCTTTCTATGAGTAAGGCTTCCCGATAGCCGCCGCTTGGCCGCCCCGAATCTCGGAAAACGTGAGGAACAAGCGTTCGAGCGTGATCCGTTTGTTGGCATAGCGTACTACCAGATCGCGCAGCGACTCTTCCGCCAAACTGTACGCTTGCAGCCAGGCTTCGAGGGGAGCGCGAGAGGCGAGACGGGCGAGCTCATCAGAGAGATCGAAGTGGACGATCGAAGTCGACTCGCCGCCCGTGATGCAAGAAACGTCTCTCAGCAGGCCTACGAGCAAGCGAACGATTCCGTTCAGCTCCTTGTGTTTGGACAAGCGGTCCGCCTTGGCGAAGAGCTCGGCGCGGCTCGGGGGCTCCGCCAACATCTCCGCGATCTCGATCGCCTCGCCGCGCAGCTCGACGAGCTCTTCCGTTTTGGAGCCGAGCGCTCGGATCAAACTGCCGCCGGATACCGAGGCCGCGAGGCGCGCCTCGTCCGGTTCGAAGCCATGCTTGCTCACCAGGAGGTCGGTCACTTCCTCCCGAAGGAGGGGAAGAAATCGGACCTTCTGGCAGCGGGACAGCAAGGTCGGTAGGATGGCTGCCTCGAGAGACGTGATCAGGATGAGCGCGATCCAGGGAGGGGCCTCCTCCAGCGTCTTGAGCAGCGTGTTGGCGGCGGTGGGATTCATCCGGTCGGCCGCTTCGAAAACGTAGACTCGCTTGCGGCCCTCGAAAGGGTGAGATGGGCTCTCGGCGACCACCTGCCGGACCGCCTCTGCTTTGATCTGTCGGCCCGCTCCTTCAGGGCTTATCACGCGGACGTCGGGGAAGTTGCCGCTCGCGATACGTCGACAAACCGCACAGTCGCCACACCCGTCATCGCTACCGTCGACGGCACGCGCGCAATTGAGAGCCCGCGCCAGATTCATGGCGGCGTCGAGCTTCCCGACTCCTTCCGGGCCGGAGAAGAGCAAGCTGGGGGGGACCTGGCCGCGCGACAGCATCTTCTGCAGCCGGCCGATTGCTACTTGGTTGCCTACTGATTGCGAAAAGGACATCGTATCGAGCTAGTGCCCTGTATCAGTGATTCGTCACCTAAGTCTCGGCCCCTTTTGCGCGCTGGCTTCGTTGCGGCATCGGTCCAGTTCGGCCTTCGGCCTAGCCCTCCGCTCGACAGGCTCGCTGCGGAAGGCGGTCGAAATATCCAGATATGACTTCGTCGTCACGCCTCGCCAGCACACAAAATGGCCTCGAGCCTTAGGCAACGATCCACTGATACAGGACACTGAGCCGTGGCCCGACCCCAATCAGCTTCTTGTTCTGATCCGCGGGGACAGGCGCTTCCAGATCTCCCCGTGGATCTGGAGCCGTTCACCCACAGCCGGTACCACGATGTAGCGCCGCTTCTCTTGGCGCGCGAGCTGGAGGTATCCCTTTCGGACGCGACGATGGAACTCGAGGCGCTCGAGCTCGAACCGGCCCTGCGTGCGACTCCGGCGCGTGCGCTCGTTACGAACGCGGGCGCGCCGCAAACCGTCTTCCGGCTTCAGATCGAGCAGCACCGTGAATCGCGGACGGGCTCCACCGTTCATGAGTTGGTCGAAGGATCGGATCAACTGACGAGACAGGCCCCGTGCGAAACCCTGATACGCAATGCTGGAATCCGTGAACCGATCGGTGATCACGATACGTCCTTCATCGAGGGCTGGCCAGATGACCTCTCGGAGGTGTTGTCCCCGGTCGGCAAAGTAGAGGGCAAGCTCGACCTCGGGTGCCATCCGGTGGTGGGCCGGATGCAGAAGAACCCGGCGTATCTCACGACCGATCTGCGTGCCTCCCGGCTCGCAGGTCAGGAGGCAGGGGCGGCCGGCTTTCTCCAGTCGCTTCGCAAGGAGCTTGGCCTGTGTGGATTTGCCACAACCTTCGATTCCTTCGAAGCTGATCAGGAAACCTAAACGTCTCGCCAAACCCTCACAAGCTATCACATCCGCCTTCGCTAGAGCTACCTGCCTTCACTAAAGCTTCGGCAAGGTCTCGCCGTAGTTCGCGAGCGGGTGAGCGGCGGCGAACGGGGGCGGACGGCGGATAAACTAAATGAGGATGCCGCTCACCATGGCGGCGTAGCGATGGGCGGAGTTCAAAAGGAGGGCGCTAGCGAGGGCGACCGGCTGGCTCTTGTCCGTCACGAGGGCGATGCCGTCACCGGTCTCCTGGATACACTTTACGATCAAGTAGAAGTTCTCCGTGCTCAGCAGGAACGTGTCTACATGGTCGTCATCCTTCATGGAGGTCAGGTTCTCCAAATACTTCACGAAGGCAGGCAACTTCTCGATGATGAGTCTTCCCTCGGTTTCTTTGGGGTACTCGATCTGCTCGAGCTCGAACTCCTCGGTTTCCAGGTCGAAGAAGAAAGCCACCAGCATGGAAGGAGTCTGTTCGCGAATTGCGCTCAGAATCTTCTTTTGGATGGGCTTTCGGTCGACCGGTTTCTGCCTGCGTTTGGCCTTCTCCTTCGGAGCCGGAGCCTCAGCAGCGGGGGGACTCTCGGGCCCTTCCTGGGGGCGTTAGATTCACGTAAGTGTCGGGCGACAATTTGCGGTGGAGGAAACGCATGATCTCGCGCGTTCCCGCGATGCCACCCGGCATGACGAGGTGTCGAACCAAGAGACCACGACGGGCCCGCCCCTTTTCGTCGAGCACCAAGTCTCCAACTTGCCGATACATCTCCTGGAGGCCTTCGCGCACCACATCCGGATAGTCCTCCGCCTTCAAGTAACGGCGTGCAACTTCCGAGTCCCAGCACTTGAAATCCGGCATGTAAATGTCCACGAGGCCGTCCAGAAGACGGAGGCTTTCGAGGGAGTCGTACCCACTTGTGTTGTAAACAAGAGGTATAAGGAGCCCGCCCTCAATGGCGAGGGGCAGAGCCTCCAGGATTTGTGGCACGACGTGCTCGGGGGTCACGAAGTTGATGTTGTGACAGCCCTGCCCTTGGAGCTCGAGCATCATCTCCGCCAATTTCGGCGCAGGCGCGGTCGTTCCCGCTGGTCGTTGGCTGATGTCGAAGTTCTGGCAAAAGACGCACTTGAGATTACAGTTCGCAAAGAAGATGGTGCCCGAGCCGCGCGATCCTCGTAGACAGTCCTCTTCGCCGAAGTGGGCAAAGTGGCTGGCCACCACGGCGTGGCGCCCCGTGATGCATATGGCCTTTCGGTCTGCGAGACGGTCGACGTCACAGTTACGGGGGCAGACGCGACAGGAGCGAAGCATTTGCAGACCACGCTCGACTCGAAGCGCCAGCTCGCCGCTGCGGTAGGTCGTGAGGTAGGCGGGCTCGGTCATGTCTTACTCCAGAATACTTCCCAGGAGCTTCTGCGCCTCGTCCAGTTGCCGCGCCAAATTGTGGATCGATTCGGACACGATTGCGACGTATGGCTTGACCCGATCCGTCGCTTCCTGCTCCACGCTCTCCCGGATTCCGGGCAATGTCTTGACGCCGTAGCCGGTGTAATAGCCAGGGGCGTAGATCTGGTGTCGGTACCACTCGCGATCGGGCAACCCTTGCTCATGGCCCAACAGGCGCTCGGAGGTGTAGAGCAGTCGATTGAGCTCGGCGATTTCATCCCGATGTGTCTCGAGCACGCTCGGCTCCGCCGTCGCGAGTCGACGGAGCTTCTCTTCGTAGGCTTCACTCGCATGATGAAGGGCGGCGATGGCAGCGCGCACCAAAGATAGATCCGGAGGCGACGCCGTTTCCTCGCTGGTCTCTTCGATTTCGTCGACATAGCGGGCGAGCACCGCGGCATAATCCGTGAAGTCGAACGGGAGCAGGGTCGCATCCGCCAACCGGAGGATGGTCGTGCCGGTGACTCGAGATAGTGTCGTTCCGTACTCGAACGTCGTGTCGGAGAACCTTGTGTACCAATCGAAGGAATCGTAGGCTGAGTGGTAGACGCCTCCGCTGCTCGCACCGGTGAAGCCGAAGTGGAGCGAGGCGATGGTGAGGTGGTTCAGGAGGGGGGCGTAGTCGGAGCCTGCGCCCAGGGCACCGATGGAAAGGGTTTCCCGGCGCTCGATTTCTTCCCTCTCCTCCTCGTTCCTTGCTTGCTCGATGCGCCGCGCGCGGGCTTCTTCTCGAAGGCTCTTGCCGGTTCGAGGATCCGGGATGTCACGGGTCACTTCGTTCGCCAGCGCCTGTAAGGGATGACTTCCGGACATGGAAATCCATCCTTTGCCGGTCGTATCCGTGTTGATGTAAGCGACTGTTTTCTCGGTCAACTCGGCCGCATGTTTTTCCGCCCACTCGGTGGAGCCGAGGAGTCCCCACTCTTCACCGTCCCAGGAGGCGAGCACGATCGTGCGCTTGGGTTGCCAGCCGTCGTCGACCAGCATCGCCAAACTGCGGGCGGTTTCCATCAGCGCGACGTTCCCGCTCGTCGGATCGGCGGCCCCGTTCACCCAGGAATCGTGATGGTTCCCGTAGAGGATCCATTGGTCAGGAAAGACCCGGCCCTCGATCCGAGCGAGCACGTTGTAGATCGGGCGCGGTTTCCAATCGAAAGACAGCTTCACGTGCACCTTCCCTGGCCCCGGTCCCACGTGATACGTCCTCGGGAGCGCTCCCTGCCAATCCCGTGGCACCGCCGGTCCACCGATGTTCTCGAGCAAGGGCATGGCGTCTGCATAGGAAAGTGGCTGCACCGGGATCGGAACCAGCGTCTTTGCCTCGGATCGGTCCAGCTTCCGTGCGCCTCTTTCCGCTGCCCAACCAGGCGTGAGCGGGTCTCCGGGATGGATCGGCATGTCCATCACACTGCCGCGCTGCACCCCTTGCCAGGGACGGAAAGGACCGTCGGGATAGATGTCCCCCTTGCGGTACCCATCATCCTCCGGGTCCGAATAGAGGAGGCAGGCGACCGCACCGTGCTCCCAGGCTAGTTTCGCCTTGATGCCTCGCCAGGTCTGACCGTAGCGGGCGATCACGACCGTCCCGCGAACTTCGATGCCCATCTCCGTGAGCCTCTGATAGTCGCGCGGCCCGCCGTAGTTGACGTAGACGAGCGGTGCGGTCACATCACCGTCCGCGGCGTAGGCGTTGAAAGTCGGAAGCTGATTCTCGTCCGAAGAATCTTTGTCCTCTACGATGGGAGGTTCTTCAAGCCCGGCGCGGTAGATTTCGGGTTCGACGAGCTCGACCACTCTTTCCGTGGGCATGGGCATGAGTGCCTCGAATTCCTCGATCCATGTCGTCAGTCCCCACTCGGTGAACCGAGACAACACGTACTCGGCGACGCGCCTACTACCCGGACCTCCGGCGTGATGAGGCTCCTCCGAAATGACGCGCATGTACTCACGGATGTTCTCGGCCCGGGGAAGCGAGCGGTAGCGGCTCTCCCAATTGAGCTGCGCCGGCCATTCGGCGCTGAGGAACCCTCTCGGTCTCGGCGGTTCGGTGAGTGCGGCGGGGGATGCCGAGAGGAGCCCGGCGACCATGCCGATCGCGAGCCCGCCGAGCCAACGACGCGCATCTCGAGCGGTCACCGAACGCTTCTGCAGCGGTGCGATCACGAGCGCCAAGTATAGCCGAGAGGCTGGGAGGGAATAAAAAGGATGTGGTACGATGTTGACGCAATCATTCCCGGGAGGAAGCAGGAGGAAGCGCGGAGGCGGGAGCCCCCGAAAGCCAACCCACCTCGAGAGCTCGATGGCGGCGAAGAAAAAGCGCAAGGATCTGTTTCGCGAAATCCAGAACTGCCTTCAGAAGCGGGACTACAAGGCTGCCCTAGGCTGGTTTCAAGCGCTCCTCGAGAAAGAGAAGACGAACACGCAGATCCGGCTTCGTTACGCGGACACGCTCGTATTAGCAGGAAGCAAGAACGAAGCGATCAAGCAGTACCGGATCGTCGCCGATGAGTTGGCAGACTCCGGGTTCATGATCCGAGCCATCGCCATCAACAAGAAGATCGTGCAACTCGATCCCAGCCAAACGGATGTTCACCAGAAGCTCGCCGTCATGAACGACGCGCGCGCGAAGGGGCGCAGCGCAGCCATGGCTAAACTTGCCTCGGCGATTACGAGCGATCCTGCATCCCCGTCGGCGACACCGTCGCCGGAGCCGCCTCGAGTCGCGACGCCACAGCCTCCGGAGCCACCTGCCGCCCCGCCGCCCGAACCTCCCGTCGCCCCACCTCCCGAGGCGCCCGCGCCCACGATGAGCTTGGAAGACAGCATGGCCATGGAGTTCGGAGACTCGGCCGGTGCGCCGGCAGTGGAGGACGAAGACGTCCTCGAGCTTGTGGAGGAGGAACCGGACAAGGAGATCGAAATCGTTCTGGATGCGAGCCCGCCCCCTGGACTCGAAGGAGACGAGCAGGGTTTCGACATCGCACAGGAAGACGAAAAAATCGCCAGCGGCACGGATCCAGAGCTGGAGTTCGAGTCCGCCGATGATTCGCTGAGTTTTTCGGAGGACGTGCCGTCGTTGGAAAGTGAAGAGGATGCGGCCGAAGACGTGCTGCAAAAGGCGTCGGATAGTGTGAGCCAAGGAAGTGAAGACGGGGACGAAGGACCGGAGGTCGAGTTCGAGATCGAGATGGAGCCCGAGGCCGCAGCCGACGGCAAGGCGCCTCTAGTCGGCATCATCGGGGAGGACATCGACGCCCTCATCGACTCCATCATCGACGATGTGGGAAGCTCAGCCGGCGCGTCCCCGGCGCCACCCGCTCAGTCCAACGAGTCGCCCGGCGGTATCCCTTTGTCCGCGCAGCTGAGCATGTAGGAGTTTATCGACGTCGCCGTGGTGCTGGACCGTCGGTCGGTGAAGACCGGTACGGTCATCGTGCGGGAAGGCGAGCCGGGAGACTCGATGTTCATCGTCAGCACCGGGCGGGTCGATGCGGTCTGCGGGGAGGGCGAAAAGTCGGTGACCGTGGCGACCTTCTCCGATGGCGATTTCTTTGGCGAGATGGCGGTGCTGAGCGGTGAGCCGCGGACGGCGACGGTGACCGCGGTCAAGAACACCGAACTGCTAGAGCTCAGTCGTGAAAACCTGCACAAGATTTTCTCGAAGCACCCCGAGGTGGAAGCCAAAATACGACTCGCCTACGACGAGCGGGGCGATGAGCGGCCCGAACTAGCTACTGCGGCCCCCCAGCCTTCGCTGAAAGCTTCGGCTGGTCCGCCGAAGTCTCTTGTTCCCGAGACGGACGAAGGCGGACGCGGCACTAAGGAACCTAATGACCCGGTAGCTTCATATAGCGAGAAAGAAGCCAATCCACCGCGCCCGGGAAGAACCGATTCAAGCCGACCAAACACTTTCCCGCTCTCGTCAGGACCACCTCCCGCCGCGGGTTCTTCGCGCAACTCCAGATGACCTCGGCGACCTCGGCGGCGCTCATCGACTTGCGTTGCGGTTTTTTTCGTTGGAAGCCATAGTTCAAGGTGGCCTGGGAGAACTCGGTTTCGGTAAAGCCGGGACACACAACCGACACGCGGACTCCCGTTCCACGTAGCTCGAGTCGTAGAGCCTCCGAAAGTCCCTGCAGCGCGAACTTCGTGGCGCCATAGGCTCCGGTCATCGGCAAGGCTCTCTTTCCGACGATAGAGGAAACGTTGATGATCACGCCTTCCCGTTGTCGTTTCATTCCCGGAAGAACCGCCTGAATGGCATAGAGCGGGCCGAAGGTGTTGACGTCGAAGATGCGCTTCAGATCGTCTTCGCGCACGGTCTCAAGGAAAGCATAGATCCCCGACCCGGCGTTGTTGACGAGCACGTCAAGTCCGCCGAACGCCGTCTCGGCACGAGCCACCGAAGCGGCGACCGCTTCACGGGAGGCCACGTCGGCGACGAGCGTCAGCGGTTCACCGCCGAGCTCGCGAACGCGGTGGGCAACTTGCTGCAAACGATCCTCGCGGCGCGCCAGCAGGCCGAGCCGAGCCCCTTCGCGAGCGAAGCGATAAGCCGTGGCTTCACCGATTCCGCTCGATGCGCCGGTTATCAGAACGCGCACCGGCACCGAATCCACCGACTCGTTAAGACTGGCTAACCGCTATAAAGAGGAAACTGCGTAGTTTTCGCTTTCTGGTAGACCTCCGGCGCCACGGAAGGACCTTCTCGTTCGCAGTTCTCGTCGAAGGCAGCGCCAAGGTTTTGCGCCACCTCTTGGTCAGTCATATTCTCGATGTGTCGCCGCTCCAAGGTGTGCACCAGGGATCCGTCCTTGAACAAGGCGATGGACGGCGATGAAGGCGCGATGCCGACTATGTGCTCGCGTGCACGCTCGGTTGCCTCCCGATCAACGCCAGCGAACACCATCGTGAGGTGATCGGGGATGACTTTGTGCTGGAGGGCGAGCATCATTCCCGGCCGCGCGATCCCGCCTGCGCACCCGCACACGGAATTAACCGTCACCAAGGTGGTTCCTTTTCTCTCGAGCGCCTCATCGACTTCGCCGGAGCTCTTCAGCGGCGTCACGCCGCACTCCGATAGTCCTTCCCACATGGGGCGTACCGCATCCTGGTCATAGAGAGGTTGCATCGGTCGATTCCTTTCTGGTCGGGAAGTACAAACTAGCGGACTGTAACATTTAAGTGTTTAGTTGTAATATCTCTCTCATGCGAGGGAGAGCCGTTGTGTTGACTCAAGCGGAACATAGGGAGCTTGGCAAACGAGTTTCGAGCCGTAGCGGTCGAGCGGATGACGCGCGGATCGCTCGGATGTTGCTCTTGCTGGCAGACGGTGCAAGCTATACGCAGGTGCAGCAGACGGTGGGCTGCACGGCGCCTTTTATCAGCAAGTGGAAACGCCGATTCTTGGAGGAGCGTCTGGCAGGTCTGTACGCGCGTCACGAGGGGCGTCCGATTCAAGTGCTCACGCCTCGGATGGAAGCACGGATTCTTTCGTGGACGCAGAAAAAACCGACCGACGGCTCGACTCACTGGAGCACGCGTCGACTTGCGAAGAAGCTGGGAATCCATCACATGATGGTGGCTCGCACTTGGAAAAAGCATGGTCTCCAGCCACACCGAATTGAGCATTACAAGGCCTCCAACGATCCGGATTTCGAGACGAAGGCAGCGGATATCATCGGTCTATATATGAATCCACCTCAGCACGCTGCTGAACAAAATCGAACTCTGGTTCTCCAAGATCGAGCGTGCCCTGATCCATCGAGGCGTGTTCACGTCAACCCACGACCTGACCCGCAAGATCATGCGCTACATTCGCAAGTACAACGAAGACCCCAAGCCCGTGAAGTGGACCTACAACGATCCGTCACGACGCATTAAAACCACTAAACGTTCAGTTGTTACAGTCCACTAGTGTCTCGTCTCGGAAGTGATGTTAACATCGAGAGCGTCGAGGCGCCCGGATCGCAAGGCGTGGCGAGGGCGACATACCGGGCCGTATTCAACCGAGGCGCAACGCAGCGAGGCGGGATGCATCGGCGCTCGAATGCAACATGACTTCCGGGACGGGACACTAGCACCAGGCGCTTGCCCAATCAAGCGAGCCGTATCCTTCCCGCCTGTAGTATATGTTATCCCTGAGGAGGGTAAGGAGATGGGGATGTCCACATCAGCCCGCATTCTGGCGCTCGGGGCCGCGCTGGGATTCGCGGCACTCGCTCCCACGGTGGAAGGGAAGTTCGTCGCTTCATCACAGTGGAGCCTTGCCGGAAATTGGATCGTGAACCCGGACGAAAGCGAGGATCCCCAGGCGAAGATCGAAACGGCGCTTCAGAGTGAGCGGAGGGAGCGCCGCGGTCGTTCGGAAGGGCCCGAGCCGGATCCGAACCTCTTCCTCGCGCGCATGAGGAACATGGAGCAGCTACTAGAGAGCTTGTCTGCTGCTGCCGACGAGCTCACCATCGAAGTCACGTCAAGTGAGGTGCACGTCGCGGCCGCCGGCGGTGGACGGGTGTGCATCTTCTACCTCGACGGCGAGAAGCACGTTCGGCAGACGCCCAATGGATCTCAGCTCGAGACGCTTGTCCAGTGGGACGGTCGGCAGCTTCTGGTCGAGCAAGATGCCGGTGATGGAGACACCGTCAACGAAGTGTATGCCCTCGGCTCGGATCCAAGCGTACTGGTCGTCGTCTTTCGCTTGAAGCTCGACAGGCTCGAGGAACCTATTGTCATTCGAACGGTCTACGACCGGCGTCTGACGAACTAGATAGCAGCAACCAAGTCAACTGACGCCAAGAGCGGATCTCATGCGCGTCTGACGAACTAGATAGCAGCAACCAAGTCAACTGACGCCAAGAGCGGATCTCATGCGCGTCTGACGAACTAGATACTTGGTTGCTAGTATCAAGCGAGCCAGACGCCCCTTCCGGCGTCAATCCGTTTGGTTGCTAGTATCAGGCGAGCCAGACGCCTCTCAGAAGTGAAACTGGGCGGCCAGGTTCGCGGTGAAACCGTCGAATCTGTCCTCGAACCCGTTCGCCGCCCCGATGAACCGATAACCCCCGCCGACACTAATCCGGAACTTCTCGGTTACGTTCAGCGTAACATTGACCTCGGGCTCTGCGACCAGGAATGTCTCGTCGACTTCTTGGAAAGCGTTTAGGTCGATTTCCCCCGGCAGTAGGTCGAACCCGAGTGGCCTGCCGCGAAATCGCCGGTCGATGTTGCCAAGGTTGATTCTGGAAAAGTCGAGATCCGAAAAAACGTCGTCGAGATTACTGAAGCCATTAAGGATGGGAAAGCGGCTGAACCCGAAGCGGTTGATCGTCGCGGTGCCGCCGCCAACCAGACCCCGAACGGAAATATTGACCAGACGCGACGGATTGACGAAGTACTCCAAAACCGCCCCTCCGTATTTCATGCCGGAGACGTCGCCCTCATTCGTTTGGAAGTAGGCACCACTTCACCGATTAAAAGTTTTTGGTTGATGAGCCAACCACCGTACACACCGGCCAAGCCCGTGAGATCTCCTCCCAGATCGGTCAATTTGAAATCGGGAGCGACGAGCACATTGCCCTCCAGCCCGTTTTGTACGAGCGTCTGGGTCGTCTGTGCGTTAGCCGTTTCCGGGCCAAAAAATGAGGCGGTCGCTACAAGAAACATACTCAAGATGTTGACGAAGGAAGTCTTTGACATATCTACCTCTTCACTTTCTCTCCTAGTGGACCGTAACATTTAAGTGTTTAGTTATAATATCTCTCTCATGCGAGGGAGAGCCGTTGTGTTGACTCAAGCGGAACATAGGGAGCTTGGCAAACGAGTTTCGAGCCGTAGCGGTCGAGCGGATGACGCGCGGATCGCTCGGATGTTGCTCTTGCTGGCAGACGGTGCAAGCTATACGCAGGTGCAGCAGACGGTGGGCTGCACGGCGCCTTTTATCAGCAAGTGGAAACGCCGATTCTTGGAGGAGCGTCTGGCAGGTCTGTACGCGCGTCACGAGGGGCGTCCGATTCAAGTGCTCCATCACATGATGGTGGCTCGCATTTGGAAAAAGCATGGTCTCCAGCCACACCGAATTGAGCATTACAAGGCCTCCAACGATCCGGATTTCGAGACGAAGGCAGCGGATATCATCGGTCTATATATGAATCCACCTCAGCACGCTGCGGTGTTTTGTATTGATGAGAAAACGGCGATCCAAGCCCTGGATCGACGGGACCCGATCTTGCCGTTGTCTCCCGGGCGGGCCGAGCGACACGGTTTCGAGTACGTCCGGCATGGAATGCTTTCTCTCTACGCCGCCTTCGACACGAAGACGGGGAAGGTCGCACAGTTCCTCGAGGCCAACCCAAAAGTCCGACTCCACTTCACACCCACATATTTCTCCTGGCTGAACAAAATCGAACTCTGGTTCTCCAAGATCGAGCGTGCCCTGATCCATCGAGGCGTGTTCACGTCAACCCACGACCTGACCCGCAAGATCATGCGCTACATTCGCAAGTACAACGAAGACCCCAAGCCCGTGAAGTGGACCTACAACGATCCGTCACGACGCATTAAAACCACTAAACGTTCAGTTGTTACAGTCCACTAGTGGTGATGCGAACAACGCGAGCGTCGGAAGGCGAAGAGCAGGATCCGTGCCATTCGGTGATTGCGTAAGTCTATTCTAGACCTGGGTCTCTCAAGCCGATGGAGGTGGAAACTGTCCTATCGTGGCGACAGGACGTCTACTTTGTTGGATGGGCGTCTGGCTTGCTTGATAGCAGCAACCGGCGTCTGACGTGCTTGATAGCAGCAACCACGCTTACTGACGCCAGAATTGACGCCAAGAGCGGATCGCATGCGCGTCTGGCGAGCCTGATAGCGGCAACCAAAGCTAAGTGACGCCCAAAAGTAGATCGTTACTGCAACGCCTACTGGGTCGGAGGTTCGGTTGCGGGAGGGATGGCGACGAGGTCCAGGGGATCGACTCGGGTGTTGTTGAGGCGGGCCGCCCAGTGGAGATGAGGACCCGTGACGCGCCCGGTCGACCCCACCCGACCGAGAAGCTCGCCCGCGGCGACTATCGCGCCGGTTTCGACGGTCATGGTCTGAAGGTGGGCGTAGAAGGTGTAGAGCCCCAGACCGTGGTCGACGACGATGGTGTTTCCGGTGAAGAACAAGTCACTGGCGAGGACGACGCGGCCGCGCTGCGGCGAGCGCACGGACGTGCCGGCTGGAACGGAAAAGTCTTCGCCGCTGTGGGGTGAGCGTGGCTGATCGTTGAGAATTCGTCGCTTGCCGAAGCTCCCCGATGCCTTGGCGTTGTCCAAGGGCAGCCGAAAGCCGCCATCCCAAAGGGGGGCGGACGTCGTGGCGCGGAAGATTCTCAGCAGTTGATTGGTCTCCCGGCGCGAGCGCGCGATGTCCTCCGAGCTCAACTCGACGTACTTGTTATCGACCGTCAGCTGTTGAACCGGAAAGCCACCGTCTCGGACGGTAAGGTCCGTGCTGCACCCCACGCTCTCGCCTGACGAGAGCCGAGCGTCCACGGTAAGGGGGTAGGTGCCGGGCTTGCTCAGGAGATCCACGCCGAGCAATGCGAACTGGATAGGCTGGGTGCCGTCGTGGGTGCCGTTCTTCCAGAAGTACAATCTCCGGCCAGACCAGCTTGCTCGAAGCTCGGTGCGAAGTGCCCCTTTCACTGCGACCACGACGATCTCTCCCTGCGCGGGCTCGCGGCCGCTGAGCTCCAGCTCGAGGCCTTTGGAACAGGCGATCGTGTCCGACGGCCACCCGGCGGTCGGGCAAACGGCGAGAGAGAGCATCACCAACATTTTCAACAGGGCTGGAGCGCTCCTCATGGCCCTACGATACACCAACTACGCCGGCTGAGGTTGCCTGGTTTATGGGGGAGTGGTTAACGCAGCGCGAGGATTTCGCCCGCGGCTCGGTAGCCGTTTCGCCGCGCCAATCGCTTGACCTTCAGCGAAGGGTACTTGCGAATGCGCAGGAGGAGATCGGATACCGGGAGCGGATCGGAGTGCACTTCCACGCGGCCTTGCCGTAACGCATCCAGGACCGCGGGGAGGGATTTCTCTCTCGCCTCGATGTAGGAGTGAGTCGCACCCATTTGCCACAGAAAGTGCGAATCCGACGTCCCGACGAGAAGCCGTCCCGATCGGCGAGCCAGCTCCACGGCTTTCTTGTTGAAGTTCATGTTCTTCGTGTAGAAGTGGGAATACTCGATGCCGTCGAATAGCTCCAGGTGGTCGAGGAGTTTCCCCTGCAGACAAAACTGAGAGGGAAAGAAGGGATGAGGTGCGATGGCCAATAACTGCGGGTTGTCGCGACGCAATTCATAGAGATCGTCGAACGTGCGTGGCGGTGCGTCCCAGTAGTTGAAGTTGAAAAGGAGCACGTGCCGGCTCTCGATGGTGGCTTCCACGCTGGGAACGAGCACGATCCCGCGAGAGGCGGCATAGTCGGCGAGCTCACCGGAGTGGCTCATGAAATCGTGGTTGGTGATCGCCATCACGTCGAAACCCAACTGAGCCGCGTGGTCGATCATCTCCTCGCTGGAGTGAGCGACGTAGTCGAGCGGATCGTCTCCAGTGTGCAAGTGAAGATCGGCTTTTAAGCGCAAGCTGGATGCTCCTTGGTACGGCGGGTTGGGGGCACAACCTTTGTGGAAATCTTATGATACGACGGTTTTGGCGTTAGGTCAATCTCATGGGCTACAATGAGTTCCAGTGTCCTGTATCAGTGGATCGTTGCCAATAAGGCTCGAGGCCATTTTGTGTGCTGGCGAGGCGTGCCGACGAAGTCATATCTGGATATTGCGAGGAGGCACAACGAAGCCAGCGCGCAAAAGGGACCGAGACTTAGGTGACGAATCACTGATACAGGGCACTAGTTCGCGGGCGGTTAGCTCAGCGGGAGAGCGCTTGCCTTACAAGCAAGGGGTCACAGGTTCAAATCCTGTACCGCCCACCATGGCGTCAGGATCCCGGACACTCTTCGATGCTTTTTATGCTGAGGAGTTGTTCCACGAATTGCGTGACGTCGCCCTCCGCTTGCTCGGCACTGACCTCGAACTCCTCGACGATCGCCGCAATGATGTCCCGCACCGCACGTTTTCCCGTCGACCAGATCGTAGACTCGCGCCCCGACCCGTTGAGTGAGTAGAGGCTTTCCATTTCCGCCACGCTGTCCCGGAGGGGGACGAGAATGACCTCGTCGACGATCTTGCGAGAAGCCACACGATCGTTGACGCAGTAGACCTTGTCTAGATCGATCATGGATGATCGGAGCCGTCGCTCATTACCCGCTAGGGTATCGCGTTGACGGATCGAGTTCAATCGACCAGCCTCAAGGCCGGGTCACCGAAGAGGTGATAGATGCGGAGTAGCTCGAGGTACCCTCCGGCATCGACATACTTGCCCTGCGCGGCCAAGATGGCGTCACCGAGGGTATCGTGGCCTCCACGAAGCAGCTCGGTCAGAAGGAGCCGGTGGTAGAGATGGGCGGGGCCATCGAGACTGAGGCCGCTGGGGGAAAAGGCGGCGATGACGCCTTTATCTTCCGCTTTGAGTAACGACTCCGCTAGGGAATCGAACAGCGGAAACTGGAAGTAACCGTTCAAGCAGTTCATGGTGAGAAGGAGCGGTTGCTGCGCCTGTAGGTTCAAGGAGGGCACGTGATCCACGCGGAGAATGTTGTGGTTCCAGAGCTGCATCCCGCCGTGGCCGATATAGCTCATCAAGGACGACCCCTCGTCGAAGGCTTGGACGAT
This sequence comes from Candidatus Marinacidobacterales bacterium, assembly GCA_965197825.1. GTDB lineage: Bacteria > Acidobacteriota > Vicinamibacteria > Marinacidobacterales > DATDRI01 > CBDANW01. The sequence goes on along the minus strand of CBDANW010000002.1, from coordinate 1,230,189 downwards.
GGCGTCATGAGTGGCCGCGGTGCCGAGCTGGGAGAGGTAGATCTTGCTGACGTCATGCCCATTCAGAAGCGTGGAAGCTAGCTCGTCCGCGTGTCCCTCGAAGTCGCCCGCCGTATCGGACTGGTCGGCGATGAGAACCGCGCGTCCTCCGAGTCCCTGGCCGCCGCTTTCGTAAGCGAGGATCTTCTCCACCATGACCCGCGCTTCGTCGAGGTTCGCCGCGGGAAGCCGTCCTAGCGCGAGATCGGGAAGAGGATCGTCTCCGTTGACGAGCGCATAGGCTGGATCGGAAGCGGTCCAGATGTAGGCCGTCTTCAGAGGATAGGGAGGCACCTGGTTTCGGACGCCCCACTCGAGATAGTCCTTGAAGTCGAAGGTGGCGTCTCCGAGTAGCAAGACGTAGCGGGGAGGTATTTCCCAGTGGTGAAAGGCGTGCTGGAGGAAGCTCCGCAAGGCCTCGGGTCGTGTCTCCCCATGTCCGAACTCGGAGAAGATCTGCTCGGTGGCGACGGCCAAGGAAGACAAGCCCTGGGTGGCTCGCAGCTCGAGCAAGGGCCGGGCGGCTTCCAAGAACGCCTCGGGCGCGATGACGACATACTGGGCGCCACGTCGGATCGTGGTGAGGCGAAGGGGCAAGGGTTGCCTGACTTCGGGAGCCAGGACACCGCTCGAATCGGCGACGAGATACCGATGGCCCTCTTCGACCCGGAAACGCGCTACGTCGTCCAAGGTCTCGACTTGTTTCAACCAGCGCGTCGGGGCAACGGTTGTGTCGACGACGACGGCGCTTCCATTGAGGCCCGATACCTCGGCAACACCAGCTGAGGCGAAGGTGCCCTCGAGCCAACCGGACTCGACAACAAACTGGCGCGGGTAGCTCACTTCGAAGCGGCTCAGCATGACCCGCGAGTAGGCAGCTCCGGTGTCTCCGACGTTTTCGAGCTCGAAGAGATTTTCTCCTTGGTGGAGAACTCCGGGTAAGAGCTCGGATTCGCCCGCCCAGGGCAGCTCGCCCTCGAGGGTGAAGTCCTCGAGCAACGTGCCGTTGACGTACACGCGGACGTGATGGTCGGGCTCGACTGCTAGATCGGTGGTTCCCTGAATCCAAAGCTTCAGGCGAGCCATCTCCGGCACGGCGGCGAGATCGGTGACCTCGAACGGGTAGGACTTCAAGACGGGAGCGAGCAGCTGGTCCCATAGCCAGATATCAGGGGCGGTCGTCAGCCTGCCTTGGAACAGGTGATTCTCTTCGAGCTCGAGCGTCTTGTCGTAGTGAGACACGCTCGGCCCTGCGGGCTCGGCGTGGACTACCAGCATGTTTTCGTCTTCGCCGTCGACGGCGAGCTCGAAGACGGCTTCGCGCCCGTAGGGGTTGAGCGAGTCTCCCTGGCTGACGAAGTACAGTACCGAGCCTCGGCCAAAGCGTTTCGCTTGGGGCACCACGTAGTAGGCGACCGGCTCTCCCTGATAACTCAGGCGGAGCTCGCCGGTTTTGATGCCGCGGCGCTGGTTCGAGAAGACGTCTTCGAAGGGGACGCCGTAGAGACCGCCCCGGGTGGTCACGAGTTGTGCGACGACCTTGCCGGCTTCCTTGTGAGCGCGGTGCTTTCTGCCTCGCGAGCCGCCCAACGAGAGCTCTCCCGTGGCTCGGCCCTCGAATCTCAGTCGCACGACGAGATGCCGGGCGAGAAGGAGCTGCCCCGTCGAGCGGTCCCAACGCAGCGGCGCCAGCTCGACCAGGGCCTTCTTCAGCTCTTCCTGGAAGGCGACGCTCACCAGATGGGCGGCTTTTTCAGGGTAGAGTCCCTTGCTGCGGAAGGCGCGTCCCGGATTGCTTCCCCGGCGGGACAAACGGACCTCGCCCCGGTGCGTCATGACCGGCTCGAATACTTCTGCCGAGCTCGGACGCAGCGTGAAGGCCGCGACCTCGTTGGCTTGGATGGACGTGATCCGTACTTGCTTCCCCGCTAGGGCCTGCACCCAGGCTTGCTTGATGGGGATGGCCGGTGTCCCCGGTTCCCCCTCGTCGAGGAAACCCGGAATCTCCAAACGCACCGAGCCGTCCTCCTGGGGCGTGGCATAGAAGCCTCTGGTGTGGAGCTCGATGACCACGTCTCGCTTGCTCAGTTGCACGACCTGGACGAAAGTCGATTCCGGATCCCCGTAGGTGATGCGTGGGTCGTAGGAGGAGCCCTCGTCGTCGTCCCCAGGGACTTCGAACGAAGCTCCGACCTGCGGGGTCGCCGAGACCGGTCCGTGTCGCTCTTTCACGCCGGTGGACTCCAAGTCTTCCAACTCGTAGAAGTACGTCGTGCCGTTGACCAGTCCCGCGTCGACGTAGCGATAAGCGGCTCCCAGTGGGGAAGAGCCCAACCCGGGAATCACCGTCTCGTTGACAAGCCCGAAGGGACCCTCTGCGGCTTCCGCGCGATAGAGATAAAAGCCCACGTTGTCGATTTCCGAGCCCGTCTCCCAGGTGAGCTCCACCGCGCCGTCTCCCGCTTGCGCTTCGAAGTCGACCAGCTCGACCGCCGTCGTGGTGGGCACTGCGAAAACAAATCTTTGTGCATTCGAGGTGATGTCTCCGCAGTATTGGTACAGAAGTATATCGGTCTTGATCGACCCCTCCACTGGAGCCGTGGAATAAGACCCCGAATTGAGATTAGAGCGCACATAATAAAGATTCGGACCAGCGTTCACCGAAGTCGTCGCCCAGTTGGCTGGATCCGACGTCCAGTAAACGGTCCCGTCTTTCGTCAACGAGCCGGTCTCGTCGGTGAACCCGCCCACGAGCTCCAGGTCCGCCCAAGTCGTTCCGTCTCAGTATTCCCACTGTAAATCCGCCGTGCCCGCTCCCTTGGTCGCCAGCGCGATGTTCACGCCACGAAACTTCGAGTCCGAGCCCAAGTAGAGATGCTCGGTGTTGATGCCCGCAAAGCTCATGGCGAAGTTCTTACTTCCGTCGGACAGGTATTCATTGACGTGGCCATTGAGTCCGCCGTGGGCGAGCTCCGGTAAAACAGCCCGCACCGCAAGCGTCCCAGTGCGCTCTCGAGATTGGTTTGACATCCGCCTTGTAATCCACGTCATTGGCCAGCGCCGTTCCGTCCAAAGTCACCGTGATTGGATCTCGAAGCGAGCGCTAGTGCCGGATCTTGAAGAAGGGTGCATATCGGGTGCCGGCACGCGTCACATTCGAGGCCATGACGCCTCGCCTGCTCTAGACGCCGCGCGCTCCCGTCGCCGACGAGACTTGCCAGCTGGATTTTTTCGAACGTCCGACAATCCATGATGTCCTCCAAACTACTCTTGGCTCTCTGCCAGACCGCGCCTTATCTTCGTCATCGCCTGATAGACATGAGCTCGCGCGGTTTGTTCGGAGCAATTCAATGTGGCCGCGACCTGACGATAGGAAACGCGCGAAAAAAGGTATCCTGGAGCACATCCGCGGCGTCTTCCCGATTGCCGGTCATCCGGTAGGTAAACCGGTAGATCTCCTTCTCGTACTTCCCCATGAGCTCTTCGAATCGCAACGCCAAGAACCGCTCTCCCTTACCGCCTATAACACGCGAGGAGCCAGCTTGTGAAAGCACGTCCGCCGATTTCGCACTAGCGCCCGCTTGGGCGATGAGTGTAAACCTTTCCCCGATGACCTCTTACCGACACCCTGCGCGGTTCCTTGTCGCGACCTTGGCCTTTTTCGCAATTCCGGCGTTAGCCGCGCCAGCACAAACGCAGGAGATTCGGATCGAGCTCTACACCATGGGGCCGGGAGACTATCTCTTCTCCAAATTCGGGCACGCCGCGCTCTGCGTCTTGGATACCGAATGGCAGGACGGTCGCTGTTTCAACTACGGGACCGCTGATTTTTCCACGCCCGGCCCGCTGACCTGGGCGGTGATGCGAGGACGGGCCGAGTTCTGGGTCTCCGTGGCATCTCTCGACGACATGCTTCGTCTCTACCGGGCCGAAGATCGAACTATCTATCGCCAGCTGCTGCCACTAAACGGTGACCAAGCTGCGGAGCTGAAGCGAGCGCTTGCGACGAACGCCCTTCCAGAGAATCGGCGATACCTCTACGACCATTTCCTCGACAACTGCTCCACCCGGCCGCGGGATCACATCGACCGAGCGACCGCCGGTACCCTCCGTGCCGTTCCAGAAAATTCTGTTGACGACTCGTTCACCTTTCGCGCGTTGATCAGCCAGAGCCTGGAAAACGAGCCGTTTTACTTTCTCGTAGCAGAGATGTTTCTGGGACGCTCGATGGATCGGGCACGCTCCGAATACGAAGCGATGTTCCTACCCCACGTCCTGAGAGACGCCGTCCAGAAGCATCTGCAGGTCGCTCCGGAAGTTGTCTACGCGCGACGAGCTTCGATTCGATCTCGACCGTCTCTGGTCGTCGCGCACCGTCTGGCGCTGGCGCTAGGAGTGGGGATCGCGGGCGGCCTGACCATTCTGATGAGCTCGCCGCGAGTATCGTCCGGGCTGCAAAGCCTATTCGCATGTCTTTTCGGAACATTGGGGTGTACGATGTGGGCCCTCGCCATCCTCTCTCCACTCCCTGAGCTTCGCTACAACGAGATCTTGTTGGTGTTTCTACCGACCGATTTTTTTCTGCTCCTAGGCTCGACGCGCGTGACCTTCATTTCCGCTGGCATTTATGCGGGCATCCGCGTGGCCGGGCTCGGCCTCGTTGCCCTGCTACTCTTATCGGGAGTCTTGATCCAGCCGCTCGGAACCTTTCTTGTGTTGAGCCTGCCCGTTCTTTCCGCCACGTGGGCTCGTGCGCTGGCTCCGCCGCCCTAGGGCCCGGGCAAGAATAACTACCGATTCTTGGACGCCGATGCATCCCGTCTGGCTGCGTTGCTCGCCGCCTTCCGCAGCGAGCCTGTCGAGCGGAGGGCTAGGCCGCGTCAGCCGCCGAACTGGAAGCATGCCCATATATCCAGATATTATTCACTTCTCGCGCCTTGCCAGACGGGCGCCTCGACGCCCAAGAATGGGCATCTACTCTTGCCCAGACCCTTAGGCTCGCTATAATGGCGACCAAATGAAAGCGAGAGGCCTTCGTGTCGCCTCCCTGTCTGTCGTTTTGGCCGTCGTTTTGTCCGTAGCGCTCCATGGTTCTCTGGCCAACCGGCAGTCCCATGAGGAAACTCCGGCCAACCGGCTGAGCCAAGAATCCAGTCCCTACCTCCTCCTCCACGCGCACAACCCGGTCGACTGGTACCCATGGGGAGACGAAGCGATCGAAAAGGCGCGGGAAGAAGACAAGCCGATCTTTGTCTCCATCGGTTACTCCACGTGCTACTGGTGCCACGTCATGGAACGTGAAGTCTTCTCTAACCCCGAGATCGCGGAGCTCATGAACCAGCGGTTCGTCAATATCAAGGTCGACCGAGAAGAGCGACCGGATCTCGACGACATCTATATGGTCGCTACGCAGCTGATTACCCGGGCATCGGGTGGCTGGCCCAACTCGGTGTTCCTCACGCCGGAGCTGAAACCGTTCTTCGCCGGAACGTACTTTCCACCGGAGGATCGAGGCCGTCTGATGGGCTTCCCCACAGTCATCGCCCGCGTCCAGGAAGTGTGGGAGACCCAGCGCTCCGAAGTCGACGCGTCGGCGGAACAGCTTTCCCAAGCGATGCGCACCATCGTTGCCGAGCGTCGTCAGCCGGGCGAGCTGCCTTCGGCTACCGAGGTGGACCAGGCCGTTCGGGACCTGAAACAACGATTCGACGAGACCAACGGTGGCTTCAGCAACGCGCCCAAGTTCCCTTCTCCCGCCAATCTCTTCCTGCTTTGGGATCGCGCCGTCGCCAGAGGGGACGCCGAGGCCAGACGCATGGTCGTCGAGACGCTGCACAAAATGGGACAGGGCGCCATCTACGATCAGCTCGGGGGCGGCTTTCATCGCTACACGCTGGACGCTCAGTGGCGCGTGCCCCACTTCGAGAAGATGCTCTACGACAATGCCCACCTCGCGGAGCTCCTCGCGACCACCGCGAAGGCAACGGGCGATCCAGACCTCGAACGCCTCGCACGCGGCACTCTCGATTTCGTGTTGCGCGACATGCAGCTCGACGAGGGAGGTTTCAAGTCCGCCATTGATGCCGAGACCGATGGTGAAGAAGGCGCCTACTACGTATGGACTCGTGACGAGCTTCGAGGCGTCCTGAGCGAGGACGGCTACGATCTCCTCGCTCCGATCATGGGTTTCGACGGCCCGCCCAATGTCGAAGGAGAGAAGTACACGCTCTATCTCTCCGATACGTTCACCGAGCACGCGAAGCGTCTGGGCTGGACTCGGAGCGACTTACTCGGCAGGATGGATTCTCAGTTCGATCGGCTCCGACAGGCGCGGGTCGGCCGGGAGTTTCCACTCGTCGACGACAAGGTGCTGACCGACTGGAACGGAATGATGATCGCCGCTCTGGCACGCGCAGGACTCTCGCTCGACGAGCCGCGCTACCTACGAGCAGCGGAGAGGGCTGCGGATTTTCTCCTCGCGAATCTGAAGGATGCTAACGGCGACCTCTTCCACTCTTGGAGAGAAGGAAACGCCAAGATTCCCGCCTTCCTAGACGACTACGCGTTTCTCATGAAGGGGCTGCTTGCTCTCTACGAAGCCACCGGCGAAGACCGGTGGCTTGGCGAGGCCGAGCGGCTCGCGGAGGAAATGGAACGAAGGCTTCGCGACCGTGTTGGCGGTTATTACTTGAGCGAAGCCAAACCACATCTCTTGTTTCAACCCAAGACGATCTACGATGGCGCCATCCCATCCGGAAACGGCGTGGCCACGCTGGCACTGTTGGGCCTCGCCGAGCACACCGGAAAGGTTCTCTACCGGCAACGAGCCGAAGCGACGATGAAGGCGTTCGCCGACGAGCTCGCTGAGCGTCCCGGGGCACTCCGCACGCTGGCACAGGCGGTGGATCGTTACCATCGAACCCATTTAGTCGTTTCGAGCCCGCCCACGCCGGCGCAGCTATCCGGAGGCGGGGCGACCGAGCCAACCGTCCCGCTCGCCGAAGAGCTGGTGACGACTCAGATCTCCTTCGACAACGCCACGACCGACGAGGCGACATGGCGCGCCTTCCAGCTTCGCGTAACGATACGCGCTGGCTGGCACGTCAACGCCAATCCCGCCTCGCTCCCGTACCTCATCCCGACTGAAGTCCAGGGCGACGTGAGGAACGTACGTTATCCGGAAGGAGAGGACTTCGAGTTTGCCTTCTCCGACGAGTCGCTGTCGGTCTACAGCGGCACGATCTCGATCGGCGGCGAGATCGATCGCAACGAATCCACGCTCCGACTCGTCTACCAGGCTTGCGACGATCGCCGATGCCTTGCCCCCGTCGACAAAACAATCGAAGTGGCGTCCACAAACTGACGCGTCGTTCGCATGGCGTGTTAGTCTGAGGGGAATTCGGAAGACCCATGAACCAGTCTGCCTCGGGCCAGCTCTCTTCTACCGTACGGCTCATTTTCGTCCCCGCGCTCATCAGTCTGATCGTAACGCTATGGCGGCTGACCGGGGAGCTCCTCCAATGGTCTGCCAGGTTCTACAACCCGGAGGCAGGCGGCTCCGGAGCGATCGTTGGCATCATCTGGTTGGCACCGGTTTTCGGAATCTACTTCGCTCTACATCTCACTCGAACCGGCCAGGCTCCCCCACACTGGGGCAAGGCGCTGAGCTTCGCCATTATGGGCGGCGTCGTGCTCATCGCCGGGACTCCGGTTCAAACCGTCTTCCTCGAGAACAGTTTCTTCGCCGGCCTCGTCTACATCTGGTTCCTTGGGCTGGTGGCAGCGAGCATTCAATATTTCGGATGGTCGCAGCTCTTCAAGACCCTTCTCGCTTACGGATTGGCCGCACGGCTTCCCGTCATACTGATCATGGCCCTCGCCATACAGGGCGGCTGGGGGACTCACTACGACGCCAGACCGGACGGCTTTCCGGAGATGGGTTGGCACGCCGTTTTCCTTTGGCTGGGATTCTTCCCTCAGCTTCTCTTCTGGGTCTCGTCCACGATTGTGATCGGAGCGTTCTTCGGTACGCCGGCGGCGCTTATCTTCCGGCGCAGGAAGGCCGCCGCAGAGACAGCCGAGTCTGGTAAGGAGAGCTCTCCGCTTCGGATAGACTCGGCTCCATGAAGGCCGACCACGTCCCGGGACGGAGAAACATCGGCCCCAACGAAGTAAGACGTCGGCGACGCACGGGCATTGTCGGCGCCGCCGCGAGCATCCTTCTGTTCCTTCTGCTCCTCTGGACGGACGTGCCGAAACCCACAAGAGTCCTTCTCGCTCTTCCCATCCTCACCGCCGTGCTGGGGTTCGTTCAGGCAGCCTGCGATACCTGAGTGGTGATGGGCATGCGGGGCATGCATCGAATGAACGGGACGACCCTCCCGGTAGCAACCCGCGAGGAACGGGACGCGGATCGTAGGCGCTCGTTGCGCCTCTGGCTTCTCATCGGCTTCCTGACGTTGGCATTGACCGCCCTCGCGGTCATCACCCCTATTCCGTGAACGGTTTCAACCGTACTGGGGCGGGCCAAGGGCGGTTTGGTTGACCTTATTTGACAGGGCCTTTTCCCGTCCGCATAATATTTACTCACTCTCAAACTTAACCGAAAGCCACCGCTCCAAAACCTGGGGAGCATGCAACCACCCGAAGTCAGCGTCATCGACGCGACCAACGAAAAGTCCATTTATTGGCTGAGTTTCAGCCTGCGCTGCGCGCTGGGTTTTCTCGCCTGGTGGATCTCCTGGTATACGGATTTTTCGCTCGTCGAGGATGCCGTCACGTACGAAAACTTGGGGAGGCGGATCGCTCTCGAGTGGATGGCCGCTGGCACGTCTCTCACTCTACAGAGCTTGATGGCGAGCAGTCGCCAAGCCTGGGGCATGGTCTTCGTGTTGGCGGTGATCTCGTTCGTGCTTCGAGGAGCCCGCGCCCTCCCGGTCATCATCGTGCTCTTCAACCTCATCACCGCCCGCACTCCCGTCTTCATCTACCGAATCTCGCGTCAGCTCGGCCAGACCGATCACGGCGCGCTTCATGCCACGCGGCTGGTCGTCTTCTCACCCGTCTTCGCATTCTGGGGAGGCGCTCTCTATAAAGAAGGCCTCGTTTTCCTCGTTCTCGCCATCATCACCTATCACGTGCTCGTCCTCCAGGAAGGCGTGCGCGGCCGATCTATTCTGATGGTAGTCCTCGGGGTAGCCGCGTTGAGCTCGTTGCGGTTCTATCTGGCGATCCTACTCCTCCCCAGCATTATCTTGGGAGTGCTTCTGGCTCGGCGCTCGAAAGGCCGCGGTGGGCTCGACGAGGAAACTCCCTCGGCTACCGTGACCAGACGGCTGGTGGTGTTGGGCGCCCTGACGATCTTGCTGGTGGTCTCCGGCATCAGCGCGCGTGCAAAGCGCATGGGTGTCGAAGACGGGCAGCAAGGGCGCGGAATCCAGCACGACGAAATCGAAATACCTCGCAGAAGACTCCAGAATCTGATCCATGATCCATGGCCTGGGAGCCCAGGAGCTCTCCCGGTGTCGGACTCTTCGGTCCCGCCATGAGCAGGAACAGGTTCGGGGTCTCCGTGCGAACGACGCACCCATCGTTCAGAGTAATGCTGCCGACGAAATCGACGGAAGATGGCCAAAAGGTGCTGGGGACCTACTCCGGCATCGCGGTTGTGGACGGCTACGCGGTGTACGAGGTGCTAGCTCGTGCCGGTCCAGACGGCTACGCGGCTCGTGCCGGTCCACAGTTTCGTCTCGCCCACTGCTGGGCGCACGTGAAAAGAAAGTTCGACGAAGCCAGCGAGCACTACCAGCCGACGTCGCTCGTCGTCCGTGAAACGAGGTTTTCTCCCGCGAAGCCGAGCTTTGAGGACTCTGTTCTCCTCGAGCAAGTAGACGATAGCGGCCTGTTGGTCACGCTGGAGCCAACCAGCGATGGCGACGACCAACAAGGTCAAGGGCTGGATCGGCGTGCTCATGACCGAGGATTCTAGCTTCCAGTTGAAGTCTCCAGGAAACCCGGTACGGTTCAGTACCCGTCCAGATTAATCCGGATCAATAATGATGAGAGACTACTGGACCGAGTTCATGTTCCAGGCCTACGTGAATCACCGAACGGAAGTCATCTTCCTCGCGGGGTTGCCCGACGTTGCCAAGAGTCGGCTGCACTCGCGGGTCAACAGCCAATGAGGCAGCTTTTCCACGATAGTGCCACCGGGGCCAACGCCACCCTTCTTTGCGGATTGACCACGAGTGGCCGCATTGACGTCCACCCCGGCTCTCCCGATGAGGGCACGGGCCTGTCCGCCGCAGTGCAACGGCGCATTATCGATGCGTTCAACGTGGGGCGCGGGCATGGGGTGTTGCATCTGGGAGTGGGAGAGCTGAGCACCGACCTTCACCCTACGCTTTCGTACTGGCGCGACATCGGGAAGGCCTTGGTGGTCAGGGTCTGTGGCGGGTTGGATCCAACCGACCCAACGTCTCTGGTCGTGCCCGAGCCCGCCCCGGACGAGCTCTCGGATTTCACCCAGGCGGCCCCTCCCATGCAGGGCGCCGAGCTGATCACACCCTCGATGCTCGGCGAGCTGTGGCGCGACATCGGGAAGGCCCTGACCACCGAAGCAGCACGGTTTGAGCTAGGCGTCCAGGGATACCTGAAGAAGCAGGGCTCGGTATGGAACGTGGTCGGCCGGGTCTGTTTCCACCTGGCCGAGAACAAACGCGACCCCTCGTATCCCTTCGCCTTCATCGCGACCTATGTTCACAAGGTCTCCAAGGAGGCCAAGCCTCAGCACCTGCCCCTCGGGCGAGCGCTCAAGGACTACGCCGGGGCGAAGAACCGACAGAAACTACTCGCGCTGCTCTCTCCCTTGTCGCGCGCGGCCGGGCAGAGCGCGTTCATCCGCGAGCTGGTCGACTCCGGCGACATCTACCACCCCCTGTCCTGGAGACCCGCGGAGGCGCATCACTTCCTCTGCGAGATCGCACTGTACGAGCAAGCCGGTCTCGTTGTGCGCATGCCCGACTGGTGGGGAGCCAAGAGTCACCCCCGTCCCAAGGTCTCCGTGTTGGTGGGCGGCAAGGCGCCGTCGACGCTGGGTATGGACGCGCTCCTGGACTTCGACGTCAAGCTGACCCTCGACGGCAAGAATCTGTCGACGAGGGAGATCGAGATGCTGCTCGCAGCCAGCGAGGGTCTGGTGCTGGTCAAGGGGAAGTGGGTCGAGGTGGACCGGGACAAGCTCAGCGCGGTTCTCGAACAGTGGCGGGACGTGCAAAAGCAGGCCCAGGCCGGCGGAGTCAGCTTCGGCGAGGCCATGCGCATGCTGGCTGGCGCCGAGCTCGATGGCGACGACTCGAACGGCACCGAGGACGCTCGACAGGAATGGTCGGAGGTCATCGCAGGAAAATGGCTTTCGTCAAGGCTCGACGCGCTGCGCTCGCCTGAGCTCCGGGCCGAGATCGACTCGGACGCGGGCTTGCGGGGCGAGCTCCGTCCCTACCAGAAGCTCGGTGTGGAGTGGCTCTGGACCCTGCGCGGCCTGGAGCTCGGCGGCTGCCTTGCCGACGATATGGGCCTGGGGAAAACCATCCAGGTGCTCGGTGTGCTGTCCATGAGCCGGCGCAACAAGGAGAAGGGTACCGACCTTCTGGTCGTGCCGGCCTCGCTCGTCGACAACTGGCGCCTGGAGATTGAACGCTTCGCGCCCCAGATGAAGTTTCTCATCGCCCACCCGTCGCGCATCCCCTCGCCCGAGCTCAAGAAGCTGCCAAAGGAGAAGGTGGATGCCCACGACGCGGTGATCACCACCTACGGCACCGCCATGCGGACCGAGTGGATGAAGTCGCATGCCTGGCGGAACGTAATCCTCGACGAGGCCCAGGCCATCAAGAACCCCAGCGCCAAGCAAACCAGGGTGGTCAAAGCACTGGACTCGCGGTGGCGCCTGGCCCTCACCGGCACACCGGTGGAGAATCGCCTCGGCGACCTGTGGTCGATCTTCGACTTCCTGAATCCGGGGCTGCTAGGCTCGGCGAAGGCCTTCAATGGCCTGTGCAAATCCATGGCGTCGGGTAAGCAAGGAGGCTACGCGCCGCTGCGCAGGCTGGTGCAGCCGTATATTCTAAGAAGGCTCAAGACCGACAAGAGAGTCATTGCCGATCTGCCCGACAAGACCGAGGTCAATGCCTACTGCCTGCTGAGCAAGCGCCAGGCCGCCCTGTACAAGCAGTCGGTCGATGAGATGAAGAGGGTCATCGAGAAGCTGGAAGGCATCGAGCGGCGCGGTATGGTCCTGGCCTTTCTGATGCGCTTCAAGCAAATCTGCAATCACCCGTCCCATTGGCTCGGCGACGGAAGCTACGAGGCCGAAGACAGCGGCAAGCTCGCCCGGCTGCGCGAGCTTTGCGAGTCCATCTCCGCGCGCCAGGATAAGGTGCTGGTCTTCACCCAGTTCCGCGAGATGACGGCGCCGCTGTCTCGCTTTCTGACCGAGGTCTTCGGTCACGGCGGCCTCGTGCTGCATGGCGGAACGCCGGTCAAGAAGCGCCAAGGGCTGGTAAACAGGTTTCAGGAGGACGACCGGGTACCGTTCATGGTCCTTTCTCTAAAGGCTGGCGGTACTGGGCTCAATCTGACTGCGGCGTCCCATGTCATCCATTTTGACCGATGGTGGAACCCGGCGGTCGAAAACCAGGCCACGGACCGCGCCTTTCGCATCGGCCAGAAGAAGAACGTGCTCGTTCACAAGTTCATCTGCCGGGGCACGGTGGAGGAGCGTATCGACGAACTGATCGCCGGGAAGCAGAAGCTCGCAGGCAAGCTCCTTTCAGGTGGTGCGGAGTCGGCCTTGACGGAGATGAGCAACGAGGATTTGATCTCTATGGTGTCCCTCGACTTGAGCAGCGCCTTGGAGGAATAGAAGATGCACGAACGCGCTCGTCACAAGAAAGCGTGAGGTGAGCTCATGGGCTGGTACTCGTGGCGCCCTTACGTCTCCGTGGCAGCGCGCCGCCGTCATGCCGCGAAGAGGGTCGCTAAGATGAAAAAAGCCGGACGCGAGATCTCACCGATCGAGATCGTGGGCCGCAAGATCGCAACCACCTTCTGGGGTGATGCTTGGTGCAAGAACCTCGAGTCGTACAGCGACTACTCGAACCGCCTGCCTCGCGGCCGAACCTACGTGCACAACGGTTCGGTGATCGATCTTCAGATCGAGGCGGGGCGTGTGCGATCTCTCGTCAGCGGCTCCGACATCTATGAGGTGGACACCCAGATCAAAAGCCTGGCGAAGAAGCGCTGGACCGACATCAAGGGCCAATGTGCAGGCAAAATCGACTCGCTGGTCGAGCTGCTGCAGGGCTCCATCTCCAAGGGCGTGATGGAGATCGTGACCTGCAAGGGAGAGGGATTGTTTCCTGCCCCTCGGGAGATCTCGCTGAGTTGCTCGTGCCCCGACTGGGCGACCATGTGCAAGCACGTGGCGGCGACGCTCTACGGCGTAGGCGCACGCCTCGACCACGAGCCGGAGCTGCTGTTCACCTTGCGAGGTGTCGACCCAGCCGAGATGGTGGAGGCCGCCGTCGACCAGCCACCGACTGGAGACAAGTCCCGGAGTGGCAGGGTGCTCAAATCCGACAGGCTGTCATCGGTCTTCGGTGTCGACATCGATATGGGTGGGGTCTCTGATGACGATCTTGCGCCGCTTGCCAAGAAGAGTCGGCGCGCTGGGCAGACCGGAAGGAAACCAGGTAGGCGTTCTACCCCGTTCAGGAAGCCGACGGCTCGCGCCGGGACGCGCAAGAAAAAGTAGAAGGGTGCGACAATACCGCCTGCCCTCCACGAGTGGCCCCAGGACAGGTCTCGTAGCTCCCGAGGCGTTGTTGCACCGCTCTTGGCTGAGAGCGAAATCTGCCTATGGTGGTGGCCGGGGTATGTTTGACCATGAAGTATCCCAAGCGCAGCCGGTACAAACACGCGAAACAGAAGAAGTACCACGTTCGCAACTGGGCGGAATACAACGAAGGCCTGCGCCGCCGGGGCGATTTGACGGTCTGGTTTGACGAGGAGGTCCACGGCGTGTACCCGCTGTAGAATTCCCCGAGCTACCCTCAGAAGGTGTGGAAATAAAGTAAAGGCGGAGTAACCTTCCGCGTCACGAAACACGGCGTGAAGGGGCCAACGGAAGGAGACACCGCCATGAAGGAAAAGACCACAGGACGACGGAGCTCGTCAAGGGTGGCTTGGGAGTCGCTGGAGAAGTGGGCGAGGCTTGAGATCCAGGATTGGGTGCAGGAGCTGATGGTAGCCGAAGTCACGGAGCTTCTCGGGCGTGAGAAATCGGAGAGACGGAAGCCCGTGGACACAACGGCGGGCTATCGAAATGGATACGGTAAGCCTCGGAAGCTGACGATGAGCGTGGGCACAGTGACGGTTCGCCGGCCGAGAGGGTGATGTCTTAAGATTCCTGTCAAAGAAAAACGATGTATGGTTCCCCAAGCTCAAAACCCGTCCCCGTCATGGGGACAGAAAAGGAGAACCATACATCATGGGAAAGGTACTACCGAGTCAGCGATTGCTCAAGCAGTTCGAGGAACAACTGGTATTTGGGGAGATGAATTTCTAGGAGATCGTCCGGTCGGGAGCTCAGATGATGCTTCAATATGCGTTGGAGCGCGAGGTGACGGAGGCGTTGGGTCGAAACTACTATGAGAACGCTCCGGCAACGACGAAGGAGAAGGGACGACGCAACGGGTATGAGTCGCATCGGGTCCTCACGGGCGAGGGAGCGGTAACGGTGCAAGTGCCGCGGGTACGAGAAACAGAGAAGGTGTTTCAGTCAAAGATTCTCGACGCCTACGTGAGCCGGACCGAGAAACTCGATGAACTGATCGCGCGGATGTACGTCCACGGGATGTCGACGCGTGACATTGAGGCGACGTTCGCGGACGTGCTGAGCGGCACGGGTGTCTCGAAGTCGGTGGTGAGCCGGGTCACACGGTGTCTGTCGGAGGATTTCGAGGCGTTTCGAAAACGGGATCTCTCGAACGAGAAGCTGTTGTATCTCGAGCTCGACGGCACGTACCTGCGCTACCACCAAGGAGCGGAGAGAAAAGAGCCCATCCTCGTTGCGACCGGCTATCGCGCTGATGGGACGCGAGTTCTTCTTCATATCGGTGTCGGCAACCGAGAATCCTACGAGAACTGGAAGGGGTTTTTGCAGGAGATGGTGGCCCGAGGAATGAGGGAGCCGTTGCTCATCGTGACGGACGGGAATCCTGGAGTGCTCAAAGCGATCGCAGAGGTCTTCCCTCGAAGCCTCAAGCAACGTTGCCAGAAGCACCGCCTCGAGAACATCCTGGGCAAGGCTCCGAAGGAAGTGCGCGACGAACTCAAGGCGGCCATCCTTGAGTCGTTCCATGCGAACAGCTACGAGCAAGGGCTGAAGAAGGGTCGGGAGGTGATCGCTCGGTACCGTCAACGATTCCCGAGCGCGATGAAGTGCATGGAAGAGACCTTCGAAGCGTGTCTTCAGGCGCTACGCCTTCCTGCGGCGCATCACAAAAGGCTTCGCACGTCGAATCTACTTGAGCGCACGTTCGGAGAGCACAAACGTCGCACAAAGGTCATTCCTCACTTCTTCACCGAGGAGGCCGCGATGAAACTCTCGTTCGCTGTGCTCTTGGCCGTCGCAAACAAATGGCGCGGCGTGAGGATGGATGTCTTCGCCGCCAGGAAAGTCGAGGAGCTTCGCAACGAGCTTCTCCCGCAAGGCACGTCGGAGGAATCAGCAGCTTAACCGAGCGCGGGGAACCGTACGGAGATTTGACAGGAAAATTAAGACTTGACCGGCCGAGAGTACGGAACGTGGAGGAGAGGTTCGAAAGTCGAGTGCTTCCGCTGTTCAAGCGTCGGAGCGAAACGGTGAGCGAGTTGATTCCGGAGCTGTACCTGCATGGACTAGCTCACGGAGATTTCGATCTGTCGCTCCGCGGGCTTCTAGGGGAGGACGCTCCACTTTCTCCCAGCACGGTGTCGCGGCTGAAACAGAAATGGCAGGGAGAGTACGAGCAGTGGCTAGCTAGCCCACTGGAAGAACTCGAGCTCGTGTACCTGTGGGTAGATGGCGTGTACGTGAAGGCCGGCCTTGAGAAGGACAAGGCGGCGGTGCTAGTTGCGGTTGGTGGCCTGTCCGACGGGACGAAAATCGTCCTGACGCTGGAGGCCGGGCATCGAGAATCCTAAGCGTCATGGTCGTCGCTGCTACGGAGACTGAAGAAGCGCGGTCTGAGATGTCCCCGTTTGGTGATCGGTGACGGTCATCTCGGCATCTGGGCCGCGACCCGAAACGTATTTCCAGAAGCTGAGGAACAGCGGTGCTGGAACCACCGAATCCTCAACGTACTGGACCGGATTCCGAAAAGGGACCAGGCGCAGGCCAAGCCGCTGTTGACGGCGATCCCCTACGCCACCAGCCTGCAGGAGTGCGAGACGAAGAAGGCCAAGTTCCAGGATTGGTGCTTGCGCAAGGGTCTTCCGGGGGCCGCGCACGTGCTCGACGAGGACTGGGAGCGGATGGTCAGCTTTTATTCCTTTCCCAAGCCTCACTGGCAACACCTTCGCACGAGCAACGTCGTGGAGTCACCGTTCGCTGCACTGAGATTGAGAACGGATGCGGCCAAAAGGTTCAAGAAAGTCGAGTCCGCCACTGCGACAATCTTCAAACTGCTTCTGGTTGCGGAGAAGAATTTTCGCCGGCTCAACGCACCGGAGCTGATGCGAGAGGTTCACCTGGGCGTTCGATTTGAAGATGGAGACAGGGTAACGGAGTCGTCGAAGGTTGCTGCTGCCTGAACTTTTTTACACACCTATTGACAAGAGCTCAATTCCCCGGTGCGCAACGCGATGATGTTCTCGTCCGGGTAGGTATTGAACAGCACTGTCAAATTGAGGTCTCAAGCTCGGAGTGGGTCGCTAGATAATGGGGCTTGAGCACACCGCGTTGCCAACATCTTGGGGTCGGATTGGCCCTGAATGCCTCAATTTGACAGTACCGGAGATGGCCCTGATCTTGGCGTGTTGCGCTTCTGTGGACCGTTTCTGCTACGAGATGAGGAGCCGCTGTTCCCCGCGCCTCGCTGCTTGCTAGGTACTAACGACTCGGAAGGCTGGAAGCCGGCGAAGCGGTGCCGGTTCGATACCGCGTCCTGTGCCAAAACTCGGCCCTTTTGAAATGGGACTTATAACGATTGATTGACAATGTTAGTAACCCCTTGCGTTTGAGCAGCTTATCAAAGACACCCCAATCATCCCACCTCTACATATAGTGGTTCCGCGTTTTAGACCCTGACCACTACATCTTGGGGTTCAACCCTTCCCGCTGAATACAACACCCGCACGGGAAATAGGCGGGAAATTGGCAGAGCCTCGAAAAGCTACTTGGTTAGCGTAGAATAGGCCGAAATGCTAGAATGAGTCCCGCTGGGGTTGCTCCTGACGGAAGGGAGGTGCCTCAATGAAGAGAATCGGTTCCGGACTGCTAGGTTCAGTAAACCCCGATTTAACGTGACTGGGGGCAACGGACCATCAATCCGTTGCCCCCAGTCTTAAACCAGGACTGAGATAAATCTCAGTTGGGTTCAACTCCAGCACGTACTATAGGCGTGAATCTATGTCACACTGTTTCCATAAAAGTCAAGACTTCCCTGCTTTCGGGCTTACGCGATGAGGTCCTTGTAGCGCAATCGCTTGCCGTCCATGCCGGACCAGCGGCCACGACGACCATCTGAGCCAGAGTGTCCTCGTCCCTGACGTTGTGCTTTACCCCGCGAACTCGTTCACGTATCGCTGAGCACCTCCATCCCCGGCGCACCCTAGGGTAGCGCAAGCTTCATACCCCCGACACCGCAACATGTAGTAAAGTGCGAGAGCACAAGATGTGGTGGTTTGAGAAATGCCTGTCAATCAATCGTTATAAGTCCCTTTGAAATAGACCACAAATCAGCAGCTTAGACGCCCTTGGAATCCGCGCAGAATCGAGGGTATTTCGCGCCCGTTGTGTCAAGAACACAAACGCAATCAAGACCCACGCGCCGGAAAGTTCTGGGATGATTTTGCCGGGGGTGCGCACGGCTGGCCTGATGGGTGGTGGGGCACGCCACGGGCGGGGAACGGCCCCCGAAGGCGAGACGGGACTGGACTTTGCCGGGGAGAAGAGCGCCTGCTAGTGGTTTGAGAGGGGATCGAACAGCGGCACCGAGGAGCCACACTGCCGGGCGTGCACCACCTTCTCGTACTCTTCTCTGAGGACGGACGGTCCCTGTCGAGAGCAGTACTTGTCGAAAGCCTCGGTCAGGTTCTGCGCCACCATCTCGTCGTTCATCATCTCTATATGCCGTCGCTCAAGCATGTGCACGAGCTCGCCGTCTTTGAAAAGGGCCACCGAAGGTGAGCTCGGAGCAACGCCGACCATGTGCTCTCTGGCGCGCTCCGTGGCCTCACGGTCCACGCCGGCGAAGACCGTCGTGAGGTGATCGGGAATTGTGCTGTGTTGCAGGGCGCGAGTCACACCCGGGCGCGCCGAGCCGGCAGCACATCCACAAACCGAGTTCACCACCACGAGCGTTGTCCCAGGCCTCTTCAAGGCCTCGTCGACGTTCTCTCTTGTTTGCACGGGCTCGACCCCGCATTGGGCAAGCTCCTCCCACATGGGCCGAACACCCTCGGGATCGTAAAGTGGCTGCATTTGTCTCTCCTCTCCTCGCTGTCTGTTTAGAGATTACGCTAGCCTGCAATCCCGGAGAAATCAACCCGGTCATTCAAGTGCTGCGAACCAAGCGTAGACACGTCTATTCCGAAACGTCCCGGCAAGCCGGTCTTGAGTTCGTTTGTATTTTTGGACACGACGCGCATGAGTATTTTGACCTCACGGGGTTTGACCGACTTAGGGTCCTAGGCGAATCGCTTTCCATCTTCTGCAGCGTACGTCGCCACCTTGCCGTCCGCCACGCAAGTGGAATCGAGCGCCTCGATGACGTCGCCCAGCTTGGAGGCCGGGATCGCGCACGTCACTTCGCTGGGTGACATCTCTGTACGGACCCGGCTTAGCATGCACCCGACACTGGCCGCGATTTCACCTTGCTCTTTGGCGATGGCGACGATGTGACACTGGGGTTTTCCCTCGAAGCGAAGACCGGGGATTGCGTCATGAAGGACCATAAGTTGTGTTGCGTTGAGGCGAACGACGACCACGTCCGGATCCGAGCTCTCCACGAGCGGTCCGTAGGTAATGTAGCGGTACTTGGTCTTGACCACCGGGATTTGCGGGACGACATCCATCGTGACCCATCCGCTATCTAGGAGCGCAGCCACGTCGCTATTGCCGGCTACTTCGTCCATTGTCTTGAGGCCGTGCGTCAAGCTTCCGACACTGCAATTGCCGTGATCTTCGGCGACGGTGCTGAACGTACGGTCCGTTGCCTTCATCCAGAAAACGCAGCCCGCAGGGACCTTGCCAGTCCGCCCATCGGGCATCGGCGCCGGGATCGGTCCCTCGAATGGCGGAACTCCTTGGAAGTCGTTGGAAAAAGTGATGGCAATAGGTGTGGCTTGCAGTTTTAGCTTGGAGTTGAGCGCCGACGCAAGATCACTCCAGTTATCTTTGCTCATTTAGATGTTTTCCTCCTAGCGCGGTATGGAGCACGCGACAGCACTATAGGCAAACCACGCTCACGTGTGCAAGAATGCCGCCATGGCACACAAATGACCTGACCCCACGGTTAGTACCACGTTGTATCTCAGTCATTCGGTGCTGACAAGGGTTGGTTGAAGCCGGAGGAGTGGAGCCGGTTTCAAGCAAATCGTTTCCCTTCGGCTCGCCGCAGAGAAAGACTATCATCGACGTGGCGGTGTCCGCCACGAGTTCCAAGCCGATATCTCAGTCGGGTCGATGCTGTCCCGTCATGGCCCTTGTGATCCGCAAAAAAGAAAACCGGCCAGAAGCAGCCAACTATGGTAGGTCTAACCTGCGCAATCAACGCCGGATCGACTTTTTGCGGAGCACAACTCTTTTGAACGGAGAGGCGGAAAACCATTCGTGTGCTCGAATGGAACTCCTCACGTGCTGCTCTGACATTCCCCTATTCGTTCATCTCAATTCCCTGTTATTCCCGAGCAATTCCCTGTTCGCCGATTTCCAATTCCCCGTCCTGTGCCAAAACTCGGCCCTTTTGAAATGGGACTTATAACGATTGATTGACAATGTTAGTAACCCCTTGCGTTTGAGCAGCTTATCAAAGACACCCCAATCATCCCACCTCTACATATAGTGGTTCCGCGTTTTTAGACCCTGACCACTACATCTTGGGGTTCAACCCTTCCCGCTGAATACAACACCCGCACGGGAAATAGGCGGGAAATTGGCAGAGCCTCGAAAAGCTACTTGGTTAGCGTAGAATAGGCCGAAATGCTAGAATGAGTCCCGCTGGGGTTGCTCCTGACGGAAGGAAGGTGCCTCAATGAAGAGAATTGGTTCCGGACTGCTAGGTTCAGTAAACCCCGATTTAACGTGACTGGGGGCAACGGACCATCAATCCGTTGCCCCCAGTCTTAAACCAGGACTGAGATAAATCTCAGTTGGGTTCAACTCCAGCACGTACTATAGGCGTGAATCTATGTCACACTGTTTCCATAAAAGTCAAGACTTCCCTGCTTTCGGGCTTACGCGATGAGGTCCTTGTAGCGCAATCGCTTTGACCACGCGGTGCCTGACGTTCAGGGACATCTTCGTGTGCACGCCGATGTCCTCATTAGACGCGATGGCGTTCGCCGGCCCACGCCGGCCAACTGACACTAGCATTCAAATGCCTCTAGCGGCGTACCAACACTTGATGGCAGAAGCACCGGATGCCCCAAAATGAGCGGCGGCGAGTTGATGATGCACCACTACTACCTATCGACGCGCCACGTGGCCCGGACGCCACGCTCGAATGTTCTCCCCGAGACGCTGGCTTCGTTGCAGTCCATCATCGTGGTCGCCACTGGCGGCCATGCGGTGCCGTTGCCCGGATTCGCCGAATACTTGCTAAGCATCAGGAACACCTGGATTGGCGCGGTGGGCTGGCTCATCGAGGGAGCCGAGCGCCGGGTCATGGTTCGTTGCGTGACGGCGTGGACGGTCGGGGGCGCAGCAAAGGGCGTGCGCTGGTTGGCGGCGGAGCTACCGGAGGAGTTGGGCTTGCCCTGTTGTCTGGTCAAGCTTGGAGTACCACTGCTTGAGGATCCAGGCGCGGCAAGTTGGCTTGATGATGCCGAGCGGTGCGTCAGCTGGGCGCTCGTCGATGCGAACGCGCCCGACTACTCTGACCCCAAGGTGGCATGACGTAGAGAAGGACCTCTGAACCTTTCCAGAACGGTTCCTTCCTGAAGCCCCATCAATCGCACCATCCCCAGAATCCCTGCAATCACTCCCAGATTCAGTATCACTTTCTCCAGCCAGTGCAGTCGCACCGTGTCGGTCGCGGCCGAAACAAAGGGGATGTCCCGCCGGATGTTGAATTTGGGGTAGCGGCGGCTCCTTGGCCGGCCTAAGAATAGGTCTGCCAATAAACCGTCTCCAGAGGGGGACAAGGAGCCACCAATGCCTAGGAAATCGAAGAAGCCAGTAAGAAAGCAAACGCACTCGCCTACGGGCAAGGTAGTTGGCCAAGTCGGTCAGATACTGCTACCGATGATAGCTGGGATCGCGGCCACGAAGGCGGATCTGACGGACGGAGAGCTGAGCTTCGGTGGTCGTCGCATCCAAGTGTCGCGACCTCGAGTTCGCTCGAAGTCGGGCGAGGAGGCGTCGCTTCCACACTTCGAAGCCTTCCGCGAAGAAGACCCGCTTCCAGAGCGAGTGTTGAATCAGATCTTGGTGGGGGTATCGACCCGAAATTACGAATCGAGTCTGGACAAACCCGCGGCCAAGTTGAAGTCTCGTGGCACGAGTAAGAGTGCCGCCAGCCGTCACCTCGTGAGCCAGACGACTAAGAAGCTCGAGGAATACCTGTCTCGGCGGCTAGAGGAGTTCGAGCTTGCGGCACTGATGCTGGATGGCCTTGAGGTGGCCGGACAGACCGTCGTCGTAACTCTCGGTATCACAATAGATGGAACGAAGGTGCCCCTGGGTATATGGCTGGGCTCGACGGAGAACTCTCGGGTGTGCACCGCGATGTTGCAGGACCTTCTCGAGCGAGGCTTGCGCGTCGATGAGTCGATTCTCTGCGTAGTGGACGGAGGCAAAGGCATCCGCAAGGCACTCGTCGACGTTTTGGGGGACCTCGCGGTCATCCAAAGGTGCCAGATCCATAAACTCCGGAATCTTCGCTCGTATCTTCCCAAGTCTCGTCACGCCTACGTGCTCCAGACGATGAAGGAAGCCTACAAGTGCAAGAGTGCCGACAAGGCGCGCAAGGCGACTTCAGGCATTGGTGTCGTGGCTCGAGCGAAACGGCTACGACGAAGCTGCCGGAAGCCTTCGTGAAGGGATGGAAGAGACACTCACGGTCGTGAAGCTCGCGCTGCCCGCCTTACTTCGCCAGTCTCTTGCCACGACGAACGCCATTGAGAATCTCAACGGAACCATTCGCAGAGTATCGAGAAACGTCAAGCGTTGGTAGAGTCCTTCCATGGTTCGCCGATGGACCGCTCTTGGCGTCGTCACCGCGCAGAAAAAGTTCCGGCGTATCAAAGGCTATCGCCATATGGGCGCTCTCGTTCACGCGCTTAGAAGCAAACAGAAATCTCTTGACAGCGATGAGTTTGCTGCCTAAGAGTATTCACAGGTGCCGCCGCTACCCGACCAAATTCAACAGCGGCCGGGACATCCCCGGCGACACCCAGCGAAGTGATAGAGGAGACCGGTGACCAGAACCAGAGTCAGAGGCGCCACCAAATAGCGACCGCGATGTTCACGCATGTGGCTCTTCAGCGGTCTGTCGGTATAGAAGAATAAAGTCGTCGCGACGTGACCGTTGGCGCCCAGGAAGATCAACAGGTTGGCCGACTCGATACTGGTAGAGGCAGGCGTGACCCTTGCCAAGAGCGGCATGAGAACCAGAGGAGCCACGGTAGCCAGCAACAGCAGGGAAAGAAAGAGCGTACGGTTTTTCTCGTAATCGGAAGCCTTTTCTGTAGGAGCGGCAGGCTGCGCCGTGACGGCAACCATGATCTCTATCGGCCGGGGAGCGGGACGATCTCCATCGAGGCCATGCCCAGGCCTAGTAAACGCGAATCGTCGCCTCCCTGGAGCTCTCGTGGGCTTATCGGGTGAGGAACAGTGAAGTGAACACTTCGAGAGGCGCCGATCTCTTCGAAGAAGATCTCGTGCCGTTCCAGCTCTGCCGATAGAGGTAACAACTGGTACGCGTCTCCAACCGTGACTCCAATCGGTTCGCTGGTGTTGGGTCCAAAGGCTTTCGCGGTGAGAATCAGCGAAAAGCTGCCTGGAAGCCTCCCCATGAAGCTGACCGAGGCCTCTTTGCTCGTCGACCAGCGACCCCAAGGCTCAGCACTGGAAAAACCGCTCAAGCTAACCGGGCGGGGCATGGCTTCGGAGAAGCGAAGCTCAAGCGGAAGAGGGAGCGGACGCTCCACCCAACGACTCCAATGTAGGAGCGCACGTCGGCCTTCCCCAGACTCGAGTGGCGGCGCTAAGCATCCGTCAGCTTGCGGTACCGGTCGTGCTGATCGTGATCCTGATCGCAGGGTTCGGGCTCCGCGTTTGGGGAATCAGCTCCGGGTTGCCCCAGAGTTACGTCGCCGACGAATACGAAACGTTCACTCGACCGTCACGATGATGAAGCGGGGTGAGCTCAATCCACAGCTCCGTGCAGCGCTCTCCGTTCGACCTTGATGATACGATTGTTCCTGCGCGTCTTGAGGACCTGGCCGTAGAGACACGCTGGCCCGAAGAAGCGACGGATGACCTTCTGGTAGAATTCGAATCCATCCGTGACGATCAGGGGAAGACGCTCGAAATTCATCCGCCTCGAAAGGTCGCGAAACAGAGCGTGAGTTGTTCCGGTAGCTTCGCCTTCCCGTCACCGTCGATGGCCAGAGCCGAGACCAGACCTCGATTGTAAAGAAATCCTTGGCACAGGTCGGTGGTCAAGTCTTAATTTTCCTGTCAAATCTCCGTACGGTTCCCCGCGCTCGGTTAAGCTGCTGATTCCTCCGACGTGCCTTGCGGGAGAAGCTCGTTGCGAAGCTCCTCGACTTTCCTAGCGGCGAAGACATCCATCCTCACGCCGCGCCATTTGTTTGCGACGGCCAAGAGCACAGCGAACGAGAGTTTCATCGCGGCCTCCTCGGTGAAGAAGTGAGGAATGACCTTTGTGCGACGTTTGTGCTCTCCGAACGTGCGCTCAAGTAGATTCGACGTGCGAAGCCTTTTGTGATGCGCCGCAGGAAGGAGTAGCGCCTGAAGACACGCTTCGAGGGTCTCTTCCATGCACTTCATCGCGCTCGGGAATCGTTGACGGTACCGAGCGATCACCTCCCGACCCTTCTTCAGCCCTTGCTCGTAGCTGTTCGCATGGAACGACTCAAGGATGGCCGCCTTGAGTTCGTCGCGCACTTCCTTCGGAGCCTTGCCCAGGATGTTCTCGAGGCGGTGCTTCTGGCAACGTTGCTTGAGGCTTCGAGGGAAGACCTCTGCGATCGCTTTGAGCACTCCAGGATTCCCGTCCGTCACGATGAGCAACGGCTCCCTCATTCCTCGGGCCACCATCTCCTGCAAAAACCCCTTCCAGTTCTCGTAGGATTCTCGGTTGCCGACACCGATATGAAGAAGAACTCGCGTCCCATCAGCGCGATAGCCGGTCGCAACGAGGATGGGCTCTTTCCTCTCCGCTCCTTGGTGGTAGCGCAGGTACGTGCCGTCGAGCTCGAGATACAACAGCTTCTCGTTCGAGAGATCCCGTTTTCGAAACGCCTCGAAATCCTCCGACAGACACCGTGTGACCCGGCTCACCACCGACTTCGAGACACCCGTGCCGCTCAGCACGTCCGCGAACGTCGCCTCAATGTCACGCGTCGACATCCCGTGGACGTACATCCGCGCGATCAGTTCATCGAGTTTCTCGGTCCGGCTCACGTAGGCGTCGAGAATCTTTGACTGAAACACCTTCTCTGTTTCTCGTACCCGCGGCACTTGCACCGTTACCGCTCCCTCGCCCGTGAGGACCCGATGCGACTCATACCCGTTGCGTCGTCCCTTCTCCTTCGTCGTTGCCGGAGCGTTCTCATAGTAGTTTCGACCCAACGCCTCCGTCACCTCGCGCTCCAACGCATATTGAAGCATCATCTGAGCTCCCGACCGGACGATCTCCGAGAGATTCATCTCCCCAAATACCAGTTGTTCCTCGAACTGCTTGAGTAATCGCTGACTCGGTAGTACCTTTCCCATGATGTATGGTTCTCCTTTTCTGTCCCCATGACGGGGACGGGTTTTGAGCTTGGGGAACCATACATCGTTTTTCTTTGACAGGAATCTTAAGACATCACCCAAGTGGAGCTATCCGGGTCTTGGCAGCAAACGAGCAGTAACAGAGCAAAACAGGTCATCAAAATGCGATTTGAGGCCATTTCGGAGCTGAATCGAGCCGTTATTAAGGCTAATCGCTCAGCTAATGAGAAGACGCCGTCGTGTACCCTATGAGCTCGGGCTAGCAGCCCGCTCACTACAACTTTCAGAGAAGCCATTAAGGGTATCGTCTCAAGGGGGGGACCGGTCTATTTCAAAAGGGCCGAGTTTTGGCACAGGACGGGCAAGAGCCAGCCTAAATCCGAGCTCCGCTTAGCGGACAAGCCCACGCCCCGCAAAGTTGCGACGAAACCCGCCTCCTAGTGCCGCTCCAACTAATCTCCCCAAGTACGACGGCGGCACTTCGCAGCGCCAACGCTGACCTCGGCTAATCACGTTCTAGGCGGATCCAGTTGGGAACGGCACTAGGCAGGCCGAGCAGCGGTTATCCTCTCGATCCCATTGAGATAAGGTCTTAGTGCCTTGGGGATACTGACCGAACCGTCGGGATTCTGAAAGTTCTCCAGGATGGCCACCAGCGTTCTTCCCACTGCGAGACCGGAGCCGTTCAGAGTGTGTACGAATCGGACCTTGGACTTCGCGTCGGGACGGTAGCGTATCTTGGCCCGACGAGCCTGGAAGTCGGGGATGTCCCGGCCGCTGACGCCGGGGTCCTGGTACGCCGTGGTACCCGCACCGATCCGCGTGATAGATTCTTGGGTCCGGAAACCGATGCAACGTGTCCACGGACTTGAGAAAAGCCAGGAACTTGGGAGGTTTCAATGAAAGACAATAGAATGATTGCCGAGTTGATATCGGAGTTTGTAGCACAGTTGGAGAAGCAGCTGCATGAGCTAAATTCACGAATTACTACTGTTCTTGCTGAGCCGGAGGCTTCTGAACCGGAGGCTGTTGGGCCAGAGGCTGCTGAGCCAGAGGCTGCTGAGCCAGAGGCTGCTGAACCAGAGGTTGCTGAGCCAGAGGCTGCTGAGCCAGAGGTTGCTGAGCCAGAGGCTGCTGAGCCAGAGGCTGCTGAGCCAGAGGCTGCTGAGCCAGAGGTTGCTGAGCCAGAGGCTGCTGAGCCAGAGGCTGCTGAGTCAGAGGCTGCCGAACCGGAGGCTGCTGAGCCGGAGGCTTCTGAGCCAGAGGTAGACGATGGCGATTCGCAATCCCAGGAAGACCGCGCAAAGTAATGGACGGCAATAGAACTGAGACAGGGGATAGGCGTTAGTGCATGAAACCTGTGATCCGCAAAAAAAAGATCGCGTACCGCTGGATCGACTTTTTGCGGAGCACAACTGTTGGTCGTCGCCATCGCTGGTTGGCTCCAGCGTGACCGACCGACCGCTATCGTCTACTTGGATCCGTCCCGCTTCCCGTGGAAATAAGAATGGCGTAACCTCCGGTTAAACAAAACGAAACCGCGCCTGGAAAGGCGAGGAGGAGGATTACGCCATGAAGAAGCCTACCACCATATCGAAGGAGTCTGTAAGCGAGTACCGGGAGTTCGTCCAACTTCGGCTGCGTAAGCGGGTACTGGAGGCGATCGAGGTTGTGCTCGAGGAAGAAGTCGACCAAGCGCTGGGGTGTGGTAGCTACGAGCGTGCGGAAGACCGCCGTGGATATCGCAACGGAGCCGAAACCCGTCGCGTGACGACGTCGGTGGGAACTCGCGAGCTCCGTGTGCCACGAGCCCGCGTGCGAGACGAGGAAACGGGAGAGACGACAGAGTTCAGGAGCGAGCTGTTGCCCCGGTACGCGCGCCGGACTCGTGAGGTCGACGAGGCGATCTTGGGGACGTACTTGTCGGGCGCGAATAGCCGCCGGATCCGCAAAGCGCTGAAACCACTGCTCGGTGAGGAGCACCTATCGAAGAGCGCGGTGTCTCGCGTGGTTAGCCGGCTGAAGGAGCGCTTCGAGGAATGGCAGAACCGTGCTCTCAGCGAGGAGGTCTACGCGATCGTTTACCTGGACGGCTTCCACCTGAAAGTGCGGATGGCGAAACGTGTGATCAGCGTACCCGTACTGGTCGCGCTCGGGGTCGCGCCAGACGGGCACAAACGTCTGTTGTCATTGCGTCTGGCGGTGAGCGAAGCCTCGACGCATTGGGGCTCCGTGCTGGAGGGACTCCAGGCTCGAGGACTCCGGGCTCCCAAGCTAGTGATCAGCGACGGCCACAAGGGGCTGACGAAAGCGCTGGAGAAGTGGCCGGGGTGCCGGTTGCAGCGATGTACCGAGCACAAGCGCGCCGACTTGCTCGAACATTGCCCGGCGCACGCACGCCGTGAGCTCCGGCGTGACTACAACCGGATCGTCTACGCCAAGAACGGGATCGATGCTCGCAAAGCCTATGACGAGCTCGTCGCCAAGTGGACGCCTCTCGCGCCGGCCGTCGTCCGAAGCCTAGAGGAGGCCGGTAATCAGCTGCTGACCTTCTACGAATTCCATCGTGCCATGTGGAAATCGATTCGAACGACCAATGCTCTGGAGAATCTCAACCGCGAGTTTCGACGCCGGACGAAAACCCAAGCGTCGTTCTCCAGCGAGGAGTCCGCGGTCGCTTTGCTGTTTGGGCTTATCGCCTCTGGCCAGATTCAACTACGACGCATCGACGGCTACCAACGTCTGAGCGAGGTTCTCGAACGCGCGAAGGTTGCCGCCTGATATGATACTCTGATGACGGAGTAGAGGGTGCCGTTCTTTTTCCACGGACCTCGGGACACATCCCCGGGCAGTCCGACCACGGAGCTCGGCACGACGCGGCGCTTCTACTTCGGCGGCAACATTTACGAAGGCTGGTCCACCGTGCCCGAGCAGTACAAGGCCCCGGACTTCAGCAGACCCGAGCCGGGTCGACACACGGTCAGAATCTTCGCCTTCACGTGGTAGCGGGAGCGGGTACCCGCCATGAATGTGCAGTTTTCGGCCGGCGTTGACATGAATGGGTTAACGAGCATGTTGCGCTCGAAAGCTGGGCTTCAATGAGATCTCCCCAACCGTTACTGCGGACAAAAACAGTTCATCGGCGGCCACCTGTTCAATCCACCGGAGGACGGTTGGATGCGGATGAGGACGGCGCAGTTCCGATACGACATTGGTGTCGAGCAGATACACGGACTTATTCGAGGCTCGGAGACACGCGGTGGCGATGCCGCGACCGTGGCGGCGTCAGCGCATCCGTGCGCGCTTCCGGAGCGAGCAGTAGTTGCTTGAGATCCGGCCTGGCCCGCTTCTCCAATCGTCGCCACTCGTCGATGGGCACTAGCACGGCCGTCTCCACACCCCGTTTGGTGACGATCTGGGGGCCTTCCGCCAAACTCGTCTCAAGCAACTCGCTGAAACGCGCCTTGGCATCCTGCACCTGCCATGTCTTGCTCATGCAGCGTTACCTCCGCCAAAAGAATGACTAGATATAAAACTAGTCTGAACTCATTTGGAAATGCAACAAGAGACGACTTGGTGACGCCATTTCATCCGCGTCTGGTCAAAAATACTCTAACGCCCAGCGGGTCAGCAGTCTGCACCTTTCCAAAGGCCGCTTGAATCCGCATGAACTGGAAGACCATGCTGACCTAACATCTCAAGATCCGCGGATGAGGAGTTGCTCCTGGGCAACGAGTATTTTGTGGCCGAGAATCGAGTTCTTCGAAATCAGATACAGGGTCGTTTGCGCCTGACCGATGGCGAACGGCGGTCTCTGGCCGAGCTCGGAAAAGCGTCTGAAGCGACCAGTTACGTCAGTCCGAGAGCAAGGTGCGCTCCTGTGAACGGCTTGGCGGATTGCTACGTTTCTACCATCAGGAAGCCGCATGAGTATTTTGACCTCACGCATGGCAGATGTCGGCTTTGTGTCCTCGAGCCGATACCTCATTCACGACCGGGACTCGAAGTTCTTCGAGTCGTTCCACCGAACCATCGAGGCGGTTGGCGTCGCGCCCGTCAAGCTGGCCGCACGGAGCCCGGATTTGAACTCGTTCGCGGAGCGCTGGGTGAAGTCAGTCAAAGAGGAATGTCTCTCGAAGCTCATCCTGTTCGGCGAGAAGTCGCTCCGTCATGCGCTTAGGGAGTACGTCGTCTACCATCATCACGAGAGGAATCATCAAGGCAAGGAGAATCTGCTGCTGTTCCCAGCCAGCGACCAGTTACCTCAGTCCGAGCGCAAGGTGCGCTCCCGTGAACGGCTTGGCGGGTTGCTACGTTTCTACCATCGGGAAGCCGCATGAGTATTTTGACCTCACGTCGTAACCTACTATGTGCTCGTCGTCATTGAGCTGTCTTCGCGAAAAGTGCACATTGCCGGAATCACTCCCAGGCCGGACGGCGGGTTCATGATGCAGGTCGGTCGGAATCTCACCGACCCGCTGGACGGCTTTGTGCGCGGCAAGCGATTCCTCATCTTAGACCGCGACAAGAAGTTCACCACAGAGTTTTGCGACTTGCTCGAGCACGCCGAAACTGACGTCATTCGGCTGGCGTAGCGTTCGCCGAATCTGAACGCTTATGTCGAAAGGTTTGTTTTGTCGATCAAGAGTCAAGCAAAATCGGTGGTACAGCCAGACCGCGTGGCTGATGATTTCGGGCGGAAATCGATATCCGCGGTAGCTCGGCGTTTCGCTTTTCATCCGCCCAGTCTGTCAGGCGCCGGCTCAATTTGACAGTATCAGTATTGGGCTATAATCTCTCATGGGCTAGCCATTTCGAAGGGACGCTTTTTGCTCAAACAAAACCTCAAAAAGCTAAAAAACCGCGTAGCCAGTACTATCCGCCGCCGCCGCACTCAACAGTTCACCAAGCGCGGTGACGGCGTCGCCCCCAGTACGCCCCACTTCGTGGTCTACGAGCCCACCCTCCTTTGCAATCTCCACTGCAGCTTCTGCTACGTTGCCGACATCCTGAACCCAGAAGATTGGCGTTCCAAGGAGCTTAGCCTC
This sequence comes from Candidatus Marinacidobacterales bacterium, assembly GCA_965197825.1. Lineage (GTDB taxonomy): Bacteria > Acidobacteriota > Vicinamibacteria > Marinacidobacterales > DATDRI01 > CBDANW01. Next base: position 1,199,658 of record CBDANW010000002.1, on the reverse strand, counting down.
GACGAGTTGGATCGTATCTTCGTGAAGGGAGGCGTCAAATCCGTCAACATCACAGGCGGAGAACCTTTCGTACGCAAGAACCTAATCGAGGTCTTCCATCAGCTCCAGAAAAAGGGATTGCACAGCAAGTACATCACTACCAACGGGACAGTGATCGGCGACGACAAAGCGGAAGCCCTCGCAGAGCTAGTCGCGTCGGGGTTCCTGCGCCACATCAGCGTATCCATCGATGGTCCACAAAGCTTCCACGACGAGATCCGTGGCCAGAAGGGGGCGTTCGACAAAACGGCCAACAATATTCGGGGCTTGCGAAAAGTCTTCGCCGCACGCGGGCTCGGCTTGCCACTGTCCATCAACACGACCCTCACTTCCGGAAACCTCCATCTACTATCGGAAATCGTGGACGCCGCGGCGGAGCTGGAAGTCAAGCTCATCGGCCTGAATCAGCTGATGTTCGCAACACACCAAGAAGTCGAGCAGACTCTTCAGATCATAGGAGAGACCAACCCTGCGCTCATCACCACGTACGTGACCGACGATCCCGGAATCAATCCGCAAGAAGTTGCTCCGGTCTTGAAAAAAGCCGTGGAGTACGCCGAGAGCAAAGGTGTGACCATCAACTGGAGGCCGGCTCAATCCTACGAGCATTTGGAAAAGTACTACACGCCGAACGAGCCGTTAAGAGGCCGGTGTTTTTATCCATACTTCGGAGGACGCGTCACCTTTGACGGCAAGGTCCACTTCTGCCCGGTCATACGGACGGAGATGGGTGATGTGAGAAAAGAGCCCCTGGAAGAAATTTGGAATGGTCCGAAGTTTGTCGGACTAAGGAAGAAGCTTCTGGAGCACGGTATCTTCCCGGTTTGTCGGCGATGCTGCAAGGTCGAGCTTACTGGAGCAACCGGCATGGGGCCAGGTCAGAGTGGCCAATGAAACTACACCGGGTGGATGAATTCATTCGGGTCTGGTCTGGTATCTTGCGCTGGCGTTGGCCCGCAATTGAGTGGCGCTGGATCAAGAGATGCGAGACACCTTTGCGGGCGCTGGGCTACATCCAGTGAGACTGCTATATCCGGCCAACATCCGTTTTCCGATGGAACGGGCCAACGGTATCCAAACCGCCCAGACGTGCCACGCTTTGGCGCGACGAGGGGTCGTCGTAGATCTGGTTGTGCGCCGGAGCGACTCGCGTACCGACGAAGCCTGCCTGGAATTCTTCGGGCTCGCCCCGCACCCCAATCTAAACCTGCGGCGACTTTCCATCCCGGTTCCCGGATCGGCTTGGGGACGATTGGCGTTTGCGGCGAAGTGCCTTCCTCTGTTCGCAAGCCGCAGGTACGACGCCGTCTTCACGCGGGATCTCGTGCTGGCCGACCTCGCCTTGCGCACCAAGTGGTATCACCGGCATCCGGTGATCTATGAAGCGCATACTGCGGCCGCCCTATTTTCGGAGGAGACCAGTCGGCTCTACCAGAATGGGAACGCACCGCAGCCGAGCATCGGAAAGCTAAGAAGACTAACCAGACGTGAGCGCAGGGTGTGCCGGAGAGCGACGGCGATCGTGGCGCTCACCCATGGCCTTCTGACCTGTCTGTCCGAGCTCCATACACCGCTCGCCCCAGTGCGAGTCATCCCGAACGCCACCGAGATTCCAGCCGAAATGCCTCCTCCGCCGGCGCGATCCTCCGACCAACCCCTTCAAGTGTATTACGTAGGCCAGCTCTACCCGTGGAAGGGGGTAGATGTACTCATAGAATCGATGAAACATATAGCCGAAGCGGAGCTGGTGGTGATCGGAGGGCTTTTGCCGGAGCCGGATATCGATCGTGTCCGGCGCTTGGCGGAACGACTCCGCCTCGCCGACCGAATCCATTTCAGAGGCTTTCTTTCACCTCCCAAGGTTGCCAAGGAGAGGTTGAACGCCGATCTGTTCGTAATCCCGATGCTGGATTCGATGACCGCTCGCGTGTTTACCTTACCACTCAAGCTCTTCGAAGCGATGGCGTCGGGTCGGGCGATTGTGGCATCGGACCTTCCATCGTTACGCGAAGTGCTGAAGCACGAGGAGAACGCACTGCTCGTTCCACCCGGTAAACCAGAAGCGCTCGCCGCCGCCTTCGAAAGACTTGCCAGGGATCCGGAAGAGGCGAAACGGCTAGCCACACAAGCCGCCGAGGACGCCAAACGCTATTCTTGGGAAGAACGGGGCCGCAAACTCAGCGACCTCCTCACCAGCGTGGTCGGTTAGTGGGCGTCCTATGAGTTAGTGTCGGGTTTCTCCCGTCGGCCGAGCTGTCCTCCGCAAAAAACCTATCCCGCGTTGATTGAGCGTTTTAGACCTGCTATCGTCGGCTGCTTCTGGCGGATCTTATTATTTGCGGACCACAGGTGCAAGGAGAGCTCTTCGAGGCGGCGCTCATGTCGGTGATCCGACCGCTCGGACGGATTTGTCTCGTCGGCTTCACTTACGGGCAAGGTAGTTGGCCAAGTAGAGAAGGTTTTGGAGTCACCCGTCATCCACGCCGACGAAACGCGGTGGCCTCTGATGGGCTCGATGAAGAAGTCGGCGGGCACGGTGTGGGGCGTTTCGAGTCCGGACATCGCGTACTACCGAATGCTGCCGACGAAATCGACGGAAGATGGCCAAAAGGTGCTGGGGACCTACTCCGGCATCGCGGTTGTGGACGGCTACGCGGTGTACGAGGTGCTAGCTCGTGCCGGTCCAGACGGCTACGCGGCTCGTGCCGGTCCACAGTTTCGTCTCGCCCACTGCTGGGCGCACGTGAAAAGAAAGTTCGACGAAGCCAGCGAGCACTACCCGCAAGCTTGCTCCGAAGTGCTTCGTTTGATCGGAGAGCTGTACGAAGTCGAACGCGAGGTCCCGGGTCCGTTTCCCGGCGATGAAAAAGCTCAGAAACTGAGACTTCGTTTACGCAAGCAACGTTCGCAGCGGATCTTGAAAGCGATTCGGCAATGGGGCGAGAGCCAAAGAGGATTGCCGCGAAGCGACTTCGGCAAGGCGGTCCGCTACATGCTGGAGAGATGGGAGACACTCACGCTGTTCGCCGAAAACCCTCTCGTCTGGCTTGACAACAATCACGCCGAGCGCGCCCTGAGGGGACCTGTCGTCGGTCGCAAAAATCACTACGGCAGTCGATCGAAACGCGGAACCGACGTCGCAGCGCTGTTCTACACCCTGTGCGAGACCGCGAAGCTTCAGAACGTCGACCCCAGGGCCTACATGCTCGAAGCGGCCTACGCCGCCATCAACCAGCCAGGAACCGTGTTACTCCCCGACGCCCTACGCGACAACTCCGCTGCGTGGCTTCTCCTCCGAATCGCGACGTTCCAACCCGCTCCAGTGGGGCACGGCGAGGAGTTACGAATGATCTCCCAACGTAACCTCTCGCTACTCTCGAACCGCCTCGCGCGTGACGGTGGCCGCAGGGTTCCTGAACGAGTCCTTGAGCGAGACTACTGCCTAGCCCGGTATAGCTCTCGAAGCCGGTATCGATCATGAGAAAGGAATCCTTGCTCGCTGGGGAACGATCCGTTCCACCGGCGGCGGTGCGGCTGGGGGAGTTATTTAATGCGACTTGGCCAGTTTGGCGTCAATGAGTGATCCGGCCAAGCATTCAGGCGTCATCAAACGGGATCTCCTAATTGACGTGGTCAGACGCCAGTCAGACGCCGGCTGGGGACATCTAGGATGCCCTTTTTAGGCTCCGGGGTCAAATGCGTGGGGTGGTGGAGATGGGCCGAGTTGAGGTGGATGGCCGACTGGTGTAGCTTGAGCCTTCCCTAGCCCTGAGAACGACCTTGAAAACTACCCCGAGAACAGGAGACGTGATCGGCATGAGCCTACTTCAAAGGATACCCTTCCTATCCGGTCGGGTTTCTTTTCATGGCCGGCGGTTTGGGACCGCGCTTGGAGTGAGCTTGGGCGGAGTACTTTGCCTGGCGCTCGGAATGCAGGAGGGTTCACCTTCTATCGAGGTAAACCTCGAGGAAGGCACCAACTTCGCCGTCGCCCTGTCTCCGGATGGCTCGAGCCTGGCACTGGATCTACAAGGGACGCTCTGGTCTCTCCCTGTTGAAGGAGGAGAGGGCTGGGCTCTCACCGACGGTCTGGGTGATGACCGACGGCCCGACTACTCACCCGACGGTAGCCGCATCGTGTTTCAGTCCTATCGGAGAGGGAGCTGGGACATCTGGGCGATCGATGCCAATGGGAATGGGCTCGAGCCTCTGACCGAAGGTCCGTTCGACGATCGTGAGCCCGTTTGGTCGCAAGACGGGACACGCGTCGCATTCTCCTCGGACCGCTCCGGCAACTATGACGTGTGGATTCTGGATGTCGCCGATAGCGAGGTCTCCCAAGTTACCACCAACCAAGCGGACGACTACATGCCCGCCTGGTCGCCGGATGGAAGCGAAATCGCGTTCCTATCCGGCCGAGGCGAGGTCGGGACCACCGAGCTTTGGAGAATCGGGGCGCGAGGCGGTCAAGAGTCGAGGATCGCCTTTTTCGAGGGCAAAGCGGCGAGCCCATCCTGGAGTCGGGATGGACGGCAAATCGCCATGCAACTTCTTGAGGAACGTGCCTACGAGGTTTCCAACCGGCGTTTTTCGGAAGGCATCGCGAGCGATCTCGTAGTCGTCCCGGCGCGCGGCGGCGAATCGGTCAAGAGGACATCTGGCGAGGATGTCTTTCCGTTTCGCGCTCAGTGGATGCCCGAAGGCGGCCTCCTGTACACCTCGGATGGCCGCATCCGCCGGCTGCGCGCTGGAGAGACTTCGCCGCAAACCATCTCTTTCTCGGTCACGGTCGCTCTGAACCGGCCCGCATACTCGAGGCGTGCGGCAAGACTGTCCCCCGAGGAGCGGCGGCCAGTACGCGGTATCGTCGGACCAGTGCTCTCCCCCGACGGCAATCAGCTCGCGCTTACCGCGCTCGGGGATATCTGGGTCGCCCGCGCCGATGGGCTCAATCCCATCCTGTTGACCCGCGACGAGTACCTGGACTCCGATCCCAGCTGGTCGCCGGACGGTCGGGACATCGTCTTCTCTTCCGATCGCGCCGGCAGCATGGATCTGTGGAGGAAGAAGGCGGACGCGGCTCCCGGCGGCGAGGCGACGAGGCTGACCGATCTCCCGGGAGCAGAAGTGACGCCGGTCTGGTCTCCCGACGGCCAATGGATCGCGTTCACCGATGAGGAGGATCACCTCTATGTGATTCCTGCCGAAGGAGGCCGCCCCAGACTGGTTCGGACGAGTCGACGCTGGGCAGGCTCGCCGAGCTGGTCGAGTGACAGTCAACACTTGGTGGTGGTGGTGATGGAGACCTACTCGAAACGCTTTCGGGAGGGGGGCAACCGTCTCGTCGTGGTCTCCAAGGATTCTGGGGAGGAGCGAACGATCGAGCTCCAGGGAGACTTGTCAGGCAAGAGCGTCGGCTCCCGCACTGGGGACGGACCGACTTGGAGTCCGGATGGCCGAAAGCTCGCCTTCGCCATGGATGGAGCGCTCTACATCCTCCCGGTAACTCCGGACGGAGAGCCGACGGACGCACCGCGGCGAGTCTTCGATTCGCCGATCCACTTTCCACAGTGGTCTCCGGACTCACGGAGCGTCCTCTTTCTCGCCGGGGACAAGCTGACTCGTGCCGACATCGACGGGGGACGCACGAGCGAGATCGCTTTGGATCTTAGCTACCGAGTGCAAGCGCCGGTGGGAAGGATGGTGATCCGAAACGCTCGCGTCATCGACGGAACCGGGGTGCCTCCTCGCGACAACATGGACATCCTTATCGAGGCGGGCCGAATTCAGAGCATCGGGCCTACGGGAAGCGAGCCTGCCGATGACGTCCCAACCATCGACGCAACGGGCAAGTCCGTGATCCCGGGTCTCATCGACATGCACGCCCACCTCACTCTTCCCGACTTCGGGAGTCGTCAAGGCCGTCTGTGGTTGGCCTTCGGTGTCACCTCGATTCGCAGCACCAGCGGGTCCATCTACCGGACGTTGGAAGAGCAGGAAAGTATCGATTCCGGACGACGCGTCGGGCCGCGAATCTTCGCGAGCGGTTTCGCTCTCGATGGCGGACGAATTTACTATCCGGACTATCTGGCGATCGAGACTGAAGAAGAGCTTCTGCGAGAGCTCCGTCGGGCGTTCACACTCGACTACGACCTGGTCAAGACGTACGTACGGCTTTCCGATGAGCTACAACGGAGAACCGTCGAGGAAGCTCACCGCCGCGGCATCTTTGTCACCTCCCATGAGATTTACCCCGCGGTCGCGTTTGGTGTGGATGGCATCGAGCATCTCAGGGGAACGAGCCGGCGGGGCTTCTCTCCCAAGATCTCCGCTCTACGGAGGAGCTACCGTGACGTTGTCGACCTTGTGTCGCGCTCCGGGGTGTATGTCACCCCGACGATCCTGATCACGGGAGGGTTCCAACTCGCGCTCGCTCGCGAACCGGAGCTCCTCGATGATGCCCGCCTGGCCGCGCTTCTTCCACCCTGGGCGCTCGGTGCCGCGCGCCGCGCGCCAGTCGGGGAAGTGGCCGAGCGCGAAGAGATCATGTTGCCGATCTTCCAGACGCTGCGTGCTATCTCCGCTGCTGGCGGGCGCATCGTGGCGGGTACCGACGCGCCGATCGTTCCCTACGGGTATGGTTTGATCCTCGAAATCGAGCAGATGTCGGAGGCGGGCCTAGGGCCGCTTCAGGCAATTCATTCGGCGACTCAGGTAGCCGCTGAGGCCCTGGGCGCCTCGGACGATCTAGGAAGCATCCTTCCCGGACGGTTCGCCGACCTGGTCATCTTGGATGGGGACCCGGTGGCGGACATTCGCAACCTCCGGAGGGTCGACGGGGTCGTATCGAAAGGGAGGTTTCTCCAGGTCGATCGTCTTTTGGAGCAAGGACGACCCTAAACAACCTACTGCAGCTTCTTCTCCATGCTGGCGCGAAAGCGTGCGATGTCGATCACCGTGCGCTCGTGCGTGCCTCGTCCGATCTCGCCTTTCTCGTCGTAGGAGGCGACCTCGAAGTAGTACCGATTCCCGTCGACCGCGACGAGCTTCGCGTGCGTCCGGACTCGCATACCGAGAGGAGTAGCTGCGGTGTGACGGACGTCGACCTTCGTGCCCACCGAAGATTCTCCCTCGCCGTAGAAGGGTTCGAGGAGAAGATGCGCGGCTATCTCCATCAGCCGGATCATCTCCGCGGTGGCGAGAACCGGCGGGACGTCCCGCAGGCCTCGCACGCTGAGCTCGCGCGTCACGACGCGCTCGAGATCGTGCTCGAGACCGGGCCGGGGGTTCTTCTTCATGGGGCTAGCTCCGTTCCCAGGTACCAAGACGTCCAGAGTCGGCTCCCGCTCGAACCGCCACCCCCCCCCACGGACAGGCACACTGCAAGTCCGCCGCAGGATACGCCTCCACGAGCACGCCGCGCCACAAAGACTGGGCAAGCGCTCCAGGGCACGGGTAGGGCGAGAAAGCACAGTGCTGCATTATAGCGAGGTCGGGGCCAGGGCGCCGCTCTCCAGAACGTGATCCAATCTGATCATGCCCAGTTCCTGCTTCACAAAGGCCGGTTTCACTCCAGCGTGTGCTGGAGCCAGAGCCTTCCTCTCCGCAGGCGTCAGTTCCGGTGGAGCTCACCGTACAAAAAACGTACCTTCAACTAGGTTCCAGTTTGGTCCTCGATGACGAACACCCACGACACCATCCCTGCCCTTTGGTCTTGAGCGTGTACTCCTTTCTAAAAACTCAACTTACGGCATCACCTCCTTCTCCAACTCGACGACTCTCCGCAGCCGCGAAACCGTCTAGCTTGCTTGGCTCTCGCAAGGCTTGGTTGCCCGAGCCGCGAAGACCACCTGCCAGCCGCTCATGCGAACGGGATTGGCTCTGAAGTTCCTGCTCGTATAAGACGAGTTTTCCGGCCGGCGTCTGACACGGCTTGACAGCAGCAACCAAGCTAATTGACGCCAGAATAGCACCTCATCCGTCCTAACTCCTCGCCGTGCCCCACTGGAGCGGGTTGGAACGTCGCGATTCGGAGGAGAAGCTACGCAGCGGAGTTGTCGCGTAGGGCGTCGGGGAGTAACACGGTTCCTGGCTGGTTGATGGCGGCGTAGGCCGCTTCGAGCATGTAGGCCCTGGGGTCGACGTTCTGAAGCTTCGCGGTCTCGCACAGGGTGTAGAACAGCGCTGCGACGTCGGTTCCGCGTTTCGTTCGACTGCCGTAGTGATTTTTGCGACCGACGACAGGTTCCCTCAGGGCGCGCTCGGCGTGATTGTTGTCAAGCCAGACGAGAGGGTTTTCGGCGAACAGCGTGAGTGTCTCCCATCTCTCCAGCATGTAGCGGACCGCCTTGCCGAAGTCGCTTCGCGGCAATCCTCTTTGGCTCTCGCCCCATTGCCGAATCGCTTTCAAGATCCGCTGCGAACGTTGCTTGCGTAAACGAAGTCTCAGTTTCTGAGCTTTTTCATCGCCGGGAAACGGACCCGGGACCTCGCGTTCGACTTCGTACAGCTCTCCGATCAAACGAAGCACTTCGGAGCAAGCTTGCGGGTAGTGCTCGCTGGCTTCGTCGAACTTTCTTTTCACGTGCGCCCAGCAGTGGGCGAGACGAAACTGTGGACCGGCACGAGCCGCGTAGCCGTCTGGACCGGCACGAGCTAGCACCTCGTACACCGCGTAGCCGTCCACAATCGCGATGCCGGAGTAGGTCCCCAGCACCTTTTGGCCATCTTCCGTCGATTTCGTCGGCAGCATTCGGTAGTACGCGATGTCCGGACTCGAAACGCCCCACACCGTGCCCGCCGACTTCTTCATCGAGCCCATCAGAGGCCACCGCGTTTCGTCGGCGTGGATGACGGGTGACTCCAAAACCTTCTCTCCCAGAGCGTCGTACACCGGATTCAGATGACGTGCCAGTACGTTCAGCTGGTCCCACAGCGTCTGGCTGTCGATATCTAGCCCTTCGCGGCGCATCATTCGAACCTGGCGCTCGAGAGGCATATGGTCCAGGTACTTGCTGATGGCCACTTCGGTCGCGAACTCCACCGAGTAGCGGCCTCCGGGCTGAAGCTTCGTCGCCGCCGGTGCGGTGACGACGTTCGCGTTACATCGGCAGCGGTACTTTTTCCGCAAATGCCGTTCGATGACGAAGCTCCGCTTCACCACCGTCACCACTTCCGATTCCTCGTATTGACCCGCCAGCTCGCCGTCGCACACCGAGCACTTTTTCTCTGTCTCGGCGAGTTCGATTACTTTGTCGACCACGGGAAGATGAGGCTGTTCGCGCGGGCCGTGCCCTTTCTTCTTGTTCTTTTTAGCCTTCGTTTTCTTCCGGGTCCGCTTTTCGTCGATGCGGAAAATGCTCTCTCGCTTTTCCTGTAGTTGCTTGAGAACCGACAGTTCAAGTTGCTCCGTTTCCGGCACACCATGGAGTCTCGCCAGTTCCACTCGCAGACGAACGTTTTCATTGACGAGGCGCTGGTTCTCGTTATCAACGAGGAGAGCTATCTGGCGGAGTGTTTCGAGGTCGTGTTCGTTTTTTATGCGAACCACGGAATACGATTAGATCATAGAGACGATCTCACGGCAAGTGAAAAATGCTTCATTTCAGGAGGTGACAAAGATATTTTTCCGACCAACCGGCTCACCTCCAGAAACAACGACAACTCTGTCGTCGTCAGTCGCACTGGCTCGCCGTCACCGCTGGACCACAGGCATGCGAACTTTCCCTCTTCGAGACGTTTCGCGTAGACGCACAGTCCGGTCCCGTCCCAGTGCAGAACTTTCGCGCGGATTCGGTTGCGGCTGACGAACAAGTACAGCTCACCGCTCAGCGGGTCACGACCAAGCTCGTTCATCACCAGCGCCGACAGACCGTCAAAGCCCTTGCGGAGATCCGCCGGCGCCGCGTACGCCCATGCCGACACCCGACGGCTATTCCACTTCATCCCAGCTGCTCAACAAGCCGCAGCAGCCGCTGTTCCGACAGACCCTCGATTCGATACCCTCGCGGGGTTACCAGCGTAATCTCCGTGCGTTTTTCCGATTCCACGACTTCGACACGCCGAACGATACCCCTCATAGCCTCCTCTCGATTCCATCGAGATAGACTCCAGCCACTCACCCCGAGCCCCCTCGCGACACCCTCAAGGCTCGCGCCCTGATCCTTCATCTGATTCAGATACAGCACCGCTTCGCGACGTTGTTCCCGCGAGTAACGCCGCCCTCGACCTGTGCGGCCACGATTTTCTTCACGTGCTCGCCTACGAAATGCTGTCCTCGCTTCCATCGCTTCGCACTCCTTTCAAGACTGCTCACGATGGAACATTCCGACACGCTTGTCACGACGGGCCACGGCGAGGAGTTACAATCCGTCCACCCTCGATTTGAGATATTTTCTTTTCACCTACCCCCCCAGTGAACCTGCTAAGTCGCCTTTTTGAACAGATTTGAATAGATCTCTGGTTACTGCTACGAGCCCCATCTTCCCGCAAGCGGGGAGTTTACCGGTTCTCGGTGTCGGACGGAGGCTGGGCAGTTCGCGGAGGGGGACCGTCGAGCCGGGCCGCCCGGCTGCCCGGGTGGGGCGGAGAGGGCATCTGGAGCGGGTTTTTTTCGTTTCTTCCCTTGCAGGAAAGCCCGCGCGCGTTTAAAATATCGCAGTTTAGCTCCCGTCCAACTGATTACAATCGGGTGTCAGAGGGCGAGTAGGGTGACTTGGCGGTCGTGCCTCCTAGGCGGCGGCTGCAGTGAACCCTGCTAGTTGGAGGCTATGCTGTACGTTTCTTCGAAAGGAGAACAGCGAATGGCGAACAAGGCAATGACCAAGACTCAGGTCGTCAGCTACATGGCGGAAAAGATCAACCTCAGCAAGAAGGAGTCGGCCAACATTCTAGAGGAGCTAGCGGATCTGGCGGTCAAGGAGACCAAGCGGGCGGGGCAGTTCGTCATACCCGGAATCGGCAAGCTCGTGAAATCTCACCGGAAGGCCCGGAAGGGGCGGAATCCACAGACGGGCGAAGAGATTCAGATCCCGGCAAAGACGGTGGTGAAGTTTCGCGTTTCCAAGGTTTGCAAGGACGCTATTTTTCCGCCTAAGAAGTAACCCGAGTCTTTTCGTTATCGAGCACTAGCTCGCGGGAGGGCTCTCCGCCAAGAGTGGGTCCTCCGGTAGCCGTTCTGTCGCCGGGGTCTCCTTGATACAGGACACTAACCCTCCGGTCGGCCGCGCAAGCAGAGGTCGAGCGGAGGGTTTGTGCGTGGGGGGGCTCCTCGATCACTCCTCTGAGCCGACGCCCCGGCCGAAGGTGAGTGACCGCGTCGCTCCTTTTGAGAAGTTGTGGTAGTTTCTGCACGAAGAATCTCCACCAAGGATGGGGGGAGTTGTCATGATTCAGCCTTTCGTTAACGAGCCTCTTACCGACTTCGGCCGGGAGGAAAACAAGAAAGCCATGCTCGAGGCGTTGGCCTACGTAAAGCAGCGCATGGGGGCCGAGCACGAGCTCGTGATCGGGGGCGAACGCCTGAAGGCCGATGAGAAGCTGCGGTCGATCAACCCCGCCCGACCCAACGAAGTCGTTGGTGTCTTCCAACGAGCCACTCTGGGGATGGCTGGGAAGGCGGTCGAGGTAGCCCACGAGACGTTCCAGAGTTGGCAGTTCACACCGGCGACGGAGCGCTCGCGCTACCTCATGGATGCCGCCCAGGTCATGCGGAAGCGGAAGTACGAGCTCGCGGCTTGGATGGTCTATGAGGTGGGCAAGAGCTGGGTCGAGGCCGATGCGGACGTGGCCGAGGCCATCGATTTCGTCGAGCTCTACGCCCGCGAGAATCTTCGTCTCGACGGGCCCCAACCACTGGTTCAGATCCCGACGGAAAAGAGCGAATTGCGTTACATTCCTCTCGGCGCAACCGTCGTGATCCCGCCCTGGAACTTCCCGTTCGCCATCTTGGTCGGAATGGCCAGCGCAGCGATCGTCACGGGCAACACCGTCGTTTTGAAACCGTCGTCCGACTCCCCGGCCATCGGCTTCAAGTTTTTCGAGATTATGGACGAGGTGGGTCTGCCGAAGGGCGTCTTGAACTTCGTCAGCGGCTCTGGCGGAACCGTGGGCGACACCCTGGTCACGCATCCCAAAACCCGCATGATCGCTTTCACCGGTTCCAAGGAGGTTGGTCTCGGAATCAACGAGAAGGCCGCTCGCACCGTACCGGGACAGATCTGGATCCGACGGGTCATTGTCGAGATGGGCGGCAAGGACGGGATCATCGTGGATGGTGATGCAGATATCGATGCAGCCGTTGCGGGCGTCGCAGCTTCGGCCTTCAGCTATACCGGACAGAAGTGCTCGGCCTGCTCCCGCGTCATCATCGATGAAAAGATATACGACAGCTTCCTCGGGAAGCTGAAGGACCACGCCGAGAAGCTGCAGGCAGGGCCGACTGACGATCCCCGCTACACGATCGGTCCCGTCATCAACAAGTCGGCCATGGAGTCCATCCTTGGCTACATCAAAAAAGGAATCTCGGAGGGGGGGCGTTTATTGACCGGCGGCGGTGCGATACCTGATGCGGAAGGCTATTTCATCCGTCCCACCATCATTGCCGATGTGGATCCTAAGGCGACCATCGCACAGGAAGAGATCTTCGGGCCGGTGCTGGCGGCTCACCGAGCGAAGGACTTCGACGAGGCGTTGAAGCTAGTGAACGACACGGAGTATGGGCTCACCGGCTCCCTCTACACCAGCAGCCGCGAGAAGATGGAGACCGCAACCAAGCGATTCCACGTGGGCAATCTGTACTTCAACCGGAAATGCACCGGCGCGCTGGTGGGCGCCCACCCCTTCGGCGGGTTCAATATGTCCGGGACGGACTCGAAGGCTGGCGGCAGAGACTATCTCTTGCTGTTTACGCAGGCGAAGTCTATCTCCGAAAAAGTTTGACTCTGCGGCTCCTACTGGGCCGGCGGCAGACACGCTCCGAACAACACCCGTACAGGGCACTAGGCCGAATCGAGATTGCCGGGTGAAGCGGAAGAGTGGAAGAGTGCGCTGAACAGGGCCTGGAGCAGGTCTTCCTGATCCGCTAACACCTCGAACAACTTGTCCCTTTCGATCCGTAGTGCCATCCCCCCTTTTGTCACCTTGGCGCGCCAATCTAATGGCGTCCCTGCCAGTGTCTCGTGGAGCCCCAAAACGTCGCCGGCCCTGACGACTTCCGCTTGCCCATCGTCGTCGGGTGACTGGACGGAAAACTCGCCGGACAAGACGATGTGAAGCGCGGGCGCATCCCCCTCGTTGAAGACGCCTTCGTTGTCGACGAGAGGGAACTCCCGGGCGATCGCCGCTAGGGCAAAGAGCTCGTCGGCGGTGGTCCTGGAAAAAACGGGTAGCTCTTGGAGAAGCAGGACTTTCTCGATGGGTTTCAATTCCTGGCCCGCTTCCAAGGCCCGTGGTCTTTCTTCCAAATGGACGCCACGCCTCATCAAGCTGGGGCGTTCGTTCTTCGAGGGCGCGCTCAAGAGCTGCTGGAACAGGCCCTGCGCTAGCTCGATGTTGTCCGACAAAAGAGCCCGGAACTCCTCGGCCGCGATCGCCAGGCAGACGGAGCCTTCGACCGCCTGCGCCGTTTCCCGCAGCGGAGCACCTTCCAAGACCTCCCGGAAGCCCAGAAGCGCGGGAGGCGACATCTCTTCCTCCTGGCGCGCCTTTCCGGTGATCCGGATCCTGCCTTCCACTAAGACCTGGATGTACTCGACCGGCGTCCCTTCTTCTTGCATCGTGGCACCCACTTCGTACCGCACCTGACGAGCGATCGACGAGATCCGGAACAGCTCATCGACGTTGACGAAGCTGAAGAGGGGAATGCGACGAAGCTGGTCTGCCAGCGCAACCGCGGGAACGGGAGGGAGCAGCTCAAAACGCACGGGGCTTCTCCTCTCCAAGTCGGTGTGCGGCCAGCGCGAAGGACGCCGCCTCGAAGACGAAGAAATCCTTTGCATCTCGGAAGGCAAGCACTTCTTCGATATCGTCTGCTAGAGACCACATCTTTTGCTCACGAACGAGATCGATCGCGGTGGCAGCTACGACCGGATCGTCGTCATAGATGAGTCGGGCCAGCGTTTCTTCGGTGCTCCGCACGCGTGTCTTCAAGAAGACGTTGCCCCTGTGCACTTTTTCTTCGATGGGGATGTCCTCCATGATTGGCATCAGACGCTTGCGGAGGTCTCCGCCGAGCATGTTGTCGAGGTACTCTGCGGCACTGGCTTTGGAGCGAGCCACGCCATGTTCGAGCGTCCACCGTGCCGCGGCGATGTCCTTCCAAGGATAGATGAGCCCGAGCAGCTCGTAGACCCGGTCGAGTGCTCGCTGCATCTTTTCCACGAGTGCTCGATCGACGAGGGAGCCCGACCCGAGACCTTCTTTCTGGAATAGACCGTAGTGAACGCCGAGATAATGGTAGTAGCGCAACGCGTCTCGGAGGGCGAGCTTCTCGACGGGCTTCGGATCGATCGTGAGCTCTGGATGCTCTCGACGAATCTGCCCGAGAGCGGTCACCGTTTTGTAACGGATGAAGCCGTCATCGTCATCGAGTGTTTCGAGGAGAATCCCCACCGTTCTCTCGCACGGGATGCGGGCGAGCGTGCCCGGAATGTGCCGTTTCACCCACGGGTTCTCGTCGGGGTCTTTCAGGAAGTACGCTAGCGCGTCGAGGACTCCCTCGCCGTAACTGACCAGCACCTGCCGCGCGATGTTCTTGAGACGGCGGTGTCGTAAGAGTGAGACGAGGGACGGCACGAACATGTAGTCCGACGTACCGAAGCGGCTCACGCTTGCGATCGACTCCTTGGCGACTTCCAGGTTGGCGTCGTACATGAGGGGGATGAGCAGGCTCCGGAATCGCGGACTCTGGATCTGGGCGATGGCGCGCGCGGCTTGGCGCCGCGCCCCCGCCGCTCCCTCGCGGGTGTCTGAGGAGATTCGTCGGAGCGCCGACTCGGCCGCGTCGACGTCCTCGTCACTATCGCTACTGGCCATGACCACGGCGGCGGCGGCCACGATGCGAGGATCGTGATCGTTCAGATAGGGCCGCATCAACTCCGTACTCTTCTCTCCGCGGATGGCCGCCAAGGCAGTGACCGCCGCGGCGCGCACGTCCGCGCTCTCATCCTTGAGGGCCCGCTCGACGGCCGGTGCCCACCGGTGTACGAGCTCGGGGCGTGCCGCCGCGATGCTAGCCAGGGCTCGCGCACGCACTCCGGGGGCTTCATGGTGCAGGAGAAGTGGCGTAATCAGGTTGGCCTTGTCGAGGGAGTCGAGGAGATCGATGGCGTAGAGCACACGATGCTCTTCGGCGCTCCCCAGCTCTTCGACGAGGGTCTCCACGGTGGCCGCGTCCGCCGTTTGCGGTCTCATCGCCACAGGTTCGAGATCCAAGTGCTCGATGCTCCGTCGGAAGCTGGCGGTGTACTCCTTCTTTGCTTTCCTCGCCAGGAATAGCCAAAGGACGCAATAGGTGAGGCTGAGAAAACTGAGTTGCATCCAAGTAACACCAAAGACTTTCAGCATGACCAGCAGAACGACTGAACCGAGTCCCTTTCCGATGAACCGATCGGCCGTAACGTCGACGAAGGCCTTGGCTTTGAGCTTGGTCTCTTTGGGAAGGGGTTGGAATAGAACTTCGCGGGTGGTCTTGTCGAGGCTGTAGCGCAACGACGTGTCGGTAATGCGGGCCACCATCGTCGACAAGAGAACCGGATGGAACAGAATGAGAAACGCCGAAGCCCCCAAGCTCATTGGCAGCACCATCAAGGCGAACCCAATGCCGAGAAACCGGTGGATGCGGCTCGTAAAATAGATTTGGATGACGAAGCTGATGGCGGAAAGGTAGAAGGTGATTTGCGCCAGAAAGCTAACGATACCGTCTTCCCCCTGGACGAACTGTTCGGCCGCCATGTTGAGCTGCTGCTCGACCGTCACCGCGCCCAGCGCGGCGAAGCCGATCACCAAGGAGATGAGCCCTAGATGCTTCGATTGACGGACCATCGCCCAAGCCTCGCCGCCTCCGAGGGTTTCCTTCCGGGCGATGCTGCCGCGCTCGGCGGGTTGTTCTTTTCGTTGGATTCGAATCACCAGAACGAAGCAGATGGCCAAGATACCGGCGCTGAACAAAATCAGGGTGTCCGCGCCCACTCGCCTCGCTAGCAGCGAAGTCAGCCCGGCCCCGGTCATACCGCCGAGGCTCGCCCCGCCACCGATGAAGCCGAAGATGCGCTTGGCCTGCCGGGGATCGTAGATATCGTTGGCCAAGGTCCAGAACTGGCTGATGAGAAAAATACCCAGGAGCAACCGACCCCAGAAATAGAACGCGACCGAGACCCAGGTTTGGCCGATCTGGAAGAGGAACCAGAAGCCTACCAAGGTACCGACTACTGCAACCAGTGTTCCCGGCAAGACCCACAGGCGGGGAAGCTTGCCCACCAGCCGGCTGTAGTACTGCATGATGAAGCCCATGCCGACACCGGCCACCAGCATGACCCAGGGGAGGTTGTCCGCGCCGACGTCGTCAATGAATTTCGCGGTCGCCGAGGGCTTGATGTTGTTGTAGGCGGTCATCACCAGGAAGGAGTAGATGAACATCTTCACCGCGGTCGCGGCTTCGCCTTCCCGTAGGGTGAGGATGGGCGAAAGAAGACGACGAAGGAACGAATCGCTCATAAAAGCAGCTCTCTCAATTCAAGAGTCCTGACGTCCCCAATGAAGGGGCAATATGTTATGCCAGTCCCGCCGGCGCAGCAACCTGCCCTCTGTCGCAAGCGAATGTCCCCGGCGACGTTCGGCAGGTTGCCCGCCGTAGCCTCACTGGAGCGACGTAGGGCGAAGGCGGGCTTTCGTTCGTTCGCGACCCCTACCGAGCTTCGGCGAGGCTTACGCGCCACGCTCCACAGCTCTCATGTAGGCGGCCATCCTCTGGGCATCAACGGGGTTTTCGCCCTGACCGTCGACCTTCACGCTAGTCCCGACGATGGCACCGTCGGCGTAGCGCAGGAAGTCGGCGATGTTCTCGGCCGACGTCCCGGATCCCATGAGAAGGGGGCGGCCTCGGGAGAGCTCTTTGGCCTTTCGAACCTTCTCGAGCGAAGGGGCGTCGCCGGTCATTCGCCCGGAGACGATGAGCGCGTCGGCTAAATAGTAATCTGTCCACTCGATGTGCGTCTCCAAATCCAAGCCGGGAAACGGCAGGGAGTGTTTCTTGTCAACGTCCGCGAAGATCTTGATGTGCTCGGCCCGTAGGTTCTTCCGATGACGGAGCAATCGCGACGCGCAGCCGTGATCCAGCTCGCCGGTGTCCCAGAGGCGAGCTCCGGTCAAGATGCAGATCCTCACGAAAGTCGCGCCGGCGGCCAACGCAATGGAGAGCGTCACCCGTCCTCCGTTATGGATCACGTTGATGCCGGTCGGCACGTTCGCGGCCTTGACGACTTCGCGAGCCGCCACCGCCTGCGCGGTCATCGCCTCGGGCGGCACATCTTCCCCCACGAAGTACGGGTGATCCCACATGTTCTCCACGATGAGGCCGTCGACGCCGGCCCGCTGGTACGTATCGACGTCCCTGAGGGCCCATTCGATCACCGGATCGAGTCCACGCCCATCGTAGTTCGGAGAGCCAGGCAGCGGGGGGAGATGCACCATGCCGATAATCGGCTTGTCCACACCAAACATGTCCGGTAGACCTGGCAGGCGAAGCTCCTCTTGCTTCTTCTTCCATTCCGGAGTCATCGCGTTTTCCTCCTTCTTCTTTTCGATTTGGCCGACAGCAGTCCGATGGCGTCATCAACCGCGGTAGCGAACTGCTTGAGTTTCGGGGCATCCTTTGCGCGAAGAATAATCTTCGAGAGCTTGTCTCTGGTCACCGCCTCGTGCGACGAGTCCGACTCCACGACAGCGGCGCCGGCTGCGTTTCCGAGGATGGCACAGGTCTCTGCACTCGCTCCCTCCAGCATTCCGAGTATGTAACCGGCGTTGAATGCGTCGCCGGCGCCGCAGGTGTTGATGGCTCGAGACTCGAAATGAGGAACTCGAAACGTCCCATCTCCCGAAAAGATCCTGCAACCTCCCGCACCCAGGGTCACCGCGACATGCTCCACTCCCATGGCCCGTGCCTTGCTGGCTGCTCGGCTCAGGCGCCTTTCTCCCAAAGCCATTCTCAGCTCTTGCGCGCTGGGCAATGCGAGGCTGACGTGACCGAGGGCGCGACGAACGAACTCCGGGGCGGAGGTGGCCGGTTGCCAACCGAAGTCCAGCGAGGTCACGGCGCCCTGCTTCCTGGCTGTCTCAAGGGCGAGCACCGCGGCGCGGCGTGATTCGGGCTGCATCAATGCGTAGCCCGAAACGTGCAAGTGTCGGATGCCCTCGACCGCCTCCGCGATGCCGTCTCGCTGCAAAGCGCAATTGGCTCCGCGGATCCCTATGAGCGTGCGCTCTCCGTCGGCGGTCACCGGGACGATACAAATCCCGGTCGCCCGCGAAGGATCCTTTTGGACGGCACCGGTATGGACGCCGGAGCGGGTGAGCTCCTTGAGAAGCGCGCGCCCCCTCGGGATCGCTGCCGATCCTTCCGATCACGCTTGCCGGCACGTCGAGGCGAGCGAGCACGACCGCGGTATTCGCGGCGGAACCCCCTAGAGCCCAGGTGCTCCCATCGGTCGGGTTATCCCAGCTGGGTCTCGGAAAATGGCGAACGCGCACGAAGAGGTCGCGGTTGATATCGCCGAGAACGGCTGCCACGGGGCGTTTCGCCAAGGGGATCGCTCTTTTTCAAAGAGAGCAGCATAGCATAGCACTTGAGCGTGGGGCCCCCCGCCGTCGTCGTGGTTGTTTCCAGGGTTTTCAGGGCTCGACGATGAGTCCTCCGGCTCGAGACTCTCCGGGAATCTCTGGCTCCGGAAACTCGGCGATCGCGGCGTGGAACACGCGCTCCGCTACATCCAAGTAGCTCTTCTTGCTTTCTTGGCCATCGGCCGCCGATTTCTGTGCTTCGATCGCGGATTGCGTGCTCGCCAGCACGGCAAGCACGTGAGCGTCCGAGGCGGGAGGCACGCCGGAAATCTCCTTGCGCTGGGCCAAGATCTCTCCTAATCGTGTGATGATGCTCTGCAGTCGGATGTTTTCGCTCTTGTGCTCGTAAACGACACCCTTGGACAAGGTCTCGTAGGTGCGCCCCAGGGTAGAGACCACGGCCACGAGCTCTTCGTCGCTCAGCGCTTCGGAGAGCTCCCGAGAGGCTCGGAACAGCAGGGAGTGGAAAAAGATCAGAAAGGGGACTTGTTCACGGGAGAGCTGGCCGAATCGAGAAAGGAAGTCCATGCCTTCCATCTTTTGGCCGGGAGACTCCCAACGGGGATCGTGCTCGCCGTGTAAGTACGGACAATCTTCCGGGCATCGGATCTCCACGCGACGCTTCGTGCCGCAGCAGCGCGAGCAAATGCTGTCCCCGGCATGCGCGGGGCAAGATCGCTTGCCTTTTACTTTTTCGCAAGACCAACACTGCACGGTGGGGCCATTCTAGTCGGGGCGGGAGTCACAAAGCGAGTTGAGTTAGTTGCGCAGCTCGCTGGCCGCCGCGTACAGATCGGCGACGTTGGCGAAGCGTTCCTCGGGCTTCTCGGCTAGGCAACGAGTGACGATTTCGTCCAACGAGTCGGGGACTTCGGGTACCAGTTTCCGCAGGGCCGGGGGGGCTCCGTTGGCTGCCGCTTCGGGGCTTCCCGGGTGGAGTCCGCTGATCGCATGAAACAGCATTCCCTCGAGCGAGTAGATGTCCGTTCGCGCATCGGTTGGGCTTCCGGCAAGGAACTCCGGAGGAGGGTACCGGTAGCCCTCTCCCGACGTGGGTGTCCGCAGCGCCCCCAGTCCGAGCCCCGCGAGCCGGAGCTTGCCCCCCGCGAGCGACCAAGACATCGGTCATCTTCAGATCCTTGTGGAGCAGCTTTCTCTGATGGGCGTAGCCGAGCGCGATGCAAAGCGTCGACAGCACATCGAGCGCTTGTTTGACGCCCAACCGCTTGTTTCCGGATAGGAGCGCGTCGAGGCTCTTTCCCTCCACGTACTCGGTGACCACAACTTTGTGCCCTCGCATTTCCGTCAAACCGAGCAACCGGACCAGATTGGGATGGTCGAAGGTCTTTGCGATCTTGGCCTCCGCCAGGAAGAGCTCGACCACCGCGCGATCCTACAGAAGCTTGAGCGATCCGTTCTTCGACGTCTTCGTAACCGTAGCGCTCGGACATGACCTTGCGGAAGGTTTCGAGCGCTTCGTCACGCTTGCCCAGCTTTTCGTAGACCAGACCAAGACAATAATAGTGTTCCAGCGTCTGGTTGCCGATGGGTCGATCCCGCAGGACCCGCTGGAGCTTTTCCTGGGCCAGGGAAACCATGCCCTTGTTGAGGAAAAGCCGCGAGAGAAGCAGCGTGGCGTTTTCGTAGTTCTGATCCGACGAGTCGATTCGTTGAAACAGTCGAATCGCCTGCTCCTCGTCGCCCAACTGGTTGGCTAGTGGACTGTAACATTTAAGTGTTTAGTTGTAATATCTCTTTCATGCGAGGGAGAGCCGTTGTGTTGACTCAAGCGGAACATAGGGAGCTTGGCAAACGAGTTTCGAGCTGTAGCGGTCGAGCGGATGACGCGCGGATCGCTCGGATGTTGCTCTTGCTGGCAGACGGTGCAAGCTATACGCAGGTGCAGCAGACGGTGGGCTGCACGGCGCCTTTTATCAGCAAGTGGAAACGCCGATTCTTGGAGGAGCGTCTGGCAGGTCTGTACGCGCGTCACGAGGGGCGTCCGATTCAAGTGCTCACGCCTCGGATGGAAGCACGGATTCTTTCGTGGACGCAGAAAAAACCGACCGACGGCTCGACTCACTGGAGCACGCGTCGACTTGCGAAGAAGCTGGGAATCCATCACATGATGGTGGCTCGCACTTGGAAAAAGCATGGTCTCCAGCCACACCGAATTGAGCATTACAAGGCCTCCAACGATCCGGATTTCGAGACGAAGGCAGCGGATATCATCGGTCTATATATGAATCCACCTCAGCACGCTGCGGTGTTTTGTATTGATGAGAAAACGGCGATCCAAGCCCTGGATCGACGGGACCCGATTTTGCCGTTGTCTCCCGGGCGGGCCGAGCGACACGGTTTCGAGTACGTCCGGCATGGAACGCTTTCTCTCTACGCCGCCTTCGACACGAAGACGGGGGTGGTTTTGGGCAAGACTGTCCGCCGCCATACCAGCCAGGAGTTCGTCGCCTTCTTGGAGCAGCTGGTTGCGAGCCACAAGCGAAAGCGCGAAATACATGTCATCCTCGACAATCTGTCGGCTCACAAGACCGCCAAGGTCGCACAGTTCCTCGAGGCCAACCCAAAAGTCCGACTCCACTTCACACCCACATATTCCTCCTGGCTGAACAAAATCGAACTCTGGTTCTCCAAGATCGAGCGTGCCCTGATCCATCGAGGCGTGTTCACGTCAACCCACGACCTGACCCGCAAGATCATGCGCTACATTCGCAAGTACAACGAAGACCCCAAGCCCGTGAAGTGGACCTACAACGATCCGTCACGACGCATTAAAACCACTAAACGTTCAGTTGTTACAGTCCACTAGTCGGCCCGCTTCGAAGTAATGTTCTGCCTTCTCGAATAGCTCCGAGGCCTCGGCGTCTTTGCCGATGTCTGCGTAGAGCTTGGCGGCCATCAAAGCGTCTCCGCCTTTCGCAAACATCGTGGCCGCTTCTTCTTTCTTTTCGGCGCGGAGATACACGTTGGCCGCTTGCAGGAGGGACTCGCTCTGTTGGTTCTCGTAGCTTTCCGCGGCCTTCATGGAATTTCCCAGCTTCCCGTAGGCTTGCGCTGCCTGGGGATAGTAGGAGACGGCTTCGTACAACTCGGCCGCGCGGTCGAATCGCCCCGCATCGAAGTAAAGCTTCGCCGCGTCGATCTTCTGTCCGTGTTCTTCGTAGACCTCGGCGGCCTTTACGCCTTGCCCGGCGGAGGCTAAGGTGTTGGCGGCTCGTTTTCAGTCGTCGGCCTGCCGGTACATGTCGGCGGCGTGCTCCCAGTACTCCAACTTCTCGTAGAGCGTCCCGGCGGCGATGAATTCACCGGCCCCGATGTAGGTCTCGATAGCTTGCTCGTACCACTCCGCGTCTTCGTAGAGTTGTGCGGCCCCCATGAGATCGCCACTTTTCTTCAGGCTCGCGATTTCACGGTTGAACTGGAGCTGGCGTAGCCTCTCGCCCCCGAAACGATCAACGATCTGGCGCCAGGCTCCCGACTCCTGGAGCTTACGCTTCAAAGGCGGAATCAGATAACTGTGCAGGAAGTAGACTGCCAGCAGAACCAGGAAGATGGGGACAAAGATGTCGACCACCGGGGCCGGCAAGACGTTCTTGAGAAAGTCCATGCTTTCCGATTCGGAGAACCGTTTGCTACCGGATACTTGAAGAAAACACCCGCACGGGAAGAGAAAAGTCTCCTATTTTTGCACGTTCGGGGATAATATGTCAAAACTGCACGGCCTCAGTGGGTTACGAAGAGCGTCGTTCGTGGGATGAAAGGAGTCCATTGGGCACGTCTGGCCGCGGCTTCAAGAACCCAACCGACGCCGAGATCCGGGACCTCCTGAAGCGAGTCCGTACCATCGCGGTGGTGGGCTTGTCGCCCCAGCCTCACCGGCCGAGCCACCGGATCGCCACCTACTTGATCGATCGCGGCTACCTCGTCTTCGGCGTGCGTCCAGACAGCGAAGAGATACTCGGCCGGCCGTGTTATGCGCGCTTGGCTGATGTTCCGGAGACGATCGATCTGGTGAACGTGTTCCGGCGCCCGCGACACCTACCCCGGCACACCGACGAGGCGATCGCGGCGGGTGTCCCGGCTTTGTGGTTTCAACTTGGTGTCATCGACGACGAGTCGGCGCTTAGAGCCCAAGACGCGGGGATCGCGGTGGTGATGAATCGTTGCATCATGGTCGAGCACGGAAGGTTGCTCGATATTTGAGTCGATCGCGGCTTCGACGGAATGTACGGAAGAGTGTACATAAGACGCGGGGCCGGAACCCCACAAGGCCCGTCGGCCTCTTCTCGCGGTCGGAATCTAATCCTTTTGTTTTCATGGGGTTGGTTGAAATACAGCCGGCCTGGGTACTCTTGTGCACGAATCTTGCTTAGAATCTCCATATGTATCACAACCGGTTGCAAGCGAAGGAGAGTTCCGTGAATGCCCAAACGCCTACTGAGTATTTTCGGGAACTAGTCGAAAAAGCGATGGCGAAACAGAAAGTGGCGTCGAGCGAAGTGTCGGCGTTCTACTTGGTACAGCTCCTCGATTCTTTCGTCCGCCCCGACCGCGCGTATCGAGATGCGGGGGTCGACTACGACCAGCCTCTCGCTCACCTGCTCTGCGAAGCGATCGCCGGCGGAGACGCGCGTCGATTCACCCTGTTCAAGGCGACCGGTGACCTGTCGTTGTTCATCTCCGGATTCTTCTCGGACAGCGTCGCGCGCAAGCCCGTCGATTTCGACTACTACGTGAGCATGGGATGCTACGCTTACGGGAGGGCCGCGCGCTTGAGTGCCTATCAAACCGCGGCGGCAGTGTTCGAAGAGCTTTCCGAGAAGTTCCCTTGTTTCGTGGACGTGTTGACCGAAGTGAGCGAGGCCAGCGCGCTCACCGATCACACGAGCCTGCTCCGGCTTTACGAGAAGTGGCTGCGGACGGGGAGTGAGCGCGCTGGCGCGATGTTGCGTGAGCACGGCGTTCTTCCCGCTCCGGGCCCGAAGATCCTCCAGTAGGCGTCGTTCGATGCTCGCGAACCTCCTATCCCAGCTCGATCGTATCTACGACCTGGAGCTCCAGGTCGAGATCGAGCAGTTCCTGATAAGCCGGGAGACCTGCCAGATCCTGTCAGGCGAGCGCACCGTGGGGGGAGCGGTGATCGTCCACCAGGGCGAGGAAGACGAAGAGATCGAGCTGGGCGTCTACATTGGCGAGGAAACGCTCGCTCGTTTGGACGTGCTCGATCTCTCCAACGGACTTGCTTCGGATCACTTCGCCGCGCTCTGCACCGCGATCGAGGAAGTCAGCCATTTTGCGTATCTGATGTGGAACGCCAACCGCGACAAGTCGGTCACTCAACTGGAGCTGGAGCTTCAGGCGGAAGTCGACAAATTCGTCACGTCGGCGCTGTTGATGGCTCGCGAGAACGGCGGCCGGATCCCGACCAAACTCCTGGACCGCCTGTTCGACGATTTCGACTTGCGCGACGGGTTGGATCACACCCGTCGCGAGCGCTACCTAACCGCAAGCTCCTTTGCGCGGAGCTACTGCTCCTTCTTGATGCGGCGTTTCCTCAGTCGGTCTCGGGTCGCCGATCTACTCACCGAGCTGCGCCACTTCTATAGGCTCACGCAGCGAGGGAAGATCGGTCGCATCTATCAAACCGTCTACGCCGCCTGACTCTAGCCGACCCACGCCGACATCCACCGTCTGGGGTGTTGACGGCTCCCTGGGGAGTCAGCGCCTTGCGGTGCGGTTTTGGCGAAGCGAAGTCGCTAGATGCGGCTCTGGTGGAGGCGCTCCATCTCGTTGATGGTTCCGGCGAGCTCTCGATAGTTCTTCTTGTGAATCGGATCCGAGGTCAAGATGCGGCGAAGTCCCTTGGAAACGGAATGCCCGTTCACGCTTTCGAAGCGAAATCGAGTCAGGCGAGAGAAATACCGCGTCAAAGCGGCCGGCTCGAAGTAGACGTCCCCGCAGAGTAGGATTCGGTCAGAAAAGAGATCGCTCGCGATCTCCCCTCGCCCGGCGCCCTTCAATTCGGCGAAGCAGCCGAAGATGACCTTCTCGATGGCGAACATGAGATTCTTCAGCTGAAGATCGATCGCCCGGCTGATGGTCTCGTCCTCGATGACGTATTCGATGAGCCCTCGCTCACTGAAGCTTCGTAGATTGGACGGAGGAGACACCTCGGGAAGCACCTCGCCCGCGGGCTCGAGCTCGGCCGGCACCGCTTCAACCGGCGGCACACTCGTCGGTGGGGAGGTCGGGATATCCTGATTGGGAGGTGTCCTGACTCGGGTCGCGTCGTTCACCTGCCGATCGAAGAAGCTCTTGGACAGTGTGCGAACCACTTTGTGAAATGTATTGAAACCGAAGGTCGTGCCGAGTCGGAACTGAAGGTTTTCCTGCACGTCGCGAACGAGGCGATCCCAGCTGCCATCCCGCACCACCAGGCTCGCTAGATTTCCGTCCACGAAGACGCCGGCAGCGATCCGTGTGCTGCCGACGTGCACCACCATGCGCGCCCGGTGAGAGTCTTCATCGTGTCTCAGGACCGGCAGCCCGGCACCCAAAGCGGCGGCGAGGATCTCCGGAACCAGGATGATGTCTTTGGAGCGAATGCTGTGGTCGAGACAGCTTCTCAGATTCAGCTGCATTTGAAGGCTGGAGGCGGTGGGAACGGTGGCCCACAGGCGTCGCCGGGACCAGCTCGAGGACGGTGGAACGATAATTTCCAGATAGCCGCTGAGCACGAGCGGGTCTTCGACCCGCCCGGGAAAGACGTAAACGATGTCGTTCGATTTACCGACCAGGCGAAAGGCTATCTGGCCAACCGCGCGAATCTCTCTTCCGTTGACTTGTGCGAGGGCAGGCGTCCGCTGTTCTTCGACCTCCCCCCGCCGGGAGTGGAGGACGACGCACTCACGAGAGTCGAGTGCTAGACCTATGTCTTGGTAGCTGAACACGGTTTTCTTCGGTTGTTTTTTTTTTGGGTACTTTTGACTGTTTTGTGTCCTCATTGATTATCACATTCGTAAGTCGGTGTCAAAGACTGGGCTGGCCCCACAATGACCATCGAAGCCTTCGTGTTATACTCGTTGCGAAATGAAGGAAGACGAGAGGGCGGTTTTAGTCGACCGGCGCGTCCTCTCACCGGATGCCCAGCTCCTTTTCTTCGAAGCACCGAACCTCTCGACGACGTTCTTACCCGGTCAGTTCACGATGCTGCGAACTCCCGGCGAGGGTCTTTTGCTGCGGCGCCCCTATTCCATCTGCTCGGCTCAACCGGAGAAGAGTCGTTTTAGTCTTCTCGTGAAAGTGGTGGGGCAAGGGACGCGAGCCTTGGCTGAGCTACCGATAGGTGGGCAAGTCCATTGTCTTGGACCATTGGGAACGTCGTTCGATCCACCGTCCGAGGGAATGCGACCGGTCATCGTGGCGGGCGGCGTGGGCATTGCGCCGTTCCTCTGCTTTTGCGAGTCGTTGGCGCGAGCAGGAGTGGTGGCCAAGGTCCTTCTGGGAGGGCGCCAGTCACACGACCTCTATTTGAAGGACGAGTTCGCCGAGTTGGGAATGGACGTTGCCTGTACCACGGAAGACGGCAGCCAAGGTCGGCGGGGAGTCGTCACGGATCTCTTGACGGAAGTCTTGGACGAGTCCCAACTGGTTCGGCTCTATTCCTGTGGTCCGTCCGGCATGTTGAGACGCGTTGCGGAAATAGCGGCCGAGCGGAAGGTGCCTCACCAGGTCTCCATCGAGCGGCGCATGGGTTGCGGCATGGGCTGCTGTTTGGGTTGCGTCGTTTTCACCCATCTGCCCGGGCAAACGGAAGCAGAGGGAGAGTACCGGCGCGCTTGCACCGAAGGCCCCGTTTTCGAAGCCGACCATATCCTATGGGACCGAGACCCGCATCCCCTTTAACAACGATGCCGCACGTGATGCCACCCGATTGAGCCGGATTGAGCCTGGCTGAGGCTGATGCGTCCTGATCTGTCCGTCGAGATTTCCGATTTAAAGCTGGCCACGCCTCTGATTGCCGCGAGCGGCACCTTCGGGTACGGCACGGAGTATAGTGACGTCGTCAACTACTCCGCCATCGGTGCGATCGCGGTGAAGGGGCTGTACCTCAACCCACGGCCGGGCTCCCCACCACCGCGCATCTGGGAAACGCCGTCTGGGATGTTGAACGCCATCGGGCTACAGGAAATAGGCGTTACCCGCTTCATCGAGGAGAAGCTACCCGAGCTCCGTAAGCTGGGCCCGGCTGTCGTGGTGAATATCTGCGGGAGTACGCTCGAGGAATACGGCGAGCTGGCGCGCATTCTGAATGACGTGGAAGGCGTGTCGGGCATCGAGATCAACATCTCCTGCCCAAATGTGAAAGAGGGCGGGATTCTTTTCGGTTGCGACCCCGACCTGGCGGCTCGAGTGACGGAGTTGGTTCGCGCCGCGACGACGCTCCCGGTGATTCCCAAGCTGAGCCCCAACGTGACGGACATCGCGGTCGTCGCACGACGCGTCGAGTCCGCGGGGGCCGACGCGCTTTCGTTGATCAACACCATCCCCGCGATGGCCATCGACGTCGAGACGCGTCGACCCAGGCTGGCGAACGTGGTGGGAGGACTGTCCGGTCCGGCGATACGCCCCATTGCGGTTCGACTCGTCTATCAGACCGCCCAGGCGGTCGGGATACCCGTGATTGGCATAGGAGGTATCGGTTCCGCAGAGGACGCGTTGGAGTTCTTGATTGCCGGTGCCCGCGCGGTCCAGATCGGCACGATGAACTTCGTCGATCCGTCCGTTTGGTCGAGGACGCTCGGCGGTCTCGAGGACTACTGTCGTCGCCATGGGGTGTTGTCGATCGCCGAGGTTTCCGGAACGCTTCGGGTCGAGGGTGAATTGCCCCCCAGCTGGTAATGACTGGTAATGACTTCGCCGACTCCGCCCACACTTATTGTCGCCCTCGATTTTCCCGATCCCCGGCCCGCTCTGGAGCTCAGGGATCGCTTGGACGGACTGGTGGAGTACTTCAAGGTCGGCAAGGAGCTCTTCACCGTCGCGGGACCGCAAGTCGTCGAGGCGCTGTGCCGTTCGGGCGTGCGGGTCTTCCTGGATCTGAAATTTCACGACATCCCGAACACTGTTGGACGTGCGGTGGCCGCAGCCTCCCAGCTCGGGGTGAACCTCGTGGACGTCCACGCTTCCGGGGGCACGGCGATGATGACCGCCGCCGCCGAGTCCGCCCTTGAGGAACGCCAGGAGGGACATCGGACCTTGGTCTTCGGCGTGACGGTTCTGACCCATCTCGCGGATGAGGATCTACGTTCGGTGGGCGTTGCGGGGGGCAGCCGAGAACAAGTGGTGCGCCTGGCGCGTTTGGCTCACCGTAGCGGTTTGGATGGCGTCGTTGCCTCGGCCCATGAGGTGGCCGCGGTCAGGGAAGCCACCGAGGACGAGCTGGCCGTGCTGGTGCCAGGCGTACGGCCGGAGTGGGCCAGTCAGGCTCACGACCAAACGAGGATCGCGACTCCCGCCGAAGTGGCTCGTTCCGGGGCTCGTTACATCGTGGTGGGTCGCGCCATCACGACTCAGGCAGACCCGCGCGCGGCGGCCTTACGCGTCCTGGACGAGCTCGAATCAGCCTGAATCCCATGTGGTTTCGATCGCGCGGCTCGCGGTCTCGATCCGTCGAGCTGGTCCTCTACAGCAAACCGGGTTGCCATCTTTGTGAGGAGATGATGGTGGTGGTGGACCGCGTCATCGGGAAGGCAGGCGGCGTCCCGGCGACGGTTCGGGAAGTGGATATCTCCCAGGACTCTGAGCTCTCAGCCGTCTATGCGGAACAGATCCCGGTTCTCTTCGTGAACGGGCGCAAAGCCTTCAAGTTCCGACTCACCGAACAGGCTCTTCGAGACCGTCTGAAAAAAGAGGAGGTGCTGGATCCGGCCTAGTGCCCTAGAGAAGACCCCGGCTTTGGTGCGGCCGGGGTCTTCCCTCGGGACTGATTACTTGGAAGCGATCCGCAGGTGGGCCCTGCGATTCTGCTGCCAGCAGCTCTCGTTCGAGTCGGTGCAAACCGGTCGGTCCTTACCATAACTGATGGTACGGAGCCGGTTGGCAGGGACGCCAAGAGAGACAAGATAGTCCATGGCCGACTGGGCTCGGCGCTCGCCGAGTGCCAGGTTGTACTCCACGGTCCCTCGCTCGTCGCAGTGCCCCTCGATCTCGATCACCGCCGTGTTGTAGCTGAGCTTTAGCCACTCCGAGCTACTGGCCAACGCATCTCTGGCATCCTGCCGTAGATCGGACCGGTCGTAGTCGAAATGGGCGTCCGTCAAGTTCCCCTCGAGCTGGGCGATCGAAGCGGCAGAAAAGCGGTCCGCGTCTGTGGGCTCTGGGGGTGGCGGTGGGGGTGGTGGGGGCGGTGGTGGCGGTGGTGGCTCCTCGGCCGGAGGAGGTGGGGGTGGAGGTACTTCCTTACTGCAGCCAACCAGCCCCGTTGCCAGAACCGCCATAAGGACAACCAGCCCTAGCGAGGTTATCCATCGTTTCTTCACGAACTCACCTCCTGCGCGTTATGATATGTAAGTGTTGAATGCATTCATCGTGACACCGGTCACAGATCGTTCCCCCGGGGGGGAAGGCCCAAACAATGTGCGTGTCACTCTGGAGGCACGGGACCGGCGAATCCTTCAGGGCGCGTTAGTCTAAACGCCAAAACGCAGATTTGTCAAGATAATGGCGAAAAACCAATCTCAGGAGCCGAAGCGAACGGTGCTAACCAAACAGTGCTAACCAAACAGGTCTTGATCTTCGTGGTCGTCGTGGTTGCTGTTACTGGATACATCTTTCTTCAGGCGGGGAACGAGCCTTCCGCGCCGACTACCGCCCAGCCGGGGGCGTCGCCGGTCGATCAAGCGCCGCCAGCTGGTCCGCTGCTGGCCGCCGGGAATACGCTTCCCGTCGTACCTCTGATCTCGCTCACAGGGGATCGTCTGGAGCTCAGGCCGCCGACTGCCGACCGGTCAATCCTTCTCTTTATCTTTTCTCCGACCTGTTCGATCTGCCACGCAACCCTGCCGGCTTGGAAGGAGCTCTACCAAGCCGCCCAGGCGGCGGGGATCGAAGTGCTCTCGCTTTCCGTGTTGGAGCCCTCCCGCACGGCGCAGTACGTAAACACCAACCAAGTGCCCTGGAACGTCTATTCTCTCGCCGGCCGTGACGCCATCGTGACCCTTGGTGTAGAGCGCGTGCCCACCACTCTGGTCCTCGACGGAACGGGCACGATCTCGCTTGCGATGAGCGGGCAGTTGAACCCGGAGCAGCAGGCGGAGATCCTTGGAGCGCTCGAGATAGACGCTGTGGGCTAGTGTCCCGTCCCGGAAGTCATGTTGCATTCGAGCGCGCGTTGCGCCTCGGTTGAATACGCTCGGTATTTCGCCCTCCCCGCGCCTTCGATCACCATCGAGAGTTCTGCGACGTTACCCGGCCGATCGTAAGCCATGTAGCTTTCGATGGTGGGTCAAGTCTTAATTTTCCTGTCAAATCTCCGCATGGTTCCCCGAGTTCGGTTAGGCTGCTGACTCCTTGGACGTGAGTTGTGGGAGGAGCTTGTTCCGAAGCTCCTCGACTTTCCTGGCCGTGAAGACATCCATCCTTACTCTGCGCCATTTATTCGCGACGGCCAGGAGGACGGCGTAGCTGAGCTTCATGGCGGCCTCCTCGGTGAAGAAGTGAGGAATCACTTTCGTCCGACGTCTGTGCTCTCCGAAGGTGCGCTCGAGCAGGTTCGCGGTTCGAAGCCGCTTGTGATGCGACGGAGGAAGTCGTAGTGCCTGAAGACAGGCTTCGAGGGTCTCCTCCATGCACTTCATCGCGCTCGGAAATCGTTGGCGGTACCGAGCAATCACCTCCCGGCCCTTGTTCAGCCCTTGCTCGTAGCTCGGCGCATGGAACGACTCGAGGATGGCTGCCTTGAGCTCGGCGCGGACTTCCTTCGGGGCCTTGCCCAGGATGTTCTCCAGCCGATGTTTCTGGCAGCGTTGCTTCATGCTTCGAGGGAAGACTTCCTCCATCGCCTTCAGCACTCCCGGATTCCCGTCGGTCACGATGAGCAACGGTTCTCTCAGTCCCCGGGCCACCATCTCTTGCAAGAATCCTTTCCAGTTCTCGTAGGATTCTCGATTACCGACACCGATGTGAAGCAGAATCCGCGTCCCATCAACACGATAGCCCGTGGCGACCAGAATCGGTTCTTTCTTATCCGCTCCCTGGTGGTAGCGTAGGTAGATCCCGTCGAGCTCCAGATACACCAGCTCCTCCTTCGAGAGCTCCCGCTGACGAAAGGTCTCGAAATCCTCCGACAAGCACTGCGTCACGCGGCTCACCACTGACTTCGACACCCCCGTCCCGCTCAACACGTCCGCGAACGTCGCCTCGATGTCTCGCGTCGACATCCCGTGCACGTACATTCGCGCGATCAACTCGTCGAGTTTCTCCGTCCGGCTCACGTACGCATCCAGTATCTTCGACTGAAACCCCGTCTCTGTCTCTCGAACCTGCGGTACTTGTACCGTCACCGGACCCTCGCCGGTGAGAACCCGATGCGACTCGTACCCGTTGCGACGTCCCTTCTCCTTCTCCTTCTCCTTCTCCTTCTCCTTCTCCTTCTCCTTCTCCTTCTCCTTCTCCTTCTCCTTCTCCTTCTCCTTCTCCTTCTCCTTCTCCTTCTCCTTCTCCTTCTCCTTCTCCTTCTCCTTCTCCTTCTCCTTCTCCTTCTCCTTCTCCTTCTCCTTCGTCATCTCCGGCGCGTTCTCGTAGTAGCTTCGACCCAACGCCTCCGTCACCTCTCGCTCCAGCGCGTACTGAAGCATCATCTGCGCTCCCGAACGGACGATCTCCGAGAGATTCATCTTCCCCGAATACCAGTCGTTCCTTGAACTGCTTGAGTAATCGTTGACTCGGTAGTACCTTCCCCATGATGTATGGTTCTCCTTTTCTGTCCCAAATGACGGAGACGGTTTTGAGTTCGGGGAACCATACATCATTATTCTTTGACAGGGATCTTAAGACATCACCCGATGGTGTGCGAAGGGACCCCTAGCGGTTTGAGGTGGAACCGATCGTAGCAACGCTTCAAGAAGTGCCCCGCCAGCGCCGGGATGTCCCCCCGCCTCGCTCGCAAAGGTGGTATGGGGGTGCGCACCGCCGACAGCTGGTGGAAGAGTCGCCGGTCGAAATCCCCCTGACGAACCGCCTCGTGGATCGAAGGATCCGCGGAGCCCATCACTCGAAACGGAACCGGGTTCTCGAGGAAATGCGATAGGGTTTCCTGAACGAGCGGGGACAACCCGGTGATTCTTTACAAACGACTGAAGGCGGATTCGGATCGCATGACCTGATGCACAAAAAATGAGTGCACGCGAGGGTCAGTAGACAATTCTGGATGAAACGTGGTAGCCATGATCCGTCCTTGTCTTACTAAGACGGGATCTTGGCGGTGATAGGCCAGGACTTCGACGCCCGGGCCAACCCGATGGACCACCGGTGCGCGAATGAACACCATCTCGACGGGGGGCTCTCCGAGAGCGGGGCAGGCCTCGCGAGCAATGTGGCTTTCGAGCTGTCGTCCGTAGCCGTTTCTTTCGATCGAGATGTCCATGAGGCCGAGCGACTCCTGTTTCGGCGAACTGGTCTCCCTTGCGAGCAAGATCGCCCCGGCGCAGGTCCCGAAGAGTGCGCCCCCTTTTTCGTGGAATTGCCGGATCGGCTCCATCAAGGACTCGCCGACCACGAACTTGAGCATGGTCGTGCTTTCGCCACCGGGAAGGATGAGGCCCGCCAGACCCTCGAGCTCGCCGGCGTGCTTCACCAGACGCGTCTCGATTTCGAGTTCGTCCAGGACGTGCCGATGCTCCGCGTAGTCTCCTTGGACGGCAAGGATCCCGACTTTAGGTTCAGGTCTCATAATCTATGCGCTGGGCCTGCCCGCCGTAGCTATAGTAGATCTCATTGGCGACAACGGGCCTGCCCGCCGTAGCTACAGTGGATTTCACTAGCGAAGGCGGGTTACCAGCCGCGCGTCTGCAAGAGATCCTTGGGATCCATGCGGGCCACGTCCAGACCCTTCATCGGCTCGCCAAGCTCTTGCGAGATCTCGGCTAGAATCTTTGGCTCGTTGTAGTGAGTCACGGCCTTGACGATGGCCACGGCCCGCTTCGCCGGGTCTTCGGACTTGAAAACTCCCGAGCCGACGAAGACGGTCTCCGCCCCCAACTGCATGCAAAGCGCCGCATCGGCCGGAGTCGCAACGCCTCCCGCCGCGAAATTGGGGACCGGTAGCTTCCCGTTCTTCGCAACCCACCGGACGAGCTCGTAGGGTGCACCGAGTCGCTTGGCTTCCGCCATGTGCTCTTCTGCATCCATGACGGTGAGGCGCCGGATCTTACGGTTTACTTGGCGGAGGTGACGCACGGCTTCGACGATGTTGCCGGAACCCGCTTCGCCCTTGGTGCGAATGAGTGCCGCCCCCTCGCCAATGCGACGCAGGGCCTCGCCCAGGTCGCGGCAACCGCAGACGAAGGGGACCTGGAACGCCTGCTTGTCGATGTGGTTTTCCTCGTCGGCCGGCGTCAGCACTTCGCTCTCGTCGATGAAGTCGACGCCCAGCGTCTCGAGAATCTGAGCCTCCACGAAATGGCCGATGCGTACCTTGGCCATAACTGGGATGCTCACGGTCTCCATGATCTCGCGAATCTTGGCCGGCGACGCCATGCGCGCGATGCCCCCTTCTTTGCGGATGTCCGAGGGAACCCGCTCCAAGGCCATTACCGAAACGGCGCCGGCCTCCTCAGCAATCTTGGCTTGTTCTGCGTTAGTGACGTCCATGATTGCGCCGCCCTTGAGCATGTCGGCGAGACCGGTTTTCAGTCTGAGTTCACTGGGCATCGTCTTTTCCTCCATTTAGATATGAAACATCAGCTCACCCGGCGTCTGCAAAGGGTGTCCGGGCTCCTGGGCCATCTGCCGCTCGATGAGTCTCGCCAGTCGCCGAACGCCCTCTTCGATCTTGTCCGTGGGCACGCGCGAGATGGACAGTCGTAAGAAGCGATCCCCCTCGTCGCCAGTGAAGAACTGACTGCCGGGCGTGAACAGAACGCCTTCTCGTGCTCCCTGCGAGAGTAGGTGCTCGCTGGAAAGGCGTTCCGGAAGAGCGATCCAGAAAGCGTAGCCTCCTTCCGGCTCGGTCCAGGAAACTTCGCTCTGGAAATGGCGAGTCAAGGCTCGCACCAAGATCCGGCTCTTCTCTCGGTTCACGCGCGCCAGGTGCTTCAGGTGTTCCTGGTAGTGTCCGTGCTCACAAAACTCCAAGACGGCTGCTTGAAGAAGCGGGCTCGTGTGGTAATCGGTAAACATTTTTGCTCGACTCAGTGTCCGAATCAGCTCGGGCGGTGCCACGATCCATCCCAAGCGCAGGCCGGGGAAGAGTCCTTTGGAGAAGGTTCCCAGGTAGAGCACGATGCCCTCGATGTCGAGTGCTTTGATGGGAGGCAGGGCCTGTCCGTGGAAACGAAGCTCGGAGTCGAAGTCGTCCTCGATGATGGGCACTTCGTGACGACCCGCCAACCGAAGAAGCGACTGTCTCGTTTCGAGATCCATCGTCAAGCCGTGGGGTTGTGAAACGTGGGCATCGTGTAGATGAGTCGCACCGAGCCGCGGGCCAGGGCCGATTCGAGGGCCTCGAGATCCATGCCGCGGTCGGTCATGGGGATGCCGATCGCGCGGGCCTGGTAATAGGCGAGGACCGGTAGAACGACAGTATACGTCGGACTCTCCACCGCCACGCTGTCTCCCGAATTCACTAGAGTGCGGAACACCAGATCCAACCCCTGCTGCGAGCCGTTGACGATGAGGACGTGCTCGGCGGTGGCTTCCACGTTTCGCTCGCCAAGCCACTCGGCGATGTACTGGCGGAGAGGCGGGTAGCCGGCGACCGTCCCGTATTGGAGCAGCTCCTTGCCTCGCTGCCGCAGGACGGTGTCGATGGTCTTTCGGAAGGGTTCGACCGGGAAGAGCTCTTCGTCAGGGATGAGCGAGGCGAAGTCGATCGGGTCCGGGTGTTCGGTCGGTGGCGTCGTAGGAAGAAGCTGTCGGCTCGCCGCCTCCATCGCTCGAGAAAGCGGCCACAACGGCGTCGACGCGCGATGCGGCTCTGCTTCCAGGACGAACGTTCCTTGGCCCACATGAGAGCGAACCAGACCATCAGTCGCCAAGCTTTCATAGGCGCTCGCGATGGTGGCTCGGTTTACGCTCAGATCACGGGCCAAGTCGCGTGTCGCTGGCAGGCGGGTCCCGGAGGCGAGCTCACCGCTCGTAACGAGGCTGGCGATATGCGAACGGACCTGTTCGTAGAGCGGCACGTCCGAGCCGCGATCCAGGGCAAGGTGGAGATTGCCCGATTGGCCCATGCCAATAAGTTATATCCACTTAGATTTGGCCTGTCAAGCCTGTCAAGGCCCATCCAATGTCGAATTGGATCGGTTGAATAGGGGGCCAATCGGCATGTTGCGTGTCATGTGGGGCGTCAATGGACTCGGTTGCTGCCATTGGGCCGCGTCAGACGCCGGTTGCCGCTATCCACCGAGCCAGACGTGTCCGTGCACCATGTCTGACGTCATTCGGCGTGGTTGCTGCTATCGAACGAGCCAGACGTCACTTCAGGGACAGCTCGAAAACCTTGGCCTCGATGAACAGATCCAGCAGATCGGTGTCGACCAGTCCGGCGTTCGCGTCCTGTTTGTCATCCCGAATTCATAAAGTAAGTGCAACACAGCTCCCGGATGAGGTGACCTGGAATGTGCCACGATTCCTCAAACAACCAAGAATGGGGACTCGCTAATGACTTATTACCAGATCACCTTGGAAGAACGATACACCATCGCGGCGCTGCGACGGGAGGGATTTTGCTCGGCCGAGATTGCGCGGCGCCTGGGGCGCCACCGGAGCACAATCTCGAGAGAGGTCAGGAGGAACAGCTCACGTAGTGATGGATGCTACCGGCCGAGCAAGGCCATCGAGAAAACGAACGGACGACGATCGCGGTCTCGCCGGAACCAGTACTTCACAAAGGCCGACTTTGCCCTAGTGGAGAAGAAGCTTAAGGCTGACTGGAGCCCAGAGCAGATCTCCGGCCACCTGCGCCTTCACGGCGAGCTCTCGATCAGCCACGAGACGATCTACACCCACGTCTGGCGGGACAAGGAGGCCGGAGGACATCTATACCGCCACCTTCGATGCTCACCCAAACTTAGACGCAAGCGCCACAACAGCTATGACAGCCGAGGCCACCTGGCCGGGAAGCGTCATATCTCCGAGCGGCCGCCTTGTGTCGACAAGCGCAGTGCCGTTGGCCACTGGGAGATCGACACCGTGGTAGGAAAAGGCGCGCCGGACTGCGTAACCACGCTCGTGGAACGAAAGACGGGCTATGCGCTGATCGGCAAGCTGTCCGACCGCACCATGTTCAGCACTAGTCAGCGAACGAAGATGTTGCTCCGGCGGGTGCCGGAGCAGGTCAAGACGATCACCGCGGACAATGGTACGGAGTTCCACGACTACGAATCCGTCGAGGAAGCGACCGGCGTCAAGTTCTACTTCGCAACTCCCTATCACTCATGGGAGAGAGGCAGCAACGAGAACTTCAATGGCCTGCTACGACAATACCTGCCGAAGCGCACCAGCCAAGCAGCGCTCACGCAACGCGACTGCGATCGTATCGCAAACAAGCTCAACTCACGGCCCCGCAAGAGACTCGGCTACCGCACACCGGAGGAACGTTTCCATGGGCTCTAACGAATGGTGCGCTTCAAACTTGAAGTCACAGGATATCGAGGGCCTTTTCCGGCGGCACCGCCTTCTTGTACGGGCGGTCCCGGGCAGCGAGCGCGTCGAAGATATCGGCAATGGTCATCATCCGAGTCTGAGGAGGGATCTCATCGCCAGAGAGCCCGTAACGGTAGCCACTTCCGTCGAGCTTTTCGTGGTGGCTCCGGGCGATCTTGGGGATTTTTTGTAAGTCGCGTGTCCACTCGATCTCGTAGAGGAAATTGAACGTGTGCTGTACGTGCCGTTGTATGGCTTCGCGCTCTTCGCGAGTCAGGGTGCCGCGAGGAATGATGAGCGCCTCGAGCTCGCGGGGCTCGAGATAGGGACGCGGCTCTCCTTGCAGGTCCGGAAACTGAAGACCTCCGATCTTCTCGAAGCCCTCGACGTGAGTCACCGTCGGCTGGTTTCGAGCGAGAATTTCCTCCAGTGCCTCGTCGACCTCGGCCATCTTTCGTCGAAGCTCGGCCTCCAGCCTGCTGGAGTTCTTCGGGGTGCTCGCGAAGCAAGTCCTCGTCGACGACCAATAGAGCCCCGGCATCGGGAAGCGGGCTCGTCGGAGAGAAGTCACCGACCTCGAAGTGGCGATGGATCTCCGGGTACTTGTCCTGGGAAAGCCAGCCCTTCCGTTTCGTCCACACCAGAAGATGGTGTATGCCTGTCCTTTTCGGTCGGCGGGGTGACGCCATGCTACCGGTTTGTCCGGGACCGGTCAAACCTCCGCGAGGACCGCCGCGTCGGCAGATACGGTCCCATCGGGTGCCCGATTCGTGGCTGGGCTCAGGCTGGAGTCGCGAGCGATGCCAATCGAATGGCTCGCCGGCACGACGGAGCTTCGGACAACGAGAGAAGGCTATCGGCCTACATCATTTTCTTCAGGATCTTCTGAGACTGTTCCTTTTTCAGAGCGGGGGCGCGATGGGCAATCGGTTCCCCTGTGTCCAGCACCGGCTCGAGCTGATCGAGAGACGGCCGGTCCACTTCGAGGAAAAGCCCGATGTAAATCTCATCGCCCCAAATGAGGCCCTTTTCGCAGGCGGCTTTCCAATCGCTGGGATCGTGCCCTTCGTCCTCGAGTTTCTTCACCCGTGGCCGGAAGAAGGCGTAAGTGTTGTCGTGGTTGAACGTAACGCACGGGCTGAAGATGTCGATGAGCGAAAAACCCTTGTGCTGGATGGCCTTCTTCATGAGCTCCTGCAAGTGCTTCGCATCGCCGCTGTATCCGCGAGCTACGAAACTCGCACCGTTCATGATGGCCGAGGTGATCGGGTTCACCGGCATCTCCACGTTACCGTAGGGCGTGCTCTTGGTCTTCATGCCGATGCTGCTGCTCGGAGAGACCTGCCCGGTGGTCAGTCCATAAATCTGGTTGTTCATCACCAAGTAGGTGATGTCCACGTTGCGGCGCGCGGTGTGCACGAAGTGGTTGCCGCCGATCCCGTAACCGTCACCGTCACCGCCGGTGGCGATCACGGTCAGCTCGTGATTGGCCATCTTGACGCCGGTGCTCACGGCGAGCGCCCGCCCATGGAGGGTATGCATTCCGTAGGCGTTGAAGTATCCCGGGAAGTTGGACGAGCAGCCGATGCCGCTGACGGTCACGATTTCGTGCGGCTGCAGGCCGAGCTCGGCGCAGACCTTCTGAAGGCCGCTGAGAACACTGAAGTCACCGCACCCCGGACACCAGTCCGGATCGACTTTCCCCTTGAAGTCTTTCGGTTTCAGCTCAACGATGGTGGTTGCGGTAGACATGCTTTTTCTCCTCCCTTAGACCATGACCTCTTGAAAAGGAACGTAGTGGTCTGTCTTTCCATCTAGTTGCTCCTGGACGCCCTCGACGATGTGGTGCGGCATGAACGGTTCTCCGTCGTACTTACGAATATGCCCATCGGCGCTGAAACCTGTCTCGCTTCGCAGGTAGCGGGCAAACTGTCCAGAGTGATTGTTCTCGACAATGATCGTCTTCTTCGCACCGGAAAGGATCTTGTTGACCGCATCCGTATGGAAAGGAACGAGCCATTTGATGGATAGCTGATTTGCGGTGACGCCCTTTTCCTCGAGCTGCGCCACCGCCTCCTTGATGACTCCATGCGTGGAGCCCCAACCGATGAGCGTTACGTCCGCATCTTTGGGGCCCTCGATCTCGGGAGCGGCGATGTCGTTCAGGGCCTTCGCGAGTTTGCGCGCACGCTTCTCGACCATCTTTCGCCGCTTGTGGGGGTTGGTGAACTCGTCGCTGATCAAGACCCCATCTGCATCGTGCTCGTCCGAGGCAACGACGTGGACGTAGCCTTTGAGCCCAGGAACAGCCCTCGGGGACACGCCGCTTTCGGTGTACTCGTATCGTTTGTAGTGGTCCTCGTTGGTAGGCTTGGTGATCAACTCTCCGCGATCGATCTTGGGATGCATGTTGATTGTGTCGGGATCGGCGCTGAATGTACCTTCAGAAATCAACAGATCGGAGATAACGATGCCCGGGCACTGAGCCTTGTCGGCGAGATTGAAGATTTCTGGGATGGTATTGAACGCATCCAGGGCGTTCTTCGGAGCGACGATGAAGCGTTCGAAATCGCCTTGACTGGCGCCCAGCACCTGCCACAGGTCCCCTTGCTCGGTCTTGGTGGGGACGCCAGTGGACGGTCCGGCGCGCTGTACGTTGATGAAGACGACGGGCACTTCCATCATCCCGGCCATGCCAATCGCCTCGGTCATGAGAGCAAAGCCGCCACCGGAAGTCGCGCACATGGCGCGGGCCCCGGTATGAGCGGCGCCGATGGCCATATTGGCGACGCCGATCTCGTCTTCCACCTGGCGCACCATGATACCGAGGTCGCGAGCGTTGGCGGCCATCCAGTGGAGAACACCGGTCGAGGGGCTCATCGGATAGGCGCAGTAGAACTTGACCCCCGCCGCGGCGCCTCCCATGGCAAGAGCCTCGTTGCCCGTCCATACGGCCAGCGGTTTCTTGCCCTCCGGAAGAAGTTGAGAGAAGGGTTTGAAGTTCGCCTTCGCATGTTCGAAACCAGCCCGGGCCACGCTGACGTTCTCGTCGACCATGTCCTGGCCTTTTCTCTGGAACTGAAGGGTAAGGGCCTCTTCCAAGACTTCGAAATCCAAGCCGAACAAGAACATGGAGATTCCGAGGGCCACCGTGTTCTGAACGAGTTTGTTGCGGCTTTCGTTGCTAAGCTCCTTGATGGGCATCGGGCAAAGCTCGGCCCCTTCCGTCACCTTTCCCGGCTTGATGGTGTCGCTATTAAAGATGACCCGAGACCCTGCTCCCATCAATCCCAGATGCCGATCCATCGTGTCCTGGTTCAAAGCCAGCAGCAGGTCGAGCTTGTCCCCATGTGAGTGAATCTCTTGGTTGCTGACCCGCACGGTGAGAAAGATGTGCCCGCCGCGGATGATGGACTGGTAGGCGTTGTAGGCGTTCAAGTGCAGCCCGCGACGCACGAAGGTGCGCGCGAGAATATTGCCAGGGGTGGCGATTCCCTGTCCGGCCGCTCCTCCGATGGCCAGGGCAAGGTCGAATTTCTTGGCGCTCATGAAGACTCCCGAAAGTCAGCTGATGTAAGCTCCGGCCTCGTGAGAGCGCGGAAGCGCAGTGTAAAGTCTGTTGGCTCGACCCAGAAAAGGCATGCCGCCACGCCGAGCCCGAACCCGGGATCATACCATTCTCGTCCAGAGAGGCCAAGGGGAATAGTTCGGCGGGGATGAGCCGGAGTATTCTCGCCGTCATTGGGCGTGGGTGCCCAGTTGAAGCTAGCCAGACGCCGGGCTCAGCTTGCGTGCTGCTGCTTCCGGAAGGCTTCCGGAAGGCTTCCGGCTGGATGCCGTACTTCTTCATGACATCGTAGAAGTCCTTCCGGTCCTTCTTGGCCAGCCGGGCGGCCTGGCTGATGTTGCCCTGACAGATGCCGCAGCACCTGCGAGATGTACTAAAATAGCTTGCCTGCATCGTTAGAGTTCAATTGAAGATCCGGGTATCTGCTAAATTCTCGGCAGGCGTAGCGTCCTGTCGCCACAGCGTCAATACTCTGCTTGCTCCTCATATCGGTAAGCGCGATTTTCTTTCCTCGTAACTCTCCTTCTTCACACACGTTAGCTTTTCCTTCTGAAGGGCGATGGTAGGCCGTTCAGTAGGACAAAGAAGCAATTCCTTTGCCATCACCGGCTTCACGGGGGTCCCCCACCTAAAGTCCTAGCAGCATTCGACTTCGTTGGCTTCCTTGCCGGGGGCGGACGGGCCGGAAGGGACGGAGCGTTGGGATTCCCCCTCACAGGAGTACCCAAACCACCACAGACCGCCGTGGGACATCCTGGTCTATGTTGTTTTGATACAATGGCTTAGCTATGGAATGCCCCGGATCTGGGCTGGCACGAGGGTTGCTCTAAGAATCCTTCAGGAGGAGTCCGGGGGATGTCCCGCCGGATGTTGAATTTGGGGTAGCGGCGGCTCCTTGGCCGGCCTAAGAATAGGTCTGCCAATAAACCGTCTCCAGAGGGGGACAAGGAGCCACCAATGCCTAGGAAATCGAAGAAGCCAGTAAGAAAGCAAACGCACTCGCCTACGGGCAAGGTAGTTGGCCAAGTCGGTCAGATACTGCTACCGATGATAGCTGGGATCGCGGCCACGAAGGCGGATCTGACGGAATGGGTGTACGAGCAAGGACTGACAGCTCTGCACCTACTGCTCAGAGAGGACGCCGAGGAGATCGCGGGGCTCAAGGGCAAGCACGAGAAGGAGCGAACTCATAACCACTGTGGGAGCACGAACGGAGAGCTGAGCTTCGGTGGTCGTCGCATCCAAGTGTCGCGACCTCGAGTTCGCTCGAAGTCGGGCGAGGAGGCGTCGCTTCCACACTTCGAAGCCTTCCGCGAAGAAGACCCGCTTCCAGAGCGAGTGTTGAATCAGATCTTGGTGGGGGTATCGACCCGAAATTACGAATCGAGTCTGGACAAACCCGCGGCCAAGTTGAAGTCTCGTGGCACGAGTAAGAGTGCCGCCAGCCGTCACCTCGTGAGCCAGACGACTAAGAAGCTCGAGGAATACCTGTCTCGGCGGCTAGAGGAGTTCGAGCTTGCGGCACTGATGCTGGATGGCCTTGAGGTGGCCGGACAGACCGTCGTCGTAACTCTCGGTATCACAATAGATGGAACGAAGGTGCCCCTGGGTATATGGCTGGGCTCGACGGAGAACTCTCGGGTGTGCACCGCGATGTTGCAGGACCTTCTCGAGCGAGGCTTGCGCGTCGATGAGTCGATTCTCTGCGTAGTGGACGGAGGCAAAGGCATCCGCAAGGCACTCGTCGACGTTTTGGGGGACCTCGCGGTCATCCAAAGGTGCCAGATCCATAAACTCCGGAATCTTCGCTCGTACCTTCCCAAGTCTCGTCACGCCTACGTGCTCCAGACGATGAAGGAAGCCTACAAGTGCAAGAGTGCCGACAAGGCGCGCAAGCGACTTCAGGCATTGGTGTCGTGGCTCGAGCGAAACGGCTACGACGAAGCTGCCGGAAGCCTTCGTGAAGGGATGGAAGAGACACTCACGGTCGTGAAGCTCGCGCTGCCCGCCTTACTTCGCTAGTCTCTTGCCACGACGAACGCCATTGAGAATCTCAACGGAACCATTCGCAGAGTATCGAGAAACGTCAAGCGTTGGTAGAGTCCTTCCATGGTTCGCCGATGGACCGCTCTTGGCGTCATCACCGCGCAGAAAAAGTTCCGGCGTATCAAAGGCTATCGCCATATGGGCGCTCTCGTTCACGCGCTTAGAAGCAAACAGAAATCTCTTGACAGCGATGAGTTTGCTGCCTAAGAGTATTCACACGGCATGCGTTCAATGCATCTTGATACTCCTCGTTCTGTAGACGGAAACGATGGAATAGGGCGCGC
The DNA here is from genome assembly GCA_965197825.1 of Candidatus Marinacidobacterales bacterium. Taxonomy (GTDB): domain Bacteria; phylum Acidobacteriota; class Vicinamibacteria; order Marinacidobacterales; family DATDRI01; genus CBDANW01. The sequence goes on along the minus strand of CBDANW010000002.1, from coordinate 1,157,004 downwards.
TGACCCATCGCGGAGGCGAGGAGAACGTGATCAACTCGGTCTTCGCTCCTCGCGGGCTCTTCATCTGCCCCACGCGTTCCTCGAACTCTCGATAGGCCTCTTTAAGGACGAAAAGGACATAGCCGACGTGGGGCCAAGGATCGTGTCGTCCCTCGTGCCAGCCTCTTGAGCTAGTCTCCAGCGTCTCATCGTACCGGTCTTTGTTTTGCTCGATAACTCGCTTAAGACTGATGTAACGACCGACTTCGAAACCGAGGTGATAACTTTGAAGCAGGAGGAGCAGTCGCGATACCCGACCATTCCCGTCCCGAAACGGGTGAATACAGAGGAAGTCCAGGCTAAATGCTCCGAGTGCAATCAACGGATGGACCCAGCGCTCATCGAGACAGCGGTTCCATGCCCTCACGAGCTCGTCTACGTAGCCGGGCGTTTGCGAAGCCGGGACCGGTACCGCAAAGAGCGGCAACCCCGCGTGGCGGGGTCGGGGTGGGTGTGAGGTCGATTCCGGTAACGGTTCCGGGCTTCGGTAATTCGCATCCAGGTTGGGGCCCTGACCCTGCCCGCCCCCCTTTTTCCTAATCCATCAGGATGCGGCCGCGCGCCACGTGTCGACACATCCTTTGTAGTTTTCCGCGATTTCTTTGATCGCCGTCGCCTCTTGTTTCGGATCTTCCAAGTATCGCTTCAGGGGCTCGCTGAAGTTCGTGCGGCCCACGGCGAAACCGATGAAACCCCTAACCGGGGAAGCAACCTGAAGCCACTTGTGCACCTGGGCCTTGTCCGAGCCGCGCCCGAGAATGATGCAGCCGACTTTCTTTCGCGCCTGACCGGCGCGCGCCTGTTCGGCAACCGCCTCGGCTTGCTCGCGTTTGTCCAGCCCCTCGATCTTCCAGATGTCGGGCTCGATCCCATAATCCTGCAACATCTTGATCGACTCCACCATGTGGCGCGGGCGGATCTCCGCGTCGTATTGGTCTCCCGCCTTCTTGTCGTCGTCGCTGGTGGCCGGAACGAGAAGCTCGAACATTAAGTAATGATCGTCGGTGGCATGGAGGTAGTCGGAAAGGAGCTTGAGCCGGGCCATCTGTTCTCGGTTGAGGGCGGGGTCGTCTTGTGCGTGGAAGCGAACGAGAACCTTGACGATATCGGGGGCCACGAAACGGATGTGGTCTTGCCATCGGGCACCGTACTCGAAGTCGAAGACGGGCTGGCCGCTCTTTTCGACGCAAACCGCGGCCGGGATCCCCTTGGCTTTGGCGTCGGCGAGGATGTGGCTTCCGAACTGAGCGTCGACCAGAATGCCCACGGTCTCGGCTGGAACGCCCATCTCGATGGCTTTGAGGAGCCCGCGGTAAATCAGGGTCTTGCTCTGGGCCACCTTCACGTACTGCTCGGTACCGGGATCGATAGTGGGGGCGCCCTTGAATCCGAAATAGGATTTGGTGAAGCTTCCGCGATGGTCGAAAGGCTGCACGAAGAGGTGGTGGTCGTATCCTATTTGTTTCATTCGGTCATTCCCTCCAAAGAATTGCTGGCTCGTTCCGCATCGACGATCGGCTCCTGGGTGCGGTCTCGTGTGGGCCTCAGAAGCAGAGAGGGTAGTCCCTCCCAAGAAAAATGGGCCGGTCGGCACCCCGAGAGAGGGCCTAGTTTATGCCGTGGGCACGGATTCTCGCAAGGAGGAGGGAAGTAAAGGGTTAGTGTACCCTAGGGATTTCTCTCAGCCAGTCCCAAGCCTACGCGCCTAGATCGGTACAAACCGAACAGCCCGCAAATTTCTTACGCCCGTTCAAGAAGCTCGAAGTAGCGTTCCCGGCTCATACCAGCGGTGCGGAGAAGGTTCTTGATGATGAAGACCGGAACGGCTCTGTACTCGGGGATCACCAGTGGCCGTTTGATGGCCGGCTTGGTGTAGACACGATGGGTGAACCCGTCGTTCTCGAACAACCTTGACGAGTTTTTGGTAGGAGACGGGGGTGAGCCGAGGCACCTATTTGAGGCTCAAGCTCAGGTGGTCAAGGGATACGAATTCAGGCGCGCGCCAGGTCTCTCCTTCCAACTCGTAACCAGCCTCTTCAGGGATCTGGTGAGGTTGCCCATCTCTTGGCTTGTCTCCAGGAACGCCTGTGCCGCTTCTTGGATATTCTTACGGGCTTCTTCTGGGGTATCACCACAGCTTGAGACGTCCAGTTCGGGCACGTAGGCAACATAAACTTCTCCCTCTTTGAAGAGGTGGACAGTGGAAGAGATGTCCTTCATGTGACTTCCTGGTCGCCCTGCCTACAGATGAATGGTAGCAGAACAACCGAACTGGTCAAAGGGCAATGAAGAAAGGAGCCCCGCGGTCATGCTACGCTCAACAAGTTGGAACGGTCTAGTCATCCCGTCCCGCACCCCGCGGGACGGGAGTCGTCGCATCCAGAGAGGATCGCGCGCGATCCACCGTTTCGGTCAGATGCCCGGTGCGCCGTTCCATCTGCTCGAGGTTGTTGCGGGCGAGTCCGAGGTGGCGTCCCAGCTTGGACATCTCCTCCTTCAACTGCTTGAGCTCGACGGTGAGCTGCTCGAGCCCCGAGAGGATCTCCCGGGACTGGGCGGGGACGGCGACGGCCCGCGCGCCGAGAAGAGCGCTTTGTAGAAAGGCGTAGAGACCCAGCGGACCCATCGGGACGACATGCTGGGAGACCGCGTATTCTGCCAGATCCCACTCACCCAAGACCGCCTGCTGGTAGACGTTCTCCGCGGGTACATAAAGAAAGGCCAAGGGTAGGGTGCCCTCGCCCGGCACGATGTACTTGTTGGCGACGGCGTCGACGTGCTTTTTGAAGTCTCGCGCGAAGGCACGCAGCAGGGAATCCCGTTCGGCTCCCTGGGCCTCGTCGGCGCGCCTCAGGTTATCGAGCGGAAACTTGGCGTCCACCGGGAGCAGGTTCTCGCCGACTCGTACCACCGCGTCGACTCGCTCGCCGCTCTTGAACGTGTACTGCAGCTCGAAGAGTGCGGGCGGGAGCACCTGGCGTAAGAGCTCGCCGAGAAGCACTTCTCCCAGGACGCCTCGCGGCTTGGGCGCACGGAGGAGGTTCTCGATCCCGGCGACCGTCTTTCCGACCTCGAGCACGCGTTCGGTCGCCTGCTCCAAGACGCCCAGCTGCTGGCGGACTTCGTTGACACTGCTGGACGCCCGATCCAGCCGAACGCCCATGGTTCCATGCGCCTGCTCGAGCTGCGCGGATTGATGTTGCATGTAGCCGGAGAGCTCGGACCGCAAGGCGTTCAACTGCTGTTGCAGGAGCGCCATCCCTTCCACGGAGTCCCCGCCCGGTCGGCGAATCAGAAGGAACGCGACGGTCAGGCGACGAGAGCCGCCGCCACGACTCACCGCGGCCAGCAGTGCGATTTCCAAAGTCAAGGACGCCCCATTCTCGCTACCTTATAGTAACCGCTGAAAGAGACTGTCACCAAGACGGTCTGGCCAGCCTCTTTGAAGCGCGCTATCTTTTTGCTACGATGCTATTTGGGGGTTCGAGAAACCTCCCTCGCGAAAACCTTAGCAACCTAGCAAGACGTCACGAAGGGATTCGTATCGATGACACGACGCATGGCGAGGGGTACCTCGTTGGTTCAAAGCCCCATCCTGGGGCTCGTTTTCTCCAGTCTCGTCCTGACCGGGCCAACCGGGCCAACCAAGGCTGGCGCGCAGACGGTGGGTGTCGACGAGCTCCAGCGGCGTATTTTCGCCGCCCGGGACGAGGTGGCGCCGGCTCTGGTCAACGTCCAGCCGATCACCGACGTCTACTCCTCCGGGGAGCGACGGAGCTCCACGGCGATCGGCAGCGGTTTCATCTTCGATGACCAGGGGCACGTCGTCACGAACTACCACGTGGCGGGAAAGGCCAAGCGGCTCATTATTACTCTCAGCGATCGCCAGCGGGTCCCCGGTGTGTTGGTCGGTGGCGATCCCTTGACCGACATCGCGGTGCTGAGGGTGGACGTCGGGCCGGATTTCGAGCTTCCCGATCCGGTCGAGTTGGGGGATTCCGGCGAGCTCCAAGTCGGTCAATACGTCATGGCGCTCGGCAGTCCTCTTGCGCTGCAGCGATCGTTGTCGTTCGGTGTGGTGAGCAGCAAGGACCGCTATCTTTCCGATAATTTCAAGCTGCCTACCGGGGAACGAACGGGCTCCTTCAATACCTGGATCCAGACCGATGCCGCCATCAATCCGGGCAACAGCGGAGGTCCGTTGGTCGATCTTGCCGGTCTCGTCGTCGGTGTGAACTCGCGCGGTGCCTTTGGAGCATCGAGCATCGGCTTCGCCATCCCCGTCAACATCGTCAAGGAAGTGGCGGCCGAGCTCATCGAGCATGGGCGGGTTCGCCGAAGCTGGTTGGGTCTGGACTTCCAACCCCGTGAAGAGCTGGCTCAGTATTTTGCAGCCGCTCCGTCGCCGGGCGTCGTGATTCGCAGCGTGGAGCCTGACTCGCCCGCCGCGCGCGCCGGGATTCGGGCGGGCGACGTGCTCGTCGCCTACCGGGGTCAAGAGTTAACCGCACAGTTCCAGGAAGAGCTGCCTGCCATCTACAAACTGATCGCCGATACGCCGGTAGGCGAGTCGGTCGAGCAACTGATCGAGCGCGACGGAGAAGAGCTGCGATTCGAGATCGTCACCGAGGAACGGAGTCAGAGCGTCTCGGACGAGATGGAGTGCGAGAGCTGGGGGTTCACCGCCCGCGGGATCACGCGAGAATTTGCCATGGAGTACAGCTTGCCGGACGCGAACGGAGTCGTCGTCGTGGGGGTCAAGACCAATGGGGCGGCTTTCCGGGCCCGGCTCCATCCCGGCGATCGCATCGTTCGTATCGAAGATGAGGACGTTGGCGGCCTGGACGATCTGGGGGAGATTTACCGCCGCCTCGATAGTGAAGAGGTCGAAGAAGTGCTTTTGACCGTCATGCGCCAGCATTCACGCCAGCTGATTCTCATCGAGGCGTCCTATGTTTATTAGTGCGGTCCTTACCCTAGGGCTACTTTCGCCGCTCGTCACGCTACAGTCTGACTCGGCGGATCTCGTTTCCGAAAAGCTCTCGAACCTCGAGGACCGATACCGAGAGAGCTTGGTCCAGGTGACCTATAGCCAACAGGTCCTGGTCTCGACCGGCGAGCCGCCGCAGGAAGCCGAGCTCACCACGACCGGCATCGTCGTCTCGGGAGACGGCACGGTCATGGTCAGCGGTATGATCTACGAGCCGTTCAACGAGGTTCCCCACGGAGTCGGGGTTCGATTCCCGTCTACCGTGAGCCGGACCGATGCCACGATCAGTGAGGCCCGCGTTCACCTTGTAGACGGCAGTGAGTATTCGGCGACGTTGCTCGGCCGCGATGTAGAAGCCGACGTGGCCTTTTTTCAGATCGATGCCGAGGACCGAAAGTTCCACCCGGCTGTCTTCGGCTCACCTCCGCCCGCGGAGGTAGGGCAGGAAGTCGTCGTGCTGAGTCTTCTGCCTGAGCCTTTGGGACCTGTTTTGGCCGTCGAGCTCACGCGTGTGCAAGCGGTGGTCTCCGAACCTTCTGAAGGATTCATCGTTGCTACCGGTGCCGCCGATCCGGTTGGATCCCTGGTCTCCGATCTGGAAGGAACGCCGCTGGGCATGCTCGACGCCCTCACCGTGCCCATGCCGCGTGGCAGCATGAGAAACCCGCTTACCTTTCTCGCCGTGATCCGCGATCTGCCGAAGGGCGTGGGGCGAGGGTTCGCCCGGCCGGCCAAGCAGTTTGCCGATGCCGCGACCCGGCCTCCCCATAGCGAGCCGGTGCGGCGCGCTTGGTTGGGCGTCGAGATGCAGGCGCTCACAGAGGAGCTCGCCGAGCATCTGGGACTCTCGGTACGAGCCGGAGTCGTTCTCGGCTACGTGTATCAAGAGTCCCCCGCGGAAGGGGCGGGGTTCGAGACAGGGGACGTGCTGACCAAGTTCCAAAGGGAGCCCATCGACGTGAACCGCGAGGAAGATCTCGGTGCCTTTTCGGAGAAATTGCTTCGGGCAGGAGCCGGAACCCCCGTCGAGTTCGGCTACTTGCGGGACGGCGAGCAGCGGACTACCGTGGCTACGTTGGCGCCGGCGCCCAAAACGTCGAGGGAAGCCGACACCGTCGAAGCCGAGGAGCTGGATCTAACGGTGCGAGAGGTGACGTTCGACTACCTGGCCACGCGCAACCTCGACCTCGAAACGCAGGGCGTGGTGGTCAGACAACCCCCGGTTGCGGTGCGCACGAATCCGAATCGCGTGCGGCGAGGAGATCTCTTGGTAAAGCTGGGCGATCAGACGATTGCCGGTCTCGCTTCGTTTCGCGAGGCGGTGGAAGCCCTCCGCGAAGAAAAACCGGGGGAAGTGGTGCTCTTTGTCGAACGCGGAAGAGAAAGCTTCTTCTTTGCCGTCAAGCCGGACTGGGAGTAAGCCGTAAAGAGCCTATGGAGCCGGATAGGCTTGTCGTCAAGGGAGCCCGCCAGCACAACCTCAAGAACATTACCGTCGAGATCCCCAAGAAAAAGCTCGTCGTCTTCACCGGAGTTTCTGGGTCGGGAAAGTCCTCGCTCGCTTTCGACACCCTCTACGCCGAGGGCCAGCGGCGTTACGTAGAGTCGCTCTCGAGCTATGCCCGCCAGTTCTTGGGGCAGATGGACAAGCCGCTCTACGACACCATCCGTGGTCTGTCCCCGACGATCTCCGTCGATCAAAAATCAGCCGGCCACAATCCTCGTTCCACGGTGGGCACGATTACCGAGATCTACGACTACCTGCGCGTGCTCTATGCTCGGATCGGCAAGCTCCACTGTTACAAGTGCGGCAATCCCGTTTCTCAGCAATCCTCGCAACAGATCGTAGAGGAGATCGCCGTGCTCGAGCCCGGTACGCGGTTCGAGATCCTCGCTCCTCTGGTCACGGAGCGTAAGGGCGAGCACCGCGACTTCCTAGAGCAGGCGCGTCGTAGCGGGTTCACTCGAATTCGCGTCGACGGGGAAACCCGTTCTCTCGACGAGGACATCGTTCTCGATAAGAAGAAGAAACACACGCTGGAGCTCGTCGTCGACCGCTTGGTCGCCAAACCGGATCTCGCCGATCGTCTCGACGACTCGGTGGAGACCGCCCTTCGTTATGGTGGCGGCGTGCTGATCGTCTCTGTTGTGGGCGAGAAGGAAAGCGGGGCGGCTCCCCCAACTCCCCCTGCTTCTAAAGACCGGCTGTTTTCCGAGCATCGGGCCTGTCACAACTGTGGGCTCAGTTTTCCCGAGCTCTCACCGCAGCTCTTTTCTTTCAATTCACCGCCGGGCATGTGTCCCGATTGCAACGGTCTCGGAACGAAGGCGGAGATGGACGTCGATCTCGTGGTCCCGGACCTTTCTCTATCCATCAACAAAGGAGCGCTCAAACCGTGGGGTGCGATTGAAGAGAAGAGGAGCTGGATGGCATCGCTCCTGAGGAGCGTTGCGCGCAAGCACGACGTGGATCTGGATCGTCCTTGGTCGCGCCTCGAGCAGCGGGAGAAGGACATCGTTCTCTACGGCATCCGAGGCGAGAAGATCCCGTTCAGTTGGAAAGGCAAGTCGGGTAAGGGTTCCTTCCGGATGCGCTTCAAAGGCATCATCCCCACCTTGCTCAATCGTATGAAGGAGGCCAAGTCGGAGGTGGTCCGGAGGCACTACGCGCGGTATCTGTCGGACAAGATTTGCTCGAGCTGCGACGGATCGCGCCTGAGAGCCGAGGCGCGCTCGGTCCGTCTCGCCGGCAAGAGCATCATCGAGGTCGCCGCACTGACCATCGACGATGCGTACTTGTTCGCGACGACCGCTGAGCTTTCGGGCACCGATGCGGTGATCGGAGCGGAGCTCCTCAAGGAGATCACGAACCGTCTTCGCTTCTTACGCGACGTCGGTGTGAACTACCTTTCGCTCAATCGGTTGGCACCGACTCTTTCCGGTGGTGAGTCTCAGCGCATTCGATTGGCAAGCCAAATCGGCTCCGAGCTGACCGGTGTGGTCTACATACTGGACGAGCCATCCATCGGCCTTCACTCCCGCGACAACGTGAAGCTCATCGGAGCGCTTCGCCATCTGCGTGATATCGGCAACAGCGTGATCGTGGTGGAGCACGACCGCGAGACGATCGAGGCGGCGGACTACTTAGTCGATTTCGGTCCCGGGGCGGGTGTTCAGGGTGGGCAGGTCGTAGCCGCCGGCACGCCGGCCGAGCTGCGTCGCAATCCCAGCTCGCTCACCGGTCGCTACCTGGCGTGGGAGCTCTCGATACCGGTTCCCGACATCAGGCGAAAGCACACCGGCCGTTTCGTCGAGATACGAGGTGCCCGCGAGAACAACCTCAAGAACATCGACGCGCGCATTCCTCTCGGTCTTCTTGTGACGGTGACCGGTGTTTCGGGTGCAGGGAAGAGCACGCTGGTGAACCATATTCTTTATCCCGCTCTCGCTCGTGCTTTACATCGGTCGGACGTCCGGGTGGGGGAGCATCGCACGATTCGAGGCCTGGAACATCTCGACAAGGTCGTCGATATCGACCAGGCGCCTATCGGCCGCACACCGCGGTCGAATCCTGCCACCTACACCAAGGTGTTCGACGAGATCCGGAACTTGTTCTCCACACTTCCCGAGTCCCGCATGCGCGGCTATGCGCCCGGTCGGTTCTCGTTCAACGTCCGCGGGGGGCGCTGCGAAAAGTGTCAAGGCGACGGCGTGATTAAGGTTGAGATGCATTTTCTCGCCGACGTTTACGTTCCTTGTGAGTTTTGCGGAGGACGGCGCTTCAACGAAGCTACTCTCCAGGTGCGGTACAAGGGGCTTTCGATTGCCGACGTGCTCGATCTCACGGCGACCGAGGCGGCCGATCTCTTCGAGAACCATCCTTCGATTCGCCGCATCCTGAGCACGGTCATCGACGTCGGTCTCGGCTACATCCGTCTGGGGCAAAGCTCTCCGACGCTCTCCGGCGGCGAGGCGCAGCGCGTCAAGCTGTCCCGTGAGCTTGCGAAGAGGGCGACCGGCCGGACGTTGTACATCCTGGACGAGCCCACGACGGGCCTGCATTTCGACGATATTGCTCGCTTGCTGAATGTATTGAACCGCCTGGTCGACGCGGGAAACACCGTCGTGGTGATCGAGCACAACCTGGACGTGATCAAGACCGCCGACCATCTCATCGATCTCGGCCCGGAGGGAGGAGAACGCGGCGGTTACATCGTGGCAACGGGGACACCCGAAGAAGTAGCCCAGGTCGCGGCCTCCTATAGCGGTCAGTTTCTAGCCAAGATCCTCCAAGCCGCAGCTTGAACGTGCTTGAACGCGGCTGTTTTCGCCTCGCCTTGACCCACTCGCTCCAAGTTGAGACAATCCGGTTCAGGACGACGTATGGCATCTCCTCGCGGAACACAAACCTGGTCTTTCGGAGGACCACTCACCCCCGGGGTGAAGTACCTCTTGCTCTCCACGATCGGTGTCTTCGTTCTGCAGCAACTTTATCCTCCCATCACAACGTGGTTTCGCCTGGATCGTGAGACGGTACTTGGAAGCTTCTATGTCTGGCAGCTCGTCAGTTATCTGTTCCTTCATGGGGGTCTCTTCCACGTCCTCATCAACATGCTCATCCTCTTCATGTTCGGCTGCGAGATGGAGAGACTCTGGGGGACGCCGTTTTTTCTTCGCTACTATTTCATCTGCGGCATAGGCGCCGGACTCTTCGCGTTGCTGACGCCCTACCCGGTGGTGGGCGCTTCAGGCGCCATCTACGGTCTCTTGGTGGCGTTCGCGATGTACTTCCCTACGCGTGTCGTCTACATGAACGTCTTCTTCATCTTCTTTTTCCCCATCCAGGCCAAATACTTCGTGATCATCATGGGGCTCATCAGTTTCCTCTCTTCTTTGGGAGGGGCGTCCGGGGTTTCCCACCTCGCGCATCTGGGAGGCTTGGTCGTAGGCTACCTCTACCTGCGTTGGGGTGGTGTGCGCAGCGCGGCGCGTAGCGGGGGCGTCGGTCGAGGAAGTCCCGGCGGCTTCGTCAAGGACGGCTACCGCCGTTGGCGGATGAAGCGCCTACGCAAGAAATTCGAGGACTACTACCAGAAGCGTAGCGGCGGTGGTTCCGGCCCTACCATCCATTAGTCTCAGGCGAACCGCGTGTAGGGTTTGTCAAAAAACGCGATCGGGTCGTCCACCTTCAACGCTTCCCGCACGAAGAAAGCTTCCCCAAACTTCACATCGATAAGAGTTCCGAAGTAGCGATGGATGCCTTCTATCCGCGCGAGGAAGTCGGGATGGCTGATCGAGGTCTGGGGCTCTTTCGACTTCGGGTCGTGGAGCTGAGAACGGTAGGACTGGATGGCACTCAGCTTCTTCTCGTAGTGATCGGAGATGTCAACGACGAAAGAGGGAGGAACGCGGTGAGGGAGAAAGTAGTAAATGACCCGATTCGGTCGATGAGGCTCGCCTGCCGCATCGATGCGCGACAACCCCGCCAAGTAGGCGGCTTCCTCTACTAGAGGGCCCGAATTGGCGTGATCCGGATGGTTGCTTTCCCAGTAGTTCGTAAAGACGAGTCGCGGCCGGAGCTCGCGCATCGCCTCCACCACCTTCATTTTCGAAGGCCAGTCGGCCGTCAGGCGACCGTCCCCCAGGTCGAGGCACCGGCGGGTCGTGACTCCTAGATGCTTCGCCGCCTCTTCCGCCCCGGCTTGCCTCTTCTCGCGCGTGCCGCGAGTGCCCATCTCCCCCCCGGTCAGATCGACGATGGCGGTGCGATGGCCCAAGGCCGCCAATCGCAAGAGTGTGCCGCCCACCAAGAGCTCGACGTCATCGGGATGAGGACCGAATGCGACGACGTCGACCGACATGATCAGTCGATCGCTATTTCGGTTTGGGTGCTGGCCCTTCGACCTAGACCGGAGCTCGCGATGCGAAGGGTGACGCTATAGGTTCCGGGCAGCAAACCCGATGTCGGCAATCGCAGTATTACAGGAAATCCGGTTTCGTCCGCACTCGAAAGACGAATCGATGACGCGTGAGATCCCGTGACGACCTCCTGTCCGTCTCGAGAAATGACATAGGACAGTCGGGCGTCGTCTCCCGAGGAGTCGGCGTCCTCGCCGGGGAGTATCCGGAAGTAGAGATACGCATCCTCCCCCCTTTGCACGCTAGGGGTCGGGCGGATCTCGATCGCCTGCGCCTGGCCGGATCCTTGGGCGGGAGGAGCAAACACGGGAACGATGCTCGAGAAGCCGAAACGATTGCCGAATCCCTGGGGGACCTCGAGGGCCGTGGACGCTTGGTAAACCTGCTCCCCCGATGGCTCTTCGAGGGTCATCTGTAGCAAGTAGAGACCCGGAGCTAGTTTGGGACTCCGGACCATTAAGAAGTTGCGCGCGTCGACGCGGTCTGTGAACTCTGCCACGACTCCCCGCGTGTCTTCGGTGATGGTCATCTTCAACGTTCGCGCCTCCGCCGGAGACAGCATGTCCAGCGGAAGCGCGATCGTGATGGGAACCTCCACCTCATCGCCAGCAGGAAACAAGTAGTTCGTGATCTCTAGCTGATCGGGTGGAGACGGACCGACGGGGGCACTGCTGATGGGTGCCGTGTCGCTGGGCGCGGCAGTAGATGTCGCCACCGGCTGTGGCTCGTCGATTTCGCTAATCTCAGGAGGCTCAGGGGGCGCGGGCGGTTCCGGTGGGGACGCATCGGTCACCTGATGGGCACGTTCCTTCCTAGCGAAGTACCCGCGGCGCGCAACCACTTCCACATCCGGCCGATCGACACTCACCGAAATGTTGCGAAACTTGCCGTCGTAGTCCGTATTGCTCGGCGTGTACGTGACCAGATAGTAGCGTCGGTTCTCCCGGCCGATACTCCGAAGCGCGGGCTCGAAATTCTCCAGGTTCGGGTAATACCTTCCTCCCGTCTCGTTTGCGAGGGGGAAGAGCCCACCGATGGCGAACGACTCCGCCGAAGAGATGGCGGCGGACTCGTTCCCGACGGCGCTGACGCCTCCGAGTCCTTCGATGTTGATCGAATAGACGCTGATGTTGGATTGATTGAGAGCGTCCACCGTGTCTTGGAGGTCGGTGAAGAGGTTTTCCATCTGCCTCAGCTGGGGCGACAAGAAGATGACGATCTTGCGTCCCGGTAGTTGCCCCAGGCCTTGCCCCAAGCTTTCGAGGGTTTCGTAGACGTTACGCGTGCCGATGTCGGAACGCCTCTCGAGATAGAGATCCATTGGCAGCATGGAGATCTTGCGGATCGTGCTCAAGGTCTCTTCCTTGGAGGGTCTGAATTGCTGAATGACTTTGGTCGAGAAGCCCATGTCGATGATCAGCGCCTCGTCGCCTTCCGCCATTGACTCGACGACGAAGCTCTCCAGGGCTTGTTTGGCCCTTCTGATGTAAGTCGTGCTGGCGTTCTGACGGTTGACGATGAGGATGAAACGGCGTGGAAACGTGTTGACGGCGGCGTCCTCCCGGGAGGGGGATGGCGTAGAGGGGTCGCGGGGAGCCGTACGCGCCACGTAGGACGTCCAATCGATGACCTCGAAGCCTTCGGCTTCCTGGCGAACGCCGTCTTCGAAGATCTCGAAGTCGTCCCGCGTGAGTCCCGCCACGGGCTCTCCCTCCTCGTCGAGGACGAGAATGTCTACCAGTACGTTGAATACTTCGGCGCGGAAGCGGGGGACTTCCTGAGTTGGCTGGGTCTGCTGCTCCTGCTGCTCCTGCTGGGCGAAGCGGGTGGCGGCCGACGCGACTAGGAGCAGGATAAGCGTGATGAGGGTCCGAAAGGCGCGCATATGTACTCCTGGGGTGGAGACCTTTGTCGTTATCGCGTTTGGTCTTGTGGACCGTTAGCCTCCGTAAGACCCGTTTGCATTATAGAGACAGCGACTTCGCTTCACAAACCGACCGTGATATCGGCCATCACGGCCAACGTGGCGCGGTCGTTGGTGGCGCAGAGCATCGTGCTCACGCCCGCTTCTTTCCAGACGGTGAGTCGTTCGGCGATGCGAGAGCGCGGGCCGCAGAGACAGACTTCGTCGACGAGCTCGTTGGGCACGGCGGCAGCCGCCTCGCTCTTCTTCCCGCTCAAGAAAAGCTGCTGGATGGTTTCGGCCTCCCGAGCGTAGCCATATCGGCAAGCGAGATCGAAATAGAAATTCCTTCCTTTGGCTCCCATGCCTCCGATGTAGAGAGCCAGGGTTTTTTTCTGCGATTCCCAGCATGCGTTCAAGTCATCGCCCAGAGAAACTCCCACCGTCGGTGCGATATCGAGGCGCTTTTCTTTGAGAGGGTCCGCGCGTCTCGCCCGCCCGGCGCTAAGATGCTGGTCGAAGACTTCGCGGTGGAAGGGCGAGTAGAAAATCGGCAGCCAACCGTCGGCTATCTCGGCTGCCAAGGCCGTGTTGCGAGGGCCGATGGCCGCCAGATAGATGGGGATGTCCGGGCGCAGCGGTCGCAGCATGAGCCTGAGCGGTTTGCCGAGTCCCGTCCCCCCCCTGCATCGGAACTTGGTAGTGCGCGCCGCGATGCTCGAGCGGCTTGTCTCGCCGAAGGATGGTGCGCACGATCTCGACATACTCCCGCGTTCTTTCGAGTGGTTTGTCATAGTGAACACCGTGCCACCCCTCGACCACTTGCGGCCCCGAAGCACCCAGGCCCAACAGGAAGCGTCCTTCGCTCGAACCGTCTAGCGTCGCGGCGGTCATAGCCGTCATAGCCGGGGTTCGAGCAGACATCTGAAGGATCGCCGATCCGATGCTGATGCTCTTGGTTCGAGCGGCGATCCAACCGAGAACGCTCACCGCATCCGAGCCCCAGGCCTCCGCCACCCACACGGAGTGATACCCGAGTCTCTCTGCTTCTTGGACCAGCGGAGTCGGGTCTTCGATGATCTTCATGAAACCGAGACTCAGTCCCAGTCGCATGAGGTTCAGCGCTTGCTGCCCTGGATCCTCTCGCGGAGAGGCCGGCGGGCCGGAGACACCGGACGTGAAGAAGTCGACATCGGCTTGACGCCCACGCGCGAGCACAGCGATTCGATGGTGCAGGATTCGCACCTCGGTTTTCGGGCGAGGCACGTTGCCCTTCCATGGTAGATGAGTCGGTTCCCCAAACCGATCCATTCCTTTTTGGGCACGATCTCCATCAGGTCTTTCTCTACTGCGATAGGATTCTTCCCCTTCGAGAGTCCCAGCCGACGGGAAAGTCGGAAGACGTGCGTGTCGACGACGACGCCTACCGCTTTGCCGAAACCGTTTCCCAGGACGACGTTGGCCGTTTTCCTCGCCACGCCCGGGAGGCTCAGCAACTCCTCCATGGTTTCGGGAACGCGATCGTCGAAGTCTTCGACGATCTTCTTTGTGGCGCCCTGAATGGACTTGGCCTTGTTGCGATAGAAACCGGTGGAACGAATGAGCTCTTCGAGCTCCGTACGATCGGCACCTGCTAGATCGGCGGCAGCCGGGAAGCGCGCGAACAAAGACGGCGTCACCTTATTGACGCGCGTATCGGTGCATTGGGCGGAGAGAATCGTGGCGACCAGGAGCTGGACCGGAGTTCTGTGATCGAGCGCGGTGCCCGCTTCGGGAAAGGCTTTATGCAGTCGCTTGACGATGAGGGCGACTCTCTTTTTTAGATCTTGTTTTGATTCGCGCGGCACGATCTCAGATCTCGACCAGGACGTCGTCTCCTTCCACTTTGACGGGGTAGCTGTTGACGCCCATCGCCGGATTGTCGGTGTTCTTGCCGGTCGTGACGTCGTATTGCCAGGCGTGCCAAGGGCAGGTGATCGTTGATCCGTCCATCGCGCCCTCTCCCAAGGGGCCACCCTGATGAATGCACGTGTTGTCGACCGCGTAGAAGGTTCCGTTTACATTACAAAGGGCGATGATCTTCCCATCGGCATCGGCTACCTTGCATTGACCCGGACCGAGCTCACTCTTCGAGGCAACTTTAACGAGTTCCGCCATTTCGTAGTCCTCCTTCGGAGCATCATAGGCAAATGCGTGGAAACAGATCAATTGAGGGCAACAAGCTGCCACAGGCTAAAGTTCGAAAACGGCCCCCCCAGCCTTCGCTGAAAGCTTCGGCTGGTCCGCCGAAGTTCTCTTCGTTCGGAGTACGGACGAAGGCGGACGCGGCATTAATTCACTTAATGCCTATGGCGGCGTAGTCCTGGTCGCCGTAGAGGAAGGCGTTCAGCTTGCGGAAATTATCGTTCAGAGTCCGGGCGTTCGGGTCCTCGGAGGGAACACTGAGCAGTTTGGCGCGCTCGCTCACCGGACTTCGGTACTCGATGGACACATCCCGAAAGCCACAGGAACGAAGGAGGAAGTCGAGGGTCTCAGGATGCAGTGGTTTTTGATGGCTGAGGTCTCGGTAGAAGGACTCGACAAGCGCCACCACGCTCTTGGTGTTGACGGTCTCGAGCACGATGCGACCGTCTTTGCGAAGAGCCCGGTAAGACGCCGTCAGTGCCTCGCGGAGAACCAGTGGCGGCAAGTGCTCGACGACCTGAGCGGCAAAGATGCCGCCCATGGACTCTTCGTCGAGACCTTTCAGGTAGGTGAGCAGATCACCTTCTTCGGCGGCCAGGCCGCGCTCGCGGCAAACGCTCACCATCTCGGCGTTGTCGTCGACCCCCCGCGCTTCTAACCCAGCATCACGGAGTAGCTCGAGGAATTCCCCTCGGCCGCAACCGAGTTCCGCGATCGGACCTCGTCCTTCGAACTGCTTCACGTAGCCGGAGAGACGATCCCGAATCTCCTCCGAGTCACCCCGGAAACGCTGCTCGAAAGCGACGTACTCGCGTGCGGCAAGTGTCGCGGGGGGAGAAGGAGGAGCGGCCGATTTCCTTCTCGAGCTGATTGGGGAACCTGGTTCCAGAGCGTTCTGAAGTGATCGGAGCTCGGTCCGTGCCAGGTTCACGCTCGACGTCATCGACTCCAGCCTCTCCTGTGCTCGCCTCAGTCCGAGGCTCATGCTCTCGATCCGTTTGTCCATACCGTCCAGCAACAAGTCGTTCCTGGTGTTACCCAGCAGCGCGTAGAGTCGATCCTTGGCGTCAGCAAGCCGATCGATTCGTTGCGCGTAACGGACGAGGGTGGAAGAAAACTCTTGCAGGCGCAGCGCGTGATGTTGCGCCGCGTCCACATAGCGATTGAGAAACTGCACGGTGAACGAATTGAAGGTTTGCTGGCGCGTCAGCGCCTCCTGGAGCCGTGCCAGCTCCGGCGCGAGGAGCCGCCGCACCGTGCGACGCAGGAGACCTTTCAGGCCTCCGGAGTCTTCGGCCGACTTCGTCGGCTCGACTTCCCAGCTGTCATTCAGCTTAGAGAGCGCCGCCGGGATCCCGGGATCCTCTTGGTAGGGAAGATGGGCGTCGGCGAGAGAGTCGAGCTCGGCAAGGAGCTGGGCGTACGCGCTTTCCTCCTCGGAAAGCTTTACTTTCAGCTCGCCCAGCCCTGGTTCTTCTATCGAAGACAAGAATCTCTTATTCGTCGTCTTTCTTCTCGACGAGATAATTGAGTATGACCTGATCCAGGCTTTGGTCGGAGACCACGGCATCATCGCCAAGGATATCGGACGAAGCATCGAATCTGCCTTGCCGAACCTCTTCGATCATCGTCTGGTGCTGGTCCTCCATGAGCTTGACGACCGTCTTCTCATCGTAGCCGTTCTCGATGATGTCCGAGTATTGATGCCTTCGACTCCCCAGGATTTCTCCACCCTTATATATTAATGACTCGATGATGGGGTTCTCGACCCCCTTGTCCTCGGTCTGGACGTGGAACACAGTCCCCTTGTACTTCACGTCGGTGTTGAAACCTGTGATCATGGCTTTTTAATGGGATCTCGTTCCCCGAGGGAGCGCACTCCACCGTAGGGAGTCTCGAGCGATCCGCCCAGGCGGCACGCGACCCACGGAGATCCTGGGCTAAATGAAGCCCTCTCATCATTTTGCAACCGGTCCCGGATTGTGTCAAGTAGTCCCCCACCCGCGATACCTTGACACCTGCGGAAGGTGCGGAATATAGTAGTCCGTTTTTCGCTGAATTGGCAGTTACTTACGGGGAGGCACCCGAGTCGCGCGGCCCGTCGGCAGGGGCCTTGTTTGCTCGAAATCGGGGCACGTCCGTCCCAGTCCAATCCAGCCAACCGGCGGCGGCAATCTTACTGAGGGGCAAGAGTTGGAGAGCGTCGTTTTCTATTTCCTGTCCGGCGTCTCCATCGCCATGGCTTTCGTGGTCGCCGCCACCCCACGGCCGGTCTACGCCGTCCTGGCGCTCGTGGGTTGCCTCTTCGCGGTTGCCGGCCTCTATGGTTTGCTGGGAGCTACGTTTCTAGCGGCGGTTCAGATCGTCGTTTATGCCGGAGCGGTGGGCGTCTTGTTTCTGCTCGTCATCGTGCTGCTCGACTCGAGTGGCAAGACGTCCTCCTGGGAGCGCCGCGGCGGTCTCCGCTGGGGAGCGACGTTGGTTGGTCTGGTTTTCTTCGGGCTGATCGCGACGGCGGTGTTCGAAGGCTCGGGCGCCGTCTCTGTACCCTCTGTCGAGGCCACTAGAGGCTCCGCGTCGGCGATGAGCAATTTGCTTCTCACTCGTTACCTGGCACCGTTCGCGGCGACCGCGGTTCTCATTCTCGCGGCTCTGGTGGGAGCGACCCGGTTGGCGAGGCGCTAGTGGTTCCCGTTCAACATTATCTGATCGTCTCCGCGTTGCTGTTCTCGATTGGGGCCGCCGGAGTCTTCTTTCATCGTAATCTGGTGAGCATCTTCCTTTGTCTGCAGCTGATGCTCAACGCGGTGAACCTGACTCTGGTGGCCTACTCCCGATGGGCCGGCAATCTGGAAGGTCAGGCGCTCGCC
Organism: Candidatus Marinacidobacterales bacterium; assembly: GCA_965197825.1. Taxonomy (GTDB): domain Bacteria; phylum Acidobacteriota; class Vicinamibacteria; order Marinacidobacterales; family DATDRI01; genus CBDANW01. The sequence goes on along the minus strand of CBDANW010000002.1, from coordinate 1,139,099 downwards.
TTCTTTGTCATCGTGGTCGCTGCCGCCGAAGCCTTAGTGGGTCTCGGCATCCTCGTTGGCGTGAAGCGAGGGCGCGTGTCCCTCGACGTCGACGATCAAGACGTGCTGCGGTACTGAGGAGCGAACCGCGTGAGCATGGCCTCCCGACTCCTTCCTTTCATTCTCCTCATTCCGGCGATCTCCGCACTCGTTCTGTCACTGTTCGGCCGCGCCATGGGTCGTGCCCGGGCTGGGAAACTTGCATCTGGTGCGGTGGGAGTTTCCTTCGTGCTGGCGGCGATCAGCTTTGCCGAAGTCACGGGAGCCGTCCCTGGCGAGCGCGCGATTACGGTAGAGCTCTTCGATTGGATCTCGTTGGGCTCGTTCCGGGCCGCTGCGGCGTTGGTGCTCGATCCCCTTTCTTCCATCGTGATCCTCGTGGTGACCGGCGTGGGGCTCCTGGTCCACGTTTACTCGCTGGGCTACATGGAGGAAGATCGCGAGGTTCACCGCTATTTCGCCTATCTCAATCTCTTCACCGCTTTCATGCTGTTGTTGGTGCTGGCCGAAAATCTTCTCGTCATGTTCGTGGGATGGGAGGGTGTGGGGCTCTGTTCTTATCTATTGACTGGCTATTGGTACGAGAGGAAGTCGGCCATCGACGCCGGCATGAAGGTGTTCATCGTGAACCGCATCGGGGATCTCGGTTTCCTTGTCGGCATTCTGATGACCTTCGTGGTTTTTGGAACACTCAGCTTTCAAGAGTTCTTGCCCCTGGTCCCGACCAAGGACACCACCGTGCTGAGCGTCATCGGCATCCTGCTGTTCGTAGGAGCGATCGGAAAGTCGGCCCAGATTCCTCTCCATGTGTGGTTGCCGGACACGGTTGCGGGGCCCACGCCCGTCTCCGCGCTCATGAACGCCGCCACGATCGTGACCGCGGGGATCTACATGGTGGCTCGCACCGCCTCTCTGTATTCGGAGGCTCCCTTGGCTCTCGGTTTGGTGGGAGCGATCGGCGCGGTCACAGTCCTTTTCGCCGCGACCATCGCCTTGGCGCAGGACGATCTCCAACGAGTTCTTGCCTATTCGACCGTTTCGCAGCTCGGGTACATGTTCCTTGCGTGCGGCGTAGGGGCGTTCGGCGCGGCCATCTTTCATCTCGTGACCCACGCCTTCGGGAAAGCCCTGCTCTTTCTCTGTGCGGGAAGCGTCATGCATGCGATGGCGGGGCGCACGGACATTCGCAAAATGGGAGGGCTCAAGGAACAACTCCCCATCACCTATCGCACCTTCGTGATCGCGACGCTCGCCATCACCGCGGTGCCTCCCTTCGCCGGTTTCTTCAGCAAAAACCAGATCCTTTGGAGCGCGTTCCGCGATGGATACTTCTTTCTGTGGGCGGCCGGCGTCGTCGGGACCTTCCTGACCGCCTTCTACATGGGCCGTCTCTGGGTGCTGGTTTTCGAAGGGCGCTTTCGGGGGGATTCCAAGCCGTTGCGGTCGTCACCCGCTTCCATGACCTGGCCACTGCGCCTTCTCGCGGTGGGCTCGGTGGTGGCCGGTCTCCTCGGGATCCCACACTACAGCGGGATAGAGAGTTTCTTGGCGCCGTACCTGGCGATCGGAAGTTACGAGGCAACTTCGTTCGCCACGGAAGGATCCCTGATGTTCTTGAACGTCGTTGCCGCGGCGGCCGGACTCTTTCTGGCCAGACGTGTCTACCTTGCCGCCGAACCGGGTCCCTCTCGACGAACGGCAAAGGAGCCTGGCCGCTTGTTGCATCGCCTATACGGATTGCTGGAAGACAAGTACCGCGTGGATGAGCTCTACGACTTAACGATCCTTCGCCCGCTTGTCTTTTGCAGCCGTACCGTCCTGTGGCGAGGTGTGGACCGAAGCGTGGTGGATGCCGGCTTCCATGGATGGGCTCGGTTGATCCGAGCGGGGGGCGAGGGGCTGAGGCTCTTCCAAAGCGGCAACCTGAGGTTCTATCTCTTTGTCCTGTTTGCCGGTGTGGTGACGATCCTCGCGTGGATGATTCTGGGAGCAAGATGGGTCTCCTGACGTTTCTTGTCCTCCTGCCGCTACTCGGCTCGATCGCCATCGGCATCAGCAGCCGATGGCCAAGTTGGCCACGACGCCTCGCTCTGTTCTTTTCTCTGGCCGTCTTCGCGCTGTCGCTACTTCTCTGGGCTCGATTCGACTCCACCGAAGCGTCCTATCAGCTCGTCGAGTCCGCGCAGTGGATCCCGAGCTTCGGCATCTCCTATCTGGTCGGAGTCGATGGTGTGAGTCTGTTCTTGGTGTTGTTGACGGCGTTTCTGATCCCGCTATCCGTGCTGGCGAGTTGGGAATCCGTCCAGGAAAAAGCGAGCGTTTACTTTGCCCTACTGCTCGTCTTGGAATCGTTGCTGATCGGCGTCTTCCTTGCTTTGGACGTCTTTCTTTTCTACGTCCTGTGGGAAGCGGTGCTCGTTCCCATGTATCTGCTCATCGGAGTCTGGGGAGGGCGTCGCCGGGTGTACGCCGCCATCAAATTCTTCCTCTTCAATATGGGCGGCAGTATCTTCCTATTGGTGGGGATACTCGTCTGCTACCAACTTCACAACGTTCAAACCGGCGCGCCCAGTTTCGACGTACGGACTTGGCAGGGGCTGGTGATGAGCAACGAGCTGCAGCGCTGGCTCTTCCTGGCTTTCTTCGTCGGCTTCGCGGTCAAGATTCCACTCTTTCCTCTACACGCCTGGCTGCCCGATGCGCACGTGGAAGCCCCCACCGCCGGCAGCGTCATCCTGGCGGGCATCTTTCTCAAGCTCGGTGTGTACGGGCTCTTGCGATTCGCCGTTCCTTTGTTCCCGGAGGGGGCGCGCACGTTCGCGCCGGCCGTCCTGACGGTCGCCGTCATCGGCATCCTCTACGGGGCCCTGGTGGCTATGGTCCAGCCGGACGTGAAGCGGCTGGTGGCATACTCCAGCGTGAGCCAGCTCGGTTTCGTGGTGCTGGGTATCTTTTCGTTCGACGTGGCCGGCGTGGAAGGCGCGGTTTATCAAATGCTGAATCACGGCATATCCACCGGCGCACTCTTCCTTCTGGTGGGGATGATCTACGAGCGTCGGCAGACCTACGCCATCGAGGATCTTGGGGGGCTCAAGAAGAGCATGCCCAGGTTTGCCGGGCTGTTCCTGATCGTGCTCCTTTCGTCCATGGGGCTTCCCGGTCTCAACGGTTTCGTCGGCGAATTCTTGATCCTCCTCGGGGCGTTTCAAACCGCTCGGCCTTTCGCGGTAGCCGCCGGCTTCGGCGTCATCTTGACCGCGGTCTACCTGCTGTGGATGTACAAGCGGGTCATGCTGGGTGAGATCAGGAACCCAGCAAACGCCGGACTCAGAGATTTGAATCGGCGCGAGGGTGTCATCTTGCTCCCCATCGTGATTTTGATTTTCTGGATGGGAGTGGCGCCCGGCAGCTTTCTTCGCGCGTTGGACGGTACCGCGGAGCGTCTCATTCCGGTGGCTCCCGTCGGTGTGCTGGAGTAGTAGGTATGGGGACGGGAGCATTGGCACCAGTTCTCATCTTAGTCACGACCGCGGTAGTCATCGCGGTCGGGGGCGCGGGCAAAGCCTCTGGTACCCACTTCGCTTCGGCGGGACTCGCTTGGCTCGGCGTTTTCGTTTGTGCGATGGCTTGCCTACGGATATGGGGCTATCGACTGCACGCGCTGGAATGGGTGGATTCGGACGCGTTCAGTCTCTTTCTAAGTCTTCTGGTGTTGGTCGTCTTGTTGCTGGCGGTGCCGGTGGCGAAGGAGTCGTTGGCTCGACAGCAGCGCGACGGGCCGGCGTTTTACGCGTTGCTTCTGCTGACTGCCGCGGGAATGTTGCTCCTCGTCTCGAGCCGGCACCTGGCCGTGATTTTCGTGGCGCTCGAGATGATGTCGGTCGGTGCCTATGCGCTGACCGGCTGGGCGCGTGATCGGAACACGTCGATCGAGGCGTCTCTCAAGTATTTTTTCTACGGGACGACCGCCTCGGCCTTCTTTCTATACGGCATCGCGCTCTTCTACGTCGTGGCAGGCAGTGCGGATCTCGCAAAGATCGAAGCCGCACTCTTGGCAATCTTGGCAGGGGGAGACGACTTGGGGGCCCTCCCGCTCGTAGCCCTGGTGTTCCTGCTGGTGGGCCTGGTCTACAAGATTGGCGCCGTGCCGTTTCATATGTGGGCTCCCGACGTCTACGAAGGGGCTCCTGCCGCCGTAACCGGCTTCATGGCAGTGGCGGTGAAGACGGCAGCGATCGGCGCACTGCTTCGGGTCACGGGGATGCTTTTTTCACTGACCGATGAGTGGAGGGCCGTTCTCTGGATTCTGGCGGTACTAAGTATGACGGTCGGGAACGTGATGGCGGTCGTGCAGGATGACATCAGACGGCTACTCGCGTACTCGTGCGTGGCACACGCCGGATATCTCCTGGTGGGTGTGATTGCCGGCGGGGTCGCCGGCCGATCCGCGGTTTTGTTCTATCTCTTGGGCTACTCCATTATGACCTTTGGGGCCTTCGCGGTTGAGGTCGCGCTCGGAAGACGCGGCGAGGAGAACTTGTCCGTTCGCGGATGGGGAGGCCTGGGCTGGAGATACCCGTTGCAGGGCGTGGCGATGAGTCTTTTCATGCTTTCGCTGGCGGGGATCCCGACCACGGTCGGGTTCGTGGGCAAGTTCTACGTGTTCAGCGCGGCGATTTCGGAGGGCTACGTCGGCCTTGTTCTGGTCGCGGCCGTTAATACCGTGGTGAGTGCCTACTATTACCTGCGGGTCATCATGGTGCTCTACATGGGGGCTCCGGTGCCTAGCCCGGAGTTGGGCAGACTGGGTTTGAAGCTGAGGATCCCGTTGCTTGTGGCCTCCTTAGCCACCGTTGGTCTTGGGATCTTGCCCAGCTCGGCGATCGCTCTCGCGCGGCGCGCCGCCCTCGAGCTTTTCTGAGCTCTCGGTTGGTCGCTGGCTACTCAGCCGTCCTTATTAAGAGTCTCGAGCGCGGACGCGAGCACGCTCTCTTGTTCCGGGAGCACAGTCCTCAAATCCAAGAGCACGCGATCCTCGGCAATGCGCGCGATGACCGGGGGATCGTGGGCGCGCAGACGATCGGCGATCGTTTGCGCCGACAGATTCTCCGCACGGACGGAAAGCAGGCACGTCGGGATTTCCGCCTCGGGCGCAGCTCCTCCTCCGACTTTCGAGAAACCGTCGATTAGGGATAGCTCGAGCCCGCCGCCTGACGTGCCTGACGTGAGGGACGCGAGGGATTCCGCGAAACGTCGAGAGCGAGATTGAACCTCGGTCGCCGACGCGGAGAGCATTCGCAGAACGGGAATCTCTTCGACCGCCTTGCCCTGGACGAACGCCCGGAGTGTGGCTTCGAGTGCCGCGTAGGTCAGCTTGTCGACGCGCAAGGCGCGTGCAAGAGGGTTCTCTCGGCACGCCTTCACGCAGTCGGGTCGGCCGACCAGGATTCCCGACTGCGGACCGCCCAAGAGCTTGTCACCGGAAAACGTGACGAGGTCGACACCTGCATCGAGGCTTCCCTGCACGGTCGACTCATCGGGCAACCCATAGGGAACGAGCGAGAGCAGGTTGCCGCTTCCGAAATCCTCGACCACCGGAATGTCGTGCGCTTTGCCCAGCGCCACCAGTTCTTCGGTCGAGGCCCTTTCGGTGAATCCCACGATCCGAAAGTTGGAGGGATGGACTCGTAAGATGAGGCCGGTGGCGGATCCGAGCGCTGCTTCGTAGTCTCCGATGCGCGTCTTGTTGGTCGTGCCCACTTCGCGAAGGCGAGCGCCGCTTCGCTCCAGTATCTCCGGAATTCGAAAAGAGCCGCCGATCTCCACGAGCTCGCCACGAGAAAGCAGCACTTCCCGGGACGCGGCGAAGCTGTTGAGGGCGAGGAGAACCGCCGCGGCGTTATTGTTCACCACCAGGCTGTCGCAACCAGGGAAGAGACGCTTGAGCAAACGCACCGCGTGTTGCTCGCGTCGACCGCGGCCGCCTTCGTCTAGATCGTATTCCAAGTTGCTGAACGAGCCGGCGATCTGGCTCAGGGCGGCCACTGCACCAGGAGACAGGGGTGCGCGACCGAGGTTGGTGTGGACGATGATTCCGGTGGCGTTGATGAGTGGTACCAAAGAGGCGGCCGTCGCGCCGGTCAGCTTGGATTTCACGGAGCTCTCCATGCTTGCTAGAGCCGTGTCCAGGCCCGCTTCGTCGAGGCGCTCTTCGCGGACTGCTTGCCGGAGCTCGGCCAATGCGAAACGCGTGACCGCTAGGAGCTCTCCTCGACCGAACTCCTCCTCGAGGACGCGAAAGCCATGGAGGTCGAGCAGGCGCTCCACGCTCGGCAGCCGTCTCAACAACTGGCTGTTGTTCATGTTCGAGGGCTTCAGGTGACTGAGAACTACTGTCGTTGACAATAATTAGCGTTTACGGGTAGCATTCTAACATAGCCACGAAATCATGGCGGAAGAGCGGGCGAAGAACTACATCGAGCGACTCCCCGAGCTCATCGAGCATCGGGAGGAGGACGTCTCTCATCTGGATCCCCAGATGGTGGAGATCCTCTATCCGGAACGAGCGCCGCGCGACTTTACGCTGACCGTGGTCTTCGGCCCCACCGAGGATCCAAAGCATCAGGAGGCGGTCACTTTGGCTGAGCGAGCCCCGCGCTATCGGCGAGAGGGCCAAGACCATTCGCTGCGTCATTACGCGACGTACACGGTCAACGAGGTGGACGACCTTCACCGGCTATTCGGCTATGTCAGCGAATATCCCACCTGTGAGATTCTGGTGAAGGACAAGAAGGTTCCCTATGCGCGGGAGCTGTGGTTACCCTTTTTCTGGTTTTTCTGTAAAGAAGACCAGACCTAGGAGGCAGGCGTAGGTTTTTTCGAGGACATGGAGCGGCTCAAGCGGGAGATGAAGCAGCTCGAGACCGAGTGCGAGCAATGGTTCTCCGGGGCTTTGCGACAGCCGCCCTGGGAGACGAAGAAGAAAATCGTAGCCCTTATCCGTCGTTACAACACCAGCCCTCCTCAGAATTTGGCGGAGCAATCTGTTTTCCAAATGCTCCAAGCCAAGTTCACGACATATAACGAAATGTGGAACCGTCGGGAGCGGATGAAGGAAGAAGGATGAGCTCCCGGAGGTCGTGAGGCACGGCCGACACGGACCGCTCGTACGAGCCCACCTCCAACCGAGCGCGCCGCACCGAGCGGAGGCGATCAGTTCCGGAAGGTGTTCGACAAATACGTCGCCGCCAAGCAGAAGGCGGGCCAGAAGACGACCAACCTGAACTACGACAACTTTCGTCGCGTTTTAGACAAACAGGCCAAACAACTGCGAAGTGGTGGCTACAAAGACGTCGACTTCGGTGTCTCCATGAAAGGCGGAAAGGTTTCCGTGGTGGCTAGGCCGAAGAAGTGACGCCTCGGGCAAAGAGCCGATCTTTCGGCCCCCTATTGCCATTCTGCACCCGCCCTCTCCTACTCTTCGTTCTGCTGAGCCTCGTTGCTCCGAGCTCGGTGTGGGCGTGGCCCGCTCCGACCTATCAGAACATGGTGTACGACACGCTTCTCATCATGCCGCCGTCGATGCGACGCGTTTTGTGGATGAACCAAGAGCATCTATTGAAGGGTGTGCTGGGGCTCGAAGGTGAGATGGCCTCCGCGCTGGCGCGCGACGGCTTGGCCGGAGCAATATCGGAGGACACCGCTCGTGCCGTCGAGCAGCGTGTACGCGGGGCAGCCGATCAAGTGAACCAACACCGACCTTTTAGTGAAGTAGCGGTCGAGCTCGGAAAGCTGCTTCGCATCGCCGCCGACCTGGCCGATCCAACGGTCATGGGTGCCGGAGACCCGCAGTTGGCACGCGCCAGCGGCGAGTTCCATCGTTTCGTCACCCTTCACCTCGATGAATTCCCCTTGGTCTACGACTGGACTCTTCCTTCCACGGTCGAAGGAGCTTCGGTCCGATCGCTACTCGGGAGCCTCACGGCGGCCAGCAGGGATTCTGTCCCGCGTCTGACTTCTGTCTTCTTTCGAGACGGCGAGCTGGTGCCGGCGGAGGCGTTCGATTATCGTTCGGTGCCCTACGCCTCGGCATCGCTCGGCTACTCGAGGGGGGTGACCGCTGCGTCTTACCTTTGGTTAGCCGTGTGGAAGGAGGCCAACGGAGATTTTACCGGTTACAGGTTCTATCGAACCGGAGAGCAGGACTAATCGACATTACATAGGGGGCCAGACAGAGATTGGAGAAGATAAGGTCATGAACATGTCTCGACAGCAAGGGGAAAGTCGCGCATTGCTAAGTGTTGCCAACAAGGAAGGGATCGTGCCGTTCGCCCGCGGCTTGGCGGAAAGAGGCTACCAAATTCTGTCCAGTGGTGGCACCGCCAGCACGCTTTCCAAGGAGGAGATTCCGGTGACGCGCGTATCGGACGCTACCGGGTTCCCCGAGATATTGGGGGGGCGCGTCAAGACACTACATCCCCTCATTCACGGCGGCATCTTGGCTCGTCGAAACTTGAGTTCGGATCTCGAGGAGCTCAAGAAGAACGAGGTCGTCCCCATCGATATCGTGGCCGTAAATTTCTATCCGTTCGAGGCGAAGGTGGCTGAAAAAAAAGAAGTCGCCGAGATCATAGAGAACATCGATATCGGCGGGCCCACCATGTTGCGGGCAGCAGCCAAGAACTTCCGCCACGTGATCCCCGTCGTCGATCCAAGAGACTACCCGCTCGTGTTGGGCAAGTTGGATGAAGGCATGGACCTTGCGACACGGCTCTTCCTCGCGGTGAAGGCGTTCCGGGCCAGCGCACGCTACGAGGCGGCGATTGCGTCCTATATGACTCAGTTGGAGGCGCGAGGAGACGAGTTGGCAGCCAACGAGCTCGAGCCGTCCCTACCGGCGACGCTCACGGAGTCCTTCGAGAAGATTCAGGATCTTCGCTATGGTGAGAACCCGCACCAGTCGGCGGCGTTCTATCGCGATGCGGGTGGTGTGCCGCGCGCGGTAGCCGGAGCGCGTAAGTTGCAAGGAAAAGAGCTTTCCTACAACAACATTCTGGATCTCGATGCCGCGTGGCGGCTCACGTGCGAGTTCGAACAGACAGCGGCGGTCGTCATCAAGCACACGAACCCGTGCGGTGTGGCTCTCGGCGACACGCTGTCCGGCGCCTACGTTCTGGCTCGAGAGTGTGACCAGGTGTCTGCCTTCGGAGGCATCGTCGGCCTCAATCGGCCGGTGGACAAGAAGACCGCGAAGGAGTTGGCGTCCACGTTCCTCGAAGCGATCATTGCTCCGGCGTTCGAACCGGAAGCGCTCGAAGAGCTCAAGGGAAAAAAGAATCTGCGCCTCCTCGCCGTTGATGACCACGCCCAAGGGGGCGGAGCGGACTGGGAGGGCTACAACCTTTGCCGGGTGGTCGGAGGTCTATTGGTTCAAGATTGGGACACCGCCGCCTTGGATCGTTCGGCGTTGGAGGTCCCGACCAAGCGCAAGCCAACGGAAGGGGAAATGGAGGCGCTTTTGTTCGCGTGGACCGTCGCGAAGCACGTGAAATCGAACGCTATCATCATCGCAAAGGATCGGCATACGTTGGGAATCGGGGCCGGGCAGATGAGCCGCGTTGATTCCAGCCGTCTGGCAGTCACTAAGGCGCAAAGCTCGTTGGAAGGCTCGGTTGCTGCGTCGGACGCGTTCTTTCCGTTTCGCGACGGACCCGAGCAGCTGGCCGACGCCGGCGTGCGCGCCATCATTCAACCCGGGGGCTCGATTCGCGACGAAGAAGTGATCGCCGGTGCCGATGAGCGAGGCATGGCGATGGTGTTTACCGGCGTTCGTCACTTCCGTCACTGATCGATTCGAGGAGCGCCTGCGGATCCACCGCCGCGGTACCCAACTTGCCCACCACGATTCCTGCCGCTCGGTTGGCCAGTTGTGCCGACTCCGCGAGTGACGCGCCACCGCTGAGGGCGAACGCGATGGTGGCGATGACAGTGTCACCGGCCCCGGTCACGTCGAAAACCTCACGCGCTGTTGCGCCGATGTGGACCGGCGGTTTCCCTTTTTCGAACAGGGACATGCCTCGCTCACCACGGGTGATGAGTACCGCCTGGCAGCGCAGCTTGGTGAGGATGGATTTTGCCGCGCGGGCCAGCCCGGGCGCGTCGCTGATAGGCGTTCCTGTGATGAGCTCGGTCTCGTGGATGTTCGGTGTGACGAGACTAACTCCCTGGTAGGAGCTGAAACCGGCGAGCTTGGGATCCACCAAGATCGGCAGCTTCCGTCGACGCGCGAGTCGAATGCACTCGGTGAGGATTCTCTTGGTGAACGTGCCCTTCCTGTAGTCGGAAAGAACGAGGGCGCCCGCGCGCTCGAGGGCCGCGCCGACCTTTTCGAGTGCTCGCTTCTCGAGCGATCGCGAGATGTCCGACTTCGACTCATGATCGGCTCGCACTACTTGTTGTCCTTGCGCGATGATGCGCGTCTTCAGCGTGGTGGGACGAGACGGATCGCTCAAGAGTCCGTTTCCCGAGATACCGACTTCGCCCAGCACTTCCCGCAATCGGCGAGCTGCATCGTCCTCTCCCAGAATGCCGACGAGTAGCGGTTCGCCGCCCAGACTGTGGAGGTTGTGGGCCACGTTGGCGGCGCCGCCGAGGTGAAAGCTACGGCCGGAGACATCGACCACCGGCACGGGCGCTTCTGGCGAGATGCGCGATACGGTGCCCCACACGAACTCGTCCAGCATGAGATCGCCAACAACGATGATCTCCTTGCCTCTTGCGGCGCGCAGAATGGAGGATGCACGCTTCTGCGTGACGCTCAAGTGGCCCTTCCTCCTCCCTGGCGACTCTCCGGAGAGTTTCGCTCCAAGATGATGGGGATCGCCATAGCAAAGAGAAATAGCATAAGGAACTCCGAATCGCCGAAGTTGTACTCGAAAAGACCGGCCGTCATGCCGGCCACTAGAAGCGCCAACGATCCCGCGGCTAGCGCCCGTTCGCGCGTCCCGGCCGGCCAGCGGCGAAAGGACTTGACGGTTCCCGCAATCCCCAGAGTGATCAGCCAAAGCCACGCCGCCAGGCTGAGCAAACCGCGCTCGGCGGCGATCTGTAACACATTATTGTGCAGATGCATGTTCTGTAGTTCCGGGGCACCCTCCAGCCGATAAATAGGATAGACCGATTGCACCAGGTTGGGGCCGACGCCGAACCACGGATGATTGGCGGAGATTTCAAGGCCGCTCCGCATCATGTACACGCGGTCTCGCCCGGATCGGTCGGGTTCGATCAAGGTGCGGACGCGGGTCTGAACGCCGCTCGGGACCAGAGCGAAGGTTCCAATCAAGAGAATAGGCACGGCAACCAACAGGCGTCGGTCGCGGAGGAAACAGAGCAAGCTCGCGGACACGAGCACTCCGATCCAGGCGCTGCGCGTCAGTGAAAGAGTGAGTGCGGCCAGTAGAATCGTTAGGCTCGCGATCAGGAAGGTCCGCCGCTGCCGTGTGAAGAGGAGCTCTGCCAGAGCCAGAACGCTGACGCCCATGAGAAGCCCGGAAAACGTCATGTAGTGACTCATGAAGCCCCGGATGCGGTGGTGGAGATCACCTAGCTCGCCAAAAAAGTATTGCCAGAGCGCGAACAAAGCGCACACGTCGGCCACCACGATGAGGACGAGCACCAATCGTTCGAGGGTAAGCGTCGGCTTCCGCCGGATGGCGCTCACGAGAAGGTAAGGAACGGCGAGCAACGTGAGCTTCCTGACCGCGGAGAAACTTTCGGTGGTATCGAAGGAGAACATTGCCGAGGCGATGCTGAAGAGAGCGAATAACCCGAGTGGCCAGTCGAGCGGTAACCGAACGACCTCTGCTCTGCCGCTGACCAGTTGGTACAGCCAGAGAAGGAGAGCGAACGCGAGAACGATCTGCGAGGCGGCGATCGAAATCTGGATCAGGGCTAACCAGGAAGCGATAGCGAAAACGAGTGTGGACTCCCGACCGGCCAGCTCGGCTACTCGGTTGGTGCCTTCGATCGTCGCCGCCGCGGCCTTCATCATCTTTCTTAGTGCGCGCGGGGCCCCCAGCCTTCGCTGGAAGCTTCGGCTGGTCCGCCGAAGTTCTCTTTGTCCGGAGTACGGACGAAGGCGGACACCCCCACGGCTAGCGCTGTCGTCGGCGCGGCATTTCTCAATGCTCGCTCACTCCTCGTTCGCTCGCTGTCCTCCGCTCGCCGGCTCGCTGCGGACGGCGGCGCGCCGGGGCTGCCTGCCGAGCCTCCTCCGAAAGAAGCGAACGGGCTGCGTCGAGCACGCTTTCGACGGAAAGCTCGGTGAGGCAGGCGAGCTGTTGTGGGTTGGCGCACCATTTCCCGTGACAGGGGCTGCAATCGAGTTCGGCCCAGAGCGTGCGGTGTGGCACGCGCCAGGGATGCCAGCGTTGCGGATCGGAGGAGCCGAAGATGCCGACGACGGGCGTGCCGAGCGCCGCGGCGACATGCATCGGTCCGCTGTCGTTGCCCACGTAGAGGCGGGCTGCTTCCATCAGTGCCATGAGCTCGCCGGATGGTAAGCCCGAGAGCACCGGGGATTCACGCGAGAACAGATCTGCAAGACGGGAGGACGCGGGTAGGCTCACGACAACCGAGAGCCCGGTTTGCTCGCGCAGTTGTCGCGTGAGATTGACGAAGCGTTCCTCCGACCATTGCTTCGTCGGGAAGCTGGCGGTCGGCTGGAGCACGGCGTAGTCCTTCGTCGAAGCGCCCAGTGCTTCGAGCCGCTTGGTCAGGCGTTCGCGCGCGCCGTCCGAGACTCTCAGTCGAAGGGAAAGATCGCGCACCGGTAAGCCGAGGGAGGCGACCAGAGAAGCCTGGGTGTGAACCGTGTGGACAGCGGAAGGCTCGGAGAAGACTTCTTGCGGGGGCTTCGCCCGCACGTTGTAGAGGAAACGAAATCGGTACGTGTCGCGACCTACCCGAACGGGCGCTCCCGACGCGGCGGTTAGCCAGGCGCTGGTCGGCCCCCCGTGGAAGTTGATAACGGCGTCGAATCCGGCACGCCGGAGCGATCCCGCAAGAGAAAACTTGTCGACCGGGCGCCCTCCGAGAGGGAGCACTTGGTCTACGAGCGGATGATCCTCAAAGAGATCGGCCAACTCCTCACTGAGGACGAGGCAAAGCTTGGCGTTCGGGAGGGCGGTGCGCAGCGCAGCGAGGGCGGGAGTCATCAGGACGGCGTCGCCCATGGAACGCAGGCGAAGGCAAAGGATTCGACGGAGCTCTCCGGTGTGGTTCAAGAAGTCGACTTCGTATCTGGCTGCTCGATGGTGGCCTCGTCGACGAGCATGATCGGGATGTCGTCTCGGATGGGGTACACGCGGAAGCACTTCCCGCACTTCAGGGCAGTACCCTCTTTCACGAGCTCGACCGGTGTCTTGCACACCGGGCAAGCCAGAATCTCCAGTAGCTCGGGATGAATAGCCATAAGAGTGGTCTCGATCTGAAAATTTATAGCAGGCCCCTCAGGTGCCTGTCAATCTTCTGGTGTCTCGTCTCGGAAGTGATGTTAGCATCGAGAGCGTCGAGGCGCCCGGATCGCAAGGCGTGGCGAGGGCGACATACCGGGCGTATTCAACCGAGGCGCAACGCGCGCTCGAATGCAACATGACTTCCGGGACGGGACACTAGGCCTCGTCTGGCCCGGGGTGCTCGAAACACGCTCCAAGCGCGCCCTCTCTTGCCGCTAAATTGACAACCCTCGGCGCGGGTCCGATAATGGCAATACGAGATTCTTGTGACCGCATGAAACGAGGCCGACTCACAACCAGTGCAATCCTCCTAGTTACCGGGTTCCTCTCCGTCGTTCCTGTCGCTCCGGTCTGGGCGCAGGTCGATGGGATCGCGGACGCCTACTATTTGTACTGTCTCGGTCGGATGCACGAGATGGAGATGGATCCCACCGGTGCGTTGAAATACTACGGGCAGGCCATCGAGCGGGACCCCAACGCCGCCTATCTTCACCTCGCGATAGCCAACGTCTATACCAAGGCCGACGACGTTCAGAAGGCGATCGCGAGCGCCAACCGTGCGATCCAGCTCGACCCCGAGTTCGCTGGGGCTCACCGATTCCTGGCCAATGCCTACTTCCGGCTCGGTCGAAGCGGGGGGCAAAGTGAGGCGCAAAGTGGGGATAGGGGTGGGCTCACCGATCTGGCCATCAAAGAGTTCAAAGAGACGCTGCGCCTGGAGCCGCTGGATGGCGAAAGTCGCCTCGGCCTGGCTCAGCTCTACCTCATGCGAGGCCAGACCGAGGAGGCTACCCGCGAGCTCGAACAACAAATCGAGCACGATCCTGACTCTTCGTACGCGCTGTATCTCTTGGCTCAGGTGAAGCGAGAGCAGGGCCATGCCCAGGAGGCGGCCGAGCTGCTCCGTCGATCGGTTGATGCGGAGCCCCGTCATTTGCGGGCTCGGCTATCGCTGGCCTCACTTTACGAGGAGCTCGGTGAGTTCAACGATGCCGCCGCCGTCTACCGACAAGCGCTCGACTTTTCTCCCCGTGACGCGGATTTGATGCAACAGCTTGCCACGTCTCTGGCCCAGGCCGGTCGCATGAACGAGGCGGCCACCGAGTTCGAGAATGTGTTGTTGGTGAATCCCGAGCGGGCCGAGGCGATCTTCGGGCTTGCTTTGGTACGGCGGGACCTGAAAGAGCTAGACGAAGCTGAGGAGCTCTTGGACAAGCTCCTTCGTCTGAACCCTCGACACATCGCGGGTCGCTTCGCCTTGGTCGGTGTCTACGAGGACAAACGCCAGTTCCGTCCGGCTATCAGTGAGTTGAAGAATCTGCTGTCGTTGCCGGAAGATTCCTACCCTCTGGGTCAGCGCGCCGAGTTCTTGGCCCACCTGGGTTTTGCCCACCAGAGCGTCGAGGATTTCGAGGAAGCGATCGATGCGTTCGAGTACGGGCTCGAGGTCACCGAAGGGGACGTTCGTTTCGAAGCCTACCTGGTGCAAGCGCACCTGGCCGCCGAGCAACCCGAAGAGGCGGCCCGCATTTGTGAAGACGCTCTTTCACGGAACCCGGGAGACGTTCGTCTCCAGATCCTTCAGGCTCAGGTTTTCCGCGAAAACGGGGAGGAGCAGCGCGGCCTGGACTTGCTGCTTCGTCTTTCGCAAGAGTCCCCTGAGAACGAGCGGCTTGCCACGGCGGTCGGTACCTATCTGCATGGTGCGGGCCGTTTATCGGAGGCGGAAAGCTTCCTGAGAGAGGCCAGCCAGCGAATACCCGATGATGAAGGCCTGATCTTCCAACTTGGCGCGGTGCTGGAGAGACAAGACAACGTCGAAGGGGCCGAGACCGCATTTACCAAAGTCTTGACCTTGAACCCGGAAAGCGCGGGAGCATTGAACTACCTCGGCTATATGTTGGTCGATCGCGGTCTTCGGCTCGAGGAGTCGCTGGGCTACATTCAACAGGCCGTCTCTCTCGATCCGTACAACGGTGCGTATCTGGATAGTCTGGGATGGGCCTACTTCAGGCTCGGCCGGCTGGAGCTCGCAGAGGAGAACCTTCTCAAGGCAATCGAGCGGCTGCGCGCGACGGGTGTGGTATACGACCACCTCGGTGACCTCTATTACAAGAAGGGTAATCGAGATCAAGCCCTCCGCTACTGGCAGAAGGCCATCGAGCAGGAAGACGAAGAGTTAGAAAAGGATCAGGTCGCCCAGAAGATCGAAAAGGCCCGTTCTGGTCAAGCACTCCCCGAATAGGCCTCGCGGCCGAAAACTTCATGCTTTCTTCCCCGCTCCGCGTTTGCTCTAACTCGCGACGCGCGACGCGTTTCCTTATGGTCCTGCTCGGTCTGGTTGTTTTGTCAGGCTCGAGCGCCTGCAGCCGTCGACCCATAGCAACCGGGCCCGCGGTGCCACTGCCCAACGAAGAAGCCGATCGGCTTCTTCGTGATCTGGAAAGTAGCCAGCAGTCCATCGTCCGGTATCAGGCCGTCTTGAAGGTTCGCGGGGAGGGGCCGGAGGGGAGATTCAGTGCCACCGAGCTCGTCGTCTTCGAGCGGCCAGATCGGGTCCGCGTCGAGCTCCTGGCAACGTTTGGCTCGAGTCGCTGGATCGCGGTGACCGACGGGGGAGAGATCACGGTCTTGTTCCCGAGGAGTCGTGAGTACCTGCAAGAGTTGGCGGTGGAAGATGTGGTTAGCGCCCTGCTCGGGATACGCCTCAGGCCGGAAGAGGTCATGGCGATTCTGGCCGGATCGGGATTGCCTTTGGGTAGGGCGAACCCGGCTCGCGCCGAGTGGGTCGGGGAGCGGGTTCGCGTCGTGCTCAGTGCCGAGTCCCCCGCGGTGCGACCGCCCAAAGAAGATGGTCCTGGCCCACCGGTGAGCGAAAGGGTGGACATCAAGCGTGGTCAGGTTCGCGAGGCCGTCGGTTCGCGCTATCGGGTTGTGTATCCGACCGACTGGAAGGAGATGGGAAGAACCGCCCCCGACCAAATCGAGATCGCGAACGACCAAATCGAGGTCTCGTTGACGGTCCAGGATCTGGACATCAACGTGCGACTGGATCCGAAAGCCTTCGCGATCTCTATTCCCGAGGGGGCCGCTCGTCTCGGCGTGGCCGAGATCGGCGGGGAAGCGGTTTTCGTGAGGCCCAGCCAGTGAGAGCCCGCGCGTATGCGAAGGTGAACCTGGGGCTCGAGGTGCTCTTCCGGCGGGACGATGGCTACCACGAGCTCCGCACGATTCTTCAAACCATCGATCTGCACGATCGCCTAACGTTCGAGACGCGCCCGCGCGGGATCGAGCTCGAGGTCGATGAAGACGTCGTGCCCGGGGGGGAGGAGAACCTGGTGACAAAGGCGGCGCGGCTCCTCGCGGAACGCCTCGGGCGTCCGGTCGGGGCCAGGATCGAGCTCGAGAAGCGGATCCCCGTCGGCCGCGGGTTGGGAGGTGGGAGCGCGGACGCCGCAATGACCCTCCTTGCCTTAAACGAGCTCTGGAAAGTGGGGCTAGCCCAGGGCGATTTATGCCGGTTGGGGGCCGAGCTCGGGATGGACGTGCCGTTCTTCCTCCACGGAGGCACGGCCCTGGGCATCGGTCGAGGCGACGAGGTCTCCCCGCTCGCCCTTCAGGTCGACGTGCCGATCGTGTTGATCCTGCCCGACTTCGCGATTTCGACTGCCGCCGCGTACCGGGAATTGATATTGACAAAGCGAGAGTCGAGCCTTAAACTCCAGGCCTTTGCGTCGTCCAGTTTCAGTGGGAAGAACGAGCTTCCCGAGCTGATGAACGATCTGGAGGCCGCAACTAGGGAGCATCACCCCTCTATTAAGGAACACAAGAAGAGCCTTCTCGACCTTGGCGCTGCCGTTTCACTGATGTCCGGCAGCGGCTCGGCAGTCTTTGGGATATTTGATGACGGGGCGGTGGGTGAATCCGCTGCTCGGTCTTTGGCAGAGCGGGGGATCCGCGCTATTGCGACCCGCACGCTAACGGCAAAGACCTATCGAGAGAGACGACTGGAAGATCAGCTGCAGCGCCGAGACGGCGTCTGAGAGAGGGAGGCTCCTATGGAGATCACCGAGGTGCGGGTTTTCCCCGTGGAGGACGAAAAGCTCAAGGCTTTTGTCTCCATCATCCTAGATAACTGTTTCGTCATCAGTGACATCAAGATTATTCACGGCCCTAAGGGGCTGTTCATCTCGATGCCCAGCAAGAAGCGGAAGGATGGTACCTTCCGAGACATAGCTCATCCGCTGAACAGTGATACGCGTCGGATGATGGAAGAGAAGGTTCTCAACTGCTATCACACCGAGGTCGCCGAAGCGTCGGGCCTTCCATCCCGTGTGCTTTCCGAAGGGGAGCCGTCGGGTGAGGTCCTTGGCGGCGGCGCGGGAGAGGCCGAGGCGGGCAAGACCTAGGACCGTTCCAACCAATTACGGTGGGGACGACGGTAGTTCTGGCGCCCAATGCCAAGTTGGAACGGCCCTAGGGGAATAAAGTTGGGGCGTGGCCAAGCGGTAAGGCACCGGTCTTTGGAACCGGCATTCGAAGGTTCGAATCCTTCCGCCCCAGCCATTGTGGGACTCCGGGTCGTACTCCATAGTTACCGGGGGGTCGCCGCCGAGCACATTTCGCAAACCGATAACGTAGAAGCGACGTTTCGCCCGCGACGGTCCGCCGCGGCCGCCGGGGTCCGGGTGGATCGGGACCGATTGGGATAGGGCATTTCCGGAAAGAGCATAAGGATGGGGAATGGATAGATCTTTCAGGGTGTTCAGCGGAAGCTGCAACCCGCAACTGGCCGCCAGCATCGCCAAGAGCCTCGGCGTTCCTCTCGGCAAAGCCAAGTTGTCGAGGTTCGCCGACAACGAGGTGTCCTTCCAGATCATGGAGAACATCCGTGGGGCCAACGTCTTCGTGGTCCAACCCACCGCTCCTCCGGTCAACGAGAGTCTCATGGAGCTCCTCATTATGATCGATGCCTTCAAGAGATCCTCGGCAAACCAGATTACCGCGGTGATGCCTTACTACGGATACGGCCGGCAGGACCGAAAAGACAAACCACGCGTTCCCATCACGGCGAAGTTGGTGGCCGACCTGCTATCCACCGCCGGGACCAGCCGAATCGTTACCATGGATCTGCACGTGGGCCAGATACAGGGTTTCTTCAACGTGCCGGTGGATCATCTCTTCGCCGCTCCCGTCATGCTGGATTACCTCACGTCGCTCGACCTAAGGGATCTGGTCATCGTCTCTCCGGATGCGGGCGGCGTGGAACGGGCTCGCGCTTATGCCAAGAGGCTGAAGGTGCCCCTGGCGGTCATGGACAAGAGGCGCTCCGAAGCGTCCAACGAAATAGAGAAGATTTACGTCATCGGTGAAGTGGAAGGCGCCACGGCGCTCATCGTCGACGACATCGTGGACTCTGCGGGGACGCTGGTGAAGGCGGCGGATGCCCTCCTGGAGGCCAAGGCGGCTCGCGTGCTCGCTTGCTGCACACATCCCGTGCTGTCGGGGCAAGCCGTGAAGAGGGTCTCGGATTCGAAGATCGAGCAGCTCATTGTCTCCGACTCCATCCCTTTGCCCCCGGAGAAAAAGAACCATTCGAAGATCAAGGTGCTTTCGGTTGCGTCGCTGTTGGGCAAAGCGATCCGTAGCGTTCACGAGGAGACATCGGTCAGCTCGCTATTCGTCTAGTCCGCCTTCGTCCGTCCTACGAACGAAGGGAACTTCGGCGGAACCAGCCCAAGCTTCCGGCGAAGGCTGGTGGCCCCGCGGCCCCAAGGATTGGCAGGGTGCTAAGATGGACATCGAGCGCGCACTAAGCGGCCCGGAGGGCCGCCGGCTGGGAGGAATTGAGTCAGTGAGTTGCGTTGCTCAAGGGATCCAGCCGTGGGTTTTGGCCCGAGCGAGGAGCGAGGCGCAGGGCGCGAACGAGGAGTGAGCGCCCATTAATTCATAAGGAGAAACTCAGTCTCATGCACAAGATGGTCGTCGATGCGGAAAAGAGGGTCGCTTTTGGCAAGGGGGCGAATCGGAAGCTTCGTGCCAAAGGACTGATACCGGCCATCGTCTACGGGGAGAAGAGGGGCTCCATTCCGGTAGCGATCGATCCCAAGGTTGTCATTCAAATCCTGCGTTCCGACGCTGGTGCGAACACGATTTTCGATCTGCAGGTGAAGGGCAGCAACGAGACAGAGAACGTGATGGTGAAGGACTATCAGCTGGAGCCCTTAGAGCACTCGCTGCTCCACGCGGACTTGATTCGCGTAGCCATGGATCACGCTCTCACGCTATCGGTCCAGCTGGAGCTCGTGGGGACGCCAGTTGGGGTCAAGCAAGAAGGCGGCATGCTGGACTTCGTCAGCCGATCGGTCGAGGTTTCGTGTTTGCCCTCCGATATTCCGGAGAAGATCAAGGTGGACGTCTCCCATCTGGCGATCGGGGATCTCATCCGTGCCGGCGAGCTGCAAATACCGGAAAAGGTCACCCTGGAGAGCGCCGTGGGATTAGTGATCGCCCACGTCGAGGCGCCAAAGGTCGAGGAAGAGCCCGAGGCGGAAGAAGTTGTGACTGAAGGGGCGGAAGCGGCCGAGCCGGAGGTGATCAAGAAGGGCAAGGCGGAGGCGGAGCAGAAAGACGACACAAAGAAGGAGAGCCCCAAGAAGGAGGGCTCTTCCGAATAAAATCGTCAAGATCTAGTGTCCATCATCCCTTCGCTTGCCTGAGGCACGTGGTTGCGGCTTTTGGTAGGACTTGGTAATCCGGGGTCCCGATACGTCGGGACGCGACACAATCTCGGCTTCGAAGCGGTGGATCGCATCGCTCGCGGAGCCCGGGCGGATTGGGAGCAGAGCTCGTCGAAGGCTCTGGTGGCGGAAGGAACGTTCGCGGGTAAGACGATCCTTCTGGCCAAGCCGCTGACGTACATGAACCTGAGCGGCGGGGCCGTGCTAGAGTTGACCCGGAGTCGAGGGCTGGCGGCCAACGAGCTGCTGATATTCATCGACGATATCGCGCTACCCCTGGGAGCGCTTCGGATTCGGGAGCGGGGCAGCGCGGGGGGGCACAAGGGGTTAGCCTCGGTGCTCGCCGCGCTGGGCGAAGAGGAAGAGGACGTCCCGCGGGTTCGGCTCGGCATCCGGCCGCGGGGAATAGAAGAGGGGGACGCGGAAGGCGATGACCTCAGCGAGTTCGTGCTGGATCGCTTTACAGCCGATGAGCGGCCCATCGTGGAGGAGCTTTTGCAGCGTACGGTCGAGGCAACCCGAACGCTTCTGACGGACGGCATGGCGCGGGCCATGTCATCGTTCAACCGAGCCCCTGAAGAGCCTAACGACGAAGACGAGGAAGAAGATTGACGAGATTACTAACCGGGGCAAACTCCTTGCTCTCTCCCATGCGAGAGGGCTTTACATCCATAAGGAGATCTAATGAGAGGATATGAGTTGATGTACATCCTCGAGCCTACCCTCGACGAGGAAGCCACCAAGGCGCTCGTCGGGCAGATCGAGGAGTTCATAGGGAACCAGGGTGCCACGGTCGAGGCGACCGACGCCTGGGGGAAGAGAAGGTTGGCCTACAGAATCGGTAAGCACCATGAAGGCTACTACGTGCTGAGCCGGTTGCAGGCCGAAGCGGAGAGCGTCTCGGAGTTGGAGCGGCGCCTTCGAGTGACCGCCGGCGTCCTTCGTTTCCTGACGGTTCGGGTGGACAAGGATCAAGAAAAGGTGGAGCGGCGTCGGGCGAGGAAAGTGGCCCGGGAGCAAGCGAGACGGGAGCGGCGTCAACAGAAGGCGGCAGCAGCGGGATTGAAGAGCGGCGATTCCAGTGCGACCCAAGCGTCTAGCGCCACCGGCGAGTTGGCGTCATCGGATGCGACTCTGCCTCCCCCTAGCTCAAATAGCGAGGAGGCATAATGCAACCGAGGAAAAGAAGCGGAGGATCCAGCAGCGGCGGCGCTCGCCGCGGTGGCGGGGGCGGTGGCAAGCGTTTCTATTATCGCCGTCGCAAAGTCTGTAAGTTCTGCGCCGAGAAGATCGACTACATTGACTGGAAGGATGAGAGACTGCTGTCTGCTTTCATCCCTGAACGAGCCAAGATACTGCCGCGCCGCATCTCGGGTACTTGCGCTCCTCACCAGCGAAAGCTGAAGACGGCGATCCAGCGGGCTCGCAACATCGCGTTGCTGCCGTTCGCGTCCTAAACCTATGCAACTAATACTCTGTGAAAACATAGACAGGCTAGGCAAGAAGGGCGAGGTCGTCGACGTCACCCGGGGCTATGCGCGGAACTTTCTCTTGCCCCGCAAACTCGCCATGGAAGTCAACGACAACAACGTCCGCCGGATGGGCAAGGAAATGAAGCTGGTAGCGGCGAAGCACGCCGAGGAGAAAGAGCAGAACGAAGCTTTGGCGGCGCGGATCGGAGGCGCGAAGCTTTCCTTCCGTCGAAAGGTTCACGGCGACGAGCTCTACGGCTCCGTCTCGGCAGCCGACGTTGCCGAAGCGTTAGAAGCCAAGGGGCATGTTGTCGAAAAGCGTAAGATCCAGCTCGACGAGCCCATCAAGAGCCTGGGCGAAGTCTCCGTCACTGCGAAGCTTCACCCCGAGGTGACCGCCACCTTCATCGTAATTGTGGAGAAGGAGGAAGAGTAACCCTTGCCCGGGCAGGTTGCCCTCGAGAAGGCGCTTCCGCATAGTCTGGATGCGGAAAGGACCGTCCTGGGCGCCATTCTGATCGAGAACGAGAGCTTTCACCACGCCTCCGAAATCCTCAGGCAAGACGACTTCTATCGGCAAGCCCATCAAAGGATCTTCGCCCGCATGGAAGGTCTGTCGACCCGCGGGCAGGGGATCGATCTCGTCACGCTCAAAGAGGAGCTGGCCCGTGCCGGAGAGCTCGAGGCGGCCGGCGGGATTGCCTACCTGACATCTTTGGTGGACGGGGTTCCCCGTGCCACCAACGTTCCTTACTACTCGAGGATCGTCAAAGAAAAGTCGGTCCTCCGCCGTCTCATCAGCTCCGCCAACCGCATCATTCAATCCTGCTTCGACGAACCGGAAGACACACAGACCGTTCTAGATCAGGCCGAAAAGACCATCTTCGAGATCGCCGAGGGGTCGATCCGGACCGGCTTCGAGCCGGTGGCGGACATCGTTCGCCACACGTTCAAGTCGATCGACGAACTGTCCGAAAAGCGCGACATGGTGACGGGTGTCGCGACCGGGTTCGAGAAACTCGAAGAAATGACCTCCGGTCTACAGGCATCCGACCTGATCATCGTGGCCGCCCGCCCGGCAATGGGCAAGACCAGCTTTTGCTTGAACGTCGCTCAGCATGCCGGGCTCGTCGGCTCACGCAGCGTGGGGGTCTTCAGCCTGGAGATGTCCAAGGAGCAGCTGGTTCTGAGGATGCTCTGTTCCGAGGCCCGCGTGGACATGCACCGGCTGCGCTCGGGATTCGTCTCCGAGAAGGATTGGTCGAAACTGATTCGGGCGGTATCGAAGCTTTCTTCGGCACGCATCTTCATCGATGACTCGCCGTCCTTGTCCGTCCTGGAAATGCGGGCCAAGGCGCGGCGGCTTAAGCTCGAGCACGGTCTCGACCTGCTCGTCGTCGACTACCTGCAGTTGATGCAAGGTCGGGGTCGTTTCGAGAATCGAAACCAAGAGATCGCGAGCATTAGTCGATCCCTCAAGGCGTTGGCCAAAGAATTGAACATACCGGTGGTGGCGCTTTCCCAGCTATCTCGTGCGCCCGAAGGCCGGGGTGACCATCGACCGCAGCTCTCCGATCTAAGGGAGTCCGGTGCGCTCGAACAGGATGCGGACGTTGTTGTTTTCATCTACCGGGAAGAGGAGTATAACGCAACCCCCGAGAACAAAGGGTTGGCGGAGCTCATCGTCAGCAAACAACGAAACGGGCCCACGGGCGTCGTGAGGCTCGCCTTCATCAAGGAATACACACGGTTCGAGAACTTGGAGTGGCGACAGGACGCTCCCTGACCCTAACTCCATTCGTCGCATCACCCGCTGCCAGTTTGGATTTAGCCGAGCCCAGCATCCGAATTGGGCTCCTTGCGGGCCCATCACGATCCGACCGACCCTTACATGCTATAATCATTGGCTATTGGGTCGATTCACCCAGTCCGAAAGCGAGAGCCAGAGTCGTAATGTTTTTTCAGGTGTCTCATTCTGAAAAAGTCCGGCGGCTCGATTCCCCCGTGGGAAGCCGCAGATTGTCGAGACAAGACGTTGCCAAAGGGTAAAGTCAAGACCGCCTTCGTCTGTCAGGAATGTGGTGTCAGTTCGGCGAAATGGTTGGGGCACTGCCCCGACTGCGGAGCATGGAACAGTTTCGTCGAAGAACGAAACGCACCCGAGTCCGAGATTCGCGCGCATAGTTTGTCCGCGGCGGGTAGCCCACGTCCCTATCCGGAGGTCAGCCCGGATGCCGCCGATCGACAGACCACTAGCATCGAGGAGTTCGATCGTGTCCTGGGCGGAGGCCTCGTCGCGGGTTCCGTGGTGTTGCTCGGCGGCGATCCCGGGATTGGGAAGTCGACGCTGTTGCTACAGGTGGCTTCACAGCTCGCGGCATCGGGGGGGAGCGAGCGTCGTCCCGTCCTCTATATCAGTGGGGAAGAGTCGGAGCAGCAAATCAAGCTTCGGGGAGAGCGGCTGGGTGTGGACGCGGAGAACCTGCTCCTTTTCAGCGAGACCAATCTAGACAACATTGTGGCGGAGCTCGCGAAACAAAAGCCGAGCACGGTGATCCTGGATTCAGTACAAACGGTGTACTCGTCGAAGTTCTCGTCCGCCCCGGGTAGCGTTAGCCAGGTGCGCGAGGCGGCGGCAGAGCTCCTTTACTTCGCGAAGTCGACGGGGACACCCGTGTTCCTGATCGGGCATGTGACGAAGGACGGCAGCCTGGCCGGACCCAAAGCGCTCGAGCACATGGTCGACACCGTGCTCTACTTCGAAGGCGAACAACATCACGCACATCGTCTCGTTCGTGCTACCAAGAACCGCTACGGCGCAGCGGGAGAGCTCGGCGTCTTCGAGATGACCGGCTCGGGCCTCGAGCCGGTGGCGAATCCCTCCGGGCTGTTTCTGTCGGAGCGCGCGGACAAGGCGCCGGGCTCGGTCGTCGTGTGCAGCGTGGAGGGGACGAGGCCACTCCTGGTCGAGATCCAAGCTTTGGTGTCGCGCTCCAGTTTTGGGTATCCGCGGCGAGTAGCGTTGGGCATCGACACCAATCGGGTTGCCCTGTTGTTGGCGGTTCTGGAGAAACGAATCGGTCTCGCCCTTTCCGCGGAGGATGTGTTCGTCAAAGTGGCCGGCGGGTTGGTTGTCGACGAGCCCGTGGCCGATCTAGGAGTCGTTGCGGCGGTTGCGTCGAGTTTCAAGGGGCGACCGGTCCAAGCGCAGTGCGTCTTGCTCGGGGAGGTGGGGCTTGCCGGGGAAGTGCGGGCGGCGCAGCGCGCGGCGATGAGAGTACGAGAAGCTGCCCGGCTCGGGTTCAATCGAATCATACTCCCGGCTGGCAACTTGCCCCTTCCGGACGATAACGGCTCGGTGGAGCTCGTCGGAGTCCGGAGCGTGGGGGAGGCACTCGAGGCAGCTCTCTGAACTTATTCATACATGCCAGCCACCAAGTGAGAAATTCATATGTCCATATTCATAATTAGAACGCTTCTACTTGGGGCAGTCATCTATACATCGGTTCTCTTTGCCCCTCTGCCCTGGGGCGCGCTCGCCAATGCGGCCCTCGGTGCCGTGTTGGGAATAGCCATCATTTCACTGGAGTTCCGCGTTCGAACCGTTCCCGCACGACAAGTGGCGGGGGGCTTCATCGGCGCAGTGCTGGGTGTGCTTCTGGCCTTGCTGGTGGGCATTCCCTTGTCGAAGATTCCCATGGCCGACAACGCTCAGGCGTTTTGGCAGTCTCTGGTCTTGTTCTTCCTCGCCTACGTTGGTTTGCTTCTGGGCCTCAAGAAATCGGAGTGGTTCGACCCGCTATCGATACTGGCCTATTTCCGCGGCACGACGACCGTTAGCAGCTACAAGATCCTCGATACGAGCGTGATCATCGACGGGCGCGTGGCCGACATCTGCGAGACCGGCTTCATGGATGGCATCATGGTCATCCCGCAGTTCGTGCTCAAGGAGCTCCAGCAAGTCGCCGATTCCGCCGACTCGCTCAAGCGAAACCGTGGACGACGCGGTCTCGACATCCTTCAGAAGATCCGAAAGATGAGTGGGATTGAGGTGAACATTTCGGAAGTCGACTTTCCGGAAGTCAAAGAAGTCGATCTCAAGATCATCGAGCTGGCGAAGGTCCAGTCCGCCAAGATCGTCACCAACGATTTCAACCTCAACAAGGTGGCGCAACTGCAGGGCGTTCCGGTGCTGAACATCAACGAGCTCGCTAACGCGCTGAAACCGGTCGTGCTTCCCGGCGAGTTCATGCGCGTGTTCATCCTCAAAGAAGGCAAGGAGTACAACCAAGGCGTCGCGTATCTGGATGACGGCACGATGGTCGTCGTCGACAACGCCAGAAAGCTCATCGGGAAGAATGTCGACGTCACGGTGACCAGCGTGCTCCAAACCACCGCAGGGAAGATGATTTTCGGCAAAGCCATCGAGACCTACAACTCGGCAGCGGTAGAGAAGGGTTAAGCCGTCCTGGCCATGCTGGCCACCCTTCGAACCGTCCTGATCTCGATTCCCATGGTGAGTCTCTACACCATCGTGTGTGGAGCGGTGTCGATCGTGCTCGGGATGGTTTTCCGCAGCGGCACTCCTTCGCATTGGCTGGCTCGAACCTGGTCCTGGCTCATCTTGACGACCTGTGGGGTGAAGGTATCGCTCAGTGGTCTCGAGAATCTGGAGAGGAATCGGAACTACATTTTCGCCGCGAATCACCAGAGCATTTACGACATACCGATTCTCTTTGCCTGGCTTCCTTTCTCGTTTCGCATTTTGTACAAAAAGTCTCTCAACAGGGTGCCCTTCATGGGGTGGCACCTATTCTTTTGTGGACACATTTCCGTGGATCGTTCCAACCCGGTCCGGGCACGCCAGAGCCTGGAACGGGCGGCCAAACGGATCCAGCAGGGGATTTCGGTGGTGATCTTTCCTGAGGGGACCCGAAACGCGAACGGCTCGATCGGCCGCTTCAAACAGGGATCTTTCTTGCTTGCCATCAAGTCGGGCGTCCCGGTCGTGCCGGTCACTATTTCGGAGAGTTGGCGCATCATGAAGCGCGGAGAGGTGACGGTGCGCCCGGGCACGGTCAGCGTCCACGTGGAACGCCCGATCCCCGTCGAGGGCCTCAGCGAGGATGCTGCGGTCGAGCTCGCGCGAGAGGTTCGGGAGACCGTCGTGCGACACTACCAGTCCGAGTCGGTACAGTCGGGACAATCGGTAAAGGCGTGATCACCCTAAACGACGAGCTCGACAACCGTCTGCGTCTGGCCACTGCCCAGTTCGAGGGTGTGGATCTGTCGAAAGATCGGTCCGCTCTTCAATCGGAGCTCGATGGCGTGTGCGAAACCCTTCGCAAGCGGTACCAGGGGACGGGCTGGCTCGAGATACCGGGCGTCGCGGAAACGCGCTCTCTCTACAAAGCGATCGGTCTCGATCCCACCAAGGTCAGACCGTCGTCGGAAGCATTGCTGCGGCGCGTTCTCAAAGGCCAACCGCTCTACCAGGTCAACTTGTTGGTCGACACGGTGAACCTGTGCTCGCTCGAGTTTCAGCTTTCCTATGGCGTCTATGATCTGGAGACTCTCGCCCCGCCGATCGAGGCGCGGCTGGGTCGACCGGGGGAGAGCTATCCGGGGATCCGCAAGGGGCCGGTGCATCTCGGTGGCCGCATCTGCCTGGCCGATGAGAAGGGTCCCTTCGGAAACCCGACGTCTGATTCCGCTCGCGCGTCGATCTCGGAAAGGACTCGGCGAGCCCTGGTGGCTATCTTCGCGCCATACGCCATGAAGCAAGACCTCTTGGCGAGGCGGCTCGATCAGACGGTGGAACGGGTGTCGCGATTCACCGGGGCGCGGCGTATTGGGGACTAGTCGCCCTCTCGAGAATGCCAACCATGCCGAAAACGCCGAGCGCCGACACGATAGCCATCGTCGCGGCCGGTGGCTCCGGTTCACGGGTGCGCGCTCCTCGGCCCAAGCAGTTCCTCGAGCTCATGGGAAAACCGCTGCTGGCGCACACCGTCACGCGCTTCATACGGTCGCCGGACATCGATCGCATCGTGGTCGTGCTACCCAGCCACGATTTCGAGCAGCACGTTCAGCTGATGACGCCATGGTTCTCGCCCGGTGACGATTTGGAGGTGGTTCCAGGTGGTGACTCGAGGCAGGACTCGGTTTGGAACGGTCTCTCCACCATCCCACCTTCTTTCGAGGGTTCGGTGCTCGTGCACGACGGCGCGCGTCCCCTGGTGTCCCAGGAGATCATCGGAAGCGTCGTGGCTGCGGCCAAGCGATTCGGTGGAGCGATAGCGGGACTACCGGTCAGCGAGACGTTGAAAGAGGTGGGCCCCGATCCATCCGATGCCGCGGTCGTCGTGCGAACAGTCGATCGCCGACTCTACTATCATGCGCAGACGCCGCAGTGCTTTCGTCACGGGATCTTGCGAACGGCGTTTGACCAGGCCCGGGCGGAGGGTTTTCAGGGGACCGACGAAGCTCAGCTCGTCGAACGACTCGGCGTGAAAGTCCATCTCGTCCCGGGATCGGTTCGGAACATCAAGGTCACGACCAGCGAGCACTTGGCGCTGGCGGAACACTACTTGGCATTAGGAGACGGGGGAGAGGGGGGAGGCGGTTCATGAATGTTCGAGTCGGCATTGGTTTCGATGCCCACCAGCTCGCTCCGGATCGAAAGCTCTTCCTGGGCGGCATCGAGATCCCGTACACCCGGGGTTTGGTCGGACACTCCGACGGGGACGTTCTCCTCCATGCCATAACCGACGCCATGCTAGGGGCGGCGGGCGCGCCCGATATGGGGTCGTTGTTTCCGTCCCGGGACGCGCGCTTCGAGGGAGCGGCAAGCCGTCTCTTCGTTACGGAAGCGCTCAAGATCCTTAAGGGAAAAAGCTGCCGCATCGTGCAGGTCGATACCGTGATCGTGGCAGAGGAGCCACCTCTGGCCACCCACTATGAGGCCATCCGCAAAGGGGTTGCGGACCTGCTGAAGATTTCACCCGAAGCCGTGGGGGTGAAGGCGAAGACGACCGACGGCATGGGTTTCACCGGTCGCAAGGAAGGGATCTTCGCTCAGGCCGTGGTGTTGGTGGAGAAAAGCTAGCTTCGTGAACACGATAGCTGGCCTTCAGTCCGTGCGTGAGGCGCTCAGGGCGTCGCCCGATCGGGTGCGCAAGGTCGTGCTCTCAGAGGGGCGGCTCGATGCCCGGGCCCGGGAGATCCAAACTCTGGCGCGCGATCGGGGTGTGCCCGTCTACCGCGAAAAGCCAAAGGTCTTGGAGCGGCTTGCGTCGGGAGGTCACCATCAAGGGGTGGTCGCGGAAATGGCGGCCGTGCGGTGGTGGGATCTCGACGAACTGTTGGCAAGTGCCCCGGAGCCGGCTCTTCTCTTGGCGCTCGATCGCCTCGAGGACCCGCGGAATCTCGGTGCGGTGGCTCGCACGGCGGACGGCGCGGGGGTCTCCGGCATCCTGGTGCCCAAGCGCGGGGTTGCCCCTCCTTCGTCGGCTGCGATCTCCGCCTCGGCCGGTGCCCTCCTCCATGCGCGCCTGGCCCGCGTTCCCAACTTGGTGGCGTCGCTCGAGCAGGTGAAGAAAAATGGCATCTGGGTGGTGGGATTGGCGCCGGGAGGATCTCTACCGTGGTATCGGTTCGACTACACCGTGTCGCTCATCCTGGTGCTGGGATCCGAGGGGAAGGGGCTCCGTCCCCTGGTGTCGCGGACCTGCGATGCCCTGGTTTCGCTGCCCCAGCTCGGGCACGTGGACTCACTCAACTTGTCGGTCGCCGCGGGGGTGGTCCTCTATGAGGTCCTCCGGCAGAGGGCGCCGGCTGACCGGGATGGCGGGTCCCCGGAGGGGTCGAAATGAGCTCGAAACGGGCTCCAGACGACGAAAATATGTTGCGGCAACCCGGCCCCTATGCTACACTTGCTGGTTTGCTAGCTGGCGTAGCTCAGTGGTAGAGCAGCTGATTTGTAATCAGCGGGTCGGGGGTTCAAATCCCTTCGCCAGCTCCAGTTAGAGGCATCTTAAGAGTGAAGATCCCCGACCCAAATACAACAGCCAAGGGCCTGAATCAACCGCTTCGGGGGAAGGGCGGAGAGGTAGCGAAGCGGTCAAACGCAGCAGACTGTAAATCTGCCGGCCATAGGTCTACGGAGGTTCGAATCCTCCCCTCTCCACCAGAACCTCCTCGGCTGCCCAGCCAGTCAAGTAGGCCAAGCTGGTCGAGCTTAGGGTTGGCGGATTGTAAGCCATTGGGCGGGAGTAGCTCAGTTGGTAGAGCATCAGCCTTCCAAGCTGAGGGTCGCGGGTCCGAGTCCCGTCTCCCGCTCCATTATCGCGGGGACGAAGTTGGTTTCGCGGAAGGCGGTTCGGCCGACGGGCGGACAAGTAGATCAGGGAAATCGAGCCCACGTGGCTCAGTGGTAGAGCACTTCCTTGGTAAGGAAGGGGTCACCGGTTCAATCCCGGTCGTGGGCTCCATTACGTTTTCATAAAGAGTGTCGCACGGTGGCTTCCCGTAGCGTTGGGGGAGCGC
The DNA here is from genome assembly GCA_965197825.1 of Candidatus Marinacidobacterales bacterium. Classification (GTDB taxonomy): domain Bacteria; phylum Acidobacteriota; class Vicinamibacteria; order Marinacidobacterales; family DATDRI01; genus CBDANW01. The sequence continues at coordinate 1,108,787 of CBDANW010000002.1, read as the reverse complement.
TCGGTGATTGGGAAAAAAGCCGAGGCGGAAGTGATTAATGCGTTGCGGAGATTGGCAGTGAGGCAGGTCCTTCCAGGCGTTTCGGGCAAGTCCAGACATTCGAGGCCCACAGATAACTCTCAGGCCGGACTCATTGGAGAATAGCGATGTCGAAGGAGAAATTTGATCGCAGTAAGCCGCATGTGAACGTGGGAACGATTGGTCACGTAGACCATGGCAAGACGACGCTGACGGCGGCGATAACGAAGATCCTGCACACCAAGGACGACAAGGTGTCGTTCCGGTCGTTCGATTCGATCGACAACGCTCCTGAGGAGCGTGAGCGAGGCATCACGATAGCGACGGCGCACGTGGAGTACACGACGGACAACCGTCACTATGCGCATGTGGACTGCCCGGGTCATGCGGACTACGTGAAGAACATGATCACGGGAGCGGCGCAGATGGATGGAGCGATCCTGGTGGTATCTGCGGCGGATGGACCGATGCCGCAGACGCGGGAGCACATTTTGTTGGCTCGGCAAGTGGGCGTGCCATACATCGTGGTTTTCTTGAACAAGACGGACGCGGTGGACGATCCGGAGCTATTGGACCTGGTGGAGCTAGAGGTACGCGAGCTGTTGTCGGCGTATGAGTTTCCAGGAGACGACATCCCGATCGTGCGTGGAAGTGCGTTGAAGGCCCTGGAGGGGAGCGGGGATCCTGGCGCTCCGGAGAGCAAGCCGATCATGGATTTGATGGCGGCTCTGGACGATTACGTGCCGGTACCGGAACGAGAGATCGACAAGCCGTTTCTGATGCCGATCGAGGACGTGTTCTCGATCTCGGGTCGTGGGACGGTGGTGACGGGTCGAGTGGAGCGCGGGAAGGTGAAAGTCAGCGAAGAGATCGAGATCGTGGGGATGCAGGAGACGCGCAAGCGAGTGGTAACGGGAGTGGAGATGTTCAAGAAGCTCCTGGACGAAGGGATGGCGGGAGACAACATCGGGGTATTGCTTCGAGGCACGGAGAAGGAAGAGGTTGAGCGTGGGATGGTTCTGGCGAAGCCGGGGTCGATCACACCGCACACGAACGTCAAGGCGGAGGTCTACGTCCTGACGAAAGAAGAAGGAGGGCGTCATACGCCGTTTTTCAACGGCTACCGTCCGCAGTTTTATTTCAGGACGACGGACGTGACGGGAGTGGCGACGCTAGCGAGTGGAGCGGAGATGGTGATGCCGGGAGACAACACGAGCCTGACCATCGAGCTCATCACGCCGATCGCGATGGAGAAGGGGTTGCGTCTCGCGATTCGAGAGGGCGGGCGCACGGTCGGTGCAGGAACGATTACGGAAGTCATCGAGTAAGAGCACATTATGGCCCGGGATATCGTGACCCTCGCTTGTTCCGAGTGTAAGAGGCGTAACTACTCCACGACGAGGAACAAGAAGAAGACTACAGACCGACTGGAATTCCGGAAGTACTGTCGCTTTTGCCGATCGCATACATCGCACCGGGAAACGAAGTAGGAGCCCTCAGCTGCCGCGCAGCCCCCGCCGGCCGCCGAATTAGGCGGTTGCTTTGAGGGGGGCTAGTCAGGCAGGCCTGGGCTCACCGTTGGCCGTCAAATGGCGCGGTTGCTTAGACTGGAGCGCGTCAGACGACGATGGGCCGGGCAGGGAGTTACAGGAAGGACCGGTTACAGCAGTAGGCCAGTAGCTCAATTGGCAGAGCACCGGTCTCCAAAACCGGGGGTTGGGGGTTCAAGTCCCTCCTGGCCTGCCACTTGAGGGGGCGAGACGGTTGAACAAGGTAGCAGCATACTTTCAACGGGCGCGGACGTTCATTTCCGAAGTCCGCAACGAGTTCAAGAAGGTAACTTGGCCCCCGAGAAAGGAAGTCCAAGGGACGACCGTCGTCGTTGTATTGACGGTATTTTTCTTTGGCTTCTATCTGTACGGATTGGATTTGATCATGTCTTACGCCGCCGCCGCCCTCACCAGACTGGTGGGGGGCCTGTAATCTTGTGAGGACCGACAGTTTCATGGCCAAACAGTGGTACATCGTGCACACGTACTCGGGGTTCGAGAAGAAAGTGGCGGACAGTCTGAAGCAGCGGGTTCAAGCCTTCGGACTGGAGGAGCAAATCGGCGAGGTTCTCATTCCGACCGAGGACGTCGTGGAGATGAAGAGCGGGAAGAAGGTCGTGAGCCCCAAAAGGTTTTTCCCGGGGTACGTCCTGGTGCAGATGGACATGAACGACACGACCTGGCACGTGGTGAAGAACACGCCGAAAGTCACCGGTTTCGTGGGTGCGGGGCACCGGCCAGCGCCTCTGACTCAGGAAGAGGTAGACCAGGTGATCGAACAGGTCACCGTTGCTGCCGAGAAACCAAAGCCGAAGTACACGTTCGAGTCTGGTGAGCCGGTGCGCATCATCGACGGTCCCTTCAGCAACTTCTCCGGCGTCGTCGACGAAGTGAATCTAGATCGCAACACGTTGAAGGTCATGGTGTCGATTTTCGGCCGCTCGACCCCGGTGGAGTTGGACTTTTTGCAAGTAGAGAAGACATGAAAAAAGTAATGGGTCTCATCAAGCTCCACATCCCCGCGGGGAAAGCCACGCCTGCGCCTCCGGTCGGTCCCGCGTTGGGACAGCACGGTGTCAACATCATGGATTTCTGCAAGGCCTTCAACGCCAAGACGAGTAAGCAGGAGGGGCTCATCATCCCGGTCGTCATTACCGTCTACCAGGACCGCTCTTACACGTTCATCACCAAGACTCCGCCGGCCTCCATCTTGCTCAAGCGGGCGGTGGGAATCGCCAAGGGGTCGGGAGAGCCGAATCGCAACAAGGTCGGCAAGGTTACGATGAAACAAGTCGAGGAAATAGCGAAGACCAAGATGCCGGATCTGAACGCCGGCGACATCGAGGCCGCCAAGCAGATCGTCATGGGAACCGCCCGGAGCATGGGAATTGAGGTGGAGCAGTGAAACGCGTGCAGCTAGCCGCGAGCGAGGCGAGGAGCCGAGCGAGCCCTAATGAATGCCGGGCCCGGAGACTAACTAGCATGCCAGGTAAGAACTACACCAAAGCAAAAGAAGAAGTCGGCGACCGTCGCGACTTCACGCTGGAAGAGGCGGTCGGTCTCGTCAAGAAGGTCAAGTACGCCAAGTTCGACGAGAGCGTGGAAGTCGCGATGCGTCTCGGCGTCGATCCCAAACATGCGGACCAGATGGTACGTGGAACGGTCGTGTTGCCACACGGACTCGGCAAGTCGAGACGGATCCTGGCCATTGCGTCGGGCGAAAAGGTCACCGAAGCAGAGCAGGCGGGCGCGGATCTGGTGGGTGGCGAAGATATGGTCGAGAAGATCGCCGCCGGCTTCATGGACTTCGATGCGGTGGTCGCGACGCCGGACATGATGCGGAGCGTGGGCAAGCTCGGCAAGATTCTCGGACCGCGAGGGATGATGCCCAACCCCAAGACCGGTACGGTCACTTTCGATATTGGCAAGGCCGTCAAAGAGATCAAGGCGGGCAAGGTCGAATTTCGCGTCGACAAGACGGCCATCATCCACGCGGCGGTGGGCAAGTTGTCATTTCCCGAGGACAAATTGCTCGAGAACTTGCGCGTTCTCATCGATAGCGTGATGAAGGCGAAGCCGTCGGCCTCCAAAGGAAAGTACGTCAGGTCGGTGTGTCTTTCCTCGACGATGGGACCCGGTGTGCGCATCGATCCCCAGTCCTTTGTGGTCAAGTAAGGATAAGGAAGGCAGCTCAGGAGGTTTTAGGTGAATCGGGCGGAAAAGCAGGCAGCGGTAGACACCCTGGCAAAGGACGTCGAAACACTCTCCGGGATCTTTGCCGTGGATTTCCGCGGGTTGAAGGTTGAAGAAGCGACCGAGCTGCGCCGAAAAGTCAGGGAGTCGGGGTCGAAGTACCGCGTGGTCAAGAACACATTGGCACTCCGTTCTCTGCAGGGGACACCGTTGGAGCCTATGACCGCCCATTTCAGTGGGATGACGGGTCTGGCGTACACGGACTCCGATCCGGTAGCGCTCGCTAAAGTTCTGAATGATTTTGCGAAGGACGTACCGGTACTCACCTTCAAGGGGGGGATGGTCTCGGGCAAGGAAGTAACGCCGGATCAGTGCAAGCAGCTCGCTGCGTTGCCAGGAAAGGACGAGCTCAGGGCGAAGCTGCTCTACGTCCTGCTGGCGACGATTCAGGACTTCCTGGGAGTCTTGCAGGCTCCGGTCCGGGATTTCATGCTGGTGCTGAAGGCTGCGGAGAGCAAGGCACCGGCCAAACCAGCCGGCGAAGAGGCCAAGCCGGCCGAGGAAAGCAAACAGACTGAGCAGGCTGCGCTAGCTGAGCCGGCTGAAAAAGCCGAGCCGGACAAGGCGCAAGCGGAATCATCAGACCAAACACCAGACGAGACAGATGCTGCGAAGGACTAAGCGATAAGAAGAAAGAGTCCGCGTAGAGATCCAATAGAAGGAGCGATCATGGCGAACGTTACACAGGAAGACGTAGTGAGCTACATCAAGTCGATCTCGGTTCTCGAGTTGTCCGAGTTGGTGAAAACACTCGAGGACGAGCTCGGCGTCAAGGCTGCGGCGGCTATGCCTATGGCGATGCCTGCCGGCGCCCTCGGCGCCCCGGCCGCGGCAGAGGAGAAGACCGAATTCGAGGTCGTGCTCACGGCAGTGGGTGACAAGAAGATCAACGTCATCAAGGCCGTGCGCGAAGTGACCAGCCTCGGCCTGAAGGAAGCGAAGGACCTCGTGGAGGGAGCTCCCAAGACCGTCAAGGAAGGCGTGCCGAAGGAAGAAGCCGAGGCCATCAAGAAGAAGTTCGCCGACGTCGGCGCAACCGTCGAACTGAAATAGCGGAGCGGTGCGATTTTTTCTGGGACGGCCTTGGTCCAGGTTCCTGGCGGTCCCTCTTTTGCAATCCCGCCCGAGCCGCAGCTCGGCGTTTGATAGGAGCTTACGGTCAATATGGAAACAATAGCTGCCAATCCGTACCGGCGGAGGATCGATTTCTCTAGGATTCAGACGCTCATTCCCATTCCGAATCTAATCGAGATTCAGAAGAGATCCTATGAACGCTTTCTGCAAATGAGCCTTCTTCCCTCGGAAAGGGAGGACTCCGGGCTACAGGCAGTGTTCAAGTCCGTTTTCCCGATTACGGATTTCCGGGAGAACTGCGAGCTGCAGTTCGTGGAGTACTCCACCGGCGTCTGGGAATGTAAGTGCGGAAAGTTGGAGGGGCTGCAGCATCTTCGCCGGGCTTGTACGTCGTGCGGCACCAGCATCCGAACCAACCCCGTTGGTGACCGCGAGGTTGCCTGTCCCTCATGCGGAGAGCCCAACGAGAACCGCGGCACCGTGTGCGACACGTGCGGAGATTCGGTTGGGCTCAAGTTGAAATACGACGTCGAGGAGTGCCAGGAGCGGGGAATGACCTATTCGGTCCCCCTCAAGGTGACGATCCGCCTCACCGTATACGACAAGGATCCCGAGTCCGGAGTGCGCTCGATCCGCGACATCAAAGAGCAGGAAGTCTACTTCGGCGACATTCCGCTCATGACCGACAACGGCACCTTCATTATTAACGGGACGGAGCGCGTCATCGTTTCTCAGCTCCATCGCTCACCGGGGGTGTTTTTCCACGAGGTGGACAAGGGTTCTTTTCTAGCCCAGATCATCCCCTATCGTGGCTCCTGGGTGGAGTTCGAGTTCGATCAGAAGAATCTGCTCTACGTTCGGATCGATCGAAAGCGGAAGTTTCTGGCAACCGTCTTCCTGCGGGCCCTCGGACTACGCTCCAACGAAGAGATCCTCAGGACCTTCTACGCCGTGGATCGCGTTCACCTTCGAGAAAGCAAGCTGTTCCTGGGGGTGTCTCCTTCGCTGATAGGTCGCCGGCTATCCACGAATGTTGCGTCCGGGGACAAAAAGAAGGACGTGATCGTCGCTGCCGGCAAGCGGATCACCCACGCCGCGATGGAGAAGATTCAGAGCGAGGGGATCACGGAAATCGAAATCAGGGAAGCGGATCTCGAAAGCGCGCTTTCGGTCGCCGACGTCATCGACCAATCTTCGGGCGAGGTGCTGGCGGAGTCGAACGATGAGCTCACGCCGGAAGTGCTGGCTTTGCTTGCCGAGAACCAGATTCCCACGATCGACGTGTTCGTTCCGGCTCAGGCGGACGTTGGCCCCATCATTTCTCTGACCGGTAAGAAAGACACCCTCAAGAGCCCTGAGGAGGCGCTCATCGAGATCTACCGCAGGCTGCGTCCCGGCGATCCACCGACCCTCGAGAGCTCGCGCTCCTTGTTCAAGGGGATGTTCTTCAATGCCCAGAAGTACGATTTCTCTCGCGTCGGCCGGCTGAAGCTCAACACGAAGCTCGGGCTGAAGGCCGATCTCGACCAACGCCTGTTGGAGCCTCAGGATTTCTTCGAGGTCATCAGGTACCTGCTCAAGTTGCAGAAGAACGTCGGTACGGTGGATGACATCGATCACCTCGGCAACCGTCGGGTGCGATCGGTTGGAGAGCTCCTGGAGAACCAGTTTCGGATCGGTCTGGTTCGGATGGAACGGGCCATCAAAGAAAAGATGAGCGTCTATCAAGAGATGGCAACCGCGATGCCCCACGACCTTATTAATGCGAAGCCGGTTATGGCCGCGGTCCGGGAGTTCTTCGGTTCCTCCCAGCTATCTCAGTTCATGGACCAGACGAACCCTCTCTCCGAGGTCACGCACAAGAGGCGCCTGTCAGCCTTGGGGCCGGGCGGGCTCTCGCGAGAGCGGGCGGGTTTCGAGGTGCGCGACGTACACCCCACGCACTACGGCCGAATCTGTCCGATCGAAACCCCGGAAGGTCCGAACATCGGGTTGATCAGCTCTCTCTCCTGTTATGCGCGCATCAACGAATACGGCTTCATCGAGAGCCCTTACAAGAAAGTGAAAGATGGGCGTGTCGTGGAACATTTGATGGTGACCGTCGGTCGTGACAGCTCCTTCCAAGCGGGAGCCATCGTCGATCGTCCCCAGTTCGATCGGGAGAACGAGAAGCTCAAGAAGACCGGTCAGCGTCCCGCCGAGGGAAGACCGTACGCGTTCTATCTTTCCGCATGGGAGGAGGACCAGTTCATCATCGCGCAGGCCAATGCAAAGGTGGACGATCGTGGCCGGCTGGTGTCGGATCGGGTGAACTGCCGGCAAGCGGGCAATTTTGTCTTGGCGCCTCGCGACGCCGTGCAGAGCATCGACGTCTCACCCAAGCAGCTCGTCTCGGTAGCCGCGTCGCTCATTCCTTTTCTGGAGAACGATGACGCCAACCGCGCTCTGATGGGCTCCAACATGCAACGGCAGGCGGTTCCACTGCTTCAAGCCGAGGCGCCCATCGTGGGAACGGGGATGGAGTACGTCACCGCCCGTGACAGCGGCGCGGTGATCGTCTGTCGACGCGCCGGCGTTGTGGACTCTGTGGACTCTCGCCGCATCATCGTCCGCATCGAAAGCACGGGTACCGGCAAAAGAGCGAAGGAGATCGGCGCCGACATCTACAACCTGACCAAGTTCAAGCGGTCCAATCAAAACACTTGCATGAATCAGCTCCCGATTGTGAAGGTCGGTGACAAAGTGGAGAAGGGGCAAGTGATTGCCGACGGCCCCTGCACGGATAGGGGCGAGCTGGCTCTGGGCCGGAACGTTCTCGTCGCCTTCATGCCCTGGCGCGGGTACAACTTTGAAGACGCGATCTTGGTGTCGGAGAAGTTGGTCAAGGCGGATGCCTATACCTCCATACACATCGAAGAGTTCGACACCGAATCTCGCGACACGAAGCTCGGGCCGGAGGAGATTACGCGCGATATTCCCAACGTCTCCGAGGGATTCTTGGCGAACCTCGACGAGTCGGGAATCATCCGAATCGGTGCCTATGTGAAGCCCAGCGACATCCTGGTGGGCAAGGTGACTCCGAAGGGAGAAACGCAGCTCACGCCGGAAGAGAAGCTGCTGCGGGCGATCTTCGGCGAGAAGGCCGGTGACGTCCGAGACGCCTCTCTAACCTGTCCGCCAGGCATCGAAGGGATCGTCGTGGACGTGAAGATCTTCTCCCGAAAAGGCGTGGAGAAGGACGAACGGGCCAAGGCGATCGAGGCCGATGAAATCGGCATGCTCGAGAAGAATCTCAACGACGAGATCCGGATCCTCAAAGAAGAGAGAAACAAGAGGGTGATCGAGCGCCTCTCGGGAAGCATATTGATCGAAGATTTGGTCAATCCTCGTACCGGCGAAGAATTTCTCAAGAAGAAGACCAAGCTCACCAAGGACGTTCTGCGTGAGCTGCGACCGGCTTATCTGGGCTTGCTGGAGACGGACATTGCGGTGGAGGTGCTGGACGAGATCCAGGAGATCGAAGACAAGACCGAACGCCAGGTCGAGGTGCTGAAAGCGCTCTTCGACGAGCGCATGAACCGGCTTCAGAAGGGTGATGAGCTACCTCCCGGCGTCATCAAGATGGTCAAGGTCTACGTCGCCATGAAGCGGAAGTTGTCGGTAGGCGACAAGATGGCCGGGCGTCACGGCAACAAGGGCGTGATCGCGAAGATCGTTCCCGAAGAGGATATGCCGTATCTCCCCGATGGAACGCCGGTCGAGATCGTCCTGAACCCGCTCGGCGTGCCTTCCCGGATGAACGTGGGGCAGATACTGGAGACCCATCTCGGCTGGGCCGGCAAGGTGCTCAGTAAGTACTTTGCGACGCCGGTGTTCGATGGCGCCTCGGAGGTTCAGATCAAGGAATTTCTGGGAGACGCCAACGAAGCGGCAGTCAGCAACGGGGCGCTGAAGCCGAACGTGCTCGAGGGCGGAAAGACCGTTCTCTACGACGGGAATAGCGGCGTGCCTTTCGAGCAGCAGGTCACCATCGGGTACATCTATATGCTCAAGCTATCGCATCTGGTGGATGACAAGATGCACGCCCGCAGCATCGGGCCCTACAGCCTCATTACCCAGCAGCCGCTGGGAGGCAAGGCCCAGTTCGGTGGTCAGCGGTTCGGCGAGATGGAGGTGTGGGCACTCGAAGCTTACGGTGCGGCGCACACGCTCCAAGAGCTGCTCACTGCCAAGTCGGATGACGTGTACGGACGAGCCAAGATCTACGAGGCGATCGTGAAGGGAGACACGTCGTTTGCTCCTGGGCTACCTGAATCGTTCAACGTTCTGATTCGGGAGCTCCAGAGTCTATGTTTGGATGTTGAACTGCTGAAGACCAAGGATTGAGTTTGTTGACCGGCGAAACATTGATTTCTGACAGCAAAGAGGGAGTTCGGTCAACACAATACGATCTAGTGAGCCCTTTTCTTACCAGGACCGGAGGATAAGTTGAAAGCTTTTGCCACTGCTCGCGACAAAGGAAATCTGGTCGTTGACTTCGACGCTATAAAGATCAGTCTAGCCTCTCCGGAGAAGATCCGCGCATGGTCACACGGTGAGGTGACCAAACCGGAGACCATCAACTACCGCACGTTCAAGCCGGAGCGGGATGGTCTGTTCTGCGCCAAGATCTTCGGCCCCGTGACCGACTGGGAATGCTTGTGCGGCAAGTACAAGCGTATGAAACACCGCGGCGTCATCTGCGACAAGTGTGGCGTCGAGGTGACTCAGTCCAAAGTGAGGCGGGAGCGTCTGGCTCAGATCGAGCTGGCCTGCCCGGTCTCACACGTTTGGTTCTTCAAGGGGTTGCCGAGTCGCATCGGTCACCTGCTGGACATGTCCCTCCGCGACCTGGAGCGAGTGCTCTATTTCGAGTCCTACGTGGTCATCGACCCCGGCGACACGCCGCTCAAAGAAAAGGAGCTCCTCAGCGAAGAGCGCTATCGAACTCTACGGGAGGAGTATCGCAGCAAGTTCAACGCCCGGATGGGAGCGGAGGCGATCAAGGAGCTGCTTCGCAGGGTTGAGGTAGAAGATCTCTCGGAAGAGCTGCGCGCCCTGATGAAGACCGAGACGTCGCTCCAGAAGAAGCTCAAGTTCGCGAAGCGGCTGAAGGTCGTGGAGGCTTTCCGCAAATCGAACAACCGGCCGGAGTGGATGATTCTGGACGTGATCCCGGTGATCCCACCCGAGCTTCGGCCCTTGGTTCCACTCGACGGCGGGCGATTCGCGACCAGCGATCTCAACGATCTCTATCGCCGGGTCATCAACCGCAACAACCGGCTCAAGAAGTTGATGGAGCTCAAGGCTCCCGACGTCATCGTGCGGAACGAAAAGCGCATGCTGCAAGAAGCAGTCGATGCGCTCTTCGACAACGGCCGACGGGGACGCGTTCTTCGTGGTGCCAACAACCGCCCCTTGAAGTCACTTTCCGACACATTGAAGGGCAAACAGGGTCGCTTCCGACAGAATCTCCTAGGAAAGCGGGTCGACTACTCGGGACGTTCGGTCATCGTCGTTGGGCCCGAGCTCCGACTCCATCAGTGCGGTCTCCCCAAGAGAATGGCTCTCGAGCTCTTCAAGCCGTTTATCTACAACAAGCTGGAACAGGTCGGCTTGGCGACGACCATCAAGGCCGCCAAGGAAATGGTGGAGCAGCAGCGACCGGAAGTATGGGACTTCCTCGAGGAGGTCATTCGCGAGCACCCGGTTCTCTTGAACCGGGCTCCCACGCTGCACCGACTGGGTATTCAGGCTTTCGAGCCCGTTCTCGTCGAAGGAAAGGCGATCCGGATCCATCCGTTGGTCTGTACGGCATTCAACGCCGACTTCGACGGGGATCAGATGGCGGTCCACATTCCTCTTTCACCGGAGTCGCAGATCGAGGCTTCCTTTTTGATGCTCGCCTCGCGCAACATTTTGTCTCCCGCGAACGGGCAGCCCGTCGCCGTGCCTTCTCAAGACATGGTCTTGGGTTGCTACTACATGACCAAATCGAAACCGGGAGGTAAGGGTGCCGGTCGGAGTTTCGCGACTCCCGAAGACGTGGTGTTGGCGTTGGAAGCAGGCGTAGTGGAAACGTTGAGCCCCACTCGTCTGCTTTACAGTGGTCAGATCATCGACCTGACGACCGCCTTCGACAAGCAAGACGTTGTCCATGCCGAGATCCAGGAAGTCGAGAGCGACATCATCGACACCACGGTCGGTCGGGTCATCTTCAACGATCACCTGCCCAAAGAGATCCCGTTCATCAATGGTCTGTTGAAAAAAAAGGGACTCGGAAACCTGGTGTATTTCTGCTACCTGAGGTACGGCGTCGCCAAGACAGTCGAGATGCTCGACTCGCTCAAGGACATCGGGTTCACATACGCCACCCGGAGCGGCATCTCCATCGGCATCGATGATTTGGTCATTCCCAGCGAGAAGAACACGCTGGTAGAGAACGCTCTGCAAGAGGTGAAACAGGTCGACGATCAATACCGCGAAGGAGCCATCACCAAGGGTGAGCGCTACAACAAGGTGATCGCGATTTGGTCCAACGTCACCGACAGCGTGGCGCAGGAAATGTTCGCGGAGATGGAGCGCCAGGAGCGCGATCAGAGCAAGTTCAACCCGATCTTCATGATGGCCGATTCGGGTGCCCGCGGCAGCAAACAGCAGATCCGCCAGCTCGCAGGAATGCGCGGTCTGATGGCGAAGCCATCGGGTGAGATCATCGAGACGCCCATTACCAGCAACTTCCGCGAGGGCCTCACCGTGTTGCAGTACTTCATCTCGACCCACGGAGCCAGGAAGGGGTTGGCGGATACGGCACTCAAGACGGCCGACTCGGGTTACCTGACGCGACGTCTCGTGGACGTCGCCCAGGATGTCATCATCTCCGAGCAAGACTGTGGCACGGTCGACGGAATCTACGTTGGAGCCATCGTCGAGGCGGGCGAGGTGATCGAGGCCTTGCGAGATCGCATCGTGGGCCGCGTGCCTCTCGAGACCATCAAGGACAGCTTTACCGGTGACACCATCGTATCTCCCAACGAAGAGATCAGCGAGGACATAGCGAACGCGATTCAGAACACCGGCGTGGAAAGGGTGAAGATCCGCTCGGTGCTCACGTGTGAGTCGAGGCGCGGTGTTTGCGCCCGCTGCTACGGACGCAACCTCGCCACGGGCCGTTTGGCGGACCTCGGTGAAGCGGTCGGCGTCATCGCGGCTCAGTCCATCGGCGAGCCGGGGACCCAGCTCACCATGCGCACCTTCCACATCGGAGGTACCGCCAGCCGCGTCGCCGAGCAGACTACGTTGGAAGCCAAACAGAGCGGCGTCGTGAAGTTCGTCAACCTCTCGACGGTCAAGAACAAGGACGGCGATCTGGTCGTCATGAACCGCGCTGGCCAAATCCTGGTTCTGGACGAAAAGGGCCGCGAGCGCGAGCGCTATCCACTCGTCTACGGGGCGAAATTGAAGGTCAAGGACGGGCAACCCATCAAGTCGGGTCAGACCTTCGTGGAATGGGATCCGTACACCTTCTCCATTCTCACGGAAGAAGGAGGAACCTCCCATTTCAAGGATATCGTCCAGGGGTTGACCGTCCACGAGGAAGTGGACGAAGTGACCGGACTTTCCATGCCGGTCATCATCGAGACCAGCGACGAGAAACGGCAGCCGGCCATCGTGATCAAGGACTCGAAGAAGAAGGACGCGCGATCGTACCTCCTTCCCTCGGGTGCTCACCTCATGGTGGGCGATGGCGATGACGTCCACCCGGGCGACGTTCTGGCGAAGATCCCTCGTGAGACGACGAAAACCAAAGACATCACCGGAGGTTTGCCACGGGTGGTCGAGCTCTTCGAGGCTCGCAAGCCGAAGGATCCGGCGGTCATCACCGAGATCGACGGCATCGTTCGCTACGGGGGCATCAGCAAGGGGTTGCGGAAGATCACCGTGGTGGCAGAGAGCGAAGAAGTTCGGGAGTACTCGTTGCCCAGAGGCGTTCACATCAACGTACAGGAAGGTGAGCGCGTGAAAGCCGGTGAGGCGCTGATGGACGGTCCCATCAACCCCCACGACATTCTCAACGTGCTGGGTGAAAAGGAGCTCGAAAGCTACCTGGTCAACGAGATCCAGGAGGTTTACCGTCTACAGGGAGTCAACATCAACGACAAGCACATCGAGGTCATCGCTCGGCAGATGATGCGGTGGGTGAAGATCGAAGAAGTCGGAGATACCGAGTTCCTCATCGACGAAACTGTGGATCGTTTCAAGTTCGCCGAAGAAAACGAAAAAGTGCACGATCGCGGCGAGCGTCCCGCCACCGGTCGTCCCTTGCTGCTCGGTATCACCAAGGCGTCGCTCTCGACGGATAGTTTCATCTCCGCTGCCTCGTTCCAGGAGACGACTCGCGTCCTGACCGAGGCGAGCATCAGCGGGAGGATCGATTACCTGCGGGGGCTCAAGGAAAACGTGATCATGGGCAGGCTCATCCCTGCCGGCACGGGCCTCGAGCAGCACCGCCGTGTAGCGATCCCGGATCCCGAGCCGCTGGAGCGCCAGCCCGAGCTCCCCGGCGAGGAATTCGAGAAGCAGGTCGAGTACATCATGGAGGATGGCGAGGTCGATGCGGACGATTCGATGTCCAAGGAAGAGGGCGTCGAGCAGACCTAGTCTGCGGCCGGCCGCCGAAATAGGTGTTGCGTTGAGCTATCTAGTCAGACGGATGTTGGCCGTCAATATGCCTGGTGCCACGAATCCAGTTAGTCAGACGGGGCTCGTGCTCGACTGTTGGCCGCCAAATCATGTGGTTGCGATGAGGGGGTCTAGTCAAGCGGCGGATCGATGTAAGTTGTTGCATCAAAAATTCTTGACAGGGATCGCGACCCCTGCTAAACTCGTCAGGTTGTGCACATGCAGGGCCGACGGCCCTGCATTGTTGTCTCTAAACGATTGAAGGGACAGGACTTAGAGGGCGAAGGCCGTGCCTACTATTAGTCAGCTCGTCCGCAAGGGACGACAGAAACTGAGCTCGAAGACGGACAGTCCGGCTCTCCAAGGCTGTCCCCAGAAGCGGGGGGTCTGCGTGCGGGTGTTCATCTCGACTCCCAAGAAGCCGAACTCGGCTCTTCGCAAAGTGGCGCGTGTCCGGTTGACGAACGGTATCGAAGTGACGACCTACATCCCCGGGATTGGGCACAACCTCCAGGAGCACTCGATCGTGCTCATCCGTGGAGGGCGTGTGAAAGACCTTCCCGGCGTGCGCTACCACGTGGTTCGCGGCGCCCTGGATGCGGTCGGGGTTCAGGGGCGGAAGCAAAGCCGCTCCAAATACGGAGCCAAGCGACCCAAGGCCTAAGCCCTATTAAGTATGCCGCGCCGAAGAGAAGTACCGAAGACGCAGATTCAGGCGGATGCGCTCTACAACAGCGCGCTCGTCTCGAAGTTCATCAACGTGGTGATGAAGCAGGGTAAGAAGAGCACGGCCGAGACGATCGTCTATCGCGCGTTCGACAAGATGCGCGAGCAAAGCCAGGACGATCCGCTCAAGCTCTTCAAGAAGGCGGTGGACAACGTAAGGCCGTCGCTGGAAGTAAAGAGTCGTCGAGTGGGAGGTAGCAACTATCAGGTGCCGGTCGAAGTACGAAACGAGCGGCGGACCTCGCTCTCCCTTCGCTGGCTGGTGAATTTCGCCCGGTCCCGACCGGAGAAAAAGATGATCGACAAGTTGGCTGCCGAATTGATGGATGCGGCCAACAACCGGGGCGGGGCGGTGAAGAAGCGAGAGGACACCCACCGGATGGCAGAGGCCAACAAGGCCTTTGCCCATTACCGCTGGTAGTCAGCGAATGGAATAAAGCTCGGTGTCGTCCCGGGATCCCGAAACCGGGCGGCGAGCGGGCTTTCGGCCGATGCGGGACATCCTTTTTTGCGATGAAGTAGTGTTCTATGCCTAGACAAGTACCTCTAACTGACATACGCAACATCGGCATCATGGCGCACATCGATGCCGGGAAGACGACTACCACCGAGCGAATCCTTTACTACACGGGGATCACCTACAAGCTCGGGGAAGTACACGAGGGCACGGCCACCATGGACTGGATGGAGCAGGAGCAAGAGCGTGGGATCACTATCACCTCTGCTGCGACCACCAGTTTCTGGCGGGACCACCGCGTCAACATCATCGATACTCCCGGTCACGTGGACTTCACGGCCGAAGTCGAGCGGTCTTTGCGGGTCCTGGACGGGGCGGTCGCGGTTTTCTGCGCGGTGGGCGGCGTGGAGCCTCAATCGGGAACTGTGTGGCGTCAGGCCGACAAGTACAACGTTCCCCGCATCGCCTTCGTGAACAAAATGGATCGCGTTGGTTCCGATTTTGGCCGGGCGGTCGAGATGATGCGCACCCGTTTGGCAGCCAACGCTGTCCCGATTCAGTTGCCCCTCGGGGCCGAGGATGATTTCGCCGGCGTCATTGATCTCATCAACATGAAGGCGATACGGTACCTCGACGAGACCCTCGGGGCTGAGTTCCAGGTCGAGGAGATCCCTGCGGATTTGTTGGGAAGTGCCCAGGCGGCCCGGGAAAAGCTCGTCGAAGCCGCTTGTGAAGTCGATGACCAGTTGATGGAGCGGTACGTCGAGGGCAAGGCCGCCTCGGAAGACGAGATTCGAGCCGCCATCCGCAAGGGAACGGTTGCTCTCCAACTCGTCCCGGTGCTCTGTGGCTCCGCCTTCAAGAACAAGGGCATTCAGCCGCTGCTCGATGCGGTGGTGGATTATCTCCCCTCTCCTATCGACGTGCCCGCGATCGTGGGTGTCGATCCGGAAAGCGAGGAGCTCATCGAGCGACTTACCAGCGATGAGGCTTCTTTTTCGTCGCTCATATTCAAGATTGTTACCGACCCCTACGTGGGGCAGCTCGCGTTCTTCCGCGTCTATTCGGGCTACCTCAAGAGTGGCTCCTATGTGCTCAACGCCACGCGCGATAGTCGCGAGCGCATCGGACGGCTGCTCAAGATGCACGCGAACAAACGGGAGGACATCAAAGAAGTTTATGCGGGCGACATTGCCGCGGCGGTGGGACTGAAAAACGTTCAGACTGGAGACACGATCTGCGATGTGGACCATCCCGTGGTCCTCGAGTCCATGGAGTTTCCCAAGCCGGTTATCTCCGTGGTCATCGAGCCCAAGACCAAGGTGGATCAGGAGAAACTGGGACTCGCCTTGGGCAAGCTCACCCAAGAGGACCCCACGTTCAAGGTTTTTAACGACGCCGAAACGAGCCAGACCATTATCAGCGGAATGGGAGAGCTTCACCTCGAGATTGTCGTCGACCGACTCCTTAGAGAGTTCAACGTCGCCGCCAACGTGGGCCGACCGCAGGTCGCTTACAAGGAAACCATTCGTAAGAGCGCCAAGGGCGAGGGCCGCTACGTGCGCCAAACTGGCGGTCGAGGCCAGTTCGGCCACTGTAAGGTCGAGATCGAGCCGCTGCCGGGTGGCAAGTTCGAGTTTAAGAATGTAATCGTCGGGGGGAAGATTCCGCGCGAGTACATCTCGTCGGTGGAATCGGGTATCAAGGAGGCCATGGAGCACGGCCTCCTTGCCGGCTATCCGCTGGTGGACATCCGCGTCCGGCTTTTCGACGGCTCCTATCATGAAGTGGACAGCTCGGAGATGGCCTTCAAGATAGCGGGCTCGATGGCCTTCAAGGACGCGGCCCGGAGCGCCGATGTCGTGCTGCTCGAGCCCATCATGCAGGTCGAGATCGTCGTGCCCGAGGACTACATGGGCGAAGTCATCAACGACCTCAACTCTCGCCGCGGGCGAGTCACGTCGATGACCACGCGTGGCAATACCCAGATCGTCGGTGCCAACGTGCCGTTGGCGGAAATATTCGGTTATGCCACCGATCTCCGATCCGCCACACAGGGACGCGCCACCTACTCGATGCACTTCTCATCGTACGAGGAAGCTCCCAAGCAGGTCGGCGAAGAAGTCGTAGCCAAGGTACATGGTCGATAAGTTCAATAACGACTAGTGTGAGGAAATCATGTCGAAGGAGAAATTTGATCGCAGTAAGCCGCATGTGAACGTGGGAACGATTGGTCACGTAGACCATGGCAAGACGACGCTGACGGCGGCGATAACGAAGATCCTGCACACCAAGGACGACAAGGTGTCGTTCCGGTCGTTCGATTCGATCGACAACGCTCCTGAGGAGCGTGAGCGAGGCATCACGATAGCGACGGCGCACGTGGAGTACACGACGGACAACCGTCACTATGCGCATGTGGACTGCCCGGGTCATGCGGACTACGTGAAGAACATGATCACGGGAGCGGCGCAGATGGATGGAGCGATTCTGGTGGTGTCGGCGGCGGACGGCCCGATGCCGCAGACGCGGGAGCACATTCTGTTGGCTCGGCAAGTGGGCGTGCCGTACATCGTGGTTTTCTTGAACAAGACGGACGCGGTGGACGATCCGGAGCTATTGGACCTGGTGGAGCTAGAGGTACGCGAGCTGTTGTCGGCGTATGAGTTTCCAGGAGACGACATCCCGATCGTGCGTGGAAGTGCGTTGAAGGCCCTGGAGGGGAGCGGGGATCCTGGCGCTCCGGAGAGCAAGCCGATCATGGATTTGATGGCGGCTCTGGACGATTACGTGCCGGTACCGGAACGAGAGATCGACAAGCCGTTTCTGATGCCGATCGAGGACGTGTTCTCGATCTCGGGTCGTGGGACGGTGGTGACGGGTCGAGTGGAGCGCGGGAAGGTGAAAGTCAGCGAAGAGATCGAGATCGTGGGGATGCAGGAGACGCGCAAGCGAGTGGTAACGGGAGTGGAGATGTTCAAGAAGCTCCTGGACGAAGGGATGGCGGGAGACAACATCGGGGTATTGCTTCGAGGCACGGAGAAGGAAGAGGTTGAGCGTGGGATGGTTCTGGCGAAGCCGGGGTCGATCACACCGCACACGAACGTCAAGGCGGAGGTCTACGTTCTAACGAAAGAAGAGGGTGGGCGTCATACGCCGTTTTTTAACGGCTACCGTCCGCAGTTTTATTTCAGGACGACGGACGTGACGGGAGTGGCGACGTTAGCGAGTGGAGCGGAGATGGTGATGCCGGGGGATAACACGAGCCTGACCATCGAGCTCATCACGCCGATTGCGATGGAGAAGGGGTTGCGTTTCGCGATTCGCGAGGGCGGGCGTACGGTCGGGGCGGGAACGATTACGGAAGTCATCGAGTAAACCAGAGACCATAAAGGATAGCGGGTAGCCAAACAATGTCCGTAATAAGCGAAAAAATCCGAATTCGGCTCAAGGCCTACGACCATCGCATCCTGGATCAGTCCACGCACGAAATCGTAGAAACGGCGAAGCGCACGGGTGCGCGCATCGCGGGACCGATTCCGCTGCCCACCGTGAAGAACAAGTGGACCGTTCTTCGCTCCCCCCACGTCGACAAGAAGTCGCGTGAGCAATTCGAGATGCGAACGCACAAACGGTTGCTGGATATCTTCGAGCCCACTCCCCAGACCGTCGATGCGTTGATGAGGCTGGATCTTCCGGCCGGCGTCGACGTAGAAATCAAGGCCTTCGGGAAGGAGCACTCCAAGTAGTCTTCCCGGAGACGCGGAGCACTGATGCCTAAAGGAATCCTTGGCAGAAAGGTCGGCATCACCCAGCGGTTTGGGGAAGGCGGGGAGGTCATCCCCTTGACCGTGGTGCAGGCCGGTCCGTGTGTCGTCGTGCAACGGAAGACCAAGGAGCGGGACGGCTACGACGCGATTCAGATCGGGCTCGTCGAGGCCGCCCGCAAGGTTCGGGCGAACAAGCCCCGCGAAGGTCATTTCAAGAAGGCCCAGGTGGCTCCGGTGAGAGTGCTACGCGAGTTCCGGCTCGAGCCCGACGAAGACGTCAAGGTGGGAGAATCGGTCAAGGTTTCGATGTTCGCCCCCTCCGAGCTCGTCAACGTCAGCGGCGTGAGCAAGGGCAAGGGTTTTGCCGGTGTCGTCAAACGCCATCACTTCGGAGGCGGTCGTGCTAGCCACGGATCGATGTTCCATCGCGCGCCGGGCTCGATCGGTCAGTCGTCTTATCCGTCGCGGGTCATGCGCGGCATGAGGGCGCCAGGGCACATGGGACAAGAACGTGTCACCGTGAAGAATCTGCAGGTCGTGGAAGTTAGCGAAGAGGAAAACCTTCTGCTGCTCAGAGGCGCCGTCCCCGGGGCGAACGGTTCTTACCTGGAGATCGTAAAGAGCTCGAAAAAGGTCAAGGACAATCCGGTCAGCGAGGCCGAGAAGAAGTAGTCAAAATGCCGAGCGTACCTTTAGTCGATATCACATCGAAGAGTCGTGGCGAGCGAGAGCTGGCCGACGCGGTCTTCGGTGTCAAGCCGAACCGGCATCTCATCTACGAAGCCGTCCGGCACTTTCTTGCCGGACGGAGGCGTGGCACCCACGCGACGAAGACGCGCGGTTTGGTTTCGGGGGGCGGAAAGAAACCATGGAGGCAAAAAGGAACCGGACGCGCCCGGACCGGAAGCATCCGTAACCCTATCTGGCGGGGCGGTGGAACGGTTTTCGGTCCCCAGCTGCGCGACCATTCCTTCAAGCTTTCGGGTAAGGTCCAAAGGGGCGCGCTCCGTTCGGCCCTGTCGCTTCGCGCTACCCAGGGTGGCGTGACGGTGGTCCGGGAGTTCGAGATCGAGTCTCCAAGCACGAAGCGCCTGAAGGAACAGCTCGACGGACTCGGTCTTACCAGCCGAGTGCTCCTGCTCGACGTGAAGCCGAGCCGGGAGCTCGTGCTTTCGGCACGGAATCTTCCCTCCGTGGACGTTCGCTCGGTGGCGTCGCTCCATACATACCAGATTCTCGCGGCGAAGCACATCGTTCTCTCCGAGGACGCGGTGACGCAATTGGAACAAAGGTTAGGCTCGTGAACACACTCGACGTCATTCGCGGTCCGCTCATTACGGAGAAAGCGACACGTCTCAAAGAGGACGGGCGTATGCTTTGCTTCGAGGTGGCGGTGGCGGCCACCAAGTCCGAGGTCCGCATGGCAGTGGAGCAACTGTTCAAAGTGAAGGTGGCCTCGGTTCGCACCGTGTCGATGCGCGGCAAGCTGAAGCGCTATGGCAGGTTCGAGGGCAATCGCCCGGATTGGAAGAAGGCTTTCGTTACCCTCCGTGAGGGGGAAAAGATGATCGAGTTCTTCGAGGGGGTCTAGAGTCTGATGCCAATCAAGAAGTTTAGGCCGACATCACCGGGACGGCGTTTTTTCACTGTTCAAACGTTCGAAGAGCTGACCACGCGGCAGCCGCTCAAGTCTCTGACCGAGCCGAATAAGCGCAGCGGTGGTCGGAACTCCAAGGGTTGGATTACGAGCTGGTTTCGAGGCGGTGGTCACAAGCGAAGGTATCGGACCATCGATTTCAAGAGGGACAAGATGGAAGTGCCGGCCAAAGTCGCGGCCATCGAATACGACCCCAACCGGTCGGCGCGCATCGCGCGCCTGCACTATGCGGACGGCGAGAAGCGCTACATTCTTCAACCGCAGGGCTTGAAGGTAGGTGACTCGGTGCTTTCGAGCAGCAAAGCCGACATTCTTCCCGGCAACTGCCTTCCCATTGAGTCCATTCCCTTGGGTACGATCATTCACAACGTGGAGCTCAAGCCAGGGAAAGGCGGGCAGATGGCTCGTAGCGCCGGGGCGGGCGTCCAACTGGTCGCCAAAGAAGGAGCCTACGCCCACGTGAAGCTGCCTTCGGGAGAGGTTCGGATGGTCCATAGAAATTGCCACGCCACGATAGGCCAGGTCGGCAACCTGGACCACGAGAACATCTCTTACGGAAAGGCCGGCCGCAAACGCTGGAAGGGGCGGCGCCCACACAACCGCGGCGTGACCATGAACCCGGTCGATCATCCCCATGGCGGAGGTGAGGGTAGGACCTCTGGTGGCCGTCACCCCTCTACTCCTTGGGGTGTGCCGACCAAGGGTTATAGGACGAGAAACAACAAGCGGACGGACCGTTTCATCATCCGCCGCAAGCGCCAGAAGTCGTAGGCCAAAGTGAGGCCAATGTGAGAAAAGCCAGATGACACGATCGCTGAAAAAGGGTGCCTTCGTGGACAATAGTGTCATGAAGAAGATCGATGTCATGAACCAGTCGGGCAGCAAGAAGGTCATCAAGACCTGGTCGCGTCGATCGACGGTCACTCCGGAAATGGTCGGGCATACGCTCGCCGTTCACAACGGCAAGAAGTTCATCCCCGTCTACGTAACAGAGAACATGGTGGGACACAAGCTCGGCGAGTTTTCGCCAACCAGAATTTTTCGGGGACACACAACCAAGGCGGAGAAAGCCGCTCAGGTGGCTGCTGCCGCAAAGTCGATCTCATAGAGTCGCGAGCGCCGAGAGAGAAAGGTAATGGTCGAAGCTAGGGCAACCGCCAGGTTCTTGCGGGGATCACCGCAAAAAGCCGGATTGGTGGTCGATTTGATCCGGGGCAAGCGGGCCGCCGATGCGCTTTCCATTCTCCAGCACACGAACAAGGCGGTTTGCAAGAGTGTGGAGAAGGTTCTTCGATCCGCCATCGCCAATGCGCAACAAAAGGCCATTGAACAAGCCAAGCGCATCGACGAGGACGACCTGGTGGTGGTCGCCGCGTACGCCGACCAAGGCCCTTCCTTCAAACGCATTCGTCCTGCGCCGATGGGGAGAGCTTTTCGGATTATTCACCGGACGACCCATCTCACCATTCGGGTTGCGGAAAAACAGGATGGCACGAAAGACAAGGCGGAATAGCAAGCCATAGGAGTATAGATGGGACACAAAGTTCATCCGTACGGGTTCCGGCTAGGCTACAACAAGACCTGGCGATCGCGGTGGTACGCGGAGCGGGACTACGGGAAGCTTCTGCATGAAGATCTCAAGCTGAAGCGCACGCTTAAATCTCGTTTCTCGCATGCGGGCGTGTCGCGCGTGGAAATCGAGCGAGCCGCCAACAAGCTCAAAATCAACATCCACACGTCTAGACCCGGAATCATCATCGGGCGCAAAGGCACCGAGGTCGACAAGCTCAAGGCGGACGTGCAGGCCAGGACGCAGCGCGAGGTCTACATCAATATCATCGAGGTTCCCAAGCCGGAGCTCGATGCTCAGCTGGTCGCGGAGTCGATCGCGCTCCAGCTCGTCAAGCGCATCGCGTTTCGTCGTGCCATGCGAAAGTCAGTCGACGCGACGATGCGTTTCGGCGCGCGCGGCGTCAAGGTTCGTTGCTCGGGTCGTTTGAACGGCGCGGAAATCGCTCGTTCCGAGTGGTACCTGAACGGTCAGCTGCCGCTCCACACGCTGCGTGCCGACATCGACTACGGATTCGCCGAAGCGTTCACGACCTATGGACAGATTGGAGTCAAGTGCTGGATCTACAAAGGCGATGCGTTTCCTGTGGCACCAGCCTTCCGTGAGGAGATTCCCGGGCGGCGTTCCCGCTCCGGAGAGCCGGCGGAGCCTGCGGCCCCGCCCGCGAAACCCGCGAAGCCCGCGAAGGATATGGAGTAGCACTTCATGTTGATGCCAAAGAAGGTCAAATATCGCAAGCAGCAGCGGGGTCGCATGAAGGGGAAAGCTTGGCGCGGCCACACCGTCGCCTTTGGAGACTATGGCCTCAAGGCGATGGAGCCTTGCTGGCTGACGGATCGCCAGATCGAAGCGGCGCGTGTCGCCATCACCAGGTTCATCAAGAGGAGCGGGCGAATCTGGATCCGGGTCTTTCCGGACAAGCCGGTCACCAAGAAGCCTCAAGAAACCCGCATGGGAAAGGGAAAAGGCAGCCCTGAGTACTGGGTGGCGGTGGTGCGGCCGGGCCGCATTCTATACGAGATGGAGGGTGTGTCCGAGGACGTAGCCCGCGAAGCCATGCGTTTGGCGGGACACAAGCTTCCCATTCGTACCAAGTTTGCCGCCAGATTCGAGGAGACGCCGCAGCGATGAAACCGGAGAAGTTTAGAGATCTCGGTGACGAGGAGCTGGAAACGAAGGAAGGCGATCTGCACGAGCAAGTTTTTCGGCTGCGGATTCAAAAGGCGACCGGACAGCTCGATCAAACCGGGAAGGTGCGCGCCACTCGCAAGGATCTGGCTCGGGTGAAGACGATTCGAGCCGAAAGGAAAAAGGCTGCCTCGAAGGGTGAGGCAGGTAAATCAGGTAGTCGAGATAGTACCGTAAGTAACTAGACATCAATCAAGAGAGATCGGATGCCCAAGGCAAACAAGGTTGGAGTTGTGACGAGCAACAAGATGAACAAGACCGTCGTGGTTTCCGTCGAGCGATTGGTTCAGCATTCCATGTATCGGCGCACCTTCAAGAAGACGTCCACTTTCATGGCGCACGACGAAGAGAACCGGTGCCGAATAGGCGATCGCGTGCGCATCGTCGAGAGCCAACCGCTGTCGAAGCGGAAGCGCTGGCGGGTGACGGAAATCATCCAAAAATCTCCCGTATACGAAGAGGCGGCCCCCGCGGCCGGCTCCCCCCCTGAAATAGATGCGTAGATGCATAGAAGAGTAGACGAGTAGACCCCATGATCCAGATGCAAACCGTTCTCGACGTTGCCGATAACTCCGGCGCCAAGAGGATCGCCTGCATTCTCCCCTTGGGCGGAGGTGTGGGTAGGGTGGCTCGCCTGGGTGACGTCATCACGGCTTCGGTCAAAGAGGCGACGCCGGAAAGCACGGTGAAGAAGGGGACGGTGGTCAAGGCGGTCATCGTGAGGACGCGCAAGGAGCATCGTCGTCGGGATGGCTCGTACATCCGGTTCGATGCGAACGCGGCTGTTCTGATCGACGAACAGGGAGAGCCGATTGGAACTCGAGTCTTTGGGCCGGTAGCCCGAGAGCTCAGAGAGAAGAAGTTCATGAAGATTATCTCCTTAGCTCCGGAGGTTTTGTAGCCGTGTCACTCCAACACCGAACCAGCCGACTAAGGAAGAACGACCAGGTTATGGTCATCGCCGGACGGGATCGCGGAAAGAGAGGCAAGGTTCTGAGAATCTTTCCCGAGCGAAACCGGGCGATCGTCGAGCGGATCAACATGATCAAGCGGCACACGCGACCCAACCCGCAGCAGAACATCAAGGGCGGGCTGGTCGAGCGAGAAGGTTCGATCGACGTGAGCAACCTCATGGTGGTGTGCAGCGAGTGCGACCGGCCGACCAGGCCGCGGCACAAGTTGCTGAACGACGGCCGCAAGGTGCGCGTCTGCCATCAGTGCGAAGGGGTAATCGACAAATGAGTCGCCTGCGCGAACATTACCACCAGTCGGTGCTGTCGCAGCTACAGAAGGACTTGGGGATCGAGAACATCATGGCGGTCCCCCGTATGAAGAAGGTCGTCGTGAACATGGGCGTGGGAGAGGGTGCTCAAAACATCAAGGCGCTCGAGGCGGCCATGGAGGAGTTGGGACGTATCACCGGTCAGAAGCCCGAAATGAGAAGGGCCAAGAAGTCGATAGCCTCTTTCAAGATTCGCGAAGGTAACCCGGTGGGCACCAGCGTGACGCTCCGTGGCGATCGTATGTGGGAGTTCATCGATCGGTTGTTCAACATCGCCCTTCCCAGGGTGCGTGATTTTCGGGGCGTTCCGGTTCGGTCGTTCGATGGGCGCGGCAATTTCACCTTGGGCTTGAAGGATCAGCTGATATTTCCGGAGATCGATTATTCCCACGTCGACAGCACACGGGGAATGAACGTGACTTTTTGCACATCGGCGGGAAACGACCAGGGTGCCCGGCGTTTGCTGGAGCTTTTGGGTATGCCGTTCCGTCGGCAGGCCGAGTAGAGAGGATCGAGCGTGGCGAAAAAATCATCCATAGCCAAGATGCGCCGCAGTCCCAAGTACGCGGTTCGGAAGAACAGCCGCTGCCACATCTGTGGCAGGCCACGGGCGTTTCTCCGCAAGTTTCAGATGTGTCGACTTTGTTTTCGCAAGCTCGCCCTCGCCGGGGAGATACCCGGTCTCGTCAAGTCGAGTTGGTAGGGAGATAGGCGTCATGATGACCGATCCGATTGCCGACATGCTCACCCGGATTCGCAACGGGCTCCAGGCTGGCCTTACGAAAGTCGACATGCCGGGGTCCAACCTGAAGCAGGAAATCGCTCGGGTCCTCAAGGAAGAAGGGTACATCCAGAACTACAAGTTCATTCAGAACGAGCACCAGGGTGTGCTCCGCGTTTTCTTACGCAAAGGCGGCGGCGGTGAAGACGTCATCCGGGGTCTTCGACGCATATCGAAGCCCGGTTGCCGCATCTACTGCCGCAAGGACGATATTCCCAAGGTTCAAGCGGGATTGGGCATCAACATTATTTCAACGGCTCGCGGCGTCATGACGGGCAAGCAGGCGCGACAAGTAGGCGTCGGCGGCGAAATACTCTGCAACGTTTGGTGATAAGGCATGTCTCGGATCGGTCGTAAACCCATTCCCATTCCCGAAGGGGTCAAGGTCAACCTCCAGGATGATCGCGTGGAGGTGGAAGGACCGAAGGGCAAGTTGGTTACGCAGTTAGTGAAGGGAGTGCGGATCGAAAAGAACGATGGCGAGCTCCGCGCGGTCCCGGAACGAGAGTCCAGCGAGCTGGCACCTTTTTGGGGGCTCACCCGCACGCTCGTGGCGAACGCGGTGCACGGGGTCTCCCAGGGTTTCTCGAAAGAACTGGACATCGTGGGGATTGGCTACCGAGCACTGGTCGAAGGCAAGAAGGTCGTGTTCAGCTTGGGCTACTCGCATCCCATCGAGTTCGACATCCCGAACGACATCAAGGTGGACGTCGAAAAGCAGACCCGAATCACGGTCTCGGGACCCGACAAACAGCTGGTCGGCCAGGTGGCGGCCCGCATGCGCGCACTTCGTAAGCCCGATCCCTACAAGCAGAAGGGGGTTCGCTACGTGGGTGAGCAGCTCAAGAAGAAAGCCGGCAAGACTGGCGCGGCATAAACCATGAAGGTCAAGACGAGGCACCAGGTTCGGCAGCGGGTCAAGTATCGGATCCGTCGCAAGATCTTCGGTACGGCGGAGCGTCCACGGCTTTGCGTCTATCGCAGCCTGAAGCATATCTATGCGCAAGTGGTCGACGATTCAGCCAGCCGAACGCTGGTCAGTGCCAGCAGCTTGGAAAAGGATTTCCCGAGCAAGCCTGGTCACAACAAGCAGGCTGCAACCGAGCTCGGGACGCTCATCGCCCGTCGGAGCGTGGACAAGGGCATCGAGCAGGTGGTTTTCGACCGTAACGGTTTCAAGTACCACGGCAGGGTCGAGACACTGGCGGAAGCGGCGCGCGAAGGCGGCCTCAAGTTCTAAGGAGCTTCATGCAGCTACGTGGAAAAAAGATCGACGCGGGTTCACTGGAACTAAAGGATCAAGTCGTCAACATTAACCGAGTCACCAAGGTCGTCAAGGGAGGGAAGAACCTCTCGTTCAGTGCGCTGGTTGTCGTGGGAGATGGCGCTGGTCACGTGGGCTACGGAATGGGAAAGGCCAAGGAAGTGCCCTCGGCGATTCGCAAGGGGATTGAAATCGCGAAGAAGAATCTAGTGCGCGTTCCCCTTGCGGGCTCGACGATTCCGCATATCGTCACCGGCCGTTTCGGGGCGGGCCGGGTCTTGCTGAAGCCGGCTCCCGAAGGAACCGGTGTCATCGCGGGAGGAGCGGTGCGTGCCGTCGTCGAGCAAGCAGGTATCAAGGACATCCTCACCAAATCGCTGGGGACCGCGAACCCGCACAACGTGGTGAAGGCGACGATGGAGGGGCTTACCCAGCTTCGCGATCCTGAGGAAGTGGCCCGTTTACGAGGCAAGGAGCTTTCGGAGGTGATGGGGTAGGCCATGACGGAGTCGAAAAAGAAGACGTCCAGTCGCCAGACGAAAAAGACCAAGGCGACCACCAAGAAAACACCCGCCAGGGAGGCCGCGAGCAAGACGACCCGGGCGAAGCCCGCTACGGCTCCTAAGCCTGCTAAACCCGCCAAGCCCGCCAAGCCTGCCGCGCCTGCCAAGCCTGCTAGGCTCGTCGCTACGGCGCGCAAGAGCGAGCCTGCAGGAAAGGTTTCCGGAACGATTCAGGTCAAGCTGGTGCGAAGCCTGATTGGGAGGACCCCGCATCAACGAGCGGTGGTAGCAGGGCTCGGGCTCAGGCGGTTGAACCAGACGGTCGAGCGTATGGACACGAGAGAGATTCGAGGGATGGTGGCCAAAGTGCCCCACCTCGTGACCATTTTGGGTTGAGCCTAAGCCAGATCTAAGCCGAGCTAAGCCCTAAGGACGAACAATGGAATTGGACAAATTGAAACCGGCACCGGGGGCGGTGCGGTCGAAAAGGCGCGTAGGCCGGGGGCCCGGTTCGGGCACCGGCAAGACGGCGGGCCGGGGCTCCAAGGGTGCTAGGTCGCGCTCGGGCTATTCGCTTCGCTACGGATTCGAGGGTGGCCAGATGCCCCTCATCCGGCGTGTGCCGAAGCGAGGGTTCACGAATATCTTTGCCAAGGAAGTTGCCAACGTGAACGTGCGTGAGCTGAACCGCTTTCCCGAAGAGACGGTCGTCACGCCGGATCTATTGATGTCGAGCGGGCTCATCGACAAGTCGGGTGATCGGGTGAAGGTGTTGGGCGATGGCGAGCTGAAAAAGAAGCTGGTGGTTCAGGCCCATCAGTTCAGCGCCGGGGCGAAGGCAAAGATCGAGGCTGCTGGAGGCAGGGTGGAGGTATTGCCCTCTTGATCGAGAGCCTGAAGAATATTTTCCGCATCCCCGATTTGAGGGGTCGGGTGTTGTTTACCCTCGCGATGCTCGCGGTTTATCGCCTGGGCAATCACGTTCCCACCCCCGGTGTGGATGCCACGGCTCTTACCGATTTCTTCGAGCAAAATCGCGACACATGGTTCGGCTTCGTGGACATGTTCTCCGGCGGCAACCTCTCCAAGGTCACTGTGTTTGCCCTCGGGATCATGCCTTACATTAGCGCCTCTATCATCCTGCAGCTTCTGACGGTCGTGTGGCCCTATCTCGAGAAGCTGTCGAAGGAAGGTGAGCTGGGCCGGCGGAAGATCACGCAGTACACGCGTTACGGCACCGTCTTGTTGAGCGTCGTTCAGTCGGCTGGGATTGCCGCGTTTCTCCAGAAGACCTCACTGACCGGTGGGATTACTCTGGTGAGCAACCCCGGCCTGGCCTTTACGCTCATGACCGTGCTCACGCTCACTGCCGGCACTGTCTTCATCATGTGGCTGGGAGAGCAAATCACCGAGCGCGGCGTGGGTAACGGTATGTCTTTGCTGATCTTTGCGGGGATCGTGGTCGGATTTCCGTCGGCTATCGTCACCACGTTCCGCAACCTCCAGACGGGGCAACAGTCGATTCTAGTGGTCTTGGTCCTCGCCGCGTTCATGGTCGCCGTCGTGGGGGCCATCGTGTTCGTGGAGCGGGGTCAGAGACGCATCCCGGTTCAATATGCCAAACGGGTCGTGGGGCGAAGGATGTACCAGGGGCAGTCGACCCATTTGCCGCTGCGCGTCAACACGGGAGGCGTCATCCCCGTGATCTTTGCTAGCTCTATTATCGCGTTGCCGCAGACATTCGCGTCGTTGTTCCCCAATAGCCCTTGGATGACTAACATCGCCACACAACTGGCCTGGGGGATGCCGCTCTACACGCTTATGTACGTGACGGCCATCGTTTTCTTTTGTTACTTCTATACCGCAATCATTTTCAATCCCAATGACGTCGCGGACAACATGCGGAAGTACGGCGGTTACATTCCTGGAATTCGACCCGGAAAACGCACGGCGGAGTACATCGATGCGATCCTCACCCGCCTGACCATGGGTGGCGCTCTGTATCTCGCCGCGGTAGCCGTGTTGCCCGAGTTCTTGCTCGCGGGGTTCAAAGTCGCCCCCATCCCGGTGATCGGTCCTTTCTTGGACTCGATTTTTCCGACGTTCATCACCGAGGGGTTGAACGTGACGTTCTACTTCGGGGGTACTTCGCTTCTAATTGTCGTCGGCGTAGCGATGGACACGGTCCAGCAGATCGAGAGTCAGCTCATCATGCGTCACTACGACGGCTTCATGAAGCGGGGCCGCATCCGCGGAAGGCGGGGTTAGAGCGTGGGAGGAGACATACCGTGTTGAGGTTGATTCTCCTGGGACCTCCCGGCGCCGGCAAGGGCACTCAGGCGGAGAAGCTCGCAGACGAGCTGAAAGTGCCGCATATATCGACCGGAGACATCCTTCGTCAGGCCGTCACGGATGGGACGCGGCTGGGCCTGGAAGCGAAGAAGGTCATGGAGGCTGGGGAATTGGTCAGTGACGAGATCATGCTGGGCATCATTCGCGAGCGGCTGGCTCGGGACGATGCCGCGCGGGGTTACGTCCTGGACGGATACCCGCGTACACTCCCTCAAGCGCGTTCACTGCAACGTCTGATGGACGAGCGCTCGGAGCCACTGGTTGTCGTCGCGAACATCGAAGTCGATAGAGAAGAGCTCGTGAGGCGGATCTCCGGCCGGAGGAGCTGTCCCAACTGCAAGGCGGTCTTCAACGTGCATGCGCAGCCTCCCAAGAAACCGGATGTGTGCGACGCCTGTGGCCAGAAGCTGGTTCAGCGAGCCGACGACGAGGAAAGCACGGTGCGGCAGCGCCTGGCGGTCTACGACCGACAGACGCGCCCCTTGCTCGACTATTATGGAGACCGAGCGGCCAATGTCGACGGTCAGGGAACTCCTCAAGAGGTTTTCGACCGGGTCTCCTCACTCGTGGGACAGAAGGCCGAGGAGGGCGGTAGGTCATGATCGTTCGCCGATCCGAGGCCGAGCTCGAAAAGATGCACCAGGCTAACATGCTGGTAGTTCAGGTTTTGGACGAGCTCAGCGAGTCCCTGGAGCCCGGTATGACCACGGCGGATCTGGATCGGATGGCGGAGCGGAGCATTCGCCATGCAGGCGCAGAGCCGGCCTTCAAGGGATACCGCGGTTTTCCGGCGACCCTGTGCGTTTCCATCAACGACGAGGTCGTGCACGGCATCCCTTCGTCGAAGAAGGTCATTCGCGAGGGTGACCTGGTGAGCCTGGATCTCGGATCGGTGGTGGAAGGATTCTACGGAGACGGTGCGGTGACGGTCGCGGTGGGCGAGATCTCGGAGTCTCTCAAGAAACTGATCGAGGTCACGGAGACCGCGCTCAACAAGGGCATCGAGGCCATGAAGGTGGGCAATCGAGTTTCCGACATCGGTCATGCGGTCCAGAGCTACGTCGAGAGTCAAGGATTCTCCGTGGTGCGGGACTTCGTCGGTCACGGAATCGGAACCGCGCTGCACGAAGATCCCCAGGTGCCCAACTATGGCGATCCGGGGAAGGGGCCGCGGTTACTGTCGGGCATGGCGTTGGCCATCGAGCCGATGGTGAACGTGGGCGCGCATTTCGTGAAGACGCTGTCGGACAACTGGACGGTGGTGACAATGGACGGGAGTCTATCGGCACATTTCGAGCGTTCCGTGGCGGTCACCGAGGAGGGGCCGTGGGTCTTGAGTCGATCTCACCCGGCAGGTGGTAACGGTGCCTAAAGAGGATGCGATCGAGGTCACGGCGACGGTCTTGGAGCCTTTGCCGAATGCCATGTTTCGGGTGGAGCTAGAGAACAAGCACCGGGTCCTGGCTCATGTATCGGGCAAGATGAGAAGGCACTTCATTCGTATTCTGCCTGGGGACAAAGTGCTGGTCGAGCTTTCTCCGTACGATCCGACCCGGGGCAGAATCGTTTATCGGTACAAGTAGAATAGGATGGAAAGGCTATGAAAGTTCGTTCTTCGGTCAAGCGAATGTGCGCGAAGTGCAGGATCGTTCGCCGCCAACGCGTGGTGATGGTTGTCTGCACGAATCCGAAACATAAACAGCGTCAAGGATAGGAGAAACTCGTGGCACGAATCGCGGGAGTGGATTTACCCCGTACCAAGCGGATCGAAATCGGGTTGCAGCATATCTACGGTATTGGCCCGACTCGATCGAAGCGCATTCTCGGAGAGGCAGGGATCGCACTCGGGGTCAAGGTGCAGGATCTATCCGAAGAAGAAGTGAGTCGCATCAGCAAGGTGATTGACGCCGTGGGGGGAGTGGAAGGAGATCTGCGCAAGGAGATCTCCATGAACATCAAGCGGCTCATGGACATCGGCTCCTACCGGGGGTTTCGCCATCGTCGAAGCCTTCCCGTCCGGGGGCAGCGGACCCACACCAACGCGCGGACTCGAAGAGGACCCCGCAAGGGTATTATGACTAGAAGGGCAAGGTAGTTTCTGGATGGCTAAGAAGAAGGAAGCAACTTCGGACAAGAAACCCAAGCGCAAAGCCGCCAAGAAGAAGGAAAAGAAGACGCTTTATCACGGTATTGCCTATATTCGCGCCAGCTTCAACAACACGCTGGTGTCGATCACCGACCAGGAAGGGAATCTCGTTTGCTGGTCGAGCGCCGGCTCGCTGGGATTCAAGGGGTCCCGAAAGGGCACTCCCTTCGCCGCGCAGCAGGCGGCTCAGTCGGCGGCCAATGCGGTGCGCTCGATGGGATGCAAGCAGCTGGACGTTCGGGTCAAGGGACCTGGTTCGGGGCGTGAGTCCGCGATACGCGCGCTCCAGGCGGCAGGTATCGAAGTGCGTTCGATTCGGGACGTGACGCCGATACCGCACAATGGGTGCCGCCCTCCCAAGAGACGCAGGGTCTAGCAGGCTGATGCAGAACGAGCTAGCCTGCGCGAGCGGAGCGAGCCCGGCGCGAGTGCGCCGACGAAGGCGTAGGCCGTGGGGGTGGGGCCCCGCGGCACTGATGCACCATATGACACGGAGGTAGTCAGTTGGCAAGGTATCGAGGCCCGGTTTGCAGATTATGTCGGCGGGAAGGGATGAAGCTCTTCCTCAAGGGTGAGCGTTGTTTTACCGAGAAGTGTGCCATCGAGAAGCGTAGCTTCGCACCCGGCCAGCATGGAAAGAGCCGACGGGCGAGAATCCAGGGTTACGGGTTGCAGCTTCGAGAAAAGCAGAAGGTCAAGAGGTTCTTCGGCCTGCTTGAGAAGCAGTTTCGCAATTACTTCGAGCGCGCGGAGCGTCAGCGAGGAATCACCGGCGAAGTCCTCTTGCAGCTACTCGAACGGCGACTCGACAACGCAGTCTATCGATTGGGGTTTGCCAGTTCCCGAGCCCAAGCGAGGATGGTGGTCCGTCATGGTCACGTGCGCATCGGAGACCGTCGCGTCAACATCCCCTCGTACATCTTGCGGGCGGGAGAAGTCTTGTCGGTCAGTCCCAAGTACACTAAAAACACGTTCTTCCAGCAGTCCATGGAAGCTGCGAAGAGCCGCGGTGCGCCAACCTGGCTGGAGTTGGGAGCAGATCAGACTTCCGCGAAGGTGATCTCGCTCCCCACTCGTGAGGACGTCAGCCTCCCAGTGCAAGAGCAATTGGTCGTGGAGCTTTACTCGAAGTAGTTCAAGTAGGAGGGTTTTCATAAAATGCTGTGGAA
Organism: Candidatus Marinacidobacterales bacterium; assembly: GCA_965197825.1. GTDB lineage: Bacteria > Acidobacteriota > Vicinamibacteria > Marinacidobacterales > DATDRI01 > CBDANW01. Next base: position 1,076,306 of record CBDANW010000002.1, on the reverse strand, counting down.
GGGATTTCAGAAGCCAAAGCGGCTTGAATTGGATCGCGAGCTATCAACGGATCGTTACGGTCGTTTCTACACCCAGCCGTTCGAAAGGGGATTCGGAACGACGATTGGCAACGCTCTCCGCCGCGTTTTGCTGTCGTCGATCGAAGGGGCTGCTATCACCGCGGTCAAGGTCGACGGTGTGCTCCATGAGTTTTCGCCGATTCCGGGTGCCCTGGAAGATACGACGGGAATCGTCTTGAACCTGAAGCAAGTGCCTTTCAAGTTGCACACGTCTGGTGCCAAGACCGTTTACCTCAAAGCCTCGGGGGATGGTGAGGTGAAGGCGAAGGACATCGAGGTGGACTCCGAGGTGGAGATCCTGGACCCCGAAGTCCCGATCGCTAACCTCGCTCCCGGAGCTCAGCTCAACATCGAGATGCGCTTGAAGAACGGGCGCGGCTACGTCCCCGCGGACAAGAATTTCGACGAGGATCTCTCGATTGGTTACATCCCGCTCGACTCGGTCCATTCGCCGGTCAAAAAAGTGAACTACATCGTAGAGGCGGCCCGCGTCGGCCAAGCCACGGACTATGACAAGTTGACGCTCGACGTGTGGACGAATGGTTGCGTCTCCCCGGCGGAGGCGGTGGGCTTGGCGGCCAAACTGCTCAAGGATCACCTGACGATTTTCGTGAACTTCGAGGAGGAGATTACGGTCGACGAGGTGATGGTCGACCGTGAGCGCGAGTCGCTGAACGAGAACCTCAACCGCAGTGTCGACGAGCTAGAGCTTTCCGTTCGATCCTATAACTGCTTGAAGAACGCCAACATCCAGACCATCGCGGAGCTCGTGCAGAAGAGCGAAGGGGAAATGCTCAAGACCAAGAACTTCGGACGCAAATCACTCAACGAGATCAAGGAGATCCTCACTACGATGGGGCTTTCGCTGGGAATGAGAGTGGAATGATTCGATGAGACACCGGGTAGCCCACCGCAAACTCGGCCGCACGACGCAGCACCGGATGAGCCTGCTGCGCAATCTGGCGGCATCGCTCTTCATTCACGAGCGCATCCGCACGACCTTGGCCAAGGCCAAGGAGCTCCGGCCGTTCGCGGAAAAGCTGATTACGCTCAGCAAGAAAGATTCACTACATGCCCGCCGGCGAGCGCTTCAAGTAATGGTCCATCAGGAGGCCGTTGCAAAGCTCTTTCGGGATTTATCGGCGCGGTTTGCCGACCGCCCGGGCGGCTACACGCGTATCTTGAAGCTCGGTCGCCGCAAGGGAGACGGCGCGGAGATGGCCTTCATCGAGCTGGTCGATTTCGCCTTCACGCCCACGAAGGAAGCGCCGGCCAGGGGCTCGAAGAAGGCAAAGGCGGAAGCTAAGACGAAGCCCCCTGAGAAATCCGAAGCCGAACTCGAAGTAGTCGACGACGAGGAAGCCGCCGAGGCCTCCGCCGAGAAGACGAAGGGTGCCAGTAAGAGCGCCGCCAAGAACGCCGAGAAAAAGACCGCCCAGACCAGCAAGACCGGCAAGAAGAAGAAGACGACGAAGAAGTCGGGCGGCCGCAAGAAGAAGAAAGGCTAGTGCCCCCCCTCGCAGGTCCAAGAACCCGCATCAGCTGCTGACTAAGTCATAGCTGGAGAACTGTTTATCTCCCCTCACTCGGCCGTCATAAACGGGATCCACTAATCAACGTCGTCAGACGTCACTCTTCCTTCTCCTTTCTCTCCTTAATCGCCTGAATGATCTTTTGCCGAAGGTGGGTCGGCACTTCGTCGTAGTGGGCGAAGTCCATATGGAAGGCGCCTCGCCCGCCGGTCATCGAGGTGAGGGTGGGCTCGTAGGAAAGCATCTCTGCCATCGGGACCTGGGCTTTGATCGTGGTTTGGGAGCCTTTCTTTTCCATTCCCTGGGTGCGTCCACGGCGTGAGTTGAGATCGCCGAGCACGTCGCCGGTCGTCTCGTCCGGAACCGAGATGCTCACGTTCATGATCGGCTCCAACAACGTCGGGCGACAGGTCTCCATCGCTTCCTTGAAGGCCAGCGAACCGGCGATCTTGAAGGCGAGCTCGGAGGAATCGACGGCGTGGTACTTGCCATCGTAAACGGTGGCGCGAAAGCCGACCATCGGGTAACCCGCGAGATAGCCCTTGACGCGGGCCTCCTGGATGCCCTTCTCCACGGCTGGGACATACTGCTTGGGAATGGACCCACCGAAGATCTCGTTAACGAACTCGAACTCCGCGCCGCCGGGCAGCGATTCGAAGCGTACCCAACAATCAGCGAATTGACCGTGTCCGCCGGTCTGTTTTTTGTGACGGCCGTGGGCTTCCGCGGTACCGGTAATCGTCTCCCGGTAGGGGACCCGCGGCGGATGGAGCTCCACTTCGACGCCGAACTTCTTTTTTAGCCGAGCCACGACCACTTCGATATGAAGCTGGCCGGTTCCGGATAGAATCAACTCGCCCGTTCTCGAGTCGCGCTCGTAGCGTAGAATCGGGTCTTCTTCCACCAAGCGTTGCAGGGCCTGGCTGATTTTCTCCTCGTCGCCTCGCGACTTCGGCTCGATGGCGAAGGAGATGACCGGGTCAGGTGACTTGAGCGTGTCGTAGAGAATTGGGCTCGACTTGTCGCAGAGCGTATCTCCGGTGTGGGTCTCTTTGAGCTTCGTGACTGCGCCCAGATCTCCGGCGTTCAGCTCCGAGGCCGACTCGGTGTGCTTACCCTGCAACAGTGACAGCGGACCCACGCGTTCCTGTGTATCCCTGGTGGAATTGAAATAGGTCGTGTCCGACTTGAGGACGCCGGTCATCACACGAAACAAGGAAATGCGACCCGCGTACGGGTCGGCGATCGTCTTAAAGACAAATGCCGACGTGGGTTCATCGGCAGACGGTTTTCGGACCACATCGTCTCCGCTCGACGGATCCTTGCCCCGCACTTCGCCACGCGCATCGGGAGAGGGAGTCAAATCGGCTAGGTGATCCAACAAGGTATGAATCCCGATGTTGTGCGTTGCCGAAGCCGGCAAGATCGGAAAAATGCGTTCTTCGGCGAGGCCCTTCTTCAAACCATTCATGAGCTCTTCTTGGGTGAGGTCGCCCGCCTCGAAGAACTTCTCCATTAGGGCGTCGTCGCCTTCGGCAATCATTTCGACCAGGGCGCTGCGGGCCTTGACCGCCTCGTCCTTGAGGTCGTCCGGTACATCCTGCTCGTCGTATGAGCCCTTTTCGTCGCCCTTCCAAACGAAGGCCTTCATGCGAAGGAGATCCACGACTCCCCGGAAGTCTTTCTCCCCACCGATGGGCAGTTGGATCGGAACGGCCGTGCGGCCGAAGCAATCCCGGATGGACTGGACGCTTCTCTCGAAGCTGGCCCGATCCCGATCCAGGCGGTTCACGACGATGAGCCGATCGAGGCCGAACTCCTCGGCGAACTCCCAGACTTTTTCCGTTTGAACTTCGACACCGGCCACCGCGCACACCGTGACCAGAGCCGTGTCGGCTACGTGAAGAGCCGCCCTCGCCTCGTTGATGAAGTTACCGTATCCGGGCGTGTCCAGGATGTTGATTTTCGTCTTGTTCCATTCGCAGTAGGCCAAGGCGGTGGAAAGGCTGATCTGTCGTTCCGTCTCATCCTCGTCGAAGTCGGTGACGGTGTTGCCTTCCTCGACCCTACCGAGGCGGTTGACCGCACCGGCATCGAAAAGCATGGCCGAGGCCAGGGAGGTCTTTCCCGATCCCCCATGGCCGACGATAGCGATATTCCTGATGTTGGCGGTTTCGTACGTTTTCATCGCCCCTCCGTTTGCACCATCAGGGGAAGCCCCGCCCCCGTTTTGGACCGGGGAGTTGGATCTGAAACCCCAGACCCAGGTGGTCTTGCCAACGCAAGCGAGAAGGATCGCGACCGGGTGTGAAGCATGGTCGCAGCCCTCCCGAGCGAGCGGCGGGAATTATAACACCGGCGTCTTTCCTAGCGCAATGCCAGCGCCTTTTCTGGCGCGGTAGAGACGAGAAGGAGTGGCCCGCACGAGGCCCTGGGGGCGGCCGCATTGGCGCCATGCTGGCTCCCCAAGCCGCTTTTGCTCGGGGCCCCGGGTTGGCGGCAGTACCAAGAGGCTTCTGATCGGTGCGTTGGTAGATCACATCCAGCCTGCCTTTACGCGGTGGGTTGGTAGCACTATGATGTCCTCGAGCGCGGAGGGGGGAGATCGGACTGTGGGTTTGATCGCGGACCGCATGGGGGCGCTCGGAACGGAGAACGCCTTCAAAGTAGGTGAAGACATCGCGCGCGCCGAGAAGCGCGGAGTGGACGTCATCCGTTTCACCTTGGGCGAACCCGATTTCAGCAGTCCGGAGCACGTAAACCAAACGGCCATCGACAACATTCTCAAAGGTAATACCCACTACGTCGATCCAGCGGGGGTGCTCCCGTATCGCGAGGCGGTCGCCGCCTATGTCTCGCGCACCCGGGATCTGAATATCCATCCGGATCGGGTCGTCGCCCTGCCCGGGGCCAAGCCGGGCATTGGTTACTCGGTGCTCTGCTACGTCAATCCGGGCGACGAGGTGATTTACCCCAGTCCCGGATTTCCAATCTACGAATCGTGGGTGACGTTTCTTGGCGCCAAGCCGGTGCCGCTGCACCTTCGGCAGGAAAACGACTTCGCTTTCGATCCTGGCGAGCTCGACGCTCTCATCACCGCGAAGACGAAGCTCATCATATTGTGCTCACCTTCCAATCCCACCGGGGGTGTGCTCTCGCGCGATGTCCTCACGGGAGTCGCGGACGTCATCAAGCGGAGGGATCGTCCCGACATCAGAGTCTACTCCGACGAGATCTACGAGCGGATTACCTATGACGGATTCCAGCACTACTCGATCGCGTCGGTGCCCGGAATGGAGGAGCTCACTATCATTTCCAGCGGTCACTCCAAGAGCTTTGCGATGACCGGGTGGCGGACGGGTTTCGCCGTGCTCCCAACGGTGGAAGAAGCGAAGATTTTCAAACAGCTGAACATCAATATCGTAAGTTGTGTTCCTCCGTTCGTCCAAGAAGCCGCGCGGGAGGCCTTCGAGAGCCCGAAGACCGACGCGGTGGTGGAGCACATGGTGTCTCAGTTCAAGGCGCGTCGGAATTACATGGTTCCCGCGCTCAACGAGATACCCGGCGTGCGCTGCAACAAGCCGCTGGGAGCCTTTTACCTCTTTCCTCGTGTGGATGGACTCTGTCGTGAGCTGGGGATTCACGACTTTTTCGAAAAGCTTCCCGACAAGGCGAAACACGGTTCCAGTCCCTCGACGCTCTTGATGCGCTTTCTTATTTACAAACACGGGGTGGCGGTCGTGGACCGCCGTAGCTTCGGCGCTATTGGCAGCGAAGGCCAGCACTTCGTGCGATTCTCCATAGCCACCGATCTGGACACCCTGAAGCGGGGTGTCGACCGTATTCGTCAGGGTGTCGGGGATCGCGACGGGTTCACCGCCTTCACCAAAGATCGGGAGGCGGTAGGTTGGAGTCGTGAAGATTTTTCTAACTCGTAGGATGCCTGACGCCGGCTTCGACATTCTGAAGCGGGCGGGCGAAGTACAGCTGGCCGTCGATTCCGAAAACAGTGGTGTACCCCGGGAGACGCTTATCGAGGGGGTCCAGTCGGCGGATGTTTTGGTCGCCATGATCACCGAGTCCGTGGATCGAGAATTACTGGAGGCGGGCTCGCGCCTCTTGGGTGTCGCCAACTATGCGGTGGGCTTCAACAACGTGGACGTGGCCGCCGCCACCGAGCTGGGTGTTCCCATCACCAACACCCCGGGCGTGCTGACCGATACGACCGCCGACCTCGCCTGGGCGCTCTTGATGGCGGTCGCGCGAAATATCGTACCCGCCGACCACTACATGCGTTCTGGCCGGTTTCGTTTGTGGGGACCGAATCTATTTCTGGGTGGAGACGTAAGCCGTGGCGGGGACGGAACGCCGAAAATTCTGGGCATCGTCGGTTTTGGTCGGGTCGGTCAGGCGGTGGGTCGTCGCGCGCGCGGTTTCGACATGCGCGTGCTGGTACACGACCCCATGTTGAAGGACGTGATTGCGAAGACGGAAGGCGTGGAATACGCGGAGCTCGTCGACCTGCTGGCGCAGAGCGACTTCGTGACGATACACACGCTCTTGAACGAGAGTACCCGCCACCTGATCAATGCGGGATCCCTCGAAAAAATGAAACCCACCGCCTATCTTATCAATACGTCCCGGGGTCCGGTGGTGGATGAAAAGGCTCTCGTCGCGGCGCTGCGCAAGAACCAGATCGCGGGTGCGGCTCTCGACGTCTTCGAGAACGAGCCGGAGATGGCACCTGGTCTCGCAGAGCTCGACAACGTCGTGGTGGTGCCCCACATCGCCAGCGCCAGCCGCGATACGCGAAACCGGATGGCTACCAAGTGTGCGGAGAACGCGGTGGCTTTGCTGAAGCGAGAAAAAGCTCCCAACTGCGTGAATCCAGAAGTCTACGAGACCGAAGCCCACCGACGACGCCATAATACTTCTCCGCTTTTCGGAACCCGCCAGAAGCAATAACCGTAACTCATAGACCTAGTGCCGTTTCCAACTAATCTGGCTGACGCCGCCACGAGGTAGTTTGGCTCGTCCGTTTCTGGGCGAATCAAGTTGGAACGGCACTAGTTCGACCAGAAGAAGCGTTCCTGGTAATCTGGGCGTCGAGGAGGGCTTGCTTGTCCGAGTATCACATCATTCTTTATGACGGCGTTTGTGGGCTTTGTGACCGCCTCACCCGGCTGATCATTCGACGCGATCGGCGGCGTCAGTTTCGATTCGCCTCCCTTCAGGGTGATTCTGCCGCCAGGGTCCTTTCGCGGTACGGCAGGGATCCTCGCGACCTAGACACTCTGTACGTGATCTGTCGGCACGGAACGCCCTCGGAGTCCCTTCTCTCGAGGTCAGAGGCGGTGCTCTTCGTTCTGAGCGAGCTCGGAGGAGTATGGCGACTCTCGCGAGCTCTCCGCTGGCTACCGACTTTCTTGGTGGATCACGGCTACGGACTGGTGGCGCGTTATCGCTACCGAGTTTTCGGACGATACGACGCCTGCCCGGTTCCCGAGCCTTCGGATAGAGGCCGGTTCATCGAAGCTGAGCGACTCGTGAGCCGGGGTTCGAGGAATCCGGGTCTCTTCGTAAACCACTGATTTGACAGGTTGTGACGGGTAGAGCTATAGTCATTGGCCAACTTTCTTGAACCGCACGGAGTGTTGAGACAGCCGTAATGCCACCCCTACCCGAAAAGATCGGCAAATACGAGATTCTTTCCGAGCTCGGTCGCGGAGCGATGGGAACGGTCTACAAGGCCCGCGATCCGGTTCTGGACCGGGAGGTGGCGATCAAGACGATGTCCGAGGAGCTCCTCGCCGATCAGGAAATGCGGGAGCGCTTCTTCCGCGAGGCCAAATCGGCCGCCCAGCTACAGCACACCAACATCGTGACCATCTACGAGCTGGGAAAAATCGAGGTCGGTGACGGCGTCGAAAAGCCCTTCATCGCGATGGAATTGCTCGAGGGCCACAATCTCGGCGAAGTCGTCGATCAGCAACGGCTCACGCGGCTCGAAGACAAGGTCGGCCTGGTCGTGCAGATGTGTCGCGGCCTCGATTTCGCTCACAAGCGAGGAGTCATCCATCGCGACGTCAAGCCTGGAAACGTTCAGGTGCTGCCCGACGGAACCGCGAAGATCCTCGACTTCGGTATCGCCTGGCGAAAAGATTCCACGATGAAGACCAAGACCGGTTTGGTGATGGGGACGCCTACTTACATGGCACCGGAGCAGATCAAAGGAGAGCCGGTGGACCACCGCGCCGATATGTGGGCGGTCGGCAGCATTCTCTATGAGTTATTGAGCGGGCATCGGCCGTTCGAGTCGGAGACCGTGCCCAGCTTGATCTACCGAATCGTCCACGCGCCGCCGCCGACCTTGGACGCCCGCGCCATGGGCCTTCCGGATGGTGTGGCGGAGGTCGTTCGCCGGGCCTTGACGAAAGAGCCGGATGGCCGGTATCGGGATCTCTCGGAAATGGCAGAGGCGCTTCAGCGGGCGATGGGTGCTCCGACCTCAGAGGGTACGATTAGTGAAGACGCCAGGCAGAGCACCTACGAGAGGAATCTGGGGCTTGCCCGCTCGCTTCTCAGCCAAGGTCAGCCGGCGCGGGCTTTGGAAGCGGCGAGACGCGCGCAGGCGCTCGAGCCATCACGACTCGAAGTGACCGAGATCGTCTCCCAGATCGAGCGCCAACTACGAGAACAGACGGAAGAGCTGACGGTAGCCCAACCGCCACCGGTATCGCGCCGGGTTCCCACCGACGCCAAGGTCAACGCGGAGAAATGGATCGATGAGGCACGGCTCGCCTTGACCGGAGGCAATCGCACTGAGGCGCTTCGCATCGTGGACGACGTACTGGCGATCGATCCCCATTTCGGTCCGGCGGTCGAGCTGCGCGATATCTTGGACAAGCCAGCCGCTCCGGGAAGAGCGCGTACCGGTCAACACCGCACGTTCACGAGCTCCGAAGTGCGGCTCCAACAAGGATTCCAGTTCCGCGAGCAGGTTACGTTCGGCGAGGCCCTCGCGATCCAGGCTACGGCTATCTCACCCTTGGAGAACTTGGTCGCGGTCGGAGGCCTCGACGGGGCGGTCCGGCTCTGGGACTTGGAAGTTCGCAACAAGTTGGCGACCCTGCGAAGCGATATGCACAAGCGGACAGGCCACGAGGGTCTGGTCACCACGTTAGCCATCTCCGCCGATAGCGCGTTACTCGCGTCGGGACACTTGGATGGAGCCATTCACATGTGGAGGTTGGACACCGGCGAAGAAGTCAAAGTGAAGTTGGGGCACGAAGCCGCGGTGGGCGCCCTCGCTTTCTCGCCCGATGGGAAGACGTTGGCCTCGGGTGGGCAGGACTCCGCACTCAAGCTGTGGGAGCTTGATGGCCTGAGGCTTGGGGAAGCCCGGCGCCGCCTACACCGTCAGCCCGCCGGGGTCAGTGCCTTGGCCTATGCGCGGGACGGTGCGGTCATTGTCACCGGGCATTCCAATCGGCTCTTGCGAATGCAGGATGCCGTTACCGGGAGACTGACGTCGACGCTTCGCGGACACGAAGCCGGAATCAGCTGCCTTTGCGTTTCTCCGGACGGGAATCTGATCGCGAGTGGAGGGCAGGATCGGACGGTTCGGATCTTCGATCTCCAACAGCGGCTCCAAGTGGCTCTGTTCGAAGGTCACAAGAAGGCGATCTCTTCCCTGGATTTCTTCCCCGACGGCGAGCATGTTGCCTCGGTCGCCATGGAGAATTCCTTGATGCTTTGGGACCTGAACAAGGGTAGCGCCGCCTCGACGCTGTGGGGAAGCAAGGAAGAGATGTTCGCCAACGTGGCGGTTCTGGGCCGCGGTCGACAGATCGCCTGCGCCATGTCGGACGGACGGATTCGACTCTGGGCCAGCGGCTAACCCCGAACCGAAATCCCTCGATGGAAACGGAGGGTTTATTTCGGATCGGGGCTAACACAGTAGCAGCGATCAGTCCTCCGGCATGATGTCCGGTGGAATCGCCCAGGTGAGGCTCCATCGACCCCCCTCGTCACGATCCAAACGGACGATGCCAGCTTGCTGGAACGCCACCACCGGCATGCTCTCGTCCTGACAAAGAAGTGCCGCCGCCAGTCGGCTCAGAAACGGCAGATGTCCAACAATCATGAGATTCTCGTTTCGTGATTGGACCTCTCGCCTGAGCATGCTGACGTCATCGTTTGGGGAAAGGCCTTCCGTCTCCCGCCGCGGTGCCCCGAGAGTCGCTTCGAACGCTTGAGCGGTTTGAGCGGCGCGGAGTTTGTCGGAATGGCGGGTCTCGTCGACCTGAACACCTAGCCGCACAGCATGAGCGGTCGATCGTTTGGCAAGTAGACGTCCATTCTCACTCAACGGCCGGGCGGGGTCCTCTTCTTTCGCCAGCGCCGGGCCGTGTTGCACCAGATAGAGTTGCATTCTGGCCTCCGTTCTCCCAAGACATCATAACGCCGGTGTCCCGTCTAGACGAACCGCCGTCTGGCTAAGTTGATAGCAAGATCACGTATATCGACGGCAAGAGGCGCCTAACAAGCGCGTCTGACCGCGGTCTGACCACGTTCATTCGTGGATCCCGTTAATTGACGGCTGAGTGATTCGTGCGATCCCGGCGGACGGATTGGCTACTGGGATCTCGTTTATTGACGCGCCTGAGAGCGACGCCAGGAGCCAAACGTCAACGGGGACTTACCAATTTCGTAAACCACTTACGTAACGGGTAAGCTGACGTCTCCAGTCGAGTGTCCCGATCCCTTCTTCCTCGAGTATTCCGTTCTTTTTCTTGACGATTCCAAATCCAGTGGCAGTCATCAACAGGCACGGGGCTTGCAGCATATGCCCCCGGGAGCCGAGTATTGGCACCGCCACTGGATGCCGAGAGATGGGAAGGTACGGAAGGATGAGCAAGCGCTGGATTATCTACGTCGCCGTCGCATGGATGCCCGTGGCAACCGCGACCGCTCAACCGGTCGTCGACTTAGAGGAAGAGGTGGACTTCTCGCGCCCCGAGGCATGGGCGATGAAGTATTTCGGTTCCGTGAACCTGCTGACCGGGTTCGGAGCGCCGCGGGCGGCGCGGCCGGGCACGATTGATCTGGGGCTCGAGATCGACTGGGTCCCCGCGCTGAATGACGCGCAGCGAACGGTCGGATTCGTGGGAACGAAGATGGAAGATCTCAACAAGACGCCGGTCTTCATCCGCCCCTGGTTCACGCTCGGTTTGCCTAGCAAGTTCTCTCTGACTCTGACCTACCTCCCGCCGATCGAGGCGTTCGGAGTGAAGCCGCATCTGTTCGGTGCAGCGATCGGTCGACCGGTTCACGAAGCGACGAGCTGGCGCATCGGGCTGCGGGGTTACGGGCAGCTGGGCACGATTCAGGGGGACTTCACCTGCGACGAGGATACCGTCGCCGCCGCCGCGGATCGCGATCGGAATCCTTTTGCTTGTGAAGAGGTTTCGGCGGACGAGTACGGACAGCGCTCGATAGGTTTGGAAACGAGCTTCGCGTGGCGTTCCGATCCGTCCAGCAAGCTGGAGCCCTATGCCAGCGTCGCAGTCAATTACCTGGATACGGACTTCGAGGTCAACGCGCGTTATGCCAGCATCATCGATCGCACCGTCTTGCTCACGAACGGTTTCACGGTCTCGTTCAGTGGTGGGCTCGCCTACGTGATTACCGATCGCCTCAGCCTGAGCGGGGAAGTGTTCTACAGTCCGTTGAACGTCGTGCGCCCCCCGAATACATCCAGCCAAAACGACGGCCTGTTCAACGTGCGCTCCCTGGTGACCTACCGAATACGGTAGAGACTCAGGGGTGATTTACTGTTCGTTTCGATTGAGATCGACGCGGCGTACGGACTCACCCCACTCCGGAGGCGCCTCGATGGAAAAGGCCGTCTCGGGTATGTCCCGGTTGAGCTCGACCGTTTCGGAATTCATCGTGATCCGGAGAGCGTATTGGTCGTAAGGCCGGGTGATGTGGATCTCGGTAGGGAGCTGCACCGAGAGGCTCTCCGGCCCGGTCAGAAAGTAGCCGGAGAAAGTCACGTCCCCTATCAGAGACCCCCGAGAGTCGAAACTCTCGAGACCGACGAGCTCCAGACTACGACTGCGATCGAACCGGTATTGGTGGCGCGGGCTCGGTTCCCCCCGGCGTATGACAGACAGCACGTAATAGCTCTTCACGACCATCTGTCCTTGTTTCGCGCTGGGACGATCGTCTTGAACGAGACGTCGGGCTTCCTCCATGACTGCAATGGTATTGGGGTCCGCGACGTCGATGGCATCGAACAGAAAGGCGGTCGTGAAATGCTGCGGTCGGATGTTTGCGAGGGGGCCGGCCTTCTTGAGCTCCGGATCGGCCTCCATTTCCCGAGTCCGTTCCAGATACTCGCGGTCGTTGCTCCCTAGGATCAGGGCGCGGTAATCCTGGGGGTAAATGAGCAGCTGAAACGAATGGCCGTCGGAGGCCATCTCTGCCAGGTTGAGTCCCAAGACCGGGGCTTCGATCTGCAACCGTATGCTCTCGGGGCGCGCAAGAATGATGCGTCCCTGGGCTGAACGAAAGCGCCTCAGGCGACCCTCCTCCGCCCCCTCCCGAGTCTCGAATTGGAGGTCGACCCGGGCGGTGAGAGTCTGGATTTCTCGCCGCTCGTTGACGATCGCGATCAGATCGGCGAGCGACGCGTCGCCTGCCGGAGGGATGAACGGCGGCACGTCCACGCCGCGGGAAATACAGGACGGGAGGAGCAGCAGCAAACAGACAACGAGGCGCAAGCGTTCAATCAGCATGGCAGCGGGAGTCATTCTACCATGCGCTCGGTTCGCGGCCGCCGATTGGAGTTCGGAGACCTGTCGCATGACATCGAACTGATGGGTGTACTTGACGAGGAAGCTTCTGGCCTGCGGGCCGACGAGGAGGTCAGCCGACAATCTACATTGAGCAGGGGCGTCTGGCCACGTCCATTCGTGTGATGCCGTTGATTGACGCCTAAGGGAACAGGTGACCAGCCGTTTGCCGTCAATACAGACCTCATCAACCACCCCCGTTACGCGCCCACTCTGCTATGATTGGCCGCGTCGTGAGCTCCGAAGAGGACGTTCTGGAGGCGAATCGCCGCTTCTACCAGGCGCTGAGCGATCTGGACCTGGACGCCATGGCCAGTGTTTGGCTGGAAGAGCCCTGGGTTCGGTGTGTCCATCCCGGCTGGCCCATGTTGAGCGGTTGGGACGATGTCATGGAGAGCTGGAAGCGTATCTTCGACAACACCGCCACGCGTCAGGTGAGTCCGGGCAACGTCTCGGTGCGGTTGTTCGGCGAGATAGCCTGGTGCTTTGTCTTGAACGCATCGCCGCGTCGTCTTCCGCCGGCGGTCTGGTTTCTTTCGCGCAGGGTACGAATCTCTTTCTCACGACGGCGTCGGGCTGGCGGCTGGTGCTGCACCAGGCTTCTGTTCTGCCGGTAGAAGGTCCGCCCGAGCCGACCCCGACGGTTCACTGAGCGATCGAGTCCATGGGCGAGCGTCATCTGGTCATCGGCGGCAACGCCGCCGGCATGACCGCAGCATCTCGGGCCAAACGTCTCGCACACTCATTAGACGTCACGGTCATCGAGGCGAGCCGACACATCTCGTATAGCATCTGTGGTTTGCCCTACTGGTTGGGCGGCCGTGTGTCGCGCTTCGATGATCTCGTCTATTTCACGCCCGAGAGCCTCCAGAACGAGCGCGGCATTTCGGCGCGCGTGGAAACCCGCGCGCTAGAGATTCTCCCGGCCCGGCGCTCGGTGGTCGTTGAGGATCTGCGTCACGGCGAGAAGGAGGTTCTGAAGTACGACAAGCTGCTCATCGCGACAGGCTACAAGCCAACCTCGCTCGACATCGAAGGTGCGGATGCGGACGGTATCTTCACGGTGAGCCGCATCGACGACGGCGCAGCCATCGCGGGTTGGCTGGATTCCAGCCGCGCGAAACGAGCGGTTCTCATCGGCGCCGGCTACGTCGGTCTGGAGATGGCCGAGGCGCTTCGCGAACGCGGGTTGGACGTTACGGTCGTGGAGAAAGCCGCCGGTATTTTTCCCGCCATCGACCCCGACATGGCTTCGCTGCTTCAGTCGGAGCTCGAGACCAAAGGCGTCCGCGTACTAACCGGTCGCACGGTGGGACGAATCGTGACGCGAGCCGATGGCTCGGGACAATCGGTACAGGGAGTGGAGTTGGCCGGAAGCCAACCCCACTTGCCGGCCGATCTGGTGCTCATGGACGTCGGGGTGGAGCCGCGGGTCGATCTGGTGCGCGGTACGGACATTCAGCTAGGCGGGAGCGGAGCCATCGCCGTTTCGGACAGGATGGAGACCAGCGTGTCCGCGATCTATGCCGCGGGAAACTGCGCCGAGACCGTACACATGGTCACCGGTCGTCCGACATTCCAACCTCTGGGAACGGTGGCCGCGAAGCAGGGAAGGGTAGCGGGGGAGAACATGGCCGGCCGACTCTCCCATTTCCGTGGCGCCTTAGGAACGACCGTGGTGAAAGTCTTCGGTCTCGCCGCCGCCCGTACCGGATTGGCGACCGAAGAGGCCAAACGGGAGGGGTTTCACGTGGTTGACGCTCGGGTGGAGGGACGTTTTCAGGCATCCTACTTCGGGGGAGAACCCTGCACCATCAAAGTCCTGGCCGATTCGGCGAGCCGCCGGCTCCTCGGGGCGCAAATCGTCGGAAGCGAGATGGCTTCCGTGAGAATCGACGTGGTGGCTACCGCTCTCGCGGCGCGCATGACGGTGGACGAGGCTGCCCAGCTCGATCTGGCCTATGCTCCGCCTGTAGGGACTCTCTGGAGCCCAGTCTTGACCGCGATGAACATGTTAGAGCGGAAGCTGGATAGACCGTGACGGCAGACGGCAGTTCCACCCGCATCGGAAGGGCCAATGGCCTTTGGCTTCCCTTCGGGCGTCGATATGCGACGTGCTGCTAATCAATCTCGTCAGACGCCTACAGCGTCGGTTGGATGGGCGTCTGACGAGATTGATAGCAAGATCCCGTGTACTGACGCCAGAAGGAATCTGCCGCGTGCGTCTGACAGGAGTCTGGCCGGGCCCCTAACGGGCTGGCGGTCCTAGCGGGCACCGTGGGAGCTCGCCAGTGCCCGCGGCTCTCCAGGGAACTCTCTGACCTCTTCCTCGACAGGCAGCGTATGTCGACTGATCGTGGTAGATAGGACGACCGTCGTCTTGGTGCTAAGGGTTCCGGGAATCCCCTTGATGCGTTGAAGCAGTAGCTCCAGCGAACGCGCGTTCTTGGTGATGACCCGCACCATGTAGGTCTCTTCCCCCGCCACCCCGAAGCACTCCTGGATCTCCGGGATGTCGCCGAGCCTGGCTTCGTATTCGCGGGAAGTGACGCTGGCCGCCGTCGTGATGCCAATGAAGGCGGTGATTTCGTAGCCAAGGGTTGAAGGATTTACTGAAGCGGAATAGCCCTCGACAATTCCAGTGCGCTCGAGCTTCTTGACCCTATCGTGAACGGTAGGAGCGGTTAGTCCAACCTGAGCGGCGAGCTCGGCGAAGGTGCTGCGACCTTTGGAGAGTAGCGCTTGGAGAATCTGTCGGTCGATGAAATCGATAGGGGCGCTCATAGAACAGCAACCGAAAACGAGGAAGCGATCCTAGCCGCTTCAAGTCTAGGAAGTCAACCCCGGAATTTTAAAAAAACTAATGACTCGAAAACCGGATTCGCGATGATGGGTCGGGGTCCTCTCTTTTGCACTTCGGACCTGGAGCCGGACATCTCGGCGGCCGAAACCTGCACCTTGATGCGTCAGAAGCGTTTCCTTTACGACGAGGATGCGGCGGAGGACTCCTTTTTCATCGCTTGTATTTCTTGATGCGTACTCGCACATCGGCCAGCGTCTGGGAATCCCGATCGGCGAGCGCTTGCTTGCGCTTGGCCTGGAGCGCCTTCAGTGGACCCTTGAACCGGGACGGTTTCTTCTCGGCAACCTTAGGCTCCGGCTTGGCTTCCTCAGCTTTCTTAGCAGGGGGTTTGGCCTCGGGTTTGGCCTCGGGCTTCGCCTTCTGCCTCGGCTTTGGCGTCCACCGTATCTTCTGACTCGACGTCCTTGGCGGGGGGTTTGTCCTCGGTCTTCTCTTCTGACTGGGCTTCTGGACGTTGGATGTCGAGTTTCTCACAAAGAAGATCGATCAACTGCTGTTTCTTCATCGCGCTGATGCCCTCGACGCCTTCGAGCTTCGCCGCCTCTTCGCGAAGTTGGTCGACCTTCATCTTTTCGAGTTCTTTTAGCTCCACTCTGTCCTCCTTGGTGACGACAATTGTCTACCAAATGCCACAATTTGGGGTTAATGTGCAAGCGCGTCGATGAGCCATCGACGCCATGATGGAGGCGGCAATGGGTTTTCTTCTTTCTTTCCTGTTCCTCTCGCTGACACCCGAGGCCCAGGCCGAGGATACACGAATCCTGGTGGCCTACTACTCCGAAACCGGCCATACCGAGTCGATGGCAAAGGCGTTGGCCGAGGGGATGGCCACGGTGGCCGGCGTGGAGGTCGTCCTGCGGTCGGTCGACGATGTCAGCGAGCAGGAGATCCTGCAGGCGGATGGCATTCTGGTAGGCACGCCGGTCCACTGGGGGAGTCTCAGTGCCCGCGTGAAGGACTTCTTGGACAAAGTGGGCGGGTTGCTAGATACGGAGAGCCATGGTGAGGGTCGGACCGGAGGCGCTTTCTGCACCGGCGGTGCCGTCTCCTCGGGCAAGGAGCTGGCGAGACTAGCTATTCTGGCCGCGTTCCTGAACCTGCGCTTCGTGGCCGTCGGGGGGCTTGCCAGCGATGGCTTCGGCAACCTGGGTGCGCAGGCCACGACAGGACCGGAAGATCCGGGGTTCTCCGCAGCGGAGTTGGACGAAGCTAGACGAACGGGGGAGCGCTTCGCCCGCATTACGCAAGCCTTTCACCAAGCGCGCTAGACCTCAGCGCAAGGCGAAGCTGGAGGCGGAGCCGAGATAGGCAGGGTCAGCACCCAGGAGGCCACGACTTGCCGGATGACTCCGATGTCGGCTTGCCCAGTGATGAGTCCCATTCCAAGAAGCGAGCCACATGAGACGTGAGTCGTCGACACCGGAAGCCCGCTTCCGCTTGCGGTGAGGACGAGCGAAGCCGTGACCAAGTTCGCCACGAAACCCTGGCCATGGTCCATCCGGGTAATTCGGCGGCCAACGGTTTCTCCTACCTTCCGTGACTGGAGAAGACCTCCCGCTGCCATGACGATGGCAACCAGAAGCAGGCTGGTCTGGACTTGGAGACCCTCGGGGACCATCATCAGGCAGACGATCTTCGGCGCATCGTTCCAGGACAGATGGTCATGGGAGACGGACGTTCACGAGGAATGGATCGATCACATCACCGACGATCACCCAAACGTCATGAACGTGGTCCAGGGATCGCGCTCAAGCTACGGCGACGACATGGGCGCGTTCCTGTGCTTCATGGCCGTCCGGTTGCTCGCGATGCGGCGCGTGCTACGCCAGGACGGGAGCATCTACGTCCACTGCGATCCGACGGCTTCGCATTACCTCAAGGAGTTGATGGACGCCGTGTTCGGACAAAAGAACTTCGTCAATGAAATCGTCTGGCACTATTCAAGCGGGGGCAGGTCGCAAAATCACTTCCCGAAGAAGCACGATTCACTGTTGTACTACGCGAAAGACAATCGCAAAAAGACTTTCAACGCAGAAGCCGTATCCGTTCCTAGGAATAAATGCTCATTGTTGTGGAAGTGCTTTATCTAAATGGAACAATCTGAGGAAGCACACTGATGCGGATGGGATGGTCAAGTCTTAATTTTCCTGTCAAATCTCCGCATGGTTCCCCGAGCTCGGTTAGGCTGCTGACTCCTTGGACGTGAGTTGTGGGAGGAGCTTGTTCCGAAGCTCCTCGACTTTCCTGGCCGTGAAGACATCCATCCTTACTCTGCGCCATTTATTCGCGACGGCCAGGAGGACGGCGTAGCTGAGCTTCATGGCGGCCTCCTCGGTGAAGAAGTGAGGAATCACTTTCGTCCGACGTCTGTGCTCTCCGAAGGTGCGCCGAGCAGGTTCGCGGTTCGAAGCCGCTTGTGATGCGACGGAGGAAGTCGTAGTGCCTGAAGACAGGCTTCGAGGGTCTCCTCCATGCACTTCATCGCGCTCGGAAATCGTTGGCGGTACCGAGCAATCACCTCCCGGCCCTTGTTCAGCCCTTGCTCGTAGCTCGGCGCATGGAACGACTCGAGGATGGCTGCCTTGAGCTCGGCGCGGACTTCCTTCGGGGCCTTGCCCAGGATGTTCTCCAGCCGATGTTTCTGGCAGCGTTGCTTCATGCTTCGAGGGAAGACTTCCTCCATCGCCTTCAGCACTCCCGGATTCCCGTCGGTCACGATGAGCAACGGTTCTCTCAGTCCCCGGGCCACCATCTCTTGCAAGAATCCTTTCCAGTTCTCGTAGGATTCTCGATTACCGACACCGATGTGAAGCAGAATCCGCGTCCCATCAACACGATAGCCCGTGGCGACCAGAATCGGTTCTTTCTTATCCGCTCCCTGGTGGTAGCGTAGGTAGATCCCGTCGAGCTCCAGATACACCAGCTCCTCCTTCGAGAGCTCCCGCTGACGAAAGGTCTCGAAATCCTCCGACAAGCACTGCGTCACGCGGCTCACCACTGACTTCGACACCCCCGTCCCGCTCAACACGTCCGCGAACGTCGCCTCGATGTCTCGCGTCGACATCCCGTGCACGTACATTCGCGCGATCAACTCGTCGAGTTTCTCCGTCCGGCTCACGTACGCATCCAGTATCTTCGACTGAAACCCCGTCTCTGTCTCTCGAACCTGCGGTACTTGTACCGTCACCGGACCCTCGCCGGTGAGAACCCGATGCGACTCGTACCCGTTGCGACGTCCCTTCTCCTTCTCCTTCTCCTTCTCCTTCTCCTTCTCCTTCTCCTTCTCCTTCTCCTTCTCCTTCTCCTTCGTCATCTCCGGCGCGTTCTCGTAGTAGCTTCGACCCAACGCCTCCGTCACCTCTCGCTCCAGCGCGTACTGAAGCATCATCTGCGCTCCCGAACGGACGATCTCCGAGAGATTCATCTTCCCCGAATACCAGTCGTTCCTTGAACTGCTTGAGTAATCGTTGACTCGGTAGTACCTTCCCCATGATGTATGGTTCTCCTTTTCTGTCCCAAATGACGGAGACGGTTTTGAGTTCGGGGAACCATACATCATTATTCTTTGACAGGGATCTTAAGACATCACCGATGGGAGAGTCTACAGGACCATAAAATCGGCTGGGAAGGTGTACAGATACTATGATGACGATCCCGTTTTACCGCCGAATGTTTGGTTGGAGTTCAGCCATCTGCAACAGAAAGATCCAGAACGCACTGGCTATCCTACCCAGAAGCCATTCGCTCTCTACGAGCGGATCATGCGCGCCAGTAGCGACAAAGGCGATATCGTGCTGGATCCCTTCGCCGGTTGCGCGACAACGTGCGTGGCCGCCGAACGGCTAGGCCGCCAGTGGGTAGGAATCGACATTTGGGACAACGCCCATCAAACCGTTGTTAATCGCCTAAGAGGCGAGGGCGAGTTGTTCGGAAAGGTTCACTACGTCACTGACCAGCCAGCGCGCACAGACGACGGCGAAACATCCGCTCCGTTCCTTCGCGTCAAACAGGCGGTTCGAGAACCGCACGGGCCGCGAATGAGCCGCGCCCAAATGTACGACGTTCTGCTATCACGACAAGGGCCGAAGTGCCAAGGCTGCGACCGGAAGTTTGACGACCCGCGTTACCTTGAGTTGGATCACAACACGCCACGAGCAGACGGCGAAATCAACCACATCTTGAATCGCGTACTCTTATGCGGCCCGTGCAACAGAGCAAAGAGCAACGTCTACACGCTATCGGGACTCCGACGCCTGAATAAGAAGCGCGGATGGATGACCAGTGGTGTAGTGTGAACGAGGACACCTGAATGACACAAGAAGTTAGAGAAGAAAGTAATTTCTGGAAGTTTTTATCGTTTGGCCTTGGAGTTAGCCTCATAGTTTGCTTCGTTTGGATGACACGGGATGCTGAAGAGAAGGAACTTCAAATAACAATTCCTGGAGGAACTTCGATAACTGCTTATACGAAGGATTCAAAGATTGATTATGACGAGATCCTGGAAGGGTTATACGCGGATTCATTCGGGAAAGATGGGCTCATCGGGTGGCTATATGGAAAAGATTTCTTTCACTTTCAAGACCAGCGTTTAGTTACCGCTTTGAGTGAGCGTCTATGCGAACCGATTCCAGATAGGCCATTGAACGACAAGATAGAGGCAGGTAAAAAATGTTCTGATTTGCCAGTTGCTAATGGCCTTCGTGATCTAGCCAGTCTCTACAAAGTTCCGTTTCACCATGTTGGTACGATCATAAACGTTGGAATTTCTCTAGATTTAGACCATCGCCCTTCAGAAGGAAAAGCTAACGTGTGTGAAGAAGGAGAGTTACGAGGAAAGAAAATCGCGCTACCGATATGAGGAGCAAGCAGAGTATTGACGTTGTGGCGACAGGACGCTACGCCGGGGATGTCCCGCCGGATGTTGAATTTGGGGTAGCGGCGGCTCCTTGGCCGGCCTAAGAATAGGTCTGCCAATAAACCGTCTCCAGAGGGGGACAAGGAGCCACCAATGCCTAGGAAATCGAAGAAGCCAGTAAGAAAGCAAACGCACTCGCCTACGGGCAAGGTAGTTGGCCAAGTAGGCGCGGGAGATCTCTGGCGAATCGTTTCCAATCACCACGACCCGCTGGTAACCCAGCGAAAACGCATCATCGACGGCCAGTCGCAGAGACTCGCCAAACGACTCACCTCGTTGCGGTAGATAGCCGGCGATCCGGTCGGACTCCACCTTGGGTGCGTTCGATCGGGCGTCGCGATCAGGAGATCGATACCGTCGAGTCGAGAGCAAGTCGAGATGATGTGATCTCGAAGGACGCTGAAGACCCGGGCAGCCTCCTCCGGTCGCGGAAAGCCGAGCGACTTCCGTCGCCCCTCGGCTCTGGGAGAGAGGGTGAAGAAGATGAGGGCTGACTCCGATGCCATTGTGTTCAATCTACCGAGGGCGGGCCAACCGGGCTGTGAACCACTTCACACTCCTTTGCGGGACCCGAAAAAACCGTCAAAGCCCCCGAGATACCCGTCAATATTAGACAATATTAGTCAATATTGGACAGGGCCGCTGCTCCATGACCCGCTGCGAGGGCGGTCAAAGACCCGTCCGCCGGTCCGGATCCCGTCGCCTTTGGAAAAAACGCCGTGAGAGCATATGCTTTGGCGGTCGGCCTTCGCTCGTTGAACCGTGGACAGGGGGGCAGCGAGCTTCGACGGGCAAAGGAAACCGGATGCCATCTACAACCCTTCGGGAGTACCTCGATTTCGCCATGGATACCGCCTGGCACGCTGGTCAGCTCACCCTCGCCTATTTCCAAACAGGTGTCCAGGTTCAATGGAAGGGGGATGAAAGCCCGGTCACGGAGGCCGATCACGGTGCCGAGAAGTTCATGAGGCAGCTCATTTCCCGCCGCTTCCCGGGACACGCGGTGATCGGGGAGGAGTTCGGTGAAACGGACACCGACTCCACGCACCGGTGGATCATCGATCCCATCGATGGCACGCAGTCCTTCATCCAAGGAGTGCCCCTGTACGGTGTGTTGATGGGGCTCGAGATCGATGAAGAAGTCGTCGTCGGGGTGGCGTACTTTCCGGCGCTTCGAGAGATGGTGTCGGCGGCCCGAGGCGAAGGGTGTCGGTGGAACGGTCGTACCGCCCGCGTTTCTTCGGTGTCCCGGCTGGAGGAAGCTCTGGTTTCGTATACTTGCACCTCGACTCTGGAAGAGGAGAGGACGAAAGGTTTTTGGAACCGGATCAAAGCCTTGACGCGTGCACAGCGAGGCTGGAGTGATTGTTATGGTCACTGCCTGGTGGCCACCGGGCGAGCGGAGATCATGGTCGATCCCATCATGAGTCCTTGGGACTGTGCCGCGTTGGCGCCAATTCTCGAAGAAGCCGGGGGAACGTTCACCGACTGGGACGGCAAGCCCACCATCCATGGCCGCGACGCCTTCAGCACCAACGGGTTGCTCTTCGACCAAGTAAAGACTCTGCTTGAAGAGACGGTCGTGTCTTCCACGTGACCAAAATCGGTGGCAAGTGGATCTGGGCTCTGCTGGCGCTTGGCCTCGTCGTGTCTCTCTTCGTCGTGCTCGGTCTCGGACAAGAGATGAGAAATGCGAGTGCACGCGCTCGCTACCCGCACGTCGTCCTCGTTACCATCGATACCCTGCACGTTCTGGAGACCGGAGTCTACAATCCGGAAGTCACTGTCACGCCCAACCTCGTTGATTTCGCGCGCAACGGCGTCGTCTTTCAGCATGCCTACACGCCGGTGCCGATCACGTTGCCCTCTCACACCGATCTCATGACTGGGATGTCACCTCTCAAGCACAGCGTCATGGCCAACGGAGATCAGGTTCCTCCCGGACTCACCACTCTCGCGGAGGTGTTCAAAGGGGCGGGCTACCGCACCGCGGCCTTCGTTTCCCTGGGAGTTCTAATGCGGGCGTTCCAGCTCGACCAGGGCTTCGACACCTATGTCGATCCATTCGGCGACCGGCAAGGGCGGTGGTACCGGCGAGCGGACGAGGTTTTCGAGCCGGTGCGTTCATGGGTCGAGGAGAACCACACGGATCCGTTCTTCATCTGGGTGCACTACTCGGATCCCCACGAACCCTATCTCAGGAAGGACGCCCCGCCCGATACGCGGCTGACCATGGACGGCGAGCCGGTTGGCGAGTGGACGCTCGCCACGCGCGCCCATGTTGATGTCACGGTGGACATCCCACCGGGGGCGCACACGTTGACCTGGACATCGCTACGCGAGCCGAGACCGGACGACGTCGGCCGGACCGGTATCAAGATGAATCTCTTCGGTCAGAAAGAGCTGGGTGAGCTAACGAGCGTTAGCCTTCCCTCATCCAGCGACGACATCGATCTCTGGCCTTCGTGGAGTCTCGATCTCGCCAACACCGGCAGCGGTCCGGTCGCTCTGGAGCTCGGATTCCGTGGCAGGTTGCAACAAGCGTCGCCCTCCGAGGTCGCGGAGAACTATCCCAAGGAAGTCGAATGGGCAGACCTGCACGTGGGCAAGCTCCGCTCCCTGCTCGAGTCCGTGGGTATCGAAGAGCAGACGCTATGGGTCATCGTTTCCGACCACGGCGAGGGGCTGTACCGTCACGGCTACCTGGGACATTCGGCGTACGCGTTCGAAGATCAGCTGAGGATCTTGTGGCAGATGCGAGGGCCGGGAGTTCCCCCGGGAACGGTCGTGGACGCCACGCCGGTCATGATGATGGACGTCGGCCCCACGCTGCTCGATCTCATCGGCCTGACCATTCCAGAGGCTGTGGAGGGGCATTCCCTGGTCGAATGTTGGGGAGGGGGGGATTGTCCCGAACGCAGAGAGTGGTGGGCGTACGGC
Organism: Candidatus Marinacidobacterales bacterium; assembly: GCA_965197825.1. Classification (GTDB taxonomy): domain Bacteria; phylum Acidobacteriota; class Vicinamibacteria; order Marinacidobacterales; family DATDRI01; genus CBDANW01. Next base: position 1,053,134 of record CBDANW010000002.1, on the reverse strand, counting down.
TTGAATCACGGCAACAACCGGCTCACCGCGGCGGCCGGCTACAAATGGCCTTACAAGTGGATGTGGAAGCGCCAACAGGGCAAGGGAGCCTTCCATCTCGAGGAAGACCCCTGGGAGGAGAATGATTTGCTGGGGCCACCTCCTCACCCCCAGGAGCTCGTCGACCTGTCCCGCGAATTCCAGATGCTCCGGCCAAAGCTGGCCTTTAGGCTGAGCCACCGGCAGCGGGTCGCCGGTCACCCCGACCAACTGGAGATGCTGAAGGCGCTCGGCTACGTCGGCACCGTCACCGAGCCCTGAGTAACGTGAGGGCCGCCTGCCCTCGATGATTTAACCCCGCACATAGACGGGTTTTTCCCCCACTTGGGCTATCTCTGCCGTCCTGCGGCTTCGGACCCTTTTCGTACAATCAGAATGGAGAGAGAGAGAGTTAGGTGGCCAGAGTCGGCGTCCGCGTTATTTCACCCCCGAGGGCGTTATCGGCATCATTCTTGTATCTAATAGAAAAGGGGAGAAGTACATTTTTTGCTGTCCACTATCTTCGGCCTGGCGACGCTACTACTCGCTCTAGGTTTGCTCTACGCCCGTACGCGTTACAACACCCTCGGGGCCGACCTGAATGCGGCGAATTCCGAGGTGGACGCGCTCATGCGGCAGAAGGCGGATCTGCTTCATGGCTTGAAGCGTCAGGACTTCCTGAGCTGTTTCGTCCGCGAGCTGCCGCTTCTCACCGAGCAGCTCCACAGTCGGGTCAGCTCCCGGCGCATTCCCGACATTCTGCTGCAAGTCGTGATCCGCAGCCTGGAGCCCAGGCAAACCCTGGTTCTGTTGCGCCGACGCAGCGCGCATTCGGAGCCCGGTCGCACGGCTCGATTGACCACGGCGGCAGCCCACCCGAAGGGCGGATCCCTGAAGGAAGGAACGGAGATCAACATCGGCGAGGGCGAGCTCGGTTTCGTCGCCGAGACGCAGCTGACGATGGTTCGCGACGATTTCGAGCGCGAGACCTCTCTCAGTCGTTCTCGGATCAAGGGGAAGAACCTTCCCGGCTTCAGGCCGGACATCGCGGCACCGATGATCTTCGATGGGAAAACGCTTGGGGTGATCGCCCTTTCCGGCACACCCTACCAGGGTAGCGACGCCAAGAGGGCCATGTGGCTCATCGCGCAAATCGGAGCGGTTGCCCTTCACAACGCCGATACATACACCCACATGAAATATACGGCCGACGTGGACGGGCTAACTCGCATCTTCAACAAGCGCCACCTCTTGGCTCAGTTGAGCGAGCACATTTACCAGGCTCAAAAGAACGTGAACAATCTCTCCGTGTTCTTGTTCGACATCGACAACTTCAAGAACTACAACGACGTTAACGGCCACGTCGCAGGGGACAAGCTGCTCAAGGAGCTCGCCAGCCTGGTCAAGGAGAACATTAGGGGGGAGAGCATCTTTGGTCGTTTCGGTGGCGAGGAGTTCTTGCTCATTCTGCCGGGCTCACCAAACCCAGAAGCGATGGTCGTTGCCGAGAAGCTACGCGGGCTCATCGCTCAACAAGATTTCGATTTTGCGGCGAAGCAGCCGCTCGGCGTCGTGAGCGTGAGCGGTGGCGTAGCGACCTATCCTGCCGACGCCATGGACAGCACGAGCCTCCTACGTCGCGCCGACGAGGCGCTCTATGCGGCCAAACGCCAGGGTAGAAACCGCGTGCTCCCGGCGGCAAAGAAGTACATTTGTGAGAGCCAGCCGGCGATCGCTTCCGCGAATTCTTCGTCAGCTGGGCCGGCTGCGCCGGCACCGTCGCCGGAACCGCTATCGGATCCCAATCTTCCCGAGCTGCCCGCCAACGTTCGCTACGACCAAACGATCATCAGCACGCGGATTCAGATTCCCGACGAAGATCCCTGCGACGGCTGACAGCCGGCGTCGAGCATTACACTCGGCATCACCGCTCTCCACAACCTGATCAAATCTGATCAGGCCCAGGTTCCTGCTTTACCAAGGATCGTTTCACTTCGGCTCACGCCGAAGCCAGAGCGTTCCTCTCCACAGGCTTGACTTTCGGTGGAGCTCACCGTACAAAAACGTACCCTCAACTAGATTCCAGTTTAGTCCTCTATGACGAACCCTCACCACAGCATCCCTGCCCTTGGCCTAGACGGTGTTCTCCCTTCTGGGAACTCAACTTACCGCATTACCTCCTTCTCCAACTCGACGACTCTCCGCGGACCGCCCAACGCTCTAGCTTGCTTGGCTCTTGCAAGGCTTGTTGCCCGAGACGCGAAGATCTCCTAGATCCACCAACCAGCCGCTCACGCGATCGGGACTGGTTCTGAAGCTCCTACTCATATAAGACGAGTTTTTCGCCCGGCGTCTGACACGGCTTGACAGCAGCAACCAAGCTAATTGACGCCAGAATAGCACCTCATCCGTCACTCCCTCGATTTGGGATTTTTTCTTTTTACGCTACCACGAGTGAACCCGCTAAATCGCCCTTTTGAACAGATTTGAATAGATCTCTGGTTACTGCTACGAGCCCCACATCACTCAGCAGGGCTTTTCTCCAGCTCCTCGAGTAGCTTGGCTTTGGTGGACTCGTCGCACCGGCGTCTGATAAAGTTGATAGTAAGATCTCGTGTATTGACGCCAGAAATGGTGTGCGTGCGCGTCTGACCACATCCATTCGCGCGACCGGCGTCTGACCAAGTCCATTCGTGCGATCCTGCCGATTGACGTCCGAACGGACGCCTGAGGGCGGCCACGTTGATAGCAAGATCGCGTGTATTGACGGCAAACACTTGCGACCGCCAGAGCGTGGATCTGGAACGGCACCTCATATCGTTGAGCGAGCCGGTAGGCGTTCTCGACTACCTCGAGGGATGTGGTGTAGAGCGCATGTGGACCAACGCCGGGAACCACCCGGGGATGGTCCAGATACTGGCGGATGAAGTTTTCAGTGCCCGTTAGAGCCTCCTCGGGCGTCTTGTAGTCTGGCGCCGGAAATCCAATGATCGTCTGACTCAGTACTCCGCGAAGCCCCGCCTCGTCAGTCGCTCTCGCTACCTCCTCTTCGAAGTAGTACATGTCGGTGAAAGTCGTCGTGCCACTTCGTGCCATTTCGATGCAGGCTAGCAGGCTCCCCCAATAGACGAATTCCGGTGAGACGTTTTTCCCTTCGGCGGGGAAGATGTAGTCCTCCAGCCACTCCATCAAACTGAGGTCGTCGGCGAGACCTCGTAGCAACACCATGGGGATGTGGCCGTGCGTGTTGACCGAGCCGGGAATCACCAGGTGGCCCGTCGCGTCGACGATCTCGTTTGCCGCCGGAATGGCATCTCCTGCTTCGAGCACCGCCTCGATCCGATCCCCGTGGATGACCACGGAGCCTCCGTCGAGGACACGCCTTTCCGGATCCATCGTGACGACCGTCCCCCCCGAATGACGATGTCGACGGAATCGTCAATGGAATCGATGGGTGAAGGAGGCTGACAAGCGGCAAACCAGAGAAGGGTCAGTAAAGGGACGCAAGTCTTTCTCATTCGGTTTCCTTGCTTTGCTGCATGCGTAGCGTTCGCAGGCGGTTGATGGCGACGGCAATCTCGTACTTCCTGGGTCGTGCGAAGTTTCCGGGGTGCTGTCCCTTTTGGTGAAAGGGATCGAGCAGATCGAGCCCCTCGCGATCGACAAGCTTTTCCACCAACGCCAGCACTTCGTGGAGCGTGTGCTTCCGTCCATGAAGCGGCCTGCGGCGAGATGGATGATGTGGCCGATGGCCCGTGTCTGACTGGGGTCCACGAGCTGCTCCGCGGCTCGCAGATCGATGGGCTCTTTCCCGAACAGAATGAGGTCGACGGCTTTGGTGTCGATCTTGACCTCGCGTTTCCCCCGCGAAGGGTCGAAACTTCGGGCCACGGGCACGCGCCCGAAGTGGCGGGGCAGAGGACTTCCCGCCTCGATGGCACGCCGGGTGGGTCGAGCGCGAGCGATCTTCTTGGCCTCGGCAGTGACCTCTTGGGGAAGGTAGTCGCGCATCAGAATAACCTTGTCGGCCGCGTCGAAGTAGTCGCCCGAGCCGCTCATGACCAGGACCCGTCGAGACGTCACGCGTATCGTAGAGCTCGCGGACCCGATCCAGGAAAGGGGTGATGGGCTCGTGCTCTTTATGGACCAGGGCCTGCATTCGGGCGTCCCGCACCATGAAGTTGGTGGCGGACGTGTCTTCGTCGAGGAGGAGCGCGGTGGCCCCTGCTTCCAACGCTTCCATGATGTTGGCCGCCTGGCTGGTGCTCCCGCTGGCGTCTTCCGTCGAGAACGTCTCGGTGCTTCTTCCGAAGGGTAGGTTGCTGATAAAGGGGCTGATGTCGACCTGCTCGACGCGCCGGCCGTCCTCGGCGCGGATCTTGACGGCGTCGCGACTCGTGACGACGTACTCTCGGCCGTCGGCGGGAATGTGGGGGTACAACGCTGCGCTCGATCGCCCTGAGGAGCGTGGACTTGCCGTGATACCCACCGCCCACGATGAGGGTGACGCCGCGGGGGACACCCATTCCGGAAAGCGAGCGCGTCCGCTCACCGCCACCGGCCGGGGCCGGAACTAGATGCCGGACCGAGACGGTCACGCGTAGGGAGTCGGGCGACTGAAAGGCGACGGCTTCGCGCGAGCCGAGCGGCCGGTCACTGACACCACTCTCCCTGGGGAGAATGGCCCCGTCCGCCACGAACGCCACCAGTCCCAGCTCCTCGAGCTGCCGGCGGATGTCTTCCTGGTTCTCCACGCACTCGACAAACGCCTGACCTTCTTCTTGCGGTACGTTGTTCCAGATCAGGGATGATTCGAGGACCTTTGGCAGCTCGCGGCAGAGAATGGCCTCTGCCTGCCGTCCAAGAATCGTGCGCCCCGCGGCGGGAAGCCCGACCTCGATGCGCGCCTCCACCCAATCCCGAGTCACTAGCATGGCCGTGCGCTCGAGAACCTCTTGGCCTCCCACGTCGATGGTGACGGTGCCACTCTTGCCCGTACCCCGGCGCCCCTGGACCTCGCGCTTTATGGCACGGTACAACTCTCGGCTTAGGAAGTCCTGGAGAGCTATGCGACGGACGCGGTTGCTGAAGAGATCACTCGGAACCTGTGCCAGTGTCTGCGGTACGCGGAGACGCATCTTGCTGGGAGCGGCAAAGGGATCGCCTTGGACGTGATCCACGTGGAGCGTAAAGCCTCTGCCGTCGTACGTACCGGCGATCTCTTTATAGGCTTTGTAGCCGCGGCCATCGATGCGATCGAGCAAGAGGTGGAGATCGTTCAGGGCGGCCATGTCGACTTGGACAGTTTACTCCGGGCTGGCGGCCCTCAACTCGGAATCCTCCTCCCTTGCAACCCGACGCCCCTCGGCTTCGTCGACCCGGCTCAAGAAGAACATGCCCACGGCGAAGAAAACGAGGAGGGAAAGAATGCTCAATCGGCTCCCTCCGGCGAGCTGGCTGACCACGGCAAACACCAGGGGCCCGAAGATGTTTCCAAACTTGCCGCTGATACTGTAGAAACCGAAAAACTCCGACGACTTCCCGCGCGGCACCATAGAAGCGTAAAGGGAACGGCTGAGCGCTTGACTGCCCCCCTGAACCATCGCGACCATGCCGGCGAGGGCCCAGAAGTGCCAGGCGTTGCTCATGTAGTAGCCCAGTATCGAGATTCCTGTGTAGACCACCAGTGCCAGATAAAGACCCCTCTTGGCCCCGATGCGCGATGCCAGGGCGCCATAGGCGAAAGTGAACGGGATGCCGAGAAACTGAACCAGGAGCATCGCGCCGATCAGATGCGTCTGACCGATGCCGATCTCGGTGCCGTAGATCGTCGCCATCTTGATGATGGTCATGATGCCGTCGTTGTAGAGCCAGAAGGCAATGAGAAAGGTGAACACCTGTCGATGTCGCCGAATCTCTTTGAAGGTCTCGATGACACGGCCGAGGCCGACTCGGATCGGGTTCATCGCCAGCATCTCGTCCGTTTCCAGTCGGCGTGCGGGCTCGCGGACGACGCGGAGCAGCGGCACGGTGAAGATCGCCCACCACAGGGCCACGCTGGCGAACGCGATCTTCGAAGCTTGGGTCGCGTCGGTCATGCCGAATCGCTCCGGCCAGGTGACCCAAGCGAGCTGGAAAGCGAGAAGCAGGCCACCCCCTACATAACCGATGGCGTAGCCTGCGGTCGACACGCGGTCCACCTCGTCGGGGCGAGCGACGTGAGGTAGAAGCGATTCGTAGAACACGTTGCCGGCAGCAAAACCAATGTTGCCGACGATGAAAGCGGCGGACGCAAACAGCCACTCGCCTTCACCGGTGAAGGAAAGCAAGAAGGATCCAAGGATCCCCAGCCCGGCAAAGCTCGCGAGGAACTTTTTCTTGGCGCCCAAATAATCGGCGGTGGCACCCAGGACCGGCGAGATGATCGCGATGATGACGAGCGCGACGGTTTGGGTGTATCCCCAATAGACGGTGCGCAGGTTCTCCTCGAGCGTCGTGGCCGCGTAACCGTGGTAAAAGATCGGCAGGATGGTGGCCATGACGGTGGTGGCGAACGCCGAGTTCGCCCAGTCGTACATGGCCCAGGCGCGGAGCTCGCGCCGATGGAGCCCAAGCGCATGGAGCCAGGGATGAGCCTGGGTGTTTTCGGATTCCTCAGGCACGTTGCGGCCTATGCTACCAGATCGCGCGCGCCGAACGGTCTGCTATAGACTGGGGGCAATATGAGTCGCGACAGGCTCAACGGGCTCAACGGGCGCAGGCGTTTCCTGGGGGTGCTGGGCTCCGGAACACTGGGATGGTGGTTCTCGCGCCCGGAGTCATTTTGGCGCGGCGAGACGTTCGTGCCAGTGGCGAAGGCCCAGCAGGCGACGCCCTCGGCGCCTCTTGTCCCTCTTGCTATTGACGGGATGGAGGGGAAAGACGGGCTCATCGTCCTGAGCGATCGTCCACTCACCGCGGAGACACCGGTCACGCTGCTGGACGATGAACTCACGCCGAACAGCCGGCACTTCATTCGAACAACGGGCTTCTCCCGGAGCGCGCCCGTACGGGTGACGTCTCCGACTGGACGCTGACGGTAGACGGCGAAGTCGAAACGCCTCTGAGCTTGAGTCTCGATGAGCTCAAGAGTCGCTATCCTCACCGGCAGGCTTCCCTCGTGCTCGAGTGTGCCGGCAACGGCAGGGCCGGCTACAACCCGCCGGCTTCGGGCAATCAGTGGACGCTGGGCGCGGTGGGATGCGCCAGCTACACGGGGGTTCGCCTGAAAGACGTGTTGGATGACGCGGGGTTGAAATTGAGCGCCGTTTTCGTTGCTTACTATGGTGAGGATCTCCCCCTGACCGGCCAGACTGGGATGTCCGGTGACGTGAACGACGTTCCCATTTCGCGCGGAGTCGGTTTGGAAAAAGCGCTCGACGATCACACGTTGTTGGTGTGGGAGATGAACGGAGAGTCCCTACCGGTCCAGCACGGATTTCCATTGAGACTAGTAGCCCCTGGTTGGCCGGGCTCCGCTTCAGGAAAGTGGCTCCGGCGCCTCTGGGTCCGAGACCGCGTCCACGACGGCCCCAAGATGACCGGGCAATCCTATCGAGTCCCCGAGTATCCGGTGGCGCCCGGTACGCCAGCTACGGATATCCCCGAATCGGAGATGGCGATCATCGAGGCAATGCCGGTGAAGTCCATCATCACATCGCCGGCGACGGGAGTCGAAACCCGGCTCGGAGAACCGCTGTCTCTGCGTGGACACGCCTGGTCTGGTGACGGGCCCGTTGACGCGATGCACGTGAGCTTCGACTTTGCCGCCACCTGGATGCAAGCTTCGCTCGCGCCGCCAGCGAATCCGTTCGCCTGGCAACGATGGGAGGCGGCCATCGAGTTTCCGAGCCCCGGGTATTACGAGATATGGGCCCGAGCGACCGATCACCGTGGGCGCCAACAGTCTATGGTGATTCCCGGTTGGAACCCGCGTGGGTATCTCAACAACGCGATGCAGCGGATCGCGGTCCACGTAATCTGACTAGGATGCACCGCGCAATCCTTCTGGCAGTTGCCGTCGTCCTTCTTGCGGCGATTGGATTCCTCGCTTGGCAGGGGTTTTCCCCGTCCTCGCCGATAGTGTCCGACCAGCCCATTCAAGGCCTGGAACCGGGCAAGGGTCGGGGTCTGGTCTTGACCCAATGCGGAGCCTGTCATTCCACGGCGCTCGTCGTCTCCTTTCGAGCCAGCCGGGCGGGCTGGGACGCGGTCATCACCCGGATGCAGCAGGAAGAGGGCCTTTGGGGCTTCTCGACGGCGGATCGGGAGGCGACCCAGGGGCCGGTGAGGTCTGGCGAGCTTCCCGGAAGCCCGTGGGCTCAACCTCTCTATCCACCCAACCCGATCTGGTAGCCAACGAGCTTCGAGCGGTCTCCTAAGCGACTACAAGCAAAGTAGTTAAGCTGAAAGCGGCGAAAGCCGGTAAAAAACAGTCGCGGAGGGTTTGACGAACTGGTCCTTCCCGGCGATAATAAATTCTCTCAACCAGTTCTCAGCTTGTGTTGACTCGGTCCTCGGGAAAATAACCGAGACGGCTCCCCCATGACAGTAAGGCAGGCACTGAATCCTAACTGAATCCGGAGGTTCTGGATGGCAGCTCGGACCAAAGCGGAGAGTAAGATTTTCAGTCTCGCAGAGAGAAAGCCCGTCGAGAAGCTTGCGACTCGGGCTCAGAAACCCAAGAAGACGACCCAGCGCCGGACCCAGGAGTCGCGATCCGGCTGGCAGTCGATCGCCCTGCTTTGTCTTTGCCTTCTTCTCGTGACAACCAGCGCGCTCGCACTCTACGCCTTCCATTTGGTCGCCACGCTGCGCGCGGAGACCGACGGGATGATGTCTCGCGTCGAATCTAGAATGCAAAGGCTCGACTCGGCCGTTCAGTTCGACTCCAGGCGCCAACAGATGTTGCTGGGGGTTCGAGATGCGATCATGGAAGCGAATCCGTGCATCGGTCTCAGCGACGCCTATCACTACTCGGATATGATCCTGAAAGCGAGTGAGAAATATCCGTCACTCGAGCCGCTCATGTTCCTTGCCATCGGCATCGTGGAGAGCGGCTACGATCCGGACGCGGTGAGCCCCGCCAACGCGCGCGGGCTCTATCAGATTTGGCCTTCCACCGGTCGGATGCTGGCCCGGGTTCTCGATTGGGAGTACACGGAGGACATGCTCTTCGATCCTGAGAAGAACACGGAGTTGGCGGCACTTAAGTCATTTTATAAAAACGAGTTACGGATGACAACGTCGTAGCGGTTTGTTTTCATTCGTTGATTTGACGGGAAGAATCTGTAAGGCCAGCCGACACTCACCTAGACAAACGCATAACTATTAATGCGATAGCCACTTGAGCGTGCAAGGAAAACCGACAGCCCCCTCATATGTGCACGACATTACTTTTTCTCTTGACATCTCACCACCTCATCGCCGGGGATGTCCCGCCGGATGTTGAATTTGGGGTAGCGGCGGCTCCTTGGCCGGCCTAAGAATAGGTCTGCCAATAAACCGTCTCCAGAGGGGGACAAGGAGCCACCAATGCCTAGGAAATCGAAGAAGCCAGTAAGAAAGCAAACGCACTCGCCTACGGGCAAGGTAGTTGGCCAAGTCGGTCAGATACTGCTACCGATGATAGCTGGGATCGCGGCCACGAAGGCGGATCTGACGGAATGGGTGTACGAGCAAGGACTGACAGCTCTGCACCTACTGCTCAGAGAGGACGCCGAGGAGATCGCGGGGCTCAAGGGCAAGCACGAGAAGGAGCGAACTCATAACCACTGGGGGAGCACGAACGGAGAGCTGAGCTCCGGTGGTCGTCGCATCCAAGGGTCGCGACCTCGAGTTCGCTCGAAGTCGGGCGAGGAGGCGTCGCTTCCACACTTCGAAGCCTTCCGCGAAGAAGACCCGCTTCCAGAGCGAGTGTTGAATCAGGTCTTGGTGGGGGTATCGACCCGAAATTACGAATCGAGTCTGGACAAACCCGCGGCCAAGTTGAAGTCTCGTGGCACGAGTAAGAGTGCCGCCAGCCGTCACCTCGTGAGCCAGACGACTAAGAAGCTCGAGGAATACCTGTCTCGGCGGCTAGAGGAGTTCGAGCTTGCGGCACTGATGCTGGATGGCCTTGAGGTGGCCGGACAGACCGTCGTCGTAACTCTCGGTATCACAATAGATGGAACGAAGGTGCCCCTGGGTATATGGCTGGGCTCGACGGAGAACTCTCGGGTGTGCACCGCGATGTTGCAGGACCTTCTCGAGCGAGGCTTGCGCGTCGATGTGACCTTGCCCAGGAAAAGTGGACAGGTTGATTATCTCGCATGAGCCGTTTTGAGGTCATGAATCCGTTCGAACACCATTGGGCTGTTGTAATCGAGTGACGAGTGGAGTCGATACGGATTGTAGAACCCCTCGATGTAGCTCGCGACCGCGTCTTTGGCCATACGTCGTGTTGGCCAACTACACCGGTGGAGGAGCTCGGTCTTGAGCGTGCCTAAGAAGCTCTCGGTCACGGCGTTGTCCCAGCAATCACCCTTGCGGCTCATCGAGCACACGATGCCGTACTCATCGAGCACGGCCTGGTAGGTCGCAGCCGCGTATTGAGTACCACGGTCTGAATGATGCACCAAGCCACTTTCCGGCAGGCGGCGCCCCAAGGCCATGTGAAGCGCCTCGAGAGCAAGCTCCGCGCGCAGGTGGGGCTGCATCGCCCAGCCTACGACACGACGCGAGAACAGATCGAGGATGACCGCCAAGTAGAGCCAGCCTTCCCAAGTCCGGATGTAGGTTATGTCCGTCACCCAGAACTGGTTCGGTCGTGCGGCTTCGAAGTTCCGGCCGAGCACGTTGGGTGCGATGGGGCGATCGTGCTTGCTGTCGGTCGTGCGGCGAGAACGCTTGCTGGGCAGACCCTGCAGGCCCATCTCACGCATCAGCCGTGCCACTCGCTGCTTGCCTACCTCGACGTTCTCCCCGTCAAGCTGGCGACGTACACGCTCCCTGCCGTAGGTACCACGGCTATGGGCGTGGATCGCTTGGATGCGCAGCTTCAGCTTCCCATCCTCACACTGTCGCTTGCTGGGCGCGCGCTTCATCTGAGCGTAGTAGCCGCTGGTCGATACCCTCAGAACTCGGCACATCACCCGCACCGGGTAGTTGGCCCGCTCCGCGTGAATGAATCTCATTCGCTTTCCTTCGCGAAGAAGGCCGCCGCCTTTTTTAATATTTCTCGCTCTTGCTCCAACGTACGCACTCGACGCCGTAGCGAACGGAGCTCATCACGTTCCGCCGTCGTCAGAGCCTCGCGTGGACCTTCACCGTGATCAACTTTGTATTGTTTCACCCAGTTTCGAAGGGCCGATTCCGTCAGGTCCAGTTCCTTAGCGACCTGGCCGATGCTGCGCTCGCCCTCCCTGAACAGCCGGACCGCTTCCTTCTTGAACTCCCCCGTGAACTTCCTGCGTCGTCGTTCTCCCATGGACGCCTCCAGGCGCATTGTCGCGCCTCGGTTGATGTCCACAAAACCCGGGCAGGGTCGATGAGTCGATTCTCTGCGTAGTGGACGGAGGCAAAGGCATCCGCAAGGCACTCGTCGACGTTTTGGGGGACCTCGCGGTCATCCAAAGGTGCCAGATCCATAAACTCCGGAATCTTCGCTCGTACCTTCCCAAGTCTCGTCACGCCTACGTGCTCCAGACGATGAAGGAAGCCTACAAGTGCAAGAGTGCCGACAAGGCGCGCAAGCGACTTCAGGCATTGGTGTCGTGGCTCGAGCGAAACGGCTACGACGAAGCTGCCGGAAGCCTTCGTGAAGGGATGGAAGAGACACTCACGGTCGTGAAGCTCGCGCTGCCCGCCTTACTTCGCCAGTCTCTTGCCACGACGAACGCCATTGAGAATCTCAACGGAACCATTCGCAGAGTATCGAGAAACGTCAAGCGTTGGTAGAGTCCTTCCATGGTTCGCCGATGGACCGCTCTTGGCGTCGTCACCGCGCAGAAAAAGTTCCGGCGTATCAAAGGCTATCGCCATATGGGCGCTCTCGTTCACGCGCTTAGAAGCAAACAGAAATCTCTTGACAGCGATGAGTTTGCTGCCTAAGAGTATTCACAGGTGCCGCCGCTACCCGACCAAATTCAACAGCGGCCGGGACGGTCAAGTCTTAATTTTCCTGTCAAATCTCCGTACGGTTCCCCGCGCTCGGTTAAGCTGCTGATTCCTCCGACGTGCCTTGCGGGAGAAGCTCGTTGCGAAGCTCCTCGACTTTCCTAGCGGCGAAGACATCCATCCTCACGCCGCGCCATTTGTTTGCGACGGCCAAGAGCACAGCGAACGAGAGTTTCATCGCGGCCTCCTCGGTGAAGAAGTGAGGAATGACCTTTGTGCGACGTTTGTGCTCTCCGAACGTGCGCTCAAGTAGATTCGACGTGCGAAGCCTTTTGTGATGCGCCGCAGGAAGGCGTAGCGTCTGAAGACACGCTTCGAGGGTCTCTTCCATGCACTTCATCGCGCTCGGGAATCGTTGACGGTACCGAGCGATCACCTCCCGACCCTTCTTCAGCCCTTGCTCGTAGCTGTTCGCATGGAACGACTCAAGGATGGCCGCCTTGAGTTCGTCGCGCACTTCCTTCGGAGCCTTGCCCAGGATGTTCTCGAGGCGGTGCTTCTGGCAACGTTGCTTGAGGCTTCGAGGGAAGACCTCTGCGATCGCTTTGAGCACTCCAGGATTCCCGTCCGTCACGATGAGCAACGGCTCCCTCATTCCTCGGGCCACTATCTCCTGCAAGAACCCCTTCCAGTTCTCGTAGGATTCTCGGTTGCCGACACCGATATGAAGAAGAACTCGCGTCCCATCAGCGCGATAGCCGGTCGCAACGAGGATGGGCTCTTTTCTCTCCGCTCCTTGGTGGTAGCGCAGGTACGTGCCGTCGAGCTCGAGATACAACAGCTTCTCGTTCGAGAGATCCCGTTTTCGAAACGCCTCGAAATCCTCCGACAGACACCGTGTGACCCGGCTCACCACCGACTTCGAGACACCCGTGCCGCTCAGCACGTCCGCGAACGTCGCCTCAATGTCACGCGTCGACATCCCGTGGACGTACATCCGCGCGATCAGTTCATCGAGTTTCTCGGTCCGGCTCACGTAGGCGTCGAGAATCTTTGACTGAAACACCTTCTCTGTTTCTCGTACCCGCGGCACTTGCACCGTTACCGCTCCCTCGCCCGTGAGGACCCGATGCGACTCATACCCGTTGCGTCGTCCCTTCTCCTTCGTCGTTGCCGGAGCGTTCTCATAGTAGTTTCGACCCAACGCCTCCGTCACCTCGCGCTCCAACGCATATTGAAGCATCATCTGAGCTCCCGACCGGACGATCTCCGAGAGATTCATCTCCCCAAATACCAGTTGTTCCTCGAACTGCTTGAGCAATCGCTGACTCGGTAGTACCTTTCCCATGATGTATGGTTCTCCTTTTCTGTCCCCATGACGGGGACGGGTTTGAGCTTGGGGAACCATACATCGTTTTTCTTTGACAGGAATCTTAAGACATCACCGCCGGGACATCCCCCTCATCCCATACAAGTAGGGTTGTAAATAAACCCCTAACCCAACCGGGGGCGGATCGGCTTCGGGTCGGTCGCTTTTGAGCCGCTGAAAAGAGCGGGGATGCGCTGGCGTCTTCAACGCGCTTGCCAGCGAAGTGAGTGACCCTCGAAGTGGACGCTCTAAGTGTCCGATGGCGAACTGTGTGTTTTTTAGACAGAACGGCATCGAGCGCAGACGAATAAGTTAGGGACAGAGAAGTTTAAAGGGGCCGCTGGACGCGGTTGGGCAGCCATATCCAACGACCCCTGGGGTCAAGCAGCAGTAGTGGAGGCGAGCTTCACTACCAGAGACCCTTTGCTATTTTATCGACTTAGCGCAGAGGAAGTAAACTATTATGTTAGGTCACCCCGGGGGCACCATATATAGCGTTCACCCGCCCCCAGTCCGTTCATCCCAACCTTCGGTACAGGCGACCGCAATTCATAACAGCGACATTATTTCGATACGTGTCATAGGTTTGCGAGCGAAGGAAGGTTTTTAACGGAGGGGTGACCCGGGTTCATAAGGATGTGTTGACGCAAAACGCTATCCTGGCGCACGAGTGATCGGCGTTTAGATTCTTAGCTCTTCAAGCGGCCAGCAGGGGGATGTCCCGCCGGATGTTGAATTTGGGGTAGCAGCGGCTCCTTGGCCGGCCTAAGAATAGGTCTGCCAATAAACCGTCTCCAGAGGGGGACAAGGAGCCACCAATGCCTAGGAAATCGAAGAAGCCAGTAAGAAAGCAAACGCACTCGCCTACGGGCAAGGTAGTTGGCCAAGTCGGTCAGATACTGCTACCGATGATAGCTGGGATCGCGGCCACGAAGGCGGATCTGACGGAATGGGTGTACGAGCAAGGACTGACCTTGCCCAGGAAAAGTGGACAGGTTGATTATCTCGCATGAGCCGTTTTGAGGTCATGAATCCGTTCGAACACCATTGGGCTGTTGTAATCGAGTGACGAGTGGAGGGGGATGTCCCGCCGGATGTTGAATTTGGGGTAGCGGCGGCTCCTTGGCCGGCCTAAGAATAGGTCTGCCAATAAACCGTCTCCAGAGGGGGACAAGGAGCCACCAATGCCTAGGAAATCGAAGAAGCCAGTAAGAAAGCAAACGCACTCGCCTACGGGCAAGGTAGTTGGCCAAGTCGGTCAGATACTGCTACCGATGATAGCTGGGATCGCGGCCACGAAGGCGGATCTGACGGAATGGGTGTACGAGCAAGGACTGACAGCTCTGCACCTACTGCTCAGAGAGGACGCCGAGGAGATCGCGGGGCTCAAGGGCAAGCACGAGAAGGAGCGAACTCATAACCACTGTGGGAGCACGAACGGAGAGCTGAGCTTCGGTGGTCGTCGCATCCGAGTGTCGCGACCTCGAGTTCGCTCGAAGTCGGGCGAGGAGGCGTCGCTTCCACACTTCGAAGCCTTCCGCGAAGAAGACCCGCTTCCAGAGCGAGTATTGAATCAGATCTTGGTGGGGGTATCGACCCGAAATTACGAATCGAGTCTGGACAAACCCACGGCCAAGTTGAAGTCTCGTGGCACGAGTAAGAGTGCCGCCAGCCGTCACCTCGTGAGCCAGACGACTAAGAAGCTCGAGGAATACCTGTCTCGGCGGCTAGAGGAGTTCGAGCTTGCGGCACTGATGCTGGATGGCCTTGAGGTGGCCGGACAGACCGTCGTCGTAACTCTCGGTATCACAATAGATGGAACGAAGGTGCCCCTGGGTATATGGCTGGGCTCGACGGAGAACTCTCGGGTGTGCACCGCGATGTTGCAGGACCTTCTCGAGCGAGGCTTGCGCGTCGATGAGTCGATTCTCTGCGTAGTGGACGGAGGCAAAGGCATCCGCAAGGCACTCGTCGACGTTTTGGGGGACCTCGCGGTCATCCAAAGGTGCCAGATCCATAAACTCCGGAATCTTCGCTCGTATCTTCCCAAGTCTCGTCACGCCTACGTGCTCCAGACGATGAAGGAAGCCTACAAGTGCAAGAGTGCCGACAAGGCGCGCAAGGCGACTTCAGGCATTGGTGTCGTGGCTCGAGCGAAACGGCTACGACGAAGCTGCCGGAAGCCTTCGTGAAGGGATGGAAGAGACACTCACGGTCGTGAAGCTCGCGCTGCCCGCCTTACTTCGCCAGTCTCTTGCCACGACGAACGCCATTGAGAATCTCAACGGAACCATTCGCAGAGTATCGAGAAACGTCAAGCGTTGGTAGAGTCCTTCCATGGTTCGCCGATGGACCGCTCTTGGCGTCGTCACCGCGCAGAAAAAGTTCCGGCGTATCAAAGGCTATCGCCATATGGGCGCTCTCGTTCACGCGCTTAGAAGCAAACAGAAATCTCTTGACAGCGATGAGTTTGCTGCCTAAGAGTATTCACAGGTGCCGCCGCTACCCGACCAAATTCAACAGCGGCCGGGACATCCCCAGTGGAGTCGATACGGATTGTAGAACCCCTCGATGTAGCTCGCGACCACGTCTTTGGCCATACGTCGTGTTGGCCAACTACACCGGTGGAGGAGCTCGGTCTTGAGCGTGCCTAAGAAGCTCTCGGTCACGGCGTTGTCCCAGCAATCACCCTTGCGGCTCATCGAGCACACGATGCCGTACTCATCGAGCACGGCCTGGTAGGTCGCAGCCGCGTATTGAGTACCACGGTCTGAATGATGCACCAAGCCACTTTCCGGCAGGCGGCGCCCCAAGGCCATGTGAAGCGCCTCGAGAGCAAGCTCCGCGCGCAGGTGGGGCTGCATCGCCCAGCCTACGACACGACGCGAGAACAGATCGAGGATGACCGCCAAGTAGAGCCAGCCTTCCCAAGTCCGGATGTAGGTTATGTCCGTCACCCAGAACTGGTTCGGTCGTTCGGCTTCGAAGTTCCGGCCGAGCACGTTGGGTGCGATGGGGCGATCGTGCTTGCTGTCGGTCGTGCGGCGAGAACGCTTGCTGGGCAGACCCTGCAGGCCCATCTCACGCATCAGCCGTGCCACTCGCTGCTTGCCTACCTCGACGTTCTCCCCGTCAAGCTGGCGACGTACACGCTCCCTGCCGTAGGTACCACGGCTATGGGCGTGGATCGCTTGGATGCGCAGCTTCAGCTTCCCATCCTCACACTGTCGCTTGCTGGGCGCGCGCTTCATCTGAGCGTAGTAGCCGCTGGTCGATACCCTCAGAACTCGGCACATCACCCGCACCGGGTAGTTGGCCCGCTCCGCGTGAATGAATTTGAATCTCATTCGCTTTCCTTCGCGAAGAAGGCCGCCGCCTTTTTTAATATTTCTCGCTCTTGCTCCAACGTACGCACTCGACGCCGTAGCGAACGGAGCTCATCACGTTCCGCCGTCGTCAGAGCCTCGCGTGGACCTTCACCGTGATCAACTTTGTATTGTTTCACCCAGTTTCGAAGGGCCGATTCCGTCAGGTCCAGTTCCTTAGCGACCTGGCCGATGCTGCCCTCGCCCTCCCTGAACAGCCGGACCGCTTCCTTCTTGAACTCCCCCGTGAACTTCCTGCGTCGTCGTTCTCCCATGGACGCCTCCAGGCGCATTGTCGCGCCTCGGTTGATGTCCACAAAACCCGGGCAGGGTCAGACTGACAGCTCTGCACCTACTGCTCAGAGAGGACGCCGAGGAGATCGCGGGGCTCAAGGGCAAGCACGAGAAGGAGCGAACTCATAACCACTGTGGGAGCACGAACGGAGAGCTGAGCTTCGGTGGTCGTCGCATCCAAGTGTCGCGACCTCGAGTTCGCTCGAAGTCGGGCGAGGAGGCGTCGCTTCCACACTTCGAAGCCTTCCGCGAAGAAGACCCGCTTCCAGAGCGAGTGTTGAATCAGATCTTGGTGGGGGTATCGACCCGAAATTACGAATCGAGTCTGGACAAACCCGCGGCCAAGTTGAAGTCTCGTGGCACGAGTAAGAGTGCCGCCAGCCGTCACCTCGTGAGCCAGACGACTAAGAAGCTCGAGGAATACCTGTCTCGGCGGCTAGAGGAGTTCGAGCTTGCGGCACTGATGCTGGATGGCCTTGAGGTGGCCGGACAGACCGTCGTCGTAACTCTCGGTATCACAATAGATGGAACGAAGGTGCCCCTGGGTATATGGCTGGGCTCGACGGAGAACTCTCGGGTGTGCACCGCGATGTTGCAGGACCTTCTCGAGCGAGGCTTGCGCGTCGATGAGTCGATTCTCTGCGTAGTGGACGGAGGCAAAGGCCGTAACTCCTCGCCGTGCCCCACTGGAGCGGGTTGGAACGTCGCGATTCGGAGGAGAAGCTACGCAGCGGAGTTGTTGCGTAGGGCGTCGGGGAGTAACACGGTTCCTGGCTGGTTGATGGCGGCGTAGGCCGCTTCGAGCATGTAGGCCCTGGGGTCGACGTTCTGAAGCTTCGTGGTCTCGCACAGGGTGTAGAACAGCGCTGCGACGTCGGTTCCGCGTTTCGATCGACTGCCGTAGTGATTTTTGCGACCGACGACAGGTCCCCTCAGGGCGCGCTCGGCGTGATTGTTGTCAAGCCAGACGAGAGGGTTTTCGGCGAACAGCGTGAGTGTCTCCCATCTCTCCAGCATGTAGCGGACCGCCTTGCCGAAGTCGCTTCGCGGCAATCCTCTTTGGCTCTCGCCCCATTGCCGAATCGCTTTCAAGATCCGCTGCGAACGTTGCTTGCGTAAACGAAGTCTCAGTTTCTGAGCTTTTTCATCGCCGGGAAACGGACCCGGGACCTCGCGTTCGACTTCGTACAGCTCTTCGATCAAACGAAGCACTTCGGAGCAAGCTTGCGGGTAGTGCTCGCTGGCTTCGTCGAACTTTCTTTTCACGTGCGCCCAGCAGTGGGCGAGACGAAACTGTGGACCGGCACGAGCCGCGTAGCCGTCTGGACCGGCACGAGCTAGCACCTCGTACACCGCGTAGCCGTCCACAACCGCGATGCCGGAGTAGGTCCCCAGCACCTTTTGGCCATCTTCCGTCGATTTCGTCGGCAGCATTCGGTAGTACGCGATGTCCGGACTCGAAACGCCCCACACCGTGCCCGCCGACTTCTTCATCGAGCCCATCAGAGGCCACCGCGTTTCGTCGGCGTGGATGACGGGTGACTCCAAAACCTTCTCCCCCAGAGCGTCGTACACCGGATTCAGATGACGTGCCAGTACGTTCAGCTGGTCCCACAGCGTCTGGCTGTCGATATCTAGCCCTTCGCGGCGCATCATCCGAACCTGGCGCTCGAGAGGCATATGGTCCAGGTACTTGCTGATGGCCACTTCGGTCGCGAACTCCACCGAGTAGCGGCCTCCGGGCTGAAGCTTCGTCGCCGCCGGTGCGGTGACGACGTTCGCGTTACATCGGCAGCGGTACTTTTTCCGCAAATGCCGTTCGATGACGAAGCTCCGCTTCACCACCGTCACCACTTCCGATTCCTCGTATTGACCCGCCATCTCGCCGTCGCACACCGAGCACTTTTTCTCTGTCTCGGCGAGTTCGATTACTTTGTCGACCACGGGAAGATGAGGCTGTTCGCGCGGGCCGTGCCCTTTCTTCTTGTTCTTTTTAGCCTTCGTTTTCTTCCGGGTCCGCTTTTCGTCGATGCGGAAAATGCTCTCTCGCTTTTCCTGTAGTTGCTTGAGAACCGACAGTTCAAGTTGCTCCGTTTCCGGCACACCATGGAGTCTCGCCAGTTCCACTCGCAGACGAACGTTTTCATTGACGAGGCGCTGGTTCTCGTTATCAACGAGGAGAGCTATCTGGCGGAGTGTTTCGAGGTCGTGTTCGTTTTTTATGCGAACCACGGAATACGATTAGATCATAGAGACGATCTCACGGCAAGTGAAAAATGCTTCATTTCAGGAGGTGACAAAGATATTTTTCCGACCAACCGGCTCCCCTCCAGAAACAACGACAACTCTGTCGTCGTCAGTCGCACTGGCTCGCCGTCACCGCTGGACCACAGGCATGCGGACTTTCCCTTTTCGAGACGTTTCGCGTAGACGCACAGTCCGGTCCCGTCCCAGTGCAGAACTTTCGCGCGGATTCGGTTGCGGCTGACGAACAAGTACAGCTCACCGCTCAGCGGGTCACGACCAAGCTCGTTCATCACCAGCGCCGACAGACCGTCAAAGCCCTTACGGAGATCCGCCGGCGCCGCGTACGCCCACGCCGACACCCGACGGCTATTCCACTTCATCCCAGCTGCTCAACAAGCCGCCGCAGCCGCTGTTCCTGGCCCGTCGTGACAAGCGTGTCGGAATGTTCCATCGTGAGCAGTCTTGAAAGGAGTGCGAAGCGATGGAAGCGAGGACAGCATTTCGTAGGCGAGCACGTGAAGAAAATCGTGGCCGCACAGGTCGAGGGCGGCGTTACTTTTGCGATACCCCTTTCCGCTCAGGCCCAGGGCACGAGCAAGTTCACCTTCGCGCCCTCTTTTCGGACTTACGGTGTCTACGACGACAACCTCTTCTCGACTGCCGCAGGCGAGTGCGTGGGAAGCTATTACCTCCGTTTCACGCCGGCAGGGGATGTCCCGGCCGCTGTTGAATTTGGTCGGGTAGCGGCGGCACCTGTGAATACTCTTAGGCAGCAAACTCATCGCTGTCAAGAGATTTCTGTTTGCTTCTAAGCGCGTGAACGAGAGCGCCCATATGGCGATAGCCTTTGATACGCCGGAACTTTTTCTGCGCGGTGACGACGCCAAGAGCGGTCCATCGGCGAACCATGGAAGGACTCTACCAACGCTTGACGTTTCTCGATACTCTGCGAATGGTTCCGTTGAGATTCTCAATGGCGTTCGTCGTGGCAAGAAACTGGCGAAGTAAGGCGGGCAGCGCGAGCTTCACGACCGTGAGTGTCTCTTCCATCCCTTCACGAAGGCTTCCGGCAGCTTCGTCGTAGCCGTTTCGCTCGAGCCACGACACCAATGCCTGAAGTCGCTTGCGCGCCTTGTCGGCACTCTTGCACTTGTAGGCTTCCTTCATCGTCTGGAGCACGTAGGCGTGACGAGACTTGGGAAGGTACGAGCGAAGATTCTGGAGTTTATGGATCTGGCACCTTTGGATGACCGCGAGGTCCCCCAAAACGTCGACGAGTGCCTTGCGGATGCCTTTGCCTCCGTCCACTACGCAGAGAATCGACTCATCGACGCGCAAGCCTCGCTCGAGAAGGTCCTGCAACATCGCGGTGCACACCCGAGAGTTCTCCGTCGAGCCCAGCCATATACCCAGGGGCACCTTCGTTCCATCTATTGTGATACCGAGAGTTACGACGACGGTCTGTCCGGCCACCTCAAGGCCATCCAGCATCAGTGCCGCAAGCTCGAACTCCTCTAGCCGCCGAGACAGGTATTCCTCGAGCTTCTTAGTCGTCTGGCTCACGAGGTGACGGCTGGCGGCACTCTTACTCGTGCCACGAGACTTCAACTTGGCCGCGGGTTTGTCCAGACTCGATTCGTAATTTCGGGTCGATACCCCCACCAAAATCTGATTCAACACTCGCTCTGGAAGCGGGTCTTCTTCGCGGAAGGCTTCGAAGTGTGGAAGCGACGCCTCCTCGCCCGACTTCGAGCGAACTCGAGGTCGCGACACTTGGATGCGACGACCACCGAAGCTCAGCTCTCCGTTCGTGCTCCCACAGTGGTTATGAGTTCGCTCCTTCTCGTGCTTGCCCTTGAGCCCCGCGATCTCCTCGGCGTCCTCTCTGAGCAGTAGGTGCAGAGCTGTCAGTCCTTGCTCGTACACCCATTCCGTCAGATCCGCCTTCGTGGCCGCGATCCCAGCTATCATCGGTAGCAGTATCTGACCGACTTGGCCAACTTGACCTTGCCCAGGAAAAGTGGACAGGTTGATTATCTCGCATGAGCCGTTTTGAGGTCATGAATCCGTTCGAACACCATTGGGCTGTTGTAATCGAGTGACGAGTGGAGTCGATACGGATTGTAGAACCCCTCGATGTAGCTCGCGACCGCGTCTTTGGCCATACGTCGTGTTGGCCAACTACATCGGTGGAGGAGCTCGGTCTTGAGCGTGCCTAAGAAGCTCTCGGTCACGGCGTTGTCCCAGCAATCACCCTTGCGGCTCATCGAGCACACGATGCCGTACTCATCGAGCACGGCCTGGTAGGTCGCAGCCGCGTATTGAGTACCACGGTCTGAATGATGCACCAAGCCACTTTCCGGCAGGCGGCGCCCCAAGGCCATGTGAAGCGCCTCGAGAGCAAGCTCCGCGCGCAGGTGGGGCTGCATCGCCCAGCCGACGACACGACGCGAGAACAGATCGAGGATGACCGCCAAGTAGAGCCAGCCTTCCCAAGTCCGGATGTAGGTTATGTCCGTCACCCAGAACTGGTTCGGTCGTTCGGCTTCGAAGTTCCGGCCGAGCACGTTGGGTGCGATGGGGCGATCGTGCTTGCTGTCGGTCGTGCGGCGAAAACGCTTGCTGGGCAGACCCTGCAGGCCCATCTCACGCATCAGCCGTGCCACTCGCTGCTTGCCTACCTCGACGTTCTCCCCGTCAAGCTGGCGACGTACACGCTCCCTGCCGTAGGTACCACGGCTATGGGCGTGGATCGCTTGGATGCGCAGCTTCAGCTTCCCATCCTCACACTGTCGCTTGCTGGGCGCGCGCTTCATCTGAGCGTAGTAGCCGCTGGTCGATACCCTCAGAACTCGGCACATCACCCGCACCGGGTAGTTGGCCCGCTCCGCGTGAATGAATTTGAATCTCATTCGCTTTCCTTCGCGAAGAAGGCCGCCGCCTTTTTTAATATTTCTCGCTCTTGCTCCAACGTACGCACTCGACGCCGTAGCGAACGGAGCTCATCACGTTCCGCCGTCGTCAGAGCCTCGCGTGGACCTTCACCGTGATCAACTTTGTATTGTTTCACCCAGTTTCGAAGGGCCGATTCCGTCAGGTCCAGTTCCTTAGCGACCTGGCCGATGCTGCCCTCGCCCTCCCTGAACAGCCGGACCGCTTCCTTCTTGAACTCCCCCGTGAATTTCCTGCGTCGTCGTTCTCCCATGGACGCCTCCAGGCGCATTGTCGCGCCTCGGTTGATGTCCACAAAACCCGGGCAGGGTCAACTACCTTGCCCGTAGGCGAGTGCGTTTGCTTTCTTACTGGCTTCTTCGATTTCCTGGGCATTGGTGGCTCCTTGTCCCCCTCTGGAGACGGTTTATTGGCAGACCTATTCTTAGGCCGGCCAAGGAGCCGCCGCTACCCCAAATTCAACATCCGGCGGGACATCCCCCGCCGGCATTCACCACCGGCTACGAGGGAACGTCCTTCAGCTTCAACGCCGGCTACGGCTTCGACGCCGAGCTCTATCCGGATGAGCGCACCGAGCTGACCGATCCCTTTGCGCGCCAGCGGGCGACGATCGGCCTCGGCTACGCGATGACGCGCACCGCTTCGCCTTCCTTCGACGTGTCCTATACGACATCCAACCGGCCGAGCGATCTCGTCGAGGACACGGGGCTCGAGTTGGGTAGGCGGAACAGCCAGAGCTAACCGGGCGGGTCTAAGCTTCAGCAAGCAGTTTTCCACTCAGGACTCTTGGAACGTCGGCTACAACGCCAGCCTGCTGGAGTACGAAGGAAGCAACTCGTCCATCTCTCACGGTGTCACGACCGGCTGGAGCCATCGCTATTCGACCTTGAGCACCACCCGGCTCAGCTACACCTATCGTCGCTACTCCTTCGGCGACGAGCTGACCACTTCGGTGCTCGACGGGCGCACCTCGCAGAGCCATCTCGTGACCTTCGGTTGGACACGGCGGCTCGGCGAGCGAACGAGCATGACGCTGCAACTCGGCCCCCGTCTTTCCGAGGACGTCGTCAACATCAACGCTTCGGAAAACATCGAACTGAGCACGGGCAATGCCATCGGTGCCGATGCTCTGGCCTCCATCAACTACAAAAAAACAAGACGAGCCTCTCTCTCGCTTACTCGCGGCATGAGAGCCAGGTTTTCGCGCGCTCCGGTTTGGTCGACACCGACCGCGTGGTTCTGAGCTTCGGACAGGAGGCTGGCCGCTCGTTTCACTTCAGCGTTTCTCCGGGCGTCTATCGAAACACCCGCGGCAGCGCGGAGACCTGGACGTATCGCGCCCGCGTTAACGCCAGCCAGCAACTAGCGTCATGGATCCATTTCACCGCGAGCTATGGATACACCCTGCAGAAGGGCCGGTTCGTGAACACGCTGGACGGCACCGTGGTCGACGGGCGAGAGCTCGACCGCAACGTCGTCACGGTCGGCCTCACTTTGAGGCATACCTTCGAGCAGTAGGGAGAGGAGCACGGTCTAGATGATTTCGGTCGTTTCGGTAGGGCGCATCGTATTACTCACACTTGTCATGCTGGCGGTCGCGCTCAGCGGTGCCTTCGCTCAGGGCGAGAGCGAAGTCGCGTGGGATTATCGAATCGGAGCGGGAGACGGCCTCCAGATCGTCGTCTGGGGAAACGAGCAGCTCTCGATGAGCGTCACGGTGCGCCCGGACGGCATGATCTCATTGCCACTCCTGAACGACGTCGAGGCTGCCGATCGCACACCGACGGAAGCTACGGCAGGCGATCGCCCAGAGGCTCGGGGAGTTCGTCTCGGCACCCCAGGTGACGGTCATCGTCACCGCCGTGCGCAGTTTTTACGTTTCCGTGTTGGGGAACGTGCGAAGTCCTGGCCGCTATGACCTCAACGCGCCGACGACCGTGCTCGAGGTCTTGGCCTTGGCAGGAGGCTTCGTGGAGTTCACGAATCCCGACGACACCTACATTCTCCGACCCGTCGAGGGCGCCTACCGGCGCATCCCGTTCAAATACTCGACGGCGATCACGGCGGCGGGGAAGACGGTGAACATTCTCGTCATGCCGGGCGATTTCATCATCGCGCCCTAGGAGCTGGACCGGGAGATACAAATGCAAGACGAAATGGAAACTGGGAACGGGCTACAGACCGTTCTCGACATGATACGCAGGAGAAAATGGCTGGGGGTTATCGTCTTCGCTGGGGTGTTGGCGGCCGTTCTGCCGACGGTGAAATACCTACCGGACGTCTACCGGTCGAGTGCCACGGTCCTCATCGAGCGTCAGCAGATCCCGAACGACTTCGTGCGGTCGACTATTACCAGCGCGCTCGAGACGCGGCTCCACACCATCAGCCAGGAGATTCTGAGTCGACCCAGGCTGGAACTGCTCATCGATCGCTTTGGACTCTACGAGGAAATGCGACAGACGGTACCCATCGAGTCCATCCTTTCCAGAATGCGGAACGATATCCGTCTCAATCTCAGAGGAAGCGGAGGCGGTCGTAACTCGACGACTGTTGCGTTCACGATCTCCTACACCGGCAGCGATCCGCAGCAGGTCGCCGCGGTCACCAACACTCTGGCATCTTTCTACATCGAGGAGAACCTCAAGGCCCGGGGAGAGCAGGCTTCCGGAACGTCAGAGTTTCGGATCGCCGGTCCGATCTCGATGCCCAGCACCCTCCACTCCGTCATCAGAGTATCATATCAGGCGGCAACCTCCGCGCGTTCGAGAACCTCGCTCAGACGTTGGTAGCCGTCGAGGCGTCGTAGTTGAATCTGGCCAGAGGCGATAAGCCCAAACAGCAAAGCGACCGCGGACTCCTCGCTGGAGAACGACGCTTGGGTTTTCGTCCGGCGTCGAAACTCGCGGTTGAGATTCTCCAGAGCATTGGTCGTTCGAATCGATTTCCACATGGCACGAGGGAATTCGTAGAAGGTCAGCAGCTGATTACCGGCCTCCTCTAGGCTTCGGACGACGGCCGGCGCGAGAGGCGTCCACTTGGCGACGAGCTCGTCATAGGCTTTGCGAGCATCGATCCCGTTCTTGGCGTAGACGATCCGGTTGTAGTCACGCCGGAGCTCACGGCGTGCGTGCGCCGGGCAATGTTCGAGCAAGTCGGCGCGCTTGTGCTCGGTACATCGCTGCAACCGGCACCCCGGCCACTTCTCCAGCGCTTTCGTCAGCCCCTTGTGGCCGTCGCTGATCACTAGCTTGGGAGCCCGGAGTCCTCGAGCCTGGAGTCCCTCCAGCACGGAGCCCCAATGCGTCGAGGCTTCGCTCACCGCCAGACGTAATGACAACAGACGTTTGTGCCCGTCTGGCGCGACCCCGAGCGCGACCAGTACGGGTACGCTGATCACACGTTTCGCCATCCGCACTTTCAGGTGGAAGCCGTCCAGGTAAACGATCGCGTAGACCTCCTCGCTGAGAGCACGGTTCTGCCATTCCTCGAAGCGCTCCTTCAGCCGGCTAACCACGCGAGACACCGCGCTCTTCGATAGGTGCTCCTCACCGAGCAGTGGTTTCAGCGCTTTGCGGATCCGGCGGCTATTCGCGCCCGACAAGTACGTCCCCAAGATCGCCTCGTCGACCTCACGAGTCCGGCGCGCGTACCGGGGCAACAGCTCGCTCCTGAACTCTGTCGTCTCTCCCGTTTCCTCGTCTCGCACGCGGGCTCGTGGCACCCGGAACTCGCGAGTTCCCACCGACGTCGTCACGCGACGGGTTTCGGCTCCGTTGCGATATCCACGGCGGTCTTCCGCACGCTCGTAGCTACCACACCCCAGCGCTTGGTTGACTTCTTCCTCGAGCACGACCTCGATCGCCTCCAGTACCCGCTTACGCAGCCGAAGTTGGACGAACTCCCGGTACTCGCTTACAGACTCCTTCGATATGGTGGTAGGCTTCTTCATGGCGTAATCCTTCTCCTCGCCTTTCCAGGCGCGGTTTCGTTTTGCTTAACCGGAGGTTACGCCATTCTTATTTCCACGGGAAGCGGGACGGATCCGTGGTGACGTTGTAATCGCAAAGGAACGTTCCGCCACCCTTGTTGAGTTTGATTTGGAGGCGCACCTGGATAGGCCCCCCTCCGTTGAAGATGAGGTTGCCAAAGTACAGAGTGCTGTGGCGGTCGAGGCAGATTCGGTAGGAATGGCCGACGATACTCAGATTGTTTTTCAGCTTGACCTTCTGGAAGCTCGTCCAAACGTTGTAGACGTTGATCACGCCGGTGCCCGCATTGCGCTGCTCCGCCAACCGTTGCTGAAGCGAAGCGTCAGGAAACACGGGTCCCACATATTCCGCCTCGCTGGAGAGGACTTTGAGCTCCGGTCCCTCCGGCTCCTGGGCGGCTTCCGACGCCGTCAATGAAAGAAAGAGTGGGACCAGGAGCGCGCTAATCCAGACGTTTCGCATGACCTATCCCTCCTTAATAGGGAAGAGGGGACTTAGCCGCCGGTGCCCGGATTCATGCGAGAAGGCCGGTCCACTGGATTATTCTCGTCGCACTAGGAAGAGGCGCGTCTTAGCGACATGACCACGCAACTTGGCGAGAGGGTAACACTAAGATTCTCAGAATGTCAATCTAGGGTTTTCGCCGGCTTCCGACTTGGAGGCCCTTTTCTTACTGTGATAGAAAGGCGTGCCTAACGATCGGAAAGCAATGCCGAGTGCCGACAACACCGATGTCAATGCCCTTCGCTTTCTCTGCCGACGGCCTGTTCTTGTTCGCAACCTGACGATCGCCGCCGTGGTGGGACTGATTCTCTCGGGCGTCAATCAGGGGGACGTGTCTATGAGCGGGGAGCTTTCCGGCACCGTTTGGCTCAAGATCTTCTTCAACTTCGTCGTGCCGTTCACCGTGGCCTCCGTCAGCGCGCTGGTGAATCGGCTGGGCCAATAGGCATCCGTATCAATAGATATCAGCGTGCCACGAAGCCGGGAGTGCTGATGTAAGTGAAGTCTCTCATGATCTGTTCCTCATCGAAGTAGATGAAGTAGATCATGTCGCCCGCGTCGAAGATGCGGGTGATGGGCCATTGACGGCCCTTCTTCAAAATCTCTTCTTTTTTCTGGTCGCCGTATTGGGCGATCCATTCCTCGAGCTCCTCTCCGCTTTCTGGAGAGCCAACCAGGGGCGCTTTCTCTTCGAGTCCCACGACGATCTGGTAGAGGGTCGGCTCTTCATGCAAGACGCCTTGTAGCCTGGCCTCGTGGAGAAGGGTACGGCGGACGTCGTAACCGAGGGTGCCGAGGTATAGCGCGATGACGAGTCCGATGGCGGCGAGGGCGAGTCCAATCGTGACGCCGAAGACGAGAATCTTCTTCTTGGCCTCTTTCTCGTCCCTGATTCTCGTCAGAGCGTCGAACATTTGAACCTCAATTCAGCGAGGGCTTCGACGACGCTCAGCAGGCCCACTCCGTCTCCAAGGAAGCGATCCAGACGGTCATCGCGTATGCGGCGGAGTTGGCGCAGGCTCGAGCTCTAGCGCTTGACGCGGATTCGATCGCCCTTCTCGCTGAGGTCGGGCTTCCGGAGCTGGTTCTCGGAAGCGGCCACCACGGTGGCGACGGTCGCGTCTCCGGTGACGTTCGTGACCGTGCGCAACATGTCCAGGATGCGGTCCACGCCGAGAACCAGGGCAATCCCCGCGATGGGCACGCCGATGGCCTCGAGGATGATCACCAACATAATGATGCCGGCTCCGGGCACGGCGGCGGTGCCGATGGAGGCGAACACCGCGGTCAGCACGATCGTGACCTGTTGTCCCAGAGTCAGCCCCATCCCCAGCGCCTGGGAGATGAATACCGCCGCCACCGCCTGATAGAGCCCCGTTCCGTCCATGTTGACGGTGGCGCCGAGCGGAAGGACGAACGAGGAGACTTCTTCGGAGACCCCCAGTTTCTCCTCGCATCGCTCCATGGTGACCGGAAGCGTTGCGCCGCTGGAGCTGGTCGAAAAGGCGACGAGCTGCGCCGGCGCGATGCCCGCGAAAAATGTCTTGAGCTTCATGGGCGTGAAGAGCTTCAGCAGCAAGACGTAAGTGACGCCCATGTGCACGGCGAGA
Source organism: Candidatus Marinacidobacterales bacterium (assembly GCA_965197825.1). Lineage (GTDB taxonomy): Bacteria > Acidobacteriota > Vicinamibacteria > Marinacidobacterales > DATDRI01 > CBDANW01. Next base: position 1,024,651 of record CBDANW010000002.1, on the reverse strand, counting down.
CCCAGCACGACGGCGAGAGAGTAGTAGCCGAGCGCTCCCACAAGCTCGAGGACCCGGCCGAGATCGTCCCCAGCGACCGTGGTGATCGTATTAGCGATGAGCGAGAAAACGCCCACCGGGGCAATGAGCATGATGATGTCGACGAGCCGGATCACCACCGCGCTCAGGCCTTCGAAGACTTCAAGCACGGGCTTCGCGGTTTTGGCCGGCACTTGGATGAGACCGACTCCGAGGAAAAGAGCCACGAAGACGACCTGGAGCATGTTCCGGTTGCTCGAGGCGGCGCCGAAAAAGTTCTCGGGCACCATATCGACGAACGTTTGGAGCGGGCCGCGCTGCGCGGCCTCGCCCGCCGCTGCCGCACCGGCGGTAACATCGCCGGCATACGTTTCCTTAAGCTCGACCTGCACGTCTTCGGGGATCTGATCTCCCGGACGCAGAACGTTCACAATCAGGAGCCCGGTGGTCACCGCGATGGCGGTGGTGGCGATGTAAATGGCGATCGTCTTGCCGCCAATCCGGGAGAGCTTTTTCAGGTCGCTCAGAGAGGCGACTCCGGTGACGAGCGACGAGAGCACCAGGGGGACGGCGATGAGCTGGAGACTATTAATGAAGATCGTCCCGAAAGGCGCGATCCAATGTTCGGTGAACTGACCCCACCCATTGGCAGCGGCGAGGACACCGTAAACGAGTCCCGTGAAGAGGCCGATCAGGATCTGCCAGTGAAGCTGGCGGTACCAGGGCATAGCGACTGGATATTATTGTCCTGCCAAGAGAAAAAGCAACAGCCCGCGGAGGATCAGGTGTGTCGAGCGGCTTCGCAGCTTGGGCCACGTCAACTGAGGAAGCGCGGTTTTACTGGGCGGGCGCTGCGCTAGCCGGACAATTTCCGTCCAGGCGATTGTTACTCTCGTCCGTTTCATCCACCTGAAAACTTGCGTCCGCCAGGACGGTGAAGCGGCAGTCCGGGACGAAGCATGCGCTCGGAACGGCGACCGGGCCGACCTGAATCGAATCTGCCTGTCCTAATCCAGCCGTTTGCAAGTCGACCGAGCCTCCAGGAACGAAAACGACGGTCGTAATGGTCTGGGGCGCGTCGGCATCGCCGCGATTCTCGACCGTGACCACCACCGAGGGTCCGGCCGTGCAAGTGAGAGCGATCCCCTCTGGCAACCTTAGTCGCAGATCGGCCTGGGGGTCGTCTTCGAACACGCCCTGGACGGTATCGATGAGATCGATGCCGCAACCGGCGGCTGCCAGCGTCGAGAAGACGATGACGACGAGGAGCGAGCGAGCGCTGTGCAAGTCACATTGTTGTAATCCGGAAGCGGGGAGGATGTCAAGGCAAAGGGCCCCAGCAGACTGGGGTGCAGCCCGAATGCGTCCCCAGTCTCCGACTTTCTCTATTTGGACCTTTTTAGTACTCACTCCGTATACAACTCTTCGTGTCTCCATGACATTCGATATGTGCAGATCTAGTAAGATTCTGAGGTCAATTTGCATAAATATTGGATATATTGCAAATGTGATCCTAAAATAATGCAGAAATGGCAATTTTCTGTTGACAATAGAATCTGGGATCTGTATATTCGCGCTCGTGAGATCCACGGTGAGAAATGGAAATGAAACCAAGCTCTAACAACAACAAAGAGAAGGTTATGCGAGCAAAAATTGCGAAAATGTTCTCGTTGCTGGGTTTTGAAGGCCGGTCTAAGACGGCCAGTATCTCAGGAGCATCTTGGATGCCCCGGCTCTCCTTCAGAGTGCCGGTGGCGTTGCTGGTGGGCCTGGTGAGCCTGACCGCCCCTTCAGCGCTCTTCGCGCAAGACGGAGACCTCGCGGCGGTCATCGTGGGGCTGGACACCGTTTGGGTCTTGGTGACGGCCTTCTTGGTGTTCCTCATGCAGGCAGGGTTCGGCATGGTGGAAGCCGGGTTCATCCGTGCCAAGAACGTCTGCAACATCCTGATGAAGAACTTCCTGGACTTCTGCATGGCGTCGCTCGGGTTCTTCATATTCGGCTACGCCATCATGTTCGGGGCGGGCAATTCCTTGTTCGGGACCGAGGGCTGGGCGCTCTTCGGCGCCGAGTCCGGCGCGGACGTTCCCCTGTACGCGTTCTGGTTGTTTCAGGCCGCGTTTTGTGGCGCGGCGGCGACCATCGTCGCGGGCGGCATGGCGGAGCGGATGAAGTTTCCGGCCTATCTGGTCTACTCCTTCATCATCTCTTCCTTTATTTATCCGATCGTCGGACACTGGGTCTGGGGTGGCGGCTGGCTCGCGGAGATGGGCTTTTACGACTTCGCCGGCTCGACCGTCGTTCACGCCGTGGGTGGTTACGCGGCTATGATCGGCACCATCGTCCTCGGTCCCCGAACCGGAAAGTACGCGCCGGACGGTACGCCCAAGGCGATCGCCGGCCACTCCATCCCTCTGGCGTCCCTAGGTGTTTTCCTCCTCTGGTTCGGCTGGTTCGGATTCAACCCCGGCTCGACGCTGGGTGTGGGTGACGGCGAGCTCATCGCCCGGGTCGCGGCCAACACGAACCTGGCCGCCGCCGCCGGCGCCATCGTCGCCACCTTTGTGGCGTGGATGAAATTCGGCAAGCCCGACTTCTCGTTTGCCATGAACGGGGCCTTGGGCGGGCTGGTCTCGATTACCGCTCCCTGCGCCTGGGTCGACCCGGTGTCTGCCATCTTGATCGGAGCGGTCGGCGGCGTCGTGGTCGTGTTCGGCGTTGTTCTCCTGGACAAGCTCCAGATCGATGATCCGGTTGGAGCGATCGCCGTTCACGGCATGTGCGGCAACTGGGGCACCATTGCCGTGGGTTTTTTCGGCCTTGAGAGCCTCGGCGTTTCGTCGAACGGCCTGTTCTTCGGCGGGGGGTTTGGCTTGCTAGGTATCCAGATCCTGGGGACGTTCAGCGTCACGATATTCATCCTTGTCTCGATGGGCCTGGTATTCAAGTTGATTCAGGCGGTTATCGGGCTGCGGGTGTCGGTCACGGAAGAGCTCAGAGGACTAGACATCGGTGAGCACGGTATGGAATCCTATAGCGGTTTTCAGATCTTCACTACGGAGTAAGTTTGATGAAACTCATCATAGCCATGATCCAGCCCGATCGGTTGCCGGCAGTAAAAAAGGCTCTCTTCGACGCGAAGGTTTTCAAAATGACGGTCAGCAATTCATTGGGAGCCGGGCAACAGGCGGGCTACAGCGAAACCTATCGGGGAGTACGCCACGAGATCCAGCTTCTCAAGAAAGTACGCATGGAGATAGCCGTCAACGACGACTTCGTCGACGCAACGGTGGACGCGATCGTCAATGGGGCGCGTACCAACAACATCGGTGACGGAAAGATCCTGGTCTTGAGTCTCGAGGAGTGCATCAGAATTCGTACGGGTGAACGGGGATCAGAGGCCATAGGATAGGGAGGAAGACACGGTGACCGCTCAAGATTTCAGGAAATTGGTTAAGGACACTAATGCACGATTCGTTGATCTCAAGTTCATCGACTTGCCAGGTACCTGGCAGCACTTCTCGGTGGCGGTCGAGGCTTTCGGAGACGAAGTCTTCGAAGAAGGCATCGGCTTCGACGGTTCTTCGATTCGCGGGTTCCAGCACATCGAGGAAAGCGACATGCTCCTCATACCGGATGCCGCGTCCGCTTTCCTGGATCCGTTCTGCGACGAGCCGACGATTAGCATGATTTGCAACGTGAAGGATCCAGTCTCCCAGAAGATGTACACCCGAGATCCTCGCCACGTGGCCCAGAAGGCGGAGCGGTACCTCAAGGAGTCGGGAATCGCCGACACCGCGTATTTCGGCCCGGAACTGGAGTTCTACATCTTCGACGACGTCCGCTACGACCAGACGCCGAACCAGGGCTTCTATGCCGTCGACTCGGTCGAAGGTCAGTGGAACTCCGGCAAGGAAGAGTCTCCGAATCTGGGGCACAAGCCGAGATACAAGGAGGGCTACTTCCCGGTGCCTCCCTCCGACAGCTATCAGAATCTGCGCAGCAAGATGATCAGCACGATGCGGGAAATCGGCGTCAATGCCGAGATCCATCACCATGAAGTGGGTACCGCCGGCCAGGCCGAGATCGACATGAAGTACAACACGCTGGTTGAAATGTCCGACTGGATACTGAAGTACAAGTACGTCACCAAGAACGTCGCCGCTGCGGCGGGCAAGACCGTCACCTTCATGCCCAAGCCGCTCTTTCAGGACAACGGCTCCGGTATGCACGTGCACACCAGTCTGTGGAAGGAAGGCAAGAACCTCTTCTTCGACAAGAAGGGCTACGCGCTGATGAGCGGCACCGGACTTCATTTCATTGGTGGCGTTTTGAAGCACGCACGCGCGCTACTTGGCCTGTGCGCACCGACGACGAATTCCTACCGGCGGTTGGTTCCGGGGTTCGAGGCACCCGTCAACCTGGTTCACTCCCAGAGAAACCGCAGCGCGGCGGTTCGCATCCCGATGTATTCCGAGGCCGCAAACCAGAAGCGGGTCGAGTTTCGGTGTCCGGATCCGTCCTGCAATCCGTATCTGGCCCTGACCGGCATTCTCATGGCCGGGCTGGACGGGGTGATGGAGAAAATTGAGCCGCCGGCGCCCGTGGACCACGACCTCTATGAGATGAGCCCTGAAGACCTGGCCAAGGTTGGATCCACGCCCGGGTCCCTCGGCGAAGCCATGGAGGCCCTCGAAGCCGATCACGAGTTCTTGCTCCGTGGCGACGTTTTCACTAAGGACCTGATACACATGTGGCTGGACTACAAGCGAGACCGGGAAATCGACTATGTTCGCCTGCGTCCGCATCCGGCCGAGTTCGCGCTTTACTACGACATCTAAACAACAGTCCGTTGCTTGGGAGTTTGATATGACACAACAACAACAACGCCGACAGCATTAGTCGGTACCCTGGCGGCGGAGGCCGTGCTGCTGTTCCGTATCTGTTCGAGACCGGTCCGGGCTCGGTTGGTCTTGTGCGGAGCTCAACAGCGGAGCTGTACCCGAAACGCATCTGCGGCACGCCCTGCGCCTTCGTTTAGCACAGTAGGTTTGTTTGAACTGTGAATCGAGAGGAGAAATGTGTCTATGTTCAAGAAGTTAAGGTTATACCTAATGAGTTCTTCATTGATCCTGGGTTCCCTGAGTATCGCCCCCGCGGCTCTGGCGCAGGACTCCATATACTCGTTCGGTGGCGACGCTGCATTTGTGAGTAAGTACATCTGGCGAGGCCAGATGTTAACCAACGATTGGAGTCTTCAGCCGGCCGCGACGGTGGGGATCGGCGGTTTCTCCTTCAATGCCTGGGGGTCGATGGATCTCGCCGCCGTCAACGAAGGCGATGCGCTACCCATTCCCGAAAATCCAGATGCCCCGGACGGGGCAGGCGGGTTGAAGGGTAAGTTCTCCGAGATCGACTATACGTTCTCGTACTCCCACTCTCTCGAGTCGGTATCCATCGATGGGGGACTCATCTTCTACACCTTTCCCGAGCGATCCGCGTCACTGCCCTCGACCACCGAGCTGTACGCGGGCATGACGTTCGACAACGTCATGCTGGCCCCCTCGGGAACGGTCTACATTGACATCAATGAAACCGGGAAGGACGGAGGAAGCACGGGTTTCTACTTCCTGCTCGCCGCCGGACATTCTGTCCCGTTCGATAACGAGAGGGTTTCTGGACTCGACATCTCGGCTTGGATATCCCTGGCGAACAGCGGTTTCGGCGAGTACTACTATGGCGCTTCCGAATCGGGCTTTCACGATTTCAACCTGACGGTGGGTGTGCCGATAGCTTTGAACGACGAGTGGTCGGCGAGCGCCTTTTTTTCTTACAGCGCTCTCCTCGGGGGGTTCCGCGATCACCAGTATCTGGATCCCCGAGATGTTCTCGACGGTACGGCAGGCAATCCTTCCGACTCAGCGGATACATTCTGGGGCGGAGTCACCCTTAGTCTAGCCTTCTAGCGCCTGTCTCCTAGGGGGCGCACTGCACCCGCAGTGCGCCTCCGCCTCTCCTCTTTGAATCAACCGTTGGCGAGACACTCAAACCAACTCTGGCGGCCGCCCGGTTAAGTCCCTCGTCAAAAGCCACAAAAGTCACTGGGGTACCCGTGCTTTCTTGGACGAAGACGCAGGAGGCAAGCTGGATTGCGTCACTTGCCCGGAGGCGATGCCGAAGGAGCAACCGGCGGGCGAGCGTCGCGATTTCTGCTGATAGTTCGACAACATAGATTGCATCCAAGTCTCTGACGAGCGTGGAAAGTGCGCGGTCTCGGTCCTTTGCGGATATGGATCCGTCGCGGGCGCGGCGCGCTAGGGCGGACGTGATCTCGACCTCGGAAAGCCGGCTGCTGCAGGCTAGACTTTCGCGGAGCAAGTTACGTACGGTGTCGCTTCCGGACTCGGCGACATAGCGCTTCACGAGCGCACTCGCGTCGAAGTAACCAATCAAAAACGTTCCTCTCGATCGTCGATGATCGTTTGAGACACGGGCTGCCCGGCGGCGCGGAGGGGAGCGAAACGCGGAAGGCCTTTGCTTGACGCCCGGGTCAGCGCTCCCTGAGTAACGAGCTCGTCTAGGCAGCCTTTCTCTGTCCGGGGTGCCTTTCCCAGGGGGCGGAGCTCCGCGACGGGCTGGCCGCGTTCCGTTACCAGGATGGTGGCGCCTTCCCTGACTTCGCGCAGGTACGTCCCGAGCCGCGTCTTGAGCTCTCTCGCCCCCACCTTTTTGGGGCGTCGTTTAGCCATGTGGTCATTGTGACCACTTTGCACAAGCCTGTCAAAGCCTAAGGGAACTTTGACGAAAGATACGAGCCTAGGTTGGTAGGTCTAGTGTCTCACCGGAAGCTTCCTTCTTTGAAGTCTTCCTTGCGGAGGCTGTGGCGTCGCATCAAGCTATAGAGCGTCCGCTCGTTGACGCCGGCACGCTTTGCCGTCTCGCTGATTCGCCCGCCCGTCGCTTCGAGAAGCCGGGCCAAGTAGCTCCGCTCGAAAGCGGCGGTCCATTGTTCGCGAGCCGTCTTCAAGGACATTCCAGCCCATCCTTCAGACTTTCCGCTCGGTTGCGCCGCGTCCGTCGGTCGCGATACCCGGTCTTCATTGTCTGCCGAGACGTCGAGCCCCTCCAGACGGAGGTCGGAGGGGCCGATCTCTGCCTCCGGCGCGACCAAGATGGCACGCTCGATGACGTTGATGAGCTCTCTCACGTTTCCCGGCCAGTCATACTGAACGAGCGCCCGCAAGGCGGCGGGGTGAAAGCGAGTGGCCTTGCCTCCAAGCTGCCGGCGCAAGTTGCGTAGGAAGTTTTGAGCCAGCTCGGGCACGTCTTCTCGCCTTTCTCGTAGCGACGGGATGGTCAGCGTGATGACGGCGAGTCGATAGTAAAGATCGGCGCGGAAGGCTTGCGCTTCCATCTCGGTCTTGAGCTCGCGGTTGGTAGCCGCCATGACCCTGAGGTCGATCTCGATGGGGTGCTCACCGCCCAGTCGTTGGATCTCTCGTCCCTCGAGTGCGCGGAGGAGTTTCACCTGAAGGTGGAGCGGCATCTCGCCGATCTCGTCGAGAAAGATCGTGCCGCCCTGAGCGAGCTGGAAATATCCTCGCCGCGCTCGGGTCGCGCCGGTGAAGGCACCTTGTTCGTGACCGAAGAGCTCGCTTTCCAGCAGGCCTTCCGGAAGCGCGCCACAGTTGACGGGAATGAAGGGACCACGCGAGCGGTCACTCTCGAAGTGGATGGAGCGGGCCAGTCTCTCTTTTCCGACCCCGGTCTCGCCCAAGATCAGAAGAGCGCTGTCACTACGCGCCACTCGTTCCGCCAGGTCGACCAGACGAATCATGGAGGGGCTGGCGGAGACGAAGTCGCTCAGCTTCGAGCGTTTCTGTCGCCGCTGGGCTCCTAGGTGCGTGAGGAGCTCCTCGCTTCGGTGGTTGGCAAGCGCGAAGAGTGTCTCGCCCAACGTGCGTTCGGCGAGCCCCAGCCACAGGACGGCGCGGCAGCCCGTGGAGAGAAGCTCCGCTCGCTCCTCCGGATCTTCTTTTTGTGTCAGTGCGACCACGGCCGGAGGCGAGGGGAGCTGCCGTATGGATTCCATGAGATCGGCAGCACTCGAAGTGTCTACCAGGACCAGGTCGTGATCCTCCCGCGACAAGGGTTCCCACAAAGCTTCCTGACCGCGGATGCGATCCGGCTGGAACCCCTTTTTCCTTAGCAGACGTTCCAGCCGGTCTTCAATGCCAGGGAGCTCCGGGACATTAACGGCGAGGAGGGCGCGTAGCAGCATTCGGGATAAGGTGACGCCGTGTGCCAGTTCGTGAAGTGCCGTCACCACGGAGAGAGTGACGTAGATGAGCAGAAAACTCTCGATGCTGAAGATCGTCCTGAGGCCGAAGACCAGGCCTTCCCGATTCACCACCGCGACGCCGACCGCCATGACAATCGTGACCACCATCAGGCCGACGAAGGCCGGCGTCAGACACCATCTGACTTTGGGATAGAGCCAAGAAAGCAACCGCTCCGGGTGGACGAGCGGGACCTTCAGAAAAAGGATGCGCGACCACCAGCTTCCCTGGCGGCCCGCTGAAGGAGGCGCGAAGTGGTCTCCCACGCGTCGCGTTTCCGGTCGACCAAGAGCCCGAGATCGACGAATTTTTCTACGAAGCGGCCGAGAACCTCCGGGCCGACGAGCACGCGGTGGGTCTCCGAAGCCCTGCGTCCTCGTCGAAGGACGTCTTGCCGTCGAACTGCGTGATCAGGAAGTGCTCGAGCTCCTTGATCTGGAAGAAGCGCTGCTGGGCGGGATCCTTGATGACGAAGTACTTTGTACCCTGCTCGGCGACCTCTTCGATCACGAGGTTCGTCCGTAGGGTTAGATCCTGGCCGGTGGGATCTCCCTTCTCCGAAGTGAGGGGGTCCGGTGGGTTGACCGACACCTAGTTCCTTTCCGTCAAGTCACGCTTCACTAAAGAGATGTGTCCGAGTGGGTGTGTTTTAGGTGAGATGCGCCGGGCGGGACAAGCATGAAAACGGCCTGAAATTGGACGCCCGCCGGGATGCCGCCGCAATGGCTACACCATTGAAAAAGTGCGGTCTATGGAGTATATTCCACGTCTTGCGTCTATTCTGCGGCCCGTCTCGGGCCGCTTCCAACGTCGAGACGAAGCCTTTTTGTGGTGATAGCCATGTCGAGGAGTCCTCAACCCGCCCGTAGGCGCGAAGTCGCCGGAGGGCGAGCCGCGGGGGTGGGGCCCCGCGGCATCGAAAGAAGTCTAGCGAGCAGGGCCTGGGAGCGATGGAAGGTCATCGCAAAGAAGATAGGGAACTTCCAGAGCCGCGTCCTCTTGACCCTTTTCTACCTCCTCATCGTTCCGGTCTTCGCTCTCATCGTGAAGATTTTCAAAGACCCTCTCCATTTGCGCGCTCCGAAGGGGGGCTCGTATTGGCGTGAGCGAACCACGCCTCACCCGACGGAGTCGACCGCTCGGAGGCAGTTCTAGTGGCAGGGTGCCGCAAACTCACTGCACCCTGCGCGAGCGGAGCCATCGGCTGTCCCGCAGCCGCTCGTCGGCGAAGGGACCAGCCGTGGGGGTGGGGCCCCGCGGCCGTGATAGAGGAGCGAGGCGCCAAGCGTGCGAACGAGGAGTGAGCGCGCATTGAGACACTAATGTACATCCTCGGGCTTTCCTGCTTCTTCCACGATGCCGCCGCGGCACTTCTGAAGGACGGCGTCTTGGTGGCGGCGGCGGAAGAAGAACGGTTCACACGCAAGAAGCACGACTACGGTTTCCCCGTCAACGCCATCCAATTCGTCCTGGAGTCCGAAGGGATTCGCGGGGAAGATCTGGACTACGTCGCCTTCTTCGAAAAGCCGTTTCTGAAGTTCGAGCGGATTCTGATGACCTCGCTCCAGATGTTTCCTCGCGCGCTGCCCGTGTTTCGCGAGGCCATGATCACCTGGATGCTGGACAAGCTCTGGGTGAGTGCGCTCATCACCGAGAAAATCGGCGTGCCGCGCGAGAAGATTCTGTTTTCCGAGCACCACCTGTCTCACGCGGCAAGCGCCTACCTTTGTTCTCCGTTCGACGAGGCCGCGATCCTTACCGTGGATGGTGTGGGAGAGTGGGCGACGGCGAGCTACGGCGTGGGGCGAGGGAACGACGTGAAGCTCGACCGACAGATCGAGTTCCCGCACTCCTTGGGGCTCCTCTATAGCGCTTTCACTGCTTTTCTCGGCTTCGAGGTCAACGAAGGCGAGTACAAGGTGATGGGGATGGCTCCTTACGGAGAGCCCCGTTACGTGGACAAAGTCTACAAGCTCGTCGACAACAACGGCGACGGGTCGTTCCGCCTCAACATGGAATACTTCGCCTTCCATCGCTCGACGAAGAAGTCCTACACGCACCGCTTCGTCGATCTATTCGGCGAGCCCAGGTCTTCCGATCTGCTCTTCTTCACCAAGGAGTCGGGATTCCCGAGTTACTTCGGTGAGCAGCCCGCGAACTACGAGGAGCTTTGCCGCATCAACCAGCACTACGCCGACGTGGCGGCGAGCGTACAGCGTGTGACCGAAGAAATCCTGCTGGACATGGCGAACCACCTGCACCAGCAGACGGGGCTAAAAAAACTCTGCATGGCGGGCGGCGTCGCCCTCAATAGCGTTGCCAACGGACGCATTCTCAGAGAGACGCCGTTCGAGGACGTGTTCATTCAACCATCCGCCGGTGACGGAGGTGGTGCGCTCGGTGCCGCGCTCTGGGCCTACAACACGCTCCTGGGCAATCCGCGTCGATTCGTGCTCCAACACGCTTTCTGGGGGCAGTCGTATTCCGACTCGGAGGTACGATCCTTTCTGGAAGACGAAGGGATCCGTTACGAGCGGTTGGAGGAAGATCGTCTCCTCGACCGGACGGCGGACGCGCTCCAGGCGGGCGAGGTCATCGGGTGGTTCCAGGATCGGTTCGAATGGGGTCCCCGGGCCCTGGGGCATCGGTCGATCCTCGCCGATCCGCGGCGGGAGGACATGAAGGAGGTCGTCAATACCAAGATCAAGTTCCGGGAGCCTTATCGGCCGTTCGCGCCGGCGGTACTGAGCGGACATGTCCATGAGTATTTCGACACCGCGGGGGTCCGGGATTTGGAGGGGCAGTATCCAGGGCGATTCATGCTGCTGGTCTTCGACGTCAAGCCTTCCAAGCGGGACGTCATCCCGGCGGTCACCCACGTGGACGGAACCGGTCGTTTGCAGACGGTAGTTCGGGAAGGCAATTCGCGATACCATGACCTCATCGCGCGGTTCGGTGAGGCGACCGGCGTACCGGTGGTGTTGAACACTTCCTTCAATTTGCGGGGTGAGCCCATCGTGAGCACACCACAACAGGCTTATTCGACGTTTAGCCGAAGCGGCATGGACCGGCTGGTTTTGGGCAACTACGTGGTAACCAAGAAGGACTGAGGTAGGTCAATGGGAAAAGCAATCGACTCGGCGGGACACAAGCTGGGAATCATGAACGAGCTCATGGCGTTCCTGTGGGAGAGGAAGCTCTGGTGGATGATGCCCATGGTGCTGACCTTGCTTCTCTTCGGGCTCCTTATTATCTTCGCCGAATCGTCGGCGGTGGCGCCCTTCATCTATACGCTGTTCTAGGCACTCGGTAGGACGGGCCACTCGGCCTGTCCCAACCGGCGGAGCCTCTAAGGAAACCCGGTGGCAGACAAAGACAAGCTGCAGGGCGAAGCGATCCCGGTGCCCGAGGGGCTCGACCCGGGCGTCATCATCTTACCGCCCAATCAGGCGCGGACTAAGAAATGGCCCATACTGGATGCTTCCGGTCCGCCCCGCGTCGATCGCGAGAGCTGGCGGTTCGAGATCAAAGGGCTGGTCGACGTTCCCACATCCTTGAGCTAGCGAGAGCTGCAGGCGCTTCCGCGCGCCAAGGTCTTTGCCGACATGCATTGCGTCACCCGTTGGTCGCGTCTGGGCAATCTTTGGGAAGGGGCCTCGACGCGCGAGCTGCTCTCCGGAGCAAAGGTTCACTCCCAGGCCCGCTTCGTGCTGGTTCATGCCTACGATAACGGGTACGCCACCAACGTTCCGCTTGAAGACTTACTCGCCGAGGACGCCCTCCTCGTCGACACGCACGACGGCCAGCCGCTAAGCGCGGAGCACGGAGGGCCCGTTCGGTTGATCGTGCCGCGTCTCTACGCCTGGAAGAGCGCCAAGTGGGTCAAAGGCTTCGAGCTACTGGCAGAGGATCGAGCCGGTTTCTGGGAGAACGGCGGCTACCATATGCGCGGCGATCCCTGGAAAAAGGAACGTTTCCGTACGGATTGACCCTCGCTTGCCACAAAACGCCAAATCGCGTAAACAAGCCCTGTGATCTCCATCGTTATCCCCGTTTGTGACGAGTCCGAGTGTCTACCGGTTCTCCACGAGCGTCTGGTTGCCGCTGCATCTTCTTGGAACGAGGACTTCGAGTGCATCCTCGTCGATGATGGCAGCCGGGATCGTTCCTTGGAGTTGATCCGAGACATCGCGAAAAGAGATCCGCATTTCAAAGGATTGAGCTTCTCACGGAATTTCGGTCATCAGTCCGCGGTGACGGCCGGCCTCTGTTACGCCACCGGCGACGTCGTGGCGGTCATGGATTCCGATCTGCAGGATCCCCCGGAGGAGCTCCAGGCGTTCTTCAATAAATGTCGGGACGGCTACGACGTGGTCTACGCCATCCGCACCGACCGCCAGGAAGGATTCCTGAAACGCACGAGCTATTGGCTTTACTACCGTTTCCTGAGATCGCTGGCGTCGGTGGACATCGCCCTCGACTCGGGAGACTTCTGCGTCATGAGCCGCCGCGTCGTCGACGACATGAACGCGCTGCCGGAGCGAAACCGTTTCGTACGGGGATTGCGGACCTGGGTGGGCTACCGCCAGGCGGGGCTCGAGTACAAGAGACCGGCCCGTCAGGCCGGCGAGCCGAAGTACACGTACGGAAAGCTCATGAACCTCGCTCTCGACGGACTAGGTGAATTTCTCTTTCAAACCCTTGCGGGTGCTAGCCATTACCGGCGTTCTCCTCGGTGTGTTTTCGTTCCTCGCGGCCTTTCTCGTGTTCCTCCTGTACGTTACCGACACGACGATCGGGGGCTACAATCCACGAAACTCCCAGGGTTGGACCTCTCTGATCCTCGCCATCTTTTTTCTTTCCGGAACTCAGCTCATGGGCATGGGAATACTCGGAGAGTACATCGGAAGGCTCTTCGAGGAGACTAAAGCGCGCCCGATGTATCTCATCAAGGAACAGCTCAACTTCGGCCACCAAGAAACGCTCTACCCGGGACGGCGTACCCTTCGATAACCGCCACCCCTCCGCAACCCCATCTGGGGATTGGGATTAGCCAGAACCACGCTTCGCCTGGTAAAATGATCTCAGATCTTAAACATTCCAAAACCTAAGAAAAACAGCAGTTTCCGAGGCTTCCCCTCTCCCGAGAACGTCTCGAGGACGAGAGGGGGCCCATCCACGAGGGAAGTCAAGTAGACATGGCCTGGCTCAAGAACTTGCTCGGCACGGAGGAGCATCATCATGAGAACCGCCTCCGCGAAGCCAAGAAGGCGGAGGGGGCGGGGGACTGGGTGCAGGCGGGCTTCTGCTACGAACAGGCGGGCGACCTCCAAACCGCTCCCGAGTGCTACGAGAAGGCCCGGGACTACACGCTGTGTGCGGAATTAGCTCTCCGGCTGGACCGCACGGATCTCGCCGCGAAGTTTTTCCTCCTAAGCGGGTGACAAGGTGAAAGCCGCCGAGCTCCTCGAGCAGTTGGGAGAGCACGAGCGTGCCGTGGAATTGTTCGTCGAGACGGGTTCTTTCGCGGAGGCGGGTGTCCGCTTCGTGGCCCAAGGGGAGTACCTGCGCGCCGCGGAGGTCTACACGCAGGGTGGCCTTCACGAGGAAGCGGGCGATGCCTTCGAGAAGGCGGGCGAAGATTCGCAGGCCGCCGAGGCGTACCTTGCGGGTCACCACTATTCCAAGGCAGCGGCCGCCTTCGAGAGAGGGGAAGACTACGCACGGGCGGGTAAGGTCTACGAGGAGAGCGGTCGACAAATGCAGGCCGGGGCGGCGTTCGGAAAAGCAGGCGAGTTCCTGCTTGCCGCACTGGCCTACCGCTCTCAGATCACCGAAACGGGTGTCGAGGTGCGCTACCTGGCAGAAGAGCACCGAGAGAAACGGGGCAAGCTGGCGAGGCTGACGGCTCGCTGTTTCGAAAAGGCGGGCAAGCTCAAGGACGCGGAAGAAGTGCTCGTAGAGGCCGGCGAATACGAAGCCGCCGCCGAGATCGCGGCGAAACTTGGCGAGCACCGCCGCGCCGCGGAGCTGTTCACTGAAGCCGGCTAGATGGCTTGCGCCGTCGAAATGTCAAGCTTGCTGGAGACGAGCGAACTGCCTCTTCTCTCAGCGGCGAACAGGAGCTGTCTCTCGGTAATCAGGAAGCGGCCGCCGAGTCGTTCCTCCGCAGCGGGGATCATGTGCGAGCGGCCGAGATCTTCGCCAACATCGAACAATTCGAGAGAGCCGCAGACTGCTACGAAAAGGTGGAAGCCTACGCCGAGGCTGCGGAGGCCGCGTTCAGGGCGGGGAAGAAATCTCGCGCCGCCACGTTTTTCGAAAAGGCGAACAATCTGGAACAGGCGGCAAAGCTCTACGCAGAGACAGACAACCCGGAACGAGCCATGAATCTTTTTGCCGAGGCGGGTCGTTTCTTCGAGGCGGCCGAGGTGGCCCGCGACCACTCCGAAGAAAAGATGGTGGAGTACTTGCAGCGCGTCGGGCCCGAAGACGAGCACTATCGCAAAGCCGTGGAGGTGTTGGCGTTTGGGTTCATCCAGAGGGGTTGGGGCTCCATGGCCGTCGAAAAGCTGGACTCTCTGTTAGCGGGAGAGCCGGTTCGCATCGAAGACCTTGATCTCTGGGATCTGCTCTCTCGAGCCGCGTAGGATGGATCCCCACCGGTAGAAGTCGCGGTAGGCTTGCCAGTACCCCGACTGGAGTGATTCCGGGTGGATACCCAAGGGGCGGTACACGACGTGACGCGTGTCGTAGAGATCCCAGTTGCGATGGACGAGCCGGTCCTGTCGCTCGAACTTCTTGAAGAGCGCGGTTCCCGGATACGGAGTCAGGATGTGAAAGGTGGCGGTCTCGATCCCTTGCTCGATGGCCCACTCCACGGTGCGAGCGATAGAGGTCCCATCATCATGATCCATCCCGAAGACGAAGCTCCCGTTCACCATGATCCCCAGATCGTGAAGGCGATGTACGGCGGCAGCATAGTCGTGATGAAGGTTCTGGTGTTTGTGTTGCTCACGAAGGTTATGGGCGTTTAGCGTCTCGAAGCCCACGAACAGGCTTCGCAGGCCGCATTGAGCGGCTTTTTCCAGCAACCCTGGTTTCAAGGCCGATTGCACCGTGCCCGCGGCCTGCCAAACCCGTTTCATTCACCGCATTCCATCGAAGAGAGCGGCCGCAAACTTGACGTCCCCGAACAAGTGGTCGTCCAAGAAGTAGACATGGCGTCCGGGCAGCCGTTCGATTTCCGCAAGGGCGTCGTCGACCCGCTGCGTATAGAATCCTCGTCCGCCTTCGAAAAACGCCACTTTGTAGCAGAAGTCGCAGACGTGAGAGCACCCGCGGGAGACCACGATCGAGTTGGGGACCAGGTAGAGATGCTTTTTGATGAGGTCGCGTCGGACAGGAGGGAGTCCGTCCAGCGTTCGGGGGGATGTCCCGCCGGATGTTGAATTTGGGGTAGCGGCGGCTCCTTGGCCGGCCTAAGAATAGGTCTGCCAATAAACCGTCTCCAGAGGGGGACAAGGAGCCACCAATGCCTAGGAAATCGAAGAAGCCAGTAAGAAAGCAAACGCACTCGCCTATGGGCAAGGTAGTTGGCCAAGTCGGTCAGATACTGCTACCGATGATAGCTGGGATCGCGGCCACGAAGGCGGATCTGACGGAATGGGTGTACGAGCAAGGACTGACAGCTCTGCACCTACTGCTCAGAGAGGACGCCGAGGAGATCGCGGGGCTCAAGGGCAAGCACGAGAAGGAGCGAACTCATAACCACTGTGGGAGCACGAACGGAGAGCTGAGCTTCGGTGGTCGTCGCATCCAAGTGTCGCGACCTCGAGTTCGCTCGAAGTCGGGCGAGGAGGCGTCGCTTCCACACTTCGAAGCCTTCCGCGAAGAAGACCCGCTTCCAGAGCGAGTGTTGAATCAGATCTTGGTGGGGGTATCGACCCGAAATTACGAATCGAGTCTGGACAAACC
Source organism: Candidatus Marinacidobacterales bacterium (assembly GCA_965197825.1). GTDB lineage: Bacteria > Acidobacteriota > Vicinamibacteria > Marinacidobacterales > DATDRI01 > CBDANW01. The sequence continues at coordinate 1,008,317 of CBDANW010000002.1, read as the reverse complement.
CGCGGCCAAGTTGAAGTCTCGTGGCACGAGTAAGAGTGCCGCCAGCCGTCACCTCGTGAGCCAGACGACTAAGAAGCTCGAGGAATACCTGTCTCGGCGGCTAGAGGAGTTCGAGCTTGCGGCACTGATGCTGGATGGCCTTGAGGTGGCCGGACAGACCGTCGTCGTAACTCTCGGTATCACAATAGATGGAACGAAGGTGCCCCTGGGTATATGGCTGGGCTCGACGGAGAACTCTCGGGTGTGCACCGCGATGTTGCAGGACCTTCTCGAGCGAGGCTTGCGCGTCGATGAGTCGATTCTCTGCGTAGTGGACGGAGGCAAAGGCATCCGCAAGGCACTCGTCGACGTTTTGGGGGACCTCGCGGTCATCCAAAGGTGCCAGATCCATAAACTCCGGAATCTTCGCTCGTACCTTCCCAAGTCTCGTCACGCCTACGTGCTCCAGACGATGAAGGAAGCCTACAAGTGCAAGAGTGCCAACAAGGCGCGCAAGCGACTTCAGGCATTGGTGTCGTGGCTCGAGCGAAACGGCTACGACGAAGCTGCCGGAAGCCTTCGTGAAGGGATGGAAGAGACACTCACGGTCGTGAAGCTCGTGCTGCCCGCCTTACTTCGCCAGTCTCTTGCCACGACGAACGCCATTGAGAATCTCAACGGAACCATTCGCAGAGTATCGAGAAACGTCAAGCGTTGGTAGAGTCCTTCCATGGTTCGCCGATGGACCGCTCTTGGCGTCGTCACCGCGCAGAAAAAGTTCCGGCGTATCTGACCTTGCCCAGGAAAAGTGGACAGGTTGATTATCTCGCATGAGCCGTTTTGAGGTCATGAATCCGTTCGAACACCATTGGACTGTTGTAATCGAGTGACGAGTGGAGTCGATACGGATTGTAGAACCCCTCGATGTAGCTCGCGACCGCGTCTTTGGCCATACGTCGTGTTGGCCAACTACACCGGTGGAGGAGCTCGGTCTTGAGCGTGCCTAAGAAGCTCTCGGTCACGGCGTTGTCCCAGCAATCACCCTTGCGGCTCATCGAGCACACGATGCCGTACTCATCGAGCACGGCCTGGTAGGTCGCAGCCGCGTATTGAGTACCACGGTCTGAATGATGCACCAAGCCACTTTCCGGCAGGCGGCGCCCCAAGGCCATGTGAAGCGCCTCGAGAGCAAGCTCCGCGCGCAGGTGGGGCTGCATCGCCCAGCCTACGACACGACGCGAGAACAGATCGAGGATGACCGCCAAGTAGAGCCAGCCTTCCCAAGTCCGGATGTAGGTTATGTCCGTCACCCAGAACTGGTTCGGTCGTGCGGCTTCGAAGTTCCGGCCGAGCACGTTGGGTGCGATGGGGCGATCGTGCTTGCTGTCGGTCGTGCGGCGAAAACGCTTGCTGGGCAGACCCTGCAGGCCCATCTCACGCATCAGCCGTGCCACTCGCTGCTTGCCTACCTCGACGTTCTCCCCGTCAAGCTGGCGACGTACACGCTCCCTGCCGTAGGTACCACGGCTATGGGCGTGGATCGCTTGGATGCGCAGCTTCAGCTTCCCATCCTCACACTGTCGCTTGCTGGGCGCGCGCTTCATCTGAGCGTAGTAGCCGCTGGTCGATACCCTCAGAACTCGGCACATCACCCGCACCGGGTAGTTGGCCCGCTCCGCGTGAATGAATCTCATTCGCTTTCCTTCGCGAAGAAGGCCGCCGCCTTTTTTAATATTTCTCGCTCTTGCTCCAACGTACGCACTCGACGCCGTAGCGAACGGAGCTCATCACGTTCCGCCGTCGTCAGAGCCTCGCGTGGACCTTCACCGTGATCAACTTTGTATTGTTTCACCCAGTTTCGAAGGGCCGATTCCGTCAGGTCCAGTTCCTTAGCGACCTGTCCGATGCCGCCCTCGCCCTCCCTGAACAGCCGGACCGCTTCCTTCTTGAACTCCCCCGTGAACTTCCTGCGTCGTCGTTCTCCCATGGACGCCTCCAGGCGCATTGTCGCGCCTCGGTTGATGTCCACAAAACCCGGGCAGGGTCAATCAAAGGCTATCGCCATATGGGCGCTCTCGTTCACGCGCTTAGAAGCAAACAGAAATCTCTTGACAGCGATGAGTTTGCTGCCTAAGAGTATTCACAGGTGCCGCCGCTACCCGACCAAATTCAACAGCGGCCGGGACATCCCCGCGTTCGGGTCGTGGAGCGATAGAGACGCTTCGGATGGCCGGCTCGAAAGTCCTCGAGGAATGCGGGCCACGTATCTTCGCCGGGCCCGAGGAAGATGGTGTCGGCATGCCGGGCCGCCTCTTCTGGAAGTGAGGTGACGTGCAAACCGCCGAGCGCCACGTAGGCTCCCCTGCGACGGTAGTGTTCGGCGAGAGAGTAGGCCCGGTAGGCAGACGTGATGTAGGCCTGAATGACGACCAATTCGGGCTCGTCCGAGAGCGTCAGTTTTTCGACGTGCTCGTCCTGGATCTCGACCTCGTTCGTCGTCTCTCAGGTACGCGGCGAGGGTTGCTAGGCCGAGCGGTGGGAAGAGAGAGTACTTGATGGGGCGAAAGAACGGGCTCTTTGCCTCGGTCAGGGCTGGCAGAATCATTTTGACCTTCATCGTTCGCGGTCTTCTCCCGACTCGACGGCCAATCCAAGCACGAGAATCGACACGCTCCTTTTCCTCGCGCCGTCAAGTTCCACGAGAAAGATCCTCTGGAACTCACCGAGGTGCATCTCTCCGTCCGTGATGTTGAGGCCTACCGACATGCCGAGGAGAAGAGCTCGGGCGTGCGAATGGCCGTTGGGTCGTTCGTCGAGCGGAACCTGAAATCGCCGAGCTTGCAGGTCGTTAGTGTCGATAAGGGGCGCTGCGGGGTGCCCATCTCTCCACGAAGTCCTTGAAATCAGAGAGCAGTAGCGGCTCGTTCTCGTTAATGACCAGCGCCGTGGTGATGTGCTTGGTATGTACGTTGACCAGCCCGTGGGCTACGCGCGATCGGCGCACACGCTCCCTGACGAGCTCCGTTAGGTCGATGAACTGCAGCCGCTCCTCGGTTAACAATTGGACGAGATCGCTACATACCTTGAACGTGGACCCGACGGTCTCGTTGACGAATAGGTTTAACGCCATGCTCGACTCCTTTCCGTGGTACTGCCTTTCGACAAGGTAGCCGACCAGACGCGTGAAGAAATGAGGGAGATATGAGGGGTGCGTGAGGCTTCGATGAATCCGGCGAAAGCGCCTTTGTCCGGAGGCGAAAGGTTCAGCGCGGGCGGTGCGTTAGTCCGAGAGCGAGGCCGAAGCCAAACATCAGGCCTTCGCCCGCGCTGATCGCCATGCGAGTTGTGGGGCCAGTCACCCCCTCGCCGACGAGCCGGGCCAGGGGATCGAGACTCACCTGAGAGCCCGGAAAGGAATGAGCCATGAAGTCGAGGCTCATGGCGCCCAGGTAACTGCCGGTCCAAGCCAGCCACAAGGCACCGGCGGAGCAACAGGCCCCCGTCAACAGGGCGGCAAGGATTCTCGCCGTGCCACGCGGGGTCGCCATCCCTCCTTCCGCGCGTGGCGTTCCGAGGGCGTAGCCGAGACCGGCGGCTCCGCCGAGCACCAATCCCTCGAAACCTCCGGCAAGCGGTGAGAGACCTGTCCGAAAAGACCCTCGAGAGTAAGGCGTCCGAAGAGGTGCGCGGCCGCACCGACCGCACCGCCCCCCAGCGCTCCCAGCACCACTAGTGCTCCCCCGCGGAAGGAACGAAAGAGGGCCTCCGCGGCCGCCAACCCGGCACCCACACCGGCTGCGCCGATACCTCCGATGACCAGCCCGACGACACCGAGCGCGATGAGTACCGCGTCGCTCGCCTGCGACCCCGGGCCGAAGCGAAGCAGAATCGCTCCAGCCATCCCAGACAGGAGTCCCGCGAGTGCCCCTCCCGTTACAGCGGCTGCCCAGCGGCGCCGCGCCAGGCGGGTGGCCCGCCGGAGGCGTAGCCACACGAGATGATAAGAGGCGCGCAAGCCTCCCGACTCTCCCAGGAGAGGAACCGGGCCCGCGGTCGGAACGTCCCAGCGCGTATCACGCAAGAGAGAGCGCGCTGCCGCGATACCTTCCCGACCTTCGAGTCGGCGAAGCGTCTCGGAAGTTCCGAGGAGATGAAGTGCTTCAGCCGCTTCGCGTCGCCCGTCGTTGTCCTCTTCTTCATTGGTCTCGGAGTCTCTCGCGACCGAGTTGAGCAAACGCTCGAGCAGTAGCTCCCAAGGGTCCGAGTCCGAGGGCCGGCCACCGTCCGCGGCTTCCAATAAGGGCAACGAGGGCAACAACGGCAACAGGGGCAATGGGGCCGTATCGTCTTCTTCGACAACGTCGGCAAAGACGAAGCGATAGCCGTGGCGGGAGACCGTGCGGATGAACGAGGGGCTTCGGGAGTCATCATCCAAAGTCCGTCTCAAGGTTCTTACCGCTTGGCTGAGAGCCCCGTCGGAAACCACGACGTCCTTCCAAACTCTATCCAGGATTTCCTGTCGGTGTACGGCTTCGTTGCGCTGCGTGATGAGGAGCAGCAATAGGTCGAAGTATCGAGGAATGAGCGGGATTTCATTTCCGGCTCGCAGGAGCGTGCGTCGCGACGGAGAGAGTGTGAAGTCGGCGAATCGATAACGAAGTCCCTTCTTCCCGGCGGGGTCCGTCATCTGGTGCCTCAGTGCCGTGGGGACGCCCAGCCTTCGCTGGAAGCTTCGGCTGGTCCGCCGAAGTTCTCTTCGTCCGGAGTATGGACGAAGGCGGACACCCCCACGGCTTGCGCTGTCGTCGGCGCGGCATTTCTCAATGCTCGCTCACTCCTCGTTCGCTCGCTGTCCTCCGCTCGCCGGCTCGCTGCGGACGGCGGCGCGCCGGGCTCGATCTATCATCATTGCCGCGGGGCCCTACCCCCACGGCAGGGTCGCTCCGTGCTTCGCACTGCGCGACAGCTGAGGGCTCCTCGCGCAGGCCGATCGTGCTTTTCATCGGCCTGCTAGAACCTAAAGCGTGCGGAGAGCTGAATCTGTCGTGGTGGCCGTGCCGACGCGACGGTCAGAAAAGACGGCAGAGGGTTGGCGGCATCGGGACCGTAGCTGTTCAAGACCTGACCCGCGTTCAGGCGGTTCGCGACGTTGAAAACGTCGACACGCCCTTCTAGGGTTTTTCCCACTCCGAGCTCGAAGACCTTACTGACGGCGAGATCCGTAGTGATCACACTGCCGCTTCGAAAACTGTTGCGCTCCAGGATCCGCCCACCGGAAAAGGCCCGCTCCCTTGTCTTGTTGTCTCCGTCGAGGTCCTCGTTCACCCGGGGGTCGATGGTACGACCGGAACGGGCGCGAAAGAGACCGGCCACGCGGATCTCGTAGGGACCGTCCCAGACCCCGTTGACTACGAGGGAGCTGGGAATGTCGGTCGCGCTTCGCCCCCATTCCCCGTCGTTGCCGTTAGGGTCGAGGGGAAGAGAGTTCTCGGGCCGAAAGTCATCGCCGTCGTTCCTCGTCCGGGACCATGTGTAGATTCCCTGCAGCATGAAGTGGTTCGCATAACGCTTGGTCAAGTTGAACTTGATGCCCCAATAGTGGCTTGTGCCGCGGGAGTCGAGCAGGTAGAGGTCGCGATAGCCTCCGAAGGGAAAAGGCCGGCTCACGAAGGGGGAGACGCCGGGGGCGATGGGCGTTCCCGGGACACCGAAGGGACGCGTGGCATCCGCCTCGCCAGAGGACCGCGTCAGCCCAGTCGAGTAGTCGAAGGGGTCCGGGGCATTGATGTCCAGGGGCAGGATGATGTTCTGTCCGAGCAGGTAAGCGGCGTCCACGGTCAATGAAACCGTCGGAACGATCTGCCGATCGACACCGATGGTGAATTGTTGGGTGTAGGGGCTTCGCCGCTTCTCAGGGGAATAGACGGCGGCCTCGAGATAGTTGTTTCCCGGCGGTCTTTCCACTTCCGTCGGCAGGATGGGACCGGGAAGCGTGTCGGGGAAATCGGGGAAGAGCGGATCGTCGGGAGCAAAGGAAGCGGTGAAGAACCCCTCGGGGCTTGCGAAGATCTCGAAGCTTTCGATGGCGCTGAAGAGGTAATTGTAGAAGACGCCGTAGCCACCTCGAACGGCGGTCTTGCCGTCGCGCGATGCGTCCCAGTGGAATCCCAAGCGGGGCGCGAAGTTGTTGTTGTCCGGTACCGAGCTTTCCTTTTCCCAACGGATGCCTAGGTTGACCGTGAGGCTCGGCATCAGTTGCCAGTCGTCCTGGAAAAAGATCTGGATGTGGTCTTCGCTCCGCTCCAACGTTCGGGGAGCGCCAGGAGCAAAGAACCCCTGAGTGTAGAGAAAGGGATGGGTTGTCGGGTCATCGGGGGCAAAGGGGAAGGGCGCGGTGGGTGAGAACTCGTAGACACCGTCCAACGCCACGCGCAATGCGGCATTGGTTCGGATTTGAAAGAAATCGAAGCCGAACTTCATGCTATGGCGTCCGGACACCATGGACAAGGTGTCGGCCAGCTCCCACTGTTCTTCGTTGGCGCTTTGAAACCGGTTGGCGTTCCCGATGATGCCCTGCGTCGGGTAGACGAGGACCGGCCCTTCCCGGGGCGCCTGAGCGGTGGAATCGTAGGTTTCTGAAATGAAACCCAGCCGGAACTGATTGATGCGGCCCGTTCCTAGCACGGAAACGAGTGTGCCATGAAGCGCCAGATCGTCGTTTCGATTCTCCCGTCGATTCTCGAAGATGCTCAAGCCGCCCACGCCATCGACGATGGTCTCGTCGTTCCAGACCAGCTTGGCTTCGAGTTGGTGGTCGCTCGTGACCTCATGGGTCACCTTGGCGAGGAATCGAGAATGGTTTACTCCCACCGGAAAGACGCCCTGGTAGCGGCCGTCAGCAACCGTAGCCGTCACCGCGACATCCTGATCCTGGTTGCGATACTCGAACGCGGTAAAGAAATGGGTTCGGTCTTCTACGATTGGTCCCGACACCGTGAAGCCGACATCTTGTCGGTCGAGCGACGTTGACTCCCCGGTAAGTGGGTCGGTGGCGTCCAGCCCCCCGGGTCGGATGAAAACAAAAGCGCTACCGTGATAGTCGTTGCCGCCGCTCTTCGTGACGGCGCTGACGATGCCCGCCATACTCTGGCCGTACTCCGCCGAAAGCTGATTGGTAAGGACGCGAAACTCTTCCACGGCATCGAGCCCCAGATCGACTTTCGCCACGCCGTGCTGATCCCGCGTATTGTTGAACCCGTCGAGCTGATAGGAAGTGTAGCGGGCGTATGCTCCGTTGATGTTCTGGCTTCGGGAGCCGAGTACCGTAGAGCCGGGAATGAACTGCGTCACGTCGGTCACGCCGGCGGCAATGGTGACCAGGTCCAGATAGTCTCGATTCTCGAGCGGCAGCTCGATGAGCTGAAGCTCGTCCACGGACTGTCCGATCTGGGAGAAGCTGGTATTGATGAGGGGCGCCTCGCCGGTGATGGTCATCGAGGTCTGGACAGCGCCCAGCCGGAGAGTGACGTTCAAGACGGGTTTCGTATTGGCGAAGTAGCGGAGACCGGCGTATCGGGTCGTGGCAAAGCCGGGTGAGGAGATCTCGAGGTTGTAGCTTCCGGCAGGCAATTCGGCGAATACGTAGTGACCGGATAGATTCGTGCGAACGGTGCGGGTCAATCCGCTCTCGGCGTTTGCGAGGGTGAGATTGACGTCGGAAAGTTGAGCGCCCGACTCGTCCAGGATGGTGCCGCTTAGGTCGAACTTCGAGACTTGGGCAATGGAAGCAGCGGCAACGGAAAACTTGGCGAAGGAGAAAAGCACGGCGAGGCTAATAACGAGAAGGGCCGAGGAGCGCTTCATCATTGTTTCCGAATCACGGTCGAGCAACGCGTCGTAGTGTAGTATCCCCCGGCAACGATCTCAAAGCCTGGACGCTCGCCCGCCGGGTATCGTTAAGGCGCGATTTCCTGGTAGACTGCCGCCCGCAGGCAGGGATTCGCATTTCGCCTCACATCTATACTGAGGATGAGGAAACCGGAATTAACCGTTCATGGAGTTGCCCAAACCTTAGGACCAAGGCCTATGAGCGCCGTGCCCTTCCGGGCACCAGGGCCAGGGTCATGTGAGTAAGCTGTTATAAGGAGGAATCATGCAAGGCATCATGGCTCAGATGAGTGCTCAGTTGAGCGAACTCTTGGGGCCGCAAGTCGTCCAGATTTCCCTCGCTCTGACCATTCTGGTCGTCGGGTGGTTAGTCGCTCTTCTCGCCAGAATCATCGTGCGCGGCGCCTTAAAGCGAACCACATTGGATAACCGACTCGCCGCCTGGATCCTCGATGAGAAGACGGCTAAGAACATCGAGGTGGAGAGGTGGGCCGCCAAAGCGGTCTATTACGTCATCCTGCTCTTCGCGGTCGTCGGGTTTTTCAATGCTCTCAACCTGACCGTCATCAGCCAGCCACTTACCGCTTTCTTGAACCAGGTCTTCGAGTACATTCCCAAAATCATCGGAGCCGGCATCCTGGTCGTCGCGGCCTGGCTTCTCGCATCCATCCTGCGAAGGATCGTCCGTGGCGCCCTGGATCTCGCCAAGATCGACGAGCGTCTCGACGGCAAAACAGGTTTGAAGAAGGAAAAACGTGCGCCGCTGAGCAAGACGTTGTCCGACGCCGTCTACTGGCTCGTTTTCCTCCTATTCCTTCCCGCCATTTTGGCAGCGTTGTCTCTCGAGGGATTGCTGGCACCGGTTCAGAATCTGGTGGGTCGCATTCTCAACTTCTTGCCGAACATCCTCGCGGCCGGCGTGATTCTCGCGGTTGGCTGGCTCATCGCGCGCATCGTTCAGAGGATCGTCACGAACCTGCTGGCTGCGCTCGGAGCGGATAGTCTGGGAGAGAGAGTGGGACTCAGCAAGGCGCTCGGGACGCGGCAGCTTTCCGGGCTGCTGGCGTTGATCGTCTACATTCTTATCTTGATCCCCGTGTTGATCTCTTCGCTCAATGCCCTGGCGCTCGAGGCCATCACCCGCCCGGCCAGTGAGATGCTGGGAAGGGTCATGGAGGCCATCCCGCTCGTTTTCGCGGCGGCATTGCTTTTGACGCTGGCCTACGTGGTGGGCCGACTCGTTTCGACGTTGGTGGCGAGCCTCTTAGGAGGGGCCGGATTCGACAACGTTCTGGAGCGGATCGGTTTGGCAAAGACAGGGAAGACCGTCAAGGCGGATCGCACGCCGTCCGCCATCGTCGGCTACCTGATCCTCGTCGGCATCATGTTGTTTGCATCCATCGAGGCGGCGGGACTCCTCGGTTTCGCGAACCTGGCGGCTCTGGTCTCGGGCTTCGTGGTCTTCGCCGGACAGGTCGTTCTGGGGCTGGTGGTCTTCGGAGTCGGCCTCTATCTAGCGAATCTCGCGTCGCGAACCGTCATGGCGAGCTCGTCCGCTCAGGCCGCCTTTCTCGCGGTGGTCGCCCGTGTTTCCATCATCATCCTCGCTGGCGCGATCGCGTTGCGGCAAATGGGCCTCGCCAACGAGATCATCGAGCTGGCGTTCGGGATGCTGCTGGGCTCGGTTGCGGTCGCCGCGGCGCTGGCCTTCGGGCTGGGCGGTCGCGACGTCGCCGCCGAGCAAATCGAGGGTTGGCTGGCATCGATGAAGAAGTCTTAGACCTGGATGGCGCGCTTCAAGCTCAAGCACCGTATTCCTTGGCGTGACGTCGATCTCGCGGCCGTCGTCAACTTTCCTCGATTCTTCAGCTATTTTGAGATGGCCGAGGTGGAATGGGTGAGGGCCCAGGGGAGGGACTACTTGGGTTTTCTTGATGAGATCAATGTCTGGTTGCCGAGAGCGGCGGCGCACTGTAACTACCGTGCGCCCGCCCGCTTCGGCGATCTGCTCTCCATCGAGATGGGTCTGGACCGTTTGGGGCGATCCAGCTTCACTCTCGCCTACGAGGTGTTCCGCCTACCGGAGCGCAAGCTTGTGGCAGACGGGAATGTCGTCGTGGCCCCCGTCTCCCGGAAAGACTTCAAGTCGGTTCCGCTGCCCGAGAAGCTGAAGGAGATGCTACAGAGGTTGAAGTCCGAGGAGTAGACACCGTTGGCTTACATCCAGGGGGCGCGAAGCCTGACCAAGATCGGGATCGTGGGCTCCGGGCAGATCGGGCCCGACATCGCGCTCCACTTCACCAAAGTGCTCCACGAGTACGGTGTTCCCGTCGTGGTGGTGGATATCGCCTTGGAAGCGCTCGCCGCGGGGCTGGCCAAGCTCGTTAAGAAAATAGACAAGGGAGTCGAGACCAAGGCCTTCAAGCCCGATCAGGCTGAGGCCATGAAGGCGAACGTCACCTTCACCGGGGACTACGAGGCGCTTCGCGGATCCAGTCTCGTGATCGAGGCGGCCTCCGAAGACGCGGGGCTCAAACGACGCATCTTTGCCCACGTCGAGGAGCTGGCCGCTCCCGACGCCATTCTGGCCTCGAACTCCTCTCACCTCGAGCCGGAGCGGATCTTCGAGAACGCGAAGGATCGTAACTCCTCGCCGTGGCCCGTCGTGACAAGCGTGTCGGAATGTTCCATCGTGAGCAGTCTTGAAAGGAGTGCGAAGCGATGGAAGCGAGGACAGCATTTCGTAGGCGAGCACGTGAAGAAAATCGTGGCCGCACAGGTCGAGGGCGGCGTTACTCGCGGGAACAACGTCGCGAAGCGGTGCTGTATCTGAATCAGATGAAGGATCAGGGCGCGAGCCTTGAGGGTGTCGCGAGGGGGCTCGGGGTGAGTGGCTGGAGTCTATCTCGATGGAATCGAGAGGAGGCTATGAGGGGTATCGTTCGGCGTGTCGAAGTCGTGGAATCGGAAAAACGCACGGAGATTACGCTGGTAACCCCGCGAGGGTATCGAATCGAGGGTCTGTCGGAACAGCGGCTGCTGCGGCTTGTTGAGCAGCTGGGATGAAGTGGAATAGCCGTCGGGTGTCGGCGTGGGCGTACGCGGCGCCGGCGGATCTCCGCAAGGGCTTTGACGGTCTGTCGGCGCTGGTGATGAACGAGCTTGGTCGTGACCCGCTGAGCGGTGAGCTGTACTTGTTCGTCAGCCGCAACCGAATCCGCGCGAAAGTTCTGCACTGGGACGGGACCGGACTGTGCGTCTACGCGAAACGTCTCGAAGAGGGAAAGTTCGCATGCCTGTGGTCCAGCGGTGACGGCGAGCCAGTGCGACTGACGACGACAGAGTTGTCGTTGTTTCTGGAGGTGAGCCGGTTGGTCGGGAAAATATCTTTGTCACCTTCTGAAATGAAGCATTTTTCACTTGCCGTGAGATCGTCTCTATGATCTAATCGTATTCCGTGGTTCGCATAAAAAACGAACACGACCTCGAAACACTCCGCCAGATAGCTCTCCTCGTTGATAACGAGAACCAGCGCCTCGTCAATGAAAACGTTCGTCTGCGAGTGGAACTGGCGAGACTCCATGGTGTGCCGGAAACGGAGCAACTTGAACTGTCGGTTCTCAAGCAACTACAGGAAAAGCGAGAGAGCATTTTCCGCATCGACGAAAAGCGGACCCGGAAGAAAACGAAGGCTAAAAAGAACAAGAAGAAAGGGCACGGCCCGCGCGAACAGCCTCATCTTCCCGTGGTCGACAAAGTAATCGAACTCGCCGAGACAGAGAAAAAGTGCTCGGTGTGCGACGGCGAGATGGCGGGTCAATACGAGGAATCGGAAGTGGTGACGGTGGTGAAGCGGAGCTTCGTCATCGAACGGCATTTGCGGAAAAAGTACCGCTGCCGATGTAACGCGAACGTCGTCACCGCACCGGCGGCGACGAAGCTTCAGCCCGGAGGCCGCTACTCGGTGGAGTTCGCGACCGAAGTGGCCATCAGCAAGTACCTGGACCATATGCCTCTCGAGCGCCAGGTTCGGATGATGCGCCGCGAAGGGCTAGATATCGACAGCCAGACGCTGTGGGACCAGCTGAACGTACTGGCACGTCATCTGAATCCGGTGTACGACGCTCTGGGAGAGAAGGTTTTGGAGTCACCCGTCATCCACGCCGACGAAACGCGGTGGCCTCTGATGGGCTCGATGAAGAAGTCGGCGGGCACGGTGTGGGGCGTTTCGAGTCCGGACATCGCGTACTACCGAATGCTGCCGACGAAATCGACGGAAGATGGCCAAAAGGTGCTGGGGACCTACTCCGGCATCGCGGTTGTGGACGGCTACGCGGTGTACGAGGTGCTAGCTCGTGCCGGTCCAGACGGCTACGCGGCTCGTGCCGGTCCACAGTTTCGTCTCGCCCACTGCTGGGCGCACGTGAAAAGAAAGTTCGACGAAGCCAGCGAGCACTACCCGCAAGCTTGCTCCGAAGTGCTTCGTTTGATCGGAGAGCTGTACGAAGTCGAACGCGAGGTCCCGGGTCCGTTTCCCGGCGATGAAAAAGCTCAGAAACTGAGACTTCGTTTACGCAAGCAACGTTCGCAGCGGATCTTGAAAGCGATTCGGCAATGGGGCGAGAGCCAAAGAGGATTGCCGCGAAGCGACTTCGGCAAGGCGGTCCGCTACATGCTGGAGAGATGGGAGACACTCACGCTGTTCGCCGAAAACCCTCTCGTCTGGCTTGACAACAATCACGCCGAGCGCGCCCTGAGGGGACCTGTCGTCGGTCGCAAAAATCACTACGGCAGTCGATCGAAACGCGGAACCGACGTCGCAGCGCTGTTCTACACCCTGTGCGAGACCGCGAAGCTTCAGAACGTCGACCCCAGGGCCTACATGCTCGAAGCGGCCTACGCCGCCATCAACCAGCCAGGAACCGTGTTACTCCCCGACGCCCTACGCAACAACTCCGCTGCGTAGCTTTTCCTCCGAATCGCGACGTTCCAACCCGCTCCAGTGGGGCACGGCGAGGAGTTACGAAGGATCTTTCTCGAGCGCTCGTCATTCATTACTTCTTTCCCGCCGAACGCAATCCGGCGGTCGAGATCGTCCCCGGGGCGAAGACTGATGAGGGTTTGGTGCGGTGGCTTTCTCGACTTCTATGAGGCCATTGGTAAGGTTCCGATCCGCGTGAAGAGCCGCTACGGCTACGCGGTCGATCCCATTTTCGAGGCATTGATTCAGTCGGCGGTTTTATGCGTCGAGGAGGGACTCGGTACGACCGAAGAGGTCGACTACATCGCCACGGAAGCCCTCGGGCTGGGAGTCGGCCCGTTTACCGCCATGACCTCACCGGCGGCACGCCTCTTACCGCGCACGGTTTGGATGAAATGCACGAGAGAGTGCACGCCTGGTTCAAGACGCCGAAGCTCTTACGCGAAGCAGCTCGCGATGGCCGCCAGTGGGATGTCTGCCGGCGCGGCGAGAAACCAGAAGTTTCCCGGGAGGCCTCTCAAAAGATCGCCGAGCGTTTGCAGGGGACATTCTTCGGCGCAGTGGGGGAGGTGCTGGAAAGCGGCATCACGAGCTTGGCCGATTTGGAGATGGCGGTCCAAATCGCTCTCGTGATGCCGCCGCCCTTTCAATTCATGAACGAGATCGGCTCCGCCCGGGCTCTGGAGCTCGTGCAAGTTTGCAAGAAAATCCACCCGGATTTTCCCGTGCCGGAGAGCCTCGTGCGGCGGGTAGAGTCGGGAGAGCCCTGGGAGATTCCGTACGTCTTACGGCGCGACGAGGGGGACGTGGCGATTCTCGTGATCCGCCGGCCGCAGGTGCTGAACGCGCTAAATCAGGACGTGTTCTCGCAGATCGATCGACACATCGCTTCCATCGAGGAGGACGACGGCATCCAAGCCGTGGTGATCACCGGCTTCGGGAGGAAGGCCTTCGTATCCGGGGCGGACGTCTCCATGTTGGCAGCGATCGGATCGGTCGAGGAGGGAGAAAAGCTCTCTGTGAGCGCGCACGCGGTGATGAACCGTATCGCGGCGTGTTCCAAGCCAGTCATTTGCGCCTTCAACGGTCTGGCGTTCGGCGGAGGCAACGAGCTGGCTCTGGCGTGTCATGGACGCATCGCGCGCGCCGGCTTGAAGACCCTTGCCGCCCAGCCCGAGCCCAATTTGGGCATCATCCCCGGCGCGGGCGCGACCCAGCGCCTGCCTCGGCTCATCGGTCTCGACAAGGCCTGGCCGCTTCTTCGTACCGGCCGCCCGGTCTCGGGTGCCGAGGCCCGCGAGATCGGTCTCATTAATCATTCGGTCGAGGGCGGTCTGACGGCGGCGGCCGTCGCCTACGCTCGGGACGCGGCAAGGGGAAAGATCGAGCTCCAGCAACTTCCGCCCGGTTCCATTAAGGTCGAGGACGATCTACCCGACGTCGATATCGGCCATCTGTCCCGTGCCGTGGACGCGGTTCTCCAGAAGGCGATCTTGAAAGGCGCCAAGATGTCTCTCGAGGAAGGACTACGGTTCGAGGCCCGCTGCTTTGGCGAAGTCTTCGGCCTCGAAGACATGCGCATCGGGCTGGACAACTTCATCCAGAACGGCCCTCGCAGCAATGCTCCATTCGTGCACCGCTAAACTCGCTGCCCGATTTCCGGCGTCACTCAAAGTGAGTGCCAATATAGAGCTCGTCAGACGCCCTTGCGGCTGGCGAGGACCTGCTCCCACGCATCACGGAGATCGAGGCGTCGAGCTAGTCCTTCGAGCTTCCGAGTGAGGGAAGCCGACAGGGGGATCCCATTCGCACGAAGTTCCTCTTCGGCCTCGTACTCCGGTTCGCCCGGGTAGTGGACGCGTGGTGCCCCTGAGGCACTCGAAAAGGTTAGCTTCTTCAGCATCAGATCCAGGCGGTCTCTAAAATGGCCGAAGGGACCGAAGGCCTCGATGCGCAGAGCGGCGAAGAAATGTCCGATGCGAGCCACTGCAGGGTGATCGCCTTCCGCTCCCGACAGCTCGTCACCAAAAGCACCTCCGGGCAAGACGCCGGACAGGATCTCGACGGCCAGGCCCAAACCGTAACCTTCGTGTCCCGCCGCGCTGGTCGTGAGCTCGAGGACAAAGGGCCCCTTACCTTCCTTGGTCGGGATGGCAATCGCGATCGGGTTCGCGCCGTACAAGGCGTGCGTGCCGCCAGGAGGGGTGATCGTCGGCCGGTCGTTCGTCATGGCGACGCCGATCATCTGCTCGTTCAACGCCATGCGCGTGTAGTAGCCGAGCATCCCTAGCTGATTGCTGTTGCGTACCGCGACCGCACCAACCCCGTTTCTTTCTGCGTTCTTGATGGCCAGCTCCATGGCCTTGATTCCCACGACCGGCCCCGGACCATTGTCGCCATCGAGTGTCACGGCGCCTCCTTTTTCCTCGACCACATCCAAAGAAGGAGTCCGGTTGACGAGTCCAGCCGAGAGACGATCTGCGTAGAAGGGAAGCCGACTCACGCCTTGGTTTTCCACCCCGGCGAGATCGGCGGCAACCAAGACGTCTGCGATCTTCGAAGCCTCTCGGGGCGGCACCCGCAAGCGTTTGAAGATCTCGCGCGTGAAGTAGTGGAGCTTACCGGGGTGGACGAAGGGCGCTTCTGCCATTTGTTCGGCTTCAGTTCTGAAAGAACCTCGAAGAAACGAAATCGTAGTGGAAGATCAGTCTTAAAGCAAAGTTTAGGCCGGCGCGCGGCGTCTGCCGACGTGCAAAAACACCAACGCCCTTGATCATTTGTTGGGGGATCCAGCCCTCAGTTGAGATAAAGCCGTCCCTCCGAAAAACGCCTTTTCTTGGGGGGAGTTCTCATCAATTATGGGGATCGCCACCTCTTTTGTAGGTTTTCCTCCCCGGCTCGCTCATCCCGCTGCTCGTCCTTGGCACAAGCCAGGCCGTGGTGGCCGCCGACCGGTATGTCGGGGGCTCGACGGGCTCCGACACCGGCACCTGCACCTGAGCAAGCTCCGCCTCGTCCTGCGCAACGATCGGCTACACCCATGGCCAGGCTTCCTGTGGAGACACGATTCACATTCACGGAGACAACGGAACCGCCTATAACGCGTTGGTCTAGGTCACGAAGGTTTGCACCGCTGGCAACGAGCTTACGTTCCAGGCTTGGAGCGGCACAGGCAGGCCCGTCATTGACACGAACGGTGCTAACGGGATCGAGCTGCAGGGAGCATACATCATCCTTGACGGTCTGAAACACGACGACAACTTCTACGGAATCTGGTGCAACGGCGCCTCCAACGTGACGATCCGAGACAACATCATTACGAATAATGCCAGCAGCGGGTTTTTCGACCGCCTCGCGGACGGGGCTACCTGTGACAACGTGCCGATCGAGGACAGTGTCTTCTTCAACAATGGCGCTGAGGGCATCCTTTACGAAGGAGACGTGATCACGGTTCGTCGAAATACCGTCCACGACAACGGCCCCAACGACCAAGGGATACGTGTTTACAACACCGCCACCGGATCGGTTTCTATCACCGACAACACCGTCTATAACGAAGACGATGATGGCATTTGGGTCGATACAACGGATGCAACAGGGACATGTATCGTCAGCGGAAACATTGTTTACAACTTTTTACCGCCATCGACGTTCTCAAGCCGTCCTGCACGATCAGGAACAACCTGGTTTATTCCAATGGGAACGATGGTATCTGGGCACGAGGCAACGGCTCAATTGTAGAAAACAACACGGTTGACGGCTCCGTTCGAGACGGGATTCGCACCGACGGAACGGGAATCGTAGTTAGGAACAACATCCTCTCGAACAACGGCCGCTATGGTTTGACCGAGACCGGTGGCGTTGATCCGACCTAGATTTTCAACCTCTTTTACAACAACACGACCAGCGACTGTAACAACCTCGCCAGCTGTCCTGCCGGCACCGATATCACAGGGTCCGACCCTCTATTCGTGAACCGCCCGGGAGACGATTTCCATCTCAGCCATACCGCCCCGGTCAAGGATCCGACAGTCCTGCCAAAGACGCTGGAAGCGACACCGCGGCCAACATCGAGGCACTTCTCGATCAAGTCGTGAACCAAGAGCACGATCAATTGGGAGACGCGATCCTCGCTGGGCCAGGCGTCGTACGCCGATACCGGAGCTTTCCCGGAGCTTCTGAGCATCTATCATCTGTTAGGGGACCCGGCGTTGAAGCTGCGTTAGAAGATCTGGCCTAGCCTGGATCGGTCTCACCATCCGGCGGTGGTGCCGGCGCAATCAGTCCGCGGGGAGAAGATCTTGGCCGGTGGTGAGGGCGATCCGCAGCAGTGGTGACCCTTCTCTTTGAAAGCGATCCACCTCCTCGAGTGTCAGCACATAGAGGTCGGCGGCACAGGGGAGTGGGGCTAGCGCGCGAAGCGCTTCCGGCAACCGGTCGCGGGAATGGCGGTGGGGACTGCTCTCGACTACGATCAGAAGGTCGGCGTCCGAGCGAGGTAGCACCGCCAATTGCTCGGCAGGCAGCGCCGCAACTCCATCCGTGGTATGACGCGGCCACCACTGCAGACGGCCCTTCGAAAAACGCTTCTGAAATAACCAAAACCCCTGTCCGTCGTACACCAAAAATTTGAGCGCCGTGCCTGAACGATTACGAAAAACGAATAACGTGCCGAGGAACGGATCGAGCTGGAATTGTTGTCGGCACACGCAAGCCAAAGAATCGATACCCTTGCGGAAATCAACCGGCTCGCAAGCCACCAATACCTTCAGTTGAGGAACGATCTGGATCATGTGTGAGTGCCGTTGCCGAGCGCGCCGACCACGAAGCGACAAACAGATTCGACCAGCTCATTCTCTCCCTCGCGATTCGACGTTACGACCGTCAGGCTCCCCGATGCGCTCTCTACCGTCAGACGGCACATCGTTCCTTCACCCTGAACCGAGTTCAGCGGAGGGCGTCATCATGCCGCCCGACAAGCCCATCCCATGCGCCAGCTCCACGAACGCAGTCCGACTCGGAGCTATCGCGCTCACCTGCTCCGTTCCACTCCGTCCAGGCTTCTTGCTCAGGGAGCCTACTCCAGAAACCCTTCGTTGTCCTCCCTTGAGACGTTTGGCGCTCACAACCGCTCCATGAGTCTTTCGGACCTTCTTGAATCGCGCCGAATTCAAGCGGAGATGACGGCAGATCGCGCTCGGCGTATACCGATCCAGCAGCCCCACCGCCGCATTCCACAACTCCTCCGGGATCAAACGTCCGTGTGGCTTCGACCTCCATGATTCGAACTGTTTCTCAACCTCTGAAAGTTCCGCTTTCCTCGAGCGCATCGATTTGACCTCCTTGATGGATCTCTGCGCTCAGATTACAGATCCCACCTAGCAAGGTCACGCATTGGTACCGCAAGGACACCATCGTGGAGCTCGGGGTCGGAGAGTCAGACAATACCAATAGCACTGTTACGACCCAGGCGGCGTTCCGTGTCGTGCAAAACGGAATGGCGGTTGCCAGTGCCGTCGTTTCCAGTGCCTCGGCAGGTATTTCGTGGGCCGGTAACACGCCTGCCTGGACCCTAGGCATTGATATCGGCAGATGCAGTGTTGGACACTCAGGAGCGAATACGACGAGTGCCTATGCGTCAAGCACCACTGATACCGTCACGGCAACTGTCGGCTTTAACGAGTATCAGGTCATCGCGGTTGCGAGCCTCGCTCCGTCGGGTTACTGCGAAGGCGTCTTCAGCGCCGACCTGCTCGCCGACGACCGTAAGGAGATCGGGATCGCCTACGACATGGAGCCGCCTTTGATCAGGTCGAGATCCTTGGCTCCACCACCGACCCCGACCACCCCATCACGCTCACGGTGGATCCCGGAAACCGCCATCTCGGTCGTCCCGCAACCGGAGTCGTGCTCGACAACACCGGCAGCAACGATGGCGTGCGCGTGCAAGAGGATTATGTGACGGTGGAATGGTTGGAGATCAAGAATGGCACCGGGTCTGGCGATGGCATCGACGTTCGAGGTCAGACCCCTGGTGCTCACAAAGTCATTTTGAGAAACAACCTCGTTCACAATGTCCCCGGAGACGGTATCGCACCGGACCTCAGCGGCGCCGACTGGGACATCGATATCTATAACAACATCATTTACGACGCGGGCGACGACGGCATTACCATGGCCAATATGGGTGCAGGGTCCGTCATTCGTATCTTGAACAACACCATCTATAGCAACACCGGTGATGGGATCTTCGGTTTTTCAGGCGTCGCGTTGATTCAAAACAACATCTCTCACAGTAATGGGGGGAGCGATTTCGCCATTCCCCGGTCGGGCGCTAGCAGCAACAACCTTTCGGGCGATATTACCGCGACCGCCCACAGCCCGGCGGGAGGCGAGGTGCTATCGGTGCTTCTTGCCAACGTAAACTTCGTGGACGAACCTGGCAGGGATCTGCACATCCAGAGCGGAAGTGCGGCGGAGCTTGCAGGCGCAGATCTGAGCGCCATCTTCCGCCAGGACATCGACGGAGGGAACCGCGTTGCGCCGTGGGACATCGGGGCGGATGAGATCGAAGCGACGACGGCGGTTGAGCTGGTGTCGTTCGAGGCCTTGGGTATAGACGGCGCCGTGTCACTCAACTGGGAGACGGCGTCCGAGCTAGATAACCTCGGATTCCATCTCTATCGTTCGCTTAGCGAGGCAGGTCCGTACGAGCGGATCACGGCGACGGTCATTCCAGGACTAGGGTCGTCACCGGAGGGCGCTCGGTACAGCTACGTCGATTCGGGTCTGACCAACGGCGTGACGTATTACTACCAGCTGGAAGACATCGAGACGACGGGAGTGACGGAGCTTCACGGTCCGGTGTCGGCGACACCGGAAGTAGGCGCCGGGACGGAAGTCGGAGAAGGCGGCGGCGAATCCGAAGGCTCGTCGGAAGCCACCTCGGAGGGTTCGCAGTCCCGGATCACGTACGGCGATCCGGAGGCGAATGAGCTTCTGGTGCATCGTCGTGGCAAGCGGTGGTTGGAGCTGGAGCTTTTGACGGAGGGTTTCTACGCGATCCCTCAGGAAGACGGCACGGTGTTGCTGGAGACCCCGGGCTTCGAGGACTTCGGGGAATCGGGAGACCCGGATGTGCCGGTCTATCGCACGTGGCAAGACGTGGTGGGGGGCCGCAATGTGACGCTGGTGTCGGTGGAAAAGGAGAGGTTGGCGAAGTTCACCAGCCTCCGTCCAAGCTCGACGGAGCCAGTCGTGGTGGCGGGTGAGAGCGGTACGGTGCAAACCGGCCTCCGTAAGAAGAGGCGTCGGGCGCGGGGTGTTTACTACCCGGAGAAGTCGGCCCAGTTGATGGATGTGGGATTCCAGGGCGCGGTAAAGAAGGCCCTGGTGGAGCTGGCGCCGATGCGATGGGATGAGACGTACGGGCGTCTGGTTCTGGTGGCGCGTCGCCTGGTGGTGCGGATCGCATTCCAAGGAAAAGACAGGGCCGAGGTGAGATTCGGGAGGAGCCATCGTGAGGTGGATAGCCACGCCAACCGGAACGTGTTGGCGCGTTTCGCGCAGAGTGAGCCCGGGCTGTACGGAGTGAGCTTCGAGTCGGTGTACGGAACGGGAACAAAGAAGGCGGTGCCGACGAGCGAGCTACGGTTGGCGCATCAGGGTGAGGCGGTAGCGTTCTACGTGAGCCCGAATCCGCGAGAGTTTGGGCCTCGCTCGACGCTGTACTTCGTGAGCCAGGGAGCGTCTGAGAACCCCTATGGTCACGAAGCGGTGTACCAGCTGGAGTCGAGCACGGAAGGCGTGCGCATGGAAGAGCTGAACGGAGCGGCGCCGGGATGTGTCCCGAGGTCCGTGGAAGAAGAACGGCACCCTCCACTCCGTCATCAGAGTATCATATCAGGCGGCAACCTCCGCGCGTTCGAGAACCTCGCTCAGACGTTGGTAGCCGTCGAGGCGTCGTAGTTGAATCTGGCCAGAGGCGATAAGCCCAAACAGCAAAGCGACCGCGGACTCCTCGCTGGAGAACGACGCTTGGGTTTTCGTCCGGCGTCGAAACTCGCGGTTGAGATTCTCCAGAGCATTGGTCGTTCGAATCGATTTCCACATGGCACGATGGAATTCGTAGAAGGTCAGCAGCTGATTACCGGCCTCCTCTAGGCTTCGGACGACGGCCGGCGCGAGAGGCGTCCACTTGGCGACGAGCTCGTCATAGGCTTTGCGAGCATCGATCCCGTTCTTAGCGTAGACGATCCGGTTGTAGTCACGCCGGAGCTCACGGCGTGCGTGCGCCGGGCAATGTTCGAGCAAGTCGGCGCGCTTGTGCTCGGTACGTCGCTGCAACCGGCACCCCGGCCACTTCTCCAGCGCTTTCGTCAGCCCCTTGTGGCCGTCGCTGATCACTAGCTTGGGAGCCCGGAGTCCTCGAGCCTGGAGTCCCTCCAGCACGGAGCCCCAATGCGTCGAGGCTTCGCTCACCGCCAGACGTAATGACAACAGACGTTTGTGCCCGTCTGGCGCGACCCCGAGCGCGACCAGTACGGGTACGCTGATCACACGTTTCGCCATCCGCACTTTCAGGTGGAAGCCGTCCAGGTAAACGATCGCGTAGACCTCCTCGCTGAGAGCACGGTTCTGCCATTCCTCGAAGCGCTCCTTCAGCCGGCTAACCACGCGAGACACCGCGCTCTTCGATAGGTGCTCCTCACCGAGCAGTGGTTTCAGCGCTTTGCGGATCCGGCGGCTATTCGCGCCCGACAAGTACGTCCCCAAGATCGCCTCGTCGACCTCACGAGTCCGGCGCGCGTACCGGGGCAACAGCTCGCTCCTGAACTCTGTCGTCTCTCCCGTTTACTCGTCTCGCACGCGGGCTCGTGGCACACGGAGCTCGCGAGTTCCCACCGACGTCGTCACGCGACGGGTTTCGGCTCCGTTGCGATATCCACGGCGGTCTTCCGCACGCTCGTAGCTACCACACCCCAGCGCTTGGTTGACTTCTTCCTCGAGCACGACCTCGATCGCCTCCAGTACCCGCTTACGCAGCCGAAGTTGGACGAACTCCCGGTACTCGCTTACAGACTCCTTCGATATGGTGGTAGGCTTCTTCATGGCGTAATCCTCCTCCTCGCCTTTCCAGGCGTGGTTTCGTTTTGCTTAACCGGAGGTTACGCCATTCTTATTTCCACGGGAAGCGGGACGGATCCCGGCGACGGGAGCGGGTAGCAGCTTCTACTGGAAGACAGTGGAACGAGATGAGAACCGGCTCTATCAGCCAACGTTTGAGGGCGAGGAAGACATCTGGCAGTGGGATTGGGTGTTCGGCCCGATGACGAAGAGCTTCCCGTTCGAGGTGACGAACCTGTCGCCGGTGCCGGAGGCGGCTCAGTTAAGAGTGTGGCTACATGGGGCAAGTGACTTCCCGCAGAACCCGGATCACCACGTGCGGTTGTACGTGAACGGGACGCTGGTGACGGAGACGTGGTGGGATGGTGAGACGCCGCACCAGGTCGACGCGGAGATAGGCCCTGGATTGCTCCAGGAGGGAGAGAACATCCTGGATATGGAAGACGTCGGGGACACGGACGCGGCGTACTCGATGGCGATGCTGAACCGCTTCGAGGTGAGCCACCCGGCTGAACTGGTAGCGGAACAGGGCGCCCTCCAAGGCAGCTTCACTGAGCCGGGAGCGGCGGTAATCTCTGGTGTCGAAGTGGGCGGCTACGTGTTGGACGTGACGGGAGTCCATCCTCAGTGGCTGACGGGAGTGACGGAGCTCGAGAGTGGTGGGGTGAGCTTCTGGGCGGAGTCTGACCGAAGCTACCTGATGGTGTCGAAGGGTTCGGTGAAGTCTCCCGAGGTGAGAAGGCCGCAGTCGAGCGGGGGTCAAGTCTTAATTTTCCTGTCAAATCTCCGTACGGTTCCCCGCGCTCGGTTAAGCTGCTGATTCCTCCGACGTGCCTTGCGGGAGAAGCTCGTTGCGAAGCTCCTCGACTTTCCTAGCGGCGAAGACATCCATCCTCACGCCGCGCCATTTGTTTGCGACGGCCAAGAGCACAGCGAACGAGAGTTTCATCGCGGCCTCCTCGGTGAAGAAGTGAGGAATGACCTTTGTGCGACGTTTGTGCTCTCCGAACGTGCGCTCAAGTAGATTCGACGTGCGAAGCCTTTTGTGATGCGCCGCAGGAAGGCGTAGCGCCTGAAGACACGCTTCGAAGGTCTCTTCCATGCACTTCATCGCGCTCGGGAATCGTTGACGGTACCGAGCGATCACCTCCCGACCCTTCTTCAGCCCTTGCTCGTAGCTGTTCGCATGGAACGACTCAAGGATGGCCGCCTTGAGTTCGTCGCGCACTTCCTTCGGAGCCTTGCCCAGGATGTTCTCGAGGCGGTGCTTCTGGCAACGTTGCTTGAGGCTTCGAGGGAAGACCTCTGCGATCGCTTTGAGCACTCCAGGATTCCCGTCCGTCACGATGAGCAACGGCTCCCTCATTCCTCGGGCCACTATCTCCTGCAAGAACCCCTTCCAGTTCTCGTAGGATTCTCGGTTGCCGACACCGATATGAAGAAGAACTCGCGTCCCATCAGCGCGATAGCCGGTCGCAACGAGGATGGGCTCTTTTCTCTCCGCTCCTTGGTGGTAGCGCAGGTACGTGCCGTCGAGCTCGAGATACAACAGCTTCTCGTTCGAGAGATCCCGTTTTCGAAACGCCTCGAAATCCTCCGACAGACACCGTGTGACCCGGCTCACCACCGACTTCGAGACACCCGTGCCGCTCAGCACGTCCGCGAACGTCGCCTCAATGTCACGCGTCGACATCCCGTGGACGTACATCCGCGCGATCAGTTCATCGAGTTTCTCGGTCCGGCTCACGTAGGCGTCGAGAATCTTTGACTGAAACACCTTCTCTGTTTCTCGTACCCGCGGCACTTGCACCGTTACCGCTCCCTCGCCCGTGAGGACCCGATGCGACTCATACCCGTTGCGTCGTCCCTTCTCCTTCGTCGTTGCCGGAGCGTTCTCATAGTAGTTTCGACCCAACGCCTCCGTCACCTCGCGCTCCAACGCATATTGAAGCATCATCTGAGCTCCCGACCGGACGATCTCCGAGAGATTCATCTCCCCAAATACCAGTTGTTCCTCGAACTGCTTGAGCAATCGCTGACTCGGTAGTACCTTTCCCATGATGTATGGTTCTCCTTTTCTGTCCCCATGACGGGGACGGGTTTGAGCTTGGGGAACCATACATCGTTTTTCTTTGACAGGAATCTTAAGACATCACCCGAGCGGGCTCAAGGAGGTCTGGAACCGAGCGGAGTACCTGGTGATAGGTCCGAGGGAGTTCCTGGCAGCGGCGGAGCCCCTTTTGGAGCACCGAAGGAACGAGGGCCTGGTGGCCGGAGCAGTAGCAACCGAGGACATCTACGAAGAGTTCGGCTATGGAGAGGCGACACCGGAGTCGATCCACGACTTCCTGAGCTATGCGTATCACCACTGGAGCGAGCCGACGCTGCGATACGTGGTCCTTCTAGGAGATAGAACGTACGACTTCAAGGACTATCTGGCCACCGGCGTTGAGAGTCAGGTTCCGGTGAAGATCATCAAGACGCAGTTTGTATGGACGGCGTCGGATCCGTGGTACGGGGCGATCAATGGCGAAGACATCCTGCCTGATGTGGCGATCGGGAGGCTTCCCGCTGCGTCGGTCGAAGAGGCACACCAGCTAGTCACGAAGGTCCTGGCCTACAAGTCGGAGGCAGGGGATCCGGAGGTGCCCATCGTTCTCATCACGGATAACCCGGACCAAGCGGGAGACTTCGACGCGGATGCGGAGGAGCTGGCGTCGACGGTACTGTCTGGACAAGACCTCGAGAAAATCTATCTAACGCAACTGGGCACGGCAGGAGCCCGTAGCGCGATCGTCAATGCCTTCGATGAGGGAGCCTCTCTGGTCAGTTACATGGGCCACGGGGCGATTCATTTGTGGGCGAATGAGAATCTCTTCAACCTCGGTAGCGTGGATGCTTTGTCACCGCAGTCGCAGCAACCGTTGATGTTTACCATGAACTGCCTGAATGGCTACTTCCACTTCCCGTACCACAACTCGTTGTCGGAAGAGCTTCTCAAAGCCAACGGGAAGGGTACCATCGCGGCGTTTTCGCCGACGGGACTCAGTCTCAACACTCCGGCGCATCGCTTCCACAAGGCGCTTCTCGATCAAGTCGTGAATCAGGAGCACGAGCGATTGGGAGATGCCATCCTGGCAGGCCAGGCGGCGTATGCTGAGACGGGAGCTTACCCCGAGCTCCTCAGTATCTATCACCTATTAGGAGATCCGGCCCTGAGACTGAGGTAGCCGGGGACCCGATTCAGTAGTCACTCGAGGTCTGAGCGGCGCCCCAGAGCTCTAGATACTTTTCGCGCACGTAGGGGGCAAGAGTATCGGCGAAGGTTTCCGGAAGTCCGTTTGCTCGTATGAGAGCCAATACGTCAGCCAGATCCACAAGGCGGTCGGGAGCCGACAGACCCGACGCCAGCTTGAGCTCCACGAGCGTTCGCAGGTCGAGTAGCCGGTAGGGACTATCTACCTGGGGAATCGACGCCGGGTCGGGAAACCTTACCGGTTTGGGGCGGCCGTCTCCCGGGAACTCACCAGCGATCAGAAAGTCAATGGGGACGCCCGTCTCGGTGTCGCGCAGTCCTTTGGATCCCGGGAACTTCTCTACATACCCTCTTCCTAGCCACAGGTCTTTGAAGCGTTTCAGCCCCTCATCCGTAATGAGGAGATCCACATCGACGGTCACTCGGAGGTGCCCTCTCAACCCGACCGCGACGCCACCGGCCAACGCAAAATCGATTCCCAGTTCGTCCAGAAGACGGGCGATATGACTCAAGGTTCGATGAACTTTCGATTCACCCATAAGGAAGTCGTCGATCTCCCGCAGAATATGCGTTGAGTCTTGAGCCATCAACAAGAAGGATACTAGGCGTGCGACAGAATCGCAAAGGGCGCCTGACCGGCGTCTGGCGAGATTGACGAGACGACCGAGATCCCAAGTATCGACGCCAGAGCCGGCAGCGAAACCCTCCGGAGACCGGCGTCTGACCAAGTCTATTAGCAAGATCTCGTATAATGACGCCCGAACCTGATATAATTTCTTCAATGAAGTCAACGACCTCATCGGTGCCGCCGTGGCAAGAGCAATGGCTCGCGCAGTGGAAGCGCGCAGAAGTCAATCTTGCGGCCGAAAGAGAAAAGGCGCTCCGACAGATCTCGACCGGAGCAAGCACTAGCGGCTAGTGACGCTCTGTTGGCGCTGGCAGATCCTTCCAGATTGAGCCCCGCTCGCCGGAAATCGTCCGGTCTCGTGACGCAACAAGCCCTATTCCATCGTCGCGTCCTGAAGTGAACCGGTGTCTGGCCACGCTGATTCGTGGGACCACCTACATTGACGCCAGGAGGGACGCAGCCCAAGCGCGTCTGGCCACGCTGATTCGTGAGACCACCTATATTGACGCCGAGAGGGACGGCGGCCAGGTTCCGGAAGACTCCTGACCTCGGGCGAAAACTGGCGTCTGGCGATGCTGTTTGGTAAGATCTCGTTTATCGACGCCGGAAGAGGAGCTCTTGTCAATAGGTGTGTAAAAAAGTTCAGGCAGCAGCAACCTTCGACGACTCCGTTACCCTGTCTCCATCTTCAAATCGAACGCCCAGGTGAACCTCTCGCATCAGCTCCGGTGCGTTGAGCCGGCGAAAATTCTTCTCCGCAACCAGAAGCAGTTTGAAGATTGTCGCAGTGGCGGACTCGACTTTCTTGAACCTTTTGGCCGCATCCGTTCTCAATCTCAGTGCAGCGAACGGTGACTCCACGACGTTGCTCGTGCGAAGGTGTTGCCAGTGAGGCTTGGGAAAGGAATAGAAGCTGACCATCCGCTCCCAGTCCTCGTCGAGCACGTGCGCGGCCCCCGGAAGACCCTTGCGCAAGCACCAATCCTGGAACTTGGCCTTCTTCGTCTCGCACTCCTGCAGGCTGGTGGCGTAGGGGATCGCCGTCAACAGCGGCTTGGCCTGCGCCTGGTCCCTTTTCGGAATCCGGTCCAGTACGTTGAGGATTCGGTGGTTCCAGCACCGCTGTTCCTCAGCTTCTGGAAATACGTTTCGGGTCGCGGCCCAGATGCCGAGATGACCGTCACCGATCACCAAACGGGGACATCTCAGACCGCGCTTCTTCAGTCTCCGTAGCAGCGACGACCATGACGCTTCGGATTCTCGATGCCCGGCCTCCAGCGTCAGGACGATTTTCGTCCCGTCGGACAGGCCACCAACCGCAACTAGCACCGCCGCCTTGTCCTTCTCAAGGCCGGCCTTCACGTACACGCCATCTACCCACAGGTACACGAGCTCGAGTTCTTCCAGTGGGCGAGCTAGCCACTGCTCGTACTCTCCCTGCCATTTCTGTTTCAGCCGCGACACCGTGCTGGGAGAAAGTGGAGCGTCCTCCCCTAGAAGCCCGCGGAGCGACAGATCGAAATCTCCGTGAGCTAGTCCATGCAGGTACAGCTCCGGAATCAACTCGCTCACCGTTTCGCTCCGACGCTTGAACAGCGGAAGCACTCGACTTTCGAACCTCTCCTCCACGTCCCGTACTCTCGGCCGGCGAACCGTCACTGTGCCCACGCTCATCGTCAGCTTCCGAGGCTTACCGTATCCATTTCGATAGCCCGCCGTTGTGTCCACGGGCTTCCGTCTCTCCGATTTCTCACGCCCGAGAAGCTCCGTGACTTCGGCTACCATCAGCTCCTGCACCCAATCCTGGATCTCAAGCCTCGCCCACTTCTCCAGCGACTCCCAAGCCACCCTTGACGAGCTCCGTCGTCCTGTGGTCTTTTCCTTCATGGCGGTGTCTCCTTCCGTTGGCCCCTTCACGCCGTGTTTCGTGACGCGGAAGGTTACTCCGCCTTTACTTTATTTCCACACCTTCTGAGGGTAGCTCCCGGAAGAGGGTCGCTAGGTCTCAGATCCCGGACGCCTCCTGGCCGCGGCGGAAGCTCTGGCTCACTCGCCAGCGGACGCGCACTCTCACACCATCTCGTTCTGCCGGTTGGAAGCGCCAGGCCCAAAGAGCTTCCAAGACCGACTGGTCCAAGCTCGTTCCGGCCGACTCCACGACATGTAGATCCACCGGGTGGCCGCCCTCGGTGATGATCATCTCCACGGTGACCGTTCCCTCATCACCCTGCTCGATAGCCTCCTGCGGGTAGGTCGCAAACTCCCCGCGAATTCCTCCGGGGCGGCGTGACGTCGGGACCGAGCTCGACGAGATCTCCTTCACGGACCGTTTCGCGTGGCTCGACTCCGAGAGCGGTGAGGCGAGCCACCAGATGAAGACTCTCGCCGGCTTCCGCCTCCACTTGGAAGCTCCAGGGCCGATACCCCTCCCGATCTACCTGGAGGGTGTGGTTTCCCGGATGAATGGGGACGTTCTCGATCGGGGATTGTCCAACGGGCTGCCCATCCACCCGAACCATCGCGCCTTCCGACACCGTCCCCAGAAAGAGACTCGTTCGCGCGGGCAGCATGTCGAACAGCGCCAAGGGGGGAAGTGCCCCCGCCTGAACATCGAAAGTTCGTTCCGCCGGGAGGAATCCTTCTTTGGCCACGCGCAGGTCCATCTTGCCGTCGGGCACCGGGCCGACCACCAGAGGCGAGACGCCGACCTCCTCTCCGTTGAGCCAAACCGTCGCTCCGGGTGGGGCGGTCTCGATCCGCAACCCCTCGACAGGTGCAGGAGGACGGGGAGCGTTTGCGCTCGCACTCACGAAGACGGCGACGATGACCGCAAAGGCGGCCGCCAAGAGAATCGTGGTGGCGACGAACGTCGCGCGACGGAGTCGGAGAGTCAGGTGTACCGGAGATCCTCGCTTACGGCCCGCCCGATCCATGATGTCCTTCGCGGAACGCAAAGTCGCTTCGCGGGGAGCCTTCTCGACTCCAGGCAGACTGAGCGTGTCTTTTCCGACTGGGCGCATGGGCACGGACGGTGCCGGCGCGAGCGGCCTTCTCGACCGCGGCTCTCGCAGCGGTGTCGAGAGCTCGATCCTTTCCCGCTTGCTCAACTGCAGGGCGCGAACGAAGTCTGCCGCCGTGGCGTATCGGTTGGCCGGCTTCTTGGCGAGCACGGTACTGAAAACTTTGTCGTAGCGAGGCGGTAGATCCTCGTTCCACTTGCGGGGCGAGGCAGGTTCCTGATTGATAACCCGGAATAGGATGGACGGAATCTTGTCGCCCACGAATGGCCTCTGGCCCGTCAGGAGCTCATACGTCACGACCCCCAGAGAAAAGATATCTGCCTGGGCAGTGGGCTCTTCTCCCAGAATCTGTTCGGGCGACATGTACGGCGGTGAACCGAATGACTCGCCGTCGGTGGTCATGATCGTTGATTCCAGGTGTGCGACGTCGAAGTCCATGATCTTCGGTTGTCCGTCGGAAAAGATCATAATGTTCGAGGGCTTGATGTCTCGATGGATGATGCCCTGTTGATGGGCGTGGTCCAGCGCATCGGCAATGGGTGCCACGATGTCCAGAACGTCCGTCAGGTTGAGACCGCCGCGTTGGGCGAGCAGACTCAGGAGGGTAACTCCCTCCAGATACTCCATGACGGAATAGTCGTCGCTGACGTCGTAGATGGTGACGATGTTCGGGTGAGATAGAGCGCCGGCGGCGCGCGCCTCCCGTTGGAACCGCTGTAAGTAGTCCCGGGCGTTGCGCTGGTCCAGGTACTCGGGTCGGATGGTCTTGATGGCCACGACGCGGCGGCAGAGCGGATCGTAGCCGCGATACACTTTTCCCATCGCCCCGCGGGCAATCTCCGCTTGGATCCGGTAGCGGCCGAGCATTTGAGAAATCATGGAGTTAGGCTGCCTCTGGCCCGAACGGGGATTGTAACGCGCCAGGAGTCACGGTGTAAAGGTGGTGAAAAGCCTACGCCTGAGGGACTTAGGGTCTAGGCAAAAATAAATGCCCATTCTTGGGCGTCGAGGCGCCCGTCTGGCAAGGCGCGAGAAGTGAATAATATCTAGATATATGGGCATTCTTCCAGTTCGGCCGCTAACGCGGCCTAGCCCTCCGCTCGACAGGCTCGCTGCGGAAGGCGACGAGCAACGCAGTCAGACGGGATGCATCGGCGTCCAAGAATAGGTAGTTATTCTTGCCCGGGCCCTTAGGCGGGGGCGCGCTTGAGGTAGTCCCGGGCCTCCAACGCTTGCCCGGTCACCGAGGCGGATTCGTCGGACGCCAGATAAACGAAAACCTCGGCAATGTCGGTCGGTGTCGGCAGGGTCATGGGATCTTCGTCGGGGTAGGCGTCGGCTCTCATCTCCGTGCGCGTGGCGCCGGGGTTGACACTGTTCACCCGTATGCCGTGGGGACGAAGCTCCTCGGCCAAGACCTGCGTGAACCCTTCCAGTCCAAATTTCGAGACGGCATAAGGGCCCCAGTTTGGCTTTCCTTTCCGGCCGACGCTCGAGCTCACATTGATGATCGAGCCACTGCCATGCTCGATGAGCTTCGGGAGGAGCGGGCGCGTCACGTAGAAAAGGCTCGAAGTGTTGATGCGAAGCACTTCGTCCCAGGTCGACGCTTCGGTCTCGACCACCGGAGCTCTCTTGCCCAAGATGCTGGCGTTGTTGACGAGAATGCTGAGGTTCGGGAAGCGGGAAAGGGCGGCCTCGACGAGCCGCTTCGCTTGCTCGGCATCGCCCACGTCGCCGACCGCGTAGCCGACATCGGGGCCGATCTTCTCGAGCTCCGCAGCGGTACGCGCCAGGTTTTTTTCCCCGCGCGCGCACAAGAAAACGTGTGCGCCCTCCTTCAAGAAGGTGTTACTGATGCCCAAACCGATTCCCTTGCTGGCACCGGTTACGAGCGCGGCTTTGCCGGCGAGTCTGTCACTCATGATGATGGCATTCTATTGGCTGGTCGCGTTGGCATCAAGAAGGAGCTGGTGCCGTTCCAACTTTTGCGGCCAAGACTCGCGGCTCCTTGGGCTCGAATAGTTGGAACGGCACTGGCCTCGCGTGACAGTCCAAGATATGCTTCTCGCCTAAACCCATGGCGGCGATCCCCAACCTCAGCGTCGTGCTTCCCGTTTTCAACGAGGCAGCCACGATCCAGGAGCTCAATCGGCGCCTCGTCGCTTCCTCGAAGCCCTCGAACTGTCGTTCGAAGTGATCTACGTCGACGACGGGAGCACCGACCGCTCGAAGGATCTCTTACACGAGTTGACTCGAGACGATGAGCGTGTGGGTGTCTTGGGGCTGAGCCGGAATTTCGGGCATCAGATTGCGCTGAGCGCGGGTCTCGACTATGCGCGAGGCGACGCGGTGATCCTGATGGATTCCGATCTACAGGATCCTCCCGAGCTCATCGGAGAGCTCGTGGGTCGTTGGAAGGACGGCTTCGACGTCGTCTACGCTCAGCGAAAGGCGCGCCAAGGCGGATCGGTCTTCAAACGAGCGACCGCCTACCTCTTCTACCGTCTGGTTCGCGCGATCGCAACCATCGATGTGCCTCCCGATACGGGGGACTTCCGACTTCTGTGAGCGTCCTTGCTCGATGCGGATCCAATCCACGGCGATGCCGAGACGGCGCGGCTCCGCAGTCTCGCTCAAGAGACTGATCTGCAGCGGACCACTCGGGAGCGTCATCGGCACTCGCTGGGTGCGGAAGCGCCCGGGTCGGGCGAGGAAAGAACCGGCCTGTGTGCCAGAAACATAGACACGTACCCGAACCGTTTCGTCGACGAATCGGGCGTACCGGATGACCAGCGCGCCCGGGCCGGGGGCCACGGTTACCGGCGGAGCGATGACGGCCCTCTCGCCGGTCCAGCGAAACGTGACGGGTAGGCGCTCTTCGCTATCCGAGAATCCTGCCAGATAGGCGCCTGTCGAGGGGCCGATGTCGATGGTCAGTGGCGCGCGCGCGAAGGAAGCCAGGCCGAAAAGGGCCTCGGTCGCCAGCAGCAGACCGACCAGTGCGGCGGCGAGCCGCCACCTCCCAGTGCCCTGTATCAGCGATTCGTCACCTAAGTCTCGGCCCCTTTTGCGCGCTGGCTTCGTTGCGCCTCCTCGAAATATCCAGATATGACTTCGTCGGCACGCCTCGCCAGCACACAAAATGGCCTCGAGCCTTAGGCAACGATCCACTGATACATGGCACTAGGGCTCGGGTTCTTCGAAGAGAACCTCCAGTGCCTGCTCCATCTGCTCTTGACTCACCGCGGAGAATTGCTTGGTGGCCACGTTGCCTTCGCGGTCGATGAAGAACGTGGCGGGGATGTCACCGTTCCACTCCGGATCGATGATGCGCATGAACTCGTTGCGGTCGTCGGTTTGCATGATGTAGATCGGAAAGTCCGACGGGTGTTTCTCTAGAAAAGGGAGTAGATCGGAATCGATCTTTTTGGGGGCGTCTGCGGATACCGAGATCACAGCCAGGCCACGGTTGCGATAGGTCTTCTCGATGGCCACGATCTCTGGAAATTCAACCAGACAAGGAGGACACCAGGTGGCCCAGAAGTTCAGAAGGACGACTTGGCCGCGTTGCTCGCGGACGAACTCTTTGATTGCAGGCGCATCAACTTTACGCAGTGTGAGTGGGCTCGCCGCCGATGAGATGATCGAGAGAGTCCCCCCTAAGACGAAGACCAAGACCAGGAACCAACGCATGGTGCCTATTTCTTCTCGTCCAGGATCTTCTTGAGTGTTTCGATCTCCCGGTCCAGCCTCTGCTGCTTCTTCGAGAGGCTCATGAGGTACGTGAAGAGTGCTATCCAGATGACCATGTACGCCGCAAACAAGAAGCTCATAGGACCTCGATCCGTCTGTGAAGGTGCTCGATCTCCTGTTGCACGCGCGCGATATCGAATCTCTTGGAGAGCAGCAAGAGGAACAGGAACAGAAAGCCGGCGAGGCTCATCATCAAGGCTTGCGCCATGAGAGGGTCGAGGCCCGAGCCCTCGCCTCCCATGATGACCGGCTGAGGGTGCTGTGTGCGCCACCAACGAATGGAAAAGTACACGATGGGGACGTCGACAAAGCCTATGATGCCAGCGACCGCCGCCAGATTGGCCCGCTTGGACTCATCCGGCACGTAGCGGCGCAGCATCAGGTAGCCCACATAGATCAGCCACAAGACCAGAGCGGTCGTGAGCCGCGCATCCCAGGTCCAGTAGATTCCCCAAGCCGGCTTGGCCCACAGGGGCCCGGTAAAAAGCCCCATGGTGGTAAAGACCACGCCGATCTCCGCTGACGCCAAAGCGAGCGTATCGTACTCGCGGCGACGGGTGACCAGATAGGCGACGCTAGCTGCAAAAACGATAGCGAACGCCAGAAAGGCGACCCACCAGCTTGCGACGTGGAAATAGAAGATGCGCTGCACGTCGCCCATCGTTCTTTCCTGCGGCGCGTAGATAAAGGCGCCGTAGAGCGCAACGCTGATGGTGATGAGAGTGAGCGGCGCGAGTGCCTTGGTTAGTGTGCGCATGAGCGTATCCCAGCGGGATCATACAACAAGACCCTGCCCAGGGCACTAGCTTCACGTCATTCGGCCTTTCTGATTAGACACCCAGCTTCTCCTGGACCTTCAAACGTCTCAGGATCCCGTTGTGGGTAATCATGCCCACACACTCCCCCGAGTCGTCCACCACGATAAGCCGGCCGAGCCCCGAAGCCGCCATTTTGCGTAGCGCCTCCAAGATGTCGGCGTCGGCGGAGATCGTGGAGTCCTCGTCCACGGGCGTCATGATCGACTGCACCGAGGTGCGGGGCCACTCCTCACGATTCGACTCCCGGACATCTGCAAGTGAAATCAGTCCCTTCAATCGCCCCTCGCTCTCCACGGGGAAACCCCCGTATCCATAGCGAAGAAAGTAATCGTTCACCGCGTCCTCCACAGGCACATGTGCCGGCACCGACGTGCACTCCGTGACCATCAACTCCTTGACTTGAACGCGGGAGAGAACTTCGTCCACTTGAACCTGTTTGTACGCTCCGCTGGCCGCTTCCTTCAGAAACCAACCAATCAGGATGTACCAGAGCCCGGCTAAGTTCCCACCTACCAAGTTGAATACGCCGATCAAAATGAGAAAGTAGGCGAAGGCGGTGCCGGCCACGGACGAGAACCGCGTCGCACGCACCTTGCTCGTGTATCTCCAGATCGTGGCACGTAGCATCCGCCCGCCGTCGAGTGGAAAGGCGGGGACCAGATTGAAAATGCCGAGAATCAGGTTCAGTAGGGCGAGATAGCGGGTTACCGCCGCCATGCCCTGGCCGCCGACCTCTAACCGAGAAATCGCAAAAAACCCTCCGGCCAGAAGGAAGCTGGTGATCGGTCCGGCGATGGCGATCTTGAACTCGACCCACGCCGACTTGGGATCCTCCTTCCATCGAGCCACGCCGCCGAAGATGAAGAGTGTGATGGAGACGATAGCGATCCCGTTTCGCATGGCGATGACGGAATGCCCGAGCTCGTGGAGCAGCACGCAAGCGAATAGCAACAAGGCCGTCACGACTCCCTTGACCAGGTGGCTCGTTTCGGGCAAATCCGGGTACTGGCTCGGGAAGTAGCCGGTCGTCAGGAAATATACGATCAGGCCGAAAATAATGAACCAGGTGAAATGAATCAGTATCGGGATGCCGAAGATCCGGGCGATCTGAAAGCTGCTCACGTCGTTCTCCTGGGGCGGATCTATTATTCCTCGAGAACGTACTCGAACGTAAGCCAGGACACCACGACGAAGACGACGGCGAAGACGGCCAGCAAACGAATCCAGCCCCAGGGACCGAAGAAGGGATTGGGCTGGAAGATGAGGCGCGTGGATTCGGCCGCTCCGATCACCATGGGGACGGCAACGGGAAAGAGAAGAACGGGCAGTAGCACTTCGCGCATGGTGGTATTCGCGGCGATGGCCGCCAGCGTCGTGCCTACCGCGGCATAGCCGAGCGTGCCGAGAACCACCACCAGCAGGAACAGGGCGAACGCGCTCGGCTCGAGCTCCGCGAACAGGTTCAGATTGAAGAAGACCATGAATAGAGGCAAGAGAAAAGCTTCGGCGACCAGCATGAAGAGAACGTTGGAAATCAGCTTTCCGAAATAGAGCGCGCTCCGATCCACGGGAGCCAGCATCAGGCTGAGGATAGAACGGTTCTCCCGTTCGGAAGCGAAGCTACGATTCAGTCCCAGCGAGCCGGCAAACACGAAGGCGACCCACAGGATTCCGGGTGCCAGGGCGAGTGTCGCTTCCCCGTCGAGAGAGAGCGTGAAGTTGAAGATCAGGAGAACCAGTACCGCGAAGACGAACATCGAGGCGACCATCTCCTTGGTGCGAAGCTCGGAGCGGATGTCCTTTTGGACGATCGCCGCGACGGCGGACCAGTACTTTTTCATGGACAACTCTAGTGCTCGCTCACTCCTCGTTCGCTCGCTTTGGCCGTGCTCCTTGCGCGGCCTTCCCGGCCCATTCGGGCCGTGCTCGCTCCGCTCGCCCAGGGTGCTGGCTCATTCTTCAGCACCCTGGACCAGCACCGCTCCTTGTCGTCACGTCCGCGAAGAGTTTGCGAAAGGTCTTCGGATCCTGCGTGCCTGTTCCCTCGTGCACTAGCCGGCCGGATTCCATGATCGCCACCCGATCGGCAGCGGCGAGCCCGCGGTCGAGATCGTGGGTCGTGAGAATCGCCGCGGTACCTCGCTCACGAAACTGCGACAAAAGATCCGACAGACGATCCGCGGAGGCGGGATCCAAGCCCGTGTAGGGCTCGTCCAATAGGAGCAAGGATGGCCGGTGCAGGACGGCGCGGGCAATGGTGAGCCGCTGATGCATGCCGCGGGAAAGGCTCCGCACCGGAGAGTCGGCACGCGCGGACAGGTCCGCGCGCTCGGTCGCTTCTTCGACGACCGCGGGGACGTCGGTGAGGCCGTACAGGTGGGCGTAGAAGGAAAGGTTTTCCCGTACGGTGAGATCCGGGTAGAGAAAGCTGGCGTGTGAGACGAGTCCAATCCCCCGGCGGATCTCTTCGGGGGACGAAGATTCCTTGCCCTCTCCATAGAAGAGGCGCCCCTCGGTTGGTGTCATCAGCGTCGCTGCTAGGTGGAGGAAGGTCGTCTTGCCGGCGCCGTTTCTTCCGAAGAGAACGAGCACCTCTCCCGAGGCGACGCGCAGATTGAGGTCGACGACTGCGGCGAAGCGTCCGAAGCGCTTGGTGACGCCTTGGGCTTCGAAAGCCGTGCTCAGGGTTTACCCCTCCCGGCCTTTGCTAGGCGGGCCTGGATCTCCCTCTTTTCTTTACGATAGTGCTTGGTCGAAATCTGCCCGCTGGCGTGGCGTTGCTCGAGTCGCTCCATTGCCGCTTTTTCCAGGGCTTCGTTCTGGCCGTCTGTGCTCCGCGTCGTCTCGGGTGTCGCGATCAGAGAGGTGAGAAGACCATACGCAAGAGCCGCCGCCATGAGCGTGATCACGATCCACTTTTGTGCGCTGGTTGGATCCTGAATGACGGTGATTTGAGGCTGGCCGGAAGGTTGCCCTCCCGCCTCGCCGCTACCGCCATTGTTGGACGACGATGGAATCAGATCCTCGGCATGATCGCTTCCGCCGGAGAGAAGGATTTCGAAGGGGGTTCCAGCAGGGACGTCATTGCGACGCAAGACGTTGAACCGTCCTTCCGGTTCGGGGCCCAGGTCTTCCCACCCTTCCGCATCCAGCTCGATGTCGGCCGGAGCCACCAGGACCAGCACCTCGGAGAGCGGATAGAAAGCCCTGTCTTGCAATCGATACCTTTCCGGTGTGTAGTCCACGTCGTACGAGATGCTGAAGTCGGTCGTTCCCGGTTTGAAAGCCGTGCGGGTGACATAACCCGAGCCGTCGGGAAGGGGAGAAGCCGGTTGCGGCACGGGCATGCCGCTGCTCGAAGAGGCCGACACCCCGCGCAACTCCGCAACGTCGGAAGGAATCACGAAACGAAACGTCCCGTCTGGATCGTGGAGTGTCTTCTTGGGCTCGGTCTGGTTGTCGATCACGAAGAGCTTGTCGATGCGGAGGAGATCCTGCTCGCGCCGTACCAGGTAGCGAGCGGTAGTGACGGCAACGTCCTGCCAATCGTTCGTGACGTCGTAGACGGTAAAGGAAGCTTCGGCCTCGTAACCTCGTCCGAAGTTGATCGGCTGGTTGTAGTTCACGCCCCCGGATGTGATCTGGAGCAGATAGGGAGTCTCGCCGGCGACCTCGATCTCATCTAGCGTGAAGCTTCCGGAGACCGACTCCTCGGTGTGGATGGGCTCCATGCCCGAGCTCAACCGGAAAAGCGTGACCTTCTCTGCCTGCCCAGGCTCCCCAGTGGTTCCGTTCTCGATCGTCGCGCGCACGATGCCCCCGCGGGGCTGGGCCGAGGCGTCGCGGCTCAGAAGCGCCGTCGGGAGAAGTAGCAGGAGGACGGTCAGGCAGGAATAGTTACGCCGCATGAGGTACAAAAACGCGCCTCCTTGGGCAACTCGATGCCACATTCCGGGCAGTTCGCGGGGGCCGCGATCTGCGCGCCACACTGCAAGCAAAACTTCGCGCCCGGTGGGTTGACTTGCTGGCAGGAAGGACACGTCGGGCCCTCTGTCGCGGTGACGTCCTTCGTGGGGGACTCTGCGGACGCTTCCTTATGCGGAGCCTGGGCAGGCACAACCGGCTCTGCAGGCTCTGCAAGCTCGTCGAGCCGCGAGATGACCACGGCGGCCTGGGAGACGAGATCGGAGCGCACCGATTGATAATCGGCATCGGATAGTTTCCCCGCACGGTACTCGAAGTCGACGTCCTTGATCGCGTCGTAGAGACGCTCTTTTTGCTCGCCGAGGCTCTTTCGCTCCCGGGCACCGGCCGTGGGAAGCCTGCTGACCTCTCCGTAGCGAGCGAAGACCGGGAAGAGGATGAACAGGACTACGCCCGCCGCCAGCGCGGCGAGAAAGAGGATCGTCAAGCCTCGAAATCCCGAAGTTCTCGCTCGATACGAGCTTGCTGCTCAGAGCTGATCCGGTCGGCCGACTCGCCAGGCCCCCCAGGCACATTGGCCTCGCTCTCAACCGTCTGGCGTCTCCAGGAGCCGAGGACGGTCTTCGCGTACCAGGCGCCCAGCACCAAGAAGACGAAAGGCATGATCCATGCCGAGAGGTGAAAGCCGGAGGTCGGTGGTGCGGAGAGGACAATCAGGCCGAATCGATCGACGAAACCGGCCAGAATGATCTCCTTGCTCTCGCCGGTTGCTAGCTTCTCTTTCACCTCCGCGCGCATGGGCGTGGCGGAGTGGCAGCCCTGCATCTCGCAGATCGAGAGCATCTTGTTGCATCCGCACTGGCAGACGAGTCCCTCCGCAATCTCTCGGAACTGCACTTCTAGAAGGGTCTCCTCCTGAATCGAGTGGGCCGGGGCGATGAGTACCGGCACCAGCGCGGCGGTCAGGAGAAGCGATCTGCGAAGCATTGGAACAGTTTTTCTAGGCGACCTCGTGTCGGCAGGCCTTTTCTTCGCGCATCGCAGTTTCTGCCTCGCGCTTACGTACCAGCTTCAGCTCACGCTTGTTGGGAACCATGATGACGATCGTCCCGAGGAACATCACGATGCCGCCGATCCAAACCCACCGAACCAGCGGGTTCAGATAGACCTGAACCGTTGCCTTGTTCTCTTCGGTGATGCCGCTGAAGACGAGGTAGAGATCTTCACGGAAGGTGGAGTAACGGCGTACTTCGGACGTGGGCTGCTCGCTGGCGCGGTAGAAGTGCTTCTGCGGATCGTGTTCTCCCAACACCTCGCCGTTCTTGCTGACTTCGAGCACCGTGGACACCCAGTCGTAGTTGGGCGTCCTCCCGTCGTCGATACGTAGAAGCTTCACCGAGTAGTCTTCTATCGCGAGCGAGTCCCCCGGTAGAAGGTCGGCCTGCCGATCGATATTGAATGCCGACCCGGCGATGCCGATGAAGATCAACACCATGCCCAAATGAACGACGTAACCGCCGTAGCGGCGCGTGTTCACCAGCGTGAGATCGACCATGCCCGAAAGGTAGCTCCCGCCGCGGTGGCTCTTGCGGGCGACCGTTCCTTTGTGGAATTCCTGGACGATGGTGGCGAGCACGAAGACGGACAGGATGAAACACACCAGCGCGTAGAAATGTCGCATGCCGAACGCGAAAAGAACGGCTCCGGTGGCGAGTCCCAGCACCGTGGGCCAAAGGAAGTTCCGTTTGAGGCTATCGAGAGAGCTTTTCCGCCAGGCCAGCAACGGGCCGACGCCGGTCAGGAACAGGAGGAGGAGTCCGATGGGGACGTTGATCTTGTTGAAGAAGGGTGGGCCGACGCTCACCCTTTCACCCTGAATCGCCTCCGAAAACACCGGGAAGAGCGTTCCCCAGAGAATCGCGAAACAAGCAGCCAGGAAGAGGAGGTTGTTGAAGAGGAAGCTCGATTCACGCGAAGCCAACGCGTCAAGCTCGTTCTCGCTCTTCAGCAACGGAAGGCGCGAGATCACGAGCCACGCGCAAAACGCTGCGGCAACGATGAGGAACGCCAGGAATATCTGCGCGAACTCCGACTCGGCGAAGGCGTGCACCGAGGAAACGATGCCGCTTCGAGTCAGGTAGGTGCCCAGGATGCAAAGGAGATAGGTCGTGATGACCAGCGAGACGTTCCAGACCTTCAGCATGCCCTTTCGTTCCTGGATCATCACCGAGTGTAGATACGCCGTCGCGGTCAGCCAGGGCATGAGCGAGGCGTTCTCGACCGGATCCCAGGCCCAGTAGCCGCCCCAGCCGAGCTCCACGTAGGCCCAGCGACCGCCCAGGATGACCCCGGTGCCTAGAAAGAACCAGGCGAAGAGCGTCCAACGCCGGGTGGAAGTAATCCATTCGGAACCGAGCTGCCGGGAAAGGAGCGCGGCGATGCAAAAGGCGAACGGAATGGCGAAGCTGACGTATCCGGTATAGAGAATCGGCGGGTGGATCACCATGATCGGATGCTGCAGCAGCGGGTTGAGTCCCCGTCCGTCCTGCGGCGCCCAGACCTCGGGTCCCGAGGGCGTGACCATAGCGAGCTGCTCGAAGGGGTTCGTCACCCAGTAGTTCATATACGTGAAGAAGAGGATGATGACTCCCAGGGTGGCCACCACGTACGGCATGAGCTCGCGATTCCGCCCGCGATTGATCAGAACCGCGGCTCCGCTGAAAACGATTAGCAGCCAACTCCAGAAGAGCAGCGAGCCGTCGTTGCCGGCCCAGAGCGCGGCGATCTTGTAGAACGCGGGTAAGTCGCGGTTGGAGTAGTTGGCGACGTACTCGAAGCGGAAATCGCTTCGGAAGAGCAGCGTGACCAGAGAGAAAACGGCCGCGGTCGATAGCGCCACACAGGCGAGAATCGCTCGTTCCCCGCTCGCCAGGAGGCCCGGACGTCCTTTTCGGACGCCGAGCAGCGAAGCGGCGACCGCGTAGACGGCCACGACGAAAATCGCCATCAAGGAAAAATTGCCGAGATGATGCATGTGATGATTTCCAGACTAGCCAGATTACTATTGTCCGGCGCGTTTGCCGGCTTTGCTTTTATCAGCTTTCCGGACTGGTCTCCTCGTTCTCGCCGTAAGCCGCCTCGTATTTGGAAGCGCATTTCGCCTGGACCATCGACGCCTCGAAAGAGCCGTTCTCGTAGTGGCCCTCCGCGAGCGCATCGGCGCGATCGACGAGCGTGTCTGGGAGGGGATCGGTTCCCACGTAGCGCACGGAAAGGATGTCGTCGTCCTGGCTGATCTTGAACTCCACCGCGCCTGCACGCCTCACGATGGAGCCGGGGACCACGTTTCCCCCGACGCGCAGCCGAACGCCTTCCGCGCCGGAGCCCATAGCCTTGAGCTCCGAAACCGTCTGGTAGTAGGCTTTGCCTTCCTCGAAGCCGGCGATTGCCAACCAGAGTACCGAGCCCAGAATCAAGAAAATCCCCGCTGCGAACTTGAGTTTCTTCGGTGGCATGGAATGCTCCTTTATCTGCGGCTGGTCCGTCCGCCAGATCTCACCCGGATTATATCAGCCGGCAAGCGGCCCGGAAAGCAAATGGGGGCCAGGGGCTCCAGGCCCACCATACCGGGTTGGTTGGCCGAGTTGCCATCTCGCCGCCGGTCTACAGATTAGAAAAAAGCTTGCGTCCTTTCCGTTACCCCTTTAACATGTCCACCCAAATGGCAAAACTGTTGATCAGCCAGCCCGGGGCTTCTAACAGTAAGCAGAGATCTGGTCAAACCTGCTCAAAAGGCGGTTTAGGGTGATTCGCCCATTGTCAAGGGTGGAGAAAAAAACTCGAATTTGAGGGAGGGAACCTCGAGAAATTCGTCTTCATATGAGTAGCTGACCCCAGGACGAGCCTCCATAGCAAGTGCGGCTCGTTGCTGAGTCGACGACGTCTACGCGTTTGGGGAAACAGGGGCCTGCGAGAGCCAAGCGGGCAATGGAAGTTACTCCTGCGCGGCGAGCCGTCCAGTTGGAGAGGGAGGTGATGCAGTAAGTTGAGTCCTTAGAACCACCATCGCCGAGGAAGCACGGGCGTGGATACCGTGACGGCGGGACGTGAACTTAACGAACGAAATCGGAGTATGCTAACCAAGATCTCTTAATACGGTGAGCTCCACCGGATTCTAAGCCTGTGGAGAGAGCCGCTCTGACTTCGGTGCAAGCCGAAGTGAAACGATTCTCTGGGAAGCAGGAACCGAGCCTGATCAGTCTTGATCATGTTGTGGAGAGCGGGCCGATGGAAGTCTTCTCGCATGACTTGTTGATTGTTGGAGGCGGAGGCGCCGGTTTGAGGGCCGCCATCGCTGTCGCCGAAACGAACCCCAAGCTCAGCTTGGCGGTCGTCTCCAAGGTCTATCCCATGCGGAGCCATACGGTTTCGGCCGAGGGCGGCGCGGCGGCGGTGATCAAGCCCGACGACAGTCTCGATGCCCACGCTTACGACACGATCTCCGGGGCGGACTGGTTGTGCGATCAGGATGCGGTCGAGGTTTTCGTCAATGAAGCCCCCGGTGAGATGCTGCAACTCGAGCACTGGGGCTGCCCGTGGAGCCGGCTTCCGGATGGGAAGGTGGCCGTACGGCCCTTCGGCGGTATGAAGATCGAGCGCACTTGGTACGCCGCCGACAAGACCGGTTTTCACATGCTGCACAGTCTCTTCCAGACATCTCTCAAATACGATCCCATCCAACGCTACGACGAGTTTTTCGTCACCAAGCTCTTGGTCGACGAGGGGCGCTGTCAGGGAGTCGTCGCCATCGAGCTTTCTAGCGGGAAGATAGTGACGATTCTTGCCAAGAGCGTCATTCTCTGTACCGGTGGTTGCGGGAAAGTGTTTTCCTTCACGACCAACGCCAACATCAAGAACGGTGACGGGATGGCACTCGCGTACCGGGCTGGCGTTCCACTCAAGGACATGGAATTCGTTCAATACCATCCCACCGGGTTGCCATTTACCGGGATCCTCATCACCGAAGCCTCTCGCGCAGAGGGCGGCTGGCTGCTCAACAAGGACGGCTACCGCTACCTTCAGGACTACGACCTGGGCACGCCTCAGCCCCATCCCGTCTTGCGCGCGATGGAGCTCGGTCCTCGGGATCGTCTCTCACAGGCCTTCGTCAAAGAGCAGGAAAAGGGCCGGACCATGGAAGGGGCCTACGGCGACTACGTTCATCTGGACATCCGCCAACTGGGGGAGAAGAAGATTGACAAGAAGCTGCCGTTCGTCCGCGAGCTTTGTCAGAAGTACGCGGGTCTCGACCCGGTAAACGAGATGATCCCGGTTCGTCCGGTCGTTCACTACATGATGGGCGGTGTGCACACCGATATCCATGGGGCCACGCCGCTCCGCGGACTCTTCGCGGCGGGCGAGGTCGCGTGCGTAAGCATCAACGGCGCGAATCGACTCGGCTCGAATTCGCTCACCGAGCTTCTCGTATTCGGGGCGCGGGCAGGCAAGTCGGCCACCGATTTCGCCCTAGAGAACAGTGCCAAAGACGCGAGCGCCGAGGTCCTGGCTCAGGCGAAGGACGAAGAGAGGCGATTGCACGAGAAGTTCTTGAACAAGACGGGTGGCAAAGAGCGCATCGCCGAGCTGCGCGACGAGATGCAGAAAACGACGGAAGAGTGCGCCGGTATCTACCGCCATGGATCGGATCTCGAAAAAGGGGCGGAGAGGCTGGGACGTCTCCAGGAGAGGTTCAAAGACGTCGCCCTCGATGATCGCAGCCATACCTTCAACACCGAGCTGATGGCGGCTCTCGAGCTTTCCTATATGCTGGAGGTCGCCGAAGCGATCGTTCATTCGGCCCGAGCCCGCACCGAATCTCGCGGCTCCCACCAGAGAACGGACCATCCCGAGCGGGACGACGAGAAGTTCTTGGCTCACACGCTCGTCTACCAGAAGCCGGGCGAAGCTCCGCGGATCGATTACCTGCCGGTTACCATCACTCGCTGGCCCCCCGGGAAACGGGTCTACGGAAAGTAGGTGTCATGGCTGAAAGGATAACTCTCGCCATCGGGCGCTATCGTCCAGAGCAGGAAGCCGAGCCGACACTCCAGGAGTACGATGTGCCCTTTCGGAAGGACTGGGCGATCTTGGATGCGTTGAACTACATCAAAGACGAAGTCGACGGTTCCTTGTCTTTCCG
Organism: Candidatus Marinacidobacterales bacterium; assembly: GCA_965197825.1. Classification (GTDB taxonomy): domain Bacteria; phylum Acidobacteriota; class Vicinamibacteria; order Marinacidobacterales; family DATDRI01; genus CBDANW01. The sequence continues at coordinate 964,743 of CBDANW010000002.1, read as the reverse complement.
GTGGTCATGCCGCATGGGGGTTTGCGGGAGCTGCGGCATGATGGTGAACGGTCAGCCAACACTCACGTGCGCGGCTTTTCTGTCCAGTTATGTGCCCGGCCCGATCAAAATCGAGCCCCTGCAGTTCTTCCCGATCATCCGCGATCTGGTGGTAGATATCACCGAGTTCATGGACAAGCTCAAGAAAGTCAAGCCCTGGCTCGTTCGTGGCGAGGAGAAGCCCATTTCCGAGGGTGAATATTTGCAAACCCCCGAGGAACTCGATAGCTACAAGCACCACAGCATGTGTATCAACTGCCTGCTCTGCTACGCGGCTTGTCCGGTGATAGGGCTCGAGCCGGATTTCACCGGCCCCGCCGCCATCGCCTTGGCACAGCGGTACAATCTAGACTCCCGCGACGAGGGCTCGGCGGAACGGCTATCGGCTCTTTCCGGGGACGGGGGCATGTGGCAGTGCACTTTCGTGGGTGAGTGTACGGAAGTCTGCCCGAAAGGCGTAGATCCGGCGGGCGCCATTCAGCAGTACAAGCTCACCGGTGCCACCCACTGGCTCAAATCCATGCTACTGCCGTGGGGCTCGAAATGAGCGATCGAGCCCAATACACGCTCTATCACCCCAAGTGGTACCGACGACCTGTTTCCGTCTGGTGGTGGCTCGAGCGGTGGGCTTACACGAAGTTCATTCTTCGCGAACTTACCTGTATACCTGTAGGGTTCTTGGCTCTCTTGACGCTCTGGCAGCTACGCACCCTCCTGGGGGGCGAGGCGGCCTACCAACATTTTCTTGCCCGCCTGGAATCCCCTGCTTTCATCGCGCTTAACATCCTCTTCCTCGGCGGGATTTTGTTTCACGCCCTCACTTGGTTTCACCTTGCCCCTAAGGCGATGGTGGTTGGGGTCGCGGGTAAGCGCATGCCCGATGGACTGATCGTCATTGCCAACTACGTTGGCTGGGTAACGCTCTCGGCGATCGTTCTCTGGATCTGGGTGAGTTTATAGATGCTGAAGACTCTGACCCCGTTTTTGTGGTTTGTCTTCAGTGCTGGGGGCACAGTGGCTGCACTGCTATCCCCGGTACACATGCTCGTCATCGGTATCGCTGTCCCCATGGGTTGGCTAGAGGCTCCGAGCCACGCATCCCTCCTCGGCCTCGTAAGGCATCCTCTAGCGCGCCTGTATCTCTTCGTCATCATCTCTCTACCGTTATTTCATGCCGCACATCGCCTCCGCTACACGCTCTACGACGGGTTGAAGGTCAAGCACTTGACGGGGCTCATCGCCACCGCGTGCTACGGCGCAGCGCTTGTCGGAACGGTGGCTGCCGCCTACCTCCTTCTGAATCTTCCCTAAGCACTCACAAGAACGCGTAGCGGTCATAGAATCGCGGCGCCATTTCCCCAAATGCCATGATGCCGCCGCCGACGATGGCCAGCATGACCGCGACCGCAGCGAGCGCCCCCGTCCGGCTCTTCCGCATCAAGCCTGCCGCCATCACCCCGGTGGCCACTGCGAGCAGGGCTCCCACCCAGTAGAGCTCTTTTTGAAAGTGAAGGAGATCCAGAAAGTAGTAGCGCAGGGCGAGACGGTGAGGCTCGTTGCGATGAGAGCGCCCGCCGCGACCACCCGGCGAGCGGGAACGAGCTCCAGTGAGATGCGCGCCAGATAGGCGATGAAGACGAGATCCATGAGGTGGCCCAGCAAGGCCGACAATTCCAAGAGCAGGAGACTGCGCGTAAGGGCCGGAGTCAGCAAGTAAACCAAACTAGCGGCGAGATCGACGTGGCGTTCTGGGCTGAGTTTTCGGGCAAGAAAACCGAGAGGAAGCAAGGCGAGAGCGCTGAACAGCGCACCCCCGAGCTTCAGCCATAGCTCGGGCGCGTGGTACGCGGAGTTGCCGAGATGAGCGACGAGGTAGAAGGCGGCCGGATAAGGGAAAGGCTTGATAGACACCTCCCACCGGTGCGACTCCCAGGTTGTGCGCGGCCTGGTGACCCTGCCCGGGTTTTGTGGACATCAACCGAGGCGCGACAATGCGCCTGGAGGCGTCCATGGGAGAACGACGACGCAGGAAGTTCACGGGGGAAGTTCAAGAAGGAAGCGGTCCGGCTGTTCAGGGAGGGCGAGCGCAGCATCGGCCAGGTCGCTAAGGAACTGGACCTGACGGAATCGGCCCTTCGAAACTGGGTGAAACAATACAAAGTTGATCACGGTGAAGGTCCACGCGAGGCTCTGACGACGGCGGAACGTGATGAGCTCCGTTCGCTACGGCGTCGAGTGCGTACGTTGGAGCAAGAGCGAGAAATATTAAAAAAGGCGGCGGCCTTCTTCGCGAAGGAAAGCGAATGAGATTCAAATTCATTCACGCGGAGCGGGCCAACTACCCGGTGCGGGTGATGTGCCGAGTTCTGAGGGTATCGACCAGCGGCTACTACGCTCAGATGAAGCGCGCGCCCAGCAAGCGACAGTGTGAGGATGGGAAGCTGAAGCTGCGCATCCAAGCGATCCACGCCCATAGCCGTGGTACCTACGGCAGGGAGCGTGTACGTCGCCAGCTTGACGGGGAGAACGTCGAGGTAGGCAAGCAGCGAGTGGCACGGCTGATGCGTGAGATGGGCCTGCAGGGTCTGCCCAGCAAGCGTTTTCGCCGCACGACCGACAGCAAGCACGATCGCCCCATCGCACCCAACGTGCTCGGCCGGAACTTCGAAGCCGAACGACCGAACCAGTTCTGGGTGACGGACATAACCTACATCCGGACTTGGGAAGGCTGGCTCTACTTGGCGGTCATCCTCGATCTGTTCTCGCGTCGTGTCGTAGGCTGGGCGATGCAGCCCCACCTGCGCGCGGAGCTTGCTCTCGAGGCGCTTCACATGGCCTTGGGGCGCCGCCTGCCGGAAAGTGGCTTGGTGCATCATTCAGACCGTGGTACTCAATACGCGGCTGCGACCTACCAGGCCGTGCTCGATGAGTACGGCATCGTGTGCTCGATGAGCCGCAAGGGTGATTGCTGGGACAACGCCGTGACCGAGAGCTTCTTAGGCACGCTCAAGACCGAGCTCCTCCACCGATGTAGTTGGCCAACACGACGTATGGCCAAAGACGCGGTCGCGAGCTACATCGAGGGGTTCTACAATCCGTATCGACTCCACTCGTCACTCGATTACAACAGCCCAATGGTGTTCGAACGGATTCATGACCTCAAAACGGCTCATGCGAGATAATCAACCTGTCCACTTTTCCTGGGCAAGGTCATGGTATTCGGGAAGGCGAGTCCAGAAGTCCACAACGCCTCGATGGTAGACAAGCTCCAGCAGCGTTTCGTGAATGGGGAGATCGGTGAAGTAGAAGCTAGGGTGCAGCACGAGGAACGCCTTCAAGAGAAACGCACCGTAGACGAGCGCTAGGAACGCTGGAGTCAAGCGACGCGCAAAAAATCGCAGCACGAGGACTAGTGGTAATCCCAGCATCGCCACCACCGCACCGCGTCGCACGAGGTGAATGGTGACGAAGGGATCCTGAAGGCTGAGCGCCGTAACCGCCGCGCCCACGAAGAGTGATCCGGCGAGTGACGTCCGCAAGGAAACGCCGGCCGCTCCGAGCGCCAAGAGCGAAAGCACCATGAGGGCGGCACCTTGCCCTGCCAGCCGCAGTTGGGGGCGTGTCTTCCGTCCGCTCCAACGGACGCGGTCGATTCTAAGCCGTCCGGCGGCACCTTCTTCTGTATCCGTGCGAAGGCGGACGTCCCCTCGGACGCGGCTCTCCGGAAGCTCAAGATGAAGCTCTTGGAACTTCGCGGGAAGGAGCCACCGTGATTTCGCGCGCCGTGCCGTCGTCGAACTCGACGCGGAGTCGAATCGGATGCGATTCTGGTTGTGCCACCGATAGCGACAACTGGCCCGGCCCCTCTATCGTCACCGGCAGATGCACCCGGGCTCTTCGTCCCATCTCGCGCCACGTACGTTCGCCGTCGTAGCGCCAGAAGTCGGAGAGACCTTGTGTGTAGTCGGCATCTCCCGGGCCCACGTCCACGTTCAGGCGATCGGTACGCAAGGTGCCGAGCAGCATGACGAACGAAGCCGCCGCGACGATGAGAGCCGCGAGGCACCAGCGGCCGACGACGGGCCAGCGTTCCCCGATCGGGCTCATGACAATCGATCTCGTGTGTGATGGCTCGACATCTGGATTGCGAACGGGACCCATGTTAGTATCACGTTTCTCATTGAGGAAATTGAGGAGCGCCTAGTTTGACGGACGTCGAGCGCGGCTCGAACAGGGATCGGTTGGTTTCCTTCCGGATCCTGGTGGCCTACCCTCCGATGGTTGCTCCTCGTCTTCGCCGTCGCCACCCTTCTTAACCAACGCTTACTACCTGAGATTTCTCGAGCCTCTCGCCTCCAGGAGACTCCTGGCCTTCTTGCTCTTCGGTTTCATCGGGCTCGTTTTCTTCATCGAACGCGTGGGCCTTCCGCGAACCCGCGAAGACATTCTCGGTCTCACCCGCCGCTTCGCCGTCCCCGCGGTGCTGGTCGCGATCTTGGCGGCGGGTTTCGGGCTCCGCCTCTGGGGTATTAGCTCCGGTCTTCCCCAGAGCTACGTCGCCGACGAGTATGACACCGTTCACTCGACGATCACGATGATGAAGCGGGGTGAGCTCAACCCTCATTGGTGGTACTACCCCAGCCTGAAGTTGTACGTGAACATGGGAACTTATACCGTGGTGTTTCTGGCGGGAGCGCGTTCGGGACGTTGGGAGAGCGTGAACGAGATCACCGTCGAAGGACATGTTGTACTGGGGCCGTTTCGTCGCCGTCGTCTTTGGTACCGCCGCCATTCTGCTCACGTTCTTACTGGGTAGACGACTCTTCGGGACCCGAGTCGGCTTGATGGCCGCGTCCTTGCTGGCGGTATTCCCGTCGGCGGTCATGCAGTCACAGATCAACAAGCCGAATGGCATGTTGGTCTTCATGGTGACGCTGAGCGTCTTCGTCACCATCGTCTATTTGCAAGAGGGTGGATGGAAGCTCGCCTTGGCTAGCGGTGTAGTCATCGGCCTGGCGACGGGCACGAAGTACAACGGTGTCCTGGTGGTACTTCCTTTCTTCCTTGCCGTTCTGTTGCGCCACGGGCGACGCTTCCTGACCGCGCCCGATCTCTACTTGGGCGTCGGTGGATCGGTTGTTGTGTTTTTAGCGACCACGCCCTTTTTCCTCGCCGACTTGGGGACGTTTCTAAATCACGTCGCGTTCGATCTGTACTCGTACGGTTTCGCGGGAAAGGAAGGCGGAACGGGTGTGGACAACTGGTACCATCACGCTCGCTACGCGGCCATCTTCGGCGCGGGAATCCTGGCGGTCTTGGCGGCGCTCGGCGGTCTCGCGCTGGCGCTCTACCGGCTCGACCCGCGTCTCGCGGTAGCGCTGTCCTTTCCCGTCATCTACGCCTCGGTCGCGAGCTCTCAACGGGTCAACTGGCCGGGGCTCTTCATTCCCGTGTATCCGTTCCTCGCGATTCTGGCGGCGTATGCGATCCACGAGACGGCAGCGGCAACGACCCGCTGGCGTCGAGCGGAGTGGCTCGAGCCCGTTCTCGTGGCGGCGATGTTGGCACTGATCATCTGGTTCCCGGCGCGCATGTCGATTCTCTACGACACGGAGGCAACTCTGCCCGACGCTGGAAACGTAGCGCGAGAATGGATCAACGAAACGTTTGAGCCGGGAACACACTTCGTGGCGGAAAGATTCACGCCGATCCCCGGTCGAGAGCGCTTCCGCGTCTCGCAGGAAGCGAGAGCCATTCACAAATCCGTTGCGGACTATCGTAGCGAGGGTGTGCAGTACATCATCGTTTCGTCGCAGATCTATGGCCGTTACGGTCCGGGGCACCGTGTCACCCGCGCCTACCAGCGGCTCTTCAATATTTGTCCGTCGATAGCAGAGTTCGAGCCGGTGGAGGGAAAGCTGCAGGGGCCTACAATCAGGGTTCTTCGAATCCCGTAGCCCACTCTCCCTAGCGGAAATCTTGTCTGAGATTGTCGCCGCAGCTCAAGAATCTGCGCCATAAAGATGGCGGGGGAGCTCGATAGGAGGGGAGGGGAGTCCTTCGGCCTCCGCCAGGCAGGCGGCGTAGTCGTCGAACATCGCGTCCGGATTGTGCTCGGCCTTGACGTACTCACGGGCGCACCGTGCGAGTCTTCGTCTGCGATCGGGATCGCGCAATAGATCCATCACGTCACAGAAGAGGCCGTCCTCGTCGCCGTCGAGGCTTGTTCGGGCGACGACGGTGCTGGGGTAGTCGAGCTCGCGCATCTGATCCGTGACCATGACCGCTCTGCCCGCGGCGAGCAGGCGGAGCAGCGTGGCGGAGGTTTCGCCGGCGGATGGGTAGCGAAGATTCAAACAGATGTCCGCAGCCGAGGAGTACAGCCGAAAATCGGGTTCCGACACCCGCTCGGTGAACTGGACGCGCTCCGCGACGCCCAATCGCGCAGCCTCCTCGCGCGCGTCGTAGTGCGGTACGGTTCCCCCGACCAGTATGTAACGGGCGTCCATGCCTTCATCGATCATCCGTTTGAGGCAGCGAAGGGCGATCGAGATGCGTTTTTCAGGAGTCACCAACCCGAAAGAAGCCAGAACGGTTTCTTTCCCAAGACGCAACTGCCGGCGCGCCTCGTCGCGTGACACGACGTCGGTCAGCTCCATCCCCATCCGTACCACACGTATCGCGCTCTCCGGACACCGCGCTTCGAGCTCGTCGCGGGCGGCGCGGTTGTGGACCAGCGTCATCTTGCTGGCTCGCACCAGCAGCTCGTGAAGCGGGTACTCGTAGAGTAGCCGGCCGCCGCCCATTCGGATCGCGATCTCCGCGATCTCGCCGCCGCGGTTGGGGTACGAAGCTTCGACTTCCGCGGTGTACGCGGAGAGTTTAGCGAGCGCTCGATCTCGCTTCCCGGTATCGCCCATGTCCGCTTTGTAGTCGGCGACTTCGGAGCTATTCATGTACATGGCGAGCCGGGAGTGGTGGAGCACGAGATCGTGTAACACCAGCACGCCCGGGTGGTGAAAGACCAACGGGTACATGAAGTCGTGGTGCAGGCTGTTCCCCATCTGGTAAAGGGGCAGTGCCCTCGGTTCGACGGACTGTCTCTTCTCGAACTCCTGCCACGAGTAGCAGGGCACGTCGAGGGGCGGGTCGATCGTCTCGCCGGTATAAGCCTCCACCGGAAATCTTTCTGACAAGCCTTGCAGAAGAAGCCGGCTGTAATCCGCCACGCCGGTGGGCAAGGGAGGTAAGGGCGAGAACAGAGCGATTCTCATCAACTTTATGTCGCGAAGAAGTCTCTGACTTCCTTCGCGACGCGGCGGGCGTCGTCTTCGCCGAGCTCGGGGTAGATGGGAAGCGAGAGGACTTCTTCGGCCGCGGCTTCTGCCGCCGGGAAGCTTCTCTTCCGCGAGCCCAAGTCCGCATAGGCGAGCTGAAGATGAAGCGGTCGAGGATAGTGGATGGCTGAGGCGACGCCGTTTTTCTCCAAGTGTCGGCGCAACTCGTCGCGCCGCTTGGTACGGACCGTGAACTGATGATAGACGGAACGGCAGCCACGGGCGTCGCGTGGCAGCCGAAGCTCGGAAACACTGCTTAACTCTTTGATGTAGATCTTGGCCAGGCGTTGCCTCTTTTCGTTCCACGTCTCCAGATGGCGGAGCTTGACGCGCAAGATGGCCGCCTGGAGATTATCGAGGCGGCTGCCGACTCCTTCCAGTGCGTGTACGTACTTGCCCTGCTCGCCGTGATTGGCCAGCAGGCGTACGCGCTCCACCAGGTCGCTGTCGTTCGCCACGACGATGCCGGCGTCACCGGCCGCGCTCAGATTCTTGGTCGGGTAGAAGCTGAAGCAGCCTACGTTGCCGAGGCCGCCCACTCGTTTACCGTTTATCTCCGCTCCGTGGGCCTGCGCGGCGTCTTCGACGATCGCCAGCTTCCGATCGCTAGCGATTCTTGCGAAGTCGCTCATGGGAGCTGGATGACCGTAGAGATGGACCACGACAACGGCTTTGGTTTTGGCCGTGATGCGAGAGGCGACGTTCCGCGGGTCGAGGTTCATCGTGTCCTGGTCGATGTCGGCGAAGACCGGGCGGGCTCCGTTTCGGGAAATGGCCTCGGACGTCGCGATGAAAGTGAACGGCGTGGTGATCACCTCGTCGCCCGGACCAATTCCGAGGGCCTTGATGGCTAGAAAGAGTGCATCGCTCCCGTTCGCTACTCCACAGGCGGACGCCGCGCCACAAAAAGACGCAAACTCGGCCTCGAACAACCGACAAGCCTCACCCTGAACGAAGGCGCCTTCCCGGAGCACCTGCTCGATGGCGGCGTCTACCTCCTTCTTGAGGCTCTGGTACTGGGCCTTCAGATCGATGACCGGGATCATTATTGGTTTCCTGTGGTCTCCGTCTGGGTGTCGGGCAAGAGCTCGTACACTACGTCCTGCCCGAATTGGGCGTGGATGGGCATACGCTCGTGGTAACGCTGCATGTCATGCCTCAACTTCGCCTTCTGCCGCTCGGAGTACTCGTCGTAGTGGATGAGAATCAGACTCACCGGGACGTCCCGTTCCAGAAACCGAAGGATCCCCGACGTGGGGAAGTATCGCATGCGTCCCACCAGAACCCAATAATCATTGGGCCACCAACCACTGAAACCGTTGGCGAGGTCCTTGAAGTGGGCGGTCGAATAGTACATGCGCATCGATTCTCTGGTGATGTCCTCATGGATGGGCAGCTCCAGGATGCCGAAGTCACCCGGCTGGGTGGCGAGCCACTGATAGACGGGTGGTATCGGTGGCGCGGGAGGCAAGATGCGCGCCAGCGAATAGCTTTGGTATTCGAAAATCAGCAAGAGAGCGACGGCAACACCGACGGCGTGCTGCAAGCCGCCCTTCCATTGCCTCGCACGCTCCAGCAACCAGGTGAGACCCCAGCCGGCGAACACCGCGAGCCCGATCAGAAACAGCACCGTGATCCGCGCCGGCACCCGCAATCCTTGGAAGCCGGGTACGTGGCGATAGAGGAACCCGTAGGGAAGAAAGATAGTGGTGTCCCCGAGCTCCAACCGTGGACCCAGGGACAAGACGAATCCGGAAATCGTGAGGACGAGGAAGAAGGCCCGCGCGACGCGGTGCACAGGCTCTCGATCCGACTTCTTCTTGCGACGGGTGGCGAAAACGCCGACACCACCAAGGACTATGGCAAGGGCACCGGGGAACAAGGCCTTTTCCGATCGAAGCTGGCGGGGAAGGTAGTCCACGTAGAAGACTTTGTTGTAGGCGCTGGGACGAAGATAGTCGAGGGGCTCGGCCGAGAACTGAAGGACGTCTTCGTAGCGGCGGTAGTAGCCCTGCTCCACCCGGTTGCGCTCGTAGGGGAGGAAGAAGGGCAATGTGGTGAGCGCCACCCCCGCCGCTCCGGCCGCGAGCAGCAGAACTTTCTTTCGGTTGAGCGTCGACCGCCCGACGAGGAGCAGCACGATGCCCAAGAGCGTCAACGCCAGGGACAAATACATCGCGTAGTAGTTACACGACAAGATCTGCAAGATGGAGAAGACCGCGACCGCGACGAGCTGGCGGGGACGCCCCTCTCGCAGGAAGCGCCATAGATAGAGAAAAACGAAGGGGAACCACTGATAGCTCAGGAGCTGCACATGGAACAGTTGGAGGAATCGGTACGGAGCCGCGGAGTAGATCACGCCGGAAGCGAGCGCCGCCCACCTGCTCCCGGTGAGCTCGTAGACGAGGAGGTACATGCCGATTCCCGAAAGGAAAAAGGAAAGAGCGATGGCAACGTTGTAGGCGAAGATCGCGTTGCCGGTCGCCAGATAGGCCGGCGCCGCCAGGAGAGCGACCCCGAAGAGATGCTCCGAGTAGCCGAGTGTGTCCTGCCTTGGAAAGAAAATGTTGGCGTCGAAGAACGAGAGCGGATCGCTGGGAAGCACGTGGTAGTTCCAAGCGAGCGCCCAGAGGTTCAAGAGCGAGTCCGGACTGGTGCTGATGCCGTCCGACATCCGCGTGAGAAGCGGCCAGGTGAGAGCCGCGGTCAGGATGAGAAAAAACGCCGCCGGTCCTGCGGCCAGCAACCATCTTTGGACTTTGGACATGCAGTTTGCCTAGGTCTAGTTCAACTGCGCGCGCAAGAGATGGGATTCCCAATCGGTTACGAGCTCGATGAGTCGATCCTCGCCGACAGTTCTTATCGTGAAGGACTCCTCTTCTTCGTCGATCCAAATGGACTCAGCGGTCATTCCTTCGGGTAGCAGAATCTGGAGGCGCCCTTCCGACTCGGCGCTCGACTCGAATCGCAGGTGAATCTGACGGGTAGCATCCTCATAGCGATATCGATAGCGCACGAAGCTATCGGTAGCCGGCTGGTAGAGCTGTATTTCTCCCGGACGATCGCCTAGGCGAACCGCAAGCTCGAGCGCTTCCGCACCCAGGTAGACCCCGAAGAGTCCCCGAAACGAGGCGCCGCCCAGCGCGCCCGCGCTTCCTGCATAGTGGCCGCTGCCCCTGCCACTCCCGTCCAAAGTCTGCCATTCGTGGAGGCCGCCGTTCGTGGCAACCTTGCGAGCGATCTCGAGGAGGTGCCGCTGCGCCCGCTCCGAAAAACCTCTTTCGAACTCTGCGAGCACGAACCTTCCACCGAACCAATCCCACTGACCACCGTTTTGGTAGCTGTAGGCGTCCCGCATCAGGGGATGCGCGAAGAAGCCTTGCGGATAGGCGGGAAGCAGGGAGCCCGACAAGGTTGAAACACCCAACTCGCCGCGGCGTTCCTCTGCAAGAACGAAGATGCTCCGCGCCTGCGCGTCGTCGGCAATGCCGTAGAGAGCCGCCAAGCCGTTGCCACCCATGGCGAAGATGTCCGCGTCATCCGGCCAACCGGTGGTGAGCTGCGGCGTGAGAACGACGTGCATGCGGTAGAAACCCTTGTCTTCCTGCCAGAGGTGCTGGTTGATGCTCTCCTTGGTTTGCGCCGCTTGCTCGCGCCAGGAGTCTGCCCTCGGGGTTTCCCCGAGGGCGTGGTACATGTCGGCGAGTCTTTCAGACGCGAAGTAGAACAGGCAGTTCGTATAGAGACTCACGACGCGCGGTGTCGCTTCGTCCAGGTAGACGGCGCGCGCGTCCGGATAGATGGGGCTCACGTCTCCCCAGTCGGCGCTGAAGCCGTTGGTGATCAGATCAGACTGTGGATCGATTCTTTCCCGAACCAGATACTCGAGCCCGGCGGCGAGACGATCGATCAAACGCGTGCCTTCGATCTCCTTGTTCAACCAGGCACGATCTCCGATGGCGGAAAAGATCTCGTACGCGGCGATGGCGGCGGAGTGGGACACGGGTCCGGCGGCGATCCAGTCGTAGAGCTGGCCATCGGGTCGTTGATGAGAGAGATGCTCCTCGAGCCAGCTCGTGAGGTGTTCGGTGGGGTAAAAGAATCTCGAGACGGGTACGAGTGTGGCGCCGTCCCGCAGCCAAATCTGCGGATAGGTTTCTCCGGCGCCAAAACCATCGACCGGCCCCGATCGGCCGGAAAAGCTCTTCCGGTTGGACTCGAGCGTAGGGCGGAAAAAAGCCTGCATTCGATAGAGGTACTGGTTTTGGACCCGGAATCCGCTGGTACGGTCGGGGGTTGTTTCGAAGGGGGAGTCGGTGGTTGGGACATCAACAGGGGAGAGCCGGGAGGCGGTCCAGATCGCACCCACGATACAGAGTGCGATCGCTACCAGACGGCCGATTAGCCAAGATCGTGACATGTCTTCTTTCAATGCCGCGGGGCCCACCCCCACGGCTCGCCCTTCCGCCTTCGCTCGCTTTTCCCTTTACTAGCTTCGGCGGACCCGCCGTAGCCTTGGCGGAGGCGGGTCGGCGACTTCGCGCCTGCGGGCGGGTTGAGGACTCCCTCAACTTCTGGTGCTCAGTCTAAGACGAACCTGCCCGAACGAGCAAAGACCGAGCAAAGACGGTCTTGTAATGTCACCGCGATTGAAGTAACCAGACAGCTCATGAAACGAGGGATCGACGCCGCACTCGGTCTGCTGGCTTTGGACTTGACCCCTCATCGTCTCGAGCGGCGGTTTTTCCGTCCTCGGAGCGGTGAGCCCCGGGGGAGTCGGATTCCGTATCGCAGCCTCGCTCGCACTTTTGGCCCTGAGGTATCGCTTGGTGGGAAGTGCTGCGAACGCACAATGGTATGGATACCTGGCCATCTTGCTACTCTGTTTGCCGCTCGTCCACCTTCGCGCCTATCGGCTCCGCGGAGATGGCATGTGGTACTACGCCTAGGCGAGATCTCTGGCCTTCGATCGCGACCTCGATTTCAGCAACGAGTACCGCCCGCTTGGGAGTCGATCAGTTTCGTGGCTCCCAACCGGTTCGGGAGGCCGGGCTGCCTCGCAACACGTTTCCCATCGGAGCGGGTCTCCTATGGATACCGTTCCTCGTTCTCGGGCACGCCGGTGCCGGGCTGCGCAACCTGAACGGACTCGCGACCGCGTACGACGGCTTCACGGATCCCTACCTTCACGCCGCGGCATTGGGCGGTTTGCTCATTGGTTGGCTCGGATTGCTGGTGCTCGACCGGCTCCTGCGCCGATGGTTCTCTCCCGGAACGGCCTTCGCGGCTACGGTAGGGACGGTGATGGGCAGCTTTCTGTTCTGGTACATGGGCTACCAGCCCATCTATACCCATGCGCCCAGCTTTCTCTTGGCGACCCTTTTCATCGCGCGTTGGATCCGTGGACCGAAGACCACAAGAGATTTCGCCATTCTAGGATTGATTCTTGGCGCGGCCGCCTGCGTGAGATGGCAGAGCGCCCTTCTCGGTTTTCTTCCCCTCTGGACGCTTTGCGGGATGGCGCTCGAGCGACTTTGGCCAGCGCTCCGTAAGTCGGGAGCGCTTATCGGCGCTTTCCTCGTCGCCTTCGCACCACAGCTCCTGGCCTGGAAGATTCTTTTCGACCGCTACTACTTGGGCGTGCCTCTCGGCGAGGATTACATGCGATGGTCCCACCCGTTTCTAGAAGAAGTCTTGTTCTCGTCGCGCCACGGTCTGTTCTCGTGGAGCCCAGTCTTGCTGTTGGCGAGCATTGGGTCCCTTTTCTTCCTGCGTCGCGAGCCGCGGTTTGGAATTCCCTTGGCGATTCTTCTGGCCGGTCTCACCTACGTCAACGGCAGCGTCGCCGACTGGTGGGCAGGGGGTTCTTTCGGCGCGCGGCGGTTCGACTCCGCGATCCCCATCTTCGCGCTCGGTCTCGCGACCGCGGTGCAGGGGGCGATGGGCTTCATTCGCCGCCGTCCGGGAGCGGTGCTGGGACTTCTTCTATTCGGCCTGGTCGCTGTGAACGTGCTGCTCATGGAGCAATACCGAAGAGGAAGACTTCCCGTGGACGACACGATCTCTTGGGAGACCGCGGCGGGCGGGATGCTCGAGGATTTCTTCGACGGTGTAGGGTATCCCTTCTCCTTTCCCGCCAATTGGGCCTTTGCCCTCCGATACGATCGGCCGAAGACGCAATACGACTTGCTGGTCGGCAAGTACCTTTTTCATTGGCACAACAATCTCGGCGGCGTCATCGACCTAGGAGTGACCGATCCGCCCTTTGTGGGAAACGGTTGGAGCTCGGTGACCGACTGGGAAGAAAGGCCTCGCGCCGTTCGAGTGGCCGTTTCCGAGCCGGCCGGTGTCTTCGTGCCGACCGATCGGCCGGAAGCGCTCCGGATCTTCGTCGAGTGCGCGGTGCCTCCCGGAACGGAGCCGCGCTGGATCGAAGTCTGGTTGAACGAAGCTCACCTGGGAGGCTTTCGCCCGGAGCACGGCATGCGCGAGTACGCTCTCCTCGCGCCGGCGCGGTGGTGGCGGCGGATCAATTTGCTGGAGTTTGCTACCGGGGACGAAACATCAACCGATCCCTTCCTTGCGGTGGACCGAATCCGCTTCGAGCGAGTTAGAACCAACTAAACTTGGACGGGCTCGTAGACTGCTTCCTTTGGCCTGGCCTGATGGGCGTCGGTGAGCTCGACCTTGCAGCATCTCCGGCAGACCGGGAAGATGCCGTGGTCCAGAAGTTTCTTCCGTAGGCCGACGAACTTCTCGCTGTTCCAGATCTCTTCCAGGGGCTGCTCTCTTACGTCACCCATCTCGACGCGAATGAAAGGGCAGAAATGGACTTTTCCATCGTAGGTGATCCGCCCGCCGAAGTAGGGATAGAAGCACTGGCCGCGAAGTGGCTCGTCCGGCGTGTAGTATTTTTCGGAATGCTCGTAGGACTGAGCGGGACGCAGTTTATGGTGATCCCTTTGCTTTCGGCGTAGGCAACGGCCTCCTTCAGAACTGGGGCCACGCTTTTGGGATCGATGCCGGAGTCATCGGTGATGTGAGTGCTGATGACGCCGGGATCGCTCTCGCCGATGATATCGAGCGTTTCCTGGACTTCCTTGCTCGTGGCGAACATGAGCTGGTTCAAGCCGATGAGCTCGACTTCCAGCTCGGAGACGGCGTCGACAATCTGCCGGAGCAGATGGAGATTGCCGGCGGTCAGGGTGGTGTTGACGGACACCGGCAGGTCGAGGCCACGTGCCGCAAAGACCTCACGTAACTGTTTGATGTTGTTCGCCGCCTTGTCGAAGGCTCCTCGCTGCCCGCTGATTTCGTCGTGAAAGTCTAGCGGCCCGTCGATGGAAACGCTGATGTGGCGCAAAAATCCAGATGCGGCGAGATCGGCGAGAGCCTCGGCCTTCTCGTCCCCAATTTTCGTTCCGTTGGTGGTGACGTAGTCGCAGTGCATCCCCTTGCCTTGCAGATAGCGAAACACGTCGAGGAGATTCTTTCGGACGAATGGCTCACCGCCGGTAATGTTGATGGACTTGACGGCTCCGCGTGCGAAGATCCGGTCCAGCTCGTCGATCGTCAGCCCTTGGAGCTCCAATCTGCCGGGTTCAGGATGTCGGCCACATAGCAGAAACTGCAATGCAGGTTGCACAGCAGCGTGGGCTCGTAGACCACGAAATGAGGCACGTTGGGAGCCACTCCGTCGCCGCGGCGGACGAACTGCTGCGTGTGCCGGCGGCGCAGCGTGCCGGATACACGGTTCTTGAGCTTCTTTAGGTTTCGTTTGAGCAAGAAAGCTCCGCTAGGCTCTAGGGAGTCCTCAACCCGCCCGTAGGCGCGAAGTCGCCGGAGGGCGAGCCGTGGGGGTGCCGCCTCCGTCCCCGAAGGGGACTTCGGCGAGCGTGGCCGAAGCCAAAGGCGAAGGCCCGGGGCCCTGCGGCATTGAAAGAAGACCCGACCGTCAGAGTCGTCATTATAGGCCAATGGGGCGGTGGGCGACCAGGAAGCCTTCTGCGGTGAGTGCCGAGTGTGCTAATCTTTCAGCTCCGAGACCCACGTTGGAGGCCACGATGATAGAGGGCGTGCGGACGAAGAGCCTGAAGTTGATCCCCGACGAGCGGGGCTGGCTCATGGAAATGCTTCGCAACGACGATCCGGTGTTCGTGAAATTCGGTCAGCTCTACGCCACCGCCACCTACACAGGTGTCGTCAAGGGCTGGCATCTCCATCGAGAGCAGGTGGATAACTTCGTGTGCGTCGCCGGCATGGTGAAGCTCGTCTTGTACGATCCGCGCGAAGACTCTCCCACCCGCAAGGAAATCAACGAGTTTTTTATCGGCGATCGGAACCCCCTCCTGGTCCAAGTTCCCGCGGGGGTCTACCACGGCTGGAAGTGCATTTCCCCGGAGACGTCCGTCGTCGTCAACTGTCCCACCGAGCTCTACTATTACGCGAAGCCGGACGAAGTTCGGCTCGATGCGCACACCAAAGAAATCCCTTACGACTGGTCGAGAAAAGATCGCTAGGCGCTAGACGTAAGACGTCGCGATGAAGCTTCTGGTAACTGGGGCCGGCGGGCTGCTCGGCCGGGCCTGCGTGAGACTCGCGTCCCACAAACACGATTGCGTCGGGCTAACCCGGCAAGAGCTCGACATCACCGACCGCAGCGCCGTGCGGAGTGCTTTGGAGCGCTTCGCCCCGGACGCCGTGCTTCACTGTGCCGCCTATACCAACGTGGACGGCGCGGAGAGCGATCCGGAGCGAGCGATGGCGGTCAATGCCGAGGGCACCGAATCGGTGGCCCGGGCGGCGCGCCAAGCCGGCACGAAGATGCTCTACGTGAGCACGGACTACGTGTTCGATGGAGAAAAGCAGACGCCTTACGTCGAAGACGACGCGACCAATCCTCTTTCCAAGTACGCACAGTCCAAGCTCGAGGGTGAACGACGCGTCGTCGGCGTCTCCCCCGAGGCACATCTCATCGTGCGCAGCGGATGGCTCTACGGTTCCGGCAAAGGTTTCGTCGATTGGGCGCTCCGTCGTCTCGAAGCGGGAGAGGTGCTTCGCGCGGTTGCGGATCAGGTGGGTAGCCCCACGTGGGTGAAGGATCTGGCCGAAGCCATTCTCGTTCTCACCGAGAAGCAATTTTCCGGAACCTTCCACGTCGTGAACCACGGTGAAACCAATTGGCTGGGAGCGGCACGGATCCTCGCGGAGCACGTCGGTAGGGAAGGTTCACTGGTTGAAAGCATCTCCATGGCCGATCTGTCGCGGCCGGCGCGGAGACCTCGTTACTCGGCGCTGGACGTCAGCAAGTTCGAAGGCTCGACCGGAATTCGCCTGCGATCTTGGAAAGAGGCTCTTTCGAGCTATCTGAAGGAAAGAACCTAGATTCAGAGTTTCCGCGCCACGACCAGGAGAATATCTCCGAGATCGACTTTCACCGGATAGCCGGCGAGACGAAGTCGCTCCGCCGTCCAGCGTCCTGCCGTCGCCAGGGGGCCGAAGAGAACCTCGGGCCCGCTCGAGAACGTATCCGAGCTTGAGGACCTTGGGCTGCGTCGCGACGTGGAGCGCCTCGAAGCCCTCGCGCCGTACCAGCTCCCGAAGACTTCTGGATGTGAAGTAGTGCAGGTGCATGCGCATGAACCAAGGCCACCGGCTCCTTAGGAGCCGAGCGCCCATACCGCCGATGTTGACCGTGGTGAAGGCGACGAGACCGCCCGGTTCAAGAAGCTCGCCGATGCGCCGTGGCGCGGCTACCGGATCGGGCAGGTGCTCGAGAACGTCCCAAAGGACGACTGCGTCGAATGTCTTGCCTTTCGGATCGTAGTCTTCGAGCGTGCCGGTAAAGACGTCGAGGCCGCGATTCCGCGCCTCGTCGGATGCCCAGCGGGAGGGCTCGATGCCGGTCGCCTCCCAACCTTTGTTGCGTGCCTCCTCGAGGAATAGCCCCACCGCCGAGCCGATCTCCAACACGCTACCCTTGGAAAGGTAGCGCTCCATTTCCTCTAACGCTTCCCGAAAGCTAGCGCGCCGTTCTTCCTCCGAAACCAAGTAGTCTGGATCTTCGACCGCGCCGTAGAGCGCGGCGAGCTCTTCGCTGTTTATCGTGGGAACGGAGCGAGCCAGGCCGCACGCATCACAAATAAGGATGTCGTCGTAGAGAGAGAGATAAGAGCTCGTGCAGGCGACCTCGTCTCGTTGGATCGCCGAGCCGAGCGGCACATTCGAAGTGGTGTCGTGGCTCGAGCGAAACGGCTACGACGAAGCTGCCGGAAGCCTTCGTGAAGGGATGGAAGAGACACTCACGGTCGTGAAGCTCGCGCTGCCCGCCTTACTTCGCCAGTCTCTTGCCACGACGAACGCCATTGAGAATCTCAACGGAACCATTCGCAGAGTATCGAGAAACGTCAAGCGTTGGTAGAGTCCTTCCATGGTTCGCCGATGGACCGCTCTTGGCGTCGTCACCGCGCAGAAGCCCGACAGAACAAGCGAGCGACGATAGTTGGATTCGACGAGGTTACCCAGAACAACGCCCAGCACCGCCGGCAAGAACGGAAACCCGAAATAACGCATCAAGTAGCCGGCAACACCCGCCACCAAGACGATTCCAAGATCGAATAGCCGGGGACCACGCCATCTTCTTGGAGGATCCGATTGCGGTCGGCTTTCTGATAGCCGCGACGCTTTTCGTGCTCGGCTCGCTAACACGCGAGTGGCGCGAGGCGGTGCGTCGCCGCAAGGAGGCAGGGGAGTGACGATTGCCGAGGAAATCGCTTCTTTTGCAGTGGGTGTCGGGAAGCTTCCCGACGCCGTGCGCGGTGTGATTCGGCGACTCCTGTTCGACGTCACGGGGTTGTGCGTCGCGGCGCGAAACGGGGACTATGCGAGAGCGGTGCTTGCCAGCGCTTCGCAGGGAGGCAACGCGACCGCCATCGGCCATGAGGGAAGCTTGGGACCCTACGACGCGGCACTCGTCAACGGAACGTCTGCGCATGGCGAAGACTATGACGACACGTTCGAGGGCGGCCCCGTTCACGCCGGCGCGGTCGTCGTTCCCGCGGTTCTTGCGGCGGCTGAGCATCGCGGCCTTTCCGGGAGCGCCGTCGGGCGTGGCATTTCGGTGGGGGTCGAACTGATGTGTCGCATGAGTCTCGTGGCGCTCCAGGCGATTCACAAGGCGGGGTTCCACCCGACCGCCGTGATCGGGTCGCTTGCCGCCGCCGGCGGAGTCGCAACGGCCCTCGGTCTCGATTAGAAACGAACGGTCCATGCGATGGGCATCGCAGGGAGCCTCGCCTCGGGGATCATCGAGTACCTTGCCGATGGAAGCTGGACCAAGCGAGGCGCGTCATGGTCAGCTCGGGCTTGTCGATCTCGCCGTATTCAGGAAGGTAAGCAAAGGCCGGTTTGGCACCTATGCTTCTGGCCGTCTCCGCAATCTCGTCTAGAATGGCCAAGGTCAGCTCGTCCTGGTATCGGGATGTCCACCCCGTACGCCAAAGGTAGTGGCTTCGCGCGATGGAGATGATGTCCCAGAACTTGGGTCGGAAGGACTCTCGTCGCAGCATCTCTTCGGGGGTGGGTATGGGGACGTTCCGTAGCTTGAGCTTTCCGTCCACCAATTCGAAACACGGCTTGGCGTAATCACGAAAGCAAAGGGCGTTTCGCTGTACGTCTTCCGAAATGAAACCGAGAAGGACGACGTCTGGCTTGTACTTGACTCCTTCCTCTTTCAGGTAGAGAAGCATCTGGCCGTGCCCGTAGCCGTGCACGCCGAGGTTGAGGATCTCTACGCCGGGGGGCGAGAACGACGTCGAAGGCGCCCCGAGGGGTGAAGTGAAATCTCGGCACGCTGTTTTCGTAACCGACCTGGACGCGCACGAACTCAACGCCCATCTCGGCCGACCAGTCGTAGATCATTTCCCTGGAATTTTCCGCGTAGTAGCGGCTCCATTCCGGGTTCCCGTCCTCGGTCCACTCCATCCAGTCGGCGTAAGCGAGCTCCGGCGAGTCCTGGAAACCCTCCCTCTTCTGAATGGGCGTATCCACGATGGCAAAACCACCTGCCATCACGGCATGCCCACCCATCACAGAGTTCATGTCGAGTAACAGAACGTTCACGCCGCTGCGCCCCATCTCGACCGCAGCCGAGAGGCCCGCGATACCCGCACCGACCACGATCGCCTCGGCGTCGAGCGGCGCTTGCTCCGGCTCTGGCTGACCGCAGGACATGAACGACAGTGCCATCACGCCCGCGGTAACCTTAGACAGTCTCACTTGGCTTACCCTCGAAAAATGGCTTCGAAAGATCAAACCCGCTGAATATAGGAGCTATTGATGTATCAGCCCAGGTCCAAAAACACAAAAGCCGAGCTCCTGAACCCTCTCGAGTTCCTCGCCGTGTGCTCATCCACGTCTCCCTGCCCAACCAACATTCGGTTTTGTACTACGGGCACTACGCCCGACGACGAAGTAGGAACCTTCGAAACCAGAGAAGATGGAAGTTTCAGCGGAGACTCTCGCGCTCGGACCGTACGGATTGACTGGTCACCGCGCGGGGACATAGGATCTCGCCATTGATGTGGATGAGCACCCGAGACACGTTCGAGGGGGTCAATGAGATCGGGGTCGTCACCATCATGCTGCCACGTCCCTCACTCGTTCCAGCGTCTTCATTCCGGTAGACTGATACCGGAATCATACACAAACGCGTGGAAGCCAACCTGAGAAAAGCGATACGAGGGGCGCTCGTGGTCGTTTGCGTCGATCTCGGACTCATCGTCGCGAGCGGCGGCGTCTCGCTCCTCGGGCCGGCAAGCGGTTCCGGATTCGCGGCAAGAGTCGTCGCGATCCTCGTCCTGTTGTTCGCGAGCGGGCGCGCGGGCGGAGAGCGGGCTCGGCGCTTGCACGCCTACGCCGCGCTCCTCATACTCCTGTTACCGCTTCTTCACTATCGAGGCTATCGGCTCCGCGGTGACGGCCTCTGGTATTACTCCTTCGCGCATTCCGTCGCGTTCGACGGCGACATCGATCTCGGCAATCAGTACACACGGCTGGGCATCGAAAGCTACACTGGGTCGACGCCGGTAAGGGAGACGGGCCGGCCCCGCTACACGTTTCCCGTGGGCGGCCCGATCGCCTGGATTCCCTTCTTCGGAGTCGGCCACGTGGCCGTCTGGCTCCGAAACGCCCACGGCCTCGAGACCGCCTATGACGGCTTCTCCGATCCCTACTTTCACGCTGTCGCGCTGGGGAACCTGCTCATCGGCTGGGCCGGGCTTCTCGTGCTCGACCGGTTGCTTCGAAAGTGGTTCTCCCCTTACGTCGCTTTTCTGGCGACAATCGGCACAGGGCTCGGCAGCTTCCTGTTCTTCTATCTGACTTACCACGCCATCTACACGCACGCGCTCACGTTCTTGATCATCACGCTGTTCGTGGCGCGCTGGGCCGACGGCCCCGAGTCGCTCGAGGATTTCGCCCTTCTCGGTCTTCTCGCCGGCGCCGGCACCTGCGTGCGGTGGCAGAGCGCGGTGTTCGTGATACTTCCCGGCCTAACCCTGGTTCGCCGACTTTGGCGGCGCGAGTGGCGTCCGGTGCTCGTGTCCGGGCTTCTGTTCTCGGCCGCGTTTCTTTTCGCCGTGCTGCCGCAGCTTTTGACGTGGAAAACGATCTTCGGACGGGCGCTCATCGGCGTACCGCTCGGCTCGGGCTACATGCGGTGGTCGGAGCCGTTCGTCACCGAGGTGCTCTTCTCGTCGCGGCACGGCCTCTTTTCCTGGAGCCCGCTTCTCATCTTCGCCGTCTTTGGGCTCGTCGCTTTCGCCTGGCGGCAGCCCTGGACGGGCGTTCCCTTGGCTTTCACGCTCGCGCTCCTCACCTTCATCAACGGCAGCGTTTCCGACTGGTGGGGCGGAGGCTCGTTCGGTGCCAGACGGTTCGATTCCGCCCTTCCCATCTTTGCGCTCGGGCTCGCTACCTCGATCGGCTGGGCGGCGGACTTCGCAAGGCGTCGTCCCAAGTGGGTGGTGGGCGGCGTTATCGCCCTGTTCATCGCTTACAACGGGCTTCTGATGGAGCAGTACCGAAAGGGACGGCTCCCCGCCGACGACACGATGTCCTGGCAGGCCGCTTCCGAAGGCATGCTCGAAGACGTGTTCGACTGGGTCGGCTATCCCTTCTCATTCCCCATGAACTGGCTCTTCGCCGAGCGTTACGATCGCCCCAAGACGCAGTACGACATTCTCGTCGGCAAGTACCTCTTTCATCCCATGCAGGGACTCGGCGGGGTGATCGACATCGGCCAAACAGACCCCCCGTTCATCGGCAACGGCTGGAGCGGCGTCAAGGATTGGGAGGGACGGCCGCGGGGCGTCCGCTTTGCGGTGGGTCCGAGAGCCGGCGTCTTCGTCCCGGTCGGGATAACCGAGTCTCTCCGAATCTTCGTCGACTGCGCGGTGCCGCCCGGCGCGACGCCACGCGCGGTAGAGGTGTGGCTAAACGGTACACGACTCGGTAGCGTTCAGCCTGGAGCCGACATGGCGGAGCACGTCGTCACCGCGCCGGCGGAGCTTTGGGAGCGGATCAATCTGCTCGAGCTCGTTCCTGCCGAACGCGCGGGAGAGGAGCCGTATCTCGCCGTCGATCGACTGCGTTTCGAGCGCGTCAGCGCGCTGCGGTGAGGCTCTTCCGGATCCGTTTCCACGCCGATTCGTGAGGCGGAAAGGACAAGACGTGCTCCCTCAAACTGAACTCGACCACCGCGCCGGCCCGACCGGCCACGAAGCTTCATGGTGCGGGTTCTCGTCGATGAATCGCGGCCACGGTTTGGAATAGCTGACGTACCACCGATCGTCGAAGGGATATTCCTTCAATCGGGTTTTTTTCTCGTACCGGTTGACGCAGGTCCAGGAAGCACGAGAAAGTCGGCGCCAAGGGCCGAAGGATCGACCGAGGGCTCGTCACCGATGTCGGCGAGCGTCAAAACCCGCGCCTCGGGAAAAGCGGCCGTGAGGTAATAGGTCTGGATGACGTTCACCTCCGGGAGGTCCAGGAGCACCAGCCGCACCGAAGGGAGCGCCGTCTTGATGACACGCGCGAAGCCGCCGTAGCCGCCACCGATGTCGACCACGACCGAAACGCGCGACAGGTAAGGGGCGAGATGCGTGGGCATGTACGTGTATTCCAACGACGATTGGCTCACGCGGATGCCATCGACCTCGAGAGTCGATGGGTTGCCGATGGGCGACTCCACGAGATACGGCCGGTAGACTTCCGGGACGTGCGGCCGGATTTCCGAGTACATGCGCGCCCACTTCGCGTGCGCACGGGGCAATGCCTCGGGCGGCGCGTTGGCGTTGTCGAGCCCCTTGGAGATGACGTTGTTCCGGAAGCTTGCCCAGAGCTCATCCTGCTCGATGAAGTTCCCCTTGCCGGCGTACTCCTGACGGCCCCCTTCCAGGAGCTTTCTCCAGTACTCGCTCTTCATGTCGGGAAGACCGAGCTCCAGCGCCAGGGCGTAGCTCGCCCGCATGCGGTCGAACGGAGGAGCGGCACGCGACATTTTGATTCTGGTAGGAAAGGATAGCACAGCGGGCCCGAGACACGGTTTGTGCGAGTACGGAGATAACATGGGCCGCGTCGACAGGTTGCGGTTGTCCGAGCCGGAGCTCTTCCTCGCGCTCTACCTCGTTCTCGCCGTGGTCTTCACGGCGCCCCTTTCAATTGAGAGCGGTAGCAAAGCCACCGTCCCGGCACAAGCAATCACACCAGGAACCGATCCGTCCTAAGGGCCCGGGCAAGAATAACTACCGATTCTTGGACGCCGATGCATCCCGTCTGGCTGCGTTGCTCGCCGCCTTCCGCAGCGAGCCTGTCGAGCGGAAGGCTAGGCCGCGTCAGCGGCGGAACTGGAAGAATGCCCATATATCCAGATATTATTCACTTCTCGCGCCTTGCCAGACGGGATGCATCGGCGCTTCGAATGCAACATGACTACCGGGACGGGAACTAGCTAGGTTTACGTCCGACGATGAGGAATTGTCGACCCATTACGCGCCACGCCGGCTTGAAGCTCAGATAAAGGTGCACGAGCCATGGGTGCTGCGGCAGTCGAGAGAGCGTCGAGAATGGGAGAAAGCGACCGATGAGCTCGACGATCTCGAGGTCGGCTTTGTGAAACGCTTCCGTGCACGAGCGATGGCTGAGAGGGAGGTGATGATCGTAGAAATCCCAATAGTCAGCGGGCGCGTACTTGATGTTCGGCTGGAGCGCGACCATGAGCCCACCGGGACGAAGCACGCGCCGCACTTCTTCCAAGAGTCGATCGAGCGCGGTTTTGCTCGTGAGATGCTCGAAAAAGTTACTGGCGAAGCACAGGTCGATTTCGTCGTCGCCAATGAACTCGAGCCGAGACGCGTCGGTTCGATGGAACTCGACGCCAGGAGGTAGGTGCGAGGCCACATCCGGATTCAAATCCACCGCCAATTTACGGCCGGCTCTGATGTTGGAAATGAACTCGCCGTAGCCGCAAGCGAGCTCGAGGACGGTATCGGTCTCGCGGACGTAGCGTTGAAAAAAAATGCCGGCAGAGGACCTTCTAGATGCGTTGACGACGCTTTCTGTCTTCCTCCGAGAAGCGATGCCGATAAAGAACGTCCAACTTGTCCATGAGCTAGTCGCGCCCCCGATTCGAGGGAAGGTCGTAGGTCTCGGAGAAGACTTCCCGATAAACCCGCAAGACATCGGATAGGGTAGCGAAGATATTGGGCAGTGAAACGGTTGCTCCTCTTCCGAACTGTCTAGGAAAAGTCTGGATCCCGACCTCGCCAACCGCATAACCCTTGAGCATCGCCTTGATGGCGATCTCCGCTCCCACGAAGGGACTCGTAGAAACGATCTCCAGATCATCTATCACCGACTTCCTCACCATGCGAAGCCCGGTCGAAACGTCACGGAAAGACGTTCGAAAAAGGATGCGTAGCAGTCGATTGTAAACCCAGGACACGAAGATACGGGTGTTCGAATAGATCTTCTTGTAACGGAACGTAATCACTAGATCGTATCGCTCGCGACGGCTCAGGAGCTTCCGAAGGTCTTCGACATCGTACTCGTCATCGCCATCGGTCAAACATATGTACTCGAAACGGCTGGCGGCGAGCCCGGATCGGACCGCCGCCCCATAACCCAAGTTCTTGTCGTGATGAATGACCCGGATCGAATCGTGTTCCTTCGCGAGCTCGTCGGCGATCTCCCCCGATCGATCCGGCGAGCCGTCATCAATGATGATGATCTCGTTACTCGGAGCACAGAGACGACAGGAGACGCAGCGCTTTCTCCGCAACGGTGCGGACGGTTCGCTCGTCTCGGTAGGCGGGAAAGAACAAGCTGACCCGAAGCTCACTGGTGCAGGTCATTTCAGAACCGGAGTCTCTTGAAGATGAACCACGGCATCCATCGAAGCCCGATGGAAACGTAACGCCAGAACAAGGGATAGTACACGACACCGAAATCACGATTCAAGTCGCGCAAAACACGCTCTGCGACGCGTTCCGGCGAAGCCTCGGGAAGAGTTTCGTTCTACCCGACGCGAGACTCGTGTCGAGATAGCCGAGAATGTAGAACTGAACCCTTGGCCCCTGTCCGGCCCACGCGTGCCTCAGGCTCTCGAAGTAACTTTCCAGGGCGCGTTTCGACGAGGCGTGGACGACATTACCGCTGCGGCCGCGTGCGGCGGCGATACTACCGAACCCGACCACGACACCCCGCCCAGGATCCCTCATGGCCGGCAGAAGCCGGGCGACAGCGGCGACGACGCTTGTGTAGTTCGTCCGTATCAGCTGTCCACCGGGCAGGCTCGAGCCCGCCGGTATCCTCTGAAGCGACGACCCCGGTCGGGAACAGCATTCCGTCCAGCGGCCCTTGTTCCTCGGTGACGCGAACGACATCGTCAAGATATTCGTGACCAGTCGCAACATCGGCAGGAATGGCCGTAACCCTCGCCCCGTACCTGATCTGCAGGTCCGCGCTCATGGCAGCGAGATCGCGCTCGTCCGAAGAGATAGTGACCAGGTCGTGGCCGGCTGAAGCGAAGCGCTCGCAGAGCGCCCGACCCAGTCCTCCGGACGCTCCGACAATAAGGAAATTCAAACGCCGATCCTCTGAGACAGCTCACTTCGAAACGAGCGATCCGGATCGTAGTCTCTAAGCCTTCGACGAAACTCGTCGCATTCCGGATAGCATGCGCGAACCGTCTCTTTCGACAGTCTGGAATCCTTGATGATGTTAGGGATGGCTCCGGCTTCGATGCACATGCGATCGAGCTTCGAGAGGAACTCCGCCGTACGAGCTTCCCGGGCGAGATTCAATGTCACGCAGACACCGTTGGCTTCGAATCGTAATAGCCGTTGCGTACCCAGGAAGAGTTTCATCGAGAGCATCACGCCCGGCGCGCGATCCACGAGAAGCCGCTTCTGCAACTCCGTGACGAAACTCCGCGCGTTGTGAACTGGCACGATCGCCTGAAACTCGGCGAAGCCCGGCCTGCCGTACAGCAGGAAGTACTCGCGCCTACGCGCGAAAGGGAACATGGCATCGAAGAGAGGAACCCGAACGACTTCGGGCTTCGCGCGCTCCGCCAACTAGAAACCCCTTGTCAAGAATCCCGCACCAGTCTGCCCCATCAGAGAGTGCGGCAGCCACCGGCGGCTGGAGGCATCAAGCCGCCGGTGCGTTAGAGTGGCGGAGGAGAACGAACCTCCTTCCTCGAGAACTCCCCGGTATACGAATCCCCTCCCGAACGTCGCGACCCGCGGAACTGCATCGTGCCAGGTGTAGGCTAGCTCGGCGCCATCGGTGAGCTCGTGGAGCCGATCCAGCGCTTCGAGTGGACTGCCTACTTCCACACGTTGCACCGACGCCACCCATCCCGACACCCGAGCAAGCTTCAGCTTCGCACTCAGGATAACGCCGGTCAGTCCATAGCCGCCGTGCGTGAGCTCGAAGGCTTCGGCGTTCGTGTGACGGTCCGCGGTCATGACCCCGTACCTTGGGTGATAGAGCGCCAGGCTCTCGACCAGACGGGAGAAGGTACCGTCAGCGTACGGGTTCTTGCCGTGCACGTCGGCCGCGATGCACCCGCCGATCGTGATCCCGGGATAGCCGGGCTGTACAGGCAGCAAGAGCCCCTTCGGTCCCGTGATCGCAAAAAGGTCGCCCAAGTTCATCCCGGCCTCGACCTCGATCGACTCCCCGTCGAAGGCGAGCGCACGGTTGAATCGCGTCATGGCCATGACTAGGCTGCCTGCTCCGAAGCTGGCTGCAGCGTAGGAATAGCCGCCACCTCTCGCGATGCGTGGCGATGCACTATCAGTTTCGATCATCCAGTAGCGATCGGGACGCAGGAAAGAGCTTCGATCCGATACGCCGCCGTCGAACGAAACGAGCTCGACGGTCTCTGGGGCGGGAGGCGTTCGCAGCACAGTCTGTCCGGGAAACGAAATGTTATAATACATCGTCTTGCCCGTCCAGCCTTCCGACATCCTTACACGTGCTCTTTGGTTTTCTCGTTCTGTGTTTGATTCTCGTCCCGCTGCTCTGTTCGAAGAGATGCCGGACTGCCGTCTTGCTCTTGGTCCTCTCCTTGTTGCTCTTTGCCCCCTGGTTCAACTACCGGGCGACGGAGAACGAGAGTGCAATCGCCAGCCTGGGACAGAGGCTAGCGGAGCCTTTTCTCCTTCCGGGTCGGTCAGGATGGGAACAGTTACGCTCGACGCTCACCGGGAACCGACGAGGAGCTCTGGAACCGACCCGGGCATTCGAACGGTTGCGACTTCCGGATAGCGTGCGCGCCCGCATCGGTGACGAGCCGGTCGACGTCTACCCTTGGGAGAGCGTCTACGTCGCCGCCAACGATCTCTCTTGGGCGAATCGACCCTCCCCAGCTTCCTTCGCGACGTATTCTCCTCGGCTCGACCGTCGCAACAGTCGGTTTCTCGCCTCCGCCGAGGCACCCACCTACGTTCTCTGGCACGTGCAACCCAGTGTCTTCAGCGTAGACAGACGGCCGACACCTTTTCTGGGACGAGCCCGAGACTTACCGCGCCCTCGTGAGCTCGTATTCGCTCGCCTCGGACGAAGGGGTGCTGCTCTTGAAGAAGCGGGGCAAACCCAGACTTTCTTCGCCCCGGCTCTTCCGCGTGGAGCAGATCCAGTGGGGAGACTGGACCGACGTACCGAGAAGCGACGGCGTGCTCTTCGCCAGCGTGAGCTTCGAAAGACCCTGGTGGATCCAGCTCGGCACCCTGCTTCTGAGAGAGGACCCGATGTACATCTCGGTCCGGTTCCGGCCAGGAGAAGAAGAGACCTATCGTTTCGTAGCCCGCCAGGCGGGAAGCGGTTTGTGGATGAGCCCCCTGCCTCGCAACACCACCGAGCTCGGTTCGATTCTCTCAGGTCGTTTCTCGCGCCCCCGACCTCGCGCGATTCGCTTCCATGGCTCCTGGGGAGATGAGCTCCGCCCATCCGTCGTCATCTCCTGGCTCGAAGCCGCACCCGCCCGAAACCGATCGGCCCGTCCGCGGACTTCGCAGAGCCAGAGAGACCTTGCGCGAGTCGAGGAGCCGGGCTCAGGCACGCTAGTGTCCATATCGTCGTGGACCGGAAGTCGATGGCAGCCGAGCAGCCGAGCTCACCATCGTCATTCCCTTGCATTGAAGCCGAAGAACGATGGTTGTTGCGCGGGGGCTGGGAAGAGGAACTCTAGGTCGGCTTCGGATTCGCGCAGAGGGGGGTAGGGCTCCAACTTCCGTCGAAGATTCCATCCGCGAGCCAGGCATCGCATAGGATGACGTGCTCTCCTGTTTCCAGACGGCCGAAACCGTTCACCGGATTCGTGATTCTCATTCCATAGCTCGAGGCGCCTCTCCCAAGCCGGCCGCTTTGCGAATAGCGGAGACGATGCGGGCCGTCGAGGACCCATCGGCTCCGTAAGCAAACTCTTCCAAGTATTTCTTTCGCTGCGGCTCGAGCTCTAGACCGAAGTCGCGATCGAATAGGAACCGTCGAAGGGGAGGCTCGATCGGCTCTCCGGACGGGACCCCAAGAGCGACGCCGCGCTCCACGAGCGCGCTTAGATTGCTGGGCAAATTGATCACCATGACCGGCCGGTCGAGCACGAGTGCTTCGGAAGAGGCGAAAGAGTCAACCGTTATCAGGCCAGCCGAGGCAAAAAGGAGCTTGAGCCGATTCTCTTCGGGAGGCACGATTCGCATGCGAGCCGCGCCTTCACTCGCCCCGACTCGCTCGTAGACGTCGGGGCGCTCGGCTTGATGCGGCTTGACGAGAAGCCAGAGGTTGTCGATCGCCGCCACCGCGCGGACGAGCTCCGCGAACACCGGCCCGATCGCGGTGAAACGCGAAGCGACCACTAGCATTGGTACGTCGGCTGCCAAGCCGAGCCGCGTTCGCGTTTTCTCCCGACTGAAGCGATGACCGGCCTCGACGAGAGCATCGAACTTGGGGCTTCCGGTCATGACAATTCGCTCCGGAGGGTAGTGGCCCCGCTCGATGAGGAAATCGCGGGCCAGACTGCCGAAGACGGCGGTTTTCGTGGGGATGGGAACCGAGTCGACGCCATCGAGTTCTGGTCCCGTTTCGTCTTCGGAGTGCTCGTTGGCATAAAAGCGCGGGTAGAGGATTCCATGTTGAACCGCGAACGACGGAATCGCTCGTTCGCATGCCGCTGCCACGGCTGCCCGCCCAAGCCCGCTAGACTCCGCATACAGTACGAGCAGGCTCGGTTTCTCCCGAACCAGAGTGGCTTCGATCTCGCGGTACGACCGAATGGCCCAAGGAAGCTGTAGCAGGAACGTATCGCGAAACGATAGGAGTGCCTGCTTGGGAAGCGAAACTCCACGGTGTCTCAGTGCCTCTCCGAGGAGCGGAAGGCGTCGGAAGCGGCGCCACATCCTCCAGCAATCCAAAGACGCCTTCACGACGGCCAGGCTCAAGGGAAGTGAGAGATAACGCCGGATGGCGACGAACGGTCGGTGACGCTCGTCGAGCTCGAGCACATCGCGGAAGACCGCCGGAAGACTCCGCCGGCTGAACGGCACGGTGGGACCCACGGCGACGATCCGTGTCTCCTGCCCCTCGGCATCCAGCGCCTTCAAGATCGGGCCGAGGTACATCTCGACGAGCTCCGCGTCCCCTTCTCCGTCGCCGGGGCTTCTTCTCCACATCGAGGTGTGTGTGAGAAACAAGAGTCTCTGGCGGGCGGATTTGCCGCGCTGGGGGATCGGGCGCAATATCGATTTGAGCCCGGTTCCCAGCGTTTTGATGAGGGCTCCCAGGAAGCGAAACGAGGCTCGGCTCGAGCGCGGCGGAAAGCGCTGCGCGCTTCCATGGCGCTCCACTCTGCCGGCCAACTGAACGGCAACCCGATCCAGTTCGCGTATCGATCCCACGAGGATCAGACGATCGGGCTGCTCCTTTTCTAGGATCCGTGCCATGGCTTCGATGTCTCTAACGAAGAGCCGTAGAGGCGTGTCGTGGTAGAGAAAGAGTTCCGCCCACCACCACAGCGAAAGCCTTCGGTATCGGAAAAGAGAACGGAAGCTTCCGTTCTCAGCCAGCGGGGTCCGCCCAAAGGTCTTCATCCAGGCGATGACCGCTTCGTCAACGGCGACGCTGGCTTGTTCGCCGAGAGCTTTGGCCAACGGAACGCTCTCCAAATCCATCGCCCTTAGAGCGGACGCCACGTCGAGGCTGGGGAACCGTTCCTGTACGATGGAGGGATGCTGCCAAGCGATGATGCGGGCACCGCGACCCGCCAGCGTCCGGAGAAGGTCTACCTCGGCCGGTGCAAGGTGAGGGCTTGCGACGATGGCCAGGACGGACTGTGGAGAACGGGTTTCTTGCACAAACGCTTGATTATCCACTCGGCCTCGAAGGTTTTGTCTCGATCAACTCTCGCGTCGATCAATGTTGGGGCCGCGGCTCGTGATTATAGCAGTGTTGCCGCTGGACCGGCCTGGCGTCGATCGGGATAAGATAGGGTAAGTCGAGCCGCGCGTTCTCGGTGGACGATAGAATCACGGGGTCAGGAATCACGACCCGCCGAGTCAGGAGAACATACATGGCAAGCCACGAGAAGGTAGAGAGCTTCGTTGACGGATTCTGGGATGACGAGATCCTTCCGTCGATCCAGGAGTACATCCGTGTTCCCAACGTTTCGCCCCACTTCCAGCCGGAATGGGAGAAGAACGGCCACATGGAAAAGGCTCTGGAGCTGGCGAAGAGCTGGGTCGAAAAGCACAAGCCCGAAGGCTCCAAGCTGCACGTCGGCCGGCTGCCCGGCCGGACGCCGCTTTTGTTGCTGGACGTTCCTAGTAGGCCTGCCAATAGCGACCAAACGGTACTTATGTACGGCCACCTGGACAAGCAGCCGGAAATGACGGGATGGCGAGATGGGCTGGGCCCGTGGAGCCCGGTGCTCGATGGCGACAAGCTTTATGGTCGGGGAGGCGCGGACGACGGCTATGCGGTCTACGCTTCGATCTGCGCGCTGCAGGCGCTGCGCGAACAGAACATCGATCACGCCCGAGTGGTCGTCGTCATCGAGTTCTCCGAAGAAAGCGGCTCGCCGGATCTGCCGCCGTACGTCGAGCATTTCGAGAAGCTCATCGGCCAGCCCGAGCTCGTAATCTGCTTGGACTCCGGCGCCGGGAACTACGATCAGTTCTGGTCGACGACGTCGCTGCGCGGTCTCGTTGGCGGCACACTCAAAGTCCAAGTGCTCGAAGAGGGGGTTCATTCCGGTGATGCCAGCGGCATCGTGCCTTCTTCGTTTCGTCTCCTACGTCCCTTGTTGGATCGTCTCGAGGATGCGGCGAGCGGAGAGATCCAGCCCGAGGCGCTTCGCGTCGAGATACCCGAGCAACGCCTCGAGCAAGCGCGTCTGGTCAGCGAAGTCTTGAAGGACGAGGTGTACAGCAAGTTTCCGTGGGTTCGAGGCATGCAGCCGGTGGCGAAGGATCCGACCGAGCTCATTTTGAACCGCACCTGGCGTCCGGAGCTCGAGATTACCGGCCAGCAAGGAATGCCCGACATCCAGAATGCCGGCAACGTCTTGCGCCCCTACACGACGTTGAATCTCTCGCTGCGGCTTCCTCCCACCCTCGCCACCGGCAAGGCGCAAGCCGTGGTAAAGGAACTTCTGGAGAAGGATCCACCATATGGAGCCAACGTGTCGGTCGATTTTCACGAGCCCGCGCAGGGCTGGAGCGCACCGGAGTTCGCCCCATGGCTCGGTGAGGTGATCGACGAGGCCTCGCAAACCTACTACGGAAAACCGGCGTTACACATGGGTGAAGGCGGATCGATCCCTTTCATGAGCATGCTGGGAGAGAAGTTTCCGAAGGCGCAGTTCGTGATCACCGGTGTGCTCGGGCCCAAGAGCAACGCCCACGGGCCGAACGAGTTTCTACACGTCGCCTATGCTAAGAAGCTCACCGGTTGCGTGGCTCATATCTTGGGGAAGCACCTCGGGCACTGACGTCGCTAGCCGCGGCTCATTTTGGAGCAGCCTATTGGATCTCCGTTCGCGCTTCGCCGCTCCGGAAATACGGGAAGCCCTGCTCGCATTTGGTTTCTTCCTCGCCGTCGCATTCATCTTCACCGCACCACTGTCGCTCAGTCCGGCCAGCCAGGCCGCGAACGAAGGCGATCCGCTTCACATTTCGTGGATCCTGGCTTGGGTCGTGCATCAGCTGACGACGAACCCGTTTCAGCTCTTCGAATCGAACGCCTCCTATCCCTATCCCTATCCCTATCCCTATCCCTATCCGACCTCACTCGCTTTCTCCGAGCACTTGACCGTCGAGGCCTTGATGGTCGGGCCCATCTATCTACTGAGCGGAAACGCCCTCTTGGCGCGAAACATTGCCGTCTTCCTTGCCCTCGCCCTTTCGGGCTGGGCGATGTTTCTGTTGCTCCGCGAGATGGTGGGCCACCGGGATGCGGCGCTCATCGGTGGACTGCTGTACGCGTTTCACAGCTACACACTGCAGGAGGTTCCGCGATTTCAGGTACAGAGCATTCAATGGTGGCCGTTGGCCGTCCTCTTTCTCTACCGTGTTTTCCGCTCGGGGCGTTTCAAGGACGCCGCTCTCTTTGGATTGTTCTTTCTCCTACAGGGTCTGTCTTGCACCTACTATCTGATCTACTTCTCCATGATGCTGTTGCTGTGGATCCCGGGAGTTTACCTGTGGGCGAAACGGGCGAAAGGGGCAATAGCATCAGGCGCGGTCCGCGGCCTAGGGAAGGTGAGCGTTGCGTTGTTCGTTGCCGGAATCGTGCTCGGCGTCTTCGCTCTGCCGTACCTCGAAATGTTCGCGGCGTTCGGTTATCAAAGGTCCCTGGCGGAAGGGTTGGATCTGCTCGACTACGTCAGGCCCCCCGAGGGAACCCTGTTCTCCTTTTGGATCGACTTCAACATCAAGCCAAGTGTCACGCGGCACTTCATCGGTTTCGGAGCGCTGTTCCTGCTGCTGTTTGGATTGGCTGTCGGAATGTCCCGCGCGAAGGAGAGCCCAGGTGGCCGGTCGTTTCTCTGGCTTTCCTTGATGACCGGTCTCGTCGGAGTCATCGTTTCGCTTGGTCCGGTTGTTTACGTGGGCGGGCCTTGGGGCCGGGAGCGTACGCTGTTCTTTACGACTACGTGCCGCTCTTCCGCGGCCTGCGGTCACCGGAGCGCATTGCGATTCTCGTGAACTTTGCGGTGGCTGTCGTCGGTGCCTATGGTGCGGCGGCACTCCTCAGCCGGGTCGGCTCGAGAACGGCTTCGTGGCTTTTGATCGCGTTCTTGGTGGTGCTGCCCTTCGAGCACTTCTCGGGCGGCGTTAGAGGTGTGGGCGTGCCGACCGGCCGAGACGCGCCGGAGGTCTACCGTTGGTTGGCGGAGGAGTCGCCGGAAGGGCCGGTCGTCGAGCTTCCCGTTTATCCCCCTTCGCAAACATCGGTTCTATGCGGCCTACATGTTCTACTCGACTCACCATTGGAGACCCATCGTTTTCGGGCGAACGTCCTTCTACCCGCCGGCGATGGAGTACTTGGCGTGGCAGCTCCGTGATTTTCCGGATCGCGACTCTCTCGGATTGCTTCGCTGGCTGGGAGTCAGAACCATCGTGGTACACCCGCAGCTATGGCCCGAGCCGGAACGAGGTCGCAAACTTGCCGCTCTCAAGACGATGTGAGACGAGATTCGGCTCGCCGGAGTCTTCCCTCCACTCGAGGGCCCCGACTACGAACGGTTCGGCTTCGGCGGTGAGCGCGTCTACATCCTGGAGGGTGACTCGCCTGAGGTAGAAGGCTTGTGCATACCGGGAGATGAGATCATGCCGCAAGGCTGGACGCTTCGAGGGTCGAGCGCGGCGCCCGTCGAATGGGCCATCGATCGGGATCCCCGGACGAAGTGGGAGACGGACCGCCAAATACCGGGTGATAGTCTCACGTTGAATCTCGGCCGGACCGAGCCGGTCGCGGCGGTGCGACTCAATCTCGGGTTTCCCTACGAGCGATTCCCCCGCCACCTCGTGGTCAGAGCCAGGACCGGAGCCGGTGCCTGGCGCCCTTTTCCTTACCGGGACGATCTCGCCACCGAATTGGAGCTACTCCAAACTCTCGTCGAAAATCCTTCCCAGGCGGCTTTCGTCCTTCGCTTTACGCCCGAGGAAGCCGGGCAGCTGCGATTCAGGGTCGGTGGTCAGCGTTACGACTACGCGATTCCCGGCTGGAGCCTGCCGGAGATCTTCGTCTATCGTACGTGCCAGCCGTAGCGGCGCGGGGGCCGGGCCTGATCACAGCGGATGGTAGCCGGCTTCCTCAAAAACATCACCACGACGTTCGGTGGCGAGGTCATTTCCCCGTGTTGACTCGCTGTCGGGAAATATAGAAGTGATAGACCAGGGCTCCCCCGAAGACCGTAAGGAGGGCGAAACTGGACGGGAGAGGTGCACCCTTGATGGAAAAAACTAGGATCCAAACGCTCATCAACACATAGAGGATGGGGACGGAAGGATACGTTCGGTCGAGCCACGCGAACCTCTTCCAGTTGGGGCGGCGCCTAAATTTGAAAAGGGCCAGGACCGATAGCGCGGTGAACAGGTAGAGGGTAAACCCGATGTAGACGATCAGGCCCCGGAAGGTCGGCAGGACGATGAGAAGGACGCTCGCGCAACCCTGCATCAGCACAGCTATCCAGGGACTCTTCCACCTCGGGTGAATGCGCGCGGCCATCGGGAAGAAGGCGCGGTCTTGCGCCATGGCGTAATAGACTCGGGGGCCCACGAGGCACATGGCATTGACCGTTGCCAGAAGTGAGAACGCCATGGCCAGGCTGAACCAGCGCGCCGTTCCGGCGCCGAAGAGAGACCCCGCAACCGCGGCGCCCACCGCGATGACTCCCTTCAGTTGCTCGAGCGGAGCGCCGTAGACGAAGAGAATATTCAGGGCGAAGTACAGGATGATGACGAGTGTCGTTCCGGCGGCTAGGGCGACGGGGAAAGTTCTCTCCGGATCCTTGACCTCCTCGGCGATGTAGACCGCGGCATTCCATCCGCTGTAGGCGAACAGGACGAAGATCAAGCTGACGGCTAACTGCTCGAAGAGAGGCAGCGTGGATGTGCGCTCCGCGTGTTGGGTGAAGTTCGCGGCGTCGCCGCTGCCCATCACGGATCCCAGTAGCAAGAAACCGGCGACCACGGCGAGCTTGATGGCGGTCAGCGTGTTCTGAAGTTTTCCCACGACCTGAGCCCCGAGAAAGTTGAGCGCCGTGAAGACGATGACGATGGTGCATGCGGTGAGTTGCGCCGGTGCCAGGTGAACGGTCAGGGGACCGGCTTCGAGAGCGAAACCGTCGTTGCTCAAGCCGAGGTAGGCCGAGATGGCCAACGTCGCGGCGGCAACGGGAGCGGCGAAGCCCGCGAAGAAGCTTACCCACCCGTCGATGAAACCCCATGCCGGACCCCATGCTTCCGAAAGATAAACGTACTCGCCCCCAGAACGCGGAAAGTTCAACGCCAGCTCCACGTAGGAGAGCGCTCCCGCCAGCGCGATGAAGCCTCCCACGATCCAGATGGATAGGATGAGCAACGGCGAACCCAAATCGCCGGCGAGAAATCCAGTCGTCGTGAAAATACCCGTCCCCATCATGCTGGAAACGACAATAGCGGTGGCCGTCACCGTGCCGATGCGGCGAACGAGCTTCGATGCACACATGGACCGGTATTATATAGTGTTGATATAGAATCACCGTCTTCTAATGTTGCAGAGCATGTGAGGGGAAGGAATATGCGACATCTTGTGTTCCTGGTTGCCATCGGCTGCGTCAACATCTTGTGTGCGTGCTCGCAGCCGGTGCCGCCGCCCCAGATAAGCGATGCGGGAGTCATCGACCGATTCCATAAGATTTTCTACAACGGGCCCAACACCTAGCATAAGAGCAAGTGGCTCGGGATCGAAACGCTGCAAAACCCCAACGATGTATGGATCACCCAGGAGATCATCGCGGAGGTGGTGCCCGATTTCATCATCGAGACCGGCACCCGGCACGGGGGGAGTGCCTGCCTGTGGGCGATGATCCTGAAGGAAGTCAACCCGGAGGGGAAAGTCATCACCATCGACATCAACGAGGTTCCCGAGCCCGTGACCCAGCTCGCCATATAGAAGGAGCGAGTGGAGTTCCGGCAGGCGAGCTCTACCGATCCGGAGCTCGTCGCAGAGCTAGCCGAGAGGGTTCGGGGTAAGAAGGTCCTTGTGATCCTCGACTCGGATCATCGTGAAAGGCACGTCTACCAGGAGCTGAAGGCCTACGGTCCGATGATCAACAAGGGAAGCTACCTCATCGTTCAGGACACGAACGTGAACGGGCATCCGGTTTTGCCGGACTATGGTGCCGGCCCGATGGAGGCACTTCATCGCTTCCTCGGCGAAACGAAGGACTTCGAAGTTGATTCCAGCCGCGAGCGCTTCCTCTTTACCATGAACCCCATTGGGTTTCTCAAACGAGTGACCTAGGCGCAAATTTGCGCGAGAGGGCCGGTGGGCCCGAGCTCGGTTGTTAAGGTGACGGAGTCACGCGAGAGATGACGGCCACCACCTTCCGTCTCCCTAACCGGTGACGACGCGTGGATCCACCGTCCGCGTTTCATGAACGCCTCCCAACCGGTGTTTCAACAGTCGGCTCGAGCTGGCTCATCAAGGAACCACCAAGGTGAAAGCACCACCGGGATCATTTCCGCTCGAAGAAAAGGGGATGTAGGGTGGATTCACAACGTGAACGTAGGCCGGTCCCGACTGCGCTCCTGCCGGCACGGTGAAGCTGAACTCCGTTTCGTTGACGAAGTTGAGTGGAATAATCGGGCCGGAACCATCGATCCCACCGAGGTTGACGACTGTCACCCCCCCCTGGAGGTTGAAGAAATTGATGACCGATAGCGTAGAGAACCCCGTCCCCGTGACGGTGATCGTGCTTCCCACTTGAGAGACATTGGTGACCGAGACCTGCGAGCCGATGACCACCGACACCGCGTCTGACAATACGTTGCCCGTGTAGGGACTGTTGACGACTTGGAGAGAGCCCGGCCCTGTGGTCGCGCCTGCCGGCACGTCCAACGTGATGCTCTCAGATGTAAAGCTGGTCGGTACGATCGGTCCCAGGTTCCCCGATGCGGTGAAGAGGTTCAAAAGAGGATTGTTGAAGCCGGTCCCGGTTATCACGATCGAGGTGCCGGGCGTGAGCACTGTTTCGACAACTGGGTTCGGGATGGTCGGGGCCGGCGGGTTGAGCGCCTTGCCGTCGATCGTGAGAATCGTCGGAATGTTTGACGCCGTCGTGACCACGACGATGTTGCTCATGACCGAGACGTTTCCGGCGTCGTCGGTGCCGGTGATGGCGGCCGCGATGCGGCTATAGAGCGAAGCGATCTCTTTTTGCAATGCCGGGTCTTCGCCGCGCACCATTTGCGCCAATTCGAATTGATCGATGGCTTCTTCGGAGCGACCCTTCTGCGAAGCCAAGAAGCGGCCGTAGGCCGGTGTAATACTCTGGCGCAATATCCGGATTGATCTTCGCGGCTTCAAACCGCCGCCTTATAGGCCACTTCGGCGTCTTCGGCTTGCCCCAAACGCTCCAAGAAAGTAGCGTTTCGCCCTTTGTGATTCCGGCTTTTTCGGATCGATGGTCACATCCGGCAGCTTCGTCGTAGCCGTTTCGCTCGAGCCACGACACCAATGCCTGAAGTCGCTTGCGCGCCTTGTCGGCACTCTTGCACTTGTAGGCTTCCTTCATCGTCTGGAGCACGTAGGCGTGACGAGACTTGGGAAGGTACGAGCGAAGATTCCGGAGTTTATGGATCTGGCACCTTTGGATGACCGCGAGGTCCCCCAAAACGTCGACGAGTGCCTTGCGGATGCCTTTGCCTCCGTCCACTACGCAGAGAATCGACTCATCGACGCGCAAGCCTCGCTCGAGAAGGTCCTGCAACATCGCGGTGCACACCCGAGAGTTCTCCGTCGAGCCCAGCCATATACCCAGGGGCACCTTCGTTCCATCTATTGTGATACCGAGAGTTACGACGACGGTCTGTCCGGCCACCTCAAGGCCATCCAGCATCAGTGCCGCAAGCTCGAACTCCTCTAGCCGCCGAGACAGGTATTCCTCGAGCTTCTTAGTCGTCTGGCTCACGAGGTGACGGCTGGCGGCACTCTTACTCGTGCCACGAGACTTCAACTTGGCCGCGGGTTTGTCCAGACTCGATTCGTAATTTCGGGTCGATACCCCCACCAAGATCTGATTCAATACTCGCTCTGGAAGCGGGTCTTCTTCGCGGAAGGCTTCGAAGTGTGGAAGCGACGCCTCCTCGCCCGACTTCGAGCGAACTCGAGGTCGCGACACTTGGATGCGACGACCACCGAAGCTCAGCTCTCCGTTCGTGCTCCCACAGTGGTTATGAGTTCGCTCCTTCTCGTGCTTGCCCTTGAGCCCCGCGATCTCCTCGGCGTCCTCTCTGAGCAGTAGGTGCAGAGCTGTCAGTCCTTGCTCGTACACCCATTCCGTCAGATCCGCCTTCGTGGCCGCGATCCCAGCTATCATCGGTAGCAGTATCTGACCGACTTGGCCAACTACCTTGCCCGTAGGCGAGTGCGTTTGCTTTCTTACTGGCTTCTTCGATTTCCTAGGCATTGGTGGCTCCTTGTCCCCCTCTGGAGACGGTTTATTGGCAGACCTATTCTTAGGCCGGCCAAGGAGCCGCCGCTACCCCAAATTCAACATCCGGCGGGACATCCCCTGCGTGGCTTCGTTCCGTACTAGCGTGCAGCCCACGTCGTAGGGCATGTACATCCACTTGTGCAGATCGAAAGCGACCGAGTCGGCGCGCTCCATCCCCTTGACCCGGTCTTTGAGGTGGGGAGAAAGCGCGGCGAGGGCGCCAAGGGCCCCGTCCACGTGAAGCCACAGGTTTTCTTTCTGGCAGAGATCGGCCAACTGGTCGAGATCGTCACAAGCTCCGGCGTTGATGGTACCGGCGTTCCCGATCACACAGAACGGGTTATGACCAGCGTTCCGATCCGCATCGATCGCCGCCGCGAGCGCACCGGCGTTCACAGAGTAATCATCACGCACCGCGACTCGCCGAAAGGATTCGCTTCCCAGGACCAAGATCTCCACCGCTTTCACCACCGACGAGTGAGTTTCTTCCGAGGAATAGAGCGTCATCCTCCGCGAAACACTCTGGTCCTGGAAACTCCTGGCCGGAAGCAAGATGAAGCGGGATAATGACTCAGGAGCAATGGAAGAGAAGGGGGGGCGGCCCATGAAAGTCCTAGTACTTGTGATGCTGGTGGCGGCGTTGCTCGCGCTCGCGCTGGCGAGCTCGGAAAGCTACCCGGAGCAGAACGAATCCAAGAAATGGAACTATCCCGAGGCGCGCAAAGCCGACGTCGTCGAGGACTATCATGGGACGAAGGTCCCAGACCCCTACCGTTGGATGGAGGATCCCGACGCTGCCGAAACCCTTGCCTGGGTCGAAGCCCAGAACAGAATCACTCGGGAGTATATCGACAGTCGTTCTGCCCGGCAGGAAATCGAAGCCCGGCTCACCGAGCTCTGGGACTATCCGAAGTACGGGCCTCCGCGGAAGAAGGGCGACCGCTACTTCTTTTCGAAAAACGATGGCCTACAGGATCAGGCTGTCCTTTATATGGTCCAAGAGTTGGAAGGAGAGCCGATCGAGATCATCGATCCGAACCGGCTGAGTGAGGACGGCACCACGGCGATCACGAACCGAGCGTTCAGCGAGGACGGAACGCTGCTGGCTTATGGGCTCTCACAGAGCGGCAGCGATTGGCAGGAGATTCGAATCCGCCGGATCGATCGCGGAGACGACTTTGACGAGGTCATTCAATGGGCCAAGTTCTCCGGGATCGCATGGAAGCACGACAACAGTGGGTTCTTCTACAATCGATTCCCCACGCCGGGCACCGTGCCACCCGAAGATCAAAACAACTACAGCCGTGTCTATTGGCATCGACTGGGGAGCCCTCAAGAAGAAGACGTCCTCACCTTCGAGATGCCCGAGAAGAAAGAGCTGGGGTTCCAGCCTTTCATTACGGACGACGGGGCGTATCTTGTCCTGTACGTCTATCACGGAACCGACGACCGAAACGGGATCTACGTTCGCAAGGTGGAAGATGACGGCGACTTTGTTCGCTTGCTTGAGGTGGGGGAGTCGAAATACCAGCCCATCGGCAGTGATGGCTCGACGTTCTACTTTGTCACCGATCTCGAAGCGCCACGCGGCCGTATCATCGCCATCGATCTGGAGAACGCTGGCCGCAGCAACTGGGTGACGATTCTGCCGCAGGGCGAGGATGTCATCGGATCGGCTTCCATCGTGAATCATCAGTTCGTCGTTCAGTACATGCACAATGCGCACGAAGACTTACGCCTGTACTCCATGGAAGGAGAGTTTCTAAACGAGCTCGAGCTTCCTACCCTGGGATCCATCGCGGGAGTCACGGGCGAACCCGACGACACGGAGATGTTTTTTGCCTTTACGTCTTTCGTGTATCCAACGGCCATACTTCGCTACGACTTCGAAGAGAAGGCACTCGGACTGTTCCGTCAACCGGAAATCGACTTCGATCCCTCGGCATATGAAACGAAGCAAGTTTTCTACTTCTCGAAGGACGGGACGCAAGTATCGATGTTCGTGACTCACCGGCGCGGTCTCGAGTTGAACGGTGAGAACCCGACGATTCTCTACGGATACGGGGGATTCAACATCAGCCTGACGCCGAGCTTCTCGGTATCTCGGCTCATCTGGTTGGAGCGGGGAGGCGTGTACGCGGTCGCCAACCTACGCGGGGGAAACGAGTACGGGGAAGAATGGCACCAGGCAGGGATGCTGGATCGGAAGCAGAACGTCTTCGACGATTTCATTGCCGCCGCGGAAGGGCTCATCGACGCGAAGTACACCAGCCGGTCCCGGCTCGGGATCATGGGAGGCTCGAATGGGGGCCTTCTCGTCACTGCGTGTCTGCTGCAGCGGCCGGAGCTTTTCGGCGCTGTCGTGGCCGCGGTGCCGGTGACCGACATGCTGCGCTATCACCGATGGACGGTAGGGCGTTATTGGGTACCGGAGTACGGAAACGCCGAGGAGAGCCCGGAGCATTTCCGTTTCCTTTATGCCTACTCGCCTCTCCACAACGTGAGGCCGGGAGGCACCTATCCACCGACCCTGGTGACCACCGCGGACACCGACGATCGGGTCGTGCCCGCACACGGCAAGAAGTTCGTGGCGACACTGCAGGCGGCCGACTCCGGGAAGCATCCCATCCTGCTTCGGGTGGAGACGAAGGCCGGACATGGCGGCGGAAAACCGACCTCCAAGGTGATCGAGGAAGCCGCCGACGTCTACGCGTTCCTGCTCCGGACTCTGGGTGGGGAGCGATAACCCCGTCGTTTCTAGCGCGGGTTGCTTGCCCAGCACGTTCGAACTAACATTCCCTCTTCACGTGCGCCGAAAACCAGCGGCCCTAGCGGATAAAGGAGAAGGTCCATGCCATTTCAAACTGTCGAAGAGGGACTCGCTTCCCAGCAGGAAAGCGTCGTTTCCAAGAAAGACCTGATCCGGGGTGTCATCGATTCTCTGAAACAGCAGCAGTTGGATGACGCGGCGAACATGTATCGTCGCTCCAAGGAAGACATCGGCTATGAACTGATGAACTTCGCCGGCCGCGGCGAGTTGGCCAAGCCGCTAGCGAACGTGTTCCTGCAGACGAAGGACTTTTACAAGGCCGCCCAGGTCTTCGAAACCTTGGACATGAAGAAGGAGGCGGCCGAGAACTACCAGAAGGCGGGAGCCTTCGATTCCGCCGCGGAGTGGTATGCCAACGTCGGTGAGTTCGCGTTGAGCGCCGAGATGTTCGAGCGTGGCGGAGCCTATTCCCGAGCGGCCCCTTTGTCCGAGAGATCCGAAAAATGGCTGGATGCGGCCCGCAACTACGCGAAGGCACAGGAAGATTTTCTCGCCGGCCGAGCCTTCGTCAAAGGGGGGGACCAGAAGAAGGCCCTTGAGTGTCTTCAAAAGGTGCATGCGGACGATCCCTCATACGCGGAAGCGGTGGATCTTTTGGGTCCCATTCTGGAAGAGCTGGGTTTCGCGGAGCTCGCGATTCAGAAGTACAAGGAAATCATCAAGGACAGCCAGGTCAGCTCCGAGAACGCCCCGGTCTTCTATCGAGTCGCACGGCTACAGGAGTTGTCGAACCAGCTGGAGGAAGCCAAGCAAATGTATTCCAAGATTCTGGAGATGGATCTGGGTTACGAAGATGTATCGGAGCGCTACCGAGCCCTCAAAGAGGGAAAACACGCGCCAAGCGCGGCTCCTCCTCCTCCTTCTCCTTCGGTCGCAGACGAGCAAAGCAGCCCTGGCGGGCTGGTCGTTCTGGATGAAGACATGAGCTTCTTCGAGCGGAGCGTTCTTTTTCAGGACCTCACTTTCGACGAGATGCGGAGTTTTCTTGCCATGGCGGAGAAGAAGTCGTTCAAAGGCCGGTGAGCTCGTTTTGCGCGAAGGGAGTCCGTTCCCGGGACTGGTTCTCCTCCATCGGGGCACGATCGGGGTTGGAATGAAGCTCGAGGGCAAGGACATTCGACTCCGGAAGTTTGGACCTGGCAATCATTTCGGAGAGATGACGGTCCATGGCGTCAAGAACTCGAGGGTAACCGCCGTCGCCCAAACGGATGGAGACTACATCGTTGTTCCCAGGAAAAAATACGGCCGTTTCTGGAAAGAAATCCGACCCTCAACGCCAAGATCTTGAAGAACATGATGGCCGCGATGGACGTGCATCTCGATCAATTCAAAGAGATCGTCCAGGCTCTCTGGAGCCGGGGAAGATCTTCCGGACCCTCGAGCCAGAACCCTCACCCATCGGGGGCGGTATAATCCGGTCGGAGCCAGAGGAAAGAGACGATAGAATGACTTCCACTATGACACGAACCGAGCGCGATAGCTTGGGCCTCATCGAAGTGCCGTCCGAGCGGCTCTGGGGAGCGCAGACCCAGCGTTCCTTGATGAACTTCAAGATCTCTTCCGAGAAGATGCCGCCTTCTCTCATCCATGCCCTGGTTCTCGTGAAGAAGGCGGCTGCCCTGGTCAATATGGAGCTCGGCGTGCTGGATGAGAAGAAGGGCAAGGCCATCGTGGCCGCTGCGGATGAAGTGTTGAATGGCCAACACGGGGAAGAGTTTCCACTCGTCGTGTGGCAGACGGGGAGCGGCACCCAGACGAACATGAACGCCAATGAGGTGCTCGCCAACCGGGCCAGCGAGATTTTGGGCGGCGCGCGGGGCCAGGAACGGCTGGTTCATCCGAACGACGATGTGAACAAGAGCCAATCCTCGAACGACGTCTACCCGACCGCCATGCACGTGGCTGCGGTCGAAGCCCTGAGGTCGCGGGTCATTCCTTCCGTGGCTGCCCTCCGCAATGCGCTGGCGGAGAAAGCCGAGGCCTTTCGCGACATCGTGAAGATCGGACGCACGCACCTGCAAGATGCGACGCCACTCACGCTAGGGCAGGAATTTTCAGGCTACGCGAGTCAGCTCGACCACGGCGTCCAGCATCTCGAAGCGACTCTTCCTCATCTTTATGAATTGGCTCTCGGTGGGACGGCGGTGGGAACCGGGATCAACGCACATCCCGAGTTCGCCGTCCGATCGGCGAAGAAGATAGCCGAGCTGAGTGGGCATCCGTTCGTCACGGCTCCCAACAAGTTCGAAGCCCTGGCTGCCCACGACGCCATGGTGCACGGTCATGGAGCCTTGAAAACGGTCGCCGCTTCGCTTATGAGGATCGCCAACGACGTGCGTTGGCTGGCCTGCGGGCCGCGCAGCGGCATCTCCGAGATCGTCATTCCGGCCAACGAGCCGGGAAGCTCCATCATGCCGGGTAAGGTCAATCCCACGCAGTCCGAGGCGCTGACCATGCTAGCCGGGCAAGTGTTCGGCAACGATGTGGCGGTAAATATCGGCGGCGCCTCTGGGAATTTCGAGCTCAACGTTTTCAAGCCGCTCATCGCCCACAATGTTCTACAGAGCACCCGCCTGATCGCCGATGGCTGCGACAGTTTCCGTACGAACTGCGTCATCGGTATCGAGGCCAACCGCGACAAGATTCAGCACAACTTGGAGAACTCCTTGATGCTGGTAACGGCATTGAACCCTCATATCGGCTACGACAAGTCGGCCAAGATCGCCAAGCTGGCGCACGAGAAGGGGACCACGCTCCGCGAAGCGGCGCTCGAGTTGGGGCTTGTCACGGCCGAGCAGTTCGACGAGTGGGTCCGACCGGAGAACATGGTCGGACGCAAGAAGGACTCCTAGCCCTTTACAAATTCTTTACAAAATACTGACGGGATCCTTTCTTCCTTGCGTGTAGAATTCAACTATAGCCTGCCGGCTAGAGAGGAGCACCGGTCATGAAGAGAGCTGGTCTCATCGTGGTCCTCGGTCTCTGGATGACGGTGAGTGCAATGGTTTTGCAACCACGAGAGAGTGCCGCGTTGCAGCAAGGCGGCCGAGGCTTCGGCTCCGCGTTGCCAGAGGTGGGGGAGCTCGTTCCGGACATCTCACTCTACGCCGCGGATGGCAAGCCTTTCGAGCTCCGCTCCCTGAAAGGTACCTACACGGTCCTCGTTTTCGGCTGCCTCACGTGACCGCCCTTCCTTAGAAACGTCCCCAGTTTGGAGACGGTGTATCGCGACTACGCGCCGAAGGGCGTGCGCTTCTACTACATCTATAAGGCTCTGGCCCATCCCGAGCTGGACGGCTACATCA
The DNA here is from genome assembly GCA_965197825.1 of Candidatus Marinacidobacterales bacterium. GTDB lineage: Bacteria > Acidobacteriota > Vicinamibacteria > Marinacidobacterales > DATDRI01 > CBDANW01. Next base: position 919,968 of record CBDANW010000002.1, on the reverse strand, counting down.
CCCCCTTTACCCTCGAGGAGCGTCTGATGCACGTGGCGGAGGCACAACACAAGCTCGGATCGGAGGTCACCTGGCCCTGCGACACGATGGCGAACGAAGCGAAGCATGCTCTCGGTGATGCACCCAACTCCGAGTTCATTTTCGATCCCGAGGGGCGTCTGGTGGTGAGGCGGCGTTGGAGCGATCCCGCGGCCCTGCGACAAGACCTGGCCCGTCTGGTGGGGCCGGCAGAGTCCAGGACACAGGTCTCGGACCTGAACCTCCCCAGCCCCCCGCCGCCGGAACGGGCCCCCACGGGCGTCGTGCCCCGCTTGGAAGTTCCCTGGGGCATGATCCCCTTGAAGTCCGAGCCCATCCCCGATGAAAAGGAGACGCCCTTCTACGCAAAGCTCCGTGTCGAGGCGGAGCGAAGCCTCCTTCAAGAGGGAAAGGGCAAGCTCTACCTTGGCTTTTTCTCGACCCGCTGTACAAGGTCCATTGGAACAACGAGGTCGCGCCCGTGCGCTTTGACCTGGATGCCCCCGACACGGTCACCGCAAAACCGAGCAACGGTGAGGGTCCTAAAGTGGCCGCCAAGTCGGATGCCGATCCCCGCGAATTTCTCGTCGACGTGAGCGCGGAAGACACCAACCAATCACTCACGGCTTCGGTCTACTACTTTGCCTGCGATGATGCCGAGACCTTCTGCGTACCGGTCACGCAGCGCTACCGATTTTGGCTCGCGCGCGACCCCGACGGTGGGCGTAGGATTTCCGGGGCCGGCATGACGGGCACAGTACGGCGGCTTTTGGAAAACGACGCGGACGGGGATGGACGGCTTGTTCGAGAGGAGCTACCGGAACAAATGCAGGGCCGGTTCGATCGGGTCGATGCGAATCAAGACGGCGTGATCGATGAGGAGGAGCTGAAGCAACTGTCGCAACGCGGACGGGGCGGCATGATGAGCCGACTCTTTGCGGCCGACGCCGACGGTGACGGTCGCATCAGTCGTGAGGAGGCGCCGGAGCGATGGAAAGATCCTTCGACCGCATGGACTTCAATGGTGACGGCTTCATCGATGAAGAAGAGATCGAGCGAGTGCAACAGCGGTTTCGAAATCGCCAACCACAATAGATTGGCGCTCCAAACGAGTGAATTCTGGCGTCAATAGACGAAGTTGCTTACGAGTCAGCTTGGTCAGACGCAAAGGGCTACGCTTCTGGCGTCAATTCGCGGAGGTGTCACGAGTCAGCGTGGTCAGACGCCGGTGAGACGCCGCTCGACTCTCCTCAGGCGTCAATGAACGAAGTTGCCACGAATCTACTTGGTCAGACGCCGGTCAGACGCCGGTCGTTCCGTGGGCGGTTTGTCGCCCGGGCCGGGCAACGGTGTCTTGTTGCGCTGACCCGTCTCTTCTTTGAGCAACGTGCCGGTATCCGGGTAGGCGTAGATCACCGGAGCCTGGTTCTGCATCAATCCTCCGGTGTCCGCACTGGGCCCGTACGTGCTGTGGAGAGCATGATTGAACATCCGCAGTAGTGTCGTCTGCTGGCCGCGGTGATGGGCGGTGTGAGCGATACGTCGGGTCATCACCCAGGCCCGCGTCCGCTTTACCTCGAAGAAATCCACGGTTTCTTCCCACCAGCCGTCGTCCTTTTCCGCTAGGGCGGCGAGGCGCTTTCCCGCGTTTTCCGCGTAGAACGCCATGAAGGACAGGCGCGTCTCTTGGGCGGGAAGCGGTTGGTCGGTCACGGAAATGCCGAGCATGGTCGAGAACCAGAGATTCTCGCTCACGTTCTGGTGAACCATGTGCTCCAAGAAGCTCCTACCCCGTTTGTCCGATGGATGCGGTCTCTTCTCGCAATCTCGGTCGTCGAACATGGCCCAAGCACTCAAGACCTTTTCGATTTCGGTACGGTACGTATCGATCAAGAATTGATATCGCAAGGAAATCCTCCGCGGTTAGTTAATCTTTTCGATCTCGGCAGGGAAGAAGATCTCTTCGCTGATGTACGGCAGTAGCTCGCGGACGCAGAAGCTCATCATTTCTTCTTCCACCTGCTTCTTGTAAGAGACCATGTGTCCTCTCACTTCGAGGGGCCCGGCAAACAATCGCTCCTCCGGATAGAGCCGAGTCATGTCATCGAAATAGGTACGGGGCAGGCGGAAAGATCCCAGGCTCACCGAGTGAAGCCGATCGGCACGAAGGCACTCGAAGACTTCGGCGAAGAGACGCCGGTATTGCCGGTGGTAGTCCTCGGTGAGGATCATCGGGTCGAAGCGCAGCCCGAGCTTCCAGCCGCGTTCCTGGAGCGCCGCCATGGCGGTCAGACGTTGCTGGAGCGGCGGCACCTTATGCTCCAACGCGTAGCTGGTAGGCTCTGGCGTCAGGCTGAAGGCGACGATGCAGTTTGGCAACGGATCGGCCTTGAGCAGTGACTTCACCTGGATGCTCTTGGTGCGGAGCTCGAGCCATGCTTTGGGATGCTTTGCGAAAAAGGGATAGATGCTTTCCACGAAACGCGTGACCGGCTCCAGGGCCAGGCTGTCGCAGTCGTAGCCCGAGAAGAAATACGCTTCTTTCCTGGGTGATTCCTTGAGCTTGGCCTCGATGGCTTTTTCGAAGTCTTCGTAGTTCACGAACAGCACGTAATGGGCAGAGCGATACATGCCCTGCAGGAAACAGTAGCGGCAGTCGTAAATGCAGTTGAGCATGTGGGAGAAGTAAAAGTTCCGGCGACCGCCCACGCCGTAACCGTCGGGGGCGGGAAGAACCAAGCGGCCGAACTTTCGCGCCAGAATGAGTGCCGGCCGTTTCTTCTGCAAACGGAAGCTCTGCCCCTTGCGATTGAAGATCTCCCCGTAGCGGCGGATGAAGATTCGATCCGCGCTCGGGAACCTAGAGCAGATTTGCTCCGAGCGCGGATGCTCGGCGACGTCTTCCTCGATATAGATGGTGTGGATCACGTTAGGTGAGTCTCACCGGGAGCGATTCGAGCCGAGCCTGGATGACGCGAAGCACCTCTTTGCCGGATTTCCGCCGCGCGAGCTCGGGATCGAAGAGTTCTTTTTCGGGAGCGAGCGCTTGCCAGCGCTGCAACAACCGATGCAGGCGGCGCGTTTCGGTCACCGTGAAGTGCCACCGGTCCAGCAGGTTTCTGAGCTCGGGAGGATCCTTGCTCAGAGCGGCCAACTCGCCGGCGAGCTCGGCGGTTCCCTGCACCACGGCGTCGATCTCCGGAAAACGGCTCTCGAACAGCTCGTCCACCTGGCCAGTCGATAACCAACGGGGAGGCACGCTCCCGTTGTCGGAGACGATCTTATAGCACTGGACCAGCTCCGCGGTCGCGAAGCGGCATGCGGTCTGGTAGTAGCCCGCCGCTTCCATTTCGAAGACCCAGTCTTCCGCGAAGTCTTCTTCCACCTTGTCCACCGTCAGAACGGGCGCGCGTGGCGAGGGGACTTCGATGACGGGTGGGGGGTACCAGGTTTCTCCCGTGGCCCGATCCGTGATCCGCTCCGCCAGAATGCCTTCTCCGAGCAAGAAATCCCGGTGCCCCGCCATGCCCACATTAATCCAGGCTCCATTCGGTTGGTTGCCGGTCCATGCCTGTAGATAGGCGGTGGCCGCTGCCGCCGCGGCCTTACCGACTCCCGAAACGATGAGCGCTGTGCCGTCCTTCTGGTAGATCTTGAAGCCGCGGGCCTCGCGGACCGGCTTGAGCTTGAAATGAGAGGTGAGAGGCTTGGCTTCTGCGGGGAGCGCGACCACCAAACGAATCATGAGGCTTTTCCGTGGAGGAGTTTCATGTAGTCGTCCCGTTTGCTCTGATACGCGGCCGCCTCGTCCAACTTTCCTCGTTTGCGAGCCCCGGAGAGATAGACCTCGATCTTGTCGAGCAATTCGTTCAACGCGGCCCGTTGATCTTTTGGAGACAACGTTCCGGACCCCAGCACCTTTTCCAGAGCCTGAATGCGGAACCGATCCATTCCCCAGTATCGGCGAGAGAGCTGATCGGGATGCCCGCCGTATTTCACCATAAGAGGTTCTTCCAAGTAGAGGACGGGAAAGACCGAGGAGACGCGCAGCCAGAGATCGTAGTCTTCACAGGCAGGCAGGGACTCGTCGAAGAGACCGACCCGCTCGAAGAGGCGGCGATGGATAACGACCGACGAAGGGGAGACGACGCAAAGCGGAAGACACTTCTTGAAGATATAGCCACCCGACTTTGCATGTTTTCTCATCGGGTTCACTCGCTTCCCGCGCCGCATCCAGATCTCGTTCGTGTGGCACAGCAAGAATTCGCGCTCTCTGCGAAGGGCTTCGAGCTGACGCTCCAGCTTCCGGGGGAGCCACTTGTCATCGGAATCCAGAAACGCCAGCCACTCTCCCCGGGCTTCCCGGATCCCGTGGTTTCGAGCCGCCGCGACCCCCTGGTTCTCCTGCCGGAAGTACCTGACTCCCGGAAACTCGCTTCGCATAAGCCGCTCGGTGCCATCCGTCGAGCCGTCATCCACGACGATGACCTCGGCCGGCGGGCGGGACTGGTCAAGGACGGAGCAGAGGGCCCGCGGAAGCAGCCCCTGGCGGTTGTACGTGGGGATGATGACGGAGAGCTTTTCCTGGCCCATGGTTATTCCCGCCCGGAAGGATAGTGCGGCTGGGCCTCTCGCTCAACTGGCCTCCGCGTGCGGGGGGACGGCTCCTTGAACTGGCTCGTCGGGCACTCTAGAATGCCTCGAATCGGGGTCCCATGATCGGGCGCACACTCTCAAACGGACGACGTCGTAGGCCATAGAGAATGGCGACAACGGAGAGGCTGCTAAGTGGTTTGGGCGCAGTTAGCGGGCTGAGCCGGCTGATGTTGTTTTGATCCTGGAGCCCTTGCAGGAAGTAGACGAACCGACCCACAAGTTCATCGACTCCCATCGCGTCGCGCGACTGGCCACCGCCGACGCCTCGGGGCAACCTACGGTGGTGCCCATCTGCTACGCCTTCGACGGCAAACGCTTTTATTCGGCCATCGATGAAAAACCCAAGACGGTTTCCTGGGGGCGTCTCAAGCGCTTGAGAAACATCGAAGCCAACCCCCGTGTCTCCCTCGTGATCGACGACTACTCGGAAGACTGGACTCAGTTGAGCTACGTGCTGGTCCGAGGGCGAGCGGAGGCCATCGAGCCGGGCGGACGCTATGCCAGCGAGCACGCGAGGGCGGTCGAGCTCTTACGCGGCAAGTACCCTCAATACGGCACGATGGCCATCGACCGGCGGCTCATCATCCGCATCGAGGTGACGGGAGTGAAGTACTGGTCGTCGGCTCGGGATAAGCGTTAGAACTCCCGTGCCCTTAAACCGCATCCGCTCAGCGAATTAGGATAGATGCCCGGCTGGGCTCCCGTCATTCTGCGCTGGGAAATTCCGTAGTTTTACGGATAGAGAAACGGCGCCGTAAGTTGATAGCATTTCCGCACATTTGAGGGAGGAGAAGTCATGAATCGGATGAAGAAGCACACCGCAATCCTCGGTTCGTTCTTCGGTCTGGCCGTCTTCGGTCTTTCAGTGAATCCCGGGCCGCTGTCTGCCCAGGAACCCGAGTCCTACCACGTCACCGAGGACGACTTCGCCGAGGAGAGGGTCTACTCTCCGTATGTCGGCAGGAATTATCCCGACCAGGTCTTCTTCGGGGACACGCACTTCCACACCAATCTCTCGTTCGACGCCGGGTTGGTGGGGACGACCCTGGGGGTGGACGAGGGGTATCGCTTCGCTCGTGGCGAGAAGGTCATATCGAACACCGGTCAGCCGGTGCAGCTCATCCGGCCGCTGGACTTCCTCGTGATTACCGACCATGCCGAGTTGATCGGGTTGGCGCCGATGATCCACGAATCGAATCCCTCTTTCCTGGCGGATCTCCTGGGGAAAGTGGGTACACGAACGCTTCAACGCGGGCGCGGAGGGGCGGATGGAGGCCTTCGGCAACATCATCGAGGCCGGCGTCAAGGGGATCAATCCCTTCAGCTCCGACGAGGCGGCACGGAGCATCTGGTCGGATTTCGTGCAGAAGGCGGACACCTACAATGAGCCTGGCCGCTTCACCGCCATGACCGGCTTCGAGTGGTCGACCACCCCGGACGGCGACAACCTGCACCGCGTCGTCGTCTTTCGGGATGGCGCCGACAAGACCGGTCAGACCTTGCCCTACTCGGCGTTCGACAGCTTCGATCCGCAGGATCTCTGGCGGTAAGCTACGCAGCGGAGTTGTCGCGTAGGGCGTCGGGGAGTGACACGGTTCCTGGCTGGTTGATGGCGGCGTAGGCCGCTTCGAGCATGTAGGCCCTGGGGTCGACGTTCTGAAGCTTCGCGGTCTCGCACAGGGTGTAGAACAGCGCTGCGACGTCGGTTCCGCGTTTCGTTCGACTGCCGTAGTGATTTTTGCGACCGACGACAGGTTCCCTCAGGGCGCGCTCGGCGTGATTGTTGTCAAGCCAGACGAGAGGGTTTTCGGCGAACAGCGTGAGTGTCTCCCATCTCTCCAGCATGTAGCGGACCGCCTTGCCGAAGTCGCTTCGCGGCAATCTTCTTTGGCTCTCGCCCCATTGCCGAATCGCTTTCAAGATCCGCTGCGAACGTTGCTTGCGTAAACGAAGTCTCAGTTTCTGAGCTTTTTCATCGCCGGGAAACGGACCCGGGACCTCGCGTTCGACTTCGTACAGCTCTCCGATCAAACGAAGCACTTCGGAGCAAGCTTGCGGGTAGTGCTCGCTGGCTTCGTCGAACTTTCTTTTCACGTGCGCCCAGCAGTGGGCGAGACGAAACTGTGGACCGGCACGAGCCGCGTAGCCGTCTGGACCGGCACGAGCTAGCACCTCGTACACCGCGTAGCCGTCCACAACCGCGATGCCGGAGTAGGTCCCCAGCACCTTTTGGCCATCTTCCGTCGATTTCGTCGGCAGCATTCGGTAGTACGCGATGTCCGGACTCGAAACGCCCCACACCGTGCCCGCCGACTTCTTCATCGAGCCCATCAGAGGCCACCGCGTTTCGTCGGCGTGGATGACGGGTGACTCCAAAACCTTCTCTCCCAGAGCGTCGTACACCGGATTCAGATGACGTGCCAGTACGTTCAGCTGGTCCCACAGCGTCTGGCTGTCGATATCTAGCCCTTCGCGGCGCATCATCCGAACCTGGCGCTCGAGAGGCATATGGTCCAGGTACTTGCTGATGGCCACTTCGGTCGCGAACTCCACCGAGTAGCGGCCTCCGGGCTGAAGCTTCGTCGCCGCCGGTGCGGTGACGACGTTCGCGTTACATCGGCAGCGGTACTTTTTCCGCAAATGCCGTTCGATGACGAAGCTCCGCTTCACCACCGTCACCACTTCCGATTCCTCGTATTGACCCGCCATCTCGCCGTCGCACACCGAGCACTTTTTCTCTGTCTCGGCGAGTTCGATTACTTTGTCGACCACGGGAAGATGAGGCTGTTCGCGCGGGCCGTGCCCTTTCTTCTTGTTCTTTTTAGCCTTCGTTTTCTTCCGGGTCCGCTTTTCGTCGATGCGGAAAATGCTCTCTCGCTTTTCCTGTAGTTGCTTGAGAACCGACAGTTCAAGTTGCTCCGTTTCCGGCACACCATGGAGTCTCGCCAGTTCCACTCGCAGACGAACGTTTTCATTGACGAGGCGCTGGTTCTCGTTATCAACGAGGAGAGCTATCTGGCGGAGTGTTTCGAGGTCGTGTTCGTTTTTTATGCGAACCACGGAATACGATTAGATCATAGAGACGATCTCACGGCAAGTGAAAAATGCTTCATTTCAGGAGGTGACAAAGATATTTTTCCGACCAACCGGCTCCCCTCCAGAAACAACGACAACTCTGTCGTCGTCAGTCGCACTGGCTCGCCGTCACCGCTGGACCACAGGCATGCGAACTTTCCCTTTTCGAGACGTTTCGCGTAGACGCACAGTCCGGTCCCGTCCCAGTGCAGAACTTTCGCGCGGATTCGGTTGCGGCTGACGAACAAGTACAGCTCACCGCTCAGCGGGTCACGACCAAGCTCGTTCATCACCAGCGCCGACAGACCGTCAAAGCCCTTGCGGAGATCCGCCGGCGCCGCGTACGCCCATGCCGACACCCGACGGCTATTCCACTTCATCCCAGCTGCTCAACAAGCCGCAGCAGCCGCTGTTCCGACAGACTCTCGATTCGATACCCTCGCGGGGTTACCAGCGTAATCTCCGTGCGTTTTTCCGATTCCACGACTTCGACACGCCGAACGATACCCCTCATAGCCTCCTCTCGATTTCATCGAGATAGACTCCAGCCACTCACCCCGAGCCCCCTCGCGACACCCTCAAGGCTCGCGCCCTGATCCTTCATCTGATTCAGATACAGTACCGCTTCGCGACGTTGTTCCCGCGAGTAACGCCGCCCTCGACCTGTGCGGCCACGATTTTCTTCACGTGCTCGCCTACGAAATGCTGTCCTCGCTTCCATCGCTTCGCACTCCTTTCAAGACTGCTCACGATGGAACATTCCGACACGCTTGTCACGACGGGCCACGGCGAGGAGTTACACACTTTTGAGACCTTTCGGGAAAAATACGTGTTGAGCGATGGCACGCGAAATATGGAAATTCACCATATCCAGGGCCTCAATCACAGCGCCGGGATGTCGATCGCGTATCTACCCGAGGAGAAGATTGTGGTGGAAGCGGATCTCTACTCCCCGTCGCGTGACCGGGCGCCGGCTACCCCCAACCGCAGCAGTCGAACGTTCTACCAGAACATAAAGCGCCTGAAGCTGGACATCGAAACCATTGTGCCCATCCACGGGCCGGTGGTCCCGATGTCTGATTTCGTGAGCTTCATGGGCGAAGCAGAGTCAGAATGAGTCTCACCGTGGCGAGTCTTCTCGCTCCTCGACAATTCGAGAGAAGGACCTCGTCCGGCCAAGGTTGTTTCACCTGACAGAACTACGACAGAATCAGCGCCACCAAACGCGTAAACAACACGAGGCCGCTCACGCCCATGAGGATCGTTCCCATCAAACCCGCCCCAAGGCATCGGTCCTCGGATAGGCGCTCCGGCGAGAATAGATGGCCCCGGCTGTCGAGAATCCCACTCCGGCCAAGAAAACCAAGAGGAGATAAACGTCGAGCGCCAGGAGCCTAGGCTCGGTAAACACGAGCGGGTAAGGGCCGGAGGAGTACCAGGGCACGCCATCGATGCCGACCGCCACAAGCGCGGAGCCGACTCCGACCAGGGGACCCACTGTGCCGCCAATCAATCCCCATCGGCGCTCGTGCGAGGGGCTGAGACCTGCTCTCTTGTCGACGGGGCTGTCCTCGATAGGCACCGACTTCATTCCGTCCATTGAGGCTCTCCTTCGGGCAACAGAGCCAAGAATGCTTCCAACGCGCTGCTAATCGCCGCCGCGTCTTTTCCATCGAAAGTGAGTTTGGTTCGATATTTCTTGTCGCTCCACGCGGGATAAGACCCGATGTCGACACCGGGATGCTTCCGGACGACATCGTTCAGCATCGGCGCGAGATCCGCTTCGTCGAGGTTCGTGTAGACCGCGCGGGAAATATACGGAGCGTCGCCTCCTAGATGTTCGCGCGCGATGTCGAGCTTTTTTTGAAACACCTCGGGAATGCCGGGCAGGATCCAAACGTTCTCGATGATCGTGACGGGCCAGAGGGAGTCCGGCTTGGATAGCAAGCGCGCCCCCTTGGGCACGAGGGCCAGACGCAGATGGCTGTCGTTTAATCGCTCGCCGAAGTGGCGTCGTAGCATCTCCTCGAGCGTAGGGTGGCGAACGACCGGTACGTCGAAGGCCAAGGCGACGCCCGCCATCGTCACGTCGTCATGGGTAGGACCAACTCCGCCGCTGGTGAAGACAAAGTCGTGGGCGGATGCGAGTGCGGTGACCTCCTTGGCGATGGTGGCGAGCTCGTCGGTGACGACGACCACTCGTTTCAGCGCGATACCGAGTTCACGCAGGACGCGAGCTAGCTCCAGGAGGTTGCGTTCCTGAGTTTTGCCGCTGAGGATTTCGTTGCCGATGACGAGCGCGGCAGCGGTTCGCGACATGGACGGATCATACCGTCAACGAGTCACGAAGCGAAGGGGGCGGGAGGCACGTCACTTCCATGGAACGTCCGGTCTTGGGGTGGGGGAATTGCACCTGCTCCGCGTGAAGAAGGTAGCCGAGATCACCGGGAAGCGCGCGGCTGTCCGGCTTCGGCAGGCCACCGGTCGCGTACAACGGGTCTCCGACCAAAGGGTGACCAGCGGCGGCAAGGTGAATCCGGATCTGATGGGGTCTCCCGGTGTGGAGCTCGACTTCCACCAGTGAGGTGTCGGTGCGACGCTCCAATAGACGGACGCGGCTGAGTGAAGGCTTACCGAGGGGCATCGCGGCAAAGACCGTTCCAAGCAGGGGGTGAGGCACGAGGCCAATAGGTGTCTCGATGATCGACTCGTCTTCGCCGAGCATGCCCTGGACTAATGTGCGATACACACGCCGCACCTTGGTCTGCCAGGCGCTCAAGATACGTCGGCGTGCCAGCCCGGATCGCGCCCAGAGCATGACTCCGGAAGTTCCCCGGCCGAGCCGATGAAGCGGCGTGGCCTCCGCGCAGTAACGGCGAACGAGTGCGAGCAACGTGTGGTTCGAGAAACCGCCTCCGGGGAGTGTGGGCAGCCCCGCGGGTTTGGCCACCGCGAGGAAATGTTCGTCCTCGTGGAGGATGGCAAAGACGAGCGGCGCGTGAGGCTCTTGCCAGGGAGGTCGGCGCCATACGAGCGTCTGCCCGCGCCGAAGGACATCTTTCCGGCCGGCGGGCCGGCCGTCGATGAGCACCAAGCCTTCTTTGATTCTCGCTCGCCACTGGTCGGCAGAAGAATGCCGGTAGCTTCGGCTCAGGTATTCCAGCACCGTGAGCCGTGCCGCGGCGGGACCAAGCGTCTCACGGTAGGAATAGCCTTGGTTCAGGCCCATCGTGTTACTTCCGTCCGACGACGTAGGCGATCCAAGCATCCTCGTCGCCACCTCGGGTACAGCGCCGGAACCTGCCGTTTCCCTCCCCGGTTTCTCGGTCCGTGCCTTCCCAGAGTACGTGAACATCGTGGAACCCAGCCTCACTCATGATCTCTTGCATCTCGGGAAGCGTCCAGAGTCGCCAGTCGTAGACGAACGCGTTTCGCATGCGCGTGCCATCACGGAACTCGAAGTGGATCTTGCAGAGGGTATCGTGGGAGACGGGATCGAAATCGATCTGATCCCAAACGTAGGTAAAGCCGTGCTGTCGGCGCCGATCCTGGGTCTCGACCATCGTGTCACTTCCACCCCAAGCGTCCATGACCAGAATGCCGTGTGGCTTCAGGGATCGGTAAGCGTTCCGCGTGTACTCTTGCATCAGTCTACGGGTCTTGAAGACGGAATAGCTGAAGTTCATGGCGGCGACGATGTCCACCTTGGGTGATTGAACCGCGAGCACGTTGTTGCGAATCAGACGCACACGCTGATGCTGATCTTCGTTCAATTCGCTTACCTTGTGATCGCGCGCCCACTTGAGCGTGGCGGCGTCGAGGTCGACGCCAATGGCGCGGTTCTCACTATGGAGTCGAACCCACCAGCAAGAAAGCGCGGCGGTGCCGCAGAAGTCTTCCCGAAACGTTCGCGCAGCTCTTCCGGTTAGCTTCTTGTAGTACCGAGTCAAGAATCGGGCGTCTATTTCTGGAGCTTGAACGCTCAGCTCGTAGAGCAAGTGTTTGTCGGCCTTGCGAGCGGTCAGCTTGTGTTTTCTTTTCTTCTTCCGTTTCTTCTTCGCCATATCAGTTCTGAAACTAGAACGTAGTTGGAACGTTCACGGGAGGGACAGCACTAGTGAATCGTGTACGGTTCGCTCAAGGTGAAGGGAGCGATCTTCGCGTCGAAGCCTTCTCCTCCTTGGCGCACCATCTGGTAGGTGCCTCGCATGGATCCAAAAGGAGTCTGCAAGGGGCAGCCGGAGGTGTATTGGAAGGACTCCTCAGGGGACAGGAGGGGTTGCTGTCCGACGACGCCCGGGCCACGGACTTCCTCGACGTTGCCGTCCGCGTCTTCGATGATCCAATGCCGACTGACGAGTTGCACCGGCTCGGTTCCCTCGTTGGCGATCTTGACGGTGTACAAGAAGAACCATCGATTCACTTGGGGTTGCGAGTGATCGGGAGAGTACTTGCAGGCGACGAGCACGCGTACCCCTTCGGTGACTGCCTCGGACGTGAACGTCGGCTTGTGTTGGATCATAAGCCTGGTCATGCTAGCACAAAATCTCGGGGTGGGTGAAGAGAGCCGGTTCGCCGCCGGTATGAAGGAAAACGACCGTCTCATCTTTGCTTATCCGACCGGACCCAATCTCTTCGATGAGTCCCGCCATCGCCTTGCCAGTGTAGGTTGGGTCCAAGAAAATACCTTCGGTACGTGCGAGGAGACGGATGGCTTCGACACCTTCCTTTGAGGAGATCCCGTAACCGGGGCCGACGAAGCCGTCACGAACGATGAAGTCGTCACGCGAAAAAGTTATGGACTGGCCGGCAAGCTGGGCGGCCTCGGACGCCAGTCGCATGATGCGCTCCTCGCATTCGGCGACCGGTCGGCTGACCGTGACGCCCAGAATGCGGTACCGCGCGCCGGACAGTTTGGTACCGGCGAGCAGCCCCGATTGCGTCCCGCAAGCGCCGGTGGCCAGTACGATCCACTGCGGCTCGACGTTCATGGTTTCCAGTTGCGCCTGCAACTCACGAACGCACTCGACATAGCCCAGTGTCCCGAGCGGGGAGGCTCCGCCCCGGGGGATGACGTAGGGCCGCCGCCCCGCTCGGCGCAGGTCTTCCGCGGCCTCTTCGATCTTGCCATCGACCAAGGAGCGGTCGGGATCGTTGGTGAAACGGATCTCCACGCCGAGCAGCTCATCTAGCAGGAGATTGCCTTGGACCTCTGACGGGCGTGCGCCATGCATGACCGCCACCACGTCGAGCCCCGCGACTCGCGCCGCCGCCGCGGTGGCGCGGATGTGATTTGATTGGGGTCCCGCCCCGGTCACGATCATGTCGGCCTTCTTTTCGAGGGCGGCGGCGATCAAGAACTCGAGCTTCCTCACCTTGTTGCCGCCGAAGCCGAAGCCGGTGAGGTCGTCACGCTTCAAGAGAATCCGCGGACCGCCGAGGACGCGCGACAGACGGGGCGCTTCGACCAGCGGTGTGGGTAGGAGTGCAAGCGGGAAGCGAGGGGGCAGTGGCATCAAGGTTCTTGCTGCACGGTCCTTAGGTAAGCCACCACGTCCGCCAGATCCTGATCGGTCAACATGGGATTGGCACCGTAGGGCGGCATGGCGATCCCGGTCGTGTTGAGGGGATCGTTCATCTCCCGTCCCACCTTTATGTAATCGATGAGCTCGGCATCGGTCTTTTCGCGAATGAACTGGCTGATCGTGAGGTTGGTGCCCGAGCCCTCGATGCCTGTCGCATCGTCACCGTGGCACTTGATACAGGTTCCCATGAAGACTTCCTCGCTGGCGGGAGCGTTGCCAATGAGCGTCGTGGTGACCGCACTTTCCGCCTCACCGTCGCCTCCTCCACCACATGCCGCGAGGGCGAGCCAGGCGATGACCAGCGAAGTTCGTTTCATTCCGCGTCCGCCTCTCGTTCTTTCCTTGCCATGGTTAGAACCCGATCCACGAACTCGCGGCAGAGTCCGGTGTGCCGCCGATAGTCGAACAACGCTTCGATTGCCTCCGCGGAGAGGTGTTTGCGAATGGACTGGTTATCGAGGATGGCATCTTTGAGAGTACGGCCATCCTCATGCGCCTTCATCGCGGTTTCGAAAACCAGCGTATGCGCGCTCTGCTTGCCGACCCGTTCGGCAAGCGCAAGCATCACGGCTTCCGATAACACGAAGCCCCGGGTCGCCGCGAGGTTGGTGAGGGCGCGCTCGGGGTGAACGACCAAGTGAGCCGTCATGGTATTGGTCAGCGCGAGCAGTTTGGCAGCCGCCATAGAAGTCTCGGCCAGCACCGCCCACTCCGACTTCCAGGCGCGCCCGTCGCGTTCGTGGTCGTGCACTTGGGACTCGGCAAGGAGCGCCGCGTTGTGTCGGATGACCCTAGCGAGCGTGCCGAGGTGCTCGGCGATCTCCGGGTTGCGCTTGTGGGGCATGGTGATGCTGCTCACCGTGCCGGAGACAAAGCCTTCACTGACTTCACTGATTTCCGATCGCTGCAGATTGTAGACCTCGTGTCCAATCTTGTCGGACGTGCCAGAGACGAGCGTGAGGATTTGGAACCATTCCACTAGGACATCGCGGGCTGTGGTCCACGCGATGTCCGGCGGCCTTAGACCCAGCCGTGAGAAGAATTTTTCCTGGAGCTCGAGGGCCCGCGGTCCTAGTGACGACAGGCTTCCCACACCGCCGGCGAGCTGACCTTCTCCCAGCCGCGGCCGGATTTCCTTGAGACGTGAGAGGTGTCGGCGCGTCTCACGTGCCCACACGGCGGCTTTGAAGCCGAACGTGATGGGGAGCCCCGTTTGGCCGTGAGTTCTTCCGGACATCACCGTGTCGCGGTGCTTTTCCGCGAGCCGGAGAAGGTTTTCTTCGAGGGCGCGCAACTCTCGGAAGGAGATGGACCAGACCTGGCCGAGCGCCATCATCATCCAGGTGTCGGCGACGTCCTGAACCGTAGCGCCGTAGTAGACCCATTCGCCGGATTTGTCCGGGCAACGGCGTTGAACGGCGCGGATGAGGCCGAGCGTGGTGTGATTCGTTTCCTCGAACCCTTTCCGCACTTCTTCGAAAAACTCCGCGTCTAGCGTTATCTCCCGACAAGCTCGAGCTACTTTTGCGGCGTCCTCGGCGGGGATGAGGCCGACTTCCGCCTGCGTTTCCGCAAGCGCGGCCAGAATCTCGAGCCACGCGCGGGTGCGCGGCACGTCATCGAAGATGGCGCGCGTCTCCTCGGTGCCCCACGAGTTGCGGTAGATGAGGGAATCGGAGATATGAGAGGGCACGATACTAGACTCCCGGCGGCTCGATCGAAATTCTCATTCGGTGGGAAACCGTCGGCGTGTGGGGGGCATCTTCGGCAAGTCTTCGAAGAGCTCGTCAAAAGATTTTGGCTTGGATGGTCTCGCTTTGCTCGGCGCCTCTTTCTCGTCTTTATCGGAAGACGAGCTCTCGCCCGGTGTGGATGGCGCGATCTTGAGCGACGTGGCCTTCAAGAGCAATCGTGTTTCCGCCTCGTGGGCCTTCTTGGAGGCGGAAAGACGCCACTCATGGTGTTGTTCCAGTTCCTTCCGGCAGTCCAATATCATTTGCCTTACCGACGCCTCTGCTGCTCCTCCCCGACCGGTACGGGTAGCGACGATTCGCTCCGGGTCGAGTGAGTCGGCGATTTTGTCGGCGGCAATCCCAAGCTTCCTCCCGATGCTGGCCTCGGCTGCCGACTCTAGACGATCGGAGGTGAGGGTCGTTTCGCCGGCGGCGCTGGCGTCCCGCACTGCTCGGGCGACGAGGTCGTGCGCGGCCTTGTAGTCGATCGAGCAGTCCTTCATGATGATCTCCGCCAGATCCGTGGCCCCGATGAAATCCTGAGTGGCTCGTCGAGCCGCAGTCTTCGTGTTCACGACGAGTCCCCTCAAGACATCGGCCATCAAGCGGACCGCGTCGATAGTGTGACCGAGTGCCCGTGGAACGGTGCCATAGGCGAACATCCGGTTGTCGATCTGTCCAGAGGGTGTCTTGCCCACCGCGGCCATGGCCGCCAAGTTGCCGATGGACTCGCCGGCGAGACCGCGTAGGTACGCGAGCGAGTAGGGGTTCTTCTTCTGCGGCATGATGACGCTCGAGCGCGCGTGGCGATCGGCAATCGCAAGTAAACCGAACTCCGCGGTGGAAAAGATCTGCAGGTCCTCGGCCAAATGGTCGATGTTAACGAGCGCCGCCGCGATCATTGCGGTGATCTCGATGGGACCATCTGTTTGCCACATGGCATCCCGCGTATGCGTGACGACGTCGTCGAAGCCGAGCATCTCGGAAAGCGAGTCGCGATCCAGCGGCAGGCGGCTTCCGTTGACGCTGCCCGCGCCCGCGGGGCTGACGTTGGTGCGCTGGTGGGCGGTTCTCAATCGGTCGAGATCTCGAAGCATCGGATGCACGAATGTGAGCAAGTAGTGGCCGAACACCGTTGGCTGGGCCGGTTGGAGGTAGGTGTAGTCGGGGAAGAGCGTGGCCCGGTGTGTTTCCGCGAGCTCCAGCGCTGCGGTGGCGCAGTCTTCGAGCGCGGAAGCAAGGGCGAGTAGCCGTTCTCGAACGGTGATGCGATAGCCAGTCGTCGTCGACTCGCGGCGCGCGCGGCCGGCCGAGAGCCATACGACGGAAGGAGTGAGCATTTTCAGGTACGTTTCTCGATTGGAGTAGGAATCGCCGTGCTTCGGATCGACGGCGAAATCGAGGGGCGGAGAAGGATGTATCTCGATGAGCGCCCACAGAAGCTCTCCGCCCGCTTGGCGCGGAATGATCTCGGACTCGATGAGCCCCACCACGTGAGCCAGATCGGCGAGGCTCATGCCCTTATAAAGGATGGCCGTGTCGCCGGCCTCACGGGCGTACGCGGTTCGGACGAGCTCGTGAGCAGGTTCGCCGAGTTCCATGATGGCAGGTCCCGTTATCCCTCTTTGCCGTCGGCCTTCTGAGCCTGTTGCATTTCTTCGAGGAGCTTTTCGGCGAAGGCGCGAAACGTCTCGAAACGGATCCCGGTGCGCATGGATTCAAGGGCCAATACGTCCCGCGGCTGGATGTTGCCGAGTCCTACGTGCGGTCCGAAGCGCAGAACGAAGTACTCCTGCTGTTTCTTGAGTGGCGTCTCCCAGATCATTTTGTCAAGGTGGTCTTTCAGTATGTCGACCATCGTGTCCAGGGTCTCTTCGCGCACCGAGCCGTCTGCGTCGAAGACGCCGACGCCGCGGCCCGATTCCCGGGCGTCGACGATGACCCAGGAGGCTCCGGACTCGAAATCGGCGATCGCTTGCTCGGCAAGGTCTTCCGGCGGCGGTTGTTCCTTGGGGTCCTTCTTTCCAACTTCGGAAAGAACGGTCAGCCCGAGATCGCAGGCGTAACGGATCGCGTTGCGACGGGTGTCGGCGGATATATCTATCGTGCCGTCCGAGATCTCGATGGCGGTGAAGCCGAGATCCTTCGTGTGACGCACGTACTCGTGACACAAGCCGCGCATGATCGCGTATTCGGCCAGCGTGCCACCCGGATGGACCGAGACTCCGTGATCGCGAATGTTCTTGATCTTCGCGCGGAGAAAGTCCTCGTCGAGGAGCGCCGACGTGCCGTAAGAGAGCTTCCAGAAATCGATGTAATCGCCGGACATGGTCAGCAGGTCTTGAGTAGCTGCCGGGCCCTGGCACTTGTCCAGGACCATCGTCACGCCCCGCGTCCGTGGTTTGCGGGAGCGGGTCGCTAGCTCGGGAAAAACGGATTTCCACGCTTTGGTCATCTGATAGTCTACTTCTCCTTATTTGGTCATCATTTGGTGTGCGCGGGCTCTGCAACCGCGAGGAGTTGCCGAATGGCCGTCTCCACTATGCTCAGGTCGGAGCCCCAGGGCATCACGGCGACGTGGCCATCGAGCTCGGGCGCGAACTCGAGCAGGCAGCACTTGAGCAGCGTCGGCTCGTCGCGCTCCCCGGCCAGCTGACGCGGACAAAACTCCACCCGGGGCGGATCGTCGCCGTAGAAATGATGGTGGATCTGTAAACTGCGCTCGCACCCGATCATCGTCCAGTCGCGGCGTTGCGGGTGCTCGTCTAGAAAGTAGACGGGCGCGCCGAGGCGGTCCAGCCCTCCGGATCGGCAGGGTACCAGGAAAGCGGCGGGGGATTGGCCCGCCGCCAGCTCGTTGAGGTCGATGCGCTCCAGCTCGAGTCGAATGGGGGGCAGCGCCGCGTAGCTCAGCACATGCTGGGCCAAGTCGAAGAGCTTGGGTGGGTCGGGCGGAGAGACTTCGACGACTCGGATCACCAGCGGATCGGGATGATGGATGAAGTTGACGTGCTCGTACTTTCCCCGTACCACGAGGGTTTCCTCCGGCCCAACTCCGACTGCATGGGCCTCGGCAGCCAACGCGGAGGGGTTGGAGGGATCGGTGTCGGGTGCCTCGACGAAACGGCAGGTGTCGGGTAGCGCGAGAACCCGCACCCCGTCGATGGGGCTGAAGAGGCTTTCCCGATCGGGGGCGGTCACCTCCACCACCGCGGTCTCCTCACCCTTCCTCAAGACGATGAATTCGGTCCGCCGGTACGTGTCCCGGCCCATGAGATGCGCATGGATAGCGGGCTCCGTCATCTCGCCCGGGTAGGGCTGGACGGAGACTCGGCGGTAGGGCAGAGGGACGAAATTCTTCATACGACCCCAGATCTTACAGGGAATCGACCTCGCGCGTCTTCTATGGGGTATGGGGCTCCGCGTCGGCGAACGGGTCAGGGGATGATTTCGACCTCCGGTCTTATGGTGACGGTCCTGGTCAAAGAGTTGTGCACCGGAGAGGTGTTCACGGTTTGAGTCCAAATCTGCCGTATCGTTTCTTCGTCCGCGTCGGCCTGCACGAAGAGCTTGGCGTTGATGGTATCGAAGCCTGAATGGCCCTCGTCGGCCAGCCCCAGAAACGTGAAGACGTTGTTCTGGGTCGAGTCCACGGCGACCTCGAGGTTGTGGATCTCGATCCCCTTCTGGCTGGCGTTCAGGACGAAGCCGGTGGCGAGACAGGCACCGTAGGCGCCCAACACGTACTCCATGGAATTGGGGCTCTCGTCCTCGCCGGCGAGATGAGCGGGCTCGTCCACCAGAAACACGTGGTTCCGCACGTAGGTCTTGAACTTGAGCCCGCTAAGCCATTTGCAGCGGGATTTCTTGGGGGCGTGGGAGTTTTCCGGCTGAGCGCCGACGGTTTTGATGGCCTCCCGAGTCTCCTCGATGTCCAGTCCGTTTATCTTGCCTGCTTGCTGTCCCATGGCCTCCACCGCCTTCTAATGGTTCGCCCGCAGCTTCTTGGCTGCTTCGCTGATGATGGCGAGCTTCTTCCCGGCGATCTCGGCCGGATTCATCGGCCGCTCGGCGAACGTTCCGAAGCCGCAATCGGGGTTCAGATAGATCTGCTCGGGTTTGAAATACTTCAGCGCCTCGTCGACCCGCTCTACGACGGAGCCCGGAGATTCCATCTCATCCGAACGGGGATTGACGACGCCAAGCCCGATTTCTTTCTCGTTGGAGTGGTGCTCGAAGGCCGCCAGCTCTCCCGCGCGTGGCGTGGCGTACTCGAGGACCAATTGGTCGAGGTGCATGCCCATCATGGTGGGAACGAGAGGCTCGTAGCTCCCTTTCAGCAACACCTCATCCTTACGGCTCCAGTTGCCGCGGCAGACGTGAACACCGATGCGAACGCCGTCCACGCCGTCGACGATGCTGTTCATCATACGGGTCGCGAGGAGCAGCTCCTTGCTGGGGTCGCCGGAAGTCGCGGCCATCGAGGCACACATGAACGTTCTTTCCTTGACCGCGGGATTGAAAGCGACGTCGGTCAAGACGGGCTCGTCGAACTGGACGAAATCCACGCCGGCATCGCGCAGGGCGACTAGCTCATCGCGCAAAATCTTGACGATGTCCACCGCTAGATCTTCCTGAGTCGGATAGACCGCGTCGGACACGCCCTTCACCCACATGGAGCGGATCAAGATGTAAGGACCCGGAAGGGGAACCTTGATGGGCTTGTCGGTGTGCTTGCGCAAGAACTCGTATTCGTCGAGCGCGAGCGGCATTCTGGGTTTCAGCTTGCCGGTCACGGTCGGGTTCTTGATGGCGAAGGCGGGGGCGTCCATGCTTCGGAGAATCGAATCGAAGCCCATTTTGTCTTCGACATGATCCATCAGGTCGGCCAGCGTCATCAGCTCGACGCCGTCCAGCTTCTCCACGACGAAGGAATAGAAATTGTCCCGCCGCTGCTCGCCGTCGCTGACGATATCGACACCCGCTTCGTCCTGGTAACGGAGCGTTTCCAACACCGCTTTGTCGGCGATTTCTTGAAACGCTTCGAAGCTCAACTGTCCCTTCTGCCTTTTGCGCAACGCATCCAGGAGATACTGGGGGCGTGGCCAGCTTCCTACCACGGTGACCGGGAACAAAGGTAGTTGCGGTCGATTGCTAGACATGGTTGACCCTCCTTACAATCACGTTGTTTTCGGTAAGTCCCGTCGCGATCCCCACTCCTCCCATGAGCCATCATAGTTCCGGACGCGAGTGTAACCCAAGAGGCGCAACGCCAGGTAAATGTGTGAGGAGCGGGCTCCGGTGACGCAGTAGGTAACGATCTCTTTGTTTGAGTCCACACCGAGCTCGGCGAACTCCGAGAGAAGCTCCGTTGGTGGACGAAACGCCTGGTAGGCCCGTCGCGTGAGAGTTTTGTCCCATGATCGATTGCGGGCGCCCGGTATGTGACCGTCCTCGTGTTCGTCGGGGGCGCGGGCATCGAGAAGACGGACGTCCGGGTTCTCCAGACGGGCAAGGATCCAATTCGCGGTGGCGAGACGTTCTTCTCGAATTCGGGGTGTGAACGTCGTCTTCTGAACGTCGGGCGCGTCGCTCGTCGTGCCACGACCCTCGGCCAGCCAGCGTTCCATCCCGCCCTCGAGAAAGTACACGTGCTCGCATCCTAGATACTCGAGCAGCCAGAAAGTTTGGGACGCGCGCGTGCCGCCGAACTCGTCGTAGACGACAATGTTCCTGTCAGGAGAAAAGCCCAGATTGCCGAGGACGCCCGCGACGTCGCCCAACGGCCCCACGGTGCGCCGGACGCCGGTGACGGTTCCCGTCAGCACGTCGTCCAGATTCAGGTAGGTGGCGCCGGGGATGTGCCCGAACTTGTAACCCGCCCCCGGTGCCGTCACCTCCACCAGCCGCAGGTCGGTGTCGTTCAGGTGGTCGGCCAGCCAATCGGTCCCGACCAACAAGTGAGCGTTCGCAAATCGTTGATCGTTCACGCGGTGCTTGCGGATAGCGAGCAGACGGGAGCCCGGGTCGCCCGGGGCTCCCGCGTCTGCGCCGCCGAAGTACTGCTACCCGACGCCCGTGTCGAATTTGGGGCTGGGCAAGTACTCGAAGTCTTCACCCTTGCGTATCTTCCCGGCGATATCCAGCGTTTTCGCGGCGTACTCGAAGGCATAGGGGATACCCGGTCCGCCGGGGACGAATCCCGCCGCCAACATGCCGACCGAAACGGCTTCGAAGATCTCACCATCGGTGGCTCCCGCCTTGATGGCCGGCTGCACGTGGATGATGCACCGCGGGGACATGTAGGACACGCCGATGGACACGAACATCAATTCCTTGATCTTGCGAGGCAGGTTGCCGTCGGCCCAGACGGTCTCGTAGAAATCGGCAAAACGCTCGCCGACCTCAGGAGCCAGTGTGTTCGTGACCTTGAACATGCGGGGCGTGAAGAACATTTTCTCTTCCATATACTTGTTTGCCTGTTCGGCTCTGTCGGCCATCTTGTTTCCTCCAGCTTTGGTAATAGAGTTAAAAGTGGATGGAACATAGGACAAGGAATCTCAGGGTGAAACGATTGCGATGTCACCTCCCTCCGACATGTCACATAGACAAAAAGAACCAGCCCTTCTTTTGGGCGATTGGCGTGTAGATAAACCAAAGAACGAATAGTGTGGCGAAAACCAGATTGACTGGATCCGTCACGCGGACCAGGGCGTAATAACCCAGCGCCCCCGTCATGGCAACGTAAGGTGCTTTGGTGAGCCATCGAGGCGGTTTGCCATTGGCGACTTGAACCTCGCCGGCGAAATCATCGTAGTTCGTGGAAGCTTCCTCATTCGTCATCTTCGGTACCTATGCGCTCGCTCCGGAGCATCGAGAATTTGGCTTCTTCGACGTCATCGAGCTGCCCGTGGGTGCGTGCCCAGTAGTAGCCGAGCCCGAAGAGTATCAAAATGATCGCCACCGTTGCCAAGACCAACCACGTTGCGGGGAAGACCATGGACCTATCTCAACGTCAACATGTATGCGGTGAGCGCCTGAATCTCTTCAGGGGAGAGGTAGTCATAAGTCGGCATGACCGTTCCCGGTGATACGGCGCGTGGGTTTGTGAAATGAAGCTCGTGCCATCCGACGTTGTCGCCGATCCCCGTCCGCGAGGCGACGTGCGCCAGATCCATGCCTTGACGCTGCGTGCCCCAGAAGACGGGGGATTGATGATAGAAGTCGCCGGGCACAGATTCTGGGCCGATGTCCCCTCGCTGGCGCACCATCCCGCGGTCCGCCTCCGGCGCGCGAACCTGCTGGGTATGGCAGTAGTGGCACCCCTCGCGTAGATAGATGTCACGTCCCCTCGACTCTTGCTCGGTGTAGGGCTGGGCGAGCGGCGAAGGCCCCATCGCATCCTGCGCGGGGATGATGATGGTCACGATAATCCCGAGCAGCAGGCTGATCAGGGAGCCGCCGGTAAGGTAGACCAGGTTAGGTTTCATTGTCCACCCCGCCCGCGACGCGCCAAGTATTCCACGCGAAGCACAACATGCCGATTCCCGCCATGGCGCCCCCTAGGAGTCGGGCGCCGAAATAGGGCTTCATGGTGATGACCGTTTGGAGAAAGGGGACAGTATACGTAGACCAGTTCTGTCCCTGGATAAGCCCCGCCACCCACATCGAAATCATGAAGATCAACATACCCAGCGTCGTCAGCCAGTAATGCCACTCCATCAGCTTTCGGTTGTAGGCACCTCGGCCGGTGAGCTCCGGCACCATGAGATAGACCAGGGCAAAAGCCCAGAAGCTGTAGGACGCCACGAAGGCAAGATGAGAGTGCCCGATGACCCAATTCGTGAAATGGACCACCATCGAAAACGTGCGGAACGAGTGGCTGACGCCTTGCACGCAGGTCAGTCCCCAGAAAATCGCGCCGGTTACGAAGAAGCGCAATGCAACGTCTTCTGCCGCGCGGTGCCAGCGAGATCGCATGGTCATGAAGAAATTGACCATGAACGCCGTCGTCGGTACCGTCGCCAGGATGCTGAAGACGATGGTCAGGTACTCGAGCCAATCCGGAGCCGGGCTATAGAGCTGATGGTGTTGGCCGGTCCACACACTCCAGAGTCCCCAGAGTCCGAGCCTATGACTGTAAAGGGCTTTTCCCGAGAGCTTGGGCAAGAGGTAGAGCGCGAGTCCGATACCAGCGGTCGTGAACCAGGCGTTGAACAGATTGTGGACGTAGAAGTAGTTCACGATGTTGTCGTTCATTCCCTGATAGGCGCCCGAAGGGTCCCAAATCTTGTTGCCTATCGCGTAAATGGGGATCATCACCATCGTCGCCGCCATGAAGTTCCAGATGCTGACGTAGATCTTGGGCTCGTGGCGCCTTGCGACCGTGCCCCAAATGTTGATGGCGAGCAGAACGATGTTGAGAATGAAGAGAACGTCGAGCGGCCAGATCATCTCCGCATACTCGCGTCCCTGAGTGAGACCCATCGGCAGCGTGATAAGCGAAGCCGCGACCATCACGTTCCACAGCCACCAGTTGGCATGGGCCAGCCTCTCGCTGTAGAGCTGGGTCCGCGTGAGGCGGGGGACTATGAATAGGATGGCGGCGTAGTAGACCTGCGAAAGCCAACCGAAGATGGCCACGTTCACATGGGCGGGGCGCAGTCGGCCGAAGCTCAGATAGGGTTTGATCCCCAGCGGGAGGCTATCGGCGACGGCCGGAAGGTAGAGAAACGTTGCCAGGACGAGCCCTAGGACGCCGGGCACAATGAGCCAAAAGACCGCCGCGTAACAAAAACGCAGGCTCGCGTTTCCCGGTTCGTGGCTCGCCAATCTGAACATCGTCGGACTCAAAAAAGCTCTTAAGGATACGAGGGGCGAGGATTGTAACGCTCGCCGAAGTGTGCGGCAAGCCCGTCAGAAGCTGGTGTTCTCCCGTCGGTACTCACGGCCCCGCCAGCGCACGACGCCCTCTCCGTATGCCATATAGAGCGAGCGGAGCGTGATTCCAAAGCCAACCAACATTGCGAGAGGGTGAAACGGCACGGACCATAGCGCGAACCCCTGCCGCCATTGGACGAGCGCGCGGCAAGCGAGGAGCAATGCCAGGCTGATGCCTACCCACAGCCGGGGCGGGAGGATAGATGCTTGCGGGTTTAACAGCAGCGAGGGGATCCAGCCGAACGGGAGGAGGTTGACGGCGAAAAGCACAAAGGATACGGCAAACATTAGTGTCTCTCGGCCGGCCCATATCGCGTGGGCGTTCTTCGTGAAGCCGTCAACGATCTCTTTCAGACCATGATACATACGCAAACGCACCAGAGTCGCTCCCAACTTGGTGCGGGTTACAAAACCGGCAGCCTTCAGCTCCATGGCCAGTCTGATGTCGTCCACCACCGAGCTGGCGAGTCGTCGATGCCCACCGATGGCGTCGTAAGCACCTCGACGTACGAGGCTGAAGGCACCGGTGCCGAAGGCCAACCCTCTTCGCCGGGAAAGGGCCAGAAAAGAAGGTGAAAAGACAAAGAAGAACACCGGCAGCAACGGCATCGTGATCTCTTCCCAGAAGCCTCCGCGCACGAAGTGAGCCAGGAGGGTCAAGTGGTCCCAGCCCTCGGCTTCACATCGACCCACCGTTCGGCGCAGCGCGCTAGGAGCTAGACGCACGTCGGCGTCCATGAAGAGAAGCCACTCTCCCTTTGCCCGGGAGGCACCCTGAGACAGAGCGTGAGGTTTGCCCAGCCAACCGTCGGGGAGCAGCGGGCAGGAGACGGCAGTAAGTCGGGGATCCTCGGCGCGCGCGACGATCTCCGCAGCGGTGCTGTCACTGGAGCCGTCATCGACGGCTAAGACCTCGAATCGAGGATAGTCTTGCCGCAGAGCGGCATCGATAGTGGCGCCGATACTTCTCTCTTCGTTTCGAGCCGGGATGATGATCGATACCATCGGCCAGGATTGGGGAAGGCCAGAAGGCTCCGTCGGCTTCAGCTCCCGGAAGACAAAGAGGTTGACGAGGGTCTGCACGGTGAGAAGAGTCCAAATCGCGAGCAGGATGATAGCCATGTAACTCATTCGGTAGGCGGTAGTCTAGCTGATGATCGGCGCGGAGGGTTTACGACGCGAGAAATCGGCCCAGATTGACGGGAATTGTCTTCAGAAATCCGTATTTCTTCGGATTGTTTCCGCAAGGGTGCGCCCGCTATGATTTGTCGTTGAAAAGCCTCTGTACTTCCGACCGAGGCGAGCGAGGTGTCACGTGAGATGGCGTTACCTGGCGATGATAGCGGTCCTCGCGCTCGCCTACTATGCCGCTGCCTGGCTCGGGCTGCGGGTCACGATGGTGAGCAGCAACGTCTCCCCGCTCTTTCCCGCTACCGGAGTGGCGCTAGTCGGGCTGCTGCTGTTCGGCTATCGACTCTGGCCGGGAATCGCTCTGGGGGCGTTTTGGGCGACCGCCCCGGACACTTCTTTGTGGGTTGGACTCGGAGTGGCGGTCGGGAAGACGCTCGAGGCGGGACTAGCTGTCTATCTGATGCGCCGCTTGGCGGGCTTCGGGCGGTCGCTAGATCGGCTGCAGGACGTTCTGGGATTAGTGTTTTTCGGGGCGATGTTAGGCTCGGTGGTGGGGGCCACGATGGGGGTGGCGAGCCTGTGCCTTGGTAACTTCGCCGCCTGGGAGGCCTTCTTCGATCTGTGGTTGGTGTGGTGGGTCGGAGACACGATGGGAGTGCTGCTCACCGCTCCGTTCATTTGGTATGGGCGCAGCCGGTTCGAATCAGAGTGGACCTCCCCGGGGCGATCGAGTTCGCCGCCCTGTCCTCCTCGCTGCTGCTCGCCGGTGAGGTGGCCTTCGGAGGATTCATCGCCTCTCCGGTATTGAATCTGTCCCTTCCCTACCTCCCCTTTCCTTTCGTGATCTGGGCCGCCCTTCGGTTCGGCCAACGGGGTGCCGTGAGCGCGGCTCAGGTCGTGTCGATTCAGGCGATCGTGGGAACCGCGTACGGCTATGGTCCTTTTGCCCGGGAGTCGTTGTTGCTCAGCCTCGTACTTCTGCAGGCGTTCCTGGCTGCGGTCCTCATTACTGGCCTCGCCTTGGGTGCGGTGACCACCGAGCGCCAGAGGATCCAAGAAGCGTTGCTGGAGGGCGAGAAGAAGCTTCGCGAACAGTTTGCCGAGCTGGAGCACCTATACCAGACGGCACCGGTCGGTCTCTACCTTATCGATCGAGAGCGACGCCTTGTTCGTGCCAATGAACGCCTAGCCGCGATCAACGGCAAGCCGGTCTCGGAGCACATCGGTCGGCGGCTCCGCGACATCGTACCGAAGATTGCGGAGAAGGTCGATCCGATCCACCAGCGCGTCTTCGAGACCGGCGAGCCGGTCTTGGATGTCGAGATCCATGGCACCACGGAGGTGTGGAGCGGCACGGCGCTATCTAGCTACTTCCCTTTGAAAGGGGAGGACGGCACCGTGCAATTCCTGAGCTCGGTGGTCCAGGACATCACTGCCCGCAAGCATGCGGAGGAGGCTTTGCGGGCGAGTGAGGCTGCCCTGCGGAAGAGTCATGAAAAGACTCAAGATCTCGCCGGGAAGCTCATCGTTGCCCAGGAGGAGGAGCGTCGCCGGCTCTCCCGAGAGATCCACGATGGTCTGAACCAGCAGCTGGCGGCCTTGTCATTCGAGATAGGCAAGCTCCGGGGCCGCCTTCCCAAGGATCCGGAGCTTATCCGCGAACGACTGACGGTCCTTCAAGGTCGGACGGCTGGGGTCATCGACGACGCCCGTGACATGTCCTATGAGCTCCATCCTTCGACACTGGAGTACTTGGGGTTGGTCACCGCCTTGAAATCTTTCTGTCCCGAGTTCGGAGAGCAGGAGCAGATCAAGGCCAGGCTCACCATCGTCGACGTTCCAGGTTCCATCCCCCCGGATGTGGCTTTGTGCGTGTATCGCGTCGCTCAGGAGGGGCTCCGCAACGTCGCCCGGCATTCGGGTGCTCGGGAGGTCCGGGTGGCGCTGGTCGGAACCGGGGAGGGGATCGAGCTCTCCATTGTGGATTCCGGCCGAGGGTTTGATACGGATGAGGCAGAGAGAAAGAACGGCGGCCTCGGGCTCGTGAGCATGGGAGAACGGGTGCGACTGCTGGGGGGAGATCTTGTGATCGATCAGAACCGCGAGGTGGAACTCAGCTACGAGTCCGAGTACCGGTGTAGGTAGGGCAAGGTGAAGCGCGGTCTCATGCGCGACCCATGAGGTGGAGCCAGTCTTCTAGCGTGGAAACCCGAAGGTAATGGTTACTCCGGCGTTCTTCCCTAAGGGTCGAGGTCGGCCGATCGGCGTAGTCGTGTCCCGGGTACAAGACGACGTCGTCGGGGAGCTTCGCAAGCCGTTCGGTCAGACTGCGGTACATCTCCTCCGGATCGCCGCCGGGAAGGTCCACGCGCCCACAACCCTTTACGAATAGCGTGTCGCCCGAGACGAGGCGATTTCGCACCAAGAAACATTGACTGCCCGGCGTATGTCCCGGCGTGTGAACGAACTCGATGTCGACTTCACCCAGGCTAAGCCGATCGCCTCCCTCGTGGAGAACCAAGTCGGAGTCGGAGAGGCCGGTCATGAGCCGCACGCCCTCGGCTTCCTGTTTTTGTGCGTGCACCTTGACGCCCTTCAATTCGAGCAGTCGAGCCAATCCCTCGACGTCATGACCGGAGAGATCGCCGCCGATATGATCGGGGTGATAGTGGGTGGCCAGCGCGCCGACGAGCGTCATGTCGTCGTCGTCGGCGATCTGTACCAGGCTCTGGACATCCCAGGCGG
Source organism: Candidatus Marinacidobacterales bacterium (assembly GCA_965197825.1). Classification (GTDB taxonomy): domain Bacteria; phylum Acidobacteriota; class Vicinamibacteria; order Marinacidobacterales; family DATDRI01; genus CBDANW01. The sequence continues at coordinate 892,085 of CBDANW010000002.1, read as the reverse complement.
GGTCCACGACCACTGCCTTTCGCGACGCACGATCCCCGATGAAATAGCAGAAGTTGACCATTTGTGCCGCGACCGGGTTGGCCTGAGCGAAGTCACGGCCGGCAAGCAGCTGGCGAAAGTAAAGACTTTCGTCCTCCATGAAGTGATGTCAGGCCGTCTCTTCTCTACTGCCAGTCGAAGGCGATATAGCCGAGCGCCCGTCGTCTAAGGATATCGCCTCTGAACGCCTCATAGTGCTCACTATTGAACAGGTTGGCGATGTTGGCCCCGATCCTCCAGTTCTCGACAATCGAGAAGTTGGCGTTGAGATCCACGGTGGTGTAGGACATCACGTCTCCTTGGAAGATGCCCACCGACCAACGAAAATCGTCCACCCACCGCACGGCGAAGTCGACGCCCCAGCGTTCCGCGAGGTAAGCCAATCCGAGCTGGAACGTGTTCTCGGGGCTATTGGGTTCCAGGAGCGGAGCGAAGCCGGGGGGAACGTTCTCCTGTGGTTGGAAATCGAACCAGGAGTAAGAGAACGCGAGCTTCCACGGGTCCAAGAAGTAATAGTTCAAGCCGATGTCGATGCCCTGGGTGTCCACCTGGCCGGAGTTGGTGTAGGAGAGCTGGGCGAGGATGTTGGATCCATCGAGATTGTTGGAGAGTTGCGGCGGGGCGTTAGCACGGATGAGAGTCTCCACCGGCGGCGGCAATCCCTCCGGCCCCTGCCAGGGGCCAAAGTTGGGGTTGGTCGGCCGCCCGGGGAAGCTCCCGATCTGAGGCAAGAGGTCGGTGATGAAATTGTTGGCATCGCTGTTGTAATAGTCGATGGTGAGAAAGGCCTTCTTCTGCAAGATCCCGCTGTAGCCGATCTCCCAAGTCGTGATCTCCTCGACCTTCAGGCCCTCGTTGCCTAAGGCCAGGATCCGGGTAGGCTGCGTGAATCCACAATCGACACCGAACGGCGTACAGAAGGCCTCCAGACCGCTCAGGGCCAGCGTCGTCGGGGCCAGGTCGGCCTGCAGGAAGAACTCGGAATAGTTCGCGACCTGAAAGGCGCTATTGAACGTGAAGCGCAGGGTGTTGTTGGGATCGACCGAGTAAACCAGAGCCGCCTTGGGAGAGAACTGGGCATCGTACAGCGTGCTATCGTCGAAGCGGCCGGCGAGGATCACCTTTACCTTGTCGGTGATGCTCCAATCCGCTTGGGCAAAGACAGCGCCGCGGTTAGAGTCCACGGGCTCGAACATGGCCGTCTGCCGCCCGCTATCGGGGTCGGCGCTATCGATGTCCTCGTGGCCGAAGGAAGCACCCACCACCAGCCGCACCTTGTCTTCCGCGAAGGTCCAGTTGGTTTGGCCTTCGAACTGCAGGTTGAGCGAATCGAGCGCGATATTGCTGCCGGGGCGTAGGTTCAGCTGCTTCGGTGCGTCCCGGCCCGTGTAATAGGCGAGGAAGTTCCAGCGCGGAGCCGTGAAATTGAATCGTGCCCACGGTCTCTGCACCTCCTGCAACTGAACGCGACCTAATCCGGTTTGGAAGACCGGTCCACTGATGTCCGCAATTCCGCCCTCGACAGTGAAGAAGCTCCCGTTCGACAGATAGCTTGTCGGCGCGAACCCCGCCAAAGTAGACCTTGTCGTCGTTCTCGGGATCGAGCGGCACGCTTTCTAGTGGCAGGCAATCCACGAAGGGTCCCAGGGGCGGGCAGGGAACCGAATACTCGACGGAGCCAAGAGGATCGCTCGGGTCGAAGGTGCGCGAAACGGTGTAGTCGCCGGTGCTCCGCAGGCCGGCCACGGCTTTCAGGTACCACTCGTTGCCCAGCGCCCCGGCCCAGCGGAAATCGAGATTCACGGTGTCGATCTCCCCGGCGACGAAGCGGATTCGGCCGCCCGGCGACTGGCGAGGGGCCTTGGTCGTCATGTTGAGCACGCCGCTCGACGCGTTAGCGCCGTAGAGCGCGGCGCTCGGACCTCGCAGGAGCTCGACGCTAGCTAGATCGTCGACGGGGAAGGAGAATCCTGCCCACTCCTGAGCTCCGAGAAAAGGGACGGCAGGGTTACGACCGTCGATGAGCGTGGCCACTCGCCGGTTGAGAGAGCTGTTGAAGCCACGTGTATTGATGTTGTAATCGTAGAGTCCGCTCTGAGTCACTTGTGCACTCGGCGTGAACTCGAGTAGTTTGGGGATCTGAGCGAACGCCGCCTTGCGGCTGATCTCCTGCTCGCCGACGACCGCAATCGCGGCGTGCGCTTCCACGATACGCTCTCTCTGCAATGAGGCCGACGTAACGGTCAGTGTCTCGACGAATCCGATCTCCCAGTCGACCTCCTTTTCGATCACCGCGGTGGCGCCGGAGCCGACCGCCACGCCGGATTCTGTGTCTGCGTTTTCTCCGAGAATGAAAGTGATGGAGTAAGTGCCGGCCGGCAGTCGATCGAACGTGAAGGTTCCTGCCTGATCGGTAATGTCAGCGGCCGAGATCTCGTTGACGACCACGGTCACGCCTCCGACTCCGCTTCCGTCATCGCGGGCGACGCGGCCGGTGATGCGGCCAGTTTCTTGGGCGAAAGTCGTCGTCGCCAGGAGTGATCCAAAGGCAAGTACGAAGAGAACAAGCCGGTTGGTCATGCTTCCCTCCTTCGCAGCTGGCTGCCTGGCTTATAGCATGCCATCCGGCAGGGGTCTATTGGCTTGTCGGTGGCGTCCAGCGGTAGCGGGAGAGGTTGATGGTAGCCTGCTCGTTGAAGCGTACGCCTTCCGCTTCCAATAGGGCGCGTTGCAGCCCCGGATGATCGTGGAGGTGATCCGTGGAACATCCTCCCGCGGCGTTCACGACACGGTGCCAGGGTAAACCGCTCGGGCATTGGCGCATGGCCCACCCCACCGCGCGGGCGGAAAGAGGTCGCTCCAACAGCTGCGCGATCTGCCCGTAGTTCATCACCTTCCCACGAGGAATGCGCCGCACGATCTGGTAAACCTCTTCCCAGGCGCTCGATTTTCTCGGTGTCCGGGCCATTGTTCGTCTTCGAGGCCGAAAGTTTACGCCACCTTTCTCTTGTTCCCCAAGCCCCGCCAGGTTGGATTTGCCCACCCCAAATCCTATAATCCTGCGGGCAACGCCAATGGTCGGTAAAGAGGGGGGGCGATGAGGAAACGTCGAAGGAACTTTCTAATGGCGATGCTGATTGTCTTCGGGCCCGCGGTCCTCGCAGTTTGGTTTCTACACGTCACTCGCGACCTGCGGGCGCAACGAGAGGAGGCGATGCGAGAGGCCGAGCAACCAGAAGCTACAGACGGGCGGTCGTCGTCGGAAGAAGGAGAAGCGGGTTCCGAACTTCCTTTTGTGGAGACGAACGAGTGAGCGACGGCCGGACTGCCGGGATCATGGACGTCCGGCGTAACGCCTTGAGTTCAGGGCGCGTGACCGGGACCGTAGAGAACCTTGCCCGGCCTGGCCTTGGTCATCGCCGCTTCCCCGAAGACGATTTCTCCGTTGACGATCACGTGAGAGAAGCCCACAGCGAGCTGTGCGGTGTCTCGTAGGTCGCCGTGTCGCGCGCGGTCGCTGGATCGAAGATCGCCAGGTCGGCTTTCATTCCGGGTCGGAGTAGACCCCGATCGAGTAGACCGACCCGTTGCGCTGGCAGGACAGACATTTTATGCACCGCCTGCTTGAGGCGCAGCACCTCCAGTTCCCGTACGTAGCGGCCGAGGATCCGGGCGAACGTTCCATAGCTTCGCGGATGGGGCACCGCCTGGCCGAAGATCGGGATGCCGCCGTCGGAGGCGACCATCGTGGCCGGGTGGCGGAGGATCCGCACCAGATCCTCTTCCCCGATGGCGTGGAAGATTCCCCGACATCCGCCTGCTCGACGATCCAGATCACGGTGTCGGCGGCGTTTTCCAGACTTGGTTCGAGGCCGCGGGATCGGGTGATTTCAGCAAGGGTCTCGCCGGCCAGCGAAGGATCCCAGTCGCAGGCGGAGATCTGGACGCGGGAAGCGTCGCCACCACCCCGCTCGTCTCGAATGATGCGGGCGGACTCGGTGCGGATCCTTGCCCGCGTCGCCGGTTCCCGGAGCCGGGCCAGCACGGCCTCCCGGTCCCCCGCCTGCGCCCACTTCGGCCACAGGGCGGCCTGGATGCGTGTGGCGGACGCGGTGTATGGATACTGGTCGAGGGTTACGTCCACCCCGCGCGCCCGCGCCTCATCGACGAGCCGCAGGGTGTCGACGCTCCCGCCCCAATACGCAGGTCCGATGACCTTATGATGGGTGACCTGGGTGGGAAGCCCACCTTCTTCGCCGATGCGCACGGTCTCTTCGACGCTCTCGAGAATCTTCGAAGCCTCGTCGCGCATGTGCGAGATGTGGATGCCCCCCATCTCACCCGCCGCATGGGCCAGGGCCACCAACTCCTCAGTGGAGGCAAACGCCCCGGGAACGTAGAAGAGTCCGGTACTCATCCCGAAGGCGCCGTCGCGCATTCCCTGGCGCACTAGCTCTTGCATACGGTTGATCTCCTCGGCGGTCGCGGCCCGGTCCACATTGCCGAGCACCGCGCGACGCACGTCCCCCTGACCGATGAAGCTCCCGAAGTTGAGAGATAGTGGAGTGGAGGCGACCTGCTCCAGAAAGGGGCGCAGAGGTACCGGTGAGCCGCCGTCCTGTCCGGCGAAGACCGTGGTCACTCCCTGGCGCACGTAGTTGTCCGCGGTTGGAACGTCGAAAAGCCCGCGATTAGCATGGGTATGGATGTCGATGAACCCGGGCGAAACAATGCGGCCGCCGGCGTCCAGAACCCGCTTCGCCGATCCGTCAAGGTGGCGACCGATGGCCACGATGGTATCGCCAACGGTCCCCACGTCGGCGCGATACCAGGGACTGCCGCTGCCGTCGACGACGCGGCCGCCACGGACAAGGAGGTCGTAGGTCTGCGCTGCAGCGGGTGCGGAGACGGTGCAGGCGGCGAAGATCACCCAGAAGGGCGTCCTGAGCACAGAGGTTCGCACGTCTTTCCCGTCGTTCGCTGCTAGGGAGCGCGTTGCTCGAAAGTCTCCTCTGCCCAGCTCGCGATATCTTTCGAGACTCCCGAGGCCATTCGTTTCCATGTTACGAAGGCGCCGGCTAGAACGTACTCCCCATCCTGCACAAAGGTACCAGCTTCTAGTCGGTACTTGAGTATGTACCGGCTTTGATAGTGGCTCTGCGTATTCCCGCCGCCATAGTTCGTCTGACCGCTCGACCGCACGTCTATTCGGCGATCGAGAACCGTGATCAAGATTTCCGCTGTTTCCGAATGCTCTACCAGGACGAGATTCGAACGCTTGCCGATCTGCTCACGAAGGTCGTCGGCGGAGTCGGCCAACTCCCTTGCTTTGGACTTTTCGGTATCATCTGCGGATGCACCGACGTAGACCGAATGCTTCTGCTGGGCGGAAGCCAGGGACGAGATCAACAACAATGCCGACAGAGCGATGGATTTCGAGATCGTCGTCAACGGTCTGGCTCCTTGTACGCGGGCCGATAGAGGGGCATTCTCGCACAATAACGGACGCTTGTCCTCGTCAACTCCTCGTCAACCGCGGGAGGCGCGGGAAGCGCCGGAGCGATCGCGGACCGCCCGCCACACGGCGTCGTACTCATCTTCCGCTGACTCCGGGGGGCGGTGAGGAGGCTGACCCCAATGGTGACGAGGAAACCAGCCAGAAAACCAGGGATCATCTCGTAGAGATCGAAGAATCGTTCCTTGAAAAAGAGGACCCAGAGAATCGCGGTCCCGAATCCGGCCAACATGCCGGCGAGGGCGCCGGCAAACGTGGTCCTCTTCCAGAATAGCGAACACAGAACGACCGGCGTGAATGCGGAGGCGAGGCCGGACCACGCGAAAAGAACGGACCAGAAGATCACGCGCACTTCGCCCAGGGCGAAGATGAGAGCCGCGCCGCCAATCACGACCGTCGCGAGCTTCCCGTAGAGGGAAAGACGTTCCTCGGAGATTTGAGGGCGCAGGGTTTTTTGGATGACGTCTCTCACGATAGCCGAGGAGGCGAGTAGCAATAGGGAGTCGGCGGTGGACATGATGGCCGCCAGGACGATGACGAGAAAGATGCCGGTAAAAAACGCCGGGAAGAGCTCCACACTCATGGTGGGAAGGATGGTTTCTGGATCGGCCAGACCGGGGAAGAGCACCCGGCCCGCCATACCGCTCAAAACCGCGCCGGTGTCGAAGACGATGATGCACACGATCGCGATCGGCCTTCCTTTGACGATCTGCTCTCGATCTTTGGCCGCTATGAAGCGGGTCAGAAGGTGTGGTGCTCCGAGGAATGCGAGACCAATGCCGACGAAACTGAGGGCACTTACCCAACCTTCGATGGAGGGGCCGAGCTCTCCCAAAGGAAGGAGCAGATTGGGGTCAGTGGATTGCAGCCGAGACGTGAGCTCGTCCCATCCACCCACCGCCACGATGCCGACGATAGGAAGGACGAGGAGGCCGCCAAACATCAGAAGGCCTTGCAGGAGGTCGCTGTAGGCAACCGCCTTGAAGCCTCCCACCGAGGTGTAAAACAAGATGACCACGGTTCCGATGAGCACGCCCGCGGTATAGCTGGTTCCCAGGAAGGAGCTGAAGGCTTTTCCCGATGCGGTGAGCTGTGCCGCGGTATAGGCGGTCACCATACTGAAGATGATGACGAAGCTCACGATCCGCAAGACGTGGCGTTGATCTTGGAAACGACTCTCCAGGTAGTCGGGCACGGTGATAGAGTCGTAGCGGTCGGTATATTCCTTGAAGGGGATCGCCACCATCGTCCACGCGAGCGCCACGCCTAGGACTTCGCCGAACACGATCCAAATCGCGTGAATCCCGACCAGGTAGCCCATACCCGTCAGACCCAGCAAGAGCCAGGCGCTCTCCCCGGTGGAATTGGAGCCGAAGGCGATCACCCAGGAGGGAAGTTGTTTGCCGGCGACGTAGTAGCCAGCGATGCTTCTCGAGTCCTTGCTGCCCCAGGCGCCGAGGATCAGCAGGACGATCAGGTAAGCGGCCAGAACGGCGATGATGACGGCTGAGTCCATGACGTTTCAGAAGTGGAAGTACGGTGTTGAGATGGGCTCAATCCAAGGAAGCGGGCAGGCGTCGCTTGACCTCTTCGAACCAGTTCGTGATCACGATCAACCGCGAGGCCTCGCGCTCTCGTCCGCTTCGAACCATGATGAACTGACCGTCGGGGGTCGTGTCGTAGTTGGAATAAGTGGGGCCCGCCTCGTCGTAGGGGGCTTCGAAGAGGGGCTGCGGCCGTCCTGCTACGATGGGTGGCTCGCTGTCTATTCCGACGGCCATCAACCACTCTCCGTTTCGATAGAAGAGCTCGCGCCCGTTGCGAGACCAGACCGGTTCGGTACCGCCGCCGGCAGAGATCAGATGTTTCCCTCCGTCGGGATGCTCCCGCACGTAGACCTCGTTTTGGCCCGATTCACTGCTAACGTAGGCGATGAAGCGGCCGTTGGGAGAGAAGATAGCCCCGCTTTCATCGGAAGGCGACGCCAGCAAACGCTCGGGTTCCGTGGCTCCTTTGGCCAAGAGCAAGACGTTTAGACCAGTGGAAGGGTGGATCTCGGTCAAGAGAAGTTCCTGCCCATCGGGAGACCACGAAGTCGGAAACTGTGGGTGCGGACTGTCGAGCAGACGCATCGCCACTCCACTGCCATCCGATGGTTTCGAAAAAAGGTTGAACGGTCCGAGTCGATCGGAACCGAATGTGATGCGACTGGCATCCGGCGTCCATATCGCCGCGCCGTTATTTGCCTCGAAGGTAAGCCTCGTCGTCGCTTCGCGGTCCAATTCGTAGCCCCACGCGTCCGTTCTATCGCCTTCGGTGACCGTGACCAGCACTCGCCGCGTGTCCACCGGGGAAAGGCGCGGGAGTTGTAGCGCTCTTTGGATCTGGGCGAGTGGTCGGGCCACACCTTGTCGGTTCACCGATAGCAGCGCCCCTGACCCTCCGGGCGAGGGAGAGTCCTCCGTACTGGGTGCGTACACGATCAATCCTTCGTCGACGAGGGTGAATAGTGCCGCGCCCGTTCGGGCATCGGTCATGACGTTTTCGATGATCGCAACCGCCGGCTCACCCACCTCGAGGCGGGCTGAATCGAAGGGAGCCGCCATCAACGAGTTGCCTCTGGCAAAGATCAGATGACCCGTCTCGAGGTATCGGGCGTAAGAGGCGTCTTCGACGAGCATCTTTCGATTCCCGCTGTCTAGGGAAAGAACTTCGACGTTGTAGTGGCCGCCCGTCCAGCTGGTAAAGAGGAGCGCCTTTCCACCCGGAAGGTAGCTTGGCCAGCGATGGCTTTTTTCGTCTCTTTCTGGATCCAGCGTGGTCAGCGTTTCGATCGAGCCCCCGGTGGTCGACACGGTGGACAACCCGCCGACCGTTAGTGAAGCAAATACGATCTTCCCGTCCGGTCCCCAACTCGCACCTCGGGGACTCGGGCCGTCGGCAATCGCTGTGGCTCGGCCGCCGGAAAACGGCCCGACCTTGAGTTTTCCCTCGGCGAAAAATCCCAACCACTCTCCATCCGGAGAAGTAAACGGCGCCGTGCCGTCTTCGGTGCCAGGAATCGGCGTGGGCTCGATCTCTTGCAAGGAGCGAAGGTAGAGCTGAGATGTGCCGCCGCGTCGCACGGTGTAGACGAGCCCCGTCCCGTCCGGGGACAAGGACAACCCTGGGCCAGCTCCAAGAGATACGGGCATCGTGGGTGGAAGTCCCATGACGAAACGCTGCACCGCTCGAGGGGCGGACGGCGCGGGTGGTGCGAGGCCCCGGATCAGCATGCCGAGGGCGAAAGCGGCGAGCGCCACCGCCACGGCCCACAAAAACGGCCTCCATCTGTCCGGGAGCAGTGCGGCCCCGAGCGGCGAGGCGCCGGATTTCAGAGCGATGGCTTCGCCCAAGTCGATGCGTGCGTCGGCGATGTCGTGGAGTCGCTGCTCGCCTTCCTTGGTTAGGCACCGTCGAACGAGAGTTCGGACGCGTGAGGGCGTCGTGCGAGGAATAGCGTTCCAATCGGGCTCGCTCCCCAGGATGGCGGCCAGGACGTCCGAGGCGGTCTCCCGATAGAAGGGGTGCCGTTTGGTCAGCGTTTCGTAGAAACAACAACCGAAGGACCAGATGTCGGTTCGTCGATCGAGCGGCTGCCCCCGAACCTGCTCGGGGCTCATATATGCGGGCGTGCCCATGACGATGCCGCGACTCGTTGCCTTGAACGCGTCCGTGGCGGTTTTGGAGGCAGGGGTTGCCTCGGTGGCGGCGAAGGCTTTGGCGACGCCGAAGTCCAAGACTTTGACTCTCTGTTCCGGCGTAATCTTGATGTTCTCCGGTTTGAGATCGCGGTGGATGATCCCTTTGCCGTGGGCGGCTTCCAACGCCTGCGCGATCTGGTGGAAGATTTTCAGAGACAAATCGACGTCCAGCTGGCCGGCTGCCAAGCGCTCTCCCAGAGTTTCACCGGGGACCAGTTCCATGACCAAGTAGGTGAGGCCGCCGGATCTTTCGAGACCGTAGATGCCGGCGATATTCGGATGGTTCAGCGAAGCCAGAATCTGTGCCTCGCGCTCGAAGCGCGCGACGCGTTCTGGATCCTGCGCGAGCTCGTCGGGTAGGACTTTGATGGCGACATCCCGGCGTAGGTTCGTGTCCATCGCTCGATAGACTTCCCCCATGCCACCTGAGCCGAGAGGGGAAATGACCTCGTAGGTGCCGAGACGACTGTGGGTCGAGATGGCCATTGACCAAATTCTATCACCAAGCATCACCGGCACTTCATCGAGCACCCGCCGGAAGATCACGAGATGGGTCGGTCTCCGGTGTAGAATCCCACTGTGCGCATCGCAGCAAGTGCCAGCCTTCTTGCGGCTTTTCTCCTGGCGAGGTCCTTTGCTTTCAGCCAGGAACCGCCTGCGCGAGTCATTCTCTTTGTCTGGGACGGCGCTGCTCACTGGATTACGACGCGGATGCTGGCGGAAGGGAGGCTTCCCAACCTGCAGCACTTGGTTGGCGAGGGGGCTTGGTCGGATGGAATGACTACTAGTTTCCCGACCAAGTCCGCGGCTGCGCAATCCCTCTTCTGGACGGGGGTCTACGGGCACACCAGTGGCATCACCGGGAACTTCCTTCTTCGGTCGCCGCCCAGCGATCACACGCGACTGGAACGGGAAACGGGCTTCTTCTCCCACCCACTGCGCGTCGATCCGCTCTGGGTCAGAACGGCGCGCGCGGGCTTGATGACCTACACGTTTCACGCCCCGCAGTCCTATCCCTTCGAAAAGAGTCTGGATCGATTGAGCGCCGATGAGGCGAGGAATCTCCGCATGCTTTACGGGTACTCCGGTCTTCGCGTGACGTCCGACGTTCTGACCGATAAACGGGTGACGACGGCGCCGGCTTGGAACTGGGGCATTCCCGAAGCGGCCGGACCCGAAGCTCGAGAGATAACCTTCCAGGTGGGTGACCGAGTCTTCTGGGGAGTGTTCTTCGACGATCCTTTCGATCCAGCGATCGGGTGCGACACGCTCGGGATCGTCACGGACAAACTCGCCACCGAGTTCTCGGCCCGCGTCAAGCCGGGGGAGGGAGAGTCCTTTTCCGTGCCCATCTCGACGACGTTGCAGGGTGAGGAGCTTTGGTTCGCGTTGCGACTCTTCGATTTGGATGAAACCGGATCGCGTTTCGTGATCTACCGATCGAGCGCGCAGGCCATCTACGCTTCTTCGGAAGACTTCCCCGGCATCGGCGAAGCCGACATCGAGGCGTTCGCGGCGAACGGCGGGGATCGGTTCTACCTGACGGGGCAGTTCGGACCAACTCTAATGGCCGGTGGGGACGGCACGGCGGAGAGGCGCCTGATAGACACAGAAGCACACCTGCAAGACCAGATCCGCCGTCAAGTAGAGCGTGTTCTGCGCGAACGCGATTATCGACTGCTCATCATGTCCTCACCGGTAACCGATGAGCTGGGCCACACGCTCGTCGGGTATGTCGATCCCGAGATGCCCCGTTTCGATGCGGCATTGGCAGAGAAGGTCTGGCCGATGCTGGCGGCGGCGTTCGAGCTGCAGGACCAGCTTCTGGGGAAGGTGATGGAGTACGCGGCCGAGGATGGGGCGCACGTCATCGTCGTTGCCGATCACGGAATGGCAGGCACGGATCGGACCCTCAACGTGAATATCGCGCTTGCCGACGCCGGTTTCCTGGCGCTCAATGCCGACCGCTCCATCGATCTTTCCCGGACCAGGGCACTTCTCTTGCCGCTCGTCGACTCATCTGTGGCCGTGAATACCGTCGAGCGCAAGGGAGGCATCGTCCCCATGGAAGAAAAGCAGGCCGTCCTCGCTCAGGTTCGCCGTGCCTTGGAGCAGGTCCGGGATCAGGACAACGAGCGAGTGGTTAGAGGTTTCTTCGAGCCCTCGACCGAAGGGCTTCTTCAGCCTGGTGGCAGTAGCACCGGCGATCTGTTTCCAGATATCGCTCGCGGTTACTACTTCTCCGATCGTACCGACACGGACGAGGTGGCGTCCTTCACCACTCCAGTAGGCAACCATATCTTCGTCCCCACCCGCAGGGACATGCTGGCGATCTGTGCGGGATGGGGCCCGGCCGTGCCGCCCGGTACTAGATGGTCTCGTGTACGGGGGATCGACATCGCGCCGACAGTACTCGATATCCTGGGCTTGCCGAAGCCACCCGAGCTACCCGGGAGGAGCCTGATCCCCGAAGACGCGATCGTCCATTGAGCCGCCTCTGAACACTAGAGTAGAGCGTCCTCCACCGGCGGCGACCCGCGATGTCCGCCTCAACCGCGTGTCGGGATCACAGAATTCCGCCCAGAAAGTTCGAGCCGGAGTTCCCGCAGTCGAAGACGTGAAGCCCGAGGCTGGCGGCCAGTTCGGTGCTCACCTCGACGCCGCGGCAACTGTTGCCGTGAGAGTCGAGGCGCGGCGAGTAAGTGGCGATGCCCAGTTGTCGGTTCACAACCGCCAGCACCCCGCCGCTTACGCCGCTCTTGGCCGGTACGCCCACCCGGTAGGCCCACTGACCCGAATAGTCGTACATCCCGCACGTGAACATTGACCGACAGCATGTCCTTCACACATCGGATGTCGAACGCGGGCTGGCCCGTGATGGGGTTCAGGCCCATGTTGGCCAGCGTCGCTCCCATGACCGCCAGATCGCGGCAGGTTACGAGTATGGAGCACTGTTTGAAGTAGACGTCGAGGGCGGCTTCGGCGTCTTTCGGGATCATGCCAAAGTTCAGTAGCAGGTGTGCAATCGCACGGTTGCGATGACCGGTGTGGCGCTCGGACTCGTACACCGCCTGATCGATCACCAGCTGCCGGCCCGCGGCTGCGCTCAATCGGTCTAGCACTTCCTCAGCCGCGCGGGCGCCATGCGCTGCGTGCAGCATCGCGGTCACCGTGATGGCACCGGAGTTGATCATCGGATTGTGCGGACGGTTTGTGCGGTCCTGAAGGTCAATCGAGTTGAAGGTGTCGCCGCTGCGAAGACAAAGGGCTTGGAAATAGATTGAATCGTGAAGGGCACGTCGCAGTTGCCGGTCTCGAAGATCTGTCCATCTGTCGTCACCAGACGGAGCCCGAAATGTTCCGGGTTCGCCCTGCTCAACTCCGGAATGTAGGCCGCCACCTGGCCGTCTGTCAGCGTCCGGTATTTCTCATGCAGCTTTTCGATCAGGCTCTGGATCTCGTGGAGTTGCTGGCCATCGGACACGGGGTGAGGTTTCACGACTGCGGCCCCGCGAACGTCTGGCTCTGGCTCACAGCTCAAAACTCAAGACCGGGCGGCGGCTCAAGAGGGTAGGGGTTTTGGTTGCCCGTACGCCTCTGGCGGGGAACTCCGCCGCTTTGTAGGTGTCGACATACGGCACTCACCCTACCGAGTCCGATGACCATCGATATGTACATATTGTGTAATTTCTCTGGATCGATCTTGATCTAATGGCATATATTCTATGTAATGATGTCTAAATTGCGCAGAAATGGCAAATATCCGTTGACAACACTTGGCAAGGGAGTGTGGACAAGGAGCCACCAATGCCTAGGAAATCCGAAGAAGCCAGTAAGAAAGCAAACGCACTCGCCTTACGGGCAAGGTAGTTGGCCAAGTCGGTCAGATACTGCTACCGATGATAGCTGGGATCGCGAACATTCCAAATAGCTGAAAACAATGCGCTTAAAAGAGCGCACGAGGTGCCGGTGAAGCCCAGGAGCTGGGCGGCCGAGCTAGGTTCGCAAAAGGTGAAGGAAGGACTTGACAGAATGGGGCAAGGTCCACTATCATGCTTTTTACCATTAACCTAGCTTTGTTTTTCTGGTTTGTTTCGTGCCTTTGTTGGGTTAATAAGACCGAGGGTCCACATGAGGCCCGTTTATTTATGATAATACGGTGCCATACCCATCCAACGATCGAAGCCGCTATATCTGTCTGCTATTTCATTCTCCACATTAACAACTCCACATAGTCCCTCGGTTTCTCGGCATAGGTACATGGGGCGCCCTAGGCGCCCCCTATTTTTTATGTTGCGCCCTATTTTTTTGTGTTACTGAGGAATCATGAAGCTTGATATCGCAGTGCTACCCGGAGACGGGATTGGACCGGAAGTCACCGCGGAGGCGCTTCGCGTGCTCGAGGTCGTTACGAAACGGTTCGGTCATCAGCTACAGGCCAAGGAGTTTCCCTTTGGAACCGGGGCCGCCGCGCGCTCGGGCAAGGCTTTCCCCGAGGAGACGCGGAAGGCCTGTCTCGGCAGCGGGGCCGTGTTGCTGGGTGCCGTGGGGGACCCGAGCTTCGACAACCTCCCGCCCAGCGAGCGCCCGGAGGCGGCCCTTCTGGAGCTTCGGCGTATCCTGGGCAACTTTGCCAACCTTCGGCCGATTGTCGCGCAGTTCAACCCTCCGCAGTCCCCGTTCCGCGATGAAGCGCTCGAGAACATCGATCTGCTGATCGTACGAGAGCTGATCGGAGGGATCTACTTCGGAGAGCCGCGGGGAAGGGACGACGACGGTAAGGGCTCTCGGGCGTGGAACACGCTGGTCTACACGTCAGAGGAGGTCGAGCGGATAGCCCGGGTCGCCTTCGAAGCCGCTCAGGGTCGGCGGGCTCACCTCACCTCGGTCGACAAATCCAACGTGCTCGTGTCCTCGAAGATGTGGCGCGATGTCGTGGAATCGGTGGGGAAGGACTATCCCAAGGTGAAACTGGATCACATGTACGTCGATCGGGCGGCGATGGAGCTCATTTCGAACCCGCGACAATTCGACGTCATTGTGACCGGCAACCTCTTCGGTGACATCCTGAGCGACGAGGCGTCGGTACTGGCTGGGTCTTTGGGGCTGCTCCCGTCTGCGAGCATCGGAGGCACCGTCGGCATCTACGAGCCGGTACACGGCTCGGCTCCCGATATCGCGGGAAGGGGGATCGCAAACCCCATGGGTGCGATTGCGTCAATGGCCATGATGCTCCGCTACTCCTTCGATCTCGAAGAGGAAGCGGCGGCTGTGGAAAAAGCGGTCGGGTTAGCTATCCAGGATGGTGTCTTGACCGCCGACCTTGTGGGCTCGGATCGGGCTCGTTCCACAAAGGACGTGGGGGCCTTCATCTGCGAGGCTCTCGAGGCATCTACTGCTTAGTGCCGCGGGGCCCCACCCCCACGGCCTGCGCCTTCGTCGGCGCATTCGCGCCAGGCTCGCTCCGCTCGCGCAGGGTGCCGATGTCCTCCGTCTAGCACCCTGCTAATCCGACGCCTCGCGTCGTAGAGTCTCCTTCGCTTTCAGTTTCGCGTCGATGAAGTCTTGATGTGGAACGTGAATCAACTTCGCGATCTTCCGAACGAGATACTCTTCGTGTTTTTCCAATTCGGCATCACTGAGAGCCACCCGCCACAGTAGCTCGACGATATCTTTTTTCTGCTCGAAGGAGAAGCCACGATCGACGAGACGCGTGAAGTCGTAGATAGAGACGGATTGCCGAGACTCCTCCTCGGCTAGACGGACGAGCTCCGCGGTCTCTTCCGGCGTCAGATCGAAGGCCTTGCTGACCGCCTCGCCCACCATGCGCCGCTCGCTCTCCTCGACCTTGAAGTCTGCGCGGGTCATTTCGATGAGGAGCGCCGCGGTCGCCAGTTGTAGGCTGTGCTGCGAAGAGCTCGAGTCCGTCCTCGAGGTCTCGCTGGCGGCGGGCTGAATCTGTGTGTCGAAGAACTGCTGAATCGCTCGGAGTACCATCGATGTTCCGGCAAGGTTGGCTCATATCCTCGCGCCAGTCAAGGGTATAGCACCAGAGGCACGGTCTTGGCGATCTTCGCGGTCTTCGCGGTCAGGTAGGCACCACCTCGGAACGAGGAGGCTGCATAAGGGCCAGGACGAAGGCGCCGACTCCCCACGGGGCCACCCCAAGGCTCGCGATACCACCCACGATGGGTACCAGGATGGCGATGTGGATAATGGCGAGACCCAGCGCGAGCCGACCGATGGACTCGCCCTTGCTCTTCGACTGCCCCAGGGGCGCTTGTCCTACCCAGGCTCCGACGAACACTTGTGCTGAATAGAGGATCAGCGCGTAACCTGCCAAGGCGATCAAGCCTACCGGAAGACCGACGAGGGTGAGGCAAACGACGACGATGGCGATAGGAGTGGCTATCAGAGCCACGGCGCCGATTCCGATCGCGACGCCGTAACGAGGCATCGTTTCCAGCACGCGGGTCACCATTCGAGGCGCCAAGAAGAGTGCCACGAGTATAAAATAGGCAAGTAAACAGGAGATAAACAATGGCTTGCCAGGCACCAGGAAAACACTTTAGGGTGGGACTTCCTACCCGACAGTTCTACCAGCTCTTCGATGCGAAAAAAGCTGAAAAATGGTTCATCGCCCAGAGGTGGCCCGAAGGGATCTGCTGCCCAGAGTGCGGATCAACTAACGTCAACACGAAGATGAAGCACAAGACGATGCCATACCGTTGCCGCGAGCGGGAATGCCGGCAGGATTTTAGCGTCAAATACGGAACCTTCATGCAGTCGAGTCCCCTGGACTGTCTCACATGGCTCTACGTGCTTTACCTCGTAGCCACTAACCTAAAGAGCGTGTCGAGCATGAAGGAGTCAAGCCCATTCTTAGTTGAAACTCTCCACGGCTCACGTTTAAGCGACCTTCTTCTTCGATACGGTTGATGTCTTCGCCTCGATCTTCAGTTCCCGCTTGAGAGCTTCGCGAAGCTTGGGAAGATGGCGGTAGCCCACCATCTTCCTCAAGCGCGGTTCGATGTCTACGAGCGCCGTTGCCAACCAGCGCTGGCGTTGGCTCGAGTTCTTCCAGTGGTCGACCTTCGCGCAGCGTTCCTCGACGAGAGCATTGACGGACTCAAGGCGCGGCCTCCAAAATAACTCTCGTCGGCTTCGACTGGACCCTCGAATAGCGGCCCATCGTTCTGAGTTAATGCGCGGCGAACGCGGTGCGCCATATGCCACGCAGTTTTCTGGGTTACGTCTAGCTCGCGGTGGAGCTTCATGCGAAAGTGTGCCAATCTTAGTTGGGAATTGAAACGGCTCCAAACCCCGTGGTTTGATGGCGTTGGACAAAACAAAATCAAGCCGCGAAGAAAGGAAGCCGAGATGGGAAGTCTGCTACGTTCGGTCAATAAACGCAAGAAGTCGCGTCGTTTGGTAGTGGGGTCTTTAAAAAGACCCCACTACCCGTCGTTTGGGTGAGGTCGAGATGGTGAGGCACGAGGATTACGGGGAACTCGCGCTGGACGCCAAGGTAGAGATGATCCGTTCGTTGGTCCCCCTTGGTCTAATGCACGTTCACGAGTTGCTCGACGACGGAGTGAAGGCGTTGGCGGGAGAGCGATAGTCTCGCAAGGACGAGCTGGAGCGCGGTCGCCGTCCCGGAAGCAACCCGGGCACGGTAGGGCTTGGCGGCCAGCGGGTACCGATCCGTGTGCCACGGGTTCGGAGCATCGAGGGAGGAGAGATTCCGCTTCGCTGCTACGAGGCGGTGAGCCACGGCGGTGAGGTGAATGATCTTCTGCTGAAACGAGTTCTCTACGGAATCTCTTGTCGCAACTACGAGGCGGCAGCGGAAGCGATTCCGGGCGCCATCGGGCTGTCGCGCTCAACGGTGTCCCGAGGGTTCGTGCAAGCGAGCGCTGCGAAGCTGCGGGAGATGCAGGAACGGGATCTGACCGGCGAGGATGTGGTGGCGCTGTTTCTGGATGGGAAGACATTCGCCGAGGCAACGATGGTCGTGGCTCTGGGCATCACGCTTTGCGGGGAAAAACGCTTCTTGGGCTTCGTGGAGACGGACACGGAGAACGGGCAGGTGTTGACGCCGTTCCTGCGTTCACTGCTCGAGCGGGGACTCGATATCTCCCAGGGTCTGCTGGTGATCATCGACGGCGGCAAGGGTCTCCAAGCGGCAGTCAAGAAGGCATTCCGTAAGCGGGCCCTGATACAACGCTGCCAGTGGCACAAACGTGAAAACGTAGTGAGCTACCTGTCCAAGGGCGAGCAGGCGTCATGGCGCAAGCGGCTCCAGTGGGCCTACAACAGGCCGGAGTACGAAGAGGCCCTCACTGCGCTCGAGCAACTCCACGGTGAGTTAGAAGAGCGGAACCAATCCGCAGCTGGCAGCCTGGAGGAAGGCCTCGAGGAGACGCTGACGTTGCATCGACTCGGCGTGCACGCGGTGCTGGGCCGTTCGTTCAAGACGACGAACTGCCGCCGGAACATGAGTAAGTCCAAGAGGAAGCAGTTGACAGGCCGTGGGCCTGCTGGTAAAACCGCCATCGTGGGGGTGAAGGATCGCCGGACCAATAAGGTCTCGGCCAAGGTCGTCAACGACACGACCGCCGAGACTCTACAAGGCTTCATTCACAGCAAGGTTTCGGTCGAGGCTCCGGTCTACACCGACGACGCGAAAGCCTACACGACACTCACGAATCACGAAACAGTGCGGCACTCGGTCTACGAGTACGTCAAGGGCGACGTTCACACGAATGGGATCGAGAGTTTCTGGTCGATGTTGAAGCGTGCTCACAAAGGCACGTTTCACCGCCTTAGCCGCAAGCACCTTCACCGCTAACCATATGGTGCTGGCACGATCAAGGCAAACACCTCGGCTGTATCGACTTGCAGAACTGAGATTGCGTTCCTTTGCAGAATCAGGGAACCGCTCAAGATCGGTGGCCGTGCGTGCGTGATACAGCCAGATGGTGTGTTGGAAAATCCATCATATAGGCTATTTCGCAAAGAACTTCTAGAAACCTGCGACATAACGGCGATTCTCTCGCTTCCAAAATTTGCCTTCGCACCATATACGAAGGAAAAGACCTATGCTTTTTTCTTTACTAAGCGTAGCGAGAAAGCAACACGTCAACAGAAACAGCCTATTTGGATGTACATCATTGACAATGATGGACTGGCAAATTCCGATAAGCGTTTTCCGACCAAGCTCAGAAACAATCGCAATGGGTGGATACACGATGAAATCTCTGGTTGGGTGACAACCGACGGCGAAGAGATGCCAGGAATCCTAGAAGAAAGATGGCTCAAGTTCGATGATTCTGAATCAGATGGGACAGAATGGATAGATGAGAAGGGCATTACGGTTACAAGGAGAAAGGGCTGTCATATTCCAATTGATAGGGTTCGTTCTGACAAGTACATGACGTTATTGCCAGAGTACTATTTGCGAACCTGGAAGCGTGACGAAGACGTCACCCTGTATGAGTATGAGCGGTATCAGGTAAAGAATTGCCCCGTGTCGGAGATGTTTGAGATTTCAGGTGGGAACTCAGGTCTTACCGAGGAATATTTGTACTCGCTGCTCTTCAATGAAGGCGATAAACGATACCGTCTGTTGACAGGAAGTACCGATCTCAACACAACAATTATGATCCACCGCTGCCAACATCCTAAGAATGCCGACCGGAAGATCAACGTGATCTCAGGTGAGGGCATTCACATAGTGAGAAAAGGGAAGGCAGGACATATCAATTATCTCCAGTGCGGCGACTACACCATGACTGATGATGCGTATGTTCTGACGAAAAAGAATGGTATCACCTATCAAGTGTCTCTGGAATGGGTTGCCAAGACTCAAACGGAAATTTTCAGGGAATACGCATCTAACTCCGCTAATGCAACGTGGAATAAGAGCGGATTCCTCAAATATGCCACGATTGATGTTCCTTCTTACTTGGAACAAGTTAAAGGTTATTACGGAAGTGGGCGATGAGACGATCTAGAAATAATTCTCCAAAGCACAGGAAGCCGAAAACAGTGGAGCTAGTGCGCTCGACCTACCAGCCGACGAAGGCCGAAAAGGAAGAAGAGTTCTCGCTTCACTCCAAGGACGAGAACGTAGACCTTGAAAACCTAGACTCGGTAATGGGTGCGTTAGGGAGTGCGATGACGCAGCCGGTCAACTTCCGCCGGATCAAGAAACCACGCGCTCGGCGGCGCTAAATGCCGCTGAGTGACTTTAGTATATAATTCCCTTTGACAAGGCCGTCGAGCACCTAAACCTGGTCTTGGATTTCCGGCGCCAGGCGGATGACCGTCAAGGACAGGCGCGAACTCTGTCGAATCTGGCAGCCATCTACGAGCAAAGAGGCCAGATCGAGGAAGCGCTGGCGGCCGAGGAGCAGGCCCTCGCCCTTGCGCGGGAGATCGGAAACCGCGCCGAGGAGTCCATGGTGCTCGACAACATGGGACTCACACACCAGTCTGCGGGCGAGCTCGACATAGCTTTGCAGCGTTTCCGCGAGTCGCTACAAATCGAAATGGATCGGGGTGACGATCGGGAGCTCGCGATTCGGCTCGGACAGATCGCCGACATTTATCGAATCCGTAGGCAGTACGCAGATGCCGTCGTGTATCTGGGGCAGGGTCGGGCCCACTTGGAGCGTTCTGGAGACGAGATCGAAAAGGCTCTCAACCTCGTCACCACCGGTCGGGTGAAGACCGCACTAGGACGGAGTGACGAAGCCATCGAAGCGTTATTGACTATATCGAAGGAGTCTGTAAGCGAGTACCGGGAGTTCGTCCAACTCCGGCTGCGTAAGCGGGTACTGGAGGCGATCGAGGTTGTGCTTGAGGAAGAAGTCAACCAAGCGCTGGGGTGTGGTAGCTACGAGCGTGCGGAAGACCGCCGTGGATATCGCAACGGAGCCGAAACCCGTCGCGTGACGACGTCGGTGGGAACTCGCGAGCTCCGTGTGCCACGAGCCCGCGTGCGAGACGAGGAAACGGGAGAGACGACAGAGTTCAGGAGCGAGCTGTTGCCCCGGTACGCGCGCCGGACTCGTGAGGTCGACGAGGCGATCTTGGGGACGTACTTGTCGGGCGCGAATAGCCGCCGGATCCGCAAAGCGCTGAAACCACTGCTCGGTGAGGAGCACCTATCGAAGAGCGCGGTGTCTCGCGTGGTTAGCCGGCTGAAGGAGCGCTTCGAGGAATGGCAGAACCGTGCTCTCAGCGAGGAGGTCTACGCGATCGTTTACCTGGACGGCTTCCACCTGAAAGTGCGGATGGCGAAACGTGTGATCAGCGTACCCGTACTGGTCGCGCTCGGGGTCGCGCCAGACGGGCACAAACGTCTGTTGTCATTGCGTCTGGCGGTGAGCGAAGCCTCGACGCATTGGGGCTCCGTGCTGGAGGGACTCCAGGCTCGAGGACTCCGGGCTCCCAAGCTAGTGATCAGCGACGGCCACAAGGGGCTGACGAAAGCGCTGGAGAAGTGGCCGGGGTGCCGGTTGCAGCGATGTACCGAGCACAAGCGCGCCGACTTGCTCGAACATTGCCCGGCGCACGCACGCCGTGAGCTCCGGCGTGACTACAACCGGATCGTCTACGCCAAGAACGGGATCGATGCTCGCAAAGCCTATGACGAGCTCGTCGCCAAGTGGACGCCTCTCGCGCCGGCCGTCGTCCGAAGCCTAGAGGAGGCCGGTAATCAGCTGCTGACCTTCTACGAATTCCCTCGTGCCATGTGGAAATCGATTCGAACGACCAATGCTCTGGAGAATCTCAACCGCGAGTTTCGACGCCGGACGAAAACCCAAGCGTCGTTCTCCAGCGAGGAGTCCGCGGTCGCTTTGCTGTTTGGGCTTATCGCCTCTGGCCAGATTCAACTACGACGCCTCGACGGCTACCAACGTCTGAGCGAGGTTCTCGAACGCGCGGAGGTTGCCGCCTGATATGATACTCTGATGACGGAGTGGAGGGTGCCGTTCTTTTTCCACGGACCTCGGGACACATCCAAAACGAGCCGGGGGGGGCGGGTCGTCTCGGTTCTCTACTCGACCGAGTCATACTTGATATGCCGGCGTCTCAGGCGGTGAGGAACCGTCGAGGTTTGCTAGCTGATGAGATCATGCAAGTGATCGAACGAAACCATGGCAAACCTGGCCGGGTAACAAGTCTCGCATCCGGCCCGGCGCTGGAGTTGTTCGACGTTTTGGATCGGATCGACGATCCTTCACGGCTCGAGGCAACTTTGATTGACATCGACCTCCAGGCGTTAGCTTTCGTCTCCGACAAGCTGGCACGCCAAAAGCTCGAGCGCCAGTGGAATCTGGTTCATGCCAATCTTGTCTACTTGGCGACGGGCAAGCACAGTATCGATCTAGCCGACCAAGATCTGGGGATGTCCCGGCCGCTGTTGAATTTGGTCGGGTAGCGGCGGCACCTGTGAATACTCTTAGGCAGCAAACTCATCGCTGTCAAGAGATTTCTGTTTGCTTCTAAGCGCGTGAACGAGAGCGCCCATATGGCGATAGCCTTTGATACGCCGGAACTTTTTCTGCGCGGTGACGACGCCAAGAGCGGTCCATCGGCGAACCATGGAAGGACTCTACCAACGCTTGACGTTTCTCGATACTCTGCGAATGGTTCCGTTGAGATTCTCAATGGCGTTCGTCGTGGCAAGAGACTGGCGAAGTAAGGCGGGCAGCGCGAGCTTCACGACCGTGAGTGTCTCTTCCATCCCTTCACGAAGGCTTCCGGCAGCTTCGTCGTAGCCGTTTCGCTCGAGCCACGACACCAATGCCTGAAGTCGCTTGCGCGCCTTGTCGGCACTCTTGCACTTGTAGGCTTCCTTCATCGTCTGGAGCACGTAGGCGTGACGAGACTTGGGAAGGTACGAGCGAAGATTCCGGAGTTTATGGATCTGGCACCTTTGGATGACCGCGAGGTCCCCCAAAACGTCGACGAGTGCCTTGCGGATGCCTTTGCCTCCGTCCACTACGCAGAGAATCGACTCATCGACGCGCAAGCCTCGCTCGATAAGGTCCTGCAACATCGCGGTGCACACCCGAGAGTTCTCCGTCGAGCCCAGCCATATACCCAGGGGCACCTTCGTTCCATCTATTGTGATACCGAGAGTTACGACGACGGTCTGTCCGGCCACCTCAAGGCCATCCAGCATCAAGCCGCTCAGGCCCCGAATCGATCTCGAATTGTCGCTAATTGGCCCCTGTTTTTGCAAGGGGCGTCTGATTAGCTGGTTAGCAAGATCCCGTTTACTGACGCCAATCAGTGGCTGTCAATGGAAGACCGGGGGAGTCGTTCCCGGCAGGCTCGAATGACGGCCCCGTTGCTCCGGTCGCGCCTCACGGATATGATGCCCCGATAGGGAGACAGAACCGATAGGGAGACAGATGAAGATCCACAAGAGCAGATGGGCGTGGAAGCTACTCCTGGTTGTCTTCATCGCGATCCTCGGGTTCGGTGCCTATTCCCTCGATCGCATGGCGCTCTCCTATCTCACCGGACAGCGCCGCGTGCCGGGGCGTGATTTTTCCGGTGCGCCGGTTCGTATGGATGGATCGGTACCAGGGTTCGCGTTCCTCGGCCGGATGGCGCCTTCGGAGCAGCCCCCGGGAGTACGGGTGCTGCGGCCGCGGGAGATGGGACGGGAGATGGGACTGCGTTCCGGCGACGTCATCACGCACGTCGACGGGAAGACGTTCCACGATGGAGACGAGCTCCACGGATATTTCCTTTCGGATCACACTGCGGGTGATCGGTTGACGCTTACCGTGGAACGGGAGGGAGAGTCACCGCGAGAGCTTCAGCTCGTTCTCGAGCCCTTCTTGAGGAACCCCGCAGACTTAGGACTTCCTTACATAGACGTGGAGATTCGTTCGAGCAGTGGCTTTACACTCCGCGGCTGGTTCATCCTGCCACCAGAAGGAAGCGATGGCAGGAGCGGTGTCTTCGTTCATGGCGCCAAGTCTTCCCGCTTCCAGGCACTGGAAACGGCCAAACACTGGTACCGTCGAGGCTATGGCCTTCTGATGATGGACCTGAGCGGCGGAGGGGCGAGTGACGGTGACTATGTGACCTATACCGTCAACGAGCGGCTCGACGTTGCGAGCATGACCAAGTGGCTTCGGCAGCGGCCGACGGTGAGGACCGATGCCGTGGTCGTTTTCGGAACCTCGAACGGAGCGGCGTCGTCCATCTATGCTGCCGCCCAGGATCCAGCGCTGGCAGCTCTTGTTCTCGACGCGCCTTTCTCCGATCTCTGGGCTGCGGCGGGCGAGATGTTGGAATCGCGCGGCGCGAGTCCGTGGCTACGATATCCACTCGGCGTGTTCGTTCGGGCACGAGCCGGAATCGATCTCACGGTGGTCCGTCCTATCGACGCGATCGCGCAGATCCGTGCCCCGGTGCTCTTCATTCACGGCGACGCGGACGACGAAGTGCCACCCTATCATTCGGAGCGGATGGCTCGGGTCCGAAAGGAAGCGGGACTCCCGACGGAACGATGGGTTCTTCCGGGTGGGGAGCACGGCTTCGACAATTATCCGCCGGCGGGTATCTTCTGGAACCGCGTCCTGGACTTCTTCGATGCCGCTTTAGGCGGCGCCCCCCCCCCCCTCACACTGTAGAGGCGACTCATGTCGATACTAGAACAGGCCACCTCCGTTCTAAGGGACATGATGTCGGCGGAGGGAAGGCTTAAACTTCGCATCGAGCGTAGCACCAAAATGTTGCTCGAGCGCTACGCGCAAAGCGAAGCCCGGATGGAAGCCGCGGAGAAGTTGAAGGCGATTGGATCGCCTCCGGCTATTTATTCTCTTGCGCGACGTTTTTCCGCCACGACCGAGAACTTGGGAGTGGATCAAGACGAGAAGCGGCATCTTCGGGACATGTTGGTCGGATTCGGCGAGAAGGCGGTAGAGCCGCTTAAGCTCTACCTGCGTCGTCACAATCAAGTCACGTGGGCGATCGACGCCCTGAGTGCGCTTCGACCGGACGAAGAAGTCGTGCCGTTCCTCATCGAGATCCTTCAAGAGGGCGATCCCGTGCACATCCGGGGGGAGAAGGCCAGCCAACTCATCAACGCGCTCGAACAGATGAAAGTGGATGGCGTCGTCGAAGGGATCATACCTTGCCTGAAGAGTCCGGACGACACGGTGCGTAATGCCGCGGTGGAGTGCCTCGAGGCACACGGCGACGAACGGGCGAGAGAACCATTGCTGGAAGCTCTGGTGAGTCCAGAGGAGGACTCGTTTCGCGTTCAGATGCGCATTGCCGAGGCCCTGGAGCGCCTGGGATGGGAAGTGAAAGGGTTCAGAAAAAAGGTGGAGGAGGTGCTTCCCGAGCCGTACCGGGTCAGCTCGAAGGGTAAAGTGATCCGTTAGGGAGTGAGTTCGATGCCTTCGCTTCGTCGCTTGCTCTTGGTTTTGCTCTTCCTTGGACTCGTTGTCACCGGCTCCGATTTGATGCTGCTCGAGCACTACGAGGATCGTCTGCAATTTGTGCCACTGGTTCTCATTGCCGCGGGATTGGTGGCGGTCGGCGCGCATGCCTTCGGTCGAGGCCCCTCGAGCCTCAAGGCCCTGCGGATTCTCATGGTCCTCTATTTGTTTGCTGGCCTGACGGGCTTGGTGCTTCACTACCGGGGCAGCAGCGCTTTTCAGGTCGAGGTCAATCCGAGTCTCGAGGGTTTCGAGCTTTTTTGGAAAGCTGCGAAAGCCAAGGCACCGCCCGCCCTGGCTCCGGCAGCAATGGTACATTTGGGACTCTTGGGACTGGCGTACGGTTATCGTCATCCAGTGTTGTCCGGCTCGCGTGACGTCACAAACTGAGCAAGGAGAGAGACATGAATCGACTGAGAACTTGGACCCTCGCGTGTGCCGTATCGACGATCCTGACCATGGGTCTAGCGCCTAACGCCGAATGTCAGGTGGGCAAGTCCCAGGGCCTTATTGATTTGAACGTCGCGACCGAGGAGGAGCTCCTGGCCCTGCCGCACATGAACGAGGCCGCCGTGCGGGCCGTCACGGACGGTCGTCCGTTCACAAGTATCCGAGGTGCGAACTCGGTTCTGCTGGTTCATCTCACCGAGGACCAGCTGACGGAGGTCTACGGCAAAGCGTTTGTCCACATCAATTTGAACACGGCTACGCGCGAAGAGATCCTGCGATTCCCGGTGCCGGAGAGCGCATGGCGTACGAGTTCGAAGAGTACCGACCCTGGCGGAGCTTTGCGCAGTTCGACCGAGAGATCGGCAAGTACGTGGGACCCGAAGAAACCGCGCGGCTGGCCCAGTACGGTTTCATACCCATCAACCTGAACAGTGCCAGCGACGAGGACATCTTGACCATCCCCGGCCTCGGCCAGCGAATGCTGCACGAGTTCAAGGAGTATCGACCCTATCGGACGATGGAGCAGTTTCGACGGGAGATGGGAAAGTACGTCGGAGAAGAAGAGGTCGCGCGTCTAGAGCGTTACGTAACGATTGAATAGTTTGCGTGCCGTACTTCGAGGAGGAGAGGTGACTCGATGAAACGTCCTGACTCACTCGGAATTCTAACCGGTCTCGTTTTG
Organism: Candidatus Marinacidobacterales bacterium; assembly: GCA_965197825.1. GTDB lineage: Bacteria > Acidobacteriota > Vicinamibacteria > Marinacidobacterales > DATDRI01 > CBDANW01. Next base: position 866,177 of record CBDANW010000002.1, on the reverse strand, counting down.
GTATTGGGTTTGGTTGTTTCCACTGCTTGTTCCGGATCGGAGGAGCGAGCTGCACCTCAGGCGGCCGGCGACGAAGTCTCAACCGATACGGTCGCGGAGGAGTCTCCGCCTGCGGAAAGTCCCGTCGTCGAAGAGGCGGCAGCGCCTTCCGTTCGTGAGACCGACATCGCCATTCGGAGTTTAATGCAACCGTGGACCGGGGATCTGGACGCGATGGTGGAGCGCGGTGTCGTCCGTATGCTCGTAACGTTCAGCAAGACGAACTACTTCCTCGATCTAAACGAGCACCGCGGGATCACTTAGGAAGCCGGGAAGTTCTTCGAAGAGGAAGTCAACAAGAAGCTGGGCTCGGGAGTCCTCCGTTTGAACGTGGCGTTCATTCCGGTATCACGAGATCAGCTCATCCCCGCACTCGTCGAAGGGCGGGGTGACATCGCCGCCGCGAACCTCACCATCACGCCGGAGCGCGAAGCAGATGTGGACTTCTCGACGCCTTTTGCTGGCGACGTGCGGGAGCTCGTGGTGACGGGGCCCACCGCGCCCTCGGTGGCGAGTCTAGAGGATCTCTCCGGCAAGGAAGTCTTCGTACGCGAGTCGAGCAGTTACCACGCTAGCCTTCTCGCCCTCAACGAAAGGTTTCGGAGCGAGGGTCTGGCGCCCATCCGAATAGAGCCGGCCGACGAGCTCCTCGAGACAGAGGATATTCTAGAGATGGTGAGCGCCGGCATCGTTCCCATCACCGTCGCGGACAGCTACCTCGCGGAGTTCTGGGCTCAGATCTTGGACATCACCGTGCACGACGATCTCGCGGTGCGTGAAGGAGGACAGATAGCCTGGGCGCTTCGCCAAGACAGCCCGCAGTTGAAAGAGGTCATGGATGCGTTCGCCGTGTCGCACGGGAAGGGGACTCTGATGGGGAACATCCTACTCAAGAGATACCTACGGAACACGGCGTACGTGAAGAACTCCCGCGCCGATGAGGATGTGGCGCGCTTACGCAACGCCGCCGAGCTGTTTCGGAAATACGCGGCTCAGTACGATCTCGATTGGCTATTGGTGGCCGCCCAGGCCTATCAGGAATCCGAAATCGATCAGAGTGTGAGGAGCGCTGCCGGCGCCATCGGTGTTATGCAGGTACTTTCTTTCACGGCTGCCGATCGGAACGTCAACATCCCGAACATAGAAGAGATTGAGAACAACATCCATGCCGGCGTGAAGTATATGCGTTTCATGATGGATCGCTACTTCGCCGACCAACCGATGGACGACCTCAACAAGGGGATCTTCACGTTAGCGTCCTACAACGCAGGGCCGGCCAGGGTGTCACGATTGCGAGAAGAAGCGGAGGAGAATGGGTTAGATCCCAACGTCTGGTTTCGCAACGTGGAGGTCATCGCGGCGAAGAGGATTGGACGAGAAACCGTCCAGTACGTCAGCAATATCTACAAGTACTACGTCAGCTACAAGCTGATTGGCGAGACGCTGGAGAGAAAAAGCGCCGCGAGCAGCGACCGCTGAGTTACCGCCTGCGTCGACCGCTGCTCATGCTTCGAGCGTTACTGTAGTTTCGGCTCCGGGTTTGCCCGCTCGAACGCGCCCATTGCTGTGCATCGAGTGTCGAGGAACGGGAGCACGACGGGTTAGATTGATCATAACCTGGCCCTTAGCGTGCTTCGCCGATTGCGGCAACGAAACATTTGAAGCGGAGAGACCCTCGTATCTCTCCGCTTCCTATTGCGAGAAGAATGTTACGAAAGGGCTCCAGCGAGGTACATGGATCCGAAGTGCAAGGTGAGCACGGCCTTGCCTTCGAACTTCCCGTCGCCCGGTGTGATGTCGATGAGCAGGTGGTGGGAGGTGCCCATCGTCGTCGAGTACATCGAATCGAGCTTGATCATCTGCGCCATGTCGGGCGCTCCACGCGGGGGCGTTCCCTTGTAGAGGGCCATCGTATAGTCGTTGTCGCCATTCTTGATGATGCCGATGGTGTACTCGCCCGCGGGGACGGCGACGCTTCCGGACATGATGTCCGCCGACAGGGTTAGGTTCGGATTGCGGGGCGTGACGAACGATCCGGCGGCGGCGCCTGTGGCGTGTGCCTCGTTGGCCGGTACCGTCTGATAAGAAATCACGGCGTCCGCGCCGCTCGGTAGCTTGACGTTGACGGACTTGTTGAAATGGGGATGCGCCAGCGACAGGCTCGGTGCCGTCAAAAGGCCGGCAATACAGAAGACCGTTATGAGTCCCTTCATTCTCTCCTCCTTTGTTTCGGCACGCAAAGCTCCCTCGTGCAGCTGGATACTACCGATTCCGCTTCGCGCAATGCAAGCGCGTTTGGAGGCGGAGCGGGGTGTCCACCTTCGTCCGTACTCCTAACAATTGAGAACTTCGGCGGACGCGGCACTGAAGCACTAGCAGGGTGCTAAGTGATGACAGCGGTGCTCTGCGCGAGCGGAGCGAGCCCGGCGCGAATGCGCCGACGAAAGCGCAGGCCGTGGGGGTGGGGCCCCGCGGCACTGAGGCATTAATGTCTTCCCCAGGTGAGCTCGAACTCATAGGTGTCGTCCCCGCTGTCAGAATCCTCTATTCGCACGACGGCGGTGTAGTCGTTCTCGGCGCTCGGCGTTTGGATGAGCTCTACGCGGCCGCGGCCATCGAGCTGGCGGAGCGAGACCGTTACTTCGGCCTCCGGCAGGTCGGCCGTGAATCGACTTCTGAGCTCTTGTGTGCCTCGGCCGCCGGCGTCGTCTACCTCATGGTCGCCGCCACGGATTCGGATCTCCGCTCCGATGTCGACGCGTCCTTCCCAAGCGAAACGCTCCGCCTTCGCGATCTCTGTCGCTGTTCCAGTCCTCGTGCTCGTTTCGCCCCCAGACGTCATCCCTGTCGTCGTCATCATCATCCCAGGGGTCACGACCCCAGGCACCCCAGTCGTCGCGCTCGTTCCAGGTGAGTTGGAACTCGTAGTAGCTGTCGCCTACGTGGTCGCTGTCGTCGATTCGAACGACCGCCGTGTAGTCGTTCCACGAGCTCGGCTTCTCGATAAGCCGCACGTCACTGCGTCCTTCGATCTTGTCGAGCTCCAGATCGATATCCCACTCAGGTAGGGGAGCGGTGAAGCGATGATCCTGTCTCTGAATCGGTTTCGCCTCGAGATGACGGACTCTCACCGAGCCGCCGCGGATCAGGATCTCGTCGACTCCATCGACATGCCCCCGCCATTGAAATCGTTCTTCGGCGACAGAACTCGTGCGAGAGCACCCGAGGCGAGTGCTTCGCTTCCAAAGACAAGCACCAGTGCGCCGGCAACACAGGCTAACAAATTTTTCCCGTTCACGTGAACCCACAGGAATTGGTTTTTTGGGAAAGCTATCGTCTTCTAACTAATACGGTACCACACTGGGGTCGAGCCGCCACCGTTTCTCCAGGATGCTCAAGAGCGTGCATGCATCGAGTCAGTGTTGGCGTTTCTTGACCGATGCTTCCAGAAAAGCACCCCAACGACGACCGAGGTGAACACGTAGCCCACCGTCTTCATGTGAAATCCACGGGCCCACTGTGTCATAGCGTGTGTGACAAGGCTGGAATAGAAGACGGGGATGAGAACCAGAGAGATCGCCCAGAGCAACAAATAGAAAGTCGCCTATGCTTCTCGTTCTCCACGGCCTGCATGCCGATAAGAAAAATGCCGCCGGTTGGCCACCACCGACGTCGCTGACTCGCTCAGGTAGGAAAACAGGAGCACATAGAGTACCGTTGATGGGAAGTAGGAATCGATTGAGGAACTGGTCCTCGCCCTTGCAGAAAAGGTAGAAGGTCCCGGCACCGATGAGTAGTCCGACAAGGATCGCCAGAGGAGTGCGGAGGGATTCGCTCGCGCCGAAATGGAGGGAAAAGAAGGTCACGATGTCTACCATTGGATCCTGGTTTCGGGTTACATCCCAGCTCATTAGCTGAAACCACTGCGACAACAACCGAAAGTTGTCTTGGATTCCGATGAGGAGAGAGGGCAGTAGAAACCAAAGTACCAGGCCGCCGAAGAAGCCACCCCAATACTTCCTTTTGAGTCCGGTCAGAAGACAGAGCCCCAATGTGAAAGGAAAGAGTTTGAGATTCGTGCCTAGGGAGAGCACCAAGCCCGAACGTGTATAGTTGCCTTCCGCATACTGAGCCGCGCCGAGAAGCATCAGGCCAAATATGCCGACGTTCCATTGGCCGACTTGGATCGCTAAGGTGGCATCCAAGAAGACCGAGAAGAAGGCAATCCATTGCATGGTGACCGAGTGTTCCAGTGGGTAGCCGGCCGCTCGGGCCCATCGTGCCAAACCCCAGATGAACAACCCAGCCTGTAACAGAAGCAACAAGAACGTGCCCAATGCATCCGGCAAGATGCTGAAAGGAAGCATCAATAGACCGGCGAGCGGGCTGTACTTGAAGAAATCCAGCTGGGGGTTCGGTGCGTAGGGGTTGATGCCCTGCACGATGTTTCGGGCCGCTTCGGTCACGACGCTGTAGGGGGGGTGTCCACTTGAAGACAGCCGTGTGCGCGCAAATGCCGACGGCTAGCGCAATCGTGAGCCAGAAGAGAGATTTGGGTTGTTTCAACACCAAGGGACTTCCGGAACCTGTGCTATTCTTCGGATTCCATCGCGGACGCGGAAAGTCGGAGTCTACTTCGAATGCAGCGTTTCTTCCAGTGGTTGCGTGAGTCCGTCGGGCCCGGTGAGATCGCGCTAGGGCATTACCTCCTCTTCGCGTTCATCGTTCGCTTGCCTGCCGTCTTCTTCAGTCGCGGCTACGCTTTCTCCGATCATCAGTTCCAATACGTCGACCCGGCCTATTACCTTGCTTTCGATGGCAGTTGGTGGCGGCCTCACGACTACGTTCAAGGCTTACGCTCCTGGGTGTACCCGGGGATTCTCGCTGGTGTCTTCAAGCTCGTTGCCTGGATCGGCATCACCGAGCCCCATGCCATGATGGTGGCGACTCGTTTCGTTCATGGTCTGGTCTCTCTGCTTCCGGTGGCGGCACTATGGATCCTGATCGTGCGCTGGGAAGGTTGGAAAAGACAAAGGCCATTGCTCTTGTTCTTCGCTGCCAATGCGTTGGTTGTCTATAGTGGCGTTCAACCCACCGGTCTGACTTTCGCGGTAGGTCTTTCCCTTACCGCCATCTTCCTGTTCCATGGACTCGGTTCCCTCTGGCCGTTCCTGTCCGGACTCCTGCTAGGGCTCGCTTTCGCCTGCCGTTTTCAGGACGCGTTCTTCGGCCCGGTTCTTCTTGGGGCCGGTCTGCTGCAGAAACGTTGGCGGGCCTGCCTGTTTCTGGCGCTAGGGTCCGCCATAACGGTCAACCGGTCAGGGTATCGTGGATTTTCTCACTTGGGGCAAATTCCTACACAGCCCGTTCCGCTACGTCGCGTGGAACGTTTTTGAAGGGCAGGCGCGGCGCTACGGGGATCAAGCCGTGTGGTTCTACGCGGCGTTCATCTGTCTGGTGTTGGTCCTCATACCACCATTCCTGCGTAACGGTTTCCGTGCTCTCTGGGAAGGGAGCGGAAAGCTCCCGCTGCTGGCGGCCGCCTCTTTTGTCTACATCTCTCTACACAATGTCACGGCGCGGAAGGATTTCCGCTTCGTTCTTCCGGCTCTTATTCTTCTCTTGGTCGTCTACGCGTCTTCTCTCCTGTTCTCCGAGGGCCCGGAGGGGAAGATTCGTCGAATCCATGTACGGCTCTTCGTTGGAATGCATCTGGTGGCACTGGCTCTGGCCAGCATTTTGTATGCCAACCGGGGCCCGATCGAGGCAGCGTTGACCCTCAATCGTCTCGAGGACTTCCAGGATAGACTGGTCATCGTGGACGGTGGAGACAATAAACTAGGAGGCCGCTACTACCTAGGCCGTCCGAAAATCGAGGTCGTCAGTGTGAGACGGCGTGACCTGGCCAGTTGGCTGCGCGCGGCGAGGCCAAGGATCCCGTTCTATGTCTTGGTGGTGGGGCGCCCGCTGACGGAGGGAGAGGATTGGGGGCGTTATCGCATAGAGCGCGTGGGTGAGTATCGCGACTGGCCGGACACCTGGGCAGGGTCGCGTCGCTTCTTGTATCGAGCGACTCGCATGCGTGTAGGGCGGTCTCGATAGAGTTTGCGTTGCCTCGACCGCTCGTATAGAAGAAAGCATCGTGCGGGTCCGGTATCGTGCCGCAGTGTTCCTCATCGCTCTTGACCAGCAGCGCCGGCTGAGGTATAAGTCTTTTCGATAGGTAGTGATGATCATGACGGGAAGCCGCTCAGTAACCGATTCCAACCGCTGGTGGTGGTGGTTCGGTTCCTGAGCGGGTAGCTCGATCCTGTCATCAATAAAGGAGAGGCAACCCGCGGGAGGGTGCCTCTTTTGCGTTTCAGGGCGCCTCCCCGGCGTTGCGAAAGACTCGGGAAACGCAAAATGAGCAAGCGATTACCTAGTCCCTTTGGTCCCGCAGCACGGAAGGCCCGGGCGCGGACGTCCATTCTGCCCATGGACGCGTGCGCCTCGCCGGTGGAGCTGTTCCAGCGGCTGTCTCTGCAACAACAGGGCAGGGGAGCGGTGCTCATGGAGAGCGCGGCTCAGGGTGCGCCGGCGGGAGTTCGAAGCCTCGTCATTCCGGAGGGGCTAGTGCGGCTGGTTATTCGAGGGTCGCGCGCCACCTATTCGCCACTCACGCCTCAGGGAGTGCCGCTCATCGAAGCGTTGGCGGCGCGTTTACCCAAGACCGAATCACGAAAGGCCTCGCTCCTCGCCAGCTTCCCCGATTTCGACAAGAATCCAACCGTTCCCGACGCGGAGCGAGTTCGCGCGGCGTCGGTTCTCGACGGCGTGCGGGCACTCGCGGGCTTGGTTGAGGACGAAGAGCCCGAAGAAGACTTGCTTCCACCGGGGCTCTACGGAGCTTTTTCCTACGAGGCGGTCGATCTTTGGGAAGAGCTTCCGCAACGCCGTCCCGACCCGCTCGGCGAGCCCGATGCGAACTTCGTGTTCGCCTTAGACGCGATCTCCTTCGACCACGTTCGGGGTGAGGTGCGGGTCGTGACCCGCGCGCTGGTGGGCCCATCGAATAGTGACAATGGTGACGACGAAGGGCGCCATCGTTACTACGTCAAGGCTCTCGAGAAAAACGGGTCTCTGCCGGACGACCTCAGCGACAACACCGTCCAGGAAAAAGAAGCAGAGGCGGATGTCTCCGATGAGGAATTCACGTCTTCCGTCGAGAAGTTTCTTTCGCACGTTCTGGCCGGCGACATCTTTCAAGGCGTCCTCTCTCGCGGGCTCTGGATGAAGAGCTCCGCTTCGCCGCTGGCCGTCTACCGTGCCCTTCGCTCTAGGAACCCCTCGCCGTACATGTTCTACGTCGATCTCGGGGATGGCGAGTTGCTCGGTGCCTCCCCTGAAACTTGTCTCAAGGTGGAACGCGGCGAGGTGATGATCCGGCCCATCGCCGGTACGGCTCCGCGAGGCATCGGGCCCGATGGAGTGATCGACGAGGAACTGGATGCGCGCCTAGCGGTGAGCTTGCTCCTGGACACCAAAGAACAAGCGGAGCATGCCATGTTGGTCGACCTGGCAAGGAACGATGTGGCGCGAGTCTCCGTGCCGGGGACGCGAAAGGTCACGGAGCCGTTCCGTGTCGAAAAGTATAGCCACGTGCAGCACTTGGTGAGCGGCGTGAAAGGCACGCTTCTTCCGGGTCTTGACGCGCTTCACGCCTATGTGGCCTCGGCGAACATGGGAACCCTCACTGGCGCCCCAAAGCTCAGGGCTATGGAGCTGATCCGAGAGACCGAGCCCAATGCGCGGGGATATTACGGCGGGGCGGTGGGTTACTTGCTGCAGGACGGACGCTTCGATAGCTGCATCGTTATCAGAACGCTCCGCCACCGCAACGGCCATTACCTCACGCGCACCGGAGCCGGCATCGTGGCCGACAGTATTCCCGAGAAGGAGCTGGAAGAAACGATTCACAAGGCGCGTGCGTGCCGTGTTGCGATCGCTCTCGCTGAGAGGCGGCAAGGATGAGCCCGATGAACAAGCCGCGTGTTCTCGTTCTCGATAACCGCGACAGCTTTGTCTTCAACCTGGTGGACGAGTTTCGCCGCCACGATGCCGAGGTCTCGACGGTGAGGAGCAACATGAGCCTCGAGGATTGGCAACGATGCCTTGCTCAGTTCTCTCCGGATCTCGTCGTTCTTTCTCCGGGGCCCGGACGTCCGGAGGATGCGGGCATGATGGTGCCATGGCTTCGAACGGGGCCGGATCTTCCGATACTCGGCGTTTGCCTGGGGCATCAAGCGCTTGCCGTCGCGGCAGGCGGGCGCGTGGAAAGGGTTCCGCGACCCGTGCACGGCCGAAAGAGCCTAATCTCCGTGAAGGAAGATGTCATATTCCGTGGTTTGCCCTTGCCTCTGGTTGCCGCTCGTTACCACAGCCTGGTGGTCACGGACGTTCCCGAGCAAATGCAGGTCGTGGCCACTACAAGGGACGAAGGACAAGAGTTGGTCATGGCGATCCGCCACCGACGTCTATGTCAGATCGGACTCCAGTTTCACCCCGAGTCCATCCTTACGCCGGGTGGGGGTATGATCGTTCGCGAATTCCTCCGAGAGGCACTCACTTGGAGGGCGCGATTCTCTTCGCAGGTCAATAGTAGAGGGGGAGGAGGGGGCTCATGATTGCATCACTCATCGAGCGCTATCTTTCCGGCGACGCGGTCGAGCCTGCGGCTCTCGAAGAGGCGCTTCACAGGATCATGGCAGGGGAAGCCCCGGAGGCACAGACGGCGGGCCTGCTCGTCGCGCTCCGCACGCGGGAGCCCGATGCCCCGACACTCGCTGCCTGCGCGCGCGCCATGCGAGCCCATAGGCTTGCGGTTCATGTGGAAGTCCGGCCGCTCATCGATACCTGTGGCACCGGCGGCGATCGAGCGGGCACGTTCAACATTTCAACCGCCGCCGCGCTCGTGGTTGCGGCGGCAGGCGGGGCGGTTGCCAAGCACGGCAATCGAAGCGTGTCGTCCCAGTCGGGAAGTGCGGACGTTCTCGAGAAAGCCGGTTGTGTGCTGGACATAGGACCCAAGGGGGCCCGAACGCTACTGGATGCCACGGGATTCGTGTTTCTCTTTGCGCCTTACTTCCATCCCGCCATGGCCAACGTCGCACCCGTCCGACAGGCGCTCGGCATCCGCACACTCTTCAACTTGCTCGGCCCTCTGGCCAACCCGGCGCTGGCAGGGCGTCAGCTCCTGGGCGTCTACGATCCGGACATGACCGGCGTGATGGCCGAAGCGCTCTTGGAGCTAGGAACGGAAAGCGCGTTGGTGATCCATTGCGCGGGGCTCGATGAGATCGGCTTGCATGATGTGACGCGCGGCCATTTCGTCCGGGATGGGAGGGTCGAGCCGTTCTCACTCGATCCCGCTGAGCTCGGGCTTGCGTCGGCACCTATCGAGGCCCTTTCCGGAGGGGACCCCGAGAAGAGTGTCGAGATTCTGCTCGGAGCCCTTCGGGGGGACCCCGGGCCACGCAGTGACGTGGTCGCGGTCAACGCCGGTGCCGCTTTGTTCGTGGCGGGGCTGGTCAAGGATCTGCGCGAGGGTTTGGAGAGAGCGCGTGAGGTTCAGCGGACGGGACACGCGCTGCGCGTGTTGGAGCGGTACGGTGAGTCGAGCCATCGAGCCAGAGTTAAGCCAGAGTAGGGAGGAAGCTGAGTGAACGTGTTAGATGAGTTGGTCGCGGCGGCTCGCCAGAGGGTGAAGGACCTCCCGAATCGGGAGCCCAAGGAGCTCCCGAGAGGGCTCTCGCTGGGTGACGCGCTTCGCGGAAAGGAGCGTCTGAAGGTGATCGCCGAGTTCAAGCAGGCGAGTCCGAGTGCCGGCGCCATTGCCGACAGAGATCCGGCGACGCAAGTGAAGCTTTACGCCGATGCCGGTGCTTCTGCGGTGAGCGTGCTAACGGAGTCGTCTCGGTTCGGTGGCTCGTTCGATCATCTCGCGCAGGCCGCGCGAGCGGTCAGCATTCCGGTTCTGATGAAAGATTTCGTGATCGACACCGCGCAAGTTCGAATGGCAGCTCTTTTGGGGGCGCGGGGGGTCCTGCTCATCGCGCGATGCCTTTCGGACTCACTCCTCAAAGCGCTCGCCTCCGAATGCCGGCGTTACGGGCTCGCCGCTCTGGTGGAGTGCCACGATGCCGATGAGGTGTCTCGCGCTGTGAAGATTCCAGATGCTGTGATCGGAGTCAACAATCGGGATCTCGATACGTTCGAGATACATCGTGACCTCGCTCCGCGACTCCTTCGGGAAGTTCCGGAAGAGCGAGTCGCGGTCGCGGAGAGCGGTTATCTGAAACCGGAGGACGTTGCCGAGCTCCGAGGAATAGCGAATGCGGTGCTCGTCGGCTCAGCACTCATGACGCACGACGACCCCACTGCCTTCATTCGTGGAGTCGTCGGCTAGAACGAGCGATGAGACCTTTGGTGAAGATCTGTGGGCTCACGAGGCCGGAGGACGCGCGGCTCGCGGTGCGCCTAGGTGCTACGCATGTGGGTTGCGTCATGGCGCCCGAGACGCCCCGCTGCGTGAGCGTGGAGCAGGCGATAGGCGTCTTTCGGGCGGCCGGCGAAGGAGTGAGGCGCGTGCTCGTATTCAGACGGCAGGACGCTTCGATGATCTTGGAGATGGCACGCGGAGTCCGTACCACCGACGTGCAGCTGCACGAAATACCAGAGGAAGACGCCCTGTCGTTGGAGAAGGAAGGCATGACGGTTTACCGGGTGCAGCGAGTCGACTCCGAGATCGAGACGCTGCCCGTTCTAACTCCCAAGCCGACTCCGGAGCGGCCGGTTCTACTGGACGTGGGTGGCGGCGGATCGGGTACCACCTTTCGCTGGGAGATTTTGGGCGATGAAGCCCCACATGGAGTCTTCATCGCCGGTGGCATTCGCCCAGACAACGTGGCCGCCTTGTTGTCGCACCATCCTTATGGTGTCGATCTCTCGAGTGGTGTCGAGTCCAGTCCCGGAGTCAAGGACGGAGCGCGACTGACCGCTTTCTTCGAAGCCGTTGCGAGCGCCTCATGAGCACAAATCGTAGCCCAGTCAAGAAAGTCAAGTTAGCCCTCGATCACCCTCGCGTGGGTGCTTTCGGGCCCTACGGAGGGAGGTATGTGCCGGAGCTTCTCATCCCGGCGCTCACTGAGCTCGAGCGGGCCCAGAAAGAGATCGTGCCGCGGAAAGATTTTCGCGCCGCGTTGTCCGATGCGCTCGCGAAGTGGGCGGGAAGGCCGACGCCTCTTACGCGTGTCGACAGTTTTTCCCGTCTTGCGCGGCTCGATGTAGTGCTCAAGCGGGAAGATCTGCTTCACGGCGGCGCGCACAAGACCAACAACGTGCTCGGACAGGGTTTGTTGGCACAGTTCATGGGAAAGAAACGGATCGTCGCCGAAACGGGAGCCGGGCAGCACGGCGCGGCAGCCGCGATGGTGGGGGCACGACTCGGTCTAGAGACGGTCATCTACATGGGGCGGCGCGACATGGAGCGCCAGGCCCCCAACGTCAAGAGGATGGAGCTCTGTGGTGCACAAGTCATTCCGGTGACTTCGGGTGCTCAAACTCTCAAGGACGCGATCAACGAGGCCCTCCGGGATTGGACCAATAGCCGCGAAACCACGCACTATCTGCTGGGAACGGTTTGCGGCCCGCATCCTTTTCCCCGGCTGGTGCGCGACTTTCAAGCCATCATCGGTCGCGAAGCGAAGGCCCAGTGGCGAAAACAGATGGGCGGTCTCCCCGATGCCATCGTGGCTTGTGTGGGGGGTGGGAGTAACGCGATCGGAATCTTCCACGCCTTCTTGCGGGACGATTCGGTGCGACTCCTGGGTGTCGAGCCCGGGGGGCATGGTTTGGATTCCGGGATGCACGGGGCTACCTTGATCCGCGGCACAGCTGGTCTTCTTCACGGTACTCGTACTAGCGTGCTCCAAGACCAGGACGGGCAGATACTCGAGCCGCACAGCGTCGCGGCTGGTCTCGACTACCCAGGCGTCGGTCCGGAGCATGCGTTTCTGCGCGATTCTGGTCGCGCCAGCTATTACGCGGTCACGGACGACCAAGCGCTGGAATCGTTCGAGCAGCTCTCGCGCCTCGAGGGGATTATTCCCGCCTTCGAGTCGGCGCATGCCTTGGCCTTCGTCCAGAACGCCGTGCGCGACGGGCACCTCGAGGAGGGATCCCGCATTTTGATCAACCTCTCCGGCCGAGGCGACAAAGATCTCGATACCTATTTTCGAGACCTCGCCCCCCATCGCCAGAACGAAGAGGGACAGAGATGAGCTTCCGTCGTCTCAAGGCGGAGCTTCGTAAGGGATCGGTTCACGTCAGCCCGTTTCTCGTGCTGGGCGACCCCACGCCAGATCTCTCTGTGGCGTTGGCGAGCGCCGCCGTGCGAGAGGGCGCGAGCATGCTCGAGCTTGGGTTCCCCTATGGCGATCCGATCGCGGATGGTCCTGCCATCCAGGCCGCGAACTTCAGGGCGTTGGAGGGCGGTACGTCGACGGGAAAGGCCCTTACAATCCTCGCCCGAATTCGGGAAGCGTGTCCAAAGACACCTCTCAACCTTCTTATCTATGGCAACCTGGTTCACGCGCGAGGCTACGATCGATTCTGTGGCGACGCGGCTCAAGCGGGAGCTTCGTCCCTTCTCGTTCCCGATATCTCCCTGGAGGAGAGTACGGCGCTTAGAAAAGCCTCGCGTCGCGCGAAGTTGGGGCACGTCGAGCTCGTGGGCCCCCTGACCACGGAAGAAAGACTTCGACGCATCGACAAGGCGACTGACGCATTTCTTTACTTGGTCGCGCACCAGGGTGTGACCGGTGTGCGAAACGGTTCTTTTCAGCCAATCGCGGACCTCGTCGAGCGAACCACGCATCGCGTCAAGCATCCCCTCTGTCTCGGCTTCGGTCTTTCGCAGCCTGAGCATCTCCGCCGAGCTTTTGGTTCGGGAGCACGCATCGCCGTCGTCGGCTCGCTTCTGGCTCAGGTGGTCGCTAAGGCATGGCAAGAAGGCTCGTCGGACCGAGATGCCAGGATGATGGACGACTACATGAAAGCGATCCGGCCACTCGTCGCGGTGCGTTCCGAGATCTAGAAGGAGAACGGACGAATGCTGATCATCATGCGCAAGGACAGCACCCCGGAGCAGTGTCAGAGTGTGGAAGAGGCGATCCGCCGGATGGGGTTCGCTCCGCTTCGGGTTCCCGGTGCCGATCGGACCGCCGTATGCATCACCGGAAACAAAGGCCCGGTCGACTCGTCCTTACTTTCTCAGATGTCCGGCGTGCTCGAGTGCATTCCGGTTACGAAACCCTACAAGCTGGTCAGCCGCGAAGTACACCCCGAAGACACGGTGCTCGATGTGGCCGGGGTCAGGCTCGGTGGACCGGAAGCGACGCTCATTGCCGGCCCCTGCAGTGTGGAGACGGAATCGCGTACGCTGGAAGTGGCGAGGCGTGTAAAAAAAAGAGGGGCTCACATGTTTCGTGCCGGCGCCTTCAAGCCGCGCACGAGTCCTTACTCTTTTCAGGGACTAGGCGAAGAAGGTCTGGTGACGCTTCGACGTGTCAAGGAAGAGACCGGGTTGCCGGTCGTGACCGAGGTCATCGATACGGACTCGGCCGAGGCGGTTGCGGAGTCGGTGGATCTTCTCCAGGTGGGTGCGCGGAACATGCAGAATTTTTCCCTTCTCAGAAAGCTGGCGGAGTTGAAGAAGCCCGTCTTACTGAAGCGGGGGATCGCGGCGACGCTGGACGAGTGGTTGATGGCGGCTGAGTATCTTCTCGCGGGCGGCAATCATCAGGTTGTTCTCTGCGAGCGCGGGGTCCGAACGTTCAACAATCACTCCCGAAACACACTGGATCTCAACGTCGTGCCGCTAGTTCGGCAGACGTCGCATCTGCCCGTCTTCGTGGATCCTTCGCACGGAGTAGGTGTGCGGGAAAGGGTTCGGCCGCTGGCGCGCGCAGCCCTGGCTGCTGGCGCACACGGGCTCTTGATGGAGGTTCACACGCACCCGGAGACCAGCTATTCGGACGCGGGGCAGACGATCGATGTGGAGACGTTTCGCGGCATCGTGAGGGACGCCGAGCTCCTGAAAAAGTTGGAATCCGTTTCCGACTAGCGACTGCAGAACGCCATCAGGTGCCAGCCGAAGCGGCGCACTAGCGATCGAGGTATCAGCTGGAAGGAACCCACGAAGAGATTGTTGTAGAGAAAACCCTTCCATCCGCCGTGCAGGCGGGAACGAACCGGAAATCGTTCCGGGACGATCCGCACCCCGCCAAAGTCGCTCAACAACTCCCGAAACTCCCCGATGGAGAACTTACGCAGCACCGGTGCGTCTTCATGCTCGAGGGAAACCTTCATGAGCTTGGATAGAGCGTTGAGCCACGAGATACGGTTGTAGACCATGAAGATGGCTGCGCCGCCGGGGGCGAGAACGCGGTAGCACTCCGAAGCCATCTGCCGGGGGTCTGCCGTGTATTGGAGAACGCCATGCGCGTACACGACATCGAACGAGGCATCTTCGAAAGGCAGCGCTTCTCCGTTGGCGAGATGAAGCTCCAGCGGAACGTGGGAGGACTCAGCGTTCTTGCGCGCCAGCTCGAGAGCGGTCGTGGAAAGATCCACACCGACCGCCTTCGCACCTCCCGCCGCAAAGCGCACGAGGTCCGTACCGATGCCGCAGCCCACCTCCAACAGGTGCTTTCCGCGGTAGGCAGAGAAGTCGACCAGCCGGGGAAGGTAACGTAGCTTGTCGAATCGATACTCATCCAAATCCTGAAAGAACTCTCGCGTGCCAGGCTCGTGCGAGGTCATCTCGAGATCGTGGATGCGCTCGTTCCAATACTCCTGAACCTTCCCCAGTGTGGAGCTCGGATCGACGTCGACGCGGCCTGTGACGCGAGTTTTGGCTGTTTCGAGCGGCATTCACCCTCCCCGAGCGAACTTTATTATAGTATCTCCTTAGCCGTACAAAGTTGATATGAAGCGAGAGCTCTCTTCCTTGGAGGGGTCGGAGTTCGACCTCGTCGTCGTCGGGGCGGGAGTCTATGGTGCGCTAGCAGCTTGGGACGCCGCGCTGCGTGGACTCTCGGTCGCTCTCATTGACAAGGGCGACTTCGGTAGCGCCACCTCTTTCAATAGTCTGAAAACCGCGCATGGGGGACTTCGCTATTTGCAGCACGCGGACTTCCGGCGCATGCGGGAGTCGGTCCGCGAGCGACGCACGCTAATGAGGATCGCGCCTCACCTCGTCCATCCGTTGCCTTTTTTCTTGCCCACCTACAACGACGGACTGCGTCGGCGGTCCGTCCTAGCGGTGGCGATGTTTCTCAACGACCTGGTTAGTTTCGATCGCAACCGGAGCGCCGATCCGGAAAAATCACTGCCTCCCGGAAAGATCGTGTCTCGATCGGAGTCCAGGCGGCTCGTCCCGGGTGTTCGAGAAGAAGGCCTCACGGGTGGCGCACTCTGGTACGACGCTCAAATATCCAACTCCGACCGCCTTACGCTGACGTTCATCCTTTCCGCGGCCCAGGCCGGTGCGCAGGTGGCGAATTTCGTCGAGGCGAACGGTTTTCTTCGTGTGGGGGATCGAATCGTCGGTGTTCGGTGCCGCGACGTCCTGGGGGGCGCCGAGCTTGCCATTCGAGGGCGCGTGGTTCTGAATGCCAGCGGACCGTGGGTGGATCGGACCCTCGAGATCCTCGGGCTCAAAAGCCGACCACAACTCTTTCATGCCTCGAGGGCGATGAATCTCGTGACGAGGTCCGTTCTGCGGGACGTGGCGGTGGGATTCTCCAGCAGGCGTAATCAAGTTCTTTTCGTCATTCCGTGGCGCGAGTTCTCTCTGATCGGAACGACCCACGCGGCCTACGACGGCGCGCCCGATGACCTCGAAGCGAGGGAAGAAGACGTTCGTGACCTTTTGGAAGAGATCAACGGCGCCTATCCCCCGGCCAATCTCGAGCGTGACGACGTCCGTCTCGTGCATCGGGGAATCCTTCCGACGAGCGCGGGTGGCGGCAACGGTGATGGCGTGACGCTCGTCAAGAAGTATCGGATCCATGACCACCGAGCGGAAGGGATCTCGGGTCTCATCAGCCTGGTGGGAGTGAAATACACGACCGCTCGTGACGTCGCCGAGAAGGCAGTGGATCGAGTCTTCGATCAGTTGGACCAGCCAAGTCCTCCGGCTTCACGCACGGCGACCACACCGGTTTACGGGGGCGCGATGGGGCGGCTCTCGGAGTTTGTCGAGCAGGAAGTGCAACGAAAGCCACTCGGCTTGAACGAAAAAGCCGTGCGCCATCTGGTGGGCACCTACGGTTCCGCCTACTCTCACGTGCTGCGGCACGGGGAGGCGAGTCCCGATTTTGCTCTCCCCATCGCGGAGTGGTCGCCTGTCTCGAGCGCTGAAGTGCTCCATGCTGTCAGGGAAGAGCAAGCGGTCGATCTCGCTTCCGTGGTCTTGCGGCGAACGGAGCTGGGCTCAGCTGGGCATCCGGGGCGCACTGCGTTGGAGAAGTGCGCCGCGATCATGGTCGGTGAGCTCGGATGGAGTGACGCGAAGACGGCGGCGGAGATCGAAAGCGTGGAAGGAATCTATCGGCGTCGGAGCTAGCCCGAAATGAGCGAGTCCCGCGCGGAGAAAAAGCGAATCGGAACGTGGCGCAGCCTGCTCCAGGCGATGAAGTCCTGGCGTACCGCTTCCGTTGCCCTCCTTTCTTTTTCTTCTGGACTCCCTCTCGGGCTGGTTTGGATCGCGATCCCCGATTGGATGCGCGATATCGGTGTGGACATCCGCATCGTAGGTTTGATTACGCTGGCGCAGGCTCCGTGGACGTTCAAGTTCCTTTGGTCGCCGCTGATGGACCGCTACGTTCCGCCCTGGTTGGCGTTCCTTGGTCGTCGGCGCGGCTGGGCGGCGATCGCTCAGGTGGCCTTGTTTGCGTCCACGTTGATGCTCGCCGGCGTCGGAAATCATCCAGATACACCGTGGGTGGTCGGCGCGCTGGCTCTCGCCATCGCGTTTGCGTCGGCCACGCAGGACATCGCCGTTGATGCCTACGCGGTCGACGTGCTCCGCCCGGAGGAACAGGGAGTCGTGGTGGGAGCGCGCATCGCCATCTACCGGGTGGCGATGTTCGCCGCGGGCGGGATGGCCATTACGTTGGCTGGAGCCTACTCCTGGCCGCTGGTCAATGTCGGGTTGGCGCTCGCATACCTTCCCATGCTGGTCATCACCTGGAAGGCCCCCGAGCCGGAAGAAAAGCATGTCGCGCCCCGGACACTCCGCGATGCCGTCTGGCTACCTTTTCTCGGTTTCCTCAGCCGGCACCGGGCACTGGAGATCCTGGCTTTCGTGTTCTTCTACAAGTTCGCGGACAATCTTGCCCAGTCGCTGACGCGACCCTTCCTGAACGATATGGGCTACAACAGCCTCGATCGAGGCGTCGCGTTGGCCACGGTGGGAACCGTGGCCACGATCGTGGGCACGTTCCTTGGCGGCATCGTCACCACGCTTATCGGATTGGGACCCTCTCTTTGGGTGTTCGGAATCCTCCAGATTTTCTCCAACCTCGGGTATTTCATCCTCGCCGGAAGCGAGGTGAATCGTTTTCTCATGTTCGGGGCCACCGGGTTCGAGCTCCTCACGTCCGGCCTGGGCACCGGCGCCTACGCGGTGCTGCTCTTGCGCATGACACAGAGACGTTTCTCCGCGACACAGTACGCACTCTTCTCGAGTTTGTTCGCACTCCCTCGACTCCTCGCCGGCCCGGTCAGTGGATTCCTCGTCTTTTCCATCGGTTGGAGATCTTTTTACTTGTTCACCATGGCCTGCGGGATTCCCGGCATGGTGTTGCTGGCGCGATTTGTGCCTTTGGGCGTTCGCGAGCCGCGCTTCGAGGTCCGGCCGCCTACCGAACAAACGCCACTCTCTCCCCGGCAGCTCCTGTCCAGAGGATTGCTAGGGGGTATTGTCGGCGGTATCGGTGCCGCCCTTCTGGTGGCGACCCTCTCCGCACTCAAGACCATGCAGTCCGAGGAGGGAGGCTTCGACCTCGGGACGGCTCTCGTGGCGCTATGGCATCCGAGCGGGGTGACGGGATGGTTGGAGATCCTCGGTATCGCGGTCTTCGGCCTGACGTGCGCGCTCCTCACCGCGGCTGTGTCGGCTGCCCGACGCGGCGCGGGCATCGACCCCAATACGGAAGCTTCGTGAAGGGCTCACCCAGTAGGTATCAATCCTTTGCCTTGGTGCACAACTCGCGATCTCGGTCCACAATTGTCCTGTACTCGCGGATACGAGGTTCCCCATGAGCATTTTCAAACGCACTCAGCGGAAGTATGTGAAGAAGGCCTATCGCGTGAGGAATTGGCGTGAATATGAGGCGGGTCTACGCAACCGCGGGAGCCTGACCGTCTGGGTCTCGCTCACCGCCGGCAAGCTTGTGAACTGGGACGCGCCCCGGCCAAGGAGGAGGAAACCGGGCCGTCAACGCAAGTACTCGAACCACGCCATCGAGACGGCTGTCACCCTGGGCATGGTGTTTCATCTGTCATCTAGGCAGAGCGAGGGATTGCTGCGGTCGTTGTTCGCTCTGATGAAGCTAGACAATGATGTGCCCGATCACACCACGCTCTCGAGGCGCAAGCCGAATCTGGGTAAGGTCCCCTTCTACCAAGTCAAGCAGAAGACGCCGTTGCACATCTTGATCGACAGCAGCGGTCTCGCTGTCCACACCGGCCAGCTGCGCAGAGCACAAAAGAGCAGGGACTATCGCAAGCTCCATCTGTGTGTCGACGAGCAGAGTGGCGAAGTCGTCGCCGGCGAGCTGACGAGCAAAAGAGCCCGCGATTCATCGCGGGTTGCATCGCTTGTCGGACAGATCGACAGTCCCATCTCATCGGCCAGAGCTGACACCGCATACGACGCCGGCGGCGTCTATGAGGCAATCGAGAATCACAGCGCTCATCGCTCGCCGAGGGTGCTGATACCGCCGCGCAAGGGCGCCCTGCTCGCATCGGGGCCGGCGAGCAGCCGACAGCGCAATCGCAACATTGCAGCACAAGCTCGGCTCGGCAAACGAAAGTGGCACACAGAATCGGGCTACAGCAAACGGAGCAAAGTCGAGACAACGTTCCATCGCTACAAGGCTATCGTGGGCTCAGCGATGCGAGCGAGAGGGTTGGCGGCACAGAGAGTTGAGGCAAGGATCGGGTGCAAGATTCTCAACACCATGACGGCGCTCGGGATGCCTGATAGCGAGATGATCGGATGATGGGAGTCGGGGCCAAGCGAGCTCTCGGCCTCTATCGGAGTTGTGCACCAAGGCAGCTAATAGTCCGAATCTGAACGCATATGCGGAAAGATTCGTTCTCTCCATACGTCGAGAGTGTCTCGACCGCTTCGTACCTCAGTCGAACGGGGTAACTTCTCGAATACAAGTAACGGATGTTCTTCGGCGATCCGGTGCCTTGGTGCACAACTCCGATAGAGGCCGAGAGCTCGCTTGGCCCCGACTCCCATCATCCGATCATCTTGCTATCAGGGGGCTACCCTCAGAAGGTGTGGAAATAAAGTAAAGGCGGAGTAACCTTCCGCGTCACGAAACACGGCCTGAAGGGGCCAACGGAAGGAGACACCGCCATGAAGGAAAAGACCACAGGTGACCCTGCCCGGGTTTTGTGGACATCAACCGAGGCGCGACAATGCGCCTGGAGGCGTCCATGGGAGAACGACGACGCAGGAAGTTCACGGGGGAGTTCAAGAAGGAAGCGGTCCGGCTGTTCAGGGAGGGCGAGCGCAGCATCGGCCAGGTCGCTAAGGAACTGGACCTGACGGAATCGGCCCTTCGAAACTGGGTGAAACAATACAAAGTTGATCACGGTGAAGGTCCACGCGAGGCTCTGACGACGGCGGAACGTGATGAGCTCCGTTCGCTACGGCGTCGAGTGCGTACGTTGGAGCAAGAGCGAGAAATATTAAAAAAGGCGGCGGCCTTCTTCGCGAAGGAAAGCGAATGAGATTCAAATTCATTCACGCGGAGCGGGCCAACTACCCGGTGCGGGTGATGTGCCGAGTTCTGAGGGTATCGACCAGCGGCTACTACGCTCAGATGAAGCGCGCGCCCAGCAAGCGACAGTGTGAGGATGGGAAGCTGAAGCTGCGCATCCAAGCGATCCACGCCCATAGCCGTGGTACCTACGGCAGGGAGCGTGTACGTCGCCAGCTTGACGGGGAGAACGTCGAGGTAGGCAAGCAGCGAGTGGCACGGCTGATGCGTGAGATGGGCCTGCAGGGTCTGCCCAGCAAGCGTTTTCGCCGCACGACCGACAGCAAGCACGATCGCCCCATCGCACCCAACGTGCTCGGCCGGAACTTCGAAGCCGCACGACCGAACCAGTTCTGGGTGACGGACATAACCTACATCCGGACTTGGGAAGGCTGGCTCTACTTGGCGGTCATCCTCGATCTGTTCTCGCGTCGTGTCGTAGGCTGGGCGATGCAGCCCCACCTGCGCGCGGAGCTTGCTCTCGAGGCGCTTCACATGGCCTTGGGGCGCCGCCTGCCGGAAAGTGGCTTGGTGCATCATTCAGACCGTGGTACTCAATACGCGGCTGCGACCTACCAGGCCGTGCTCGATGAGTACGGCATCGTGTGCTCGATGAGCCGCAAGGGTGATTGCTGGGACAACGCCGTGACCGAGAGCTTCTTAGGCACGCTCAAGACCGAGCTCCTCCACCGGTGTAGTTGGCCAACACGACGTATGGCCAAAGACGCGGTCGCGAGCTACATCGAGGGGTTCTACAATCCGTATCGACTCCACTCGTCACTCGATTACAACAGCCCAATGGTGTTCGAACGGATTCATGACCTCAAAACGGCTCATGCGAGATAATCAACCTGTCCACTTTTCCTGGGCAAGGTCACAGGACGACGGAGCTCGTCAAGGGTGGCTTGGGAGTTGCTGGAGAAGTGGGCGAGGCTTGAGATCCAGGATTGGGTGCAGGAGCTGATGGTAGCCGAAGTCACGGAGCTTCTCGGGCGTGAGAAATCGGAGAGACGGAAGCCCGTGGACACAACGGCGGGCTATCGAAATGGATACGGTAAGCCTCGGAAGCTGACGATGAGCGTGGGCACAGTGACGGTTCGCCGGCCGAGAGTACGGGACGTGGAGGAGAGGTTCGAAAGTCGAGTGCTTCCGCTGTTCAAGCGTCGGAGCGAAACGGTGAGCGAGTTGATTCCGGAGCTGTACCTGCATGGACTAGCTCACGGAGATTTCGATCTGTCGCTCTGCGGGCTTCTAGGGGAGGACGCTCCACTTTCTCCCAGCACGGTGTCGCGGCTGAAACAGAAATGGCAGGGAGAGTACGAGCAGTGGCTAGCTCGCCCACTGGAAGAACTCGAACTCGTGTACCTGTGGGTAGATGGCGTGTACGTGAAGGCCGGCCTTGAGAAGGACAAGGCGGCGGTGCTAGTTGCGGTTGGTGGCCTGTCCGACGGGACGAAAATCGTCCTGACGCTGGAGGCCGGGCATCGAGAATCCGAAGCGTCATGGTCGTCGCTGCTACGGAGACTGAAGAAGCGCGGTCTGAGATGTCCCCGTTTGGTGATCGGTGACGGTCATCTCGGCATCTGGGCCGCGACCCGAAACGTATTTCCAGAAGCTGAGGAACAGCGGTGCTGGAACCACCGAATCCTCAACGTACTGGACCGGATTCCGAAAAGGGACCAGGCGCAGGCCAAGCCGCTGTTGACGGCGATCCCCTACGCCACCAGCCTGCAGGAGTGCGAGACGAAGAAGGCCAAGTTCCAGGATTGGTGCTTGCGCAAGGGTCTTCCGGGGGCCGCGCACGTGCTCGACGAGGACTGGGAGCGGATGGTCAGCTTCTATTCCTTTCCCAAGCCTCACTGGCAACACCTTCGCACGAGCAACGTCGTGGAGTCACGGTCAAGTCTTAATTTTCCTGTCAAATCTCCGTACGGTTCCCCGCGCTCGGTTAAGCTGCTGATTCCTCCGACGTGCCTTGCGGGAGAAGCTCGTTGCGAAGCTCCTCGACTTTCCTAGCGGCGAAGACATCCATCCTCACGCCGCGCCATTTGTTTGCGACGGCCAAGAGCACAGCGAACGAGAGTTTCATCGCGGCCTCCTCGGTGAAGAAGTGAGGAATGACCTTTGTGCGACGTTTGTGCTCTCCGAACGTGCGCTCAAGTAGATTCGACGTGCGAAGCCTTTTGTGATGCGCCGCAGGAAGGCGTAGCGCCTGAAGACACGCTTCGAGGGTCTCTTCCATGCACTTCATCGCGCTCGGGAATCGTTGACGGTACCGAGCGATCACCTCCCGACCCTTCTTCAGCCCTTGCTCGTAGCTGTTCGCATGGAACGACTCAAGGATGGCCGCCTTGAGTTCGTCGCGCACTTCCTTCGGAGCCTTGCCCAGGATGTTCTCGAGGCGGTGCTTCTGGCAACGTTGCTTGAGGCTTCGAGGGAAGACCTCTGCGATCGCTTTGAGCACTCCAGGATTCCCGTCCGTCACGATGAGCAACGGCTCCCTCATTCCTCGGGCCACTATCTCCTGCAAGAACCCCTTCCAGTTCTCGTAGGATTCTCGGTTGCCGACACCGATATGAAGAAGAACTCGCGTCCCATCAGCGCGATAGCCGGTCGCAACGAGGATGGGCTCTTTTCTCTCCGCTCCTTGGTGGTAGCGCAGGTACGTGCCGTCGAGCTCGAGATACAACAGCTTCTCGTTCGAGAGATCCCGTTTTCGAAACGCCTCGAAATCCTCCGACAGACACCGTGTGACCCGGCTCACCACCGACTTCGAGACACCCGTGCCGCTCAGCACGTCCGCGAACGTCGCCTCAATGTCACGCGTCGACATCCCGTGGACGTACATCCGCGCGATCAGTTCATCGAGTTTCTCGGTCCGGCTCACGTAGGCGTCGAGAATCTTTGACTGAAACACCTTCTCTGTTTCTCGTACCCGCGGCACTTGCACCGTTACCGCTCCCTCGCCCGTGAGGACCCGATGCGACTCATACCCGTTGCGTCGTCCCTTCTCCTTCGTCGTTGCCGGAGCGTTCTCATAGTAGTTTCGACCCAACGCCTCCGTCACCTCGCGCTCCAACGCATATTGAAGCATCATCTGAGCTCCCGACCGGACGATCTCCGAGAGATTCATCTCCCCAAATACCAGTTGTTCCTCGAACTGCTTGAGTAATCGCTGACTCGGTAGTACCTTTCCCATGATGTATGGTTCTCCTTTTCTGTCCCCATGACGGGGACGGGTTTTGAGCTTGGGGAACCATACATCGTTTTTCTTTGACAGGAATCTTAAGACATCACCTGGAGTCACCGTTCGCTGCACTGAGATTGAGAACGGATGCGGCCAAAAGGTTCAAGAAAATCGAGTCCGCCACTGCGACAATCTTCAAACTGCTTCTGGTTGCGGAGAAGAATTTTCGCCGGCTCAACGCACCGGAGCTGATGCGAGAGGTTCACCTGGGCGTTCGATTTGAAGATGGAGACAGGGTAACGGAGTCGTCGAAGGTTGCTGCTGCCTGAACTTTTTTACACACCTATTGACAAGAGCTCCTATCAGGCATCCCGAGCGCCGTCATGGTGTTGAGAATCTTGCCCCGATCCTTGCCTCAACTCTCTGTGCCGCCAACCCTCTCGCTCGGGTGCTTGCGCTGTTTGCTGTTGGTGATGTGTACGTATCCCTTTGCAAAAAAAGCGCTTAGGCTTCATTTAGCACGCGGCGAAGGTCGCGAGCGCTATTTTGCCTGTAATTCGATGCAGCGTAAAGTCTTAGCGTCATCTCACCAACACTTAATGGCGAAAGCACCGCTCGGCCCTTGGCACGGCCGCAAACACAGACACTAAGCTTTCGAACCATGCAGTCGGGACAGTATTTGACCCATCAGATTGTTGATCGTCTGATACCTTTCGGCCGGTGCGGCAAGAATTTCCCCTTCGGACTGAACGTACTTTGACGGCAGCAGCTCTCCTCGACAGTGCTCGACAAGCTGACGGGCCGCTTCGGGTGTGGTTTCCAGATGAAACTGAAGCCCCAGCACACGGTTTCCAAACTGGAACGCCTGATTTTCACAAGCTTCGCTCCTGGCCAGCAATCGCGCACCATGCGGCAAATCGAACGTCTCGCCGTGCCAGTGGAACACATCCATAGAGGACGGCAAGCCGAACTCGCTCTCCGCGGACGCCGCGTAGACGGGGAACCAGCCAATCTCCTTCGCGGGGTTCGGATAAACCTTCGCACCCATAGCGCTGGCAATCAGCTGGGCCCCGAGACACACGCCCAGAACCGGCTTTCCCGTCTGGATGCAATCGCGAATGAAACGTTTTTCGTCCACCAGCCAGGGATGCTTGGTCTCATCGTTCACGCTCATGGGGCCGCCCATCACGATCACGAAGTCGACATCCCGGGCCGCAGGCAGATCGGTTGATTCGAAGAACGGCGTGTGTGTTAGCTCATATCGAGCTGACCGGAGCCATGACTCAATGCTGCCGAGTCCTTCGAATGGAACGTGCTGCAAGTAATGAGCTCTCATTGAGTCACATCCGGTGCTTGCGCTGTTTGCTGTTGGTGATGTGTACGTATCTCTTTGCAAAAAAAGCGCTTACGCTCCATTTAGCACGCGGCGAAGGTCGTGAGCGCTATTTTGGCTGTAATTTAATGCAGCGTAACGTCTTAGCGTCATCTCACCAACACTTAATGGCGGAAGCACCGCACAGGACGCCATTCCAAAGGTTGGTGGTCTCCATCATTATTACACTCGACGCGCTGCTTGAGTCCGATCTGCTCGGGACGGCTGCGGAACTTCGCACCAGCTTACACCTCTACCCCTGAGTAGAGCCGACGCCGGCTCTCAAAACGTCCTACATAAAGATGACCAGAGCGTCCTGGTTGCAGGCAGTTTGACAATCTCATGCAGCTCAAGTTTATGGAAGGGACAACCTCTAATACGAAACGTCCCGGCGAGCCGGTTTTGAGTTCGTTTGTATTTTTGGACACGACGGGCTGACGAAAGCGCTGGAGAAGTGGCCGGGGTGCCGGTTGCAGCGGTGATGTCTTAAGATTCCTGTCAAAGAAAAACGATGTATGGTTCCCCAAGCTCAAACCCGTCCCCGTCATGGGGACAGAAAAGGAGAACCATACATCATGGGAAAGGTACTACCGAGTCAGCGATTACTCAAGCAGTTCGAGGAACAACTGGTATTTGGGGAGATGAATCTCTCGGAGATCGTCCGGTCGGGAGCTCAGATGATGCTTCAATATGCGTTGGAGCGCGAGGTGACGGAGGCGTTGGGTCGAAACTACTATGAGAACGCTCCGGCAACGACGAAGGAGAAGGGACGACGCAACGGGTATGAGTCGCATCGGGTCCTCACGGGCGAGGGAGCGGTAACGGTGCAAGTGCCGCGGGTACGAGAAACAGAGAAGGTGTTTCAGTCAAAGATTCTCGACGCCTACGTGAGCCGGACCGAGAAACTCGATGAACTGATCGCGCGGATGTACGTCCACGGGATGTCGACGCGTGACATTGAGGCGACGTTCGCGGACGTGCTGAGCGGCACGGGTGTCTCGAAGTCGGTGGTGAGCCGGGTCACACGGTGTCTGTCGGAGGATTTCGAGGCGTTTCGAAAACGGGATCTCTCGAACGAGAAGCTGTTGTATCTCGAGCTCGACGGCACGTACCTGCGCTACCACCAAGGAGCGGAGAGAAAAGAGCCCATCCTCGTTGCGACCGGCTATCGCGCTGATGGGACGCGAGTTCTTCTTCATATCGGTGTCGGCAACCGAGAATCCTACGAGAACTGGAAGGGGTTCTTGCAGGAGATAGTGGCCCGAGGAATGAGGGAGCCGTTGCTCATCGTGACGGACGGGAATCCTGGAGTGCTCAAAGCGATCGCAGAGGTCTTCCCTCGAAGCCTCAAGCAACGTTGCCAGAAGCACCGCCTCGAGAACATCCTGGGCAAGGCTCCGAAGGAAGTGCGCGACGAACTCAAGGCGGCCATCCTTGAGTCGTTCCATGCGAACAGCTACGAGCAAGGGCTGAAGAAGGGTCGGGAGGTGATCGCTCGGTACCGTCAACGATTCCCGAGCGCGATGAAGTGCATGGAAGAGACCCTCGAAGCGTGTCTTCAGGCGCTACGCCTTCCTGCGGCGCATCACAAAAGGCTTCGCACGTCGAATCTACTTGAGCGCACGTTCGGAGAGCACAAACGTCGCACAAAGGTCATTCCTCACTTCTTCACCGAGGAGGCCGCGATGAAACTCTCGTTCGCTGTGCTCTTGGCCGTCGCAAACAAATGGCGCGGCGTGAGGATGGATGTCTTCGCCGCTAGGAAAGTCGAGGAGCTTCGCAACGAGCTTCTCCCGCAAGGCACGTCGGAGGAATCAGCAGCTTAACCGAGCGCGGGGAACCGTACGGAGATTTGACAGGAAAATTAAGACTTGACCGTTGCAGCGATGTACCGAGCACAAGCGCGCCAACTTGCTCCAACATTGCCCGGCGCACGCACGCCATTGTCTACGCCAACAACGGGGTCGATGCTCGCAAAGCCTATGACGAGCTCGTCGCCAAGTGGACGCCTCTCGCGCCGGCCGTCGTCCGAAGCCTAGAGGAGGCCGGTAATCAGCTGCTGACCTTCTACGAATTCCCTCGTGCCATGTGGAAATCGATTCGAACGACCAATGCTCTGGAGAATCTCAACCGCGAGTTTCGACGCCGGACGAAAACCCAAGCGTCGTTCTCCAGCGAGGAGTCCGCGGTCGCTTTGCTGTTTGGGCTTATCGCCTCTGGCCAGATTCAACTACGACGCATCGACGGCTACCAACGTCTGAGCGAGGTTCTCGAACGCGCGGAGGTTGCCGCCTGATATGATACTCTGATGACGGAGTGGAGGGTGCCGTTCTTTTTCCACGGACCTCGGGACACATCCAGTTCGTTCGTATTTTTTAACACGACGCAGTACCATCGATTCGATCAAGCACAGCAGCTGACGGCAACACGTCCTGATACGATTGCCCATGCAGGCCATGACCCGAGTATTTCTGCACAATAGGGCCAAACCCATGACGGAAACGTTCAAAAAACAACTGGAGGCAGTTATTGCCGAATATGAGTCGGCGCTCTTACAATCAATCCATAATGATGCGTCCGACGTGCTCTCCCGAACCCAAGTTACGGATTTACAAACGCGTTGTATTGCAGCGATTGAGAGAATTGTAGGTCGAAATTCTCCTTACTTTAGACAGATAAAGGCAATTGGTACGGGAAAAACCAATACATGGATTCAGGTGGCGAGCCTGATAGGTGTTGCAAAGGCATTGCTTTCCGACATCCAGAATGACTACCTAAGTTCCTTTGAAGAAATCTTACACGGTGATATGTTCAGCGATTTCTTGGAGATGCCCGTTCATCTCGTAGAAAAAGGATACAAAGATGCAGCCGCCGTTTTGGCAGGTAGCACGCTGGAAATTCACATTAGGAAACTATGCGACAAGTATGGTGTGACAACTACATCGGACAAAAATACGAAGAATGCCGACACGTTAAATGCCGATCTTGTAAAGGCAGATGCGTATACAAAACTTGATCAGAAAAACGTAACAGCCTGGCTTGGATTACGCAACAATGCGGCTCACGGGAATTATTCCGAATACACCATGGATCAGGTAAAATTTTCATTGACAGCATACGGAACTTCATCGCCCGATATCCTGCGTGATATTGCTGAGATTTAATCCATGAAGATCATCTCCCAATCGTCAGCTATCCAGATTTGCTGTCCGGGCTTATGAAGCAGTCGCCAGCAACAGGCGTCGTGTTCAAGAACACAAACGAAATCAAGACGGGCGCGCCGGGAGGTTTCGGATTGGTTGTGCCTTCTATTTATTCATCCGCGCACCGAACTTGATTAGTCTCCGGTCGGTGCTTGCACTGTTTGCTGTTGGTGATGTGTACGTATCCCTTTGCAAAAAAAGTGCTTACGCTCAATTTAGCGCGCGGCGAAGGTCGTGAGCGCTATTTTGGCTGTAATTTAATGCAGCGTAAAGTCTTAGCGTTATCTCACCAACACTTAATAGCGGAAGCACCGGCACAGGACGGGGTCGCATCACCGTGCCCGTCTCAGCCCCGTTTGTGTGAAATCGCTGCCGTCCAGGTCTGTTTGGAACTGAAAATCGGTCTGGGTCAGCACCGTGCTTTTCCCGGTCAAATGATTCACCATCGTCATCTTGCTGGCCCGCCAGTAACGATCCAGGTACTGCGCGTAGTTGTCCAGGGTGAGCGTTTTCAGATGGGCGTCCTTGCGGTCGTAGTACTCAACTTTCCGGATGCGACGCTCGTCCTGGTCGCGCCAGACCAGCTGACGGCGATAGCTCGACTTCTTGTCCACGGGGAAGCGCTCAGTGACCGTGCATGTTGAATCGCCGCACGGCTCGTCGCGCAGGTACCGGTAGGTGAATTTCTCCACTTCCTGGGCGGTCATGTCCTCATACGCAAACTCGCTGCCCATGAAGGAGCCGGACCGGTTCGCCGAGCTGATGCGCTTGACGCGTTTCAGCGCGGGGAGATAGAGCCATTGATCGTCAGCGTCCTCCCGGTGGGCGTGAATGAGGAACGCCGTTCCTTGGACGTCGCGTGGCTCATCGAACACGAACAGGCTCTTGT
The DNA here is from genome assembly GCA_965197825.1 of Candidatus Marinacidobacterales bacterium. GTDB lineage: Bacteria > Acidobacteriota > Vicinamibacteria > Marinacidobacterales > DATDRI01 > CBDANW01. The sequence continues at coordinate 837,382 of CBDANW010000002.1, read as the reverse complement.
CCCCGTCGTCGGACACCTCGAAAACCTGGACCCGGAGCTGACGTCGGCTCTCCTGCCCCTGCTTGTTGCGCAGCACCATGACCTGCTGGGCCGTAAAGTTGACGAACCCTTCCTCGCGCGCCCGGGCATCCTGCGCGATCTTCAGCCCGGCTTCCTCGGGCGTGTCGTTTGCCGCGTGAGTGGGCACCGGTGCGCCCAGCCCCGTCACAATGGCCAGCGACAGCGCGCATAACAGGAACAGCAGTCGTGCGGGAAGGCATGCAGGCATCATGAACCTCCCTGGTCGATGGCAATCAGCGAAGTCGATATCACAGACACACAATACCCCGAGTCTTGCCATAGAGAATGCCCGCCAAGCGGACCGATGTCAAGAATCGAGCCGTGGGCCGGCACGTGCTGTGCAGGTCGCGGGCATCAATGAAGCCACGTTCTACGCCTGGATCGCGCGTGGGGAGAAGGCAAAGAGCGGCCTATTTCGTGAATTTCATGAGTCTCTCAAGTGGGCCGAGCGGACTTCGAATTGGTCAACCCAGCCGCGGCCGGGGAGACATGGGGCGGAGAAGCGGTCGCCACCATCGGCGTTTGAAGCGGCGGCACGTCCCGCCAGCAAGTTCATCTTGAACTCCACCGTCTTGACCGTGGAGCCCGGCGAGACCGAACCCACCGCGAAGTTACCCGACGTGTCCGCCAGCAGACCGGTGAGACCCCCGTGGATGACGCCATACTTTTCTTCGAACTCGGCCCGAAACGGCAAACGCACGCGCGCCACGCCGTTCTCGCAATAACCGAGTGTCATGTCCAGGTAGCGGCTGATCGGAGCCGCCTCGAAGAGTTGTTTGAGTTTTTTGAGATGCGCGGAACGTTCCGTCGTTTCACCTACTCGCTGGTGGCGGGTGATGTCTTAAGATTCCTGTCAAAGAAAAACGATGTATGGTTCCCCAAGCTCAAAACCCGTCCCCGTCATGGGGACAGAAAAGGAGAACCATACATCATGGGAAAGGTACTACCGAGTCAGCGATTACTCAAGCAGTTCGAGGAACAACTGGTATTTGGGGAGATGAATCTCTCGGAGATCGTCCGGTCGGGAGCTCAGATGATGCTTCAATATGCGTTGGAGTGCGAGGTGACGGAGGCGTTGGGTCGAAACTACTATGAGAACGCTCCGGCAACGACGAAGGAGAAGGGACGACGCAACGGGTATGAGTCGCATCGGGTCCTCACGGGCGAGGGAGCGGTAACGGTGCAAGTGCCGCGGGTACGAGAAACAGAGAAGGTGTTTCAGTCAAAGATTCTCGACGCCTACGTGAGCCGGACCGAGAAACTCGATGAACTGATCGCGCGGATGTACGTCCACGGGATGTCGACGCGTGACATTGAGGCGACGTTCGCGGACGTGCTGAGCGGCACGGGTGTCTCGAAGTCGGTGGTGAGCCGGGTCACACGGTGTCTGTCGGAGGATTTCGAGGCGTTTCGAAAACGGGATCTCTCGAACGAGAAGCTGTTGTATCTCGAGCTCGACGGCACGTACCTGCGCTACCACCAAGGAGCGGAGAGGAAAGAGCCCATCCTCGTTGCGACCGGCTATCGCGCTGATGGGACGCGAGTTCTTCTTCATATCGGTGTCGGCAACCGAGAATCCTACGAGAACTGGAAGGGGTTTTTGCAGGAGATGGTGGCCCGAGGAATGAGGGAGCCGTTGCTCATCGTGACGGACGGGAATCCTGGAGTGCTCAAAGCGATCGCAGAGGTCTTCCCTCGAAGCCTCAAGCAACGTTGCCAGAAGCACCGCCTCGAGAACATCCTGGGCAAGGCTCCGAAGGAAGTGCGCGACGAACTCAAGGCGGCCATCCTTGAGTCGTTCCATGCGAACAGCTACGAGCAAGGGCTGAAGAAGGGTCGGGAGGTGATCGCTCGGTACCGTCAACGATTCCCGAGCGCGATGAAGTGCATGGAAGAGACCTTCGAAGCGTGTCTTCAGGCGCTACGCCTTCCTGCGGCGCATCACAAAAGGCTTCGCACGTCGAATCTACTTGAGCGCACGTTCGGAGAGCACAAACGTCGCACAAAGGTCATTCCTCACTTCTTCACCGAGGAGGCCGCGATGAAACTCTCGTTCGCTGTGCTCTTGGCCGTCGCAAACAAATGGCGCGGCGTGAGGATGGATGTCTTCGCCGCTAGGAAAGTCGAGGAGCTTCGCAACGAGCTTCTCCCGCAAGGCACGTCGGAGGAATCAGCAGCTTAACCGAGCGCGGGGAACCGTACGGAGATTTGACAGGAAAATTAAGACTTGACCCAGGTCGCGGACACCTTCGGGCAGAGAAACCGACACCAGCTTGGGCTCATTGCGGGGAGCCGAAAGAGGCCGTGCGGCGGCTTTCTTGCTAGCAGGCCTCGAAAGGACGCCTCTCTTCCCTGGTCCTTCTTTCATATCGAGACAACGCTCCACGATGTTGCGAGTGACGTGCTGTCTACGCCGGTCATCGATCTGTGTGACCCGGGGATCGGAGAGTCTCGGCCAGGTACTGCACGTCCTCCAAGGGTACGTTCTGGCTGAGTATATCCGTGATCCCTATCACGCGGACGCACAGAAAGGAGATTCTATGTGCCCCGGCTCAAGAAACTCCTTGCTCCACCGCTAATACAGATTCGATGGTATCCCGTCCTGTGCCAAAACTCGGCCCTTTTGAAATAGACCATAAATCAGCAGCTTAGTGTCTGTGTTTGCGACCGGGCCAAGGGCCGTAGGCTTTACAATCGTCTGGCCCCGAGGGTGTTATCTTTCAGCTCCATGATGACGTACCACGTGTAATTCCTAGTGCTCGTTCTAGCTGGCTGGGTCAACCGCCAGCAGCAGGATGTGATCGACCACCTGCAAGAGGAGAACCGCGTGCTCCGAGCCGGGCTTCGGGGCAAGCGTCTCAAGCTCTCTGAGGACGATCGGCCCAGGTTTTGGGCGATGCTTTCGTCATTGACTGTTGCTAGCATACGGGGAAAACTTTTTAGTGCAGTAGATTACATCAGATTTTAACGTCACTGGACTTCAGCTTGCGCCAAACCGTGCATAAGGGGATGTCCCGCCGGATGTTGAATTTGGGGTAGCGGCGGCTCCTTGGCCGGCCTAAGAATAGGTCTGCCAATAAACCGTCTCCAGAGGGGGACAAGGAGCCACCAATGCCTAGGAAATCGAAGAAGCCAGTAAGAAAGCAAACGCACTCGCCTACGGGCAAGGTAGTTGGCCAAGTCGGTCAGATACTGCTACCGATGATAGCTGGGATCGCGGCCACGAAGGCGGATCTGACGGAATGGGTGTACGAGCAAGGACTGACAGCTCTGCACCTACTGCTCAGAGAGGACGCCGAGGAGATCGCGGGGCTCAAGGGCAAGCACGAGAAGGAGCGAACTCATAACCACTGTGGGAGCACGAACGGAGAGCTGAGCTTCGGTGGTCGTCGCATCCAAGTGTCGCGACCTCGAGTTCGCTCGAAGTCGGGCGAGGAGGCGTCGCTTCCACACTTCGAAGCCTTCCGCGAAGAAGACCCGCTTCCAGAGCGAGTGTTGAATCAGATCTTGGTGGGGGTATCGACCCGAAATTACGAATCGAGTCTGGACAAACCCGCGGCCAAGTTGAAGTCTCGTGGCACGAGTAAGAGTGCCGCCAGCCGTCACCTCGTGAGCCAGACGACTAAGAAGCTCGAGGAATACCTGTCTCGGCGGCTAGAGGAGTTCGAGCTTGCGGCACTGATGCTGGATGGCCTTGAGGTGGCCGGACAGACCGTCGTCGTAACTCTCGGTATCACAATAGATGGAACGAAGGTGCCCCTGGGTATATGGCTGGGCTCGACGGAGAACTCTCGGGTGTGCACCGCGATGTTGCAGGACCTTCTCGAGCGAGGCTTGCGCGTCGATGAGTCGATTCTCTGCGTAGTGGACGGAGGCAAAGGCATCCGCAAGGCACTCGTCGACGTTTTGGGGGACCTCGCGGTCATCCAAAGGTGCCAGATCCATAAACTCCAGAATCTTCGCTCGTACCTTCCCAAGTCTCGTCACGCCTACGTGCTCCAGACGATGAAGGAAGCCTACAAGTGCAAGAGTGCCGACAAGGCGCGCAAGCGACTTCAGGCATTGGTGTCGTGGCTCGAGCGAAACGGCTACGACGAAGCTGCCGGAAGCCTTCGTGAAGGGATGGAAGAGACACTCACGGTCGTGAAGCTCGCGCTGCCCGCCTTACTTCGCCAGTCTCTTGCCACGACGAACGCCATTGAGAATCTCAACGGAACCATTCGCAGAGTATCGAGAAACGTCAAGCGTTGGTAGAGTCCTTCCATGGTTCGCCGATGGACCGCTCTTGGCGTCGTCACCGCGCAGAAAAAGTTCCGGCGTATCAAAGGCTATCGCCATATGGGCGCTCTCGTTCACGCGCTTAGAAGCAAACAGAAATCTCTTGACAGCGATGTGTTTGCTGCCTAAGAGTATTCACAGGTGCCGCCGCTACCCGACCAAATTCAACAGCGGCCGGGACATCCCCTGCATAAGCGCCGTCCTCACACGACGACATGGACGAGCCGGCAACAGTAAACGGAGCAAGCACCGGTCGGTTGATCGAGTCGGCGAAGCAGTAGTCATCCTTGGTCATGAAATCACTTTTTCTCGTCAAGTACGACTGAGCTGATGTCGAGCCTTCGGGAAAAAATGCCCGTACTATCAGCTCTCGTATGCAACCTTGATACGCTGCTCTAGCCGGCGGCGCCTCCCTCCCGACGTACCATCTCCACGATAACGGTTCGGACTTCCTCCCTGCTACGCACCTCGCGCGTGAATGGCACGCGTATCCCTTTCATCTCGTCGTCGGTGGTCAAGCGCACGTGGAAGCCGAGGCGGTCGACGGCAGTCATCTTCGCGTCTTCAGCTTCGATGCCGGCGACAGCGCGCGCGAGCAACAGCATCGCGTCCACGTGATCTTCGTTCATGTGCTCGATGATGCCAAACGCAGCATCTGCGAGCGGATCGGGCTCGGCAGTACGATAGTCATCGGCGCCCACCCATCCCATGACCCCGAATCCACCGACGAAGTACACGTCGACGATGTCCATTTGGAAAAAAGCGAAGTCTTTGAAGTCGACCCAATAAGACGCGTTTTGGTAACGCACCAAGTACTCTTGGCGTACGTACGCGAGCGCGGACTCGGGTGTTTTCGCCACGTGGCCGACGAGGGTGACACGTCCCGCGCCCAGAGGATCCTCGGCTGCGCCGGCTTCGGTAACGAGAAGGCTGGCGCGATCGTTCGCGAGCACGTTTTGGGTGTGCATCGCCATGGTGCTAATGAGAAACGTCGGGCAACCGCGCTCATCGAGGCCGTAAGGCGCAACCGAGCCGAACGGGAACTCAGCCACTTTCTGCGACAGCGTCGACAGGGTTCCCACCCGACCGACGTGCACCAGGGTTCGCGCTCTTTCGGCGTAGGTGGGCTCGGGTGCGGTGGGTTCGGTCGCATCGCTCGGCCGTGCGTGCTGAGGCGCTTTATCTTTCACAGAGGGAAATAACGCTCGAACTTGGCAACATTTTAACCTGGAATCTATCCAAAACAAGGAGAACGAAAACGAGGCTACAGACGGAGAATAAAGGGAGAACGACCATACCCATGCTGAACCTACCACACCCGAGGGCGCTCGGCGGCAGCAAGACGCGATGTGACGCGCGACAAGTAGGTGCGCGGCGGTACCCCGTCCTGTGCCAAAACTCGGCCCTTTTGAAATAGACCACAAATCAGCAGCTTAGACGTCCTTGGAATCCGCGCAGAATCCAGGGTATTTCGCGCCGCCGGGCTGACTTCCGACCCATGGGCTGGCGGATGAATAAATAGAAGGCACAGCCCAATGGGACAGGACAAGACTGGCAATTGCCAGAAAAAAAGAGAAATGGCTCAACGCGGTCCGAAGAGATGAATGAATGAGCTAACGGGCAAAATCCCCCTTTGGCGCCCAGAATCCCCGCCAATCCTAACTTTTGCCAAAAAAGTAGCAAAAATGCTGAAGGCACCCGATGGTCGGCGGAGTATTCGGAAGGCGCCATTCGCGGCGAATCATCCAGTAGACGAGTTCGGGCATCCGCGTCTGACTGCATAGAGTCCGTGTCCGCCCCGCCTATCGCGGAGCACCCGTGGCCGAATCACGACAGAGGACAACGATGGAGCCTGACCGGAAGCCCGCTGCGCCGGACGGTTCCCCGCTGCTGCCCAGGGTGCCGACTATAATAATGATGAAGGACACGCAACCGATCCACCGATGGGTGCTTCCGCAGTCAAGTGTTGGCGGCCGCCGCGTAACCTGTTCGCGTGCTAGAGTTTTAGCCTGATTTCGAGAGGCGCAGTTCTTTCGTCGATGCCGGCTGGGCCGAGTTTTGGCACAGGACGGGATGCGGTTCTATGGACAACACTGCAAGTAGGCTCTCGCGTCAGATTTCACATCGCGTTCACAATGAAGGGGCCGGCAGCGGCGGACCTGATGCCGGAAACCGTCACAATTTAGAGGGCACGGCCTCTTATTGTCCTTGCCCTCTCCGTCCCGCCACCCCGTCCTGTGCCAAAACTCGGCCCTTTTGAAATAGACGATAAATCAGCAGCATAGTGTCTGTATTTGCGACCGGACCAAGGGCCGTGGGCTTTACAATCGTCTGGCCCGAGGGTGTTATCTTCAGATCGGCCATGTTGACCAAGCTCGAAAGCATTGATGTGTCCTAGCCGAGTTTCGCAAGGACACTTCTTGCCACGCCTTTGCAGCCCTTGACGGCCGCGTTCCCACGGTGGTCAAGTCTTAATTTTCCTGTCAAATCTCCGTACGGTTCCCCGCGCTCGGTTAAGCTGCTGATTCCTCCGACGTGCCTTGCGGGAGAAGCTCGTTGCGAAGCTCCTCGACTTTCCTAGCGGCGAAGACATCCATCCTCACGCCGCGCCATTTGTTTGCGACGGCCAAGAGCACAGCGAACGAGAGTTTCATCGCGGCCTCCTCGGTGAAGAAGTGAGGAATGACCTTTGTGCGACGTTTGTGCTCTCCGAACGTGCGCTCAAGTAGATTCGACGTGCGAAGCCTTTTGTGATGCGCCGCAGGAAGGCGTAGCGCCTGAAGACACGCTTCGAGGGTCTCTTCCATGCACTTCATCGCGCTCGGGAATCGTTGACGGTACCGAGCGATCACCTCCCGACCCTTCTTCAGCCCTTGCTCGTAGCTGTTCGCATGGAACGACTCAAGGATGGCCGCCTTGAGTTCGTCGCGCACTTCCTTCGGAGTCTTGCCCAGGATGTTCTCGAGGCGGTGCTTCTGGCAACGTTGCTTGAGGCTTCGAGGGAAGACCTCTGCGATCGCTTTGAGCACTCCAGGATTCCCGTCCGTCACGATGAGCAACGGCTCCCTCATTCCTCGGGCCACCATCTCCTGCAAAAACCCCTTCCAGTTCTCGTAGGATTCTCGGTTGCCGACACCGATATGAAGAAGAACTCGCGTCCCATCAGCGCGATAGCCGGTCGCAACGAGGATGGGCTCTTTCCTCTCCGCTCCTTGGTGGTAGCGCAGGTACGTGCCGTCGAGCTCGAGATACAACAGCTTCTCGTTCGAGAGATCCCGTTTTCGAAACGCCTCGAAATCCTCCGACAGACACCGTGTGACCCGGCTCACCACCGACTTCGAGACACCCGTGCCGCTCAGCACGTCCGCGAACGTCGCCTCAATGTCACGCGTCGACATCCCGTGGACGTACATCCGCGCGATCAGTTCATCGAGTTTCTCGGTCCGGCTCACGTAGGCGTCGAGAATCTTTGACTGAAACACCTTCTCTGTTTCTCGTACCCGCGGCACTTGCACCGTTACCGCTCCCTCGCCCGTGAGGACCCGATGCGACTCATACCCGTTGCGTCGTCCCTTCTCCTTCGTCGTTGCCGGAGCGTTCTCATAGTAGTTTCGACCCAACGCCTCCGTCACCTCGCGCTCCAACGCATATTGAAGCATCATCTGAGCTCCCGACCGGACGATCTCCGAGAGATTCATCTCCCCAAATACCAGTTGTTCCTCGAACTGCTTGAGTAATCGCTGACTCGGTAGTACCTTTCCCATGATGTATGGTTCTCCTTTTCTGTCCCCATGACGGGGACGGGTTTTGAGCTTGGGGAACCATACATCGTTTTTCTTTGACAGGAATCTTAAGACATCACCCCCACGGTTTAAGTAGAGGCTCCGGACAGGAGGTATTCGAAATGCGGAAGCTTGCAAGCATTCTGGTTTTGGTGTTGTCGACGGCGGTTGGCGCGATGGCACAGTCCACCGATTCCGAGGTCAAGGCCATCGTGGGAGCCAACGTCGTGGATATTGACGGCGGAGAGCCACTCCGCGATGCCGTGGTGGTGATCGTGGGTGAGCGGATTTCGGCTATTGGCCCGGCCTCAAGCACCCCCGTACCAACCGGTGCCGAGGTGATCCACGCTGACGGCATGTGGCTTGTTCCCTGGGAGGTGCTACAATGTGGGCATGTTGAAGGTTCGCGAAGTTCGAGCGCTGCCCAAATACCAGATTTGGGTGCGTTACGAGGATGGCACCGAAGGCGAGGTGGACCTCATTCCCTTCGTCGGCAAGGGCATATTCTCGTCGTGGAGTGATCCTGCATTCTTCGAGACCGTCCACGTGAGCCCCCACGGAAGCATCGCGTGGAACAAAGACATCGAGCTATGCCCGGACAGCATCTACCTCGAGCTAACCGGAAAGAAGCCGGAGGAGGTTTTCCCTCGAATATCGGTCGCAGATGTAGATGCCTGAGCTAAGCCGGTTTTATGGCATCGTCGTGCGGATGTTCTTCAACGATCATGCCCCTCCTCATTTCCATGCGTATTACGGGTCCGACGAGGCTCTCTTTGCCATCGAGACGCTATCGCTGACGGCAGGCCGCCTTCCCGCTCGCGCGACCGGTCTCGTTGTGGAGTGGGCCTCTCAACATCAGGATGAGCTCATGAGAGCTTGGAAGCGAGCCCGAAGTTTCGAGGCTCCCGGTCGGATCGATCCACTCCCTTAGGTGCCCGCTACATTTTCGCTGCCGGCCGCACAATCGTTTGAGTGAGCGCGTCGTGTCAAAAAACACGAACGAACTCTAAGATCCTCGCGCCGGGCCGTCGCCGAGTTCATCTCTCATTATCAAGAAGAGCACGACCATCAAGGGCTTGCAACGCATTTGTATTTTTGGACACGACGGGCTAGCGGATCGAGATGTCCATCGATGGCGACGGAACCCTGGACATTCTGGCAACAAACACCGGCACCCCCGCCACCGCCTACTCCCATACCCGCCTGACGGCCGGGGCGACGCGGTACTACCGAGTCCGCCGTGGCCGTTTCACCGAACGGTGGAGGACGGCGAGCTGCTGCCGAAGAGCGACATTCTCAAGAGCCAGCTCGCGACGAGCCTTGAAGGCAGAGATGAGAGCTCGAACAAACGACAAAATCACGCAAGCATGTTGCCGGCAGACCGGTGCCTTGGTGCACAACTCGCGATCTCGGTCCACAATTGTCCTGTACTCGCGGATACGAGGTTCCCCATGAGCATTTTCAAACGCACTCAGCGGAAGTATGTGAAGAAGGCCTATCGCGTGAGGAATTGGCGTGAATATGAGGCGGGTCTACGCAACCGCGGGAGCCTGACCGTCTGGATCTCGCTCACCGCCGGCAAGCTTGTGAGCTGGGACGCGCCCCGGCCAAGGAGGAGGAAACCGGGCCGTCAACGCAAGTACTCGAACCACGCCATCGAGACGGCTGTCACCCTGGGCATGGTGTTTCATCTGTCATCTAGGCAGAGCGAGGGATTGCTGCGGTCGTTGTTCGCTCTGATGAAGCTAGACAATGATGTGCCCGATCACACCACGATCTCGAGGCGCAAGCCGAATCTGGGTAAGGTCCCCTTCTACCAAGACAAGCAGAAAACGCCGTTGCACATCTTGATCGACAGCAGCGGTCTCGCTGTCCACGCCGGCCAGCTGCGCAGAGCACAAAAGAGCAGGGACTATCGCAAGCTCCATCTGTGTGTCGACGAGCAGAGTGGCGAAGTCGTCGCCGGCGAGCTGACGAGCAAAAGAGCCCGCGATTCATCGCGGGTTGCATCGCTTGTCGGACAGATCGACAGTCCCATCTCATCGGCCAGAGCTGACACCGCATACGACGCCGGCGGCGTCTATGAGGCAATCGAGAATCACAGCGCTCATCGCTCGCCGAGGGTGCTGATACCGCCGCGCAAGGGCGCCCTGCTCGCATCGGGGCCGGCGAGCAACCGACAGCGCAATCGCAACATTGCAGCACAAGCTCGGCTCGGCAAACGAAAGTGGCACACAGAATCGGGCTACAGCAAACGGAGCAAAGTCGAGACAACGTTCCATCGCTACAAGGCTATCGTGGGCTCAGCGATGCGAGCGAGAGGGTTGGCGGCACAGAGAGTTGAGGCAAGGATCGGGTGCAAGATTCTCAACACCATGACGGCGCTCGGGATGCCTGATAGCGAAATGATCGGATGATGGGAGTCGGGGCCAAGCGAGCTCTCGGCCTCTATCGGAGTTGTGCACCAAGGCATCGTTCCCCTGCCCGTTCTTGATGGCCTTGAACCGCTCCTTCACGCTACCCCTGGTGCCCCTCCGTCGCCGTTCGGAGGTCGGCCTGGGCTCCGGTTCTTGCTGCCATCGTACTTGGCTGCGATGAGGTAGCGGTACCAGCGCAGAAGCGTAGCGGGTGTGGCAACGGACGCAATCTGGGCCAGCGCCTCGCGGCCCACAGCCTGGGCCTTGACGGCGAGCCTGCGCCGATCGTCGTCAGAGAGCCTGAGACGCTTGCCCCGAAGCCCGGCTCGGAGCACACGGTTCTCCTCTCGCAAGTAGTCGATCACATCCTGCTGCTGGCGGTTGACCCAGCCAGCCAGAAGGACACGTATCTTGCGTCGGGGCATAACGAGATGATCGTAGCATCATCGGATAGCAAATAACACGCGGAGGTACTTTCGACTGACACTCCCGGCCGAAGGCATTTTTCATGATATGGATTGATCGGGAACGAGGCTGAAGCCGAGTCGGGTAGCTTTGCGTCGGAGATTACTCAGGAGGCGTTGCTGGTATTGCCTTTCATAGGCGTCCTGACCGAGCTCAATGAACTCCTCTCCAGTCGCAAGCATGCGGAAGTAGATGGTCGCTATTTTACGGGCGGTAGCTGTGATGGCCTTTGGAGCACCTCGTCGCGATCGGATTCGTCGATAGAAAGCGCCGAGCGCGGTTTGGGTATTGCGGACAGCGCACGCGGCGAGGCGAAAGAGTTTTGCAGCACGACTGGAGCTCATTGGGGTGGCCCGGCGAAAGATTCGACCAGCGGACTCCTTATTATTCGGTGCGAGAGCTAGCCATGAGGTGAAGTGCTTGTCACTTTTCCACGGGCTCATGTCGCAACCGGTTTCTCCTACGAGCTGCAGAACGGCATAGCTACCTAAGCCGGGAACCCTGGTTAGGTCCACCCCCGTGAGTCCCAATAGAGACTCAGCGAGCGGAAAGCGCGGCCCGTTGCCGCTACGCGCTCGCCGTGTCCGTGGTTTCGGCTTAGGCCGAGCGTCCTGAGGCCGGGTCTCCAATTTGGACAGGCATCTCTCGATCCGCTTGTCACAGTCTTCCATTTTCTCTTGATAGAAATCGTACAACTCCACCGACTGTTGAAGAGCGAAAACATGCTCGCTCCGATAGTTACCTTCTAAGGCTTTCGCGATCGTGGCCTCATCGTTGTGGCAACGTTCATGCCTCAGTTTTGCTAGGTCACGAGGATCTCGCTCTCCTCTCAAGATCGCTCGGATGATCGCAAGGCCGGTGACTCCGGTCACGTCGCGCAGGACGTGTTGTAGCTGGAGCCCCATTTGGTTGAGCGCTTTGTGCATATGCTGAATGTGGCGAGCCGCTGACTCCACCAGCGAGCTTCGTTGGCGGGTGTATGCCCTTAGCTCGCAAATCGCCGATTCCGGCCGAAAGGTTTTTGGGAGTAGCCCGAATGTATGCAGCTGTTGCAGCCACTCCGCATCCGACACGTCTGACTTGCGCCCAGATACGTTTTTCACTTTGCGAGCATCGACCAGATAGACTTCAAATCCCTCGTCTTCCAACAACTCGTACAGTGGAATCCAATAAACTCCGGTCGACTCCATCGCCACCGTGCACACGCCGCACGCCTTCAGCCAATTGGCCAGCTCTCGCAGCGAGCATACAAAGCTCTGAAACGTGCGGACATGTTCGCCCTCAGGAGTGCGCCCCTTCGGGACTGCCGCCACGATTGACTCCGCTCCAATATCAATCCCTGCAGCATCTAGATTTACCGTGTCGAGCTCGTGCTCCAATTTTTTCCGTCTTGCTTGACGACTGCTTTTTGTCCTGACGCGACGTGCCATTTCTCGCTCCTTTCGGCGCAACCAGGAGAGAGGGGCGATTCAAAACATTCTTTCGAACGGGGTCATGCCTCGCGACATGCCACCACGGATACTCCCGCTAACCCTCCAGACCTTGCTGTCAAACGGGCACTGAGCACCATCGTACCTTCGGCCTTGACTCCCGGCTGCACTCGATCGGAGTCTACTTCCTCCCACAGATCTCAAAGGGTCAGTCTCCGATTACCTTCGCCCGCCCGGGCGATGCCATTGCTGTCAAATGAAGCTGGCGCCTGACAGACTGGGCGGATGAAAAGCGACACGCCGAGCTACCGCGGATATCGATTTCCGCCTGAAGTCAACAGCCACGCGGTCTGGCTTAGAAGGCCCCACGTTCGGACACGATCGGACACCCAGAGGAGGTTGGCGGCGTCGCAAGCGTAACTTCACGGGGGAGAGTTTCTGGGCGAGGGGCTACTTCGTGTCCACGGTAGGTTTGGATGAAGAAGTTGTTCGTGAATACATCCGGCACCAAGAAAAGGAGGATCAACGCCTAGAGCAGCTGAATCTGGTTTGGTCGGCCAAGAAGGCCCAATAGTGGTTCAGCGCCTTCAGGCGGCTCATGAACCTGCCCCTTTGAGGGGCTAACAAAGATAAGCCCCCGGCTCTGCCGGGGGTCATTTAACTGTCATAATTCTTTCCTTTCTGTTTTGAAGAGTGCGCCCTGGGGGGAGCTATCTCGTTAGGTTGCGCCAAATCTTGACGGCGAGCCAAAACACACCCAACCACGCGCTCACGACCGCGGCGGCGAATAGAAGCATCATGGCCCATCCGGCAAACACATCCCGTCCTGTGCCAAAACTCGGCTGTGCCTTCTATTTATTCATCCGCGCGCACCGAACTTGATTAGTCTCCGGTCTGCCGGGACCATGCCGGCATGATTTCGTCGTTGGTTCCCGCTCTCGTCTCTAGAGGACCTAGAATCGAGGCCGGGGCTACCGCGGCGCAGCGGGCTAGCACGTTCTGGTCCAGGTGCGGCCCGGGCCTGGACCCAGGTTTCCGCTCGGGAGCGTGGCATCCCCTTGCTGGACGGTGTTTTCCCTGCGCGTACGGGGAACTCGAATCGCCGACATCGTCTCCGACCCCCAGATCTGGGGCTCGCCACGGGTTGATGACGATCGAAACGGCCCCGGCGCGCCGATCTTGAGTTCGTTTGTGTTTTTGGACACAACGAGATAGGCCGCGCCTACGGAGCACCGCGCCAGCCCTCGACCCTACCGCGCTTCTCCGTACTGCCTTCCTAGAGGTCGATGTCGACACCGACTGGGCAGTGGTCGGAGCCCCGCTCGTTGGGCCAGATGAAGGCGTCCTTCAATCGTTCCATCGCGCTCGGCGACGCGAGGACGTAGTCGATCCGCCACCCGACGTTCCGCTCGCGCGCGCCGCCCCACTGCCGCCACCAAGTGTAATGGTCCGGCTGGAGCTCTTGTCAATAGGTGTGTAAAAAAGTTCAGGCAGCAGCAACCTTCGACGACTCCGTTACCCTGTCTCCATCTTCAAATCGAACGCCCAGGTGAACCTCTCGCATCAGCTCCGGTGCGTTGAGCCGGCGAAAATTCTTCTCCGCAACCAGAAGCAGTTTGAAGATTGTCGCAGTGGCGGACTCGACTTTCTTGAACCTTTTGGCCGCATCCGTTCTCAATCTCAGTGCAGCGAACGGTGACTCCACGACGTTGCTCGTGCGAAGGTGTTGCCAGTGAGGCTTGGGAAAGGAATAAAAGCTGACCATCCGCTCCCAGTCCTCGTCGAGCACGTGCGCGGCCCCCGGAAGACCCTTGCGCAAGCACCAATCCTGGAACTTGGCCTTCTTCGTCTCGCACTCCTGCAGGCTGGTGGCGTAGGGGATCGCCGTCAACAGCGGCTTGGCCTGCGCCTGGTCCCTTTTCGGAATCCGGTCCAGTACGTTGAGGATTCGGTGGTTCCAGCACCGCTGTTCCTCAGCTTCTGGAAATACGTTTCGGGTCGCGGCCCAGATGCCGAGATGACCGTCACCGATCACCAAACGGGGACATCTCAGACCGCGCTTCTTCAGTCTCCGTAGCAGCGACGACCATGACGCTTCGGATTCTCGATGCCCGGCCTCCAGCGTCAGGACGATTTTCGTCCCGTCGGACAGGCCACCAACCGCAACTAGCACCGCCGCCTTGTCCTTCTCAAGGCCGGCCTTCACGTACACGCCATCTACCCACAGGTACACGAGCTCGAGTTCTTCCAGTGGGCGAGCTAGCCACTGCTCGTACTCTCCCTGCCATTTCTGTTTCAGCCGCGACACCGTGCTGGGAGAAAGTGGAGCGTCCTCCCCTAGAAGCCCGCGGAGCGACAGATCGAAATCTCCGTGAGCTAGTCCATGCAGGTACAGCTCCGGAATCAACTCGCTCACCGTTTCGCTCCGACGCTTGAACAGCGGAAGCACTCGACTTTCGAACCTCTCCTCCACGTCCCGTACTCTCGGCCGGCGAACCGTCACTGTGCCCACGCTCATCGTCAGCTTCCGAGGCTTACCGTATCCATTTCGATAGCCCGCCGTTGTGTCCACGGGCTTCCGTCTCTCCGATTTCTCACGCCCGAGAAGCTCCGTGACTTCGGCTACCATCAGCTCCTGCACCCAATCCTGGATCTCAAGCCTCGCCCACTTCTCCAGCGACTCCCAAGCCACCCTTGACGAGCTCCGTCGTCCTGTGGTCTTTTCCTTCATGGCGGTGTCTCCTTCCGTTGGCCCCTTCACGCCGTGTTTCGTGACGCGGAAGGTTATACTCCGCCTTTACTTTATTTCCACACCTTCTGAGGGTAGCTCGTTGACCGGGGCTGGCCTCCACTCTTCCAGGCGCTAGGAAGCCGCGCTCCTTCTCTTTCTTCTCCAGCGGAACCAACCGGCCATCAAATAGCCGGAGAGCATGCCCACCGCCGGGACGAGAAACATTAGCAACGCCAGGGATAGCTCCAGCAGCCAACCCAGGAAGTGGACGCGGACGATGTCCGCGTTCTGAGCGGTAAAGATCAGGACCGCGGCGATAAGCGCCAATCCAACCGCCAACTTCACATAGGCCCAAAGCCCACCCTTTTGTGGCAATGCGGTCACCTCAAGCATCCTTTTATATACCACGAGACATCAGGGGGTCAGGTGTGGCCGCAGCAGGGCGCCAGGTAGCGTCGGATCGAGTATTTGACGGGGTTTCCGGGCCCGTGCTAGCATCCTGAACAGGACATGATTCACCAGATTCGGGCTTCAGGGCCTGTCCCTGCCCCTTCTTCCCACGAGTCCCATCCCTTGTACTTCCCGGCCCCCTGATCCAGGAAGGATGGTGCCTCTCGCGAGGAGGCAACCCTCCCCAAGACGGCCCTTCTAAAGGAGACAGCGCCAGCCAAATCGATGAAGAAGATCACGGTCCCTGAGCAGGGAACCCTGGCACTCTTTGGTATTCAGGACGAGAACCTGAAATCCATCGAGAGCGCTCTCAAGGTCAAGATCGTGACACGAGGACATGAGCTTCAGGTCGAAGGCGAAGCGGGTCAAGTAGAGGTCGTCGAGAACATTTTCAAACAGTTCTCCGATCTCATCGACGAAGGTCACAAGGTCGCGTCGGGCGATCTGCGAATCGCGCTCAGACTCATCAAACAAGATCCGGACGTTTCGCTGCGGGAGTTCTTCGGCGCGAGCATCAACCCTCCCTCCACCAAGAAGACGGTGGTGCCGAGGAGCGCGAACCAGCTCCGCTACATGCAGGCCATCGAGTCGAACGACATCGTCATGGGCATTGGGCCGGCGGGTACCGGCAAGACGTATTTGGCGGTGGCCAAGGCGGTGGCCGCTTTCAATCAGAAGCGCGTCAACCGCATCATCCTTGCTCGTCCGGCGGTCGAGGCCGGAGAAAGACTGGGCTTCCTACCCGGCGATCTTCAGGAGAAGATCAATCCGTACTTACGGCCCTTGTACGACGCCCTCTACGACCTAATGGATGCGGAGCGAGTCGTGCGTCTCCTCGAGCGGGGTTCTATCGAAATCGCACCCATAGCGTTCATGCGCGGCCGCACCTTGAACGACTCGTTCATTATTCTGGATGAAGCACAAAACACGACGTCGGAGCAGATGAAGATGTTCCTGACACGAATCGGTTTCGGTTCGAAGACCGTCGTGACCGGAGACATCACGCAGATCGATTTGCCGCCTGGTAAGAGTGGCCTGGTGGAGTCCATCGACGTCGTATCAGATATCAAAGGCATCGTGTTCGCTTATTTCGACGAGAATGACGTCATTCGTCACCGTCTCGTTCAGTCCATCATCCTCGCGTACGAGCGCCATTCGAACGGCAGAGCTCCGGCTGCGGCGTCTGCGGGCGAGCCGGGTCGGACGAAAGGGCACGCCTAGTTGTCCGACAAGCCCAACAAGAGCGGTGGCAATGGCTCGCGGGCCGCTGCCAGCAAGGATGTCGGTCGTCGGCAGCGTGGCTGGGGCTCCCGCCGCCGCGAGCTCCTGGAGCTGATCTTTGCCTCCCTGTTACCGTGGGGGATCGTTTTCGCCCTGGTGCTGACCGTCCTCATCGCTCCTGGCTTCACTTTCCAACCGCCTCGCTACGAGCTCGGGTCGATCGCTCCGGTGGACCTGAGAGCACCCTACGATTTCAGCTACGAAGACGAAGTAACCACCCGCGCTCACCGTGACGAGGCCGAAGCTCAGCTGCCTGAGGTGCACGATTTCAACAACCGTGCCGCTCTTTCGGCCCGCACGCGCATCGCCGCGGGCTTCGCGCAAGGCCGTCAATGGCTCGAGGACAGCGGCCCCGCCGACGTGGCCGCACGCGCCGAATTGTTCAGTCAGGTTCGCGCCGCCCTCGAAGCACCCCTGACCGAGGCGGATTTCGCCTTTCTAGTGGAGGGAGAGTTCGACAGCGCGATCGAAGAGGCTCTCACCCACGTCGTCACGAACATGCTGCAACGTGAGATCGTCGACAACAAGGAAAGGCTTCTTGCAGCTGGTCGACCAATCATGCGCCGTGACGCGATCTCGGACTCCGAGGCGCTGGTACGGGATTTTTCGCGCATCTTTACCGTGGAGCAGGCGAGGCGTGAGCTCGAAGAACGAGCGGCGCTGTTGACCGACCTCGAGCCCGCGGTTCGTAGAAAAGTGGCTGAGCTCGGTGCCTCGTTCATCGAGCCAACATTGACCTTCAATTTCGCCGAGACCCAGCGGCTTCAACAAGAGGCGCGGGAGAGGGTCGATCCGGTCTATTTCCAGATTCGGAAGGGGAAGGTAATCGTACGGGCGGGCGACGAGGTCGATGAGACGGTGCTGCGCCAGCTAGAGATTCTCTCTCAAGGCGAGGGCGGGTGGAGCTTGGCCGGTGGGCTGGGGGCGTTTATTTTCTCCTCGCTGCTCTTCTTCGGTCTGTGGCAGCTCATAAGCCCGGCACGGCCTTCCATTGGCTGGAAGCGCCGAAGCTTCGCGATGGTTGGCTTGATCGTCGTGGTGCAACTTGCGCTGGCACGAGTGATTTTCTTCGTGGCCAGTGCGGTCGGTGAGGAGATCGTACAGCCTCCTTTCAACAACATCGCGTCCTATCAGTACCTGGTGCCTCTCGCGGTGGTGGCGGTACTGGTGTCCCTTCTCGAGAACGCTCAAACGGCCCTTGTCGCGTCGGTGGTCTTTTCTCTAGCACACGGGCTGATGACCGGGAATCTGCAGCTAGCGGTTTTCAGTCTTCTGTCCTGCTTGGGCGCGATCCTGGGGATGTCTCAGTACAAGCAACGAAGTGCCCTCATGAAGACCGGGGTGTTCATCGGGGGCGTCAACCTCGTCGTGGTGCTGGCCATCAATCTTCTCGGGGGACGTTACACTCCTTTCAGCACGTTTGGATTCGATCTCGCGTGCGCTTTCGTCGGTGGAGTGGGAGTGTCGTTCGTGGTTTCTTTTTTCTTGCCGGCGCTGGAGTCACTCTTCGATCGGACCACGGACATCAAGCTTCTCGAGTTGTCCAACAACAACATTCCCATGTTGAGAGCCCTCGCGCTGGAGGCTCCGGGAACCTACCATCATAGCGTCGTCGTCGGATCGCTCGCGGAAGCGGCAGCGGAGACCATTGGCGCCAACGCTATTTTTTGTCGTACCGCGGCGCTCTACCATGACATTGGAAAACTGAAGAAGGTGGACTATTTCGTAGAGAATCAGTACGGGGGCGCGAACCGGCACGACAAACTGTCTCCTCAAATGAGCGCTCTCATCATCGCGAGCCACGTGAAAGAAGGCATCGAGATGGCGAAGGAGATGAACCTTCCGCCGGAGATCGTCGCCATCATTCCACAACACCACGGTACGAAGCTGATTACATACTTCTACGAGAAAGCGAAGGAAAGCCATGATCCGGCTCTGGGTGGAGTGGGAGAGGCAGAGTTTCGCTATCCCGGGCCCAAGCCTCAGACGAAGGAAGCGGGCATCATTATGATCGCGGACGCGACGGAGGCGGCTTCGCGTACGCTCGAAGATCCGAGTCCGGCGCGGTTGAAGGGTGTCATCCGCCAAATCATCGACTACATCTTCCTCGATGGACAGCTCGATGAGTGTGATTTAACCCTGCGGGATTTGGAGAAGATATCCCAGGCCTTCTTGAGGGTGCTCATGGGCATCTACCACCATCGCGTGAACTACCCGGGCTTCGACTTCGAGAAGAGCGTCAAGCCCGTGGTGGTCCAAGATAGCCGATGACCTTGGTGGGAGAATCGGACTCGGGAGCTCGAAGCCGCTCTGCATCGTCCGAGCTGCTCCTCAAGAATCTTCAACGAAGCGTCAAGATCCAATGTCGTTCTTTTCGGCTCTTCCTTCGCCGTTTGGCGGATGAGCTCGCTCTGGAAGGGACCTCCGCGACGCTGGTGTTGGTGGGAGACGAGCGCATGAGAACCCTCAACCGCAGGTTCCGGGGGTTCGACTGCGGCACCGACGTGTTGTCCTTTCCCGCTCACAACGGAGACTTCCCTAACGAAAACGAGGATACCGACTACTTGGGCGACATCGTCATCTCCGTGGACACCGCACGCCGCCAGGCGCGGCGGAGAGGCTCGACGCTTCCAAGGGAGCTCCGTGTCCTGGCCCTCCACGGGCTGCTGCACTTGTTGGGGCACGATCACGAGACCGACAATGGAGAGATGCGGCGGATCGAGTACCGACTGCGACGCAAGTTCCGGATTACCCGTGGTCAGGGAGCGCGCTAGAAGCCATGACGCTCATCCTCATCGGGATTTCGTGTCTCTTGGCTCTGACCTTATTCCTCTCCACGATCGACGTGGCGTTTCATTACTTTAGCAAGATCGCCATGCGGAACTATAGCGAGGAGAACTGGAAAACAGAGTTCCTGAGCCATAGCCTCGAAGATCCCTCGAGCCTGCTGCTTCCGCTGCGCATCGGGATTCAGTGCGCCCTCATCGCCGTCACTGTACTTCTCACGCAGCTATACATTAGTCTCGATATGCCTCGAGCCCTCCTCGTCACTTTTCTGACGATCCTGCTCGCCTACGTGATTTTTCGCGAGGCGCTTCCAAGCATCGTCGCGCGGAAGAGCCCGGAGCGAGTCCTACTGGCTTTCCTTCCCGCCTATCGAGTCTATTCGCGAGTCATTTGGCCCTTCAGTAGACCACTTTCTCGTTTCCTCCACGCCTTCGTCGGTCGAGAGAACGTGGGGGAAGAAGACGAGGGGCACAGCGAGGAGGAGGTTCAGGCCTTCATCGAGACCGGGGAAGAAGAGGGGATACTGGAAGGTGACGAGGGCCGCATGGTCCAGTCGATCGTGGATCTGGGCGACAAGGTTGTTCGGGAGATCATGACGCCCAGGCCGGAGATGGTCGCCGTCCGCCGAGACGCGACCTTGGCGGAGTTGCGCCAGCTCTTCATCGACGAAAAGTACTCGCGCGTCCCGGTTTTCGAAGAGAATCTGGATCAGATCGTCGGCTTGGTCTACGCCATCGACTTGCTGGCCTACGATCGGAGCTCGGAGGAGTCGATCGAGTTACTCATCCGCCCCGTTCAGTTCGTGCCGGAGACCAAGAAGGTCTCCGATCTACTGCGAGAGTTCCAGCACACCCGTTCCACAGTTGCCGTCGTCGTCGACGAGTACGGAGGTACTTCGGGTCTCTTGACCGTCGAAGACATCCTGGAGGAGATCGTCGGAGAGATTCACGACGAGTTCGACGAGGATACTGCGGAGGAGGTCGTGCGCGAAAGCGACAACACCTTCCTGGTGAGTGGTCGCGCGGACACCGATGTTCTGAAGGAAAAGCTCGGTCTGGACGTCAACGGCAAAGGCTACGATACCGTGTCTGGACTCGTGCTCGCCGAGCTCGGTCGAGTGCCACAGGTGGGTGAGTCCGTCGTCTACCAGGGAATGACGATCGAGATTGTCGACGCGGAAGGTCATCGAATCAACAAGGTGCGTTTCCGGCTTCCCAAGCAAGGAACCGCTTGAGAGCCGTCGTTGGCACATAGTGGCTTCGTTAGCGTCATCGGCCGGCCCAACGTGGGTAAGTCGACGCTCATCAATCACGTGGTGGGTCAGAAAGTTGCGATCGTCACCCCCAAACCTCAGACCACCCGCAACCGCATACTAGCCGTCGCCAATACCCGGCGCGCTCAGATCGTTTTCTTCGATACGCCCGGGATTCACAAGCCGCAGCACCAGATGAATCGACTCATGGTAGAGAGTGCCGTCTCCAGCCTGCGCCGCGTCGATCTGGTGGCCCTCATGGTCGATATCACTCAGCCCTTTGGGGGTGGTGACCGGTACGTGTTGGAGCTGGTGCAGAAAGTTAAAGTGCCCGTGTTTCTCATGATCAACAAGATGGACCGGGTGCCCAAACCGAAAGCTCTTCCCCTCATGGAGGAGTATCGCAAGCTGTACGCGTTCGCGGAGATCGTTCCCATCTCTGCGCTAACCGGCGACAACGTTCCGCGCTTGGTCGAGCTGTTCGAAGACTACCTGCCGGAGGCTCCGCCCTTGTTTCCAGAGGACACGTTGACCGACCTGCCGGAGAGGTTCTTCGCCGCCGAAATCATCCGCGAGAAGATACTCCTTCACATAAGAGAAGAGGTTCCCTATGCCACGGCGGTCCAGATCGATTCCTGGAAGGACGAAGAGAAGCTGATCCGCATCGAAGCCTCGATCTTGGTGGAACGAGACTCGCAGAAGGGCATCCTGGTGGGAAGTCAAGGCAGAATGCTGAAGAGGATTGGGACGGCTGCCAGGCGAGAGCTCGAGAGCTTCCTGAACGCCCACGTCTATCTCGGACTTCATGTGAAGGTGCGCGAGCACTGGCGGGAAAACCGCCGCCTTCTCACCGATTTGGGCATGGAACCCCCACGCGACTAGTTAAACGGAAGCCGTACGCCCCGCGAGACATGCTATAGTGTTTTTGTTTCCTTCGACTTATGACTGAGTTCGGCCCTTACTCGAACTATCGACTCACCGTTAGGCTCGCCTTGCCGAACCGGCCCGGCACGTTCGCTCGCTCGAGACCCTATGAATGCCTACGCCCTCACGACGAAGGGCAACAGCGTCGCGGTCGTCTCGGATGGGTCCGCGGTGCTGGGGTTGGGGCGTCTGGGTCCGGAAGGGGCGTTGCCGGTCATGGAAGGCAAGGCGATGCTCTTCAAGGAATTCGCGGGGGTCAATGCCTGGCCTCTCTGCCTGAGCACGGAGGACCCCGATGCCATTGTTCAAATCGTTCAAGGCATCGCTCCAAGCTTCGGCGGCCACGCTGAAGAATGCTTTGAAGGTCGTTGGGAAGCGTCTCGAGGACGTCCGTGTGGTTGTCAACGGGCTGGGCGGATGTGTCCCGAGGTCCGTGGAGAAAGAACGGCACCCTCCACTCCGTCATCAGAGTATCATATCAGGCGGCAACCTCCGCGCGTTCGAGAACCTCGCTCAGACGTTGGTAGCCGTCGATGCGTCGTAGTTGAATCTAGCCAGAGGCGATAAGCCCAAACAGCAAAGCGACCGCGGACTCCTCGCTGGAGAACGACGCTTGGGTTTTCGTCCGGCGTCGAAACTCGCGGTTGAGATTCTCCAGAGCATTGGTCGTTCGAATCGATTTCCACATGGCACGATGGAATTCGTAGAAGGTCAGCAGCTGATTACCGGCCTCCTCTAGGCTTCGGACGACGGCCGGCGCGAGAGGCGTCCACTTGGCGACGAGCTCGTCATAGGCTTTGCGAGCATCGATCCCGTTCTTGGCGTAGACGACCCGGTTGTAGTCACGCCGGAGCTCACGGCGTGCGTGCGCCGGGCAATGTTCGAGCAAGTCGGCGCGCTTGTGCTCGGTACATCGCTGCAACCGGCACCCCGGCCACTTCTCCAGCGCTTTCGTCAGCCCCTTGTGGCCGTCGCTGATCACTAGCTTGGGAGCCCGGAGTCCTCGAGCCTGGAGTCCCTCCAGCACGGAGCCCCAATGCGTCGAGGCTTCGCTCACCGCCAGACGCAATGACAACAGACGTTTGTGCCCGTCTGGCGCGACCCCGAGCGCGACCAGTACGGGTACGCTGATCACACGTTTCGCCATCCGCACTTTCAGGTGGAAGCCGTCCAGGTAAACGATCGCGTAGACCTCCTCGCTGAGAGCACGGTTCTGCCATTCCTCGAAGCGCTCCTTCAGCCGGCTAACCACGCGAGACACCGCGCTCTTCGATAGGTGCTCCTCACCGAGCAGTGGTTTCAGCGCTTTGTGGATCCGGCGGCTATTCGCGCCCGACAAGTACGTCCCCAAGATCGCCTCGTCGACCTCACGAGTCCGGCGCGCGTACCGGGGCAACAGCTCGCTCCTGAACTCTGTCGTCTCTCCCGTTTCCTCGTCTCGCACGCGGGCTCGTGGCACACGGAGCTCGCGAGTTCCCACCGACGTCGTCACGCGACGGGTTTCGGCTCCGTTGCGATATCCACGGCGGTCTTCCGCACGCTCGTAGCTACCACACCCCAGCGCTTGGTCGACTTCTTCCTTGAGCACAACCTCGATCGCCTCCAGTACCCGCTTACGCAGCCGAAGTTGGACGAACTCCCGGTACTCGCTTACAGACTCCTTCGATATGGTGGTAGGCTTCTTCATGGCGTAATCCTCCTCCTCGCCTTTCCAGGCGCGGTTTCGTTTTGCTTAACCGGAGGTTACGCCATTCTTATTTCCACGGGAAGCGGGACGGATCCGGCTGGGCGCGTCGGGCGTGGGCTGTATTCGCACGCTAGCGGCCGCCGGCGCAGGTTAGTTACCTCGTTGGTTGCGACAAGGCTGGCATCGCCGTGGCTGGAACGCCGGACGAGCTGGCCAAGGTCCCTCGTAGTGACATGGACACCATCGCTCGGGCACCGTCGCAAGGAACACTCCAAGATGCGTTGACGAAAGCGGACGTGTTCATCGGTGTGTCGGTCGGCAACGTTCTGACGGCCAGCGATCTCGATCTGATGGAAAAAGACAACATTATTTTTGCCATGGCCAATCCTGACCCGGAAATCGCGCCCGATCTCGCGATGTCGCACCGCCGGGTGTTCGCGACCGGCCGGTCGGACCTTCCCAACCAGATAAACAATCTGCTGGCGTTTCCAGGGATTTTCCGCGGTGCGCTCGACGTCCGGGCCAGCACCATCAACAAGGAAATGCTGTTGGCCGCCGCGGAAGCCATTGCGGGCATCATTCCGGAAAACACCTTGAGCGAAGAACTTGTCGTACCCAGTGTGTTCGATAGGCAGGTGGTACGGAACGTATCACGGGCGGTGGCGAAGGCTGCCCGCGAAACAGGCGTCGCCCGTCGCCGGCCTCGGGTCGGTGGCGTCAAGCAACCCGATTAACCCGCCTGCGAGGCCGCCAAGGCCTATGTCGCCTGTGCGGCCACGGTGAGATGGGCGATTGAGCGATTGGGCGATTTGGCGACTGGTCAGGCCACACCCCCTGTGGTAAGCTTACTGGCTCATGTCTGGCTGCTTACCAGCAGGTTCTGTCGATGTCGGTGACCAAAACACCTCTCCTCGCGGAGACCGTTCGCAAGCTTGTGGGTCGGGGCGCTACGCCCAACGCCTACAACATCCTGAGCAAGCTCCACCCCGCGGACATCGCTGAGCTCCTCGGCGAGCTGCAAGAGAACTACCGCAAACCCACCTTCGAACTCCTCGTTCAAAAAAACTCATCCTTGGCCAGCGAGGCTCTTTCCGAGCTGGGCGTCGACCGCGGCGCGGAGCTCCTGCTCGACATGTCTGCCGAAGAGATTTCTCGCCTTCTCCAGGAGCTCGATCCCGACGACGCCGCTGAGTTCGTAGGGGACCTTCCCGCCGAGCTTCAAGAAGAGATCCTGGGTGCCATGCGGCACAAGGATGCCGCCGAGGTCCAGGGTCTACTCCAGTATCCGGAGCAGACGGCGGGCCGCATCATGAACCCCAAGGTGTTCTCGCTCCACGAGGACATGACCGTGGCGGTGGCCATCACGCGGCTGCAGAGCTCCGATGAAGTGGAGATGGTGTTCTACATATACCTCGTGGACGATCGGAATCACTTGGTCGGCGTTCTGTCTCTTCGCCAGCTCTTGCTCAAGAGACCGGAGCGGCGGCTCAAGGACATCATGGTCACGAAGGTCATAAGCGCCAGGACCGACACGGATCAAGAGGAAGTCGCCCGGTTGGTCGATTCGTACAACGTCTTGGCGATTCCGGTCGTGGACGAGGAGAACAAGCTGGTGGGTGTGATCACCGTCGACGACGTCATCGACGTGATCAAGGAGGAAGCTACCGAAGACATCTACCGACTGGCTGGTCTGGATGTCCACGAGAGAGTCTTCAGTCCGCCCAGGACATCAGTGCGAATGCGGATTCCCTGGCTGGTCGTGAGCCTGGCAACCGCCTTCATGGCCGCGTTCGTGGTCAGCCTATTCGAAGGGGCCATCCAGCAGTTTGCGGTGCTAGCCGTCTTCATGCCGGTGGTACCTTTGCTAGGAGGCAACGCCGGTACGCAGACGCTCACCGTCATGGTTCGCGGGATCGCTCTGGGAGAGCTCAGTTGGTCGAATAGCAAGAGGGCCGTCATCAAAGAGGTCCTGGTTGGAGCCATGAACGGGGTCGCCATCGGCACCCTGGTAGCCCTTATCGCCTTCTTATGGAAGGGAAGCCCGGTGCTGGGCTTGGCCCTCGGACTGGCAATGGTCGGCAATCTCCTGGTGGCTGCCGTGATGGGGACGCTCGTGCCCTTGGCCTTGAGATGGCTCAAGGTGGACCCGGCCTTGGCATCTTCCGTTTTCGTGACCACCGCTACGGATGTTTGCGGGTTCGTGCTCTTCCTCGGTCTAGGGGCGTACTTTCTCGGACGCTTCGTCTGAGCGAGTCATGCCCATTCGCCACACCGAGGCGATCGTCCTTCGCACCTACCGAGTCGGCGAGGCCGACAAGGTGGTGGTATTCCTCACCCGCCAGCTCGGCAAGATTCAGGGATTGGCGAAGGGTGCCCGGCGTCCCCGCTCACGTTTCGGAGGCAGCCTGGAAATAGGCACCGAGCTCGAGCTCACGTTCTTCGAGAAGGAGAGCCGCGAGCTGGTGAGCGTCGATCGCTGTGATATAATCCGCTCCAGTTTCCCGAGTTCGGGAGATCCGATCCTCGCGTGCACACTGGCTTACTTCGCGGACCTGGTCGATTCCTTCGCACCGGAGCGAGAGCCAAATGCAAAGCTGTACCGGCTGCTGCGAGCTTGCGCCAACTCGCTCACCGGCGGCAGCCAGACGACGCGCGTCACGCCCTATTTCGAG
This sequence comes from Candidatus Marinacidobacterales bacterium, assembly GCA_965197825.1. Taxonomy (GTDB): domain Bacteria; phylum Acidobacteriota; class Vicinamibacteria; order Marinacidobacterales; family DATDRI01; genus CBDANW01. Next base: position 811,166 of record CBDANW010000002.1, on the reverse strand, counting down.
GCGTGGGTGCTGAGATTGGGAGGGTTCTATCCGACAGCGGATAGCTGTTCGGCCTGTGGGGAGAAGTTGGACCGCCGGGGTGCTCATTACGTTCTCGAAGAACATCGGCTCCGGTGCGCCCGCTGTGCCCGGAAGTCACCGGACGGGCTCTCGATGTCGCCCGCAACACTTCGATACTTGAGGCAGATTTGGCAGAGGCTTCCCAATGAGTTGCCCGCTCCCGAGGAAGACAGGATCTTCACCGAACTTGCCCGGCTCCATCGAAAGCTCATCGCCCAACAACTCGATAAGGACCTCAACTCTCTTCGAGTCCTCGACGATCTGATACGGCTGGAGAAAACGCGGTGAACTTTCAGGACCTAATTCTCGAGCTATCTCGCTTCTGGTCGCAGCGAGGCGTGGTGGTTCACCAACCTTACGATCAGGAGATGGGTGCGGGGACGATGCACCCGGAGACCTTCTTCCGCGTTCTCGGTCGAGAGCCCTGGCGAGTCGTCTACGTCCAGCCTTCTCGGCGTCCAGCGGATGGCCGCTACGGAGAGAACCCCAACCGCCTCTACAAGCACTACCAGCTTCAGCTCATCATGAAGCCGGCCCCCGTCGACATACAGGACCTCTACCTGGAAAGCCTGAAGGCTTGCGGGATCGATCCCCGCCTTCACGATATTCGATTCGAAGAGGACAACTGGGAATCACCGACCCTCGGAGCGTGGGGTATCGGGTGGCAGGTTCTCCTCGACGGTTTGGAGATCACGCAGTTCACATACTTTCAGCAGGCGGGCGGCATCGAGCTGGCTCCCATCTCGGTCGAGATCACCTACGGATTGGAGCGGCTCGACATGTACCTGCAGGGCGTCGACGACGTCTATGATCTGGTTTGGGCTCCGGGGGTCAAGTACCGCCAGGTTCGCCACCGCGACGAGTACGAAGGGTCGCGTTACAGCTTCGAGGCAGCGGACATCGATCTCTGTCGCCGGCACTTCGAGGAGTATCGCCGGGATGGAGAGCGGCTGCTGGGTGAGGGCCTCTACCTTGCGGCCTACGAGGCGTGCCTCAAGTGCTCTCACACTTTCAACATTTTGGATGCCCGTGGTGCCGTTTCGGTCAGCGAGAGAACGGCACTCATTCTCAGGGTGCGGGACCTCGCATGTCAGGTGGCGCAAGCCTACATCGAAGCCACCTCTCCGGCCGACGTCGTTTCAGCGCCGTGACTCCTATGAAGACGGTGTCGTTCCTGTGGGAGATCGGTTGCGAGGAGTTTCCCGCCAGCTGGTTGCCAAGAACACTCGAGCAGCTCGGTGAGCGGTTTCACAAGGAGTTGGATCGGCACGGCTTCGGGGAAGCGGACGTGAAGGTCTACGGAACGTTACGGCGTCTGGTTATCCACGTACCGAAGCTTACGGAAAAGCAGGCCGACCGGCGTGAGGAAGTCACCGGTCCTCCTGCCTCCATCGCCAAGGCGGAAAATGGGGAGTGGAGCAAGGCCGCGCTCGGCTTCGCCAAAAAGAACAAGCTGGCCCCGGGTGGACTGAAGCTCCTCAAGACCCCAAAAGGGGGGTACGTAGGTTTCGTGCGCGAGGTAAGAGGGCGGTCCACCCTCGAGCTGCTTCCGGCGATCATGGCTGCGACCCTGAGGAAACTGAGCTTCCCCAAGTTCATGAACTGGGACGCCGAGATCGAGGACGGTGGGGAGAACTTTCCCTTTGGAAGACCCGTTCGATGGATGGTCTGTTTGTTAGGGAGCAAAGTCGTTCCCTTCCAGATACGCGTGGCAGGGAACGTTGAGGTTCGTGCGGGCAACAAAACACGCGGCCACCGTTTTCTTGCGCCGAAAGGGAAAAAACCCAACGCGCTATTCACCGTCAGGTCGTTTCGCGAGCTCGAGCGGGGACTCAAGAAATACTCCGTGCTGCTCGATCCGGTGGATCGCGTGGCGTTGCTGGACCGGGAGATTCGTAAGCTCGAAAAGAAGGCGGGTGCGAAACGGGTGTCGGATTTGGGTGGATTGACCAACCGGATCTTGGCCGATCTGGTCGAATGGCCAGGCGCGGTGCTGGGCAGGTATCCGAAAGAGTTCACGGCTCTACCGGAAGAGGTTCGGCACACGGTACTCGTCCATCACCAGAAGTACATTCCGCTCAAGAGAACACCGTCCTTCATCGCTATTACCAACATGCCCTCGGATCGCAAGGGCTACATTCGAAAGGGAAGCGAGCGGGTCGTGGTCGCCCGCCTTCAAGACGCGCAGTTCTTCTGGGGTGAAGATCTCAAGAAGCCTCTGGAGGAACGCTTGGAACGATTGGCCGGCGCGCTGTTCCACGCGAAGCTCGGTACGTATCGAGACAAGGTAGATCGCATCGTTCCGCTGACGAGCTGGCTCGCTGCCGAGACCGGGCAGTCACCGCAACTCGCCGAGCGCGCGGCGCGACTGGCGAAGTGCGATCTGGCCACCGACATGGTGGGGGAATTTCCGGAGCTTCAAGGCGTCATGGGGGGCCTCTACGCGCGCGAGCAGGGCGAGCTCACGGAAGTTGCCCAGGCGATCGGCTCTCACTACCTCCCCACCGCGCTCGAAGGGGATGCGGACTTTCCGGCCAACGCGCTTGGGGCGGCTCTATCGCTTGCCGACAAGCTCGATACGCTCGCCGGGATGTTCGCGGTCGGCGTGGTGCCCACGGGATCGAGAGATCCTTTTGCTCTCCGCCGGCAGGCTATCGGGGCCATCCGTATCCTCTTGGAGGGAGAGGAGCGCACGGGGCTCGAGCTCAGAGTGACTCCCCAAGTGCTTCTGGATAAAGCGTTCGAACAAGTGAAACATCAGCTTGGAAACTCGGTGGATCCGGGAGCACCGGATGCTCTCGGCGAGTTTCTCAAGGAACGTTTGCGTTTCGTCTTCAGTCGGGACTTCCGTTTCGACGAGATCAACGCGGTGTCTGCGGTCGGCGTGCTCGATCGTCCGGTCGGGGAATTGAGACGCCGGCTGACCGCGGTAGCTGATCTACGCGGCTCGGCCGACTTCGAGGCGCTTTCCGTCGCGCTTAAGAGGGTGCGCAATATCCTCACTGAGGAAACACCTCCTACCGTCGATCCCCAGGCTTTTGTCGAGCAGGCCGAGAAGGATCTCTGGGGCTCCTTTAGGGCGATCGAACCCGGCGCCTCGGATCTGATCGCCGAGGGGCGGTTCGGAGAGGCGTTGCGCAAGCTCTCCCGTCTCCGGCCGCAGGTAGATACTTTTTTTGATAAAGTGCTCGTCATGGTGCCCGACCGGCGTCTGAAGGAGAACCGCCTCGCACTCCTGTCGTCACTACAGACGCTGTTCACGAGAGTGGCGGATCTCTCCGAGATCGTAGCCGGGTCGGAAGCCGCATCTTCTTGAAGCTGCAGGGGTAGCGAGGAGGAGTCATGTCGCGGTACGTATACTTCTTCGGTGGCGGTAAAGCCGATGGACACAAGGACATGAAGGATGTCCTGGGGGGCAAAGGCGCCGGACTGGCCGAAATGACCAATGCCGGCCTGCCGGTCCCGCCAGGCTTCACCGTCTCCACGGACGTCTGCCGCGTCTACGCCCAAAAAGGGGAGTTGCCTCCGGAAATCGAGCGGGAAGTCCTCGAGGCGCTCAGCCATTTGGAAGGCTCGGTGGGGCAGAAGCTCGGCGATCCGGACAAACCCTTGCTGCTCTCGGTTCGCAGCGGCGCCAAGTTCTCGATGCCGGGGATGATGGACACGATTTTGAACCTCGGTATGAACGACAAGACCGCCGAGGGAGTGAGTCGTGCCTCGAACGACGGGCGTTTCGCTTATGACAGCTACCGCCGCTTCATTCAGATGTTTTCCGGTGTCGTGCTGGGGATCAAGTCTTCTTCATTCGAAGTCATTCTGGATGTGGTCCGGCGGTCGGCGGGAGTGAAGACCGACGCCGAGCTGGACGAGGCGGCGCTCAAAGGGGTCGTGCTGCGCTTCAAAGCTCTGGTGAAAAAGGAGACCGGAGGTGAGTTCCCTCAGGATACGCATGAGCAACTGGTGCTGGCGCGGGACGCGGTCTTCAAGAGCTGGAACAACCCGCGGGCGAAAGAGTATCGGAGGATCTACCACATCCCGGACGACTTGGGAACCGCGGTCAACGTGCAGAAAATGGTCTTCGGAAACCTCGGGCCTAATTCTGCGACGGGAGTTGGCTTCACTCGTGATCCTGCGACCGGAGCCAAAGAGTTCTTCGGTGAGTTCCTGGTGAACGCTCAAGGTGAAGATGTCGTGGCGGGGGTCCGGACGCCGCACCCGATCGGCGAGCTAGAGAAAATCATGCCCAAGGCGTTCAAGCAGCTCTCTGCCATCGCGGAACGGCTCGAGCAGCACTACAAAGACGTACAGGATTTCGAGTTCACGATCGAGGAAGGCGAGCTCTACATGCTTCAGACCCGGGCCGGGAAACGAACCGGTCCCGCGGCGGTGCGCATCGCGGTCGAGATGGTAAAGGAGGGAATCCTTACACCACAAGAGGCGCTCTGGCGCGTGGAGCCGGAATCTCTCAGCCAGCTCCTTCACCCTATCTTCGACCCCGAAGCCCGTCGCGATATCCAGTCCGTCGCTACCGGGATCGCCGCGTCACCCGGTGCGGCTTCCGGCCAAATCGTCTTCGACGCCGACGACGCGGTGGAATGGACGAAATCGGGAAAACGCGTCCTTCTGGTGCGCAACGAGACGTCTCCCGACGACGTTCACGGAATGAGCGTCGCCCAGGGGATTTTGACGGCTACCGGAGGTCGTACTTCCCACGCGGCGGTGGTCGGGCGCCAGATGGGAAAACCCGCGGTCGTGGGCTGCGGTGCCCTGCACATCGATCAGGAAGAAAGACGCCTGGAGGTCGATGGTCAATCGGTCATCGAGGGTGACGTGATATCCATCGATGGCGCCACCGGAGAAGTGATGCTGGCGGAGGTGAAGACGGTTCCTTCCGAAGTCATCCAAGTCGTGCAAGGCAAGATCCCACCGGAAGCGTCGCAAATGTACCAGCATTTCGCTCAGGTGCTGGAATGGGCGGATGCCGAGCGCACCTTGGGAGTGCGGGCCAACGCCGACATTCCCACCGACGCGAACGCGGCGATGGCCTTCGGAGCCGAAGGCATCGGGCTCTGCCGCACGGAACACATGTTCTTCGCTGAAGATCGCATCCCGATCGTGGAGAAGATGATCCTGTCGACCTCCGTCAAGGAAAGGCAGAAGTGCATCGATCAGCTATTGCCATACCAACGTGAGGACTTCCTCGGTTTATTCCGCGCGATGAAGGGTTTGCCGGTGACCATCCGCCTGCTGGATCCGCCGCTCCACGAGTTCCTTCCCAAGCGGGAGAATCTCATGCGACAGATCGCCGAGCTGACGTTGAGAAAGGTTCGCGAGCGCAAGAAGGTGGAAAAACTCGAGAAGGTGCTGGCTCGAGTGGAGCAGCTTCACGAGTTCAACCCGATGCTCGGGCACCGCGGATGCCGTCTAGGAATCAGCCACCCCGAGATCACCCGTATGCAGGCGCGCGCCATTTTCGAGGCAGCCTCGATCATTGCCAAGGAGGGTGGGAAGGCCGAGCCCGAGATCATGATCCCGTTAGTGGGGATCGTCAAGGAGTTCGAAGAGCAGAAGATGATCGTCGACGAGGAGGCGCGAGCGATCCAGCAGCGGGAGAAGATCGAGATCGAGTACAGCGTGGGGACGATGCTCGAGCTGCCCCGCGCAGCACTCATCGCCGATGAGATCGCGGCGCAAGCCGAGTTCTTCTCCTATGGAACCAACGATCTGACACAAATGACCTTTGGGTTCTCCCGTGACGACGCGGGTAAGTTTCTGCCGACGTACTTCGCGATGGGGATTCTGGATAGAGATCCCTTCGCGAGCATCGACGTCAAGGGCGTTGGCGAGCTGGTGCGGATCGCGACGGAGAAAGGTAGAAAGATGCGTCCGGACCTGAAGCTCGGTACCTGTGGGGAGCACGGCGGCGATCCCGATTCCGTTTGCTTCTTTCATCAGGTCGGCCTGGACTACGTGAGTTGTTCGCCGTACGACGTTCCGATTGCCCGACTCGCCGCGGCGCGGGCGGCGATGGAAGAGCGAGCCCCAAAGGGCGTACCGGACAAAAGAGCCGAGACCGCGGGAAGCGCCGAGGAAGTCGCCAAATAGAGTCCGGCGTGTCCACGGTCAAGATCCTTCCTGAGGCCCTGGCGAATCAGATCGCCGCCGGGGAAGTCGTCGAGCGGCCGGCGTCGGTGGTGAAGGAGCTCGTCGAGAACGCCCTCGACGCGTCGGCTACCTCGATTTCCGTCCTCCTCGAAAAAAGCGGCAAGGACCGCATCCGCGTGACCGACGACGGGATCGGGATGAACGCCGAGGACGCGCGGCTCGCCCTCTCACGGTATGCAACCAGCAAGCTGGGGGCGGTATCCGACCTTACTCGCATCAGCACACTGGGTTTCCGGGGCGAAGCTCTCCCTTCCATCGCTTCGGTCTCGCGTTTCACTCTCCGCACTCGGGATGAAAAGAGTCGAGCAGGCTGCGAGCTCGTGGTGGAGGGAGGGAAGCTCGTCCGAGAAGGAGAGGTTGGACTGCCGCAGGGAACGATCGTGGACGTGCGCCGGCTCTTCTTCAACGTGCCGGCTCGGAAAAAATTCCTCCGTGCCGACGTGACCGAGTCTTCGCACATCGCGTCTCAGATGTCTCACCTGGCGGCCGCGTACCCGGGCGTCCATTTCCGACTGGAGCACCGCGGCCGGTCCGTGCTCGATACACCCCTAGTATCGACTCGCCGAGAGAGGCTGTTTCAATTGGAAGGCAGCTGGGTGGAAGGGGCGGTCTCGCTCGACGAATCGGTCGGAGGACTCCACCTCAGCGCGTGGCTCTCTCCACCCGCGGGAACGCGCGGCACCGCCAGCCGCGTCCATCTATTCGTCAACGGAAGGCCGGTGAAGGATCGGATCCTGAGCCACGCGGTTCTGGAAGCTTATCGACAGGTCTCCTCGAAACAGGGAACGCCTCTGTTCTACCTGTTCCTGGATTTGCCGCCGGAGAAACTGGACGTGAACGTGCACCCGGCGAAGACGGAAGTACGCTTCGTCGATCAACGGTTCGTTCACGATTCCGTGTTCTCCGTCATCCGAAACGCGCTACACGACCAGGGTCGAGCCCCGGAGATCGCCGTGGGTCGAAGACTCGCTGGGTCCGCAGACGACGGATCGGTTGGGGCAAGAAAGGAAGCCCGTGCGCCTACCCTTCCCAACGCCTTCGAGGCTGCGGAACGGGCGCCCGACTACGGAGGCGCGGCCTTGGCGGAGGCGATCTGGGGGCCCCGGCGAACAGGATCAGAGGGGTCCCAGGTTTTTACCGATTTCGCCGACGCACCTCCCGCGCCGCTCGGGCAGTTCCGAGAGAGTTTCATCGTGGCGACGGGCAACGATTGCGTCTGGCTCGTCGATCAGCATGCCGCTCACGAGCGGATCCTGTATGAGCGGCTGCTGGCGCCACCTGGGAAGGAGCGGGCAGAGCAGCAACTTCTGCTCACCCCGCTTCCGCTGGAGCTTTCCGCTTCAGAGCGAATTACCCTCGAAGACGAGATAACGAAAATCCAATCTTATGGTTTCGATATCGAGCACTTCGGTGGCGAAAGCTACGTGATACGGGCGGTGCCGGCTGCGCTGTCTGGTCTCGATGCCGGCAAGTTGGTGAGGGCAGCTCTCGCGGAACGCGAACAGGAGTGTCAGGGATCCTCGATCGCCGAAGCCGAGGGCAGGATCGCAGCCCGTCTTGCCTGTCACGCTGCGATCAAGGTCAACATGTCTCTTGCCCCGGAAAAGATCCTTTTCATACTGGATCGGCTGTGGAAGGCGAGGCAGCCCACGGTTTGCCCTCACGGTCGGCCCACGACGCTCCGGTTGGGGCGCGAGCAAATCGAGAGGAATTTCGGACGTATCTGAGATGTCGCGCCGGAAAGTAAATCGGCTGGGCTGGTACCGCTACTATCTCGGCCGGACGTTGGAGCTGCTCGGACTCTTCCTGGTGACGGGTGCGATGTTCGTTTTCTTTGGAACGGCTGAGATGCGGCCCATGCTGGCATTGACCGGCGCGGGAGGCTTCGTCTTCTTCCTCGGCTGGATCATGGCACGCAAGAACCCCGAGACCGGCTAGGCGCGCTGAAATCTACTGCGCGGAGAAGGTATCGCACTCCTCCGGATTCCCGTCAGGGCCCCTCCGAAACCATCTGACCAGCTGTTCCGAGGATATCTCACCGTTGAAACCACCGCGGGTCGTACAGCGTGTGCCGCTATAGCCAAGAGCGACTATTCCACGCGGAAGGCCACCTTGCAGTTCGAGTGGTATTCAGAGATCGCACCGTCCTTCACCTTCGCGGTTTGGGAGATGATCTCGAGCCCGCTGACGTTGCGGACCGTGTTGGTCGCGCCTTTGAGTGCTTGTGTCGCAGCGTCTTCCCACGATTTGTCAGAGACGCCCAAGACTTCGATGACTTTAATGACTGGCATGACGTCCTCCTAAGAATAGACGTGTTCTTGCTTTGAAAACCAGGCTTTTCCGAACGAGGGTGCGTGCCGACGGGAGCGCAGCCAGTACGCCCTCCTTCCGCCGACCCTGCCGCCGATACTCTCTCATCGCGGGTCGGTCCGCAAGTAGGGGCCGACCGCCGCAAGGGGGGGATGAATCCGCGCTCAGGCGCCCGTACTGTCCGGCACCCCGCTCGGGATCATCGGGAGGGATCGCAGTCGAACGCCCGTGGCATTGAAGATCGCGTTCCCCACGGCCGGGGCGACGCAGACGATAGGAGTCTCGCCCGCGCCCGCTGAGGGCAGATCCTTCCGGTCGACGAGAACCGTCTCCAGAATGGGCACGTCGCTGAAGCGCGGCACCCGATAGAAAGCAAGATGCGGGTTCTCGATCTTGCCGTCAGAGAAATCGATGGCCTCGAAGAGAGCCCCGCCGAGCTCCATGATGACGGAGCCTTCCAGCCAGAGTCTCCTCGAGCGCTAACAGGACGACGATGCCGCCCCCGAAGACCTGCATGAACTTGCGTCGATCGAAGTCGAAGTGGTAGGCAGGAGATTCCTCGAGCTCATACCGCTCCGGGGCTAAATCGGTGGGGGAAGGAATGTTTTCTTTCATCGCCCCTCCTCGGAAATCGTTTCAGCGGCCTTCTGGATGGCAGCCAGAATTCTCGGATAGGTTCCGCAGCGGCAGATGTTGCCCTCCATGAAGTGAAGAATTTCCTCTCGGGTCGGGCTTGGATTCTCATTCAATAGGCCGACTCCGGACACGATCATCCCCGGCGTGCAATAGGCGCATTGCAGAGCGCCCATGTCGAGGAAGGCCTGTTGCAGAGGGTGGAGCCGCCCATCCTGGTCCAGGCCTTCAATGGTCGTCACCGCCTTGCCCACCGCGGCACGCACCGGAGTCACGCAGGAGCGAACCGGCGATCCATCAAGCAGTACCGTGCAGGCTCCGCACTGACCCTCGCCGCATCCGTACTTGACGCCGGTCAGGCCCGCCCGCTCTCTGAGTACACTTTAATAGGCTCGCCTGCTCGTCCGCATCAACGCGTCGCCGCTCGCGATTGACGTGGAGCTCTTGCACCTTGGCCATGGTTGGGAACCTCCCTTATTGGCTCGCAGGATAACGGATCTGCACGCGCGTTGTCACGTGCCGGAAGGAAAGGGAGGTGGCGGGCTCAGCGGGCGGCGCGTCCGCCCTCGGGGAACGACAAGGCCATCCGACAACCTCCACCTTGTCGCGGCAGGATGGCGAGCCGGCCAGAATGAACGTCGATCACACGCTTTGCAGCCAAGAGTCCCACTCCCGCCGCGATGCCACCAGGGCGATCGCGCCAGCTTAGATCGAACCATCGATGCCATACGCCTTCGGCGGGTCGCAGGGCGTCTTGGGACAATTGCAGCACGACCGAACCAGAGGGCTCGTGGCGGGCAAGGCTGACAGCCAGCGTCGACGGCTGGCGGGAACGAGCCATCGGGAGAATGGCGTCCATGGCACCCCTCAGCGCGAGGAACACCAGCCGGCGGTCCGCTTTGAGTTTGCAACGGCTCTGGATGAGCTCCGCATTGTATCGAAGTTTCCTGTTTTGTCGAGTACTTTTTCGAACGAATTTAGGGGGTGGCGCCTGGGGAGGAGGGCAAGGGAGCCCAGCCAGCCGAAGCTTTCAGCGAAGGCTGGGGGGCCCTACGGCACTGATGCATGCTATGGACAGCCCGGGATTCTCAGTTGCTGTCCAACACGGATGAGGTAGCGGGGGGCGCGGACGTTGTTCATCTCCGCCAGCTCGCGTGTGTTCACACAGCGATAGCGTGACGCGATGCGACCGAGCGTATCGCCGCTGCGGACGGTGTAAACATCCATGTCGCCGTAGGGGTAGTTGGCGTCGTGCAGCTCCGTGGCGGCCTGGACTACCTCACCCTCCAGACAACGTTCTTCATAGAAGGGAACCAGCAGCCGCGGGATGGCAATTGTCTCGCCCGCTTTGACACGCTCACCGGGAGTAAGCCGAGGGTTGAGGTTGCGTAGCGTGCGAAACCACCCGTTGCGGCTTTCCACTTGACCGAGACAGATCGTCAGCTCTCCGAGGGACGCGTCTCTTCGGAGGACGAGCTCGGTTTGCTCGTTGCTAAGATCGGGAAACTCCAAGTTGTAGTCCTTGGGGTGAAGAAAGAGCCAGGCGGCAGCTAGAACGCGCGGCACGTACTCGCGCGTTTCTCGTGGTAGCCGATAGAAGACCCGTTGGTCCCAGAAGCTCGCCCCCCCGTATTGCCGATGCAGGCGCCTCATGCGGTGCTCTCCGCCATTGTAGGCGGCGAGGACGTTCTCCAGGCCGTTGCTGAGGGCCTCGAACTGATCGTTGAGGTAAGCGACGTTGGCCTTGGTAGCGGCCGCCGGATCGAGACGCATATCGAACCCATCGACCGTTCGCAGCCCGTACCTTCTGCCGGTTTGTGGCATGAACTGAAGCAGTCCCGCCGCCCCGGCGTGGGAGAAGGAGTGTGCCCTGCCGCCGGTCTCGGTCGCGATCATGGCGAAGAGCAACGCCTCGGGAAGTCCTGCCTCTTCGTAAATGGGTGCGATTTGGTGTTGAAGATATTGGTAGTTCTCGAAGGAGTCCATCAGCATGGGGCGCATCCACGTCAGCCAATCGTCGAGCGCCGCCTTCACCGGACCGTTCAAGTTGATGATGTCGCGCAGATCCGTACCGCGAAGCAGGGCGACAGTGTTGCCCAGCTCGGGCATGGCGGCGACGAACGGAGACGTTCCCGGCTCTCGCGGTAGCTCTCCCGCATCCAGGGACTCTTGTTGTTGGGTAATCGTCTCGATGCGAACCGCCTGCCCCGCGAGGGCGGCGTTTTGTTCTTCGAGCAGCTCGAACATCAGATCCAGGAATCGCGTGGGATCGCACGCTTCCGTGGCAGTGCATTCGTTAGCCGCAGCTTGAAGTCGTTGGCGAACCGCATCGAATGCCTCTTCATCTACCGTCTCGCCCGCCGCTTGCTGCTCGAGCAGGGCACCATACTCACTCTCGATCTCCGCGAGCGTCCGATCCACGGAATCTGCCTCGGCGGCCGGTGGAGACGGAAACGCGGAATCCGGAGCGGCGGCCGTTGGCGGAGGGACGGGAGGGAGCTGGGTCTCCTTCTTGGAGCCGCAGGAAATCCAGAACGCCCCGAGACAAGCGGTGATTAGGAAAGTAACTCCATGGCGACGGCAAAGAGGGGTAGTTTCACGGAACTTCATTTTCGGCGCGCACCTCGACGAATTGTGATGAAGAGCGGGCCCACATGACCCACCATACTAGCTTGCAGCAAAGACGCCTCTAGGGCAACTGCCACCCATTCTCTAGGTCGCCCACCGGAAGAACGAACGCACACTGGCTTACGGTGAGGTTGCTTGGCCCACGCATCCGAACGGGGGCGCGCGGCTTAGGGTCTGGGCAAGAATAAATGCCGATTCTTGGGCGTCGAGGCGCCCGTCTGGCAAGGCGCGAGAAGTGAATAATATCTGGATATATGACCGACGAGCAACGCAGTCGACGGGATGCATCGGCGTCCAAGAATCGGCATTTATTCTTGCCCGGGCCCTTAGTCGTTATCAGTTGAATCCGGAGTCGACTTAAAGTGGTGGAATTCGATGGGAATGACTTTCCACTTCCACGACCACCGGCTCTCCGATCGACTCCGAAAGGTATTGCCGCAGGAGATCTGCTCTTCTCTGCATGTCCGCTATGTCTTCTTTTGGAGCCACACCATCGATGTCGACGTGGAGCAGACCGCCCCGGTACGTCACATGCAGCGAATCGAGCCGGCCTTCGTTGCTAAACACGTCGGGGCGCTGCACGGGGAGGGTCGCTATCAGCCTCATCGTTCTGCTCTTTACGTGGAGTCTATGCAGCGACTCTCCCAAGGGCTCGAGCAGTAACGTGGACAGAGTAGCTACCAAGACCAATCCTAACCCCGCCCTTTTCCAGTGGCCGTAACCCTGGGAGAGCAAGACCACACCGGCAACCACCAGGATACCCGCGAGGTTGGCCAAAAACAGAATGAATGCGCCGCTCGCGATATCATTTCCTCCGGAGTAGAGGCCGAGCTCGGTGAGCGACAGCCCGACATCCACCGTCGCTTTGCGACCCAACGCCAAACCGATCCCGGTGACCGCGAGCGGCGGCACCAGAGCCACCGCGACGGCGACCCCGGCGATCGAGTTCATGATGCTGCGGCGGCTGTAGGCGAAGGCGGCAGCGGCCCCCGCCGCCATGGCGACCCCGAGGTCCAAGAGCGTTGGGGTCGTCCGGCTCAGGATCTCCGACCCGGCGAGCCGCCATCCGATCCAATCGTCGTGAAGTAGGCGAACAAGACGACGAGTCCGGCTCCCGAGATCAACGTCAGAATCGAGCGGCTGATCTGGCGCCATTCGAGAATGATGATGCCGTAGGAGAAGCCAATGATCGGGGCCATCAACGGTGCGATGATCATGGCCCCGATGATGGCCGGAGCGCTGTTGGAAAGCAGTCCGAAGGTGGCAATGGCGCTCGACAGCACCAACATAAAGAAGAAACCCCACGACGGAATCGAGGCCTGGCGCATGATCACATCGAGCTCAGCGGACGGCACTGCCTCTTCCAGAAGAGGTTTCCATTCGCCGGTGAGATGTCGCCATCTCCGGGCAACATAATCCCAACCCCTGGCAAGAGACTCTCGCAACGTGCTCATATTGTGTGTTTCCGATCTTGCGGGTTCATCTCGTCCGTACTCGTGTTGAAGTACCGGTTACTCGCCGATGATCTTGATTAGGAGCCGCTTGGGGCGACGGCCGTCGAACTCCCCATAGAAGATCTGCTCCCAGGGACCGAAATCGAGCTTGCCTTCGGTGATGGCCACCACGACCTCTCGACCCATCACCTGACGTTTGTGATGGGCATCGCCATTGTCCTCGCCGGTGCGGTTGTGATGATAGCGTTCGGGGCTGGCATCGAACGGGGCCAGCCATTCGAGCCAGCGTTTGTAGTCCTCGTGTAGGCCGGGCTCGTCGTCATTGATGAAGACCGATGCCGTGATGTGCATAGCATTGACCAGACACATCCCCTCTCGGACGCCGCTTTCCTTTACGGCTTTCTCTACATCGGGCGTGATATTGACGAAATCCATCCGGGCAGGAACGTTCATCGTGAGGTGAGTGGTGTGACTCTTCAACGATTGCCTCCAGCAAGAGGCTCCAAAGACTTAACGGGCAGGATGAAACCGAACCGGTGCGCTAACTGGAGATTGATCCAGACTTGCTTCTTACCCGTCTTACCCGCCGGGGCCGTCCGCGGAGAAGAAGTTCACGACGGAGTCGAGCTGATGGCTCAGATCCTCGACCGTGTGCTGCAGCACGTTTCGGACAGAGAGGATCCCGAGCACTTGGCCATTCCCGCCGATGACGGGCAAGTGGCGAAAATGCCGTTCCACCATGAGGCGTAAGGCCTCTCCATGCGACATGTCTTCGTGGACCGTTTCCACCTGCTTGGTCATCACTTCCGACATCTTGGTGGCCTTGGGGTCTCGCCCCTCCAAGACGACACGCATCATGACGTCCCGTTCGGTAAATATACCGGCGAGCTCGCCTTTGTCCAGGACCGCGACCGCCCCCACCCTCTTCTCGCTCATCCGCTTGACCGCCTCGATGACCGAGGATTGGGTCGTTACGATAGCGGCGGGTGTGCTGGCAATTTTCAATAACCCCATTACAATCCTCCGGTTGGATATTGGCAGCATTGTGTACCAAGTGCCGTCGAATCTGCAAGCGGGCTCGGCTGGGGCGTCCAGCAGGCCGGGATCCGGCGTCTGACGAGGTTGATTCCCGAGATCACGCCTATTGACGCCAGAGCATCGACACGATCGGCTTCAACTCGTCCACCGCAGCCGGTATGATCGGGAGGGATGGTGGGGATGGCGAGATCGGGATTGGTGGAGCTCGAACGCGAGATCGTGGCCTGCCGACTCTGCCCCCGCCTGGTAACGCATCGAGAGCATGTCGCGCGCGTCAAGACGCGCCGATTTGCTGAGCAGGATTACTGGGGGAGACCGGTTCCCAGTTTCGGCGACGTTCGGGCTCGACTGGTCGTGGTCGGTCTCGCCCCCGCGGCTCATGGAGCCAACCGAACCGGAAGAATGTTTACGGGGGATCGGAGTGGCGATTGGCTCTACGAAGCCCTTCACCGCTTCGCGTTCGCGAATCAAGCGACGTCGGTCGATCGGACTGACGGGCTGAGGCTGCGAGACACGTTCATCACGGCGGCGGCGCGCTGCGCTCCTCCCGCCAACAAGCCGACGCAGGAGGAGTTCGCACGCTGCCGGCCCTATCTTCTCGCGGAGCTCGGCCTGCTGAAACGGATGCGGGTCGTGATCGCCCTCGGGCGGATCGCCTTCGATACGTTTCTCGGCGCGTGGCAGGAAGCAGGGCATCCGGTCGTGAAGCCGCGTCCCCGGTTCGGCCACGGAGAGGCTACGACGCTCGACGGGGGCATCTTGTTTCTAGCGAGTTATCACCCCAGTCAGCAGAATACTTTTACCGGAAAACTGACCCAGGCCATGTTCCACCGTGTCTTTCGAAAGGCTCGTCAGACGTTGGGTTAGTGGGCCGCCGCTATGGTATGAACGGCGATGGGGAGGATTCCATGAATTATCGATCGAAGGCGTCGTTGTTGGGGCTTCCCCTTGTGAACGTACGTACCGCAGAGATGGTCGATGGCCGTGCGCAAAGGGGTATAGCCCGAGGCTGGATCGCCATTGGGGACATCGCGTTCGGCGTCGTCTTGTCGGTCGGAGGGATTGCGTTTGGCGGGATCAGCCTGGGAGGGCTGGGGCTAGGGCTGATTTCACTAGCTGGACTGTCTGTCGGGGGATACGCGATTGGGGGCCTCGCCGTCGGTTACTTTGCCATGGGGGGACTGGCACTGGGCTGGCAGGGTGCTCTGGGAGGTGCCGCCATCGCGAAGGAGTACACAGTGGGCGGACTGGCGATTGCCGAGCATGCCAATGATCTCGAAGCTCAGGAGTTCATGAGGACGAGCGTCGTGAGGTTCGGCAGGACGCTGACGGAACACTCGCGCTGGCTCTTGATCCTAGTCCTGCTCCCGGCAGTGTTAGCTTGGTGGAACCGGAAGAAAGATGGAAACCATCCGACTCCGCCGCCCCAGACGTGAGCTGCGAGGATGAGATATTCGACCGTCATCCTCGCCTGCTTGCTAGCAGCGTCCTGTGCAGAGCGGCCCGAACGTGACGAGGATGTGATCGTCTTCAAGCACGGCAAGACGCCCGGCGATCACCGTCTGCTTCGAGACCTGTTGGATCGATTCGAGGCCGAATCGAGAATCCGCGTCATCGACGAGATCCTGCCGTCCTCAAGTGACGTCCAGCACCAATACTTCATCACCACCCTGGAGGGCGGAGGCTCGGACCTGGACGTCATCTCCATGGATGTCATCTGGGTTCCGGAGTTCAGCCGGGCCGGCTGGTTGCTGGATCTTTCGGAGAGACTTCCGGTGGCCGAACGAGGCGATTTCTTTGCTGCTCCCATCGACGCTAGCACCTATCGAGGTCGTCTCTACGGCGTGCCGTGGTACATCGATGCCGGCGTTCTCTACTATCGAAAGGATCTCTTGGAGAAATACGGTCTCGGAGTTCCCGAGAGCTACCCCGAGCTTGCCGACGCGGTGCGTACGGTTCTCGATGGCGAAAACGACCCGGATCTCTACGGTTTTCTCTGGCAAGGAAAACAATACGAGGGGTTAGTGTGCGTGACGTTGGAGGTGCTGTCGTCGTTCGGAGGGAACGTGCTCGAAAACGGCGAGGTAGGCATCGCTTCTCCGAAGTCGCAGGCGGCTTTCCGTTTCGTTCGTGAGCTGCTCACCAGCGGTGTCAGCCCGCCGCTGGTGGCTACCTCCGATGAGGAGTCCACGCGCGTCATGTTTGGCGCCGGGAAAGCCGTGTTTCTCCGCAACTGGGTGTACGTTTGGAATCTTGTCGAGCGCCCGGGATCGCCGGTACGGGGCAAGGTGGGTTTGGCTCCTATTCCTCCCGGACCCTTGGCGACGGGAGGGTCGACACTCGGCGGCTGGCAGCTTGGTATCTCGAGGCAATCTCGACACCCGGAGGAGGCTTGGGCGCTTATCGAGTACCTCACGCGTCCCGAGAGCCAGGCGTACATGTCCCGCACCGTCGGCTATCGTCCGTCCCGACGGTCGCTCTATCTCGATCCGGACCTTGCCGAGGAGAATTCGATCCTGCCGCGACTCCTCACGGTCGTGGAACGGGCACGCCCTCGTCCGGTCACGCCTCTTTACCTTGCTCTTTCACAGGTTCTTCAGTCGGAAATCTCGGCCATCGTGGCGGGTGTCAAAGAAGTCGACGACGCTCTCGACGATGCCCGGCGCGAGATCGAGTTCTTGCTTGAAGACATGGAAGCCGAGCTGTGAGTAACCTCCCAGGAACATGACGCGAGAAGGTAGGCAAGCGTACTTCTTCGTAGCTCCTGCCGTAACGCTCGTCACCCTCCTCGCTTTGGTTCCCTTAATCACGGTCGTTTGGATGAGCTTCCGGCGGGTGATGCCGGTATTCGGTATCGATCGTTGGGCGTCACTCGCCAACTTCGTCCACCTGTTGTCGGACAGCCGCTTCTGGTCGAGCTTGGGAACGACGCTGTACTTCGCGGTGGTGGCGGTCACCGTGGAGATCGCATTGGGGCTTGGCATCGCCCTGTTGCTCCACCGATCGTTCGCCGGAAGGGGATTGGCGCGGACGGCGGTTCTCATCCCTTGGGCGCTTCCCACCGTGGTGGCGGCGCGAATGTGGGAATGGATCTACAACCCCGACTTCGGGATCATGAACTATCTGCTCCAGAAGCTTTCTTTGTTGACCGGTCCGGTCTCTTGGCTAGGAGATCCCTTCTGGGCGATTCGCGCCGCCATCCTGGCCGATGTCTGGAAGACGACCCCTTTTGCGGCCTTGATTTTGCTAGCCGGTCTCGCAGCCATTCCCTCGGATTTGTCGCGCGCTGCCCGGGTCGACGGAGCCCGTTCCTTTCGAGTCTTCTTCGAAATCACGTTGCCTCTGCTCCGGCCGGCGCTCGTCGTAACGGCCCTTTTTCGTTTTCTCGACTCCTTCCGCATCTTCGACGCGATTTATGTCCTCACCGGAGGGGGGCCTGCTAATACCACCGAGACGCTGGCCGTCTACATCTACAAAGTTGTCTTTCAGACTCTGCGTTTCGGTTACGGCTCGGCGATCGCCGTGGCGATGTTCCTTCTGGCTGGAACCGCTAGCGTTTTGATTATCGGCCTGGCTGGTCGAGGAGCCTTTCAGGCGAGAGAGGGATGACGCTCCGCCGGCTCGGATTCGTGGCCGTTCTCGTGATGGCCCTCGCTTTTCTCCTCGCTCCGCCCGCCTGGCAGCTCGTCACCAGCTTGAAACCTCAGGGAGAGCTCGGTTCGTTGCCGCCGCTTCTTCCCGAGGAGCCGACCCTCGAGCAGTATCGTTCCGTCTTCGAGGGACGCCCCTTCGGGCGCTACATCATTAATAGTGCGGTCGTCGCGACCCTGACCATGGTGCTCGCGCTCTTTCTGGGCGCTCCCGCCGCCTACGCGTTGGCGCGTCTACCACTCAGAGGCTCGGGAGCTCTTCTGTTTGGATTCCTCGTCGTCGCGATGTTCCCTCCCATCTCGATTGTGAGCCCCCTGTACCTCGGGATTCGGGCGGTTGGCCTGCGCGACACGTGGTGGGCCTTGGTTGCCGCCGATACCACGTTTACCCTCCCTCTCATGATCTGGATCTTGTCCACGTTCTTCAGGGAGATTCCTCGGGACTTGATACGGGCGGCGCGCGTGGATGGGGCGACGGTGTGGCAAGCTTTCTTTTTCGTGGCGCTGCCCGCGGCGGCACCGGGGCTCGTCGCGGCGGCCATACTCGCTTTCGTTTTTGCCTGGAACGAGTTCTTGTTCGCCTTGATCTTCACGAGCTCACCGGCTGCGCAGACCGTGCCGGTGGGCATCGCCTTGTTTCCCGGGCTCCAGGAGATGCCGTGGGGCGAAATCGCGGCCGCCTCTCTCATTGCTTCAGCGCCGGTTCTGGTTCTGATCCTGGTCTTTCAGCGGCGGATCGTTCAAGGTCTTACTGCGGGTGCGGTGAAGGGGTAGCCGATGGCCAGGGTATCTCTCGCCGGCATCGAGAAGCGGTACGGAAAAGTCACGGCGGTCCGGCGATTGGATCTCGAGGTTCGGGACCGCGAGTTCCTCACGCTGCTCGGCCCGAGTGGTTGTGGGAAGTCTACGGTTCTCAACATCGTGGCCGGCCTCGAGACGCCGACTTTCGGGAAGGTGTACATCGGCGAACGTGACGTGACGGACCTCGAGCCTCAGGACCGAGACGTCTCGATGGTTTTTCAAAGCTACGCTCTCTACCCGCACAAGAGCGTCTTCGACAACATCGGCTTTTCTCTGAAGCTTCGCGGCGTGGCGAGAGAGGACATCGACCGGCGCGTGCGGGACGTGGCGTCGCGGCTAGGAATCGGACCTCTTCTCGATCGTCGACCGGGAGAGCTTTCCGGGGGTCAGAGGCAGAGGGTGGCTCTGGGTCGGGCTTTGGTGCGGAAGCCGACGGTCTTTCTTCTCGATGAGCCACTTTCGAACCTCGACGCTCAACTTCGCACCGGCACCCGCGCCGAGATCAAGCGTCTCCACACCGAGTTTGCGACCACTACGCTCTACGTCACGCACGATCAGGTCGAGGCGATGACACTCTCCGACCGTATCGCGGTGATGGAAGACGGCGAGCTCCAGCAAGTAGGCACTCCCGAGGAGATCTACCGAGCTCCGGCCAACCGTTTCGTTGCAGGTTTCGTCGGCAATCCGAGCATGAACTTCGTGGCAGGGCGAATGGAAAAGGGGATTCTCTCTCTTCCGGGCATGCAACTTCGTCTCTCGGGAACATCGTTTTCGGGCGAGGTCCAGGTGGGAATCCGTCCGGAAGACATCGAGCTCTCAGACGCCGCGGCGCACGACGGGGCGTCCGGCGAGGTCTACGCAGTGGAGCTTTTGGGATCGGACGTGTTGGTCGTTCTCACTTGGGCGGGAGCGCTCATTACGGCCCGTGCCCCTTCTTCTTTTCGAGCGAAACCGGGGGAACGGGTCGGATTTTATTTCTCCCCCGGGCGCACGCTCCTGTTCGAGCCGAAGACTGGGCGGCGTATCACTGTGGACGCCAGCTAAAGCTCGCGGCAATCTATCGGGTCGAGCAGACTTCGGAGGCTTCGGCGTAGGGTCTGAACTGACGACGAACCTCCAGGGTGGCGTCGCGATCTTGTTGCGCTAGAGGGTCTAATGGGATTCTGCCGCTACGGCGTCCCGAACGGTTCCAATCGCCGAACCTAGGGCGATCATAGCCGTCCCGGCAAACACGAGTCGTACGCCGACCAGAATACCGATGGCCCAGGCTCCGGATAAAGGCCACTGAGACCAGATGAGGGCCGATAGCAGGATCGACATGGCGCCGCCGAAGACCATGAAGCCCCATCCTTTGGCGGGCTTGACACTGAATGCAGCCACGATTTCAGAAATACCGTCGAGTAGGAAGTAAACGGCTAGTACGATTGTCAGGCTGGCAAGAACCACGAGCGGTCGTGCCAACATCACGATCCCGACGCCGAGCGTTAGTCCACCAAGCAAAAGGACTAGGGCACCTTTGCCGAAAGAGCCCGCCTTGAAGGCCCAGAGCATGCGAACCGCACCGGCTGCCATCAAAGAGGATAGCGACCATGGTCGAAACGGCAGCACCAGCGGTCAGGGGGCAGGCGATCGCCAAGAGACCTAGAATGAGGACTATGATTCCGAAGACTGTCATCAGCTCCACTCCTTTCCTCGATGGATCGAGGCGAGAAGGCGCCGCTGTCGCTGTGAAAACCCACAGCGGTTGGGATAACGGCGCGCTCGTCAGAGCGGCATCCTTGCAGAATCGGGGAGCGGTTTCAACCTCCGCCGAAGAGCTATTGGGCCGTGTCAGCGGTCGCGCGCGAGGCTGGCGAGATTCGAGAGGTTAACTTCGAGCCCGCGCGCGGCTCTGAAGCAAGCAAGCGCCGGCCGGCGGTGATCGTAAGCAACGACGGCGCTAACACGACGGCGTCGCGACTCAAACGAGGTGTCATTACCGTCGTGCCCGTGACCTCCAACGTGACCCGCGTATATCCCTTCCAGGTGTTCCTCCCAGCTTCGGAATGCGGATTGCGCCTCGACTCCAAGGCGCATGCAGAGCAGGTTCGTTCGGTGACGATGGAGCGGATTGGCCGACGCGTGGGGCAGCTTCCGTCAGCGCTGATGTCGGAGTTCGAGGACGCCCTGCGCCTTCATCTCGATCTCTAGATCCTCAGTCGAACCAGCCGCGGCGAACGCTACGGCAAGAATCGCAAGGTTTCGTCTGGCGGTCAACCTCACCGGCTCGCCACCCCTAACCGCGTCTGGGCTCGGACTTCGACTCGATCAATTTGGTTTATCAGTTCACGTGGGGCGGCAAGCCGGGGAGGTGAATTGATCGGCCTTCCCCAATAGAGAAGAGCTCTGCGGCGCACCCTTTCGGCTCGATCTCTTCCAGGGTGTGGCCAGAACGACCAGCGACAACTTGGATCGTTGACCCTCGCGAAGCGCTCATTTACAATGGTTTATCCTGTTTTTTTTCCTCCGGGAGCGAGGGGCACTCCCCGTCCAGAGCGCTCGTCGCACATCCGGAGCGACGGCGAGGGGCGATACGAGGGCGTCAATAGAGCGCGATCTAGCTAGAACCTCGTCAGACGCACTAAGTCAGACGCCGTTTCTGGCGTCAAAATGTGGCATCTCACGAGTGAACCTCGTCAGACGCAGGTAGAGACCAAAAATGCAGCCGAGCCCGCCACGCTGGATCGAGCCAGAAAAAGAGGAAGAAGCGCGGCTCGCCTTGGATTTTCTCCCCGCGGCAAGCAAATCCTCGCGGCTGTGGTTTTTCGTGCACGGTCTCAACTCCAACCGAAGAGGTGACAAGGCCTTGCATTTCGCGCGCCAGGTCGCTCGGCGAGGAGAGGCGTTTGCGAGCCTGGATCTGACAGGCCACGGGGATTCGGAAGGTGAGCTTCTCGGGTTGTCTTTGACGCGGAACCTGAGCGATATCGATCGAGGACTCCGGTTCGTTGTCGATGAAGCCGGACCTTTTTCGTCGGTCTTCCTGGTGGGCTCGTCGATGGGAGGACTCACCGCGCTCTGGTTCTCGGCTCTTCACCCCGGCCGCGTCAATGCAAACCTTTTGGTCGCGCCTGCCTTCGAGCTGGCGGGAAGACTCATTCTCTCTCTGGGGCGGAGCAAGGCCCAGCGTTGGCGGGAGGAAGGAAAGACCCACCTGGTAACCGAGTTTGCCGAGTTCGACCTAGGGTACGGATTCGTGGAAGACGAAGCGCGCTATCCGATCGCGACGCTGGTCAGGAAGCTCAAGACCCCGACCCTCATTCTTCACGGTACGCAGGATGAGACGGTTCCGTATCGGTTGTCACGCAACCTCACGCAGAAGGTCCAGATTTCGAAGCTAACCCTCATCGCCGGTGGCGATCACCGCCTCACGGATCACAAGGAGCTCTTGTTCCAGGAGATGTGGGATTTCGTGAGCGAGCTGGCGTCTGGCCAAGTTGAGTCGTGAGATGTCGCTGATTGACGCCTGAAAAGCCTGAGGCGATTCCCGGATGACGCCGGTTAATTCTCCCGCTTCCAAAGCCAGCTCAGCAAGGCGAGATAGTCACATAGGCTGCGAGTGATAAGGAAATTCCTGCGCACGTGCTCTTTCCCTTCACGGCCCATTTGCTCAGCCAAGGCTGGATTCTCGAGTCGGCTACGTAGTCGGAAGGCCGCTCCCTCGACGGAATTCACTAGATATCCGGTCAAGCCGAAGAGGATTTGATTAGTAATGCCGCCCACCTGACCGCCCACCACCGGTTTTCCTTTCCACATCGCCTCCGTGACCGTGAGTCCGAATCCCTCACGCGTCGACTTTTGAATCACGACCGAGGCGGCACGCTGTAGGGCGTTGATATCCCGGTGGGCGGTGGGAGGGAGGACGAGAAAACAGAAATCTCTTGACAGCGATGAGTTTGCTGCCTAAGAGTATTCACAGGTGCCGCCGCTACCCGACCAAATTCAACAGCGGCCGGGACATCCCCGAAACGCCTGGATAACGCCCACCGGGTCCTTGAAGCGGTCGAACCTCGAGACCTGCAATACCATGGGGCGATCCATAGGGACGCCCAATCGTGTGACCCTGTCCCGGATCTCCTCCTGCGGAAGCTCAACATTCTTGTCGGAGAAAGGATCGATCGACGGCCACTGCAGGAGCTGAGGCAGCGGAAGACGGCGTGCGAACTTCGCGAGGGAAAACAGAGCCACGTCGTACTGCACGATGTAAGAATGCAAGAACTTCCAGAACTCTCGATCGGGACGGGAGAGGTCGATGTGACAGCGCCAGATCCAGGGGACGTCGGGTTTCCTGCGCTCCACCAAGGCAGCGGGCTGAGGATCGTGAATCACCACGGCATCGGCGGCTAGATCCAGCTTGTCCGCGTTAGCGCGAACGCAGCTCTCGTACGTCTGGCGCATCTCGGGTGTGAGAATCAGGTTCTGTCCCTGTAGTGCGTTGTGAAACGCTTTCGTGACATTGAAAAAGTCGTCGTTGCCCTCTATGACTTCCCATCGGGGCTGGAGCCCCACCTCAGCGAAGAGTCCTGTCAGTCGATGGAGGATCTCCGCGACGCCTCCCCCTACGCGCGTGGAGTTGACGTGAAGGACGGACCGACCGCTCAAAGGTTCCGCGAGTCGCTCGATCGTGTCAACGGTTCCGGGGCTTGCGACATCGCGATACGCGTCCAGGATGTTGCCCATCTCCTGCTCCGATGTCTCGGCTACGCTTCTTCCATGCCGCCGATTAAAGCCAAGAGCTCGGAACGGATTTGTTCCATGTGGAGTCGGTAGGGATTGAACTGCGAGAGTCTGTCCGCCAGCTCCTGATCTCGAAGGTCATCCGCAACCCAGTGCACGAGCGAGCCGTTGCGAGCTCCCTTCCGGAACGCGTCTTCGAAAAAATGATAGAAGATCGTCTGGGGGCTGGCGTCGGCGATGGCTCGAGCCAGCTCCTCTCGAGTTTTCACGGTAACGCCGGTGGGAAAGGAGATGATATGGGCGCGGAAGAAATAGAAAGAATCTCCTGACAACGCTCTCGGCGAAAAGCCCAGGCGGCTCATGTGATCGTCGATGGTGTTCAGAAGCTCTTCGCGTAGAGCTTCCAGGTTGTCGAACTGAAAGGGATCGAGTATGGCCAGGCGCTCACTCAAGAGCCGGTCGCGTACATCATCGGCTACCCAGGTGGCAAAGTCGTTGGGGTAGAGGTCGTATTCATACTTTCCATGCAGATAGTAGCTGTGCGTATGGTAGTAGATGGAGTCCTCGTCGACCTCCTCGATGCCTTCCAAGAGCTCCTGCTCACCGTGGGCTCGGCGATTGAGTATCTCCCGGATATCCGTACAGGAGTATAGCGAGTAGGGCTTTACACTCACTGGCGCCCTCCAAACGGGTCAATCAAGGTTATTGGGCAGTCTTCGGGTAAGGGATTACCGTTAAGGAGATTCTCGTGCGCCTAAACGGCTTGCAGCGCATAGGTGGCCAGGCCGATGGCCACGACGCGGTCGTTGCCTTCCACCACTTCCAACCGGCAGGTTGCCAGAGTCCGCCCTTTGCGCACGACCTCGCCGATAGCCAGCAGATCACCCTGGACGCCGGCGAGTAGGCTTATCTTGAACTCGACCGTTTTGACCATAGAGCCAGGGGATACCGAGCCAACGGCGAAGTTGCCTGCGGTGTCGGACAACAGACCGATGAGCCCGCCATGAATAACGCCGTGCCCCTCCTCGAACTCCCTGCGGAAGGGTAGGCGGACACGGGCCACGCCGTTCTCGCAATACCCGAGGGACATCCCCAAGGAACGGGTGATAGGAGCCGACTCGAACAGTTGTTTGAGCTTCTCCAGGTGGGCCGATCGCTCGTTCGTCTCCGGTCCCCTCTTGGGACGCAACCCCGCCGGGAAGGGAACGGGAACCAGCTTCGGAGGTGGGGCCGCCGGGTTCTTGGGTGCCGACTTCACCGGCTTGGCTGCTTTCACTGATTTGACCGCCTTGAGATGTTTTCCACCGACACTCTTGGTACGGGTTCGCCGCAGAGCCGAAGCGGACTTGGACTTCGACTTGCTGGATCTGGATCGACTTGCTGCGACCCGCGCTTTCGACTTCTTTAACTCTCGCCTGCTTCCCAAACCAACCTCAGTACAAGTGACCGGTGCGCTTGGTACCGGTATAGTCAACGTAAACCACTTTGACTTCCGTGTAGAAATCAAGAGTGGTGGATCCTTGCTCTCTGTCGCCAATTCCTGTTGCTTTGATGCCGCCGAAAGGTACCTGGGCCTCACCCCCAGTCGTCGCGGAGTTGACGTGGGTGATTCCCGTTTCGATGGCATCTACGAATCGAAACATCTTCGAGGCATCACTGGTGAACAGGGACGACGTCAATCCGAAGGGGACCGAGTTCGCCACGTCGAGAGCCTCGTCGAAGTTCTTCACTCGCTGAACCGATAAGACCGGCCCGAAAATCTCTTCCTGAATGATCCGCATGTCGGGCGTGGTGCGATCGAAGATCGTGGGTTGGACGAAATAACCGTTCTCGAGGCCTGGACCGCTGGCCTTGCCTCCGCCGAATACGAGCTCCGCACCTTCATCGCGACCGATCCGAATATAACCGAGTACGGAGTCGTATTGATGCTTGTCCACCAAAGGGCCCACCGTGGTCTTGGGATCATCGGCGCGACCCACGCGCTCGTTCTTGGCCTGCTCCACGAGTTTCTCGACGAACCGACCGGCCACTTCATCGACGACGACCACTCGGCTGGTAGCGGCGCACCTCTGTCCAGAGGAACCGAATGCTCCACTCGCCGCCGCCGCGACGGCCAAATCCAGGTCGGCGTCTTCCAGGATCACGATCGGGTTCTTGCCACCCATCTCGCACTGCACGCGGAGCCCTCTCCGGCTGCCTTGCTCGTAGAGCTTCACGCCCACTGCGTTGGAGCCCGTGAAGGAGACCGCGCGCACGGTCGCGTTCATGACGATCTCGTCTCCGACGTCGCCGCCCGATCCGATCACCATGTTCAAGATCCCGGGAGGAATGCCAGCCTCGGTAAAGATCTCGACCAGCCGGGTGGCAGTTTCCGGAGTCAACGTGGCGGGCTTGAAGACCACGGTGTTTCCCGCCACCAAGGCGGGCGCGATCTTCCAGGCCGGAATGGCCACCGGAAAATTCCAGGGCGTGATGGTTCCCACGACTCCCAGGGGCTGGCGCATCGTGTAAATGAAACTGTTGGGAAGCTCGGAGGGGATGGTCTCTCCGCTCATCCGACTGGCTTGGCTTCCGTTGAACTCCAACACGTTGATGGAGCGCGCGATTTCCCCGCCGGCCTCCGCCCGTGTCTTGCCCTCCTCTCGGGAGAGCAGCTCGGCAACCGAATCCTTGTTTTCACGGAGGATCTGGCCGGCCCGGGAAACCATCTCGCCGCGCACCGGGGCCGGTGTGGCCCGCCACTCGCGGGCGGCCTGTGAGGCGATCTCGATAGCCTCACAGCACTCTTTGCGGGTCGCCAAAATCACCTCGCCCAGGACGTCGGTGGTGTCGGATGGGTTCTCGTTGGGTACCCTCTTGGTGCCCTTCGAGGCCACGAATGCGTCCCCGACGAAGTTTCTGTAGGCCTTCATGACTTTGCTTGTCTCTGCTTCTTGGCTTTTCCCTTTTCGGGTCGTTCGACTACTCGTTGTGGATCTCGCCAAAGGGTTGAGATGAGCCGGTATCACTGGCGTCTGACCAGCTCGATAGCAGCAAGTAAGCCCATTGACGCCCAGCGTTACTCCCGCCCGGCTCTGGGTCTGGTCCTAAAAGGCGAGTGAGCCGTATAAGCCCAGCAAATCGACATAGATGCCACGGGACAGGCTAGACGATAGTTTATCACAGGGATTGGTCGGCGCAATGGATTTCTTGATTTCCGCGAACCCTTTCGCCCAAAGGTGCTTTGGACGCGCTTTCCTGTTGCCTGGCGGCGCAAGGCGAGGGTAAACTCCCGGGCGGAGACCAGAAGGCTAAGCCTGTCAAGTCCTTGGGGGCGCCGGCCGGTCTGGTAGTTCGGCTGCAGAAAGAAAGAGAGTTCTAAGTAAGTCAAAAAACGAAAGTATTGGGACGCCCGGCGAAACAACGGGTTGGCTGACTGGGGATCCGTCGTGGTGAGAGCCTCAATGGAACAAGACAGTACTTACGACGTGGCAGTGATTGGCAGCGGACCAGGCGGCTACGTGGCCGCTATCCGAGCCGGGCAGCTGGGTCTCAGGACCGTCGTCGTGGAGAAGGACGACGTGTTGGGAGGTACCTGTCTGCACGTTGGCTGCATCCCGACCAAGGCCTTGCTTTACACCGCGGAGCTTCTGGACACGCTCAAGCACGCACGCGATTTCGGCCTCGTCGTGGAGGGTTACCGCCTCGATTGGGCCGCGCTACAGAAACGCAAGGAGCGCGTCGTTCGGAGGCTCGCCGCGGGGGTGTCCTTCCTCTTCAAGAAGAACCAAGTAGAGACGGTTCACGGGTTCGGTACGCTGGCGGGTCAGGGCAAAGTCGACGTGAAGAGCGATGAGGGCGTGGCGACAATTCGCGCCCGCCACGTCATCGTGGCCACCGGATCGGTACCGCGCGCTCTCCCCGGGATCGGAATCGACGGTCATCTCGTTCTCACCAGCGACGAGGTTTTGTCGCTGCCCCAGCAGCCGGAGTCTCTCGCCATCATCGGCGCGGGCGCGGTTGGGGCGGAGTTCGCCTCGATGTTCGCCAGCTTCGGCACGAAGGTCACGCTCATCGAGATGCTGCCCCGCTTGCTGCCTATCGAAGACGAAGAGATATCCGAGGGCCTCGCAAAGGCTTTCAAGAAAAGGGGCATCGAGACACTGACCGAAACGCGGGTCGACTCAGTCAAGAAAGAAGGGGACAGCGTCACCGTCACGTTCACGACACCAGATGGAGAGACCGGATCTCGTACGGTGGAAAAACTGCTGATCGCGGTGGGTCGCAAGCCGCGAACGGAAGGGATCGGATTGGAGACTCTCGGCATCGAGACCGAGAAAGACCTCGTCCCCGTCAACGGCTTCATGGAGACATCCGCGCCCAACGTATTCGCCATCGGGGACATCGTGCCCTCGCAGCAGCTCGCACACGTCGGCTCTGCCGAGGGAGTCCTCGCCGTCGAGAAGATCGCCGGTCTCGAGGTCACGCCGATGAAC
Source organism: Candidatus Marinacidobacterales bacterium (assembly GCA_965197825.1). GTDB lineage: Bacteria > Acidobacteriota > Vicinamibacteria > Marinacidobacterales > DATDRI01 > CBDANW01. The sequence goes on along the minus strand of CBDANW010000002.1, from coordinate 783,236 downwards.
TACGAGCACATGCCGAGCTGCACGTATTCGTCTCCGGAGGTAGGAAGCGTGGGACTCTCCGAGGCGACGGCCAAGGAACGAGGATACGACGTCAAGGTCGGTCACTTTCCGTTCAACACCAACAGCAAGGCCAGTATCTTGGAGAAGCGAGAAGGTTTCGTGAAGATCGTGAGCGAAGGCAAGTACGACGAGCTATTGGGCGTCCACATCATCGGGCCGCATGCAACGGATCTCATTGCCGAGGCGGTGGTCGCCCTCGAGCACGAAGCCACCGCACAATCGCTGATGCGAACGATCCACGCGCATCCAACTCTGTCGGAGTCAGTCATGGAGGCGGCGCACGCGGTGGAGGACAAACCAATACATGTTTAAGGTTTGCATGCGTGTCGATCTGGGACGCAAAGGCTACCAGGAGGTATGGGACCTACAGCGCCAGCTGGTCAAGCTGCGTCAGGCGGGAACCATTCCCGATGTCTTGCTATTCGTCGAGCACCCGCCCACGTACACGCTGGGTCGGGCGGGAAAGAGAGAGCACCTGCTCGTGGGGGAAGAGGAGATCCAGCGAATCGGGGCGAGCCTGGTCCTTTCCGATCGCGGCGGCGACGTGACGTTTCACGGTGTCGGCCAGCTGGTGGGGTATCCCGTTGTGAACCTCGCGGAAATGAAGCCGGACGTCCACGTCTATCTTAGGAGGCTCGAGGAGGTACTGATCCATACGCTTTTGGGGTTCGGCGTGGAAGCTGGTCGCCAGCCTGGTTTGACGGGTGTTTGGCATCGCGAAGGAAAGCTCGCCGCCATCGGCGTTCGCGTCGCACGTTGGGTGACCTCACATGGTTTTGCTCTCAACGTCTCTACCGACCTCGACTATTTCAAACGCATCGTGCCGTGTGGTATCGTCGGCCGGGACGTGGCCTCCATGGAAAGCGTGCTCGGGAAACGGACGCCCTTGCCTGAGGTGGCAGATGCGCTCTCTAGGGAGTTCGGGCGGGTCTTCGAAAGGGTGATTCTCCCGCTCGATGGAAAGCCTACTCCGGGAATCTCATGTCGAGATTTGGAAAGCAGCAGCTTCATGAGCTCTATTACTACCTCAAGCTCACCCGCAGCCTAGAGGAAGAGCTGGCTCGCTTCTTCCGAGCAGGGAGGCTCGTTGGTGGGCTGCCCATCAGCACCGGCCAGGAAGCACTGGGTTTGGGAGCCGCGTACCCCCTGAAGCCCCACGACGTACTCGCTTCCAGCATTCCAAGTAACAGCGCCTGTTTGGCCCGCGGCGTATCTCCCTTCGAGATCATGGCGCACTTCCTGGGCAGACGAGGCGGGCCAACACGCGGGCGCGATGGCTTGCTTCAACTCACCGATTGGAAGCGCGGTCTGTTGGCGCCCTCCGGGCATCTCGCGATGCATGTCGGAGTGATGGCGGGTGTTGCCCTTGCGGCAAAGACGCGGAAACGGGATTCGGTGGCCGTGGTGCTGGTAGATGAGAGAGCTCTCGCCACGGGCGATTTCCACGAGGGCTTCAACTTCGCCGCCGTTCATGAGCTCCCTCTGGTTATCGTGATCGAGAAGAAGCCGGTCGAACCAGAAGTGTCTGCGACCGTTGCACCGGCCGGTGAGGATCACTACCAGCGTCTCAAATCCTACGGCGTACCGACGGTCATGGTGGATGGCAACGACGCCCTTCAGGTACTCCAGGTCGTCGAGACCGCGTTCGGCCGGGCCCGTGCCGGCAGGGGTCCCTCGGTGATCGAGGCGCGAACGGAAGGTCGAACCCGTTTTAGCATGCGCGAAGATATAGCGGCCGTTTGGCCCGAGTCCTCGGGGCGGTTTCTGGGGCCATGTGGAGAAGCGTCGGGCCAAGCTCAGAGGACGCAACAAAAGCTGGCCCTGGAAGATCAGGCACTCAACGACCCGGTCGAACAATTCGAGGCGTTTCTCATCGAGCATGCCCAGCTGCGGCCAGAGGAACAGGAAAAAATTCTCGCGCGTGTGACGAGACTCATCGCCGCAGACATTCGACGCGCGGAAGAGGAACATCAGCCGGAAACCGAATCGCTAACGACGGGAGTTTACGGTCCGCCGGCCGACAGTCTGGCAGGCCACAGGTCTTGGTGAAGCGATCATGGCGGAGACGACTTATCTGGAAGCCATTCGTCAGGCCATGTGGGAAGAGATGGAGCGCGATCCGCGTGTCGTGATTCTGGGCGAGGACATTGGAGCGTACGGCGGTGCCTTCAAGGTCACGGAGGGTTTCCTCGAGAAGTTCGGGCGAGAGCGCGTGATCGACGCTCCGATCAGTGAAGAAGGCTATACGGGTGTCGCGATTGGGGCGGCGTACATGGGGCTGCGACCGATCGTCGAGTTTCAATTCATCGATTTCATCGCGAACGCATTCAACATGATTACAAATTTCGCGGCGAAGAGTCGCTATCGATCCGGGCTGGGTGTCCCTCTCGTGATGCGAGGGCCAGCCGGTGGGGGAGTGCGTGCCGGCCCGTTCCATTCACAGAATCCGGAGATGCATTTCGTGCACACGCCGGGTCTCAAGGTCGTGGCACCCGCTACCGTGCGCGATGCCAAGGGGATGATGAAAGCGGCGATTCGCGACGAAGACCCCGTCCTGTATCTGGAGCACAAGTATCTGTATCGACGGGTCAAGGAGGAGCTTCCCGACGAAGACTTCGTCGTCCCGTTGGGGCAGGCGATCATCAGACGGCCGGGAAGCGACATCGTCTTGATCACATACGGGGCTATGCTCTATACGGCCCTCACGGCGGCGGCGGCGCTCGAGCAGGATGGGATCGATCTCGAGGTGATCGATCTCCGAAGCTTGGTGCCCCTCGACCGGGAAACGCTGTTGGAATCGGTGCGGCGGGTCAACAAGGTCATGATCCTTCACGAGGACACGCGCACCGGAGGCATGGCGGGTGAGATCTCCGCGCTCATCAGCGAAGAAGCGTTCGAAGATCTGGACGGTCCGATCTTCAGGATTACGGCGCCCGATACGCCAGTACCTTACAGCGCCGAGCTGGAAGACGCGTTCATTCCGCAGGTGACCGACGTAGTGGAGGCGGCCCGCAAGCTCGCCGCATACTAGAAGCGAGGGTTGAAAGATGGGCACACCGATCATCATGCCTCAGATGGGTGAGAGCATCGCCGAAGGGACCATCACCAAGTGGTACAAGAAGCAGGGCGACCAGGTGGATCGTGACGAGCTCCTGTTCGAGATCTCGACCGACAAGGTCGACACCGAAATCCCGTCGCCGGCTGCGGGCGTGCTCACCGAGATCAAGGTCGGTGAAGGCGAGACCGTGCCCATCAACACGGTGGTAGGCATCATCGGCGGCGAGGGTGCCGCCGCCGGTCCGCCGGCGGAGTCGTCATCGCGCACACAACAAATGCGCGCCGTGTCAGCGGAAGCGCCCAGCTCGACTTCTCAGGAAATTGGTCAGGGGCTTGGTCAGGAAACTGGCGTGCCGCCGTGTGCGACCGGCGAGCCGCGATCCTCGCCCCTCGTTCGACGCATGGCGCGGGAACAAAACATCGATCTCACCCAAGTGCGGGGGACCGCGGCGGGAGGCAGAATCTGCAAGAAAGACCTCTTGGAATTCATGAAGGGGAGCCCGGGCGGTCAAGCATCGGCGGAGAGCTCAGAAGCCCCTGCTCGGGCGGAAGAGACGCCTCGTCTTTCTGAGCAGGCTGGGCCGGCTGAGCCGGCTGCTTCGACCGAGCCGACACCTTCCCCGGTCGTCCATTCCGATCGCGTACGAGCGGAGCCGATGACCGTAATGCGCCGGTCCATCGCCGAGCACATGATCCTTTCGCGCCGAACGTCCGCGCATGTGTCCACAGTATGGGAAGCGGACATGACGAACGTACAGAAGGTGCGCAAGGAAAACGGCGGGCGTTTCGAGAAGGAGGAGGGCGTCAAGCTCACTTACATGCCCTTTTTCGTTCGGGCGGCACTCCACGCGCTAAAGGCTTATCCTATCGTCAACTCGTCCGTCGAAGGGAACAGCATTCTCTATAAGAGAGATCTCAACATCGGCGTGGCCGTCGCGCTCGAAAAGGGACTCATCGTTCCGGTGATTCATCGGGCTGATGAGAAGAGCTTTCTCGGATTGCAGCGCGTCGTGAACGACCTGGCCACGCGGGCACGGGACAAGAGGCTCACGCCGGGAGACGTTCAGGGGGGGACGTTCACCATCACTAACCCCGGGCCGTTCGGAGCTCTCTTCGGTACTCCCATCATCAACCAGCCCCAGGTCGCCATCCTCGGGCTGGGAGCTATCCATAAGCGCCCGGTCGTGGTAAACGACGCCATCGCTGTGCGCTCCATGGTCTACATGTCGCTCACGTTCGATCATCGCATCATCGACGGCGCAGTCGCCGACCAGTTCATGGCCGAAGTGAGAAAACGCCTAGAGAGCTGGGACGAGAAGATTCTGTAGCGGGTTAGAATGAGTTCGATGGTCGCGACGAAATCACCTCGCCCCGAGTGGCTCAGGGTCAAGCTGCCGGGAGGCGAGAGTTACGCTCGACTCAAGTCGGTGATACGAGAGCTCGACCTCCACACGGTGTGCGAGGAAGCGCGCTGCCCGAACGTGGCGGAGTGCTGGGGACAGGGCACCGCTACTTTCATGATCCTGGGGGACGTGTGTACCCGCTCCTGCGGTTTCTGTGCGGTGACGACCGGACTGCCCACGACGCTCGATTTCGCCGAGGCCGATCGGGTGGCCAACGCGGTCAAGGCGATGAAGTTGCAGCACGCGGTCATCACCTCCGTCAACCGGGACGAGCTTCCCGACGGCGGCGCGTTCCTTTTCGCCCGCACCGTCGAGGCGGTACGACGCGAGAACCCCGGTACTACCATCGAGGTGCTGACTCCAGATTTCAAGGGCTCTCTGCCCGCGCTCGGGAGAGTTCTCGGCGCGCGTCCCGAGATACTGAACCATAACGTCGAAACGGTTCCCCGCCTCTACAAGCATGTGCGGCCGGGCGCGAGTTTTCCTCAATCCGTCGAGCTCCTTCACCGAGTCAAGAAGCTCGCACCGGAAGTCATCAGCAAGACCGGGATCATGGTGGGGTTGGGGGAGAGTCGCGACGAGATTCTCGACGTGATGAAGCAGCTAGTGGAGGCCCGTGTCGAGGTCTTCACGATCGGCCAATATCTTCAACCTACCAAGAAGCATCTACCGGTCGAGCGCTTCTATCACCCCGACGAGTTTCGGGAGCTCACGGGCATGGGTCTCGCCGCCGGCTTCCGGCATGTGGAATCCGGCCCTCTCGTGCGTAGCTCCTATCATGCCGCCAATCAGATCCCTACTTAGGGTCCGGGCAAGAATAAATGCCCATTTTTGGGTGTCGAGGCGCCCGTCTGGCAAGGCGCGAGAAGTGAATAATATCTGGATATATGGGCATGCTTCCAGTTCGGCGGCTGACGCGGCCTAGCCCTCCGCTCGACAGGCTCGCTGCGGAAGGCGGCGAGCAACGCAGCCAGACGGGATGGATCGGCGTCCAAGAATAGGTAGTTATTCTTGCCCGGGCCCTTAGCTTCCTAACTCGTTCAACGATAGAGATGAAGAATCAAAAGAGCACCGTGATCGACGGGGTAGCACTCCACCTCATGTCGCCGGAGACGAATGTGCCGGAGTGGGTCGGGCAGCGCGAGGTGCTTCTACAACTTCTCGCCGCGTGGACGCTCATCGAAGAGCAAGATCTCCCGCTCCACCCACGCCTCTTGGGTAAGCCGGGTGTCGGTAAGACGACCCTGGCATGTGCCGCGGCCAGAAAGCTGGGTTTGGACGTGTACGTCATGCAGGCAACGATGGACACACGACCGGAAGACCTCCTCGTCTCACCGGTTCTCGATCCCAAGGGCGGTCTGCGCTACATGGCTTCGCCACTGGTAAGTGCCATGCTACGGGGCGGAGCCTGCGTTCTCGACGAAGCAAACCGGATGAGCGAGAAATCGTGGGCTTCTCTGGCACCGCTCCTCGATCATCGGCGCTATGCGGAAAGCCTGGTCGCGGGAGTCAAGATCCCCGCGCACCGCGAGTTTCGTTTCGTTACCACGATGAACGAAGACGCCTCGACCTACGAAGTCCCGGAATACATCCACTCGCGGCTGATGCCTCAAATCTACATCGACTTTCCCGAAGAGGACGAGGAGCGTGCGATTCTGAAACAGCAGATCCCGTTTGCGGACGACGACGTCCTGCAATACGTCCTCACCTATCTGCAAGCCGCTCACCAAGCCGATCTTCGGTACACCGTTCGGGACGGCATCAACGTCGTGCGCTACGCGATGAAGATGCTACACACGAAACGAGCGAAAGACGCGAAGAGCGCCGTCCACAAGGCTCTGGAGCTGGCTCTGGGTGCCGAGGAGGCGAGTCAGTTCGACATCTTCTGAGATCATGGGCCGTAAGCGACGCAGCCTCGAGGCTCTGACTCCGGAGGTCGTTCCCGGCGTTCATCTGTTCCCGGTCGTGCACGATCGTCTGGATCTGACGTCGGTCGTTCGCGCCGTGCTCGATGAGCTGCAGCCCGCCGGCGTCGCGGTCGAGCTTCCGATCGGCTTGACGGAGCTGGTGCTGAGAGCCGTCCGTCGGTTGCCGAAAGTCTCACTCGTCCTGTCCGAGCGAGCAGGGGAAGATGCCCTGGTCTGGGTCTCCATCGTTGGCGATCCGTTTGCCGAAGCCATGCGCTGGGCAGGTGAGTTCGGCAAACCGGTATTCTTCGTGGATCCCGACATCCCTTATGAACACAAGCGCCGCGACCCCGTGCCGGATCCCTACGCCGTCTGGAGCCTCGGTCCGCAGAAATTCCTCGATCTCTTGGTGGAGCAGGGAGACTCGGCGCCCCGTAGCGACACCGATCGGCAGCGAGAAGCGGGAATCGCTCACCGGATCAAGGAAGCGAGGGGAGTCTGCCCTTCCGGGCCATTGCTCGCGCTGCTAGGCGCAGCCCACGTACGGCCGGTGACTCGGGCGCTCGGGGAAGCAACCGCCGAGCCCTTCGCGTGCGTCAAGCGGAGCCAGGCGGAGCTGCGTCATCTTCATCCGGACAGCCTCACCGCAATACTGCCCGATCCACCGCTCGCGCATTCCGTGTTCGAGCTCATCCGATCGGGCAACGCCCAGGAAGAAGTCGACTTGGAGTCCACGCTTTCCCGTCAGGTGTCTTGGATCCAGCACGGCCTCCGCGTGATCACTGGTGAGAAAGACAAGCAGGCCAGAGAGCGCCCGATGAACGTCGCACGCTACGTGGCGGCACACGCGCAGCGGACGGCATTAGGCACGCGAGAGGTCCCGGATCGTGCGGCCCTCCAGAATGTCGTGTGGCGGATAGGATCGTCGTCCTACGAGCGACAAACCCGAGAAGTCGTGCAACCCTGGCAACGGAAGACGTTTCTTGATTTCGGACGCCGCTATGCGCGTCTTCAGGGCATGTTGGTTCCGGGGCTTTTCGAGTGGGCGGTAGCCGCGCGGGGAGTAGGTGATGACAACCTCGCGTGGGAGGTTTTCGATGTGGCACGAACGTACCCTTGGCAAAAGTCGACCGCGGAGATCGCCACCGCGCACGTCGATGGCGACGAGCTCGACCTGGGTACCCGCAAGATTCGATTCCGCAAACGCTTCTTTCGCGTTAAGCAGCGGCCGGTCCGGGTGCCGGTTCGCGAGCGGCCCACGACGGACGACCCCGAGAAATGGCTCGATGCTTTCGATCCGACGGGGCTGTGCTCCCATCGTCCCGAAGACGTAGTCATCGAAGACTACGCCCGATATCTTCAGACCAAAGCGGTGTCTATTCTCTCCACGGAGCGTAAGCGGACTGAACCCTTCACGGGTGCTCTGCTCGACGGGATCGATCTGAGGGAGACCCTCCGCAACATTCATGAAAAACGGATTTACGTGCAGGAGTTGGGACGCTCGCCGGGTGATGCCGGGTCGGTGGTCGTGATCTTCGATAGAAATCTCAGCGGCAATTCGTTTCCATACTGCATGACGTGGCTGGGTGAAGACGAACAGGAATCGGACATGGCTTTCTACTCCACGAATCCGGCCGACCAGGTGGTGGGACCTGGTATCATGCGAGCCACCTACGGCGGATTCATGATGACCTATCCGCCGCGTCGCGTCTTCGACGTTTGGCAGGATCGAGAGTACCGTTTCGGGAAAGAAAAGGCGGAAGTGCTGCTCATGGCAGGGGTCGACTACAGCGAGGAGAAGCTGATCGTGCATCTTGCGAAAGAACCGCCAGTACCGGCCATGCACCAGTACGCGGCCGCGCAAAAGAAGCGCATTCTCCACATTCCGATCGGTTCCATGTCTCCAGTGACATTGAAGAAGATCCGTGTCGTGCACCTGTTAGCGGGCCGCGATAAGCGTGAAATAGCCAAAGAGTATGTCTGGTGATTACTACCTTTCTCATTCTTGGTATTTCTCTCGTTTTCTTCATCTGGGGACGCTGGCGCTACGACGTCGTCGCCTTCGTGGCACTCATCCTCGGCGTGCTGGCCGGCGTCGTGCCGTTCGGCGAGGCCTATTCCGGGCTGGCTCACCCTGCCGTCATCACCGTCGCCGCCGCGCTCGTTCTGAGCCGCGCTCTCCAGGGCTCGGGCCTCATCGATCGGCTGGCGCGAGGATTGACGGTTTTCGACAAGCAGCCTCTTCTCATGATGACGGCGCTGACGGTGTTGGCCGCTTTTCTCTCTGCCTTCATGAACAATGTGGCTGCCCTTGCTCTTCTGATGCCGCTCGCGCTTCAGTCGGGGTTGCCTCCCGCCCAAATCCTGATGCCCCTTTCATTCGGCTCCATACTGGGCGGCCTGTCGACTCTCATTGGAACACCTCCCAACATCATTATCGCGGCGTATCGGGCGGAGGCGGTCGGTTCTCCCTTCCGGCTGTTTGATTTCGCGCCCGTTGGTGTGCCGCTCGCGGTCGCCGGCGTTATCTACATCTGCGTCGTCGGATGGCGGCTCATTCCGAAAGAACGCCGCGGCAAGAAATCCCCGAAGGATCTCTTCGACATCTCAGGGTATGTCGTGGAAGTGAAGGTGCCGAAGGAATCCAAGACCATCGGCCAATCGGTGGAGGAGTTGGAAGATCTCTCGGAAGGCGACGCCACGGTGGTCTCTCTCATTCGCCGGAAAAAACGCCTTCGGGGAACGCCGAGACATGAAATTTTGGAAGACGGCGACATCCTGCTCCTAGAGGCGGATCCCGCGGACCTCGACAAGTTGCTGAAGTCTGCCGAGCTGGAGCTGGCCGGCAAGAAGGAAAAGGCAGACGAGAGCCTGCGGTCGGGAGATGTGGCGTGGATGGAAGTCGTCGTGCCCCCAGGTTCGCGGCTGGAGGGCCGGACGTCGGCGAGCGTGCGTTTCCGAACGCGGCACCACTCCAACCTGCTGGCCATCTCTCGACAGGGAAAACCGTTTCGAACGAGACTGCGCAAAGTTCCCTTGCGTGCCGGCGACGTGCTGCTCCTCCAGGGCGAGTCGGACACGCTGGCGGACACGGTAGCGGCGCTGGGTTTGCTTCCACTCGCGGAACGCGGCCTCAGCCTCGGTAAGCGCTCGGAAGCCTTCTTGCCGTTAGGCATTTTCCTCGCGGCCATCGGTGTGACGGCAGCTGGAATTCTTCCGGTGCAGATCGCATTCGGTGCGGCGGTGGCTGCGCTCGTCGCGTTCAACGTCTTGTCGCCGCGCGAGGTTTACGAGACCATCGACTGGCCGGTCATTATCTTGCTGGCTTCCATGATCCCCCTCGGGCAGGCCCTCGAGGAAACGGGCGGCACCGCATGGATTGCGAGCTCGATTGCCCATGTGGGTTCCCAACTCCATCCGGTTGCGGTGCTAGCGGCACTGATGATCCTGACGATGACTCTTTCCGATCTGATGAACAATGCCGCCACTGCCGTGATCATGGCACCCATCGCGATGAGCATTGCCGCTGCCCTTCAAGTGAGTGCCGATCCTTTTCTCATGGCAACGGCCGTCGGGGCGTCGTGCGCCTTCCTGACGCCCATCGGTCACCAAAACAACGTCCTGGTGATGGGGCCCGGCGGCTACCACTTTGGCGACTACTGGCAAATGGGGTTGCCGCTCGAGGTCCTCATCGTGGCGCTCTCCCTACCTTTGATCCTTATTGTCTGGCCGCTCTGAACCGCCGCCTGACTCGACCCCCTCAACGCAACCCCCTGTTTTGGCGGCCAACAGGTGCCTTGATGAGCCGCGTTGGACGGCCGGCTGGAATTGGTGTCTAATGCGTCCCGTGCAACAGCGGCCTCCTAGCTCAGCCGGCTTCAGCCTCGTCGAGGCACTGGTGAGCGTGGCTATTACGCTTCTCGCCGTCAGTTTCGTTTTCCAAGGGAGCCGGATGGTGGACTCCGTCTATCGGGTAGATTCCCGCGCCGCGGATGGGACGGCGGAAGCCAAGTGGGCCTTCGACGATATCTCCGATGAGCTCGCGAGGGCAGGTTATGGCATGGGAGCCGCCAGATTCGCCTTGCCGTTTCTCCCCGAAGACCCATCGCCGTCTTCCGATCGCATCACGCTTCGGTCGAATCCCGGAGGCCGTGTCGGGTTTCTGAGGGCAGAGCTTGCCGCCAATGATGTCAGCGTGGCGGTCGCAGGCACCGGACTTTTTGAAGTGGGGGATCGCGTGCTGCTTACGGATCGAATAGGGAGCGAGAGCGCGGAAGTGCTGCGTGCGGATCGGGAAACTCTGACGTTTCGCTCGCTCGAGACGTCGGACGGCAGCTTGCGCGGCACGTATTCTCCCGACCGCCGAGCTCGGGTTCTTGGTTTACGAGAGGTGCAGTTTGGATTCGAGCGGAATGGTGTGGGAAGTGTGTTGTGGAAAGAGATCTCGGGAGGGCAACGGCGGGTTTTGTCGCGGAGTCTCGAGACCGTCGGGTTCGATCACCTGGATGGTCAAGGGCGGACGATGACGCCTTCCCAGCTCGAGCTCGGTGAACCGGTATCCGCGATCCGGATCCATCTGCGTATCGGTGGCTCGGCTCGGGCTTCGATTTCGTACCTGACGACCGCCGTGGCACTGGGCCGGCACTCGGTGACGATCGACTTGCCGATGGTGACGCCGCCTCGCCTAACGGATGACCACCTCTTGATGGAAATCGGCCCCGTCGTCGAGAGCCCCATGGGGCCGGCATCCGCCCAATAGAACGACGCTCGCCAAGACGGTCACGCGGAAGTTTTTTCTGCCACCGCGACCAGAGAAAGCCCAAAGGGAAGCGCCTGCCGACGGAGGAACGCGGCCTCCAGCTTTAAGACGGCCGTGAGCAGCCAGTTGATGGGCGCCGGCACTTCTTTCACATCGGAGCCCCTGTCCTCCCTGCCCTCCAGATTCAAGAACCTTTGGCTGAAGCGCATCGACGCGGCTACCGGGAACAGAAAGCAGTTGGCGTAAGAGACGTAGTTGGGTTCCAACCCGGCCTGCTGCAGTTTTTCCAGTAGCTCTTGTTTTCCATATCGGTGGCGGGTATGGACTGCGAGGTCGTGGCGGCCTCGTAGCCAGTCGTGTGCGGGTACGCGCAGCAAGAGCTTTCCACCCGGCCGGAGGAGCCGGGCCATTTCGGAGAGCGCCGTGTCATCGTCCGCCACGGCCTGATGATAGATAACGTCGAAGGACGTCAGGAGATCGAAGGAGCTGGGCGGAAACGGGAGATCGGGCAGATCGGCTTGCACGAGATGTCCCTGCTCTCGCCGCTTCGCAAGGGAAAGAGCCCGATCGGAGAGATCCACTCCGACGACCGAGCCGAATCTTCGAAGGTGAGGAATCATCCCTCCCGTACCGCAACCCACGTCGAGAATAGAAAGGGCGGGCGAGCGATGAACGAACCGCTCGATTAATGAGAGGCTAAGGGCCCGCATTCCCACGAACCACCAGAGTCGGTCCTCGAGCTCGAAGAGCCTTTTGTACTCCTCTTTCTCCACGATGAACCCCGCGTCGGCATTCTATCGCGATCCTTCAACAAAGCAGGCCCGCGTGATATAAGATCCGGCGCATGAGGCCGAACTGGTACCGCGGTTGGGTCAACGCCGGCGTGGCTCTGGCGGTCTTCGCGGGAAGTTTTGTCTTCTACATTCACACCGGCCCGGCTGACGTTGCGTGGGGCGAAGGCGCCTATTATCAACGGCGGGTCGTGCAGGCGGAGGTCGGGGAGGGTCCTTGGGATCGTCCTCTCTACGTCATCCTCTCCCAGCCCTTCCTACACTTGCCCTGGGGATCGCTCATCCAGCGCGCCAACTTCGCGCCGCCGCCTTTGCCGCGGGAGCCTGCCTGTACGTCTATCTTCTCTTGAAGATCTTACTTCTGGTGGCTCCCCAGTTCATCGCGCGCCGAGTCGGACTGGTTGGTGCGATCTCGCTCGCGGTAGCGCACACGTTCTGGCTGCGCGCGGTCACCCCGGGTCCGGAGGCCCTCGACGCTCTTCTCCTGGCTGCGATCGTCTACTACTTCCTGCGGTTCGCGAACGAGGGACGGGTCCGCCTTTTTTATTTGGCGCTGGCGATTCTCGGTTTATCGCTTTCCAGCAATTTGATGATGCTGTTCCTGCTTCCGGTTTTCGCGTTATGGGTGCGCGTGGTGCAGCCTTCTTCGGTTCGAGAGATTGGCATAGTCCGCGCGCGTGGGCTCGGCGTTTTTCTCGTGAGCTCGGGGCTCGCTCTCGCAGTAACCGCATGGAGCTGGGCGACGGCGGGGTTCGAGCTTTCGCCCGAGCGTTGGGGGTGGGTTACTTTCTGGCGTAACAACCTGATGCTTTCGTGGGAAGAGCCGCTCAAGCAATCGCTCACGCGATTCGCGATCACGTTGCTCTATAGCTTTCCACCTTGGACGGCATTCATCTGGCTTCTCGGCTTGCTCGAGCTTTTTCGCAGGCAAAAGTATGTTTTCTGGCTGATTTTCCCGCTCTTCTTCGTGTATGCGGCTTTGGCGGTGGCTCTCACGTTGCCGGATCCGATGAATGCCTATGTGCCGGCCTGGGTTTTGATCTCCATTGCCGTCGGTTACGGCTGGTGGAAGGTGCTGGCCGACGGCGGATCTTGGGACTATGTGTTCGCGCTCGTGTTGACCGTTTCGCCATTGCTCCTCTATCGCTTCGCCCCCGTCGCGGTCGACCGGCTTCAGCAACAGCCGGTGACGGGCTCGTTTCTTAGTCTTGCCTTCGAGGTTCCTTACGATCCGCTGACCCACCTGCTCAACCCCGATCGACACGAGAGTCCCGACGCGCGTGCTTTTCGCCGAGTCTGCGCTGCAAGAGCTCCCCGATGGCTCGCGGGTCGTGGCGGTTTCACGGGAAGGCGAGCTCTTCCTCGCTCCCATGCGGTACGTCGCCGAAGTGGAGGGTTTTGGCCCGGAAGTGAGTTTCGAGAGCGCCGGACCAAACGACGAGAACCCATTGCCACAGTGGGCGCGGATGGAGGAGGAACCACTGTTTTTGGTCGGGCTTCACCCGCCCAATCCGGTCGTGGGTCGGCTGCTCGAGCGATACCACTTGGTTCCAGCCGGGCCGTTCTTTCGCGTGCTGCTGAAGGAGTCGGTATCCGGTCGCGTGCTGACCCAGAACGACGAAGCCACGCTTCTCGCCGGGGATTGGCACGGCTACGTGCTGCCGCAAGGTTACCCGGTTAGTTTCCCCATCCGCGAGGCTCCCGATGGCAACTTCTCGGGGCGCGTGGTTCTCAATGAAGGGGGATCGCAGCCTTCGGAGGGTGCCTTCGAGCGGATCAGTCCCATCGGCGATACCTTGGTTGCCCGCGTCACGTACGACGAACGATTGAATATCCGCCTGGACGCCGAGCTGAGCGGCAATCAATTGGAAGGGACCTGGCTGGTCTACGAAGCGCAATACTTACAGGGTAGCTTCCGCGCCTGAAGCAGTAGCCCGCTTTCCCGGATGTCGCGCTTAGAGGTAAAGCGTGAAGAACTCCAGAATTTTCTCCATGTAGAACACCGCCGCGGATGGATACCGGTCGAGCTGGAAAACCACTCCTCCTTGTTCTCCCTTGAAGAGAAACTCCTTCAGAGGATAACCACGGGAATACAACGACTTCAGCCAAGCGACCTTGGTCGCGTAGGGAACGATGGGGTAGTCCTCTCCGTGAAAGCTAAGGAGAGGTGCCTTCATTTCATCCGCCAGGCGAATCGGAGATAGCTTTCGATAGAGCTCCAGGTGACCGCGCAGAGGGCCGATCTCTCGTTCGAGGTACGTGATGCCCTCCTGATTCGTGTCGCGGTACAGCATTTCTAGATCGGGCGTCCCCATGGCTTCGACCGCACAGGCGAAGCGATCGGGATGTTGTCCCAGTGCAGCGAGGGTCAGGAAGGCTCCGTAGCCCACGCCCCAGAGGCCTACTCCACTGTCGCGAATCTCGGGACGCCCGATGAGCTCTTCGACACCGGCGACCAGATCCTTGAGATCGCCGCCGCCCCAATCTCCATCGTTCAAGCTCTCGAACTCGCGACCGAAGCCCGAGCTACCGCGAAGATTGGGAACGAAGACGGCGAAACCCTGTTGAGCCAGAAACTGCACGAAGGGGTGCCATCCGTTCCTCCACTGCGAGCTTGCGTGCACATGCACGACGAGGGGCGCCGGCTCTTCGAGCGAGGCGGTGGTGGGTAGGTAGAGATAACCGGAAATCGTTCGGTCGTCCCAGCTACGATAATTCACAAGCTCCGGGCGCACCATTTTTCGAACGTCCAGGTCGAGAGACAGGCTATTGCTCACCCGCGTGCGCCCTCCGGTCTCCTCGTAGAGCCACACGTCCGGCGAGTAGACGGGTCCCGAGAACAGCGCGGCCAGGGCCTTTCCGTCGGACGACCACTGCGGGGTTTCGTAGACGCCCCTGCCCAATGTGAAGGTCGTACTTCGGCCTTCCGCAACGGACGTCACCATCAGGCGCATCGTCCCTTCGTGATTCGCGACGTGCGCGATCTCTTGACCGTCAGGACTCCAGGCCGGATCAGTTTGTTCGTTCTCGGTGCTCGTGAGCGGCCGCGGCTCAGCGCCTTCGGTGGAAACGATGAAGATCCCGTTCCGGCCGTCGCGATCCGAGACAAAGGCCACTCGTTTGCCGTCGGGCGACCAACGGGGCGAGTGGCTGTCGCCGTCCCAGTTTTCCGGAAGCAGTTCGCGGGCCTCGCCGCCCGCAGCGGAAACGACGGCGATGCGTCGGTTGACATGTCTTCCGCCTCGGGAGGTGAACGCGATCCATTTTCCGTCGGGCGACCAGCGCGGGTCTTCTTCGTCCAAAGGGTCACGGGTCAGACGCACCGGCTCGCCGCCGGCCACCGGAGTCAACCAGACGTCCCACCCGGTACGAACCCTCGGTTGGCGGGAGAGAAACGCGATCTGTCGTCCGTCCGGGGACCAGCGTGGCCGGCGATGCTCGGCTTCGCCGCGAGTGACCTGCCGGACCTGCTCCTTGCCGGGCTCCGCGACGAAAATCTGCCACGTGCCGGTTCGGTCGGAGGCGAAAGCTATCTGATTTCCATCGGGAGACCAGTCCGGTTCGGCGTACCGATCCTCTCCCTGAACCACCGGCACACTCGGTTCATCCGGTCCATCGACCACGACGATCCCAGAAAACCCCGCCATGGAGGTGGTAACGGCGGCTCGCCGCCCGTCGGGAGCCAGAGCGAACTCTTGGGCGACGGGAAGACGAACGATCCGGTCGATAGAGAGCAGCTCGATCGGCCCGACTGCTTTCTGGGAGGCGCCGACCACGATGGTCGGGAGCAGGCAACAGGTGAGCAAGCACCAGCGCATGTCGCGATCCTAGCACGCGGCCGCACGATCCAATGACGTTGCAATATATGGCGGCGGGTCGTAGGAATGGGTCCGTGATCCAGCTTGGGACGACTCTGCTCGCGATCCCGGTGATCTTCCTGGGGGTTCTTATTGGACGCTGATCTGGATCAGAGGCAAGTTGTATAATGCACATGAAATTGCCGCCAACGGGCACGACATGAACCCCCGATCGCCCATGAATGCCGTTGATTTCGAGATCAAGCCGAGCCAATACAAGCACCTGAAGCTCACCATCGATGGGCCGGTGGCGACGTTGACGGTCGACATCCAGGAGAACGGTGGCCTGCGGCCCGGCTACGAGCTGAAGCTCAATAGCTATGACCTCGGCGTCGACATCGAGCTCGCGGACGCCGTCGAACGCCTGCGCTTCGAGCATCCCGAAGTCAGGGTGGTCGTGATGCGAAGCGGCAAGGATCGTATTTTTTGCGCCGGAGCCAACATCTATATGCTGGCGAGCTCGTCCCACCCCTACAAGGTCAACTTCTGCAAGTTCACCAACGAGACCCGCCTGGCGATGGAAGAAGCCAGCCGTGAAAGCGGCCAGCGGTATCTCGCGGCCGTCAATGGGATCTGCTCCGGGGGTGGCTACGAGCTCGCGCTCGCCGCCGACGAGATTCTCTTGGTCGACGATGGGAATGCAGCAGTGGCGTTGCCGGAGGCTCCGCTACTCGGCGTGTTGCCGGGGACGGGGGGGCTGACCAGACTGGTGGACAAAAGGAAAGTGCGCCGCGATCGGGCGGACGTTTTCTCCACCTTGGTGGAGGGCATCAAAGGAAAACGGGCGGTGGAGTGGGGGCTCGTGGATCGTGTCGTGCCGCGCAGTCAGTTCGACGAGGTCATCGCGTCCCGCGCGCGAGAGCTCACCGAGGCTGCCTTCGACGACGGCGCGGATGGAAAGGGTATCGAGCTCGAGCCGCTCGTTGCCAAACGGACCGAAAAACGACTGGAATACCGGTACGTGACCGTCGACATCGATCCCGAACGCCGCACCGCCGAGCTACTCGTTTGCGGGCCGACCGAAGCCCCGCCCGGCTCCGCGGCGGCGATCCATGCGGCGGGATGCAACTTCTGGTCCCTGGCGATGGCGCGCGAGCTCGACGATGCGTTGTGCCAGCTTCGGTTCAACCACGAGACCATCGGCCTCGTCATTCTGAAGACGAGCGGCGACCCCGAGTCGGTGCTCGCCTTCGATGACGCTCTTGCTCGTTTCGTGGAGGGCTGGCTGGCTCGAGAGATCATCCTGAAATTGCGGCGTGTCCTCAAACGACTCGACGTGACGGCGAGAAGCTTCTTCGCTCTCATCGAACCCGGCTCCTGTTTCGTGGGAAGTCTCTTCGAGCTCGCGCTCGCTGCAGACCGAAGTTACATGTTGGAAGGGGCCGATCCCCCAGTCCACGTCGGTCTCGGCCCGTTGAACGCGGGACTGCTTCCCATGGCCAACGGGCTCTCCCGGTTGGAGACGCGCTTTTTGGGTGATCCGAATCGAGTCCAGCGGACCCTGGCGCGCAAAGATCTCTTCGACGCCGAGGAAGCGCTGGAGCATGGGCTGGTGACCTTCGCCCCCGATGAGCTCGACTGGGATGACGAAGTGCGCATCACGATCGAAGAGCGAGCCGGGTTCTCGCCGGACGCCATGACAGGCATGGAAGCATCGCTTCGCTTTCCGGGACCGGAAACGATGGAGACGAAAATCTTCGGGCGACTGTCTTCCTGGCAGAACTGGATCTTCCAACGCCCGAATGCGGTGGGTGAGAAGGGAGCACTCACTCTCTACGGCAAGCAGAGTCTGCCGAAATTCGACTGGAGGAAAACCTAAAGTGTCCGAGCTCGACGAACGGATTCCCAACAACGTCAACCTTTCCGAAGACATGAAGCTCAAACGGGCGCTCGAGAAGTGGCAGCCCAACTTCATCGAATGGTGGAAGGACATGGGGCCGGAAGGCTTTCAATCCGACGAGGTGTATCTCCGTACCGCCGTATCGGTGGAGCCCGCGGGATGGGCCCATTTCGATTTCACGCGTATGCCCGACTATCGCTGGGGCATCTTTCTGACTCCCGCCGAACGGGATCGCAAGATCGGATTTGGCGATTTCGAGGGACAGCCCGCCTGGCAGACGGTGCCGGGCGAGTTCCGAACGCAGTTGCGGCGGCTGATCGTCACCCAGGGAGATACCGAGCCCGCCAGCGTCGAACAACAGCGCCAGCTCGGAAAGACCGCTCCCAGCATTTACGACCTGCGCAATCTGTTCCAGGTGAACGTGGAAGAGGGGCGTCATCTCTGGGCAATGGTCTATCTCCTGCATTCTTATTTCGGTCGTGATGGCCGAGAGGAAGCGGAGGGACTGCTCGAGCGCCGGAGCGGCGATCCGGACAAGCCGCGCTTGCTGGGTGCTTTCAACGCCCCGTGCGACGATTGGCTCAATTTCTACATGTTCACGATGTTTACCGACCGCGATGGCAAGTTTCAGCTCCTGGCTTTGTCGGAGAGCGGCCTCGATCCGCTCTCTCGTACCTGCCGATTCATGCTCACGGAAGAAGCGTTCCACATGTCGGTGGGAGACACCGGCGTGGGGCGCATCGTCGAGCGCACCGCCCAACTCATGCGAGAGGGAAAAGAAGACGTACGACGCGTAGGAGCCATCGATCTGACGACCGTTCAGAAGTACCTCAATTTTTGGTTCAGCATTTCTTTGGATCTATTCGGCGGTGGAATCTCGACCAACGCCGCCCAGTTCTTTGCGGCCGGCTTGAAGGGGCGTCACAAAGAGGGAAGCTACTCGGATCATAAGGCGCTCGATGCCGTGTACGAGATGGACATGATGGAGAACGGGAGGCTGACTCGCTCCGAGGTGCCTTTGCGCAATGCGATGAACGAAGTCTTGAGAGATGCCTACGTCGAGGACTGCCAGAAAGGCGTGGATCGTTGGAATCGCATCCTGGAACAACATGGCCTTTCGGATCGGTTCTCGCTTCCCCACCGGCGTTTCAACCGCCAGATCGGTGCGTTTGCTGCTTACCAATTCGATCTCACGGGTGACCTGCTCTCAGAGGAGCAATGGAAAGCCCGACGGGACGAGTGGCTGCCGTCCAAAGAAGACCAGGCCTACGTGACAACCCTGATGAAGCCGGTCCACGAAGTCGGAAAGATCGCCAACTGGATCGCCCCTCCGCAGTCGGGAGTCAAGGGCAAGCCGTTCGACTTCGAGTATGTCCGAAAAACTTGAACTGCGGGTGGGCCCGATAGGGCCCCGGCCGGGAGGAATTGCGCGGAGCGCAAGCGACGCGCAAGCGACGCGCAAGGGAAACCGGCCGTGTTAGGCCGGAGCGCTGCAAAGCGCGGAGGCCGGCGAGCGAGGTTGCGAAGCCGAGCGAAGCCACTAGAATAAAGACAAGTGACCGTGGCAAAGCAAATCTTCGTGGCGGGCGCCGCGCGCACGCCCATCGGAAAGTTCGGCGGTGCGCTGGCCTCACTCCAAGCCGCGGATCTCGGAACCTTTGCTGCCAAGGCGGCCATCGAGGCAAGCGGTGCTCCCGCCGATGCCATCGATGAGGTCATCTTCGGCAATGCCCGCCAGGCAGGCGTGCGCCCCAACGTGGCCCGCCAGATCGCCCATCGAGCGGGCGTGCCGGATACGACTCCGGCTTACACGATCAACAAGGCGTGTGGCTCCAGCCTCAAAGCCATCATGAATGCCTACGGTGCCATCACGCTGAGGGACGCGGACGTCGTGTTGGCGGGCGGCACCGAAAGCATGAGCAATACGCCGTATCTTCTCCTTGGGGCACGATGGGGCTACCGACTCGGTCACGCCGAGGTCGTGGATGTGATGTATCGAGACGGGTTTCTTTGTCCACTGTGCGAGCAGTTGATGGGAGAGACCGCGGAGAACCTCGTGGATCGCTACGGGATCTCGCGGGAGGAAAGCGATCGCTATGCGGCAGAGAGCCAGCAGCGCTGCGAGGCGGCTAGGGCATCCGGGCGGTTCAAGGACGAAGTTATCCCCATCGAAATACCAGGGAAGAAACACGAGGCCGTCAGGGTTTCCGAAGACGAGCATCCGCGGGACGGTGTCACCGCGGAAAGCCTCGCCAAATTGCCGCCCGTATTTCGAAAAAACGGAACCGTGCACGCGGGGAACTCTTCCGGAATTACCGATGGCGCCGCGGCGGTCGTCGTCTTGAGCGAAGACAAGGCCAAGCATCTGGGCGTCGAGCCGATGGCCCGCATCGTGGCCTACGCATCCGCGGGAGTCGACCCCGAGATCATGGGGATCGGCCCCGTACCAGCCATCAAAAAGCTTCTCGAGAAGACCGGCCTGTCCCTTGCCGACATCGATCTCATCGAGCTCAACGAAGCTTTTGCCAGCCAGGTGCTTTCCTGTCACAAGGAGCTGGGTCTCGATCTGGAACGGGTGAACGTGAACGGTGGAGCGATTTCTCTGGGGCATCCCATTGGAGCGACCGGCGCGAGGATCGTGGTCACGCTGCTCCACGAGATGAAGAAGCGGAAGGCTCGTCGCGGCTTGGCGACGCTCTGCATCAGTGGGGGCCTGGGATTGGCCGTGCTCTTCGAAGCCGTTTAGCGGATCGACGATGAGCGACAAGCTGGTGAAGTTCGAGGTGGCCGATGAGGTCGCCCCGGTGACGCTCGATCGCCCCCAGCAGCTCAATGCTCTTTACGGAAACATGCGGGAGGAGTTGTACGACGTGATCGCAATGGCGCTTGGTCGGGCGCGCGTCCTGGTCATCACCGGAGCGGGCGAAGCGTTTTGTAGCGGCGGCGACGTGAGCTATATGGCCGAGCTGCGGCGAAACAAAGACACGGAAACCCTGCGGCGCCTCGTGGAATCCGGCCGCCGTGTCGTCGAGCTTCTTCGCGAGCTGCCGCTGCCGACCTTGGCGGCGATCCATGGAGTCGCTGCTGGCGCGGGCTTGAGCCTGGCCCTCGCTTGTGACCTGCGTCTTGCCTCGAAGGACGCGCGGCTGGGCGCGACGTTTTCCAAGGTGGGACTCCACCCGGATTGGGGCGCCACCTATTTTCTCCCTCGGTTGGTTGGGACCGGAACCGCCTGCGAGATGATCTTCACCGGCCGCATGCTCGGGGCGGAAGAAGCCTTGCGGGTTGGATTGGTCAATCGCGTCGTGGACGTCGCGGAGTTTCCCGAACGGGTTCTGGAGATGGCCAGGGAGCTGGCTGCCGCGGCGCCTCGGTCGGTTCGGTTGGCGAAGGAAGCGATCTACGACGCCGCCGGCGCATCTCTCGATCAAATGCTCGATTATGAGGGAGAGGCCCAGGCAGCGTGCTTCGACACCGAAGATTCTCTGGAAGGATTCACGGCGTTTGCGGAAAAGCGTCCGCCTCGGTTCAAGGGAAATTGAGAGTCGGCACGGAGCTGGCGCGGCTGGACTCCATGGAGGGCCGTCATGATCGACTTTTCGCTGAGTGAGGAACAAGAACAGCTTCGCGATCTCTCTCGCGAGTTTACTGAAAAGGAGATCGTCCCCCACGCGGCACGGCTCGACGAGACCGCCGAGTACCCGCACGAGATTTGTCGGAAGGCGTGGGAGCTAGGGCTCATGAACTCGCACATTCCAGAGGATTACGGCGGGCTCGGACTCGGAGTTCTCGAGGGTTGCCTGATCGCGGAGGAGACAGCCTGGGGTTGTACCGGAGTCAGCACCGCGATGGAGGCAAACACCCTCTCGGAATGTCCGATCATCGTCGCGGGTAGCGAGGATCAAAAGAAGAAGTGGCTCACGCCGATGATCGAAGAGTTCCTTTTCGCCGCCTACTGCGTCACGGAGCCGGGTGCCGGCTCGGACGTCCAGGCCATACGCACGACTGCGAAACGGCATGGCGATGAGTACGTCCTCAACGGGACCAAGATGTGGATTACGAACGGGGGCGTCGCGAACTGGTATTTCGTGCTCGCTTACACAGACGAATCCAAGGGCTACCGGGGAATGAGCGCCTTCGTCGTCCCGCGCGACCTACCGGGCGTCGTGTTGGGGAAGAAAGAGAACAACATGGGACAGCGTTGCTCCGACACACGCGCCGTCAGCTTCGAAGACGTGAAGGTCCCGGCGGCCAATCGCCTCGGCGAGGAAGGAAACGGCTTCAAGGTTGCGATGGCCGCTTTCGATCACTCGCGCCCGGTCGTCGCGTCCGCGGCAGTAGGGTTGGCTCGCTCCGCCTACGAGCACGCCGTGCGATATGCCAAAGAACGAGAGACGTTCGGAGTGCCCATCTACAAGCATCAAGGAGTGGGCTTCATGATCGCGGACATGGCCTGCGCGGTCGAGGCGGCGAGGCTATTGGTCTGGCAGGCGGGCTGGACCATCGACCAGGGCTGCCGCAATACGGAGCAGGCCGCCTACGCCAAGCTCTTCGCCGCCGACGCCGCGGTCAAGGTCGCCACCGACGCCGTCCAGGTCTTTGGGGGTTACGGCTTCAACAAGGAGTACCCCGTCGAAAAGCTCTACCGGGACGCCAAGATCTATCAGATCTACGAAGGGACGAGCCAGATCCAGCGCCTCATCATCGCCCGCGAGATTTTCGACCGGTAGGCGTCGAGAAGCGGCGACAATTCGCGACAGAAATCTTGCCCGGGCAAGGTTGTTTCGCCTTCCTCGTCGCGGCGCCGGTTGTCCTGAAGAGCCTCGTGCCTTTAGGATACGGCTTTACGAGCGGAAAAGATCATGCCTCTCACGGCCGGCGACAAACTCGGATCCTACGAGATCCTCTCCCCCCTCGGGGCCGGGGGCATGGGCGAGGTCTATCGCGCTAGGGATACCAAGCTCGGGCGTGAAGTCGCCATCAAAGTTCTTCCCGCGCGACCTGAAGCCTGCCAACATCAAGGTCGGTCCCGAGGGACAGGCAAAGGTGCTCGACTTCGGGCTCGCCAAGGCCTTCGCCGACGAAGTACCGAGGGCGAGCTGTCGCAGTCCCCGACTCTCAGCCGGGATGCGACTCGTGCAGGAGTCATCCTCGGGACCGCGGCCTACATGAGCCCGGAGCAGGCGAAGGGCAAGACCGTTGACAAACGCAGCGACATCTTCTCATTCGGCGTCGTGCTCTACGAGATGTTGACGGGGAAGAGGGCATTTTCGGGAGAGGATGTCTCGGAGGTTCTCGCTGGCATTATCAAGATGGAGCCTGATTGGAAAGCCGTTCCATCCGATGTCGATCCACGGATCCAGAACCTCTTGCGCCGATGTTTCCGGAAAGATCGCAAGAAGCGCCTGCAAGCCATCGGGGATGTCCGTGTTGAGATCGAAGACATCCTCGCCGAGCCGACAGCGACATCCGAGGCGGTCAAGGCTCGGGCTCCCGTGCTCGCGTGGGCTCTGGCCGGTGTCCTCGCCGTTACCTTGTTGGCAACACTCTGGATCTTGTGGCCAACCGAAAGCGCGCCTCAACCATCTGTGCAGCTTTCGGTGAAACTCGGGGCCGGCGATCATCAGCTCGCCTCGTAGCCCCGGTGAACGACCTTCCTTTCGCCCGTCTCGAGGAGCACCGCTTCGATGGTCGCGTCGTCGTATGACCCGCCTTCCGCCTGGACCACGAAAAGCACTGCCTTGCCGTTCGGTAGAAACGAGGGCCAGCGGTGGCTACGCACGCCCTCTTTCCTCGTCGTGAGCTCGACCGGCTTCCCACCGGAAGCGGGCACACGATAGAGCCCGGCCCCGAATTCCGGAGTATAGACGATCGTATCGTCGGGTACCCAGGTGCCACCCTTGGGGCCACTCACCTCGGCAAGAGTTAGCGCCGCGCCACCAGTGACCGACACCTTCTTCAGAGCATTGGTCGTGAAAAACGCCAGCCAACGCCCGTCGGGGGAGAAGAAAGGGCTGGCGGCGCCTTCGGTGCCGCTGAGCGGTGTGGCTTCCAGCTTGTCGAGCATCTGGATGTAGAGCTGAGAATTCCCGTCGGGCATCCGACCCACGAAGGCCAGTGTCTTCCCATCCGGAGAAAGCACCACCATCGCCCCATGATTGGAAGCGTCCTTCCCTGAGTACATACCGCCGCGTCGCCATTGCGCCTGACGGGCAGCGGTTCCTGCTGCTCAAGGAAGGCGGGTCGGAAGACACCGCCACCACGCAAAGCATTGTCCTGATCCTCAACTGGTTCGAGGAATTGAAACGCCTCGTCCCGACAAACTAACTGATCGGACTCGCACACGCGCTCTCGCGTCCTTTCCCTAGAATCCATTCCTTTTCTTCATTTCAGGCCATTTGCTTTCACCTGACGGCGGATCAGGAGCAAGAAAATCCGGATGTGTCCCGAGGTCCGTGGAAAAAGAACGGCACCCTCCACTCCGCCATCAGAGTATCATATCAGGCGGCAACCTCCGCGCGTTCGAGAACCTCGCTCAGACGTTGGTAGCCGTCGATGCGTCGTAGTTGAATCTGGCCAGAGGCGATAAGCCCAAACAGCAAAGCGACCGCGGACTCCTCGCTGGAGAACGACGCTTGGGTTTTCGTCCGGCGTCGAAACTCGCGGTTGAGATTCTCCAGAGCATTGGTCGTTCGAATCGATTTCCACATGGCACGAGGGAATTCGTAGAAGGTCAGCAGCTGATTACCGGCCTCCTCTAGGCTTCGGACGACGGCCGGCGCGAGAGGCGTCCACTTGGCGACGAGCTCGTCATAGGCTTTGCGAACATCGATCCCGTTCTTGGCGTAGACGATCCGGTTGTAGTCACGCCGGAGCTCACGGCGTGCGTGCGCCGGGCAATGTTCGAGCAAGTCGGCGCGCTTGTGCTCGGTACATCGCTGCAACCGGCACCCCGGCCACTTCTCCAGCGCTTTCGTCAGCCCCTTGTGGCCGTCGCTGATCACTAGTGGACTGTAACAACTGAACGTTTAGTGGTTTTAATGCGTCGTGACGGATCGTTGTAGGTCCACTTCACGGGCTTGGGGTCTTCGTTGTACTTGCGAATGTAGCGCATGATCTTGCGGGTCAGGTCGTGGGTTGACGTGAACACGCCTCGATGGATCAGGGCACGCTCGATCTTGGAGAACCAGAGTTCGATTTTGTTCAGCCAGGAGGAATATGTGGGTGTGAAGTGGAGTCGGACTTTTGGGTTGGCCTCGAGGAACTGTGCGACCTTGGCGGTCTTGTGAGCCGACAGATTGTCGAGGATGACATGTATTTCGCGCTTTCGCTTGTGGCTCGCAACCAGCTGCTCCAAGAAGGCGACGAACTCCTGGCTGGTATGGCGGCGGACAGTCTTGCCCAAAACCACCCCCGTCTTCGTGTCGAAGGCGGCGTAGAGAGAAAGCGTTCCATGCCGGACGTACTCGAAACCGTGTCGCTCGGCCCGCCCGGGAGACAACGGCAAGATCGGGTCCCGTCGATCCAGGGCTTGGATCGCCGTTTTCTCATCAATACAAAACACCGCAGCGTGCTGAGGTGGATTCATATATAGACCGATGATATCCGCTGCCTTCGTCTCGAAATCCGGATCGTTGGAGGCCTTGTAATGCTCAATTCGGTGTGGCTGGAGACCATGCTTTTTCCAAGTGCGAGCCACCATCATGTGATGGATTCCCAGCTTCTTCGCAAGTCGACGCGTGCTCCAGTGAGTCGAGCCGTCGGTCGGTTTTTTCTGCGTCCACGAAAGAATCCGTGCTTCCATCCGAGGCGTGAGCACTTGAATCGGACGCCCCTCGTGACGCGCGTACAGACCTGCCAGACGCTCCTCCAAGAATCGGCGTTTCCACTTGCTGATAAAAGGCGCCGTGCAGCCCACCGTCTGCTGCACCTGCGTATAGCTTGCACCGTCTGCCAGCAAGAGCAACATCCGAGCGATCCGCGCGTCATCCGCTCGACCGCGACGGCTCGAAACTCGTTTGCCAAGCTCCCTATGTTCCGCTTGAGTCAACGCAACGGCTCTCCCTCGCATGAAAGAGATATTATAACTAAACACTTAAATGTTACAATACACTAGTACGCCGAATCCAAGGGATTCGAAGCCGTCTGGCAGGCGGAGAGCCGACTGAGTGCGCGATGCTATCGTCCCAATGGCCGCATTTGCGGCTGTCACGTCACGCATCCGCGTCGGGTCAGGAGTGATCAACAATTGGACCAGGAACATCGGTCTCCTGGCGGCGACGTTCCTCACTCTGGACGACCTGGCACCCGACCGCATCCTCTGCGGTATCGGAGCTTGGTGGGATCCGTTGGCGGCGAACACCGGCGTGGAGCGTCGCAAACCACTCCTCGCGATGCGGGAAACGATCGGAGTGTTTCGACGCCTGCTTCGATTGGAGAACGTCACGTTCGATGGCGAGTTCCATCGAGTGAAAGGAATCGAGCTTGATATCGTCCACGGGAGGCGCGAGCCGCGGAACGTGCCGGTCTACATCGGAGCCACCGGTGACAAGATGCTCGAGCTCACCGGCGAGATCGCGGACGGCTGCCTGCTGAACTACTGCGTGCCGCCGGAATACAGCGACCGCGCGATGGAGCTGCTCCAGAAGGGCGCAAAGCGCAGCGGCCGCGATGTGGAGTCCCTGGATCGCCCCCAGCTCATCGTCTGCTCGGTCGATCGGGATCGGGCGCGTGCCGTAGAGAACGCAAAGGAAGCTCATCACGCAGTATCTGGCGCAACAGCCTCACATCGCCAAGGCCTCGGGCGTCGACCCCGAAACCGTTCGGGAGATTCAATCCATTCTAGGCTGGCCGGCCACCAAGGAGCAGGTAAGAAAGGCCATGCACCTCGTGCCTGATGAGCTGGTTCTCGGCATCACGGCGACCGGCACGCTGGACGAGGCTCGCGCGAAAGTCGAGGAATACGAGCGAAAAGGCTGCACCTGCCCCGTGCTCTACCCTCTCGGCGATCCTATCCTCATGATGGACACGTTCGCCGTCGAAGCGGCGTCTGACGAGGCTGATTAGCGGGAACTCGTATATTGACGCCAAAACAAGCGTCTGAGCAGCGTCTGGCGAGCTGACTAGTCAGACGCCACTTGCCCACCCTCTGGAAATGTGCTTGAATGGTTTGTTTCGATAGAGACTCTTGTTCGTGACACGTCGGTGGCGATTCCGGTCCTAAACCCCCCATGAAAACCGCTATGCGCTCTCCACTAGTTCTCTTCGGGCTGGCGTACGAACGAACCCAAGTCTCCGTCGGAAAAGACAGGAGAGGCATGGATCATGAATATATACGTTGGTAATCTCCCCTTTAGCACGACGGAAGCAGACCTGCGCGAAGCTTTCGAGAGATTCGGAAGCGTCGACTCCTCGAGCATCATCGTGGATCGACACACCAACCAATCCCGTGGATTCGGTTTCGTGGAAATGGCGAATTCGGAGGAAGCGAAGGCTGCGATCGCAGGGCTGAACGAAACCGATATGGCGGGTCGCACGCTACGGGTGAATGAAGCCCGCGCCCGCACGGAGGGGAAGTCTGGCCGATTCTAGCGAGAAACCGGATTCGCGTCCCTAATAAACAGCCAGCGCTTCGCCCGTCGCCTCCCCGGCGCGCGTTGTGACGCCGTTCGATATCACGCGCGAAGCGTTGCGTGTGGCAAAACGAGACCCATCATTCTATAATTCCGGCTGGCCCAGCTAAAGTAAGCTATGTAATAAGCCCCCCGGCACAGACATTGGGGATGTCCCGCCGGATGTTGGATTTGGGGTAGCGGCGGCTCCTTGGCCGGCCTAAGAATAGGTCTGCCAATAAACCGTCTCCAGAGGGGGACAAGGAGCCACCAATGCCTAGGAAATCGAAGAAGCCAGTAAGAAAGCAAACGCACTCGCCTACGGGCAAGGTAGTTGGCCAAGTCGGTCAGATACTGCTACCGATGATAGCTGGGATCGCGGCCACGAAGGCGGATCTGACGGAATGGGTGTACGAGCAAGGACTGACAGCTCTGCACCTACTGCTCAGAGAGGACGCCGAGGAGATCACGGGGCTCAAGGGCAAGCACGAGAAGGAGCGAACTCATAACCACTGTGGGAGCACGAACGGAGAGCTGAGCTTCGGTGGTCGTCGCATCCAAGTGTCGCGACCTCGAGTTCGCTCGAAGTCGGGCGAGGAGGCGTCGCTTCCACACTTCGAAGCCTTCCGCGAAGAAGACCCGCTTCCAGAGCGAGTGTTGAATCAGATCTTGGTGGGGGTATCGACCCGAAATTACGAATCGAGTCTGGACAAACCCGCGGCCAAGTTGAAGTCTCGTGGCACGAGTAAGAGTGCCGCCAGCCGTCACCTCGTGAGCCAGACGACTAAGAAGCCCGAGGAATACCTGTCTCGGCGGCTAGAGGAGTTCGAGCTTGCGGCACTGATGCTGGATGGCCTTGAGGTGGCCGGACAGACCGTCGTCGTAACTCTCGGTATCACAATAGATGGAACGAAGGTGCCCCTGGGTATATGGCTGGGCTCGACGGAGAACTCTCGGGTGTGCACCGCGATGTTGCAGGACCTTCTCGAGCGAGGCTTGCGCGTCGATGAGTCGATTCTCTGCGTAGTGGACGGAGGCAAAGGCATCCGCAAGGCACTCGTCGACGTTTTGGGGGACCTCGCGGTCATCCAAAGGTGCCAGATCCATAAACTCCGGAATCTTCGCTCGTACCTTCCCAAGTCTCGTCACGCCTACGTGCTCCAGACGATGAAGGAAGCCTACAAGTGCAAGAGTGCCGACAAGGCGCGCAAGCGACTTCAGGCATTGGTGTCGTGGCTCGAGCGAAACGGCTACGACGAAGCTGCCGGAAGCCTTCGTGAAGGGATGGAAGAGACACTCACGGTCGTGAAGCTCGCGCTGCCCGCCTTACTTCGCCAGTCTCTTGCCACGACGAACGCCATTGAGAATCTCAACGGAACCATTCGCAGAGTATCGAGAAACGTCAAGCGTTGGTAGAGTCCTTCCATGGTTCGCCGATGGACCGCTCTTGGCGTCGTCACCGCGCAGAAAAAGTTCCGGCGTATCAAAGGCTATCGCCATATGGGCGCTCTCGTTCACGCGCTTAGAAGCAAACAGAAATCTCTTGACAGCGATGAGTTTGCTGCCTAAGAGTATTCACAGGTGCCGCCGCTACCCGACCAAATTCAACAGCGGCCGGGACATCCCCCAGACATTTCCGGCGCAGCACAGGAGCGACTCGACAGTGACGACAACCCGCATCCCCCTCATGGCCCTCATGGCGTTGCTCCTCACCATTGGAATGGCCGCTTGCGGCTCCGAGATATCACCGCTCGCCCCAGAGCCCACAGTGCCTCCAGCCGGTTCGTCAACCGATCTCACGACCGACTCCCCGCTGGACGCGCAACCTCTCCGGGCGCTTCCCTTCCGCCGCATCCTTTGTTTCGGCGACAGCATGACGAAGGGAGTCACCTCTCGTGGTTTCTTCGAGCGATTCACGCTCTCGCCCGTCGAGGGCTACATCCCCAAGCTGGGACGTCTTCTGCGGCAAGAATTCAGAGACCGCGGCCAGCTCTTCAATTCGGGCATCGGAGGGGAGACGACCGACCAGGGGTTGGAGCGGCTGCGCATCGAAGTCCGTTCCGCGCGATACGATCTGGTGCTGCTCCTGGAAGGGGTCGTGGATGTGAACATCCCCCAGCCGGGATTTCAACAGGCTCGGTCCAACCTGAAAGAAATGATGCGTGTGGTCAAGGGAGAAGGCATCCCCGTCATCATCGGCACGATACCGCCTCTCAACGACGACGGGTTCCGGACCCGCGGCGCCGAGAACGTCCCCAAGCTTAACGATATGATCCGTGAGGAAGCCGAGCTCGAGAGGGTGCCGCTCGCCGATCACGAGCGGGCGTTCGGCCGCGACCCCGCCGGGCAAGGGCCGGACGGCCTGCATCCCAACGACGCCGGTTACGAACTGATCGCCGAGACCTGGTTCGAGGTCATCGTAGAGCTTGCCGCGAAGATGGAGACATAGTGCCGTGTCCGCCTTCGTCCGTACTCTGAACGAAGAGAACTTCGGCGGAGACCTATGACCTCAAGGTTCGGTTTCTGGACGGTACGACGGCGACTCGCCTCGGCGTTCAGCCTGCGCAACGAATCTTCGTGGATGGGAAGAATCCCTAGCGAGCGGAGCGTTCGACTTCGCCAAGGCTTCGTCGGGCCCCCCAGTCTTCGCTGACAGCTTCGACTGGTCCCCGCCGCCGGAACTCCGAAGTGAAGTATCGGCGAGTCTTGGGCGCAATACCCCGTAGCACTCTGGGCTTCGCGCAGGCCCCTCAAGTGCACCGGGTCATCGAGATGGCCCGCGTCATAGACGTAGGCCCGCGAGCCGAAGGCACCCGCCTCACCGCGTGGTGCCGTAGCTGGACCTGCAGCCAGTTGTCGTCGTTGAGGTTGTTGCGGAACAGCGTGTTGAAACCTCGCTTGCTCGCCACGGCGAGATCGAGATCCCCATCGTTGTCTATGTCGACCATGGAAACGGCACGCGCGTTGGCGCCGATCCCCTTGAGCCCAGCCACCGCGACGCGTTTGAAAAAACCTTTCCCGTTGTTCTCAAAAATGGAGCTACCCTCAGAAGGTGTGGAAATAAAGTAAAGGCGGAGTAACCTTCCGCGTCACGAAACACGGCGTGAAGGGGCCAACGGAAGGAGACACCGCCATGAAGGAAAAGACCACAGGACGACGGAGCTCGTCAAGGGTGGCTTGGGAGTCGCTGGAGAAGTGGGCGAGGCTTGAGATCCAGGATTGGGTGCAGGAGCTGATGGTAGCCGAAGTCACGGAGCTTCTCGGGCGTGAGAAATCGGAGAGACGGAAGCCCGTGGACACAACGGCGGGCTATCGAAATGGATACGGTAAGCCTCGGAAGCTGACGATGAGCGTGGGCACAGTGACGGTTCGCCGGCCGAGAGTACGGGACGTGGAGGAGAGGTTCGAAAGTCGAGTGCTTCCGCTGTTCAAGCGTCGGAGCGAAACGGTGAGCGAGTTGATTCCGGAGCTGTACCTGCATGGACTAGCTCACGGAGATTTCGATCTGTCGCTCCGCGGGCTTCTAGGGGAGGACGCTCCACTTTCTCCCAGCACGGTGTCGCGGCTGAAACAGAAATGGCAGGGAGAGTACGAGCAGTGGCTAGCTCGCCCACTGGAAGAACTCGAGCTCGTGTACCTGTGGGTAGATGGCGTGTACGTGAAGGCCGGCCTTGAGAAGGACAAGGCGGCGGTGCTAGTTGCGGTTGGTGGCCTGTCCGACGGGACGAAAATCGTCCTGACGCTGGAGGCCGGGCATCGAGAATCCTAAGCGTCATGGTCGTCGCTGCTACGGAGACTGAAGAAGCGCGGTCTGAGATGTCCCCGTTTGGTGATCGGTGACGGTCATCTCGGCATCTGGGCCGCGACCCGAAACGTATTTCCAGAAGCTGAGGAACAGCGGTGCTGGAACCACCGAATCCTCAACGTACTGGACCGGATTCCGAAAAGGGACCAGGCGCAGGCCAAGCCGCTGTTGACGGCGATCCCCTACGCCACCAGCCTGCAGGAGTGCGAGACGAAGAAGGCCAAGTTCCAGGATTGGTGCTTGCGCAAGGGTCTTCCGGGGGCCGCGCACGTGCTCGACGAGGACTGGGAGCGGATGGTCAGCTTTTATTCCTTTCCCAAGCCTCACTGGCAACACCTTCGCACGAGCAACGTCGTGGAGTCACCGTTCGCTGCACTGAGATTGAGAACGGATGCGGCCAAAAGGTTCAAGAAAGTCGAGTCCGCCACTGCGACAATCTTCAAACTGCTTCTGGTTGCGGAGAAGAATTTTCGCCGGCTCAACGCACCGGAGCTGATGCGAGAGGTTCACCTGGGCGTTCGATTTGAAGATGGAGACAGGGTAACGGAGTCGTCGAAGGTTGCTGCTGCCTGAACTTTTTTACACACCTATTGACAAGAGCTCCAAAAATGGCCTGGTTACCGCCGAAATAGATGTCGAGATCGCCGTCGTGATCCAGATCGCCGAGACCGGCAGTAAAGTCGCCGCGCCCAAAGAGCTGTGCGAACTCGAACACACCGTTGCCCACATTCAAGTAGAGTTTGGCCTTGTCTTGTCCAACGACGATGGCTCACATCAGTAAAGATCCCGTTGCCGCGATTCCGATAGAGAGCGATGGGGCCCATGGGAAGATCCAGCGCGAACCATCCCGTCGATGCCAGGTCGAGATCGCCGTCCCCATCATAGTCGGTCAGCATGATGCCCTGGTTGAACAACTCCCTACCGTCGATGCCGATCGCGTCCTTTCGGGCAAACCGGAAGTTTCCCCGGTTGATGTAGGCGACGTTCTTCACTCCTTCCCATGCGCTGAGGAGAATGTCGACGCGCCCGTCGCCGTTGATGTCTCCCGCCGCGACACCACGTGACTCCAAATCGATGACCTTGATGCCGGCACTTTCCGTCAGATCGACGAATTTCCCGTTTCCATCGTTTCGGTACAAACGGCTTCGCCCGGTCCACGTGTGCGCGTTGAACAAATCGTAATCCCCGTCGTTGTCGAAATCGGCCCACACCGCGGCGTGGCTCTCTTCGCTATTCCCATCGAAGAACCCGTCGTCTTCCACACCGGCCTCGAGCGCCCGCTCCACGAACGTCCCGTCCCCTTGGTTGACGAAGAACAACTCGCGACGATCCTCTTTGGGATCCGCAATGTTGGTAACGTAGAGATCCGCGAACCCGTCGCCCGTGGCATCGACCGCCTGGACTCCGTGTCCCCCGAAGTTTCTGGGAAACTCGGTTGTCAGACCGATTAGCGGGTCGGTCTATAGAGCAAGACTTCGCCGAGCGCTGGGTAGCTATCCGGAGGGACTCGAGGTCGAGATCCTCCCTGATCGAATGTGAGCCGGTGCCAACCGGCCCGAGCCCGGCCAGAGCATCGACGAGCGGCGCGACGAACGAGATATCGGCGGCGCCTCGTGTCCCAGGGTCCACCGGTGCAATGGCTCCTTGGGATGGTCGGCCATCGCCCTCGTTGAAGTGGAACCCCCACATCCATGCCATCGTCACCCGCGGGGTTTTCTTCGATGATGGTTCGTGGCATCCCATCCCCTACGTCGCTACCCATCGGGCCGAGCTCGTCTTCCGTCACAAGGTGCTGCGCCTTCTCCGAGACCGGGAGCTCATCACCCAAGAGCGCATCGACCTGCTTTTGTCCTGGCGCCATTCCGGCTTCAGCGTGCATAACCAAGGCAAGTCGATGGAGCCCCTACGCCGAGGAGATCGCGGGGCTCAAGGGCAAGCACGAGAAGGAGCGGACTCATAACCACTGGGGGAGCACGAACGGAGAGCTGAGCTTCGGTGGTCGTCGCATCCAAGTGTCGCGACCTCGAGTTCGCTCGAAGTCGGGCGAGGAGGCGTCGCTTCCACACTTCGAAGCCTTCCGCGAAGAAGACCCGCTTCCAGAGCGAGTATTGAATCAGATCTTGGTGGGGGTATCGACCCGAAATTACGAATCGAGTCTGGACAAACCCGCGGCCAAGTTGAAGTCTCGTGGCACGAGTAAGAGTGCCGCCAGCCGTCACCTCGTGAGCCAGACGACTAAGAAGCTCGAGGAATACCTGTCTCGGCGGCTAGAGGAGTTCGAGCTTGCGGCACTGATGCTGGATGGCCTTGAGGTGGCCGGACAGACCGTCGTCGTAACTCTCGGTATCACAATAGATGGAACGAAGGTGCCCCTGGGTATATGGCTGGGCTCGACGGAGAACTCTCGGGTGTGCACCGCGATGTTGCAGGACCTTCTCGAGCGAGGCTTGCGCGTCGATGAGTCGATTCTCTGCGTAGTGGACGGAGGCAAAGGCATCCGCAAGGCACTCGTCGACGTTTTGGGGGACCTCGCGGTCATCCAAAGGTGCCAGATCCATAAACTCCGGAATCTTCGTTCGTACCTTCCCAAGTTTCGTCACGCCTACGTGCTCCAGACGATGAAGGAAGCCTACAAGTGCAAGAGTGCCGACAAGGCGCGCAAGCGACTTCAGGCATTGGTGTCGTGGCTCGAGCGAAACGGCTACGACGAAGCTGCCGGAAGCCTTCGTGAAGGGATGGAAGAGACACTCGCGGTCGTGAAGCTCGCGCTGCCCGCCTTACTTCGCCAGTCTCTTGCCACGACGAACGCCATTGAGAATCTCAACGGAACCATTCGCAGAGTATCGAGAAACGTCAAGCGTTGGAAGAGTCCTTCCATGGTTCGCCGATGGACCGCTCTTGGCGTCGTCACCGCGCAGAAAAAGTTCCGGCGTATCAAAGGCTATCGCCATATGGGCGCTCTCGTTCACGCGCTTAGAAGCAAACAGAAATCTCTTGACAGCGATGAGTTTGCTGCCTAAGAGTATTCACAGGTGCCGCCGCTACCCGACCAAATTCAACAGCGGCCGGGACATCCCCATCTTCCCGATCTCATCTACATCCTTGTCGTCATGGTCATCTGCCGCTACGGCCTAAAGTTGATCCATTTCGTTTTTCGCGCTGTCGAGAACGGGATCATCGTCATCCGCGGGTTCCACACCGATTGGGCCGAAACCACCTACAAGATCGTCCGCACGGCTGTATTGTTCCTAGTGTTGATCGCTATTTTTCCTCACCTGCCGGGTGCGGACAGTGAGTTCTTCAGCGGCGTGTCGCTCTTCGTCGGCGCTCTCATCACCCTGGGCTCAACCGGGGCGATTGGAAACCTCGTCGCGGGATTGGTGCTCACCTACACCGGAGCATTTCGGATCGGCGACTGGGTGGAGATTGGGACTTCCACTGGCCGGGTGATCGAAAAGAATCTCTTGGTGACTCGAATCCAAACCGCGAAAAACGAAGGGGGCACCATCCCGAACGGCGCTGTTCTGGCCGGTGCCGTCAAGAACTTCAGCGAAATGGCGGCATCCCAGGGACTGATTCTGCACACCGGCGTGAGTATCGGCTACGACGTCGACTGGCGGAGGGTTCAAGAGTTCCTACTGTCGGCGGCAGCCAAGACTAACCACGTACTCGACCAACCTGAGCCCTTCGTCCGGCAAGACAGCCTCAACGATTTCAGCATGACCTACGAGCTCAACGCCTACACTGATGACCCTTTCGTGATGAGTGCGACTTATTCGGAGCTCCACCGGAACATCCTCGAGGCCTTCAAGCAAGCGGGCGTCGAGATCTTGTCGCCGCATTACCGCGCGGTGCGGGATGGCAAGCCAGCCGCGATTCCTCGTCGTCCGCGACCAGGCCCTCGTAAGGCGAGTCGTTAGTAGGCCAATCGGAACGCCGCCCCACTCGGTGGCGCGAGCTCGAAAAGATCGGTTGTCCGACTATTGGATTAGCGGGTCAGTCTATAGAGCAAGACCGCCGCGCGCTGGGTAGCTATCCGGAGGGATTCGAGGTCCAGATCCTCCCGGATCGAGTGCGAGCCGGTGCCAACCGGCCCAAGCCCGGCCAGCGCATCGACCAGCGGCGCGACGAACGAGATATCGGCCGCTCCCCGAGATCCAGGATCCACCGGCCCGATGGCACCCAAACCCAAATCGCGGCTCACCCCGTCAAAGGTTGCCAGCAGCTCGTAGTCACCTCGATTGGGCGTCATCGCCGGGTATTCGTCCTGGTGAAAGTGAATTTCGGCGGAGGTGCCCGATAGACTTTGGCTTACGATCTCTCGCATCCGAGCCTGAGCCTCTTCCTTCTGCTTTTCCGAAATGAAACGCAGTCCGCCTTGAACCGCGACCTTCTGAGAGATGACGTTGGGTTTTCCGAAAGCCGCTCCGCGGGCGGTTTCGGGGTCGAAATCCATCGACGTTCCTCCCAGGATCACTCCAGGGTTGAAGGTCAGATACTCCTCCCCGCTAAGCTCCTCGCGAAAGGCGTTCAAAATCCGCGCCGCTTCGAAGATGGCCCCGTCACCGAAAGCGGGTGAGAAGATCCGAGACGAGTGGCCTTCCTTGCCGGTCACTTCGAGTATCCAGCTCCCGGCGCCACGACGAGCCACCGTCGCGTCGTTTCTTCCCACGCCTCCCTCGAAACCCAAGGCAACATCACTCCGATTGGCCGCCTCGATGAGGTCACCGCGGGCGACGTCGATGGGCCTGCCCGGCTTCTCTTCATCGCCGATCAGGGCCACGGTGATCGTCGTCCCCTCGAGCGCTCCCACATGATGGAGCGCCTTGAGCGCCTGAAGCATCACGACGTCACCACCCTTCATATCGGCCACGCCGGGTCCCTTCAAGCGGCCGCTTTGCCGTGCGCTCTCCTGAAACGTACTATCCCTCTCGAAAACGGTGTCCAAATGCCCAATCAGAAGGATTCGCGAACCCCGATCCCCGCTCCGTTCCGCAAAGAGGTGCCCGGCACGGCCCACTTCTTTGGGCATCGAGATCCAACGCGTCCCGAATCCTAGCGCGTCGAGCTCCGACTGGAAGACTCGTCCCACTTCGCGCACACCCTCGACATTCATCGTGCCGCTATTGATGTCGGCGACGCGTTGCAGCAACTGAATCGCTTCTTCCTTGTTCTGTTCGACGTAATCCCGAATCTGCTCTTCCGCCACAGTCAAGAGCGGTGAGCTGCCCTCGACCGGAGGTGAACCGGCACATGCAGCGAGCGACAACGAGAGCGGTATCACGATCAGCATGGCGAGGAGCATCGCCTTCGGCGCGTTCATCAATACGTCCTCCGGTGCGGAACGGTCTTCCAAGCCTCCAGCAGCTCTCGACATTCATCCCGCATGACGCCCGCCGTCACCTTGACCTTGCTCCGTCCCAACCGCTTGATGGTTCGGTTCGAGATCACGAGCTCGTTGAAACCGAGCCGCTTCACGTCCCGAACGGTGGTCCCGAAATACAGGCGAGGGATTTGCGCCCAGTGGATAGCGGCGAAGCACATCGGGCACGGCTCGGTCGTGGAGTATATCTCACACTCCTTGAAGTGCGGGGAGTCCATCTGCTTGGCGGCTCGGGTAATGGCGCAGATTTCTGCGTGTCGCGTGGGATCGTTGCTCTTGAGCACCTCGTTGTACCCGGTCGCGAGAACCTCTCCTTTGAAAACGAGACAGGCTCCGAAGGGCCCTCCGTGGCCACGCCGGACGCCTCGGTAGGCTTCCACGATGGCGATTTCCATGAAGCATCGATGTCTGTCGGCTCCTACAGGCATGAGAGGCTGATTTAAGCAGATCGAAGTCCTTGCCGTCCATCTCGACTCCCCCCGGCTCAATTCCCCCCTGCGGTGAAGGACCTGAGGAGCTCACCGGCGAGCTGCCAACGCGGCCATCGCCGACGAATGCTCAGTCTTCCCGCCCGATATCGACGCCTCGCCTTGCCGCGTCGAATCTTGCCATTGAACGTACGAGGCAAGGTACCAGGCTCGAGCACGCGCACGACGTCGGGAACCAGCCCGAGGCGAGCGGCGACGGATTCCCGCACCGCTCGCACCAACCCTGGATCCACCGACGCCGAGCTTCCCCGGTTCCTCTCCACGAGGATCACCAGCTCCTCTCTCTCGCCCCCCTCGGGCACCACGCCCAGGGCGGCGGTGCACCCTCTCCGCACGTCGGGAAGATCGTCCAAGGCGAGCTCGATGTCTTGAGGCGCGTAGTTCCGGCCGCGCAGAACGATGAGATCTTTGTTGCGACCGTAGAGGTAGAGCTCGTCGTCGAACATGAAGCCACTGTCGCCGGTATCCAACCAGCCATCGCGGGTCGCGTCCAGAGGAATCGAAGGGCCGCGAACCATCACGCGGCCCATATGTCGAGTACGGACCGGACTCCCGTTCCCGTCTGCGATCCGCAGCCGATACCCGGGAAGCGGCTTGCCGAGACTCGCTAGCTCTAGACCGCTTGCGGCCGGCGTGGCGATCCCCTGCCCGGCCTGCCCAGCCTGCCCAATAAGACCGCGTCGGTCGAAAACGCGGGCGTCCGCGCGGAGCCCAGGCTCCGCAAACGTCACTGCGAGAGCGGCCTCGGAGAGCCCATAGACCGGAGTTAATGCGTTCTCGCGGAGACCGAAGGGACGAAACCGCTTTTGAAATCGACGGAGGATCGAGGGCGCTACCGGCTCGGCACCATTGAGAGCCAGACACCAGCTCGAAAGGTCGACGCCTTCGAGCTCATCGTCCCGAATGCGATCCGCACACAGACCGTAAGCAAAGTTCGGCGCCGCGCTCACCGTCCCCCGGTAACGGGAGATCGCGCGGAGCCAGATGGCGGGCCGACTCACGAAGTACTCGGGCGGTATCAGAACCAAATCGCTCGGATGCGCGAGACTCGTGAACACCGAGCCAACAAGACCCATGTCATGGTAGAGCGGCAGCCAAGAGACCGCCCGATGGGTGAGCTCGGCGCTCTCCGGGTAGGCTTTCAAGATGACCTGCCGGATGGCATCCACGTTTGCGAGGATCTGGCGATGCGATAAGCGCACCGCCTTGGGCTCTCGTGTCGAGCCGGAGGAAAACTGGATGAGCGCCAGCCGATCCGCCGAACCGTCGGCGACATCCGGAGCGTCCAACATTGCAGGCATTGCAGACATTCCAGTCGGGATGTCTTCCATCGTCACTAGGCCCAGCTCGAGCGCCGCGGCATCGCTACTTCGGCCAAGAAGCCGCGCCACCATGCGCGAGGTCAACAAGAGACGGGCGCCACTTTTCTCGAGCATGGCAGCCGTTCGAGCGTGGTACTCGTCGAGGCGGCCAAGACGAAAAGGAGGATAGAGCGCGCCGGGGATCGCTCCCGCCAGCGAGACGCCGAAGAAGGCCGCGTAGAAATCGATCGACGTGGGGAGGACGATCGCCACCACGTCTCCCGCGCCAATTCCCAGACCTTGCAAACCACCGGCGGTCATCGTCGCCCGTTCGTAGATCTCTTCGTAGGAGTAGAAGGACGCCTTTTCCTTCCGATCGATGAACCTCACGCCGCAAGCGGATTTGGACGCTCGCAGAAGGAGCCCCCCGAGGGTGTTGTCCGCGCTGTCCGTCTTGGCAGGCTTGGCAGGTTTGGCAGGCTCGTTAAGCACGATGAGGCTTCTCCGCGAGGCGCCGTTGAAGGAGCCGGACGACGTCCTTGAGCGTCTCGAGCCCTTCCTCGTCCCCGGCATCGAGGCGCACCTGGAAACGATTCTCGAGCTCGACCACGAGCGTCAATTGTTTTAGAGAGTCGAGCTGCAGATCGCGAACGAGGTTCGTCGACGGTGTGACGGGCATGTTCAACCGAAGCTCGTCGCGGATCACTTCCCGCACGCCGTCCAGGATCTCGAGCTCCGTCACCGCCGGAGCTCTTGTTTAAGCGGAATGAATCGCGGCCGATCACCCAGGTGCTCCTGGTAACTGCAATGCTCGGCGAGTGCCTGCTCCTCGCACCGAATACGATCGCGAAGCGCGAAAGCATTCAGTACGGTGAACCACATCGCCGTGATCCAAGCCGAGTGAAGGAGAGGAATCGCCAGTCCCTCGGTGATGACGGCAACGTAGTTGGGATGGCGCAGGTACCGATAGGGTCCGGAGGTCACCGGAGTGGCTCCCGGGACGACCACGACTCTTACATTCCAGTAGGGGCCAAGAGTGAGAACGGCCCAGTAGCGAAGCGCCATCGCCGTCACCGCCAACCCTAGCATCGGATAGCCGAGAAGCGGAATGAACGGCCGCGCCAAGAAAATCACTTCGGCGGCGCTCGAGACGAGTAGCCCGATGTGAAGGGCTTTCATGATCCCGAAACGCTCCGCGCCGTACTCCTTTCCCCCACGCTCGAGCGCCCGGGCGACGTGTCGCCTACTCAACGCGACTTCGAATAGCCGCTCGAGCGCGACTATCGACAGAAAAACGAGATAGAACGTCACCATCGCAAGAGCACGAGCTCCGAGCAGAACCCGGGGCTCATGGCGAGTATCAGCCCGTGGCTTCCCGCCGGAGGTCGCCGATGTTCCAGCGTGTCGCGAAGGACCATGAGCACCGAGGCGCTCGAGAGGTTCCCCAACGACTTGAGGCTCTCCCACGTCGACGCAAGAGCATCCGAGGGAAGCTCGAGAACGTCCTGCAGGGCCTCCAATACCTTGGGGCCGCCCGGATGACAGACGTAGCTCGAGATGTGCTCGAGACTTAGCTCTTGATCGGCCAAGAATCGTTCCACGTCGTTGCGAATGTGCTCGCGAACCACGTCCGGCACATCCGCCGAAAGCACGACTCGGAATCCCTCTCGTGTGATGTCCCAACCCATAGCGTCTTCGGTCCGCGGATAGAAGATCGAGCGGCTGGCCACAACGGTTGGGCCTCCGTTGGCGCGCTCCTCGCCAACCAGCACCACAGCCGCGGCACCGTCGCCGAACAGTCCGCTGGCAATGATGTTGGGAATGGAGAGATTTTCACGCTGCAACGTGAGGCTGCAAAGCTCCACCGAGACCAGCACCGCTACCTGATCCGGGTAAGCGCGCAGGTAGTCGGCGGCCCGCGCGATCCCGGCCGCTCCCGCCAAACAGCCGAGACCGAAGATGGGCGTGCGTTTCATGTCCGAGCGCAAGCCCAAGCGATTGGCTAGGAGCGCATCGACGGAGGGCGTAGCAATGCCGGTCGAGGTGACAAAAAAAATGTGATCGATGTCCTGAGTTTGGAGGCCGGCGGCCACCAGCCCATCGTCGATGGCCCGCGCACCGAGCTCGACGGCGCAACGGATGAAGGCATTGTTCGTATCGGTAAAGGATTCGAGCCTCTCGTACTCCTCGAGCGTCAAGGCCAGATGGCGTCCTCCAACCAGGACGTTCTGGTGGAGACTCTCCAGCCGATCGAGGTTGTAGTGCCGCTTCCCCCATTGCTTCTTGAAGGCGGCGATAAGCGTGTCCTGATCGTAGTAATTCTCGGGAAGGGCTCGGCCCACAGCGGCGATGTGCATATCAGTTCTCGACTCGTCCGAGGGATTCCTCGCTGAAGAGGCCGGGTGCCAAACCGACGTTGATGCCGACCTCGTCGAAGGTGAGGGTTGTCCGGCTCCGATCGACGAAGCTCTCCATCTCGATCCGGTGAGCGAGAGGGACGCCGTGGATCTCCCGCACATCGGTCATCCTTGCCTCCTTCATTCGTTCGCCGTAGCGATCGAAGAAGACCGCGCGGATCGTGACGAAGTTGTCTTTTCGCACCCATCCCCGGAGCTTGCCATAGACGATTTCATGGCGTGGTACCCCTTCCATCACATAGCAAGGTACGCCGTCGACGTCTTCCTCTCCGATCAAGCGATGGACCAAATCGTCGAGATGCGCTCCACCGGCAAGGTCCGAGTACGTCACGTCCGAGCCGAGAAACGGATCGTCCTGGTCGCGACCGGCAATCTGGCGGACGAGATCGAGGTCGGGAAAGTACGCCCACTGACGATTTCGTTCGCCCCGTGCGGCCACTACGAGGAACTGTGTGCCTTCCATTTCCGGTGGCTCCTGCAAGGTGATGAGGGGCGATAGTTGACGCCTTCGCGCCGCATCTGGAGTCGAAAGACCCTTTTCCTCTCCCGTCCTTCCGCAGTGATCGCCATGCTCACATTGGCAGAGAGATCTTGGATCGCGAGATCGACTTCTTTGACGTGGGCAACGATCGCACCCGACCCCGGCACCGTAACCATCAGGGTGAGGCCTCCTCGCGACGAAGGTAGAGCCTCCGCCCCACCGCCAGATAGATGAGGCCGAAGACGATCAGCGCAAAAACAGCGAGCCCCACATCCGGTAGCGACCGTTCGCGGAGCATCAGGTCGTTGAACGCCTCCATCGCCCAGGCGGTCGGGAAGAGATGAGCCAACCTTTGTAACCATCTTGGTTCAACAGACATGGGCCACCAGCATCCCCCGACTGCGGCCATCCCCGTGATCGCGATCGTCCCGAGCTGCACCACCGAGTCACGCGTGGGAGCAAGCGACGCGACCAAGAGCCCAAAGGCTGCCGATGCGAAACTGACACCGCCGATGACGAGTCCCAGTGCCAGTAAAGAGGGACCAAGTGAAATGCCGAAGACGGCACGGCCAAAGGCGGATAGGATGACCATCTGCACCACGCCGATTAACAGGCGAGAGATCACCTTGCCGGTCACGATCGTGTCCGCAGAGACGGGACTCGCCGTCAACCGATACAAAATGCCCCAGTCGCGTTCGTCCACCAGACCGAGTCCGACGCCGAGGAGCATGCCCAGCATCAAGAACGTGACACCGAAGCCGGGCACGTTTTGGTCGAACGTGTTGAACGACGTGCGCAAGCTCGTCAGGCTCTGCTCATCGAGACCTACGGATCTGTCGATGAGACGAGAGGCCAGCTCGCCCGCATCTTGCGACACTGTTTCGAAATCCACGTCGCCCGCATGCGTCAAGACCTCGATGACAGCAACGCGGCTCGCCACCTGAGACGCGACGAGCGCCGCCTGAACGCGCCCCACTTCACTCTTTATTCGCAAGAGCTCGAGTTGCCTTACCGGATCGGTCAGCAGGACGAGGCGGACTTCCCGGCCGCGGCGAAATTCCGTCGTGAAACCCTCGAGAATGATGAGGGCGGCTCCCGCCTCGCCAGCCTCCACGACGAGGCGACGAGCTTCCGGTTCGCCAACGCGTTCGACTCGGAGCCCGGCGGCTCGTTCGAGCGACGCGACGAGTTGCTCGGCAACTTCCCCACCGTCCAGATCCGCCACCGGTAAGACAAAGATCGTTTCGGATCCGCCCCGGCTCCCGTAGAACGTCGATAGAGAGAATCCAGCCACGGAGATCACGACGATGGGAGCGAGCAAGAGAAACAACAGCGCCCAACGGTCGCGGATCAGAAGCTGTATGTCCTTGGCGACCAGTACCGCAAGCTCTCTCATGAACGGTTTCCGAGACCTCGAGCCCCATACTAGCCGCATCCGGCGCCCTTAGACGACCACGAAATCAGACCGTGAGCTCACTGTATAAACGTATATTTAACAGACACTTGAATATACTTGACAAAAAAGTCATATATCGGACATAATAGCACCGTGAAAATCAGTGCCCAGGAGGAATACGGAATCCGCTGCCTACTGCAGCTCGCTCGCCGCGCCCACGAGAACCAACCGATCACGGTGCGCGAGGTGGCGGCCTCGGAGAGCCTGTCGCCTGCCTACGCGGAAAAGCTCTTGCGCGTTCTCAGCCAGGCCGGGCTGGCGGAGTCCACTCGAGGCACGCGCGGCGGTTACCAGATGACGAGACCACCGGAGCAGGTAACCCTGGGTCAGGTGATCCGTGCTCTTGGCGGCTTCGTGACGCAGTCCGATCTCTGTGCCCGTTTCACGGGACAAGACGATTGCTGTGTCCACACCACGGACTGCGGTCTCCGTCCCGTCTGGGCCACGGTGAACCTGCACGTCGAGAGACTCCTGGACAGCATGCCTTTGAGCTCGCTCCTCCAAGGGGAGCGCACCATCGCGTCGCATCTCGATGAGACCGCAATCTCGTTGGACCGCTGTCTCATTCCCCTGCGGACGTCAACGCCACCAGGATCGACAACGGAAGTGTGATCATGAAGGCCTCCCTGAGTTTGACGAGTTACGATCGGCCCGAGCCGCAGCTCGAGTCTCCATCCGATGTCGGCTACTTTCTCAATGTCGCCGGCCGCTACGCGCTGCTGTCCGCGGATCGCGAAAAAGAGCTGGCCAGGATTCTCTGGAGGGCACGCCGGCGATTAGTGCAAGCGATGGAGCTCGCTCGTCGCTCGGACGGCAAAGCCAAAATCAAAGTGCCTGCCGAGATTCGGGCGCCTTCGAGACCGTTGTCTCCCAACGCCCGCCGGCGTCTGATTGCCGCCGAGGAGTATGCACAACGGCTGTTGCGATCCATTGGAGATGGAGACGATGCGGGTGAGGGTTTCGATCGTTCGCTCGCGGTGCCGCCGCCCGTCGAGCCGGCGCCCCGAAGAGGCCGCCGGAGTCGCAACTCAGTGGCCCCGCTGCTCACCCGGAAGCAGATTCTTTCCATCGCGTCGATCCTTCGCGACTCGATGGACCGCATCCGACGCGTGCGAGAAGAGCTCGTGGAGCACAACCTGCGGCTCGTTGTCTGGGTCGCCAAGGCCTACCGCGGACGCGGTCTCGACTTCGTGGATCTCATCCAGGAAGGAAGCATGGGCCTGCTCCGGGCCATCGATCGCTTCGACCCCACCATGGGGACCCGCTTTTCTACCTTCGCGACGCATTGGGTGCGGCAAGGCATTCGGCGCGCCCTCGCCGAGAAGGCACGCACCATCCGCATTCCGCTCAACCGCATCGCGGAAGCCCGAGAGGTCGCCCTACTTCGATCCGAGCTCGCGAGCAAGCTGGAGAGGACACCCACGCACTTCGAGATCGCGGCGGAGATGGAACTGCCGCCGGAGAAACTGGAAGAGTTGTTGCCGGCGCTGCGCCCGATCGACTCTATCGACGCGCCCCTGGCTTCCACCGACCTGAGCGTGGCCGACCTCCTCGCCGACACAGGGACGTCCCCCTTGGAAGAAGCCATCGAAGAGGAAACCACGCATTCCATCCAGGCCCTGCTGGAACGCATGCCGGAGCGGGAGCGGATCATCCTCGCTATGCGCTACGGCATCGGGTATCAGCAAGCGCGCACGCTGGAGGAGATTGGCACCGCGCTCGGACTATCGCGGGAGCGGAT
Organism: Candidatus Marinacidobacterales bacterium; assembly: GCA_965197825.1. Lineage (GTDB taxonomy): Bacteria > Acidobacteriota > Vicinamibacteria > Marinacidobacterales > DATDRI01 > CBDANW01. Next base: position 738,879 of record CBDANW010000002.1, on the reverse strand, counting down.
CCGTCAGATAGAACAAGTCGCACGCGAGGAGCTCCGCTCGTTAATGCTTGAGGTCCAGCCTGATTTGGCTCGCGTGTAGATATAGAATCAATCGCGCAGCTCTTTTCCCGTCAAGTGAAGAAAAACTTCCCCTAGATTGGGTTGGTGAACCACGAGCTCCTTGATCGGATTTTGCTCGGCGGATGCCAAGATCATCAGCTCCGCTACGAGCTCTGCCACCGAATTACCTGCAGGCTGGAACACGTACGGGCCGGCCTGTCGAGTAGAACGAGACCCTTCTCTCACGAGCCGAGCTCGCAATTCAGGACCCGGTGCCTTCTCGAAGGTGATCGCGAGCGTGCGCCCTGTTCCCACCTTTGCCGAAAGCTCACGCGCCGTTCCTTCTGCGACGAACTGTCCTTCATCCATGATCGCGACTCGATGGCAGAGCCGCTCGGCCTCTTCCATATAGTGCGTCGTATAGAGAATAGCCATTCCACGAGCCGCGAGATCCTCGGCCGCGGAGAAGATTCTTTCACGCGACTGAGGATCCAAACCCACTGTCGGCTCGTCGAGCAGTAGCAGCTCCGGTTCATGGATCAGCCCACAGGCAAGATTGAGCTGGCGCTGCATCCCGCCCGAGAAAGTAGCCACTCGATCGTGCCTCCGTGGCGAGAGTCCGACGAGCTTGAGCATCGATTCCACGCGCGCGCCGAGCGCTTCATCGCTCAATCCGTACATCCGGCCGAAGAATCTCAGGTTCTCCTCCGAGGTCAGCGACGGATAAAGACAGACCTGCTGGGGCACTAGACCGACCTTCTTTCGGACCACGCCGAGCGCACCGGTCGCGCTCTGCCCGTCCACGCGCACGGCTCCGCCTGACGGTCGAAGGGTGGTAGCGATGACGCCGATGGTGGTCGTCTTGCCCGCGCCGTTGGGGCCGAGCAGCCCGAAGATTTCCCAGGCGCGAATGTCGAAGGAGATACCGTCTACCGCGCGTCTTTCCCCGTAGCTCTTGGAGAGGTTCGAGACTTCTAGGACGAGCGCAGTTTTTTCGCCCATGCGTTGTCGAATGGCGGATCCGTAATCTGCAGCGGGTTACCGCAAAAGAAGCCGCTTCACTTCTTCGACCAGGTGCGCGGGGGTGAAGCCGAACTTTTCCCAGTTGACCTCGGCCGGCGCGGACGCGCCGAAGCGGTCGAAACCCACAGCGGAACCCCCGTCGCCAACCCATCGCCACCATCCCAGAGTGGATCCGGCTTCGACGGCTACCCGCGCGGTTACCGACGGCGGCAGCACGGATTCACGATACTCTCCGCTCTGTTCCTCGAAAAGCTCCCAGCACGGCATCGAGACCACCCGGCACGGAATGCCTTCTCCCGCCAAGATCTCCTGCGCCTCGAGCGCCAAAGCCACTTCCGAGCCCGTGCCAATAAGAATCGCTTGCGGCTGTCCTCCCTTCGCTTCCGACAGGACATAGGCGCCACGCGCAAGCCCCGATGTATCGGCTTTCAAGACCGGTAGACCTTGCCTGCTGAGGACGAGTGCAACCGGTCCCGACTGGCGCTCGATGGCCCACCGCCAGGCCTCTGCCGACTCGTTCGCGTCGGCCGGTCTCACCACATGAAGGTTCGGCATCGCACGTAGCGACATCAAGTGCTCCACCGCCTGGTGCGTCGGCCCGTCTTCGCCCAGGCCGATCGAGTCGTGCGTCCAGACGAAAACGACGGGGAGGTGACTGAGCGCAGCCAAACGGACCGAGGGCCGCATGTAGTCGGAGAAGCAGAAGAAAGTCGCTGCATAAGCCCGCACGCCACCGTGGTAAGCCATACCGTTTACAACGCCTCCCATGGCGTGCTCTCTTACCCCGAAATGAATGTTCCGGCCCGCGCCGGTTTGTCCGTCGAAAGAGCCCCCCCCTTCCAGAGCGGTCTTGGTCGAGCCGGACAGATCCGCATCGCCCCCCATCAAGTCGGGCAGGCGCGGAGCGATGGCGTTGAGAGCCTTTCCCGCCGCCGCACGCGTCGCCAGCTTCTTCCCCGGATCGAACCGCGGTAAATCGCGGTCCCAACCGTCCGGCAGATCTCCCGCGATTCTACGCTTCCACTCCGCGGCGAGCTCCGGTTCCTTCTCCGAGTAAGCCGACATGCGCTTCTTCCAATCGTCCTGCGCCTTTTGCCCCTTGTCGTGAGCCTCGCCAAAAGTCTTCGCGGCGTCTGAGGGTATGTAGAAAGACCGATCCGGATCCCACCCCAGAGCCTTCTTGGTGAGGGCAACCTCCTCCGGCCCCAACGGGCTTCCGTGTGCTCCGGAGGTTCCTTGCTTGTTGGGCGATCCGAAACCGATCGTCGTGCGAATGACCACCAGAGACGGGCGTTCGGTGTCGGATTTGGCGCTGGCGATGGCATGATCGATCGCGTCGAGATCGCGGTCCCCATCCTTCACGTGTATCACCTGCCATCCGTACGATTGGTATCTCTTCCCCACATCCTCGGTGGTAAACGTCAACGACGCCGGCCCGTCCAGAGTGACATCGTTCGAATCGTAGAGATAAACGAGCTTTCCCAGTTTCAGATGACCGGCTAACGAGGCGGCTTCGGCAGAAATCCCCTCCATCAGGTCGCCGTCGGAAACCAGGGCGTAGGTGAAATGATCGACGATGTCGTGTCCCGGGCGATTGAAGCGATGGGCCAGCGCGCGCTCGGCGATCGCCATACCCACCGCGTTCGCCGTTCCCTGACCCAGCGGGCCGGTGCTGGCCTCCACGCCGGGCGTCATGAAGCTTTCGGGATGGCCCGGGGCGAGACTTCCCCACTGACGAAAAGCGCGCAGGTCATCCAAAGTCAGATCGTAGCCGGTCAGATGCAGCAAACAGTAGAGCAGCATGCAGCCATGTCCAGCAGACAGGACGAAGCGGTCTCGATCCGGCCATTCCGGATCCCGGGGGTTGTGTCGCAGATGCCTCTGCCAAAGAACGTAGGCCATGGGGGCGGCGCCCAGCGGCAAGCCGGGGTGACCGGAGTTAGCCCTCTGTACCGCGTCGATGGCCAGGGTCCGGATCGTGTTGATGCACAGCTCGTCCACCGATACCGTTGCTTTCATTCAAGTCTCCTAAGGATGAGTCCAGTCCTGCTATCCGCCCGCCCCAACCGCGACAGGGCACCGGGAGAATACCAAGGGATCGACTCGGTCACAAGATCCGACGCATGGAGGTGTTCCCCCGCGCTTGCGCGCGCTCCCCGCCTGCACTAGATTCGGAAGAGAGAACAAAGTGGCCTCGAAAAGCAAGCTCTGGTACCTCAGCCGCATGGACCTGTTTCGCCACATGAACATAGATGCCATGAAGGTGGCGAACCAGATCAGCGTGATGACCGAGCTCAAGAAACGCACGTCGGTCTATCTGAACCGCCCCGGGTTTTCCGGAGACTGTTTTAGTTGAGTCTCGCCATCTCCAGCGAGCCTTCCTGCGAGCGATAGTAGTTCATCTCGTACTCGACGGGGGAGACATTACCGATCGGCTCCAAGAGTCGTTGCGTGTTGTACCAATGGACCCACTCGAGGGTGGCGAACTCAACGTCTTCGAGACCACGCCAGGGCCCACGTCGACGGATCACCTCGGTCTTGTAGAGGCCGATGATGGATTCAGCCAAAGCGTTATCGTAAGAGTCGCCTCGGCTGCCGACGGACGGCTCAATACCCGCCTCGGCGAGCCGCTCGGTGTAACGGATCGAGACGTACTGCACGCCGCGGTCGCTGTGATGCACCAATGGGTGTTCTGGGTTTAGTCGGCGCTCGTGCAGCGCCTGCTCCAACGCATCGAGAGCGATGCCGGCAGTCAACGATGTCGTCGCTCGCCAACCAACGATGAGTCGAGCGAAGACGTCGATGACGAAGGCGACATACACGAAGCCGCGCCACGTGGCGATGTAGGTCAGGTCCGAAACCCAGAGCTCGTTCGGGCGTGTGGCGTTGAAGTCGCGCTCCACGAGGTCCATCGGGCGAGCGCCGCTCGAATCCGGCTTCGTCGTCTTGAATCGACGTCCACGGACCGCCCCCTGGAGACCCATTTCACGCATCAGACGGGCCACCGTGCATCGAGCCACGTCGCGGCCCTCACGGCACAGCTGACGCCAGACCTTGCGCACGCCATACACGTCAAAGTTCTCTTGCCGTACACGACGAATCTCGCCGCGGAGTTGGACGTCGCGCTTCGCTCTCGCTGGCTGGCGGCTTGGGTCCTTCTCTCTCGCTTTCTGCTCGTAATAGGTCGACGGGGCGATCGGGAGCATCCGGCAGATCGGCTCGACCCCGTATTTTTCACGGTTCGCGTCCACGAACAACACATTCACCTCGGTCGGCGGTCGAGACCAGCCTGGGCGAAAAACGCCGACGCCTTGAGAAGGATCTCGTTCGCCCGCTTTAGCTCACGGTTCTCTCGCTCAAGCTCCTTCAGCCGCTGACGCTCGTCCGTCGTCAGTCCCGCTCGTTTCCCAGCATCACGCTCTGCTCGCCGCACCCACGTGCGTAGCGTTTCCCGCGTACAGTCAATCTTCGACGCAATCGATGAGATCGCTGACCACTGAGATTCGTGCTGAGCCTGCTGGTCGAAAACCATCCGCACTGCGCGCTCTTTTACCTCCGGTGAATACCTGCTTCGTCTTGTCATGACTCCATCCTCTCAAGAGTTGGAGTCTCCGGGAAACCCGGGGCGGTTCAATCTGCCTGGGGACCCCTCCGACCGGATTTACCTGATCAAACGCGGCGTCGTGAAGATTTCAACACTGACCGAGGAGGGGAAAGAGATCGTGTCAGCCTTTCTCCATCCTGGAGACGTTTTCGGAGAGCTCGCCGTCGTGGATGGCTCGCCGCGCGACCACTACGCCGAGATCTATGAAGACGAGCCTTGAGGAAAGTGCTCCACGACATGCTCTTGCCCCGCTCCGGAGCCGGCGCGATACCGTGCTCGGCGAGGAGCCTCTTGATGGTGTTGTGTCCGAGTTCATGTCCGAGGTTCTTGAGTGCACCCCGCAGGCGCGTATATCCCCACGTCGGGTTCTCCTGCGCCACGCGTACAATGAGCTCACGGATATCCTTCGCCGTCGGAGGTCGGCCCGGGCTCCGGTTCTTGCTGCCATCGTACTTGGCTGCGATGAGGCAGCGGTACCAGCGCAGGAGCGTAGCGGGTGTGGCAACCGACGCAATCTGGGCCAGCGCCTCGCGGCCTAGAGCTTGGGCCTTGACGGCGAGCTTGCGCCGGTCGTCGTCCGAGAGCCTGAGACGCTTGCCCCGAAGCCCGGCTCGGAGCACACGGTTCTCCTCTTGCTGGTAGTCGATCACATCCTGCTGCTGGCGGTTGACCCAGCCAGCCAGAACGAGCAGTAGGAATTGTGCACGTGGTAGGTCATCATGGAGCTGAAGATAACACCCTCGGGCCAGACGATTGTAAAGCCCACGGCCCTTGGCCCGGTCGCAAACACAGACACTAAGCTGCTGATTTATGGCCTATTTCAAAAGGGCTGAGTTTTGGCACAGGACGAGGTCGGCACCAAGTCCAGGCTTCTGAACAACCGCGGTTCCGTGAACGTGGCCGTGTACTACATGGACATCAGCGACCTCCAGGCGACGGTGACCGCCGGATCCTGTTCCTCCCGCCTCATCTTCAACGTCCCCGACTCCCGCAGCACCGGTGTCGAGTTGGATTTCGAGCTCGCGCCGAGCAGCAATTTCGACTTTGCCATCTCCACGAGCATCAACGATTCGAAACTGCAGTCCACCGTGGAGCCGACCTCGGCAACGGGAATCGTGGAGGGGCGGCGGCTGCCGACCGTGCCCCAGTTCCAGCTTGCCGCCGCAGCCACCTACCAGTGACAGACGGGGGAGTCGGTGCCCTACGTGACCGCTACTTACCAGCACGTCGGCGACCGCTTTACCCAAGTCGGCGACCAGGACCTCGGCACGTTGGACCTGCTCTCGTTCGGAGCCAACACCATCGGTGCCCCGCTTACGCAGGATACCTTCACATACGATCCCAAGCTGCCGGCCTACAACTTACTCAACCTGCGCATCGGCGTTCGTCGCGAGAAGTGGGACGTGTCGTTGTACATCAACAACCTGACCGACGAGCGGGCTCTGCTGTCGTTCAACCGCGAGCACGGAACCCGCGCCCGGATCTTCTTCCTGACCAACCCACCGCGAACCTTGGGCGTGAAGGCCCTCCTCAACTTCTAACGCCCAAGGCCATCAAGGTGAGCAGGACCGCGAATGACGCTGGTGGCCCCATCGTGTCGCGAGAGCGACTGGGGGTGTGCTCCGCGACGGCCGCCGATGCGGGTGAGATGCTCGCGCAGGGGATCGAGAGATAACCTTTCGTGATCGTTGGGATGGTCAAGTGCTAGACACAGGCCAGCTAGGCATCGTCGCAGGAACGCGGAACCTCAAGACTGCACTAGAGTTCGTCCGGTTCGCCACAACTGCGGAGTCGATGGCAGCCGTCAGCGGCTACATTGCTTACAGCCCCGCGCGCCGGTCGAGCTTACCTTTGCTCGGAACGCACGTTGAGGCCGGTGTCGACATGAACCCCCATATGCCAACGTACCCTGACAATGGGGATGTCCCGGCCGCTGTTGAATTTGGTCGGGTAGCGGCGGCACCTGTGAATACTCTTAGGCAGCAAACTCATCGCTGTCAAGAGATTTCTGTTTGCTTCTAAGCGCGTGAACGAGAGCGCCCATATGGCGATAGCCTTTGATACGCCGGAACTTTTTCTGCGCGGTGACGACGCCAAGAGCGGTCCATCGGCGAACCATGGAAGGACTCTTCCAACGCTTGACGTTTCTCGATACTCTGCGAATGGTTCCGTTGAGATTCTCAATGGCGTTCGTCGTGGCAAGAGACTGGCGAAGTAAGGCGGGCAGCGCGAGCTTCACGACCGTGAGTGTCTCTTCCATCCCTTCACGAAGGCTTCCGGCAGCTTCGTCGTAGCCGTTTCGCTCGAGCCACGACACCAATGCCTGAAGTCGCTTGCGCGCCTTGTCGGCACTCTTGCACTTGTAGGCTTCCTTCATCGTCTGGAGCACGTAGGCGTGACGAGACTTGGGAAGGTACGAGCGAAGATTCCGGAGTTTATGGATCTGGCACCTTTGGATGACCGCGAGGTCCCCCAAAACGTCGACGAGTGCCTTGCGGATGCCTTTGCCTCCGTCCACTACGCAGAGAATCGACTCATCGACGCGCAAGCCTCGCTCGAGAAGGTCCTGCAACATCGCGGTGCACACCCGAGAGTTCTCCGTCGAGCCCAGCCATATACCCAGGGGCACCTTCGTTCCATCTATTGTGATACCGAGAGTTACGACGACGGTCTGTCCGGCCACCTCAAGGCCATCCAGCATCAGTGCCGCAAGCTCGAACTCCTCTAGCCGCCGAGACAGGTATTCCTCGAGCTTCTTAGTCGTCTGGCTCACGAGGTGACGGCTGGCGGCACTCTTACTCGTGCCACGAGACTTCAACTTGGCCGCGGGTTTGTCCAGACTCGATTCGTAATTTCGGGTCGATACCCCCACCAAGATCTGATTCAACACTCGCTCTGGAAGCGGGTCTTCTTCGCGGAAGGCTTCGAAGTGTGGAAGCGACGCCTCCTCGCCCGACTTCGAGCGAACTCGAGGTCGCGACACTTGGATGCGACGACCACCGAAGCTCAGCTCTCCGTTCGTGCTCCCACAGTGGTTATGAGTTCGCTCCTTCTCGTGCTTGCCCTTGAGCCCCGCGATCTCCTCGGCGTCCTCTCTGAGCAGTAGGTGCAGAGCTGTCAGTCCTTGCTCGTACACCCATTCCGTCAGATCCGCCTTCGTGGCCGCGATCCCAGCTATCATCGGTAGCAGTATCTGACCGACTTGGCCAACTACCTTGCCCGTAGGCGAGTGCGTTTGCTTTCTTACTGGCTTCTTCGATTTCCTAGGCATTGGTGGCTCCTTGTCCCCCTGAAATTCATCCGCCTCGAAAGGTCGCGAAACAGAGCGTGAGTGTTCCGGTAGCTTCGCCTTCCCGTCACCGTCGATAGCGTCGTGTCCAAAAACACAAACGAACTCAAGACCCGCCTGGGCTGCAACAAGCAGGTGCAGATGGCTAAACAGCCTGGAGGGCATAAGTGGCCAGCCCGATGGCCGCCACATGGTCGTTGCCCCCAACAACCTCGAGCCGGCAGGTGGCGAGCGAGCGTCCCTTGCGGACGACCTCTCCGATGGCGAGCAGGTCTCCCTGGACTCCTGCCAGCAAGCTCATCTTGAACTCCACCGTCTTGACCGTGGAGCCCAGCGAGACCGAACCCACCGCGAAGTTACCCGCCGTGTCCGCCAGCAGACTGATGAGACCCCCGTGGATGACGCCATGCCTTTCTTCGAACTCGGCCCGAAACGGCAAACGCGCGCGCGCCACGCCGTTCTCGCAATAGCTGAGTGTCATGCCCAGGTAGCGGCTGATCGGAGCCGCCTCGAAGAGTTGTTTGAGTTTTTCGAGATGCGCGGAACGTTCCGTCGTTTCACCCGCCCGCTGGTGGCGGACACTTTCGGGCAGAGGAACCGGCACGGGCTTGGATTCATTGCGGGGAGCCGAACGAGGCCGTGCAGCGGCTTTCTTGCTAGCAGGCCTCGAAAGGATGTCTCTCTTCCTTGGTCCTTCTTTCATATCGAGACACGCTCCACGATGTTGCGAGTGACGTGCTGTCTACGCCGGTCATAGATATCTGTGTGGCCCGAGGGGTTGGAGTGTCCGGCCAGATACTGCACGTCCTCCAGGGGCACGTTCTGGCTGAGTATATCCGTGATCTCCATCACGCGGATGAATAAATAGAAGGCACAGCCAAGATGGGACAGCGTTAGTCGTCTCTCACGTCTCCGCTGCCTCAAAATAGAAGCGGCTTCCAGAAGCGTCCGCTCCACATGGCCGTTGGACCGGCGATTTCGAATTGGACTGTGTAGGATTTCATTCTCTTATCGGTAGTGTCCTAAATTTTCAAAAATGGCTCATGCCTAGCTGAGTGAGTTTTGCCGTAGGTATGTTAGCAAGGTTTTGTACTTATCAGAATAGGGGTGATTGTATCGCCACGCTCCCGGGTGAAGACCTGGATCCATGCCTGGGGAAAGATGGGCATCAAGGAGGCCCGGGCCGTACTTGGACCAGAACTGCTAGCCCGCTACGCCGCAGTAGCCCTAGCCTCGATTCTGGACCCTCGGGCGGCCTCTTTTCCGACGCTGCACGGCCCTGTCAGCGGCCCGCTCCCCCCCGTTGGCGCAAACGTGTTGCCTTGGTGCACAACTCCGATAGAGGCCGAGAGCTCGCTTGGCCCCGACTCCCATCATCCGATCATCTCGCTATCAGGCATCCCGAGCGCCGTCATGGTGTTGAGAATCTTGCACCCGATCCTTGCCTCAACTCTCTGTGCCGCCAACCCTCTCGCTCGCATCGCTGAGCCCACGATAGCCTTGTAGCGATGGAACGTTGTCTCGACTTTGCTCCGTTTGCTGTAGCCCGATTCTGTGTGCCACTTTCGTTTGCCGAGCCGAGCTTGTGCTGCAATGTTGCGATTGCGCTGTCGGCTGCTCGCCGGCCCCGATGCGAGCAGGGCGCCCTTGCGCGGCGGTATCAGCACCCTCGGCGAGCGATGAGCGCTGTGATTCTCGATTGCCTCATAGACGCCGCCGGCGTCGTATGCGGTGTCAGCTCTGGCCGATGAGATGGGACTGTCGATCTGTCCGACAAGCGATGCAACCCGCGATGAATCGCGGGCTCTTTTGCTCGTCAGCTCGCCGGCGACGACTTCGCCACTCTGCTCGTCGACACACAGATGGAGCTTGCGATAGTCCCTGCTCTTTTGTGCTCTGCGCAGCTGGCCGGTGTGGACAGCGAGACCGCTGCTGTCGATCAAGATGTGCAACGGCGTCTTCTGCTTGACTTGGTAGAAGGGGACCTTACCCAGATTCGGCTTGCGCCTCGAGAGCGTGGTGTGATCGGGCACATCATTGTCTAGCTTCATCAGAGCGAACAACGATCGCAGCAATCCCTCGCTCTGCCTAGATGACAGATGAAACACCATGCCCAGGGTGACAGCCGTCTCGATGGCGTGGTTCGAGTACTTGCGTTGACGGCCCGGTTTCCTCCTCCTTGGCCGGGGCGCGTCCCAGTTCACAAGCTTGCCGGCGGTGAGCGAGATCCAGACGGTCAGGCTCCCGCGGTTGCGTAGACCCGCCTCATATTCACGCCAATTCCTCACGCGATAGGCCTTCTTCACATACTTCCGCTGAGTGCGTTTGAAAATGCTCATGGGGAACCTCGTATCCGCGAGTACAGGACAATTGTGGACCGAGATCGCGAGTTGTGCACCAAGGCAGCCAGAAGCAGCCGACTATGGTAGGTCTAACCCGCGCAATCAACGCCGGCTCGACTTTTTGCGGAGCACAGCTGCCCCCGAAGCCGCTCCCGGTGACGACGCGTCCGTCGAGTTTCTGCTTCATATGGGCGCCGGGAGCGAGACGACCCGGCCGATGAGCTCAGCGGTGGGCTTCGTGTGGGCGAGGAGGCCGGGAGAATCTTTCAGCGGCACGCGGAGCCCGGCCATCGCCGCTACCTTCGGCGTGTCGACCCCCGCCGCCACGACGAGTACGTCGAGCTCGAAGTTACCGATCGAGGTCTTGACGCCGCGCAGCTCACCCCAACGCAAGTCGAGCTCACGAACCTGACAGGGAGACTCCATGCGGGCACCGAGCTCGCGCGCCTTCCGCCGTCGGGTGAAACGCGTCGTGTCCAAAAATACAACCGAACCCTCCAAGACTCTATCCACCAAGGGCCGAGTTTGGGCACAGGACGCGGTGCGCCGTCTCATCCACACCACCGTGGCCGGTCCGGTGCGGTCACTCTAGAATGTGATCGCACCTACCCTCAGCAGATTAGTTAGGTAGGCGATCCCGTTCGACTTGCGTCTTTTGAAGTAAAAGACCGTTCCTTGCTCATGCCCACTGACGTGATAGCACTCCCACCGCTCTCGTCCCATCTTATTGAGCCGCTCGTCCACGCCACCGAGATCAGCTTCTGTCACCTCGAGTGACGTGTATTCGATCGCCCAGAGGTCCTCGAGTTCTTCTGCTGACAGTTCGCGCACTTCCTCTGCCCTCGTCCGCGCGTCGTCAAATACCTCCTGAGCATCTTCTTGCAACTCAGCCAACGGGTTCTGCCGACATCCAACAGAAAGCGCCGCCATTGACACGACAATCAATATAGTTCGCATGATCTCATCCTCTGTAGCTAGTGACAGCGAGACACCCGGCATGTGGCCGATGAGCAACATCCCGACGCACCGGCACCCCTGCCCGAATGAGGTCGCCTCCCGTCGTCGCCCACCTGGGTCTCGTCGCAGGTTCACTGACTCCGCCCACGCTACCGCCACGCATGGTACCCTGTGCCTTCTATTTATTCATCCGCGCGTCCCGAACCTGATCGGTCTCCGATCTGCCGGGACTATGCCTGCATGATTTCGTCGTTTGTTTGCGCTCGGCCCTGGGCACGGCCGCAAACACAGACTCTAAGTTGCTGATTTATGGTGTCCCTCCTATAAATTCCGTCCGGTGCAGAAATCCCGGTCTTTCAGGGTGAAGGACGCCTGCCATCGGCCTCTTGGGGTCGGTGCTGCTGTAGATACGCTCTCGAACAGAACTCGCCGAGTAACCGCAGTCGAGTGATAGCTGACGAATCAGCGTGTGCGCAAGAGAATGCAGCAGCACGTAGCGTGTCCCAGGAAACGGCGATGGGTCGGATTTCCTTTCCGCTTCCCCGTCCTGTGCCAAAACTCGGCCCTTTTGAAATAGGCCATAAATCAGCAGCTTAGAGTCTGTGTTTTGCGACCGGGTCAAGGGCCGTGGGCTTTACAATCGTCTGGCCCGAGGGTGTTATCTTCAGCTCCATGATGACCTACCACGTGCAATTCCTACTGCTCGTTCTAGCTGGCTGGGTCAACCGCCAGCAGCAGGATGTGATCGACTACCAGCAAGAGGAGAACCGTGTGCTCCGAGCCGGGCTTCGGGGCAAGCGTCTCAAGCTCTCGGACGACGAGCGGCGCAGGCTCGCCGTCAAGGCCCAGGCTTTGGGCCGGGAGGCGCTGGCCCAGATTGCGTCCGTTGCCACACCCGCTACGCTTCTGCGCTGGTACCCCACCTCATCGCAGCCAAGTACGATGGCAGCAAGAACCGGAGCCCAGGCCGACCTCCGACGGCGAAGGATATCCGTGAACTCATTGTGCGCGTGGCGCAGGAGAACCCGACGTGGGGATATACGCGCCTGCGAGGCGCACTCAAGAACCTAGGACATGAACTCGGACGCAACACCATCAAGAGGATCCTCGCCGAGCACGGTATCGCGCCTGCCCCGGAGCGGGGCAGGAGCATGTCGTGGAGCACCTTCATCAAGGCTCATTGGGGCGCCATCGCTGCGACAGACCTGTTCACCGTCGAGGTTGTGAACCCGTTCGGGCTCGTCCGCTACCATGTCCTGTTTGTCATCGATATCGCCACTCGCTGCGTGTGCATCGGTGGGATAACGTCGGACCCCAACGGGGAGTGGATGAAGCAGGTGGCAAGAAACCTCACGGACATGTGGGATGGTTTCCTCCTTGGCAAGCGATACCTCATCCACGACCGGGACCCGCTATTCACCGAGGCGGTACGTGGGCTCTTGAGAGATTCAGGCGTGAAGCCCCTTCGCCTTCCCGCTAATAGTCCGAATCTGAACGCATATGCGGAAAGATTCGTTCTCTCCATACGTGGAGAGTGTCTCGACCGCTTCGTACCTCTCAGTGAGCGACACCTGCGCACAGCGGTAACCGAATACGTAGTGCACTATCACACAGAACGGAACCACCAAGGTCTCGGCAACGAGCTCCTCACACCTCTGCCGGCAAGCGCGAATGACGCCGGCCCCATCGTGTCGCGAGAGCGACTTGGGGGCATTCTCAACTACTACTGCCGTGCCGCGTAGATGGTCGCCGGCGACGGTAGCCCCTCGGCGGGCTCGACCGGCGTAGCGTGGAAACAGCTTCAGGAACAAGGCCACCAACCGCAACTAGCACCGCCGCCTTGTCCTTCTCAAGGCCGGCCTTCACGTACACGCCATCTACCCACAGGTACACGAGCTCGAGTTCTTCCAGTGGGCGAGCTAGCCACTGCTCGTACTCTCCCTGCCATTTCTGTTTCAGCCGCGACACCGTGCTGGGAGAAAGTGGAGCGTCCTCCCCTAGAAGCCCGCGGAGCGCCAGATCGAAATCTCCGTGAGCTAGTCCATGCAGGTACAGCTCCGGAATCAACTCGCTCACCGTTTCGCTCCGACGCTTGAACAGCGGAAGCACTCGACTTTCGAACCTCTCCTCCACGTTCCGTACTCTCGGCCGGCGAACCGTCACTGTGCCCACGCTCATCGTCAGTTTCCGAGGCTTACCGTATCCATTTCGATAGCCCGCCGTTGTGTCCACGGTCGTCGTCCGAGAGCCTTGAACAAGCTGTGGTCGAGCGTCCAAGTTCATGGACGCCAAGAAAATCGAAGCGAAGGAAGTCGTCTCTGCCTCGAAAAAGCTGAATCGCAAAGACGCCGTGGCGCTCATCAAAGGCGCCAACAAAGTCATCGTTGCCAAGGGCAGGAAAGTCCAAAGCTTTCCTGGCGGGAAGGCGTCAAAGGAAATCGTGGACGCGTTGTTAGGGCCGACGGGAAACCTGCGCGCCCCCATGATGCGCGTCGGGAAAACGTTGCTGGTCGGCTTCGACGAAAGCTCTTACGCGGACGTTCTGGGATAGCTTCTAGGCACTTGATGTCTCGAAACTCGCGGGCTGCACGACTTCCAAGAATTCCAAATCCGGCGAGCGCATAGGGCGTCCGGCCGACCGCCTCTGCTCACCGCCCTTACGGATGCCGCGGGCGTGTGGTGACCTTCGCCCGCGGATACTGCGCCTTGACCTCCTTCGCGTAGGCTTCCCGCCTTCGGCGCTGAGCTTCAGGCCGATGGGCTTCGTACCAGCGGTGCGACCGCACCATCTGAGAACAGCTCGACGAACAGTACCGCTGACGCCGCCGTCTTTACGATTAGGCGTTGACACGCTGGCCGGAGAAGACCACTAAGTTGCTGATTTATGGCCTATTTCAAAAGGGCCGAGTTTTGGCACAGGACGGGGACCAGGGTACAGAGACATCCTTGAAGGTGAGGCATCGCGTGGTCAGCCAGCCGGCATCGCAGAAAGAACTGCGTCTCTCGAAATCAAGCTCAAACTCTAGCACGAGAACGGGTTACGTGGCAGCCACCAACACTTGCTTGCGGAAGCACCCCGTCCTGTGCCAAAACTCGGCTGTCCCTTCCATAAACTAAGAAGCGCCCCACGGCGCGGCCATAGGCAAGGGTGGCGACCAGACCTACAACATCCTATTTCAGGAGAAAGACAGACACGAAACTTGAAACGATTTGGTTGAAACCGGCTTTGCCACGCCGGCTTCAACCAGCCCTTGTCAGCACCGAATGACTGAGATACAACGTGGTACTAACCGTGGGGTCAGGTCATCCTGCCATGATAAGTCCCGCCCCAAGGGTAAGGACTTCAAAAAAACGATGAATCTCGAGGTCCTCGAAGCTGACTTGAACAACTTCAAGCATGCCGAGGCGGTTCGGCAGTTGGTGGACGAGTATGCGCGGCTACCGATCGGCCAGGGAACTCCGCTGGCGGCCAGGGTGTTGGAGCAACTCGTACCCGGACTAAAGAGACACCCGGGGACGCTGGTTTTTCTCGCTTGGCTGGACCGCCGCGCGGTGGGGGTCACGGTTTGCATGACTGGTTTCTCCACGTTCACCGCCAAACCTCTGATCAACATTCACGATCTGGCCGTTACCGCCGGCTGCCGCGGACGGGGCGTCGGGCGTCTGTTGCTCAAAGCGGTCGAAGCCAAAGCCCGCGAATTGGACTGCGGAAAAGTGACTCTGGAGGTGCGCGAAGATAACGCTCTGGCGCGGCAGCTTTACCAGCGCTTTGGTTTTCGCGACGGGGAGAGTGGCCCGGCGACTTTTTTTCTAGTCAAGACCTTGTAAGGTGAAAAGAGGGATACCCGTCTGGTCAAAATACTCGAACGCCCAGCGGGTCAGCAGTTTGCACCTTTCCGAGGGCTGCTTGAATCTGGCATCGCGGTCGGATACGTATTTCTTCCGGGAGCGCAGTTCGTTGCCTGCAGCTCGCCCCGGCAGCCGATTTGAGCCAGCCGTGCGCACCCCCGGTGGGCCTGTCGCCCGCCACCCGCAGCCCAGGGGTCGGAAGCCAGTCCTGCGGCGCGAAATACCCTGGATTCTGCGCGGATTCCAAGGGCGTCTAAGCTGCTGATTTGCGGTCTATTTCAAAAGGGCCGAGTTTTGGCACAGGACGGGATGCGATAAGTAGTCTGCCCGGGGGGGCGCTCGTTGTTGACGGAGGTTTGAAACAAAAAGGAAAAAAGTCCTGGACAAAGCGGGACCATCTGTGTAGTCTCAGCCTGAGAGGAAAGGAGCGTGGCCCAGGTGAGCAACGAGACGGAGGCCATGGTGTGGAAGCGCCCGAGCTTTTGCGGCAAGGGTGTGACCGATGAGGAATGGAATATTCTGCACGAGGTCATCGACTCATGCGGACTGTCGCGGCACGAGCTTGCGAGCACGATCTGCGAGTCATTGGGTTGGGTTCGTGCGAACGGAAATTTGAAATCCCGGGAATGTTACGAGTACCTCGATTTGCTCGAAGCGAGGGGATTGGTGAAGCTACCCCGTCGTCGCGAGCAGCGTCGTCGCGGCCCCACGAGCATCCACTACACGAAGGCTGGACGAAAGGGGTCTCGTCGAGAGGGCAATCTATCGGACGTGGCGCCGGTAACTCTGGGCTTGGTGGCGCACGCTGAGGAGCGAGCGCTGTGGAGGGAACTGGTCGAGCGTTACCACTACCTCGGGCACAAGGTGGCCTATGGCGCACACCTGCGTTACTTGGTCTGGAGCTCGAAACCTCGTCGTGAGCTGAGTGGGTGCGTGCAGTTCTCGTCGTCAGCGCGTCGTCTTCGGTCTCGTGACGGCTTCATCGGTTGGGATGACGCGACGCGGCAAAAGAACCTTCGGCGGGTGGTAAACAACAGTCGGTTCCTGATCCTGCCGTGGTTTTCCATCAAAGGCCTCGCGAGTCACGTGCTGTCGCTGGCAGCCCGAGTGGTGGTGGATGATTGGGAGGAAGCGTACGGTGTGAGGCCGGTGTTGCTCGAGACGTTTGTGGAGAGGGAGCGTAACGAGGGGACGTGCTACCTGGCGGCGAACTGGATGGACGTGGGATCGACTACTGGGCGTGGCCGTATGGACCGACACAACAAAGAGGCGAAGCCGGTGAAACGGTGCCTGGTATATCCGCTGGTGCGCAAGTTTCGCCGCGAGCTCGGGGTTGTGGATGAAGGTCGAGCGGGCTGAGCTGCTCCGCCTGGAAGAGCGTCTATCGAGAGGAGAGCTTCCCGAGGAAGCTTGCCCGGTTCTGCTCGAGACAGTTCGCCACGTTCTACGATGCCGCTATCGTCGAGGCGTGAGCACGCCGACGACGGAACGTCGCGCGAAACGGAAAGAAGCTGAAAAGGAAAGGAAAGAGAAAGTGTCATGGCCGTAATGGGGCCAAGGACTACACAGGCGCCAAACGGGAGACGGTGAGCCATGGCGAAGTGAAAGCGGGCGGCCCATGCCCCGAGCCTCTGTGCCAAGGCAAGCTCTATGACACCCAAGCTCCGAGAAAGGATGTGGAGCTGAAAGCTCAGCCCCCGATCCAGGCGACGGTATACGAACGCCAGATGCTGCGATGCGCAGGTTGCCAGAAGACGTTCACCGCTTTCTCCCAGCACGGTGTCGCGGCTGAAACAGAAATGGGTCAAGTCTTAATTTTCCTGTCAAATCTCCGTACGGTTCCCCGCGCTCGGTTAAGCTGCTGATTCCTCCGACGTGCCTTGCGGGAGAAGCTCGTTGCGAAGCTCCTCGACTTTCCTAGCGGCGAAGACATCCATCCTCACGCCGCGCCATTTGTTTGCGACGGCCAAGAGCACAGCGAACGAGAGTTTCATCGCGGCCTCCTCGGTGAAGAAGTGAGGAATGACCTTTGTGCGACGTTTGTGCTCTCCGAACGTGCGCTCAAGTAGATTCGACGTGCGAAGCCTTTTGTGATGCGCCGCAGGAAGGCGTAGCGCCTGAAGACACGCTTCGAAGGTCTCTTCCATGCACTTCATCGCGCTCGGGAATCGTTGACGGTACCGAGCGATCACCTCCCGACCCTTCTTCAGCCCTTGCTCGTAGCTGTTCGCATGGAACGACTCAAGGATGGCCGCCTTGAGTTCGTCGCGCACTTCCTTCGGAGCCTTGCCCAGGATGTTCTCGAGGCGGTGCTTCTGGCAACGTTGCTTGAGGCTTCGAGGGAAGACCTCTGCGATCGCTTTGAGCACTCCAGGATTCCCGTCCGTCACGATGAGCAACGGCTCCCTCATTCCTCGGGCCACCATCTCCTGCAAGAACCCCTTCCAGTTCTCGTAGGATTCTCGGTTGCCGACACCGATATGAAGAAGAACTCGCGTCCCATCAGCGCGATAGCCGGTCGCAACGAGGATGGGCTCTTTCCTCTCCGCTCCTTGGTGGTAGCGCAGGTACGTGCCGTCGAGCTCGAGATACAACAGCTTCTCGTTCGAGAGATCCCGTTTTCGAAACGCCTCGAAATCCTCCGACAGACACCGTGTGACCCGGCTCACCACCGACTTCGAGACACCCGTGCCGCTCAGCACGTCCGCGAACGTCGCCTCAATGTCACGCGTCGACATCCCGTGGACGTACATCCGCGCGATCAGTTCATCGAGTTTCTCGGTCCGGCTCACGTAGGCGTCGAGAATCTTTGACTGAAACACCTTCTCTGTTTCTCGTACCCGCGGCACTTGCACCGTTACCGCTCCCTCGCCCGTGAGGACCCGATGCGACTCATACCCGTTGCGTCGTCCCTTCTCCTTCGTCGTTGCCGGAGCGTTCTCATAGTAGTTTCGACCCAACGCCTCCGTCACCTCGCGCTCCAACGCATATTGAAGCATCATCTGAGCTCCCGACCGGACGATCTCCGAGAGATTCATCTCCCCAAATACCAGTTGTTCCTCGAACTGCTTGAGTAATCGCTGACTCGGTAGTACCTTTCCCATGATGTATGGTTCTCCTTTTCTGTCCCCATGACGGGGACGGGTTTTGAGCTTGGGGAACCATACATCGTTTTTCTTTGACAGGAATCTTAAGACATCACCCAGAAATGGCAGGGAGAGTACGAGCAGTGGCTAGCTCGCCCACTGGAAGAACTCGAGCTCGTGTACCTGTGGGTAGATGGCGTGTACGTGAAGGCCGGCCTTGAGAAGGACAAGGCGGCGGTGCTAGTTGCGGTTGGTGGCCTGTCCGACGGGACGAAAATCGTCCTGACGCTGGAGGCCGGGCATCGAGAATCCGAAGCGTCATGGTCGTCGCTGCTACGGAGACTGAAGAAGCGCGGTCTGAGATGTCCCCGTTTGGTGATCGGTGACGGTCATCTCGGCATCTGGGCCGCGACCCGAAACGTATTTCCAGAAGCTGAGGAACAGCGGTGCTGGAACCACCGAATCCTCAACGTACTGGACCGGATTCCGAAAAGGGACCAGGCGCAGGCCAAGCCGCTGTTGACGGCGATCCCCTACGCCACCAGCCTGCAGGAGTGCGAGACGAAGAAGGCCAAGTTCCAGGATTGGTGCTTGCGCAAGGGTCTTCCGGGGGCCGCGCACGTGCTCGACGAGGACTAGGAGCGGATGGTCAGCTTTTATTCCTTTCCCAAGCCTCACTGGCAACACCTTCGCACGAGCAACGTCGTGGAGTCACCGTTCGCTGCACTGAGATTGAGAACGGATGCGGCCAAAAGGTTCAAGAAAATCGAGTCCGCCACTGCGACAATCTTCAAACTGCTTCTGGTTGCGGAGAAGAATTTTCGCCGGCTCAATGCACCGGAGCTGATGCGAGAGGTCCACCTGGGCGTTCGATTTGAAGATGGAGACAGGGTAACGGAGTCGTCGAAGGTTGCTGCTGCCTGAACTTTTTTACACACCTATTGACAAGAGCTCCAATCAAATCGTTATAAGTCCCTTTGAAATAGACCATAAATCAGCAGCTTAGTGTCTATGTTTGCGACCGGGCCAAGGCGGCGAAGGGTCTTGAGTTCGTTTGTTTATTTGGACACGACGGGCACCGACAGCATGCCCGTCTCGATGCGCGCCGCGTTCAGAAGGTCGTCACCCTTCCGAGGGCATTTTGGCGTTTCGTCGTTCGAACAAGTGTCGACCTAGAGTGCTTCTATCTCACGCCGGAGCTCGGCGTATCGGATTGGACAGGCCGCCTCGCGCACGGCGGCCAGCGACACGCGCAGCCGCCCGGGCCAGCGCGCCTCGACGACCGCCGTCGGGACAACATAGAAGTCCAACTGGGTGAGGTCAAGGGGGTCGAGCGTTGCCTTGTCCATATGCTTCTGGTGCACGAAGACGTAGACGTCCGCGTGCCTGCCCGCCCGATCCTCCCTGGTGCCGGTCTCTTGATCCCAGGCGCGGGCAGGCTTCACGGAGAAGTTAACTTGGGAAAGTTCCTTCTGGGCCCACGACTGCAGATACGCGGAGCACTTGACCTGGATCGTCTTGCCGGCTTTCGTTTTCACGTCGACGGTGTCCCAGGACTGCCGAACGCCGTCGTAGGTGCCAAGGGCCGCAGCCACGATGAACTCGGCGAACCAACCCCGCACGACGTTGTCTGCGAGATCCGATGCGGCCCATCGCCAGAAGTCGAGCACGGTGAGCCCAGGCACGGGGCGGCCATCGTCGATGACGGGCTCGGCGCCGGTTAGGCGCGCGGGTAAGAGCTCCGGGAGCGGCCAGTCGCGGGACGCCGGTTCCGGCGGCACGCTAGTCTTGTCGGTTGCATGCGCCGATTCCGGAACGACGTAGCCGAGCATCCATCCCTCGACCTCACGCACGGCTGCCGACAAGGGTGCCCCGTCGGAGCGTCTTTCGAGGACAACCTCCAACATCGCCAGCAGGCCAATGACCGCATCGAACGGATCCTCACCGTTCGGGTCCGGACCGAAACCGTCGAGCAACACCTCGCGCAACGCCGGGGATAGGCGGACGGCTTTGTCGGTTTCCGCGGTCGTGACGAGCGCGCGCCCGACTCGCTGTCGGTACCTCGGGTCCCGCTTTCCGCCCCTCGGGCTAGGTAGCTCCAAGTTAAGGAGTCGAACGGCGTCGGCGGGGTACGTCTCAGCGACCACGCAGCCAGCTTCTTGCAGCAGCTTCTCAAGGGCACCATCGAACGGCCAGAGCCTCGCGCCTTCGGCGAGGGCGGGTCGTAGCACCTCCGTCCATCCCGACAGGGCGGCGCGCCCGACCTGCTTGGGACCGAGGGTCCAGAACAGGCATTCGGCTGCCGGACGGTCCAACTGACCACGGTCACACTCTCGCAGCAGGTCCTCCCAGCGGGTCGCGCGGAAGGCTTCGACGAGGTCATCCTTGCGGGTCCCCCTGCCGTTACCCTCTGGATAGAAGGGGCGGTGGAGGGAGATCTCGGCAGCGACGCGGGCCGGCTTGGCGAACTCATCCCACGGCGGTGCGCCGAGGCCGTCGAGGAGAGCGCGGAAGCGTCGGACACCGGCTACCCGTGCATAAGCGGTGGGCACGCCAATAGGAAAATCAAATCCCGTGACCCTGCCCGGGTTTTGTGGACATCAACCGAGGCGCGACAATGCGCCTGGAGGCGTCCATGGGAGAACGACGACGCAGGAAGTTCACGGGGGAGTTCAAGAAGGAAGCGGTCCGGCTGTTCAGGGAGGGCGAGCGCAGCATCGGCCAGGTCGCTAAGGAACTGGACCTGACGGAATCGGCCCTTCGAAACTGGGTGAAACAATACAAAATTGATCACGGTGAAGGTCCACGCGAGGCTCTGACGACGGCGGAACGTGATGAGCTCCGTTCGCTACGGCGTCGAGTGCGTACGTTGGAGCAAGAGCGAGAAATATTAAAAAAGGCGGCGGCCTTCTTCGCGAAGGAAAGCGAATGAGATTCAAATTCATTCACGCGGAGCGGGCCAACTACCCGGTGCGGGTGATGTGCCGAGTTCTGAGGGTATCGACCAGCGGCTACTACGCTCAGATGAAGCGCGCGCCCAGCAAGCGACAGTGTGAGGATGGGAAGCTGAAGCTGCGCATCCAAGCGATCCACGCCCATAGCCGTGGTACCTACGGCAGGGAGCGTGTACGTCGCCAGCTTGACGGGGAGAACGTCGAGGTAGGCAAGCAGCGAGTGGCACGGCTGATGCGTGAGATGGGCCTGCAGGGTCTGCCCAGCAAGCGTTTTCGCCGCACGACCGACAGCAAGCACGATCGCCCCATCGCACCCAACGTGCTCGGCCGGAACTTCGAAGCCGCACGACCGAACCAGTTCTGGGTGACGGACATAACCTACATCCGGACTTGGGAAGGCTGGCTCTACTTGGCGGTCATCCTCGATCTGTTCTCGCGTCGTGTCGTAGGCTGGGCGATGCAGCCCCACCTGCGCGCGGAGCTTGCTCTCGAGGCGCTTCACATGGCCTTGGGGCGCCGCCTGCCGGAAAGTGGCTTGGTGCATCATTCAGACCGTGGTACTCAATACGCGGCTGCGACCTACCAGGCCGTGCTCGATGAGTACGGCATCGTGTGCTCGATGAGCCGCAAGGGTGATTGCTGGGACAACGCCGTGACCGAGAGCTTCTTAGGCACGCTCAAGACCGAACTCCTCCACCGATGTAGTTGGCCAACACGACGTATGGCCAAAGACGCGGTCGCGAGCTACATCGAGGGGTTCTACAATCCGTATCGACTCCACTCGTCACTCGATTACAACAGCCCAGTGGTGTTCGAACGGATTCATGACCTCAAAACGGCTCATGCGAGATAATCAACCTGTCCACTTTTCCTGGGCAAGGTCACCCGCGAGGATGGTCGCTGAGGGTGAGGGCATCAAGGACGCGATCAATCGCCGGGCGTCGCCGACGGAGCGGGGCGCATCGGCGACGTAGCCGTCGCCTCGGAGGTGCGCTGTCGCTACCCAGCGCTTCGCCGGTAAGATGCTCCAGTCCGCGTGGGCGACGACTGTAGGAACGTTCGTCATCGGTCACGCCATCCTACCTTGAACCGATAAGGTGGCATTCAGACAGCTTTCCCCGCAGCCGCGTCCACCAGCGCACTGAGCATAATGGGATGATCTTAGCATCATCACAAGGGCCCGACGGATCGGCCACAACGCTCGCCGCCCTGAAGATCCGAGTCGAAGAACTCTAATCCACGCCGCGGGCCGCGCTAGTGAGGATCTGCTGGATAAACCGCGGGTTGACTCCGACGTTCTCGCAGAGCCAAATGAGGCAATCCATTTCCTGCTGGTCGATCGATCCGTCCGCGTAGAAAATCACAACGATGTCCCGAATCAGCTGAAGCCTCTGGAGGCCGGTCATCATGTAGGCAATGTCCTTGGAAAGCTCGACTACCTGCTTGCGAACCACATCGACGGGCTGGTTGAAGACTTCACGAATCTCGTCCAGGGAGACGGCGGGCCCCACCAAACTCTCGAGTGCCTCGACCTCGGAACGCTCGAAGACTCCGTTGGCGGCCGCCACGAGAAACTTTGCCTTCAGCAGATAGGCGCGTGCCTTGTCGCCGACATCGCCGGTGTCGGTCAGGTATGTCGGCTCCATGATGCTCATGAGGTCGGTCACTTGATTGGCGACTTCGTCGGCAGTGAGGGTTCCTCCGTCGGAGCCGATCAGCTCGCGGTAGGGCTGGCCCTTGGTAAAGACTTCAAGCGCTTTCAGCCGCATGGGATTGAAGGGATGCGGGCTGAATCCGTCCTGTGCCAAAACTCGGCCCTTTTGAAATAGGCCATAAATCAGCAACTTAGTGTCTGTGTTTGCGACCGGGCCAAGGGCCGTGGGCTTTACAATCGTCTTGGGCGGGCGGGTCGTCACCATGCAGATGACCACCTAGTGGACTGTAACAACTGAACGTTTAGTGGTTTTAATGCGTCGTGACGGATCGTTGTAGGTCCACTTCACGGGCTTGGGGTCTTCGTTGTACTTGCGAATGTAGCGCATGATCTTGCGGGTCAGGTCGTGGGTTGACGTGAACACACCTCGATGGATCAGGGCACGCTCGATCTTGGAGAACCAGAGTTCGATTTTGTTCAGCCAGGAGGAATATGTGGGTGTGAAGTGGAGTCGGACTTTTGGGTTGGCCTCGAGGAACTGTGCGACCTTGGCGGTCTTGTGAGCCGACAGATTGTCGAGGATGACATGTATTTCGCGCTTTCGCTTGTGGCTCGCAACCAGCTGCTCCAAGAAGGCGACGAACTCCTGGCTGGTATGGCGGCGGACAGTCTTGCCCAAAACCACCCCCGTCTTCGTGTCGAAGGCGGCGTAGAGAGAAAGCGTTCCATGCCGGACGTACTCGAAACCGTGTCGCTCGGCCCGCCCGGGAGACAACGGCAAGATCGGGTCCCGTCGATCCAGGGCTTGGATCGCCGTTTTCTCATCAATACAAAACACCGCAGCGTGCTGAGGTGGATTCATATATAGACCGATGATATCCGCTGCCTTCGTCTCGAAATCCGGATCGTTGGAGGCCTTGTAATGCTCAATTCGGTGTGGCTGGAGACCATGCTTTTTCCAAGTGCGAGCCACCATCATGTGATGGATTCCCAGCTTCTTCGCAAGTCGACGCGTGCTCCAGTGAGTCGAGCCGTCGGTCGGTTTTTTCTGCGTCCACGAAAGAATCCGTGCTTCCATCCGAGGCGTGAGCACTTGAATCGGACGCCCCTCGTGACGCGCGTACAGACCTGCCAGACGCTCCTCCAAGAATCGGCGTTTCCACTTGCTGATAAAAGGCGCCGTGCAGCCCACCGTCTGCTGCACCTGCGTATAGCTTGCACCGTCTGCCAGCAAGAGCAACATCCGAGCGATCCGCGCGTCATCCGCTCGACCGCTACGGCTCGAAACTCGTTTGCCAAGCTCCCTATGTTCCGCTTGAGTCAACACAACGGCTCTCCCTCGCATGAGAGAGATATTACTACTAAACACTTAAATGTTACATTCCGCTAGTCGAGAGCGAATATCGAAGCATGTTCCTGAAGCTGTTTCCACGCTACGCCGGTCGAGCCCGCCGAGGGGCTACCGTCGCCGGCGACCATCTACGCGGCACGGCAGTAGTAGTTGAGAATGCCCCCAAGTCGCTCTCGCGACACGATGGGGCCAGTGTCATTCGCAGCCCTCACCAACACTTAATGGCGGAAGCACCGAAAAGCCGTGAATGCTATCATTTAACTTTATGCCATGACGCACGAACAGGCAGTTCTCGCCACTCTCGTCGCATACACGGTCGTGCTCGTCGCGATTGGGTTGCTTGCGCGGCGGCGCACTCGCGATGGACTGGACTTTTTCCTCGGTGGGCGACAACTTGGACCCACAGTAGCTGCCATCAGTTCCTCCGCCAGCTCTTCGTCAGCGTGGACCTTACTCGGTGTCAGCGGCGCTGCGTACGGCTGGGGTCTCGGCGCGTTGTGGCTATTCCCCGCTTGCGTCGGTGGTTTCGTACTCAACTGGACGGTCGTCGCACCCGCACTTCGACGCCTCAGCCACGACACAGGGGCGGTGACCATCACCGAGTTGCTAGCCGGCCCTGAAGGCCGTTCGGGACGTCGGGCCATCGCCGTCGTTGCATCAGCGGTAATCTTACTTTCGCTGGGAGCCTACGTTGCCTCACAGTTCCAGGCTGCCGGCAAGATCTTCAGCGAGACGTTCGGACTGTCACTGACCGGCAGCATCCTGATCGGGGCAGCGGTCGTCGTCGCCTACACGATGCTGGGA
The DNA here is from genome assembly GCA_965197825.1 of Candidatus Marinacidobacterales bacterium. Taxonomy (GTDB): domain Bacteria; phylum Acidobacteriota; class Vicinamibacteria; order Marinacidobacterales; family DATDRI01; genus CBDANW01. The sequence continues at coordinate 713,927 of CBDANW010000002.1, read as the reverse complement.
GGCTTCTGGGCTGTCAGCCTGACGGACACCCTCCAAGGTCTGCTGATGGTCGCGACGTCGGTTCTTCTTCCGCTGGTTGCGTTGATCGCGGTCGGTGGCTCGGTGGGACTCGTCGAAGGTTTGCGAAACGTGCCGGGTGCCGACTACCTCAGCCTGATGCGAGGGTTACCCTTCGCCGCTGGCATCGGGTTCGTGCTCGGGCTGTTGGGGATTGGCATCGGCTATCCGGGTCAGCCGCATGTGGTCAACCGGTATATGGCGCTGAAGCAGGGCCACTCGATCCTCCGACGGGCACGTGTCATAAGCATCGGATGGGCCGTGGTCGTTTACGCTGGCATGCTGCTCCTCGGTCTGTGCGGCCGAGTGCTATATCCGGATCTTGCCGACCCCGAGGTCGTCTTGATCGTCGCCGCAAACGGCCTCCTTCCCACGGTCGTGGCGGGCATGATGATCGCCGCGGTGCTCTCCGCGATCATGTCAACGGCCGATAGTCAGCTCTTGGTCGCGGCGTCCTCCATTACACACGACCTCGAACTAGGTCGCGCCGGTTCGTGGAGCCTGCTGTCACGTTCCCGCGTGGTCGTGCTGTTCCTTAGCGTGGGCGCCGTTGGCGCCGCCCTGTACGGCAGCCAGGAGATCTTTTCACGGGTTTTGTTCGCGTGGGCAGCCGTCGGCAGTGCTTTCGCGCCGCTGATCCTGCTGACGGTCTGGCGCCGTCCGCTGTCGGTACCCGCAACCCTCGCCGCCATGACCACCGGTTTCCTCCTGAGCGTCGCAGCGTACTCACTGCCCGCCAGCAACTGGAAGGATGTCTTCGAACATATCGTGCCGTGGGCCCTTGCCTTCGTTCTCGCCATCAGCCTTGGTCGAATTCACTGGCGCCGTCGAGCCTGGCGAGAGGCACCTACATCTGAACGCCGAATGGATCGATGAACTTTTCGGTTGTGATCCGCAAAAATGAGATCGCGTATCGACGGGCAGACAGCCATGAGAGGGAGGTACTGCGAACTCGTCTTCGCCTCGGTGGAAATTCTACACGCTGTCGCCGCCGGGCAATAACGTGCTTGAGAAAGAACGCTTTGTTCGCCGCGAGAAGCTAAGTCAGTCAGGCGACACGTGACCACTGTTAATCGCGATGGAGCCCACCAAGGACCGGCCTCGAGGCAACGGCGCGCTGGTCGGGTAATCGATGTCTGAACCGCCCCGGGTTTCCCGGAGACTCCAACTCTTGAGAGGATGGAGTCATGGCAAGACGAAGCAGGTATTCACCGGAGGTGAAAGAGCGCGCAGTGCGGATGGTTTTCGACCAACAGGCTCAGCACGAATCTCAGTGGTCAGCGATCTCATCGATTGCGTCGAAGATTGACTGTACGCGGGAAACGCTACGCACGTGGGTGCGGCGAGCAGAGCGTGATGCTGGGAAACGAGCGGGACTGACGACGGACGAGCGTCAGCGGCTGAAGGAGCTTGAGCGAGAGAACCGTGAGCTAAAGCGGGCGAACGAGATCCTTCGCAAGGCGTCGGCGTTTTTCGCCCAGGCGGAGCTCGACCGCCGACCGAGGTGAATGTGTTGTTCGTGGACGCGAACCGTGAAAAATACGGGGTCGAGCCGATCTGCCGGATGCTCCCGATCGCCCCGTCGACCTATTACGAGCAGAAAGCGAGAGAGAAGGACCCAAGCCGCCAGCCAGCGAGAGCGAAGCGCGACGTCCAACTCCGCGGCGAGATTCGTCGTGTACGGCAAGAGAACTTTGACGTGTATGGCGTGCGCAAGGTCTGGCGTCAGCTGTGCCGTGAGGGCCGCGACGTGGCTCGATGCACGGTGGCCCGTCTGATGCGTGAAATGGGTCTCCAGGGGGCGGTCCGTGGACGTCGATTCAAGACGACGAAGCCGGATTCGAGCGGCGCTCGCCCGATGGACCTCGTGGAGCGCGACTTCAACGCCACACGCCCGAACGAGCTCTGGGTTTCGGACCTGACCTACATCGCCACGTGGCGCGGCTTCGTGTATGTCGCCTTCGTCATCGACGTCTTCGCTCGACTCATCGTCGGTTGGCGAGCGACGACATCGTTGACTGCCGGCATCGCTCTCGATGCGTTGGAGCAGGCGCTGCACGAGCGCCGACTAAACCCAGAACACCCATTGGTGCATCACAGCGATCGCGGCGTGCAGTACGTCTCGATCCGTTACACCGAGCGGCTCGCCGAGGCGGGCATTGAGCCGTCCGTCGGCAGCCGAGGCGACTCTTACGATAACGCTTTGGCTGAATCCATCATCGGCCTCTACAAGACCGAGGTGATCCGTCGACGTGGGCCCTGGCGTGGTCTCGAAGACGTTGAGTTCGCCACCCTCGAGTGGGTCCATTGGTACAACACGCAACGACTCTTGGAGCCGATCGGAAATGTCCCCCCGGTCGAGTACGAGATGAACTACTATCGGTCGCAGGAAGGCTCGCTAGAGATGGCGAGACTCAACTAAAACACTCTCCGGGAAACCCGGTACGGTTCACATCTAGGACGAACGGTCCTTTGGGCGCGTATAGACGAGGCAGTTGTGTCGGTTTTGGACGAGTTATTGGACTGGTCGGCAGGGCGACCCCGTCCTGTGCCAAAACTCGGCCCTTTTGAAAGACCATAAATCAGCAGCTTAGTGTTTGTGTTTGTGACCGGGCCAAGGGCCCGTAGGCTTTACAATCGTCTGGCCCGAGGGTGTTATCTTCAGATCCATGATGACGTACCACGTGAAGTCTCCTCGGGAAACTTCTAGGCCCGGCGAGCTGGTTTGCACACCGCCATGAGTAGCTTGATGAAAGCCGTCCGCTGCCACCGCTACGTCGGTCTCGACGACCAAGAGCGACCCCTGGCGACTCCGGCTTCGCTCCGAGAGGCCCTCTCGTTGGACGAGATTCCGCCACCGCCTGCGAACCGGGGCAGGTGTTGGTTCGAACTCGGTATGCCGGTGTGCAGTATCCGGATGCCCTGCAGGCGCAGGGCCTTTACCAGCAGCGGCCACCGCTTCCGTATGTGCCGGGGATGGACGTGGCGGGATCGGTTCTGGAGCTAGGCGACGGCGTCCTGTGCCAAAACTCGGCCCTTTAGAAATAGACCACAAATCAGCAGCTTAGACGCCCTTGGAATCCGCGCAGAATCCAGGGTATTTCGCGCCGCAGGGCTGACTTCCGACCCATGGGCTGGCGGATGAATAAATAGAAGGCACAGCTCTTCCAACGCTTGACGTTTCTCGATACTCTGCGAATGGTTCCGTTGAGATTCTCAATGGCGTTCGTCGTGGCAAGAGACTGGCGAAGTAAGGCGGGCAGCGCGAGCTTCACGACCGTGAGTGTCTCTTCCATCCCTTCACGAAGGCTTCCGGCAGCTTCGTCGTAGCCGTTTCGCTCGAGCCACGACACCAATGCCTGAAGTCGCTTGCGCGCCTTGTCGGCACTCTTGCACTTGTAGGCGAGCTACCCTCAGAAGGTGTGGAAATAAAGTAAAGGCGGAGTAACCTTCCGCGTCACGAAACACGGCGTGAAGGGGCCAACGGAAGGAGACACCGCCATGAAGGAAAAGACCACAGGACGACGGAGCTCGTCAAGGGTGGCTTGGGAGTCGCTGGAGAAGTGGGCGAGGCTTGAGATCCAGGATTGGGTGCAGGAGCTGATGGTAGCCGAAGTCACGGAGCTTCTCGGGCGTGAGAAATCGGAGAGACGGAAGCCCGTGGACACAACGGCGGGCTATCGAAATGGATACGGTAAGCCTCGGAAGCTGACGATGAGCGTGGGCACAGTGACGGTTCGCCGGCCGAGAGTACGGGACGTGGAGGAGAGGTTCGAAAGTCGAGTGCTTCCGCTGTTCAAGCGTCGGAGCGAAACGGTGAGCGAGTTGATTCCGGAGCTGTACCTGCATGGACTAGCTCACGGAGATTTCGATCTGTCGCTCCGCGGGCTTCTAGGGGAGGACGCTCCACTTTCTCCCAGCACGGTGTCGCGGCTGAAACAGAAATGGCAGGGAGAGTACGAGCAGTGGCTAGCTCGCCCACTGGAAGAACTCGAGCTCGTGTACCTGTGGGTAGATGGCGTGTACGTGAAGGCCGGCCTTGAGAAGGACAAGGCGGCGGTGCTAGTTGCGGTTGGTGGCCTGTCCGACGGGACGAAAATCGTCCTGACGCTGGAGGCCGGGCGTCGAGAATCCGAAGCGTCATGGTCGTCGCTGCTACGGAGACTGAAGAAGCGCGGTCTGAGATGTCCCCGTTTGGTGATCGGTGACGGTCATCTCGGCATCTGGGCCGCGACCCGAAACGTATTTCCAGAAGCTGAGGAACAGCGGTGCTGGAACCACCGAATCCTCAACGTACTGGACCGGATTCCGAAAAGGGACCAGGCGCAGGCCAAGCCGCTGTTGACGGCGATCCCCTACGCCACCAGCCTGCAGGAGTGCGAGACGAAGAAGGCCAAGTTCCAGGATTGGTGCTTGCGCAAGGGTCTTCCGGGGGCCGCGCACGTGCTCGACGAGGACTGGGAGCGGATGGTCAGCTTCTATTCCTTTCCCAAGCCTCACTGGCAACACCTTCGCACGAGCAACGTCGTGGAGTCACCGTTCGCTGCACTGAGATTGAGAACGGATGCGGCCAAAAGGTTCAAGAAAGTCGAGTCCGCCACTGCGACAATCTTCAAACTGCTTCTGGTTGCGGAGAAGAATTTTCGCCGGCTCAACGCACCGGAGCTGATGCGAGAGGTTCACCTGGGCGTTCGATTTGAAGATGGAGACAGGGTAACGGAGTCGTCGAAGGTTGCTGCTGCCTGAACTTTTTTACACACCTATTGACAAGAGCTCCCAGAAACTCCGGCGCCCGATCTGGTTGAATGACCTCAATTTCACCAAAGAGCCGATGGCCGATGCAGAATGCAGAATCCATGTAAAGCTTGCCGGTCCGATCCAATTGGTTCCGTTTCTCTCTTGAAAATAACTCAGTCGCCCACTCGGTACGTGGCTCGATAAACGTCTTCTGGTATGACAAGATCGGTGAGATCAAGAAGACCGAGGCTACACTTGATGTAAACTTGAGCGCGCCGAAAATTGCAGGCGGAGCTCCAAAGCTGGCGCCGACTAGATGAATCCGTGCCGGAGAACGACGCCACGTTTGCACGGTCTCAATGGCGGCTCGAACATCGTAATTCTGACCCACGATGGAGAAGTCCATTGATGAACCTGTGCTGCCTCCGTGCCCTCTGAAGTCGAAACGCAGCGAAGAAATCCCCTGTTCCCGTCCTGTGCCAAAACTCGGCCCTTTTGAAATAGACCATAAATCAGAAGCTTAGTGTCTATGGTGCGCTCTCGTGAACGGCTTGGCGGGTTGCTACGTTGCGCGCACGAACAGATTCATGCTCGGTAGCGAGTGCGGCGAGCGGGCGATGATTCACACGCGAGAGTACTGACGGGTCAGCGCCAGCAAGCTCTCGCGCGTGCGGTCGTGCGGCAGTCGAATACGATCCCCGTGGCCGGCAAGCACCCACTCGAAGCGGTAGTTGGCAATCCGCGCCAGAGACTCGACCTGTTTCTTCCAAGAGTACCAGCAGCAGCTCTTCGAAGCGGTCAGCTCCTGTCTCTTGCGGCTCCAATAGAGCGAGTCCCCGGTGAAGAGGAACTTCTCCTCGAGAAGATAGACAACGCTTCCACGCGTATGACCGGGAACAGGAATCGCCAGAAGACCGGGGCGAATCTCTCGCGGCTCGTCTCCTTCGAGCACATCGGTGGCGAAATGAGCGGCGCAGCAATCGCCCTCGTGAATCCACACTCGAGCGCCGAAATGCTCCTGATACCGATCCGCGACGTCATCCTGGTGGGATAGCAAGATGTCGGAAAGACCTCCTCTTTTCTCGATCTCGCGAACCAGAAGCTTGGCCCAGCGAGGCGATGAACCGCCCCGGGTTTTCCGGAGACTGTTTTAGTTGAGTCTCGCCATCTCTAGCGAGCCTTCCTGCGACCGATAGTAGTTCATCTCGTACTCGACGGGGGAGACATTACCGATCGGCTCCAAGAGTCGTTGCGTGTTGTACCAATGGACCCACTCGAGGGTGGCGAACTCAACGTCTTCGAGACCACGCCAGGGCCCACGTCGACGGATCACCTCGGTCTTGTAGAGGCCGATGCTGGATTCAGCCAAAGCGTTATCGTAAGAGTCGCCTCGGCTGCCGACGGACGGCTCAATGCCCGCCTGGGCGAGCCGCTCGGTGTAACGGATCGAGACGTACTGCACGCCGCGGTCGCTGTGATGCACCAATGGGTGTTCTGGGTTTAGTCGGCGCTCGTGCAGCGCCTGCTCCAACGCATCGAGAGCGATGCCGGCAGTCAACGATGTCGTCGCTCGCCAACCGACGATGAGTCGAGCGAAGACGTCGATGACGAAGGCGACATACACGAAGCCGCGCCACGTGGCGATGTAGGTCAGGTCCGAAACCCAGAGCTCGTTCGGGCGTGTGGCGTTGAAGTCGCGCTCCACGAGGTCCATCGGGCGAGCGCCGCTCGAATCCGGCTTCGTCGTCTTGAATCGACGTCCACGGACCGCCCCCTGGAGACCCATTTCACGCATCAGACGGGCCACCGTGCATCGAGCCACGTCGCGGCCCTCACGGCACAGCTGACGCCAGACCTTGCGCACGCCATACACGTCAAAGTTCTCTTGCCGTACACGACGAATCTCGCCGCGGAGTTGGACGTCGCGCTTCGCTCTCGCTGGCTGGCGGCTTGGGTCCTTCTCTCTCGCTTTCTGCTCGTAATAGGTCGACGGGGCGATCGGGAGCATCCGGCAGATCGGCTCGACCCCGTATTTTTCACGGTTCGCGTCCACGAACAACACATTCACCTCGGTCGGCGGTCGAGACCAGCCTGGGCGAAAAACGCCGACGCCTTGAGAAGGATCTCGTTCGCCCGCTTTAGCTCACGGTTCTCTCGCTCAAGCTCCTTTAGCCGCTGACGCTCGTCCGTCGTCAGTCCCGCTCGTTTCCCAGCATCACGCTCTGCTCGCCGCACCCACGTGCGTAGCGTTTCCCGCGTACAGTCAATCTTCGACGCAATCGATGAGATCGCTGACCACTGAGATTCGTGCTGAGCCTGCTGGTCGAAAACCATCCGCACTGCGCGCTCTTTTACCTCCGGTGAATACCTGCTTCGTCTTGTCATGACTCCATCCTCTCAAGAGTTGGAGTCTCCTGGAAACCCGGGGCGGTTCAGCGAATCGACCAGAAGGTTACCTGCGTGTCGTTGAACGAAGAAGCTGTTGGCACCATACGAAGTCCCTGGAGTTGAAGCCCGCGTAGAAGACACCGTCTTCTAGGAGCTGCGGAAAGAGCCCCTCGGGAAAGGGTCCCGAGTCCTTCCGACCGATGGCCGCGACGGGGCACGCGACCAGAGCGCGGAACGCATCTACAGCGCCAGGTACGGGTTGTTGCGAGACGATGGCATGCCCATGGCCTTCTGCAAAGACGCGGGGTGCAATATGTCGACAGGCGTCACAATCGATGCAGGAATCATCGACGAACCAAGGCCCGGGGGCGTTCGCTTCGAGTCTCCGGTTGGGATCGGCCACGACATCCGAACTGCACCATCCGCCACACAGTCTGGCCAATTGCGGCACTGCAGAGACGGATGAGATTTTCCGCGCCGTTGGCGCGGTTTTGCCGGATCAGGTGTCACCGGAGACGCGCTGTAAGGGCTGGACAGGCCTCATTTTCGGTATTAGTCTCTAATCTCGATTTTCGAGTGCCACGTTTGCGCCAAAGGGGGGAGCGGGCTGCTGACAGGGCCGTGCATGTCGGACAAGAGGCCACCCGAGGGATCCAGAATCGAGGCCGGGGCGACCGTGGCGTAGCTGGCCTAGCAAGTTCTGGTCCAGGTGCGCCCGGGCTCCCTGGAGGACGGCATCCACGAGGCCACCGTTACCCAAGAGCCCGTTTCGCGAGGCGATGTAACCAACGCCCCTAATCAAGTAGAGAAGACACCAGCGGATTTCAGGAGTCAACGAAGGAGAAGGCGATACAGCTCCTCTCGAATTTGAAACTTCTGACCCGACATCGTCTTATCAATTGAGAACCTACGGGCGCCGACGAGAAACGGCAGCTACCGTCCTCGCGAAGCCCGTCACCTCTAGGATACCATGAAGAAAGCTCTTACGCAGTTTTTTTCTCAACGCGCATAGCCGAGAGCACGTAGTTTGTCAAGCTGGTCGGGGGTAAGCTCTACCGCAGGTGGGGGGGCGCCGCTTTCGCGCCGCTCGCTCGCCCGAGCAAGGAAGGATTCAACTTGCTGTAGGGCCCGCTCTACCCAGCTCGGCTCGCCGGACACCAGATCGTCTCGTTCTCGAGGGTCCTTCGCCAGATCGTAGAGCTCGACCGACGCTTCCAAGCCATCGTCGCCGCGGGTGACGATGAGCTTCTTGCCGTTGGCCCCCTGCCTCCAGGCCAATTTGTGGGAATCGTCTACGGTGTGCTGGGTTTCGGCCCATACACCTCCACCAGGGGCAACAGAGCCAGGGGGGCCGGCGGGCGACTTCTCAGAGCCCCGAATGAGGCCCAAGAGGCTTCGTCCTTGGAATCCGGCTGCCGCCGGGGACCCCAGATCGTCCAGAATCGTCGGCGCCACGTCGACCAGGCTGACTTGCTGAGAGACGCGACGACCCGCTCCTTCGCTCCCGGGCAGCTTCATCAGTAACGGAATACGCAAGACTTCTTCGTACAACGTCTTCTGGTGCTCCCAACCTCCATGTTCGAGGAACTCCTCCCCGTGGTCCGAAGTAACCACCACCAAAGACTTGTCGTATATCCCCACTTCTTTCATCACTCGGAACAACCGCCCCAATTGCCGGTCCGCGTACAGGATCTCGCCGTCATAAAGCGCCAAGATGTGCCGGAGATCCCGTGGATCGATCGAGTCCGCCGTCTCCTCCTTGAACTCCCACCAAACGCCGCTGGCCACGCCCGCATAGTCTGGGTCGAACGTCCTATCGAAGGGGGGCGGTGGGTCGTAGTGCCAATGGGGATCGTAGTAGTGGAGAAAGAGAAAGAAGTCACGGTCGCCCCTCTCTCTCAAGAAAGAGATGGCGCGTTCGGTAACCGGCTCCGCTCGCGCGTCGTAGCGATACCAGTGACCGTCGAAGCCGTGGCCGAAACCGTATTGCTTCGATAGATAGAGGTGTGTCACCACCGCCTGCGTGAAAAACCCGTTTTGTTGCAGAAGACGCGGGAGACTCGACACATCATCGGGCACCCCTCGATGGAGGTCCACTGCACCGTGGGAGGAGGGATATAGGGAGGTCAAGAGGGAGGCGTGCGCGGGAAGCGTCCAGGGAGCCGTGGTCACGGCGTCTTCGAAAACGACTCCCTCGTTGGCAAGCGCCTCGAGAGTCGGGGTGGTCCTCCGCCCATAACCGTAGACGCTGACATGATCCCGGCGCAAAGTATCTATTGATACGACGATGACTCCCCTGCCCTCCCGATAGCGTGCCCGATCGTGAAGGATCGGGTCCGCGAAGAGCGCCGCAAAACCAAGTGCTCCTATCGCATCTCCAGTTGCGTCCGCGCCGGCCTTTCCACCTTCGAAGCTCAACCAGATCTCTTTCCCCGCAAAAGGTCGGAGGTCGACCGATTGGTCGATCCACTGATCGCTTCGCGCGGTATGGATCTCCCGCTGGAAAACAACGCTAGACGGGCTCTCGACGCCGGCCTTCACCACGAAGCGAGCCTTGCCGCCGGCAACTCCCTCGTCTATTTTCTTCCGCTTGATGCCAATGGCGAAGGTAAGCAAGGGGCGGGGCGGAAGCTTGACGCGAAACCGAACCTCGGAAGGAGTCGGTGCCGTGAGGCAAGGCCTCGAGTCTTCACCCAGACTCACCGGAGAAGAAATCGCCGGCTCAGAAGAATTGGAAAAAACCACGTACGTTTGTTCGAGAAGAGAAACCGGTGGCTCGGATGGCACCTTCCGACTGCAGGCCGGGAGCGCCGTCACGGTTAGGACGATGGAGAGGAAGCGAAGCATTCCGGCGCCAGACATCGAGCTCCGCCTACGATGAACGCCGATTCTCTGGTGTCTCTTCGCGAAAACTGAACCCGCAAGCCTCCCACGGATTCACGATGTTTCGGTCCCGTATGTCTCTCTCATCGATTGGAAACGTCGTGCAGTTCTTCGGGCGACCCTTGTAGATCCCACATAAAGGAATGCGGCTTGCCCAATTCAATAGGGGGCACGGAAACATTACGTTGCAGCACGCGCCGGTACGATGGCAATTACCGACCCGTCGCGCGAGACTCTCTTCAACGTAGCGGGGTCTGAAATTTACCAGATACAAACGCCGCATCTTGCCCCAAAGGAGAATGCCGCGTTCTCTCCACCTCAGCGACCGAAGCCTCTGTCGACCTCGCTGTTGGTAGACGCCCGCACCTTCGAAGAGTACCTGCATGGAGGGGGAATCTTAGGCTAGCCCGCCCGCGGCCGTCAACCACGGAGCGTGCTCTATCAGAAAACCTTATCGCTGTCGCTTCAGCAAGGCTTCGGTCCCGGAGCCCCAGTTGAAGAGGCACCCCAGCGTGTCCATGATCGGGGCATCGATCTTTTCGACATTTTGAGCGGCGACGACCTGAATGTTCCCGATCCCCGGAGCCGCAGCAAATGGCACGAACATGGTCAAGTTACCGTCCGCGTGCTCCTCCACGATGTAGGCTAACATCCGCGCCCCCGGGCCCACGGAAAGAAGCGCGGGCTGGAGCTGTCCCGGAACATCCCCACCCGACAACCTTCGAGAAAAGCTCCGCAGCAACGCATACGGGGCGAAGCGCATGAGAATCTTGTTCTCGAACGACCGCCCGAAACGGCTGCCGACTGGGGACTGGTCGATTACCCCCACAAGCAAGGAGACCACGATCAGCACACCGGCTGCTGTGAAGCGATGGACCCATACGTCGGGGAAGGCGCTCGCGGGCAAGAGGTCCGCGATCGGTGTGGTCAGACCCATCAAGATGTCGAACAGCCCGCCGATCAGGAGGTAGGACAGAATCAGCGGCAGCAGGAGCAGGAAGCCGCCCATGAAACGCCTGCCCAAGAAACTCAACACGTCTTTCACGTCGGTCTAGTGCCTTGGTGCACAACTCGCGATCTCGGTCCACAATTGTCCTGTACTCGCGGATACGAGGTTCCCCATGAGCATTTTCAAACGCACTCAGCGGAAGTATGTGAAGAAGGCCTATCGCGTGAGGAATTGGCGTGAATATGAGGCGGGTCTACGCAACCGCGGGAGGCTGACCGTCTGGGTCTCGCTCACCGCCGGCAAGCTTGTGAACTGGGACGCGCCCCGGCCAAGGAGGAGGAAACCGGGCCGTCAACGCAAGTACTCGAACCACGCCATCGAGACGGCTGTCACCCTGGGCATGGTGTTTCATCTGTCATCTAGGCAGAGCGAGGGATTGCTGCGGTCGTTGTTCGCTCTGATGAAGCTAGACAATGATGTGCCCGATCACACCACGATCTCGAGGCGCAAGCCGAATCTGGGTAAGGTCCCCTTCTACCAAGTCAAGCAGAAGACGCCGTTGCACATCTTGATCGACAGCAGCGGTCTCGCTGTCCACGCCGGCCAGCTGCGCAGAGCACAAAAGAGCAGGGAACATAACAGAGGTCCCACCAACGCCGTCGCCAGCGGTGGTCGGGGGAATCACGGGGGAGACCGAAGAGGAGGAGCTGAAAGCCGTAAACCAATGGGTGGAGGAACAGGGGCTTCCACTCGGACATGTGGCCTTCGAGTATGCCGATGCCGAAACGGGAGTCCAGAAGGCCGTCTTTGATCTAGTTTGGCCGGAGGGGCTCCAGCCCGGCCTGACGGAACCGGTAGCGGTGCTTCTGAACGAAACCGCGGAGGTTTTGGCGCTGGCGAGTGCTGCTGGCTTCCGCTGTTTCACGACGATTGCAGAATTTCGCACCTATGTCGAAGCCGAAATCTTAAAGCTTGAGACCGTCTGAGGAAGGCCCCGACTACAACGAAATGAAAGTGACTGCGGCGCTGAGCCTGTCGGTTCCACCAGTGCTGTGCGAGTCGCGACGATGAAGGTAGAGAGGTATCAGATCCCGTCCTGTGCCAAAACTCGGCCCTTTTGAAATAGATCATAAATCAGTAGCTTAGTGTCTTGTATTTGCGGCCGTGCCAAGGGCCGAGCGCGAACAAACGACGAAATCATGCAGGCATGGTTCCGGCAGACCGGAGACCGATCAAGTTCGGGGCGTGCGGATGAATAAATAGAAGACACAGGCCCGACCGCGTCCTGTGCCAAAACTCGGCCCTTTTGAAATAGGCCATAAATCAGCAGCTTAGTGTCTGTGTTTGCGACCGTGCCAAGGGCCATGGGCTTTACAATCGTCTTGGGCGGCGGATGGTGTTGCGTCCAAGTTCATGTCCGAGGTTCTTGAGTGCACCCCGCAGGCGCATATATCCCCACGTCGGGTTCTCCCGCGCCATGCGTACCATGAGCTCACGGATGTCCTTCGCCGTCGGAGGTCGGCCTGCGCTCCGGTTTTTACTGCCATCGTACTTGGCTGCGATGAGGTAGCGGTCGTCCTGTGCCAAAACTCGGCCCTCTTGAAATAGCCCATAAATCAACAGCTTAGAGTTTGTGTTTGTGACCGTGCCAAGGGCCGAGCGCGAGTTTTGGGTACTGTTGCGGGTGCTTCCGCCATTAAAGTGTTGGTGAGATAACGCTAACACTTTACGCTGCATTAAATCACAGCCAAAATAGCGCTCGCGACCTTCGCCGCGCGCTAAATGGAGCGTAAGCGCTTTTTTTGCAAATGGATACGTACATATCACCAACAGCAAACAGCGCAAGCACCTCAGTCCGAGCGCAAGGTGCGCTCCCGTGAACGGCTTGGCGGGTTGCTACGTTGCTACCATCGGGAAGCCGCATGAGTATTTTGACCTCACGGGTAATCGCGTATTATGAAGCGCCGCTGGTGGTGCCGAGGCGTTAGCCGGGAATACTCGAATCGATGCGTGTGCATCCATTTCACGACGGGGATAACTTCGAAACCTTTCGAAATATCACGGAGAAAGCAACCCGTGACATCGAGGCTCTTGAGAACGACTACGTGCTGAAAGCATCTCCGGCTGAATTGGAGCGGCACTACGACAAGTAGCCTGTGTCTGGGGAGGAAAAAAGCATGAATCGTGGCATCGGGATTGTGAGCAGTCTCGTTCTTTTTTCGTTGGGTTGCTCGGAGCCCACCATAGACGCGACTTCAGACGAAACCGCAAAGGCATCCATGGAGCAGATCCACACGTCCCTCTCCGAGGAGGAGAAGAAAAAATTTCAGGAAGCGTTGCCAGTGATCCTCTTTCAAGATCTGGAGTCCCTTGAGAATCTCTTCTCCGCAGCACAGGACGCCGACTCCTTCAAGGCAGACGCACTCAAGAAGCTGCACGGAAAGACTGCTGAGGAAGTGATTGCCGACGCGGAGAGGATCGTCGCGGAACGACGAGAAAAGGAACGAGAGCAGGCATTGCAAGAAATCAAGGAGTTAGAAGAGAAGAAGCAGAAGGCTGAGGCCGCCAAAGCAGATCTTGGGAAGTTCGAAGTGCTCAAATCTCGCTTCTACAAAAGAACGCGCTCATTCGGCACTGCCGAGCCTATTATTGAGTTGCGAGTACGAAATGGAACCGAGCGCGCTATCTCTCGCGCCTACTTCAGCGGGACGCTAGCCACACCGGGACGTGCGGTTCCGTGGTTGAGGGAAGACTTCAACTACCAAGTCCCTGGCGGAGTTGAGCCCGGCGAGATCGCTGACTGGTCCCTCGCACCGAACATGTTCAGCGAATGGGGCAGCGTGGAGCAACGAGACGACATGGTTTTGACCGTGGAAGTCATGAAGCTGGACGGGCCGGACGGCGAAACTCTCTATGACTCCAACTTCTCAGAAGAAGACGACAAGCGCCTGCAGGCGTTGAAGGAGAAGTACTCCGTTCAGTGACAACGGGCATGAGAACCTCGCCGGGGTCGTAGCGAAGGTGATTCCTTGCAGGCAGTCGCGAGTACCCGTTGGGCGCAGATCGCGCTACATGAGAAGCCGTGCGTCTTGTTGAACAGTGACGACTACTATGACTACCTGTTCAAGTTCCTGGACCACGCAGTCGCCGAGGGGCTGCTGAAGGGGAAAAGTCGCGTGTTGGCCCTGCAGGCACTGACCACCGAATCGGCGTTGCAGATGATCCCGTCCTGTGCCAAAACCCGGCCCTCTTGAAATAGCCGATAAATCAGCAGCTTAGCGTCTGTGTTTTGCGACGGTGCCAAGGGCTGTGGGCTTTACAATCGTCTGGCCCGAGGGTGTTATCTTCGGATCCATCATGACGTACCATGTGCAATTCCTACTGTTGGTCAGGCAGCCGTTGTTCGATCGGGCAGCCCTGCTGCTCACACAGACCTCATGGGTGCTTCCGCCATTAAGTGTTGGTAAAATGACGCTAAGACTTTACGGTGCATTAAATTACAGCCATGGTCTTTCAAAAGGGCCGAGTTTTGGCACAGGACGGGAGTGGCGTGCTCATGACCGAGGATTCTAGTCCCCTGAATCTTTGATTACTATACAAAGTTAGGCTTTTCGCCAGCCCATAAGATTTATAAGATTCATGTACTTAGAATGGTTTCGGCAAGCTATGCTTTATCTAGTTTGTTCTGATACAGGGGACTAGCTCCCATTGGCCAATCAAGCGTAGATACGTCTATTCCGAAACGTCCCGGCGAGCTGGTCTTGAGTTCGTTTGTATTTTTGGACACGACGGGGTAGACATGTCGACTGCAACGAAAAAAGGTGACAAGAGACAAACGAGTCTCGTCGGAGGTCGGTGGGCGTCGAACGCCGACCTTCGGGTCGAGGCGTACGGGACGCCCGACGAGCTCGGCTCGGTCATGGGCTTTGCGCGCTCCATTTGCGAGCACGAGAGAGTCGCACAAGCGACAAAAGCGACCCAGAAGGAGTTCTTCACCGTGAGCGCGTCGCTCGCATCACCCGAGGACGAAAAGAAAACGAACCGCGTCACTCAGGACGATGATCGATGCGCTCACGAAGCCAGTCGAGGAGATCGAGGCCATCGACGGCATTCTCCGCGATTGGGTGATTCCCGGCGGACATACGGTATCGGCTTCGTACAACATCGCCCGCACCGTGTGTCGGCCGGCGGAGCGCGCTGCGGTGCGGTGCGACTCGGAGAGTAGGATGACGGTGTCGACCCACTCGCGATAACGTACATCAACCGGCTCTCGGATCTGCTCTGGCTTTTTGGACGCCTAGTCGAGAACGATGCCGGGATGGATGGGAAGCTGCGCGACGGCAAAGGTGGGGGTTGGTCGAAGGCATAGTGACGATGACGCCGATGACGATCGAGCCGGTCGACCCGAGCTTCGCGAACCGAGCGCGCGATCGCCAGGCAAAGCTGACGAAGCCGCCGGGAAGCCTCGGACTCCTCGAAGAGATAGCGGCACGCTTGTGCGCGATCCAGCGAACCGACTCTCCCAAGACTCGAGGTCGGGCCATCGTCGTCTTCGCGGGTGATCACGGTGTGACTGCCGAAGGGGTGAGCCCGTATCCCTCGGATGTAACTGGGCAGATGCTCGCCAATTTCACATCGGGCGGAGCGGCGATCAACGCGCTCGCCGGCGTTGCCGCCGCGGACGTCATCGTCGTTGACGTCGGGACCCTAGGTTCGCACGCAACCGACGACGACGATGTCGCGTTCCATGCGCGCTCGGTACGTCGCGGCACCCGTAACATGCTGCACGAGCCGGCGATGACTGAGGACGAGCTCGATGCGGCACTCGACGTAGGCGCCGGAGAGGCGCAACGTCTCAAGAACATCGTCGTGGTCGGTCTCGGTGAGATGGGCATAGGGAACACGACGGCGTCGAGTGCGTTGACGGCCGCCCTCACCGGTCTTCCCGTAGCTGGCGTCACCGGCCCTGGGACCGGGCTCGACCCCGCCGGGGTTCGTCGCAAGATTGACGTCATCGAGCGCGCTCTCGATCGGTGCGACACCTCCGAACCGCTGCCGTTGTTGCAAAACGTCGGCGGGCTCGAGATTGCTGCGCTGGTCGGATTCTGCCTCGAGGCAGCGAAGCGCCGGATGGCGATCGTCGTTGACGGCTTCATCACCACCGCCGCGTTCGCTCTCGCGTGGCGGCTTTGTCCGGAGATCGTCGACTACGCTTTTTTCGCGCATCGCTCGGCAGAGCCTGGTCACGCCGCGCTTCTGGAGATGATGAAAGTCGAGCCCGTTCTCGACCTGTCGCTTCGCCTCGGTGAGGGGACGGGCGCGTCACTCGCGATCCCTATCCTCGATGCCGCCGCTGCGGCGCACAACGAGATGGCGACGTTCGAAAGCGCGGGCGTTTCCGGCAAGACTTCGTGAAACGGTTTCTGGCTGCGCTCGCTTTTCTCACGCGGGTGCCGATCCGGACCGCGTTTACCGCGGAAGACGTTGGGCGCGCTTCGATCTTCTTTCCCGTAGTCGGCGCGGGCATTGGTGGGCTCCAGCTCGGTCTCATGAAGCTCGCCAGCCCTCATCTCACTGCGCTTTTGGTCGCGGTCCTCGTCGTTGCGCTATCGGCGTGGCTCACGCGGGCTCTCCATCTCGACGGCCTTGCCGATTTCGTCGATGGTCTCGGCGGCGGGCGTACGCGTGATGATGTCTTGCGGATCATGAAGGACTCCCGCATCGGCGCGTTCGGCGCGGTCGCGCTCGTCCTTGTTGCGGCGACGAAGGTCGCCGCTATCGCTGCGCTCCCGTCGCCGGAAGCTATCGTTCTTACACCGGCGCTGGCCCGGTGGACACCCGTAGCTCTCGGCTACAGCCTACCTTACGTGCGCGCGGGATCCTCGGCCCCGTCGTCCTACGTCGGGAAATCGGAGTTGGCGGTCGCGACGGTTTTGATCGCAGGTCTCGTTGTACTCTTGGGGCAGATAGCGCTGGTGAGTTTGGGCATGGGGTTCATCGCAAAACGGAGAGTCGGTGGGATAACCGGCGACGTGTTGGGCGCGAACATCGAGATAGCCGAGACCGCTGCGCTCGTTGTGGCGACGCTATGACCGGTGGGTGGGAGCGTCCGTCCGGTGTTGACCTTCGCTTGATTTTGATCCGACACGGCGAGCCCGAGGCGTCGGCGAAAGGCCTCTGCTACGGGAAGCTCGATGTGGGCTTGTCCGAGCAGGGCCGGGCGCAGATGGCGCGGGTCGCGGAAGCGCTGGACTCCGCGACGGTCGACGCGGTGTACGCGAGCCCTCGGCGCCGCGCGAGAGAGAGCGCCGAAGTTTTGTCTAGAGAGATTGTCGTCGACCGGCGTCTCAGCGAGATCCATTTCGGCGAGCTGGAAGGATTGACCTACGAGGAAGCCGAGGAGCGATTCCCTCATCTGTACAAGAGATGGATGAAGGAGCCGACCGAAGTGAAGTTCCCGGGAGGAGAGAGTTTCGCCGAGATGAAGGTGCGCGTTCTCGAGGCGTTCTCCGTCATCCGCGATGTCCACGCTGAGCAAACCGTCACGGTGGTGTCACACGGTGGCGTCAACCGCATCGTGTTGGCTCGAGCGCTGGGCGTCGATGTCCGGAGCGTCTTCCACATGGATCAATCGTACGGGGGAGTGAGCATCATCGACGACTACGAGGACTACTCCGTCGTGCGCTTCATGAACGTGCAATGCTGACGCTCGTGTTGGGAGGCGCGCGCAGCGGTAAGAGCCGCTACGCCCAATCGCTGTGCGGTGGTCAAAGGGTCCGCTATATCGCGACCGCGCAATCGGCCGGAGATGCCGAGATGACCCGCCGCATCGAGAGACACCGCTCGGAACGCCCGCCGCATTGGAGAACGGTGGAAGCGCCGTTCGCGCTCGTCGATGCGGTTCGCGAGCCCGGGGACGAGCTCATCCTCGTGGACTGCATCACGGTATGGCTATCGAACCTGTCCTACCGCCACCCCGAGCTCCGCACCGAAGCGCGAGCAACACGTTTGCTCGGTGAAGTGTCGGACTTTATCGAGGCCACGAGCGCGCGCAACGTGATCGCCGTGAGCAACGACGTGGGAAGCGGCATCGTCCCCGAATCCCCAGTCGCCCGCGAGTTCCGTGACGTGCGCGGCCTCGCCAACCAGGGAATCGCTGAAGCCGCCGAGAAGGTGATCTCGATGGTCGCCGGGATTCCTGTGACAGTGAAATGAATTCAGTGGTGCTTCCGCCATCAAGTGTTGCTACGCGGCTGCGGGCAGTGGTTCAGGTGCGGAAGAGACCGGGTTGCGCGCCCCCGTCCTGTGCCAAAACTCAGCCCTTTTGAAATAGGCCATAAATCAGCAACTTAGAGTCTGTGTTTGCGGCCGTGCCCAGGGCCGAGCGCGAACAAACGACGAAATCATGCAGGCATAGTCCCGGCAGATCGGAGACCGATCAGGTTCGGGTCGGCGCGGATGAATAAATAGAAGGCACAGCACCCTCCACCTGTGCGATCTGCGCCGAGAGCGAAGGCTGAGAAACGTGGCACTCGGTCGCAGCTCTACGAAAACTCCTTCGCTCCGCCACCGCGACGATGTATTGGAGCTGGCGCACCGTGACAGGATGAGGGCTCAGTATCATGATAGATACACACTATCATAATAATCTGAACGATATCTTGGACGAATCAGCGGATTACTGGCATCCTTGGGTCAGGAAAACGACGAAAGGAGACACCAAGAGATGATGTACCCAAGCCCGAGCATGCTATCCGAACAAGCACGCCGCCGTGTCATCGAGAGCCTGAACGCACGGCTCGCGGACGGACTCGATCTGCACAGCCACATCAAAGTCGCGCACTGGAACATCCGGGGACCTCAGTTCCCGTCGCTCCATCCCCTGTTCGAGACGTTCGCGGTCAGCCTCGCCAACCACAACGATGCCGTTGCCGAGCGCGCGGTCACTCTCGGCGGCCAAGCGTACGGAACCGCCCGGCACGTCGCCGGAGCGTCGGCACTGACCGAATACCCTCGAGACACGACCCGCGATATGGAGCACGTGAAGTTGCTGGCGGATCGGATCGAAGCCTACTTGATCGGTCTACGCGAATCGCGCGAAATTGCCAACGACACAGGCGATACCGATACCGCCGATTTGTTGACCTCCATCATCACCGAGTCCGAGAAGCACGACTGGTTCTTGCGGGCCTCGTTGGACGGCTAGCTAGATCGTCCCTCCGCCAGGCTCGGCGGAGGGACACCCAACATCGAATATTACGGTTCTAACCTTTTTCCACAGTAATCGTTATGCTTTGGCAGAGGCCGGGCTCTTCGAGGGTAACGTGCTCGCCATCGCCGAAGTGAACTCCCGGGGGCGGAGATGGAGTTCTTTTGACCGGAGAGGGGCAGAAAACCATTCGTGTGCTCGAATGGAACCCCTCACGTGCTGCTCGTGACATTTCCCTGTTCACCTATTTCAAATTCCCTGTTCGGTCACCTCAAATTCCCTGTTCTTTTGGAACAGGAAATTGCCATCTAACCGTTTGAAATATAGAAAGTTACCACGTGAAAAAACGGTCCAATCAGCCCCCAAATGGCCCAATTCCCTGTTTTTCCCTGTTATTCATGGTTTCCAGCCGAGACCGGATAGCTCCAACCTGCACCATCCGCCACACAGTCTGGCCAATTGCGGCACTGCAGAGACGGGTGAGATTTTCCGCGCGGTTGGTGGGGTTTCGCAGGGGTAGGTGGCACCAGAGACGCGCTATAAGGGCTGAACGGGCCTCACTTTCGGTATTCGTCTCTAATCTCGATTTTCCGAGTGCCACGTTTGCGCCAAATAGGGGAGCGGGCGCTGAACGGGCCGTGCGGCAACGGAAAAGAGGCCACCCGAGAGGCCCAGAATCGAGGCCGGGGCTACTGTGGCGTAGCGGGGGCTAGTACGTTTGGGACCAAGTCCGCCTGGGCCTCCTTTATGTCCTTACTTGTCTCGAATTTGGCCTCAACCAGGGTCCGGACCCTTCTGCGGTTCTTCCCCGGCGCACTTCTTCCTACCCGAGCATTGAAACGCCCGATACACCTGGAGAGCGGACGAAATTGACAATGCTGTGCCTGCTCCCGAATGCTCCTCGGTGTGGTAAACAAGTACGATGGCTCAGGGCGTTCCAGTTCTGCCGAGACGCGTGATTTTGCCTGGGAAAAGAACGGAGAGAGCTTCGGAGCAAGAGGTGCAAGGCGTACCTCTGCTCGTTCAGCTTGACTTGCAAAAGATCTTCGAGGCGGCCAGAGTCCAGTGATGCATCGGGAGGGTGAGAATTGACTGACGGTTTCCAGAGAACGCTGGACCACATACGGTCCATCGCCGATTCCGAAGCTGAAAAGGGGCGCCTCTTCGAGCGGCTGATGAAGACGTACTTCGTCAAGGATCCCCTCTACAAGGAACGGTTCTCCAAAGTCTGGCTGTGGTCCGAATGGGTGAACCTGAAGCAGGGATTCGATGGCGCCGATACCGGTATCGACCTGGTCGCCGAGGAGCGTGAGGGCGGTTACTGCGCCATTCAGTGCAAGTGCTACGGCCTGGCACCCAGATTTCGAAGCCTCATCTCGATTCGTTCATCTCCGCTTCGGCCCGTGACCCCTTCACCGCCCGTATCGTGGTCGATACCGGCGACGGATGGGGGCCGAACGCCGTCAAGACCATTACTCCACTGAAGCCCGCATGCACCGTGCTGCGGTTCGGCGATCTCGCTAGTCGGCCGTTCGACTGGCCCGACCTCGTCCACGATGAACCGGAAGACCTTTCCTTTAGGCACGAGCCGTTCAGCCTGCGCCCCCATCAGAAGGTCGCGTTCGACGACGTGACCGGCGGATTCAATGATCACGATCGCGGCAAGCTGATCATGGCGTGCGGCACGGGCAAGACCTTTGCAGCGCTGCGCATAGCAGAAGCCGTTGCGGGTATCGGGGGGCGGGTGCTCTATCTGGTGCCGTCGATATCGCTGTTCCAGCAATCGATGCGGGAATGGGCAACGCAACGGTCGATCCCGCATCGCTACATCGGGATCTGCTCCGATACACGCGCCGGACGAAACGACGAGGACGCGTCGCTCCAGGAGCTTGAAATCCCGGTCACCACGGAGCCCAAGGCGATCTCCCAGGCGCTCAGAGAAGCGCGGCCAGACGCGATGACGGTAGTCTATTGCACCTACCACTCGCTCGGTATCGTGGAAGACGCACAAGACGACGGAGCGCCGGCATTCGACATTGTTCTCTGTGACGAAGCGCACAGAACGACCGGCGTGGAGCGTCCCGGCGACAGGACGTCACCGTTCGTGCTGGTTCACGACGCCCAAAGAATTCGGGCTGCGAAGCGCCTCTACATGACCGCCACCCCGCGTCTCTATACGGAAGGCGCGAAGGCGAAGGCAGCAAGCCACGATGTCGAAGTGTTCTCCATGGACGATCCGGCGACCTATGGGCCGGAGCTTCACCGCCTTCCCTTTTCCAGGGCGGTCGAGCGGGACCTGTTATCCGACTACAAGGTTGTGGTCCTCGCCATGTCCGAGCAACATATCGATGCCGCGTTGCAGGCACATCTGGCGTCGGGCGACAGCGAGATCAACATCACCGACGCGGCGAAGATCGTCGGTTGCTGGCGCGCGTTGCAGAACCCGGAGAACAAGCGTCTCAGCGATGCACCTATCCAGCATCTAACCCGCGCGATCGCATTCACGAACACGATCGTCTCCTCGAAGCGGCTGGAAGCGCATTGGGACAGTATCGTCGGGCACGCCATCGATTTGTTGCCCGAGGCGGAGCGGCCGGACGCGTTCCGCTGCAAAACGCGCCACGTCGATGGACAGCATCACGCGCTTGAGCGTAAGGCCCGTATCGAATGGCTCAAGGCCGATTCCGAGGGAACCTGCCGCATTCTCTCGAACGCCCGGTGCCTATCCGAGGGAATCGACGTGCCGGCGCTCGACGCGGTGCTCTTTATGAACCCGAAAAACTCGCAGGTCGACATCGTGCAGGCCGTCGGCCGCGTCATGCGTAAGGCCTAGGGCAAGCAGTACGGCTACATCGTGCTTCCGGTCGCCGTGCCGGCGGGCGTCGACCCGGCCGCGGCTCTCGACGACAACGAACGGTTCGCCGTGGTCTGGAGCGTCTTGCGGGCGCTGCGCTCGCACGATGACAGGTTCGATGCCGAGATCAACAAGATCGACCTCAATGACACGCCGACCGATCGGATCATCTTCAGCGGTGATGGGCTCGACGGACAGGGCACCCCCGAACTGCCCTTTCCGCCGCTCGACCTGCCACCCGGCGCGATATTCGCCAAGGTCGTCGAGAGATGCGGGGACCGGAAATACTGGGAGACCTGGGCCAGGGACGTTGCAGATATCTTCTCGCGGCTCGTCCACCGGATCGAGGCTCTTCTGGCCAGTCCCGATAACGAAACCCTGCGCGAATGGTTCGACGCTTTCCACGAGGAGCTCAAGGTCTCGATCAACGCCTCGATCAGCCGGGATAACGCCATCGAAATGATGGCGCAGCACACCTTGACGCGGCCGGTCTTCGAGGCGCTGTTCGAACACTACGATTTCTCCGCCGGCAACCCGGTGGCGCAGGCGCTGGACTCCCTGGGGCGGAATTTCGGAGAGTTCGGTCTCGAGAACGAAACCCGAGATCTGGAGCGCTTCTACGAAAGCGTCCGCATGCGCGCCCGCGGCCTTGACAACAGCGAAGCGCGGCAGCACGTGCTGATGGAACTCTACGAAAAGTTCTTCTCCACGGCCCTCAAGAAAGACGCAGACCGCCTCGGCATCGTCTACACACCGGTAGAAGTCGTGGATTTCATCGTGAACAGCGCCGACCATGTGGTGCGCCAAGAGTTCGGCCGCAGCTTGAGCGACGAGGACGTTCATGTCCTCGACCCGTTCACCGGCACCGGCATCTTCCTCGTCCGGCTGCTTCAGTCCGCGCTGATCCTGGACTCCGATCTCGCAAGGAAGTACCACAGAGAGCTTCACGCCAACGAGCTCGTCCTACTGGCCTATTACATTGCGGCCATTCACATCGAGGAAGCATTCCACGGCCGTCGCGGGCCAGACAGCGCTTATGCGCCCTTCGACGGCATCGTACTGACCGATACGTTCAATCTATACATGGACAGGACCGGCTTTCCGAAGGCATGGCTTCCGGACAACAGCGAGCGTGCGGAGCGCCAGCAGGATCTGCCGATCCAGGTCATCGTCGGCAATCCGCCGTGGTCGGCAGGCCAGAGGAGCTCGGCGGACAACAACCCCAACGTCGACTATCCCGAGCTTGAGAAGCGCATCGCAGAGACCTATGCCGCACGCTCCAAGTCGACGCTGAAGAACAGCCTCTACGACACCTACAAGATGGCGATCCGCTGGGCGTCGGACCGGATCGGCGACCAGGGCGTCATCGCTTTGGTCACCAACGGCTCCTGGATAGACGGCAACGTGGATTCGGGCGTTCGCGCCTGCCTGGCCGAGGAGTTCAGCTCAATCCATGTTTTGAACTTGCGGGGAAATCAGCGAACGCAAGGAGAACGCTCGCGCCGGGAGGGAGGTAAGGTCTTCGGCCAAGGCTCCCGGGCACCGGTCGCAATCACGATTCTGGTCCGCAACCCTGATGCCGCTCACGATGGCTGTCGCATCCTCTACCGCGATATCGGTGACTATCTGAAGTGCGAGGAGAAACTGGCGATCCTGCGCAAGGCGGGGGGGATGTCCCGCCGGATGTTGAATTTGGTGTAGCGGCGGCTCCTTGGCCGGCCTAAGAATAGGTCTGCCAATAAACCGTCTCCAGAGGGGGACAAGGAGCCACCAATGCCTAGGAAATCGAAGAAGCCAGTAAGAAAGCAAACGCACTCGCCTACGGGCAAGGTAGTTGGCCAAGTCGGTCAGATACTGCTACCGATGATAGCTGGGATCGCGGCCACGAAGGCGGATCTGACGGAATGGGTGTACGAGCAAGGACTGACAGCTCTGCACCTACTGCTCAGAGAGGACGCCGAGGAGATCGCGGGGCTCAAGGGCAAGCACGAGAAGGAGCGAACTCATAACCACTGTGGGAGCACGAACGGAGAGCTGAGCTTCGGTGGTCGTCGCATCCAAGTGTCGCGACCTCGAGTTCGCTCGAAGTCGGGCGAGGAGGCGTCGCTTCCACACTTCGAAGCCTTCCGCGAAGAAGACCCGCTTCCAGAGCGAGTGTTGAATCAGATCTTGGTGGGGGTATCGACCCGAAATTACGAATCGAGTCTGGACAAACCCGCGGCCAAGTTGAAGTCTCGTGGCACGAGTAAGAGTGCCGCCAGCCGTCACCTCGTGAGCCAGACGACTAAGAAGCTCGAGGAATACCTGTCTCGGCGGCTAGAGGAGTTCGAGCTTGCGGCACTGATGCTGGATGGCCTTGAGGTGGCCGGACAGACCGTCGTCGTAACTCTCGGTATCACAATAGATGGAACGAAGGTGCCCCTGGGTATATGGCTGGGCTCGACGGAGAACTCTCGGGTGTGCACCGCGATGTTGCAGGACCTTCTCGAGCGAGGCTTGCGCGTCGATGAGTCGATTCTCTGCGTAGTGGACGGAGGCAAAGGCATCCGCAAGGCACTCGTCGACGTTTTGGGGGACCTCGCGGTCATCCAAAGGTGCCAGATCCATAAACTCCAGAATCTTCGTTCGTACCTTCCCAAGTCTCGTCACGCCTACGTGCTCCAGACGATGAAGGAAGCCTACAAGTGCAAGAGTGCCGACAAGGCGCGCAAGCGACTTCAGGCATTGGTGTCGTGGCTCGAGCGAAACGGCTACGACGAAGCTGCCGGAAGCCTTCGTGAAGGGATGGAAGAGACACTCACGGTCGTGAAGCTCGCGCTGCCCGCCTTACTTCGCCAGTCTCTTGCCACGACGAACGCCATTGAGAATCTCAACGGAACCATTCGCAGAGTATCGAGAAACGTCAAGCGTTGGTAGAGTCCTTCCATGGTTCGCCGATGGACCGCTCTTGGCGTCATCACCGCGCAGAAAAAGTTCCGGCGTATCAAAGGCTATCGCCATATGGGCGCTCTCGTTCACGCGCTTAGAAGCAAACAGAAATCTCTTGACAGCGATGAGTTTGCTGCCTAAGAGTATTCACAGGTGCCGCCGCTACCCGACCAAATTCAACAGCGGCCGGGACATCCCCAAGGCGGGCTCTATCGCAGGTATTGAGGACTGGCGGACGATCACACCCGACCGGCATCACGACTGGATCGGCCAGCGCAGCGATGCGTTCCAAAGGCTCTATCCGATGGGGTCGAAGGGCGCGAAGGCCGGCACGGCGGACGATGCGATCTTCAAGCTGTTCAGCAACGGCTACAAGACCGGCCGAGATGCCTACTTGTACAACTTTTCCCATGACGTTTGCGCCGAGAACGGAAAGAGAATGACAGATGAATACATGAGCGCCCTTGATTGGCTCAGCGATTATCCCGACAAAGACGTCACAGAAGCCACCAAGCGGCATTCGAAATCTGTCATATGGGATGCAAAATTACAGACCTCTCTCAAGGCTGGTCGGATTCCAAATTCCCCTTTAAGTTCGCCACGCAAGGTGGTCTACCGGCCTTTCGTGAATCAGCATTTGTATGCTGATGAGTTCTTCGCGCAACGACCTGCTCAAACTTCGGCATTGTTTCCAAACGAAACCAGCGAAAACCGAGCGATCTGCGTCCCGGGCGTGGGATCGACCAAACCGTTCTCCGCCCTCGTGGTCGACTTGATGCCGGATCTTGAACTGATATCGAAGGGCCAATGCTTCCCGCGCTACCGGTATCGGCAACCGACGGATGCGCAGGGCGCCCTTCCGGGTGTCGGACAGGAACTGGAGCGTATCGACAACGTCACGGACACGGCGTTGCGCGCCTTCCGCGTACGCTACAACGACAACTCAATCACCAAGGACGGGATTTTCGATTACGTCTACGGCGTTCTGCACGCGCCCGGATACCGGGAGCGCTTCGCCAACGACCTAGCGAAGGAGCTGCCGCGCCTCCCGCTCGCACACGATTTCCATGCCTTTGCGAGAGCTGGGCGTGAGCTTGCGGAACTTCATCTCGGCTATGAGACCTGCCAGGAATATCCGCTAGACGTTACCTTCACACAACTCGGAGAACCGCGACCGGAGCAATTCCGAGTAGGTGAGCGGGCGATGCGATATTCCGATAACGACAGGACAGTCCTTATCGTCAACGACCATCTCCGACTCGGCGGGATACCGCCAGGGGCGCACCAGTACCAGGTCAACGGGCGGACACCGCTAGAGTGGTTCATCGACCGCTACCGAATCACGCGAAACAAGGAAAGCGGCATCGTCAACGATCCCAATGCTTGGTTCGACGATCCACGCGAGCTGATCGTGATGATCCGCCGCATCGTCCATGTCAGCGTGGAATCAACGCGCATCGTCGAGGGCTTACCCGAACCGATCTTGGCGCCGAAGGGTAAGTCAAATTGAGAAGGTGATCGACACAATGGGCCGATGCGACCCAACTTGCTGAGTTACCACGAATATCGATTCCCACCCGAAATTATCGGCGTTGGTGCATGAATTCGTTCGTGCGCCCAACTTACTACCCCGTCCTGTGCCAAAACTCGGCCCTTTTGAAATAGGCCATAAATCAGCAACTTAGTGTCTGTGTTTGCGACTGGGCCAAGGGCCGTGGGCTTTACAATCGTCTTGGGCGGGCGGGTCGTCACCATGCAGATGACCACCTAGTCGAGAGCGAATATCGAAGCATGTTCCTGAAGCGGTTTCCACGCTACGCCGGTCGAGCCCGCCGAGGGGCTACCGTCGCCGGCGACCATCTACGCGGCACGGCAGTAGTAGTTGAGAATGCCCCCAAGTCGCTCTCGCGACACGATGGGGCCAGCGCTATTCGCGCTTGCCGGCAGAGGTGTGAGGAGCTCGTTGCCGAGACCTTGGTGGTTCCGTTCTGTGTGATTGACCCTGCCCGGGTTTTGTGGACATCAACCGAGGCGCGACAATGCGCCTGGAGGCGTCCATGGGAGAACGACGACGCAGGAAGTTCACGGGGGAGTTCAAGAAGGAAGCGGTCCGGCTGTTCAGGGAGGGCGAGGGCAGCATCGGCCAGGTCGCTAAGGAACTGGACCTGACGGAATCGGCCCTTCGAAACTGGGTGAAACAATACAAAGTTGATCACGGTGAAGGTCCACGCGAGGCTCTGACGACGGCGGAACGTGATGAGCTCCGTTCGCTACGGCGTCGAGTGCGTACGTTGGAGCAAGAGCGAGAAATATTAAAAAAGGCGGCGGCCTTCTTCGCGAAGGAAAGCGAATGAGATTCAAATTCATTCACGCGGAGCGGGCCAACTACCCGGTGCGGGTGATGTGCCGAGTTCTGAGGGTATCGACCAGCGGCTACTACGCTCAGATGAAGCGCGCGCCCAGCAAGCGACAGTGTGAGGATGGGAAGCTGAAGCTGCGCATCCAAGCGATCCACGCCCATAGCCGTGGTACCTACGGCAGGGAGCGTGTACGTCGCCAGCTTGACGGGGAGAACGTCGAGGTAGGCAAGCAGCGAGTGGCACGGCTGATGCGTGAGATGGGCCTGCAGGGTCTGCCCAGCAAGCGTTTTCGCCGCACGACCGACAGCAAGCACGATCGCCCCATCGCACCCAACGTGCTCGGCCGGAACTTCGAAGCCGCACGACCGAACCAGTTCTGGGTGACGGACATAACCTACATCCGGACTTGGGAAGGCTGGCTCTACTTGGCGGTCATCCTCGATCTGTTCTCGCGTCGTGTCGTAGGCTGGGCGATGCAGCCCCACCTGCGCGCGGAGCTTGCTCTCGAGGCGCTTCACATGGCCTTGGGGCGCCGCCTGCCGGAAAGTGGCTTGGTGCATCATTCAGACCGTGGTACTCAATACGCGGCTGCGACCTACCAGGCCGTGCTCGATGAGTACGGCATCGTGTGCTCGATGAGCCGCAAGGGTGATTGCTGGGACAACGCCGTGACCGAGAGCTTCTTAGGCACGCTCAAGACCGAGCTCCTCCACCGATGTAGTTGGCCAACACGACGTATGGCCAAAGACGCGGTCGCGAGCTACATCGAGGGGTTCTACAATCCGTATCGACTCCACTCGTCACTCGATTACAACAGCCCAATGGTGTTCGAACGGATTCATGACCTCAAAACGGCTCATGCGAGATAATCAACCTGTCCACTTTTCCTGGGCAAGGTCAGATAGTGCACTACGTATTCGGTTACCGCTGTGCGCAGGTGTCGCTCACTGAGAGGTACGAAGCGGTCGAGACACTCTCGACGTATGGAGAGAACGAATCTTTCCGCGTATGCGTTCAGATTCGGACTATTAGCGGGAAGTCGGAGGGGCTTCACGCCTGAACCTCTCAACAGCCCACGTACCTCTTCGGTGAATAGCGGGTCCCGGTCGTGGATGAGGTACCGCTTGCCAAGGAGGAAACCATCCCACATGTCCGTGAGGTTTCTTGCTACCTGCTTCATCCACTCTCCGTTGGGGTCCGAAGTTATCCCACCGATGCACACGCAGCGAGTGACGATATCGATGACAAACAGGATATGGTAGCGGACGAGCCCAGCACCCGCCCCATGAAGCCGGTATCTGCCGGCGCGGCCTGTGCGTCGATGAGTTGGTCGATTCTGGTCGAGACGAGTGAAGTGATACCGCGCCTTGGGCGCGGCGGCGCGGCGCGCAGGGAATTCGGGACGATTGGCAGGTCGAAGGCAAGATCGCCGAGGGTACGAACCCGCCGCGTGTCGGCTGGTCGTCTTTGTTCATCGCATCCCCGCGCCTACCAGTCAATCCCGCGGCACGCCGCGGCCATGGTTGTACATCCACTCAAGGTTGTTCTGCGCTTTGGCGTGACCATGGTCGGCGGCTTTGCGGTACCAGGCGACGGCTTCGGCATCATTGCGCGACACGCCGCGGCCGTTGGCGTACATCACCCCGAGGTTGTTCTGCGCGTCGGCGTTCCCCTGCTCGGCAGCTTTACGATACCAGGCGACCGCTTCGGTATCATCCCGCGCCACGCCGCATCGGTACAGGCACACGAAGCGCGGGCCGTTGGCGTACATTACCCCGAGGGCGTACTGTGCCTGGGCATGCCCCTGCTCCGCAGCTTTGCGGTACCAGCCGACCGCTTCTCTATCATTCCGTTGCACGCCGCGGCCAGTGGAGTACCTCAGCCCGAGGTTGTACCGCGCCTGGGCGTCGCCATCGGCGACCGCGGCGAGTTCTGTCGACGATGGCGGTTCATCAATCTGTTTCTGACCTTGTTCCTGCTTCCAGAGCGGGCGTGTGGCGCCGCGCTCAATCATATTGTGGGTGGCCATGAGTTGAAGAAGACGCTCTTCGTCTGAGGGGTGGGTTGCGAAGAACCCTACCACCTGCCCTCGCCCGGCGACATTCATCTGACCTTGGATCTGGTACGTTCGTTGGAAAAACTGCATCCCCTTGGTCATCTCATACCCAGCATCATCAAGGATGAACAGGGCTAGGTGGTCGGCTTCGAGTTCCATGTCCTTGCTGAAGACCGTTTGTCCCATGGCTGCGCCCAATGCGGTGCCGGCAATAGCGATCATTTCGATCCGAGATTCGGTGATGGTGTCGGCGGTGGAAGCGATTACCGCGAGTCCCGCGATCAGCTCTCCCCACATCGAGTTGTTCCGGCTCGCGGCGACATGCCCGAAGAGAGCGTGGGAGTACTCGTGCGCGAGAACGAGCGCGATTTCATCGTCGCTGCCGGACACGCGGACTAGCCCACCAAGCACGGTCAGATCGAAGTTCTGGCCGACGGATGCGTTGATGCCCTCGTCGTCAGCGAGAACGGTCAAGCGGCGGTTGTTAAGCAGCCTAGGGCAGTCCTGTGGGTTACTGAAAGTTCGCTGACAGACTCTCTCCGCGGCCAGCAGTACACGCCGATCAACCTCAGTCACGACGTTCAATCGGGAGCTAGGCTGAATGCCTCTCGATCTATTCACTGGAGCGCTGAAAAGTCGTACCAACTCGGTTTGCGTCGCCGGGCTGGGCTGCGGCAGGGACACCCTAGTGCCAGCGCAGCCAGTGAGGGAGAGAAGCACCACTACGACGGCACACCCCGCGAGCGGGAGTCGAAGGCGGCTTCTGCGTCTCATTGTGGGTTCCTCGCTAGGTGTCAAAACCAGACAGCCCCCGCTCGTCGGCGAGATCTGACGCCACAACAGACCGCCAATCGCAACCATCACAGCAATCGTCGCCCAATCCGCTTCCATGTCGCCCCTTCTCCTTCACGAAACGCCCTCAGACGGGCTGGTGCCCCTCAGAAACGCGCCTACACGCCATTCTCGCCGATCTGCCCGGCTCGCCCGCGCTCGCGCCACGTCTCCCCCCGGCCGCTCGCAGCGCCCGCCGCGGCCACTCCCAGTCTCCCGGAGCACGCCCGGACCCGCCGCCGGAGATCCTCTCCGGGGAACGGGCAGCGCCGGATTACATCCTCCGGCCAGGCGCGAGCGCACGTGAGGCAGATCGACCGCTCTCCACCACAGGGAGAGAGAGGTGCGCCGCCGGGCGGCGACGCCCACACCCGGCCGCAGTCGGATGCAGGCGCGGAGTTGCTTGTCGTGCCAGTCCTCGCGCTGGTCGCTTCCCTCTGCATCGAAACTTGCTCGATCCAGAAGCATCGGACGCAGCTTCGAAGCGACGGGCTGCTGACCCGGTTCGGTTCGTTCAGCCAATCGGCCTACGGGCGGAGCGGCGTGCTCGACGGCTGGCTCTCGCCCGGCCGGTAACGCCGGCTCCGAGCCAGGCTTCGAGGCAAGTGTCTCAGGCTCTCTGACGACGACCGGCGCAGGCTCGCGGTCAAGGCCCAGGCTTTGGGCCGCGAGGCGCTGGCCCAGATTGCGTCCGTTGCCACATCCGCTACGCTTTTGCGCTGGTACCGCCACCTCATCGCAGCCAAGTACGATGGCAGCAAGAACCGGAGCCCAGGCCAACCTCCGACGGCGAAGGACATCCGTGAGCTCATTGTACGCGGGGCGCAGGAGAACCCGATGTGGGAATATACGCGCCTGCGGGGCGCACTCAAGAACCTCAAACACAGACACTAAGCTGCTGATTTATGGTCTATTTCAAAAGGGCCGAGTTTTGGCACAGGACGGGATCCCAATGTCGTTGAAGTGGAGGACCCACCAACAACTGTGGAACCGCCAGCGCCCAAGTCTCTGCGCGTGCGTGTCAGGGTGGGACACCCAGAAGAGTGCGCGCACCGCCCCTCCCGCCGTGCCGGACGTTTGCGCACCGGCGTTACCGATCCGTACAATGCGGCGGCACAAACTAAAGTCGAATCCCTGCACTCGGTTTCCACCCCGAGGCGTGCCCTACACCCAAGAAAGAGGAGCCCTTTAGCCGTGTCCATACCACCCATCACATTTATCGGCGTGAACCTTGGACCCGAGGTCGGTACCGACGACACCGTCGTAGGAGTCCGAGTCGTACCGTTTCGAAGAGAAGGCCGTACGGTGTACGGTCGAACCCTGAACTACGGGGAACGTGACAACGGCGAGGCCATACTGGTGGAACCTGGCGATACCCTGATCTTCCCGCAGGGCAGTGTGAAGGTGATGCTCGCCGATGTTGACCGGTACTCCGAGCCGGGATCCGACGGGTACGCCCCGCTGGCCAACACTGTTTGGACGTGGATTGCTATTCCACCCCGCTCATTCAGCGTGTCGGGTAGCCACTACCTGCTCGCTGCGGCAAGGCGGTTGGACATGGCTCATGTGCATTGCATCGCAGCCCTCAGAACGCTCCAAGACTGTCCAGGAAAGCCGTTTGTGAAGGCGAGGGCACTCATGTTCGATGCTCTCGGACATGCCGAGTCCATGTGCATCGCCCTTAGTCGCGTAATCGGGATGACCCAGCAAGCGAACGCGAAGTTCTCAATTCGAGCTCCTGTGTCCAAAGTGATAACCGGAGTTGAGCCCGGTGTGCGCTCAATTCGAGATGCATTCGAGCACATCGATGAACGGACCGAAGGTCGGGCTCGGCACGAGGGGCCTGGCGACGCCATGTCGGTCTTCGATCAGTCGGACTTCTTTGTTTCCGGCGTTCTACGGTATGCGGGCCACTCTCTGGATATCCAAGGCGAGGCGGTGCCTGCGATGATCGCTGCGCGCAAGTTCATTGCTGATGCTGCGGCCGAGGCGGGCAAGACCAAGACCATCCGTGGCGAACGATGTTTCCGGAACTGACTTTGCCCCGCAACGCACATGCGGGATTGCGACATCTGCTATTCTTCACTTCGGATTGGCCCTGACGAGGAGAGAACTGTGTCTTCGGAATTCTGGCTCAAACTCTAGCACGCGAGCGGGTTACGCGGCGGCCACCAACACTTGATGGCGGAAGCACCGTACGAGTTCCAATGGGTGGCGATACGGAACAAGAGAACCCCGGGAAGGCCTTTAATGAACTGGTTCAGTAGGCATATCGATCTGATTGCGGTTCCGCACGCCGGGAGTGAACCGTGAGCGGCGCTGCAAGCCAGGAGGACCTCGCGATCACGCTTGGGGTCGAGGAGGAATTCTTTCTCGTCGATCCCGGCTCCCGAGACCTGCTTGCGGACCCGGACCCCGCCATCTTCGACACCTGCGAGAAGACGGCCGGGCCGCATAAGGTCGTGCGTGAGTTCCTGCGCTCTCAGATCGAGACCAATACCCGCGTGTGTGGGTCGGTGGCCGAGCTATCCCAAGCCTTGCGCGAGACCCGACGGATCGTCATTGAGGCGGCCGAGCGACACGGGGCAACAGTGATGGCTGCCTCGACTCATCCCCTCGCATCGTGGACGGAGCAGGCACCCACGCCGCAGGAGCGTTACGCAAGGTTCGCGGTCACTTTCCAGGACAATGTGCGTCGGTTCCTCATCTGTGGCATGCACATCCACGCCGGCTTCGGCAACGCCGATTCACGCATTCGGATCATGACAGCGATCCGCCACTATCTGCCGTTGCTCCATGCACTGTCCACATCGTCGCCGTTCAACGCTGGGCGAGAGACGGGGTTCAAGTCCTGGCGGCTGACCCTCGTCGGCGGTCTCCCGCGCACCGGAATGCCGGCTCCTCTGCGGTCGCGAGCGGAATATGACCGGCTGGTTGCTGAGTACCGGCGCATGAAATTCATCAATGATGGCAGCGAGTTGTGGTGGGACATTCGCCCCTCCCACGCCTATCCGACGGTGGAGATGCGGATCTGCGATGTTTGTACGCGCATCGAGGACGCGGTGTGCATTGCGGCGCTGTATGCGTCCCTCATTCGGCTACTGATGCGCTGGGACCGGGAAGGTACCTTGCCGCCGACACCGCTCACCGAAATCATTGCGGAGAACCGCTGGGTCGCCCAGCGCTACGGGGTACTCGCCTTCTTCGGGGATGCGACACGGGAGGACGGTCGGGTGGATATCGACGATCTTGTTGCCGACCTAGTCGAGGAACTCGCCTCCGATGCCCGCGCACTCGGCTGCGAGGCCGAGACGCGTCGCGCCCTCGCCATCATCCGCGAAGGAACTAGCGCCGACCGGCAGGTCGACCTATTTCGCCTGCGCCGCCTGGAGGGGGACACCGAGGAGGAGGCGCTCCACAGCGTGGTCGATCTGCTGCTAGCCGAGACCCGAAAGGGGCTCGGACAAGCGTCTCGTTGATCCGCGCGGGACCTGAGAAATAGGAGTTGTTGCCTCACTATGGTATTGTCAAGTTGAGGTCTCAAGCTCGAAGCGGGCCGCTAGATGATGGGGCTTGAGCGCACGGCGTTGCCAACATCTTGGGGTCGGATCGGCCCTGAATGCCTTAACTTGACAGTACCTCGGCGAGCGATGAGCGCTGTGATTCTCGATTGCCTCATAGATGCCGCCGGCGTCGTATGCGGTGTCAGCTCTGGCCGATGAGATGGGACTGTCGATCTGTCCGACAAGCGATGCAACCCGCGATGAATCGCGGGCTCTTTTGCTCGTCAGCTCGCCGGCGACGACTTCGCCACTCTGCTCGTCGACACACAGATGGAGCTTGCGATAGTCCCTGCTCTTTTGTGCTCTGCGCAGCTGGCCGGCGTGGACAGCGAGACCGCTGCTGTCGATCAAGATGTGCAACGGCGTCTTCTGCTTGACTTGGTAGAAGGGGACCTTACCCAGATTCGGCTTGCGCCTCGAGATCGTGGTGTGATCGGGCACATCATTGTCTAGCTTCATCAGAGCGAACAACGACCGCAGCAATCCCTCGCTCTGCCTAGATGACAGATGAAACACCATGCCCAGGGTGACAGCCGTCTCGATGGCGTGGTTCGAGTACTTGCGTTGACGGCCCGGTTTCCTCCTCCTCGGCCGGGGCGCGTCCCAGTTCACAAGCTTGCCGGCGGTGAGCGAGATCCAGACGGTCAGGCTCCCACGGTGAGCTACCCTCAGAAGGTGTGGAAATAAAGTAAAGGCGGAGTATAACCTTCCGCGTCACGAAACACGGCGTGAAGGGGCCAACGGAAGGAGACACCGCCATGAAGGAAAAGACCACAGGACGACGGAGCTCGTCAAGGGTGGCTTGGGAGTCGCTGGAGAAGTGGGCGAGGCTTGAGATCCAGGATTGGGTGCAGGAGCTGATGGTAGCCGAAGTCACGGAGCTTCTCGGGCGTGAGAAATCGGAGAGACGGAAGCCCGTGGACACAACGGCGGGCTATCGAAATGGATACGGTAAGCCTCGGAAGCTGACGATGAGCGTGGGCACAGTGACGGTTCGCCGGCCGAGAGTACGGGACGTGGAGGAGAGGTTCGAAAGTCGAGTGCTTCCGCTGTTCAAGCGTCGGAGCGAAACGGTGAGCGAGTTGATTCCGGAGCTGTACCTGCATGGACTAGCTCACGGAGATTTCGATCTGTCGCTCCGCGGGCTTCTAGGGGAGGACGCTCCACTTTCTCCCAGCACGGTGTCGCGGCTGAAACAGAAATGGCAGGGAGAGTACGAGCAGTGGCTAGCTCGCCCACTGGAAGAACTCGAGCTCGTGTACCTGTGGGTAGATGGCGTGTACGTGAAGGCCGGCCTTGAGAAGGACAAGGCGGCGGTGCTAGTTGCGGTTGGTGGCCTGTCCGACGGGACGAAAATCGTCCTGACGCTGGAGGCCGGGCATCGAGAATCCGAAGCGTCATGGTCGTCGCTGCTACGGAGACTGAAGAAGCGCGGTCTGAGATGTCCCCGTTTGGTGATCGGTGACGGTCATCTCGGCATCTGGGCCGCGACCCGAAACGTATTTCCAGAAGCTGAGGAACAGCGGTGCTGGAACCACCGAATCCTCAACGTACTGGACCGGATTCCGAAAAGGGACCAGGCGCAGGCCAAGCCGCTGTTGACGGCGATCCCCTACGCCACCAGCCTGCAGGAGTGCGAGACGAAGAAGGCCAAGTTCCAGGATTGGTGCTTGCGCAAGGGTCTTCCGGGGGCCGCGCACGTGCTCGACGAGGACTGGGAGCGGATGGTCAGCTTTTATTCCTTTCCCAAGCCTCACTGGCAACACCTTCGCACGAGCAACGTCGTGGAGTCACCGTTCGCTGCACTGAGATTGAGAACGGATGCGGCCAAAAGGTTCAAGAAAGTCGAGTCCGCCACTGCGACAATCTTCAAACTGCTTCTGGTTGCGGAGAAGAATTTTCGCCGGCTCAACGCACCGGAGCTGATGCGAGAGGTTCACCTGGGCGTTCGATTTGAAGATGGAGACAGGGTAACGGAGTCGTCGAAGGTTGCTGCTGCCTGAACTTTTTTACACACCTATTGACAAGAGCTCCCCACGGTTGCGTAGACCCGCCTCATATTCACGCCAATTCCTCACGCGATAGGCCTTCTTCACATACTTCCGCTGAGTGCGTTTGAAAATGCTCATGGGGAACCTCGAATCCGTGAGTAAAGGACAATTGTGGACCGAGATCGCGAGTTGTGCACCAAGGCACTGTCGGGCCGCTTTTTCTACGAGCTCGTGCACTTCGTCTCCTCCCGAGGGGGCGCGCGGGGCGGCGCTTTTCCGAGCTCGCATGTCTCCATCTCGACCGTGATCCTGCTCGTCACGTGGAAATACCAGCCCCGCTGGCTGTATGGGTTTGTCCCGATCTATGCAGGGCTCGTCTTCGCCACCGTGTATGGCCGCTTCCACTATCTACTCGACGTCTTTGCCGGCTGGGCGCTTGCGCTCGTGGTCGTCGGGTCGTTCAACTTCTTCAAGAAGAAGGAGCACTCCCCGTCGATTCGATCGGTTGTCCATAATTGAAGGAGCTCCTTCAAAAATCAGGATCTCCAAAAAATGGGTGACGAGACCACGATCCTGCCGGTGTTCCTTGCCGGCGTCGTCTTTCGAGCGCTCTCGAGTCCCGCAATCCCGGAGGGTACAATACAGAACGAACGGAGGACGGCTATGTGGAATCGGGCAGTTTGGGCGCTAGCGGTATTGGGACTCTCGGGGCGCGCCGTTGCGGAGGATTGGCCGAATTGGCGCGGTCCCGACGGCAACGGCGTGAGCCCCGAGCGAGGCTTGCCGCTTGCCTGGAGTGAAAACGAGAACATCGCTTGGAAGGCTCGGCTCGGTGGGATGGGCCTCTCCTCTCCGATCATCTCCGGCGATACGATCCTGGTGACCTCGCAGGCGGGACGCGGAGTCGTCCGTGGCGGCAACCACCCGACCCTGGGGGGCGGCGGCGGGCCCGTAGAGCGTTCGATTGGCGGGGCAGCCGGCGATGATGAAGTGTTTTTTCTCGTCGAGGCGTATCAGCGCTCCGATGGAAGGCGGCTGTGGCAGCATCGCCTTCCCGCGACCGCGGAGCTCCCTTCCGTGCATCGCAAGACCAACCTCGCCAACCCGAGCCCGGTCACGGATTCTGAGCACGTCTATGCGTGGTTCGGCACTGGCCAAATCGTGGCCCTCGATATGGAAGGGAAGCTCGTCTGGGAAAGGCACCTCGGTGAGGACTATGGCCCTTTCGAGATCACTTGGGGCCATTCGAGCTCGCCGACGATTTATGGTGATTCGCTCATTCTACTGTGCGACCACGTACCGGCGTCCTACCTCCTCGCGCTCGACAAACGTACGGGAAAGGAGCTTTGGAAAGCGAACCGAGGTGAAGGGCTCCGCTCATACAGCACGCCTACGGTCGTTCCCGGGCCGGAAGGCGACGAGCTGGTGGTCAACTCGAGCGAGCGGATCGAAGGCTACGATCCGAAGACGGGCGAGCGCCTCTGGTATTACGTCGAGCCGAACCGTTTTCCGATTACGGTCCCGTCTTTCTCCTATTCCGACGGTATTATCTATACGAGCCGCGGCTATCGAAGCGGTCCGTATATGGCGATCCGGCCCGGGGGACGCGGCGACATCGCGGGCACCGAGCATCTTGTTTGGCACGTCCCGACCGGTGCGCCTTATGTCTCCTCGGTCGTGCACTACGGTGGCGTGGTCTACTTCGCGAGCGACGCAGGTGTTCTTCAAGCCGCCGATGCCAAGACCGGCAAGCGGTTGTTTCAAGGACGTACTGGCGGTGTTTTCTCGGCAGCCCCTATCGCGGGCGACGGCAAAGTTTACTTCGTGAGCGAGACAGGCGAGACCATCGTGCTGCGGGCGTCGCGCGACTTCGAGATTCTCGCGCGTAACAAGTTGGATGCGCGCTTCCTCGCGTCTCCGGTCGTGTCGAAGAGACAGATCTTTCTTCGGAGCGACGACGAGCTGATTTGTGTGGGTACGCCGTCCGATGCGGAGACGTCCGGCGCCCGATGACTGAGCTGCCGACGTCAGTTGCTCGAAGCCACCCATCCCGTTTGGAACAAGTAGCGCGTGATGAGATTGTAAATGTGGAGCGTCGTGCCTTCGCCCTCGCGAATGGCGTGCGATCGGTTGGGGTAGACCATCAGGTCGAACGGCTTTCCGAGCTCGACGAGTCGGTTCACGAGACGTTCCGTTCCTTGATAGTGCACGTTGTCGTCACCGGTGCCATGGATGAGGAGGAGCTTTCCCTCGAGGCCTTCCGCGAAGTTGATCGGTGAACCGACGCGGTAGCCTTCCGCGTCCTGTGCCAAAACTCGGCCCTTTTGAAAGACCATGGCTGTAATTTAATGCACTGTAAAGTCTTAGTGTCATTTTGCCAACACTTAATGGTGGAAGCACCCATGAGGTCTGTGTGAGCGGCAGGGCTGCCCGATCGAACAACGGCTGCCTGACCAACAGTAGGAATTGCACATGGTACGTCATGATGGATCCGAAGATAACACCCTCGGGCCAGACGATTGTAAAGGCCACGGCCCTTGGCCGTCCTGTGCCAAAACTCGGCCCTTTTGAAATAGACCGCAAATCAGCAGCTTAGACGCCCTTGGAATCCGCGCAGAATCCAGGGTATTTCGCGCCGCAGGACTGGCTTCCGACCCCTGGGCTGCGGGTGGCGGGCGACAGGCCCACCGGGGGTGCGCACGGCTGGCTCAAATCGGCTGCGGGGCGAGCTGCAGGCAACGAACTGCGCACCCGGAAGAAATACGTATCCGACCGCGATGCCAGATTCAAGCAGCCCTCGGAAAGGTGGGTGCTTCCGCCATCAAGTGTTGCTACGCCGTGTTTGAATGCTAGTGTCAGCTGGCCTGCCTGTATCGGCGAACGCCATTAATCAAGGATGACGGCGTGCACACGAAGGTGTCTCTGAACGTCAGGCACCGTGTGGTCAGCCCAGCCCGCATCGCCGAAAGAACTGCGTCTCTCGAAATCAGGCTCAAACTCTAGCACACGAGCGGGTTACGCGGCAGCCACCAACACTTGATGACGGAAGCACCCACTCACGTCGAATGGAGCCGATCATCCTTTCGACTAATGGATTCTGTCACGGGGAGCGCGGTGCGGTAAGGACCTGCTCGTCGTGCCGAAGCGTCGGGAAGGACGGCTTGCTGTCGGAGGAACTAGCCCTTCACGCAAACGATCTGCTTGAGCCGGTGGACGATCTCTACGAGGTCGCTCTGTGCCTCCATCACGGCGTCGATGTCCTTATAGGCTCCGGGAGTCTCGTCGAGAACCCTCACGTCCTTGCGGCACTCGACCCCGGCTGTCGCCGCGGCGTGATCGTCTAGAGTGAAGCGCTTCTTGGCTTCGTTGCGGGACATGACGCGCCCGGCACCGTGACTGCACGACTCGAAGCTCTCACGGTTTCCTTTCCCCCGGACGATATAGGAGCGCGCCCCCATGCTTCCGGGAATGATGCCCAGGTCGCCCCGCCCAGCCCGCACCGCACCCTTCCGCGTGACGAAAACCTCCGACCCGTAGTGGTGCTCCTTCGCGACGTAGTTGTGGTGGCAATTGACGACTTCTTTCTTGGGTCGAAACGCGGGCACGAGGCCGGTATCGTGAACCGCCTCGACGACCGCCTCCATCATCAGTCGACGATTCGTCGCCGCGTAGCGCTGGGCCCAATCGACGGCGAACCAATAGTCGTCGAAGTGCTCGCTGCCTTCCTCGAAGTACGCGAGATCCTTGTCGGGGAGGTTTTGAAGGTGTCGGCCCATGTCCTTCTGCGCCAGCTGAATGAAGTGCATGCCGGTGCGATTGCCCACACCGCGCGAGCCCGAGTGCAGCATGAACCATACATCGTCGGATTCATCGAGGCAGACTTCGATGAAATGGTTCCCGGTCCCCAGCGTGCCGAGCTGGTTTGCCGGGTGCGTGTTGCGGTCCAGTTGGGGATGCTTGTCGAGCACTCGCTCGTAGCCGTCGCGAAGCATCCTCCACGCTACCGCGTTTCGCCGGGGTGCGTCGCGAAACGACCCCTTGTCTCCGCGACGGCCGTGATGCGAGCGTCCGTGGGGCACGGCCTTTTCGATGGCCGAGCGAATCGCCGACAGGTTGTCGGGAAGGTCCGAAGCCGTCAGTGTCGTGTGCATCGCTGCCATTCCACAGCCGATGTCGACACCGACGGCAGCAGGAATGATGGCTTTGCGCGTCGGGATGACACTTCCCACGGTGGCCCCAAGCCCCCAGTGCACGTCCGGCATGGCCGCCAGCCACCGGTGAATGAACGGAAGCTGGGCGGTGCGTAAAAGCTGGTCCTTTGCCTTCGGATCGAGCGGCACGCCTCGGACCCACGCTTTTATGGGAAGCGACTTCGGGTCTTTGCGTCCTCCTTGAATCGTGACGTAACGCGTGCTCATGGTGCGATTGTAACGCCCGCAAAAGTGGTCGGTCCGGTTGCAAGCTACTTTTTTCTTCCGAATCTACCAATTGTTAGTAGGGACAGGGGGGCGCAATTTTGGTGCGGAAGGCTCTCACTTCCCTCACTTATGACGCCCAGCCGATCTCCGGCACGCCGTCGCCTTCAGTGGGAGTCAGTTGGACTACGAAAAGGGGTTCCGGGCATATCATGTACCAACGCTGGGGGTGCGCACGGCTGGCTCAAATCGGCTGTGGGGCGAGCTACGGGCAGTGAACGGCACACCAGGAAGCCCCCATTGGACTGGACTTTACCGAGCAAAAGAGCAAATGTCCGATGATACCGAAGGATACAGGGGACTGCCCGCAGCCGCGTAGCAGCACTTGATGGCGGAAGCACCCTTCTCAGGCGCCACGTGTTGTGCATGACGATGGCTGCTTCCGCGTGGAGCTCTTGTCAATAGGTGTGTAAAAAAGTTCAGGCAGCAGCAACCTTCGACGACTCCGTTACCCTGTCTCCATCTTCAAATCGAACGCCCAGGTGAACCTCTCGCATCAGCTCCGGTGCGTTGAGCCGGCGAAAATTCTTCTCCGCAACCAGAAGCAGTTTGAAGATTGTCGCAGTGGCGGACTCGACTTTCTTGAACCTTTTGGCCGCATCCGTTCTCAATCTCAGTGCAGCGAACGGTGACTCCACGACGTTGCTCGTGCGAAGGTGTTGCCAGTGAGGCTTGGGAAAGGAATAAAAGCTGACCATCCGCTCCCAGTCCTCGTCGAGCACGTGCGCGGCCCCCGGAAGACCCTTGCGCAAGCACCAATCCTGGAACTTGGCCTTCTTCGTCTCGCACTCCTGCAGGCTGGTGGCGTAGGGGATCGCCGTCAACAGCGGCTTGGCCTGCGCCTGGTCCCTTTTCGGAATCCGGTCCAGTACGTTGAGGATTCGGTGGTTCCAGCACCGCTGTTCCTCAGCTTCTGGAAATACGTTTCGGGTCGCGGCCCAGATGCCCGTCACCGATCACCAAACGGGGACATCTCAGACCGCGCTTCTTCAGTCTCCGTAGCAGCGACGACCATGACGCTTCGGATTCTCGATGCCCGGCCTCCAGCGTCAGGACGATTTTCGTCCCGTCGGACAGGCCACCAACCGCAACTAGCACCGCCGCCTTGTCCTTCTCAAGGCCGGCCTTCACGTACACGCCATCTACCCACAGGTACACGAGCTCGAGTTCTTCCAGTGGGCGAGCTAGCCACTGCTCGTACTCTCCCTGCCATTTCTGTTTCAGCCGCGACACCGTGCTGGGAGAAAGTGGAGCGTCCTCCCCTAGAAGCCCGCGGAGCGACAGATCGAAATCTCCGTGAGCTAGTCCATGCAGGTACAGCTCCGGAATCAACTCGCTCACCGTTTCGCTCCGACGCTTGAACAGCGGAAGCACTCGACTTTCGAACCTCTCCTCCACGTTCCGTACTCTCGGCCGGCGAACCGTCACTGTGCCCACGCTCATCGTCAGCTTCCGAGGCTTACCGTATCCATTTCGATAGCCCGCCGTTGTGTCCACGGGCTTCCGTCTCTCCGATTTCTCACGCCCGGGAAGCTCCGTGACTTCGGCTACCATCAGCTCCTGCACCCAATCCTGGATCTCAAGCCTCGCCCACTTCTCCAGCGACTCCCAAGCCACCCTTGACGAACTCCGTCGTCCTGTGGTCTTTTCCTTCATGGCGGTGTCTCCTTCCGTTGGCCCCTTCAGGCCGTGTTTCGTGACGCGGAAGGTTACTCCGCCTTTACTTTATTTCCACACCTTCTGAGGGTAGCTCATTGATTGATAGGCATTTCTCAAACCACTACATCTTGTGCTCTCGCACTTTACTACCTGTTGCGGTGTCGGGGGTATGAGTTTGCGCTACCTAGACTTGATCCGCTAGAATCTTACTTGAAATAGTAAAGCCGGGCGTGGATGCCCAGCTTTACTATCCTACCAACTCAGCGAGAGGCTCGGTAGGAGCGCGAATCGCGCAAGCATGCTACCACCGCCGATTCGCAAGTTCAATAGCCTCTCCCTCACAAAGCCCAGGACCTCGCTTGGCCGAAGGGGGGTGGACGCCTTGATCCCCAAAGTCGATATATCAAAAATCGGTATGTAGAGGTGGGATGATTGGGGTGTCTTCGATAAGCTGCTCAAACGCAATGGGTTACTAACATTGTCAATCAATCGTTATAAGTCTCATTTCAAAAGGGCCGAGTTTTGGCACAGGACGGCGTCGTGTCCAAAAATACAAACGAACTCAAGACCCCGCGCGCCGGGGCGTTTCGGATTAGAGGCACCTAGGCTTGGTTCGCCAATGGAAGCTAGAATCCCCGGTCATGAGGACGCCGATCCAGCCGTTGACACTGTTGCTAGTCGCCATCGCTGGTTGGATCCAGCGTGACCAACAGGCGGCTATCGTCTACTTACTCGAGGAGAACAGAGTCCTCAAGGCTCGGCTCTGCGGGGGGGAAGCTTCGCCTCACAGACGACGAGCGACGTCGGCTCGCGGTAAAGGGTCAGGCGCTTGGCCGGAAACTTCTGACAGAAGTCGCCGGTATCGTCACTCCGGAAACGCTGCTGGCTTGGCACCGAAGGCTCATTGCACGGAAGTGGGACTACAGCGCGCGGCGAAAACAGCTCGGACGGCCTCGGGTCATGGCGGAGATGAGCGAGCTCGTCGTGGAGATGGCGAAGTCGAATCCGAGGTGGGGGTGTACACGAATTCGCGGTGCCCTATCGAATCTCGGCCATACGGTAGCCAGGAGCACCATCGCCAATATTTTGCGGGACCACGGCATCGAGCCCGCGCCGGAGAGAGGTAAGCGGACGCCGTGGCGCACGTTTCTCGCCGCCCATTGGGGAACCGTTGCTGCGACCGACTTCTTCACCGTCGAGGTCGCTACGGTCCGCAGGCTCGTGACCTACTATGTGCTCGTCGTGATTGAGCTGTCATCGCGAAAAGTGCAGATTGCTGGAATCACTCCCAGGCCGGATGGCGGATTCATGATGCAAGTCGGTCGGAATCTCACCGACCCCGTCCTGTGCCAAAATTTGATCCACTTGCAACATTACAAGCGAACAGTTGGCGCGGCGTGGGCGGTGAGGCCCGCGACAACCATTGAGCAGAGCTACCCTTTGGACGGGTCGTCACCATGCAGATGACCACCTAGTGGACTGTAACAACTGAACGTTTAGTGATTTTAATGCGTCGTGACGAATCGTTGTAGGTCCACTTCACGGGCTTGGGGTCTTCGTTGTACTTGCGAATGTAGCGCATGATCTTGCGGGTCAGGTCGTGGGTTGACGTGAACACGCCTCGATGGATCAGGGCACGCTCGATCTTGGAGAACCAGAGTTCGATTTTGTTCAGCCAGGAGGAATATGTGGGTGTGAAGTGGAGTCGGACTTTTGGGTTGGCCTCGAGGAACTGTGCGACCTTCCCCGTCTT
The DNA here is from genome assembly GCA_965197825.1 of Candidatus Marinacidobacterales bacterium. Lineage (GTDB taxonomy): Bacteria > Acidobacteriota > Vicinamibacteria > Marinacidobacterales > DATDRI01 > CBDANW01. The sequence goes on along the minus strand of CBDANW010000002.1, from coordinate 670,234 downwards.
CGTGTCGAAGGCGGCGTAGAGAGAAAGCGTTCCATGCCGGACGTACTCGAAACCGTGTCGCTCGGCCCGCCCGGGAGACAACGGCAAGATCGGGTCCCGTCGATCCAGGGCTTGGATCGCCGTTTTCTCATCAATACAAAACACCGCAGCGTGCTGAGGTGGATTCATATATAGACCGATGATATCCGCTGCCTTCGTCTCGAAATCCGGATCGTTGGAGGCCTTGTAATGCTCAATTCGGTGTGGCTGGAGACCATGCTTTTTCCAAGTGCGAGCCACCATCATGTGATTGAGCACTTGAATCGGACGCCCCTCGTGACGCGCGTACAGACCTGCCAGACGCTCCTCCAAGAATCGGCGTTTCCACTTGCTGATAAAAGGCGCCGTGCAGCCCACCGTCTGCTGCACCTGCGTATAGCTTGCACCGTCTGCCAGCAAGAGCAACATCCGAGCGATCCGCGCGTCATCCGCTCGACCGCTACGGCTCGAAACTCGTTTGCCAAGCTCCCTATGTTCCGCTTGAGTCAACACAACGGCTCTCCCTCGCATGAGAGAGATATTATAACTAAACACTTAAATGTTACGGTCCACTAGTCGAGAGCGAATATCCAAGCGTGTTCCTGAAGCTGTTTTCACGCTACGCCGCGCGGGACCGAGGGGCTACCGTCGCCAGCGACAATCTACGCGGCACGGCAGTAGTAGTTGAGAATGCCCCCAAGTCGCTCTCGCGACACGATGGGGCCAGTGTCATTCGCGCTTGCCGGCAGAGGTGTGAGGAGCTCGTTGCCGAGACCTTGGTGGTTCCGTTCTGTGTGATAGTGCACTACGTATTCGGTTACCGCTGTGCGCAGGTGTCGCTCACTGAGAGGTACGAAGCGGTCGAGACACTCTCGACGTATGGAGAGAACGAATCTTTCCGCGTATGCGTTCAGATTCGGACTATTGGCGGGAAGGCGCAGGGGCTTCACGCCTGAATCTCTCAACAGCCCACGTACCGCCTCGGTGAATAGTGGGTTCCGGTCGTGGATGAGGTATCGCTTGCCAAGGAGGAAACCATCCCACATGTCAGTGAGGTTTCTTGCCGCCTGCTTCATCCACTCCCCGTTTGGGTCCGAGGTCATCCCACCGATGCACACGCAGCGAGTGGCGATATCGATGACAAACAGGACATGGTAGCGGACGAGCCCGAACGGGTTCACAACCTCGACGGTGAACAGGTCTGTCGCAGCGATGGCGCCCCAATGAGCCTTGAGGAAAGTGCTCCACGACATGCTCTTGCCCCGCTCCGGAGCCGGCGCGATACCGTGCTCGGCGAGGAGCCTCTTGATGGTGTTGCGTCCGAGTTCATGTCCGAGGTTCTTGAGTGCACCCCGCAGGCGCGTATATCCCCACGTCGGGTTCTCCTGCGCCACGCGCACAATGAGCTCACGGATGTCCTCCGCCGTCGGAGGTCGGCCTGGGCTCCGGTTCTTGCTGCCATCGTACTTGGCTGCGATGAGGCAGCGGTACCAGCGCAGGAGCGTAGCGGGTGTGGCAACCGACGCAATCTGGGCCAGCGCCTCGCGGCCTAAAGCTTGGGCCTTGACGGCGAGCCTGCGCCGGTCGTCGTCAGAGAGCTTGAGACGCTTGCCCCGAAGCCCGGCTCGGAGCACACGGTTCTCCTCTTGCTGGTAGTCGATCACATCCTGCTGCTGGCGGTTGACCCAGCCAGCCAGAACGAGCAGTAGGAATTGCACGTGGTAGGTCATCATGGAGCTGAAGATAACACCCTCGGGCCAGACGATTGTAAAGCCTACGGCCCTTGGCCCGGTCGCAAACACAGACACTAAGCTGCTGATTTATGGCCTATTTCAAAAGGGCCGAGTTTTGGCACAGGACGGGATCTGATCTGAACTCGAGCCCAGCGTCGCCAACGTAGATGGTGCTGTCGACGTGAGCGCCGGTGATGTCGAGCATGCGCTCCGCGCGGTACACGTCGGCCATGCGCACGAGGATGGACATCGCCATCTTCGCAGCACGACCGAGTTCGCCCGCGAGGAGTGCTTTGTCCTTCTCCGCGAGCTCCAAGCTCACGATCCGCTACTCTTTTTCAGGCGGTGGACCCAGTAGGTGTTGGTGATGACAACCACGACGACGAGCACCAAAATTTGGATGACGGCGGTCCCAACGCTCGATTCACTCCGGAGCTTCCACCAGCCATCGGGATCGAATTGCGTCGCCGATTGGTAGAACCACCATGCCAGCATAGCAAGAAACTCGAGCGGCACGACGATCGAGATGACCCACACGAACCAGCTACCGATCGGATGCTTCTCATCTTCGGTGTTGATGAGCTCCTCCCGGAATTTCGCCGCTCCGTACTTGATGACGGTCGGGCCGCAAGAAGCGCATTCTGTTTCTGGCAGACCGCAACGTGTTGGTCGACCAGACGATGGTCAACGACTTCCGACCTTTCGGCGCGGCAATGGCGAAGCTCTCGACAAAAGCAAAGACCATCGAACGCGCAGACGGCACTTCCGAGGACCTGACCAGCGCCATCGACGCAAGACGGCGCATCGACACCGCCTACGAAATCTATCTCAGCCTCTATCAGGCGATCACCGAACCGGAAGAACACCAGAAGATTTTTCGTGAGTTCTCGCCCGAATTCTTCGACCTCATCGTGATCGATGAGTGCCATCGCGGCAGCGCCGCCGAGGATTCGGCCTGGCGGGAGATTCCGGAATATTTCTCGTCGGCCACCCAAATCGGCCTCACCGCCACGCCCAGGGGAACCCGCTACGTTTCCAACATCCATTATTTCGGCGAGCCGGTGTACACCTATTCCCTGAAGGAAGGTATCCGCGACGGTTTTCTGGCGCCCTACAAGGTCGTCAAGATCCATATCGATCGCGACGTGGAGGGCTATCGTCCCGAAAAGGGGCAGCTCGACCGCGATGGCGAGGAGGTCGAGGACTGCATCTACAACGTCAAGGACTTCGACCGCACGCTGGTCCTGGATGAGCGGACCAAGCTCGTGGCCCGGAAGGTCACGGCGTTCTTGAAGGAAAGCGGAGACCGTTTCCAGAAAGCGATTGTTTTCTGCGTGGACCAGGAACACGCCGCTCGCGTGCGCCAGGCACTTATCAACGAAAACGCCGACCTGATAGAAAAGAACCACCGCTACGTCATGCGCATCACCGGCTCCGATATTGAGGGGCAGGCGCAACTCGACAACTTCATCGACCCGGAATCCAGATACCCCGTGTTGGTCACGACATCACGGCTGCTATCGACCGGTGTCGATGTGCAGACTTGCCGGCTCATCGTGCTCGACCGCGAGGTCGGCTCCATGACCGAGTTCAAGCAGATCATCGGGCGGGGGACGCGCGTACATGAGGACACCCGCAAGTTCTACTTCACCTTGATGGATTTCCGGGGTGCGACCACCCATTTCGCCGACCCGGATTTCGACGGCGAACCGGTGCAGATATACGAACCCGGCGATGACGACTCCATCCTGCCTCCCGAAGATATTTCGCCTACTGTCCCCAGCGATGACCCCATACCGCCGGAACCGGGCGATGACGAAACCGTCGTTGACGAACCGCCCGACATCACCATACCGAATACCGGTGTTGGCGTGCGCAAGGTCTATGTGGACGGCGTCGCCGCGACTATCGTCGCCGAGCGAGTGGAATATCTCGATGAGAACGGCAAGCTCGTCACCGAATCCCTGCGCGACTTCACAAAAAAGGCGCTGAGGAAGCACTTCGCCAGCCTCGACGACTTCTTGAAGCGCTGGAAAGCCGCCGAACGCAAGCAGGCGATCGTCGAAGAGTTGGAGGCCGAGGGCTTGCCGCTCGACCTCATCGCTTTGGAATTGAACAAGGACCTCGACCCCTTCGACCTCATCTGCCATGTCGCCTTCGATGCCAAGCCGCTGACCCGGCGCGCGCGGGCCGACAACGTCAAGAAGCGCGATGTGTTCAACAAGTACGGAGACCAGGCCCGCGCTGTGCTCGACGCGTTGCTCGCCAAGTACGCCGACGAGGGTGTGTTCAACCTCGACGATGTCACCGTGCTGCGCATCCCACCCTTTACGGAACTCGGCACGCCCGTGCAGTTGATTGAGGTCTTCGGCGGACGAGAGGGTTTCGTCGAGGCCGTCCACGAGCTTCAATCCGCCCTCTATCGGGAGACCGCATAGCCCATGTCCGTCCGCACCCTCGTCAAATCCATCCAGAACCTCATGCGTCAAGACACTGGCGTTGACGGCGATGCCCAGCGCATCAGCCAGTTATGCTGGATGTTCTTCCTCAAGATCATCGGTGATCAAGACCAGGAACTAGGGTTGATGCGGCCCGGCTACGCCTCGCCGATCCCCAAGCGCTACCAATGGCGCGCTTGGGCGGCGGACCCTGAAGGCATTACCGGTGAAGAACTATTTGCCTTCATCAACGACGACCTGTTCCCGGCCTTGAAGAACCTCCAGATGACAGGGCCTTACGGCGACCGCCGCCGCGTCGTCCGCGCCGTGTTCGAGGATGCCCACAACTACATGAAATCCGGTCAGTTGATGCGCCAGGTGGTCAACAAGATCAACGGCGTCGACTTCAACAACCTGACCGAACGCCAGCATTTCGGAGACATCTACGAGCAGATTCTCAACGACCTGCAATCGGCGGGCAACGCCGGCGAGTACTACACGCCCCGCGCCGTCACCGCCTTTATGGTTGACCGCATCGACCCGAAGCTTGGCGAGAGCCTGCTCGATCCCGCCTGCGGCACCGGAGGGTTCCTCACCTGTTCGCTGCGTCACATGCGCGAGCGCTACGTCAAGCGGCCCGAGGACGAGCAGACCATGCAAGCGGCGTTGCGCGCGGTGGAGAAAAAGCAGCTTCCGCACATGCTCTGCGTCACCAACATGTGCAATTTTCGTCCGCCACAAATGTGCAATTTACAGTCGCCACTAACACCGGGATCTCAATGTTCTGGAACAGGTCCGCATTACCCGTCGCGGCGATGGCATCGCGCAGCCTATGGTCGTAGGTCTGGCGAACTCGGAGGGCTCTCGTTGTCGCCATGACTCGCCAGCCACGACCTTCAAGCCATCTGGATGGAAACCTTCTTCACGCAGCTGATCCGCAATTTCATTTGCCAACGAGCGACCTGCTGTCCACTCGCCGTTGAAAAGCAAACCACGGATTTTAGGATGGATTTCGATATCAACGTCAATTGGGGCACGATTGCCTGAGCCCCCCTCTGACATACCGTCCGAGGCAAGATGAAATGCCGGCTCGTAGTAGATGCGCCACGCATCTTCCGGCAGGCCGCCTCATATTCACGCCAATTCCTCACGCGATAGGCCTTCTTCACATACTTTCGCTGAGTGCGTTTGAAAATGCTCATGGGGAACCTCGTATCCGCGAGTACAGGACAATTGTGGACCGAGATCGCGAGTTGTGCACCAAGGCAACACTTCGGCGCCTGGGGCACGATCCGGGGCCCCATCTTTCCCTGGTCCTCGTCGTCGCGGTAACGACGCTCTGCTGGTTGACGGCGACTTACCTAACCGACCGCACCGATATGAAGACGCTCGAGGCGTTCTGCAAGAGAGTTCGTCCACCCCGTGCGGGGTGGCGGATGGTCTACGAGCAGAGCGAAACACGGCCCCGATCGATAGGCGCCGCCTTCGCCGCGTGGCCGGTGGCCACGGTGATGAACTATTCGCTGATGTTGGGCGGTGGTGCGCTTCTCTTCGGCAATCTTCGCGGGGCGAGTATTGGATTCGCGATCGTGGTCGTCTGCATTCCGATACTGCTTCGCTTGGGGAGAAGAGCCCTCGCCGACGCGGCGGGAGGGTAGTCGGGTCGGATGAACTGGGAACGGATGTCGCGAGCGAGAGCGAGGCCGCCCCAACCGATCCAACCGACGAGCAGCGCCGCGGCAACCGCTCGGCCCCAGTCCTGCCGGTTGGCCGCCATGTCGGTAAGAGTCGCGAGCACGATCGCGGCAAGGGGCAAGAGAACCAAGTCGTCTTTCGTGAACTGAAAAATGTGCGTCGCTCCCAGGCCGGAGCGGAGGAAATTGAGACCGAGAAACGCGAACACGGTTCCGCAGGCAAGCGGGAAGGCCAAACGGTGAGTGATTCGGTCCCGCGTGAAGTACAGTCCAGCGAAAACGAGCGTGCCGAAGATTGGGCCATAGAAGAGGAAGAGTCGGTGGACGCTCATTCGAAGAGCCGCAAGGGGCGTTAGTCGAAGATCGATGAGCGTGCCCGCGGATGCCGCCTGGGAGCTTTCATTCATGAGGTCGGGAAGCAGCTCCGGTACGTACTGGCTGTAGAAAAGCACGATCGCCGTCAACGCGCCCCCCAGAGCCCAGAGACTCACTCGGATCGAATTGCTTACCGTCTCCCGGTCCCGATGACGTAGACCGGCTGCGAGCGCGAACGCGGGGACGAAGAGTCCCAAGACGAGCACGCCCCCGGCGTAGGAGAGAATGGAAAGCGCTACCAGGAGCGCGAGCCCTACTCCTACCCGCGGGCGGTTCATCTGATCGAATAGGAAGAGCAGGTAAAGGCCCACTAGGACATCCCAAAAGTGACCGAAGAGCGCCGCGTACGATGCCACTGTGAGTCGGAACGCGAGCAGAGGTGCCGTCGCATGGAACCATGTCGCTATCGCCGCGGCCCGCGGGGATACTCCCAACCGTAGCGCGACGACGTAGACGATGAGGCCTTCGACGCCGGCCAACGCCGTGGGGACGATCTTCATCCAGTCTTCCACGGGAAGGCGGAGCAGGCTCAACGGGTAGATGGAAAGGTAGAGCAGAGGAGGGTAGGGAAAGGCTCGCCAATCTTCCCCGACTCGCTGCAGCCCAAGGAGATGGCGGTGTTGGTTCGCGATGTGATCCCCGAAAAAGCCGCCGAGACCCTCGGTCCAGATGATGGAGACGAACTTGGAGTGCGTGCGGACGTCCGGATAGTAGGAATCAGGATGAAACAACGCGAGCAGCCGCAGGGTCGTCCCCAAGTAAAAAGCGAGCATGGCCCAACGGGCCATTGGATGAGCGAACGCGGAGTTGGGATTCGCGCGCCGAACAACAAAGAAGCCGATAACGATCAGCGAAAGCACGTGCGGTCGAACTCCTAGCTGGGTCGCAGCCTGTAGCCAGGCGACCTTGTGGAATGCGGTTCCGAGCGCCAGTGCTACCGCTCCTCCCGCTGCGAGCGCGAGACAAGCGCGGGGAGAGAAGCCAATGGCACGGGGAAAGGCGTAGAGACCGAGAACGACGCCCAACAAGTAAAGGAGAGCCACGGGCTCTGGAATAACGATCCCGGAAGTCTCGACCCGCAGCCAATCGAGGGCCAGGCCGAGCGGCCTGGGATCGGAAGACTGGGATAGGAAGACGATCTCCAGTGGCGTCCAAGGTTGTGCGTTCGCCGGGACGGCGAACGTGCGCACGACGAAATCCTGCTGAGGCGCGACGAAGTGGTCCACCTGCTCGCCGGCGACGAAGACCCGGATCTCGGCGGGTAGCGCGATGTGCCGCTTGTAGCGAAACGAGATTTCCAAAGCGCCGGTTGGCAGCACGACCGGAAGCCTGACCCTGCTTCGCCGCAGTGACCAGTGAACGAGGGTCGGTTCGTCGATCTCGAAGTCTTCGCGGAAGCCGGTGACGTAGGAGGAGTCGTTGGGGCCGAAGTCGAAAAAGATGTCCGTGCGCGCTTGGTACGCGATGAGAAGAAGTGTCGAGGCTGCTAGCAGCAGAAGCCCGGCCCGTCGGACCTCAGACTTCATGTAGCTTGCTGAGCGCGCGCGGTAGCGGCGGCGGCGGCAGTTTCTTGCCGTGCCGTGAGGGAGGCCATGTAGTAGTCACAAAACCCGCTCCGGAAGGATTGCTCGCCTCGCGGCCGAAGGTAGCCATCCAGCAGGCCGCGGTATTCCTCCGCGGTCCGGATGAAGTGCCCGTTCTCGATGCGGTGCAGCAGGTGTCCGATCAGATTGAGACGCGATTCGGTCGGTATGTCTTCGATGATCAAGACCCGGCCGCTGCGCTTCAGAACCCGCGAGATTCCCTCGAGCACGGCGCGGGCGTCGGCGTCGTTCAGATGGTGCAATAGTCCGTAAACCAAAACGTCGTCGAACGCATCGTTGTCGAAATCCAGTTTCCGGGCGTCCATGATCTGGAAGGTTCCGGGGTAGTGACGCCGTGCGTAGCGAATATAGCGCTCGTTCATGTCCACGCCGACGTAGCCCTCAGCCTGGAAAAGCTCGGAGAAAGCGCCCGGGCCACAGGCGACGTCGAGGATCCGCCGGCCGGGCTGAGCCGGGAGCTGCTCACGGATCGTCCGTCGAATGGCGCGGAAGTTCGCCTCGAAGACTCCCCGACAAAGGAGAAAGAGCCCCGGATGGTTGGAGAGTTTTTCGATCAGGAAATGCAGCATAGCGAACTCATGTCTCGCGGCGCATTCTATGATGTGGCTCCAGTGGTGGCAACAAGGTTCGAAAGTCCTACAAGGGGCCGCCTCCCGCTATGTGGTCAGGACAAGCCGCTCGGGGTATACTAGTGCCGTTCCAACCAATAGCGCTGGCGTTGACGACAGTTCCTGAAGAGCGCCAGGATTGGCTTCTCTAGCCCGTTTTTGGGCGGATCAGGTTGGAACGGTACTAGTGCCGTAATCAAGCCTCACAAAACTCTGATTGTTTTTAGTGTTGTCATGTCCAAGGAGCGCCAAACGTCCCGCCTGGTAGTGGTTTCCAATCGCCGCCCTTTCACGGTGAAACGCGGCCCCGATGAGCCGATCGTAGAAAAGAGTGCTGGTGGGCTCGTGGCTGCGGTTTCCCCGCTGCTCGAATCGATGGGTGGCACGTGGATCGCTTGGGACGGAGACGACGTTGCCCGGGGAAGAGAAGGGCTCGACTCCGCCCGCACACGCGAACCCGCCGAAGAAGTGGCTTTCTGTCGTCTCGTCCCGCTTCGTCTGACCCAGCGGGAAGTCAGCAATTACTACTACGGTTTTTCGAACCGCGCCTTATGGCCGCTGTGTCATCTCTTCATTGGCCGCTCGCATTTTGATCCCGAACAATTCCGTGATTATGTGCGGGTCAACGAGAAGTTTGCCCATGCGACCCACGATGTTGCATCGCCGAGGGATCGCATCTGGATCCACGACTACCACCTCGCCCTCGTGCCTCAACTGTTGTGCGAGCGCGGCCCGAGGTTCGGCAAGGTGGGGTTGTTCTGGCACATTCCCTTTCCACCCTGGGACGTTTTTCGGGCGCTCCCCTGGAGCCGGCAAATCCTGAGGGGGATGCTGGGAGCTGACCTCGTCGGATTCCATTTAGAAGACTACGCGCACCATTTTCGAAGATCGGTCCAAAAGGGGCTAGGACTGCAGCTAGACGGGGAGGACATACTGACCGAGGATGGACGACGCGTCAAAGTGGCGGGTTTCCCGATTGGGATCGATGCCGAGAAGATCGAGAGCCTGGCAACCAGTCCTCCCGTGGAGCGGAAGGTCAAGCAGATGAGAGATCGGCTGGGCACCCAACTTCTCATCTTGGCTGTGGATCGGCTCGACTACAGCAAGGGAATCCTGGAACGATTGCGAGCCTTGGAGCGCTTCTACGAGCGTCACCCCGAACGCCGAGGCAAGGTGGTCTTCGTGCAGATCGCTGTGCCCAGCCGGGCCCGCGTCGAGGAGTACCGAGCCATCAAAAGGAGCATCGAGGAAGCGGTGGGGCGCATCAACGGCCGCTTCACGGAAGACGGCTGGGTGCCGATAAGCTACCTCTATCGGTCACTGCCGCTGAACGCGCTGATCGCGCACTACCGGGCGGCCGACGTCGCCATGGTCACGCCGCTCCGGGACGGAATGAACCTGGTCGCGATGGAGTATGTGGCGAGCCAGGTGGACGGAGAAGGGGTTTTGATTCTGAGTGAGCTGGCGGGTGTGGCGGAGCTGCTTCCCGATGCCCTTCAAGTCAACCCGTTTGACTACGTTGCGGTGGCGGATACGCTCGAGGCCGCTCTCTCGGAGCCCGTCGAAACGCGGAGGCGGCGTATGGAGAGGATGCGGGAGCAGGTAAGAGACCACGACGTTTTCGGTTGGCACGAGCGTTTCTGGGGAGCCGTGGAGCCCGAACCGAAGCGTTGGCGAGCGGCTAGCCGACTCGACCTCTTCCGTCGAAAGTAAGCGACGGGACGCGACGGTACGTGACGGTACGGGTCTGAGGTCACTCTCCCGCAGATTCGGTAGCCGGAGTCAAAGCGCTCGCAGCTTCTGGCGCTCCCAGAATGTCGATCTGGTAGATGGGAAGCTCCTCGCTCCACAAACGTCCCAGCGTGTCCGGCTCCAGACGGGGCCGGACCCAATCGTAGAAGCCGACTCCCTGGTTCTTCAACAAGACGGCGTAGGTCAATTCATCCCTCGTAGAGGTAGAGAATGTAGGTGTTCAGCAAATAGATCAGAAACAAGAAAAGGCTCGTCCAGCCAACCGTCTGGAACAATCGCCCTCGCGGCCGATAGAGCAGACCCACGATGGCAATCCCGGACATCATAATGGCGGAAAGGGCGGAGACTCCATGGAGGGCCGACACGTGGGCGAAGAGCGGGCCGGGCAAGAAGAGCAGATCGTCCACCGCGAGGATGGCGATATTGAAGAGATTGCTTCCCAGGATATTCCCGATGGCCATGTCCAAGGCTCCGATGCGGAGAGCCGCCATGGTCACGACCATCTCCGGAACGGACGTCGCGAACGCAACGAACAGCGTGCCGACGAATGTCGCGTGCCAGTCCATGAGAGTCGCGATTCGCCCACCGACGAAGGGCAAAGAGGCTCCCGCTCCCACCACGACGGACCCGGCGAGCAGATAGCCAATGACGGCGACTCGCAGCGTGGTATCGCTATAGATGTCGGCAGCTTGTTCGGCTGACTCCTTGAAGTTGTCCCGTTCGTATCGGAACACGGTGCGCATCGCGACGAAGTAGAGAATCACGATGATGGGGGTGTAGATCCCGATGTGCCCGATCTGAGCGACGCTTCCCTGGGAAGACAAGACCACGCTAAATCCCGCGAAGCCGATCAGCATGATCCCAAAACCCGCGGCTAGGATGTGGCCCTGGCTGGCGCGCCGGTAAACAGATTCCTTACGGTACAAGAAATCCAAGAGGACGATGATGGCAAGGTTGAAAACGCAGCTTCCCAACACGTCTCCAACCGCGAGATCGGGCGTCCCGGCAAACGCCACCGCGCTGACCCCGGTGGCGAGCTCGGGAAGCGAGGTCACGGTAGCCAGCATGACGACGCCGATCCAGGTTCCGCTGAGGCCTGTTTTATCCGCGATGATGTCGCCGTAGCGGGAGAGTCGGCTTCCTGCTAGCGCGATCAGAACCACCAAAGCGGCAAACTGAAGCCATACGGCCACAATCGGCTCCATCAGCGCTCTCCTAATAGTTGTTCGAGGGTTTGCGTGCTCGTCGTGTGCCGGCTATGGTTGTGGCCGACGGCGGTTCGACTTCTCTTGGATGTCAGAAGGCGTGCGACCGCCGCCTGGCTAGCTCGAGTCAAGGCAACCACGTCATTTGGCGGCCCAACAGGTGCCTGCGAGCAGCCTGCTAAGTATAGCTGGTCTCGTGAGATGAGATCGACATCGTCGGTGGACTGCCTTCCGAGTAAGGAGTCGCAGGCGTAACGATATGCGTGTCGGTTAGTATTTGTTTCTGAGAGTTACCGTCCGAAAGCGTAATCGAATTCCAGCTCGATGCGGTTGGGGCGGGTTCGAAAGAGCGCAATGTCCTCCGGTGTCCGGGCGGGATCGATCCATCGAAAACGGGCGGTGATCTCCCGATTCAGTGCCACGTCCACGACGAGCTCTCGCTGGAATGAAGAGAAGTCAGTCTGGAAATCCAGCTCCTCACGGTTGTACTCGACGCGGATGAAGTTGACCGAATCCTCGTTTCGCACAAACGGCCAGTTGACTCGCCAGGGCATGGTGGCAAACACTCGATACGTCCATGAACTGACGCCGACGAGATCGTTCGTGCGTCGGACGATCTCGAAACCGGCCTGCGGTACGTTTCGTTCGCGTACTTCAGCGCGATAGAGCTCGTCTAGATCGGCAGCGAGCTCCGTGCGCCTGGAGGACAGCGAGAGCCTTTCTCGGAGGGCTCGCAGGCCCTCGATGTCGTAGATGCGCCGCTCGTTGTAACCGAGATGGTAGGCGTTTCGAGTCAGTTCCAGGACTCGGCTACCGACCTCGCCGCCGCGCAAGAAATGATGCTGGCGAGCAAAAACCGTGACGCCCCCGCGGGTGTCCTGCTCGAACCTCTTGACCCCCGGCTCCCAGCGGTTCGCCGAAGACGCTCGTGCCACCACGTAGCGTCCAACATGAGCCGCCAGGTCGACAGCGCCGAAGCCTTCCGATGCCGCGAGACGTCCGTTAGATTGCGAGTAGGCGAAAGCGGATCCGAGCTGGAAACCGTTGCGAAAATAGACGACTCCGGCCTCGGTGCGGGAGAGGTCGTACTCGAGGCCGCCTTCGGTACGAACGCGTGCGCGCGAAGCGTGCGCCGATGTTTGCAGGTGGTTGCCGCGCTGGTACAAGAAACCCAACCCGCCTCGGCGGAGCGGGCGCGTCGGCAGGGAAGCGGAAGTCTCAGTATCTCCGAGAAAATCGAAGAGGAGCTCGAGGTCCGAGCTCAGGCGAGGTGCCCATCGAATGTCGAAAACCCACCCGCCGTTCTGCTCGTCGGATTCGGCTCCCGGTAGGGGTGTTCTTCGAGAGCGCCTCTCGGCTCGTGCCCGCAAGAGCCATTTGGGAGCGCGATAACCCCCTTCGATGACGTAACGTTCGTTTTCTTCGGTCAAACCGACGTCGATACGCTCGGTGCTGAAGAACGCTCCGCGGCGCTGGTTTCTCACCTCGCCAGCAAGAAATGCGAAACTACCCAGGCGTATTCGTGAGTCGAAGCTTTGTAGGACGTTGCCGCCCTAGGAGAACTGATAGTTGAGGTCGGTGAGCATGATCGGATCGGCCGGCTCGGTGAGAGCGGGAAAACGAAGTCTGCCGAGCGGATACTCCGGATCCGACGAGGCCAGAAGCAGCCCGACGACGGCCGCTAGAATCGCCACGTTCCCTGCCCGAAGGACGTGGTGAGAATCAGTGCGAGATCTTCCTCGGTAGGAAAGTAGCGAGTGATATCGGGAATCAGATCGCGATACCGAGCGCGGGGTTGGTCACCGCTCGCTTCGGCCACGCGGGACGCAAGATGGCTCACCGCATCCGGTGACTCCACGATCTAGCGGAAACTCCCGTCGGGCTCGGCGGAGATGTCGATCAGGCGGAAGCGTCGTGGCTCGGTGTCGAAGAGTTGGAAATAGAATATCTGCTCTACCGCTTCGATTCCCTTGCGAATCTCCTCGAAGGTCTCGGTGATCCAATCGAGATGCCGCTCGGTAGGCGTGGTTCCCGACTCGGTCACCCAAACCGGTCGGATGGTCATCCCCGCGAGACGAGGGATCCAGCGGCGGTCGTAGATATGGTAAGCGACTCCGTCGCAGAAATTTTCCACACCCGCGTCGAGCATGGAGCGGGTTCGTAGGAATCCTTCTGCCGTGCCCACGGCAGCCGCGGAGACGACGGTTAATTGAGGGTCTTCGTCTTTGAGGCGATTGTAGACCGGGGCAAGAAACTCTCGAACGTAGCTTTGAGGCGGAATGCCCACGAAATGTGTCGGCTCGTTCAGTATCTGCGTGGCGAAAATTCCGGAGCGTTCCATTGCCGGCGAGGCGGGAGGAACGAAGTCGTTGAATAGCGCTAGGTAAACGCGCAGGATTTCTTCGCGCGTTTCGCGGCGCGCCAGCCCGCGAACGAGACTGGATCCTGAGAATTGTCCGATGATGCCGAGCACGTTGATTCCCAAGGCACGCGCGGCGCGCACGTAGGGAACGGCCGCCAGAAAGTCCGGGCCGAAGCGGTTGAAGGAAATCGTGATTCGCATCCATTCGAATCCGAGCTCGTAGATCCGTCTCAGTTGGAGGTCGACCAGCTCGGGGATGATCAGGGGTTCGGCAAAGCCGGACTGTCCGTCGAGACGGCGCACGGGTTGGATATTGATGCCGACATTGATCCGAGGAACGGGCAACGAAGGCTGCCGCCACCAACCGGCTGCTCGCGCAGGAACGGCAACCGAAGCCAATGCGCAGCTCGCTCCCAGCTTGAGGAACTCTCTGCGGTCGAGACCCGTGCCGCTTCGCCGGAAAAAGGACGGGTTTTCAGTGGATGTCGGATTCACTCCCACGCATTGTAGCTTGCCAGGCCTCGGCGAGCTCCGAATGGGTCAGGACATGAACCGGCCGCCGTTGACGTGCACGGTTTGTCCGGTGAGGTAGGTCTGACGCGGATCGGCAAAAGGTAGCACGGCTTTGGCGATGTCTTCTGGAGTGCCGCGGAGACGATCCTGGTCGCTCGCAAAACGGGGTGCGACCTGGCCTGGTGCGCGGGTCGTCTCGATGGTGCCGGGCACGATACAGTTCGCACGGATTCGGCCCAGCCCCTCTTCGGCGAGGGCGCGCGTGAGACCTTCGAGGCCAGACTTGGCGGCGATCACATGTGGTCGGTCTTTCGCCGGGCGATGGGCGCTCAGGCCTCCGATGTTGACGATGGCGCCGAGTCGTTCCTTGGGAAGGCGACGAAACATTTCTCGCGACGTGAGAAACGCACCTGTGAGAATGACGTCGATCACCTCGGACCAGGCTTGCTTGCTGATTTTCGTAAAAGGCTCATGGGGCCGGCGGGCGGCGCCGTTGACGAGGATCGAGACGTGACCGAGCTTGGACTCGACGCGTTCGAATGCGTCGATGACTGCGCCCTCATCCGCCACTTGAACCAACATTCCCATAGCCTCGCGTCCGTCGGGATCGAGACGCTCCACGGACTGGTCGAGGGTTTTCTGGTCCGAAAGCCCGACGAGACAGACACGAGCTCCGGCGGTGCGCAAGGTCTCCGCGATGGCGAGGCCGATGTTTCTACTTCCTCCCGTGACGAGCGCGGTTTCTCCCTTTAGATCCACGGCAAAGCTCCTTCCGTCCGCCATCACGACCTCGATTAGGGTCGGGCGAGAAGCTTGGTGAGTTGGCGCACTGAGTCGAGAGTTTCTAGCTTGCGCACCGTTTCGACAATCTGCTCCGTGGAGCTTTCGTCCCACCGAGCGAACTCGGCGCACTCCCGAAATTTGTCCGCCGCTTCGTCATAGCTCATTGGATTGGACGGGCTTCCCTTGCCGAAATCCGCTCGACCGGAGATCGTGCGGCCATCCTTCAAATGAACGTCGATGATAGTGGTCATCTTGTCATAGCCGGCGGCTTCCGCCTCGGGGTGGACGCCGAAGTGCACCTTTCCAATTATTTCCTGCACCTCCGGACGGTTGACGACTTCGTCGGTAAACTCGGGCAGGCCACCGCGCCGCCGCAGCACCAGGATCGCCATACAAAACTCCATCGAGAACTTTGCCTGGAGCTCGTCGGTGGGGTGGTGGTGAATAAGCGCGTTTGGCATATTGTGGTTCGTGCCCACGTCGATACGATCGACTTGGGCGGGCTTGATGTCGTTTTCTCGGATGAGCTCGATCATCTTCGTCATGCCGGGATGTGTGAGCGAGCCAGAGGGATGCGGTTTGATCGAAACACCGGGCTCGATGAATGTCCACGGGTTTCCCAGCTTGCCCTGGATCGCCTCTAACATGTAGCCCCCGCCGTGAGCCTGAAAAAAACCTCGCGGTGACTCCAGGATACGGTCGGTGGCGGTCCAGCCGAGGCGAGCGAAGTCGGCGGCGACGAGACCCGATTCCGCGGCGCGGCCGGCGTGAAACGGCTTGGTCATGGTGCCGAAGTTTTCGCGCAACCCGGCCGACTGGCTCGCGGCGATGGCGAGAGCCCGCAGCGTTGTCTCGACGTCGAGCTGGTGAAGCTTCGCCGTGGCGGACGCGGATGCCAGCGTGCCGCAGGTCGCCGTTGAATGGAACCCATGCTGATAATGTCGCGGTGACATCGCTTCGGAAGCTTTGCTTTCGACCTCTACCCCTAAGTGATAGGCCAGCACCAGGTCGCGACCGGACCGATTCTCGCGTTCTGCTACCGCGAGCGCGGCGGGAAGGCATGGGGCGGTAGGATGCGTGAGCAGGCCGTATACGCGATCCGGTCCTACCGCCAGCTGGGTATCGTCATAGTCGTCCGCGTGCATGGCCACGCCGTTCGCAAAGGCCGCGAACCGCTCTTGAGCCTGGAGCGTCGTCCCGATGACGGTCGTTTCACCGCCGACCTTCTGCGAGGCGAGATACTCTTGAACGATGCGCCCACTCGCGGCCACCGAGCCGGATAACGCGAGGCCGAGACCGTCCAGAATCGATTTCTTGCCGAGCTCTAGAAGCTCGGCTGAGAGGTCACCAAAGCTGGACTCGACGATGAAGGTTCCGACTTCGCGCGTCAGGCCTTCGCCACGACGCGAATCGATATCGGGGGTAAAGTGCTCCACACGGTTCTTGGAATCCGCAGTCATTGTTGCTTGTCATCATACTTCATAGAACGATCTCGTTGGCGCGACCTCCTGAAAAAACTACGCAGAGGTGGGGCCAGGATGCTTGCCGCGGCGAGCGTGAAGAACGCAAGCGCAACGGGCCGACCCAAGAAACCAGTCCAATCTTGATCGAAGATGATCATGGACTGGGCAAGCGACGTTTCGACGAGGCCACCGAGGACCAAGCCCATGATGATGGGTGCCGGACCAAACCCGTGCCGTTTGAGAGCGAATCCCGCTAGACCGGCGGCAAGCATCACCCAAACGTCTACCATCGATTGCTTGAGACCATAGGATCCGACGAAGCAAAGCACGAACACCGTCGGCCACAATAGAGTCTTGGGAATGAGGCTGATGCCGGAGAAGAGCTTGGCTCCCGCCAGGCCGACGAAGAGGAAGAGCAGGTTAGCCAGGAGCATGGCGAAGAAAATGGAGTACAGCAAGCCAGGCTGCTCTTGAAAGAGGTAGGGGCCCGGCCGTAGCCCGTGGACCTGCAGCCCGGCGAGGATCACGGCGGCGGTTGCGCTACCGGGGATACCGAGAGCGAGCGTCGGAACCATCGCGCCACCCGTGGCGGCATTGTTGGCGGTCTCGGGTCCCGCGATCCCCTCGATGGCCCCATGGCCGAACTCTTCAGGGGTCTTGGACCAGCGTTTCGCTTCGCTGTAGCCGATCATGGCGGCCATCGTGCTCCCCTCGACCGGCAGGATCCCGACGAAGGTGCCGATCCCGCACGAGCGCAGTATCGTTCCGCGCACCCGGCGAAAATCCTCGCGCGTTGGTAACTTGAGCGCGGATACGCCGACCCTCTTGAACTCCAGCCCCAGCGATTGGGCCTGTTCCAATAACTCCGTCACTGCAAAAAGACCGATGAGCACGGGAATGAAATCGATGCCTTCGTAGAGCTCTGGGACTCCGAAGGTGAAACGCTCTACGCCGGTGGTCAGGTCCACACCGACCGTCGCGATCATTAGCCCCAGGCAGCCTCCGATGAGGTTCTTGATTGGAACCTCTCCACTCAACGATGAGAGCATGGAAAGTCCGAAGACGGCCAGCGCAAAATATTCTGGTGGTCCGAAGCTGTAAGCAATGCGCGCGAGCGGGGGCGCGGCGAAAACCAGAACCACGACGCTAAAAACGCCGCCCACAACGGAAGAGACGGCAGCCATTCCCAGCGCTCGCCCCGCCTCTCCTTTGAGCGCCATCGGATGCCCATCGAAAGCGGTGGCCGCGGCAGGCGGCGCTCCCGGTGCGTTGATTAGGATCGCGGTGATCGAGCCTCCGAACGTTCCCGCACAATAGAGCGCCGAGAGTAGGGCAATGGCAGGAATGGGATCCAAATAGAGGGAAAAGGGGAGTAGCAGGGCAACCGCCATGGACGAAGACAGTCCGGGTAACGCTCCCACCAGGACGCCACCTATGGTGCCGGCGACGATCAAGAAAATGACAAAAAGATCCGTCACCATCTGTAGCGCTACTTCTAGACCAGACGCGTCCATGGTTGTCTCTAGGTTTCTTTCAGGAAAAGAACACCGCAAGGAGGCCTAGTGGGAAACGTATGCCCAGGGCGAGCGTAAACGTCACATGAATGGCCAGGGGCAGAGCGATGGCCAGAATGACGAGCCGACGATAGCGCTGCTCGCCCCAACAAATCGGCATCACTACCGCCAGGAGAGATACGGTGAGCAGCATTCCCAGTGGTTGCATGAGAATGATGGAAGCAGTGACGATGCCGGCGGTAAGAAAAACGCGCTTCTTGATCGGCTCCTTGGGCACGCGCGTCGCGGTCAGTCCTCTGATGATGAGAACGATGCTCAGAATAATAGTGACCGCGAGCACTAGACGAGGAAAAAACGTGGGCGGCACGTTCTGGGACAACATCACCGGAACTTCGGGGAAGCTGTCTGTCATCCAGAACAAGACGGCACACGCCGCGACCAGCCCAAGACCAACGGTCGCGTCGTTGTGGGCGGAGGGGAAGTTCCAGCTTCGCGTCGTTCGCGCCACGTTGCCTAGCAGAGTTCCTTTTTCTGCCTATTCCTGAACGATCCCCAGCTCGATCATCGCTTGCCGCGCGTCCCGATAGAGACGGGCGATCTGCGCGTTCCAAGTTTCGCTGCCGGCAACAGACTGGACGTCCAGCCCCGAGCCTACGAGGAAATTCTGATAGGTCTCGTGCCGCATCCCTTCGAGAAGGCCTCGTTCCAGGACACGGATGCGATCTTCGGGTGTGCCTTTGAGAACGACGTATCCGCGAACGGTGGAGAACGTGACGTCGTAGCCCAGCTCGATGGTCGTTGGAACGTCCGGGATGGCATCCATTCTCTTCTCGGTCATGACGGCGAGGGCTCGGAAGTCGCCCCGTCGGATCTGGTCGAGGCTCTCAGTGAGGTTGAGACCGGCAGCATCGATGATTCCGCCCATCAGGTTGGTGACGACCTCCCCGCCCCCGCCGAAGGGGACCACGCTCAATTCGGTGCCGGCGACTCGGGCCAGCATCATCCCCGCGACATGGTCGATCCCGCCGACTTGTGTGCTGCCCCACTTGAGCGGTCGCTGCTTGCCGAGGGCGACGAGTTGCGCAAGCGTCTGGACGTTACTGGTTGCTCGGACCATCACCACGATGGGGTCGTCGGCGGCGCGTGCAACACCAACGAGATCTTCGATGCGGAGCGGACCCTGACGGCGCGCGATCGCGAAGAGATGAGTCGGCGTAATGCCCATCAGCGTGTAGCCGTCTCGGGGCCGGGTGCTCAGGTAGTTCATGGAAATGACCCCGCTCGCACCGACCTTGGGAACAACGGCCATGTCGACGCCTAGTGCCAGCTTTGCGCCGATCAACATCGTGCGTGCGGTCGTGTCGGTGCCACCTCCCGGCGAGGCGTGGGTGACCACGTCGATCGGTTCGCTGGGAAACGCTTCCTGCGCCGAGACGATTCCGGCGCTGGCACTGAGGACAGCGACCATGATCATGCAAACGTTGTTCGGACGGCGAAGACGAGAAGGGGACATTCGGCAGCCTCTGGACTGAGCATTATGAGACACTTCGGGTGTCTGGTGCCACCTGGATGCCCCTCCCCGCTCCGTGGTCCATCGAACGTCGAAAGCAGCAAGTTGCCAGCTACTTGTGGCTGGTCTAACATCCTCCCACCCAAGATGTGGACAAAGAGAACGACGAAGCGCGTGATCCCGAAGCTCATCTTGCGGTGCGCTCCGATACTTCTTGTCGGGGTCTTCACCACGAGATGCGGCCCGTTGGCCGACGGAGACTATTCGCTGGTTGACGGCTTCGATCAAATCACGGAGCAGACTCAGACTGGTCTCTACCCCGCTTTTGTCGACGCGCCGAGTGCGACGAGCGCGGTCGACATCGAGGGCGACACACGGAAGTCGTTGACGCCGCGGTTTCCCTCCCGGTTCCGATTCGAGCTGGAAGTGCCTTCCGCTGCCTTTCTCGAGTTCTCCCCGGCTTTGATCATGATCCAGAACGTGCGCCGGGCCCGCGTCGAGTTTCGGATCATCGTGGGGGAGGGCGGTGATGCGGTGGTAGCTTACAGCGAGATTCTCAGAGCGGCGTCGCCAACCGTTGGCTCGACCGTGAGCTCGGTCTCGCACCTTGGGCAGGGCAAGCCGTCGTACTGACCGTCGAGACGCGTGCCGTTCCGCCCCGAGGAAACGCCCTTTGGGCCAATCGGGTTCAGACTGTTTGGGGAAATCCAGTTCTCCGCTTGCGTCCTGGAAAAGCGTTCGTCGCTCGCGTGACTGGAGCTGCGCGCGCGTCCTTCGAGTGGTTTGGAGGCCAGCTCGATGCGACGGGCGTTTCTCCCAACCAGGAAGCCATGACCTATCGGTTCGTGATCAACCTGCTGCTGGGCGGACTCATGTCGGTGGCGGTGAGGGAGCTCTACAAACGCTTTGCCACGACTCTCTCTAATCGAGAGTCGTTTGCGAACATGCTCCCTCTATTTACTGTCGTCACCATCACCGTCATCTCCGTGGTGCAATACTCGCCGGCCCTGGCGCTCGGTCTGGTCGGTGCCTTATCTGTGATCCGCTTTCGGGCGGCGGTCGCGAGCGCTGAGGAGCTTACATACCTAGCGTTTCAGCGGCTCGATGTCGAATCGAGAGAACTTCGCGAATATCTTTCCAATGCTCACTGCCATCACCGTGGTGATCATATTCGTCGTGAAGTCGTCCTTGGCGCTTTCCCTAGGGTTGGTCGGAGCTCTGTCGATCGTAAGATTCCGGGCCGCCATCAAGACTCCCGAAGAGCTCGTCTACTTGTTTTTGCATCGGAGTGGGTTTGGCTCTCGGGGCTGAGCACGGCTTCTTGGCGTTGGTCGCGGTCTTGGTCGCCTCAATCTTCGTCGTGGGGCAGCGTTTTCTCAGTAAGAAGGCGCGGCGGCACAATCTATTGTTGACGGTGACAGGAGAGGGCGAGCGCTTCTTCGAACAGTCAGGGAAGAGCGTCGTCAATTTGCTCCGGGAATTGACACAGGGCATCGCGATCCAGCGCTTTGACATCGAGGACGGTCAGGTACAATTCCGCGCCAACGTGGAGCTGCAAGGATCCGAGGACGCGGCGGCGCTCATGTCCCAGCTTCAGTCGAAGCTCCCGAAATTTCACGTCTCCTATGTGAACCTGGATACTTTGTCTAGCGAGACCCGATCCCACCCAGAAATACTAGGCGAATCGCCTGGAGTCTTCGGCCGCATACGCGGCGACCGTACCATCTGCGGTGCAGGTGGCGTCGAGCGCCTCGACGACGTCACCGAGCTTCGAGGCCGGTATGGCGCACGTCATCTCACTCGGCGACATACCCGTTCGCACACGACTCAACATGCACCCCACACTCGCCGCAACATGATTCTCCTCTTTGGCGATGGCGACGATGTGACATTGGGGTTTTCCTTCGAAGCGTAGCTCCGGCAGGGCGTCATGCAGGATCATGAGTTGCGTGGCGTTGACGCGGATGAGAACGACATCTGGATCTATCGGGATCTGCTCGAGCGGTCCGTAGGTGACGTGGGTGTGCTTGGTTTTGACGACGGGTATTTGCGCCACGACGTCCGTCGTAACCCAGCCGCTCTCGAGTAACGCGGCAACGTCGCTGTTGGAGGAGACCTCCTCGAGAGTCTTGAACCCGTGAGTCACGCTACCCACGCTGCAGTTTCCATGGTCCTCGGCAACCGTGCTGAAAGTTCGATCCGTGGCCTTCATCCAGAAGACGCATCCCGCGGGAACCGCACCCGTACGTCCATCCGGCAAGGGGTCTGGCATGGGGCCGTCGAATCTTGGGACGCTTCGAGGTTGCTTCGTGGAAAAAGTGATGCCGATGGGCGCGGTCTGCAGCTTGAGTCTGGAGGTGAGTGCCGAGGCTAGTCCGCGCCAGTTCTCCTTGCTCATGTTGGTTTCGTCCTTTCTCATGATTGGCTTGCTTCTGAAAAGGCACTATACCCACAGGGATGAGAAGCCTGCAAGAAGGGTCGCCTCACCCGGAAGGAACATCTGACGCCTTCCGCGCGGCGGCTCTGACCTGCGCCTGTGCTAACCTACGGGCGGATGATGAAGCCAACGAGCGCCTGGCCGGTGTTAGCTGTCGCCATCGCGGCGGGGGCGGGATCCGCGTGTCAATGGGACAGGGGGGACAGGGGGGACGACGCGGGTCACGATCCCCTGCGTGGAGAGCCCGCCCAAAGCGCGGATGCGGGGACGTTTGCTGCCCCCATCGCGGCCGTCCCCCAGTCGGATACGACGTCCACCGAAATCCTCGCTCTCGAAGCGAAAGTGATAGGCGTTTTCGAGAATGCCGGGCCGGGCGTCGTCAACATTACCAACCGATCGATCTCCTACGACTTCTTCATGAACGCGGTGCCTCAAGAGGGATCGGGATCCGGTTTCGTCTACGACGGACAGGGTCATACGAACGATCTTGCGGTTCTCAAAGTGGACGCCAGCCCCGATCGCCTTCACGTCATTCCTCACGGGGATTCCGACAGTCTGCAGGTGGGTCGCTTTCTGGTCGCGATCGGCAATCCTTTCGGACTTCGACCGGACGCTCACGACCGGGGTCGTGAGCTCGCTCGGGCGTATCATTCAGAGCCCGACCGGGCGCTTTATCGGGGAAATCATTCAGACCGACGCCGCGATCAATCCCGGCAACTCGGGAGGGCCGCTCCTGGATCGGATCCGTCCCGCTTCCCGTGGAAATAAGAATGGCGTAACCTCCGGTTAAGCAAAACGAAACCGCGCCTGGAAAGGCGAGGAGGAGGATTACGCCATGAAGAAGCCTACCACCATATCGAAGGAGTCTGTAAGCGAGTACCGGGAGTTCGTCCAACTTCGGCTGCGTAAGCGGGTACTGGAGGCGATCGAGGTCGTGCTCGAGGAAGAAGTCAACCAAGCGCTGGACGCGGCGGAGTTCATGCAGGACTTGGCAGGGAGGCTCGCCAACCGTGTACAGCTCACCAGCGATGGTAACCGGCTGTACCTCTGGGCCGTCGAGGATGCGTTCGGCTCGGATATCGACTATGCCATGCTGGTAAAGCACTACGGGAATGCGCCAGAGGGTCAGAGGCGATACAGCCCTGCCGTCTGCACCGGCGCTTCGCGGATGCAGGTGAGCGGCAACCCCGACAAGGCTTACATCTCCACTTCCTACGTAGAGCGGCAGAATCTCACGATGCGGATGAGCATGCGCAGGTTCACCAGGCTAACCAACGCCTTCTCAAAGCGTGAGGCGAATCACCACGCCATGCTGTCTATTTACTTCGTCTGGTACAACTTCTGCCGTATACACAAGACGCTGCGAATAACCCCGGCGATGGCTTCCGGGCTTACGGACACCGTTCGAGACATGGACTGGATTGTCGGACTTGCCGATGCGAACACGCCGAAGCCTAGGCCACGCGGTCCGTACAAAAAGAGGAAGAAAAATTCAAACTGAGACACTACCAGGGCGCCCAATGCCTTGACGGGCCCGGTTTGCTCGTGCTAAGCGAATAGAAAGAAAAGGATGAGATCCAGTGATTTCCGCGCCGGTTGGCTCGTCTTCCTCTCTTGCTTTTTCTGTTTGGGCGTCAACGAGGTGGCCTTTATCGGCGCCGATCGCTGCCAGCTTTGTCACCGTTCCACTTACACTCGCTGGAAGGCGACCGCTCACAGCCGTGCCACCGAGAGCCTGGACATCGAGATCGAAACGCCCTCCTGTTTGCGATGCCACACGACCGGATCGGCCGCTCTGCCGGGTGTCCAATGTGAGGCCTGTCACGGTGCGGGCGGCAACTATTGGCCCGCCGAAATCATGATCGACGTCGGGAAAGCGCGCGAGGCTGGCCTGGTCACGCCAAACGAAGCCACCTGCCGACGGTGCCACGGACGCGGATCCCCCGGACACGCCGACCGATTCGAGATGCCACGCGGCGCCGAGCTCCCCCTGACCGTCCATTAACTGGCTTCCAAGGCAAGGCTAACCTGCGGGAAGACTTGGTGAGGGGATGTCCCGGCCGCTGTTGAATTTGGTCGGGTAGCGGCGGCACCTGTGAATACTCTTAGGCAGCAAACTCATCGCTGTCAAGAGATTTCTGTTTGCTTCTAAGCGCGTGAACGAGAGCGCCCATATGGCGATAGCCTTTGATACGCCGGAACTTTTTCTGCGCGGTGACGACGCCAAGAGCGGTCCATCGGCGAACCATGGAAGGAACTCTTCCAACGCTTGACGTTTCTCGAGAGTCAAGCCCATTCTTAGTTGAAACTCTCCACGGCTCACGTTTAAGCGACCTTCTTCTTCGATACGGTTGATGTCTTCGCCTCGATCTTCAGTTCCCGCTTGAGAGCTTCGCGAAGCTTGGGAAGATGGCGGTAGCCCACCACCTTCCTCAAGCGCGGTTCGATGTCTACGAGCGCCGTTGCCAACCAGCGCTGGCGTTGGCTCGAGTTCTTCCAGTGGTCGACCTTCGCGCAGCGTTCCTCGACGAGAGCATTGACGGACTCAAGGCAGTTCGTCGTCTTGAACGAACGGCCCAGCACCGCGTGCACGCCGAGTCGATGCAACGTCAGCGTCTCCTCGAGGCCTTCCTCCAGGCTGCCAGCTGCGGATTGGTTCCGCTCTTCTAACTCACCGTGGAGTTGCTCGAGCGCAGTGAGGGCCTCTTCGTACTCCGGCCTGTTGTAGGCCCACTGGAGCCGCTTGCGCCATGACGCCTGCTCGCCCTTGGACAGGTAGCTCACTACGTTTTCACGTTTGTGCCACTGGCAGCGTTGTATCAGAGCCCGCTTACGGAATGCCTTCTTGACTGCCGCTTGGAGACCCTTGCCGCCGTCGATGATCACCAGCAGACCCTGGGAGATATCGAGTCCCCGCTCGAGCAGTGAACGCAGGAACGGCGTCAACACCTGCCCGTTCTCCGTGTCCGTCTCCACGAAGCCCAAGAAGCGTTTTTCCCCGCAAAGCGTGATGCCCAGAGCCACGACCATCGTTGCCTCGGCGAATGTCTTCCCATCCAGAAACAGCGCCACCACATCCTCGCCGGTCAGATCCCGTTCCTGCATCTCCCGCAGCTTCGCAGCGCTCGCTTGCACGAACCCTCGGGACACCGTTGAGCTCGACAGCCCGATGGCGCCCGGAATCGCTTCCGCTGCCGCCTCGTAGTTGCGACAAGAGATTCCGTAGAGAACTCGTTTCAGCAGAAGATCATTCACCTCACCGCCGTGGCTCACCGCCTCGTAGCAGCGAAGCGGAATCTCTCCTCCCTCGATGCTCCGAACCCGTGGCACACGGATCGGTACCCGCTGGCCGCCAAGCCCTACCGTGCCCGGGTTGCTTCCGGGACGGCGACCGCGCTCCAGCTCGTCCTTGCGAGACTATCGCTCTCCCGCCAACGCCTTCACTTCGTCGTCGAGCAACTCGTGAACGTGCATTAGACCAAGGGGGACCAACGAACGGATCATCTCTACCTTGGCGTCCAGCGCGAGTTCCCCGTAATCCTCGTGCCTCACCATCCCGACCTCACCCAAACGACGCGACTTCTTGCGTTTCTTGACCGAACGTAGCAGACTTCCCATCTCGGCTTCCTTTCTTCGCGGCTTGATTTTGTTTTGTCCAACGCCATCAAACCACGGAGTTTGGAGCCGTTTCAATTCCCAACTAAGATTGGCACACTTTCTTTCTCGATACTCTGCGAATGGTTCCGTTGAGATTCTCAATGGCGTTCGTCGTGGCAAGAGACTGGCGAAGTAAGGCGGGCAGCGCGAGCTTCACGACCGTGAGTGTCTCTTCCATCCCTTCACGAAGGCTTCCGGCAGCTTCGTCGTAGCCGTTTCGCTCGAGCCACGACACCAATGTCTGAAGTCGCTTGCGCGCCTTGTCGGCACTCTTGCACTTGTAGGCTTCCTTCATCGTCTGGAGCACGTAGGCGTGACGAGACTTGGGAAGGTACGAGCGAAGATTCCGGAGTTTATGGATCTGGCACCTTTGGATGACCGCGAGGTCCCCCAAAACGTCGACGAGTGCCTTGCGGATGCCTTTGCCTCCGTCCACTACGCAGAGAATCGACTCATCGACGCGCAAGCCTCGCTCGAGAAGGTCCTGCAACATCGCGGTGCACACCCGAGAGTTCTCCGTCGAGCCCAGCCATATACCCAGGGGCACCTTCGTTCCATCTATTGTGATACCGAGAGTTACGACGACGGTCTGTCCGGCCACCTCAAGGCCATCCAGCATCAGTGCCGCAAGCTCGAACTCCTCTAGCCGCCGAGACAGGTATTCCTCGAGCTTCTTAGTCGTCTGGCTCACGAGGTGACGGCTGGCGGCACTCTTACTCGTGCCACGAGACTTCAACTTGGCCGCGGGTTTGTCCAGACTCGATTCGTAATTTCGGGTCGATACCCCCACCAAGACCTGATTCAACACTCGCTCTGGAAGCGGGTCTTCTTCGCGGAAGGCTTCGAAGTGTGGAAGCGACGCCTCCTCGCCCGACTTCGAGCGAACTCGAGGTCGCGACACTTGGATGCGACGACCACCGAAGCTCAGCTCTCCGTTCGTGCTCCCACAGTGGTTATGAGTTCGCTCCTTCTCGTGCTTGCCCTTGAGCCCCGCGATCTCCTCGGCGTCCTCTCTGAGCAGTAGGTGCAGAGCTGTCAGTCCTTGCTCGTACACCCATTCCGTCAGATCCGCCTTCGTGGCCGCGATCCCAGCTATCATCGGTAGCAGTATCTGACCGACTTGGCCAACTACCTTGCCCGTAGGCGAGTGCGTTTGCTTTCTTACTGGCTTCTTCGATTTCCTAGGCATTGGTGGCTCCTTGTCCCCCTCTGGAGACGGTTTATTGGCAGACCTATTCTTAGGCCGGCCAAGGAGCCGCCGCTACACCAAATTCAACATCCGGCGGGACATCCCCCTTGGTGAGCAACGAGTTCTCTTGCCTCGACTGTCACAGTTCCGTATGCTAGGTGGCCTCCTCGTGGTGGTCGGAATCGCCGTATATCTCCTCTTTATAGCGTTGCGGTAGGTAACAGCGGCGGCCCGGAGCCCAGCGCAGACGCGGTCGTGCGTCCCAGGTAAGGTACAATGTGCCCCAGGAGCTAGTCCTGGCGACGATTAGGAATGGGCTCGTTCGGCAAGAAGTGGAGTAACCTCTTTTGGAGTCGCTGCCCGACCTGCATCCGGTACTAGTTCACTTCCCGATTGCGTTGCTGCCTACCGCGTTCCTTTTCGACCTTGCGTGTTTCGCGCTCCATCGATGGGTGTGGTTGGATCGTGCCGCGGTGTCCCTCTATGGACTCGGGGTACTGGGCGCGGGAGCGGCCATCTGGGCAGGGCAGCACGCCGCTGCTCGAGTGGGGCCGGTTTCGTCGGCGATCGAGCGACTCATCGCCGATCACAGTGATTGGGCATTTTTTACGGTGATTGTGTTCGTCGGAATTACACTCCTCAGGTTCGAGGTCGCCTGGCGAGATCGCCAACAACCGAGCCTGCGCCGTGGACGGCTCCGTCTAATGGCCTTGGTCTTGGCCATAGGAGGACAATGGGTACTCTTGCAGACGGCCGATCGCGGGGCTGGGCTCGTTTATCGGCACGGTGTGGCGGTGGGGCGTGAAGAGTGCCGTTTGATGGAAGAAGTACCGGAGGTGTCATATGAACGTCGCAGCTATCTTGGCTAAGAAAGGCATGGGTGTGGTTACCATCCGTCCGGAGGAGTCCATTCGGGACGCCATCGCATCGCTGGCAGAGCACAACATTGGCGCCTTGGTCGCCGTGGGCGATGCGGGCGAACCGGTTGGCATTCTTTCCGAACGGGATATTGTTCGCGCCGCAGCCAAGAACGAACAACTGTTCTCTCAAACCGTCAAGGACCTCATGACTACCAACGTGACCGTTGGAGTACCTCAGGACGCGTTGCGCCCGGTGGTCCACAAGATGACCGAGAAACGCTTTTGGCATTTGCCAATCATGGATCAAGGCACGCTGGTGGGGATCGTTTCCATGGGCGACGTGGTAAAGGCGCAGCGAGACGAATACGAGGGTGAGCTGGAAACACTGGACGACCAGATTTGAGAACGAACCGGAAGCCAACGATCAGGCAAAGGAAGGTGTAGATGGCAGAACTTGGAAGCGAGAGCAACCCACTTCGCGTGGCGATCATCGGCACCGGGCCAACCGGATTCTATGCGGCAGACCATCTGTTCAAACAAAAGGACGTCGTGATCGCGATAGACATGTACGATCGACTGCCGACCCCGTTCGGTTTGGTTCGGGGTGGTGTCGCCCCAGACCATCAGAAGATCAAGTCGGTGACCAAGGCTTACGACCGGACGGCCGCAAATCCGAGGTTCTGTTTCTACGGTTACGTCGAGTTCGGCAGCGACATCAACCTGGACGATCTCAAAAAACACTACCACCAGTTCGTTTTCACGACCGGGGCTCAGACTGACCGCAGCCTCGGCATACCAGGAGAGGACCTAAAGGGAAGCCACGCTGCGACGGAGTTTGTAGCGTGGTACAACGGCCATCCCGACTACCGGGATCTCAAGTTCGATTTATCTCACGAGCAGGCAGCAGTGGTAGGAGTAGGGAACGTTGCCGTAGATGTGGCGCGTATCTTGTGCCGCACTCCCGAGGAGTTGGCGGAGACGGACATTGCAGATTACGCCGAGAAGGCCCTGCGTGAGAGCCGGATCAAGGAAGTCTACATGCTGGGGCGACGCGGTCCGGCGCAGGCGGCGTTCACGAATCCCGAGATCAAGGAGCTCGGCGAGATGCCCGGTGCGGACATCGTTGTCCTGCCCGAGGAAGCGGAGCTGGATTCGCTTAGCAAGCAATCGGTGGAGGAGGACAAGTCGACGGCACGGAAGGTGGAGATTCTTCGGGAGTATGCCGCTCGAAATGCGAGCGGGAAGGCCCGAAAACTCTTCGTTCGCTTCCTCGTTTCGCCGGTAGAGCTCATCGGCAACGACGCCGGGGAAGTCGCGACCATGAAGATCGTCAAGAACGAGCTCTATGCTACCGAAACCGGTACTCTTCGCCCGCGAGCGACTGAAACGTTCGAAGAGCTGCCGGTCGGCCTGGTGTTCCGCTCGGTGGGATACCGTGGCGTACCGCTTCCTGGTGTCCCTTTCCACGAGAAGTGGGGGGTTATCTTGAACGAGAAGGGGAGGGTGATCGATCCCGAGACGGAAAAGCATGTCACTGGATTCTACACCGCTGGTTGGATCAAGCGAGGTCCTTCCGGCGTGATCGGCACCAACAAACCCGACGCGCTGGAGACCGTCAACTGCATGATGGAGGATCTTGCGAACAGCTCGACACTCACTCCGTCCGCGCCCGAGCCTTCCGCCGTGGAAGACCTCGTCCGGAAGCGCCGGCCCAACTTTGTCTCTTGGAAGGACTGGCGGCGTCTGGACGAGATAGAGGTCACTCAAGGCGAGAAAGAGGGACGACCGCGGGTCAAGTTCACGACGGTCGAGGAAATGCAGGCGGCCCTCGGGCGATGAGCCGCCCTCAGACTTCCACGATAGCGGTCGTCACCGAGTACACGGGGGGCAGCCAGGGAAACAGAACTTCCCAATGATCACCCTGATCCCGGCTGGCGAAGACCTGGCCGCCCTGAGTACCCACATAGACACCTACCGGATCGAGGGAGTCGGTTGCCATCGCCGCTCGCAACACGAGCTGATAAGCGTTGTCTTGCGGGAGCCCGTTGGTGAGCGCTTCCCAGGAATCTCCCCGGTCCCGACTCCTAAAGATCCGTAGCGCTCCGTCCGGCGTGATTCGATTTTGATCCGACTCCTCGGGGCACACGTAAATCGTGTCGCCGTCATGCGGGTGCACCGCCAGCCCGAAGCCGAAGCGTGAGGGGGAGACCTTTCGAGATATCGGTCCACTGGTCTCCGGCGTCCTCCGTTCGGTGCACACCGCAGTGGTTTTGTTGGTAGAGCACCGATGCATTCGTCGGATGCATCTCCATGTGATGCACGCATTGCCCCACCTCGGGCAGTTTGTTGGGCAGGAAGTCGGCACGCACACCTTGATTCTTGGCGGCCCAGGTCTTGCCGCCATCGCTGCTTTTGAACAACGCGCCGGGATCCACGCCGGCGTAAAGTACGGGCTCGCCCGACTGTGCGCCGCCCTCCAACACCCAGACCTGGTTCACGGACAGATCGCGCCCCTCGTCGAACCGCAACTCCTCGCGTCGGCTCGAGCCAGGTTTCCCCGAGGTCCTTGGAAAAGCGGACGTCGGGTCCCCACCATTCGTTCTTCACAGTGGAGCAAATGGCCCCTACGTCTCCTCCGACGTCCTTCTCCTTGCGGGATGGGGTGTCTTGGTAGCCGGAATGGCGGTCCTGGTGCAGCGGGTCGACGACACCGAGCGGTTGTTCTCGCTGGCACTAGGCGGTTGGGGCGATCTCGCCGGCCTGGTCGTGGAAAATCCGCTGCGCGCGCGCTCCCTGGTGGAGGAGCTCTGGAGCGGGGGATTCTCCCGTCGCTCACGATCGGCCGAGGGGCCCGAAGCAGAAGACGAGTTTGAGCGGGCGGAGCGACTCTCCGAAGCGATCGAACGACACTTGCAGGATCCCTTCGCTAGTCCGCTTCACGGAATGGTACCGCCGCCGGGGCCCCGCCGGCGCGGAGCGAGTCCTCGAAATCGAGAGCTCGCTGAAAAGGGCCGAGGCCGACTACAGCAGCGGCGACCTGTTGTCGGCCGGTCAGGAGGCGAGGACGGCGCTCGACGAGGCCCGGAGCATTGGGGACGATTGGAACGAGCTCCGCGCGCTGCACTTGCTTGGCGACGCGGCATGGATGCGGGGAGCTCCCCAGGAAGCGCGTCAGCGCTATCAGGACCTCTTGGCTCTTGCCCAGGAGTACGGCAGCCGCGAACGAGAAGCGGCCGCCGTCAACAATCTGGGCGCTATCGATGAGGATGAGGGGAAGTCTCCGCAGTGCCGTCGATGGCTATCGGCGAGCGCTCGAGTTGGGCCGGAGTCACGCACTGCCCGACATCAAGGCCTTCGCTCTTCTTCTACTTGGGACATCTTTTTCATCACCAGGGATTGTATGAGCGGGCGGTAGGTTACTTTCAACAAGGCGGAGGAGGGTTTTCGCGAGCTCGGACAAATGGAGTTGGAGGCAGCGTCAGCCAGCAACCGCGGCGCCATGGTCCGAAACTTGCTAACTATTGGGTCGAGAGGCGTTCATGGATTCCGATCTGATCATGTCGGCGACGGCGGCCGCGGCACTGCGAGAAGATGTTCTCGCCGCCGACTACTGGCAAGCCTTCGCGCCAGCGGCAGAGGCTGCGGATACGCTGGCCCGGGTCTCGACGGCCGTGGAGAAGCCTCATCTGTCGGTGAAGTGCGAGACCTCGCCGGGGATAGCCCTGCGGGCGCGATTCGACGGACGGCTGGGCGTCGCGGGCGTGATCGCGCAGGGAGAAGTTCCGATCGCCTTTCCCATCGTCAAAGAAGGACGAGTGTTGGATCTGGAGATCGTCGAGGTCGTCTCGGGGTGGAACGACAGAGAAGGGTGGGTTGTTGCGGAGTACGAGGGTGTGCGCTTCGGT
This sequence comes from Candidatus Marinacidobacterales bacterium, assembly GCA_965197825.1. Taxonomy (GTDB): domain Bacteria; phylum Acidobacteriota; class Vicinamibacteria; order Marinacidobacterales; family DATDRI01; genus CBDANW01. The sequence goes on along the minus strand of CBDANW010000002.1, from coordinate 638,614 downwards.
TTCTACAATGCACTTCATAGCGTGGAGCTCGGGAAATATCAAAACGGTGAAAGACACTGCTTTGTGGTCAACGCGTTCGCTCTGTCGCTCCGGAAGGTGAAACCACTTCTTTGCCCCACCGATCCCGATGGGGATCTGTTGCCGTTCTCTCTGAAAAACCTTCGCGCGTACCTGCCCCGGAAAAGCGGTTACGACCGGGGTATCTTTCAGAGTCCAATCGATGGCGCTCCCGAGAACTTCGTCTACAATGCTCGCGAGTTCACCTGCCTTCCGGTCAGCTTGGGAGATGAAGATGGCATCCGGGCGACGATCGATCTGTTCGTGAGCCCGGAGCTCGCCGAAAGCCTTTGCTCCCCGCTTTGTCAGGACGATGAGGTGGCGGGCATCATCTGGCTTCAGGGATACGCAGCGGACAAAGTCGAGCTGTAGCGCCCTTGGCACTACGGGCACTGGGTCAGCGTCGATAGGAACGCGCGATGGGCATGCGCCAGCCGGTGCCGAACGCACGCGGCGTCACCTTGAGAGCCGGCGGCGCCTGATACCTCTTGTACTCGTTGGCGTCGACGCGCTGCATGATCTCCTTTACCAGCTCTCGGTCATAGCCCTGGTCCGCGATCTCGTCGAGCTCGTGCGCCTCTTCGATGTAGGCCTCCAGAATAGGGTCCAGGATCTCGTAGGGAGGCAGCGTGTCTTGATCGGTCTGATCGGGTCGGAGTTCGGCCGACGGCGGTTTGGTCAGCACGGTATCCGGAATGATCGGCTTCCTCTCGTTGATGTACCGCGCTAGCTCGTAGACGCGTGTCTTGGGAACGTCGGCGATGACGGCGAGTCCACCGGCCATATCGCCGTAGAGCGTGCAGTAGCCCACCGCAAGCTCGGACTTGTTTCCCGTCGAGAGCAACAAATGTCCGAACTTGTTGGAGATCGCCATGAGCAGATTTCCGCGGATCCGGGCTTGGATGTTTTCCTCCGTGACGTCTTGTTCCTGGTTTTCGAAAACGGGAGCCAGGGTCTTGAGGTAGGCGGCGAAGGGACCCTCGATTGGAATCGTGCGGAATTCGATCCCGAGGTTCTGCGCGACGGCGCGTGCGTCAGCGACGCTTCCATCGGAGGAGTATCGCGACGGCATGGTCACTCCCAGGACGTTGTCCTTCCCGAGGGCCTCGGCGGCGAGGCAGGCGGTGACAGTGGAGTCGATGCCTCCCGACAACCCGATCACCGCTTGGCGGAAGCCGCATTTTCTCGCGTAGTCTCGCGTCCCGAGTACGAGGGCGTCGTAGAGACGTTCCATGAGAGGGGCCTCGACCCACTCGAGCCGTTCGCGAGAGTCGGTGTCTACGACTAGGAAATCCTCCCGAAAGGCTTTGCCCCGTGCCAATAGGGATCCATCGGCTGCGAGTGCCACGCTGTTGCCGTCGAAGATGAGCTCGTCGTTGCCTCCAACCTGGTTTACATAGATCAGTGGCACCCGGTGCTTCGCCACCACGCTGCGCAGAATCCGCAGGCGTCGATCTTCTTTGCCGAGCTCGTAGGGTGAGGAGGAAATGTTCAGGACTACTTGCGCGCCTTTGTTTATGAGACCGGAGACCGGATCCGTTCGATAAAGGTGTTGCGGCCAGAAGTCGCGATCGGTCCAAATGTCCTCGCAGATAGTGAGACCGATCTTGCCGCCGCAAAACTGGACCGGCGTGTTCTCTGGCGCTGGTTCGAAGTATCGATTCTCGTCGAAAATGTCGTAGGTTGGTAAGAGAGTCTTGCGAACGTTAGCGAGAACCTTTCCCTGGTGAAGCAGTGCGGAGGAATTGAAGACGAGTTTGCCGGTGGCGCTCGTGTTCTCCTCGGGGTAGCCGACTAGCGCGGCCGTATTCTTGACTCCGGCGGCGAGCTCTTCGACCCCCTCACGGCACTGGCGAACGAACGCCGACCGTTCCAGCAGATCCTTGGGGGGATAGCCGGATATACATAGCTCGGACAACACCACGAGTTGCGCGTCGGCGTCTTCTCCACGGCGAATCGCATCCCGAATCAGGCGGAGGTTTCCTTGCAAATCTCCCACGGTGGGATTGATCTGTGCCATCGCGACTCGCAAGGTTTGCTCCTTCGCCCGGAAGTTTAGCGTTCCCCCGATCGACTGTCTACCCGGATTTGCGCGGCATGCGAATTCATCGGTGCTGAGGACGCTCTGGTTCGACCGGCAAGTGCGCCGGGGGCGTGCGGCTAGAGTTCTCCAACACGGAGCTCAACGTGATCTGAGGGAGCTGGCGGGGTATCATCGGGCATCGGGCATCGATTATCGGGGGGGGAGAGTCGAGTAGAGACGATGGGAGGGGCGAGCGCAGAGGGGACTAAGGAGTACGTGGCCGACCGGGTGCGTGAGGGCGTTGCCAAAGATCACTTTCGGGCGGCACAGGGCCTCTGGCTGTCATCCATCGGACTCGGAACGTACCTGGGTCGCAATGACGAGACCACCGACGATCTCTATCGCCGGGCGGCGGTGCGTTCGGTCGAGATGGGCTGCAACGTCCTGGACACGGCGATCAACTATCGCTGCCAACGGAGCGAGCGTAGTGTTGCCGACGCACTCCGAGACCTCGCCAAGGATGGGATCGCGCGGGAGCAGATCGTGATTGCGACCAAGGGCGGTTTCATTCCGTTCGAGAACGACTCTCCTAGTGACTTAGCGGACTACCTTCGGAAAAACTACTTCGAGCTCGGGGTCATTCGTCCGGAGGATATCGTGGCGGGCTGCCAAGCGATTACTCCGGGGTTCTTGGAGAACCAGCTCGAGCGTAGCCTGGCGAACCTGGGTGTCGATACGATCGATATCTACTACGTTCACAACCCGGAGATGCAGCTCAGCGAGGTAACTCGAGACGAGCTCGACCAGCGCTTGCGGTCGGCTTTCGAGTTCCTGGAAAAAGCGGTCGCGGACGGAAAGATTCAGTTTTACGGTACCGCGACGTGGGGCGGTTACCGGCAGCCTTTAAAGGCAAAAGACTACCTATCACTAGAGAAGGTGACGTCTTTGGCTCGGGAGGTGGGAGGTGATAATCACCGCTGTCGCTTCGTGCAGCTTCCCTACAGCCTGGCGATGACCGAAGCCCTGACCGAGCAAAACCAACCCGTCAGTGGAAAGACCGTTTCGGCCATCCAGGCGGCGGAGGAGCTGGGTGTCACCGTGATGTCGAGCGCCTCTATTTGTCAGGGGCGGTTGACGAAGGGGTTGCCCGACTGGCTGGGGAAGCTTTTCAAGGGATTCGTGACCGACGCCCAGCGGTCCCTTCAGTTCGCTCGCTCTACACCCGGGCTGACCACCGCACTGGTCGGTATGAAGCGACCAGCCCATGTCGAAGACAACATGGCGGTAGCCAAGGTCCCGCCCGCTGCGGTCGACGATTTTCTGAAACTGTTCGAGGTCGACGACCGCGGGTAACGGCCTCTTCGGATTCGGGGAGTTCAGCGGGCCTTAGCAAGATTGGCAAGTTTGGCAGGCTCATCGGCCGGCAAGAAATCGCTCCAGCGCACGTACTGGTTACGATGGAGAGATTTGAAGAACACTCGGCCGTTTACGTAGACGCGAAAATTCTTGGGAAGCCACGCCTCATCGTGGCCTTCGATTGGCGCTCTTTCGAGCTCACCCCGCATCGCCGAGATGGAGCCGACGAATCCCCACCACATCCTGACTTTCTCTAGAAGCTCGAACTCCAGCTTTAGGATCTCGTGCGTTTCCGTGTCGATCCACAATCGCCCCTGGGATTTGTTCAGGGCCCGGTCGATACGCTTTTCGACCGGCAGATCGTCGCTCTTCGGCCCGAACGAAAGGACATATACTGGCCGATGACCTCAACGCCCTCTGATTGGATGACGTAGCGGTTGATCAGATTCTCATCGAAGGTGACTCGATCTTCGTTCTCGCCATAAGGGTCTTCGCCCTCGCGGAGCTTTTTGCGGAACTCTTTTTCTCGTTGGCGCTCACGTTCGATCTCCCGGTACGTCAGTGGTTTTCCGTCTTTTTCGAGGAGTCGGCTGTACGATACCCCTTCGATGGGCAGGGTTTCGTAGAGCCGCTCCTGGCTCTCCTCGACGTCACCTTCCTTGTTCAACTTTTCGGACCGGCTGAGCAGCTTGAAACGAAACTTGCTTTCCCAATTCTGCGCCCGCATCCACTCGGCGCGTTCGAGCGCGTTGGTCAAGATCTCTTGAACCGTTGGCTGTTGCCCCTGGGAGCCGCTCGGTAAGGCTGGCGCCGCCAGCAGCAGGAGCAGCGACGAGATGGCAATCCTCACATATTGATTATAGCGCTGCGGGGGAGGAGGCTGATGTGATAAAAGTAGTGCCGCAAAACGGTCCGCTTACGGGGAGGGAGTCTATGGCCAGTTTCCAGGAGCGAGTGATTGGCGCGGTGAAACTCGATCCGCGTGCCTATGTGGGAGTCAAGGCGGACGTCAATGCGTTTGGGCAGTCGATGGGCGTGGTCGGCGCTTCCGCAGTGGCGGCGGGGATCGGAAGCCTGGGCGGAGTCGGGATCGTGGGTGGCATCTTTCGTTTCGCGCTCGCTTGGGCTGCCTGGGCTGGGATCATGTTCATCGTCGGGACGAGGATCTTGCCGGAGAAGCAAACGCAGGATAATCCCCGCGCCTTCCTACGACCCGTGGGGTTCGCTGCGGCTCCGGGGGTGGGACAGATCCTGGGAATCGTTCCGGCGATCGGACCGTTCCTCATGTTCGTTGCGAGCTGCTGGATGATCGTGGCCACGGTGTTCGGGGTCAAGTCGGCTCTCAACTACACGGACACCGGTCGGGCCGCCGCCGTCGTGGGCATCGGCCTCATCTTCTTCGTGGCCTTCTTGTTTATCGTGAGCGCCCTGTTCGGTTAGATAAACTCTAGTTCCCTGGAGCCTCGGCCTCCGTTGCAGCGGGTGGGGGAGGGATGGTGATGTCGATGGTCTGAACCTCTCCGAGCGTGTCCAGGGGGGCATCGAAATCCTCTGCCCGCCCGACAGCCAGGAGCACGAGGGAGTCAGGCTGAATGTGCTTCTTCGCAGCACGAAGGATGTCTTTCTTCGGCCGTGACCTGCTCTACATTGTTCCGGTACTTCTCTAGAAAATCTTCTGGGTATCCGTAGTACTCGTACGTCATGAGTCTCCGTACGAGCTCCCCCGCCGAGTCGAAGTTGAACACGAAAGAGTTCAGAATTCCGTCCTTGGCCAGTTGAAGCTCCTCTTCGCTCACCGGCTCTTCCGTGATGCGCTGAATTTCCTTGAGGATCTCTGTCGTCGCCTGGAGCGTCGTCTCGGACTTGGTATTGCACACGATCATGAAGGTGCCGGGGCGATCCCACCCCGCGCCCCAGGAGGCCCGGACGCGATAAGCGAGACCTTGCTCGGAGCGAATGAGCTTGAAGAGGCGCGACGAGAACCCTCCGCCCAGAATCTCGCTCATCAACGACATCGTGAAGTAGTCCGGATCATCGCGCTGGCCGCCGAGATGGCCGATGCGAAGGTTGGTCTGGTTGACGTCGTCTTTCGAGATGAAGTTGATCGAGGGCTTGCGCGCCATCGTTACCGCGGGTGGTGGTGGCACACGCACCTCCTTGCGCTCCCAAGAGCCGAAGAGCTCTTCCACCAGCGCGCGCACCGCGCTGCTTTCGAAGTCTCCCCATAGTCCGATGCTTACCTGGTTCGGTTGAAAGTACTGCTGATGAAACGCGACCACATCGTCACGCGTGATGCGATCGACGGTGGCGTACTCCGTGGTTCGCGCGTAGGGGCTCGTTTCGCCGTAGAGCAGGTCGAAGAACTCCCGGTTGGCGATGCTCGCGACGTCGTCGTTGCGCCGAGCGATCCCGCTGCACATCCGGACCTTGGCGAGCTCGATTTTGTCATCGGGGAAGGCAGGATTTTGGAGAATGTCCGCCAGGAGCTCGAGCGCCAGAGGAAAGTCTTCTTTGAGGGCGAACAGCGAGGCACTGCCCGAAGACTCTCCGATGCCGGTCTCGACAGATGCGCCAACGTTGGCGAGTATCTCATTGATCTCGTCGCCGCTGCTGGTGGTCGTCCCCCCGGTCCTCATGGTTTGGCCCGCAATGCTAGCAAGCCCAATGCGGTCAGCAGGCTCGTAGCGGTCGCCGACGCGGATAAACGCGAGTCCCTGGACTTTGGGAAGCGTGTGATCTTCGAGAAGATGAAGCACTAGGCCGTTCCCGAGCTCGAAGCGAGCGATCTCGGGAAGGACTATTTCGCGCAGGGGTGGATAGGTCAGCTCCTGGTAAGCCTTCTGTGCCAAGGCGGGTGTACTCGGGCACAAGAGGAGTAGCGCCAACACCGCCAGCCTCTCTTTCATCGCACTCCTCCCTCGACCTGCTGCTCGGGGAAAGTCCGGAAGCAAAAAGCCGACGGTCCGATTCCTCTCGGTGAAGTAGGTGTTAGCGACTCGGCGGATGTCCTCGCGCGTTACTTTGTCGATGTCGTCAAGGGTACGGAAACGATTGCGCCAGTCGCCCGTGAGCACCTGGTAGGCGGCGAGCTGAGATGCCAGACCGGAGTTGGAATCGAGCCGGGCGACGAGGCGTGCCCTCGCCCGGCTCTTGGCTCGCTGGAGCTCTTCCTCCGTGACGAGCTCGGTCTTGAGACGCTCGGTTTCGGCAAGCATCGCCTCTTCATTCTCCTCGTTAGTATGGCCGGGAGTCGGGAACGCGTAGAACAGAAACAGATTGGGATACTTGTTCCCCGGAAAGCCGGGAAAGCCCGCTGCCGCCATGGCAATTCTCTTGCCTTCGACCAGGCTGCGGTAGAGGCGTGAGGTACGTCCGCCCGACAGGATGTCCTGTGCTTGGTTTGTGATAGCCGATGACGACGAGGGGCTGGGAGCGAGCGTACACGGTCGTGCGCCGCTCGCCTTCCTGTGGTGGCTCCACCGTCCATAACGCCTCGGGCGTGGGGCCCGGAGGGAGACGGCCGAAGTAGAGCTCGGCGAGTCGGATGACTTCCTGCGGCTCCACGTCTCCGACGATGAAGGCGGTCAGGTTGGGCGGCGTGTAGAACCGATTGAAGAAGTCACGGGCCGCAGGACGGGTCAGGTTCTCGAGATCCGAAGTACCATCCGATGACCTCCAGGCCATAGGGATGGGCTTTGTAGCGACGGACAGAAAGTCTTCCAAGAGGTTTCCAGTCGGCTGGCTCTCGACCCGCATACGCCGTTCTTCGATGACGACGTCCCTCTCCTTGTAGAACTCGCGCAAGACCGGGTTGAGGAAACGGTCGGACTCCAGCGCGAACCAGAGCTCCAGCTTGTTTGACGGCAGGCTGTAAAAGTATCGGGTGGCGTCCGAGGAGGTACTGGCATTGAGGCCCACCGCGCCCGCCTGCTCCACGATCTCGCTGAGGTGGTTGTTGACGACGTACTGATCGGCTTCTTCCTGTGCTTGCTTCAATGCTTCCTCGAGCTCCTGGAGTTGCTCGGGGTCGGCCTGCTCCCGCTTGCGGCGTTCTTCGTAGAGCGACGCGATGACGTCGTCGACCCGGTCCAGCGCCGCCTTTTCCGCGACGTAGTCGGTGGTTCCGATTTTCCTTCGTTCCCTTGAAGGCCATGTGCTCGAACATGTGGGCCATGCCGCTCTGGCCGGCCTCCTCGTCGACCGAGCCGACGTCTGCATACAGGTGGAAGGAAACCACCGGCACCCCGTGCCTCTCCACAATGAAGAACCTCATTCCATTGTCGAGTGTGTGCTCGGTGACGGTCTTTTCGAATTCTTCGAGGGATTGTGCCCTCGAGACAGTTGACGGAATGAACATCGCGAGGGCGACAAGAATTGCAGGCATTGCAGGGGGCACGATGGCGCTTCACGGTGAACCATCTTCCTTTCATGGTCGAGTGCTCTTTTCCGCTTCCAGGCGAGGCCACAGCGGCTCGCCTTTCTGAGTGGCGAGCCTCCCGGCGCTTCCCCAGACGGCGTCGTCGAGCCGTAGCTCGCGCGAGGGTTTCGTGGCGCCGAGGCGTTTTAGGATCTCGGCGCACGAGCTCGGCATGACCGGGTAAAGCAGAAGCGCGGCGATGCGAAGCGCCTCCCCGGCCTCGAAGAGAACCTGGGTAAGCTTGTTCTCCGCGGTGGGGTCTTTGGCCAGCGCCCAGGGCGCGGTCTCCGTGATGAACTCGTTCGTGGCGTCCATGAGCCGGAAAGCGGCCGCCGCACCGTCTTGAAGAGCGAAGGCGTCCATCGACCCTCGGTAAGCAGCGGTCGCCTCGTTCGCGATTTCCGCCAGGCATCCCGCGGAACCGGTACCTCCGGTGAGTACGCCTTCACGGTACTTGTGCGCCATGGAAGTAATCCGGCTGACCAAATTGCCGAGATTATTGGCGAGGTCCGCGTTGTAGCGTGTTTCGAACCGCTCCCAAGAGAAATCGCCATCCTGCCCGTACGCGATTTCCCGAACGAGATAGAGTCTCAACGGGTCGGGTCCGAATCGCTCGGCGGCGTCGAGGGGGTCCACCACAGTTCCCAACGACTTACTCATCTTCTCACCTTTGAAATAGACGAAACCGTGTCCAAAGACCTGCTTTGGAACGGGGACGCCGGCGCTCGTCAACATGGCCGGCCAGATGATGGAATGGAAGCGCGTGATGTCCTTTCCGATGACGTGCAGATCGGCGGGCCACCAACGCTCGAAAAGCGCGTCATCCTGTCCGAAGCCAACCGCCGAGATGTAGTTGATGAGCGCGTCGAACCAGACGTAAACGACGCTTTTCGGATCGAAGGATACCGGGATACCCCATTTCTGGCTCTCGCGGCTGATGGAGATGTCTTGCAGGCGATCCTCGATGACCCGGAGGATTTCGTTGCGTCGAATGTCCGGCTCGAGCGCTTCGGGGTGCTGCGCGTAATGTTCCAATAGGGGCTTCTGGTACTTCGACAGGCGGAAGAAGTGGTTCTTCTCTTTGATCCACTTTGGCTCGACGCCGTGCAACGGACATTTCCCTTCGACGAGGTCTTTCTCTTGCTTGAAGGCTTCGCAGGAAATGCAGTACCAGCCTTCGTAGACGCCCTCGTAGATGTCTCCGGCGTCGCGGATGCGGTGCAGGAGAGTGGTGACGCCGACTTTGTGTCGCTCCTCGGTGGTGCGGATGAAGTCGTCGAACGAGATGTCGAGACGGCGCCAGACATCCCGGAACTCCTGCTCCATCTTGTCGCAGTAGGCGAGCGGGTCGAGCTTTTCCTCGAGGGCCTTCTTATAGACGTTGAGGGAGTGCTCGTCGTTACCCATGAGGAAGTGGGTGTCTTCCCCCGCGAGACGCTTGTAGCGAGCGATGACGTCGGCGGTGATTTTCTCGTATGCCGTCCCCAGGTGAGGGCGGCTGTTGACGTAGTCGATGGCGGTGGTGAGATAGAACTTTCCCATAATTGACTAAGACCCTATTCTAGCTGGTATTCTGACTACGTGAAACAGTTCTGTCTGGCCCTCTTGCTGGTTGTCTTGGCGTCACCGAGCGCGGCCCGCGCGGCAGCGCCCCCTGCTGCGACTGACGCGACGGTCTTCATTCGGGTGATCGGTGAGATCCGAACCGAGTATCAGGGCGTCTGGGAAGAGTCGGAAGAGCGTCACAACGTCGATCTGGGGACCGGAAGCGGCTTCGTCATATCCCCGTATGGGCATGTGCTCACCAACTATCATGTGATTAGCGGAGGCGAGTTCACACGGGATGTTGGCGGCACCGAGGTCCGGATCCGGATCGAGGTGGAGCGAGTGGAAGTTGTCTTTCCGTCTGCTGGCCGTGGTGACGTGGGGGGACTCGCCGCTTCGTCGCCGCCATCGACGCCGTGGACCCGGAGCTCGATCTGGTGGTCCTTTCGATCAACGGGGCGGATCTCCCTTACATTCCGTTCGGAGACTCGGAGGCGGTAGACCCGGGCGAGGCGGTTCTCGTTCACGGATTTCCCTTTGGGGAGGAAGTGGAGGTGGGAAGGACGACTCTGCCAGAGATCGTCCCCCAGGTCAGTAGCAGCCGGGGTACGGTATCCGCCATTCGAGAAGACGCAGACAAACGCCACCATGAATCCCGGAAACAGCGGGGGACCTCTGGTCGACGAAGAGGGCTATGCTCTCGGGGTCGTGCGCATGAAACTGACGGAGGCGGACCGGGTCGGGTTTGCCATCCCCATCAACTTGGTCAAGGACTTCCTCGAGGCTCACGGTTTGGACTCTCTTCTCACCGCCCGACGACTATCGCTGGGGCCACTTCAGGTATTGGATGGAAAGGGTCTGCGAATGAGTTTTCCGGACGGAATGGAAGATCTCTCTCCACAGCGCCTCCTGGTGGACAGCGCCCAAAGCTTGGAAGAAGTTAGATTCCGTTTGGATCGCGTCGCCTCTCCATGGAGTCTCGACGACCTGGGCCAGGCGCTCGTCTCGGGGCAGGTCTTCGAGTCTTTTCTGGCGCGTGGAGACCCACGACAGCCAAGACAGCATGCTTCGGAGGATGTTCTCATCGGCGAGGTCACGGGACGAATGGGCACCGGTAGCGCATTGTGGAAGATGGTTTACGCCATCTTCGATCTCGGGAGAGGAAAAACTGGTGGCCCGCTACCTCGGTGAGGCCGACCAGGTGGCGTTCAACCGGGGAGTGTTTCGAGATTCGCTCAGGAGTCTAGAGGCGGAGCGTCTCCTCGCGAGGCCGGTTCAAGGTGCGCCACGCACCAGCTGGGTCGAAGCCGCCATGCCCTCGGTAGCGGGACTTCGATCGCGCCCCGCCCCATCGATTCTCATGCCTCTGAATTGGCTCCTCGAGCCCGGCGCGCCCCTCCCTTGCCCGGACACGCAAGCCCCTGCGGCGGCACTGGCGGCGTCACCGCCGGGTGATTTCACGGTTTCTCTTCGAGCCGCGTTTTGGCCCATGCGCGCGGAGACACCGGAGCGAGCGGCATCGGCGTGCTCGGCGCGGCGGGGAGATGGTGGTGCCTCCTCCTACGCGTTTGGTACCGACTGGCTCGGGTTGTCCTACACCGTGCAGGGAAGCTTTATTGCGGTGGGCGACGGGCTTCTTCAGCTCGAACTCGTTTCACCCGCGACGAAGCACAGTTACCTGCGAAGAGCTCTTCGCTACTTGGGTTAGCGAAAATTTAGTGCCCGTAGTCGAAGGTCACGACGTCCCATAGATTGCGATAGCGTCCCTCGTCCGCGTTGTGCAGAAAGGCGCGCATATTTTGCACCAGGGAGACGGTGATGTGATCGTCCACCATTTTGGGGTGGGGTCGGTGTAGGTTGGCGTAAGCGCGGATGAAGCTACTGCGATCGTCGATGGGTAGCGCCCGCACATTATCGACGAACTGCGGCCACATCCGCTGGCGAAACAAGTAGAACTCGACGTTGGATACGTAGAACGCGGAGACGGTATCTCCGCTGGCCCGCAGCAGTCTTCCCAGACGCCGAAACGTCCCGTCGCCCGCAAAGTCTCCTACTATCGGAACGATCAAGTTGTCGCGCTGCATGCCTCTCACGAATTGATAGTTGTCGGAGGTCGCTAGCCAGTTGCGCTGGACTCCCTCGAGGTCGGTCTCGAGCAAGAATTCTTTGAGGGTCGGGAAGAAGAACGACCGCCAGCTGTCGTATTTGATATCGAGACCTTGCCGAGAAAACTCGAAATAGATGCGTTCGAGATCCTGGAGATCTCCAGTGGAAAGGTTTAGCTCGGGCCAAGTGCGAAGCGCCTCCGTCATTTCTTGCAAGAGCTCGCGGGCGAATTCGGGATCGGGAGCCGTGTTCTCCACGATCTCGACCAGCTCTACCAGAGAAAGGTCTGTCGCAAGCGGTGGTTGGTGGACCGGGCGTCCGGTCAGAAAGGAGAGGTACTCCAACCGAGTGTTCGCTTTCTGGGTGAACCACTTGAATATCAAGTGGTTCAGCAGGTTCTGTCTCCGAATGTCGATGACGAACGCGATCGAGGGTTGGATCTGTGCGATGTAGGTGAAATTCTGGTTGGGGCCGACCCCGACGTAGACCCCTTCGCGCAGACGCATCGCATCGAGTGGCTGAAGCGCGTGAAGGTACGATGTTTCGTTGGAGATGAAGTTGTTACTCCAAAAGTACCCACCCTCTTCGGAGAGTGTGTTGATGAGGCGGCCGAACTCGAGCGCACTGACCGTTTTCGGTTGAGGGGCGCGGGTGGTATTGCAGGAGGTGGCCGACGGCGAAATGAGGAGCGGTACCGCCACCAGCAGCAGGAGAGCGTGACGTCGCATCATCAAGCTACAAGTCCCTCAGAATGTTTGGGAAGCGAACGACAGGGATTCTTCGAGGTGGGCCGCAACGAGCGCCCAGCCGTGAGGCTCCCCGGGGTGTTCATGGAACTCGTGGGGAACTCCCTCCTCGGTGAGGATGCGATCCAGTGACTCCAACCCACGCCCGAGTTGGATGAGCTGGTTGTATCGGTCCGCGGTACCGTAGTCGAAGTAGATAGCCAGTCCGTCGAGATTCTGCGATCGCGCGAGAAGAAGGGGATTGTTGGCATCGTAGTGGGCTTGATCGAGCGGATTGCCGTAGACCGTGGAGAAGACCTCGTTGAAAAACGCGAATCGGCGGCTCGACTTGAGTGCCGGGGGAACGTCCAGGGGATTCTTGCTAAGAAAGACGATGGGGGAGTGGGCGGTCACCACAGCGTAGACATCGGGATGTTTCATGGCGATCTTCAGCGCGCCATACCCTCCCATCGAAGTGCCCGCGATGCTGCGGTTTTCCCGTCCGGCTCGCACCCGGTGAGTGCTTTCGACGTGTGCTACCAGCTCCTCGACGACGAAGTCCTCGTAGCGGAGACGTCCGTCGTGATAGTTCATATAGAAACTGCGACCCCCATTTGGATAAACGAGAATCATCTCCGGGACGCTCTTGTCGAGCATGAGCTGCTCGATCCTTGCCGGTATGTTCCCGTATTCGGAGTCCATCCAACTGGCATGATCGTTGAACAGGCCGTGGAGGAAGTAGATCACAGGGTAGGTTCGGTCGCTCCCGCCGTATGAAGGCGGGAAGAAGATGGAGTACTGCCCCCGCCCCTCGAGCGCCTGGCTATCGAAATCGAGAAACTCAACGCTCGACCCGCCGGGCAGAGTGAGCGGGGAACTGGGGGCGCCACGAGGGCCGCGCCGGCTTTGGGCCGTGACTGCCGTGACTGCCATGACGGTCACGAGAATCCCGACCAGGCCGATGCCGAGGACCCGGAAGCGTTTCCATATCGGCGCCATTTCTTGTTCCTCCTGAATCGTCGCGCTGTCGGACAGAGCTTACCACATGAACTATACTGATGACTCGGAGTGCTCGCCGCTCCCTCTCAGAACATGATGGCCAAGGCTTTCCCGACGCGGGCTCATCTCATTGGCGTTCCTTTGGATCTCGGCGCAGGCCGAAGAGGCGTGGATATGGGGCCGCGACTAGGCTATGAAGTGTTGGACGACGGCGATATTGCGGTCGTCGGTCCCGAGGTTCAGGGAATAGCGGATCCGCAGCTCAGGTACCTTCCGGAGATCGTACGCGCCGTGACCCTGCTCAGTGAAAAGGTAAAACGAACGCTCGAGCAAGGGGAGCTTCCGCTGGTGCTCGGCGGTGACCACTCCATGGCGATCGGGACGATCTCGGGAGTGAGCGCTCACTACCGGGAGCAGAAAAGGAAGCTGGGTCTGCTATGGTTCGATGCTCACGGGGACGCGAACACACCGGAGACCACACCATCCGGCAACATCCACGGGATGCCGCTGGCGGTTGTACTCAGGCGGGGCGCGCCGGAGCTGGTCGAGGTCGGGGGCTTCTCTGCGGACCAAGCACGAATCGATCCCGGCCGCGTAGCGCTCATTGGGGTGAGAAGCGTCGACGAGTACGAGCGGGGCATCTTGAAGGAACTGGGAGTGGCGGTGTTTACCATGGAGACCATCGATCGAAGAGGGATCCATGCCGTGACGAAAGAAACGATTGAAGTCGCGAGCTCGGGGACAGACGCTTTCCACGTGAGCTTCGACGTCGACGCGCTGGATCCCGCCGTGGCCGCCGGGGTGGGGACGCCCTCACGTGGTGGCTTGACGTACCGCGAGGCCCACACCGCGATGGAGTTGGTGGCAGAAAGCGGAGGGCTCTGCTCGTTCGAGATGGCGGAGGTGAACCCCGTCTTGGACGTGCGAAACTCCACCGCCGAGGTTGCGGTGGAGCTCATCGGTTCAGCGCTCGGCAAGCGCATCATTTGACCCGGGCCGGGCTTGCTCGGTTGGCTAGGCCTATCTCGATCCGATCTCGACGTTCAAGTAACGAACGCCCACGATGGACTCGGCGCGCTCGGCGATTCCTAGCTCCACGTAATGGCGCTGGGGACTATAAGACGGCCCATATCCCTGGCTGATCAGTAGATTGCCGTTCAAATAGACCTCGACCAGGTTCCCGCCGCCGGACGGGCCCCACTGGAGGCGCCAACGATAGAGTTGCGTGAAATTCCAATCTAGGAAATTGTGACCCGCATCGTGCTGTTCGCCGTTGGAGATCCAGCGGAGTCGAACGTACGGGGCGTTGTGATTCTGATCGAGTTTCTGGATGTGTACGCGGAAGGGGTTGGCTCGGTAGTCTCCGCGGTCGGCGTCCCACATCCCGAGGAGCATGAACTGATCGCGGCTCGGATTGAAGCGTTGGAGCCCGCGGTTCTCCCACTGGACGTAGCCGCTGCGGAGCGTCGGTATGTGGTAACGAATGTAGTTGCCTTGACCTCTAACCTCCCAACCGCCCGAGGTAAAGGCCCCTCCATTGACGGCTCCGACCGATGCGAAGTTGGTCAGAGGATCGGAGACGATCACGGTGCCCGGTCCGGTGGGTGCCCCCGGCTCGGGCACCGCAAACTCCGGAACGGTGAAATCAGATGTTGACGAGGCGAGACGAGTCGTACCGCTTTGCGCTAGGGCTCGCCAGAAGTAGCGACCCTCGTCGAGAGTCTTGCCTATTTGCCAGGAGGTCTGGCCTCCGCCGCCCTCGGCGACGCTCTCTTGTCTCGCGACCACATCGGAAAAGTTGCGGTCGTCGGCGACCTGAAACGTATAGGTCGTCTGGCCGCTGAGGGACGCGTTCGCCACCGTCAGGGTGGGCGATGCGCTGCTGACCTCGCTTCCTGGAGCGGGGCTGACGATGGCCGGGGGAAAGGCGCCAGGCTCGGCGGGTGGGGCGGTCGGTGCCGGTTGGCCCTCGTCGCTGGCTACTGCGGGAGGTGTATTGCTAGTCGGGGTGCTTCCTTCCTCCAGGGCACAGCCTCCGACGGTGAGAAGAAGCGCGAGAACGGACCAATTAGGCGTCGCGAGCCTGCCAAGTTGCTTTCGAAACATGGACACTCCTACGTGCTCCGACACGTGCGTACCCTCTCGGTCGAGAGCCTACACATATCGATTAGGTTCTTAAGTGTTCAGGGGTTTGAGAGCGTTTGAATTGTACAAGAATATCGGGATGAATGCAACAAACCGGGTAATGGGTCGCTCTTGACCCCAATAAACTCAGAATCAGCTTTCGTTGCAGAGAGCGCTTCGATTGGCGAAGATGATCTCAATGCGCGAAGGGACACGCAAGAAGCTGGCGGCACTTCTAGCCTCACCCCGCGTCGGAATGCTCGCAGTTGGCATTGCCGTCGTTCTGAATCTTCCTTCCGTCTCAACGGGTTGGTATCTGGACGACCTCCTTCACCGCGCGCAATTTCTCGAAGTCGGTCCGGAGACCGATTCCTTCAATATGACGCATCGCATGTTCGACTTTCTCTCGGGCGAACCCGAGGAAGTCTTGACGTTCAAAGACCTCGGCGTTTTGCCTTGGTGGGCCGAAGACCGGTTGAGGA
Organism: Candidatus Marinacidobacterales bacterium; assembly: GCA_965197825.1. Classification (GTDB taxonomy): domain Bacteria; phylum Acidobacteriota; class Vicinamibacteria; order Marinacidobacterales; family DATDRI01; genus CBDANW01. The sequence continues at coordinate 622,780 of CBDANW010000002.1, read as the reverse complement.
TTCGGTTCTGGCGCCCGATCTCATCGCTCACCCATGTAGTTGACTATAAGCTTTGGCCCGATAGTGGCGTCATGATGCACCTGCACAGCCTGGCGTGGCTGGCGTGTCTCGTCGGATTGACCGCTCTCGTCTATCGCCGCCTGATTGCGGTGCCGTTCGTCGCTGGCCTCGCAGCTCTCCTTTATGCTCTGGACGACGCGCACGGCATGCCGGTCGCCTTCCTCGCCAACCGGAACGCTCTCGTGGCAGCTAGCTTCGGCATGTTCAGTCTGTGGTTGCACGATCGTTTTAGGCGTGACGGATGGAGACTCGGAGCCATTCTGAGTCCGTTGGCCTTTTTGGCGGCGCTTCTGGCCGGCGAGAGTGGAATTGGGACCGCGCCCTATCTCCTCGGCTACGCTCTGTTTCTAGAGCGAAGGTCCGGTGCGGCGCGCATCGTCCCGATCCTGCCGCACGGCGTGATCGGCATCATATGGCTTGCCGCCTACGAGGGCAGCGGGTATGGAACCTTCGGGAGCGGGTTCTATTTGGATCCGATTGGCCAGCCGGCCGAGTGGTTCCCGCAATTTCTGGTCCGGGCGCCCCTTTTGTTGCTGGGCCAGTGGTTCCTGCCCCCCTCGAGCCTTGCGTTTGCCTGGACGCCGGCACAGACCCGCGGGGTTGCCTCGTTTGGGGTCCTGTTCCTCGTGCTGCTTCTCTTCCTCCTACGGCCCATACTGAGGGAAGACCGGACGGCGCGGTTTCTTGCGTTCGGAATGCTGCTCTCGGTCGTGCCGATATCGGCTGGATTCCCCCATGACCGGCTTCTTTTCTTCGTCGGGATTGGTGGCATGGGACTACTGGCGATGTTGCTGGTCCGACTTTTCGACCGCGCGGTAACGCCTGGAGCGGGTCGCCTCCTGGCTTGGGTTCTGGTAGTCGTCCACGTCGTGATCGCGGCGCCCTTCCAGCTGGTGACGAGTGCATCCATTTCGTCGCAAGAGCCGGTTTACGCCAATCCGCCCCGAAGTCTCCCGAACGACCCGCGGCTGGAAACTCAGAGGCTCGTGATCGTCAACGCTCCGAACACCTTTTACGGTCAGTACACTCTGATCGTCCGGAGGTTCGATTCGAAGCCAGCACCGAGAAGCATGCTCATGCTGGCGCCGGGAACAACATCGCTGGCCATAGAACGTTCTTCCAAACACACGCTTTCGATTGAAGCGGAGGATGGCTGGCTCGGCTCGCCATTCGACATCGTGTACCGCGCGCGCACAGAACTTTTTTCCGAAAACTATCAGGTCAAGCTTTCAGACTTCGGGATCAAGGTGGCGACCCTGACTGAGGACGGCCGCCCGAAGCGAGTGCACTTTACGTTTTCGCGCGAGCTGGAGGATGAGTCCCTCCGGTGGGTGCGTTATGAGTACGGACAATACGTCCCGTTCGAGCTGCCAGCGGTCGGCCAGAGCGCCATCGTTGAGGCCGTTCCCTTCAGTCTGCTTGCGCCCCCAGGCCGTGAAACAGGGCGCTGAACAGGGTTTGGTGCTACGATCGATGAAATGAGTGAGGCTCGGATTGCGGCACTGCGCGAGATGATCGAAAAGATCCCAAGGACGCGCTGGCTCGCCAGATGCTGGCTGACGACCTCTACCACGCGGGAGACTACAAGGGGGCGGTGAGGTCTATGTCAAGCTACAGGAAGACGAGTTGGCGGCCTATCGGACCCTGGGAGACGCGCTCGCCAAGCTGGGTAAGAAGAAAGACGCTCGGTGGGCGTTCCGTCATGGTGCCGAAGCGGCGCGGGCTCACAACCACTTCCAGCTAGCCGAGGAACTGGAGCAGAGGCTGCGGGATCTCTAGAGTCTCAATGCTCACTGCCCGACGCTCGCAGGGTCGCATTGATCAGGAGCCAGGGGCTCCACCGCCGCCTGGCTAGCTCCGGTCAAAGCAACCACGCAATTTGGCGGCCAGCCCGCGCGCCTCCGCAGAGGCTGCGGGACATCTAGTAGACTGTAACAACTGAACGTTTAGTGGTTTTAATGCGTCGTGACGGATCGTTGTAGGTCCACTTCACGGGCTTGGGGTCTTCGTTGTACTTGCGAATGTAGCGCATGATCTTGCGGGTCAGGTCGTGGGTTGACGTGAACACGCCTCGATGGATCAGGGCACGCTCGATCTTGGAGAACCAGAGTTCGATTTTGTTCAGCCAGGAGGAATATGTGGGTGTGAAGTGGAGTCGGACTTTTGGGTTGGCCTCGAGGAACTGTGCGACCTTGGCGGTCTTGTGAGCCGACAGATTGTCGAGGATGACATGTATTTCGCGCTTTCGCTTTTGGCTCGCAACCAGCTGCTCCAAGAAGGCGACGAACTCCTGGCTGGTATGGCGGCGGACAGTCTTGCCCAAAACCACCCCCGTCTTCGTGTCGAAGGCGGCGTAGAGAGAAAGCGTTCCATGCCGGACGTACTCGAAACCGTGTCGCTCGGCCCGCCCGGGAGACAACGGCAAAATCGGGTCCCGTCGATCCAGGGCTTGGATCGCCGTTTTCTCATCAATACAAAACACCGCAGCGTGCTGAGGTGGATTCATATATAGACCGATGATATCCGCTGCCTTCGTCTCGAAATCCGGATCGTTGGAGGCCTTGTAATGCTCAATTCGGTGTGGTTGGAGACCATGCTTTTTCCAAGTGCGAGCCACCATCATGTGATGGATTCCCAGCTTCTTCGCAAGTCGACGCGTGCTCCAGTGAGTCGAGCCGTCGGTCGGTTTTTTCTGCGTCCACGAAAGAATCCGTGCTTCCATCCGAGGCGTGAGCACTTGAATCGGACGCCCCTCGTGACGCGCGTACAGACCTGCCAGACGCTCCTCCAAGAATCGGCGTTTCCACTTGCTGATAAAAGGCGCCGTGCAGCCCACCGTCTGCTGCACCTGCGTATAGCTTGCACCGTCTGCCAGCAAGAGCAACATCCGAGCGATCCGCGCGTCATCCGCTCGACCGCTACGGCTCGAAACTCGTTTGCCAAGCTCCCTATGTTCCGCTTGAGTCAACACAACGGCTCTCCCTCGCATGAGAGAGATATTACAACTAAATACTTAAATGTTACAGTCCACTAGTGTCTCAATGCTCACTCGCTCTTCGCTCGTTCGCCCGGCCCTTTCGTCGGCGCATTCGCGCCGGGCTCGCTTCGCTCGCGTAGGCTGAGCCTTAGTTCTTCATCAGCCTGCTAGGGCTCGATGGGCGGCTCGCTACCGTTTGGGGACGCCGGCTGCTCCCAGCGATCCAGATCGAGCCACAATCCTTCGGCCTTGGCGATGTTCTCACGGCTCCACATTTGGTAGGCGCCGAGGGCGACAAAAGGTACCAGGACTGCCAGCACCCATAACTTTGCCGAGCCACGGATCCGCTCCTCTTTTTCCCAGCGAAACAATTGCATGGAAACGAAAGTTGCCAGGAAAACCGTCGCGGTCAACGCAAGGATCGCGGGCCAGCTCTCGAACAGCGATTCGTCGCGGTAGAACACGCCCTGGAAACCCGTCACCAAGTACGACGCGGGAAGGTACTGCGCCGTGATCTGAGCCCAACCAGGCAGCATGCTCATCGGGAAGGTCGCTCCGCTGAGAAACAGCATCGGCATGTACAGTGACTGGATGAGTATGTTGCTCTCTTGGACGGAGTTCGCCACTGCCGCTATGATCAACCCGATGGCGCGGAAGGCGACCACTCCGATCGAGATGAGCACGAAGAGGGTGAACAAGCGGTCCGGCAGCGCCATTCCGTAAAGGAAATAGGCCAGTCCTAGAACCAGGGCGACCGAGGGTAGGTAGAGCACCCAGCCGGTGACCATCGACGCGACCAGGATGGGGAGCGGAGATATGGGTGCAACTTTGAAGCGTCGAAGGACGTTGGCCTCTCGCTCCTGCACGGCTCTCATGCCTGCGCCGAACAAGCCGTTGCCGAGGATTCCCAGCACCAGAACCATGCTCACGATGTAGGAAACTCTTCCGCCGCTCCCGTCGTCAAGAAACTGGGCAAACGCAAAAAAGAAGATTAGAGGGAACAGGTAGTTGAAGAAGAGGACGGACTTGTTCCGGAGGGCGAGCTTGAGATCGACCTTGATGAGGGCGAGGTAGGCTCTCAATCTCTCAGCTTCCTGCCGGTCATCTCGATGAAGACGTCTTCGAGCGTGGGGCGTTTGAGTCGCACGTCGGATAGCTCGACACCGTGCTGATCCAACCATTTGACGAGATCGACCAGCGTGCGTGCCGGGCGAGCGGAGTGCACGACGAGGCTCCTGCGGTCGGGGGCGACCGTGATCTGCTCCGCCGACTCGAACTCTGGCATGTCGGAGGGAAGGTCCTGTTCGCTATGGATCTGGATGAAGGAATGCCCCACAGTTTGGTCGCTTATCTCCTGGGGTGTTCCTATGGCAATGATACGGCCTTCGTCGATGATCGCGACGCGGTCGCAGAGTTTCTCGGCTTCTTCGATATAGTGCGTCGTCAGTAGGATGGTTCGGTTGTCGCGACGGAGATCTTGAATCAGGCCATGAATCTCGTGCCGGGCCTGCGGATCCAGCCCGGCCGTCGGCTCGTCCAGAAACAAGACTTGGGGATCGTTGATGAGAGCGAGAGCTAGCGCCAAACGTTGCTTCTGGCCGCCGGAGAGCTCGGAGTAAAAGCTGTTTCGTTTGTCCTCCAGCTCTAGCCGCGCCAAGAGAGTCTTGGCGTCCTGGTGGCGCGAATAGAGATCGGAGAACAAGGCGAGCGCTTCACCGACTCGGATCTTGTCGGGCAAGTTGGTCGACTGCAGGCAAGCACCGATGCGATCCTTGAGCTTGCGACTCTGCACTTCGGGGTCGAAACCAAAAACCGTGACGTCGCCCCCGTTGCGAGGACGCAAGCCCTCCAGGACTTCGACGGTCGTGGTTTTACCCGCCCCGTTGGGGCCGAGAAGTCCGAAGACTTCGCCTGGGTGAACCTCGAAATCGATGCCTCGCACGGCTTCGAAGCTGCCATAGCTCTTGGTCAGTCCTTGCACGCAGATAGGGGGAGGAGTGGTCATCGGGTCGAGGATGATGTCACAGCGCGCGGATCGGTGTAGACCTCTCGGGAGCCTCAGCCGGCTTGTTGCTGGCGCCTCAGCTCCCATATGCGTGCCAAATGATGGTCGTCGTGCTCCGCGATGAACTCCAGCAAGTCGATGAGACGCATTGGGGCTCCGAGCCTTGGGTGCCGAGACGTTTTCCCAAATGCTTCGGGAGGGAGCTGCTCGAGTCGTTCCACGAGACGCTCTCGGGCCTGGCGAAAGCTCTTCAAGAGAATACCCGGCGGCGTCTTGTTGTGATGCGCTTCATGAGTCTTGCGATTCTCCAGGTCCGCCGGCGTGAGCGTCTCTTTTCCATCCAGGAAATCGATCAGACGAGACTGCCATAGCGGCTCAAGATCGAGGAGGTGTCCGACGTTTTCCTGGATCGACCATTGATCGCCGGACTTGGTCGCCAAAACGGGTTGTGAGAGGTGGCGGGTCAGTTCTTCCAACCGAGGGGCTGTGCCCCTCAAACGTATCGTCAGGTGACCGTACAGCTCGACCGGAAGGTTGAATGCGAATTGCCTGTCGAACCACTTCACCGCCGCATTATATCTGCTTCTTCGATGCGCTAAGCCCATCAGGAGCGGTCGAGCTCGCTGGCGGCGGCGCGATCGGCTATCAGTAACGCTTGGTCACTGGCTACCCGGCCGGCGGGGATACTTTCGTCGCCGTCGCACAGTCGCCGAACCATCTGTGCTTTGTTTTTTCCGGTCACGAGCCAGAGCAATCGCCGCGCGCGATTGAGCGTTGGATAGGTGAGGGTCATGCGGCGGCGCCCGAGGTAGCTGTCGGTCGGAGACACGTAGGTGTCCCGAACATGGAGGACCGGATCCCTCGGAACCAGCGAGGCGGTGTGCCCATCGAGCCCCAGGCCAAGGTGAACCAGATCGAGGGCGGGAGGGGAGCCGGCCAGCTCTTCGAGGATGCGCGCGTAGGTCTGGGCGGCGTCTTCGAGATTCTCCTCACCGACTTGCATGGCGTGCAGGTGATCGTCTGGCAGTCCAGACGTGGAAAGGAGGTTCTCGCCGAGATGCGTCAGATTGCGATCGGGATGGCCGTCTGGGACAACACGTTCGTCGACCTGGAGGACGTGTACCTGTTTCCATGGAATGTCCTCCTCGACGAGGGCTCGGATCATCAGCCAGGGAGTGCTCCCACCGCTCAGGGCGAGCGTGAAACGATCTCGCTGGGAAACGACGCGGCGAGCCTCGGCGGCGACGAACTCGGCGCCTCGTTTCGCTACCGCATCGACGTCGGGATGGATCTCGACCTTCATGAGATCAATGGCTGGCTTTCTTCTCGGTGTGCCCGCCAAAACCATGCCGCATGGCGGACAGGACTTGATTGGCGAACTCGGCTTTGCCTCGAGAGCTAAACCGATCGTAAAGGGAAGCGGTGAGGACGTGTGCCGGGACCGATTCGTCGATTGCCGCTTGGATCGTCCACCGGCCCTCTCCCGAGTCCGAGACACGACCGGCGTAGGCCGACAACTTCGGGTCCTCCAGTAGAGCGCTGGCGGTAAGATCCAGTAGCCAGGATGTGATGACGCTTCCTCGGCGCCACAGTTCAGAAATGTCGGTTAAATGGAGATCGTATTGATAGTGCTCGGGATGCTTGAGAGGAGTCGTTTCGGCGTCCGCGGTTTGCTCCCGTTTGCCGACGTTCGCATTCTTCAGAATGTTGAAACCTTCCGCGTAGGCCGCCATCAACCCGTACTCGATTCCGTTGTGGACCATCTTGACGAAGTGTCCGGCGCCGCTCGGCCCGCAGTGTAAGTAGCCTTGCTCGGCAGTGCCGGCGACGTTCTCCCGACCCGCCGTGCGCGGCGCCACGGTGATACCGGGCGCCAACGAAGAAAAAATGGAGTCCAAATGCTGGACGACTTTGTCCTCCCCGCCGATCATTTGACAAAAACCCCGCTCGAGGCCCCAGACGCCTCCGCTGGTTCCGACGTCCACATAGTGAATGCCCGTGGCTTCCAGGTCGCGGGCCCGGCGGATGTCATCCTGGTAGTGGGAGTTGCCACCGTCGATCGCGATGTCATTCTTGTCGAGTAATGGCACCAAGGTTTCGAGAACCTGATCGACGACACCGGCCGGCACCATCATCCAGGCCGCGCGGGGCTTGGCCAGTTTTTGCACGAACTCTTCGAGTGTGAACGCCCCGACCGCTCCGTCGGCCTCCAACTTCTTCACGGCTTCCGCGTTTCGGTCCCAGACCACGCATTCGTGTCCATCCTTCATGAGACGACGTACCATTCCGGCGCCCATCCTACCGAGGCCGATCATTCCTAGTTGCATGTCTTCTCTCCTGACTGAAGAAGGGGCAATCGTATAGGGGTCGGGCCCCCAATGGCAATGCGGCAACTCACCGGGGATGTCCCGCCGGATGGGCTTGATCCAGTTTCGTGGACACTTTCTGAAAGGCGGATACGATGTCCACAATGGCAAAGACAACGCAGCCCCGGCGACCCCGCCGGGAGTTTGATGACGAGTTTAAGGCAGGCGCGGTCCGGCTGGTGCTTGATGAGGGCCAGAGCGTGGGTCGGGTGGCCCGGGAGCTTGACCTCACCGAATCGGCGTTTCGCAACTGGGTCCGTCAGGCCCGGGCCGATCGGACGAAGGGCCGGACGGGCTTGACGGGCGTGGAACGCGAGGAGCTTCGGCGGCTCCGCAAAGAGAATCGGCGGTTGCGGGTGGAGCGCGACGTTTTAAAAAAAGCCGCGGCCTTCTTCGCGAGGGAGAGCGAGTAAGATTCGCGTTCATCCAGGCGGAGAAGGCCACCGTACCGGTCGCTCACCTGTGTCAGATTCTCAACGTCTCTCGGAGTGGCTTTTATGCCTGGGCACGTCGGCCGCCGTCGGCCCACGCGCGCCGGGACCGCCAGTTGCGCGTGTTGATTCGTGCCTCCCATGAGGCGAGTCGCCGCACCTATGGGAGTCCGCGGATTCATCACGACCTGCACGAGCAGGGGTACCGAGTGAGTCGGAAGCGGGTGATTCGGTTGAAACAGGCAGAAGGCCTCATTGCTCGAGTACGCAAACGCTTCAAGCGCACGACGGTAAGCGGTCATGGCCAGCCCGTCGCGGCCAATGTGCTCGGGCAAGACTTCGTCGCCGATGCGCCGAACCAACGGTGGGTCGGGGACACGACCGAGTTCGTGATCGGCAGCGGCGGGAAGCTTTATCTCGCGGCGCTCCTCGACCTCTACTCGCGATTCCTCGTTGGGTGGGCCGTAAGTGCTATTAACGACCGTCACCTGGTTATCAAGGCGTTGCGGATGGCACTGAAACGTCGCCAACCGGCCGCAGGGCTCTTGCATCACTCCGATCAGGGCAGTCCGTATGCCAGCAAAGACTACCAACGTCTCCTTGAGACGCATGGCATGACCGGGAGCATGAGCCGACGGGGCAACTGCTACGACAACGCCGTCATCGAGAGCTGGTTCTCCACAGTCGAGCACGAGCTTGGGGAGCATTTCCTAAGTTGCGGCGAGGCCAAGATGGCCCTCTTCGACTTCATCGAGGTATTCTACAACCAGAGACGACGACACTCGACCCTCGGCCAGGTCAGTCCGGCCGAGTTTGAACGACGGATGAGGACTTCGCCAGCTTAACTAAACCGTCTACGAAACCGGATCAAGCCCAGGATGTTGAATTTGGTGTAGCGGCGGCTCCTTGGCCGGCCTAAGAATAGGTCTGCCAATAAACCGTCTCCAGAGGGGGACAAGGAGCCACCAATGCCTAGGAAATCGAAGAAGCCAGTAAGAAAGCAAACGCACTCGCCTACGGGCAAGGTAGTTGGCCAAGTCGGTCAGATACTGCTACCGATGATAGCTGGGATCGCGGCCACGAAGGCGGATCTGACGGAATGGGTGTACGAGCAAGGACTGACAGCTCTGCACCTACTGCTCAGAGAGGACGCCGAGGAGATCGCGGGGCTCAAGGGCAAGCACGAGAAGGAGCGAACTCATAACCACTGTGGGAGCACGAACGGAGAGCTGAGCTTCGGTGGTCGTCGCATCCAAGTGTCGCGACCTCGAGTTCGCTCGAAGTCGGGCGAGGAGGCGTCGCTTCCACACTTCGAAGCCTTCCGCGAAGAAGACCCGCTTCCAGAGCGAGTGTTGAATCAGATCTTGGTGGGGGTATCGACCCGAAATTACGAATCGAGTCTGGACAAACCCGCGGCCAAGTTGAAGTCTCGTGGCACGAGTAAGAGTGCCGCCAGCCGTCACCTCGTGAGCCAGACGACTAAGAAGCTCGAGGAATACCTGTCTCGGCGGCTAGAGGAGTTCGAGCTTGCGGCACTGATGCTGGATGGCCTTGAGGTGGCCGGACAGACCGTCGTCGTAACTCTCGGTATCACAATAGATGGAACGAAGGTGCCCCTGGGTATATGGCTGGGCTCGACGGAGAACTCTCGGGTGTGCACCGCGATGTTGCAGGACCTTCTCGAGCGAGGCTTGCGCGTCGATGAGTCGATTCTCTGCGTAGTGGACGGAGGCAAAGGCATCCGCAAGGCACTCGTCGACGTTTTGGGGGACCTCGCGGTCATCCGAAGGTGCCAGATCCATAAACTCCGGAATCTTCGCTCGTACCTTCCCAAGTCTCGTCACGCCTACGTGCTCCAGACGATGAAGGAAGCCTACAAGTGCAAGAGTGCCGACAAGGCGCGCAAGCGACTTCAGGCATTGGTGTCGTGGCTCGAGCGAAACGGCTACGACGAAGCTGCCGGAAGCCTTCGTGAAGGGATGGAAGAGACACTCACGGTCGTGAAGCTCGCGCTGCCCGCCTTACTTCGCCAGTCTCTTGCCACGACGAACGCCATTGAGAATCTCAACGGAACCATTCGCAGAGTATCGAGAAACGTCAAGCGTTGGTAGAGTCCTTCCATGGTTCGCCGATGGACCGCTCTTGGCGTCGTCACCGCGCAGAAAAAGTTCCGGCGTATCAAAGGCTATCGCCATATGGGCGCTCTCGTTCACGCGCTTAGAAGCAAACAGAAATCTCTTGACAGCGATGAGTTTGCTGCCTAAGAGTATTCACAGGTGCCGCCGCTACCCGACCAAATTCAACAGCGGCCGGGACATCCCCATTTGAAATCCAGGGAATGTTACGAGTACCTCGATTTGCTCGAAGCGAGGGGATTGGTGGAGCTACCCCGTCGTCGCGAGCAGCGTCGTCGCGGCCCCACGAGCATCCACTACACGAAGGCTGGACGAAAGGGGTCTCGTCGAGAGGGCAATCTATCGGACGTGGCGCCGGTAACTCTGGGCTTGGTGGCGCACGCTGAGGAGCGAGCGCTGTGGAGGGAACTGGTCGAGCGTTACCACTACCTCGGGCACAAGGTGGCCTATGGCGCACACCTGCGTTACTTGGTCTGGAGCTCGAAATCTCGTCGTGAGCTGAGTGGGTGCGTGCAGTTCTCGTCGTCAGCGCGTCGTCTTCGGTCTCGTGACGGCTTCATCGGTTGGGATGACGCGACGCGGCAAAAGAACCTTCGGCGGGTGGTAAACAACAGTCGGTTCCTGATCCTGCCGTGGTTTTCCATCAAAGGCCTCGCGAGTCACGTGCTGTCGCTGGCGGCCCGAGTGGTGGTGGATGATTGGGAGGAAGCGTACGGTGTGAGGCCGGTGTTGCTCGAGACGTTTGTGGAGAGGGAGCGTAACGAGGGGACGTGCTACCTGGCGGCGAACTGGATGGACGTGGGATCGACTACTGGGCGTGGCCGTATGGACCGACACAACAAAGAGGCGAAGCCGGTGAAACGGTGCCTGGTATATCCGCTGGTGCGTGAGTTTCGCCGCGAGCTCGGGGTTGTGGATGAAGGTCGAGCGGGCTGAGCTGCTCCGCCTGGAAGAGCGTCTATCGAGAGGAGAGCTTCCCGAGGAAGCTTGCCCGGTTCTGCTCGAGACAGTTCGCCACGTTCTACGATGCCGCTATCGTCGAGGCGTGAGCACGCCGACGACGGAACGTCGCGCGAAACGGAAAGAAGCTGAAAAGGAAAGGAAAGAGAAAGTGTCATGGCCGTAATGGGGCCAAGGACTACACAGGCGCCAAACGGGAGACGGTGAGCCATGGCGAAGTGAAAGCGGGCGGCCCATACCCCGAGCCTCTGTGCCAAGGCAAGCTCTATGACACCCAAGCTCCGAGAAAGGATGTGGAGCTGAAAGCTCAGCCCCCGATCCAGGCGACGGTATACGAACGCCAGATGCTGCGATGCGCAGGTTGCCAGAAGACGTTCACCGCGCCGCTTCCGCCTCAGGCTGGAGCAAGCAAGTACCATCCGAGTGTGGATGCGGTCGTTTCGGTATTGCGCTACGCCATGGGCATGCCTCATCACCGCCTGGCGCAGTGGCAGAAGTGGGCGGGGGCCTCCACGCAGTTCGAACGCGCCGAAGCAATGGCCAACGCCGTGTTGCCGGTTTTTCGCCACATGGAAACACTCGCCGCGAACCGGCCTCTGGTTCACAGTGACGACACCGGAGTTCGGATTCTCACATTGATGGTGGAGAACGAGACTTTAGCTCAAGGCGAGCGAACGGGCATCTTCACCACGGGCATTGTTGCCCGTGGCTTGGACAAAACGCTTGCTCCGATCGTTCTGTACGCGAGCGGACGACGTCATGCGGGCGAGAACATGGACCAGCTGTTGAATCAGCGCACGGTCCAGGCAAGCAAGGTCATCCATATGGCCGACGCCTCTTCGATGGCGCCGCGTTCACCGCTGCGGATCACTGCCAAGTGTATGGTGCATGCACGCCGCTACTTCATCGAAGCCGAGCCCGCCTTTCCTGAGCACTGTGACCGGGTGCTCGAGGACATCGCAGCCATCTACCGCGACGACGACGACACACGCGGCATGGACCCCGATGAGCGACTTGCCTATCACCAACAACACAGCCGGCCGATAATGGATGCGCTCTATAAGTGGATCGAAGAGCAGTTCCGCGAGCGTGTGGTTGAGCCCAACAGCCGCCTCGGCAAAGCCTTTTCCTACGTCAAGAATCACTGGCAAGGGCTAACCCGGTTCCTCGAAGTGCCGGGTGTGCCCCTCGACAACAACGTTAGCGAACAGGAGCTGAAGCCCTCACAACGGCATCGTAAGAACTCACTGTTTTTCAGGACACAGGCTGGCGCCGATGTCGGCGACGTGCTCCTGAGCATGATCCGGACCTCGGTAAAAAACAGTATCGACCCGGTGCACTACCTGACGAACATCTCCATGCACGCCCAAGACGCTAGAGCCGCACCCGAGTCGTGGCTGCCTTGGAGCTATCAGGAAACGTTGAACAGGCTCAACTGACCCGACGCCACGCCTCCGCCATTCCCGCCCGCAACGGAAGTCCATTGTAGATTAGCACCGCCAATTGCTCGGCGGGCAGCGCCGCAACTCCATCCGTGGTATGACGCGGCCACCACTGCAGACGGCCCTTCGAAAAACGCTTCTGAAATAACCAAAACCCCTGTCCGTCGTACACCAAAAATTTGAGCGCCGTGCCTGAACGATTACGAAAAACGAATAACGTGCCGAGGAACGGATCGAGCTGGAATTGTTGTCGGCACACGCAAGCCAAAGAATCGATACCCTTGCGGAAATCAACCGGCTCGCAAGCCACCAATACCTTCAGTTGAGGAACGATCTGGATCATGTGTGAGTGCCGTTGCCGAGCGCGCCGACCACGAAGCGACAAACAGATTCGACCAGCTCATTCTCTCCCTCGCGATTCGACGTTACGACCGTCAGGCTCCCCGATGCGCTCTCTACCGTCAGACGGCACATCGTTCCTTCACCCTGAACCGAGTTCAGCGGAGGCGTCATCATGCCGCCCGACAAGCCCATCCCATGCGCCAGCTTCACGAACGCAGTCCGACTCGGAGCTATCGCGCTCACCTGCTCCGTTCCACTCCGTCCAGGTTTCTTGCTCAGGGAGCCTACTCCAGAAACCCTTCGTTGTCCTCCCTTGAGACGTTTGGCGCTCACAACCGCTCCATGAGTCTTTCGGACCTTCTTGAATCGCGCCGAATTCAAGCGGAGATGACGGCAGATCGCGCTCGGCGTATACCGATCCAGCAGCCCCACCGCCGCATTCCACAACTCCTCCGGGATCAAACGTCCGTGTGGCTTCGACCTCCATGATTCGAACTGTTTCTCAACCTCTGAAAGTCCCACTTTCCTCGAGCGCATCGATTTGACCTCCTTGATGGATCTCTGCGCTCAGATTACAGATCCCACCTAGCAAGGTCACGCATTGGTACCGCAAGGACACAGAGGGGGACAAGGAGCCACCAATGCCTAGGAAATCAAAGAAGCCAGTAAGAAAGCAAACGCACTCGCCTACGGGCAAGGTAGTTGGCCAAGTCGGTCAGATACTGCTACCGATGATAGCTGGGATCGCGGCCACGAAGGCGGATCTGACGGAATGGGTGTACGAGCAAGGACTGACAGCTCTGCACCTACTGCTCAGAGAGGACGCCGAGGAGATCGCGGGGCTCAAGGGCAAGCACGAGAAGGAGCGAACTCATAACCACTGTGGGAGCACGAACGGAGAGCTGAGCTTCGGTGGTCGTCGCATCCAAGTGTCGCGACCTCGAGTTCGCTCGAAGTCGGGCGAGGAGGCGTCGCTTCCACACTTCGAAGCCTTCCGCGAAGAAGACCCGCTTCCAGAGCGAGTGTTGAATCAGATCTTGGTGGGGGTATCGACCCGAAATTACGAATCGAGTCTGGACAAACCCGCGGCCAAGTTGAAGTCTCGTGGCACGAGTAAGAGTGCCGCCAGCCGTCACCTCGTGAGCCAGACGACTAAGAAGCTCGAGGAATACCTGTCTCGGCGGCTAGAGGAGTTCGAGCTTGCGGCACTGATGCTGGATGGCCTTGAGGTGGCCGGACAGACCGTCGTCGTAACTCTCGGTATCACAATAGATGGAACGAAGGTGCCCCTGGGTATATGGCTGGGCTCGACGGAGAACTCTCGGGTGTGCACCGCGATGTTGCAGGACCTTCTCGAGCGAGGCTTGCGCGTCGATGAGTCGATTCTCTGCGTAGTGGACGGAGGCAAAGGCATCCGCAAGGCACTCGTCGATGTTTTGGGGGACCTCGCGGTCATCCAAAGGTGCCAGATCCATAAACTCCAGAATCTTCGCTCGTACCTTCCCAAGTCTCGTCACGCCTACGTGCTCCAGACGATGAAGGAAGCCTACAAGTGCAAGAGTGCCGACAAGGCGCGCAAGCGACTTCAGGCATTGGTGTCGTGGCTCGAGCGAAACGGCTACGACGAAGCTGCCGGAAGCCTTCGTGAAGGGATGGAAGAGACACTCACGGTCGTGAAGCTCGCGCTGCCCGCCTTACTTCGCCAGTCTCTTGCCACGACGAACGCCATTGAGAATCTCAACGGAACCATTCGCAGAGTATCGAGAAACGTCAAGCGTTGGAAGAGTCCTTCCATGGTTCGCCGATGGACCGCTCTTGGCGTCGTCACCGCGCAGAAAAAGTTCCGGCGTATCAAAGGCTATCGCCATATGGGCGCTCTCGTTCACGCGCTTAGAAGCAAACAGAAATCTCTTGACAGCGATGAGTTTGCTGCCTAAGAGTATTCACAGGTGCCGCCGCTACCCGACCAAATTCAACAGCGGCCGGGACATCCCCAACTCACCGACGGGGCAATGCAAGACCCAACCCCATCTTGTATAATGCCTTCTTACGGCCGGGGGTGAACGAGCCCGGCCGTCTTTCATTTTCAGAATGAGCGCTAGTAAGACGATTCAAGAGATCGCCGCGTCTGCTCGACGCGAGCTGGCGAGGGCAATGGACGAAGCCTCTTTGGAGGCATGGCGGATCGCTCATCTGGGGCGGAAGGCGGGCCTGACGACCTTCCTGCGCTCGCTGGGAGAGTTGGCTCCGGAAGAGCGCCGTCAAGCCGGCGCCAATGCCAATCGGCTCAAGAAGGAGCTCGATGAAGCGCTGGTCGTGCGGCGGGCGCAGCTCGAGGCCGGGCGAATCGAGCGGACCGTCGAGACCGGGCGCATCGATGTCACGTTGCCCGGCCGGCCCCTCGGACAGGGGCGACTCCATCCGATCACCCAGACGCTTCGCGAGATCCTCGCCGCCTTCGAGTCTCAGGGATTCTCGGTCGTCGAAGGTCCGGAGGTGGAGCTGGACTATTACAACTTCGAAGCCCTCCGAATCCCGAAGGAACATCCTGCCCGGGAGCTCATGGATACCTTCTACATCGATCGCGCCGATCAGTCCGACAGCCGGCTCCTGCTCCGTACGCATACTTCGCCCAATCAGGTGCGGTTCATGGAAAAACACCAACCCCCGATCCGCATCGTGGTTCCCGGCAAGACCTATCGGAACGAGGCGACGGATCCGACTCACGAATGGATGATCACGCAGATCGAAGTCCTGACCGTGGATAGGGGAATCACGTTGGCGCATTTGAAGGGAACACTCTTCGAGTTCGCGAAGCGACTCTTCGGCCAGGAGCGAAAGATCCGCTTTCGGTGTGACTACTTCCCGTTCGTCGAGCCGGGCGTCGATATGGCGATCGATTGCTTCCTTTGCGGCGGAGAAGGGTGCCGTATTTGTAAGCACGAGGGTTGGATCGAGATTCTGGGCGCAGGCATGGTGCATCCGGAGATTCTGGCGAGCATGGGCTACGACGCCGATGTCTATACCGGCTTCGCGGCCGGGCTCGGAGTCGAGCGGATCGCGATGCTGCGACATGGTGTCGACGACATTCGACACTTCTATGCGAACGATCTCCGATTCCTGAGGCAGTTCTAGAGCCATGCGCGTTCCGCTGAAGTGGCTCGGGGAGTACGTGGTCTTCACGGTGCCCGAAGACGAGCTCGCCCATCGATTGACCATGGCGGGGCTCGAAGTGACGGCGATCGAAAGGACGGGCTCCTCCTGGGAGAACATCTTTGTCGGCGAGGTCAAGGACGTGTCGCCCCACCCGAACGCCGATCGATTGCGTCTGGCGACGGTGTCTCTGGGAAGTGAGGAGCACACCGTGGTGTGCGGAGCGCCTAACGTTGCCGCCGGGCAAAAGATTGCTTTCGCCAAGCTGGGCACCAACATTCTCGATGGGCACTCGGGCAAAGCAACCAAGCTGAAGGCGGCGAAGATCAGCGGTGTGGAGTCGGCAGGTATGGTGTGCTCGGAAAAGGAATTGGGGCTTTCGGGTGAGCACGAAGGGATTCTCGTGCTCGCCGAGGACGCTCCGGTGGGCGCGGCGTTCGCGGGTTACTACGGTGAGACGGTGCTCGAGATCGACATGAAGCCCAACCGAGCGGATGGACTATCCGTGTTGGGTGTCGCAAGGGATGTCGCGGCGCTGACTAGCGCCGAGGTGCGCGAGCCGGAGCTCGACTACACCGCGAGTGGGAGCCCGGTGGACCAGTTGGCCAAGGTCATCATCGAGGACCCCGATCTCTGCCCTCGCTACACAGCCACGGTGATCGAGAATGTTTGGATCGGGCCGTCCCCGTCCTGGATGCAAGAGCGGCTGGCGGCCGCGGGTATGCGGCCCATTAACAACGTGGTGGATATCACCAACTACGTGATGTTGGAGCTGGGCCAGCCGATTCACGCGTTCGACTACGACACGCTCGCCGAGCACACGATCATCGTCCGCCGAGCGCGATCCGAAGAAAAAATGACGACGCTGGATGGCGTGGCCCGGAAGTTGGGACCCGAACACTTGCTCATCACCGATCCCAAGGGGCCGGTGGCGGTGGCGGGCGTAATGGGTGGTCTGGACACGGAAGTCACCGAAAAAACAAAGACCATCCTCTTGGAGGTCGCCACCTTCGATCCGCTTAGCATCCGGCGCACGGCGCTTGCCCTCAAGGTGCCGAGTGAGGCGTCCCGACGGTTCGCCTGGGGGCTGCCCACGGAGCTCGCCTCGATTGCCTCCCGGCGAGCCACCAAGCTCCTCGTCGAGCTCGGGGGTGGAAAGGCCGCTTCCGGCATCGTCGACGCCTACCCGGGCAAGCAGGAGGAGATCCGCATCGAGCTACGACGAAAGCGCTTGGCGCAGGTTCTCGGGATCGAAGTGACCGACGAGCAGGTCGAGGGCACGCTGCGCTCGCTCGGGTTCGGCGTGAAGGCGAGCCAGCCCGACGGATGGGAAGTGCGGCCGCCTTACTGGCGGCGTGACGTTCGGATACCCGACGACGTTGCGGAAGAGGTGGCACGCATCGTCGGGTACGAGCTGATTCCCATCGAGCCGCTCACCGGAAGCATTCCGCCCCGTGTGCCCCAGCCTCGTCGGGAGCTTCGGGAAACGGTTCGCGATGTGCTAGCCGCATCGGGTATGCAGGAAATCATTACCTACCCCCTCACCAGCCGTCAGGTTCTCGAACGGGTCGTGCCCCCCGAGCAGCTCGATCGCGCCGAGCCTCTCGCGGTCGTGAATCCGCTCAACGTCGGGGAGGAATGTCTGTGCACCAGCTTACGGGGCTCAGTGTTGAGTACGGTGGCTGCCAATCAACGGTTGCAGCAGGAGGCCTTTTCGGTTTTCGAGACCTCGCGAGTCTACCTTCCCGGCGAGGAGCTTCCCGAAGAAGTCGAGCATTTGGTGGGCGCCGTGACCGGCCGGCGCGTCGATCGATGGGGGCGCGCCACCGACACATGGGTCGACTTTTTCGAGGCGAAGGGATTCTTGGAACGGCTCTTCGATCGGTTGGCCGTGTCTGTTTCCTACCAGGCGGTGGAAGAGTACGGCATGATTCCGGGACGAACCGCGGAGGTTCGCGTCGAGAACACGAGGATCGGCTGCATCGGCCAGGTTCACCCGTCGACGGCGAGTCACTTCGGGGTCGATCAGGACGTCTATTTATTCGAAGTGACGCTCGATGCGCTCCTGCCTTTCGTCTCCTCCGTGCGGCACTACCAAGCCATATCTCGATTTCCTCCGGTCGTGGAAGATCTGGCGGTCGTCGTCGCGCAGTCGATACCAGCCGTGCAAGTCCGTGATGGAATTCTCAACCACCCGCTCGTGTCTTCCGTCGAGCTATTCGATGAATACGTAGGGGACCCAGTTCCTTCGGGTAAGAAGTCTCTGGCTTTTTCGATTTCCTATCAGGCACCCGACCGAACTCTGACCGAAAAGGAAGTCGGCAAGGCGCGCGAGCGTATCGTCGGGCGGCTTCTGAAAAATCTGGGCGCGGAACTCCGCGGCTAGGTCTATGACCGTTCCTTCTAAACTCCCGTTTCGTACATACCTCTTCGATCTCGATGGGACGCTCATCGACTCGGTCGAGCTGATTCTCCGCAGCTACCGGCACACCGCCAAGTTGCACCTCGGCTCCGTGCCGCCGGACGAGGTGTGGCTTCAAGGCATGGGCACGCCGTTGCGTCGACAGCTGGAAGGCCTGGCCGACGATTCCGAAGTCGTCGAGGCGATGCTCGACACCTATCGAGAGTACAACCGAGAACATCACGACGCTCTGGTAAGTGAGTTTCCGGGAGCCCGCGGGGTCGTCGAGTCGTTACATCGGCTCGGAGCGAAGCTCGGCGTGGTGACCAGCAAATTGGGGAGAAGCGCCCGGCGTGGTCTCGCTCTTTGTGGGATGGAAAGTATGTTTCCGGTCGTCGTGGGTGCGGACGACGTGGACCGTCACAAGCCCGACCCCGCTCCCGTGCTGCTCGCTCTGGAGCGGCTGGGCGCGGAAGCCGGGGAGACTATCTTCATCGGGGACTCGCCCCACGATCTGGCCGCTGGGCGCGCCGCGGGGGTTTCAACCGGCGCCGCCTTATGGGGTCCGATCCCGCGACGGCTCCTGGAACCGCATGAGCCAGACTTCTGGCTGGACCATCCGGACGACATCGTCGCGCTCAAAGCGGGTAAGTGAGCGGAGAAGGAGCCCCAACCAAAGGGTGGACAACACCCAACCAGAGTGCGTCTCATCGGGGGTCTTTCCACACCGCCCCCTCCCCGCTCGCACTTCCTAGGGCAAGTTTCGGACCATTCTGGACGCCTCACAGTAAATTATTTATCTCATAGATAACACAGACTTTAGTAGGCGGTTGCCGACCGTGTACCCCGTCTCTTAGCCCAAAACTGTGGGTAAAAGACGACGCGTGGGCGGGGGGAAAAAGACCCAGGGGAGAACAGATGCGGTGACTGGGCACACAGTCTTGTCCCCGAGACATATAGCAGTATTGGAGCGGCAGGGACGGAATCCCAACCTGGAGAAGGAAACTTGGCGCACGGCTCCTTCCCGATTCCGTCCCCGCCACATTCAGGGGACTCTCGTTCTAGAAACCAGCCGTGGCCTTTTGAATCGCCTTTTGGCTGTGGTTTCACCTACCGTATGACAAAAGGACATCGTTCGTCAAGAGGGAATCTTTCCTTTTCGAAGAAACGATGCTAGCGCCGCTGCCGTTCGGCGGGGAAATCCTGGGCGCGGAACCGCTTGGAGCCCCAACAGCTCCTTTTCGAGACGCAGAAGATCTTTTGCGGTGTCGACGTCATACCAGGACGGTAGAAGATGGAACGAGCGGCCGGCCCGGGAAAGGGCTTCGGTCGATTGTTCCAACACGCGAGAGCTACCCCAGGTGATTCCCCGCAACAGCTCTGGAACGAAACGCGACGAGCCTACCAGGTAGTAGCCGCCGTCTTCGGCAGGGCCCAGAACGACGTCGTGCGCGGCAAGGGCTTGGTAGGCTTGGTCGAGATAGTCGAGGGGGAGGGTCGGGCTGTCGCTGCCCACGATCACGACCCGCTCCCGTCCGTCCTCGTATGCTTGTCGGAACGTGCCCTCCATCCGTGCTCCCAAATCGTCGCCCGTTTGAAGAGCCGAGCTCCAGGCGGGAGGAACGTCGAGTTGCTCGGGGGACGAGGGCTGGCTGAGGTATAGCCAACGCTCAAGACCGGGTCGCCGGAATCGAGCGAGTTTTTCCAGTGTGTCTTCGACGAAAGCTTGGTGGAGATCGAGAGCCTGCTGTTGAGTGAGAGGAGGCGTGAGCCGAGTCTTGACTCGACCCAGGTGGGGCGCACGGGCGAAGACCACGAGGCGCTCGCGGTCTCCGGCCCGGCTCAACGCAATGCTCAACTTGCCTAAATGGGGCTCGACGAGGGCGCGGCCTCGTTTGATTCCAACTCTTCGGGGACCTCGGGGAGGGTTCCTCCAGCTCGGACCAGGAGGTCGAGGAGGTCCGCGTTTTCCGCATCGACGAGGAGTCCCTGTTGGCAGGCGCGACGTGCCGACGCCCGCTCGCCAGCTTCCAGGTAGGCCCGCGCGGCCTTGATGAAGGGCGTGACCAGATTCGGAACCAGAGCGGAGAGCTCCATGTAGGTTTCCGCCGCCTCCGTCAGATTGCCCATTGCCATATACGCATCACCGAGCCGCTCCACGACCGTCGGGTTCCTGTCGGCGAGCTTCAAGTAGACGTGGTAGGCGGTAGCCGCCGCGGTGAAATCGCCCCGCGCCAGGTAGAGATCGCCCAGGACCCGGTGCGCGCCGGCCTGGAGGGGTGTGGCTTCGGCTGCCCGCTGAAGCTCCTCGAAGGCCGTCACTTCGTTTCCAATGGCGAGGTAGGCTTGGCCCAGTGCGAGAGCCGCCCGGCCGTTTTCGGAGTCCATCATGACCACCGACTCCAGAGCGGTGATCGCCTTTTCCAGGACCACGCGATCGTTTCGCAGCATGCCTTCTTCGAGCCAGAGCTCGCCGAGTCGCAGGTAGGCGTCAGGCAGATTCGGGTCCTGCTCGAGCGCGAGTCCGACTGCCTCGATGGCTTCGTCGTTGCGGCCGCTCATGCGGTGGACGTCGGCCAAGAGCAAATACGAGGAAGGCGCGTGCGGCTGCCGATCGATTTCTTCATTGGCGACCTCGAGCGCCCTAGCCGCATTCCCCGTTTCCAGATAGAGATCGATGAGCGCCGAACGCGTCTCTCCTGCGTCCGGGCGAAGCGACATCGCGGTCAGCAAGTCGGACTCGGCGTCGTCGACACGACCCAGAGACCTCAGAACGGCGGCCCGCAGGTAATAGGCTTCGACGAAACTCTTGCGGGCCTCGATGGCTTGGCCGAGCGCTGACAAGGCAGACTCTTCCCGGCCGCCACGAAAACAGGCAAGACCGAGCTTGTACAAGACGGCGGGAGAGCCCGGATCCAATGTCAGCACTTCCGAGTAGAGCTCGACCGCTTCGTCGAAACTCGCGCGCGCGTATTGGATGTCCGCCTGCCGCCGCGAGACCGTTAGCCGGTCCGCACCCAGTTTCGACGCCTCCGACAAGTCCGAAAGCGCGGCGGTCATGTTGCCTTGCTCTTGGAGTGCGTCCGCCCGCTTCATGTAGGCGAGCGGTTTGTCGGGACGAAGGCCAATCGCGGAGCCGTAGGTGCGGGTGGCCTGGTAGGGCAGCTCTTCCTGTATGAGCTGGTCGCCGAGCTTCACCAGCTGCAGGTATTGATAGTCGCGGGAGAAGACCTGATAGGCCGCCACGAAGAAGCCGATCGTGCCCAGAAGGACCGCCAGGGGCAGGAGGACGTTTCGCATAAGGGTGCTCTAAGTGCCTCGCCAGAAGGAGGTTAACAGAGCGCTGACGTCAAGTCAAAGTAGCTCCGACTGGCGCCTAATTATGCGCGACTAGAGACTCTTTCCCTCGTTCCTTGAGCGGGTCGTATTTGCGCTGGTCGCTACCCACGTACACTTGTCGTGGCCGGGCGATCCTTTGCTCCTTGTCCAGCAACATCTCCTGCCACTGCGCCAACCACCCAGCCGTGCGGGGGATAGCAAAGAGCACCGGAAACATGTCCACCGGGAATCCCATGGCTTTTGGGTCATAGGTTATCAATCCGAAGTCGTCCTCCGATGCCTTGATCTTGCGAAGCTCGCTGGCAGGTATGGACGCGCCGTAGTTGGCGTAGGTCCCATAGCTAATCGGGTAATTCATAGATTCTTCCGGTGCGATTGTCCGTGATCGTGAGGCTATCTTTAGCCATCGCTCAATTCCTCCTTTTGCTGCCTCGGCCGCTACCGAATGCGTGCAACGGCTCCCTGAGAAGGATGGTGATGCAACTGGGATACCGCCTGGGCTCGAGTGTTTACCTGGCAGTAAGCCTATTTAAATGAGTTCGTTGAGGGTGCCGCCGAATTCGTGGAGGCTCGGGCACTGCGACAAAAGACGCGCCTTTCGCGTTAGGGCACGCAGCTTTGGAAGCGTGGCGTGGCGGTGCCCTAATCGATACGAAATAAACAGGTTAGCGAAGTAGGTCCTCGGTCCTGTCAAGCTGGGGGAACCAGAGACCGTCCCGCGGTGTCTAAGGGGATGTCCCGCCGGATGTTGAATTTGGGGTAGCGGCGGCTCCTTGGCCGGCCTAAGAATAGGTCTGCCAATAAACCGTCTCCAGAGGGGGACAAGGAGCCACCAATGCCTAGGAAATCAAAGAAGCCAGTAAGAAAGCAAACGCACTCGCCTACGGGCAAGGTAGTTGGCCAAGTCGGTCAGATACTGCTACCGATGATAGCTGGGATCGCGGCCACGAAGGCGGATCTGACGGAATGGGTGTACGAGCAAGGACTGACAGCTCTGCACCTACTGCTCAGAGAGGACGCCGAGGAGATCGCGGGGCTCAAGGGCAAGCACGAGAAGGAGCGAACTCATAACCACTGTGGGAGCACGAACGGAGAGCTGAGCTTCGGTGGTCGTCGCATCCAAGTGTCGCGACCTCGAGTTCGCTCGAAGTCGGGCGAGGAGGCGTCGCTTCCACACTTCGAAGCCTTCCGCGAAGAAGACCCGCTTCCAGAGCGAGTGTTGAATCAGGTCTTGGTGGGGGTATCGACCCGAAATTACGAATCGAGTCTGGACAAACCCGCGGCCAAGTTGAAGTCTCGTGGCACGAGTAAGAGTGCCGCCAGCCGTCACCTCGTGAGCCAGACGACTAAGAAGCTCGAGGAATACCTGTCTCGGCGGCTAGAGGAGTTCGAGCTTGCGGCACTGATGCTGGATGGCCTTGAGGTGGCCGGACAGACCATCGTCGTAACTCTCGGTATCACAATAGATGGAACGAAGGTGCCCCTGGGTATATGGCTGGGCTCGACGGAGAACTCTCGGGTGTGCACCGCGATGTTGCAGGACCTTCTCGAGCGAGGCTTGCGCGTCGATGAGTCGATTCTCTGCGTAGTGGACGGAGGCAAAGGCATCCGCAAGGCACTCGTCGACGTTTTGGGGGACCTCGCGGTCATCCAAAGGTGCCAGATCCATAAACTCCGGAATCTTCGTTCGTACCTTCCCAAGTCTCGTCACGCCTACGTGCTCCAGACGATGAAGGAAGCCTACAAGTGCAAGAGTGCCGACAAGGCGCGCAAGGCGACTTCAGGCATTGGTGTCGTGGCTCGAGCGAAACGGCTACGACGAAGCTGCCGGAAGCCTTCGTGAAGGGATGGAAGAGACACTCACGGTCGTGAAGCTCGCGCTGCCCGCCTTACTTCGCCAGTCTCTTGCCACGACGAACGCCATTGAGAATCTCAACGGAACCATTCGCAGAGTATCGAGAAACGTCAAGCGTTGGAAGAGTCCTTCCATGGTTCGCCGATGGACCGCTCTTGGCGTCGTCACCGCGCAGAAAAAGTTCCGGCGTATCAAAGGCTATCGCCATATGGGCGCTCTCGTTCACGCGCTTAGAAGCAAACAGAAATCTCTTGACAGCGATGAGTTTGCTGCCTAAGAGTATTCACAGGTGCCGCCGCTACCCGACCAAATTCAACAGCGGCCGGGACATCCCCGTGTCTAACCCGGAGAGGGGGCTTTCCACACGGGCTCTCGCTCGTCGTAGCTCGCGAGGCACGATCCTCGCCCGGCCGATGCGCGGTATGCTACGATGAGCGGAAGGTTGGGAAGACGATGCGCCGTGCATGGGGACGGGTGAGCAATGATCCTTCGTCCGCGCTGCAGGTCGAGGAGGTTTACGGCCGTGAGGTCGAGGGACGGAAGGCAACCGGCCTGGCTCTGGACGAAGCGGTGCTCATCGATCGGTTTCTTTCTGGCGATGAGACGGCATTCGACCAGATCGTCGAGCGTTTTCAAGATCTGGTCTTCAACTTGTCGGCGCGGCTGCTGGGACCGGACGAGGCGCACGACCTCTCCCAAGAAGTCTTCTTGCAAGTTTACAAGAAGCTGGGGAGCTTTCGCCGTCAGGCGTCGCTCCGCACTTGGATTTATCGGGTAGTCTTGAATCGGGCCAAGAACCGGCAGCGATCGTGGCGGCGAAGAGAGCGTGAGATGACCGCGGTTAACGTAGAAGACGCGGAGCGCGACGGCGCGATGGAGTTGAGCACCGTCGTCGGAATAGGCATCGCGCCGCTACCGGATCGCCTCCTCGAGCGTAAGGAGCTCGGAGAGATCTTGCAGGAAGCGATCGCCACGCTGCCATTCGAGCAGCGCACGATCGTTCTGCTGAAGGAGATAGAGGGCTTGTCCTACGAGGAGATCTCGCGCACGCTCAATGTGGCAATCGGGACCGTGAAATCGCGGTTGGCCAGAGCTCGCAAGGCTCTAAGGGAGCGTTTGGATCCCGAGCTGCGAGAGCTCTCCTGAGGAGCACTAGAAGCATGTTTGCACATAGTCCGAGCAGCCGCTCGCTGTCGTCATACCATGATAGCGAGCTCGCGCCGTCCACTGCTCTCGAGATGGAACAGCACCTCGAGCAGTGCGACGTATGTCGTGGCGAGTATGAGCGTTTGGCCAAGGTTGCCAACGCGGCAAGACATTTGCCTCGCTTCGATGCACCCGTTTCGCTGGCGCGAGCCATTCGGCGGCGGGTCGACGAGGAGCTTCGCGGCATGGTTCCAATATTGCGGGACGAGCTGCTCAGTTGTCGACGGCGTCCCAATCTCATTCCCGCCGTGAGCCTAGGAGCGTTTCTGGTCCTGGGTTTGCTCGGGGCCTTGATATCGTACGACCTGTCGCGCGGCCCGGTGCAAAGCGAGCTGTTGTCACGTTGGGATCCGGGTCCGCTTCCCGTGCCCTTGCAGGTCGAGATGAGCACGCCTCGCTTCCGCGACGTGAACCTGTTGCCATTCACCGAGGTGGAGCGGGGCAAGGCCGGAACGCTCCTCACGCTCGCTTCCATCGATCGGAACGGCGCGATCCGCAGCCTGCGGGTGATTCATCGCAGTGGCGACGAGCAGATGTTGTCCCGCACGCTGGAAGTCGTACGTGCCTCCGGTTTCGAGCCTGCGCGGCTCGGAAAGCAGGCAGTGGCGGTGCACTTCCTGTACCTCTTCACGACCACCGAAGTGAGATCCAAGCGGATCATTTAGGGCCGCTAGTCAGGCGGCGGTGACTGCTACCGAAGTTCGGCTCGGGCCGTCCCCACGTTCTCTAGCAGGTCAGTCACCTTGAGAACCAGCGTGTGGACTCCCTCCGAGTAGCCGCTCACCGTAATGTCGAACGTTTCCCGTTTGGAATCGCAGATGCCGTCCTCGGGATAGACGATCACCCATTGACCGGAATCCACGGAATACTCCACCTTCCGTACCGCGCTCCCGTCGTCGATGGCCGCAAAGGTCAGCCGGTGCGAGCCGCTTCCACTCGGCACGGCGTCGAGGTCGGCCACGCGTGGTGGGGTATTGTCCACGTCGAAAGGCCGGCTCTCTCTTTCTCCGGTGAGAGCTGACGTCTGAGGGTTACTCGGCGCATCGCTGGCAACGATCTTCACCGCATAGCGTCCATCGGGCATGGCTACGGTGTCCCAAGCGATGACGGCTTCCCTCAAGTTTTGTCGGATCGGCTTCCACAGGCTTTCGCCCTCGGCGCGATAGAACACATCGAACGTCAGTGTGTCCTGGTTGGGATCGGTCGCCGACCATTCGACGGTCTGGAATCCCTTTTTGTAAAAGTTACGGCTGTACGTAGTGGGTGGAAGGTTGGTTCGGCTTGAAGTGTTGGCGTTACCGCCCACGGTCCCAGGCGACAAGGGTCCTTCGGTCTCGAGCGGCGCGGTCAGTCCGAGAATCTCGATCTCGCCGGTTGCCACCAACGGTTTTTGGAACGTCCTACCAGGAGTGTGGAGGGTGACCTGGGTAACGTCCGGGCTCAGGTTCTGTTGCAGATAGATGGCCGTCAGCTTGAGGAACTCGGGTGTGGCGCCACTATCGGTTGTCTTGAGGATCGCGCGCCACTGGAGGAAGCGACCCTTGGGGCTCGTGATCTGCTCTCCATCGGGGACGGTATAGCCGGCGGACCAATCACTCCACGTATTGTCTGGTTTGGCGGAGTTGCCGCTGCGAGTCTGGATCGAGAGCCCCGTGCCCGCCTGAGCGCGGCCCTCCCAGCGGATCTTGCCCCACGAGGAAATGGTGGTCGTGTCTTCGATGGGGGAGCGGTATTCCCCCTCCGAGCGCCGGCCGGTGTCGAAGCGATAGACCTTGGCCGGGTTGGATGTCGAGAAGTGCACGGTGCGCCCGTCCCCGGAATAAATAGAGGTCACCTGATCGGCTTCGGCGCGAAGGAGCAAGGAGCTGGTCTTGTCCTGCCGAACCAGAAAAATGCGGCCTTTCCCGCCCGTGCCGACCATGAGGCGGTCGTCCCGTTCCAGCTTCAAGCTGAGCGGTATGTCCTCGCGAGAGCTCCAGAGCCGTTCCGCCGAGCCTTCCGCGCTAACACGGTAGACCGCGCCTCGCAGGCCGCCTCCGGGGGACGCGCATCGGAGACAGATATCGCTGTAGCGGACACGGTCACGGTCTCGACGACTCCTCCCACCGCGACCGGTGCCGGAGGGGCGAGCGTGGTGGTCGGAGTCGACGTCGAAGGGGGTGTCGGCGTCGCGGCACCGGAGTCCTGATTGACGGTAGCGGCAAAGACGTTTCCACGCGTGTCCACGAGAAGAGAGTGCACCTCCCGGAACGGAGTGTCGAAGAGCACAGACACCCGATCGCGGGAGTCGATCTTGAAAACGAGACCGCTGGAATCGCTCCCCGCATAGATGTTCCCGTCGGAATCAGTGGTGAGGCACATGAGGTGCGTCTCTTGGCTGGCGAAGAGCACTTCGCTATTTCCGGATTGAGTGACTCGGTAGAGGTTGCCCGGATCGCCGGTGGCGACGAGTAGATTGCCGGCTTGATCGAAGGCGAGCGCCCAGATATATCGGTCGTCGGGATCGAAGAAGACTTCCTGTTCGCCCCCGGGCGTTATCTTGTAAACGCGTCCTCGAGGAGAGGTGGCCGCGTAGAGATTGCCGTGGCGATCCGCGGCCAGCCCGTGTACTTCCAGCTCGTTGGTGTCGAGCAAGACCGAGCCGTTACCCTGGGGGTCGATCTTGTACACCTTGCCTCCGTTACCACTTCCCGCATAAAGGTTGCCTTGGCTGTCGGATACCAGGCTCCAAAAAAACGGGTCCGTGCCCTCGTACAGATTTCGAGTCGCGGGCGCCAGGCTGATGACGCCGTCACTGGAAACGGACAGACCATCTACTTCTCCCGCCAGAAAATCCTCCTGGCCCTCGAGGCTCCAGAAGATTGGCAGCCCTGCCAAGACGTAGCTCACGAGAGGAAAGCCCATAAAGAAAGCGATCACGAGTGGGCGAAACCGAAGGCGCATCTGTCTCTGTCCTTTCATCTGCGGGATTGGATGCCACTAGGCAGGATCGGCACTAATTTTGGAGGTTCCCTACCGTGATCTCGAGCGAGCGCGCACCGGTCACGCTGTAGTCGGTGACGAGCTCGTACTCCCAGAGCGTCGAGCTGCTGATGGGGATGTAGCTGGCGCTCGAACGGTCGGCCTGCAGGACGTTCATGATGCTCGGTGGCAGGGAGGAGAGATACTCTCCCGCTACGATGGCCCCTTCGCGGTCGGGCCTCGTCAGTTTCACGTATAGGCGGTTGTTCTTTCGCAGGCCGTTGAGGGCTCGAATCAACTGTTCCAGATTGCGTGGCTCGAAGCGATCGTGGGCCTCGCGGCGCTCTAGCCCGGAGATGGTCGTGGCGTCTGCCACCAGAAGCCTGAGTGTTCCTTCCCCGACGTTTGCGGGAACTTCCACGTCGACGGTCTCCAGGATCTCCTCGCCGCGGTAGGAGCGCAGCAGCAGCTTCAGCGGCACAGTTCCACCGGGCGCGACGCGATCGGTGTCCAGCCACGCACGTGCCAAACGGGCTGTTTCCGGAGTCTCGGTGGCCTCGATGGAGACGTCTACCGATTTAACATCGACCCGCTCGAAATCATTCGTCATCAAATAGGAGAGAGGCGCCGCGGCCATGGCCGATGCCGAGAGTGCCGGTTGATCGCTAGCGAAGATGTCTTCGATGTGAACGCGCAGGTCGTCGTCCATGGAGATCCAGGCAGACACCTTCATGGTCTGCGTGCCGAACTGCCTCTCGGTCGTCTGGAGAATGGATATGAGAGATATGTACGCCAGGATCGGAGTGAACAATTCGTCATGGACCAGACCGAGCTGGTAGCTCCTCTCCTGCGAGCGGCTCGTTTGAACATTGACCGTCATGGGGATCATTCTCGGTTTGTTGCCCAGCGTACCCTTGATTGCCGTGTAACGATCCTGCAGCCACATTCCGACGGTGGGCCCGGAGCTCGACAACTTGAACGAGCTGTAGAGGCTCGGGAGGACCAAGTGAACCGTGGCTCGCGTCATCGGGTATTCGATGGGTCCGAGGTTGAACAGAGGATGGCCGAAAGCGTAGACGGCGCCAGTGAGCGGATCGACGTGCGTCACCGTGCCGGTCGCGCTGATGTCCATGTCTCCCGTAATGAGCCCGACCCCCACCGCGTCGCCGGGCTCGAGACCGGGCTCGGGAGATGATGCGGTTGGGACACCCTCGAGTTGAAGCGGCGCCGCTCCGCCCATGCCCGCTTGTGACCTCGGAAGGGGGACCATGGCTCCTCCCAGCAGCGGTTCCATCCCCAAGGCACGTAGCAGCGGTGCGGCGATATCGAACGTTTCCGGCAAGAAACCATTGAGCGACGCCGGTGTGGCGATCGGGGAGAGGAGCTTGCCGAGATAGGGTTGAAGGTTCTCGACCCCGCTCATGGACGTTCCCTGAATGGCTACCGGTCGGATCCCCTGAGGTGCGACGGCTTGCAGTCGTTCCGGCGTCAGGGGGAAGTCTAGCCTTGCCGCGCGCCGGCGCGACGCCGGCGTGGCCGTCGCTTCGATCATTTCTCCAATCGGCGTGATCCCCGCGATCGCCTCCTTGGAGAATGGAAAGGAATAGGCGACCGCACCCACGAGCTTTCCGTCGATGTACACCGGGCTTCCGCTCATCCCAGCGATGACGCCGGTCTCGGATAAGGGGCCTCCCTCGAGCTTGGCCAGGATCAGGTTTTGATTGGGACCGTAATGACGGAGCACGCCAAGGATGGTGACTTGGAAGGTCTCGATGTTCTCGCCATCGAAGACAGTATGTCCCTCGCCGACCATTCCGGGCTCGATCTCATCGACCGGCAGCGTCTCGACGGCCAGCGGCGCTGCCGAGGGAGTCGCCCCACCGATGGCCGAGAATACGAGCAACGCAAGCCAGACGTTCACCAGTTTGGATCGTGGAAACATCATGTGTGGATCCTCTGAAGCTTACGGTGACGGGAATGGGGTACGCTTGGGGGCACCACCCACACGTTCGTCACCCACCTTTAATCATAGTTCAAAGGCTGGATGCGGTCAACGTGCCGTTCGGGGGTGTTTGTGCTTTAAATGTCGACTGCTCAAGGCTTTCGAACGCGGGTCGCCTTCAGCCGGCGGGAGTCGCAGGACCTGACGGGGGCCCAACGGGGGGGATGTTGCGTGACTTGGCGGGCAGCTCGATCAGGGGCCGCGACCGGCGGTCGAACCGAGTCGTCAATCTTCGAATCTCGCCCTGCGCGGCGCGAATCCCGGACGACATTCCCTTGAGGATCGCAAGGGCGAGCTTGGGGTTCTTCCGTAGCCGAGCCTGAAAGTCTTCGTGCCGAATGACCCAGACTCGCGTCGGTTCGACGGTGGTGGCGGTCGCGAAGTGGGCCTCGGAATAGAAGAGAGACAAAGCCCCAAAGTGCTCGCCGGGCCCCAGGACCGCGAACGTCTGACGACCGAAATGCGGGCCGTCCCTCGAGATCTCGACGCGCCCCTCGGAGAAGAGAACGCCGCCCTTTTCGACCAATCGGCTCTCGGCCATTTCCACTAGCTGTTGGATCTGGGGCTCGCTCAGAGACTCGAAGAAGACGACGGATCGCAAGGTCCGTTTCATGTTCTGGGCGCGCATCGATTTTTCTTATAGCACCCGGTCGGTAGCGATTCAAGAAAAGATGTGGGTCTCCTGGGAGGGATGTCACTTGACATGCGAAAGAAAGGGATGTTAGCGTTTCACCCTGTAGGGAAAGCGTATGGACTGCAAAACGGATCTAGGATGGCGGGCGCGCACGGAAGCGCCCTCCTGTTTTGCGGGCTACGCCTGCCCTATGAGCTTTTACGCGCATCTGACCTTTCATAGGCACCATTACTGGGCCTAACTGGGCACCCTGCCGACGGGCTGTCGGCGCCACAAAAAGGGGGCCTGGTAGAGGGAAGATGCTCACAGGTCTTTCCTCTTCAGGCTTCCTGAAGAGGTTTTTTTTTGGCACAAACGAACGTGACTCGGGTCGTTGCCTCGGTCATGGCGCGTTCCATGGAGGAAACGCTGCGCGCCGTCGAGGAATCCACCGGCGGCGCCGACCTGATAGAGCTGCGGGCCGACGCCATCCGCGATCTGGACCTCGGAAAGCTCAGGACCGCCGGCTCGAGTCCTCTCATCCTTACTTGTCGCTCTCCCCGCGAAGGTGGCGTCTTCAGCGGATCGGAGACCGAGCGCCGGGAGATTCTACGCCGTGCCCTGGAGCTGGGGTTCGATTTCGTCGATATCGAGCTCGATACGATGAGCGACACCTTGCGGGGTGTCAAGACCTCTTCGCGCCTCATTCTTTCCCATCACGCTTTCGATAGCCTCCCCGAGGACCTCCCAGGGTTGGTGGATCGTGCGGCAACCCGCGGTGCCGACGTCGTGAAGTTGGCGGGGCGTGTCTCTTCTCTGGCCGACGTGCTCAAGCTGGGGGACACGGGCCGCGCGGTGCGCGAGCGGGGCCTGGCTTTTGCGCCCATCACGATGGGATCCGCTGGCCTCGCGGGGCGGGTGCTTGCCTCACGGCTCGGAGCGGCAATGACCTATGCGGCGGCGCGAGACATGCCGGCCACGGGGCCGGGACAGCTCGATCTCGACGAGCTGTTGGACCGCTACCGTTTCCGATCCATCGATGCGTCGACCGAGATCTACGGCATCGTCGGCCGTCCGGTGCGGGGCAGTCTCTCGCCGGCGATGCACAACGACTATTTCCGCCGGCAAGGACTGAACGCCATCTACCTCCCATTCGAAGAAGAGGGGCTTCCGACGTTTGTTACGGCCGCAAAGGATCTCGGAGTCACCGGGTTTTCGGTGACCAGGC
Source organism: Candidatus Marinacidobacterales bacterium (assembly GCA_965197825.1). Lineage (GTDB taxonomy): Bacteria > Acidobacteriota > Vicinamibacteria > Marinacidobacterales > DATDRI01 > CBDANW01. Next base: position 591,304 of record CBDANW010000002.1, on the reverse strand, counting down.
CGTTCAAGGAGTCGATCCTTCCGTATCTCGAAGAGATCGACGGAAACGCGCGGGAGATCGGCGCGGTGAACACCGTGGCCGTCCGTGACGGGAGGTGGCTGGGCTTCAACACGGATGCGGAAGGGGTGGTGCGTCCTCTCTCCCGTCGCTTGAAGCCTGCCGGCAAGCGGGCCGTGATCCTGGGCGCGGGAGGTGCCGCCCGTGCCGCCGCCGTGGGCTTGGGAAGGGCCGGCGCCAAGGTCGTCGTGCTGGCGCGGAGTCCCGAGCGGGCGCGCGCGGTGGCTGAGCTGGCCGGCGGAGAAGCGGGTAGCCTGACGGAGCTCGGTCGCCGACCCTGGGACATCCTGGTAAACGCCACGCCGCTCTCGAGCGGTTTGCTCGAAAAGGGACAAGAACTGGAATCGCTTCGCCCGGGTGCGGCGGTGCTGGACATGGTCTACGACCCCGAGCGGACCGAGCTCCTCGAAGCGGTGCGGGAACGGGGCGCGATGGCGATTCCCGGTTTGGAAATGCTCGTGGCGCAGGCAGTTTGCCAGGCGGAACTCTGGACCGGCAGAGAAGTGGGCGCGGAGCAAATGGAGACCGCCGCTCGTCAGGAGCTCGCGCGGCGCGCCAAGAAGTCGGAGGATGTCTTCGCCATGGAGCGCATTTCAAGGAAGTCCACACAATGAGCCAACGTTCCAATCTTCAGATCCCCTCCGGAGTGCAATGTTTCTATGGACGGGAAGCCCGCTTGCGCAGGGAAGTCGAGCGCGCCGTGGGAGACGTGTTCTCGGGCTGGTCCTACGAGGAGATTATCGTCCCGCTGTTCGATTACTTCGAGGTGTTCGCTCGCGGCGGCGGACCGAGCTTTAACGATTACATCTATCGCTTCATTGGCCGCGATGGAGAGCTTTTGGCCTTGCGGCCCGATTTCACGGCGCTGGTCGCGAAAGTCGTGGCGTCCCGAATGCAGGATCGCTCCTTGCCCCTGCGCCTCTTCTATAGTGGTGAGGTCCTGCGATACCAACCCCCCAAGGCGGGGCAACAAAAAGAGCTGTTCCAAATCGGTTTGGAGCACTTCGGCGATGGGCTCACGGCCGATCTGGAGGTTCTGCTCGTCGCCTTCGAGGCTTTGGATCGCGTGGGCGCGAACGACGCGGTCGTCACCCTCGGGCATATCGGTTTCGTGAATGGGATTCTCGAGGAGTCCGCGGTGGCCGTCGAGGCGCGTTCTGGATTACTGGAAGCCATGCGCTGCCGGGACGCGGATCGGGTGAAGGACATCCTGGGCAGGGAAGCACCGCCGGCCGTGCCGGCCGTAATGGAAGCGTTACGCCTGTTCGGCGGAGCGGAAGTCCTGGAGCGGGCGGGTGCGATCGCGAAGCACCCGGATAGCCGAGCCGCGGTTGCGAGACTCACGGCTATTTCGAGTGAGCTCGAAACACTGGGACTCGGTGACCGCGTGCAGTTGGATCTGGGTGAGGTGAGGGGCTTCGACTACTACACCGGGATGGTTTTCGAAATCTACGCACCCGGTACCGGTCTGGAGTTGGGCGGGGGTGGTCGCTACGACTCGCTTCTTGGCAGGTTCGGCGTACCGTGGCCCGCGGTCGGCTTCTCTCTTTCTCTCGATCGCTTGGCGCGAGGATCGGAAGACAAGAAAGTGGGTGTCTCGAAGGAGTCGCCGGTCAAGACCATCGCGTTGGAAAAGGACCGGTCACGGGCACTCGCGGAAGCCCTGAGGCTCAGGCAACAAGGCGTGAAAGTGAGGATACGTTGAGCGACACCATCACCCTCGCCTTGCCGACCGGAAGGATTTTCAGCGAAACGGTCGAGCTTCTCATGCGTTCGGGATTCACTCTCCCCGAAGACGTCAAGCAGGCGAGAAAGCTGCACATTACGAATGGCACCCACCAATCATCGGTGCTGGTCAAAGACCGCGACGTACCAACGTACGTTGAGCACGGAGTGGTCGACGCCGGCATCGTGGGGAACGACGTCTTGACGGAGGCCAATCCCGACGTCTACCAGCCGCTCGATCTCGGCATTGGTCGCTGCGAAATGGTTGTGGCGCGGAAGAAGGAACAGCCGAAGGGCGCTTACCGCGACCTCCCCATCGTCCGTGTGGCGACGAAGTACCCGGAAGTGACGTTCCGACACTTCCATGGACACGGCATCCCGGTGGAAGTGATCCTGCTATCGGGTTCGGTGGAGCTCGCACCCGTGCTGGGGTTGGCTGACTGCATCGTCGACCTGGTTCAGACCGGCAAGACGCTGGCGGCAAATGGGCTGGTGGTGGATGAGGTGCTTTTTCAAAGCACCGCCCGTCTGATCGTCAACCGCGCCAGCTTTCGGTTGAAGGGCAAGTTAGTGAGCGAGTTCGTCGCGTCGCTAGCGAAAGAGGTGGCACGGTGATGCGTGTTTTCGAGAGCCGAGAGGCGTTCCTTGCCGAGCGGGGAGACGAGCTCTCTGGTGCGGGCGATCGAACCGGCGAAGTCCCGAAGCGGGTGGATGCCATTCTCGCGCGGGTCCGATCGGAAGGCGATCGCGCTTTGGTGGCGCTCACCGCGGAGCTCGATGGAGTCGAGCTGGAGCCGAAAGATCTCCGGGTGAGCGCCGAGACGATCACCCGGGAAGCGGGCCAGACACCGGACGCGGTGAGGTCGGTGCTAAGAAACGCGGCGGCCAACATCCGGCGCTTTCACGAGCGACAGAAAGAGACGAGTTGGAGCTTCGAGCTCGAGGACGGCAGTCTACTGGGGCAAAAGATCACGCCTCTCGACACCGTTGGCGTCTACGTTCCCGGAGGCCAGGCGGTCTATCCTTCGACGGTCTTGATGGACGTCATCCCGGCTCAGATTGCCGGCGTGCGCCGGCTGGTCGCGTGCACGCCGCCCGGGACCATTGAGAAGGCTCCGGCGTTGGCTTGTGCGTTCGATCAACTCGGCGTTCAAGAGGTGTATCGGATCGGCGGGGCGCAAGCGGTTGCGGCCATGGTTTACGGCACGGCGACCGTCCCTCGGGTCGACAAGATCGTGGGCCCTGGCAACGCCTACGTCACGACCGCCAAGAAGCTGCTCTACGGGACGGTGGGAATCGACTCGCTCGCCGGACCGAGCGAGATCGTGGTGCTGGCCGACGCGACGACCGACCCCGTTTACGTGGCGGCCGACTTGCTCTCCCAGGCCGAACATGGTTCGGGAGACGAGCGCGCCATCCTCGTGAGCACGTCAGGAGATCTGGTGAGCGCCGTGCAAGAAGAGATCGAAAGACAACTCGCGGATCTGCCGCGCGCGCCGGCGGTCCGGGAGGTGTTGGAAAAACATGGAGCGGCCGTCGTGGTCCCGGACGTGGATGTCGCGGTTTCCGTGGTGGACAAGATTGCCCCCGAGCACCTGGAGATTTTGATGGAGAACGCCGACGAGCTGGCCCAAAAAGTCCGAAACGCGGGCGCCATCTTCGTTGGGCCCAGCTCTCCGGTTCCCATCGGAGACTTCTATGCGGGGCCCAACCACGTCCTTCCCACGGGAGGAACGGCCCGTTTCGCGTCTCCGCTGGGAGTCTATGACTTCGTCAAGAGATCCAGTCTCGTTCGTTACAGTCGAGAGAGGTTGATGCGCGACCGCCAAGACATCGAGACCTTTGCGCGAACGGAAGGCTTCGAAGCGCACGCCCGATCGGTCGCGGTGAGGTTCGCCCATTCAGGAAAGCCATGAAAGACATGAAGGACACGAAAGAGGCGATCTTGGCCAGACTGCGGCCCGAAGTGCGCGCGATGACCGCCTACAGCCTGAAAGCACGATCGGCCTCGATCAAGCTGGATCAGAACGAGAACACCGCCGAGCCACCCGAGCCCATACGCCGCGCTATCGAGGACGCACTATCGCAGTTCTCGGTCAACCGATACCCGCCCACTCAGGCTGTCGAGCTCAGAGAAGCCTTGGCGGCGCTGAACGATTGGCCGGCCGAGGGCGTGCTGGTGGGAAACGGTTCCAACGAGCTCCTACAGATGGTTGCTCTCTCGACCTTGGAGACTGGCAGAAAGGTTGTCCTTCCGTCCCCGTCGTTTGCGGTCTACGCCCTAGTGGCTCGCGTCCTCGGCGCCAAGCTCGTCGAGGTGCCGCTCCGCGAGGATCTCACCTATGACGTCGACAAGTTCCTCGAGACCATGGAACGGGAGCAGCCATCGCTGGTCTTTCTCTGCACGCCCAACAATCCCACTGGCTCGACCCTGGGCACGAAAGACGTCGAGCGCATCGCCGAACGCTGCTCCGGAATGCTGCTGGTAGACGAGGCCTATTTCGAGTTCGGCGGCTCGGCATCGCGGGAGCTCTTACCTCGTTTCCCTCAGCTCGTCATCTGTCGCACGTTCTCCAAGGCGATGGGGCTTGCCGCTCTCCGGATCGGGTACATGCTCGCGCATCCAGAGATCGCGAGCGAGCTCGCGAAAGCGCAGCTGCCCTTCTCGCTCAATAGCTTTTCGCGCGCCGCGGCCCTGGTGGTGTGCAAACACTACGACCTGGTTCGCGCCCAGGCCGAAAGAATCGTGGGGGAACGAGACGCGCTTTTCGAGAAACTGAGCGCATTGCCGGGGATCCGTCCGTATCCGTCCAAAGCGAACTTCATTTTGTTCCACTCGGATGCTGGCTCTGGGCCGATTTTCGAGGGGCTCTTGACCAGAAGCGTTCTGGTGCGGGATGTAAGCGCCTATCCCGGACTGAACGGGTGCCTGCGGGTAACGGTGGGTACGGCCGCCGAGAACGAACGTTTCGTCAGTGCACTTCGCGAGACATTGGAGGAACTGTCATGAAGGCTGATTCGTTGACCAAGGGAAAGCGAGCCGCCGAGAGCCGGCGCTCCACGAAGGAAACGACGGTGGAGGTACAGCTGACGCTCGACAGCAGCGGCAAGGCCGAGATCGCAACCGGGATCGGGTTCCTGGATCACATGCTGGAGCTCCTCACGCATCACGGCGGGCTCGATCTGTCGGTTCGCGCCCAGGGAGATCTGCACGTGGACTTCCATCACACGATCGAAGACGTGGGGCTGGTTCTGGGCGATTGCCTGGAACAGGCGCTCGGCGACAAGGCAGGGGTCAACCGCTTCGGATTGGCCTATGTGCCGCTGGACGAAGCGCTGTCCCGCGTGGTCGTGGATCTCTCGGGCCGTCCTTATCTCGATTGGCGCGTGCGCTTCACGGCCGAGCGGGTGGGAGACGTCCCAACCGAGCTCTTTCAGGACTTCTTTCGCGCTTTGTCCGATCGCTCCAAAGTGACGCTGCACGTGGAGACCCTGCACGGAGACAACAACCACCACATCATCGAGACCGTGTTCAAGGCATTTGCGCGCTCGTTGCGCCAGGCGACGCGCCTTACCGGAAGCAGCAGCGTTCCTTCTACCAAGGGCACATTGAAGGACTGAGATGTCGGAGAACCTGATCGTCGTCGACTACGGTGTCGGGAACCTGGGTAGCATTGCGCGAGCTTTCGAGCGCATCGGTGCGCCCAGCAAGCTGTCGGCCGACGTGGAAGAGATCCGCCGATCGAAGCAGCTAGTTCTGCCGGGAGTGGGGCATTTTGGCGAAGCGATGAGCAATTTGCGCGCGCGGGGGCTGGAGCAACCCTTGCGGGATGCGGTGGACGAGGGAGCCCATCTGCTTGGCATCTGCGTCGGTTTCCAGATGTTCTTCGAGCGGAGCGAAGAGGCACCCGGCGTCTCGGGGCTGGGGTTGCTACCCGGCGAGGTCCGCCGTTTTTCTACCGCGCGTCCGGTGCCGCACATCGGCTGGAACCAGCTCGACCTGCAGGGTAGCATGCCGCTGCTCGAAGGAGTTACGACGGGGGACTACTTCTATTTTCTGCACTCCTACTATGTGAAGCCGGTCGGTGAGGATGTGGTCAAGGCCATGACCGACTACGATCAGACCTTCTGCTCGGTAGGGGGCAACGGCCGCGTGGTGGGCATCCAGTTTCATCCAGAGAAGAGCCAACAGCTCGGTCTGCGAGTGCTCACGAATTTTTGGCGGAAGAGCTCGGGAAGATGATTATCATACCAGCCATCGACATCGAAGGCGGAAAGTGCGTGCGCCTGGTCCGTGGTGAGCGGGGCACCGAGACGGTCTTTGGCGACGATCCCGTTGAGGTCGCGCTAGCCTGGCAAGAGCAAGGGGCCCGCCTCATTCATGTCGTCGATCTCGATGCCGCCTTCGAGCCGAAGGAGGGCAATCGCCCGGCCATCTCTCGCATCGTCGAAGCGGTCCGCGTCCCGGTTCAAGTCGGGGGCGGTGTCCGCAGCTTCGCCGACTTCGAGCGGCTAAGGGAAGTCGGTGTTGCAAGAGTCGTGTTCGGCACCGCCGCCGCGGAGGATCCATCCGTCGTGCGAAAGGCCCTCGAGAGCGCAGCCGCGAGCGTCGTGGTCGGGGTCGACGTGAGAGATGGCAAAGTGGCCGTCCGTGGTTGGCGGGAAAACTCCGAGCACGGGCCCATCGAGTTCGGCAAACACTGGGTCGGCGGAGGTGTGACCACCTTCGTCTACACGGACATTTCAAGAGACGGCGTGCTGACCGGGCCGAACGTGGAAGCCGTGCGGCGATTCGCCAAAGAGACCGGGGCGCGGGTCGTCGCCTCGGGGGGGATCGGCTCGCTCGACGACCTGCGCCGTCTTAGAGACGCGGAAGCAGATGGGGTGGAAGCAGCCATCGTGGGACGCGCTCTTTACGAGAAGATCTTCACGTTAACCGAAGCGATGGAGATTGCCCGAGTTGCGAATTGAGTCGAATTTGAAATGTTAGCCAAGCGAATCATCCCGTGTCTGGATGTCGACCAAGGTCGTGTCGTAAAGGGCGTACGTTTCTTGGACCTCGTCGATGCCGGCGATCCGGTCGAGGCGGGTGCCCGGTACGATCAGGAAGAAGCGGACGAGCTCGTGTTTCTCGATATCACCGCTTCACATGAAAAGCGAGAGATTCAGAGAAAAATGGTGGAGCGTGTCGCCGACACGCTCACGATTCCTTTCACGGTGGGAGGGGGCATCGGCTCGGCCGACGACATGAAGGCGATTTTGGAAGCGGGCGCGGACAAGGTGGCGATCAACACGGCCGCGGTAGAGCGGCCGGAGATCTTGACCGAAGGAGCGCGGCGGTTCGGCCGTCAATGTGTGGTGCTGGCCATTGATGCCAAGCGATCGAACGGAAGGTTCGAGGTCTTCACGCACGGAGGGCGAACGCCCACCGGCATCGACGCCATCGCCTGGGCGAAGCGTGCGGAAGAACTCGGGGCGGGGGAAATCCTGCTCACCAGCATGGATCGCGACGGCACCGAGCTCGGATACGACCTCACGCTCACCCGCGCCGTCTCGGAAGAAGTTTCCATCCCGGTGATTGCCTCCGGAGGCTGCGGGCGCTTGGAGCATCTGGAAGAAGCGCTGACCACGGGCAAGGCGAGTGCGGTTCTGGCGGCCTCCATCTTTCACTTCGGTACGTACTGTATTCGTCAGGCAAAGGCTTTTCTTTCGGAGCATGGAGTTCCGGTAAGGGTGACGAGACCCACGACATGATGAAGCGCCAAGACAATGGAGCAAATCTCACCTTCGACGAGAAAGGTTTGATCCCGGCGGTGGTCCAGCACGCTACGACGGGTCGCGTACTCATGTTTGCCTTTATGAGTCGGGAGAGTCTGGACAAGACGTACGAGACGGGTGAAGCGCATTTCTGGTCCCGCCGACGTAACGAGCTCTGGCGAAAGGGTGCCACCTCGGGGAACGTGATGAAGGTGGTCGAGGTGCTCGCCGACTGCGACGCGGACTGCTTGCTGCTTCGCGTCTCGCCAGCCGGCCCAGCCTGTCACACCGGGGAGACGAGCTGCTTCTTTACCTCGCTGGCGTCAGGCGCGGAGCAAGCCGGAGAGACGCCCTTGTCGCAGATCCTAGAAGAGCTGTCGCAGGTCATCCGTGACCGGAAGGAAAAGAGGCCGGAGGGTTCCTACACCACGAAGCTCTTCGCGGGAGGCATCGATCGAATCGCTAAAAAGGTTGGGGAAGAGTCAGCGGAGGTGATCATCGCGGGGAAGAACCGAGATCCGGACGAGCTTTGTCGCGAGTCCGCCGACCTGCTCTACCATCTTCTGGTGTTGTGGGAGGAGATCGGGATCTCTCCGTCGAGAGTGGGCGAAGAGTTGAAACGAAGAAGGCGTTGAATTGACGCGTAAGAAGAAGCCCGACATTGACGCCTGGCGCGACGAGATCGATGCCATAGACGATCAGTTGTTGGCGCTCTTGAACCAACGGGCCAGCTGTTCCATCGAGATCGGCTGGATCAAGCGGGCGCGAGACTTGGAGATTTATGTTCCCGCGCGGGAGGTTCAGATTCTCGGTCGCATGTCGCGCGCGAATCGCGGGCCTTTGCGAGACGAGTCCATTCGTCGCCTATTCGAGCGGATCATCGACGAATCGCGAGCGACGGAGCGCGTCGTGTGTAGCAATCCCGAAGCAAACAAGGTGACCTCACCGGCGCGCAGCCGCTCAAAAAAAAGTAAGAGAAAGTAGGAGGCCAGAAAATCATGGTGATCGTAATGGAACACACTGCCAAGGAGGAGGAAATCCAGAAGGTTGTCGAGCGCCTGACCGAATGGGGCTACGACATCCACCGGTCCACGGGCGCGACCAGGACGGTGCTCGGTGCCGTAGGGACACCGCGTACGGTGGCAGATCCGGCAGACCTCGAGGTTCTGCCTGGCGTCAGAGAGGTAGTTCGTATCAGCGAGCCGTACAAGCTCGTGGGGCGAACCTTCAGGCCGGAGGACACGATCGTTCGGATCGGCGACACGTCGATAGGCGGCCCGGAGATCGTGGCCATGGCGGGCCCGTGCTCGGTGGAAAGCCGCGAGCAGGTTCGGGAGATCGCGTCGCGGGTTCGGGAAATGGGCGCCTCGATCTTGCGCGGAGGTGCCTTCAAACCACGCTCGTCGCCCTACAGCTTTCAGGGATTGGGAGAGCAGGGACTCAAGTTCTTGCGCGAAGCCGCCGACGAGAATGGATTGCTCGTGGTCACGGAGATTATGGATAGTAAGCAGATACCGATGTTCCTGGAGCTTGTCGACATCCTTCAGGTTGGTGCGCGCAACTGCCAGAACTTCAGCCTGCTTAAGGAGCTCGGACGTGTGGACAAGCCGGTGCTCCTGAAGAGAGGCCTCTCCGCAACGATCGAAGAGTGGCTTCTGTCCGCGGAGTACCTGATGGTCGGTGGAAACCATCAGGTGATTCTCTGTGAGCGCGGAATCCGGACCTTCGAAAAGTACACGCGCAACACGCTGGATTTGTCGGCGATACCCATTGTCGAGAAGCTCTCCCACTTGCCCATCGTCGTCGATCCCAGCCACGGAACGGGTCGGCGCGATAAAGTGGTTCCCATGGCGCGGGCGGCGGTGGCCGCCGGTGCGGATGGGCTTTTGATCGAAGTACACAACGCTCCCGACAAGGCCCTCTGCGATGGGGCACAGTCTCTCCTTCCCGAGCAGTTCCAGAAGCTCATGGAGGAGATTCGCATCATTGCGACCGCGTTGGGTCGTTCGGTGACGTCGCCGGTGGAGCGGGCCACCCGGTGAAACAGGTGAAGCGGGTCGCTATCTTAGGACTCGGCTTGATGGGTGGCTCTCTAGCGCTGGCCCTGAAACGAGTTCGTCCGCGGTGGCGCCTCGTTGCATGCGACCGGCCGGGTGTTTTGGAGGAAGCTCGCAAGCGATCGCTGGTCGACGAAACGGAGGTCGATCCCAACAAGGCGGTGACGGACGCGGAGATCGTGTTTCTCGCCTCGCCCGTCGAGACGATCGCGCAGCACGTGAAGGGTCTCGCCACCGCATTTGGGAAAGGCACCGTGGTCACCGATATGGGCAGTACCAAGCGCCGGATCATGGAAGAAGCCGCGGGGCTGCCCGCTGGAGTCGACTTCGTGGGGGGGCATCCCATGGCGGGGAAGGCGAGCTCCGGGCTCGATGCCGCCGACGGGCATCTGTTCGAGGGGGCGGCGTGGGCGCTCGTGCCATCCGCTCCAAAAGAGACCGATTCATCTGGACTGGAAACGCTGAAGGATATCGTACGCGCGGTGGGTGCCAAACCGATCCTCGTGGATGCCGAGACCCACGACCGCGCGGTGGCGGTGGTGAGTCAATTGCCGCAGCTCATCGCGCTGGTCTTGTGTCAGCAAGCGGTCGAAGTCGATCACGCGCTGGAGCTTGCCGGTCCGGCGTTTCGCGAGCTATCCCGTCTCGCTTCCAGCTCCTCACCTCTCTGGCGTGACATCTTCACGAGCAATAGCGACATGGTGCGAGAGGCAATCGCCGAAATCGAACGGCGTCTGGGGGAGGCGCGTTCGGAGCTCGGGAGCACCGGACTGGGTCCTCACTTCGAAGCGGCAAAGAAGGCACTCGACGGCTATCCGGAGCTGCAGGCGACGCAGCACCGCCGCGAGCCCGGCCGGACACGCCCGTGAAACCCACCAACCAGGCCCCACAAACAAAAGACGAGACCCTGATCATCGATGCCGACGACACGCTCTGGGAGAACAACGTCTTCTACGAGGGAGCGACGGATCGGTTGTTGGTCCTCGTTGGGGCCCGTGGCCACGAGAAGGAGACCGCGCGCAAACGCCTTCTCGAATTCGAGCGAATCAACGTACCCCGGTGGGGATACGGTTCTCAGTGTTTCGCCCGATCGCTTCGCGATACGCTCGAATCGTTCGGAGGCGTGCCGCCAACCGCTGGCGAGCTCGCGACGATCGAGTCACTCGCCCACGAAGTGGCCAACATTCCCATCGAGTTCCTACCCGGCGTCAAGAAGACACTCGTCCGGCTACGCGATCGTTTTCGACTCATCATGTTCACCAAGGGCCATCCCCCGGAGCAATGGAAGAAGGTCGAGCGGAGCGGCATCCGTCCTCTTTTCGATCACGTCGAAGTCACAACCGAGAAGACCACCCGCGCCTATACTCGCCTCATCGAGCAGTACCGGCTCGCGTCGGCGCGTACCTGGATGGTTGGCAACAGCCCCGTCTCTGATGTGAACCCTGCCCTTGAGGCCGGGCTGAATGCGATCTTGATCCCGCACCCTCACACCTGGGCGTTGGAGCACGAAGAAGTGACCGAGGACGTCCGGCTCACGGTTCTGGAGCGATTCGAAGATTTGCTGGGTGCCTTCCCAGAAGCCTAAACCCCACCTCCCCTTTGGTTTCCTAGGCTCGGCTGGGGTAGAATCAGGGAAATAGACCAGTGACGGATTTCGAACAGGCGCGGGGCTTCATGCGCGACTTACCGCTTTACCCGGACAGGCAACAGAACGCCGGGCTGGCTCTTGAGCGTCAGCGTGACGCTCTGCTCGAGAAGGCGAGTCAGAGCCCCCGGAAGCTTCGGGAGGCGGTGGAAGCGTTGGGCCGGGAGTCGGTCCTAGAGACCCTTCGGCTCACCGGAGCTTCGGTAACCAGGGAAGCTGTGGCGAGGGTCACGGCCGGAGGCAAGCCTACGGACAACGCCGAGCGCGAGCTGATAAGGGGCCACCTAGACGCCTTTCACGCCATCGAGGAGGGGGCCCGGTCCGGCAATCCCCTGACTCCGGCGCTGGTGCAAGAGGTTCACCGCCTCTCCATGCCGCACGACACGTCCGCGGGGCTCTTTCGCAGCCAACCCATCGAGGGGCAGTTCGGGACCGTCACTTCCTCGCCGCCGCGCCTCATCCCTGCCAAGGTCGATAACCTTTGCGATTGGCTCAGCGTCGACAGCGGCCGCGGGATGCATCCACCCGAGAAAGCAGCACTGGCCTTCGCGCGGCTGCTGGAGATCTCACCCTTCGAGCACGGGAACTTCCGGTCCGCCCATCTTCTCTTGAGCTTCTTCGCGTTGGCCGACGGCTATCCGCCCTTCTTTCTGCGTTCCGAGCACGCCGAGGAGGTGCGGCAAGAAGTCGAAGGAGCGATGCGCTTCGAGACCCTGCCGTTGGTGAACCGGTTGGCCCGCGCCCTGACCGAGTCGCTTTCTTTCTGCCTCGATGCGGTCTCATGAAGCTCAAAGGCTCGCTGCATTGGCCCGGGATGCCGATTGCCATGATCGCGGCGCTTTTTGTGCTCGGCGCTTTGGGTCTCTTCCTCGGACGGTCCATCTCGTGGGAGCTCGTCGATCTTGGCGAGGACGGGGGAATCGGTCGCCTGATCTTCCTGTGTCTATTTCTGGCTAGCTCCGTTATCACCGCCATCCGCTTCGCGTCTCGGCGCGGCGACGGTTGGCATGACTTTGAGCTACCCTCAGAAGGTGTGGAAATAAGGTAAAGGCGGAGTAACCTTCCGCGTCACGAAACACGGCGTGAAGGGGCCAACGGAAGGAGACACCGCCATGAAGGAAAAGACCACAGGACGACGGAGCTCGTCAAGGGTGGCTTGGGAGTCGCTGGAGAAGTGGGCGAGGCTTGAGATCCAGGATTGGGTGCAGGAGCTGATGGTAGCCGAAGTCACGGAGCTTCTCGGGCGTGAGAAATCGGAGAGACGGAAGCCCGTGGACACAACGGCGGGCTATCGAAATGGATACGGTAAGCCTCGGAAGCTGACGATGAGCGTGGGCACAGTGACGGTTCGCCGGCCGAGAGTACGGGACGTGGAGGAGAGGTTCGAAAGTCGAGTGCTTCCGCTGTTCAAGCGTCGGAGCGAAACGGTGAGCGAGTTGATTCCGGAGCTGTACCTGCATGGACTAGCTCACGGAGATTTCGATCTGTCGCTCCGCGGGCTTCTAGGGGAGGACGCTCCACTTTCTCCCAGCACGGTGTCGCGGCTGAAACAGAAATGGCAGGGAGAGTACGAGCAGTGGCTAGCTAGCCCACTGGAAGAACTCGAGCTCGTGTACCTGTGGGTAGATGGCGTGTACGTGAAGGCCGGCCTTGAGAAGGACAAGGCGGCGGTGCTAGTTGCGGTTGGTGGCCTGTCCGACGGGACGAAAATCGTCCTGATGCTGGAGGCCGGGCATCGAGAATCCGAAGCGTCATGGTCGTCGCTGCTACGGAGACTGAAGAAGCGCGGTCTGAGATGTCCCCGTTTGGTGATCGGTGACGGTCATCTCGGCATCTGGGCCGCGACCCGAAACGTATTTCCAGAAGCTGAGGAACAGCGGTGCTGGAACCACCGAATCCTCAACGTACTGGACCGGATTCCGAAAAGGGACCAGGCGCAGGCCAAGCCGCTGTTGACGGCGATCCCCTACGCCACCAGCCTGCAGGAGTGCGAGACGAAGAAGGCCAAGTTCCAGGATTGGTGCTTGCGCAAGGGTCTTCCGGGGGCCGCGCACGTGCTCGACGAGGACTGGGAGCGGATGGTCAGCTTTTATTCCTTTCCCAAGCCTCACTGGCAACACCTTCGCACGAGCAACGTCGTGGAGTCACCGTTCGCTGCACTGAGATTGAGAACGGATGCGGCCAAAAGGTTCAAGAAAGTCGAGTCCGCCACTGCGACAATCTTCAAACTGCTTCTGGTTGCGGAGAAGAATTTTCGCCGGCTCAACGCACCGGAGCTGATGCGAGAGGTTCACCTGGGCGTTCGATTTGAAGATGGAGACAGGGTAACGGAGTCGTCGAAGGTTGCTGCTGCCTGAATTTTTTTACACACCTATTGACAAGAGCTCCATGACTTTCCTCTGCTGGCGGTGTTGGCCATCGGCGCCAATTTCTTGGTCCAGTCGAGCGGCGGGCTCCACTCGCCGTGGCAGGCTCTCTATCTCATCTTGATCGGATTCGTCGCCGTGGCGTATTCACCATGTTTGGAACGCATTCAAACGATTATGTGGCTGGCAGAACAACGCAAGAAACCTCTCGTCGTGGCTGCGATACAACGCAAATGGCCGTAGGTGCTCGATCTGCAGTCCCGTTCGCGAGCGACAGCGAGTTCCGTCCTGTGCCTTGTATTCGCATTGGTGTCCAGCTCTATCATGCACCCGCTCGCGAAGGTGTGAAGGAATGTAACGGGATTTGGCGGAAAACTCGCGCGCGCGAGATTCTTGTCTGGAATTGTCGGCGCTTCTCGACTTCCGTGCGAGCCGACGCGCACGCTTTCTCTTGAGGTCCTTCTTGTCGAGCGCGATGTCCATGGCCTGCTCCATGATCTCGGCCATGTGTTGGAGAGGGTTTTCGACCCCGAGGACTTCCGCCAGACGCTCGAACTTCTCTTTGAACTTTCGGTCAGCGGCAAAACGAAAGTTGTACGTATCCGCCCTTGCCGGCTCGAGGATACTCGGCGACACCCGGGGAACGGGGCGGGGGCTGGTGATCTCTAACCGAGCCGGTTGGAGCGACGTCCCTTGCAAGGTCGGTGGCGCGGTCACGGCCGGTCGAGAAGGCGCCTTGCGAATCGAGGGAGCAAAGACGGGCTTCGGCCTGAGGGCGACGACATATTCCTCTACCTCACGAGTGGACATCCCGGCACAATCGGCAAGTAGCTTCTCAACGTTTGCTCTCGGTAAGGACGGGAGCCAGGAGTCCCGCCACGGTGAGGCTCAACCGATTCTCGGCCAGCGCCACGAGTATCTGAGGGAATCGTCGCGCGACGTTGGCCACTTGAATCCGCCGGGCGACCGACCCTTCGCTCAGACGCAAGCGCCTCGTGCAGTAAGTCCCAGAGACTCTTGTACCCCCGCTCAACATGACCTCGTCTTCTCGACATCTCCGCGATGTGAGCGATGACGAGCGCCAGGTTTCGTTTCTCAGCGCGGACCAACTTTTCAGTAGATCTATCGAGCTCTTCGGTCGAAAGACATTCGAGTCTCTCGAAGTACGTCTTTACTTTTTCGATCATGGCTTGCTGCCCCCTCTTTCAATTCTTGCTTCTTCTAATATATCAAGTCGATTTTCTTGCTCCTGATCCGCCGTCAGACGAAAGAAAATGGATCAAAACGAAGAAAGTGAACAAATTCTTGAGAAAGTACGGGAGAGTCGGGCTGTCCACGTTTCTGGAAGGTATCTACACCGATGCCTGGTCGCTTTTCAAAACAGGCTCCCGAAACCTGTCAAGTTGTTTTTTCGATTTTTTTCGAGTGCGATCAGTCAGTTCCTCGGGACGAGACGCTTCAGCTCTTCGAGCCAGTTCTGGACGAGGATGAGTTCCGCAGCAGCCCTCTCGTCGCCCGCACCACCTTCCTTCTCAGCGTCTCGCGGGCGAAATCCAAGATCCAGATGTCGTTAAACGGTGACCACGCGTCTTCAGTCCCCCTCAAGGGCACCGGATTCAGCGAATCGAGTGGCCGAACCCAGAGACCGTTTTGGCCTTGAGCATTCGCGGCAACGAAGGCCACTCGGCGTCCGTCCGGCGAAACGGCGATCGGATTGACACCCCCTTGTGCGGCTCGGCCCCCGGGTGCAAAGGTCCTGCCGTCTGGTGGGTACATGACGAAGCGTGTCGGGGGCGTGTCGGACGGCGCGCTCCGGAAATACGCGAAAGCGCCCCATCCCAGCGCTGCAATGACGACGGCGATCGCCGCCACCGCGGACAGGATCCGCTCGCGGCTCTTGCGCCTCGCTTCGGGGATCGGCTCGCCGGAACCGGTGTCTGCGTGCTCGATGGCAATGCGCGCTTCTCCGATGTGTTGCAGCCGCTGCCGCCGATCCTTTTCGAGGCAACGCCGCAGAAGATTTCGAATCGTCGGCGGGGTCTCGGAAGAGCAGGCGGTCGAACGAGGGCGTTTCCTTGATGACGGAGGCCAGTGTCTCCGACACCGAATCCCCTTTGTGCAATTGTTTACCCGTCAGCATCTCGTAAAACACGACGCCGAAAGAGAAGATGTCGGTGCGTTTATCGACCGTCTTGCCTTTCGCTTGCTCCGGGCTCATGTAGGCAGCCGTCCAGAGAATGACGCCCGCCCGGATCGCGTCCCGGCTAAGGGTGGGGGACTGCGAGAGTTCGCTCTCCGGTACTTCGTCGGCGAACGCTTTCGCTAAGCCGAAATCGAGGACTTTCACTTGTCCTTCGGGGTCGACCTTGATGTTGGCTGGCTTCAGGTCTCGATGGATGACGCCCTTTTCGTGCGCGGCTTCCACTGCCTCGGCGATTTGTTGGGAGAGGGTGAGGGCCTCAGTCACGGGGAGCGGCCCGCGGGCAATCCACTCGGCGAGGGTTTCCCCCTCGACAAGCTCCATGACGAGGAAGGGCTTGCCTTCAGACTCCTCGACTCCATAGAGCGTCGCGATTCCGGGATGGTTCAGTGCCGCGAGAAGCCTCGCTTCCCGCTCGAAGCGGGCCAGCTTTTGAGGGTGTTGCGTGAACTCTTCAGGAAGGACTTTGATCGCGACTTCGCGCCCGAGCTTGCTGTCCCGCGCGCAGTAGACTTCGCCCATGCCACCCGCACCCAAAGGGGAGAGGATCTCGTAGGATCCAAGCTTCTCGCCGGCCGTGAGAGGCATCGTTTTTTCCAGTCGTAAAGTCGACATCGTATGGCAGGAAGATCCTCAGGGCAAACTCTGTCAGCGGGTTTCATTTCCTCCAGTTGTCCAACTTGAGTCCCTTGACTCTGCCGAACTCTCGAATGTTGTCGCTGACCAAAATGAGGCCCAGCGATAGAGCATGAGCGGCGATGAGCATATCGTTGGGGCCGATGGGTTCACCTTTTTTCTCCAGCGCAGCTCTGACCTTTCCGTAGATGGAAGCCGCTCTTGAGTCGAAATCACGACAAGGCATTTCGTTAGTCATCACATCGAGTAAATCGTGGTTTCGGCGCGGTCGCGCACTCTTATCCGCTCCGTAGCGAAGCTCGGCAACGACGATGGAGCTGAGGCACAGGTCTTCAGGCAAAAGACTTTGGATGCGGGCTGTGACCGGCGGATGCCTCCCAGTCAAATAGTCCACGCAGACGTTGCTGTCGAGTAGGTATTTCACCGATCGAAGTCCGCGACCGGCTCGGCTTCGGCTGGCTCAGCAGGGTACGGAAAATCCAGCGCCGCTCCCGCTACCTCTAGAAACTCACGACTCCACTTTCGTCGTTGGGGCTCCAAAATCACTCTCGAGCCGTTTCGGTAGATCAGGACCTCTTCCTCGCCTTCGAAGCGATAACCCTTCGGCAATCGCACGGCTTGGCTGCCGCCACTCTTGAAGAGTTTCGCCTTATCCGACATCGGGTTGCGTGCCTCCGTTTAGCAATGTGTATATACTAAAAGTATATACTTACTTTCAGGGCACCGCAAGCTTCATGGGACCGCACCATACCCTAGAGGCCTCGGATAACTGATGCGTGAAGCTCGGCGGTCGAATGACGGCCGAAAGTTGAGCAGAGTGGATAGAAAGGTTACCCGTTCTGGACCGATAGTAACCAAAAGTAACATCTGGCTAGGGAGGGCGTTGCTCTGTCTTGTCGCCTGGCGAGAAACCGACTAGCGATCCGTTTCGGAATGCTCGTTGAGGTGGAGGAAGGTCAAGACCTCGACATCCACCCCGTTCAGCCGGTTACCTGGGAATCTTCGACGAATCCAGATTCGAATGAGACCCCCGGCCGCTCCGATCGCCGCCGCGACGAGCACTGCAATCCCGATGAACTTGAACGTGATCAGGATGAAGGCGAAGAAGGAGGGTTGTGGATCGCCCTTGTTCAGGTCGACGAAGGTGATGCCCTGTCCCGGTCCTTGTTGCTGAATCCAGAGCAGCCAGACGTAAATGTTCACGAACAGGGTGTTCAGGACGGTCATGTAGCCATGCTACCGCCAGCCCAAGGGGTCGTCAAACAATCTCGGCTAATCTCACCGACCCCCGTCGCCGTCGCGACCCGCCGGAGAAGCCGAAACATGGGCCACGCCCTTCAGCGACGTGGTGTAGCTCTTGATCCCATCCACGATGGATTGCGCGATCTTGTGGCGGAAGTCACCCGAGGAGAGAAGCTTTGCATCGTCGGGGTTGGACAGGAAGGAAACCTCGAGAAGCACGCTCGGCATGTTCGCCCCTAGCAAGACGTAGAAGGGTGCCGTCTTGACTCCCAAATCGCGCGAGTGGCTGTCCGACTCGACGGCGCGCTTCACCATGGAACCGTGAACGTGATGCGCGAACTCTCTCGATTCGGCGATCTTGCTGTTGTTCATGATCCGGCTTAGGAGATCCTGAAGCTCCGTCATGCGTCGCGTGCTCACCGCATTCTCCCGCGCCGCGGTTCTCTCCGCCTCGGGAGACGTGGCGAGGTTGAGGTAGTAGGTTTCTAGTCCACGCGCACGCCGATTTCTGCTGGAATTGGCGTGGATGGAAACGAAGAGGTCCGCCCCTCTAGAATTGGCGATGGCCGTTCTTTCTTCGAGCGGAATGAAGACATCCGTGTTGCGCGTCAGGATGACTTCATAGCTGTCCTCTGCTTCCAGGAACTTGGCGACACGCCGCGAAATATCGAGGACCAAATCTTTTTCGCGAAGCCCATCGCGAGTCATGGCGCCCGGATCGTGCCCGCCGTGACCGGGATCGATGATCACTCGCCGCGCTTCGAGCCCGAGCTGACGTGAAAGAGGGAAGCGCCCGTCGGACGTGGGCTCGGCGGGGAGGGGGAGCTCGATATCGCGCGGGGGATTCAAATCGGCGGAGACAGGCTGCGGCTGCGGATCCGCCGAAACCTCGGCAGCCGCCGCGGTCGGAGCCGGTGTTGGGGGCCGGGGCGTCGTGTCGGCGGGCGCGTCGTTGGGGCTTTCAGAAGATGAAGCCGCCGGGGTCGGATCGGGCTTGATCCCGAGGATGTCCACGACGAGCCGATGCGGATCCGGCAAGGAGAAAACGTTGTAGCGGCTGATGCTCTCGAAGTCCAGCACCACCCGCACGACGTCGGGTTTGTTCTGTCCGACCCGGATCTGTTTCAGAAATCCGTCGCCGACGGGGAAGGTTTGGTTGGCCAGGCTCTCCGAAAGGCGCGTATTGAGGAGGTCGAAATAGATGCGGTCCGGTTGCGTGAGGCGTCCACGGCGAAACTCGACTTCCCGCGCGGTGTCGATGACGATGCGCGTGTACTCTTTCCCGCTCCATTGCCGAACGTTACGCACGTCGACGCGGCCGTCGGAAGTGCGTGTCGTCGATGCGGCGACGGGGGGAGGGGGGCGGTCGAGGTCCCGGAGGATGCCCCGGGCCTCGGCGGCTTCCGTGCTCTTGGGCCAGTTTTCGAGAAGGTCGGCGATTTCCGCGCGCGCGGCCTTTTCGTTCGAAAGGTAGTTTAGGTTGAGATCGGCGCGCGCCAGTCGGGCCGCGGGACACCATTTGCTCGCTGGGTAGCCGTTGAGAATGAGGTGGTACGCGTCCAAGGCGCGGCGAATCGCATCCCGGTCGCGGAAGCGGACGCCGGCCTTTTGGTAGAGCCGACCCTCTTGGTAGAGGGCGTCGTCGCAATAGCCGCTACGGGGGTGGTTCAGGACGACCAGGTGATACTGGCGCGCGACCTTGAGCCACGAATCTTTCTTGGCCTGGAGATCTTTCGACGAGTCTAGTCGTTTTTCGGCGGCGAGTGCTTCCTCGTAAAGCGTTTGCACAGACTTCTGGGCTGCCTGAGCCGGCACCGCTGGAGCGCCGAGTGAGAACAGCAAGACCGTTCCACCGGCGAGGAGCAGAGGCCGGCTAACGGAGTTGTTGGTCCACCTCTTCAAAATAATCCTTCGCAACAAGAACCTCGCGCGCCTTAGACCCCTCCGGGGGGCCGACGATACCATCTGCTTCGAGCATGTCGACGATCCGGGCCGCCCGGCTGTAGCCGAGACGAAGCCTTCGTTGTAGATGAGAGACCGAGGCGACGCCCGATTCCACGACGAGCCTCGCCGCTCGGTCGAAGAGCTCGTCCCTCTGGTTGCCACCCAGATCTGCCCTTTCCTGTTCCTGCAATATGGAGAAATTGTATTCGGGCTTGCCCGCCTTTCTCCAAAAGGACACCAGCCTCCCGACCTCGGCCTCGGTGACGAACGGCGCATGGAGACGCGTGAGGCGCGCCGAGGCGGGGGGGAGGAAAAGCATGTCGCCCTTGCCGAGGAGCTGCTCGGCGCCGTTCGCATCGAGAATCGTCCGCGAGTCCACGCGCGATGGCATGCGAAAGGCGATGCGGGAAGGGAAGTTGGCTTTGATGATCCCGGTGATGACGTCGACGGAAGGCCGCTGCGTTGCCAAGACCAGGTGCACGCCGACAGCCCGTGCCATCTGAGCGAGCCGCGTAATGGAATCCTCTACGTCCGAAGAAGATACGATCATGAGATCGGCCAGCTCATCAATGATCACAAGGATGTACGGCATGGGGCGGAGAGGCTCGCCGTCCTGGTCTTCTCTCTTCTCTCCGGCCTCGATCGCGCCGCGTAAAATGTTGTTGTACTGCTCGATATTCCGGACGCCTTCCGAGGCCAGCATCTTGATGCGATTCTCCATCTCGAAGACGGCCCACTTGAGGACATCGCTCGCCTGCTTGGGCTCCGTGACCACCGGGGTGAGCAGATGCGGGATGTCCTGATAGGCGCCGAGCTCTAGGCGCTTGGGATCGATCAGGATCAGCTTCACCTCGTCAGGGCTCGATTTATAGAGCACGGAGCAGATCATGCTGTTCAGCAGAACGGACTTGCCGCTGCCCGTCGCTCCGGCGATCAAAAGATGGGGCATGCGGGTGAGATCGCTGACGTTGGTTGCCCCGTCGATGCCTTTCCCTAGCGCCACCGTGAGCCGGGATGAGCTCGATTGAAAAGGTTCGGATTCCAGAAGCTCTCTCAGCCCGATCACTTCCCGATTCGGGTTGGGGATCTCGATACCGACCGTCGATTTGCCGGAGATGCGGTCGATGCGTACCGATTCGGCCTGTAGGGCTAGACACAGGTCTTCCGCGAGCGCGGTGATCTTGTTGTACTTGATCCCGGCATCGGGTTTGAACTCGAACGTCGTGACCACCGGGCCGGGATGGATTTGGAGAACCTGTCCCTCGACCGCAAACTCCTGGCAACGTTGCTGAAGGAGCTTGGCTCTCTCCATCAACTCTTTGTCGTCGAGCTTGACCTCTTCCGGACGGGATTCCAGGATCGTGAAGGGCGGCATCGTCCAGCGGCCCTTCTTGGGAGTGAAGGGCAGCATCTCTTGTCGGCTCGGCTTGGCCTTGGTTTGCTCGGCTTTCGCCACCGGGTCATCTTGCGGTGAGGTCTTGTCGTTCGCGATTTCCATGGCCTGTTTGGCGTGCTTTTTCACGACGCGCTTGCGGAGATTTACTTTACGCCGGCTCTCGCGAAAATGACTGAACGCGGTGATGAGCTCGGCGCTCTTGGCGTGCTGCCAAGTCGTGACGACCTTGACTGCCGAGCTCAACGACCAACGCGTGGCGACCATGATGGCGGCGAAGAGCGTTGTCACGAGAAGGATGAACGCCCCGGCTTCTCCGACGGCCGAGGAGAGGTACACCGCGAGGAGATGGCCAACGGCTCCCCCAGCAGGAAGGATGGCTCCTTTGAAAGGCACCTCTTGGAGCGAAAGGGCCAGAAGACCGGAGAGACTCAATACCATGCTCACCAGGCCGAAATTCTTCGACCAGCTGGCTTCGTGCTTGTGGCACCAGAAACGACTCCAGCCCGCGACACCGAGAAAAATGGCTACACTATAGGCTGCCAATCCCAGGAGCTGAAGAAGAGCCTCGGAGAAGAAGGCGCCGGCTGGCCCGATGAGGTTCTCCGTTGTGAGTCGGGAGGTCTCCTTGAAGTACCAGGAGGGATCATCCGGCGAGTAAGACAGAAGGCCGACCGCCACCATCAGAGAAAGAGCGAGCAAGCAGACGCCCGCGACCTCGGAAAGTCGCTCCCGGTATGCGGAGCGATCGACTTCGCTCTTACGGTAGATTGAACGTGATGTAGACAAGAACCGCTCCTCCCGCCGTTAGGCAGTAATAGCCGAACAAATGGAAACGTCCGATCGCCAGAAGCCGCAGGACGACGCCAATACAAATGTAGCCAACCAGAAACGCGGTGGCAAAGCCCGCCACATAGCCAACCACCGCCTCGGCCTCGAGCAAGCTCACCCGGGGGAGATCGTAGACCGCTGCCCCGAGTATGGCGGGGATGGACAGCAAGAACGAGAAGCGCGCAGCCGAATCATGAGAAAGACCGCGCAGCAATCCTCCGACGATCGTGGAGCCCGAACGCGAAAGGCCAGATAGTAGAGCCGCGCTCTGAAACAAACCAACCGCCAGGGCGTCTGTCGCTTTCAAGTCTTCGAAGCCACGTTCTTTCATTGTCAGCCGCGCGGAGCTCAAGAGGAGCACCCCGGTCGCAATCCAGCCCACTGCCACGACCCAAAGCGCGGAAAAGCTCTCCTCGATCAGGTCGCCCAAGAGCAGTGCCGCCAACACCGCCGGGACGGTGCCGATAAACAGCAGGATCCATAGCCGGCGCCAGGTCGAGCCTCCATTGCCCGGGCCCAGAGCCCGCAGCATGAAGCCGACCTCCCGTCGGAAGTAGATGAGCACCGCTAACAAGGTTCCTAGATGCAATACGATATCAAAAAGAAGGCCCGGTTGGCTGAAGCCGGGGAGGAAGTGCTGTGCCACCGCCAGGTGGCCCGAGCTAGAGATGGGCAGGAACTCGGTCAGCCCCTGAATGAGCCCCAGCAAGATGGCGGTGTGTAACGGCATTTAGTGTCTCAGTGCCGCGGGGCCCCACCCCCACGGCTGGAACCTGTCGTCGGCCCATTCGGGCCGGGCTCGCTCCGCTCGCGCAGGCTCGTTTTTCATGGGCCTGCTAACTCTCCATCACGACAGGAAGAATCATGGGACGACGTTGGGTCCGCTTGCGAAAGAACCGCCACAGCTCGGTCTGAATCTTTTCCTTGATGAGACCCCAGTCAGCCACTTCCTCGGTCGTGGAGTTCTCGACGGTCGATACGATGAGATCGCGCACCTCGTCGAGCAGCTCATCGTCCTCGCCGGCGAGAAATCCGCGAGTAATGATCTCGGGCGGCGTTTCCACGCGCCCGTCTTGCTTGTTGATCGACACGACGGGGATCACGATCCCGCCCTCGGAGAGATGCTGGCGATCGCGTAGCACGATGTCCCCGACATCCCCGAACTCGCTCCCGTCGACGAAGACTCGACCGGTTTCTTCCTTGCCCGCGATCCGACCGCCCTCGGCATCGAACGTGATGACGTCGCCGTCCTCCGCCAGGAGCACGCGCTCCGAAGGGATACCGAGGCCCTTGGCGATGCGGGCGTGGGAAACAAGCTGTCTCCACTCCCCATGAATGGGAACGAAGTAGCGCGGGCGCACCAGGTTCAACATCAGCTTGAGCTCCTCGGCGCTTCCGTGGCCGGAGACGTGCACCGCTGCCTCCGAAGAGAGAATGACGTTCGCTTCTCGTCGGTAAAGGTGATTGACGACCCGCGACACCGCACGCTCGTTACCGGGGATGACTCGCGCGGAGAGCACAACGGTGTCCTCCGGCTCGATGGATGCGTGCTTGTGATTGTCGATGGCAACTTGAGACAGAGCGGAGAACGGTTCGCCCTGGCTCCCGGCGGTGAGAACGAGTAGCTTATCGCGCGGCGTCTTCGGAATCTCCGCCGGCCTGATGAGAACGCCCTCGGGAACGCGAATGTAGCCGAGATCGATGGCGGTGCGAACGTTTTGGGTCATGCTGCGTCCGAGGAGAGCTACTTTGCGCCCGTATTTCGCCGCAAGCTCGATGGCCAATTGGATTCGGTGGGTGCTCGAGGTGAAGCAAGCGACGAAGACCCGGAAGGGAGTGCGACTGATAATTTCCTCGAAGGCAGGAGTGACGTCTTTCTCTGAGCCGGTGTGGCCCGCGACTTCGGCGTTGGTGGAATCGGAGAGAAGCGCAAGCACTCCCTGTTCGCCGTACGCGGCGAGGCGATGCATGTCGATGGGCTCCCCCACCACCGGGGACTGATCGAACTTGAAGTCACCGGTGTGAATGATCCGACCGTGGGGTGTATCGATGGCAAGAGCCATGCTGTCCGCCAGGCTGTGGGAGACCCGAATGAAATGGATCTGAAAGGGTCCTAGCGTTTGGGTCTCTCCGGGTGCGACCGTATTGAGCTCCGTGCTGTCGGCCAGCTTGTGCTCTTCCAAACGGTGTCGGCACATCCCCAGTGTCAGACGACTGCCGTAAACGGGCACCTGGAGCTCTGCCAGCAAGTAGGGCAGGGCGCCGATATGGTCCTCGTGCCCATGGGTGAGGAAGACGGCCTTGATCCTCTCCTTGTTCTTGAAAACGTAGGACATATCGGGGATCACGAGATCGACTCCCAACAACTCGTTATCCGGAAACATCACCCCGACGTCCACGATGAAACAAGTGTCCCCCATCCCGATGGCCATCATATTTAGTCCGAACTCGCCCAGCCCACCGAGTGGGACGATTTCGACAGGCTCCACCGGTTTGTGGGGACGGCGCGCGGATCGACTCACAACTCAAGCACCATGTAACGATAGGGAGTTAGCCATCAAGAGCTGAGAAACCGCTTCAATACTAACAGAACATCTTACGCCATTGAAACGCAAAAGTAGCTAAGCTTGGCAAATTCTTCTACAGAAAGGGTTTCCGCCCGGCACTTCGGGTCGATCTTGAGTTTTTGAAGACCCTCCTCGATCGCCGCGGCGTCCAGGAGCGTCGAACTCAAACGCTTCAGATTGTTGGAGACGTTCTTGCGGCGGTGGGTGAGGAGGCCGCGCACGAGGGCCTGGAAGACGACGGGATCGGAAACTGGGGGCTCCTTTTCCCGCAGGGGCTCCATCCGGACGAGGCCGGCATGCACTCTTGGGCGGGGTTTGAAGGCCGCGGGCGGGATCGGGAAGAGCATTCTCACGCGTGCGGCTTGCTGCGCCATGACCGTCAGGAAGCCATAGGCCTTGGTGGCGGGCCTAGCAACTAGCCGCGTGGCAACTTCCAGTTGGAACATGAGGGTCAGATCGACCAGAGGCTGCCGATACGAGAGAAGCTTTAGAAGGATGGGTGACGCTACGGAAAAAGGAAGATTGCCGACCACACGGATACGATTCAAGCCTCTCTCTTCGAGGAACGTCTGGAAATCGAGCGCCAGGAAGTCGGCGTGGACGGGCTCGACGTTGGCCGTGCCGTTCTTCTCGAGGGCACGCTGCAATCGCTCGAACAAGAGCCGGTCCGTTTCGATGGCGACGATACGGCTTGCACTCCGTGCCGCCAAGGGGAGAGTCAATTCTCCGCTCCCGGCACCGATCTCGAGGAGCGTCTGGCCCGGCCGTGGGTCGATCGCCGAGACGATGCGTTGCAACACATCCTGGTCCCGGAGGAAGCCCTGGCCGCGTGCACGCTGGGGGTGGAAGTCGCGGCTAGAAGGGGTAGGTCCTGTCATTTCAGGAGGATAGCACTTCCACCCGTCTCGGGTTGGCTTGACTTCAACTGGGTCGTTTGCTAGCTTGAACTTATTCGAGCAAAGAGGGGCTAGGAAAGATGAGTGACAAAGTAGCTGCTTTCACCGACGGCACCTGGGAACAGGACGTTCTGAAATCCGACAAACCGGTAGTGATCGACTTCTGGGCCGAGTGGTGCGCGCCTTGCCGGATGATGGCGCCGACCATCGACGCCCTGGCCTCTGAGTACGAGGGCAAGGCGAAGATCGGGAAGCTCAACGTGGACGAGAATACCGAGGTCTCGGCCAAGTACCAGATCCGAGGGATCCCCACCGTCCTCATCATCAAGAATGGCGAAGTGGCCGAGCAAGTGGTTGGCGTCACCTCCAAAGATAACCTCTCGAAGCTAATCGACAAACATCTTAACTAACCCTTCCAGGGAGTCATATGAGCGACAAGGGTTCTGAAAAAGCGCGGCACGTGCCCGTCTTGATCGTGGGTAGCGGGCCTGCCGGCTATACCGCCGCCATCTATGCGGCTCGAGCCGATCTCAAACCCGTGATGCTGGCGGGCTCGGGAATGGATCCGATAGTCGGGATCCCCGGCGGCCAGCTGATGTTGACGACTGAGGTCGAGAACTACCCAGGCTTTCCAGAGGGAGTCACCGGTCCGGACATGATGGATCTCTTCCGCAAGCAGGCGGAGCGTTTCGAGACGGAAGTGATCTACGCCGACGCGACGGCGATCGACGCGTCCAAACGGCCGATTCGCGTGGAAAGCGGCGAAGGCATCTTTACCTGCGACGCGCTCATCGTGGCTACCGGAGCGCGGGCCAACTGGCTGGGCTTGGAGTCCGAAAAGAAGCTTCAGAACCGAGGGGTCTCTGCTTGCGCTACATGTGATGGGGCACTCTACCGGAACAAGGACATGGCGGTAGTGGGTGGCGGGGATACCGCGATGGAAGAAGCGCTCTTCTTGTCGCGCTATGCGACCAAGCTCACAGTCATCCATCGGCGTGACCAGCTCCGTGCTTCGAAGATCATGCAAGAGCGCGCCTTCGCCAACGAGAAGATTGATTTCCTTTGGGACAGCGAAGTGACGGAAGTTCTCGGCGAGGACGAGGTCACCGGCCTGCGCATCAAGAATACGAAGACGGGCGAAGAGTCGGAGCTTTCCGTCGGCGCGCTTTTCGTCGCCATCGGCCACACACCCAACACCGAGTTCTTGGGCGGCGCGGTCGAGCTCGATCCGGTCGGCTACATCAAGGTGCAGGATGGGAGTAGTCGCACGTCCGTAGAAGGGATCTTTGCCTGCGGCGACGCGATGGATCGGGTCTACCGACAAGCGGTCACCGCGGCCGGGACCGGTTGCATGGCAGCGATCGACGCCGAGCGTTGGCTGACCGAGCAGGAATCGTCTTCCAAGACTGCCAAGACTGCCAAACCGGCGACCGTCAGCGGGGCAGGACGATAACGATTCGAGGGCTCCCGTCGGCCGGCGTCTTGATCGCAACGCTACTTCTTTTTGCGTCTGCCGCTTCGGCTCAAGAACTCGACGGGAAACCCGCACCGGAGTTCTCTTTGAAGAACATGAAGGGCGAGACGGTCTCCGGTTTCCGGGTTCCCATGATGGTTCGCTGGCCGGCCAGATCGAGGCGGGCTTCGTTTCCAACGAGATCATCGCCATGATGGACTGGGTGCCGACCTTCGCAGCAGCCGCCGGCGATCCCAACATCAAAGAGAAGCTGCGCGAGGGCTATACGGCTGGTGACAAGACCTTCAAGGTGCACCTCGACGGTTACAACTTCCTCCCTTACATGACGGGAGAGGCGTCCGCGGGGGCGAGGGAGGAGTTCTTCTACTTCACCGATGACGGATCGCTCTCCGCTCTTCGCTACCGGGACTGGAAAGTGCTGTTCAGCATCCAAGAGGCCCACGGCTTCGAGGTGTGGGTACGGCCTTACACAACGCTGCGGGTCCCACGACTCTTCAACCTGCGTCGCGATCCCTTCGAGAGGGCCGACCACGATTCCGACTTCTACACGCAGTTCTTCATCGATCACATGTTTGTCATGGTGCCCGCGCAGACCTTCGTGGCCGAGTTCCTGCAAACTTTCCAGGAGTTCCCGCCGCGGCAGACGCCGGCGAGCTTCACCATCGACCAAGTCATGGACAAGCTGGCTCCACCGTCGAACTAGGTCACGAAAGGAAACGTACTCATGAGAGCACTGCAAGGATTCCTATGTTTGGCGTCGTTAGTTTTAGTATCCGCTTGCGGAGGCGCAAAAGTCACTATCGACTACGATAACAGCGCGGACTTCTCGCAATACAAAACGTTTGTCTACGAAGAGGGTTCGCCGTTCACCGAAAATCCACTGGTCGATCAACGCATCGTCGCGGCGATCGAGAGGCACCTCGCGCAGGAGGGGCTCCAGAAGGTCGACTCAAACGCCGATCTACACGTCATCTACCATGCCGCGACGGGACAGCAGAGTGAGTACTACACGACCGGATACGGCTATGGAGTGGGACCCGGTTGGCGCTGGGGAGGGGTCGGCATGGCGAGCTCCACGACGCGTGAAGTCAGCTACACGGTTGGAACCCTAGTCGTCGACATATGGGATGCATCGGACAAACAGCTTGTTTTCCGCGGCTCCGCCTCGGGGACCGTTTCGGAAGACCCGAGTAAGAGCACGGAGAACATCAACAAGGTCATGGACCAGATTTTCGAGAACTACCCGCCGGGACAGTAATCCGGAGGTTGATACTCTCAATCGATCTCGATCAGCTCGTCGTTGGTTGGGAGGGGAGGGAAGATCTCGCTTTCCGGCTCGAGCCTCGGGATCGATTCAGTAGGAAGAGCCGGGAACTGCCCATCGAGGTGTCTGCCAATCTCGGCTTCGATGGTGGAACGAGACGGCAGCTCTCCACGACCATAGAGGCGAAGCCAAAGTCGCAAGACGGGATCGATGAAAAAGAATCGTTTGTCGCGAACGGCGATCAAGTCCACTTCTTCCAACCAGCGAAGGTAGTCCCTCGTCGAGCCGGGCGTCCGATCGAGTCTCCGCGCAATCTCGCTGAGCCTAAGACCCTCCTCGGCGGCCAAAACGTGCAGCACCGCCTTGCAAGCTCCGTAGCCTCTGGCTCGGTGAAGGAGTTGTCCGAGCGTGGCACGGCATTCAGCCTCCAGTTGGCCCGAGGTGGCAATCTCCTCCGCGAGCGCGATGGAAAGATTTTTTCCGTCTCGCATTCGCTCTATAAGGGGAGAGAGATGGACCGGGAGCCCTCCGGTGGCCGAGACCAGGAGCTCGGCATCGGCGACCCCGATGGCTTCGAGCTCTTCCGTGCTCACCGCGGGAAGGCGCATGACGTCGAAACGTGAGCGCGTGGAGCTCGAGAGCTCATGGAAGCAGGAAGCTACCCAGGCGGGGAAACGGCTGGTGAGGACAGCCTGAGGTGCGCTCTTCTTGGCCAGCGCTTCGAGGAAACTCTCCAAGGGTTTCTCCACGCCGGGGAAATAGGAAAGCGTGCGGATTTCGGTGGCGTCATCGAGCAACAGGAGAGATTGTGGTGTCCCTTTCGACAACGCTCCCAGTAATCGGGGAAACGGAGCCGACCGGTAAGCGCCTGGTACGAGTGCCCCATCGGCGATTTCCAGGAATCTTTGACAGAGTATCTCCGGCGATGCCGCGATGGGCTCCATCTGGATCAGTGCGGTGGGACGGGAGCCGGCGATCGAGTCCCTCAAACTTTCGAGAATCGACGTCTTCCCAGAGCCACGGGATCCGAGGAGAATCACCGAGCTCGGAGTGGACTCGAGAGATCGCAGGAGCCTACGTTCTATCTCGGGGCGCGGGAGGTGTTTTCCCAATAGCTCGACCTGACCTTGCCCCGGAACTATACGACTTGGCCGCTGGCTTTGGAAGCCCAATCGAGTTTGTTACACTTAATCGCGATGCCTAATATCGTAATCATCGGGACCCAGTGGGGCGACGAAGGCAAGGGAAAATACGTCGATCTCCTTTCCGACCGCGTCCACATGGTGGTCCGCTATGGAGGAGGCCACAACGCGGGTCATACCGTCGTCGTGGGTGGGAAGCAGTTCATTCTCCATCTCATTCCCTCTGGAATCCTGCACCCCGGCGTCACGTGCGTCATCGGGAGTGGCTGCGTGGTGGACCCGGAAGCGTTTCTGGCCGAGCGCACGATGCTCCAGGACCTGGGTGTTGAGGTTGGAGACGATCTCTTCTTGAGTGATCGAGCGCACCTGATACTGCCGTACCATCGACGCTTAGAGGCTGTCTCCGAGAAGAAGCTCGGCGACAAGAGGATCGGGACGACGTGCCGGGGCATCGGGCCAGCTTACGAAGACAAGGTGGCGCGGCGGGGGATTCGTGTCGGCGATTTGAGACATCCGGATGCTTTGCGAGAGAAGCTGAGCTACCTGGTGGCGGAAAAAAACGCCTGGATGGTCGCGCAGGGCGAAACGGTCGATCTCGACGCGGAACAGATTCTCTCGGTGCTCATGGGGTTCTCCGCAATCGCGCTGCCCCACGTTACCGACACGTCTCGGCTCATCCATCAGGCGATGAGTGCCGGACAGTCGGTTCTTTTCGAGGGCGCACAGGCCACATTGCTCGATATCGACTACGGGACCTACCCCTTCGTGACCTCCTCCAGTGCCACGGCGGCCGGAGCCGCGACCGGAAGCGGTATCAGTCCGAAGGCCATCGACTACATTTTGGGTATCACCAAGGCGTACATTACGCGCGTGGGTGCGGGGCCCCTGCCGACGGAGATGACCGGTACCCTGGAAGAAGACATCCGTCGACGCGGTGACGAGTTCGGAGCCTCGACGGGAAGACCTCGTCGCTGCGGTTGGTTCGACAGCGTCGTCGTGCGCTACGCGAATCGCGTGAACGGCCTGGACGCGTTGGCCATTACGAAGCTCGACGTCTTGGACGAGCTCGACGAAATCAAGATCTGCACCGGCTATCGCTACCGCGGTGAGCTGATCGAAGAGTTCCCCGGTGAGCTTTCCGTGCTCGAGGAATGCGAGCCGGAATATCGGGCGCTTCCGGGCTGGAAGGAGTCCACCGGGGGGATGACCCGCGTGGCCGATCTACCCGCCAAGGCTCGCCGGTACCTGGAAAGTCTGGAGGAGCTTTGCGGCGTGCCCGTGGAGGCGGTCTCGACCGGACCGGATCGGGATTCCACCATCCTGGATATGGAGAACGGCGGAGCGGTGCTGGAACGCTGGTTCGACAGCGGCAGTCCGGTTCCGCGCGGCGCGGCTTGAGTCGCAAGTGACCCAAGTGACGTTGACCCACTCAAACAAACGGCCTAGAATAGCCGCCGGGGGCCGTTAGCTCAGTTGGCAGAGCGTCTGCCTTTTAAGCAGAGGGTCGCTGGTTCGAGCCCAGCACGGCTCACCACCGGTTTCGTTGGCGTTGCTTTCGCGTTTCGCATTCAAGTCCCCATCGTCTAGTGGCCCAGGACGTCGCCCTTTCACGGCGAAAACGGGGGTTCGACTCCCCCTGGGGATACCAACCCTTTACCGTAATGCGCCCGCTCCAGTAATCGGCCGTAGTCGCTTCTTGACTTTTCAACCTATGCGGGAGTACTTTCACACCCAAAGGGCCGGCCATGCCACTGACTCCCAACACCAAGCTGGGTGATTACGAGATCCTCGCCGCCATCGGTGCGGGCGGCATGGGCGAGGTCTACCGCGCCAGGGATAACAAGCTCGGGCGGGAAGTGGCCATCAAAGTCCTTCCCGAAGAGTTCACGCAACATCCGCAAAAGCTAGCCCGCTTTGAGCGCGAAGCACGACTTCTCGCCGCGCTGAACCATCCCGGCATCGCCACTCTCTATGAAGTCGAGGAATCCGAAGGCAAGCCGTTTTTGGTCATGGAGCTTGTCGAGGGGGAAACTGGGCAAGTATGTCTCTCCCCCTGGGGATACCACCCCTTTACAGTAATACGCCCGCTCCAGTAATCGGCCGTAGTCGCTTCTTGACTTCTCAACCTGTGCGGGAGTACTTTCACACCCAAAGGGCCGGCCATGCCACTGACTCCCAACACCAAACTGGGTGATTACGAGATCCTCTCTGCCATCGGTGCGGGTGGCATGGGGGAAGTCTACCGCGCCCGGGACACGAAGCTCGGGCGTGAAGTCGCCATCAAAGTCCTTCCCGAAGAGTTCGCGCAACATCCGCAAAAGTTAGCGCGCTTCGAGCGCGAAGCACGACTTCTCGCCGCGCTGAACCATCCCGGCATTGCCACTCTCTATGAAGTCGAGGAATTCGAGGGCAAGCCCTTCTTGGTCATGGAGCTGGTCGAGGGGGAAACCCTTGCTGAGCGCATTGCGGGCGGACCACTTCCCGTGAAGGAAGTCCTTACCGTTGCTCAACAGATCGCCGAGGCACTCGATGCGGCGCACGAAAAGGGTGTCATTCACCGCGACCTGAAGCCTGCCAACATCAAGGTCGATCCCGAGGGTCAGGTGAAGGTACTCGATTTTGGGCTTGCTAAGGCTTTCACGGAAGAGATGCCGGAGACCGATACTTCCTTTTCGCCCACGCTCAGTCGAGATGCGACCCGAGCCGGTGTCATTCTCGGCACCGCAGCCTACATGAGCCCCGAGCAAGCAAAGGGCAAGGTGGTCGATAAACGCAGCGACATCTTCTCATTCGGCATCGTGCTCTACGAGATGTTGACGGGGAAGAGAGCGTTTGCGGGCAAGGATGTCTCGGATGTTCTCGCACGGATTCTGGCGGTCGAGCCTGACTGGAAGGCGCTTTCCGGGAACGTTCCGCCGTCGGTAGTGAAGCTTCTCGGGCGATGTCTCACGAAAGATCGCAAAGACCGCCTGCGGGACATCGCCGACGCCCGCTTCGAGATTCAAGAAATACTCGCATCGCCGACGGGTGGGGGATGTCCCGGCCGCTGTTGAATTTGGTCGGGTAGCGGCGGCACCTGTGAATACTCTTAGGCAGCAAACTCATCGCTGTCAAGAGATTTCTGTTTGCTTCTAAGCGCGTGAACGAGAGCGCCCATATGGCGATAGCCTTTGATACGCCGGAACTTTTTCTGCGCGGTGACGACGCCAAGAGCGGTCCATCGGCGAACCATGGAAGGACTCTACCAACGCTTGACGTTTCTCGATACTCTGCGAATGGTTCCGTTGAGATTCTCAATGGCGTTCGTCGTGGCAAGAGACTGGCGAAGTAAGGCGGGCAGCGCGAGCTTCACGACCGTGAGTGTCTCTTCCATCCCTTCACGAAGGCTTCCGGCAGCTTCGTCGTAGCCGTTTCGCTCGAGCCACGACACCAATGCCTGAAGTCGCTTGCGCGCCTTGTCGGCACTCTTGCACTTGTAGGCTTCCTTCATCGTCTGGAGCACGTAGGCGTGACGAGACTTGGGAAGGTACGAGCGAAGATTCTGGAGTTTATGGATCTGGCACCTTTGGATGACCGCGAGGTCCCCCAAAACGTCGACGAGTGCCTTGCGGATGCCTTTGCCTCCGTCCACTACGCAGAGAATCGACTCATCGACGCGCAAGCCTCGCTCGATAAGGTCCTGCAACATCGCGGTGCACACCCGAGAGTTCTCCGTCGAGCCCAGCCATATACCCAGGGGCACCTTCGTTCCATCTATTGTGATACCGAGAGTTACGACGACGGTCTGTCCGGCCACCTCAAGGCCATCCAGCATCAGTGCCGCAAGCTCGAACTCCTCTAGCCGCCGAGACAGGTATTCCTCGAGCTTCTTAGTCGTCTGGCTCACGAGGTGACGGCTGGCGGCACTCTTACTCGTGCCACGAGACTTCAACTTGGCCGCGGGTTTGTCCAGACTCGATTCGTAATTTCGGGTCGATACCCCCACCAAGATCTGATTCAATACTCGCTCTGGAAGCGGGTCTTCTTCGCGGAAGGCTTCGAAGTGTGAGCCAGGAACCGTGTTACTCCCCGACGCCCTACGCGACAACTCCGCTGCGTAGCTTCTCCTCCGAATCGCGACGTTCCAACCCGCTCCAGTGGGGCACGGCGAGGAGTTACAATGGCGGAACCCCGGAGGTCCTTATCTCCATGGACTCAGATAAGAACGAATTGGGTCATGGGCCGCAGATGCTGCCGGATGGGGAAACGGTGCTGTTTACTCTTCGGACGGGCGGTGCATGGGACGATGCTCAGATCGTGACGCAGTCGATAGAGACCGGTGAACGGCGTGTGTTGATAGAAGGAGGCAGCGATGCTCGCTACGTTCCCACGGGGCACCTGGTCTATGCGCTGGGGGAGACGCTTCTCGCGGTGCCGTTCGATCTCGAGCGGTTGGAGGTCACTCACCGGCGGTCCAGTTCCTGTTGTCGAGGGTGTCGCGCGCTCTCCTAGCGGAGTGGCCGGTACCGCTCACGCTAGCTTCTCCGATTCCGGCTCCCTTGTCTATGTCCGGGGCCTTGCTCAAGCCAACAGGAGGTTGGTGTGGGTGGATCGGAACGGGAGAGAAGAAGTGCTGGCAGCCGAGCCCCGTGCCTACGTCTACCCGCGCATCTCTCCCGATGGGAGCCAAGTCGCCCTCGACGTGCGTGATCAGGAGAACGACATCTGGATCTGGGATTTCGCGCGCGAGACGCTGAGGCGGCTCACGTTCGACCCCCTTGTCGACAGCAATCCGGCTTGGACACCGAACGGTCAGCGCGTGGCATTCGCATCTCGCCGTGAGGGGAATCAGAATCTATTCTGGAAAGCGGCGGACGGCACGGGCACGGTCGAGCGGCTCACCGAGAGCGAGAACTCCCAGAATCCGTATGTCTTTTCCCCGGACGGGAAGCGGCTGGTGATTTGGGAGAGCGTTCCCCAAACAGGATCCGATCTCGGCGTGCGCTCGATGGACGGCGACGGGTCGCTGGAACCTCTCCTGGTCACCGACTTCAGCGAGTGGAACGCAGACGTTTCGCCTGATGGCCGATGGCTAGCCTTTGAATCCGACGCCTCGGGTCAGAACGAAGTCTACGTGCAGCCGTTCCCCAACGTGGACGAGGGTCGGTGGCAGATCTCGACAGACGGTGGTAACCGGCCGGTGTGGGCTCGGAACGGCGGTGAGCTGTTCTACCTCAACCCAGGTGGGCAGCTGATGGCGGTCTCTGTTCGCATCGATCCCAGCGTTACCTTCGGTAGCCCCGAGATCGTCTTCGAGCAAACATATTTTTTGGGCTTCGGCGGTCGCACCTACGACGTGTCTTCCGACGGCGAGCGTTTCTTGATGATCAAAGAAGGTGGTAGCGAGGAAACCACGACTCCGACTGAGTTGATCCTGGTACAGAACTGGTTCGAGGAACTGAAGCGGCTTGTACCCACCAACTGACATCACTCGGAATCTGTAGGCACAGGTCACGCCACCCGCCGGGGTAGCGGCCCGCGCAATAGTACGGCCGGTACCAAACCCGCTGGGGATACCACCTCTTTACCGTAATGCGCCCGCTCCAGTAATCGGCCGTAGTCTTCTTGACTTTCCAACCTGTGCGGGAGTACTTTCACACTCAAAGGGCCGGCCATGCCACTCACTCCCAATACCAAGCTGGGTAATTACGAGATCCTCGCTGCTATCGGTGCGGGTGGAATGGGAGAAATCTACCGGGCCAGGGATAACAAGCTTGGGCGTGAAGTAGCCATTAAAGTCCTTCCCGAAGAGTTCACGCAGCATCCGCAAAAGCTGGTCCGCTTCGAGCGCGAGGCGAGGTTGCTCGCCTCGCTGAACCATCCGGGCATCGCCACACTACACGGCCTCGAAAAGACCAAAGGCAAACCGTTTTTGGTTATGGAGCTTGTCGAGGGGGAAACCCTCGCCGAGCGGATTGCCCGCGGGGCACTCCCGGTAACTGAGGCTTTGACGCTCTCCCAGCAAATCGCCGAAGCTCTCGATGCCGCCCACGAAAAAGGCGTCATCCACCGCGACCTCAAGCCCGCCAATATTAAGATAGACCCGGAAGGTCACGTGAAAGTGCTCGACTTCGGGCTCGCAAAAGCTTTCGCCGACGAGGTACCGGAGAGCGAGCTCTCGGCGTCTCCCACACTAAGCCGGGACGCGACCCAAGCGGGCGTCATTCTCGGCACCGCAGCCTACATGAGCCCCGAGCAAGC
This sequence comes from Candidatus Marinacidobacterales bacterium, assembly GCA_965197825.1. Taxonomy (GTDB): domain Bacteria; phylum Acidobacteriota; class Vicinamibacteria; order Marinacidobacterales; family DATDRI01; genus CBDANW01. Next base: position 555,868 of record CBDANW010000002.1, on the reverse strand, counting down.
AAAGGGCAAGGTGGTCGATAAACGCAGCGACATCTTCTCTTTCGGCGCGGTGCTCTACGAGATGTTGACGGGGAAAAGAGCATTCGGCGGCGAGGATGTCTCGGATGTGCTAGCGAACATTATCAAGCTCGACATTGATTGGAAGGCGCTGCCCTCGGATCTCGATCCGCGGATTCCGAAGCTCCTGAGCCGCTTTGAATCCTTTCTTTTCGCCCGACGGTCAGTGGCTGGCGTTTTTCACCACCGGCGCGCTGAAGAAGGTGTCGGTCAGTGGTGGCGCGGCGCTAACTCTTGCCGAGGCGAGCGGGGGTGGCCGTGGCGGCACCTGGGGGCCCGACGACACGATCGTTTATACCCCGAGCCCCGGGGTCGGGCTCTATCGTGTCCCCGCTTCCGGCGGGACCCCGGTCGAGCTCACGCAGTTGAGCGAAGGCGAGGCAAGTCACCGCTGGCCGTGGTTTCTACCGAACGGGAAGGCAGTGCTCTTCGTGGTGGCGGAAGACGGTGGGTCCGACGACGCGACCATCGAAGCGGTTCTCCTCGAGACGGGGGAAAGGAAAGTCTTGCACCGGGGCGGGACCTTTCCGCGCTACGCTTCCTCTGGTCACCTGCTCTATGCCCGCGAGACCACACTCTTTGCCATCCCATTTGATGCCGACCGAATCGAGCCGACCGGAGAGCCCAGTCCTGTTATCGAGGGTGTTCGACGCCTCGGAAGCGGTGTGGCGCTCTTCGCGATGGCCGAGGATGGAACGCTCGTCTACGTTCCGGGGGATGCCTCATTTGAGGAAGTTCCTCAGGAGTTGGTCCGAGTCGATCGCAAGGGAAATGCCTCACTGCTGACGGAAAGGGTCGGAGAATGGGAAAGCCCTCGGTTCTCGCCTGATGGCCGGCGCCTGGCCGTCAGAAAAGGAGTAAACGCGAACCAAGACGTTTGGCTACTCGAGCTCTCCCGCGGGACCTTGACGCGGTTGACCTTCGAGGAAGGTCTTCGCCCTCTCTGGTCGCCAGACGGTCAAATGATCTTTTTTAGTGTTCCCTTCGGGGATGGTGGAAACCCCTCGCCTTTAGGCGAAGAAAAGATTGTCGAAGTCCCCGAAGGGGACGAGACTCCCCCGACTGAAGTCGGGGGGTTGAGAATGAAGCGGGCGCATGAAGTCGACTTCCAGTCGACGCGCCCGCGCAATCCACCGGCTTAAGCCGGTGGTTGATTTAATTCGGTTCGAGCGGGCCTCTACAACGTCTTCTCGAAGCCCGCGGACGGCAGTGGCCCCGCCCAACAACTGACGACCGAGCCCGTCCAGATTTTTCCCGCTGCTATCACATCGGACGGGAAGACGCTCGTCTTCCGACGGGGTGGCGCGCCCGACCCCACTTTCGATATCGGGATGATGTCCCTGGAGGGAGACGGGAAACTGGAGATGCTCCTTGAAACATCATCCTTTAATGAGCACACGCCGAAGCTCTCGCCAGATGACCTGTGGCTCGCCTATGTCTCCAATGAGTCCGATCGAGATGAGGTCTTCGTGATTCGCTTCCCCACAGGCGGCAAGTGGCAGATATCGACCGAGGGGGGTACGGAGCCCATGTGGTCCCGAGACGGTCGGGAGCTCTTCTACCGGAACGGCGAGAAGATGATGGTGGTCGATTTCTCTGCGGGAGCGGACTCTGCAGGGACGCCGACCTTGTTGTTTGAGGGGGCCTATGATTTGAAAATCGGTCCTGGTGCCACCAACTACGACGTAACGCCCGACGGCCAGGGGTTCGTGATGATTCGGACTCCGGAGGGCGCGACAGAAAGCGCAGGAACGACGCAAGTCACCCTCGTCCAGAACTGGTTCGAGGAATTGAAACGCCTCGTTCCCACGAACTGACATCCTCGGAATCTGTAGGCACAAATCACGCCACCAGCACCGTCCCTCTTACGTAAAAGGGTATAATTACCCCTGGTGATACCAATACAATCGAGAGGTCGAAGGCCTAGCTGCGCTAGCGACTCCCAAACGACGACAAGCGTTGACCGAGAGTAGGGAGAACACCATCGGCGACGCGTTCCGGGGGCTCCGAAACGATCTACGCCGGCGCAAGTGTTTCGAGCGCGCTCCTGCGGTGTACTTTGTCCTGACGGTCCTGTGGGTCGTCACCTTCGTCGCCGCATATTTCTTGTCACTTGCGTCGAGCGGTCTCGTCACAGTGGCTGCCTCCGTCACGCTGGCCAGCGTGTGCGCCGTCCAGCTGGCGTATATCGCTCATGACGCCGGCCATGGTCATATCTCCCGACACGGCTTCGTCAACAAGCTCGTGGGGCAGCTTGCCCTGACGGTTACATCCGGTTACGCGTTTTCGAGCTGGACTCGCTCTCATGACCAGCATCACCGACGCCCGAATGTCGTGGATCTCGATCCCGATGTCGACACGGCCTGGGCGGCCCTCCATGACTGGGCTCGCCCGCAGACACGGGCGCAGAAGTTCACGACGCGCGTGCAACATTGGATAGTCCTTCCTTATTACACGGTGCATCTGTTCGAGCTCCGGCTCCGCGGGTTGAGGGACGTTCTGGCATGGCGGCTTCGTGCGGACGCGCTGGGACTGGCTCTGCACTTCGTTGGATTTTTTGTTCTGCCTGCGCTCGTGTTTCCTGTTAGTAGAGTTCTGGGCTGCTACGTCGCCCTGTCGGCTGGAAGTGGGGTGTACTACGGTCTCATCTTCGCCGTGAATCACATCGGAGCGACGTACGTCCGGGCGCACGAGCAAGTTGACTTCGTGCGGCTGCAGGTGCTGAGCAGTCGTAACATTCTGACGGGACGATTTGGCGAGTTCGCGATGGGCGGCCTCAACTTCCAAATAGAGCACCATTTGTTGCCTGCCCTTCCGCGCTTTCAGCTACGTCGCGCCAGCGAGCCGATACGGGAATTCTGCGCCCGCCAAGCGCTGCACTACGAGGCGGTCCACTTCTCCGAGGCGGTGGTCGCGGTGTTCCGGCATCTCCGGAGACTGTCGAGCGGCGGCCCACGGGCAGACGACACGGCGGTGCCTTTGAAGGACTCCGCGCCGGAGACAAAGGCAGGGGAGTCATCCTCTCCTGGTTCAAACTCAACCGCATCGGCTTCTTGACTTTTCAACCCGTGCGGGAGTACTTTCGCACCCGAAGGGCTGGCCATGTCACTCACTCCCGGCACCATGCTAGGTGCCTACGAGATACTCGCCGCCATCGGTGCGGGTGGCATGGGTGAGGTCTACCGCGCTAGGGACACGAAACTCGGGCGTGAAGTCGCGATCAAAGTCCTTCCCGAAGAGTTCACGCAACATCCGCAAAAGCTAGCCCGCTTCGAGCGAGAGGCGAGGCTTCTCGCGGCACTGAATCATCCGGGGATAGCTACACTCCATGGGTTCGAAGAAGCCGATGGCAAGCCCTTCTTGGTCATGGAGCTCATTGAGGGGGAAACCCTCGCCGAGCGGATCGCGCGCGGAGCACTCCCCGTGACGGAGGCGCTCACGATCTCCCAACAGATCTCCGAGGCGCTCGATGCGGCACACGAAAAGGGCGTCATCCACCGCGACCTCAAGCCGGCCAACATCAAAGTCAATCCCGAGGGTCAGGTGAAGGTGCTCGACTTCGGGCTCGCCAAGGCGTTCACGGAAGAGATGCCCGAGACCGATACTTCTTTTTCGCCGACGCTCAGCCGAGATGCGACCCGGGCGGGTGTCATTCTCGGTACGGCTGCCTACATGAGCCCAGAGCAGGCGAAAGGCAAGACGGTCGATGAACGCACCGACATCTTCTCTTTCGGCATCGTGCTCTATGAGATGTTGACGGGGAAGAAGGCGTTTCCCGGTGGGGATGTCTCGGAGGTTCTCGCTCGTATTCTGGCCGTCGAACCTGACTGGAAGGCGTTTTCCGCGGACGTTCCGCCCTCGGTGGTGAAGCTTCTCGGGCGGTGTCTCACGAAAGATCGCAAGGACCGCCTGCGGGACATCGCAGATGCCCGCTTCGAGATTCAAGACATCCTCGCGGAGCCGACGAGCGTATCCGCGCAAGAACCGCTCGCCGTTTCCGCTCCGAGTCGTGCTCGCGTGGGCGCTATCGATACTCGTCACTGGCATCACCGTCTGGAGCGTGATGCGTACTGAACCACCCGCACAGACCATCACACGCTTTTCTCTAACGCTGTCACCGGGTGACAGCCTGACGAATACGGGCCGTCATGTCGTGGCTCTCTCGCCCGACGGCACTCGCTTGGTCTATGTCGCCAACCAGCAGCTATACCTACGCGAGCTGAACCAGTTGGAGGCGGCGCCCATCCGCGGCACCGATATGACCCCAACAACCCCTTTCTTCTCCCCCGACGGTCAGTGGGTTGGCTTTTGGGCTGGCGGGCAATTGAAGAAGATCGCCGTGACCGGCGGGGCTCCGATAACTCTGTGCGAAGCTGGCAATCCCTATGGTGTGAGCTGGGGAGCCGACGACACCATCGTCTTCGGGCAAGGTGCGGGCGGAATCCTTCGCGTGTCGGCCAATGGCGGCACCCCCGAAGTCCTCATTCCCATGGACTCCGAGAAGGCTGAGAGGGGTCATGGGCCGCAAATGCTGCCGGATGGGAAAACGGTGCTCTTCACTCTCTCGACAACTCCACCATGGGACGAGTCTCAGATTGTGACGCAGTCGCTCGAAACCGGTGAACGGCGGGTTCTGATAGAGGGAGGCAGCGATGCCCGCTACGTTCCCACGGGGCACCTGGTTTATGCGCTTGCGGGGACGCTCCTGGCGGGTCCGTTCGATCTCGAGCGGCTTACGGTGACCGGTGGCCCAGTTCCTCTTGTCGACGGTGTCGCGCGCTCTACTGCCAATGCGACTGGTGCGGCTCACGCTAGCTTCTCCGATTCCGGCTCCCTCGTCTATGTTCCGGGTGGTGGTGCTCTGGCTAGCAGGAGATTGGTGTGGGTGGATCGGGACGGAAGAGAAGAGGCGCTCGCAGCCGAGCCCCGTGCCTACACCTACCCGCGCATCTCTCCCGATGGGAGCCAAGTGGCCCTCGACGTGCGCGACCAGGAGAACGACATCTGGATCTGGGATTTCGGGCGCGAGACGCTGAGGCGGCTCACGTTCGGCCCCAGTACCGACCAGTATCCGGCCTGGACACCGGACGGTCCGCGCCTGGCCTTCGGATCGTTCCGTGGCGGTAGTGCGAATCTGTTCTGGAAAGCGGCCGACGGCACCAGCACGGTCGAGCGGCTCACCGAGAGCGAGAACAACCAGAATCCGTATGTCTTTTCCCCGGACGGGAAGCAGTTGGTGTATCGGGAGACTCATCCCCAGAGAGGGAACGATCTCCGCGTGCGCTCGATGGACGGCGACGGGTCGTCGGAGCCTCTCCTTGTCACCGAGTTCAACGAGCGGAACGCAGAAATTTCGCCCGATGGCCGATGGCTGGCCTACCAATCCGACGCATCGGGTCAATTCGAAATCTACGTGCGCCCGTTCCCCAACGTGGACGAGGGTCGTTGGCAGGTCTCGAGAAGCGGTGGTACTCGGCCGGTCTGTGCTCGGGACGGCCGCGAGCTGTTCTACCTCGACCCAGGTGGGCAACTGCTGGCAGTCTCTGTTCGCATCGATCCGAGCGTTACCTTCGGCAGCCCGGAGATCGTCTTCGAGCAAACATACTGGTTTACTTTTGCCGGTCGCACCTACGACGTGTCTCCCGACGGCGAGCGTTTCTTGATGATCAAGGCAGGTGGTGCGGGCGACGAGACTTCTTCTGAGGAGCTCATCCTCGTACCCCGGGCGTTCCCGCGGGAACGCTTTCTTCTTGTTCCAGGTAGAGCTTGTTCTTGGGCGGCTTCGAGGGCCCAGCATGACCACTGCGCCTACTTCCGGCGTCAATCGGCCGCGGATGACCACCATCCCGTCCTCATCGGTTGTAGATTCTGAAATACCGTTTCCCGTGCCGGGCTGTTTTCCCGCTGAAGCTCCTTCCGAGCGTCGATACCACGCCATGCCCGGACGACCCGCTCGACGTGATGCGCGGTGCCCGCCTGCGCGAATCCTAAGAGGCACTCCTCGTTCTGTGGGGTCGCCACTCGTGTGAGCGCCCGGACCTTGGAGTACGAGAGCTCGCCCCGGCGCATCGCTTCACTCATGACAGGCAGCTCGGCGAGAGCGCGCGCCACCCGAACCTTCTCTCGAGCGGCTCCTGGGGCGAGTCCGACTCGCCAGCTCAGCCAGCGGGCGCAGGAGCTGAATCCCTCCTCCCAGCCGTTGAGCTCTTCGAACTCGCGGATGAGCACAAGAAGTCGGTAGGTGGCCGCCTGAATGTGGGCGGAGAGCTCGGCGATCTCGTCGCCCAGTTGTGCGATCGTCTTCTCGCGGGCCACGGCGGAAGGATGTGCCTTGAATCGTTCGGTTACACAATACATCGAGTCCTCCTTCCCCCTAATATAAGACACGTGTTTTTGACGCGCTCCGCCGCCCCTAGTCCCGCGTACAAGATGATTGAGACGTTTTTCTCGTCGTCGTCACGTTGGGTTAACACAGCCGCGCGAAACGATCCTGAGGCATACGTGAGTAGAGGGTCGGCTTGCGCGGTGATGTGCTTGCAGGAATCTGTCAAGTGTTTTTTTGATTTTTTTTCCGGCATGGAATACGATTCATTGCCGAAAAAGACAACGATGCCCAAGCCCCTGTTCCAGAAAGCCGATGCCATCGTCGATTTCCAGGAAGTCGAGAAGAAGATCGGGGATTTCTGGCGCGAGCACAACATTTTCCACAAAAGCCTCGATCTCCGTCGAGATGCCAAGCCCTTTGTTTTTTACGAGGGGCCGCCCACGGCGAACGGCGTGCCGCACAACGGTCACGTACTGACCAGAGTCTCGAAAGACGTGTTCCTACGCTATCGGACCATGCGCGGGAACTACGTTCCGCGTCGGGCGGGCTGGGACACCCACGGGCTTCCGGTCGAGGTAGAGGTAGAAAAAGAGCTCGGCATTCACGGCAAGGCGGCGATCGAAGAATACGGCGTGGAGGATTTCATCTCCCGCTGCATCGACTCGGTGTTCCGCTATACCAAGGAATGGGAGCGGATGACGGAGCGGATCGGCTTTTGGGTCGATCTGTCGGCTGCCTATGTGACCTATCACCGCAGTTACGTGGAGAGCGTTTGGTGGGCCCTTTCCGAGCTCTTCCGTAAGGATCTTCTCTATCGTGGTCACAAAGTCGTCTGGTGGTGGGCGCAGGGGGGTACCGCGCTCTCCTCTGCTGAGGTGGGGCTCGGCTACAAGCCCGTCGACGACCCCTCTGTCTACGTCACGTTCCCTCTGGTGGACGAACCGGACACCTCGCTTCTGATCTGGACGACCACACCCTGGACACTGCCTTCGAACATGTACGCCGCGGTGCGGCCGGAAGTGGACTACGTCGTCGTGCGTCACGAGGGTAGGAAGCTCATCGTGGCGGGGGCACTGCTCGAGACTCTGCAAGAGAAGATCGGCGAGAAGCTCATCGTGGAGCGTGAGCTCAAAGGCAAAGAGCTCGTGGGCCTTCGCTACCGGCCTCCGTTCGAAGACTACTACCGCATCTACGGCGACAAGGAAGTGGAGCTCGCGGAGGGCGGCTCGGAGCCGATGATGTGGAAAATCCTGGCTGCGGATTTCGTGGAGCTGGATCAGGGAACGGGTTTGGTTCACGAGGCGCCTGCATTCGGCGAAGTGGATCACGATCTGCACCGTGCGACGATCGCGCGTTACAAGAATCCCGACGACGTGCCGCTGCTCTGCGCCGTGAGACCGGACGGGACCTTCAGCGAAGAGGTGCCCAGTCTGGAGGGCAAGTGGGTCAAGGACGCCGATTCAGAGATCGTTCGCTACATGAAAGAGCGCGGCGTTTTGGTGCACCGCGAGAACTACCGGCACGACTATCCCTTCTGCTGGCGGGCCGACGAAGATCCTCTTATCCAATATGCCCGTCCCGCCTGGTTCATCCGAACGACGGCTAAGATCGACGACGCGATCCGCAACAACCAAGCGGTTCACTGGCTGCCGGAGCACATCAAGGAAGGCCGATCCGGGGATTTCTTGGCGAATAACGTCGACTGGGCGCTCTCTCGAGAGCGTTATTGGGGCACACCCCTGAACGTCTGGATCAACAACGAGACCGGACGGATGGCGGCCCCGTCCTCGGTCCGAGAGATCCTGGAGAAGAACCCATCCGCCTTTCAGGCCTTCGAAGAGGCCCGCGCCAAGAACCCCTCGCTCTCCGAGCACCTCATCGTGCACAAGCCCTGGATCGACTACGTCACCTGGACCGAGCCCGACGAGCCGGGCGTGTACCGGCGGGTGCCGGAGGTCATCGATGCCTGGTTCGATTCGGGTAGCATGCCTTTTGCGCAGCTGGGATATCCCCATCAGGGAGAAGAGGAATTTAGGAAAGCCTTTCCGGCGGACTTCATTACCGAGGCCATCGATCAGACGCGGGGATGGTTTTATTCGCTTCTCATGATCTCGACGCTGGTATTCGACAAGGCGAGCTATCCGCGCCCCTACCGCACGTGCATCGTGCTCGGGCACGTCACGGATCCGACGGGGAAGAAGGAATCGAAGTCGAAGGGGAACTACACGCCTCCCGACGTGATCCTGGACCGGGTTGCCATGGAGTTCGCCGTGGTGGACGCGAAGCAGACTGAGATGAAAGCGAAGCCGGGAACGGCTTTGGTGGCGCGAGAAGACTTGCAGGGACTCGATCTGGCACCCGGGGCGTCCGTGAAGGTCTATCCGGTCGGAAAGGAATCTGCGGCCAAGGAGTTCCAGATCGACGCGCTGAAACGCTTGCCGCGGCGGCAAGTCCTGCTGGACGGCGCGGATATAGCGGCGCTTGGCGTCGAGCCAATTGAAGGGGGGACCAAAGTCATCCCCGCGGACGTCCCACGCCTGCCAGAGAAACAGAAGCTCGTTCTCGAGGATGCGAACACGCCGGCTCCAGGAGCAGATGCCTTCCGCTGGTTCTTTCTCGGCTCCAACCCACCCTGGAATCCGACCCGACATTCGCTGAGCAACGTCCGGTCGTTGCAGAGGGAGTTTCCGCTCAAGCTGCGCAACGTCTACTCGTTCTTCACGATCTACGCCGCCATCGACGACTTCGATCCACGGAGCATGAAGGGCCGTCCGGTGAAGGATCGAGCTCGTCTGGATCGCTGGATACTCTCCGAGTTATCTCTCTTGAACGAGCAGGTCGTGGATCGCATGGACAACTTTCGCGCCTACGAGGCGGCGAAGGAGTTGTCGAATTTCGTGGACGGGCTTTCGAACTGGTATCTCCGTCGCAGCCGACAGAGGTTTTGGAAGTCGGGGATGGACGACGACAAGATCGACGCCTACGCGACGCTCTACGAGGCTCTCGTCTCGGTGATCAAGCTCGCCGCACCGTTCGTTCCCTTTATGAGTGAAGAGATGTATCAGAACCTGGTGAGAGGACCTTTCGGTGACGACCTGCCGGAAAGTGTTCACCTGGTTGACTTTCCGGAGGCCGACACCAGCCGGGTCGATCGGGCTCTCAGTGAGGAGATGGCGTCGGTGCGGGACATCGTTTCCCTGGGGCTGCGGGCGCGGACCAATCACAAGCTCAGGGTTCGACAACCCTTGGCCGGTGCCGAGGTGATTCTTTCGCGTCCAGATCTCGAAACGCGGATCGGGAACTACCGCGAGCTAATTGCCGAAGAGCTGAACGTGCTCGACGTGCAGTTCGTACAGGGTGCGGACCAGCACATCCGTTACGGGATTAGGCCGAATTTTCGGCAGCTAGGTCCCAAGCTGGGAAAAAACATGCCCGTCCTAAAAAAAGTCCTCGCCAACGCGGACGGGGCTGCTTTCCGTCGTGCCCTTCTCGACCAAGGCAAGGTGGAAGTCGAGGTAGCTGGAGACAAGCTGTCCCTCTGGATGGAGGACGTGGAGGTCGTGGTCGAGGCAAAGGAAGGTTATGCCGCGGCTGGCGATCAAACCTCGGTGCTCGTGCTCTCGACGGAGCTTACGCCGGAGTTAATCGAGGAGGGGATTTACCGAGAGGTCCTGAACCGCATCCAAACCCTCCGCAAGGAGCTCAAGCTGGAGTATACACAGCGCATCCGTCTTGCCATCCACGGTTCGGCCCGCCTCACCGAGATCATCAAGAAGCGCCAGGAGCACCTGATGGGGGAGACGCTGTGCGTTGAGCTGGCCGAGGATGGAACGACTTGGCAAGAAGCGGAGCAGCGTGAGATTGAGATCGAAGGGGAAGCCGCGACGCTGTCTCTGGCCCGTGCTTAGGTGCCGCTCGAAGCGTACTCTTCTCGAAGGCTCTCCAGCTTGGTCAGCATGTCCTTGAACTCTTCGCTTTTTGCCTTTTCTGCTTCGACGACCTCGCGTGCCGCGCCGGCCAGGAACTTGGGATTCCCTAGCTTCTTCGATGTCTGGTCGAGCTTTTTCTTGAACGCCTCCATTTCCTTCTCGATACGAGCTATCTCTGCCTTCAAGTCGAGGTGACGGCCGAGGTCGACGTAGAGCTCGAAGGCGGGGTCCACGCTGGCAAAGAGTCCGGGCTTGCGCTCCGTAACGAGCTTGATCGATTCCAGGTCGGCCAAGCGGGAAACGGCGTCCGAAGTCGCCGTGATCACGTTGTTGAAGGCGTCGCTCAAGGGTTTGACCTGGATCGCGAGACGCACGCCGTCTCCCAGACGTGCGTTGGCACGTACCACGCGAACGCGGGTCACGAGTTGCTGCAGGTTCTCGAATCGTTCTTCGAGCCCGACGTCCGGCATGTCATCGCTTCGAGGATAGCGATCGCGGATCAAGAGCTCCGAAGAGGGCCGCTCGCCGAGCCAGAGCTCTTTTTCGTCCATCGCCGGGAGGAGCTTCGACCAGAGCTCCTCGGTGATGAAGGGGACGACGGGATGGAGGAGCCGCAGGATGTCGGCCAGGGTTCGACCCAGAACGTGAGCAGCCCTTCTCGCCGCGGCGGGGTCGTCTCCCTGAAGACGGCCCTTGGAGAGCTCTAGGAACCAGTCGCAATAGTCGTTCCACACGAACCGATAGATAAGCTGGCCGAGGCCTCCGAAGTCGTAGTCATCGAGACCGACGCGCACTCCCCGAACGGTGGATGTGCGGCGGGAGAAGATCCACTCGTCCTCTTCGGCGGGTGGTGCTTCGCCCGCCTCAGGGCCGGGAACGTTCTCCAGTGACAAGAGAACGAAGCGGCTCGCATTCCAGAGCTTGGTCACGAAACGGCGGCCGATCTCGTTGAACTTGTGGAGGCTGAGCCGCGTTTCCTGTCCGTCCGAGCAGGAATAGACGAACGTGTAGCGGAGAGCATCCGCTCCGATCCCCTCGAATCCCTCGGGAAAGCTCTTTTCCATGCGGGCCACGAGTTGATCCAGGTTCGGAGGCTGTGCCTCGAAGATGGGAGTCTTGAGGTCTTCTAGCGTCGCACCTGCGATGACCGTCAACGGATCGATCCCGTTCCCCTTGCTCTTGCTCATCACCGCGCCCTGTTCGTCCAGGACCGTGGGATGGATATTGACGTGGCGGTAGGGAAGCGTTCCCGTCAGCTCGAGGGTGGCGAAGTTCATCCGCGCTACCCAGAAGAAAATGATGTCTTTGGCGGTAGAAAGAACCGCGGTCGGGAAGTAGTGTGCGAAGTCGAACGTGAGCTCCGGCCATCCCAGGGTGCTCATCGGCCAGAGCCACGAGCTGAACCACGTGTCCAGCACATCGGGATCTTGATACCAGTCGTCGGGATTGTCTTTCACTTCCTTCGGTTCTTCGACCTCGACGCGGATTTCACCGGTTTTCTTGTGATACCAAGCGGGAATGCGATGGCCCCACCAGATTTGTCGGCTGATCGTCCAGTCGCGGATGTTCGTGAGCCATTGGAGGTAGACGTTCTCCCACCGCGGGGGGTGGAAAGTGAGGCCTCCCGGCGACGTCTTGACCCACTCGTCGTCGCGCTTCTGATAGCCGCTAGCGGCGAGCGCCTTCAGCGCCATGGGCTTCATGTTTACGAACCACTGGTCCGAGAGGCGGTACTCGATGGGCGCCCCGGAGCGTTGCGCGCGACCGAGCGGGACGAGGCGGTCTTCGATCCGCTCGATGAGCCCCTGCTCCTCGAGAGCTTCGACGGCCTTTTTTCGTGCGTCATAGCGATCGAGACCGCGAAATTCTGGCGGCACGACGTCGTTGAGCGTGGCGTCCTCGTTCATGACGTTGATGGGCTCGAGCTCGTGCCTCTGACCGACTTCGAAGTCGTTGGCGTCGTGGGCGGGTGTTATCTTCAAGCAGCCGGTGCCAAACTCTACGTCCACGTAGTCGTCCGCAATGACCGGGATGAGGCGTCCCTGCAACGGCAATCGGACGTTCTTGCCGATGACTTCTTGATACCGCTCGTCCTTGGGATGGACCGCCACCGCGACATCTCCGAATAGCGTCTCGGGGCGCGTGGTAGCCACCACGAGGTGCTTCAGGCCGTCGGTCGGCTCGACCAGGGGATAGCGAATGTACCAAAGGTGTCCCGGCTCGCCTTCCTCTGAGACGTTGACTTCGTCGTCGGAGAGTGCCGTCCGATCGACGGGGCACCAATTCACGATGCGTTTCCCGCGGTAGAGGCGGCCGCGGTCATAGAGCATCTTGAAGGTCTCGCGGACGGCTCGCGACAGTCCCTCATCCATCGTGAATCGGGTCCGTCGCCAATCGCAGGAGCAGCCCATTCTCTTTAGCTGCGAGAGGATCAGGTCCCCGTACTTTGCCTTCCACTCCCAGACCTTCTCGATGAACTTCTCGCGGCCGAGGTCTCGGTAGTCGATGCCTTGGGCGTCGAGCTGCTTTCGCACCACCGTCTGCGTGGCGATACCGGCATGGTCGGTGCCCGGGATCCAGAGCGCGTCGTAGCCATCCATGCGCTTGTAGCGAATCAAGACGTCTTGAAGCGTGTTGTTGAGGGCGTGTCCCATGTGGAGGCGGCCCGTTACGTTCGGCGGGGGAATGACGATGACGAACCGGGGCCTCAGGATGACGTCGTCCGAGCGCGGTTCTCCGTCCGGATCGAAATCGCTTTCGAAGCCCTTCCGATCCTGCCAGAGCTGGTAAATTCGAGGCTCCACCTCGCGGAAATCGAAGCGAGTCGGCAACGTCATTGCTAGATGTTGCAACAAGGTATGGGGCAGTGCAAGAAGAAAAGGCCTTTATGTTGCGATGATCCGTGCCATAGGAGTATGGTGGACAACAAGTGAAACAAGGAGGACAAAATGCCTGACAGAAGAGGGGGTAACGGGCCGTTCGACTTCGATCCGCCCCGGATGCCTCAAATGCCGCAGTTCAACCTTCCCAACGTCCCGCCGGGCGCGCTCCGCGCCTTAATACTCCTGGCAGTGGGTGTCATTGTCTTTTGGGGGAGCTTCTACCAGATAGACCCCGAGGAGGTGGGCGTGATCCGGCGCTTCGGTGCCTATACGCGGACGACCGATCCTGGTCTGCACTTGAAGTTGCCTTTCTTCGAACGACTCGACAAGGTACCTGTGCAGCGCCAGCTCAAGCAGGAGTTCGGATTCCGGACCCTGCAGGCCGGTGTGCGTACCCAGTACGATTCGCGCCAGTTCCTCGAGGAGTCGTTGATGCTGACCGGTGATCTTAACGTCGCCGTTGTGGAGTGGATCGTACAGTTCAAGATACAGGATCCACGCGCCTTTCTTTTCAATGTGCGCGATCCGATCGGTACCTTTCGTGACATGTCTGAGGCGGCGATGAGGCAAGTGGTCGGCGACCACAGCGTGGACGAGGTCCTGACCATCGGCCGAGCCAGCATCGCGGCCCAAGCCAGAGAGTTGCTGCAGGAGCTCAACAACACCTACGGCACGGGCATCTCTGTGCAGCAGCTCGTGCTGCAAGACGTCAACCCACCCGACCCGGTCAAGCCGTCGTTCAACGAGGTCAATGAAGCGATCCAGGAAAAAGAACAGCTCATCAACCGGGCCTGGGCGGAGTACAACCAGGAGATTCCTCGTGCCCGAGGTGTCGCCCAGCAAACGATTCAGACGGCCGAGGGATATGCGGCGGAGCGCGTGAATCGTTCGCAGGGAGAGGCCACCCGGTTCGAGGCCATCTATGCGGAATACCGCAAGGCACCGCGCGTCACACGCAACCGCATGTACCTCGAGACAATGAACGAGGTGCTGCCGCGCATCGGCAACAAAGTGATCCTGGACGAGGAGCAAAGGGGACTTCTGCCTCTGCTCAATCTGGTCCAGACCCAGACGCAGGAGGTGGCACAGTGAACCGCAATCGACTCGTGTTGCTCGTCGTAGCTGCGTTGTTGTTTTTCTTGATCCCATCCGTTTTATACACCGTGGACGAGACGGAACAGGTGATCGTCACCCAGTTCGGAAGGCCGATCGGAGAGGCGATTACCGAGCCCGGACTGAAATTGAAGTTGCCCTTCGTCTGGGACGTTCATCGGTTCGACAAACGTTGGCTGGCTTGGGACGGTGACGCCAATCAGATCACGACCAAGGACAAGAAGTTCATCTGGGTCGATACATACGCGCGTTGGCGCATCGACGTGCCCCTCAAGTTCTTCGAGTCCGTCCGCGACGAAAATGGTGCCCAGAGCCGTCTCGACGACATCATCGACGGTGAGACCCGAAACGCGGTGGCGGCGTTCGATCTCATCGAAATCGTCCGATCGACTGACCGCGAGTTCGAGGTCACCGAGGAGCTGCAAGCATTTGCAACCCTGCAAGCCGTCGGGGAGATTTCCGCCGGGCGAGACGAGCTGGGGCATGCCATCCTGGATAAATCATCCGAAGTCACACCCAATTTCGGCATCGAGCTGGTGGACGTGAAGTTCAAACACATCAACTACGTCGACGAAGTGGAGGCTCAGGTCTACGAGCGGATGATCACAGAACGGCAGCGGATCGCGGAGCGCAGTCGCTCGGAAGGTCAGGGGCGATCGGCGGAGATCCGAGGTCAAAAGGAAAAGGAGCTGAAGGAGATCGAGTCCGAAGCCTACAAGCTGGCGGAGGAGACCCGGGGATTGGCAGACGCCGAAGCGACCAACATCTACGCCACCGCGTATAGCAAGGACCCGAACTTCTATCAGTTCATGAAAACAATGGAGACCTATCGGAGTAGCTTCGACGAAGACGTAACGCTCATATTGACCAGCGACTCGGAGTTTTTGAATTTCTTGAAGACGTCGGGCCGATAAGGACGACTATCGACTGCTGGTCATCGTCTGGTTGGGCTCGAGAATCAGTTTTTGGACGCGCCAGGTTAGAAGCTCGCCGACCAAGATCTCGTTCTCGGACGGGCACGCGATGGCGTGAATCCAGTTGAACTGCTTCAACTGTTTGCCGTTGGTGCCGAAGTAGCCTAGTACGGTGCCGTCCAGCGACAGCTTGTAGACGCGCCCGGGATAGGCGTCGGCCACGAAGAGCACCTGATTCGGCCCGGGTGGCGTGATGCAGACCGCCCACGGGGCGCCCGGCTTGAAAGGACCCATGGTGAGCGGATACCCGCCGGTAACGGTGGCGTCTCGGGGCGCCGGAATGTCGATCTTGATGTTGCGGAGAAAATTGAGATCGGAGTCGAGCACTTGGACGCGCAGGTTGCTGCGGTCGGCCACGTAGATGTTCCCCTCGGCGTCCGCCGCAATCCCGTGCGGGTTGTTGAACTCGCCGGGGCCGTCGCCCCGCTCGGCACCGTTGCCCTTGCCGATTCGCTGGATCCACTCGCCGTGTTTGTCGAGCTTAGCCACCGAATGGTTCTTGTAGCCGTCGCTGACGAAGATGTTGCCCTCTGGATCCCACGTGATGTCGGTGGGTTCGTTGAAGGCGGTGTCGCGCGCCGGGGGAGTCGGCGTGCCCGGCTCGAGCGGATGGTGAACCTCGGTGCTGGCTACCGATTCCCGCCGCCTTCCAAGAACGAGCATGACTTGTCCCGCGGGACTGAGCTTCACGATCATGTCGGACCCGTTGTCCACCAGCCAGATGTTGTCGTCCTGGTCGATACGGACGGCGTGTGCCCACGCCATACTGTAGAGATTGTGACCAAGCTCCCGGATGAAGGCTCCGTCCGGCGCGAACTCGAAGAGCTGGGCCGATTGTGGCGCGATGATGTGGCCCGGCGCACCAGAGCGGGTGTATACGAAGATGTGACCATTGGAGTTCACCGCGACTCCAGCATTCTCTCCGAGGTACAGTCCCGGCGGCATCTTGAGAAAGTTGGGAACGGAGTCGAAGGGAATCTCCTGGGCTGCCGTTTGAGCGAGAAGGGGCGAGGGGTGGATGACGAGTCCCAAGGCTAGCAATACAAGCGAAACGATAACCAGACGTTTCATAGTATTTCCTCCTTACGCACTACAAGCGATCATACCGGTTTGGTCAACGACGATCAATCGCGGGAAGGCGTATAGCATTTCGAGCGCAGGGGTGCTATCCACTAGGTCTCAGGAGGCAGTTATGACCCTTTCGAGACTCGCCCTCGTCCCATGGTTCATGCTTCTCGTTGCCGGTGCGGCCGTCGGCCAGGTACCGACGCCCGCGTCGGTTCTCGGCTTCGAACCATGTGCTGAGCGGCAGCTGGCGACCTACGAGGAGATAGCCGATTACTTCCGATCGCTCGCCGCGGCCTCGGATCGCATGAATTTCTACGAGATCGGAAAAACCGCGCAGGGGCGGACGACGCTGATGGCGGTCATCAGCTCGGAGGCCAATTTGACTCGTCTCGATCGCTACAAGGAGATCTCGCAGAAGCTCGCACAGGCACGAGATCTCACAGAGGACGAGGCGAGGGCTCTCGCGAAAGAAGGGAAGGCGGTCGTTTGGATCGATTTCGGCCTTCACTCGACGGAGCGTGCACACGCACAGACCGCGCCGATGATGGGCTACCTGGCGGTTACGAGCGAGTCCGACGAGTGGAAGTTCATTCGTGACAACGTCATCTTCGTGCTCATCCCTAACATCAACCCCGACGGCACGACCCTCGTCGTCGACTGGTACAAAGAAGTCAAAGGCACTCCCTACGAAGAGTCGAACCCGCCAGAGCTCTACCAGAAGTATGTGGGCCACGACAACAACCGCGACTTCTACATGTTCAACCAGCCAGAATCAAAGAACGTCGCGCGCCAGCTGTATCGGGAGTGGTTCCCCTAGATCATCTACAACCAGCATCAAGAGAGACCCTTTCCGTCGCGAATCTTCGTCCCTCCGTTCGAGGACCCGATGAACCCCAACATCCCGCCTCTGGTGATACGCGGCGTCAATTTGGTGGGTGAGGCCATGACGCGGCGCTTCGACCAGGAGGGGAAGGCGGGCGTGGTCTCAGGATCCAGTTCGACACGTGGTGGAACGGGGGGATGGTGTCCTTGCGGTACCAATGCGTAACCTTGCTAGGTGGGATCCGTAATCTGAGCGCAGAGATCCATCAAGGAGGTCAAATCGATGCGCTCGAGGAAAGCGGGACTTTCAGAGGTTGAGAAACAGTTCGAATCATGGAGGTCGAAGCCACACGGACGTTTGATCCCGGAGGAGTTGTGGAATGCGGCGGTGGGGCTGCTGGATCGGTATACGCCGGGCGCGATCTGCCGTCATCTCCGCTTGAATTCGGCGCGATTCAAGAAGGTCCGAAAGACTCATGGAGCGGTTGTGAGCGCCAAACGTCTCAAGGGAGGACAACGAAGGGTTTCTGGAGTAGGCTCCCTGAGCAAGAAGCCTGGACGGAGTGGAACGGAGCAGGTGAGCGCGATAGCTCCGAGTCGGACTGCGTTCGTGGAGCTGGCGCATGGGATGGGCTTGTCGGGCGGCATGATGACGCCCTCCGCTGAACTCGGTTCAGGGTGAAGGAACGATGTGCCGTCTGACGGTAGAGAGCGCATCGGGGAGCCTGACGGTCGTAACGTCGAATCGCGAGGGAGAGAATGAGCTGGTCGAATCTGTTTGTCGCTTCGTGGTCGGCGCGCTCGGCAACGGCACTCACACATGATCCAGATCGTTCCTCAACTGAAGGTATTGGTGGCTTGCGAGCCGGTTGATTTCCGCAAGGGTATCGATTCTTTGGCTTGCGTGTGCCGACAACAATTCCAGCTCGATCCGTTCCTCGGCACGTTATTCGTTTTTCGTAATCGTTCAGGCACGGCGCTCAAATTTTTGGTGTACGACGGACAGGGGTTTTGGTTATTTCAGAAGCGTTTTTCGAAGGGCCGTCTGCAGTGGTGGCCGCGTCATACCACGGATGGAGTTGCGGCGCTGCCCGCCGAGCAATTGGCGGTGCTAATCTACAATGGACTTCCGTTGCGGGCGGGAATGGCGGAGGCGTGGCGTCGGGTCAGTTGAGCCTGTTCAACGTTCCCTGATAGCTCCAAGGCAGCCACGACTCGGGTGCGGCTCTAGCGTCTTGGGCGTGCATGGAGATGTTCGTCAGGTAGTGCACCGGGTCGATACTGTTTTTTACCGAGGTCCGGATCATGCTCAGGAGCACGTCGCCGACATCGGCGCCAGCCTGTGTCCTGAAAAACAGTGAGTTCTTACGATGCCGTTGTGAGGGCTTCAGCTCCTGTTCGCTAACGTTGTTGTCGAGGGGCACACCCGGCACTTCGAGGAACCGGGTTAGCCCTTGCCAGTCGGCGGGAGCCGACGAAGAGCGTGCCGCCCGGGGTCAACGTCATGGAACGAGCTCCCGGCAGCCCCGTTGCGTAGAGCTCGATCTCGAATCCTGGCGGGAGCTCGATCTGCTCGAGCAGCCCCTCGTCGAGCGGAACGTCCGATGCGGCCTCGGGCGTTGGTGAACCGCTGTCGCTGCAGGCAACCGAGAATACAATGGCAAGAATCAGAACGGCGTTGAACCTTTTCATTTCCCGCTCCCGGACCAGCATCTTAAGGGTCACCGCGGACGAGATTCTTAACTGCCATCGACATCCTTGATGAGCACCTCGGAGTGTCCTTTCGGCAACGGTGCGTGACATGACGGGATGCGATAAGTAGTCTGCCCGGGGGTCGCTCGTTGTTGACGGAGGTTTGAAACAAAAAGGAAAAAAGTCCTGGACAAAGCGGGACCATCTGTGTAGTCTCAGCCTGGGAGGAAAGGAGCGTGGCCCAGGTGAGCAACGAGACGGAGGCCATGGTGTGGAAGCGCCCGAGCTTTTGCGGCAAGGGTGTGACCGATGAGGAATGGAATATTCTGCACGAGGTCATCGACTCATGCGGACTGTCGCGGCAAGAGCTTGCGAGCACGATCTGCGAGTCATTGGGTTGGGTTCGTGCGAACGGAAATTTGAAATCCAGGGAATGTTACGAGTACCTCGATTTGCTCGAAGCGGGGGGATTGGTGGAGCTACCCCGTCGTCGCGGCCCCACGAGCATCCACTACACGAAGGCTGGACGAAAGGGGTCTCGTCGAGAGGGCAATCTATCGGACGTGGCGCCGGTAACTCTGGGCTTGGTGGCGCACGCTGAGGAGCGAGCGCTGTGGAGGGAACTGGTCGAGCGTTACCACTACCTCGGGCACAAGGTGGCCTATGGCGCACACCTGCGTTACTTGGTCTGGAGCTCGAAACCTCGTCGTGAGCTGAGTGGGTGCGTGCAGTTCTCGTCGTCAGCGCGTCGTCTTCGGTCTCGTGACGGCTTCATCGGTTGGGATGACGCGACGCGGCAAAAGAACCTTCGGCGGGTGGTAAACAACAGTCGGTTCCTGATCCTGCCGTGGTTTTCCATCAAAGGCCTCGCGAGTCACGTGCTGTCGCTGGCAGCCCGAGTGGTGGTGGATTCTCCAAGGTGCTTCGTTTCGACGGGATCGAAGAACGGCTCGACGATCCTCCCGAGCCGGTCGTCATACGTGATGATCTACCCACCGAGACGCATCATGGCTGGAAACTCATCGCCTTCGGTCCGGACGGCATGCTATATGTCCCGGTCGGGTTTCCGTGCAACGTTTGTAAGCGGGACGATGAGCGCTATGGGACCATTCTTCGGATGAATCCCGACGGGAGTGGGCTGGAAGTTTTTGCCCACGGAGTTCGAAACACGGTGGGGTTCGACTGGCATCCGGAGACCCAGGAGCTGTGGTTTACTGACAACGGTCGTGACCAGATGGGGGACGACATCCCTCCCGATGAGCTCAACCATGCACCGAGCCCTGGATTGCACTTCGGGTTCCCTTACTGTCACGCGGGCACGATTCCAGACCCCGAGTTCGGGAGTGAACGAGACTGCAGCGAGTTCGTGGCTCCTGCGCGGGCACTCGATGCTCACGTCGCGGCGATTGGCATGCGTTTCTATGACGGCTCCATGTTTCCCGAGGACTATCGCGGTCAGATCTTCTTTGCCGAGCACGGCTCCTGGAATCGAACCAACAAGATAAGGCTACCGAGTGATGCGGGTCGAGCTGGATGGCAATCGGGCGGTTAGTTACGAGGTTTTCGCTTCCGGCTGGCTACAAAGTGAAGAAGCCTGGGGCCGTCCGGTTGACGTCCAGGTGATGCCGGACGGGGCCCTGCTCGTTTCGGACGACGAAGCCGGCGTTCATCTACCGGATTTCCTATTAGAAGGCTCCGTAGGGGCGTCTGACGCCGTTGGTTGTCGAGATCCCGTATGTCGATGCCTGAGGGGGCGTCTGACTCGGCTGATTACCAAGATCACGTATATCGACGCCAGAACTGACGTCCCGTGAGCGTCTGGCAAGATCGATAGCAAGATCCCCCCCGTGAATTGCCGCCAGAATGGCCCCGACGCCCCGCAGCGTCTACAATAGTTCCAGGAGGCACCTCGTGGAGAACCGTGAGAAGGATCTCATCTACGACTGGAACGTCGAGGACAAGGCCTTCTCCCATCCGCGTAAGTCCATCGAGTTCGATGATGAAACGCTGAGGGATGGGCTCCAAAGTCCTTCGGTGACCTCGCCTTCCATCGACAAGAAGCTCGAGATCCTTCATCTGATGGCCGATCTCGGAATCCATTCCGTCGATATCGGCCTGCCCGGTGCGGGGCCCCACGTTCAGAAGCAGGTCTTGCGGTTGGCGGAAGAGATCGTGGACCAGAAGCTCGCCATCGCTCCCAATTGCGCGGCGCGCACTCTCAAGACGGACATCGACCCGGTCATCGAGATCTCTCAGAAGGTCGGAAAGCCGATCGAGTGCGCGACGTTCATCGGCTCGAGCCCGATTCGCCAGTATGCGGAGGATTGGGATCTAGGGCGACTCCTGAAACACACCCGCGAGGCGGTGGACTACGTGGTCAAGAACGGGCTGCCCAATATGTACGTGACCGAGGACACCACGCGGGCGCGGCCGGACACGTTGCGGGAGCTCTACACCGCCGCCATCGAGCACGGTGCACAGAGAATTTGCTTGTGCGATACGGTGGGGCACGCGACGCCGGACGGTGTGCGCAAGCTAGTGCATTTCATCAAAGATGTGGTGGCGGACACGGACCAATCGGTCAAGATCGACTGGCATGGTCACCGGGACCGTGGGCTCGATATCCCGAACAGTCTGGCGGCGATCGAAGCCGGCGTGGACCGGGTGCACGGCTGCGCTCTGGGTATCGGTGAAAGGTGCGGGAACACGCCCATGGATCTGCTGCTGGTGAATCTCAAGTTGATGGGCTGGATCGACAACGACCTCACGCGCCTGCCGGATTACTGCCGTACGGTGTCGGAGTCGGTGGGTGTGCCCATCCCTGCCGGATACCCCGTCGTGGGGTCGGACGCCTTTCGTACCGGCACTGGCGTGCACGCCGCGGCAGTGATCAAGGCATTCCGAAAGAAGGACACCTGGTTGGCCGATCGCGTGTACTCGGGAGTTCCGGCCGGAGAGTTCGGGCTTTCTCAAAGAATCGAGATCGGTCCGATGTGCGGTTTGTCCAACATTCACTTCTGGCTCACCTCTCGCGGTCTGCCGTTGAAAGAGGAGCTGGTTCAGGCGATCTTCCAGGCTGCCAAAGAGTCTCAGCGCGTGTTGGAAGACGCTGAGGTCGAAGCGTTGGTTCAACGATACATCGACTGATTGCAGGAACTCGCCTGAGAACCAATCCAATCCATGCCCGTCGATCCCACTGCCAGCGTAAGCCCGGAATGCGAGCTTGGTTCGGACGTGCACATCGGGCCTCATACGATCATCGAATCGGGCGTCGTGGTGGGAGCGGGATGCCGAGTCGAAGCCCGCGCCGTGCTGAAGCGGAGACTGCGGTTGGGTCGGGGGGTGAGAGTATTCGAAGGCGCCGTCCTGGGAGGAGATCCGCAGGACTTGAAGTATCGACCTGTCGAGAGTTATGCGGAGGTGGGGGACGAGAGTGTCATCCGCGAATACGCGACGGTGCATCGAAGCGCGAGGGCAGGTGGCGCGACGCGGATCGGCAGACGGTGCTTTCTGATGGCATATGGGCACGTGGCCCACGATTGCGAGATCGGAGATGAAGCGGTCATCGCGAGCTACGTGGCGCTCGCCGGACACATCCGGGTGGGAGCGAAGGCGTTCATCTCTGGTGGTGTGGTGATACACTAGTGGACTGTAACAACTGAACGTTTAGTGGTTTTAATGCGTCGTGACGGATCGTTGTAGGTCCACTTCACGGGCTTGGGGTCTTCGTTGTACTTGCGAATGTAGCGCATGATCTTGCGGGTCAGGTCGTGGGTTGACGTGAACACGCCTCGATGGATCAGGGCACGCTCGATCTTGGAGAACCAGAGTTCGATTTTGTTCAGCCAGGAGGAATATGTGGGTGTGAAGTGGAGTCGGACTTTTGGGTTGGCCTCGAGGAACTGTGCGACCTTGGCGGTCTTGTGAGCCGACAGATTGTCGAGGATGACATGTATTTCGCGCTTTCGCTTGTGGCTCGCAACCAGCTGCTCCAAGAAGGCGACGAACTCCTGGCTGGTATGGCGGCGGACAGTCTTGCCCAAAACCACCCCCGTCTTCGTGTCGAAGGCGGCGTAGAGAGAAAGCGTTCCATGCCGGACGTACTCGAAACCGTGTCGCTCGGCCCGCCCGGGAGACAACGGCAAGATCGGGTCCCGTCGATCCAGGGCTTGGATCGCCGTTTTCTCATCAATACAAAACACCGCAGCGTGCTGAGGTGGATTCATATATAGACCGATGATATCCGCTGCCTTCGTCTCGAAATCCGGATCGTTGGAGGCCTTGTAATGCTCAATTCGGTGTGGCTGGAGACCATGCTTTTTCCAAGTGCGAGCCACCATCATGTGATGGATTCCCAGCTTCTTCGCAAGTCGACGCGTGCTCCAGTGAGTCGAGCCGTCGGTCGGTTTTTTCTGCGTCCACGAAAAAATCCGTGCTTCCATCCGAGGCGTGAGCACTTGAATCGGACGCCCCTCGTGACGCGCGTACAGACCTGCCAGACGCTCCTCCAAGAATCGGCGTTTCCACTTGCTGATAAAAGGCGCCGTGCAGCCCACCGTCTGCTGCACCTGCGTATAGCTTGCACCGTCTGCCAGCAAGAGCAACATCCGAGCGATCCGCGCGTCATCCGCTCGACCGCGACGGCTCGAAACTCGTTTGCCAAGCTCCCTATGTTCCGCTTGAGTCAACACAACGGCTCTCCCTCGCATGAGAGAGATATTACAACTAAATACTTAAATGTTACAATCCACTAGTTCACTCAGATAGGGGAGCCGGCCATGGTGGGCGGGGGATCCAAAATCAACTTGGACGTGCCGCCGTTTTTTACCGTCGACGGTGTGCCCGGACGCGCGGTGGGCCTCAACGTCGTCGGACTGCGCCGCGCGGGTTTCGGCGCGGAGGACATTCGCGCTCTGAAAGAAGCCTACCGCATTTTGTACCGTTCGAAGTTTCTTCGGGAGGAGGCGATGCGCCATCTCGGGGCGCTTCCGAGTGCTCCTGTGAAGCGTCTGGTGGAGTTTATCCGGTCCAGCAAAAGGGGAATCTGCACCGATCGACGCAGTTCTCGGCGGTTGTCATAAAGAGCCCTTCCATCTTGTTGGCTCCCTCACAGAAAGCGGGGTGGCAGCGGGGTTAGCCTAGATGCGATGACCGAGTCGGGATCGATCGTGCGCCGAACGTACGAGACGGTAGCTTGCTACTGGGTGCTTCTCGTCGCCCAAATGAGGAAGTCGAGAAAGTCGAAAGAGTCGAAGAACTCGAGACCCGATAGGGGACGTGACGCCAAGGTCGAGCACTGTCTCAAGCTGCAGAAGGGAACCCGTTTCCAGTTGAATGGAGGCACCATCCGCGTGAGCGATTCACGGGAGCGAGCAGATGACGCTGGGCCGGTTCCGAGCGTTACGCCGGTCCGCCGATGAGAAACGACGTCGACTCGGCGATGTTCTTCAATGCAGCGGCGACTTCGTCCTCCTGGTTCTGCGCCAGCACGCTCCGGTAGGTGTCCCGAATGGCGCGATTCACATCGAAGCGCGGCGGGAGCGGGACGTACGGGGACGGCAGTACCACCGGTCCGCTGTTTTCCTGGACCGGCTGCGTAAGCCCCACTCGATGAAGTGCCTTCAGATACTCCTTGCTGGCGAACCGGTAATCTTTCCGTTGCGAATGAACGAGTCCTAGCGACAACGCAATCGCAGCGTCGGTCGGTGCAAGGATGTCCGCTGCCTCCAGCTCTTCGGCCGCCCCGGCGAGATCTCCAGCTGCGAAACGGGCTTCCGCAAGAGCCAGTCGGGCAGGCAAGCGCTCGCATCCGTGAGCGAGCGCATTCTCCAGTAGGTCGATGGCGTCGTCAGTATCACCTTCGGCGAACGAGACTTCGCCGAGTGCCAGCAGTCGCGCGCTTTCCGGGATTCCGTGCCCTTCTTCGAGAATCTGCCTCGCCTTGGTGAGGTCTCCAGGGTCTCCGCGGGTCCGGCCGAAGGCCAACCAAACTTGGGCGAGTGCCAGGTGCGCACGCGGTTGTTCGGCGTTCGTCTGCAGGGCGATGATGAGCTCGTTGCGGGATGCCTCGAGGCGCTTCCGTCCTAGATAGATTTCCCCTAACAGAGTGTGTGCTCGAGCGTCACTCGGGTCGTCGCGCTCCAAATCCCGGGCCAGTTCCTCCGCTCCATCCAGCTTGCCCTGTTCTAGAAGCGCAATCGCGAGCTCGACGAAGTAGTCCGCTCCCGGATCGAATCGCGTCCGGGCACCGCGAATCTCCTTCTCCGCCTCCGCGTATCGGCCCAAGTCGTTCAGCAACTTGCCGTACAGATACCGAGCTTCACCATGGGAAGTTTCTAGACCAATGGCTGTCTCGAGATGCGGGAGGGCCTCGCCGGTTCGGTTCAGTTGAACGAGACTCGCAGCCAGCCGGTAGCGCACGTTGGCGCTGTCCCCGCCGAGCGAGATAGCGTGTGTATAGTATTCTACTGCTTTCACGAAACGGCCGCGGGAATAGTGACCGTCGGCCATCTCTTCGACAATCTCTACGGATTCCGGCGCGAGCTCCGCCGCCCGAGCGAGATCCGACAAACCTTCTTCTGCCTCTCCATCTGCCAGCCGCGCGCGGCCGCGACCCAAGTAAGCCAGTGTCTGAAATTGCCCCCGATCGAGGATCTGGTTGTAGACGGTGATGGCTTGTCTGAATTGGCCGGTCGCTGCCAGACGCGCTGCTTTCTCGAGCTCTTCTCTGCCTTCTTCTTTTCCTCCGGGCCAGAAGATGAGGAACCCCGCAGCAAGAAAGAAGATGACGACGCCGATTCCGGCAAGGGCGACCACGTTACGCGCCCCAAGCCGCTTCCAGAGCGCTTCCTTGGACAGATAGCTCATCGAGGAGCGCGAGGCAGGTGGCTTTTCTTTTTGGGCTGCTTCCCATTCGGCTCGGCTGGCCTCGACCAATGCCGCTTCTCTCTCCGGATGCGCGCCATGCTCGCCGTCATCAGCAGGGTCGGCAGCCTCGGCACGTTCGACGTTCGGAACGATACGTCTATCGTCCCCGGCCGAATCCCCCCCGGCCGAATCCCATTGTCTGACCAGGAATAAGTATCCTCATGCGGACCTGGAGTGAACGCGGTGGGCTGCGTATCGGTCGGTTTCAGACGGCGACGGGTGGTAGGGTCGGACGAAGTCGATGAAGACGTTTCCAATGTCTCAGGGGCTCCCGAAAGCTGCGGAGAAACGTCTTCCGGATCCTCGATCGCCTGAAGGGCGAGGAGCAGGGCGTGCGCTTCCTCGGAGCGGTCTCCGTCGAGGAGATCTTTGCTGATCCCCAGCAACTCCTGAAGGTAGCGGCTTCGACGTTTCGGGGAAGGGGTCGTCGTGAGAAGGACCAAGAGCTGGAAGATTCGATTCGATGGATCGGCTGACAGTCCGCGCGCCCAGTTTTGGATGGCCGAACTCTTCCATCCTCTCGTCAGAGCTTCCGCCCCGGCGCGCAGACGATCGGAAATGCTCGTGATCGAGGGGGTCTTTTGGCTGCCCGAGGCGAGTACGATCTCCAAGAGCTCTTTCGCTTCTGCGTAACCGGGATCGCTCGCCAAGAGATCTCACAGCTTGCTTTCGGCTAGATCAAAGTCTTTGTTTCCACATATGGGAAAGGGCTTTTTCGATGGGGTTGTCTGGGCTCTGCCTGGCGTCACTGCGCGTGGGTGCCAAACTCTGCCTAGCCAGACGCCTCTCTCGGATCTCGCCTAGCACGGCGGCGTGCTGGGCTTCTACGCGCCGGAGGATCTCTTCGCTGTGGGCGAAAACGGGTTTCAGGTCTTCGATGGGTAAGCTGGTACGAAAGACGACCTGACCTTGGTTGGAGACCAACGTCTGATGGTCGGTACGTTCCCGGTGTGCAACGTCGTCGACACATCGAACGGGTCCGAGCCGACGGTCACCTGTGTTGTACGGCCAACTGACATTGCCCCTACGTGTCTTGGCTATTGAGTTTTGAGAAAGGACGCGCTAATCGAAGTATACATGAGGCAGGTGTGTTTAAGCCACCGCCACCCGGTGACTTGGCCCGGATCGCGCGCGATCGGAAGTCCGGCCAATATCCTCCAGGTATTCGAGATACTAGATATGAGTGTTTATCACGTCAAAAGACAGCGCGATCCACTTGCGTCGGCTACCACCTCCCTGGTAGCATGGAAGCATCTCGAACAACTAAATAGATAAGGGTTGAGCTGGTGGTCGATGGCCGCCGGCGGAGGGAGAAATGGCCACCCAAGAGAAGGCCTATGCCGAAATCAGTCTGGGGGAGCTTCTCGAGCTCGAGACCTCGGTGCTTCGTACGCTATGCCTGACGGTGAATACCGCCGGCTCCGAGCTCAAGTACAAGATCCTGGACCTGCTTTCGGGTTCGGATTTTTACTTCCCGGTGAATGCCGCGGTCTTCGAGGCCTTGGAAGACATGCACCGTAAGGGGGACTACATCGTCCACAGTAATCTGGACGAGGAGCTAAGGTCTCGGTCCGTGGATTATCCCGAGGGGTTCTACCTCGATGACCTGTTCGTCGGGGACCTTCCTCACGCATCGGAGCTGGAACGGAAGGTCGGTCGAATCAAAGAGCGGGCCTCGATGGGTCTTCCGCCGCGGCCCGACGAATCGTTGGAGGAAGAAGAAGGGAAGCAGGCGAAAGCGAACCGCGCGAAAATCTCTGTTCCGCAGGCGGTTTCGTCGAAAAAGGCCAAGTCCGATCCTGGCTTGCGGAGCAAGGCCGCTGCGGCCAAGAAACAGCAGTCCGATCCAGACGTGACCCGCACCCCTAAGAAGTCTGCTGCGAAGGAGGGCGAACCCAAGAGCCGCCCCAACGCCATGACCGCAGACGCTGGCAAGGTGGTCTTGGGCAAAAGCAGCCCGATCGTCCTCGCCTCCGAGGGGACGGCCATGAACAGCTATCTCCAGGAGTTGGAGTCCAAGCAGGGAAAGAGCATCGAGAGCGGCTTCCGTCTAATGGATGAGGCGATGGATGGGTTGGGCCCCGGAGTCATGGTGATCGTGGACCAAGAGCGTGACCGACTCTCCGGTTTCCTCAAGCAACTTACCGACCAGATCGCGGAGGGGGCCAGAGTGCCCTGCCTCTATGTTTCCTTTCGCTTGTCCAAGGATGTGCTCAGAGTTCGTACGCTGGCTCGCTTGTCTGGCGTCTCTGCGAAAGATATCCAAAAGGGACGCCTGAGGAGAAACGTAACTCCTCGCCGTGCCCCACTGGAGCGGGTTGGAACGTCGCGATTCGGAGGAGAAGCTACGCAGCGGAGTTGTCGCGTAGGGCGTCGGGGAGTAACACGGTTCCTGGCTGGTTGATGGCGGCGTAGGCCGCTTCGAGCATGTAGGCCCTGGGGTCGACGTTCTGAAGCTTCGCGGTCTCGCACAGGGTGTAGAACAGCGCTGCGACGTCGGTTCCGCGTTTCGTTCGACTGCCGTAGTGATTTTTGCGACCGACGACAGGTTCCCTCAGGGCGCGCTCGGCGTGATTGTTGTCAAGCCAGACGAGAGGGTTTTCGGCGAACAGCGTGAGTGTCTCCCATCTCTCCAGCATGTAGCGGACCGCCTTGCCGAAGTCGCTTCGCGGCAATCCTCTTTGGCTCTCGCCCCATTGCCGAATCGCTTTCAAGATCCGCTGCGAACGTTGCTTGCGTAAACGAAGTCTCAGTTTCTGAGCTTTTTCATCGCCGGGAAACGGACCCGGGACCTCGCGTTCGACTTCGTACAGCTCTCCGATCAAACGAAGCACTTCGGAGCAAGCTTGCGGGTAGTGCTCGCTGGCTTCGTCGAACTTTCTTTTCACGTGCGCCCAGCAGTGGGCGAGACGAAACTGTGGACCGGCACGAGCCGCGTAGCCGTCTGGACCGGCTCGAGCTAGCACCTCGTACAGATAGACGTAGCGCGTCACGCGAAAGCCCCCTTCCGCAAGCCGCTTTCGGAGGGAATCTTCGGTCAACGGTCCCCAGTTCTCGTTCCAGTGATGCACGCTCATGGGGAAAACTACGACGACTTTTCGCGCCGGTTTCCCTTGCCGATGCCGACTCTCTCGGCGGCAATGAGAATCTTTTCCCTTAGGATTAGACGGGCGCGTCTCTCCTCCCCCGTAATGAAGCTGTAGACTTCCTTGGTCACGTGCTGGAGGAGGGCGACTTCCGGCTGATCGACTGTCAGGACGATGAGACCGCCACCTCCCGCCGTCGGGCGACTGAAGTCGATGTCGAGCAACTTGTCTCGAAGCGAGAGCCTGGCCGCGCGCTCCTTGGGAGGGAAAGGCTCGAATTCTCTCTTCGTGATCTTTCGGAGGAAATCGACCTCGCCGTAGGAGAACACGATCTCTACGGTTTTGGAGCTCCGCGCTTCGGTTTGCTTCTTCGACTTGCTTGCTCTCTTGCGGGTCGCTTTCTTAGTTTTCCTAGCCACGTTTCATCCTTCCATCGACTTCCATCGGTTTCCACCGGCTTCTCACCGGTTCGGCTGAGATGCCGCAGGTTCCCGGAACAGCAGTGGTTTCATCCTGCATCCTGGGATGAATGGCTGCGGGATGGTAGGGAGGGATTCTCCAAGAGCACCTGCCCGCAAGCACAGAGGACACGACTTACCTTGCCAAATACCTTGACCGAACGATTGCATTCCACGCAGGAAAGTATCAACACCGGTGTACGGATCGCGTCCTCGGCCGAATGTTCCAACCGACTGATCATGAAACTCGAGCGTGACGATGGGAGGCGTGTGTTTTCAGGTTGAAGCGGTTCGGTTCAGTTTTTGCCAGCAGAGGCCTCTCCAATCTCCAATTCCCCATCCAGTTTGGCTCCTTCTTTGACCGCGAGGGTCTTGGCTCGAAACGTGCCTGAAGCGCGACCCTGCTCGAAGAGCTGAAGCGAATCGGCTCGGATGTCACCGCGGAAGCGGCCATCGATTTCCACTCGACCGGCGGTGACAGTGGCGTCGATGTCCGAGCCCTGCACGAGGCGGAGCACGCCCGAGACCCGTAACTTGCCCTTGAAGCGGCCGCGTAGAGTGACATTGCTACCTTCGAGCTTGCCGTCGCAGACGGCGTTCTGGTCGAGAAAAGTCTCTCTACCGTCGGGCATAAGGACGCTCTAGAAGGGACGCTGGACCGATTGACCAGGCTGAACAGGTACGCTCATGCAAGTAAGAGACTGGGCGATTTGTCGAAAATCATTGCGCGCTACGCGAGCGCTACGATAAAAAAATGATACCTTGCAGTTCTGAGAGTGTCAATTCACCTAAATGGAAGGGGTTGGGGCAATGAGGCTTCGTAGACGGGTGGCGCTCAGTTTTGGCCGGTGCGCGCGAACTGCTGGATGTCTTCGCTCAGGCCATCGCCAACCATCCCAAAGTATTTCTTGACGATAGTCCCGTCTTTCGAGATGAGGTACTTGGTCGGATAGCCGAGAAAGGGACCGAATGATTCCTTGGTGCCTTCTTCGCCCATGAGGTTGGGATAGGAGATACCTTGCTCACGGATGAACTCATCGATCTCCTCCCGATCTCCAGACTCCAGCACGATGCCTACCATCACGAACTCTTCCGGATCGTAGGAATCGGCGAGCTGTTGGAGGTGGGGCAACTCAGCCAAACAAGGTGCGCACCACGTAGCCCATAGGTCTACCAAAACGACCGCGCCTTTTTGATCCGCGAGCGAAAGTTTCCCGCTACCGTCTACCTTCTCCAAGACGAGATCGGGTGCCGGCCTGGGCGCCTCGTCGACGGGCGAGGACGCGCCGCAGGCGGACACAGTGAAGGCAACGGCCGCAGAGCAAATGGCCCCTTTCATTCGGGTGAGTACGCGCGCAATCACCATCAGTCGACCTTCAGGCTCCTTACGTAGTGGACCAATACCCATCGCTCGCGCTCGGCAAGCTTCTTTCCGAAGGGAGGCATCGGCTCTCTCCCGGTTGTCAACTTCCAGAATATCCCTCCGTCGGTCATGGTCGCTTGCGCTGCCACGGAGCTGATATCGGCTGGCGCCGGCTTCACGTATTGCGTCGCCGGCCCGTCTCCCCGGCCACTGGTGCCGTGACAGAGATTGCAGTTCTTCTGATAGAGCGCTTTCCCCTCGGTCAATACTTCAGGGCTCGACGCCACGGGATTTGCTTTGGCCCTGGCTTCCGCCGGGGCCTCCCACTTGGTGGCCGGAGTGCCGCCGCCTTGCTGACCACCCCAGGCCATCGCACCGAAACCGGACAGGATGACCACGGCGTGCTGAACTGTTCGCATCATCTGTCTTCGCCTCCCGATCTGCGCTCGCCGGCTACGGTCATTCGAGTGAGTAATCATAGCACGAGAGCAGGCGTCGTCCCGTTACCCAAGGATCGGGATGAACGTGAGATAGCGGGCGAGGGCCTGCAGTTGGTCGGTTGCTACGAGGACGCCGACGAAGATGAGTAGAATCCCCGCAGTGATCTCGACCCACCGCATGTGTTTCTTGACGCGGGCAAAAAAATCCAGAAAGCGGTTGATAGCCAGGCCGGTGGCGATGAACGGCACGCCGAGGCCAAGCGAGTAGCTTGCGAGGAGAGCGACTCCTTGATCAACGGTCTCCTGAGTGGCTGCCAACGTCAGCACTCCCGCCAGAATGGGGCCGATGCACGGCGACCAACCGAAGGCGAACGCAAGTCCGATCAGGAACGAGCCCGCGAACCCGACCGGTTTGTTTTGCGTTTGGAAACGTTTCTCGTAGTTCAACCATTTGATCTGAGTGAGGCCCATCGTGTGGAGGCCGAAGACGATGATGATGACGCCCGCCACCGGCGTTAGAATCCTGCGGTTGACGGCGAACCAGTTTCCAATGTAAGTAGCCGAAGCACCCATCGCGACAAAGACCAGCGAGAAACCCAGAACGAAGAAGATACTATTGGCCGTCACCTGACGAAGTAGTCGTCTTCTCTTCTCTTCATCGACAGCCGCGTTGTTCTTGAGCTCCTGAAGAGACACGCCGGAGACGAACGATATGTACCCCGGAACGATTGGCAATACACAGGGAGATATGAAGGAAATGATCCCCGCCAGGAAGGCGGTCACTAGGTTTACGCTTTCCATCGAAGCTCACTCGGTGGATCGATGGCCCAGCTAACTGTTCCGGCGTCCCTTCTGGCGTCGATATACGTCATCTCGTTAGTCAACCTCGTCAGACGCCGGTCGCGCTCATCAACCTCGTCAGACGCCAGTTTACGCTGTCCATCTAGATTTGCTCAAGCTCAGGCGTCAATATGCGAGATCTCTCGCTTATCAACGTTGTCAGACCCCAGTTCTGGCGTCAATACACGCCGTGCTGTTAATAAACATCGCCAGACGCCCATTCTACCTCGAAGTGATTGGCCGTGCATGAGGGCGCTTACACGGGGCCACTCGCCGATTGTTTCCAGGGTACAATGCCCCGCGATAGGAGCGAGAAGGATTGATTTGCGGTGTAGGTGTCGATCTGGTGGAAACATCCCGCATGTCGGGTGCCTACCGGCGACACGGTGATCGATTAGTGCGCCGAGTCTGTGTTTCAACGGAATCAGATCTCGTCTTGCGAGCTGCGAAACCGGTTCTCGCGCTATCGGCGATATTTGCCGTCAAGGAGGCGGCGATGAAGGCGCTGGGCACGGGGATGCGGGGAGTGGGATGGAAAGAGATCCGAACCGACACCGAGCTCGAGGGACCGATCGATCTTCTGCTGGCCGGTCGTGCGCTCGCGGTCGCGCATCGAAGGGGAGTCGAGCGCTACACGTTCTCGGTCACGACCTCCGAGGAGCTGGCGATCGCCACGGTCTTACTGAACCGTATCAGCCGGGTCTAGTGTCCCGTCCCGGAAGTCCATGTTGCATTCGAGCGCGCGTTGCGGCTCGGTTGGATGCGCCCGGTATTTCGCCCTCGCCACGCCTTGCGACCCGGGTGCCTCGACGCTCTCGATGCTAACATCACTTCCGAGACGAGACACTAGGGCGATGGCCTAGCAATGAAAGACAGCGGGCGGACGGGCTTGAAACGTCATTGGCGCCAAACCGCACTTGGTCACCATGCAAAGTGGCTCCGAGCCGGCGCGCGCCCGGCCTGCCTTCTCTTGTTTGCGAGTCTCTCGGGCACATCGCTAGCGCACGCGGGCGGCATCACGGGTTTCTTTCAACGGGCCTCTCCGAACGGACGCTCGGGAATTGGCTTCGGTCTGTCGGTCCCGCTATTCACGGAGATCATCTCGCTAGAGGGGGAGTATTCTAGATCCAGAGAGGAAGACGCTTCACCCTCCCTAACGATGTGGAGTGGTAATCTGCTGCTCACGTCGCCGATTGCCGTCCTGCGGTTGCGACCGTATCTGGTTTTTGGGATGGGAATGTATCGTCAGTCTTTCTTGGAAGCTCAGGAAACGTCTCTGGCCACGTCACGGGGTTTGGGGCTGTACGTGCGCCTGTCGGGCCCTGCAAACCTCCGGTTCGACTACCGCGCGATTCAACTCCAGGGAAATCCGCTTCAAGAAGCGCAGAAGCGGTTTTTCGGGGGGCTCACGCTGCGGTTCTGACGCGCCCCGCTCTGCTTGTCTAGGGGCGCTTGACTCCGGTCACCCGGCCCGGGTAAGATGGCTTTATCTCTTTGAAATTTAAGGGTTAAGGAGCGGGAGGTCCGTGGTTTTCTTCAACTACACCACGATGCAGGTTTCGGCGAAGATCGTCTACTACGGTGCCGGCCTGTGCGGTAAGACTACCAACCTGCAACACATTCACGGCAAGACCGATCCCCACTCACGCGGGGAAATGGTGAGCCTGGAGACCGAGGCGGATCGGACTCTGTTCTTCGACTTACTCCCCCTCGAGGTGGGAACCATTGGCGGCATGCGGGTGCGGGTTCAGCTCTACATGGCTTGACAACAATCACGCCGAGCGCGCCCTGAGGGGACCTGTCGTCGGTCGCAAAAATCACTACGGCAGTCGATCGAAACGCGGAACCGACGTCGCAGCGCTGTTCTACACCCTGTGCGAGACCGCGAAGCTTCAGGACGTCGACCCCAGGGCCTACATGCTCGAAGCGGCCTACGCCGGAGCTCTTGTCAATAGGTGTGTAAAAAAGTTCAGGCAGCAGCAACCTTCGACGACTCCGTTACCCTGTCTCCATCTTCAAATCGAACGCCCAGGTGAACCTCTCGCATCAGCTCCGGTGCGTTGAGCCGGCAAAAATTCTTCTCCGCAACCAGAAGCAGTTTGAAGATTGTCGCAGTGGCGGACTCGATTTTCTTGAACCTTTTGGCCGCATCCGTTCTCAATCTCAGTGCAGCGAACGGTGACTCCACGACGTTGCTCGTGCGAAGGTGTTGCCAGTGAGGCTTGGGAAAGGAATAAAAGCTGACCATCCGCTCCCAGTCCTCGTCGAGCACGTGCGCGGCCCCCGGAAGACCCTTGCGCAAGCACCAATCCTGGAACTTGGCCTTCTTCGTCTCGCACTCCTGCAGGCTGGTGGCGTAGGGGATCGCCGTCAACAGCGGCTTGGCCTGCGCCTGGTCCCTTTTCGGAATCCGGTCCAGTACGTTGAGGATTCGGTGGTTCCAGCACCGCTGTTCCTCAGCTTCTGGAAATACGTTTCGGGTCGCGGCCCAGATGCCGAGATGACCGTCACCGATCACCAAACGGGGACATCTCAGACCGCGCTTCTTCAGTCTCCGTAGCAGCGACGACCATGACGCTTAGGATTCTCGATGCCCGGCCTCCAGCGTCAGGACGATTTTCGTCCCGTCGGACAGGCCACCAACCGCAACTAGCACCGCCGCCTTGTCCTTCTCAAGGCCGGCCTTCACGTACACGCCATCTACCCACAGGTACACGAGCTCGAGTTCTTCCAGTGGGCTAGCTAGCCACTGCTCGTACTCTCCCTGCCATTTCTGTTTCAGCCGCGACACCGTGCTGGGAGAAAGTGGAGCGTCCTCCCCTAGAAGCCCGCGGAGCGACAGATCGAAATCTCCGTGAGCTAGTCCATGCAGGTACAGCTCCGGAATCAACTCGCTCACCGTTTCGCTCCGACGCTTGAACAGCGGAAGCACTCGACTTTCGAACCTCTCCTCCACGTCCCGTACTCTCGGCCGGCGAACCGTCACTGTGCCCACGCTCATCGTCAGCTTCCGAGGCTTACCGTATCCATTTCGATAGCCCGCCGTTGTGTCCACGGGCTTCCGTCTCTCCGATTTCTCACGCCCGAGAAGCTCCGTGACTTCGGCTACCATCAGCTCCTGCACCCAATCCTGGATCTCAAGCCTCGCCCACTTCTCCAGCGACTCCCAAGCCACCCTTGACGAACTCCGTCGTCCTGTGGTCTTTTCCTTCATGGCGGTGTCTCCTTCCGTTGGCCCCTTCACGCCGTGTTTCGTGACGCGGAAGGTTACTCCGCCTTTACTTTATTTCCACACCTTCTGAGGGTAGCTCCTACGCCGCCATCAACCAGCCAGGAACCGTGTTACTCCCCGACGCCCTACGCGACAACTCCGCTGCGTAGCTTCTCCTCCGAATCGCGACGTTCCAACCCGCTCCAGTGGGGCACGGCGAGGAGTTACAAGCATTTGGCCCTCGACGTGCGGATTGGCGATGGCGCTGGGCCCGAGCACACGTCGCCCGAGGTCATGCGGATCGAGTTGCCGGATCGTCGCCCGGGGCAGAAAACCCGACTGCAGATTACGCTGGATCTGAGGGCGAAGAGGCGTCTGACTAGCGTCTGACCACCTCGACAGGAGCACCCACCCATATCGACGCTCGAACAGGCGTCTGGCTTGCTTGATAGTAAGATCTCGTATATTGACGCCAAGCGGCGTCTAACTAGCGTCCAAGCCTACGGCTTCTCCGCCACCTCCATTGTTGGGGCTGCTCCCAGCGAGGCCGTCGCCCTCGCGTCGTCTTCATGCCCGCACGCCGCTTCACAGCGAATGAGCACGTGAACCTTCTCGTAGCGGACGTCGATACGGTACGTGAACTGCTGCTTCGCCCGCTCGAAGTCGAGATCGATTCTTTCTTCGGCGGTGGAGATGGCGGTGGGATTGATAGCTAGACGCCCGAGGAAAGGACTTCCGTCGTCTGAGCGAACGCCCTCGATGCTAAGCTCGGTGAACGCGGGCTCCAGGCGCTTCAGGTTGGGATAGTACGTGAACACGAAAATCCGCTCCGTGGGCAACGACCCCACGGGCTGGTCCCCGATGAAGAGCGTCGTTCCCACCAGATGCTCGCAGCTTCGGAACGACACGGGCACGTAGAGGCTTCTGGGTATCGCTTTGGTTTCCCCGGCCAGCACCGAGCCGGAACCGGAAACCGCGAGCAGCACAAACATTCCCAACGCGCCACAACGTTCTAGCTTGGTCTTCATGGCAACACTACGCCCTTTCATCCGAAGTACTCGTGTTCGGAGGACTCGGGAGACCTCGGATTCTCCCGGTGTCCTTTTCTTCTGTTATGAGGACGTACGATTCGAGTTCGTGAGGGCCTGTTCGTTCAGGGCACGGCCTGATTGTTGCTCGGCTTGCCGAACCCTGGCGGGTTCAACCGGGTGTCGCCTCGAATTTTGTTTTTGCAACAAAGGTGCCAGCGGAGGGCAACAAAACGAGTTGGAGCGCACGTTCATCTCTTGACGCTAAACCTCGGAAAGGAATGGATCGTCTCGAGCGGAGAAGGTCGCTTGGTTATGGGGAAGGCCTCATCTGTCCCGGCGACAGACATGTAGTGTCGTCAATCCGTGACATAAGTGGGGTGGGAACCCCACGAAAAAGTGTGGGGCGAGGGCGACAGCGTCGTTGTTGGACTTTATTGGGTTAGTGCCGTTCCAACTATCGCGTCGAGGACGGGGGCGGTTCCTAGCGGCGCCGGGATCGAACTGGGCTAATCAGTTCCGGGGACCGTTCCAACTGCTTAGGGTGAGGACGACGGTAGGTCTGGCGCCCAATGCCCAAGTTGGAAACGGCACTAGGTGCCGGGTTGGGGATCGATGTAAAGGTGATACACCCTCAGACCGAGCTGACGCGGATCGCTTCCAATCCCAAGCTCTGACGGCACGAAGGACTGATTGTTGACGATTCTGAGGTCGACCCAGTCTTCGCTGCCGAGAGCCGTGGCAGGGATGGGGATTTTGGTGAGAAAAGGATCTCGGTCTTCGACCGTGATCTGTGTGAGCTCGGTGTCTCCAACGAAAACGCTCACTTGCAGCGGCTCGGAGAACGCCTCGATATTCGTATCGGCCCTCAGGTAGAGGAGCGAGTCCACTTTCGGGTTCTTGAAAGAACACACCGCTTCCTGCTTCGTCCACTGCCACTCGAGAGCTGGGTTCTCTGACGAGGACTCCAGGGGATGCCAGCCTTCCTTGTAGACCAGGAAGATGTTTTCCTTTTGGTCGAGGAGCGTCAGCTGGCCGACGCGGTAGCCCATTTGGCCCGTGTCCGTGCCGGATAGTCCCAATCTCTCTCCAGTTTCCGAGAAGTAAAGTCCCATTTCGATGGTCGCGGTGCCCAAATAGGGATAGAGGGGGACGAAGACGGTCCTCGCGTACTCGATCGTCGAACCCTCTTGCCAGGTGCTGGTGGGCTCCGGGGGTTGATGATCGTCCGTGAAAAGAAGCTCGTCATGAGAGTCGAGGAAATGCACGAAGACGGTGTAATCCTTGTCCAAGGATTCGAAGTCCGGCCCCAGTTCGAAGCGGTACGTGGCTTCGATGGGACTTCCTATCGGGGCCTGCGGCTTGTTGAGCTCGATGGCTGGAGAGATGGATTGAACTTCTACTCCTCCGTTGCCTTGACATGCTCCTGCGGTCAAGGACACGAGCCCCGCGAGAACGATTAGACTAACCCGGTGCAGCATTTCCTTCATTCTGGTACTTCCTCGTTTGTTACAGAGTTTGAGTTCCGTTACGGCGATTGCCGGGAGACCCTCTCCGGGCGCAGATCCAAAGTCAGCCACTATGTCACAGCCGGTTCCGCGAGTCAATGGGCGGGCCTCCGGCGGGCGCGCCAGGTGGGGCTAAGTCTCACCTTGACGGTCTCTTCCGGGCGATGCTATATTGCCAGCCTCGAGAAAGGGCGAACGGTTCTCATTCCCAAGCCCGCTAAGCCGGGGCGTTCTGAAGCGAGTCCTGAACGCAAGAGGGGGACGATGGAAGCGCTGGGCATGGTCGAAACGAAGGGCCTCATCGGCTCGATTGAAGCGGCGGACGCCATGGTCAAGACGGCCAACGTCGTTCTCATCGGTCGCGAATACATCGAGGCCGGCCTGGTGACGGTTCTCGTGCGGGGAGACGTTGGAGCGGTCAAAGCGGCAGTCGACGCCGGCGCGGCAGCCGCGCGACGAGTAGGCGAGTTGGTTTCTGTCCACATCATCCCCAGCCCCGATAGCGGCGTCGAAGAGATTCTGCCGCGGCCGTCGTAGGGCCAGCTGGGAGGCCAGCCCAGCAAAGAATGTCAAGGAGCTTCTCAGGAACCTAATGATGCCGGCGCTGGTGAAAGACGCGGATCTGCTATCCGTTCAGGAAGCGCGGACCCTCCTCGGTCGCGCGAAAGAAGCGTGGAGCACGCTGGGCCACTTCCCGCAGGACAAAATCGATCGCATCGTCGCTGCGGCCGCTCAGGCGGCTTCGGATGCATCCATGGAGCTGGCGAAGCTTGCCGTCGAAGAAACGGGATACGGCGTCGTCGAACACAAGTTCGTCAAGAACAAGTTCGCCGCAGTGGATGTCCATCGTTTCATCAAAGACATGAAGACGGTGGGGATCATCCGCGAGGTGCCGGAGAAGAAGCTCTACGAGATCGCAGAGCCCGTCGGGGTCATCGCCGCCGTCATTCCCTCGACGAACCCCACTTCCACGGCTATTTACAAAATTCTCATCAGTCTCAAGGCGCGCAACACGATCGTTCTGTCTCCTCACCCCGCTGCCAAGAAATGCATCTGCGCTACCGCCGATGTCATGCGTCGAGCGGCCCTTGCCACGGGGGCACCGGAAGGTTCCATCGAGTGCATGGAGCACGTGTCGATCGAAGGCACTCAGGAGCTAATGCGCAATCGATCCACTTCCGTTATTCTCGCCACCGGTGGCATGGGGCTGGTGCGCGCCGCGTATAGCTCCGGGAAGCCGGCCTTCGGGGTCGGCCCAGGGAATGTCCCCGCCTACATCGAGTCCACGGCGGATGTCGTCAAGGCGGTGGGGGACATTCTGACCGGGAAGAGCTACGACAACGGAACGCTTTGTTGTTCCGAGCAAGCACTGATTTGTGATGAGGCTATCTCCCAACAGGTAAGGGCGCAGGTGACGAAGCAGGGAGGCGCGTTCCTCAACGCCGAGCAAATCCATGCGGTCGAGAAGATCGCCATCAGTCCTAGTCGCCTGGCCAATCCGCAAATCGTCGGCAAGAGTGCCACCTACATTGCCCAGAAGGCCGGCATCACCGTTCCTGCCGGTACGAGAGTCCTGGTTGCCGAGCTGGATGGCGTGGGTCGAGACTATCCACTTTCCATCGAGAAGCTCTCACCGATTCTCGCGTTCTACGTCGTGAAGGATTGGCAGCAAGCCTGCGAGCGATCCAAGGAAATCCTGCGCTACGGCGGGATGGGGCATACGCTGTCCATTCATTCGCAGAACCGGGACGTCATCATGGAGTTCGCCCTTCAGAAGCCGGCGTACCGCATCATCGCCAATTCGACCGCCACTCACGGCGCGGTCGGCTTCAGCACTGGTCTCGATCCGGCCATGACCCTCGGGTGTGGTGCGTACGGAGGCAACGTCACCTCCGACAACATCACGCCGCTTCATCTGATCAACATCAAGCGGCTTGCGTTCGAGTTGCGACCGGTCGATGTCGAGGCTGCCGTTGCGGAATACGGAGCGCAGCAGCTTGCCTCACCTCCCGCTCAGGCGGCTCCCGCCGTGACCAGCGTGGCTCCTTCGATTGAGGAACGGGTTGAGCGGTTCCTCTTCGGTCGGGGTCTTCGCGGCGGTGGTGATGCGAGCGAGACCCAACCACCGGCCGCGTCGTCGGCGAGCGTTGAGAGCACGAATCCAAAACGGGATGAAACCAAAGCGCCCTCTCCCACCAGTCCCCTCGATTTCGTCTCCGAAGAAGACGTTCGGCGAGCCCTGGAGGACGGACGGAAACTCCCGATCGGGTCTGCCACCATCCTCACGCCCGCGGCTCGCGAGCTGGGCAACGAGAACAGCGTCTTCATCCGCGTCTGAGCGGTTCAAGGAACGGCCAGCCCTAGTGCCCTGTATCAGTGATTCGTCACCTAAATCTCGGCCCCTTTTGCGCGCTGGCTTCGTTGCGCCATCGTTCCAGTTCGGCCTTCGGCCTAGCCCTCCGCTCGACAGGCTCGCTGCGGAAGGCGGCTCGAAATATCCAGATATGCCTTCGTCGGCACGCCTCGCCAGCACACAAAATGGCCTCGAGCCTTAGGCAACGATCACTGATACAGGGCACTAGTGGACTGTAACAACTGAACGTTTAGTGGTTTTAATGCGTCGTGACGGATCGTTGTAGGTCCACTTCACGGGCTTGGGGTCTTCGTTGTACTTGCGAATGTAGCGCATGATCTTGCGGGTCAGGTCGTGGGTTGACGTGAACACGCCTCGATGGATCAGGGCACGCTCGATCTTGGAGAACCAGAGTTCGATTTTGTTCAGCCAGGAGGAATGTGTGGGTGTGAAGTGGAGTCGGACTTTTGGGTTGGCCTCGAGGAACTGTGCGACCTTGGCGGTCTTGTGAGCCGACAGATTGTCGAGGATGACATGTATTTCGCGCTTTCGCTTGTGGCTCGCAACCAGCTGCTCCAAGAAGGCGACGAACTCCTGGCTGGTATGGCGGCGGACAGTCTTGCCCAAAACCACCCCCGTCTTCGTGTCGAAGGCGGCGTAGAGAGAAAGCGTTCCATGCCGGACGTACTCGAAACCG
Source organism: Candidatus Marinacidobacterales bacterium (assembly GCA_965197825.1). GTDB lineage: Bacteria > Acidobacteriota > Vicinamibacteria > Marinacidobacterales > DATDRI01 > CBDANW01. The sequence continues at coordinate 515,095 of CBDANW010000002.1, read as the reverse complement.
TGTCGCTCGGCCCGCCCGGGAGACAACGGCAAGATCGGGTCCCGTCGATCCAGGGCTTGGATCGCCGTTTTCTCATCAATACAAAACACCGCAGCGTGCTGAGGTGGATTCATATATAGACCGATGATATCCGCTGCCTTCGTCTCGAAATCCGGATCGTTGGAGGCCTTGTAATGCTCAATTCGGTGTGGCTGGAGACCATGCTTTTTCCAAGTGCGAGCCACCATCATGTGATGGATTCCCAGCTTCTTCGCAAGTCGACGCGTGCTCCAGTGAGTCGAGCCGTCGGTCGGTTTTTTCTGCGTCCACGAAAGAATCCGTGCTTCCATCCGAGGCGTGAGCACTTGAATCGGACGCCCCTCGTGACGCGCGTACAGACCTGCCAGACGCTCCTCCAAGAATCGGCGTTTCCACTTGCTGATAAAAGGCGCCGTGCAGCCCACCGTCTGCTGCACCTGCGTATAGCTTGCACCGTCTGCCAGCAAGAGCAACATCCGAGCGATCCGCGCGTCATCCGCTCGACCGCTACGGCTCGAAACTCGTTTGCCAAGCTCCCTATGTTCCGCTTGAGTCAACACAACGGCTCTCCCTCGCATGAGAGAGATATTACTACTAAATACTTAAATGTTACGGTCCACTAGTGGACTGTAACAACTGAACGTTTAGTGGTTTTAATGCGTCGTGACGGATCGTTGTAGGTCCACTTCACGGGCTTGGGGTCTTCGTTGTACTTGCGAATGTAGCGCATGCTCTGTAACTCTTCGCCGTGCCCCACTGGAGCGGGTTGGAACGTCGCGATTCGGAGGAGAAGCTACGCAGCGGAGTTGTTGCGTAGGGCGTCGGGGAGTAACACGGTTCCTGGCTGGTTGATGGCGGCGTAGGCCGCTTCGAGCATGTAGGCCCTGGGGTCGACGTTCTGAAGCTTCGTGGTCTCGCACAGGGTGTAGAACAGCGCTGCGACGTCGGTTCCGCGTTTCGATCGACTGCCGTAGTGATTTTTGCGACCGACGACAGGTTCCCTCAGGGCGCGCTCGGCGTGATTGTTGTCAAGCCAGACGAGAGGGTTTTCGGCGAACAGCGTGAGTGTCTCCCATCTCTCCAGCATGTAGCGGACCGCCTTGCCGAAGTCGCTTCGCGGCAATCCTCTTTGGCTCTCGCCCCATTGCCGAATCGCTTTCAAGATCCGCTGCGAACGTTGCTTGCGTAAACGAAGTCTCAGTTTCTGAGCTTTTTCATCGCCGGGAAACGGACCCGGGACCTCGCGTTCGACTTCGTACAGCTCTCCGATCAAACGAAGCACTTCGGAGCAAGCTTGCGGGTAGTGCTCGCTGGCTTCGTCGAACTTTCTTTTCACGTGCGCCCAGCAGTGGGCGAGACGAAACTGTGGACCGGCACGAGCCGCGTAGCCGTCTGGACCGGCACGAGCTAGCACCTCGTACACCGCGTAGCCGTCCACAACCGCGATGCCGGAGTAGGTCCCCAGCACCTTTTGGCCATCTTCCGTCGATTTCGTCGGCAGCATTCGGTAGTACGCGATGTCCGGACTCGAAACGCCCCACACCGTGCCCGCCGACTTCTTCATCGAGCCCATCAGAGGCCACCGCGTTTCGTCGGCGTGGATGACGGGTGACTCCAAAACCTTCTCTCCCAGAGCGTCGTACACCGGATTCAGATGACGTGCCAGTACGTTCAGCTGGTCCCACAGCGTCTGGCTGTCGATATCTAGCCCTTCGCGGCGCATCATCCGAACCTGGCGCTCGAGAGGCATATGGTCCAGGTACTTGCTGATGGCCACTTCGGTCGCGAACTCCACCGAGTAGCGGCCTCCGGGCTGAAGCTTCGTCGCCGCCGGTGCGGTGACGACGTTCGCGTTACATCGGCAGCGGTACTTTTTCCGCAAATGCCGTTCGATGACGAAGCTCCGCTTCACCACCGTCACCACTTCCGATTCCTCGTATTGACCCGCCATCTCGCCGTCGCACACCGAGCACTTTTTCTCTGTCTCGGCGAGTTCGATTACTTTGTCGACCACGGGAAGATGAGGCTGTTCGCGCGGGCCGTGCCCTTTCTTCTTGTTCTTTTTAGCCTTCGTTTTCTTCCGGGTCCGCTTTTCGTCGATGCGGAAAATGCTCTCTCGCTTTTCCTGTAGTTGCTTGAGAACCGACAGTTCAAGTTGCTCCGTTTCCGGCACACCATGGAGTCTCGCCAGTTCCACTCGCAGACGAACGTTTTCATTGACGAGGCGCTGGTTCTCGTTATCAACGAGGAGAGCTATCTGGCGGAGTGTTTCGAGGTCGTGTTCGTTTTTTATGCGAACCACGGAATACGATTAGATCATAGAGACGATCTCACGGCAAGTGAAAAATGCTTCATTTCAGGAGGTGACAAAGATATTTTTCCGACCAACCGGCTCCCCTCCAGAAACAACGACAACTCTGTCGTCGTCAGTCGCACTGGCTCGCCGTCACCGCTGGACCACAGGCATGCGAACTTTCCCTCTTCGAGACGTTTCGCGTAGACGCACAGTCCGGTCCCGTCCCAGTGCAGAACTTTCGCGCGGATTCGGTTGCGGCTGACGAACAAGTACAGCTCACCGCTCAGCGGGTCACGACCAAGCTCGTTCATCACCAGCGCCGACAGACCGTCAAAGCCCTTGCGGAGATCCGCCGGCGCCGCGTACGCCCACGCCGACACCCGACGGCTATTCCACTTCATCCCAGCTGCTCAACAAGCCGCAGCAGCCGCTGTTCCGACAGACCCTCGATTCGATACCCTCGCGGGGTTACCAGCGTAATCTCCGTGCGTTTTTCCGATTCCACGACTTCGACACGCCGAACGATACCCCTCATAGCCTCCTCTCGATTCCATCGAGATAGACTCCAGCCACTCACCCCGAGCCCCCTCGCGACACCCTCAAGGCTCGCGCCCTGATCCTTCATCTGATTCAGATACAGCACCGCTTCGCGACGTTGTTCCCGCGAGTAACGCCGCCCTCGACCTGTGCGGCCACGATTTTCTTCACGTGCTCGCCTACGAAATGCTGTCCTCGCTTCCATCGCTTCGCACTCCTTTCAAGACTGCTCACGATGGAACATTCCGACACGCTTGTCACGACGGGCCACGGAGAGGAGTTACGTTTCGTCTACCTCGACGGGGCCAGAGAATGAATTTGCAGTGGGCTTCCACGCTTCACGAATGCGGTGCAGCATAAACCAAGCCGCACGCTGGGAGACGCCGATGTCTCGGTGGAGCTTCATCGACGAAACGCTCTTCAGACTCGTGACTTCGAGGTAGATGGCGAGCGCCCACTTGCGAAGCGGCAGTCGGGAGCACTCAAGAGCCGTTCCGGTTCGGACGCTGAAGTATGAGCGGCAATCCGTGCACCAGTACGGCATCTTGGCGTGAGAAGCTTTGCTGGTTCTGAGGCTACCGCAGTGGCCGCAGCACCGCTGGCCGTTCCACAGTCTTTGCTCGAACCACTGACGGGCGGCATCTTCGTCGGGAAACATGTCGTACAATTGGATGAGCGTGATACCTTCGCGGTGGGATTTGCACGGTGCCTTGTGTCTCTTCATCATGGCCACATGGTACACTGTTTTATGGTCTTTGTCAATCTAAGATCATAAATCCCAATTGCTTCGACGGGTGAACGGCGCTCTCGTCCGTCCTCCAGGATCGTGAGCCCCCGGGGTCTGGGGGAGTTCTTGAAGCGAGTCCGTGAGTCCCGGCGGGTGAAGGCGGTCGTGCTTCGCGTAGACAGTCCGGGAGGCGCCGCGGTGGCCTCGGATTTGATTTGGAGGGAAGTGGCCCTCACCCGCAAGGAAAAGCCGGTGGTGGTTTCGATGGGGGACGTCGCGGCGTCGGGAGGCTATTACATCGCGACGGCGGCGGACGCTATTCTCGCCGACCCTCGACACTCACCGGGTCGATCGGCATCGTCGGGGGAAAGGTCGTCGCGCGGCGACTACTCGACATGCTCGGTATTCACCGCGAGACGTTGTCTCTCCATCGGCGTGCTGGTTTTCGTTCGCCGACCCGACCGTTCACCTCCGACAAGCGGGCCAAGCTTCGTGAGCACCTACGGTTTTTCTACGAGAAGCTCTTCGTTCCCCGAGTTGCCGAAGGTCGCGGTCTCAGCTTGGAGGCGGTTCAAGAAGTGGCGCGGGGGAGGGTGTGGACTGGCCGGCAAGGCAAAGACCGCGGATTGGTGGATGAGCTGGGAGATTTGGAGGACGCGGTTCAGCTCGCGCGCGAAAAGGCCGGCATTTCGTCCAAACAGAAAATCAACGTCGTGACCTACGCCAAGAGGCCGCGGCTGCGGGAGCTACTCTCTGTGGGAGTGCCGTGGGGCGCGAGGAGCTCCGTGAGCGTACCGGGCCTACCGGCGAGCTCGTTCTCCACTCTCCTCGAGCTCGTCACGCCTCTCATCAGCGAAGAAGCACTCTTTCTGATGCCGTGGATACTGCGCATCCGAGGGGATGTCCCGCCGGATGTTGAATTTGGGGTAGCGGCGGCTCCTTGGCCGGCCTAAGAATTAGGTCTGCCAATAAACCGTCTCCAGAGGGGGACAAGGAGCCACCAATGCCTAGGAAATCGAAGAAGCCAGTAAGAAAGCAAACGCACTCGCCTACGGGCAAGGTAGTTGGCCAAGTCGGTCAGATACTGCTACCGATGATAGCTGGGATCGCGGCCACGAAGGCGGATCTGACGGAATGGGTGTACGAGCAAGGACTGACAGCTCTGCACCTACTGCTCAGAGAGGACGCCGAGGAGATCGCGGGGCTCAAGGGCAAGCACGAGAAGGAGCGAACTCATAACCACTGTGGGAGCACGAACGGAGAGCTGAGCTTCGGTGGTCGTCGCATCCAAGTGTCGCGACCTCGAGTTCGCTCGAAGTCGGGCGAGGAGGCGTCGCTTCCACACTTCGAAGCCTTCCGCGAAGAAGACCCGCTTCCAGAGCGAGTGTTGAATCAGATCTTGGTGGGGGTATCGACCCGAAATTACGAATCGAGTCTGGACAAACCCGCGGCCAAGTTGAAGTCTCGTGGCACGAGTAAGAGTGCCGCCAGCCGTCACCTCGTGAGCCAGACGACTAAGAAGCTCGAGGAATACCTGTCTCGGCGGCTAGAGGAGTTCGAGCTTGCGGCACTGATGCTGGATGGCCTTGAGGTGGCCGGACAGACCGTCGTCGTAACTCTCGGTATCACAATAGATGGAACGAAGGTGCCCCTGGGTATATGGCTGGGCTCGACGGAGAACTCTCGGGTGTGCACCGCGATGTTGCAGGACCTTCTCGAGCGAGGCTTGCGCGTCGATGAGTCGATTCTCTGCGTAGTGGACGGAGGCAAAGGCATCCGCAAGGCACTCGTCGACGTTTTGGGGGACCTCGCGGTCATCCAAAGGTGCCAGATCCATAAACTCCGGAATCTTCGCTCGTACCTTCCCAAGTCTCGTCACGCCTACGTGCTCCAGACGATGAAGGAAGCCTACAAGTGCAAGAGTGCCGACAAGGCGCGCAAGCGACTTCAGGCATTGGTGTCGTGGCTCGAGCGAAACGGCTACGACGAAGCTGCCGGAAGCCTTCGTGAAGGGATGGAAGAGACACTCACGGTCGTGAAGCTCGCGCTGCCCGCCTTACTTCGCCAGTCTCTTGCCACGACGAACGCCATTGAGAATCTCAACGGAACCATTCGCAGAGTATCGAGAAACGTCAAGCGTTGGTAGAGTCCTTCCATGGTTCGCCGATGGACCGCTCTTGGCGTCGTCACCGCGCAGAAAAAGTTCCGGCGTATCAAAGGCTATCGCCATATGGGCGCTCTCGTTCACGCGCTTAGAAGCAAACAGAAATCTCTTGACAGCGATGAGTTTGCTGCCTAAGAGTATTCACAGGTGCCGCCGCTACCCGACCGAATTCAACAGCGGCCGGGACATCCCCGCATCCGATAGCGAGCCCTTTAATTCCGCGGCCGGCTGCTGTTCCGATTACTGTTTCGCTTGCCGGAGCTGTTGCCCTTATTAGAAGACCGATTCGACGATCGATTCGAGCTCTTGGTCTGCGAGGACCGGTTGTTGCTCGGGCTGCCTACTCTAGGCGTCCGAGGCGTTCGGGGCGTCGCCCGCGCACCGCTGGTTCCCGAACGCGGGCTACCGACGCTCGACGGCCGCCGCCCGAAGAAGTCTTTGCTTCCGGCGCTGCTCCCCTTGCTCCGCTCGACGGCGGGCACACGCGTGACTTCCTGAGAACGCGGAGAAGGGGTTCGCGTCGTCGCCGTGCCCCGGCTTGTACCCTGGCCGGTACCGCGGTTACGCATGATACGGGAGGGGCTGGCTACACTCGAGGGAGCGCGACGGACCGCGCCCGGCGTGGTGCCCGGCGTAACGATGCCGGTCGAGGATCCGCGGCTCACACCAGCAGGAATAGTTCTGGTCTTGGCGGTATCCCCTCGTTGCACGCCCGCGCTTACCCGGCTCAAGGTCGAGGCCGCGCCGCCACGACTGCCGGCACCCGTCGTCGCTCGTCCCGTTGCTTGCCCAATGGCTTGTTTAGAGGCCTGCCCAGTAGAAGAACCCGCGGTACGTGAACCGGTCGCGTTACCGCTGGTCCCGGTAGGCGCAAATCGAGGCACAGCATATCCACTGGACGTGCTCGTACGGCCCCCAGACAGAGTTGTCAGAGTCGTCGGGGTCGTTCCTCCCGGGCCTCGACGGAGCCCACCGCGACTCGATGCCGCAGAGCTCGCGGCGCTCGTTCGATTCGAGGCGTGCGTCATTCGCGTCATAGCAGCAGTTCCCACCGCCCGGGGTCGAAGCTCGCGATCCAGGATTGCTCCCGATTCGAACAAGCGCCCCTGATTCGCGGTCGCGCGAACGTCTTCGACACGAAGTCGCGTGCGCTCGACCGGGACAGCTCGACCGGGACCGCCCGCCCGGAAGTGATCGTTCTTGACGAAACTCCATCCGTGTCGAGGCACGGCACGACCGCCGCGATAGTCAAACACGGAGCGGTAGGGAACGATGGAGCGGTTGTGGTACCCCAACGGAGACCATCCCACCCAGGTCGGCCCGAAAGCCCAAGAGACCCAAGCCGGTCCCCAATAAACTCCCGGTATCCAGTGCCAGCCCAAGGTGCCGTGCCCCCAACGACCATAGTGGTAAGGAGCCCATCCCCAAGGCTCATAAGAGATCCAAGTCCAGCCGAAGGACGTATAAGACCATCGACCATGCGTGTAGGGACTCCAACCGATGGACGTGGTGGGATACCAGACCTGTCCGTGCGAAGCGTCGTGTCGCCAGCTGCCATAGTGTTGGAGCTCACCGGCGTAAACGGCTACTTCGTCCGGCACTCCTTCGATGCGACGCGCGTGCCGGTGAAGCTGCTCTCGGCCATCACTCCAAGAGGCAAACGCGTCGTAAAGAGCCGTGTTGAATTCGAAAGGGGATTCGGGCCGAAGACCCTGCTGGACGAAACTCCGCTGACCGGTTCGAACCAGAACCGAACCGGTTTCCGATGCCAGCTCGGCGACGCCTTCATAGACCGAAACCGTTGCGATGCCGGTCTCATCGACGTCGATCCGAAACAAACCTTCGGAAACAGGGAAGATGCTGCCGGACGGCGTGTCGATCCGATAGGAAGCCGCCGAAGCATCGACGATGCGTAGGATGAGGCTTCCGTTCCACAGTCGGAGCAGGGTCTCCGCACCGGCGGTCTCTCCGAACGCGGTGAAGTCCACCTTGGTGCGTTCGTCCATTCGCAGCACCGAGCCATCGGCGAAGAGAACCTCCGCCCGCCCGTACGTCGCTGTCCACAGCCGATCGCCCGGCATGACCAGCACGTTGATGGCGGCCTCCGCGGCTTCCGGCTCCAGGGCACGCTGCAAGGTCACTTCGCCCTCGGCGTAGCGGATGTGGCCGTAGTTGTAGGTACGACCGGATTGCCCGAATGAAAATGTGGAAGACGTAAGGAACGTAGGCACAGTCAGAATGCTGATCAGGATGTAAGCCGCGCGTGTCACCATAGCACCTCCTCCCCGGGGCCGGTCTAACAACCCGATAGATTGCAACCTGTATACCATCTGACGGCGAAGAATGATAATCATGTAATAGACTGTCAATAAAGGTGTTAACGGAATGTCGGTCGGCCGGATGCACGTGTTCCGGGTCCCCCTTTAGGGACAAGATGTATCCCGGCTGGGACACAGCTTGGCCGCCAGAGATATCAGCAAAAAACTTGACAAATTCTAGCTCACATTCTATCCTTTGGCCAGACTAAAGGCGGGGTGCTCGGTAAAATCAATCGGCACTCTACGCGAACGGAGCGAGCCCTAAGCATTTTCACCGACGAAGGCGCAAGCCGTGGGGGTGTCCCGCCTTCGTCCGTACTTCGAACGAAGAGAACTTCGGCGGACCAGCCGAAGCTTCCAGCGAAGGCTGGGGGCCCCACGGCACTAAGGCAAGACAGAGAAGAAAAGTAGGGAGGAACAAAGGATGAGCAAGATCATCGGCATCGACCTCGGGACGACGAACTCCGTGGTCGCGGTCATGGAGGGGGGCAACCCGGTCGTCATCACGAATCCCGAGGGAAGTCGCACCACGCCGTCGGTGGTGGCTTTTTCGAAGGGCAACGAGCGCCTCGTAGGACTGGTCGCCAAGCGTCAGGCGGTGACCAATCCCGAGAACACGGTGTTCTCCATCAAGAGGTTCATGGGCCGACGCTACGAGGAAGTCTCCGAAGAAATGAAGATGGTTCCCTACAAGGTCATAAAAGCGGACAACGGTGATGCGCGCGTCGAGATCAAGGGACGGACGCATTCTCCTCCGGAGATCTCGGCCATGATCCTGCAGAAGATGAGGCAGGCGGCCGAGGATTACCTCGGGCAAAAAATGGAGCAGGCGGTCATTACCGTCCCCGCTTATTTCAACGACAGCCAGCGGCAGGCCACCAAGGATGCCGGCAAGATCGCCGGCATCGAAGTCATGCGAATCGTCAACGAGCCGACCGCGGCGGCGTTGGCGTACGGCCTGGACAAGAAGCGCGACGAGAAGATCGCCGTCTATGACTTCGGCGGAGGCACGTTCGACATTTCGATTCTCGAAGTCGGTGAGGGCGTCGTCGAGGTCAAATCGACCAACGGTGATACGCACCTGGGTGGAGACAACCTCGATCAGAGAATCATCGAGTGGATCATCGACCAGTTCGTCAAGGATCAGGGGATCGATCTTTCCAAAGACCGGATGGCGCTGCAGCGCCTCAAGGAGGCGGCGGAAAAGGCGAAGATCGAGCTCTCGTCGACGATGGAGACCGAGATCAGCCTGCCCTTCATTACTGCGGACGCGTCCGGGCCGAAACACCTTTCGCTGAGGCTCAGCCGTTCCAAGCTCGAGCAGCTCATCGAGGATCTGCTGCAGAAGACGGTAGGCCCGTGCAAGCAAGCGATTCAGGACGCCGGGCTGTCCGCCAAAGAAATCGATGAGGTCGTGCTGGTGGGAGGCTCGACCCGAATGCCCAAGGTTCAGGAGATCGTGAAGGAGACTTTCGGGAAAGAGCCGCACAAGGGCGTCAACCCCGACGAAGTTGTGGCTGTGGGGGCCGCCATTCAGGCCGGCGTGCTCTCGGGTGAAGTGAAGGATCTCCTTCTCCTCGACGTCACGCCCTTGTCGTTGGGCATCGAAACGCTCGGTGGTGTCTTTACCAAGCTCATCGAGCGGAACACAACCATCCCGACGCGAAAGGGCGAAATCTTCTCGACGGCATCCGACAATCAAACGCAGGTGGAAGTCCACGTGCTGCAAGGCGAAAGAACCATGGCCAGTGACAATCGAACGCTCGGGCGTTTCCATCTGGTGGGGATCCCGCCGGCGCCGCGCGGCGTGCCCCAGGTCGAAGTAACCTTCGACATCGATGCGAACGGGATCGTCAACGTCTCGGCGAAGGATCTGGCCACTCAAAAGCAGCAGGCCATCACCATCACCGCTTCGAGCGGCCTCGACCAGAGTGAGGTCGAGAAGATGCAGCGGGAAGCGGAGTCCCATGCGGAAGACGATCAGCGACGACAGGACGAAGCCGAAGAGCGCAACAAGACCGACAGCATGGTCTACCAGACGGAAAAAATCCTCTCCGAGAACAAGGACAAGATCCCGACCGAGGAGTCTTCGCAGATCGAGATTGCCATCCAGGACGCGAGGAAGGCGTTGCAGGATGGCGACGTGCAAGCGGTCCGCAACGCCCGGGAAGTCTTGGAGCGGGCGAGCCATCGCCTGGCGGAGATCATGTACAAGCAAGCGGGTGAGGCGGCCAAACCAGACGCAGCAGGCGAGGCGGGAGCGGGTGCGACCGGCGCCGGAGCGGGCGAGCCTGGCGGCGGCCCCGCGGGGGGTGACGACGTCATCGATGCAGAAGTCGTCGACTCGGACGAGCAGAAGTAGAGCGTTCGAGTAAGGATTCGTCAGACATGGAAAAACGCAGTTACTACGAGCTACTCGGGGTCAAACGCTCGGCTTCCCGTATCGAAATAAGAAGGGCTTACCGGAAGCTGGCGCGGAAGTACCATCCCGAGATCAACCCCGGCGATCGGGTGTCGGAGCTGCGTTATCGGCGGATCACGGAAGCGTATGACGTGTTGTCGGACCCAGGTGAGCGCGACTCCTATGATCGCTCGGGAGCGAAGCGAACGGAGGATGTGGCCGAGCCCGCGGCGGGCTACGGTTTCGAGGGATTCGATTTTTCGATGACCGGTCGGTCCGAGGCGGACATCTTTCTCGAGATCTTCCGTCGTCCGGCGACGGCGTCTCCTTCGAAAAGTGCGGTGCCGGGCGAAGACATCCAGCACCGATTGGGCATCTCGTTCGACGAGTCCCTCAAGGGTTTCGCGGCGTCCTTTCACGTTAACCGCCTCGTCGCGTGCGAGACGTGCGAGGGTTGGGGACATCTGCCCGCCAACCGGTCGCAGCCGTGCCGGGTGTGTCAGGGCCGCGGGCAGGCAACGCAGGCTCGGGGGCACATGTTGTTCGCGCGAGCCTGTCCAGACTGCGGCGGCTCGGGAAGCGTGGACCGACAGGATTGTCCAGACTGCCAGGGGCTGGGTCGGGAGAGTAGGGAAGAGACCATCGAAGTCGAAATACCCCCCGGTGTGGACGACGGTTCGAACGTCGTGGTGCCCGGAACGGGCAACGAAGGGCGCGGCGGAGGTCGAACCGGCGATCTCTACGTACTGATCCAGATCATTCCGGCCGAGCGGCATCCGTTCTTTACGCGCAAGGGAGACAATCTCCTCTGCACCGTGCCGGTCACGTTCCCTGAAGCTGCGTTGGGGTGTCGCATCGAAGTACCCACGGTGGGAGGATCGGTCAAGGTGCGTGTACCGGCGGGCGTGCAGAGCGGTCAGAAGCTCCGCCTTTCGGGTCGGGGAGCGCCGTCTCTCCGAGGCGGAGGCCAGGGGGATCTCTTCGTAACGATTCAGGTGGTAACGCCGACGGCATACGACGAGCGATCGCAGGATTTGCTGCGCGAGCTCGCCCGGCTGTATCCAGAGAACCCGCGTCGAGACCTCTTCGTCGCGTTCACGAAAGGCAAGGGGGTGTTGCGGTGAAACGGTCTGGCTCTGCTCCGCGGGAAAAGGTAAGGGGAAGCCGAGCGAAGGGCAAGGGGTACTACATGATTAGTGCCGTGGCGCAGACCTACGGCATTCACCCGCAGACATTGCGGCTCTACGAACGTGAAGGCTTGCTGAAACCTTCACGAACCGAAGGCAACACGCGGCTTTACTCCGAGGAGGATCTGCGGCAGCTAGAAACCATCCTCAATCTCACCCGCGATCTAGGCGTCAACCTGGCAGGAGTGGAGATCATTCTCAACATGCGCACCAAGATGGAACAGATGCACGCCGAGGTCAGCGAGTTCATCGAGTACGTACGACGGGAAATGATGAAGGAAGAGGAGGGGTGGAAGGACCGAGTCAAGAACGCCCTCGTCAAGCTACCCCCTCGCGATCTGGTCAAGGTGCCGCAAGATTCCTGACCTCTGCCCGGACCTTGGTCTTGCCTTGGACTTCCTTGGTCTTTCCTTGCTCTGGGGGGCCGTCCTGCGGCATGATCGGGCATGCAGTCCGCACGTCGGTGGCGGCGTTCCTCCGACGACGCGGAAACCCTGAGTCGCTACATTCGCGAGATCGGCAAGTTTCCTCGTCTGAGCCCGGAGGAAGAGAAAGAGCTCGGCCGTCGCGTTCGTGAAGGCGACGAGACGGCGCTCCGGAAGATGGTCGAGTGCAATCTCCGGTTCGTTGTGAGCTATGCCAAGCGCTTCAGAGGTTTGGGGGTTTCGTTTCTTGATCTAATCCATGAGGGGAATCTTGGGTTGATTCAAGCCGCACGTCGCTTCGATCCGGATCGGAACGTCAAGTTCATCTCCTATGCGGTCTGGTGGATTCGCCAATCCATCTTTCGCGTAATCTCCGAGCATACCCGGGTGTTCGCCGTTCCGTCGCGTATGGCGACTGCCTTTGGCCGCATTGAGCGGCAGTTCTCGGCGGGCGAGAAGGGAACGCCGGCCCCTGAGGAAGTGGCGGCCTCGCTCGACCTGTCTCTCGACGCCGTCAACACGTTCATCGCCATTTCGGGTAACGACGTATCGCTTTCCGAGACGGTAGGCGAGGACGGGGGCGTTGAGCTGGCCGATCGTCTGGAACAGGGAACCGTGGCGCCGGTCGATGTTGCCCTGCTCCAGGAGTCTTTCCTGTCCCAGATTAGGAGCCTGCTGTCCGAGCTCAATCCGAAAGAGGCCGAAGTGCTGAAGCTTCGGTTCGGTTTGGACGACGACGAGCCACAAACGCTTCAGGAGATCGGCGACCGGCTGCAACTTTCGCGCGAGCGAATCCGACAGATCGAATCGAAGGCCATCGCCAAGCTGCGCCGCTCGAACACCGCACAGGTGATGCGGGGATTCTTGAATTGAGCACCAAGTGCGCGGTTTGCGACGGGACGACCTGGAAGTGGGTCGAGCGCGATGGGATCGTGCGCGTCGAGCGCTGCTCGTGTAGGGCGGGCGATGCCACAGGATCGTCGGTAGGCCAAGCGAGAATCCCGACCCGCTACGATGAATGCGCCTTCGACGACCAAAGCGGCGGCAAGCCCTTCGAGCTCTTGCACCCGAAGCTGGCGCAGGCTTGCAAGATCGCCCAGAAGTGGGCCGACGAGTTCCCGGACGTCGAGGCGGGGTTGCTCTTCAGCGGACCTCCCGGCGTGGGCAAGACCCATCTGGCGGTGGCCATCTGTCGGCGCGTCCTCGTCGAGAGGGGAATCCGGGCAAGCGTTCGCTTCGCCGATTTCCGCGCCCTGCTGAGGGAGATCAAGGGATCGTACAGTCCCGACACGTCCATTACCGAATCCGCGGTCCTCAAGCCGGTGCTGGAGTCCGATCTCTTGGTGCTCGACGATCTCGGCGGGGAAAGCTCGACGCTCTGGGTCTTCGACACCCTCTTCTACATTCTGAATTACCGCTACAACGAGAGGAAGCTCACCGTCATCACCACGAACTTCACCGATAGACCTCGAGCCAGTCAGGCGGGGCTACCCTCGCCCGGCTTCGGCAAGCGTCCACCCACCGAGGAGTACACGTTGTCGGAACGGATCACGATGCGTCTTCGATCGCGGCTGTACGAGATGTGTCGAGACGTTCCCATGGAAGGCGACGACTACCGCATGAACATCCTTCAGGCCAATTTCAAGGGGTAAGACGCCGCTACTGGGGGCTTCTACCCACACCTCGCAACCTCAGAACCTGCTTTAGGGATTTAGTCGTAAGCGCCGAACGCGCCGCTCCGGCTCGTGAGAGGATAGCCCGTATCTAATTGAAATGATTGGCGTTAATCCCAAGCTATTGCAATTACGTCGGAATGGTATAAGTAATCTGGAAACCAATAAGAATGACGTAGTTGCGTCCTTAGCGGGGGCTGGTATCTCTTGCTCCCCGTGGCGCGCCGAGACATGACATGAAGGAGATGGAGCACCAGGATCTACTCATTGCGGTGTGGACCGATCCCACCCCGGGCTTTTACTCCGCCGTGGGGTGGGACGAGTTTGGTCGGTCGACGCCCCCGGTCCAGCTCCGCATGCCTTTCGACGATCCGCGGTTCATCGACTGCGTCGATCGGCTCGAGGAGCTTGGTCCGGAGGAGCTTCAGTACGTGGGAGCGAGGTTGTTCGACTCGCTCTTCCAAGGCGACTGCTGCGGCTCTACATTCATCTTCGAGAACAAACCCAACCCACCCAAACGCGCCTTCGTATCCGTCTGAAGATCGATCCGCAGAATGTCGCTCGTCTCCCATGGGAGTGTCTCTACGACACTCGCCGTGCCACGTTTCTGAGCAATTCCCCGGAAACGACACTGGTACGCTTCCACGAGCCAGAGAAAGAGCCCGCGTCCGTTCCGCTCGAGCCCCCGCTCAAGGTTCTTCTTGCCGCCGAGTTCGCCGACGACAAGGACGCTCCCCGCATTAGGCAAGAGGCCGCCGCGATTCGGGAAGCGCTGAGGCGTTTGGAAGGGGAGGGACTGGTCTCCGTGCGAGAGGAGGGTCGCGGGGTCCGCGAAGACGCGCTGAACCGCGATCGCCTGATGAGTCTGCTCCGGCGTGACGTCGACGTGCTACACCTCTTGACGTCGAGTCGCTGGTCCTCCGGGGAAGCCCGCATCGGTCTCTTCGATGAAAAAGAGGGAAGCGATTATCTGGAGCCGAGTGAGCTCTCCGCCTTGCTTCAGGACGGAAGCGCACGGCTCATGGTTTTCAGCGGTGGTAAGGGCATCGCCGGCGTGGGACCCGAGCTCGCCGGCAGCTTGCTCACGCACATCCCAGCACTGGTCGCGCTCGGTAGTCTAAAGACCGAAGACCTGGCCGTTCGGTTCCTCGAAGCGTTCTATCGAGCCTTGGCGTCCATGAAACCGGTAGACGCGTGCCTCTCCGAAGCACGACGAGAGGTCGGTGACTTCTTTCCTTTGGAGAGCGCTTGGCTTGCCCCGGTCTTGTTTCTCTCCCAGAAGCAGCCCGCCGTCTTTCAGAGCCGAGCCGGCGAGCGAGTCCGTCAGGTCTACGAGCTCTCCGAAGGTCGTTACCGTCGGAAGCTTCGCGAGACGCTGAACCGTATCTGGCCGAAGCCGGAGCGTTACCAACGACAGCTCTTCAAATGGATGCCGCGCCAAGACCCGCTCACGTCGTACGTGCACGCTGCCGAGTTCCTCGGGCAGCCGCGCGATGCCGCGGAGCTCGCGCGCCATTTCCAGCGGATGCTCGTGTTGGGAGGCCCCGGTTCGGGCAAGAGCATGACTCTGTTCAGGCTCTTCTACGACTCGGCGCAGTCCATCCTTTCTTACAGCGCCAAATCGCCACTTCCCATCTATGTGTCGCTCGCAGATCTGGATCCTGGGGCCGACCTCTTGGATTTCGTCTCTGCGGGTTTCGATCGCAAACTCTTTCAAAGCGATCTGGAAGAAGGACGGTTCCTCTTCCTCATGGATGGCCTGGACGAAATGAGCGCCGACTCCGCCAAACGGTTGGCGGGAGAGCTCAACGCTTTCATGCGGCGGTTCTCCCTGAATCGTTTCGTCGCCGCCGCCAGGAGGCCGGTGCCTGTGCCGCTCGATCTCCCGAACTGGTTCGAAGTGCTTCCCTTCGCCGAGTGGGAAGCAACTGTTTCCTCGTGGAAGGCGAAGCGATGAGAGTGGAGCAGGCGGCCGGAGACGGTGAGCTCGCATCGCGGGTGCAAGCGCTCATTGCGCTCGGCAACCTGCGTTCGCACCGCAGCCTCCCGCTCATTCAAGCCGCCGCGTCGGAGCGAGATCCGAACGTCGCTCAGGCCGCTCAGGACGCGCTGATCCGGATCCGCGCTAGCTAGCTAACAGCCTTGGTATAGCTTATTTTTGTGCGTATTCTTGAACAGGCTTTCGGATAAGTCATAATAATGCGGCGATTTGGAAGGCAGTCATCGTGGCGAGGACGTCGTCGGTGGTGCCATCATGCCGGTGCGGCTCCTCGCGGTGCCGAGGTCCAGGAGCATCCCACCGTTTCGGCCCAGCCGGCCCAGGTTGAGGAGAGCCCCCCGCGCGCCGGCGACGCTTCATCTCCAAACAGTCCATCACCGTGGCGGTCAATGAAGATGGTTTTCCTCTTGCCTGCGGTGAGGTCCGCGACCTTTCGGAATCGGGTGCCTGCGTCGTCACCGACCTGGTCCTGAAGCGCGGGTGGAGGATCGAGCTGAAAGTCAGCCTGGACCGCTTGAGTGTGTTCGAGACCCAGGGACACGTGGTTTGGAGCGGTGAAGGCCCATATGGGCAAGACGCGCAACATGCGAGGGGCGGCGTCTTAGGGGCGGTGCTGCACGGGGTTCAGTTCACCGGGCTTCCCGATGCGGTCCGCTCGCAATTGAAAAGGTTGCTCACGACGAACGCCTTCGACCTCGCTCCCACGACCTTCGGCGCCGCGGGCGACCGAACTCCGTTTCAGGAAATGTTGGAAGCGCTGCAGCCCGAGCTGGACCGGCTTGGGACCAAGATGGACTAAGGGTTTCGACGCTTCGGCGTTGGAGCAAACCTGCACGCTGCCCCGCGGACATTCAAGTTATTCGGGGCGCCCCTTGAGCTTTGTCTTGTCCTTTCGCACGTTTTCCATCCGCTCGCGAAGTGTCCTCTCGAAACCCTCGGTGGTGGGACGGTAGTAGAGCTTCCCGCCAAGCGATTCCGGCAGACAATCCATGCCCGTCGTTTTCTCCTCGAACTCGTGGGCGTATTGATAGCCTTTGCCGTAGCCCCAACGTTTCATGTCGCCGGTAACCGGGTTACGCAGATGAAGGGGGACCGGCTCCGAAACTTCCTTGAGCGCATCTTCCGCGGCCTCGTTGTAGCCGCGGTAGACCGCGTTCGATTTGGGTGCGGTGGCTAGGTAGACGACGGATTGAGCCAACGCCAGTTTGCCTTCCGGGAGTCCGATGAAATGAAAGGCTTCCTTGGCCGCCATCGTGACCGACAGGGCTTGAGGGTCGGCGAGCCCGACGTCCTCGGAAGCGAACCGCACCAACCGCCGAGCTATGTAGAGAGGATCTTCCCCGGCTTCCAGCATGCGCGCCAACCAGTAGAGTCCCGCGTCGGGATCCGAGTTTCGAATCGACTTGTGAAGCGCCGAGATGAGATTGAAATGCTCTTCGCCACTCTTGTCGTAGAGAAGCGCTTTGCGCTGGACGGTCTTCTCGAGATCGGCAAGCGTGATGGCCGTGTCTTTCTTGGAGCCGACCGCCGCCTCCAGCACGTTCAAGACGAAGCGTCCGTCACCGTTCGCCTGTCTGGCCAGCCACTCCAGGGCATTGGCGTCGACCTCGATGCCTCGACCACCCAGACCTTGCTCTCGGTCGGCCAAGGCATGTTGCATCACCTCGCGCAGCTCATCCGTGCCGAGCTGTCGTAAGATCACGACACGACACCGCGACAAGAGAGCCCCGTTGACCTCGAACGAGGGGTTTTCCGTGGTGGCGCCGATCAGCGTGACATTGCCCGACTCCACGTGGGGAAGGAACGCGTCTTGCTGGGCTTTGTTGAAGCGGTGGATCTCGTCGATGAACAAGATCGTCTTCTTGCCGTAGAGGTTCCTTCGCTGTTCGGCCGCCTGCATCACCGAACGGATCTCTTTGATCCCGGCGAGCACGGCCGAGTAGGGAACGAAGTCAGATGAGGTTCGATGGGCGATGATTCGGGCTAGTGTTGTTTTTCCGGAGCCGGGAGGCCCCCACAGGATCAACGAACCCACTGTGTCGCTGTCGATGGCGGCGCGTAAGGGCGTGTCCGGTCCCAGAATTTCTTCCTGACCCAGCACCTCGTCGAGATCTCGCGGGCGCATCCGCTCGGCGAGAGGAGTATGTGTGCTCGTGCCGGTTCGATTCGGGTCCTCTGGTTTGGAGAAGAGTTCTTTCTGCATGGCTTAGACGGCCCCCGTCTGTCGCGCGGCCTCATACAGTACTAGGCCCGCCACGACGGCCACGTTGAGTGAGTCGATGCGGCCCTTCATCGGCACGGAGAGATGAAGGTCGCAGGTCTGCAATAGGTTCCTGGACAAACCGGAGCTTTCACTGCCCAGGACGAGCGCTAGGGGGCGAGCGAGCTTAGCCTTACGAAAGTCTACACCTCCTCGCGGCACACAGGCGGCGAGGGAAAAACCCTTGTTCTTCAAATACTCGAAAGCGGCTTGCGCATCGCCGCCGTCTACGACCGGCAGCCGAAGCAAGCTTCCCATCGATCCTCTCAGTGCCTTCGGATGAAAAGGGTGGGCTGTCTCACGGCACACGACCATAGCGGAAGCCCCGGCCGCCTCGGCCACGCGAGCGATGGCACCGAGATTACCGGGATCCTGAACCCCCGCCACGACCCCAACCAGGTCGCCCAGCTCGCCGGCCGAATCGTTCAACGCTCGAAGCGGGCTCCGGCCAACGAGCAACGCGCCTTCTGGCGAGTCCAAGCTACTGCAACGGCGAAAAATCCGTTCGTTGACTGCCGCGCAGGGAACGCCCGCCGCCGTAAGCCGCTGCAACAGTGCCCGTCCCGGTGGTCGGCTCGCGAAGTCCACCGAGACAAGGGCTTGAGTTATCTCGATGCCGGAGGACAGCGCCTCGTTCGCTAGTTTCAAACCTTCGAGGACCATGTTGCCGTCCGCTCGGTGGGCGGGCTTTTGCTGCAGACGCCGGATGCTCTTGACGAGCGGGTTTTCCAAGCTGGTTAGAGTTTTCACGCCCCACGGCCCGGTCATCATGCTACCACCGAGCCCAGTGGGAAGCGATGTCCCGCGGTCCCGGTGGTCCCGGTATGCTAGGATACAGCCTGGATCATGGAAGACTTCCTGAAGAAACTAAAGAGCGAGGTCAAATCGCTGGAAGAGGAGCTCCACGTCAAGCTTCCCAAGGAGCTCAAGGTCGCCCGCGAGCACGGGGACCTCTCGGAGAACGCGGAATATCAGGCCGCCAAGGAGCGGCAGGGTTACGTGAACGCGCGTCTGGGTCAACTGCGCAAGCGGCTCGCCGAGCTATCCATGATTGACTTGAGCAAGATACCCCGCGATAGGGTCTCTTTGGGCTCGGAAGTCCATCTCTACGACATCAACAAGAAAGAGGAGCTCGTCTACCGGCTGGTCATGGGCGAAGAGGCGGACCCGCAGCGTGGGCTCATCTCCACGACCTCTCCCATCGGCAAGGGCCTCTTGGGGAAGGAAGACGGAGACGAGGTCACGGTGCAGACGCCGTCGGGCGCCAAGACATTCGAGATCACGAAGCTCATCACGGTCCACGATCAGGTAAAACCCGCGTCCGACGAGTGAACGAGTAGATCGCATCCCCATCCTCTCTGGTCTCGAGCCGAAGCCGCTCACCGAACGCATCGAGCTTTGCTTGGACTTCTTCCCACTCCGCGTTCCCATACCCGTTGCGGTGAATCACGGCGTACGACACGCCCAACTGTTCCAGGGCATCGAGGCTCGTCTGATCCGGGAAGTTCGTTAGCTTGCGGAATAACGCGTCCTGCTCGGCCGGCGTAAAGCCGCTGTAGCCGTTTACCAGTCGCTGCCAATGGGCGGTCGAGTGAATCATATAGATCGACTGCCAGCGCGCCGCACGCACGGTGTCTCTCGGATCGGGAACCGGGAGCGCAACCAGAGCGAATGGACCGTCGGTGCGTGCTTTTTCGGCGATCCATCGATCGACGGATGGGATGTCGAGAGAATAGGCCGGCGCGTCCAGGGGAAAGGCGGCGAACTCGATGATCAAGATTCCCATTGCAACGGCTGCCACCAATCGGCGGCGATTGGATCGAGCGCGGGCGAGGCCATGCTCGAGCCCGACGCCGGCTAGAACGGACAACCCGAGCACGGTCAGCAGAGTGAAGCGGGACGGGACGCGGATGAAATCGAAGCCGGGTAGGGTGCGGTGAAGCGCGCTATAGAGTCCGAACGGTGGTCCGAGAGAGATCCACAGGGAAAGGATGACCAGGAAGAAGTAAAAACCCGCCTCGAGTCCCATCCTCGCTTGCAACTGTGTCCGTGCGCGCTCGATGAAGTGGCGGTAGGGCGGGACGAAGCGGAAGCCTGTCTTGCGGGCCGCTGCGAAACGCACCACCAGCAGCACCAGCAGGAGGACGACGGCTCTTCCCGCGCCGCGTGCGGAGATGGTCAGGGCACCGAGGTGCCAACGGATGCCATCGGTCGCCCAGAGAACGAGAGCGACCAGAGCGGTTGTCACGAGCGCCGCATCCAACCAGCTCACCCAACGGGGCGCCGTCGCGGGCGGTGCGCGTTCAGATGGTGGCGGCGACGCGTCATGCGTTCTACGAAGCGAGAATCCGGCCAGCAGTAACGTGAGAAAACCGGGGAACAGGTACGCACGGGCCGAGCCCATGACGTGGCGCTCGAAACTTGGGTAAAGCGAAAGGACGATCCGCTGCACATGGGTCGGCGCGGCGAGAAAGCTGGTCGCGTTGGGCGACCACTCGCGTGCCTCGTCGAGCGAACGACGAAGTCCCGCCTCTTGTTGCACTCGGAGATAAGGCAAGAGAAAAGGCGCGTTCAATACGATGAGCAACGCGGTCGCGATCCCGAAATCGAGGAGAAGCTTTCCTCGCGGCTTCGTCAGCATGCCGAACACGTATGCGTAGACGAGCCAACCAACGGAGGTCATCAACAAGAACAAGCCTACCTGACCGCCGGAGAGCGCCTGCAGCGTGAAGAAAATGCAGGCGACCAACAGGTGTCGCCGGCTGCCCCCGTTCACGTATCGGTGCAGGAAAGCGAGGCAAAGAGGCATCCACATGACGTTGGCGAGGTGTAGTTGTCCGAGACGGAAAAAACGCGGAGGCGCGAAGGCGAAAACGATCCCCGCAACCAAGGATCCCGTCACGCCGATGCCGATCCGGCGCGACAAATAGTAAGTTCCGGCGCCGGCACCGACACAGGAGATCAACAGCACCGCGTTCATAGCGAGTAGAGGATTGTCCGTCGCGGCCAACCAGGGAGCCCCCAGGAGCGCACTTCCCAGCAGGTGCTCGGAGTATGCCAGCGTGTCGGATTGCGGGAAGAAGATGTTCGCTTGAAATACGGAGAATGGATTCTCGACCAGCGCGTGGACATCCCAGGCGAAAGTCCACAGAAAGAGTCGTGTATCGGCCCCCAGATCGAGAGCGCGGCTTCCTGGATAAATGCTGAGAGGAAACGTCAAGATCGCAGTGAGTGCGGCGAAAAGACCGATCACTCCTGCGCTGCGCCGAGCGCTCAAATTGTCGGGCCTCTCCGGCTGGCGTCCGGGGTGCCGGCCAGGCAAGGAACCCCGTGGGGGACCGAGGAGCACAAGGGTAGGCGTGTCATGGACTTACCGCAGCAAGCGCCTTGACAGTGCCGATAACCTCACTGTATACTTCCATTTAGTTAATGAGCTCCTCTATCAGACCTGGGGTTGGGCTGATGGCGTCGGCCATGTTGTTGCTGGCGTTGCCTGCCACTCCTGCGCCCATTCACAAGCTCACGGTCAACGACATTATCCACCGGGTGAGCGCTCAGTACATCACCGAAGGCATCGACCGCGCCGACGAGGAGGGTGCCGCTCTCGTTCTCATCCAGCTTCAAACACCGGGCGGGCTCGACACCGCGATGCGGGATATCATCGAGAAGATCCTCAACGCCAAGACACCGGTCGTCGTCTACGTAGCCCCGTCCGGTGCGCGTGCCGCCTCGGCCGGTTTCCTCATCGCGATCTCCGCCGACGTGGCGGCGATGGCGCCGGGCACGAACATGGGTGCCGCTCACCCCGTCTCCGGCAGCGGCGAGGCGATGGACGAAACGATGTCCAAGAAAGTCGAGTCGGATGCCGCCGCCTACATCCGTTCGATAGCGGCCAAGCGCGGCCGTCCGGTCGAGCTCGCGGAAAAAGGCGTCATCGAAAGCCAGTCGTGGACGGAGGAGGAAGCCCTCGAGGTCGGCCTCATCGACTACGTTGCCGCAACCGAGGCAGAACTCCTTGAGCAGCTCGATGGCAAGACGGTGACGCGGTTCGATGGTGAGGAGGTCGTGCTCCAGACAGCCGGCCAGGCCGTCATCGAACAAGAACTAAGTCTTCCGCAGCGCATTCTCTCGGTCATTGCGCACCCCAATGTCGCATACATTCTCATGGCGCTCGGCATGATGGGACTCTATTTCGAGCTGGCCAATCCGGGAGCGGTGCTGCCCGGCGTCGTCGGCGTCATTTCTTTGATTCTCGCCTTTTTCGCGCTCCAGGTGCTTCCCGTCAACTACGCCGGTCTTCTTCTCATCCTGGTGGGCCTCGGTATGGTCATTTGGGAAGCCTTTACGCCGGCCTTCGGCGCTCTCGGACTAGGTGGGATAGTGGGTCTGATTCTGGGATCTCTCATCTTGTTCGAAGAGCAATCCATCCCCACTCCGGCGCTTCAACTCAGCTGGTTGGTCATCCTACCGGTGGTCTTGACGCTGGTCGTGATGTTCGGGTTCATTGCGAGATTGGTCATCGTCGCCCAGAGGAGAAAGCCCACGACCGGCACCGAGGGTCTGGTCGGGGAAGTCGGCATAGCATCGACGGAGATCGACGGGGGAGGTAAAATGTTCGTTCATGGTGAGTACTGGGACGTTTCTTCGCAGCAAAGGATCAATAAGGGAGCTCGTGTGCGAGTGACCGGGATCGAGGGGCTGGTCCTTCTAGTGAATCCGGTTTCGGAGAGCTCCACCGAAAGGGAGTGATAAACGATGTTCGGACTTCCGATGGGTACTTTCGTAGTTGTCGTCGTAGTGGCAATCTTTTTTCTCAACTGGATCAAGGTGTTGAACGAGTACGAGCGAGGCGTGATCTTCCGGTTCGGTAAGCTCTTGCCTTATCCCAAGGGGCCGGGGCTCATTTTCGTCTTCAGTCCCGTCGACAAAATGGTCAAGATGAGCCTGCGCCTGGTGGCGCTCGATGTGCCGCCGCAGGACGTGATCACTCGAGACAACGTTTCCGTTAAGGTGAACGCGGTGATCTTCTTCCGTGTCGTCCATCCCATTAAGGCCGTCGTTGAAGTCGAGAACTTCCTCTACGCCACCTCGCAGCTGGCACAGACTACTCTGCGGAGCGTGTTGGGGCAGGTCGAGCTCGACGATCTGCTCTCGGATCGGGAGCGGTTGAACATGCAGCTCCAGGACATTCTGGACAAGCACACCGATCCATGGGGCATCAAGGTGACTTCGGTGGAAGTCAAGCATGTTGACTTGCCGCCGGAGATGACCCGTGCCATCGCGAAGCAAGCGGAGGCGGAGCGAGAGAAGCGAGCCAAGATCATTCACGCCGCTGGCGAATTCGAAGCTTCCGAGAAACTGGCGGCTGCCGCGAAGATCGTCGGCACGCATCCTATGGCAATACAGCTACGGTACCTTCAAACTCTCACCGAAATAGCGACGGAGAGAAACTCCACGATCATCTTTCCGCTGCCGGTCGATTTGATCCAGGCCTTCTTGGACGTCAAGCGCTCGTCGGACTAGGAGTAATGGGGAGTAAAGGTACGTGGGTGGAGTCCCGATTAGCGTGATCAAGATGCAGGACGAAGAGCTCAGTATTAGAGGTTCACTCTCTGAGTCGAGCCTCCACGAGCTTCTTTCTTCGATCAGCCGAAGCAGGGAGACCGGCACGCTCAACTTCCACGACATGGGGCGCTGGAAGGCGATCTACTTCAAGGAAGGGCGGATTATTTTTGGCACTTCCAACATCGCTGACGACCGACTCGGTGAGTACCTCATCAAGAAGGGCAAGATCACGGTTCGGCAGTTCCTGGAGGGTAGTAAGCTCGTGCGGCCCGGCAAGCGGTTCGGAGCGGTGCTGGTGGAGCAGAACATTCTTTCTTCGGACGAGCTCCTCACGGCCATTCAGGGACACGTCGAGGAAATCGTGTACAGCCTGTTCGACTGGGTGCGGGGCGAATACGAGTTCGTGATCAAGGACCTGTCGGCGGAAGGCCCGATCACGCTGAGCCTGAACACCGACGACGTGATTCTCGAAGGCATTCGGCGGATCAACGATTTCACCAGGATCCACGCTGGGTTGGGCTCGTTGGATCGTGTTCTTCGGCTGTCCGGGAACGCCGACAACCTTGTCTACAAGCTGGGGTTGGACTCGGACGAGTCTCAAATTCTTTCCCTAGTGAACGGGACGCTTTCGCTCGAACAAATACTGGCGTTGAGCTTCATGCCGAACTTCGAGACAATGAGAATCTTGTATGGATTGGTCGCGGTCGGCGTGCTGGAGAGGGGAGGGGACGCCGTCGAGGGTGGGAAGAAACAACTCGTCGAGCAGGAGTACGAGCTGGAGGAGATCGTCGAGCACTACAACCGCAACTTTGGCACGGTTGCGTCCTACTTGCAGGGCAGGTTGGGAGAGCGGGCGGGAGAGCTTGCGGATCGCATCGTCGCCCAAGTTTCGGAGCAGCACTCATTGCTCTTCGAGGGCATCGATCTCAGCTCTGCGTCTCGTGTCGATTTCGACCAGCTACTCGCCAATCTCGGAGATGGGCCGCATGAGACCAAGAAGTCCACGCTCGTGGACGGGCTCAACGAGCTAACTTACGGATTGTTACTCGAGATCGGGCGGGAGTTCGGCAAGGACGAGCAAGAGAAGATTTCGGCAATGATTCAAAGCCATAGTCATCAGTGAGAATGTCTGGAGTAGTCGTGAGTAATAGAGGGGTGACGGTAACGGAAGGAGTCCGTTGAAAATGGCCGAGTACGAAGAGGCAGGCTTCTACGAAATTCAATTGAACAACAAGCAACTAGTCTTTTTCTTCATGGCGGCAGTGGCTATCGCGGTAGTCGTCTTTCTTTGCGGCGTGATGGTGGGGCGCGGTGTGCACGACGCGACGCTTGCCGCTAGCGGGACGAGCATCATTTCGGGGCCAGGGGCGAGCCGGTCGATGCAGTCCGCGGTCGCGCCGGCCGATGTGCGGCAGGAGCTCGATTTTCCGCAGCGGCTGGAGGCAGACGAGGCGGAAGCGCGGCTCGAAGGCCAGGCGAGCAGTCCCGAAACGCTGGTGGCCTCGGTGACGAAGAAAACCGAACCGAAACAAAGCCCGAGTCCCTTTACCGAAACCACGGAAACCGCGAGCAGGCCAGCCAGGCGAGCACCCGCTCGCTCGAACGCGGGGGCCAGTCGGCCTTCGGAACCCACCGTGATCGGTTCGGAGCGAGGGGCGTTCACCATTCAGGTCGTGGCGCTCAAGACTGAGGAGGCGGCCCAGTCCCTCGTGAACCGGCTCAAGGAGTCACGATACCGGGCCTACCTGGAGTCCGGGGGCTCCGCTGGTCTCTACCGCGTGAGGGTGGGAAGGTTCGAGAGTCGCGCCGAGGCCGAGCAAGTGTCGGCGAAGCTGCGCGACGTGGAAAAGTTCAAGCCCTACATTACCCAGTAACGTGAGCTCCAGTAGCGTGAGCTCCGTCATCGCCGGGGCTTTCTCCGGGGCACTCCTCATTCTGTGCTTCCCGCGCAGCGAGTTTGCATTGCTCGCGTGGGTCGCCCTCGTTCCTCTTCTCTATCACGTTACCCGAGTCGGTCCCCGCCGGGCCATGCTGGCGGGGGCGGTGATGGGCTGCGTCTTCCATCTCGGCAATCTGTACTGGGTGAGCCAGGTGATGGTCCAGTACGGAGGCGGCATCAGTCGGCCGACGAGTGTCGCGATCTTGCTGGCGCTCGTGGCGTACCTCTCTTTGTATTCCGCTGCATTCGGCGGGCTTGCCGCCGGAGCCTGTGCCCGGGGAGGAGCGGCGTCCCTATTTGTCACGCCTTTGATCTGGGTAGGGCTCGAGTTTTTTCGGCAGTACCCGTTCGGCGGATTCCCCTGGTGCCTGCTTGGCTACAGCCAGGTGAGTTTCCTGCCGGTCGCTCAGATCGCCTCGCTCGTCGGCGTGTACGGCCTTTCTCTGTTGATCGTGCTCGTGAACGCGCTGATCGCTTACGTGTTGTCTCAGCCGGGTCGAAAACAAGTGGCGGTGTCGGCCGTCCCCGTGGTCTTGTTGTTGTTTGCCACGATCGCTTTAGGGCACCGCGAGCTGGCGACGACGCTCGCACCGCCGTCGTTTCCGGTAGCCGCGGTTCAGGGTAACGTTCTCCAGGAGCACAAGTGGGATCCGGGATGGGCGGCGGGCATTTTTGCGACTCACCTCGAGCTCTCCACTCAGGCTACCGAAGACGGAGCGCGGCTCGTCGTCTGGCCGGAATCGTCCACTCCGTTTTACTTCGACGGGAGCCCTGCCGCTTCCGACCGTATGCGGGATTTCGTCCGAGACAAGGACGTCTTCCTACTTTTCGGAAGCGATGACTACGAAACCTTGTCGGGAAGCGCGGACAACTACCGGGCCTTCAATGGAGTGAAGCTCCTCGGCCCGGACGGGGAGATTCTGCTTCGCTACCACAAGATCTACCTCGTTCCTTTTGGAGAGTTCGTTCCCTTGCGTTCGCTTTTGACGTTTGCCCAACCGCTGGTGCAGAGCGTTTCGAATTTCTCGCCCGGGCGGGAGGTCGTGGTTGGCGAGGTCGACGGGGAGAAGATTGCTGCCTTCGTTTGTTACGAGGCCATTTACTCGAGCCTCGCTCGGCGGTTCGTGGACCAGGGGGCGGGTCTGCTCGTCAACGTGACCAACGATGCGTGGTTCGGCCGAAGCGCTGCCCCGTATCAGCATCTCAGCATGGCGAGGCTGCGCGCTATCGAGACGCGGCGGTATCTGGTGCGCGCGGCCAACACCGGGATCTCCGCGCTGGTGGATCCGTATGGTCGAATCCTGAAAAGCGGAAGTCTGTTCGTTCCCGAGGTGATCGCGGGCAATGTCGACTTCCGGAACGATAGGACGTTTTACGTCCAATACGGCTATCTTTTGCCCCGATCTATGGCCGTGGTAACATTGGTTTTCGGAGTCGTGCTCGTCGCACTTCACTTCCGAGACAAGAGGAGACATGCGTGATGGAGGAGCTGCTCGAGAGATACAACGCGATCGAACGACGGGTTCAGGACGTTCGAGGTTATCTTTGACGAAGCCGCTCTCAAGGATTCGCTCGCCAAGGTCGAGCAGAAACTATCCGACCCCGCCGTCTGGTCCGACCCTGCCCATGGTCAAAGCCTTTCCCGAGAACGAAGCCGCTTCCAGAGAGATCTAGATCTCATTCAGCACCTCAACGACCGCGAGGAAGAGGTTCGGACGCTCATCGGATGGGCCAAGGAAGGGGAGTCCGTTGCCGACGACCTGAAGAGCCACCTGGACAAGCTAGAGGAGGAGATCGAGGCCGCGGAAATCCAGAAGCTCCTCGGTGGGGAGAACGACGCGAAGAACGCCATCGTCACAATTCACCCCGGAGCGGGGGGAACCGAGTCCCAAGATTGGGCAGAGATGCTCCTCAGGATGTATCTCCGATGGGCCGAACAAAAGGGTTTCAAGACCGAGATGCTTGACTACCAGGAGGGCGACGAGGCCGGGATCAAGAGCGCGACCTTCACGCTCAGCGGTCCGTATGCCTATGGCCTGCTGGCGAGTGAGGTCGGTGTCCATCGCCTGGTCCGTATTTCACCTTTCGACGCCGCGAAGAGGCGGCACACGTCTTTTGCTTCCGTCTTCGTATTCCCGGAGATCGATGAGGATGTCACGGTCGAGATCAACGACAAAGATCTTCGCATCGATACCTATCGTTCGAGTGGAAGTGGAGGGCAACACGTCAACGTGACCGACTCGGCGGTACGCATTACCCACCTACCTACAGGTATCGTGGTGCAGTGTCAGAACGAACGTTCACAGCATCGCAATCGGGACATGGCGATGAAAGTGCTGCGAGCGCGGCTGTACGATCGGATGCTTCGGGAAAAACAGGAGAAAATCGAAGCGCTTCAACACGGCAAGAAGGAAATCGCCTGGGGCAACCAAATACGCTCCTACGTTTTTCAGCCCTACCGCATGGTCAAGGACCACCGAACGAAGAAGGAAGTTAGCGACGTGGATCGCGTCATGAACGGCGATCTGGATCCATTCGTCAAGGCCTTCCTTCTGAGCCGTGGCGCGCCGCCCGCTCAGCCCGCCTAACCGGCTCCCGGCAGGCCGCGCTCCTCGCCTGTCCCGGTGTAGACATTTGCCCCCAGGGCCTAGGGAAAACACTACGTCGACGTCGCCGGGTCCCGGAAGAGCCCTGCCCGGCCCCCCTACGAACCGAAGGCCTTCGTCTAAACGCTTCGGTTGAAATGGGATCCGGCGGAGGTGGGTCGGCCCCGAATTACTCGCAATGGCACACGCATTGCTTGTTTCAGGCCGATCTGTCGATTTCCAGGGCCCCGGACCGGAGTAGCAGCGTAACTCCTCGCCGTGCCCCACTGGAGCGGGTTGGAACGTCGCGATTCGGAGGAGAAGCTACGCAGCGGAGTTGTCGCGTAGGGCGTCGGGGAGTAACACGGTTCCTGGCTGGTTGATGGCGGCGTAGGCCGCTTCGAGCATGTAGGCCCTGGGGTCGACGTTCTGAAGCTTCGCGGTCTCGCACAGGGTGTAGAACAGCGCTGCGACGTCGGTTCCGCGTTTCGTTCGACTGCCGTAGTGATTTTTGCGACCGACGACAGGTTCCCTCAGGGCGCGCTCGGCGTGATTGTTGTCAAGCCAGACGAGAGGGTTTTCGGCGAACAGCGTGAGTGTCTCCCATCTCTCCAGCATGTAGCGGACCGCCTTGCCGAAGTCGCTTCGCGGCAATCTTCTTTGGCTCTCGCCCCATTGCCGAATCGCTTTCAAGATCCGCTGCGAACGTTGCTTGCGTAAACGAAGTCTCAGTTTCTGAGCTTTTTCATCGCCGGGAAACGGACCCGGGACCTCGCGTTCGACTTCGTACAGCTCTCCGATCAAACGAAGCACTTCGGAGCAAGCTTGCGGGTAGTGCTCGCTGGCTTCGTCGAACTTTCTTTTCACGTGCGCCCAGCAGTGGGCGAGACGAAACTGTGGACCGGCACGAGCCGCGTAGCCGTCTGGACCGGCACGAGCTAGCACCTCGTACACCGCGTAGCCGTCCACAACCGCGATGCCGGAGTAGGTCCCCAGCACCTTTTGGCCATCTTCCGTCGATTTCGTCGGCAGCATTCGGTAGTACGCGATGTCCGGACTCGAAACGCCCCACACCGTGCCCGCCGACTTCTTCATCGAGCCCATCAGAGGCCACCGCGTTTCGTCGGCGTGGATGACGGGTGACTCCAAAACCTTCTCTCCCAGAGCGTCGTACACCGGATTCAGATGACGTGCCAGTACGTTCAGCTGGTCCCACAGCGTCTGGCTGTCGATATCTAGCCCTTCGCGGCGCATCATCCGAACCTGGCGCTCGAGAGGCATATGGTCCAGGTACTTGCTGATGGCCACTTCGGTCGCGAACTCCACCGAGTAGCGGCCTCCGGGCTGAAGCTTCGTCGCCGCCGGTGCGGTGACGACGTTCGCGTTACATCGGCAGCGGTACTTTTTCCGCAAATGCCGTTCGATGACGAAGCTCCGCTTCACCACCGTCACCACTTCCGATTCCTCGTATTGACCCGCCATCTCGCCCAGCTCGCCGTCGCACACCGAGCACTTTTTCTCTGTCTCGGCGAGTTCGATTACTTTGTCGACCACGGGAAGATGAGGCTGTTCGCGCGGGCCGTGCCCTTTCTTCTTGTTCTTTTTAGCCTTCGTTTTCTTCCGGGTCCGCTTTTCGTCGATGCGGAAAATGCTCTCTCGCTTTTCCTGTAGTTGCTTGAGAACCGACAGTTCAAGTTGCTCCGTTTCCGGCACACCATGGAGTCTCGCCAGTTCCACTCGCAGACGAACGTTTTCATTGACGAGGCGCTGGTTCTCGTTATCAACGAGGAGAGCTATCTGGCGGAGTGTTTCGAGGTCGTGTTCGTTTTTTATGCGAACCACGGAATACGATTAGATCATAGAGACGATCTCACGGCAAGTGAAAAATGCTTCATTTCAGGAGGTGACAAAGATATTTTTCCGACCAACCGGCTCCCCTCCAGAAACAACGACAACTCTGTCGTCGTCAGTCGCACTGGCTCGCCGTCACCGCTGGACCACAGGCATGCGAACTTTCCCTTTTCGAGACGTTTCGCGTAGACGCACAGTCCGGTCCCGTTCCCAGTGCAGAATTTTTGTGCGGATTCGGTTGCGGCTGACGAACAAGTACAGCTCACCGCTCAGCGGGTCACGACCAAGCTCGTTCATCACCAGCGCCGACAGACCGTCAAAGCCCTTGCGGAGATCCGCCGGCGCCGCGTACGCCCACGCCGACACCCGACGGCTATTCCACTTCATCCCAGCTGCTCAACAAGCCGCAGCAGCCGCTGTTCCGACAGACCCTCGATTCGATACCCTCGCGGGGTTACCAGCGTAATCTCCGTGCGTTTTTCCGATTCCACGACTTCGACACGCCGAACGATACCCCTCATAGCCTCCTCTCGATTCCATCGAGATAGACTCCAGCCACTCACCCCGAGCCCCCTCGCGACACCCTCAAGGCTCGCGCCCTGATCCTTCATCTGATTCAGATACAGCACCGCTTCGCGACGTTGTTCCCGCGAGTAACGCCGCCCTCGACCTGTGCGGCCACGATTTTCTTCACGTGCTCGCCTACGAAATGCTGTCCTCGCTTCCATCGCTTCGCACTCCTTTCAAGACTGCTCACGATGGAACATTCCGACACGCTTGTCACGACGGGCCACGGCGAGGAGTTACGAAGAAGCGCACTGGATATGTGAGGAGTGAGGTGGAGCAATGGTTGAAACCAAAGCTAGAGCCAGTCGACGTGTGAGCCCCCTGATCGTGCGAGCGAAGTTTCAAATCGGGGAGGTGCTTCTCGATGGATACGTGACGAACCTGAGCGAGACCGGCGCTTTTCTGGCGACGGAGGAGCTCACGGAAGAGGGGGAGCCCGTCGGGGTGATCCTGAGCATGCCCTGGGCACTTGGCGAAGTGACGGTCGAGGCGGAAGTCGTCTGGCGTACCGACGAGGCAGGCACGGGGGCCGATCGTTTGCCGACCGGGATGGGGCTAGTTTTCATCAGCGTCTCGGCGGAAGGAAAGAAGAAGCTTCGCCTGACCGGAATTTCCGACCGCCCGTCGACCCGATCTAAGGGTCTTTAGCCGAACGGCCAGTAGCCCGACGAGCGATTAGCCCGCGCGTCTTATGGAAAGGTTGGAACCCTACCGGGCTCGACGGTGTCCACTACTTCTCCTCGATGAATCCGCGATCGCGGCAGTCGAACAGTGGGAGTACGACGAGACACTAGCTCGTTCCAAGATGCGAGCGGGGGTTCTCGGTGCACAGGCTCTTGAGCTCTTCGAGAAGCTCACGTTCTCGATCGGTGAGCTTGGTGGGTGTCACGACCTTGATCCGCGCGAGAAGATCCCCGTGGCCGTCTTTCTTGAGTCGGGGCATGCCCTTTCCGCGGAGTCGCAACAGCTGCCCGCTCTGAGATCCGGCGGGGACCTTGATGCGTGTCCGTCCGGATAACGTGGGTACCTCCACTTCAGTACCCAGGGCCGCCTCCGTGACCGTGACGGGTAGATCGAGGTAGAGATCGTCGCCTTCCCGGCGATAGATGGTATGGGGCTGCACTTTGACGTTGAGGAAGAGATCTCCGGGTTGAGCCCCACCTTGTCCCGGCTCGCCTTTGCCCGCGACACGGACGCGAGAGCCATCCCGCACGCCGGCGGGAATCTTGACGTCGATCTGCTGTGGTGGTGCTCCGGGGCTGGCTTGTAGGGAAAGCCTCTGTTGACTTCCTCGAAAGGCGTCCTCGAGGCTGATCTCGATCTGCGCGGAAACGTCACGTCCTTTCGCGGCCTCGAAGCCGAAGCCGCTCGGATGACGGGCGCCCGCGCCTCTCGAGCGCCTACCCGGACGGGTGCCGCCCATGCCTCCGAAGACGGACTCCGCGTCGGCTCCTCCAAAAAACATCTTGAAGAAGTCGGAGAAGCCGCCGACTCGCTCCGCCCCCGGTCCTTCATACTCTACGTGGAACCCCTCGAATCCGGGGGGGAACCCGGCACCGCCCTGAGGCTGTGCGACCCGCTCGTACTGTTGCCAGTTCGCCCCGAGCTGATCGTATTTGCGTCGCTTCTCGGAGTCCGAGACGACGGCGTAGGCCTCGTTGATCTCTTTGAAGCGAACCTCGGCCCCGCGATCCCCCGGGTTGACGTCGGGATGGTGTTTCCGCGCCAGTCGCCGGTAGGCCTGCTTGATCTCTTTTTCGGAAGCGGTCTTCGAGACCCCGAGCGTCTGGTAGTAGTCTTTATAATCCACAGCTGGTTACTGTAGGGGGATGCGCTGTAAAGGCGTCCCGCTCTGCAGTGGCCCAGGGGGCAAGAGCCCCGTAGCCAAGGTCGGAAAGACGATGGCCAGCACCTCGTCGAGGTTCGAGACCAGATGGATCTCGAGCTCGTCCCGGATCTCTTTAGTGAGATCTTCCAGTACTGCTTTTTCGTTCAGCTTTGGAATGATCACTTTCTTGATGCCGTAGCGGTGCGCGGCAAGCAGCTTCTCCTTGAGCCCGCCCACCGGGAGGACGTGACCCGTGAGCGTGATCTCGCCGGTCATCGCGATATCGGCACGGGCGGGAGTATCCGTCAAGACGGAGACCAGCGCGGCGACCATCGTGACTCCTGCCGAAGGACCATCTTTGGGGATCGAACCTTCCGGGACGTGCAGGTGGAGGTCGAGACGACGGTAGAAGTCACCCTCCAGACCGAGCGTGTGACCGTGCGAGCGAACCCAGGTGAGCGCGGCACGGGCGGACTCTTTCATGACGTCACCCAACTGCCCGGTCAGCGTGAGGTTCTTCCCGCCCTTGACCTTGGAAGCCTCGACGAACAGAATGTCTCCACCGACCGGCGTCCAGGCCAAGCCGACGGCGACGCCGGGTACTTGTACCCGGTCAGTGATCTCTCGAGAAAGAGACGTCGGCGCACCGAGAAACTCCTGTAGATTCTCCGCGGTGATTTCCAACGGCTCGGTAGCACCTTCCGCCCATTTTCTCGCTGCCTTGCGGCAGATCGAGGCGATGGAGCGCTCGACGTTCCGGAGCCCAGCTTCCCTTGTGTAGTGGCGGATGATCTCCGACAAAGACTCACGTGTAAACTTGGGGGCCACCTCGGGCTTGAGCCCGTGGTTTTCGAGCTGGCGCGGGATTAGATGTCGTTCCGCGATCTGGATCTTCTCCTCTTCGGTGTAGCCGGCGAGATGGATGACCTCGAGACGATCCCTCAATGCCGGCGGAACCGGATCCATGATGTTGGCCGTGGAGATGAAGAGCACCTCCGAGAGGTCGAAGGGCAGATCGAGATAGTGATCCCGGAAGGAATTGTTCTGCTCGGGGTCGAGAACCTCCAGCAGCGCCGAGCTGGGGTCGCCGCGGAAATCCATGCCCAGCTTGTCGATCTCGTCGAGCATGAACACGGGATTTTTGGACTCCGCCCGGCAGAGGCTCTGAATGATCTGGCCTGGTAGCGCACCGATGTAGGTACGCCGATGCCCGCGGATCTCGGCCTCGTCGCGAATGCCGCCTAGGCTGATGCGGGCGAACTTCCGCCCGAGGGCCTTGGCGATGGATTTACCGAGACTCGTCTTGCCGACGCCCGGAGGTCCCATGAAGCACAGGATGGGGCCCTTGATGTCGGGCTTCATCTTGAGCACGGCCAAGAACTCCAGGATCCGATCCTTGACCTTCTCCAGATCGTAGTGCTCCGCTTCCAGGATCTCCTTGGCTTTGGGGATGTCGTACACGTCGTCGGTACGCTTGTTCCAGGGAACACGGATGATCCAATCGAGGTACGTTCTCCCGACGGTATGCTCCGCCGACGCGGGGGGGATCTTGCTCAGCCGGTTTACCTCGCGTAGAGCTTCCTTCTTGGTCTCTTCGGGCATACCGGCATCTTCGATTTTTTGCCGGAGCTCTTCGATCTCCTTGGCGTTCTCGTCGCTCTCACCCAGTTCCTTCTGGATGGCCTTCAT
Organism: Candidatus Marinacidobacterales bacterium; assembly: GCA_965197825.1. Taxonomy (GTDB): domain Bacteria; phylum Acidobacteriota; class Vicinamibacteria; order Marinacidobacterales; family DATDRI01; genus CBDANW01. Next base: position 481,066 of record CBDANW010000002.1, on the reverse strand, counting down.
CTGCTCACGCAGGTAGTACTCGCGCTGGGTTTTTCCGACTTCGTCCTTGACGTGGGATTCGATCTTGTTGCCCAGCTCGAGGACTTCCTGTTCGCGGAGCAAAGCCTCGTGAACGACGGTCAGCCGCTTCTTGACGTCGACGGTTTCGAGCACGGTCTGCCGCGTGGCGGTGTCCAGATTGGGAAGATTCTGCGCCACGAAGTCGGCCAGGCGGCTCCCACCTTGGGTGGCGGCTGCGAGAGACCCCACCTCGTCGGTTAGATTGGGCGACAGCTCTACGACCTTCGAAAAGACGGAATGAAGGTTACGCGTCAGGGCGTCGATCTCGATCTCTTCGCCCGGCGAGATGCCGTCGGAAAGAATCTCTATGTCGGCCAGAACGTACGGAGCAGTCTGGACGAGAGCGAGGACGCGGAAGCGGAAAAGGCCTTGGACCACGAGCCGAACCGAGCCGTCCGGCATGCGAACGGACTTGTGGATTTTCACTCCGGTGCCCACTTTGTACAGATCGGCGGCACCAGGGGTCTCGATAGTGGCGTCTCGTTGGGTCACCACGCCGATGAACTCGGCGGTGTCCGCGTTCTCGCTGAGGAGGCGGACGGTACTCTCCCTGCCTACCGCTAGGGGGAGGATGGAATGCGGAAAGATGGCCGTGTCGCGCAACGGCAAGACTGGAACGGCCTTGTGAATTCCCTTGGGTTGTTCGGGTTTCTTCTCTGGAGTCTGCATCGGGTTCTCCTCGGTCCTCGATCTCTACTCTACTACCGAAGGTGCCTCTCTGAGCGTCTGCGTCCGCGAATCGGGGGCCCGAAGCCTCTTCTTTCTATGACGAATAAGGCGATACACGTACTATACAAATTTAGTGGAGAATTGTCAAGGTAGGTCGTATTGAACTGATAAATTGTTATCCTATAATAAGATAGCACTATACATGAGTATTGCACGCGCAGATATTGGTTCTAAGGATACCCCGCTGGCTCGGTGCCCGAGATAAAAGCCTCCAGAATCACGTCCGTCCCCGACCCGTGGCTCGGGTATCCCGTGTGGCGGTCGACGGGCACGAAGACGATATTCGAGGGGACGGCAAAATCCTCGGTAGTTGGCTCCTCGCGCGCTTCTTCCATGAACTTGATCCAGGGAGGCAGCGCGGCACGTGACCCTGTTTCCTTGTCGCCGAGGGTCCGTTTCTGATCGAATCCTATCCAGCTACCAGCAGCCATAGTGGGGTCGAATCCGACGAACCAGGCGTCCGTATAGTCATTTGTTGTCCCCGTTTTTCCGCCCAGCGGTCTTCCCAAGGCGGCAGCACGCACTCCGGTCCCTCGCTGCACCACGCCCTGCAACAGGTTGGTGACGATGTAGGCGGTGTCGGCCCGAATCGCTCCGGCGGCTTTTGGACGGGTTTGCTCCAAGAGGTTGCCGTCACGGTCGGTGACCTTGGTGACGAGATAAGGCGTCATCCGAATACCCTGATTGGGAAAGGCGGAGTAGGCAGAGACCATTTCAATGAGACTGGCTTCCGCCGAGCCGAGCGGCAGGCTCAGGTATGGCGGTAGCGGACCGGCCAAGCCGAGCCGGCGGCCCATCTCCGCGGCTTTTTCCGGGCCGATTTGCTCCGTAAGACGCACTGCGGGGACGTTTCGCGATGCTTCCAGCGCGTGGCGAAGCGTGATCCAGCCTTCAAACGTCTCGTCGTAGTTCGAAGGCTCGTAGATTTCCTCGGTCGTTGGATCCTGGTACTGGACGGGGGCGTCGAGGATGAGAGACGTGGCTATGAAGCCGGCGTCGATGGCGGCCGCGTAGGCGAAGGGCTTGAAAGCGGATCCCGGCTGCCGGCGAGCCTGGACGGCTCGGTTGAACTTGCTGCGCGCAAAATCGTAGCCGCCCACCATCGCTTTCACCTGGCCGGTTCTAATCTCGAGAGCGAGGAAAGCTCCTTCGGCGATCGGCTCCTGTTCCAATGTGACTTTCAGGGTCTCGGTTGGCGGGTCGATGGACTCGATCTTGAACTCGGTGACATCGCCCACCTTCAGGATCACGTTGGGACTCGTGGCTTTTGTCCATTCAATGGACGCTCGGGTTAGTGTGGCCGTGTAGTTGTCGATGCGCACGATGGCCTGTCGATCGTCGACGGCGGTCACCACACCGCTCACCACCTGTCCCACCTCCAACGGGTTGCCCCAGTCGTCGGCCGCGAAATCCTGAATGGCACCCTCGGTATCATCGTGCACGTTGAAGGCGATGTTTCGAAATCCCTGGCGCTTATCCAGATCGCGAAGCGCCTGCTCCATGGCTTCTTCGGCGACCCTCTGCGTTCTTTCGTTCAGGGTCGTGTAGACTCGCAGCCCACCACGATAAATCCTCTGGCTGCCGTATTTCTGCTCGAGATACCGCCGCACTTCCTCGACGAAGTAGGCGGCGAAGGCATCCTCGCTCGTTCGGCGACGCAGATGAATCGGCCGCTTCTGAAGCTCGTCCCGCACTTCCCGCAGGATTAGCCCTTCTTCGTACATGCGATTGAGCACGTGGTTCCGGCGGGTCAAGGCGCGCGCGGGGTTCGCGAAGGGGCTGAAGTTGGCTGGGGAGCCTGGGAGTCCTGCTATCAGCGCAGCTTCCTCCAGGGACAGATCCCGAGTTGATTTGTCAAAATAGTATAGCGCCGCCGCCTCGACGCCGTAAAGACCGTGGCCCAGATGCACTTGGTTGCAATAGAGCGTCAGAATCTCGTTCTTGGTATAGTTCTTCTCGATTTGAAAGGCGGCAATGGCCTCCTTGATCTTGCGCTCATAGGACACAGCCCGCGTAAAGAAGAGCATCCTTGACAACTGCTGCGTGATGGTGCTGCCACCTGCCGGACGATCCGGTCGCTCGGTTATGTTGTAGTACGCCGCTCGAGCTATGCCAGAGGGATCGATTCCCGGGTGACGGTAGAAATACTGGTCCTCGGTGGCCACCAACGCGTCCTTGAGATACTGGGGGATATTGCGGAAGGGGATCACCACCCGACGTTCGACCGCGAACTCGGCGATGACGTTGCCTTCGTCGGAGTAGATTTCGGAGATGATGCTCGGCCGGTAGTCCTCGAGCGTATTGACCTCGGGCAGATCGCTTTGGTAGGCGATGAGGAGTCCGGTCAGGGAGCCGCCGCCCACCGACAAAACGAAGAGAATCAGCAGGACCAGTCCCCGAATCAGCCGAGCGCCCCGGTTAGAGGCTCGCGTCGGAGGTTGGGGAGTCCCAGTTTGGGATGTCTCGGAGTTTGGAGGGGCGTCGAATTCCATATTCGGCCATTATACCAAGGCTTTGCCGGCTACACGGACGGCGTCCCGAGAAGCAAGCCTATTTGTGGCAGGAAATGACGTCAGCCAGCGCCTCGTCCAAATCGGGGTGCTGGAACTTGTAGCCGGCGCTTTCCAGCCGACGAGGTAAGACCTTCTGGCCGTCCAGCAGGAGATCCTGAGCCATCTCCCCGAAGACCAACTTGAGCGCAAAGCCGGGCGCGGGCAGAAAGGTCGGTCTTCCGAGTGCGCGGCCCAGAACCTTGGTGAACTCGGCGTTTCGCGCCGGCTTAGGGGCGGTCAAGTTGACGACGCCGGAGAGCTCGGCCTGGTGCAGCGCGAAGTGATAGCCGCCGACGACGTCGTCGATCTGGGCCCAGGACATCCATTGTTTGCCACTCCCCACCGGTCCCCCCAGCCCGAGCTTAAACGGAAGAAGCATCTTGGCAAGCGCCCCGCCTTTCGTGGACAAGACGATGCCGGTGCGAAGGTTGACCACGCGCATTCCCAGCTCGGAGGCCCGGGCCGTCGCGGCTTCCCATGCCTGGCAGAGCTCGGGCAGATAGCCCGTGCCGGGTCCCGAGGCCTCGTCGAGATCCTCGTCGCCCCGGCTCCCGTAGAAGCCAATGGCCGATGACCCCACCAGTACGGAAGGCGGTTTGGAAAGGCTCTTCAGACCATCGACGAGCAGCCGCGTTCCCTCGACGCGACTGGCGCGAATGCGCTCCTTCTTGGCCTGGGTCCACCGCTCGGCGATCGTTTCGCCCGCGAGGTGCACCACGGCGTCGATCCCCTCGAGGGCTGGTGTGTCGAGCTCGCCCCGCTCCGGATCCCAGAGCACGACGGTAAAAGGCGAAGATAGATTCCTTCGGCGGGTGACTACCGAGACCTCGTTACCTTCTTTAAGAAGTCTTTCGCTGAGGGCGCTCCCGATCAAACCAGTGGCCCCGGTGACCGCTATCCTCATGATTAACCTCTTTGAGGAGTATACCCGCAACGACTCGTCTCGCTCAGTGGTTTGAATCGGGATGTGAACGGCACGTATAATCACCGCCTTTCACAGGAGGCCGATATGGAGCGCTCGGGCGCACCGCGCCGATACGTAGTCTTGATTTGGCTGCTGGGAGGTTGGTTCGTCGCACCCACGCTAGCGCAAGAGGAAGCGATCCCCGAGTCGGTGCCGACGGCGCAACCGGTGCCGGCGGCACAAGAAGAAGTGACCGAGCAGGCGCCGTCTTCCGAGCAAGAACAAGAGGTGGAGTTCGTTTTCGTCCCCGTCGCTCACACGACGAACTACCGGATCGAAGTGGAGCTGGATCCGGATAGCAAGACGCTTGAAGGGCGGGAAACGATCACCTGGCAGAACGTACAGGAACAACCGACGGACTCACTTTGGTTTCATCTCTACTGGAACGCCTGGCGAAACAATCGCAGTACCTGGATGTTGGAGAACCGTATCCGCCGGCGGTCTAGTGGCAGCGGCGTCGAAGAGGGCGACTGGGGCTACATCGAAGTGAGCTCGGTGAGGTTGCTTCCCGGGATGGGCTACGTAGGGAGCGATCTGACCGGCGGCATGCGATTTGCGTCGCCCGACGATGGAAACTCCGAAGATCGCACCGTCTTGATGGTGCCCTTGCCTACTCCCGTGGGGCCGGGTGAAACCATCCAGGTCGAGATTGTCTGGCGGTCGAAGATTCCGCGTACCTTCGCCCGCACCGGTTTCCGGGGCGACTTCTTTTTCCTCGCTCATTGGTTTCCCAAGCTCGGCGTCTTCGAGGAAGAGGGATGGAACAATCATCAGTTCCATGCGGCCACGGAATTCTACTCCGACTTCGGGAACTACGACGTGAGCATGACCGTTCCGGAGTCTTTCGTGCTCGGTGCGACCGGCAAGGAAGTGGGCGTCCAAGTCAATCCGGACGACACAGTGACGCACCGATACCGCCAAGAAGACGTCCACGGATTTGCTTGGACGACGAGCCCGGACTATTTGGTGCGAGAAGCTCGCTTCGCCGAGCCCGGACTCCCGCCCGTCGACATGCGGTTGCTCCTACAGCCCGAGCATCTCGAGCAAGCGGAACGGCATTTCGATGCCACGCGGGCCGCGCTTCTTCTTTACGGTACCTGGTACGGCCCGTATCCTTACGACCATGTCACCGTCGTCGATCCGGCATACGGAAGCGGGGCCGGTGGGATGGAGTACCCGACTCTCTTTACCGCGGGTACGCGGCTCTTCAATCCGTTCGGGGGCGGTTCTCCGGAGGGGGTGACCGTCCACGAGGCCGGACACCAGTTCTGGTATGGCGTTGTTGGAAACAACGAGTTCGAGCACGCCTGGTTGGACGAGGGCTTGAACACCTTCTCCGAATCTCGCGCGACGCAGGTGACGTACGGTGACTTCCAACTCGTGCGTCGTTATCTGAACCCGCCTGGCGTGAGGGGCAGTGGGTTTCTTCCCGTTCTCTTCCGGGACATCAAGCGGTCGTTCATTCGGGAGATTGGGATGAATAGTTACCGCGCGTCCGCGATCTCAGACTCGCAGGCCACTCCCACGTATGAATACTTTCCCGCCACGGCAAACGGCATCACCTACAGCAAGACGGGCCTCTGGCTTCTTACGCTCGAGCGGTACCTGAGTTGGGACGTGTTGCGGGAGATCCTGTCGACCTTCTACGAGCGCTGGCAGTTCCGGCATCCGACACCACAGGATTTCTTCGATACCGCGAACGAAGTGAGCGGCACGGATCTAACCTGGTTCTTCGACGAGGTGTACCGGGGCTCGAATGCCTTCGATTACGCGGTCGCCTCCGTGGCCAGCGCTCGCATCGAGGTAGAGGGCTTCGCGGAACAAGGCGGTCCGGGCGGAAACCTGGCCTATTCCGAGGACGAAGACGAGCCGGAGATGTACCGTACCGAGGTGCTCGTTCGTCGAAACGGTGGGGCGGTTTTCCCGGTCGAAATCCAAATGGTTTTCGAAGACGGCACCGAGGTCCGCAAGGAATGGGACGGCGCCTCCCGATGGGAGCTTTATGTCGAGGAGAGGGCATCGCGGCTCGAGTTCGCCGTCGTCGATCCGGACAGGAAGTTGGTGTTGGATTCGAACTACACCAACAACTCACACGTCCTGGAGTCTCAATCCACGTTTCCCGCGCGCAAGTGGACTGCGAAGTGGATGATCTGGCTGCAGGACCTGCTCACCACGTTCGCGTTCTTCGTGTAGCAGAAGGAGCATCCGGTGCTGAAAGGAATCTTCGTTGGTTTGTGGAGGGCCGTTGCTTCCCCGGGGATGGTGTTGTGGTTGTGGATGGCCAACGTGGCGGTGACGCTCCCGGCGGCGGTCATCATGTCGGAGTCGCTCGAGTCTTCCATCGGTTCGAGTCTGGTGCACGAAGAGCTGGCGGCGGGTTTCGATATGGATTGGTACGGGGAGTTCCGTCACGGCGCGGACGGCCTCGAGGCGACCTTTACGCCGACGGTCGTAGACGCCGGAGCTTTCTACAACAACATCGAGGATTGGCTCTTCGGTGGTTTGTTCGGGCTTTTCCCGGGCGTCGTCGCTCTGGGAGCGCTCTACGCTCTGCTCTGGGCGCTCTTCGTGGGGGGTATCTTGGATCGCTTTTCCAATCCGGGCCTCTTTCGGCTCAGTAGTTTCTTCTCAGCCGGCGGGCGCTTCTTCTTTCGATTCCTTCGCTTGGCAGTTATTGCCGGAGTTTTCTACTATCTCGTTTACCAGCTCGCCGGTTGGTTGTTCGAGAGAATCTGGTTTTGGACGCGGGACGTCACGGTCGAACGAACGATCCTGATATACGTGCTGCTCGGAACGGCGGTGGTCGTGTTCCTCCTGACCCTGATTAATGCGGCCTTCGACTATGCCAAGATTGCGACGTTCGTGGAGGATCGCCGCAGCATGCTCTTGTCGGCTCTACGCGGCATCCGGTTCGTGCTTTCCAATCCTGCCAAGACGCTCGGTTTCTACTACGCACTCGGCCTCGTGGGAGTTCTCCTCCTTGGTCTCTACGGGTTCGTCGCTCCCGGCGCCGCGCAATCGACGGTGACCGGCGTCGTGCTGGCCTTCTTGATCGGTCAGGCCTATCTGGTGGCCAAACTGATGCTTCGCCTTGCGTTCTATGGCGGGGAGCTTGCGATCTACGAGGACGCCGCCCGCGCCGAGGAGAGACGGGAAGAAGCGGGGGAGTCGGACTCCCATCCCATGCGCCAGCTCCACGAACGCAGTAGGTGACAAAGATATTTTTCCGACCAACCGGCTCCCCTCCAGAAACAACGACAACTCTGTCGTCGTCAGTCGCACTGGCTCGCCGTCACCGCTGGACCACAGGCATGCGAACTTTCCCTCTTCGAGACGTTTCGCGTAGACGCACAGTCCGGTCCCGTCCCAGTGCAGAACTTTCGCGCGGATTCGGTTGCGGCTGACGAACAAGTACAGCTCACCGCTCAGCGGGTCACGACCAAGCTCGTTCATCACCAGCGCCGACAGACCGTCAAAACCCTTGCGGAGATCCGCCGGCGCCGCGTACGCCCACGCCGACACCCGACGGCTATTCCACTTCATCCCAGCTGCTCAACAAGCCGCAGCAGCCGCTGTTCCGACAGACCCTCGATTCGATACCCTCGCGGGGTTACCAGCGTAATCTCCGTGCGTTTTTCCGATTCCACGACTTCGACACGCCGAACGATACCCCTCATAGCCTCCTCTCGATTCCATCGAGATAGACTCCAGCCACTCACCCCGAGCCCCCTCGCGACACCCTCAAGGCTCGCGCCCTGATCCTTCATCTGATTCAGATACAGCACCGCTTCGCGACGTTGTTCCCGCGAGTAACGCCGCCCTCGACCTGTGCGGCCACGATTTTCTTCACGTGCTCGCCTACGAAATGCTGTCCTCGCTTCCATCGCTTCGCACTCCTTTCAAGACTGCTCACGATGGAACATTCCGACACGCTTGTCACGACGGGCCACGGCGAGGAGTTACCACCGCGTAGCCGTCCACAACCGCGATGCCGGAGTAGGTCCCCAGCACTGCTGGGCGCACGTGAAAAGAAAGTTCGACGAAGCCAGCGAGCACTACCCGCAAGCTTGCTCCGAAGTGCTTCGTTTGATCGGAGAGCTGTACGAAGTCGAACGCGAGGTCCCGGGTCCGTTTCCCGGCGATGAAAAAGCTCAGAAACTGAGACTTCGTTTACGCAAGCAACGTTCGCAGCGGATCTTGAAAGCGATTCGGCAATGGGGCGAGAGCCAAAGAAGATTGCCGCGAAGCGACTTCGGCAAGGCGGTCCGCTACATGCTGGAGAGATGGGAGACACTCACGCTGTTCGCCGAAAACCCTCTCGTCTGGCTTGACAACAATCACGCCGAGCGCGCCCTAGGGAACCTGTCGTCGGTCGCAAAAATCACTACGGCAGTCGAACGAAACGCGGAACCGACGTCGCAGCGCTGTTCTACACCCTGTGCGAGACCGCGAAGCTTCAGAACGTCGACCCCAGGGCCTACATGCTCGAAGCGGCCTACGCCGCCATCAACCAGCCAGGAACCGTGTTACTCCCCGACGCCCTACGCGACAACTCCGCTGCGTAGCTTCTCCTCCGAATCGCGACGTTCCAACCCGCTCCAGTGGGGCACGGCGAGGAGTTACACCCTTCTCAAGGAAACCCTTCATGAAAAAGTATCTGATGATTCTACTTGCTGGCGGCGTGCTGGCTGCCTGCAATACCGCGACCAGAGTTAGCGAGCTTTCCGCCGTCCGTCCAGGGTGAGTGGCAGCTTACGGTTATCGAGCGGGGATGTCCCGGCCGCTGTTGAATTTGGTCGGGTAGCGGCGGCACCTGTGAATACTCTTAGGCAGCAAACTCATCGCTGTCAAGAGATTTCTGTTTGCTTCTAAGCGCGTGAACGAGAGCGCCCATATGGCGATAGCCTTTGATACGCCGGAACTTTTTCTGCGCGGTGACGACGCCAAGAGCGGTCCATCGGCGAACCATGGAAGGACTCTACCAACGCTTGACGTTTCTCGATACTCTGCGAATGGTTCCGTTGAGATTCTCAATGGCGTTCGTCGTGGCAAGAGACTGGCGAAGTAAGGCGGGCAGCGCGAGCTTCACGACCGTGAGTGTCTCTTCCATCCCTTCACGAAGGCTTCCGGCAGCTTCGTCGTAGCCGTTTCGCTCGAGCCACGACACCAATGCCTGAAGTCGCTTGCGCGCCTTGTCGGCACTCTTGCACTTGTAGGCTTCCTTCATCGTCTGGAGCACGTAGGCGTGACGAGACTTGGGAAGGTACGAGCGAAGATTCTGGAGTTTATGGATCTGGCACCTTTGGATGACCGCGAGGTCCCCCAAAACGTCGACGAGTGCCTTGCGGATGCCTTTGCCTCCGTCCACTACGCAGAGAATCGACTCATCGACGCGCAAGCCTCGCTCGAGAAGGTCCTGCAACATCGCGGTGCACACCCGAGAGTTCTCCGTCGAGCCCAGCCATATACCCAGGGGCACCTTCGTTCCATCTATTGTGATACCGAGAGTTACGACGACGGTCTGTCCGGCCACCTCAAGGCCATCCAGCATCAGTGCCGCAAGCTCGAACTCCTCTAGCCGCCGAGACAGGTATTCCTCGAGCTTCTTAGTCGTCTGGCTCACGAGGTGACGGCTGGCGGCACTCTTACTCGTGCCACGAGACTTCAACTTGGCCGCGGGTTTGTCCAGACTCGATTCGTAATTTCGGGTCGATACCCCCACCAAGATCTGATTCAACACTCGCTCTGGAAGCGGGTCTTCTTCGCGGAAGGCTTCGAAGTGTGGAAGCGACGCCTCCTCGCCCGACTTCGAGCGAACTCGAGGTCGCGACACTTGGATGCGACGACCACCGAAGCTCAGCTCTCCGTTCGTGCTCCCACAGTGGTTATGAGTTCGCTCCTTCTCGTGCTTGCCCTTGAGCCCCGCGATCTCCTCGGCGTCCTCTCTGAGCAGTAGGTGCAGAGCTGTCAGTCCTTGCTCGTACACCCATTCCGTCAGATCCGCCTTCGTGGCCGCGATCCCAGCTATCATCGGTAGCAGTATCTGACCGACTTGGCCAACTACCTTGCCCGTAGGCGAGTGCGTTTGCTTTCTTACTGGCTTCTTCGATTTCCTAGGCATTGGTGGCTCCTTGTCCCCCTCTGGAGACGGTTTATTGGCAGACCTATTCTTAGGCCGGCCAAGGAGCCGCCGCTACCCCAAATTCAACATCCGGCGGGACATCCCCTATCGAGCGTAGTGATGGGACAATGGCTCAGATTCCGATACCCGCCCGCTACACCATATGGGGAGGGGAGTTGGAACGCGCAGGCAGACTGCAATGGCTGTAGCGGCGCCTACGTGACGGATGGCAACGCCCTAAGGGTCCGGGCAAGAATAAATGCCCATTCTTGGGCGTCGAGGCGCCCGTCTGGCAAGGCGCGAGAAGTGAATAACATCTGGATATATGGGCATTCTTCCAGTTCGGCCGCTGACGCGGCCTAGCCCTCCGCTCCACAGGCTCGCTGCGGAAGGCGGCGAGCAACGCAGCCAGACGGGAGAGCTCTTGTCAATAGGTGTGTAAAAAAGTTCAGGCAGCAGCAACCTTCGACGACTCCGTTACCCTGTCTCCATCTTCAAATCGAACGCCCAGGTGAACCTCTCGCATCAGCTCCGGTGCGTTGAGCCGGCGAAAATTCTTCTCCGCAACCAGAAGCAGTTTGAAGATTGTCGCAGTGGCGGACTCGACTTTCTTGAACCTTTTGGCCGCATCCGTTCTCAATCTCAGTGCAGCGAACGGTGACTCCACGACGTTGCTCGTGCGAAGGTGTTGCCAGTGAGGCTTGGGAAAGGAATAAAAGCTGACCATCCGCTCCCAGTCCTCGTCGAGCACGTGCGCGGCCCCCGGAAGACCCTTGCGCAAGCACCAATCCTGGAACTTGGCCTTCTTCGTCTCGCACTCCTGCAGGCTGGTGGCGTAGGGGATCGCCGTCAACAGCGGCTTGGCCTGCGCCTGGTCCCTTTTCGGAATCCGGTCCAGTACGTTGAGGATTCGGTGGTTCCAGCACCGCTGTTCCTCAGCTTCTGGAAATACGTTTCGGGTCGCGGCCCAGATGCCCGTCACCGATCACCAAACGGGGACATCTCAGACCGCGCTTCTTCAGTCTCCGTAGCAGCGACGACCATGACGCTTAGGATTCTCGATGCCCGGCCTCCAGCGTCAGGACGATTTTCGTCCCGTCGGACAGGCCACCAACCGCAACTAGCACCGCCGCCTTGTCCTTCTCAAGGCCGGCCTTCACGTACACGCCATCTACCCACAGGTACACGAGCTCGAGTTCTTCCAGTGGGCGAGCTAGCCACTGCTCGTACTCTCCCTGCCATTTCTGTTTCAGCCGCGACACCGTGCTGGGAGAAAGTGGAGCGTCCTCCCCTAGAAGCCCGCGGAGCGACAGATCGAAATCTCCGTGAGCTAGTCCATGCAGGTACAGCTCCGGAATCAACTCGCTCACCGTTTCGCTCCGACGCTTGAACAGCGGAAGCACTCGACTTTCGAACCTCTCCTCCACGTCCCGTACTCTCGGCCGGCGAACCGTCACTGTGCCCACGCTCATCGTCAGCTTCCGAGGCTTACCGTATCCATTTCGATAGCCCGCCGTTGTGTCCACGGGCTTCCGTCTCTCCGATTTCTCACGCCCGAGAAGCTCCGTGACTTCGGCTACCATCAGCTCCTGCACCCAATCCTGGATCTCAAGCCTCGCCCACTTCTCCAGCGACTCCCAAGCCACCCTTGACGAGCTCCGTCGTCCTGTGGTCTTTTCCTTCATGGCGGTGTCTCCTTCCGTTGGCCCCTTCACGCCGTGTTTCGTGACGCGGAAGGTTACTCCGCCTTTACTTTATTTCCACACCTTCTGAGGGTAGCTCCAGACGGGATGCATCGGCGTCCAAGAATCGGTAGTTATTCTTGCCCGGCCCTTAGCCTGGGACCGGTGTTTGCTTGCACCGCAGCGGCGTGTGGCCATAGTCGTTGTTCAACGAATAGACCGCCGCGCTCGGCAGCGTGTCGTCCTTACTTCTCTCGTGAGGTCCCAGCGATTGAATCCCTGCCGTCCGTAGTCCAAACCGCGCTGGACGATGACGAGGTCGTGTGTGGGAACGACGATAATGAAGTCCCCGAAGCGATCCACGCCCAGCAGCGTGTTCCGCATGCCGATGCGATCGAGGAGCGCCCGTCGCACAGCCCGACTACTGGGCAAGGCCAAATAGCTCGAAACGGCCATATTGGCGAAAGTGACTATCGAAACTGAAGGCGAACCCGACTCCGCGCCTTTCCAGAACGGCGAAGGACATCGCATCGCATAGACTCCAGTCTTTGTCCTGGTATCGCGCTAGTAGCTCTTTGGCGAGCCCTTCCTCTTTGGGAAGAACCCGGACAACCGGCAGGCCACCACTCAAGAGCCACTCTCGTGCCAAGGCCCGACCGAGCTTGCGCAATAGAAGCGCGTGTGTCTCCACTTCAATGTAGTTCGTAATGAAACTGGGCTGTTCTTCTTCCGCTATCCGCGCGGCGGCCGAAACCGAGCGCTGATGGTCTGCGTCATCCGCATCGAGCAAGGCGAGGATCGCGCTCGAGTCCCAAAGCACCGCCCGTCTCATCGGTCGGGTATCGCGTGTTTATCCCTAGCTCCTGGTGCCTCGCCGCCACTTCGACCAGCTCCGGCGAGACGGAATATCGGATGGTCTCGCCGAAAAGGTGGAACTTGCTCCGCTTGTCGCTCAAGGACCCGGGCCTGTAGAGCCACCCGGGGAATGAGCCGACGGCCTCGTTTCCGGACGCTAGTAAGTCTGCCGCTTCGAATCATTCTCCAAACCGTCGCTACCGAAACCCCTAGAGCACGACCCGCTTCCGCTACATCGACGAGCTCAGACCCGGCCACTGGTGACTTCATGATCTTATCCTAGCAAGGTCGCTATCATTGTGTCAACTCTATCACCGGACAAGAGCCATGTGCACAGATTGCCACGAGTCTCGCAGCCGTACTGTTGGATCCGCCGCCAGCCGGCATCATCGAAGGCATCGAGGACACCCAACAAAAGGGACTTATACCGTTAGATTGACAGAAACCGTAAGTCCTGGCGTTCTAATGATCCAGCTCGAACGGGCCGAATCATCCCCCATCTACATATAGTGGTTCCGCGTTTTAGACCCTGACCACTACATCTTGGGGTTCAACCCTTCCGCCAGAACTCGACCCCGACAGAGTAACCCCCTGGGGCCCTGTGGTAGTAGAATAAAGCCAGAAAAGAGGAAACGCCCCGGCCAGCAACCGGGGCGTCTAAAACCGGCGGTGCCGCATGTACAAGAACAGCGCCGCCATAGAGGTTTCTAATGTTAGATCATATCATAGAAGTCTTTGGGAATGAGCTCATTATAAACCTTGAGCCTACTATAAAGTCTATTTGCAAACCGTATGAGACGATTCTTGATCGTCTGCTGGCTGAGGGTCGGATTTCTGAATCTGAGCGCGAGGAGTTTCGTCAACAATCTCGACCCCCTCAGAAACATCCCGCACTACCAACCTGGACAACTCAAAATCGCCGACGGTGATTACAATTGCTAGTTCTTTCATAGCTTTCCATTCCTCCATAGGGGGTAGAATAGCACGATGAGCAAGCGACCAGATTACGGAGACGCTACGCCCGAAGACCTAGCCCTGGCGCTGATTCGGCCTAAGAACGCTAGCTGGTACGCGCGCCGGAAGGCAAGCCGTTGTCCGCAACCAGCTCTCGATACATCAGACGCTTCCCAATCAGACCAGGGCCACGATGACCAGCGGATCAAGTCTAGGTAGCGCAAGCGCTCATAGGTCAAGTCTTAATTTTCCTGTCAAATCTCCGTACGGTTCCCCGCGCTCGGTTAAGCTGCTGATTCCTCCGACGTGCCTTGCGGGAGAAGCTCGTTGCGAAGCTCCTCGACTTTCCTAGCGGCGAAGACATCCATCCTCACGCCGCGCCATTTGTTTGCGACGGCCAAGAGCACAGCGAACGAGAGTTTCATCGCGGCCTCCTCGGTGAAGAAGTGAGGAATGACCTTTGTGCGACGTTTGTGCTCTCCGAACGTGCGCTCAAGTAGATTCGACGTGCGAAGCCTTTTGTGATGCGCCGCAGGAAGGCGTAGCGCCTGAAGACACGCTTCGAGGGTCTCTTCCATGCACTTCATCGCGCTCGGGAATCGTTGACGGTACCGAGCGATCACCTCCCGACCCTTCTTCAGCCCTTGCTCGTAGCTGTTCGCATGGAACGACTCAAGGATGGCCGCCTTGAGTTCGTCGCGCACTTCCTTCGGAGCCTTGCCCAGGATGTTCTCGAGGCGGTGCTTCTGGCAACGTTGCTTGAGGCTTCGAGGGAAGACCTCTGCGATCGCTTTGAGCACTCCAGGATTCCCGTCCGTCACGATGAGCAACGGCTCCCTCATTCCTCGGGCCACTATCTCCTGCAAGAACCCCTTCCAGTTCTCGTAGGATTCTCGGTTGCCGACACCGATATGAAGAAGAACTCGCGTCCCATCAGCGCGATAGCCGGTCGCAACGAGGATGGGCTCTTTTCTCTCCGCTCCTTGGTGGTAGCGCAGGTACGTGCCGTCGAGCTCGAGATACAACAGCTTCTCGTTCGAGAGATCCCGTTTTCGAAACGCCTCGAAATCCTCCGACAGACACCGTGTGACCCGGCTCACCACCGACTTCGAGACACCCGTGCCGCTCAGCACGTCCGCGAACGTCGCCTCAATGTCACGCGTCGACATCCCGTGGACGTACATCCGCGCGATCAGTTCATCGAGTTTCTCGGTCCGGCTCACGTAGGCGTCGAGAATCTTTGACTGAAACACCTTCTCTGTTTCTCGTACCCGCGGCACTTGCACCGTCACCGCTCCCTCGCCCGTGAGGACCCGATGCGACTCATACCCGTTGCGTCGTCCCTTCTCCTTCGTCGTTGCCGGAGCGTTCTCATAGTAGTTTCGACCCAACGCCTCCGTCACCTCGCGCTCCAACGCATATTGAAGCATCATCTGAGCTCCCGACCGGACGATCTCCGAGAGATTCATCTCCCCAAATACCAGTTGTTCCTCGAACTGCTTGAGCAATCGCTGACTCGGTAGTACCTTTCCCATGATGTATGGTTCTCCTTTTCTGTCCCCATGACGGGGACGGGTTTGAGCTTGGGGACCATACATCGTTTTTCTTTGACAGGAATCTTAAGACATCACCGCGCTCATACCCACGACACCGCAACATGTAGTAAAGTGCGAGAGCACAAGATGTAGTGGTTCTGGGAATCGCTGTCAATCTAACGGTATAAGTCCCATTTTAAAAGGGCCGAGTTCTGGCACAGGACGATGTGGCTTAGTCTGCCATCATCTTTTACGGTTCCGACAAGATCGTATTGCCGGGGTCAGATTCGAGCTGTGGGCGTTCGACGACGCTCTCCGGTCCCATCATCTGTCCCAGGGAAATCCCATTAGCGGACGTGTTCATGGTGTCCTTTGAGCATGCCGTGCTGCAGTTCGCTCGCCTCGTTCGGCACGAGCACATTGCAAGCATCAAGAAGGATACCGTCGCCTACCTCGACCTCTCGCACTGCCTGCGCGTCTGGGTAGACATGAAGTTGGACATTCAGAGGATTATCAGCGGGACTGTCATTCGCGCTACATTCGAAAACCCTGACAAGAGCAGACAGTTAAAGCAGTTTTTGCGTGGAACGAACTACTGGACTCTGCCCCTCGCTTCCAGATATGGCACCGATTTCGGTGTCGTTTCAAACTTCGTGGTCACGGACGAGGTTCTTACAGACGAAGAAATTAAGGCTTTCATAGATATTCCTTCGCCCACGCCGCATCCGACTGAGTTTACGTTTAGCGAGTGGTTGGGAGCGGAAGTCTTTGGTAGGCGGATCAAGAAGGGTGACCGAGGGACAGAATACATTGGCATCAGTCGAGAAATGTTCGTAAAGAGAATTGCCAATATCCTTGGTGGCAGCCACCCCGCTGGCGTCGAACTAGAAGAGCCGGATCGCTCTGCGAACCGCTTCGACGAGCACATCCTTGGTCTACATCGGGTCCACGTCGGGACCGATCTGATACCCGCCACGTTCATGCAGCTATTGGAGATCGCTCGTGACCTCATCGCAGCTTTATCGCCGGTCTTTGGCCTCCCGAAAATCCGGTTTCGGCTGTTGGTCGAGTACAAGATTCCGGGGCGAGTTCCAGTCAAGATGCGATGTGGAAGGACTCTTGAAGAACTCCAACAGCTCTTGGACCAGCACTCCACTCGGAGGCTAGCGACGACCGTCCGATTGGAGCGAAACATGCACCCCGTGGGAGGGGTCCAACAAGGGACATGGCACACCAGTCTTGATACAGCCAGTCTCATAAAGGAGGCGCACAAGCAAAGTGAACCGCCCCGGGTTTTCCGGAGACTGTTTTAGTTGAGTCTCGCCATCTCTAGCGAGCCTTCCTGCGAGCGATAGTAGTTCATCTCGTACTCGACGGGGGAGACATTACCGATCGGCTCCAAGAGTCGTTGCGTGTTGTACCAATGGACCCACTCGAGGGTGGCGAACTCAACGTCTTCGAGACCACGCCAGGGCCCACGTCGACGGATCACCTCGGTCTTGTAGAGGCCGATGATGGATTCAGCCAAAGCGTTATCGTAAGAGTCGCCTCGGCTGCCGACGGACGGCTCAATACCCGCCTCGGCGAGCCGCTCGGTGTAACGGATCGAGACGTACTGCACGCCGCGGTCGCTGTGATGCACCAATGGGTGTTCTGGGTTTAGTCGGCGCTCGTGCAGCGCCTGCTCCAACGCATCGAGAGCGATGCTGGCAGTCAACGATGTCGTCGCTCGCCAACCGACGATGAGTCGAGCGAAGACGTCAATGACGAAGGCGACATACACGAAGCCGCGCCACGTGGCGATGTAGGTCAGGTCCGAAACCCAGAGCTCGTTCGGGCGTGTGGCGTTGAAGTCGCGCTCCACGAGGTCCATCGGGCGAGCGCCGCTCGAATCCGGCTTCGTCGTCTTGAATCGACGTCCACGGACCGCCCCCTGGAGACCCATTTCACGCATCAGACGGGCCACCGTGCATCGAGCCACGTCGCGGCCCTCACGGCACAGCTGACGCCAGACCTTGCGCACGCCATACACGTCAAAGTTCTCTTGCCGTACACGACGAATCTCGCCGCGGAGTTGGACGTCGCGCTTCGCTCTCGCTGGCTGGCGGCTTGGGTCCTTCTCTCTCGCTTTCTGCTCGTAATAGGTCGACGGGGCGATCGGGAGCATCCGGCAGATCGGCTCGACCCCGTATTTTTCACGGTTCGCGTCCACGAACAACACATTCACCTCGGTCGGCGGTCGAGCTCCGCCTGGGCGAAAAACGCCGACGCCTTGAGAAGGATCTCGTTCGCCCGCTTTAGCTCACGGTTCTCTCGCTCAAGCTCCTTTAGCCGCTGACGCTCGTCCGTCGTCAGTCCCGCTCGTTTCCCAGCATCACGCTCTGCTCGCCGCACCCACGTGCGTAGCGTTTCCCGCGTACAGTCAATCTTCGACGCAATCGATGAAATCGCTGACCACTGAGATTCGTGCTGAGCCTGCTGGTCGAAAACCATCCGCACTGCGCGCTCTTTTACCTCCGGTGAATACCTGCTTCGTCTTGTCATGACTCCATCCTCTCAAGAGTTGGAGTCTCCGGGAAACCCGGGGCGGTTCAGTCGAGAGCTCGCTTGGCCCCGACTCCCATCATCCGATCATCTCGCTATCAGGCATCCCGAGCGCCGTCATGGTGTTGAGAATCTTGCACCCGATCCTTGCCTCAACTCTCTGTGCCGCCAACCCTCTCGCTCGCATCGCTGAGCCCACGATAGCCTTGTAGCGATGGAACGTTGTCTCGACTTTGCTCCGTTTGCTGTAGCCCGATTCTGTGTGCCACTTTCGTTTGCCGAGCCGAGCTTGTGCTGCAATGTTGCGATTGCGCTGTCGGCTGCTCGCCGGCCCCGATGCGAGCAGGGCGCCCTTGCGCGGCGGTATCAGCACCCTCGGCGAGCGATGAGCGCTGTGATTCTCGATTGCCTCATAGACGCCGCCGGCGTCGTATGCGGTGTCAGCTCTGGCCGATGAGATGGGACTGTCGATCTGTCCGACAAGCGATGCAACCCGCGATGAATCGCGGGCTCTTTTGCTCGTCAGCTCGCCGGCGACGACTTCGCCACTCTGCTCGTCGACACACAGATGGAGCTTGCGATAGTCCCTGCTCTTTTGTGCTCTGCGCAGCTGGCCGGCGTGGACAGCGAGACCGCTGCTGTCGATCAAAATGTGCAACGGCGTCTTCTGCTTGACTTGGTAGAAGGGGACCTTACCCAGATTCGGCTTGCGCCTCGAGAGCGTGGTGTGATCGGGCACATCATCGTCTAGCTTCATCAGAGCGAACAACGACCGCAGCAATCCCTCGCTCTGCCTAGATGACAGATGAAACACCATGCCCAGGGTGACAGCCGTCTCGATGGCGTGGTTCGAGTACTTGCGTTGACGGCCCGGTTTCCTCCTCCTTGGCCGGGGCGCGTCCCAGTTCACAAGCTTGCCGGCGGTGAGCGAGACCCAGACGGTCAGCCTCCCGCGGTTGCGTAGACCCGCCTCATATTCACGCCAATTCCTCACGCGATAGGCCTTCTTCACATACTTCCGCTGAGTGCGTTTGAAAATGCTCATGGGGAACCTCTCCGCGAGTACAGGACAATTGTGGACCGAGATCGCGAGTTGTGCACCAAGGCAGCGACTAGGTGGTCATCTGCATGGTGACGACCCGCCCGCCCAAGACGATTGTAAAGCTCACGGCCCTTGGCCCGGTCGCAAACACAGACACTAAGTTGCTGATTTATGGCCTATTTCAAAAGGGCCGAGTTTTGGCACAGGACGGGTGATGTCTTAAGATTCCTGTCAAAGAAAAACGATGTATGGTTCCCCAAGCTCAAACCCGTCCCCGTCATGGGGACAGAAAAGGAGAACCATACATCATGGGAAAGGTACTACCGAGTCAGCGATTGCTCAAGCAGTTCGAGGAACAACTGGTATTTGGGGAGATGAATCTCTCGGAGATCGTCCGGTCGGGAGCTCAGATGATGCTTCAATATGCGTTGGAGCGCGAGGTGACGGAGGCGTTGGGTCGAAACTACTATGAGAACGCTCCGGCAACGACGAAGGAGAAAGGACGACGCAACGGGTATGAGTCGCATCGGGTCCTCACGGGCGAGGGAGCGGTAACGGTGCAAGTGCCGCGGGTACGAGAAACAGAGAAGGTGTTTCAGTCAAAGATTCTCGACGCCTACGTGAGCCGGACCGAGAAACTCGATGAACTGATCGCGCGGATGTACGTCCACGGGATGTCGACGCGTGACATTGAGGCGACGTTCGCGGACGTGCTGAGCGGCACGGGTGTCTCGAAGTCGGTGGTGAGCCGGGTCACACGGTGTCTGTCGGAGGATTTCGAGGCGTTTCGAAAACGGGATCTCTCGAACGAGAAGCTGTTGTATCTCGAGCTCGACGGCACGTACCCGCGCTACCACCAAGGAGCGGAGAGAAAAGAGCCCATCCTCGTTGCGACCGGCTATCGCGCTGATGGGACGCGAGTTCTTCTTCATATCGGTGTCGGCAACCGAGAATCCTACGAGAACTGGAAGGGGTTTTTGCAGGAGATGGTGGCCCGAGGAATGAGGGAGCCGTTGCTCATCGTGACGGACGGGAATCCTGGAGTGCTCAAAGCGATCGCAGAGGTCTTCCCTCGAAGCCTCAAGCAACGTTGCCAGAAGCACCGCCTCGAGAACATCCTGGGCAAGGCTCCGAAGGAAGTGCGCGACGAACTCAAGGCGGCCATCCTTGAGTCGTTCCATGCGAACAGCTACGAGCAAGGGCTGAAGAAGGGTCGGGAGGTGATCGCTCGGTACCGTCAACGATTCCCGAGCGCGATGAAGTGCATGGAAGAGACCTTCGAAGCGTGTCTTCAGGCGCTACGCCTTCCTGCGGCGCATCACAAAAGGCTTCGCACGTCGAATCTACTTGAGCGCACGTTCGGAGAGCACAAACGTCGCACAAAGGTCATTCCTCACTTCTTCACCGAGGAGGCCGCGATGAAACTCTCGTTCGCTGTGCTCTTGGCCGTCGCAAACAAATGGCGCGGCGTGAGGATGGATGTCTTCGCCGCTAGGAAAGTCGAGGAGCTTCGCAACGAGCTTCTCCCGCAAGGCACGTCGGAGGAATCAGCAGCTTAACCGAGCGCGGGGAACCGTACGGAGATTTGACAGGAAAATTAAGACTTGACCCTCTACCAACAAAGGTGGATGCAAATCACGTGGTTTCGTCTCGGGCTGTTTTTCCGCTTAATCGTGCAGACAATGAGAAGAAGCTTAACGCCTAGATCGCGCCTGAGAAGAAGGCGAATAGCGGAATTCGAATCGCGTCGTGTCCAAAAATACAAACGCGGTGCCAAGCCCTTGATGGTTGCGCTCTCCATGATAATGATAGATGAACTCGGCGACGGCCCGGCGCGCCGGTCTTAGAGTTCGTTTGTATTTTTGACACGACGGCTTGGGAACGCGTTGCTCGAAGCGGAAGAATGCGTCGGAAGTCCTCACGGGAAGGTGCGATGTCGTAAGCGATTGGGCGGCTTGCTCAGTTATTACCTGTCCGCCTTCTATTTATTCATCCGCGCGCCCCGAACTTGATTAGTCTCCGGTCTGCCGGGACCATGCCGGTATGATGTCGTCGCTTGTTCGCGCTCTCGTCTCTGCCTTCAAGGCTCGTCGCGAGCTGGCTATCGAGAATGTCGCTCTTCGGCAGCAGCTCGCCGTCCTCCGCCGTTCGGTGAAACGGCCGCGGCTCTCGAATGTCGACCGCGAGTTTTGGGTGCTGTTGCGGGTGCTTCCGCCATTAAAGTGTTGGTGAGATGACGCTAAGACTTTACGCTGCATTAAATTACAGCCAAAATAGCGCTCACGACCTTCGCCGCGCGCTAAATGGAGAGTAATCGCTTTTTTGCAAAGGGATACGTACACATCACCAACAGCAAACAGCGCAAGCACCGTTCCGGCCCCAACTCCGAAGGCCGTGTGCGTCGCAAGTCGGCTTCGACCGTCGACGCCGTTCTCACACACCCGAAGACCAAGTCGGCGCTTAGACGCTGGTCGGACTCGATCTGCCATTGCTGAAACTTCGCCAGTGTGAAGGTCGCTTTCGTCAGGCGCGCGTTTGACCGCGAGGCACTCGTCTTGTTCGGGCCCGGCGCTTGCCCTTGCCAGCAGCCTTTGCGGCCAGCGGGGCCTGCATGCGCTCGTACAAAGCAAAGAGGTACTCGACGCGCTCGCGCTCGGACATGAAGCGCGCACGGCGGTAGAGACGGTCGACGGCGCGGTCCAGCGTGTGATGTGCTCTTCGAAGATTCGGCGGCATCAGGTCGGGGTCGTAGAGATCGGCCAGCGTCGCGTCCGGGTGAGCAGCGCGGGCGTCGAGCACGGCCTGCGCAAGAGGCTCCAGTGCCGACAAGCTCGCGTTCTCGCTCTTGAAGCCGGGCGGTGTCGGGAAGGTGTTGTATACGACACCGATGGAGTAGCGGTAATCGCTTTTCAACCGCCCGCCGATGTGGCGTAGCCATGCCATGTGCATGGCTGAAGTCAGCAGGGCGAAATTAGCCAAGGTGGCATTCTCAAGTACGAAGACGAGATCACTCGGGATAGTCGGTGGCTCCAGCCAGCCGGTGGGGACATACTCCCGCCGTTCCGAACTGACCTTGGGAACGACAAGAAACGGTGTGGTTGGAAGAACCTCGACGTTGTACCGCGTCGGGTAGTCGGCGATTGCCAAAGTGCTCTTGCGCCTGCTCTGCGACCGATAACGGCGTACCGAGGCCATGCGGTCCTGAACAAGCGGCAGCCGTTTCAGCGTGTTTGGCGATGCCTCCTGCAAGGCAAGTATCCAGCGCTCGCCGCCCTGGAGGTATCCACGGGCATCAACGTATGGGCGAAGGAATGGCGCAGCCTCCGGTTCAGCTTCCAGGAACGAGACACGCTCCTCCGAATCAAAAGTGTAGAAGCCATCGTCGATTGGCTGCGTGCCACTCACGAGTTTTCTCATGCCGTTGATTGGTCCTGCTTCCTTGCGCACCACGAGGTGCGAATCGGCCAGCGCGTCGCCATCGAACAGGTAGGGCGTGATCACGGCGTGGCGGCTTTCGAGCGGCTCCCCGTTGAGGTTCTCGTAGGCGAACAGCCTCCTGTCTCGTGGTGCATGCTCTGTCGTGTCCAGTCCGATGATGACCACATGCACGTGGGCCTTGCCGCGGGCGTCAGAACCCCAGGCAAACGTCCGGTGGGCAAAGGCGATCTCCAAACGGTGGTGGTCAAGTAACACCCGCCAGAGCTGCGCGACCTGCTCGCCTTGGGTAATCGAGTTGGTTGCGACGAAGCCGATCCTCGGTGGCTGACTGCTGTTCTCCCGTTGCGTGCGCCGCACGTACTCACCGGCACGAATGAACCATGCGGCCACGTAGTCGAGCGTGCCACTGCCACCGCCAAGCGCCGCGATGTGGCGCACCTGCACCCGCTGACCTGCCGACTGGAACTTGGCTCCACCAAATGGCGGATTGCCGAAGACATACGAGCACTCATTCGGCGACAACACTTCACGCCAGTCGATCTCCAGCGCGTCGGCGTGGTGGATGTGCGGCGACTTCTCGATCGGAATCCTCGCGTAGGTCTTGCCGAACTCCAGGCTCAGCCGGTTGTTCATGATGTGGTCCATCATCCAGAGTGCGGTCGCGGCGATGCGGGCCGGAAATTCGCTGATCTCGATGCCGTAGAACTGATCCACATCGACCACCGACTGCACCTCGAGCTCCAATTGGGTGGCGTCCGTGCGCGACGCTATCGCCCGCAGCACTTCGATTTCCAGAGAGCGCAGCTCCCGGTAGGCGATGATGAGGAAGTTGCCGCAACCGCACGCCGGATCGAACAGGCGCAGCGTGCCAAGTCTGTCCCGAAACTTCCGCAGATCGGTCATGCTACGGCCGTCCCGGCGTCCTTGAAGCTTCTGGAACTCCGCTCGCAGATCGTCGAGGAACAATGGCTCGATCACCTTCAGGATGTTCTTCTCGGTGGTGTAGTGCGCACCCTGCGCGCGCCGGTCGGCCGGTTCCATGACCGCTTGGAAGAGCGCACCGAAGATGGCTGGTGAAATCGCCGTCCAGTCGAAGCGGCTCGCGTCGAGGAGCGCCTGCCGCATCGCGGCATCGAAATCCGGAATACGCAGGGTTTCGGCAAACAGCTCGCCGTTCACGTGCGGAAAGCGCGCCAAATCCTCATCGAGCGCCGCTTGACGGCGCTCAATTGGCGTGTTCAGCACCTGGAAGAGCCGTGCCAGCCACGGACCGAGGTCGGCTCCGTCGACCGATGTGCGCTCCTCAATAAACTGGAGAAAGATGTCGCGCGGCTCGAAGATCCCTGTGTCGTCGGCAAACAGGCAGAACACAATTCGGACCAGAAACAGCTCCAGGTCGTGGCCGTCGTAGCCGGATGCCTTGAGCGCATCGTGTAGGCGCGCGACCAGCTCGGACGCCTCGATGTTGACTGGATCATGATCGCGGAACGCCCGGCGTTGCACACCGATGATGAAGCCGAACTTCTCGACTTGCTGGGGCAGGTCGACAAGCGCGAAGCGGGTCTCCTCGCGTTCCTCCCGGTCAAGCAGCTCGAACATCTGGAAATCGCAAAGCAGCTGGTAGCGGGGACGGTCCCGCTCGGGAAGCGCATCGAAGTACCCGCCAGCTTGACGGCGCGCAATGGACAGGTCGCGACCAGTGCTCTTCTGCTCGACCAGCAGAACGCCCGGCCAGAACAGGTCGATGAAGCCGTAGGTGTTGTCCAGTCGCCGGACGTGTTCCTCGTACCGCGCGACGGTGCGCCGCCGGACGCCAAAGATCTCGAAGAACTCGTTATAGAAGCTCTGCGTCTCGCCTTTCTCGTATGTAGCGTCCGCCCACTCGCGGGCGAAGACAGAGGCACGCGCCCGGATCTCGTTCCAGGAAAGCCTCATCGCCGCCCGCCCATCGGGTGGATGAACTCATTGGTGGCACAGCAGATGTCGAGATGGACGGCCAGCATCGCGTCAGTTACCGCTCGACGAGCATGGTCCTTGGCGGTTGGTGTGTGGGTTGCAAATCTCATATCGGACACCGTGTGCGGGATGTCGAGCACTGGCGAGGCGTGCAGGTGATGTCGCCTCACGCGAGGTGTTGCCGCCGAGCCGCTTCTTCTCGGCCCCGGAGAAACTCCCAGCTCCAGCGGAGCAACGGCATCGTTCCCTTGAGCGACGAGAGGGATCTTGCTTGTGGCGCAATGTCTGAACGGCCAAGGTCAAACATTGTACGTGCCCAAGCGGAATCCAGCGAGCGTCTACGGGCGTTCAGGACGGTGTGGGCCAGTACCCGCCCGCCCGCTCACCTCGTAGCCCTATGTCAACCTCTCGCCCGTCACCGGGGGCAGCGTGACGGAGCGGCTCAAGGCCATCGAGAACGAGCCGTGGGGCGACGATGAACGCGGGATACTCTCAAGCCTTGCTGGACCATGGTTGAGGCCAAATCGGAGGCAAGTGAGGCAAGTAAGGACATAAGGAGGCCCGGGCCGCAACTGGACCAGAACTTGCTGGGCCAGCTATGCCACGGTAGGTCCGGCCTCGATTCTGGCCTCTTGGGTGGCCTCTTTTCCGCCGCCGCACGGCCCGGTCAACGCCCGTTTTCCCTTTTAGCGCAAACGTGGCACTCGAAAATCGAGATTAGAGACGAATACCGAAAATGAGGCCCGTTCCGCCCTTCTAGCGCGTCTCTGGTGCCACCTACCCCTGCAAAACCCCGCCAACCGCGCGGAAAATCCCACCCGTCTCTGCAGTGCCACAATTTGCCAGACTGTGTGGCGGATGGTGCAGTTCGGAGCTATCCGGTCTCGGCCAAAAGGTGTTTTTTCAGTTTATTCAGTATCCCCCCCCTTTTTCGCCGCGCGGGTAGTGCGGCAATGTAGCGAATACTCAGAGAAGCCCCGGTGCCCACATCGTTCTATCTACTTACTCTACAGTGATTTAACGGACGCCGTCACGTGCTGGCTCACGCACACCTCATCGACGGGTGGTCGTTCGAGCCGGAATCGAATTTGCTTCAATCAGCTTTTCTATACGGCAATTTCAACTTCCTTGACGCCTGAAAGAGGGCCGTGTCGTAAACCCTCCGGAGGAGGCTCAGGCCGTTACTCATTGTCGTAACAGGCTTTACGTCTCATCGGCGGACGTTTCGTCGACGGGAACACCTTTCCGGCTATCGCAGTCGGCAGGCTCGAGTGGGGGCGAGTGGAGCTTCCGATTCTTGGCTGGAAACGATCAGAAACAGAGCAAAACAGGCCCTTAGCGTGCAATTTGGGACGATTTGGGGGCTTATCGGGCCGTTTTTGCGCTTAATCGCGCAGACAATGAGAAGACGCTTAACCCTAGATCGCGTCTGAGGAGAAGGCGAATAGCGGAATTCGAATTGGTCAAACCTCGAATTCATCCAGCGGAGCTTTACGGAGGAGACGAAGATGACTCCGCCAGACGGTGCAGTACAAGGAGCTATCCGCTCTTGTCTGGAAACCATGACAGGGAATTTGGGCCAGTTTGAGTCTGATTGGTGGAGGCCAGTGTCGGAGAGCAGCTTGCTGCTAACCGAGGCCATTCACGAAGTGGGCGCTGGCAGATGCAGCAGGCAGGCTCACAGCGTTGCACCGAGCACTCGTTGTTTCTCCCAATCGTCGGGAAGCGGATGATGCAGGAGGTAGCTCGAGGTCAGCCCAACGGGCTGGCGGCCTTCGACAATGGCGCGGACGATGTCGGGGGCCAGGAAGGCATAACGGATTGCCTTGCGCACGCGGGCCGTTGGGATGGCGTCTTCGGTGGCAATCTGCTCATAGGTTTTGCCTGCTTTGATCCGGTCGAGCCAGAAGAGGGCGTTGGCGATATTGCGCAGGAGTGTGCGGTCGACGGATTTCGTGGGGTTGCCCAGAACGAGCTTGGTCTCGACGCCGCGTCGACGCAAGCGGAACGGTGCGAGGATGCGGGGTGCATCCTCGCGAATGCGTTCGGGTCCCATAGACAGGCAAGCAGCGAACGCATTGCGGTCGAGCAGGATGGACACAGAGCCGGGGCTGATGTCGACCCGCCGGATAAGACGGAGCAGGGGGGCTGCCGAGGCACTATCATTATTACTACCGGAACACAGCCCGTCTAAAAAGCGACGCACCGAGGCGAGCTCTTGCATCGTCGGAGTGTGGATCAACGAGGCCGAGAAGGTCGTGGCATCCACATGCTGTCGGATGAGATGCACGACGGTCTGTTCCAGCATCGGGGCGGGCAGTCGCCAGCCGGAGAGGTCCTTTTGGCCACTGTGCTGGATGAGGCGACGGGAGACGTAGTAGCGGAGCCGTTGCCCGTTTTTCTTTGGGACTTATAACGATTGATTGACAATGTTAGTAACCACTTGCGTTTGAGCAGCTTATCAAAGACACCCCAATCATCCCACCTCTACATACCGATTTTTGATATATCGACTTTGGGGATCAAGGCGTCCACCCCCCTTCGGCCAAGCGAGGTCCTGGGTTTTGTGAGGGAGAGGCTATTGAACTTGCGAATCGGCGGTGGTAGTATGCTTGCGCGATTCGCGCTCCTACCAAGCCTCTCGCTGAGTTGGTAGGATAGTAAAGCCGGGCATCCACGCCCGGCTTTACTATTTCAAGTAAGATTCTAGCGGATCAAGTCTAGGTAGCGCAAACTCATACCCCCGACACCGCAACATGTAGTAAAGTGCGAGAGCACAAGATGTAGTGGTTTGAGAAATGCCTGTCAATCAATCGTTATAAGTCCCTTTTCTTTTTGGTGTGGCTCGGCGTCAGCCGGTCCCCGGTCTCGTCGAAGAGCTTGCCTGCCAGTGGGGAACGGGCTGCACGGCCCTTCGTCGTGCGTCTCCTTGGTTTGGCAGCCCCTGCCTGCAGCTGCGTTTGGACCGCGTCCCAGAGCTCCGGAGCAATGATCGATGGATGCTAGCCCTCGTAGACACGCCTCTGGTGCCGGATGCGGCCGGCGTAGAGAGGATTGGTCAGCAGGCAGTGGAGGTGTCCGCGATGGAACGGCAGCCCGCCTGTCCGGGTTCCATCCGCGGCGCAGGCTTCTCGCTGCGCATCGAGGGAGTTGAACTCCTGTTCGAGACCCTCTTCCGCACTCTTTCGCGTATAGATGGCACAGCGGATTTTCTTCATGTTAGGCCTTGCGCTTGGGCGTCAGACCGAAAAAGCGTGGTCCTGACCAGTGGGTGCCGGTGATTCGCTTTGTGATGGCCGTGAGGGACGGATAGGTTTTGCCATCGAACCGATAGCCGTTGTCGATTACCTCGACCTGGTAGGTCCGGCCATTCCACTCGCGGACGAGATGGGTGCCGGCAGAAACGGACCCTGCGGGAGCACCAGGGCTTGGTGTCTCGTTCGCCATGCAGCCAGAGCGCGCCGGGTTGCGGCCGAAAGCCCGCCATGGGTCCGGCACTGGCGTTCGTGCAAGAGAACACGGCGTAGGAAAACGCGCGAGAGCGAGCTTGGCGGAGCAGCCCCAAAGGTTTGCTCCCAGACCCACCGTAAGCTGGCGAAGTCCAAACCGTCCAAAACGACGTTCCGGCCAACCCCTGTATCCTGCGGCATCACCGAACGTTCGCTCTTCTGCTCGATAAAGTCCAGTCTAATGAGGGACTTCCGGGTGCGAAGTCCGCTGCCCGTAGCTTGCCCCGCAGCCGATTTGAGCCAGCCGTGCGCACCCCCGGTGAGCCTGTCGCTCGCCACCCGCAGCCCAGGGGTCGGAAGCTAGCCCTGCGGCGCGAAATACCCTCGATTCTGCGCGGATTCCAAGGGCGTCTAAGCTGCTGATTTGTGGTCTATTTCAAAAGGGCCGAGTTTTGGCACAGGACGGGGAATTAAAGTCAGCGAACAGGGAAATGTCACGGTCAGCACATGAGGGGTTCCATTCGACCGTACGGATGGCTTTCCGCCCCGCCGGTCAAAAGAGTCCCATCTCCGACCTCGGAGCAAGAATGTCCGGGTCGTCGTTCCGAACGCTGTCTACTCTGGTGCTAACGGCACGCTTCTCTTAAGGGCCGGCCACCATAGGGTTCACGCACCAAGTCTGTCTGCCCGTCAATATTCGATCTTCTTGTCTGCGGATCACCACCTCCTTGCCGTCAGAAGACGGGTCTAGGTATTCCTGTTCACGGAGGCACACAACCCGGTCTCTTCGAGCTCTTGTCAATAGGTGTGTAAAAAAGTTCAGGCAGCAGCAACCTTCGACGACTCCGTTACCCTGTCTCCATCTTCAAATCGAATGCCCAGGTGAACCTCTCGCATCAGCTCCGGTGCGTTGAGCCGGCGAAAATTCTTCTCCGCAACCAGAAGCAGTTTGAAGATTGTCGCAGTGGCGGACTCGACTTTCTTGAACCTTTTGGCCGCATCCGTTCTCAATCTCAGTGCAGCGAACGGTGACTCCACGACGTTGCTCGTGCGAAGGTGTTGCCAGTGAGGCTTGGGAAAGGAATAGAAGCTGACCATCCGCTCCCAGTCCTCGTCGAGCACGTGCGCGGCCCCCGGAAGACCCTTGCGCAAGCACCAATCCTGGAACTTGGCCTTCTTCGTCTCGCACTCCTGCAGGCTGGTGGCGTAGGGGATCGCCGTCAACAGCGGCTTGGCCTGCGCCTGGTCCCTTTTCGGAATCCGGTCCAGTACGTTGAGGATTCGGTGGTTCCAGCACCGCTGTTCCTCAGCTTCTGGAAATACGTTTCGGGTCGCGGCCCAGATGCCCGTCACCGATCACCAAACGGGGACATCTCAGACTGCGCTTCTTCAGTCTCCGTAGCAGCGACGACCATGACGCTTCGGATTCTCGATGCCCGGCCTCCAGCGTCAGAACGATTTTCGTCCCGTCGGACAGGCCACCAACCGCAACTAGCACCGCCGCCTTGTCCTTCTCAAGGCCGGCCTTCACGTACACGCCATCTACCCACAGGTACACGAGCTCGAGTTCTTCCAGTGGGCGAGCTAGCCACTGCTCGTACTCTCCCTGCCATTTTTGTTTCAGCCGCGACACCGTGCTGGGAGAAAGTGGAGCGTCCTCTCCTAGAAGCCCGCGGAGCGACAGATCGAAATCTCCGTGAGCTAGTCCATGCAGGTACAGCTCCGGAATCAACTCGCTCACCGTTTCGCTCCGACGCTTGAACAGCGGAAGCACTCGACTTTCGAACCTCTCCTCCACGTCCCGTACTCTCGGCCGGCGAACCGTCACTGTGCCCACGCTCATCGTCAGCTTCCGAGGCTTACCGTATCCATTTCGATAGCCCGCCGTTGTGTCCACGGGCTTCCGTCTCTCCGATTTCTCACGCCCGAGAAGCTCCGTGACTTCGGCTACCATCAGCTCCTGCACCCAATCCTGGATCTCAAGCCTCGCCCACTTCTCCAGCGACTCCCAAGCCACCCTTGACGAGCTCCGTCGTCCTGTGGTCTTTTCCTTCATGGCGGTGTCTCCTTCCGTTGGCCCCTTCATGCCGTGTTTCGTGACGCGGAAGGTTACTCCGCCTTTACTTTATTTCCACACCTTCTGAGGGTAGCTCGTCTCTTCCGAGATCGTGCTACTGCACGCAGCCGCTTAACAACACTTGATGGCGGAAGCACCCTGGCGGTTGACCCCGTCGTGTCCAAGTCCCTCTTACGAAGAGCCGCCCTTGACCGGATTCAAGAACTCCTGCATCAGCTCGATCGGAAGTGGGAATACGAGCGTCGAGTTCTTTTCGGTTGCGATCTCGGTAAGAGTCTGTAGATAGCGTAGCTGGATCCCCATCGGGTGTTGCCCGACGACCTTCGCCGCCGCCGCCAACTTATCAGAGGCTTCGAACTCACCATCGGCGTGGATGATCTTGGCTCGCTTCTCCCGTTCCGCCTCCGCCTGCTTGGCCAGCGCACGCGTCATTTCGGCCGGTAGGTCGACGTGCTTGACCTCGACGGAGGTGACTTTGATGCCCCACGGGTCGGTGTGTTTGTCCAGGAGATCCTGGAGCTGCATGTTGAGCCGCTCACGTTCGGATAGAAGATCATCGAGCTCCACTTGACCGAGGACGCTGCGGAGCGTCGTTTGCGCAAGCTGAGAAGTCGCATGGAGAAAGTTCTCCACCTCGACCACCGCCTTGATCGGATGAACGACACGGAAGAAAACCACCGCGTTTACCTTCACCGAAACGTTGTCGCGAGTGATCACATCCTGGGGCGGCACGTCGAGAGCCACCAGTCGGAGACTCATCTTCACCATGCGATCGATCGGGCTGAAGACGAAGATGAGTCCCGGCCCCTTGGGATAGGGCAGGAGCTTCCCGAAGCGAAAGATGACTCCTCGCTCGTACTCGTTGAGAACCTTGATCCAATTGAGGAAAAAGATTGCGAGAAGAATAAGACCAATAAACCCACCCAACGGTAGCCCAAACATCGCTCACTCCTTTTCTGATTCCGTCGAGTCCCCCGAAAAGGGCTTCACTCGGAGGACGAGCCCATTCATTCCAGTCACCTTGACGCGTTCACCGAGGTCCATCCCTGCTCCTGTCTCCGCACCCCCCACGAGTGGTACCACCTTCTAAGTATGGAGTCGCACAAGGACTATTACCCCAGGGAGCTAGCTCGGGCCCGTCTGATGATCGGTACCACACTGGCTAGTGACTTACAAATTTCTCAGCCTCTTGGGTCGAACGACTCCAACCCTACTCCTCACCCGTAACGGGCTGCGGCTGGATCCAGAGATGGAGCGCGGCTATACCCCGTCCTGTGCCAAAACTCGGCCCTTTTGAAAGACCATGGCTGTAATTTAATGCACCGTAAAGTCTTAGCGTCATTTTACCAACACTTAATGGCGGAAGCACCCATGAGGTCTGTGTGAGCAGCAGGGCTGCCCGGAGCTACCCTCAGAAGGTGTGGAAATAAAGTAAAGGCGGAGTAACCTTCCGCGTCACGAAACACGGCGTGAAGGGGCCAACGGAAGGAGACACCGCCATGAAGGAAAAGACCACAGGACGACGGAGCTCGTCAAGGGTGGCTTGGGAGTCGCTGGAGAAGTGGGCGAGGCTTGAGATCCAGGATTGGGTGCAGGAGCTGATGGTAGCCGAAGTCACGGAGCTTCTCGGGCGTGAGAAATCGGAGAGACGGAAGCCCGTGGACACAACGGCGGGCTATCGAAATGGATACGGTAAGCCTCGGAAGCTGACGATGAGCGTGGGCACAGTGACGGTTCGCCGGCCGAGAGTACGGGACGTGGAGGAGAGGTTCGAAAGTCGAGTGCTTCCGCTGTTCAAGCGTCGGAGCGAAACGGTGAGCGAGTTGATTCCGGAGCTGTACCTGCATGGACTAGCTCACGGAGATTTCGATCTGTCGCTCCGCGGGCTTCTAGGGGAGGACGCTCCACTTTCTCCCAGCACGGTGTCGCGGCTGAAACAGAAATGGCAGGGAGAGTACGAGCAGTGGCTAGCTCGCCCACTGGAAGAACTCGAGCTCGTGTACCTGTGGGTAGATGGCGTGTACGTGAAGGCCGGCCTTGAGAAGGACAAGGCGGCGGTGCTAGTTGCGGTTGGTGGCCTGTCCGACGGGACGAAAATCGTCCTGACGCTGGAGGCCGGGCATCGAGAATCCGAAGCGTCATGGTCGTCGCTGCTACGGAGACTGAAGAAGCGCGGTCTGAGATGTCCCCGTTTGGTGATCGGTGACGGTCATCTCGGCATCTGGGCCGCGACCCGAAACGTATTTCCAGAAGCTGAGGAACAGCGGTGCTGGAACCACCGAATCCTCAACGTACTGGACCGGATTCCGAAAAGGGACCAGGCGCAGGCCAAGCCGCTGTTGACGGCGATCCCCTACGCCACCAGCCTGCAGGAGTGCGAGACGAAGAAGGCCAAGTTCCAGGATTGGTGCTTGCGCAAGGGTCTTCCGGGGGCCGCGCACGTGCTCGACGAGGACTGGGAGCGGATGGTCAGCTTCTATTCCTTTCCCAAGCCTCACTGGCAACACCTTCGCACGAGCAACGTCGTGGAGTCACCGTTCGCTGCACTGAGATTGAGAACGGATGCGGCCAAAAGGTTCAAGAAAGTCGAGTCCGCCACTGCGACAATCTTCAAACTGCTTCTGGTTGCGGAGAAGAATTTTCGCCGGCTCAACGCACCGGAGCTGATGCGAGAGGTTCACCTGGGCGTTCGATTTGAAGATGGAGACAGGGTAACGGAGTCGTCGAAGGTTGCTGCTGCCTGAACTTTTTTACACACCTATTGACAAGAGCTCGCTGCCCGATCGAACAACGGCTGCCTGACCAACAGTAGGATTTGCACATGGTACGTCATGATGGATCCGAAGATAACACCCTCGGGCCAGACGATTGTAAAGGCCACGGCCCTTGGCACTGTCGCAAACACAGACACTAAGCTGCTGATTTATGGCCTATTTCAAAAGGGCTGAGTTTTGGCACAGGACGGGGTGGCGGATGGGACAGTTTGGAGCTACCCGGTCTCGGCTGGAAACCCTGAAAAACAGGGCCTGGATCGTGCGTGGGGATAAGGCAAGAACGGCTATTTCGTCAAATTTTGTCACCTAAAAATGCGTATTTTAATAGCAAAATTCCTCAAAAAACGAACACACAGCGAAACTAGTGGTTCGATCAAGGGACTGATCCACGGGTGCAACCCAGCCTCCTTGACGCCTGAAAAGGCACTGTGTCGTAAATCCTCCGGCAGCGGCTACGCCCGTTAGTTACTGTAACAAAAAGAACTTACGATTCATCGGCGGACGTTTCGTAGACGCGAACACCTTTCCGGCTACCGCAGTCGGCAGGTGCCTTGGTGCACAACTCGCGATCTCGGTCCACAATTGTCCTGTACTCGCGGATACGAGGTTCCCCATGAGCATTTTCAAACGCACTCAGCGGAAGTATGTGAAGAAGGCCTATCGCGTGAGGAATTGGCGTGAATATGAGGCGGGTCTACGCAACCGCGGGAGGCTGACCGTCTGGGTCTCGCTCACCGCCGGCAAGCTTGTGAACTGGGACGCGCCCCGGCCAAGGAGGAGGAAACCGGGCCGTCAACGCAAGTACTCGAACCACGCCATCGAGACGGCTGTCACCCTGGGCATGGTGTTTCATCTGTCATCTAGGCAGAGCGAGGGATTGCTGCGGTCGTTGTTCGCTCTGATGAAGCTAGACAATGATGTGCCCGATCACACCACGATCTCGAGGCGCAAGCCGAATCTGGGTAAGGTCCCCTTCTACCAAGTCAAGCAGAAGACGCCGTTGCACATCTTGATCGACAGCAGCGGTCTCGCTGTCCACGCCGGCCAGCTGCGCAGAGCACAAAAGAGCAGGGACTATCGCAAGCTCCATCTGTGTGTCGACGAGCAGAGTGGCGAAGTCGTCGCCGGCGAGCTGACGAGCAAAAGAGCCCGCGATTCATCGCGGGTTGCATCGCTTGTCGGACAGATCGACAGTCCCATCTCATCGGCCAGAGCTGACACCGCATACGACGCCGGCGGCGTCTATGAGGCAATCGAGAATCACAGCGCTCATCGCTCGCCGAGGGTGCTGATACCGCCGCGCAAGGGCGCCCAGCTCGCATCGGGGCCGGCGAGCAGCCGACAGCGCAATCGCAACATTGCAGCACAAGCTCGGCTCGGCAAACGAAAGTGGCACACAGAATCGGGCTACAGCAAACGGAGCAAAGTCGAGACAACGTTCCATCGCTACAAGGCTATCGTGGGCTCAGCGATGCGAGCGAGAGGGTTGGCGGCACAGAGAGTTGAGGCAAGGATCGGGTGCAAGATTCTCAACACCATGACGGCGCTCGGGATGCCTGATAGCGAGATGATCGGATGATGGGAGTCGGGGCCAAGCGAGCTCTCGGCCTCTATCGGAGTTGTGCACCAAGGCAGCTTATCGGGACGTTTTTGCGCTTAATCGTGCAGACAATGAGAAGACGCTTAACGCCTAGATCGCGTCTGAGGAGAAGGCGAATAGCGGAATTCGAATTAGCCAAACCTCGAATTCATCCAGCGGAGTTTTACGGAGGAAACGAAGATGACTCCGCAGACGGTCCCGTCCTGTGCCAAAACTCGGCCCTCTTGAAATAGCCGATAAATCAGCAGCTTAGCGTCTGTGTTTTGCGACGGTGCCAAGGGCTGTGGGCTTTACAATCGTCTGGCCCGAGGGTGTTATCTTCGGATCCATCATGACGTACCATGTGCAATTCCTACTGTTGGTCAGGCAGCCGTTGTTCGATCGGGCAGCCCTGCCGCTCACACAGACCTCATGGGTGCTTCCACCATTAAGTGTTGGCAAAATGACACTAAGACTTTACAGTGCATTAAATTACAGCCATGGTCTTTCAAAAGGGCCGAGTTTTGGCACAGGACGCCATCGAAGCCTCCGTCCGGGACGTTTTTAACCTTTTTCCGACGAGGAAGACGCCCAATGAAAGCCAGACCGAAGAGGATCTGATCTGAACTCGAGCCCAGCGTCGCCAACGTAGATGGTGCTGTCGACGTGAGCGCCGGTGATGTCGAGCATGCGCTCCGCGCGGTACACGTCGGCCATGCGCACGAGGATGGACATCGCCATCTTCGCAGCACGACCGAGTTCGCCCGCGAGGAGTGCTTTGTCCTTCTCCGCGAGCTCCAAGCTCACGATCCGCTACTCTTTTTCAGGCGGTGGACCCAGTAGGTGTTGGTGATGACAACCACGACGACGAGCACCGAAATTTGGATGACGGCGGTCCCAACGCTCGATTCACTCCGGAGCTTCCACCAGCCATCGGGATCGAATTGCGTCGCCGATTGGTAGAACCACCATGCCAGCATGGCAAGAAACTCGAGCGGCACGACGATCGAGATGACCCACACGAACCAGCTACCGATCGGATGCTTCTCATCTTCGGTGTTGATGAGCTCCTCCCGGAATTTCGCCGCTCCGTACTTGATGACGGTCACCGCGATGAAGAAACCGGAGAACATGAGGCCGATGCCCCAGACCCAATCCTGATTCTTGAAAAAGCCCATGAAAAACGCCGAGGGAAGGCCGAGCACGAACGACACCACGCCGACCGTGGGCACAGCGCGGGCGCGCGAAAAACCCAGGTTCATCATCATGCGGGACGCCATTTCGAGCATGGCGATGAGCGACGAAATCGCCGCGAAGCTCAGCGCGAGGAAGAAAATGGGGAGAAAGAGTCGCCCTCCGGGCATCGACGAGAAAAGCTGCGGCATCCAGATGAACGTCAGGCCTTCGTTGCCGGCAGCGAGAGCGGCCGAGGCCTGGTCTTCGGGAAGAAGGGCGAAGACGGTACACATCACCGCGATGCCGGCGAGAAGCGAAGCCGAACTGTTGCCGAACGCGGTCGTGAGCGTCGTCAGCGTGAACGTGTCTTTCTTGCGGAAATACACGCCATAGGTCGTGACCAGGCCCCAGCCCGCGCCGGTGCTCCACGCGGATTGG
The DNA here is from genome assembly GCA_965197825.1 of Candidatus Marinacidobacterales bacterium. Classification (GTDB taxonomy): domain Bacteria; phylum Acidobacteriota; class Vicinamibacteria; order Marinacidobacterales; family DATDRI01; genus CBDANW01. The sequence goes on along the minus strand of CBDANW010000002.1, from coordinate 445,141 downwards.
GTTAGCGCTGCCAGCCAGACTTGGTAGTTTCCGAGGTCTTCCCAGTTCGGCGTGAACAGATAGGCCAGGCCTTTCACGGCCCCGGGAAGAGTGACCGCACGGATGGCCGCGATGATGAGGAGCACGAAAAGCGCCGGGATGAGGATGCGGTTGGTCCGCTCGATACCACGGACGACGCCTCTATAAATGATGGAGCATCCTATAGCGAGTGCTATGGCGTGGAAGATGACCGGTTGGATGGGATCGCTAGTGAATCGCGTCCAGTAACTCTCGGCATTGTCGGCGGAGAACACCGTGCCCAAGGAAACGGTAAAGTACTTCAGACACCACCCGGTGACGACGGAGTAATAGAACATGATGAAGCACGTCACCAGTCCCACGAAAACGCCCAACCAGTTGTAGCGTTCTCCTATCAACGTTCCAACGGCGCCCGCCGGGCCGCGGCGGGTGGTCTTGCCGAGAGCGAACTCGACGAGAAGAAGCGGGATCGCCCACGCGAACAGGAAGATCACCCAGGGGATGAGAAACGATCCTCCTCCATTCGCAGCGGCAACTCGTGGAAAACGCCAGATGTTCCCGGTGCCGACCGCCATGCCGATCGAGGTCAGCAGGATCCCCCATCGAGACGTGAACTCTTCTTTGGATGTGCTCATGCCACTAGTCCCCTGGATCTTTAATTATCACAGGTAAACCCCCGGCTCTGCCGGGGTGACTCGCAGAGGTTTGACCGTGCCATGGCGAGCTGGCGAAGCTAGGCATCTCCATTTCCCAGGCCGCCGTCTCCAAGTATAGGGTTCGCCATCGCATGCCACCGTCCCCTACTTGGCGGAGCTTTCTCGATAATCATGCAAACGACTTGGTGTCGCTCGACTTTTTCACTTTGCCGACCGCAACCTTCAGAGTTCTGTTCGTCTTCATCGTCCTTCGCCACGACCGTCGCCGTATCGTTCATTTCAATGTCACCGAACATCCTTCTGCTGAATGGACGGCGCAGCAAATGGTCGATGCTTTTCCATGGGACACGGCGCCTCGGTACCTGGTACGGGATCGAGACCAGACCTACGGAGCGTACTTCGATACTCGCGTCGACGGTCTCGGGATGGAGCAGGTCCTTACCGCACCGCGCTCCCCGTGGCAGAATCCATTGGTCGAAAGGATGATCGGCTCCATTCGACGTGAGTGTCTCGACCATGTGATCGTCCTCGACGAGCGGCACCTGAAGCGAATCCTACGCGAATACGTCGACTACTATCATTCGTGCCGGACTCATTTGTCGCTTGAGAAGGACGCGCCCGAGCCTCGCCGGGTAGAGTCACCGGCGATGGGCAAAGTCAGTGCCATTCCAAAGGTCGGTGGTCTCCATCACTATTACACTCGACGCGCTGCTTGAGTCCGATCTGCTCGGAATGGCTGCGGGACTTCGCGCAAGGTTACACCTCTACCCCTGAGTAGAGCCGACGCCGGGCGGTAGCGGCCTCGCGCAGGATCCATTTCCGGAACGCCTGTACTTCGGACCTGTGCCGGGAGGCGGCGGTCGTGGTGAGGCAACAGCGTTCGGGCGCGTCGACCTCGCGCTCGAACAGGGGGACCAGCGTTCTGCGTTCCAGCTCCTGCGCGATCAGCATCCGGCGTCCGATGGCGGCCCCGATCCCGTTCACTGCGGCGTGGACGAGCATGCTGTAGAGGCGGAAGGCCGAGGCCCGCGAAAGGTCGGGCGTGGGTTCGCCCCAGCGGGCGAACCAGTACGACCAGTCGGCGTCCCATCCGAGGTCGTAGAGCAGGGGCCAGTCTTGCATGTCGGCCGGGCCGCGGGGCCGGCCGCGCACCGCCAGCAGGGCCGGGCTGCAGACGGGAAGCAACTGATCCGCGTAGAGCGTCTCCTCCAATAGTGTGTTCTCGCGCCGCGTCACTGGGCGGGGCGCTGCGGTCTCACCGGTATAGGCGAGCCAGACATCGAAGTCGCACCGCACTGGATCGACGCCGCGATGGTTGGTTTCGAGTTCGATGGCAATGCCGGGATGGGACGCCTTGAAGGAGGCCAGCCTTGGCATCAGCCACTTCTCGGCTACGGCCTCAACTGAGACGATCTTGACACGCCGGGGCAGGCGGCGGTGGCGTTCGGAGACGCCGTGAAGGTCGGCGAGGATGCGCTGTACCTCCTTGAGATAGGTTTGGCCACGGCGGTTGAGGCGCACGCCGCGACGGCGTCGGTCGAACAACTTGGCGTCGAGATACTTCTCCAGGGTTCGGATGCGGTGGGCGACAGCGGCTGCGGTGACGCCGCGCTCGGCCGCCGCCTGGACGAAGCTCTGGTGGCGGGCCGCAGCCTCAAAGAAACGCAGGCTTTCGAGCGGGGGTAGGTGCAAGACTGTGGCAAACCTCCAGACGGCGCGCGTAGACAAAACGCTGTTATGTGATCGCACATTTTACACCCTGGATGCAAGTCCTTTCGTCGCCTGGAATCGCCGGACGGAGGGATTCTAGCAGCCACGGAACCGTCGGCGGTCGCCGTGGTGCCGTGTGGCCGCGTCGAGGTCGGCGAGGATGCGCCGGATCTCCTCGTGGTAGGCGCGCCCGCGGCGGTTGAGACGGACGCCGCGCGTGCGGCGGTCGAACAACGGTGCACGGAGATGGCCCTCCAGCATGCGGATGCGGTGGGCGACGGCGGCCGGTGTGACCTGAAGTTCTTCGGCGGCGCGTACGAAGTTCTCGTGCCGTGCGGCAGCGTCGAAGAAGCAGAGGCAATCGAGCGGTGGCAGGGCCTGCATGGCGTCCTGTGCCAAAACTCGGCCCTTTTGAAATAGACCACAAATCAGCAGCTTAGACGCCCTTGGAATCCGCGCAGAATCCAGGGTATTTCGCGCCGCAGGGCTGACTTCCGACCCATGGGGCTGGCGGATGAATAAATAGAAGGCACACCCCGTCCTGTGCCAAAACTCGGCCCTTTTGAAATAGACCATAAATCAACAGCTTAGTGTCTGTGTTTGCGACCGGGCCGTGGGCCGTAGGCTTTACAATCGTCTGGCCCGAGGGTGTTTGTTATCTTCAGATCCATGATGACGTACCACGTGCAATTCCTACTGCTCGTTCTAGCTGGCTGGGTCAACCGCCAGCAGCAGGATGTGATCGACTACCAGCAAGAGGAGAACCGTGTGCTCCGAGCCGGGCTTCGGGGCAAGCGTCTCAGGCTCTCGGACGACGAGCGGCGCAGGCTCGCCGTCAAGGCCCAAGCTTTAGGCCGCGAGGCGCTGGCCCAGATTGCGTCGGTTGCCACACCCGCTACGCTCCTGCGCTGGTACCGCTGCCTCATCGCAGCCAAGTACGATGGCAGCAAGAACCGGAGCCCAGGCCGACCTCCGACGGCGAAGGACATCCGTGAGCTCATTGTGCGCGTGGCGCGGGAGAACCCGACGTGGGGATATACGCGCCTGCGGGGTGCACTCAAGAACCTAGGACATGAACTCGGACGCAACACCATCAAGAGGATCCTCGCCGAGCACGGTATCGCTCCTGCGCCGGAGCGGGGCAGGAGCATGTCGTGGAGCACCTTCATCAAGGCTCATTGGGGCGCCATCGCTGCGACAGACCTGTTCACCGTCGAGGTTGTGAACCCGTTCGGGCTCGTCCGCTACCATGTCCTGTTTGTCATCCCGAATTCATAAAGTAAGTGCAACACAGCTCCCGGATGAGGTGACCTGGAATGTGCCACGATTCCTCAAACAACCAAGAATGGGGACTCGCTAATGACTTATTACCAGATCACCTCGGAAGAACGATACACCATCGCGGCGCTGCGACGGGAGGGATTTTGCTCGGCCGAGATTGCGCGGCGCCTGGGGCGCCACCGGAGCACAATCTCGAGAGAGGTCAGGAGGAACAGCTCACGTAGTGATGGATGCTACCGGCCGAGCAAGGCCATCGAGAAAACGAACGGACGACGATCGCGGTCTCGCCGGAACCAGTACTTCACAAAGGCCGACTTTGCCCTGGTGGAGAAGAAGCTTAAGGCTGACTGGAGCCCAGAGCAGATCTCCGGCCACCTGCGCCTTCACGGCGAGCTCTCGATCAGCCACGAGACGATCTACACCCACGTCTGGCGGGACAAGGAGGCCGGAGGACATCTATACCGCCACCTTCGATGCTCGCCCAAACTTAGACGCAAGCGCCACAACAGCTATGACAGCCGAGGCCACCTGGCCGGGAAGCGTCATATCTCCGAGCGGCCGCCTTGTGTCGACAAGCGCAGTGCCGTTGGCCACTGGGAGATCGACACCGTGGTAGGAAAAGGCGCGCCGGACTGCGTAACCACGCTCGTGGAACGAAAGACGGGCTATGCGCTGATCGGCAAGCTGTCCGACCGCACCATGTTCAGCACTAGTCAGCGAACGAAGATGTTGCTCCGGCGGGTGCCGGAGCAGGTCAAGACGATCACCGCGGACAATGGTACGGAGTTCCACGACTACGAATCCGTCGAGGAAGCGACCGGCGTCAAGTTCTACTTCGCAACTCCCTATCACTCATGGGAGAGAGGCAGCAACGAGAACTTCAATGGCCTGCTACGACAATACCTGCCGAAGCGCACCAGCCAAGCAGCGCTCACGCAACGCGACTGCGATCGTATCGCAAACAAGCTCAACTCACGGCCCCGCAAGAGACTCGGCTACCGCACACCGGAGGAACGTTTCCATGGGCTCTAACGAATGGTGCGCTTCAAACTTGAAGCCACACATCGATATCGCCACTCGCTGCGTGTGCATCGGTGGGATGACCTCGGACCCAAACGGGGAGTGGATGAAGCAGGTGGCAAGAAACCTCACGGACATGTGGGATGGTTTCCTCCTTGGCAAACGGTACCTCATCCACGACCGGGACCCGCTATTCACTGAGGCAGTACGTGGGCTGTTGAGAGATTCAGGCGTGAAGCCCCTCCGCCTTCCCGCCAATAGTCCGAATCTGAACGCATACGCGGAAAGATTCGTTCTCTCCATACGTCGAGAGTCCTTGAGAAGGATCTCGTTCGCCCGCTTTAGCTCACGGTTCTCTCGCTCAAGCTCCTTCAGCCGCTGACGCTCGTCCGTCGTCAGTCCCGCTCGTTTCCCAGCATCACGCTCTGCTCGCCGCACCCACGTGCGTAGCGTTTCCCGCGTACAGTCAATCTTCGACGCAATCGATGAGATCGCTGACCACTGAGATTCGTGCTGAGCCTGCTGGTCGAAAACCATCCGCACTGCGCGCTCTTTTACCTCCGGTGAATACCTGCTTCGTCTTGCCATGACTCCATCCTCTCAAGAGTTGGAGTCTCCGGGAAACCCGGGGCGGTTCAGCTCCGTCTCACGGGTTGAATCGTGCAATAGCGCCAATCAGAACGCGTAACGCAGGGACAGTCGAAGCCCGTGGTTCCTCAATTTCGCCTGTGTCGGGGCTAGATCGAGCGCCAACGGTTCCCGGCTTCCGTCGCGCCATTCTACCAAGCCTTCACCTTCGCCGGTTTCGATGACGCCGTAATTCGTATAACGCCAGGTGAGTTCGAGCGTCGTCCGCTCGCCCAACGACATCCCCAGTCCGGCTGTCAACATCCAGGTCAAACCACTCCGGCTGGTGCCCGGAATGATGGTCGTCGTCTTTGGGAACGTCATGCGCGTCTCACCGATTGCAACTCGGGCGACCCCGATGCCTCCGCCGATGAATGGGCTGAACGGGCCGAGCTTGTGTAAACCCAATTCCGGGAGATCAACATGAGCGGCCAGCATCCCGGAGAGAGAGGATAGGTCCGTGGAAACCGATTGCAGGCGTTCGGGGTCTAGGAAGTTAGCACGACCATCGAAAGTCAATCGCGGCCAATATTCAACTAGAGTCTCTAGTCTGACGGAGGGGGCAACGGCGTAACCGAGCCCAAGCTCAAGGCCCGCAGCCGTACTGAAGTTCCCAACCGAACGGAGCGGCGCGCCGTCGCCGCCCGTGCCGCAACCGTAAAGAGCGGCTGGGAAAACGCTTGAGCAGTCCTCGTCGGTGAATTGGGTTTCGGCCGGCCGGTCTAGGCCAATCCCTGCTCGCAGGTAGATGTCTTCAGCCGCGACCGTTTCGGGAAGCAGCCACACCGCAGCCGCGCTCGAAGCTACCACCGCCGCTTGGCCCCAGTGGTTCCAAAGCTTCTTTGTTCGCGGGGGAGGAGCGTCAAGAGCGCTTGTCATCGGTTTCGTGATAAGCCTATTATCCTTCGTTGCAACCTAGGCCTGTACTCCGCAAAAAGTCAATCCAGCGTTGATTGCGAAGGGAAAATGATTGCGGTTGATGTCGATCCGGCCCGACGGATGCGCTACCAGTCCCGCCTCGTGATTGGCCTCTTGGATTATGTGTTCCGTGCCCGCCCGTGGGTTGTCGAACCACCCCACGCGTGACCTCTACAATTCAGTAGTTTAAAACATTCGACAGGCTAGGTGCGTGGCGGAAGCGTGACGTTTATGCTGTTTATGGCGACAGTCTTGTGATTTCTCACCACAAACGATACGATCGGTGCTGGCGAGACCGGTGTCCGGCTCGAATCCGGTTGCTGCATCGAGCCGGTTGCGTGACGAGGCGGGACGGTGTCGCCCGCCGTCCAGCCAAGGTGGGGAGTTGAAGCCAGCCGACGAGCTGAGAGCGGAGAACAAGGCGCTGCGAGACCGGCTCTCCCAGCTGAGCGAGTCCAGTCTGCGCATCAGCGAGAGCCTGGACGTCACTACCGTCCTGCGCGAGGTGGTGGAGAGCGCCCGCGCGCTGACCAGCGCCGGCTGCAGCGGGATCACGACCATGGACGCGTCGGGACACCTGCAGGATTTCGTCACCTCCGGCGTGAGTCCCGAGGAATACCAGCGGTTCCTGAATCTGCCCCACGGGCCGGGCTTGTGGAAGTACCTGCGCGCGATTCCGCAGCCGCTCCGGCTCCGGGACCTGGCTGCCCACCTCGGCCCGTTGGGGTTTCCGGATGACCCGACGCTGGCGCGGAGCTTCCTGGGGACGCCGATCCGACACCGGGGCGTGCAGGTGGGCAACTTCTATCTGACCGACAAGGAGGGCGGGCAGGAGTTCACCCGGGAGGACGAGGAGGTCCTGGCGCTGTTTGCGTCCCAGGCCGGGGCGGCAATCGCCAACGCCCGCCGACACCGGGCCGAGCAGCGGGCGCGGGCCGACCTGGAGGCCCTGGTCGACACCTCACCGGTGGGCGTCGTGGTCTTCGATGCTCGGACCGGCCATCCGGTCTCGCTCAACCGGGAGGCGAAGCGGATCGTCGGCGGGCTGTGCCTGCCGGGCCGCTCCCCGGAGCAGCTGCTCGAGGTCCTGTCCTGGCGGCGTGCCGACGGGCGGGAGATCTCCATGGCCACATCTCCCCTGCCGGAGGCGCTGAGCACCGCCACGATGGTGCGCGCCGAGGAGATCGTGCTCTCGGTCCCCGACGGCCGGCGTGTCACGACGTTGGTCAACGCCACGCCGATCCAGGCCGAGGACGGTGCGGTCGTCTCCATGGTCGTCACCATGCAGGATCTGGCGCCGCTGGAGGAGCTGGAGCGGTTGCGGGCCGAGTTCCTGAGCCTGGTGAGCCACGAGCTGCGGGCTCCGCTGGCCGCGATCAAGGGCTCGGCCGCGACCGTGCTGGGTGGTGCGCCGGCGCCGGACCCGGCCGAGATGCTCCAGTTTTTTCAGATCATCAACGAGCAGGCCGATCAGATGCGCGGCCTGATCAGCGACCTGCTAGATGCGGGACACATCGAGGCGGGCACGCTGTCGGTCACTCCCGAGCTGGCGGACGTGGCGGACCTGGTGGAGCAGGCCCGGAAGACCTTCCTGAGCGGCGGCGGCCGGCACACCGTCCAGATCGACCTGCCGCCGGACCTGCCCCGGGTGCGGGCTGACCGGCAGCGCCTCGTCCAGGTGTTGAACAACCTCTTCGCCAACGCGTCCAAGTATTCGCCCGCGTCGTCCCCCATCCGGGTCGCCGCGGTGCGGGACGGCATACACGTGGCGGTCTCGGTCTCCGACGAGGGCCAGGGCGTGCCGGCCGACCGCCTGCCGCATCTGTTCAGGAAGTTCTCGCGCATCGACGGCGAGGCCCGAGGACGCGGGATCGAGGGGGCGGGCCTGGGCCTGGCCATCTGCAAGGGGCTGGTGGAAGCCCACGGGGGCCGCATCTGGGCCGAGAGCGACGGCGCGGACCAGGGCACGCGGGTCACGTTTACGATCCCGGTGGCTGAAGAAGCCGTCAGTGGTGCCGCAACCGGCCCCGCCCGGGCCGCTGGCGACTCGCGGGAAGCCGGGCGAGAGCGGGCGCGCATCTTGGTGGTGGACGACGACCCGGAGACACTGCGTTACGTGCGGGACACGCTCACTGACGCGGGGTACGCCCCGCAGGTGACCGGCGACCCGGAGGACGTGCCCCGCCTCATCAAGACGAAGAAACCCGCGTTGGTCCTGCTGGACCTGGTACTGCCCGGGACCGATGGCATCGCGTTGATGGAACGAGTTCCCGAGCTGGCCGACCTGCCGGTCATCTTCATCTCCGGGTACGGCCGGGACCAGACGATTGCCAAGGCCCTGGAGGCCGGCGCCGCCGACTACGTCGTCAAACCCTTTTCGCCGACGGAGTTGGTAGCGAGAATCCAGGCGGCCCTGCGCGGGCGGGCCACTCCGCCCGAACCCTATCGGCTGGGGGACCTGGCCATTCACTACGAGGAACGCCGGGTGACCGTGGCCGGCCGGCCGGTCCAACTCACCGTCACCGAGTACGACCTGCTCCGCGCACTGTCTGTCAACGCCGGACGGGTCTTGACGCACGAGTACCTGCTGCGACGGGTCTGGGGACCACAGAACAGCGGTGACGCCCGCCTCGTGCGCGCCTTCGTGAAGAAACTCCGCCGCAAGCTGGGCGACGTTGCCACCAGCCCCGCCTACATCGTGACCGAGCCTCGGGTCGGCTACCGCATGGCCAAAGCCGTGTCCAGTGAACCGAGGGGCTGCTGAAAGAGAAAACCCAGGCGTTGGCGTTGCAGGCGCCGACCGCCGAATCGGTGTTGTAGATGATCCGGTCGGCCTGGGCCAAGAAGGGAGATGCCCTGGTCCAGACCTTGCGGGCCTACCGGCATTTGAAGCCCTGAAGGTTCAAACTGCTGGCCCGTTGGGCGTTCGAGTATTTTGACCAGACGGGGACGATCTAGCTAGCCGTCCAACGAGGCCCGCAAGAACCAGTCGTGCTTCTCGAACTCGGTGATGATGGAGGTCAACAAATCGGCGGTATCGGTATCGCCTGTGTCGTTGGCAATTTCGCGCGATTCGCGTAGAGCGATCAAGTAGGCTTCGATCCGATCCGCCAGCAACTTCACGTGCTCCATATCGCGGGTCGCGTCCTGTGCCAAAACTCGGCCCTTTTGAAAGACCATGGCTGTAATTTAATGCACCGTAAAGTCTTAGCGTCATTTTACCAACACTTAATGGCGGAAGCACCCATGAGGTCTGTGTGAGCAGCAGGGCTGCCCGATCGAACAACGGCTGCCTGACCAACAGTAGGATTTGCACATGGTACGTCATGATGGATCCGAAGATAACACCCTCGGGCCAGACGATTGTAAAGCCCACAGCCCTTGGCACCGTCGCAAAACACAGACGCTAAGCTGCTGATTTATCGGCTATTTCAAGAGGGCCGAGTTTTGGCACAGGACGAGGTGGCGGATGGTGCAGTTCGGAGCTATCCGGTCTCGGCCAAAAGGTGTTTTTTCAGTTTATTCAGTATCCCCCCCCTTTTTCGCCGCGCGGGTAGTGCGGCAATGTAGCGAATACTCAGAGAAGCCCCGGTGCCCACATCGTTCTATCTGCTTCCTCTACAGTGATTTAACGGACGCCGTCACGTGCTGGCCCACGCACACCTCATCGACGGGTGGTCGTTCGAGCCTGAATTCAAATCGGCTTCAATCAGCTTTTCTATACGGCAATTTCAACTTCCTTGACGCCTGAAAGAGGGCCGTGTCGTAAACCCTCCGGAGGAGGTTCCGGCCGTTACTCATTGTCGCAAAAGGCTTTACGCCTCATCGGCGGACGTTTCGTCGACGGGAACACCTTTCCGGCTATCGCAGTCGGCAGGCTCGAGTGGGGGCGAGTGGAGCTTCCGATTCTTGGCTGGAAACGATCAGAAACAGAGCAAAACAGGCCATCAACTGGCAATTTGGGGCGATTTGGGGGCTTACCGTGTCCATTTTTGCGCTTAATCGCGCAGACAATGAGAAGACGCTTAACGCCTAGATCGCGTCTGAGGAGAAGGCGAATAGCGGAATTCGAATTGGTCAAACCTCGAATTCATCCAGCGGAGCTTTACGGAGGAGACGAAGATGACTCCGCCAGACGGTGCAGTACAAGGAGCTATCCGAGTCTGGAAACCATGACAGGGAATTTGGGCCAGTTTGAGTCTGATTGGCGGAGGCCAGTGTCGGAGAGCAGCTTGCTGCTAACCGAGGCCATTCACGAAGTGGGCGCTGGCAGATGCAGCAGGCAGGCTCACAGCGTTGCGACGAGCACTCGCTGTTTCTCCCAATCGTCGGGAAGCGGATGATGCAGGAGGTAGCTCGAGGTCAGCCCAACGGGCTGGCGACCTTCGACAATGGCGCGGACAATGTCGGGGGCCAGGAAGGCATAACGGATTGCCTTGCGCACGCGGTCCGTTGGGATGGCGTCTTCGGTGGCAATCTCCTCATAGGTTTTACCTGCTTTGATCCGGTCGAGCCAGAAGAGGGCGTTGGCGATATTGTGCAGGAGGGTGCGGTCGACGGATTTCGTGGGGTTGCCCAGAACGAGCTTGGTCTCGACGCCGCGTCGGCGCAAGCGGAACGGCGCGCGGATACGGAGTGCATCCTCGCGAATGCGGTCGAGTCCCATAGAGAGGCAAGCAGCGAACGCATTGCGGTCGAGGAGGATAGACACAGAGCCGGGGCTGATATCGACCCGCCGGATGAGGCGGAGCAGGCAGGCTACCGAGGCACTATCATTATTGCTGCCGGAACACAGCCCGTCTAAAAAGCGACGCACCGAGGCGAGCTCTTGCATCGTCGGAGTGTGGATCAACGAGGCCGGGAAGGTCGTGGCATCCACATGCTGTCGGATGAGATGCACGACGGTCTGTTCCAGCATCGGGGCGGGTAGCCGCCAGCCGGAGAAGTCCTTTTGGCCACTGTGCTGGATGAGGCGCCGGGAGACGTAGTAGCGGAGCCGTTGCCCGTTTTTCTTTTTGGTGTGGCTCGGCGTCAGCCGGTCCCCGGTCTCGTCGAAGAGCTTGCCTGCCAGTGGGGAACGGGCTGCACGGCCCTTCGTCGTGCGTCTCCTTGGTTTGGCAGCCCCTGCCTGCAGCTGCGCCTGGACCTCGTCCCAGAGTTCCGGAGCAATGATCGATGGATGCTGGCCCTCGTAGACACGCCTCTGGTGCCGGATGCGGCCGGCGTAGAGAGGATTGGTCAGCAGGCAGTGGAGGTGTCCGCGACGGAACGGCAGCCCGCCTGTCCGGGTTCCATCCGCGGCGAAGCGTTGCTTGGTGCGCAGTCTCAGATGGTCCGCCTCGGCCTTCACCTGCCGGAGCGTTCCGTGCTTCCGGTACAGCGCATAGAGCGTCCGGACCGTTTCGGCCTCAGCCTCGTTGATGCGCAGCGTGCGCTCGTCCTTCTCATAGCCGAGCGGCACGCGGCCGCCCATCCATAGTCCCTTGCGCTTGGAGGCAGCGATCTTATCGCGGATCCGCTCGGCCGTGACCTCGCGCTCGAATTGTGCGAAGGACAGCAGCATATGCAGCGTCAGTCGTCCCATGCTGGTCGCGGTGTTGAAGGACTGGGTCACCGAGACGAAAACCGCGCCGGTCGCCTCGAGCCGCTCGACGAGCTTCGCAAAGTCGGAGAGGGAACGGGTCAGCCGGTCGACCTTGTAGACCACGATCTGCTCGACGAGACCGGCATCGATGTCGGCGAGCAAGCGCTGCAGGCCCGGGCGCTCCAGGGTTCCTCCCGAGATCCCCGCGTCCTCGTAGACGGTTGGCAGCAGCACCCAGCCCTCCGCTTTCTGGCTCGCGACATACGCGGCGCAGGCCTCTCGCTGCGCATCGAGGGAGTTGAAATCCTGCTCGAGACCTTCTTCCGCGCTCTTTCGCGTATAGATGGCACAGCGGATTTTCTTCATGTTAGGCCTTGCGCTTGGGCGTCAGACCGAAAAAGCGTGGTCCTGACCAGTGGGTGCCGGTGATTCGCTTTGTGATGGCGGTGAGGGACGGATAGGTTTTGCCATCGAACCGATAGCTGTTGTCGATTACCTCGACCTGGTAGGTCCGGCCATTCCACTCGCGGACGAGATGGGTGCCGGGAGAAACGGACCCTGCGGGAGCGCCGGAAGCTGGCGAAGTCCAAACCGTCCAAAACGACGTTCCGGCCAACCCCTGTATCCTGCGGCATCACCGAACGTTCGCTCTTCTGCTCGATAAAGTCCAGTCTAATGAGGGACTTCCGGGTGCGAAGTCCGCTGCCCGTAGCTTGCCCCGCAGCCGATTTGAGCCAGCCGTGCGCACCCCCGGTGAGCCTGTCGCTCGCCACCCGCAGGGCTGACTTCCGACCCATGGGGCTGGCGGATGAATAAATAGAAGGCACAGGCTCGATGAGCACATGGAGTTGCTCCGTTGCTATTACAACTTCGTCCGACCGTACGGAGCTCTGAAGTTCGGACGTGAGACCCGAACTCCGGCTATGCAGGCCGGTCTGACCACGCGAAGGTTCACCTTTCGAGACATCTTCTTGGCGACGACGATTCCTTTGTGGTTGCGGATCGAGGTTTTCTTGCTCACTGTGGCGCGCAACCCGGTCTCTTCCGCACCTGTACCACTGCCCGCAGCCGCGTAGCAACACTTGATGGCGGAAGCACCCGTGGCGCGCGCCGGACTCCCGGCCGCGCGTGGTACGCCTGAACGCGGCCTCCGATGTGGCGGGGGCTGGAAACGGACTTACGGTGCGGCTAGTGAGGCACTCCCACAGGAAACAGGGACAAACAGATAGGCCGCGCCTACCGAGTACCGCGCCAGCCCTCGACCCTACCGAGTAACGATCGCCGCCTGACTTGAGCTGAGACCACGATCCGAGTACAGGCTTGCTCAAGGAACGCTAACTTGACACTACCTCGCCAGCTTGTCACGGACCGCTTCTTGCTCTGGATCTAGCTCGAGCGATCGTTCCAGAAGCTGTTTCGCCTTGGTGGTGTTGCCTAGCTTTTCGTGGCATTCGGCGAGCGCATTCAGGACGCTGGGTGTAGGAGGCTGGATAGTGACGGCCTCGTCCAAATACTGTGCCGCGGACGCGATGTCGTCCTTCATGTAGAACGCAAAGCCGAGTCCCGCGGCGACCTCGTACTGATCGCCATGCGCTTGTTCGAGCGGCAGCAGAAGCGCGAGCGCTTCGTCGGGCTCGCGCCAGCCAAGGTGAATCCCGGCCAGTCTCCAGCGGGCCTCTGCGTTGCCCGGGTCGGCCACGACGGCTGCAGCTAAAGCGCGTGCCGCGGCGTCGTGTTTTTCCTGGGTCTGGAACTGGGCGCCGACAGCGAGCGCCAGAGCCCCGGGGACACGTGCATCGAAACTCCTACTGTGGACCCAAGCTCGTGGCAAAGGATTCCGTGGCGACACGTTGAGCGTAGCGTTTCTCTCCGCAACGGCATTGCCGTCCGCATCCACGAGAGCAACACGGAGCTGATACGTGCCTCCCCCGATGTCCGACAACGCGAATGGTTCGCTAATCGCGCCCGAGAGGTGATCCGCGACCGACACGGTACGATCTTGAATCACACCGTCGTCGCCGGAAAGCTCGAAACGAAGCATCTGGTCCTTGCTGGCACCGAGCACTTGAAAGAAGGCGTGCGCCGTTTCGCCGATGAAGAAAACGCCGTCCACCGCGGGCCGTACCCTGAGCTTTCCGATTTGGAAGGTACGGTGCTCGTCTTCTGCCGCATCGTCGGTCACCGCGGTGGTCTCGTACCCCACGACGACGTCACTCAGACCGCGCCCCTTTGCTGAGAAGCCGCTCAAGCTGAGCTCACGCTCCGCGACCGTGTACTGTGCGGCCGCGCGGTTCCGCAAGATCACGGTGACATCAAAGTCTCCGGGGACCAGCGGAAAATTATCTTGATACGCGAACGGAGACGCGTCGAACTCCTGAATCTCGCTTGGCGTGAGCTCGATAGCGATCTTCTTGTTCTGCGTGACCAAACGCCTACCGTCGGCGTCAGTCACGTCGAGGCTCAAATCCAGGATCGTGTAGTATTTGGACTTGTCCTCCGCGCTCACGAGTCGAAAATTCTGCGGGTCGACCTCGATGCGGTAGTGCACGAAGGGGACGCCCTGAGGGCCGACCAAGACCGAGAAGCTGCTCTTGCTCGGGATGAAATTGAACGAGTATTCGGCCGAAACTTGGTTTCCGTTACGGCGCCACGCATCGACGTAGTCGGTGCGAACGTTTCGCTTGGGGACATCGGCGATGCGTGCCACGATGAGGTCGGACCCGAGGGATGCCCTACCCGTCTGGAAATCAGGCGAGGCGCTCATGTCATACGTCAGCGCCGCGTGAGCCAAGTTCGGGTCAACATCGAACAGCTCCTCCATCGCCACCATCGAGTCGACCGTAAACCGGTCCACGCCGCGGACGAGCCTCAGCGGGCCGTCGAACTGTGGACTGTAAAGCTCGTACTCTCCGACATCGTGCTGCTTGAAGAACAAGAGCTGAAAGAACGGCGGTAGCACGGTCCTGGGCGGCGCCTGGTAGGTCCAGAGCTCGCAGTAAACGATCTTGCTGTGCGACTCGAACTTTTTGCGCTCGCGTGGCTCGCCGATAGTGATGTAGATACGCCCCTGATCCGTTTTCCAGCCGGGGCGGTTCGTCTGTCGATTGAAATTCTCGTTCGCGTAGTCGAATCGTCGATAATGCTCGTCCTTGAACTCGTTCTTGAGCGTGGCAATGTCAGGATCCCGCTGCTGCCAAAACGCGTCGATGAAGCGGTTTCTACCCTCGATCGACTCGAGCGAGAGAAACGCTTCGCGTTCCTTGTCGGTGATGACGTATGCGACTTCTTCTTCGAGCCACGTGCGGTGCTCTGGTGTCAGCTTGTCGACGCGGTCGTCCGCGAGAGCCGAAGCGCCAATGCAAATAAGGATGACGAACGCGGCGAGCGTTTTTCTGCCGGCTACCATAGATGTGCGGGCCGACACGCGTCCTAGGTTCTCGGCCCGCAGCTGGTAGCTGGCATCTGACACCTGGCACCTGATTGATCTCATACTGTTGTCTTTGCCAGAGCCTATCGTAACTTGGTACAAGAGAGTTTTGAAAGCCTCTGCAATTTTCATGCGTTTTCCTGAGATTTCAGTCGTTCGTTTCGAACCAACAACATCCCATATGACCGGTCGGTAGGTTCGTCAAAATTAAGGGAATTATATACGGTTTTTGACAAACGCCTCGAAATTTTTCGAAACCGCTACGGAACGTGGGAACCGCACCTGTACGAAGGTCAAGTCTTAATTTTCCTGTCAAATCTCCGTACGGTTCCCCGCGCTCGGTTAAGCTGCTGATTCCTCCGACGTGCCTTGCGGGAGAAGCTCGTTGCGAAGCTCCTCGACTTTCCTAGCGGCGAAGACATCCATCCTCACGCCGCGCCATTTGTTTGCGACGGCCAAGAGCACAGCGAACGAGAGTTTCATCGCGGCCTCCTCGGTGAAGAAGTGAGGAATGACCTTTGTGCGACGTTTGTGCTCTCCGAACGTGCGCTCAAGTAGATTCGACGTGCGAAGCCTTTTGTGATGCGCCGCAGGAAGGAGTAGCGCCTGAAGACACGCTTCGAGGGTCTCTTCCATGCACTTCATCGCGCTCGGGAATCGTTGACGGTACCGAGCGATCACCTCCCGACCCTTCTTCAGCCCTTGCTCGTAGCTGTTCGCATGGAACGACTCAAGGATGGCCGCCTTGAGTTCGTCGCGCACTTCCTTCGGAGCCTTGCCCAGGATGTTCTCGAGGCGGTGCTTCTGGCAACGTTGCTTGAGGCTTCGAGGGAAGACCTCTGCGATCGCTTTGAGCACTCCAGGATTCCCGTCCGTCACGATGAGCAACGGCTCCCTCATTCCTCGGGCCACCATCTCCTGCAAAAACCCCTTCCAGTTCTCGTAGAATTCTCGGTTGCCGACACCGATATGAAGAAGAACTCGCGTCCCATCAGCGCGATAGCCGGTCGCAACGAGGATGGGCTCTTTCCTCTCCGCTCCTTGGTGGTAGCGCAGGTACGTGCCGTCGAGCTCGAGATACAACAGCTTCTCGTTCGAGAGATCCCGTTTTCGAAACGCCTCGAAATCCTCCGACAGACACCGTGTGACCCGGCTCACCACCGACTTCGAGACACCCGTGCCGCTCAGCACGTCCGCGAACGTCGCCTCAATGTCACGCGTCGACATCCCGTGGACGTACATCCGCGCGATCAGTTCATCGAGTTTCTCGGTCCGGCTCACGTAGGCGTCGAGAATCTTTGACTGAAACACCTTCTCTGTTTCTCGTACCCGCGGCACTTGCACCGTTACCGCTCCCTCGCCCGTGAGGACCCGATGCGACTCATACCCGTTGCGTCGTCCCTTCTCCTTCGTCGTTGCCGGAGCGTTCTCATAGTAGTTTCGACCCAACGCCTCCGTCACCTCGCGCTCCAACGCATATTGAAGCATCATCTGAGCTCCCGACCGGACGATCTCCGAGAGATTCATCTCCCCAAATACCAGTTGTTCCTCGAACTGCTTGAGCAATCGCTGACTCGGTAGTACCTTTCCCATGATGTATGGTTCTCCTTTTCTGTCCCCATGACGGGGACGGGTTTGAGCTTGGGGAACCATACATCGTTTTTCTTTGACAGGAATCTTAAGACATCACCCTGTACGAATGCCTAGTGGACGTAAAAAACGAAAGGATCCTATCGTTGAAGGTCGCGCCGCGCCGCTGAACGCTGATTCATAGTAGGATAGAGGCCGTAACGCAAGAGCCCCGGGGAATTACCCCCGGGGCTTCTTAAAACAATTTCGCAAGCCGAACACAACATCGGCCAGGAGGTTTTTACTCTCATGAGAGAACTTATCACCGGAATCGCCCCCAGTCAAATTATAATCGAGCAGTTTTCGAGAGAAGCCAAAATTGTGATGGAGGAGCTTGCTCCGTTTGTGGAGGAGGTTGCTCCCTTGATGGAGCATGACTACCGGGCGGTGGTTCAAATGCGCCGCGACGTAGAAGTCTTATTGGGACTATGAGTTCATGGGCGCGCTGGGGTACGAGCCGGGAGTCTCCTTCGTCGGACCGCTCCCGGGGTCCCTCATCGGTGAGTTCTGCCAGGTGGCCGTTTTTGGCCAGCCATCCTCGGGCCTCGGCCCAGCCCCGGCGCGCCCTCTAAGGTAGAGGTGTCAAAAAAAGTATATAATTCCCAAAATTAAATACTTTGGATATTAGTCCAACTAGCCAAGTAATTGAATCTTATGATACTTACTAGAGAGACTTTCTGATGCTTTGTGGAATTGCCTCCGCAGTTAGCCCCCGACGGTAAACTTCTATGAACCACCTACCTCGGAAGGGTTTGATGAAACGAAATATACTTCTAGGCCCGTTAGCGTGCATGCTCATCGCGAGCACGGCGTCCTGTGCCAAAACTCGGCCCTTTTGAAATAGACCATAAATCAGCAGCTTAGTGTCTATGGTGCGCTCCCGTGAACGGCTTGGCGGGTTGCTACGTTTCTACCATAGGGAAGCAGCATGAGTATTTTGACCTCACGGGCATTATTTATCCTTCGCTCGCCTCCTCGGCTCGCTCGGCCGGCCGGGCTCTTCGCCCGCGGGCGCCTCGGTTCGAAGGCGGGAGCTTCGACGTCCACAATGCCTGAGCTACTGAACCAACAGGAACTCCGCCGTCGGTTGCCATGCCCGCTGGCCGGGTCTAGACTTCCGCTTTGGGTTGTGACGATTGGAATGGGAGTGTTGTCATTGAAGCGAATTGCTAAGTTCCAATTGGTGCTACGAGTTATAGGTGCTTATATTGGAGTGGGAGTGTTGTCAATGAAGCGAATCGCTGGCTGGGCTCTTGGTGTGATGTTTATCGGAGGCTCCCTGGGTGCTGCCGAACTACAGGTTGGCGACGAGGCACCCGACTTCGAGCTCCAAGGCACCGACGGAAAGTCCTACCGGCTCTCCGAGCTAAGGGGCAAGGCTGTGATCCTTGCGTGGTTTCCGAAAGCGTTTACCGGTGGTTGAACGGCCGAATGCAAGTCGCTCCGTGAGAGCGGCGACGAAATCCGTGCTTTTGCGGTCAACTACTTCGCCGCGAGCTGTGACACGGTCAAGACTAACAAGGAATTCGCCGAATCTCTCTCTCTCGACTATCCGATCCTGAGCGATCCTGTGCCTTCTATTTATTCATCCGCCAGCCCCATGGGTCGGAAGTCAGCCCTGCGGCGCGAAATACCCTGGATTCTGCGCGGATTCCAAGGGCGTCTAAGCTGCTGATTTGTGGTCTATTTCAAAAGGGCCGAGTTTTGGCACAGGACGAGGTCCGGCCATTCCACTCGCGGACGAGATGGGTGCCGGGAGAAACGGACCCTGCGGGAGCGCCGGAAGCTGGCGAAGTCCAAACCGTCCAAAACGACGTTCCGGCCAACCCCTGTATCCTGCGGCATCACCGAACGTTCGCTCTTCTGCTCGATAAAGTCCAGTCTAATGAGGGACTTCCGGGTGCGAAGTCCGCTGCCCGTAGCTTGCCCCGCAGCCGATTTGAGCCAGCCGTGCGCCCCCCCGGTGAGCCTGTCGCTCGCCACCCGCAGCCCAGGGGTCGGAAGCCAGCCCTGCGGCGCGAAATACCCTCGATTCTGCGCGGATTCCAAGGGCGTCTAAGCTGCTGATTTGTGGTCTATTTCAAAAGGGCCGAGTTTTGGCACAGGACGGGGTGTCTTTGATAAGCTGTTCAAACGAAATGGGTTACTAACACTGTCAATCAATCGTGATAAGTCCCATTTCAAAAGGGCCGAGTTTTGGCACAGAACGGGGTCGCACGTGGGGAGAAGGCAGAGAGTGGCCTATTTCATGAATTTTTCGAGTCAGTCCAGGCGGCCCAGGCACACTTTGCATTGGCCCTCTTCCAGAACATCGAACGGAACGCCACCGAGGTGACCAAAATCACCCGGCAGACGGTGAAATACGAGGGCGGCGAAATCGTCAATGGCCAGTTGAAAGACGGGAAGGTCGCGTACGCTATGATCGTGACGGAATTTCGCCCGCCGAAGTGGAAGTCTTCGAAGTGGCTGCTCGAGCGGCGGTTCCCCGAGAAGTGGGGGCCACAAGCAAAAGGAGACGCTCACGAGAGAGAGGCTCGCGATAGACAACCCTTTATCTACCTACCGGATAATGGGCGTATGCGCCAAATGGGGGAGGACAGGACTAGTGGTAAAACTCCCCAAAACATGGCTAGACGGAAAACCAAACTCACCCTCGAACGCCAAGAGAAGATCCTCACGTACGTTCGAGCAGGGATGACCAATAAAGAGGCAGCGCAGGTCGCTGGCATAACCCCGGAGACACTTTCTAGGTGGGTCGCACGTGGGAAGAAGGTGGAGAGCGGCCTATTTCGTGAATTCTACGAGTCAGTCCAGAAGGCCCTGGCACACTTCGAATCGGTCCATCTCGAGAACATCGATCGGAGCGCCACCGAGGTGACCAAGATCACCCGGCAGACGGTGAAATACAAGGACGGCGAAATCGTCAACGGCCAATTGAAAGGCGGGAAGGTCGCGCGCATTAAGATCGTGACGAAGACTCTCCCGCCGAAACCGGAGGCTGCGAAGTGGCTGCTCGAGCGGCGGTTCCCCGAGAAGTGGGGGCCACGAGCAAAAGGAGACGCTCACGAGAGAGAGGCTCGCGCGAGCCCATAGTCGTACTCTACACACCGGACAATGGAGGGGAGGGCAAGCCTGCGCAATCGCCAGAAGAAAGGCGAAATGGCTCAACGCGGTTCGAGAAGGTGCATTAGTGGGTGCTTCCGCAATCAAGTGTTGGCTGCTGCCGCGTAACGGTCAAGTCTTAATTTTCCTGTCAAATCTCCGTACGGTTCCCCGCGCTCGGTTAAGCTGCTGATTCCTCCGACGTGCCTTGCGGGAGAAGCTCGTTGCGAAGCTCCTCGACTTTCCTAGCGGCGAAGACATCCATCCTCACGCCGCGCCATTTGTTTGCGACGGCCAAGAGCACAGCGAACGAGAGTTTCATCGCGGCCTCCTCGGTGAAGAAGTGAGGAATGACCTTTGTGCGACGTTTGTGCTCTCCGAACGTGCGCTCAAGTAGATTCGACGTGCGAAGCCTTTTGTGATGCGCCGCAGGAAGGCGTAGCGCCTGAAGACACGCTTCGAGGGTCTCTTCCATGCACTTCATCGCGCTCGGGAATCGTTGACGGTACCGAGCGATCACCTCCCGACCCTTCTTCAGCCCTTGCTCGTAGCTGTTCGCATGGAACGACTCAAGGATGGCCGCCTTGAGTTCGTCGCGCACTTCCTTCGGAGTCTTGCCCAGGATGTTCTCGAGGCGGTGCTTCTGGCAACGTTGCTTGAGGCTTCGAGGGAAGACCTCTGCGATCGCTTTGAGCACTCCAGGATTCCCGTCCGTCACGATGAGCAACGGCTCCCTCATTCCTCGGGCCACTATCTCCTGCAAGAACCCCTTCCAGTTCTCGTAGGATTCTCGGTTGCCGACACCGATATGAAGAAGAACTCGCGTCCCATCAGCGCGATAGCCGGTCGCAACGAGGATGGGCTCTTTCCTCTCCGCTCCTTGGTGGTAGCGCAGGTACGTGCCGTCGAGCTCGAGATACAACAGCTTCTCGTTCGAGAGATCCCGTTTTCGAAACGCCTCGAAATCCTCCGACAGACACCGTGTGACCCGGCTCACCACCGACTTCGAGACACCCGTGCCGCTCAGCACGTCCGCGAACGTCGCCTCAATGTCACGCGTCGACATCCCGTGGACGTACATCCGCGCGATCAGTTCATCGAGTTTCTCGGTCCGGCTCACGTAGGCGTCGAGAATCTTTGACTGAAACACCTTCTCTGTTTCTCGTACCCGCGGCACTTGCACCGTTACCGCTCCCTCGCCCGTGAGGACCCGATGCGACTCATACCCGTTGCGTCGTCCCTTCTCCTTCGTCGTTGCCGGAGCGTTCTCATAGTAGTTTCGACCCAACGCCTCCGTCACCTCGCGCTCCAACGCATATTGAAGCATCATCTGAGCTCCCGACCGGACGATCTCCGAGAGATTCATCTCCCCAAATACCAGTTGTTCCTCGAACTGCTTGAGTAATCGCTGACTCGGTAGTACCTTTCCCATGATGTATGGTTCTCCTTTTCTGTCCCCATGACGGGGACGGGTTTTGAGCTTGGGGAACCATACATCGTTTTTCTTTGACAGGAATCTTAAGACATCACCCCGCGTAACCCGTTCACGTGCTAGAGTTTGAGCTTAATTTCGAGAGACGCCGTTCTTTCGGCGATTCAAGCTGGGCTGACCACGCGGTGCTTGACGTTCGGGGACATCATCGTGTGCACGCCGACGTCATCATTAATTAGTAGCGATGGCGTTTGCCGGCACACGCAAGCCAACCGACACTAGCATTCAAATGCTTCCAGCGGCGTAGCAACACTTGATGGCAGAAGCACCGCGCGGCTGCTCGAGGGGTTTCGTCGGGTAGCGCTCCGTTTCTGGTTGTCGGTGCGTTAGCTGTGGGTTGATAAGCTGATGAATGGAGTCAACGGAGACAGATAGACGGAGCACGTAGGAGGATCTCAAATGAAGGCGCACCTGTTGAGACAACTGAACGCTGATGTCGAGTATTTCACCCGCAGCACCGGCGCGCTCACAGAGGACGATTCCGCTTTTGCACCTGTCGATGGGGTCTTCACTGCGGCCCAGCAGGTGGCGCATGCGGCGCAAACGATAGAGTGGTTCTTCGACGGCGCGTTCAGTCCACACGGCTTCAACATGGATTTCGCCGCCGCGGTCAAGTGTTGGCGGCCTCCGCGCAACCTGATCGCGTGCTAGAATTTTAGCCTGATTTCGAGAGGCGCAGTTCTTTCGTCGATGCTGGCTGGGCCGAATTTTGGCCCTCTTGAAATAGCCGATAAATCAGCAGCTTAGCGTCTGTGTTTTGCGATGGTGCCAAGGGCCGTGGCCTTTACAATCGTCTGGCCCGAGGGTGTTATCTTCGGATCCATCATGACGTACCATGGTGCAATTCCTACTGTTGGTCAGGCAGCCGTTGTTCGATCGGGCAGCCCTGCCGCTCACACAGACCTCATGGGTGCTTCCGCCATTAAGTGTTGGTAAAATGACACTAAGACTTTACGGTGCATTAAATTACAGCCATGGTCTTTCAAAAGGGCCGAGTTTTGGCACAGGACGGGACGCCAACCGAATGACGTGCGTTCCGGCGTGCTCAAGCTCACCGCCTATCGAACGGTTTGAATCTTCAGGTGAAGACCCTCGCGTTTCTGGAGATGGCCGATGATCTCAAACAGATTCCGAGCCTGAGGGTTACCGTTGGGGCTGAACATCCGCATCAGGCTCTTGGGTGACTTCGCAGTCAGACCACCAAGCTCCTGAAAGCCGATGGTGGCGTTGATGTAGTCGCGCAGTACCGCCTTGCCGGTGTCCACGTCGCCGGCAAGCAAGCATTCCACTCCCTCTTTTAGCAGTTCCTCGCGGAAGGTAGGGTCGCGCTCGATGCGCGCTTGAATCGTTTCCTTGAAGTTTCGTGTTAGGGACATGGTTTTCAAGTCTCCCGTCTCTTGCGCCGCCTGTATTCTTGCCAGAGGTCTTGGGCAGTCTCGATATCCCGTTGCTGTCGTTTCTTGCTCCCACCGCCCAAAAGGATGATCAGAGCATCGCCGTCCTTGCCGAAATAGACCCGGTAGCCGGGGCCGAAGTCTATCCGGTGCTCGAGGACGCCAGCGCCCACACCCTTAGCGTTAGAGAGATTGCCTTGCTCCATCCGGACCAGCGCTGTCGTCACCTTGGCCGCAGCTTGGGCGTCAAGCCGATTGAACCATCTGGCATACGGGCTGCGGCCTTCGGGATCGATGTACTCTCTGATCTCAATCATCGATACAAGATAACTACAATGTTACCATTCAGCAAGTCTCCAGGCAAGTCTTCGTCGCGAAGAAACGAACTCCAAACCGGCTCGCCGGGACGTTTCGGATTAGAGGTGTCTACACTTGGTTGGCCAATGTGAGCTAGAGGTCAAGTCTTAATTTTCCTGTCAAATCTCCGTACGGTTCCCCGCGCTCGGTTAAGCTGCTGATTCCTCCGACGTGCCTTGCGGGAGAAGCTCGTTGCGAAGCTCCTCGACTTTCCTAGCGGCGAAGACATCCATCCTCACGCCGCGCCATTTGTTTGCGACGGCCAAGAGCACAGCGAACGAGAGTTTCATCGCGGCCTCCTCGGTGAAGAAGTGAGGAATGACCTTTGTGCGACGTTTGTGCTCTCCGAACGTGCGCTCAAGTAGATTCGACGTGCGAAGCCTTTTGTGATGCGCCGCAGGAAGGCGTAGCGCCTGAAGACACGCTTCGAGGGTCTCTTCCATGCACTTCATCGCGCTCGGGAATCGTTGACGGTACCGAGCGATCACCTCCCGACCCTTCTTCAGCCCTTGCTCGTAGCTGTTCGCATGGAACGACTCAAGGATGGCCGCCTTGAGTTCGTCGCGCACTTCCTTCGGAGCCTTGCCCAGGATGTTCTCGAGGCGGTGCTTCTGGCAACGTTGCTTGAGGCTTCGAGGGAAGACCTCTGCGATCGCTTTGAGCACTCCAGGATTCCCGTCCGTCACGATGAGCAACGGCTCCCTCATTCCTCGGGCCACCATCTCCTGCAAGAACCCCTTCCAGTTCTCGTAGGATTCTCGGTTGCCGACACCGATATGAAGAAGAACTCGCGTCCCATCAGCGCGATAGCCGGTCGCAACGAGGATGGGCTCTTTCCTCTCCGCTCCTTGGTGGTAGCGCAGGTACGTGCCGTCGAGCTCGAGATACAACAGCTTCTCGTTCGAGAGATCCCGTTTTCGAAACGCCTCGAAATCCTCCGACAGACACCGTGTGACCCGGCTCACCACCGACTTCGAGACACCCGTGCCGCTCAGCACGTCCGCGAACGTCGCCTCAATGTCACGCGTCGACATCCCGTGGACGTACATCCGCGCGATCAGTTCATCGAGTTTCTCGGTCCGGCTCACGTAGGCGTCGAGAATCTTTGACTGAAACACCTTCTCTGTTTCTCGTACCCGCGGCACTTGCACCGTTACCGCTCCCTCGCCCGTGAGGACCCGATGCGACTCATACCCGTTGCGTCGTCCCTTCTCCTTCGTCGTTGCCGGAGCGTTCTCATAGTAGTTTCGACCCAACGCCTCCGTCACCTCGCGCTCCAACGCATATTGAAGCATCATCTGAGCTCCCGACCGGACGATCTCCGAGAGATTCATCTCCCCAAATACCAGTTGTTCCTCGAACTGCTTGAGTAATCGCTGACTCGGTAGTACCTTTCCCATGATGTATGGTTCTCCTTTTCTGTCCCCATGACGGGGACGGGTTTTGAGCTTGGGGAACCATACATCGTTTTTCTTTGACAGGAATCTTAAGACATCACCGAGCTAGGAATCCTCGGTCATGAGCACGCCCGTCCAGCCCTTGACCTTGTTGGTGGTCGCCATCGCTAGTTGGCTTCAGCGTGACCAACAGGCCGCTATCGTCTTGTGCCTTTCACCAACACTTAATGGCGGAAGCACCGTCTATTTCAAAAGGGCCGAGTTTTGGCACAGGACGGGGTGGCGGATGGTGCAGGCTGGAGCCATCCGGTCTCTGTAAAAGGTGTATTGCGAGTTTTGCAAGTCTAATGTGGCCCTTTCGCCGCGCGCGTGGTGGGGCAATGTAGCGAAAACTCAGAGAAGCCCTGGTGCCTACATCGTTCTATCCTCTTGTACTACAGTGATTTAAAGCCATCCGTCACGTGCTGGTCCCCGCACGCCTCATCGACGGGGGGGCGTTCGAGTTTATTTGCGAATTGACATTAAATTCGATTTTCTAGACGGCAATCTCAACCTCCTTGACGCCTGTAAGAGGGCCGTGTTGTAAACCCTCCGACGGAGGCTCCGCTCGTAAATCATTGTAGTGAAAAGCTCTTACGCCTCATCGATGGACGCGTCGTTGACGGGAACACCTTTCCGACTATCGCAGTCGTAAGGCTCAAGTGGGGGCAAGTGGAGCTATTCGGCTCTTGGCAGCAAACAAGCAGTAACGGTGCAAAACAGGTCATAAAAATGCAATTGGAGGGCATTTCGGGGCCGAATCGAGCGCTAATCGCTCAGCTAGTGAGAAGACGCCGTCCTGTGCCAAAACTCAGCCCTTTTGAAATAGACCATAAATCAGCAGCTTAGCGACTGGGCCAAGGGCCCTTAGGCTCTACAGTTACCCAAAACCCGCGGTCGACGTTCGAGAGCCGCGGCCGTTTCACCGAACGGCGGAGGACGGCGAGCTGCTGCCGAAGAGCGACATTGTCGAGAGCCAGCTCGCGACGAGCCTTGAAGGCGGAGATGAGAGCGCGAACAAACGACGAAATCAAGCAGGCATGGTGCCGGCAGACCGGAGACTAATCAAGTTTGGGGCGCCCGGATGAATAAATAGAAGGCACAACGGGGTCCGTGCCTCGATCGTTTTCGACTGTGGGTGCCTGACTCATTGTCGGCCTGCCGGTACTGGCGCGCTAGGGGGATAACGTCCTATTCGCCGTCGCGTCCCTTCCGGTACTCGTCTCGCAGCTTCTGGGCAAACCGCTTGAGTCTGGCCTTGGCGTGCTCGATGCCTGGCTGTGCGTCCCGCCAGGCTTCCTTGGCACGGGGTTTGAGCTCCTCGTTAAACACACGTGTGGCGTTGGTTAATGTCTCTTTGGCTCTAGCTTGTACCTCCGGACGACGTGCCAGTTCTCGCGCAGCGTGGATGGCGAGACGTCTTAGAAGCATCATGGCTCACTCCAGTATAGACCCGCCCGCCCAAGACGATTGTCAAGCCCACGGCCCTTGGCCCGGTCGCAAACACAGACACTAAGTTGCTGATTTATGGCCTATTTCAAAAGGGCCGAGTTTTGGCACAGGACGGGGTATACTACGAAACGGAGCAGCTATCGAGTCGAACCAGCAAGGGGTTGAGCGAAACGAAGCAAACATCAGCGCAAATCAGCAAGGCATTTCCAACAACCGAGTGGACATCGACGCGAATCTCCGACAGATCACTAGTCTGAGCCAGAACATTCTGAGCCAGAACATGGATGTTCTTCGATCTGACGTTGACCAGAACAGGGCGGGCGTCTCAAAGGCCATGGCGATGGCGAGTATCCCGTATTCGGTGGCGGATCGATTCTCGATTGGCATCGGGCTCGGAGCGTTCGGAGAGGAGACGAGCTTTGCCGCGGGTGGACAATTCAAGTTCAACAACTGGATTCTTCTGAGAGGGAGTCTCGCCAAGAACGGCAGCGACACCGGTTATGGTACTGGTGTCGGGATCGGGTTCTGAGTAAACTTGAATATATAGGGTCTACGCGGATTCGTGTGGATTGAAAACTGCATTTCTTCAATGCGACCGTCACTCGATGTGAATGAAACTTCTAGCGCCCAGCCGGCGCCAAAGGCAAGGCCATCACGACGGTGTAGGCCTCGGGTTTCGGGTGTATAACGGGTCCATCCGGGGCAGGCAAAACGGAAATCCCGGTGAAAAACCGAGCAATGGGCGCATCGCCGTGAAGGTGATCAATCACCTCGGCGATGAGGTCATGAAGGTGTTCCGGGTCAACAGATGATTACGATTCATCCGCAATACCTCACCCTGTCGAAGCTGCTCGATGGCCGTCTGTTCCGCATTCCGGAATACCAGCGCGCCTACAGTTGGACATCGAGTGAGAGACAGGATCTCTTTGGAGACGGAGTGGAGGGCACCGTTCTTTCTCCACGGACCTCGGGACACATGGTGATGTCTTAAGATTCCTGTCAAAGAAAAACGATGTATGGTCCCCAAGCTCAAACCCGTCCCCGTCATGGGGACAGAAAAGGAGAACCATACATCATGGGAAAGGTACTACCGAGTCAGCGATTGCTCAAGCAGTTCGAGGAACAACTGGTATTTGGGGAGATGAATCTCTCGGAGATCGTCCGGTCGGGAGCTCAGATGATGCTTCAATATGCGTTGGAGCGCGAGGTGACGGAGGCGTTGGGTCGAAACTACTATGAGAACGCTCCGGCAACGACGAAGGAGAAGGGACGACGCAACGGGTATGAGTCGCATCGGGTCCTCACGGGCGAGGGAGCGGTGACGGTGCAAGTGCCGCGGGTACGAGAAACAGAGAAGGTGTTTCAGTCAAAGATTCTCGACGCCTACGTGAGCCGGACCGAGAAACTCGATGAACTGATCGCGCGGATGTACGTCCACGGGATGTCGACGCGTGACATTGAGGCGACGTTCGCGGACGTGCTGAGCGGCACGGGTGTCTCGAAGTCGGTGGTGAGCCGGGTCACACGGTGTCTGTCGGAGGATTTCGAGGCGTTTCGAAAACGGGATCTCTCGAACGAGAAGCTGTTGTATCTCGAGCTCGACGGCACGTACCTGCGCTACCACCAAGGAGCGGAGAGAAAAGAGCCCATCCTCGTTGCGACCGGCTATCGCGCTGATGGGACGCGAGTTCTTCTTCATATCGGTGTCGGCAACCGAGAATCCTACGAGAACTGGAAGGGGTTCTTGCAGGAGATAGTGGCCCGAGGAATGAGGGAGCCGTTGCTCATCGTGACGGACGGGAATCCTGGAGTGCTCAAAGCGATCGCAGAGGTCTTCCCTCGAAGCCTCAAGCAACGTTGCCAGAAGCACCGCCTCGAGAACATCCTGGGCAAGGCTCCGAAGGAAGTGCGCGACGAACTCAAGGCGGCCATCCTTGAGTCGTTCCATGCGAACAGCTACGAGCAAGGGCTGAAGAAGGGTCGGGAGGTGATCGCTCGGTACCGTCAACGATTCCCGAGCGCGATGAAGTGCATGGAAGAGACCCTCGAAGCGTGTCTTCAGGCGCTACGCCTTCCTGCGGCGCATCACAAAAGGCTTCGCACGTCGAATCTACTTGAGCGCACGTTCGGAGAGCACAAACGTCGCACAAAGGTCATTCCTCACTTCTTCACCGAGGAGGCCGCGATGAAACTCTCGTTCGCTGTGCTCTTGGCCGTCGCAAACAAATGGCGCGGCGTGAGGATGGATGTCTTCGCCGCTAGGAAAGTCGAGGAGCTTCGCAACGAGCTTCTCCCGCAAGGCACGTCGGAGGAATCAGCAGCTTAACCGAGCGCGGGGAACCGTACGGAGATTTGACAGGAAAATTAAGACTTGACCGGACACATCCCCCTAAAGTCTTAGCGTCATCTAACCAACACTTAATGGCGGAAGCACCTTCTAGGCCAACTCAGTGGCTTGGATTTTCAGGAAGGATACGAAGAATGTCTGGATATACGACGACCGGCGAACTAGATAACCAACGAGGCGTTCAACATCTCGTCGTCGCTGGCATGCTCGCAACGGTGATTGCGAGCTGCGGCGGTGACACAGCGCAGCCGACCAGCCCGACCGTGGCGCCCCCACCGCCAACGACGACCACTGCCGTGCAGCCAGTTGCGGGGAATTACAAGCGGCTGGAGGGTCTGCGCATCTCCCCCGGCCGCGTGCAGTTCTTGTTCGCGTCCGCCGGACGGTGCATCAACCTTCAGAACAGCGTTATCAACGGGGTGACCTACACCACCCACACGTCCAAGTGGCAGCGCCGCAATAGCTCGACCGATACCTGGACGGACATTCCTGGCACGGAGCGGAATGGCTTATGCTCCTACACGCCGACCGAGTCCGGCAAGTACCGCTTGGTCTGCGATATCACAATTGACGGGACACGCGGCAAGTACCGCAGCGAGAACACGATCAGTGTGGACTAGGGTGCTTGCGCCATTCCCCGTTTGGGTCCGACGTTATCCCACCGATGCACACGCAGCGAGTGGCGATATCGATGTGTGGCTTCAAGTTTGAAGCGCACCATTCGTTAGAGCCCATGGAAACGTTCCTCCGGTGTGCGGTAGCCGAGTCTCTTGCGGGGCCGTGAGTTGAGCTTGTTTGCGATACGATCGCAGTCGCGTTGCGTGAGCGCTGCTTGGCTGGTGCGCTTCGGCAGGTATTGTCGTAGCAGGCCATTGAAGTTCTCGTTGCTGCCTCTCTCCCATGAGTGATAGGGAGTTGCGAAGTAGAACTTGACGCCGGTCGCTTCCTCGACGGATTCGTAGTCGTGGAACTCCGTACCATTGTCCGCGGTGATCGTCTTGACCTGCTCCGGCACCCGCCGGAGCAACATCTTCGTTCGCTGACTAGTGCTGAACATGGTGCGGTCGGACAGCTTGCCGATCAGCGCATAGCCCGTCTTTCGTTCCACGAGCGTGGTTACGCAGTCCGGCGCGCCTTTTCCTACCACGGTGTCGATCTCCCAGTGGCCAACGGCACTGCGCTTGTCGACACAAGGCGGCCGCTCGGAGATATGACGCTTCCCGGCCAGGTGGCCTCGGCTGTCATAGCTGTTGTGGCGCTTGCGTCTAAGTTTGGGTGAGCATCGAAGGTGGCGGTATAGATGTCCTCCGGCCTCCTTGTCCCGCCAGACGTGGGTGTAGATCGTCTCGTGGCTGATCGAGAGCTCGCCGTGAAGGCGCAGGTGGCCGGAGATCTGCTCTGGGCTCCAGTCAGCCTTAAGCTTCTTCTCCACTAGGGC
Organism: Candidatus Marinacidobacterales bacterium; assembly: GCA_965197825.1. Taxonomy (GTDB): domain Bacteria; phylum Acidobacteriota; class Vicinamibacteria; order Marinacidobacterales; family DATDRI01; genus CBDANW01. The sequence goes on along the minus strand of CBDANW010000002.1, from coordinate 415,253 downwards.
AAAGTCGGCCTTTGTGAAGTACTGGTTCCGGCGAGACCGCGATCGTCGTCCGTTCGTTTTCTCGATGGCCTTGCTCGGCCGGTAGCATCCATCACTACGTGAGCTGTTCCTCCTGACCTCTCTCGAGATTGTGCTCCGGTGGCGCCCCAGGCGCCGCGCAATCTCGGCCGAGCAAAATCCCTCCCGTCGCAGCGCCGCGATGGTGTATCGTTCTTCCAAGGTGATCTGGTAATAAGTCATTAGCGAGTCCCCATTCTTGGTTGTTTGAGGAATCGTGGCACATTCCAGGTCACCTCATCCGGGAGCTGTGTTGCACTTACTTTATGAATTCGGGATGACAAACAGGACATGGTAGCGGACGAGCCCGAACGGGTTCACAACCTCGACGGTGAACAGGTCTGTCGCAGCGATGGCGCCCCAATGAGCCTTGATGAAGGTGCTCCACGACATGCTCCTGCCCCGCTCCGGCGCAGGAGCGATACTGTGCTCAGCTAGGACTCTCTTGATGGTGTTGCGTCCGAGTTCATGTCCTAGGTTCTTGAGTGCGCCTCGCAGGCGCGTATATCCCCACGTCGGGTTCTCCCGCGCCACGTGCACAATGAGCTCACGGATGTCCTTCGCCGTCGGAGGTCGGCCTGGGCTCCGGTTCTTGCTGCCATCGTACTTGGCTGCGATGAGGCAGCGGTACCAGCGCACAAGCGTAGCGGGTGTGGCAACGGACGCAATCTGGGCCAGCGCCTCGCGGCCCAAAGCCGGGCCTTGACCGCGAGCCTGCGCCGGTCGTCGTCCGAGAGCCTGAGACGCTTGCCCCGAAGCCCGGCTCGGAGCACACGGTTCTCCTCTTGCAGGTAGTCGATCACATCCTGCTGCTGGCGGTTGACCCAGCCAGCTAGAACGAGCAGTAGGAATTGCGCGTGGTACGTCATCATGGATCTGAAGATAACACCCTCGGGCCAGACGATTGTAAAGCCTACGGCCCTTGGCCCCGGCGCAAACACAGACACTAAGCTGCTGATTTATGGCCTATTTCAAAAGGGCCGAGTTTTGGCACAGGACGGGGTTGGCTTACAGCGTGACCTGCCTCACAGCGTTGCGACGAGGGCACGCTGCTCCTCCCAATCGTCGGGAAGTGGATGATGGAGGAGTTAGCTCGAGGTCAGCCCAACGGGCTAGCGGTCGTCGACAATGGTGCGGACGATGTCGGGCGCCAGAAAGGCATAACGGATTGCCTTGCGCACGCGGGCCTTTGGGATGGCGTCTTCGGTGGCAATCTCCTCATAGGTCTTGCCTGCCTTGATTTGGTCAAGCCAGGAGAGGGCATTGGCGATATTGCGCAGGAGGGTGTGGTCAACCGATTTTGAGGAATTGCCCAGAACGAGCTTGGTCTCGACGCCGCGTCGACGCAAGCGGAACGGCGCGTGGATGCGGAGTGCGTCCTCGCGAATGCGGTCGGGCCTGTGTCTTCTATTTATTCATCCGCACGCCCCGAACTTGATCGGTCTCCGGTCTGCCGGAACCATGCCTGCATGATTTCGTCGTTTGTTCGCGCTCGGCCCTTGGCACGGCCGCAAATACAAGACACTAAGCTACTGATTTATGATCTATTTCAAAAGGGCCGAGTTTTGGCACAGGACGGGATGTCGACGCGTGACATTGAGGCGACGTTCGCGGACGTGCTGAGCGGCACGGGTGTCTCGAAGTCGGTGGTGAGCCGGGTCACACGGTGTCTGTCGGAGGATTTCGAGGCGTTTCGAAAACGGGATCTCTCGAACGAGAAGCTGTTGTATCTCGAGCTCGACGGCACGTACCTGCGCTACCACCAAGGAGCGGAGAGGAAAGAGCCCATCCTCGTTGCGACCGGCTATCGCGCTGATGGGACGCGAGTTCTTCTTCATATCGGTGTCGGCAACCGAGAATCCTACGAGAACTGGAAGGGGTTCTTGCAGGAGATGGTGGCCCGAGGAATGAGGGAGCCGTTGCTCATCGTGACGGACGGGAATCCTGGAGTGCTCAAAGCGATCGCAGAGGTCTTCCCTCGAAGCCTCAAGCAACGTTGCCAGAAGCACCGCCTCGAGAACATCCTGGGCAAGGCTCCGAAGGAAGTGCGCGACGAACTCAAGGCGGCCATCCTTGAGTCGTTCCATGCGAACAGCTACGAGCAAGGGCTGAAGAAGGGTCGGGAGGTGATCGCTCGGTACCGTCAACGATTCCCGAGCGCGATGAAGTGCATGGAAGAGACCCTCGAAGCGTGTCTTCAGGCGCTACGCCTTCCTGCGGCGCATCACAAAAGGCTTCGCACGTCGAATCTACTTGAGCGCACGTTCGGAGAGCACAAACGTCGCACAAAGGTCATTCCTCACTTCTTCACCGAGGAGGCCGCGATGAAACTCTCGTTCGCTGTGCTCTTGGCCGTCGCAAACAAATGGCGCGGCGTGAGGATGGATGTCTTCGCCGCTAGGAAAGTCGAGGAGCTTCGCAACGAGCTTCTCCCGCAAGGCACGTCGGAGGAATCAGCAGCTTAACCGAGCGCGGGGAACCGTACGGAGATTTGACAGGAAAATTAAGACTTGACCTATGAGCGCTTGCGCTACCTAGACTTGATCCGCTAGAATCTTACTTGAAATAGTAAAGCCGGGCGTGGATGCCCGGCTTTACTATCCTACCAACTCAGCGAGAGGCTTGGTAGGAGCGCGAATCGCGCAAGCATACTACCTGTGCCTTCTATTTATTCATCCGCGCGCCCCGAACTTGATTAATCTCCGGTCTGCCGGCACCATGCCGGCATGATTTCGTCGTTGGTTCGCGCTCTCATCTCTACATTCAAGGCTCGTCGCGAGCTGGCTCTCGAGAATGTCGCTCTTCGGCAGCAGCTCGCCGTCCTCCGCCGTTCCGTGAAACGGCCGCGGCTCTCGAAGGTCGATCGCGGGTTTTGGGTGCTATTGCGCAGAATCTGGACTGACTGGGAGAGTGTCCTCGTCATCGTGAAACCTGAGACGGTCATCCGCTGGCACCGTTGTGGGTTCAGACGATATTGGACTTGGAAGAGCCGACGGCGTAGGCCCGGACGACCAGGCGTCGCTCCCGAAATACGTGAGCTGATACGGAACATGAGCAGGGCCAACCCTCTCTGGGGAGCTCCCCGCGTGCATGGCGAGCTGGCGAAGCTAGGCATCTCCATTTCCCAGGCAGCCGTCTCCAAGTATATGGTTCGTCATCGCACCCCGCCGTCCCATACTTGGCGGAGCTTTCTCGATAATCATGTAAAGGACTTGGTGTCGCTCGACTTTTTCACTTTGCCGACCGCAACCTTCAGAGTTCTGTTCGTCTTCATCGTCCTTCGCCACGAGCGTCGCCGTATCGTTCATTTCAATGTCACCGAGCATCCTTCCGCCGAGTGGACGGCGCAGCAAATGGTCGATGCTTTTCCATGGGACACGGCGCCTCGGTACCTGGTACGGGACCGAGACCAGACCTACGGAGCGTACTTCGATAGTCGCGTCGACGGTCTCGGGATAGAGCAGGTCCTTACCGCACCGCGCTCCCCGTGGCAGAATCCATTCGTCGAAAGGATGATCGGCTCCATTCGACGTGAGTGTCTCGACCACGTGATCGTCCTTGATGAGCGGCACCTGAAGCGAATCCTACGCGAATACGTCGACTACTATCATTCGTGCCGGACTCATTTGTCGCTTGAGAAGGACGCGCCCGAGCCTCGCCGGGTAGAGTCACCGGCGATGGGCAAAGTGAGAGCCATTCCAAAGGTCGGTGGTCTCCATCATTATTACACTCGACACGCCGCTGCTTGAGCCGATCCGCTCGGGACGGCTACGGGACTTCGCGCCAGCTTACACCTATACCCCTGAGTAGAGCCGACGCCGATCCTCGAAACGTCCTACATGAAGACGACCCAAGCATCCTGGTTGCAGGCAGCTCGCTAATCTCACGCAGCTCGAGTTTATGGAAGGGACAGCGGGGCGGGTCTTGGAAAGCTGGGCGGCCGGCTTTACTTGAGGGTGAGCGGGTCTCTCAACAGGAGACGGGTGACTTCACCGTCGAAAAAAGTCTTCATGCTCGCACGGCCGTCGGGGTCACCGGGGGCGATCTCATCCCACTTGCCGACGATGAGGAAAACGATGTCGTCGGGCTTCAGATAGGTCTTCGCCACCTTCAGAACGTCGTCCAAGGTGACGGCCTCGACCTCGCTTCGCCAAAGCTGCCAGTAGTTGTGGGAGCGGTCGAAGAAGGCATCGGTCGAGAAGATGTCGACGATTTGAGAGGCGGACTCGAAACGCCGCGGGAATGTTTCGACGAGAGAGTTCTTCGCGACGGCGAGCTCCTCTTCGGAAACCGGCTCGCTCTGCATGCGATGGACCTCTTCGAGTGCGATCTGGGCCGCGAGCGCTACGGTCGCGTTCTTGGATTGAAACGAGATGGTGAAGGTGCCGGGCTCGAGCGCGTCGAACGAAAAGCTCGAGCGGGCCGAATAGGCGAGCCCTTCGTCGGATCTTACTCTCTTCACGATGCGCGACGTGAAGCCTCCGCTTCCGAGGATCTCGTCCATGACTTGGATGGCGGCGCGATCGGGGTTCTTCCAGTCGGTCCATTGGGGAACCCGATGGCTGATTCTCACTTTGCCTTGAGGGATGTCCTTCTCGACGTGATAGACACCGGGCGCCGGCGCATGGCTCGGTTGAGGAGGGGGCCAGCGGTTGTCGGCGCCCTGGCCGGGCCAGTCCTTCAGATAACCTTCGAGCGTCGTCAAGAAGGCGTCGGTATCGATGTCGCCCGATACACTCACGATCATGTTCTCCGGCCGCCAGTACTTTTCGTGGAAGGCGACGAGGTCGTCCCGGGTGATGCGTTCCAGGTTCGACTTGGTCATACGGCGGCTCGAGTAGTGATCTCTCCCGTAGAGCAACCAGCCCCACTCTCGTCCTAGAATGTCGTCCGCGTCGTCGTTTCGTTGCCGCATCGATTCGAGAAGGTTGCCTTTTTCGATCTCGAACCGTTCGGCGTCGAAGCGCGGATGGCGCAGCATGTCAAAGAGGAGCTCGAGCGACTCGCCGAGTACGGGAGTGATGCACCGAAGGCCGGCCCCTGCCTGAGCGTCGCCACCGTAGCTCGAAAGACGGGCTGCGAGAAACTCTACCTGCTCGTCGAAATCCTCTGGACTAGAGCTCGTAGTGCCGCCGGTTCGAATCAACCTGCCGGTCAGCCCAGCGAGCCCAACCTCGTCGGACGGTTCCAGATAGCTTCCCTGCCGAAGTCGTATTCCGAGATTGACGAGAGGGAAGGTGGGATCCTCAGCGACATAGACGAGGACACCGTTCGAAAGACGATGTCGATAACTATCGCCCTTCGGAACGTCGAACTCGAGCTCGTCGAAAACGAGCTCCTCGGGTCGAGTGGGAATCGGGCTCGTTTCCGGAGCCGGACGCGGCTGTCCGGCGGTGAGGGCCGCCGAGGCGAGCAGGATAACCAGGATCGCACTCAAGCTCATTGTCCACCTCCTTGTCCCTTTGCTTCCCTGCCCGCGAGCTCGTCGATGCGCTCCTGGAGCATTTGCTCCAGCAAGGGGAATACCTTCTGAAGTGGAGGAGGCGCCTGGCTTCGTTGCGCGTCGATTTGACCCAACATCTGTTTCAATTGCTCAGCGTCGTCGGCTTTCTTGATCTGTTCGACCTGAGCGAGGATCTGGCTCTGGACGTCAGGAGGAAGCCCTTCGAGCTCCGTGGGCACCGTGGTCGCTTCGCTTCCTTCCGTACGATAGTAGAGCCCAACCGCTCGACTTTCCGGGGCAAAATAGCTCTCCGCGACTCGTGTCACGTCGTCCGCCGTGACCGCGAGCGTGCGCTCGGCCCATTCGTTGAGGTATTCCCACTCTCCTAGACCGTCGTACACGAGGAGCTGGAGGAGGAGAAAAAATCCGCTCGAAAGTCGCCGATAGGAGCTCGCCGTGATCTGATTCTTCACTTTCTGAAGCTCGCGATCGGGAATGTGCTCCTCTTGAATCTTGCTGAGCTCTTCGTAGAAGGATCGCTCGAGGTCTTCGGGGGTTGCCTCTCCTTTGGTCTCCGCTTGAAGCGAGAAAGAGCCGTCCCATTTCCGGGAATCCTGTGCGGCACCCGCGCTAGAGGCGATCTTTTGATCGAGGACGAGCGACTTGTAGAGCCGCCCGCTCCGCCCATTCAAGATCCCCGCGAGCACGTCGAGGGCGTAGGAGTCCCGGTGGCGGAAAGCAACGGTGTGGTAGCGGATCTCGATCTGTGGTTGGCAGTCGCACGAGGCCTCCATGCGTTTCTGGGCGCGCTGCTCCATTTCGAGCGTGACTACGTCGGGTGGAGTGTTCTCGCCGCGCGGGATGCGGCCGAAGTAACGTTCCGCGAGGACCTTCGCCTCGTCGAGGTCGAAGTTTCCGACGAGCGCGGCGGTCAGATTGTTCGGAGCGTAGAACGTATCGAAGTAGTCCTTGGCTTGGGCCAGGCTATAAACCCTGAGATCCGAGGGCCATCCGACCACAGGCCAACTATAGGGGTGCGATTGCCAGAACATGGCGTTGAAGAGCTCGTCGAACTCTCCAGTGGGCATCGATTCGGTTCTGAGCCGGCGCTCCTCATAGACCACGTCCCGCTCGGAGTAGAACTCACGAAAGACGGGGTTCAGGAGTCGGTCCGACTCCATCCAGAACCAGAGCTCGAGCTTGTTCGCTGGCACTGTGATGAAATAGACGGTGACGTCCTCGCTCGTGAAGGCGTTCATTCCCGACGCGCCTGCCTCGGTGTAAACCTTGTCGAACTCGTCTTTGACTATCAGCTCTCGTTGCTCGCCGACGAGCGCGTCGAAGCGAGCAGCGAGCTCGATGAGTTCAGGAGGCCGTTCGCTACCGGCGAAAGCGTCTTCGATCTCTCCGAGGCGATATCGTTCTCTCTGGTCGCGATAAATGGCGCGGATACGTTCTTGAAGCTCTTCTTGCTCCTCGATGATCTCAAGGTCTCTATCGATGTTGCGGGTGCCGATCGTTCGGCTTCCCTTGAACATCATGTGCTCGAAGAAGTGGCTGATGCCCGTGATCCCGGGACGCTCGTTGGAGGAGCCGACATGCGCGACCCAGCCGGCGGAGACGGTCGTGAGCTCTGGTCGTGACACCGCGAGAAACTTCATTCCATTCGAAAGCTCGAAGGTCTCGACGGGGACACGGGTGACCTCCTGGGCAGCGGCGCTCGTCCCGAGCATCAGGATCGGTAGCGTCGTGAGAATCGTTATTCGCAACATGGTGATCATTCTACTACTTGCCCCAAATCGACACAGCTTTGGTGCAAGGACGCGAGGTGTGCCTTCTATTTATTTATCCGCGCGCCCCGAACTTGATTAGTCTCCGGTCTGCCGGGACCATGCCGGTATGATTTCGTCGTTGGTTCGCACTCTCATCTCTACCTTCAAGGCTCGTCGCGAGCTGGCTGTGCTCCGCAAAAAGTCTATCCGGCGTTGATTGCGCGTTTTATACCTACTATGGTCGGCCGCTTTTAGCCGATCTTTTTTTGCGGATCACAGGCCAGGTCAGATGATCGGCTCCATTCGACGTGAGTGTCTCGACCATGTGATCGTCCTTGACGAGCAGCACCTGAGGCGAATCCTACGCAAATACGTCGACTACTATCATTCGTGCCGGACTCATTTGTCGCTTAAGAAGGACGCGCCCGAGCCTCGCCGCGTAGAGGGTACTGTCAAGTTGGGCCTCTAACTGACAAAATGAGCCAATGAACAGCAAGTCGCCGAGCTACCGCGGATATCGATTTCCACCGGAGATCATCAGCCACGCCGTTTGGCTCTACCATCGCTTTTGTTTGAGCTTTCGAGATGTAGAGGACCTCCTTGCCCAGCGCGGGATCACCGTCTCGTATGAAGCGATCCGACTTTGGTGCATCAAGTTCGGTCCAGAATACGCTCGCGGGCTGAAGCGACGGCAAGGTCGCCTCGGCGATACGTGGCACCTGGACGAGGTGTTTGTAACCATCCAGGGTCAACGGCAGTATCTCTGGCGTGCGGTGGACCAAGATGGCGACGTCATCGATATCCTCGTCCAGCCTCGACGCGATCGGCGAGCCGCTAAACGCTTCTTTTGTAAGCTGCTGAAGGGGCAGGGCCGGCCACCCTGGCGGCTCGTCACCGACAAGCTGAGAAGCTACAGCGCCGCTCACCGCGAGGTCATGCCATCCGTCGTCCACTGCACCGACCAGTACCAAAACAATAGAGCCGAGGTCTCGCACGAGCCGACGCGGCAACGTGAACGGCAAATGCGACGGTTCAAATCTCCGGGTCAAGCCCAGCGATTCTTGTCCGTTCATGGACTTGTCCAAAACCTCTTCCGCGTCGGACGACACCTGTTGCAAGCGCGTCATCACCGACAGCTTCGAGGTCGCGCATTCCTCGCTTGGGACGCAGTAACGTGGGCGGCATGACTCGAACGGAGACGTCATGCCGACGGCACCGGCTTGCTCTCGCAACGTCAACTTGACAGTACCCTCGGTGGTACCCCTTCAGGCGAGCACGCTCGGCTTCGGCCAGTCCTGGAATCCTCTCTTCCATGCGCCGCCAGTGCGCCGCCTTCTTCTCATCAGATCGCTCGAGGTAGTCGTCGTAGGGGACCGCCCCCTCAAAGCTCTGCCGCCAGAGCTCGCTTCGCTTGTCCGCATATGCCAACTCACTCACTATCCGATAAGGCTGACCGAGTTGCCAGTCGGATGCAACCACGACTAGTTTGTCCGGAGTGTGTTGTCGTTTCCTAGGTCCGCATGGATGGCGAGCGGCATGCCGCGTGGCCGCAACATCTCCATGAAGGTGGCCCAGTCGCTGATTGTGGCTGGCGGGACCGGGTCGTGCCCGTTGTCGAACAGTGCGTAGCTCAGCGTGTCGCGGTGCTCGGTGAAGACCACGAGCTCGTCGTGTCCAAAAATACAAACGAACTCTAAGACCCGCGCGCTAGGCCGTCGCCGAGTTCATCTATCATTATCATGGAGAGCACAACCATCAAGGGCTTGGCAACGCGTGAGCTCCCGAGCATCGTGAACCTCGACACAACCCTAAGTTGGCACCTCAGGCTTGTCGCGAAGAAGTTCGATAGCTTGTGCTTCGCAAAAAGTCGATCCAGCGGTACGCGATCTTCTTTTTTTGCGGATCACAGGCCGACCGGAGCTGGCCGGTCTTGGCTGGAAACCAATGAGAAACAGGGGAAAACAGGCAATTCGGGGCCATTTTGGGTCTGATCTTGAGTTCGTTTGTATTTTTGGACAGGACGCGCTTGCCCCGAAGCCCGGCTCGGAGCACACGGTTCTCCTCTTGCTGGTAGTCGATCACATCCTGCTGCTGGCGGTTGACCCAGCCAGCCACAACGAGCAGTAGGAATTGCGCGTGGTGCGTCATCATGGATCTGAAGATAACACCCTCGGGACAGACGATTGTAAAGCCTACGGCCTTGGCCCAGTCGCAAACACAGACCCTAAGCTGCTGATTTATGTCCTATTTCAAAAGGGCCGAGTTTTGGCACAGGACGGGACCGACTAGGCGCTAGTAGTCGACTTCACGGCCGTGGTGACGTTGCGTTTACTTCGTCCTCGTCCGATAGAATGCTCTGCCAAATTGTTCACCGACCAGCTGGTCTCGGAACCAGTTTTCGGGGGGAGGTCCGCCGGATTTTCCTAAAGATTAAAGGTCGAGCGATCTACGACGTAGTCTTCGCCGCCGGCGCGTGCTGCGCCATGCGCTCCTGCATCTGTCGGGTGAGATGCGGCACCAGACCGATCATGCGCTGAAGCAGCATGAGTTGACCGCGGTGGTGCATCTCGTGCTCCTTTGGCGACAGGAGCATCTCGAAACGCGTCTTGGTCGCAGGCTTCGCGCCGGGGGGCATCGCGACGGGTTCCGCAAGAAACTCATCCGACAGGCCCTTGAGGAACGACGCGAAAGCCTCTCCCTGTGATTTGAGGTAGGTGATCGTTTCTGCTTTGGTCCGCGGCTTGGCCTCTTCCGCGCTGAACTTCTGGAACAGCTCCATGAAGTTCACGTCCTTGAGGTCGGTGACCTTGTTGCGCTGGATATAGTCCTGAAACCCGGTGCTCACCGCGATGTGGGCCAGGGTGGCACCGATGCTGCGCGTGTCGGGACTCGCCTGGAATCCGTACTTGTCCCCAGGAATGTCCTCGGCGGTCTGAATGGTGTTGCCGCGAACCTGGCGAAAGCTTCGTGCCAGGTCCTTGCCTCCGTAGTGCGTCATTGCGATGTTTCCTCCGATTTCGATATCAGGATCTACTCAAGCTGGCTCGACAGCAGTCGCTGTCTGGTCAGCTCGATGTGCTGCTCCTCGTCGTGGCTGGCGACAATCACCAGCTCGGGCTCGGTGCGTGACAGCTCGTTCAACCGGGATTTCCATTTTGGCCGTCCTGGTCGGTACCGTTATACACCAAGCGACCTTCCGCGTGGGCCGGATGTGTTCGTGGCCGTTTGGTCAAAATACTCGAACGCCAGCGGGTCAGCAGGGGGGGGCATCTTTCCAAAGGCCTGTGCCTTCTATTTATTCATCCGCCAGCCCATGGGTCGGAAGTCAGCCCTGCGGCGCGAAATACCCTGGATTCTGCGCGGATTCCAAGGGCGTCTAAGCTGCTGATTTGTGGTCTATTTCTAAAGGGCCGAGTTTTGGCACAGGACGCGATATCGTCGATCGATCCGCCATGCCGTTCACGACGACGCCGATGCGCCTCGTACCAAATAACCTGGAGTGCGTCACGCAGTTCAGGTGAAGCAGCGTCCCTCTCCGCTTCGGAGCTCTTGTCAATAGGTGTGTAAAAAAGTTCAGGCAGCAGCAACCTTCGACGACTCCGTTACCCTGTCTCCATCTTCAAATCGAACGCCCAGGTGAACCTCTCGCATCAGCTCCGGTGCGTTGAGCCGGCGAAAATTCTTCTCCGCAACCAGAAGCAGTTTGAAGATTGTCGCAGTGGCGGACTCGACTTTCTTGAACCTTTTGGCCGCATCCGTTCTCAATCTCAGTGCAGCGAACGGTGACTCCACGACGTTGCTCGTGCGAAGGTGTTGCCAGTGAGGCTTGGGAAAGGAATAAAAGCTGACCATCCGCTCCCAGTCCTCGTCGAGCACGTGCGCGGCCCCCGGAAGACCCTTGCGCAAGCACCAATCCTGGAACTTGGCCTTCTTCGTCTCGCACTCCTGCAGGCTGGTGGCGTAGGGGATCGCCGTCAACAGCGGCTTGGCCTGCGCCTGGTCCCTTTTCGGAATCCGGTCCAGTACGTTGAGGATTCGGTGGTTCCAGCACCGCTGTTCCTCAGCTTCTGGAAATACGTTTCGGGTCGCGGCCCAGATGCCGAGATGACCGTCACCGATCACCAAACGGGGACATCTCAGACCGCGCTTCTTCAGTCTCCGTAGCAGCGACGACCATGACGCTTCGGATTCTCGATGCCCGGCCTCCAGCGTCAGGACGATTTTCGTCCCGTCGGACAGGCCACCAACCGCAACTAGCACCGCCGCCTTGTCCTTCTCAAGGCCGGCCTTCACGTACACGCCATCTACCCACAGGTACACGAGCTCGAGTTCTTCCAGTGGGCGAGCTAGCCACTGCTCGTACTCTCCCTGCCATTTCTGTTTCAGCCGCGACACCGTGCTGGGAGAAAGTGGAGCGTCCTCCCCTAGAAGCCCGCGGAGCGACAGATCGAAATCTCCGTGAGCTAGTCCATGCAGGTACAGCTCCGGAATCAACTCGCTCACCGTTTCGCTCCGACGCTTGAACAGCGGAAGCACTCGACTTTCGAACCTCTCCTCCACGTCCCGTACTCTCGGCCGGCGAACCGTCACTGTGCCCACGCTCATCGTCAGCTTCCGAGGCTTACCGTATCCATTTCGATAGCCCGCCGTTGTGTCCACGGGCTTCCGTCTCTCCGATTTCTCACGCCCGAGAAGCTCCGTGACTTCGGCTACCATCAGCTCCTGCACCCAATCCTGGATCTCAAGCCTCGCCCACTTCTCCAGCGACTCCCAAGCCACCCTTGACGAACTCCGTCGTCCTGTGGTCTTTTCCTTCATGGCGGTGTCTCCTTCCGTTGGCCCCTTCACGCCGTGTTTCGTGACGCGGAAGGTTACTCCGCCTTTACTTTATTTCCACACCTTCTGAGGGTAGCTCCCGCTTCGAGACTACGAGTCTGAATACCAAGTTGCTCATCCAGGTATTCAGAGATGTCTTCCTCAGGGCGGAAGTCACCGCGGAAGACCTCAAGCCAATTTCCGAAACTATTGGATGACCGTCCACTTGATGCATACTGTTCGAACAAGTACGGAACCCAACTTATCCATTCGCCGTGACGCATCCGCGAACACGTTAGCGCACGGTTCATGTGCCGCTCGATCTCCTCAACCACACCCGGCGTGACAAAGAGTTGCAAGCCTGCGTCGTTTGCGGCTTCGAGCATTCTCGTGAATCGTCCCGGTGAAGTGTCGAAGAGCGGTTCAGCTAGAAGCGGAAGGATAATGGAGGGTACTGTCAAGTTAAGGCATTCAGGGCCGATCCGACCCCAAGATGTTGGCAACGCCGTGCGCTCAAGCCCCATCATCTAGCGGCCCGCTTCGAGCTTGAGACCTCAACTTGACAATACCCTTGCAAGTGTTTCAATCCACTCCCCCCGCCGAAGCGAGGGGAGACATGTGCTGCGAGCATTTCCATGACCTTTTTGTAGTTTCAATCCACTCCCCCCGCCGAAGCGAGGGGAGACGTCGATACCGTGAACGACTTCTGGTACCTGTCATATGGGGTTTCAATCCATTCCCCCCGCCGAAGCGAGGGGAGACCAACTTCGGCCCAGACGTTTAGCGTCGTGGCTTCCAGTTTCAATCCACTCCCCCCGCCGAAGCGAGGGGAGACTTGCGGGAATCGCGGTGTGCAGATCCTTGAACCATGTTTCAATCCACTCCCCCCGCCGAAGCGAGGGGAGACTTGCGGGAATCGCGGTGTGCAGATCCTTGAACCATGTTTCAATCCACTCCCCCCGCCGAAGCGAGGGGAGACTTGCGGGAATCGCGGTGTGCAGATCCTTGAACCATGTTTCAATCCACTCCCCCCGCCGAAGCGAGGGGAGACGCCGACCCCGGAAGGCCGGATTCAACAGTAGTTTATGGGTCGCTTTCCGCGATACTCGCTCGGCAACTTGCTCCCATAGATCGAAGGAGAGTGAAAATATATTGCTAACTGACTCGCTTTCAACACTTTCAAACGAATCGCGAAGCTCGCGGACTTTCAGTCCCACCTCAGGTTCGCGGCTCATACCAAGAGAATTCCTTGCGGGTCCATCGTCGCTTTTATTCCATGATGCTCGATCCGGCGTGACGACTCTTCTCCAAGGTTGTAGAAGCGAAGACTGTCCTTCTTCTCGTCGATGAGACCCAAGAGCCGGCCCCGAAGTCTCACCCACTGCTCCTCGTTGACGGTGCACTCAAAGACCGAGAATTGGACCCGTTGGCCGCTGTCTAGACAGGCACGGCCCACTCTCCGCAGACGCGCGCGGCCCTCCTTCGTGGTTGTATCCACGTCGTAGCTCGCCGATCTGCTCCCGATTCAGCAGTGCAAGGACAGCGCGGTCCGTAAAAGGAGCGCGAAACTCCTCCATGAGATCAAGACCGAGCGAAGGCCGTCCGGGGCGATCTTGGTGGAGAAAGCCGACCGCCGGATCGAGTCCAGTCGCCAGTAACGCCGAGCAGACGTCGTTTAGCAGGACGGCGTAGAGGAACGACAGGAGAGCGTTGACGGGGTCCATCGGCGGGCGCCGCTGCCGCTTCTCAAAGCTCACACCGTTCGCTCGGTTGCGGAGCATCGAAGGGAAAGTTTCGAAGTAGACACTCGCTCCGTACCCTTCGAATCCTCGGAGAACATCTATGTCTCTCGCATTCCGTGCGCCCGACAGCGCCTTCGAAAGCCCATCTGCTCCTCGCCGGAGAGCGCGGGCTGGCTCGGGCGGCGCGTCTCGCGCCGAGCGCATCACCATCTGGCGCTGGTTGGCGAGCTTCCCGAGCACGACGCCCTGAGCTACCTTGAGTGACTCCTTGGGAGAGTTCGCGGCCGCGTACTGGGCCTTGCGAAGCAGCGATCCACCCTGCCAACGCCCCTCCACTCGTCCGAGAAACTTCCCGCCCGCTGTCAGGAATGACACCTGGATGCCTCGCTCCGCAAGGACTCCAAGCGCGCCGATACTGGCAATCGTCCCGCCGAACAGAACAACGCTACCCACGTGGTGAAGAGGCACGCGGACACGCTCCTCCTGCTCGACCTTCACGACGAGATTCTCGTGATCTTTTGCCAGATACGCGCCGGGGAGCGTCACGAACAGCGTATTGAGTGGCTCACTGAGAATCATGGTCATCCCATGCGACGGCAAGGTAGTCTGTAATCTTCGTCGGTCGCTCAAAAACAGCGGGCAGACAGATTTGATTCAGCGAGCATGACTTGCAACGCGCATCGAACTTCGGCGGCGGCAGGACGCCCCTCCGGCATATCTCATGGAAGCGTCGGGCAGCCTTCACTGTAGCCTCGCGGAGATCACCCGTGATTGGAATCGTCAGCCGACGACGCGAGTTGATGTAGTACAACTCGCCCGACTCAATTGCGATAGCGCGCATTTCCTCAAGCGCCATCGCCTGAGCGCAGAGCTGGATGCAATCGGCTTGCAGACTCTTACGGCGCGCTCGCTTCGACTCGACTGGCTGAACCCTTTTCTTTCCTGCGATACTGTAAGTCTCGACTCGGTCCGCCCGGCCCACAAGGCCGAGGCGCTCGGATCGCAGCCAGACATCGGTCTCAACTCGAACGCCTTCCCGCACACGACCGCTGGGAGCTGCGACGGATTGGTGCAGGAGGCGCCCTTCACTTGTGAACACGTTCTCTTCGAAGACTCGGTCGACATGGATCAGCGCCGCCTGCCGTTCGCAAAACGCGAGGTGCTGGATTCCTGACAGGGGGAGGAAGTCGTCCTCGTGCACGATTGTCTAGATCATCGGGTTGAGCGTCACTCCCGTAGGGAGCTTATCTTTATCAACGGTGACTTCGAAGTCAGAAAACTCCCTCGCGGGCTTCGCCGGATCCTTCTGTGTCACTATAATTCGCTCGAACAGAACGTGCGCGGGAGCCTCTCCTAGGGCTGACGTGTGTTCAAACACGTAGAGGCCCCGCGTCGACATGAGTCCGTGCGCGGCTGAGCGATCGTGTTCGAACATGTTCTTGACCGCTTCCCAAAAGAGCTTAAGATCTGCGTCTGAGAACTTGGTCTGAGCGGCGAGATGAGCCGAGATGAAACCGTGAGTGCGGTAGAGACCGTATGGAACTGTAAATTTGCGGCCCATGGTTCGGTTGTCGCCCTGCTGGTCCTGCGCCTCCTTTTCGGTAGCGACCGCCATCCTGGTGATTGAGTGTTCGAGCGACACAACGGGCACGACGGAACGACCGAACGTGAGTTGGATCGGACCGCGCACCTGGCCGCAGTTGACCCCGAGACTCATGACAGCGCCGAAGGCTCGAATGTCGAAGAAGTTCGTGCACATCCAGTCGCGGGCCTGCGAGATTTCGTCGCCGCTGCCCTTTCTCTTCTTGTCTCCTTTCAGAGCATCTTCGTTTCCGGTTTCCTTATAAGCGCGTTCGTGGCTGCGGTTCAGGACAGCCTTCTCTTTGATATAGATGTCGTAGCCCTCTTCTTCGCCTTTGGTGAGTTCAACGAAATTTCTGATCTTTCGATTGAGACACACGTCGGTCACGAGGCCATGTCCTGTCTCCGCATCGACGCGCGGCAGGTTCCCGGCGTCTGGGTCCCCGTTCGGGTTGCCGTCTTGAACGTCAAAGAGCAGGACAAAGTCGTATCGCTTTTGGATTGCCATTACTTCTCTCCTCCGGTCTTCTCAAAGAACTTCTGTCGTTGGTGGTAATAGCCAACCGCAAACCGTCCCTGGTCGGCTAAGGACAGATGCGGCGGGAAAGGGTTCTTAGCGTCGAGACCGTTCATCACCTCACCGTTGAGCTTCTCGAAATACACCATCCGGCCCCGGTTTTCGATCTTCGAGAGATGGTGCATCTTGAGACGGTTAAGAATAGGAAAAGCGACAAGCGGTGATGCCGATGCCGAGCCGAAATAGCGGTCTCGGATCGTTGCCTTGAGATCGGGGCTCGCCGCTTCCTGGATTTTTTCGAAGATGGCGAATAAGCGGCCGAGGCAATAGCCGGTGTTGGTGTTCTCTGGATCAAGTGCCACTGATATCTCCCTTTCAGATTCGGATCGTGAACGGTTAAGGCTAGCTTTGACGATGGCGGCCCGCAGCGGCCCAACGTCCTGTAGGGCGCGACATCTTCGAACAGCAGATTGGAGGAGCGTCTGAGGGTAGGGCGTACCTATCAGGATGGCCCTCATCCAGTCGCCCGCAAGATTGGGCGGAACGTTCTTGGCTTTTTCAAGTACCGCAATCGATCGCAATAGCCAGTAGATCGATGGGAAGTGGGCGGCGCCGGGGGGGCGCACAATGTCTAGATCGGTGAAGTGCTGGAAGATCCGCGCACCGATCTCCCTGATCGTAGCGACATGCCAGAACCGGATCGAGACCCTCGCGGCATTTGGCGAGAGGCCAAGAACAAAGAACCGCTGGTCGTCGTCAGTCAGCGGCTTGCCCTGCTTGAAGTCGTAGAGCGCTTTCACCCGAGCGGTGGCGTCGTCAGGATCATCTTTCGGTGGATCAAACCATCCGGCAAACGCCTGTTCCATAGCGGAACCAGAAGACTTCTCCGACCAAAACACTGTGGTGACGTCTCCGACTTGTACCTTCTGTTTTGAGTCCTTGCCCAGCAGATGATTGAGCGCGGTGGCATAGGCGAACGTTGTCCTCTGTCCGACGGGAGCATTCGCTCCTTGCTTCTTACTGAAAGATTGAAAAGCGTCGAGGTTGAACGAAACGATGTTTGCGCCAACGGACTGCGCCCCACGCACGCCCTTGATCGATGGGTGAAGTTCCGCGACCGAATCAGGTTTGCCGGAAACGAGGCAGACTGCACTAGCGGGTGCGACAGGAGCATCGTCGATAAACGCTCGAACCTTCGGACGCTGGGGAATGAGAACTTGGTCTCCCTTGAGGCGGAATGAAAGAAAGGGCCCTTTCTCCAGAAACTCCTGCCAATCGCTTTCTTCGCCGATCTGAGAACCATCGTAGGTCTCCAAGAATTTTGAGAGAGCATCGAGCCCCTCGTCGCAAGCGCGCTCCGCTAGTTCCCCAACTCTCTCGGTAAAGGCTTGATGTCGCGCCACAACCTTCTTGTGAACTTCCTCCTCGTTCCCTGGTGCGCGGGACTTACCTGTTGGCACGCCCAGGGCATACTCAACATTGTCCCATAGAAGATTGGCCTTGATGCCGGAAGACCTTTTAACGGCCGCAGGAATAAGTTGGACCTTCGCTCGCTTCGTCCTACCTTCTCCCTCGACCGTCGACTCGACTTGGACCGCACTGCCCGAGCTACTAATTACGACGACGTATGGGATCTCCTTAGTTTCCCATCCTGGCGGTGCGATCGGCGAGCCGTCTTGAGCGCTCTTACGGTGGTAGTAGTCAGCGAGGGCTTGAAGGATCATCCGACTACCTCCTTGGAGTGCCAATCTGGGATGTCGACTATTCCGGACTTGAGTTGAGCGCAGAAGAAGAGGGGCTTAGGGTCAGCGGGATCCTTGAAGTCAAGATCGTAAAGCATGAACCCAAGTTCGCGGGTTTCCTCGATTGCAGCCGCAGCCTTCTCGGGGCGCTCAACGTAGCTGAAAGAAGCCGCAAACTCACGGCAACCGAGATACGGCTGGTTGACGCACTGCCCACGGCTCGCACGGCGCGTGAACATTTCCGCAAACTTGCCCTCATGCTCGTCAGGCTGGGCCTTCGACGTCAAATCAAAGCTGCCGTGAATACGGTAAGCCACGTCGCGCAGAAACAACCCGGCTCGTTGTTGGCGTTCCTCTTCAATGAAGATGCCGAGATCGCCCGATCCACGAGTCATAGCCTCTTTGGCGTTGATGATTGAGGCCACCGCCCCCACTTCGTTACGACGAAGTGAGATCCAACGAATCGGCTTCAGCACTTCGATCTTGTGAATTTGCCAACGAATCGCCGGTTTCCAGAGAACGGCTTCGAAGATGGACCGTGCTGCCGAGGGTGTGATCACATCGTAACTCACGCGCTCGACCTTCATCTCGGGTCGCGTAAAACAGGCAAAGTCGCCTTTCACTTCCAGACAATGCTTCCGCATAGTATCCCCTTACGAAATGAAGTCTCCGGGCTGATATTCTGAACCTGTCGTCCTCAATCCAATCTTGTCACTGTATTGACGCTCGTTGGCGACTGCGAAAAGACCGGGTAGGACTTCTAGGATACTGCCATCTTTTGCTAGTGCACTGGCCTGACGCCGGGGCAAGTTAACGACGAAGCGCTGGAGCCGACGCATTGAGAAGCGATCGAATCCACTTGTGAGTGTGTCAACAAGCGCCCTGCCCTTATCTCCCCAAGGGACAGCTACTGAAACGTAGTTCGAATCGTCGACAAGCTTGAAGAGCGACGCGGCTTCGCGAAACTGTAAGTCGATATTCCCATGGGCTCTTCCATCTGCAGTCAAGAGCCGCACGATTCCATTGGCATCGAGTGAGTTCAGCTTGCTGTAGTAGAGCTTGAAGAACTTCTCGAATAGTGGTTGGTCCAACACAGGGTTCTGGACATCGTAAAGGAGTTCCCGCGTCACGCTCTCGGCCTTGCGCAGTAGGCCCTGGGGCGCTTCGCGGGGCGGGTTGAAGACAACGACACGTCCCAGCTCCGCCAACCTTCCCTCGCGGTTGCAGCGACCCGCCGCTTGCGCGATTGAATCGAGACCGGCGAAGGCACGGTAGACAACTGGGAAATCGAAGTCGACTCCTGCCTCAACAAGCTGGGTGCTGACGACGCGCACCCGTGATCCTTGTTTCAACCGCGCCCTGATCAGCCCAATCCGCTGCGCTCGATGCTCTCCACACATGAGAGCCGAAAGGTGAAGTGCCTCTCCTCCCGGATCGTCCATAAGCTCAAACAGGTCCCGCGCATCGTCACGCCGCCCAACCACGCACAAAACCTGCGGTTGCTCTCTAAGCTCAACGGCAAGGTCATCCAACGACCGACGCTGAGAACTCTTCGGCCATTCGTAGCGGACGCGTTGTAGGCGTTTAGCCAGCGCAGGAGGATCCGGAGCCAGCTCTCGAATGCCAGGGACATCCAGCGCAGGCTGAGTGGCCGTCGAGATCACGATGGTGACACCGTAGTCATGCGCCAACGCCAACGCTGTGCGCTTGATGGGGTCGAGGAACTCTGGGGGCAGAAGCTGCGCCTCATCGAGAATTACCACGGATTTTACGATGTTATGGAGCTTCCGGCAACGTGAGGGGCGCGCGGCAAAAAGCGACTCGAAGAACTGGACGTTCGTGGTCACGATGATCGGTGCGTCCCAGTTCTCGGCTGACAGACGACGCTTCACACTGTCGCGAGCAGGGTCGTCAGAGTCAATGTTGCTGTGATGTTCGATGACCGCATCGCCGAAGATTTCTAGGAAGACATCAGCAGTCTGCTCAACGATGCTTGTGTACGGAATGACATAGATGATTCGTCTCTTTTTCCACTGCTGCGCGTGGTGCAACGCAAAAGCCATAGAAGCCAGAGTCTTTCCCCCGCCCGTCGGAACGCTGAGAGAGAACAGCCCGGGCTCAAGACCGGCCCCCCGAACACAGGCACTCCGAACCTCATGCCTGAGACCGTTGATGCCTGTTGTGGAAGCGGGGAATTGCCTCGACATATGCGCTTCGAAGCGTGAATTGAGAGCCGCAAGGTCTGGATACGTGGCCATGCGCTGTTCGGCTATTCCCGGATTCATGAACTCTTCGGTTGCGAGGAAGTCGGCATCCGTCAGGCACGAGAACAACATTCTGATCCACAGGTGGACGTCCGCAGGGTCTTTACTCGGCGGCCTCGATACTGGTATGGGCTGTTCGATGATCGTTCGGGGAATTTTTTCCCTGTGCCAGTCAACCAGAACAGCGCGCTTGTCAAGGCGAGCCGCGAGACTGGCCTCTCCGCCGGAGGCATCGGGTAACCCCGCGTGATGCCCCGCGATTAGGTAACTGAGGATGGTGCCGGGCGGACCCAACGACTCGCGGGACATGATCGCGCCGACAGTTGAGTGATCCACGCGTCCCGGTGCGCCTTCCTCACAACCGTCATCGTCCAGCGCGCCCCCGACGCGCTCCAGGTAGCGCTGAAAGCTGCCACGGTACTTTCCAAGGTCGTGCCACAGACCGCCGAGATACGCCCAGTCCGCGGCCCCGAAGGCCGAGCCAAAATCGCGTGCACGAGCCGCGACGTTGCCGAGGTGATCTTCGAGAGGTTCCCAGTCAGCTTGATCTGGAGAGCCGGGCTTCGTGTGGCCGAAGAAGCGCGCAGGCATAGGGAGTGGATGAAGCAGGTGTCAAGAAACCTCACGGACATGTGGGATGGTTTCCTCCTTGGCAAGCGATACCTCATCCACGACCGGGACCCGCTATTCACCGAGGCGGTACGTGGGCTGTTGAGAGATTCAAGCGTGAAGCTCCTCCGCCTGGGCGCAAGGGCTGCGGGGGTTGCACGAGCGCGACGTCGTTCGCACCGAACTGGTGCCCGCAGCACTCAACATGGCCATAGGACAGCGAGGTTCGTCGAATGAAATTCGTGTTGATTTCCACATGTCTTTTTCTCATTGCGACCATGGGCCACTGCGCCGCAGGGGAGCGCATGAACGAAGGCTATTTGAGGCGACTGTTGTCGAACCCGCCACGGAATCAGGAAAAATTGAAGGCGGAGACCCTCCATGGTTGCGTCTACATACCGGCCAGGGGCTTCGTGCAAAGACTCGTGGTGGGAGTCGAGAAGACGTGGGAACGCGTCTACGCTTGCTTCGCCAAGGGAAGCTGGAATGCTTGGTCATGAGCACGCCGATCCAACCCTGGACGTTCTTGGTCGTCGCGGTAGAAGTATTTGAATGTTCCCGCCAATAGTCCGAATCTGAACGCATACGCGGAAAGATTCGTTCCTCCATACGTCGAGAGTGTCTCGACCGCTTCGTACCTCTCAATGAGCGACACCTGCGGACCGCGATAACCGAATATGTAGTGCACTATCACACAGAACGGAACCACCAAGGTCTCGGCAACGAGCTCCTCACACCTCTGCCGGCAAGCGCGAATGACGCTGGCCCCATCGTGTCGCGAGAGCGACTTGGGGGCATTCTCAACTACTACTGCCGTGCTGCGTAGATGGTCGCCGGCGACGGTAGCCCCTTGGTGGGCCCGCTCGGCGTAGCGTGAAAACAGCTTCAGGCACAACGCTTCGATATTCGCTCTCGACTAGGTGGTCATCTGCATGGTGACGACCCGCCCGCCCAAGACGATTGTAAAGCCCACGGCCCTTGGCCCGGTCGCAAACACAGACACTAAGTTGCTGATTTATGGCCTATTTCAAAAGGGCCGAGTTTTGGCACAGGACGCCGTCGCCCTCTGGCAACCGAAGTCCTAGCGGTCAAAGACGCATCGTCACGATACACTCTCGACGATGTGTCGAGCCGCTGTCGTCTTCAGCCTGACTTGGACGCTTGCTGCGTGCGGCGGTATCACCCTCCAGGACATCGTCACGCCGCGACCCGTCCCGGAGGAAGCCTGTCTCGTCGTCGGCTTTCTCGGCGGGCGGGACCACTGGGACGATGCTGATAAGGGTGTACGCTCGCTCGCCCTCAAACTCAGGAAACCCGAACGCCGCGTCTTCGCCGAGACGTTCGAGAATCAGCGCCGGGATGTTGCGGAGAGCTTCGTCGTTGCCGCATCACCGGCGCGGCTCGTCATCTACGGACAGAGCTTCGGCGGTGCGGCTGTGCTCAAATTCGCGCGCACGCTCGAGGCGCACGGAGTTCCGATTCTTCTGACCATCCAGATCGATAGCGTTGGAAGAGGTGACGCGGCGGTCCCGCGCAACGTGGCCTACACGGCCAACCTCTACCAAAACGACGGCTGGTTCATCCGCGGCGAGCAACCGATCCGCGCCATGGATCCCGAAGCGACCACGATCCTGGGTAACTGGCGCTACCGCTACAACGAGGCGCCAGGTTCCGAGATTTCGCTCGAAGGTGTGCCTTTTTGGAAGCGCCTGTTTCGCATTCCTCATGCGAGGATGGATCGCGACGCCTCTGTTTGGTCCACGGTAGAGAGGCTCATCCGCGCCGCTTGCGGCCGCGAGAACCTGCGACGCCTTGCGGAGGCGCTGGGCTCATGAGGCGCGTGTGGCTTTGGTGGAGCAGCGGGAAAGACAACGCGTTCACGCTCCACGTGCTGCGCCAGCGAGACGATGTCGAGGTCACGGCGCTCGTCACGACGGTGAACGAGCACTTCGATCGGGTCGCCATGCATGCCGTCCGCCGCGAGCTCCTCGAAGACCAGGCGCGTGCAGCCGGGCTCGAGCTCCGCGTCGTCTCCATCCCGTCCTGTGCCAAAACTCGGCCCTTTTGAAATAGGCCATAAATCAGCAGCTTAGTGTCTGTGTTTGCGCCGGGGCCAAGGGCCGTAGGCTTTACAATCGTCTGTCCCGAGGGTGTTATCTTCAGATCCATGATGACGTACCACGTGCAATTCCTACTGCTCGTTCTAGCTGGCTGGGTCAACCGCCAGCAGCAGGATGTGATCGACTACCTGCAAGAGGAGAACCGCGTCCTGTGCCAAAACTCGGCTGTCCCTTCCATAAACTAAGAAGCGCCCCACGGCGCGGCCATAGGCAAGGGTGGCGACCAGACCTACAACATCCTATTTCAGGAGAAAGACAGACACGAAACTTGAAACGATTTGGTTGAAACCGGCTTTGCCACGCCGGCTTCAACCAGCCCTTGTCAGCACCGAATGACTGAGATACAACGTGGTACTAACCGTGGGGTCAGGTCATCCTGCCATGATAAGTCCCGCCCCAAGGGTAAGGACTTCAAAAAAACGATGAATCTCGAGGTCCTCGAAGCTGACTTGAACAACTTCAAGCATGCCGAGGCGGTTCGGCAGTTGGTGGACGAGTATGCGCGGCTACCGATCGGCCAGGGAACTCCGCTGGCGGCCAGGGTGTTGGAGCAACTCGTACCCGGACTAAAGAGACACCCGGGGACGCTGGTTTTTCTCGCTTGGCTGGACCGCCGCGCGGTGGGGGTCACGGTTTGCATGACTGGTTTCTCCACGTTCACCGCCAAACCTCTGATCAACATTCACGATCTGGCCGTTACCGCCGGCTGCCGCGGACGGGGCGTCGGGCGTCTGTTGCTCAAAGCGGTCGAAGCCAAAGCCCGCGAATTGGACTGCGGAAAAGTGACTCTGGAGGTGCGCGAAGATAACGCTCTGGCGCGGCAGCTTTACCAGCGCTTTGGTTTTCGCGACGGGGAGAGTGGCCCGGCGACTTTTTTTCTAGTCAAGACCTTGTAAGGTGAAAAGAGGGATATCCGTCTGGTCAAAATACTCGAACGCCCAGCGGGTCAGCAGTTTGCACCTTTCCGAGGGCTGCTTGAATCTGGCATCGCGGTCGGATACGTATTTCTTCCGGGAGCGCAGTTCGTTGCCTGCAGCTCGCCCCGGCAGCCGATTTGAGCCAGCCGTGCGCACCCCCGGTGGGCCTGTCGCCCGTCACCCGCAGCCCATGGGTCGGAAGTCAGCCCTGCGGCGTGAAATACCCTGGATTCTGCGCGGATTCCAAGGGCGTCTAAGCTGCTGATTTGCGGTCTATTTCAAAAGGGCCGAGTTTTGGCACAGGACGGGGTGGCGGATGGCGCAGTTTGGAGCTATCCGGTCTCGGCTGGCAACCATCAAGAACAGGGAAAAACAGGGAATTAACAGGGAATTTGGGCCATTATTGAGGCTGATCGGACCGTTTTTGACGTGGTAACTATCTGTATCTCAAATGGTTAGATGGCAATTCCCTGTTCCGAAATAACAGGGAATTTGAGGTGACCGAACAGGGAATTTGAAATAGGCAAACAGGGAATCGCTCTGGAAGAACAGGGAATTAAGATCACGCGCTCGCCGATGCGGCCGCCGCGTAACCCGCTCGCGAGCTAGAGTTTGAGCCTGATTTCGAGAGACGCCGTTCTTTCGGCGATGCCGGTTGGGTTGATCACGCGGTGCCTGACGTTCAGAGACGTGTCTGTATGGGGGCTTATATACATGGCTCGACAAGCCCCTATTGGGATTCACGAATCAGAAAAAAGCCCTCATAGATGAGCAAGGAGACCGCAAACGGCACCATAACCAGCCACAAGGTCCCGCTCTCCAGTCCACTGCCCGCCATCTTCGCCAGGTAATTGTAGGCGTATAAATGAACCAGCGCCCCCACCAGGACCGTCACCACGAGCCGAGGCCATTCGGTTTCGCCCCGCATCGAACCGAGGATTTTCTCGATGAAAACGAGTACGAGGGCGACGACTGCGAAAGGGTCGATCCAATCGAATATGGGCTTGGCCGCAGCGGGATTGACGGCGTAGAAGAAGTTGTTGAGTGTCAAAACGAAAGCTACGGCGAGCATGAAGCATCCTTTTAGTGACCGCATATTTCATCTTCTCCTATTCTTCTGTCGTGTCTAGTCATGGATATAAGCCCCTCTGTATGCACGCCGGAGCTCTTGTCAATAGGTGTGTAAAAAAGTTCAGGCAGCAGCAACCTTCGACGACTCCGTTACCCTGTCTCCATCTTCAAATCGAACGCCCAGGTGAACCTCTCGCATCAGCTCCGGTGCGTTGAGCCGGCGAAAATTCTTCTCCGCAACCAGAAGCAGTTTGAAGATTGTCGCAGTGGCGGACTCGACTTTCTTGAACCTTTTGGCCGCATCCGTTCTCAATCTCAGTGCAGCGAACGGTGACTCCACGACGTTGCTCGTGCGAAGGTGTTGCCAGTGAGGCTTGGGAAAGGAATAAAAGCTGACCATCCGCTCCCAGTCCTCGTCGAGCACGTGCGCGGCCCCCGGAAGACTCTTGCGCAAGCACCAATCCTGGAACTTGGCCTTCTTCGTCTCGCACTCCTGCAGGCTGGTGGCGTAGGGGATCGCCGTCAACAGCGGCTTGGCCTGCGCCTGGTCCCTTTTCGGAATCCGGTCCAGTACGTTGAGGATTCGGTGGTTCCAGCACCGCTGTTCCTCAGCTTCTGGAAATACGTTTCGGGTCGCGGCCCAGATGCCCGTCACCGATCACCAAACGGGGACATCTCAGACCGCGCTTCTTCAGTCTCCGTAGCAGCGACGACCATGACGCTTCGGATTCTCGATGCCCGGCCTCCAGCGTCAGGACGATTTTCGTCCCGTCGGACAGGCCACCAACCGCAACTAGCACCGCCGCCTTGTCCTTCTCAAGGCCGGCCTTCACGTACACGCCATCTACCCACAGGTACACGAGCTCGAGTTCTTCCAGTGGGCTAGCTAGCCACTGCTCGTACTCTCCCTGCCATTTCTGTTTCAGCCGCGACACCGTGCTGGGAGAAAGTGGAGCGTCCTCCCCTAGAAGCCCGCGGAGCGACAGATCGAAATCTCCGTGAGCTAGTCCATGCAGGTACAGCTCCGGAATCAACTCGCTCACCGTTTCGCTCCGACGCTTGAACAGCGGAAGCACTCGACTTTCGAACCTCTCCTCCACGTCCCGTACTCTCGGCCGGCGAACCGTCACTGTGCCCACGCTCATCGTCAGCTTCCGAGGCTTACCGTATCCATTTCGATAGCCCGCCGTTGTGTCCACGGGCTTCCGTCTCTCCGATTTCTCACGCCCGAGAAGCTCCGTGACTTCGGCTACCATCAGCTCCTGCACCCAATCCTGGATCTCAAGCCTCGCCCACTTCTCCAGCGACTCCCAAGCCACCCTTGACGAGCTCCGTCGTCCTGTGGTCTTTTCCTTCATGGCGGTGTCTCCTTCCGTTGGCCCCTTCACGCCGTGTTTCGTGACGCGGAAGGTTACTCCGCCTTTACTTTATTTCCACACCTTCTGAGGGTAGCTCGCACGCCGACATCCTTATCAATAGCGATGGCGTTCGCCGACACACCCGGGCCAACTGACACTAGCATTCAAATACCTCTACCGCGACGACCAAGAACGTCCAGGGTTGGATCGGCGTGCTCATGACCGAGCATTCCAGCTTCCCTTGGCGAAGCAAGCGTAGACGCGTCTATACGAAACGCTCTGGCTGATGCAGGTCTTGAGTTCGTTCGTGTTTTTGGACAGGACGACGTCGGGGTTGTAGAGTGTAATTCCAGTTGCCGTGGAAGGGGTGATCTTTGAGTCGAAGCTCCTGCATCTCTTCGTCGCTGATCCTCTGGCCCGTCTCGTAGGAGTTCTTGTCCAGCATGGCCTTTACCTTCAATCCCGTCCTGTGCCAAAACTCGGCCCTTTTGAAAGACCATGGCTGTAATTTAATGCACCGTGAAGTCTTAGCGTCATTTTACCAACACTTAATGGCGGAAGCACCCATGAGGTCTGTGTGAGCAGCAGGGCTGCCCGATCGAACAACGGCTGCCTGACCAACAGTAGGATTTGCACGTGGTACGTCATGATGGATCCGAAGATAACAACCCTCGGGCCAGACGATTGTAAAGCCCACAGCCCTTGGCACCGTCGCAAAACACAGACGCTAAGCTGCTGATTTATCGGCTATTTCAAGAGGGCCGAGTTTTGGCACAGGACGGGGTGCACTCAAGAACCTCAGACATGAACTCGGACGCAACACCATCAAGAGGCTCCTCGCCGAGCACGGTATCGCGCCGGCTCCAGAGCGGGGCAAGAGCATGTCGTGGAGCACCTTCCTCAAGGCTCATTGGGGCGCTATCGCTGCGACAGACCTGTTCACCGTCGAGGTTGTGAACCCGTTCGGCCTCGTCCGCTACCATGTCCTGTTTGTCATCGATATCACCACTCGCTGCGTGTGCATCGGTGGGATGACCTCGGACCCAAACGGGGAGTGGATGAAGCAGGCGGCAAGAAACCTCACGGCCAAGTTCCCACGGAAACGTGCGATGTCGTAAGCGACTAGGCGGCTTGCTCAGTTATTACCACCGCGACGCGGCATAGGGACCACCCGCGTGCCCCGTCCGGCTATTGGCCGACAGGGCTCATGAAGCCGCCGCTCACGGCGATCAGCACGAGCATGACACCCCACCCGGCCACGCACACCACCACCGCACGCCATGTCGTCGTGAAATCAAGCGCCTGCCGCACCGCCAGCACCATCGCGACGAGCATCCAGATCGGCACCGCCAGCAGAAACAGGTCGCCGAGCAGCCCTGGCAAGATGCCAAGCACGCGCAGCACGCCTGGGGCCGCCGCGAACCCGGTGGTCCGGAGCAACTCCCCCACATCGGCGCGCGTCTGGGGCTGCGCGAAGACCTTGGTGCCGAGGACGTAGATCAGGACGGCCCAGATGAGCCAGCCGAGCAGCGCCCCCAGGGTGCTGACGATGAGGTTCGCGCCCTGGCCCCCCGCCAGGCCGATACCGCCGGCCACGCTCGAGAGGACAACCACACCCATCGCCTGCGCGGTGGCTCTCGGATCCGCCTCGACCTCCTCGTAGATGTCTGGTTTCAGACGGGCAGCGCCAACGACGCGTTCAGCG
The DNA here is from genome assembly GCA_965197825.1 of Candidatus Marinacidobacterales bacterium. Lineage (GTDB taxonomy): Bacteria > Acidobacteriota > Vicinamibacteria > Marinacidobacterales > DATDRI01 > CBDANW01. Next base: position 387,540 of record CBDANW010000002.1, on the reverse strand, counting down.
AAGGTATGCATACTCCTGCAAGAGTATGCCATGCTTCGTTGTGATCCGCAAAAAAGAAGATCGGCCAGAAGCAGCCGACCGTAGCAAGTCTAAAGCACGCAATCAACGCTGGATGGACTTTTTGCGGAGCACAACCGGCACTGGTGACCTGACTCCCATTGCCGAAGTGAAGCAAGGTCAATCCAGAGTGGAGGGAAGCTGCCTTGGTGCACAACTCGCGATCTCGGTCCACAATTGTCCTGTACTCGCGGATACGAGGTTCCCCATGAGCATTTTCAAACGCACTCAGCGGAAGTATGTGAAGAAGGCCTATCGCGTGAGGAATTGGCGTGAATATGAGGCGGGTCTACGCAACCGCGGGAGGCTGACCGTCTGGATCTCGCTCACCGCCGGCAAGCTTGTGAACTGGGACGCGCCCCGGCCAAGGAGGAGGAAACCGGGCCGTCAACGCAAGTACTCGAACCACGCCATCGAGACGGCTGTCACCCTGGGCATGGTGTTTCATCTGTCATCTAGGCAGAGCGAGGGATTGCTGCGGTCGTTGTTCGCTCTGATGAAGCTAGACAATGATGTGCCCGATCACACCACGCTCTCGAGGCGCAAGCCGAAGCTGGGTGAGGTCCCCTTCTACCAAGACAAGCAGAAGACGCCGTTGCACATCTTGATCGACAGCAGCGGTCTCGCTGTCCACGCCGGCCAGCTGCGCAGAGCACAAAAGAGCAGGGACTATCGCAAGCTCCATCTGTGTGTCGACGAGCAGAGTGGCGAAGTCGTCGCCGGCGAGCTGACGAGCAAAAGAGCCCGCGATTCATCGCGGGTTGCATCGCTTGTCGGACAGATCGACAGTCCCATCTCATCGGCCAGAGCTGACACCGCATACGACGCCGGCGGCGTCTATGAGGCAATCGAGAATCACAGCGCTCATCGCTCGCCGAGGGTGCTGATACCGCCGCGCAAGGGCGCCCTGCTCGCATCGGGGCCGGCGAGCAACCGACAGCGCAATCGCAACATTGCAGCACAAGCTCGGCTCGGCAAACGAAAGTGGCACACAGAATCGGGCTACAGCAAACGGAGCAAAGTCGAGACAACGTTCCATCGCTACAAGGCTATCGTGGGCTCAGCGATGCGAGCGAGAGGGTTGGCGGCACAGAGAGTTGAGGCAAGGATCGGGTGCAAGATTCTCAACACCATGACGGCGCTCGGGATGCCTGATAGCGAGATGATCGGATGATGGGAGTCGGGGCCAAGCGAGCTCTCGGCCTCTATCGGAATTGTGCACCAAGGCAGTCCTGCGGCGCGAAATACCCTGGATTCTGCGCGGATTCCAAGGGCGTCTAAGCTGCTGATTTGCGGTCTATTTCAAAAGGGCCGAGTTTTGGCACAGGACGCGGTTCTCCTCTTGCAGGTAGTCGATCACATCCTGCTGCTGGCGGTTGACCCAGCCAGCCAGAACGAGCAGTAGGAATTGCACGTGGTAGGTCATCATGGGAGCTCTTGTCAATAGGTGTGTAAAAAAGTTCAGGCAGCAGCAACCTTCGACGACTCCGTTACCCTGTCTCCATCTTCAAATCGAACGCCCAGGTGAACCTCTCGCATCAGCTCCGGTGCGTTGAGCCGGCGAAAATTCTTCTCCGCAACCAGAAGCAGTTTGAAGATTGTCGCAGTGGCGGACTCGATTTTCTTGAACCTTTTGGCCGCATCCGTTCTCAATCTCAGTGCAGCGAACGGTGACTCCACGACGTTGCCCGTGCGAAGGTGTTGCCAGTGAGGCTTGGGAAAGGAATAAAAGCTGACCATCCGCTCCCAGTCCTCGTCGAGCACGTGCGCGGCCCCCGGAAGACCCTTGCGCAAGCACCAATCCTGGAACTTGGCCTTCTTCGTCTCGCACTCCTGCAGGCTGGTGGCGTAGGGGATCGCCGTCAACAGCGGCTTGGCCTGCGCCTGGTCCCTTTTCGGAATCCGGTCCAGTACGTTGAGGATTCGGTGGTTCCAGCACCGCTGTTCCTCAGCTTCTGGAAATACGTTTCGGGTCGCGGCCCAGATGCCCGTCACCGATCACCAAACGGGGACATCTCAGACCGCGCTTCTTCAGTCTCCGTAGCAGCGACGACCATGACGCTTCGGATTCTCGATGCCCGGCCTCCAGCGTCAGGACGATTTTCGTCCCGTCGGACAGGCCACCAACCGCAACTAGCACCGCCGCCTTGTCCTTCTCAAGGCCGGCCTTCACGTACACGCCATCTACCCACAGGTACACGAGCTCGAGTTCTTCCAGTGGGCTAGCTAGCCACTGCTCGTACTCTCCCTGCCATTTCTGTTTCAGCCGCGACACCGTGCTGGGAGAAAGTGGAGCGTCCTCCCCTAGAAGCCCGCGGAGCGACAGATCGAAATCTCCGTGAGCTAGTCCATGCAGGTACAGCTCCGGAATCAACTCGCTCACCGTTTCGCTCCGACGCTTGAACAGCGGAAGCACTCGACTTTCGAACCTCTCCTCCACGTCCCGTACTCTCGGCCGGCGAACCGTCACTGTGCCCACGCTCATCGTCAGCTTCCGAGGCTTACCGTATCCATTTCGATAGCCCGCCGTTGTGTCCACGGGCTTCCGTCTCTCCGATTTCTCACGCCCGAGAAGCTCCGTGACTTCGGCTACCATCAGCTCCTGCACCCAATCCTGGATCTCAAGCCTCGCCCACTTCTCCAGCGACTCCCAAGCCACCCTTGACGAGCTCCGTCGTCCTGTGGTCTTTTCCTTCATGGCGGTGTCTCCTTCCGTTGGCCCCTTCACGCCGTGTTTCGTGACGCGGAAGGTTATACTCCGCCTTTACTTTATTTCCACACCTTCTGAGGGTAGCTCCATCATGGAGCTGAAGATAACACCCTCGGGCCAGACGATTGTAAAGCCCACGGCCCTTGGCCCGGTCGCAAACACAGACACTAAGCTGCTGATTTATGGCCTATTTCAAAGGGACTTATAACGATTGATTGACAATGTTAGTAACCCCTTGCGTTTGAGCAGCTTATCAAAGACACCCCAATCATCCCACCTCTACATACCGATTTTTGATATATCGACTTTGGGGATCAAGGCGTCCACCCCCCTTCGGCCAAGCGAGGTCCTGGGCTTTGTGAGGGAGAGGCTATTGAACTTGCGAATCGGCGGTGGTAGTATGCTTGCGCGATTCGCGCTCCTACCGAGCCTCTCGCTGAGTTGGTAGGATAGTAAAGCCGGGCATCCACGCCCGGCTTTACTATTTCAAGTAAGATTCTAGCGGATCAAGTCTAGGTAGCGCAAACTCATACCCCCGACACCGCAACAGGTAGTAAAGTGCGAGAGCACAAGATGTAGTGGTTTGAGAAATGCCTGTCAATCAATCGTTATAAGTCCCATTTCAAAAGGGCTGAGTTTTGGCACAGGACGCCCACCGAATCGGCCGCAACTATATAACCGATCCATTTTATCGGCTATAACCGATTCTCACCCGCTCTTTATTCGGAGGGCCCTTGCTGTGATGCGAGGATCATCCCGTCCTGTGCCAAAACTCGGCCCTCTTGAAATAGCCGATAAATCAGCAGCTTAGCGTCTGTGTTTTGCGATGGTGCCAAGGGCCGTGGCCTTTACAATCGTCTGGCCCGAGGGTGTTATCTTCGGATCCATCATGACGTACCATGTGCAATTCCTACTGTTGGTCAGGCAGCCGTTGTTCGATCGGGCAGCCCTGCCGCTCACACAGACCTCATGGGTGCTTCCACCATCAAGTGTTGGCAAAATGACACTAAGACTTTACAGTGCATTAAATTACAGCCATGGTCTTTCAAAAGGGCCGAGTTTTGGCACAGGACGGGCTCGCCGCCGGGCACTGGTCGGGACGGAGAAACCGCTCTTCCACAAAGGCAATCAGATCGGGAATGTTCCCGTTTTCAGCGACCCTCTCTTGATGTTTCTGTTGAAGGCCAAGCGGCCGGAGGTCTATCGCGATCGGGGGCTACCCGCCCGTGCCGCGCCTCCGGACGCCTCGGGATCCTCTTCTGACGCCGGGTTGCTGACGCGGATCAGCAGCGCTACCTTGGAGAAGGCTCTTGCCGAAATCAACGACACTTGAAGCTCTCCGAACCACGCTCCGCCCGGATGCGATTCGCGCCGAGCTCCGTCGGCGTGCGATGCCGACCACGACCAACGCGGAGCTCCTGCAGTACGTGGAGGACACCTTCGGGGTTCGGATTCCGCAGGTTCGCTGTTGCGCGAGGCATCGGACGCCCGCTGAGGCATTTTGCGACAGCTATTTTGCCCGGACGCCCGTCACGGTTTGGAACGCGTCCCGGGCCTTTGGGGGAAAGACCTACTTGCTGAGTCTTCTCGCCCTGACGGAATCCGTGACTCTCGAAACCAGCGTCACCGTGCTAGGCGGTTCAGGGGAGCAGTCCGTACGGGTCCTCGATGCGATGCGCGGGTACTGGGGGGCACCCCATGCGCCGCGCCATCTGCTCGATGGACTGCCTAAACTCAACAAAACCCGTTTGCTCTGGGGTAATACCATCACAGCTCTCACCGCGTCCCAGACAGCCGTCCGCGGTTTGCATCCGGCGCGGCTACGTATCGATGAGGCCGACGAGATGCGCCTTTCGATCCTCGAAGCCGCTCAAGGCCAACCGATGGATCAAAAAGGTGTGCGGGCGCAGACCGTCATCGCCTCTACCCATCAGCACCCAAACGGTACGATGACGGAGGTGCTCCGCCGAACTGCCGAACAGGGATTCTCTACGGGAACGGTCACCCGCCGGATACGGTCGTCGCCTGCGCGTTGGCCTATCACGCGTTCCGCACCGGCCGCGCACCGGGTGACTACGGCATCACGATCTGACGGCTGACGCCTCGGTTCGCCGACACGCGACCCACTGAAGTTGCTCCACGACTTCGTCCTCGCTTCGTCTTGCGGAGAGCACGCCACCGCTTCATATACTCGCGCTGATAGTCAGTCTTCGCGCGGCCCTTCAGTGCCATTTCAGCAAGTCATCGCCCTGTGCCTTCTATTTATTCATCCGCGCGCCCCGAACTTGATCGGTCTCCGGTCTCCCGGGGGTCAAGTCTTAATTTTCCTGTCAAATCTCCGTACGGTTCCCCGCGCTCGGTTAAGCTGCTGATTCCTCCGACGTGCCTTGCGGGAGAAGCTCGTTGCGAAGCTCCTCGACTTTCCTAGCGGCGAAGACATCCATCCTCACGCCGCGCCATTTGTTTGCGACGGCCAAGAGCACAGCGAACGAGAGTTTCATCGCGGCCTCCTCGGTGAAGAAGTGAGGAATGACCTTTGTGCGACGTTTGTGCTCTCCGAACGTGCGCTCAAGTAGATTCGACGTGCGAAGCCTTTTGTGATGCGCCGCAGGAAGGCGTAGCGCCTGAAGACACGCTTCGAGGGTCTCTTCCATGCACTTCATCGCGCTCGGGAATCGTTGACGGTACCGAGCGATCACCTCCCGACCCTTCTTCAGCCCTTGCTCGTAGCTGTTCGCATGGAACGACTCAAGGATGGCCGCCTTGAGTTCGTCGCGCACTTCCTTCGGAGCCTTGCCCAGGATGTTCTCGAGGCGGTGCTTCTGGCAACGTTGCTTGAGGCTTCGAGGGAAGACCTCTGCGATCGCTTTGAGCACTCCAGGATTCCCGTCCGTCACGATGAGCAACGGCTCCCTCATTCCTCGGGCCACCATCTCCTGCAAAAACCCCTTCCAGTTCTCGTAGGATTCTCGGTTGCCGACACCGATATGAAGAAGAACTCGCGTCCCATCAGCGCGATAGCCGGTCGCAACGAGGATGGGCTCTTTTCTCTCCGCTCCTTGGTGGTAGCGCAGGTACGTGCCGTCGAGCTCGAGATACAACAGCTTCTCGTTCGAGAGATCCCGTTTTCGAAACGCCTCGAAATCCTCCGACAGACACCGTGTGACCCGGCTCACCACCGACTTCGAGACACCCGTGCCGCTCAGCACGTCCGCGAACGTCGCCTCAATGTCACGCGTCGACATCCCGTGGACGTACATCCGCGCGATCAGTTCATCGAGTTTCTCGGTCCGGCTCACGTAGGCGTCGAGAATCTTTGACTGAAACACCTTCTCTGTTTCTCGTACCCGCGGCACTTGCACCGTCACCGCTCCCTCGCCCGTGAGGACCCGATGCGACTCATACCCGTTGCGTCGTCCCTTCTCCTTCGTCGTTGCCGGAGCGTTCTCATAGTAGTTTCGACCCAACGCCTCCGTCACCTCGCGCTCCAACGCATATTGAAGCATCATCTGAGCTCCCGACCGGACGATCTCCGAGAGATTCATCTCCCCAAATACCAGTTGTTCCTCGAACTGCTTGAGCAATCGCTGACTCGGTAGTACCTTTCCCATGATGTATGGTTCTCCTTTTCTGTCCCCATGACGGGGACGGGTTTGAGCTTGGGGAACCATACATCGTTTTTCTTTGACAGGGATCTTAAGACATCACCCTCCCGGGACCATGCCTGCATGATTTCGTCGTTTGTTCGCGCTCGGCCCTTGGCACGGCCGCAAACACAGACACTAAGTTGCTGTTTCATGGGCTATTTCAAAAGGGCCGAGTTTTGGCACAGGACGCGGACGGTGCTTCCGCCATTAAGTGTTGGTGAGATGACGCTAAGACCCTACGGTGCATTAAATTACAGCCAAAATAGCATTCGTGACCTTCGCTGCGTGCTAAATGGAGCGTAAACGCCTCTTTTGCAAAGGGATGCGTACACATCACCAACAGTAAACAGCGCAAGCACCGAAAAACAGGCAATTCGGGGCCATTTTGGGTCTGATCTTGAGTTCGTTTGTATTTTTGGACAGGACGCGAATCACGGCGGAGGACAACGAAGGAGCCTGACCAGAAGCCCGCTGCGCCGGACGGTTCCCCCGCTGCTGCTCAGGGTGCTGGTTGTAATAATGATGAAGGACACGCAACCGATCCACCGATGGGTGCTTCCGCAGTCAAGTGTTGGCGGTCGCCGCGTAACCTGTTCGCGTGCTAGAGTTTTAGCCTGATTTCAAGAGGCGCAGTTCTTTCGTCGATGCCGGCTGGGCCGAGTTTTGGCACAGAACGGGCAATGGAAGCTAGAATCCTCGGCCATGAGGACGCCGACCCAACCCTTGACATGGTTGGTAGTCGGCATCGCTGGTTGGATCCACGAGTGATGCGGAAATGCCAACAAAACGCGCGATTCTCGCCGAGCTGACAGCGCACGAGCTGCGCGCCAGCATCGACTTCTATGAGCTGGCGGTTGCGGATCGCCGCGTCAAGCCGCAACTCGTTGATGCGCTTGCCCGCTCGCGGAAGGCGCGGCTCTATGAGATTCTGCAAGACCTCTCTAGAGAGCGTCTGAAGGAGTTGTGTCGAACGTTCGACCTCGATGATTCCGGCCGGAAGAAGGAGGATCTCGTAGCCTGTCTTATCCGACCGGCCGCTGCGTTGAAGAACAACACCAGGGCCGCGCCCGTGGCAACCCGTTCCGTTGCAGACATGCCAGAACCACGGACGGAGACGCTGAGTGTCGCGCAGCTCGAGCAGTATCTCTGGTCCGCCGCCGACATCCTGCGCGGCTCCATCGACAGCAGCGACTACAAGACCTACATCTTCGGTCTACTCTTCCTGAAACGGCTATCGGACCGCTTCGAGGAAGAAGCGGAGAAGCTCATCGCCAGGGGTTTCTCCGAGACGGTGGCATGGAGAGACCCGGACGAGCACGAGTTCTTCGTACCGGACCGGGCGCGGTGGGGCACGATCCAAAAACGGGCGACCAACATCGGGGAGACGCTGAACAAGGCGTGTGTCGCGCTAGAGGAACAGAACGGCGGACTGGAAGGGGTGCTTGCCGGCATCGACTACAACGACGAACACAAGCTCGGCGACGCCCGAAACCGCGACACCGTGCTCGCACGTCTGGTGCAGCACTTCTCCCAGGTTTCCCTCCGTAACGAACGCATGGCCGAGCCCGATCTTCTCGGTCGCGCCTATGAGTACCTGATCGAGCAGTTCGCCGACGACGCGGGCAAGAAAGGCGGCGAATTCTACACGCCGCGGATGGTGGTTAAGCTCATCGTCGAGCTACTGGCGCCCACCGAACGGATGCGTATCTGCGACCCGACGGCGGGTTCCGGCGGCATGCTGATCGAGTGCGCCCATTATATCGAGCGCAAAGGTGGCAATCCGCGCAACTTGACACTGCACGGCCAGGAGAAGAATCTGAGCACCTGGGCCATCTGCAAGATGAACATGCTCCTCCACGGGCTGCCCGACGCCCGAATCGAGAAGGGCGACACGATTCGGGACCCGAAGCTCGTGGATGAAGGAGAGCTTCTGCTGTATGACCGTGTGATCGCCAATCCGCCGTTCAGCCTCGACGAGTGGGGCCGCGAAGTGGCCGAGAACGACGGCTACGGGCGGTTCCGGTTCGGGGTGCCACCGAAGACGAAGGGCGATCTGGCGTTCGTCCAGCACATGGTGGCGGTGCTGAACACTTCGGGCCGACTCGGCGTCGTGATGCCGCACGGCGTTCTGTTCCGCGGCAGTGCGGAGGGGAAGATCCGCCAGGGCTTGCTGGAGGAGGATCTCTTCGAGGCGGTCATCGGTCTGGCTCCGAACCTCTTCTACGGCACTGGCATTCCGGTGTCCATCCTGGTGTTGAATCGGAACAAGCCGGCGGCAAGGAAGGGCAAAGTGCTGTTCATCGACGTGTCCGGCGAATTCGAAGAGGGGAGCAACCAGAACCGCCTGCGCGACCAGGGTATCGAGCACATCTCTGGCACATTCCACGCTTACGCCGACGTGGAGAAGTACGCCCGGGTCGTGCCGCTCGCCGAGATCGAGCAAAACGACTGGAACCTCAACATCAGCCGCTACGTGGACACCTCGGAGGAGGAGAAGCGCATCGACGTTGCCGAGGCGGTGCGAAAGCTCAGAGAGCTGGAGCGCGAGCGCGCAGCGGCAGAGGCGACGATGAACCGGTATCTGGCGGAGTTGGGGTATGGCTAACAGGACACCGGGCTGGAGAGTAGTACGGCTCTTTGAAGTTGCCGACCAGCGAACCGAAAAGATCATCCCGACCGGAGAGGACACGCGCCGCTACGTTGCCCTCGAACACCTTGCGCAAGGCCAACCGACTGTTCTGGGATGTTCCCATGCCCGTACCGCCTCTAGCGCCAAGACGGTTTTTCGCACGGGAGATGTGCTGTTCGGTAAACTCCGCCCTAATCTGCGAAAGGCCGCCGCCGCACCATTCGATGGTTTGTGTTCAACCGACATCTTGCCGCTATTCGGTAGAGATGGCCTCGACACGAGCTACCTACTCCAGCTTGCACAGTGGCACCCATTGCAGCGGCACGCAGTTGCGACCTCTTCTGGAACGAAGATGCCGAGAACATCATGGAAGCAACTCGGGGAGTTTACGTTCCTGTTGCCTCCTCTCCCAGAGCAGCGCAAGATTGCCGCCATCCTGTCCTCGGTGGACGATGTCATCGAGAAGACCCAGGCGGTCATCGACCAGGTGCAGGTCGTCAAGCGCGGCCTGATGCAGGAGCTGCTAACTAGGGGCCTGCCAGGACGGCACACGCGGTTCAAGCAAACGGAGATTGGGAAAATTCCGGAGGAGTGGGATCTACTTCCTCTCAAGTGTTTTATCAAGAATGGTCCCGCCAATGGCCTGTATCGGCCACAGCAGGACTATGGAGATGGGACCCCCATCATAAGGATTGACGCGTTTGACAATGGGGATCGGTTGCAACGACCGCAACTGAAGCGAGTGTCTCTTCGATCCGAGGATGTGAAGAGATTTGCCGTTAGACCTGGCGACATTCTCATCAATAGAGTGAACAGTTTGACTCATCTAGCAAAGTGTGCGCTGGCACTGTCGTTCGACGAATCAACTGTCTATGAATCAAACCTGATGCGACTGTCATTGAACGACGCTCGCTTGACAACGGAATTTGGTTTCAGGTGGTTGTCATCGGAGTATGTGAAGACAAACTTGAGAAGCAAGGCAAAACAAGCCGTAGCTCAAGCAAGTATTAACCAAAGCGACGTGCGGGCTATCCCAACGCCGTGTCCTCCGCCTTCGGAACAACGTTACATAGCGAGAGTCATAGGACAGGTTGACGAACGACTCGAAACGGAAGGATGCACGCTTGCGGAGCTGTGTACTACAAAGTCCGCTCTCATGTCGGTCCTCCTCACTGGCGAGCTCCGCGTCATCCCTGACCACGAGGTTGCATGAGTCCGAAGACGACGGGATGGGACGAGCTGCACTTGTCGGAGAATCCCGCCGTCGAGTTGCTTGATTTCCTCGGCTACACCTACGTTCCACCCGAAACCCTTGAAGGCGAACGCCAGGGCTTTAAGGAAACGATCCTCACCGGACGCCTCGCATCGGCCCTTAAGCGACTGAATCCCTGGCTCTCCGAAACGAATGTCGCCAAGGCAATGAAGACGGTGACGCACGTCACTGCGGCTAGTCTCGCGGAGGCGAACGAGAAAGTCTATACATCGCTCACCTACGGCATCGCGCTGGAGCAGGACCGGGGCGACGGACGGAAGAGCCATACAGTCCGGTTCTTCGACTTCGATCGGCCTGACCGCAACGAATGGATCGTTACCCGACAGTACAAAGTGCTCGGGTCGAAGAAGCACGTCGTCCCGGATGTCGTGGTGTTCGTCAACGGCCTCCCGCTCGCCGTCATCGAATGCAAAAGCCCCACCATTGGCGACGCCTGGAAGGCGAAGGCGATCCAGCAACTCCACCGGTACCAGGAGGCCGGCACGCAGTGGAAGGACCAGGGGGCACCGAGGCTCTTCGAGGCGGCGCAGATTCTCGTCGGAACCTGTGGCGAACGGGCCGTCTACGGAACGGTCGGCACGCCGGAGCGGTTCTTCCTGAAATGGAAGGAGCCGTACCCTCTAAGCGTAAAGCAACTCGGTGAGCGGCTCGGGCGCAATCCAACACCGCAGGACGTCTTGCTGTATGGATTACTCGAGCCGCGCAATCTGCTCGACATCGTGCGGAACTTCGTCGTGTTCGAGGTCGAAGGCGGCCGGAGCGTCCGCAAGCTGACACGCTACAAGCAGTTCATCGCCGTGAACGAGGCGATGGGCCGGATTCAGACGGCCCGGAAGCCTAGCGAGCGCGGCGGTGTCGTTTGGCACACGCAGGGCTCGGGCAAGAGCCTGACGATGCTATGGCTTGCACTCAAGCTCCGGCGCGACGCCGCCCAGCTGCAACCCACTATTGTGATCGTCACCGACCGCACCAAGCTCGACCAGCAGATTGCGGGCGTGTTCACTGCGTGCGGTTTCCCGAATCCCGAGCGGGCAGACAGCGTGCGCGATCTGCGGCGAATCCTGGAACATCCGACCGGCAGGACGGTGATGACCACGATCCAGAAGTTCCAGGAGATCACCGAAGTTGACCAGCGGGGGGCGGTCCACCCGACACTGTCCGAGGCCACCAACATCTTCGTCATGGTGGACGAAGCCCACCGCACGCAGTACCGGAGCCTGGCAGCGAACATGCGGCAGGCACTGCCCAACGCTTGCTTTCTCGGCTTCACCGGCACGCCGATCGACAAGAAGGACCGCAGCACACTGCGGACATTCGGTCTTTACATCGATACCTACACGATCGAGCAGGCGGTCCAGGACGGGGCGACGGTGCCCATCTTCTATGAGAGCCGGCTTCCCGAGCTGCAGATCATAGGGCAAACCATCGATCAGGTGTTCGACCGCGTCTTCGCCGACTACACCGAGGACGAACGGGCCGTTATCAAACAGCGGTTTGCCACCGAACAGGCTATTGCCGGCGCGCCGCGTCGCATCGAGACGATTTGCCTGGACCTGATTGACCATTTCACCGGGTTCATTGCCCCGAACCGATTCAAGGCCCAGGTAGTGACCACGAGCCGCCACGCTGCGGTGACCTATAAGGAGACCCTGGACCGGCTGAACGGCCCTGAATCGGCTCTGATCGTGTCGTCGAGCAACAATGACGAGGAGCGGTTGGCACGCTGGCATCTGGGCAAGGAGCAGCAAGACCGGCTCATCGAACGGTTCAAAGACCGGAACGACCAGTTGTCCATTCTGGTGGTTTGCGACATGCTGCTGACCGGTTTCGACGCGCCAGTCGAGCAGGTCATGTACCTCGATGCGCCGCTCAAGGAACACACGCTGCTGCAAGCCATCGCCCGGGTGAACCGGCCGCTCGGGGAGGAGAAGACCTACGGTCTGGTTGTGGATTACTGGGGTGTGTCGGCGAAGCTACAGGACGCGCTCGCTGTCTTCTCGACCACGCACATCCAGGAGGCGCTCACGCCGAAGATAGACGAGTTGCCGCGGCTTCAAGGCCGGCACGCGGCGGCGATGAAGTTCTTCCGGATGGTCGAAGACACGAACGACCTGGAAGCCTGTGTGCGAGTGCTGGAGCCGAAGGATGTCCGCGCGGAGTTCGACCTTGCGTTCCGCCGCTTCAGCCAGTCGATGGATATGATGCTGCCGGACCAGCGCGCCCTCACGTATAACGCCGACCTGCGCTGGCTGGGAAAGATTCGTGGAACTGCGCGCGCCCGCTACCGGGATGAGCGGCTCGACCTAGCGGGCTGCGGCGAGAAAGTGCGGAAGCTGATTGCCGACGCCGTGGCTGCGGACGGCATCCAGATCCTGGTCAAGGAGGTTCAGCTTTTCTCGCCGGAGTTTGAAGAGAAGGTTGATGCGCTCAAGACCGACGAGGCGAAGGCGAGCGAGATGGAGCACGCCATCCGTCACGAGATTAACGTCCGCGTGGAAGAGAACCCGGCCTTCTATCAGTCTCTGCGCGAGCGGCTGGAAGAGATCATTGAGCAGCAGCGGCTGGAACGGCTCGATGCTGCCAAGCAGCTGTCGCTCCTGAATAGCTTGCGCGAAGAACTGAAAGGCGAGGAGGCTCGTGCACAAGATATGGGGCTCGACGGGCGCGGCTTTGCCATCTACGGGCTGTTGGAGCGGCAACGTCCGATGGCGGAAGGGGGAGATTCCACTTCGTACAACGCGGCCAACCGGGACCTGGCATCGCTCATCGATGAGGCGGTGACACCCTTCACGGAGCTGGTCGACTGGTGGCAGAAGGATGACCTGCAGCGGCAGATGCGTAGCAAGATCAAGCGTCAGCTTCGTGCAAGCGGCATCGCCCCCGAAGCAGTGGAATCGCTGGCGGCGGAAATTGTGGACTTGGCCAAGGTGAGAACCGACCGATGAGCACCCCGGAGACCTCTGCCATCGTCTGGGGAAGCAGGCGAGTGTCCTACACTATCCGCCGCAGCGCCCGGCGGAAGAAGACGGTGGCCGTGACGGTAGAGCCCACCGGGAGTGTCCTGGTGATCGCTCCGGAACGCCTCGCCACCGACCGACTCGACGCAATTGTGACCCGCAAGGCGGAATGGATCGTGCGGAGGCTCCGGCGTGCCGGGGACCACACCCCGCCCGCTTCGCCACGCGAGTTCGTCAGCGGGGAGAGTGTCCTGTACCTGGGGCGTCACTATCGCCTGAAAGTCGATCCGCGCGCGACCGGTAACGCGAAGCTGCGCGGCGGATGGCTGCACGTACCCGTGCTGGGGGAAGTGCAAAAGACCGCTCACGTGCGAGCCGCTTTGGTGTCCTGGTTCCGCCGTCACGCCGTCGAACGGCTTCCGGAACGAGTGGAGGCATGGCGGTCGAAGGTGGGTACTCCAATGCCCCGCGTCATCGTCGCGGACCAACAGAAACGCTGGGGAAGCTGCAACCAGCGTGGCACCATTCGGCTGAACTGGCGCATCATCCAGGCGCCGATGCGGCTCATCGACTACGTCGTCGTCCACGAGCTGGTGCATCTGCGCCACCGCGGCCACAGTCGCAGCTACTGGCAGGCCGTCGGACGGGTTATGCCGGACTACGAGCGGCGCCGAGAGGAACTGCGGCAGTGCGGAACCGGGTTGGCGTGGTAGGAATAACAGCGGCTTCCTGCTCCAGCGTGGTTATTAGCAAGCGTAACGTTTGCGCCGAACGGGCCTGAGCCGACGGTTGCGGAAAGTCTTGCAATTTGGACAGAAGGGCTGATTTCCTAAGAAAGGCCGATCAACAACGGGCCGAAGAAGTGCCTTGGTGCACAACTCGCGATCTCGGTCCACAATTGTCCTGTACTCGCGGATACGAGGTTCCCCATGAGCATTTTCAAACGCACTCAGCGGAAGTATGTGAAGAAGGCCTATCGCGTGAAGAATTGGCGTGAATATGAGGCGGGTCTACGCAACCGCGGGAGCCTGACCGTCTGGATCTCGCTCACCGCCGGCAAGCTTGTGAACTGGGACGCGCCCCGGCCAAGGAGGAGGAAACCACGCCTGACCCTGCCCGGGTTTTGTGGACATCAACCGAGGCGCGACAATGCGCCTGGAGGCGTCCATGGGAGAACGACGACGCAGGAAGTTCACGGGGGAGTTCAAGAAGGAAGCGGTCCGGCTGTTCAGGGAGGAGCGAGCGCAGCATCGGCCAGGTCGCTAAGGAACTGGACCTGACGGAATCGGCCCTTCGAAACTGGGTGAAACAATACAAAGTTGATCACGGTGAAGGTCCACGCGAGGCTCTGACGACGGCGGAACGTGATGAGCTCCGTTCGCTACGGCGTCGAGTGCGTACGTTGGAGCAAGAGCGAGAAATATTAAAAAAGGCGGCGGCCTTCTTCGCGAAGGAAAGCGAATGAGATTCAAATTCATTCACGCGGAGCGGGCCAACTACCCGGTGCGGGTGATGTGCCGAGTTCTGAGGGTATCGACCAGCGGCTACTACGCTCAGATGAAGCGCGCGCCCAGCAAGCGACAGTGTGAGGATGGGAAGCTGAAGCTGCGCATCCAAGCGATCCACGCCCATAGCCGTGGTACCTACGGCAGGGAGCGTGTACGTCGCCAGCTTGACGGGGAGAACGTCGAGGTAGGCAAGCAGCGAGTGGCACGGCTGATGCGTGAGATGGGCCTGCAGGGTCTGCCCAGCAAGCGTTTTCGCCGCACGACCGACAGCAAGCACGATCGCCCCATCGCACCCAACGTGCTCGGCCGGAACTTCGAAGCCGAACGACCGAACCAGTTCTGGGTGACGGACATAACCTACATCCGGACTTGGGAAGGCTGGCTCTACTTGGCGGTCATCCTCGATCTGTTCTCGCGTCGTGTCGTAGGCTGGGCGATGCAGCCCCACCTGCGCGCGGAGCTTGCTCTCGAGGCGCTTCACATGGCCTTGGGGCGCCGCCTGCCGGAAAGTGGCTTGGTGCATCATTCAGACCGTGGTACTCAATACGCGGCTGCGACCTACCAGG
Source organism: Candidatus Marinacidobacterales bacterium (assembly GCA_965197825.1). Taxonomy (GTDB): domain Bacteria; phylum Acidobacteriota; class Vicinamibacteria; order Marinacidobacterales; family DATDRI01; genus CBDANW01. The sequence continues at coordinate 372,193 of CBDANW010000002.1, read as the reverse complement.
CCGTGCTCGATGAGTACGGCATCGTGTGTTCGATGAGCCGCAAGGGTGATTGCTGGGACAACGCCGTGACCGAGAGCTTCTTAGGCACGCTCAAGACCGAGCTCCTCCACCGGTGTAGTTGGCCAACACGACGTATGGCCAAAGACGCGGTCGCGAGCTACATCGAGGGGTTCTACAATCCGTATCGACTCCACTCGTCACTCGATTACAACAGCCCAATGGTGTTCGAACGGATTCATGACCTCAAAACGGCTCATGCGAGATAATCAACCTGTCCACTTTTCCTGGGCAAGGTCAGGCCATCGAGACGGCTGTCACCCTGGGCATGGTGTTTCATCTTGTCATCTAGGCAGAGCGAGGGATTGCTGCGGTCGTTGTTCGCTCTGATGAAGCTAGACAATGATGTGCCCGATCACACCACGATCTCGAGGCGCAAGCCGAATCTGGGTAAGGTCCCCTTCTACCAAGTCAAGCAGAAGACGCCGTTGCACATCTTGATCGACAGCAGCGGTCTCGCTGTCCACGCCGGCCAGCTGCGCAGAGCACAAAAGAGCAGGGACTATCGCAAGCTCCATCTGTGTGTCGACGAGCAGAGTGGCGAAGTCGTCGCCGGCGAGCTGACGAGCAAAAGAGCCCGCGATTCATCGCGGGTTGCATCGCTTGTCGGACAGATCGACAGTCCCATCTCATCGGCCAGAGCTGACACCGCATACGACGCCGGCGGCGTCTATGAGGCAATCGAGAATCACAGCGCTCATCGCTCGCCGAGGGTGCTGATACCGCCGCGCAAGGGCGCCCTGCTCACATCGGGGCCGGCGAGCAGCCGACAGCGCAATCGCAACATTGCAGCACAAGCTCGGCTCGGCAAACGAAAGTGGCACACAGAATCGGGCTACAGCAAACGGAGCAAAGTCGAGACAACGTTCCATCGCTACAAGGCTATCGTGGGCTCAGCGATGCGAGCGAGAGGGTTGGCGGCACAGAGAGTTGAGGCAAGGATCGGGTGCAAGATTCTCAACACCATGACGGCGCTCGGGATGCCTGATAGCGAGATGATCGGATGATGGGAGTCGGGGCCAAGCGAGCTCTCGGCCTCTATCGGAGTTGTGCACCAAGGCACTGCTCCGCCGCGCGTTTTATTTTCGACACGGCTGGCCTCGACACACCGAGTATGAACGGTGGCGCGACTCAATCGAGTTCATCACCCACATTACGAAGATCGCGCTGACGCTAAAAAAAACATTTGATCCGAAAGACAGCGTCGTCGCTGGGGCGATCGGTGCGCTCGGGTACTATTCAGGCCTACACATCTACGACAAATACGGACTCATTAACCGCCTAATTGCCATGCGTGAACTCGATGAGTCCGAGGCGGTTCGTATGCCAGGACACGAAAAAAGGGTCGATGAGGGTTTTTATCTTCACCTGGAACCGACGATCCTTAAGTTCGAGATAATAGACGGGCCGCCACCGGATCGCGAGAATCCAGAGTATCCGCACTGGCAGCGCATACGATTGAGAGCCAAGGAACTGCAGCAATGGGGAAGGCCATCAATCCCTATCTGGCGACGCTACGCACCAAAAGTTATACCGTTGAAGCCGTCGCCCGGCGGTAGCCGTAAGGCGCTCTTGATTCTTCGATTGATTAAAGAAGCTCCCCATATCGCCACACTTCCCCGTCCCGAGCGCGTCGCCACGCGCGCGAGGCGCGCTAGAAAAGCCTGGGGCGACTTTTTCACGGGTTTGGATTCTGCCTTGATAGAGGGAGACGGCTGATCCCGCTACCGGCGGCTCCGATGGTGGGATAGGTGATTATGGTTTCGAAGCGCCCGAATGAATCTTGGGCTTTCCGAAGATTTTGATCCCGGAGCTCGACCATGGTAGCTCGCAGCCGTCTGTCTGTCTCGGTGACTCGTATCAGCAGTTCCCATACTTGCGACTCCCCCGTTCAATATCGAGTTCTCCTTTGCTGAGACTTTCGGACCTCTCGTCCGCCAGTGGCCTCGTCTCCGGCGTCACTCTCCCAGTGGCCCATGGCCAGCTGGGTAGCTCCATCCCGAGCTCGAGTCACCCGCTGATCATGGAGCGTGTTTCTGTTCAGGTGTTGATCCCGGATCGCAAGCAGCGCGGCACCGAGAAAGACACCTACGACCATGACTCTGCCCCAAGGGGAGCGCGCCCAGAGGTAGGTCAAGAACAACCCTCCCAACAAACAGGCGAGCGAGGCGTAGAAGAGATCCTCCTTGGCGTGTAGAAAAATCATCGGGAAGAGGGCCGGGTCCTTGAAGATCAACATCAGCCCGTAGGTGAGCCCCCAGGCCACGAGGAACCTGCGATGAAAGCCCGCAACCTCCGCCCGGCAGAGGAGCACCCAACCGCCGATGGAGAGGGCCACGAAGAGCGGGTAGCCGTTGTAAAGGATTCGGACCGTATCGCGCATCTGATTTCGAAGGAAAAAGAACGTTGCGGGAGGGTCGTACGCGGCGCGATCGAGGAGGAGCGACGATTTTCGGATCGCTTCTAGAGCGTAGGGTGCGTAGTAGAGCACAAAACTCGCAAGGAGACCCATGCCGAAGCCGAGGACGACGCGCTTCGCGAGCGTGCGCGGCCCCCCGGACCCAGAGCAGCAGGAGAGCACGGCTGCGAAAATGCACAGCTGCACGAGGGACGCCGTATAGGACAGGGCGGCCGTTGCGGAGAGCACAGCAAAGATCCAGAGGTGTGCTCTCTCGTAGAGCGAATCGTGATAGGCGGCTAAGTAAACCATCCACACAAGGACGAGGAGCGCACCCATCGTACCGGGGCCGTGCACGCGGTGGGCGTGATGCCAGGCGGAGATCTCGAGTACGAAGAGGAGAACGGCGAGTTGTGCGATTCGAGGATCGTGAAAAACGGTGCGGGCAAGGAGAAAAAGCGGCACCGTCATGGCGGCGATGACGAGCACGGAGAGAAACTCGATGAGGAAACGTGCGTCGCCGTGAAGCTTCGTCGCCGCCAGAGTCAGCACATAGAAGAAGGGAGGATAGGGTGCCCCATACTCCACACCGAAGTGAGGTCTCACGTGCCCGTCATCGAAGGGATCGCTCGACGTCGAAAAGCGGTAAATCGAGTCGAAGTCGAGGGGGAGCTCCGAGAGCCACTCGACCTGAGGAAGATGGTTCCAGAGATCGGGGGGCACGTGGTTCGGAAAGAAGATGAGCACCGAGTGAGCCAGGCAGGCGATGACGAAGACGTGGCTGACGTAGGTGATTTCTTGAGGAGCGAGCTCGGGCCGCCAACGCCCAATGAACGCTCGGCGAAGCCCACGATGAAGCAGAAAACCCAGAGGGAAGACCACCCATAGCCGGCGGAGGGCCATGGCGGCAGTATATTCGAGGAAGCCGTCGAACAGGGAGCCGAGCCAGCTCGATCCGAGAGCTAGTTTGACCGAACTCTGCCGTTTCGGAAGCGATGAGACCCGGAAAGCGGTCTGGTCACAGCAGACCGCGCATGGCTAATTGATATAGCCCAGTGCCTTGAGGCGCTCCGAGAGCTCTTCATCCAGAACGACTTCCGCTCGACCCGGTAGCCCATTGCTTTGGCAATGACGGCGTCGTCGCGTAAGGCGGCATCATCGCGACCAGCCGCGCTGCTGATTCTGGGCCTCTCGGGTGGCTTCTTTTCCGACGCCGCACGGCCGGTCAGCGCCCGCTTCCCCTCTTTGGCGCAAACGTGTCCCTCGAAAATAGAGATTAGAGACGAAAACCGAAAATGAGGACCTTTCATCCCTTCTAGGGCGTCTCTGGTGCCACCTAATCCTGAAAACCCCCGCAAACCACGGGGAAAATCTTACCCGTCTCTGCAGGGCCGCAATTGGCCAGACTAGGTGGCGGATGGTGCAGGTTGGAGCTATCCGGTCTCGGCTGGATTCCACGCAAAACAGGGAATTTACAGGACTCGAATCTCGGGACCATCGGCTTAGAAGACCTGAGGTCCGAGACCCCCCAAGTGACTTGATGGAGCGAGGTTGTCCGATCATTCGGGTGTGGAAATTCCACGACTAGTTCACGCGCTGGAACTTGATCCAGTCCACCGCGACGGTGGCGTTGCGCCCGTGGAAGTCGGGAATGACCACGCGCGGCGTTGCAGAATAGACGAAGGTCAGCTGGTTAATCCCTGGGCGAACGACTTCCCGGTCCAGATCAAACCGGTAGCCCGACCATCCGTCGCGGAGTTCGTGCTCGCCAAGCACGTGACCGTTCACGTCCAGCCGAACGTGAACACCCGGCTTGTCGAACTCTCTCCTGAGCCACACGAGCACCTGGAAGTCCTCGGCGCGACGAATCGGGACGCTCAGCCACGAACGCCGTCCCCTCGATTGACGGTATCGAATCGTGAGCCCGTCGACCTCTTCCGTCTGCGGCTCGAACCAGCCGTCTCCAACCAGTGTCTTGAACCCGGCGGGCTCACCGCCGAGGTCGATCTTTCCGTCGAACGACTCGTAGCCGCCGAACAACCAGACCCCTTTCAGCGCGTCGTAGAGCTGGACCCAGACGACGCGTGGCATCCAGGCATCGGCAACCAGAAGCTTGCGGTAGACCACGTCGACCTGAGCGTACACGACCCGGTCGAACGGTAGAGCCTCGTCTTTGCCGGCGATCCTCTCCCCGTTAAAGATGTAGGCGAGCTGCAGATTCCATCCAATGAGGAGGGCGAAAACGGCGGCCACGGCCACGAGGGGGCGCCGGACGAGGGCTTCGACCGAAGCTCCCAGTCCGAGCGCAAAGAGCGGCACGAAGCCGACCAGCCTTCGCTGTCCGAAGGACTCCGAAGCCCACCAGTCCCCGGTCGAGCTGTTGATGAGGACACTCGCTGCGAAGGCAAGCGCTGCGGACAGCGCAATCGTTCGTGAACGCCGGAGCAACGAGGCCCAACCCAGAACCGAGCCGAGGTAGAGGGGCGTCCAGGTGAGCAGGCCGTGGTGCGAAGAAAAGAGAAACGGCAGGACTTGCGGGGGCGATGCGGCCACCATGCTCTGGGTCGAGACGATGCCGGGAAAACCGAGCCCGTAGAGGCTCAACCAGAGAGCCGTTTGCACCACCGCGCAGAGCACCGGCCCTGCAAGAAAAGCACCCCATTCCGCCAGCCGCCGGGATCGGTCGGCCCAGACAAGGTCGATGAGGGGCAGCAACAGAAGGGCGGCGTCAGGAAGGCGTACGAGTATCGCTAGACCGCCGGCCAGTCCGCACCACATCCAGTCCCGAGCCGTTCGCGTCTCACGGGCCTGTAGCCACCACCAGACGAATAGCGATCCCGTGAACGCGGACACCCCGTGGGACATCGACGGATTGGCGGTCATATAGAAGATCAACGGCGCAGCGAGCCAGACGGCGAGTACGGTAAGCAGGGAGATAGCTGCCCCGAAGAGCCGTCTCAGGTAAGATTCCATCAACACGAGCGCACCGAACCCGTAGACGTAGGTGGCCAGCGTGGCCGCTGCTTCGTAGAGTGCGGAAAACCCATCGGTGGCAACGTGGGAACCAAGAATGGAAGCCACGAGCGCTCCCGCATGAGCGAGCATCAGTGCGGGGAGCCACAGTAGAGAGACGCCCACCGGGAAACGGCTCGTGGTCTCACCGTTCGCGGAGAGGACTGGCCTCCTTCCCAGGCCCTCGTAGTCGTTCGCGAAGTCGAGGTCGTAATCGAAGAGCATCGAGCGGGCCTGAACGAAGTACTCGACACCGTCGCCTCCGATGCGAAGATAGACGTCGTTCAGGAACCAGAGCGCCGCCACGATCAGCACCAGTCGATAGCCGTCGAGCCATCGTGGGCGAAGAAAGAAGACCGCGACGGTCGCGTAGAGTGTGCCCCCGCCCGCCACGAGGTTCACGACGGTCGGCGAGGCCCCAGCGGCCTTCAGCGCCAGCAGAACCACCGCAGCCCCGGCGAGGACGAGTTCGATCGCAAACGGGCGGAGCGAGCGGACGGAGCCAAGCCTCACCACCCCTCCTCAGGAGCCACCATAGGCGACGACGCGGCCTCCCGCTGCTCCGAACTGGGCGGCGCCCGGAAATCGGAAGTACCGGCACAACACAGGCCAACTGGCACTAGCATTCAAATGCCTCTAGCGGCGTAGCAACACTTGATGGTACCACTTGATGGTACCAACGAGAGCTCGGGCCAGGCCTTCCCACCACCTGTGTCGAGCTTCCGATGAAACCGGACCAGCACCGGCATCAATTACCCGCCCAGCGCGCCGTCGCCTCGAGGCCGGTCCTTGGTGGGCTCCATCACGATTACCGGTTGTCACGCGTCGCCTGAGGTGCTTCCGCAATTAAGTGTTGGCGGCCAGCCCGTAACCGGTCTGCGTGCTAGAGTTTGAACCAGAATTCCGAAGACACAGTTCTCTCATTGTCAGAGCCGAGCCGAAGTGAAGAGTCGCAGATGTCTCAATCCCGCATGTCCGTCGTATGGAACAGTCGGTTCCAGAAGCATTATTCACAACGGATTCTACAGAACGAGGTCCGGGAAACGCCGTCGATACCGGTGCGGCGAGTGCGGAAAGACGTTCTCTTCGACGAAAGGCACGCCCTACTACCGTCTCCAACATCGAAGAGCTACTTTCGATGGGGTCATCGCTCTCAAAGTCGAGGGTGTCAGCATCTCCGCGATTTCTTCGGGTCGAAGGGATTGCCTGGAACACCGTCGCCCGCTGGCTCGAGAAGGCAGCCCAAGTGTGTCGTCGATTCAACCACACAAGGATCGCTGGCTTCGCTGCCGAAGAGCTCCAAGCCGACGAGATTCGCACGTTCGCGGGCAACAAGAAGACGCCGAGTTGGGTCTTCGTTACGATCGAGGTCTGGTCTCGGCTCTGGCCATCGACGGTGACGGGAAGGCAAAGCTACCGGAACACTCACGCTCTGTTTCGCGACCTTTCGAAGCGGATGAATCTCGGGCGTCTTCCCCTGATCATCACGGATGGATTCGAATTCTACCAGAAGGTCATCGGAACGTGTCAACGACATTGAGACACCCGCGTGTTGCATTTAGTGAGCCTCGATTGGTGTCGCCGGGCTCATGACGACGTCGCGGTCCACGTCCGCTTCGATCGCGAACGCGCCACAAGGAGTGGAAACAGGGGGTAGCTCAGGTATGGACTACCCCGAGCAAGTCGCTGTTTCAGCCTCCTGGTGCGTTGTTTTTTCCGGCGGAGGGTTGATCCAGGCCTGAGGAGGCAAAACGGGAGGTTGAGGGGTTCCGCGAACGAATCGTTCGGGGTGAGCCCGCTGAGCTTGGACGAGGGTCTGGCGTCGAGCCGTGGTGAGTTTTTCCGCGCGCCCATGATGAACGACGGCTGGAGTCATGAGACCGATTCCCGAGTGTCGGTGTTCGTGGTTGTAGTAGCCGAAGAAGTTACGGCAGAACAGGCGAGCATCCTCGATGGAACCGAACCGCTGCGGGAACTGAGGGCAATACTTCAGCGTCTTGAATTGAGACTCGGAGTAGGGATTGTCGTTCGAGACATGAGGTCGCGAGTGAGTCTTGGTCACGCCGAGGTCGGCTAGGAGCAAGGCTACGGGCTTGCTTTGCATCGAGCTGCCGCGATCCGCGTGGAGGGTGAGCTCACCCGGTTCAATGTCCTGCTTGCGACAGCTCTCGGCGATGAGGCGGCGTGCGAGCTCGGCACTTTCGCGGTGAGCCAGCATCCAGCCCGTCACGTAGCGGGAGAAGATGTCGAGGATGACGTACAGGTAGTAGTAGGTCCACTTGACGGGGCCACGAAGCTTCGTGATGTCCCAAGACCAAACCTGGTTGGGCGCTTCGGCCAACCAGGTTTGCGGTAGTGCGGACGGCGCAGTTGGTTCCGGCGTTCTCGGACCTCCCCGTGCTCCTCCAGAATCCGATACATGGTACGGACCGAGCAGCAGTAACTTCCCTCGTCCAGAAGCGTCGCCCACACTTGGGCGGGTGCCTTGTCGACGAACCGCTCCGAGTGCAATGCACCGAGCACCTGCGCTCGCTCTGTCTCGTCGAGCGCTCGGTGGGGCCGAGGACAACGCTTCGGCTTGGACACGCTCGGCTGTCGCCTGCGATACAGCGTGGAACGGGCTACCCCCAGCGCCTCGCAGGCTTCCGCGGTCTGTCCAATCCGTCCCGCCAGCTCCTCGGCCGCCGCCATCAATCGTTCTCGTCGCTCTCTAGGGGATTCAGGGGGATCCCCAGAAGCGCGGAGGCTTTTTTTTGGATCTCGAGCATCGTTTCCACCCGAGCGAGACGACGCTTCAGGCGCGCATTCTCACGCTCGAGTTCCTTGAGCTTCGGGTCCTCTGCCTTTGCCTTCCGCCCCCGTTTCCTCAATGCCAGGCCTGCCTTGGCGATCCCGTCTCGTTGGCGGCGCCACGCCGAAAGCTGTGAGGAGTACAAACCCTCTCGACGCAGAAGCGCGACAATATCCCCGTCACCCTTGCAGGCATCAGCTTCGCGAACGATCCGCAGCTTGTACTCCGCTGTGAAGCGTCGACGCTTCGGACGTTCACTCACTTCGGGATCCGCTACCATCGCCTCGCGGCCGGCGTGATCTCCACTCGCCCTACTGGCTCCTTCCGACCCCGCCGAGTTCTCTTTCTCAGTCAATAAATTCATCCATGACCCTCCTCTGCCCTCGACACTAATTTCAAGGGGCGGAGTGTCTCAGGGATGTTGACACGGAGGGCATCCGTCGCTTCTTCGGGCCAGCGTGTCTCTACGGCCAGGTCCTCAAGACGCGCAGGAACGGTCGTATCATCAAGGTCGAACGCAGAGCACTGCACGGAGCCGCGTGGCGATTCGAAGACGCGCTCAATAACTCCGAGGACTTCTCGACATTGAACACGTCGTTCATCGAGCGGTTGAATCTGACCATCCGGCAAAGCTCGGCATACCTTTCGAGACGAACGCTTTCCCACGCTCGCTCGACGGAGAGGCTTGATGAGCACCTGGAGTTGCTCCGTTGCTATTACAACTTCGTCCGACCGCACGGAGCTCTGAAGTTCGGACGTGAGATCCGAACTCCCGCTATGCAGGCCGGTCTGACCACGCGACGGCTCACCTTTCGAGACATCTTCTTTGCGACGACGATTATTTTGTGGTTCTTGTCCTACCGGTCCGAGCCGTGGTTCGCTGACGTGGAAATGACGGGTCGTTCCATAGACGAACGACGGGATAGAACTGAAACACGCTTCTCGGCGCAGATAGCCCCGAGCCGATTGTGGTGAAGGAAGTCGTAGATGACGTTCTTCTTCAATCCCGGGCCGAAGAGACACGGAAGCCGAACCACGGTGCTATCGAAGGGTATTGTCAAGTTGATAGAAACTCGGCTGACTGACTCCCAAGATGATGGGTTCGAGTCCTGTCGTGAACATGGCATGTTGGGGGTCGGTCAGCCCGATTCTGCTTAATTTGACATACCCAGCCGAATGATCGCGTGCCCGGAAACGCTATCGGGTGCGAAGACCGCGTAATGGTCTTCGCCTATCGTCTCGAGCTCGAAGGACACCGCGCCTCCGTCAAGCGAGATTTCGTCCGCAGCCTTGCCTTCGGGTAGTGCGACGCCTAGGCTATCTACGGGAACGTTCGTCTCGAACCAAAGCTCGAGCTTCTCGTCCCCGGGCTCGTACCGATAGAACACCCGTCGGCCCGAAGCCGGCTCGGACACATCCACTTCGCCTGGCTCATCGAGAAGCCGCACTCGCAACTGAACCGAGTCGGCACGAAGCTCGATCCCGAAGAGACCTTCGAATATCGCGGAGGCCAACGCGCCGGCGTTACCGGCATAGTGTGCGCTCCCCCGGGGCTCGTCCTCGCGCGTATACCATTCTGAGAGGCCATCGTGGCTCAGGATCCTGCGCACGAGTTGAAGGAGGTGTTTGTGCGCCGCAACCGCGTGACCCCGCTGAAACTCCGCCACCACGAATCGTCCCGCAAACCAATCCCACTGGCCGCCGTTTTGATAGCTTCCCGCCTCGCGTAAAATAGGATGTTTAAAAAAACCCGTGGGATAAGCAGGCAGAAGAGTCGCCGCGATCGTCGTGAATCCATACTGGTTGCGACGCGCTTCAGCAGAGGCAAAGATCTGCCAGGCTTGCTCGTCCGTCGCGAGGCCATAAAGAGCAGCAAGACCATTCCCTCCCATGGCGAACAGGTCGGAGTCGTCGAAATCGCTTGGCGGAGCTCCCAGTAGTGGGACGTGGACGCGAAAAAATGCGGTCGCGTCACTCCAGAGGAACACATTCGCCGCGTTACGGATCGAAGCCGCACGCTCTTGCCAGTATTCAGCTCGCGCAACGTCGCCGAGATGAAGGTGGAGCCGTGCCAGCTCGCGCGCCGCATGAAAGACGAGCGCGTTCGTATAAATTCCAGCGACGCGCGGCGTCGCATCATCAATGTAGACGGCGCGCTGGTCGCCATAGGTCGGGCTCACGTCTCCCCAATCCGCCGTCAACGCATTGACGACGAGCCCCAAGTCTGGATCGAATCGATGCGATATGACATATTGCAGCGCGAGGTCGAGCCGGTCGATGAGGGCAACACCTTCAATGTGTTGGGTGAGCCAAGACTCTTCTCCGATAATATCGAATACCATGGCGGTGGCGACAACCGCGCTCGCCTCCTGGTCTGCTTCGGTCGTGTTCTTGTCGGCGCTCAGTACGTGCTCGCCGTCGCGATAGACCTCCTCGACCTGAGGCGCGTGGGGAAAATGCTCGATGGCTCCCGAAGCGATCCAATCGTAGAGCGCGCCAGAACGCTTCTGATGCGCAAGATGCTCCTCGATCCAGCTCGTCAAATGCTCGCGCTCGTAGAAAAAGCGGGTCACGGGCAATAGCGTCGCGCTGTCGCGAAGCCAGATTTGGGGGTAGCGAGCGCCCGCGCCGAATCCAGTGACGTCACCGCTTCGACCTCGAAAGCTCTTTCGATTTGCTTCCAAGACAGGAATGAAGCGTTCCTGGAGACGATTGAGCGCGTTGTGCGCCGTTTCGTACCGAGAAACGGAGGCATTCCCACGCGACTCTGACGAGGGCTCCGGTGGCCCGCAAGCGGCGGCGAACCCAAACGCCAGCGCGGCCCAAACATTGAGCAAAGCGTGCGCTAAACGTCGAGCACTCATTTCACATAACCCAAGGCCCACAACCGCTTGAGAAGCTCAGAATCGATGTCGGCGGCTTCAGGTGCGCTAGCCATTGCGCGACGATGTTCCAATACGCCCGTGAGAAAATCCCGTGATGCCTGTGCTCCGCAAAAACTCGATCCGTCGTTGATTCCGCAGTTTAGACCTGCCAGGATTGGCCGTTTCGCGGCGAACGGATGACGTGATCCGACGTCATCGTGAACGTGGAAAGGTTCGCTCTTGTGTCTGCTCTCGAATATTGTGCCCGCTTTCGTCAACGTCCTCGCGTTCGCTCGGAATCTTGTCCGTTCGCAGGGTGCCCTCGACGCCGAGAATCTCTTTCTCCGTAAGCAGCTCACCTTTTTCGTCGAGCGTGAGCCGTCGTGGAGCGCAAATGATGTTTAGTATGCCAGACGCCGCTGTGCTCCGCAAAAACTCGATCCGTCGTTGATTGCGCGTTTTAGACCTGCTATGTTCGGCTGCTTCTGGCCGATCTTCCTTCTTGCGGGTCACAACCGAACTTTGCCCCGCAACGGACATTCGAGATTGAGACATCTGCGATTCTTCACTTCGGCTCGGCCCTGACGATGAGAGAACTGTGTCTTCGGAATTCTGGTTCAAACTCTAGCACGTAGACCGGTTAGGTCTGGAGCGTTGGCGTCGCGGTTCGTCGTATTCGTTCTTACGAAGTCATTCTACAATAGGGAGAATCCTAAACTGACAGAAGAGCTGCTCACCGAGGCGCCGGCCATCTTCAATTGGGCGCTCGAAGGTCTCGACCGGCTTAATCAGCGCGGCCACTTCGTTGAGCCGGAGTCGGGCAAGGCGGCGACCCAGGAGCTCGAAGACCTGTCATCGCCGGTCACGGCCTTCGTGCGAGAGAGGTGCGTCGTGGGGCGAGACTATCAGGTCGAAGTGGACCGATTATGGAGCGCCTGGAAAAGTTGGTGCTAAATCGAGAACCGCGCCCCCGGCACCAAAGTTCTCTTAGGGCGCGATCTGCACGCGGCGATCCCGACGGTCAGGAAAACCAGGCGCCGCGAGGGTGAGCATCGCATCCCGACCTACGAAGGGATCGGTTTGCGTCCGGCGTAGCGAAAATACTTGGACTTCTGCCATGACCAGACCCCTCTTAATCGGCCGTGTTGGTCACGGCGGTCGTAGCAAACAAGCCATGTATTTCACCAACCGCGCCAGTGTGTCGGCACCCGTCCGGCATGCCTGATGCTCGGTCTCCTTGTTCGGCCCTGCGGCCGACCGCGGACGACGCGTTAGCCGGCTCCTCGCGGCACCGTCCCGTTCGAGATGGCCGCGTCAGCGCCCAGGGTCAAACATGTACATTTTTTGGGCGCCCCTTTTCTGCGATCCTCAATTTGAGCATGCGTTAGCAAACACCGATACACAAATGGAGGGGACCGATGAGAAAATCCAAGAGCCGAGCCACCAAGCGCCGCACCGCGAAGCTGGGCGCGACACCCGCCCGCCGATCTGACCATGAGCTGCACATCGATCCAAGGGGTATTGTCAAGTTGACGTTGAGCGAGCGAACCTATCGCGTCGAGCTGACTTCCTTTGCTCTCATCGGACGGCACAGGTTACCTCCTGCCAGACGATGAAAGCGCGGTCTCGTAGCTCCCGATGATGATGCGCTTGCAACAAATGCCGTCCGACGCGAAAGAGATTTTGCACGAGTCCATGCACGGTCAAGAATCGTTGCGCCTGCCCAGGAGCTTTAAACTTCCGCATCTGTCGTTCCCGTTGTCGCGTCGGTTCGTGCGAGACTTCGGCTAGGTTGTTTCTGTACTGGTCAGTGTCGTGGACGACGGACGGCATGACCTCGCGGTGAGCGGCGCTGTAGCTTCTCAGTTTGTCGGTGACCAGCTGCCAGGGCGGACGGCCTTGCCCCTTCAACAGCTTGCGGAAGAATCGTTTGGCGGCTTTCTGATCACGGCGAGGCTGGACGAGGATATCGATTACATCACCATCTTGGTCTACCGCGCGCCAGAGGTATTGGCGTTCACCTTGTATCTTTATGAAGACCTCGTCCAGGTGCCATGTGTCACCGAGACGACCCTGCCGACGCTTCAGTCGCCGAGCGTATTCCGGCCCGAACTTAATGCACCACAGTCGGACCGCTTCGTAAGAAACCGTGATGCCTCGCTGAGCGAGCAACTCTTCGACGTTTCGAAAGCTCACGCAGAATCGGTGGTAGAGCCAGACGGCGTGGCTGATGATTTCCGGTGGAAATCGATAGCCGTGGTAGCTTGGCGCATCGGTCTTCATTGGACCATTCTGTCAGTCACCAGCTCAATTTGACAATACCCGCCGTAGAGCGGTTCGTCACCATGCCCCAATCTCTAACTTAAAAGTAGTACAATTTATGTGGATAGGTTAGTCTTTGCCGACGGCACCAGCTGGCCCTCGCAACGTTATGATGGGGAGACGAATCGGCACGCTTGTCCTGATGCTGCTAGCATCTGGAGCTTGCAGCGACTCATCGAGAGCTCGCTCTGTTTCCCTTCTTGCTCCTTCTCAGCCTTCCAGGGAAGTGGAGTTGGAAGGAGAATCCCGAACAGCGTTGGACGGATCGCGGTGGGTGTCCCCGCTAAAGGTTCCGCAGAACGCCGTGCTCCAGTTCTCGATGGCCGTATTAGGCACACCCAGTGCCGGTCTGCTTGCGACAGAGTTCCTGATCGAGATCGAAGTCGATAGCAAGCGGAGGCGTGCGTTCCGGGAGATCCTTGCTGCACAGGAGGGGAATCGTTGGAACGACCGCATGATTGATCTCACTCCGTGGGAGGGGAGAGCGGTCTCGCTGATCTTCACGGCGCGGCCTGTGCTGGACGCCTCGGGCGTGGTGCATCGGCAGTCACTGGTTCCGGTTTGGGGCGATCCGGTTCTTGCGAGCGTGCCTGCGAACGCCAGGTTGGGGCAATCGGTCGAGCTCTTCAATGATTGGCATCGCCGACCCGGCCGGACGCACTCAGTAGGCGATACGAAATTCAGCCACGACCGCGGCTTCTATGAGACCCCTTTCGAAGTGATCCTCACCACCGCCACTCCCGACGCAACGATCGTCTATACCACCGACGGCAGTAAGCCGAGCGTGAGTCATGGAATCGTTGGCAACAAGGTTCTTGTGGGCAAAACGACCGTCCTTCGAGTCATGGCGTACAAAACTGGTGCGACGAGCACGAACGTTGACACCCATACCTATATCTTTCCGACTACGGTGAAGAAGCAGGCAACTCTACCATTCGATGATCCGGCCCCGTTTCGCTCCTTCGACATGGCTCCGTATGCAGACCTCGAGATCGATCCCGAAGTTGTGAATACGAGCAACAAGCGGGAGTTCGTGGACGGACTGACATCGATTCCCACCCTCTCCATCGTCATGGACGTGAACCATCTCTTTAATGAGAGCCAAGGGTTCTACTTTGGAAAGGGTCCACTGACCCGTCCCGCCTCTGTTGAGCTCCTCTATCCAAGCAAGTTTTCCGACTTCGAGGGCTTCCAGGTTGATTGCGGAATTAGAATGCACAGTTCGGCGCTTCCCAAGGAAAAGCGCTCGTTTCGCCTGGTCTTCAGCAAAGACTTCGGTCCGGGAATGCTGAGATACCCTTTTTTCGAGAGCGCCGTGCAGCATGCCGAATCTGCCGTGAAAGAATTCAACACCCTCGTTCTGCGGGGGGGAGGGCAAGAAAACTGGTCGAGAGGCGAGATCAGCGATCAGGCAGTCTATGTCCGCGACCAACATGTTCGGGACTCGCAGCTTTCCTTGAGCGGTAACGCCGCGCGCGGCATTTTTGTGCATCTCTATCTGAACGGGATTTACTGGGGCGTATACAACGCGGTGGAGCGTCCGGATCGGCGTTTTCTCGCTTCGTACTATGGTGGCGACTCGGCTGAAGACTGGGTGGGTATCAATATCGACCGTTTAGGCATAATCGACAGATGGGCTGCCATGCACCGTTATGCGCGTAACCATGACCTCTCGGAACCCGCAAAGTACCGGGAGATGAAAACCCTACTGAATACGGCCCTGTTCAGCGACTACATCCTGGTCAATTGGTTTTCCGGTACGGGAGATTGGGGACAAGGAAATTGGTACGGAGGGATTCGGATTCACCCTCCCGGCGCCGGACTGTATTTCTGCTGGGATGCGGAGATGAGCTACGGGCTCTACGACGAAAGATACGGGCATGCGTGGGGGGCTTGGGTTCCGCCAAGTTTCGTGTCGGGCGGGACGTCCGCGCTACACCAACTATGGATGGCTTTGGCGGACAGCCCAGAGTTCCGGCTGGAGTTTGCAGATCGCGTCTATCGTGCCTGCTACAATGGCGGTCCCCTCGCGGACCATGTAAATAAAACCAATTTCCGAAGGCTAGCGGATTATGTGGAGCCGGCGATGCTTTGTGAGTCAGCCCGTTGGGGCGACGCGAACCCTGGAAGGGAGAATCGTCCCTTCACGCGGGATGTGCATTGGAAGCAGGCGCGGGACTATGTTCTAGATTTGATGGACGGCAACGTCGAAAGGTTCATTCGAGCGCTACGAGACCATGATTACTACCCCACGCTTGACCCGCCGGTGTTCGAGCGAGCTTCTGACAGCGTCACCATCCGGCGCCCAGCAGGAGCGGAAAAAGTCTACTACACCCTCGATGGAAGCGACCCACGAAACCCCACGGCGCACAGTTTCAGCAAAGCCGTTTCGACGGTTCCTTTCTCTCCCAATCTCAAGGGACGTTCCCGGCGTGGTAACGAGTGGAGTGCTCTGAACGAATACGGAACTTGGGAACGAGATTAACCGTACAGCGATTCGATATCGGCGAGGTCAGCTTTAGTGGTAACGGCATTGCCGAAGTGGTCACCTATCATGCTAACAGGCGAGAGCTCCATGCATCTATCCGAAGTTACCCGATCGTGGTTTCCAGGTCGATTGCGCGGTTGAATCGCACTGTATCTGACTGGCTTCTACCGGGCTCTCTACAACGAGGCCGAGCGTCCGGAAGGATGGTTTACCTCGGAGCATTTGGGCGGTGAGAAATGAGTCTATCAAACACTGTTTCCGGGGCGTGCTCACCGAAGAGTGGTCCATTGCCCGTTGGAGGCGACTGGTAGCTTTCATAGAGTCGGCGGTCGTCCTGTGCCAAAACTCGGCCCTTTTGAAATAGGCCATAAATCAGCAACTTAGTGTCTGTGTTTGCGACCGGGCCAAGGGCCGTGGGCTTTACAATCGTCTTGGGCGGGCGGGTCGTCACCATGCAGATGACCACCTCGTCGAGAGCGAATATCGAAACGTAGTCCACGTCGCTGGCATCACGCCGCATCCGAACGAACAGTGGATGACTCAAGTGGCTCGCAACGTGACCATGGCAGATGTCGGCTTTGTGTCCTCGATCCGATACCTCATTCACGACCGGGACTCGAAGTTTTGCAAGTCGTTCCACCAGACCATCGAGGCGGTTGGCGTCGCGCCGGTCAAGCCGCCCGCACGGAGCTCGGATTTGAACTCGTTCGCGGAGCGCTGGGTAGGTTACGCGGCAACCGCCAACGGAAGCACCGATGGTTCGGCTTCCGGACAGATGGCCAGTAGGTGTCGACGCTGTGGCGCTCGAGTAGATGGATGTGCTCCCCGGTGAAGACGACGAGTTTGCTCCTGAGCGTGTCGCTCCAGACGGAGCAATCGCTTATGTCGGCTCTCCAGATCGTTTCGTAGCCAGACTGTGCCTTCTATTTATTCATCCGCGCGCCCCGAACCTGATCGGTCTCCGATCTGCAGGGACTATGCCTGCATGATTTCGTCGTTTGTTCGCGCTCGGCCCTGGGCACGGCCGCAAACACAGACTCTAAGTTGCTGATTTATGGGCTATTTCAAAGGGGCTGAGTTTTGGCACAGGACGGGGTGGCGGATGGTGTAGTTTGGAGCTATCCGGTCTCGGCTGGATTCCATAAAAAACAGGGAATTTACAGGACTCGAACCTGGGACCGTCGGCTTAGAAGGCCGGTGGTCCGAGACCCTCAAAAAGTGGCCTGATTCCGACGGATTCTGGATCGCCGATTCGGCGGGGAGTAAGTTGGGCCGCCAACAGGTTCCGTGCGCGTACGAACGGATTCATGCACCACCGCCTCGATTACTGATCGATGTAGCCGAGAGCGCGGAGTCTTTCGAGAAGCTCGTCGTCGAGCGTGACGTCTTCTCCCCCCCGGAGGGCACGTAGGGCGCGAGCTCGAGCGAGATAGTCGAGGACGGCGCGTCGGCCCGAGCGCGCTTCGGCACGGACCTCCTGGAGCACGTTGCGTTTCTCTTCCGGATCGTCCTTCAGGTCGTAGAGCTCGTCATGTTGGATCTCCGAAGTATAGAGGGCGTCCACGGTGGGCGCTTCGAAGTGAGCGATATATTTGTACCGCTCACCGCGCCAGGCGACGTCCATATACGCGGGTCGCGTCGGGAGCGGGTCCCACGTTATTTCGCTTATGACCTTGCGCGGCTCGGGGGAGGGGTCCGAAAGGTAGCGCGATAACGCCAGCCCCTCTCCTCTCGGTTCGAGTCCGGCGGCCTCGAGTAGCGTCGGAAAAATGTCGGACTGGCTGACGAGCGCTCCGATGCGCTCTGCCCGGTCCATCGCGGGCCACTTGACGATGAGTGGCACGTGCACCATCTCCTCATAGAGGGTCTGCCCGTGCTCCCAGAATCCATGCTCGAAGAACGCTTCCCCGTGGTCGGCAGTGACGATGATAAGAGTATTGTCGTAGAGCCCGCGATCCTGCAGCGCGTCGAGGAAACGCCCGACTTCACGATCCAGATAGGCGAGCTCTCCATCGTAGAGATCGATCACATGGCGGATGTCTTCGTCACTGTCAGGTGGGTATTGATGCCGGACTTTTCCGAGCAGTCGTGAAACGTCTTCCGCCCGCGACCCGAACATTGTGTTGAACTCGTCGGGGGGCCAATAAGGCCAGTGGATGTCGAAGAAATGAAGAAAGAGGAACTGAGGTTGTCCTCGGCCGCGTTCGAGCATCTGGAGGGCAGCTTCGGCAAGAGCGTTAGCGCGGGTAGTGTCGTGAAACCAGTGGTAACGGTCAAACCCCCTCTCGAACCCAAAGCTCTGAGACAGAAGCGGTCCGGAAACGATGCCACTCGTTCGATAGCCAGCAGTCGAGAGGAGATCTGGCAGGTAATCGAGCGAGCTACCCGGTTTCTGCCATCGACTCACGCCGTGGATCGAGGGCGGCAGCCCCGTGAGCATCGTCATGTGGGTTGGATGCGTGAAGGAGGACGCGCTGATCGCCGTCTCGAAGACGGTCGACCGGCTCGCGAGCTGGTCGAGACGCGGCGTCGTGTCGCGCTCGTAGCCGTAGGAACCGAGGTGATCGGCGCGAAGACAGTCGAGCGAAATGAGAATGAGATTCGGTCTCGTGGACGGGAGGGGTTCGCCGCTCACGACCACCGGATTGGCCCAATAGGGGAGTATGGGCAGCGTCTCACCGCCAGCGCCGGTTCGAGCCCGGGTCTCGAGAGTCAGTCGAACCCGCGAGCCGCTCCAACACGAAAGATCGACTTCCCGGTCGAGCCACTGATTGGGTTGACGTCGCAACACCGACCCTTCGAAAACAGCAGTCTCGCCCGATTCGTCGCTCAAGAGCACCCGAAAGTCGACGTGGGCCGCTTGGACCTCGGCTCCGAGTGTCGAAACGGCGTTCGAAAAACGCATGATGGCTTTCGCGGGCAAGTCCACGTCGAAGCTGAGGCGTGATGGCACGGGGGGCATGAGAGCCTGTCTCGTATCCTGCTGGAGCGTAACCTGGCTGACAAGACGCGCATCGCCTCGTATCGAGCGGAGATGTTGTTCGTCGAAATCGCGCTCGGCCTCGGAAACGTGGTCGATAAGCGCGTAAGCGTCGGACGCGGGAGCCGGGTTACCGCAGGCCGTGAGAAGCGTGAGAGCGCCGAGAAGAAGCGAGAGCGGTCGGCCGGGTACTGTCAAGTTGACGTTGCGAGAGCAATCCGGTGCCGTCGGCATGACGTCTCCATTCGAGTCATGCCGCCCACGTTGCTGCCTCCCAAGCAAGGAACGCGCGACCTCGAAGCTCTCGGTGATGACGCGCTTGCAACAAATGCCGTCCAACGCGGAAGAGGTTTTGACCAGTCCATGAACGGACAAGAATCGCTGGGTTTGACCCGGAGATTGGAACCTTCGTATTGGCCGTTCACGTTGCCGCGTCGGCTCGTGCGAGACTTCGGCTCTATGGTTTCCGTACGGGTCGGTGTAGTGGACGACGGAGGGCATGACCTCGCGGTGAGCAGCGCGGTAGCTTCTCAGCTTGTCGGTGACCAGCCGCCAGGGCGGGCGAGCTTGCCCCTTCAACAGCTTGCGGAAGAATCGTTTGGCGGCTTTCCGATCACGGCGAGGCTGGACGAGGATATCGAGCACATCTCCATCTTGCTCCACTGCGCGCCAGAGGTATTGGCGTTTGCCTTGTATCTTTATAGGTTTTGCCTGCTTTGATTCGGTCGAGCCAGGAGAGGGCGTTGGCGATATTGCGCAGGAGTGTGCGGTCGACGGATTTCGGGATGTGTCCCGAGGTCCGTGGAAAAAGAACGGCGCCCTCCACTCCGTCATCAGAGTATCATATCAGGCGGCAACCTCCGCGTGTTCGAGAACCTCGCTCAGACGTTGGTAGCCGTCGATGCGTCGTAGTTGAATCTGGCCAGAGGCGATAAGCCCAAACAGCAAAGCGACCGCGGACTCCTCGCTGGAGAACGACGCTTGGGTTTTCGTCCGGCGTCGAAACTCGCGGTTGAGATTCTCCAGAGCATTGGTCGTTCGAATCGATTTCCACATGGCACGATGGAATTCGTAGAAGGTCAGCAGCTGATTACCGGCCTCCTCTAGGCTTCGGACGACGGCCGGCGCGAGAGGCGTCCACTTGGCGACGAGCTCGTCATAGGCTTTGCGAGCATCGATCCCGTTCTTGGCGTAGACGATCCGGTTGTAGTCACGCCGGAGCTCACGGCGTGCGTGCGCCGGGCAATGTTCGAGCAAGTCGGCGCGCTTGTGCTCGGTACATCGCTGCAACCGGCACCCCGGCCACTTCTCCAGCGCTTTCGTCAGCCCCTTGTGGCCGTCGCTGATCACTAGCTTGGGAGCCCGGAGTCCTCGAGCCTGGAGTCCCTCCAGCACGGAGCCCCAATGCGTCGAGGCTTCGCTCACCGCCAGACGCAATGACAACAGACGTTTGTGCCCGTCTGGCGCGACCCCGAGCGCGACCAGTACGGGTACGCTGATCACACGTTTCGCCATCCGCACTTTCAGGTGGAAGCCGTCCAGGTAAACGATCGCGTAGACCTCCTCGCTGAGAGCACGGTTCTGCCATTCCTCGAGCTCTTGTCAATAGGTGTGTAAAAAAGTTCAGGCAGCAGCAACCTTCGACGACTCCGTTACCCTGTCTCCATCTTCAAATCGAACGCCCAGGTGAACCTCTCGCATCAGCTCCGGTGCGTTGAGCCGGCGAAAATTCTTCTCCGCAACCAGAAGCAGTTTGAAGATTGTCGCAGTGGCGGACTCGACTTTCTTGAACCTTTTGGCCGCATCCGTTCTCAATCTCAGTGCAGCGAACGGTGACTCCACGACGTTGCTCGTGCGGAGGTGTTGCCAGTGAGGCTTGGGAAAGGAATAGAAGCTGACCATCCGCTCCCAGTCCTCGTCGAGCACGTGCGCGGCCCCCGGAAGACCCTTGCGCAAGCACCAATCCTGGAACTTGGTCTTCTTCGTCTCGCACTCCTGCAGGCTGGTGGCGTAGGGGATCGCCGTCAACAGCGACTTGGCCTGCGCCTGGTCCCTTTTCGGAATCCGGTCCAGTACGTTGAGGATTCGGTGGTTCCAGCACCGCTGTTCCTCAGCTTCTGGAAATACGTTTCGGGTCGCGGCCCAGATGCCGAGATGACCGTCACCGATCACCAAACGGGGACATCTCAGACCGCGCTTCTTCAGTCTCCGTAGCAGCGACGACCATGACGCTTCGGATTCTCGATGCCCGGCCTCCAGCGTCAGGACGATTTTCGTCCCGTCGGACAGGCCACCAACCGCAACTAGCACCGCCGCCTTGTCCTTCTCAAGGCCGGCCTTCACGTACACGCCATCTACCCACAGGTACACGAGCTCGAGTTCTTCCAGTGGGCTAGCTAGCCACTGCTCGTACTCTCCCTGCCATTTCTGTTTCAGCCGCGACACCGTGCTGGGAGAAAGTGGAGCGTCCTCCCCTAGAAGCCCGCGGAGCGCCAGATCGAAATCTCCGTGAGCTAGTCCATGCAGGTACAGCTCCGGAATCAACTCGCTCACCGTTTCGTTCCGACGCTTGAACAGCGGAAGCACTCGACTTTCGAACCTCTCCTCCACGTCCCGTACTCTCGGCCGGCGAACCGTCACTGTGCCCACGCTCATCGTCAGCTTCCGAGGCTTACCGTATCCATTTCGATAGCCCGCCGTTGTGTCCACGGGCTTCCGTCTCTCCGATTTCTCACGCCCGAGAAGCTCCGTGACTTCGGCTACCATCAGCTCCTGCACCCAATCCTGGATCTCAAGCCTCGCCCACTTCTCCAGCGACTCCCAAGCCACCCTTGACGAGCTCCGTCGTCCTGTGGTCTTTTCCTTCATGGCGGTGTCTCCTTCCGTTGGCCCCTTCAGCCGTGTTTCGTGACGCGGAAGGTTACTCCGCCTTTACTTTATTTCCACACCTTCTGAGGGTAGCTCCATTCCTCGAAGCGCTCCTTCAGCCGGCTAACCACGCGAGACACCGCGCTCTTCGATAGGTGCTCCTCACCGAGCAGTGGTTTCAGCGCTTTGCGGATCCGGCGGCTATTCGCGCCCGACAAGTACGTCCCCAAGATCGCCTCGTCGACCTCACGAGTCCGGCGCGCGTACCAGGGCAACAGCTCGCTCCTGAACTCTGTCGTCTCTCCCGTTTCCTCGTCTCGCACGCGGGCTCGTGGCACACGGAGCTCGCGAGTTCCCACCGACGTCGTCACGCGACGGGTTTCGGCTCCGTTGCGATATCCACGGCGGTCTTCCGCACGCTCGTAGCTACCACACCCCAGCGCTTGGTCGACTTCTTCCTCGAGCACGACCTCGATCGCCTCCAGTCCTGTGCCAAAACTCGGCCCTTTTGAAATAGGCCATAAATCAGCAGCTTAGTGTCTGTGTTTGCGACCGGACTAAGGGCCGTAGGCTTTACAATCGTCTGGCCCGAGGGTGTTATCTTCAGCTCCATGATGACCTACCACGTGCAATTCCTACTGCTCGTTCTGGCTGGCTGGGTCAACCGCCAGCAGCAGGATGTGATCGACTACCAGCAAGAGGAGAACCGTGTGCTCCGAGCCGGGCTTCGGGGCAAGCGTCTCAGGCTCTCTGACGACGAGCGGCGCAGGCTCGCCGTCAAGGCCCAGGCTTTGGGCCGCGAGGCGCTGGCCCAGATTGCGTCCGTTGCCACACCCGCTACGCTTCTGCGTTGGTACCGCTGCCTCATCGCAGCCAAGTACGA
Organism: Candidatus Marinacidobacterales bacterium; assembly: GCA_965197825.1. Taxonomy (GTDB): domain Bacteria; phylum Acidobacteriota; class Vicinamibacteria; order Marinacidobacterales; family DATDRI01; genus CBDANW01. The sequence goes on along the minus strand of CBDANW010000002.1, from coordinate 349,530 downwards.
TGGCAGCAAGAACCGGAGCCCAGGCCGACCTCCGACGGCGAAGGACATCCGTGAGCTCATTGTGCGCGTGGCGCAGGAGAACCCGACGTGGGGATATACGCGCCTGCGAGGCGCACTCAAGAACCTCGGACATGAACTCGGACGCAACACTATCAAGAGGCTCCTCGCCGAGCACGGTATCGCGCCTGCGCCGGAGCGGGGCAAGAGCATGTCGTGGAGCACCTTCATCAAGGCTCATTGGGGCGCCATCGCTGCGACAGACCTGTTCACCGTGAGGTTGTGAACCCGTTCGGGCTCGTCCGCTACCATGTCCTGTTTGTCATCGATATCGCCACTCGCTGCGTGTGCATCGGTGGGATAACGTCGGACCCCAACGGGGAGTGGATGAAGCAGGTGGCAAGAAACCTCACTGACATGTGGGATGGTTTCCTCCTTGGCAAGCGATACCTCATCCACGACCGGGACCCACTATTCACCGAGGCGGTACGTGGGGTCAAGTCTTAATTTTCCTGTCAAATCTCCGTACGGTTCCCCGCGCTCGGTTAAGCTGCTGATTCCTCCGACGTGCCTTGCGGGAGAAGCTCGTTGCGAAGCTCCTCGACTTTCCTAGCGGCGAAGACATCCATCCTCACGCCGCGCCATTTGTTTGCGACGGCCAAGAGCACAGCGAACGAGAGTTTCATCGCGGCCTCCTCGGTGAAGAAGTGAGGAATGACCTTTGTGCGACGTTTGTGCTCTCCGAACGTGCGCTCAAGTAGATTCGACGTGCGAAGCCTTTTGTGATGCGCCGCAGGAAGGCGTAGCGCCTGAAGACACGCTTCGAGGGTCTCTTCCATGCACTTCATCGCGCTCGGGAATCGTTGACGGTACCGAGCGATCACCTCCCGACCCTTCTTCAGCCCTTGCTCGTAGCTGTTCGCATGGAACGACTCAAGGATGGCCGCCTTGAGTTCGTCGCGCACTTCCTTCGGAGCCTTGCCCAGGATGTTCTCGAGGCGGTGCTTCTGGCAACGTTGCTTGAGGCTTCGAGGGAAGACCTCTGCGATCGCTTTGAGCACTCCAGGATTCCCGTCCGTCACGATGAGCAACGGCTCCCTCATTCCTCGGGCCACTATCTCCTGCAAGAACCCCTTCCAGTTCTCGTAGGATTCTCGGTTGCCGACACCGATATGAAGAAGAACTCGCGTCCCATCAGCGCGATAGCCGGTCGCAACGAGGATGGGCTCTTTCCTCTCCGCTCCTTGGTGGTAGCGCAGGTACGTGCCGTCGAGCTCGAGATACAACAGCTTCTCGTTCGAGAGATCCCGTTTTCGAAACGCCTCGAAATCCTCCGACAGACACCGTGTGACCCGGCTCACCACCGACTTCGAGACACCCGTGCCGCTCAGCACGTCCGCGAACGTCGCCTCAATGTCACGCGTCGACATCCCGTGGACGTACATCCGCGCGATCAGTTCATCGAGTTTCTCGGTCCGGCTCACGTAGGCGTCGAGAATCTTTGACTGAAACACCTTCTCTGTTTCTCGTACCCGCGGCACTTGCACCGTTACCGCTCCCTCGCCCGTGAGGACCCGATGCGACTCATACCCGTTGCGTCGTCCCTTCTCCTTCGTCGTTGCCGGAGCGTTCTCATAGTAGTTTCGACCCAACGCCTCCGTCACCTCGCGCTCCAACGCATATTGAAGCATCATCTGAGCTCCCGACCGGACGATCTCCGAGAGATTCATCTCCCCAAATACCAGTTGTTCCTCGAACTGCTTGAGCAATCGCTGACTCGGTAGTACCTTTCCCATGATGTATGGTTCTCCTTTTCTGTCCCCATGACGGGGACGGGTTTGAGCTTGGGGAACCATACATCGTTTTTCTTTGACAGGAATCTTAAGACATCACCGTACGTGGGCTGTTGAGAGATTCAGGCGTGAAGCCCCTGCGCCTTCCCGCCAATAGTCCGAATCTGAACGCATACGCGGAAAGATTCGTTCTCTCCATACGTCGAGAGTGTCTCGACCGCTTCGTACCTCTCAGTGAGCGACACCTGCGCACAGCGGTAACCGAATACGTAGTGCACTATCACACAGAACGGAACCACCAAGGTCTCGGCAACGAGCTCCTCACACCTCTGCCGGCAAGCGCGAATGACACTGGCCCCATCGTGTCGCGAGAGCGACTTGGGGGCATTCTCAACTACTACTGCCGTGCCGCGTAGATGGTCGCCGGCGACGGTAGCCCCTCGGCGGGCTCGACCGGCGTAGCGTGGAAACAGCTTCAGGAACATGCTTCGATATTCGCTCTCGACTAGGTGGTCGTCTGCATGGTGACGACCCGCCCGCCCAAGACGATTGTAAAGCCCACGGCCCTTGGCCCGGTCGCAAACACAGACACTAAGTTGCTGATTTATGGCCTATTTCAAAAGGGCCGAGTTTTGGCACAGGACGGGGTAGCGATCGTCACCATTGTTAGCGGCGGCTGTAAATTGCACATTTGTGGCGGACGAAAATTGCACACTCGGCACCCCATGGCGAACCCTTAGATGATGGCGGTCGGGGCTCTAAATTCATTTGGATCAATTAAATGGAAGGGACAAGCGTACGAACTAACAGCGGAGGGAAATATCGAACGCCTTCTCGAACCAGAAGTTTCCCAAATCGTACATGCGCGATACTGTTGACTTATGGTAGAACGTATGCGGCCAAAAGGTTCAAGAAAGTCGAGTCCGCCACTGCGACAATCTTCAAACTGCTTCTGGTTGCGGAGAGGAATTTTCGCCGGCTCAACGCACCGGAGCTGATGCGAGAGGTTCACCTGGGCGTTCGATTTGAAGATGGAGACAGGGTAACGGAGTCGTTGAAGGTTGCTGCTGCCTGAATTTTTTTACACACCTATTGACAAGAGCTCGTGAGAAGCTCGAAAACCTTCAAAGCTGTAATCACCTCCGTGCTCGCGGTCCTGATTGCCTTAGCCCTTTTCCTCCGGGGCAGAACTGTTTCACAAGCCGGCGTGGTCATCAATGAGGTACTGGTCTCGAACGCGTTTTCCATTTTGGACGACGACCGGCACAGCACCGACTGGGTCGAGCTGGTAAACATAGGAAGCCGCCCGCTCAATCTCGGCGGTTTCGGTCTCAGCGACGATGTGGGGCAGCCCAAGAAGTGGGTTTTCCCGGATACAACCCTGGCTCCCGGTCAGACCCTACTGGTCTGGTGCTCGGGGAAGAACCGGATCGCACAACCCGCTCCCGTCTCCCCCGCGAAGAACGCAGAGAATCTCTCTGCCTCTTTCGACCCGCATCTGGTCTCTCGACACGCGCGGTGGCGTACCCTGTCCGCGACACCCCTCGACGAGCTGCCGCCGCGGTGGAAGCTCCGGGCTTTCGATGACCGGACCTGGAAGACCTGGGTGCCGGAAGTCGATTCTCCCCTCGATCACAAAGTCAGCTTCGTCCCCGCTGCTTCAGGCCCGGCGTACTTTCGCCACGTTTTCCGCGTCGAGCCAGGAGACAATCTGGACCAGCTTTCGCTCCAGGTCGGGTTCAGTGCCGGGTTTTCTGCTTACTTGAACGGCGTGCGGGTGACCGTGGCCGAGGAGCCTCAACCCGCCATCGAGCCCCGGGCCGCGCCCCGCCAGCCGGAACGGCCGGTCCGTCGGCACCAGATCCGGACCTGGGAGCGATTCGACCTCACGCCGAGGGCCCATTTACTGACGCCCGGCGAGAACGTTCTCGCCATCGAGGTTGAACGGAAGAGCAGCGACGAGAGCACTTTGTTTCTGGTTCCAGAGTTGGGTGCCGCCCGGCCCGTGCTTCACGCCAACTTCAGGCTGCGGTCGAGGGAGATATTGCTTCTTAGCAAACCGGACGGCGAAGTTCAGGACGCGGTGATTCTTCCGCCCCAGACCGGGGACCGGTCCTACGGACGTTTTCCCGATGGCACGGGAGACTTTCGTTACTATCTCTCTCCCTCTCCCAGGGAAACGAACCGTGGTCCGGTGTCCGGCCAGCCGATCGCGAATCGACCGCTATTCGAGCCGCAAGGTGGCGAGTATTCCGAACCGCTTCGAGTGGAGATTTCCCTCAACTTGCCAATGCGGCGGGCTCAGATCCGCTACACCCTCACCGGGGCGAAGCCTACCCATGAGAGCCTGTTTTATGACGCGCCCATCGATCTTCCCGAAGGGGCACTGGCCGGCACGGTTATCCGCGCCGCCGGCTTCGCCGTCGAGGAGCAAATTACCCAGGTCGAGACACAGTCCTACTTCTTCGATACGGCGACTCTCGAGCGCCCGCTCCTGTCGATCGCGATGAGGCCCGTTGATTTCCGTGACGTTCATCTGATCCCCGGCGGGAGAGGCCGGGACGCCGAGCGCGAGGGGCACGTGGAGTTTCTCGACGCTGACGGGAAACGGGTGGCGGCGAGCGGCATGGGCCTCCGGCTTCACGGCGGGGAGACGGGCAGGACCGGCAACCTCAGCACCAAGAAGGCCTATCGGATGTACTTTCGGAACGAGTACGGCGGGAAGAAGCTGAGGTTTCCGGTCATCCCCACAAGCCGCGTCGACGTTTATGACAAGCTCGTGCTGCGAATTAACCTCAACGACTCGATTCGCAGCGGTGGTAAAGGGAGCTACATTCGCGACAGCGTCATCCGCGCGCTGCAACACGATATGGGAGACCTGGCCGTCCAGGGGACCTGGTACAACCTCTTCGTCAACATGAAATACAGAGGGTTATTCAACGTGGTGGAGAGGTTGGACGCTGTGCTGCTCGGGTCCTATTTTCCCGAAGAAGGCGAGAATTGGGACGTCATCAAGTTCGACGGCGCTCTGGACGGCGATCTGGCGGCCTGGAACGCGGCGTACGAGTTCTTCGACAGCGCTGACCTTCGCGATGAGGCTCAGTACCAGCGGGCCAGGAATCTCGTCGACATCGACAATTACACGCGCTACATGATTCTCAACATCTGGGCGCAGAATCATGATTGGCCCCAGCGTAATTTCATAGCGGCGCGTCCCCGCCGGCCGGAAGGCAAATGGGTCTTCTTCGTCTGGGACTCCGAGTACGGCCTGGGAAGGATGCCGGAAGGGTTCTCGGCCGACAGTTTCGAGCGCGCTTTCGGAATACGCCACAACCTGATCTCCAGGATGTTTGTCGCGCTGATGGAAAGCGAGCACTATCAAAGGTACTTTCTCGAAGAAGTGAGTCGTCAACTGGAAGGGGCGCTCCATCCCTACAACGTGCTGGCCCACATTCGGCGCCACCGGGATCTCATCGCTCCGGACATGGTCGACGACCTGCACCGGAATTTCCCCGACAACGATACTCAGCTCTGGCGGGATAGCGTCCGCGACTTGGAAGTGTTCGCCGAGCAGCGAGACGCGGTGTTTCGCAGGATGATCTTCGGATCGGACCGCTTCAGCGTGCCAACCGACGAGCGGAAACACTAGCAAGCGATAGCGCGGCTCCCAGCGACCCCGTCCTGTGCCAAAACTCGGCCCTTTTGAAATAGACCATAAATCAGCAGCTTAGTGTCTGTGTTTGCGCCGGGGCCAAGGGCCGTAGGCTTTACAATCGTCTGGCCCGAGGGTGTTATCTTCAGATCCATGATGACGTACCACGTGCAATTCCTACTGCTCGTTCTAGCTGGCTGGGTCAACCGCCAGCAGCAGGATGTGGTCGACTACCAGCAAGAGGAGAACCGTGTGCTCCGAGCCGGGCTTCGGGGCAAGCGTCTCAGGCTCTCGGACGACGAGCGGCGCAGGCTCGCGGTCAAGGCCCAGGCTTTGGGCCGCGAGGCGCTGGCCCAGATTGCGTCGGTTGCCACACCCGCTACGCTTCTGCGTTGGTACCGCTGCCTCATCGCAGCCAAGTACGATGGCAGCAAGAACCGGAGCCCAGGCCGACCTCCGACGGCGAAGGACATCCGTGAGCTCATTGTGCGCGTGGCGCAGGAGAACCCGACGTGGGGATATACGCGCCTGCGAGGCGCACTCAAGAACCTCGGACATGAACTCGGACGCAACACTATCGAGAGGCTCCTCGCCGAGCACGGTATCGCGCCTGCGCCGGAGCGGGGCAAGAGCATGTCGTGGAGCACCTTCATCAAGGCTCATTGGGGCGCCATCGCTGCGACAGACCTGTTCACCGTCGAGGTTGTGAACCCGTTCGGGCTCGTCCGCTACCATGTCCTGTTTGTCATCGATATCGCCACTCGCTGCGTGTGCATCGGTGGGATAACGTCGGACCCCAACGGGGAGTGGATGAAGCAGGTGGCAAGAAACCTCACGGACATGTGGGATGGTTTCCTCCTTGGCAAGCGATACCTCATCCACGACCGGGACCCGCTATTCACCGAGGCGGTACGTGGGCTCTTGAGAGATTCAGGCGTGAAGCCCCTGCGCCTTCCCGCCAATAGTCCGAATCTGAACGCATATGCGGAAAGATTCGTTCTCTCCATACGTCGAGAGTGTCTCGACCGCTTCGTACCTCTCAGTGAGCGACACCTGCGCACAGCGGTAACCGAATACGTAGTGCACTATCACACAGAACGGAACCACCAAGGTCTCGGCAACGAGCTCCTCACACCTCTGCCGGCAAGCGCGAATGACGCTGGCCCCATCGTGCCGCGAGAGCGACTTGGGGGCATTCTCAACTACTACTGCCGTGCCGCGTAGATGGTCGCCGGCGACGGTAGCCCCTCGGCGGGCTCGACCGGCGTAGCGTGGAAACAGCTTCAGGAACACGCTTCGATATTCGCTCTCGACTAGGTGGTCATCTGCATGGTGACGACCCGCCCGCCCAAGACGATTGTAAAGCCCACGGCCCTTGGCCCGGTCGCAAACACAGACACTAAGGGTTCTGCCAAGACTTACTTAGTGCGCTAGGAGGCAACCAATCCGACATTAAAGCCACTCTCAACGGGGTCCTACACTCATACAGTCCACCGAAAGTTGCAATCCCGCCTGACCGGACGCTGACACGGCTGGATCCATACCGGATCGAACTTGGTCAAGTCTTAATTTTCCTGTCAAATCTCCGTACGGTTCCCCGCGCTCGGTTAAGCTGCTGATTCCTCCGACGTGCCTTGCGGGAGAAGCTCGTTGCGAAGCTCCTCGACTTTCCTAGCGGCGAAGACATCCATCCTCACGCCGCGCCATTTGTTTGCGACGGCCAAGAGCACAGCGAACGAGAGTTTCATCGCGGCCTCCTCGGTGAAGAAGTGAGGAATGACCTTTGTGCGACGTTTGTGCTCTCCGAACGTGCGCTCAAGTAGATTCGACGTGCGAAGCCTTTTGTGATGCGCCGCAGGAAGGAGTAGCGCCTGAAGACACGCTTCGAAGGTCTCTTCCATGCACTTCATCGCGCTCGGGAATCGTTGACGGTACCGAGCGATCACCTCCCGACCCTTCTTCAGCCCTTGCTCGTAGCTGTTCGCATGGAACGACTCAAGGATGGCCGCCTTGAGTTCGTCGCGCACTTCCTTCGGAGCCTTGCCCAGGATGTTCTCGAGGCGGTGCTTCTGGCAACGTTGCTTGAGGCTTCGAGGGAAGACCTCTGCGATCGCTTTGAGCACTCCAGGATTCCCGTCCGTCACGATGAGCAACGGCTCCCTCATTCCTCGGGCCACCATCTCCTGCAAAAACCCCTTCCAGTTCTCGTAGGATTCTCGGTTGCCGACACCGATATGAAGAAGAACTCGCGTCCCATCAGCGCGATAGCCGGTCGCAACGAGGATGGGCTCTTTCCTCTCCGCTCCTTGGTGGTAGCGCAGGTACGTGCCGTCGAGCTCGAGATACAACAGCTTCTCGTTCGAGAGATCCCGTTTTCGAAACGCCTCGAAATCCTCCGACAGACACCGTGTGACCCGGCTCACCACCGACTTCGAGACACCCGTGCCGCTCAGCACGTCCGCGAACGTCGCCTCAATGTCACGCGTCGACATCCCGTGGACGTACATCCGCGCGATCAGTTCATCGAGTTTCTCGGTCCGGCTCACGTAGGCGTCGAGAATCTTTGACTGAAACACCTTCTCTGTTTCTCGTACCCGCGGCACTTGCACCGTTACCGCTCCCTCGCCCGTGAGGACCCGATGCGACTCATACCCGTTGCGTCGTCCCTTCTCCTTCGTCGTTGCCGGAGCGTTCTCATAGTAGTTTCGACCCAACGCCTCCGTCACCTCGCGCTCCAACGCATATTGAAGCATCATCTGAGCTCCCGACCGGACGATCTCCGAGAGATTCATCTCCCCAAATACCAGTTGTTCCTCGAACTGCTTGAGCAATCGCTGACTCGGTAGTACCTTTCCCATGATGTATGGTTCTCCTTTTCTGTCCCCATGACGGGGACGGGTTTGAGCTTGGGGAACCATACATCGTTTTTCTTTGACAGGAATCTTAAGACATCACCTCGAACTTGATTCAATTCCTGAGTCGTATTCGCACGAGTTTCGACTGAGCTGTGGTTCAATTCGAGAAGCTTTTGTCGAGGCAAAGCAGAAACTTTATTACGCAATGTTCGATGTGGATGAAATTATGGAGAACTATGGAGAAGTTATCGAGGAGACTGACCCCAAGAAGTTTGTAGATACATTTGAAGAGAAGCTAGGCCAAGACCATCCGTTTTTCCAGAGCTCCTTTGCCTTGGTGCACAACTCGCGATCTCGGTCCACAATTGTCCTGTACTCACGGATTCGAGGTTCCCCATGAGCATTTTCAAACGCACTCAGCGGAAGTATGTGAAGAAGGCCTATCGCGTGAGGAATTGGCGTGAATATGAGGCGGGTCTACGCAACCGCGGGAGCCTGACCGTCTGGGTCTCGCTCACCGCCGGCAAGCTTGTGAACTGGGACGCGCCCCGGCCGAGGAGGAGGAAACCGGGCCGTCAACGCAAGTACTCGAACCACGCCATCGAGACGGCTGTCACCCTGGGCATGGTGTTTCATCTGTCATCTAGGCAGAGCGAGGGATTGCTGCGATCGTTGTTCGCTCTGATGAAGCTAGACAATGATGTGCCCGATCACACCACGATCTCGAGGCGGAAGCCGAATCTGGGTAAGGTCCCCTTCTACCAAGTCAAGCAGAAGACGCCGTTGCACATCTTGATCGACAGCAGCGGTCTCGCTGTCCACGCCGGCCAGCTGCGCAGAGCACAAAAGAGGGTGATGTCTTAAGATTCCTGTCAAAGAAAAACGATGTATGGTTCCCCAAGCTCAAAACCCGTCCCCGTCATGGGGACAGAAAAGGAGAACCATACATCATGGGAAAGGTACTACCGAGTCAGCGATTACTCAAGCAGTTCGAGGAACAACTGGTATTTGGGGAGATGAATCTCTCGGAGATCGTCCGGTCGGGAGCTCAGATGATGCTTCAATATGCGTTGGAGCGCGAGGTGACGGAGGCGTTGGGTCGAAACTACTATGAGAACGCTCCGGCAACGACGAAGGAGAAGGGACGACGCAACGGGTATGAGTCGCATCGGGTCCTCACGGGCGAGGGAGCGGTAACGGTGCAAGTGCCGCGGGTACGAGAAACAGAGAAGGTGTTTCAGTCAAAGATTCTCGACGCCTACGTGAGCCGGACCGAGAAACTCGATGAACTGATCGCGCGGATGTACGTCCACGGGATGTCGACGCGTGACATTGAGGCGACGTTCGCGGACGTGCTGAGCGGCACGGGTGTCTCGAAGTCGGTGGTGAGCCGGGTCACACGGTGTCTGTCGGAGGATTTCGAGGCGTTTCGAAAACGGGATCTCTCGAACGAGAAGCTGTTGTATCTCGAGCTCGACGGCACGTACCTGCGCTACCACCAAGGAGCGGAGAGGAAAGAGCCCATCCTCGTTGCGACCGGCTATCGCGCTGATGGGACGCGAGTTCTTCTTCATATCGGTGTCGGCAACCGAGAATCCTACGAGAACTGGAAGGGGTTTTTGCAGGAGATGGTGGCCCGAGGAATGAGGGAGCCGTTGCTCATCGTGACGGACGGGAATCCTGGAGTGCTCAAAGCGATCGCAGAGGTCTTCCCTCGAAGCCTCAAGCAACGTTGCCAGAAGCACCGCCTCGAGAACATCCTGGGCAAGGCTCCGAAGGAAGTGCGCGACGAACTCAAGGCGGCCATCCTTGAGTCGTTCCATGCGAACAGCTACGAGCAAGGGCTGAAGAAGGGTCGGGAGGTGATCGCTCGGTACCGTCAACGATTCCCGAGCGCGATGAAGTGCATGGAAGAGACCCTCGAAGCGTGTCTTCAGGCGCTACGCCTTCCTGCGGCGCATCACAAAAGGCTTCGCACGTCGAATCTACTTGAGCGCACGTTCGGAGAGCACAAACGTCGCACAAAGGTCATTCCTCACTTCTTCACCGAGGAGGCCGCGATGAAACTCTCGTTCGCTGTGCTCTTGGCCGTCGCAAACAAATGGCGCGGCGTGAGGATGGATGTCTTCGCCGCTAGGAAAGTCGAGGAGCTTCGCAACGAGCTTCTCCCGCAAGGCACGTCGGAGGAATCAGCAGCTTAACCGAGCGCGGGGAACCGTACGGAGATTTGACAGGAAAATTAAGACTTGACCAAAAAGAGCAGGGACTATCGCAAGCTCCATCTGTGTGTCGACGAGCAGAGTGGCGAAGTCGTCGCCGGCGAGCTGACGAGCAAAAGAGCCCGCGATTCATCGCGGGTTGCATCGCTTGTCGGACAGATCGACAGTCCCATCTCATCGGCCAGAGCTGACACCGCATACGACGCCGGCGGCGTCTATGAGGCAATCGAGAATCACAGCGCTCATCGCTCGCCGAGGGTGCTGATACCGCCGCGCAAGGGCGCCCTGCTCACATCGGGGCCGGCGAGCAGCCGACAGCGCAATCGCAACATTGCAGCACAAGCTCGGCTCGGCAAACGAAAGTGGCACACAGAATCGGGCTACAGCAAACGGAGCAAAGTCGAGACAACGTTCCATCGCTACAAGGCTATCGTGGGCTCAGCGATGCGAGCGAGAGGGTTGGCGGCACAGAGAGTTGAGGCAAGGATCGGGTGCAAGATTCTCAACACCATGACGGCGCTCGGGATGCCTGATAGCGAGATGATCGGATGATGGGAGTCGGGGCCAAGCGAGCTCTCGGCCTCTATCGGAGTTGTGCACCAAGGCAGGGAAAAACAGGGAATTTGGGCCATTTTGAGGCTGATCGAGCCATTTTTCACGTGGTAACCATCGGTATTTCAAATGGTTAGATGGCAATTCCCTGTTCCGAAAGAACAGGGGATTTAAGATGACCTAACAGGGAATTTGAAATAGGCGAACAGGGAATTGAGATGAGCGAACAGGGAAATGTCACGAGCAGCACGTGAGGGATTCCATTTGACCGCACGGATGGTTTCTTCCCTGCCGGTCAAAAGAGTCCCATCTCCGACCTGGGAGCAAGAATATCCGGGTCGTCGTTCCGAACGCTGTTCACTCTGGTACTAACGGCACGTTTCTCGTTAAGGGCCGCCATAGGGTTCACGTACCAGCGGATGAATAAATAGAAGGCACAGCTTGCTTACCCAGACGCTTTCCGAGCTCGGCCAGAGACCGCCGTTCGCCATCGGTCAGGCGCAAGCGACCCCGGAGCTGGTTTCGAAGAACTCGATTCTCGGCCACAAGATACTCGTTGCGCAGAAGCCACTCCTCATCCACGGACCTTGAGATGTAGCTCAGCATGGTATTCCAGTCCATCGCGACTCCTTCCGCTGAACTGGAATACGTATCCAACCGCGATGGTGGATTCAAGCGGCCCTTGGGAAGGTGCAAACTGCTGAACCGCTGGGCGTTCGAGTATTTTGACCAGACGGCCCTTGGCCTAGCACTAGAAACGCGCGTTTGATAAGCTCGCAACACTTGACGGAGAGACGAACCGACACGCTGATCGTCCTGATGCTGCTAGCATCCGGAGGGGCTTGCAGCGACTTACCGAGCGCGCGCGCTGTTTCCCTTCTCGCTCCTTCTCAGCCTTCCATGGAAGTGGAGTTGGAAGGAAAGTCCCGAACAGCGTTGGACGGCTCAAGGTGGGTGTCCCCGCTAAAGGTACCGCAGAACGCAGTGCTCCAGTTCTCGATGGCTGTATTAGGCACACCCAGTGCCGGTCTGCCCGAAACAGAGTTTCTGATCGAGATCGAAGTCGATGACAAGCGGAGCCGCGCGTTTCGCGAGACCCTTGCCGCACAGGAGGGGAATCGTTGGAACGACCGCCTGGTTGATCTCACTCCGTGGGAGGGGAGAGCGGTTTCGTTGATATTCACGGCGCAGCCTGTGCTGGACGCCTCGGGCGCGGTGCATCGGCAATCACTGGCTCCGGTTTGGGGCGACCCGGTTCTTGCGAGCGCGCCTGCGAACGCCCGGTTGGGGCAATCGGTCGAGCTCTTCAATGATTGGCATCGCCGACCCGGCCGGACGTACTCAGTAGGCGATACGAAGTTCAGCCACGACCGCGGCTTCTATGAGACCCCTTTCGAAGTGATCCTCACCACCGCCACTCCCGGCGCAACGATCGTCTATACCACTGACGGTAGTAAGCCGAGCGTGAGTCATGGAATCGTCGGCAACAAGGTTCTTGTGGATAAAACGACTGTGCTTCGGGCCATGGCGCACAAACCTGGTGCGACTAGCACGAACGTTGACACCCATACCTATATATTTCCGACCACGGTGAAGGAGCAAGGGACTCTGCCATTCGATGATCCGGCCCAGTTTCGCTCCTTCAACATGGCTCCGTACGCAGATCTCGACGTCGGGATCGATCCCGATGTCGTGAATACGAGCAACCAGCGGGAGTTCGTGGAAGGACTGACGTCGATTCCCACCCTGTGCCTTCTATTTATTCATCCGCCAGCCCCATGGGTCGGAAGTCAGCCCTGCGGCGCGAAATACCCTGGATTCTGCGCGGATTCCAAGGGCGTCTAAGCTGCTGATTTGTGGTCTATTTCAAAAGGGCCGAGTTTTGGCACAGGACGCCCTCGGGCCAGACGATTGTAAAGCCCACGGCCCTTGGCCCGGTCGCAAACACAGACACTAAGCTGCTGATTTATGGCCTATTTCAAAAGGGCTGAGTTTTGGCACAGGACGGGATATTCGAAAACAGTCGCAAGCGCGAGCCTCTCCACGTCCCTAAGACGCCGGTGGCGTCGTCCGGTCGACCAGCACGAAGCAGCCGAGCATGGCAGCTCTAAACCGCGCAATCAACGCTGAATCGACTTTTTACGGAGCACACCGCCCTGCGCTATGCTTTCCGAGTGTTACCGGACTACCTTTCCCACGGCCTCGACGTCCTGCTGGTCGGGATCAATCCAGGGAAGCGATCCGATGAGCTTGGCCATCACTTTGCCGGCCGTGGAAACAAGTTCTGGAGGTTGCTGCACGAGTCCGGACTGGTCCCGCGGCTCATGACCTACGAGGATGACTTGCGTCTGCCCGAGTACGGTATCGGTTTGACCAGTATCGTCGCGAGGGCGTCGCGTGGGAGCTCGGAACTCGACCGGGTCGACTTCGAGAAAGGGCGTAGGCTTCTCGCCGAGAAGGTGATGCGTTACCGTCCGAAGGCCATCGGCTTCCTCGGGGTCACCGTTTTTCGAGGGTTCTGGCCTGAACTCTCCGCCGGTCGCGTACCGAAGACAATCGAATGCGGACTGCGCGGCGAAATTCTGGGAGGCTCACGGTTGTTCGTTCTTCCGAACCCTAGTGGTCGCAATGCGCACTACAGCTACGACGACATGCTTCGCTGCTGGCGAAGTCTGGGACGTTGGGTGAATGATCATGCCAGAGCTTCCTGAGGTTGAGATTACCCGAGGGCACCTCGAGCGGTAGCTCGTCGAATTCGCGCCAACAAGGTTCCAGACGCGCTCCTGCGTGGAGGACAACTACTGACCTGAGCCCACGGTTAGTACCCGTCTGGTCAAAATACTCGAACGCCCAGCTGGTCAGCAGTTTGCACCTTTCCGAGGGCTGCTTGAATCTGGCATCGCGGTCGGATACGTATTTCTTCCGGGTGCGCAGTTCGTTGCCTGCAGCTCGCCCCGCAGCCGATTTGAGCCAGCCGTGCGCACCCCCGGTGGGCCTGTCGCCCGCCACCCGCAGCCCAGGGGTCGGAAGCCAGTCCTGCGGCGCGAAATACCCTGGATTCTGCGCGGATTCCAAGGGCGTCTAAGCTGCTGATTTGTGGTCTACTTCAAAAGGGCCGAGTTTTGGCACAGGACGGGATCGAGACCAGACCTACGGAGCGTACTTCGATACTCGCGTCGACGGTCTCGGGATAGAGCAGGTCCTTACCGCACCGCGCTCCCCGTGGCAGAATCCATTTGTCGAAAGGATGATCGGCTCCATTCGACGTGAGTGTCTCGACCACGTGATCGTCCTTGATGAGCAGCACCTGAGGCGAATCCTACGCGAATACGTCGACTACTATCATTCGTGCCGGACTCATTTGTCGCTTGAGAAGGACGCGCCCGAGCCTCGCCGGGTAGAGTCACCGGCGATGGGCAAAGTGAGAGCCATTCCAAAGGTCGGTGGTCTCCATCATTATTACACTCGACGCGCTGCTTGAGTCCGATCCGCTCGGAACGGCTGCCGGACTTCGAACCAGCTTACACCTCTACCCCTGAGTAGAGCCGACGCCGGCTCTTAAAACGTCCTACATGAAGACGACCAAAGCATTCCGGTTGCAGGAAGTTCGCCAATCTCATACAGCTCGAGTTTATGGAAGGGACAACGGGCCTCGTGACTCGATTCATTTGTGGCATCCAGGAACTTGACCCGCGCATCACTGATATAGGGCTAATTCTTCACCGCAAGCTCGAACAAAGCCGCCTCCCGGTCACTGCGCACCAAAAGATACGGACCAACGAGCGCGGGGCTATTCCACAGCTTGCTGTCGAACAAATGGAGCCGTCCCAGCTCCCGGAGCTCCTCGGGGTTAGGCTCGACGAGCATCATCTCACCGTGCTCGGTCTGGACTAAGAGTAGACCCTCCACCAGGAGCATCTGGCCGTGACCGTAGCGACCCCGCTTCCACTGGCGTTCACCGGTCGCAGCGTCCAGGCAGACCATGATCCCGTCATCGAGTCCGTAGATAAATCCCTCGTGCACGACGAAGTTGGCGAATTTCGCCTTGAGTCGATTGTTTTCCCAGACGAGCGTTGCCTCGAGCTTCCCGTTGGCTCCGCGCTGGATCTGAAAACGTTTGGCACCGACCCCGTATCCGGCGGAGACGATGAGCCCATCGGCGGATATCGGAACGGGTTGCACCACGTTGGGCTGCTGGCGCGGCCACTCGTGTGTCCAGAGCACTCGTCCATCCAACGGATCATGGCCTGCCACGCTGGAGCCATTAAAGATGACGATCTGTTTCACACCCGCGAGAGTTGCCATCAAGGGGGAGCTGTAGGCGGCCTTGTCCCCGCCACCATTCCAAGCGATTTCGCCGGTCTCTCGGTTGTAGGCGACCAACGATTTACCATCCGTGCCCCCGGCGTTTACCACGACGATGTCGTCCATGACAAGAGGGGAGCCGGCGACGCCCCATTGGGGAACCTCGCCATCGTTTTCCTCGATGAAATCGCGAGACCAGATTCGCTCCCCGGTCTCTAGATCGAGGCAATTGAGAATGCCGGTGCTTCCAACGCTAAAGACGCGGTCACCAACGATGGTGGGTGTCGCCCGCGGGCCTTCACCGGAAATGGGATTATCGTAGTGTGAGGGATTGCCAGTAGCCCAAATCTCCTCGCCACTTCGGAAATCGTAACGAACGACGACTTCCTGCTCCCCACGCTGTTCTTGGGTGATGGCCGCATCCCTTGAGACCGCAAAGCTGGACCAACCCGCACCCACGGGGCGGCGCCAGATGAGTTTCGGTGGGCGGGCGCTCCAGTCCGGTTCGAGCCGCACTCCTCGCACCGTCGCGTTTCGGGAAGGGCCGAGAAACTGCGGGTACTCGTAAGCGGAGGCCAGCTCATCGATCCTGTCGCCGGTGACCCCTTCGCCCGCTCCGGCCCACCGAGGCTCAAGGATGGGAACGAGATCGCCGCTCACACCCCGAAAGCGGAACATTAGAGAAGATAACGCGACCATCAAGATCACGATGCCCCAACCCTGGAGGCGGTTCTTCCAGGGGAGCTTCGAGAAAAAGGTGATCCAGAGCAAGAGGAGCCCGGTAGAAATAATCAAGGTGAGCGCAGTGCGGACGACTTGCATCTGCCGCACCGGAGCATCGCCGCCCCAGATGAAGGCGAAGACGACGAAGGCACCGACAAGAATCAGTAAGGCTGGCCACCAGCGCATCGGCTGCATCTTATACCGACCTCAAAATAATTACGGAGCATGTCGTCGTGCTGTGCCTTATGGTGCGGTGCTTGCGCTATTTGCTGTTGGTGATGTGGGTGATGTCTTAAGATTCCTGTCAAAGAAAAACGATGTATGGTTCCCCAAGCTCAAAACCCGTCCCCGTCATGGGGACAGAAAAGGAGAACCATACATCATGGGAAAGGTACTACCGAGTCAGCGATTACTCAAGCAGTTCGAGGAACAACTGGTATTTGGGGAGATGAATCTCTCGGAGATCGTCCGGTCGGGAGCTCAGATGATGCTTCAATATGCGTTGGAGCGCGAGGTGACGGAGGCGTTGGGTCGAAACTACTATGAGAACGCTCCGGCAACGACGAAGGAGAAGGGACGACGCAACGGGTATGAGTCGCATCGGGTCCTCACGGGCGAGGGAGCGGTAACGGTGCAAGTGCCGCGGGTACGAGAAACAGAGAAGGTGTTTCAGTCAAAGATTCTCGACGCCTACGTGAGCCGGACCGAGAAACTCGATGAACTGATCGCGCGGATGTACGTCCACGGGATGTCGACGCGTGACATTGAGGCGACGTTCGCGGACGTGCTGAGCGGCACGGGTGTCTCGAAGTCGGTGGTGAGCCGGGTCACACGGTGTCTGTCGGAGGATTTCGAGGCGTTTCGAAAACGGGATCTCTCGAACGAGAAGCTGTTGTATCTCGAGCTCGACGGCACGTACCTGCGCTACCACCAAGGAGCGGAGAGAAAAGAGCCCATCCTCGTTGCGACCGGCTATCGCGCTGATGGGACGCGAGTTCTTCTTCATATCGGTGTCGGCAACCGAGAATCCTACGAGAACTGGAAGGGGTTTTTGCAGGAGATGGTGGCCCGAGGAATGAGGGAGCCGTTGCTCATCGTGACGGACGGGAATCCTGGAGTGCTCAAAGCGATCGCAGAGGTCTTCCCTCGAAGCCTCAAGCAACGTTGCCAGAAGCACCGCCTCGAGAACATCCTGGGCAAGGCTCCGAAGGAAGTGCGCGACGAACTCAAGGCGGCCATCCTTGAGTCGTTCCATGCGAACAGCTACGAGCAAGGGCTGAAGAAGGGTCGGGAGGTGATCGCTCGGTACCGTCAACGATTCCCGAGCGCGATGAAGTGCATGGAAGAGACCCTCGAAGCGTGTCTTCAGGCGCTACGCCTTCCTGCGGCGCATCACAAAAGGCTTCGCACGTCGAATCTACTTGAGCGCACGTTCGGAGAGCACAAACGTCGCACAAAGGTCATTCCTCACTTCTTCACCGAGGAGGCCGCGATGAAACTCTCGTTCGCTGTGCTCTTGGCCGTCGCAAACAAATGGCGCGGCGTGAGGATGGATGTCTTCGCCGCTAGGAAAGTCGAGGAGCTTCGCAACGAGCTTCTCCCGCAAGGCACGTCGGAGGAATCAGCAGCTTAACCGAGCGCGGGGAACCGTACGGAGATTTGACAGGAAAATTAAGACTTGACCGGTGATGTGTACGCATCCTTTTGCAAAAAAGGGGCTTACACTTCATTTAGCGTATAGCGAAGGTCGTGAGCCCTATTTTGGCTGTAATTTAATGCACCGTAAAGTCTTAGCGCCATTTCACCAACACTTAATGGCGGAAGCACCCCCCGTGGCAGAATCCATTTGTCGAAAGGATGATCGGCTCCATTCGACGTGAGTGTCTCGACCACGTGATCGTCCTTGATGAGCAGCACCTGAGGCGAATCCTACGCGAATACGTCGACTACTATCATTCGTGCCGGACTCATTTGTCGCTTGAGAAGGACGCGCCCGAGCCTCGCCGGGTAGAGTCACCGGCGATGGGCAAAGTGAGTGCCATTCCAAAGGTCGGTGGTCTCCATTATTATTACACTCGACGCGCTGCTTGAGTCCGATCTGCTCGGGACGGCTGCTGTACTTTGCACCAGCTTACACCTCTCCCCCTGAGTAGAGCCGACGCCGGCTCTCAAAACGTCCTACATGAAGACGACCAAAGCGTCCTGGTTGCAGGCAGTTTGCCAATCTCATGCAGCTCGAGTTTATGGAAGGGACACCATCTACTAAGAGCGGCCTGACGAACGTCTAGTGGTTGGTGTGGCGGAGGTCGAACCGATGCGGGTCGTGAGTTGGAACGTAAATGGGATTCGCGCTTGCGTGCGGCGCGGGTTCGTGGATTTTTTGGACCGGTCTGGAGCCGACATCCTCGGCGTCCAAGAGGTCCGCGCGCTACCCGAGGAGATCTCTTCCGCCGCACGGACGCCGACCGACTGGCACGCCGCGTTCGCGGTAGCCGAGCGCCGGGGATACAGTGGTGTCGGCATCTACTCGAAGTTCCGGCCCGTTCTAGTGGAGACCTCCCTCGGAGAGCCTCAGTTCGATATCGAGGGCCGGTTCATCGCTGCTCACTTCCGGACCGATCGCGGGCGGTTCGCGGTTGTAAACGGCTATTTTCCCAAGGGAAGCGGGAAGGACCGAGACAACAGCCGGGTCGGCTACCTGACCTACATCGCCACGTGGCGCGGCTTCGTGTATGTCGCCTTCGTCATCGACGTCTTCGCTCGACTACAGAATGAATAAAAAATCGAAGAGATCACAGCGCTTTCCCGAGGCCGTGTCCGTCTACCTGCCGAGTGGGACCAAGAAACGCCTAGACGACCTTCCGGCTGAGTACGGAATAACTCCATCTACGCTCATGCGCCTTGCGATCCTGGAAAGGCTCGAGAAAGCCGAGAAGGGCGAAAGGGTGATAGGGTGATAGGGTGATAGGCTAGAGATCGAAAACGAAAACGCCCCGGCCAGTAACCGAGGCGTTCATATGAAAACTTATTTCCAGGCCACCCGGGAGCCTACCACGGGGACCAGGGCGGCCACAGAAAGGGCTTCGCTATGCGTAAGCATCCTACCATAGTTCCCAGCCTAGACAAAGGAGAACGACAGAGGCAGCTCGAAGAGGAGAACCGGATTCTCAGGCTGGAGGAAGAGAACCGGATTCTCAAAGCGAGTGAGAGGGCCGCTGAAATGCCGCGCTTTCAATACTCTAGACTAACAGGAGGGTTTGGCCGGTAAACTGAGCTCTTGTCAATAGGTGTGTAAAAAAGTTCAGGCAGCAGCAACCTTCGACGACTCCGTTACCCTGTCTCCATCTTCAAATCGAACGCCCAGGTGAACCTCTCGCATCAGCTCCGGTGCATTGAGCCGGCGAAAATTCTTCTCCGCAACCAGAAGCAGTTTGAAGATTGTCGCAGTGGCGGACTCGACTTTCTTGAACCTTTTGGCCGCATCCGTTCTCAATCTCAGTGCAGCGAACGGTGACTCCACGACGTTGCTCGTGCGAAGGTGTTGCCAGTGAGGCTTGGGAAAGGAATAGAAGCTGACCATCCGCTCCCAGTCCTCGTCGAGCACGTGCGCGGCCCCCGGAAGACCCTTGCGCAAGCACCAATCCTGGAACTTGGCCTTCTTCGTCTCGCACTCCTGCAGGCTGGTGGCGTAGGGGATCGCCGTCAACAGCGGCTTGGCCTGCGCCTGGTCCCTTTTCGGAATCCGGTCCAGTACGTTGAGGATTCGGTGGTTCCAGCACCGCTGTTCCTCAGCTTCTGGAAATACGTTTCGGGTCGCGGCCCAGATGCCGAGATGACCGTCACCGATCACCAAACGGGGACATCTCAGACCGCGCTTCTTCAGTCTCCGTAGCAGCGACGACCATGACGCTTCGGATTCTCGATGCCCGGCCTCCAGCGTCAGAACGATTTTCGTCCCGTCGGACAGGCCACCAACCGCAACTAGCACCGCCGCCTTGTCCTTCTCAAGGCCGGCCTTCACGTACACGCCATCTACCCACAGGTACACGAGCTCGAGTTCTTCCAGTGGGCTAGCTAGCCACTGCTCGTACTCTCCCTGCCATTTCTGTTTCAGCCGCGACACCGTGCTGGGAGAAAGTGGAGCGTCCTCCCCTAGAAGCCCGCGGAGCGCCAGATCGAAATCTCCGTGAGCTAGTCCATGCAGATACAGCTCCGGAATCAACTCGCTCACCGTTTCGCTCCGACGCTTGAACAGCGGAAGCACTCGACTTTCGAACCTCTCCTCCACGTCCCGTACTCTCGGCCGGCGAACCGTCACTGTGCCCACGCTCATCGTCAGCTTCCGAGGCTTACCGTATCCATTTCGATAGCCCGCCGTTGTGTCCACGGGCTTCCGTCTCTCCGATTTCTCACGCCCGAGAAGCTCCGTGACTTCGGCTACCATCAGCTCCTGCACCCAATCCTGGATCTCAAGCCTCGCCCACTTCTCCAGCGACTCCCAAGCCACCCTTGACGAGCTCCGTCGTCCTGTGGTCTTTTCCTTCATGGCGGTGTCTCCTTCCGTTGGCCCCTTCACGCCGTGTTTCGTGACGCGGAAGGTTACTCCGCCTTTACTTTATTTCCACACCTTCTGAGGGTAGCTCGGTAAACTGGCCCGATGACCAATGGAGGCCATCGGCAAGACTAGACGGGAGAGAGAGAGGTAAATCATGGAAGCAATAGCGCTGCTAGGCTCTTTTGGTTTTCTATTCTCCGTGGCTTTATTGTGGGTTGGGATAGGGATAATGAGCAGCCATGTCGCCAATCTAAAAGGGCATAGCGGAGTCCGTTGGTTTCTTCTCGGACTACTATTTGGCCCGATAGGTCTGTTAGGTGCGGCAGGGTTGCCGGACAGGAAGGCAGAGCCTCAAAAAGGTACTTGATGACGGGTTGAGGTGCTATTCTTCAATCTCTGCCATGTACAGTATGCGTTCGGGCGGTACCATCGCTACCGTTTTCTTGTCTTTCATGAACCGATAGGACTGACCTTGTTCGATCACACCATCGGATTCAACGATCATCTCTCTTTTCTCACCATTCACGAAAACTACTGAACCGCCCCGGGTTTTCCGGAGACTGTTTTAGTTGAGTCTCGCCATCTCTAGCGAGCCTTCCTGCGACCGATAGTAGTTCATCTCGTACTCGACGGGGGAGACATTACCGATCGGCTCCAAGAGTCGTTGCGTGTTGTACCAATGGACCCACTCGAGGGTGGCGAACTCGACGTCCTCAGGACCACGCCAGGGCCCGCGTCGACGGATCACCTCGGTCTTGTAGAGGCCGATGCTGGATTCAGCCAAAGCGTTATCGTAAGAGTCGCCTCGGCTGCCGACGGACGGCTCAATACCCGCCTCGGCGAGCCGCTCGGTGTAACGGGTCGAGACGTACTGCACGCCGCGATCGCTGTGATGCACCAATGGGTGTTCTGGGTTTAGTCGGCGCTCGTGCAGCGCCTGCTCCAACGCATCGAGAGCGATGCCGGCAGTCAACGATGTCGTCGCTCGCCAACCGACGATGAGTCGAGCGAAGACGTCGATGACGAAGGCGACATACACGAAGCCGCGCCACGTGGCAATGTAGGTCAGGTCCGAAACCCAGAGCTCGTTCGGGCGTGTGGCGTTGAAGTCGCGCTCCACGAGGTCCATCGGGCGAGCGCCGCTCGAATCCGGCTTCGTCGTCTTGAATCGACGTCCACGGACCGCCCCCTGGAGACCCATTTCACGCATCAGACGGGCCACCGTGCATCGAGCCACGTCGCGGCCCTCACGGCACAGCTGACGCCAGACCTTGCGCACGCCATACACGTCAAAGTTCTCTTGCCGTACACGACGAATCTCGCCGCGGAGTTGGACGTCGCGCTTCGCTCTCGCTGGCTGGCGGCTTGGGTCCTTCTCTCTCGCTTTCTGCTCGTAATAGGTCGACGGGGCGATCGGGAGCATCCGGCAGATCGGCTCGACCCCGTCCTGTGCCAAAACTCGGCCCTTTTGAAATAGACCGCAAATCAGCAGCTTAGACGCCCTTGGAATCCGCGCAGAATCCAGGGTATTTCGCGCCGCAGGACTGGCTTCCGACCCCTGGGCTGCGGGTGGCGGGCGACAGGCCCACCGGGGGTGCGCACGGCTGGCTCAAATCGGCTGCCGGGGCGAGCTGCAGGCAACGAACTGCGCACCCGGAAGAAATACGTATCCGACCGCGATGCCAGATTCAAGCAGCCCTCGGAAAGGTGCAAACTGCTGACCCGCTGGGCGTTCGAGTATTTTGACCAGACGGGTATCCCTCTTTTCACCTTACAAGGTCTTGACCAGAAAAAAAGTCGCCGGGCCACTCTCCCCGTCCTGTGCCAAAACTCGGCCCTTTTGAAAGACCATGGCTGTAATTTAATGCACCGTAAAGTCTTAGTGTCATTTTGCCAACACTTAATGGCGGAAGCACCCATGAGGTCTGTGTGAGCGGCAGGGCTGCCCGATCGAACAACGGCTGCCTGACCAACAGTAGGAATTGCACATGGTACGTCATGATGGATCCGAAGATAACACCCTCGGGCCAGACGATTGTAAAGGCCACGGCCCTTGGCACCATCGCAAAACACAGACGCTAAGCTGCTGATTTATCGGCTATTTCAAGAGGGCCGAGTTTTGGCACAGGACGGCTATCTTCAGATCCAGTACCATCCATTGACCACCAGCAGAGCCACCAGCGCACGCCGCTAGCCATCGCACTTCCTGGATCAGCTGCCGGAAGAGAGAGCAAGCCGGTTTCCCGCATCGCCGAGCCATTCATCCAGTTTCGACCACCGCCGCCGTCCCGAGACATTGCGCACGGCGATGGCGACAGCCTTCTTCTGGCCGACCAGCACAACCAGCCGTTTGCCGCGTGTCACGCCGGTGTAGAGCAGATTCCGCTGCAACATAACGTAGTGCTGGGTCAGAACGGGGATGACGACGGCAGGATACTCCGAACCCTGGCTCTTGTGAATGGTTGCAGCGTATGCCGGAACCAGCGTGTCAAGCTCGCCGAAGCCATAGGCGACGGCGCGCCCGTCGAAATGCGCGGTCAGCTCGCCGTCATCGGGATCGACATCGTCGATATAGCCGATGTCGCCGTTATAAACCTCCTTGTCATAATCGTTTTCGATCTGCATCACCTTGTCGCCGGGCGCGAAGGTCCAGCCGAAGCGCTCGACCTTGCGCTCTCCGGCCGGATTGAGGGCGGCCTGCAGCTCGATGTTGAGCGAGCGGGCGCCGACGCCGCCGCGGTTCATCGGGCACAGCACCTGGATGTCGCGGACCGGATCGAGCCCGAAGCGCTTCGGGATGCGCGTCTTCACCAATTCGATGATTCGCGGCACCGCGGTTTCCGGGTTGTCCGCCTGCACGAAGTAGAAGTCGCTGTCGGCCTCGGGCTTCGAAAGATTGGGAATGGAACCCCGGTTGATCCCGTGCGCGCTGGTAACGATCCGGCTTCGCGCTGCCTGACGGAAAACCTCGGTCAGCCGCACGACCGAGACGGCACCGGAGGCGATGATGCTTGCCAGTACCTGGCCCGGACCGACCGAGGGCAGTTGGTCGATATCTCCCACGATCAGTAGCGCGGCAGTGTCGGGGACCGCCTTCAGCAAGGCCTGCATCAGCATGACGTCCACCATCGAGGTCTCGTCAACGACCAGCAGACCGCAATCGAGAGGGTTGTTGCCGTTGCGCTTGAACCCACCGCCCTTGGGATCGACTTCGAGTAGCCGGTGGATCGTTTTCGCCTCGAACCCGGTGGCCTCGGTCATCCGCTTGGCGGCGCGGCCGGTTGGGGCGCAGAGCAGCAGGGTCACGCCCTTGGCGGCCAGGATGCGCAGGATGGCGTTGACGATGGTCGTTTTGCCCACGCCCGGCCCGCCGGTGATGACCAATGCCTTGGAGGTCAGGGCTAGGCGAACCGCCTCGGCCTGGCTTGCCGCCAGCGACAGACGGTCTTCCCCTCGACCCAGGGTAGCGCCTTGCCGGCATCGATATCCGGCCAAGGAAGCTTGCCGCCCGTAATCCGGAGAACCCTCTCGGCGATCACCCGTTCGGCACGGTAGAGGCCGCCAAGGAATATACAGGGAGTTCCGGCAACTGCCGCAGCGACGACGGTGCCTTCTGCCAGTTCGAGGTCCAGCGCGTCTTGAACCAACTCCTTTGACACTTCCAGCAATTCGACGGCGAGCGGTGAAAGCTTTTCGGCAGGAAGGCCGCAATGACCGTCATCCATCGCCTCGGTGAGCGCATGGGAAATCCCCGCGCGAACCCGGATCATGGCTGTTTTCTCGATGCCGAGCTTCATGGCGATCGTGTCGGCGGTCTTGAACCCGATGCCGCGAATATCTCGTGCAAGGCGGTACGGGTTCTCGGTCATGACCTGAACGGCATCCACGCCGTAGGTCTTGTAGATCCGCACCGCGCGCGCCGTGCCGATGCCATGGCTGTGCAGGAACACCATGATCTCGCGAACGATCTTCTGTTCCGCCCAGGCGTCGGTGATGCGTTTGGCACGCACACGGCCGATGCCGGTCACCTCGCGCAGTCGTTCCGGCTCGGCCTCGATGATATCGAATACCTTTTCGCCAAACGCCTTGACCATCTTCCTAGCGTAGACCGGCCCGATGCCGTGGATCATGCCGGAGCCAAGGTATTTCTCGATGCCGTCGATCGACGATGGCTCCGAGGTGCGCATGAAGCCCGCCTTGAATTGCTGGCCGTGGGTGCGATCGTTGACCCATTCCCCCGCTGCCGTGACCCACTCCCCGGCCGAAACGATGGCGGCGTGCCCGACGACCGTCACAAGATCGCGATGGCCCCGGGCCTTGATGCGCAGAACGCAGAATCCATTATCGGCGTTGTGGAACGTCACCCGCTCGACGAGGCCAGCCAGAACCTCCTGGTTTGGCGCTTTCTGTTGTCGCCTGGCCGCACCGTTCACGACGTGCCGAGTGCGGTGGTGGTCTTCCGGTCCGTTAAACCGGGCTCTTCCGCCAGCAATTTGCAGACCCAAGCACAGCCCCGATTGTTGTACGCGAGGGCGAATTGCGAGTGAAGTTCAATCGCCCTGTTGTGGTCACGGATTGCGAGGTCATGTTCTCCCTTGGCGCTATATGCAACACCACGATTGTCATGAATTGCGGCAATACCGGAGGCCAACTTTATCGCCCTATTGTAGTCCTGGATAGCAAGATCATAGCAACCAATGTCTTTATATACGGCTCCAAGAGTCGTTGCGTGTTGTACCAATGCACCCCGTCCTGTGCCAAAACTTGATCCACTGGTAACGTTACAAGCGACCAGTTGACGCGGCGTGGACGGTGGGGCCTGCAACAACCATTGAGCAGAGCTACCCTCCTTGGTCCGGTCGCAAACACAGATACTAAGCTGCTGATTTATAGTCTATTTCAAAAGGGCCGAGTTTTGGCACAGGACGTGGTCACTGAAGCGCGTGCGGCACCTGCAGAAAAGCTTGGTCTCTGTCCTGAGCTGAGCGTGGAGCTCGAGGCCGATGACGGTCTCGTAGCCGGACATCGTCACTCGTACATCCGATCGATGACGTCCTTGTAACGGGCCTCGATAACCTTTCGTTTCACCTTGAGCGTCGGCGTCAGCTCCCCGCCCTCCAGAGTGAATTCCGTTGCTATCAGGGTGATCTTCTTGATCTTCTCGAACTGCGCGAGGTGCGAGGTCATCGACTGTACTTGGCTCTCCATGAAAGCGATCACATCGGGATGACCGGTCATCGAGTTCCGGTCGGAGGCGTCGATGGATTGCTCCTTGCACCAGGCACCGAGCTTCTCGAAATCAGGCACCACGATCGCTGCCGGGAACTTCCGCTTGTTGCCCACCAGGACGAACTCCGCAATGTAAGCGTTCGTCTTGACGCGGCCCTCGATGGGCTGGGGAGCGATGTTCTTGCCTCCCGCGGTAACGATGAGGTCCTTCTTGCGGTCGGTGATGGCAAGAAACCCGTCTGAGTCGAGAACCCCTACGTCACCGGTATGGAAGAAGTCGTCCTCGTCAATGGCTTCTCGAGTGGCTGCCTCGTTCTTGTAGTAGCCCTTCATGACGTTGGGCCCACGGACCAGGATCTCTCCATCCTTCGCGATCCTGACCTCGACTCCCTCGACGGGCTGTCCTACCGTCCCGAACTTGAAGGCATCGGGACGGTTGACGGAGATGACCGGCGAGGTTTCCGTCAGCCCATAGCCCTCCAGGATCTGCAGCCCCGCCGCCCAGAAGAACTCTGCGATCTCTCTCGCGAGCGGGGCCGCGCCCGAGATGAAGAACCGCAGCCGGCCGCCGACGCGGGCGTGCAGCTTTGCGAAAGCGAGCCTGGAGGCGAGCGCGTATTTGACGTTCAGGAGCGCCGGGGCCGGCTCGCCGCGTTGCCGGTACTTCCCGTGCTCGCGTCCGATCGCGACCGCCCAGTGAAAGGTCTTCTGCTTCAGCGCGCTCCCCGCAGCGACTTTCTCCATCACACCGGCGTAGACCTTCTCGTAGAACCGAGGCACCATCGTCATGATGGTAGGGCGGATCTCACCGAGGTTCTCCAGGAGTTTCTCCTGGCCATCCGCGAGCGCCACGGTGGCACCCCCGTTGGCGTACAGGTAATGCGCCACCAGGCGCTCGAAGACATGGCTATAGGGAAGCACCGAGAGCGCAACGTCCGTGTCCTCGACCGGGAGCGCCTTCTGGCTGGCCGCAACGTTCGAGAGCAGGTTGCGGTGGGTGAGCATGACGCCCTTCGGATCTCCGGTCGTTCCCGACGTATAGATGATGCTGGCGAGATCGTCGGAGTCGACCGCATCCGATAGCTCGCCGACGAGGTCGGGTTTTGCCCTCCGGCTCTCTTGGCCCTGTTTCATCACCTCGTCAAGGGTGAGCGCCTGGTAGCCGTCCGTCGGCGGATCGATAGTGATGTAGTGTCCGACCGAAGGGAGGTCCGAACGGATGGCGGCGATCTTCTTTTGCTGGTCGGCGGTCGAGGCGATAATGACCTTCGACTCGGAGTTCGAGACGATATAGGTGATCTGAGGAGGCGGGAGCGTCGCGTAGATCGGCACGTTGACCGCGCCCAGGATCTGGAGGGAGGCATCGATAATGAACCACTCGTGGCGGTTCTCCGAGAGGAGAGTGACCTTGTCGCCCCGGCCGATACCCAGGCCGTTCAGCCCGAGTGCCAAGTTGCCTGCCTTTTCGATGAGCTCGCGCGAGGAGATCCGCCGCCACTCCCCCTTTTTCTTGTACAGGAGGGCGTCCGGCTTGTCGTACTTCTTCGCCGCGTTCGAGAGAAGCTGGTTGAGGTTCCGAATCTCCATTACGCACCTCGATTTCGTGGAAAAACGGGCAAGGGTGGGTATGGGGGTCCTCGCCCAAGCACCGAGACCACTGGCCGAGAGCCGCCCACACTATACCTGGTCATTCCAGAGCCCGTCGTGTCTGAAAAAGCGAATGGAGCCGGAGCGGCTACCAGCAGATGCCGGACTAAACCCTGAATCTCCAGACGCGCGAAGAGCGACACTCTCGAGAGCTAGCTCGGGACGAGCCTTGAAGGCAGAGATGAGAGCGCGAACAAACGATGAAATCATGCAGGCATGATGCCGGCAGACTGGAGACTAATCAAGTTCGGTGCGCGCGGATGAATAAGTAGAAGGCACAACCTGGCGCAGCTCGATGATTTTCGAAGCGAGGTAGCCTCGCAGGAGTCCGATCCACAGGACGGATTCAGCCCGCATCCCTTCAATCCCATGCGGCTGAAAGCGCTTGAAGTCTTTACCAAGGGCCAGCCCTACCGCGAGCTGATCGGCTCCGACGGAGGAACCCTCACTGCCGACGAAGTCGCCAATCAAGTGACCGACCTCATGAGCATCATGGAGCCGACATACCTGACCGACACCGGCGATGTCGGCGACAAGGCACGCGCCTATCTGCTGAAGGCAAAGTTTCTCGTGGCGGCCGCCAACGGAGTCTTCGAGCGTTCCGAGGTCGAGGCACTCGAGAGTTTGGTGGGGCCCGCCGTCTCCCTGGACGAGATTCGTGAAGTCTTCAACCAGCCCGTCGATGTGGTTCGCAAGCAGGTAGTCGAGCTTTCCAAGGACATTGCCTACATGATGACCGGCCTCCAGAGGCTTCAGCTGATTCGGGACATCGTTGTGATTTTCTACGCGGACGGATCGATCGACCAGCAGGAAATGGATTGCCTCATTTGGCTCTGCGAGAACGTCGGAGTCAACCCGCGGTTTATCCAGCAGATCCTCACTAGCGCGGCCCGCGGCGTGGATTAGAGTTCTTCGACTCGGATCTTCAGGGCGGCGAGCGTTGTGGCCGATCCGTCGGGCCCTTGTGATGATGCTAAGATCATCCCATTATGCTCAGTGCGCTGGTGGACGCGGCTGCGGGGAAAGCTGTCTGAATGCCACCTTATCGGTTCAAGGTAGGATGGCGTGACCGATGACGAACGTTCCTACAGTCGTCGCCCACGCGGACTGGAGCATCTTACCGGCGAAGCGCTGGGTAGCGACAGCGCACCTCCGAGGCGACGGCTACGTCGCCGATGCGCCCCGCTCCGTCGGCGACGCCCGGCGATTGATCGCGTCCTTGATGCCCTCACCCTCAGCGACCATCCTCGCGGGATTTGATTTTCCTATTGGCGTGCCCACCGCTTATGCACGGGTAGCCGGTGTCCGACGCTTCCGCGCTCTCCTCGACGGCCTCGGCGCACCGCCGTGGGATGAGTTCGCCAAGCCGGCCCGCGTCGCTGCCGAGATCTCCCTCCACCGCCCCTTCTACCCAGAGGGTAACGGCAGGGGGACCCGCAAGGATGACCTCGTCGAAGCCTTCCGCGCGACCCGCTGGGAGGACCTGCTGCGAGAGTGTGACCGTGGTCAGTTGGACCGTCCGGCAGCCGAATGCCTGTTCTGGACCCTCGGTCCCAAGCAGGTCGGGCGCGCCGCCCTGTCGGGATGGACGGAGGTGCTACGACCCGCCCTCGCCGAAGGCGCGAGGCTCTGGCCGTTCGATGGTGCCCTTGAGAAGCTGCTGCAAGAAGCTGGCTGCGTGGTCGCTGAGACGTACCCCGCCGACGCCGTTCGACTCCTTAACTTGGAGCTACCTAGCCCGAGGGGCGGAAAGCGGGACCCGAGGTACCGACAGCGAGTCGGGCGCGCGCTCGTCACGACCGCGGAAACCGACAAAGCCGTCCGCCTATCCCCGGCGTTGCGCGAGGTGTTGCTCGACGGTTTCGGTCCGGACCCGAACGGTGAGGATCCGTTCGATGCGGTCATTGGCCTGCTGGCGATGTTGGAGGTTGTCCTCGAAAGACGCTCCGACGGGGCACCCTTGTCGGCAGCCGTGCATGAGGTCGAGGGATGGATGCTCGGCTACGTCGTTCCGGAATCGGCGCATGCAACCGACAAGACTAGCGTGCCGCCGGAACCGGCGTCCCGCGACTGGCCGCTCCCGGAGCTCTTACCCGCGCGCCTAACCGGCACCGAGCCCGTCATCGACGATGGCCGCCCCGTGCCTGGGCTCACCGTGCTCGACTTCTGGCGATGGGCCGCATCGGATCTCGCAGACAACGTCGTGCGGGGTTGGTTCGCCGAGTTCATCGTGGCTGCGGCCCTTGGCACCCACGACGGCGTTCGGCAGTCCTGGGACACCGTCGACGTGAAAACGAAAGCCGGCAAGACGATCCAGGTCAAGTGCTCCGCGTATCTGCAGTCGTGGGCCCAGAAGGAACCTTCCCAAGTTAACTTCTCCGTGAAGCCTTTCGTGCGCTCGGTCAAACAGGAGTACGCTTCGATATTCGCTCTCGACTAGGTGGTCATCTGCATGGTGACGACCCGCCCGCCCAAGACGATTGTAAAGCCCATGGCCCTTGACCCGGTCGTAAACACAGACACTAAGCTGCTGATTTATGGCCTATTTCAAAAGGGCTGAGTTTTGGCACAGGACGGGTTTCCAGTCGACCAGCATTGACCCGCATCAGGCCAGCAGCTTTGTCAGCCATGAGGTAAGGCCACTCCTCGAGATCATCCCGAAGAAAGGTGCGTGGATCCGAAAATTAACTGGGGGCCTCTACCGCACTGAGATGGAATTCCTGCTTCCGAACGGGATGAAGTACCGGTTCGTCGGGAGGAAGAAGGTGAAGGTTAGCCTCAGACGCCTTGGCACACAGGAGCGCGAGGTACTCCAGTTTGAAATGATCGATCCGGACGAGGTACCGTAACGGGCATGGCGGACAAGAACCCACAAGACCGATTCGTACTCACGCCGGAGCAGATCGGCCCAGGCGACGAAGCCCTCACGGGTGCGGAGATGAGGGCGCTGCTGGACCAGGGCATCTTCAAAGACGCCCAGGCGGTCGCAAAGAAGATCAAGACTGCCAAGGCGGATGGACGGAAGTTGACACAGACGGAGAAGGACGAGGTGGAGTACTACTCCGACAAGCCCCCTGACCTGTTCGAGGGCCTCTTCTCTACGACGACGGGATAGAGCGCCACATCCCCTCCGCAATTGATACCGAACGCCATCGCCGCCTTGACACCAGCCTGTGCCAGCGCGTACGCGGTGATGTCCTGCCCGTAGAGCGCGTACAGCGCTCCTAAAGCGTATCCCTCACCAGACCCGATCGCCATGTACTTCGCCACTCCCGTCGTGGCCATGTCCAGGGTCGAGGAGCAAGAGCCTTGGTCAGGCCCGGGCGCTCCAGGGTTCCTCCCGAGATCCCCGCGTCCTCGTAGACGGTTGGCAGCAGCACCCAGCCCTCCGCCTTGTGGCTCGCGACATACGCGGCGCAGGCTTCTCGCTGCGCATCGAGGGAGTTGAACTCCTGATCGAGACCCTCTTCTGCACTCTTTCGCGTATAGATGGCGCAGCGGATTTTCTTCATGTTAGGCCTTGCGCTTGGGCGTCAGACCGAAAAAGCGTGGTCCTGACCAGTGGGTGCCGGTGATTCGCTTTGTGATGGCGGTGAGGGACGGATAGGTTTTGCCGTCGAACCGATAGCCGTTGTCGACTACTTCGACCTGGTAGGTCCGGCCATTCCACTCGCGGACGAGATGGGTGCCGGCAGAAACGGACCCTGCGGGAGCGGCGTTGCCTGGTGTCTCGTTCGCCATGGCGGCCAGAGCGCGCCGGGTTGCGGCCGAAAGCCCGCCATGGGTCCGGCACTGGCGTTCGTGCAAGAGAACGCGGCGCATGAAGATACGCGAGAGCGAGCTTGGCGGAACTGCCCCAAAGGTCTGCTCCCAGACCCGCCGTAAGCTGGCGAAGTCCAAACCGTCCAAAACGACGTTCCGGCCAACTCCTGTATCCCGCGGCATCCCCAAACGTTCGCTCTTCTGCCCGGTAAAGTCCAGTCTAATGAGGGACTTCCTGGTGCGAAGTCCGCTGCCCGCAGATCGCCCCGCAGCCGATTTGAGCCAGCCGTGCGCACCCCCGGTGGGCCTGTCGCTCGCCACTCGCAGCCCAGGGGTCGGAAGCCAGCCCTGCGGCGCGAACTACCCTCGATTCTGAGCGGATTCCAAAGGCGTCTAAGCTGCTGATTTGTGGTCTATTTCAAAAGGGCCGAGTTTTGGCACAGGACGGGATGCGGCGGCGCTGTGGCTGCCTCTGGTCACTGCCGCCACAGCCTTCGCGAAATCCTTTTTCGGTACTCTCGGGAAGAGAGCGGCCGATGCAGCATGGGACAGCGCGGCAGCGTGGAAGGAGAACAAGGACCTCAAACCGCTGGCCGACGTCGCAACGGCACTCGTTGTGGGTGCCGATCGCGTTGGTGAAAAAGTGATGATCGGAGTTGGTCTCGACATTCCAGACAACCGATTCGGAACGATGATCTGGACGGAATCTCGCGATCCGTTGGAGGTAGCCCGGATGCTGTCAGCCTTCGTTGTACGCGCTGAGAAAATCTCCGCCACGATGCAAGCTGTGATCGAACGCGGGCACGATCCGATCCGTTCGGTTACTATCGAGCTAGAGGACGATGGAAGTGTGACAATTCGGTGGCACACGGCGCCAGACTTCAAAACCCATGAAGAGCGCGTGCTTTGACGACAGTAGAGAGGATACAGTTTGATACGGAGATGCCAACAAAACGCGGAATTCTCGCCGAGCTGACAGCGGAAGAGTTGCGCGCCAGCATCGACTTCTATGAGTTGGCGGTTGCGGATCGCCGCGTCAAGCAGCAACTCGTTGATGCGCTTGCCCGCTCGCGGAAGGCGCAGCTCGATGAGATTCTGCAAGACCTCTCTAGAGAGCGCCTGAAGGACCTGTGTCGAACGTTCGTTCTCGATGATTCCGGCCGGAAGAAGGAGGCTCTCGTAGCCCGTCTTATCCGACCGGCCGCTGCGTTGAAGAACAACACCGGGGCCGCGCCCGCGCCAACCCGTTCCGTTGCAGACATGCCAGAACCACGGACGGAGACGCTGAGTGTCGCGCAGCTCGAGCAGTACCTCTGGTCTGCCGCCGACATCCTGCGCGGTTCGATCGACAGCAGCGACTACAAGACCTACATCTTCGGTCTGCTCTTCCTGAAACGGCTATCGGACCGCTTCGAGGAGGAAGCGGAGAAGCTCATCTCCAAGGGTTTCTCCGAGACGGTGGCATGGAGAGACCCGGACGAGCACGAGTTCTTCGTACCGGACCGGGCGCGGTGGGGCACGATCCAGAAACAGGCGACCAACATCGGGGAAACGTTGAACAAGGCATGTGTCGCGCTAGAGGAACAGAACGGCGGACTGGAAGGGGTGCTTGCCGGCATCGACTACAACGACGAACACAAGCTCGGCGACGCCCGAAACCGCGACACCGTGCTCGCACGTCTGGTGCAGCACTTCTCCCAAATTTCCCTCCGCAACGACCGCATGGCCGAGCCCGATCTTCTCGGTCGCGCCTACGAGTATCTGATCGAGCAGTTCGCCGACGACGCGGGCAAGAAAGGCGGCGAGTTCTACACGCCGCGGATGGTGGTTAAGCTCATCGTCGCGCTGCTGGCGCCCACCGAACGGATGCGTATCTGCGACCCGACGGCCGGTTCTGGGGGCATGCTGATCGAGTGCGCCCATTATATCGAACGCAAAGGTGCCAACCCGCGCAACCTGACGCTGCACGGCCAGGAGAAGAATCTGAGCACCTGGGCCATTTGCAAGATGAACATGCTGCTACACGGGCTGCCGGACGCCCGAATCGAGAAGGGCGACACGATTCGGGACCCGAAGCTCGTGGATGAAGGAGAGCTTCTGCTGTATGACCGTGTGATCGCCAATCCGCCGTTCAGCCTCGACGAGTGGGGCCGCGAAGTGGCCGAGAACGACGGCTACGGGCGGTTCCGGTTCGGCGTGCCGTCGAAGACGAAGGGTGATCTGGCGTTCGTTCAGCACATGGTGGCGGTGTTGAACGCTTCGGGCCGACTCGGCGTCGTGATGCCGCACGGCGTTCTGTTCCGCGGCAGTGCAGAGGGGAAAATCCGACAGGGCCTGCTGGAGGAGGACCTCTTTGAGGCGGTCATCGGTCTGGCTCCGAACCTCTTCTACGGCACTGGCATCCCGGTGTCCATCCTGGTGCTGAATCGGAACAAGCTGGCGGCAAGCAAGGGCAAGGTGCTGTTCATCGACGCGTCCGGCGAGTTCGGAGAGGGGAGCAACCAGAACTGCCTGCGCGCTCAGGATATCGAGCACATCTCTGGCACATTCCACGCTTACGCCGATGTGGAGAAGTATGCGCAAATCGTTCCGCTTGCCGAGATCGAGAAGAACGAATGGAACCTTAACATCAGCCGGTACGTGGACACTTCAGAAGAAGAAGAGCGGATCGACGTGGCAGACGCGGTGCGGAAACTGAGGGAACTGGAACAGGAGCGTGCGGCGGCCGAGGTGACGATGAACCGGTACTTAGCGGAGTTAGGGTATGACGTCGACTAGAACTGAAGTTCCTTCAGGATGGGCCAAGAGCCGATTCACGGAGCTTGCAGTTCGCCGATCCGGAGTCAAGATTTCAAAAGCCTCGAAGTCCATCTACCAGACCAACGGTAAATTCCCCGTCATCGACCAGGGACAAGAAATGGTCGCCGGTTTCGTCGATGACGACGAACTACAGTTTCCAGGTCAGCTTCCGGTGATTGTTTTCGGCGACCATACTCGCATCTTCAAGTACGTGGACTTTCCTTTCGTGCCAGGAGCCGATGGTACGCAAATAATCACGCCACGGCTCGACCGGGTTGACGCCTCTTTCCTTTACTACGCGCTTTGTAATCTACCTCTCACAAACCTCGGCTACTCCAGGCACTTCAAGCTGCTAAAGCAACACCTTATTCGTTTTCCAAAGAATTTATGCGAGCAGCGCAAGATTGCCGCCATCCTGTCTTCGGTGGACGATGCCATCGAGAAGACCCAGGCGGTCATCGACCAGGTGCAGGTCGTCAAGCGCAGCCTGATGCAGGAGCTGCTCTCACGGGGCCTGCCGGGGCGGCACACGCGGTTCAAGCAGACTGAGATTGGGGAGATACCGGAGGAGTGGGAAGTTCGCGCTCTCGTTGATTGTTGTAATGGCAAGGGGCAATACGGTGCCAACGTCGCGAAGGCCGATTTCAAGCCCGGCGGTATCCGCTATATCCGTATCACCGACATCGATGACAACGGTGCCCTTAGGGACAATGCCGTTGGAATTAGTGGCGAAAATGCCGATGGCTACTTGCTTCAGCTTGGCGACATACTATTCGCTCGGAGTGGAGCAACGGTGGGAAAAGCCTATATGCATCGCGACCCTGGTATGCGCAGTGCATTTGCCGGCTACTTGGTCCGCTTCAGGACAAAGCGCGATGTTCTGCTGCCGACGTTTCTTAGAGAGTACCTCAATACCGACGTATATTGGCGATGGGTAGGCGATCGGCAACGCGCACAGGCTCAACCGAACATCAATGCTACCGAATATGGCCAACTCCCAGTTCCTTGTGCTCCCCTTGATGAACAGCGACGAGTGATGGAAATTGTAGAGTCGTTCAATTCATCGTTGCTCCGGGCGAGAGCTGAGGTCCTTGGCAAGCAATGGCTCAAGAGGGCTCTGATGCCCGTCCTCCTCACCGGTGAACTCCGCGTTACCCCTGGTCCCGAGGTTGCATGAGTCCGAAGACCACGGGATGGGATGAGCTGCACCTAGCGGAGAATCCTGCGGTCGAGCTGCTGGAGTCCCTCGACTACACCTATCTTCCGCCCGAGGCTCTTGAAGGCGA
The DNA here is from genome assembly GCA_965197825.1 of Candidatus Marinacidobacterales bacterium. Classification (GTDB taxonomy): domain Bacteria; phylum Acidobacteriota; class Vicinamibacteria; order Marinacidobacterales; family DATDRI01; genus CBDANW01. The sequence goes on along the minus strand of CBDANW010000002.1, from coordinate 314,156 downwards.
ACGCAAGAGCTTCAAGGAAATTATTCTCACCGTACGTCTCGCGAAGGCCCTCAAGCGGCTGAATCCCTGGCTTTCCGAAACCAACGTCGCCAAGGCAGTGAAGACGGTGACGCAGGTCGCTGCGGCCAGTCTCGCGGAGGCGAACGAGAAGGTCTATACGTCGCTCACCTACGGCATCGCACTGGAGCAGGACCGAGGCGACGGACGGAAGAGCCACACGGTCCGGTTCTTCGACTTCGATCAGCCTGACCGCAACGAATGGATCGTTACCCGACAGTACAAGGTGCTCGGGTCGAAGAAGCACGTCGTCCCGGATGTCGTGGCGTTCGTCAACGGCCTCCCGCTCGCCGTCATTGAATGCAAGAGCCCCACCATTGGCGATGCTTGGAAGGCGAAGGCGATCCAGCAGCTCCACCGGTACCAGGAGGCTGGCACGCAGTGGAAGGACCAGGGAGCGCCGAAGCTCTTCGAGGCGACGCAGATTCTCGTCGGAACCTGCGGCGAACGGGCCGTCTACGGAACGGTCAGTACGCCAGAGCGGTTTTTCCTGAAATGGAAGGAGCCGTACCCGCTGACCGTGAAGCAGCTCGGTGAGAGACTCAAGCGCAAGCCGACGCCACAGGACGTCTTGTTGTACGGACTCCTCGAGCCGCGCAATCTGCTGGACATCGTGCGGAACTTCGTCGTGTTCGAGGTCGAAGGCGGCCGGAGCGTCCGCAAGCTGACACGCTATAAGCAGTTCATCGCCGTGAACGAGGCCATGGGGCGGATTCGTACGGCTCGGAAGCCTAGCGAGCGCGGCGGTATCGTTTGGCACACACAGGGTTCGGGCAAGAGCCTGACGATGCTATGGCTTGCACTCAAGCTCCGGCGCGACGCCGCCCAGCTGCAACCCCGTCCTGTGCCAAAACTCAGCCCTTTTGAAATGGGGATTATGATTTTATCTTGACAAAACCCCAGGATCTGTGTATGATGGTCCCATGAAGAAAACACACAAAGCCCCCGGGAGAGCCCACCGAGAAGGAATGACAGTCCTTGAGCTCATGGAGGTCAAGTCTTAATTTTCCTGTCAAATCTCCGTACGGTTCCCCGCGCTCGGTTAAGCTGCTGATTCCTCCGACGTGCCTTGCGGGAGAAGCTCGTTGCGAAGCTCCTCGACTTTCCTAGCGGCGAAGACATCCATCCTCACGCCGCGCCATTTGTTTGCGACGGCCAAGAGCACAGCGAACGAGAGTTTCATCGCGGCCTCCTCGGTGAAGAAGTGAGGAATGACCTTTGTGCGACGTTTGTGCTCTCCGAACGTGCGCTCAAGTAGATTCGACGTGCGAAGCCTTTTGTGATGCGCCGCAGGAAGGAGTAGCGCCTGAAGACACGCTTCGAGGGTCTCTTCCATGCGATCACCTCCCGACCCTTCTTCAGCCCTTGCTCGTAGCTGTTCGCATGGAACGACTCAAGGATGGCCGCCTTGAGTTCGTCGCGCACTTCCTTCGGAGCCTTGCCCAGGATGTTCTCGAGGCGGTGCTTCTGGCAACGTTGCTTGAGGCTTCGAGGGAAGACCTCTGCGATCGCTTTGAGCACTCCAGGATTCCCGTCCGTCACGATGAGCAACGGCTCCCTCATTCCTCGGGCCACCATCTCCTGCAAGAACCCCTTCCAGTTCTCGTAGGATTCTCGGTTGCCGACACCGATATGAAGAAGAACTCGCGTCCCATCAGCGCGATAGCCGGTCGCAACGAGGATGGGCTCTTTCCTCTCCGCTCCTTGGTGGTAGCGCAGGTACGTGCCGTCGAGCTCGAGATACAACAGCTTCTCGTTCGAGAGATCCCGTTTTCGAAACGCCTCGAAATCCTCCGACAGACACCGTGTGACCCGGCTCACCACCGACTTCGAGACACCCGTGCCGCTCAGCACGTCCGCGAACGTCGCCTCAATGTCACGCGTCGACATCCCGTGGACGTACATCCGCGCGATCAGTTCATCGAGTTTCTCGGTCCGGCTCACGTAGGCGTCGAGAATCTTTGACTGAAACACCTTCTCTGTTTCTCGTACCCGCGGCACTTGCACCGTTACCGCTCCCTCGCCCGTGAGGACCCGATGCGACTCATACCCGTTGCGTCGTCCCTTCTCCTTCGTCGTTGCCGGAGCGTTCTCATAGTAGTTTCGACCCAACGCCTCCGTCACCTCGCGCTCCAACGCATATTGAAGCATCATCTGAGCTCCCGACCGGACGATCTCCGAGAGATTCATCTCCCCAAATACCAGTTGTTCCTCGAACTGCTTGAGCAATCGCTGACTCGGTAGTACCTTTCCCATGATGTATGGTTCTCCTTTTCTGTCCCCATGACGGGGACGGGTTTGAGCTTGGGGAACCATACATCGTTTTTCTTTGACAGGAATCTTAAGACATCACCCTCGTTTCGCGGCTACGGATTCCATGGGACTCCATGCGCCGGAGCGCATGAGCCGATCGATCTGCGGCAGCTTTCCCTCGCCGCGCAGACGGGCCACGATGTCGGGGTCTGCGCCGTCTAAGCAGAAAAGTACGACGAAAGGAGCGGAATCGCCGTCACGACAGGCCGCGTAAAGAAGGCAGGCTGAGACAGAGAGCGCAAGAAGACGCTTCGGCCATGCCTTCATCACGGCCCCTATTCTAGTGGCTTTCGAGAGTCGATGAGCTAGTCGCCGCTCTGCTCGGCCGTCCGAAAGATTCTCCCCGCTCGTTGGGCCAGGTGGCTTCGCGCCTCCATGACCAAACTGAAGAGCGCGGGAACTAGGAATAGCGTGAAGACCGTCGACAGAATGAGGCCACCCACCACGACGCTTCCGAGTCCGCGGTAGAGCTCCGATCCGGCCCCGGGGAAGAGGATGAGCGGCAGCATGCCGCAGACCGAAGTGCTGACGCTCATGAAGATTGGACGGATACGGGTCTTCACCGACGCGCTGATGGCCTCATTGGCTTCCATGCCATCGTCCCGCATGTGGTTCAGCGACTGGTGGACGATCAGAATCGCGTTGTTAACGACCGTACCCACCAAGATGATGAAGCCCAACATCGTGAGCACGTCGAGGGCTTGGTAGTAGAAAAGGTTGATGATTGCCAACCCCAGAAACCCCCCGAGCGCAGCCAGCGGCACGCTGAACATGATGACGAAGGGGTAGAGGAAGCTTTCGAAGAGAGCGGCCATCAGGAGGTAAGTGATGATGATGGCCAGAAGGAAGTTCCAGCGGAGCGAGCGGCCGGTTTGCGAGAGCTTGTCGGCACTTCCGCTCAGGGCGGCGCGGTAGAGTCCTCCCAGTTTTCCTTCCTGTCGCAGGGGCTCCAAAATCTCCGTTTCAACGAGACCCATCGCGGTCTCGAGCGGCATCTGCTCCGCGGGCGTGATGCGGAGCGTGACGGAGCGTTCCCGCTCGCGGTGGTTGATCTGCACCGGGCCGTTCACCTCGACGATTTCCGCCACCGAGCCGAGCGTGACGAGCCGGCCGTCCGGCGCCGCGATGGGAAGCTGCTCCAACAGATGGGTGCGGTGCGAGTAACCCTCTTCGACCATGACGCGGAGATCGATCTCTTTTCCTTCGAACTGATAATCGCTGGCTTTGGCTCCGTCCACCAGAGCGTTCACCGCAAAACCGAGCTCTCGATTCGAAAGATACACCTCGGCCGCGCGCCGACGGTGGGTGATGACCTGAACTTCCGGATTGTCTAGATCCAACCCGGGAATGGGCCGCCCCTGTACTCCCGGCAGGACCTGGTAGACCTTGCCGAACATCTCCCGACCGAGCGCCATGAGCTCGCCGAGATCGGGCCCGGTGATGTCGATGTCGATGTTGCGACCCTCGTCGAAGCCCGACTGAAATATGCTGGCCTGGCTGATGACCGAGATGACGCCGGGAAGCTGGGCGCCGAATCGCTGGAACTCGGGCAAGAGTTCACGGACCCGCATCGGGTCGCGGGCCCTGACGCCCATGAACGCCTGATTGTTCAGGGCCACGTAGAAATAGGCATCGACGCCCCCTCCGGGCTGGGCGCGTGCCTCGGCCGATCCTGGCTCGGACTCTCCCAAGGGCTTGAGACCTTTCGCGTAGACCTCACGAAGCCCGGAGACTTCCTCGAGCTTGTATCCCGGCGGGGGCAAGACGATACCGAACAAGAAATTGTTGTTGCCCACCGGCAGGTACTCGGCCTGGGGCATGATCAGGAGGCTCAACACGATAGAAACCACCGTCATGCCGACAACGATGACCAGGCGGCGATTCGTGGAGCGATTGATCCAGGAGACCGTGTCGCTTACCCAGTGCGCGACGGCGCGTGCCCGGGGCATCCATCCCCATAGATTATGGAAGCCCTGCTCGTCGTCGTTCTGATCGGCGGTCCGCAGAATCCTGGCCGAAAGACTCGGGATGACAGTGATAGATACGATGAGACTGATCGCGACGGCACAACTGATGGCGATGGCAATGTCCGCGAAAAGCTGCCCCGCCTCTTCTTCGATGAATACCACGGGGACGAAGACCGCGATCGTGGTTAGAGTGCTCGCCAGGACGGCTCCCCAGACTTCCTTCGCACCGTCGAACGCGGCGACGAATCGAGGTTTTCCCATCTGATTGTGGCGGTAGATATTCTCGAGCACCACGATGGAGTTATCGACGACCATGCCGACCGCAAACGCCATGCCAGCCAGGCTCACGACGTTTAGAGTGTGTCCGAACAAGAGCATCATGAGGAAGGCGCCGATGATGCAGATCGGAATGGCCACCGCGATGACCAGCGTGCTGGTTCCACTTCTCAGGTATAGGAGTAGAACGCCGATGGCCAACAGTCCGCCGATCACGAGGCTTTGCTGGACCAGGCCGATGGCGCTATCGATGTACTCGGTCTGGTCATAACCGATCCCCATCTGGAGACCTCGTGGATTCAGAAGATCGTTGTTGAGCCTATCGACCGTTGCGCGGAGACCGGCCATCACCTCCAAGACGTTCGAGCCAGGCTCCCGAATGGCGTTGATGGCGATGATCTGTTCGTCCCAGTGGTAGACATTCGCGTCCGGCTTGCGATATCCCAGCTCGGCCCGGCCGACGTCACGGACGTAGATGGGGATGCCGTCTCGGACCGCAATGACGATGTTCTCGATGTCCTCGGGAGACCGATACTCGCCGACAGTGCGCACGATGTAGCGGCGCTTGCCCTCGTCGAAGTCGCCGGCACTGTAGTTACGATTCTCTCGCTCGAGCGCCGCCCCTAACTCGTTGAACGTAACGCGCCGCGCCGCCAGTTTCGCGGGATCCACGATGACTTGAAGTTCTTGTTCCCGCCCACCGAAGAAGTTCGAAAGTCCAACCCCGGGGACCCGTTCCAGCTCCGGCTTGATAAAGTTGTCGACGAAGTTGTAGAGCGTGGTGATGTCGTTGGGGAAAGGGTTCTCCTCGGTCTTGCCGAGAAGAAACCAGGCGATGGCGTTCTCGTTGACGTCCACAGTGCTGATGATCGGCTTGTCGGCGTCGTCGGGATACCGGGGCACCTGTTGCAACCGGTTTGAGACCTTGAGCAGGGCGTTATCCAGGTCGGTGCCCACCGGGAACGTCAAGGTAATGGTGCCGCTGCTATCGGAGCTCGAGCTCTCCAACTTGAGCAATCCCTCGAGTGACTTGAGCTGCTCTTCTTGCTCGTCGACGATATCCCTCTCGACTTCCTGCGGGCTGGCGCCAGGCCAGAACGTGGTGACGGTGATGGTTGGCCGGCTGACGTCGGGGGTCAGCTGAACCGGAATGCGGAAAAGGGCGATGGTTCCGAACAAGACGAGGAACAGCACGCCTACCGTTGTCGTAACCGGGTAGCGTATGGCCTCGTCGATGATCTTCACGGGAGCTCGTACTCCAAGGACTCGCCCGCCACCTTCTGGCCGGGTTGGAGTCGCTCGTTGCCGCGGGTTACGACCTTGGCGCCCGGTTTCAAATCGCTTTGAATCTCCACCCAGGCTCCTGCACCAACCCCGGTCTCGACGGGGACTTGGCTCACAGTGCTGTCTTCGCTGAGAACGTAGACGAAACGCCGATCTCCGCGGGTAATGACGGCATCCTTGGGGACCACGGTGGCTTGGTGCGAAGCACCGGCTGAGAAAGTAATTTTGGCCAACATCCCTGCCCCGACCTTGCCGTCCTTATTACTGATACCTACCTTGACGGGAAAGGTGTGTGCTTGGGGATTGGCGCGCGGGACCACCGCGCTGACCTCCCCGCTTAGTTCGTAACCGGGCAGGGACTCGAATTCGACCGTCGTCTCGGAGCCGGATTGGATGGTGCCGAAATAATGCTCTGGAACGTCGACCCGGATCTCGAGATCGGAGAGAGAAATGAGCTCCGCGACCGGGGCGCCCCGGTCGATCCATTCGCCTACCGCGCAGCGTTCGGCAACGACGACTCCCGCGAAGGGCGCGCGGATGGTCGATCGCTCGACATCGAGCTTGATGCTGGCGACCTCGGCCTTGAGCCGCTCGGCCCGGCCTTGCCAGGCGTTGAACTCCGATTGAGAGTCGTCGAGCTGCCCTTTGGACAAGACTTGGGATTCGAAGAGCTCTCGGGATCGCGTCAGGTTGTTCTCCGCCAGAGTCCAGCGCGCCTCGGCCTCGCGTAGATCGGCTTCCGCCGCCGCGAGCCGGAGCTCGAGCTGATCGCTTCGTAGTCGGACGATCGTCTGGCCCTTGCGCACCGCGGTTCCCTCCCGTGCCGCGAGCTCGACGACCAAGCCTTCCACTTCACTAGCGACCAAGCTCTCGATGCGGGAGGCGACCAAGCCGGGGAGCACGATCGTTCGACGCACCGGATGCCGCACGGCCTTGGTGTATCGGACCGGGCTGGCCGGAATTCCATCTCCAGACTGGTTGGGCTGCACGGCTCCAAGCGTTGCGACCAACACCCCTGACAGAACCAGACTAGGGATCAACAAGGAAGACCCTGACGTAAATACTTTCATGAGTAGTTTCCCGAACTTAGCGAGGTCCAGCGATTTGAACCACCTATCGTAGCTTGAATCGGATAGGTCTCCAAACAGCCTGAAAGGTGGTCTCGACTCTTCTTCGTTGCTCTGGGTTTGCTGGGGGAACCGAGCGCGGATGTGGTGAAATCCCCTCGTTCCATCGAGGGGGTTTTCGTGTGATTTAACCCATTCCGTTCTAGGTAACTTCCTGAAAAACTGTCCACGTAGTCGCAGAACCCCTACAGCCTGGAAAGGCGCAGGGAGGGCCCAGGGAACCTCAACTCCCGGGCAACCGGAGGTGTTCTATGAAACGGATCGGAAGGCGCTTTTCGATAGCCGAGCGTGGGTTCACTCTCGTCGAAGTGATGATCGCGCTTCTGCTCACGCTGACCGTGATGGCATCGGTCTTTGGGTTGCTGCATCGCGGTTCCGAGAGTTTCCGTCGGGAGCCCGAGATCAGCGACCTCAATCAAAGTGCGAGGTCCGGAGTGGACATGATCAGCCGGGATTTGATCATGGCAGGCTTCAAGACTCCCGCTCATTCCGCCATTCTGTGGAGCGACGGGGGGCTGATCAACCCCGATGAGATCACCGTGATCTTCGCCGATCCGGATGTGCCGACGTCCGAGCCGCTAAAGTGTAGCGCGAACGGCGGCGGTCCCCGTCCTGTGCCAAAACTCGGCCCTTTTGAAAGACCATGGCTGTAATTTAATGCACCGTAAAGTCTTAGCGTCATTTTACCAACACTTAATGGCGGAAGCACCCATGAGGTCTGTGTGAGCAGCAAGGGCTGCCCGATCGAACAACGGCTGCCTGACCAACAGTAGGATTTGCACATGGTACGTCATGCTGGATCCGAAGATAACACCCTCGAGCCAGACGATTGTAAAGCTCACAGCCCTTGGCACCGTCGCAAAACACAGACGCTAAGCTGCTGATTTATCGGCTATTTCAAAAGGGCCGAGTTTTGGCACAGGACGCGGAGGCCCGGTGGGTTGAACGTATAATTCTGATGTAGACACCATCCGGTTTGACGACGCGTTTCGCGTGCGCGTGAGACGCAACCTTTTGGTGTGGGTGGGTGTCAGCCGGTCGCCGGTCTCGTCGAAGAGCTTGCCGGCGATAGGGGAGCGGGCAAGCAAATCCGCAGTTTTGCGCGGGATCGCGTCGGCGACCGGGATACTGTCGTTGGGCTCCGCAACCACAAAGGAATCGCCGTCGCCAAGAATCGGACATGACGGGGGTCGGTCAGCTAGCTTTTCGTCAACTTGACAGCAATGGCATCGCCCGGGCGGGCGAAGGTAATCGGAGACTGACCCTTTGAGATCTGTGGGAGGAAGTAGACTCCGATCGAGTGCAGCCGGGAGTCAAGGCCGAAGGTACGATGGTGCTCAGTGCCCGTTTGACAGCAAGGTCTGGAGGGTTAGCGGGAGTATCCGTGGTGGCATGTCGCGAGGCATGACCCCGTTCGAAAGAATGTTTTGAATCGCCCCTCTCTCCTGGTTGCGCCGAAAGGAGCGAGAAATGGCACGTCGCGTCAGGACAAAAAGCAGTCGTCAAGCAAGACGGAAAAAATTGGAGCACGAGCTCGACACGGTAAATCTAGATGCTGCAGGGATTGATATTGGAGCGGAGTCAATCGTGGCGGCAGTCCCGAAGGGGCGCACTCCTGAGGGCGAACATGTCCGCACGTTTCAGAGCTTTGTATGCTCGCTGCGAGAGCTGGCCAATTGGCTGAAGGCGTGCGGCGTGTGCACGGTGGCGATGGAGTCGACCGGAGTTTATTGGATTCCACTGTACGAGTTGTTGGAAGACGAGGGATTTGAAGTCTATCTGGTCGATGCTCGCAAAGTGAAAAACGTATCTGGGCGCAAGTCAGACGTGTCGGATGCGGAGTGGCTGCAACAGCTGCATACATTCGGGCTACTCCCAAAAACCTTTCGGCCGGAATCGGCGATTTGCGAGCTAAGGGCATACACCCGCCAACGAAGCTCGCTGGTGGAGTCAGCGGCTCGCCACATTCAGCATATGCACAAAGCGCTCAACCAAATGGGGCTCCAGCTACAACACGTCCTGCGCGACGTGACCGGAGTCACCGGCCTTGCGATCATCCGAGCGATCTTGAGAGGAGAGCGAGATCCTCGTGACCTAGCAAAACTGAGGCATGAACGTTGCCACAACGATGAGGCCACGATCGCGAAAGCCTTAGAAGGTAACTATCGGAGCGAGCATGTTTTCGCTCTTCAACAGTCGGTGGAGTTGTACGATTTCTATCAAGAGAAAATGGAAGACTGTGACAAGCGGATCGAGAGATGCCTGTCCAAATTGGAGACCCGGCCTCAGGACGCTCGGCCTAAGCCGAAACCACGGACACGGCGAGCGCGTAGCGGCAACGGGCCGCGCTTTCCGCTCGCTGAGTCTCTATTGGGACTCACGGGGGTGGACCTAACCAGGGTTCCCGGCTTAGGTAGCTATGCCGTTCTGCAGCTCGTAGGAGAAACCGGTTGCGACATGAGCCCGTGGAAAAGTGACAAGCACTTCACCTCATGGCTAGCTCTCGCACCGAATAATAAGGAGTCCGCTGGTCGAATCTTTCGCCGGGCCACCCCAATGAGCTCCAGTCGTGCTGCAAAACTCTTTCGCCTCGCCGCGTGCGCTGTCCGCAATACCCAAACCGCGCTCGGCGCTTTCTATCGACGAATCCGATCGCGACGAGGTGCTCCAAAGGCCATCACAGCTACCGCCCGTAAAATAGCGACCATCTACTTCCGCATGCTTGCGACTGGAGAGGAGTTCATTGAGCTCGGTCAGGACGCCTATGAAAGGCAATACCAGCAACGCCTCCTGAGTAATCTCCGACGCAAAGCTACCCGACTCGGCTTCAGCCTCGTTCCCGATCAATCCATATCATGAAAAATGCCTTCGGCCGGGAGTGTCAGTCGAAAGTACCATCCAAACTACCCGATCATGATTATGGTTGACGTAACGCATATTTCAAGGCATGATTGATAGTGATCGTCAGCTATCGTGGCAGGCGAACCGGGAACTTTGCCGCCGGAAAGCCGGTGAAGGCTTTCTCTGGCATCGAGCGCGCTGCCCGGCTGAAGCTCGACCGTCTTGAGGCGGCCTCGTCACTCAAAGACCTTGCTGCATTGCTCGGCAACCGTCTTGAGGTCTTGAAAGGGGAGCGCAAAGGGCAGTACAGCATCCGTATCAACAGCCAATGGCGGATTTGCTTCGAATGGCCCCACGGATCCTCAGGGCCTCTGAATGTGGAAATTATCGACTATCACTAGGAGAAGGAAGTCATGGCCGTTCCCGCGATCCACCCAGGTGAACACCTCGCGGAAGAGCTAACCGAACTCAGTATGAGCGCCGCCGCACTCGCCCGACAGATCCAAGTACCCACCAACCGCATCACCGAGATTCTCAATGGGCAGCGCTCCATCACCGGCGACACGGCGCTGCGTTTGGCCCATTTCTTTGGCACCAGTGCGGAATTCTGGCTGAATCTGCAAAAGCTCTACGAGCTGCGGCAGGCCGAAAAGAAGGCCGGCAAGCTCATTCGAGCTTTGCCAACTCTCAAGACTAGCGAGCATTCGCACGCCTGACAACAGCGAGCTCTTGTCAGTAGGTGTGACGTTGGTTGTCGTCCGCAAAGATGATGGTGAAGGATTCGAGGGAGTCGTCGCCCTTGCCCCAGTGCTCCCACAGAGCGGCCAACGAAAGTGGCGATCCGTCCTCAAGCGCAAGGAAGTAGGGCCGCTTGCCGTGCCCGGTCCGTTGCCACTCGAACCACCCATCGGCGGGCACCAGACACCGATGCGATTTGGGGCTTCACTGCGACGAAGACGATGGTGTTCGGCGGTTCACGATGAAGCCACTACGCACTCTCGACATTGGGTTCAGGTTCCTAAGTTATGTTTGTAAGGACTGCGGTGAATTCGAGACCCTGCGAGGAGGTCCAATTGGCGAATGAGCTAGCGAAAAAAGAATGCGTACCCTGCCGGGGCGGGGTGCCGCCGGTCCGAGGTCCCGCGCTAAAGGGACTCCAGCGGAAGCTCGGTGGCAACTGGCGAACCGTTGAACAACATCATTTGGAGAAAGAGTTTCGATTCAAAGATTTCCGGGAGGCCCTCGCATTCACCAACCGAGTCGGAGAGCTGGCTGAAGCCCAGGGACACCACCCAGATATCCACCTGGCATGGGGTGTGGTTAGACTCACGATCTGGACTCACAAGATCGATGGCCTGACGGAAAGCGACTTCATCTTGGCCGCCAAGGTCGATGAGCTCTCGGCGGCCGCCAACACTTGATTGCAGAATCACCGCTGGCCCGAGTGGTGGAACTGGAAGGAATCCGATCGCACCAAGCTGACCGAGGAGACGAGGAGGGCGGTCCTGGTCGTCGAAGCGCTACCACTGGACTTGACCCGCTTTCGTGGACACCTAATCCTTTGGGAGACAGGAGTCCACGATGTCAAAGCACGGAAACCGAATGACCGAGGATTCTAGCTTCCATTGGCGAACCAAGCCTCAGATGTCTCTGATCCGAAACGTCCCGGCGCGCAAATCTTGAGTTCGTTTGTGTTTTTGGACAGGACGCGCTCCATCGACCAACACCAGATCTCCTGCCGTGACCTCACCGAGAATCTTCAAGGAGTAGTAGGCTGGAAAGAAGTTTCGCCCCAGATTCGCACACGCAGACAGGGGGACCCCGGTCGGCGCCGGCCAGACCGACGACGCCGGCGCAGCGGCGACCTCGGCCAGACCGCCCACGCTCATTTGCGCGAAGACCTCGTCGCCCACCGCCAACCCGTCGACACCATCGCCTAGCTCCAGGACCATGCCCGACACGTCCATCCCTGGCACATACGGAAGCCGTGGCCGCTGCTGGTAAAGGCCCTGCGCCTGCAGGGCATCCGGATACTGCACACCGGCATACCGAGTTTGAACCAACACCTGCCCCGGTTCGCAGGCCGGTGGCGGAATCTCGTCCACGAGAGGGCCTCTCGGAGCGAAGCCGGAGTCGCCAGGGGTCGCCCCTGGTCGTCGAGACCGACGTAGCGGTGACAGCGGACGGCTTTCATCAAGCTACTCATGGCGGTGTGCGAACCAGCTCGCCGGGTCTAGAAGTTTCCCGAGGAGACTTCACGTGGTACGTCATCATGGATCTGAAGATAACACCCTCGGGCCAGACGATTGTAAAGCCTACGGCCCTTGGCCCGGTCGCAAACACAGACACTAAGCTGCTGATCTATGGTCTATTTCAAAAGGGCCGAGTTTTGGCACAGGACGGGGTACTTCATCCCCATTCCCGAGTGGAGGATGTCGTTTGCGCTCGCGGGCTTCCGTATGTCGCTGGCTACCTTGCGGTTGCACCACGCTCTATGACGGCCTCGGGCAGCGAGTTTGTAGTCTACCTGCTGTGCTGGAGACGGCATGGCGGGTTGCAATACATTGGCCTATCGCAGGACGTTGACCGCCGAGTCAACGAGCACCGAAAGGCACGGCGACTGCCGTTTGCGCAGTTCGGTAATCCTGTGGTTGAAGTCTTACATTCCGGCCTCGACCTGTACACCGCCTGCGCAGTCGAACACCGCGAGATCATAGCGCGCCGGACCATGACGCCTCACGGCTACAACGAGTCGTTGGGCGGTGAGTACGCGGGAGCGCGGCGCGATGCCCGGTTCAATCCGGATCACTTGGAGCGACTATCTTGCGCGGCTATCGGGGTCGAGCACATGAATGGGGCCGCGCACGAAGAGGAGGCGTGGAATCTTGCTGCGTCCGGTGTCAACGCTGTGATGGATCGGTACTGGGACGCGTGCTTGAGGTGTTTTCTTCGTCTGTTGAAGCGGTAGAGTCGCTTGAAGGGCGGCTAGACAGCTTGATGCAAAGGATGGAGCAAAACTAGCGAGGCTCCCGCCTCAGACCGACGAGACATGTAGGTCGACGTGATCGCTGCCTGTGCTCCGCAAAAAGTCGATTCAGCGTTGTTTGCGCGGTTGAGGCCTGTCTGACCCTGCCCGGGTTTTGTGGACATCAACCGAGGCGCGACAATGCGCCTGGAGGCGTCCATGGGAGAACGACGACGCAGGAAGTTCACGGGGGAGTTCAAGAAGGAAGCGGTCCGGCTGTTCAGGGAGGGCGAGCGCAGCATCGGCCAGGTCGCTAAGGAACTGGACCTGACGGAATCGGCCCTTCGAAACTGGGTGAAACAATACAAAGTTGATCACGGTGAAGGTCCACGCGAGGCTCTGACGACGGCGGAACGTGATGAGCTCCGTTCGCTACGGCGTCGAGTGCGTACGTTGGAGCAAGAGCGAGAAATATTAAAAAAGGCGGCGGCCTTCTTCGCGAAGGAAAGCGAATGAGATTCAAATTCATTCACGCGGAGCGGGCCAACTACCCGGTGCGGGTGATGTGCCGAGTTCTGAGGGTATCGACCAGCGGCTACTACGCTCAGATGAAGCGCGCGCCCAGCAAGCGACAGTGTGAGGATGGGAAGCTGAAGCTGCGCATCCAAGCGATCCACGCCCATAGCCGTGGTACCTACGGCAGGGAGCGTGTACGTCGCCAGCTTGACGGGGAGAACGTCGAGGTAGGCAAGCAGCGAGTGGCACGGCTGATGCGTGAGATGGGCCTGCAGGGTCTGCCCAGCAAGCGTTTTCGCCGCACGACCGACAGCAAGCACGATCGCCCCATCGCACCCAACGTGCTCGGCCGGAACTTCGAAGCCGAACGACCGAACCAGTTCTGGGTGACGGACATAACCTACATCCGGACTTGGGAAGGCTGGCTCTACTTGGCGGTCATCCTCGATCTGTTCTCGCGTCGTGTCGTAGGCTGGGCGATGCAGCCCCACCTGCGCGCGGAGCTTGCTCTCGAGGCGCTTCACATGGCCTTGGGGCGCCGCCTGCCGGAAAGTGGCTTGGTGCATCATTCAGACCGTGGTACTCAATACGCGGCTGCGACCTACCAGGCCGTGCTCGATGAGTACGGCATCGTGTGCTCGATGAGCCGCAAGGGTGATTGCTGGGACAACGCCGTGACCGAGAGCTTCTTAGGCACGCTCAAGACCGAGCTCCTCCACCGATGTAGTTGGCCAACACGACGTATGGCCAAAGACGCGGTCGCGAGCTACATCGAGGGGTTCTACAATCCGTATCGACTCCACTCGTCACTCGATTACAACAGCCCAATGGTGTTCGAACGGATTCATGACCTCAAAACGGCTCATGCGAGATAATCAACCTGTCCACTTTTCCTGGGCAAGGTCAGTCATGCTCGGCTGCTTAGTGCCGGTCGACCCGACGACGCCACCGGCGTCTTAGGAACGTGGAGAGGTTCGCTCGTGCGACTGTTTCCCAAATATCCGGTCTGTTGTTCTGGACGCCATCGCGTTCGCTCGTAACCTATGCCTGTGCCTTCTATTTATTCATCCGCACGCCCCGAACCTGATCGGTCTCCGATCTGCCGGGACTATGCCTGCATGATTTCGTCGTTTGTTCGCGCTCGGCCCTGGGCACGGCCGCAAACACAGACTCTAAGCTGCTGATTTATGGTCTATTTCAAAAGGGCCGCGTTTTGGCACAGGACGGGGTCACCGAGACGAAACCGGTGCCGGCTGCGTCGAGCCGCTCGACGAGCTTCGCAAAGTCGGAGAGGGAGCTGGTCAGCCGGTCGACCTTGTAGAGCACCACCTGCTCGACGAGACCGGCATCAATGTCGGCGAGCAAGCGCTGCAGGCCCGGGCGCTCCAGGGTTCCTCCCGAGATCCCTGCATCCTCGTAGACAGTTGGCAGCAGCAGCCGACCTTATTCCTCCCTCTTTAGGCCGAGGTCTCAGCTGTTGATTTTTAGTCTGTTGCAAGAGGGCCGAGTTTTGGCACAGGACGGGATTCTGTCGATTGTTGTTGATGGTGACCGTCGTAACGAAAGCCGGCGTGGCATCGGTCACGACCTTGGCCAAGATGTACATTCCATCGAGCGAGTCCTTGGCATCGGCAAGCTTTTGGTTGTTCGCATTCAGCTTGATGAATCGCGAGAGGGTGTCGACTGTCTGTGCTCCATTCAGGAGGCGCGGCTCCGTGATTCGATAGACCCCATCCTGTGCCAAAACTCGGCCCTTTTGAAAGACCATGGCTGTAATTTAATGCACCGTAAAGTCTTAGCGTCATTTTACCAACACTTAATGGCGGAAGCACCCATGAGGTCTGTGTGAGCAGCAAGGGCTGCCCGATCGAACAACGGCTGCCTGACCAACAGTAGGATTTGCACATGGTACGTCATGCTGGATCCGAAGATAACACCCTCGAGCCAGACGATTGTAAAGCCCACAGCCCTTGGCACCGTCGCAAAACACAGACGCTAAGCTGCTGATTTATCGGCTATTTCAAGAGGGCCGAGTTTTGGCACAGGACGGGATCGATTATGAAGTTGCAGCCGATTCGGTCGGCATCTGAGCGAAAAATGCCCTGATTTCGCGGTGATATTCGAATCAGCGCCGAATACCGTTTCGCTGCGTCATTCTCTCTGATTTTCAGGAAGGAACTTCTTTATTTATTTACAGCTTTCGAGCTACGTTGCTCCGTCGAATAGGATGACTAATTCTGGATGATGTGGATAATCCTCAAGAGTCCGTCGTGTCCAAAAACACAAACGAACTCAAGACCGGCGTGCCGCGGGCGTTTCGGATGACTAGAATACAGGAAGCTCACTGCGTGACAGTTGGTATCACATTTACAATAAGGTGCCCACCACCATCAAGCCCTTCGGTTGTATTCCACCCAATCTTGCCTTTGACTAATTCACCATAATTAAAGGCCCATGCTACGTCTTCAAATGTGCGCAATGGCCCAATATTGAAGACAACCTTGAAATCCTCGCAGGGAATGATCGTCGGCTTGTTGCTTCCGTCAACCTCAACATGCCATTGCGTGCACTTATTAATGATTGTGGCGATTTCTTTTGCAAGGTCGAAATCCTTGTATTCCGCAAACCGAACTGTCACTTGAATATCCTTAAGCGGATATTCACTCTCCCTGGTGATGTCTTAAGATTCCTGTCAAAGAAAAACGATGTATGGTTCCCCAAGCTCAAACCCGTCCCCGTCATGGGGACAGAAAAGGAGAACCATACATCATGGGAAAGGTACTACCGAGTCAGCGATTGCTCAAGCAGTTCGAGGAACAACTGGTATTTGGGGAGATGAATCTCTCGGAGATCGTCCGGTCGGGAGCTCAGATGATGCTTCAATATGCGTTGGAGCGCGAGGTGACGGAGGCGTTGGGTCGAAACTACTATGAGAACGCTCCGGCAACGACGAAGGAGAAGGGACGACGCAACGGGTATGAGTCGCATCGGGTCCTCACGGGCGAGGGAGCGGTGACGGTGCAAGTGCCGCAGGTACGAGAAACAGAGAAGGTGTTTCAGTCAAAGATTCTCGACGCCTACGTGAGCCGGACCGAGAAACTCGATGAACTGATCGCGCGGATGTACGTCCACGGGATGTCGACGCGTGACATTGAGGCGACGTTCGCGGACGTGCTGAGCGGCACGGGTGTCTCGAAGTCGGTGGTGAGCCGGGTCACACGGTGTCTGTCGGAGGATTTCGAGGCGTTTCGAAAACGGGATCTCTCGAACGAGAAGCTGTTGTATCTCGAGCTCGACGGCACGTACCTGCGCTACCACCAAGGAGCGGAGAGGAAAGAGCCCATCCTCGTTGCGACCGGCTATCGCGCTGATGGGACGCGAGTTCTTCTTCATATCGGTGTCGGCAACCGAGAATCCTACGAGAACTGGAAGGGGTTTTTGCAGGAGATGGTGGCCCGAGGAATGAGGGAGCCGTTGCTCATCGTGACGGACGGGAATCCTGGAGTGCTCAAAGCGATCGCAGAGGTCTTCCCTCGAAGCCTCAAGCAACGTTGCCAGAAGCACCGCCTCGAGAACATCCTGGGCAAGGCTCCGAAGGAAGTGCGCGACGAACTCAAGGCGGCCATCCTTGAGTCGTTCCATGCGAACAGCTACGAGCAAGGGCTGAAGAAGGGTCGGGAGGTGATCGCTCGGTACCGTCAACGATTCCCGAGCGCGATGAAGTGCATGGAAGAGACCCTCGAAGCGTGTCTTCAGGCGCTACGCCTTCCTGCGGCGCATCACAAAAAGCTTCGCACGTCGAATCTACTTGAGCGCACGTTCGGAGAGCACAAACGTCGCACAAAGGTCATTCCTCACTTCTTCACCGAGGAGGCCGCGATGAAACTCTCGTTCGCTGTGCTCTTGGCCGTCGCAAACAAATGGCGCGGCGTGAGGATGGATGTCTTCGCCGCTAGGAAAGTCGAGGAGCTTCGCAACGAGCTTCTCCCGCAAGGCACGTCGGAGGAATCAGCAGCTTAACCGAGCGCGGGGAACCGTACGGAGATTTGACAGGAAAATTAAGACTTGACCCTCTCCCTCGCTCTCTCGATTTTTATTGATAACAAAGTGGCGCACCATCGAAGCTTAGCCTCTGCATGGTTTTTTTTGGCTTGTCGCAGTTCTTCACGCAACTGTTGTGTTTCTGATTCGTCAGTTCGTTTCTGTTTCTTGGCGATACGCCTCTGCATCTTGCCAGATGACTCAAGCCATTCGATTAACTTTGTTATGAGCAATAGGAGTGCTGTGACAACAGTAAGTCCGACAAGGACAAGAATGGCTATAACCCATGTCGGAACGCTTCCAATCGCAAGAACCGCTGGGATCAGACCAGTCATAATTGCGAAAGCGCTGCGAAACGGGAACAGAGACAGGACGCTGAATGCAGTATCTGCATGAGATACTATTTCCCAAGCCTTAACGGCCCATTTTCGCACGTACATGCTAGCAGGCTACCCGCTGGAACTACGTGCGTCAAATAGATTGTTGCGGTTTTGGATCCGTCCCGGTTCCTGTGGAAATAAGAATGGCGTAACATTCTTTTATCCAAAAGAAAAACTCGCTTGGAAAGAGCGAGAAGGAGGGTGATGTCTTAAGATCCCTGTCAAAGAAAAACGATGTATGGTTCCCCAAACTCAAAACCCGTCCCCGTCATGGGGACAGAAAAGGAGAACCATACATCATGGGAAAGGTACTACCGAGTCAGCGATTGCTCAAGCAGTTCGAGGAACAACTGGTATTTGGGGAGATGAATCTCTCGGAGATCGTCCGGTCGGGAGCTCAGATGATGCTTCAATATGCGTTGGAGCGCGAGGTGACGGAGGCGTTGGGTCGAAACTACTATGAGAACGCTCCGGCAACGACGAAGGAGAAGGGACGACGCAACGGGTATGAGTCGCATCGGGTCCTCACGGGCGAGGGAGCGGTGACGGTGCAAGTGCCGCGGGTACGAGAAACAGAGAAGGTGTTTCAGTCAAAGATTCTCGACGCCTACGTGAGCCGGACCGAGAAACTCGATGAACCGATCGCGCGGATGTACGTCCACGGGATGTCGACGCGTGACATTGAGGCGACGTTCGCGGACGTGCTGAGCGGCACGGGTGTCTCGAAGTCGGTGGTGAGCCGGGTCACACGGTGTCTGTCGGAGGATTTCGAGGCGTTTCGAAAACGGGATCTCTCGAACGAGAAGCTGTTGTATCTCGAGCTCGACGGCACGTACCTGCGCTACCACCAAGGAGCGGAGAGGAAAGAGCCCATCCTCGTTGCGACCGGCTATCGCGCTGATGGGACGCGAGTTCTTCTTCATATCGGTGTCGGCAACCGAGAATCCTACGAGAACTGGAAGGGGTTTTTGCAGGAGATGGTGGCCCGAGGAATGAGGGAGCCGTTGCTCATCGTGACGGACGGGAATCCTGGAGTGCTCAAAGCGATCGCAGAGGTCTTCCCTCGAAGCCTCAAGCAACGTTGCCAGAAGCACCGCCTCGAGAACATCCTGGGCAAGGCTCCGAAGGAAGTGCGCGACGAACTCAAGGCGGCCATCCTTGAGTCGTTCCATGCGAACAGCTACGAGCAAGGGCTGAAGAAGGGTCGGGAGGTGATCGCTCGGTACCGTCAACGATTCCCGAGCGCGATGAAGTGCATGGAAGAGACCCTCGAAGCGTGTCTTCAGGCGCTACGCCTTCCTGCGGCGCATCACAAAAGGCTTCGCACGTCGAATCTACTTGAGCGCACGTTCGGAGAGCACAAACGTCGCACAAAGGTCATTCCTCACTTCTTCACCGAGGAGGCCGCGATGAAACTCTCGTTCGCTGTGCTCTTGGCCGTCGCAAACAAATGGCGCGGCGTGAGGATGGATGTCTTCGCCGCTAGGAAAGTCGAGGAGCTTCGCAACGAGCTTCTCCCGCAAGGCACGTCGGAGGAATCAGCAGCTTAACCGAGCGCGGGGAACCGTACGGAGATTTGACAGGAAAATTAAGACTTGACCAGAAGGAGGATTACGCCATGAAGAAGCCTACCACCAGCACGTCGGAGTCTGTGAGTGAGTACCGTGGGTTCGTGCAACTGCGTCTACGTAAGCAGGTGCTGGAGGCGATCGAGATCGTGCTCGATGAGGAGTTGGGTCAAACGCTCGGCTGTGGCGCGTATGAGCGCTCCGAAGAGCGCCGCGGCTACCGGAGGAGGATAGACCCGTCGGGTGACAACGGCGATGGGCACGCGTGGGATACGTGTGTCGCGAGCTCGGCTGCGCGATGAGCAGACCGGGGAGACGAAGGAGTTCCGAAGCCAGCTTCTGCCCCGGTACCAGCGTCGTACCCGTGAGGTAGACGAGGCGATTCTGGCGACGTATCTGTCGGGTGCGAACAGCCGTCGAATCCGCAAGGCACTGAAGCCGTTGCTCGGTGACGACCACCTGTCCAAGAGTGCGGTGTCACGTGTGGTCAGTCGACTCAAAGAGCGCTTCAAAGATTGGCAGGGCCGCGACTTGAGGGACGAGGTCTACGCCATCGTCTTCCTGGACGGCTTCCACCTGAAGGTGCGGATAGCAAAACGCGTCGTGAGCGTTCCTGTGCTCGCCGCTCTCGGAGTCGCGCCAGACGGGCAGAAACAGCTGTTGTCGCTCCGCCCCGCTGCGAGTGAAGCCTCGACCCATTGGGGCTCGCTGGTTGAGGACCTACAGAGCCGAGGGCTACCGGCTCCAAGGCTCGTCGTCAGCGACGGTCACAAGGGATTGACGAAGGCACTACAGAAATGGCCCGAGTCTCGTCTCCAGCGCTGTGTTCAGCACAAGGGCGTCAACCTCCTCGAGCATTGCCCAGCTCATGCGAGGCGTGAGCTCAAGCGTGACTACAACCGGATCGTCTGCGCGAAGGATGGCATCGAGGTCCGCAAGGCTTACGACGAGTTCGTCACCAAATGGAACGCGCTGGCGCCGGCCGTCGTTCGAAGCCTGGAGGAGGCAGGTAGCCACCTCCTCACGTTCTACGAGTTCCCGCGTGCAATGGGGAAGTCGATCCGCACAACCAACGCCTTGGAAAACTTGAACCGCGAGTTTCGCCGCCGGACCAAGACCCAGGCGTCGTTCACCACCGAGGAGTCTGCCGGCGCTTTGCTTTTCAGACTCGTAGCTTCCGGTCAGATCAAGCTACGTCGTATCGACGGCTACCACCACTTGGCCGACGTCCTCGCACGAGGCGACGTCGTGGCATGATCTGGTACCCTTTCTACGAAGTGGAGGAGCGACGTTCTTTTTCCACGACTTCAGAGACGCATCCATCGAGTGTCATTCCATTGTGCTCCGCAAAAAGTCGATCTAGCGTTGATTGCGTAGTTTAGACCTGCCACGATCGGTTTCGCCTTACCGATCGACCCAACGATGCACGCGCAGGGAAACACCGTCCAGAAACGGGATACCACGCTTCATGGGCGAAGGCCTAGATCTAGGTCTTGGGCAAAGATGGACATCAAGGAGCTCCGGGCCGCACCTTGACCAGAACGTGCTCGGGCAGCTACGCTGCGGTCGCTCCGGCCTCGATTCTAGGCCTCTCGGGTGGCCTCTTTTCCCGTCGCCCGCATGGCCAGGTCAGCGCCTGCTCCCTCATTTGGCGCAACTTGGCACTCGAAAATCGAGATTAGAGACGAACACTGAGAATGAGCCCCTTTTCGCCCTTTTAGCGAGTCTCTGGTGACACCTGTTCCTGCAAAACCCCGCCAACCGCGCGGAAAATCTCACCCGTCTCTGCGGTGCCACAATTGGCCGGACTGGGTGGCGGATGGTGAAGTCGGGGGCTATCCGGTCTCCACTGGATTCCGTAAAAACAGGGCATTGGGAGGTCGGAAATCCGAAAAAGTGGCCTCAAGTTCGCTAGGTTATATCGGTTATACCAAGCGGTTATATTTTAGAGGCTTCGTTTAAGTTATAATTTGCGAAATCGCCTCAAAATCCGGGCACTTTGCGCCCAGGTGCCCACCGAATTGGCTGCAACTTCATAACCGATCCGTCTTATCGGTTATAACCGATTTTCGCCCGCTATTTGTTCGGCCTGCTCGCGATGATGCGAGGACTATCCCGTCCTGTGCCAAAACTCGGCCCTTTTGAAAAGACCACAAATCAGCAGCTTAGACGCCCTTGGAATCCGCGCAGAATCCAGGTTGTGCTCCGCAAAAAAGTCTATCCAGTGATGAGGTGTCCCTTCCATAAACTCGATCTGTATGAGATTGGCGAACTGCCTGCAACCAGGATGCTTTGGTCGTCTTCATGGAGGCGCTTACACTCCATTTAGCACGCTGCTAAGGTTACGAGAGCGCTATTTTGGCTGTAATTCATTGCACTGTAAAGTCTTAGCGTCGTCTCACCGACACTTAATAGCGGAAGCACCAGTCTCTCCCGACATCGTGCCACTGCCCGCAGCCGCTTAGCAACACTTGATGGCGGAAGCACCCGCTTGAGAAGGAACGCGGTTCGAAGGAGATGAATGACGAATGAGCCAACCGGCAAAATCCCGCTTTGGTGGGCAGAATCCCCGCCAATCCTCACTATTGTCCAAGAAGTAGCAAAATGCTGAAGGCACCCGATGTGCTGCGGAGTATTCAGAAGGCGCCATTCGCGGCGAGTCATCCAATAGACGAGTTCGGGCATCCGCGTCCGACTGCATAGAGTCCGTGTCCACCCCGCCTATCGCGGAGCGGCCGTGGCCGAATCACGGCGGAGGACAACGATGGAGCCTGACCAGAAGCCCGCTGCGCCAGACGGTTCCCCCGCTGCTGCTCAGGGTGCCGACTATAATAATGATGAAGGACACGCAACCGATCCACCGATGGGTGCTTCCGCAGTCAAGTGTTGGCGGCCGCTGCGTAACCTGTTCGCGTGCTAGAGTTTTGCCTGATTTCGATAGACGCAGTTCTTTCGTCGATGCCAGCTGGGCCGAGTTTTGGCCAGGACGGGGAACAACCGCAACAGGAGCAAGGAGAAGCTCACGATGGAAGACCCCAGGTCGTATACTACCTACCGGATAATGGGCGTATCCGGAAAATGCCGGGGGTCGAGACCGTGCAATTGCCAGAAGAAAAGCGAAATGGTCAATGCGGTTCGAAGGAGATGAATGACGAATGAGCCAACCGGCAAAATCCCGCTTTGGTGGGCAGAATCCCCGCCAATCCTCACTATTGTCCAAGAAGTAGCAAAATGCTGAAGGCACCCGATGTGCTGCGGAGTATTCAGAAGGCGCCATTCGCGGCGAGTCATCCAATAGACGAGTTCGGGCATCCGCATCCGACTGCATAGAGTCCGTGTCCACCCCGCCTATCGCGGAGCGGCCGTGGCCGAATCACGGCGGAGGACAACGATGGAGCCTGACCAGAAGCCCGCTGCGCCAGACGGTTCCCCCACTGATGCTCAGGGTGCCGACTATAATAATGATGAAGGACACGCAACCGATCCACCGATGGGTTGTGCCTTCTATTTATTCATCCGCGCGCACCGAACTTGATCGGTCTCCGGTCTGTCGGGACTATGCCTGCATGATTTCGTCGTTTGTTCGCGCTCGGTCCTGGGCACGGCCGCAAACACAGACTCTAAGTTGCTGATTTATGGTCTATTTCAAAAGGGCTGAGTTTTGGCACAGGACGGGATCGGCGGGCACTGTCGAACCGGAACACGTCGATCATGTAGGCATGGTGCCGGCAGACCGGAGACCGATCAAGTTCGGTGCGCGCGGATGAATAAATAGAAGGCACAGCCCGCACAGTGCCGAAGCCGATCCTCGGATCCTATTTGCTGCAGCTCTTGCTGCCCACCGATCTCTCGGAGCTCGTCATTGCGAAATGACACTCTCTGATGAATTCACCCACTCCGGAGCGGCCATACACCACATCGCCATTCTCGTCATAGATGGTCTGGGTGATCGACACGACTTCGCCCTGATGATGCTGGACAATGAGAACCTCGTCGTTCCCCAGTTCCCCGACAAAAATATCGGTAACGAACCCCTCCGTACTCGTGCTCACCACCGGGATGACACCGTCTCCCAGAAAACTGACTTCCACGGTATTGTCCGGATTCACCGTTACCGAACAACTCTCCCCCGTCTTCTCGACTCCCACCACGAGTCTTTGCACGAAGCCCCTGGCCGGTATGTAGACGCAACCATGGAGGGTCTCCGCCTTTAATTTTTCCTGATTCCGTGGCGGGTTCGACAACAGTCGCCTCAAATAGCCTTCGTTCATGCGCTCCCCTGCGGCGCAGTGGCCCATGGTCGCAATGAGAAAAAGACATGTGGAAATCAACACGAATTTCATTCGACGAACCTCGCTGTCCTATGGCCATGTTGAGTGCTGCGGGCACCAGTTCGGTGCGAACGACGTCGCGCTCGTGCAACCCCCGCAGCCCTTGCGCCCGATCAGCATACTATCAACGTAGCGCTGCGCGTTGCGCGCCGCAATGAGTCACCGCCATCTCCGAACGCTCGACCACGGGCATACCCTGAACGCCCTCGCTTCCGCCGGCCACGTGGCGACGCGTTTCGCCGACGCCCGTGCCGTTCTCGGACACGTCGTGCACCGCAACTCCGACTGGAGCGCGTCGTGTCCGAAAAAAAACAAACGAACTCAAGACCGGCGTGCCGCGGGCGTTTCGGATGGTGCTTGCGCTGTTTACTGTTGGTGATGTGTACGCATCCCTTTGCAAAAAAATCGTTTACGCTCCATTTATCGCGCAGCGAAGGTCACGAGCGCTATCTTGGCTGTAATTTAATGCACCGTAAAGCCTTAGCGTCATCTCACCAACACTTAATAGCGGAAGCACCCGCGGATTCCAAGGGCGTCTAAGCTGCTGATTTGTGATCTATTTCAAAAGGGCCGAGTTTTGGCACAGGACGGGGTGGCACAGCCCAAAGAACTGCTGTACGGCATGAGAATGCAGAGATGGGTCGAGGTGCTCGATCCTCACGCTCCCGAACTTCGCATCGCCGCCTGGAGCCAACACATCCGCCGCCGCCGGAAACTGGAAAGCCGCCCGCATGGTGGCCTACTACTACGCCGGTGCCGC
The DNA here is from genome assembly GCA_965197825.1 of Candidatus Marinacidobacterales bacterium. Taxonomy (GTDB): domain Bacteria; phylum Acidobacteriota; class Vicinamibacteria; order Marinacidobacterales; family DATDRI01; genus CBDANW01. Next base: position 289,730 of record CBDANW010000002.1, on the reverse strand, counting down.
CACCGAACTCGGGGCCGTCAAGAAATACCTCTAGGCTTGACTTCGGGGGGGCAAGTCTTAATTTTCCTGTCAAATCTCCGTACGGTTCCCCGCGCTCGGTTAAGCTGCTGATTCCTCCGACGTGCCTTGCGGGAGAAGCTCGTTGCGAAGCTCCTCGACTTTCCTAGCGGCGAAGACATCCATCCTCACGCCGCGCCATTTGTTTGCGACGGCCAAGAGCACAGCGAACGAGAGTTTCATCGCGGCCTCCTCGGTGAAGAAGTGAGGAATGACCTTTGTGCGACGTTTGTGCTCTCCGAACGTGCGCTCAAGTAGATTCGACGTGCGAAGCCTTTTGTGATGCGCCGCAGGAAGGAGTAGCGCCTGAAGACACGCTTCGAGGGTCTCTTCCATGCACTTCATCGCGCTCGGGAATCGTTGACGGTACCGAGCGATCACCTCCCGACCCTTCTTCAGCCCTTGCTCGTAGCTGTTCGCATGGAACGACTCAAGGATGGCCGCCTTGAGTTCGTCGCGCACTTCCTTCGGAGCCTTGCCCAGGATGTTCTCGAGGCGGTGCTTCTGGCAACGTTGCTTGAGGCTTCGAGGGAAGACCTCTGCGATCGCTTTGAGCACTCCAGGATTCCCGTCCGTCACGATGAGCAACGGCTCCCTCATTCCTCGGGCCACCATCTCCTGCAAGAACCCCTTCCAGTTCTCGTAGGATTCTCGGTTGCCGACACCGATATGAAGAAGAACTCGCGTCCCATCAGCGCGATAGCCGGTCGCAACGAGGATGGGCTCTTTCCTCTCCGCTCCTTGGTGGTAGCGCAGGTACGTGCCGTCGAGCTCGAGATACAACAGCTTCTCGTTCGAGAGATCCCGTTTTCGAAACGCCTCGAAATCCTCCGACAGACACCGTGTGACCCGGCTCACCACCGACTTCGAGACACCCGTGCCGCTCAGCACGTCCGCGAACGTCGCCTCAATGTCACGCGTCGACATCCCGTGGACGTACATCCGCGCGATCAGTTCATCGAGTTTCTCGGTCCGGCTCACGTAGGCGTCGAGAATCTTTGACTGAAACACCTTCTCTGTTTCTCGTACCTGCGGCACTTGCACCGTCACCGCTCCCTCGCCCGTGAGGACCCGATGCGACTCATACCCGTTGCGTCGTCCCTTCTCCTTCGTCGTTGCCGGAGCGTTCTCATAGTAGTTTCGACCCAACGCCTCCGTCACCTCGCGCTCCAACGCATATTGAAGCATCATCTGAGCTCCCGACCGGACGATCTCCGAGAGATTCATCTCCCCAAATACCAGTTGTTCCTCGAACTGCTTGAGCAATCGCTGACTCGGTAGTACCTTTCCCATGATGTATGGTTCTCCTTTTCTGTCCCCATGACGGGGACGGGTTTGAGCTTGGGGAACCATACATCGTTTTTCTTTGACAGGAATCTTAAGACATCACCACTTCGGGGTGGCGCCCGCGATACTCGTTGGCTCTCTAGGAGGTGCTGTATGGAGAGGATACACAAGAGCATCACGGCCGAGCGAGTCGACTGCGCCATAGAGCACGATAGGGGAGGAGTCATCATTCCAGCGTTTTGTCTCGTATGCGGCGCCGACCAGGAGTGCAGAGTGGGCCATGAAGAACACGGCGAGTGCAACGTCTGCGGCGCTCCCCCGTCCTGTGCCAAAACTCGGCCCTCTTGAAATAGCCGATAAATCAGCAGCTTAGCGTCTGTGTTTTGCGATGGTGCCAAGGGCCGTGGCCTTTACAATCGTCTGGCCCGAGGGTGTTATCTTCGGATCCATCATGACGTACCATGTGCAATCCCTACTGTTGGTCAGGCAGCCGTTGTTCGATCGGACAGCCTGCCGCTCACACAGACCTCATGGGTGCTTCCACCATTAAGTGTTGGCAAAATGACACTAAGACTTTACGGTGCATTAAATTACAGCCATGGTCTTTCAAAAGGGCCGAGTTTTGGCACAGGACGCCGTTGCGATATCTACGGCGGTCTTCCGCACGCTCGTAGCTACCACACCCCAGCGCTTGGTTGACTTCTTCCTCGAGCACGACCTCGATCGCCTCCAGTACCCGCTTACGCAGCCGAAGTTGGACGAACTCCCGATACTCGCTTACAGACTCCTTCGATATGGTGGTAGGCTTCTTCATGGCGTAATCCTCCTCCTCGCTTTTCCAGGCGCGGTTTCGTTTTGTTTAACCGGAGGTTACGCCATTCTTATTTCCACGGGAAGCGGGACGGATCCTCATCCTGGGCGCACTTCGAAAACTGAGATACGATCGAGATTCTGCAAGGGTGAGGTTTCGACCGGAGCGGTCTCGGGCTAGAATTCGGCGACTACCTGGAGGAGGAGAAGGAGGAATGCCGTCACCTGCCTACGCCCTCGTTCTCGTCGAGAACGAAGAGACAGTGGGACAACTGTACGACTTTTGGGCAGATGACACTGGTGTCCAGTACCAGTTTCCAAACATGTACCGAAAGCGAGTCACCGAGGGACGGCCTTTCGTCTACTACCGTGGTGTGCGCCGGGCAGGCGGAAAACGAGGAGCGGCTGAATATTTCGGAACAGGCGTCATCGATGAAGTCTGGCAGGACCCCGGCCAGCTCACGAATACACCCGCCCGGCAGCGACGATGGTTCTGTGCGATTGAGGACTACCAACCTTTCGACATACCAGTACCAGCGAAGAAAGACGGGGTCGCCTGCGAGAGTATCGCCAACTCCCTGGGTTGGCGTACCGGTGTACGTGAGATTCCACTCGATGTCTTCGATCGTATCCTGAGGGCAGCTCGCAGCAGACCTCTCGCCCCTCCGACTCCGCCATCCAACACCTCGAGGGCAACACTCATTGTCGAGGACGATCCAACTCGTCTGTTCCTGCGAAGGCCCCGTTCCGGGCGGCTTCGAACCACCTCTGCCGGCACTCGCAAGTCTGACCGCTCTCGGGAAGTTGGCGATTGGGCGGAAGAACGCGTCTTGGAGCACCTTCGGAAGACGCTCTCCAGCGGTGGTAGGGACTCGCTCCGCTGGGTAGCACAGGGAGGCGAAACTCCAGGTTGGGACATCAGCTACGAAGACGACGATGGCCAACTCATCGCAGTCGAGGTCAAAGGTACAACGCTCTCCCGATTTTCTTCTTTGGAGATGACGAGCAACGAGTGGAGTGCCGCTGAAAGGATGGGCTCCCGTTACGTGCTCGCGCTCGTGGTAAGGGCTGCAAGCAGCAAGGCCAGCCTCGCACTCATGCAAAACCCGTTCTCCGCAAAGGAACGTGGCCTTCTGGCTGTTGAACCTCTCAGCTGGTGCCTGCGGATGATGGATAGCGATGAAACCTGAGTTTCAGCAGGACGCCAATTGGAACCTGGCCCTGACAGCACTGCCTATTCTCGAAGCACCCAGCTTTCGGGCAGGCTCGTGGCGCTCCGAACCTGGCACCTTCCCGTTCTATGCCTTCGACTCAGGCGCGATGCAAGTGCTGAAGATTCTCCGTGAATCCGTGGTCATACGCCCTTTTGACTGGGGCGCTTGGCAATCGACTGCCGAACGGCTGTATCGCGACCCCAAAGCGCTTGGACGTGCCCGATTGTCAACGCTGGGGAGACTTACTGACCCTTCACGTTCGGAAGGACCGATTCTGTGAAGGTCATCTTGCGTCAATGTTCGAGTCCGGTCACATAACAGCCATTCTTCGGAGAGCTGCCGAATTGTTCTCGACACGACAGGTGGGTGAATGACGATTGCTGCATGCTTTGGACTAAGATGGCTGACTTAACCATTCCGAAGAAACGTCAGATTGAGCGCCTGCTACAAATGGACGACGGCTATGTGCTGAACTTTTGGTGCTTGCGCGTCATGTCCAAAAATACAAACTCAAGACCCGCGCGCCGGGACGTTTCGGATTAGAGGTGTCTAGGCTGCCTCTCATGGCTCTCTGCTCGTCAATACGCGATCTTCTTTTTGCGGATCACAGGTAGTAACTACTGTGTTGGTACTTTATACGCTGGCTAAGGCAGGAGAGACTTCCTTGATCCGTCCAGTGGCACAATCATAGACAAAGCCGCGGACTTGATCCTTGTAGCAGATAAAGGGATTGGCCTGAACGCGGGACATGGATTGACGAACATCCTGTTCTAGATCCCTGAACGCCTCCAACGCAAAGGATGGGCGCAAGCCGGTATCAGCTTCGATGGAGTCCTTAACGTCGTCATCACGGAAGGTGAGCATCCCGCAGTCTGTGTGGTGAATCAGCATGATTGCTTGAGTGCCCAACAGTCGTTGGGAAATTACTAGTGACCGGATGGCATCGTCGCTTACGACGCCGCCCGCATTGCGTATCACGTGAGCGTCGCCTTCCTGAAGACCCAGGATCCGGTGAAGATCCAGGCGTGCGTCCATACAGGCCAAGACAGCCAGCTTACGTTCCGGAGGCAGTGGTAGGTCGCCTTTGTCGAAACTTTGTGCATAGCGGGCGTTATCGTTAAGCACTTCGTCAATCACACTCATTTGACCTCCTTGCAACGTTCTCAAGCTAGATCCCAAGATGGCACTCCGTTCGAAGCTGCGACCGGTTCCTTCTACTGCGATGGCCCGGCTTTATCAACTTGGTTGGGAAGCCGCCGTAGTAGTTGACCCGGCCGAGGAAGCTCATGCGCCCCATCCGCTGGGTGAGGCCGATGTTCCACCGGGTCCGTGGCAGCGCGTAGGCAAACTCGGTGAGCCGCCGGTCGTTGAGCAGTCCCTGGTCGTTGTCGGTCACCTTGGTGTCGGTGTAGTTGAAGACGGCGCTGATGACGGTGTTGCCTCGCAGGGCGATAGGAGTGAAGGTCGAGACCAGGTCGATGCCCTGCGACCGGGTGGCGAACGCGTTGGTGAAGAACCTGAATCGTTTCAGGTCACGGGCGGCGTCCACACCCTGCGCCAGTAGCGCGTCGATCTCGTCATTCTCAAGAGTGAAGTTGCTCGTGATGCCGATCCCGTCCTGTGCCAAAACTCGGCCCTCTTGAAATAGCCGATAAATCAGCAGCTTAGCGTCTGTGTTTTGCGATGGTGCCAAGGGCCGTGGCCTTTACAATCGTCTGGCCCGAGGGTGTTATCTTCGGATCCTCGGCTGGGAACCATGAATAACAGGGAAAAACAGGGAATTTGGGCCATTTTTGTGCCGATTCGGTCGTTCTGCCGAGGCGCTATCATTATTACTACCGGAACACAGCCCGTCTAGAAAGCGACGCACCGAGGCGAGTTCCTGCATCGTCGGAGTTTGGGTCAGCGAGACCGAGAAGGTCGGTGGCGCGCCGGGCTTGAGCTCGTTTGTATTTTTGGACACGACGGCCTTGAAGGCAGAGATGAAAGCGCGAACTAATCAAGCTCGGTGCGCGCGGATGAATAAATAGAAGGCACAGGTATAATATAGATGCAAATGCTTACAAAGCTGGAGTATGTTCAGAATATTGGCCGTTTCGAAACCGTCAAACACGATCCCGAACTGACATTCAATAAACTAGGTCTTGTTTTCTCGGAAAACGGCCAGGGTAAAACCACGCTCTGCTCGATCGTGAGATCGCTGACGACAGGTGATCCTACGCTTATCCTTGAACGCCACCGCCTCTCGGCCAAAACGCCGTCGAAAGTTGTTCTCGAGGTGGACGGCAGCGAGGCCGTCTTCGACGGTGCCGCATGGTTGTCAGGTGGACCCGAAGTGCTGATCTTCGACGACCACTTTGTCGAAACCAACATCTACTCAGGCCTGAACGTGACCCCCGGAAATCGCCAAAATCTTCACGAACTGGTCATCGGCGAAGAAGGAGTTAAACTCAACCGCAAAGTCAAAGATCTGACAAAATCGATTGCCGACCTCCAAAAAGCGTTGCGAGAGCAAGAGCGCGCCATACCTGCGAATATTTTGGGAGGCCTCCCGATCGATGATTTCTGTAATCTCCCCTTACCAGATGACCTCGGGGAACAACTCTTAGGAGCCAAGAAGAGCGTCTTGTTGCTACGTGAGGCAAAGGGTGTCAAGAAAACGGAAGCCTTTGAAGCCTTGGGGCTCCCCGGTCTTGGAATCGAAAGCATCGAGGAAACTCTTCAGGCAGCGCTGCCTGAACTCGAATCGACGGCGCTGGATGCTGTGACAGCGCACTTTAAATCCCTCGATAATTCACAAGCTGAGGCGTGGGTGTCCGAGGGGATGGAGTTATCGACCGATCGCTCCTCGTGCCCTTTCTGCGGTCAAGATCTCTCCGGATCGACGCTACTTACTCACTACCAAGTCTACTTTTCGGAGGCCTACGCCACTCACAAGTCACGAATTGCGGACACCAAGAGTAGCGTGCTGGAGAAGTTGGGTGGAGATCGACTTGCTCGGTTTCAAAGGAAGATTCAGCTGTCGAAGGACCGGTATGATTTCTGGTCTCGCTTTTTTTCGCTTCCTGCGTTCGATATCGACTCAGACAAGCTAGCGAACTGTTGGACAGCAGTTCGGGACGGTCTCGTGAAAGTACTCGACAAAAAAGCGACGGCCCCTTTAGAGCCCCAAGCTCTCAATGCAGCCGTTCGGGAAGCTGTCGAGGAGTACAGTGATCTCGCTAAGGAGGTGCATTCGACAAACACTGCACTCCTTGACGATATCGCTCTAGCAAAAGAGAAGGCGTCTCATGACGATATCGCTCTAGCAAAAGAGTCACGGGAACTTAACCACCGCAGAGGCTCATCTGGCTCGTCTTGAGACGATTGAAAGGCGACATGAACAAGATATTGCCGCGAAGTGCTCGGAGTATCTCAAGGCAAAGCTGGCGAAAGAGACCGCCGAAAGTCAGAAGGTAAATGCCCGTGCTGCTCTAGACGGGTACCGAAAGAAGGTCTTCGGCACCCACCAGACAGCAATCAACGGATTCCTCGGGAAGTTCAACGCTGACTTCGAGATCTCTGCTCTGAAACCATCGGACCCGAAGGGTTTGCCAAGCTCATCGTACGAACTGGTAGTCAATGGTATTGTCAAGTTGAGGTCTCAAGCTCGAAGCGGGCCGCTAGATGATGTGGCTTGAGCGCACGGCGTTGCCAACATCTTGGGGTCGGATCGGCCCTGAATGCCTCAACTTGACAGTACCTCGTCGCGAGCTGGTACCCGCGGATGAATTAAATAGAAGGCACAAGTTCGGGCGCGCCAGTTGGACGGAACGGATGGTCTGCAGGAGCGGTCTGCTCGGGGTCGCCTATCGCAGAGCCCGTCCTGTGCCGAAACTCGGCCCTTTTGAAATAGGCCATAAATCAGCAGCTTAGTGTCTGTGTTTGCGACCGGGTCGTGGGCCGTGGGCTTTACAATCGTCTGGCCCGAGGGTGTTATCTTCAGCTCCATGATGACCTACCACGTGCAATTCCTACTGCTCGTTCTAGCTGGCTGGGTCAACCGCCAGCAGCAGGATGTGACCGACTACCAGCAAGAGGAGAACCGTGTGCTCCGAGCCGGGCTTCGGGGCAAGCGTCTCAGGCTCTCGGACGACGACCGGCGCAGGCTCGCCGTCAAGGCCCAGGCTTTGAGCCGCGAGGCGCTGGCCCAGATTGCGTCCGTTGCCACACCCGCTACGCTTCTGCGTTGGTACCGCTGCCTCATAGCAGTCAAGTACGATGGCAGCAAGAACCGGAGCCCAGGCCGACCTCCGACGGCGAAGGACATCCGTGAGCTCATTGTGCGCGTGGCGCGGGAGAATCCGACGTGGGGATATACGCGCCTGCGAGGCGCACTCAAGAACCTCGGACATGAACTCGGACGCAACACCATCAAGAGACTCCTCGCCGAGCACGGTATCGCTCCTGCCCCGGAGCGGGGCAGGAGCATGTCGTGGAGCACCTTCCTCAAGACTCATTGGGGCGCGATTGCTGCGACAGACCTGTTCACCGTCGAGGTTGTGAACCCGTTCGGGCTCGTCCGCTACCATGTCCTGTTTGTCATCCCGAATTCATAAAGTAAGTGCAACACAGCTCCCGGATGAGGTGACCTGGAATGTGCCACGATTCCTCAAACAACGGTGCTTCCGCAATTAAGTGTTGGCGGCCAGCCCCTAACCGGTCTGCGTGCTAGAGTTTGGACCAGAATTCCGAAGACACAGTTCTCTCATCGTCAGGGCCGAGCCAAAGTGAAGAATCGGTAACTCCTCGCCGTGCCCCACTGGAGCGGGTTGGAACGTCGCGATTCGGAGGAGAAGCTACGCAGCGGAGTTGTCGCGTAGGGCGTCGGGGAGTAACACGGTTCCTGGCTGGTTGATGGCGGCGTAGGCCGCTTCGAGCATGTAGGCCCTGGGGTCGACGTTCTGAAGCTTCGCGGTCTCGCACAGGGTGTAGAACAGCGCTGCGACGTCGGTTCCGCGTTTCGTTCGACTGCCGTAGTGATTTTTGCGACCGACGACAGGTTCCCTCAGGGCGCGCTCGGCGTGATTGTTGTCAAGCCAGACGAGAGGGTTTTCGGCGAACAGCGTGAGTGTCTCCCATCTCTCCAGCATGTAGCGGACCGCCTTGCCGAAGTCGCTTCGCGGCAATCCTCTTTGGCTCTCGCCCCATTGCCGAATCGCTTTCAAGATCCGCTGCGAACGTTGCTTGCGTAAACGAAGTCTCAGTTTCTGAGCTTTTTCATCGCCGGGAAACGGACCCGGGACCTCGCGTTCGACTTCGTACAGCTCTCCGATCAAACGAAGCACTTCGGAGCAAGCTTGCGGGTAGTGCTCGCTGGCTTCGTCGAACTTTCTTTTCACGTGCGCCCAGCAGTGGGCGAGACGAAACTGTGGACCGGCACGAGCCGCGTAGCCGTCTGGACCGGCTCGAGCTAGCACCTCGTACACCGCGTAGCCGTCCACAACCGCGATGCCGGAGTAGGTCCCCAGCACCTTTTGGCCATCTTCCGTCGATTTCGTCGGCAGCATTCGGTAGTACGCGATGTCCGGACTCGAAACGCCCCACACCGTGCCCGCCGACTTCTTCATCGAGCCCATCAGAGGCCACCGCGTTTCGTCGGCGTGGATGACGGGTGACTCCAAAACCTTCTCTCCCAGAGCGTCGTACACCGGATTCAGATGACGTGCCAGTACGTTCAGCTTCTCTTGACAGCGATGAGTTTGCTGCCTAAGAGTATTCACAGGTGCCGCTGCTACCCGACCAAATTCAACAGCGGCCGGGACATCCCCCTTTGAGGGGCTAACAAAGATAAGCCCCCGGCTCTGCCGGGGGTCATTTAACTTGGTGCTGATATCATAGCCTGAACGATGGACAAGAAAAGCCTCAGCGAACGTGACATCTGCACCAAGTTCATCACACCGGCCTTGCGCCACGCCGGGTGGAACGAGATAGCGCAGGTCCGGGAGGAGGTGAGCTTCACCAAGGGCCGCATCATTGTGCGCGGTAAGCTGGTCAGCCGTGGCAAGGGCAAGCGGGCCGACTACATCCTCTATTACAAGCCCAACATACCCATCGCCCTGATCGAGGCCAAGGACAACACCCACGCCATCGGCGACGGGATGCAGCAAGGGCTGGATTACGCCGAGACCCTGAATATCCCCTTTGTATTTTCCTCCAACGGCGACGGCTTCGTCTTCCACGACCGGACGGGAGCAGGCGCCGAGCGGGAAACGACCCTCGGTCTTGACGCTTTCCCACCGCCCGACGACCTGTGGGCGCGCTATCGCGCCTGGAAGGGGCTGACGCCCGAGGCCGAAGCCATCGTCCTCCAGGACTATTTCGACGACGGTGGCGATAAGGCTCCGCGCTACTACCAGGTCAACGCCATCAACGCCGCCATCGAGGCTATCGCCAAGGGTGACGAACGCATCCTGCTGGTCATGGCGACCGGCACCGGCAAGACCTATACCGCTTTTCAAATCATCTGGCGGCTTTGGAAAGCGGGCCGCAAGAAGCGCATCCTGTTTCTGGCAGATCGCAACGTGTTGGTCGACCAAACCATGGTCAACGACTTCCGGCCTTTCGGTGCGGCGATGGCGAAGCTCTCAACGAAAGCCAAGACCATCGAACGCGCGGACGGCACTTCCGAAGACCTGACCAGCGCCATCGACGAAAGACGGCGCATCGACACCGCCTATGAAATCTATCTCAGCCTGTATCAGGCGATTACTGGACCGGAAGAACACCAGAAGATTTTCCGCGAGTTCTCGCCCGGCTTCTTCGACCTCATCGTGATCGACGAGTGTCATCGCGGCAGCGCCGCCGAGGATTCAGCTTGGCGGGAGATTCTAGAATATTTCTCGTCGGCCACCCAAATCGGCCTCACCGCCACGCCCAGGGAAACCCGCTACGTTTCCAACATCCATTATTTCGGCGAGCCGGTGTACACCTATTCCCTGAAGGAGGGTATCCGAGACGGTTTTCTGGCACCCTACAAGGTCGTCAAGATTCATATTGATCGCGACGTGGAGGGCTATCGTCCCGAGAAGGGGCAGCTTGACCGCAATGGCGAAGAGGTCGAGGACCGCATCTACAACATCAAGGACTTCGACCGCACTCTGGTCCTGGATGAGCGGACCAAGCTCGTGGCCCGAAAGGTCACGGCGTTCTTGAAGGAAAGCGGAGACCGTTTCCAGAAAGCGATTGTTTTCTGCGTGGACCAGGAACACGCCGCTCGCGTGCGCCAGGCACTCATCAACGAAAACGCCGACCTGGTGGAAAAGAACCACCGCTACGTCATGCGCATCACCGGCGCCGACATTGAGGAGCAGGCGCAACTCAGCAACTTCATCGACCCGGAATGCAGATACCCCGTCCTGTGCCAAAACTCGGCCCTTTTGAAAGACCATGGCTGTAATTTAATGCACTGTAAAGTCTTAGTGTCATTTTGCCAACACTTAATGGTGGAAGCACCCATGAGGTCTGTGTGAGCGGCAGGGCTGCCCGATCGAACAACGGCTGCCTGACCAACAGTAGGAATTGCACATGGTACGTCATGATGGATCCGAAGATAACACCCTCGGGCCAGACGATTGTAAAGGCCACGGCCCTTGGCACCATCGCAAAACACAGACGCTAAGCTGCTGATTTATCGGCTATTTCAAGAGGGCCGAGTTTTGGCACAGGAGGTCAAGTCTTAATTTTCCTGTCAAATCTCCGTACGGTTCCCCGCGCTCGGTTAAGCTGCTGATTCCTCCGACGTGCCTTGCGGGAGAAGCTCGTTGCGAAGCTCCTCGACTTTCCTAGCGGCGAAGACATCCATCCTCACGCCGCGCCATTTGTTTGCGACGGCCAAGAGCACAGCGAACGAGAGTTTCATCGCGGCCTCCTCGGTGAAGAAGTGAGGAATGACCTTTGTGCGACGTTTGTGCTCTCCGAACGTGCGCTCAAGTAGATTCGACGTGCGAAGCCTTTTGTGATGCGCCGCAGGAAGGAGTAGCGCCTGAAGACACGCTTCGAGGGTCTCTTCCATGCACTTCATCGCGCTCGGGAATCGTTGACGGTACCGAGCGATCACCTCCCGACCCTTCTTCAGCCCTTGCTCGTAGCTGTTCGCATGGAACGACTCAAGGATGGCCGCCTTGAGTTCGTCGCGCACTTCCTTCGGAGCCTTGCCCAGGATGTTCTCGAGGCGGTGCTTCTGGCAACGTTGCTTGAGGCTTCGAGGGAAGACCTCTGCGATCGCTTTGAGCACTCCAGGATTCCCGTCCGTCACGATGAGCAACGGCTCCCTCATTCCTCGGGCCACTATCTCCTGCAAGAACCCCTTCCAGTTCTCGTAGGATTCTCGGTTGCCGACACCGATATGAAGAAGAACTCGCGTCCCATCAGCGCGATAGCCGGTCGCAACGAGGATGGGCTCTTTTCTCTCCGCTCCTTGGTGGTAGCGCAGGTACGTGCCGTCGAGCTCGAGATACAACAGCTTCTCGTTCGAGAGATCCCGTTTTCGAAACGCCTCGAAATCCTCCGACAGACACCGTGTGACCCGGCTCACCACCGACTTCGAGACACCCGTGCCGCTCAGCACGTCCGCGAACGTCGCCTCAATGTCACGCGTCGACATCCCGTGGACGTACATCCGCGCGATCAGTTCATCGAGTTTCTCGGTCCGGCTCACGTAGGCGTCGAGAATCTTTGACTGAAACACCTTCTCTGTTTCTCGTACCCGCGGCACTTGCACCGTCACCGCTCCCTCGCCCGTGAGGACCCGATGCGACTCATACCCGTTGCGTCGTCCCTTCTCCTTCGTCGTTGCCGGAGCGTTCTCATAGTAGTTTCGACCCAACGCCTCCGTCACCTCGCGCTCCAACGCATATTGAAGCATCATCTGAGCTCCCGACCGGACGATCTCCGAGAGATTCATCTCCCCAAATACCAGTTGTTCCTCGAACTGCTTGAGCAATCGCTGACTCGGTAGTACCTTTCCCATGATGTATGGTTCTCCTTTTCTGTCCCCATGACGGGGACGGGTTTGAGCTTGGGGAACCATACATCGTTTTTCTTTGACAGGAATCTTAAGACATCACCGGCACAGGACGGGGAAGGCTATGGACTACGCGGTACTTAAGGACACCATCCTCAAGCTCAAGAAACAAATCATCAAGACCGAGGCGGGCGACGCAAAGCTCACCGAGACCGACACCCGACAGGGTCTCATCAACCCGTTGTTTCGCGCGCTCCAGTGGGACTTTACCGATTTTGACTCCATCAAGAGTGAGCCACGCGTGCCCGAATTCAACGAGCCGGTCGACTACGCGTTTTACAGCTCGAAAAAAAAGTCTGCGAAACCCATCCTGCTCTTGGAGGCCAAGCGACTCAGTAGCAACATCGGCCACAAGAACCACGTCAAGCAGCTCACCTCCTACCTCGGCGCGATGGGGGTTCAATGGGGCGTTCTATCTGACGGCAACCGGTACGTCCTCTACAACTCCCGCAGTGGCAAGTCTTTCTAGGAACAGAAGTTCCTCACGCTAGAGATCAAGACGGTGGACACCGACAGCGGGTTCACGATGGACGAGTTCCTCAAGCATCTAACCAGCCTGCTGTCACGCGAGTGTCTGGAGAACGAAGAGATCCAGCACGCGTACGAAGAGCACATGATTCACAGCCGGATCAAACTGGCTCTCGATAGCCTGCTCAGCACTCCCTTCGACACGTTGTGTAAGGCAATTCAGCGAGAGTTCAAGGAAGAACGAGTTGGGCTGCCTGATGGGATCAAGATCAGCATGAAGCACATCAAGGCTTATGTGGAATCTATCTCAGACGAAGCCGGCCGGATCCCGGTGGATCTTGAGGCCGAGGCAATTCACACCGACGATGCGGTCCAGGACAGTGTGCTGGAAAGCGGCAATCGGGCCAAGGGAGGGCCCGTCAGTGCGCACGGCAAGCGCGTTACTATCGGGGATCTTTTGAAGACCGGACTCGTCGTGAGGGTGACCAGTGGCGTCTATCGCTCAAGGGCGAAGTCGTCTGGGGCCGCATTGAGAGAAACGGACAGCTGGAGGTTAATAATAAGGGTCACGGTAACCCGAGCAAAGCCTTCTCTGCCGTGACCAGCAAGCCGGGCAACGGGTGGTACTACTGGCACTACCGCGACGCTGGGAGCGAATGGCAGAGGATCGATGCTCTCCGAAGTGAGTATCGCCGGCAAGTCGGAAAAGCGAAGCTCGCGCTGGTCCGAACCCCGGTGGACCTCGGGGCCAAGGCAATTCACACCGACGATGCTGTCCAGGACAGCGGGCCGGAAGGCGGCAATCGGGCCAAGGGGGGACCGGTCAGTGTGCACGGCCAGCGCGTTACTATCGGGGATCTCTTGAAGGCCGGACTCGTCCGTGAGGGTGACCAGTGGCGTCTATCGTTCAAGGGCGAAGTCGTCCGGGGCCGCATTAAGAGCAACGGACAACTGGAGGTAAACAACGAGTGCCACGAAAGCCCGAGCACGGCCTTCTCTGCCGTGACCAGCAAATCGGGGAACGGGTGGGACTACTGGTACTGCCGCGACGCAAGCGGCGAGTGGCAGAGGATCGGTGCTCTCCGAAGTGAGTATCGCCGGCAAGTCGGGAAAGCGAAGCTCGCGCTGGTCTATGACGCGAAGCCCAACAAGGCCTAGCGCGACCAGCCATCTGTGGACCAGACGAATGGCCGCGTAATGCCTGGAAGTGGGAATGAACAGTTGAAACCCGAGAGCGCGTATAAACAGCCTTGCGAAACTAGAAAAACTCCCGTGCAAGCACTAGGAAAAAACATGGACGCGATACCCTTTTCGAAAACCGTGACGCTTCATTCCGTTGGGCTCGATGAGGCTTGGCTGCAAGCCCAAATATGGGAGAGCCCTTCTTGTCTTGGGCTCGGCGAACTTGAAGGCGTGACGAAGGAGCGCGCCGTAAGCTCTGGTGGGCGACTCGATATTCTGCTCAAGAACCCCGTCGATGATTCGATGTACGAAGTCGAAACGATGCTCGGAGAAACTGATCCAGACCACATCGTGAGAACCATCGAGTATTGGGACCTCATGAAGCGAAAATGGCCGCAACGACAACACTATGCAGTCTTGGTTGCAGAGCGTATTACAAAGCGATTCTTCAACGTCATTCAAATTCTCAGCGGTGCGGTGCCGTTGATCGCCATTCAGGTCAACGTCGTGGAAAGCCCGCACGGCAAAAGCCTTCATTTCACCAAAATCATAGATGTGTACGAGGAGCCAGACGACAACGCCTCGTCAGGAGATGGTGAGATCTACGATGAGGCTTATTGGGTAAAGAAATCTCAAAAAACATTGGCCAGTGCAAGGTATCTATTGAGCCTTACGCAGACGGTTTATTCAAATCCAAAGCTAGGATTCAACAAGTTCTCTGTTGTGATCACTTCAAGCGGCTACAACCAGTTGCTGCTCGAGAACCGAAGCGGAAACAATGTGCTCGTCCATTTTCATTACGGGGGCAAGCGCGAGGAGATTCTAGAATTACTCAGCGACAAAGGCTTTCAATACACCGAGAGAAGGCAACGCGTTCACTTCCAAATAGCATCCGATATGCTTGAGGACAAAGCGGAGATGTTCGTGCAAATCGCGGAGCTGAACAAAGACTGGTGGATGCAATAGCACGCCCCTGGCGCCCGGTAGGGTCGAGGGCTGGCGCGGTGCTCCGTAGGCGCGGCCTACGGCTCCGCTACTACGTCTCCCGGCGCCTCATCCAGCACAGTGGCCAAAAGGACCTCTCCGGCTGGCGGCTGCCCGCCCCGATGCTGGAACAGACCGTCGTGCATCTCATCCGACAGCATGTGGATGCCCCGACCTTCCCGGCCTCGCTGACCCACGCTCCAACGATGCAAGAGCTCGCCTCGGTGCGTCGCTTTTTAGACGGGCTGTGTTCCGGCAGTAATAATGATAGTGCCTCGGCAGCCCCCCTGCTCCGTCTCATCCGGCGGGTCGATATCAGCCCAGGCTCTATGTCTATCCTCCTCGACCGCAATGCGTTCGCTGCTTGCCTGTCTATGGGTCGCCATCGCTACATCCGTAGGAATCTGGACCGTGTCTCAGTTCCAGTGTGGCCGTCTGCTCTTTTAGGGCAGCGATACCGTTCTGGTTTGTCAACTTCGTGTAGGGCCATTAGAATAGCGCCGTTTGAGTATCGCTCGAAGCTCAACCACCTAATACGTCGAGTTAGCTGCAAACGAAAAAGGAGACTTGAGGAATGGCGAAAAAACCCATGACCCAAACCCAAATCGTGGCTCAGATGTCGGAAACGATGCAGGTTCCGAAGAAGCAGGCCGCTGCATGGTTCAAATCGATTGCCGATCTCGCGGTAAAGGAAACGAAGCGAACGGGCCAGTTCGTCATTCCCGGAATCGGAAAACTCGTGAAAGCGAAACGAAAGGCTCGCAAGGGACGCAACCCCCGGACCGGCGAACAGATTCGAATCCCGAAAAAGACGGTGGTCAAGTTTCGAGTAGCGAAAGCTTGCCAAGACGCCGTCGTCCCACTGAAGAAGAAGCTCACAAGCGACGCCTGAGAATGTTCGTAAGTACTCGCCGTGCCCCACTCGGGGTCTAGAAACGAGTCGAGCGGTAGAGGAAGCTACGCGGCGGAGTCGTCGCGTAGCACGTCGGGGAGTATGATCGTTCCAGGATGCTCGATGGCGGCGTAGGCTGCCTGGATCAGGTAGGCTCTCGGCTCAACGTTGCGCAGCTTTGCGGTCTCGCACAAGGTGTAGAAGAGCGTGGCGACTTCGGTTCCGCGTTTCGAGCGACTGCCGTAGTGATTCTTGCGCCCAACGACGGGTCCCCGCAGAGCACGTTCGGCCGCGTTATTGTCGGGGTACATGAGCGGGTTTTCGACGAACAGCGTCAGCTTCGCCCAGCGCTCCAGCATGTATCGGACCGCCTTGCCGAAGTCGCTTCGCGGCAGTCCCCGCTGGGTCAGTGCCCATTCGCGGATCGAGCTCAAGATCGGCCGCGAACGTTCAAAGCGCTTGCCAGCATCGGCCACAAGCGAGTCATTCGGCGATATGGGAGCGCCGCCCTCAATCTCACCGATGTTGTGCAAGAAGATGTTCATCAGGCACAGGCGGCGCGTGTTTTGGCGTCGACGCGTTCGCCTTCAGGCTTGAAAACCTAGTGCGCGAGGGCGGTTTCGCTTTGATTACAGGAGACCCGGGCACGGGAAAATCCGTCGTCTGTAGGCTGCTCGCTCACCGCCTTCAACAACTTCCCGAACTCGAAGTCGGCGTACTCTGCAGACCTCAGAGTCGCCTCGCCGACTTCTACCGTGAAATCGGAGATATCTTCTCCGTCAACCTTTCCCCCCACAACCGATGGGGAGGCTTCAAGTCCTTACGCGAGAAGTGGCGCTCGCACCTCGCCTCCACTTTGCTCCGGCCCGTCCTGTGCCAAAACTCAGCCCTTTTGAAATAGCCCATAAATCAGCAACTTAGAGTCTGTGTTTGCGGCCGTGCCCAGGGCCGAGCGCGAACAAACGACGAAATCATGCAGGCATAGTCCCGGCAGATCGGAGACCGATCAGGTTCGGGGCGCGCGGATGAATAAATAGAAGGTACAGCTGATTCTGGAGTCTGACTCTCAAGGTCGGCTGCAACTCGGAACACCAAGCGAACACAATTAGGACGATCTTTTTCACTCTTAGTCGTCTGATTGGCTCCTTGCGTCAATGGTGTATGCCTGAACGGCTCTTCGGATTGCTTCGCACTCGGCGTCACTCTCCACCGTGTGTCCTGCTAATCCTGTCCTTATGGTTCCGTCTGATGTTTCAAACACCCGCTGGACCGTTGTGGTAAGGATCACCGAACAGCCCGAACCGTCATCTTGCTCCCCGACCAAAATCAGGTGCTCAATGTTGGCTACGAAGTTTCCCCACCGTACGAACTTCGGTTCAAAGGATGCTGCGGCCAGCAGTGCTCCCACCGTGAGCACGATCGCTGCTACTATGGTCCCACCCGCTTGAATTAGTGCATCGGCTTTTGGCACGCTGGCAGTATACCACCGGGTTGTGGTGATGACGTTAACCCATGCTCGTTGAAGGAGGCACTGCTAATGACCATTCTGCATCCCACGTTCCCAGGTAACGGTGACATTCATCCTGATCGAGTCAGCGCCTTCAAGCGTTCGGAGCTTGGAGGGGTAGACGCCCCGGCTCGATAGGTCACATAACCCTTCGCGGGAAGTGTGCAGGAGCGCCGCGTAGTGCGGGAAAGCCGCACGCTGCGTGCGATGTGGCGGGGGCTGGAAACGGACTTACGGTGCGGCTAGTGAGGCACTACCACAGGAAACGGGGAGAAACAGATAGGCCGCGCCTACGGAGCACCGCGCCAGCCCTCGACCCTACCGCGGTTCCGGGTAGGACGCTTCTGGTCATTTCGGTGAGAAGCGCCAGCAATGGCGGCAAAGAACAACTGCTCTGCTTCGCTCACCCTTGGCCGCGCAAGACCTCGTCAACCTGCCGCGGCAGTTGAAACACCGGGCGGCGCGGAGTCGGCTCCCTCCGTGAACGTCCACTTGAGTTCCACGTTGATGGTCTTGGTCTTGCCCGCCTCGGCCGCAGCATCAGCAATGAACTTGCGCGCAGCGATCATCGCAGGCACCGCCTCGCCTTGGATATCCAGAGAGTGGCCCGCATACCGTAGAACGCCGGAAACAAAGAAGTCCGACTGATCGAAGACCGACATGGCGTCGCCAGGCCCCTCGTGCCGAGCCCGACCTTCGGTCCGTTCATCGATGTGCTCGAATGCATCTCGAATTGAGCGCACACCGGGCTCAACTCCGGTTATCACTTTGGACACAGGAGCTCGAATTGAGAACTTCGCGTTCGCTTGCTGGGTCATCCCGATTACGCGACTAAGGGCGATGCACATGGACTCGGCATGTCCGAGAGCATCGAACATGAGTGCCCTCGCCTTCACAAACGGCTTTCCTGGACAGTCTTGGAGCGTTCTGAGGGCTGCGATGCAATGCACATGAGCCATGTCCAACCGCCTTGCCGCAGCGAGCAGGTAGTGGCTACCCGACACGCTGAATGAGCGGGGTGGAATAGCAATCCACGTCCAAACAGTGTTGGCCAGCGGGGCGTACCCGTCGGATCCCGGCTCGGAGTACCGGTCAACATCGGCGAGCATCACCTTCACACTGCCCTGCGGGAAGATCAGGGTATCGCCAGGTTCCACCAGTATGGCCTCGCCGTTGTCACGTTCCCCGTCCTGTGCCAAAACTCGGCCCTTTTGAAATAGACCACAAATCAGCAGCTTAGACGCCCTTGGAATCCGCGCAGAATCGAGGGTATTTCGCGCCGCAGGGCTGGCTTCCGACCCCTGGGCTGCGGGTGGCGAGCGACAGGCCCACCGGGGGTGCGCACGGCCGGCGGTGCTTGCGCTGTTTGCTGTTGGTAATGTGTACGTATCCCTTTGCAAAAAAACAGCTTACGTTCTATTTGGCGCCCGGCGAAGGTCGCGAGCGCTATTTCGGCTGTAATTTAATGCAGCGCAAAGTCTTAGCGTCATCTCACCAACACTTAATGGCGGAAGCACCCCAAAACTCGGCCCTTTTGAAAGACCATGGCTGTAATTCAATGCACCGTAAAGTCTTAGCGTCATTTTACCAACACTTTAATGGCGGAAGCACCCATGAGGTCTGTGTGAGCAGCAGGGCTGCCCGATCGAACAACGGCTGCCTGACCAACAGTAGGATTTGCACATGGTACGTCATGATGGATCCGAAGATAACACCCTCGGGCCAGACGATTGTAAAGCCCACAGCCCTTGGCACCGTCGCAAAACACAGACGCTAAGCTGCTGATTTATCGGCTATTTCAAGAGGGCCGAGTTTTGGCACAGGACGCGGTATCGCGCCGGCTCCAGAGCGGGGCAAGAGCATGTCGTGGAGCACCTTCCTCAAGGCTCATTGGGGCGCTATCGCTGCGACAGACCTGTTCACCGTCGAGGTTGTGAACCCGTTCGGGCTCGTCCGCTACCATGTCCTGTTTGTCATCCCGAATTCATAAAGTAAGTGCAACACAGCTCCCGGATGAGGTGACCTGGAATGTGCCACGATTCCTCAAACAACCAAGAATGGGGACTCGCTAATGACTTATTACCAGATCACCTCGGAAGAACGATACACCATCGCGGCGCTGCGACGGGAGGGATTTTGCTCGGCCGAGATTGCGCGGCGCCTGGGGCGCCACCGGAGCACAATCTCGAGAGAGGTCAGGGGGAACAACTCACGTAGTGATGGATGCTACCGGCCGAGCAAGGCCATCGAGAAAACGAACGGACGACGATCTCGCGGTGGTCAAGTCTTAATTTTCCTGTCAAATCTCCGTACGGTTCCCCGCGCTCGGTTAAGCTGCTGATTCCTCCGACGTGCCTTGCGGGAGAAGCTCGTTGCGAAGCTCCTCGACTTTCCTAGCGGCGAAGACATCCATCCTCACGCCGCGCCATTTGTTTGCGACGGCCAAGAGCACAGCGAACGAGAGTTTCATCGCGGCCTCCTCGGTGAAGAAGTGAGGAATGACCTTTGTGCGACGTTTGTGCTCTCCGAACGTGCGCTCAAGTAGATTCGACGTGCGAAGCCTTTTGTGATGCGCCGCAGGAAGGCGTAGCGCCTGAAGACACGCTTCGAAGGTCTCTTCCATGCACTTCATCGCGCTCGGGAATCGTTGACGGTACCGAGCGATCACCTCCCGACCCTTCTTCAGCCCTTGCTCGTAGCTGTTCGCATGGAACGACTCAAGGATGGCCGCCTTGAGTTCGTCGCGCACTTCCTTCGGAGCCTTGCCCAGGATGTTCTCGAGGCGGTGCTTCTGGCAACGTTGCTTGAGGCTTCGAGGGAAGACCTCTGCGATCGCTTTGAGCACTCCAGGATTCCCGTCCGTCACGATGAGCAACGGCTCCCTCATTCCTCGGGCCACCATCTCCTGCAAAAACCCCTTCCAGTTCTCGTAGGATTCTCGGTTGCCGACACCGATATGAAGAAGAACTCGCGTCCCATCAGCGCGATAGCCGGTCGCAACGAGGATGGGCTCTTTCCTCTCCGCTCCTTGGTGGTAGCGCAGGTACGTGCCGTCGAGCTCGAGATACAACAGCTTCTCGTTCGAGAGATCCCGTTTTCGAAACGCCTCGAAATCCTCCGACAGACACCGTGTGACCCGGCTCACCACCGACTTCGAGACACCCGTGCCGCTCAGCACGTCCGCGAACGTCGCCTCAATGTCACGCGTCGACATCCCGTGGACGTACATCCGCGCGATCAGTTCATCGAGTTTCTCGGTCCGGCTCACGTAGGCGTCGAGAATCTTTGACTGAAACACCTTCTCTGTTTCTCGTACCCGCGGCACTTGCACCGTTACCGCTCCCTCGCCCGTGAGGACCCGATGCGACTCATACCCGTTGCGTCGTCCCTTCTCCTTCGTCGTTGCCGGAGCGTTCTCATAGTAGTTTCGACCCAACGCCTCCGTCACCTCGCGCTCCAACGCATATTGAAGCATCATCTGAGCTCCCGACCGGACGATCTCCGAGAGATTCATCTCCCCAAATACCAGTTGTTCCTCGAACTGCTTGAGCAATCGCTGACTCGGTAGTACCTTTCCCATGATGTATGGTTCTCCTTTTCTGTCCCCATGACGGGGACGGGTTTGAGCTTGGGGACCATACATCGTTTTTCTTTGACAGGAATCTTAAGACATCACCATCGCGGTCTCGCCGGAACCAGTACTTCACAAAGGCCGACTTTGCCCTAGTGGAGAAGAAGCTTA
The DNA here is from genome assembly GCA_965197825.1 of Candidatus Marinacidobacterales bacterium. Classification (GTDB taxonomy): domain Bacteria; phylum Acidobacteriota; class Vicinamibacteria; order Marinacidobacterales; family DATDRI01; genus CBDANW01. The sequence goes on along the minus strand of CBDANW010000002.1, from coordinate 268,523 downwards.
AGGCTGACTGGAGCCCAGAGCAGATCTCCGGCCACCTGCGCCTTCACGGCGAGCTCTCGATCAGCCACGAGACGATCTACACCCACGTCTGGCGGGACAAGGAGGCCGGAGGACATCTATACCGCCACCTTCGATGCTCGCCCAAATTTAGACGCAAGCGCCACAACAGCTATGACAGCCGAGGCCACCTGGCCGGGAAGCGTCATATCTCCGAGCGGCCGCCTTGTGTCGACAAGCGCAGTGCCGTTGGCCACTGGGAGATCGACACCGTGGTAGGAAAAGGCGCGCCGGACTGCGTAACCACGCTCGTGGAACGAAAGACGGGCTATGCGCTGATCGGCAAGCTGTCCGACCGCACCATGTTCAGCACTAGTCAGCGAACGAAGATGTTGCTCCGGCGGGTGCCGGAGCAGGTCAAGACGATCACCGCGGACAATGGTACGGAGTTCCACGACTACGAATCCGTCGAGGAAGCGACCGGCGTCAAGTTCTACTTCGCAACTCCCTATCACTCATGGGAGAGAGGCAGCAACGAGAACTTCAATAGCCTGCTACGACAATACCTGCCGAAGCGCACCAGCCAAGCAGCGCTCACGCAACGCGACTGCGATCGTATCGCAAACAAGCTCAACTCACGGCCCCGCAAGAGACTCGGCTACCGCACACCGGAGGAACGTTTCCATGGGCTCTAACGAATGGTGCGCTTCAAACTTGAAGTCACACATCGATATCGCCACTCGCTGCGTGTGCATCGGTGGGATGACCTCGGACCCAAACGGGGAGTGGATGAAGCAGGTGGCAAGAAACCTCACGGCCAAGTTCCCACGGAAACGTGCGATGTCGTAAGCGACTAGGCGGCTTGCTCAGTTATTACCACCGCGACGCGGCATAGGGACCACCCGCGTGCCCCGTCCGGCTATTGGCCGACAGGGCTCATGAAGCCGCCGCTCACGGCGATCAGCACGAGCATGACACCCCACCCGGCCACGCACACCACCACCGCACGCCATGTCGTCGTGAAATCAAGCGCCTGCCGCACCGCCAGCACCATCGCGACGAGCATCCAGATCGGCACCGCCAGCAGAAACAGGTCGCCGAGCAGCCCTGGCAAGATGCCAAGCACGCGCAGCACGCCTGGGGCCGCCGCGAACCCGGTGGTCCGGAGCAACTCCCCCACATCGGCGCGCGTCTGGGGCTGCGCGAAGACCTTGGTGCCGAGGACGTAGATCAGGACGGCCCAGATGAGCCAGCCGAGCAGCGCCCCCAGGGTGCTGACGATGAGGTTCGCGCCCTGGCCCCCCGCCAGGCCGATACCGCCGGCCACGCTCGAGAGGACAACCACACCCATCGCCTGCGCGGTGGCTCTCGGATCCGCCTCGACCTCCTCGTAGATGTCTGGTTTCAGACGGGCAGCGCCAACGACGCGTTCAGCGAAGGTATGCATACTCCTGCAAGAGTATGCCATGCTTCGTTGTGATCCGCAAAAAAGAAGATCGGCCAGAAGCAGCCGACCGTAGCAAGTCTAAAGCGCGCAATCAACGCTGGATGGACTTTTTGCGGAGCACAACCGGCACTGGTGACCTGACTCCCATTGCCGAAGTGAAGCAAGGTCAATCCAGAGTGGAGGGAAGCCGTGAACTCCAGGCCTAGCTATGATTCCGAAACGCCCTGGCGCGTGGGTCTTGAGTGCGTTTGTATTTTTGGACACGACGCCAACGAAGATCGTCCGGTTATTTCCTCATGGGAGGTCCATCGGGCGAGCGCCGCTCGAATCCGGCTTCGTCGTCTTGAATCGACGTCCACGAACCGCGCCCTGGAGGCCCATTTCACGCATCAGACGGGCCACCGTGCATCGAGCCACGTCGCAACCCTCACGGCGAAGCTGACGCCAGACCTTGCGCACGCCATACACGTCAAAGTTCTCTTGCCGTACACGACGAATCTCGCCGCAGAGTTGGACGTCGCGCTTCGCTCTCGCTGGCTGGCGGCTTGGGTCCTTCTCTCGCGCTTTCTGCTCGTAATAGGTCGCCGGCGACGGTAGCCCCTCGGCGGGCTCGACCGGCGTAGCGTGGAAACAGCTTCAGGAACATGCTTCGATATTCGCTCTCGACTAGGTGGTCATCTGCATGGTGACGACCCGCCCGCCCAAGACGATTGTAAAGCCCACGGCCCTTGGCCCGGTCGCAAACACAGACACTAAGTTGCTGATTTATGGCCTATTTCAAAAGGGCCGAGTTTTGGCACAGGACGGGGTGAGCGTGACGAAAACCGCGCCGGCCGCCTCGAGCCGCTCGACGAGCTTTGCAAAGTCGGAGAGGGAACGGGTCAGCCGGTCGACCTTGTAGACCACGATCTGCTCGACGAGACCGGCATCGATGTCGGCGAGCAAGCGCTGTAGGCCCGGGCGCTCCAGGGTTCCTCCCGAGATCCCTCCGTCCTCGTAGACAGTTGGCAGCAGCACCCAGCCCTCCGCTTTCTGGCTCGCGACATACGCGGCGCAGGCTTCTCGCTGCGCATCGAGGGAGTTGAAATCCTGTTCGAGACCCTCTTCAGCGCTCTTTCGCGTATAGATGGCGCAACGGATTTTCTTCACGCCGTGCGCACCCCCGGTGGGCCTGTCGCTCGCCACCCGCAGCCCAGGGGTCGGAAGCCAGCCCTGCGGTGCGAAATACCCTCGATTCCGCGCGGATTCCAAGGGCGTCTAAGCTTCTGATTTGTGGTCTATTTCAAAAGGGCCGAGTTTTGGCACAGGCCGGCGGTCACCCGTCGACGAGCTTCCAGAAGCTCCGTTTGCGGCTATGCGTTTCTCGCAAGTGCTCCAGATACCCTCGGTGGTCGGGTACCTCACGGTAGTCCCTCACGCAGCCATCCAGTGCGACAAGGCGATCAAGGTATCGCTTGGCATAGCGATAGGTCTTGGTTTGCCCCGCCGCGAGAATTTGATCAATCAACGCCCGCAGGCAGAGCACGGCGCCTAGTGCACACTCTGCCGCCTCGAACTGTTTCGCCAGATCAATGAGATGGGTGTAGTACGCGTCGACCAGCCTGTCGCGCAGCCTCCACGCCACAGCCGAGGCGTTCGCGGACTCGCCGAGGCTCAGCAGCAGTGTGGTTCCCAAGACGACGTCGTCACTGTGGGACGCTTTCTCGATGGCGTGTCGGCGTGCCTCATAGCGTTCGGACGGCGGAAGTAACTCGATGTACTCACGAAGAGCCTCAGCGGAGAGCGTGTTCTCCCAAAGTTGGCACCGCACTTCAAGGAGGCGAGAGCGGTTGCCCAGCTTCCCGTACGCTTCCGCGAGCAGACCAAGTCGGTCGACGTCGGATCCGACCGTCGCGGCACCGGTGAGCCACGGCAGGGCCTTGTCGACGGGGCCGAAGCGAACATACTGTTTCGCGATCTCCTGAGCCTGGAGACTATTGGGCTGCGGCGAGTGAAGTCTAACTGAGCGCTCGTAGAGTTCCGCATCACCTGCTGCGAGTGCCACCTGTCCCATCGCTGCAGCAGGTGCGAGCGAGCGCGAGGGTTCTCCAGTCGTTCGCTTTGCCTCTGTCCGGAACTCTTGTTCGTAGATTTTCGCCAACCGTCGTAGCTCAAGCTCCGAAAGCAGCGTCCCCGCACCGTCCAGCAACGCATCTCGAACGCCGTAGTCATTGTCAGAGTGCAAGCTGTGGAGACGGTCCACCCAGGCCGGGGAAGCCCCAAGTTTTGCGGCAGCCCGCAGCCAGAGGCCGCAAGACCGACGATAGGCATCGCCGATTGCTCCGTTCGAGTCATCGGCGCGGTCGAAGATCTGGCGATCCGAGCGAAGAAAGGCGTCAGCAAGTTCCCAGGTCGCCTCGGGATTTACCGCGAGTAGCTCTTCCTCCAGCTCATCGAGCCAGATGTCCAACTGCCGGGCGAAGGCGGTGCTCTCGCTGTAGGAAATGAAGTGTCTAGCCCGTTTCCAGCGCTCAAGTCGCTGCTTCAGTGCGTCGGCATGAGCCGTGGGTTCTCCGCGAAGAGCGAGAGCTTCCGCGCGGTCCCGGATTCCGTCATCTTCATCAGCAAGCTGAGTGATGAGGGACATGAGTTGATCTCGGTCGACCTCCTCAAGCTTGGCGCGGAGTTCGTCTGAGGTCATATTCTTCGCCATCACGGTGGTGGTTACTCTCTTGTCGGTGGGCAGAGCGAAAACGCTAGGTGTGTCAATTGCTCGATCTGCTGCAACTGCATTTGTGTGCAGGGAATTCAACGATTTAATAAGGTATCATGTCGCGCTGGATGACGGGGCTGTTTCTCGAGAAGACAGCATAAGAAGAGTCGCGCGTCGCTGATTACATCGAGCGGCACCAGGATGCGCGCGACGATGACGGCCACGCGCTGGTGGTGCCCGCCGGCCGCACGAACGACGACATCGGGTGCTTGCGCTGTTTACTGTTGGTGATGTGTACGCATCCCTTTGCAAAAGAGGCGCTTACGCTCCATTTAGCGCGCAGCGAAGGTCACGAACGCTATTTTGGCTGTAACTTAATGCACCGTAAAGTCTTAACGTCATTTTACCAATACTTGATGGCGGAAGCACTCGCATAGGAGTTCGGGCGCGCCAGCTGGACGAAAGGGATGGTCTGGAGGAGAGGTCTGCTCGGGAGCGCCTATCGCAGAGCCTGTGCCTTCTATTTATTCATCCGCCAGCCCCATGGGTCGGAAGTCAGCCCTGCGGCGCGAAATACCCTGGATTCTGCGCGGATTCCAAGGGCGTCTAAGCTGCTGATTTATGGGCTATTTCAAAAGGGCCGAGTTTTGGCACAGGACGGGGTCTTCGGCAAGAACTGGCGCTGCACGAGGTCTCGAGCTACGGGGCGCGAGTGCGACGAATCCGTCGTCTTCCGAGAACGTCTCGGAAGGCGCGCGCACAGGCCTTTCTCTCTCATGATGCGAGCAACGCGCCGACGCCCAACAGACTCACCATCCGCACGGAGCTCGTCCACAACACGAGGACTTCCGTAAACTCCGCGGTTGGCTCGGAAGGACGCAACGATTTTTACGGACAGGCGCAGGTCATCTCGTTCACGGCGGCTGGACTTCCGCCTCAGCCACGCATAGTAGCCGCTCCGAGAAACCTGGAGCAGCCGGCACATCCACGAAACGTGGAACTCCTCGCTCTGGATCCGAATCGCTGCGAACTTCATTTCTTCACGCTCGCGAAGTACGCCGCCGTTTTTTTTAGAAAGTCACGCTCCATCCGAAGCTCCCGAACTTCCTTTCGGAAGCCACGCAGTTCTTCGAGTTCCTCGCTCGTCAGGGTTCCGGGACCGCCTTCACCACGGTCGATCCTGTCCTGCCTCACCCAGGCATAAAGCGACGTCTCCGTCACATCGATATCCTGGGCTACCACGCTCACTGCCTTGCCGCTCTCGCGAACCAGCTGCACTGCCTCTGCTCGAAATTCCTTCGTGAACTGCCGACGTTTCTTTTTCTCTGCCATCTGAACACCCATATACCTCTCCGTTCGTTAGGTGTCCACTGAAACGAAGCAGGCCCAGGGTGTTCGTTGTTGACCCGGGGTGGATGCCCATATCGTGACTGCAGCGTCCTGTGTGCCCAGGCCAACGAGAAGACCGCGTCGTGGGTGTGGCTCTTCACGCCGCACGAAGCAGGAACGTCGAGACCATCCGTCACGGTCGGAAAGTCGGGGTTGGGGGGCGGGTCAAATCTCTGCAGCCTGACGCCGTCGTACATCCTGCTGCTGGCGGTTGACCCAGCCAGCCAGAACGAGCAGTAGGAATTGCACGTGGTAGGTCATCATGGAGCTGAAGATAACACCCTCGGGCCAATTGTAAAGCCCACGGCCCTTGGCCCGGTCGCAAACACAGACACTAAGCTGCTGATTTATGGCCTATTTCAAAAGGGCTGAGTTTTGGCACAGGACGCCACCATCGTGAGCATCAGCTTAGAAACCACCTAAAAACGCTTGTGGCACAATGATCATAACAATGACGACCGTTGCAAAGGACAACCCAGTTCCTATCCAGGCAGCTTTGATCCAGCGTCCCTTTAGACGTCTCACGTATGCCTGTTCCAGCGCTGAGATCTCGGTGTCACCGATGCCTTCTTTCTCAAGTGATTCGAGCATCGAGTCCGGCATTTTCGGAGACCGAATGTAGACAACGAGAAGTGCAACAGGCCAGATTACCCACGCCAGAAATCCCCACTCTCCGACCGACTCCTCGTCGGCAGCTCTCCTAATCTCCATTGACTTTGCGCTCATGATTTCCTCTCCTGTTCTGGAAAAACACGGTGCCAGAATTGGGTCACCGGGCTGGATGCCACTCGTAACGCACGCGCTTGTGCGGACCCTGCCTATTTCTCGGTCAAGTCTTAATTTTCCTGTCAAATCTCCGTACGGTTCCCCGCGCTCGGTTAAGCTGCTGATTCCTCCGACGTGCCTTGCGGGAGAAGCTCGTTGCGAAGCTCCTCGACTTTCCTAGCGGCGAAGACATCCATCCTCACGCCGCGCCATTTGTTTGCGACGGCCAAGAGCACAGCGAACGAGAGTTTCATCGCGGCCTCCTCGGTGAAGAAGTGAGGAATGACCTTTGTGCGACGTTTGTGCTCTCCGAACGTGCGCTCAAGTAGATTCGACGTGCGAAGCCTTTTGTGATGCGCCGCAGGAAGGCGTAGCGCCTGAAGACACGCTTCGAAGGTCTCTTCCATGCACTTCATCGCGCTCGGGAATCGTTGACGGTACCGAGCGATCACCTCCCGACCCTTCTTCAGCCCTTGCTCGTAGCTGTTCGCATGGAACGACTCAAGGATGGCCGCCTTGAGTTCGTCGCGCACTTCCTTCGGAGCCTTGCCCAGGATGTTCAGAAATAATGAATCGCAGAAATATGTAGTAGATTTGAACCTAGCGTTATTGAAATTTGCAATCTGCTCGAACCGTGCGGCAGAGAAGTCGGAAGGACGTTCGAATACTGCTCTATGAAAATCTGCTATCTTTCGGAATAGACAAGTCTTGAAGTTGGCATTTCCTTGGAATTTTGCACCTTCGAAATTGCTTGGCACGTCTAATTGGGTTCCCTCAAAACTTGCATCGCGTGTGAAGACAGTATTCCGAAAACCCACCGCACCGGCCCGGTGTCTTTGTATGCCGGGGATGGGTAGGAAATACGATCCAGCAAAATACGCTGCATCCCTGAATACGGATCCGTCGAACACGGTGGTTTCCTTGAATGTCGCAGCATTGAAATAGACGGACTTTTCGAATGTGACGCTATTGAAACGAGTGCAATGCCTAAACGTTGCTCGCTCAAAGTCTGCTGTATCTACAAATGTTACATTGCGGAAGTCGGAGAGACAGTCGAGCGTGGCGTCCTTAAAGCTAGCTCTGACTAAAATCCGGCCAGCAAAACATACGTCGTGGTTGAACGTTTGGCCGGAGAAATCCATGTATCGGGCCGGTACTCCGTTGGACCTGTTCGGGAATGGAGGATGTCCGCCGAACTTATCGGCAAGTGCATCGAGTGCACACTTCTCCTCTTTCTTTAACTGCAAATGTTCGTTCTGAAAGAACCGATTGAAAGGAGGATTACCAACGTTACGGATTTCGTACCGGAAGTCTTCCGGCAACTGCCACGCAAGGTAACCGTTCCAGTATCGTGTTCGTTGTTGGGCGTCGTCCGGGTAAGTCAGCAACGCGAGCCAAAATTGCGTATTCTCATTTGAGTGACCCACGAGATCATTTCTCCTAAATTTTTTCGGGAAGCAGGGAAGTTGGACACGAGAGAGGCAGCGCGTTACCCGCTAGATCCCGCCACTATGTCAGCAAGATGCTGCGCGCGGATGAATAAATAGAAGGCACAGGCAGTTAGCGTCGTGCCCGTCAAGCTGCCAGCACGGAGCCCGGATTGGACCTCGTTCGCGGAGCGCTGGGTGAAGTCCGTCAAAGAGGAATGTCTCTCGAAGCTCATCCTGATCGGCAGTCCCGGCCCTGTCAGCATCGACGCGGCCGTCGTCTAGCTACGGATCTGGCGTGGTCGGCCTCCCGGCAACCCTCGCCTCGATCCCGTCCAAACGGGGATCGCTGAGAACTGGCGAATCGGCGTCCCACTCGATTCGTCGTGTCTTACTTGCCAGCGCAGACGCGCCGTAGACGAAGCGAAGGTCGTACTGCTCATACAGGGCGGGAAAGAATCTATTGAAGGAAAGCACACTTGTCGAGGGCGGGTAGAACACGGGCGTTCCAATGGCATCTTCCTCTGGACTCACCAGGACCAGCCCCAATGCTTCATATCTGGTGATGTCGTCCCGAAGGTCGCGCCTTCCCGCCAGTCTTGAGATAGCATCGTGATATCTCCGAATACCCGCACCGACCTCCCTAGACGCCGTAACGGCGATGTCCTCGGCCTTGATGTTACCGTTACGGTCCGCTTGCAGAAACCTCTGGCCGTTCTCAGGAACGGGGCCTTCGTAGTTAGCGCGAATCAAATGGAGAAAGCCGTACACTAGTGCAGGGTATGCGATGTGAATATTGGTACAGTCGCCGACGGCTTCTTCCAGGCGGTTTGTCAGGTTTCGGTAGGCGTTCAACGTCCCTTTTAGGGATACGGCCACGCACGGTCCAATACCGTCTATCGCTACAACCACATCAACGTTTTTTGTTTTGAGCCCGCCAAGAACGGCTCTCTCTCCACTTCCGGCTACGTCGTCGTCATGGTGGAGGACGAATCGTCGCCCAGAGGCTCCTCGGCTCTTCTGTACTCTAAACGGTGGTTGTGGAGTGATCGTCTCCGGGTCGAAACCACCTTCGAGTACCAAGCGACATGCGACATACCAGTGCATTCGCTTGATGTGTTTGGTGCTCTGATGATTTGGCAGTCCGGGTACGAAAGCTTTCAGGGCATCCGTGAAAGTCATCCATTGGCAGACCTCCGGTGGGCTACTGGGCACCGGAATGCCTCCACCGCCGGAGCGTCTCGACTCCCTCCTGGATCAGGCTACTCTGCCCCGAGGGCCAACACTTCTTATTTGACAAGACCAATCGAGAAGCCTCGCGTGGTTCGAGCTTGAGCATCCCTCCACCCAACGGGTGCCCTTCGATCTCACAACTCAAGCTCGTCAACGGGCCGTTCCATGCATCTCGGATCGCCCGCGGTGACGCCGCTCCAGTTAGTTGAACTGTGTGTACCGAATTGGTCGCCACACAACCGGCTCTGTTCCAAGCGAGTGAGGGTTTATTGCCGCTCATGACCGAGAGGAACGCATGCGGCACCTTCACATCCGGCACCACAAACCACGGGTTTCTATTGCGGCATTTGTAGGTCTTGCTGGCGCGGATTCCGGCGGGTGTTGCAAGGTAGTCGCAAACGGCTCTCGGCAGACTCTGCCCCGACTGCAACCGTAGCAACAGGACGGGATCATCATCATTAAGCCATTTGCGAACTGTGTGTTGATTCACCGTTTCCGTTGTCAGAACGCGTCCATTCCTCACTGCCGTGTGCAACCAACGGTCGGGAATGCCCGCTGCAGCCACGTCGGAGGGACGAAGATGAAAAAAGTCGTTCGCACCGGTAACGTAACCGATTCCGACCTTCGTGATTTCGCCAAGTCTGAAACTGGAATTAGCATTCTTGGCATTCTCGTACAGTTCACGCACGCCACGCGGCAGGAGGAATGGTCGCAATCGTCGATTCCAGCTGATCCACTCGGTCAAGCCGACTCGCCGCGTCGGTAGCGGCGGTTCTGCCGAATACTCGAATCGAGTTCGACAAGACAACTCAAACTCATTGGTTGATGAGCCAAAGTCATCAGCAAAGAGTAACCACACATCTTCGGACAGATCGGTGAACAGCTTCTCTCGAATGGCGGTTAGGTGAACCCTACCGAAGTTACGGGCAAGATACTCAAGCAGGGGCGAGGAATACGTCGCATGCCCGATCTCTGCCGGGACGACAAACGCCATTCGTCCTCCCGGCTTCAAGAGAGAAGCAGTAGCAGCCAGAAACGGTGCCCACGAAGATGTCAGCGCCGAAAAATCAACTCCTATCCGCGAGCAAAGGCTCAGTGCTGTCCGGCGGTTGTTGCCGGAGAATCGCTGATACCGGATGAAAGGAGGATTACCGGCAGCGCACTCGAAGCGTTCCGTCGTCCTCGCGGCCCAGATAAAAAAGTCGCCTTCGTGAATCAGGGCCCCTGGTGCCCTCTCTCGGGCGTTCTGGGACGATTCGGCTTCCTGCTCCACACCCACGCTCCGACGATGGAGAGCGATGAAGCGACCGTCGCCGCACGATGGGTCAAGCAGCCGATCTGAGGCTCGTCGAGTAACCCACTTCACGAGCGCGGAGACGGCATCTGGCGGTGTGAAATACGCGCCCGTCTCCTTTTGGCGAGTGCTGCTCACGACAACCCTCCAACCGTCAAGCGCACGCCCGGCGCAGGGCGTTCGGCGTCCATCATCGGTGGCTCTGCCTGCCTGGGTCCAACTCTTTGCAATGGCGGCAGTATAGCTCAGGATAGCTGCTCGATGACACCCCCGGCTCGGAGATCGTGGCCATAATGAACGATGCGTCCTGTGCCAAAACTCGGCCCTTTTGAAAGACCATGGCTGTAATTTAATGCACGTAAAGTCTTAGTGTCATTTTACCAACACTTAATGGCGGAAGCACCCATGAGGTCTGTGTGAGCGGCAGGGCTGCCCGATCGAACAACGGTTGCCTGACCAACAGTAGGAATTGCACATGGTACGTCATGATGGATCCGAAGATAACACCCTCGGGCCAGACGATCGTAAAGCCCACGGCCCTTGGCACCATCGCAAAACACAGACGCTAAGCTGCTGATTTATCGGCTATTTCAAGAGGGCCGAGTTTTGGCACAGGACGGGGAGGCGAGCCCCGAAACTCGGGCGATCGACGATAGGAAGCTCGAGGGGTGTCATGGAGTCCTGCCCTCCGGAGTGGGGAGCCTCGGCTCGAAAGGCTCGAACTCACTCAATTTCGTCGTTTCCGAGTCCTTTCACAGTTAGCTTGGTCACATTATTCGCAGATACGCTGGCCAGCCGCAAGGTTGCGGAAGTAGGAGCTCCGGTACTATAAGGCGGTTTGGGCCTGCGCTTCCACACAAAGGGGGGGCTATGGAATCGACCAAGTTCCTGCTCAGCGAGAAAGACATCCCGACAGCCTGGTACAACATCCAGGCATCCATGCCCAATCGTCCCAAGCCGGTGCTCCATCCTGGGACGGGAAAGCCCATTGGTCCGGAAGATCTAGAGCCATTTTTTCCAATGCAGCGGCGAGCGCGATCCAGACCAACAGGTTCGGGCGTTGCCATGAAAGTAGCATGACCACCGCGTCCGGTCCGCCTGGTAAAGGCACTCCCGCGGAGTCCAGGAGGCAGATGAAGAAAAGGCCCGGCACGCCCCAGGTGAGGAGAATGTTCTTCAAGCTTTCCATAACAGACTCGAGTCGTCGCTTGCTCTGCGGCAACAAATTTGCCGTGTCAGATGTGTAGGTGTGATAGGGTACAATTTGGTTGTCTTCAGCAGGTTCTCTCCAAGGGGAGAGACTCACCGGGTCGCCGAGAATAGCACAATCCGAGCGAGGGGAGTCGTGTCCCGGTGGTCAAGTCTTAATTTTCCTGTCAAATCTCCGTACGGTTCCCCGCGCTCGGTTAAGCTGCTGATTCCTCCGACGTGCCTTGCGGGAGAAGCTCGTTGCGAAGCTCCTCGACTTTCCTAGCGGCGAAGACATCCATCCTCACGCCGCGCCATTTGTTTGCGACGGCCAAGAGCACAGCGAACGAGAGTTTCATCGCGGCCTCCTCGGTGAAGAAGTGAGGAATGACCTTTGTGCGACGTTTGTGCTCTCCGAACGTGCGCTCAAGTAGATTCGACGTGCGAAGCCTTTTGTGATGCGCCGCAGGAAGGCGTAGCGCCTGAAGACACGCTTCGAGGGTCTCTTCCATGCACTTCATCGCGCTCGGGAATCGTTGACGGTACCGAGCGATCACCTCCCGACCCTTCTTCAGCCCTTGCTCGTAGCTGTTCGCATGGAACGACTCAAGGATGGCCGCCTTGAGTTCGTCGCGCACTTCCTTCGGAGCCTTGCCCAGGATGTTCTCGAGGCGGTGCTTCTGGCAACGTTGCTTGAGGCTTCGAGGGAAGACCTCTGCGATCGCTTTGAGCACTCCAGGATTCCCGTCCGTCACGATGAGCAACGGCTCCCTCATTCCTCGGGCCACTATCTCCTGCAAGAACCCCTTCCAGTTCTCGTAGGATTCTCGGTTGCCGACACCGATATGAAGAAGAACTCGCGTCCCATCAGCGCGATAGCCGGTCGCAACGAGGATGGGCTCTTTTCTCTCCGCTCCTTGGTGGTAGCGCAGGTACGTGCCGTCGAGCTCGAGATACAACAGCTTCTCGTTCGAGAGATCCCGTTTTCGAAACGCCTCGAAATCCTCCGACAGACACCGTGTGACCCGGCTCACCACCGACTTCGAGACACCCGTGCCGCTCAGCACGTCCGCGAACGTCGCCTCAATGTCACGCGTCGACATCCCGTGGACGTACATCCGCGCGATCAGTTCATCGAGTTTCTCGGTCCGGCTCACGTAGGCGTCGAGAATCTTTGACTGAAACACCTTCTCTGTTTCTCGTACCCGCGGCACTTGCACCGTCACCGCTCCCTCGCCCGTGAGGACCCGATGCGACTCATACCCGTTGCGTCGTCCCTTCTCCTTCGTCGTTGCCGGAGCGTTCTCATAGTAGTTTCGACCCAACGCCTCCGTCACCTCGCGCTCCAACGCATATTGAAGCATCATCTGAGCTCCCGACCGGACGATCTCCGAGAGATTCATCTCCCCAAATACCAGTTGTTCCTCGAACTGCTTGAGCAATCGCTGACTCGGTAGTACCTTTCCCATGATGTATGGTTCTCCTTTTCTGTCCCCATGACGGGGACGGGTTTGAGCTTGGGGACCATACATCGTTTTTCTTTGACAGGAATCTTAAGACATCACCGTCCCGGTTAAGCGCTTGTTCTTGAATACTTAGAGAGATCATGTTATAATGAACATTCCTCAGTCGAGAAGGGTTTCCAGCAGCGCGCGCCGGACCTTCTTGTCAGACTGCCATCTTCGCTTCTTACCGTTTTTCCGGCGTTTGGTTCTAACAGCCCATGCTCCCCACCTGGCGGGCTGACAACGACCTCGACTTGCATTCCGCCTAGTCGGAGTGTGACCGCGGTCTTGCTTAGAAGAGAGGAGGACGCCACCATGCACGAAAAGCAACATGCCAACGACAAGCGAGATCAATCCCCCGACAGCCGCCGTTTACAGATCTATACGCGCCGGCACATGGATCAGATACCGCAGCTCGAAAGGCTATCGCCCACCGAGCTTACCTCGATGAAGGCGGTTTCGGCCGTCCTTCCGTTCAGGGTCAACAACTACGTCGTCGAGGAGCTTATCGATTGGTCCAACATCCCCGACGATCCCATCTACCAGCTCACGTTCCCTCAGCTAGACATGTTGAAGCAGGAGGACTTCGCGAGGATGTTCGCTCTCGTTCGAGGCGGCGCTACCGAAGACGAAGTCCAAATGGCCGCCCGGGAGATCCAGCAGACTCTAAACCCTCACCCCGCGCTGCAAATGGAGCTCAATGTGCCGCAGGTTGGAGGGCAACCGGTTGCGGGATTGCAGCACAAGTACGCGGAGACCGTGCTCTTCTTCCCGGCCGCGGGCCAAACGTGCCACGCGTACTGCACCTATTGCTTCCGGTGGGCGCAGTTCGTCGGGATCGACGAGCTCAAGTTCGCGGCGCGCGAGGCAGATTCCCTCGTGTCTTACCTACGCAGCCACCGAGAAGTGACGAACGTGATCTTCACCGGCGGCGACCCGATGATCATGAAGACTCAGGTCCTCCGCAGGTACGTGGAGCCTCTTCTCGATCCGTCGCTCGATCACATCGTCTCGATCCGCTTTGGCACCAAGGCGCCCGCCTATTGGCCGTACCGATTCGTTACTGATGATGATGCGGACGATCTCCTGCGCCTCTTCGAGGAGATTAGAGACAGCGGGCGGAGTGTCGCGGTCATGGCCCACTACAGCCACCCGCGCGAGCTCGGAACGCCGATCTCCCGGAAGGCGGTGCACCGAATCCGGGACACGGGTGCCGTGATCCGGTGTCAAGCACCCGTGATTCGGCGTGTAAACGATAGCGCCGCAGCTTGGGCAAAGATGTGGCGTCGCCAGGTTCGCGTAGGCGCGATTCCGTATTACATGTTCGTGGAGCGGGATACTGGCGCCAAGGACTACTTCGAGATCCCGCTGGCCCGAGCCCTGCAGATCTTCAATGACGCCTATCGACAGGTATCCGGGCTGGCCCGCACCGTGCGAGGGCCTTCCATGTCGGCGACTCCCGGCAAAGTTCTCGTGGACGGCGTGGCCCAGATAGGAGGCGAAAAGGTCTTCGTGTTGAAGTTCATTCAAGCACGGGACCCTCGCTGGGTGGCCCGCCCCTTCTTCGCACGCTTCGACCCCGAAGCGACCTGGCTGGATCAGCTGGAGCCGGCATTCGGTGAAAAAGAGTTCTTCTTCGAGACGCCGCTCCGACAGATCGAAGCGCGCCACAAGCCAAGCCGCCACCACGCCTTCTCTCCAACGATAAACCCGTAAGCTATTTCGGTGACAGCTACCTCATCTTTTTAGATGAAGTAGCTGTCACCGAAACTTCTGTCCCTCGCGACTGTGGTGTTTCTCCCCCATTTCGGTGTTGGAGAAATCCCGTGTTTTGACGCATGTCCGTCCTGCCCCGAGTGAAGACGCCGAAAAAGAGGAAGCGGGTGCCGAGACCCCGGAAGAGGAGGTCGAGAACCGGATCCTCAAGGAAATTCGAAGTCGTGGACGGATGCCGAACCTCTCGACGTTCGCCTTTACGGCGACCCCGAAGCCCAAGACCCTTGAGCTCTTCGGCCGGAAGCGACCGGACGGAAAGTTCGAGCCCTTCCACCGCTACAGCATGCGACAGGCGATCAAAGAAGGGTTCATCCTCGATGTGCTCGCGAACTACACGACCTACAAGGCGTACTGGCGTCTGCTGAAGAAGATCGAGGACGATCCACGGTACGACAAGCGACAGGCGGAGTATCTGCTCAAGTCCTTCGTCGAGCTGCACCGGCATGCGATCCGCGAGAAGATCGCTATCTGTGTAGAGCATTTCGCGGCACAGGTCGCGGGCAAGATCGCCGGGCGGGCCAAGGCGATGATTGTGACGCGCTCGCGCCTGCACGCGGTACACACCAAGCTCGCCCTGGATCGCTACTTGGCCGAGAAGGGCCATCCCTGGAAAGCGCTCGTCGCCTTCTCTGGAACGGTGAAGGACCGTGGCGAATCCTACACGGAGTCCAGCATGAACTCGGCCGATCAAGAGCGGGTCATCGGCGAGCGGCAGACGGCAGCCGAGTTCGACAAGCCCGAGTACCGCTTCCTGGTGGTTGCCAACAAGTTCCAGACCGGTTTCGACCAGCCCTTGCTCCACACGATGTACGTGGACAAGAAGCTCGGCGGTGTGAACGCGGTCCAGACGCTGTCCCGCCTGAACCGCACGCATCTCGGCAAGAAGGGCACGATGGTGCTCGACTTCGCCAACGAAGCCGAGGAGATCAGGAAGGCTTTCGAGCCGTACTACGAGACCACTTTGCTCTCGGAGGAGACCGACCCCAACCTCCTCTACGAGATTCAGGGCAGACTGCTCAACTTCGGCGTGTTCATGTCCGACGATGTCGAGACCTTCGGGCGGGTGTACTTCGACCCCAAGGCGAGCCAGGACAGGCTATACGCGGCGCTGGAACCCGCGCGACAGCGCTTCGTCGAGCTTGCGCGTCCTGTGCCAAAACTCAGCCCTTTTGAAATAGGCCATAAATCAGCAGCTTAGTGTCTGTGTTTGCGACCGGGCCAAGGGCCGTGGGCTTTACAATCGTCTGGCCCGAGGGTGTTATCTTCAGATCCATGATGACGTACCACGTGCAATTCCTACTGCTCGTTCTAGCTGGCTGGGTCAACCGCCAGCAGCAAGATGTGATCGACTACCAGTAAGAGGAGAACCGTGTGCTCCGAGCCGGGCTTCGGGGCAAGCGTCTCAGGCTCTCGGACGACGACCGGCGCAGGCTCGCCTCAACTTGACAGTACCGTGCAGAATCTCCACCGAGGCGAAGACGAGTTCGCAGTACCTCAACTCCCATGGCTGTCTGCCCGTCAATACGCGATCTTCTTTTTGCGGATCACAAGCCCGCCGAAAGGCACCGATCGATCTGCTAGTTGCGAGTATACCGGAGGCTCTCGATTTCGATTCCGTTCGACGGAGCCTCGGCGGCGGTCCGTGCCCCGTGGCCGGTGATCACGAAAGCGGGCGGCAGGTTCAGCCACACGCAGGTCGATTGGACGCAACGGAAGTAGCGCTTCATAACTGCCCGCATCGAAATACTGAACACGCCAGCCATGGAGCCCCATGCGGATGTGACATATTGGAACTGAGTGATCGTGCCTTTCTTGCCCAAGTGCGACAGGAGAGGGCGGAAGAGCGCGTCCACCGACCCCATGTCCATGAAGCTGATGCCCAGAGACGACACGACCCCGTCAACCTGTTCGATGCCGCGACGACTCAGTTCCATCGCTGCGGTCTCCGCGCTCGCTTGCACGATTTGCAAGCGCGGGTCCGGAACGGTCTCGCGCAGGTACGTCACGAACCGCTCGCTGATCTCGAACGCGAGCAGAGTGCCGTCATCCGGCATCAGCTGAAGCAATTCGCGGGTCATCACGCCTGTTCCCGGACCGAACTCGACCACGACCCGAGGCGCCTTGCCACACAGCGGCCTCACCATCGCCCGAGCGAGGTGCCGGGAACTCGGCACTAGAGACGCCGTACTCCTATAGTCTGCGATGGCGTTCCGGACGAAAGTCACCACGCTCATGAATTCCAGTCTGCGAATCCGGGCCACAAGCAACCGCAAACTCTTTATCACCTCCTGCAGAATCTACTTATCCAGGGACCACAACCGCTTGGGGCGGGGTTAGTGGCAGTCGGCTAGAGGCTTGGAGCGTCCTCGAAGAGTTGCTTAAGTTTCTTGAGATGCGCGGGCGTGGAACGTTCCGTCGTTTCACCCCGTCCTGTGCCAAAACTCGGCCCTCTTGAAATAACCGATAAATCAGCAGCTTAGCGTCTGTGTTTTGCGACGGTGCCAAGGGCTGTGGGCTTTACAATCGTCTGGCCCGAGGGTGTTATCTTCGGATCCATCATGACGTACCATGTGCAATTCCTACTGTTGGTCAGGCAGCCGTTGTTCGATCGGGCAGCCCTGCTGCTCACACAGACCTCATGGGTGCTTCCGCCATTAAGTGTTGGCAAAATGACGCTAAGACTTTACGGTGCATTAAATTACAGCCATGGTCTTTCAAAAGGGCCGAGTTTTGGCACAGGACGGGAACGAGATAGTCTTTTGCTTTGGGTTGCAGCGCAAGGCCACGAGTTCTTTTTGATGAATTTCCATCCAGCAAGTATGTCACACAGCTGATAGATACGTCGCGTATAACTCGCTTGTCATTGATTCGAGGTGCCTTGAGCTCTTGTCAATAGGTGTGTAAAAAAGTTCAGGCAGCAGCAACCTTCGACGACTCCGTTACCCTGTCTCCATCTTCAAATCGAACGCCCAGGTGAACCTCTCGCATCAGCTCCGGTGCGTTGAGCCGGCGAAAATTCTTCTCCGCAACCAGAAGCAGTTTGAAGATTGTCGCAGTGGCGGACTCGACTTTCTTGAACCTTTTGGCCGCATCCGTTCTCAATCTCAGTGCAGCGAACGGTGACTCCACGACGTTGCTCGTGCGAAGGTGTTGCCAGTGAGGCTTGGGAAAGGAATAGAAGCTGACCATCCGCTCCCAGTCCTCGTCGAGCACGTGCGCGGCCCCCGGAAGACCCTTGCGCAAGCACCAATCCTGGAACTTGGCCTTCTTCGTCTCGCACTCCTGCAGGCTGGTGGCGTAGGGGATCGCCGTCAACAGCGGCTTGGCCTGCGCCTGGTCCCTTTTCGGAATCCGGTCCAGTACGTTGAGGATTCGGTGGTTCCAGCACCGCTGTTCCTCAGCTTCTGGAAATACGTTTCGGGTCGCGGCCCAGATGCCGAGATGACCGTCACCGATCACCAAACGGGGACATCTCAGACCGCGCTTCTTCAGTCTCCGTAGCAGCGACGACCATGACGCTTCGGATTCTCGATGCCCGGCCTCCAGCGTCAGGACGATTTTCGTCCCGTCGGACAGGCCACCAACCGCAACTAGCACCGCCGCCTTGTCCTTCTCAAGGCCGGCCTTCACGTACACGCCATCTACCCACAGGTACACGAGCTCGAGTTCTTCCAGTGGGCTAGCTAGCCACTGCTCGTACTCTCCCTGCCATTTCTGTTTCAGCCGCGACACCGTGCTGGGAGAAAGTGGAGCGTCCTCCCCTAGAAGCCCGCGGAGCGCCAGATCGAAATCTCCGTGAGCTAGTCCATGCAGGTACAGCTCCGGAATCAACTCGCTCACCGTTTCGCTCCGACGCTTGAACAGCGGAAGCACTCGACTTTCGAACCTCTCCTCCACGTTCCGTACTCTCGGCCGGCGAACCGTCACTGTGCCCACGCTCATCGTCAGCTTCCGAGGCTTACCGTATCCATTTCGATAGCCCGCCGTTGTGTCCACGGGCTTCCGTCTCTCCGATTTCTCACGCCCGAGAAGCTCCGTGACTTCGGCTACCATCAGCTCCTGCACCCAATCCTGGATCTCAAGCCTCGCCCACTTCTCCAGCGACTCCCAAGCCACCCTTGACGAGCTCCGTCGTCCTGTGGTCTTTTCCTTCATGGCGGTGTCTCCTTCCGTTGGCCCCTTCAGGCCGTGTTTCGTGACGCGGAAGGTTACTCCGCCTTTACTTTATTTCCACACCTTCTGAGGGTAGCTCACGGTCACGGTCGGACGCTCTATGCGCTGTACCGGAAGCACGGAACGCTCCGGCAGGTGAAGGCCGAGGCGGACCATCTGGGACTGCGCACCAAGCAACGCTTCGCCGCGGATGGAACCCGGACAGGAGGGCTGCCGTTCCGTCGCGGACACCTCCACTGCCTGCTGACCAATCCTCTCTACGCCGGCCGCATCCGGCACCAGAGGCGTGTCTACGAGGGCCAGCATCCATCGATCATTGCTCCGGAGCTCTGGGACGCGGTCCAGGCGCAGCTGCAGGCAGGGGCTGCCAAACCAAGGAGACGCACGACGAAGGGCCGCGCCGCCCCTTCCCCACTGGCAGGCAAGCTCTTCGACGAGACCGGGGACCGGCTGACGCCGAGCCACACCAAAAAGAAAAACGGGCAACGGCTCCGCTACTACGTCTCCCGGCGCCTCATCCAGCACAGTGGCCAAAAGGACCTCTCCGGCTGGCGCCTGCCCGCCCCGATGCTGGAACAGACCGTCGTGCATCTCATCCGACAGCATGTGGATACCACGACCTTCTCGGCCTCGCTGACCCACACCCCGACGATGCAAGAGCTCGCCTCGGTGCGTCGCTTTTTAGACGGGCTGTGTTCCGGTAGTAATAATGACAGTGCCTCGGTAGCCCGCCTGCTCCGCCTCATCCGGCGGGTCGATATCAGCCCCGGCTCTGTGTCTATCCTCCTCGACCGCAATGCGTTCGCTGCTTGCCTCTCTATGGGGTCCGACCGCATTCGCGAGGATGCACTCCGTATCCACGCGCCGTTCCGCTTGCGCCGACGCGGCGTCGAGACCAAGCTCGTTCTGGGCAACCCCACGAAATCCGTACGAAATCCGTCGACCGCACACTCCTGCGCAATATCGCCAACGCCCTCTTCTGGCTCGACCGGATCAAAGCAGGCAAAACCTATGAGCAGATTGCCACCGAAGACGCCATCCCAACGGACCGCGTGCGCAAGGCAATCCGCTATGCCTTCCTGGCCCCCGACATTGTCCGCGCCATTGTCGAAGGTCGCCAGCCCGTTGGGCTGACCTCGAGCTACCTCCTGCATCATCCGCTTCCCGACGATTGGGAGAAACAGCGAGTGCTCGTTGCAACGCTGTGAGCCTGCCTGCTGCATCTGCCAGCGCCCACTTCGTGAATGGCCTCGGTTAGCAGCAAGCTGCTCTCCGACACTGGCCTCCACCAATCAGACTCAAACTGGCCCAAATTCCCTGTCATGGTTTCCAGACAAGAGCGGATAGCTCCTTGTACTGCACCGTCTGGCGGAGCCATCTTCGTCTCCTCCGTAAAGCTCCGCTGGATGAATTCGAGGTTTGACCAATTCGAATTCCGCTATTCGCCTTCTCCTCAGACGCGATCTAGGCGTTAAGCGTCTTCTCATTGTCTGCGCGATTAAGCGCAAAAATGGACACGATAAGCCCCCAAATCGCCCCAAATTGCCAGTTGATGGCCTGTTTTGCTCTGTTTCTGATCGTTTCCAGCCAAGAATCGGAAGCTCCACTCGCCCCCACTCGAGCCTGCCGACTGCGATAGCCGGAAAGGTGTTCCCGTCGACGAAACGTCCGCCGATGAGGCGTAAAGCCTTTTGCGACAATGAGTAACGGCCTTAGCCTCCTCCGGAGGGTTTACGACACGGCCCTCTTTCAGGCGTCAAGGAAGTTGAAATTACCGTATAGAAAAGCTGATTGAAGCCGATTTGAATTCAGGCTCGAACGACCACCCGTCGATGAGGTGTGCGTGGGCCAGCACGTGACGGCGTCCGTTAAATCACTGTAGAGGAAGCAGATAGAACGATGTGGGCACCGGGGCTTCTCTGAGTATTCGCTACATTGCCGCACTACCCGCGCGGCGAAAAAGGGGGGGGGGATACTGAAGAAACTGAAGAAATACCTTTTGCCGAGACCGGATAGCTCCGAACTGCACCATCCGCCACCCCGTCCTGTGCCAAAACTCGGCCCTTTTGAAATAGATCACAAATCAGCAGCTTAGACGCCCTTGGAATCCGCGGGTGCTTCCGCCATTAAGTGTTGGTGAGATGACGCTAAGGCTTTACGGTGCATTAAATTACAGCCAAAATAGCGCTCGTGACCTTCGCTGCGCGATAAATGGAGCGTAAACGCTTTTTTTGCAAAGGGATGCGTACACATCACCAACAGTAAACAGCGCAAGCACTATCCGAAACGCCCGTGGCGCGCCGGTCTTGAGTTCGTTTGTTTTTTTCGGACACGACGCGCTCCAGTCGGAGTTGCGGTGCACGACGTGTCCGAGAACGGCACGGGCGTCGGCGAAACGCGTCGCCATGTGGCCGGCGGAAGCGAGGGCGTTCAGGGTATGCCCGTGGTCGAGCGTTCGGAGATGGCGGTGGCTCATTTCGGCGCGCAACGCGCAGCGCTACGTTGATAGTATGCTGATCGGGCGCAAGGGCTGCGGGGGTTGCACGAGCGCGATGTCGTTCGCACCGAACTGGTGCCCGCAGCACTCAACATGGCCATAGGACAGCGAGGTTCGTCGAATGAAATTCGTGTTGATTTCCACATGTCTTTTTCTCATTGCGACCATGGGCCACTGCGCCGCAGGGGAGCGCATGAACGAAGGCTATTTGAGGCGACTGTTGTCGAACCCGCCACGGAATCAGGAAAAATTGAAAGCGGAGACCCCGTCCTGTGCCAAAACTCGGCCCTTTTGAAAGACCATGGCTGTAATTTAATGCACCGTAAAGTCTTAGCGTCATTTTACCAACACTTGATGGCGGAAGCACCCGTTAAATGGAGCGTAAGCGCTTTTTTTGCAAAGGGATGCGTACACATCACCAACAGCAAACAGCGCAAGCACCGGCCTCCTTGAAACGAATCTCGGTTCGCTACGACTAGAAGTTGAAGCGGACTCCGAGGAACATGCGCCTCGGACGGCGCCAGTTGGTAGCCTCGCCGAAGTCGATGCCACCGCCACCGGCCACCAAGTCCTGGTTGCGGAACGCAACCTGGCTGTTGAGCACGTTGAAGATGTCCACGAAGAACTCCGCTCGCATGTTGCCCTGGAACCGGGCGATGTACTGGATCCGTAGATCGAGTTGCGCCCATGAGGGGTTATCCACGCCGCCAACGGCACCGGGTTCGAGCCACCTCCGGGTGATTCCGGCAAACGTCGTGTTCTGGGTATCCCGGATTGGCAGGTGACGTCTGGAAGCGAGGAACGTCCGACTCAGAAGGAACCCATTGTTGGCCGTAAAGCCAGTACCGAGCTCCAGCCCCATGTCGAACTGATAGGTGACGGCTCCCTTGAAGAGGTGACGGATGAGGCCCGGTTGGTCACCGAACTGGTTCGGCGCCCGCGGGTCGAGCCAAATCACGTCGCCCTGAAAGTCGGCGTTGGAGTCCGAGTTCGTGTTGCCCTTGGCGTCGTTGTAGTTGTACGAAACGAGCGCCTGCCAATTGCCGGTGAAGCGCTTACGGAAGGTAAGCTCGAGACCCTGGTAGTCGCGCTTGCCGCCCGCGAGAGTGGCAATCACGAAGTTCGATCCAGGGTTCTCGGTGTACCCGAAGTAGTCCAAACCGAGGAACAAGGAGTCGGGGTGATCGATCGGACCGAGGTAGAGCGTCGAGCCATCGGTCGCGAACGCGTAGAGCGCGAGGTCATAGTCCTCGAGGATTTGGCGCGTGCGACGGTTCGTGTAGAGAACCTCGAAGCTCGTGCTGTTGCCGAGGTCGATCTCGTAGCCGACCTGGAGGTCGTCCGTGTACGGCGTCTTCGTCGTCGGTGCGAACAAGGCATCCGGTTGCACCGGGCCGCCACGGACACGGTAGGTTACCCAGTCGCCGACGGCATTGGCCCAGACCTGCTCTTCGCGCACGCGGCCGGAGACCGAACCGGCGAAGTTCGTCATGTTGTTGCGGATCGGATCGTAGTAGCGGCCCCAGAACGCGGAGAGTTTTTGCCGCGCATCGCCCTTGATGTCGTAGACAGCGCTGATACGGGGAGCAAAGGTCCACTCGAAGAACGACGTCTTCTCACCCAGAGTGTTGAAGTAGCGCCAATTCTCTATTCGGAGGCCGGCGTTGAACACGAAGTTGCCGGCGCGGAACGAGTCCTGAACGTAGAAGGTCAAGCCGCGGTTCTTCGTGAACTGCTCGCCGGCGGCCGTCTGGGCGAAACGGTCGTAATTGACTCTCCCGTGGGGGTTGCCGGCGGTGCTGTTGAATACCATGTTCGCGGCCAGCTCTTCCTGGGTGATCGTGCCATCGCCATTCGAATCGTAGGCGTTGTAGAACGCCGCACGATCGGGTCGGCCATCGATGGTCCTGATGAGCCCGCCGTAATCGCTCGCGTTTGAGGGGTCGAAGTTCACGGCCCCGGCGATCTCGCCGGAGCTTCCGGCCCGAAACACGTAGTCGCCCGCCGTGATTCCAGATAGGCTCGGATCCAACGACCACCACCGAGCGTTGTCGGCACCGATCGTTAAACCGTTACGGAAGTTCGAGTTCTCTTTCCACTCGACACCGGCCTTGATGTCGTGAACGTCTGGGGAGTAGTCGAGCGAGGCACTGAAGAGCTTCGTGTCGCGTTGATTGATGATGTCCGACCCCCATCCGCCGAGCTCCTGATCCGCACGGGTGAAACCGGAGCCGGCTGGGAAAGAGATGCTGTTCTCCGCCTCGCGGATGACACTGAAGTCGGAGAGCTCACCGTTGTGCTTGTTGAAGACGACGTTGAGGAGGGCGTTCATCCCCAGTAGACGGGAGTATTTGACGCCCCACCGGTTCCCACCTTGATCGCGGGAGCGGTCACGGGCATTACTGATGTCGATCTCGCGACGCCCGCTGATGGTCGTTGGATCGTTCAAAAACGTGAAGCTGACGGTATCGTACGCAGTCGGCGAGTACGTTCCTCTCAAGTACCATTGGTCCTGAGAGTTGCTGACGGTACGGAGAAACTCACCGGTGTCGTTCGCGACCACATCGTCATCACGATTGATGCGCCGGTAGCTCGCGAAGAACCAAGATTTGTCCGTGATGATGGGTCCACCGAGAGTAAACGCCCCGTCATACGTGGAGAATGCCTGATCCTTTAAGTTCTCGTTGGCTGCTTCGAGGCTGTCGTTCTGGAAGAAGTAGTTGACGGATCCGCTGAACGTGTTGCTTCCGGCCTTCAAGACCACGTTCGACATCAAGCCAGGCGCGCCCACGTACTCCGCGGGCATACCGCCGGTGAGGACCTTCTGCTCCTGGATGATCTCCGTGTTCAGGTTGGCGCCGAAGGTGCCGCTGTTGCCATCCGTGATGTTGATCCCGTCGATGTAATAGAAGTTGTCAGCTGAATGGCCGACATCGCCATTGATGTCGCTGTAGTTCAGACCCGACTTGGCGGACGGATTGCCCGGCTTGTCCGGATCATCGGGCAAGACTCCTGGAACAAGCTGCAGATAGCTCTGGTAGCTCCGACCTGTCGGAAGCGATTCCGTCAGCTCGAGCGTCACGTCCTGGCCGGTGATGGCGCTGGTGGTGTCGACGAGAGGTGTCTCCGTGGTTACAGTGACGGTCACCGCAACGCCGGCCAGGCCTAAGGTCACGCGCAGCGAGGCTGTGTGACCCGAGCGCACGAGAACGTTCTCGTTGCGCGAGTCGGCAAAACCTTGCATGGTGACGACGACGCTGTAGCTCGCGGAAGGATCCATGGCGAGCAGCGTCGCTTCTCCAACCGAGTTCGTCACCGCCTCGCGCGACGTAACGCTGTCCGATGCCGACGCCGATACCGTGGCGCCAGGAAGGCGGCTGCCTTGCTGGTCTTCCACGGCCACTACGATGCGACCTGTGATCTCGACCTGAGCCGACGCCGTGCTCGCGATGAGCATGCACGCTAACGGGCCTAGAAGTATATTTCGTTTCATCAAACCCTTCCGAGGTAGGTGGTTCATAGAAGTTTACCGTCGGGGGCTAACTGCGGAGGCAATTCCACAAAGCATCAGAAAGTCTCTCTAGTAAGTATCATAAGATTCAATTACTTGGCTAGTTGGACTAATATCCAAAGTATTTAATTTTGGGAATTATATACTTTTTTTGACACCTCTACCTTAGAGGGCGCGCCGGGGCTGGGCCGAGGCCCGAGGATGGCTGGCCAAAAACGGCCACCTGGCAGAACTCACCGATGAGGGACCCCGGGAGCGGTCCGACGAAGGAGACTCCCGGCTCGTACCCCAGCGCGCCCATGAACTCATAGTCCCAATAAGACTTCTACGTTGCGGCGCATTTGAACCACCGCCCGGTAGTCATGCTCCATCAAGGGAGCAACCTCCTCCACAAACGGAGCAAGCTCCTCCATCACAATTTTGGCTTCTCTCGAAAACTGCTCGATTATAATTTGACTGGGGGCGATTCCGGTGATAAGTTCTCTCATGAGAGTAAAAACCTCCTGGCCGATGTTGTGTTCGGCTTGCGAAATTGTTTTAAGAAGCCCCGGGGGTAATTCCCCGGGGCTCTTGCGTTACGGCCTCTATCCTACTATGAATCAGCGTTCAGCGGCGCGGCGCGACCTTCAACGATAGGATCCTTTCGTTTTTTACGTCCACTAGGCATTCGTACAGGTGCGGTTCCCACGTTCCGTAGCGGTTTTGAAAAATTTCGAGGCGTTTGTCAAAAACCGTATATAATTCCCTTAATTTTGACGAACTTACCGACCGGTCATATGAGATGTTGTTGGTTCGAAACGAACGACTGAAATCTCAGGAGAAACGCATGAAAATTGCAGAGGCTTTCAAAACTCTCTTGTACCAAGTTACGATAGGCTCTGGCAAAGACAACGGTGATGTCTTAAGATTCCTGTCAAAGAAAAACGATGTATGGTTCCCCAAGCTCAAACCCGTCCCCGTCATGGGGACAGAAAAGGAGAACCATACATCATGGGAAAGGTACTACCGAGTCAGCGATTGCTCAAGCAGTTCGAGGAACAACTGGTATTTGGGGAGATGAATCTCTCGGAGATCGTCCGGTCGGGAGCTCAGATGATGCTTCAATATGCGTTGGAGCGCGAGGTGACGGAGGCGTTGGGTCGAAACTACTATGAGAACGCTCCGGCAACGACGAAGGAGAAGGGACGACGCAACGGGTATGAGTCGCATCGGGTCCTCACGGGCGAGGGAGCGGTGACGGTGCAAGTGCCGCGGGTACGAGAAACAGAGAAGGTGTTTCAGTCAAAGATTCTCGACGCCTACGTGAGCCGGACCGAGAAACTCGATGAACTGATCGCGCGGATGTACGTCCACGGGATGTCGACGCGTGACATTGAGGCGACGTTCGCGGACGTGCTGAGCGGCACGGGTGTCTCGAAGTCGGTGGTGAGCCGGGTCACACGGTGTCTGTCGGAGGATTTCGAGGCGTTTCGAAAACGGGATCTCTCGAACGAGAAGCTGTTGTATCTCGAGCTCGACGGCACGTACCTGCGCTACCACCAAGGAGCGGAGAGAAAAGAGCCCATCCTCGTTGCGACCGGCTATCGCGCTGATGGGACGCGAGTTCTTCTTCATATCGGTGTCGGCAACCGAGAATCCTACGAGAACTGGAAGGGGTTCTTGCAGGAGATAGTGGCCCGAGGAATGAGGGAGCCGTTGCTCATCGTGACGGACGGGAATCCTGGAGTGCTCAAAGCGATCGCAGAGGTCTTCCCTCGAAGCCTCAAGCAACGTTGCCAGAAGCACCGCCTCGAGAACATCCTGGGCAAGGCTCCGAAGGAAGTGCGCGACGAACTCAAGGCGGCCATCCTTGAGTCGTTCCATGCGAACAGCTACGAGCAAGGGCTGAAGAAGGGTCGGGAGGTGATCGCTCGGTACCGTCAACGATTCCCGAGCGCGATGAAGTGCATGGAAGAGACCCTCGAAGCGTGTCTTCAGGCGCTACGCCTTCCTGCGGCGCATCACAAAAGGCTTCGCACGTCGAATCTACTTGAGCGCACGTTCGGAGAGCACAAACGTCGCACAAAGGTCATTCCTCACTTCTTCACCGAGGAGGCCGCGATGAAACTCTCGTTCGCTGTGCTCTTGGCCGTCGCAAACAAATGGCGCGGCGTGAGGATGGATGTCTTCGCCGCTAGGAAAGTCGAGGAGCTTCGCAACGAGCTTCTCCCGCAAGGCACGTCGGAGGAATCAGCAGCTTAACCGAGCGCGGGGAACCGTACGGAGATTTGACAGGAAAATTAAGACTTGACCATCAAGAATCGTCTCATACGGTTTGCAAATAGACTTTATAGTAGGCTCAAGGTTTATAATGAGCTCATTCCCAAAGACTTCTATGATATGATCTAACATTAGAAACCTCTATGGCGGCGCTGTTCTTGTACATGCGGCACCGCCGGTTTTAGACGCCCCGGTTGCTGGCCGGGGCGTTTCCTCTTTTCTGGCTTTATTCTACTACCACAGGGCCCCAGGGGGTTACTCTGTCGGGGTCGAGTTCTGGCGGAAGGGTTGAACCCCAAGATGTAGTGGTCAGGGTCTAAAACGCGGAACCACTATATGTAGATGGGGGATGATTCGGCCCGTTCGAGCTGGATCATTAGAACGCCAGGACTTACGGTTTCTGTCAATCTAACGGTATAAGTCCCCTTGCATTTGCCCGGTGAGTGACAACGCGGAACGACATTCGCTGTGGCCCGCGGATGCCGCCCGTTGCTCATGAGTCGACGGTCGGCTCGCTCACCATGCGCCGCCAGGTCCCGGAGCCGGAGCGGCTGCGGAATCGCGCGCAGATACTCCCACAGGCCCGGCCCGTGGGGCAGGTGCAGGAACCGCTGGTATTCCTCGGGACTCACGCCGGAGGTGACGAAATCCTGCAGGTGTCCCGACGCGTCCATGGTCGTGATCCCGCTGCAGCCGGCGCTAGTCAGCGCGCGGGCGCTCTCCACCACCTCGCGCAGGACAGTATTGACGTCCAGGCTCTCGCTGATGCGCAGACTCGCCTCGCTGAGTTTCGAGAGGCGCTCCCGCAACGCCTGCATTTCCCCTCCCGGTTCGTCGGATTCCGTCAATTCCACACCCCCGATTCGATTGCGGCCAGCACGCGCGGCCGTGTGGTCGTCCCGATGCAAGCACCGGATCCCGAAAACCGGCTTCGCTGGGATTCATCCAAACCTACCGTGGACACGAAGTAGCCCCTCGCCCAGAAACTCTCCCCCGTGAAGTTACGCTTGCGCCCCAAGAAGTTTCGAGCTATACACTCTTGACCGTCGAAGCTCTGCAACGGCGCGGAATCGACGTACTCGGCCTCGTTTTCAATGGCGAGGGCAACTCCGATACCGAGTCGTTGATCCTGAGCAAGACCGGCGTCGCACCCGTGGGACACGTTCAATGGGAGACGACGCTCACCCCGGATCTCATTCGACGTTACGCAGACGAATTCGCGCCCGCATTGGCCCGCCAAGGTCGGCGGCCGGCGGTCGGGACATAGGGCATCGGGCGCACTAGGCTTTCATCACTTCTGGACAAAATGAATCTGGTCGAGCGCGATCGCCGGACGATCTGGCACCCTGACACCCAGATGAAAACGGCAGATCCCCCGATTGCCATCGCACGCGCCGAAGGCGCCTTGCTCTTCGACGAGGACGGCCGCGCCTATATCGATGCCATCTCGTCATGGTGGGTCTGCCTACACGGGCATTCCCATCCTCACATCGCCAAGAAGATTCAGGAACAGCTGGCGCGGTTGGACCACGTCATCTTCGCCGGGTTCACTCACGCCCCTGCGGTGGAGCTGGCGGAACGACTGCTCCAGAGAATGCCTGCGAACCATGCCAAGGTCTTCTTCTCGGACAACGGATCCACGGCGGTCGAGGTGGGTATCAAGATGGCGATTCAGTACTGGGTCAATCGTGGTACGGAGAAACGGCGCATCATTGCTCTGGAGAACGGCTATCACGGGGATACGTTCGGAGCTATGTCGGCGAGCGGCAGAAGTGCCTTTGTCCAACCCTTCGCACCCTTTCTGTTCGATGTGGGCCACCTTCCGACACCCACCGCTGGCCGTGAAGATGAAACGCTCGACGCGTTGAAGAAGACACTGAGCAAGGGAGACGTCGCTGCCTTCATCTTCGAGCCCTTGGTGCAAGGCGCCGGCGGCATGGTCATGTATGCCCCGGATGTCCTGAAGGATCTGCTCACTCTATGCAGCCAATACGACGTCGTTACGATCGCAGACGAAGTGATGACCGGCTTTGGACGGTGCGGACGCTTCTTGGCGGTCGACCACCAAGATGTGCCCGCAGATATCGTCTGTCTGTCCAAAGGGCTCACCGGGGGTACGCTCCCGATGGGAGCTACGAGCTGCTCGGGTGACGTCTACGAGGCGTTCCACTCGGACGACAGGACGCACACGTTTTTCCACGGGCACTCCTTCACGGCCAATCCCGTCGGCTGTGCGACTGCTCTCGCAAGTCTCGACATTCTGGAGCGCGACGCCTGTTGGGACAACATTCGACGCATCGAGGCGCGTCACCAGGAGCAGATCGACTCTTTCCGGAATCATCGCTTGGTGCGAGACGCGCGTCAGACCGGCACCATTCTGGCCGTGGAGATCGACACTGGAAGCGAGACCTCCTATTTCAACGGGATCCGCGACCAACTCTATCGCTTCTTTCTGGAAAAGGGCGTTTTACTCCGCCCGCTCGGCAACGTGGTCTACGTCATGCCCCCGTACTGCATTTCCAACGATCAACTCGACACGGTCTATCAGAGCATGCACGGCGCGCTCGATGGGCTGGTCCAGCGTGGCATCTAGGTCTGGACGCCTCTGCAAGTCGGGCCTTGTGCGTGCCCGTCCTGTGCCAAAACTCAGCCCTTTTGAAATAGCCCATAAATCAGCAACTTAGAGTCTGTGTTTGCGGCCGTGCCCAGGGCCGAGCGCGAACAAACGACGAAATCATGCAGGCATAGTCCCGGCAGATCGGAGACCGATCAGGTTCGGGTCGGCGCGGATGAATAAATAGAAGGCACAGGTTGAATCTGACCATCCGGCAAAGCTCGGCATACCTTTCGAGACGAACGCTTTCCCACGCTCGCTCGACGGAGAGGCTCGATGAGCATATGGAATTGCTCCGTTGCTATTACAACTTCGTCCGATCGCACGGAGCTCTGAAGTTCGGACGTGAGATCCGAACTCCGGCTATGCAGGCCGGTCTGACCACGCGACGGCTCACCTTTCGAGACATCTTCTTGGCGACGACGATTCCTTTGTGGTCGCGGATCGAGGTTTTCTTGCTCACTGGGGCGCGCAACCCGGTCTCTTCCGCACCTGTACCACTGCCCGCAGCCGCGTAGCAACACTTGATGGCGGAAGCACCGTCAGCGCCACCGGGCGGCCGGCCACAGAGAAGGAGGGCCGGCCACAGAGAAGGAGGGCAGGTCAAAAGTTATATAATTCAAGAACTTCGACGCTCGCAGGCGCCGGGAGGGGGAAGGCTATAGACTACGCGGTACTTAAGGACACCATCCTCAAGCTCAAGAAACAAATCATCAAGACCGAGGTGGGCGACGCAAAGCTCACCGAGACCGACACCCGACAGGGTCTCATCAACCCGTTGTTTCGCGCGCTCCAGTGGGACTTTACCGATTTTGACTCCATCAAGAGTGAGCCACGCGTGCCCGAATTCAACGAGCCGGTCGACTACGCGTTTTACAGCTCGAAAAAAAAGTCTGCGAAACCCATCCTGCTCTTGGAGGCCAAGCGACTCGGTAGCAACATCGGCCACAAGAACCACGTCAAGCAGCTCACCTCCTACCTCGGCGCGATGGGGGTTCAATGGGGCGTTCTATCTGACGGCAACCGGTACGTCCTCTACAACTCCCGCGGTGGCAAGTCTTTCGAGGAACAGAAGTTCCTCACGCTAGAGATCAAGACGGTGGACACCGACAGCGGGTTCACGATCGACGAGTTCCTCAAGCATCTAACCCGTCCTGTGCCAAAACTCGGCCCTTTTGAAATAGGCCATAAATCAGCAACTTAGTGTCTGTGTTTGCGACCGGGCCAAAGGCCGTGGGCTTTACAATCGTCTTGGGCGGGCGGGTCGTCACCATGCAGATGACCACCTAGTCGAGAGCGAATATCGAAGCGTGTTCCTGAAGCTGTTTCCACGCTACGCCGGTCGAGCCCGCCGAGGGGCTACCGTCGCCGGCGACCATCTACGCGGCACGGCAGTAGTAGTTGAGAATGCCCCCAAGTCGCTCTCGCGACACGATGGGGCCAGCGTCATTCGCGCTTGCCGGCAGAGGTGTGATGAGCTCGTTGCCGAGACCTTGGTGGTTCCGTTCTGTGTGATAGTGCACTACGTATTCGGTTATCGCTGTGCGCAGGTGTCGCTCACTGAGAGGTACGAAGCGGTCGAGACACTCTCGACGTATGGAGAGAACGAATCTTTCCGCGTATGCGTTCAGATTCGGACTATTCGCGGGAAGGCGAAGGGGCTTCACGCCTGAATCTCTCAACAGCCCACGTACCGCCTCAGTGAATAGTGGGTCCCGGTCGTGGATGAGGTATCGCTTGCCAAGGAGGAACCCATCCCACATGTCAGTGAGGTTTCTTGCCATCTGCTTCATCCACTCCCCGTTGGGGTCCGACGTTATCCCACCGATGCACACGCAGCGAGTGGCGATATCGATGACAAACAGGACATGGTAGCGGACGAGCCCGAACGGGTTCACTACCTCGACGGTGAACAGGTCTGTCGCAGCGATGGCGCCCCAATGAGCCTTGATGAAGGTGCTCCACGACATGCTCTTGCCCCGCTCCGGCGCAGGAGCGATACCGTGCTCGGCGAGGAGCCTCTTGATGGTGTTGCGTCCGAGTTCATGTCCGAGGTTCTTGAGTGCGCCTCGCAGGCGCGTATATCCCCACGTCGGGTTCTCCCGCGCCACGCGCACAATGAGCTCACGGATGTCCTTCGCCGTCGGAGGTCGGCCTGGGCTCCGGTTCTTGCTGCCATCGTACTTGACTGCGATGAGGCAGCGGTACCAACGCAGAAGCGTAGCGGGTGTGGCAACGGAC
This sequence comes from Candidatus Marinacidobacterales bacterium, assembly GCA_965197825.1. Taxonomy (GTDB): domain Bacteria; phylum Acidobacteriota; class Vicinamibacteria; order Marinacidobacterales; family DATDRI01; genus CBDANW01. The sequence goes on along the minus strand of CBDANW010000002.1, from coordinate 236,515 downwards.
GCAATCTGGGCCAGCGCCTCGCGGCCCAAAGCCTGGGCCTTGACCGCGAGCCTGCGCCGCTCGTCGTCCGAGAGCCTGAGACGCTTGCCCCGAAGCCCGGCTCGGAGCACACGGTTCTCCTCTTGCAGGTAGTCGATCACATCCTGCTGCTGGCGGTTGACCCAGCCAGCTAGAACGAGCAGTAGGAATTGCACGTGGTACGTCATCATGGATCTGAAGATAACACCCTCGGGCTAGACGATTGTAAAGAGCACGGCCCTTGGCCCCGGCGCAAACACAGACACTAAGCTGCTGATTGATGGCCTATTTCAAAAGGGCTGAGTTTTGGCACAGGACGGGCAAGGGCACGGAGCTTCTGCGGATTCCCATGCCGGAGGTGGAGGCAGACTTGAAGGGCCTGCAGGGTGCCGATGCGGCTTATCGTCAGTGACAGTAGCTGCCTTATCGACTTAAGGAAGGCGTCGCTGCTCGAGGTCTGGTGCTTGCGCTGTTTGCTGTTGGTGATGTGTACGTATCCCTTTGCAAAAAAAGCGCTTACGCTCCATTTAGCGCGCGGCGAAGGTCGTGAGCGCTATTTTGGCTGTAATTTAATACAGCGTAAAGTCTTAGCGTCATCTCACCAACACTTAATGGCGGAAGCACCACCCCATCAGCATTACGATCACCTTTCCAATTTCATGGGCTTTGGCAGCTTTCCGTCTCGTCGCAACGTCCAGATCATCATGTCGCATCAGCCGCCGACCTTTTCCTTCAGCTAGACGAGAGCGCGAACAAACGACGAAATCATGCCGGCATGGTCCTGGCAGACCGGAGACTAGTCAAATTCGGTGCGCGCGGATGAATAAATAGAAGGCACACCACCAAAGCATCCTGGTTGTAGGCAGTTCGCCAATCTCATACAGCTCGAGTTTATGGAAGGGACAACCCTCGGAGCGGAACCCGGCTGTGCTGACCCGCACGTCAGAACCTGAACTTCATCTCGCCTACAACGGTTCGCCGGAGCAGGTCGCCGAAGATGTGCTGCTGGACAGTTTGGTTGAACAGGTTGGTCACCTTCACCGTCGTCGTGACGGTGCCTCCCTGCCACTTCACCCCGAAGCTACCGTTCACCGTCGCGTACCCGTCGGTGTAGCCGTGATACGCCGACGTGAGGACGTCGCTCCAGAACGCGTCGGTGGCGGCGTTTACCGAGGCGGAGCCCAGCAACCTCGACCCGTTCCACGTCATCGCTGCGTTGAACCGGTGCGTCGGGGGCAGGTTGAGCTCCGCCGGCAGATACGGGTTCGGATTGTCCAGGATCTCCGGTTCGGACTGCCAGGAGTAGTTGATGGACGCGGCTAGCGACCGTGAGACCTTCTGTTCGAGCCACAGCTCCATGCCGGTCTGGCGGATCGGACCCAGATTCAGGTATGTGAACGCGGTTCGAGGCAGAAAGATCCCTAACTGCGCCATCTGCGTCAGCACGAGCGGCGGGAGCCGTCATCCGGGCGGTGGACTTGCTGCGGTATATGGGTCGAGACTTGGCGGCAGCGCGGTGAAGTTGATGGAGTCATCCCGCCGGTTGACGAAGAACGAGCCGCCGAGCGTCGTCCCGCGCGGGAGCACGCCAGTGTAGCTCACTTCGTACGCCGTCAAAGATTCCTCCGTCAACTCGTCCTGGGGCATCCCGCCGATCGGGATGTCGCTGCCGGACGCGCCGACCACGAGCGGAAACGGCTGGGCGACCGCTGGCTGCAGCACCGGCGCGAGGGCGCTCAGGTCCACCGGGCTGACGATGTTCGTCTGCAGGGCGTTGTTGATGACCGACGGCGCACGGAAGGCCCGGTTGTACGACAGCGTGACGGAGTGATCCTCTGCCGGCTTGACGATGAACGCGATCCGCGGCGAGAACTTTGGGTCGGAGAGGTTGCCGAACTTGTCCACGCGCCCGCCCAGAACGAGGCGGAACCGTTCCCAGAAGATCTCGTCCTGCAGGTACCCGCCCACCTCGAGGCGGTTCTCGCCAAGCGGTGCGAGGGTGATGTCGAAGTTGTTCTGCCGCACGTTGCCGCCGTAGTTCAGCCGGTGCCGGCTTCCGAGGAACACCGAGTGGCCGATCTCGCCGTCGAACGTCTGTGACTTGAAGTCGAGCTGCAGCGGCATCCCGGTGGCGATGTCCGGCAGCAACAGGTTCGGCGCCTTGCCGTCCAGGAAGTTCGCGAAGAACTGTATCTGCAGGTCGCCCCGCGTGTAGTTCAGCTTGCCATAGCCCATATATGTCCCCGACTGCATGTCGAACGGACCGATGCCGCTGTGGACGATTCCTTCCGTGCCGGCCACGCCGCCCGAGTAAGTGATGGTGGCATCGGACAGCTCCTCGTCCTGTGCCAAAACTCGGCCCTCTTGAAATAGCCGATAAATCAGCAGCTTAGCGTCTGTGTTTTGCGATGGTGCCAAGGGCCGTGGCCTTTACAATCGTCTGGCCCGAGGGTGTTATCTTCGGATCCATCATGACGTACCATGTGCAATTCCTACCGTTGGTCAGGCAGCCGTTGTTCGATCGGGCAGCCCTGCCGCTCACACAGACCTCATGGGTGCTTCCGCCATTAAGTGTTGGCAAAATGACACTAAGACTTTACAGTGCATTAAATTACAGCCATGGTCTTTCAAAAGGGCCGAGTTTTGGCACAGGACGGGTTCTGGGAATCGCTGTCAATCTAACGGTATAAGTCCCAATGCAAGAGCCGGATTCGAGACGTGCGGAGCCCAGATAGCACCGATTGTAGCGATTCACGGAAGAATTCATAAAAATATCACTGACGCAGCTTTAAAAATCACGCTAATATCACACGAAATGGTGTAGAAGTGAGAGGTTTGGAGGAGAGAGGCGGTCAACCGACAGGCAATCGTCAGTTGACGAGCAAACTCCCCTCCGCGAGGGAGTACCAGCGCTAGCAACGATCGGAAATTGTCACAATGAAGGGTAAAACCATGAAACTGAAACTAATGTTTCGATGGACGCCATTGCGAGGCTCAGCTTTTCTAGCGATGCGAAGCGGTAAATGGAGCGACAAATTATTGACACCTCGCAATCACAGACAGGCTTTCCTCTTGCTGGTGCTGGTTTTCGCGGCCGTCGTGTACGCGCCCGGCGTCGCCAACGCCCAGGACGCGACGATCTCCGGGACGGTCACCGACGAAACCGGCGGTGTGCTGCCCGGCGTGACCGTCGCAGCCGCGGGACCCGCGCTGGCCGTCGGCACGCGCGTGGTTGTAACCGATGGGGACGGGAGTTACGTGTTCGAGGCGCTGCCGCCAGGCGCGTACACCATCACGTTCACACTGCCAGGCTTCGAGGAGTTGGCGCATACCGTCGAGCTGGCCGCCGCGTCCGCGCCGACGGTGGACGTCAGCCTGCAGGTCACGCGGCTGCTCGAAACGGTCAGCGTCGTCGCCGAGGAGCCCCAGATCTTCGCGCGCAACGTCGTCGCCGAACCGATGATGCTGCAGCAATCGAACATCACCAGCGTGACGTCGGTGGTGGACAACCTCCCCGGTGTATCCGTCCAGGAGGGGGACGCGTACGGCTTCGACGACTGGTCGAGCAACGTCGCCGTGCGTGGCTTCCAGGTGACCATCAACGACGCGCAGATCGGCACCACCATCGACGGATTCCCGAACGGTACGTCCGACTACTGGAGCGGCTCCAAAGCGAACCGGTTCATCGACCCGATGAACCTCGGGGGCGTCGAGGTGTCGCAGGGGACGGCCGACATCGCCTCCCGGTCGGTCGAGGCGCTGGGCGGCACCTTCAACTTCATCACGGACGATCCGGCGGCCGAGCGGACCTACACCGCGTCGACCACCATCGGCGAGAACGACGGCAAGCGGTTCTCCATGCGGGTCGACACCGGGCCGCTGTTCGGCAGTGAGACCCGCGCCTGGATCGCCGCAGTCCGCCAGGAGGCGACCGACTGGGTGCAGGGTTCGGCGCGGAACGAGCGGGAGCACGTTGCCGCCAAGCTGGTCTCGTCGCACGGGCGCCTCGATCTCACCAGCTACATCTCGTACGACAGCATCCACGAGGATACCTACCAGCGGATCTACAGCGAGGCCGACTTCCTGGCCAACCCGCGGTGGGACCGCCTGGTCGGCGACTGGCCCGGCGTCCCGTACCTGAACCAGTTCTACCGGCCAGGCTGGCAGACACGGCGGAACAACACGTTCGCCTACCTGAAAGCGGACTGGTCGTTCAGCGACGTCAGCTCGCTGAGCGCGGGCGCCTATTTTCATCGCAACCGGGGCCGCGGCGACTGGCTGCCTCCCTACATCGTCGACGTCACCGACGACGGCGGCGGACCGGAATCGGAGCTGATGGGCCGGACACCGGTACAAGGCGGCGCGCAGCGCGGGCTGATCCGCTTCGTGAACCAGGAGGGCGTCGCCGTCGGACCGAAGCCCAGGTGCATGTCGTCCTACATCTTCAACTACTATGGCTCGGGCGGCCCGGAGGTCGACCCGGCGTGCCACCCGGGCGCCACCGCGGTGCAGTCGTACCGCCACAGCCACTACGGGAAAGACCGCGTCGGCGTGACGCTCGACGAGGAGTGGTTCACCACCATCGGCGACGTCGGCAGCACGCTGCGCGCCGGCATCTGGTACGAGGACTCGCGGCGGGACCTTGGCCGGGACTGGCACCAGATGCTGGACCCGACGCTCAGCTTCAAGTGGGATGAGCAGGCCTATTGGCACCAGTACGAGTGGGACTTCCCGCAGCACGTCTTCAAGTGGTACGTGGAGGAGACGCTCTACGCCGGGCCGTTTGCTCTGAGCGGCGGCGTCAAGCAGTTCCTGGTCGGCGTGTCGCGCGAGGACCTGTTCAATGTCGACCCGGACCTGACCTTCGATTCCGATTCCGACCTGCTCTTCTCCGGTGGCGTCACATACGATACGCCGGTCGAAGGGCTCGACTTTTTTGCAGGCTATGCCCAGAACTTCAAGGCGATCAGCAGCACGCTGCTTGAGATGCCGGGCCGGAGTCTCGACCTGCTCGAACCGGAAACCGCCTCGAACATCGATGTCGGGCTGCAGTATGCGGGGGAGCGGGTGGCATTGAGTGCCACCTGGTACACTATCGATTTCGAGAACCGGGTCTTCTACCTCGGTCCGCAAACGCTCGCTGGTCCCAACTACCTCATCCCCGGAGGCGGCGCCTACTTCAACGCCGGCGGCATCGACACGAGCGGTGTCGAGCTTTCCGCGACGGTGCAGATGCCGCAGCGGATGTCGTTCTATACCGCTTACACGTTCAACGACTCGGAGTACATCGGAAGCGGCGACCCGCTCGTCGACGCCAACCAGGGCATCGTTGCGGGGACTGACGTCACTGGCGTGCCGGATCGGCTGTGGGTCGTCTCACTCGACCGGACCGGCCCCCTCGGCATGGGGCTGAGCGCCAAGTACACATCGCCGCGGCGCGTCAGCCTGACGGCGGCGGACTGGTACGCGGACGCCTATTGGCTGGTGGATGCCTACGTCAGTTTCTCAGGCGAGGCATTGAGCGATCTACTTCGGTCGACGGAGTTCTCGATCGTGGCGAACAACCTGCTCGACAAGGCCTATCTCTCCGCCATCACCGAGAACGCTGCCTGGCTCGGCGCGCCGCGGACGATCTCGATGACCGCCACCGTCTCGTTCTGACGGTTCGTCGGCGGCACACCCGAGCCTGCCCGTGAGGTTAAGTTTGAGCCTGATTTCCTGACAACCGGCTGAGGATCCTGCCGGTGTAGTGGAAAAAAACGCGCGCAAGGCGTTCAGCGTAAATCGTGAGAGAACTTCGTTGACTACGTCGTGTCCAAAAATACAAACGAACTCAAGACCCGCGCGCCGGGACGTTTCGGATTAGAGGTGTCTAGGCTTGGTTCGTCAGCCGTGGGGCGCTTCTTAGTTTATGGAAGGGACACGGTTTCTGGAGCATGCATTGATCGGGAAGTCGCATGAGTATTTTGACCTCACGACCAACACCGAGCGCATCGGCCATTGGACGAAGGAACGGGGCAAGTCGCCACGGCTATACCCGGGCTCGTTGGTCTGGTGTGCGCGGAAACCGGGACGGGAGCTTCGCGAGAAGGTGGAGTTGTGGCTCGCCTGGCAAGAGCAGGGGGCGCCATTGCTGCCCTACTCTGTCAGCCGCCCGTCTTTGGGCAACTACGGCAGGATGACCTGATGGCCTACCTCCTAGTCTCACTGGTTAGAACGGGACCCCGAGGCGGACGTAGTAGCGGACTCCTTCCCCTTCGGCCAGCGGAAACGCGACCCCGATGCGCAGCCGGTGCGGGACTTGGTAGAAGGTAAGCAAGTCCGTGCTGAGCTCGAACCCGGCTGACATCAGGGGATGGAGTCTCGGGTGCTCCACATCAGAGGACGGCGTACTGAAACCCCACGCGTTACCAGCGTCGATCAAAACGGAGCCAAACAGACGATCTACGTGGAAGGGCCACGCCCCGAGCCCGCGGTTGACGAGCGCGAGCGGCGCACGGAACTCGACCGACGCCGACCAGGCATGGCGTCCCGACAGTGTGGATGTCTCGTAACCCCGAACGGGTAGAAAGCCAGAAGCGCCGCCCACGCCGAAGTACCCCGTCCTGTGCCAAAACTCGGCCCTTTTGAAATAGATCGCAAGAGCGAACCTTTCGACGTTTACAATGACGTCGGATCACCCCATCCGTTCGCCGCGAAACGGCCAATCCTTGCAGCTCTGAACTGCGGAATCGAGTCAAGCCCATTCTTAGTTGAAACTCTCCACGGCTCACGTTTAAGCGACCTTCTTCTTCGATACGGTTGATGTCTTCGCCTCGATCTTCAGTTCCCGCTTGAGAGCTTCGCGAAGCTTGGGAAGATGGCGGTAGCCCACCACCTTCCTCAAGCGCGGTTCGATGTCTACGAGCGCCGTTGCCAACCAGCGCTGGCGTTGGCTCGAGTTCTTCCAGTGGTCGACCTTCGCGCAGCGTTCCTCGACGAGAGCATTGACGGACTCAAGGCAGTTCGTCGTCTTGAACGAACGGCCCAGCACCCCGTATACGCCGAGTCGATGCAACGTCAGCGTCTCCTCGAGGCCTTCCTCCAGGCTGCCAGCTGCGGATTGGTTCCGCTCTTCTAACTCACCGTGGAGTTGCTCGAGCGCAGTGAGGGCCTCTTCGTACTCCGGCCTGTTGTAGGCCCACTGGAGCCGCTTGCGCCATGACGCCTGCTCGCCCTTGGACAGGTAGCTCACTACGTTTTCACGTTTGTGCCACTGGCAGCGTTGTATCAGGGCCCGCTTACGGAATGCCTTCTTGACTGCCGCTTGGAGACCCTTGCCGCCGTCGATGATCACCAGCAGACCCTGGGAGATATCGAGTCCCCGCTCGAGCAGTGAACGCAGGAACGGCGTCAACACCTGCCCGTTCTCCGTGTCCGTCTCCACGAAGCCCAAGAAGCGTTTTTCCCCGCAAAGCGTGATGCCCAGAGCCACGACCATCGTTGCCTCGGCGAATGTCTTCCCATCCAGAAACAGCGCCACCACATCCTCGCCGGTCAGATCCCGTTCCTGCATCTCCCGCAGCTTCGCAGCGCTCGCTTGCACGAACCCTCGGGACACCGTTGAGCTCGACAGCCCGATGGCGCCCGGAATCGCTTCCGCTGCCGCCTCGTAGTTGCGACAAGAGATTCCGTAGAGAACTCGTTTCAGCAGAAGATCATTCACCTCACCGCCGTGGCTCACCGCCTCGTAGCAGCGAAGCGGAATCTCTCCTCCCTCGATGCTCCGAACCCGTGGCACACGGATCGGTACCCGCTGGCCGCCAAGCCCTACCGTGCCCGGGTTGCTTCCGGGACGGCGACCGCGTTCCAGCTCGTCCTTGCGAGAGTATCGCTCTCCCGCCAACGCCTTCACTTCGTCGTCGAGCAACTCGTGAACGTGCATTAGACCAAGGGGGACCAACGAACGGATCATCTCTACCTTGGCGTCCAGCGCGAGTTCCCCGTAATCCTCGTGCCTCACCATCTCGACCTCACCCAAACGACGCGACTTCTTGCGTTTATTGACCGAACGTAGCAGACTTCCCATCTCGGCTTCCTTTCTTCGCGGCTTGATTTTGTTTTGTCCAACGCCATCAAACCACGGGGTTTGGAGCCGTTTCAATTCCCAACTAAGATTGGCACACTTTCGCGGAATCAACGACGGATCGAGTTTTTGCGGAGCACAGCCCTCGAATCGGCTCACGAAATGGCCGCCCGACGCACAAAGCCGTCATTCGGCGGCGCCTTCCGTTCGCGTCGATGCCTGGTGCCGGCCGATGGGTGGTTCGAGTGGCAACGGACCGGGTAGGACAAGTAGCCCTACTTTGTGGCACTTGAGGACGGGTCGCCGATTTCGTTTGCCGCTCTGTGGGAGCACTGGGGCAAGAGCAACAATGCCCTCGAATCCTTCAACAATCATTACGACGACAGCCGCATCTCGTCTTCCGCTTCCCACTTCGAGCTGTCCTGGCCCTTCTTGAACCCTTCCTTCACGCTCTTCAGACACGAGGATTTGTTACGATTCCCCCGATGACCTGTGGACAACGGTCTTTGTGCCGCTCACGACGGCCCTGCCACAGACGGCGGCGGTGACGCTCCTCAGGCGTCGCCCCCCTCAGACAGAAGACATCCTTCCGGGGGTCCTCGCACCGCCGCGTGCGCGCGGCTATCGTGAGATGGGCACGACGCTGGGATCTCAATACGAAAGCTTGCGGTAGACCTTACCCATCGTTTGGCCGATAGGATGGAGTGTCGGCTCAAGCGCGGAGCCGCGCCGCCACACCAGTGCGATGGTCCGCTTGGGAGGGTCTCCGGCGAAGCGACGGATGCGGAGCGTCCCTCGGCGGTTCTCGACATCAATCGCGAGGGATGGAAGAAGGGTTCCGCCAGCGCCGCTCGCCGCCATTTGCGCAAGGGTGGACAGGCTGGTGGCGCGCACCGCCATCTCGTCCGCACCGGCCTTCGAGCAAAACGAGAGCGCTTGATCGCGGAAGCAGTGACCGTCGTCCAGAAGCAGGAGCGCGTGGCCGTCGAGGTCGTGTCCACGGATGCGTCGATTACCGCGAGCGAGTGGGTGGTCCGGTGGCGCCGCGAACACGAACGGATCGTCGCCGAGCACGACGCGCTCCACGGAACCGATATCCGCTTCCAGCGCCAAAATCGCGCCTTCAATCTTGCCGTCCCGCAGTCGCGCCATCAACGTCTCGGTCTTGTCTTCGATCCACAGCAGAGTGAGCTTCGGGTACGCGGCACGGAGGCGAGGCACCAGATCCGGCAACAGGTACGGACCGATGGTGGGGATGACGCCGAGCCGAAGTGTGCCCAAAAACGGGTCGGCCAGCCGCGTAGCGCTGTCAACGAGCTCCTCCATCGATCTCAGGAGCGTGCGCGCGCGACGATATCGGTGCCGGCGGGAGTCACGAGCACGTGGCGTCGGTCGCGCTCGAAGACGCGGACCCCGAGGGCGCCCTCCACCTGTGCGATCTGCGCCGAGAGCGAAGGCTGAGAAACGTGGCACTCGGTCGCAGCTCTACGAAAACTCCTTCGCTCCGCCACCGCGACGATGTATTGGAGCTGGCGCACCGTGACAGGATGAGGGCTCAGTATCATGATAGATACACACTATCATAATAATCTGAACGATATCTTGGACGAATCAGCGGATTACTGGCATCCTTGGGTCAGGAAAACGACGAAAGGAGACACCAAGAGATGATGTACCCAAGCCCGAGCATGCTATCCGAACAAGCACGCCGCCGTGTCATCGAGAGCCTGAACGCACGGCTCGCGGACGGACTCGATCTGCACAGCCACATCAAAGTCGCGCACTGGAACATCCGGGGACCTCAGTTCCCGTCGCTCCATCCCCTGTTCGAGACGTTCGCGGTCAGCCTCGCCAACCACAACGATGCCGTTGCCGAGCGCGCGGTCACTCTCGGCGGCCAAGCGTACGGAACCGCCCGGCACGTCGCCGGAGCGTCGGCACTGACCGAATACCCTCGAGACACGACCCGCGATATGGAGCACGTGAAGTTGCTGGCGGATCGGATCGAAGCCTACTTGATCGGTCTACGCGAATCGCGCGAAATTGCCAACGACACAGGCGATACCGATACCGCCGATTTGTTGACCTCCATCATCACCGAGTTCGAGAAGCACGACTGGTTCTTGCGGGCCTCGTTGGACGGCTAGCTAGATCGTCCCTCCGCCAGGCTCGGCGGAGGGACACCCAACATCGAATATTACGGTTCTAACCTTTTTCCACAGTAATCGTTATGCTTTGGCAGAGGCCAGGCTCTTCGAGGGTAACGTGCTCGCCATCGCCGAAGTGAACTCCCGGGGGCGGAGATGGAGCTCTTTTGACCGGAGAGGGGCAGAAAACCATTCGTGTGCTCGAATGGAACCCCTCACGTGCTGCTCGTGACATTTCCCCGTCCTGTGCCAAAACTCGGCTCTTTTGAAATAGGCCATAAATCAGCAACTTAGCGTCTGTGTTTGCGACCGGGCCAAGGGCCGTAGGCCGGCGCTTGGGGATGCCGTGGCTGTCCGAGTTTTGGCACAGGACGGGATTCGGGGGCAACCACCAAGCCCCGCCACGACGTCTGGGCCGTGGCGGGGTTGTGCCACGAGCCCGTGGCGAGCACAGCGATCCATACGGGAATGGGGAAGTGTCGCATCTTAGTCTTACCTCTCACAGGCTATGCCGTCGTTCTCTCGGTCGATTGCGCGCGATGGAGACGCATATCGCGATCCTCCATCTAGTAGCGTACAGCGGCGAAGAATGGAACTCGGGTGCTTCCGTAGTCAAATGTTGGCGCCTGCCGTGTAACCCGTTCGCGTGCTAGAGTTTGAGCCTGATTTCGAGAGGCGTAGTTCTTTCGTCGATGCCGGCTGGGCCGAGTTTTGGCACAGGACGCCTTCGCCTGCAAAAGAAAAAGCCGCTGGCCCTGGGTGGATCAGCGGCTCGGACAGAAATGGCCGGGTTACGAAGCTGCCCGCTTCGGCACTTCCCTTATGCCACCCTCTTCCTTCTCCATGAAAGGGTAGCGGTAGTCGGTGGCCGGCACGAAGGTCTCTTTGACGGTCCGCAAGCTCGTCCATCGCATGAGGTTGCCGGCAGAGCCCGCCTTGTCGTTGGTCCCAGAGGCGCGACTTCCACCGAACGGCTGCTGGCCGACGACGGCACCGGTCGGCTTGTCGTTGATGTAGAAGTTGCCTGCCGTCTGGCGAAGCGCCGCATAGGCCTTTTCGATGGCCACGCGATCCTGGGAGAAGATCGCCCCGGTGAGACCGTAGGGCGAGGTGTCGTTGCAGAGCTCGAGAGTCTCCTCGAACTTCCCGTCCGGGTAGACGTAGACGGTCAACACCGGGCCGAAGATCTCCTCCTCCATCAGCCGGAACCTCGGATCCTTGGTCACGACAGTGGTCGGCTCGACGAAGTAGCCTTTCTCCGAATCGTAGTTGCCACCGGTGAGGAGCTCTGCGTCCGACGAATCTTTCGCATAGTCGATGTACTCGGTGATGTCGCTGAAAGCGGCCTTGTCGATTACGGCCCCCATGAAGTGTTCGAAGTCCGTGGGGTCGCCCATCTTGATCGTCTTGACCTGCTCGACCCAGCGCTCTTTGAACTCCGGCCAGGCGCTCTCCGGGATGTAAGTCCGCGAAGCAGCGGAGCATTTCTGCCCCTGGTACTCGAACGCGGCGCGCAGCGTATTGGCGACCACCGCGTCGATCTGTGCCGAGGGATGGACGAAGATATAGTTCTTCCCGCCGGTCTCGCCCACGATGCGGGGGTAGACCCTGTAGTTCGTAATGTTGTTGCCCACCGTCCGCCACATGTTCTGGAAGACTTCGGTGGAACCAGTGAAGTGAATTCCGGAAAGGCCTGCGAGGTCCATGACCGGGCCACCGACTTTGCCACCGGAGCCGGGGATGAAGTTGACGACGCCGTCCGGCAGGCCGGCTTCTTTGAAGAGCTGCACCAGGTAGTGGGCCGACAAGACGGCACTCGAGGCCGGCTTCCACAGCACGGTGTTTCCCATCAGGGCTGGCGCGGTGGGCAGATTGCCGGCGATCGAGGTGAAATTGAACGGGGTGACTGCGAAGACGAATCCTTCGAGTGCCCGGTACTCGACGTAGTTCCAGACGCCGTCGCTGGAGACGGGCTGCCCCGAGTAGATCTGCTCCATGTAGTGCACGTTGAAGCGGTAGAAATCCACCAGCTCTGCCGCTGCATCGATCTCCGACTGATGAGGGGTCTTGGACTGGACGAGCATCGTAGCGGCGTTGACGGTGGGCCGGTACTTGCCGGCGAGGAGCTCGGCCATCTTGAGGAAAATGCTCGCCCGGGCCCGGTGGTCCATGACCGACCACTCGTGCCAGGCATCCGAGGCAGCTTTCGCCGCTTGGTCGATGATGTCCGCGGTGGCCTTGTGGTAGCGGCCCAGGACGTGTCCGTGGTCGTGCGGGCAGACGCAATCGCCCATATCGCCGGTGCGGATTTCCTTACCGCCCACGACGATGGGAATCTCGATCTCCTTGGACGCCATGTCCTTGATGGCGGCCTGGAGCTCGGCGCGCTCCGGGCTTCCCGGCGCGTACTCGTAGATCGGCTCGTTCCTCGGAACGGGTACGTTGATGGCGGCGTTCGTCACTTGTTTATCCTCCTGATCGGTGGGTGGCTTCCTGCCCGAAAGCGGGTATTCTACACTACTTCCAGTCGAGTTCCTCGCTCTTCATGTAGAGCGTCCAGCCGAGGATGTGGGCGTCCTGTGCCAAAACTCGGCCCTTTTGAAATAGACCATAAATCAGCAGCTTAGTGTCTGTGTTTGCGACCGGACCAAGGGCCGTGGGCTTTACAATCGTCTGGCCCGAGGGTGTTATCTTCAGGTCCATGATGACGTACCACGTGCAATTCCTACTGCTCGTTCTAGCTGGCTGGGTCAACCGCCAGCAGCAGGATGTGATCGACTACCTGCAAGAGGAGAACCGTGTGCTCCGAGCCGGGCTTCGGGGCAAGCGTCTCAGGCTCTCGGACGACGACCGGCGCAGGCTCGCCGTCAAGGCCCAGGCTTTGGGCCGCGAGGCGCTGGCCCAGATTGCGTCCGTTGCCACACCCGCTACGCTTCTGCGTTGGTACCGCTGCCTCATCGCAGCCTACGATGGCGGCAAGAACCGGAGCCCAGGCCGACCTCCGACGGCGAAGGACATCCGTGAGCTCATTGTGCGCGTGGCGCAGGAGAACCCGACGTGGGGATATACGCGTCTGCGAGGCACACTCAAGAACCTCGGACATGAACTCGGACGCAACACTATCAAGAGGATCCTCACCGAGCACGGCATCGCGCCCGCCCCGGAGCGGGGCAAGAGCATGTCGTGGAGCCCGAATTCATAAAGTAAGTGCAACACAGCTCCCGGATGAGATGACCTGGAATGTGCCACGATTCCTCAAACAACCAAGAATGGGGACTCGCTAATGACTTATTACCAGATCACCTCGGAAGAACGATACACCATCGCGGCGCTGCGACGGGAGGGATTTTGCTCGGCCGAGATTGCGCGGCGCCTGGGGCGCCACCGGAGCACAATCTCGAGAGAGGTCAGGAGGAACAGCTCACGTAGTGATGGATGCTACCGGCCGAGCAAGGCCATCGAGAAAACGAACGGACGACGATCGCGGTCTCGCCGGAACCAGTACTTCACAAAGGCCGACTTTGCCCTGGTGGAGAAGAAGCTTAAGGCTGACTGGAGCCCAGAGCAGATCTCCGGCCACCTGCGCCTTCACGGCGAGCTCTCGATCAGCCACGAGACGATCTACACCCACGTCTGGCGGGACAAGGAGGCCGGAGGACATCTATACCGCCACCTTCGATGCTCGCCCAAACTTAGACGCAAGCGCCACAACAGCTATGACAGCCGAGGCCACCTGGCCGGGAAGCGTCATATCTCCGAGCGGCCGCCTTGTGTCGACAAGCGCAGTGCCGTTGGCCACTGGGAGATCGACACCGTGATAGGAAAAGGCGCGCCGGACTGCGTAACCACGCTCGTGGAACGAAAGACGGGCTATGCGCTGATCGGCAAGCTGTCCGACCGCACCATGTTCAGCACTAGTCAGCGAACGAAGATGTTGCTCCGGCGGGTGCCGGAGCAGGTCAAGACGATCACCGCGGACAATGGTACGGCGTCCTGTGCCAAAACTCGGCCCTCTTGAAATAGCCGATAAATCAGCAGCTTAGCGTCTGTGTTTTGCGACGGTGCCAAGGGCTGTGGGCTTTACAATCGTCTGGCCCGAGGGTGTTATCTTCGGATCCATCATGACGTACCATGTGCAATTCCTACTGTTGGTCAGGCAGCCGTCGTTCGATCGGGCAGCCCTGCTGCTCACACAGACCTCATGGGTGCTTCCGCCATTAAGTGTTGGTAAAATGACGCTAAGACTTTACGGTGCATTAAATTACAGCCATGGTCTTTCAAAAGGGCCGAGTTTTGGCACAGGACGGGATGCCTGTGATCTGCGAAAAAAAAGACCGGAGTCCGCGCGTCGAACGCCATCACAGCCAGAGTACGGGGGCCGGATAGCGTGCGATCAACTGGTCTGGTGTTACGATCGTCAAGCCGCGTAGGATCGCTTGGGACACCAAGCCCCGGTCGAACGGATCCCGATGATGCGGCGGCAGCAGTACGTCGTGCACCGCGTCCCGTTCGTCGTACGGTAGAGGTTCGATCTGCAGCCGCTGGCGACGACTAGCGACGAACGACGCCGGAGATGCAGGAAGTGACAACCGGCCAAGTCGATACTTAATCGTTATCTCCCACACAGAGAGAGCGCTGAGGTACACGGCGTTCGAGGGGGTACGACACTCCGTCCTGGCGCGCAACGGCAGCCGTGGATCATCGGACAACAGCCAGAGAAACGTGCAGGTGTCGAGCAGGAGCGTCACGGCGACACCCCTGACCAGCGCTCCGGGATGGGCCACGGGGCTCCGACCCGCTGTTCGATTGCCTGCTGGCAGCGGGTGCCGTGGCCGCCGAGCCACCGTGTGACCAGCGACGCTTTCTTATCAGTCCGCTGGTACTTTGCGCCGACCATCAATGAGCCGTCCAGCGGATAGACATCACCCGTGTGTTGCACCAACACACCGGTATCGCACAACCGCTCAACGACGCCCGAAAGGATCTCCGCCTCCTCTAGTGAGTGCGCGATGAACAGTACCGCTGTATCGTCTCTGGACTTCAGGATCCGTGCTCGTGGCGTTTCATGGGTGTCGCGTCCTGCGGGGACACTCAGCAACTGTAGTTTGCCGTTCGGCGCCATGCCGTGGATGGCCGCCTCGACTTCTTCCTCATACACCGACCGGTTGCCCCAGTAGTGCGGCTCGCCGGGCCACCCCTTGACGAGCTCGATCTCAAACGTTTCCCCGCTACAACTCCACTCGACAGCTTCCGCAATCATGAGCGTATCTGGGTTATTGCCGCCGACTGGACTGAGCGAATACTGGCACTGCAGCGCGCAACCGGAACGCTCAGGCCACGACAGGATGTCGGCCAGCGGTCGATTGGCCTTGACCCGCAAGAGGTTAGGCAGCGTTTCGAGATCACGCGCCGCTTCAATCTGCCGAACATCTAGATCAAGCGAATGCCTGTTCCCCCACCCTGCACGATGCAGAGTGAAGTCGATCAGCCTCCTACTCATCTGCCAACCCTTCTCCCGTGCGCAGCCATCAGGTATTTCTCAGCACTTGCCACGTGTGCTCCCTGGTCCGCGGAACGCGGTGCCTGGAGGTGCGCGATCACGTCGCTCAGGTTCGGCGGATCCTCGTGATGCGAGGGGTGTTTTTTTTGGTCGTAGAACGCCCTGAGCCTGTTGGCCCACTGGCGTTTCAGTTGCTCAAACGCGTTACCCTCTTTCTGACTCGGGGGTTCGCTCCAGTTGTCGGCACCGCCGCCCTCGAACGCGCCTAGCAGATCCTCCGGAAGTGGCTCGAAGAAGCTGTCCGGAACCACAAGGTCCGGGTCGGTGCCGATCGGTCGAAGCTCCGACGGCAGCTTTGGCAACGGGCGGATCTCTGCGATGGGAACGTTGCGCCGGCAGAGGATCACGGTCTCGCCACGTTCAACGCTGTCGAGGTATTGCGAGAGGCGCGACTTGGCGTCGGAGAGGTTAACTTTGATCATATAGTCTTATTATAGACTATAAACATGACCACTATCAAAACAACTATAAGGTCATATTGTCTCAAGCTCTCCAGCGCAGCCATAGCTGCCGGGCCGGTGTCCGAAACGCCAAGGTCCCGGTGCACCTGACACCCGTCGTCGGTAGGGTCGAGGGCTGGCGCGGTGCTCCGTAGGCGCGGCCTATCTGTTTCTCCCCGTTTCCTGTGGGAGTGCCTCACTAGCCGCACCGTAAGTCCGTTTCCAGCCCCCGCCACGTCGCACGCAGCGTGCGGCTTTCCCGCACTACGCGCTCCTGCACACTTCCCGCGAAGGGTTATGTGACCTATCGAGCCGGGGCGTCTTTCGGCGAAGCGACGAGATATCGAACTCGGTAATCTGTGAACAGTCCGACAGTCCCGTACATCCATCGCGTCCTGTGCCAAAACTCGGCCCTTTTGAAATAGACCACAAATCAGCAGCTTAGACGCCTTTGGAATCCGCTCGGAATCGAGGGTAGTTCGCGCCGCAGGGCTGGCTTCCGACCCCTGGGCTGCGAGTGGCGAGCGACAGGCCCACCGGGGGTGCGCACGGCTGGCTCAAATCGGCTGCGGGGCGATCTGCGGGCAGCGGACTTCGCACCAGGAAGTCCCTCATTAGACTGGACTTTACCGGGCAGAAGAGCGAACGTTTGGGGATGCCGCGGGATACAGGAGTTGGCCGGAACGTCGTTTTGGACGGTTTGGACTTCGCCAGCTTACGGCGGATCTGGGAGCAAACCTTCGGGGCTGCTCCGCCAAGCTCGCTCTCGCGTATCTTCCTGCGCCGCGTTCTCTTGCACGAACGCCAGTGCCGGACCCATGGCGGGCATTCGGCTGCAACCCGGCGCATTCTGGCCGCCATGGTGAACGGGGCACCAGGCAACGCCGCTCCCGCGAGGTCCGTTTCCGCCAGCACCCATCTCGTCCGCGAGTGGAATGGCCGGACCTCGTCCTGTGCCAAAACTGGGTGATGTCTTAAGATTCCTGTCAAAGAAAAACGATGTATGGTTCCCCAAGCTCAAACCCGTCCCCGTCATGGGGACAGAAAAGGAGAACCATACATCATGGGAAAGGTACTACCGAGTCAGCGATTACTCAAGCAGTTCGAGGAACAACTGGTATTTGGGGAGATGAATCTCTCGGAGATCGTCCGGTCGGGAGCTCAGATGATGCTTCAATATGCGTTGGAGCGCGAGGTGACGGAGGCGTTGGGTCGAAACTACTATGAGAACGCTCCGGCAACGACGAAGGAGAAGGGACGACGCAACGGGTATGAGTCGCATCGGGTCCTCACGGGCGAGGGAGCGGTGACGGTGCAAGTGCCGCGGGTACGAGAAACAGAGAAGGTGTTTCAGTCAAAGATTCTCGACGCCTACGTGAGCCGGACCGAGAAACTCGATGAACTGATCGCGCGGATGTACGTCCACGGGATGTCGACGCGTGACATTGAGGCGACGTTCGCGGACGTGCTGAGCGGCACGGGTGTCTCGAAGTCGGTGGTGAGCCGGGTCACACGGTGTCTGTCGGAGGATTTCGAGGCGTTTCGAAAACGGGATCTCTCGAACGAGAAGCTGTTGTATCTCGAGCTCGACGGCACGTACCTGCGCTACCACCAAGGAGCGGAGAGGAAAGAGCCCATCCTCGTTGCGACCGGCTATCGCGCTGATGGGACGCGAGTTCTTCTTCATATCGGTGTCGGCAACCGAGAATCCTACGAGAACTGGAAGGGGTTTTTGCAGGAGATGGTGGCCCGAGGAATGAGGGAGCCGTTGCTCATCGTGACGGACGGGAATCCTGGAGTGCTCAAAGCGATCGCAGAGGTCTTCCCTCGAAGCCTCAAGCAACGTTGCCAGAAGCACCGCCTCGAGAACATCCTGGGCAAGGCTCCGAAGGAAGTGC
Source organism: Candidatus Marinacidobacterales bacterium (assembly GCA_965197825.1). Classification (GTDB taxonomy): domain Bacteria; phylum Acidobacteriota; class Vicinamibacteria; order Marinacidobacterales; family DATDRI01; genus CBDANW01. The sequence goes on along the minus strand of CBDANW010000002.1, from coordinate 218,387 downwards.
GCGACGAACTCAAGGCGGCCATCCTTGAGTCGTTCCATGCGAACAGCTACGAGCAAGGGCTGAAGAAGGGTCGGGAGGTGATCGCTCGGTACCGTCAACGATTCCCGAGCGCGATGAAGTGCATGGAAGAGACCCTCGAAGCGTGTCTTCAGGCGCTACGCCTTCCTGCGGCGCATCACAAAAGGCTTCGCACGTCGAATCTACTTGAGCGCACGTTCGGAGAGCACAAACGTCGCACAAAGGTCATTCCTCACTTCTTCACCGAGGAGGCCGCGATGAAACTCTCGTTCGCTGTGCTCTTGGCCGTCGCAAACAAATGGCGCGGCGTGAGGATGGATGTCTTCGCCGCTAGGAAAGTCGAGGAGCTTCGCAACGAGCTTCTCCCGCAAGGCACGTCGGAGGAATCAGCAGCTTAACCGAGCGCGGGGAACCGTACGGAGATTTGACAGGAAAATTAAGACTTGACCCAAAACTCGGCCCAGCCGGCATCGACGAAAGAACTGCGCCTCTCGAAATCAGGCTAAAATTCTAGCACGCGAACAGGTTACGCGGCGGCCGCCAACACTTGACTGCGGAAGCACCAGTTCGTTTGTGTTTTTGGACACGACGGCGTCTTCTCATTAGCTGAGCGATTAGCGCTCGATTCAGCCCCGAAATGACCTCAAATTGCATTTTGATGATCTGTTTTGCACCGTTACTGCTTGTTTGCTACCAAGACCCGAATAGCTCCACTTGCCCCCACTTGAGCCTTACGACTGCGATAATCGGAAAGGTGTTCCCGTCCTGTGCCAAAACTCGGCCCTTTTGAAATAGACCACAAATCAGCAGCTTAGACGCCCTTGAAATCCGCGAAGAATCCAGGGTATTTCGCGCCGCAGGACTGGCTTCCGACCCCTGGGCTGCGGGTGGCGGGCGACAGGCCCACCGGGGGTGCGCACGGCTGGCTCAAATCGGCTGCGGGGCGAGCTGCAGGCAACGAACTGCGCACCCGGAAGAAATACGTATCCGACCGCGATGCCAAATTCAAGCAGCCCTTGGAAAGGTGCAAACTGCTGACCCGCTGGGCGTTCGAGTATTTTGACCAGACGACCTCTAATCCGAAACGTCCCGGTGCACCTGCCTGGAGTTGGTTTCTCTTTTTTGGGACACGACGGGCAGAGATGAGAGCGCGAACAAACGACGAAATCATGCAGGCATGGTGCCGGCAGACCGGAGACCGATCAAGTTCGGTGCGCGCGGATGAATAAATGGAAGGCACACCCTTCGCCTTCCCGCTAATAGTCCGAATCTGAACGCATATGCGGAAAGATTCGTTCTCTCCATACGTCGAGAGTGTCTCGACCGCTTCGTACCTCTCAGTGAGCGACACCTGCGGACAGCGGTAACCGAATACGTAGTGCACTATCACACAAAACGGAACCACCAAGGTCTCGGCAACGAGCTCCTCACACCTCTGCCGGCAAGCCCGACTGACGCTGGCCCCATCGTGTCGCGAGAGCGACTTGGGGGCATTCTCAACTACTACTGCCGTGCCGCGTAGATGGTCGCCGGCGACGGTAGCCCCTCGGTGGACTCGACCGGTGTAGCGTGGAAACACAGCTTCAGGAACACGCTTGGATATTCGCTCTCGACCAGGTGGTCGTCTGCATGGTGACGACCCGTCCGCCCAAGACGATTGTAGAGCCTACGGCCCTTGGCCCGGTCGCGAACACAGACACTAAGCTGTTGATTTATGGGGCTATTTCAAAAGGGCCGAGTTTTGGCACAGGACGGGAAAGGTCGGTCCGGCAGCACTGATACACGGCCAATTGCGAACCGCTGGCTAGCGTTTCCGATTCGTGATGGCGATGCATGCGTGTTCCCTTTCACTTTGGCTCGTCAGTCGCGGCTACCAGTCGTACGCTAGTGACCCGATGACACTAATCCCCGGGCTCGAATACCGATCGATCACCGGGTCGTTCGCCTGGCGTCCCCGCACGTTCCACCACTCGAAGTACGTCGCGCCCGTCAGGTTGAGCAGACCAAGACGAAACGTGAGGGCCCTCGCGAGCGAGACGTGGCTCACCAGGTCGACGACCTGGTAGGCGTCCGGCGCGAACTGGTTTTCATCGGGGGCACCCTCGTACGACTCGACCAACCGGACCGAGAGCTCCGCACCCCAACGACCGGACGGTTGGAGGTACTGGATACCGAGCACACCTTCGCTCGGCGCGATGGAACCAAGCGGCGTCTCAGCCGCGAGTGGCGGGACTGCAGCGTCCTTCGAGATCTCGACGCCGTCGATTCTCGCGTAGCTCCCGCGAATCATCACACGGTCGGTCACGTACGCCTCGCCGCGTAGCTCGACACCGTTGATCTCGGCCTGTTCGAGGTTCCGGCTCTGGAATTCGAGCAGCCGGGTTCTTGGATTGAAGCCGATCGTCGTCAGGTCGATGAAGTCATCGAACCAGTTCGAGAAGAAGGTCACGCCGAAGCTCGCGCGGTCGAATGCGGTCCGCACGCCGACCTCGATGTTGTCGCTCGTCTCCGCCCTGAGCTCGGAGTTGGGAAGCGTGACGTAGCCTCCCTGTGGGTTCGTGAAGCCGGTGTTGACGGTGCTGTATGGTGGCGCCCGGAATCCGCTGGCGTACTGCGCGTGGACGGTCACCACATCCGTCAATCGCGCCGACACGCCAACTTTCGGCGACACGGCGCTGTAGGAGAAGTCGATCGGCTCCGGGTTCAGGCTTGCAAGGAAGATCGGGTCGCTCTGGTTGGCGTCGAGCGAGAAGTGATCGTAACGCACCCCCGGTACGAGCGTGATGCGGCCGAACTGGAGCTCCGCCTGGACGTACGTACCGGACTCGGCGACGTCGCTTTCGGGGAAGTACTTGGTCGGGAAGATCAGGCTGGTCGGTACGGGCGCCGCCGTTCGAACGTTGAGCTCGCTCCGGTCGCGCAGGATGTCGAAGGTGTCGGTCTGGTAGCTGGCACCGAACGTGACTAGCACACCGTTACTCGAACTACCCAGCCACTTCTGACCCCGAACCGATCCGCCGTAGCCAATCTGCTCGAAGTCGACCGTTTCGTGGCGCGTCGAATGAGTCGGCGGCCCGAAGCCGGACGTCATACGCTCACGATCGACGACCTGTAATGTGTCGTTGTGCTGGCGGTAGATACGCCACGACAGTTGATCGAGACCGGCGCGGTCGACTAGCGTGTGATCGAGCGACAGGCGCTGGCGCCCCTGCGTGTCAACAGCAACCGAGTCCAACGTGTCATAAAGAAACGGGCCGAGCTGCGTCAATCCCATGTCCGAGAACCATGTCGTTTCGACACGGGTGTCGTAGACTTCCGCTGCCACGCGCCACATATTGCCGGGCGAGGCTGTGAAAACGAGCTTGCCCAGTAGTTGCGTGCCCCATACGTCTTGCGGATTCGCTGCGGTACGGGTGGCATCACGGGTTTTTACCGTCCCTTTATTAAGGACCTCGTTCCCGCGGTTGAAGCTGGCGAAGAGCAATGCTTGGAGCCGTTCGGTACCCCCGGCCAGAGTGAGGTTCCCACTGATATCCCCGGCGCGACCATTCCAAGTCGTCTTGGCGCCGATGTGGAACCGCCTGCCGCGGAGGTAGTCGCCCGGATCCTTGGTGAACAGCGACACGACGCCGCCGAGGGCGTCGCTGCCGTAAAGCGCCGAGTTGGCATTCCGCACGATCTCGACGGATTTCAACACATCGAGATCGAGCGCCATCTGATGCACGCTGAACGGCCCGAAGTCGAACTGCTCCGCTGTCTGAATGCCGTCCACCTGCGTCATCACGCGATTCCTTCCGATGCCGCGGATGTTGAATCCGTTAAGACCAAGACGGGTCACATTGTTTTCGACGTACACCCCGGGTTCGTATTTGACGAGATCAGACAGGTTCTCGAATAGCCTCGCCTGAATGACCTCGCTGTCGAAGACCGTCACCATGCCAGGGATCTCCCGTACCGGCGACGGCCGGAGCGTCGCGGTCACGGTCACGGAATCGAAGAAAGTCAGCCAATCATCTGTCGACTGAGCAGCGTCGGTTTCGGCGGCAGCGCCCGGTCGGTCACCTGCCGATCAGTCGACTGCCGGCTGGCTGCATCTTGCTGCGCCGATACATGCTCGACCTGGGACATGACCCAGTCAGCGATCCGGCTGTCCGGGAGCACGGGTCGACCGTCCCAGAGGTAATCCAATCCAGTGAGTACGTTGGGTACCTGGTCGACGACGCGTCCCGGCCCGAGCAGGAGCGGCACAACGACGACCCGCCCCGACGCTGCACGGTTGGCCACCGAGTGTCTGAGCTCCGAGAGCGCCTGGTCTTTGACCGGTGTGGGCGCATCATCTCGCAAGAGGCGGACGTCGACCTCCTTAAACGGAACGAGAGACCGGATTTGGACGCCAAGTTCCCGGATCACGTCCATCCACCGGTCTGCGTCTGCGACGCCGTTCGGCCCGTGTGCCACAATGACGAGGCTTTCCGTGGATGGGTCACGACTGAGCGCACGCGCCCGGTCGGACAAGATGTCAGCGAGGATCGGATCTGCATCAAGCGCCGGCGTGACGCCGACAACGTCAGCAGGCCCGTGCAGCGGCGTGAGTTTCATCCGTTCGGAGCCCGGGTAATCGTCACGAAGGCGGCCAATGAAGCGGACCTGTTCGTAGTGCGAGCTGTAAGAAGATACCAGGAGCGGCACGACGACAATCCGCTGGACACCAGCCACGACCAGTTCGTCGTACGCCTCCTGCGGTGTGCGGTTCTTCGCACCCATCAGGTACGCCACTTTAGATGGTATGTGTTGTTGAATAATCGTCACCACGGCCTCGACGTTGGCGTTCCACGCCGCCGTCGAGCCATGAGCCACGACCAACACGCCGAGTTGCTCATCAGCCGCCGCAGCGAGCGTCGAGCCGACGGGTGAGAGAAAGAGGGTCGAGCACAATAGAAGCCGAGCGATATGAGTCATGGCACTCCTATTAGTTGCGCGCCACACCCTCTCGCCGCTAAAATGCAGTGAGCGAGCGTTGTCGCGCGTCTTCACGTGTGATTAGGTCTTGTGGACCGTGCGTTCGTGCAAGCTCGCCGGGTGTGGCAACATCCGGCGAGCGTTTTTTTGCCTCAGGGTTTAGAACACTTCATCAGCCTCTCCACCGTTCGTTTGTAACAAGCGACGTCTCTCTGTAGAACGTGTGCCCGGCACCTGCAGCAACTGGGTAATGTTGAAATTGAATTTCATTACCACTTTCAGGATCATATATCTGACTAAGTCCGTCGGTCAAGTAAAATCGGGGAGACCATCAATCTGGCTCTTTGCCGGCTCGGCTTCGTCGTTTCAATCCACTCCCCCCGCCGAAGCGAGGGGAGACTCGAAATACGACTTCCGGGTATGGATGATCAACCTCGGTTTCAATCCACTCCCCCCGCCGAAGCGAGGGGAGACAGGTGGCGTCCTGTGCCAAAACTCGGCCCTTTTGAAATAGACCATAAATCAGCAGCTTAGTGTCTATGGTGCGCTCCCGTGAACGGCTTGGCGGGTTGCTACGTTTCTACCATAGGGAAGCCGCATGAGTATTTTGACCTTACGGGCACTCCCATAGGAAACGGGGAGAAACAGATAGGCCGCGCCTACGGAGTACCGTGCCAGCCCTCGACCCTACCGCGATGGAGCCTGACCAGAAGCCTGCTGGGCCGGACAGTTCCCCCGCTGATGCCCAGGGTGCCGACTATAATAGTGATGAAGGAGCCTCATCGGTGGGCCTTTTACTGGCCCGGTCGCAAACACAGACACTAAGCTGCTGATTTATGGTCTATTTCAAAAGGGCCGAGTTTTGGCACAGGACGCGGTCCAGGCGCAGCTGCAGGCAGGGGCTGCCAAACCAAGGAGACGCACGACGAAGGGCCGCGCCGCCCCTTCCCCACTGGCAGGCAAGCTCTTCGACGAGACCGGGGACCGGCTGACGCCGAGCCACACCAAAAAGAAAAACGGGCAACGGCTCCGCTACTACGTCTCCCGGCGCCTCATCCAGCACAGTGGCCAAAAGGACCTCTCCGGCTGGCGCCTGCCCGCGCCCATGCTGGAACAGACCGTCGTGCATCTCATCCGACAGCATGTGGATGCCACGACCTTCCCGGCCTCGCTGACCCACACCCCGACGATGCAAGAACTCGCCTCGGTACATCGCTTTTTAGACGGGCTGTGTTCCGGTAGCAATAATGATAGTGCCTCGGCAGTCCCCCTGCTCCGCCTTATCCGGCGGGTTGATATCAGCCCCGGCTCTGTGTCTATCCTCCTCGACCGCGATGCGTTCGCTGCTTACCTCTCTATGGGGCCCGACCGCATTCGCGAGGATGCACTCCGCATCCACGCACCGTTCCGCTTGCGTCGACGCGGCGTCGAGACCAAGCTCGTTCTGGGCAACCCCACGAAATCCGTCGACCGCACCCTCCTGCGCAATATCGCCAACGCCCTCTTCTGGCTCGACCGGATCAAAGCAGGCAAAACCTATGAGCAGATTGCCACCGAAGACGCCATCCCAACGGCCCGCGTGCGCAAGGCAATCCGTTATGCCTTCCTGGCCCCCGACATCGTCCGCGCCATTGTCGAAGGCCGCCAGCCCGTTGGGCTGACCTCGAGCTACCTCCTGCATCATCCGCTTCCCGACGATTGGGAGAAACAACGAGTGCTCGGTGCAACGCTGTGAGCCTGCCTGCTGCATCTGCCAGCGCCCACTTCGTGAATGGCCTCGGTTAGCAGCAAGCTGCTCTCCGACACTGGCCTCCACCAATCAGACTCAAACTGGCCCAAATTCCCTGTCATGGTTTCCAGACAAGAGCGGATAGCTCCTTGTACTGCACCGTCTGGCGGAGCCATCTTCGTCTCCTCCGTAAAGCTCCGCTGGATGAATTCGAGGTTTGACCAATTCGAATTCCGCTATTCGCCTTCTCCTCAGACGCGATCTAGGCGTTAAGCGTCTTCTCATTGTCTGCGCGATTAAGCGCAAAAATGGACACGATAAGCCCCCAAATCGCCCCAAATTGCCAGTTGATGGCCTGTTTTGCTCTGTTTCTGATCGTTTCCAGCCAAGAATCGGAAGCTCCACTCGCCCCCACTCGAGCCTGCCGACTGCGATAGCCGGAAAGGTGTTCCCGTCGACGAAACGTCCGCCGATGAGGCGTAAAGCCTTTTGCGACAATGAGTAACGGCCTTAGCCTCCTCCGGAGGGTTTACGACACGGCCCTCTTTCAGGCGTCAAGGAAGTTGAAATTACCGTATAGAAAAGCTGATTGAAGCCGATTTGAATTCAGGCTCGAACGACCACCCGTCGATGAGGTGTGCGTGGGCCAGCACGTGACGGCGTCCGTTAAATCACTGTAGAGGAAGCAGATAGAACGATGTGGGCACCGGGGCTTCTCTGAGTATTCGCTACATTGCCGCACTACCCGCGCGGCGAAAAGGACGGGGAAGACTGAAAAAACTGAAAAAACACCTTTTGGCCGAGACCGGATAGCTCCGAACTGCACCATCCGCCACCCAGTCTTGCAAATTGTGGCACTGCAGAGACGGATGAGATTTTCCGCGCGGTTGGCGGGGTTTTACAGAGATAGGTGTCACCAGAGACGCGCTAGAAGGGCTGAACAGGCCTCATTTTCGGTTTTGGTCTCTAATCTCGATTTTCGAGTGCCACGTTTGCGCCAAAGGGGGGGAGCGGGTCGCTGACAGGGCCGTGCAGCGTCGGAAAAGAGGCCGCCCGAGGAGTCCAGAATCAAGGCCAGGGCTACCGCGGCGTAGCCGGCTAGCACGTTCTGGTTCCATGTGCGGCCCGGGCCTGGATCCAGGTCTCCGCCCGGGAGCGTGGCATTCCCGTTGCTGGACCGTGTTTTCCCGCGCGTACGGGGAACCCGAATCGCCGACATCGCCTCCGACACGCCCCAGATCTGGGGCGCGCTATGGGTCGATGACGATCGAAACGGCCCGGCGCGCCAGTCTTGAGTTCGTTTGTGTTTTTGGACAGGACGGGCTACGCTCGAAGCCAAGAAGCTATGGCCAACCTGGGCCCACCAGATCGCGCCGCCGCCGACCGAAGTGATGGTGTTGTTCGTCGACGTGAACCGTGAGAGTTACGGAGTCGAGCCGATCTGCCGGATGCTCCCGATCGCCCCGTTCGACCTAGTTACGAGCAGAAAGCGCGAGAGAAGGACCCAAGCCACCAGTCAGCGAGAGCGAAGCGCGACGTCCAACTCCGCGGCGAGATTCGTCGTGTACGGCAAGAGAACTTTGACGTGTATGGCGTGCGCATGTTCTGGCGTCAGCTTCGCCGTGAGGGCTGCGACGTGGCTCGATGCACGGTGGCCCGTCTGATGCGTGAAAGGGGCCTCCAGGGAGCGGTCCCTGGACGTCGATTCAAGACGACGAAGCCGGATTCGAGCGGCGCTCGCCCGATGGACTTCGTGGAGCGCGACTTCAACGCCCCACGCCCGAACGAGCTCTTGGTCTTCAACTAAAACAGTCTCCGGAAAACTCGGAGCGGTTCAAAACATCTCTTCCGCTGTCGGATGATCGGTTTGACTGAACCCCAAGAATGGCAGGGACAGCTTGGAGAGGCCGATGAAGGAAATAGAAGCTGCCTTTAGCAAGTATTTCTCTCATTGGGGTATTCGTTTGCCTGCGGAAGCGATCGAGGGCAAGCAGCGGGGAAAGATCATTAAACAGGGCTGGGCGATATGGTACGTGTTCGGCTCTGACGAAAAAGGGTGGTATCTCGATTACTATGCCGCGCACCGGATGACGGATGACAGACATGTTCGTATTCGTGCCGATGGGAGTTGCGAGTCGCTCGAGACGCTTTTCTTCAATGCGTCTGTGTTCCGAGGACCCAAAGCAGGATGCGCAGTGGGAAGCTGAGTTTGTTTCTACCAACAGGAGAATAGCAGAGATGCTGGAGGAAAAAGGGTTTGGTCTTGAGGGAGATGAGCCTGGCGCGGTACAGATGAATCGCTACATGCTTTGCAGGCGGGAAGATGATGACGATTCGTGAAAAAAACAGAGCGAGAGCTCGAAGAATGTTTTTTCCAGAGCCTCTTAAGCAAGCGGCCCAGCTTCACGGAAGCGTGAAGGCATCGTGTCCAATAACACACTCAAGACCAGCGCACCCGGATGTTTCGGACTAGACGTCAACGGATCTGGCGCCGCGAAGGGCTGAAGGTGCCAAAGAAACAGCCGAAACGAGCACGGCTATGGCTGAATGACGGTTCGTGCATTCGCCTAGGGCCGTAGCGCAAGGACCATGTTTGGGCCTACGATTTCCTACATCACTGCACGGCATGAAGAAGGTCGAGCCTTGCGCCTGCTGACGCTAGTCGACGAATACACCAAGGAGTGTCTAGCGATCGATGCTGTTCGTGCATCGAGGGGTCCCGGAACATATTCGCTCCGATAACGGCCCGGAGTTTACGGCCGCGGCCGTGGTAAGCTACGCGACGAACTGCTCAACGGAGAGATTTTCTACACCTTGAAGGAGGCCAAGGTAGTGATCGAAAGGTGGCGGCAAGAGTTCACCCTAATCGCAAATAAACGTCACCGTGTCTGAGGTCTTTGGCCCCGTGAATAGCACCTTTTCCAGGTTCTGCATACACCGTGCAGAATCACCTATAGTGGCGGCGAGCGGGTGCCCCAGCACGAGCTTCTCGCCTGCGCCCAGTGCGGCTGTTTCGCGTTTTCGTGCTTCGAAGATTTTGCGATTAGGGTTCAATCGCCTCAGACCCCACAGCTCGTTGGGTTACCGACCGCCGTCGCCGGAAACGATTTGGTTGAAACCGGCTCCGCTACGCCGGCTTCAACCAGCTCTTGTCAGCACCGAATGACTGAGATACAACGTGGTACTAACCGTGGGATCAGGTCAGGCCCGCGTGGCGCTCGTCGCGGATGGCAACGCGAATACGCAGATCGGCCAGTGCGCGCCGTCCATCGCGATGGAGTTCCTGGCCGACAACCCGTGCGACCGCCTTGGGCCAGTGCTCGGGCTCCCGCCGCACCTCGTGCAACAGCCCTCTTGCGACGTGCCGGCAGCCATCACGACGGTGCAGGCCTCGGGTTTCGGGTGTATAACGGGTCCATCCGGGGCAGGCAAAACGGAAATCCCGGTGAGAAGCCGAGCAAATGAGCGCATCGCCGTGAAGGTGTTCAATCACCTCGGCGATGAGGTCATGAAGGTGTTCCGGGTCAACAGATGATTACGATTCATCCGCAATACCTCACCCTGTCGAAGCTGCTCGACGGCCGTCTGTTCCGCATTCCGGAATACCAGCGCTCCTACAGTTGGACATCGAGTGAGAGACAGGATCTCTTTGGAGACATCGAGAAGGTCCGTACCAAAGGGCAGGATGCGGGCCACTTCATGGCCGCAGTGGTCTGCCTACGGCGGGAGAAACAGACTCTCGGGACCGACGAGTTCCACGTCCTCGAAGTCGTAGACGGACAGCAGCGTCTCACGACGCTCATCATCCTGTTGAACGCGATCAAACTGGCACTGAATCGCAAAGACAAGGCCGAGGCGAAGCTAGCGCGTGAACTATCTGAGCTGCTCGTCAAGGTCGAGGGCGACGAGTTGCTCCTGCTCCAGACCAATCACGACAGCAGCTACCACTTCGCGACCTTTCTTCGGGAAGACACGTCTCCAGCATCGGCATCGGCCACGACGCTGGCCGACCGCGAGATTCTTCGGGCGATCGAGGATTGCCAGGCGTTCACCGCAAAGTGGACGGATGGCGGCAAATCGCTGTCCTCTCTGGCGGCGCTGCTCAAGAATCGCCTGTTCTTCCTCCTGCACGAGATCGAGGACGAACAGACGGTCTACACGGTCTTCGAGGTCTTGAACAGTCGCGGGTTGGACGTGTCGTGGCTGGACCGTCTCAAGAGCATCCTGATGGGGACGGCGTTCGAGCTGAAGAACGTCAATCTGGAGGGTCTGGTCAAGGACCTGCACACCGTCTGGCGGGATATCTACAGCGTCATCGGGCTAAGTCAGGGCCTGAGTACCGAAGCTCTCCGGTTTGCGGCCACTCTCAATGTCATGGAGACGCCTAATCGCCCGCTGGGCGAGCGAGACGCTGTCGCGGAATTGCGAGAAGCCACGGGGACCGCGAAGAAGATCCACGCCGTCGCTGCGTGGCTCCTTCGTGTGACCGAGGCGTGCGAAACCGTCACCGGCAACCCCCGCCTCAACGCGGTGACGAGGATTTCTCAGGCGCGTCTGTTGGCGACGGCCATCCACCTGCGTGAGGACATCACGCCGAAGCAGCGCCGGCAGCTCCTCAGCCATTGGGAGAAGGTCTCTTTCAGAATCTATGGCCTATTGAAGAAAGACGCACGGACCCGCGTGGGTGACTACGTGCGACTGGCGTGGCGGGTCATCAAGAAGCAGCTCTCTGTGGACGCTATCGACGAGGCCATCGGGAAGATCGGCGAGGAGTTCCCTATCGAGGACGCCGTAGACTCTCTGCGAAACGAGAATTGCTACGACGGCTGGGAGGCAGAACTCCGCTATTTCATGTTCCGGTATGAGGAGCACCTCGCCCGAGAACAGAAGCTGAACTTCAGCAACGAGCAGTGGGAAAAAATCTGGATGGTCAGTCCGTCCGAGTCGATCGAGCACATCTGGGCGAAGAGTCAGGCGCCTGACAAATCTCGGCACCGGCTCGGGAATCTGGTGCTTCTGCCGCCGAAGCTCAACTCGGCGTTGCAGGATAAGCGGGCGAAGGGCAAGGCGGCGCACTACCGCAAGACGGGGCTCTTGATCGCGGGCGAAGTGGCAGACGTCATTGACACCGCCGGCTGGAAGTTAAGGTCGATCAAGGAGCGCGAAGAGCGGCTGCTTGAGTGGGCTGCCGAGGAGTGGGCGGACTGATCGGGACGATATGGAGTTTCGCATCGCCGATACCTTTACGGACAGCCTCACACGGCTGACTGGCGACTAGCAGAAAGCCGTGGTGCTTCCGCCATTAAGTGTTGGTGAGATGACGTTAAGACTTTACCGCACATTGCTGTCAAGATTCGATATCGTCGTCCTCCCACGCAAACCTTAGCTGCTCCATCGGCTCGATCGGATCGACGGCGCGGCTATAGGCTCTGCGCATCAGCATCGGCGCTTCTGGGTGATCGGTAGCGTGAATCATGAAATACATCATCCGGTTACTTCCTTGCTTTTCGTAGATAGGCCAAGGGACGACAGAGGCGTAGCTCAGCTCCGCCTTGATCCGGTCGACGAAGACATCTGCTCGCTGACGCTTGTTCAGACTATGCAATCGTCGCCAGTCGGGTCTACCCCACCAATTGGCGATCAGCGTTTCGTCCCTGGTAGCAGCGAATGCTCGATCGAGCCACCCGATCGGCAAGAAGTAGAACAGCTCAATCTTGTGCTCGCGTGCGGGGTTGTACGACGCCAGCTTCTCAAGTGACTTCCAGTGACATTCGAACGTTCGCTGATCGAGCAAGCAGAACGTCGCCTCCGTTGGCTTTATTGACCCCGCCGAAAGAATGCTGTCGACCTTTGTATTGAAGTCGCCCTGATAGACCTCAATCGATCTCTTTGGCTTCGAAGGCACGGCGTCCTCAGCAGCTTTCAACGCCTGCAGGCCAGCAATCTTGTTCCCGTCCAGTTCCACGAGGTGAAAATTGCGCAGCCACCGCGGCTCCGACTCGAGCACCCGCTTGGCAGCCCACATACCCGCGTGATTATTTTGGGAACCGGCGAATCCGTCGATGTAGGTCCCGTGCTTCGTGATCATCACGAAGTAGTAAAGGTATTGGGCGATCAGTGCCGCTTTGTATTCCGTCCAGAGTGGATACTTGAGCGGCCGAAAGGTAGGGCCGCTCGCCTTGGCGCCAATCGGAGAAAGCTCGTTCGGATCAAAGAGCAGCCGCTCTTCCGCCATTACGGCTGAACGCTCGGCACTTGATCCCACGTCTCACCGTCCAATCGGCGACCGGCGAGTTTCTTGCCGACGGCGTGCAACACTACGCCATCAGTCAGGCTCTTGGACCTTACGGTAGTCGCATCGGGAGCATCTGGCCCCCAATGGCCCCACTGCTTGAAATGAAAAGCGATGTTGAGCTGCAGAGAAAAGTCTCGCAGCCGACGAACCCAAGCCGGTTCCATCGGCCTCGAGCCGTGCCCGCTCTCGCCGCCGGCTATGATCCAGTGGATCTCTTGTTCGTACCGAACGAGCGACGACAAGTCGACAGGACCTATCAGCGGTTCGCATGATAGGAAGCGTACCTTTGCCGGTACGCGCAGCAAGATCGGAAGCCTGAGATCGGCGCGATCTTGGTCCTCAACGGTCGTGCCAAGCCAGACATTGTCCGGCCAGTTATCCCCCCAAGGCGCTAGCCGCGGAACCATCTGTGGCCGCTTTGTCAGCAGCTGCCAGTCGAGATGCGGCGTATCGGCAATCAGGTTCCATAGGCGCCTACGCGCGTCGTCCAAGTCGCGGCGATCCTCAAAGACATCCGCCATCGAAGCACAGAACACGCGCCGCCGCTGTCGCTTCGCAGCAGCCTCGGAGTTCCAAGCGCGGGGCTGCTGCCAGTGCGCATGGCGGAAAAACCGGCGCGGTTTTTTGTGGCCCCACACAGCTTGGCCGACTCGTCGCGCCCACAGTTCCGCATAGCAATGATCACAACCTGGGGATACCTTCGTGCACCCCCACCACGGATTGAAGGTATGATCAGTCCACTCAATCGATGTCAATTTAGCCATTTCTTACGGTATTCTAGCTGAGGCGCGGGAGCGCCTCAAGAGCCTAGATGGGGAGAATCGGGATCTCAAGTGGGCGAACTAGAAGGAGCCGACATGATGATGTCGACAAAATCGCTTGGCTTGTGAGCGATCCCCGTCCTGTGCCAAAACTCAGCCCTTTTGAAATAGCCCATAAATCAGCAACTTAGAGTCTGTGTTTGCGGCCGTGCCCAGGGCCGAGCGCGAACAAACGACGAAATCATGCAGGCATAGTCCCGGCAGATCGGAGACCGATCAGGTTCGGGTCGGCGCGGATGAATAAATAGAAGGCACAGGGCACGGCGGCGCTCGGAACGCCGGGGCTGATGCCGGTCCCGGCAGGGTCGCTCCGCATCCGCTCGTGCACGCGTTGCTCGTCACCATCATCAGGCTGCCGAGCGGCACGTGTTGGGTCCACTTTCTCCCAGCACGGTGTCGCGGCTGAAACAGAAATGGCAGGGAGAGTACGAGCAGTGGCTAGCTCGCCCACTGGAAGAACTCAAGCTCGTGTACCTGTGGGAAGATGGCGTGTACGTGAAGGCCGGCCTTGAGAAGGACAAGGCGGCGGTACTAGTTGCGGTTGGTGGCCTGTCCGACGGGACGAAAATCGTCCTGACGCTGGAGGCCGGGCATCGAGAATCCGAAGCGTCATGGTCGTCGCTGCTACGGAGACTGAAGAAGCGCGGTCTGAGATGTCCCCGTTTGGTGATCGGTGACGGTCATCTCGGCATCTGGGCCGAGCCCGATGACCAATCAAGGCCATCGGGCATCCCGTACGAAGGAGAAAAGTCGTCGATGAAAAATATTGTCATACTTTTGACGTTCGCGCTGTTCCTGGCGTTGCTCCCCACCCAATCCCAAGCCGCCGGCAAGAAAGAGGCTGGGGCTATTCTCGTGCTCTCCGGAGGAGTTCTTGTGTTAGCGGCGTTCAACTACAAGGGGGATCAGTGCCCTGACGGGTATTCGACGCATACGTTCCAAAATCTTCCTACGCAGTGCGTTCTGATCAGTAGTGCAGGTTCTGATGTCAGGGAAGCGACGACGGGGATCTCGTATGAACGGCCGGCGCTAATGTGGAGTGGAGTAGGCGCGGCAGCGGCGGGTATCGTCATGATGATGCTTCCGGAAAAAGCCAGAATGGATGTGACGTTTGGGCCACATGAGGTAAGGGTGTCTAAGACCTTCGGGTTCTAGATTGTCCTAGAGAGTGGGGGTGTGCCGGACCATCGAAACCCGTCCTGTGCCAAAACTCGGCCCTTTTGAAATAGGCCATAAATCAGCAGCTTAGTGTCTGTGTTTGCGCCGGGGCCAAGGGCCGTAGGCTTTACAATCGTCTGGCCCGAGGGTGTTATCTTCAGATCCATGATGACGTACCACGTGCAATTCCTACTGCTCGTTCTAGCTGGCTGGGTCAACCGCCAGCAGCAGGATGTGATCGACTACCTGCAAGAGGAGAACCGTGTGCTCCGAGCCGGGCTTCGGGGCAAACGTCTCAGGCTCTCGGACGACGACCGGCGCAGGCGGTCAAGGCCCAGGCTTTGGGCCGGGAGGCGCTGGCCCAGATTGCGTCCGTTGCCACACCCGCTACGCTTCTGCGCTGGTACCGCCACCTCATCACAGCCAAGTACGATGGCAGCAAGAACCGGAGCCCAGGCCGACCTCCGACGGCGAAGGATATCCGTGAGCTCATTCGGGGAGTGGATGAAGCAGGCGGCAAGAAACCTCACTGACATGTGGGATGGTTTCCTCCTTGGCAAGCGGTACCTCATCCACGACCGGGACCCGCTATTCACCGAGGCGGTACGTGGGCTGTTGAGAGATTCAGGCGTGAAGCCCCTGCGCCTTCCAGCGAACAGTCCGAATCTGAACGCATACGCGGAAAGATTCGTTCTCTCCATACGTCGAGAGTGTCTCGACCGCTTCGTACCTCTCAGTGAGCGACACCTGCGCACAGCGGTAACCGAATACGTAGTGCACTATCACACAGAACGGAACCACCAAGGTCTCGGCAACGAGCTCCTCACACCTCTGCCGGCAAGCGCGAATAGCGCTGGCCCCATCGTGTCGCGAGAGCGACTTGGGGGCATTCTCAACTACTACTGCCGTGCCGCGTAGATTGTCGCTGGCGACGGTAGCCCCTCGGTGGGCCCGCTCGGCGTAGCGTGAAAACAGCTTCAGGAACACGCTTCGATATTCGCTCTCGACTAGGTGGTCATCTGCATGGTGACGACCCGCCCGCCCAAGACGATTGTAAAGCCCACGGCCCTTGGCCCGGTCGCAAACACAGACACTAAGCTGCTGATTTATGGGCTATTTCAAAAAGGCCGAGTTTTGGCACAGGACGGGATGGCGATGTGAGACGATCGGTCAGGAGTATACCGCGGATCATCTCGCGCGACTCACCGTAGCGACTTCCGCCTAGCCGGTATAATCGGGGCCCCATGAAACGCTATCTGGCTGAATCCATTGGTACCTTTGCGCTCGTGTTCGCGGGCACCGCCGCCATCGTCATTAACGAACTCAACGGGGGAGTTATTTCCCACGTAGGCGTGGCCCTCACGTTCGGTCTGGTGGTCATGGCAATGATCTATTCGGTGGGGGACGTTTCCGGTGCGCATTTGAACCCCGCCGTGACACTAGGGTTCTGGGCCTCGGGGCGAATGTCGCGCCGTGAGGTTGCGCCCTACGTCGTTAGTCAGTCCGCAGGTGCCCTCGCTGCCAGCCTCATCGTTCGTGCGTTGTTTCTGGAGAGCCAGACCCTCGGCGCGACAATTCCCGCTGGTCGGGCTTCGCAGTCTTTCGTTCTCGAGGTGCTCCTCACATCCATTCTGATGTTCGTGATTCTCGGCGTTTCCACCGGCGCAAAAGAGAAGGGCCTATTGGCAGGAGTCGCCGTAGGTGGAGCCGTCGCCCTAGGGTCTCTCTTAGGGGGACCCGTCTCGGGTGCGTCGATGAATCCGGCGCGCTCCCTCGGACCCGCGCTGGTGAGTGGACACGTCCAAGCTCTCTGGATCTATCTCACGGCTCCGGTGCTCGGCGCTCTCCTCGCGGTCGGCGGTTGTCGCTGTGTGCGAGACTCGGAATGCTGTAACCCGAGCAACGCCAATATTCAGATAGAATCTTGACCTCTTTCTCTCGCGTCTGGTCCAAATGGTGCTTCCGCAGTCAAGTGTTGGCGGCCGCCGCGTAACCTGTTCGCGTGCTAGAGTTTTAGCCTGATTTCGAGAGGCGCAGTTCTTTCGTCGATGCCGGCTGGGCCGAGTTTTGGCACAGGACGGGGTGCGACAGGCAGAACGTGAGTTTCCCCCCGCATAGCAGGTCTAATACCGACCTGCTATGGTAGGCTGCTTCTGGTCGATCTTCTTTTTTGCGGAGCACAGGCAGTTACCAATGAAACCACATTCCGGCTGGACGAAACTGTACTTCACAGATCGTTCACCAAAGGACGCCCTATCACCTAACGGTGTCCTAACAACAAAAGGTCTTTGTCTTATCTTAATGGATCTATCTCTTGAAGGTAACTACGGCCCCATATGCAAGAAGGATCTCACTCTTTATAGCAACTCCGCCAAAGGATTCACGGGGCGCTATTACATCTTGTCAAAAAAGGATGAGAACATTCTTCTTATAGCTGTATCTGATGGCTTGCTGGAGATCTGTCCCAAGGGCGATCATGGAGCATATGTTGATTTTACTGAGACCGGGCTTCAGGAAGCCCTGAAGTGGCCTCCTCCTCAGCTAGCCTTTATTTTGAGCGAGACACAAGATGCTTTTCTCAAGGCCGCATCAAGGAGCGTTGGCGCCGTGTGCGAACTAGTGAAGGGATTTGAGACAAACCTAATCAGGGCACGCTCTTTTAATGCTTCGTATTTCACGTTTCAGACTGTCGTGAGCATTCTACACAAAATGATGCTCGACTCGAAAACTGCGATGGAGTACCTCACTCGACAGCACAAACAAATCATTCGCCAGAAGCCTATAGAAAACAACTGCTCTCTATTTGACCTATATGTCGGACAGAACGCTCGCGTTCTGAACTCGTTCGAGCAAGGTATGTTCATGTCCGTTCAGCGAGCGGACTCCGAATACCGACTCGGCAAATGGCACGGCGGATACAATCATTTGGACGACTACAATCCCCTCAACTACGGTCGCCGTTCACTAGCTAGGGGCGACTGGTTGGACTTCAAAATCTTTGAAGTATATGGGGACGACTACACGCTCGGTACACTGTTGGATGTCCTTCGCAATAATGAAGTGAGCCATAGTTCCTTGTCCAAGAGGAAATCGTTGAAACGAATGCTGGAGATTGCCAACAGAAACCTGCGAGGTGACGGGGATGTTGGACAAGACGATTCACGAGGCATTCACGAGACTCTGGTTTATATTGGCTACAATGTAGGGAAATTTCTGCGCATCATTAGATGCTGGCGTGCCACATTGTGATGCCGCTTCAGTACGCAAGAGTTCAATCGTCTTAGACCCCGTCCTGTGCCAAAACTCAGCCCTTTTGAAATAGCCCATAAATCAGCAACTTAGGAGTCTGTGTTTGCGGCCGTGCCCAGGGCCGAGCGCGAACAAACGACGAAATCATGCAGGCATAGTCCTGGCAGATCGGAGACCGATCAGGTTCGGGGCGCGCGGATGAATAAATAGAAGGCACAACTGACGGTATTGACTCAAAAGCCCTCCAGACTCTTGTCTCTCCGCCGAAAAACGTTAAATGGGTATCTCTCAAGTCTCTCTAAAAACTCCTAGCAACAAAGATAGGAGCAGAAGGGGCCGCAACCTTGATGAGTCCTCTCTTCGGAGTGTACGAGTTGAGGCATGCAGAATGTATAGTCGCGACTTGTAACTGTCCTTGAGATATTCAGTCTTCGTCATCCCCTGATCTTTACACTCGCTCCTTTTGTTCTGCTGAGCACCTCTAATGGGCGCCCGGAATCACCACGCCGCCCTTGTAAATTCACCGCTGACGGCCTGTTGCCAGACATGTGCATAGACCTCGGCCGCGACCACCTTCTTCTCATCGGCGGTGAATGGCGGCGTCGGCAGGCAGGCGTACACCTCGTCGAGAATGAACACCTCCACATCCGCCTTGGTCTGCTCCTTCTCCCAGAAACGGTCGAGTTCGGAGAGACGCGCCCTTATAGACGCCAGCAGATTGCGGCTCGCTTGCTTGACGCGCTCCCGCTCAGCCTTTGCAAGATCGTCCTTCTTCAGCAAGTCGAACAGCGCGAGTTCGTGCTCATTGAGGCCCTCCTCGATCGCGCGCTTCTGCTCCGCATCCAACTCGTCCATGAGTTCCATCAGTCGACGGAAGGTCTTCTCGATGTTGACGCGGTCCTTCTCGCGGTTGTAATCGTCGACAATTTCCTCGTACTTCTGCTGATAGTCCATGCGCAAAGGGTTGCGTGCTAACATTTCGTCCAGCTTCTGCTGGACGATCTCGCGGATGTCCTGAAGTGCCGTTGCCTTGTGCCGGACCTTCTTTGCGAACTCGTCGCGCAGTTTTTTCATGTCGATCTGGCTGAGGTCGAAGGTCAGACCTTCGGATTGGTCATCGCCCGGCGCCTGCGTGCGGATCGCCTCGTTGACGATCCGGTGCAGCTCCTTCAAGAGTTCTGTCACGTCCGCAGTATCGCGCCGCTCCGTCAGCTTCTTGTAGATTGCCTCGATGTTGTCGTGCCGCTCGGCGTAGGCAAACGCCGACGGTTCCATCAGCAATGCCTTGAAACGGACGAACACCTGTCTGGCGAGGATCTCGAATCGACGCTTGGCCTCGTCGCTGGAATAGACGGCCTCGACCGCATCCTTCAGTCCCTTGATACGCGCGAAACCAGTCGAGCCGACAAGCGTCGCAGGGTCGAAGCCTAGCCCGCGCAGATGCACCTCTGTCGCCTCGATGGCCTCGATCAGGGCCTGCACACGCTCCTCGACCGGCGCGACGGTCTCCTCGTCGCCGGCGCCATCATCGCCGAGCGCATACTGCGCCAGCGCCTCCCGTAGGCTTTTCAGCATGCCATTGTAGTCAACGATCAGACCGAAATCTTTGCCAGGATATACCCGGTTCGCCCGCGCGATCGCCTGCATCAAGGAGTGTGCCCTCATCGGCTTGTCGATGTAGAGCGTCGAAAGGCACTCGACATCGAAACCGGTCATCCACATGGCGCAGACGATGGCGACGCGGAAGGGATGCGCCGGGTTTTTGAACGCGGTTTCTACATCCACCCTCTGACCGTCGGCGGTCTCGAAGCCCTGCTTCATCAGGGCACGGTGTGGGATGATGTCGAAGCCCCATTTCGCGAAGTCTTTGACCTCGTTCTGCGCCTCACTGATGATGATCTCAACGATTGTCTCATCCAGCCAGGCCGCTTGGGCCGCCAGCTGCTGCGCCTCCTCCTCAAACGCGGCGCGACTGGTCTTGTCACGCGCCGCCTGCGCCGCCGCGCGTTTCACGTCGGCCGCTGCCTGGACCGACGCCACCTTCGCCTGCCATCGTGGAACGATCTGCTGGAGCATCCGGGCACAGGTGATCTTGTCGATGCAGACCAGCATCGACTTGCCCGACTCCCAGCGGGTCACGCAGTGCTCGACGAAGTCGGCGGCAATCTTGTCGAGCCGTTCGTCCGCGGTGATGACCTCGTAGTCCTGACCCAACAGCTTGTCCAGCAGCGCCTCCTGGTCGGGGTCCAGCTCAGCCTCGTCGATCTTCGCCGCAATGCGGTCATTCAGATCCGTCCGTGTGACACCCAGCTTCTCGCCCCGGTTCTCGTAGACCAGCTTGACGGTTGCGCCGTCCTCCTCGGACCGCTTGAAATCGTATCGAGAGACGTAATCGCCGAAGATGCGTTTGGTGATCTCGTCCTGCTTGAAAAGCGGCGTGCCGGTGAAGCCGATGAAGGCCGCATTCGGCAGGGCGAGACGCATGTTGCGCGCCAACCGCCCCGCTTGAGTGCGATGCGCCTCGTCCGAGATCACGATGATGTCGTCGCGCTCGCTGTAGGGCTGCTTTGGATCGACATCCTTGTTGAACTTGTGGATCAGGCTGAAGACGTAGCGGTGGTTCTCCTTCAACAGCTTTTCCAGATCGTCGCCCGACGCGGCCCGAGGCGTCTGGTCGTCGGCGATGCCACAGCCGACGAAAGTCTTGTATATCTGGCCGTCGAGATCGTTTCGGTCGGTCATGAGCAGGAACGTGAAATTGCCTTCCAGCTTCCGCCGCACCTTCTCGGCGAAGAAGGCCATGGAATAGGACTTACCGCTGCCCTGGGTGTGCCAGAATACGCCGAGCCGACCGAGGTCGGGGTGCGCCCGCTCGATGATGTCGAGCGGGCCTTCGGGAATGAACGGCGACCGCGCAGTCACCCGATCTCGGGTTGGTACTTCCTGGACTAGTTCTCCAGATTCAAGCGGCAACTCGACGACGCGGTGCTTCAGGCGCTGCTCCGGTGGGAACTCCAGTTTCAATTCTTCTTGCCGTGACACAGATGCCACTGCCCGGTTGACGCCCAGCACCTGGTGGTTCCTCGCGACCACCTTGCGTGTGGCCCCCGGCTTGCTTTCGTCGAACAGGATGAAGCTCTCGACAATGTCCAGCAGCCGATCTTTCGCCAGCATGCCGTTCAAGAGGACCTCCGCTTCCAGCCTGCCCTTGTCCGCCTCGTCGAGCCGCTTCCACTCGGCGAAATGCCCCCACTCGCTAGTGATCGAGCCGTAGCGGGCACGGTCACCGTTCGAAACGATTAGGAAGGCGTTGTGATGGAAGGCGTGGGCGATGACGTTTTCGTCCATATAGTCGGATAGGTTGTTGTCGAAGCCCTCGCGAATGTTCTTGTAGACTGCCTTCAACTCGATGTAGACCAGCGGAAGGCCGTTGACAAAACAGACCAGGTCGGCGCGGCGGTTGTAGTTGGGCGTGCGGATGCCGGTCAGCTTCAGCTCACGCACGGCAAGAAAGCGGTTTGAGTCCGGTGCATTGTCGAAGTCGATCACCCGCGCTCGGGCGGATTTCCGGAGGCCCTGGTCGTCCCGGTATTCCACGGGCACGCCGCCACGGAGCAGCCGATAGAAGTCGCGGTTGTGTTGCACCATCGAGCGGCTGATATCGTATACGGTCAGGTCCCGCATGGCATCGTCGATGGCCGAGGTCGGCAGATCGGAGTTTAGCCGTTCCAGCGCCGCTCGCAGCTCGCGGATCAGCACCGCTTGCTTGGTATCGGCACGGCCGAGGGTGCCCTCGGGCCCGAAGGTCTCCTCGTTCCAGGCATAGAGGCTGTCCCAGCCCAGCACCCGTTCCAGATGTTCGGCGAAGGTCGCCTGTACCAGCCTGTCCTCGCTGTTGATGGGCGTCACCGCCATCGCGCGTGCCCTCCCCTGGTGATGCCGGGTGCTCCCATCAGACCGCGATCTCCCCGTTCATCAGGCGCGGCAGAAGGAGGTCGCGAGCACAAGCGAGATTGTGATTCGCTTCCCTCAGCGTTGAAATCTGTTTCAGGTTGTCTATTGAAAAATCAGTGAATTCAGCCATTAGATTCGCAGTCGGCACAAGAAAATTCTGATCCTTCAAGAATTTGAAATGCCTAGCATAAAAATAATTTGAAAGGTCTATGTTACCGACTGCGAAGTAAAAATACTGAATGCTCAACCGATCATCCTTTGGATAAAGCAACTGGGTTCCATCAGCACCACAGGCGAAAGGAAAATCTATAAATTTTAATGCCCTTGTGTGGTCTCCAAATACCACAAGTGGAAGTGGGGAGATTATTTTCGCTTCCTCATCTTCTGTATAACCACCAATAAAATTTTGGGACTGATCAACGCAAGGAATTGAGCCTTCTTCTAGATAGTTTTCTTTTTTTACTTTTCCGGACCGCTTAATCTTAGTTAGCAAATCGCCAAGTTTGTAAGCTTCCCATCCGTCGGGCAGTCCGTTGGTGATCTTGACATGTTCGTGGCCGGGGAAGCGGAAGTGGACGAACCACTCGCGGTAGAGTAGCCGCACCGCCTCCTCCAACAACGCAATCCGCCGCCGATTGTTCTCGATCAGGTCGTCGCAGGAGGACAGGATATCGGCGATCTCTGTTTGTAGAACCAGTTCCGGCACCGGGAACTTGATCGATAGGAGCTTCGCTTGACTCAAATTATCCTGGGCGGCGCCCTGCGTGAATGACTGGAAACGCATCTTCAGAGCAGCATCGAAGAGGTATTTCACGAACCTCGCGTCCGCTTTCTCCGGATCAGCGATGAAGCCGATAACGCTGTCCGGGAAGCAGGCTTCGATGTCTAGGATGGAGGTTTCCGCGATATTCGCCGCGATGGTGACGCATAGTGTACCGACAGGCCAAAGCTTGCTTTGGGCGAGCCCAGCTTCGCTGTAGGTTTGCTCGAAATCGCGTAAGTATAGGCCCGCCTTCTTTACGTCTCCGGTCTGCACGAACGGATAAGGCCCACCATACAAGAATTCTGCATCTCTCGGACGATGGCGGGACCGTCCGCGTGAAACACTACCGAGCTGATCCAGCGCCATTTCGTGAACCTTCACGCCCCTAACTCCTCGAAGTTCCTTGTGATTCGCACTGCGAGTTCCGCCGCTTCCTCGTTCAGCCCCTTCAAGTCGATGTGAATGGACCGCAGAGCCACTTCGAAATCGAAATCTTCGTCCGCGTCGTCTGGCGCGACTCCGACATAGCGGCCGGGCGTCAGGCTCCAGTCATGTGCTTCGATCTCAGCGCGGTCGGCCAGCTTCACCAGCCCCTCGACATCCCGCAATTCGGCATCGGGAAACCGCTCCTGTAGCCAGTCAGCTTGGCGGACGAAGTAGCGCGCTTGGCGCATCGATTCGACGGCCCCAGCCCGTACGCCCTCCAGCGCCTTGCGCGCTTTGTTGATGTCGGTACTGTCCCAGTGGTCCGATTCCCGCGCGTCAAGTTCCTTCACGGCGATATCGACTACGCGCCCCGCGAGCTTCACCGCTAGATCGATCTGCTTGGTCAGGTCCCGGCAGCGTTCGGCCATGTCGCGCAGACCTTCACGTACCGCATGGAGGGCGGCATTGTCCCTCCCTCCTTCGCTCCCACTCTCGTTCCAGTTGGCGGCTCGCGCTGCAACTTCGGCCGCTAACGCTTCTATGTCGGCCGATAATGTGGCCTGTGCGGAGGTTAGCTCCTCCCAGGTCTCGGCTAGCGGGTCAGGATCGTGCTTCCCGGTCGCAAAGGGTTCGGCCAGATCGATCAGCTTGCCGAGGGCATCCTCAAGCACCGCCAGCGGCTCGTCGGTCGCCTGCCCTTCCGCGATGGCCTGCCCGAGATAGGTCTCCACCAGCTTGAGAAAGCGATCCGACTGCCCCCGATAGAGCCAGACGATGGCGGCGATGTTCTTCTGCTGCTCCGGGCTAAAGTCGAAGATGGCACGCGAGATCTTGCGATAGATATTGCGCGCATCGAGCATCAAGACGTGATCGACCCGCTCGGGGTCTCGCTCCTTCGCCCGGTCGAAAAACCAGAGCTGACAGGGCACGGTGCGGGTGTAGAAGAAGTTGCCGCGGATATCGAGCATCACGTCGAGGGCGCCGCTCTCGACCAGCTTCTGTCTCACTTTGGCCTCGTCTCGCCCGGCTCGCCCGGCGCTGGAAGCCTGCGACGACATGACGACCCCGGCCCGGCCGGTTTCGTTCAGGTAGCTGTAGAAATAGGAGAGCCACAAGTAATTGGCGTTGGAGACCTTCTTCGACTTGTTCACTCCGGGCAGGCTGAACGGCAGGCGCTTGTCGCCCTTGACCTTCTCGGCATCCACTTCGTCCACGTTGAACGGCGGATTGGCCATGACGAAATCGCACTTGCCGACGAGTTCGTGCGGGTCTTTGTAGTAAGTGATGGCTTCGTTCCCGGCTCGAATGGTGCCCTGCAGCCCATGAACGGCGAGGTTGATCTGGGCCAGCTTCGCGGTGGTCTCGTTCTTCTCGTGGCCGTAGAACGTAACCCGCTTCATCGTGTCCTCGCCCTCGTCCTCGATAAAGTGACTCGATTGCACAAACATGCCGCCCGAGCCGCAGGCGGGGTCGAGGACGACACCGTGGTCGGGCTCGATGACGTTGACGATAGTCTGGACGATCGAAGGCGGGGTGAAGAACTCGCCGTTGTCGTGTGCGCCCTCCTTCGAGAACTGCGTGAGGAAATATTCGTAGATGCGGCCGAACACGTCACCCGAGGCCGTGCGCAGCGCCTCGGAATCGAAGGTCCGCATCATTGCTTCCAGGACATCGTCCTCGAAGTGCTCGTAGTCCTTCGGGAGTTGGCCCGCGAGCGGCGGGAAGTGATCTTCCACGGCTTCCATGGCGGCGTTCACTGTAGCGCCGAGATTGCCATCCTTGGGCATCTCCAGCAGAACGTCATAGCGCGCCGCCTCGGGTAGCATCAGCGCGCGGCGCCGGGTGAAATCGGCTTCGATTAGTGGGCGCTCCGGCATCCTGCCTGCGGTCCTGTCTTCTTCGATCGCCGCCATCGCTTCGTAGTAGCGGTTCGTCGCGTGCCGCAGGAAGATCAGGCCCAGTATGGGCATGAAATACTCGTTCGACGCGAGGTTCGAATTCGCCCGCAGGTTATCCGCGATCTTCCAGAGGTTCGCCTCGAACTGCTCGATGCCGATCAGGTGGTCCGCTATCATTCGCTATCGGTCTTTTCTGCCCTCTCGTCTTTTTCTCCAGCACTGGTGCTCTCCAGCGCCTTCAGCCGCTCGTATTCCTCTACCGAGAGCACAACAACAACTGGCCGCCCATGCTTAGTCACCGCAAGCGGCTCGGCGCGGGCAAGGTCGATCAGCCGTCCGAAGCCGTATTTTGCGTCTTTCGCGCTCAGGGTCTGCATGCAACTCTCCATTTATTGTAGCGTCAATTTTGCCAATTTGGCCGAAAACGCAATGGCCTATTTCAAAAGAGCCTAGTTTTGGAACAGGACGGGATCGGTTGCGTGTCCTTCATCATCATTATAGTCGGCACCCTGAGCAGCAGCGGGGGAACCGTCCGGCGCAGCGGGCTTCTGGTCAGGCTCCATCGTTGTCCTCCGCCGTGATTCGGCCACGGGTGCTCCGCGATAGGCGGGGCGGACAGGACTCTATGCAGTCGGACGCGAATGCCCGAACTCGTCTACTGGATGACCCGCCGCCAATAGCGCCTTCTGAATTCTCCGGGTGCTTCCGCCATTAAGTGTTGGTGAGATGACGCTAAGACCCTACGGCGTCCTGTGCCAAAACTCAGCCCTTTTGAAATAAACGATAAATCAGCAGCTTAGAGTCTGTGTTTGCGACCGTGCCAAGGGCCGTAGGCTCTACAATCGTCTTGGGTGGACGGGTCGTCACCATGCAGACGACCACCTGGTCGAGAGCGAATATCCAAGCGTGTTCCTGAAGCTGTGTTTCCACACTACGCCGGTCGAGCCCACCGAGGGGCGACCGTCGCCGACGACAATCTATGCGGCACGGTAGTAGTAGTTGAGAATGCCTCCAAGTCGCTCTCGCGACACGACGGGGCCAGCGTCTTTCACGCTTGCCGGCAGAGGTGTGATGAGCTCGTTGCCGATGCCTTGGTGGTTCCGTTCGGTGTGATAGTGCACGACATATTCGGTTACCGCTGTCCGCAGGTGTCCCTCACTGAGAGGTACGAAACGGTCGAGACATTCTCGACATATGGAGAGAACGAATCTTTCCGCGTAGGCGTTCAGATTCGGACTATTGGCGGGAAGGCGCAGGGGCTTCACGCCTGAATCTCTCAAGAGTCCACGTACCGCCTCGGTGAATAGCGGGTCCCGGTCGTGGATGAGGTATCGCTTGCCAAGGAGAAAACCATCCCACATGTCAGTGAGGTTTCTTGCCACCTGCTTCATCCACTCCCCGTTGGGGTCTGAGGTCATCCCACCGATGCACACGCAGCGAGTGGCGATATCGATGACAAACAGGACATGGTAGAGGACGAGCCCGAACGGGTTCACAACCTCGACGGTGAACAGGTCTGTCGCAGCGATAGCGCCCCAATGAGCCTTGAGGAAGGTGCTCCACGACATGCTCTTGCCCCGCTCCGGAGCCGGCGCGATACCGTGCTCGGCGAGGAGCCTCTTGATGGTGTTGTGTCCGAGTTCATATCCGAGGTTCTTGAGTGCGCCCTGCAGACGCGTATATCCCCACGTCGGGTTCTCCCGCGCCATGCGTACCATGAGCTCACGGATGTCCTTCGCCGTCGGAGGTCGGCCTGGGCTCCGGTTCTTGCTGCCATCGTACTTGGCTGCGATGAGGCAGCGGTACCAACGCAGAAGCGTAGCGGGTGTGGCAACGGACGCAATCTGGGCCAGCGCCTCGCGGCCCAAAGCCTGGGCCTTGACGGCAAGCCTACGCCGGTCGTCGTCAGAGAGCCTGAGACGCTTGCCCCGAAGCCCGGCTCGGAGCACACGGTTCTCCTCTTGCAGGTAGTCGATCACATCCTGCTGGTGGCGGTTGACCCCGTCCTGTGCCAAAACTCGGCCTTTTTGAAATAGACCACAAATCAGCAGCTTAGACGCCCTTGGAATCCGCGCAGAATCCAGGGTATTTCGCGCCGCAGGGCTGGCTTCCGACCTGTCCCTTCCATAAACTCGAGCTGTATGAGATTGGCTCCACTCGACGGCCTGGGCCTCATGGACTCCAGGATCGATGGCTCGGATAACCTGTCCACCGACGTCTTCGACCATCCAATAGATTCCCGTTCAAATAAAAGGGAGTACAACCTCGGTGGCCCGGCAGCGACAGAGTGCGGAACCTCCACCGCGGCGAACACGAGTTCGCAGGACCTCAACTCCCATGGCTGTCTGCCCGTCAATTCGCGATCTTCTTTTTTGCTGATCACAACAGGAATACGTATCCGACCGCGATGGCGGATTCAAGCGGCCTTTGGAAAGGTGCAAACTGCTGACCCGCTGGGCGTTCGAGTATTCTGACTAGACGGGAGGAGCGGGGCGACGGGCAGGGGTCAGTCTGTTGCTGGCTCGCTGTCAGTTCTTATACGCGCATACGTGGCCCGGATTAACTCCTCAAGGGCAACCGCCCCCTCGGGATTCAGGTGGGGGTCTCGATGGAGGATGGAGGAAATCTGGGCAAGGGGGCTTGCTGCGCCGAACTGGTCAACGGTTTCCGCACACATGAAATGGTCTGCGGACATCCCGAGCCAGGCGGTGAGGGCTGCGAGGCTGTTGACGTCGGGCTGACGGCCCTGGGACAGACGAGTGAGCGTGGATGCGCTGACGCCCGACTGCGCCGCCACATCTTTCCAGGTGAGGCGGCGGGAACGGCGCTCGGAGTCCATTGCGGCGTGTAGCGCGGCGACATCGAAACGTTCCGTGCGGTGTTCTCTATATTTCATATATGCAATCCTTAGTCATATATGCTATAATTTCATTATAGCAATTAGAAGCCAACTTTGAAAGGGGTGGAGACATGGCAAGCGATGAAGATGTGAAGGGCGGGATCGACGACGGGAAGGTCGAAATCGCGTTGAACGACAAGCCGGTGGTACTCGATAGGTCGAAGCAGACGGGCGAGAGCATCAAGAAGGCGGCGATCGATCAAGGTGTGAACATCAAGGAGGACTTCGTGCTGAGCATCGAACTCGGCGGCGGGAAGACGGAACTGGTCGGGGACGAAGAGTCCATCGAGGTGCATTCCAATGATCGGTTCCTCGCCATCGAGAACGACGACAACTCATGAGCATGATCGTTCCCGGGGTGACCACGGCAATCGAGGAGATCCGTCGTACGTTCGACCAGTGTGCCGTGGAGGCGGAATCGGACGGTTCTGGCGGGGCAGTCGTGGTGGTGAAGGACATCCCCATGGGTTGCCCCTACGTGCAAGCCGAGGTTTGGATCGGCTTCCAGATCACCTTCCAGTACCCGTACGCCGACGTGTATCCGCACTTCACGAACGCGGACTTGGTGCGGTCAGACGGCGGCGGTCTGGGAGGCGGCTTCGGGACGGGGGCGTTTCGAGGCCAACCGGCTATCCAGGTCTCGCGCCGATCGAACAGGCTGAACCCCGAGACGGACACGGCGGCGTTGAAGTTGCTGAAGGTCATCCGCTGGATGAAGAGGCCAACATGAAGCCCTGGAGGCTGACGATCCCTGGCGGGCTGTACGCCGAACTCCAGAGGCACCTGTTTCCCGGGGATGGCGACGAGCACGGTGCAGTGATCCTTGCCGGCACGTGCGAGTCCGACCGCGGCCTAAGGCTCGTCGCGAGGGAAATCCATCTGGCGAAGGACGGTGTGGACTACGTGCCGGGGAGGCGTGGCTATCGCATGCTGAAGGCAGAGTTCATCCAGAGCCGGATTCTCCGTGCGAGGGACAGGCGGCTGGGGTATCTCGCCATTCACAACCATGGCGGGACTGACTCGGTCGGATTTTCGCGGGACGATATGGCGTCGCACGAACGCGGCTATCCGGCTCTCCTCGACATAGCACGAGGCATGCCGGTCGGCGCGTTGGTTTTCGCACGATCCGCAGCGGCTGGGGATCTCTGGTTTCCCGGTTGTGCGCGGGTTCCGCTGAGCCAGGCGACTGTCGTCGGCCACCGACGACAGTTACTGTTTCCGATGCCCGAGACCCAAGTCGGGGCTGTGGGGATGTACGACCGACAGAGTCGCCTGTTCGGGGACGCCGGTCAGGATCTGTTGCGACGGACGCGCGTGGGCATCGTGGGGCTCGGCGGGGCTGGATCCATACTGGCTGAACTGTTGGGCCGGCTTGGCGTTGGGGAGTTCGTACTCGCAGATCCAGATAGGGCGGATGTAACGAACCTGCCGCGCCTCATCGGGGCTCGCCGACGCGATGCGGTCGTGCCTTCATGGGTGCCGAGGGTCATCGCGGACCGGTTGCGGGGACCCAAAGTCAGGATGGCGGCCCGGAACATTCGTCGTGCGAACCGCGACGCGCGGATCGAGGCAATGGCGAGGGACTTTCTCGACGAGGATGTGGCGGCGCGTTTCACAGACTGCGACTTCCTTTTCCTCGCGGCGGACACCATGGGGGCGCGACTGCTCTTCAACGCGATCGTGCACCAGTACGGCATTCCTGGTATCCAGGTCGGTGCGAAGATTCCGGTTGCGGACGACGGGACCGTAGGCAACGTGTTCTGCGTCAGCCGGATGGTTACACCCGAGCAAGGGTGTCTGTGGTGTAACGGGCTGATCAACCCTGGAAGTTTGCAGGACGAGGCGGTGCCGGAGGCGGCCAGGCGCGGATACGCATACGTGAACGACCCGGGTGTAGTGGCGCCAAGTGTGGTCACCATGAACGCGATCTCCTGCGCGCATGCTGCAGACGATTTTCTGTTCCACTTGACGGGTCTGAAGTACGACAACGCAGAGACCGGATGGTTTCGATGGAACTCCCGTCGGGCAGTGGCGGGTTACGACATGCCGCGGCGGGGCGTGGACTGCGTCGAGTGTTCGCAGACTGCCAACAGCCGGTTTGGTATGGGCGACAATGGAACGCTACCGACGAAACCGATTGTGAACTAGAGTAACTTCTCGCGGCACTCGTACAACCTGTCGTCCCTGATCAAGGCGAGTTTCTCTGGATACTCTCGTGCATTGATGTCGTGGGTGACGAGAAGCCCGGGAAGGTGGAGCACCAGTAGGCCGTCGCCGTCCTTGCCGGTCGAGGTCGCATCGAGAACCGTATGTCCGTAGATGCGCCGCAAGCCCGGGGAAGACTGGTTGTAGGAATCGATCGTGGAGACCTCGGTGATCCATGTGAAGTGGGGCAGGTGGAGATCTAGCAAGGCGTCCTTGAGGTCGTCACTGGCCGAGCCTTCGGCAAGGTGGTGGCGGTAGCCGGCAGCGGACGTCAGGTATGTCCGCAGCACAATGTGGTCGGAGTTGTACGCTGCCTGCAGCTCGTCCAAGAGCCTGGCGTTGACGGGGAGTTGGCGTTCGTCAAGTAGCCTACGGGTCTCCGGCATCTTGTGCAAGTTTTCGTCGATTCTGTCCCAGGCGGAATGCTCGGCGGCTGCCGCGGTCGAGAAGACCCTGGTGGACATGAGGGCTACGGCGAAGACCGCGTGGCCGCGAACATTCAACTCGATGGGTCCGGCGGGCGTGTCACGTTTAATCGTATCGTCGGTGAAGGAGAAGGTCGTGCTGGCGTCGCGGTCCATGGGGAGCCACATGTAGGGGCCGCTCTGGTCGTCGTGGACTATGTAGGCGGGGACGTAGTCGATGGCGCTGTTGGTTGGAGGGTCCTGTTTAGCGAAGACGCGGCCGATTACGGTGACGGCGTGGCCGAGAGTTCCATCGATATTGAGGCCGAGGATAACCGGAATTCCCGATTCGACGTACGGAAGGATGGCGCGGTCGATGGCCGGGCGTCGGAAACAAAGAGGCTGATAGCCGGCTTCACTGATCGCACGAATCATCCGTTCGGAGGTGAGGAATTCCGATCCGGCGGGAAGGGAAACGGCCTCGGTTGCGGTCGTCGGCGTAGCGAATTGCGTGATGTCCGCCACGGAAACCCAGTTGTAGCTGTGCCGTGCTTGCATGTGTCGCATGCCTGCCCAGATGGCAACTTGGGCGCACGCGCCCACGCGGGCGTCCTGTTGGAGGAAGGACGCACCAGTGACTTGCAGGTCAACGCTGAGCAGGTGGGCGTGGAAGTCAGCACGGCAGGTGACGGTTGCCTCCATGTCGAAGCCATTGCGGACCCGCGCTCTGAGGACCGTTCTGCCGATCGGGGCGGTTGACAAGGGACGGATGACACAGAAGCCGCAATAGGTGGTGTTTGAGAAACGCTGAATCTCGACCAGTCGATCTGTGGATAGGGGTCGACTGAGGAGCGGAGATATGTCGTCAGAGAAGAAATGGACACGCTTGCAGTGACGCTCGTAGGCTCGGAACGTCCGGGCATAGAAATGAAGGTAGTCCACCGAGTAGTCGCGGTCGATGTACGGGTCTTCGAGAACATAGGACTTCGCGTCGAGCACGCGGAGGTGTCGGAGTATGTTGCGTACTACATCGAAGTCCTCACCGCCGAGCGCCTCGGCTAAGCGCGACCAATCGTCCTGACTGTCAAGTGCCTCTACAACGTACTTTATTTTCATTGTGGGCCCGACAGTTGGAGGAGATGGCTTGGTAGAGGCGGGCGCACCGGAAGCTCATCGCCAAGAGAACTTCTGGTCCTCCTGTGCGGCCTTGATTGTTTCCTCTTGAATCTGGTCGAGTTTTCTCAAAGCCTTGTCGCTGATCCTAAGTGTGACACCGACATCGCTAGCGGAGATGGTTGTCCTCTCTGAAACGTCGGTGGCCTCTCGGCGCGCACTGGCGCCCCGAGGCGTTTGTCGGGTTGTCATGGTGATCCTCCGGGTTCGTGTTTTGGTGACCGGGGACGCCGGCGTTTTCGTGGCCTCCACGCTCCTCAAGCGCAGGGCCCGGCGTCGGTAGCACTGGGCGGGGAATTGGCGGTTGCTCTCGGCGCGGCCACCGCGAATGGATCGCCGTCGGTGGAGAGACAGTCGGCGGCTGCGCGTACTTGGTCTGAGAAGGCATATAAATGGGAAAGGCGTGGAGGCACAGTCGCCGCCAGGAATGACTCGGATCAGCAGGACCACGGCGCACTATAACCGGCGAGATGACCGAGATGGAAAGCCGAAATTGTGGGTGCCCATCGTTGTCGCTCTCTGCAACGCTGCGAGTGCATGCTAACACAATCCGGTTAAGGAGAGAGCCTGGAACCGTTGTGCTCCGAAAAAATCGATCCGATGCGGGGCATCCTCCTCCCGTGCCAAAACTCAGCCCTTTTGAAATAGCCCATGAATCAACAGCTTAAGTGTACGCCGGTGAGCTAAGCCGAGGTGCAAAGCTCGTATTGTGCAAATAGTACGTCGAGTTCGACGCCCGTCACATGCTGCTCGTGACATTTCCCTGTTCTTCCAGAGTGATTCCCTGTTCGCCTATTTCAAATTCCCTGTTCGGTCATCTCAAATGCCCTGTTATTTCGGAACAGGGAATTGCCATCTAACCATTTGAGATACAGATGGTTACCACGTCAAAAACGGTCCGATCAGCCTCAAAATGGCCCAAATTCCCTGTTAATTCCCTGTTATTGATGGCTGCTAGCCGAGACCGGATAGCTCCGAACTGCACCATCCGCCACCCCGTCCTGTGCCAAAACTCGGCCCTTTTGAAAAACCATGTCTGTAATTTAATGCACCGTAAAGTCTTAGCGTCATTTTACCAACACTTAATGGCGGAAGCACCCATGAGGTCTGTGTGAGCAGCAAGGGCTGCCCGATCGAACAACGGCTGCCTGACCAACGGTAGGAATTGCACATGGTACGTCATGATGGATCCGAAGATAACACCCTCGGGCCAGACGATTGTAAAGGCCACGGCCCTTGGCACCATCGCAAAACACAGACGCTAAGCTGCTGATTTATCGGCTATTTCAAGAGGGCCGAGTTTTGGCACAGGACGGGGTCAGGTCAATGCGACATGCTGTGGCCCGTTCGCACCTGGGCAGACCTATAGCACGGCGAGCCGAGAAGAAGAGCACCCGGATGAGCCCCAGAGAGATGACATGGCAAGCCGCAATCGAGAAGGTCTTCAGGGATTCCGGGACCGCCCTTCACTACACGCATATTGCGGAGCGCTTCGTCCTTCTGCACGATTTTCGTGATATCGTCTACACGTCGATACTCGATGCCGCCCACACGTTTCCTCGGCGTCCGCGCCGCTCGTCAACATGAACCTGCCACCCGGAGGTGGCTCATGCCTTGGGCCTGCCCCCCGTCGGGCGATTGATATCTCCCCTCACCGGCTCCATAGTGTGAGACCCGTTTCTCGGGATTCTTGGGGACTTGGTTGCCTCAAATAAGGTGATCGGACTCAACTGGAGGTGACTTAAGTGCATTTGTCCAAACAGCAGCAGACCTTCGGAGCCACCCTTGCGATTTGCGCCGTACTCGGCGGAGCGGAACGGAGCGCGGGTCAAGAGCCGGGGTCCTACGGATGGTACTTGAGCGCAAGCGGCGGTACGAACTCGAATCCCGTCATGAAGCAGGCCGGCCATAACCGGGACAACATCTGTTATCCGAACGACCTTTGCAGCGGCACGCCCGAGGGCTATCGGTGGTTTTACGACCTGCCCTCCGATCTCGGTACTGTCTTTGAAGTTGCCTTCGGTCGAGATTTCGGCGAAGTGCGCTTGGAGGTGTCGGCCTCCCAGCGATCGAACAACGTCGAGCAAGAATTCACCGGCATTACCTTGCTCGATGGGTCTCCGATCCTACCCAACGAAGACAGCAACTATACGTCGACCAGCACAGCCAGAGTCGATGCTCTGGCCGTGCGCACGCTGTCCCTGAACGCCTATCACGACTTCTCGTTCGCGGAAAACCGGATCATGCCTTATCTGGGTGTTGGGCTGGGGCTGTCCTTCATGGAGTTGTCCGGGCTGTACTTCAGCAGCGAATATTCCTGCATCAATCAGCCGTGCGAGGGTCGTCCCGCGGCGGAGTACAACAGCCTGCAGGACGTCGATCTGTCCGACAGCGGGCTTTCCAAGCAGATCTTTGTCGGTGTCGACTATCGTTTGGGCGACAAGCTCCTAATCGGCGTGAAGGCGTCCTATATCTGGGTCGATGACCTTGAGGACACGAGTCCTTACGAGGTGCATCCGCTTCCTATTCCGAGCGACACTGAAATCAGTGGCATCAATCCCTGGTCTATGGTGCTCGGCTTCAAGTACCTCATTTAGGGAAGAGTCCGAGTGCCTTGAGAATTGCCATCACGAAATTCGCAAGCAAGCTGAGAGCCGCGATCCACAATCCGATTTGGGTGTATCGATAGCTGCGCTTTAACTGGCGATTGTCGTTTCTGAGCCGATGAAGTTCACTGGCTGCTTCAAACGACATTCCGTCATGAGTTTGGTCAAGTCTTAATTTCCCTGTCAAATCTCCGTACGGTTCCCCGCGCTCGGTTAAGCTGCTGATTCCTCCGACGTGCCTTGCGGGAGAAGCTCGTTGCGAAGCTCCTCGACTTTCCTAGCGGCGAAGACATCCATCCTCACGCCGCGCCATTTGTTTGCGACGGCCAAGAGCACAGCGAACGAGAGTTTCATCGCGGCCTCCTCGGTGAAGAAGTGAGGAATGACCTTTGTGCGACGTTTGTGCTCTCCGAACGTGCGCTCAAGTAGATTCGACGTGCGAAGCCTTTTGTGATGCGCCGC
This sequence comes from Candidatus Marinacidobacterales bacterium, assembly GCA_965197825.1. Taxonomy (GTDB): domain Bacteria; phylum Acidobacteriota; class Vicinamibacteria; order Marinacidobacterales; family DATDRI01; genus CBDANW01. Next base: position 183,368 of record CBDANW010000002.1, on the reverse strand, counting down.
AGGAAGGCGTAGCGCCTGAAGACACGCTTCGAAGGTCTCTTCCATGCACTTCATCGCGCTCGGGAATCGTTGACGGTACCGAGCGATCACCTCCCGACCCTTCTTCAGCCCTTGCTCGTAGCTGTTCGCATGGAACGACTCAAGGATGGCCGCCTTGAGTTCGTCGCGCACTTCCTTCGGAGCCTTGCCCAGGATGTTCTCGAGGCGGTGCTTCTGGCAACGTTGCTTGAGGCTTCGAGGGAAGACCTCTGCGATCGCTTTGAGCACTCCAGGATTCCCGTCCGTCACGATGAGCAACGGCTCCCTCATTCCTCGGGCCACCATCTCCTGCAAGAACCCCTTCCCGTCCTGTGCCAAAACTCAGCCCTTTTGGAATAGACTATAAATCAGCAATTTAGAGTCTGTGTTTGCGACCGGACCAAGGAGGGTAGCTCTGCTCAATGGTTGTTGCAGGCCCCACCGTCCACGCCGCGTCAACTGGTCGCTTGTAACGTTACCAGTGGATCAAGTTTTGGCACAGGACGGGGTATAGCCGCGCTCCATCTCTGGATCCAGCCGCAGCCCGTTACGGGTGAGGAGTAGGGTTGGAGTCGTTCGACCCAAGAGGCTGAGAAATTTGTAAGTCACTAGCCAGTGTGGTAGCGATCATCAGACGGGCCCGAGCTAGCTCCCTGGGGTAATAGTCCTTGTGCGACTCCATACTTAGAAGGTGGTACCACTCGTGGGGGGTGCGGAGACAGGAGCAGGGATGGACCTCGGTGAACGCGTCAAGGTGACTGGAATGAATGGGCTCGTCCTCCGAGTGAAGCCCTTTTCGGGGGACTCGACGGAATCAGAAAAGGAGTGAGCGATGTTTGGGCTACCGTTGGGTGGGTTTATTGGTCTTATTCTTCTCGCAATCTTTTTCCTCAATTGGATCAAGGTTCTCAACGAGTACGAGCGAGGAGTCATCTTTCGCTTCGGGAAGCTCCTGCCCTATCCCAAGGGGCCGGGACTCATCTTCGTCTTCAGCCCGATCGATCGCATGGTGAAGATGAGTCTCCGACTGGTGGCTCTCGACGTGCCGCCCCAGGATGTGATCACTCGCGACAACGTTTCGGTGAAGGTAAACGCGGTGGTTTTCTTCCGTGTCGTTCATCCGATCAAGGCGGTGGTCGAGGTGGAGAACTTTCTCCATGCGACTTCTCAGCTTGCGCAAACGACGCTCCGCAGCGTCCTCGGTCAAGTGGAGCTCGATGATCTTCTATCCGAACGTGAGCGGCTCAACATGCAGCTCCAGGATCTCCTGGACAAACACACCGACCCGTGGGGCATCAAAGTCACCTCCGTCGAGGTCAAGCACGTCGACCTACCGGCCGAAATGACGCGTGCGCTGGCCAAGCAGGCGGAGGCGGAACGGGAGAAGCGAGCCAAGATCATCCACGCCGATGGTGAGTTCGAAGCCTCTGATAAGTTGGCGGCGGCGGCGAAGGTCGTCGGGCAACACCCGATGGGGATCCAGCTACGCTATCTACAGACTCTTACCGAGATCGCAACCGAAAAGAACTCGACGCTCGTATTCCCACTTCCGATCGAGCTGATGCAGGAGTTCTTGAATCCGGTCAAGGGCGGCTCTTCGTAAGAGGGACTTGGACACGGCGGGGTCAACCGCCAGGGTGCTTCCGCCATCAAGTGTTGTTAAGCGGCTGCGTGCAGTGGCACGATCTCGGAAGAGACCGGGTTGTGTGCCTCCGTGAACAGGAATACCTAGACCCGTCTTCTGACGGCAAGGAGGTGGTGATCCGTAGACAAGAAGATCGAATATTGACGGGCAGACAGACTTGGTGCGTGAACCCTATGGTGGCCGGCCCTTAGAGGGTGATGTCTTAAGATTCCTGTCAAAGAAAAACGATGTATGGTCCCCAAGCTCAAACCCGTCCCCGTCATGGGGACAGAAAAGGAGAACCATACATCATGGGAAAGGTACTACCGAGTCAGCGATTGCTCAAGCAGTTCGAGGAACAACTGGTATTTGGGGAGATGAATCTCTCGGAGATCGTCCGGTCGGGAGCTCAGATGATGCTTCAATATGCGTTGGAGCGCGAGGTGACGGAGGCGTTGGGTCGAAACTACTATGAGAACGCTCCGGCAACGACGAAGGAGAAGGGACGACGCAACGGGTATGAGTCGCATCGGGTCCTCACGGGCGAGGGAGCGGTGACGGTGCAAGTGCCGCGGGTACGAGAAACAGAGAAGGTGTTTCAGTCAAAGATTCTCGACGCCTACGTGAGCCGGACCGAGAAACTCGATGAACTGATCGCGCGGATGTACGTCCACGGGATGTCGACGCGTGACATTGAGGCGACGTTCGCGGACGTGCTGAGCGGCACGGGTGTCTCGAAGTCGGTGGTGAGCCGGGTCACACGGTGTCTGTCGGAGGATTTCGAGGCGTTTCGAAAACGGGATCTCTCGAACGAGAAGCTGTTGTATCTCGAGCTCGACGGCACGTACCTGCGCTACCACCAAGGAGCGGAGAGAAAAGAGCCCATCCTCGTTGCGACCGGCTATCGCGCTGATGGGACGCGAGTTCTTCTTCATATCGGTGTCGGCAACCGAGAATCCTACGAGAACTGGAAGGGGTTCTTGCAGGAGATAGTGGCCCGAGGAATGAGGGAGCCGTTGCTCATCGTGACGGACGGGAATCCTGGAGTGCTCAAAGCGATCGCAGAGGTCTTCCCTCGAAGCCTCAAGCAACGTTGCCAGAAGCACCGCCTCGAGAACATCCTGGGCAAGGCTCCGAAGGAAGTGCGCGACGAACTCAAGGCGGCCATCCTTGAGTCGTTCCATGCGAACAGCTACGAGCAAGGGCTGAAGAAGGGTCGGGAGGTGATCGCTCGGTACCGTCAACGATTCCCGAGCGCGATGAAGTGCATGGAAGAGACCCTCGAAGCGTGTCTTCAGGCGCTACGCCTTCCTGCGGCGCATCACAAAAGGCTTCGCACGTCGAATCTACTTGAGCGCACGTTCGGAGAGCACAAACGTCGCACAAAGGTCATTCCTCACTTCTTCACCGAGGAGGCCGCGATGAAACTCTCGTTCGCTGTGCTCTTGGCCGTCGCAAACAAATGGCGCGGCGTGAGGATGGATGTCTTCGCCGCTAGGAAAGTCGAGGAGCTTCGCAACGAGCTTCTCCCGCAAGGCACGTCGGAGGAATCAGCAGCTTAACCGAGCGCGGGGAACCGTACGGAGATTTGACAGGAAAATTAAGACTTGACCCCCTTAGAGAAGCGTGCCGTTAGCACCAGAGTAAACAGCGTTCGGAACGACGACCCGGACATTCTTGCTCCGAGGTCGGAGATGGGACTCTTTTGACCGGCGGGGCGGAAAGCCATCCGTGCGGTCGAATGGAACCCCTCATGTGCTGACCGTGACATTTCCCTGTTCGCTGACTTTAATTCCCTGTTCCTCCAGAGCAATTCCCTGTTTGCCTATTTCAAATTCCCTGTTCGGTCATCTCAAATTCCCTGTTTTTTCGGAACAGGGAATTGCCATCTAACCATTAGAAATATAGAGGGTTACCACCTTAAAATACGGCCCGATCAGCCTCAAAACGGCCTAAATTCCCTGTTAATTCCCTGTTATTCTCGGTTTCCAGCCGAGACCGGATAGCTCCAAACTGTCCCATCCGCCACCCAGTCTGGCCAATTGTGGCACTGCAGAGACGGGTGAGATCTTCCGCGCCGTTGGCGCGGTTTTGTCGGATCAGGTGTCACCAGAGACGCGCTAGAAGGGCTGAATGAGCCTCATTTTCGGTATTCGTCTCTAATCGCGATTTTCGAGTGCCACGTTTGCGCTAAAGGGGAGAACGGACGCTGACAGGGCCGTCCGGCGGCGGAAGAGAGGCCACCCGAAAGGCCCAGAATCGAGGCCAGGGCTGCTTCACGCCTGAATCTCTCAACAGCCCACGTACCGCCTTGGTGAATAGCGGGTCCCGGTCGTGGATGAGGTATCGCTTGCCAAGGAGGAAACCATCCCACATATCAGTGAAACCCCTTGCCAACCGGTAGAAGTTGGGTGGGTGGCCGAAGCACGGCCGACCAGTTGACCTGACCCCACGGTTAGTACCACGTTGTATCTCAGTAATTCGGCGCCGTATCCCATGGAAAAGCATGGACCATTTGTTGCGCCGTCCACTTTCGCAACGAGCTTCTCCCGCAAGGCACGTCGGAGGAATCAGCAGCTTAACCGAGCGCGGGGAACCGTACGGAGATTTGACAGGAAAATTAACCCTAATCGCAAAATCTTCGAAGCACGAAAACGCGAAACAGCCGCACTGGGCGCAGGCGAGAAGCTCGTGCTGGGGCACCCGCTCGCCGCCACTATAGGTGATTCTGCACGGTGTATGCAGAACCTGGAAAAGGTGCTATTCACGGGGCCAAAGACCTCAGACACGGTGACGTTTATTTGCGATTAGGGTTAAGACTTGACCCGAAGGACGATGAAGACGAACAGAACTCTAAAGGTTGCGGTCGGCAAAGTGAAAACAGTCGAGCAACACCAAGTCTTTTTGGCCCAGTCGCAAACCCAAACACAAAGCTGCTGATTTATGATCTATTTCAAAGGGGCCGAGTTTTGGCACAGGACGGGATGCGTACAAATCACCAACACTTAATGGCGAAAGCACCGCCGAGATCCGATCCTTCGCCAAGGAAAATGAATGATAGGCTATGAGGCGTTCCAATCGTCTCAGGTCGATGAAGGTAAAACCTTGCTGGACTGGCTCAACAATCCATGGATAGTTGGTATAGGGGGCGGCACCCTTAGCGGGCTGTTAGTCACTTTCGTCTCCCGAAAAGTTCTCTCCCGTAGGGACCGTGGGGAGTACATGCAAAAACTTCAGTCGGCCAATCTAGAAATAGTTTATGCTCTTCGGCTAGGCATTCCTGAGAGAAGCGTTCCTGAACGGCGAGTCGTAGAATCTCTTATCAGTGCCACCGCCCGGAAATACGCCGTTAAAAGAAATGATTTGCACGCCCCTGCCCAAATAGGCGAGGAACTTACAAAGGAAATAATGGATTCGAGTTTTATCTCTGCCAAGACGAAACAAGAATACTACAATCAGCTAGATGCCCTCATCCACGTATCACATGAGCCTAGCCAAGGGGATGCAGATGTTACCGGAGCAGGACAAGGACCAAGGTCAGATTTGGCAGAATATAGATCACGAATGGTCACGACGATGAGCCTAATGCTAGGCGTTACAACTGCGTTGATGACTATGGTTCTCGTATTATTCGATGAACGCGACTCTAGCACCACTGAATCAATCACGCCCTTGCTGCCAGCAATTGTCGTGCTATTTACGACGCTTATGGGTGCAAGTGCAATGCTACTTCGAAAGCAGTCTCGCCGGTTCGTGAGCAAAAAGGAAGAGGGTAAAGGCAGGACCGCCAAGCTACCCTCTTCGGACGCCGTCACGAGCACGTCTCGCGGGGAAAAGAAGCATTCCGAAGCGAGGCGGTGATGCAACCTCAGAAACAGACGTGGAACTCCTCGCCGGTGTGACCAAGGCTTGGGAGGAGATATCTCACGACTTGCTCTTGGGCAAGGTCATCTGGGGCATCCGCACGAGGGAGCTGCTTGGCGTCATCGACGCACAGCCACCCATGCAGGGAGCCGCATCAGATGTCTAGCACCGTGAAAACCGTTGCCCACGTGCACACCCAGGATATCGATCCGAGCGCTACCAAGTGGCTACACGGCGATACAGCGCAATTCACTCACAGACATTTTCGCGTCCATGAAGGCCACCCCATCCTGTCCCAAAACTCGGCATTTTTGAAATTGACCATTAATGGCGGAAGCACCCGAACCAACCTCGAGCGATACCAGCCGCAGCCGTCGGTGTGAAGCGATGCAGATCGCATGCTGCATCGGCCACGTGTTCGCTGACCTAGGGTTCGAGAATCGATGGCATGAAGGACGAACCCGCCGTCGCATCTGGATGTTCCTTCTCGTTGCCGGGATGATTATAGGGAGAGCAACGGCGTCGGGTGCCGGACCGGTCGGTTTTCAAGCTGCGTTGGGAGCGACACCCATGATTACGACGAACGTATTATCCAGAGTCTTTCACATCAAGTGGCGAGATTCTACCGGTACTGCTTTTGCCATCGATCATGCCTCCAAGCAATACCTGGTCACAGCTCGCCATGTTGTGAAGGGAATTGATTCCGGAGATAGCATCCGTGTGTTTCACGAAGAGCAATGGAAAAACTTGGCTGTAGAGGTTGTTGGAATCGGTGACGGTGACGCAGACGTCGCGGTACTTTCGTGTCCGATCCGTATATCGCCGTCTCTTGATTTGACTGCATCACAAGCCAACCTAACCTACGGACAGCAAGTTTTCTTTCTTGGATTTCCATATAGAATGAACTCTAGTGGTGAAAAAATCAATCGAGGCCTTCCACTCCCGTTTGTTAAATCCGGCATCGTGAGCGCTTTCGAATTCGGGGATGTATCCAAGATTTACCTGGACGCGCACGTGAATCCTGGATTCAGCGGTGGTCCAGTGGTGTTTGCTCCAATGGGTGGCTCGGCAACCGACTTACGCGTGGCTGGGGTTGTTGCACATTATCCTACGCCACTGCAACCCGTTGTTGACCAGAATCGGAACACGATTACTGATCCAGAAGGTAAACCAGCAGGGCTATACGTTCAGGAAAACCCTGGGATCCTCGTCGCAATTGGTATTCGTCATGTTATCGAGTTGATCGAGGCGAATCCTATCGGTTTTCCGTTAGGCGATTGATCGGGTCAAAGGCGGGCTTCGGTAGAGGGTGATGTCTTAAGATTCCTGTCAAAGAAAAACGATGTATGGTTCCCCAAGCTCAAACCCGTCCCCGTCATGGGGACAGAAAAGGAGAACCATACATCATGGGAAAGGTACTACCGAGTCAGCGATTGCTCAAGCAGTTCGAGGAACAACTGGTATTTGGGGAGATGAATCTCTCGGAGATCGTCCGGTCGGGAGCTCAGATGATGCTTCAATATGCGTTGGAGCGCGAGGTGACGGAGGCGTTGGGTCGAAACTACTATGAGAACGCTCCGGCAACGACGAAGGAGAAGGGACGACGCAACGGGTATGAGTCGCATCGGGTCCTCACGGGCGAGGGAGCGGTGACGGTGCAAGTGCCGCGGGTACGAGAAACAGAGAAGGTGTTTCAGTCAAAGATTCTCGACGCCTACGTGAGCCGGACCGAGAAACTCGATGAACTGATCGCGCGGATGTACGTCCACGGGATGTCGACGCGTGACATTGAGGCGACGTTCGCGGACGTGCTGAGCGGCACGGGTGTCTCGAAGTCGGTGGTGAGCCGGGTCACACGGTGTCTGTCGGAGGATTTCGAGGCGTTTCGAAAACGGGATCTCTCGAACGAGAAGCTGTTGTATCTCGAGCTCGACGGCACGTACCTGCGCTACCACCAAGGAGCGGAGAGAAAAGAGCCCATCCTCGTTGCGACCGGCTATCGCGCTGATGGGACGCGAGTTCTTCTTCATATCGGTGTCGGCAACCGAGAATCCTACGAGAACTGGAAGGGGTTCTTGCAGGAGATAGTGGCCCGAGGAATGAGGGAGCCGTTGCTCATCGTGACGGACGGGAATCCTGGAGTGCTCAAAGCGATCGCAGAGGTCTTCCCTCGAAGCCTCAAGCAACGTTGCCAGAAGCACCGCCTCGAGAACATCCTGGGCAAGGCTCCGAAGGAAGTGCGCGACGAACTCAAGGCGGCCATCCTTGAGTCGTTCCATGCGAACAGCTACGAGCAAGGGCTGAAGAAGGGTCGGGAGGTGATCGCTCGGTACCGTCAACGATTCCCGAGCGCGATGAAGTGCATGGAAGAGACCCTCGAAGCGTGTCTTCAGGCGCTACTCCTTCCTGCGGCGCATCACAAAAGGCTTCGCACGTCGAATCTACTTGAGCGCACGTTCGGAGAGCACAAACGTCGCACAAAGGTCATTCCTCACTTCTTCACCGAGGAGGCCGCGATGAAACTCTCGTTCGCTGTGCTCTTGGCCGTCGCAAACAAATGGCGCGGCGTGAGGATGGATGTCTTCGCCGCTAGGAAAGTCGAGGAGCTTCGCAACGAGCTTCTCCCGCAAGGCACGTCGGAGGAATCAGCAGCTTAACCGAGCGCGGGGAACCGTACGGAGATTTGACAGGAAAATTAAGACTTGACCTCGGTAGAGTCGGATTTCCTTAGTCGAGGAGCCGCAAGTTCACGTGTTCGACCGACGGGGTGTGCAGTACCTGTGATCCGCAAAAAAGAAGACCGGCCAGAAGCAGCCGACCATGGCGTGTCTAAAACGCGCAATCAACGCTGGATCGACTTTTTGCGGAGCACAGGTGATCGCTCGGTACCGTCAACGATTCCCGAGCGCGATGAAGTGCATGGAAGAGACCCTCGAAGCGTGTCTTCAGGCGCTACGCCTTCCTGGCGGCGCATCACAAAAGGCTTCGCACGTCGAATCTACTTGAGCGCACGTTCGGAGAGCACAAACGTCGCACAAAGGTCATTCCTCACTTCTTCACCGAGGAGGCCGCGATGAAACTCTCGTTCGCTGTGCTCTTGGCCGTCGCAAACAAATGGCGCGGCGTGAGGATGGATGTCTTCGCCTGTGCTTCTATTTATTCATCCGGGCGCCCCAAACTTGATTAGTCTCCGGTCTGCCGGCACCATGCCTGCTTGATTTCGTCGTTTGTTCGCGCTCTCATCTCCGCCTTCAAGGCTCGTCGCGAGCTGGCTCTCGACAATGTCGCTCTTCGGCAGCAGCTCGCCGTCATCCGCCGTTCGGTGAAACGGCCGCGGCTCTCGAACGTCGACCGCGGGTTTTGGGTAACTGTAGAGCCTAAGGGCCCCTTGGCCCAGTCGCTAAGCTGCTGATTTATGGTCTATTTCAAAAGGGCTGAGTTTTGGCACAGGACGGGGTTCTTCAGTTCACTGCCATGAACAGATGATGAATGTGGAATGTGCTGGTGTCGTGTTCGCGCTGATGATGAGTCTCTTTGACGCGCTTGTCGGGTCCTAGTGCCTCCGAGTCGAGCAATTTTCCGGGCGGTGTCATGCGAAGGGCAGAGCACTGAGCCTGGACATTTGCCTCGACATTGGCAATCGCGCGAGTGACGTTATGGTCAAGGACGTAGCCGATCATCCCACCATGACGCACAGCGCGGGCATATTGCCCTGTGACAAATCTCATCATGCCGCGGCGCACATATTCTGAGGCATAGGCCCTTGTAGTGCCGTCCTTGACGACGTTGAGGCGCTTTCCCTCCAGACAGGAATAGATTTCTTCACAAGGCACAAGCAGATTGAACACGATATCCAGGCGGCCCCTGTCTTCCCCTGGCGAGGGGTCGAGCTCTACTTGCTGCGTATGAATCTGAAAGGGAAGATGCCTGGCCTCACGATTCTGCCGGAGGGCGCGGCAAAGTGTGAATGTGATGTCGTCCTCCTTTTCGTCAGCGGCGATCGGCGGTAGTGATTCCCAGGCCGCGATGGTGACGCTGAGGATGTCAGGGACCATGTGGTCCAGTAGATCAGTCCAATCAGCCAAGTTGCCGAGAACGTTCACGCCATTTCCTTGGAATTTTGCATCAGAATTGAGCCTGCGATTTCGTCGGCGTCGTTGAGGGCCGCCGTCTCTGTCCAGAAGCGGCGTCCGATCGGCTTCACGATGTACAGGCGATCCTGTTCGAAGACCTTAGTGCTGCGTACCAGTTCGAATGTATTGAGCCGACGGGACGTCAGCCGGCGAAGCCGCTCCAACGACGCCAGCAAATCGTCGTCGTCGTGTAGGTGCGCGGGAGTTGGGCGTCCGCGGACATTCTTCTCGAGCATCGCGACCCCGATACCGAGGCTGGCGGATGCGATTGTGCGACCTTCGACGACGAACGGACTGTTCTTCGACCATTCGTTGAGCGTGGCGCAGAGCTGATTCGTGTAGTCATCTCGCTGCGTTTGCTTGCTCGGCTCGACTGTCGGCACAAGCCGCCGGTTCCTTGTGGGGCGGGCGCTCGGGATGATTACGCGAACCGTATCGTCGATCAGGGTTCGCTCCAACGAAAGTATGTCGAAGTACTCGTCCATCAATGTCTCAATGGAGTCACTCGCTATCTTCACGAGCGCATTGCGGTCGATGAACGAATCATCAGCTGCTACCACGGCTCTAGTCACGATGTCGGCAACCTCGTTGACAATTCCCCAAGCGCGCTGAGGGTCAGGCAACGCCTCCGGCAGGGGAAACGGGAGCCGTAGCAGTTCATCCACCCCAACGAGCTGACGACTGATACCCCAGCTCGATGAAGTGTGAAACGAGAAGAACCTTGCGAGGGCAGTGCGGAAATAAGCTGCGAGGAAGATCAGGTGGTTCCGATCTTGAGGAGGGCCGCTGACTCCTCGCAGGGAAAACAGAAACGAGGCATCAAAATCGGCGTACGCCGCCCCAGTAAACCCTTGCTTGACGAGCACATGCGGTGCGTGAAAGACCGTGGTCGCTTTGTTCGACCTGCTTCTGACCGTGTACTCCGCCGCGGGGAGTTCCCGGCAGTCGCTGGGCAGTACGAACAAATCAATGTTCCTTGATCTTGCGTCGATGAAGAGCTTCGACGGCAAGGCGATGGTCTCAGCCCTTGCAGGATCATCGCTTGGCCCCATGTTCTGGATGCCCGCGGAGATCACCCACGGCTTGGCGGGAGCAATCTCCTTGATTTGGCGTACGTGGTCGCGGAGGCGTGGGTAAAGCAACAGCCGGTCGATCAGGCGCCGGTCTCGTGGTGTGGCCCAAAATCTCTGTTTCCAGATCTGCGGTGCGTCTGGACTCTCCAAGTCCAGGAGCACGTCTCCAACCGTCACGGTGTCTCGATCTTCTGGCGCCACAGCGACGACTTCACTTCTAGTGACGAGCCAGTCCACTTTCGGCGCCGAATACTGGATCTTGTGTTGCCGGTCTTTCGGGGATGATTTCCTATAGGAAATCACGATCGCAGGGTGGCCGGCCTCTTCGAAAAGGAATCGCTGATAGTCCGCCAAGTTCATTACCTGGTCGACGGCGTGCCGCCTGAAAAGCATCCGCTGGAACTGGAGAGCCGTATTACTGCGATTGAAAATGGTGCCATGCGGAAGCACGAAGCAGATGCGTCCTGCGTTGTTCACATGGTGAGCTGCTTTCCAGATAAATGCGGCGCTGATCTGTCTGTCGGGTACCGTGAGTGTGGCGTCTCTACGAGAACACCAGCCAGCGGCCGGTGAGCCTGCTTTAGCGGTGCTGCCCCATGGAGGGTTGCCGATTACGAAATCGACGTCAGAAGGATATTCGCCGGTTCTAGAGAAAAAGTCGCCGCACCAGATATTGCCTTCGACATTCCTGCTCTGCGGCTGCTGCACTTGATGCACAAGTTTCGGAAGCCTGTGGCCTTTCCGCCGCAGTTCGTGGATGTCGCGTGGAGAGAGTTGGTCGAGATAAGCGAGGTAAAGACTGAACGTCGTGATGCGGCATGCCGTCGGATTGATATCGACGCCGCACAGGTTCTCGCAGAGCACCTTACGGAGTTCCCGTGCTCTGCGGTCGTTCCTGGCTTCAGGATTAGTCCGCTTCCATTCCTCAGCAATGCGATTGAAGAGGCCTACCAAAAAGATGCCTGAGCCGCAGGCAGGGTCCAGGTAACGGCTCTTGAGGAGCGAGGAAGTCGGACTCAATGCAATGTCAAGAACGAGTTCGGCGAGGAAGCGCGGCGTATAGAACGCGCCTGCGCGCTTTTCTGGTGCTTTGAGGAACCGTTCATAGATTGCGCTGATCGTCTCGACGGGAATCGCGGAGAAATCGTAGGGCCAGAATGAACGCTGCCCGGTGACGGCGTCCGTGCCGCGGAAGAATTCATAGAGAGGTTCGATGTGAGATGCTGATACGAATCTTGCTTCGGATTCGAGGTCATCGCTAAAAAGGTCACCATCGAAGTCTTTGCTAAGCCGCTCAAAGAGCCTATAAAGGTGCTCTTTGGCCTTAGTTCTTGGCTGCAGGCCGAGAATGCCGCTCAGGTGCGTCGCGTTCGGCAGGCCGATTCGTTTCAAGTAGCTGTCACCGATTACGCGGCGATCGAATAGATAGCAGGCAAAAACGAGCCTGCACAGAAGGGCGTCAAGCGCGTCCGCATCCATCTTTGCGGCGGGCAGAGCGAGCAGCTTGTCGCGGGTTGTCTGGAGGTTTTCGAGGAGATCGCGATCAACGCGGTGCGAAGGATCGAATGATTTCGGGTGCCTTCGAAAGAATTCTCCGGATTCGACTGTCGGCAAGAATCCCTTCAACTCAGAGGACGCCCGATCGAGCGTCTCAACGAAAGCCGGGATGCGCTGTGCGCTCTCGGCGCCAAGGGCTGGTCTCACAAAGCCGGAATAGATGTGAACCTCGTTCGGCGCTATGACGGCAAGGATTGGCGCTCCGCCGTGGTTCCAGAACGTGCGGTGAAGAGTTACGATTTGGGCGTTGTTGATCCGCTCGACCTGCTTGAAGTAGACCAGCGGCGCGCTATCGGTGCAAAGCACGCCATCGAGCCTGAGGAGGTCAAACGCGCGGCGCGCGACGTGCGCCCGGGACGCTTTCGGAGGCGTGTTTTTAAGGTCGGCATTCGTCGTGAGAAAAAGGTCACCATGTTTGGCGAGCCCGAACTCCTTTTGCCACTGTTTCCGGTGCTGTTGCATGATTCAACCCCGGCGCGAGTAGGGCCGCTATCCCAACCCCTCGTTCACGATACCAAGGCGTAGGATTTCGGCCTACCAAACTCGTCCATCCGGTTGAGGATGTGACACCCGAGCGGGTACTGTCAAGTTTTCCACGGCCTGACGGCCACACCGAATGAATGAAACGCGGTAGTCTCTGGAGGTGGCACCGGCTCAAAAGGTCGGCTCAACGTTGGTGCGACTGAGCCCTTTGTAACACCGATGTGGGCTTGACCCAGGTTTGATGACGAGTTTAAGGCAGGCGCGGTCCGGCTGGTGCTTGATGAGGGGCAGAGCGTGGGTCGGGTGGCCCGGGAGCTTGACCTCACCGAATCGGCGTTTCGCAACTGGGTCCGTCAGGCCCGGGCCGATCGGACGAAGGGCCGGACAGGCTTGACGGGCGTGGAACGCGAGGACCAGCCCTCGACCCTACCGGGGTTGGCCCTGCTCATGTTCCGTATCAGCTCACGTATTTCGGGAGCGACGCCTGGTCGTCCAGGCCTACGCCGTCGGCTCTTCCACGCCCAATATCGTCTGAACCCACAACGGTGCCAGCTGACGACCGTCCCAGGTTTCACGACGACGAGGACGCTCTCCCAGTCAGTCCAGATTCTGCGCAACAGCACCCAAAACTCGCGGTCGACATTCGAGAGCCGCGGCCGTTTCACCGAACGGCGGAGGACGGCGAGCTGCTGGCGAAGAGCGACATTCTCGAGAGCCAGCTCGCGACGAGCCTTGAAGGCAGAGAGCACGAGCTGCTGAGGGCAATATTCGTAGAGTTTGTGGGGCAGCTTAGTCACATAATCAGGACAATCGAATACTGGGACATCGAGAGACGCCGATATCCAGCGTACGAGCACGTTGCGGTACTCGTTGCAGAAAACATCACATCACGCTTCCTCAACGTTCTGTCTTTGTTCTCTGGGTCCATTCCGCTTATCTGCATTCAGTTCAGCGCATTGAAAGTTAACGATCATATCCTTTTGGATTTCGTCAAGGTTCTGGATCAAACCGAACTGAGAGTTGATGAGGAGGAGGAGGAGGAGGAGGAGGAGGAAGGGGCGAAGACTCCAGCGGATCGAGCATTCTGGGAGAGCAAACGTCCGCAAGAGATCATGGTGCTCGTCGACACCGTCGGAGAGATGATTAACGAGTTTTGCGAAAAGAAGCACACGCTGAACTACACACAAAGCCATATCGGTCTTAGCGACGGATTGCGTACTCGTAATTTTGTTGTGTGCTACCCGCGAAAAGGTCATTTGCGACTGGGTGTTAAGTTATCGGACAAAGATGCGTTCGACGATTCGTTGGCTGACGCCGGTGTCGACTTTATGAAGAAGAGAAAAAGGATCTGGCTGAACCTGTCACCCGCGGAGTTCGAATCTGTCAACGACGTTGTCCGGCGAATCATTCAGCAAGCCGTAAAGGATTATCAATCTTAAATGTAGGCCCACAGGACTACGCCGACACTACGGACTAGGAAGGCGAATTTATGTGAGATCGATGAGGCAGCTGCTATCACTAACGACGATCCGCATGGACGCCCTGCGGCCCTTTCAGGTCTGCCGCTACTTGCGGCACAGGAAGCCGCAGTAGCTCAGCGCCCTTGATCAACGAAATCAGCCCTTCAGCGAGCGCCCGGTAGCACAGTCGTTCAAAACGCCGCGCGCGCTCATGCGTCCCTCTTTCCACCGACGGCTCAAGCTCTTCCGGCTCCTGCGTGCGCCAGCCGCGGCCGATCGTTTGAAACGCGTAAGTCAAAGTCGATTCACTGATCACTTCAAGCTGGCGCAGTCGAACAAGCAGCGCAGCGCCACTCACCCGGTAGAGATGTTTCAATTCGATCAACTCCTTGTAACCGAGAGCGTTCCGGTGTTTGCCAACCTCGCCGAGCAGATGCTCAGCCGGCATCAGGAACGCACCCGCAAAGACGTTCGCGGCTCGCTCATTGTCCTTGTCAGAGAGGCTGTCCGCATTGATGAGCCAATGCGCAAGCTCGTGCGCGAGCGTCAGCCTCCTTCGTTCCCGTCCTGTGCCAAAACTCGGCCCTTTTGAAATAGACCATAAATCAGCAGCTTAGTGTCTGTGTTTGCGACCGGGCCAAGGGCCGTGGGCTTTACAATCGTCTTGGGCGGGCGGGTCGTCACCATGCAGATGACCACCTAGTAGACTGTAACAACTGAACGTTTAGTGGTTTTAATGCGTCGTGACGGATCGTTGTAGGTCCACTTCACGGGCTTGGGGTCTTCGTTGTACTTGCGAATGTAGCGCATGATCTTGCGGGTCAGGTCGTGGGTTGACGTGAACACGCCTCGATGGATCAGGGCACGCTCGATCTTGGAGAACCAGAGTTCGATTTTGTTCAGCCAGGAGGAATATGTGGGTGTGAAGTGGAGTCGGACTTTTGGGTTGGCCTCGAGGAACTGTGCGACCTTGGCGGTCTTGTGAGCCGACAGATTGTCGAGGATGACATGTATTTCGCGCTTTCGCTTGTGGCTCGCAACCAGCTGCTCCAAGAAGGCGACGAACTCCTGGCTGGTATGGCGGCGGACAGTCTTGCCCAAAACCACCCCCGTCCTGTGCCAAAACTCGGCCCTTTTGAAATAGACCACAAATCAGCAGCTTAGACGCCCTTGGAATCCGCGCAGAATCCAGGGTATTTCGCGCCGCAGGGCTGACTTCCGACCCATGGGGCTGGCGGATGAATAAATAGAAGGCACAGGCTCTGCGATAGGCGCTCCCGAGCAGACCTCTCCTCCAGACCATCCGTTTCGTCCAGCTGGCGCGCCCGAACTCCTATGCGCGTCCTGTGCCAAAACTCGGCCCTCTTGAAATAGCCGATAAATCAGCAGCTTAGCGTCTGTGTTTTGCGACGGTGCCAAGGGCTGTGGGCTTTACAATCGTCTGGCCCGAGGGTGTTATCTTCGGATCCATCATGACGTACCATGTGCAAATCCTACTGTTGGTCAGGCAGCCGTTGTTCGATCGGGCAGCCCTGCCGCTCACACAGACCTCATGGGTGCTTCCACCATTAAGTGTTGGCAAAATGACACTAAGACTTTACAGTGCATTAAATTACAGCCATGGTCTTTCAAAAGGGCCGAGTTTTGGCACAGGACGGGATGGACCACTTCGAAGTCCCCAGCGATGTCCACCACGGTGAGGCGAATCTGATGGCGTTCGATTCGTCTCCGTACGAGGTGCAGCGGTGGAGGCGCTATCGGTTTATGTTACGGATCGACCTGCCGCTTTGGTCCGAGGTTTAACCCCAGACGCCGGCATTGACCACTCGGAAACAGGCAGAATCTGGTTGATGGTGCTACAATCCGCCGTCTCGGCCCACTTGGCGACTGACAAAAATTTCCGCAAAATTCAGGGATATCGCGTAACCTCTGGATGCCTAAAGCGAAGCTTATGACGACAATGTAAGGAGGTCGCTGGATGAAGCTGTGGATTGACTGGACTCGTCCGATCCAGCTCAGAGACGTCAGAAGGGGTGTCATGATCTACAACCTCGACCTTAGCAAGGTCGAGGATGCAGCAGGGATCTACATCTTTGGAAGGCAGTGGGGCCGTCACTTCGAAGCGTTGTATGTGGGCAAGGCGAGCAACATCCGCGCACGCGTCAAGGGGCATCTCAACAACCTGCGTTTGATGCGGCATCTTCACGCCGCCAAAACCGGAAAGCGGGTTCTGCTGGCCGGTAGACTTGTGACGAAACGCGGCCAACGACTATCCAAGTGCTTGGCCTTGGCTGAGCGGGCTCTCATCCGGTATCTCTTGTCGAAAGGCCACGACCTAGTCAACAAGCAAGGAACCAAGCTTCGTAGGCATCAACTAGAATTCTCAGGTCGGTATCCGAAACGATCCTTCCCGACAATGATTTACCTGGAGAAAACCAAAGGCGAATAGTAGATCAACGTGGCGACGTGACAACGTGCCAGATTACCGGAATCCGTTACGCCGTCGGGATCCAGCGTTGGGACAATGACAAAGGGTACTGTCAAGTTGAGGTCTCAAGCTGGGGATGTCCCGCCGGATGTTGAATTTGGGGTAGCGGCGGCTCCTTGGCCGGCCTAAGAATAGGTCTGCCAATAAACCGTCTCCAGAGGGGGACAAGGAGCCACCAATGCCTAGGAAATCGAAGAAGCCAGTAAGAAAGCAAACGCACTCGCCTACGGGCAAGGTAGTTGGCCAAGTCGGTCAGATACTGCTACCGATGATAGCTGGGATCGCGGCCACGAAGGCGGATCTGACGGAATGGGTGTACGAGCAAGGACTGACAGCTCTGCACCTACTGCTCAGAGAGGACGCCGAGGAGATCGCGGGGCTCAAGGGCAAGCACGAGAAGGAGCGAACTCATAACCACTGGGGGAGCACGAACGGAGAGCTGAGCTTCGGTGGTCGTCGCATCCAAGTGTCGCGACCTCGAGTTCGCTCGAAGTCGGGCGAGGAGGCGTCGCTTCCACACTTCGAAGCCTTCCGCGAAGAAGACCCGCTTCCAGAGCGAGTGTTGAATCAGATCTTGGTGGGGGTATCGACCCGAAATTACGAATCGAGTCTGGACAAACCCACGGCCAAGTTGAAGTTTCGTGGCACGAGTAAGAGTGCCGCCAGCCGTCACCTCGTGAGCCAGACGACTAAGAAGCTCGAGGAATACCTGTCTCGGCGGCTAGAGGAGTTCGAGCTTGCGGCACTGATGCTGGATGGCCTTGAGGTGGCCGGACAGACCGTCGTCGTAACTCTCGGTATCACAATAGATGGAACGAAGGTGCCCCTGGGTATATGGCTGGGCTCGACGGAGAACTCTCGGGTGTGCACCGCGATGTTGCAGGACCTTCTCGAGCGAGGCTTGCGCGTCGATGAGTCGATTCTCTGCGTAGTGGACGGAGGCAAAGGCATCCGCAAGGCACTCGTCGACGTTTTGGGGGACCTCGCGGTCATCCAAAGGTGCCAGATCCATAAACTCCGGAATCTTCGCTCGTACCTTCCCAAATCTCGTCACGCCTACGTGCTCCAGACGATGAAGGAAGCCTACAAGTGCAAGAGTGCCGACAAGGCGCGCAAGCGACTTCAGGCATTGGTGTCGTGGCTCGAGCGAAACGGCTACGACGAAGCTGCCGGAAGCCTTCGTGAAGGGATGGAAGAGACACTCACGGTCGTGAAGCTCGCGCTGCCCGCCTTACTTCGCCAGTCTCTTGCCACGACGAACGCCATTGAGAATCTCAACGGAACCATTCGCAGAGTATCGAGAAACGTCAAGCGTTGGTAGAGTCCTTCCATGGTTCGCCGATGGACCGCTCTTGGCGTCGTCACCGCGCAGAAAAAGTTCCGGCGTATCAAAGGCTATCGCCATATGGGCGCTCTCGTTCACGCGCTTAGAAGCAAACAGAAATCTCTTGACAGCGATGAGTTTGCTGCCTAAGAGTATTCACAGGTGCCGCCGCTACCCGACCAAATTCAACAGCGGCCGGGACATCCCCCTCAAGCTCGGAGCGGGCCGCTAAATAATGGGGCTTGAGCGCACCGTGTTGCCAACATCTTGGGGTCGGATCGGCCCTGAATGCCTCAACTTGACAGTACCTTGCGGTGTATTCGATGGCAAGCGGTGCCACGACGTTTCGCTGACGATCCTGCCCAACGCGTTTGCCGGTGGCTCGGCCGGACCCGAGGTCATAAGATGAGCCCGAACGACGTCCAATTGGAGAACCCCTCGCTCCGGCTGGCGCGCTACCTGAAGGAGTTCGTCGGGCTTCGGACAACCACAGTCCGAGATGTGACGAATTATGACACCGTTCTTTGGTTTGGCAACATGCCTCAAGAGTCGGACTGTCGATGCGCGGCATGGATGGACGACCACGATACAGACGACCCTTGGCTGGAGGTCAAGAAGCAGCGATTCGAAAAAACGCCACCACCGCCCGCGTCGACGCTGCCGTGGCTAGACGAGCAAGCACTCAGGCGCGCGACGACCGAAATCCCCGCGTTGTGGCCGACCATATTCCTGCAGGACCAAGAAGCTGAGCTTGAAGAGGGAGAGACTCCACCGCTGAGGGAACGGTCACTCAGCGACCATCCGGGGATCCAGAAAGCCTACGACAGCTACGCGCCACACTGGGAGGCGTGGTCGACGGAGCATCGTCGTCGCGAGGCGATTCAGAGAGTCTACGCCCAGCTGTTCCGCTTGCATACGCAGGTGCGGAAGCAAGGTGAGATCATTGAGGTTGTTCTTGGGTTGGGCCTCCTGGACTGGCGCGCCAAGCTCAACGAGAGAGTCATTCCGATCCGTCGGCACGCCGTCGTGGGGCGAGTCGAAGTTGAGTTTGATCCTGCCAAAGGTGTGATTCGCGTTCTCCCGCCAGGCGACGGCGCTCGTCTCAGGATCGAGGACGACATGCTGGAGGCCGAGCTCCGTCCTGACCGGACCCATTATGCCTCGGCTGAGATGCAGCTTGAGGAGATCGGTGACGACATCTGGGACAAGGGGCAAATGCACACCGCGCTCAGAGCCTGGGTAGGTGCGCTCAGTCCAGACTCGCAGTGGTCGGCCGGGCTGGGCGCCAAGGCGAGTGTCGCGAACGACCCGACGATGAGCTTTGCACCGGCCCTCATACTGCGCAAGAGAACCCAGACCGGAATGGTTCGAATCTACAGCGAGCTTATCGACCAGCTCTCCAACGATGAGATTGAGATCCCAGAACTATGGGGAGGACTGATCGAGGATGTGGGAGACGGCGCAACCGACGGCGACCGTGGACGCGAAGAGCAGGGAAGGGAAAGCGCCGTAGAAGATCCCGCCGAGGTTTACTTTCCCTTGGCCGCGAACCGGGAGCAGCGTCGCATTGTTGAGGCGATCAGCCGCCGGCGCGGCGTCCTGGTTCAGGGGCCGCCAGGGACTGGCAAGAGTCACACGATAGCCAATCTGATATGCCACTTGTTGGCTACCGGCAAGCGAGTACTAATCACCGCTGAGACCGGACGAGCCCTCCAAGTGCTCAAGGATAAGCTCCCGGAAGAGATTCAGCCACTCTGTGTCAGCCTCCTCGGGCAGGGAGGCGATGCGTTCGCAGAGCTCAACACGTCGGTGCAGGGAATTACGACTCGGCAAGCCGCCTATTCGCCCGGAGCTTACGACGACAGAACTGCCGAAGTCGACCGTGAACTCGACAACGCTCGTGGCCGCCTGGCAGACACTGACTCAGAGCTCCGTAGCTTGCGTGAGGAAGAGACATGTCCACATTCGGTTGCCCATGGCACCTATAACGGGACCGCCTCGGCAATTGCCGAGAGAGTCGCTCGGGAGAGTGATCGGCACTCATGGCTGAAGTTGCCACGAGATGCGCAAGAGGCACCGCCCCTTTCAAATAAAGACGTGATGTCGTGGCTCACGATCCGGCGGCGGTACACAGATGAACAGGTCTCGGAAGCAAACGTGCAGATACCCGCAAGTTCTGATCTGCCAGCCCCCGCCAATTTTGCATCCGCGGTCACTGCGGAGGAGGAGGCGGCGGCGAACATCGCGAGCCACGAGGAAATGCTGTCGCACGCCGCCTACGCTGCGATTCAGACGCTGTCCGGCGACTCGCGGGAGCAACTTCGAGCGAAGCTCAAGCAGCTCGAGGAGCAACGTCTTGTGCTGGACCGCATCGAAGGGAAATGGAAAGAGACGGCACTCCGGGACCTAGTTTCGGGGCGACAGGCCCGCTGGGACACGGTCTTAGACGTTAGCCGAGATCGCCTTCCCAGAATTGAACGTCTGATCGATGGTGTCGGCCACCAAACCGTCGAGTTACCCGATGCCTACGATCCTAGAAAAGTACGCGCCGACGCTGCAGCCGCGCTCTCCTACTTCAAGGACGGTGGCAAGTGGAAACGTTTCGGCATCGTTACTCCTAGGGAGCTAAAAGGGCGTGCCTATCTAAAAGATGAGGTCGTGGTCGATGGGGAAGGCGCCGCGGATGCTGACAGACTGCAGGTTGTCAACGATTACTTGGAATGTGGGTCTGAGCTAGCGGATCTGCAATCGGTTTGGAATGGCGTCGGCGCCGCGCCGCCACCTGCGGGCGACCGACGTGTGAGTATCGCGGTACTTAAAGAGCAGGCCTCCGTCCTCCAGAAGTGCCGCGAATATGCAAACGGCTGTCATCTCCTCGCTCAATCAATGGCCGGCGAAATGCCGCCGATCGCGGAGCCCGACTGGCTGGATGGTCAGGCGCAGGAGTGCCTGGAATTGATTGACGTTGCATCCGTCGAGGATCGTTTCAAGGAAGCGTCGCGCAGGGTTGACTCGTGTGTCCAACAGCTCGCGAGCCTACTCGGTCTCCACGATGCCCATCCTGTCGTTCAGGCGCTCGCCGACGCAGTCGAGTCACGTAACGTTTACGCCTACAGTCAGAGCCACGCACTCGTTGTTTCTACCGAAGCAACTCGAATGGATCAGCAGCGGAGGATGCACGTTGAGGAAGTACTCGGCAATGCTGCCCCCGGCCTTGTAGAGTCCGTCGCCTCAAGCCTCGGCGATCAAGCTTGGGAGACTCGTTTTCAGGCGTGGGAGGACGCATGGCGATGGGCGCTGGCAGATGTTTGGCTCGAGAAGCGATCAGACTTCGAATACCAACACGAGCTTTGGGAGCGTCGGCACGAGATAGAAAAGGAGATTGGTAGCCTGCTAGCTAAAGCTGCTGCCATGCGCGCTTGGACGCAGTTCTTCGAAAGGCTCTCCCCCCGTCAGGCTGCCGCTCTGAAAAGCTGGCGTGAAGCCGTTCGGGCCATGGGTAAGGGGACGGGAAAGTCGGCCAAGATGGCTCGCCTTCGGCAGGAGGCGCGGCGGTACATGGATGCATGCCGCGACGCCATTCCCGTATGGATCATGCCCCGGTATCTCGTCGCCGAAATGGTCGATCCGGCACCGGGCCGCTATGACCTTGTCATAGTAGACGAGGCGAGCCAGTTAGGGGTCGAAAGCCTCTTCCTCTTCTATATCGCCAAGAAGCTTGTGGTGGTCGGCGACGACCAGCAGATCAGTCCGTACGGTATAGGAGTTGCTGACGCAGCGATTGCAGGGCTGCAACAGCACTATCTGGAGGGCATTCCTCATCATCACGCACTCTCTGCTCAGAGCAGCTTGTACGGCAATGCCAAGATCAGATTTAGTCAGAACCTTGTGTTGCGCGAGCATTTCCGATGTATGCCTGAGATCATCCAGTTTTCGAATGATCTCTGCTACGCGAGTAACGGCACGCCTCTCGATCCGTTGCGCGCCTATCCGGCGAATCGCCTCCAGCCTCTTATGCTACGTCATGTGGCTGAGGGCTATCGAGTCGGCGGCACGCAGAACGCTCAGAATCCGCCCGAAGCAGACGCGGTGGTTGGTCAAATAGCGGCCTGCGTTAAAGATCCCCGTTACGCGGGAGCAACCATGGGCGTCATCAGCCTTCAAGGGGAGGGGCAGGCCAAGCTGATCGAGCGGAGACTTTTGGAAACTCTGGACCCTGAGGTCATCGAAGAGAGGCGGCTCATCTGCGGAGACGCCTACGCGTTTCAGGGGGACGAGCGAAACGTCATATTCCTAAGCATGGTCGCGGCTCCCGGGGAGAGACGGATCGGCGCACTAACAGCTGAATCGGCACGACAGCGTTTCAACGTTGCCGTCAGCAGGGCTCAGGACCAACTCTGGCTCTACCACACGTCGAAGCTGGACGTGCTGAGCGATGCATGCATGCGATACCGTCTGCTGAGCTACATGCTTGACCCGACGCGCCAGACAACCGAGGAAGGCGAACAACGCTTCGACTCCAAGTTCGAGAGAGATGTGTATCGGCGGCTCACAGATCGAGGCTTCTACGTCCGGACCCAGGTCTGCGTGGGCGACCCCGCCAACCACCGCTACCGAATCGATCTCGTCGTGGAAGGCATGCAAGGGCGGCTTGCTGTGGAGTGTGACGGTGACGAGTGGCACGGAGCTGAGCGTTATGAGCACGACATGTCTAGGCAGCGCGACCTGGAGCGGGCCGGATGGCAATTCGCGCGGATTCGGGGCGGCGACTTCTACCGCGATCCGGTGAGGGCGATGGAGCCGGTCTGGGACGACCTGGATCGCCTGGGTATCCAACCCGGCGGGATTGATAAGGCAGCCAGTGAGCCTCCGTCACCCGCGAGCATTGAGACGTTCGGCGGCAGGGAGGAGGCATTTGTAGAACCCGAAGCGAGCGAGCCTCCGCCTGCTGGCGTGGATCCGGAATCCACAGGCGTCCCGCCGTCGGATGCGGCTCTACTGGAGGTGCATCAACCCGCTTCCGACGTACCTGCCTCCGGAGTTGCGATCCGTACGGTTGATGAGGAGGAGTTGCAGCCATCCGTGCTGTCTTTGGTTCCGGAGCCCTCACCGTTTCCACAACCGTCTCCCAGGAGCGGCACCTCCGGAGCGCGCGAGTCGTACGTTGCCTTTGAAGGAGACAGCGGCCCCGACCCACGACACGCGAACCCTGCGCAAGTGGCGGAAGTCCTCCGCCGGATCATCGACGTCGAAGGGCCGATACTCGCTAAACGGTCGTACGACATCTATCTTCGCGGCTGCGGAATTCTCAGGATGGGTAGTCCGCTCAAACGCGCGATGAACAAAGCCTTGCAGCACGCGATCCGGAAAGGGCAAGTCGTCTCGGAGGACGAATCCAGAAAATTGGCGCTCGTGTACACGATCGTTCGATCGGCGAGTGCACTGCCGATTATCGTGCGTGATAGAGGCCCCCGCGAATTCGAGGAGATCCCGCCCAGCGAGCTTCAACTGGTTGCGCGAAGGTTGACCGAGAGTAGCGGCCTTGAACCTGGATCGATCGCTCATCTTAGGGCCATTCTTGACTTCTTCGACCTGAAGCGGCTCACGGTTCAGGTGGGAACGACACTCTTGGGCATCTTGGGTCGCCGGTATTCGTACGTGGACAAGATCATTGGTGGGGACAAGGGTTGAAGAGAATGAACCTCTCCGGGTTTTCCGGAGACTGTTTTAGTGTCCCTTCCGGGGATGGTGGAAACCCCTCGCCTTTAGGCGAAGAGAAGGTCGTGGTAGTGTGGTCGCGTGCGTCACTACAGGCACGGAGCGCACACGAAAACGGACCTGAAAGCGCACGTCGTCTGGATACCGAAATATCGTAAAAAGGTGCTCATCGGCCCGGTAGCGGTTCGTGTGCGCGATTTCATTCGTCAGATCGCGCTGGAACATGAGCGGCACATTATCTCGGGTAAGGTTGCACGCGACCACGTCCACGTCTTCCTGTCCTACCGTCCGCACCAGGACCTCAGTACGATCGTGCAGTGGCTAAAGGGTATAAGCTCCTGTGTACTCCTTCAGGAGTTTGCTCACCTGAGGAAGAAGTTTTGGGGCCGGCACTTCTTGGTATGCGACGCTGAACAGATCATCTATGCCGACATCGATCGCAGCGATGGAAATCGAGTGCACTACACCATGGGCTCGATTGAAGCACCGGAATTGAATCTGCACGCAATTAACGTGCTTGAAGGTACGCGTCCTGCTTTCGATAACCGCGGTTCGAAGTATCTACCGACGTAGGAGAGGTGTGATCCGCAAAAGAGAAGATCGCGTATTGACGGGCAGACAGCCATGGGAGTTGAGGTCCTGCGAACTCGTCTTCGCCTCGGTGGAGGTTCTGCACTCTGTCGCTGCCGGGCCAACGACGCAATAACGTGATTAAGAAAGAACGCATTGTTCCCCGCGAGAAGCTAGGTCCGTCAGGCGACGCGTGCCAACCGGTACGATCACATCCTGCTGCTGGCGGTTGACCCAGCCAGCCAGAACGAGCAGTAGGAATTGCACGTGGTAGGTCATCATGGAGCTGAAGATAACACCCTCGGTCCAGACGATTGTAAAGCCCACGGCCCTCGGCCCGGTCGCAAACACAGACACTAAGCTGCTGATTTATGGCCTATTTCAAAAGGGCTGAGTTTTGGCACAGGACGGGGTCGAGCCGATCTGCCGGATGCTCCCGATCGCCCCGTCGACCTATTACGAGCAGAAAGTGAGAGAGAAGGACCCAAGCCGCCAGCCAGCGAGAGCGAAGCGCGACGTCCAACTCCGCGGCGAGATTCGTCGTGTACGGCAAGAGAACTTTGACGTGTATGGCGTGCGCAAGGTCTGGCGTCAGCTTCGCCGTGAGGGCCGCGACGTGGCTCGATGCACGGTGGCCCGTCTGATGCGTGAAATGGGCCTCCAGGGCGCGGTTCGTGGACGTCGATTCAAGACGACGAAGCGCAAATCTCTGCCAGCGATGGAAACACGATGCTGAAAACGGTGGTAGTGCACAATCGATATGCTTGGCTAAGTTACCGAACGAAAGCCGCATTCGAGAGCGAACAGGGTTTGCGGCTTCTCACGATTGAACAGCTGGCCGCTCGACTTGCAGGCGGCTTCCTTACACCCATCGATTCCGATCAGCTCAAGAGTGCGGTGGCAAGCGCAATCGGGGAACGGCTTGGCGAACTGGATGCGATCAAACAACTGCCCGGCTTCCAGCGAGCAGCAGCAGCGAGTCTGTCTAAGGCGTGGAGCGCAGTGTTAACGCTTGAAAAGGAAGCGGAATACACAGCCGACCAAACAGCAAGGGAGCGTCTCTTCTCGCTTGCCGCACTTGAGCGGGAAGTACTTTCTCGGCTGCCGTCCAATCAGGTGCCCTCCAGAGACTTGGTAGCGTCGGCATCGAAACGTGTACAGCATTCGGGCGCGATCTTCGGGCGTATCGAGATCCACGGCCGGACGGAAATGTCGCCAGTCTGGCGGCCTTTGCTGTCGCACATTGCAGAACATACGGATGTTGTCTGGGTAGGAGGAGCCAGAGAAATCCCCGGTTGGCTCTCAGACCCAAACGTATCCACGAAGACCAGTCCGCCTTTAGAGCCCACTATCCACGCAGTGTCCTGCGCAAACCCGCGGCATGAAATTCTGGAAGCGTTCCGATGGGCGCGCCGACATATGGCGAAAGGTGTTCTGCCGCAGGAGTTAGCCATCGCGACAGCCTCGCCGGCATTGTGGGATGACCATGTGCTAGCTCAGGCCGAAGCGTCCAATCTACCGGTACACTGTATTCACGGCCGGGCCGCCCTCTCAACCGCTGAAGGACAACTTTGCGCAGCGCTCGCTGAAATCCTGCTGCGAGGCTTTTCGCGTACGCGTGTCGTGCGTCTCGTTGCCTTATTGCGTATCCAAAACAAGCAATTCAAGTTAGTGCCGAGCGATTGGTCGCGCGCGCTGCCAAGGGACATACCGTTACTGGACGCGTCCCGTTGGCTCGGTGTAATCGGCGAGTTGATGTCCGAGGTATTTTCGGACGGTAAAGACCACCGGCAGGAGCTTGAAAAGATTATCGACACAGTGAGCCACGGGATCGGCGAAGCGGTAGAAATCGGCGAAGGGCTTCTGGATGGACGAGCTCTTGCGGTTTGGCGAAAGGCGCTGACCGAAGGCCCGCCGGCCGCCCTGGACATTACTCTGAACGGACTGCGGGTTGATGATGGTGTTGAGCCCGGGGCCGCTATGGTCTGGGGGCCAGCGGCGGCTATTGCAGCCGTGCCTCGCCCGCTCACTTGGCTCGTGGGTCTGAGCTCACGCTCTTGGCCGCGCCGCGCGGGCGAAGATCCGCTGTTGCCGGATCACATCGTCGCGGCAGAGCGCCTCGAGCTCCTCCCTGTTCACGACGCAGACCGGAAGGACTTCCAAACCATCTGCGACATGACAGAGAGTGAAGTCGTATGTTCAAGAGCGCGACGCGACAGCGAAGGGCGACTCAACGGCATTTCTCCACTTTATCCGCAGTCTCGCGGCGAAACCTACCTGGCTCAGAGCCGGGAGGCTGAGCATGCCGCAAGCACTTCAGACCGGCTGATGGTACGGCCTGACGAATTTCAAGAGATGCCGCGCGCGATGTCAGCACACCAAACCTGGGTCGACTGGCACCAAGACAATCTTTCGGGCCACGACGGCCTCATCAGGGCGGACCACCCCCTGCTACTGCGGGCACTGGACCGGCTGCAATCGGCGAGTTCATTGGTGAAGCTGCTACGTGACCCCTTGGGATATTTGTGGACGTATGGATTTGGATGGCGGGAACCGAAGGAGTCGGATGAACCGCTTACCCTCGACCCGCTTGAGTTCGGCAACCTGATGCACCAGATTCTCGAAGATACGGTGACGCAGCTCGAAATTACCAGCGCAGCGGGAATGGCAGGTGCTTCTCCTGAAGCGATCGCCGGAGCTGCCACACGAGCTGCCGAGAATGTGAAAAGCCGGTGGGATGCGACGCAGCCTGTGCCGCCGCCTGTAATCTGGAAGCGCAAGCTAGCGGAGGCGAGGGAACTCGCGTTAATAGCACTTTCTCTTGACGAGGAGCCGTTGCCTGGTCAGCACAGTTGGGCGGAAATCCCGTTCGGCGGTGGTCCTCGCGCAGAGATTCTTGGCGAGGAAGCTCGTGCAGCGTTGCCGTGGGATCCAACGGCAATCGTCTCGGTTCCGGGGACTTCAATTTGTATCTGCGGTTCGATAGACCGCCTTGATCTCTCAGGAGACAAGCGGCAAGCCCGCGTTACAGACTACAAGTCGGGAAAGCTTCGCGGGCGCCCGCCGCAGATCAGGGGTGGGAGCGAATTACAGCGATGTCTCTATGCATTCGCTGTGAAGGTTCTAATCGATAGTGCGCCGACGGTGGAGGCGCGCCTTCTTTATCCGAGACGGGCCACGCAGGCGTTGGCCCTGGACGACCCCGGAGGAACGCTGGAAAGGCTGGGGAAATATCTTGTGGCCGCCTCGGAATCATTCAAAAAGGGCAGGACGTTTCCCGGCCCCGCCGCGGCCGAGCCTTGGCACGATCTGGCTTTTTTGCTGCCGGGAGGGGCGAAGGAAATCTATCTCTCAACAAAGCTGCCTTTGGCGACCGCGGCGCTCGCCGCTATCTCTCCGCTTTGGGAGGAGCCATAAGATGTCAGAAGCCGGTATTGCTACCGTGCTCCCTGATTCCGAGGCACGTATCGCAGCGCTTACGGACCATGAGCGCACATTGCTCGTCGAGGCCGGCGCTGGAAGCGGGAAAACCGCACTCATGGCCGGGCGGGTGGCGCTACTGGTTGCCTCGGGCGTGCATCCGAAGAAGATCGTCGCAATCACGTTTACGGAGGCGGCCGCTGCCGAACTGCTTGAGCGAATAGAAGGTTTTGTGCGGTCGCTTCTGGACGGCAAAGTGCCCGTCGAACTCGAAGAGGGATTACCGAAAGGCCTGACTGACGACCACAAGGCAGCGCTTGAAAGCGGTGCTGCCGCTTTAGATGAAGTCACCTGTACGACGATCCATGGTTTCTGTCAGCAGTTGATCAGGCCCTATTCCGTCGAGACAGGCCTTGATCCGGACGCGGAGATCGTCGATCCAGCAGCAGCGGAACTCGCCTATGAGGATTTGATGAAAGCTTGGCTCTCGGCGCATTTCGGGCGTAACCGAGGAGCGGAAGGCATCGGGCGTGTTCCACCCATTCAAGGCGCGGGTGGCGAGGAGGACTTTTTCGGCGAGCTGTTCATCAAGGCACCTGATGCGACGTTGGATCTGATAGAGAAAACCGCACAGTTTCTGAAGACCCACCGCACGGCCCAGGCTGTAAAAGGACAACTCGACCAGACAGTGTTCGCAAGATTTATAGCAGCGGTTGACAAGTTCACTTCTTGGTATAGCGGTTGCCGTGTGCTGGAGCCTGTCACACGCGAAATCACTGCAAATCTCGGCCGGATAGCCGATATGGTTCGTGAGGCAACGGCAAGACCTCTGACCGGTCGCTCGACCGCCGAACTGCTGTTCCATGACGCCCCGTCCGCCTGCAAAACGAATTCAAGAGAGTTCAAGCAATGGCGCGGCAAGACGCGGTGGAAGAACGCCGCGAGGGCCGTCGGCGGAAGCGTTGCAAAGGGTGAGCAACTAAGTGCGCGCGGCAATAGCCTCTACCAAGCCTGCGAGGAAGCGTATCATGATTTTTGCGTTGGCCTCGGAGGTGTTGCGTTTTATAGGTTTGTTGCCGAGTTTGACGTGCTTCGCGACCTTTACCGGAACTACAAGCGCAACGCTGCTCTCCTTGACTTCGACGATCTGCTACATCACGCACGGGACCTTCTCAGAGATAACGCGCCAGTACGAGCCGCTCTCGCGGCACGCTATCCCCGCATTCTGGTGGATGAGTTTCAGGATACCGATCCGCTGCAGGCCGAAATCCTCTGGCGAATTGCAGGTGAGGGCGATCCAACGGGGCCGTGGCATGAGCTCGCTATCCGCGCTGGCGCGCTGTTCTTGGTTGGCGATCCGAAACAGGCCATCTATCGGTTCCGAGG
Source organism: Candidatus Marinacidobacterales bacterium (assembly GCA_965197825.1). Taxonomy (GTDB): domain Bacteria; phylum Acidobacteriota; class Vicinamibacteria; order Marinacidobacterales; family DATDRI01; genus CBDANW01. The sequence goes on along the minus strand of CBDANW010000002.1, from coordinate 154,250 downwards.
TGCCGACGTGCACACTTATCTTCTCGCAAAAAGAGCGCTCTCGGACGACGCGGAGGCTGCGATCCTTGAGGTGACCGCCAACTTTCGGGCGAAGGAATCAATCCTTCAATATGTGAACCAACAATTTAAGGCCATGCTCGCTGAAACACAGGGGCAACCTGGCTTCACGACACTTAGTCCCATTCGTAAGGCCAGAGATGAACCCAGTGTTGCAGCTTTTGAAGTCCAGCTCGGTGAGCGCCACAGAAAACGAGGAAAGCTGGTCGTAAATGAAGTGCGACGGGAAGAAGCGTCCGTTGTGGCGGATATCGTGTGGAGGCTGATAGGAGCGTATCCTGTATCGGACACGGCGGAAAAGCAATTCCGGCCTGCATGCGCCGGCGACATCGCCCTGGTCGCGCCGACTGGCACCAGCCTCTGGATCTACGAGCGAGCCCTCGAGCGCCTCGGGATTCCAATTGCCACACAAGCGGGCAAGGGTTTCTTCCGCCGCCAGGAAGTCCAAGACATGATCGCCATTGCAAGAGCAATAGCGGATCACCGCGATACGCTCGCATTCGGTGCCTTGATCCGCGGGCCGCTGGTAGGACTCACCGAAGAACAGATCGCCGATGAAATAGAGGCGCTACGGGCTGGAGAGAAACAGGAATCCCGGCTGTATCTGTGGACATCGCCTGAGCGGATCGAAAACCAGTTGCTTCAGCATACTCTCATCGTGCTGCAAAACCTCGCCCGCAAGGCCCGCCGCACAACGCCGTACCTTGTGCTTGCCGAAGCGATGGAGGAGCTTAACGTTCGGCCGATCCTCAAAGCACGCAATCCGCGTGGTGCTGAACGGGCGCTCGCCAATGTCGATCTTGTATTGGAAATGGCACGGGCTTATGCGGGGCGCGGTATCGGCGATTTCGCCGGTGCGATGTGGCGACGCTGGGATGACGGTGACGCCCAGGCGGAGGGCAGACCCGATGCAGCAGACGACGCCGTTTCTATCATTACAATGCACTCGGCGAAGGGGCTAGAATGGCCGATCGTGATACCGATCAATTCCACGACATCGTTGCGGTCCAACAGGGGCTTCCTGTACAGGAGCCGGGACGACAGTGTTCATTTCAAAGTATTTGAATATCCGAGCCGGGACTACGAGAGGGTGCGCGAGGAGGAAGAAGAAGAGTTGCAGCGTGAGCGCGTTCGTCTCTGGTATGTGGCATTGACCCGTGCGCGGGATCTGCTTCTGCTCCCAAGGCAGAACGAGCGCATGGCCAACGATTGGCTCAGCCTGGTCGACCTCGACATCGAATCATTACCACTTCTTGATACGAGACGATTCGAAAGAGCACCACCGGTGGAGGCAACCGGCAGTTCCAATAGCCAGGATGTCGCAACGTGGCAACGTGAAGCCGCGACAATCGCTGCCAATCAATGGCGTATAAGGTGGCATCGGCCCAGCCGCCATGAGGAACCGCTAGAGCCGGTGGAACAGGCAGAGAAAGTATTCGTCGGCACAGAGGCGATGCTCGAAACTATGCCCGAATCAGCGGAGGAAGTGCTGGCTCGAGGCAGCCGGGAACGAGGCCTCATTCTGCACAAGCTGATGGAAGAGGTGCTCACCGGCGAAACTGCGGAAGACGTGCAAGTGTTGCAAACGCGCGCCGCCGAGCTCATTGGCCAGTTGGGTATTGATGATGCACCGGATCCTCAGGACGGACCATGCAGCACCGAGATAGCAAAAACGATCGCGCGGACGCTGCAACTGCCAACGATTGCTGACATACGTCCCCGGTTGCTACCGGAGTTTTGCATCTACACGGGCACGGTTGAAAACGGGGTGGCTTCCTTGACAGCGGGCGTTGCAGATGCGGTCGCGGTTGATGGAACAGGCCACATCGATACAGTTGTGGATTGGAAAAGCGACGTAGCTCCCGTGCAGAGGATTGTAGAGCTGTATCGAACTCAATTGAGGGATTACCTGCGCGCTACTGCCGCACAAAGAGGGCTTCTCGTGTTTCTTAGCTCGGGTAGCATAGAGGAAATTGCGGTATCCTAACCACTGTGACCTGCCTCCTTCTGAGAGGACGTTGAGTAATTTGAACGAGGCTGCATGATGCTGGGAGGGTCCAGCGCCTCCGGAACCTTTACAGGAAAATCTTCACTTGACCATCAACGCGCGCCTCAGAATCTGAAGGAGGACCAGCAGAATCAACGGCGAGAAGTCGATCCTCCCCGCCGGCGGCACCAGCTTGCGAATCGGCGCCAGAGCCCGTCCTGTGCCAAAACTCGGCCCAGCCGGCATCGACGAAAGAACTGCGCCTCTCGAAATCAGGCTCAAACTCTAGCACGCGAACGGGTTACACGGCAGGCGCCAACATTTGATTGCGGAAGCACCCGAGTTCCATTCTTCGCCGCTGTACGCTACTAGGTGGAGGACCGCGATATGCGTCTCCATCGCGCGCAATCGACCGAGAGAACGACGGCATAGCCTGTAAGAGGTAAGATAAGATGCGACACTTCCCCATTCCCGTATGGATCGCTGTGCTCGCCACGGGCTCGTGGCACAACCCCGCCACGGCCCAGACGTCGTGGCGGGGCTTGGTGGTTGCCCCCGAATCCCGTTGCTCCCCGTACGATGCTGACGACTATCGGTATCCGCAGTCTGTGGAGGACCGGGTCATCGCCGAGCTTGGCGGCGTCTATGGTCCCTACACGGGCCGCTGGTTCGCCAACAAACGGGAGACGGACATTGAACATATCGTCGCCCGCTCCGAGGCACACGACAGCGGACTTTGTGTGGCGGATGAGGCGACCCGCCGACGCTTCGCAACGGATCTGCTGAATCTGACGCTGGCAAGTCCCGGCGTGAACCGGAACCAGAAGCGCGCTCGGGATGCCGCGGAGTGGTTACCCGACCAGAACCGGTGCTGGTTCGCAGACCGTAGCGTCGCTGTCCGCCGAAAGTACGGTCTGACGATAGACGAGCGCGAAGCAGACACCCTTGAACGCGTGTTGTCTGGATGCCAGTCGACCGACCTCGTCATGGTGGCCCGTGGTGCCTCACCGGTCGCTCAGGACATCACCCCGACGGCCGCCGATGCGCGTGAGATACTCACCCAGTGGGACGACAACGACGATGGCCGTATCACGTGCGCCGAGGCTCGCACCCATGGGATCGCCCCGGTGCGCCGCGACCATCCGGCCTACGCCTATATGCGCGATGGTGACGGCGACGGGATTGTCTGCGAAGCTGGTGGCGGTGAGGCCAAGGGCGGCACGGCGCGCCAAGGCTCGGCCCGCGCGACCAGCGGCAGTAGCGCGCTCCGTCAGTACGACGACAACGGCAACGGCCGCATCACTTGCGCTGAAGCACGGCGCCACGGGATCGCGCCAGTGCGCCGCGGCCATCCTGCGTATCCCTACATGCGAGATGCCGACGGGGACGGAGTTGTCTGCGAGCGCTGAACGGCGTCCTGTCGATGACAAACGCGACGTAGACGAAACCTTGCCACGTCGCAACGTAGGTGAGATCTGCCACCTAAAGGGCGTTCGGGCGGGCTGCTCGGAAGTCGCGACCGCGTCCTGTGCCAAAACTCGGCCCTTTTGAAATAGCCCATGAATCAGCAACTTAGTGTCTGTGTTTGCGGCCGTGCCAAGGGCCGAGCGCGAACAAACGACGAGATCATGTAGGCATGGTCCCGGGAGACCGGAGACCGATCAAGTTCGGGGCGCGCGGATGAATAAATAGAAGGCACAGGGCGATGACTTGCTGAAATGGCACTGAAGGGCCGCGCGAAGACTGACTATCAGCGCGAGTATATGAAGCGGTGGCGTGCTCTCCGCAAGACGAAGCGAGGACGAAGTCGTGGAGCAACTTCAGTGGGTCGCGTGTCAGCGAACCGAGGCGTCAGCCGTCAGATCGTGATGCCGTAGTCACCCGGTGCGCGGCCGGTGCGGAACGCGTGATAGGCCAACGCGCAGGCGACGACCGTATCCGGCGGGTGACCGTTCCCGTAGAGAGCATCCACACTACAGTACTTGTGCTCGCGATAGAAGGGTTCGAGCCGCGGCATCTTGAGCTCATGGCGTTCGAGCGCCGCGATATAGCTGATAAAAAGGTCCCGGCGTTGACGACCCGTCATCTGAAAATCGAGGACTTCGCGCGCCTTTACGTACTCAGCGACCACGGACCCACCGCCGGTGGCATCGTGGGCGACAGGCCCCGGGTAGCGTTCCGCGGCGCTGTCTAGCAAGTCGATCATAACGGGCCAGGGGCGCCGGTTAGTGCGCACGGCGGCCACCAGCTGGAGCGGCTTCACATCACACTGTAAGGTCACCACCACCGTGAAGTCGACCGCTTGTGCCCAGTCGGCTCCGTGAGCGTATCGTCGGCGTCGGCGGGGCTGCTTCTTCGGTCCGCCCGGCACGGCCTCCCACCCATGCTCGAGCGCAGCGGCGTTGCTTTCACCGAGCGAGGCATCGAACGTCCACTCCACGGCATCGGGATCGATGGCGCGCCCCTCGGCGGTCGGCTCCTGGAGGTCAAATTCCGTGCGCCACATCTGGGCCGTGATCTCGGAGCGTTTCCGCTGCACCTGTGCCGGTGAGAGCCAGCCGTGCGGTTCCTGCGTTTCCTTCCAGCACCACTCGTACACGGGCCATCCCTGTTCGGCAGCTCGGCGGAGCACCTCCGTCATCGTACCGTCTGGGTGCTGATGGGTAGAGGCGATGACGGTCTGCGCCCGCACACCTTTTTGATCCATCGGTTGGCCTTGAGCGGCTTCGAGGATCGAAAGGCGCATCTCGTCCGCCTCATCGATACGTAGCCGCGCCGGATGCAAACCGCGGACGGCTGTCTGGGACGCGGTGAGAGCTGTGATGGTATTGCCCCAGAGTAAACGGGTTTTGTTGAGTTTAGGCAGTCCATCGAGCAGATGGCGTGGCGCATGGGGTGCCCCCCAGTGCCCGCGCATCGCATCGAGGACCCGTACGGACTGCTCCCCCGAACCGCCTAGCACGGTGACGCTGGTTTCGAGAGTCACGGATTCCGTCAGGGCGAGAAGACTCAGCAAGTAGGTCTTTCCCCCAAAGGCCCGGGACGCGTTCCAAACCGTGACGGGCGTCCGGGCAAAATAGCTGTCGCAAAATGCCTCAGCGGGCGTCCGATGCCTCGCGCAACAGCGAACCTGCGGAATCCGAACCCCGAAGGTGTCCTCCACGTACTGCAGTAGCTCCGCGTTGGTCGTGGTCGGCATTGCACGCCGACGCAGCTCGGCGCGAATCGCATCCGGGCGGAGCGTGGTGCGGAGAGCTTCAAGTGTCGGTGATTTCGGCAAGAGTCTTCTCCAAGGTTGCGCTGCTGATCCGCGTCAGCAGTCCGGCGTCAGAAGAAGATGCCGAGGCGTCCGGAAGCTCGGTACGGGCAGGGAGCCTCCGGTCGCGATAGACCTCCGGCCGCTTGGCCTTCAATAGAAACATCATGAGGGGGTCACTGAACGTGCGGGTGTGCCCTACCTCCTTTCCTTTGTACAAGAGAGGTCTCTCCGTCCCGGCCAGCGCCCGGCGACGAGCCTCGGTCTCCAGCGCCTGGATGGACTGTTCTTCGGCCTCCACGAATCGCGCCGCGTAGCGTTTACCCTTCAACCAGCGATAATGCTCCGAGCGCGGGACGCCGGCTACCTCGCAAGCTTTGGCAATCGTGCCATAAACCTCGTAGGCGTCGAGCACGGCCTGTTGTCTCAAGGCGACCCGTTCACGCTGGGCTCGACTCACCCCCACCTCATCCTCCCGAGACCTTCACCGCCGCCTTGCCGGTAAATGCTTCCCACCGATCGATGATCGACTGCACGTGCATGGGCAGGATTTCCATGGCGTAGCAGGTGCGCCCCAGTCGTTCCGCGGCAATCACCGCGGTGCCGCTGCCGGCAAAGGGGTCGTACACCGCCTCGCCGGACTCAGTGTGGTTCAGGAGCGGTGTCTCGAAAAGGGCTACCGGTTTTTGGGTGGCGTGCCCGGTGGGCGCGTTTGCTGCCGTCGCGTCCCCGCCGAACGGGTTATTGTTTGGAACCGACCACACTGTGGTCTGTGCCCGGTCGCCCTTCCATCGGGACGAACGACCCGTGCGGACCGCGTACCAACAGACCTCATGTTGCCAGTGATAATCAGCACGGCTAAAGACAAAATGTTGCTTGCACCAAATAATCTGGGACCGGACCTCGAGCCCAGCAGTGCGCAACGCGGTCGCGACCACCTTGCCGTGCAAGCCTGCGTGCCAGCAATAGGCAACATCACCGGGGAACAGCTGGAACGCAGCCGTCCAGTCGATGCGATCGTCATTTGCTACGCGGCCCGCAGCATGCTTCTTGCCTCCATCGACTCCGGCTCGCCAGCTCGGATCGTAGTTAACTCCGTAGGGGGGATCCGTGGCCATGAGGCAGGGCTTCCGATCGCCTAGGAGTGCCTGGACGTCGGCCGAGTCGGTACTGTCGCCGCAGCGCAGGTGATGGGCGCCGAGCCGGAATTGATCGCCACGAACGATGGTTGTTGGCCGGTGCGCGACGGTGGCATCGGGATCGGTGCGGCCTTCGGTGATCGGCCCGGGTCCCACGGCGGCGCGCCATTCCGGCGCCGTCCACTCCCGCTTTATGCTCGGGTCTTGTTCGGCATAATCGAGCAACCTCGCATTCCAGCCGCTCAGCTCGCTTGCGCGATTGTCGTCGATGATGACCCGCGTCTTTTGCGGCGGGCTAAGATTTGCCCGCTGCACGAACACCGGCCGTGTGCCGTCGACACTCACCACGATGGCGTCTCGATAGCCGGCCTGTACCGCAGCCTCCCGCATTCCGTTGCCCGCCAGGATCACGCGCTCTTCGTCAATGACGCCTGAGCGCGCAGCCCCCACGCGATCGAGGGACGCCGCAATGAAATCAATCCCGCGGGTCGTATGCGTTCTCGGGTTGTCCTCTAGCGGCGTCAGCTTCGTGAGCGGGACGACCGACACCTCGACCAGCGAGGGCATCTCCGCATTTTTCGGATCGCGTCTGGAAGCAGCGTTGTCGGCGGGTACGGTTTTCGGCACAGCGGCACGCGGGCGCTTGGCCTTGGTGCGACGGCGTGAACTGGATTTCGTCATGTCTCCGGTTCTCGTTGTTCATGAACAAGATAGCGCGTTCGAAACAGATGTTCAACGGTTATGATATAATTCAACGTTATGACATTTAGGGGGGACATTCATACGCCATGACCGTTAAGAGAAAACGCTCGAGCCGCAAAAAGGTGCCGGCATCCGTTGCGACGAGGCGCCGAAGCCACATCCATGCACGCCGTCTGGCAAAACTCGTGGAGTTTGCCCAGACGGAATTGACGGCTGAGTCAGCCGACCGGTGGTCGAGAGAACTGCCGGAAATAAGGTTAAGCGGTATTTATCGCGTGCATCCATGCGAGCCAACCGATGGTGAGCTCACACCCGTAGCCCTGCTTGCCCTGCAACACGAGGTCCTGGACAAGCTGGATCACCTCGTCTCGTTTCCGGATGCCCCTCTGGTGCAGATAGAGATCCGAGCACATCAAGTGATGTTGTTAAAGTACGAGGGACAGCTCGAACGAAGCATCTTGGCCAAGTGGCCCGACTCGTTCTGGATCGCGGTGGTCGAGATCCTGGAGGACAGTGGGCACCGGCTCGCCCGGTGTCTCCGGCCAGCGTGTCAACGTCTAATCGTAAAGACGCGGCGTCAGCGGTACTGCTCCTCGAGCTGTTCCCAGATGGTGCGGTCGCACCGCTGGTACGAAGCCCATCGGCCTGAAGCCCAGCGCCGACGGCGGGAGGCTTACGCTAAGGAGGTCAAGGCGAAGTATCCGGGGGCGAAGATCAAAACCACACGCCCGCGGGACCCGCGATGATGGGGTTCATTCGTCGGAACGAGGTCGGCTCCGTTACCCTTCATCATCAATAATGCCGCTATCATCATTAGAGTTTGCGCGGTTTGGGCGACACTACGGGAATTAGCGGGCTTTTCGAGGGAGGTTGACCGGTACAGAGAAGAAGCCTGCGGCGTGCCATCGCGCTGTAAGACGCTGCTGTGGCCCGGCCGCGCGATAGGATATTTTCGTTTTATATTCGTATTTTGACCTCCCATTCTGAGAACCCCTCCTCTAGGTGTATGGACGTGTACGGACGTAAGTCCCTCTAAAATAGATGGTTCTCAAATTCGGGTTTTACAAAATGTCCCATTTTTGTCGAATGTGGCCCGAGACCGGATAGCTCCAGACTTCACCATCCGCCACCCAGTCTTGCAAATTGTGGCACTGCAGAGACGGGTGAGATTTTTCGCGCGGTTGGCGGGGTTTGGCAGGGGTAGGTGTCACCAGAGACGCGCTAGAAGGGCTGAAGAGGCCTCATTTTCGGTTTTGGTCTCTAATCTCGATCTTCGATTGCCACGTTTGCGCCAAAGGGGGGGAGCGGGTCGCTGACAGGGCCGTGCAGCGTCGGAAAAGAGGCCGCCCGAGGAGTCCAGAATCAAGGCCAGGGCTACCGCGGCGTAGCCGCTAGCACGTTCTGGTCCAGGTGCGGCCCGGGCCTGGATCCAGGTCTCCGCCCGGGAGCGTGGCATCCCGTTGCTGGACCGTGTTTTCCCTGCGCGTACGGGGAACCCGAATCGCCGACATCGCCTCCGACGCGCCCCAGAACTGGGGCTCGCCATGGGTCGATGACGATCGAAACGGCCCGGCGCACCAGTCTTGAGTTCGTTTGTGTTTTTGGACAGGACGCGATTGTCCCCGACTCGTGAAACAGATTCGCCATGTTTCAATCCACTCCCCCCGCCGAAGCGAGGGGAGACGAACCCGACCTTCGATATCAAGGCGCTCTTTGAGTTTCAATCCACTCCCCCCGCCGAAGCGAGGGGAGACCACCGCGCAAGCGCTCCGGGACAACCCGCTACTCAGGTTTCAATCCACTCCCCCCGCCGAAGCGAGGGGAGACGCACTCCATACGCGGCGGATGGTTCTGGCGCTGAGTTTCAATCCCGTCCTGTGCCAAAACTCGGCCCTTTTGAAATAGACCACAAATCAGCAGCTTAGACGCCCTTGGAATCCGCGCAGAATCCAGGGTATTTCGCGCCGCAGGACTGGCTTCCGACCCCTGGGCTGCGGGTGGCGGGCGACAGGCCCACCGGGGGTGCGCACGGCTGGCTCAAATCGGCTGCCGGGGCGAGCTGCAGGCAACGAACTGCGCACCCGGAAGAAATACGTATCCGACCGCGATGCCAGATTCAAGCAGCCCTCGGAAAGGTGCAAACTGCTGACCCGCTGGGCGTTCGAGTATTTTGACCAGACGGGCAACGGACCGGGTACGGCAAGCAGCCTTACTTCTTGGCGCTTGGCGACGGGTTGCCGCTTTCGTTTGCCGCTCTGTGGGAGCACTGTGGCAAGGGCAACAACTCCCTCGAATCCTTCACCATCATCACGACGACGGCCTCTCCAGAGCTTGCCGACATTCACCATCGACAGCCCGCCATCATCGCTCCAGACTGTTTCGACGACTGGCTCGACCCAACGTCGCCGGTGCCGAGACTACTCGACTTGGTGCGTGAACCCTATGGCGGCCCTTACGAGAAGCGTGCCGTTAGCACCAGAGTGAACAGCGTTCGGAACGACGACCCGGACATTCTTGCTCCTGGGTCAAAGAGGGGGACTCTTTTGACCGGCGGAGCAGGTGCTTCCTCCATCAGGTGTTGGTGAGACGACGCTAAGACTTTACAGTGCATTAAGTTACAGCCAAAATAGCGCTCGTGACCTTCGCTGCGCGCTAAATGGAGCGTAAGCGCCTTTTTTGCAAAGGGATGCGTACACATCACCAACAGTAAACAGCGCAAGCACCAGTTCGTTTGTATTTTTGGACACGACGGCGTTCGAGTATTTTGGCCAGACGGCCATTCGTAACGAAGTCGTCGGCATCTTTGGAACACTCCTCACTCAACGTCCTCACCCGTCAGGGCGTACTCGAACCGGTCGCACTCTTTCGCCAACGTCTCGACATACAACTGCAGCTCTTCGCGATCCAGCGTCGCGGCGGGAACCTCGATTACGCCAATGAGCGCGTCCTGCTCGTCGAAGGAGAACGTGACCAGCTCTTTGGCCGCGTTCCGCCGCCACGCGCGGTACGCGAGGTCCCGCCAAGCCCTATCGGATGTCGTGACCTGCTTCGGTGGAAGCACTGAGGATCGAAACACGTACCGGTCTTGCGTCCGCGCACATCGCACGACTTGCGTCCGGGAACGTTTCTTCAACTGGACTCGAATGTTGTGCCCCTCCCGACGCCACGAAACCAACGCAGACGTAATAAGCGCGTCGATTCGGGGGATCAGTCGTTCCATGGCGCCCCGCCCTCAGTGTCCTCGACGAGCGTTCGTCTGACGCTCCGGCCCTTCGTGTGACACGGCTTCCCGTCCTGTGCCAAAACTCGGCCCTTTTGAAAGACCATGGCTGTAATTTAATGCACCGTAAAGTCTTAGTGTCATTTTGCCAACACTTAATGGTGGAAGCACCCATGAGGTCTGTGTGAGCGGCAGGGCTGCCCGATCGAACAACGGCTGCCTGACCAACAGTAGGAATTGCACATGGTACGTCATGATGGATCCGAAGATAACACCCTCGGGCCAGACGATTGTAAAGGCCACGGCCCTTGGCACCATCGCAAAACACAGACGCTAAGCTGCTGATTTATCGGCTATTTCAAGAGGGCCGAGTTTTGGCACAGGACGGGGTCACACGGTGTCTGTCGGAGGATTTCGAGGCGTTTCGAAAACGGGATCTCTCGAACGAGAAGCTGTTGTATCTCGAGCTCGACGGCACGTACCTGCGCTACCACCAAGGAGCGGAGAGAAAAGAGCCCATCTTCGTTGCGACCGGCTATCGCGCTGATGGGACGCGAGTTCTTCTTCATATCGGTGTCGGCAACCGAGAATCCTACGAGAACTGGAAGGGGTTCTTGCAGGAGATGGTGCCCCGAGGAAGGTCAAGTCTTAATTTTCCTGTCAAATCTCCGTACGGTTCCCCGCGCTCGGTTAAGCTGCTGATTCCTCCGACGTGCCTTGCGGGAGAAGCTCGTTGCGAAGCTCCTCGACTTTCCTAGCGGCGAAGACATCCATCCTCACGCCGGTGGGCTTGATCCAGTTTCGTGGACACTTTCTGAAAGGCGGATACGATGTCCACAATGGCAAAGACAACGCAGCCCCGGCGACCCCGCCGGGAGTTTGATGACGAGTTTAAGGCAGGCGCGGTCCGGCTGGTGCTTGATGAGGGCCAGAGCGTGGGTCGGGTGGCCCGGGAGCTTGACCTCACCGAATCGGCGTTTCGCAACTGGGTCCGTCAGGCCCGGGCCGATCGGACGAAGGGCCGGACGGGCTTGACGGGCGTGGAACGCGAGGAGCTTCGGCGGCTCCGCAAAGAGAATCGGCGGTTGCGGGTGGAGCGCGACGTTTTAAAAAAAGCCGCGGCCTTCTTCGCGAGGGAGAGCGAGTAAGATTCGCGTTCATCCAGGCGGAGAAGGCCACCGTACCGGTCGCTCACCTGTGTCAGATTCTCAACGTCTCTCGGAGTGGCTTTTATGCCTGGGCACGTCGGCCGCCGTCGGCCCACGCGCGCCGGGACCGCCAGTTGCGCGTGTTGATTCGTGCCTCCCATGAGGCGAGTCGCCGCACCTATGGGAGTCCGCGGATTCATCACGACCTGCACGAGCAGGGGTACCGAGTGAGTCGGAAGCGGGTGATTCGGTTGAAACAGGCAGAAGGCCTCATTGCTCGAGTACGCAAACGCTTCAAGCGCACGACGGTAAGCGGTCATGGCCAGCCCGTCGCGGCCAATGTGCTCGGGCAAGACTTCGTCGCCGATGCGCCGAACCAACGGTGGGTCGGGGACACGACCGAGTTCGTGATCGGCAGCGGCGGGAAGCTTTATCTCGCGGCGCTCCTCGACCTCTACTCGCGATTCCTCGTTGGGTGGGCCGTAAGTGCTATTAACGACCGTCACCTGGTTATCAAGGCGTTGCGGATGGCACTGAAACGTCGCCAACCGGCCGCAGGGCTCTTGCATCACTCCGATCAGGGCAGTCCGTATGCCAGCAAAGACTACCAACGTCTCCTTGAGACGCATGGCATGACCGGGAGCATGAGCCGACGGGGCAACTGCTACGACAACGCCGTCATCGAGAGCTGGTTCTCCACAGTCAAGCACGAGCTTGGGGAGCATTTCCTAAGTTGCGGCGAGGCCAAGATGGCCCTCTTCGACTTCATCGAGGTATTCTACAACCAGAGACGACGACACTCGACCCTCGGCCAGGTCAGTCCGGCCGAGTTTGAACGACGGATGAGGACTTCGCCAGCTTAACTAAACCGTCTACGAAACCGGATCAAGCCCAGCCGCGCCATTTGTTTGCGACGGCCAAGAGCACAGCGAACGAGAGTTTCATCGCGGCCTCCTCGGTGAAGAAGTGAGGAATGACCTTTGTGCGACGTTTGTGCTCTCCGAACGTGCGCTCAAGTAGATTCGACGTGCGAAGCCTTTTGTGATGCGCCGCAGGAAGGCGTAGCGCCTGAAGACACGCTTCGAAGGTCTCTTCCATGCACTTCATCGCGCTCGGGAATCGTTGACGGTACCGAGCGATCACCTCCCGACCCTTCTTCAGCCCTTGCTCGTAGCTGTTCGCATGGAACGACTCAAGGATGGCCGCCTTGAGTTCGTCGCGCACTTCCTTCGGAGCCTTGCCCAGGATGTTCTCGAGGCGGTGCTTCTGGCAACGTTGCTTGAGGCTTCGAGGGAAGACCTCTGCGATCGCTTTGAGCACTCCAGGATTCCCGTCCGTCACGATGAGCAACGGCTCCCTCATTCCTCGGGCCACCATCTCCTGCAAGAACCCCTTCCAGTTCTCGTAGGATTCTCGGTTGCCGACACCGATATGAAGAAAAACTCGCGTCCCATCAGCGCGATAGCCGGTCGCAACGAGGATGGGCTCTTTCCTCTCCGCTCCTTGGTGGTAGCGCAGGTACGTGCCGTCGAGCTCGAGATACAACAGCTTCTCGTTCGAGAGATCCCGTTTTCGAAACGCCTCGAAATCCTCCGACAGACACCGTGTGACCCGGCTCACCACCGACTTCGAGACACCCGTGCCGCTCAGCACGTCCGCGAACGTCGCCTCAATGTCACGCGTCGACATCCCGTGGACGTACATCCGCGCGATCAGTTCATCGAGTTTCTCGGTCCGGCTCACGTAGGCGTCGAGAATCTTTGACTGAAACACCTTCTCTGTTTCTCGTACCCGCGGCACTTGCACCGTCACCGCTCCCTCGCCCGTGAGGACCCGATGCGACTCATACCCGTTGCGTCGTCCCTTCTCCTTCGTCGTTGCCGGAGCGTTCTCATAGTAGTTTCGACCCAACGCCTCCGTCACCTCGCGCTCCAACGCATATTGAAGCATCATCTGAGCTCCCGACCGGACGATCTCCGAGAGATTCATCTCCCCAAATACCTGTGCCTTCTATTTATTCATCCGGGCGCCCCGAACTTGATTAGTCTCCGGTCTGCCAGCACCATACCTGCTTGATTTCGTCGTTTGTTCGCGCTCTCATCTCCGCCTTCAAGGCTCATCGCGAGCTGGCTCTCGACAATGTCGCTCTTCGGCAGCAGCTCGCCGTCCTCTGCCGTCCGGTGAAACGGCCGCGGCTCTCGAAGGTCGACCGCGGGTTGGGTAACTGTAAAGCCTAGGGGCCCTCGGCCCAGTCGCTAAGCTGCTGATTTATGGTCTATTTCAAAAGGGCTGAGTTTTGGCACAGGACGGGGTGCCGGTTGCAGCGATGTACCGAGCACAAGCGCGCCAACTTGCTCGAACATTGCCCGGCGCACGCACGCCGTGAGCTCCGGCGTGACTACAACCGGATCGTCTACGCCAAGAACGGGATCGATGCTCGCAAAGCCTATGACGAACTCGTCGCCAAGTGGATGCCTCTCGCGCCGGCCGTCGTCCGAAGCCTAGAGGAGGCCGGTAATCAGCTGCTGACCTTCTATGAATTCCCTCGTGCCATGTGGAAATCGATTCGAACGACCAATGCTCTGGAGAATCTCAACCGCGAGTTTCGACGCCGGACGAAAACCCAAGCGTCGTTCTCCAGCGAGGAGTCCGCGGTGGTCAAGTCTTAATTTTCCTGTCAAATCTCCGTACGGTTCCCCGCGCTCGGTTAAGCTGCTGATTCCTCCGACGTGCCTTGCGGGAGAAGCTCGTTGCGAAGCTCCTCGACTTTCCTAGCGGCGAAGACATCCATCCTCACGCCGCGCCATTTGTTTGCGACGGCCAAGAGCACAGCGAACGAGAGTTTCATCGCGGCCTCCTCGGTGAAGAAGTGAGGAATGACCTTTGTGCGACGTTTGTGCTCTCCGAACGTGCGCTCAAGTAGATTCGACGTGCGAAGCCTTTTGTGATGCGCCGCAGGAAGGCGTAGCGCCTGAAGACACGCTTCGAGGGTCTCTTCCATGCACTTCATCGCGCTCGGGAATCGTTGACGGTACCGAGCGATCACCTCCCGACCCTTCTTCAGCCCTTGCTCGTAGCTGTTCGCATGGAACGACTCAAGGATGGCCGCCTTGAGTTCGTCGCGCACTTCCTTCGGAGCCTTGCCCAGGATGTTCTCGAGGCGGTGCTTCTGGCAACGTTGCTTGAGGCTTCGAGGGAAGACCTCTGCGATCGCTTTGAGCACTCCAGGATTCCCGTCCGTCACGATGAGCAACGGCTCCCTCATTCCTCGGGCCACTATCTCCTGCAAGAACCCCTTCCAGTTCTCGTAGGATTCTCGGTTGCCGACACCGATATGAAGAAGAACTCGCGTCCCATCAGCGCGATAGCCGGTCGCAACGAGGATGGGCTCTTTCCTCTCCGCTCCTTGGTGGTAGCGCAGGTACGTGCCGTCGAGCTCGAGATACAACAGCTTCTCGTTCGAGAGATCCCGTTTTCGAAACGCCTCGAAATCCTCCGACAGACACCGTGTGACCCGGCTCACCACCGACTTCGAGACACCCGTGCCGCTCAGCACGTCCGCGAACGTCGCCTCAATGTCACGCGTCGACATCCCGTGGACGTACATCCGCGCGATCAGTTCATCGAGTTTCTCGGTCCGGCTCACGTAGGCGTCGAGAATCTTTGACTGAAACACCTTCTCTGTTTCTCGTACCCGCGGCACTTGCACCGTTACCGCTCCCTCGCCCGTGAGGACCCGATGCGACTCATACCCGTTGCGTCGTCCCTTCTCCTTCGTCGTTGCCGGAGCGTTCTCATAGTAGTTTCGACCCAACGCCTCCGTCACCTCGCGCTCCAACGCATATTGAAGCATCATCTGAGCTCCCGACCGGACGATCTCCGAGAGATTCATCTCCCCAAATACCAGTTGTTCCTCGAACTGCTTGAGCAATCGCTGACTCGGTAGTACCTTTCCCATGATGTATGGTTCTCCTTTTCTGTCCCCATGACGGGGACGGGTTTGAGCTTGGGGAACCATACATCGTTTTTCTTTGACAGGAATCTTAAGACATCACCTCCGCGGTCGCTTTGCTGTTTGGGCTTATCGCCTCTGGCCAGATTCAACTACGACGCATCGACGGCTACCAACGTCTGAGCGAGGTTCTCGAACACGCGGAGGTTGCCGCCTGATATGATACTCTGATGACGGAGTGGAGGGCGCCGTTCTTTTTCCACGGACCTCGGGACACATCCATGAGAGGACGCGCCTTTAACAAACATTTACACAGAGTTGGGTCAGAGATTAGACGTCTCCGTTCTGAACGTGGTCTATCACAAGAGGCGCTTGCGGATCTGTCCGGTTTAGATCGCACTTACATTGGCAGTGTAGAGCGGGGCGAGCGAAATATCAGCCTTGTCAATCTCCTAAATATTTCTCAAGCGCTCGACGTGTCTCTTTCCCGTCTGCTCTCTTGTTTGAACAGGGGAGCAGATGACTAATTTGGTCGACTATAAGTCAAGGTGTCTCGACTGTCTTCACGAAGCACTTTCTCCCTTGGTTGATGGCATCAAATCAGGCGGTGATACGCACCAAAACAAAGCTAAGTCCGTAAATCGTGCAATATCTGATCATCGTGACGCCCTTGTATCACAGATACCCGGCGGGCTTTCTACCAAAGAACGTCAGCAGAGACTTATTGTTCTTCAATACTGTATTTCTGTTGTTTCTTTAGAGTATCGACATGCTGTGTGGCCATACGAATACATGTCGTTGTCACGGCGTGTAGGGGAGCTTTGGGAACGCTTTTGTAGCTCCGCTTGGGATACTCCTTCAAAGCCAAAGGTCAAGTCTTAATTTTCCTGTCAAATCTCCGTACGGTTCCCCGCGCTCGGTTAAGCTGCTGATTCCTCCGACGTGCCTTGCGGGAGAAGCTCGTTGCGAAGCTCCTCGACTTTCCTAGCGGCGAAGACATCCATCCTCACGCCGCGCCATTTGTTTGCGACGGCCAAGAGCACAGCGAACGAGAGTTTCATCGCGGCCTCCTCGGTGAAGAAGTGAGGAATGACCTTTGTGCGACGTTTGTGCTCTCCGAACGTGCGCTCAAGTAGATTCGACGTGCGAAGCCTTTTGTGATGCGCCGCAGGAAGGCGTAGCGCCTGAAGACACGCTTCGAGGGTCTCTTCCATGCACTTCATCGCGCTCGGGAATCGTTGACGGTACCGAGCGATCACCTCCCGACCCTTCTTCAGCCCTTGCTCGTAGCTGTTCGCATGGAACGACTCAAGGATGGCCGCCTTGAGTTCGTCGCGCACTTCCTTCGGAGCCTTGCCCAGGATGTTCTCGAGGCGGTGCTTCTGGCAACGTTGCTTGAGGCTTCGAGGGAAGACCTCTGCGATCGCTTTGAGCACTCCAGGATTCCCGTCCGTCACGATGAGCAACGGCTCCCTCATTCCTCGGGCCACTATCTCCTGCAAGAACCCCTTCCAGTTCTCGTAGGATTCTCGGTTGCCGACACCGATATGAAGAAGAACTCGCGTCCCATCAGCGCGATAGCCGGTCGCAACGAGGATGGGCTCTTTTCTCTCCGCTCCTTGGTGGTAGCGCAGGTACGTGCCGTCGAGCTCGAGATACAACAGCTTCTCGTTCGAGAGATCCCGTTTTCGAAACGCCTCGAAATCCTCCGACAGACACCGTGTGACCCGGCTCACCACCGACTTCGAGACACCCGTGCCGCTCAGCACGTCCGCGAACGTCGCCTCAATGTCACGCGTCGACATCCCGTGGACGTACATCCGCGCGATCAGTTCATCGAGTTTCTCGGTCCGGCTCACGTAGGCGTCGAGAATCTTTGACTGAAACACCTTCTCTGTTTCTCGTACCCGCGGCACTTGCACCGTTACCGCTCCCTCGCCCGTGAGGACCCGATGCGACTCATACCCGTTGCGTCGTCCCTTCTCCTTCGTCGTTGCCGGAGCGTTCTCATAGTAGTTTCGACCCAACGCCTCCGTCACCTCGCGCTCCAACGCATATTGAAGCATCATCTGAGCTCCCGACCGGACGATCTCCGAGAGATTCATCTCCCCAAATACCAGTTGTTCCTCGAACTGCTTGAGCAATCGCTGACTCGGCAGTACCTTTCCCATGATGTATGGTTCTCCTTTTCTGTCCCCATGACGGGGACGGGTTTGAGCTTGGGGACCATACATCGTTTTTCTTTGACAGGAATCTTAAGACATCACCAAGCCAAACTTACAGCGTATAACACCACCTGTATTTGAAGGGGTCCTAGATACCATTGGCAAGCTCCTCTTGGAACTGGCTCGAGATGATCAGAAAGATACTGTGTCAAGTATTTTTGGCAACTTACGGAACATTATCGGTGAGATCAATATGGTGGAAGACGAAGTCTTCACTCTTGATGGCACACCTTATGTAATTGATTTCAAAAGTGGATTTGGGTCAAATGAAAAGGGCAACATGTTGCGGCTTAGAACGATCGGCAAAGCCTACCGTCTTTGGAATCCCGACACGCACCTACTTTTCCTTGTTCGGCAAGAACAGAACAACAACTACCTTGAAATGATTAAGCGCGAAGGTCTTTGGGAGGTGCATTGTGGGCCAGATGCCTATGCAAGAATTGACGGAATCACTGGTTCAAATATGAGCGTCATTCGGGAGCATATTGTTGACTTCAAAACCGATCTTTCCGAGAATTTTTGGAGTGATTTGGACTCTCATCTCTCTGACCTAAGCGGTTATCTGCGCTGGTAGGAAATGTCGTGCCACAAACGCTGTAGCTTCGATTCTGATAGTCTCATTGTCGGTTACATGATCGTTCCTCCATCTCATACATACTTGTTTCGATTCTTTCAGTTGAGATTCGTTCGGCACAGGAATCCTAAGTCTTTTTAAGTAGTTGGCAGAGTTGTTTGCTCCTGGACTTATATTGCGCTTCATCTCTGTGGCATGCTCAGAATTCAGAAAAACTAGAAGGAACTCAATCCATTGTTCCTCCTTGGGGAAGATTCCGACGACACCCTGATCAAAAACGGCCCCCTCCATGTACGAGGCGCTTAGCCGGCCCGATGTAACCATGGGCGCAGCTATACCTTTACGAAAATAGAAACGTGAATTTTGTAGCCGGGCCTTCCTGTCCGTGCGGTAATAGTTCACCGCTTCCCGGCTCCAAGCGATGGCTGACCGTGTTTGCTCAAATGGCATGCGGTGGCCGCCCCGGACAAAAGGCACGTAGTACGGCGGATTCTTTAGTCCGTTCTCTCGCTCTCTATTAGTCAGCGCATCAGTTGAACGAACTTGACTCCACGCGATGGGATGACCATTAATCCGAAACGGAGGACAGAGTTCATCATAGCCACAAAACCTAGGATTATCGCCCGTGTAAATACCCGTCCGACAATCTGCAATTTCCCCCAGGAGGCTAAAGGCCGAGGCAACAAGGTCGGCCTCGTCCTTGGGCAGAACCCAGCCATGACCTGTTGATTGCCGGAAACCAGCGGATGAGAAACGCTGTACGTCGCTAAAAGCATACAAGGTCAAAGGCGCTTCCGACTGTCGGTAGTCGAACCAGAGAACGTCGCCCTTCTGCCCTTCGGATGAACGGTTACCAGCAATAATGCAAAGGTTAGCGTAGCCAAAGTTGACACTTTCAAAGCGTGCCGATTTAAATTGAACTAAATAGGTAATGTTGATGTTATCTCTCAAAATTTGACGCAATGGCCGATGGTTTCTGCTCGTAAGAAAAGTGTCAGGCACAATAAAAACAAACCTGCCGCCTTCCTTCAGGCATTGCAGCCCAAACACCATGAACAGACCGTACGATTCCCGTGCATAGAGTCTAGGATATTTTTTCTTAATCGCCTTGCGATATGGTACTGAAAATTTAAGGCCGTAAGGTGGATTGCAGATGATTGCATCGTATTCTGCGCCGATTGATAGCGGTGAGGTCAGTTGGCCGCTGACAAAATAATCAATAAAGTCGCCTTCTTGAACGTAGAGCGTCTTCGCCTCAATCAAGCTCAACTCGCGAACATGTCTGGTATCGATATCAATCGCATCGATATGAGCAGCCCTACGCAATAGCGGCCTTATAAAAGCACCGTGTCCTGCACAAGGTTCCAACACTTTAGCTCCGCGAATGTCACCTAGTAGCGAGATCATCAGATTGTTGATCTCTTCGGCATCAGTGAAGAAGGACTGATAGCGTGCAGGCTCTTCCCCGTTTTCTTGGATGTAAATGGCTCCCATGCTTACCCGACCTGATGACTTTGAGTATCATAGCTACTTTTGTCCGTCAGGACAAGTCTCAGCTTCCCGTCCTGTGCCAAAACTCGGCTCTCTTGAAATAGCCGATAAATCAGCAGCTTAGCGTCTGTGTTTTGCGACGGTGCCAAGGGCTGTGGGCTTTACAATCGTCTGGCCCGAGGGTGTTATCTTTGGATCCATCATGACGTACCATGTGCAATTCCTACTGTTAGTCAGGCAGCCGTTGTTCGATCGGGCAGCCCTGCCGCTCACACAGACCTCATGGGTGCTTCCACCATTAAGTGTTGGCAAAATGACACTAAAACTTTACAGTGCATTAAATTACAGCCATGGTCTTTCAAAAGGGCCGAGTTTTGGCACAGGACGCCGTCCGCAAAGCAGCGGACATGCTCCTCGGTTGCGCACCGGAGCTTGCAAGCGCGCTGGCTCTCCCAAGGACGCGCAAAGATCTCAAAGCTGCGTCACTCGTAGCGGCACTAATGCTTTCGAACGCGGCATTGCTCCACCACCGGCTGAGACTCGTGCCGTCCATGAAGGGCATCGTCCAACTCAAGACCGCCCTGGCCCAACCAACTAAGACAACCTCCATCATTCGCGATGCATGGCAAGCGATTCTCGCCATCGACTTTCATCCGGTTTTCGCGCCAGCTCTCGTCGCCTTGGAAGCACTCACCGACGACGATGCCAGAGAGCCGATTCGCTGGATTGCGCAGAACGCAACAGCAGTGGCCGACGAGCTGGCATCGCTCCGTTTCGACCATGCGGGCTCGCTCTACCACAGGCTTCTCGCCTCGGCTAGGTACGACGGCTCCTTTTACACGAACGACGTTTCAGCCATGCTGCTAGCAAGGCTCGCGCTCACCGAGGACACGGCGGACTGGTCTGACGCGGACGTACTCGCAAAACTCAAGATCATCGACCCAGCCTGCGGCACAGGCACCCTGCTGATGGCGGCAATGCACGCCATTCGAGACCGCCACGAACACTCGGCTGGCGCGGCTGCCGACTCCGCTCTGTTGCATCTTGCCCTGGTCGAGGACGTGCTGTACGGCCTTGACATCAACCGTCACGGTGTCCAACTCGCCGCCTGCAACCTGACACGCTCGGAAATCCCCGCGTGGACTACAGCCGCATGAACCTCTTCACCATGCGGCACGGTCCGCAACCCAATGGCAAGACCAAGGCCGGGTCGCTGGAGTTCCTCACCACGGCGAAAGACCAGTGGGACATCGCGAGTCTCGCCTCACCTCTCCCCACGACAGGTGAGCTTGATGCTGAACGGGCTGAACCTGGAGCCGCACCCAGCGAGTCACTCACAGGGCTGTTCGACCTCGTTATCATGAACCCACCGTTCACTAGGAACGATATCCGGAACCTCCAGTACGACAAGCAGAATCGCCGTTCCCTGCAGGAACGCGAAATAGAGATTGCCGGATTTCTCAGGAACCGCGATTTCTCCGCGTTCCACGCCATCGACCAAACCAGTGTGAGAACCTTTTTCTCACCGCTAGGCGATTCTTTCCTCAGGAAGGCGAAAGGAACATTCGCATCCATCGTGCCGACAACGGCGCTGACTAGCGCATCAGGCACCCCATCCTGTGCCAAAACTCAGCCCTTTTGAAATAGCTGATAAATCAACAGCTTAGTGTCTGTGTTTGCGACTGGGCCAAGGGCCGTAGGCTCTACAATTGTTTTGGGCGGACGGGTCGTCACCATGCAGATGACCACCTAGTCGAGAGCGAATATCGAGGCAATCCGCTATGCTTTCCTGGCACCCGACATCGTCCGTCCGTGCCATTGTCGACGGCCGCCAGCCTGTTGGGCTGACCTCAAGCTACCTCTTGCATCATCTGCTCTCCGACCCCGGCCACCACGATAGGCAGATTTCGCTCTCAGCCAAGAGCGGTGCAACAACGCCACGCGCGGTCAAGGCTCCGCGTCGCGGTGGAGCACGAACTCGTCGAACCAAGCGGTGGCTTGCGAGTCCGTGTTGTCGGTATCGACCATGAGCACGACCCCGGTGACTCGCTCTGCAGGTCGACCGAAGTAGCGCTCGAAATCCGCCGACACGTCGCGCTCTTCCATGAACCACTCGCCGCTATCCACGTCCCCGCTTCTCAAGACGATGGTCGCCGCTTGGTCGCTGTAAGGGCTCGGGTACACGTTCCCGACACTCTCGTTCCCCGCCCACACGTACATGAGAAGCGGCGTCGTGCGCGCGAACGGCGTCCCGTCGAACATGACGGCGACCCTTGCTGCATAGTCGTCGCTTCTCCGCCGCCGCACGTCGTCAATGTGCCCGAGGCTCGTCGACACCCGCCATCGCCACGAAAGGATGAGCTCGCCGGTGACATCGACTCGCCGCCAAAGCGCCGACGCAGAGTTCCGGCTATCGACGCGAAGGAAACGATTCTCGGCCTCGGTTTCGAGCCGAAACGTATTGGAGCGACGCGCCAAGACGCGCTCCATCCACGGCTTCCTCCACCCGTCGTCGAAACCCGAGAACAGATCTTCGCCCGCGCTCGTCGCGGCGAAGGCCGTTATCGAGAGCCCCAAGACGACGCGAGCGAGCCATTCGGACGCCTTCGAGGAGATGCATGTGCGCCTGCGGTACCAGCGCAGAAGCGTAGCGGATGTGGCAACCGACGCAATCTGGGCCAGCGCCTCGCGGCCTATAGCTTGGGCCTTGACGGCGAGCCTGCGCCGCTCGTCGTCCGAGAGCCTGAGACGCTTGCCCCGAAGCCCGGCTCGGAGCACACGGTTCTCCTCTTGCAGGTAGTCGATCACATCCTGCTGCTGGCGGTTGACCCCGTCCTGTGCCAAAACTCGGCCCAGCCGGCATCGACGAAAGAACTGCGCCTCTCGAAATCAGGCGAAACTCTAGCACACGAACAGGTTACGCGGCGGCCACCAACACTTGACTGCGGAAGCACCTTCGAGCGCGCAGCCGGACGGTAAGGTCAGGGCAAGGGCAACAACTCCCTCGAATCCTTCACCATCATCACGACGACGGCCTCTCCAGAGCTTGCCGACATTCACCACCGACAGCCCGCAATCATCGCTCCCGACCGTTTCGACGACTGGCTCGACCCAACATCGCCGGTGCTAAGGCTACTCGACTTGGTACGTGAACCCTATGGCGGCCCTTAACGAGAAGCGTGCCGTTAGCACCAGAGTGAACAGCGTTCGGAACGACGACCCAGACATTCTTGCCCCCAGGTCGGAGATGGGACTCTTTTGACCGGCAGGGAAGAAACCATCCGTGCGGTCAAATGGAATCCCTCACGTGCTGCTCGTGACATTTCCCTGTTCGCTCATCTCAATTCCCTGTTCGCCTATTTCAAATTCCCTGTTAGGTCATCTTAAATTCCCTGTTCTTTCGGAACAGGGAATTGCCATCTAACCATTTGAAATACCGATGGTTACCACGTGAAAAAATGGCTCGATCAGCCTCAAAATGGCCCAAATTCCCTGTTAATTCCCTGTTATTGATGGCTGCTAGCCGAGACCGGATAGCTCCGAACTGCACCATCCGCCACTCAGTCTGGCCAATTGCTGCCCTGCAGAGACGGGGGGGATTTTCCGCGCGGTTTGCGGGGTTTTGCAGGGGTAGGTGGCACCAGAGACGCGCTAGAAGGGCTGAACGGGCCTCATTTTCGGTATTCGTCTCTAATCCCGATTTTCGAGTGCCACGTTTGTGCCAAAGAGGGGAGCGGGCGCTGACCGGGCCGTGCGGCAGCGGAAAAGAGGCCACCTGAGAGGCCCAGAATCGAGGCCAGTGCTACCGCGGCGTAGCGGGCCTAGCACGTTCTGGTCCAGGTGCGGCCCGGTGTGCTCCGCAAAAAGTCGATCCAGCGTTGATTGCGCGGTTTATACCTGCCATGATCAGCTGCTTCGCGCCGATCGACCCGACGACGCCACCTGCGTCTTATGAACTTGGAGAGGCTCCCTCGGGCCAGACGATTGTAAAGCCTACGGCCTTTGGCCCGGTCGCAAACACAGACACACTAAGCTGCTGATTTATCGTCTATTTCAAAAGGGCCGAGTTTTGGCACAGGACGGGGTGTGGCAACCGACGCAATCTAGGCCAATGCATCGCGCGGCCCAAGGCCTGGGCCTTGACGGCGAGCCTGCGCCGGTCGTCGTCAGAGAGCCTGAGACGCTTGCCCCGAAAGCCCGGCTCGGAGCACACGGTTCTCCTCTCGCAGGTAGTCAATCACATCCTGCTGCTGGCGGTTGACCCAACCAGCCAGAACGAGCAGTAGGAATTGCACAGGGTACGTCGTCATGTGTCTGAAGATAACACCCTCTGGCCAGACGATTGTAAAGCCCACGGACCTTGACCCGGTCGCAAACACAAACTCTAAACTGTTGATTTATCGTCTATTTCAAGAGGGCCGAGTTTTGGCACAGGACGGGGTCGTCAGCTGATTTATCGACTCAATCAGGCCTGACTGCGAATACGCAGGTTTCTCTACATCCGAAGAACTCCATTGCCAGAAGCTCAGCAAGTCAAAGCCCATGGCTTGGCCATCAACATGGAATGGCTCGTCTCCTTTGCGACGTTTCAGATCGATCGGTCCGAGGTCGTTCATCCGGATCACCTTTGGTATTCACTCATGAACTCTGTGCGGTAACTACCTCGTGGATGACAGCGACAACGAGTTCGTGGTGACTCTTAAGGTCATCGTGTGACAGGTTGAATATCAATTTGTTGTTCTTTTGTTCGGCTTCGAGCCCCGCCTCCTCAAAGCGCGCTGATCGATCTTCGTTCCACCCATTGGGAATGACGACCCGGATCCACTTTTTTCTAGGCTTGAAATAGATGAAATTCCTTGAGCGGATTCCGTCAGACAGTCCGACGAAGTGCTTGTTGAAGTTGAGGTTCTGTTTTAGATCAGCCTTTTCGTTAATGATCTCCAATAGCTGGTCGGCCATCTCAATGATTTGGGGTGTTGACTTCTGCGTCCAATAGGAGCGGTCGACGAGCTGGAGATTCGACACAGTCACGTCATCACGTCGAAGTAGTCGCTGGTCGAGCACACGGACGAAGTCGAGGACAATGTGTTCTCCGACCGCCAGGGCGTTGAGTTGGATGGCGACCAGCGGCACGGTGCCGGCGAGAAGTCCGATGACGTTCAGGAACCGGCTAGTAATGTCCTCGGCTACCAGCACGGCGCAGTGCTCGTAACCGGGATAGCGCCGCTGTTCAATATCCCAGTACTCGATGCACCGAATGATGTGGGACTCGTCGGTTGCTCCTAACATCAACTCGACTTCATACCTACGGTCCTGCTCAGGGTTGGATAATAGAATATCGAGCCGTCCCGCCCGCTCCTGAGTGCGTTCCCGGTCGAGAAGAATGACGTCGCCAAGACGGAGTATGGTTGGATCTTCCGCAATCCGCTCCTGAAGCCATTTCTCATTGAACTCGGCATGATTCTTGAGCGATATGTCCTCATGTTTCGTATAGGTCATACTTTTACTTTTCATGGAACGATATCCTCCACGCGCAGCTTGCCAGAGATGAGCTTGCGCAGGAGAGTATAGCGGAAGCACCCGAACGTCGGCACGTTTCGCGCCTATGTTGTCGCGTACCTTCGCCACCACCCGATGGTGTACCAGGACATGACGTTCCTAGTCCGGCAGCTGGCGCCGACCGAGCACGGGCTCCCGATCGAGGTCTACGTCTTCAGCCGCGATCAGGTCTGGAGCCGCTACGAGGCGATCCAGGCGGACATCTTCGACCACCTGCTAGCGGTGGTACCGGAGTTCGACCTGCGAGTGTTCCAGAGTCCGGCGGGGCGCGACGTGGAGCGGGCGATCGGCACCTGGTCATAATAAGCGCGACGCCCGTCCGTGTCCGAAAACGCGAACGGAGCCGAAATCTAGAACTCTAGAGGCGTTCTCGAAATTCGCGGAGACCAGCCGACGCGGCACTGGCTCTGCGATAGGCGAGCCAGAGCAGAGCTCTCCTCCAGACCATCCATTCCGTCCAACTGGTGCGCCCGAACTCCTATGCGGCGTCGCGGTGGTAGTAACGGAGCAAGCCCGCCCAATCACTTACGACTGTGAGCATGATAGTGGGGTTGAATATAACCACATTAAAGCCTGAGGCCCTTGGCCCGGTCGCAAACACAAACACTAAGCTGCTGATTTATGGCCTATTTCAAAAGGGCCGAGTTTTGGCACAGGACGACCGTGAACGGCTTGGCAGGCTGCTACGTTTCTACCATCGGGAAGCCGCATGAATATTTTGACCTCACGAGCACAAGCCTTTGGAAAGGTGCAAACTGCTGACCCGCTGGGCGTTCGAGTATTTTGACCAGACGAGATGCTCGCAGTGGGGGAAGAAGACCTTCGGCACCCGCCCGCTCAAAGCTTCAGTGCGACGGTTCGATTCGCGGGGCCACCGACGCATAACGTGCTCAAGAAAGAACGCGTTGTTCGCCGCGAGAAGCTAAGTCGATCAAGCGACGTGTGACAACCGGTAATCGTGATAGAGCTCACCAAGGTCGTGGGTGTCATCCACGACGCCATCCCTCTCGCTCGGCCGTAAGCACGATACGCGCACACGCTTCCGCGTCGGACTCTGCGTCGTGGTGACGTAGCGGAATGCGGAGTCGCCGGCAAACATCTGGCAACCGTGTCGGGTAGATGCCCCACTGCGAGCGCGCAAGCTGGACCGTACAGATAAACGGCATACGCGGCACCCGGATATCATACATGGCGCAAGACACGTGGAGGATTCTACTATCAAACGACGCGTTGTGGGCGGCGAGGAACTCAGCCTTGTCAATCCAGGCGTGTAGGGTGGGCCAGAGTTCGCCGAAGGTGGGTGAGTCGCGCACATCCTCCCATTGGAGTCCGTGGATCTCGGTGAACGCGAAGTGCGATGCGGGTGGCTGGATCAGGAACGACCGCGCAACCTCGATCCGACCGCCACGAACCGCGGTTAGTCCGACCGCACAGGCGCTGTCACTGCGTTGATTGGCAGTTTCGAAGTCGATCGCTACAAAGGAACTCATGATGGTGTCTGGCGATGAAGCTAGCTTTCGATGGAAGCGTAGCACAGGCTTGGGCAAAATCCCCGCATAGGCAAGGAACGATTGATTCAGGCTGGCTCAGTCTTGTCGACCACTCGATCGATGTCGCTACCTTCCCGCGCATGCGGGGAACGGGTTGGTTCGTCCGACCCAATGGCTGACGCCGCCGGTTCATCCCCGCACATGCGGGGAACGGCCACTGTGCCGCCGTTGCCACTGTTCATATACCGGTTCATCCCCGCGCATGCGGGGAACGGTCATCATAGACCTGGACGGCGTGCACATTCACCGGTTCATCCCCGTCCTGTGCCAAAACTCGGCCCTTTTGAAAGACCATGGCTGTAATTTAATGCACTGTAAAGTCTTAGTGTCATTTTGCCAACACTTAATGGTGGAAGCACCCATGAGGTCTGTGTGAGCGGCAGGGCTGCCCGATCGAACAACGGCTGCCTGACCAACAGTAGGAATTGCACATGGTACGTCATGATGGATCCGAAGATAACACCCTCGGGCCAGACGATTGTAAAGGCCACGGCCCTTGGCACCATCGCAAAACACAGACGCTAAGCTGCTGATTTATCGGCTATTTCAAGAGGGCCGAGTTTTGGCACAGGACGGGGGCCGACTTCCCTGGCCGTCGCCGTCAGGACGATCCCACTACATCCAGATCCCGACCACCGCCATGCTGGCGAGGCCAACGAGTACCAGCACGAACTTGAATATGCGGTCCGTGTCCTGCGACGGCATTGGCACGTCGTCCTCCCCGATCAACGCGCTCCGTACAAAATGCGCGACACGAACGTCGATTCTGGACATCTCTGCATCGATGACATCCAGAATGGCCACGTAAATGAAGGTTCCCGCAGCCAGCGCGTTGAAGCTCCCCTCGATCAGCATCGCGGTTTGGCCCTCGAGAAGGCTCGAGACCACCGTGCCAAGCACGATCCCCAATGGCGTCATCACGACAAAGATCGTCAAGACCGTCCATAGGCGTCTCATGTCGGCGCCGGAGGCATGCACGCTGACCATCAGGGCGAAGGCGGCTGAGCCTTTGTGGAACAGGATGGCGAGCATGACGAACACGGAAGCGGCCACCTCAGCCTCAAGCCCGAGGGCGATGCCGGCGATGATGGAGTGGATCGACAGAACCACGAGCAGAACCAAGGGATAGATCGGCTGATGCGACCCCCCTCCGCCCGCGCGGGTGGTTTCGAACAGGACACGATCGATGAGCAGCAGTACGCAGACGCCGATGGCCGCCAGCAGCGGTGCTAGGGGATACTCGATCACCTCCCCAAGCGCCGCGCCTGCTTCAGGCAGCAGGTGAATGAACCCTGCGCCGAGAAAGATGCCGCCCGCCAGGGAATTGCCTAGCGACAAGAATCGGCGGCTCGCATGGTGACGGGCCGCCAGAAGTGGGATGACGCCTCCGACGACGCCCACGACAAGGATCACCACGGCGGCAACGATCTTGATTGCAAGCAACGACGTGATCATGGCTACCTGGTAGGGTCGGGGGCTGGCGCGGTAGATAGAGATAAGGGGAGTAGCTGTTGCCGGCGGCTTTCGCCAAGTGCCGGTGCCTCAGTCCTTACCATGTCCCCGTTTCCAGCTCCCGCCGCATCGCACGCAGCATGCGGATTTCCCGCACTACGCGCTCCTGCACACTTTATCCGAGGAGCACGGCTCGTTCCGTAAACTCCGCGCCATGGTCCGAGCTAATCTAGCGAGGCACTTCCCGCGATGAAAAACCATCACGCTCTAATCCATCAAAACCATATGCGGTGACCGTCGGCGTTGCCGTGACACTCCACATAGTGGACCTCAACTTTGCCCTGTGACCCGCAAAAAAGAAGATCGCATATTGACAGGCAGACAGCCATGGGAGTTGAGGTCCTGCGAACTCGTCTTCGCCTCGGTGGAGGTTCTGCACTCTGTCACTGCCGAGCCACCGACGCAATAACGTGCTTGAGAAAGAACGCTTTGTTCCCCGCGAGAAAGCTAGGTCCGTCAGGCGACGCGTGACAACCGGTAATCGTGATGGAGCACTATGACCCTCAAAAAAGAAGTCGCGTACCCCGTCCTGTGCCAAAACTCGGCCCAGCCGGCATCGACGAAAGAACTGCGCCTCTCGAAATCAGGCGAAACTCTAGCACACGAACAGGTTACGCGGCGGTCACCAACACTTGACTGCGGAAGCACCTTCGAGCGCGCAGCCGGACGGTAAGGTCAGGGCAAGGGCAACAACTCCCTCGAATCCTTCACCATCATCACGACGACGGCCTCTCCAGAGCTTGCCGACATTCACCACCGACAGCCCGCAATCATCGCTCCCGACCGTTTCGACGACTGGCTCGACCCAACATCGCCGGTGCTAAGGCTACTCGACTTGGTACGTGAACCCTATGGCGGCCCTTAACGAGAAGCGTGCCGTTAGCACCAGAGTGAACAGCGTTCGGAACGACGACCCAGACATTCTTGCCCCCAGGTCGGAGATGGGACTCTTTTGACCGGCAGGGAAGAAACCATCCGTGCGGTCAAATGGAATCCCTCACGTGCTGCTCGTGACATTTCCCTGTTCGCTCATCTCAATTCCCTGTTCGCCTATTTCAAATTCCCTGTTAGGTCATCTTAAATTCCCTGTTCTTTCGGAACAGGGAATTGCCATCTAACCATTTGAAATACCGATGGTTACCACGTGAAAAAATGGCTCGATCAGCCTCAAAATGGCCCAAATTCCCTGTTAATTCCCTGTTATTGATGGCTGCTAGCCGAGACCGGATAGCTCCGAACTGCACCATCCGCCACCCAGTCTGCCCAATTGTGGCACTGCAGAGACGGATGAGATTTTCCGCGCGGTTGGCGGGGGTTTCCAGAATTAGGTGGCACCAGAGACGCGCTAGAACGGCTGAACAGGCCTCATTTTCGGTTTTGGTCTCTAATCGCGATTTCCGAGTGCCAAGTTTGCGCCAAATAAGAGAGTAGGCGCTGATCAGGCCATGCGGGCGGCGGGAAAAGAGGCCACCCGAGAGGCCCAGAATCGAGGCCGGGGCTACCGCGGCGTAGCCGCCCCCGCACGTTCTAGTCCAGATACGGCCCGGGCCTCCTTTATTTCCATCTTTGCCCAGGACCTGGATCCAGGTCTTCGCCTAGGGAGCGTGGTATCCCGTCCTGTGCCAAAACTCGGCCCAGCCGGCATCGACGAAAGAACTGCGCCTCTCGAAATCAGGTTAAACTCTAGCACGCGAACAGGTTACGCGGCGACCGCCAACACTTGACTGCGGAAGCACCGGTCTATTTCAAAAGGGCCGAGTTTTGGCACAGGACGGGATGGCGATGCGAGACGATCGGTCAGGAGTATACCGCGGATCATCTCGCGCGACTCACCGTAGCGACTTCCGCCTAGCCGTTATAATCGGGGCCCCATGAAACGCTATCTGGCTGAATCCATTGGTACCTTTGCGCTCGTGTTCGCGGGCACCGCCGCCATCGTCATTAACGAGCTCAACGGGGGAGTTATTTCCCACGTAGGCGTGGCCCTCACGTTCGGTCTGGTGGTCATGGCAATGATCTATTCGGTGGGGGACGTTTCCGGTGCGCATTTGAACCCCGCCGTGACACTAGGGTTCTGGGCCTCGGGGCGAATGTCGCGCCGTGAGGTTGCGCCCTACGTCGTTAGTCAGTCCGCAGGTGCCCTCGCTGCCAGCCTCATCGTTCGTGCGTTGTTTCTGGAGAGCCAGACCCTCGGCGCGACAATTCCCGCTGGTCGGGCTTCGCAGTCTTTCGTTCTCGAGGTGCTCCTCACATCCATTCTGATGTTCGTGATTCTCGGCGTTTCCACCGGCGCAAAAGAGAAGGGCCTATTGGCAGGAGTCGCCGTAGGTGGAGCCGTCGCCCTAGGGTCTCTCTTAGGGGGACCCGTCTCGGGTGCGTCGATGAATCCGGCGCGCTCCCTCGGACCCGCGCTGGTGAGTGGACACGTCCAAGCTCTCTGGATCTATCTCACGGCTCCGGTGCTCGGCGCTCTCCTAGCGGTCGGTGGTTGTCGCTGTGTGCGGGACTCGGAATGCTGTAACCCGAGCAACGCCAATATTCAGATAAAATCTTGACCTCTTTCTCTCGCGTCTGGTCCAAATGGTGCTTCCGCAGTCAAGTGTTGGCGGCCGCCGCGTAACCTGTTCGCGTGCTAGAGTTTTAGCCTGATTTCGAGAGGCGCAGTTCTTTCGTCGATGCCGGCTGGGCCGAGTTTTGGCACAGGACGAGGTGAGCCTCGAAATCAACCACGTCGCTTTCCTTCAAGCTCACTTGCGAATCTCGACTCCTGCCATTGTCCGGGATATAAAGCACAACCTTTGCATTTGCATCTGCTGCCGGAAGTTTTGTGCGCCGCCGGCCCCATTTGTCAGGGAACCGACGCGCGAGCAGCCACATCGAACCCTTCGGCGTCGGTGGGTGCGTGTGAATCTCTAGCCTCACCGACTTCACCTTCCCAGGGCGGAGCTGCCTCTTCCCGTCCGGCAGAGTGACGACCTCGCCGCCTTCGTACTTCATCACCTCTCGGGTAGTCTGCGTCTCTTCCAGCGAGCTCCGCGCAATGGCTTTGAGGTGGAATTTCTCGAAGTGGGCATGAGCGGCCTGGAATGAATCCCAAAATTCCCGATATGGCCCGCGCTTCGCGTGTTTTCCTTTTTCTATCCACCTGTAAAATGTTGTCTCACTTATACCTGCGACCATACAGGCATCCTTGTTACTCAATCCGCGCCTAACGCACCCAAGGAGCTTCTCCATGCGGTCTGCGGTCAATGTGCTCCTCCGGCCGCGCTTGACCCTCGGCTTTGCGGCATTCCGTGACCGACCGACAAGGTGAGCCTCGAAATCAACCAGCTCGCCTTTCTTCAAGCTCACTGTTCCAATCTCCGTTTCTTTTCGGTTGTGGTACTCGGCAGATGATAAAACACTCCTGCACAACATCGCCAACGCCCTCTCCTGGCTCGAATCGGATCGAGGCGGGCAAGACCTATGCGGAGGGGTGCTTCTGCATCTGGGCGTGGCCCTTCAGTCCTTGACATTGTTGGTATGTAAACTATTGGGACTAAGAACGTTACATGCGTTCTTACCCTGGCTTCCCTCGTGCGCCCGTCGTGTCCAAAAATACAAACGAACTCTAGGACCCGAGCGCCGGGCCGTCGCCGAGTTCATCTATCATTATCATGGAGAGCGCAACCATCAAGGGCTTGGCAACGCCTTTGTGTTTTTGGACACGACGAGATATGCGACAAGTTCGTCCAAGTAGCTATGGCGTCCTGTGCCAAAATTCGGCTCTTTGAAATAGACTATCACTCACCGCTTCTAAGACGCCGGTGGCGTCGTCGGGTCAACCATCACGAAGCAGCGGAGCATGACAGCTCTAAACCGCGCAATCAACGCTGGATCGAATTTTTGCGGAGCACAGCCCGCGGATGAATAAATGGAAGGCACAGGTCGGAAGACAGCCCTGCAGCACGAAATACCCTCGATTCTGCGCGGATTCCAAGGGCGTCTAAGCTGCTGATTTGTGGTCTATTTCAAAAGGGCCGAGTTTTGGCACAGGACGCGACGCGATCCGTCTTATTCGGTTATAATCGATTCCTAACCCGCTATTTATTCGGCCCGCTTGCGATGATGCGAGGACCATCCCGTTGTGCCCCGACGCGAACAACGAGGATCCTAGCTGCCATGGGCGAACCAAGCGTAGACACCTCTCATCCGAAACATCCCGGCGCGCGGGTCTTGAGTTCGTTTGTGTTTTTGGATACGACGACGTCGTGGCCTAGATAGTCCGATGAGACGAAATGTGTTAATTACTATCAGCTTGGATATCTGAGTAGTGACAGCTGAACCTTCATCGATCGATAAGCTGCGTGCCCATCTTGGAGCCGAATGGCCGGCGATCGAGAAATCGAAGGAGGCCTCCGAAAAGAAGAAGCAGGAACTGCAAAACTTGTTGTCGCGCGAGAAACCGGATTCAGAAGATCGTAGCGTTGTGGCGTTCGGCTCAATCGGCCGACAAGAATGGACAGATGGCAGTGACTTAGACTGGACACTATTAGTTGACGGCCAGGCCGATCCGGCCCACTCCCTGATCGCACAAAAGATACGGTCGGCCCTTAAAGAGGCCAAATTCAAAGAGCCTGGCCGGGCCGAAGTTTTTGGCTCGATGGCGTTTAGTCACGAGATCATTCACAATATTGGAGGTGAGCACGATACGAACCGAAACACGACACAACGAATTCTCCTGCTGCTGGAATCGACGACTGTCGGCCCTCGATCGGAAGCCTATGAGCGCGTCATCCGTGGGGTCGTCGACCGTTACTTGGGAGAAGAAACCGAAATTTCGGATCAACATGACAGCCACCATAACATGCCTCGATTCCTGCTGAACGACATCGTGCGATTTTGGAGAACCATGGCCGTGGATTTCGCAAGCAAGCAACGGGAACGAGGAGGTCAAGGTTGGGGCGTGCGGAACGCCAAGTTACGGATGTCTCGAAAACTGATCTTCGTATCTGGATTGCTCATGTGCTTCAATTGTGCACTGCTTCACGCGAGCGTTCCAGAAGATCGCGTTTCCCGGAGGGCCGTTTCTCCGTTTCTGAAGCATCTTGTTTCCATGTCGAAGAATACACCCTTGGAAACGCTTGCCAGCGCGCTTCTCTCGTATCAAACATCAGACGAGACGGCTAGACAGATTTTCACAGCATATGATCAATTTTTGGGCATGCTGGACGACGCGAGCACACGAAAGGAGTTGGAAGGATTGAACGCAGAGGATGCACATACAAGTACAACCTTTACGACTGTGCGCAAGATCAGCCACGACTTTCAGAACGGTCTCACTAAGCTGTTTTTCGAAACTCAAGAGCTTGAACCACTTATGTTGAAATATGGAGTGTTTTGATGCGACCTATCGGTTTTTCCACAGGTGCATTGGCAAAAGGCGACTTCCGCCGGGCTCTCCAAATGCTCTCGGACAAAGATACCGATGTAATTGAGTTGTCGACTCTTCGGCAGAGCGAGTTGCCAGAACTATTGTGCGGTATCGCCGACTTAGATCTTTCAACATTTTCGTACGTGTCAATCCATGCGCCGAGCGCGATCCAAGCAGGAACGGAACGAGAGGTCACGAAGCAGTTACGCGCACTTGTAAATCGCGATTGGCCGATCGTCATTCATCCCGATGCCATTGAGGACTTCAGCCTGTGGGCCAGTTTTGGCGAGCAACTGTGTGTCGAAAACACGGACCTTCGTAAGTCCACAGGTCAGACTACCTCCGTCCTTGAGGATGTATTTGCGCTACTTCCCAAGGCTTCATTCTGTTGCGATTTAGGACATGCACGGCAGGTGGATCCCACGATGTCAGAAGCGACGGAAATGTTGCGCGGGTTCAGGAGTCGGCTGCGACAGCTTCATGTAAGCGAGGTCAGCGCCAAAAGTAAACACGATCGATTGAGCCTTGCCTCGATCAGTGCATTTGAGAAAATCTTCCACCTAATACCGGACAATGTTCCTGTCATCTTAGAATCTCCGATTCTACTCGAAGAGGTCGAAGCAGAACTAGCAAACGCTCGCAAGGCACTTCCATCGCAGCGGCATAAACCCGTGTTGCGAGCGGTCTGGCACTGAGGCGATCACCGCGCCAGGCTGTGCTCCGGAAAAAATCGATCCAACGTTGTGAACCTACCCGTCGTGTCCAAAAATACAAACGAACTCAACACCGACTCGCCGGGACGTTTCAGGTTAGAGGTGTCTACGCTTGATTGGCCAATGAGAGCTAGAATCCTCGGCCATGAGCACGCCGGTTGAACCGCCCCGGGTTTCCCGGAGACTCCAACTCTTGAGAGGATGGAGTCATGGCAAGACGAAGCAGGTATTCACCGGAGGTGAAAGAGCGCGCGGTGCGGATGGTCTTGGACCAGCAGCATCAGCACGAATCTCAGTGGGCGGCGATCGTCTCGGTCGCGTCGAAGATTGGGTGCACGTCGGAGACGCTGCGCAAGTGGGTGCGTCAAGCAGAACGTGACACAGGCAAACGCATGGGGCTGACGACGGACGAGCGCACGTGACTCAAGGCGCTCGAGCGGGAAGTTCGCGAGCTTAAGCGAGCGAACGAGATCCTACGCAAGGCATCGGCGTTTTTCGCCCAGGCGGAGCTCGACCGCCGACCGAGGTGATGGTGTCGTTCGTCGATAAGAACCGCGAGAGCTACGGGGTCGAGCCGGTCTGCCGGATGCTGCCGATCGCCACTTCGCTCTACTACGAGCACAAAGCCCGAGAAAAGGACCCGAGTCGCCTCCCGGCCCGGGCCAAGCGGGACCGAGAACTCCGAGAAGAGATTCGGCCGTGTGCGGAAAGAGAACTTCGACGTGTACGGAGGCGCTAGATGATGGGGCTTGAGCGCACGGCGTTGCCAACATCTTGGGGTCGGATCGGCCCTGAATGCCTCAACTTGACAGCAATGGCACCGCGCGCGTGGGCGGAGGTCATCGGGGAATGACCGAAATCGTTCGTTCACTCGAAAGTACCTGCGCGAGCACTCCGAGCTGTGGCAGGTTCTCCATCCGGCGGGCTCGGACGAGCCTTGCCCGCCGGCTAACGCTCGCAAGAAATCTCCGGAGGTGCCGGCGTCTTAGGGTTCGTCACCCAATCGTTGCCTTGGTGCACAACTCCGATAGAGGCCGAGAGCTCGCTTGGCCCCGACTTCCATCATCCGATCATCTTGCTATCAGGCATCCCGAGCGCCGTCATGGTGTTGAGAATCTTGCACCCGATCCTTGCCTCAACTCTCTGTGCCGCCAACCCTCTCGCTCGCATCGCTGAGCCCACGATAGAAATGCTCATGGGGAACCTCGTATCCGCGAGTACAGGGAGTACAGGACAATTGTGGACCGAGATCGCGAGTTGTGCACCAAGGCAGCCCTGCGGCGCGAAATACCCTCGATTCTGAGCGGATTCCAAGGGCGCCTAAGCTGATGATTTGTGGTCTATTTCAAAAGGGCCGAGTTTTGGCACAGGACGGGGGCGTGCCAGGCACTATGCTCTCGCACCTTGTTCAAGAATTAATGGGACGAGGTTCAGCGTCCGAGGTCTCCTTTGGGATAGTCTGAGACGAATGATTACATTTCACGACAAACGAGCAAAGATAGGGCGTTTATGTTGTGGTCTCGAGCGCCCGTTCAAAGAGGTGCTATGAACTCATTGCTGACGAAAGACTTCGCTTTGTTGATACTGCGACTGGCTGGGCTGGGACTCGCCTTTGCCCACGGCTGGGGAAAGATCGATCAGCTTGTTTGGGGTGATCCCACGAGGCGACTCGAGAGCATCGCTCGGTTGGGGTTTCCCATGCCGGGGTTTTTCGCCTGGTGCTTGGCGCTCACCGAATTTGCGGGTGGCTTCTTGATTGCCTCGGGGCTCTTCACACGGGTCGCCGCTTCGTTCGCAGCGTTCGCAATGTTCGTCGCGAGTTTCTTGCGGCACAGATTCCACTTGCATCTCTTGATATCGATCGGCCTACTCGAGGTGCCAGAGCAGACAGTCGATAGCTGGGGAAATCCAGAGCGGGCACTTCTCTTTCTGGTGATCATGCTGGCCTTGATCTTGATGGGTGGTGGACAGTTCTCGCTCGATCACTTCCGAGCGAAGCGGCGTCGTAAATAGAGGCGGGGCGTATTATCGCCCAGCGGAACGTCGTGAGGTCAAAATACTCATACGGCTTCCCGATGGTAGAAACGTAGCAACCCCGTCTGGTTAAAATACTCGAACGCCCAGCGGGTCAGCAGTTTGCACCTTTCCAAGGGCCGTTTGAATCCGCCATCAAGGCAAGGAGAATCTCCTGCTGTTCCCAGCCAGCGACCAGTACCTCAGTCCGAGCGCAAGGTGCTCTCCCGTGAACGGCTTGGCGGGCTGCTACGTTTCTACCATCGGGAAGCCACATGAGAATTTTGACCTCACGCGCTGTTCTGGAAGGACTCCAAGCAGGCCGGCACACCAGTCTTGGGTGTGTTTGTGTTTTTGGACACGACGGGAGTGGCGTGTCCAAGGTTCGCGAAATCTCCGACGTACAATGAAGATGTGGGATGTTGCCGCGATCTCCTCGGCACGGGAAGCCGCACCGCATGCGCGGTGCGGCTTCCTCCAGCGCCGCTGCTCGCTCACTCAAGGGAGTCGTTATTGGGGGGTTTCGTCGAGCGGCGACGTTGACGGCGCTCTTCGAATTTCTGACCGCGCTCTTCCTTGAGGCGCGAGCTCCTCGCGCTGTTTCTCCGTCAGAATCTGCCGAACCTGTTTCTGGATCTGCAATCTCGCCACGGCGGCATCACCTTCCGCGTTGCCGACATCGTCCGCAAGCTGCCTCAAGGTGCCTTCGTCACCGCCGCTCTCCACGGCTTCTCGCAACGCCCGTCGCGCTTCGTCCAGCCGCTGATGCGTCTTGCGATTGGAGGCGTCTTCGAACAACGCCCGGATCTGGTTGCGCTGGCTCTCGGTGAGATCGAGACCGCGCAAGCCGGCCATCGGCCCACCGTGTCCCCAACCGTGGCCGTGGAAACCACGCCCTCCGCGCCGACCGGCCTGCGCCCAGCTCGTTTCCATCGTCAGGGCGCCGACGGTGAGCGTTATCAAGAGTGTCGTGAGTCTTCGTCTTCTCATTGTCATTTCCTGTCTCCTTTCGTCCGACGTCTTGTAATCAAGCGCCATCCTAGCCAACGAGGGCCGGAGGGTCATCAAGACGTTGCAAAGGATTTGTAAGAAAAATGTAAAAGTCGGAGGCATTTCCAAGGCTCGCGAATCTCCGACGTACAATGAAGATATGGGACGTCGCCGCGATCTCCACGGCCTTGTAGTGTCTGCGCTTCTCGTGGCCTTCGTTCTCGTGCTCGCCGTACTGCAGTACCGCTGGACGGGCCAGATCAGCGAGGCCGAAAGGGAGCGAATGAGGGCCAGCCTGAACTCGAGCGTTCGTCGGTTCGCGGAAGAGCTGGACGACGAGATCGCTCGCGTGCTACGGAGCTTCCGCTTTCCGGGGGGCGATCGGGCCGCGTTCGTCCGTGCTGCCCGAGCCTTTCACGACGAATCCTTCTATCCTTCCATCGTGGGGGCGTTCTTCTGGGTCACGGGAGACGCGGATGGCAGCGGGCTCGTCTGGTCGCGAAGCGACTCGGACTCATCGTCGACGAACTCCACGGAAGCCGACGCTCTCTCGGTCGGAGAGAAAGAAGAGCTTGCCGAGCTCGAGGTGGCGATCGCGGACAAGTTGCAGTGGCACTCCACTCTGCTACCCTTCGTGTGGGCTGATCCTGCTGCGATCGCGTTTCCGGTTGTTGAGGCTCGCACTGGGCGCTCGACCGTCCCGGCCGCTTACATTGTCGCCCGGCTCGACCCCGAGGCGCTCAAAGACATCTTGGCGGAGGCCGTCACTAGGTACTTCTATGATGAGGGCGAGCCGTTGTACGAGGTGGTGGTTATCGATGGGGCCCGGCGCACGGTGTACGCTTCACCCGGAACCGACGCTGAAGCGGTCGTGGCGCATGCCGACGCCACCGCCTCGCTGTTCTCTCTTCGGCGAATACGGCGTGGGCCATGGTTCGAACGTCCGAGACCTCGCCCGCCGCGCCGCCGCGGCTTTTCTCAACACCAACGCGATCAGCACGAGAGAGAGCCAAGCTCGCGAACGGCGAGCGAAGGCTCGAACGCTCGCGGTGTGGCTCAAGCTCGTGAAGCTTTCGTGGAGGCGAGTCGGGAGCTCTCGCGAGCTCACTGGAGCGTTTTCGTTCGCCACCGTGCCGGGTCACTGGAACGGGCCGTGACACAAGCGCGCTTCCGTAATCTGACATTGAGCTTTACAGTGCTCGGACTCCTCGGTGCGAGTGTCGTCCTCGTTTCCGTGTCGGCACGGCGGGCCTCTGAGCTGGGATCGCGAAAGCTTGCTTTCGTCGCGGGGGTGTCGCACGAGCTTCGTACGCCGCTGGCGGTCATTCGTTCAGCGGCTCAGAATCTTGCTGATGGTTCGGTGAGCGACGCGGAGCAAATCCGCCGCTACGGTTCACTCATCGATGTCAATGGGCGTCGTTTGAACGATCTGGTGGATCAGGTACTCGCGCTCGCCGGGGTGCGCTCTTCCCGTGAGGTAAACGGAAGCCCACGCGTCGACCCCAAGACGATGGTCTCGGCGTACGCGATTGTCGACGGCGCTCTTGCGGACTGCGTCGCGCTGGTGGAGGAATCCGGTGCCACCGTGAGCAAGGTGATGTCCCGAGAGCTATCGGTCTCAGCAGACGAAGAATCGCTGCGTCGCGCCCTGGTGAACCTGATCACGAACGCGGTGAAGCATGGCGGACCATCTATCGAGGTTGAGGTCTCCGTGTCGAAGCGCCCGCCGAGAAGCGTGGTGTTCTCGGTGAGCGACAACGGCGAGGGAATCGCCGAGGAGGATCGGGGTCGCCTATTCGAGGCTTTCTATCGCGGGAACCGCGCCCGGGACCGCCAAACCCCAGGAAGCGGACTCGGGCTCAGTCTCGTCGAGGAAATTGTCCGTGAGCATGGCGGGAGCGTAGAGGTGGACTCCACACCCGGGGAGGGCTCTACGTTCCGAATTATTCTGCCCGGGGCCGACAGTGAAGACGCTCCGTAGAGATCAAGAGCCCATGAGCGAGCGTGTGCTGCTCGTCGAAGACGAGGAGGGGCTCGTCGTCACTCTTACGGACCGCCTGCGCGTGGAGGGATACGATGTCGTTGCGGTCCGAGATGGCGATGCTGCCGTCGAGCGCGGCACGAGCGAGCCCTTCGACCTCATCGTCCTGGACGTGATGCTCCCCGGCAAAAGCGGCTTCGATGTGTGCCGGGAGCTTCGAGGGGGTGGAACGTCGACGCCGATTCTGTTTCTCACGGCGCGTGGAGAGCT
Organism: Candidatus Marinacidobacterales bacterium; assembly: GCA_965197825.1. Taxonomy (GTDB): domain Bacteria; phylum Acidobacteriota; class Vicinamibacteria; order Marinacidobacterales; family DATDRI01; genus CBDANW01. The sequence goes on along the minus strand of CBDANW010000002.1, from coordinate 114,498 downwards.
GACCGACCGGGTGCTCGGGCTGAAGCTGGGTGGTGACGACTACCTGACCAAGCCCTTCGAGATGCTTGAGCTGACTGCCCGCGTCGAAGCGCTGTTGCGACGATCTGGATCCCAGCCCGCGGTGCCTACGTCTCGGAAGAGTCCCCGATATCAGTTCGACAACATCGACGTCGACTTTCGAAGGGCAGAGCTGCGCAAAGACGGGGAGCCCGTCGAGTTATCGGCGCTGGAGCTCAAGTTACTGCACTACTTCATTGAGCACAGAGGAGCAACCCTGTCACGAGATGAGCTGCTGCGGAACGTGTGGGAGTACGATGCAATGCCCTACTCGCGGACCGTCGATGTCCACGTATCCGGGCTGCGGCAAAAGATCGAAGAGACACCCTCGAAGCCGCGTTACTTGGTGACGGTGCATGGGCTGGGCTACAAGTTCGTCGGGTGATTCGAGGTCGTTTGGTGCTAGCGCTGTTTACTGTTGGTGATGTGTACGGGTCAAGTCTTAATTTTCCTGTCAAATCTCCGTACGGTTCCCCGCGCTCGGTTAAGCTGCTGATTCCTCCGACGTGCCTTGCGGGAGAAGCTCGTTGCGAAGCTCCTCGACTTTCCTAGCGGCGAAGACATCCATCCTCACGCCGCGCCATTTGTTTGCGACGGCCAAGAGCACAGCGAACGAGAGTTTCATCGCGGCCTCCTCGGTGAAGAAGTGAGGAATGACCTTTGTGCGACGTTTGTGCTCTCCGAACGTGCGCTCAAGTAGATTCGACGTGCGAAGCCTTTTGTGATGCGCCGCAGGAAGGCGTAGCGCCTGAAGACACGCTTCGAAGGTCTCTTCCATGCACTTCATCGCGCTCGGGAATCGTTGACGGTACCGAGCGATCACCTCCCGACCCTTCTTCAGCCCTTGCTCGTAGCTGTTCGCATGGAACGACTCAAGGATGGCCGCCTTGAGTTCGTCGCGCACTTCCTTCGGAGCCTTGCCCAGGATGTTCTCGAGGCGGTGCTTCTGGCAACGTTGCTTGAGGCTTCGAGGGAAGACCTCTGCGATCGCTTTGAGCACTCCAGGATTCCCGTCCGTCACGATGAGCAACGGCTCCCTCATTCCTCGGGCCACCATCTCCTGCAAAAACCCCTTCCAGTTCTCGTAGGATTCTCGGTTGCCGACACCGATATGAAGAAGAACTCGCGTCCCATCAGCGCGATAGCCGGTCGCAACGAGGATGGGCTCTTTTCTCTCCGCTCCTTGGTGGTAGCGCAGGTACGTGCCGTCGAGCTCGAGATACAACAGCTTCTCGTTCGAGAGATCCCGTTTTCGAAACGCCTCGAAATCCTCCGACAGACACCGTGTGACCCGGCTCACCACCGACTTCGAGACACCCGTGCCGCTCAGCACGTCCGCGAACGTCGCCTCAATGTCACGCGTCGACATCCCGTGGACGTACATCCGCGCGATCAGTTCATCGAGTTTCTCGGTCCGGCTCACGTAGGCGTCGAGAATCTTTGACTGAAACACCTTCTCTGTTTCTCGTACCCGCGGCACTTGCACCGTTACCGCTCCCTCGCCCGTGAGGACCCGATGCGACTCATACCCGTTGCGTCGTCCCTTCTCCTTCGTCGTTGCCGGAGCGTTCTCATAGTAGTTTCGACCCAACGCCTCCGTCACCTCGCGCTCCAACGCATATTGAAGCATCATCTGAGCTCCCGACCGGACGATCTCCGAGAGATTCATCTCCCCAAATACCAGTTGTTCCTCGAACTGCTTGAGCAATCGCTGACTCGGTAGTACCTTTCCCATGATGTATGGTTCTCCTTTTCTGTCCCCATGACGGGGACGGGTTTGAGCTTGGGGAACCATACATCGTTTTTCTTTGACAGGAATCTTAAGACATCACCTGTGTACGCACCCCGTCCTGTGCCAAAACTCAGCCCTTTTGAAATAGACCATAAATCAGCAGCTTAGCGACTGGGCCAAGGGCCCTTAGGCTCTACAGTTACCCAAAACCCGCGGTCGACGTTCGAGAGCCGCGGCCGTTTCACCGAACGGCGGAGGACGGCGAGCTGCTGCCGAAGAGCGACATTGTCGAGAGCCAGCTCGCGACGAGCCTTGAAGGCGGAGATGAGAGCGCGAACAAACGACGAAATCAAGCAGGCATGGTGCCGGCAGACCGGAGACTAATCAAGTTTGGGGCGCCCGGATGAATAAATAGAAGGCACAGGAGGGTCTACAGGTTAAGAAGCCACTGGCGGAAGCGGCCACGGACCTCCAGAAAACACACATCGCGTTGGCGAACGCCCAGCAACTGGCGTCCTGTGCCAAAACTCGGCCCTCTTGAAATAGCCGATAAATCAGCAGCTTAGCGTCTGTGTTTTGCGACAGTGCCAAGGGCCGTGGGCTTTACAATCGTCTGGCTCGAGGGTGTTATCTTCGGATTGGGCTTGATCCGGTTTCGTAGACGGTTTAGTTAAGCTGGCGAAGTCCTCATCCGTCGTTCAAACTCGGCCGGACTGACCTGGCCGAGGGTCGAGTGTCGTCGTCTCTGGTTGTAGAATACCTCGATGAAGTCGAAGAGGGCCATCTTGGCCTCGCCGCAACTTAGGAAATGCTCCCCAAGCTCGTGCTTGACTGTGGAGAACCAGCTCTCGATGACGGCGTTGTCGTAGCAGTTGCCCCGTCGGCTCATGCTCCCGGTCATGCCATGCGTCTCAAGGAGACGTTGGTAGTCTTTGCTGGCATACGGACTGCCCTGATCGGAGTGATGCAAGAGCCCTGCGGCCGGTTGGCGACGTTTCAGTGCCATCCGCAACGCCTTGATAACCAGGTGACGGTCGTTAATAGCACTTACGGCCCACCCAACGAGGAATCGCGAGTAGAGGTCGAGGAGCGCCGCGAGATAAAGCTTCCCGCCGCTGCCGATCACGAACTCGGTCGTGTCCCCGACCCACCGTTGGTTCGGCGCATCGGCGACGAAGTCTTGCCCGAGCACATTGGCCGCGACGGGCTGGCCATGACCGCTTACCGTCGTGCGCTTGAAGCGTTTGCGTACTCGAGCAATGAGGCCTTCTGCCTGTTTCAACCGAATCACCCGCTTCCGACTCACTCGATACCCCTGCTCGTGCAGGTCGTGATGAATCCGCGGACTCCCATAGGTGCGGCGACTCGCCTCATGGGAGGCACGAATCAACACGCGCAACTGGCGGTCCCGGCGCGCGTGGGCCGACGGCGGCCGACGTGCCCAGGCATAAAAGCCACTCCGAGAGACGTTGAGAATCTGACACAGGTGAGCGACCGGTACGGTGGCCTTCTCCGCCTGGATGAACGCGAATCTTACTCGCTCTCCCTCGCGAAGAAGGCCGCGGCTTTTTTTAAAACGTCGCGCTCCACCCGCAACCGCCGATTCTCTTTGCGGAGCCGCCGAAGCTCCTCGCGTTCCACGCCCGTCAAGCCCGTCCGGCCCTTCGTCCGATCGGCCCGGGCCTGACGGACCCAGTTGCGAAACGCCGATTCGGTGAGGTCAAGCTCCCGGGCCACCCGACCCACGCTCTGGCCCTCATCAAGCACCAGCCGGACCGCGCCTGCCTTAAACTCGTCATCAAACTCCCGGCGGGGTCGCCGGGGCTGCGTTGTCTTTGCCATTGTGGACATCGTATCCGCCTTTCAGAAAGTGTCCACGAAACTGGATCAAGCCCAGATCCATCATGACGTACCATGTGCAATTCCTACTGTTGGTCAGGCAACCGTTGTTCGATCGGGCAGCCCTGCCGCTCACACAGACCTCATGGGTGCTTCCGCCATTCAGTGTTGGTAAAATGACACTAAGACTTTACGGTGCATTAAATTACAGCCATGGTCTTTCAAAAGGGCCGAGTTTTGGCACAGGACGGGGTGGCGGATGGTGCAGTTCGGAGCTATCCGGTCTCGGCTGGAAACCATGAATAACAGGGAATTAACAGGGAATTTTGGCTATTTAGGGGCTGATCGGGCCGTTTTCCTACGTGGTAACTATCGATATTTCAAATGTTTAGATGGCAGTTCCCTGTTCCGAAAAAACAGGGAATTTAGGATGACCAAACAGGGAATTTGAAATAGGCGAACAGGGAATTGCTCTGGAGGAACAGGGAAATGTCACCGGCAGCACGTGAGAGGTTTCATTCGAACACAGGAGCGGCGCCCCATAACTCTAGTGCGAGCAACCGGAAGTAGTTCTCACCCAGGGCGATGTTCCGGAAGGCGGCGTACCGAGCCAATCGCTCGCACCTATGTTCTTGTGGTAGAAGAAACGAATGAGAGCGGCTATTGCGAGCTGGATTGATACGCCACTGGGCGATGGCAGTGACGATGCGAAAGTCACTGACCAGTCGTCCCGCTTTGTCGACCGGAGGGCGGAGATCGATAGGCCGAAGTCTTACGCCGTGATGTCGTGAACGGGGGGCTGGGAAAGCGGTCCCACTCGCGCCGGAGTTGAATCGTGTAACAGCACCGCCCTATACTCCAAAACGAGATCGAATGAAATGTAGCATCGGTTCAATCGCATGACGGAATGTGGAGTAGTGCCGGAATTTGCATTTGAAGGTTCAGATTTCAAGACGCGCGCCGTCTCGCCGTTCCAAGAGATGGGAGCATACGAGGCGCTGTGGTGCAAACCTGATACCACATTCAAATCGCTGTCTAAGCTGTTTGCCCAGCGTTCCAGCAGCGTCCCGTCGGACTTCGTTTCGCCAACGGAGGCTCATGATTGCGGGGTGTTTGTAAAGCAGCGGTTCGAAGACGCCGAGATCAATAGGTTTGGAGTACGCGTTCACGGCGCCGGGGAATATCCCGAGAAACTGCGGGATGCAGCTTGTCCAGTTGAACTCCTCTATTACCAGGGTTGGTGGGATTTAGTAGCCTCGCCTTCGGTTGCCGTAGTAGGGACCCGGAGACCATCACGGGCAGGGTTGTCGCGTGCCCGACGCCTTGTGCGCGAACTAGTAAAGGACAACTTTACCGTCGTCTCGGGACTGGCTGCCGGAATCGATCGAATGGTCCATGAAACCGCGATTGAAGAAAATGGCCGGACGATCGCCGTCATTGGCACGCCGCTTTCGCACGTTTACCCAAAAGACAACACGAATCTGCAGCGCCACATTTCGCGGCACTTTCTGATTATCAGTCAAGTGCCTGTGAAGCGGTACGAAGCGCAGGATTACCGCCGCAACCGTATCTTCTTTCCTGAGCGGAACGTGACTATGTCCGCGCTCACGGAAGCTACTATCATCGTCGAGGCCGGCGAAACGTCCGGTACACTCGTTCAAGCACGCGCGGCCATCCAGCAAGGCCGCAAGCTTTTCATTCTTGATAGTTGCTTCCGAAATCCACGACTTACCTGGCCAACCAAGCTAGCGGAGAAGGGCGCCATTCGGGTTAAGGACTACGATGATATCCGACAGCACCTTTCCACAGCGTTTCACTAAAGTCGATGCGCTGACGCGCCCGGACCACGGTTATCTCACCGAGGACGACGACTGCTATTTCATTGGCGAGTATACCGCGCGCCAAGGTTTTGTCTACAGCTCTACCAACAACCTGATTCTGAACTTCAAGAAGTCGATGGATCGCCGTGATCTTCTCGAATGGCCCTACAAGATCGATGCGATTATACAAGCCGCTGCTGCGTTCAGAACAGCTTTGGATGAGGATGCACTCAATAGCCTGACGTTCGTGCCAGTTCCTCCGTCGAAGGTTAAGGGGCACACCCTTTACGATGACCGTTTGACAAAAATGTTACACGCCATCCGGCCCAACCCGAAGTTAGATGTTCGCGAAATCATCGTCCAGAAAATGAGCACCGACGCGGTTCATGACAGCGAAGTTCGGCCAACTCCTCAGCAGCTCAAAGAACTCTACGAACTCAACGAATCTTTAACGACGCCGGAACCCAACTTTATTGCCATCGTCGATGACGTTCTGACGACCGGGGCGCATTTTCGGACGGCGAAAACCGTCCTGTTTTCTCGTTTTCCAGCAACTCCGATTGTCGGCCTTTTCATCGCTAGGCGGGCACCGGACATGTTCGACTTCGACAATGTCACCGGTGTTGACTCTTAGAAAAGTGGAGAGAGTAGCGACGATGTATAGCCGTTTCACGCAGTGACCTCGTCGTGTCCAAAAATACAAACGAACTCAAAGACCCGCGCGCCGGGCCGTCGCCGAGTTCATCTATCATTATCATGGAGAGCATAACCATCAAGGGCTTGGCAACGCGTTTGTGTTTTTGGACACGACGAGTTCGGGCGCACCAGTCTGGACGGAACGGATACTCTGGAGGAGAGCTCTGCTCGGGAGCGCCTATCGCAGAGCCAGTGCCTCGTCGGCTGTTCTCTGCGAATTTCGAAAACGCTTCCAGGATTCGAGCTTTCGGCTCCGTTCGCATTTTCGGACACGACGGGGCCGTTCTGGAGCGACTCCAAGCAGCCGGCGCGCCGGTCTTGAGTTCGTTTGTATTTTTGGACACGACGGTATCGCCAATCGAATCGACACTGAAATAGGGTTTTGCAACGCCCAAGTCCTTGAAAATTTGTGGGGTGCCGGATCGACACAGTTGAAACCTGGTCATCGGACCGGATTTCTTGTCACGGTCTCTCAGGGGACACTCCGGCCGCTACCACTCTTCCACTTCCAGTTGTAGCCGAGCCGGACGTAGTAGAACGCACCATTGTAATTAAACGGCGTGTATGCGCTGTAGCGATTGCCGGTGGCGGAGGCGTTGGGGTTCTCCTGCGGTTGATTGTCGAACAAGTTCTGGACGCCAACGGTGAAGGTGATGGACTCGCTGAGGGGATAGGAAGCTTCAAAGTCGAAGAGATACTCGCCGTTGTAGACTCGAACGTCCCGCGAATCGTACCAGTCGCCATAGTAGCTGAGGCGTCCGAGTAGACGCCATCGGCTGAGACCATGATGCATGGTGAAGTTCCAGCGCGTTCCGGGAACCGCTTTCTTCAATCGACGGATCCGTTCGGTGTCCAACACATCCCGATTGAACTCAGTGACTTCAGTATCGGTGTGGTTGAAGAGGAAGTCGAACGTCGTGTCGCCGCTGAGCGCCGCCGGCTTATAGGTGACCACCAAGTCGATTCCTTGTGTCCGGGTCTCGAAGTCGTTAGTGAAGAAACGGAAGTTCTGCAGGTTGCGCGCACTGGTGACGCCCTCTGCGATGAGGTTCTCCGCTTCCTCGGGACTGAGAACGAACGACCGTGTCAAGGCGAGTCGATTGGAAAGATCGATGCGGAAGTAATCGACAGTGAACTTGAGCGGGCCTCTGTCGGTCACCGCTCCCAGGCTGTAGTTGATCGACCGCTCGGGTTCCAGCAACCGCCCGCCTCGGAGATGAGCCACCCTCGAGGTCGAAGGAATGATGCCGTCGTTGACCAAGTCCATGAGCCGGAGATCGTAACGGGTCGACACGTTGAACGCATTCTGCTGTCCGGGCGTCGGCGCCCGAAATCCGCTACTCACGCTCCCGCGCAGTGCCCAATTTTGTGTCAATTGGTAACGGCCAGCGAGCTTGCCGTTTAGGGTGGCGCCAAAATCTTCAAAGTCTTCGAACCTGGCGGCGGTGGCGACTGCCCACTTGCCTACGTTACCCTGCAACTCGACATCGCCGTAGAGCGCTATGTTGCTGCGGCTCCATTGGCCGGCGGCGATGGGACTGAATCCGGGAAAGCCGTTGGAGCCCGCGCTGAAGCCCTGAGGGGCGTACGGGCCGATCTCCCACGACTCCCTCTGGCCAAGGCCAATCTCGAAATGTTCCTCACGCCACTCGCCACCGCCAGCCAGGTGGACGCGCTCGTTGACGGCGTAGCTAAGATCCAGATTGAAGCCGCGGTCCTGCTGCCGGTAGAGACCGGGATCGAAGTCGGTGGGTGTTGTCGGACCTAGTGAAGCATTGACTGTGTTGAAGATGAAAAAGTCCACTGCATTGTAGCCCTGGCTGATGCTGGCATCCCAAACCATTCTTCCCGCGGCTTGGCCGCGGAGACCGGCGACCACGGATGCGTCGGTCCGCTCACCGCCAAACCGCGGCGTGAACCCCCCTGGGAAGATTTCCTGGAAAGAGAAACAGCCGGGATCAAGGAAGACTCTGGAAAGGGTCTCCTGACGGGGGACCCCGTTGACGACCGGCACCTCAGGGCAGTTAGCCGAACCATCGAGGATCCCGTCTTGAGCGTCGAGCACATCGCCGATGAGCAGGGTCTCGCCGGCATCAGCGCTGAAGACCGCAGCCCGGGTATTGGGATTACGGAAGAAGAACCCGCCGGTTACCCTCCTGCTGGCGTAATTCGTATGACCGTAAAGTTGTACCTTGTTGAAGACGCGTCCAAAGTTGCCCCAAAACTTGAAATCGTCGTCGATTTTCGGAGAGCCCCAGATCTGCGCCGGATCCGCGACATGGGTATTGCCACTCCTAATGAGAGCCGCAGCGTCGGTACGCTGGACGCTGCGGCTGGTATCGCCAGAGTTGCCGTACTCGACACTCAGGTTGGCAAAACCGGCCAGCCCTAACGGCAGACCGAGGTTGCCGGAAATGGTGTGCGTGCCACCGTCACCCGCGATGAAACGGCCGGTACGAAACTCCAAACTGCCACCGGAGGAGTTGTCCTTGAGTCGGAAGTTCATGACACCCGCGATGGCGTCTGAGCCGTACTGGGCCGAGGCGCCATCCCGCAGCACTTCGACCTGCCGCAGCGCGATCGACGGGATAACCGAGATATCCGGTCCCTGGGCGCCGTCTGCAAATCCGCCCCCCAGCCAAGTGATGATCGCCGACCGATGCCGCCGTCTCCCGTTGACCAGGATCAGCGTGTGATCGGGTGCCAGGCCACGGAGGGTTGCTGGCCGAACGATCCTGGCCGCGTCGCCGACGGGCTGGGCGTTGACATTGTAGGAGGGCAGGACGGTTCTCAACTGATCCGCGATGTCCGTATCACCTCGGCCGACCATGTCGTTGGACGAGATGACGTCGATGGGCACGACCGACTCTGTGACCGTCCGCGGCAGCGCTCGGGTGCCGACGTTGGCTTGCACGTTGATGACCTCGCTGACCGACTGTACCTGCAGTTCGATCGTGACAGTTCCTTCCGACTCGGCCACCTCCTCAATTGCTGTCGCGAAGCCGGGAGCCGAAACCACGACGGAGTGCGGGCCGGCACCCAGGCTTTGAAACACTGCCGTACCCGTACCGTCGGTCCGCACCTCCTGATCGCCAATCGCGACCGTCGCGTTGGTCACGGCGAAAGAAAGCGGATCGACAACCTTCACCTCCAGCGTCTGCGCACTGGCGGCTTGGGCTAACAACATCGTTCCCAAGGCGAACGCCGCTGATCGAATCCGGGAGGTCGGAGATCGTCGAAGAAAACGAGCGAAATCGAGTTGGCTGACGGTCACAGGTACATTCCCTCCTCCAAGCATAAACGGCGGCGCAATATTAGAGTCCTCAGCGCCCTGAACCGCCGAGTTTTCCGAAGACTGTTTTAGTTGAGTCTCGCCATCAGAGCTGTCGAAGCGATGCGTTTCATCTTATCCTCGCTCGGAAGCCGTCGCGCTCTCGACTTGAGGTGCAAGTTCGTCGCGAGCCTTCTCGGGTGCTTGCGCTGTTTACTGTTGGTGATGTGTACGCATCCTTTTGCAAAAAAGGCGCTTACGCTCCATTTAGCGCTCAGCGAAGGTCACGAACGCTATTTTGGCTGTAATTCAATGCACCGTAAAGTCTTAGCGTCATCTCACCAACACTTAATGGCGGAAGCACCGCCTATTTCAAAAGGGCCGAGTTTTGGCACAGGACGCCTTCCGCTGAACTGGAATACGTATCCGACCACGATGGCGGATTCAAGCAGCCTTTGGAAAAGGTGCAAACTGCTGAACCGCTGGGCGTTCGAGTATTTTGACCAGACGGGAAGCTAAATCGGCAACTGGCAAGCGAAAGCAGTCACTGCGAGGCACCCGAGAGTTTCATGCGGTCAATATGCTCGACAAACTCGACCTTGCGGCTGAAATGGTGGACATTCTTAGCGATTCGGCGAATAACCTGAAAGCCGTGATGAGCGAATCGGGTCACAACTTCACCCTCTTCGATCTCAGCGCCGTGATGAACGAACCGTGACCGAAGTGAATAGGCCGCCTTAACCTCCTTCAAGGCGACCGTCCGCTCCTCCACCGTGTCATAGGCAAACATCGCTAATCGTTCGCTCAAGTTGTGAAGAATCGGCTCCGAACTGTCTCGAAGCAGAATCGACTCCAACCCGGCGCAGTACTGCCTTGGTGCACAACTCGCGATCTCGGTCCACAATTGTCCTGTACTCGCGGATACGAGGTTCCCCATGAGCATTTTCAAACGCACTCAGCGGAAGTATGTGAAGAAGGCCTATCGCGTGAGGAATTGGCGTGAATATGAGGCGGGTCTACGCAACCGCGGGAGGCTGACCGTCTGGGTCTCGCTCACCGCCGGCAAGCTTGTGAACTGGGACGCGCCCCGGCCAAGGAGGAGGAAACCGGGCCGTCAACGCAAGTACTCGAACCACGCCATCGAGACGGCTGTCACCCTGGGCATGGTGTTTCATCTGTCATCTAGGCAGAGCGAGGGATTGCTGCGGTCGTTGTTCGCTCTGATGAAGCTAGACAATGATGTGCCCGATCACACCACGATCTCGAGGCGCAAGGCGAATCTGGGTAAGGTCCCCTTCTACCAAGTCAAGCAGAAGACGCCGTTGCACATCTTGATCGACAGCAGCGGTCTCGCTGTCCACGCCGGCCAGCTGCGCAGAGCACAAAAGAGCAGGGACTATCGCAAGCTCCATCTGTGTGTCGACGAGCAGAGTGGCGAAGTCGTCGCCGGCGAGCTGACGAGCAAAAGAGCCCGCGATTCATCGCGGGTTGCATCGCTTGTCGGACAGATCGACAGTCCCGTCTCATCGGCCAGAGCTGACACCGCATACGACGCCGGCGGCGTCTATGAGGCAATCGAGAATCACAGCGCTCATCGCTCGCCGAGGGTGCTGATACCGCCGCGCAAGGGCGCCCTGCTCGCATCGGGGCCGGCGAGCAACCGACAGCGCAATCGCAACATTGCAGCACAAGCTCGGCTCGGCAAACGAAAGTGGCACACAGAATCGGGCTACAGCAAACGGAGCAAAGTCGAGACAACGTTCCATCGCTACAAGGCTATCGTGGGCTCAGCGATGCGAGCGAGAGGGTTGGCGGCACAGAGAGTTGAGGCAAGGATCGGGTGCAAGATTCTCAACACCATGACGGCGCTCGGGATGCCTGATAGCGAGATGATCGGATGATGGGAGTCGGGGCCAAGCGAGCTCTCGGCCTCTATCGGAGTTGTGCACCAAGGCAACGGCAGCCTGGGAAATGGAGATGCCCAGCTTCGCCAGCTCGCCATGCACGCGGGGAGCTCCCCAGAGAGGGTTGGCCCTGCTCATATTCCGTATCAGCTCACGTATTTCGGGAGCGACGCCTGGTCGTCCAGGCCTACGCCGTCGGCTCTTCCAAGTCCAATATCGTCTGAACCCACAACGGTGCCAGCGGATGACCGTCTCAGGTTTCACGATGACGAGGACGCTCTCCCAGCCAGTCCAGATTCTGCGCAACAGCACCCAAAACTCGCGGTCGACCTTCGAGAGCCGCGGCCGTTTCACGGAACGGCGGAGGACGGCAAGCTGCTGCCGAAGAGCGACATTCTCGAGAGCCAGCTCGCGACGAGCCTTGAAGGCAGAGATGAGAGCGCGAACAAACGACGAAATCATGCCGGCATGGTGCTGGCAGACCGGAGATTAATCAAGTTTGGTGCGCGCGGATGAATAAATAGAAGGCACACCCGGATGCCGAGGAGCTAGCGGCACTTGAACGCAAGGCCCTCGCCACCGAAGAGGAGGCCGACATCGAAAGCCTCCTTGTCCACATCGGCCAACTGCCACCGGACAGCAAGCTCGAAAGCCTGAAGAGCATCCTCGCCGAGCTTCACCAGGACGGCTACCAACAGGCGATGGTCTTCACTCAGTACACCGATACCATGGATTTCCTGCGTGAAGAGCTTCTGAAGGACGCTGGTAAAAGGTTGATGTGCTTCTCGGGGCGCGGTGGAGAAATCCCCTCCGCCGACGGCTCCTGGCGCCGGATCAGCCGCGACGATGCCAAACGGCGGTTTCGCGCCGGCGAGGCCGATATTCTGTTGTGTACGGACGCCGCCGCCGAGGGCCTGAATTTCCAGTTCTGCGGCGCACTGATCAACTACGACATGCCGTGGAACCCCATGCGAGTGGAACAGCGTATCGGACGCATCGACCGCCTCGGCCAGCAGCACGAAATCATCCGGATCGTCAACCTGCACTATGCGGGCACGGTCGAAACCGACGTTTACCGGGCACTGAGAAACCGCATCGGCCTTTTCGAATCCGTGGTCGGCCGCTTGCAGCCGATTCTGGCGCAATTGCCGCGCACCATATCCGCTGCCGTATTATCTGGCAACGGGCGCGAAGACGTGGAACGCGCCCGTGTGGTGGACACGATCGAGCAACAGACACGAGAAGCCGAGGGGCAGGGGTTCGATATCGATGCGGTGACAGAGAGCGACCTCGCTATGCCGGCACGCACACCATCACCCGCCACCATGGAGGACCTCGACAGGATTATCGGGTCATCTGACCTGATGCCGCCAGGGACCGATGTCCAGCCCATGGGACGTCGAGAATACGGCCTGTTGGCCCCTGGCATGACCGAGCGCCTACGAGTGACCACCGACCCGGAGTATTTCGAGGAAAACGCCGAAAGCCTGGAACTGTGGTCTCCGGGCAACCCCCTGTTTACCCCTCCGGAGGTGATGTCTTAAGATTCCTGTCAAAGAAAAACGATGTATGGTTCCCCAAACTCAAAACCCGTCCCCGTCATGGGGACAGAAAAGGAGAACCATACATCATGGGAAAGGTACTACCGAGTCAGCGATTACTCAAGCAGTTCGAGGAACAACTGGTATTTGGGGAGATGAATCTCTCGGAGATCGTCCGGTCGGGAGCTCAGATGATGCTTCAATATGCGTTGGAGCGCGAGGTGACGGAGGCGTTGGGTCGAAACTACTATGAGAACGCTCCGGCAACGACGAAGGAGAAGGGACGACGCAACGGGTATGAGTCGCATCGGGTCCTCACGGGCGAGGGAGCGGTAACGGTGCAAGTGCCGCGGGTACGAGAAACAGAGAAGGTGTTTCAGTCAAAGATTCTCGACGCCTACGTGAGCCGGACCGAGAAACTCGATGAACTGATCGCGCGGATGTACGTCCACGGGATGTCGACGCGTGACATTGAGGCGACGTTCGCGGACGTGCTGAGCGGCACGGGTGTCTCGAAGTCGGTGGTGAGCCGGGTCACACGGTGTCTGTCGGAGGATTTCGAGGCGTTTCGAAAACGGGATCTCTCGAACGAGAAGCTGTTGTATCTCGAGCTCGACGGCACGTACCTGCGCTACCACCAAGGAGCGGAGAGGAAAGAGCCCATCCTCGTTGCGACCGGCTATCGCGCTGATGGGACGCGAGTTCTTCTTCATATCGGTGTCGGCAACCGAGAATCCTACGAGAACTGGAAGGGGTTCTTGCAGGAGATAGTGGCCCGAGGAATGAGGGAGCCGTTGCTCATCGTGACGGACGGGAATCCTGGAGTGCTCAAAGCGATCGCAGAGGTCTTCCCTCGAAGCCTCAAGCAACGTTGCCAGAAGCACCGCCTCGAGAACATCCTGGGCAAGGCTCCGAAGGAAGTGCGCGACGAACTCAAGGCGGCCATCCTTGAGTCGTTCCATGCGAACAGCTACGAGCAAGGGCTGAAGAAGGGTCGGGAGGTGATCGCTCGGTACCGTCAACGATTCCCGAGCGCGATGAAGTGCATGGAAGAGACCCTCGAAGCGTGTCTTCAGGCGCTACGCCTTCCTGCGGCGCATCACAAAAGGCTTCGCACGTCGAATCTACTTGAGCGCACGTTCGGAGAGCACAAACGTCGCACAAAGGTCATTCCTCACTTCTTCACCGAGGAGGCCGCGATGAAACTCTCGTTCGCTGTGCTCTTGGCCGTCGCAAACAAATGGCGCGGCGTGAGGATGGATGTCTTCGCCGCTAGGAAAGTCGAGGAGCTTCGCAACGAGCTTCTCCCGCAAGGCACGTCGGAGGAATCAGCAGCTTAACCGAGCGCGGGGAACCGTACGGAGATTTGACAGGAAAATTAAGACTTGACCACCTCCGGAGTTCACACCGCGGGCCGACCAACCACCTGCCGACAAAACGTTGAAAGACATCCTGGACGGCTGATGCCGCTCGCCTCCGTTTCACCGAGCCTAGAAGTTTCCCGAGGAAACTTCCTTCAGAATCTGGTTGTCCAGGGACAGCACTGCCACCAGCTTCTTAAGCCCGGCGTTGTCCTGCTCCAGGGATCTGAGTCACTTGGCTTGGTCCATCCTCAGTCTTCGGTACTTGGGAAAGTGAAGCGAGGCGCCACATATCTAGGCGTTGTACCTGACGGGGGGCCGTATCCGCGTCGGCCGCAGGTGCGGGTCAAGTCGGGCAAACGTATAGATCCGAACCGATGACCAAGCGACTTCCCTTCGAGATTCGGGAAGCAATCGTTCAAGTCTGCGGCAAAGCCTTCCACTACAAAGACCCGTTTCGGCAGTTCTTAATCGCCGCCGGCGTCCCGCAGGAGTTGTACGACCGATTCTCCGACGACTCCAAGTTCAAGATCGCACGGCATGTTTTTTCACAGCTAGACTCCATGGGTGAGGAAGGTTATGCCATTCAACGGCGTATCCTTACCGAGCTCTGCAAGCTCCGGAAATTGCCCGACGAGAACGCGCCCGACCGTGAAGCGGGTCTCAACGCGCTCCGTAATCTGAAGAAGATGGCGCTCGACCAGAAGTTTGTCGCCCAAAAAGAGCAGAGCGCCTCCGGCGACCGAGCGGCTGCCGCTCGCCGAAAGCAAGCCGACCGCGCCGCTCGCGCAGAAAAGATGACCAAGCTCCGTCAGCTGTTTTTTACCTTGAGTACGTCTCCGGAGTCTGCCGGTCAAGTCTTAATTTTCCTGTCAAATCTCCGTACGGTTCCCCGCGCTCGGTTAAGCTGCTGATTCCTCCGACGTGCCTTGCGGGAGAAGCTCGTTGCGAAGCTCCTCGACTTTCCTAGCGGCGAAGACATCCATCCTCACGCCGCGCCATTTGTTTGCGACGGCCAAGAGCACAGCGAACGAGAGTTTCATCGCGGCCTCCTCGGTGAAGAAGTGAGGAATGACCTTTGTGCGACGTTTGTGCTCTCCGAACGTGCGCTCAAGTAGATTCGACGTGCGAAGCCTTTTGTGATGCGCCGCAGGAAGGCGTAGCGCCTGAAGACACGCTTCGAGGGTCTCTTCCATGCACTTCATCGCGCTCGGGAATCGTTGACGGTACCGAGCGATCACCTCCCGACCCTTCTTCAGCCCTTGCTCGTAGCTGTTCGCATGGAACGACTCAAGGATGGCCGCCTTGAGTTCGTCGCGCACTTCCTTCGGAGCCTTGCCCAGGATGTTCTCGAGGCGGTGCTTCTGGCAACGTTGCTTGAGGCTTCGAGGGAAGACCTCTGCGATCGCTTTGAGCACTCCAGGATTCCCGTCCGTCACGATGAGCAACGGCTCCCTCATTCCTCGGGCCACCATCTCCTGCAAAAACCCCTTCCAGTTCTCGTAGGATTCTCGGTTGCCGACACCGATATGAAGAAGAACTCGCGTCCCATCAGCGCGATAGCCGGTCGCAACGAGGATGGGCTCTTTCCTCTCCGCTCCTTGGTGGTAGCGCAGGTACGTGCCGTCGAGCTCGAGATACAACAGCTTCTCGTTCGAGAGATCCCGTTTTCGAAACGCCTCGAAATCCTCCGACAGACACCGTGTGACCCGGCTCACCACCGACTTCGAGACACCCGTGCCGCTCAGCACGTCCGCGAACGTCGCCTCAATGTCACGCGTCGACATCCCGTGGACGTACATCCGCGCGATCAGTTCATCGAGTTTCTCGGTCCGGCTCACGTAGGCGTCGAGAATCTTTGACTGAAACACCTTCTCTGTTTCTCGTACCCGCGGCACTTGCACCGTCACCGCTCCCTCGCCCGTGAGGACCCGATGCGACTCATACCCGTTGCGTCGTCCCTTCTCCTTCGTCGTTGCCGGAGCGTTCTCATAGTAGTTTCGACCCAACGCCTCCGTCACCTCGCGCTCCAACGCATATTGAAGCATCATCTGAGCTCCCGACCGGACGATCTCCGAGAGATTCATCTCCCCAAATACCAGTTGTTCCTCGAACTGCTTGAGCAATCGCTGACTCGGTAGTACCTTTCCCATGATGTATGGTTCTCCTTTTCTGTCCCCATGACGGGGACGGGTTTGAGCTTGGGGAACCATACATCGTTTTTCTTTGACAGGAATCTTAAGACATCACCAGTCTGCCCAAGCGAGAGGCTACAGCCTAGAGGGCCTTCTTTCCGAACTTTTCGCTGTCAACGAAATATCCTACCGGCCTTCCTACAGAACCGAGACGGAGCAGATAGACGGCTACTTTCACTTCAAGGGATTCGACTACTTGGTCGAGGCACGCTGGCGTAAGGGCCCGCCCACGGAGTCCGACTTGGCGGCGCTCAAGACAAAGGTTGACAAAAAGATTACGAGCACCCGTGGACTATTCGTCTCAATCGTAGGGTTTCGAAGAGAGGTCGTGATGGAATTTACCCGCGGTGTGAGCTCTAACATGATTCTCATGGATGGCTCAGACATCGGTTTGATTCTAGAGGGGCACGTTTCCCTAGTTGACGCGCTCGATCTGAAGATTGAAAAGGCCGCTCAAGAAGGAATCATCTACTTTCCGCTAGCGCAGCGCTTCTCGTGAAGGTCGTTGCCCAACACCAGCTGAAGCAGACGGACGGCCCGACCCCGTCGTGTCCGGTTGTCCTCCGCAAATAGTCGATCCAGCGTTGATTGCACGGCTTAGACCTGCCATGTTCGGCTGTTTCTTGCCGCCACCTCTTCCGTCGGCGCAAACGCTCCCCTCGGAAACTAGGATTCGAGACCGAGACGCCAAGTAGTGACCGCAGTACACGGTCAGTGTGCCGGGGAAGAACCACAGGAGGTGCGGAACCCTGGTTGAGGCCCAATCCGAGACAACAAAGGACATGAAGGAGGTTCAGGCGCACCTGGACCAGAACGTGCTAGCCGGCTACGCCACGGTAGCCCTGGACTCGATTCTGAGCCCCTCGGGCGGCCTCTTTTCCGCTATCCGCATGGCCCGGTCAGCGGCCCGCTCCCCTATTTGGCGCAAACGTGGCACTCGAAAATCGAGATTAGAGACCAAAATCGAAAATGAGGCCAATTCAGCCCTTCTAGCGCGTCTCTGGTGACACCGACCCCTGCAAAACCCCGCCAACCGCGCGGAAAATCTCATCCGTCTCTGCAGTGCCACAATTGGCCAGACTGGGTGGCGGATGGTGCAGTTCGGAGCTATCCGGTCTCGGCCAAAAGGTGTTTTTTCAGTTTATTCAGTATCCCCCCCCCTTTTTCGCCGCGCGGGTAGTGCGGCAATGTAGCGAATACTCAGAGAAGCCCCGGTGCCCACATCGTTCTATCTACTTCCTCTACAGTGATTTAACGGACGCCGTCACGTGCTGGCTCACGCACACCTCATCGACGGATGGTCGTTCGAGCCGGAATCGAATTTGCTTCAATCAGCTTTTCTATACGGCAATTTCAACTTCCTTGACGCCTGAAAGAGGGCCGTGTCGTAAACCCTCCGGAGGAGGCTCAGGCCGTTACTCATTGTCGTAACAGGCTTTACGTCTCATCGGCGGACGTTTCGTCGACGGGAACACCTTTCCGGCTATCGCAGTCGGCAGGCTCGAGTGGGGGCGAGTGGAGCTTCCGATTCTTGGCTGGAAACGATCAGAAACAGAGCAAAACAGGCCCTTAGCGTGCAATTTGGGACGATTTGGGGGCTTATCGTGTCCATTTTTGCGCTTAATCGCGCAGACAATGAGAAGACGCTTAACCCTAGATCGCGTCTGAGGAGAAGGCGAATAGCGGAATTCGAATTGGTCAAACCTCGAATTCATCCAGCGGAGTTTTACGGAGGAAACGAAGATGACTCCGCAGACGGTCCAGTACAAGGAGCTATCCGAGTCTGGAAACCATGACAGGGAATTCGGGCCAGTTTGATTGGTGGAGGCCAGTGTCGGAGAGCAGCTTGCTGCTAACCGAGCCCATTCACGGAGTGAGCGCTTGCAGGCTCACAGCGTTTTGACGAGCACTCGCTGTTTCTCCCAATCGTCGGGAAGCGGATGATGCAAGAGGTAGCTCGAGGTCAGCCCAACGGGCTGGCGGCCTTCGACAATGGCGCGGACGATGTCGGGGGCCAGGAAGGCATAGCGGATTGCCTTGCGCACACGGTCCGTTGGGATGGCGTCTTCGGTGGCAATCTCCTCATAGGTTTTGCCTGCTTTGATTCGGTCGAGCCAGGAGAAGGCGTTGGCGATATTGCGCAGGAGTGTGCGGTCGACGGATTTCGTGGGGTTGCCCAGAACGAGCTTGGTCTCGACGCCGCGTCGACGCAAGCGGAACGGTGCGAGGATGCGGAGTGCATCCTCGCGAATGCGGTCAGGTCCCATAGAGAGGCAAGCAGCGAACGCATTGCGGTCGAGGAGGATAGACACAGAGCCGGGGCTGATATCGACCCGCCGGATAAGACGGAGCAGGGGGACTGCCGAGGCACTATCATCATTACTACCGGAACACAGCCCGTCTAAAAAGCGACGCACCGAGGCGAGCTCTTGCATCGTCGGAGTATGGGTCAGCGAGGCCGGGAAGGTCGATGCCCCCATATGCTGTTGGACGAGATGCACGACGGTCTGTTCCAGCATGGGCGCGGGCAGCCGCCAGCCGGAGAGGTCCTTTTGGCCACTGTGCTGGATGAGGCGCCGGGAGACGTAGTAGCGGAGCCGTTGCCCGTTTTTCTTTTTGGTGTGGCTCGGCGTCAGCCGGTCCCCGTCCTGTGCCAAAACTCGGCCCTTTTGAAATAGCCGATAAATCAGCAGCTTAGTGTCTGTGTTTGCGACCGGGCCAAGGGCCGTGGGCTTTACAATCGTCTGGCCCGAGGGTGTTATCTTCGGATCCATCATGACGTACCATGTGCAATTCCTACTGTTGGTCAGGCAGCCGTTGTTCGATCGGGCAGCCCTGCTGCTCACACAGACCTCATGGGTGCTTCCGCCATTAAGTGTTGGTAAAATGACGCTAAGACTTTACGGTGCATTAAATTACAGCCATGGTCTTTCAAAAGGGCCGAGTTTTGGCACAGGACGGGAAGCCGGATCGTGGCTACAATGGATGTCGTGGCCGATCCCAACCGGAGACTCGAAGCGAACGCCCCCGGGCCTTGGTTCGTCGATGATTCCTGCATCGATTGTGACGCCTGTCGACAGATTGCACCCCGCGTCTTTGCAGAAGGCCATGGGCATGCCATCGTCTCGCAACAACCCGTACCTGGCGCTGTAGATGCGTTCCGCGCTCTGGTCGCGTGCCCCGTCGCGGCCATCGGTTCATCCACGACCGGGACCCGCTATTCACCGAGGCAGTACGTGGGCTGTTGAGAGATTCAGGCGTGAAGCCCCTGCGCCTTCCCGCCAATAGTCCGAATCTGAACGCATACGCGGAAAGATTCGTTCTCTCCATACGTCGAGAGTTCTGATTTATGGCCTATTTCAAAAGGGCCGAGTTTTGGCACAGGACGGGAAAACGTTCCTATAATGACGGTATGGGAAAGCTTCTTTTGCTGTTCGTCATCGTCCCCGCCGTGGAGCTCGGTCTTATCATCCAAGTGGGAATCTATCTCGGTACGTGGCCGACGCTCGCGTTGATCGTCTTCACCGGCATCGTGGGTGCGTATCTGGCACGGCGGCAAGGTTTCTCGGTTTTGACCCGCGCTCAGGAGCAGATGGCCCGTGGCGAACTCCCCGTCCTGTGCCAAAACTCGGCCCTCTTGAAATAGCCGATAAATCAGCAGCTTAGCGTCTGTGTTTTGCGATGGTGCCAAGGGCCGTGGGCTTTACAATCGTCTGGCCCGAGGGTGTTATCTTCGGATCCAGCGTGACCAACGGACTGCTATCGTCGCGGGACGCGACGGTGATCGAGACGCTGCGAACCGTAATCGCGGCCAATCCAAAGATGCCGGGAATTTACTGATGGACAATCACTTCATCCAGGGAGCGGATTGGTCAAGCAGGTCAATCGTGAGAATATTGGACCGAGCATGAAGAAACGTTCCCTCCGATACGCTGGCGACAAGGCCGTTCGCGCTCTATTGGAACGTTATGCGTGCCCGACGTCATTCCATGTCGTCCGTACACGACTCCTCGGCAACATCGCGACGCCCAGGCTCGACGCATCGCCACTCCGAGCTATAGAGAGCTGTTGGGAAGGTGAGTTGCCGGGGTTCGACAATGTCGGCGCAGCCAGTGAGCTATTCGAGTCCCTGATGGGGCTTTGGAACGAACTGGCAAGGCATCAATCGGCAACCAAGCCATTCCGTTTGACACGGATGGAGGCTAAGCCGGATACGGATGACATTCGCCGCTTGTGCCGGACCCGCACCGAGGAGCTTGAAGGCTTCATCGACGGACTGTTCGCGACGTGGAGCTCATGGATCTGCCCGAACGGGCCAACGAGGCTCTGGACAACCTCGGCAAGATCTATGCCATGACCCGCGTTATCATCGATCTCCTGGAAAGAGAGTCGGCGTCAGAGAGGGACCTTAGGGGAATTCTCAAGGACGTTGGGGAGCTCTCACACATCGCAGAGAAAGAACTGCACGCAGTAATGCTTGCCTGCAAGCGCGCCCGCCAACAGACCCTTTCCACTATCGCCGTGGGCAAACCCACCGTCCATTGAAGGGAAGTGTCACGAGCAGCCGGAAGTAGTTCTCACCAGGGCGATGTCCCGGAAGTGGCGTCGCTCAGATGCCGATTTGTAACGTTGCCAGTGGATCAAGTTTTGGCACAGGACGGGGTCTCCGTTGTGTTGAAGTGATGTTCTTTCTGACAGAGATCGATCCGCGGGCCGCGATCAAGGGTTCGCGAGACGCCCTGGGCTTCACGCCGATTTGGGCACGCTTCGGCCGTGAGGTCGTCGGGAATCTCACGACGGTCACGAACTCTCTTCGCGGGTTCACCACACTTTTTTTGGGACTCTACTTCGCAGACCGCGCGGTGGCATCCCCGAGGACTTCTGAGGAAGACCGGTCGAATCTGTTTCTGAAGTTCGAGCAGCTGGCGGCTTATAGCCGGCTCGCTTTGGGTCGAGAGAACGGGGATGCCAGCGGGATTCTCGGTTCGGTGCGAGCTACGAGGCGCCTTCGCGACAACGGGCATAGCGTACCGATATCTGCGAGTGTCGACGGCCAGATTCTGAGCAATCAGAGGACCAACGGCCTTTGGGGTCTCTACACCGTAGCCGCCCGGGAAAGCGGTATGGTCGAGCGGGACGAGCATACGTTGACGCCCTGGGCGCAAAAGCTTGTGGAGTCCGAGTATCTACCACGGCTTTCGTATACGGGAAGCAAGGACGGGGCTCAGGTGCTTGGCTTTCTAGCGAAGGAGAGCTCGGCGTTCGAACCGAAGGGTGCCCATCGGCAACTAGCAAAAGCGCTTGCCGCGATTCTGAGTGCGAAGCTCGGACGGTCGGAGGGGCGCTTCTACGAGCAAGGCTTCGTGCGCGGTGAGGCGGATGGGTTCAATACGACTTTCGGGCGCCAGGCGGCGCTCTGGGAGATCCTCGTCGAGATGAATGACGGGGGAGTCTTTGCTTGGGAGACGCCGTTCGGTTTCGAGGAGCTTCGAGAGGCCCATAAACAAGTCGAGTCTCGAGGGAACGAGACACTTGCCTCTGCGCTCGAGCATATTGAGGTGTTGGAGCCCTTCTTCGTTGCGATGGCTGAGCTTTTTGGCTATGTCATCCGTCAAAGCGATCGACGGCTGTCCGATATCGAAAAGGACGTGCGGTCGGCTTGGGGTAAGCGTCTTTCACATTTGAAACCGGCGCGTGTGGAAGCACTTGGGGAGCAGATTGCTTCGGCTTCCTCTCCCGAGGCCGCCGACAGGATTGTTCGGATGGTGGCGAGTCTGCATGAGGGGGACTACCGGGACGCGATGCGACTCGGAATCGAGCACAACGCGGAAGTCATGAAGGTGAGAGGTGGCGCTCCTTGGGTGGTCGAGGAGGATGGTCGCTTGCGTGTTCGGCTTCGCGAAGAGGGGATGGCTCAAAAGCCATCTATATTAATGATGCTCAGTGCTGAGGAAATCCTTCGCTACTGGTCGCTTCTTTCAGTCGAGCAGCGACAGGCTTTTCTGGCCGGCAAGGCGCAGGAGTTCATGGTGCAGGAAGGCATTCTTGCAGAGCGCACCGATCCGCTCCGGACCGTCGATAGCATGTTCGACCGTTTTGCCGCGATTTTCCATGCGTTCTCGATGCTGCGCGAGCACGTCGTTGCCGCTATCGAGGCCGGACGGGAAAAAGAAGCGGTCTATCGACTGTTCGGGAAGAAGTACGACTCGCTGCCTTCGCTCATTCAAACCGTACTCGGGGATCAGGGCGGAGATGTCGTCAATCGCTACATCACCCTGCTCACGGCCCAGGACACGTTGCGCCAGCTCGAGAAGGAGTATGCACCCTTCTTTCAACAGCATCGCAGGGAACGGAAAGCACTTCATCAACAACTGCACCACGTCGAAGCATTGAAAAAAGACTTCGCGTTCGGAAACCGTGAGCTTCAGGGAGAGTTCATCAGCTGGTTCGAGCGGATGTTTTTTACCGACATGAGGCCGGCAGACTAGATCCGATATGCGGAAGATAGAGCCCGTTTCGCTCGCGACCGCTCGCGAGCTCGTCGATTTTGGTGGCGGCGTCATGTCGAAGGGGCTTGCTGAGGAACAACTCCAGGGGGCGGTCTCCTTACACAACATTCTCGCCAAGCGCGGTTTTGCGTACCTCGCTGACGAAGTCGGAATGGGAAAAACGTACGTTGCGCTCGGCGTCGTGGGGCTTTTGCGGTTCTTTCATCCTCACGTTCGCATTCTCTACATCACGCCGCGGGAGAACATTCAGCTCAAGTGGAGAAAGGAGCTTCAGAACTTCGTAAGGAACAACTGGAAGTGGACGGACCAGCGGGTCAAGAGCATCCAAGAAACCCCGCTGGTGGATGTGGCGGTCTGCGGCAATCTGGCCGATTGGGCCAGGCAGGCAGTGCGTGCACCGGACCGGGATTTTCTCCTTCGGATGACGAGCTTCAGCTTTCCACTGAGCAATGACTCTCGACAGTGGCGAGAGAAGCGCAAAGAGATTCTGCGGCTCGCTTTCTTTTTGGAGCGCTCCGCGATGGACCTGCGTGACAAGGAGACGTTCAAGTACACCTACGCGCAGGCGGTGAGCGCGCTTTTGCCTCATTACGACCTCGTGGTGGTCGATGAAGCGCATAACTTCAAGCACGGGCGGAAGTCCCACGCCGCGAGAAATCGCGTACTGCGACATGTACTCGGCCTCGGTGAAGAGAGGTTCGAGCCGCGTGTGCCGAACTATTCGCCGCGATTCGATCGGGTGCTTCTTCTGTCCGCGACGCCTCTCGAGAATGATTACGAGCAGCTGTGGCGGCAGCTCGACCTCTTTGGATTTGGTCAGTCTGTCAAAGTTTTGTGCGACCCGGAGTTGAAGACGGCGGAGAAGAAAGAGATTGCCTCGGGCTTTCTCGTGCGACGGCTCACTGGGTTACGGATTGGGGGCGAGCTCCATACGAAAAACATGTACCGGCGGGAGTGGCGGGGAGGAGGCTGCGACCAACATGATGACCCGCTCGAGGTGCCTGACGACCGGCAGCGACTCATCGTCGCTCTGGTGCAGAAGAAAGTGGCCGAGGTTCTTCAGGATGAGCGATTTGGGGCCAGCTTTCAGATCGGGATGCTGGCATCGTTCGAGAGTTTTTTTCGAACGGCCAAGGTCAAGAAAGACGACGACTCGAATTTTGATGCTGCGGAACAGACGGACAGTGAGCTGGAAAAGGAAGGCATCGATACACCTGCCATCAACAAGCTTTCGGATTCATACTGGCGTGAGTTTGGGGAGGCTCTGCCCCATCCCAAGATGGACAGTCTTGTCGAAAGCCTGTCTTGGGACATCAGCTCGGGTGAAAAGACACTCGTCTTCGTGCGGCGCGTCAAGAGTGTCGACGAGATCGGGGAGAAGCTGTGCAGAAAATACGATGATTGGCTTCGGGGCGAGCTCGAGGGGAAGCTTCCGGAGAAGCTTCATGGCGAGCTAGCGCGTGCGTGGGACCAATACGAAGCGGAGCGGCGCAAGAAGAGGCGTCGGACGCAAGCGGCGGGCGATGAGCTCGAACCGATGGAGGAGGAGGGCACTGATACCGACGCGCTTCATGTAGGCCGCGAGGACGTCGAGGATCCTGGTGGAAGCGACACGTTCTTTGCTTGGTTTTTTCGCGGAGATGGACCGGCGGGGTGGCTCTCGGGTGCGGCGTTTCGGAAAAACCGCTTCATGAGTCAGGGCTCCGCCTACGCTACGTTCTTTGCGGACAATCACGTGTCCGCTCTTCTCGGGAGTCCGGACGATGCATTTGCCGCGCTGGCCACAGAGTTGGGCGCGTCCGAGGAAGAGTGTCGTGGACGTTTGAGAAAGCTCGCGTTCACGACCTTTCGACGCGCGAGCCGACAAGCGAAATATCAGCGCCTCCCAGTGTTTCATGCTTATCAGGCAGCGGGCTTGGCGCTTCTGGGCCATTCCGCTTCTGAGCTCCGCCGTGACGCCCGGGTGGTGCTCAGGGAGCAGTATCCCGGGGCCGCTTTGCAGCCGGAGTTCGAAGTCGGTTCCGGCTTCCCCGCGCCACGTGAACACATCAATGCGCGCACGTTCTTCACGGAGCTACGACGACGCGAGCATCTTCGCGAGGGACTTTGGCCAGTTTCGGCGGCGGAGGAATTTGTCGAGCGGTTTCGCGAAGAGGAGCGTCGGCGTGAGCTCTTGGCGGCAACGGCACGACTCGGCCACGCGTTCGTTGACCTTTGGGCACTTGCGGTTCGGCGAACTGGCTCGATCCGTTTGGGGGCACAAGAGAAGACCGGCGAGCGATCCGAAGCCTTGATTTCGGATTTTCTCGACCTTCTGGAATCGCAGGCGGGGCACGAGAAGCTATGCGCTTATCGAGAGATGAGGGCGATGGCCGAGCACCATGACCTTCTGCTAGCTGTGAACTTCCCGGAGGTGATCACCAAGAAACTGCCGGAATTATCGCGCTTTTTCGGGCGAGCGCTTGCCAAGCAGAATCCCATCGGCGGGATGTTTGGTGGTGTCAACGCCACGTTGGTGCGGCAGTTCCGCATGCCGGGCTACCCGTCCTGTGCCAAAACTCGGCCCTTTTGAAAGACCATGGCTGTAATTTAATGCACTGTAAAGTCTTAGTGTCATTTTGCCAACACTTAATGGTGGAAGCACCCATGAGGTCTGTGTGAGCGGCAGGGCTGCCCGATCGGACAACGGCTGCCTGACCAACAGTAGGA
This sequence comes from Candidatus Marinacidobacterales bacterium, assembly GCA_965197825.1. Taxonomy (GTDB): domain Bacteria; phylum Acidobacteriota; class Vicinamibacteria; order Marinacidobacterales; family DATDRI01; genus CBDANW01. The sequence goes on along the minus strand of CBDANW010000002.1, from coordinate 88,864 downwards.
ATTGCACATGGTACGTCATGATGGATCCGAAGATAACACCCTCGGGCCAGACGATTGTAAAGGCCACGGCCCTTGGCACCATCGCAAAACACAGACGCTAAGCTGCTGATTTATCGGCTATTTCAAGAGGGCCGAGTTTTGGCACAGGACGGGAGCGGGTGTGGACATCGGCGCCAAGTAGTGACCGAGGCACACGGGCTGTGCGCCGGGGAAGAACCACAGGAGGTCCGGACCCTGGTTGAGGTCCAATCCGAGACAAGTAAAGACATGAAGGACGCTCAGACGCACCTGGACCAGAACGTGCTAGGGCAGCTACGCCGCGGTAGCCTCGGCCTCGATTCTGGTCTCTCGGGTGGCCTCTTTTCCGCTGCCGCAGGGCTCGGTCAGCGCCTGCTTCCTGTGCCTTCTATTTATTCATCCGCGCCGACCCGAACCTGATCGGTCTCCGATCTGCCGAGACTATGCCTGCATGATTTCGTCGTTTGTTCGCGCTCGGCCCTGGGCACGGCCGCAAACACAGACTCTAAGTTGCTGATTTATGGGCTATTTCAAAGGGACTTATACCGTTAGATTGACAGAAACCGTAAGTCCTGGCGTTCTAATGATCCAGCTCGAACGGGCCGAATCATCCCCCATCTACATATAGTGGTTCCGCGTTTTAGACCCTGACCACTACATCTTGGGGTTCAACCCTTCGGTCAAGTCTTAATTTTCCTGTCAAATCTCCGTACGGTTCCCCGCGCTCGGTTAAGCTGCTGATTCCTCCGACGTGCCTTGCGGGAGAAGCTCGTTGCGAAGCTCCTCGACTTTCCTAGCGGCGAAGACATCCATCCTCACGCCGCGCCATTTGTTTGCGACGGCCAAGAGCACAGCGAACGAGAGTTTCATCGCGGCCTCCTCGGTGAAGAAGTGAGGAATGACCTTTGTGCGACGTTTGTGCTCTCCGAACGTGCGCTCAAGTAGATTCGACGTGCGAAGCCTTTTGTGATGCGCCGCAGGAAGGCGTAGCGCCTGAAGACACGCTTCGAGGGTCTCTTCCATGCACTTCATCGCGCTCGGGAATCGTTGACGGTACCGAGCGATCACCTCCCGACCCTTCTTCAGCCCTTGCTCGTAGCTGTTCGCATGGAACGACTCAAGGATGGCCGCCTTGAGTTCGTCGCGCACTTCCTTCGGAGCCTTGCCCAGGATGTTCTCGAGGCGGTGCTTCTGGCAACGTTGCTTGAGGCTTCGAGGGAAGACCTCTGCGATCGCTTTGAGCACTCCAGGATTCCCGTCCGTCACGATGAGCAACGGCTCCCTCATTCCTCGGGCCACCATCTCCTGCAAAAACCCCTTCCAGTTCTCGTAGGATTCTCGGTTGCCGACACCGATATGAAGAAGAACTCGCGTCCCATCAGCGCGATAGCCGGTCGCAACGAGGATGGGCTCTTTCCTCTCCGCTCCTTGGTGGTAGCGCAGGTACGTGCCGTCGAGCTCGAGATACAACAGCTTCTCGTTCGAGAGATCCCGTTTTCGAAACGCCTCGAAATCCTCCGACAGACACCGTGTGACCCGGCTCACCACCGACTTCGAGACACCCGTGCCGCTCAGCACGTCCGCGAACGTCGCCTCAATGTCACGCGTCGACATCCCGTGGACGTACATCCGCGCGATCAGTTCATCGAGTTTCTCGGTCCGGCTCACGTAGGCGTCGAGAATCTTTGACTGAAACACCTTCTCTGTTTCTCGTACCCGCGGCACTTGCACCGTTACCGCTCCCTCGCCCGTGAGGACCCGATGCGACTCATACCCGTTGCGTCGTCCCTTCTCCTTCGTCGTTGCCGGAGCGTTCTCATAGTAGTTTCGACCCAACGCCTCCGTCACCTCGCGCTCCAACGCATATTGAAGCATCATCTGAGCTCCCGACCGGACGATCTCCGAGAGATTCATCTCCCCAAATACCAGTTGTTCCTCGAACTGCTTGAGTAATCGCTGACTCGGTAGTACCTTTCCCATGATGTATGGTTCTCCTTTTCTGTCCCCATGACGGGGACGGGTTTTGAGCTTGGGGAACCATACATCGTTTTTCTTTGACAGGAATCTTAAGACATCACCCAACCCTTCCGCCAGAACTCGACCCCGACAGAGTAACCCCCTGGGGCCCTGTGGTAGTAGAATAAAGCCAGAAAAGAGGAAACGCCCCGGCCAGCAACCGGGGCGTCTAAAACCGGCGGTGCCGCATGTACAAGAACAGCGCCGCCATAGAGGTTTCTAATGTTAGATCATATCATAGAAGTCTTTGGGAATGAGTTCATTATAAACCTTGAGCCTACTATAAAGTCTATTTGCAAACCGTATGAGACGATTCTTGATCGTCTGCTGGCTGAGGGTCGGATTTCTGAATCTGAGCGCGAGGAGTTTCGTCAACAATCTCGACCCCCTCAGAAACATCCCGCACTACCAACCTGGACAACTCAAAATCGCCGACGGTGATTACAATTGCTAGTTCTTTCATAGCTTTCCATTCCTCCATAGGGGGTAGAATAGCACGATGAGCAAGCGACCAGATTACGGAGACGCTACGCCCGAAGACCTAGCCCTGGCGCTGATTCGGCCTAAGAACGCTAGCTGGTACGCGCGCCGGAAGGCAAGCCGTTGTCCGCAACCAGCTCTCGATACATCAGACGCTTCCCAATCAGACCAGGGCCACGATGACCAGCGGATCAAGTCTAGGTAGCGCAAGCGCTCATACCCACGACACCGCAACATGTAGTAAAGTGCGAGAGCACAAGATGTAGTGGTTCTGGGAATCGCTGTCAATCTAACGGTATAAGTCCCATTTCAAAAGGGCTGAGTTTTGGCACAGGACGGGGTACGCTCAAGCCACGCATAGTAGCCTCTGGCGGAGACGTCCAGCAGGCGGCACATCGTGGCAACCGGTAGTGAATCCTGGTTCGCCCTCACGAATCGGAAGGCTTCGGTGGTACCGACTCGGTCTCCCGAGCAAACCAGGCCGCGGCTTTTGAAAGGATCTCCCGCTCCAACCGTAGCTGACGGTTCTCCCGTCGCAGGCGGCGGAGCTCCGCACGCTCCTCACTCGTCAGACCGTTCTGCCTGAAACCCTCGTCGAGATCCGCTTGGTTCACCCAGTTCTGGATCGTCTGGGACGAGGGCTCAAACTCTCGCGCCAGCTCTTCGGAGCCGCGGCCAGCTCGCACCAGCTCTACCATTTGGCGCCGGAACTCGGCCGCGTATCTGTTTCCCTGCTTTGACATCGTGGACTCCTGTCTCCCAAAGGATTAGGTGTCCACGAAAGCGGGTCAAGTCCAGTTTTTGGAATGGCGGGTCTTGAGTTCGTTTGTGTTTTTGGACACGACGCGATTCTTGAACTTGTTGCCGGTTGCGGCTATATTGTTGTCTATACCCCTTGCGGTTTCGATCGCAGGGCGCGGGGCCTCCTTCGGAGGCCCTTGCTTTTTGAGCGGGCATCGATGCGTACGTTCGTCTATGTAGACGGGTTCAATCTCTACTACGGAGCCCTCAAGGGAACGTCATGGAAGTGGCTGGACCTGGTCGCTCTGTTTGAAAAGGTTCTGCAGCAGCATCACGACATTCTCAAGGTCAAGTACTTCACCGCAAGAGTCTCGGGCACGCCGGGCGACCAGTCCAAGCCGCAGCGGCAGGACGTCTATCTCCGCGCCCTCCAACGCTTCCGGCCAGAGGTGGAGGTGCATTTCGGACACTTTCTAAGGCACCGGGTACGGGCGCCGCTCGCTCAGCCGGTGGGGGATCGGCGCACGGTGGAGGTGATCAGGACCGAGGAGAAGGGCTCCGACGTCAATCTCGCCGTGCATCTCCTGAACGACGGCTGGCTCGATGCTTACGACTGCGGGGTGGTGGTGAGCAACGACAGCGACGTCGCCGAAGCCATGCGTCTCGTGCGCGAGCAGCATGGCAAGCGGATCGGGCTGGTCACCCCGGGAACCGGGAGACCTTCGCAGCAGCTAAAGAAGCTCGCGGACTTCGCGCGCCATATCCGGACCAACGGCTTGCGGCACTCGCAACTACCGGACCCGATCCCCGGCACCAACATCCGAAAACCTGCGGCATGGTAAGGATGTAAGCTTCCCCTTCAAGTGGACCACGCATAGATGAAAGCGAACTCCGGGTGCCGCGGCGTGTGGCGCCATGCGGTTATTGCGCTATCGGCCTTCTTGATGCTGTCGTTCGCCGATCCGGCGAGCGCTGGGAGCGACGATGCTGCACTCGATTGGTCCGAGGCTTATGCGGGTGTCTTCGCTAGCTTTGGTCGAACGGATAACCGGATCGTCCCCGATCCGATCTCGTGGATGGTTTGATTATCCTGCGTGAGTACTCAGTATTGTTCCAACGTAACTGTCCCGGTCCTCTTCCTGAAAAAGGACGTGCCGCTTCTGCATCTCGCTCTTCTCCATGCCCCACAACATGCGCATCGTCGCGGACGGAGTGTTCGAGACGATGAAGGACTGCAGGCGTACGGCCGGATCGCCGAGGCGCTGTTCGATCTCCTTGATGGTCTTGTAAAACTGGATCTTTGGATCGCTCGGCCCGAGGTTCCGAATTCCCTTCGGGTCCACAAAGATGACCTGCTGCTGACGGCCCGCGAGCAACCACAAGATGAAGTCGGGGTGGAAGTTGCCGGCTTCGAAGAAGCCCACACCGCGGCCCTTGCTGAGGTTTCGTAGCAGATAGAGTTCGTGGGTCTCGAAGAAGTCCGTATGCCCGTCGTGGAACGCCTTCAGATCCTCAACGAACATACGCTCACCTTTGTTCAGCGGCGCCGGGCTGATCTCGACGATGTGCGTATCCAGATAGAGCAAGGGCTGGTAGAGGTGCTTGCCGAACCAGATGGCCTTCATGCCCTGGAATTCCCAAGGCATGAGCTCGCCCTTCTGGATGGCGGCTTTGAGCTCTTTGAGCTTAGCGACGATCTCCTCCTGTGACTCGTCGATGAGAATGCGGTAGCCCTCGTCCGGCGACTCCTTCACACCGAGGAAGTTCGGGTCGTCGCCCTCTAGGTCGCGGTATTCGAGGTGAGGAAGCTCCCACTCGCGCTTGCGGAAGGTGTAGTAGCGCTCGGTGTACTTCTTGAGCAGAGAAACGGCGATCTCCTCCCAGAGGCGCACCTTCTCGTAGGAATCCCCTACCAGTTCCTCCGCTGGAATCTGCAAGCGATACCAGCTCTGGTTGCCGAGCAGGGCCACGACCCCCTGCCGCGAGAGATTCAGGTTGTACCAGCCGCGCTCGGCTTTGAATCTCTCGAGCTCAAAGTAAAGGCGGTCAAGATCAAGGAAGGCCACATGCCGGGAGGTCAGGTGGGTCTCGTTCGGCGCGGCATCGGCATCGCCGCCAATCAGACCGCCCGACTTCATCGCCTGGATCTTCGGATACCAGTTGAGCAGCACCTGGTTTTGCTGGAGGTAGGTGGTGCTCGGATCACTGGCGGGGTCCGGTGGCGCGAGCGTGGGGACGGGCGCGAGCTTGCGGAACGCATTGCCGAACTCAGTGCTGACGCCGTTGATCGTCTTCTTGAGCCGGATCGTCTTGAGCTTCTGCGTCCCGAGATTCTTGATCACCGGCAGCAGAAACTCGATGCGGTCGTCGTTGGTGGGCAGACCTTCCTCGTCGAGGAAGTCCCGGAACTGCGCCATGTAGTCGGCCTGGATGCCGAAGATGCCGAGCGTTTCAAGCACACCGATGTGTTTCGGCCGCTCGGCGCCTTCGGGGAGCTGCGTCTTGCCGCTGCGCTTGAGGCTCAGGTCGTAGCCCTTGAGCCGCACACCGCGCCCGAAGAGCTGGATGATCTGCGCGCCTTCCCCCTTGCCCACGTTCATTAGGCCCATCGTCGAGACGCGCCAACTGCTCCAGCCTTCGGTGAACTTCTTCGAGCCGATGAGCAGGTGCACCGTCGAGTGCGGCTGGTTGATCTCGTGGAAGAGCGACCCTGAGAACTCGCGCTCACCCGTGGCAATGCCTTGCTCCTCGCACAGTTTCACCAGCTTGGCGTCGTCGCCCACGTTGATGACGCCGAAGGGCTCGTTCTCGGAGCCCAGCCGCAGGGCCACTTCCCCGGTCACGCCCTTCAGGTTTTCGACATAGAGCTGGCCGCCACCGGGGGCGTTGAAAAGCGTCGCAAGTGTCTCGTCGAAGATCTGCCCCGCCGAGAGTCCGCAGGTATTGAGATACGCGAAGCGCCCGGCAAACAGGTTCCGGCCCGTCGCGGTTACGAGGCCCTGCTTGAGAACCCGGTCGATGCGCTGGATGCTGCCGGCGCGGTCGGCCACATAGCGCGCCAGGAACTGCAAGATCTGCACGATGTCCGAAGCGTCCTGCGAGGCCAGACCTTTGACGACTCGCCCGCCGACGAAGATCCACAGAGGATTCTCGATGTTGAATGGCCGCAAGGTGCCGCCTTGCTCGCGGTAGAACCGCTGCTGCTGGAAGAACGAGAGCAGGCAGGCCACGAGGTACAGCTCCAGATGGTTCTCTTGCGTGCCGTGGTCGAGATTGAGGATCTGGTAGTCCTTGCCGAAGCCGTCTCGGTAGAAATAGCGGTACGAGTAATCGCACAGCGTGTTCTTGGCGTAAAGCTGCCTTGGTGCACAACTCGCGATCTCGGTCCACAATTGTCCTGTACTCGCGGATACGAGGTTCCCCATGAGCATTTTCAAACGCACTCAGCGGAAGTATGTGAAGAAGGCCTATCGCGTGAGGAATTGGCGTGAATATGAGGCGGGTCTACGCAACCGTGGGAGCCTGACCGTCTGGATCTCGCTCACCGCCGGCAAGCTTGTGAACTGGGACGCGCCCCGGCCAAGGAGGAGGAAACCGGGCCGTCAACGCAAGTACTCGAACCACGCCATCGAGACGGCTGTCACCCTGGGCATGGTGTTTCATCTGTCATCTAGGCAGAGCGAGGGATTGCTGCGATCGTTGTTCGCTCTGATGAAGCTAGACAATGATGTGCCCGATCACACCACGATCTCGAGGCGCAAGCCGAATCTGGGTAAGGTCCCCTTCTACCAAGTCAAGCAGAAGACGCCGTTGCACATCTTGATCGACAGCAGCGGTCTCGCTGTCCACGCCGGCCAGCTGCGCAGAGCACAAAAGAGCAGGGACTATCGCAAGCTCCATCTGTGTGTCGACGAGCAGAGTGGCGAAGTCGTCGCCGGCGAGCTGACGAGCAAAAGAGCCCGCGATTCATCGCGGGTTGCATCGCTTGTCGGACAGATCGACAGTCCCATCTCATCAGCCAGAGCTGACACCGCATACGACGCCGGCGGCGTCTATGAGGCAATCGAGAATCACAGCGCTCATCGCTCGCCGAGGGTGCTGATACCGCCGCGCAAGGGTGCCCTGCTCGCATCGGGGCCGGCGAGCAACCGACAGCGCAATCGCAACATTGCAGCACAAGCTCGGCTCGGCAAACGAAAGTGGCACACAGAATCGGGCTACAGCAAACGGAGCAAAGTCGAGACAACGTTCCATCGCTACAAGGCTATCGTGGGCTCAGCGATGCGAGCGAGAGGGTTGGCGGCACAGAGAGTTGAGGCAAGGATCGGGTGCAAGATTCTCAACACCATGACGGCGCTCGGGATGCCTGATAGCGAGATGATCGGATGATGGGAGTCGGGGCCAAGCGAGCTCTCGGCCTCTATCGGAGTTGTGCACCAAGGCAGCTTATCGTGTCCATTTTTGCGCTTAATCGCGCAGACAATGAGAAGACGCTTAACCCTAGATCGCGTCTGAGGAGAAGGCGAATAGCGGAATTCGAATTGGTCAAACCTCGAATTCATCCAGCGGAGTTTTACGGAGGAAACGAAGATGACTCCGCAGACGGTCCAGTACAAGGAGCTATCCGAGTCTGGAAACCATGACAGGGAATTTGGGCCAGTTTGATTGGTGGAGGCCAGTGTCGGAGAGCAGCTTGCTGCTAACCGAGCCCATTCACGGAGTGAGCGCTTGCAGGCTCACAGCGTTTTGACGAGCACTCGCTGTTTCTCCCAATCGTCGGGAAGCGGATGATGCAAGAGGTAGCTCGAGGTCAGCCCAACGGGCTGGCGGCCTTCGACAATGGCGCGGACGATGTCGGGTGCCAGGAAGGCATAGCGGATTGCCTTGCGCACACGGTCCGTTGGGATGGCGTCTTCGGTGGCAATCTCCTCATAGGTTTTGCCTGCTTTGATTCGGTCGAGCCAGGAGAAGGCGTTGGCGATATTGCGCAGGAGTGTGCGGTCGACGGATTTCGTGGGGTTGCCCAGAACGAGCTTGGTCTCGACGCCGCGTCGACGCAAGCGGAACGGTGCGAGGATGCGGAGTGCATCCTCGCGAATGCGGTCGGGCCCCATAGAGAGGCAAGCAGCGAACGCATTGCGGTCGAGGAGGATAGACACAGAGCCGGGGCTGATATCGACCCGCCGGATAAGACGGAGCAGGGGGACTGCCGAGGCACTATCATCATTACTACCGGAACACAGCCCGTCTAAAAAGCGACGCACCGAGGCGAGCTCTTGCATCGTCGGAGTATGGGTCAGCGAGGCCGGGAAGGTCGATGCCCCCATATGCTGTTGGACGAGATGCACGACGGTCTGTTCCAGCATGGGCGCGGGCAGCCGCCAGCCGGAGAGGTCCTTTTGGCCACTGTGCTGGATGAGGCGCCGGGAGACGTAGTAGCGGAGCCGTTGCCCGTTTTTCTTTTTGGTGTGGCTCGGCGTCAGCCGGTCCCCGTCCTGTGCCAAAACTCGGCCCTTTTGAAATAGCCGATAAATCAGCAGCTTAGTGTCTGTGTTTGCGACCGGGCCAAGGGCCGTGGGCTTTACAATCGTCTGGCCCGAGGGTGTTATCTTCGGATCCATCATGACGTACCATGTGCAATTCCTACTGTTGGTCAGGCAGCCGTTGTTCGATCGGGCAGCCCTGCTGCTCACACAGACCTCATGGGTGCTTCCGCCATTAAGTGTTGGTAAAATGACGCTAAGACTTTACGGTGCATTAAATTACAGCCATGGTCTTTCAAAAGGGCCGAGTTTTGGCACAGGACGGGGAAATGTCACGAGCAGCACGTGAGGGATTCCATTTGACCGCACGGATGGTTTCTTCCCTGCCGGTCAAAAGAGTCCCATCTCCGACCTGGGGGCAAGAATGTCTGGGTCGTCGTTCCGAACGCTGTTCACTCTGGTGCTAACGGCACGCTTCTCGTTAAGGGCCGCCATAGGGTTCACGTACCAAGTCGAGTAGCCTTAGCACCGGCGATGTTGGGTCGAGCCAGTCGTCGAAACGGTCGGGAGCGATGATTGCGGGCTGTCGATGGTGAATGTCGGCAAGCTCTGGAGAGGCCGTCGTCGTGATGATGGTGAAGGATTCGAGGGAGTTGTTGCCCTTGCCCTGACCTTACCGTCCGGCTGCGCGCTCGAAGGTGCTTCCGCAGTCAAGTGTTGGTGACCGCCGCATAACCTGTTCGTGTGCTAGAGTTTCGCCTGATTTCGAGAGGCGTGGTTTTTCGTCGATGCCGACTGGGCCGAGTTTTGGCACAGGACGGGGACGGGTTTGAGCTTGGGGAACCATACATCGTTTTTCTTTGACAGGAATCTTAAGACATCACCCCCGGTAGAACCTTGCCAAGGCACGACGGCTCATCCTTTGCGGTGGTCGCTAGCTCATGCCTCGATGCCCGGGTGGCCCGATCTTGAGACGGATCGATCCGGCCCCTGTGATCCGCAAAAAGAAGATCGCGTATCGATGGGCAGACAGCTATGAGAGTGACATCCTGCGAACTCGTCTTCGACGCGGTGGAAATCCTGCACGCTGTCGCCGCCAGGCCACCGACCTTGAAGGCAGAGATGAGAGCGGGAACCAGCGACGAAATCATGCAGGCATGGTGCCGGCAGACCGGGGACTAATCAAGGTCGGGGCGCGCGGATGAATAAATAGGGGATTATATACTAAAGTCCCCAAATAGTGCTTGACATTCTGGGGACTTTGCGATACGATTGCGTTGTACATAGGAGATAACGCAATGACTTACAACGCACCGGGAAAGCACTTCAGGAAGGGGATTTCGACCCGCGAGTTCTACCGGCTCTTTGACGAGAAGAAGGCCGAGGAATGGTTCATCGCCCAGCGGTGGCCTAGCGGGATCTGCTGCATCTGCTGCATCTACTGTGGCTCGACCAACGTGAACCTGAAGGCCAAGCACAAGACCATGCCGTTCCGGTGCCGGGAGCGGGAGTGCAAGAGGCACTTCAGCCCGAAGATGGGGACGTTCATGCAGTCCAGCCCGCTCGACTATCTAGACTGGCTATACGTGCTTTACCTCGTGGCTACAAATCTGAAGAGCGTTTCGTCGATGAAGCTTCATCGTGAACTCGGCAAAACGCAAAAGACAACGTGGCATATGGCACACCGCGTCCGCCGCGCACTGGCGCACGACGACAAGGGACTGTTCGAGGGGCCGGTAGAGGTTGATGAAACCTACTTCGGTGGCAGCCGCAAGAATATGAGCAAGTCGAAGAGGAAGGGCTTGACAGGGCGCGGGCCTTCGGGCAAAACTGCCGTAGTGGGGATGAAGGACCGCCGGTCCAACCGAGTCTCGGCAAAGGTCGTGGGCGATACGACCGCCGCCACTATCCAGGGCTTCATCCATAGCAATGTTACGACCGAAGCTCCGGTCTACACCGACGACGCCAGAGCCTACACGACGCTACCGAATCACGAATCAGTCCGACACTCGGTCTACGAGTACGTCAAAGGCGACATTCACACAAATGGGATCGAGTCGTTTTGGTCGATGTTGAAACGTGCCCACAAGGGGACATTCCACAAACTCTCTCCCAAGCACCTCCACCGCTACGTCGATGAGTTTGTCGCCCGTCACAACTTCCGCGAGCTGGATACGCTCGACCAGATGGCGTTCATCGCCTCGAAGATGGACGGAGCCCAGGGTCAAGTCTTAATTTTCCTGTCAAATCTCCGTACGGTTCCCCGCGCTCGGTTAAGCTGCTGATTCCTCCGACGTGCCTTGCGGGAGAAGCTCGTTGCGAAGCTCCTCGACTTTCCTAGCGGCGAAGACATCCATCCTCACGCCGCGCCATTTGTTTGCGACGGCCAAGAGCACAGCGAACGAGAGTTTCATCGCGGCCTCCTCGGTGAAGAAGTGAGGAATGACCTTTGTGCGACGTTTGTGCTCTCCGAACGTGCGCTCAAGTAGATTCGACGTGCGAAGCCTTTTGTGATGCGCCGCAGGAAGGCGTAGCGCCTGAAGACACGCTTCGAGGGTCTCTTCCATGCACTTCATCGCGCTCGGGAATCGTTGACGGTACCGAGCGATCACCTCCCGACCCTTCTTCAGCCCTTGCTCGTAGCTGTTCGCATGGAACGACTCAAGGATGGCCGCCTTGAGTTCGTCGCGCACTTCCTTCGGAGCCTTGCCCAGGATGTTCTCGAGGCGGTGCTTCTGGCAACGTTGCTTGAGGCTTCGAGGGAAGACCTCTGCGATCGCTTTGAGCACTCCAGGATTCCCGTCCGTCACGATGAGCAACGGCTCCCTCATTCCTCGGGCCACTATCTCCTGCAAGAACCCCTTCCAGTTCTCGTAGGATTCTCGGTTGCCGACACCGATATGAAGAAGAACTCGCGTCCCATCAGCGCGATAGCCGGTCGCAACGAGGATGGGCTCTTTTCTCTCCGCTCCTTGGTGGTAGCGCAGGTACGTGCCGTCGAGCTCGAGATACAACAGCTTCTCGTTCGAGAGATCCCGTTTTCGAAACGCCTCGAAATCCTCCGACAGACACCGTGTGACCCGGCTCACCACCGACTTCGAGACACCCGTGCCGCTCAGCACGTCCGCGAACGTCGCCTCAATGTCACGCGTCGACATCCCGTGGACGTACATCCGCGCGATCAGTTCATCGAGTTTCTCGGTCCGGCTCACGTAGGCGTCGAGAATCTTTGACTGAAACACCTTCTCTGTTTCTCGTACCCGCGGCACTTGCACCGTCACCGCTCCCTCGCCCGTGAGGACCCGATGCGACTCATACCCGTTGCGTCGTCCCTTCTCCTTCGTCGTTGCCGGAGCGTTCTCATAGTAGTTTCGACCCAACGCCTCCGTCACCTCGCGCTCCAACGCATATTGAAGCATCATCTGAGCTCCCGACCGGACGATCTCCGAGAGATTCATCTCCCCAAATACCAGTTGTTCCTCGAACTGCTTGAGCAATCGCTGACTCGGTAGTACCTTTCCCATGATGTATGGTTCTCCTTTTCTGTCCCCATGACGGGGACGGGTTTGAGCTTGGGGACCATACATCGTTTTTCTTTGACAGGAATCTTAAGACATCACCGAGCCCAGCTCCGCTATAATGACTTGGTGAGATAGACAAGATCATCAAAATCCTAGAAGGAGGACACCATGGCACGCAAACGTAAGGTAGTAACGGTACGGTTCCAAGGACGTTCGTGCCAAGGTGTCCAACTTGAGATCGAGGAGTCCACGGTTCGGTCCTCAACAATCAAACTCTCCGATGGCACTATCGCCAATATAAAAGTAGTCGCCACTGAAGCCTTCAGGCTAAAAGAATTAGACAAGGATGGAAAACCGCTATACGTGATCAAGTCCGCGAATGTGATGTCTGTGGATGTACCGGACGAACTTCTACAAGATAAAGGTGAGACACAGTAAAATGCAAGCATCGATTCAGAATATCCAGACAAACGTACAAGGTACCCTCGATGAGATCTATTCTACGCACGAGGATGGCATCAGTCCCAATGCCCTTGAATACCTCCACGTAAATCGATGGCGGGATTTCGGCCTACACTCAGAGTCTGTATTTGAACAGGTTGTCCCAACAAGCGAAGTTAGCGCCACTGTATGCAAAGAGCAAAATGACCGCGCTAGGTTTTTCGACCTGCTCACACAGTGGGACCTCCAAAAGGGATTCAAATCGGCCCAGGACGAGATCGAGGCGTGTCCTGCGCACTTGGGCATCTTGGCTATGGGGTGGGATGCAGTTCCATTAATTATGGAGCAGATCGAGAATGGAGTTATGAACCACTGGTTCATGGCATTGGAGTTAATTACCTGCGAACAGCCAGTCCAGATTGAGGATCGAGGAAACTACCAAAAGATGGGTGAGGCTTGGCTTAAGTGGAGAAAGCAGAACTAAAATTCAGATCTGAACCATTCAAAACCGCCTTCCCTCGCCTTCCCTCGCCTTCCCTCGCCTTGCTCACAGCGGTTCGATTATCACGAGCGATCCTGATTGCCAGTACAACTGCATCGCTTGGGCGGCTGGCGAACGAGACCGGCGCTGGTGGCCCGAGCGGGCTACCTACTGGCCGGCGGGGATTGAGCATTCCAGTTCAAGAAATGCATTTATTGCTGCGTACCGGACCATTGGGTATAGCCAATGCGATGATGACAGGCTGGAGGACGGGATACAAAAGATCGCATTGTATGCGATAGTGAATCGGGTGGAGGAGGTCAAGCATGCAGCCCGGCAGCTTCCCTGTGGAAAATGGACAAGCAAGCTAGGTGATCGTGAAGATATTGTTCATCCAGAGTTCGACGACTTAGAGGGGCCTGTGTATGGCGAGGTAGTTTGTTTCTTGTCGCGTTCTATACGTGTTTAACTCGCTGTCTAGCTTCTCAATCTGATGGAGGGAACGATGAAACAGAAACAATCCGGACCCATTCACAGCCACGAGAAACCGAAGACCGTTGAACTTGTTCGCTCGACCTACCAGCCGACGAAGGCCGATATGGAGGAAGAATTCGCGCTCCGCTCGGATGGCAGCGCTGACTTGAACGACATAGACTCGGTGATGGGTGAACTCGGCAAGGCCATGACCCAGCCGGTCAACTTCCGTCGCATCAAGAAACCGCGCTCGCGCCGGTCTCCATAGGGGTGGTCGCTGGGGACTTTAGTATATAATCCCCTATTTATTCATCCGCGCGCCCCGAACCTGATCGGTCTCCGATCTGTCGGGACTATGCCTGCATGATTTCGTCGTTTGTTCGCGCTCGGTCCTGGGCACGGCCGCAAACACAGACTCTAAGTTGCTGATCTAGGTCAAGTCTTAATTTTCCTGTCAAATCTCCGTACGGTTCCCCGCGCTCGGTTAAGCTGCTGATTCCTCCGACGTGCCTTGCGGGAGAAGCTCGTTGCGAAGCTCCTCGACTTTCCTAGCGGCGAAGACATCCATCCTCACGCCGCGCCATTTGTTTGCGACGGCCAAGAGCACAGCGAACGAGAGTTTCATCGCGGCCTCCTCGGTGAAGAAGTGAGGAATGACCTTTGTGCGACGTTTGTGCTCTCCGAACGTGCGCTCAAGTAGATTCGACGTGCGAAGCCTTTTGTGATGCGCCGCAGGAAGGAGTAGCGCCTGAAGACACGCTTCGAAGGTCTCTTCCATGCACTTCATCGCGCTCGGGAATCGTTGACGGTACCGAGCGATCACCTCCCGACCCTTCTTCAGCCCTTGCTCGTAGCTGTTCGCATGGAACGACTCAAGGATGGCCGCCTTGAGTTTGTCGCGCACTTCCTTCGGAGCCTTGCCCAGGATGTTCTCGAGGCGGTGCTTCTGGCAACGTTGCTTGAGGCTTCGAGGGAAGACCTCTGCGATCGCTTTGAGCACTCCAGGATTCCCGTCCGTCACGATGAGCAACGGCTCCCTCATTCCTCGGGCCACCATCTCCTGCAAAAACCCCTTCCAGTTCTCGTAGGATTCTCGGTTGCCGACACCGATATGAAGAAGAACTCGCGTCCCATCAGCGCGATAGCCGGTCGCAACGAGGATGGGCTCTTTCCTCTCCGCTCCTTGGTGGTAGCGCAGGTACGTGCCGTCGAGCTCGAGATACAACAGCTTCTCGTTCGAGAGATCCCGTTTTCGAAACGCCTCGAAATCCTCCGACAGACACCGTGTGACCCGGCTCACCACCGACTTCGAGACACCCGTGCCGCTCAGCACGTCCGCGAACGTCGCCTCAATGTCACGCGTCGACATCCCGTGGACGTACATCCGCGCGATCAGTTCATCGAGTTTCTCGGTCCGGCTCACGTAGGCGTCGAGAATCTTTGACTGAAACACCTTCTCTGTTTCTCGTACCCGCGGCACTTGCACCGTTACCGCTCCCTCGCCCGTGAGGACCCGATGCGACTCATACCCGTTGCGTCGTCCCTTCTCCTTCGTCGTTGCCGGAGCGTTCTCATAGTAGTTTCGACCCAACGCCTCCGTCACCTCGCGCTCCAACGCATATTGAAGCATCATCTGAGCTCCCGACCGGACGATCTCCGAGAGATTCATCTCCCCAAATACCAGTTGTTCCTCGAACTGCTTGAGCAATCGCTGACTCGGTAGTACCTTTCCCATGATGTATGGTTCTCCTTTTCTGTCCCCATGACGGGGACGGGTTTTGAGCTTGGGGAACCATACATCGTTTTTCTTTGACAGGAATCTTAAGACATCACCCTGATTTATGGGCTATTTCAAAAGGGCTGAGTTTTGGCACAGGACGGGGATGGCGGCGCTGCGAGATATTTGCCCAGTACCGTCGGAATCGGTCGCGATGCCAACGGGCCACGGTGTCCGCGTGGACGATGAGCAGGCGGCTCGCCCACACGGGCCACGAACCTCGAAGGGCAACCCAGAAAGCCCGTTCCGTGTCTTCGAGCGGTGGGCGTGGGCGCTCTTTCTTCAGCGCCGTCACTTGCTGCCGCAAAGCGACGTTCTCCAACACCAGGTCGGCGCGGCGCCGACACATCGCCCGAATGGCACGGACGCCAAGTGAGACGAGGAAGACAACAACGTTGAGCATAGCGGCGGAGTTTCGCCGTCTTCGGCCCGGAATTCAAGCGGAGCGTAAGTCCTTGATTTCGTGGGCGGAGCAGTTTTGACGATGCACACCCGCACGCCGCCGATGTCATCATTGGTAGGGGGCGATGCCGTTCGCCGACTGATGGAGACTAAGAGCGAGCGTGGCCGCCGCCGCGGCGCGCGAGCATCGTCATAGGATCGTCGGGCTCCGAAGAAGCCGACCGGTCGATGGCGACTTTGCAGGTATTCCGTGTTGTAGCATCATGCATCGAAACGATGTAGTGTGGTGTACTGGCTTTGCGAAGTATCCGGCGAGGAGGATCTGCTGTGATGGCCCGCTCGCAGAACAACATCCGCATCACGGTCAGTCTGCCAGATGGCGACCATATTGCCCTGTCGGACATGGCCGAACGGCATGATGTGTCCCTGTCCTGGCTTGCGGGACGGGCCGTTGCGGAATTGCTGAAGAACCACGGGGGCGGGGATGCCCAACTCGTCCTTGATCCTCTGCGCGACGGCTGGAGGCGGCAGGAATGACCGGTGCTACGCTCGCCGAAACCGCCGATTTCTATCGAGTAGACGCATCAACGAAGCTCGACTCCGCGAAGCGGGCGCTGCTTGGCCAGTACATGACACCGGCGCCGATCGCACGGTTCATGGCGAGCCTGTTCTCGGAAACGGGCGGCGACATTCGGGTGCTCGATCCGGGAGCCGGGGTGGGGTCGCTTACGGCCGCCCTTGCGGAGCGGCTCTGCGTTGGAGCGCTCAGGCCGTGTTCCGTCGAGTTCGTATGCTACGAAATCGACCAGATGCTGTCGGGCTATCTCCGCGACACGCTCGACCAGGTCAAAAGGCAATGTCGTGATGTCGGAATCGACGCCAACGGTTGCTTCGTCGAAAAAGACTTCATCTTCTGTGACGTGCTGGATCGGCAACGAGACTTGTTCCAAGGCTCTGGTCAAGCCGATGCGGGCTTCAGCCACGCAATCCTCAACCCACCCTACCGCAAGATCAATGCGGGTTCGGAACATCGTGCGGCCTTGCGCAAGGCGGGGATCGAGACCTCCAATCTCTACACAGGCTTCATGTTCCTGGCGGCGCGACACCTGCGCTGCGGCGGCGAGATGGTGGCCATCGTTCCGCGCTCGTTTTGCAACGGACCGTATTTCAAACCGTTCCGCGAGCGGTTCTTCTCGATGATGCATCTACAGCACATTCATGTCTTCGAACAGCGGAACCGTGCCTTCCGGGACGATGATGTGCTTCAGGAGAACATCATTCTGCACGCGGTGAAGGAGGATGGCGCGCCCTCCGACGTGACAATTACGACGAGCAGCGGAGCGATGTTCGACGTCAATCCGGCCGATGGTACTTGCAATGCTGAGGATCTCACCCGGAGGACCGTGCCCCACGATGCGGTGGTCCGTACCGACGATCGCAATCGGTTCGTGCATATCACGGCCAACGGCATCGAGCAGGGCATCGTGGATCGGATGGCCCACTTCACCGCGACCCTTTCGGACATCGGCGTCGAGGTCTCGACGGGGCCAGTGGTCGATTTTCGTCTCAGGGACGATCTGCGGGCGGAGCCGGAGGACGGCGCGGTGCCCCTGCTCTATGCGGCGCACTTCCAGAGCGGAGAGCTGTCCTGGCCCAAGGCGATGCGCAAGCCGAATGCCATCCGCCTTTCGGGCCGAAGTCGGAAGTGGCTTTGGACGAACAGCGGACACTATGTCGTGACACGGCGGTTCACGTCCAAGGAAGAACGGCGCCGGATCTTGGCGTCGGTTTACGCTTCTGACCTGCCGGGCGAGCGTGTCGGTTTCGAGAACCATCTCAACGTCTTTCATGCGGGTCGCAAAGGCATGGGCAGGAACTTGGCACGGGGTCTCGCGCTTTTCCTGAACAGCAGCCTCGTCGACCGTTACTTCAGGCAGTTCAACGGGCACACTCAGGTCAACGCGGCGGATCTGCGGTCTCTGCGATATCCGGATCGCTCGACGCTCGAGCAACTTGGGCGGGAGCACGGAGACCGCACGCTTTCGCAACGGGACACCGACGCGATTATCGAGGAGGAGGTCATTCAGATGGCGGAGGACGAAAACCCGCTTGAGGCCCAGCGCAAGATCGACGACGCGCTGGAGATCCTGAAGGCGCTCGGGATGCCGCGTGGTCAGCAGAACGACCGCTCGGCACTGACGCTGCTGTCGCTTCTCGACCTCAAACCGTCCGGCACTTGGCAGGAGGTCGAACGGCCCCTGATGGGCATCACGTCGATCATGGACTACACGCGCGAGCACTACGAGCGGGAATACGCGCCGAACACGCGCGAGACATTCCGTCGCCAGACCATGCACCAGTTCGTGGAAGCCGGGATCGCGCTATACAATCCCGATGATCCGGCCCGGCCCGTGAACAGCCCGAACGCTTGCTACCAGGCCAGTGAGGAAGCCGTTCGCGTCATCGTCACCTTCGGCACCGACGCATGGCAGGCCGCGCTCGGTGAATGGCTCGAAGCACGCAAGACGCTTTCTGCGAAATGGGCCAGGGATCGCGAGATGCAGATGATCCCAGTCACGGTGGCGCTAGGCCGGGAGATTACCCTTTCGCCGGGCCTTCACAGCGAGCTTATCAAGAACATCCTCGCCTCGTTCGCTCCGCGTTTCGCTCCTGGTGCGGAGGTCATCTATGTGGGTGATGCCGGAGACAAAGTCGGGTTTTTCGAAGAGGAACGCCTTACGGCACTCGGCGTGACGGTCGACCGCCACGGTAAGATGCCGGACGTTGTACTGTATTTCGGCAAAAAGCATTGGCTTCTGCTCATCGAATCGGTCACCAGCCACGGGCCAGTGGACGCGAAACGCCACAACGAGCTGGCCACTCTGTTCACTGACGCGAACGCCAGTCTCGTCTATGTCACGGCGTTCCCGAACCGTGCGGTGATGGGCCGGTATCTGGCGGACATCTCCTGGGAGACGGAAGTGTGGTGCGCCGATGCGCCCAGCCATCTCATTCACTTCGACGGCGAACGCTTTCTCGGGCCATACGAGCCGATTGAAGGTTGAGGTAGCGAACGTTACGGCGACGCTTCGCTGGTCGGCCTGTGCCTTCTATTTATTCATCCGCGCGCCCCGAACTTGCTCGGTCTCCGGTCTGCCGGGACCATGCCTGCATGATTCGTCGTTTGTTCGCGCTCAGGTGCTTCCGCCATCAAGTGTTGGTGAGATGACGCTAAGACTTTACGGTGCATTAAGTTACAGCCAAAATAGCGCTCGTGACCTTCGCTGCGCGCTAAATGGAGCGTAAGCGCCTCTTTTGCAAAGGGATGCGTACACATCACCAACAGTAGACAGCGCAAGCACCGACGCTGCACGGCCCTGTCAGCGACCCGCTCCCCCCTTTGGCGCAAACGTGGCACTCGAAAATCGAGATTAGAGACCAAAACCGAAAATGAGGCCTCTTCAGCCCTTCTAGCGCGTCTCTGGTGACACCTACCCCTGCAAAACCCCGCCAACCGCGCGAAAAATCTCACCCGTCTCTGCAGTGCCACAATTGGCCAGACTGGGTGGCGGATGGCACAGTTTGTAGCGATCCGGTCTCGGCTGGAAACCATCAATAACAGGGAAAAACAGGGAATTAACAGGGAATTTGGGCTATTTTTGAGGCTGATCGGACCGTTTTTGACGTGGTAACCATCTGTATCTCAAATGGTTAGATGGCAATTCCCTGTTCCGAAATAACAGGGAATTTGAGATGACCGAACAGGGAATTTGAAATAGGCGAACAGGGAATCGCTCTGGAAGAACAGGGAAATGTCACGAGCAGCATGTGACGGGCGTCGAACTCGACGTACTATTTGCACAATACGAGCTTTGCACCTCGGCTTAGCTCACCGGCGTACACTTAAGCTGTTGATTCATGGGCTATTTCAAAGGGACTTATAACGATTGATTGACAGGCATTTCTCAAACCACCACATCTTGTGCTCTCGCACTTTACTACATGTTGCGGTGTCGGGGGTATGAAGCTTGCGCTACCCTAGGGTGCGCCGGGGATGGAGGTGCTCAGCGATACGTGAACGAGTTCGCGGGGTAAAGCACAACGTCAGGGACGAGGACACTCTGGCTCAGATGGTCGTCGTGGCCGCTGGTCCGGCATGGACGGCAAGCGATTGCGCTACAAGGACCTCATCGCGTAAGCCCGAAAGCAGGGAAGTCTTGACTTTTATGGAAACAGTGTGACATAGATTCACGCCTATAGTACGTGCTGGAGTTGAACCCAACTGAGATTTATCTCAGTCCTGGTTTAAGACTGGGGGCAACGGATTGATGGTCCGTTGCCCCCAGTCACGTTAAATCGGGGTTTACTGAACCTAGCAGTCCGGAACCGATTCTCTTCATTGAGGCACCTCCCTTCCGTCAGGAGCAACCCCAGCGGGACTCATTCTAGCATTTCGGCCTATTCTACGCTAACCAAGTAGCTTTTCGAGGCTCTGCCAATTTCCCGCCTATTTCCCGTGCGGGTGTTGTATTCAGCGGGAAGGGTTGAACCCCAAGATGTAGTGGTCAGGGTCTAAAACGCGGAACCACTATATGTAGAGGTGGGATGATTGGGGTGTCTTTGATAAGCTGCTCAAACGCAAGGGGTTACTAACATTGTCAATCAATCGTTATAAGTCCCATTTCAAAAGGGCCGAGTTTTGGCACAGGACGCGGTAACGTGTGCCGCGTGATTTGAGCAGATACCATAATTCAACGCTACCAGCTCGGTCGGGTAACGCCAGCTTGACAGTACCGGCGGGCGGAAGTCCTAGATCGGTGGCCTTCGATGCTCCGTTCTTCTCGTCAGGTTGTTGACATTTTATATATGCTATTGTATTAAGAGATTCGCCCAGCCCCTACGGGGGAAGGGTGTTGACACCCCCGGGGTCTGAGTTCCTCACGAACTCACACGCCGGGGTTTTTCTTTCCTCCTTTTCCTTATGACTGATCGAGCCACTGTTTTCATTGACGGAAACAACTGGTACCACTCAATCGTAGGCATCCGCATTCGTAACCCTGGAGGACTCGATTACGGCAAAATCTCTAAGAAGTTGCTCGGCCCAAGGCAGTGGGTTGGCACGCGCTACTACATCGGTCGCGTTCCGCAAACGAGTAATAGTACCTTGTACGCTGAACAACGACGCTTCCTAGCCGGTCTCCTCGCAACGGACAGCCGTATTAGTACTCACCTTGGACGGTTGGAATCGCGATCCATTGAGGATCCGGCCGCGAACGAGCTACAGCGATACCTTGCAAATCTTCCAACAAGAATCGATTCGCGAGTGTACCAAGAATTGCACCAGATTGCGAAGGATCGCCAACATACCACAACGTTCGTGGAGAAGGCTGTTGACGTGATGATTGCCGTTGATATGGTAGTCATGTCGGAACGAAATGAGTTCGACGCTGCCTACCTACTTTCGGCGGACGGTGACTTTACGCCGGCAGTGGAGGCCGTTCGGAACCAGGGGAAAAAGGTCTACGCGGCGTCACCCGCGATGGGTGCTCAACTTGGCGCGGCCGTCAACTCGTTCATTCCGATTGCTCGTGATTGGTTCGATGATTGCTACTGAAGATTTTCCTCTGAGTATGCTTCGGTTAAAGCGGAAGCCCTAAGCGGCGCGGGCTCGATGCCGTGTTCCCGCAGAATACTTGCGATGGTGCTCCTGGCTACGATATGGCCGAGATTCGAGAGGGCACCGCGAATTCGTGTATACCCCGTCCTGTGCCAAAACTCGGCCCTTTTGAAATAGGCCATAAATCAGCAGCTTAGTGTCTGTGTTTGCGACCGGGCCGTGGGCCGTGGGCTTTACAATCGTCTGGCCCGAGGGTGTTATCTTCAGATCCATGATGACGTACCACGCGCAATTCCTACTGCTCGTTCTGGCTGGCTGGGTCAACCGCCAGCAGCAGGATGTGATCGACTACCAGCAAGAGGAGAACCGTGTGCTCCAAGCCGGGCTTCGGGGCAAGCGTCTCAAGCTCTCTGACGACGACCGTCGTAGGCTCGCCGTCAAGGCCCAGGCTTTAGGCCGCGAGGCGCTGGCCCAGATTGCCTCCGTTGCCACACCCGCTACGCTTCTGCGCTGGTACCCCACCTCATCGCAGCCAAGTACGATGGCAGCAAGAACCGGAGCCCAGGCCGACCTCCGACGGCGAAGGACATCCGTGAGCTCATTGTGCGCGTGGCGCAGGAGAACCCGACGTGGGGATATACGTGCCTGCGGGGCGCACTCAAGAACCTAGGACATGAACTCGGACGCAACACTATCAAGAGGATCCTCGCCGAGCACGGTATCGCGCCTGCCCCGGAGCGGGGCAAGAGCATGTCGTGGAGCACCTTCATCAAGGCTCATTGGGGCGCCATCGCTGCGACAGACCTGTTCACCGTCGAGGTTGTGAACCCGTTCGGGCTCGTCCGCTACCATGTCCTGTTTGTCATCGATATCGCCACTCGCTGCGTGTGCATCGGTGGGATAACGTCGGACCCAAACGGGGAGTGGATGAAGCAGGTGGCAAGAAACCTCACGGACATGTGGGATGGTTTCCTCCTTGGCAAGCGATACCTCATCCACGACCGGGACCCGCTATTCACCGAGGCGGTACGTGGGCTGTTGAGAGATTCAGGCGTGAAGCCCCTGCGCCTTCCCGCCAATAGTCCGAATCTGAACGCATATGCGGAAAGATTCGTTCTCTCCATACGTCGAGAGTGTCTCGACCGCTTCGTACCTCTCAGTGAGCGACACCTGCGCACAGCGGTAACCGAATACGTAGTGCACTATCACACAGAACGGAACCACCAAGGTCTCGGCAACGAGCTCCTCACACCTCTGCCGGCAAGCGCGAATGACGCTGGCCCCATCGTGCCGCGAGAGCGACTTGGGGGCATTCTCAACTACTACTGCCGTGCCGCGTAGATGGTCGCCGGCGACGGTAGCCCCTCGGCGGGCTCGACCGGCGTAGCGTGGAAACAGCTTCAGGAACACGCTTCGATATTCGCTCTCGACTAGGTGGTCATCTGCATGGTGACGACCCGCCCGCCCAAGACGATTGTAAAGCCCACGGCCCTTGGCCCGGTCGCAAACACAGACACTAAGTTGCTGATTTATGGCCTATTTCAAAGGGACTTATACCGTTAGATTGACAGCGATTCCCAGAACCACTACATCTTGTGCTCTCGCACTTTACTACATGTTGCGGTGTCGTGGGTATGAGCGCTTGCGCTACCTAGACTTGATCCGCTGGTCATCGTGGCCCTGGTCTGATTGGGAAGCGTCTGATGTATCGAGAGCTGGTTGCGGACAACGGCTTGCCTTCCGGCGCGCGTACCAGCTAGCGTTCTTAGGCCGAATCAGCGCCAGGGCTAGGTCTTCGGGCGTAGCGTCTCCGTAATCTGGTCGCTTGCTCATCGTGCTATTCTACCCCCTATGGAGGAATGGAAAGCTATGAAAGAACTAGCAATTGTAATCACCGTCGGCGATTTTGAGTTGTCCAGGTTGGTAGTGCGGGATGTTTCTGAGGGGGTCGAGATTGTTGACGAAACTCCTCGCGCTCAGATTCAGAAATCCGACCCTCAGCCAGCAGACGATCAAGAATCGTCTCATACGGTTTGCAAATAGACTTTATAGTAGGCTCAAGGTTTATAATGAACTCATTCCCAAAGACTTCTATGATATGATCTAACATTAGAAACCTCTATGGCGGCGCTGTTCTTGTACATGCGGCACCGCCGGTTTTAGACGCCCCGGTTGCTGGCCGGGGCGTTTCCTCTTTTCTGGCTTTATTCTACTACCACAGGGCCCCAGGGGGTTACTCTGTCGGGGTCGAGTTCTGGCGGAAGGGTTGGGTGATGTCTTAAGATTCCTGTCAAAGAAAAACGATGTATGGTTCCCCAAGCTCAAAACCCGTCCCCGTCATGGGGACAGAAAAGGAGAACCATACATCATGGGAAAGGTACTACCGAGTCAGCGATTACTCAAGCAGTTCGAGGAACAACTGGTATTTGGGGAGATGAATCTCTCGGAGATCGTCCGGTCGGGAGCTCAGATGATGCTTCAATATGCGTTGGAGCGCGAGGTGACGGAGGCGTTGGGTCGAAACTACTATGAGAACGCTCCGGCAACGACGAAGGAGAAGGGACGACGCAACGGGTATGAGTCGCATCGGGTCCTCACGGGCGAGGGAGCGGTAACGGTGCAAGTGCCGCGGGTACGAGAGACAGAGAAGGTGTTTCAGTCAAAGATTCTCGACGCCTACGTGAGCCGGACCGAGAAACTCGATGAACTGATCGCGCGGATGTACGTCCACGGGATGTC
The DNA here is from genome assembly GCA_965197825.1 of Candidatus Marinacidobacterales bacterium. Classification (GTDB taxonomy): domain Bacteria; phylum Acidobacteriota; class Vicinamibacteria; order Marinacidobacterales; family DATDRI01; genus CBDANW01. The sequence continues at coordinate 64,674 of CBDANW010000002.1, read as the reverse complement.
GACGCGTGACATTGAGGCGACGTTCGCGGACGTGCTGAGCGGCACGGGTGTCTCGAAGTCGGTGGTGAGCCGGGTCACACGGTGTCTGTCGGAGGATTTCGAGGCGTTTCGAAAACGGGATCTCTCGAACGAGAAGCTGTTGTATCTCGAGCTCGACGGCACGTACCTGCGCTACCACCAAGGAGCGGAGAGGAAAGAGCCCATCCTCGTTGCGACCGGCTATCGCGCTGATGGGACGCGAGTTCTTCTTCATATCGGTGTCGGCAACCGAGAATCCTACGAGAACTGGAAGGGGTTTTTGCAGGAGATGGTGGCCCGAGGAATGAGGGAGCCGTTGCTCATCGTGACGGACGGGAATCCTGGAGTGCTCAAAGCGATCGCAGAGGTCTTCCCTCGAAGCCTCAAGCAACGTTGCCAGAAGCACCGCCTCGAGAACATCCTGGGCAAGACTCCGAAGGAAGTGCGCGACGAACTCAAGGCGGCCATCCTTGAGTCGTTCCATGCGAACAGCTACGAGCAAGGGCTGAAGAAGGGTCGGGAGGTGATCGCTCGGTACCGTCAACGATTCCCGAGCGCGATGAAGTGCATGGAAGAGACCCTCGAAGCGTGTCTTCAGGCGCTACGCCTTCCTGCGGCGCATCACAAAAGGCTTCGCACGTCGAATCTACTTGAGCGCACGTTCGGAGAGCACAAACGTCGCACAAAGGTCATTCCTCACTTCTTCACCGAGGAGGCCGCGATGAAACTCTCGTTCGCTGTGCTCTTGGCCGTCGCAAACAAATGGCGCGGCGTGAGGATGGAGGTGATGTCTTAAGATTCCTGTCAAAGAAAAACGATGTATGGTCCCCAAGCTCAAACCCGTCCCCGTCATGGGGACAGAAAAGGAGAACCATACATCATGGGAAAGGTACTACCGAGTCAGCGATTGCTCAAGCAGTTCGAGGAACAACTGGTATTTGGGGAGATGAATCTCTCGGAGATCGTCCGGTCGGGAGCTCAGATGATGCTTCAATATGCGTTGGAGCGCGAGGTGACGGAGGCGTTGGGTCGAAACTACTATGAGAACGCTCCGGCAACGACGAAGGAGAAGGGACGACGCAACGGGTATGAGTCGCATCGGGTCCTCACGGGCGAGGGAGCGGTGACGGTGCAAGTGCCGCGGGTACGAGAAACAGAGAAGGTGTTTCAGTCAAAGATTCTCGACGCCTACGTGAGCCGGACCGAGAAACTCGATGAACTGATCGCGCGGATGTACGTCCACGGGATGTCGACGCGTGACATTGAGGCGACGTTCGCGGACGTGCTGAGCGGCACGGGTGTCTCGAAGTCGGTGGTGAGCCGGGTCACACGGTGTCTGTCGGAGGATTTCGAGGCGTTTCGAAAACGGGATCTCTCGAACGAGAAGCTGTTGTATCTCGAGCTCGACGGCACGTACCTGCGCTACCACCAAGGAGCGGAGAGAAAAGAGCCCATCCTCGTTGCGACCGGCTATCGCGCTGATGGGACGCGAGTTCTTCTTCATATCGGTGTCGGCAACCGAGAATCCTACGAGAACTGGAAGGGGTTCTTGCAGGAGATAGTGGCCCGAGGAATGAGGGAGCCGTTGCTCATCGTGACGGACGGGAATCCTGGAGTGCTCAAAGCGATCGCAGAGGTCTTCCCTCGAAGCCTCAAGCAACGTTGCCAGAAGCACCGCCTCGAGAACATCCTGGGCAAGGCTCCGAAGGAAGTGCGCGACGAACTCAAGGCGGCCATCCTTGAGTCGTTCCATGCGAACAGCTACGAGCAAGGGCTGAAGAAGGGTCGGGAGGTGATCGCTCGGTACCGTCAACGATTCCCGAGCGCGATGAAGTGCATGGAAGAGACCCTCGAAGCGTGTCTTCAGGCGCTACGCCTTCCTGCGGCGCATCACAAAAGGCTTCGCACGTCGAATCTACTTGAGCGCACGTTCGGAGAGCACAAACGTCGCACAAAGGTCATTCCTCACTTCTTCACCGAGGAGGCCGCGATGAAACTCTCGTTCGCTGTGCTCTTGGCCGTCGCAAACAAATGGCGCGGCGTGAGGATGGATGTCTTCGCCGCTAGGAAAGTCGAGGAGCTTCGCAACGAGCTTCTCCCGCAAGGCACGTCGGAGGAATCAGCAGCTTAACCGAGCGCGGGGAACCGTACGGAGATTTGACAGGAAAATTAAGACTTGACCAGGATGGATGTCTTCGCCGCTAGGAAAGTCGAGGAGCTTCGCAACGAGCTTCTCCCGCAAGGCACGTCGGAGGAATCAGCAGCTTAACCGAGCGCGGGGAACCGTACGGAGATTTGACAGGAAAATTAAGACTTGACCGAAGGGTTGAACCCCAAGATGTAGTGGTCAGGGTCTAAAACGCGGAACCACTATATGTAGATGGGGGATGATTCGGCCCGTTCGAGCTGGATCATTAGAACGCCAGGACTTACGGTTTCTGTCAATCTAACGGTATAAGTCCCATTTCAAAAGGGCCGAGTTTTGGCACAGGACGGGACTGCACCATCGATACGAGTGGCGAGAGGCAGCCTGAGTCAGCTTGGTCGCTCGCGTTACTCGGCTGGTCGCCGAGAAGTTCGTCCTCAGCACCTTCCCTCGCGCGCTGACTACGCTCTCCAGCGTGTGCTCAAGGGCAGTCCGGGCCTGTAGTCCAGTCCCGGACTAATAATGGTGATGGACAGGGCGCCCCAGGTCCAAACCGTTCGCACTCTCATCACGATGGTTTCCTCCCTCGGTAGCCGTGTGTGGTCCACTTATCGGTTTCGTGTCTCACTCGCGTAACCTGACCCCTGTGATCCGCAAAAAAGAAGATCGGCCAGAAGCAGCGGACCATGGCAAGTCTAAAACGCGCAATCAACGCTGGATAGACTTTTTGCGGAGCACAGGTATTGCTGTTCGCCGGTGTTCTCACTCGGCATTGGTCTACACTCGGTGCTCTGGCAGCGTGAGTTGCTGAGTTTCCGTAAACCTTTAAAAATAAATGGCTTGCCTTGAGTCCTCCAGTCGTGGTTCCCTCGTCGATTCCCACTTTTTCAACGGGAATCTACGGGACTATCAAGGCCGTGCCTGGACCGGATCGTTTACCGTCTTAGCGAGCCACTCCAGAGCCGCCAAGTCAGAACGAGACGGTTGCGGTCATCGAGACCGTCCGCGGCGCCCCGAGCCAAGCGGCGTTCTCGGTGATGGCGGAGAGATACTCCTTGTCGAGCAGGTTGTTGGCCACGATCGAGAACTCCGTCGAGCGCAGCAGATCGCTCAGCGCCTCGCCGGAAAAGCTGACATAGGCGTCCACCAGCCAGTAGGCGTCCGCGTACCAGTCCGACGTCAGGCTTACGCGCCGCGACGATGTGTACTTGGCGCTCAGCCCCCCGCCGATGGGACCGCTGCGGTCGAGCGAGACGACCCAGAGCCGCTCCGGTACGCCGGTGACGTCGGTCCCCGCCACGATGCCCTGGCTCGCGTCGACCAGCGGATCGCCGGTCCCCAGGTACTCCGAGTCGTTGAACGTGAAAGCGGTGTAGAACGACGCCTGGCGCGGCAGCTCCACCGTCGCGGAGAGCTCGATGCCGCTCGTGTCGATGCCGCCCGCGTTGAAGTAGGCGCCGCCGCCCGGGATGAGGTAATTGGGACCGGTGGGCGTCTGCGCGCCGAGGTAGAAGATCCGGTTCTGAAAGTCGATGGTGTACCAGGTGGCGCTCAGCGCCAGCCGTTCCCCCGCGTACTGCAGCCCGACGTCGACGTTCGAGGCGGTCTCGGGCTCGAGCAGGTCCAGGCTCCGGTCCGGCACCTCGAGCAGCAAGCTGCTGATCGCCTTGAAGTTCTGAGAATAGCCCGCAAAGAGGTCGAGGCCTTCGAGCGGCGTCTTGTACGTGATGCCGCCGGAGAAGAGCAGATTCGAATCGGAATTGACCGACAGTTCCGGATCGATGTTGAACAGGTCCTCGCGCGAGACGCCGACCAAGTACTGCTTGACACCGCCGCTGAGGGCGAACGGGCCGGCGAAGATTGTCTCCTCCACGTACCACTTGAAGACTTGTTGCGGAAAGTCCCACTCGTACTGGTGCCAGTAGGCCTGCTCGTTCCAGTTGAAACTGATCGTCGGATCCAGTATTTGATGCCAGTCGCGGCCCAGGTCGCGGCGCGAGTCCTCGTACCAGATACCGGCGCGCAGCGTGCTGCCGGCCGCGCCGATGGTGGTGAACCACTCCTCGTCGAGCGTCACGCCGAAGCGGTCCTTGCCGTAGTGGCTGTGGCGGTACGACTGCACAGCGGTGGCGCCACTGTGGCAGGCCGGGTCGACCGCCGGGCCGCCCGAGCCGTAGTAATTGAAGATGTAGGACGACGTGCACCCGGGCGCCGGTCCGACGGCGACCCCGTCCCGGTCGACGAAGCGGATCAGCCCGAGCTGCGACCCGCCCCGTACCGGCATCCCGCCCATCAGCTCCGATTCCGGTCCGCCGCCGTCGTCGGTAGTGTCGACGATGTAGGGGGGCAACCAGTCGCCGCGGCCTCTAAGGCCATGGTAGTACGTTCCCAGGCTCAGCGAGGTGGCATCGCTGAAAGACCAGTCCGCCTTGAGGTAGGCGAACGTGTTATTGCGGCGGGTCTGCCAGCCGGGGCGGTAGAACTGGTTCAGGTATGGCACGCCGGGCCATTCGCCGAGCAAGCGGTCCCAGCGCGGGTTGGCCTCGAAGTCGCCCGCGCTGTAAAGCCGCTGGTAAACGTCCTCGTGGATGCTGTCGTACGAGAAGTAGCTGGTGAGGTCAAGGCGCCCGTGCGACGAGACGAGCTTGGCGGCGACATGCTCCCGCTCGTTGCGCGCGGAGCCCTCGACCCAGTCGGTCGCCTCCTGGCGGACCGCGGCGATCCACGCGCGCGTCTCGGGGCCGAACATCGGTCCGGTATCAAACCGCATGGAGAACCGCTCACCTTTGTTCTCGCCAATCGTGGCAGACGCGGTGTAGGTCCGCTCCGCGGCCGGATCGTCGGTGAGGTAGTTGAACGTGCCGCCCAGCGCCTCGACCGACCGCGAGGCAATGTCGGCCGTTCCCTGCGACACCTCGACGCCGCCGAGGTTCATCGGGTCGATGAACCGGTTCGCCTTCGAACCGCTCCAGTAGTCGGAGGTGCCGTTGGGAAAGCCGTCGATGGTGGTGCCGATCTGCGCCTCGTTGATGGTCACCTGGAAGCCGCGCATGGCGACGTTGCTGGACCAGTCGTCGAAGCCGTACGCGTCGCCCTCCTGGACCGACACGCCGGGGAGGTTGTCTACCACCGACGTCACGGCGGTGATGTTCGACTGCTGCAGCATCATCGGCTCGGCCACGACGTTGGTGGCGAAGATGCGCGGTTCCTCCGCCACGACGGTGACCGATTCAAGCAGCCGGGTGATCTGCAGAACGACCGGGACCGGTCACCGTCACCATCACGCCGGGCAGCGGATTTCCGTTCGCGTCGACGACGGCGCCTTCGATTGCTCCAGTCGCTTGGGCGGCTGGCGTCGCCGTGGCCGACAACGACAACAGCGCGGCAGCGATGACGACTCGAACAGGATGGCATGCGTTCGGTGTCATTGACTTCATGCGAGCGCATTGGGGTAAGGCCGCCCGAGTGTGTTCGCTGCAAACGGTGGACGGAGCGACCGCTATGCGCGATGAACAGCCAGTTCCGCGCGTGGTGCTGTGGTCTCGTCTCCGTGCGCGCTTGCATCCGATCATGATCTTCGTTCTCGCGTTTCTCAGCATCGAATTCCGCCTTTCCAGTCCGCATCGATCCTTCGCCAACACTGCGTCGTATGAGATCCGGGGGTGCAGTCCGGCCGCGCGGAGGAAGTACCGGACGCTCGGAGAAATCATTATAGCAATGGCCGGGTAGGTATGAATACCTCTAAACGGTCATATCATCATATCAAAGTCGAATGACATATACTGGGATTCTCTGCCAGCACCCGTAACCAAGAAAGCGCGCGCAAACAGCCTCTTATAGCGGCGATATTCGGGGCGGTTGCGCCGTACCTCCCGCGCGTTTTGCATTTCATAAAGATATGGTATGATGTCTAATTCGTAATGTCTGCCCGTAACCCCTACCGGATTCCTCCCGCCAACGCCCTGATCACCTTCGAGAGCGCCGCACGCCACGCTAACTTCACCCGGGCGGCGCGCGAGCTGCGCACCTCGCAGGCGGCCGTAAGCCGCCAGATCGCCAAGCTCGAGACGTGGCTGTCGGCGCGCCTGTTCGAACGCTCCCGCACCGGCGTGACCTTGACCGAGGCCGGCAGACGCTTGCGCGACGGCGTCGCGGCCGGGCTCGCGGCCATTCACCGCGGCGCCGCCGAGGCCGCCGAGCTGTCCCAAGCCGAGCAGGTCGTCATCGCCTGCTCCCACGAGGCGTCTCACTTCCTCATCATGCCGTGCTACAACGCCCTTCGGAAGGTGCTCGGCGACGGCGTCAGGATCCGCATCCTTACCTACCACCACTACATCCAGGACCTGCCGTCCCACCCGTCAGCCGACCTCCTGATGGCGTGGAATCTGCCGGATGTCGCCCCGGAAGACCGGGTGTTGGTCCACAGGGAGGCGGTCCGGCCTGTCTGCTCGCCCGCGTACGCCGCCGCCCACGCGCAAACCCTCGCCGGACCTGTCGCCGGCTGGAGCGGGCTGACGTTTCTCGACCTGCTGCGGCCCAATGAGGGCTGGGCGACATGGGAGGACTGGTTCGCGCGCGCCGGACGCCCGGAGCGGGTGCCGCGCCGCGTCGGCTTCGACTGCTATACCTACGTGCTGGAAGCTGCCGCCGCCGGGCAGGGCATCGCGCTGGGCTGGCGGTACTTGATCGAGCGGTCGCTGGAGAGCGGCGCACTGGTCGCGCTCGGCGACGGGTTTGTCGAGTTCGACAACCACTATGTCGGCGTGCTCACCGAGAAGGGCCGCCGTAAGCCGCTCGCGCGCAGGTGCCTCGCGTTCTTCGACCGGCTGCGGTAACACCGCTGTAGCGTCGCTGAGCGCGCTTGTACTCTCCTCGTCGTCCGGTTGCCGGCGGAGCGGCACCGCCGGGATGACGAACTGGTCGGCGATCTGATGCCGTCTGGTCAAAATACTCGAACGCTCAGCGGGTCAGCAGTTTGCACCTTCCCCTCCAGAGTCGCTCGTGCCCGACCGATGGCGAACGGCAGTCTCTGGCCGAGATCGGAAAGCGTCTGGGTAAGCAAGCCCTTGATGAGGTCGTGAGTATCGTGGACCCCGACACGATCTTAGGTTGGCACCGGAGGCTTGTCGCGAAGAAGTTCGATAGCTCCAAGAACCGTCCGTATCCAGGGCGACCGTGGGTCGACGCCGACATCGAAGAGCTGGTGGTCGTCGTGTCCAAAAATACAAACGAACTCTAAGACCCACGCGCCGGGCCGTCGCCGAGTTCATCTATCATTATCATGGAGAGCTCAACCATCAAGGGCTTGGCAACGCGTTTGTGTTTTTGGACACGACGAGTGTTGGTCCAAGGCTTCGCCGAGGTACTGTCAAGTTGGCGTCATTGTAGCCAGACTGGTCCCGGTTGGCTGTTGCGCTTCGAGATTTCGTCAGGCACACGTTACCTCGTGCCAGGCGATGAAAGCGCGACCTCTTAGCTCCCGATGATGGCGGGCTTGCAACAAATGCCGTCCAACGCGAAAGAGGTTTTGCACGAGTCCATGCACGGTCAAGAATTGTTGCGCTTGTCCCGGAGATTTAAACTTCCGCATCTGTCGTTCCCGATGTCGCGTCGGCTCATGCGAGACTTCGGCTCTATTGTTTCCGTACTGGTCGGTGTCGTGGACGACGGAGGGCATGACCTCGCGGTGAGCGGCGCTGTAGCTTTTCAGCTTGTCGGTGACCAGCCGCCAGGGCGAGCGAGCTTGCCCCTTCAACAGCTTGCGGAAGAATCGTTTGGCGGCTTTCCGATCACGGCGAGGCTGGACGAGGATATCGAGCACATCACCATCTTGATCTACCGCGCGCCAGAGGTATTGGCGTTTGCCTTGTATCTTTATGAAAACCTCGTCCAGGTGCCACGTGTCACCGAGACGACCCTGTCGACGCTTCAGTCGCCGAGCGTAAGGTCGTGAATCTGACTCCAGGTTAACTTCTGTGTGAAACGGCCGCACATCGTTAGAATGCTCCCCGTGTTCTCCGGCTCGAGTGAAGGCGACAGCTCGGCAACATCATCATTATTATCAATGTTAATTGATAGAATAGACTCCTACCTGGGCCCAACAAGGGGTGACAAAGAGGGATGCTGAAGAAAGTCGACTGGTACTACCACCGCAACGGGTGAACGAGCTGTGGCCGAGCGTCCAAGTTCATGGACGCTAAGAAAATCGAAGCGAAGAAAGTCGTCTCTGCCTCCAAAAAGATGGGTCGCAAAGACGCTGTGGCACTCATCAAAGCCGCTAACAAAGTCATCGTTGCCAAGGGCAGGAAAGTCCAAAGCTTTCCCGGCGGGAAGGCGTCCAAGGAAGTCGTGGACGCGCTGTTAGGGCCGACGGGAAACCTGCGCGCCCCCATGATGCGCGTCGGGAAAACGTTGCTGGTCGGCTTCGACGAAAGCTCTTACGCGGACGCTTTGGGATAGCTTCTGAGGCACTCGTTGTCTCGAAACTCACGGGCTGTACGACTTCCAAGAATTCCAAATCCGGCGAGCGCATAGGGCGTCCGGCCGACCGCTCCTGCTCTCCGCCGTTACGGATGCCGCGGGCGTGTGGCGACCTTCGCCCGCGGATACTGCGCCTTTACCTCCTTCGCGTAGGCTTCCCGCCTTCGGCGCTGAGCTTCGGGCCGATGGGCTTCGTACCAGCGCCGCGATCGCACAATCCGAGAACAACTCAAGGAGCAGTACCGCTGACGCCGCGTCTTTACGATTAGGCGTTGACACGCTGGCCGGAGACACCTGGCGAGCCGGTGGCCGCTGTTCTCGAGGGTCTCGACCACCGTGAGCCAGAACAAGTCGGGCCACCCAGCGCAATCGACTCGTTCGATATGTTCCCCCTTCGCTAGCAACATCACCCGATATGCGCCGAGCTCTATTTCCAGTAGAGCGCCGATCCCTGACATAGAGACGAGGTCATTCAGCATTTTCACGAGTTCGCATTGCAGAGCACGCACGGCCTTGGGTGTGAACTCATCATCATCGCCCGACACGAGGGGGAGCACAGGAGGAGGAAATCTCCATTTTATGCGCGGCAGCTCTCTTGCCCACCGGTCGGCCGCCTTGGCCGTGAGTTCCGTCTGGGCGAATTCCACGAGTAGCGCCAGACGGCGTACATACCGAATTTTGTTTCGACGCAGTGTTGCAACGGACATCGATGGATTCTTGCGACGCTGGCGTTTTTTCCTAACGGTCATGACGTTCTCCTATCCCTCCGAAATGTTACAACGATAAATATTATTATAACTGTTGCGTTCTTATTTCGCACGAGATATTTTGGTTGTAACGCGGAGGACGCGAGGACGCCATGATTAGAAAAAAAGAGGGGAACAAACGGAATCGGAGGGCAGGGACCATCGCCACGCCGAGCATCCAGAAGATCACACGCCGCCCCATTGCGACGCTCGCCCCCTGGTCCCGGAATGCCCGCGCGCACTCGAAAAAACAGATTGGTCAGATCGCGGAAAGTATTCGTCGTTTCGGCTTCACCAGCCCGGTACTGATCGATGAAGCAGGAACCATCCTTGCCGGTCACGGTCGCGTGGCCGCTGCAAAGCTGCTCGGCATGACGCACGTTCCCTGTCTGCGGGTCGATCTCATGAACGAGGATGAAAAACGCGCCTACGTCCTTGCCGACAACAAACTAGCATTGAACGCGGGGTGGGACGAGGAGCTACTAGCGGCCGAGCTTGGTGCGCTTGTCTCCGCAGACCTTGATTTCAATATTGGAATCACGGGCTTTTCGATCTCCGAGATCGACCGAATTCTGGAGACGGTCGAGCCGGAGGAACCAGGCGATCCACGGGACGATGTCATCCCGGACGACGCGCCCTTCCGTGTCTGCCCGGGTGACATGTGGCAGCTCGGAGCACACCGTTTAATCTGTGGCGACGCACTCGATCCAGGTGTTGTCGCCACACTTATGGCGGGCGAAAGGGCCCGGATGGTATTCACTGATCCGCCTTACAACGTTCCGATCGACGGGCACGTCGGTGGCTCGGGAAAGACCAAACATCGAGAATTTGCAATGGCTTCCGGCGAGATGACCCGCGAAGAGTTCACGGAGTTTCTGCGGCGTGCCTTTGAACGCTTGGCCGAGCACAGTGTCGACGGCTCGATCCACTACATCTTTATGGATTGGCGCCACATGAGCGAGATTCTCGCGGCGGGTGAGGCTGTTTTCGATGAGCTAAAAAACCTCATTGTTTGGACCAAAGACAATGGCGGCATGGGCACCTTCTATCGCTCGCGGCACGAGCTTATCTTCGCTTTCAAGCACGGAACGGCAGCACACGTCAACACCTTCGAGCTTGGGCAACACGGCCGCTATCGTACGAATGTGTGGCAATACCGCGGTGTCAATACGCTGCGGGCGGGCCGCATGGAGGAACTTGCGCTCCACCCGACGGTGAAACCGGTTCAAATGATCGCGGACGCGATCCGCGATGTCTCGGGCCGGGGCGAGATCGTTCTCGATATTTTCGGCGGGTCCGGCTCGACCCTGATCGCTGCAGAGAAGACCGGCCGGAGGGCTAGACTCTGTGAGCTCGATGCCGTGTATTGCGACCGCATCCTCGCCCGCTGGGAGCAGTATGCGAAAGACGATGCCGAGCGGCTGGTTGGCGGTCAGCCGGTGGAAGCCCGGTGTCTGGAGGCGGCGGAATGAGCAACGGCCGCAACATCCGTCTGCGCGGTCGCCTCCACGACTACACAGTCGGCTACGGCAAGCCGCCAAAGAAGAACCGCTTCCAAAAGGGAGATTCCGGAAATCCGCGCGGTCGGCCGAAGGGCGCTAAGTCCCGCAGACCCGCGCTGCCCGAAGAGCGGCTGAAGGCTATTGTTCTCAATGAGGCCTATCGCACAATAGACATGCGCGAGGGAGATCGTACCGTCTCCCTGACGATGGCGCAGGCCATTATCCGTGCGCTGAACGTTGGCGCCGCGAAGGGTCAGTTTCGCGCCCAACGGCTCGCCACGGAGATGCTGACCTCGATCGAGCGAGAAGACAAGGCGGCTTATGACGCGTACGTCGGTACGGCCATGAACTACAAGTTCGCTTGGGAGCAGGAACTCGAGCGCCGTAAAAAGTACGGCATCACCGATGCCCCGCAGCCGTTGCCGCATCCCGACCATATCAAGCTCAACCTGCGGGCCGGCACCGCGCGGATCGTTGGTCCTTCGACGAAGGAGGAGAAGGTCGTCTACGATCGTTGGGTCGCGCAACGGCTAGAATTGCTGGAGAAAATTGATTCCCTGTTAGAAAAATTCAAAGCTGCCAAAAAACATGCGGTAATGAAAAAGCTGTTGAACGAGATGGACCTGATCAAAGCGAGGCTACAGGAGATCCGCGAGAATCCACCCGAGGGGATGAGCATGGATTGAACTCTTGTCGGTAGGGACACGAGAAGCCAGCTCGCCAGCTGCCCGCCAAACGGGTACACAAGCCCGCCCACCCCGATGACAGTCAGTGTGATCAGGATGGGAAGCGTCGGTTCTCGGAGGAGGTTGACGCGCCGTTCAGACTTCCCGTCCTTGAATTCGCGGGTAAACTTTCGACGTCTTCGTTTTTCCATCTTGCTTGGACTTCCCGAGGCATTATCATCCCTACTGTGCTGTTGTGCCTTCTATTTATTCATCCGCGCACAGCGAACTCGATTGGAAACACAGACACTAAGCTGCTGATTTATGGGCTATTTCGAGTTTTGGCACAGGACGGGATCGACCTTTTCGCCGTGCGCGTGGTTGGGGCAATGTAGCGAAAACTCAGAGAAGCCCTGATGCCCACAGCGTTCTATCCTATTTTGTTACAGTGACTTAACGGAAGCCACCACGTGCTGGTCCCCGCACATCTCATCGACGGGTGCTCGTTCCGAGCCGGAATTCGAATTGGCTTCAACCCGCTTTTCTCGACGGCAACCTCAATCTCCTTGACGCCTGACAGACGGCCGTGTCGTAAACCCTCCGGCGGCGGCTCCGCTCGCTACTCATTGTCGCGAAAGGTACTTACGCCTCATCGGCGGACGTTCCCTCGAAGGGAACCCCTTTCCGGCTATCGCAGTCGGCAGGCTTGAGTGGGGGCAACTGGAGCTATCGGTCTTGGCTGGAAACCAATGAGAAACAGGGAGAAACAGGCCATCAACAGGCAATTTGGGGCCATTTGAGGGCTGATCAGGCCGTTTTTCCAAGCCAATTGCCCGTCCTGTGCCAAAACTCGGCCCTTTTGAAATAGACCATAAATCAGCAGCTTAGTGTCTGTGTTTGCGACCGGGCCAAGGGCCGTAGGCTTTACAATCGTCTGGCCCGAGGGTGTTATCTTCAGATCCATGATGACGTACCACGTGCAATTCCTACTGCTCGTTCTAGCTGGCTGGGTCAACCGCCAGCAGCAGGATGTGATCGACTACCTGCAAGAGGAGAACCGTGTGCTCCGGGCCGGGCTTCGGGGCAAGCGTCTCAGGCTCTCGGACGACGACCGGCGCAGGCTCGCGGTCAAGGCCCGGCTTTGGGCCGCGAGGCGCTGGCCCAGATTGCGTCGGTTGCCACACCCGCTACGCTTCTGCGCTGGTACCGCTACCTTATCGCAGCCAAGTACGATGGCAGCAAGAACCGGAGCCCAGGCCGACCTCCGACGGCGAAGGACATCCGTGAGCTCATTGTGCACGTGGCGCAGGAGAACCCGACGTGGGGGGGATATACGCGCCTGCGGGGCGCACTCTAGAACCTCAAACACAGACACTAAGCTGCTGATTTATGGTCTATTTTAAAAGGGCCGAGTTTTGGCACAGGACGGGGTGGCCGTCAGGCCGTGGAAAACTTGACAGTACCTGCCCGAGCGGTCCAGAATTAAGGTCGGACTACTGTGGCGTAGCAGGCTAGCACGTTCTGGTCCAGGTGAGCCTGGGCCTCCGTGATGTCCTTACTTGCCTCGGATTCTGCCTCAATCAGGTCCGGCAATGCTATGAGAGCACCCGTTCACGCCGATGGATCTTCCACCCGGCGCGATATCCTCCAAGGTCGTCGAGAAATGAGCTTGTACGTGTTCCATTTGAGTTTGCCCCCTCTTGAGGACCGTGTAATATTTTAGGGTGGGAGAGGACGAAATTGAGCGCAAAGCAGAGTAAGCCCGCAGAGCAGCTTGCGTTAGCCAAAAAGACACGACTGTCTCCAGGCGCTTACTTGACGAAGGTATCAGATGGAGAGCTTGTGCTATTTTTGGTTCCCGCGGAACTCCCCATCCCGAAACGGTCCATGTATGCCAACTGGGTTGATGCTACGCGCGAAGGCAAAGACATTTCCTTGGCGTTTGGACAGTTGGCGCCTTCAGCTGCTATCCTATCAGCGGTCTTTTTGGTTTCCATGTCTCCAGAAAATATCGCAAAGGCCTTATACGGCAAAGAAAACCCAACATTCGTTTCCGACCTTGCGAGACGAATCGGCGGCAACACGATCGAGGAGAGAGTTGTAGCGTTCCCCCAACACGGTGAGCGGGTAGCATTTGATCGAGCCAGTGCGTTGGATATCGCTTACGCAAACGGAGAGGCCGAACTGAGATTCTACGCGATATCTCCGCGTGCCATTCACGAATTAAAAGCCGGTGCCCTCAAGAAGGCAGGGAAGGGTGCTGTCGCGGCCGTCGTGAAGATAGATATGTCCACTGAGCATCTTGGTTTCCTCTTCAAGAAATTGGAAACTTTGATAAGTAAGGACGACATGCCAGCATATTGAGCTAAGAAACGTGAGGACAGAGATGCAAACGATTTTCGAGAAAAAGGAACCGACGTGGGTCCATGACATCACTGAAGCAACTGAGAGTGCTTCTACGAGAGTTGAGCGGAAGGCTTTGAGGCTCTCCACTGTGATGGCCTTCGCTATTTCTACCTGCATTGTGGGAGCGGCAGGGAACGCTGCTCCAATGAAAATCGACTCCGTTGACGCCGCCTCTCACCACTACGTACGCGAGGGGTCACCCTTCTCTCAAGAAGCTCTCAACGAAACATGGAATTCTGCCATGGATGTTTTGCGCGAACTCGGAGAAGATCCAGATGGTGTGCTAGCCCACGCAGCTCGTGCGATCGATGGCTCAAGTGAGGACGTGGACGTTCTTCACGAAAAACTGGACCCGCACGGCGACGAAATCTAAGGTACGTTGGCGCGCCAAACCAAATCCCGAACAGATAAATGCCCGCAATGGCGAGACACTGGTGAACATGCGTCGGAGAGTTTCGCGGCGCTGACACAAGAAGTCCGGAAGCGAGCCATTGAGGAATCTCGTGAGCGGTGCCCAGACCTCACAACGATAAAATCCTGGCACAAGAGCCTTTTCGAGACTGCTGTGCCACTTCCGTACTACGCTGGGAACTTTCGACAGTTGGATCCTGATCGCCCTTGTCTAGCCACAAACGTCAGAGTCGGAGGCTTATCTGGATTGCCGTTTCAGATTGTTTCGGCCGAGATGGCGCTACTCAGCCTTTACTTAACTAGCGCGGTCGATACCCTGACAGGTCGGTGGATAGAGGGAAAGGTGTCAAACTTCACACGAGAACTGGCGACGATTGTAGGTGTCGGCGTCGCGCGATTCGTTCATATTCATCCGTTCCTGAATGGCAACGGGCGAACTTCACGTATCCTTTGGACGTCACTGCTCTCGAGATTCGGTTTCTCTCCACGGTTCTCTATCGTCAGGCGGCCAGGGCCAACGTACTCGCGCGTTATGGCAGATGCGATGGCTGGTAACTATGGATCCGCTGTCGCAATGATACTTTTGAGTCTCGCCAACACTCCCCAGGGTACCGTTAAATTGAGGCGGTGACAGGCACAATGGACCGATGAGACCCGTCGTGTCCAAAAATACAAACGAACTCAAGACTTGCCATTCCAAAAGCTTGTCAGCAGGCACTTCCGCGCACGGGCACCGCGACCTCGGCCGGGGATGTGTCCCGAGGTCCGTGGAAAAAGAACGGCGCTCTCCACTCCGTCATCAGGGTATCAGATCAGGCGGCAACCTCCGCGTGTTCGAGAACCTCGCTCAGACCTTGGTAGCCGTCGATGCGCCGTAGTTGAATCTGGCCAGAGGCGATAAGCCCAAACAGCAAAGCGACCGCGGACTCCTCGCTGGAGAACGACGCTTGGGTTTTCGTCCGGCACATCCGTGAGCTCATTGTGCGCGTGGCGCAGGAGAACCCGACGTGGGGATATACGCGCCTGCGAGGCGCACTCAAGAACCTAGGACATGAACTCGGACGCAACACTATCAAGAGGACCCTCGCCGAGCACGGTATCGCGCCGGCTCCGGAGCGGGGCAAGAGCATGTCGTGGAGCACCTTCATCAAAGCTCATTGGGGCGCCATCGCTGCGACAGACCTGTTCACCGTCGAGGTTGTGAACCCGTTCGGGCTCGTCCGCTACCATGTCCTGTTTGTCATCGATATCGCCACTCGCTGCGTGTGCATCGGTGGGACGGACGACGAGCGACGTCGGCTTGCTGTAAAGGGCAAAGCCCTCGGCCGGAAACTCTTGGCAGAAGTTGCCGGTATCGTCACCCCGGAAACCCTGCTGGCTTGGCACCGAAGGCTCATTGCGCGGAAGTGGGACTACAGCGAGCGGCGGAAACAGCTTGGACGGCCCCGAGTCATGGCCGAGATTAGCGAGCTCGTCGTGGAAATGGCGAAGTCGAATCCGAAGTGGGGGCGCCACGTTTCTGGAACATGACATGACCACGAGAGTGCCATTTGATGATGACTATGTGAAGTTGGTGGGAACGGCCGTCTATCTCTTTTCGTACTATGAGTGGGCCATAATCTACGTCATCGAGCGACTGGAGCCTGGCTTTGTGGCCGAATACTGCCGTGGGCACTGGAGAGGGATGACTTCGGGTCAGGTGTCCAAGCGCTTCATGAAAGCAGTGGAGGGTTACGCCGGGGACAGGGGCGCAACCAAAGAGGAGCTGTGGTGCTGCTGCCGCGTATTCGACAGCCTAGTACACAACCGCAACGCACTTATCCACGCGCACCCAATTACCGATGAGGGTGGAGCGCAGATTCTGAGTTATCAAGGCTCACCGAGTAGACAGATTTCAGACATGAGGTGGGAAATCGCGAGCATCGAGGAATTCGTCCGGGAAGTTGATGCTTCTGCGTGTGAGGCCAGCAATATCTTCGAACAACTGGAACAGAAGTGAGGCGATAGCGGGGCTCGATACGTTTCGATGCGCGCTGGGGGCAGGTCAGTATCGAAATAGAAACCCGCATTCGCTACGTTCTTTCAAGCGAAGGACCTTCTTGGTATCGACAAAAAGGAGTCAAGCCCATTCTTAGTTGAAACTCTCCACGGCTCACGTTTAAGCGACCTTCTTCTTGGATACGGTTGATGTCTTCGCCTCGATCTTCAGTTCCCGCCTGAGAGCTTCGCGAAGCTTGGGAAGATGGCGGTAGCCCACCACCTTCCTCAAGCGCGGTTCGGTGTCTACGAGCGCCGTTGCCAACCAGCGCTGGCGTTGGCTCGAGTTCTTCCAGTGGTCGACCTTCGCGCAGCGTTCCTCGACGAGAGCATTGACGGACTCAAGGCAGTTCGTCGTCTTGAACGAACGGCCCAGCACCCCGTATACGCCGAGTCGATGCAACGTCAGCGTCTCCTCGAGGCCTTCCTCCAGGCTGCCAGCTGCGGATTGGTTCCGCTCTTCTAACTCACCGTGGAGTTGCTCGAGCGCAGTGAGGGCCTCTTCGTACTCCGGCCTGTTGTAGGCCCACTGGAGCCGCTTGCGCCATGACGCCTGCTCGCCCTTGGACAGGTAGCTCACTACGTTTTCACGTTTGTGCCACTGGCAGCGTTGTATCAGGGCCCGCTTACGGAATGCCTTCTTGACTGCCGCTTGGAGACCCTTGCCGCCGTCGATGATCACCAGCAGACCCTGGGAGATATCGAGTCCCCGCTCGAGCAGTGAACGCAGGAACGGCGTCAACACCTGCGCGTTCTCCGTGTCCGTCTCCACGAAGCCCAAGAAGCGTTTTTCCCCGCAAAGCGTGATGCCCAGAGCCACGACCAGCGTTGCCTCGGCGAATGTCTTCCCATCCAGAAACAGCGCCACCACATCCTCGCCGGTCAGATCCCGTTCCTGCATCTCCCGCAGCTTCGCAGCGCTCGCTTGCACGAACCCTCGGGACACCGTTGAGCTCGACAGCCCGATGGCGCCCGGAATCGCTTCCGCTGCCGCCTCGTAGTTGCGACAAGAGATTCCGTAGAGAACTCGTTTCAGCAGAAGATCATTCACCTCACCGCCGTGGCTCACCGCCTCGTAGCAGCGAAGCGGAATCTCTCCTCCCTCGATGCTCCGAACCCGTGGCACACGGATCGGTACCCGCTGGCCGCCAAGCCCTACCGTGCCCGGGTTGCTTCCGTGACGGCGACCGCGTTCCAGCTCGTCCTTGCGAGAGTATCGCTCTCCCGCCAACGCCTTCACTTCGTCGTCGAGCAACTCGTGAACGTGCATTAGACCAAGGGGACCAACGAACGGATCATCTCTACCTTGGCGTCCAGCGCGAGTTCCCCGTCCTGTGCCAAAACTCGGCCCTCTTGAAATAGCCGATAAATCAGCAGCTTAGCGTCTGTGTTTTGCGATGGTGCCAAGGGCCGTGGCCTTTACAATCGTCTGGCCCGAGGGTGTTATCTTCGGATCCATCATGACGTACCATGTGCAATTCCTACCGTTGGTCAGGCAGCCGTTGTTCGATCGGGCAGCCCTGCCGCTCACACAGACCTCATGGGTGCTTCCGCCATTAAGTGTTGGCAAAATGACACTAAGACTTTACAGTGCATTAAATTACAGCCATGGTCTTTCAAAAGGGCCGAGTTTTGGCACAGGACGGGAACGCGTTGCTCGGAGCGGACGAACGCGTCAGCAGTCCCGACGGGAAGACGCGATGTCGTAAACGATTGGGCGGCTTGCTCCGCTATTACCACCGCGCTGCGGCATAGGAGTTCCAGCGCACGAGCTGGACGTAACGGATGGTCTGGAGGAAGAGCTTCTGCTCGGGCTCGTCTATCGCAGAGCCCGTGCCTCGTTGGCGGGTCTCCGCGAATTCGAGAACGCCTCTAGGATTCGGGCTTTCGGCTTCGTTCGCGTTTTCGGACACGACGGGCACGGCCTGAGATGTCCCCACTTGGTGATCGGTGACGGCCATCTCGGCATCTGGGCCGCGATGCGAAACGTGTTTCCAGAAGCTGAGGAACAGCGTTGCTGGAACCACCGAATCCTCAACGTGCTGGACCGGATTCCGGAACGCTGGAACCGTATCAAGCCGTCGCGTTAGCACTCAAACCCGCCGGAGGTCCTCGGCTATGGCTTCTTTCCGACGTTGATGATTATTGCCTTTGGAGTCTTGTCTCGTAGCTGTTCGGTGCGGCTCGATTGGCAGGGAATTCCAGTGGCAGTGAGAGCCCTACTCAGGGTCAGTAGTGCAGCCTCTGCGTCGCGGTTATCTGGCCCGACGAACGCGGTCACACCGGAATCGTGTGACGTTCCGGCAGTGTTTCCGGCGGCGTCGATGATGATGTCGCCGATCTGGGACGGCACTCTGAGCCATCTGGCCGACTTCAGCATCGTGTCAAGAGTTCGAAGGAGTGCCAACGGCTCAGGGTCTGGAAACACAGCGAAGCCGAAATTTTGTCCCGCGAACCCCTTCAGTGTGGCGATGATTTTCTCTTGGTCCTCCGGCGCTATGGTCCTGGGCTCCTTGAGCTTCGCAAGCTCTAGCCGTGCCTGTGAGGCGACGGCATTCGCCTCCGCGGCGCGGGCCTCTGCGGTAGCGACCTGGGACTCCAGCTCTGCTCGCGCGAGGCGCTCGGATTCCGCGATTCCCATCGCTTCGGCGGCTTCGGCCTGCGCGGCGGTTATCTTTATCATGGACTCGGTCCGGTACGTTTCCAATGCACTTGATGATTCCCGTCGTGTCCAAAAACACAAACGAACTCAAGACTCACGCGCCGGGCCGTTTCGGATTAGACGTGTCTACGCTTGGTTCGCCAATGGAAGCTAGAATCCTCGGTGATGAGCACGCCGAGCCAGCCCTTGACATTGTTGGTCGTCGCCATCGCTACATCCGTAGGAATCTGGACCGTGTCTCAGTTCCAGTGTGGCCGTCTGCTCTTTTAGGGCAGCGATACCGTTCTGGTTTGTCAACTTCGTGTAAGGGCATTAGAATAGCGCCGTTTGAGTATCGCTCGGAAGCTCAACCACCTAATACGTCGAGTTAGCTGCAAACGAAAAAGGAGACTTGAGGAATGGCGAAAAAACCCATGACCCAAACCCAAATCGTGGCTCAGATGTCGGAAACGATGCAGGTTCCGAAGAAGCAGGCCGCTGCATGGTTCCAGTCGATTGCCGATCTCGCGGTAAAGGAAACGAAGCGAACGGGCCAGTTCGTCATTCCCGGAATCGGAAAACTCGTGAAAGCGAAACGAAAGGCTCGCAAGGGACGCAATCCCCGGACCGGCGAACAGATTCGAATCCCGAAAAAGACGGTGGTCAAGTTTCGAGTAGCGAAAGCTTACCAAGACGCCGTCGTCCCACCGAAGAAGAAGCTCACAAGCGACGCCTGAGAATGTTCTACTGATCCTGGCGGTCGTTTCCTGCACGAGTGTTGGGTTGTCGTGGCACTATAATGCATCTCCTTGGAAGGTTCTCGGTTTCGCGGTAGCTAAGCCGGAAGATGATGCCCAGCGAGCGCACTCTCCTCCAACGCTACGCTCCCTCTTATGGTGCAAAAACTCAGCCGGCCATCTTCTGAGGCGGTAAGTGACAACCGCTAAGATGCTTGGCGATGATCCCATTTGTGTCGCCACCAATCTTCCTGGTCTCGCTCCTAGCCGGTTGGCTGAACCAGAGCAGGCAGAAGGTCGCGCCTTCTATTTATTCATCCGCGTGCCCCGAACTTGCTCGGTCTCCAGTCTGCCTGGACCATGCCTGCATGATTTCGTCGTTGGTTCGCGCTTGGCCCTTGGCGCGGCCGCAAATACAGACACTAAGCTGTTGATTTACCAGTTATTTCAAGAGGGCTGAGTTTTGGCACAGGACGCGATGCAGGTTTAGTCCATCAGGGCCTTGAACACGCCGTCCGGACCGTCCTTGTAAAATTCGATTTTGATCCTGGTCCAAAGATCGTCAGGCAGATCGTTCAACTGTCGGCGCGCGGAAACGGGCATCAAGAGCGTCTGCGCCTGCTTGTCAATCGCGAGTTCTGCAATGCGAATGGCATTCGGAATGGTCTCGATCGATCCACCGAGGTTCAAAACACCAGCGACGATCGTCCCGCCTCGCGTGTTTCGTCCAAGAAGCGATCCGCAGAGAGCGACTATCACTGGCTGTGTCTTCTATTTATTCATCCGCACGCCCCGAACTTGCTCGGTCTCCAGTCTGCCTGGACCATGCCTGCATGATTTCGTCGTTTGTTCGCGCTCGGCCCTTGGCACGGCCGCAAATACAAGACACTAAGCTACTGATCTATGATCTATTTCAAAATGGCCGAGTTTTGCACAGGACGGGGTCGATGCTCGCAAAGCCTATGACGAGCTCGTCGCCAAGTGGACGCCTCTAGCACCGGCCGTCGTCCGAAGCCTAGAGGAGGCCGATAATCAGCCGCTGACATTCTACGAATTCCCTCGTGCCATGTGGAAATCGATTCGCACGACCAATGCTCTGGAGTATCTCAACCGCGAGTTTCGACGCCGGACGAAAATCCAAGCGTCGTTCTCCAGCGAGGAGTCCGCGGTCGCTTTGCTGTTTGGTCTTATCGCCTCTGGCCAGATTCAACTACAACGTATCGGCGGCTACCAACGTCTGAGCGACGTTCCCGAACACGCGGAGGTCGCCACCTGATATGATACCCTGATGACGGAGTGGAGGGCGCTATTCTTTTTCCACGGACCTCGGGACACATCCGGTCGCGGCGCCCGTGTGCAGAAGTGCCTGCTTACAAGTTTTTGGAATCGCGGGTCTTGAGTTCGTTTGTATTTTTGGACACGACGGGTGTGCTCTGCAAAAAGTCGATCCAGAGGTGCGCGATCTTCTTTTTTGCAGATCACAGGGTCTACAGGACCCCATGGGTCCCATTCGGCGTTACGCCAATTCGCCTGTGCGCATAGAGTAGAATTACAAAAGTGGTACACATCGACTACACGGCACGTGGTTTCCCAGCTTCGTGGGGCAACCGCCTTGCGCGCGGGGGCACTGTAAGAGTCCCGTTCATTGATGTAGTGGCGGCTGCGCTCACCGTAGGCCGCCCATCTTTGCGGGCGGTTCTTCGCTACGGGGTCTATTCGCGCGCCGAGCTCGTTTATCGCCTCTTTCAGGTCGTTGCTAATCTCGTGTCCAGCAACGGCCGCCTTGTCCGCTCTCCAGCGTACGACGGCCTGGACCCGTCAGAAAAATCAGCAGTCTCCTACCATTGTGGTCTCACGTGCGCAAAGCTGTTCGCTGATGAATTATTTGCTCTGCCTTATCTTCAGCACATCGCATGTTATCCGCCACCTTCTCTAGGATACGTCACGGGGTTACGGCCAGATCTCGCTGGCGTGGACGGCGCAGGACGCTGGTATATCGTCGAAGCGAAGGGCAGAAGCAACGAAGCCAATCCAAGCGTGTTGTCCCAAGCAAAGGCACAAACACAAGCAGTCGGCAACGTCGCCGGCGCACCTCCTCACCTGCGGCTTGCGGTTGTGGCGGACTTCGGGCGGTGATGTCTTAAGATTCCTGTCAAAGAAAAACGATGTATGGTTCCCCAAGCTCAAACCCGTCCCCGTCATGGGGACAGAAAAGGAGAACCATACATCATGGGAAAGGTACTACCGAGTCAGCGATTGCTCAAGCAGTTCGAGGAACAACTGGTATTTGGGGAGATGAATTTCTAGGAGATCGTCCGGTCGGGAGCTCAGATGATGCTTCAATATGCGTTGGAGCGCGAGGTGACGGAGGCGTTGGGTCGAAACTACTATGAGAACGCTCCGGCAACGACGAAGGAGAAGGGACGACGCAACGGGTATGAGTCGCATCGGGTCCTCACGGGCGAGGGAGCGGTGACGGTGCAAGTGCCGCGGGTACGAGAAACAGAGAAGGTGTTTCAGTCAAAGATTCTCGACGCCTACGTGAGCCGGACCGAGAAACTCGATGAACTGATCGCGCGGATGTACGTCCACGGGATGTCGACGCGTGACATTGAGGCGACGTTCGCGGACGTGCTGAGCGGCACGGGTGTCTCGAAGTCGGTGGTGAGCCGGGTCACACGGTGTCTGTCGGAGGATTTCGAGGCGTTTCGAAAACGGGATCTCTCGAACGAGAAGCTGTTGTATCTCGAGCTCGACGGCACGTACCTGCGCTACCACCAAGGAGCGGAGAGAAAAGAGCCCATCCTCGTTGCGACCGGCTATCGCGCTGATGGGACGCGAGTTCTTCTTCATATCGGTGTCGGCAACCGAGAATCCTACGAGAACTGGAAGGGGTTCTTGCAGGAGATAGTGGCCCGAGGAATGAGGGAGCCGTTGCTCATCGTGACGGACGGGAATCCTGGAGTGCTCAAAGCGATCGCAGAGGTCTTCCCTCGAAGCCTCAAGCAACGTTGCCAGAAGCACCGCCTCGAGAACATCCTGGGCAAGGCTCCGAAGGAAGTGCGCGACGAACTCAAGGCGGCCATCCTTGAGTCGTTCCATGCGAACAGCTACGAGCAAGGGCTGAAGAAGGGTCGGGAGGTGATCGCTCGGTACCGTCAACGATTCCCGAGCGCGATGAAGTGCATGGAAGAGACCCTCGAAGCGTGTCTTCAGGCGCTACTCCTTCCTGCGGCGCATCACAAAAGGCTTCGCACGTCGAATCTACTTGAGCGCACGTTCGGAGAGCACAAACGTCGCACAAAGGTCATTCCTCACTTCTTCACCGAGGAGGCCGCGATGAAACTCTCGTTCGCTGTGCTCTTGGCCGTCGCAAACAAATGGCGCGGCGTGAGGATGGATGTCTTCGCCGCTAGGAAAGTCGAGGAGCTTCGCAACGAGCTTCTCCCGCAAGGCACGTCGGAGGAATCAGCAGCTTAACCGAGCGCGGGGAACCGTACGGAGATTTGACAGGAAAATTAAGACTTGACCCTTCGGGCGGGGCGCACTTCGAGTCCATCTGGAAGATCCAGAAGACTCCTCGAACAATACGAGTAACTGGAACATCTCATTGTCGCAGACACTTCAACTTCACTATGCACCGTGGCTGGCGATCATCGAGACCTTCGAGCAAGAGCAGGTCACTATCGGCGAGCAGGAATTCGCGGTCGTGTATCTGTCCGAGGTCGACCTAGCTATCGGACTCGACCTTCAACTTCTGCGTATCCTTCACAGACTTAGGGGCACAGACGACGACACCCTGTCCAAAGAGATCCTTAGTCTTCTGCCACGCGAGGTCGTGCGCCCCAGCGCTTTCGGCGTGCAGTCGATTGGCTCGTTGGTGGCTCGTATCGGTAGGGATGCTCTCTTTCTCGGAGTTGGCCGATCATGGGAGATCGACGCCGATGCCTGATAACGGCATGCAGCGGACTGCTGTCGATTCTGGCAGGAAACGTGAGGAGCACGACATCGACTACGATCTCACGTGCTGGTATCTAAACGTACGCCGTGCGGTCGAACTCGTGGGTGCCGAAAAAATGCCAAGGCTTGGGTATTCCAATCCTATCGAAAAGGCTTGTGTGCTTGCGTCGATAAAGGACGCGATCTTGGCCTGGGCGAATGAGTCGCCGCCTCCCACTCTCGGACAGCTCCTCGTTGCGGATAAGCTGCGCGAAGGAGTATTGTTTTCGCACTGCAGCAACTACTATTGCCGAGGACTCTTCAAGTGGAATGCTTGGCGAGGTGGCGGACCTGCGCCATCGGACCTTCCAGAAATCTCCTCCAAGCTTAACGGCCTTCTTCATGGCGCGCACATCCAATTCAGCTACCATCCAGAACATCTAGTGTCAACTTCGTCCTGGTTTATGCTGACAGGATCGCAACGTCTTTTGGTATTGGGCTTGACGCAAAAAGTCTCCGGAGGAGCGATTGAAGGTTTGCCCTATGTTATTGCCACCCCGCATGTCCCCTTTGGCCGTAGAGCCTCGGTAAAGGGCACCCACTGGTCCAATAGCCTCGAGGTTCATCCAAGCCAAATCGATCAATTCAGTAAAATCAACGATGAGCGCCAAGTCTCCGAAGGAGAACTCAAGATACTAAAAAGCCTTCCCGAGAAGCAGATCAAGTCAGCTTTCGCCGAGCTGATCGGTGAATCGCATGTGCCGAAGGACTGGTCTGGGGAGAAGTCGGATTTGTTCAGTACTTATGTAACCATTGGTGGCCGAAGAATCTCGACCGCTTTCGCCTTCAAGGGGCCAGCCCGCTTCAAACCGTTGACGCTCGCGGGCCTTGGCAAGAACGGTGACCAGATCGACAGGCTTTTCTCGGAACCAGCTGACCTACTCGTCCTCCAACACTGCCACAGGATCATGTCACCAATAAGGAGCACGATGCGTGCCTACGCCAGCAGGATTGGCGACATCCGCAACTTCTGCCTAGTCGACGGGCGTGACACTCTTCGGTTGCTGCGAGCCTATCGCAAATGCGGTCTATGAATCGCCCTCCGTCCGACCCTCGGGCCCTGGGAACGTCTGCATGGAGAGTCCCCCCAGCAGGGACCCGCCGCGGGCCAGCTTCGAGGGTCTCTCGAACACGCATGACGGGGAGAGAGCGTTCAGCTTCCGGATCGAGTTCAGCGAAGACATCGTCGCTGAGGCGGCCGACCTGCACTACCACGCGCTGACGGTGATCGGGTGCTTCCGCCATTAAGTGTTGGTGAGATGACGCTAGGACTTTACGGTGCATTAAATTACAGCAAAAATAGCGCTTACAACCTTCGCTGCACGCTAAATGGATAGTAAGTTATTTTTTTGCAAGTGGATGCGTACACATCACCAACAGTAAACAGCGCAAGCACCCAGCTGGTCGGGCGCGAGAGCGATCTGTCTTCCGTGAAGTTCCGCGGGGGACTAAACCAAACAGACGTTGTGTCGCTTGTCAGCGGTCTGCCCACCGACAAGAGTAAAGAGCTGAAACAAAAGTTGAATCCGCACGTTGGTATCCCGGAAAGCAACCAGCCGCCGAAAGACGCTGTCATTGGAAGCTTCACTAAAGCGGAAGCTGAGAGATGGCTCGACGAACAAACAGACGAACCTATCTCAATATCGCTTGAACAGGATCAATAGCGACGCGAACTGTACGAAGCTTAGTACGAAGGGGTTCAGGATAACGCCGCAGGATTGGAGCTACGGACGATACATGAAATTTAGGAGGAAGAAACTTGGTTCGGAATCGACTTCGAGGATTGGGCATGGATCGACCGACTCCGCTGTGGCTCTGGTGATTCCGATCTTGATGAGGTCGCACGGCTGTTGGCGAGTTCGACAGCCCGATGGCGCCCGGAATCGCTTCCGCTGCCGCCTCGTAGTTGCGACAAGAGATTCCGTAGAGAACTCGTTTCAGCAGAAGATCATTCACCTCACCGCCGTGGCTCACCGCCTCGTAGCAGCGAAGCGGAATCTCTCCTCCCTCGATGCTCCGAACCCGTGGCACACGGATCGGTACCCGCTGGCCGCCAAGCCCTACCGTGCCCGGGTTGCTTCCGGGACGGCGACCGCGCTCCAGCTCGTCCTTGCGAGACTATCGCTCTCCCGCCAACGCCTTCACTTCGTCGTCGAGCAACTCGTGAACGTGCATTAGACCAAGGGGGACCAACGAACGGATCATCTCTACCTTGGCGTCCAGCGCGAGTTCCCCGTAATCCTCGTGCCTCACCATCTCGACCTCACCCAAACGACGCGACTTCTTGCGTTTATTGACCGAACGTAGCAGACTTCCCATCTCGGCTCCTTTCTTCGCGGCTTGATTTTGTTTTGTCCAACACCATCAAACCACGGGGTTTGGAGCCGTTTCAATTCCAAACTAAGATTGTGGACTTGACCCGCTGAACCGCCCCGGGTTTTCCGGAGACTGTTTTAGTTGAGTCTCGCCATCTCTAGCGAGCCTTCCTGCGAGCGATAGTAGTTCATCTCGTACTCGACGGGGGAGACATTTCCGATCGGCTCCAAGAGTCGTTGCGTGTTGTACCAATGGACCCCGTCCTGTGCCAAAACTCGGCCCTTTTGAAATAGGCCATAAATCAGCAACTTAGTGTCTGTGTTTGCGACCGGGCCAAGGGCCGTGGGCTTTACAATCGTCTGGCCCGAGGGTGTTATCTTCAGCTCCATGATGACCTACCACGTGCAATTCCTACTGCTCGTTCTAGCTGGCTGGGTCAACCGCCAGCAGCAGGATGTGATCGACTACCTGCAAGAGGAGAACCGTGTGCTCCGAGCCGGGCTTCGGGGCAAGCGTCTCAGGCTCTCGGACGACGATCGGCGCAGGCTCGCGGTCAAGGCCCAGGCTTTGGGCCGCGAGGCGCTGGCCCAGATTGCGTCGGTTGCCACACCCGCTACGCTTCTGCGTTGGTACCGCTGCCTCATCGCAGTCAAGTACGATGGCAGCAAGAACCGGAGCCCAGGCCGACCTCCGACGGCGAAGGACATCGGTGAGCTCATTGTGCGCGTGGCGCGGGAGAACCCGACGTGGGGATATACGCGCCTGCGGGGCGCACTCAAGAACCTCGGACATGAACTCGGACGCAACACCATCAAGAGGCTCCTCGCCGAGCACGGTATCGCTCCTGCGCCGGAGCGGGGCAAGAGCATGTCGTGGAGCACCTTCATCAAGGCTCATTGGGGCGCCATCGCTGCGACAGACCTGTTCACCGTCGAGGTTGTGAACCCGTTCGGGCTCGTCCGCTACCATCTCCTGTTTGTCATCGATATCGCCACTCGCTGCGTGTGCATCGGTGGGATAACGTCGGACCCCAACGGGGAGTGGATGAAGCAGGTGGCAAGAAACCTCACGGACATGTGGGATGGTTTCCTCCTTGGCAAGCGATACCTCATCCACGACCGGGACCCGCTATTCACCGAGGCGGTACGTGGGCTGTTGAGAGATTCAGGCGTGAAGCCCCTCCGCCTTCCAGCGAACAGTCCGAATCTGAACGCATACGCGGAAAGATTCGTTCTCTCCATACGTCGAGAGTGTCTCGACCGCTTCGTACCTCTCAGTGAGCGACACCTGCGCACAGCGGTAACCGAATACGTAGTGCACTATCACACAGAACGGAACCACCAAGGTCTCGGCAACGAGCTCCTCACACCTCTGCCGGCAAGCGCGAATGACGCTGGCCCCATCGTGTCGCGAGAGCGACTTGGGGGCATTCTCAACTACTACTGCCGTGCCGCGTAGATGGTCGCCGGCGACGGTAGCCACTCGGCGGGCTCGACCGGCGTAGCGTGGAAACCGCTTCAGGAACATGCTTCGATATTCGCTCTCGACTAAGAGGTCATCTGCATGGTGACGACCCGCCCGCCCAAGACGATTGTAAAGCCCACGGCCCTTGGCCCCGGCGCAAACACAGACACTAAGTTGCTGATTTATGGCCTATTTCAAAAGGGCCGAGTTTTGGCACAGGACGGGTCATCGCTCTCAGAGTCGAGGGTGTCAGCATTTCCGCGATTTCCCGGATCAAAGGGATTGCCTGGAACACCGTCGCCCGCTGGCTCGAGAAGGCAGCCCAAGTGTGTCGTCGATTCAATCACAGAAGGATCGCTTGGCTTCGCTGCCAAAGAGCTTCAAGCCGACGAGATCCGCACGTTCACGGGCAACAAGAAGACGCCGAGTTGGGTCTTCGTTACGATCGAGGTCTGGTCTCGGCTCTGGCCATCGACGGTGACGGGAAGGCGAAGCTACCTTGCAGGTAGTCGATCACATCCTGCTGCTGGCGGTTGACCCAGCCAGCTAGAACGAGCAGTAGGAATTGCACGTGGTACGTCATCATGGATCTGAAGATAACACCCTCGGGCCAGACGATTGTAAAGCCTACGGCCCTTGGTCCGTCGCAAACACAGACACTAAGCTGCTGATTTATGGCCTATTTCAAAAGGGCCGAGTTTTGGCACAGGACGGGGACTCGATATCTCCCAGGGTCTGCTGGTGATCATCGACGGCGGCAAGGGTCTCCAAGCGGCAGTCAAGAAGGCATTCCGTAAGCGGGCCCTGATACAACGCTGCCAGTGGCACAAACGTGAAAACGTAGTGAGCTACCTGTCCAAGGGCGAGCAGGCGTCATGGCGCAAGCGGCTCCAGTGGGCCTACAACAGGTCGGAGTACGAAGAGGCCCTCACTGCGCTCGAGCAACTCCACGGTGAGTTAGAAGAGCGGAACCAATACTCAAGGCAGTTCGTCGTCTTGAACGAACGGCCCAGCACTCATAGTTGCGGCAGGAGATTCCGTACAGCACTCGTCTCAGCAGCAGCTCGCTCGTCTCGCCCCCATGACTCAGCGCCTCGTACGAGCGGAGCGGAAGCTCTCCGCCCTCGACGCTGCGTACCCGTGGAACCCGGATCGGCACCCGCTGGCCAGACAGCCCCACCGTGCCTGGGTTGGTTCCGTGACGGCGACCGCGCTCCAACTCGCCCTTGCGAGCGTATCGCTCGCCCGCCAAGGCTTTCACTTCGTCGTCGAGCAACTCGTGCACGTCTATCAGGCCCAGCGGCACCAACGCCCGGATCATCTCAACCTTCGAGTCCACCTCCAGCTCCCCCGTACGCCTCCCGCTCCACGACTTCGACCTTACCCAATCGACGCGACTTCTTGCATTTCTTGACCGTTCGTAGCAAACTTCCCATCTCGGCTCCTTTCTCTTGCGGCTTGACGTTGTCCTTCAACATCATCAAACCACGAGGTTTGGAGCCGTTTCAATTTCCAACTAAGAGTGGCACACTTTCGCCGCCGATCGCGAAGGTCCCAAGTGGTGTAAGATTAACTGACAGAGGAGGACTGATGTCGGACGACGCTTATAAGCAGAGAGAGCTCATAGTCTCCGGGTATTTCGACGAACCAATCTTCAAGCTATCTCAGAGTAGTCACGCTCTTCAAAGCGCTCTCTTCAAGACGCTGAAACCATATGGGTTGTCTCTCGACGGTATACAGGGTATACAGGAGGTTGGCGCGTATTCGGGACCATCGGGATGGTCGCTGTCTATAGGTTTTCTACAGTACGCAGCCCAGCAGTATGCAGCGCAGCTGCAGGTGTCGGTACAACGCTATGAAATTAGTGTTCCAATGTTCCTGGGAAACGTCCCCATTACAGACCTAAGTACGATGTTGTCGGCGATCGAGGAAACCGTAGGAAAGGAAATCACTCCTGTCGAGGTGGTAAAACGCGAAGTCACGCTCCTCATTCACTACCAAGTCCACCCGGCCTTCACCATTGAAGAGAAATTTGGCGTTACCGCCTGCGACTCGCTGGGAATCGTCAATGGTGCCGCCATCAGTCTACAATTGCAAGATCCTTTGATCGATGGCGGCGTCACAGTCTCGTTTGAACGCTCCCTGCTCCACAATAACGCGGTCTTCGTACGGCTCCGAGGCACCTTCGACGCACGACAACGTGCGACGCACGAAAGTGTCGACAACCTCACGACTTTCTTATCGAGAGTGGTCGACTTCATCGAGGAGAACTAGTAGCGTGTCTTCTCAAGCACCGAAGCAAAGCGCCCTCCACCTGTTTCAGTACCCGCACATAGCGGCGTTTGGAAATCCCGGTGTCCTTATGCGCGAAACAAGGTCTAGATCGCAGGCCCCGTTTGCCAAAAGTCACCGTCGTTTCGATACAGATACTCGTTCTCTCCAAAGAACGATTGTTTTGCGGAAGCAGACGGGGGCTTTCCAGAAGTGGCTTCGAGCATCAAGCGCCGAGGTCGCCAAGCAGCCGTCCGCCATTCACGAAAACTATCTTGCTTCATTCGCCGAGTTTCACGAACAACCACAGGCGTTTGCTATGTTGGGTGGGAAGGTGGGCGAGTCTGCAAGAAGATTGGCAGCCTTGCTATGTCGCTTGGACGCTGGTGTTGAACCAACCCGACTGAGCCAATTGGAAATAACGCGGCAAACTTGGTTCGATGCAACTAATCGAGCGATCGACTTTAGTCAGTTTGCGCGGACCGCATCCGAAATGGCCAAGTTTGCCGCACAAGCTACTTTCGACCAAATCGTAGAGCCGTCGGCTGACGAGGCTGTGCGCCGCGAGTCCGATTCTATATTTGCCAGAGCACTGAGCGAAGATCTGCAGGACGGTGTCGAAACGGACTTCTCCAAGTCCCTGAATGTTCTCGTCAAAATGTACGGAGAGAGCGCCATCGATGCGATCGGGCGCACGATCGCTTCTGGGCGATTCAGCACCCTTGTGTGCGCAGAGGCACTGAAATACCTTGGCGAGGTCGATGACGACGTGGCTCGTTTTTCACGGCTGGAACTGTTAGTTCAATGTCTCCGGAATTCTTCCCCGGCGATCCGTGACGGTGCCTCGGTGGGGCTAGCTTTGTTGGATGATCCCACAGCAATCGAACCCCTGAAAAGCGCCATTGAGGCTGAGTCGTGTCTTGAACTCAAAGCAGATATGTCCCTCGTGCTCCAACAACTAGAGCAACGCGACGCATAGGTGCCGTTCTTACTGAGAGCGATAAGAAGGAACCGCTGGCGGCCTGAATTGCCGACCTGGTTAGGTTCGGACGATGTCCCCGCGGATCCTCTGGGGGATCTCTCCACCCTGGATAACAAGCTCTCGGTCTGGTATGTGGACGACGCACAACAAAATCTCGGGCGGGTTTCAGCAGCTCTTGCAGCTGGACGCGAGAAAATCGACAAACTTGACTACGCATTAATCGACATCGACACACTGACCCGCCTCGGCATCGAGAGCAAAAAAACTCCTGGTGAATCGCCCGACGACCACGCAAACAAGAACTGGCACTATGACTTGCACAGGCTCTCTGGGAAAGCACTGACAAGCTTGGCGAAAGCCATTCTGCCACAGACCGAGAGCCGGGCTCGATTACTCCCGAAGAAGGTCGAGGAATTGATCAAGGCGGGCCTCAGCAATGCGGAGTTGGACTTCGAGCGATTGAAGCCGGAAGTACGAAAAATGTTATGATCATGTCCTGTCCGAAAACGCGAACGGAAACGAAACCCCGAATCCTAGGGGCGTTCTCGAAATCGGTTGCTGCAACGTCTCGGCATAGGCCGTGCCGACGGTGTGGAACGGGTGGTAGCCGGCTATCCCGGTAGATATAGGTAAGGGGAGTAGCTGTTGCCGGCGGCTTTCGCCAAGTGCCGGTGCCTCAGTCCTTACCATGTCCCCGTTTCCAGCCCCCGCCGCATCGCACGCAGCATGCGGATTTCCCGCACTACGCGCTCCTGCACACTTCTGGTCAAGGGTTATGTGACCTATCCTGCTGGGGCCACTGTCGACGAGGACGCGAGATAACGGACCCGATAATCGCTAAAGAGTCCGAGAGTTTCGTAGATCCACCGTCGACTCCATCGCTTCCAGCTGAAGCCTTGGCGCTGCAAAAGCGCCAAGACGTTTCGGCCTTCGCCTTGACGTATATCCTTCGTCTCAGGTCCTGCAGAGTCATGGGTGAGTTTGTCATCTCACCCCTGCCTTCCTTGTCGACGAAGGAGTTGTGTGCAGCAGGGTCCCGTCCTGTGCCAAAACTCGGCCCTCTTGAAATAGCCGATAAATCAGCAGCTTAGCGTCTGTGTTTTGCGATGGTGCCAAGGGCCGTGGGCTTTACAATCGTCTGGCCCGAGGGTGTTATCTTCGGATCCAGCGTGACCAACGGACTGCTATCGTCGCGGGACGCGACGGTGATCGAGACGCTGCGAACCGTAGTCGCGGCCAATCCAAAGATGCCGGGAATTTACTGATGGACAATCACTTCATCCAGGGAGCGGATTGGTCAAGCAGGTCAATCGTGAGAATATTGGATCGAGCATGAAGAAACGTTCCCTCCGATACGCTGGCGACAAGGCCGTTCGCGCTCTATTGGAACGTTATGCGTGCCCGACGTCATTCCATGTCATCCGCACACGACTCCTCGGCAACATCGCGACGCCCAGGCTCGACGCATCGCCACTCCGAGCTATAGAGAGCTGTTGGGAAGGTGAGTTGCCGGGGTTCGACAATGTCGGCGCAGCCAGTGAGCTATTCGAGTCCCTGATGGGGCTTTGGAACGAACTGGCAAGGCATCAATCGGCAACCAAGCCATTCCGTTTGACACGGATGGAGGCTAAGCCGGATACGGATGACATTCGCCGCTTGTGCCGGACCCGCACCGAGGAGCTTGAAGGCTTCATCGACGGACTGTTCGGCGACGTGGAGCTCATGGATCTGCCCGAACGGGCCAACGAGGCTCTGGACAACCTCGGCAAGATCTATGCCATGACCCGCGTTATCATCGATCTCCTGGAGAGAGAGTCGGCGTCAGAGAGGGACCTTAGGGGAATTCTCAAGGACGTTGGGGAGCTCTCACACATCGCAGAGAAAGAACTGCACGCAGTAATGCTTGCCTGCAAGCGCGCCCGCCAACAGACCCTTTCCACTATCGCCGTGGGCAAACCCACCGTCCATTGAAGGGAAGTGTCACGAGCAGCCGGAAGTAGTTCTCACCAGGGCGATGTCCCGGAAGTGGCGTCGCTCAGATGCCGATTTGTAACGTTGCCAGTGGATCAAGTTTTGGCACAGGACGAGGTGGTCATCTGCATGGTGACGACCCGCCCGCCCAAGACGATTGTAAAGCCCACGGCCCTTGGCCCGGTCGCAAACACAGACACTAAGCCGCTGATTTATGGTCTATTTCAAAAGGGCCGAGTTTTGGCACAGGACGGGGTCCACGCGAGAGATGGAAAGCCCAAAGTACGGGTCGAACTCATAGGCGATGCCGAGCGAATAGGCCTGTAGACCGATGCGCAGAAGCCGCCCGTCGCCCTCATAGGAAAGAGCAGCATCGGCGATGGCCAAGTTGGAAATGTCATCGGACGTGAGCGTGACCCGACGGAACTGCTCCGACTGCTGGCCGACGAGACCCGCGACCCAGACATCGGGCCCGTTTGAACGAACAGTCTCCACCTGCATCGGCTCGCTGAACAGCGGACCGGTCAGAACCTGTCCTTCCCGGAGCGCGGCTTCAGCACCCAACGGATATTTCCTGTTCTCAGTCATTCCTGCTGGAGCCTCTTCTCGGCCGCGCTTCCTTTCATCCTTATGAGATGGTGAGTCTCTGAATCGCTTCCACCGCTTCACCCACTCATCCACTGCCGAGAGTCTGAAGCGAAGCAACGTTGCCCGCTTGTTCTGAGCGACGAGCCCGTGACCGTGCCGAACTCTCCGCGTCGCCAAAGGGTTGTTCCTAGGGCGAGCGGCCTATCTTACCTTTTACCTTGCTCGGATAGCCCAGACAATGCGAAGACGCTAGAACACTGAGTATGGCCGAGGAACGAGAAACCAACACTCAAGAGCGAGCCGAGCAGTTCATGATGGACCCGGACAAGGAGCTCAGTCCGCCGAATAGACGCCCCACGGAAACGGATGACGTTTTCCTCTATACCGAATCCTCATGGACACTCCCCGTAAGCTGCTGATTTATGGTCTATTTCAAAAGGGCCGAGTTTTGGCACAGGACGCGGTAGTAGGGCGTGCCTTTCGTCAGGAGAACGTCTTTCCGCACTCGCCGCACCGGTATCGACGGCGTTTCCCGGACCTGGTTCGGTAGAATCCGTGGCGAACGATGTTTCCGGAACTGACTTTGCCCCGCAACGGACATGCGGGATTGAGACATCTGCGATTCTTCACTTTGGCTCGGCCCTGACGATGAGAGAACTGTGTCTTCGGAATTCTGGTTCAAACTCTAGCACGCAGACCGGTTAGGGGCTGGCCGCCAACACTTGGTCAAGTCTTAATTTTCCTGTCAAATCTCCGTACGGTTCCCCGCGCTCGGTTAAGCTGCTGATTCCTCCGACGTGCCTTGCGGGAGAAGCTCGTTGCGAAGCTCCTCGACTTTCCTAGCGGCGAAGACATCCATCCTCACGCCGCGCCATTTGTTTGCGACGGCCAAGAGCACAGCGAACGAGAGTTTCATCGCGGCCTCCTCGGTGAAGAAGTGAGGAATGACCTTTGTGCGACGTTTGTGCTCTCCGAACGTGCGCTCAAGTAGATTCGACGTGCGAAGCCTTTTGTGATGCGCCGCAGGAAGGCGTAGCGCCTGAAGACACGCTTCGAGGGTCTCTTCCATGCACTTCATCGCGCTCGGGAATCGTTGACGGTACCGAGCGATCACCTCCCGACCCTTCTTCAGCCCTTGCTCGTAGCTGTTCGCATGGAACGACTCAAGGATGGCCGCCTTGAGTTCGTCGCGCACTTCCTTCGGAGCCTTGCCCAGGATGTTCTCGAGGCGGTGCTTCTGGCAACGTTGCTTGAGGCTTCGAGGGAAGACCTCTGCGATCGCTTTGAGCACTCCAGGATTCCCGTCCGTCACGATGAGCAACGGCTCCCTCATTCCTCGGGCCACCATCTCCTGCAAGAACCCCTTCCAGTTCTCGTAGGATTCTCGGTTGCCGACACCGATATGAAGAAGAACTCGCGTCCCATCAGCGCGATAGCCGGTCGCAACGAGGATGGGCTCTTTTCTCTCCGCTCCTTGGTGGTAGCGCAGGTACGTGCCGTCGAGCTCGAGATACAACAGCTTCTCGTTCGAGAGATCCCGTTTTCGAAACGCCTCGAAATCCTCCGACAGACACCGTGTGACCCGGCTCACCACCGACTTCGAGACACCCGTGCCGCTCAGCACGTCCGCGAACGTCGCCTCAATGTCACGCGTCGACATCCCGTGGACGTACATCCGCGCGATCAGTTCATCGAGTTTCTCGGTCCGGCTCACGTAGGCGTCGAGAATCTTTGACTGAAACACCTTCTCTGTTTCTCGTACCCGCGGCACTTGCACCGTTACCGCTCCCTCGCCCGTGAGGACCCGATGCGACTCATACCCGTTGCGTCGTCCCTTCTCCTTCGTCGTTGCCGGAGCGTTCTCATAGTAGTTTCGACCCAACGCCTCCGTCACCTCGCGCTCCAACGCATATTGAAGCATCATCTGAGCTCCCGACCGGACGATCTCCGAGAGATTCATCTCCCCAAATACCAGTTGTTCCTCGAACTGCTTGAGTAATCGCTGACTCGGTAGTACCTTTCCCATGATGTATGGTTCTCCTTTTCTGTCCCCATGACGGGGACGGGTTTTGAGCTTGGGGAACCATACATCGTTTTTCTTTGACAGGAATCTTAAGACATCACCCCCGTGAGGGTGGCGACCACGAGGGCGATGCACACAACGTGGCGACTCATTGTGTCTACTCCAAGGTGCTGGCTGACGGCCATTCGACGAGGCGTAGTTGCGACGGCGCGATCGCGGGGTCCGGTGTCAACCCCAGCATTCGCACCTTGCTCCTCCTTGCCGGCCACGCGGCAGCCGGTTGTTTGCCACACGGGATTCCCGCCGGCACCGTGATGGCGGGAATCCGTCTGGTCAAAATACTCGAACGCGCAGCGGGTCAGCAGTTTGCACCTTTCCGCGGGGGCGGCTCCGGCCGGCAGCGAGTGGTTCAGGCGAGCGGCGTGAGTTCAGACGGTCTTGCGGTCGATTATAGCCAGTCATCATTTCTGCATCCATGTCAAGACACCCGCTTGAATATTTCGCAACTTGTTCTCCAGCGCACGACCACACGAGCCTACGCGTGCCCTCTACGCACACAACTCACCAGGCTAGAATATTCTACAGGCTAAGTACGTGGCTGAAGTGTGATGTTTACGCCGTTTATGGCGACAGTCTTGTGATTTCTCACCACAAACGATACGATCGGTGCCGGCGAGACCGGTGTCCGGCTCGAATCCGGTTGCTTGTGCCTTCTATTTATTCATCCGCGCCGACCCGAACCTGATCGGTCTCCGATCTGCCGGGACTATGCCTGCATGATTTCGTCGTTTGTTCGCGCTCGGCCCTGGGCACGGCCGCAAACACAGACTCTAAGTTGCTGATTTATGGGCTATTTCAAAAGGGCTGAGTTTTGGCACAGGACGGGGTCAGCTTGCCGGTCCGGAGCGCGTCGTGCAGATCGCCGTTCGCCGGGTTCTCCAGAAACCCCGCGCCGAGTTCGCGAAGGGCAGCTTCGACGCCGAGCCGGAGCTTATCCTTTGCGGCGGAGCCATCGATGCGCCAGCGCTCGCGCCAGCGCTCGAGCGGGCAATCGGACGGGGATGCATCCATGGCGCCGAACCGGCTGGCATGGATCAACAGCCATAGCGCGGAGAAGTCGGCGAAGAGCCTGTGCCTTCTATTTATTCATCAGCGCGCCCCAACTTGATCGGTCTCCGGTCTACCGGGACCATGCCTGCATGATTTCGTCGTTGGTTCGCGCTCGGCCCTTGGCACAGCCGCAAACACAGACACTAAGCTACTGATTTATGATCTATTTCAAAAGGGCCGAGTTTTGGCACAGGACGGGGTCAGCGCCTTCGAACGGCACTCTTGGCTCGAAACGGCGGCGCCTTCGACATGGGAGTGATCGTAGATTTGGGAGATGTGACTCCGAACGCGACCCCGCCGGAGATCGAAGATCAGGTATTCGATCCAGAAACCGCAACTGCGATGAATGTCGAGACCGCTCAGGCGTTCTGGCAGAGGCTGCGGAGGTCGTCACGGCCATACTTGCAAGAGATCTTCGGCCACGAGCTGAAAATGCGAGGGCCGCGATCGTGCGGTGTGGACGTAGATGAGGGGATCGCCTCCTTGGGCTGTCTTGCCGTCATCACACCACCAACCCTGTATATCAGGCAGCCCGACGGCTCGGTTCGCATTCAAGTGGCCGATGGGGAGTTCGATCTTGATGTCAGTGTCACGGATATTCGGCTTTACGGCCCCGATCACACGACCCCAGACGATGAGGTGGTTCGGCGGATTGCTGATGTTCTGGAGCGCGGCGCTGAGGCTATCCTCGCCGTCGGCCTGACGAGACCATTCGCGTCGCCTGGCTTCCCGCCGGTCCACTGGCTTCAAGTGAACAACATCCTGTGCATCGTCAAAACTGCTCCGCCCACGAAATCAAGGACTTACGCTCCGCTTGAATTCCGGGCGGAAGGGTGTTTCCGCCATGAAGTGTTGGTGGCTGCCGCGTAACCCGCTCGTGTACTAGAGTTTGAGCCTGATTTCGAGAGACGCAGTTCTTTCGGCGATGCGGGTGGGCTGACCACACGGTGCCTGACGTTCAGAGACACCTTCGTATGCACGCCGACATCCTTATTGGTGGCGTTCGCCGACACAGGCAGGCCAGCCGACACTAGCATTCAAACACGGCGTAGCAACACTTGATGGCGGAAGCACCTTGTTTTTTTGGATACGACGGGTACGCGATCTTCTCTTTTGCATCCCAAGGCCTTGTGGCGAATCCCCCTCCCCACCCGTCTCACGGTGTTCGTCTAAAAGAATCGAAACGAGTAACTCACCTTGACTCCCCTTCCGATCTCGGGAGCCAGATCCTTGATGAACGAAGTGTGGTTCCGATAAAGCTCGTTTGTGAGGTTGTAGCCCCGGACCGCGAAAATGTGAGCGCTGTGACCCCGGGCCAGCGTATAGGAACCGACCACGTTCACAACCGTGTAACCCTCGGTAAGTGTTTCGTCTCGAAAGATCTGATCCTGCTTCGAAGCCAAGACCACCTCCGGCTCTATGTTGAGTCCCTCGTAGACCACGCTGAAACCTATGCGTCCATGGAACGGCGGGATTCGAGGCAAGGGCTCGTTCGTGTCGGTGAGCTCAGCATTGACATAGCCCGCACCCACATCCAGAAACAGATTGCGGTGGACGCTGAATACACCTTTCGCATCGAAACCCACGAATCGGCTGTCGCCTTGTAGAAAGGGAGCCAGTAGAAGACCATCGACGATCTCGTCCGTATACGCCGGAAAGACAAAGTTGTCGATGTTGTAGTAGTAGACGTTGAACTCCCCTTGGAGTAGGCGTGACTGGTTCCTCAAGCTAAGATCTACTCCGATGCTCGCCTCTCGTTCCAAGTCGGCATTGCCCACCTCGAAAGCCAGAGTGCCAACGTGAGGCCCGAAATTGTAGAGTTCTTCGAGCGCTGGCGCGCGGTACGAGCGCGTGAGGTTGGCCACCAGCGCGGTGTTGGTGGCCACATCTACATGAAGCCCAATCGAGCCGGAAACACCCGTGAACGAGCGCGGCCGGGCTTCGGGAGGCTCGAGGTCGGTGTGCTCGTTCTCGTCGTCTTCCTCGCCTTCATGCTCTTCCCCTTCGTTCGCGTGACCGAGTCCTCCGCGCTCTTCGGGTTGGTAGTCGTTGTATTCCAGGCGGCCGCCAAACTGGAGGCGAGCCGCACCGGACAGTCGCAGTTCTTCATAGGCAAACGCCGCGAAGGCGCCATGAGTGGTCGCGGGAGCCAGGGCTTCCTCACCGACCGAGTTGTAGTCCCGAAACGTTGCCCCCACACCGAATTTCCCGTTGAGCTCTTCCGTGCGACGCTGCTCCACCGCGGCTCGGACCACGAACACGTTGTTGTCGAATGTCGTGGCTACGGTGTCGACGCCCGCACTCGTCTCGACCTCGTCGTGGGTATAGTCGGTGTAGTTCATGACCACGCGAAAAGCGTCGAAGAAACGGTTGTCTAGGTTTCTGAGGCCGGCATCGAGTCGTGCCGACTGGCGTACGGTATCCACATCGACGAAGAGCTCTTCTTCCTCGTGATGGTCTTCTTCCCCCTCATGGTGTTCTTCCCCCTCTGCCTCCTCGTGGCCATGAGCATGAAACTCACCCGCAAAGGGGATGCCGAAGCGGCCATTCTCGTGCTGATACCCAGCGCTGAAATAGGCTCTTTCCGTGAAGTAACCGACCCCGGCTCGGCCATTCGAGAGTCGAGAAGCCGAGTTCGCGACGGATCCCTCTGGTGTGTCGTAGTCATCCGTGCGCCGACCACTCGCACCGCCCCAGACGGCCCAATTGCCCTGGCCGAACTGAAACTGACCGTTGGCACCTGCTTGGTTGTCGGTGGTCCCTCCGTCAACCGAGACCTGCCCCAAGAATCCCTCCAACTGCGTACGGATGAGGGCCTCGTGCAGTGTGACAGCATTGACCACACCACCGATGGCGTTACTTCCGTATAGGAGGGTCGCAGGCCCTTTCACCAACTCCAGACGCCTCAAACCGCTGGGATCGAGTGTCACCCCGTGATCCGCGGACTGGCTAGAGAGATCGCCGGTTCGGATACCATCCTGCATTACTAATACCCGGTCTCCGTCGAAGCCGCGGATGATCGGTCGCTCCGACCCCGGCCCGAAGCTCCGCTTCGCGACCCCTGGATCTTTTTCTAACATCGCTCCCACCGAAATAGAGGGGTTCTTCGTGAGTTCCACCCAATCTAGCGAAGTGACGGTGTTGAAAGCCTCGATGGTCACCACCTCGCCGGCTGGCTCGGCGGTTACGGTCATCGATTCGTGGATAGGTGATAGCTCCAGAGAAAAATCCACTTCCGCCGTTGTCCCGGCTGCCACCGATACCCGCTGCCTCTCGGCGGTCAGGTGGTCTCGCTGAGCCAGAATCTCGTAGTCTCCGACCGGTACCCCCTCGAACTCGAAGCGACCTTCGTGATTGACGGTGGTCGAGCGTCTCAATTCGACGATCAATACAAGTGTTCCGTGAACGGGCTCGCCGATGGCTCCGAGCACCACCGTGCCGGAGATGGCCCCCGTCTCCTGAGCTGAACTCACGTTCCCGATTATGAGTCCGACTACGACCATATGGAAAACAAACAAACTCCTACCGAACGACCTCATGGCAATCTCCTCCCTAGATAGACGACGACTGAGAAAAAGCGATAACAGGCTGGGTGGGGAGTTAGGCGGGTGGAGCTCGGGGCGCGCTCAGAGAGATGGCTGGCGATAGCTCTCGATACTCAGACGCCTGAGGTGCCGAGCTGGCGCGCTGCGTCGGCGGTTCTGCCGTGACCGGCGCTGCAGTCAAAAGTGTCGGCTGACTGGCTACCTTGCAGGGTGTACATCCTTGACCGTCACTGTGCCACGGTCCTGGGAGGAGACCAGCCGTCAGAACGATCGCGGTCCCCAGCGCAACAAGGAGGACCAGCCAGCCGTAGATAGGCTGACGCATCCTTTTAGACATCACTAGTCCCCTTGCAGTCCAGACTACCATAGTATCTGGGCGAATCACAAGGGGAAGGGGCGAGCGTGTACGCTCCCGACATGAAGGAATGTTGGTCACGCGCGCCTGCGGACCCATCAGGGTGCTTCCGCAGTCAAGTGTTGGCGGCCGCCACGTAACCTGTTCGCGTGCTAGAGTTTCAGCCTGATTTCCAGAGGCGCAGTTCTTTCGTCGATGCCGGCTGGGCCGAGTTTTGGCACAGGACGGGGTGGCGGATGGTGCAGGTTGGAGCTATCCGGTCTCGGCTGGTAACCATGAATAACAGGGAAAAACAGGGAATTCTGGCCATTTTTGTGCCGATCCGGCCGTTTCTTGACGTAGTAACCCTCTATATTTCAAATGGTTAGCTGGCAATTCCCTGTTCCGAAATAACAGGGAATTTAAGATGACCGAACAGGGAATTTGAAATAGGCGAACAGGGAAATTGCTCCGGAAGAACAGGGAAATATCACGAGCAGCACGTGACGGGTTCCATTTGACCACACGGAGGGTTTCCGCCCACGCGTACAAAGAGTCCGATCTCCGACCTGGGAGCAATAGTGTCCGGGTCGTCATTCCGAACGCTGTTTACTCTGGTGCTAACGGCACACTCCTCGTAAGGGCCGCCATAGGGTTCACGCACCAAGTCGAGTAGTCTCGGCACCGGCGATGTTGGGTCGAGCCAGTCGTCGAACCGGTCTGGAGCAATGACGACGGGCTGTCGATGACGGAAGGCGGCGCCGAATGACGTGTGCCTTCTATTTATTCATCCGCGCCGCCCCGAACCTGATCGGTCTCCGATCTGCCGGGACTATGCCTGCATGATTTCGTCGTTTGTTCGCGCTCGGCCCTGGGCACGGCCGCAAACACAGACTCTAAGTTGCTGATTTATGGGCTATTTCAAAAGGGCTGAGTTTTGGCACAGGACGGGGTCACTGAAGCGCGTGCGGCACCTGCAGAAAAGCTTGGTCTCTGTCCTGAGCGTGGAGCTCGAGGCCGATGACGGTCTCGTAGCCGGACATCGTCACTCGTACATCCGATCGATGACGTCCTTGTAACGGGCCTCGATAACCTTTCGTTTCACCTTGAGCGTCGGTGTCAGCTCCCCGCCCTCCAGAGTGAATTCCGTTGCTATCAGGGTGATCTTCTTGATCTTCTCGAACTGCGCGAGGTGCGAGGTCATCGACTGTACTTGGCTCTCCATGAAAGCGATCACATCGGGATGACCGGTCATCGAGTTCCGGTCGGAGGCGTCGATGGATTGCTCCTTGCACCAGGCATCGAGCTTCTCGAAATCAGGCACCACGATCGCTGCCGGGAACTTCCGCTTGTTGCCCACCAGGACGAACTCCGCAATGTAAGCGTTCGTCTTGACGCGGCCCTCGATGGGCTGGGGAGCGATGTTCTTGCCTCCCGCGGTAACGATGAGGTCCTTCTTGCGGTCGGTGATGGCAAGAAACCCGTCTGAGTCGAGAACCCCTACGTCACCGGTATGGAAGAAGTCGTCCTCGTCAATGGCCTCTCGAGTGGCTGCCTCGTTCTTGTAGTAGCCCTTCATGACGTTGGGCCCACGGACCAGGATCTCTCCATCCTTCGCGATCCTGACCTCGACTCCCTCGACGGGCTGTCCTACCGTCCCGAACTTGAAGGCATCGGGACGGTTGACGGAGATGACCGGCGAGGTTTCCGTCAGCCCATAGCCCTCCAGGATCTGCAGCCCCGCCGCCCAGAAGAACTCTGCGATCTCTCTCGCGAGCGGGGCCGCGCCCGAGATGAAGAACCGCAGCCGGCCGCCGACGCGGGCGTGCAGCTTTGCGAAAGCGAGCCTGGAGGCGAGCGCGTATTTGACGTTCAGGAGCGCCGGGGCCGGCTCGCCGCGTTGCCGGTACTTCCCGTGCTCGCGTCCGATCGCGACCGCCCAGTGAAAGGTCTTCTGCTTCAGCGCGCTCCCCGCAGCGACTTTCTCCATCACACCGGCGTAGACCTTCTCGTAGAACCGAGGCACCATCGTCATGATGGTAGGGCGGATCTCACCGAGGTTCTCCAGGAGTTTCTCCTGGCCATCCGCGAGCGCCACGGTGGCACCCCCGTTGGCGTACAGGTAATGCGCCACCAGGCGCTCGAAGACATGGCTATAGGGAAGCACCGAGAGCGCAACGTCCGTGTCCTCGACCGGGAGCGCCTTCTGGCTGGCCGCAACGTTCGAGAGCAGGTTGCGGTGGGTGAGCATGACGCCCTTCGGATCTCCGGTCGTTCCCGACGTATAGATGATGCTGGCGAGATCGTCGGAGTCGACCGCATCCGATAGCTCGCCGACGAGGTCGGGTTTTGCCCTCCGGCTCTCTTGGCCCTGTTTCATCACCTCGTCAAGGGTGAGCGCCTGGTAGCCGTCCGTCGGCGGATCGATAGTGATGTAGTGTCCGACCGAAGGGAGGTCCGAACGGATGGCGGCGATCTTCTTTTGCTGGTCGGCGGTCGAGGCGATAACGACCTTCGACTCGGAGTTCGAGACGATATAGGTGATCTGAGGAGGCGGGAGCGTCGCGTAGATCGGCACGTTGACCGCGCCCAGGATCTGGAGGGAGGCATCGATAATGAACCACTCGTGGCGGTTCTCCGAGAGGAGAGTGACCTTGTCGCCCCGGCCGATACCCAGGCCGTTCAGCCCGAGTGCCAAGTTGCCTGCCTTTTCGATGAGCTCGCGCGAGGAGATCCGCCGCCACTCCCCCTTTTTCTTGTACAGGAGGGCGTCCGGCTTGTCGTACTTCTTCGCCGCGTTCGAGAGAAGCTGGTTGAGGTTCCGAATCTCCATTACGCACCTCGATTTCGTGGAAAAACGGGCAAGGGTGGGTATGGGGGTCCTCGCCCAAGCACCGAGACCACTGGCCGAGAGCCGCCCACACTATACCGGGTCATTCCAGAGCCCGTCGTGTCTGAAAAAGCGAATGGAGCCGGAGCGGCTACCAGCAGATGCCGGACTAAACCCTGAATCTCCAGACGTGCGAAGAGCGACACTCTCGAGAGCTAGCTCGGGACGAGCCTTGAAGGCAGAGATGAGAGCGCGAACAAACGATGAAATCATACAGGCATGATGCCGGCAGACTAGAGACTAATCAAGTTCGGTGCGCGCGGATGAATAAGTAGAAGGCACAGGGTGTGGCGCGCAACTAATAGGAGTGCCATGACTCATATCGCTCGGCTTCTATTGTGCTCGACCCTCTTTCTCTCACCCGTCGGCTCGACGCTCGCTGCGGCGGCTGATGAGCAACTCGGCGTGTTGGTCGTGGCTCATGGCTCGACGGCGGCGTGGAACGCCAACGTCGAGGCCGTGGTGACGATTATTCAACAACACATACCATCTAAAGTGGCGTACCTGATGGGTGCGAAGAACCGCACACCGCAGGAGGCGTACGACGAACTGGTCGTGGCTGGTGTCCAGCGGATTGTCGTCGTGCCGCTCCTGGTATCTTCTTACAGCTCGCACTACGAACAGGTCCGCTTCATTGGCCGCCTTCGTGACGATTACCCGGGCTCCGAACGGATGAAACTCACGCCGCTGCACGGGCCTGCTGACGTTGTCGGCGTCACGCCGGCGCTTGATGCAGATCCGATCCTCGCTGACATCTTGTCCGACCGGGCGCGTGCGCTCAGTCGTGACCCATCCACGGAAAGCCTCGTCATTGTGGCACACGGGCCGAACGGCGTCGCAGACGCAGACCGGTGGATGGACGTGATCCGGGAACTTGGCGTCCAAATCCGGTCTCTCGTTCCGTTTAAGGAGGTCGACGTCCGCCTCTTGCGAGATGATGCGCCCACACCGGTCAAAGACCAGGCGCTCTCGGAGCTCAGACACTCGGTGGCCAACCGTGCAGCGTCGGGGCGGGTCGTCGTTGTGCCGCTCCTGCTCGGGCCGGGACGCGTCGTCGACCAGGTACCCAACGTACTCACTGGATTGGATTACCTCTGGGACGGTCGACCCGTGCTCCCGGACAGCCGGATCGCTGACTGGGTCATGTCCCAGGTCGAGCATGTATCGGCGCAGCAAGATGCAGCCAGCCGGCAGTCCCTTCCATAAACTCGAGCTGTATGAGATTGGCGAACTTCCTGCAACCGGAATGCTTTGGTCGTCTTCATGTAGGACGTTTTAAGAGCCGGCGTCGGCTCTACTCAGGGGTAGAGGTGTAAGCTGGTGCGAAGTCCGGCAGCCGTTCCGAGCGGACCGGCTCAAGCAGCGCGTCGAGTGTAATAATGATGGAGACCACCGACCTTTGGAATGGCACTGACTTTGCCCATCGCCGGTAACTCTACCCGGCGAGGCTCGGGCGCGTCCTTCTCAAGCGACAAATGAGTCCGGCACGAATGATAGTAGTCGACGTA
This sequence comes from Candidatus Marinacidobacterales bacterium, assembly GCA_965197825.1. Lineage (GTDB taxonomy): Bacteria > Acidobacteriota > Vicinamibacteria > Marinacidobacterales > DATDRI01 > CBDANW01. The sequence continues at coordinate 19,884 of CBDANW010000002.1, read as the reverse complement.
TTTGCGTAGGATTCGCCTCAGGTGCCGCTCGTCGAGGACAATCACATGGTCGAGACACTCACGTCGAATGGAGCCGATCATCCTTTCGACAAATGGATTCTGCCACGGGGAGCGCGGTGCGGTAAGGACCTGCTCTATCCCGAGACCGTCGACGCGAGTGTCGAAGTACGCTCCGTAGGTCTGGTCTCGGTCCCGTCCTGTGCCAAAACTCGGCCCAGCCGGCATCGACGAAAGAACTGCGCCTCTCGAAATCAGGCTAAAACTCTAGCACGCGAACAGGTTACGCGGCGGCCGCCAACACTTGACTGCGGAAGCACCATTTGGACCAGACGCGAGAGAAAGAGGTCAAGATTTTATCTGAATATTGGCGTTGCTCGGGTTACAGCATTCCGAGTCCCGCACACAGCGACAACCACCGACCGCTAGGAGAGCGCCGAGCACCGGAGCCGTGAGATAGATCCAGAGAGCTTGGACGTGTCCACTCACCAGCGCGGGTCCGAGGGAGCGCGCCGGATTCATCGACGCACCCGAGACGGGTCCCCCTAAGAGAGACCCTAGGGCGACGGCTCCACCTACGGCGACTCCTGCCAATAGGCCCTTCTCTTTTGCGCCGGTGGAAACGCCGAGAATCACGAACATCAGAATGGATGTGAGGAGCACCTCGAGAACGAAAGACTGCGAAGCCCGACCAGCGGGAATTGTCGCGCCGAGGGTCTGGCTCTCCAGAAACAACGCACGAACGATGAGGCTGGCAGCGAGGGCACCTGCGGACTGACTAACGACGTAGGGCGCAACCTCACGGCGCGACATTCGCCCCGAGGCCCAGAACCCTAGTGTCACGGCGGGGTTCAAATGCGCACCGGAAACGTCCCCCACCGAATAGATCATTGCCATGACCACCAGACCGAACGTGAGGGCCACGCCTACGTGGGAAATAACTCCCCCGTTGAGCTCGTTAATGACGATGGCGGCGGTGCCCGCGAACACGAGCGCAAAGGTACCAATGGATTCAGCCAGATAGCGTTTCATGGGGCCCCGATTATAACGGCTAGGCGGAAGTCTAAGCTGCTGATTTGTGGTCTATTTCAAGAGGGCCGAGTTTTGGCACAGGACGGGGTGGCGGATGGTGCAGTCTCGAGCCATCCGGTCTCGGCAAAAGGTATTTTGGCAATTTTGGGAGTCAGGATCGACCTTTTCGCCGTGCGCGTGGTCGGGGCAATGTAGCGAAAACTCAGAGAAGCCCTGATGCCCACAGCGTTCTATCCTATTTTGTTACAGTGACTTAACGGAAGCCACCACGTGCTGGTCCCCGCACATCTCATCGACGGGTGCTCGTTCCGAGCCGGAATTCGAATTGGCTTCAACCCGCTTTTCTCGACGGCAACCTCAATCTCCTTGACGCCTGACAGACGGCCGTGTCGTAAACCCTCCGGCGGCGGCTCCGCTCGCTACTCATTGTCGCGAAAGGTTGTGCCTTCTATTTATTCATCCGCCAGCCCCATGGGTCGGAAGTCAGCCCTGCGGTGCCTTGGTGCACAACTCCGATAGAGGCCGAGAGCTCGCTTGGCCCCGACTCCCATCATCCGATCATCTCGCTATCAGGCATCCCGAGCGCCGTCATGGTGTTGAGAATCTTGCATCCGATCCTTGCCTCAACTCTCTGTGCCGCCAACCCTCTCGCTCGCATCGCTGAGCCCACGATAGCCTTGTGGCGATGGAACGTTGTCTCGACTTTGCTCCGTTTGCTGTAGCCCGATTCTGTGTGCCTGTGCCTTTTATTTATTCATCCGCCAGCCCATGGGTCGGAAGTCAGCCCTGCGGCGCGAAATACCCTGGATTCTGCGCGGATTCCAAGGGCGTCTAAGCTGCTGATTTGTGGTCTATTTCAAGAGGGCCGAGTTTTGGCACAGGACGGGGTGTGTCTTCTATTTATTCATCCGCACGCCCCGAACTTGATCGGTCTCCGGTCTGCCGGAACCATGCCTGCATGATTTCGTCGTTTGTTCGCGCTCGGCCCTTGGCACGGCCGCAAATACAAGACACTAAGCTACTGATTTATGATCTATTTCAAAAGGGCCGAGTTTTGGCACAGGACGGGGTGGCGGATGGTGCAGGTTGGAGCTATCCGGTCTCGGCAAAAGGCGGTCCAGCTTTTGGCGGAAATCCTCAACCAGAAAAGTAAGTGGAGATTCAGGAGGTTTCGAGTTTCGCGCATTTCTTGACTTTTTTGACGCGTACGAACAGGTTTTGTGAGAAGGCTGTTTTACGCCCTCTCGGGTTTCAACCATGATGCCAATTTCGTTACATCCTCTTCCCCTACAGTGATTTAATGGCCTCCGTCACGTGCTGGTCCCCGCACGCATTATCGACGGGTGGTCGTTCGAGCCGGGATTTTAATTGGCTTTAGTAATATTTTCTATACGGCAATTTCAATCTCCCGGACGCCTGAAAGAAGGTCGTGTCGTGAACCCCGTCGTGTCCAAAAACACAAACGCGTCGCCAAGCCCTTGATGGTTGCGCTCTTCTTAATTAATGATAGATGAACTCGGCGACAGCCCGGCGTGCGGGTCTTAGAGTTCGTTTGTATTTTTGGACACGACGGGATGCCACGCTCCCGAGCGGAAACCTGGGTCCAGGCCCGGGCCGCACCTGGACCAGAACGTGCTAGCCCGCTGCGCCGCGGTAGCCCCGGCCTCGGTTCTAGGTCCTCTAGAGACGAGAGCGCGAACAAACGACGAAATCATGCCGGCATGGTCCCGGCAGACCGGAGACTAGTCAAGTTCGGTGCGCGCGGATGAATAAATAGAAGGCACAGGACGAAGATATCGAGCACATCACCATCTTGAAAGCTCACGCAGAATCGGTCATCCTGTCCGTGTGGGGCCAGGACCGGAGAGGAGATGAGGGCCGAGTTTTGGCACAGGACGGGGTCCTAGTGTCCCCGCGCACGGTGGGAAAGTACATGCCGAGTCGAGATGACAGCGACCGAGACGCAAGCCATTCATCGCAATGCTGGTCCACATTCGTTCGCAATCACGCGAAGGCAGTCGAGCCCAGCCTCGCGCCGTGAAGCGCAGAAGGACGCTGCTATTATTTTCAACGAAGTGCCGTATTCATGACAAAAGCTCTAATCGATTTCTCAGTCCCTGAAAGCTCCTCGACTTGATTGTCGAATTGCTCTTTTACTTCCCGTATCGTCTTTTTGGGCATCTCTTTTTTCCGGTCGTCGTTATCATCCCACTGTATACAGTCGAACCATCCCACCAAATAAATGCCATGATTGCATCGGTTTTCTAGCAAGTAACGATCCGACAGCTGGGTTTTCATTGCAGTATCTAGTGCTTTATTCCAGCAACCTTTCGTCTCAATGATTACAGTTAAAATATCGAAGACTTGACCCTGCTCCTTTTTGACAATAGCGTCCACGTGAATGTCAGTGCGTTCACCGGTTCCCAAACCTTCGCCTCTACGAATCTCAACCTCTCGATTTACAATGATTCCCTCTTTCTTGAGATCGCTATCCAGGTGCCTCTTGACATAGTCGGAAAAGGCGTTTTCGTCGACAGGTTTATATTTGTTCTTGGCCACCTTATCCCAGATATCTCTAGCGGCCGGCGTTTCTCCTTGTAGAGCTTCCTCTAGTCTTCTCAAGGATTCGATTATCACCTCTACCAACTGTTCTCCGCTTTGAACGAATCGGGCTTGGGCACATGTGGTAAGAGCGAGAAGTTCTCCTGGCTTCGGTGGAAGCCACGTTTTTTGCCGAGCTTGAACGCGAGCCCTAAAAAGGGACAATTTCATCCAATCAAGATCAGGTAGTTCCCCTTGAATACGGGCAATAGCTTCTACGGCTCCATAGGTTCCTAGATTTTCCAAATATCGAAGAATCGAGTCTCGCCAATCCCCGATGTGTTCCCTGGAGCCTACTGTATGAATTCCATTAAACTTCGGGTCCTCATCATGCGGGAACTCTCGCGCGAGCCAGATGTAGAGATCTGCGATCTGTGCCTCCCCCAACCTCCGTCCGACAGTAGCCTCGCGGGCCTCTGGACTATCGGCGACCCATGAAATGATGGAGCGTCCAAACTCGGCATCCTGATTAATAGCTGGCCAGATGATCGTCCAACCCGCATCCGTCGCAGACGCCATCAATGCTTGACCGGCTGTAACCGACATCTCTCTGGCGTCGCCAGTCGCCGGCAATGGAAGCCGTACAAGCGATTCAGAAAATTCCCGCGCTGCGCTCGTGTTGTGAGCCAAGAGCGTAATCAGCAAGGAGCGCACACAAGTGGACTTTAGCTTTGAGTCTTTCGCTTTCGCGGACAGTCTGTTGGCGAGCCGGTCGTCCCAGCAGTGTTCGATTCTTCGAACGATCAAGATATGGCCGAATTCCAAGTTTTCCCGGTCGATTAACACTTCCAGCGTATCTAGGATCTCGTCAGGAGCGTTTTGATAGCATGTAGCAATGAGCTCGTGCGGCAACCGAGTTAGTTCATCGTTGTCTGTGACGCTCGGGTAGCTCAGAATTATTGGCGCCCATCTCTTCCAGACTTCGGGCCGGAGACCGTCCAGGAAACCTGGATTTTCCTTCTTCAGCAGACGAAAGGCTCGATAACCCGCTAAGGCAGATCGCGAATACTGATTTGTCCCCAGCCACTTCGCTGTATCTGGGTTTCCTGACGAAATATATGTTCGTGCTGCTTCGATAATTCTTTTCCTAGTTCTGTCCTTCGCTTTTCTCCAACCTGGTAGTTTCGTCAGGTCCGATTCAAATTCGTCGCCATAGTGTTGGCTACCAGGCTCCAAGGTCATATCAAAATTGAGTTTCAAGAAGGCTGACGGATCACCTGATTCAAACTCGTCCAAATGGCGGCGAATCCGCTCGGTCGGTGTAGGATCTAAAAGGGAACCCTTATTTCCCTTTTCGCTCCGTTTCTGTTCTTTCAGATATTCTGCCTTTAGTTGTTTGGCCTTTTCTGACCGCAGTTCGATTGGTTCGAGTAGCCATACAAATTTCTCCGCCAGCGCCGGGTACTTTCGAGCAGCCACAATAATTGCATCGGTCTGGCTTGTATCAGAGCGATCAAAAACTCGCATCACTAGGTTTGCCAAAACACGTCGCTGCACCTCATCGTCAACTTCATCATATAGGTCTATCATCCACTGCACATCTTCAGAGCTCAGAAGCTGCGTTAAGTTATAATTTATCTGAGCTGTCTCAGTCGACGATCCAGTGAAATGGGCTAGCACTTGCCGCATAAGTTTCCGGCGTGCCTCATCCGAGTCTTGTAGTGCCTCTTGGAACTCGTTCTCTGACAGACTGCTGACTATCTCCGGGCTCTTAAGGATTCGGGAGAACACTGTCGAGGCCAGGGAAACCACAATGTCAGGATCGTCTACATATCGCAAGGCTTTTAGGATAATCCGGTCAGCAACAATTGCGAAATCCGATAGAGGTCTGGGTTCGAGTGAAGTGATCCAATTCAGTGCGGTTGGAAGCTCCTTCGGTTGGAGTGGTCAAGTCTTAATTTTCCTGTCAAATCTCCGTACGGTTCCCCGCGCTCGGTTAAGCTGCTGATTCCTCCGACGTGCCTTGCGGGAGAAGCTCGTTGCGAAGCTCCTCGACTTTCCTAGCGGCGAAGACATCCATCCTCACGCCGCGCCATTTGTTTGCGACGGCCAAGAGCACAGCGAACGAGAGTTTCATCGCGGCCTCCTCGGTGAAGAAGTGAGGAATGACCTTTGTGCGACGTTTGTGCTCTCCGAACGTGCGCTCAAGTAGATTCGACGTGCGAAGCCTTTTGTGATGCGCCGCAGGAAGGAGTAGCGCCTGAAGACACGCTTCGAGGGTCTCTTCCATGCACTTCATCGCGCTCGGGAATCGTTGACGGTACCGAGCGATCACCTCCCGACCCTTCTTCAGCCCTTGCTCGTAGCTGTTCGCATGGAACGACTCAAGGATGGCCGCCTTGAGTTCGTCGCGCACTTCCTTCGGAGCCTTGCCCAGGATGTTCTCGAGGCGGTGCTTCTGGCAACGTTGCTTGAGGCTTCGAGGGAAGACCTCTGCGATCGCTTTGAGCACTCCAGGATTCCCGTCCGTCACGATGAGCAACGGCTCCCTCATTCCTCGGGCCACTATCTCCTGCAAGAACCCCTTCCAGTTCTCGTAGGATTCTCGGTTGCCGACACCGATATGAAGAAGAACTCGCGTCCCATCAGCGCGATAGCCGGTCGCAACGAGGATGGGCTCTTTTCTCTCCGCTCCTTGGTGGTAGCGCAGGTACGTGCCGTCGAGCTCGAGATACAACAGCTTCTCGTTCGAGAGATCCCGTTTTCGAAACGCCTCGAAATCCTCCGACAGACACCGTGTGACCCGGCTCACCACCGACTTCGAGACACCCGTGCCGCTCAGCACGTCCGCGAACGTCGCCTCAATGTCACGCGTCGACATCCCGTGGACGTACATCCGCGCGATCAGTTCATCGAGTTTCTCGGTCCGGCTCACGTAGGCGTCGAGAATCTTTGACTGAAACACCTTCTCTGTTTCTCGTACCCGCGGCACTTGCACCGTCACCGCTCCCTCGCCCGTGAGGACCCGATGCGACTCATACCCGTTGCGTCGTCCCTTCTCCTTCGTCGTTGCCGGAGCGTTCTCATAGTAGTTTCGACCCAACGCCTCCGTCACCTCGCGCTCCAACGCATATTGAAGCATCATCTGAGCTCCCGACCGGACGATCTCCGAGAGATTCATCTCCCCAAATACCAGTTGTTCCTCGAACTGCTTGAGCAATCGCTGACTCGGTAGTACCTTTCCCATGATGTATGGTTCTCCTTTTCTGTCCCCATGACGGGGACGGGTTTGAGCTTGGGGAACCATACATCGTTTTTCTTTGACAGGAATCTTAAGACATCACCGTTGGAGTCCGTCTACCAATTTGTATTGTAGGAAGCTGCTATAAGCACCAAAAAAATTGGGTCTTTTGGGAGGGGTTAGTAAAGTGCGTAGCTCTTTAAAAGCAATAAGGTCAGGCCAAAGAGCTTGAAGAGCACATCCTTTGAGTTCATCTTCGGGATCATCTCCTCCCTTCTCTTCCGCAAGTGGACGGAGCTTGGCTCTCGTTGCTTCGTCCCCAATTTTCGAGATGGCGTAAGCGGCCTCGACTCGAACTCGGATGTTGTCAGAGTCGTCAAGGGCGACTGTCAATAATTCCTGGCCGCCCGAACGGAGTTGACACCCTCCTGCTATTTGGATGGCCACCTCGCGCACGAGTGTACCCTTCGCTTGGTCGATGATGTAAGGACGAAGCTGTTCCGCCAGTGCGGAGTGGTTCAGTTTTCGATATTCTTGACGCATCGCCCAATCGGTGTCGAAAGATTCCTCGCGGTCATAGAGGTCCAAAAGGCTTTCGACCAAGTTCCGACGGCCATCTTCGTCTACTTCGGTAAGGTCGCCGTATAGAAGGACTGCAGGGTCAATCGTCGTTAGTCTCTGAAACATCTCCGAGGAAAGTGTTGCCAGCCAAGATGCAACCTGACGGAGCTGGGGGACTACCTTTCCGTCAGTGGGATGGAAAATCAGAGGTGATGTCTTAAGATTCCTGTCAAAGAAAAACGATGTATGGTCCCCAAGCTCAAACCCGTCCCCGTCATGGGGACAGAAAAGGAGAACCATACATCATGGGAAAGGTACTACCGAGTCAGCGATTGCTCAAGCAGTTCGAGGAACAACTGGTATTTGGGGAGATGAATCTCTCGGAGATCGTCCGGTCGGGAGCTCAGATGATGCTTCAATATGCGTTGGAGCGCGAGGTGACGGAGGCGTTGGGTCGAAACTACTATGAGAACGCTCCGGCAACGACGAAGGAGAAGGGACGACGCAACGGGTATGAGTCGCATCGGGTCCTCACGGGCGAGGGAGCGGTGACGGTGCAAGTGCCGCGGGTACGAGAAACAGAGAAGGTGTTTCAGTCAAAGATTCTCGACGCCTACGTGAGCCGGACCGAGAAACTCGATGAACTGATCGCGCGGATGTACGTCCACGGGATGTCGACGCGTGACATTGAGGCGACGTTCGCGGACGTGCTGAGCGGCACGGGTGTCTCGAAGTCGGTGGTGAGCCGGGTCACACGGTGTCTGTCGGAGGATTTCGAGGCGTTTCGAAAACGGGATCTCTCGAACGAGAAGCTGTTGTATCTCGAGCTCGACGGCACGTACCTGCGCTACCACCAAGGAGCGGAGAGAAAAGAGCCCATCCTCGTTGCGACCGGCTATCGCGCTGATGGGACGCGAGTTCTTCTTCATATCGGTGTCGGCAACCGAGAATCCTACGAGAACTGGAAGGGGTTCTTGCAGGAGATAGTGGCCCGAGGAATGAGGGAGCCGTTGCTCATCGTGACGGACGGGAATCCTGGAGTGCTCAAAGCGATCGCAGAGGTCTTCCCTCGAAGCCTCAAGCAACGTTGCCAGAAGCACCGCCTCGAGAACATCCTGGGCAAGGCTCCGAAGGAAGTGCGCGACGAACTCAAGGCGGCCATCCTTGAGTCGTTCCATGCGAACAGCTACGAGCAAGGGCTGAAGAAGGGTCGGGAGGTGATCGCTCGGTACCGTCAACGATTCCCGAGCGCGATGAAGTGCATGGAAGAGACCCTCGAAGCGTGTCTTCAGGCGCTACGCCTTCCTGCGGCGCATCACAAAAGGCTTCGCACGTCGAATCTACTTGAGCGCACGTTCGGAGAGCACAAACGTCGCACAAAGGTCATTCCTCACTTCTTCACCGAGGAGGCCGCGATGAAACTCTCGTTCGCTGTGCTCTTGGCCGTCGCAAACAAATGGCGCGGCGTGAGGATGGATGTCTTCGCCGCTAGGAAAGTCGAGGAGCTTCGCAACGAGCTTCTCCCGCAAGGCACGTCGGAGGAATCAGCAGCTTAACCGAGCGCGGGGAACCGTACGGAGATTTGACAGGAAAATTAAGACTTGACCAAATCAGATCACGAATCTGCTCAGGTGCGAGGTCCTTCGTTAAGAGGTATCGCGCCGCAAGGAACTCCGCGTAAGTCTGGTGTGCCCAACCTATGCGGCTGGCACCCCTTGAGGAGAAAAGACCTGTCGATAATGCCTCTCTAACTGCCGTTTCATCTACTATGACCTCACTGCCGGTAACGTCTTCCTTTCCGCCAATCACACCTTGAATTGGGACGTCTGCATCCGGTCTGTCTCCGAGGTCTGGTTCCTTCCAGATCGCGTAATAATTGCAAAACACCGTAATTGCAGCCATGCGGCCTGCGATGGACAGACGTTGATCAGCTGAAAGGTTGCCTATTTGCTTGGAGCTTCGACGGCTCGGATTTGTCTCTTCGCAAAGGAGGCGACAGCCGTGAACATAGAGCTCGGACTGCGAGGCGGGCAGATGAGACTGCTTTTGATAGGTATTCAATAGAAATTTGAGTGTCACGGGTTTTATCGCCAGAGGCACGATCTGAAGGTTCTCAATGTCGTCGAGAAAGTTCGCATGATTGATGCCTTCTTCTCTGGCTGCTTCTTCAACGTCGGTCCTTCTAAGTGGAAGTAATTCGAAGACCCGCACGTTGTCATCACCGAAGAGATTTCGAAGATCGTTCTCTAGGGCTTGAGGCCAATCAGCGGTCCTGCACGCTATTCTCAAAAAGAGCCTTTCAATCGGACATTTCTTAAATTCTGCCGCAAGCAAAGACGCAACAGAGTCAATCCTCAAAAGGCACTCGTCGAGGCTGTCGAGAAAAACGTGCAGCCTATGTTCTCCGTTCAACCAATTCGTGAACACCGAGTCCCGAAAGGTCTCCTGCACGAGCAGGATATCTGTTTGATAAGCGTTCAAATTGTTCCTGAATGTCTCCTCACCGACACCTCCAGCTTCGTGCTCAACTTCAACTCGTTCTGCGTCTAAAGCAGTGGACTTTCCGATTCCAGGCTCGCCTAACAAGATCAGACACTGAACTTGATTTATATCCTCAAAAGAGCGGACATCCTCGTGCTCCAATTTTCCGGTCTCTGTGGTTGGGTCAACGAGGTACCCACCATCCGCAAGGCTGTACCGCCCCTCGCGGGGACACCAATAACGCCTCCAGTTGTAGGTTGATTGAGACATAAACCCCGAGTTCGACGTCTAAGCTGGCCGACAGCGCATTCTAGACATCGTTTCCATTGCTGGCAGACATTTACCGGCCTGAAACTCGCGTTGCTTGCTGATTTCCGAAATTCGCGCTCATCGGTACCGCATAGACTGTACCATCGGCTTGGACGCAGCTCGTAAGGTTGCTAGGTGACCGAGGTCCCGTGATGATGTTACGTTCATCTCGTTATGCCCTGACGCACAACCAGGAAGCACCCCGTCCTGTGCCAAAACTCGGCCCTTTTGAAATAGCCCATATGAACCGCCCCGGGTTTTCCGGAGACTGTTTTAGTTGAGTCTCGCCATCTCTAGCGAGCCTTCCTGCGACCGATAGTAGTTCATCTCGTACTCGACGGGGGCGACATTTCCGATCGGCTGGTGCTTGCACTGTTTACTGTTGGTGATGTGTAAGCATCCCCTTGCAAGAGAAGCGCTTACGCTCCATTTAGCGCGCAGCGAAGGTCACGAGCGCTATTTTGGCTGTAATTGAATGCACCGTAAAGTCTTAGTGTCATCTCACCAACACTTAATAGCGGAAGCACCGACAGTAGGGTGTCAGAAGGTCTGGAGCAACCTCTCCACGAGCCGATGCACTTCCGCCGTCGGAGAAGAGGAGAGATACCCATGGGTCATCCAGTGGTTTGGTTCGAGGTGATGGGAAAAGACGGAAAGGCGTTGAGGGACTTCTATTAGAAGCTGTTCGGTTGGAAGATCTGTCCTTTACTTTGTCTATTCATGAGTCTCAAGGGTATTGTCAAATTGAGCTGGTGACTGACAGATGGTCCAATGAAGACCGATGCGCCAAGCTACCACGGCTATCGATTTCCACCGGAAATCATCAGCCACGCCGTCTGGCTCTACCACCGATTCTGCGTGAGCTTTCGAAACGTCGAAGAGTTGCTCGCTCAGCGAGGCATCACGGTTTCTTACGAAGCGGTCCGACTGTGGTGCATTAAGTTCGGGCCGGAATACGCTCGGCGACTGAAGCGTCGGCAGGGTCGTCTCGGTGACACATGGCACCTGGACGAGGTCTTCATAAAGATACAAGGTGAACGCCAATACCTCTGGCGCGCGGTAGACCAAGATGGTGATGTAATCGATATCCTCGTCCAGCCTCGCCGTGATCAGAAAGCCGCCAAACGATTCTTCCGCAAGCTGTTGAAGGGGCAAGGCCGTCCGCCCTGGCAGCTGGTCACCGACAAACTGAGAAGCTACAGCGCCGCTCACCGCGAGGTCATGCCGTCCGTCGTCCACGACACTGACCAGTACAGAAACAACCTAGCCGAAGTCTCGCACGAACCGACGCGACAACGGGAACGACAGATGCGGAAGTTTAAAGCTCCTGGGCAGGCGCAACGATTCTTGACCGTGCATGGACTCGTGCAAAATCTCTTTCGCGTCGGACGGCATTTGTTGCAAGCGCATCATCATCGGGAGCTACGAGACCGCGCTTTCATCGTCTGGCAGGAGGTAACCTGTGCCGTCCGATGAGAGCAAAGGAAGTCAGCTCGACGCGATAGGTTCGCTCGCTCAACGTCAACTTGACAATACCTTCACGTGGTACGTCATCATGGATCTGAAGATAACACCCTCGGGCCAGACGATTGTAAAGCCTACGGCCCTTGGCCCGGTCGCAAACACAGACACTAAGCTGCTGATCTATGGTCTATTTCAAAAGGGCCGAGTTTTGGCACAGGACGCCCTCGCGTAGATCGCCGTGCTCCGCATGGGCCGGGCTGCTTCCAGACTACGTCCCAGGGCCGGTGCGCGTCCTGTGCCAAAATTTGATCCACTTGCAACGTTACAAGCGAACAGTTGACGCGGCGTGGGCGGTGAGGCCCGCGACAACCATTGAGCAGAGCTACCCTTTGGACGGGTCGTCACCATGCAGATGACCACCTAGTTTCTTGGTTGTTTGAGGAATCGTGGCACATTCCAGGTCACCTCATCCGGGAGCTGTGTTGCACTTACTTTATGAATTCGGGATGACAAACAGGACATGGTAGCGGACGAGCCCGAACGGGTTCACAACCTCGACGGTGAACAGGTCTGTCGCAGCGATGGCGCTCACGGGTACGCGATCTTCTTTTTTTTGCGGATCACATCTCCGCTATCACCCGAGCAAAAGCCGCTGGCCGGGCTCTAAATCCATTCGGATCGATTAAATGGAAGGGACAGGTGTGGCGAGTGCGGAAAGATGTTCTCTTCGGTGCTGTCTGCCCGTCGATACGCGATTTCCTTTTTTCAGATCACAATGCCCGCACCTTGCTGCTACGGTCAATTGCTGCCACGAATGGAGCAGGCGTCTTTGCTACGAAGCGGGCAATCCGGCGTCTTCCTTTCACCAAGAGCTCGGCGATATCCGACCCCGTCGCATTTTGGCCCGAACCACGATGACACGCGCAGCATTCCTTATGATGGATGCGAGTTCAGCAGTTCGATAGCGGATGTTCTTGTCTTTCGTGAGCGCGACCCAACCTCTCCGTCCAACAAGCGCGATCCAATCTTCGTCCGGCGCGTCCAGCGGAAGGTGATTGTCGTGTATCTCAACCTTCATCCCCGCCGAACGGAGCCTGTCTGCGATGACGTGCTTTCCAAGATTGCGATCCAAGAAGAGGATGGGCTCTTCACGCTGCCAGTCTGAGTTCACATCGGAGCGCTTCTTCGATTTCCGCTTCTGCACGCTCATAGTCTTCCGCTAACTGGCTGACCGACTCACCTGCTTTACAGCGCTCGGCAATAACCTGGGTAGCGATTCCAGTTCCGGCGATGACGGGTCGACCAGCGGATAGCCCTGGGTCGATGACGACCATCGCTGGTGCGTCTTCCATGGCGGTTCGGGTAAACGGATAGAGCTTGATGGGGACGCCTTTGGGGTCACGCTCGATTCGATGCAGGGCAGCACTGATGACTTCTCGCATGGCCATCTGACCTCCTTGACTGATATTGATCAGTTGACCATATCGCTCGACGAACAGATCCAAGCCATCTGTTTCCAGCTTGCAACTAATCAACGGATGCCGCCGATCAGGCACATCTAGAATATTCTCCACCAAGTAATCGATGCCATTTCGGACTTTTGGCATCGCTACGACATGCTTGCGCCTGATGGCGGCGAGAACATGAAGCTCTGTGAGGTTGAGGAATGAAAGCTGCGTCGGGGAACGCTTGGGCACCGCAATGAGTGGCTCGTAGTCGCCTTGGCCCACCGACCAATATCGGACGGTCGCCGCCGGCACGGTGAGGTAGTGCGCCGCCTCCGAGATCGTGTAGGCAGGTAGCTCGCGGAGATCGTCCGTTTGCGCTCGGCGTCCAACCATTAGTCTTCCTCCCCAGCATAAACTATTATAGTTGAGGTGCTTCTGCAATCAAGTGTTGGCGGCGGCCACGTAACCCCGGTAGGGTCGAGGGCTGGCGCGGTGCTCCGTAGGCGCGGCCTATCTGTTTCTACCCGTTTCCTGTGGGAGTGCCTCACTAGCCACACCGTAAGTCCGTTTCCAGCCCCCGCCACATCGCACGCAGCGTGCGGCTTTCCCGCACTACGCGCTCCTGCACACTTCCCGCGAAGGGTTATGTGACCTATCGAGCCGGGGCGTCTTTCGGCGAATCTACGAGATATCGAACGAACAAACGACGACATCATGCCGGCATGGTCCCGGCAGACCAGAGACTAATCGGTCCCACCCGCTTGAATTAGTGCATCGGCTTTTGGCACGCTGGCAGTATACCACCGGGTTGTGGTGATGACGTTAACCCCTGCTCGTTGAAGGAGGCACTGCTAATGACCATTCTGCATCCCACGTTCCCCGTCCTGTGCCAAAACTCGGCCCTCTTGAAATAGCTGATAAATCAGCAGCTTAGCGTCTGTGTTTTGCGATGGTGCCAAGGGCCGTGGGCTTTACAATCGTCTGGCCCGAGGGTGTTATCTTCGGATCCATCATGACGTACCATGTGCAATTCCTACTGTTGGTCAGGCAGCCGTTGTTCGATCGGGCAGCCCTGCTGCTCACACAGACCTCATGGGTGCTTCCGCCATTAAGTGTTGGTAAAATGACGCTAAGACTTCACGGTGCATTAAATTACAGACATGGTTTTTCAAAAGGGCCGAGTTTTGGCACAGGACGAGGAAGACAACAACGTCGAGCATAGCGGCGGAGTTTCGCCGGCTTCGGCCCGGAATTCAAGCGGAGCGTAAGTCCTTGATTTCGTGGGCGGAGCAGTTTTGACGATGCACAGCCAAACTATTTATAATAAATGACTTGTTGGCTACTTTCGGATCGTGATTCCCTCGTCGATTACCACACTTCCAACGGGAATCCACGGAACCCGTATAGGCCTCTGCGCACCGCCCAAGACGCAACCCGTCGCCCTCATGGCTCTGGTCCGGTCGGCTCGTTGCGCTTCAGTCGCCGTCGAGGTGATCCAAGGTCGCCACGATGTCGTCGAAGGCTTGCCCGGTGAGTCCAATGGCCAGGAAGAGCTAGGGGAGTCCGGGCTTGTTCGATACCCACTGCCGGCTGTCGAAATCCATGTGGAGCTGTCGGATTCCATGCTTCGTCAGCAGTCCCGGCTCAATGGGGACCGCTGCGTGTGCATTGTGGTAGACGAGCAAATCGAAATCCCAACTCGGACCGCCCCTGAAAACGACGCCGACGGCACTTATCGACGTGTTGTGGTCGGGAGTCATCCGTTTGCCCGGGCCGAACCGCTCCCCAACGGGGTAGGGCCTGACCGAACGATCCCGAGGAACAGCCATCTCTATGACCGTGGTGCCGTACATCGCCGCCGTGATGTGGGCGGTGAAGTAGCCCAGGCCACCGTTCCGGTAGAGCACGAGCATTCCAGGATGACGACTCGCTGTCCGCGTCTTCAACTGCCGTGCGCACTGCCTGATTTTCTCTCGGATACGGGCACCCACCCTCTCGGACTTGCCTTCCCCCGGCCCCGCGTCCTCCTCCTTTAGTTCCTTCACTTCGGCGATGATCACTTGACCGCCGATTGACAGCTCAAAATCCGGGGTCTTGACGCCATTCTCCGTCGGGACAGGTTCGCAGTCGATCTGCGCTCTCTCGCAGTACGCCTCGAACAGCAACTCCGACACCGTCCGCTTCTCCTTCTGCGCTCGCTCCAGAGCGTTGTCAAGCAGCAGATCCGAGGGCAAGGGGTCCGGAATGGTCATGGGGCTATTTCCAGTCGTCGGGGTTCAGGCGGAACTGCTTCAGCCGCGCCGTCGCGCGTCACGGCGCTTGCGTCCCGCTCCCCGCCTGCATGAACTCGGCACGGTGATCAACCGTATCACGGCGGCACCGTCCCACGTGAGTCCGACTGCCGTCCAGCGCGGTCCGACGTCCTGTCCATCATCATTATTAGTCCGGGACTGGACTCTAGGGCCCGGACCGCGTGAGGTCAAAATACTCATGCGGCTTCCCGATGGTAGAAACGGGTGATGTCTTAAGATTCCTGTCAAAGAAAAACGATGTATGGTTCCCCAAGCTCAAACCCGTCCCCGTCCTGTGCCAAAACTCGGCCCTCTTGAAATAGCCGATAAATCAGCAGCTTAGCGTCTGTGTTTTGCGATGGTGCCAAGGGCCGTGGCCTTTACAATCGTCTGGCCCGAGGGTGTTATCTTCGGATCCATCATGACGTACCATGTGCAATTCCTACTGTTGGTCAGGCAGCCGTTGTTCGATCGGGCAGCCCTGCCGCTCACACAGACCTCATGGGTGCTTCCACCATTAAGTGTTGGCAAAATGACACTAAGACTTTACAGTGCATTAAATTACAGCCATGGTCTTTCAAAAGGGCCGAGTTTTGGCACAGGACGCGAGAACGCGAACAAACGACAAAATCATGCTGGCACGGTGCCGACAGACCGGAGACTAATCAAATCCGGTGCACGCGGATGAATAAATAGAAGGCACAGGTTGCTACGTTTCTACCATCGGGAAGCCGCATGAGTATTTTGACCTCACGCGGGATGGGCGCACGGCGCCAACCCTCGCGCAATCAACGCTGGATCGATTTTTTGCGGAGCACAGGTATCTCATCGGGGAGTCGTACTAGTTGCTCGCCTCCAATGCGCATGAACTCTCATTCCCTTGGTTGAAAGTTTCGATCCGCAGTGCCTCTTGCTCGAAACTGGTGGCCGCAGGTACCAAGACTCCACCCTGCCACGGACGCCGAATCTCGAACCTCCACTAGGCCGACCAACAACAAGATCTGAAGGCCCACGTGCCCTTCTCTTAGGCATCAAGCCGTAGAGTCCTCCTTGCTATCCGTGGTGATGTCTTAAGATTCCTGTCAAAGAAAAACGATGTATGGTTCCCCAAGCTCAAAACCCGTCCCCGTCATGGGGACAGAAAAGGAGAACCATACATCATGGGAAAGGTACTACCGAGTCAGCGATTGCTCAAGCAGTTCGAGGAACAACTGGTATTTGGGGAGATGAATCTCTCGGAGATCGTCCGGTCGGGAGCTCAGATGATGCTTCAATATGCGTTGGAGCGCGAGGTGACGGAGGCGTTGGGTCGAAACTACTATGAGAACGCTCCGGCAACGACGAAGGAGAAGGGACGACGCAACGGGTATGAGTCGCATCGGGTCCTCACGGGCGAGGGAGCGGTAACGGTGCAAGTGCCGCGGGTACGAGAAACAGAGAAGGTGTTTCAGTCAAAGATTCTCGACGCCTACGTGAGCCGGACCGAGAAACTCGATGAACTGATCGCGCGGATGTACGTCCACGGGATGTCGACGCGTGACATTGAGGCGACGTTCGCGGACGTGCTGAGCGGCACGGGTGTCTCGAAGTCGGTGGTGAGCCGGGTCACACGGTGTCTGTCGGAGGATTTCGAGGCGTTTCGAAAACGGGATCTCTCGAACGAGAAGCTGTTGTATCTCGAGCTCGACGGCACGTACCTGCGCTACCACCAAGGAGCGGAGAGGAAAGAGCCCATCCTCGTTGCGACCGGCTATCGCGCTGATGGGACGCGAGTTCTTCTTCATATCGGTGTCGGCAACCGAGAATCCTACGAGAACTGGAAGGGGTTTTTGCAGGAGATGGTGGCCCGAGGAATGAGGGAGCCGTTGCTCATCGTGACGGACGGGAATCCTGGAGTGCTCAAAGCGATCGCAGAGGTCTTCCCTCGAAGCCTCAAGCAACGTTGCCAGAAGCACCGCCTCGAGAACATCCTGGGCAAGGCTCCGAAGGAAGTGCGCGACGAACTCAAGGCGGCCATCCTTGAGTCGTTCCATGCGAACAGCTACGAGCAAGGGCTGAAGAAGGGTCGGGAGGTGATCGCTCGGTACCGTCAACGATTCCCGAGCGCGATGAAGTGCATGGAAGAGACCCTCGAAGCGTGTCTTCAGGCGCTACTCCTTCCTGCGGCGCATCACAAAAGGCTTCGCACGTCGAATCTACTTGAGCGCACGTTCGGAGAGCACAAACGTCGCACAAAGGTCATTCCTCACTTCTTCACCGAGGGGGCCGCGATGAAACTCTCGTTCGCTGTGCTCTTGGCCGTCGCAAACAAATGGCGCGGCGTGAGAATGGATGTCTTCGCCGCTAGGAAAGTCGAGGAGCTTCGCAACGAGCTTCTCCCGCAAGGCACGTCGGAGGAATCAGCAGCTTAACCGAGCGCGGGGAACCGTACGGAGATTTGACAGGAAAATTAAGACTTGACCCTATCCGGGCGGGCTGGTTCCTCTTCAGATGGCGGTTTGGTCGGCAGTGGTTCAATGCCGAGAACATCGGCGATTTCTTTAATCAACTCTTCTGCCCGGTCAGGTTCCTCGATCTCCTTGGAAATCTCCCCTTGGATGCGTTCCTTGAAATCGGTCACGGGATCCTGGTCCTGGAAGGCTGCGAGAAGAGTGGGATCATTCTTCAGGGCACTATGCAGCCACTCTAACCCACACACCACGCGTTCTCGCACAACTGCCGAGAACAGTTTGGCAACAGCCTCCCGCCCATCCTTTAGCAGACTCACCTCAGCAATCTCGTCGCCGAACATCTGGAAGAAGCCGTCGGCATACTTGACGCCTTTGTCAATTACCGCATCACGGAGGCGGCCACGGAGAATGTGACGTGAACTCTGACTGAGAGGCGAGAGCACAACGGCCCGCTTCTCTACAAGGTCCTGCGAGGGTTCTTCGCTGCCAGATAACAGGGTGTCGGCGTAGTCTACGAGGGCATCCTGATACGGCGACTTTAGCGAAACCTCCGCATTGCGCTCCTGGAGCGCGATTAGCAAATCAAGTGTGTACCCTTCGTCCGTCAGCTCCGACGCCCATGCCGTTTTGTCCAGTTCTTCCAGCCCGGCCCTACAGAATGTAGCGAATTCTTGTTCCGATTCGGCGTGGAGGACTTCCAGGTAGAGGCCGGAATCTTCAGCGTCAAATCCACTTTGCCGCAGTCGCGCAACCAAATCAGTATCTGCGCAGAGTATTTGGATTAGCTTGGAGAACCTGTCTGGCGCGGCTTCCTCCGGCAGGTATTCGCGTAGTTCCCCCCATCTATCAATTGTCTCGTCCGGGGAGTAGAGCCGAAGAGGGTTCGTCGAGTCGGCTACCTGGCGAAGGAAACTAATGAGGAACGGCTCATACTTGCCGCGTGCGTCCACGACTGAAAACAAGAGTGCGATCTCATCAAGATCATCAGTGAGAATTCTGACGACTTTCTCTGACAACTCCGGGTCGTCCGCGACGAGTATGTTTTCGAGTCCGGCATATCCCGCATCTGAATTGACTACTGGGCTCGGCTTTTTCGCATCCGGCTGCGCTTGTAGAAAGGTGACAAGGCACCAAGCTCTACAAGCAAGATGATTTTCCTGCTGCGCCTGATAGAAAAGATGGAGGAGATGCCCCGGATCCGACAGTCGCTTTGAGGCCTCCTGTGCTTCAGACGATTGGTATCGCTTGAGTAAGGACAGCGCGCGAAGCAGCAGAGTCCCCTCCTTTGCGTTCACGCCTTGGCTCGCGTCGAGTCTCTGTTCCAATGCTTCCAAGAGACCATTCCAGCTGTCCGCAATTCCGCTACTGTTCGTAACCTCCACGGCGGAGAGGACGGCCTCGGAGATTTCGCCAGCCGTAACTCTCTCGCTCAAGAACGACTCATATTCGGCAAACGGCGCGTGAGGCTGGAAAAGGCCCCATAACCACTCGTCTTGTTCCGCGATCGCTGCACAGTTCGCTACCCATTCATCTGCCGTGGCAGGGAGAGTGAAAGGAGCCGAAAGCGCCTCGTCGTGGCCCAGCTCCCGTACTTGACTAGCAAGCCCGGTCAGCTGCATGATGAGTGTGTTCGTTTCCGGTTTCTGCTCTTCGCTCTTACCCGCGACTTCTTCTAGCGTGCTTCGGACCGAGTTGAGCACTTTGTCCGAGAATTCCACTTTCTCCACGATGCTGCATGCAGCGGAGATCCCGGAAACCGTGTGCTCTGTGAGTGGGGACCAAGACTCGACGTCTCTCGCCATCTCCTCAAATGCGCGGATGGTGTCCTGCACGTCCTGCTTGCTGCTGTCACTAAGCAGCTCGGACTCATTCAAGCACTGGGCCGCAGGACAGATAACGGCGGGACCTTCTTCTCTAATACGCGACTCAATCACGTCCTCTAGTACTCGTCTGGTCAAAATACTCGAACGCCCAGTGGGTCAGCAGTTTGCCGTCTGGTCAAAATACTCGAACGCCCAGCGGGTCAGCAGTTTGCGCCTTTCCAAGAGCCGCTTGAATCCGCCATGCGC
>CBDANW010000001.1:0-15353 GCA_965197825.1 Candidatus Marinacidobacterales bacterium | reverse complement strand
CCCTTCTTAGCCAAGATGGCTGCAACGTTCATGTGACACCTCCGGTAGGTCTTCTTTCTACCTTACACCCCCACTCCTGACCGCGACACCATGTCGATAGACGAGCTCGCCCCCCCGGCCAGTAGTCTCGAAAAGCAGCCACTGTCCTCCAACCGCGAGCGCAAGCGCGATGAGGCGTAGCCGACTGCGGCTTAGCACCGGTTTCTGGCGGTCCCGCCACGCGACTTCGACGCGAAGTATCGCGATCCCTATGAAGGCCACGATAGTGGCAAAGGCCCAATCCCCGTGGTTCGCGATCAGTTGCTCGACCTCCGAAGAAACCCCCTCCGCCTGGACGGCGGCGAGTTTTCCCGCGACGACCGCAGCCCCCGCCCCCAGCATTCCGAAGCCGTAGAGCGCAACTGCAGCCCGGTCCAACCAAACGAACCGGCGCATCACGATGCACGCCACGTCGAAAAGCAGTGCCGCCAGGAAGAGTGCGATCGGATAGTGAACTAGCAGCGGGTGCAGGTTCGGCACAGATTCCAAAGGGATTTTCCTGACTGAGTCTAGGTGGGAGATACCGGCCGATCGATGTCGTGAGTCAAGCCCATTCTTAGTTGAAACTCTCCACGGCTCACGTTTAAGCGGACTGGGCCTGCTTCGTTTCAGTGGACACCTAACGAACGGAGAGGTATATGGGTGTTCAGATGGCAGAAAAAAAGAAACGTCGGCAGTTCACGAAGGAATTTCGAGCAGAGGCAGTGCAGCTGGTTCGGGAGAGCGGCAAGGCAGTGAGCGTGGTAGCCCGGGATATCGATGTGACGGAGACGTCGCTTTATGCCTGGGTGAGGCAGGACAGGATCGACCGTGGTGAAGGCGGTCCCGGAACCCTGACGAGCGAGGAACTCGAAGAACTGCGTGGCTTCCGAAAGGAAGTTCGGGAGCTTCGGATGGAGCGTGACTTTCTAAAAAAAACGGCGGCGTACTTCGCGAGCGTGAAGAAATGAAGTTCGCAGCGATTCGGATCCAAAGCGAGGAGTTCCACGTTTCGTGGATGTGCCGGCTGCTCCAGGTTTCTCGGAGCGGCTACTATGCGTGGCTGAGGCGGAAGCCCAGCCGCCGTGAACGAGATGACCTGCGCCTGTCCGTAAAAATCGTTGCGTTCTTCCGAGCCAACCGCGGAGTTTACGGAAGTCCTCGTGTTGTGGACGAACTCCGTGCGGATGGTGAGTCTGTTGGGCGTCGGCGCGTTGCTCGCATCATGAGAGAGAAAGGCCTGTGCGCGCGCCTGCCGAGACGTTCTCGGAAGACGACGGATTCGTCGCACTCGCGCCCCGTAGCTCGAGACCTCGTGCAGCGCCAGTTCTTGCCGAAGACCCCCAACGAAGTCTGGGCTGCGGACATCACCTACATCCGAACGTGGGAAGGCTGGTTGTATTTGGCCGTGGTCATGGACCTATTTTCGAGGCGCGTGATCGGTTGGGCGGTGGCGAATCATCTTCGCCGCAGAGCTCGCTGTCTCGGCGCTTCAGATGGCGGTGCGTCACCGACGACCACCGCGTGGGATGGTTCATCATTCGGACCGTGGCGTGCAGTATGCGAGCAGAGACTACCGCGCGTTCTTGCGACGCCACGGAATCGAGTGCAGCATGAGTCGAAAGGGCGACTGCTGGGACAATGCCGTCGTCGAGAGTTTCTTCGGCACGCTGAAAACCGAATCTCTCTACCGACTCGTTCTGCCGACTCGAGCGCAGGCGCGATGGGCTACCGTCGACTACATCACCAATTTCTTACAACCCGAGGCGACGGCACTCAACGCTCCGGAACGTCAGTCCCATCGAGTTCGAACTTAGACTCTTGGAAGCAAACCGGTGGATGTGTCCCGAGGTCCGTGGAAAAAGAACGGCGCCCTCCACTCCGTCATCAGAGTATCGTATCAGGCGGCGACCTCCGCGTGTTCGAGAACCTCGCTCAGACGTTGGTAGCCGTCGATGCGTCGTAGTTGAATCTGGCCAGAGGCGATAAGCCCAAACAGCAAAGCGACCGCAGACTCCTCGCTGGAGAACGACGCTTGGGTTTTCGTCCGGCGTCGAAACTCGCGGTTGAGATTCTCCAGAGCTTTGGTCGTTCGAATCGATTTCCACATGGCACGAGGGAATTCGTAGAAGGTCAGCAGCTGATTACCGGCCTCCTCTAGGCTTCGGACGACGGCCGGCGCGAGAGGCGTCCACTTGGCGACGAGCTCGTCATAGGCTTTGCGAGCATCGAACCCGTTCTTGGCGTAGACGATCCGGTTGTAGTCACGCCGGAGCTCACGGCGTGCGTGCGCCGGGCAATGTTGGAGCAAGTTGGCGCGCTTGTGCTCGGTACATCGCTGCAACCGGCACCCCGGCCACTTCTCCAGCGCTTTCGTCAGCCCCTTGTGGCCGTCGCTGATCACTAGCTTGGGAGCCCGGAGTCCTCGAGCCTGGAGTCCCTTCAGCACGGAGCCCCAATGCGTCGAGGCTTCGCTCACCGCCAGACGCAATGACAACAGACGTTTGTGCCCGTCTGGCGCGACCCCGAGCGCGGCCAGTACGGGTACGCTGATCACACGTTTCGCCATCCGCACTTTCAGGTGGAAGCCGTCCAGGTAAACGATCGCGTAGACCTCCTCGCTGAGAGCACGGTTCTGCCATTCCTCGAAGCGCTCCTTCAGTCGGCTAACCACGCGAGACACCGCGCTCTTCGATAGGTGCTCCTCACCGAGCAGTGGTTTCAGCGCTTTGTGGACCCGGCGGCTATTCGCGCCCGACAAGTACGTCCCCAAGAGCGCCTCGTCGACCTCACGAGTCCGGCGCGCGTACCGGGGCAACAGCTCGCTCCTGAACTCTGTCGTTTCTCCCGTTTCCTCGTCTCGCACGCGGGCTCGTGGCACCCGGAGCTCGCGAGTTCCCACCGACGTCGTCACGCGACGGGTTTCGGCTCCGTTGCGATATCCACGGCGGTCTTCCGCACGCTCGTAGCTACAACACCCCAGCGCTTGGTCGACTTCTTCCTCGAGCACAACCTCGATCGCCTCCAGTACCCGCATACGCAGCCGAAGTTGGACGAACTCCCGGTACTCGCTTACAGACTCCTTCAATATGGGTGGTAGGCTTCTTCATGGCGTAATCCTCCTCCTCGCCTTTCCAGGCGCGGTTTCGTTTTGCTTAACCGGAGGTTACGCCATTCTTATTTCCACGGGAAGCGGGACGGATCCAAACCGGTTTGCATAGTCAACTTGTCCACCAAACCGGAGCAAGCTCAGACCTTCTTCTTCGATACGGTTGATGTCTTCGCCTCGATCTTCAGTTCCCGCTTGAGAGCTTCGCGAAGCTTGGGAAGATGGCGGTAGCCCACCACCTTCCTCAAGCGCGGTTCGATGTCTACGAGCGCCGTTGCCAACCAGCGCTGGCGTTGGCTCGAGTTCTTCCAGTGGTCGACCTTCGCGCAGCGTTCCTCGACGAGAGCATTGACGGACTCAAGGCAGTTCGTCGTCTTGAACGAACGGCCCAGCACCGCGTGCACGCCGAGTCGATGCAACGTCAGCGTCTCCTCGAGGCCTTCCTCCAGGCTGCCAGCTGCGGATTGGTTCCGCTCTTCTAACTCACCGTGGAGTTGCTCGAGCGCAGTGAGGGCCTCTTCGTACTCCGGCCTGTTGTAGGCCCACTGGAGCCGCTTGCGCCATGACGCCTGCTCGCCCTTGGACAGGTAGCTCACTACGTTTTCACGTTTGTGCCACTGGCAGCGTTGTATCAGGGCCCGCTTACGGAATGCCTTCTTGACTGCCGCTTGGAGACCCTTGCCGCCGTCGATGATCACCAGCAGACCCTGGGAGATATCGAGTCCCCGCTCGAGCAGTGAACGCAGGAACGGCGTCAACACCTGCGCGTTCTCCGTGTCCGTCTCCACGAAGCCCAAGAAGCGTTTTTCCCCGCAAAGCGTGATGCCCAGAGCCACGACCATCGTTGCCTCGGCGAATGTCTTCCCATCCAGAAACAGCGCCACCACATCCTCGCCGGTCAGATCCCGTTCCTGCATCTCCCGCAGCTTCGCAGCGCTCGCTTGCACGAACCCTCGGGACACCGTTGAGCTCGACAGCCCGATGGCGCCCGGAATCGCTTCCGCTGCCGCCTCGTAGTTGCGACAAGAGATTCCGTAGAGAACTCGTTTCAGCAGAAGATCATTCACCTCACCGCCGTGGCTCACCGCCTCGTAGCAGCGAAGCGGAATCTCTCCTCCCTCGATGCTCCGAACCCGTGGCACACGGATCGGTACCCGCTGGCCGCCAAGCCCTACCGTGCCCGGGTTGCTTCCGGGACGGCGACCGCGCTCCAGCTCGTCCTTGCGAGAGTATCGCTCTCCCGCCAACGCCTTCACTTCGTCGTCGAGCAACTCGTGAACGTGCATTAGACCAAGGGGGACCAACCAACGGATCATCTCTACCTTGGCGTCCAGCGCGAGTTCCCCGTAATCCTCGTGCCTCACCATCTCGACCTCACCCAAACGACGCGACTTCTTGCGTTTCTTGACCGAACGTAGCAGACTTCCCATCTCGGCTCCTTTCTTCGCGGCTTGATTTTGTTTTGTCCAACGCCATCAAACCACGGGGTTTGGAGCCGTTTCAATTCCCAACTAAGATTGGCACACTTTCGATGTCGTCATCATGGAGGTCCAAACCCCGCCGGTCCGCCAAATAAGAAGGGTTTACGCGGATTCGTGTGGGTAAGTTCTGACGGAAAAACAGTGTAACTCATTGTGTGGAAAAGGTATCGAGTACTTCATCAGGTGCTGAAAAGTGGTCCATTTTTAGGATAAGCTAACCGAGTGAAAAATTCCCAGTCGATCCGCTCGCTGTTTGCGCTGCCAGGTTTCGTGGTTGGTGCCGGATTGAAGGGTCTATTCGGTGACCGATACGCCCGCGTCATCCAGCTCAAGAGGCGAAAAAAACAGCTGTGTGCTCTTACTGTGGGCAACGGTGCCGGGGGCGCTATGACACAAGTGTGCCGGGTCCGCGACCTGTCGTTGGCAGGCTGGCGGATCTATCTGGAATACGAGCGTCGGCGCGTCAACTGTTCTGGGTGCGGCGGTGTGCATGTAGAACACCTAGACTGGCTGGCGAACAACTCGCGCTACACCCAGCGTTTTGCGGCGCATGTGGGCAAACTGTGCCGGGATATGCCGAACAAGGCGGTGGCCGAGATGGAACGTCTGCACCACGGTACGGTGAAGGCTCTGGATACGCTCTACATGCAAGAGCAGGTCGACCGGGCGGGGCTACCGGCGCCTCGGGCCATCGGTGTCGATGAGATCTCCATCCGCAAGGGACATAACTATCGCGTCATTGTCAGCGACCTGGAGCGGGCGCGTCCCATCTGGGTGGGCGGTGAGGGTCGCAAAGAAACCGACATCGATTTGTTCTTCAAGGCGCTGGGCGGAAAGAAAAGCGCCCGTATCAAGCTGGCCGCCATGGATATGTGGAAGCCCTTCCGGAACTCGGTGATTCACAACGCGCCTAATGCGCGGATCATCTCCGACAAGTTTCATATCATGCGTCATCTGTCAAAGGCCCTCGATGAGGTCCGGCGCGGTGAGTACAAACGCCTCAGCGGCAAGGACCGGTCGTACATCAAGGGGCAGCGTTACACTTTGCTTTCCCGGCGGGAGAACCTGAGCCTAGACGGTCGCCGCGCACTCAAAAAGTTGCTCCAGGCCAACCGGCGCCTGAACACCGCCTATATTTTGAAGGAGGCCTTCGGGCAACTCTGGGATTACCGCACCGAACGCGGCGCTCGCGCCTTTTTCACCCGTTGGAAAGACAGCCTCAAATGGCAACGCCTGCATCCGTACCAGAAGTTCGCCGGTATGATTGAGTCCCATTGGGATGGTATCGCCTCCTACTGTCATCCGGAGAACAAAGTCAGTCTCGGCCTAGTTGAAGGGGTCAACAACAAAATCCGTGTTCTGCAACGACGCGCCTACGGCTATCGCGACGAGGAATATCTCAAGCTGAAGATCGTGGCGGCTTTCCTTCCGCCATTACCCAGAAATGCAGTTTTCAACCCACACGAATCCGCGTAGACCCAATAAGAAAGGATGCCTTTATCCTTCATCCGTCGGGCAAATTCCGAACTATCGGCGAAGCTTTCTCGGCTCGAGCCGTTTGCTGGCCTGTTTCGTTGTCTCTATTTTCCGTCGCAGCCCAGGAGATAAATAGAGAGAAAAGTGTCACCGCGGTCAAGCTCTCGCTGATACCGGGCAAGCTTGTTCTCAAATGCTTCAACTGCGTGTTTACACCCATTTCCGCCTTCCCTATTAGGTTTAGGGCAACAGACACTCAACATCCACTTTAGCACTCATCTGAACATCAATCACTTACGGCGATGGGACTGAATGGAAGGTCTCCTTATCTCCTTCTGGCACCCAAATCACGCGGTTGCTCACCATCCGGCGTGGTCAGGGGCTCCTTCCAAGGGAGCCCCGAATAGTTTCGAGACAGGCTTCCGCCCTGACGTCAATGGGTGGCCGCGGACCCCCCCCAGGGGGGTGGCATCTCGAACGTCGGCGAGTGATCGGGAAGGCCACTACCATGACAGTTGCGGCATGTTCGCTCAGTGGGATCGACCAAACCGGCCTCTCGGACTTTGTCGGGGTCAATCATGATCTCCGCGAGCCAGTAGTTGCCGCCGGCACCGTGACAAGACTCGCATTGCACTCCGGGGAAAACCGCCGGCCCGGTGGTATGACAACGAAGGCAACTCGGGGAGGGACTTTCGACACCGAGGCTATCGGTAGCCCGGGCGTGTGCGGTCGCGCGCCAACTCACATAGGTGGAGCGGTGACAGAGCTTGCAGCGCTCCGCGCCGACGAAGGCGGTCTCGTTAACGCCCAAACAAAGGAGGGAAGAGACCACAATGAGGCAACGAGTGGTGAAAGCATTCGACATCCTTTTCCTTGTGATCGCTTAGCACGGCTGAACCCGAGACGTCAAGACGTCGAGTCAGCCATCGAGATAGTCGAAAAGAGGAGCGCGACCTCCTCCCCTCGGCATCCGTCTGCCCGATTCGAACGTTTCGGAGTCCTTATTCGGCAAGGTGGAAGACGATTCCCAGTCCATAACGTTTGCCCCGCTTCACCAGTCGCATCCCATGGCGAAGCCCGATCTTTCGTCGCTTGCCGGCTTCGGTTGCGAAGCGCTCCCGGGTAGCAAAGATGACCAAATCCCCTCGCGTGACCGCCATCTCCCGAACTTCACCGTTCGGCATTTCGTCCAGCAGAACGAACTCTCCGCCATCGAAATCTCTACCCCGCTGGCTGAGCACAACCAACACTTGGTACGGGAAGAAAACCTTTCCGTAGATGTCTCGATGGGGATGGTTCAAGCCTCCGCTGCCGTAACAAAGAATGATCGAGGAGCTACGTTCTTGACCCGCCCGGCGACACCGGCGCCAGAAAGCGTGCAGCGTTGGCGGGTAGGGTTCTCTAGCGCCGATGCCCGCGTTGTTCGCAAACGGTCGCAGCCGTTCGTACAGTGCCGATCGGAGGGCCGCCGCCGGTTCCGAGAGTGGCTCCCGAAAATAGTAATAAGTACCGACTCCGTAGCCCTTAGGAGCCATGTCCACACGACGCTCGAACCGCTTCTCATCCGCGGCCGCCTCGAGAATCGTGCTGCAGTCCGACGAAGACAACAGCGCCTCGATATGAACATAGCCGAAAGACATCAAAGAATCGCCCACTGCAACCCAATCGAGCCGCGCCATGCGGCGCAGCAGGCGTTGGGCCGCCACCCCTGCGTCGGGTGAGCTGGACCCCGTGCCAAAAGGAAGTGGCTCGGGAACCGCACTCGCCCCGTCTAGATGGACGAATCCACGCGCTTGCGCGACCACTTCGCTCGGGAAGCCTTCCGCCCGCTCCGGTGACAGCGTTGCGAGCCTTCGGTCGGAAGCCGATGCGAACCTACGACCCGTGTAGTTTCCAACCCAGGATCGCCCGACCCTTCGTGCCCAGTCGGCGATGCTCTCCCCTTTCCGAGGCCGCGCTCCTTCTCGACGCAATTGTCGAAGCTGCATGACGGCGCGGGCGGTGTCCTTGGTCAGCGTGCCATTCGAGGCCACGACCCGGTGCCACGGAACGAGTGAGCGGAGTCCGCATTGCCCCATCGCTCGCCCCGCGGCACGAGCGGCCCCGGGGCGCCCGGCCATGGCCGCTAGCTCCATAAACGAGCGTGTCTCGCCCTTAGGGATCTGCTTAGCCGCTTCCAGGTAAGGATTGAACCGCATTTCCGACTCGACCGCGTCCAATACCGCCGACTCTCGGGCAACGCCGCAGAAGAACCGGTGGTATTCAACGCAGCTCGCGAAAAAGAAACAGCAAGCAAGGGACCGGAAGTATTTGTCGCGAGCTGTATTTACTCCGGCCTCTCCCCTAGCACGACGTCCACAGTCATCGACTGACCGTCGCGCAACACCGTCAGCGTCACGGTCTCACCCACGCGAGTCTCGGTCTCGAGATAAACGTTGACGCCACGGTAGTCCTTGACCGGCTCTCCGTTGATGGCGGCGATGACGTCACCGCCGATGGGCACCCTCACGTTTCCCAATCTCACCACCTGACGCCCACCCCGTAGCCCCGCCCCGGCGGCCGGCCCCCGTCGAATCACTTCCGCGATCAACACTCCCCCGTCGGGTGGAATCATGGCGCCGACTCGATTCAGCACCTCGGCATGTGCGGGGCCAAGGTCCATCAAAGTGATGCCGAGCCAGGGGTGCGGGTAGCGGCCGCGGGCGATGAGCTCTGGTACGACGCGCGTTACGGTCGTCGTTGGAATGGCAAAGCCGATTCCGGCGGAAGCACGGCTCGGGCTATAGATCATGCTGTTCACACCAACCACGTTCCCCGCCAGGTCCAAAAGGGGCCCCCCGGAGTTGCCAGGATTGATCGCTGCATCGGTCTGAATGATCTCGCCTATGAAACTATAGCGCCTACCTGGGCTTTGGATGATCCTCCCCAGCGAGCTGACGACACCCGTCGTCAGAGTGCGATCGAGACCGAAAGGGTTGCCGATGGCCACGACGAAACGACCGACCCGAAGCTCATCCGAATCACCAAGACGAAGGACGTGCAAGCGTTCGGGAGTGACATCAACCTTGACCACGGCGAGATCATTAGAAGGGTCGGCGCCCCCTATTTGCGCGCGGACGACGGAACCATCCGGAAAGGTGACATAGAGCTCGTCGGCCCGTTCCACGACGTGATAGTTCGTGACGATATGTCCGGTCTGGTCCCATACGAAACCCGAACCCGAGCCTTCTTGGGGAATGGCGTTCCGAAAGAAGTCGTAGGAGATCGATCGACTAGTAATGTTAACGACTCCGGGGCTCGCCTTCTCATAAACCGCGATGACCTTGACCTCGAGGTCATGGAGCGTGCCAGCAGCGACACTTGGATTTGGATCCGCCTGTTCGCTGGCAGGCACTACCCCCGCCGACGCAGTTTGGACTGCGGGCTCAACGGTACTTGCAAGGGCATCGTCCTCACCGGGGGTGCTTGCGGGCTCTTGCCACTGGCAGGCAAAGGCACCTGCCCAGGATAGCAAGAGAATGCCGGCGCCCGACCGCACCCGTGAAACTCTCATTGATTCCAATGGCTCATCTCAGCAGCTAGTTCAGCACGCGTAGGGTAGCACAGGGGGATCTGGGTGAGAAACCCTCAGTACCCTCGCCCTACCCTCTCCCAGAGGGAGAGGGAATAGATGCTCGCCTCCGGCTCGCACGACCAAAAGCGATTTGAACGAACGCGTTCACTCCGTTACATTCGGCCCAACCTGAGGAAGCGAAAGGAGCTAGTCCAGAAAAATGAGAGCATTAATCGTCGTACTATCGATACTCGTTGCGTCGATCGAAGCGGCCGGCCAAGAGCGACCTGAAACCGCCCAGTACCGTGGGCCTGCCGGTGATGCCGAACATCTGAGTTTCGTTCACGTAAACGGGGTTCGCTTGGCCTACCGTATGGAAGGCGCCGGTTTTCCGGTCATCTTCGTCCACGGAGAAGGTTACTCACACGAGCTCTGGACGGAGCAAATCGAGGCTTTCGGGCGAAAGCACCTCTTCCTCAGCTACGACCGCCGCGGGCACGGACAGTCCGAAGACCCGATTACCGGGTACTCCGAAATCGCCCATGCCGAAGATTTGAAGGCTCTGATGGCGCATTTCGGAATGAGAGAAGCACATTTCGTGGTGAACTCCAGGGGAGGCGCCGTCATCACGCAGTTCTTGCGCATCTACCCGGCAAGAGTCCGCAGCATCACTTTTGCGGACGCCACCATCGCGCTGGCTGAGATCTCCGAGGCATTCAAGCCTGCGGTGGAGCGCCTCAAGGGCCCGCCACCCTCGCTAGAGGAGGCCGTGCGCGGTCGTGAAGGAGCCAAGAAGTCGTCCTTCACCAAGGTGGCTCAATCCAAGGACGAAACCCGAGCCGTCCTCGAGCGGATGGTCGATCAATACAGCCCGCGCGTTGCCATGAATCCACAGAGATCCGACCAAACCTCCCCGACACACATCGGCCCTTGGAACCGTCGCGACTTTCCGGATATGTCGAAAATCTATCAACCGATGCTATTGGTCGTGGGCGAGCTCACCGATATTTTCTTCATCGAAGGGGCCCAAGAAGCCCACCGTCTCTGGCCCAATACCCGTTACCACATGATTCCGGGAACGGACCACCTTCTGGCGCTCGAGGCCCCGGACGTATTCAATTCATTGGTACTCGACTTCCTCGCCGAGGTGGACGCACAGGTCGCGACCCGTGACGAGTGGGTGGGACAGGTTCCCTAGTCGAATTTCATCGAAACGGTTTCTACCCCGCCCGATGCGGTGAGTCGCCCGCGCTACAATAGGAGAGAGGGGCCGGGGAGGCGGCGACGCAGGCTAGTAGTCTTCGCCAGAGCCTAACACCAGCTCGAGCCAGCATGAACCGCCGGGAATTCCTGAAGCTTGGAACAGCCTTGGCCCTGACACCGGCCATCGTTCCTGCCAACGCGCTGGGATCGTCCCGCCTGGTACTGCCAGCTCTTCCACGGGTGAACGGTGGATCAATGTCCAACCGCTAAGGCGTATGGGCCAAACGCCGGTGACTCCCGATGTCGACGTTCCCCTCATCCAGCCCGAGCTGGTCGATCTTCAAATGCAAACGGTTTACGAGTTGGGGTTCGAGTGGCTTCGGATCACCATCTCTTTCGATCGGTTCGGTCCGGACTTCGTGGCGGCCATACCCTACGTGCGCGCGGCGCGTGCCTTAGGCGTGAACGTCTTAGGAATCCTTGGCCAATTCGAGGGACTCGACTTACTTCGCCAGCTGTCTCGCTCTAGCAGGCGCGAAGAAGTGCTCCGGACCTATCTCACGATCTTCAACGATTTCGTTCCACCCGCCACGAACGCCGTAGAGAGCCCAGGGCTCTTTGCACTGCAAGTCTTGAATGAGCCCACCAACTTTTCTGGCATCTCACCCCGAACCTATGTTCGCGAGTTTCTCGCGCCCGTCTACGAGGAACTGAAGAACCAAGATCCTCAACTGACGGTCGCCGCCGCGGTGGGTAACGCCGATGGAATTCTGCGCACTCACTCCATGCTAGAAGTTGGCGTCGAGAACCATTGCGATCGCCTCGCGTACCATGTCTATGATCCGCGTTGGATCCCACAATTGGCGGACAGGGCCGCCCGGCCGATATGGGTGACGGAGTCGGGTGTTGCCGGACCAGAGCGGCATCTGAGCTGGATAACCCAAACTTTCGACGATATTCGGAGCGGCATCGACGGCGTCGAGGAAATTTTCTATTTCGATCTCTTCGACGCCGAGCCCAACCGCTTTCGACTCATCAATATCGAGCGCGGCCCGGACGGGGAATTTCGTGAGATTGTAGAATCGCCGGCCGCCGTCTCGCACCTCGTGTCGCAAGTCGCGGAAGCGGCGAACAACCAACCGCGCGCCGCCTACCGCGATCTCATCCACGACATTACGCGCTACTTCCCTACCGAAGAAGACCTCGCGGTGATCGCGGAAACATCGTTTGGGCAAGAGCCTTGACGATCTTGACGGCCGCCGCGCTGGGAATGCTCCTGGCCGCGGACTCGGATCCCGAGTACCCGCTGGGAAGCCTTCGCTTTCCGTCGCTGACCAAGCCGGCGGAGCCTGTTAAGCTGACCGAGTTCAGCTACGCGTTCTCGGAGAACGGAGCCACAGTACAACGATTCGAAGCACGGATACGGTTGAAGGCTTTCGCCTTCCTCTCCGGTGAGGTCTTCAATCAGCGACGCGGGATCGCCTTCACGACTCAACGCATCGACCTCGGGCTGACCGAGGCGAGAGGTCGCTACGTCATCGAAGGCGGATACCGAGCCGCCAAGTGGTTGGTCCGAGCGCGAGCGGAGCGCCGGCCGACCCCCGCTTCCTCCAGCGACCCCGGATGGATCCTAGATACCCGAGGGGCGCTCCGTTTCAATCCCGACTTCGAGCTTTTGTTGGAGTTCCTTGAAGACACTGGCTCGGAACCTTTTCTGGAAACGAGGCCGCTACGACGAGGTGCGTTGGGTTTCTTGTACCAACGTGGCACCGGAGTGGACATTTCCGCAAACGTTTCGGCGTCCCGGGTTCGCACCGAAGCGGGTATCGAGACCGATCGTCAAGGTGTGAATCTTGGCGCCATCGTATACCACGATCATATGCAGGTAGACTCCGCATTCGCATATTCGCGCTCCACCGGACGGCTCGCCGCCTCGGAAGGGTTCGCCTCGGTCGCCTTGTCGGGCGAGCTTGGACCGTACTTCGTAGGGCGCGCTTCCACCGCCCAACGCTGGCAACCTGGCATCAAAAGGTTCGAGAACGATACCCGGTTGGGCATCACCTTCTTCGGACGCCGGCACCGTTTCTTTCACGGTGGCAAAGTCGGTCCGCAAGTGCTGGCGTTGACCCGGAGAGCCTTTGAGTTGGGCTACAACGAGAGGCGGGTCTATAGCATCGATGGCCTCTCCTCCGACTCCGGGAAAGGCTCGCGCTATCGGCGATGCGAGAGGAGCTGGCGAACGATCTGGATGATCTCTACCGAGCGGAGGTCGCCGATCGCAACGTTCCCCAAGCGCGATTCGAGATCGCTCGGCGAACCAACGAAATCGATGGCGTGCGTTCCTGGATCTACCGGGTATTCGTCGGCGTCCCTTGGCGAGTCAATTGGCCTTTTGTCCGGAGCGAAGAATCCGTCAACTTCGTTGGTGTGGAATACACGCAAGAAGAGTTCGCGTTCCTGCCGGACCTTCAATCGGTGGCCCACGAGATCCAGGCCGTCGTCGCGCTGAACCGAGAGATGGACGCAAGCTTTCGCTGGACGTTACCGGCTCGAAGTCCGACCGAGATCGTCTTGTTCATTCCGCGCCGAAGTCGCTTCGAGTTGGAGTTCGCCTACGCCTTCGGGCGCTAACCGCCATGTGCTTTTTCGATTGCCTTCCGGATGCCTCCACCGTCTGGTTCGCTCTCATCTCGATGATCTCTTTCCCGATGCGGATCGTTTTCTCGGGCGGGCTCATATCCACGCCGTTAATGACGAAGAGCCCCTTGTCTAGGCGTTGCTCCATGCGTACGAGCTCTGGGTCGACCGCCATCAAGATAGAGCTGATCCCGTACTCGTCGTGGATCCCCTCGAACTCTTGCTCGATCCCCTGATCCTCCACGAACTTCAGGACGCCGGGATAGTCGTAGTACTCTGGAATGTAGTGAACTCGGGGCTCACCCTCCCACTCCGCGTTTAGCTTTGCCGCGACCGCTTTCATGCCTTCCTGATTTCCACCGCTATCACCGATCAATACGATGTTTCGGAAGCCGTGCGGCTTGAAGCTGGAGCACACGTCGATCAACACGTTTCGGAAAGTCTCTTCCCGTAGGCTGACAGTTCCCGGGTAGCGCATCGACCGGCTGGGTGGATCGTGATCTCCTTCCGGGACGAGCTTGATGATCGGGGCGACCAGGGCGTTTCCCAGCTTGCGCGCAATGACCTCGGTGACGGCCCCTAGAATGTAGTTGTGCTTTCCGGTTACGACCCACGGTCCATTCTGCTCGACGCCTCCCGTTGCCACGATAACCGTGGTTTTGCCTCCCCGGATCGCATCCCGCACTTCGAGCCAGGTCATCTCCTCGATGAAAACGGTATCGAGAGCGTCGATCGGCCTTGGCTTGTCGGGGTCGGGAGGAACGACACGCTGCGCGTTCACGCGCAGCGGACCCACGAAAATTAGCACGACTCCTAGCACCAGAACTGCCCGGATGAAGAAACTCATTTCGGCCTCCTTTCGGAGAGCCATACTAAACCCAAGTGCCCGGGGGTGATACGATCAACAGGGGAGCTAGCGGAGAACTAGTCCCGCTCCATGCTGGAGCGGGATTAGGCGGAGAGACGGTCGGCGGCCGACAAGACCAGTCCGCCCTGTTCTTCCAGCATCACGATGCCGCTCATCAGGAATCCGAGCAGGGCCCGCGCCGTGGTTTCCTCAGCGAGAGGACTTAGGTTGAAGACGGATCGGATCGGCTCCTGCCCGTCCAATCGTGACAGTATGAGGGGCTTCCTCCGACGAGAGCTTGAAATCACCCAACTCGCTCGACGCTTGGGTGTTCAACACACATCTCCGATCGTCCGACAACATCTCGTCGACGTGCCGCCCGATATCGGGGGTAAGCCGGGCGGCCTCCACGATGACCTCGGCCACCGTTATCGGCGTCTCGGTGACCGCCGGTACGTCTTGCAAATTCTTGAAACTTACCCGCTGCGGCGGTTTCACCAGGACGCCACGTGCCAGCTCTTGCACTTGAAGGCGAACGAACTCGGCAATTTCTTGGTGTTGGATGACTCCGAGATCCGCGAGGGCTTCACCGAGTCGTTTCCCGTGCCGCACGAATACGGATGCGTCTTTCAGGTGCTCCTCGGTGATCCTTCCCTGCCGCACCAAGACTTCTCCGAGGCGGTCGTTATTGCTGTCCGACTTCGCGGATACGATGCGGCCGCATCTGAACAAGACGGCGCGTTGAGCCTGGTCCGTGTTGTAGTCGAACGAACCGGTTCGGCTCTCGGTGGCGATCTTTTTGTAGGCTGCGACTATTTTTCGATTCAAGATCGTCCCTGTTCAGAGGTGATGTCGAACACCTGCGCGGTTCTGCAAGTCCGTTGCGCCTCTTCTATTTTGGGACAAAGATCGCATTTACGTAGTGATCTGGGATACGTCTTTTTTGGCACCGGTGAGGGTGTTTCCCCATCATCGCCGTCTGGCTCCGTTGAGATTGGCACCGAGCTGTTTTGACGGCCGCCGCGCCGA